>CAVTAI010000017.1:0-1463614 GCA_963732655.1 uncultured Acidobacteriota bacterium | reverse complement strand
CGCGCCGGCAGGCCGGCTCGCAAGGACGGTCGCAGGTGCGCCCGAGAATTCCGGGAAACACATTCGACTTCCAGTTGACCATGTAGGCGTCGCTGAAGCGGCCCGCCGCAATCATCCGGATGTATTCGGGGACGGGGGTGTGCGCCGGGCACGCCCATTGGCAATCCACGACCTTGTGGAAGTAGTCGGGCGCCGCAATGTCGGTATTCCTCATTGACTCCTCGTGCCCGTACCCCTGATGCGACCTGTGCAAGCCTCACGCGATCAGGCGCCGGCCGGTCTTATCCCTTCGTGATCGGCTTATGCTGCCGATTCCGGCCGGCAATCTACCGGGCCGAAGCCTCGAATTCCACCATTTCCAAGGTAACGGAGGAGGCTCCAGATGGCTCCATCAGATGGCGATGCAGCAAGGCCACAGTGAGGCCGGCTAGGGGTGGCAAGATCTCTCGGTAAGCGATTGAAATATAAAGAAGTGTTGACCTCGCGCGGGGGCGGCTGATAGCCGAAAGGTTAAGATGCGCGACATTTTCGACGATATCTTTGCGAACCAGCCGCTCGACCCCACCGAGGCGGCAAGGCGCTCCATGCGCCCGCAGCTGCGGCGGCGCTTCTATCAGGCCGCCGGGGTGGACAAGCAGCCTGGCGGCTATGCGGTCGCTGCTGGATGGCCGTCCGGTGCGGACCCCGGCGCGCCGGGCCCTGGCCGCCCCGGTCGAGCCATTGGCGCAGGCGCTGGCGGACGAATGGAACGCGCAGCGTGAGGTGGTCGATCCGGCAACCATGCCGCTGACGCGGCTGGCCAATTCCATCATCGACGGCGTCGCCGATGTGGTCGAAGCGGTGCAGGCCGAGGTCGCGAAATTCCTGGCCTCCGACCTGATCTGCTATCGCGCCGGAAGCCCGGCCGGTTTGGTCGAACGCCAGGCGCAGCATTGGGACCCGCTGATCGCCTGGGCGCGCGATGCGCTTGGCGCGCGCTTGGTGCTTGGCGAGGGCGTGATGTTCGTGAAGCAGCCTGACGATGCGCTCGCTGCCGCGGCGAGGGCCATACCCGCCGAGCCATGGCGGCTCGGCGCGGTCCACGCCGTCACCACCTTGACCGGCTCGGCGCTGATCGCCCTCGCGCTGGCGCAAGGCCATATGTCGGCAGCCGACGCCTGGGCTGCCGCCCATGTCGACGAGGACTGGAACATCGCGCAGTGGGGCGAGGACGCGCAGGCGCTGGAACGCCGCGCCGCCCGCGAGGCTGAAATGCAGGCGGCGGCGACGGTGCTGGCGTTGCTGAGCCCTTAACGGTGCTGCGTTGAATTGCGCCGGGAGATTTACCGGGGCCTCAGCGTGGCCAGTTAAATCGGTTTCTCCAGTGTCTGAAGCGACAGTGCGTCGTAGAGCAATAGCTCTTGGAGCAAAGCGTGCATCCTGGGATCGAATCTGCGACTTGCCTGGTCCTGCTCATCTGCGGAGCGTGCGTCGGGCTTGCGCTCGCGGCGGATGATTTCGAGCCGCGCTCGCGGCTGCTGTCGGGCCGGGCGGTCGCGACCAACTACGCGATGACCCTCGCCGATTTGGGAGTACTGACCGAAGCGGCCAAAAAGAAATTCGGCCCCGGCGCCTCGACGTCATTCAACAGCGGCACCGGCACGGTCATCACCACGGTCGACGGGAAAGTCGTCGCCACGGCCGAGATCAAGGCGCGCGTGCAGGATGTGTTCGGCATCTTTCTTGTCGGGCCGCACCGCGACGACATGGCCCGCTTCCCGTTCGCCATGAAAGTATCAGGCAAGCGCGATGGCCAGCGCGATGTGGGTCAGATGGTCCGGGATCGTTTCGCGAAGCAATCGCCGCAATGGTTCAACTTCAACGATTTCGATTGGGTGACGCTGTGGTGCTGGTCGCAGGACCAGCCCGACGCGGGCGCGCAATTTGCCGATGCGCCGCCACGGCTCGGCCGGGCCGAACTCTGTCTGGTGCGGTGGCGGCGCGGCGAGCCCAAGACCATGCTGATTGGCGCGGTTGCTGCCGACGGCGGCTATTGGGTTCGCGATGTCGCTCGCCCGATCTGCCGTTCACTGGCGTCGCAATGGATCGAGATGCCCGAGACCAAGGGCCGCGACCGCGAGGTGGATTATGTGGCCTGCGTGCTGGTGCACGATCCGGATCGCGGGACGCGTGGCGCGCGCGACACGGTGGTCGAGCACTTCTACGAAGTGCGGCCGGACCACCGCCTGCTAGCGATCAACTGACCGCCTTCGCCATTCGGGTAGCGCGCCGCGCGGCGCGAGCTGCGACAAGCGCTAGTTGTGTGCAGCCACTAGTTGCGTCGCGGATCTTGCGCGGCGGCTTGTGCGAGCGCGACAGGCCCCAAGAGCGTGCGATACCTTCGCCGGCGGTGTAGCCGACAACGCCGCCGACGACAGCGCCAATCGGCCCGAACACCAGCAAGCCGCTGCCGACGCCGAGTCCGGTATTGACCGCGCGGTCCGCATGCGCGGCCGTCGGCGCAAAGGCAAGGACCGCGGCAACGGCCGCGGCGGCAAGCGTGAATTTCATGATGTCCCCTCCAACTCGTCCCGCGCGTTGAAAGAGCACGGAAGTTTGTTCGCGGGAGGGCGATCCGCCGAACTCCCCACATGGTGTGAAAGGTAGGCTAATGGGGCGTTAACGCCGGCGCGGTCGATGGCACCGCCATCGCGTTTCTCCGCCCAGCCGGGTCACCACGATCCACAGTCCGCGCCTCGATTTTCTCCTGGAACAACGGCCGCACCGCCAATCGCGGCGGACCTGCGGCCATGATATGAGACAATGGTCATTTCGGCACATTCCCCGGCGGGTCCATGAAAGACATCCTCGACAAGCTCGAAGCAGCGCCGCGCGCAGGCGCGCGCAGGGCGGCGGCCAGGCGCGCATCGAGGCGCAGCACAAGCGCGGCAAGCTGACCGCGCGCGAGCGCATCGAGCTCCTGCTCGACAAGGGCTCGTTCGAGGAGTTCGACATGTTCGTCGAGCACCGCTCCACCGACTTCGGCATGGAGAAGACCGAAAATCCCCGGCGACGGCGTGGTCACCGGCTGGGGCACGGTCAACGGCCGCACCGTGTTCGTGTTCGCCAAGGATTTCACCGTGTTCGGCGGCTCGCTGTCCGAGACGCATGCGCAGAAGATCATCAAGATCCAGGACATGGCGATGAAGGCGCGCGCGCCGATCATCGGCCTGTTCGACGCCGGCGGCGCGCGCATCCAGGAGGGCGTGGCCGCGCTCGGCGGCTATGGCGAGGTGTTCAAGCGCAACGTGCATCGCCTCGGGCGTCATCCCGCAGATCAGCGTCATCATGGGGCCGTGCGCGGGCGGCGACGTCTATTCGCCGGCGATGACCGACTTCATCTTCATGGTGCGCGACACCAGCTACATGTTCGTCACCGGCCCCGACGTGGTGAAGACCGTGACCAACGAGGTGGTGACCGCGGAGGAGCTCGGCGGCGCCTCGGTGCACACCACCAAATCCGTCGATCGCCGACGGCGCCTACGACAACGACGTCGAGTGCCTGCTGCAGATGCGCCGGCTGATCGACTTCCTGCCGGCGAACAACGAGGCCGGCGTGCCGGAATGGCCGACGCTACGACGACATCGAGCGCGAGGACCTGTCGCTCGACACGCTGATCCCGGACAATCCCGAACAAGCCCTACGACATCAAGGAGCTGATCCTGAAGGTCGTGGACGAGGGCGACTTCTTCGAGATCTGCAGGAGGCCTTCGCCAAGAACATCGTCACCGGCTTCGGCCGCATCGCCGGCCGCACCGTGGGCTTCGTCGCCAACCAGCCGATGGTGCTGGCCGGCGTGCTCGACAGCGACGCCTCGCGCAAGGCCGCGCGCTTCGTGCGCTTCTGCGACGCCTTCGACATTCCGATCGTGACCTTCGTCGACGTGCCGGGCTTCCTGCCGGGCACCGCGCAGGAATATGGCGGGCTGATCAAGCACGGCGCCAAGCTGCTGTTCGCCTATTCAGCCAGGCGACGGTGCCGCTGGTCACCGTGATCACCCGCAAGGCGTTCGGCGGCGCCTATGACGTGATGGCGTCGAAGCACGTCGGCGGCGACGTCAACTACGCCTGGCCGACCGCGCAGATCGCGGTGATGGGCGCGAAGGGCGCGGTCGAGATCATCTTCCGCGCCGACATCGGCGACGCCGGACAAGATCGCCGCGCGCACCAAGGAATACGAGGAGCGCTTCCTGTCGCCGTTCGTCGCCGCCGAGCGCGGCTATATCGACGACGTGATCATGCCGCACGCGACGCGCGCGCGCATCGCCCGCGCGCTGGCGATGCTGCGCGGCAAGCAGGTGGAGATGCCGGCGAGGAAGCACGATAATTTGCCGGTGTGAGGATATCACGACTTCTATTAGATCGCCCCTTTACATTTCCCGTATAAGTTGCTGTCCTTGCCCCCGGGAGTAGAAACGGGGGGTACAATGCACATTAGGCGGTCCATTTGGGTATGGGGTCTGCTGAACGCGGCTTGGCTTCCGGGCTGTCACATTCATCCGCCTCACGGTTGAGGAGGGCATCAGTCGAAGATGACGAAGTGCGGAAAGCGATTGAATGCGAACTAGCGACTGTTGCAACTGATCCTGATCTTAAGCCGACAAATGCACCGAGTTGGCGCGTGTTAGTCGGCTTTGGAAAATCTAACGACTCTTGTCACGAGAAATCGGAGTCGATGGACGCGCTGTGTAGTCGATTTCCGCACAGCCCCTCGTCTGTCAAGCTAACGCCAAGTCTCGGGCTCTCACGCCGCAATCATCGCAATGCTCATTTGGATTTCACGACCTCCATGAGCGCCGTTGCTGCCAAACTTGATGAGTGCGCGCGCTCTCCACGCATCTCAGAGGCCGGCTTCGGGTTGGCAAGCTGGTTGCCCAAGTCCACGTTGCGTTCATGCTGAAAAAGGGCGGCATGCCGCATGTCTTACACGACCGAGTTTCAGCTCATCGCCACTCCGGCGACGCGTCTCGGGTTCTCTTTCGTTCGTGTCGACGTTGATGTGGGCGCCAATGGGTCGTGGGATTGACGCACCGTTTGACAGTCGCTATTGCCCCACCGGCGGGCGACCCGGTGCCCATTCCCGTCTACCAAGTCCCGTCTCCCGTCACGGCCGAGCGTCTAACCACGGCCCGACCGAAGGCGATCCCGCGCCCGGCAGTTAGAGACGATCCGACCTTAAATCGGCTCTTGGATCAGCAGGCGCCGGTTCGTCTTGAGCCTCGATAATGTACCTTGGCTTCGTTATCAGTTGCCGCCGAGCGCGGCTATATCGACGATGTGATCCTGCCGCGCGCGACCCGCCCGCGCATCGCCCGTGCGCTGCGCGGCAAGCGCGTCGAACTGCCGGGCAGGAAGCACGACAATCTGCCGGTGTTGGGGAGATATTATGTCTGGGGTTGTGTATGTCTTGACGAACGCTGCGATCCAAACCTTGTAGGAATCGGATCAAAAATGGAAGCTACGCTGATCGCATCAAATCATTAGACAACACATGTTTGCCGCTCCCCTTTGAATGTTTCTACGCAGCCGAGGTAACCGATGCGGCGAAGGTTGAAAGGGCAATCCACGAAGCCTTTGGCGATCATCGTGTGCGAAAATCGAGAGTTTTTCAAGATTTCTCCGGACAAGCCAAAGGCAATAATTGAACTCTTGTGCATTAAGAATGTTACTCCCTAGAATCGAATTGTTTAAGAGCGCTTTTGGAAGGAGGTCGTATTTAGTTCGAAGCGAAAAAACGCAAATCACATTTTCGCTTTTCGGTATAGGGATCGCGGCCAGGATAAAAATCCTTTCCAATCAGTTGATGATTCAATCACATGTACAGTTAAGAACGACCGCTGGGTGGAATTTCGAGGACCAAGCATAGCCTATCTAGTTCGGCGCTAGATATTGCTCACGAAAAAGGGCTCGGTTGGTCAGCGATTGCGGGCCCTGACTACTGGAAATATGACGGAAAGACACTTTCGGAATGGCGCAACGAAAAATCTCAAGTTCGGACACTTTCGACTACGGAATTGCCAGACCGTTCCGCGGTCGCCAAGACTTTCACGCAACTGCGCGGCAAGCGGGTGGAATTGCCGGCCGCAAGCACGACAGTTGCCGGTGTGATTAGCGTTGTCGAGTAGCTCTAAAATGGCAAACTGTTGCTATAGATTATCCGATGGGAAAGAGCGTGTAGGGCGGATTAGCGCAGCGTAATCCGCCAGTCCGTCCCGTGTTTTTTTAAAGGCGGCACAATACGCTTCGCTATTGCGCCCTACATTCTCTGCAAATCTGTTCCGCTGTTACGCCGCCTTGCCCTTCTGCTGCTTGTACATCGCCTCGGCGCGCTTCTTGAGCTCCGCCATCGGCACGTCCTCGATGTGCGTCGCGATGTGCCAGTGATTGCCGGACGGGTCCTTCACGCTGCCGCCGCGGTCGCCGTAGAACTGATCGGCCGGCTCCATCGCCGAGGTGCCGCCGGCGGCGATGGCGCGCTGGTAGACGGCGTCGACGTTCGGCACATAAAGGTGAACCATCGCCGGCATCGCCGGGTGCTGCTCGCTCGCTTCGCCGAGCATCACGTGCGAGTCGCCGATCTTGAGGTCGGCGTGCATGATCTTGCCGTCCGGGCGGGTCATCGGCTCGAACGCCAGCTCGGCGCCGAACGCCTTCTTGAGAAATTCAATGGTCTTGTCCGCGCCCTTGATGACGAGATAGGGGGTGGCGGTGTGATAACCTTCGGGGATTGGCTTCACGGTCATCCGTTGCTCCCTTCGCTGAGGTTGTGGAAGCCTCATAAGGTAGTCAACGAGCGCGCCTTTTGTGCGCTGATGCCGGTGAATTTCTGCGGCGACGGGAACCCGACGCATGTTACACGCGTCGGAACAGGCATCCGATCATCAGCAGCGCATAGCTGATCAGCAGCACGGCAAACGCATAGGACGAGCGGATGGCGGTGACATAACCATAAGTCACCAGCAGCGCCAGGATGGCGAGCACGATCGAAATGAAAAACACCGGTACCGAAGGCGGCGTCAGAAAAATCGCCGCGCACGGGCGTAGGGCATGGGTGGCCTCCATTGCTCCAAATCGATGACCAGAAAATGCCATTGCCGTGATTTTGTTCCCTTCGTTGTCGAACTGAGTGAAGGTATCCACAGACAGTCTCGATCGTGCTGAACCGATAGGTGCTGACCATGTCCACGCTGTTCGCCTTTCTGCATCACGCGCTGGCGTTCACGCTGGTGTCGGCGGTCGCGGTCGAGTTCGTTCTGATCCGCCAGGAGATCACGCGCGCGAACGCGCTCCGGCTGCTGGTCACCGATGCGGTGCTCGGCGTGTCCGCCACGGCGCTGCTGATCGTCGGGCTGTTGCGCGTGTTCTATTTCGAGAAGGGCGCGGCCTACTACTTCGAGCCACGCCTTCCTGACGAAATTATCGGTGTTCATCCTGGTGGCGATCCTGTCGGCGGTGCCGACCATCGAGTTCCTGTCGTGGCGCAAAGCGGTGCGGGCAGGGCAGGCGCCGACAGTGAGCGAAGGAAGCTCAAGACCGTCCGCTCGATCCTGCATACGAGCTGATCGGATTGTCGTCATCCTCGCCGCGCGGCGCTGATGGCGAAGGGCGGCTGGGTCTAGTGCCAAGCAGCCGGCGGCTACTATGCCCGGGCGAAGCCCCGGGCATCCATGATACGACTATCGAGAGGGCGATCGCCGGCTAGGTCAGCGCTTCTTCGACCGCGCGCTCGAGCTGCGCGGAGCGCAGACGTTGTTGTTCACCCGGTCGGCTTGTTCGGCGAGCTGTAGCCAGGATTGCGCCAGCGTGGCCCAGAGCGGCTTGTCGCTTTCATTGGTGTCGGTGTTGGCCCGGCGCAGACAGACGCTCGCTTCAGCGTGACAAAACGCGATTGTGTCCATTGAACCACCCCCATCAAGAAACCCCACGAGGGTCAGCGCAACACCCGACCAAGGCAAAGTCGGGAATCCATTGGGGCAGCACCGTGGCTATCCAAACCTTTTTGCCCGCGCGGGGGCCGTGATCCGATCCGGTTACCGTCAGGGACCGGACGGTCGACCACACGGGACGGGTTTCCCGGCGGACCGGCCTGGGGCAGGCTTCTGTCCCCGGTCCATCACGGAGCCCTCGCATGTCCACCTCGACCCCCATCGACTACGCCGACGCGTCGCCGGCGGTCCGCGCCGTGTTCGACGACATCAAAGCCACCCGCAACGTGCCGGACGTGAACAACTTCTGGAAATATCTCGCGCGCGATCCGGCGCTGCTCAAGCGCACCTGGGAGAGCGTGAAGGAGGTGATGCAGCCGGGCGCGCTCGATGCGCTGACCAAGGAGATGATCTATGTCGCGGTCAGCGTCACCAATGGCTGCGACTATTGCATCGCCAGCCACACCGCGGGCGCGCGCAAGGCCGGCATGAGCGAAGCGATGTTCGGCGAGCTGATGGCGGTGGTCGGCATGGCGAACGAAACCAACCGGCTCGCCAACGGCTATCGGGTGCCGGTGGATGCGGCGTTCGAGTAACAGCGTCCGCGCGATCCTTGGATTCTTTGGGTTCCTTGAATTTATGCGTTCGTTACCTGAGGCCAGCCGCTTGCGGAAGTGGCCGTTTGCGGAAAATACCGTGGCGGACCTTCCTGATAGCCGGTTATTGCCTTACCTTTGACCCAACCACGCAAGACCATGGCCGGTGAGGTCCCTGCGGGGCGTTTCTTGATCGCACACTCTTGGATCGCACAACTCTTCGATCGCACAACAACGGAGCACTGACGATGTCGACACGACGAGCCGATGGCTTGCGCTTCTCCCGTCTGCGGCGGGCCTTTCTGGCGGTTCTGGCCATCGCGGCGGTCACGACAGTCGCGTTAAACGCCGGCCGGGCGGTGGCGCAGGGACAAGGACAGGCTCCGAGCCAGATCCAACTCACGGCCAAACAGGTCCAGCAATATGTCGCCGCCTTCAAGGACATGGCGCCGCTGTTCGAGAAGCTGGAGGCGGGTGGCGGCAAGCCCGATCCCAAGGTGCTGGCGGCGGTCAGCGCGGCAGTGCAGAAACATGGCTTCAAGGATCTGGACGAATACGATCAGGTGGTCGTCAGCATCGTGGCTGTGCTCGATGGCGTCGACCCGAAGACCAGGCAGTACACCGACCCGATCGCCATGATCAAAAAGGAGATCGCGGCGGTGCAGGCCGACAAGACCATGAAACCGGACGAGCGCAAGAAGGCGCTGGAGAGCCTGAACGCGGAATTGTCCGAAGTGCAGTCGGTCCAGCACCCGAGCAACATCCCGCTGGTCATCAAGTTTCTCGACCAGCTCAACACCCAGTAACATCCGCTTCCACCGCATCGGCGCAGCTAAGAAGTCGACTGCGCCGATGTCTGCATAGCTGCGGCGGTTGATGCCGCCGACGATCATGCCCGGTTCGATTGAGAAGCTCGCCGTGTTCGCGGCGCCCGGCGTGTTCGTGGTGCTGTGGGCCTCCGGATTCATCGGTGCGAAGCTCGGGCTGCCTTATGCGGAGCCGCTGACCTTTCTCACCATCCGCATGGCGGCCGTGGCGCTGCTGATCGCCGTTGTGATCGTGCTGACGCGCCCGCCGTGGCCCGACCGCGCCGGCATCGGGCACAGCGCAATCACCGGGCTGTTCGTGCACGGGCTTTATCTTGGCGGTGTGTTCGTGTCGATTCACCAGCGATTGCCGGCCGGTCTGGTGGCGCTGGTGGTAGGCCTGCAGCCGGTGCTGACCGCGACGCTGGCCAACCGCTTCATGGGCGAGCGGGTGATCCCGCGGCAATGGACCGGTCTGCTGCTCGGCGTTGTCGGCGTTGTCGCTCGTCGTTTCCGGCAAGGCTGGCGGCGAGACCACGGCGCTCGGCTGGAGCGCGGCGGTGGTGGCGTTGATCGGCATCACGGTCGGGACGCTCTATCAGAAACGTTTCGGCGGCACGATCGATTGGCGGCCGGGCTTCCTGATTCAGTACGCCGCCGCCGCCGTCGCATTCGCCATCGGCGCGCTGTTGTTCGAAACCCGGGTGGTGGCCTGGACCGCGGAGTTTCTGTTTGCGCTGGCGTGGCTCGTTGTGGTGCTGTCGTTCAGCGCGATCTGGCTGTTGTATTTCCTGATCCGGCGCCAGGCGGCGGCGCGCGTGGTGAGCCTGTTCTATCTCACGCCGCCGTTCACGGCGCTGATGGCCTACGCGGCCTTCGACGAACGGCTTGCGCCGTTGGCGCTGGTCGGCATGGCGGTGTGCGTTGTCGGTGTGTTCCTGGTGAACTGGCGGATCCCGGCGCCACAGCGCTGACCCGGCATGACCCATGACCTCGCGCCGACGGCGTGCAAGACTATGGCGCGCAAGAATATAACGACGTGAAAATTCCAGGGGAGGTTGTCATGCGGACCATCAGCCATCGGATCGTCATCGCTGTCGCCGCGTCGATCACAGTCACGGCGCTGCCGGCGGTGGCGCAGGACTATCCGAAAAAGACCGCCATCCGGATCATCGTGCCGCAGGCGGTCGGCAGCGCGACCGATACCGTCGCGCGCCTGCTTGCCCAGCGGATTTCGACAAATCTTGGCCAGCAGTTGGTCGTGGACAACCGTCCTGGCGCCGGTGGTCTGCTCGGCGGCGAACTTGCGTCCAAGGCGCCGCCCGATGGCTATACGCTGATCCTCGCCAACATCTCGAGCCACGGCGTCAATCCGGCGCTCTATGCCAAGCTGCCCTACGATCCGATCAATGGCTTCGCGCCGATCGGGCGCGCCGGCCAGACCTCCAACCTGCTGATCGTCAACGCCGCGCAGCCGTTCAAGACGCTGAAGGACATTGTCGGTCACGCCAAGGCCAATCCCGGCAAGCTGTTCTATGCGTCGCCGGGGCAGGGCTCGTCGCAGCACCTCGCGGTCGAGCTGCTGCGCACGATGGCGGGCGACGTCAACATGGTGCACGTGCCGTACAAAGGCAGCGGCCCCGGCGTGACCGCCGTCATGGGCGGCGAAGCGCAATTGATGATGCCGGCGACCCCATCGGCGCTGCCGGCGCTGAAGAGTGGGAAGGCGCGCGCGATTGCGGTGTCGAGCCTCAAGCGCCATCCCGACCATCCGGACCTGCCGACCATCGCGGAGACCTTCCCGGGCTATGAGGTGACGTCCTGGTTCGGGCTTGCCGCGCCGGCCGGCACACCGCGCGCGGTGGTCGACCTGCTCAACGCCGCCATGCGCAAGGCGCTCGCCGATCCGGAGGCGATCAAGCAGCTGGCCAATGCCGGGCTCGAACCGGCCGTCAGCTCGCCGGAGGAATTCGCGGCCTATATCAAGTCCGAAATCGACAAATGGACCAAGGTGGCGCGCGCTGCCAATGTGAAGCTGGATTAGAAACGATCGGTATCAATCACGAGGAACAATCCCGTATGGCGCAATTCGGACGCCTGGCACTGCACACCTGGTCCGTTGACACCACGCCCCTTGAAACTGCGTTGGCGGCGGCGCGCGACGGCGGCTTCGACGCCGTCGAACTGCGGCGGATTGATTTCACGCGCTGTCACGAGCGGGGCATGGCGAATGGCGCGGTGCTCGATCTCATCCGGGCGGCGCGAGATTCCGGTCTGCACGCTCGGCTGCGAATACGGCTGGCTGTTCGCCAAGGGCGAGGAGAGCACGCGGCTGTTCGACGTGCTGGAGGAGACCTGCGAAAACGCGGTCGCGCTCAATTGTCCGCAGGTGATGTGCGCGCCCGGCCAGAACGCCGGCGAGCCGTCGGAGGCGATCGAAAACCTCAAGCGCGGCGCCGACATTTGCGGCAAATACGGCCTGACCCTCGCCATCGAGTTCAACTCGCAGCACCCCGTGATCAATTCGATCGCGGCATTGCGCGAGATCCTCAACGGCGCCGGCCGGCCGAACGCCGGCATGCTGCTCGACGCCTACCATCTCGAACGCAGCGGTGCCGGGGGCCGTGGCTTTGCCGACGTTGCGCGGGAGGAGATCGCCGCCTTTCAGTTCAGCGATGCGCCGTTGACACCGGTGGCCGCCGGCGTGAAACGTCCGACCGACCGGTTGCCGCCGGGCCAAGGCATCGTGCGCTGGACCGACGTGCTCGCGCTGCTGAACGAGAAGGGCTACGACGGCCACCTGAGCTACGAGGCGCCCAATCCGGTGCTATGGGAGCGGCCGCCGGTGGAGGTCGCGCGCGAGTGCGTCACAACGATGCGGGCCCTGATTGCCAAGGCGGGAGCGGCCGTCGCTTAAGCCCACCGCTCGACCGCGCGCGGAGAAGCCGGTATCGTCGGCGATCAAGCGCCACTAGTGGAGTGGATTTGACATTCGCTACCTACCTGGCAGCAAGTTCGCGATGCGAATGTCAAATCCAAACTCCACTAGCAGCCTATACTCGCTAGTGGTCCTTTAATTCTAACATTCGCAAAAAAACGCCCGCGGAAACGGGATGCGAATGTTCAGAATTGAACCACTAGAAGCGCATCCTCGTTTTCACCGATCCAGGGAGGACGGCTATGACGATCCGCAGCACCCGCCGCGAATTTCTCGGCGCCTCGGCAAGCGCTTCCACATTGTTGCTCGCTAGCAGCGCCGGAATTCGCCCGGCTCATGCGCAATATCCGGAACGGAATCTGACGCTGATCGTGCCCTATGGCGCCGGTGGCGGCACCGACATCACCGCGCGTCTGCTGGCCAAGGATCTGGAGCCCGTCATCGGCAAGCCGGTGACGGTCGAGAACCGTGGCGGCGGTGGCGGTTGGGTCGGGTGGGGCGCGCTGGCCGCTGCCAAGCCGGACGGCTACACGCTCGGCTATCTCAATGTCCCGAGCATGTACGCGGGCTACCTCGATCCGCAGATTGGCCGCAAGGAGCGGCTCGAGAGCTTCACGCCGATCATCAATCACGTCATCGATTACAATGTCTGGGCGGTCAAAGCCGACAGCCCGTTCAAGACCCTGAAGGATGTGATCGATGCGGCGCGCAAGCAGCCGGACACGATCACCGTGACGGCCTTTGGCGCGGGCAGCGATGATCACATCGCGATCCTCGGCATCCAGGCGGAGACCAACACCAAGTTCATTGTCATCCACAGCAAGAGCACCGCCGAGGCAAAGACCCAGGCGCTTGGCGGCCATGTCCACATCCTCGGCGCCAATGTCAGCGAGGTCGCGCAAGAGGTGAAGGCGGGCCAGTTCCGCCTGCTCGGTGTCATGGCGCCGTCGCGCTCGCGCTTCTTGCCAGACGCGCCGACGTTCAAGGAGCAGGGCTTCAACCAAGTCTGGTCGGTGACGCGTGGCATCGCGGCGCCCGCCAACCTGGCCAAGGCGGCTGAAACCCGGCTGGTGGCGGCGCTCGGGCAGGTCATCAATTCGAAGGAACACCAGGCACGGGCCGAACAGCTCAGCCTGGAACCCTTGGTGATTCAGGGCGAGGATTATCGTAAGTTCCTCAAGGACAACGAGCTCGCAACCAAGAAATTGATGAAGTGGTGATGAATTGCGACACGAGCAAAGACGTCGTCGTCGTACACAGTTCCGACATCCATGTGGATCACGTCTACACCGCGGAAATCCATGGCGGCGACGGAGCCGGCGGTTTGGCGTGCGTGCTCGACGCAGCTCGCGGTCTTGGGGCCGATGTCGTGTTGCTTGCCGGCGACACATTCGATTGCCACCGGCTGCCCGATGCGCTGATCGATCGCGCCGCGGAGGTGATCGCCGCGGCGCAGATTCCGGTGGTGCTGCTGCCGGGCAATCATGATCCGGTCATGCCGGACGCGGTGTACCACCGCAGAAGCCTCACCGAGTTGAAAAACCTGCATATCATCGGCCTCACCCATGACGAGGCGATCGTGTTCCCCGCGCTTGACCTGGAGATTTGGGGCCGGGCGCATCGCGACTATTCCGACATGATCCCGTTCGAGGCGGTGCGGCCTCGCCAGACGCGCTGGCAGATCGCGACCGCGCATGGCCACTACGTGCCGACGCCCGATCGCATCACCCGTCCGCGCCCGTCTTGGTTGATCGGAGATGCCGACCTCGCCGCGACCCAAGCCGACTACGTGGCGCTCGGGCATTGGAACGCGCCGGCCAAGGTCGGCGATGGCGCCGTCGCGGCCTACTATTCGGGGTCGCCCGAATTTGCAGGCACAATCAACGTGGTGCGCCTGGGCACCACGGGTGGCGTATCGGTGGCGCGCGAGAAACTCGACATTATTCGTGATCCATACGCACCGAATTTACCGTAACGGCGACGTCTGCGGGCGATTGTATTAATCAATCCTAAACCCCGCTCCGCCGATATTACGTATTCGCACAGTGGGATTGCGAATATGAATGCCGGCTCGTCACGAACTCCTGCCTTGGAACAGGGCGGCACCGACTATGAGCGGCTCCGGCAACTGCGTCGGGAGCGGCGCCAGCAAGCTGCCGTGGCGGAACGGCGGACGCGGCTGGTTTTGGCGGTGGTCAGCGTGCTGGGTTTCGTAGGCCTTTTGGTGGCCGGCGTCGCGTATCAGGATCGCCTGCTGCAGACCTTGGCGAACATGACCGAGAGTTCGCCGGACAAGCGCAAGAGCTACCGGGACTGGTTGCCGCAGTCGTTGCGCGCTGCGATCGAAAGCGGGCGCTCGGACGAGGACCGCAAATTCACGGACACGCGGACCGGCCAGGTCCGCAGCTTTGTCGGGGGCAACACCTGTCGGGACCGTCAGTTCGACAACAGCGCCGGGCGCTTTGTCGGCGACACTCTGCGACAGTGTGATAGCGAGACGAAGAGCGATCCTGGTGTCGCGCAAACCCAGCGGCTCAACGCAATCCGCGACTCGTTCTCGCCGCGATAGGCGGCCGTAACCCACAACTATCAGCGTGGCGCTGGGGCTCCAGGCGGATTGCGACCGCCGGCTCCCTGTGGCTATTTGAGCCATCTTGCCGGCGGTGTTCGTGCCTATAGTCCGGATGGGCGCGCGGGTCCGGCAAAAGGCGACGGCGCCAGGCTCGTTTTTTGTCATATTTGGACCTGTGATGATCGCACGACGGCGTCTATTGGTAGCGGTCGCGGCCTGCTGGATCAGCGGCGCCGGCGCTTTCCCCGCCGCCGCCGACCCGGTCGCCGACTTCTACAAGGGCAAGACCGTCAACCTCGTGGTCGGCCATGAGGTCGGCAGCGGGTATGATGTCTATGCCCGCGTGCTGGCGCGTCACCTCAGTCGCCACATCCCCGGCCAGCCGAATGTCGTGGTGCAGAACATGGTCGGCGCCGCGGGCATGATCGCGTCGAACTGGCTCTACAATATCGCGCCCCGCGACGGCACGGTGGTGGCGACATTCTCGGCATCGCCGATCGCCGAGCCGATCCTCGGCAATCCGGCCGCCCGGTTCGAGCCGGCAAAGTTCACCTGGATCGGCAACATGGACGAGAGCGCCGGCACCTGCGGCGTGACCAAGGCTTCCGGCATCGCCAAGTTCGACGATCTCCTCTCCAGGGAAACGATTTTCGGCGCCACCGCCCAAACCGGCACCTTCGGCAAATTCGCTTTGGCAGTGAAGAACCTGCTCGGCGCGAAGTATCGGATCGTCTCCGGCTACAAGGGCTCCGCCGACGTGAAGATCGCGCTCAACCGCGGCGAGGTGCACGGCATCTGCGGGCTGCCGCTGTCCACCATCACCTCGCATTGGCGTGAAGAATACGAGTCCGGCAATTTCAAGCCCGTGATCCAGCTCAGCGGCAAGAAGCACCCGGACCTCAAGGCGATCCCCCATGTCGACGACTACGCGAAGTCGCCGGAGGACCTCCAGGTGTTCGGCCTGATTTTCGGCATGCAGGCGCTTGGCCGTTTCTATGTCGCACCGCCGGCGATTCCGGCGGACCGGCGCGACGCATTGCGGTCCGCCCTGGCGGCGGCGATGAACGATCCGCAATTCCGTGCCGACGCCGCCAAGACCCAAATCGACATTAATTCGTCGAGCGGCGGGGAGGTCGAGACCTTTATCGCCCGCGTGTCCGCATCGTCGCCCGCGGTCATCGACCGCGCCAAGCGGGCATTGCGGCAGGACTGATGCCATCCGTCTGACTGAGAACGAGGATACCATGCGCAGCACACTGACCCCGACCGTCGCCGCCATTCTGCTGATGGCAAGCGTCTCCGCCCAGCCGGTTGCGGCCGATGAGATTGCCGACTTCTACAAGGGCCGATCGGTCAACATCGTTGTTGGTCATGAGCCTGCGACCGGATTCGACATCTATGCGCGCGTGCTGGCGCGCCACCTCGGGCGGCATATCCCGGGCAATCCGAACATCGTCGTGCAAAACATGACGGGCGCGAGCGGGCTGACGGCCGCCAATTGGCTCTACAACGTGGCGCCCAAGGACGGCACGGTGATGGCCACCTTCGTCCACACCATCCCGTTCGAGTCGTTGATGGGAAACAGCGCGGCCCGGTTCGATCCGGCGAAATTCGCCTGGATCGGCAACATGGAGGAGAGCGTTGCGGTCTGCGGCATCTCCAAGGCCGCCGGGATCACGAAATTCGACGACATGCTCACGCGCGAGACAATTTGGGGCGCGACCGGCGCGACCGGCCCGCTGGTCAAGTCTGCGGCCGCGGTGAAGAACCTGCTCGGCGCGAAGATGAAGATCGTGGCCGGCTACAAGGGGTCGGCGAGCGTCAAGATCGCGATCACGCGCAATGAGGTTCACGGCATTTGCGGGCTGCCGATGTCCACCATCACATCGTCATGGGGAGACCTCTACAACGGCGGGTGAGTTCCGGCCGGTGCTCCAGCTCTCCGGCCGTAAGCAGGCGGACCTCAAGGGCCTTCCGCACGTCGACGACTTCGCCAAGACGGAAACCGACCGGCAAACCTTCGGCCTGATCTTTGGCACGCAAGCGCTCGGGCGGATCTACCTGTCGCCGCCAGGCACGCCGGACGCACGGCGCAATGCGCTGCGCGCCGCGCTGCTCGCGACCATGAAGGACCCGCAATTCATCGCCGATGCGAAGAAGACGCAGATCGACATCTCGCCCATGACCGGCGAGGAGGTCGAGAAGTTCATCGCCCGCCTCTCGTCGGCGCCGCCGGCGGTGGTGGAGCGCGTGAAGCAGGTGGTGCGGGTGGATTGAGCCACCGGGAGCCTGCGTCCCGGTTAAAACACCACCACGCTCCTGATGCTCTTGCCCTGGTGCATCAGGTCGAAGCCCTTGTTGATGTCGGCGAGCGGCAGCGTGTGGGTGATCATCGGGTCGATCTCGATCTTCCCGTCCATGTACCAGTCGACGATCTTGGGCACGTCGGTACGGCCGCGGGCGCCGCCGAAGGCGGTGCCTTTCCAGACCCGGCCGGTGACGAGCTGGAACGGCCGGGTGGCGATTTCCTGCCCGGCGCCGGCAACGCCGATGATGACACTCACGCCCCAGCCGCGGTGGCAGCACTCCAGCGCCTGCCGCATGACCGTGACATTGCCGGTGCAGTCGAAGGTGTAATCGGCGCCGCCGATCTGGTCGGCGCCGCTCTTGGTCATGTTGACGAGATGCGCGACGAGGTCGGCGCCGGCCTCTTTGGCATTCACGAAGTGGGTCATGCCGAAGCGCTCGCCCCACGACTTCTTGTCGTTGTTGACGTCGACGCCAATGATCATGTCGGCGCCGGCGAGACGCAGCCCCTGAAGCACGTTCAGCCCGATGCCGCCCAACCCGAACACGATCGCCTTGGCGCCGGGCTCGACCTTGGCGGTGTTGATCACCGCGCCGATGCCGGTGGTCACGCCGCAGCCGACGTAGCAGACCTTGTCGAATGGAGCGTCCTCGCGGATTTTCGCGACTGCGATTTCCGGCAGTACGGTGAAATTGGCGAAAGTCGAGCAGCCCATGTAGTGGTGGAGTTTCTTGCCGCCGAGGGAAAAGCGCGAGGTGCCGTCGGGCATCACGCCTTGGCCTTGGGTCGCGCGGATCGCGGTGCAGAGATTGGTCTTGCGCGACAGGCAGGACGGGCACTGCCGGCACTCCGGCGTGTACAGCGGAATAACGTGGTCGCCCTTTTTGACCGAGGTCACGCCAGGGCCGACCTCGACCACGACGCCGGCGCCCTCATGACCGAGGATCGCTGGAAACAGCCCCTCCGGATCGGCGCCCGACAGGGTGAACTCATCGGTGTGGCAGATGCCGGTCGCCTTGATCTCGACCATCACCTCGCCGGCCTGCGGGCCGTCGAGCTGAACCGTCGTGACTTCCAGCGGCTTGCCTGCCGCGACCGCGAGCGCCGCGCGTACGTCCATTCCCAACCTCCTGCGTTCCTAGTGGTCCAATTCTAACATTCGCATCCCATTTCCGCGGACGATTTTGCGAATGTTAGAATTAAAGGACCACTAGCAAGTATAAGTTGCTTGTGGAGTTTGGATCTGACATTCGCGTCGCGCGCGTGCTGCCAGGTGGGTCGCGAATGTCAGATCCACTCCACTATCGGTCGTTTCGCGGAGACTATAGTCGAACGCAACGGAGAATGCGTCCAGGGCAGGAATGAGACCCGGTTCGCCGCATCGGCCGTGCTTCGCGACCGCCGCGTTAGGGCCTTCTGAGGGGCGGGAAGAAGCCGGCGCCGATCACTTGTCCTGCTTCGGCTTTGCGGGCAAGGCGCGTGCGTCCTTCGGTTGGATCGCCGCCTTGACGCGATCGCGCAGCTCGGCGGGCGTGGCGATGATCTCGTGCACGAGCTGTGTAAGCTCCGCTCCCGTCATCGGCTGGATTTCGGCGCGCTGGGTCTGCGCCTCCTTGATGAATTCGGGGTCTTTGAGGGTCAGGTCGAAAGCTCGCCGCAGCGCGGCGAGGCGATCCGCCGGAACGTTCGGCGTGGTCGCGATCGGGCGGCCGACGACCGTCGCCTTGGACATGAACTCCAGCACCGCCTGGCCGTCGGGATGGATCGGCTTGAGTTCGCGCAGCAACGGCACATGCGGCAGCGCCGCATCCTTGACCATGCCGATCTGCAGGACCGGGATGATCAGCTTCTGCTCGACCAGGTGCGGCGTCACCGCGAGGTAACTCGCCCAGGGATTGGTGGCGCGGCCTTCCACTTCGCCGCGCTCCATCGCGATGTTGACGTCGCGGCCGTCGGGATAGCCGAAGATGATCTTGATCTTGGTGCCGACGATGTTGTTGAGCACCGCCGGCATCTGCACCGAGATCGATCCGGCCTGGGTCGAGCCGATCGTGGTCTCGCGCGTCATCAGGTCGGCGAAGCTCTTGGAGGGTGAGGTGTGCCACGTCACCATCACTTGGTTCGACGAGCTCAAATTCCCGACCCACAGAAAGTCGCGCAAGTCGGCCTGGAAGCTCGGGTTCAGGCCGAGCGCCTGATCGACCGGCAAGCCCTGGCTGACGATGGTGAGAATGGTGCCGTCCTGCGGTGCGATCTTGGCGACGTAGTTGGCGGCGCGGATGCCGCCGCCACCCGGCATGTTGATCGGGAGGACCGAGGGCTGGCCCGGTATGTGCTTGCCGATGTGCCTTCCGAGCAGCCGCGAGTACTGATCATAGCCGCCGCCGACGCCGGAGCGGATGATGAAGCGGATCTGCTTGCCGGCGTAGAATTCGGCGACGGCGTCGGCAACGGCTGGGGTTGCCGCGATCGCCAGCAGGACCGCCAACGTCAGGGTCGAGCGCCGCATGGCATACCTCCATCGGGGGATCAGCGGCCCAGACTGCACGCTGCCGGGGTCGACCGTCCATGGTCCAATTCGCCGCTCCCCGATGTACGGGATCAGCTCTTCGGCAGCACGATCTGGGTCTGGGTCACCATTGCGGCGAGCCGTCCGTCGCTGCGGGTGATGTTGGTTTGCAGCACGATGGTGGTGCGGCCGGAGTGCAATGGTGTGCACACCGCACGCACGGTGTCGCCTTTGGGGATCGGCGCCAGGAAGTTGGTCTTGCTCTCGATGGTGGCGGTGGCGTGGCCCGGGGGCAGGGCGGCGGACGCCGTCATCCCGCCCATGATGTCGGCAAGCGCCATGATCGCGCCGCCGTGCATGATATCGCGGCGGTTGCAGAGGTCCTCGCGATTGGTGAGCTCGGCCTCGCTGCGCTCGCCGCCGCGGCGGATGACCTTCACGCCCATGAATTTGATAAAGGGCGAAGCGTCCCATGCTTTCATGTTGATCCTCAGGGTGCGGTCTGGAAGGAGGCGAGCGGGAGAGAGATGCGGGAACCTTGCTGAACCGAGGTGCGCCCTTCCAAATTGCATGCACGGCTGTATGCTGTCCAGCAGGGGCCGCGCGTAGCGGCGGGCCGGTCTTGCCAACATGGCCGCGGTGCCGCTAAGTCGCGCCGCGCACGCTGGTATCGCCCAGATCGTGGCGCAGGAAGTCGTGGCGCAGGAAAATGCGCGCTCGGTTGCCGGAACTGATCAGGACTGTCACAACTCAATATCAGAATCAGCGCTCGTAGCTCAGCTGGATAGAGCACCAGACTTCGAATCTGGGGGTCGGGAGTTCGAATCTCTCCGAGCGCGCCACTCACTCCATGACAGTATTTTGTGTAACTCCGAACCCATTGCCCAAAGGGAGTCTGGGAAGCACGCGGCGGATCGACCCTGTTTTCCGGCGTAAGAATGACTGCGGTCAGCCCGCAATTGGCGTGTCTCCCAGCGGAGCAAGCGGCGGGTTGACGCCGTCATCGAGTTGCATGTCAAAGATCGTGAGCATGGCCGCCGTGCTCGCATAGTTGCCCATCAGAGCGGCCAGGTCGACGAGCCCGCGCATCCCGAACTGCGCAAGCGCCTGACGGTAGGTTTCCGCGCCGACCTTGCGGGCCAGAAATGTTTCGCGGCCCAAAGCGATGACGATCGCGTCGATCGGATCGAGCCCCTCCAGCGATCGCCCCAGCCGGATGGCTTCGATCGTCTCGGTCAGGCACGCCTTGCTTCATCGCTTCGCTTTCGTGAGCCGCCCATTCAAATTGACTATCGCAGCAGCGCGCCGTGATCAGAATGGCGACTTCCCGTACCCGCCCGGTAAAGCCGGCTTCATAGCGAAGATAGCGTCCCACAGGACGGGAGAATTTCGCGTATTGCGGGCTGTGCAAATTGATGCCGCCGGGGCCGCGAAGTCCCCGGATGGTCTCGGCGTTCCCGCCGGCAAGCATGTCGTGGATCGCCTGTGTATCAGGGTCGAGCGCATCTCTGTCGACGAACGGCAGGCGGCAGCGGGACACGGGATCGATATCGTCGGCAGTCACGTGTTGACCTCTCTGACGCATAGAGTTCGCCAGATTGTCATACTCTCTTATGGCTTTGGAGGTTTTTACGCTGTTGTTCTTGGACATTTGGGAACACCAGGCCAGCGAGAGCATCCTTTGGAGGTAGGCACGCTGTCATGTTTTCATTCGAAGGATGGAGCTTCGCGCGGAATTGGCATTCACAGTGTGTGAGAGTTTCGGTTCGTAATCCCTAAGGCGCGTCCGTCCCCTGATGAATTTTTTTGGTCTGCAGTTCGGTCTAGCGTTCGTTGGCTGGCGGGATAGCCAGTCCAAACTTGGAGAACGACCATGACTGAGCGCCATCACGACAATAACGACAACTTCGAATTCTCGAAGGATCTCGAGATCGATGTCGATATCGATCTGGATTTTGACGTGGACGTCGACGTCAACGTGTACAAGGACATCTGCATCGATATCGAGGTGTATTCCGACGTTGACCTCGACGGCAACACGGCGGAACTCACTCTCGACGTTCAGGCGATCGGCGACGACACCGATGTGGAATCGATCGTGGCTGTGCTGACGACGGACGATCTGTCCAGCATCTCGCTCTGGGCATTTTCGGCCACCGACTAATGTTCCTGCGGTGTCTCGAGGGGCCCCCGCCCCCGATGCAGGCCTCATACCCTCGAGACATCGACCGACGGCAGCCCATGTGGCTGCCGTCGCTTCTTCTTTAAGGGCGGGGGCGTGCGTATCGCACAGGCGGACGATGCGGTCAGGCAAGATAGTGCAGTGATCAAGGATATTCTAAATCGCTTTTGTCCAGTGCGTGGCAGTGACGAGTCTTGTGTCGAGCCGAAGGGGATTTCGCGATGACCCTCAGCGTGACGACCAGCAGCTCGGTTGGGGTGTCGACCACGCTTGCAACGACCACTGGCGCGGATACCGTGACATTTGAATTCCTACGCTACCGAACAGACCCTGCTTTACGGCTCCGTATCCGACCCTTCGTCCGACCCTTCTGCGCTCGCATTGGTGCTCGGCGGAGAAGCCACCGCCATCGGCGAGGACACCTTGGCCGTTGGGAGCATGTCGGCTGAGTTGGATACCACGGGGTTGCTGGCGACAATGCAAGGAAGCGCAAGCTTCGTCGCCGTGGCAGAATCGCCGGGGGACGAGATCGCGTTCGCGACGGCAAATAGTTTCGGAGGTTTGAGCGGCGCGGATTTCTTGCTGGTCTTTACCAGCAATACCCAGATCGTTGATCAGGGGCCGGATGGGTCGGTTGCGATCGCCACATCGGAGATGACGCTTTACGGATTGGATTTTGACTCGATCGCAGCGGGTGGATCGACCGAAGCCGATCCCATGCTCGATCCGCTCGCTGAAAGCGAGTTGCCGGCGACAATGGATCCGGCAACGGACGATGAAGATCTCTACGATCTCGCGTTCGATATCGAGGGCAATGTCGCAGTTCTGGAGATTACCGCGGAGGTCAGCGGTCCAGATACCCTGTTGGAGGTCGGAGCCAGCGTCCTGACCGTTGAGGACACACTGTCAACGATCATCGGCGAGATCATAGCCGCCGTCGACTAAGCCTAAAGCGTGACCGTCCCTGCGGGTTATTCGGACCTGTACCCGAAGCTCGCGCACGTGGGCAACCCGGGGTAGCTTTCGAAGTGTGTTTTGTCAGCAGTGCTAGAATAATGCCTGGAATCAATTGGTTAGAAGGCGCCTTCGTCGTCGAAGAGTATTGCCGCCAGTAATTCGAATGCACCAGCATCGCCCCGCTCCGGGGGCATTTCATGACGATGGCCCCCAGGCCTGAGTTCAACGTCCGACGCGACCAGGAAACGGTCACCCCACCAAGCCGAGAAATTCCCTTCACCCTTTGGGTGGGCCATACCACCACCCGAATGGAGGTTGTCCGATAGTGCCGTTTGTTTTCGGAAAGGTCGCGCCTAGCATGGCTCTCGAGAGCATGAGTGCCTCGATTGCTGTTGTGAGAGCCGCTTGCAATAGCACAGCCACTGGGAAACCGCGCCATGGCCACCAAGCTGAAGCTCACCTCTTTAAGAGACACCAGGACGATCACGCAAGCTGGCGCATTCGAAGTCTATGCTCATGATGGGAACGATATCATCACGGTGTTGGCGTCCGCGGGAGCTGACCTTGCCGATCATCTGGACGGCGGTGCGGGCAACGACACGATCTCCGCAGGAGGTACGGCTGATACGCTGCTCGGCGGCGCTGGCAACGATATTCTGCGCGGGAACGGCGGCGATGATTTTGTCGACGGTGGCGCCGACAACGACATCCTGGATGGCGGCGCGGGCCACGACCGGATGTTCGGCGGGCTCGGAGTTGATACTCTGCTAGGCGGATCCGGTAATGACGTTTTGGATGGCGGTGACGGCGACGACAATCTCCTCGGTTCGTTCGGCAACGACACGATCTTCGGCGGTGCGGGTAACGACCTGCTTGATGGCAGCCTCGACGACGACATGCTCGACGGCGGCGCCGGTGACGACACCCTGATCGCCGGTTCAGGCAACAACATCCTTTTCGGTGGCAGCGGCAATGACGAGCTGATCGGCGGTTCAGGCAACGATCAGATGTTCGGCGGCGATGGCGACGATTCGCTGTTTGGCTCAGGCGGAGACGATCTCCTCGACGGCGGTGCCGGCAACGACTCGCTGCTCGGTGGCTCCGGCAACGACACGCTTCTTGGTGGAGACGGTAACGACGTTCTCGACGGCGGTGACGGCATCGATATCATCGCGGGCGGAGCTGGCGATGACATGCTCCGCGGCGGCGCTGGCATTCTGGACCCGGTGAGTGGCGAGATCATTGGCGATGCCATCGATGGTGGCGATGGTAACGATACCGTCGACTACTCGGCATCGCCGGGCAACGTGATCGTGGACCTCGGCGCCGGCACCGGCCTTGGCGGCCATGCCCAGGGCGACACGCTGATCAACGTCGAGAACGTGATCGGTTCGGCCGGCGACGACGGCCTGATCGGCAGCGCAGTCGCCAACCGGCTTGACGGCGGTGCCGGCAACGATCAGATCGACGGTCAAGCGGGCGACGATACGCTCATTGGCGGCGCCGGCGCCGATATCCTGATCGGAAATCCAGGTGTCGATACCGCCGACTATTCGACCTCCACGGCCGGGGTCACCATTCAACTGAATGGGACTGTGCTCGACCCGACGATCGCGGGCACCGGGCTGGGCGGCGATGCCGAAGGCGATCTGCTGTTCTTGATTGAGCGGGTCGTCGGTTCGGGCTTCAGCGACACCCTTCTGGGCGACGAGTTGAACAACACCTTCATGGGCGGCTTTGGCGCCGACGTGATCGATGGCGCGACTGGCAGTGATACAGCGGAATATTCGTCCTCGAAGGCGGCCGTTTCGATTGCGCTCGCGGATTCCGGGACGACCATCGGGCATGACCGGAATATCTCAGATGGCGATGACGACAGCGACGCCGCTGGCGACCAGCTCACGAATATCGAGAATCTGATCGGCTCGCGATTCAATGACTTCCTGCAGGGCAATGCCACCGGTAACGTGATCGAAGGCGGCGCCGGCGCCGACACCATCCTTGGCAGCGGGACGCTCGCCTTCAATGACGGCGATATCGACACAGTCAGTTACGCCCACTCGTCGACCGCAGTTCGCGTGGCTCTCAGCACGACCACAAATGTCGGTGGAGCAACGCAGCAATCCGCCACGTTCAATGGCGTCGCGAACGGCGATGCCGCCGGCGATATCATCAGCAATACGATTGAGGGCGTCATAGGGTCGGACTTCGGCGATCTTCTGATCGGCAATACGCTCGCGAATAGCCTCCAAGGCGGCGCCGGTAACGACACGTTGGACGGAGGCGCCGGGAATGACACGCTGATTGGCGGCGACGGCAACGATATGCTGATCGGCGGCATCGGCGAGGACACGCTCAGCGGCGGCGCCGGTATTGACACCGCAGACTACTCGGCTTCGTCACTGGGTGTCACGGTCGCGGTCGCGCAAGGCGTCTCGCTCGGTGGAACTGGTGGCGATGCGCAGGGCGACAGCGTCTCCGGCACGATCGAGAACCTGATCGGCTCGGCGTTCAACGATATTCTCATCGGCGACGCCACGGGGACCGGCATACCCGTTAGCGTGACCGACAACCGGCTCGATGGCGGCGCCGGTAACGATATTTTGCAAGGCGGCAACGGCAACGACATCCTGATCGGCGGCGCCGGCAACGACACGCTCAACGGCGGCGCCGGCATCGACACGGCGGACTACTCCGGCTCGTCGGCGGGGGTGACCGTTGGTGTCGCGCAAGGCGTCTCGCTCAGCGGAACTGGTGGCGATGCGCAGGGCGACAGCGTCTCCGGCACGATCGAGAACCTGATCGGCTCGGCGTTCAACGATGTTCTCATCGGCGACGCCACGGGGACCGGCATACCCGTTAGCGTGACCGACAACCGGCTCGATGGCGGCGCCGGCAACGATATTTTGCAGGGCGGCAACGGCAACGACATCCTGATCGGCGGCACCGGCAACGACAGTCTCAACGGCGGCGCCGGCATCGACACGGCGGACTACTCCGGCTCGTCGGCGGGAGTGACCGTTGCTGTTGCTCAAGGCTTCTCACTCGGTGGCGTCGGTGGCGATGCGCAGGGCGACGGCGTCTCCGGCACGATCGAGAATCTCATCGGCTCGGCGTTCAACGACACGCTCATCGGCGACTTCGCGGGGGCGTTGTGTGACGAACAACGTTCTCGATGGCGGAGCAGGCAATGATAGCCTCGACGGACGAGCAGGCAATGATACCCTGATCGGCGGACTTGGCGACGACACGCTGATCGGCGGCAGCGGGAATGATCTGCTGAGCGGCGGGGACCGGTAACGACACCGCAAGCTATGCCTCCGCAGCCATGGGCGTTACGGTCGACCTGGGTATCCTCGCGGCGCAGAATACGGTGGGCGCGGGAACCGACACGATTTCCGGCGTGGAGAATCTCAGGGGCTCAGGCTTCGACGACACCTTAACCGGTGACGACAATGCCAACGTGATCGAGGGCGGCGCCGGCAACGACACCATGGTTGGTGGCCTGGGCGTCGACACCTTGAGCTATGCTTCGGCTGGAGCCGGCGTGGTGGTCAATCTCGCAACCACGACCGCGCAGAACACGGGCGCTGCAGGAACCGATACGGCGAGCGGTTTTGAGAACCTGACCGGCTCGGCTTTCGACGATACGTTGACGGGCGATGGCGGTGCCAACGTCATCGACGGCGGCGCGGGCAATGACACGCTCATTGGCGGCGCTGGCAATGACACGCTGATCGGCGGCGCCGGTAACGATACCGCGGATTATTCGACCTCAGCCACCGGCGTGACCATGGTGGTGGTTGAAATCGGCGAGCGACGGATCGCCCGGTTACATCGGTCTGGCCGGCGACGCCGTCGGCGACGTTCTCATCGATGTCGAGAATCTGACGGGGTCGGGCCTCGACGACATTCTCTATGGCAACGCGCAAGCCAACACGCTCTCGGGCGGCGCCGGCAACGACACGCTCAACGGCGGCGCCGGTAACGATACGCTGCTCGGCGGCACCGGCAACGACCTCATGGAAGGCAACGAGGGCGATGACGTTCTCGACGGTGGCACCGGCAACGACATCATGGACGGCGGCGCCGGCAACGACACCGTAAGCTTACGCGGCAGCGACGGCGGGCGTTACGGTCAGTCTCGCGACGACTAGCGCGCAGAATACAGGTTCGTGCTGGAACTGACACGATTTCCGGCGTGGAAAACCTCACTCGGATCGGCATTCAACGATACGCTCAACGGGCAGCAGCGGCGCCAATGTCATCGATGGCGGGGCTGGCAACGATACGCTCAACGGCGGCAGTGGCACAGATACGGTCAGCTACGCGTCTGCGACAGCCGGTGTCACGGTGAACCTGGGAACCACCTTGGCGCAGAACACGGTCGGCGCGGGAACCGACGCGATCAGCAATTTTGAGAACCTGACGGGTTCGGCGCTCAACGACACGTTGACCGGTAGCTCCGGTTCAAACGTCATCGACGGCGGCGCTGGAGACGACACGCTGAACACCGGTGGTGGCAATGACACGCTGATCGGCGGGATCGGCAACGACACGCTGAACGGCGGCAGCGGGAATGACATGCTCGACGGCGGTGCCGGCAACGATACGCTGATCGGCGGCAGCGGCAACGATACCGCGAGCTACGCGACCGCAACGGCGGGTGTCGTTGTCAGCCTGGCGACGACCTTGGCTCAGGACACGCTCGGTGCGGGGATCGACACGATTTCCGGCGTAGAGCATCTGACCGGCTCGGCATTCGACGACATTTTGACGGGCAGTAGCGTCAACAACGTCATCGATGGCGGGGCCGGGAATGATCTCCTCAACGGCGGCGCTGGAAACGATAACCTGCAAGGTGGACTAGGCAACGATGTCCTGATCGGCGGCACCGGCAACGACATTCTCAATGGCGGCGCGGGCATCGACACGGCCGACTACTCCGGCTCGTCGGCGGCAGTGTCGGTGGGCGTCACTCAGCAAGGTTCATTGGCAGCGAGCGGTGGCGATGCGCAGGGCGACAGCGTGTCCGGCACGATTGAGAACCTGATCGGCTCGGCATTCAACGATACGCTCGTTGGCGACGCGGTGGCAGGCAGCGTGACCGATAACCGTCTCGATGGCGGTGCCGGTAACGACACGTTGCAGGGCAATGCCGGCAACGACACGCTGATCGGCGGCGCCGGCAACGACGTTCTCAACGGCGGCGCCGGCATCGACACGGCGGACTACTCCGGCTCGTCGGCGGCAGTGTCGGTGGGCGTCACTCAGCAGGGTTCGCTGCTCGCGAGCGGTGGCGATGCGCAGGGCGACAGCGTCGTCCGGCACGATCGAGAATCTGATCGGCTCGGCGTTCAACGATACGCTCGTTGGCGACGCGGTGGCAGGCAGCGTGACCGATAACCGTCTCGATGGCGGTGCCGGTAACGACACGTTGCAGGGCAACGCCGGCAACGACACGCTGATCGGCGGCGCCGGCAACGACGTTCTTAACGGCGGCACCGGCATCGACACGGCGGACTACTCCGGCTCGTCGGCGGCAGTGTCGGTGGGCGTCACTCAGCAAGGTTCGCTGCTCGCGAGCGGTGGCGATGCGCAGGGCGACAGCGTCTCCGGCACGATTGAGAACCTGATCGGCTCGGCATTTGACGATACGCTCGCTGGCGACGCGGTGGCAGGCAGCGTGACCGACAACCGGCTCGATGGCGGTGCCGGTAACGACACGTTGCAGGGAGGCGCCGGCAACGACACGCTGATCGGCGGGCTTAGGCAACGACACGCTCTCGGGCGGCGATGGCAACGACATCTTGAGTGGCGGCGCAGGAGCGGACTCGATCAGCGGCGGCGCCGGCACCGACACGGCCGACTACTCCGGCTCGTCGGCGGGCGTGAACGTGGCCATTTCTCTCGGCGAAGCGCTGACCGCCAGCGGCGGTGACGCGGAGGGCGATACCGTCGCGGTCGAGAACCTGATCGGTTCGGCATTCGACGACACGCTGATCGGCGATGCGGTGGCAGGCAGCGTCACCAACAACGTGATCGACGGCGGCGCCGGCAACGACACGATCGACGGCGGCGCTGGCAATGACACGATGAACGGTGGCATCGGCATCGATACGCTGAGCTACGCATCCGCTTCTGCCGGCGTGACGGTCAATCTGGGAACGGCCGTGGCGCAGAATACCGGCGGCGGCGGTACGGACACGATCAGCAACTTTGAGAATCTGATCGGTTCGGCGTTCGACGACATCTTGACCGGAAACACTGGCAACAACGTCATCGATGGCGCCGGCGGCAACGATACGCTGAACACCGGCGGCGGCAACGACACGCTGATCGGCGGGGCCGGCAATGATGTGCTGAACGGCGGCGCCGGCAACGATACGCTTGAAGGCGATGACGGAGATGATCTGTTGATCGCCAACAGCGGCACCGACGCGCTGGGCGGTGGCGATGGAGCGGACATCTTCCGTGTCCTGGCCGGAAACGCCACGATTAGCGATTATGTGCTGGGTGAGGACATTGAGCTCGCTAGCTTCACGAGCTCGTCATACGACAGCGACACACTGACGCTCACGCTGCAAGGAAGCGGTCTCGCGGTGAACGTGCTCGGCGTAGCGACACTCGCCGATGCGCAGTTCATTCTCGATAACAACGTCTCCCTGGTGGCATAGCGAATGCAAACTTGTGAGCCATTGCGGGCGTTCGCCCTCATCGGCAATGAACGTAGTCTCGTGCAGGTCGTACATGAACCAATCTCATGAGAGCAGGAGAGAACAGTATGCGATGAAATGACTGGCAGCTGTGTCAGCGCGGCCCTGCCAAGGCTGTCGTGGTTGTGAGAGTTCGGCGTTCTTAGGGGCACTATGAGGCAAATGAATCAAGCCAAAAACAAAAAGGCGCAACGTTCGAGGTATCCGCAAAGCCTCGACGAATAGCTATCCCGATCCGCAATGGAGCGGGATAACTCGACAGTGGAACACATCGGGCGAATGTCCACTGATCTCTTCGGGGTGGTTAGTGGCGTGGTAATTGCGTAGCGAGACTAGCCATGAGTTGATCAGGCACTGATAAGTTCAGGCGGCGTAAGACGGAATTAGCTCAGGCAATTTCGGATTGCCGCAAAGCGGTGGTAATTGCGGGATCATTCAGCTTCGTAATCAATTTATTGATCCTCACGCCGTCGCTCTACATGATGCAGGTCTACGACCGGGTCATCACGACTGGCCACTTCGAAACGTTGGCGTTCCTGACCGGCATCGCGGCGGTCGCGCTGCTGGTGCTCACGACCCTCGATTCCTTGCGATCATCGGTCATGGTCCGGGTTGGCTGCTGGCTGAACGATCGCCTTGGCCCCGTCTTTCTCGCCAGCAGCATCCGCGCCCAATTGCGAGGCGATACGGCCGGCGCGCAGCCGCTCCGCGACTTGACCCAGATTCAGAACTTCATTGCGTCGCAGGGCTTGACCGTCTTCTTCGACGCACCGTGGGTCATCGTGTTCGTCGCGTTGATTTGGATCCTGCACCCGGTCCTCGGCATCATCGCATTGGTGACTGCATTGCTGCTGCTCTGCCTCAGTATCATCAACGAGCTGGTGACGCGGCAGGCCAATCTTAAAGCCAGTCAGTCCCAGATCCTGGCGATGCGGCAAGCGGAAGCAGCGATCCGGAACGCCGAGGTCGTGCACGCCATGGGAATGCATCCCGCGGTCATCAGCCGCTGGCAGGCACTAAACGGCGATGCGATGGAGGCGACGAGCAGCGCCTCCGAACGTGGCGGCATTTTTGTCGGCGCCACAAAATTCATCCGCTTCTTTGCGCAAATCGCGGTTCTCGGAGCCGGCGCCTATCTCGTGATCCATGGCAATCTCAGCGCCGGCACGATGATCGCGGCGTCGATCCTGCTGGGCCGCGCACTTGCGCCGGTCGAAATCGCTATGGCGGCATGGCGAAATTTCAGCACGACGCGGATCGCATACGGCCGTCTGAAGGCGCGCTTGAATGATCACGTCGCGGATGGCGAGCGCGGCAAGTTGCCGGCGCCGAGAGGGCATTTGCAGATCAAGAACGTCTCATTCGGAACGCGTGAGCAACGTCGTGCTTCGGAACGTCAGTTTCGAAGTCAAGCCGGGCGAATCCGTCGCGGTGATCGGCCCGTCGGCCGCCGGCAAAAGCACCTTGTGCCGGCTGATCGTGGGCATAATGGCGCCGACTGCCGGTGAAATTCGCCTCGATGGGTCGGAGATCCTGCATTGGGATCCGGTGCAGCTCGGGCGTTATATCGGCTACGTGCCGCAAGACGTCGAGCTGTTCGCAGGGTCCGTGAGTGAGAACATCGCTCGGATGGGGGCCGTCGATGATGCCGCCGTGATCGAGGCTGCGAAGCTCGCTCATGCACATGAGATGATCCAGCAGCTGCCGGATGGGTACGAGACCCAGATCGGCGACGGCGGGCTTCGGCTCTCGGGCGGACAGCGGCAGCGAATTGGTTTGGCGCGCGCAGTCTACGGAACCCCCCGACTGATCGTCCTCGACGAGCCCAATGCCAACCTCGATCAGGCCGGCGAATCCGCATTGTCGACCGCGATCCTCGATCTCAAGAAGCGCGACGTCGCGTTGATCATCGTGGGCCATCGGCCCTCAACGCTCGCCCAAGCCGATAGCATCGTGCTGTTGCGAGACGGTCGGGTTGATCTGTTTGGACCGCGCGATGCCACGCTGCAGAAGCTGCGGGGGGTCCGTTCGTCCGATAGCGTCGTGCCGATGCAGAAGCCGGGCGCTGTCGCGACCATGGCCGCTTACGGCCCGAATCCGGTCATCGTCGAGGCCGACGCGGAACCTATCATCAGTGAGGGCAAGCTATGATGCAGCCAGCACACACCGGATTGGCTAATACCCGTCAGGATCTTCTCAATCCCCACGGCTTGCGGCTCGTCGACGCGACCACGCTCAGAAAGGGGCTGCGTTGGCCACTGCGTCTCGGGCTCTTGGTGATGATCTTTTTTGGCGTGAGCTTCATCGGTTGGGGAGCGTTCGTTCCGCTGGCCGGCGGGGCGGTTGCGCCGGCGATCATCAGTCCGGACGGCGACCGAAAGACCGTTCAGCACCTCGAGGGTGGAATTATTGCGCAGCTTCTGGTTCGCGACGGGGACAATGTGGTTCCCGGTCAGCCGCTCGTGCTGCTCGAAAGCATCCAGCCGAAAGCGACGCACGACATGCTGATGTCCCAGCAATGGACATTGGTGGCGACGCTGGCTCGGCTGCAGGCCGAGCAGGCCGGCCAGACCGAGGTACAGTTCCCGGCACAATTGGTCGAAAGCTCGGATGAGCGACTGCAGGCGGTGCTCGACGGGCAGCAGCGCCTGTTTCGGGACAGGCTCACGACCCATACCGCGCGCAAGGACGTTCTCCGCCAACGCATCGAGCAGCTCAATGAGCAGGTGAGGGGACTGCAAGCCCAGGTCGACAGCTGCAACACTCAACTGGAATTGATCGCCGAAGAGCTGGCGGGCAAGGAAGCTTTGCTCCGCAGGAATATCGTCACGAAGCCGGAGGTGTTGAAGCTCCAGCGCGCCGTTGCCGAGCTCGAAGGTCGGCGCGGAGAGTACCTGGGAGCGATCGCGCGGGCGCAGCAACAGATCGGCGAGACTCAGATTCAGATACTGATGACCGACGCTGAACGGATCGATCAAGTGACGACGAGGCTCGAGCAGGCACGAGCGGAGCTGGCGACGATTACGGAGAAACTGAACGCGAGCGTCGATATCCTCAAGCGAACCGTCATTGCGGCGCCGATCGCTGGCATTGTCTTGAACCTGCGCTTCAAGACGAATGGCGGCGTGCTTAAGCCCGCCGAGCCCATCCTCGATATCGTGCCGGCGGACGACGCGCTTTTGATCGACGCCAGGATCTCCCCGAACGATATCGACGTGGTGCGCATCGGCTTGCCGGCCAAGGTGCAACTCTCGGCCTATTCGGGACGGAGCGCGCCACGACTGAACGGCGTCGTCAGAAACCTCTCAGCGGATCGGGTCATGGATGAAACGACGCGGCAGCCCTACTACCTGGCGCGGGTTCACGTAGACCGTGAAGAAATCAGGCAATCTCATTTAGGACTCGAGCTTATTCCAGGAATGCCGGCCGAGGTTCTGATCGTCACCGGCGAGCGAACAATGGCCCAATATCTGTTCCAGCCGTTCCTGGATGCGCTCTGGCGCAGCTTTAGGGAGACCTAGACCATGCATAGGCCAGAAGTCGCAAGTCACTATACATAAGTACGTCCACCACTTTTTTGCCACAAGAAAGGCGAGTATGCTGAGCGATAAAGTGACGGTTTTCCAATGCTCTACGTCCGTTCGGCCCGATTTCCGTCATCTGCCTTGCACACGATTTTCGTTTGTCCGCGTTCACACAACAAGTGCTGTCGCAGAACAGCAAACAAAGTCCGGTAAACAATTTTGGGGGTGGTCAGTCGGTGGCGTTGAGTTTTGTAAAGGGTGCGTGTGATGAATCGATCTCTTCCTCTCAAAGCCAGAGCGCCAGCAGTTTTGGTGATTGATTCATTGGAGCTGCGTCGCGCAGGCGTTGTCAGTTTCCTGCGTGGCTGGGCTGACGACTGTCACGTCGAGATTGCCCAATTCGACGCTTGCGACGCGCTCGCGCTGTCGCGCGATCTTCTGGTGCGAATGATCCTGCTGGTGATCGGTGCGCAGCGTGTGGCGGATCCCGAGCCGCAAGGCTGGATCGCCTCGCTGCACGACAAATATGCCGACGTTCCCCTCGTGCTGGTCTCAGAACGCGAGGACACGGACGAGGTAGTCGCCGCATTCAAGGCGGGTGCCCGCGGGTTCGTTCCCATGAGCATCACGCCGCCAGTCGCGATCCAGGCCTTCACCTTCATCATGGGTGGCGGCTCGTTCTATCCTCCTGCTGCCTTGATGCAGCGCACGTACGTCGAGAGTACCTTCAGAGTGTCCGCCACGAGACGGGTGGTCGGCATCGGCGAACAATCCAGGAGCAGCTTGACCGTCCGCCAGTTGGAAGTGCTCGAACGACTGCGCCAGGGTGAATCCAACAAGTTGATCGGACGGCAGCTCAAGTTGCGCAGAGTCGACGGTCAAGGTGCACATCCGGCAGATCATGAGAAAGCTCGGCGCGACCAATCGCACACAGGCCGCGCTTTGCGCAGCGGAACTGAGTTTGTCGACGCGCGCCACGAGCGAACTGAATGACGGTGAACCGACCGAGCACTGAGAGTGATCGGGGCCGGCGTCTGACGCGTTCACTTGAACGCGATCGGCGCTCTTCCAGCTTAAATCCGTGTTCAATGGCGCGGCCGGGTTGCCCGGCCGCTTCGCTTTTCGAGCAATCCCTGGGGGAGCGTCGAGGTAGAGCCCTTCGGGCTACTCCCTATGGTCATCATCACCCCATTGCATGATCGCTCATTGAGCACATTCAAGCCGCTTCGAAGCTGGCTATTTTATCCTCAGGGCCAACTGATCATCGGAGGCATCGATGTCGCGGTCGCGAGCTGGCAGAGACTGTAATCATCGCAAACGGTTTGACGATCGGGACGATGACGACATCAATTTCGATATCGATATCGACTTTGACATGGGCCGGAGGGGCCGAGGAAACGACATCGACATTGACGTCGATCTTGAGATCGACATGGGCCGGAAAGGCAAGGGGCTGGATATCGAGGTCGACATCGACCGCAAGGGCAAGTGGCTGGATGTCGACATTGAGATCGGCTCACTCGACATCGATCTGAAGCTCGACGGGCGCTGCCTTCAGCCTGACAACAACCCAATGACCGCAGTGATCGGAGGAGAGGGTACGGCCGTCGGCGAGGACACGTTGGTCGACGCGAATATATTCAGCCGGCTGATCGACCTGGGTTCTATGACGATAGGCTTCGGCACGGCAGCCTTTAATTCCGCGGCGGTCTCGGATGACGGGTCGATCTTTGCGTCGGCGAATACGTTTGCGGATGTCTCAGGGGCGGACTTGGTCTTCATCTTTAACAAGACGACGTCGATCGACGGCTCAAGCTGCGACCTACCATACGCGACAGCAAGTTCAACGACGACCTTTATCGCGATCGACTTCGAAGATTTCGATTTTGCCGAAGGACAGCTCACGTTCAATTTTTATGACGCTTTCGGCTACCTTGAAGGCGGATGTGGAAAATGCAACGGCAGTAACGTACCCAGTCTTGATGGCAATGTGGCCATGCTCACCGCCGATCTGCAGGCTCTGGGTGAGAACACGCTTGTCGATGTTCTTGCATCAATTCTGACCCTTGAGGATCAACTCTCATCGGTGACTGCGATGGGAATATCGGCAGTCGGCTGACGATTGTCTGAGACGGAGCGCGCACGCGAGGTTGGGATTAGTTCTAGTGGGTTGTCGTTCTGCGGTTTTAGACAAGAGGGCGGCATGAATGCAGCAGCAGGCTTCAATGGCACGCGATCCGTCGATGTCATCCCAAGTCCGTCATCGTCACCTGCTGATCTGAGGAGCGGGCGATGCCCGGGCGAAAGCACCGCCAAGATGAAATCGTCGCGAAGCTTCGCCGCGTAGACGAGCTCATTGGTGAAGGCCAGTCATTGACGGATGCCATTGAGGCGATAGGCGTTGCCGAGGCGACCTACTATCGATGGCGCAAAGAGCTCGGCACGCTCAGCGTTGATCAGATGCTGCGGCTCAAAGAGCTCGAGCTGGAAAACGAGCGGTTGCGACAGGCCGTGCTCGACCTGACCATCGACAAGATCACGCTGTTGGAAACGCTGAAAAATTCGTGAGACGGTTTGCGCGCTCCTGCGCTGGCGTAGCCAGGCGCCGCGTCGGTGGCCTCCGTGCATGCCTGCACATGCCGAGGGTTCGGCGGTTGTTCGATCGGGGGGAGTCCGTCTACAACGGACGCTGACATTGAACAGGAACTCCGCAGTATGACGCTTTCACTGCCCCCGCTCGCCACCACCCACGTCGGCAGCATGCCGCGCCCGCACTGGATGGGCGAGACGGACCGCAACCGCATCACCTTCCGGTTGGAGGGCGAGGGCCTGCGCGAGGCGCAGGACGACGCGACAATTGTCACGCTGCGCGAGCAGGAGGCGCTCGGCATCGACATCGTCACCGACGGCGAGCAACGGCGGGAAGGCTTCATCTTCCACATGTGCCGGACCTGGGACGGGATCGATCTGGTCAACCAGGTGGAGAAGGCGGTCTACCGCCGCCGCAACAACCCGCGCATCGTTCCGCGCGTCACCGGCAAACTCCAGCGCCGGTCGGCGGCAACGGTCGACGACGTCACATTCGCCAAAACCTACACCGACCGGCCGGTCAAGATGGCGCTGGCCGGACCGATGACGGTGATCGACAGCTCGCTCAACGAGGCCTATGCCGACGAGGGCGAGATGGCGATGGATATTGCTGCCGCCGTCAACGCCGAATTGCTCGATCTGCAGGCGGCCGGCTGCGACTTGCTCCAGCTCGATGAGCCGGCGATGACCCGGTACCACGAAAAGGTTTTCGACTATGGTGCCGCCGCGTTGGATCGCTGCCTCGTCGGCGTGACCGTGCCGGTGATCGTGCATCTTTGCTACGGCTATCCCGGCGGCGCTTCGCTGCAACACCAGTACACGTATCCCGAACTGCTCGACCGGCTGATGGAGACGCGGATCTCCGGCTTCACGGTGGAGTTTGCGCGCAGCACCTTCGATCCTGCGATCCTGAAGCCTTACCGCGAGCGGCTGTTCATGTTTGGGTGCATCGATCCCGGCAACACGCCGGCGCCGTCGGTCGACGACGTGAAGCGCCGCATCGCCGGCGCGCTCGATTATCTCGATCCGGCGCGGGTGATGCTGTCGCCCGATTGCGGGCTGATGACGATCAGCCGCGATCTGGCGCGTCAGAAGCTCGCGGTGATGGTGGCCGCGGCGCGGGACCTGCGGAAGGGGCTGTAGCGTCGGCTAGAGCTCGCCGGGGCAGGGGTCCACCATGGACCACAAATCGGGGCCGTTGCGCACCCGCTTCATGTCCGGCGTCAGGCCGCCATTGCGGCTGATCCAGTTTTTCACCGCCGGCGGATAGTAGGACATCAGGTCGGCGGTGCCGGCCGAGCTCGTCACCTTGATGCCCAGCGTATAGGCTTGGTCGAAATAGGCGGCGTGGAAGCCGAGGCTGGCCCGGGGCGTGACGCAGATCTTGTTGAGCGGCACAATTCCAAGCACCAGGGTGCAGGCCGAGTTGCAGATGCCGTCGATGACGACCCGGTCGCCGCGGTCGCGGATCTTGGCGTATTTGGCCTTGTACTGGTCGACCAGCCCGCCGAAATCGCGCGTGATGCGATGCTCTGCCTGGGCAGGCAGGCTCATCAAAACGAGCAAGGCCGACAGAAGAAGCCGCACGGACTGCACCCCGGTATCCCGATAGTCTCAGGACGATTTATGCCGGATTCAGGCGGCAAAAATTGGGCAATTGTCTCAATTGCTTGGCGGTATTTGGTTAAGTACTGGACGACGCCGGCCAATGCGGGATTGGGGTTGGAGCCCGCGACTAACGCCTTTCACCGAAAAAAGGGGCCGCGCGCGGCTGCGCAGCCCCCCTTTTAGCCAGCTTCCGGGACGGCGCTTATTTGCCCGGTTGCGGCACGATGCGGATGTAGGGTTTCGGTGACTTCCAGCCCTGCGGGTAGGTCTTCTTGGCGTCGTCATCCGAGACCGAGCCGGCAATGATCACGTCCTCGCCCTGCTTCCAGTTCACCGGCGTCGCCACCTTGTGCTTGGCGGTGAGCTGCAGCGAGTTGATCACCCGCAGCACCTCGTCGAAGTTGCGGCCGGTGGTCATCGGGTAGACCAGGATCAGCTTGATCTTCTTGTCGGGGCCGACCACGAAGACGTTACGCACGGTCTGGTTGTCCATCGCGGTGCGCTTGCTGGCGTCGCCGTTGGTGCTGGCCGGCAGCATGCCCCAGGCCTTGGCGATCGACAGGTCGGTGTCGCCGATCATCGGGTAGTTCGGCGCGAAGCCCTGCGTTTCCTTGATGTCGTCGGCCCATTTGGCGTGGTTCTCGACCGGGTCGACCGAGAGGCCGATCAGCTTGACGCCGCGCTTGTCGAACTCCGGCTTGATCCGGGCCATGTAGCCAAGCTCGGTGGTGCACACCGGGGTGAAGTCCTTGGGATGGGAAAACAGGACGGCCCAGGAATTGCCGACCCAGTCATGAAATCGAATCTTGCCCTCGGTCGTCTGAGCTTCGAAATCCGGGGCCGTATCACCGATCTGCAATGTCATCACACACCTCCACTCTCGGTCGTCTATGGGGAAAACAGTTCAGGCAACCCGGTTTGGATATATGGCGCCGCGGTTCCGTGGCAAGCGGTTCGTCCGTACTAGTCGCCCGGTGGAAGTGGCATCGGGCCGCAAGACGATGGTGGTTCGATCTCGGCGTGGGGCAGTGCTTTTTTGCGGTGCCATAACTTTGCCATTCCAGCGCCGCTCGCCGGGCTAGCTCGGCTGCTAAACACAAACGAAATTGAACCTTTATGGCGGTTCGCGCGTCTAACCCCTGTTCGGAGCGCTTTGTCAAAAGTGCATGTGAACGCTCCGGGGCAGGGACGAGAGTAAAAAAGATGAATACCAGTCCAAGCGCCAGTCTTCAGCTGCTCCGGGCGGCGATCGCTGCCTCTCCCATTCTCGTGACCTTGTCCGAGCCACGCGACTTCCGCGACTGGTGCCGGCGTCAGCCGGCGGACATCGATGCTGTCGTTCTTGAGTGGCTGCGGTCGCAGGTCCCGCACCGATCGGCCGTCAATTAACGGTCCTGGCGTCGGCGCGCCTCCCCTCTGTGCCTTTATCGCTTTGACAGCCTAGTATGGATTGGGCGCGCTATCATTGGCGTGCCTGATGATCGGCGCCTGGGCGCCGGGCTGCGAAGCAAAGCATGGATACGGAAGAGCTGTTGTCACGATTTGCGGTGGCTCTCGGGATCGGGCTGCTGATCGGACTCGAGCGCGGCTGGCGTACGCGCGAAGAGCGTTCGGGCAGCCGCGCGGCAGGCCTGCGGACATTCGGAATATCCGGACTGCTCGGCGGCATCGTGGGCGCCCTGGCCCAAGTGGCGGGCGGCGTGGCGGGCGGAGCGGCGGGGGCATCGGGCGGAGCGGTCGTGCTTGGTGTCGGACTCGCCGCGTTTGCGGTGGTCATTACCCTTTTCTGCCTTGAGGAAAATCGCGCCGATCAGACGTATTCCGCGACCACCGCGGTGGCCGCAATCCTGACATTTGCCCTCGGCGCCTACGCGCTGCTCGGCGATATGCGGGTCGCCGCGGCGGTTGCAGTGGTGACCGCCGGCCTTCTTGCCTTCCGCGAAGGCCTGCACGATTGGATCAAGTCTGTGACTTGGCCGGAGTTGCGCTCCGGTCTGATCTTGCTGGCGATGACATTCATCGCTCTGCCGGTGCTGCCGGATGGTCCGGTCGGTCCGTTTGGCGGCATCAATCCGCGCGAAATCTGGCTGATCGCCATCGTATTGGCCGGCGTGTCGTTCCTCGGTTACGTGGCGGTCAAGTATTTCGGCGAACGGCGTGGCATTCTTGTATCGGGCATCGCCGGTGGGCTGATGTCCTCGACGGCGGTCACGTTCGCCAACGCACGCCGCGCGGCTGCCGACGAAGGCGCGCCGCAACTGCTGGCGGCCGGCGTGGCGCTGGCAACGGCGGTGTCGTTGCTGCGCGTGTTGGTCATTGTCGGCGTTCTGCGGCCCAGTCTGCTGGCAATGCTAGCGCCCTCGCTTGCCGCGGCCGCCCTGGTGACCATCGGCTTTGCCTTGTTCTGGGTGTATCGGTGCCGCGACCAAGACGGCGGGCATTCGACGGCGAGGTTCCGCAACCCGTTCAGTGTCTGGTCGGTGGTCGCGCTGGCGCTCGCCATGGGCGCCGTGGTGCTGGGCGGCCGGGCATTGAGCGATCATTTCGGGGCCACCGGCGCGATCGTTGGGGCAGCCGTGGTCGGGCTGTTCGACGTCGATACCGTCACCGTATCGATGGCGCGGTTGGCGTCGGAGCCGCAGGCGCAGCGCGACGCGGGATATGCCGTTCTCGCCGCCGTCGCGAGCAATGCGGCCAGTAAGCTCGTCATCGGTATGGGGTTGGGACGGGGCCGTTTTGCCTGGTCGGTCGCGCTGATGTCGGCCGCCGCCGTCGCCGCGGGCCTTCTGGCGCTGTGGCCGGTGTTGCGGTTTGCGCCCGTTGGTTGACAATCGCCCGGCGGCCCGCGACCCTTGCGCACACAACCGTTCCGGGCTGAATGTTCAAACGCATCCTGATTGCCAATCGCGGCGAAATCGCCTGCCGGATCGTCAAGACCGCGCGCCGGCTCGGGATCGCGACCGTTGCGGTCTATTCCGACGCCGATAGAGACGCGCTGCACGTCGAGATGGCCGATCAGTCGGTGCGGATCGGCCCGCCTCCCGCCAGCGACAGCTATCTCTCGATCCCGGCCATCATCGCGGCCTGCCGCGCCAGCCAGGCGGATGCGGTCCATCCCGGCTATGGCTTCTTGTCCGAGCAGGCGGCGTTCGTCCGTGCGCTCGCTGAGGCCGGCATTGCGTTCATCGGTCCGCATGCCGACGCGATCGACGCCATGGGCGACAAGATCGCGGCCAAGCGGGCCGCCGCCAAGGCCAAGGTCTCGACCGTGCCGGGCTATCAAGGCGAGATCGCCGACGAGGCGCGCGCGCAGCAGGTCGCCGCCGAGATCGGCTTCCCGGTGATGATCAAGGCCGCAGCCGGCGGCGGCGGCAAGGGATTGCGCATCGCGCACAACAAGGCGGAGGTGGCGGAAGGCTTCTCCCGCGCGCGCTCGGAGGCGAAGAGCTCCTTCGGCGACGACCGCGTGTTCATCGAGAAATACATCGAGAACCCACGCCACATCGAAATTCAGGTGTTGGGCGACAAGCACGGCAACGTGATTCACCTCGGCGAGCGCGAGTGTTCGATCCAGCGCCGCAATCAGAAGATCGTCGAAGAAGCGCCGTCGCCGTTGCTCGACGCCGCCACCCGCAAGGCCATGGGCGCAGCAGGCGGTCGCGCTGGCGAAGGCGGTCGGCTACGACTCCGCCGGCACCGTCGAATTCGTCGCCGCCCAGGACAAGACCTTCTACTTCCTGGAGATGAATACGCGGCTGCAGGTCGAGCATCCGGTCACCGAACTGGTGACTGGTTTCGACCTGGTGGAGCAGATGATCCGGGTTGCTGCGGGCGAAAAGCTTTCCATCCGCCAGAGCGACGTCAAGCTCGTGGGCTCGGCGGTCGAGACCCGGGTCTATGCCGAAGATCCGTATCGCAACTTCCTGCCGTCGATTGGGCGGCTGATGCGCTACCGGCCGCCGGCGGAATCACGCCAGGGCGGCGTGACGGTTCGCATCGATACCGGCGTGGCGGAAGGCAGCGAGATTTCGCTGTTCTACGATCCGATGATCGCCAAGCTCGTGACCCATGCGCCGACCCGCGAACGGGCGATCGCGGCGCAGGCCGACGCGCTCGACGCCTTCGTCATCGACGGCATCCGCCACAACATTCCGTTCCTGGCCGCGCTGATGCAATCGACGCGCTGGCGCGCGGGGCGCCTGTCCACCGGGCTTCATCGCGGAGGAGTTTCCCGACGGATTCCATCCGGTGGCGCCGGACGGCCAGACGGCGAAAAGGATTGCCGCGGTCGCGGCCGCGATCGACCACGTCCTCGGCGAGCGCAAGCGCCGGATCTCCGGGCAGCAGCCGACCGCGCGGTGACGCGCGAGCGCCGGCGCACGGTGCGGCTCGGCGACCGCGAGATCGTGCTCGATATCGGCCGCGAGGACGACGGCCTCGCCATGCGTTTCGACGGCGACAGGAAGCGCCATGTGCGTGGTGTCGGACTGGAAGCCGGGCGACCCGTATGGACCGGAACCGTCGACGGCGCAGCCCTGTCGGTCCAGGTGCGGCCGGTGCTCAACGGTTTCGACCTGACGCACCGCGGCTCCGACGTCCGCGCTTTTGTCTTCACCAGCCGCGAGGCGGAGGTGGCGCGGCTGGTGCCGCCGAGGGTGGTGGCCGACGGCGGCAAGGTGGTGCGTTGTCCGATGCCTGGGCAAGTCGTGTCGCTGGCGGTCGCCGAAGGTCAGGAGGTGAAGGCCGGCGAGACGTTGGCGGTGGTGGAGGCCATGAAAATGGAGAACGTGCTCCGCGCCGAGCGCGATGGCGTGATCAGGCGGGTCCACGCCAGGCCCGGAGATAGCCTCGCCGTGGATGCGGTGATCCTGGAATTCGCGTGAGCGAAGATCGGAACACCGTTCCCAGGTGAAATCCGTCTGCCGCCGTGCCACCATTCATGCGCATGAACAAGCTCACTGCAATCGTCGCCGGCATCGGGCCGGATCGCGCCACGGCCGTTCGCGCTGAAGGTGACGGTTGTCTACGCGGTGAGTTTTCTCTCGCAATTTCTGTTGGCGGCACCGGTGATGGCGCACGCCAGTGTGGTCCCGTTCCTGGTGGTGCAGATCGCGATCGCCTGGAGTTGGTACGCACTCCATGTTCGGCGCTTGCGGGATGCGGGGCGGCCTGGCGGTTCGGCGCTTGCGCTGATGTTGCTCTATCTCCTGGCCATCGTGCTGCTGTCGCTGGCGACGCTCGCGACCAATGACTCGGCCAGCGGGCGCGGGGCGGAGGGGTCACCGTTCGCGGCGGTGGTTCAGATCTTTCTGCTGTTGTTTCTGGTCGGCACGCTGCTGGGCGATCCCACTCTGGGCATGTTCGGCTACGTCATGCTCGCGGTCCTCGCCCTGGTGATGTTGCCGATCGTGATGGCGCTTGCGTTCACGGTGTGGGCCGGCACCAGGCCGACCGCGTCGACGCCGCCGTGACCTTGCATTTCGCCTACGGCTCGAACATGAGCCGGCCACGCATGCGGGCGCGCTGCTCCGGCGCGGTCGCGCTGGTCATGGCTGCCGCGCGGGACTGCGCATTGCCGGAGCCGTATGTTCAGTCGTTGCAGCGCTGGGCGCCGTCGGGTTGGTCTGGCGCCCGCGCGAAGGAGACTGGAGAGATCGCATGAGCGGTACGATCATGCGCCGGATCGTGGTACGCGGCCGCGTTCAGGGGGTGGGCTATCGGGCCTGGACCCAGCACACCGCCGTCCGCCATGAACTCGATGGCTGGGTGCGCAACCGGGCTGACGGCTCGGTCGAGGCGCTGTTGGTCGGGAGCGAAACCACGGTGCAGATCATGATCGAAGCCTGCTGGCGCGGGCCGGCGGCGGCGAGCGTCGATGCGGTCGACGTTCATGACGCCGCGCCGGCCGAAGTCGCAATGCGCACCGGTGACGGCGCCTTTTCGGTGCTGCCAACGCTATGAGCGGTTAAGCGACCGTCGTCGTCGGGCCGAACAGCACCTCGAACTCGCGCCGGAGAACGGCGTCGACCTCCGCCATGGTGGCGTGGATGCCGAGGTCGGCGAGGCTGGTGACGCCGTAGCGCGGGTCGGAGACGCCGCAGGGCACGATCCCGGAGAAATGCGCAAGCTCGGGCGCAACGTTGATGGCGATCCCATGCAGCGTCACCCAGCGCTGCACGCGGATGCCGATCGCGGCGATTTTGTCCTCATGGCCGGGCGCCCTTGTCGGGCCGCCGCACCCAGACGCCGATCCGCTCGTCGCGCCGCCCGCCCTCCACGCCGAACGCCGCGAGGGTCCGGATGATCCATTCTTCCAGCGTGACGACGAAGCGGCGCAGGTCCGGCCCACGCTGCTTGAGGTTGAGCATCACATAGGCGATCCGTTGGCCCGGCCCGTGATAGGTGAACTGGCCGCCACGCCCGGTGGTGTAGACGGGAAAGCGCGCGTCGATGAGGTCCCCTGGGTTGGCGCTCGTCCCGGCGGTGTAGAGCGGGGGGTGTTCCAGGAGCCAGACCAATTCCGGCGCCGACTCGGCGGCGATCGATGCGGCCCGCGCGCCCATCGTCTCCAGCGCCTGCTCATAGGGCACCAGATTCCCGGTGCGGCGCCATTCGACGGGGGCGCTGCCGGCGGGCGGACGCAGTGTTTCCGCGAGCTCGTTACGGGTGTTAACCATCCGGTAACCATAGCGTGGTGACTTGAGGTCGTCACACCTTTGAAGGACAGCCCAGTGCCCAAGCTCGACAATGTATCGCTCGATATCCAGGTGGTGCTCGGCACCACGATGATGCCGATCCATCAGGTTTTGCGGCTCGGTCGCGGCGCGATCATCGAGCTCGATGCGTCGGAAGACGACGAGGTCGACATCCTCGCCAACAACTTCCCGGTGGCCAAGGGCTCAGTGATCGTGAGCGGCAACCGCATCGCGGTCGAGGTCAAGGAAATGGTCCAGCGCGCCATCGACGCGCGCTAGCCTTTGCCCCGAAACGTTGGGCTGCCGACCAAGTCCGGCCTTCGCTATTGGAACCAGGCCTTTGGCCCAAGCGGTCAAGCCTGCGCGGGCCTTGTTCCGGGGAGGCCGATTTGTTACATGGGCGCCGTCTTCTCGGCGCGCCGTCCAAGCGACGCGCGCTCACCTCATCTGCGGCCGTGGCGGAATTGGTAGACGCACTAGCTTGAGGTGCTAGCGGGGCAACCCGTGGAGGTTCGAGTCCTCTCGGCCGCACCATCCTAAATTAGGGCTTTGTTTTTATTGGCCTTTCCAGCCGGTGGCCCGCCCGCTGCCGTCAGGCGGCGGCACTCATCGACGAGCGGAAGGCCCAGCGCGTGAAATAGCTCTCGACGATAGGCGAATACCGCGTACATCGCGATGCCTTCGAACGCGAGCAGGAGCAGGGCGGCGAACACCAGCGGCATCTGGAAGTTCGAGCCGGCAAGCGCGATCAGGTAACCGAGCCCGGCATTGGCGCCGACCGTCTCCGACACCACGGTGCCGACGAAGGCGAGCGTGATCGCGACCTTGAGCGAGCCGAACAGATAGGGCTGCGTGCGCGGGATGCCGACCTTGAGCATGATGTCGAGCTTGCTCGCGCCGAGCGCGCGCAGCACGTCCTCGAGCTCCGGCTCCATGGTGGCGAGCCCGGTCGCCACGTTCACGACGATCGGAAAGAACGAGATCAGAAACGCGGTCAGGATCGCCGGCACCTCGCCGATGCCGAACCACATGATCAGGATCGGCACCACCGCGACCTTCGGGATGGAGTTGAAGCCGATCATCACCGGATAGAGGCCGCGATAGATCGTGCGCGACCAGCCGACGACCATCCCGAGCACGATGCCGAAAGCGACCGCGAGCGCGAAGCCCGCCATGGTCGTCCACAGCGTGACGAACGAGTGCGTAGGCAGCGGTCGCCAGTACTGCGCCATCGCGGCGAAGGCTTCGCGACGGCGCCGGCAGGACGAAGCGTGTCGATCTTGAAGACGCGGCAAGCGATCTCCCAGACCACGAAGATGCCGATGGTGAACAGCCAGGGCGACAGCTTCTCGAGCGCGTTCATGCTTGCCGCACCTCGGCGATCTTGGCGCGCAGCTCGTGCACGATGTCGGTGAATTCGGGCTCGAAGCAGATCTCGAGATCGCGCGGCCGCGGCAGATCGATCGGCTTGCTCATGACGATGTGCCCGGGCCGCGCGCTCATGACGTGGATGTTGTCGGCGAGGAACGCCGCTTCGCGCAGGTCATGCGTCACCAGGATGACGGTGAAGCCGAGCTTCTGCCAGAGATCGCGCAGCACGCACCACAATTCCTCGCGCGTGAAAGCGTCGAGCGCGGCGAACGGCTCGTCGAGCATCAACAGCGCCGGCTGGTGGATCAGCGCGCGGCAGAGCGACACCCGCTGCTGCATGCCGCCGGAGAGCTCCCACGGGAAACGGTCGCCGAAGCCGTCGAGCCCGACGGTCTTGAGCAGCGCGTCGGCCTGTTCGCGATACTGCGCCTTCTGTCGCCGGAAATCTCGCGCGATGCGGCTGCACGATCTCGAGCGGCAGCAGCACGTTGTCGATGACCTTGCGCCAGGGCAGCAGGTTCGGGTTCTGGAACGCCATGCCGGCGATCTTCACCGGGCCGCTGCACCTTGGTGCCGAAAATGACGATGTTGCCGGAGTCGGGCGGGACCAGCCCGGTGACGAGCTTCATCAACGACGATTTGCCGCAGCCGGACGGGCCGACCACGGCGGCGAACTCGCCGCGGCGCGACGTTCAGGCTCGTGCCCTTCAGCGCGAGCACGCCGCCCGACGCGCCGCGATAGGTCAGCGTGACGTCACCGATATCGACGGAAGCGGTCATGCCCAGCCTTGCTTCCGTCTCCCGGTGATGACGACAGAAAGCTTCAGCCGATCACAACTTCCGCTCGGCGGCCGGCGGCAGATATTGGCTGGTGAAGATGTCTTCGGCCTTCGGCCGGTTCTTGAAGTCGTAGGTCAGCGGCGATCTGGTCGATCGACTTGGCGAGCCGCGCCATGTCGACGCCGCCGAAGCCGTTGGCCTTCACCCAGGGCGTGACGAAATTGTCGCGCAGCGACATCTTGCAGCCGGTCGAGCTCGATCCTCGCTGCCGGTCTCGTTGCGCTTCATCACCGACTTGATCGCGGCGTCGGGGTCCTTGATGGTGTCGAGCACGCCCTTGATGGTCGCGCGCACGAAGCCCGCGACCACCTTCGGATTGGCCTTGGCGAAGTCCGGATTGACCATGATGGCGTTGCCGTAGAGCACGAGGCCGTGGTCCGCCATCAGCATGGTCTTGATGTCCTCGGGCTTGAGGCCCTTTTGCAGCAGATTGTAGTGCATCGAGAACGAGAAGCCGGTGATGGCGTCGACCTTGCCGTCGGCGAGCATCGGCTCGCGCACGGGGAAGCCGACGTTCTCGATCTTCACCTTGGATGCGTCGATCCCGTTCTCCTTCACGAACGCCTTCCACTGCGCGAAGGCGCCGTCGGCCGCCGGCGCGCCGAGCATCCTTGCCCTCGAGATCCTTCGGCTTGGCGATGCCGGTCTTGGCTGTCGTCGCGATCGCGAACGGCGGCTTGTCGTAGATCATCAACACCGCCTGGACCTTCTTGTCCGGGTTCTGGTCCTGGAACTTGACCAGCGAGTTGATGTCGAAGAAGCCGATCGGATAGGTGCCGGCGGCGACGCGGGCGATGCCGGCGACCGAGCCGGGTCCGGAGTCGATCGTGACGTTGAGGCCCTCGGCCTTGTAGTAGCCCTTGTCGATCGCGACGAAGTAAGGCGCCGACGGCCCCTCGAACTTCCAGTCGAGGGCGAACTTGAGATTGGTCTGTGCAGACACCGGCCTGGCGCAGATGGCCGCGAGCACCACCACCGCCATTGCGAAAAACCTGATCGCCACCATCGTTGACGCTCCCATGTGGCCAAATCGGCCGATTGCACGATTTCGCTCAGCAATCCGCGTGCCAGCCCAAAGTTTTTGCCCCTTTCAGCATGTTGCATCAGGGGAATGCCCGAAGACTAGGCAATTCGGGCGGGCTTGCCTATTCGCCAGCCAAGGTCTGTTGAAAAGCTGCGGCTTCTCCCGGTCCCGGCCGGAGGCGATATCCGCACTTTTGTGATGGCTGTCACAGCCGCGCGTCGGCCGATTTGGAATGGTGGGTCAACGGTGATGGGGCGAGCCCGCGCCGGATTGGATCAGACCTCAAAGGGAGACCACCATGCGCAAGACTATCTCGAACGAAGCCATCCGTCCGTTGCAGGACGCGGAATTGGATCTGGTGAACGGCGGCGTCATCGACGGCTGCATCCGGTTGCCGAAGCTGCCCGGCCCGATCGTCGGCCCGGCCGACTGGACGTTCAAGGACGTGTTCGCCCGGTATACCCTCGGCGTGTAATTCGTCGGCCCAAACCGATTGTTTCCAAGCAGAACCGGCGCTGGCCACAGCGTCGGTTCTTCGCGTTTTACGTGACGCGCGCACTCATCTGCGGCCGTTGCGAAAATGGGTCGACGATCCGCACTTTTGTGATGGCCGTCACAGCCGCGCATCGGCCGATTTGGAATGGTGGGTCAACGGTGATGGGACGAGCCCGCGCCGGATTGGATCAGACCTCAAAGGGAGACCACCATGCGCAAGACTATCTCGAACGAAGCCATCCGTCCGTTGCAGGACGCGGAATTGGATCTGGTGAACGGCGGCGTCATCGACGGCTGCATCCGGTTGCCGAAGCTGCCCGGCCCGATCGTCGGCCCGGCCGACTGGACGTTCAAGGACGTGTTCGCCCGGTATACCCTCGGCGTGTAATTCGTCGGCCCAAACCGATTGTTTCCAAGCAGAACCGGCGCTGGCCACAGCGTCGGTTCTTCGCGTTTTGAATTCATGGTTGTTGCCCGATCAACATTATGTCGCAGCGGCCATTGAGCGCCGTCAGGGTCACAGCTGAGCGCCGCGGATTTTTCCATCGAGCGTAGTCCGACGCAAGACATGCGCTGAGGTGAGCTGCTCCCCCGGCAGCAGAAACTCGACGATCTGTGACAGCCGTCACAGCGCAGGGCGGTGGGTTGAACGATGGTGCATGCATGACCCCGGGATGGTCTCGGGCTTCAAATCAGTGGAGCACTATCATGAACAGCACTCTCAGCACGGCAAACGCCAACGTCCGCGAACTGTCGATGGATGAAATCGAGCAGGTGAGCGGTGGCGCGGAAGTGAAAATCGGTCCCGTCACCATCATCGTTGGCGCGAAAGACCTTGGCATCGGGTTCGGCGTGGCCATCGACGGCGTTGGTGGATTTGCGATCGGCGTCGGCGGCATCTGCGGAGCCATCAAGGGTCTCGGCGGCGGCTGCCTCTAATCCGGCGACTCCGACTAAGTAAAGGCTCCGGGCTTCCCCTCGGAGCCTTTGCCTATTTCTCGAGCCAGCAGTAATTCCGCCGGCGCCGCGCGGCGCTGCTGGCCAAAGGTGACCGCGGGCCGGGTTAGCGTCCTGGCGCCAGACTCTGCGGTCGGCCGTGGGATCTGGATTTGATGGCCGGACTGCCCCTTGGGGGCGCTCCGTTCGCGAATCTCCGACCTCGCGCCGCCGCGGCTGGGTTTGCCACCGGTCTCGGTTTTGGCGGCTTTCGGCTCTCGGCGAGGGGTGATCGCGCCGGTGATATCCGTATCGGCAGCGCCACTGATCTCCTGCGCCACGCGGCGCTTGTCCCGCTTGGCGCGACGAGGGGGCTTGCGATCGTAGCGGAAATGGTCGGCCGCCGGGGCCGGCAGGGTATCGACCGCGGGCAACGCGACGATGGTGAAGACTTCGTCCGGCCAGGCGGTCGGCAGCGTGATCGCGCCGTCGTCGCCCCGCAGCGTCTCCTCCGCCGATGGCACCAGTGTGACCGGAACCGCGTCGTCGGGCGTGCCGGCGCCGAAGCTCATCACGCTCGGGGCTTCCGTGACCGTGTTTGCTGCCCGGGCTCGGTGCGGGAAGGGATGGGGCCAAACATTCGGCTCGCGCTGCGCAGTCGGAGGATGGCGCACCAGCCATTGGTCGGCGGTTGTGACGGTCGGCGGTCGCTCGGCGCCGGAGGGGACCACGTGCACCACGCGGTAACCGCGAACCTTGAGCTCTTGCAGCAGGCTCTGCAGTCCGAGGGCGGTCGCGGGCTGGATGTCGTGCAGCAGAAGGATGCCTTTGCCTTTGGCTTCCAGCCGGGCCAGCGCCCGCCGGACGACCTCGCGCGAATTGATGCGCGTCCAGTCGTCGGCCATGAAATCCACGCTCCAGCTCATGACTTTTTTCGAGGCCAGATAGCGCTCGACCGACTCCTGCCGGTGCAGTCCGGGAAAACGGAAGAACGGCGCAACCTTGGCGGGATCGCCGACGGCGGCCGCAATGGAGTCGAAGCCACTGTCGATTTCGACTGCGGCGTCGGTCACTGCCATGGTGTGGAAGTTGAACGGATGGTTCTGGCTGTGGTTGGCGAGGGTGTGGCCTTCATCGTGGACGCGGCGAACAATGCGAGGGAAGGCGCGAGCCATGCGCCCGACCATGAAGAAAGTCGCTTTGACACATTCCTGCGCCAGGATGTCGAGGATGCGGCTGCTGTAGGGCGGTAGCGGTCCGTCATCGAAGGTGATGACGACTTCTTTGTCGTTCAGCGGTAACGATTCCCGATACTGGAACCCGCCCAACAAATTATGCGTCGTGGGATCGACCACGAGCGTACGGCTGGTGCCTAAGGCGCCAGGATTGCCGGGACACTCAGATGCCAAGACCGGGGCTGCGGTGATGAACCATGCCAGCAGTCCAAAATACGCAACACGACGCATGCGTCTGGTAGGCCCCCGCCAGTCGACAGCCCGGAGAGGTTCCCGGACGACCACAGTTCCACACTGTATCGGGAGACTATGGGCCGCAACTTAATGGCCGCTTAATCCAGTGAAATCGGTGAGATTTGTGCGAGCTGTGGCTGCATTGCCACTGTCGTTATCGCGGCGTACAAGCACGCGCACGCCCCCCAACAGTCGCGCCAAGGTTCGGCATGCTCGATCACAACGACATCGCCGCAACGCCGTCCTCTGCCGCGCCACGTGCGGCAGACGGGACGTTGCGCGAAGACTATGTCGAGCGGGTCGTCAAGGCGCTCGAGGCCGGCGACGCGGCGGCGTTGCGAGACCTGGTCGGCGACCTCCATGAAGCTGACGTCGGCGACGTCATCGAGGCTCTGGATCCGGAGATGCGGCCGCGCCTCGTCGCGCTGATGGGGCGCGGATTTCGACTTCACGGCGCTGATCGAAGTCGACGACACGGTTCGCGAGGAAATTCTCGAGGAGCTCCCGCCGGAAACCGTCGCCGAGGGCGTGCGCGACCTCGACAGCGACGACGCGGTCGCGATCCTGGAGGATTTGCCGAAGGAAGATCAGGCCGAAATCCTCGAGCAGTTGCCGCTGATCGAGCGCGTCGCGCTCAAGCGCAGTCTCGACTATCCGGAAGATTCCGCCGGGCGGCGAATGCAGGACGAGTTCATCGCCGTCAAGCCGGATTGGACGGTCGGGCAAACCATCGACTACATGCGCGAAACGGCCGATCTTCCAGACCGCTTCTGGGAGATCTACGTGGTCGATGCCGACCAAAGGTTGCACGGCGTGGTCGCGCTCGACCGGCTGCTGCGGACCAAGCGGCCGGTTCCGGTCCGCGATCTGTTCGACGAGGACTTGCGCCCGGTCCGCGCCACCGACGATCAGGAAGCGGTCGCGCGTGTGTTCGAGCGCTACGACCTGGTGTCGACGCCGGTGATCGACGGCGACGATCGGCTGGTGGGCGTCATCACCTTCGACGACATCGTGGATGTCATCGAGGAGGAGGCCGAGGAGGACATCAAGGCGCTCGGCGGCGTGCGCGGCGAAGAGGAATTGTCGGACTCGGTCTGGACGATCGTCAAAAGCCGGTTCCCATGGCTGCTCGCCAATCTGATGTGCGCGCTGGTGTCGGCGTGGGTGATCAGCAATTTCGAGGATGCCATCGCCAAGATGGTGGCATTGGCGGTCCTGATGCCGATCGTCGCCAGCATGGGCGGCAATGCCGGCACTCAGACCATGACCGTGACCGTGCGCGCACTTGCCACCCGTGAATTGTCGAGTATCAACACCAAGCGGATCGTCCGGCGCGAGCTGTTGGTCGGCCTGATGAACGGCTTTGTGTTCGCGAGTATTCTGGGCGTCGTCGCGGCGTCTTGGTTCGGCGTTACCGGTCTGGGGCTCGTCATTGCACTCGCGATGATCACGGTGCTGACCGCGGCGGCCCTTGGCGGAATTTTGATTCCGCTTGTTTTGACCCGGCTCGGCGTCGATCCGGCCGTCTCGTCCGGGCCTTTCGTGACGACTGTCACCGATGTGATCGGCTTCTTGGCGTTCCTCGGCATTGCCACCCTGTGGTTCGGGCTGCGTTAGCGCCCGGACGGTCGCCCCGTTTTCGCGGATTTGTGCGCACCCGGCTGCCGGAGGTTCATCGCTTGTTTACCATCCAAGCGTAACTCTTTCGTTTGGAAAAAGTCGTTGTGATGTGTGGCTTTAACCGGAGTATCCGGTGGAATTGAGTAACGGGAGTGCCGACGACGGATCGGCGCGGCGCGCCCAAGGCGCGTCGCCTGGCGGCCGCCAGCGCGATGTTGCGCAATTGCCCCGCGGCGATGCCGCGATGGTCCGGTTGCTATCGCCGTTTGGTATGGTGGTCATCGCCGCCACCGTGCTGTGCAGCATCCTTGGCTTCATGCTGGTGCGGCAGGCGGACGATCACTTTGAAAGCGCCAATCGCCAGGCGTTGCGCAGCGCGGTCGAGGCGTTGCAGGCGGTATCGCCTGGTCTTGCCAAGGTCGATCCGAAACTGCTGCGCATCCTGGAGAACGCCTCCGGGCTGAAGGGGCTGCGGCTCGCAGAAGCGCCGCCCGAAGGCGCGCGCGAGGCACAGTCCCTGGTCGATGGCAAAGGCCGCATTGTTGGTTGGTTCACCTGGGAACCGGAGCGGCCGGCGACGGCGACGTTTGTGCAGTTGCTTCCGTTCGGCATCCTGGTCGCGCTCGCGCTCCTGGGTTTCGCCTTTCTGGCGACGTGGCAATTGCGCCGGCTCGGCTCGCTGTTGGCCCAAAGCACGCGCGAGGTGCACCGGCTTGCCTACGAGGATGCCATCACCGGATTGCCCAATCTGTACCGGATGCGGGAGATGGTCGATCAAGTCCTGGCCGCCCGGCGTCCCGAGGAAATGATCGTGATCGCGCTGATCGATCTCGGTGGCTTCGAGGAGATGAAGGAATTCGCTCGGCGACGCCGCGGAAGACGAGGTCCTCACCGAAATTGCGATCCGGCTGCGACGCGATGTGCCGTCCGGCGTGCAGATCGCGCGTGTGCGCGGCGACAAGTTTGGGCTGGTGATTTGCACCACCGACCTCGATGGCGCGCTCGCCGTCGCGCAGATGGCGCGCGATGCGATTTCGCGCGCCATCTGGATCGATCAGGTGATCCAGGTCAGCGCCAACGCCGGAATAGCGGTGGCGCCGCGGGATGGGACCACGCGTGAAGACCTGATGCGGCGCGCCGATCTCGCGCTGCGTGTTGCCAGGCAGCGCGGCCGTGGCCTCGTCATGCAGTTTTCTCCGATGATGGAGGGCGATTTCGACGAGCGCCGGTTCATCAAGCGCGAACTGTCGCGCGCGATTGCGACCCGTTCCTTCGATATCTACTACCAGCCGATCGTCCGCGCCGACAGCGGTCAGATGGTCGGTGTCGAAGCGCTGCTGCGCTGGAACCATCCCAACCGCGGCGACATTCCGCCGGGCCTGTTCGTCCGCGTCGCGGAAGAAGCAGGAATGATGGATCAGCTCGGAGCGTTGGTGCTGCGCCGCGCGCTCGCCGACGCCGCCCGTTGGCCGGGGCTGTATGTGGCGGTCAATCTGTCGCCGGTCCAGGTGCGCAATCGCCGGTTCGTCGAGCTCGTGCGCGAGGTCCTGGTCGAGAGCAAGGCCGATCCCTCCCGCGTCGTGCTGGAGATCACCGAAAGCGTGTTGATTGACGATCCCTTGACCGCCAAAGCCCGCCTGGAGGATTTGCGCCGCCTCGGGGTCAAGCTGGCGCTCGACGATTTTGGCGCCGGCTATTCGAGTCTTGCCTATTTGCAGCAGCTCCCCTTCGACCGGCTCAAGATCGACCGCGGCTTCGTGGCGGCGCTCGACCAATCGGCAAACGCCGGCGTGATCATCCAGGCGATCGTGACGCTGGGGCGGGCGCTGGGCATGAGCGTATTGATCGAGGGGGTCGAGACCGAAGAGCAGCGGGTGCTGTTGCGGCTCGCCGGCTGCAATGAAATGCAGGGTTTCTTGTTCGCCAAACCGGCCACGGCCGAGGCGATCGACCAGATGCTGGTGGCTGGTACCACGTTGCTGCCGGCGCCGACCGCGGCGGTGGGATAGCGCCGATGGCTGGCCGGATCATTGGCAGCATCGGCCGCTCGCGCCCCGCCGGGCGGCAACGAGTTCTTGGCCTTTTCGAGGGAATCACATAGGCCATGAACACCATGATGCGCGTTCGACTAAAAGCCGATGGCCGGATTGTGGAAATCCTGGCCGATGGTACCGAGCGGGCGCTGACGCGCCCGGCCGCTGGCGATAGCAGCGATCCCGGCGCGGCAGCCTATGCCCGCGGCGTGCGAGCGCAGACCAGGTTGACCCAGGCCGAGTTCGCGTCCCGGATCGGCGTGCCGATTGAAACCGTGCGCAATTGGGAGCAAGGCAAGCGGTCGCCGCGTGGGCCCGGCGCGGGCGCTCCTGAAGCTGATCGAGAAAGCGCCGCAGGTTGCGTTCGCCGTGCTCGGTGCCGCCAAGGCCGGGCATTGAACCGCGTCTGACTGGCCCATTGCCCCGATCCGCCGGTCGCCGCTAGACTTTCCTGCTTTTGCATTCATGCCTTCACCGGCTGGCATCTCGCAAGCGGTGGGCGCCCCTCATCGATATCAGCTGAGAGTGAGAACGTTATGACCGTTATCGAAGCCAACGGCGCCCGCATTCCGGCCATCGGGCTCGGCACCATGACCCTGAAAGAACAGGTGTGCATCGACACCGTGAAGACCGCGCTCAAGCTCGGGTACCGTCATCTCGACACTGCCGAGCGCTACGGCAATGAGGAATGGGTCGGCGAGGGGCTGCACCAGGGGCTCGCCGACACCGGGCTCAAGCGCGAGGAGGTGTTCCTCACCACCAAGGTCTACTGGGACAAGCTCGCGCCTGGCGACTTCGAAGCGTCGGTCGCCGACAGCCTCAAGAAGCTCAAATTGCCGTGGGTCGATCTCCTGTTGATCCACTGGAACAATCCGAAGGTCCCGTTCACCGACAGCATCAAGTCGCTGTGCAGCGCCAAGACGAAGGGCCAGACCAAGCACATCGGCGTCGCCAATTTCACCACCACGATGCTCGACGAAGCGGTGAAGCTTGCAACTGAACCGCTGGTGACAAACCAGATCGAGGTTCATCCTTTCCTCGACCAAACCAAGGTGATCGCCGCGTGCAAGAAGCACGGTCTCTCGGTGACTGCCTATTGCCCGATCGCGCGCGGCAAGGTGCCGGGCAACGAGACGCTGGAGCGCATCGGCAAGGCGCACGGCAAAAGCGCCTCGCAAATCGCGCTGCGTTATCTCGCGCAGCAGAACATCATCCCGATCCCGCGCACTGCGACGCCGGCGCATCTCGCCGCCAATCTCGCGATCTTCGACTTCACGCTGACGCCCGGCGAGATGGCCGAGATTGCCAAGCTCGCAAAGCCCGACGGCCGCGTCGTCAATCCTGCCCACTCGCCGCAATGGGATACCTAGTGGAGTGGATTTGACATTAGCTACATGAGGCGCCGGTGATGGTGACGATCCGAATAGCCGTCTTGGCGCTCGTGCCCGTCGCTGCACTGCTGATCGGCGCAGCGAGCGCCGCCGCTCAGCCGGTCAAACCGTCGGCGCGTGATTCCGCGGCGATCCAGTCATGCGTCAAATCGGTTCGCGGCAGCGCCCGGCTGGCCGAACGCTGCATCGAAACCGTTGCCGGCCCATGCCTGAAACGGCCCGGTGCGCAGTCGACGGCTGGCATGGTGGAATGCGTTGGTCGCGAAGCCGCGGTGTGGGACGATATTCTCAACGAGACATTTCGGCGGCTGCGCGACAAGCTCGATGAGGCGCAACAGGTGAAGCTGCGCGACATGCAGCGCGCCTGGATCGAATCCCGTAACCGCACCTGCGACTTCTATTACGATTACCACCAGGGAACGATTGCAGCCCCAATGGGGGCGATGTGCGTCAATCGCGAGACCGCCCGGCGTGCTCTTTTCTTGCTCGATTTTCTCAACGATGCGGAGGGTCGGTAGCCGCGCCGCCGCCGGCAAGCCATGCCGGCGCGGCATTGACGGAGCCGGCCGACCTATCAATTCTTCGCTGCCGTGGGCGCCGCCGTGTGGCATAATTTGTGTTTGATTGTCGGATAGAGGCCGGCCCCATGGTTCCCGCCGTTGACGCGAAAGGCGCCCGCATTCCCCTGTCCGGTCTCGGCACCTGGGACCTGCGCGGCCGCACCTGCGCGCGTGTGGTCGAGCAGGCTTTGCGCATGGGCTACCGCCACGTCGATACCGCGGAGATGTACGACAACGAACGGGAGATCGGGGAGGGGCTGCGGGCCTCGGGCGTCCCGCGGAACGAGGTGTTCGTCACCACCAAGATTTGGCCATCGCATTTTGCGCCGCATGAGCTGGCGCGGGCCGCCAAGGAGAGCCTGGTAAAATTGCGGATGTCCGACGTCGATCTGCTGTTGCTGCACTGGCCCAATCCGCAGGTGCCATTGTCGGAAACGCTCGGCGCGTTGTGCAAGGTCAAGCAGGACGGCATGGCGCGCCATATCGGGGTGTCGAATTTCAACACCGCGCTGCTCGACGGAGGCGACGTCGCTGGCAAGCGAGCCTCTGGTCTGCAATCAATTCGAGATGCATCCGTTCCTTGACCAGTCGAGGCTGGTGACAGCGTGCCGTGACAAAGCGATGGCGGTCGTCGCCTATAGCCCGATCGCGCGCGGCAGCGCCAAGAACGACGCGGTGCTGGCGCGCATCGGCAAGGCGCACGGCAAGACCGCGGCGCAGGTCTGCCTGCGCTATCTGGTGCAGCAGAGCATCGTCGTGATTCCGCGCACCAGCAAGGTCGAGCGACTGGAAGAGAACATGTCGATTTTCGATTTCGCTCTCACCGATGCAGAGATGTCCGAGATCGCCGGCCTCGCGCGACGGGATGGCCGGATCGTCGACTGGTCGTTTTCCGGCGCGCCGAAGTGGGACTGACGTGCACCAGATCGACAACGCAGCATTGGTGTTGTTTTCCGGCGGGCAGGATTCCACCGTCTGCCTGGCGTGGGCGCTGGAGCGCTTCGCCTCCGTCGAGACTGTCGGGTTCGACTACGGCCAGCGTCATCGCGCCGAGCTTGAAGTGCGGCCGCGGATTCGCGAGCGCATGAAGGCGCTGCGAGCGGACTGGGCCACGCGGCTCGGTGACGACCATGTGGTGAAGCTCGACGCGATCGCCGCCATTTCGGAAACGGCGCTGACGCGCGACGTGGCGATCGAGGTCGCGCAAAACGGGCTGCCGACCACCTTCGTGCCTGGCCGCAATTTGGCATTTTTCGCCTTTGCCGGCGCGCTGGCGTATCGCCGGGGCATCAAGCATCTGGTGGCCGGCATGTGCGAAACCGATTTTTCGGGCTACCCCGATTGCCGCGACGACACCGTGAAGGCGATGCAAGTCGCGCTGACGCTCGGCATGGATCGCCGGGTCGTCATCCACACGCCGCTGATGTGGGTCGACAAGGCAGCGACCTTCGGAATGGCGCATGAGATCGGTGACAACGCGCTCGTGGATGTGCTGGTCGAGGAGACCCACACCTGCTATCTCGGCGACCGTTCGCGCCGGCACCCTTGGGGCTACGGCTGCGGAACGTGTCCGGCCTGCCGGTTGCGGGCCGATGGATTTGCCAGGTGGAAGACCGAATGCTGACGGAAGACAATCGCGACGTCCGGCGCCGATATGAGGGGATCGTATTCTTGGTCCTGTTTGCGCTGACCATTCCCGCCGCCAACTGGCTGATCGGCAACCTCGGGACCAAATGCGTGCCGAACGGGCCGTGCCTCATTCCGGTCGCGCCCGGACTGATGGCGCCGTCCGGCGTCACCATGATCGGGATCGCGCTGGTGCTGCGCGACCTGGTGCAGCGCCGGCTCGGCGTCGGCGTGGCGGTGGCGGCGATCCTCGCCGGCGCGGGGCTCTCGGCCTTGGTCGCGCCGCCAGCGCTGGTGCTGGCGTCGGCCGCCGCGTTCCTGTTGTCCGAGCTGGCGGACTTCGCGGTCTATACGCCGCTCGCGCGCCGCCGGCTGGTCCTGGCCGTGGTGGCGTCGAGCATGGTCGGCCTCGTGGTCGACTCGATCGTGTTTCTCTGGCTTGCCTTCGGCTCGCTCGATTTCCTGGTCGGGCAGGTGGTGGGCAAGGCCTGGATGGTGCTGCTGTCGATTCCGTTCGTCGCCTGGCTGCGCCGCCGCGACGAGCAATCCGGAACCGCGAGCGCATGATCCTGCCAAGAGGTTTCCGATGAGCGCCGCGCTCTACGACAGGCTGAAGACCGTCACCACCGGCACCATCACCACGATGCTGCTCAAGAAAGGCATCCGGCGCTGCTGGATGCACGGCCCGATGCCGCTTCAAGCGCCTGGGCAGCGCATCATCGGTCCGGCCTTCACCATGCGCTTCATCCCGGTGCGCGAGGATCTTGCGACACCGGAAAGTTGGGCGAAGCCGATCTCGACCCGTGGTGCGATCGAAGCCATGCCGGAAGGCTGCATCGCGGTCGCCGATGCCATGGGCGTCACCACCGCCGGCATCTTCGGCGACATCCTGACGATGCGGATGATGAAGCGCAGCGTCGCGGCGCTGGTCACCGACGGCGCTATCCGCGACAAGGCCGGCGTGCTGGCGTCGAAGCTTCCGGTCTGGTGCGCGGGCGTTTCCGCGCCGGCATCCGTCAACGGGCTGACATTCGTGGGCTGGGACGAGCCGATCGCCTGCGGCGGCTGCGCGATCTTTCCAGGCGACACCATCGTCTGCGATGATGATGGCGCGGTGGTGATTCCGCAGAACCTGCTTGCGTTTGTCGCCGAGGAGGGTCCCGAGCACGAACTGATGGAGACCTATATCGTTGCCGAGGTCGAGAAGGGGGCCAAGCTGCCCGGCCTCTACCCGATGAACGACGAGGCCAAGGCGCGTTACGAAGCCTGGAAGAAGACGCGCTAAAGCAGAATCCCGAAAGACGGGAATCCGAAGTCTGGAGGGGGACGATGTTGTACTACGCGACGAAGATCATCGGCTTCTTCGCGATCCCCTCGAACCTGACCATTCTCGTCGGCATCGTCGGCGTGTTGCTGCTGCGCACGCGCTTTTCGCGCGCCGGCTGGCGCCTGGTGGTGGCAAGTCATGTTGCTGCTGGCGGTGTTCGGGCTGTCCCCGATCGGCAACGCGCTCATTGTGCCGCTGGAAGAGCGCTTTCCGGCCTGGGACCACGGGCGCGGCGCGCCCCACGGCATCGTCGTGCTCGGCGGCGCCCTCAGTCCCGATGTTTCGCATGCCCGCGACACCGTCGCGCTCAATGAGGCGGCCGAACGATTGACCGCGGTCGTCGAGCTCCACCGCCGCTACCCCGATGCCCGCATCATCTTCTCCGGCGGTTCGGGAGCGGTCATTTTCAACGAGCGGCCGGAGGCCGAGTTTGCGCTGCGGCTGCTGGAGACGTTGGGCGTCGCCCGCGGGCGGGTGGTGGCCGAGGACAAATCGCGCAATACGGTCGAGAATGCGCGGTTTTCCCGGGAGATCGCGCAGCCCAAGCCGGGTGAGCGCTGGCTGCTCGTCACCTCGGCCTATCATCTGCCGCGCGCGGTCGGCATCTTCCGCCAGGCCGGATTTCCCGTTGAGGCCCATCCAGTGGACTGGCGAACTCGCGGCTCGAGCGACGCGCTACGCCCGTTTCCGACCATGGGCGAAGGGCTGCGGCGCACCGACACCGCGGTGCGGGAATGGATCGGGCTTGCGGCTTATTGGCTGGGCGGGTCGTCGTCCGAGTTGTTTCCGGGCCCCACCGTCCGCGCCGAATGTGACCGCGCGAACCTCGATAGTTGTCGCCCGTGACGCGGTCGCAGCCTGAAAAGATCGTGCTGAAACAAAAAGCTACACCATGACCCAATTCCACGAGGGTGTGGCGCAGCGATGACGATGTGACCGGCAGACTGCGATCAGCGCCGCTGATGCAGCATCACCGCGCTAACGAAGTGTTCGACATTGTCCGGTATCATGATGGGCTTCGCTGTCGCGACCTGTCATTTGTTGCCAAGGATCGACGTGACGTAATTGACAAGGCGATAGGAAAGCTTGTGAAATAGAAAAACGGTCGTCCGTCCCGAGTGGGATTGGCGAGTTCAAGTGTAGCGGTTGCCGGTTGCGTTGTTGCGTAGTGGGGATCTGCGTATGCGTACGATACGTGCGGCCGTACTCACGGTACGGACTTCCATCGACTATTCCTGGATCGTCAGGAAGCTCGTCGTTGCAACCAATCTGATAGCGGGTGCGACGGCGGTGGTGCTCACCGGCCTGTTGGCCGTGGCCATCTTCCTGGATTGATCGATCCTAGGGCACCGATGACGAATTGGGTTTGCTGTCCGCGACGGCGCGCAGCGAGTCCGATTTGTATTGGCGCCACCACATCACCACCACCACCACGGCGGTCGAGATCATCAGCACGATCGGTCCCGCAAACCAGCCGAGATAGCCGAGCGCAAAGAAGAACGCGCGCTGGCCGCGGTTGAAGTGCCGGCCCGCGGTCGTGAACAGCCGCGCCGTGCGCATCACATGCGCTTCCGCTTCGGCGGTGTCCTTGTCCGCCGGCAACGGTGTCGCGCCAAGCAGGATGGCGACGTAGTTGTAGAGTCGGTAGGCCCAGGCGAATTTGAAGAACGCGTAAACGAAGATCACCGTCAGCCCTATCGCCTTCATCTCCCACAATGCGCGCGAGGTCTGGAAACCGAACGGTAGATGCGAAGCGATTGCGATCATCTCGTCGCTGGACCGCAGGATGGTGAGCGTGCCGCCGATGGCGAACAGCGACGTCGTGGCGAAGAAGGCGGTGCCGTTCTGCAAGGCCGCCATGATCTGCATGTCGACCATCCGCTGCTCGCGCGCGAGCATCCGGCGCATCCAGGTCTCGCGATAGCCGTTCATGATCGCGTTGAGGCCCTTCGAACTGACCCGGCTAGCCTCGGTCAAATAGGCATAGCCGCCCCAGGCGACGACGAAGCTGGCGAGCGCAATGAGGTCGAGGGTCGAAAACAGCAGCATGGCGCGATTCCCTGTCCGGAGATGCTGCCACTCGAACTCGCGCGCGGCAAATGCTAGCCAAATGCCATGGCTCTCACCCTGATCATCGGAAACAAGAATTACTCGTCCTGGTCGATGCGGCCCTGGATCGCCATGAAGGCCGCCGGCATCGCATTCGCCGAGGAGGTGATTTCGCTCGAGGCGAGCGACTTCAAGGCGCGCGTCTCCAAGGTGTCGGGCACCGGAAAAGTGCCGGTGTTGTCCGATGGCGGTATCCATGTGTGGGAGTCGCTGGCGATCCTCGAATATCTCGCCGAAAAGTTTCCCGCCGCCGGCTTGTGGCCGGCTGATCCCGCGGCGCGGGCGCTGGCGCGGACGATCGCCGCCGAGATGCACGCGGGCTTTGTGCCGCTTCGCCGGCACCTGCCCATGAACCTGTGGCGTCCGGTCAAGCCGCGCGAACTGCCCGAAGACGTGTTCGCCAACGTTCGCCGCATCGACCAGATCTGGACAGATTGTCGCACGCGTTTCGGAGCCGGCGGGCCATTTCTGTTCGGCGCATTCGGTGCCGCCGACGCGATGTTTACCCCCGTGGTGTCACGCTTTCATACCTATGCCGTCGAAGTTGGCGCCGTTGCGCGCGATTATATGACGGCCGTCATGGCGTTGCCGGCCTGGGCCGAATGGCGCAGTGCAGCATTGCAAGAGCCTTGGGTTCTGCCGCACGATGAAATCGATTGGCCGACGGTGCTTCGCGAAAAAGCATCTTAAGCACGGTCGTAAATAGCCTAAAAAATGTCGCTGACGTGTATTGAAAGGTCCTGAGGGACAAAGAATATACGGCCCTGACATGCGGCATACGTGATCTTGCGGTGCCGCAGGAGGGGTTTTAAAAGCGAACTCAAACTACCTTACCGCCCGGGAGCCTGTACCATGCGATATCGTGTTATCGCCCTGATTTTACTTGCCTTTTATGCGTTGACCGGCACTGGTCCAGCGTTGTCGCAAGACACCGCCAAGCCAGATGTGAAGGGCCTTTTCCTGCTGACCGACTATCCCGCCATCAGCGTCCGTCCAGGCACGACGGCGACCATCAGCCTGCGCCTCCAGAACTACGCCATGCCTCCCGAGCGCCTGCAGATCTCGGTGGCTGGCGTGCCGCAGGGTTGGACATCGACGGTGGTCGGTGGCGGTCAGCCGATCGAAGCGGTGCTGCCGGCGACCAATGCCAGCGTATCGTTCGACCTGCGCCTCGACATCCCAAAGGATGCCGCGATGGGCACGGCCAATCTCACCGTAACCGCGAAGGGCGCCGGCACCGTCTCGCTGCCGGTAGCGGTCACGCTGGTGAAGGATTTGCCGGCCAAGCTGACGCTGACGCCCGCGTTGCCTGAACTGCGCGGCAACTCGCGCTCCACTTTCGAGTATCAGCTCTCGATCAAGAACGAGAGCGGCAAGCGCATCGTCGCGAACCTCGCGGCCACCGCGCCGGCCAATTTCGATGTCTCCTTCACCGAGCAGTACGGCAGCCAGGAACTCAACGCCGTGCCGCTCGACGCCGGCCAGTCGAAGGACGTCAAGCTCAAGGTCCGTCCGCCGAACACGATCGGCGTCGGCCCGCAGAAGGTGACCGCGCGCGCAACCGCGGAAGACGCCACCGCGACGGCCGAACTGGGTCTCGATATCACCGGCACGCCCAAGATCGAGCTCTCCGGCCGCGAGGGCTTGCTTAGCGCCCGCGCTTCAGCGGGGCAGGAGACCGTCGTGGCTGTGATCGTCTCCAACACCGGTACTGCTCCGGCGGAAGCGGTGGAATTGTCGGGCTCCGGCCCGAGCGGTTGGAAGATCGAAGCCGACCCGAAGGTCGTCGACCGCATTCCGCCGAACGAGAACAAGGAAATTCAGTTCAAGATCACACCCACGGCAAAGGCGGTGGCCGGGGACTACGTCACGAACCTGCGCGCCTCGGCACGTGGGGAATTGGCTTCGCAGTCCTTCCGCGTCGCGGTAGCGACCTCCACGCAGTGGGGCATCATTGGTGTCGGCATCGTCGGTGTCGCGCTGCTGGTGCTGGTCGGCGCCGTGTCGAGGTTCGGACGGCGATGAGCACGCACGTCATCGAGGCGCAAAACCTCACCAAGCGTTACGACGGAGTGCCGGTCGTCAACGGCGTTTCGTTCAACGTAGCGGAGGGTGAGATTTTTGGCCTGCTCGGGCCGAACGGCGCCGGCAAGACGACCACCATCCTGATGATGCTCGGACTGACCGAGGTCTCGGATGGGCAGGTGCGAGTGCTGGGTTACGATCCGGTGCGAGAGCCGCTCCAGGTGAAGCGGCGCGTCGGCTATTTGCCGGACGCAGTCGGCTTCTACGACAACCTGACCGCGGCCGACAATATGCACTACACCGGTCGCCTCATCGGGCTCGAACGCGACGAGCGTGAGGCCAAGATCAAAGCCGCGCTCGACCATGTCGGGCTGCACGACGTCGCCGACAAGCGGGTGGAGACGTTCTCCCGCGGTATGCGTCAGCGGCTCGGCCTCGCCGAAATCCTGATGAAGCAGGCTCAGATTGCGATCCTCGACGAACCCACGTCCGGCCTCGATCCGCAGGCGACGCTCGAGCTTCTCGACATCATCCGCGATCTCAAGAACCACAACGTCACCGTGCTGTTGTCGTCGCATCTGCTCGACCGTGTGCAGAGCGTCTGCGACCGCGTTGCTTTGTTCAGCAATGGCAACATCGTTTTGCTCGGCACCGTCCCCGATCTCGGTCGCCAGGTCCTGGGCGGCGGCTTCAACGTCGACGTCGAGGCTGAGGGCACCGGGCTCGAACAAAAGCTCAAGGAGGTTCCCGGCGTGACGTCGGTGCAAATCCTCAGTCCGAAGCACTGGCGGCTGATGACCGACCGCGACGTTCGGCCAGAAGCGGCGGCGGCGGTGGTCAATGCCGGCGGCCGGTTGTTGCGCCTGTCGGTCGAGGTACCGAGCCTCGAAACCATCTACACCCACTACTTCCACGAAGCGGCACAGCAAGCGGGAGATCGCCATGCGGCGTGAGGGCTCGCCCTGGCACGGCCTTGGGGTCGTGATCGTCAAGGAATTGTCCGATCATCTCACCAGCGCACGCATGCGCGTGCTGGAATGGCTCGTGGTGCTGATTGCGATGGCGGCGCTCTATGGCGCCATTCAGCAGATCAGAGACGTCACCGCGGAGGACCCGTTCCTGTTCTTGCGGTTGTTCACGACCGCGCGGGAGCCGCTGCCGTCATTCGTATCGTTCTTGAGCTTCTTGCTGCCGTTGATCGCCATCGGCATGGGCTTTGACGCGATTAACGGCGAGCACAGCCGCCGCACGCTGTCGCGCATCCTGTCGCAGCCGATCTATCGGGATGCGCTGCTGTTCGGAAAGTTCATCGCCGGACTGTTGACGCTCTCGGTCAGCTTGGTCGCGCTGTGGCTGCTGGTGATCGGGCTCGGTCTGCTGTTGCTCGGTGTCCCGCCGAATGTGGAAGAGATGGCGCGCGCCTTTGTCTTCCTGCTGGTGGCGATCGCCTACGCGGGCGTTTGGTTGGCGCTGGCGATGCTGTTTTCGATCATCTTCCGGTCGGCAGCCACGGCGGCGCTGGTGACGCTCGGTCTGTGGCTGTTCCTCACGCTGATTTGGCCCGCACTCGCCCCGGCGATCGTCATCGCGGCGGCGCCGGCGCTCAGCGAGGAGACGCTGATCCTGTCCGCGCAGATGTTGTCGCGGATCTCGCCCAGCACGCTGTTCGGTGAGGTGGTGCTGGCGATCCTCAATCCGACCACACGGTCGCTCGGGCCGCTCTATATGAGCCAGTTGCAGGGCGCTGTGATGGGTGCGCCGTTGCCGCTGAGCCAGAGCCTGCTGATCGCATGGCCGGCGATCGTCGGGCTGATCGGCAGCTCAATCGTGCTGTTCGTGGTGGGCTACGTCATCTTCCAGCGGCAGGAAGTCCGCGCATAGCACTGCTAGGCAGTCGCTAATATGAAAAATCGGCCCGGGGGAAACCCCGGGCTTTTTCACGAGCGGTCCAATTCTAACATTCGCATCCCGTTTCCGCGGGTGACTTTGCGAATGTGAGAATTTAAGGACCGCTAGCCAGCGATCCGTCGCCAGCCGTCCCGCGCCATGGTGGTGATCTGATCGACGTTTTTTGCCACGACGTCCCAATTCACCATCGGGCGGGCATCGGCTCGGCTGCTGCCCTGATCCACCAAATAGGCGCTGCCGACGGTCAGCGCGACGCCAACGATAATGCCGAACAACAGACGCATGGTGCGGATCCCCTCTCTAAATCATCGTCGCTTTGAGTAGGAGAGGAACGCGGCGCCAATATGAAAGTTCCGCCATCGTTAAGGCAGCTCAGAAGGCGGCTGCGTGGCTCCTGCCAAGACATTGAATTATATATTCAAATTACCTGTAGTAATTATGCCGACATACTGCAACCGGACCGCGAAAGCGCGGGTAAGTTTTTTGCCGGCCGGGCCGAATTGTTGCTATAGTGCAACAACATGAATGCGAATTCAGGGACGGTGGGGTCGTCGCGTAGAGTTCGGGGAGACAGCGTTGAACGCACACAAGTTTCGGCTTGGTCAAACGGTCTATTTCACGGCGAAGCCCTTGGGTCACATGAACTCCAACGGCTCCTATCAGATCGTGAAGCTTCTGCCGTTGGATGGAGACGAGCATCAGTACCGCATCAAAAGCACCGATGAGGCGTTTGAGCGGGTCGCGAAAGAGAGTCAGCTCGATCGCACGCGCTGAGCAACTCGCCAGCCGTCGAATGAAAGCCATGGTGCTGTTGCAAAAGCGATGGTCGGCCGGCACCAGCCAGTCTGAGTCGTGGTGTTTTTGCGCCTCCAGCGTTGCAACAACGTGCGGGCGCAATCCATAAGGGTCTCTATTCGTTCGTCGATCGCGCGGATGGTTTTGCCATGTCCGAATTCATCGGGCGCTGGATACCTGGTCTCGATCCGCTCACCGGCACGCTGACGCTGCCGTTGTGGGCGACCGGCGCGCTTGCCGCATTGTTCGTCGTATTTTGTGTCGTGGCAGTCAGCCGCGCGGGCGTGGTCGGCGGCTTGGGACGCATCGCGCTGGTGATGACAGGCGTGCTGCTGAGTTGGTTCTTGCTCGATGGCCGACGTGGACCGGATGTCGCCGACGAGCGACGGATGCTGGAACAGCGCGCCGATGCGCTGTCAGCGCGGGCAATGATGCCAGGCTCGGCGCTTGCCTGTCTCGACGCGATGGCTGGTGAAACGGTCGAAAGCGCGTGCGAACGAACGCTGTTCGCCACGCCGGAGGCAGCGGCGTCGGCGGTGTCTTACGTGGCGGGACAGATCCGGTTGCTCGCCGAAGTTCATCGCGTGGGGGGAAGTGGCGTCATTGGCGGCGGTGCCTTTGCGAACGGCGCCGCACCGCTGCCGCCCATGCTGGTGAACCTGCGTCGTGCGGTCGAGACCGATCGGTATGGTCTGGTCGCGCATGTCCTCGCGACGCGCTATGGCTGCACCGCCGATCGATGTCCGGCCTTCGCGCTGATGCGTGACCCGCAGCGCGTGAGCGCCAATCTCTCGCAGCGGACCTATGATGCCAGCATCGCACGATATTCGGCAGCTTGGCCGGCGACAGCGCCAAGTCCGACCGCCAATGCCGCGCCGCAGGCGGCACCCGGCCTTGCCGGCACGACGCAGCCGGTGCCCGGAGGGACTGCTGCCTTCGCCTCTCCGCGGCCGCCGGGGCCGGGCGTGTTCTTCCCGTCGGCAGATTCAATTCCACCGGTCAACATCATGACTTCGGAGCCAGCCGGGGAGCCCGAGAGCACCGGTTCCGCTCCGGGCGCGGCGCGCATGCCACAGCGACGACCGCAGGCAGCGCCGTCGCCGAAGCAGCCGGCGCCGATTGACCTCAATGCCGCCGCGCGCAGTAAACAACCGTCGCCACAATAGCCCTGCATTCCCTGAGGATAACCGCCCGTTTAAGTGACGGTGGCGGCCGGTGGCGCTAACATGTCGCGCTGGCAACGGCGGCGTCCATGGCGGTCGGAAGCTGGCGAGTTCTCTCCAATCAAAGCCAAGCGAACGTGACACTGCATCTCATCAAGCTGTGCGTCGGTTGCGACTCCATCCAGGACCTCGAGGACTGGATCAAGGAAAAGCGACGCCGGACGCGCGGCAAAAAAACCGAGCACATTCACACCACCCGCATGGTGCCCAAGCGCGCCGACGAGATCACCGACGGCGGTTCGCTCTACTGGGTGATCCGAGGGCAGGTGATGTGCCGGCAACGGGTCCTGGCCGTGCGTCCGTTTGTCGACAAGCAAGGCGTCGGGCGCTGCCGGATCGTGCTGGAGCCCAAAGTCATCCCCGTCGAGCCGCGTCCGCGGCGCGCCTTCCAGGGCTGGCGCTATCTCGAGATCAAGGACGCGCCGCGCGACCTGACGCGGATTGCGCCGGGGCTGCGCGCCATGCCCGAAGAGATGCGGCGCGAGCTGCGGGATCTCGGCCTGATTTGACCCTGCCGGCCGATTGTCACGGGCTGGCGGCATCACGGGGCTGCTGGCGCTTGGGCGTCGATTGCTCCGCGCACCGGCGCTCTGCTATAGCCGCAGCGGCAATCGAGGAAAGGCCATGTCCGTAGACGCCGCAACCGTCCGCCGTATCGCGCATCTCGCGCGCATCGCCGTTGCCGACGAGGAGGTCGCGCATCTCCAGGGCGAGCTCAACGCCATCCTCGCTTTCGTGGAACAGTTGTCCGAGGTGAATTGCGAGGGCGTGGAGCCGATGACCTCGGTGACGCCGATGGCGATGAAGAAGCGCGAGGACAAGGTCACCGACGGCGGCATTGCCGGCGATGTACTGCGCAACGCGCCGGCACATGAAGGCAGCTACTTCATCGTCCCCAAGGTTGTGGAGTAGGGCGCATGTGCTGGGCCTGCGAGGAAGAGGCGCTCTGGCGGCGCTACCAGCTCGAGGTGGCGGTCGAGCGCGGCGAGATTCCGCCGGGGTTCGAGCCGGAGGATTTCGAGGCGGCCGGCCTTCCGGTTCCGCCCAAGCGCGCGGCCGAGGCCGCAAACCCCTTTGCTTGCGACGCCCCGGACCAGGCATGACGGACCTGACGACACTCACGCTCGCGGCGGCGCGCGACGGACTACGCAAGCGTGCGTTCTCCGCCGCAGAGCTTGCCGACGCGCATATCGCGGCGCTCGAACAGGCGCGGGCGCTGAACGCCTATGTGCTCGAAACGCCCGACCTCGCGCGCGCCATGGCGAAGGACGCCGACGCCCGCATCAAGGCCGGCGACGCGCGCCCGCTCGAAGGCATTCCGCTCGGTATCAAGGATCTGTTCGCGACCAAGGACGTGCGCACGACAGCCTGCTCGCGCATCCTCGACAATTTCGTGCCGACCTACGAGTCGACCGTCACGGCCCAGCTCTGGCGCGACGGCGCGGTGATGCTCGGCAAGCTCAACAATGACGAATTCGCGATGGGTTCGTCGAATGAGACCTCGTGCTTCGGGCCGGTGATCAACCCGTGGCGGCGCGCCGGATCGAACACGGCGCTGGTGCCCGGCGGATCGTCCGGCGGTTCGGCGTCGGCGGTGGCCGCGCGGCTCTGCCTTGGTGCAACGGCGACCGACACCGGTGGCTCGATCCGTCAGCCGGCGGCGTTCACCGGCACGGTCGGAATCAAGCCGACCTATGGGCGCTGCTCGCGCTGGGGCATCGTCGCGTTTGCCTCGTCGCTCGATCAGGCGGGCCCGATCGCGCGCACCGTGCGCGACACGGCGATCCTGCTGCGGTCCATGGCCGGGCACGACCCGAAGGATTCCACCTCCGCCGATCGCGCGGTGCCCGATTACGAGGCGGCGCTCGGCAAGCCGGTCAAGGGCATGACCATCGGCATTCCGAAAGAATACCGGATCGATGGGATGGCGCGGGAGATCGACGCGATCTGGCAGCAAGGCATTGCCTGGCTCAAAGACGCCGGCGCGACCATTGTCGACGTATCGCTGCCGCACACCAAGTATGCGTTGCCGGCCTACTACATCGTGGCGCCCGCGGAAGCGTCGTCGAACCTCGCCCGCTATGACGGCGTGCGCTATGGCCTGCGCAAGCCCGAGCGCGACGTGATCGGCATGTACGAGAAAACCCGTGCCGAAGGCTTCGGCCGCGAAGTGCGCCGCCGCATCATGATCGGAACCTATGTGCTGTCCGCCGGCTACTACGATGCGTACTACTTGCAGGCGCAGAAGGTGCGAACCCTGATCAAGCGCGATTTCGAGGATTGCTTTGCCAAGGGTGTCGACGCGATTCTGACGCCATCGGCACCGTCGGACGCGTTCGGGATCGGTGAGAAGGGCCAGGCCGATCCGATCGAAATGTATCTCAATGACGTGTTCACCGTGACGGTGAACATGGCCGGGCTTCCGGGCATTTCGGTGCCGGCCGGATTGTCGTCGGACCGTCTTCCGCTTGGCCTGCAATTGATCGGCCGGCCGTTCGACGAGGAGACGCTGTTCACGCTCGGGGCCGCGATCGAGCAGGCGGCGGGGCAGTTTGCCCCCGAGCGGTGGTGGTGAGGCTCACTGCAAGGGCAAGGGGCCATGCGATGACCCCGCCGAGTTCAAGCGCAGCCTGTCGCAGCGGACGCCGCCGCCGGGGCTTCCCCGGCGCTCACTGCATTATGGTGGGCCGGCAAGGACAGATGGGAGACCGCGCACGCGCCAGTCATGGACGAAGGCGGCAAGGATTCCGCACGCTTGGTGACAGGGCCACTGCATCGGCTGGAGAAGGACGAGGAGAACGCCCGCTATTGGTACCGGCGGGCCGGAACGCCGGTAACGACCGGGTCCCTTAAGGCCGAATGGCTTGCGATTGCTCGCGATTTTCTGGCCGGGGCCCGCCAATCATAAGTTTGCCCGGAAGATTGGTTGACTTGTTGACAATATACTGCCGATAAGTGTGGTTTGTGGGGGTTTGTAGCAGTGGTCGGGTTGAGGCTGTTTGCAGCGATCGTGACTGTCGCGCTCGGGAGCTGCACGAGTGTCTATAACCTGCCCAATAATCAACCGCTGTCAGGACCGGTGCAGGCCGCCCCGCTCGGTAGCGAAGTACCCATCACGTCCGACGACATCATGGTCAGCCTCGCCTTCTCCGGCGGAGGCACGCGCGCGGCGGCCTTCTCCTTTGGCGTCCTGAAGGAGCTTGAGCGCACGCGCATCCGCGACCGCGGCAAGACCGTGTCGCTGCTCGAACGCGTGGATTTTGTGTCCGGCGTTTCTGGCGGGTCGGTGCTTGCGGCTTATTACGGCCTCAAGAAGCGCGAGACGCTGTCCGACTTCCGCGAGCGCTTCCTGCTGCGCAACGCCGAGGAATCGCTCAACACCAGGGTGTCGCTGGTTAACCTCGGTCGGGCGATTGGCGGTGGCCTCAACGATGCGACGCACCTGCCGCGCTGGCTCGACGACAACTTGTTCGGCGGAGCGACCTTTCGCGACTTCCGCACCAGCCAGCGTCCGCGCATCTGGATCAACGCGTCCGACATCTACAACCGCACGCCGTTCGTGTTTGGCAGCGTCGCATTCGATGCGATGTGCAGCGATCTGATGAGCTACCCGATCTCGGAAGCGGTCGCGGCCTCGGCCGCGGTGCCGGTGGTGTTCGCGCCGATCGTGCTCGAAACCTTTCCAGGACGCTGTCAGACCAAGCTGCCGGACTGGATCGCGCGTGCCCGGGCCGACCGCAATGCGCAGCCGCTGCTGCGTGACTTCGCCCAGGCGATCGAAAGCTACCACACCGGCGGGGTTCGCTACGTGAAATTGCTCGATGGTGGCCTGGTCGACAATTTCGGGCTATCGGGCTTCAGTATTGCACTCTTGTCGGCAAATCGGCCGTACGAGCCGCTGTCGGCGCAGCAGGCGGCGCGCATCCGGCGGATCTTCTTTCTGGTCGTGGATTCCGGGCGCGGGCCGTCGGGCAACTGGTCGCAGCAACTCCCCGGCCCGACCGGCGTCGAGCTCGTGATGGCGACGGCCGACACGGCCACCGAAGCGAGCACGCGCGCTAGCTACACCGCGTTCGTGTCATTGATGAACGATTGGGTTGGCAGGGTCCGCCGCTGGCGCTGCGGACTGTCGGCCGCCGAGCGGCAGCGTTTGCAGGTTCCGGCCGATTGGCGCTGCAACGACCTGAGCGTTTTCGTCGAGCGGGTCGGCTTCGACCAGTTCGATCGCGCCCAGGCCAATGCACTCAATGCCATCCCAACGCGGTTCCAACTGCCACCCGAGTCGGTCGATCTCCTGATTGACGCGGGCGGGGAGGCGGTTCGCAAAAATCCGATTTATCGAGGCTTCCTGCGCGGCCTCTGATCTAGTGGAGTGGATTTGACATTCGCTACCCACCTGGCAGCAAGCACGCGATGCGAATGTCAAATCCAAACTCCACTAGCAGCCTATACTTGCTAGTGGTCCTTTGATTCTAACATTCGCAAAACCGTCCGCGGAAATGGGATGCGAATGTTAGAATCGGACCACTCAACTTGAGCGTTGCTGCTCAATCGCGATTGTTCGCGAGCGCTGGCCATCTCCGCTTTGCCTCCGAAAGCGCCAAATAGCGTAAGGCTCGGCATGTCCGAAACGGGCCAGCAGCGGCAGTACAAACTCCGGGACGTTTAGCGATATAGTTAAATCAAGCGCAAACGCTCAACGCACAAGAACGCGTTGCGCAGCATGCGATGATGGGGGGAGACCGCTATGAACGCCGTAGCCATGAGATCGCAATGTTGCTGTTTGGATCTCCAGAGCGTCCCCGCACCGAGGAAGACAAAATGCTGATGACCGGCAAGGACTATCTCGACAGCATCCGCGATGGACGCCGTGTCTACATCGGCAGCGAGCGGGTCGACGACGTGACGACGCATCCGGCGTTCCGCAACGCAGCCCAATCACTCGCCATGATCTACGATCGCAAACGCGAGGTCGAGAACCGCGACGTGATGACCTTTGAGGAGGACGGAGAATCCTTCTCGACCTACTTCCTGCTGCCGAAAACGAGCGAAGACTTGCGCCGCCGGTTTGAAACCCATCGGCGGATCGCCTCATGGACACATGGTCTCATTGGCCGGTCGCCCGATAACTTCCCGAGCTATGTGAGCGGCCTGGTGATGAATCCGGCCATGTTTGACAGCATCCGGCATGGCTTTGGCGACAACATCCGAAATTACTATCGCCACATGCGCGCGAGCGATATTTTTGTGTCGCACACGGTAACCAATCCGCAAGGCTGGCGCCCCGCGAGTCCTGCTGAGGGCCCGCGCGTGTCTCCGACGCTGCGGGTGGTCGACGAAGATGACAACGGTGTTACCATCAACGGTCTTAAGATGCTCGGTACCGCGTCAGTGTTCTGCCATGAGACCTGGTGCGGCAACTTGCAACCGGTCGCGGCCGGCCAAGAGAAGGAATCGATCACCTGCGCCGTTCCACTCAATGCGCCCGGAGTGAGTATTTGGTCGCGCAAGCCGTATGAACGCTACGCGGTGAGCGAGTTCGACAATCCGCTCGCCGCTCGCTTCGACGAGACCGATAGTGCCGTGCTGTTCGAGAACGTTAAGGTACCTTGGGAGCGGGTATTCTGTCATGACAACGTCGAAATGACGCGTGCGATTTACATGCGAACACCCGGCCATGCCATGGCAAATCATCAAGCCAATGTGCGGTTCCTGGAGAAGCTCAAGCTGATCGTCGGAATGGCGAAAAAGCTTACCGAGATGAACAAAGTTGGCCACATCCCAGCGGTGCAGTTCACGCTTGGCCGCCTAGCAGCCATGCAGGCCACCCTTGAAGGCTTGATCATGGGCCAGATCCACTGCGGCGAAGTGCAAGTGCCTGGTTATCTCACCGTAAACCGCCGCTACGTCTACGGCGCGCTGCATTGGTGCACCAACAATCACGGGGAGATCTGCGACATGGTGCGCGAGCTCATGGGCGCTGGCGTGTTCCAAATGCCGGCCGATGCCTCGGTCTTCAAAGACCCGGCGATGCGCGATATCTTCGAGACATACTGGTCGGTGCCGGGACAGTCGGCGAAAGAACGCATGAAGCTCACCAAGCTGGCGTGGGACTTGCTCGGCTCAGACTTTGCTGGACGGCACATGCAGTACGAGAAATTCTACGCCGGCCCTGGGTTCGTCATGAACAGTTACAGCTATCTGACCGCTCCGTGGGCGGACTGGACTGCGCCGCTTGACGAGTTGATGGCCAGTTATGATTGATTTTATTTGCCGGCGGTGCCTGCAATTCCGGCGGCTTTGATCAGCGGCCCCCATTTGTCCATCTCGGCTTTGAGGAAAACGGCGAATTCTTCGGGCGACGAACCGCGCACCACGACGCCGAGCGACTCGAGTTTCTGCTTGGTCGCGGGATCGTGCAGAGCCGCGATCGTGTCGGCATGCATTTTGCGGATGATCTCGGGCGGCGTCTTGGCGGGCGCGAGAAACGCATACCAGGACGAGACGTCAAACCCCGGTACGCCGGCTTCGGCGATCGAGGGCAGATCCGGCGCCGCCGGTGTCCGCTTCGCGGTGGTGACCGCCAGACCGCGAAGCTTTCCACCTTGGATCAGCGGCAGCACCGCGCCGATATTGTTGAACATCACGTCGACGCGTCCGGGGATGAGATCGGTGAAGGCCGGTCCGGCGCCGCGATAGGGGATATGCAGCATCTCGATTCCGGCCATGCGCTTGAACAGCTCGCCGGACAGATGCACCGAGGTGCCGTGCCCGGACGAAGCGAACGTGATCTTGCCCTTGTTGGCCTTGGCGTAGGCGATGAACTCGGCGACCGAGTGCGCCGGCGAGTTGTTCGGCACCGCCATGATGTTGGGGTAATCGCAGAGCAGGGAGACCGGGGCAAGATCGGCGATCGGATCATAAGGCAGCGTCGTGAACAGGAACCTGTTCACCGCGAGCGGCATCGAGTGCAGCAGCATCGTGTAGCCGTCGGGGTCGGCGCGCACCACGACCTCGGTGCCGATATTGGTTGCCGCGCCGCCGCGGTTCTCGACCACCAATTGCTGGCCCCACAACTCCGACAGCTTGCCCGCCAGCACGCGGGCGATCGCGTCGGTGCCGCCGCCTGGTGGGAACGGCACCACCAGCCGCACGAAGCGGCTGGGCCAGATTTGGGCAGGGGTCTGGGCAGATGTTTGCGCCGGCGCCCGAGTGATGACGGCGGGGGCCACAATGGCAGCGGCGGACGCTGCGATCAGTCGCCGGCGATCGATCATGACATCCTCAGACTTGTTCCATTCCGGTTTTGTTGATGTAGGGCAGCGCCGCGGGCGAGGAGATGAACTGGATCAATTCCCGGGCAGCGTCCGGATGCTTGGCGGCGGTATGCACGCCGCCGGCAAAAACGCTGACGGTGTCCATCTCCGATGGCACCGGACCGACGTACTGGATGCCGGGGAACAGCAGGAGCTCGCTGACCTGCTGGAAGCCGATGTCGACGTCGCCGCGGGCCAAAAGGGTGCCGACCGGGGTTCCCGGCGGCGTCTGCTTGATCGTGACTTTGTCAGCGAGGCCCCAGCGCTTGAACAGGTCGTTCAGGAATACGCCGCTCGGGCCCGACGAGTAGCCGATGCCATTCTTCGCCGCGAGCAACGCGCGTTTGACGGCCTCGACGGTGCTGATGTCAGGCTGCGGCGGCCCGACGGCACCGCGATGGCGATACCCGAGCGCACGAGGTCGACGCGGCTGCCTGCCGACGACTTTGCCTTCCTTGATCATGTCCTCCATCGAGGGCGTCACCAGGATCACCATGTCGAAGGTCTCGCCGGCCCGAAGTTTCTTGAGGATGTCGATGGTGCCGTTCCAGGTGGTGTTGAGCTTGTGACCGCTGACGCGTTCGAATTCCGGCGCTAGCGCCAGGTAGGCCTCCTTGATCGCTTGTGAAGAGATGACTTTGAGTTCAGCCGCATTGGCCATTGCCAAACTCCAGAAGGTGCCGCCGAATACGGCGGACAAGGCTGTGATCGATTGTTGTTTTCGAGACGTTTCTTGCTGTTGATCGTGTCACTGTCTCCGTTCAGAAGTCCGCAACAGTGTCGCGGCAAACTCGAATTGCGACTTCTGAACCTAAGCCACACTGATTTAGTTGCTGAGCCTTCATTCCGAATTCGTTGGGGCGCGCTTTGACTCGACCGGGACACCAGTCCCCCCACTTCTGCATCTCGCTTTTGAGATGGGCACCGAGCGCCTCCGGCGTCGTGCCGGCTGCGATCACGCCGAGTTTGTCGAAGCGGGCTTTGATAGCGGGTTCGCGGATGACGGCGTTGGCGTCGGCGTTGATCTTGCGGATGATGTCCGGCGGGGTCTTGGACGGCACCACGAAGGCGAACCAGGACGACATGTCGTAACCTGGCACGCCGCTTTCGGAAATCGTGGGCACGTCCGGCGCCGTGTCCTGCCGCTTGGCGGTCGAGACCGCGAGCGCGCGCAACTGGCCGCTCTGGACCAACGGCAACCCGGAGGCCATGACGGCGAACGACATGTCGATCCGCCCGGCGATCAGGTCGGTCAGGCTCGGCGCGGCGCCGCGATAGGGCACGTGCGTGATATCGACCTTGGCCGTGTACTTGAACAGCTCGGCACTCATGTGCGGCGAACTGCCGTGTCCGGGTGAGGCATAGGTCAGCTTGCCGGGGTTGGCTCGGGCATAAGTGACGATGTCGGCCACCGAGCGGAACTTGGAGTCCTTGGGCACCACCACCAGATTAGGAAACAGGCAGATCAGCGTCACCGGCGCGAAGTCTGCGATCGGATCGTAGTTGATCGACGGATACAGGAACTGATTGACCGCAATCCCGCCGGCGGTGATGAGCATGGTGTAGCCATCGGGCGCCGCCCGCGCGACGAATTCGGTTCCGAGATTGGCGCCGGCGCCGGGCTTGTTCTCGACGACAACCTGCTGACCCCACAATTCCGACAGGCGTCCGCCCATGATGCGTCCGATGGCGTCGATGCCGCCGCCGGGCGTGAACGGCACGACCAGACGAACGTTGCGGTTCGGCCAGTTCTGTGCCTGCGCCAGGGCATTGCCGCCGATCGCCGGCGCGATAGCGGAGGCCGCGGCCAGTCGGGTGAAGCGGCGTCGATCGAGCATGATGTCCGTCCTGTTTGTTGGTCTTGTGCCTATTCTTGGGTCTTGATGCCGGCGCCCTTGATGATCGGGCCCCACTGCTCGGTTTCCGCCTTCAGGCGCGCGCCGAGCTGTTGCGGCGTCGACGCCACCACCTCGACGCCGACCTGCTCGAGCCGCGCCTTGATGGCGGGCTCGAGCAGGATGGCAGCGGTGTCGGCATGGATCTTTCTGACGATGTCGGCGGGCGTCTTGACCGGCACGAACAACGCGTACCAGGAGGTGACGTCGAAGCCGGGCAGTCCGGATTCCGCCACGGTCGGGAATTCCATCGCGGTCGAAAACCGCTTCACGGTGCTGACCGCGAGCCCGCGCACCTGGCCGGCGCGCGCCTGCTGCAACACGCCGGCGGCGGTGTTGAACATCATGTCGACGCGGCCCGGGATGACGTCGCTGAGCGCCGGCGCCACGCCGCGATAGGGGATGTGTGTCATCTCGAAGCCGGCCATGCGCTTGAACAGCTCGCCGGACAGGTGTGGCGAGGTGCCGACGCCCGACGACGCGAAGGTGAGCTTGCCGGAATTGGCCTTGCCGTGGGCAATGAGTTCCTGGACCGTTTTCGCCGGCGACGAGTTCGGCACCACCAGGAGATTGGGGAACTGGCAGATCATGATCACCGGCGCGAAGTCGGTGATGGAGTTGTAGCCCAGCGACCTGAAGAGAAAGCGGTTGACCGCCATCGGCAGCGCCGCGATCAGGATGGTGTAGCCGTCGGGATCGGAGCGCGCGACCTGCTCGGCGCCGAAATTACCGCCGGCTCCGGGCTTGTTCTCGACGATGACCTGCTGGCCCCAGACGTCTGACAGGCGGTTGGTGAGGATGCGCGCGACCACGTCGGTGCCGCCACCGGGCGGGAACGGCGCGACGAGCTTCACGATCCGGTTGGGCCAAGGCTGGGATAAAGACTGCTGCGCCCGTGCGTTGCGGGTCGAAACGGTGGGGGCCAGCGCCGACGCGGCCGCAAGCCCCACCAGATGCCGGCGGGTGATCATGGCTTCTCTCCCGGTCAGCGGCGTGCGCTTAGGCGCGCTGTGGTGCCGTCTCGTTTCGGCAAGCCTATAGCGATAGGGGAGCGGCGACAACCAAGCCGGCGGTGTGCCGAGCGGCCGGATCCCTGCGAATTGACGCGGACGGGCGAGAGTTTGTAATGACCTGGGCATGAACGAACCGGCACGCAATCGGAAACTGCTGAAAGGCGCCACCGGCGACTGGGAGGTGGTCATCGGGCTCGAGGTCCACGCCCAGGTGACCTCAGAGGCCAAGCTGTTCTCCGGCGCCGCCACTGCGTTCGGCGGTGAGCCGAACGCGCACGTCTCGCTGGTCGATGCGGCGATGCCGGGCATGCTGCCGGTCATCAACGAGGAGTGCATCCGCCAGGCGGTGCGCACCGGCCTCGGCCTCAACGCCAAGATCAATCTCAAATCGGTGTTCGACCGGAAGAACTATTTCTATCCCGACCTGCCGCAGGGCTATCAGATCAGCCAATACAAATCGCCGATTGTGGGCGAGGGCGAGGTCGCGATCGACCTGCCTGACGGCGAAACCGTCACGGTCGGGATCGAGCGCGTCCATCTCGAGCAGGACGCCGGCAAGCTGCTGCACGACCAGCACCCGACCATGTCGTTCGTGGACCTCAACCGGTCCGGCGTGGCGTTGATGGAGATCGTGTCCAAGCCCGATCTTCGCTCCGCCGACGAGGCCAAAGCCTACGTCGCCAAGCTGCGCACGATCCTGCGCTATCTCGGGACCTGCGACGGCGACATGGAGAAGGGCAACCTGCGCGCCGACGTCAATGTCTCGGTGCGCCGGCCCGGCGAGCCGCTCGGTACCCGCTGCGAGATCAAGAACGTCAATTCGATCCGCTTTATCGGCCAGGCGGTGGACTATGAGGCACGCCGGCAGATCGATCTGGTCGAGGACGGCGGCACGGTCGTGCAGGAGACCCGTCTGTTCGATCCCGACAAGGGCGAGACGCGGCCCATGCGCACCAAGGAAGAGGCGCACGACTACCGCTACTTCCCGGATCCGGATCTGCTGCCGTTGGAAATGTCGCCGGCGCTGGTGGCCGACCTGAAGGCGCAACTGCCCGAACTGCCGGACCAGCGGAAGGCGCGCTTCATGCGTGACTATGCGTTGACCGCCTACGACGCCAACGTGCTGACCGCCGAGCGCGAGACCGCCGATTACTTTGAAGAGGTCGCGCGCGGCCGTGATGCCAAGGCCGCGGCCAACTGGGTGATCAATGAGCTTGCCGGCCGGCTTAACAAGGAGGGCGGGGACATCCTTGCCTCGCCGATGTCGTCGTCACAGCTTGGCGCCATCCTCGATCTGATCGCGGCGGGAACAATTTCCGGCAAGATCGCCAAGGACGTGTTCGAAATCGTCTGGAACGAAGGCGGAGACCCGCATCAGATCGTCGAAAAGGGCGGAATGAAGCAGGTGACCGACCTGTCGGCGATCGAAAAGGTGGTCGACGAGATCATCGCGGCGAACCCTGACAAGGTGCAACAGGCCGCTGCCAACCCCAAACTCATCGGCTGGTTCGTCGGGCAGGCGATGAAAGCGTCGGGTGGCAAGGCCAATCCGCAGGCCGTGAACGATCTGCTCAAGCGCAAGCTCGGCGTCTGAGAATTTCTGGACGCTGCTGCCCGTTCGCGGCAGCCGCGGAACACAATTCCTCGGCCGAAAGTGTCGACCGCCACCCTCCATGCGGACAAGAACGACGCGCCTCGCGGGGCATGAGAACGAATCACTTCCGACCGATTCGCTCAATTCGTGTCGGATTCGATGACGCGAGGTGCATTTTGGGGTGCCTTGTCGAAAATTTTTTTCACAAGCGGATTGGCGCATTCGCGACGCGATTTTTTGCTCGCCGAACGATGCCTGAGGCGCTTGCGCGTGCGCCGATCGCATCGTCGACGCATAAATCTGAATCGCAAAAAAGCCTTATGAAATCGGATTTTTTGTGAACATCAAATTTTTGCAAGCGCGTGACATCGTGGTGTCGTTGCCGTCATCGAAGCGGATGATCAGGCAGTGGTGCGCAGGCATAAGATCGAGTGCTGTCAACCATCTATACACCCTTCATTAGACGGGAGCGCTGATTTTTTTCTCGCTCTGTAGTAATCGGAATGCAGTGCTCGCAATTCGCGCGGGTACTGATACGACATCGCCACTCACTCATGGCTAGGAGGGCAGCATGGCGAAGAAGAGAAAGTCGAAGACGAAGTCAGCGGCTAAAAAGGGCGCGAAGAAGACCAAGCGCCGGAAGAAGAAGTAAGCTCCGCTACTTCACGGTCCTCGACTTCACTTGATGTCGATGACCGCGTCAAACGGGCCGGTTGTTGGCGAATTGCGGTGAGCTCTAAAGCAGTCGCTATCGGCAACACCGGCTTCGGTCGACGACAGAGGGCGTCGGCGAGACAGGGGTTCAAGACCCGCGCATCCAACCGAAAGGGCAGGACGCGGGATGTGGGGAGGGAGACAATCCCAAACCCCGCCGGCGGTGACAAACCGCTCGCTCGAGCTTCTCGAATCTCGCCGACGCCCTCAGTCTTTTGTGCCAGGGCACAATCCCAAAAAACGAAAACCGGTCTATTGGAAGAGCAGGCCCTCGGGTTTGACCCGAGAGATGATGCGCAGCGTCAGAATCGAGACCATGAACTCATTCAACTCGTTAAATCATGGTCCCGGCCGCGATGAGCGGCGTTGACCTCAGCTCTTGCCCTTCAGCCGGGTGTTGCAGGCGCTCCAATACTTCGGCCAGGTCATCCCCTTTTCGACCTTTCCGCCCTTCTTGGCATCACGCCACTCGCGGCCGCACTGGCGCTGACGTTCACGCGCCGATTTCTGGCCTTGGGTCAGCTCGCGTTTCTTCTTCTTGGCAGTCTTTGCTCTTCTCGCCCGGGTCGGCCTTTTCGGTCGCCTCGGCCAGCGCCTGGTTGGAAGAGAAGTGCGTCGATACCCCGACCGGGACTACAAACAGTGCAGCCGCGACGAGTGCGGAACCTATCAGCCGAAACATGGGCAACTCCCTCGCTGGACGAACGAATTAACGGCGGTTCGGCGTGTCGGTGATGCCTGCCCACCTCATTGAAGCCTAGCGCTGAAGTCCGGGGCCCGTCCATGGGTTGAGAAAGGCCACGCGATGTAGCGGCCTTCGACACCGTCGCAGAGAGAGACACCTCCGATGACACGAAAATCAGCCGCAAGATCTGGTGAGACCGTGCGAACGGGCGCGAAGCCTGCAAGGCGCCGTACCGCGGCCAGGGACATCGACCTCTACTATTGGCCGACGCCGAACGGCTACAAGGTTTCGATCATGCTGGAAGAGTGTGGACTGCCGTATCGGGTGGTCCCTCTCAACATCGCGCAGGGCGATCAATTCAAGCCGGAATTTCTGGCCATCTCGCCTAACAACCGCATGCCTGCGATCGTCGACCCAGACGGACCTGGCGGCCGTCCCATCTCGGTGTTCGAATCCGGGGCCATCCTGCAGTATCTCGGCCGCAAGACCGGGCGGTTCTATCCCCGAACGGAGCGCGCCCGCGTCGAGGTGGATCAATGGCTGTTCTGGCAAATGGCCAATCTCGGCCCCAAGGCCGGCGAGTGTCATCATTTCCGACTATACGCGCCGGAGCGCGCGACGCTGCAATACGCGGTCGATCGCTTCACCAATGAATGCAATCGGCTCTATGGCGTTATGAACCGGCGGCTCGCCGATCGGGAGTTTCTGGCCGGCAGCTATTCGATTGCGGACATGGCCTGCATTGGCTGGGCGAGCCGGTGGCGCCGCCAGGGACAGGACATCGACGACTTTCCCCATGTCAAACGCTGGCTCGATCGGGTTTTGGCGCGGCCTGCGGTCTACAAAGGGATGCATATCTGGGTTGAGGAGGCCTCCAAGGTCAGCATGGAGGACCCGGCAACCCGCACCATGTTGTTTGGTCAGCGTGCCCGTCAGCAGCAGGAATCGTGAACCGGGGTTTCGCTATCTCGATGCCGCCGCCGGCGGTGGGGATAGTTAGCGCTTCGCCAACAATTTCGGCAGGGGCAAGGGTCTTTGGCTCACGAAACCAAGATGTTTCAAGCTTTTCTCTGGATAACAGAAAGTATAGGCGGCCCATCAGGCCGCCCGCATTCAGATTTGGTTCACGTCGAACCTTAAAACACCATTCAAATTTTATCGGCCATAGTCGCGTCGCTCGCCCCGGGGGGCTGAGTGACAATCGCGCGAAGCCTGCAAGCTGACGGGCACGCGCGAGCAGGGGAGGCCGAAATGGCTCGCTTTGAACTGAACGAAAGCAACCACGCCGTGCTCGGCGAGGGACCGGTTGGCGGCAGCACGCTGTTTGATCTCGGCTTGATGTATTCGGCCGGGCGCAGCGTTGCGATCGACTACATCACCGCGCACAAGTGGTTCAATCTCGCGGCGATGCAGGGCAATCGCGATGCCGCTCGCTTGCGCCAGGAAGTCGCCGAGCAGATGTCCGACGCGGAGATCGCGGCGGCACAGCGCGCGGCGCGGGCTTGGTTGAAGACGCACTGAGCGGCGCTTCGTGATCTGCTCCACCAGCGTTGCGGTGCGACGTTGTGCATTCGACCACAAGCAATCGTAAGGCATGGTCATGTCTTACGGTTGCGGGGCGCAGGTTCGAACGCAAGCCCAGCGCTGTCAGCAGGCCAGCACTGTCAGCAGGGACGTGACGCGTTGCTCGCACGTGGCGAGTCGTGCGCACCGGTGAAGACGCGCGCGCGGCATTGGACTCGAAGAGGCGTTCCAGCGCATCGGTCAGGATGCGGCGTGGACGTTGCGCTGTTGCAGTCGATTGCCGCATCGCGGGTCGCGATGCGTGACGCTCGTTGTCGCTGTGCGCGCAGCGACGAATTTTGCGATCAAAAAGCAACGCGCACGAATGACGGTGCCGGCTCGAACATTTGCGGCAAACGTGGCGATCCGAATTCGCCGCGGTTCGGCGGAACGGTGAGATCCGCGCATGCTCAAACGCAGCGATGTGCGCGCAATCGTGGCGGCGCCAAACCGGCGCTGGGGAGGGAACCGTCGAGGCTGGCGGATCATTTCGCGTCCGTAGCGGACCGCGTACCTTGACCGGCTATATCGGCAACGATACGGGTTGCGTGCCGGAGAGGTGGCCGAGTGGCTGAAGGCGGCGGTTTGCTAAACCGTTATACGGTCTAAAGCCGTATCAAGGGTTCGAATCCCTTCCTCTCCGCCAGCAATACTTTGAATCTTTGAGTATTGACCCCGGGCTGTCCCGATTACATGGCGCTCCAAGCGTTCTAACGCTGGTTCAACGGTGCGCTCCTCGATGTGGGCGGGCAGGCGCGATATCGATTCCGATGCGCGAGTGTGTCTATCGAGGTCAGGAGGGTGGGTTTGACCGCGATGCAGCGGGCAGAACATTGTGGCGGCATGTAAATTTATTATAAAGAACAAGTCAAAATGTATAAAACTAACGTAAAAAACACTAAACTGGCTGCCGTATGTATTTTTCGTAAATATCAACAAAGGTTCTGTAGATCAAGCCTAAATACCGGTCTGGTCAGAAGATCAACGAACATTGTCGGATGCCGCTCGCCGGCCCGTACAATGAGTGTTTTTCAGGCAACACTTGCTGGAAATCTGCTTTGAGCACTGTTCAAAGCGTCGCTTCATTATTGCCTGTGAACATCTCTTAGTTAATGTGGCCAGTGCGATGGCGGGGGGCATCCCGAGGTCGCCCTGTCTGGTTTCCCGGGCGTTGGGGATCGGATGGTGACGGGGACTGAAAGGGGACCTTCCAGGGGTGCGGCGCACCCGGCGGAGACGGAACCCTCCCACGAAAGACAACTTGGAGGTTCAAAATGAAGATGGTGAAAAGTCTTCTCCTCGGTTCGGCGGCGGGTATCGTCGCGGTTGCCGGGGCGCAGGCCGCCGATCTTCCCGTCAAGGCCAAGCCGGTCCAGTACGTGAAGATCTGCACGCTCTACGGAGACGGGTTCTATTACATCCCCGGTTCCGACACTTGCATCAAGTTCTAGGGCTACATCCGGGCGGACTACGCCTTCAATGGCCGTACCCCGCATGTGCTCGGGCGCCAACGGTGCGCAGGATCGCACCGTTGCTCGGTATGACACCCGGCACCGCGGTAACTTCGCGATCGACACGCGCACGCAGACTGCCTACGGCACGCTGCGGACGTTCATGAACCTCAACGTCGAAAACAACTTGGGACGGATACCGCGCCGCGGTCAGCCGTGCGTTCATCCAGTGGGGTGGCTTCACCTTCGGCCGGACGGCGTCGTTCGTCGATCATGAAGGCAGCCTTGGCGACAGCGGCTATGCGCTCGCTCTACACCGGTCTCGTCGACGCCACGACTGGCGCCGCCGGCATCAACCAGATCGCCTATACGTGGCAGCTCGGCAACGGCATCACCTTGAACATCGGTGCCGACGAAGCCCGCGTCGCCGGTCGATCTGCAGAATGTCGCAGCGCAAGCGGCTCCACGCTCGGCAGCGATCCGGCCAGCTCTGCCACGGCATGTCGCATCCCGATCCGTGGGTGTCGTTGCGGGTCAACCAGGCCTGGGGCCGCGCCAGCATCGCCGTTCATCGGCCACAAGAATGCCGCCAGCTACTATACGGTGCTGCACGCGGCCACACCACGCGTGCGGTTATCCGGACGACAAGTGGGGCTGGGCGGTTGTTTCCGGCATCGAGATCAAGCTCGATATCGTTGAGCCCGGGCAGCCGATCGGCGGTTACGTGACTTACGGTGTCGGCGCGTCCCGGGTCACCCGGAACAGCCAGACCAGCCCGGGCCTGTACGGCTCCGGCAACGAGATCGCCTTCGGCGTTCTCACCGACGCGGTCTATGGCGCGGCTGGCAGCCTCTGGAGCTGACCACGACATGGGCGGCGGGCGGCGGGTTCGAATACTTCTGGACCCGCAACTTCTCGAGCACGATCTACGGCGGCTACACCCGGACCGAATACAACGGCACGCTGCTGACCCTGATCTGCGACGCGGACGTTCAGCATCCGCAGCGGCGCCTGCGATCCCGACTACGGTCTCTGGCAGATCGGCACGCACCACGACTGGTTCCCGGTGGCGGGGCTGCGGTTTGCGGTCGACGTGTTGTACACGGGCGTCGAATCGGCCTTCGCCGGCCAGACCCTCACCGCTCGCCAAAGCGCAGGGTGCGCGCCCGACGGGCATCTATCTGGCGCAAGGACATCGGCATCACTCTCGGTCATGTTCCGCGCCCAGCGCAGCTGGGGCGGCGGCGACTGAGCCTAGTCCAATCGTCCGTTCGCTGACGACATCACCCCCGGCGGGTCTCCCGCCGGGGGTTTTTGCATGCGATGGGCAAGTGCGAGTGCGGTCTTGGCGACAAGCCGAATTCGATGGCAGCCGAATTTCGTCGTCCCGGGCCGAATTGCTGTGCGTAAGACGGCTCCGAGATGGGGAGATGAGCCTGTTGAGTACCAAAATCGGCAATCGGGATCTGTCAGACTAGAATACATCAATTTAATGCCATGAAAATACTACTGAAATATCGATCCCTAGTCGAATTTCGATGCCATTTTTAGGGTGTTTTGAGCAGGGTCCTCGAAGTTGTTTTTCTGCAACATGTGAATAAAAATCGCATTAACATCTATGCGTGAAGCCCTTTATTTATTGCCTCTAAGGGGGCGATTGATAATCTGCCTATTGCGACGGCGGGGGGCATCCCGAGGTCGCCCTGTCTGGTTTCCCGGGCGTTGGGGATCAGATGGTCACGGGGACTGAAAGGGGACCTTCCAGGGGTGCGGAGCACCCGGCGGAGACGGAACCCTCCCACGAAAGACAACTTGGAGGTTCAAAATGAAGATGGTGAAAAGTCTTCTCCTCGGTTCGGCGGCGGGTATGGTCGCGGTTGCCGGGGCGCAGGCTGCCGATCTTCCCGTCAAGGCCAAGCCGGTCCAGTACGTGAAGATCTGCACGCTCTACGGAGACGGGTTCTATTACATCCCCGGCTCCGACACTTGCATCAAGTTCCAGGGCTATATCCGGGCCGACTACAACTTCAACGGCCGTACCCCGCATGTGCTACGGGCGCCAACGGTGCGCAGGACCGCACCGTCGCTCGGTACGACGACCCGGCACCGCGCTAACTTCGCGATCGACACGCGCACGCAGACTGCCTACGGCACGCTGCGGACGTTCATGAACCTCAACGTTGAAAACACGTTGGCGGAGGATACGCGCCGCGGTCAGCCGTGCGTTCATCCAGTGGGGTGGCTTCACCTTCGGCCGGACGGCGTCGTTCGTCGATCATGAAGGCAGCCTTGGCGACAGCGGCTTCCGCTCGCTCTACACCGGTCTCGTCGACGCCACGACCGGCGCCGCCGGCATCAACCAGATCGCCTATACGTGGCAGCTCGGCAACGGCATCACCTTGAACGTCGGTGCCGACGAAGCCGCGTGTCGCGGTCGATTCGCAACTCTGAGCGCGGCGGCTGTCCACGGCATCGGCACGCGATCCGACCAGCTCTGCTCACGGCACGTCGCATCCCGATCCGTGGGTGTCGTTGCGGGTCAGCCAGGCTTGGGGCCGCGCCAGCATCGCCGTTCATCGGCCACAAGAATGCCGCCCAGCTACTACGCGCGCGACCACACACGCAGTGCGGCTATCCGGACGACAAGTGGGGCTGGGCGGTTGTTTCCGGCATCGAGATCAAGCTTGATTCGCTGAGCCCGGGCAGCCGTATCGGCGGTTACGTGACCTACGGTGTCGGCGCGTCCCGGATCACCCGGAACAGCCAGACCAGCCCGGGCCTGTACGGCTCCGGCAACCAGGTCGCCTTCGGCATTCTGACCGACGCGGTCTACGTCAACGGCTGGCACAGCTCTGGAGCTGACCACGACGTGGGCGGCGGGCGGCGGGTTCGAATACTTCTGGACCCGCAACTTCTCGAGCACGATCTACGGCGGCTACACCCGGACCGAGTACAACGGCAACGGCTGCTACCCTGATCTGCGACGCGGTCAGCGCTCTGCGCGGCGCCTGCGATCCGAGCTACAGCCTCTGGCAGTTCGGCACGCACCACGACTGGTTCCCGGTGCGCGGGCTCCGGTTTGCGGTCGACGTGCTGTACACCGGCGTCGAGTTCGGCCTTCGCCGGCCAGACCATCACGCTCGGCAAGGCGCAGGGTGCGCGTCCGACGGGTGCCTACCTTGCCAAGGACCTCGGCATCACTCTCGGTCATGTTCCGCGCCCAGCGCAGCTGGGGCGGCGGCGACTGAGCCTGGTCCAATCAGTCCGTTTGCTGACGACATCACCCCCGGCGGGTCTCCCGCCGGGGGTTTTTGCATGCGATGGGCGGCGTTCGATCGCTCGCGTTCGGGGTTTTCTCAGCAACTCTCGATAAAGGTGCAGATTTCCGAGATGACTTCGCGTTCGGCCAGCAATGGCGGATGGCCCTGATCAGGCACTTCAAGGATCGTCATGTCGGGACGTCTCATGCGCATCGCCTCGACCGTTTCGGCCGAAAGAATATCCGAGTTGGCGCCGCGGATCAGCATGGCCGGCACCTGGGCAAGCGCGTCGAATTCCTTCCAGAGGGGCGGGAGTACATGCGTCGCGCTGATTCCCTTGAGTAGCAAAGCCAGCTTTGGATCGTAGCGAACCTTGAGAAATCCGTTTTTGTCTTCGAAGGTTTGCTTGGCAAACACCATCCATTGATCCTGTGTCAGCTTCGGGAATTGCGCACCGAGCAGCCGCCGAAGTATCTCGCCGCCTTCCTCGTAACTCTTGGGTTGCGGCAAGCGCCCGAGATAGCTCTTGATTCGCAACAGACCTTGAATCTCGATCACAGGCCCGATGTCATTGAGGATGACGCCCGCGATGGCGGCTGGCCGCACCGCGGCGAGGAGCATCGTCAAAATTCCACCGCGCGAGGTTCCGAGGAAGACCGCCGGCGGCGTCTCGAGCGCGGTCAAGACCGCGAGCAGGTCCGCGAGTTCGGTCGCGAGACTGTAGTTGGCCGGATTGGGATCGTAGTCAGATCGGCCTCTGCCCCGGTAGTCGATGGCAATTACCTGCCGGGGCCGCTCTGCATCGCCGGCGAGGATGGCTGCGACCGAATCGAAATCGAGCGTCGTTCGGGCGAGACCGGGAAGGCAGACCACCGGCCGTCGCCCGTTCGGAGATCCGTAGCTGCGGGCATAGAGGCGCAATCCGTCGGGAGCCGATATGAAATGATCCGCGCAATCGCGATCCCGCGAGCTCATAGATGCCTCATGGCACCGGCCGGCCGAAGGCGGGCCGTCGTGTGCATATCGCAACCTACAGCAAAGCTGCGTATAAGGGGGCTCACGAGACAACTTGGCCGTTGGAATCGGCCGCATGGCCGCGAGGTTCGCGTCGCGCAGGTGACATGGACGGGTATCCTTGGCAATGACGTCAACGATCCAAACGGCAATGGACTTGCACCGTCAAGGTCGGTTGAACGAAGCGGAGGCGCACTACCGCGACCTGCTTGCGAGTGCACCCCGGCAGTTCGAAACGCTCCACCTCTACGGCATCCTCAAGTTGCAGCAGGGCGAATTTCCGGAGGCCCTGACATTGATTTCGAGGGCCATCGACATCAATCCATCCTCGCTCGAGACCCGCGCCAATCTGGCGGCGGCGCTGGTGAATTTGGGGCGATCGGCGGAGGCCGTGGAACACTGCAACGCCGTGCTTGCGCGCACGCCCAAAGACCCTGGAACGCGCTTCAATCGTGGCATTGCCATGATGCAGATGGAACGCAACGATGAGGCGTTGCGTGATTTCAGTAGCGTCCTTGCCATCGACCCCGACTATGCCAACGCGCTTTACAGTCGCGCTGATGTGCTGGTGCGGTTGTCGAACCACCATGAGGCGCTTGCCGATCTTGATCGCCTTCTGGAATTGGCTCCCTATCATGCCGATGCGCTTGCCAAGCGCGGAACGATCCTGGCTCAGCTGGGGCGCGATGCCGAGGCGGAAGCAACCTTTGACCGGGCGCTGCAAGCTGCGCCGGATCACGTGGCGGCGCTCGCCAATCGCGGGCTCGCGCTGGCCCATCAGCATCGGTTTCTGGAAGCGTTTGCGAGCCTCGATCGCGCGCTGACTGTCGGACCGGACCATGTCGATGCGCATATAAACCGCGGGCATGTCTTGGCCGAGATTGGACGCCCGGAGGATGCACTGGAGTGCTATCGGCGGGCGACCACGCTCGACCCCAACTCGCGGGAAGGCTGGTGCAGCCGCGGTATGACAGAGGCGCGTCTCGGCCGTCATGACGATGCGTTGGCAAGCCTCGAGCGTGGCCTCGCGCTTTTGCCCGATGATCGTCGGAGCGCTGGTATCCCTCGGCGATGTACTCCGGGCGCTTGGTCGGCACAGCGAGGCGCTGTCTCGCTACGACCGCGCACTCGCCCTGGCTCCGGACGACGTGTGGTCGCTGAAAGGACAGTCGGCCGCGCTGGCTGCGCTCGATCGCCCCGACGAAGCGCTCGAGAGCTTGGATGCGGTGTTCACGCTCGTGGCGCCGGATGCCGACATGCTGAGCGACCGAGGCGGCCTGTTGCGATTGCTGAACCGGCACGACGAGGCCTTGGCCGACTTGAATCGCGCGCTGCAGATCGAGCCCGATCATGTGGCTGCATTGAACCACCGCGGCGCCGTGCTCCTTGATTTCGGCCGGCCGGGGGAGGCGGTGCAAAACTATCGGCGGGCGCTCGCGATCAATCCGGCACCCGACATTCATTCGAACTTGATCGTCGCGCTCAGTTTCGATCCCGTCGCGGTCGCTGCCGACCATCAGGCGGAGCGGCTGCAATGGAATGAACAATACGCGCGTGTCTTTGCCGCCGACATAGCGCCGCACCGAAACGTGCCGGATCCGGAGCGTCGTCTGCGGATCGGTTATGTCAGTGGCTCCGGCCGCAGCCAGACCGCCGCCGGCGCCTTGGCGCGTGCCGTTTTATTCTGCGATTCCAATAACTTCGAGACCGCCTTCTACGCGCATGCCGCGCATGACGATGCCATCGGTGCGCGCATGCGGTTGAGCGTCGATCTTTGGCGAGACATTGCGGGGTGCTCGGACGAGGACGTGGCGCAACTCATCCGGCAGGACAACGTCGACATCCTGGTCGATCCGCTGGGGCACCGAGGTGGTCAGCGATTGCTGATTTTCGCCCGCAGGCCCGCGCCGATTCAGGTCACGGGCTGGGGTGATCCGACTGGAACCGGTCTTGCGACGATGGACTATCTGCTGGCGGATGCGGTCTTGATTCCCCCCGATCAGCGCCACTTGTTGGTCGAGAGGGTCTACGACCTGCCCAACTTCCTTGGCTATTGGACACCCGAACAATTGCCCGATCCTTCGCCGCTGCCGGCAACTGAGCGTGGGTTCGTGACGTTTGGCTCGTTCAACGGTATCGCCAAAATTCAAGACCCGGTCGTTCGCAGTTGGGCGGAGATCCTGCGCGCCTTGCCGGAAGCGATGCTGGTCATCCAATCTGATCGGTGGTCGCCCGACTCTGATCGTCGCGTGGAGATCGAACAGATATTTGCCGATGAGGGAGTTGCTGAAGGGCGCGTCGAATTTCGCGGCTCCAGTGGACGCGCCGAGCATTTCGCCGCCTATCGAGAGATTGATATCGCTCTCGATCCGTTTCCCTACGGCGGAGCCGCAACCACGCTGGACGCGCTGTGGATGGGCGTGCCGGTCATCACCCGGCCGGGCCGTACGATTGCGTCACGGTTGGCTGCGGCCAGCCTGACTTCGGTGGGGTTGACGGATTTTATCGCCGACGGTCCGCGCGACTATGTCGACCGCGCTGTTGCCCTGGCCGACGATATCGGAGCGTTGGCCTATCTGCGGCTGACTCTGCGTGGCGTCCTTGCGAATTCGGGTGTCGGCGACCCGGTTCGCTATACGCGTTCGGTCGAAGCCGCCTATCGTGCGATGTGGCGCGAGTGGTGCGCGTCAACCGCCAGCCGTTCGGTTGGGCAGGCCCAGCGATAAGGTCAGTTGGCGCTGGAGCCGCGGCGCAGGTCAGCCTCGATCATCAGCTTGTCGCCGCCGCCGAAGCGGATGCGATAGACCTGCATGTTCTCCATCACGCGTTGGACGTAGTTGCGGGTTTCCGAGAACGGAATCCGCTCCACCCAGTCGACCGGGTCGACTTTGGGATCGCGCGGGTCGCCGTAGCGCGCGACCCAATCGCGGATGCGGCCGCGGCCGGCGTTGTAGCCCACAAACGTGAGGATGTATGAGCCGCGGAAGTCGGCCATCAGGTCGCCGAGCTCAGCGGCGCCGAGCTGCACATTGTAGACCGGATCGGACAGAAGCTTCTTCTCGTTGAAGGTGACATTGAATTTCTTGGAGACATAGCGCCCCGCCGCCGGCGTGACTTGCATCAGGCCCATCGCCCGAGCGCTGGAGATGGTCTTTTGGTTGAACGTGCTTTCCTGACGGGCAATCGCGTAGATGAGCGGCTTCTCGACCGCCGGGCCGATCGCGGTGTAGTTCGGCATGCCGATCGTGGGAAACGCGTAGTTCTCCAATGGCAGTCCGCGTGCGAGTGCGGCCTTGCCCAACAGCAGCATGGCGCGGGCGTCGCCGCTGCGGGCGGCGGCTTCACCGATGGCGGCCAAGGCTCCAGCATCGTTGGAACGGTCGCCGAGGTCGGCCGCAGCGCCAGCGACCATGTCGCGCTGGCCGACGGCATAGAGAAGTTCCATCGCGCGCACCACGTCGTGCGATCCCGAGGGGCGGGATGGTGGTGAACGCAGCGCGATGTTGCGCAGGCCGAGTTTGGCGCCGGCCAGCTGTCCGTAATAGGCGGTGGGGTGTTGTGCGGCCGCCTGGTAGTGATTGCGCGCCTCGGAATTGCGGCCTTGCGCCTCGTAGGCGCGCCCTTGCCAATAGTGCGCGCGGGCGAGCGTGATCGAATGAGTGGTGCCTTCGGCGATGCGTGCGAAATGCGTCAGGGCGGTCGCCGGATCGTTGAGGAAGCGTAGAGCGATCCAGCCGGCCGTGAACTGATGCTCCGCGCGGTAGTTATCCCGCTTCGGCACCGCGGCGTCGCGGGCGATCCGATAGGCTTTGGTGGGTTCGCCAAGGTCCAGCATCTTGCGGGCGGCCAGCCGTCGTTCGATCCACCATTGATCGGTATCGATGGTCTGCGAGGGGTCGCGCGGTGCGGAGAGGATCAAGTCGCCGGCTTCCCCCGGCTGGTCGGCGCGGCGAAGCCACTGCGAAAGGCTGAAGATGTATCCCGGTTCGCGGCGCGCGGACGACGGCACCGCGTCGAGCGCAGCCTTTGCGTTGCCGGCTTTCTTGATGACCGCGATGCGCGCTTTGGCGATCGCCGGCGCGTGGCCGCCCGCGCGATTGGCATTGCGCAGCCCGCCGTCGATGTCCTCCACATAAAGGCGCATGTCCATGCGCGCTTTGTGGTCGTCGGCTGAAATCAGCCCGGCGAATGTCTCAAGCGCTTTGGTTTCCAGGTCGGCCGGGAATGCGTCGTTGCGCCAAGCCTCCCGCACGTGCGACTGCGCGCCGGTTCGATCGCCCTGCGCCAGGAGCGCGCGCGCCAAAGTAAAGTGTCCCTTGGCGGTCAACGGCGGATGTTTCGCAAAATGGCTTCGCACCGTCTGCGGCGCGGGCTGTTCGGTCCACATCATCGCCTCCGCGCGGCGGCGCATCATGCCGACGCTCGGCCAATTCGGATTGGCGCTGATGAAGGCGAGGTAGCGGGATGAACTGGCGCCGTTGTTGTCGCTGCGCAGGATCGCCCATTCCACCAGCTTGCGCGCCGTCCGGGTCTTGAATGCTGGGCTGGATTCCCGTCGCCTGCGAGGCGCGGCCCGCGCGGGCATGCTCGATGGCCTGTTTGGTGGCGGCCACGTCGCCGGCAGACATGGAAGACGGCGGCGGCACTGGTGGGACGTCAGGCGCTGCCGCTGCCTTGTTCGGAGCGGCCTTGCTCTTGGCGGACTTCTTGTCCGACTTGGCTTCCTTTTTGGTCTCTTTCTTGCTGTTTTTCTTGCTCTCTTTTTTAGCGGCGGCCTTCTTGTCCTGGGCTTTGCCGGCATTGGCTTTCTTGTCAGCCTGGCTCTTGCTGGCCGGCTTGGCCTTTAATTCGCTCTTGGCGTTTGCCGATTTGGCCTTGGCTGCAGGGGCTTCTGCTTGTGCAATGGCGGACGCTTGCAGCCCCAGGCCTGCCAGCCCCGTCAGCAGCAGTGCCGTCAATAGGCCTCGGAGCGTGATCAATGGTCTGGTTCTCCCCAGCGCGACGGTTGCGCTACCGTTGCCTGTTCTCAATTGATAAGATTGATGAAGCACTAACCCGCCGGGGCCGGGACATTCGGCCGCGACCGCGGCAAAAGCGGGGCAGGGGCCCGGCTTCTGCCGGTTTCGTTGTCGCAGCTGAGCCGCTATTGACGGGTAGGGAACCCGTCCGGCCGGGAATCCCGGCCGCCAGCAAAGGATCGTGAGTCATGACCGCCAAGACGAGCTTCAGGGGATCGTTTACCGCGCTCGTCACCCCCTTCAAGAATGGCAGCGTGGACGAGGCGGGATTTCGCGCGCTCGTGGACTGGCAGATCGGGGAAGGGACCAACGGCCTGGTGCCGGTTGGAACCACCGGCGAAAGTCCGACGCTCAACCACGAGGAGCACAAGCAGGTGGTCGAGTGGTGCGTGGCGCAGGCCAAGGGCAAGGTGCCGGTGATCGCGGGGGCAGGGTCCAATTCGACCCAAGAGGCCATCGATTTGTCGCAGCACGCGGAGAAGGCCGGCGCCAGCGCCGTGTTGATCGTCACGCCTTACTACAACAAGCCGACGCAGGAAGGGCTTTACGGTCACTTCAAGGCGATCAATGACGCGATCGGCATTCCGATCATCATCTACAACATCCCTGCGCGATCGGTCGTTGATATGTCGGTCGAGACCATGCAGCGGCTGTTCGAGCTGAAAAATATTGCCGGGGTCAAGGATGCGACCGCCAACATGGTTCGTGTGTCGCAACAGCGCGCCGCGATGGGCCCCGATTTCAACCAGCTGTCAGGAGAAGATGCCACCGCCCTCGGCTTCATGGCGCATGGCGGCCATGGCTGCATCTCGGTGACGTCGAATGTGGCGCCGCGGCTGTGCGCGGAGTTTCAGGGCGCCTGCCTGCGGGGCGACTATACCGCGGCGCTGCGGCTGCAAGACCAGTTGATGCCGCTCCACAACGCGCTGTTTGTTGAAACCAATCCGTCGCCCGCCAAATACGCCTTGTCGCTTTTGGGCCGATGCTCGGATGGCGTCCGGCTGCCACTGGTGACGATCACCGACAAGACCAAGGCCGTCGTGCGCGACGCAATGGTGCATGTCGGGCTGATCAACTAATTCCACTTGCGGCGAGTGCGCAATTGCGCGACTATGATCGCTCGTAGCGGAGAGGGAGGCAGTCATGCTTGAAGACTTCAAAAAATTCGCGATGCGAGGCAATGTCGTCGATCTGGCGGTTGGCGTGATTATCGGCGCGGCATTCGGCGCCATCGTATCGTCGCTGGTGGCGGACGTCATCATGCCGATCATCGGCGCGGTGACGGGCGGTGTCGACTTCTCGAATTATTTCGTGAAGCTGTCGTCGAAGGTGACAGCCGACTCGTTGGTGGAAGCCAAAAAGCAAGGCGCTGTTCTGGCGTGGGGCAGCTTTATAACGATTGTCATCAACTTTCTGATCATCGCGTTCGTGTTGTTCCTGGTCATCCGGGCCATCACCCGGCTGCAAAAGAAGGAGGAAGCGGCTCCAGCCCCCGCCAAGCCATCGCCTGAGGTCGAGTTGCTGACCGAAATTCGCGATGTGCTCAAGGCGCAGGGCAGGTGAGTCCGACGTAGTGTGGCGGTTCAGAAGTCCGCAACATTGGTGCGGCGAGTCCGAATTGCGGACTTCTGAACTAAGCCACACTAGAATCAATGAGTTGCTAGTGTCCTTCGATTCCGAAGTTCGTATCCGAGGGTGCTGCGAAATAGTACGAACTTCGGAATCGGGACACTAGCGGAAGATGGCGGCGAAACCGGATCGCAAGCTCAAGGTCGTCGCCGACAATCGCCGGGCGCGCTTCAACTATGAGATCGGCGAGACGTTCGAGGCCGGCATCGCGCTGACCGGGACCGAGGTGAAGTCGCTTCGCCAGGGCAGGGCGACGATCGCTGAATCCTATGCCGATAGCCGTGGCGGCGAACTCTGGCTCATCAATGCGAACATCCCCGAATACCTGCAGGGCGGCCGCTTCAATCATGCGCCGAAGCGGCCGCGCAAGCTCCTGCTGCACCAGCGCCAGATCGATAAGCTCGCCGGTGCCGTGGACCGGGAGGGTATGACGATCGTCCCGCTCAAGCTCTATTTCAACGAAAAGGGACGGGCCAAGCTCGAGATCGCCATCGCGCGGGGCAAGAAACTGCACGACAAGCGCGAAACCGACCGGAAACGCTCATGGGATCGGGAACGCGGACGGCTGCTGCGGAGCAAGGGCTAGCCGCCCGTCCCCGCCTCACGCTTTCGTGATCGTATTGCCGGCGCATCTCCGTCGGCGGTGTGCAACCGCGTCCGGCGCGCTCCCGTAACTGCCAGCAGTCGCTACCGGCACTGGACCGGATGGGGCGATGCAAACGGCAACAAACGGAGCTTTCGATGTTCGGAATTTTCAAGACAATGGCGGCCGTCGGCGCGATTGCCGCGTCGGCACTGATGACCACCGCGGCGCATGCGGACGGCTGGATCGTTGAACTCGTTGACGGCAAGTCGATCGTGACCATCGACCCCGCAAGTCGAAAGGTCAATTCGACGGTGAACATCCGTGGCGCGGGCCTGATCCTCGGCATCGATGTTCGTCCGGCCGATGGGATGCTGTACGGCGTGACCAGCGATGGCGATGTCGTCACAATCGATATCCGCACCGGCCAAGCGACCAAGAAAAGCAAGCTGACCGAAGCCTGGAAGCGTTCCGCCGCTACCACCTTCGACTTCAATCCGGTCGCCGACCGGCTGCGCCTGATGAGCGCTGAAGGCGTGAGCCTGCGGATCAACGTCGACGACGGCAAGGTGATCGTCGATGGCTCGCACAAGTTCAAGGACGGCGATGCCAATGCCGGGCGCACTCCGCGCATCGTGGCCGGCGCCTATACCAACTCGTTCAAGGATACCAAGGCGACGGCGCTCTATAATATCGACGCCGCGACCGGCACCCTTGTCACGCAGGCGCCGCCGAACGACGGCATCCTCAACACCGTTGGTTCGCTGGGCATGTCGGTCACCGGCCCGGTGGCATTCAATATCGTGTCGTCGGGACCGGATCAGAATGCGGCTTGGCTTGTCACAGGCGGCAGCCTCTATTCGGTCGATCTGAAGACCGGCAAGGCCACGATGGCCGGCAAGATCTCCGGCGTTAACGGCACGCTCACCGACATTGCGTGGATGAACTAGAGCACGATCCCGAAAAGTGGGAACCGGTTTTCGGAAAAGATCATGCTCAATCAAGAAGCTAAAGCGTGATTGTGATTCAACTTAAAGCAATCACGCTTTAAAGGTCGGTTCGGTGGTTCGGAAGCCCGTCCCGCGCTCTGGCGGGGCGGGCTTTCGCCGTTGACCGGCACTGATTTCCTGGGATGATCCCGTGTCCTGCGGCTCGGACCGAGGTTCACGGAAAGGCTTAGGCGTCATGACGCTACCGGTCAGCTTCGATCATTGCGTCATTCACGTCTCGGACTGGGAACGTTCGAATGCGTTTTATCGCGACGTTCTCGGCGCACAGCTGGTGCGGCGTCCCAACGGGTGGGCGTATCGCTTCGGCGCTGCGCAACTCAATTTACATGGGCCGGGGTTTACGCCGGCGGAGGTGGCGAGGCTTCCGGTCCAGCCCGGCAACAGTGACCTGTGTTTTGAATGGCACGGGCCGATCGCGGATGCAGTCACGCATCTCGAGCGTCGCGGCGTGACCGTTCACGCCGGACCAATCGAGCGTTTCGGCGCCAAGGGTACCGGTACCAGCGTCTATTTCCGCGACCCTGATGGCTCGCTGCTGGAGTTCATCTCCTACGCACCATGAGGAGGCCGCACTCCGCAATCCGCGGGATCACGCCTGGTCGAGATAGCTGCGAACGGCGGCGAAGACCGCGCGAAACATGTCGGGCGTCAACACCCTGGTGTTGGTGTTGTAGCGGGAGCAGTGATAGCTGCTGAACAGCGCCAGCGCGTTGATCTCGGTCTTGCGGCCATGGCCGAACGGTGCGGCGGATCGCTTGGCGCCGAGCGCGCTGACCGTGCTGTCGTGCGCAATGCGGCCGAGCGCGACGATGGCGCGCAGCTTGGGCATTTCAGTGATCGCAGCGCTGAGGAAGCGGCGGCAGGTGGTGATCTCTGCGCCTGTCGGCTTGTTCTCCGGCGGGACGCAGCTCACGGCATTGGCAATGCGTGCATCCACGAGTGCCAGCCCGTCGTCGGCGCGCGCCTGGTAGTCGCCGCGTGCGAAATCGAAACGGCTCAGGGTCTCGTACAGCAGGTCGCCGGCATAGTCGCCGGTGAACGGACGGCCGGTCCGGTTGGCGCCCTGCACGCCAGGCGCCAGGCCGACGATGAGCAGCCGTGCCGAAAGGGCGCCGAACGACGGCACCGGTGCGTTGAACCAGTCCGGCTGGCGCTCGCGCAAACTTTCCCGGAACGTCCGCAGCCGAGGGCAGAGGGCACAGTCGCGATCCGGCCGGGATGACGCCGCCACTGGCGGCGCATGCGATGCTGAGGCCGGATCAGTCGTCGAATTCGTCATCTTGGGCGCCAGCACCGGCTCGCTGCGGCGCCGTGCTGCGCTGCAGGAACTGCGGCGTATGACGTGGCTCGCGCGGCTCACGAGGTTCGCGCGGAGCGCGCTCCGACGGATCGCGTCCCACCTTCGGTTGCAGCTCGACGATGTCGAGGAAAACATCGGCCTGCCGCCGCAGTTCGTCGGCAACCATAGGAGGTTGTGTCGAGATGGTTGATACCACCGTCACCCGCACGCCGCGCCGTTGCATCGCCTCGACCAGGGAGCGGAAGTCGCCGTCTCCGGAGAACAGCACCATGTGGTCGATATGCCCGGCCAATTCCATCGCGTCGACGGCCAGTTCGATGTCCATGTTGCCTTTCACCTTGCGGCGGCCGGTCTGGTCCACGAACTCCTTGGTCGCCTTGGTGACGACCGTGTAGCCGTTGTAGTCGAGCCAGTCGATCAAGGGGCGGATCGAGGAATACTCCTGATCCTCAATCACCGCGGTATAATAAAAGGCTCGCAGGAGGTAACCGCGCGAGTGAAATTCGCGCAGGAGCCGCTTGTAATCGATATCGAAGCCCAAGGACTTGGCGGTGGCGTATAAGTTTGCGCCGTCGATAAAGAGAGCAATTTTTTCGTTGTTGGTACCCGAGCGTTCCGATTGAGGGGCCATCTTGTCTCGCTTGTTATTAATACCGGCGGGTGAATCCGATCCCACCGCGCGGCCGCGTCGTTGCGGCCGTGTGGACAGGTCGGATCGTCGTTAACGGCACCGATGACGGCGCGCGGCGAAATCATGGCTGCTGCTGTCACAAACCCACGTGGATCGCTGAATAATAGACCACATGCGGTGCCTGGGATTTGCTAACAGAGGTCGCGCCGGCTCGCCAGACTTAATTTCTATACTTTCGTTCTAGTTCTACTTCTTATTGCTCTCAGTTTTAGCTTGCACTTCACTTGCCAGGCAGATACCAAGCCCCCATATTTCGGAAGTTCCATTGCAGGAGCAACCACATGGCCCGCGTCACTGTTGAAGACTGTATCGACAAGGTTGAAAACCGGTTTGACCTCGTGCTGCTGGCAAGTCACCGGGCCCGGATGGTTTCGTCGGGCGCGCCGATCACTGTCGAGCGCGACAATGACAAAAATCCGGTCGTTGCGTTGCGCGAGATCGCCGACATGACCGTCTCTCCGGACGACCTGCGCGAAGAGCTTGTCCATTCGCTGCAGAAATATGTCGAGGTCGACGAGCCGGAGCCCTCGACCGTTCCGTTGATCGGGACTCCTGGTTCCACCGTCGATGCCGACGACACCGAAGTCACCGTCGACCGGATGACCGAGGAGGAACTTCTGAAGGGCCTCGAAGGCTTGGCTCCGCCCGAGGAGCAGCCGGAAGAAGAGGAATAAGCGGAATAAACGGTATAAGCGGCTCGCTTTACAGCAGTCGTCGAACGGCCCGGCCCTCAGGTCCGGGCCGTTTTCGTTCGTAAACCGACGTTTTCGTCCGTAAACCATAGCAACGCAGCTTGCGGCATTGTGGAATCGCGATGATATCTTAGGGGAGGACCGGAAGTTGTGATCCGCCGGTGCCGGGATGCCGATGGCGCGCTCTTCAACCGACCTGCCACGAATGCAGAATCAGGCCCGGACCCGGGCACCGATCGAGCGCGTTCGCAAGGTCGCCGGCGGCCGACCGCGCCAGCCGCCACGCCGGCGCCGCGATCGCAAATGATGCGGCAGTACGACCTGATCGAGCGGGTCCGGCGCTACAACCCCAACACCAATGAGCCGCTGCTGAACCGGGCCTATGTCTACGCCATGAAGGCGCATGGCGAGCAGAAGCGCGCGTCGGGCGATCCGTATTTCTCGCATCCGCTCGAAGTCGCGGCGATCCTGACCGACCTGAAGTTGGACGACGCCACCATCGCGGCCGCGCTGCTGCACGATACGATCGAGGATACCCCGACGACCCGCGGCGAGATCGATCAGCTCTTCGGTGCGGAGATCGGCGTCCTGGTCGACGGCCTGACCAAGCTGGCCAAGCTCGACCTCGTCACCAAGGAGGCGAAGCAGGCCGAGAACCTGCGCAAGCTCCTGCTGGCGATCGCCGACGACGTCCGCGTCCTGCTGGTCAAGCTTGCGGACCGTCTGCACAACATGCGCACGCTCGCGCACATGCCGCCGGACGCGCGACGCCGCATCGCCGAGGAGACCATCGATATCTACGCGCCGCTTGCCGGGCGCATGGGCATGCAGGAGATGCGCGAGGAGCTCGAGGACCTCGCGTTCCGCGAGCTCAATCCCGACGCCTACGCCGTCGTCAGCGAGCGGTTGGACGCGCTGGAGGGACGCAACGTCGGGCTCGTCGCCGAGATCGAGCAGCAACTGACGCGCAAGCTTGCCGACCGGGGCATCGCTGCCGAGGTCACGGGCCGCCGCAAGCGCGCCTATTCGATCTGGCGCAAGATGGAGCGCAAGTCGGTCGGCTTCGAGCAGCTCTCCGACATTTTCGGATTCCGCGTGATCGTGAAGGCGCTCGGCCGAGTGCTACCAGGCGCTCGGCATCGTCCACACGACCTGGCCGATGGTGCCGGGGCGCTTCAAGGACTATATCTCGACGCCCAAGCAGAACGACTATCGCTCGATCCACACCACCGTGATCGGGCCCGGCAACCAGCGCGTCGAACTGCAGATCCGCACCGGCGAGATGGATGAGATCGCCGAATACGGCATCGCCGCGCATGCGCTGTACAAAGACGGCGCCGGTTCACCGACCGAAATGCTGTCGCGGGAATCGAGCGCCTATGCCTGGCTGCGCCGAACCATCGAGCTGCTGGCAGAGGGCTCCAATTCGGAAGAGTTCCTCGAGCACACCAAGCTCGAACTGTTCCACGACCAGGTGTTCTGCTTCACGCCGAAGGGCAAGCTGATCGCGCTGCCGCGCTCGGCCAACGTCATCGACTTCGCCTATGCGGTGCACACCGACGTCGGCAACACGGCGGTCGGCGGCAAGATCAACGGCAAGATCGCTCCGCTGGTGTCCGAGCTCAGCAACGGCGACGAGGTCGAGATCATCACCTCGAAGGCGCAGACCGCGCCGCCGGCGGCCTGGGAATCGCTCGTCGACCACCGGCAAGGCGCGCGCCGCGATCCGCCGTGCGACCCGCGTGGCGGTGCGCAACCAATATGCCGGGCTCGGCCGCCGCATCGTCGAGCGGCTGTGCCAGCGCGCCAAGATCGCCTATTCCGACGAGAAGCTGCAGGGCGCGCTGCCGCGGCTGGCGCGCGCCTCGATCGACGACGTGTTGTCCGCGGTCGGTCGCGGCGAAATGCGCGCCGCCGACGTCGTGCGCGCGATGTATCCCGACTACAAGGAGGAGCGCGCGGCCGCGATCGCGCAGCAGCCGAAGGCACGAGAGCGGCTGGTTCGGGCTCAAGCGCGCCAAGGCGCGTCAAGTTCAAGGTCCCGGACGGCGAAGCCGGCGCGCAATCCCGATCCGCGGCATCAACAGCGATCTGCCGGTGCGGTTTGCGCCCAACGGCGGCGCGGTGCCGGGCGACCGCATCGTCGGCATTCTCACGCCGGGCGAGGGCATCACCATCTATCCGATCCAGTCGCCGGCGCTGAAGGATTTCGAGGACGTGCCGGAGCGCTGGCTCGATCTGCGCTGGGACGTGGACGAGCGCACGCCGCAGCGCTTTCCGGCGCCGCATCGTGCTGCAGACCGTGAACGAGCCGGGATCGCTTGCCCAGGTCGCCCAGGTGATCGCCGAGCACGACGGCAACATCGACAACATCCGCATGGAGCGCCAATCGCCGGATTTCACCTCGGTGACGATCGATCTCGAAGTCTTCGACCTCAAGCATCTGACCTCGATCATCGCGCAGCTGCGCGCCAAGGACGTGGTGGCGGCTGCGGAGCGAGTCAACGCGTGAGCGCCGACCGAACTTATCGAGGAATTCCCATGTCCGACTGCCTGCACTGTGACATCAACGAACTGGTCGCGAAGTACGCCGAACGCTCTGACAGCGACGCGTCCGAACTGGCCGCGCGCATGGCGGAGAGCCTTGTCGACCTGATCCTGATGGCGCAGGAGTTGGACCGCGCGACGCTGCTGGCCGATGTGATCGCGGTGCTGGGGCAGTTGTACCTGGAGAAAAGCGGCGTGGTTGAGCCCGGCGAATCCACCGCTCGGCACTAGTGGTCCATCCCGAGTTCAGACCGATGTCCCATCTGCGCCTTGGCGTCAACGTCGATCACGTTGCGACCATCCGCAACGCGCGGGGCGGTCGGCATCCCGATCCGGTGCGGGCGGCGAAGATCGCGATCGCGGCCGGTGCCGACGGCATCACCGCCCATCTGCGCGAAGACCGCCGGCACATCCGCGACGATGATATCGCGCGGCTGAAGGCGGATATCGACAAAGCCGCTCAATCTTGAGATGGCGGCGACCGACGGAGATGGTCGCGATCGCGCTCGCGACGCGGCCGCACGCCGCCTGTCTGGTGCCGGAGCGGCGTGAAGAGCGCACCACCGAAGGCGGGCTCGATGTTGCGGGCCAGCACGACGCTTCTCGCGCCGCTCGTTTCGCAAGCTGCGCGACGGCCGGCATCCGGGTTTCGCTGTTCATCGCCGCCGAGCCGCGCGCAGATCGAGGCGGCGGTCGCGGTCGGCGCGCCGGTGATCGAGATCCATACCGGCGCCTGGTGCGAGGCGCTCGCCGAGATCGGATCGGGCGGCGCGAGGCGGAATGGCAGCGGATCGACGACGGAGCGCAGCTGGCGCGGCAGTCTCGGGCTCGAAGTTCATGCCGGCCATGGTCTCGACTTCGCGACCGCCGAGACGATCGCCGCGCTGCCGGAGATCGTCGAACTCAATATCGGCCATTTCCTGGTCGGGGAGGCGGTCTTTTGCGGCTTGACCAGGCGGTGCGAACGATGCGCGCGGCCATGGATCGGGGCCGCGCCAAGGTGTCAGCATGATCCTCGGGGTCGGCTCCGATCTCATCGATGTCCGCCGCATCGAGCGGGCGATCGACGCGGCATGGCGAGCGCTTTCATCGATCGCATCTTCACCCCGACCGAGCGCGCCAAGGCCGAGCGCCGCGCGACCCGCATCGAGACCTACGCCAAGCGGTTTGCCGCCAAGGAGGCCTGCGCCAAGGCGCTTGGCACCGGCTTTCGCGCGGGCGTGTTCTGGCGCGACATGGGCGTGGTCAATCTGCCGTCGGGCCGGCCGACCATGGAACTGACCGGCGGTGCGCTGGCGCGGCTGCGGGCATCACGCCGCCGAGCCACGAGGCGCGAATCGACCTGACCATCACCGACGAAGGGCCGATGGCCCAGGCGCTGGTCATCATCTCGGCGGTGCCGAGCCGCCGTAAGGCTGCTCCTGGCGGCATTCCGCCGCTCGATCACATCACGGTGCCAGACGGCCTCTCGGGTCATCCGGAGCGCCACGGCAAGCCGCTGAATTATCATCGGAATTTCAGTCGTTCGGAGGTCGACGGGATTTTCGCCGGCGTTGATTGCGCCCCGACCGACCACCGGCTAGTGTCGCGAATCCGAGGCTTGTCCGACCGCGCTGCAAAGCGCTCGGCGAGCGTCGGATTCAAAGGGGGCACTAACGATCTATAGTCGGCTCGTGTGGCTTTGGTTCAGAAGTCCGCTCCCAGTGCGATCGTCAAGCAGGGCGAACTTCCGATCCGTCACACCGGCAGACTCCGCGGGCGCGCAGGCGACGAAAAGAGAAAGCAGATGAGCGTGACGTCAGGGGCAAAGAGGAAAGAGGGCGGCATTGCCGAGACCGGGCGCGTGATCTTTCACGCGCTCATCATCGCGCTCGTCATCCGCACGTTCCTGTTCCAGCCGTTCAATATTCCGTCCGGCTCGATGAAGGAGACGCTGCTGGTCGGCGACTATCTTTTCGTCTCGAAATATTCCTACGGCTACAGCCACTATTCGCTGCCGTTCTCGCCGCCGCTGTTCTCCGGCCGGATCTGGGCGTCGCAGCCCAACCGCGGCGACGTTGTCGTCTTCCGGCTGCCGAAGGACGACTCCACCGATTACATCAAGCGCGTGATCGGATCTGCCCGGCGACCGCATCCAGATGATCGACGGCGTGCTCCACATCAATGGCGAGCCGGTCAAGCGCGAGCGCATCGAGGACTTCATCGAGACCGAGGAAGGCTCGCGCACCACGCGCGTCAAGCGCTGGCGTGAGACGCTGCCGAACGGCGTGAGCTACACGACGCTCGATCTCGTCGACAACGGCTTCTACGACAATACGCCCGGTCTATCACGTGCCGCGCCGGCCATTTTTTCATGATGGGCGACAACCGCGACAATTCCACCGACAGCCGGGTGCTCAGCCAGGTCGGCTATGTGCCGTTCGAGAACATCGTCGGCCGCGCCCAGATCATCTTCTTCTCGATTCACGAGGGCGAGCACGCCTGGAGGTGTGGCGCTGGCCATGGTCGGTGCGTTGGGGTCGGCTGTTCACGATCGTACGATGAGCCGCAGGCCGAACAGGCAAACGGTCGCGATTCCATCGAGCGCTCGATCCAGCTCGTCTCGACGCGCAGAGCCGGTCCAGCACCGCGCCGCCGCCGACCAGCGCGGCCGCGCAGCCGCGCGGCAAAGCGACGCAAGCGCCGGCGCCGCAGGCACCGGCCGAATTCGAAGAGCGCATCGGCTATCGTTTCAAGGACCCCGCTCTGCTCGAGCAGGCGCTCACGCATATTTCCGCGCTGACCGGCGCCCGCAACCGCTGCCGGCTGCTATCAGCGGCTGGAATTTCTCGGCGATCACGTGCTCGGCCTGGTCATCTCCGACATGCTGTTCCGCGCGTTTCGCGAAGGCCGACGAAGGCGAAATGTCGCGGCGGCTTGCCGACCTCGTGCGCAAGGAAGCGTGCGCGGACGTTGCGCGCGCGATCGAACTCGGCGCGGCCATCCGGCTTGGCGCCTCGGAGGCCAATGCCGGCGGCCGCAACCGCACCGCCATCCTGGCCGATGTCTGCGAGGCGCTGATCGGCGCGGTGTTCATCGATGGCGGCTATCCGGCGGCGTCCGACGTTGATCGAGCGGCTGTGGGAGCGAGCGCATGCGCACGCCGGCGCGGCCGTTGCGCGATTCCAAGACCATGCTGCAGGAATGGGCGCAGGCGCGCGGTCTGCCGACGCCGGCCTATCGGGAGGTCGAGCGCAAGGGCCCCGACCACGATCCGGAGTTCCGCGTCACCGTCGAGCTTGCCCGACCTTGCGCCGGCCGAGGGCCTGGGCCGCTCCAAGCGCGCGGCCGAGCAGGCCGCCGCGGCCGCCATGCTGACGCGCGGCAGAGCGGGCCGCTCGATGGCTGAGGCAAACGCCGCGACTGCGCTCGACACCGAAGTCCGCGGCGGTCCCTGCAGCCCTGCCGCTGCAGGGCACCTGTCGTTATCGCGCTCATCGGCGCGCCCAATGTCGGCAAATCGACGCTGATCAATGCGCTGGTCGGCAGCAAGGTCGCGATCGTCTCGCACAAGGTGCAGACCACGCGCGCGCTGCGTGCGCGGCATCGCGATCGCAGGCGGCGCGCAGCTCGATCTTCGTCGATACGCCGGGCATCTTCGCGCCGAAGCGCCGGCTCGACCGCGCCATGGTGACGAACGCCTGGGCCGGGGCGCACGATGCCGACATCGTCCGCCGTGCTGATCGATGCCAAACGCGGGCTCGACGAGGAGGCGGACGCCATCCTCGCGCGGCTCGCCGAGGTCCGGCAGCCCAAGATCCTGCTGATTCTCAACAAGGTCGATCTGGTCGACAAGTCGGCGTTGCTTGACGCTCGCCAAGGCCGCCAACGAGCGCGTCGCGTTCGCAGCGACCTTCATGATCTCGGCGCTGACCGGCGATGGCGTCGCCGACGTCAAGCGCTGGCTCGCCGCGCACGTGCCGGCGGGACCGTGGCACTATCCCGAAGATCAGATCACCGACGCGCCGATGCGCCAGCTTGCGGCCGAGATCACCCGCGAGAAGCTCTATCTGCGCCTGCACCAGGAACTGCCATATCAGTCCACGGTCGAAACCGAGTATGTGGAAGGAACTCAGGGACGGCTCGGTCCGGATCGAGCAGACGATCTATGTCGAGCGCGAAAGCCAGCGCAAGATCGTGCTCGGCAAGGGCGGCCAGACCATCAAGGCGATCGGCGCGGATGCGCGGCGCGAGATCGCCGAGATGATCGAGGCGGCCGGTGCACCTGTTCCTGTTCGTCAAGGTGCGCGAGGACTGGGGCGACGATCCGGAGCGCTACCGCGGAGATGGGGCTGGAGTTTCCGAAGGAATAGATCCGGCGATGCAATGGACCGATGAAGGCATCGTGCTCGGCATCAGGCGCCACGGGGAGGCGAATGCCATCCTCGAACTGATGACGCTGCGAGCACGGCCGCCATCTCGGTCTGGTGCGGGGAGGGGCGGGCTCGCGGCTGCGCCCGGTGCTGCAGCCGGGCAACCGCATCAGCTGCACCTGGCGCGCGCGGCTCGACGAGCATCTCGGCCACTACCTGGTCGAGGCGCTCGACTGCGCGCGCGGCGTCGTTCTTGCCGGTCTCGCATGCGCTCTACGGCGTCACCCATCTCGCCGCGCTCTGCCGGCTGCTGCCCGAGCGCGATCCGCATCCGCAGATCCATGCCGCGCTCGATGAGTGCTCGATCGGTCTGCTCGATGCCGCACCATGCCGGCGCGCAGCGTCGTGCGGTTCGAATTGCAGCTGCTGGCCGAGCTCGGCTTCGGGCTCGATCTCGCGACCTGCGCGGTGACCGGAGCAGAGACAGATCTCGATCTACGTGTCGCCGAAATCGGGCCGCGCGGTGTCGCGGGAGGCGGGCGAGCCGTGGAAGGACAAGCTGCTGCGGCTGCCGGCGTTTCTGGGCGAGGGCGGACGGACGATCCGTCGCTGCAGGACGTCGCCGACGGCTTCGCGCTGACCGGCTTCTTTCTGTGCGCCACGTGCTCGAGCCGCGCGGGCTGCGCTTCGCCGACGCGCGCGCGAGCTTCATCGCCGCGCTCCGACGTGAGGCGCGTCGGTCGGCGGCTGGATGAAAGCGAACGGGCCGGGCGCCCTGGACGCCCGGCCCGTCGTCGCCGATGCGGTACGTGCGACTACCGACCAGCGACGATGATAGCGATGGTGCCACCAGTGCCACCGGTAGCCACCGGCGCCAGTAGCACCTGCTCGACCGCTCGGCAGTGGGTGATGGCAGCCGCGGCTCCGATGACGTCGTCCGCTGGCCGGGCGCGGCCAAGCTCGGCGGCATGCCGGCGAGGCCGATGGCCGGCGGCGACTGAGCGTCTGCGAATGACGATTGCACGCATGTGTACTCTCCTCTGGCTCAGTACAGAGAGGCGCCGACCGAGCGTCTCCCGCGATCTGACGTTTGGTGACCGCGTAGCTGCGGTCCGAGATTCCGGCCGGTAGGCGCCGCGCGTTCATCCGTCAGATCGGCTTGTCGCCAGGATCGCCCCGTAGCGCGACGACAAGCGCCATTAGGCCTGAACTGCCTATGCCGGCGCAATCAGAACGGCGCGTGGCTGACGCATTCATCGCTTGTTCATTGGACTTGGCCACACATTAATTCTTGTCCATGGGCAAACAACTGATTCCCCCGCCGCGACGGCGACGTCGAAGAGATTGCGCTGCGCGAGGCGCTGGAAGAGCGCTATCTCGCCTACGCGCTCTCCACCATCATGCACCGCGCGCTGCCGGATGCGCGCGACGGGCTCAAGCCGGTGCACCGGCGGCTGCTCTACGCCATGCGGCTGTTGCGGCTCGACCCCGGCGCGGCGTTCAAGAAATGCGCGCGCGTCGTCGGCGACGTCATCGGCAAATTCCATCCGCACGGCGACCAGTCGGTCTACGACGCGCTGGTGCGGCTCGCGCAGGATTTCGCCCAGCGCTATCCGCTGGTCGACGGGCAGGGCAATTTCGGCAATATCGACGGCGATAACCCGGCCGCCATGCGCTACACCGAGGCGCGGCTGACCGAGGTCGCGCGGCTGCTGCTCGACGGCATCGACGAGGACGCGGTCGATTTCCGGCCGACCTATGACGGCTCGCGAGAACGAGCCGGTGGTGCTGCCGGGCGCGTTTCCCAACCTGCTGGCCAACGGCTCGCAGGGCATCGCGGTCGGCATGGCGACCGCGATCCCGCCGCACAACGCCGCCGAGCTGTGCGACGCGGCGCTGTTACCTGATCGACAACCCGAACGCGCGCAGCCAAGACGCTGCTGAAATACGTGCCGGGTCCGGATTTTCCGACCGGCGGCGTGATCGTCGATCCGCCGCGAGGCGATCGCCGAGGCCTACGCCACCGGCCGCGGCTCGTTCCGGGTGCGGGCGCGCTGGCACAAGGAAGACACCGGCCGCGGCACCTATCTGATCGTCATCACCGAGATTCCCTGGCTGGTGCAGAAGGGCCGGCTGGTCGAGAAGCTGGCCGAGCTGCTCAACGAGAAGAAGCTGCCGCTGGTCGCCGACGTCCGCGACGAGTCGGCCGAGGACATCCGCCTCGTGATCGAGCCGCGCGTCGCGCACGGTCGATGCCGAGCTGCTGATGGAGTCGCTGTTCAAGCTGACCGAGCTCGAAAGCCGCATCCCGCTCAACATGAACGTGCTGGTCGAAGGGCCGCATCCCGAAGGTGATGGGCCTCGCCGAGGCGCTGCACCGAATGGCTCGACCATCGCCGCGAGGTGCTGGTGCGGCGCTCGAAGTTCCGGCTCGCCGCAGATCGAGCATCGGCTCGAAGTGCTCGGCGGCTATCTGTCGCCTATCTCAACCTCGACAAGGTCATCAAGATCATCCGCAACGAGGACGAGCCCAAGCCCGTGCTGATGAAGACCTTCAAGCTCACCGACGTGCAGGCCGACGCCATCCTCAACATGCGGCTGCGCAACCTGCGCAAGCTCGAGGAGATGGAGATCAGGCAGCGAGGACAAGGACCTGCGCGCCGAGCGCAAGGAGCTCAAGGAGCTGCATCGGCTCCGAGAAGGAGCAGTGGAAGACGGTCGCCGACGAGATCAAGGAGGTGCGCGACGACGTTCGGCCCGAAGACGCCGCTCGGCAAGCGCCGCACCGACCTTCGCCGAGGCGCCGCGAGCACGACGAGGCGGCGATCGAGGAGGCGCTGGTCGAGCGCGAGCCGATCACCGTCGTGGTCTCGGAGAAGGGCTGGATCCGCGCGCTGCGCGGGCACCGTCACCGATCTGTCGGGCGTCGCGTTCAAGGCCGACGACGGGCTGAAGTTCGCGTTCCCGGCCGAGACCACCTCGAAGATGTCTGGTGTTCGCCACCAACGGCCGCTTCTACACGCTCGACGCCGCCAAGCTGCCGGGCGGGCGCGGCCACGGCGAGCCGGTGCGGCTGTTCGTCGACCTGGAGCAGGAGGCCGATCTGGTCGCGGTGTTCCGTCATCAGGGCGGCCGCAAGTTCCTGGTCGCGAGCACGCAGGGCCGCGGCTTCGTCGTCGCCGAGGACGAGTGCCTCGCCAACACCCGCAAGGGCAAGCAGGTGCTCAACGTCAAGCCGCCGGACGAGGCGCGCGCGATCGCGGTGGTCGAGGGCGAACTGGTCGCCGCCATCGGCGAGAACCGCAAGATGGTGATCTTCCCGCTCGATCAGGTGCCGGAGATGGCGCGCGGCGCGGCGTGCGGCTGCAGCGCTACAAGGATGGCGGGCTGTCCGACGTGAAGACGTTCAAGGCCGGCGACGGCCTGACCTGGATCGACAGCGCCGGCCGCACCTTCACGCTGTCGCTCAAGGAGCTGGCCGCCTGGCGCGGCAACCGCGGCGATGCCGGCCGGGTGCGGCCGGACCGCTTCCTGACCAACAACAAGTTTGGCGTGGTGCCCGGCAACGGCAAGAGCGATAAGGAATAGCCAGGCCGACCGTTACCCCTCCTAGTAGCGCGCCGACACGCCGACAAAGGGGCTGACCCGATCGGCCGCCTTGGTCGCACCGAACCTGATGCCACCGTCGAGCTGAAGGTTTTTATTGAGCTTATAGGTCAATCCGGTTGCCAGCACGGCGATGTCGCCGAGTGGATTGTCGGTGTTGAACCTGGCAGCGACCTCATAGTAGCTGCTCAACGCTTCGGTCCATTCGTAGGACAGTGACGCCGAGGCCAGATACTCCGCGTGATGTCCGGCGGCGGCGCTGTTGCGCACGACGTGGACACCGGTGTTGAGGCCAAGCCCGAACTTGTCCGATAGTTTCACGGCGAACGGCAGGATCAATCCGCCCTCGACGCCGTCCGGGCTGATGCCGTTGTTGCGGTCGGTCGGCAGTGTGATGAAGGGAAGGAGGGCGAACGCGGTGGCGCCTGGTTTCTCGAAGCGTGTCGTTGCCCCAGAGGTTGAACTTGCCGCGGATGTCGACGCCGCCAATTCCGGAGCTTCGGGTCGTCAGCAGCGGATCGAGCGGACGCGTGCGGACAATCCCGTAGGGCTGGAACACGATGTTGATCTCGGAGGAATGCGTGAGGCCCAGTCTGAGGTTCGTCGTGGCGAAGTCGAAACTGTCCGTCACCGTTCCGTCCGCGTCGGGGCGAGACCGCGCGTATCCGAACAGATTGGTCTCGACCTGCAGGCGGCCGGCGTCGACCGTGAACGGGCTTTCCGTGGTGTCGGGCCGATCGGTGGTCAGATCGCGTAGCAGCCGGTCTGGCGTGGGCTGGAACAGCGAATAACGGCTTTTGTCGTCGTTGGCCGCGGGACCCCCAAGGGGCGGCCGATCGGCTGCCTGAGCGCCGCCTGCGGCGAGCAGGCAGGCCCCTGTGGCGGCCCAGGCCGTCCAAGCTCGAGCGCGGCCCAGTGCCTCCAACCTGCGAGCCGGACGTTGTAACCGCCAGTACCAACGAGCCATTTTTCCCCCGACGCAATTGCGAACCAGTTGCAACTAATTGACAGCCGGGCCGTCTCCTGTCAAGCTAATGCGAATAATTTGCAATTGCAGGTTCCGAACTCGCGCTATCGTGCGGTTCCGGGGATGGAGGAAAGCAGCGGCTATGGCATTCATTTCGGAGCGTCGGCGGTGGATCGTGGGGGCGCTGGCGGCGCTGTTGATCGGGGGTCTCGGCCAGTCTGCGTCGGCGGAAGGCGCGCCGCCCAAACTGTTTCGCGCGGTGACGACCTTCACTGTCATTCAGGACATCGCGCAGAACGTCGCCGGCGATCGCGCGATCGTGGATTCCATCACGCGCCCAGGCGCCGAAATTCACGACTATCAGCCGACCCCGCTCGATATCGTGAAAGCGCAAGCGGGCGATCTGGTGCTGTGGAACGGCTTCAATCTCGAGCGCTGGTTCGAGCGCTTCTTCCAAAACGTCAAGAACGTGCCCAGCGTCGTGGTCACCGACGGCATTGAGCCGCTGGGCATCTCCGAAGGTCCCTACACCGGCAAGCCCAATCCGCATGCCTGGATGTCGCCGACCAACGCGCTGATCTACGTCGAGAACATCCGCAAGGCGCTGGCCAAACACGATCCGGCCAATGCCGACGCCTATGACAAGAACGCCGCCGCCTATTCGGCGCAGATCAAGGCGCTCGATGAGCCGCTGCGCAAACGGCTCTCGGCAATCCCGAAGAACCAGCGCTGGCTGGTGACCAGCGAAGGCGCTTTCAGCTACCTGACGCGCGACTACGACCTGCGCGAAGCCTATCTGTGGCCGATCAATGCCGACGAGCAGGGCACGCCGCAGCAGGTCCGCCGCGTCATCGACCTCGTGCGCAAGAACAAAATTCCGGTGGTGTTCAGCGAAAGCACGATCTCCGACCGTGCCGCCCGGCAGGTCGCGCGCGAGACTGGTGCGCGCTACGGCGGCGTGCTCTACGTCGATTTCGCTCAGCGCGGCCAGCGGACCGGTCCCAACCTATCTCGATCTGCTGAAGGTGACGGTCGAGACGATCGCAAAGGGGTTTGGCAGGTGAACGCACCGGCGCCCGCGGCCGCCGCCGCATCGGACCTGCTGCCGAACGGCGCCAGCATCTCGGTGCGCAATCTGAGCGTGACCTATTCAAACGGCTTCGCCGCCGTGCGCGATGCGTCGTTCGAGCTCGATCCCGGTACGATCTGCGCGCTGGTCGGCGTCAACGGCAGCGGCAAGTCAACGATCTTCAAGGCGATCATGGGCTTCGTGCGCCCGTCGGCGGGTGAGGTGCGGCTCTGCGGGATGCCGGTCGATGAGGCGCTGAAGAAGAACATCGTCGCCTATGTGCCGCAGAGCGAAGACGTCGACTGGAACTTCCCGGTGCTGGTCGAGACCGTGGTGATGATGGGCCGCTACGGTCACATGAACTTCCTGCGCATGCCCTCGCGCGCCGATCGCTACAAGGTTGACCAGGCGCTGGAACGGGTCGGCATGAGCGCCTATCGCGACCGGCAGATCGGCGAATTGAGCGGCGGCCAGAAGAAGCGGGTGTTCCTGGCGCGCTCGCTGGCGCAGGAAGGCCGCATCATCCTGCTCGACGAGCCGTTCACCGGCATCGACGTGAAGACCGAGGCCGCGATCATCGGGCTGCTGCGCGAGTTGCGCGCGTCGGGCCACCTGATGCTGGTCTCGACCCATAATCTCGGCAGCGTCCCGGATTTCTGCGACCGGTCGTGCTCTTCAACCGCACCGTGCTGGCGGCAGGCCCGACCGCCGAGGTCTTCACCCAGGCCAACCTCGAGCGGGCGTTCGGCGGCGTGCTGCGCAATTTCCAGCTCGGCGGCCGCGCGCTTGCACGACGACGATGATGCCCGCCGTGTCACGGTGCTGACCGACGACGAGCGGCCGCTGGTATTCTACGGCGATAAGTCGCGCCCAAGTTCGGACGGCTCTTGAGATGGCCGAGTGGCTCGCCGAACTGCTGGTGCCGTTCAGCTACAACTACATGCTGAAGGCGATGTGGGTGAGCGCCCTGGTCGGCGGCGTCTGCGCGTTTTTGTCCGCCTATCTGATGCTCAAGGGCTGGTCGCTGATGGGCGACGCGCTGGCCCATTCCATCGTCCCCGGCGTCGCTGCCGCCTACATCGTCGGCGCGCCATTCGCGATCGGCGCGTTCTTTGCCGGCATCCTCGCCTCGCTCAGCATGACGTTCGTCAAGCAGCAGACGCGGCTGCGCGAGGACGCGGTGATCGGGCTGGTCTTTACCGCGCTGTTTGCGTTGGGGTTGCTGATGGCCTCGCTGTGGCCGACCTCGGTCAGCATCCAGACCATCGTGCTCGGAAATATTCTCGCCATCGCCGATGAGGATGTGGTTCAGGTCGCGATCATCGCCGGGGTCACGCTTATCGTCATGATCTTTCTCTGGAAGGACCTGATGGTGACGTTCTTCGACGAGAGCCACGCGCGCTCGATCGGGCTCAAAACCACGGCGTTGAAGGTGACGTTTTTCGCGCTGCTGAGCGCCTGCACCGTGGCGGCGCTGCAGACCGTGGGCGCCTGCCTGGTCATCGCCATGGTGGTCACGCCGGGCGCCACCGCCTATCTGCTCACGGATCGTTTCGGGCGGCTGATCGTGATCAGCGTCGCGCTCGGCGTGACCACGAGTTTCGTCGGCGCTTACATCAGCTATTTCCTCGATGGCGCCACCGGCGGCGTGATCGTGACGCTTGCAGACCCTGCTGTTCCTGGTGGCGTTCTATCTTCGCACCCAAGCACGGCCTCCTGGCGGCACGCCGGCGTCGGCACGCCGGCGCGGAGGTGACGGCATGACCGCGCTCGATTGGATCGCGGTGCCGCTGTCGTATCCGTTCATGCAGCGCGCGCTCGTGGTGTCGGTGCTGGTCGCCGCGGTCTGCGCGGTGCTGTCCTGCTATCTGGTGCTTAAGGGCTGGTCGCTGATGGGCGATGCCATCTCCCATGCCGTGTTGCCGGGGATCGTTCTCGCCTTCGTGCTCGGCTTGCCGCTCGCGCTCGGGGCGTTCGTCGCCGGGCTCGGTTGCGCGCTGTTCACCGGCTATCTCAAGGAAAACAGCCGCATCAAGGAAGACACGGTCATGGGCATCGTGTTCTCCGGGATGTTCGGGCTCGGCCTCGTGATGTTCACCAAGGTGGAGACCGATCAGCACCTGCTGCACATCCTGTTCGGCAACGTGCTGGGCGTGACCATCCGCGATCTGGTCGAGACCGCTGTGGTTGCCGGCGGCACGCTGGCCATCGTGCTTTTGAAGCGGCGCGACCTGCTGCTGTATTGCTTCGACCCCAATCACGCCCGCTCGATCGGCATTCCGGTGCGGATGCTCCACTACGGGCTGCTGATCCTGCTGTCGCTCACAATTGTGGCCTCGCTCAAAGCGGTCGGTATCATCCTGGTGATCGCCATGTTGATCGCGCCGGGCGCGACCGCCTATCTCCTGACCAATAGCTTCGAGCGGATGCTGGTGATTGCGGTGGCGGTCGCGGTGACGTCCGCCGCGGTCGGCACCATCGTCAGTTTCCATATCGACGGCGCCACTGGCGCCTGCATCGTTCTGATCCAGTCGGCGATGTTCGTGCTGGCGTTTGCGTTGGCGCCCAGGCACGGGCTGCTCTGGCGATCGTCGGCGCGACCGCGCGGCGCTGGCGTCGATGGATGCGGAGGCGTAGTAGGGGCTTGGTATATGATCTAGCCGCCGCTGCGTTTCCAGCCGTCGCTGGTCAGGCGCTGCTGCGGCATGAAGCGGCCCTTGTAGTCCATCTTGCGCGAGCCCCGCACCCAATAGCCGAGATAGACATACGGCAGTCCCATGCGGCGGGCGCGGGCGATGTGATCGAGGATCATGAACGTGCCCAGCGACCGCGGCTGATGATCGGCATCGAAAAACGAATAGACCATCGACAGCCCATCGCCGAGCACGTCGGTCAGTGCCACAGCCAAGAGCTCGCCGCTGCCGCGGCCGTTGATCGCGCTGTCCGGTCCGCGCCGGCGGTACTCCACCAGCCGCGTTTCGACATGGCTGTCCTCGACCATCATGGCGTAGTCCAGCACCGTCATGTCGGCCATGCCGCCATCGCGGTGACGCAGGTCGAGGTATGAACGGAACACCGAATACTGTTCCGAAGTCGGCACCGCCGTGCGCAGATCGCCGACCAGGTCGGCATTGCGCTGTTGGACGCGGCGCATGCTGCGCGTCGGCTTGAATTCATCGACGATGACGCGGACCGACACGCAGGCCCGGCAGGTTTCGCATGCCGGGCGGTAGGCGATCGACTGGCTGCGGCGGAAGCCGCCATGGGTGAGAAGATCGTTGAGTTCGGCGGCGCGTTCGCCGACCAGATGGGTGAAGACCTTCCGTTCCTCGTGCCCCGGCAGGTAAGGGCAGGGCGAGGGCGCCGTCAGGTAGAATTGCGGCGTATTGCGCGAATGCTGTGTCACAGTGCTCGGCTGCCCTTCCGCCGTTGGATCCGCTCCCCGCGCTGGTGGTCCGATTTTAACATTCGCATCCCATTTCCGCGGACGATTTTGCGAATGTTAGAATCAAAGGACCACTAGCAAGTATAGGCCGCTAGTGGAGTTTTGGATTTGACATTCGCATCGCGCGCTTGCTGCCAGGTGGGTAGCGAATGTCAAATCCACTCCACTGGTTAGGATCGCCTGCGGGAGCCGTCCAAGTCAAACGGGTTTGCGCGCTTCAGGCGCGGTGCTCCCGGATCATCTGCGCACGTGCCGAATTATTGATCACCACCGTCCCGACCACCATGTCGTGCAGCAGGCGCTTGCGGCTGTTGAAAAACCCGACCAGCAGGACTAACGGGGTCAGGAACGAGATGGTCAGCCAGTAGACGATTGCATGCACGGCGCCGAGCACGAGGTAGGCGGGCGCGCCGTACCAAGTGCGCATCTCCAGGTCCATGATCCGCATGCCGATGGTCGCGGAGGCGGGGCTCCCGAACGTGTAGCCGTAGTAGCACAGCGCCCAGATGACGATCAGCGGCCAGTAGAGCGGCGACAGGAACGCAAAAAATACCACCGCCAGTCCGAGGGTGGCGATGGTCGCCGCCGCCATGAACAGGCCGGCCAGCACGACCGGGATGACGATGATGATCAAGTCGATGACGAAGGCGATCAGCCGGCGCGCCAGCACGCCTTCGAACAGTTCGGGATGAGCCAAAGGGTCGAAGGCATGCGGTTTGAGCTCGATCGACACGCCGATCCGTCTGGGTTCGCTGTCGGTCATGGGCAGTCCCTGCTATCCTCATCGAATCCAACGCCAGATGGAGAGTAAACCGTTGTGACGCAAGAGGCACGGGCATTTGTCGGCGAGCGGCGGCGCGGGGCGCGGCCGGTGGACAGGATCGGGGCATGAGCGTCACCGCCGCCGATATCGAGGCCGCGCGTCGCACGATCGCCGGTCAGGTGCTGCGCACCCCGATGCTGCCGGCACCCCGCCTGTCCGCGCTGACCGGCGCCCGGGTGCACGTCAAATACGAAAATCTCCAGGTCACCAACTCGTTCAAGGAGCGCGGCGCGCTCAACAAGCTGGCATCGCTGACCGCCGCCGAGCGGCGTCTGGGTGTCATCGCCATGTCGGCCGGCAACCACGCCCAGGCGGTGGCCTACCACGCGGCACGGCTGTCGATCCCCGCCACCATCGTGATGCCGGTGACGACCCCGCTGGTGAAGATCGAGGCGACGCAAGCGCACGGCGCCAGTGTCGTGCTGGACGGCGAAACCCTGGTGGAGGCGCAGGCCAAGGCGGAAGCGATCGCGCGCGAACGCGGTCTGACCTGGGTCCATCCTTACGACGACGCTCTGGTCATCGCCGGGCAGGGGACGATCGCGCTGGAAATGCTGGAGGACGTCGCCGATCTCGATACGCTCGTGATCCCGATCGGAGGCGGCGGACTGATCGCCGGCAATGCGATCGCGGCACGTGCGATCAACCCGGCGATCGACATCGTCGGGGCGGAGGCGGAGCTCTATCCCTCGTTCTGGAATGCCTTGACCGGGGAGCAGCGGCCTTCTGGCGGGCCAACGCTGGCCGAAGGCATCGCCGTGAAGAATGTCGGCAAACTGGCGCTGCCGATCGTGCGCGAACTCGTGTCGGAGATCGTGCTGGTGGACGAGCAATCGATCGAGCGCGCGGTCAATGCCTATCTCACCTTGCAGAAAACGATGGCGGAAGGCGCCGGCGCGGCGGGGCTTGCCGCCATGCTGCGCAAGCCCGAACGCTTCCGCGGCCGCAATGTCGGGCTGATCCTGTGCGGCGGCAACATCGATCCGCGGCTGCTGTCGACCATCATGGTGCGCGAGCTCGAACGCGAGGGACGCATCGCGTCGTTCCGGTTGGTGATCCCGGACCGCCCGGGCGCGCTCGGACAGATCGCGACCTTGTTGGGCGATCTCGGCGCCAACATCCTCGAGGTCGATCACCGGCGGCTGTTTCTCGATGTGCCGGCCAAGGGCGCCAAGCTCGACGTCACGGTGGAGACGCGCGGCCGCGCGCATAACGACGAAATCTTTGAGCGGCTGAGCCAGGAAGGCTACGCCCCGGTGCGGATTGAGGCGGCGACGGCGATGGAATAATGGCTTTTACCCCGAACGATATCCGGACATGATTGGCCTTTACCCGCGAATCACTGCGGGTAGGAGCCGCAGCCGTGCGCGAGAAGGAACTACGTATTGCGCTCGTATGCTTTGGCGGGGTCTCGCTCGCCATCTACATGCATGGCATCAGCAAGGAGATTCTCAAGCTGGTGCGCGCGTCGAGCGCATTGCACCGGATTTCCGACCGCACGCAGCGGCCCGCTGCGTCGTATTTCGATCGTATCGACCGTGGCGATTCCGAATACGACACCGAGGAATTTTATTTTGAGCTGCTGCGCGACATCGGCCGGACCATCGACTTGCGCGTCGTCGTGGACATCATCGCCGGCGCGTCAGCCGGCGGCATCGTCGGCACGATGCTGGCCCGCGCGCTCAGCCACGATCTGCGCACCGAGAGCATGCGTGATCTTTGGCTCGACAATGCCGACGTCACGGTGCTGCTGTCGCCCGACACGCGCGCCGGCGCCTGGAGCAAGTGGTTCCTGAAGCCGTTCTTCTGGGGCGCTGCCAAGACCGGCATGATGGGCGCGATCCGGGATATCGAGGTGCGCCAGAAGCTGTCGCTGTTCGTGCGTTCGCGCTGGTTCCGTCCGCCGCTCGACGGCCGCATCATGGCCGGACTGATGTATGACGCGGTGACGTCGATGGGCGTACCGGAGCAGCCGACCCAATCGCTGCTGCCGTCCGGACACACGCTCGATCTGTTCGTGTCGTTGACCGACTTCTACGGCTATCACCAGCTCGTGCAAATTCACGATCCGCCGCTGATCCACGAACGCGACCACAGCCATGTCCTGCGGTTCAGCTATCGCCGGCGTTCGGACGGCACGGTGGAAAGCGATTTCGACCTCGACAACGCGCCCTCGCTGGCCTTTGCCGCACGCGCCACGTCGTCGTTTCCCGGCGCGTTTCCGCCGACGCGGATCGTCGAGATGGACGAAGTGATTGCGTCGCGTGGCGCGTCCTGGCCCCGGCGCGAGGACTTCATCGCCCGCTCGTTCGAGGATCACCTGCGCGCCGATGTCGATCCGGCGGCGACGCCGTTCATCGACGGCGCGGTCCTCAACAACCGGCCGTTCCAGCTTGCGATCTCGGCGATCCAGGGACGGCCGGCCTATCGGCAGGTCGACCGCCGTCTGGTCTATATCGAGCCGCATCCGGCGCCACCGGTGATGATGCAGCGCCAACGGATCCCGGGCTTCTTCGCCACGTTGCGCGGCGCCATGTCGGACATCCCGGGCGCCCAGCCGGTGACCAACGAGCTCAATTGGGTGATCGAGCGCAACGAAAGCGTGCGGCGGCTGCGTGCGATCAACGACAGCGCCAGGCCGCAGGTCAGCCGGTTGGTGGCGGGCGTGCTGCCGGCATCGCTCGATGGCGCGGCGAGCGCGCAAGAGGTGCGTGGCTGGCGCGAGCAGGTGAACGAGCGGGTCGCGCGCGACGCGGGCTTTGCCTATCAGGCCTATGTTCGCCTCAAGCTTGCTTCGGTGCGTGCGTTCGGCGCGCAACTCATCGTCAAGCTCCGCGGCGCGCCGGAGAGATCGCCGATGTCCCGCGTGATGTCGGAGATCATCGATGCCTGGGCGGTTCGCAAGGGCGTCGTGTATGAAAGCGATGAAACCCGGGCGCTCGAATTCGAAACGGCGGGCCCCGGGGAAATGCCGGTCTGGGTCCGCTATCTGTTGGCTTTCGACGTGAAGTACCGGGAGCGGCGGCTGCATTTCCTGATCGAAGGACAAAACAGGCTCTATCAGCAGATCGACCATGCGCAATTCAATGGGCTCGACCCGCTGGTGGTCGACCGCCTTAAGCGCGCGTTCTATGCGCGGCTTGACAACCTCCGGCACAAGGAGCGACCCGACTATTTCAGCGCTGGGATCTACGGTCTCGTGCACGACTTTATCCCGGAGCAGCCGACGCCGGACGAGGTCCGCAACCTGCACGCCTATGCGGCGTCATTCGTCGAGCGTCATTTCGACAAGCTCGATCGCCTGATCGAGGCGCTGGCGGCCGAGATCAAGCTCGACGACAGCACGCGCGATCTCGACGAGCTCATGGCCTCGCTCGACCCCGCGCAATGGCATCCCGACGCCCGGCGCGAAGTGCTGGTCAACTACCTCGGATTTCCGTTCTGGGACGTGCTGACGTTCCCGATCACCGGCGCGCTCGATGTCGGCGAGCTCAACGAGATCCTGGTCGATCGGATCAGCCCGCAGGATACCCGCACGTTGAAGGGCTTCGAAGGGATCGCCAGCCTCAAGGGCATTGGTTTTGCCCATTTCGCCGCGTTCCTCTCTCGCTCTTACCGCGAGAACGACTATCTGCTCGGCCGTTTGCACGCGACCGATCGCTTGATCGACATCGTGTGCGATGCTGCGGGTCCGGAGGCGGCCGCGCATATCGACGTGCTTGGCCTCAAGAAGCGCGCATTCAGCAAGATCGTCGATGCGGAGGAGAAGCACCTCGGCGACAGTGCGGATCTGATCGCGTCGCTGCGCAAATGTATCGCCGGAATTGGCGCTTGAGAGGCGGCGCTATATCGTTTTCAGCCGCGGCATCAGCCGGATGGCGTTCTCGTTTTCGATGGCCTTGAGGTCGGCTGCCGACAATCCGGCCTTCCCCAGGTCGGCGACATTCTCGACCACCGACACATACGGATAGTCGGTCCCGAACAGCACCTGCGACGCCGGGGCGAATTTGAGCAATGCGGCCATGTTGGGCGAATAGGCGGCGTTGGCGGTTTCGTAGTAGAGCCGCTTGAGCTCGAAATCGATGCCGTCGGGCAGCACTTGCGCGGCATTCTTGAGCTGGATTTTGGCGAGCGAGTTCACCCGTCCGGCGAGCAGCGGCACCGCGGCGCCGCCGTGCGAGAAGATCCAGCGGACGTCGCGGGTCCGGGTGAAGGTGCCGCTGAACAGAAGGCTCATCACCGTCCGGTTGGTGTCCTGCGGATATTCGGTGAACGATCCCGGCACCTGCGGCGTGAGCGTATCGCAGCAGTCAGGACGGTTGGGGTGCACGTAGACGATGGCGCGCCGGCGTTGCAACTCGTCCATCACCGGTTTGAAATCGGGATCGCCAAGGAACATGTTGCCGTAGCTGGTGCTCAGCCCGATGCCGTCGGCCTTGAGCTGGTCGAGGGCGTATTCGATTTCCTTGAGTGTACCGTCGACGTCCGGCAACGGAACGTGCGCGAACAGGCCGAACCGTCCCGGGTGATCGTTGCGCGCCTTGGCGGCATAGTCGTTGACCATCCGCGTCATGGCGCGATTGGCGTCCAGGTTCAGCTTCGGAAGATTGAGTCCGCCGCTTGCCATCGACAGGATGGCGGTGGCGACGCCGCCCTTGTTCATTTGCTCGAGCGTGGCGTCGAGCGTCCAGCGCATCGCCACCGGCGCCGTGCGGACATTGTCCTTCTTCCAGCGCTCCTGGACGAACGGCGGAAACATGTGATGGTGCACGTCGACGCGGTGCGGCTTGGCAGTGCCCGGGGCGGCGTCTTCGGCCAAGGCGGCGGGTACCGGCAGGACGCTTGCTGCGCCCACGGCGCTGACCGACTTCAAGAAGCTACGCCGTGATGCGCAGCCGCAAACGGCGACGCAGCCATGGACGGGAGCCTTGGCGTCGATGGGATCGCAGCGCAGGGGGAACTCTCCCGATACTGATGTGCGCGACGGCGTTCGGAGCGTCAGGCTGATTTCAGTTTTTCGGCGACGCGAGGCGCGAAGTAGCTCAGCACGCCATCGGCGCCCGCCCGCTTGAATGCGATCAGACTTTCCATCATCGCCTTGTCGCCGTCGAGCCAGCCGTTTTGCGCGGCGGCCATGATCATCGCGTATTCGCCCGACACCTGGTACGCGAAGGTCGGCATGCCGAAATGGTCTTTCACGCGCTGCAGCACGTCGAGATACGGCATACCGGGTTTCACCATCACCATGTCGGCGCCTTCGTCGATATCGAGGGCGACCTCGCGCAATGCCTCGTCGGTGTTGGCCGGGTCCATTTGATAGGTGCGCTTGTCGCCGATCAGCGTCGCCGACGAGCCGACGGCATCGCGGAACGGCCCGTAAAACGCGGAGGCGTATTTCGCCGCATAGGCCATGATCGACACGTCGGTGAATCCGGCGGCATCGAGTCCGGCGCGGATCGCGCCAACGCGGCCGTCCATCATGTCGGACGGTGCGATGATGTCGGCGCCGGCTTCCGCCTCGACCAGCGCCTGCCGCACCAGCACGGCCACCGTCTCGTCGTTGACGATCGCGCTGTCGCGCAGCAGGCCGTCATGGCCATGGCTGGTATAGGGGTCGAGCGCCACGTCGCAGAGGATGCCGACCTCCGGCACCGCGTTCTTGATGGCGCGAATGGCGCGACACACGAGGTTATCCGGGTTGAGCGCCTCGGTGCCGTCGTCGTCGCGCAGTGTCGGATCGGTGTAGGGAAACAGCGCGAGGCAGGGGATCGCGAGTTTGGCGGCGCGCTCGGCCTCACGGACCGCCTGATCGACCGACACCCGCTCGATACCCGGCATTGAGGCGACCGGTACGCGGGTATTGGAGCCGTCGATCACAAACAGCGGCCAGATCAGGTCGTCGGTGGTGAGCACAGTCTCGCGCACCAGCCGCCGTGCCCACTCGGCTTTGCGGCCGCGGCGCGGACGAATGGTCAAATCCAGTCGCTCGGCCTCGCCCGATGGCTCGGCCCGGACAGGGGTGAGACGCGGCGGGTCTATTCCGATCGGTCTGCCGTATTTGATGGCCATGGAATTGCTTCCGTTTCCGCAGCGGGTTTGTAGCCGTTTCCAGCGATGCCCGCCACCGGGGCTCTGGTCCGTGGTCCGCGAGACATGCGGCGGGCCGAATTTCGCATTGTCACGCCGGTTCCGACCGGGCATCACTGCGTGGCGGAGAGGCGTGCGGGGCCATGAGCGATCCAATCGGGACCGAACAACGCAGGTCGCTCGAACCGGTGCACGCCGGCGAGCAACAGGGCGCCCCCGATCGCTGGTCGTCCCGGCTGGTTGTGTTCCTGCGGGTCATGGCGGGGATCGCGCTCGCCAAGGGGCTTTACCACTGGGCGGTGGTCTGCGGATTCCTGACCTATGCCGGCACGGCCTTTGAAGAGTTGACGACGTCCTTCCAGGTGGCGACGGTCTTTTTCGGTGTGATCGATCTGGTGGCGGCCGTCGGTCTGTGGCTCGCCGCGCCGTGGGGTGTGGTTGTGTGGCTGACAGCGGTCATTTCGATGGTGGCGGTCGAAGGGTTGTTCCCGCAAATCTATGGCGGGCGGATCTGGGTGGTCGCTTTCGATTTGCTGCTGATCGTTTTCTATTTGCTGCTGGCGCTGATGTCGGCGCGCGAGCAGCCGCAATGAAGAATTGGTGCATCGCACTGAGCGTGAGAAGGGACGTCGCGTGATTGTTGATTTTCAGCAGCACTACACCCCGCCCGAGCTTCTCAAGGGCAATCGCGACGCGGTGTCGGTCCAACTCGACGAGCACGGCAACCCGAGCTATCTGCTCAACCCGTTGCTCGCTGATCTCGCCGCCCATGTGCGGATGATGGACCATGCCGGCATCGACGCCGGTGTGCTGAGCTGCGGATCGGGTTTCGACCAGCCTGATCTCGCCATCTGCCGGCTGATCAATGATCGCATGAAGCAGGCGGCCGATGATTTTCCCGGCCGCTTCGTTGGTCTGGCGCATGTTCCGGCGCTCAAGCCAGCGGAGGCTGCCGCGGAGTTGAAGCGTTGTGCCGTGGACCTTGGCCTGCCCGGCGTCGTGATCGGCTCGGAATTGCAGGGCCAGGCCTTGGACTCGGAGGCGCTGCGGCCGTTCTGGCGTGCCGCTGCCGATCTTGGGCTCTACGTGTTTATCCATCCGCTGCCCAACGTTATCCGCTGGGAACACATGGATGCCGACGATCTCGGCCGCATGCTCGGCTGGCAGTTCTCGTTGATGGTGGCGGCGGTGCGCATGATCAACAGCGGCCTACTCGACGAGCTGCCGACGTTGAACGTGCAGTTCTCCCATTTCGCCGCCGGCATCGGCCGCTATCTGGGGCGCATCCGCGGATTCCAGCAGCGCGACAAGTGGGGCACCGCCGCGGTGCCGCGGCATGGCCGCCGGCCGAAGCTGTCGTTCGACCATTACCTCGAGAACCGGCTGTTCTACGACTGTGCGGGGTGGGCCGGTCCCGATCATGCGGGCGACTGGGGCGCGGAGTGGGTGCGCTTCGGCCTGCAGGAGGTTGCGCTGTCGCAGACCGTGTTTGCGACCGACTATCCGCAGGCGGTGCGCGACCCGCAGGAGGTCGCCGATTATGTCGCGGCGGTGCGCGCGCTCGGACCCAATGCCCGCGCCATGGTCGACGGCCTCAATGCCGAAAAACTGATCCCTGACATGGAGCAGCGCCTGCGACTGGCGGTGTCATGATCCCAAGTCCTGCCTGGAGTATGCTCCAAGCGGCAATGTGTTGGGTGGAGGATTGATGCCCCGATTTGGGGACCGGTGCGTAAAGTGGCGTAAGGAGTTGCGTGATGGCACAGATCGGATTTATCGGGCTCGGCCCCCTGGGATTTCCCATGGCGGTCAACTTGATCAAGGCCGGGCACGTCGTGACCGGCTGCGACGTCGGCAGTGATGCCGCCGACCGGCTTGCAGCCGCCGGCGGCGTGGTGGCGACGGCGCTGGATATGACGTGCATGGGCGCCGACGTGATCGTCACCGTGTTGTCGAGCGGGAAGGAGATGCGCGAGGTCTATCTCGCGCGCGGCGGCGTGCTGGCTTCGGCGCAGGCCGGCGCACTGCTGATCGATGCGTCGACAGTCGACGTGGAAACCGCGCGTACGGTTGCGGCGGCGGCGCATGTGAACGAGCTGGCGATGGTCGATGCCCCGGTCGCGGGTGACGTTGTCGCCGCCGAGGCTGGCGCGCTGACATTCATGGTCGGTGGCAGCGATCGCGCCTTCGAGCGGGCGACGCCGTTCCTGGCGGTGCTCGGCAAGACCATCATCCATGCGGGCGGCCCGGGCGACGGGCAGGTCGTGAACATGTGCAACAACATGATCCTTGGCGCGTCGACGATTGCGGTCGCGGAAGCGCTGCTGCTGGCGGAGAAGCTCGGCGTGGCGCCGCAGCGGCTGTTCGAGATCGTGTCGAATGCGTCCGGGCAGTGCCGTGCGATGACCGAGCATTGTCCGGTGCCGGGGCTGGTGCCGAGCTCGCCCGCCAATCGTGACTATCAGCCCGGCGTTGCGGCGGCGATGATGCTTAACGATCTCAAGCTGGCACAGGCGGCTGCTAGAACGGCGGGCGTGAAGGCGCCGATCGGCGCCGCGACTGCGGCGCTGTATGAACTTTATGTCGATCAGGGCGGAGGCGAATTGGACGTCTCCGGGATCATCCGCTTTTTACGTGGGGCGGAAGCTGCCAGAAACCGAGCGGCGCCGGCCGAGGAGGCCGTGGAAGGTTGACAGATGGCAACCGAAGAGGGTCAACCGCTCGTTACCGCGTTCGGTAGAATTGAGTCCTCAATTGATGATTCACCTTTCAAAATAAACTTTATCTTTAGTCTGTTGTTTAAGTCGAATTTAGACCGGGGCCGGTAGTGTCGCGGCATAATGGCGGGGGATAAACAGGGCCTCGTCGATATAAAAAGACAACGACAAACGTTTAGACAACAACAGATGAGGCGTCACATGGTTGCCGTTGCCAAGACGGTCGAGCCGGCTGATCGGGAAGCGCGGCTCGATAGCATTCGTCCGCTCTATCTTGAAGCATTGACGCTGGTTGAGCGTTTGCACCGCCGGCTGCTCGACGTGATCAAGGACGAGTTCGATCGCAGGAGCCGCGCCGACATCAATTCGGTGCAGGCGTTGCTCTTGTACAATATCGGCGACAAGGAGCTGACCGCGGGTGAGCTGCGCACGCGCGGCTACTATCTCGGCTCCAACGTGTCGTACAATTTGAAGAAGCTCGTCGAGATGGGCTTCCTCGATCATCAGCGCTCGCGGATCGACCGCCGGTCGGTGCGCATCAAGCTGACCGACAAGGGCCGCGAGGTCCGCGAGATCGTTGACTCGCTCTATCAGAAGCATGTGCGGACCGTCGAACAGGTCGGCGGCATTGCTTCCGACGAGTTCGCGACGCTCAACAAGTCGCTGCATCGGCTGGAGCGTTTCTGGACCGATCAGATCCTCTACCGGCTGTAAGAAACACACCATTTACTGGCGGTACTGCCCCGGCCTTTTGGCCGGGGCTTTTTTTTGTGCGCGCTGTTTGAGCGGCCTGCGCGTTGCCCGCCTCTCGCGGATCGCGGGCGGCTGCCCAATATCGACACCGCACAAATCGGCACGGCTGCGCGCCACGCCTGTCCGCCCGGTCCGTTTTTCCGCTATACTGCACTTCGGAAACGAACGGGGCACGGGGCTATTCATGCTACGCATTTGCGTCTTGTTGGTCGTCGCGTTGATGACGTCGGTCTGCAGCACGGCGCATGCCCAGACCGACTATCCGGCGCGTCCAGTCAAGCTGGTGGTGCCGTTCGCGGCGGGCGGGCCGACCGATGTCGTGGCTCGCATTCTCGCCGACATGCTCTCGGCGCGCTGGGGCGGTCAATCGATCGTCATCGAAAACCGGCCGGGCGCCGGCACGATCGTCGCGACCGCCGCTGTCGCAAACGCGCCGAAGGACGGCTACACGTTCCTGATCGCCACCAATTCATTGCTGATCAATCCGGCGATCGGTCAGAAGCTACCCTACGACACCCTGAAGGATTTTTCCGCGGTCACCATGATCGCGACGCAGCCGGTGGCGCTGGTCGCCAACAAATCGTTCGCGCCGCAACACGGTTCCTGAACTCGTTGCGCTTGCCAAGAAAAGCGCCGAGCCAGTCAACTACACATCGCCCGGACCGCGCGGCGTTGGGCATCTCGCCGGCGAGCTGCTTCAGCAGCGTGCCGGCATCAAGATGCAGCACATCAACTACAACGGCAGCGCGCCGGCGCTGGTCGATCTGATGGCCGGACGGGTGCCGATCATGTTCGACATCTGGCATTCGGCGAAGCGCTATGTCGACACCGGCCAGCTCAAGCTGATCGCCGGCGCGAGCGCCGAGCGGCTGGGTGATGCGCCGAACATCCCGGCGATCGCGGAAACCTACCCGGGCTTTGCGGTAATGGCGATGAATGCGCTGTACGGGCCATCGGGGGTTGCCGAACCCGTGCTGGCGAAAGCGTCGGCCGACGTCCGCGCCATCGTCGAATCCGCCGAGTTCCGTGAGAAGACGAAGCACCTCGGCATCCATGCCTGGGGAACCACGCCGCAGGAGCTCGATGCCTGGACCCGTAACGAGATTGCGAACTGGGCGAAGGTCGCCAAGGCCGCCAATATCAAGGTAGACTAGCTAGTCGTTCCGAAGAAGGAGATTGCCATGAGCGCCATCGCCGAAGTCGAAACCGTCCCTGACGTCATTGAAGCGACCGTCAACTACGTACAAAACAACGGCGAGCGGCTGTTCACCTACACCGGCGCGCCCGGCGCCAACGACAAGCGCTCAGGCGGCAGCTACGATCCGCAGACCGTGAAGATACACAACGGCCGGCTGGAGACCGACCGCTTTGTGCTCGACCGCGATGGCTTCCGCTTCGTTCCACACCCCACCAAGATGCGCGATTTCTACGACGAGGATGAAATCCGTCGCGTCTACTATCCGGAGATGATCGAGCTGATCAAAGCCGAGAGCGGCGCCAAACGCGTCGTCGTGTTCGATCATACGCTGCGGACCGCCGACGACGAGATGCGCGAGGCCAAGAAGATCCGCGAGGTCGTGCGCCGCGCCCACAACGACTATACCGAGTGGTCGGGGCCACAACGCGTGCGCGACATCCTGCCGGACGAAGCGGAAGACCTGCTGACGCGCCGCTTCGCCATCGTGCAGGTGTGGCGGCCGATCCGCTATCCGGTTGAGACCTTCCCGCTGGCGATCTGCGATGCGCGCAGTGTGGCGTTCGACGACTTCATCATCTCCGAGCGGATCTATCAGGACCGCAAGGGGCAGACCTACGCCTGCGGCTACAATCCCAATCACCACTGGTACTGGTTCCCGCGCATGCGCCGCGAGGAGGCGCTGGTGTTCAAGGTCTATGACTCCCAGAAAGAGGGCGTGGCGCGTTGGACCGCGCACACCGCCTTCGAAGACCCGACGTCGCCACCGAATGCACGCCCACGCGAGAGCATCGAAATCAGAACGCTGGCGTTCTTCTGAGCATCGTTGCCGGGAGGCCGCGCCGCCCACAATAACAAGGACCGGTTCACGTGCCCGCTCATGGTTCCGCCATCGATTGCGACGTGCACCCATCGGTGCCGAGTCTCAAAGCGTTGCTGCCGCACTTCGACGACTATTGGCGCAATTCGATCGTCGAGCGCGGCATCCCCGGCTTCGAGACCAACTCCTATCCGCCGCGCGCGCCGATCTCGATCCGCGACGACTGGAAAGGGACGAACGGCGGCGCCGCGTCCGATGTCTCCCAACTCACCGCCCAAGTCCTCGACCGGCTCGGCGCTCGCACCGCGATCCTCAGCTGTCTCTATGGCGCGCATCTGCCCTACAGCGAGGACATGGGCGTGGCGGTCGCACGCGCAGTCAACAATTACATCGCCAAGGAGTGGCTTGATCGCGATCCGCGGCTGCGCGCTTCGATCGTCGTGCCGACGCAAAATATTGAATACGCGGTCGACGAGGTCGAGCGCTGCGCCAAGGACAAGCGCTTCGTGCAGATCCAGCTCGTCACCATGCAGGAGACCCCGCTCGGCCGCCGGCACTGGTGGCCGCTGTTCGCCGCGGCTGAGAAGCACGGGCTGCCGATCGGCATCCATCCGGGTTCGAGCTACCGGCAGTCGATGACGTCGTTGGGCTGGCCGAGCTATTACATCGAGGACTATGTGGCCTATTCGCAGGCCTTCCAGTCGCAGCTCGGTAGCCTCATTTGCGAGGGCGCCTTTGCCAAGTTTCCCAAGCTCAAGGTGGTGCTCCTGGAATCCGGCGTCACCTGGCTGCCGGGCTTCCTGTGGCGGCTGTCGAAATTCTGGCGCGGCGTGCGCACCGAAGTGCCCTGGGTGGACCGGCCGCCCGGTGAGATCGTGCGCGATCACGTGCGGCTGACGATCCAGCCCTTCGACGCCCCGGACGAGCCCGACATCATGGAACGCATGGTCGATCAGCTCGATTCCGATGATATACTGCTCTATGCGTCGGATTTCCCGCATTGGCAGTTCGACGGCGACGATGCTTTGCCGCAGGGCTTGCCGGAATCGCTTAAGCGGAAGATTCTGGTCGATAATCCGCTCGCGACTTATCCGCGTCTCAGGGAGGATGCGCCATGAACATCGAACTGCGACAGCCGGAGATCAAATCGAACAGCCGGCTCAAGATCGTCGACGTCGACATCCATCCCAAGAGCTCGGTCGAGGACCTCAAGCCTTATCTGGACAAACGCTGGTGGGATCATCTGACCACGTATGGCGCGCGCCAGCGCCAGGGCTACCTCAAAGGCTTTCCCTACCCCAAGATGCAGCCGCTGGCGTCGCGGCGCGATAGCTGGCCGCCGGATGGCGGGTTGCCGGCGAGCAACCTCGCTTTCATGAAGCAGCAGTTCCTCGACAGCTACCCGATCGAATACGCGATCATGAACCCGCTGTCGCCGACCGGGCAGGGTGACCAGAACTCGGAATTCTCTGCCGCCATGGCCTATGCCGCGAACGAGTTTCAACTCGACGGCTGGCACAAGCAGGACAGTCGGCTGCTGGCCTCGGTGGTCGTGCCGTTCGAAGACGGCGATGCGACCCGCGTCGAGGTCAAGCGCCGCGCCGGCGACAAGCGTTTCGCCCATGTGCTGCTCAAGACCCGCACCAATGATCTCCTGGGCAAGAAGCAGTACTGGCCGGTCTACGAAGCGGCGATCGAAGCCGGGCTTCCGGTCGGCATCCATGTGTTCGGCACCAGCGGGCGGCCGGCGAGCAGCACCGGCTGGCCGTCGTTCTATATCGAGGACATGACCGAGCACGCCTCCTGCTGCCAGGCGCAGATCGCAAGTCTCGTGCTCGAAGGCGTGTTCGAGCGCTATCCGGAGCTGAAGATCATCATGATCGAGGCCGGCTTCGGTTGGATGCCGTCCGCTCGGCTGGCGCATGGACAAGAACTGGAAGAAGCTCAAGGACGAGGTTCCGCACCTCAAGAAAGCGCCATCGGAATATATGCGTGAGCATATCTGGGTCTCGACCCAGCCGATGGAAGAAACCGATACGCCGGAGCAACTGATCGACACCATGGCGTGGATCGGCTGGGACAAGATCATGTACGCGTCGGACTATCCGCATTGGGATTTCGACGATCCGTTCCTGGCGCTGCCGCCGTCGCTCGACGAAAAAACGCGCAACATGATCCTGTGCGAGAATGCGCGCGCGCTGTACCGGCTTGACTGAGCGCTGTTTGAGCCATGGCCAGCCACGTCGTCGCCGCCGTCGATGAAATCCCGCCGGGCCAGCGCAAGCTGGTCGAGGCGGGCGGCCGCAACATCGTGGTGTTCAATATCGACGGCGACTTCTTCGCGCTCAACAATCGTTGCCCGCATCGTGGCGGCAGCCTCGGCCACGGCATCCAGACCGCGCTGGTGCAGTCGACGGTGCCCGGCGAGTACCTGTGCTCGCGGCCCGGCGAAATGGTGAAGTGCCCGTGGCATGGCTGGGAGTTCGACATCCGCACCGGCAAATCCTGGTGCGACCCGACGCGGTTGCGGGTGCGGCAATATCCGGTGGCGGTGAAGGCCGGGGCCGAGCTGGTCGAGGGCCCGTACCAGGCCGAGTCGTTCCCTGTTCGGGTCGAGAACAACTACGTCGTCGTCGAGGCGTAGCGTGCCCGACGACCGCCAACAGAACGAAATCTATTTCGAGTTCCGGGCGATCGGCCGCAGCGTCAAGGTGTCGGCGATCGACGCCGCGACCGGCATCGAAGTCAGCGTCATGGGGCCTGCGACGGCGTCGCAGGCGGACCTGCAGCGGCTGGCGCTGCAAAAATTGCAGGCCAAGCTGAAAGCCGGCGGTTGAAGCCGTATTCCCGCACGGGCGATTTCGCTCTAACATGCGGTCAACCAAGAAGCCCCTCGCAGGGAAAATGACCAGGAAATCGCCCCATGCAAGACGTTCTCGATATGCAAGTCGTGCCGCTGTCGTCCGCCTGCGGGGCGGAGATCAAGGGCGTCGACCTCACCAAGCCGCTGTCGCGGGAAACGGTGGAAGCGATCAGGGCGGCGTGGGACAAGCATCTGGTCCTGGTGTTCCGCGGCCAGACCATTTCGCAAGACCAGCAGCTCGCGTTCGCGGCCTATTTCGGCGATCTCGGTTCGCGCAAGAAAGCGCCGGAGCCGTTGCGCTCGCGCGCCGAAGGCGCTCAGCAGGACCACGAGAAGGTGCTGCTGGTCAGCAACATCAAGGACGACAATGGCGTGCCGATCGGCGCCTTCGGCGAAGGCGAGTTCTGGTTCCACATCGATTCCGGCTATTCAGCGCGGCCCTATCACTACACGTTCCTCTACGCGCTCGAGCTGCCGTCGACCGGCGGCAACACCATGTTCTCCAACATGTACAGGGCCTATGAGGCGGTGCCGGAAGCGCTCAAGCAGAGGCTTGCCGGCAAGCGTGCGCTGCACATCCACGAATACAATCGCGCGCGGCAGGCCGACGCATCCGGCGACATCAGCAACATCCCGCACCACTACCACCCCGTGTTCATCACCCATCCCGGCACCGGCCGGAAGACCTTGTTCGTCGACCGGCTGATGACAACGGCGCTCGAAGGGTTCGATCCGAGCGAGGGCGCCACGATTCTCGATCAGCTCTACGACATCGGCGAGCGGCGCGATTTCATCTACGAGCACGTCTGGCAGCTCGGCGATTTCGTGATGTGGGACAACCTCTGCACCATCCACGCCCGCACCGATTTTCCGAAAGAGGAGCGCCGTCTGCTGCGCCGCTGCACGGTCGAGGGCGATCTGCTGCGGGAGTGACATCGGATCGAAGACGGATGGCGAACATGAAGCGGCGATGGGCTTCGATCGTTGTCGGCGCCGTCGCCGTCCTGTGGGCGGCGACGCCTGCGACCGCCGCGCCTTGTCTCATCGTGACATTGACCGGCGTGCAAAGCGGTCCGCCGATCTTCAATGGACAGGCGGGGGCGGGGACGCTGGTCCGTTACGGCGACGATGCCGACAATTGCAGCGCAGTGCGGCTCCAATTCGATACCGGCCGAGGAACCAATCAGCGGCTTTCCCAACTCGGCGTGACTGCCGGGCAGCTCAACGCGATCTTCTTGACCCACATGCACTCGGATCACACCGAGGGCTTGGCCGACGTCCTGCTGCTGCGCTGGAATTACAATTCGGCGGGACCGAAGCTTGACGTGGTTTGCAGCGCCGATGCGAAATCGCCGCTCGGACATACGTTGAGCTGTTCAGGCTATGTTGCGCGGATTGGCGAGGCCTTCATGGCGTCCGGCGAGATCGCGCAACGTCGCGTCGAGGACAAAAGCCGTCTCAGCGGCGGCCCGGCGGACATCGCAAAGGTCGTCACCTTTGCTCCCTCCAATGATCCGCAGGTCGTCTGGTCAGCCGGGGACATCAAAGTCAGCGCCATCCGCTCGACCCATATTCCGGGCCATGCCTCCTATCGTGTTGACACGCCGGCGGGCAGCGTCGTGATCGCCGGCGATGCCGGCAACGACACGTTCGCGCCGCCGCGTTCTTCCTCGACCTCCGACCAAGTCGAACGATTGGCGCAAGGCGCAGACATCATCGTGCATTCGACCATGCATCCGGTGATGGGACCCGACCGAGACAGCGGCATGCCGCCGGCGGTCTATCATCGCCAGGCCGGCACCGGCGATCTTGGCGCGATGGCGAAGCGGGTCGGCGCGAAGCATCTCATGCTGACGCATCTCGCGCCGTCGATCGGCGCCGTTCGCCACGGGCCCTATAAGGTTCCTGATGGTCCGCTCACCGACGAGCACTATTCGAAGGTCGTGCGGGGCGCCGGCTTTTCCGGCAACGTCGTGGTGGGCCGCGACCTAGCAAGCGTTCGGTTGCCGGCCAAATGATTCCACCGCGGTGTTGATGCCGTAGGCAGACCGTGTTTTGTGACGTATAGTTTAGAAAAGTTCACAACTGCTGGCCTTGGGCAGCAGATTGTTTGGCAGTAAGCCGCCTTCAATCAACAACGAACGACATCGCCGAATAGCGACCTGTGGGAGGATTAGAATGGCAAGACTTAACATCAATGGCCAGAACCGCGACGTGCAGGTAGCGGCGGACACGCCGCTGCTGTGGGTCATCCGCGAACAAGTCGGATTGACCGGCACCAAATACGGTTGCGGCGTGGCGCAATGCGGCGCCTGCTCCGTCCACCTCAACGGCGAGGTGGTACGCTCGTGTTCGTTGCGCGTTGGTGACGTGCGGCCGAACGATCGGATCGTGACCATCGAAGGCCTCTCGCGCAATTCATAGCACCCGGTGCAGCGCGCCTGGGCGGCGCTCGACGTGCCGCAATGCGGCTATTGCCAGTCCGGCCAGATCATGGCGGCGGCGGCGTTGCTGCGAAAGACGCCGCGCCCCACCGACAAGGACATCGACGATGCGATGACCAATATCTGCCGGTGCGGCACCTATCAGCGCATCCGCGCGGCCGTGCACATGGCGGCCGGCAATGGCAACCCGGTCGGCTCCGTTGGCCGCCGCAAAGCGTGATGTCGGGAGATCAGCCATGACCAAAACCATCCACGACACCACCACCGAATTGTCGCGACGCAAATTCATCGTCGGCTCCGCCGCTGTCGCCGGTGGCGGGCTGGCGCTTGGCTTCGATGTGCCGATCGGCTCGGCGCAGGCGCAAAATGCCGGCAACGAAGTCGGCATCTGGGTCGTGATCCGGCCCAACAATGATTGCGTCATCCGCATCGCGCGCTCGGAGATGGGGCAGGGCACGCTCACCGGGCTCGCCCAACTGGTCGCCGAGGAACTTGAATGCGACTGGCGCCGCGTGTCGACCGAAGGTCTGACGCCCGGGCAGAACCTGGCCCGCAAGCGCGTCTGGGGCAACATGTCCACCGGCGGCAGCCAGGGAATACGCCAATCCCAGGATTATGTCCGGCGCGGCGGTGCGGTGGCGCGGATGATGCTGCTGCAGGCGGCGGCCAATGAATGGAAGGTTCCGGTCGGCGAGTTGACTGTTTCGAACGGCACGATCCGCCACGCCGCGTCGCGGCGCCAGACCACTTACGGCCGAGTGGCCGCAGCAGCGTCGAAGCTCACGCCGCCGGATCCCAAGAGCATCAAGCTCAAGGATCCCAAGGATTGGACGATCGCCGGCAAGCCGATCAAGCGGCTCGATACCGCGCCCAAGCTCAACGGCAGCAAGGTCTACGCCATCGACCTGAAGCTGCCGGGGATGCTCAATGCGGCGATCAAGGACGCCCCGGTCTACGGCAGCAAGATCAAGAGCGTGGACGAATCCAAAGTCGCCAAGATGCCCGGCGTGCGCAAGGTGGTGCGGGTGAAGGATACCGCCGTCGCCGTCGTCGCCGACACGTGGTGGCAGGCGAAGACTGCGCTCGATGCGTTGCCGATCGTCTGGGACGAGGGCGACAACGCCAAGGTGTCGAGCGCGACGATCGCGAAGCACCTGGAAACCGGCCTCACCGCGACCGAGACCAACGGCGACCGGCGCGAAGGCGATGCGCTGGCCGCGATCGCCGGCGCGGCGAAGAAGATCGAGGCGACATATTCGACGCCGTTCCTGTCCCATGCTTGCATGGAAGTGAACAACGCCACGGTCCGCCTCACCGCCGACCGTGCAGAGTGCTGGACGCCGACGCAGAATCTCGAAGCTTCGCTGGCGGCGCTTTCATCGGAGTCGGGACTGCCGCTGACGCAATGCGAGGTCTCATCGCCACGATCTGGGCGGCGGCTTCGGCCGGCGCGGCGGCACCCAGGACTATGTCCGCAAGGCGGTGACCGTGGCGAAGGAATTCCCCGGCATCCCGGTCAAGACGATCTGGTCGCGCGAGGAAGATCAAACCCACGATTTCTTCCGGCCGATCTCGATGTGCAAGTTCTCGGCGGGTCTCGACGAGAACAACAATCTGGTCGGCCTGCATGTGCGGGTATCAGGCCAGTCGATCAATGCGTGGCTCAATCCGGCGGCGATGGCCGGCAACACGGACCGGCGTCAGCTCCAGGGTTACTGGGCGGAGCCGGGCGATGCGCAGCTTGGCTACACCGTTCCCAACCTGCTGGTCGAGTATGCGATGCGCAACACGCACGTTCCGGTCGGTCCCTGGCGCGGGGTCAACACCAACCAGAACGGCTACTACATGGAATGCTTCATCGAGGAGGTGGCGCGGGCGGCCGGCAAGGATTCGCTCGCGTTCCGCCGTTCGCTGATGAGCAAGCATCCCAAGCACCTCGCTGTGCTCAACGCGGCGGCGGAGAAAGGCGACTGGGGCAAGCCGCTGCCGCAAGGCGTCCATCGCGGCATCGCCCAGTTCATGGGTTACGGCAGCTACTCGGCGGCGACCGCCGAGGTCTCGGTCGACGCGCAAGGCAACGTCAAGGTGCATCGTATGGTGCTGGCCTTGAACTGCGGCCACGCGGTCAATCCCGACCAGATCGCCGCGCAGGTCGAGGGCTCGGTGGCCTATGGGCTCAGCGCCACCATGTTTGGCGAGTGCCCGGTCGAGAATGGGCGCATGACCAGTCTCAACTTCGACACCTACCGGCTGCTGCGCCTGTCGGAGATGCCGAAGGTCGAGACGGTGCTGGTGCCGACCAACGACTTCTGGGGTGGCGTCGGCGAGCCGACGATCTGCGTCGTCGCGCCGGCGGTCATCAATGCGATCCATGCGGCGATCGGCAAGCCGGTGCGCAGCCTGCCGGTGAAGAACGTCAAGCTGGTGTAGATCGCTCGCACCGGGCGGAGCAAAAATCGATGGCCGGGCGCGTGCGCCCGGCCATTTTCATTGCCGCAGCATTTGCCGTCGCCGACCGGCACGCCCTAGCTGTCCCAAGGCTTTGAACCGCCCTGTTTATGTTTAGGGCCTTAGACGCGCTGCCCTACAATTTTGCCGCTAGAATATTGTATAACCACTCCCGCGACATCGGGGTTGAAGACCGCCGTCACGGTGGCGCCCGGTAGCTTGACCTCGAGAATTGTGGTTGCGCCACCGGCGACTGCGTCGATTTCATCATGCGACATCGCGCGGATTTCAGAGTTTGCGTTCATTTCCGTGGTCATTTGCTTGCTCCGTTGGTTCAGGTTTAGACCGCCGGAATGGCAGCCGGTAATGGGCAGACTATCCGCGGCCTTCGCCGGAGCGCTGTGATCGCCATCACAGATTTGTACGATTTCTTGACGCGGCCGCATTCAAGCAATGTCGCCGCGGAGCGGGAAACCCAGAGCCGCGCCAGTCTCATGACCTGCGGTTTTCAACGGCATCCTTCCGTGGACGACCGGCAATGCCCAGCCGCGCATTCAGCAGTGGCTGACAGCTTGTCGCCACCTCGTCAAGGACCTGGTCGCTCGCACGGCGATCGCCCTCGACAACGCCGAGCTGTACGAGCGGGAACGCAATGCGTCCCACCAGCTCCAGGTCGGACTGCTCGACGTCTCGTTCCCCGTCGTGCCGGGCATCGAGATCGATGCGGCGTACCTCCCCGGCACGGAATCGCTCGACATCGGGGGCGATTGGCACGACGCCTTCCTCCTCCCGAACCAAGCCATCGGCCTCGTGATCGGCGATGTCGTCGGCCACGGGCTCGAAGCCGCCATCGCCATGGCCCAGCTCCGAGGGGCCGCGCGGGCCTTGGCGGCGGTCAGCTCTCCCGCACAGCTCCTCGACCGGCTCGACACGTTCGTCGACTCGCTGCCGGACGCCTATCTCGCCACCCTGGCGTACGTCGAGCTCCACCCGAGCAGCGGCGTCATGCGGTACGCCTGCGCCGGCCACCCGCCTCCACTGATCGTCAGCGGGCGCGGGGAGACGCGGTTCTTGTGGGGTGCGAGATCGACTCCACTGGGCGTGCGCTACGGGAACCGGAGCGAAGCGGTGGCTCGCCTGCGTGATGCGGAGCGCCTCGTGCTCTACACCGATGGTCTGGTCGAGCGGCGCCACCAATCGATCGACAGCGGCTTGCAGCGCCTCCGCGTCAGCTCCCGGCACGATGTCTCCTCGACTGACTTCGTGGCTCGGCTCTGCCGCTCCATGCTCTCGCACACGCCGCAGCACGACGACGTCTGTGTGCTGTCGGTGACCGCGCGAGGACCCGACACCTTCACGGTGTCGATCCCCGCCCAGATGCCGAGCATCGCCGGTGTTCGGGCCACACTGCGCGAATGGTTCGGCCGCCGCGGGCTCGGCGAGATGCTGGTGTCCGACCTCGTGCTCGCCATCTCGGAGGCCATGGCCAACGCCATCGAGCACAGCTCGCCGGTCAGTGGCGAGGACGAACCCTATGTCGGCCTCGTCGTGTCCATGTCGCACGAGGAGATCTCGATCCTCGTCCGGGACCACGGATCGTGGCGAACTCCGAGCGTCGATCCGTTGCGGGGACGAGGGCTGGTCATCATGGGTCGACTCATGGACTCCGTCGCCGTCACGACTGACGAGGGAGGCACCGTGGTGAACTTGCGCCGAGCCCTGGACGGCTCGGACGTCACCACTTCGCCCGACGTCCGCGTCCCCGACCGCTCCGCCTGCGATGAAGGCGATGGGCGATGAGCCCAGGAGGTGAGTCAGGAACGGACGCGTCCCGCGCGACAGACCGGGCCGAGCTGGTCCTCGGTCCGTTGTTGCGCCATGTCGGCGAGCGATCGGCGACGATCTGGGTCGAGACGTCACGGCCGTGTTCGGTCGACGTGCTCGGGCACCGCTCGAGCACCTTCACGGTGGCGGGCCATCACTTTGCGTTGGTCATCGTCGATGGTCTGACGCCGGGAACGATCATCCCCTACGAGGTACGACTCGACGAACACGTCTGCTGGCCCACTCCCCTCTCCGATCTGCCGCCCAGCTCGATACGAACCATAGATCCGTCACGGCCGCTGAGGGTTCTCTTCGGCTCCTGCCGCGCCGCCGCCCCGCACGAGGAGCCGTGGACGTTGGAGCTGGAGTTCTCCGCCGACGGTCGGGGTGTCGACGCCCTGCGAGAACGGGGCCTGGCCATGCTCGGCCAACCCATCGAGGAATGGCCCGACCTCCTGCTGCTGCTCGGCGACCAGGTGTACGCCGACGATTCGTCGCCGACGACCCGGGCCCGGATCGCGGAGCGACGCAGGGACCGGCCCGCCGCCGACTCCCTCCCGTCGAACTACGAGGTAGCGGACTTCGAGGAGTACACGTGGCTCTATCAGGAGTCCTGGTCCCCCGAGATCGAACGCTGGATGTTCTCCACCGTGCCCTCGGCCATGATCTTCGACGACCACGACATGATCGACGACTGGAACATCTCGGCGTCGTGGGTCGACGACATCAGGACGGAACCGTGGTGGCAGGATCACGTCATCGGCGGCGTGATGTCGTACTGGATCTATCAGCATCTCGGGAACCTCGGACCGACCGAGATTCACGAGGAAGGAATGCTCACGGCCTTCGTCGAGGCGGGTGACGCCACGACGTTGTTGAGGAACTGGGCCATGGCCTCGGAGCGCTTCACCCCGGTGCCGTGCGGCTACCGGTTCAGCTACTACCGAGACCTCGGGCGTGTGCGTCTGGTCGTGATCGACTGCCGGAACGGCCGCGTGCTCGAGCCCGGACACCGCCTGATGGTCGACGAGGACGAGTGGCGCTGGGTCGTGGATCACGCCATGACCGAATGCGATCACCTGCTGCTGGCCACGTCGCTGCCCGTCTTGCTGCCGGGGTTCCTGCACGATCTCGAAGGATGGAGCGAAGCGGTGTGCGAGGGGGCCTGGGGCCGCTGGTTCGTTCGCTGGGGCGAACGGATTCGCCGATCGGTGGACCTCGAGGACTGGCCCGCCTTCCGAAGGTCGTACGACCGGCTCGTCGAGTTGCTGCGTGACGTCTCGACTCCCGACCGGTCCGACGGCCGCGATCCGCCCGCGACCGTGTGCCTCCTGTCGGGCGACGTGCACTTCACGTATCGGTCGGCCGCTGCCCTGGGTCCAGTCGACGGGCGACCCCCGCCGGTCAGCTCGATCCATCAACTCGTCTGCTCGCCCATCAGGAATGCGTTGGTGAAACGTGAGCGGATGGCGATCCGCTTCGCCATGAGCTGGACCGGCGGCGCTGCTCCAACTCGATGGGCGACGCGCCGCGGTCGACCTCCACAACTCCGGCGACGAAAAGGATCGCCACATCGTGCTGAGCGACGCCGAGACCGCCCCCCGACCGGTTTCACAAACCGCCGAACTGGCTACGTGTCTCGGAGCACCGCTCGACGATTGAGGACCCATGACGACCCTCGGCGTACTCGCCCATTCGAAGAAGACCCTCGAAGGCGGGGTGAACCGACTTCGGGGCTCACTGGCCGACCGGGGCCATCGCGACATTCTCTGGCGGGAGGTGTCCAAGAGCAAACACGCCAGCACGGCGGCTCGCGAACTCCTCGAGAGCGGCGTCGACCGTCTGCTCGTCTGGGGCGGCGACGGAACCGTGCGTCGATGCATCGATGCCATCGTCGAACGCGAATCCCGGGTCGAGGTCGCGGTGCTGCCCGCAGGTACGGCCAACCTGCTCGCCCATGGGCTCGGGGTGCCGGTGAACCTCGAGGGCGCCCTCGATGTTGCTCTCCAGGGTCACGTGCGACGCATCGACATCGGAGTGATGAACGGCGAGCACTTCGCGGTGATGGCCGGCACCGGATTCGATGCCCTCCTGATCCGCGACGCCGAGGACAGCAAGGACCGACTCGGACGCCTGGCCTATGTTCGAGCAGCCGTGTCGCACCTGACCGAGCCGAACACCCGGGTGACCATCGAGATCGACGGGAAGCCGTGGTTCGACGGTCCGGCCGCCTGCGTGCTCGTCGGCAACATGGGTCGGGTGTTCGGCGGGCTCGAGCTGTTCCCCGGATCCCGGCCCGACGACGGCGTGCTCGATGTCGGCGTGGTCACGGCCGAGCGGCGGCTCGATTGGATGCGCGTCGGGCTCCGGGCCGCCGTCGGCCGCATCGATTCCTCGCCTCTCGTCGACGCCACCCGAGCCACCAAGGTCAAGGTGCGCCTCGCCCGCAAGCTGCCCTGGGAGATGGACGGCGGCGATCGCCCGGCGACGCGCAAGCTCGATGTACGGGTCCTACCCGCCCGGATTCCCGTCTGCGTTCCCGCCGCGTGACCATCATGAGAGACCTCACGACCACCACCTCGTCGGCTTCCGACTCTGGACTCGCGTCGCCGAGCGAGTCGAGCGGCATCGCAGCGGTGTGGCCGCTCCCCCGGCGAGCGGCTCGGAAGCTGGCCGGCTGGGGTGTGCTCCTGCTGACCGCCTGGTCAGCGTTGGGACACCTCTACCTGTGGCTCCTCGATGATGGTCCGGTTGGCGATGCCGACCGAGATGTCGCCGCGTGGCTGGAGGAGCACCGGACGTCCAGCTGGGACACGTGGACGACGATCGGATCAGGGTTCTCCGAGACGCTGGTGAAGGTGGGCCTGATCGTCGTGGTCGGGGCCATCATGGTCGCGAAGTGGAAGCGCTGGCACGACGCCGTCTCCCTCGCCGTCGCCGTGACCCTCGAGACGACGCTCTTCGCGGTGTCGAGTGTGATCGTCGGTCGGGAGCGTCCCCCGGTCGAACAGCTCGATCGTTCCCCTGATCGTCGCCGCCTCACGAACCTACCGGGGCATGCATCACCTCATCGACGTGGTCGCCGGGATGGCCCTGGGGGCGGTATCGATCTTGGTCGTGCACCGTGCGCTCCAGATCGGCGTCGGCGAGACGGTCCGCCGGGCGGCTTCCGAGGGCCGAACGCTCCCTGACCACGTCGCCAGATTGAACCTGCTCGAGCCCGAGACCCGGCCGCGACGGGGTCGTTCGTGAGCGCCCTGAGCGGTTCCGACGCGCTCCGCGACCTCCTGCACGACCATCCACAGCTCGTGCGGGCCGCTCGCGTGGGTTGGGTCGCCAAAGGACTCGTCTATCTGCTCGTGGGTGCCCTGGCGGTCCCGGTGGCCATGGAACGACGGCGTGCCGAGTCCTCCGACTCCGGTTCCGACGAGGCGAGCCAGAAGGGGGCGATCGAACGAATCGCCGAATCGGGCGCCGGCCAGCTGGTCTTGTGGATGGTCGCCGCCGGGCTGCTCCTCTACGTCATCTGGCGTATCGTGACGATCTTCCTCCCGGCTCGCAACGAGGTGTCGGCCTGGGCCACCAGAGCCGGATATGCCCTCAGCGTCGTCGTCTACTCCGGTCTGGCGTGGTCGACGATCTCGTACGCCCGCGGCACCACGACCACCACGAGCGACGGGAGCGAGGACGCCCTCGTCGAGCGTTACACCCGTGACCTCATGGATGCCACTGGTGGACGCTGGTTGGTCGCTGTGCTCGGCGTGGTGGTGATGGCCATCGGGGTCGCCTTTGTTCACCGTGGCGCCACGGCTGCGTTCCAGCGGGAGCTCGAGCCGCGAGGTGTCGGTCCGATCAGCCATCAGACCATCGTGGGCCTGGGTCGAGCCGGATGGATTGGCCGCGGCATCATGATGGTGATCGTGGGTTGGTTCATCGCCCAAGCCGCTCTCCACTTCGATCCGAGCGAGGCGCAGGGTCTCGACGGTGCGCTCCGCAACGCCACCGAATCCACCCTCGGCGCCCTGCTCGCCGGAGTGGTGGCCGTGGGGTTGATTCTCTACGGAGCCTTCTGCATCGTGTCGGCGCCTCGCGAGAGGCTCGTCGGCGCCGGGTGAACGAGTCATGCCGGTAACGCTGGCGGTCCTGCTCGTGGCGGCGGTGGCGGCGATCGCCGTGTGGCGAGCGTCGCGGACCCCGGGTTCGCTGGACCCGATCGACCCGGAGGCAGAGGAGCGCTGGCTACTGCGCTGGCTCGGGAGTCATCCGCGATGGGGACGTACGGCTCGGTCGATCGACGAGCGGGTCGCCGGCGGGTTGATGCTGGTGATCAGCCTGGGTTCGATCCTGGCGGCGGCACTCGCCGTCGGCCTGCTGTTCGACATGGTCGACGCCAGCGCGGGTCTGGCCCGGTGGGATCGCTCCGTCGCCGAATGGGGTAGCCGTAACGCCACCGAGCGGTCGACAGGTCTCCTCGACGTTCTCACCGACCTCGGCGGGTATCCCGTCGTGTGGATCATCGCTCTCGTCGTCGCTGCGGTCGATGTGGCGACCCGCCGCAACCTGCACGTGGTCGGTTTCCTCGTCGTCGTGCTGGTCGGCATCTCGATCATGAACAACGGGTTGAAGCTGGTGGTCGATCGAGAGCGACCCGACGTGGTGCATCTGGTGTCGGCGTCGGGTTCGTCGTTCCCGTCCGGCCACTCTGCGGCCGCGGCGGCGGCGTGGTGCGCGTTCGCCCTCGTCGTCGGGCGCCGGCGCCGCCGGTCCGTTCGTGCTCTGCTGGCGGGGTTCGCGGCCGTCATCTCGTTCGCCGTCGCGGCATCACGAGCCCTGCTCGGCGTGCACTGGATGACCGATGTCCTCGCCGGCCTCGTCGTCGGATGGACCTGGTTCCTTCTCAGCGCCCTCATCTTCGGCGGCCGGCTCCAGCACCTCGGCGAACCTCTCACCCGCGGCGCGGCCACACTGCACCCCGATCCGGAGCCGGCACCTCAGCGGGCCGACTGATTTCGTGCTGGCCGAATTGGGGCTGGCTGATTGGAGCTGCGGGGCGTTACTGGACTTCGAGCTCGAACAGCGGCAGGCCGGCTGCTTCGAGCTCCACCTCGAACACGCCGGGGATGTCGGCGGTGAAGGTCATCGAGGCGACCTCGCCGGGCACGGTGTCGGTCGTGAGGTCGTACCCGTGCACGTGCACTTCATCCGCCACATCGGCGGTGATCTGCACGGTGACGGCGGACCCGACGGCCACGCGATACCGACCCCCTCCGGTCACCTCACCACCGGCGACATCGATGACGATCACGGTCGAGGTCAGCAGGTCGCCGGAGGCCGGAGCGGCGGTTGTCGTCTCCGACGAACCATCCAGCGTCGACTCGGCCACGTCGTCGCCCGCAGGAACAGCCGTGGTCGTGGCGCCGTCGTCGATGGCCGCGGCGGTCGTCGTGGATGCCGTCCCGACCGCCGTGGATTCGTCGTCGTCGTCGCCGCAAGCGGCCACCAACAGACCGAGGCAGAACAGGAGCGTGACAAGCCGTGTCATGTGATCGCCTCGCGAGTCGGAGGAACGACCGGGGACGTTACCGCCACCGAACTCCCGTCGGGATTCACCCACTCACGTCGGCGCGACCCGGGATGCGAACTCGCTCACCATAGGGTCGGTCGTCTCCCGCCGACCCCACGCCATGGCGAGGCCGAGCTCGGAGGGGTCGCCTCTGACCACGACGTCCGGAACGTAGGGGCCAGCCTCGTCGACGTGGACGGCGCCGTGGTCGAAACGGACCCGGACCGGCCCCGTCTCGTAGCCGAAGTCCAGCAGCCAACGATCGGACGCCGACGCCCCGTAGGCGGTGAGGAAACCGGGAAGGACACGGAGGCTGTAGCGCCAGAACGGTTCGGTGTCCGCCACCTCGAACGCCCATGGGCAGCCGACGGCCCGGCGAACGTCGTCGCCGTGGACGTGCAGCTCGTTCAGAGCATTTCCCCAACCCCCGGCGACGGTCAACGTCTGCCCGGCATGGAACGCCAGCTCGAGATCGACCGGCAGCTCGAGAGCGCGCTCCATGAGTTTCGTGTGCGACCGGATGTCGTCGATGAGCACATCGACATCGAGGTCGATCGCGGCAAGGTCGGCGGCGTTTTCAGCGGCGACGAGATCCCACGTAGTCGCGCGGCGACGGTTGACCGTGCACCTCTGCCACACCGTGGCGATGTGGCCGACCGTGTCGATCACCGACCAGTTCGAGCCGGGCACGGTCGCCCTCAGCTCGGTCTCGTCGAGGGCGCCAGTCATCTCGACGAATCGTTCGACATTCTCGACGAGACGTTCGTATCCGATGTGATGCCATGTGTCGGCCACTGCGGCCATGTCCGGCGAACGAGCGTGCATCGGAAACCTCCTCGCGAACCCACCCAGGGTGTCATTTACTCCTATCAGGAGTAAATGACACATTACTCCCGTCAGGAGTAATGTCAAGACCATGTCCCTCTCGCTGACCACCACCTCCTACGCCATCCTCGGTTTGCTCGACCTCCGCTCGTTTACCGCGTACGAGCTGGCCGCGCAGTCCCAGCGATCGCTCCGTTTCGTGTGGCCCACCGCTCCCAGCCGCCTGTACGCCGAGCCCAAACGGCTGGCCGCCGCCGGTCTCATCGACATCGTCAAGGAGCCGGCCGGCCCCACCCGCACCCGGCAGGTCTACCGGATCACGCTGGCCGGGCACGACGCGCTCGTCGCGTGGCTGCGCACCGAGCCCGCACCCCCCGCGGTCGAGGCCGAGGTGCTGCTCCGGGTGCTGTTCGCCGACGCGGGAAACACGCCCGACATCGTGCGTGCACTCGAACGGACCCGGGACCAGACCACCGCCCTGCTCGCCGAGGGCCGAGAGATGCTGGAGGTCTACGCCCAGGGCGACGTCGCCTTTCCGGAGCGCCTCCACCTCAACCTGCTCTGGGCCACCTACATCGATGCGTTCCTCAACCTGACCGAGCGGTGGACGACCTTCGCCCAGGACGAGGTCGGACGCTGGCACGAGGCGAGCGACCGAGGTCAGACCCAACGGGCGGCCGAGCTGCTGGACATGCTCGTCAGCGGCCGGTCACCACTCACCGGATGATCTCGGCACCGAACCACTCGACGGTGTCGATGGTGGCGTCCGGATCGTCGCCGCAGGTCAGGCAGGCCATCCAATCCGTCCCCAGCGCGGCCAGCCGGCCGATGTCGTCACGCATCTGCTCGGCGTGCAGCCCGGTGCGAATGTCGAGCATCGGCCACAACCCCACGCTGATGATCTCGAGGCTCGACGGGTCCCGGCCGACGGCTTCGCACCGCGCCCGGGCGTCGGCCGCCCGCCGGCCGAAGGCCTCGATGTCCGCGATGGGGACCGTGCGCAGCATCGGGGTGCGGTCAGGCCCCACGATCATGCCGATCCAGCCCTGCCCCTCACGCACCACCCACTCCGTCGCCCACGTGGTGTTGGCGTGCACCCACAGCGGCGGGTGGGGGCGCTGGTACGCCGCGGGCAGCGAACGCACGCCACGAGCCGAGTACCCGCGGGCCTCGACCGTCACGTCCACCCCGGCCCACACCTGCTTGCACACGGCCATGGCTTCCTCGAACCGGGCGCGCCGATCCGTGGGGTCGCCGCCCATCGCCACCAGCTCGGATTTCAGATAGCCGGTGCCCAGGCCAAGGGTCACTCGACCGGCGCTGAGGTGGTCGAGGGTGGCGACCTGGTGGGCGGTCAGGAACGGATTGCGGGCGTTGGGGAGCAGCACGAACGACAGGAGCCTGATGCTCGTCGTGACCGCGGCACAGAACCCGAGCGAGGTAAACAGGTCGGCCACCCCCTCGCCGCCCGACTCGACCCACCGGGCCGATGGCGCCGGGTGATCGGTGAAGGACAGAGCGGAGAAGCCGACCCGCTCGGCGGTCTGCGCCCAGCGGACGGTCTCGGCCGGCGACAGAATGGCGGGCGTCCAGCGGGGGTCCCCGATGCCGTGCTGGATGGCGAAGCGCATGGCCGACAGTCAACCACGGGGCCCGATCACGTCGCCCCTCGCGGAGGCGCTGACGTCGTGCCGTCGAGCATTCGCCCCGAGTTCACCTGCCCGCAGAACCGACGTCGGCCTGCGGACATCACCTCTACCTACCGTGCCGGTCACACCAGTGGAGCACTCGGGGGTTCGAGATGGATACGGGCAGGATCATCGGGCGCACGAGCGCCATCGTCATCATGCTGGCCTCGAGTGGGCTGATGGTCGGAATGAGCGGGGTTGCCGGCGCGGAGACCCCGGGCGTGACCTGCGACGGGCGGCCGGCAACCATCATCGGTTCCGACGATCCCGAGACGATCCCCGGCACCGCCGGCGCGGATGTCATCGCTGCGCTCGGCGGCGACGACGTCGTGCTGGCGTCTGGTGGCGCCGACTGGGTGTGCGGCGGCGATGGCGCCGACCAGATCGACGGCGGGCCCGGCGAGGACTTCGTGTTCGGCGACGCCGGCCTCGACCGCGTGACCGGGGGCCTCGGCCGCGACTGGGTCGCCGGCGGCGAGGGCGACGACGAGCTGCACGGCGGCGACGACAACGACCAGATGCACGGTCACGCCGGGACGGACCGCATCTTCGGCGAACTGGGCGACGACGTCATGGAAGGTTGGGCCGGCGACGACCACCTCGACGGCGGCGACGGCGGCGATCGTCTTTGGGGCGGTGACGACCAGGACCATCTCCTTGGCGGGCTCGGCAACGACAACCTCATCGGCATGGCCGGCGATGACACGGCCGACGGCGGCGAGGGCAACGACGGTCTGGGAGGCAGCGAAGGCACCGATCGCCTGTCTGGCGGCCCCGGCGACGATGGGATGGACGGCGGTCCCGGCGACGATGTGCTCGACGGTGGCCCCGGCCTCGACACCATGTACGGCGATGTCGGCGCCGACACGCTCGACGGTGGGCAGACCGACGCCAGTTACAACTACCTCTACGGCGGCGACGGCGACGACCACCTGGTGTCGACGCCCGGCAACGACGTGCTCGACGGCGGCGACGGGGTGGACTGGGCCGACTACACGTTGTCCGCCGCTGCGCTTCGAACGGACCTGGCGATCGGCGTCGCCGAGGGCCACGGCATCGACCTGCTCCCGAAGATCGAGAACATCCTCGGCACCCCGTGGGCCGACGACATCGCCGGCAACTACCGGGACAACGAGCTCCAAGGCCTAGGCGGCGACGACCAGATCCGGGGCGGCAACGGTGTCGACCGGATCGGCGGCGGTGACGGTGCGGACACGTTGTCCGGCGGAGCCGGCGACGACATCATCCGCGCCGGCAAGGGACGTGACCGGATGTTCGGGTACACGGGTCAGGACTTCTGCGACGGCGAGGCGGGCTGGGACAGCCAGTTCAACTGCGAGTCCGTGCTGAGCGTGCCCCGAACCACAGTGGGAGGCGTGCCGTCAGTCGAGCACGGCCCTCGAGCCGCGGTCATAGGTGAGGTAGTTCCAGGCCCAGTTCACCAGGACCTGGGCCCGGTTGCGAAAGCCCATGAGGTAGACGATGTGCAGGCCGAGCCAGGCCACCCAGCCGACGAAGCCGTGGAGTCGGCGACCGCTCGGGAACTCGACGATGGCGCTGTTGCGACCGATCGTGGCCATCGAGCCCTTGTCGCGGTAGTGGAAGGACTCGGTCGGCAACCGGTCGAGCCGCCGGATGATCTGGCGGGCCACATGGACACCACCTTGGACGGCGGGCTGGGCGACCTGAGGAAGCACGTTGTCGGGGTCGACGGCGATGTCGCCGATCGCCAAGACCTCGGGGTGGCCGGGCACGCTGAGATCGGGCCCGACCACGATCCGCCCGCCTCGGCCCAGCTCCACCCCCAGGAGGGCGGCGACCGGGTTCGCTCGGACTCCCGCGGTCCACGCCACGGTGCCCGCCACCAGCACCCGACCGTCGGCGAGATGCACTGCGCCCGGATCCACGTGGTCCACCGCGACGCCGGTGATGACCTGCACGCCACGCCGACCGAGCGTCCGCTCCGCCCGACGCCGTAGTGACTCATGGAATGGGCCGAGCACGTGATCGGCGGCCTCGACCAGCGTGATGCGAGCCGCGCCGACGGGCAGCGTCGGGAAGTCGCGGGAGAGAACGTGGCGATACAGCTCGGCCAAGCCGCCGGCCAGCTCCACACCGGTCGGACCGCCGCCACAGACGACGACATCGAGGTCGCCGGGAGCGACACCATCGGTCGCCGCGGCCTCGAACCGGCCGATCAGGTGCGCCCGGAGAGCCACTGCGTCAGCGGTGGACTTCAGCGGGAAGGTGTGATCGGCCACGCCGGGTATCCCGAAGTCTTGGGTGACCGCTCCGGCCGCGACGACCAACGTGTCGTAGGGCAGCGGTTCGCCACGATCGACCACGACCCGACGTCCGACCAGATCGAAACCGGTGACCGTGGCCATACGCACGGCCACATTGGGCTGGCGACGAACGATCCCCCGCACCGGGTAGGCGATGTCGTCGGCATGGAGGCCCGCCGTCGCCACCTGGTACAGGAGCGGTTGGAACGTGTGGTAGTTGCGGGCATCGACGAGGGTGACGGCGACCCGGCGATCGGCCAGACCTCGGGCCACCCGCAGCCCGCCGAACCCGGCGCCGATCACCACGACCCGGTGCGGGGGCTCACCACTGCGCGGGCCACCGGCGTGCTCGAGCGAGTCCGATCCGGCGGCCCGGTGGTGCGGTTTCACGACACCGCAATGATGCCATGAGCTCACGGGACGGCTCCAGCGCCGGACCACTACTCTGAGTCCAGGGTCCGCTCTCAGCCGACGCGCGCGCTGAACGGCCGGGAGAAGGAGGCAGCGCCGATGACCACGCACCACGACCGGGACGAGCTGGTGGAGCTCATGAGCGACTGCGCCGACGTGCCGGACACGAAGTCCTGGCCGGCGAGGTTCCACCGATGAGCGACCATGCGGTCGTGATCGCCGGCGGGGGGCCGACGGGCATGATGTTGGCCGGCGAGCTGACGCTGGCGGGCGTCGATGTCGTCGTCGTCGAACGACGGACGAGTGGCGCCCTCGAGAGCTCGAGGGCCGGCGGTCTCTACGCCCGAACGATCGAGGTGCTCGACCAGCGAGGCCTGGCCGAACGGTTCCTGGCCGAGGGTCAGGCGATGCAGGTGCAGGGCTACGCCTACATCCCCCTCGACATCAGCGACTTCCCGACCCGCCACAACTACGGCCTGGCCTTGTGGCAGCGCGACTTCGAGCGCATCCTCGCCGGCTGGATCGACGAGCTCGGCGTCCCGATCCTCATGGGACGCGAGGTGGCCGACTTCCGCCAGGACGACAGCGGGGTCGACGTCGAGCTCGACGACGGCTCCTCGTTGCGCGGCGCGTACCTCGTCGGTTGTGATGGTGGCCGCAGCACGGTCCGCAAGGCGGCCGGCATCGACTTCGCCGGTTTCGATCCGTCGATTAGCTTCATGATCGCCGAGGTCTCCATGACCGCTGTGCCCGAGGTCGGTTTGCGTCGCGAAGGCGGCGGGATCGGGCCGGTCAACCCGCAGCACGGCGGCAACCCTTACCGGGTCGTGCTCAAGGAGCGGAGCGTCGAGCACGACGCCGACCCCACCTTCGACGAACTGCGCGCTGCGCTCGTGGCCGCCTACGGAACCGATTACGGCGTCCACGACCCGACGTGGATCTCTCGGTTCACCGACGCCACCCGCCAAGCGACGTCCTACCGGGCCGGACGCGTCCTCCTCGCCGGCGACGCCGCCCACATCCACTCGCCCCACGGTGGTCAGGGCCTCAACACGGGCGTGCAGGACGCCGTCAACCTCGGCTGGAAACTCGCCCAGGTCGTCGACGGCACCTCGCCGGACAGCCTGCTCGACACCTACCAAGCGGAACGCCATCCCGTCGCGGCTCGGGTGCTGCAGAACACCATGGCTCAAGTCGCGCTCACCACCCCTGAGGACCGCCACGACGCCCTGCGCGCCGTGGTCGCCGAACTGCTCGCCCTGGACGAACCGCGCCGGCGCATCGCGGCGATGCTCACCGGCCTCGATATCCACTACGACCTCGGCGATGGCCACCCACTCGTCGGCCGACGCATGCCCGACCTCGACCTGCACACCGCGAGCGGGCCGACCCGGGTGTACACACTGCTCCACCAGGCCCGGCCCGTCCTCCTCAACCTCGGCGAAGTCGGCCGCTTCGACCTCACCCCCTGGGCCGACCGCGTCCGACTCGTCGACGCCCGTTGCGAGGGACCGTGGGAGTTGCCAGTTCTCGGCCCGGTCCCCGAGCCGTCGGCCGTGTTGATCCGACCCGACGGACACGTCGCCTGGGTCGGCGAGCCCACCGACCCGACACTGGTCGAGGCGCTGTCGACCTGGTTCGGCGCGGGGACCCCCGGGCCGTCGTCGACCCCGCCTAAAGAACCTGGTAGCGGAGGTGGACGACGCCGCAGCTGAAACGGTGCTCATCGAGCGAGCGCGAGTTGCGCGTGTGCGTCGAGAGGGAGCGCCCGGTTGCGGCCGCCGAGCAGCACGGGCCAGATGTACAAGTGGCACTCGTCGACCAGGCCGGCCCGGAGGGCTTGCGCGGCAAGGTTCGGCCCTCCCACGAGGAGATCCCGGGTTGCGGTGGCCTTCAGGTCGTCCACCACGCCGGGATCGAACTGGTGCTCCACACGTGTCCGGCTCGTGGCCACCACGGCCAGGGTCGACGAGTAGACGACCTTGTCGGCGGCCGTCCAGGCGTTCGCAAAGTCGCGGGTGAGGTCCGAGGTGGTGGCGAGCGAGGGGTCGGTCTCCCACACGGCCATCGTCTCGTACATCCGCCGCCCGTAGAGGTACGTGCCGGCGGATCGCATGAGACCGCTGATCGACACGAACACCTCATCGTCCGGCGGGGCCCAATTGAACCCGCCGTGTTCGTCCTCCGTGCAGCCGTCGAGGGACATGTTCGACGCGTAGATCAGCTTGGCCATGGCTGCTCCTGCGGGGTCGCCGGCTCGGGAGCGCGTGAGGAGAGGACGCAGAACTCGTTGCCTTCGGGGTCGGCGAGCACCACCCACGTCTGCTCGCCCTGACCGATGTCCGCTCGAGTGGCGCCGAGCGCGAGCAGTCGCTGCACCTCGGCGTCCCGGTCGTCCGGCCGGAAGTCCAGGTGCAGCCGGTTCTTGGTGGTCTTTGCCTCGCCGCCGGACACGAACAGGAGGCCGGGAAGCCGATCCTCGGACGGGCGGATCTCGAACTCGTCGGCATCGTCGCCGACGACCACCCAGCCGAGCGCCTCTTGCCACCAGCGCCCGAGCGCGCCCGGGTCTCGTGCGTCCACGATCACCTGCTCCCAGATCAGGCCTATCCACTGATCGTAGGAGCCGAACCGTCCCCGGTCCATGTTGAATCCGTCGGCCCCGGGCCGAGCCGTTCAGCGACTCGGCGTGATCTCGCGTGGCTGATGATCATCGTGTCCGACAACGTGGCGACCGAGGTGCTCGTCGAGGCGCTCGGGGGGCCGGACGTGATCAACAAGACCGCTCACCGCCTCGGGAGTCCGACGACTCGTTGGCTCGGTTCGGCGAGGATGGACCACGTCGCGGCGGGCCACCTCGTGTCGGAATCGTCGCCGCGCCACCTGGCGGAGCGTTCAGGGCCGGGTCGGGTCGCCCACCAGAGCCCGTACTCTGCCGGCATGGCCGATGCCCGGCGTCGCTACTCCGACGATGTGCCCCCGGAGATCGAGGCCCGGGCTCGCGAGCTGTGCCTCCGTTTGCCCGAGGCGTACGAGGAGCAGGCGTGGCTCGGGACCCGGTGGATGGTCCGCAAGCGCACGTTCGCCCACGTCCTCGGCGTCGACGACGGCGCAGGGCCGTACGTGGTGGTGGCGTTCCGCGCCGCGGGCGAGGAGCTCGAGGTGCTCCGCCACACCGGCCGTCCGTTCGTCGTGCTCGGCTGGGGCCGTGACGCCATGGGGTTGGTGCTCGACTCCGGCACCGACTGGGACGACGTCCGGGAGCTGGTGACCGAGAGCTACTGCGTCATGGCGCCCCAGAAGCTCATCGCGCTCCTCGACCGGCCCGACTGAACCCGCGTCACCCGGCGGCAATCGCGTCCCGCAGGACGGCCATGGCGCGTTCGACCTCGGGCGGTTCCCGAGCTCGGGGCGATCGCCAGCAGCGCCGAGACCGGCACGCCCATCCCGACCCTGACCATCGACACGGTGGTCGGGACACTCGTGACATCACCCCGGCGAGGCTGACTCGATGTCACACCGGGTTCGTAGGGTGCCGGTCTGAACGAAGGAGACCCAACCATGAACGAACCCAGCGCCTACGGTGAGTCAGCACGAGCGATTCTGGCGGCGATGTCGGCTGCGAGATGGACGACAGCACCCGACGGCATGATGGAGTTCGACCTTCGGATCTCGGCAGAGGCGGTCGGACCCCTCCTCCGCTCGACGTTACGAGCCGAGGCCGAACTGCTCCTGCTCGATGCCGACTCGGCCCGAGTAGACGTCAGGCTCGGCGATCTGCGAACTCCCGAGCAGAGGCGAGCCGATGCTCTCTTCGCCGTCGTTGTGGCCGCCGGGGAGGCTCTTGCGTTGCCGACCGTGGGCTGAACGAATTACGAGTCGTCGTTCAACCCTCGTCCCACGCCTCGATGTGGTCGACGGCGTCGACGTGGGCGCGCACGAGTTGCGGGTACCGCAATCGGTCGGCTCGGAAGATGTCGTGCGGCGAACCCTCGAACACCACGCGGGTGGAGCGAGGGAAGTGGGTGACGTAGCGATCCCAGTCGTCGTCGCTGATCGGGCTGCCGGCATGGGCCCGCACCACCAATAGAGGGAGGTCGAGAGCGGCCAGGTCGGTCCACATCGGCCGGTGCACGGCGTCCACCAAGATGCCTCGGAATGCCGTCTCGGTGATGCGGTCGCGGACGGGCATGCCCCGCCACGTCGTGCCCAGGAAGTCGGAGGCGAACGTCTCGGTGTCGGGGAAGGCGATCTCGCGCACCGGGTAGTCGCCGATGCTGACCGACCGCACTCGGCCCGGGTTCGCCAGCGCCCAGCCCACGCCGTAGCACGTGCCCCGGGAGAAGGTCATGAGGTGGATCGGACCATCGGTCACGCTGTCGACCACGGCGGCGATGTCGCCCACGTGGTCCGCCATCGCGTACCCCGACGGGGGCGAGTCGCTCCCGCCCCGGCCACGCAGGTCGACCACCGCCACCCGCCGACCGAATGCCGGCAGCATCTCGAGGTAGTCGTCGGCCACATCGCTGACCCCCGGCACGAACACGATCGGCGGCCGACCATCGCGCTCCCCGCCGATGGGACCAGTGTCGATGACGTGGATCCGGACACCGGCGTGATCAACGAGGCGAGCGCCGGCGACGAAGTCTCGGCGCGTCATGTCGGCTGCTCGTCCTGCTGGATCCGCCCAGCGACCTCGGCGATGGCGGCCAGGAACCTCGGGATGTCGGAGCGGGCCGTCGCTACGAGCACCTCAAGGTCTGCCGACCAGTAGCCGTGCACTACACGGTTGCGGATTCGGCCGGGCTCCCGCCACTCGACCTCGGGAGCGGCCACCTTCGTCTCGTCAGACACATTGGCGACGGCCTCGCCGAGCACGGTGAAGTTCCACAGGAGGGCGTCGCGAACGGTGCGGTCGGACTCGATGTCGCCCACTGTCCTGGCGGCGGTGAGCGCGATGATCTGCTCGGCCGCGTCCACGATCTCGGCAAGCACAAGGCGATCAGGTCGCATACAAAGTCATCGCCTCGCCGAGCACGTCGTCCCGGAGCAGGCGGTGCAGCGACCGTTTGGCCACGAGATCGACCGGACGTCCGAAGAGTTCAGCCAGCTCGTCCTCGAGCCGCGGAAAAGGCGAAGCCGAGGCCCGCATCGGGTGCGAGCACATAGAGCAGATCGACGTCGCTGTCCGGTCCCGCCTCGCCCCGAGCGACGGACCCGAACACAGCCAGCTCGACAACCCCGAAGCGCTCGCAGAGGCTGGCAAGACGGCCTTCATCGACCGTACGCCCATCGAGGATCAGCGCAGATGTCGTTGCCACCCCGTCATTGTCGCAGCCCTGGGCGCCGTCGACACCCCAGACCACTCAGCCCGGAAAACAACCAGGTCAGCTGCCTCGCCTCGCCGCATAGTCAGGCTTCGGTGATGCCGTGGCTCACGAAGAGATTCTGCCAGCTCGAGAATCCGGTCGTCAGTGAGTTCGAGTGCGCCGACCGTTACCCCTCTGCACTTCCGCCACCGCCGGAAACGCTAACGAAACTAACGAGCTCTAACGACACCCTGCGGAGTCATTATCATGGCCAGAAACCCGTTCACGCCCACGTTCGGCGTGTCCCCGAGGCTGCTGGTCGGCCGAACCGCACGCTCGAGGACTTCGCCGCAGCGATCGAGGACGCGCCACCGGGGGCCGCCATTCGCCCGGGCGGGTATCGCTCGACCATGCCTTACTCCGCGAGCATGGCGCGATCGAAGCCCAGCGTGAGCTACCCGGCGGGCGAGACAAGAAAGCACGCGGCGACTACTCGATCCGCATCCCGCTGATGGCCCGGCTGATGACCAGCTGCTGGATCTGCTCGGTGCCCTCGAAGATGTCGTAGATCTTGGCGTCACGGTGCCAACGCTCGACCGGGTAGTCCTTCACGTAGCCGTAGCCGCCGAGGATCTGCATGGCCCGCTCGGTGCTCCAAACCGCTACCCGGCCGGCTTTGACCTTGGCCATCGAGCCCTCGGCATTCTTGAACCGACGCTGTTTGCCGAGCCATGCGGCTCGCCACACGAGCAGCCGGGCCGCGTCGATCTCGGTCGCCATGTCGGCGAGCATGAAGGCGATCGACTGATTCTGGATGATCGGCCGGCCGAACTGCTGGCGTTCCTTGGCGTACTCGAGCGCGTATTCGTAGGCGGCGCGGGCGATGCCGACGGCCTGGGCGGCCACGGCCGGACGCGTCGACTCGAACGTCTGCATGGCGGCCTCCGCGTTGGAGGGCTTGCCCTCGTGCACCTTGGCCAGGCGCTCGTCGAGCTTCTCCTTGCCGCCGAGCACGAGCCGAGCAGGGATGCGCACGTCGTCGAGGATGACCTCGGCGGTGTGGCTGGCCCGGATGCCGTGCTTCGAGAACTTCTGTCCTTGGGAGAGCCCCTTGTTCCCCGGCGGGATGATGAAGCTGGCATGACCACGAGACTTGAGCTCGGGATCGACGACGGCCACGACCACGTGCACGTCGGCGATGCCGCCGTTGGTGATCCACGTCTTGGTGCCGTTCAACACCCACTCATCAGTTGCCGCGTCGTACACGGCCCGGGTGCGCATGCCCGCCACATCCGACCCGGCGTCGGGCTCGGAGGATGCGAACGCTCCCAGGGCCACTTTGTCGGGCGTGCCGTAGCACTGTGGCACCCATTCCATCACCTGCTCGGGCGTGCCCGATGCTGCGATGCCGGCTGCCGCCAACCCTGTGCCCATGATGGCCAGGCCGATGCCTGCATCACCCCAGAAGAGCTCCTCCATGGCGATCGGCATCGTGAGTCCGGTGGGGTCGCCCATCATGGCCTCGGCCATGAACTCCATCGAGTAGAGGCCGATCTTGGCCGCCTCCTGGATCACCGGCCACGGAGTCTCCTCTCGCTCGTCCCACTCCGCGGCCACCGGGCGCACGACGTTCTCGGCGAACTCGTGGACCCACTTCTGGAGTTGGACCTGGTCTTCGTTGAGGTCAAGGGAGAAGTCGGCCATAGCATCCTCGCTCGTCGCTGATTGTTACCGATTGGTCACTTATAGCGTACCGGCCTGGTTGTCGTCGTGCCAGGGTCTGACGACTCCGATCTCGCGACCCCAGGAGCGTGAAGGTGCGGGGTGGGCCGAACGGCCCCGCCAGCTCAAGAGGCGCTGCGAGGAGGCCGATTCTTGCGCGGTGAGACGTGACCTGCGCCGATCACCGTGGACACTGGGTGCCGCGGTCGCCGCCACCGCGGCGTTCGGCATCGCGTCGGTCGCCACGCTGGCCGGTAGCCAGCCGGTGAACGCCTCGGAGACGGAGGTCCGCGCCCGGGGCGAGCTCGTCGAGCTGCTCGTGGCAACCGACCAGCTGACCGTCACCGTGCACCAGTTCGACGCCGATCCCGACCACCTCGGCACCCTGCCGTCGACCGTCGACGACGCCGTCATCGCCGTGCGCAGCTGCCTGCAGGAGATGGCCGAGTCCGGCTGGGCCTGGCCCGACGAAGCCGGACTGCGCGACCTGCTCGACCGGTTGGAGGCGGCCACGTCAGCCGCTGCCTCGGCCGGCGACGTCACGGGCACGCTGACGGACATCGCCGGCGAGCTGGCGGCCACCGCTGACGCCATCTTGGCAGCGATCCCCGACGTCACCACCGACACTGCCGGCCGCCAAACCCGTGCCGCCGCGATCGCCGTGCTCACCACCCTCACGACGCCGACCGCCGACGCTGACCTGGACGCCGCCACCGAAGCGTTGGCGCAATCCCTGCGGTCGCTGACGAGCGTCACTGCCGCCAGGTCGGCATCAGACCACGCCGGCGACGAGCACGATGTCGGCGAGGACGGCCACGCCGGTCAGGACGAGATGGCCGCCGGTGAAACCCAGGATCCCACCGGCCTCGCCGCAGTGGCCTCGGCACTCGCGGTCGCCGACGAGGCCGTCGGGACCCTCCCGGAGCCGGCGGCGCCGGACCGGTCGGCCGGCGTGGCACTGGCCGCCGTTGCTTTCGTCTCGGCCTCGCTTGCTGGAGCGCTGGGCGTCGACGTCGTGCGGCGCCGGCGGGGCGAAGATCGACTGATCCGGCACCGAGCCATGGTCGACGACCTGACCGGGCTCTTGTCCCGCGGTCAGCTCGACGCCACCGCGGCGGCGGTGCGCGCCAGCTCCCCTGAGGGGATCAGCATCCTCTACGTCGACCTGGACGACTTCAAGAACGTCAACGACTCCTTCGGCCACCACGTCGGCGACGCCGTGCTCGCCTCCGTCGGCCGGCAGGTCCAGACCTGGCTCGGACCGGACGATCGGGCGCTCCGTCTCGGCGGTGACGAGTTCCTCGTCCTGCTCGCCCACACACCATCACCGGATCTGACGGGAAGCCGGGCGACCCAGCTGATCGACCTGCTATCCCCACCGGTGACGGTGGACGGAAAGGACGTTCGGGTCGGCGTCAGCGTGGGCGCCCGGTGGGTCGGCTCCGGCGACGCCATCGACGACGCCGTGCGCTTCGCCGACGCCGCCCTCTACGCGGCGAAGCGAGCCGGGCGGGGACGCAGCGTGCTCAGCACGGTCGGCATGGAGGCTCAGCCGTCGGCGCCGGGCACCAGCACCACGGCGGCGACGAGAGCGAGCACGGCCGCAATCAGGTAGGGCGACCCCGACGACACGTGCTCGAAGAGGGCGCCGCCGACCAGTGGGCCGACGACCCGACCCAGAGCTCCGGCGCTGGCCTGGAACCCGAGAGCCTCGCCGCGCCGGTCGGCGCCGGCCACGCTGATGGTCAACGACGTCAACGCCGGACCGAACGTGCCCTGCCCGACGACCAGCACGGCCAAGGCGATCCCGAGGCCGAGCCAGCCGGCGTCGGGCGCCAGCACTGCCATGCCGACCGCAACGGCCACCAGCGCGACCCTGATCGTTCTCGCCTCTCCGAATCGATCGGTGACCGCGTGGACTCCTCGGGCCTGTACCGCCACCAGGCCGAGCCCGACGATCGCGAGCAGGATGTAGATCGTCGTCGTCCCGGCGTCGAAGCGGCGATCCATGAGCAGCGAGAAGGTGGCCTCGAAGCCGGCGAAAGCGAACATCCCGACGAATCCGAGCCCGACGAGTCGTCCCAGATCGCCGACCGGCAGCCGGCGCCCACCAGCGCGCCGAGGTACGTCCGTGGCCGGGGCGGGAGCTTCGGCGGGCGACCTCGTCTCGGACACCCGCACCAGCGCCGCCACTGCATTCGCGGCCGCCAAACCAGCGGCGACGAAGAACGGCAGCCGGCGGCCCCCCACCGCCGCCAAACCACCGATGATCGGGCCGAGCACGAAGCCCACGCCGAACGCCGCGCCCATGAGGCCGACCAACCGGGTGCGCTGAGCGGGTGGCGCCAGATCGCCCACCGCTGCTTGGGCGACGGCGTACGAGGAGCCCGAAGCGCCATCGATGACTCGGCCGAGGTACAGCACCCACAAGGAGTTGGCGAAACCCGTGGTCAAGGCCCCAATCGTCGAGCCGCAGAGGGCCAGGACGAGGACCGGCTTGCGGCCGATCCGATCCGAGAGCCGACCCCACAACGGCGCGCACACGAACTGGGCGGCCGAGAACGCCGTGATCAACCCGGCGGCGGCCAAACCATCGGCCCCGAATCGCTCGGCGTACAGCGGCAAGAGCGGCAACACGATGCCGAACCCGATGAGGTCGATGGCGACCGTGGACCAGATAACCCAATAGCCGGCCGGCGTCGACCGGGACGACGTACGGTCCACGAACGAGAGATGTTCGATTCGATCCGCGGCCCCGTCAAGTCGCGCGGCCGATACGCCTCGTCCGTCGCCACACGCCTGAGCATGGCTGTGGCCGGTGGGGCATGCTGGGCCCGTGCACACTCACGTCGTCGATCACCCCCTCGCCCTCGACCGCCTGACCCGGCTGCGCGACATTTCCACCTCTCGACCCGACTTCCGACGGGCCCTCGACGAGCTGACCCAATTCGTCGTCTACGAGTCACTCCGTGATCACCCGACGGAATCGTTCACGGTGACGACCCCACTGGCCCCGACGACCGGATACCGGCTGGCTCAGGTTCCGGTCCTGATCCCGGTGATGCGGGCCGGGCTCGGCATGCTCCGCGCCGCGCTGGACATGATTCCGGAGGCACCCGTGGGGTTCGTGGGTGCACGTCGCAACGAAGAGACCCGCCTTCCCGACCCGTATCTCAACACCGTTCCCGAAGGGCTCGACGAGCGTCCGGTGCTGATCCTCGACCCGATGCTCGCCACCGGCGGTTCGCTCATCCACACGTTGGAGCTGGCTCGCGAAGCGGGTGCCGGCCCGATCACTGTCGCCTGTGTCCTCGCCGCCCCCGAGGGGCTCGCCGCGGTCGAGTCGGCGGGCTGGGACATCCGGGTGTTCACGGCGTCGGTCGACGAGCGCCTCAACGATGTTGCTTTCATCCACCCCGGCCTCGGCGACGCCGGCGACCGGCAATTCGGAGTGGCGTGAGCCACTCCGAACGACGGCACGGCGGAGTGGCGTGAGCCACTCCGAACGACGGCACGGCGGAGTGGCGTGAGCCACTCCGAACGACGGCACGGCGGAGTGGCGTGAGCCTGGCGAGCTTGAGGGGAGAGGGCCTCACCTTCTCGCACCAGGCGAAGGTGATCCTCGACTCGATCGACCTCGTCGTGTCACCGGGGTGGCACATCGGCCTCGTCGGCCCGAACGGAGCCGGCAAGACGACGTTGCTCCGCCTGCTGGCCGGACAACTCCACCCCGAGAAGGGCACGGTGCGGGCCACGCCACCTGCGGCGACGGTCGGTTACCTCCCCCAGGAACGCGAACGGCACGTCAACGAGACCGTCCGTGCGCTCGTGGCGCGGCGCACCGGCGTGGCCGAAGCGGAGGCGACGATGACGGCGGCCACCACGGCGATGGCCGCCGGCGAAGTCAATGCCGGCGACGAGTACGCCGAGGCCCTCGATCGGTGGTTGAACCTCGGCGGCGCCGACCTCGACGCGCGGCTGGATGAGATCTGGGCCAACCTCGGGCTCGCCACCCGGTTGCTCGACCAGCCGACGACCACGCTGTCGGGCGGTGAGGCGGCCCGGGCCGGGCTGGCCACCCTGTTGGCCAGCCGGTACGACATCTACCTCCTCGACGAACCGACGAACGATCTCGACCTCGACGGGTTGGCCCGGTTGGAAACCTGGTTCACCGGCCTGACGGCGGGCGCCATCGTGGTGAGCCACGACCGGGAGTTCCTCCGCCGCACCGTGACCCATGTGGCCGAGCTCGACGAGCACTCCCACCAGATCGCCCTGTACGCCGGCGGTTGGGATGCGTACCGCGAGGAGCAGGCCACCGCGGCCCGCCACGCTCGGGAGCGCTACGACACGTTCTCCACGAAGCGCGATTCGCTCAAATCGAGGTCACAACGCGAACGGGAGTGGGCCAGCCAAGGACTGTCGAAGGCCAAGAAGAAGCCGGCCGACAACGACAAGAACATCCGGGCCTTCAAGATCAACCAGACCGAGCAGCTGGCTGGTCGGGCCGCCCGCACCGAGCGGGCCATGGAACGTCTGGAGGTCGTCGACAAGCCGTGGGAGGGCTGGGATCTGCGCCTCGCCATCGCGGAAGCGCCCCGCAGCGGTGCCGTGACCGCCCAGCTCACCGACGCAGTCGTCGAGCAGGGAGACTTCCGCCTCGGTCCCGTATCGCTCACGATCGGGTACGGCGAGCGGGTGGCGATCCTCGGCGCCAACGGGAGCGGCAAGACCACGTTGCTCGGCGCTCTGCTCGGGCGTCTACCGCTCGACGCCGGAGAGGTGTACGTCGGCCCCGGCGTCGTCGTCGGGGAGATCGAGCAGGCCCGCTCCCAGCTGGCCGACGACCGTCCCCTGACCCAGGCGTTCCAGGACGCCACCGGGTTCACGGTGGCCGAGGCCCGGACGTTGCTGGCCAAGTTCGGGCTCGGCGCCGACCACGTCAGCCGCACCGCCCGTTCCCTCTCGCCCGGCGAACGAACCCGGGCCGTGCTGGCGCTCTTGATGGCGGTCGGGACGAACTGCCTGCTCCTCGACGAGCCGACGAACCATCTCGATCTGGTGGCCATCGAGCAGCTTGAGATCGCCCTGACGACGTTCGCCGGCACCGTGCTGCTCGTGACCCACGACCGTCAACTCCTCGACGCCGTCGCCCTCAGCCGCACCGTGCGCCTCGAAGCCGGCCGAATCATCAGCGACGAATCGGTGTGAGCTCAGGCGAATCAGCCTGAGTGCCGCCGACGCAGTCTCCTCGGAACCGGTAGGCGGTCGAGTTTCTGACCGAGCCGAAAAATGCCCCACAGCACGACGAGGATGGAGGCCACGACGGCGATCCCCATCAAAGTCAAGTCGCCGATACCAGGGCGGCGCCGGCGCTCGCCAGCTCTGCGGCCCGGCGCTCGAGGTCGGGGCGGGCCGAGGAGGGCTCCGCTCCCACCGGTCCCACCACCTCGACGTACACCTTGAGCTTGGGCTCGGTGCCGCTGGGCCGCAGCTGCACACGCGATCCATCGGCGAGGTCGAAGCGCAGCAGATCAGCCCTGGGGAGCACCTGCCCGGCCACGGTGGCGCCCGGGAGGAAATCGGTGACGGCAGCGACCTCGATCCCCCCGATCGACGAGGGCGCCGAGGCCCGCACCTTCGCCATGGCCTGGGCGAGCGATGTCTGCGCGGCCGGGCCCGGGAACCGGATCGACGTGGAGCCGGACACGTGCAGGCCGAACTCGACCGCCAGCTCGTCGAGGCGATCGAACACGGTGCGGCCGGCGAGCTTCAGCTCGGCGACGAGGGCGCAGAACGCCACCAGCGACGCCACCCCGTCCTTGTCCCGAACGGCCTGGTTGACCGAGTATCCGAGCGCCTCCTCGTACCCCAGAACCAGATGGATCGACGGGTCGACGATGGCGGGCCGAGCCACCCACTTGAAGCCGGTGAGGGTCTCGGCATATCGGACACCGCGGGCGAAGGCGATCTTGCCCAGCAAGGCCGATGACACGACCGTCGTCGCCACCATGCGATCAGCACCCGATGTCGTGGCGATGCGGTGATCGCCAAGCAGGACACCAACCTCGTTGCCGGTCAGAGGGCGCCACGCTCCCGCCCGATCGAGTCCGACCACGGCCAGACGATCGGCATCGGGATCGTTGGCCACGGCCACGTCGGCCCTGATCCGGCGGGCCAGGGCCAGCAGCAGGTCGAGGGCGCCGGGCTCCTCCGGATTCGGGAACGGAGCGGTCGGGAACGAGCCGTCGGGCTCGTACTGTTCGACGACGACGTCGGCTGTGGCGCCGTACCGGTCGAGCGCCGCCCGCACGGACGCGCCACCGACCCCGTGCAGCGGCGTGTAGGCGATCTTGAGTGCCGCCAACGCGTCGGCGACCTCAGGTGGTGGGCAGATCTCGCTCAGCACCGCGTCGAGGTAGCGCTCAATGAGGTCGTCGGGCGTGTCGACGATGGTGGCGCCCGCGGCCGGGGTCCGATCTCGAGGGGCGGGAGGCCGGACGCTTCGATCGACGCCTCGATCTCCGCATCGGCCGGCGGAATCAGCTGAGCGCCGTCGCCCAGGTAGACCTTGTAGCCGTTGTCGGCCGCTGGATTGTGGCTGGCCGTGACCATGATGCCGGCGTCCGCGGCGAGGTGCCGCACGGCGAAGGCGACAACCGGGGTGGGATGTGGGCCTCGCACCAAGGCGACGTGATGACCCGCGGCGGCGAGCACCAGCGCGGAGTCGGCGGCGAACACATCGGAATTGCGGCGGGCGTCGTGACCGATCACCACGAGGGACCCCGGCGGCAACCAGTCGGCCAGACCCCTCGCCGTCTGACGCACCACCACCCGGTTCATGCGCAGTGGCCCGGCACCGAGCTCGGCGCGCAGGCCGGCGGTACCGAACTCCAGCCGGCCGGAGAACCGGTCGGCGACCTCCTCGGGATCGTGGGCGAGGAGCTCTTCGAGCTCGGCCCGGGTCTGGGGATCGGGATCGACGGCGAGCCACGCCTGGGCCGCCCGGCGGACGTCTTCGTGCACCCCACTACCCTACGAGCGTGCTCTCTCGCCTGGACCAGATCCGCTCCAGTTGCGCCCGCGTGGCGGCGGGTGCCGAGTTCGTCCACCTCGACCTCGACCGTCTCGCCGACTACGCCACCTCGATCGATCCTGACTCGCTCGACGGCGACGGCGACGGCGATCTCGGCCGGCAGCGCCACGGCGACGACGAATCGACCGCGGCCTTCGTCATCGCCCTCGACGCCATCAACTTCGGATCCGGCTACTTCCCGTATCTCACGAAACGGCCCGGTCTGTCCGGGTACCACACCGTGGCGGCCTCGCTCCGAGACCACGTCGACGCCACCGGCACCCTGACCGCCCACGGCCTGGTCACGCTCGACCCCGCGGCCTGCGCGGCCATCTTCGGCCAACACCTCGACGGCGCGTTCCAGCAGGAGCTCATGGAGCACTTCGCCACCGCCCTCAACGACCTCGGTCGACTCGTCATCGAGCAGCACGGCGGATCGTTCCTGGCGTTGGTCGACGCGGCGGGCCACTCGGCCGAGCGCCTCCTCGTCCTGCTCGACCAGCTCCCCTACTTCCATGATGTCCACCAATGGCGAGAACCGGCGACCGGCCTGCGGATCGGAGTCCCGCTCTACAAGCGCGCTCAGATCAGCGCCTACGACCTGGCCGTCGCGTTCGGCCACGCGGGTCCCGGACGCTTCGACGACCTCGATCGCCTCACGATGTTCGCCGACAACCTCGTCCCGCATGTCTTGCGCGTCGACGGTGCGCTCAACTTCGAACCGGGGCTCGTAGCCCGCATCGACGCCGTCGAAGACATCACCTCCGGTAGCCCGGCCGAGGTCGAGATCCGAGCGTGCGGGCTGCACGCCGTCGAGCTCCTCGTGGCCACGCTGGCCGAACGAGGTGTCGACACCTCCGCCGGTGCCGTCGACGGCGTCCTCTGGAACCGCGGCGCGGGCCCGACCTACAAGGCCGTGCCCCGCCACCGCACCCGTTGCGTCTACTACTGAACAGTCAGCCCACGCGGCCGATGGAGACACCGTCATGAGCACCCACGCGCCCCTACGCCTCGTCCTGCTCGGCGCCGCCGCCGACACCACGAACCTCGGCGTGTCAGCGCTGCACCACTCCGTGGTCGGCTCCACCCTGTTCCACCGCCCCGACGCCGAGATCGTCGCCACCGACAACGGGTTCGGCACTCGCCCCGGCGCCGCTCAGGTCGACGGGAACTTCATCCCGTACCACCACACTGGGGTCCGCTGGTCCCGGCGGTACTGGCGGCCCGAGACCATGCAGACCACGATCGCCTTGCGCCGGATCGGCATCCGCACACCGTTCGCCCGGTTCGTCGAACGCGCCGACGCCGTGATGGACATCACCGGCGGCGACAGCTTCGCCGACCTCTACGGCGCCGACCTCATGATGCAGAACCTGTCGCCGCGCATCTTCGCCATCGCCCAGGGTTTGCCACTGGTCCTGCTCCCGCAGACCTACGGTCCCTTTCGCAGCAACGAGACCCGCACGCTGGCCGAACAGCACGTGCGCCGGGCCGTACAGGCCTGGGCCCGAGATGTCGACTCCTTCGAGAACCTCAAGGAGCTCGCCGGCTCCGCGTTCGACCCCGAGCGCCATCGCCTCGGTGTCGACGTGGCCTTCGCCCTCGTCCCCCGGCCCGATGCCACCCCACCGTCACCTCTCCGGGACTGGCTCGAACCCGATCGTGACCGCCCGCTCGTCGGCCTCAACGTCAACGGCGACGTCTGGGTGGACCAGAAGCGAGGCAACACCTTCGGCCTCACCATCGACTACCGGTCCACACTGGAGCGGCTCCTGCGGCGCATGCTCGACGAGAGCGACGCCCGCATCATGCTCGTCCCTCACGTAATTGGCCACGGCCATAACGCCTCGGACGGCGATGCCTCTCGAGCGCTCATCGATGCCGTCCGAGCTCCGGCCGATCGGGTGCAGGTTGCTCCCGACCCCGTCGGGGCCGCGGAGGCCAAGTGGTTGATCGCGCAGTGCGACTGGTTCATGGGCACCCGCATGCACGCAACAATCGCTGCGCTGTCGACGAAGGTGCCCTGCGCCACGATCGCCTACAGCCTCAAGGCCCGCGGTGTGTTCGACTCGGTTGGCCAGTCGTCTCACGTTGCCGATGCTCGACTCGTCGACGACGAACAAGCACTCGACATCATCTGGAAGTCCTACGTGAACCGCGCCGAAGCCGCCGCCTCGCTGGCCGAGGCCGTGCCTCCCGTCGTGGAGCGCTCGCGTGCGCAGATCGGCGAGATACTCAATGCGGTGGTGTCGACGAGGTCGTTCGGCTGACCGGCTCGTGCGCCACGACGGGGTGGCGATCGCGCAGTCGTTTCCGGAAGACCCGTCGGACGGTGCCATAGAACGCTTGCGCCCGGTCCTTGAACGACATGCCGCGGAGCCAGAAGGTGAACGACGGCATGTTCTCGTAACGCGGGGTCGGCGTGCCCATGAGCCGCGTGGTGGTGGTGCGGGCCCATACGGCGCCCCGGTCTCGGAGCAGGTTCGGCTGCGACGCCGGCAAGATCTCGGGCTCGACGCGCTCGAGGGTCAGGTACCCCGATTCCATGGCCGCCCGAACGGCTCGCTGGCCGCGCTCGGTGCGCACCAGCACCAAGGACCGGCCCGGGTCGTCGCCCGTGTCCCGATACCAGGGGTCCCCCACCGAGACGTCGGCGAACTCTCCGGTGTGATCGAGGCACACGTAGCAGCGCCATTGGCGGTGCATCTGCAGCTCGTTGCCCCACGACTCGGCGTAGGTCAACTCGTCGCGGTGACCCGACTCGTCGACGACCGTGGCCAAGCCCGGCCAGCCGTTGCCCCGATACCGAACCGACGAGACGGTCTCCGGTGAGCTGCCCAGCTTGTCGATCATCTTCATGGTGGCGCCGGCGTTCGGCGTGCCCGCGGAGAAGATGGCCACCGTCAGGCCGAGCTTCTCGTCGAGGCCGGGGCGGAGGTCTCGCGCCGATCGCGTCGCCGCGACATCGCACGGCTTGCCGAAGAACACGCTCGGGGCATCAGCTTGCTCGACCAGGTCGAGCCGGTCACAAGGGCTGGCCGGCGCATACCGGCTTCCTGTCGCCGCCATGAGCTCGGCCCGGCTCGTCGAATGGATGGTGTGGTTGAGGTACGGGGCATCGGGCCGAGCGGCGATGTGCAACACGCCGGCCATGCCCTTGGATTCGACCCCCCACAGACCGAGGGCCGTCGCCACTCCGCCGCTCGACCCGGCGAAGCGGATCTCGGGATCGGTGGCGTGACCTTCCCACATCTCGATGATCGGACCCCACGCCTCGTACAACTCCTCGATGTAGACCACACCGGGCTCGCGATCAGGGCGCCGGAGACCTCGACCGGGGCAGGCGCCGACCGTGTCGGCCGAGCTTCCGGCGTCTCCGGACACGAGGGGGCGCCGGCCTTGGTCGAGGTCGTCGACCATCTCGATCCGGCCCGGCTCCAGGTACGCGGAGACGCCACACCCGGTGCACAGGCTGTTTTCAGCCACGTCGGTGATGGTGGCGATCTTCTTCCGCAAGGGGTCAACCTTTTCCAGCTCGGTCCCGCGACAGCAGAAGGGTAACGAACGTCGTGGCTCCAAACAGTGAGCCGTTCGACTCGCGCTGGTTCCACGCTCGGGATACCTCGGCGCCGAACTCGGCTCAGATGATCCGACGGTCGCGCAGATCGGCCAACTCCCGAGCCGACAGGCCGAGCATCTCGCCGTACACCTCGTCGTTGTGTTCGCCGAGACGGGGTGCTCCGGACGGGGCGGTTGGAGGTTCGTCGTCGAATCGCGGGAACGGAGCTTGCTGCAGTATCGGCCCGGCGACCGGATCGTCGACGTGGACGAGCTCGCCTCGACTCCGGAAATGCTCGTCGAGCACGATGTCGGCCGCGGTGTAAGCGATGCCGACGGGCACGTCCGCATCGAGGCAACGCCGCTCCACCTCCTCCGACGGCAACGACGCGACCCAGTCGGCGACGATCCCATTGATGATGTCGCCGTGCGCGGCGCGGGCTCCGATGTCGGCGAATCGAGGGTCCTCGGGCAGGTCGGGCCGCTCCATGGCGATGATCAGACGAGCAAAGTTGGCGTCGGAGGCGCCGACCACACAGACGTAGGCGCCGTCGGCCGCCCGGTAGTTGTCGATGGGCGCCGAGTGTTCGAGGCGGTTGCCGGAGCGGCCGCGGATCTCGCCGATCTTGTCGTAGCCGGCGATGGTCCACTCGAGGATGCGCAGCACCGCGCCAGTCAGGCAGGCATCGATCACCGCTCCCTGCCCGGTCCCGCGGGCGTCGCGTTCATACAGCGCCGCCAGCGCGGCCTGAGCCGCGAACGTCCCGGTCAGGTAGTCGGACACGGTGACGCCCGGGCGAACCGGCGGCCGGTCCGCATCGCCGGTGAGGTGAAGCAAGCCGCCGTAGGCGATGCCGTTCCGGTCGAGGCCAGGTCGCAGCGCCTTGGGTCCGGACTGGCCGAACACCGAGATCCGAACCCACACGAGTCGGGGGTCCAGCCGGCTCGGCGACAGGTTCCAGCCCTTGAGCGTGCCGGGCCGGAAGTTCTCGCAGAGCACGTCGGACTGCTCGCTCAGGCGAATCAGGAGGGCCTGACCCTCGGGCTGGCGGAGGTCGAGCGTGATCGACTTGCGGCCCCGGCCCTCGACCGCCCAGAACAGCGAGTACCGGCCCTCGTCTGTCGCGACGAACGGTCCGATGTGGCGCATGAAGTCGCCGGTACGGGGCTGCTCGACCTTGATGACCTCGGCGCCCTGCTCGCCGAGGAGACCGGCGCAGAACGGCGCGGCGATTCGGGTGCCGAGGTCGAGGACACGAAGACCGCGGAGCGGTTGGCGACTCACCTGACCATTGTCCCCCGGCGAACCGATCTGGGCCCAGCTGACGGGTCCCCGCCCGACTCAGTCGTTGTTGCCGTTCCCGTTGCGGTTGCCGTTGCCGTTCGACCCGGAGCCGTTGCCGTTCCCGTTCGACCCGGAGCCGTTGCCGTTCCCGGAGCTGTTGCCAGCCGACCGGGAGTCGTCGCTCGAGTCGTCAGCGTCGTCGCTGCTCTCGTCGGCCTCGTCGCTCTCGTCCTCGACGTCGTCGCTCTCGTCCTCGAGCTCGTCACCTTCGGCCGCGTCGTCGGTCTCATCGCTGTCGTCGGTCACTTCGCTGTCGTCGCTGCGATCTCGACCACAATCGGAGTGCGCTGCTTCCGCGACCTCGTGCCCGCTCTCGTGGTCATGCGCGACGCCGCTCACATACTCGCCGTGGTTCTCGGCTTCCTCACAGGCCTCGACGTCCGCCGGATCCACCGCGTCAGCGCTGGTCGTCGTCTCCGCCGGAGCGGTCGTTGTGGCCTCGACGACGGTCGTCGTCGCTTCCGGCACCGTCGTCTCGGGGAGCGCAGTCGTCGTGGGCTCCACGTCGATCCCGATCGACGTGGTCGATACCTCCGCAAGCTGAGTCGTCGTCGTCTCGTCGACCACCGCTGGCGGGTCGGGCTGTTCCTCGATGACCTGCGTCGCGGCGAAGGCCGCGCCGCTGAGGCCCACGACGGAACCGAACACGAAGCCGGCCGTACGGACGGGAAGTCGACGCATCTCGAGATCTCCTGTCGGACCGAAGCAGTCGCCCGGTCCCGCCCAAGTCATCGGCGCGCCAGACGCCCATCTTGAGCACCTCTCTCCCGAACTGGGAGACCAACCCGTCGCCCACACGACCACCGTGTCGCCCAGTTCGGAAGTATGGGGGCTCTGGGGAGCCTCAGCTGGCTGACTGGTCGAGCGCTTCGATCACCGCGGTTTCGTCGCGCACGAAGTACGAGAGGATGGCCTCAGGGGGACGGGTGCCTTCCATGAGGCTCGCCGGGATACCCCTGCTGTTCAGCTTGGCGACGATGACCCGGGCGCGGAACAGATCGGTACCGATCGGCATCGTCGTCGTGGGACCGGGATCGACGGTCTCGGTCGCATCCGGAGCCCGGCGTCGGGCGGCCGCCTGGCGGATCTTGATGAATCGAGGGATGAGTGCCGTACCCACCAGGACCACGGTGATGGCGGACACGATCAGCACGAAGGCCATGCCGGCTCCTCCACGGTCGTCCTCACGCAGCGCAGCGTAGCGAGGCCGTTCGTGCAGAATGCTCTCCATGGCTCTTCGGATCACGACACGCGACCGGGTACGACACCTTCAGCTCGACCGTGCCGACAAGCTCAACGCCCTCGACCGTCATCTGTACGGCGCCCTCAATGCCGCGCTCGACGATGCCACCGACGACCCTGAGATCTCCGTCGTCGTCCTGACCGGTTCGGGGCGGGCGTTCTCGGCCGGCGTCGACCTGGCCGAACTGGCCCGCTCGGCTCAGCCGGGAGGCGACCCTGGTTTCACCGAGCCGGCCATCGGGTTCATCGAGCGGCTGGCCCGCTTCCCCAAACCCCTGGTGGTCGCCGTCAACGGCATCGCCGTGGGGATCGGCGCGACGATGCTCGGCTACGCCGACGTGATCATCGCGGGCGACTCGGCACGATTCCGCTACCCCTTCACCGCCCTGGGCATCTCCCCCGAGCTCGGATCGAGTTGGATGTTGCCCCAGCAGGTCGGCTGGCAGGCCGCCCAATGGCTCCTCCTGTCGGCATCGTGGATCGACGCGGAACGAGCTCGCGACATGGGCCTCGTCCTCGAGGTCGTGCCGGACGACGAACTTGCGGCCCGAGCGGCGGCGCTGGCCGATGAGCTCGCCGAACGAAAGTTGGCCTCGCTCATGGCCACGAAAGCCACCTACACGGCCTGGCGCCACGGGCACCGGGACACCGCCATGGAGGTCGAGAGCGGGTACTTCGGTCCGTTGTTACGCGGCGAGTGAGGCGCGACGTGCTCCGCAGCGAGTGAGGTGTGTCAACCCGACCGGCGGAACGCCGCGTACCGCGCCAGATGATCCAGGCACGTCACGGCGACATCCGCTGACGGGTAGCACACCCTTCCTGTGCTCCGGACGGTGGCCGGGCCCGGGTTGTCCGGATCGGTCACCGCAAGCTCGGTCGCCGACAGCACCGGCTTCCCGGTCCGAGCCGAGGCCTCGTGGGCGGCGACGGCATAACGGGCGTCCTGCCGGCGGTGGAAATCGACGATGCGGTCGAGGCCGAACTCGGGGTAGTAGGGGCCGGCGGCGGTGAGCTTGGCCTGGTTCGCCTGAATGCCGAGGCCGAGGTAGATCACGGCGTCGACGCCGGAGTGGTCGGCCACCACGGCCATCAGGTCCGGGATGGTGTCTCGCGTCTCGCTGCCCGCGAGGTCGATCGGGTTGGCTCGACTCCAGCGCGGCGGGAGGTGCTCGTCGATGGCGGCCATCAGGTCGGCCGGCAGGTCGATGAGCTCCAATTCGGACCGCTCGATCGCTTCGGCCGCCTGGATCGCCCACCCACCCGCCGACGAGTAGACGAGCGTGCGCGACCCTGCGGGAAGGGGTTGCGTGGCGAACGTGGCGGCCGCCAGGAACGCTTCCTGCACGGTGAGCACGACCGTCACGCCGACCGCTCGCAAACGATCATCGAGGTCGGCCGGCCCGGCCACCGAGCCGGTGTGAGCGCTGACCGCTCGGCGACCCGACGGTGTGCGGCCACCCCGCAGCACGACGATCGGCATGGAGGTGGCCACGATGCCGAGGCGCTCCACCATCTCGTCGGTGTCGGCCACGTTCTCGATGTACGCCAGCGCCACCTCGGTGAGCGAGTCGGTGACGAACCACTCGACCACGTCGACCACGTCGGTCTGAGCGCAGTTCCCCACCGAGACCGCCCGGCTCACACCGACGCCGGCATGTCCAGCCAGGTTGCCGAAACTGGAGACGAACCCTCCGGATTGGCTGGCGATGCCGATCATCCCGGGCTCGGGCATCGGCGCGACGATCTGGGCGCACAGCTTCGACGACGGGGAGACGACACCCTGGCCGTTGGGGCCGATCAGGAGGAGATCGAGCTCATCGGCGACCGCCACCAACTCCGCCTGCACGGCGGCGCCGTCCGGACCGGCCTCGGCGAACCCGGCGCCAGCGACATAAGCGGCCCGAGCGCCACGAGCGGCGGCCTGCCGGAGCACCCCGGCCGTGGCGGGCCCAGGCACACAGGAGAACACGAGGTCGATCACGGCGCCGGCCGGCAGATCGTCGATGGAGGCAAACGTCGGCTCGCCCAGCACGAGCTCGCCCTTGGGATTCGTGCCGTACAGCGCCCCGGGGAATCCGGCGGCCTTGATGTTGTGGAAGGCGGCGAAGCCGAACTTTCCCGGGTGGCTGGCCGCGCCCGCCACCACGATCCCGCTCGGCTCGAACAGGGCCCGGAAGTGGGCGTCGGTCGGGGTCATGCGGCGGTCGTGCCCGGCCGATCTCGGGCCGTGCTCACACCCGCTGGATCAGGGTGCCGGTGCCGAGTCCCCCACCGCAACACATGGTCACGAGGCCGATCTCGGTGTCACTGCGCTCGAGCTCATGGAGCGCCTTGGTGACGAGCAGACAGCCCGTCGCCCCCAAGGGATGGCCGAGCGCGATGGCGCCGCCGTTGGGGTTCGTCTTGGCCAGATCCGCGCCCGTGGCCCTCGCCCAGGCGAGCACGACCGACGCGAACGCCTCGTTGATCTCCACGACATCGACATCGCCGATGGTCAGACCCTGGCGGCCGAGCAGCCGCTCGGTGGCGGGAATCGGGCCTTCGAGCATGAGCACCGGATCGCACCCGACCAGGCAGGTCTGCAGGATGCGGGCTCGGGGACGGAGACCGAGCGCCTTGGCTCGGTCGGCTGACATGATCAGCACGGCCGACGCACCATCGGCGATCTGCGACGACGAGCCCGCGGTGTGCACGCCGTCTTCCCGGGCGACCGGCTTCAACTTGGCGAGGGCGTCGAGGCTCGTCTCGCGGAGTACCTCATCCACCGAGAAGACCCGCTTCTCGTCGATCTTGTTGCCGTCAGCGTCGAGCACGACCGCCTCGAGCGGGACGATCTGGGTCTCGAACCGCCCTTCGTCGAGCGAGCGGCGCGCCCGCAGCTGCGACTCGAGCCCGAGGGCATCGGTGTCGGCGCGGGTGATGCCGTACTTGGTGGCGATGCGCTCGGCACCTTCGAACTGGCTGGTGAACTCGTGATGCTTCCAGTACGTGGAGTTGATCGGTTTGCCGTGACCGGCCTTGGTTCCGTCGGTCGAGCTCGAGCCGAGAGGCACCATCGACATGTTCTCCACGCCGCACGCCAGGACGATGTCCTCCACGCCGCTGGCCACCAAGGACGTGGCGAAGGTGAGCGCCTGCTGCGACGAACCGCACGCCGAGTCGACCGTGGTGCCGGCGACATCGATCGACCCGCCATAGGCCAGCCACGCGGTGCGGGCGATGTTGCCGGACTGCGCGCCGACCTGGTCGATACAGCCGCCGACCAGCTGACCGACGAGGGACGGATCGATGCCGGCTCGCCGCACGACCTCCATCTGCACCGGTCCGAGCATGTCGATCGGGTGGGTGGCCGACAACGAACCATTGCGCTTGCCGACCGCGCTGCGGGCGGCTTCGACGATCACGACCTCGGTCATAGGGATCCCTTCGATGAACTCTGCCCCTGGATCATACGAACCCCGGACGGAACTCCGAAATGCCGGTGCCGTCGGCCGTGCTCTAACGTCAGCCCGCCATGGAATTCTCGATCGCCGCCGCCCACGAGGCCATCGCCGCCGTCATCCCCGATCGCGAGTGCATCGTTTTCCGGGATCGACGGCTGACGTTCGCCGAGGTTACCGAGCGCTCCCGCCGCTTGGCCAATGCCTTGCTGGCCCGCGGTTTCGGCTGCCACACCGAACGTAGTGAGTTGGAGTCGTGGGAGTCGGGCCAGGATCACGTCGCCCTCTACATGCGCAACTGTCCCGAGTACCTGGAGAGCATGCTCGGCGGCTACAAGGCCCGAGCCGTTCCGTTCAACGTGAACTACCGGTACGTCGCCGACGAGCTGCGATCCCTGTTCCTCGACAGCAACGCCCGCGCCGTCGTGTACCACGCCGAGTTCGCGCCGGATCTGGCCGCCATACGACCTGACCTCCCCCACCTCGAACTGCTCGTCCAGGTCGACGACGACAGCGGCGAGCCCCTGCTGCCCGGCGCCATCGCCTACGAGGACCTCCTGGCCCACGCGTCACCCGAGCGGCCCGATGTCGAGTGGTCGCCCGACGACCTCTACATCGCCTACACCGGAGGCACGACCGGTCTCCCGAAGGGGGTGTTGTGGCGCAGCGCCGACATCTTCATGGCGGCCATGGGCGGCGCAGATCCCGCCACTGGCGCCGAACGGGAGTCCTACGAGGAGCTCGCCGAGATCGCCGCCCTCCCCAAGGTCTTTCCGTACCTCATCCCGGCGCCGTTCATGCATGTGGCGGGCCACTGGTTGGCCTTCCTCGGGTGGGCCGGTGGCGACTCGGTCGTCATACCGCCGATCGTCGATCGGTTCGATCCCGAATCGATCCTCGACACCGTCGAACGGGAACGCTGCGGGTTCATGCTGCTCGTCGGCAATGCGTTCGGCCGCCCCCTCCTCGATGCGCTGGCCACGTCGACCCACGATCTGTCATCCCTCCGCATCATCTCCACGGGCGGTGCCGCCATGACCGCGGACGTGAAACAAGGATTCCTCGAACGCCTTCCCGGCCTCCGCCTGCTCGACACTGTTGGGTCGTCCGAGTCGGGCAACCAGGCTCGCCTCGAGACCACGGACAGCAAGGATGTCGTCGCCGGCGTGTTCAAACCCGGTTCGACGACCGGGGTTTTGAGCGAGGATCGCTCGAGGTTGCTGGCGCCCGGCGACGAGGAGATCGGCTGGCTCGCCCGCTGGCGACGCGTCCCCCTCGGGTACCTCGGCGACCCGGCCAAGACCACGACCACCTTCCCCACCGTCGATGGAGTGCGGTACTCGATCCCCGGCGATCGGGCCCGCCTCTCGGCTGACGGGATGATGCACCTGCTCGGCCGCGACTCGGTGTGCGTGAACACCGGTGGCGAGAAGGTGTTCGTCGAGGAAGTCGAAGCGGCGCTGCACTCGCACCCGGCGATCGCCGACGTGGTGGTGTGCGGCCGGCCATCCGATCGTTGGGGTTCAGAGGTCGTCGCCATCGTCCAGCTTGCCTCCGGAGCGACGGTTGCCGAGGCCGAGCTCGTCGACCACGCCAGCTCGACCCTGGCCCGGTACAAGCTGCCCAAAGCCATCGTGTTCGTCGATCGCGTACCCAGAAGCCCGAACGGCAAGGCCGACTACAAGACCGCCGCCACCATCGCCCTCGCCGCAGCCAGCTGACCCCTGTCGAGGACAGCTGGCCTCGGCGGTCAGTGGACGGAATCGCCGCGTTTCGAGGCGGCGAGCAACTGCTCGGCCGCCCGGCCGCGGGCTTCGTCGGCGGGGCCGGTCCACATGACTTCACCGTGGTTGAGGAACACCGCTTCGTCGACGACGGCCAGGGCGTGACCGATGAACTGCTCGATGATCAACAGGGCCGTGCCGGACTGGTTGATCGTGGCGAGGGTCTCGTACACCTCGTCGACGACGATCGGCGCCAGGCCGAGCGAGAGCTCGTCGGCGATCAGCACCTTGGGTGCTTCGACCATCACCCGGGACAGCGACAGCATGCGTTGCTCGCCGCCGGACAGGGTGCCCGCCAGCTGGCGGCGCCGCTCGCCGAGGCGGGGGAAGAGGTCGAACGCCTGGTCGAGCGCGGGGGCCACTCCCCGAGCCCCCTTGCTGCGGCGGAACGACAGCGCCAGATTCTCCTCGACGGAAAGGGTCGCGAACACGGAGCGGCCCTCCGGTGCATGGAGAACGCCGGCCTGGGCGAACCGGTACGGACGGGCGCCGGTGAGATCGACGCCTTCCACCACCACTCGCCCCTCGGCGGGACTGACCAGACCGCAGGCCACTCGGGCGACGGTGGTCTTCCCCGAGCTGTTGGCGCCGAGCACGGCAAGGGATCGGCCGGGTTGCAGGGTCAAGCTGATACCGAACAGGGCGCGGAACGGGCCGTACCCGGCGGCGACGTTGTCCAGCTCGAGGATCGGCGTGGTCATGACGCACCTCCGTTGCCGAGGCTGGCAGCACCACTTCCGTCATCGTCGCCGCCGCCCGCCACGGTACTCATGGCCTCGGCGGTGGTCCCGAGGTATGCACGCTGGACCGCAGGGTCGCTCATCACTTCGGCGGTCGTGCCGCTCGAGATCAACGAGCCGAAATCGAGGACGTAGCAGCGTTCGGTGAAGTCCGACACCAGCTCGACGTCGTGTTCGACGAGCAGGATGGCGAATCCCTTCTCATCTTGGACTCGGCGCAACGTCTCGGCCAGAGCGGCCGTCTCCATACGGTCGAGCCCGGACGAGGGTTCGTCGAGCAGGATCAGCCGGGGCTCAGTCATGAGCGCGCGCCCGACTTCGACCAATCGGCCCTTCCCCAGGCTCAACGCCTCGACCTGCTTGTCGGCATAGTCACCCAGGCCGAGCAGCTCCAGCACGTCGTCGGCCGCTTTCCGCTCGGCGACGGTCACCCGGCCACGCCCGAGGATGTCCTTGATGAGCGATCCGGTGCCCAGACGCACCCGTTCGGCGATGAGAAGGTGCTCGCGAACGGTCGTGTCGCTGAACAACTCGAGACGCTGGAACGTGCGACCGATGCCGGCCCGGGCGCGCCGGTGCACCGGCAGGCCACTGATGTCGTGACCGCCGAAACGGACGGTCCCGGCGGTCGTCGGGATGACTCCCAGCACGCAATTGAAGAACGTGGTCTTGCCGGCGCCGTTGGGGCCGATGAGTCCGACGCGTTCGCCGTCGTCGACATCCAGGTCAACCCCGTCGAGGGCGACGATGCCCGAGAACGACTTGGTGATGCCGCGGGCTTCGAGCAGGCTCATGCTTCCTCCATCGCCTTCTCGCTCGCTGATGCTCGCGGCGTGCGGCTCATGCTTCCTCCATCGCCTTCTCGCTCGCTGATGCTCGCGGCGTGCGGCTCATGATGCTGCCACCTCGGCGGAGACGGGCCGACCAGCGGCACGTTTGCGATCCAACTTCGCCTGCTGTTTGGCCAGCGAGTTTCGTTTGCCGTGCTCGAGGAGACCCTCGGGATGTTTGGCGAAGTTGATGGCCGCCAACCCGAACAGCACGAACTGGAGTGCAGGGTTCGGGTGGACCTCCGGCACCAACGGAATGATGTCGGTCAGCCAGGGGATGAATTTCTTCAGAATCAGCTCGGGGAAGAGCGCAAAGGCGGCGCCGGCCTGGATCGCTCCCTCGACCGTGCGCACGCTCATGGTGACCGCCAGCACCAGCCAGAACAGACCCTGGAACGGCACGAAGTTCCCGGCGTAGTTGACGTTCTCCTGGTGCATCGCCGACAGGGCGCCGCCCACTCCGGCGATGGCCGCCGAGAGCGCGAAGGCGGTCACCCGGGCCTTGGCGGGCGAGATGCCGATCGACTGGGCGGCGAGCTCGGAGCCGCGCAACGCCCGCAACGTGCGGCCGACCGTACCCTCACGAACGGCGAGTACCAAGAAGCTGCATATCGTCAGCACGACGATGCAGAACAGCAGGAACCATCGGTCACCCGCCTGCGTGGAGTGGGTGAAGTCGATGGGACCCAAGGTCGGTCGAGGCACTCGGGCGCCCTGCAGCGAGGACTGCGCTCCCACCCAACTGAACTTGACCATCACCGAGTCGAAGAAGAAGGCGAACGCCAGCGTGGCCAACGCCAACCAGATGCCGCCGAGGCGCAGAACGGGTACCGACAGGAGGGCGCCGACCAGGGCGGCGATAGCGGCTCCGACGAGCATGGCGCCGATTCCAGACATGTCGTACCGGTCGGCCATCTGGTACACGGTGAAGCCGCCGATGGCCGCGAAACTCGCCTGGCAGAGCGAGATCTGACCGGCCATGCCCGTGAACACGGTGACCGACAACAAGATCACCCCCATCACCACGCCCTTGGTGAAGATGAACATGTAGAAGGTGTTCGCCGAGGTGAACAACCACAGCAGCAGCAGCCCCAGGAAGGCGACGCCGATGACGCGCGACCGTCGCGTGAGCTCGGGGCTGCGCTCCGCCGAGGCGAGCGCCGGTGGCGGCGGATCCACCCCCGAGAGCGGATCGGCGGCATCTCGGGCTCGGCGGATGGCCGGCCAGAACACCAGCACTGCGAAGAGGGCGACGAACGGCACCGACGGGGTGAGGTTCTCCTTGATGACCTCCAGCCACGACCAGTCCTTGGTCCACTTGGGCAGGTAGGTGTTCATCAACGCCGTGAAGATGCCCAGCCCGAGGCCGCCGAGCAACGCTCGCGGCAGGCTCACCAACTTGCCGAACGCCGCCGCGGCGATGGCGACCACGACGAGGCTGAAGAAGTCGGGCGCCACCAGCGTGTTGAATCGGGGGGCGATCAACACGCCGGCCGTACCGGCGAACAGGCTCGACAGGGCCCAGGCGAACGCCGAGACCCGGTCGGCGTCGATGCCGTTGAGCTCGGTCATGCGGGGCGACTCGACCACGGCCCGCATGCGCAGACCGACCGGCGTGAACCGGAACAACGCACCCAGGCCCAAGGTTCCAAGCAGCGCCACCCCCATCTGGGTGACCTCGTTGCGGCTGAAGCGGTAGACCCCGAACGGGTCGTAGTAGACGTCCCGGCCATGCGGGAAGATGCCCTCGGGGGTCTGACCCGCCACCGAGTCGAAGCTGGCCAGCACCTTGAAGAGCTCCGGGATGGCCACCGTCAGACCGATCGACACCACGAGCTTGGCCACCGATGAAGCGGTTCGCAGATGGCGGAAGATCAACCGTTCCAGCACGAGACCCAGGAGCGGCGCCAGCACGAACACGGACAGGATGAGCGACGGGACCTGGTGCCACCCGTTCTCGACGTGGAGCTTGTAGTACAGCGCCGCGGACACGAACGCCTGAGCGCCGAACGCCAGGTTGAACACCCCCGATGTCTTGTAGGTCAGCACGAAGCCGAGCGCGATCAGGGCGTACACCGCGCCCGGCGGCGTGCCCTGCAGGATCGCCCGGAAGAATTCCTCGGCCACGCCGACAGCCAGAACCATGATCGAAGCCCTCTCAGGAAGGGGCCGAGAAGCGGGCTCCCGGCCCCACCATCGGGATCGGAGGCCGACGCCCCCGATCCCACGATGAGTAGACGGTTACTCGAAGCTCACGAACTCCGGCTCCACCCACGCGGTGTTGCCATCGTTCGGCCAGCAGATCCATGGGGTCTCGACCCCGCCGATCGGGATGAAGTTCTCGCCGTCGAACTGCACACCCGGGAAGCACTCCTCCGGATAGCCGAAGTCCGGCGGATCATCACGGGTGGGCACCACGTGCTGGCGGCCCCAGTCGATCGGGGCCACCAGGCCACCGGCCGTGTAGTCCTCGAGGGTGTTGGTGGCATCGATGACGCTCTGGCGATCGAACTCCGGACCCGCGGCGACCAGGCCGGCCACGGCCAGGTGACCGAGCAACCAGCCGTTCATCGACATCTCCGTGGGGTTCTCGCCCAGCGCCTCCATGGCGCCCAGGAAGAGCTCCATCTCGGCGTTGCCGGCGGCCGCTTCGAAGGGCAGGAACGACGCGGCGATGTAGTCGCCCGTAAACAGGTCGCCGGCCTCCCGAGCGAACTGCAGGTCATAGGTGTTCGGGTGGTAGAAGAGCACGTCACCGCCGCCCTGGCGTTCGAACTCCTCGGCCAGGGTGCGCATGCCCTTGAGGTCCATGCAGGTGGAGACGAAGTCGACGCCCGCCTCGAGCATCTGGGTGACCTCGGGGGCGATGCCGTTGCTGAGACCGAACTCGATGTCGTCGTTGAGGTAGCCCATGGTCAGCCCGAGCTCCGGACCCCACAGGTCGACCGACTCCGAGACCCCGTTGGCACAGATCTTGGAGTTCTCCGAGATGCCGTAGCCGAGCGACGCCACCGTGGTCGCCCCCGCCAGGTTGGCGATGTAGGGGATACGGCGGTTGATGCAGTTGAAGCACGGAAGGGCGGTGGTGCCGAAGATGCTGTCGTAGCCATCAGCTTCGAGATGGATGTTCCAGTTGTAGGTCGGCACGTTGTTCTCGCCGAGCGCCGATGCGCCGGAGAAGAGCTGCGTGGCGACGAAGGCGCCGAACTGGTCGTTGTTGGAGACGAACTCCTCGGCGCGGATCTGGTTGTTGGCCAGCTCGTCGTCGACGTTGGAGCCGATGACCAACTGACGTCCGTAGATGCCGCCCAGTCCGTTGACGTAGTCGAAGTAGGCTTGGATGCCGGTGGTCAGGCAGGGGCGCACACAGGTACCGAGTGGGTTGTTCGTCTCGGTAGCGATCACGCCGTAAGAGATCTCCTCGTCCGACACGCCGGGCACGCCCTCGATGGCGACGAACTCGGTCGGGAAGCTCATCGCCTCCGCGTCGCCGCCGTCATCGGCCGCAGCGACGGTCGTGGTGGTGTCGCCGTCGGTGGCGGCCGGCGCGGTGGTGGTTCCGCCATCGTCGCCTGCGGCAACAGTCGTGGTCTCCTCGGTGCCACCCGTGTCGGTTTCGGCGACGTCATCGTCGTCATCGGAGTTTCCGCAGCCGGCGGCTATGAGCCCGGTCAGGGCCACCACAGCCAACACATGACGAAAGCGCTTCACATCATCCCCCCGGATCGGCGAGAGCCGTCAACACCGTTGCTGACGGCCGAGGCCGAACCTAGCACGACGGTTCACGGCGCCGAAAGCGGTCTCCGACCAGCCGCGAACGACCAAGCGTCGACCACTCGCCGTCGGCGCCGACGTCTGACAACATCGTTCCAACGATGCCGGCGCGCGGTCGGCGCGACGAAAGGGGCCCACGATGGAACTGGCAGGACACAGCGCTCTGATCACCGGAGCGTCATCGGGAATCGGGGCCGCCATCGCCGAGCGATTCGCCCGTGACGGCGTTCGCCTCGGACTCGTCGCGAGGCGCGAGGCCGAGCTCGCCGAGGTCGCCGATCGCTGCCGGGCGCTGGGGGCCGAGGTCAGCTGGTGGAGCGTCGATCTGGCCGACCTCGACGCCACCATTCGTCTCGCCTTGCGAGCGGAGGACGAGTTGGGCGGAGTCGACATCTTGGTGAACAACGCCGGCATCCCGAAGCGGCGCACCGTGATCGACCTTCGGTTCGACGAAGTCGATGACGTCATGCACATCAACTACCTGTCGCCCGTCCGCCTCATCAAGGTGATCCTGCCGCACATGCTCGAACGGGGCCGAGGGGCGATCGTCAACCTCTCGTCGGTGGCCGCCCGTTTCTCGCCGGGCGGCGAAGCCTCCTACGCGGCCTCCAAAGCTGCCCTCACCTCGTTCTCGGAGGCGCTGGCCGTCGAGACTTGGAACACCCCCGTTCAGGTGCACGTCGTCAACCCGGCCGTGATCGACACCCCGCTGTTCCAGATGCCCGACAACGATCCGTCCTACGCACCGCTCGATCCGCTGCCCACCTCGGCGGTGTCCGAGGCGATCGTCGATCAGCTCCGGACGGGTCGGTTCGAGATCTATGTGCCGGCCGAGTTCCAAGCGTTTGCGGATGGCCGCTTCCGCGACATCCAGGCGGCGTTGGCGGGCTCGGCCGCGTTCTACGAGTCGACCCTCCAACAGGCCGCGGCTGTGGCGGGCGACGGGTCTGTCGGAGCCTGAACGTGGCCGTGACCGTCGGGATCGACATCGGCACCACGTCCGTCAAAGCCGTCGCCGCAGACGACGATGGTGCGGTGGTCGCCCGGTCGCGCGTCCCTCACGACCTGATCGCGCCCCAACCCGATCAGATGCACCACGACATCGACCAGGCCTGGCGCGATGGCGTCCTTCGGGCCTGGGCCGAAGTCTCGGCGGGCCACGAGGTGCTGGGCGTCACCGTCGCCGCCATGGTGCCATCGCTCGCCGCCGTCGACTCGAAAGGCCGCGGGCTGACGCCCGGGCTCCTGTACGGCGATGCGCGGGGCGCCGGGGTCGGGGGCATGCCGTCCGAGAGCGGGGAGTACGCAGGATTCCTGCGATGGACCGCCGGGCAGGCTCCGGGGGCGGCGGGCTACTGGCCGGCGCAGGCGGTCGCCAACCACGCCCTGTGCGGCCACGGCACGATCGACACCATGACCGCGTTCACCGCCATGCCCGTGTTCGACGGTCAGGGTTGGAGCGCGGAGGTGCTGGCCGAGATCGGCGTGGACCCGGCGACCATGCCGGGTCTGTCGCCGGGCACCGACCCGATCGGCGAGATGGCGGCCACACGGTCGGGCGGCCGGCGGGCGTTGGTGAGCGGCGGCACGATCGACGCCATGGGTGAGTCGATGGTCGCCGGCGCTGGCGAGCTCGGCGACGTCCTCGTCATCTGCGGCACGACGCTGATCGTCAACATCGTCACCGAAGGTTGGCCAACCGTCGAGGGACTGTGGACCATGCCCAACGGCAACGCCGGCCAGGCGACGGTCAGCGGCGCATCCAACGCCGGCGGGCTGTTCCTCCAACGCGTCCGTGCGATGACCGGCGATCCGAACATCGACTCGATCGAGGCGGTCGCGCCGGGTCGGGTTCCCGTCTGGGTGCCGTACATCCGGGGCGAGCGGACCCCCCTGCACGATCCGAACCGGCGTGCCGCGCTGGTCGATGTCGACGTCACCCATGACGCCGCCGCCGTCATGCAAGCGGGATACGAGGCGGCGGCGTTCGTGGTCCGTCACCACATCGAGCTCGCCGCGGCACCGGCCCGGCGCATCGTCGCCACGGGCGGGGGAACCCACGTCGCACCGTGGGTTCAAGCGTTGGCTGATGGCACCGGGCTCCCGGTCGACATCGTCGCGGTGCCGGAGGGGGCGGCGCTGGGGGCTGCGTTCCTCGCCCGGGTGACCGCCGGCCTGGAGGCCGACGCGCGAGGTGCTCGCCGCTGGGCCCGGGTGTCGCGAACGGTCGAGCCGTGTCCCGAGTGGGTCGAAGCCTGCGCACCGAGGTACGACCGATTTGTCGCCCTGACCAGATCGCCGGCGTGATTCTCGATCAGCAACTCGTCCCTCCGGCGAGGGACGTGATCATGGCCCCGATCTGTCCCGCATCACCGCTCAGGTGACCAGAGAGCAACGACGACGACTCCGGATTGCCTGATCCGCGGTCGCCCGTGATCCACGTGACATCGATGAGTTCGTCGGCGCACGCTTCGAAATGGAAATCGGCGAACTGGTCGAACAGGTCTCCGACGGTCGAGCCGATTCCCAGACCCTCGACGGTCGACAGGTTCGGCGGGCCCGCCGCGACTGTGCCCCCGTATCTCCAGGAGGTCCACACCTCTCGCTCCCGGCCATCAGCGTCCGAAATCGACTCGAGCTGCAGCGAGAGCCGCCCGAAGGTCACCTGCCCGAACGGTGGCGGCTCCTCGACCGGCTGGAGGCCGAGGATTTCAGTGAGGTAAGCCACGACCGACGCCCGTTCGGCCCCGAACGCGATCTCGCCTATGCCATTCTGACGCAGCAGGGGCAAGGCGCCGGGGGGCGGACCGGCGGGCGCGGGCACAACACCTGGCGCGGTGATGTCGATCCACCCGATCACGACGCTGTCCGCGCCATTGTTGAACCACTCCAACTCGTAGTGACGAGCGCTCAGCGGCAAACGTGGAGTCGGTGAACCCCAGGGGATCGTGGTCACGAGGCGCGGCCCGCTCCCCTGGTCGAAGACGATCCCCAGTGTCCCGGCCGGGCGGCTGGGATCACCAGGATCGAAGAGCCTGATCAACCCGTTGGGGGCGCCTGGTATCTCGATGTCGATCGGATCCCCCGGAGCGCCGACCAGGTGGACCTCCTGAATCCGGGTCGGCAGGAGCCTCGGCATCGTCACATCGGGCCGCGAACCCCACGCGGCGTCGACGATTCCCGTCGCCAGCACGCGGACGCCACCGTGGCGATCCACCCGGGAGAGGGTTCCATCGGAATCCAGCACCAGGACCTGGCCGTCACGGCCATCGACGACCCGACCGTCGGTCTGTACGATGTCGGCCACGGTCCCACGCTCGACATCGACCCAGCCGAGCCGAGAGCGCCCATCGCCGGTGTCGCGTGCGCTCACCACGACCTCCGGCCACAGGGCCGGCACGATGGAGAGGGATGAGGCCGCGCTCGCACCGAGGTCGGCGGCACTCAGGTCCAGGCGTCGCGGATCTTCGTCCCCCGATACGAGCGGCTGCCACCACAGGTCTCCTCCCTCGGACCAGAACACGGCCGGGTGCCCATCGCTCATGACCGAGATCGCATCGATCGGGTGATCGAGGTCGAACCGGTAGCCGTAGCTGATCCATTCGGTCTGGACGATCTGCCAGGTCCCGGAATCGCACGAACCACCGGTCGGCCTCGGGAAGGCGAGGTACTCCCCTCCGGGGCCCGACACCGCACGAGCAGCATCGATCAGGACGAAGTCGGCTCCTTGCCGATCGACGATCGTCGTCGAACCGCAACCGTCCCCGCCCGCCATGAAGATCTCGCCGCTTGGATGCAGGGCCAGGAGCTCGGCGTCCGGCGAGACGAGGCCGCGGGGCGGGCCGATCTCGGACAGGCCCGCACCGTCTCGCGCATCGAGCACTTGGAGCGAGCCGTCCGATCGCCGTACCACGACTTCGGGAACGGGCGGAGCCTCCGCCACGGCCGCGACGGCCGGTGCCGAGGTCGTCGTAATGTCCGCGGCTTCGCGGTTCGACGTGGAAGTGGAAGCAGGGACGCCCGTCGACATCTCCGGGACGGAAGGGTGATCAGCGGTCTCGGGGACGACATCGTCCCCGCCCTCTCGGTCGTCCTCGAGGAACCGCGCGCCCAAGCCGCCGAGGACCAGCACCGAGATCGCCATCCCGCCGAAGGCCGCCCTCTTCATGCACCGACGGTACTCTCGGTCGCGACCGGATCTCCGACATGAGCGAGCTGATCCCGCGGATCAGGCTCGGCGTTCACTCCCTAGCTGAAACGTGTTGACGTAGTCGATCACCAACTCGGGGTGGTGGGCCCAGTGCTTCCACGTGGCCGTGTGCATCCCGCCCATGCGGCCGGCGACGATCGGCGTCATGGCCTTGAACGAGAGTTCCGGTGTCGGGGTGACCATCTCGTACAGGTGGAGCCACCGCGGTCCGGGCCCGGGACCCGGAACCTCGCCGACCACCTCGTAGGGGGTGATCATCCGGTAGCCGGGCACGGACGCTTCGGCGATGTGGCGGATGTGCACGAGGTCACCCCACGCACGGAGATCTGCCGCACCAGACTCGGTGCGCGGGCTGATCATCACGACGCTGAGACCGTTCGTCGTCTCGTCGGAGATGGTGCCCTGACCAGGACGTGCAGTGCGGCGCCAATACAACGACCGCACCCCGGGGTGCGTATCAGGAACGACGAAGTCAAGACCGACCTCGCCGATGATCAGGGTCGTGAACTCGTCCAGGGTGCGGGGCAGATCGGAGCGGTTCGGGACGAGATTCCGCCACCACGTGACCCGCTCAACCCCGGGGCCGTCGCCCAGCTGTCCTGCTCGAGCCTCGGCCTCGCTGTCGGTGAGATCCGACATCTCGAACCACAACTCGTCGGTCACCCGGTCGTCCATCACGCACCGCCGGTCACCGGACGAACTCGAACCACTGGACTTCCACCATCATCGGGAGCAGGAAGCGGACATAGAAGTTGTGGATCCTGACCACACCGTGATCCTCGACCGCGTAGTCGATCAGATCGACCCGTTCGTCGCGGGCCGCCCACCCCTGCACCCGATCGAGCAGGATCTGCTGCTCCTCGGACGAGTCGACGGCGACCCCGAAATGATCGAGTCGCGGCGCCGTCATGGGGTCGTCGTCGGCGATGAGGAAGATGAACTGGTCTATGGCGTGGACGCTCAGGATCAGGCGGCGCCGATCCTCGGTCATCTGGGGAATCTCGTTCCAGCCGAACACCGATGAGTAGAAGGCGACGATGTCGGCCCGGCCGGCCTCGTCGAGCGCGTCAGCGGGCAGGCTCATGGCCACGTGGTTGAACCGCGATGGCCCTCGATAGGTCGCCGCATCGACATCCATTGCGCCTCCCTCGTCCGGGTCCCCAACCGTCACCGTCGGGCCGGTGGACGCGATCGTACGACGACCCCGCTCGCAGGTCGAACGAGCGGGGACACCGCGATGGGTCAGCGGTGGGACTGCAGGGCGGTCCACGCTTCCGTGAGGGCCTGCCGCAGGACAGAGCCGATCATCGCGAACTCCTCCGGACCGGCGACGAGCGGAGGCGAGAGCACGACGACCGGCTCGCCCCGGTCGTCGGTACGGCACACCAAACCGAGCTCGAACAGGCGCGGCGACAACACGCCTCGCAGCAGCCAGTTGGCCTGATCCGCGGTGAACTGCCCCTTCGTCTCGCGGTCCGTCACGAGCTCGATGGCGTAGAAGTAGCCGTCGCCCCGCACGTCGCCCACGATCGGAAGGTCGCGCAGCCCATCGACGACGGCGCGGAAGTCCGAGCCGTGCCGTCTGACCCGACCGAGAACGTCCTCACGTTCGAAGATGTCGATGTTGGCCAGCGCAGATGCGCACGAGACCGGATGCCCACCGAACGTGAAGCCGTGCATGAACGCGCTCTTGTCGGCGACGAACGGCTCGGCGACCCGGTCCGAGATCATCACACCGCCGAGCGGCGCGTATCCGCTGGTCACCCCCTTGGCGAAGGTGATCAGATCCGGTACGTAGCCGTAACGCTGGCAACCGAACCACTCCCCGAGACGACCGAACGCGCAGATGACCTCGTCGGACACCAGCAGCACGCCGTACTCGTCGCAGATCTCCCGCACCCGCGCCCAGTACCCCTCCGGCGGGGTGAACGCGCCACCGGCGTTCTGGACAGGCTCGAGGAACACCGCGGCCACGGTCTCGGGGCCCTCCATCTCGATCCGCATGCGGATGTCCTCGGCACACCGAAGGGAGCACGCCGGCAGCTGCGCGCAATCGAGGCAGCGGTAACGGTCGGTCTGTTGCACACGGACCGACCCGGGCAGCATGGGCTCGAACGGCGACTTGTAGGCCGGCAGGCCGGACACGGCGAGGGCCCCGAAACTGGTCCCGTGGTAGGAGAGGTGCCGGCTGATCACCTTGTATCGGCCGGGATCGCCCCGGAGTCGGTGGTACTGCCGGGCCAACTTCCACGCCGACTCGACCGCATCGCTGCCCGACGTGGTGAAGAACACCCGGTTCAGGCCGGCCGGCGCCCGTTCGGCCAACCGCCCGGCCAACTCGACGGCGGGGCCGTGGGCATACGACCAGATCGGGAAGTACGCCAGCGATGCGGCCTGCGTCGACATGGCCTCGGCGATCTCGGCACGACCGTGCCCGACCTGGACGCAGAACAACCCGGCCAACCCGTCGAGATAGCGGTTGCCGGCCGTGTCCCACACGTAACACCCCTCGCCGCGGGCGATGGTCGTCACCGACTCGTCCGGGGGCGTGAAATGCATCCAGAGGTGATCTGTGTTGACGTCGAGACCACGGGGGTGACCGGGAGCTGAGGTGACCATGGGCGCCAGCATGGCAGGGCTACGCTTCACATCGCGGGGAGATGTGCCGATAGATACAGCACGTCTCATGTGCTGAGCGATGCCGCACGTCTCATGTGCTCATCGATACAGCACGTTTCTCATACACGAGCGCGGGCAGCTCGTCCCCGGGAGTGTTCATGCCACGCCGCCGTCCCCTCATCGGCACCATCGTCTGCCTTCTCGCGATAGTGATCAGCCTGCTGGCCACGGTCTCCCCGGCCGCAGGCGCCGTTCGCTCGATACGACTCACCCAGCCGACGATCGTCGAGGCGTCCGACTACGCGTCCGAGAGCTTCGCCGACGCCTGGGACTTCTCGAACGCCGAGGACCACTCGGTGTCACCGGGCGTCCGTATGAGCGACCTGACGAGCCCGACCATGTCGTTCGGACAGTTCAGCGCCTCGTCGGGCCCCAGCGGCCATCTGTGGATGCTCGACAGCTGGGACGACGACGGTTTGCCGTGGGGCCGAGACGGCGCGCTGCATCCCATCGACGCCTCCCGGTTCCGGCGCGTGTCGTTCCGCATGTGGACGAACGCCACGCCGGGAGAGATCGGCGCCATCCACTTCTCGACCTGCGGTCGGATCATCCCCGAGTGCCTGGGCCGGCGCTCGTTCCCTCTCGTCAACGGATGGCACACCTACGACGTCGAGATCGGCGACGACGCCCCCGAGTTCCAGGGATCGTGGACGGGACAGCCGCGCGGGTTCGGTGTCACGCCGCGGATCAGCGGCGGCCAGTTCCGGATGGACTTCGTGCGGGTGTACGAACCGTCCACCAACGGCGTGCGCATCGAAGCCGACGACGTCGGCACCGCCGCTCCCACCACCGTCTACTGGGACTCGGACACCAACCCGGCCAACAACACCGCGGACAACCCCGGTTGGGGCCCCGTCGGCACCGTGGCGAACGGCGCCGTCACCTTCCCGTCCGATCAGTACCCGCCCGGCACCTACTACTTCTACGCGCAGGGAACCCAGGGCACGGTCTACACGTCGGGTCTCACCATCGATGCCCAGCCACGGGCCCGGATCCTCCAGCCCGACATCGCCGGGGGCGTCGATTATGCCACTGCGGTGCTCGGTGACCCATGGGACTTCAGCCAGGCCTCGGATGTGGCGACGTTCTGGAACGCCGCCGGCGCCGTGGCGGGCGGCGTGCTCAACGGCTCGAACACCGGTCCGTCCCTGAACGACCCGGGCGTGATGGTGCCCTCCGGCTCGATCGACGCCACCCGCTGGCACCGGCTCGTCGCCCGGGTCTCCTACGACGGCACCTTCAGCCTCAGCGGTTCACCCGGCGGCGGCATGAACGCGCGTCTCGCCTGGCACCTCCCGAACAGCTCGGCCAACGACGTGAGCGACGACATCGTCGTCTACCCGGAGATGCAGGAGGTCGCGATCGACCTCAACACGTTCCCATCCGGCGCCGTCACCGACACCGGCAACGGCCTGGGCTGGAACGGACGCACCGTCGATCGGGTCCGCTTCGACCCCCACGAGGATCCGGGTGTCCGTGGTTTCCACATCGACGAGCTCCGGCTCGCGCAAGACGACGAGGGCATCGGCTCGTACGACATCACGTTCCTCGACGACGCCTTCGAGCCCGGCACGACCGCCACCCTCTACGTCGACAACGACAACGGCGGCCTCAACGGCACGCAGATCGGCACCGTCAACATGGTCGCCGGCGTCAACACGTTCCGGTGGACACCGCCCCGCGACCTGCTCGGCACCTGGTGGATCCACATCCGGATCACCGATCCGGGTGGCACCACCTCCACCGCATATTCCACCGGCCCGGTGCGGCTGCTCGGCCAGTCGATTCCGTCCACCCCGTCCCGCTTCGTCGCCGTGTCGCCGACCCGCGTGCTCGACACCCGCACCGGGCAGGGACGCCCGGTCGCCGGCCCCGTCGGCCCCGGCGCCTCGATCGACGTCCAGGTCACCGGCCTGGCATCCGTGCCGGCCGAAGCCACCGCGGTCGTCATGAACGTGACCGCCACCGAGACGGCGGCTCCGGGCTACATCACGGCCTGGCCGGCCGGGTACGTCCAGCCGCTGGCCAGCAACCTCAACATCGAGACGCAGAACCAGACGATCCCCAACCTGGTGACCGTACCCATCGGCACCCGGGGCCAAGTCAGCCTCTACACCCAAGGCGGCGGTCACCTGATCGCCGATGTCGCCGGCTACTACGTGCCCGCCACATCGGCCACGGCCGGCCGGTACCGGGCTCTCACCCCGGCCCGGGTCCTCGACACGCGTGACGGCAACGGGGGGACCACTGGGCTCGTTCCGAACAATGGCACCATCGGCGTCCAGATCGCCGGACGAGGGGGAGTTCCGGCCACCGGCGCCTCCGCCGTCGTCCTCAACGTGACCGCGACCGAAGCCACCGCCGCCGGTTACGTGACGGTCTGGCCGTCCGGTAGCGGTTTGCCGACGGCATCGAACCTCAACGTCGTGCGTGCCGGCCAGACGATCCCGAACCAGGTCATCGTCCCGCTCGGCGCCGACGGACGTATCCAGCTCTACACCCAGAGCGCCACTCACCTGCTCGCCGATGTCGCCGGCTACTTCACCGATGGCTCGGCCCCCTCGTCGTCGAGTGGATTGTTCGTTCCCTTGGCACCGTCGCGCCTCTTGGATACCCGCGAAGGCAATGGGGCGCCCCTCGACTGGGTCGACCCGGGCGCGGCGGTCGGTCTGCAGGTGACGGGCCGCGGCGGTGTGCCCGCCGGGGCGACGGGTGCGGTCATGAACGTCACTGCGACGTTTACCCTGTTCCCCGGCTTCGTCACGGTCTGGCCGTCGGGCGCGGCGATGCCGGTGGCCTCGAATCTGAACATCGAGCGGTTCCTGCAGACGATCCCCAACCACACGACCGCCACCCTGTCCCCCACTGGTGGCGTCTCGCTGTTCACCCAGGGCGGCGCCGACCTCATCGCCGACGTCTTCGGGTACTACACCCTCTGACCGGCGTCTCGGGGTGAGTCGACGGCGTCGCCAGTCGCCTCACCCTCGGCCACGAGTTCCGCTCGATATCTCGCCACCTCCGCGGCGTAACGCGCCATGTCCCACCCGAGCTCGCGGGCGATGAGCGCACCGACGTCGGCCGCAGCGTCGTGGGTCACGCGCCGGTTGAGGAGGCGGCAGCGGGTGCGCCGGTCGAGCACGTCGAACAGGTCGTGCGCCATCTCCGACCGCACCGCCCACACCGCCTCCGCACGCAGGTACGGGAGGCCGGGCACCAGCGGTTGGCTCAGGCTCGGGTCGATGGCGATCAGCCGCTCGAGCTCGACGATCTCGATTCCGTACCGGCGACCGAGATGTCCGCCGGGGGTCACCTGGTCCTTGGACGGCGCACCATGGAGACGCAGCTGGCGAGTCGGTGAGCCGGAACGACGGCCGTACATCTCGGCCACCTCGTCGACTGCGTCAGCGGCCATGGCGCGGTAGGTGGTCAGCTTCCCGCCGGTGACCGTCACCACCCCAGAGTCCGATCGGTGGACGGAGTGTCTGCGCGACAGATCGGAGGTCCGGGCCGACCCACCCGATTTCACCAGAGGTCGGAGGCCAGCCCAGGTGCCCGTCACCTCGTCCGATCCGACCGGTTCGACGAGTACGCCGTTGAGCGCGCCGAGCAGGTACGCGACATCCGCGGCGGTGCAGGTCGGCCGATCGAGGTCGCCCTCGTAGTCCGTGTCGGTCGTGCCGACATAGCAGTACTCGCCCCACGGCACCACGAACACCGATCGTTTGTCGGCGGGCACCGGGATGACCGCGGCGATCTCGTTGCGGACCCGAGACCAGGGCACCGTGATGTGAACGCCCTTGGCCGGCCGGATGCTGTCGGGACGGGTCCGCTCATCGAGGGCTCGCACCTCGTCGGCCCACACCCCGGTGGCGTTGACGACGGCACCGGCGTCGACCCGGATCTCCTCGCCATCGATGTCGACGACCGCGCCGGTGATCCGCCCATATCGCGAATGCTCGAAGCCGACGACCCGCGCCCGGTTGACCGCCACCGCACCGAAGTCGAGCGCGGCTGTCCGGGCCAAGGCGAGCGTGAGCCGGGCGTCGTCAGCCCGTGCGTCGTAGTACAGATAGGCCCGGGCCAGCCGGTCGATCTTCAAGGTGGGCCACTTCGCCCGGGCTTCGTTGCGGTCGATGCGCTCGTGGCGCTTGCCCACCCGCAAGCCGCCGGTGAGGTCGTATCCCCACAGGGCGCCACCGAACGCTCGCGCCACCCGACGAGGCATCAGGCCGTTCTTGGTGTGGACCGGGATCAGGAACGGGAGGACCTCCACCAGGTGCGGCGCGTTCTGGAGCAACCGTTGGCGTTCAGCGAGCGCCTCGTAGACGAGCCCGACCTCACCCTGTTGCAGGTACCGCAGGCCTCCGTGGACCAGCTTCGACGACTTGGACGAGGTTCCGCTGGCGAAATCCTCGGCTTCGACGAGGGCGACGCTCCAGCCCCACGCCGCCGCGTCGAGCGCGACCCCACAACCGGTCACTCCGCCACCCACCACCAGCAGGTCGAACCGCTCGGCCCGCAAGCGATCGACGGCGACCGTCCGATCGAACGAGCCCCGTCGTTCACCTCGAGGGACCGGCTCGGCCCTCCGGATCAACCGAGCGAGGACTGAAGGCAGACGCACCCGTTCAGGTTACGCGCCCACCATGGCCACCCTCGCCACACCCACACCCACGACCTGCCGCACGCTCACCGACTCCCCGGGTCGCCGAGCGCGCGCAGGTCCGTGGGTGGCGGGGGCGGTGGGGGCGAATCGGGGGTTTGCCGCTGTTGGGGGTAGATGTAACAGTGTTCCGATGCCTCGGTCGACCGCCACGCCGAATCGGGAGGCCCCCCGCCGCTCGACCGCCGGGATCACCCGAGAGCGCATCGTCGCGGCCGCCCGGAGCATCGTCGAGTTCGGGAGCGCAGACCGCTTGAGCATGCGGAAGCTCGCCACCGACCTGGGCGTCGCCCCGACCGCTATCTATTGGCACCTGGGCGGCCGCCGAGCCGTCCTCAATGCTGTGCTCGACGACATGATCCAGGCCCTCCCCGCCATCGAACCAGTCGGCGACTCCATCCGGGCTCGCCTCCGTGGCGCGGCGCTCGAGCTCCGCGACCTCCATCTCGACAACCCGGCGGCCAGTCAGCTGGCTCACGCTCTCCATCGCGACGCCGACCTGTCGTTCTCAGCCCAGTTGGCGCTGGCCCACGAGGTCGCCGCGGCCGGCCTCGATGGCGATCGGGCCGCCGATGCCGTGCGGGCGATCCTCTACGTGGTCGGCGGGTTCTTGATGGTGGAGGGGTCGTTCCGGGAACGCCCACCGGGCTCACCGTCCACGGCATCGCTGTGGCAAGAGCGAGACACCGCCGATCTGCCCGCCGCTCTCCATACTGCGATGGGCCGCGAGATCGACGCCTCGACCGTCTTCAACACAACCCTCGACCTGCTCCTCAGCTCGATCCTCGACCCTCGCCTGGAACCATGACCCTCGCCCCGATTCCCCGCATCATCTCGGTCGATGACCATGTCGTCGAGCCCCCCGACCTGTGGACCGAGCGCCTGCCCACCCGATTATCGGGACCAGGCACCCCACGTCGAACGCGACCGGGTCGTGTTCAACTTCAACCCGCGGGCGACCTCGTTCGCCGAGACTATGGACCGCGGCAACCCCGACGGCGAGTGGTGCGACTTCTGGTGCTTCGAGGATCAGGCCATGCCCTTTCCTCGCACCGCCGCCTGCGCCGGGCTCGACAGCATCGAGTGGAAACGCCGTCACGTACGACGAGTTGCACCCGGCCACGTGGAAGCAGGCCGACCGGCTGGCCGCCATGGACGCCAACCACATGGACGCGTCGATCTGCTTCCCGAACACCCTTCCCCGCTTCTGCGGCCAGCGCTTCCACGAGGCGGTCGACAAGGAGCTCGCCCTGGCCTGTGTCCAGGCGTACAACGACTGGATGATCGACGACTGGTGTGCCGGCGACGGCCGAGGCCGCCTGATCCCGCTCACCATGATCCCGCTGTGGGATCCGCACCGGGCGGCCAGAGGAAGTCCGTCGTGCGCCGCTCAAGTGGTTGTTTCGCTGTCACGTTCTCGGAGGAGCCGTCGAAGCTCGGCCTGCCATCCGTCCATGACAAGGACCGCTTCTGGGACCCGTTCTTCGAGGCCTGCGACGAGACCGGCACGGTGATCAACATGCACATCGGCTCGTCGTCGAAGATGCACACCACCACCGCCGACGCCCCGTTCATCGTGTCGTCGACCCTCACGTTCACGAACTCGATGGGCTCGTTGGTCGACTTCCTCTTCTCCGGCACTTTCGGCGGTTCCCGAACCTCAAGCTGGCGTACAGCGAGGGCCAGGTCGGCTGGGCGCCCTACGTGCTCGAGCGGGCCGACAAGCTGTGGGCGCGAGCGCGGCCGACGTGAAGCGTGTTCGGCACCGACCTGCCCGAGGCACCCGTCGAGCTACGTGAAGGACCGAGTGTTCTTCTGCATGTTCGACGACGAGACCGGCCTGGAACTGCGCAACCGGATCGGCATGGACCAGATCACCTTCGAGGTCGACTTCCCGCACGCCGACAGCACCTGGCCGCACACGGAACGTATCGCGACCGAGATCTGCACCGCGGCCGGGCTCGACGACGCCGAGGCCTACAAACTGCTCCGAGGCAACGCCATCCGGGCCTATGGGCTCGAGCGGTTCGGCATCACCGCCTGAGCCGCAGCAGGCCGACGGCACCCCCGGGACTCGACGACGACGCGGGAGTACGCTCGGAACGGTGACCACGGCCTTCGTTCTGTCCGGCGGCGGCAACCTGGGAGCCATCCAGGTCGGCATGCTCCAGGCCCTGTACGAGCGCGGCGTCCGGCCTGACCTCATCGTGGGCACCTCGGTCGGTGCCATCAACGGCACCTGGTTGGCGGGCCGGGGGGCCAACGCCGATCTCGACCAGCTCGAAGCGACCTGGTGTTCGCTTCGCCGGTCGGACATCTTCCCTCTCGAGGTCTTCGGCGGGTTTCGTGGTTTCGTCGGGCAACGCGGCCACGTCGTCCCCGACCGCGCCCTCAGACGCCTGCTGCATCGGGAGCTGAGGATCGACCGGCTCGAACAGGCGCCCATACCCATTCACGTCGTAGCCACCGACATCAAGTCCGGGCGCGATGTCCTTCTCGGCTCCGGCCACGCCGTCGACGCGGTGTGCGCCAGCGCCGCCATACCGGGGGTGCTGCCACCCGTCGAGATCGATGGGCGGTTGTTGGTCGACGGCGGCGTCGTCAACAACTGCCCGATCTCCCACGCCGTCGCGCTCGGCGCCACCCGGATCTGGGTGCTTCCGTGCGGCTACGCCTGCTCGCTCGAACGCCCACCCCGCGGCGCCGTCGCCACGATCCTCCAGTCGATCACGCTGCTCGTCCAGCAACGCCTGCACCTCGATGTCGAGAAGTACCAGGGCACCCTCGACCTCCACGTGGTGCCCTGCCTGTGCCCGGTCCGGATTCCACCGACCGACTTCTCGCAGGCCGCCAGCCTCATCGAGGCCAGCGCGCAGTCAGACGCGCCGCGTGGTTGGGCGATCCCGGATCCTTCCCCGGAGACCCGCTCGCTCTCCACGATCACCCCTGAGACGACAGCGACGCCGGAGGGAATCAGCCCTCTTCCGCGACCTCGCCGGGCTCGGCGACCCACGCTGTGAACAGCGGCAGGCCGCGCCATGGCGTGGGTCCATCAGGTCCCCGACGAGCGATCGCCACCGCGGCGTACGGCCGACGGAACGTGATGTCGCACGTCCGCACCAGCACCGTGCGAAGCTCCCGAGGGTAGGCCGAACCCGCTCGCATGCCGAACGCGGTCACGGCGGCCGCCTCGAACCCGAGACGGGTGTACGAGGCGACGGCCGACTGGCGGGCGTCGAACGCCAGCGGCCGCGCCTCGGGCCGGGCGAAGCGACCGACGGCCCGCGCCAGAAGGTCCAGTCCCACACCGGCGGTCATGAGCTCATGGTCCGAGCGAGCCGTCCAGGCCGGCAGCACGAGCGATCTGACCCGCTCGATCCGATCCGCACCGTCCCCGGGACCTGCTGCTCGCTCTCCTCGATGACCCACGAGTGCCCGGCGCCGAGCGGCAGCTCGAAGAACGACCGGCGCCGAGCTCGGCTGGTGTCACCATCGAGGAGTCGAGCGACCTCGGACCCGGCGACCTGGACCGCGGCCGGAGATTGGTCCGGGCCGGCGACTACCGAGACGACCTGTACCCCCTCCCGTGCGGAGGCGGCGTGGACCGCGACATCACCAGCCGAGCCGGTGAGGGCGATGAAACGTTCGTGGGAGGGCGGCGCCCACAGGGCCCGGCGCACGGTTGACGACCACGGCGAGCCAAGGCGTTCGGAATCGGCGACACCGAACGGATCGTCCCACGTGACCTTGGTGGCCAACACGGTGGCCGCCACCACGGCCGACAGAGCGTCGACCGTGATCGGGAACCGTTCGATCAGCCCACCCGTGCGTTCGCCGGCCCAACGGTCGGCGGCCGCCTGCGACGGCACGGGGCCCTGCTCGACGCTCGACGCCACGCTGGAACGCCACGTCTCGAAGTCGCCGGTCAGGAAGGCCGGACTGGACCACAACGCCGCCGCCAGAGCCACCGCAGGGTGGCCCTCCGCCGAACAGGTCGCGGGCACGTCGAGCCGCCTCCTCCACGCTGACGCCGAGCACCTCCGCCAACTCGTCGGCGAGGCCATCGTCGCTGACTCCCGGTGCGGCCTCGGTCGCCGACGTGGCGAGGAGAGCGATGAGCACCCAGATGCCGAGCGGAGACACGACGCCGTGGCGACCGTCGAGCAACGTCATGCACGCCCGCTCGCCGAACCGCTCCACGAGCGCAGCGGTCGACGGAGCCGCCGGCGAGTCACTCATGAGCGCCCAGCGGTCACGGTGCTCATGCGCGCCCAGCGGTCACGGTGCTCATGCCGCGCCCAGCGGTCACGGTGTCCGTGTCGCGGCCGCTTCGCAGCACGTGCCCCGCAGTGGCGTCGACCACATGGTGGCCTTCGACCAGCGTCACCCCGTTGACCAGGACGTGTTCGATGCCGTGAGCATCCGACGTCAGACGGGCGTTGCCTCCGGGCAGATCGGCCACCGAACGGATCGGTCCGGCGCCCACCCGATCGAGGTCGAAGACGACGATGTCCGCCCACGCTCCCGGCCGCAGCACGCCCCGGTCACGCAGACCCAGGTAGCGCGCCGGGGCGCCCGTCATCAGGTGAACAGCCTCCTCGACCGCCATGACCGCTTCGTCACGGACGAACTCGGACAGGAAACGAGTCGGGTAACGCGACATGCACATACGGTCGAGATGGGCCCCGGCATCGGAGCCGCCCACCAGCACCCGAGGGTCGCGCAACACCTCGGCCTTGGCCCGGGTCGCCGCGCTCGACGATCCGCCGCCGAGCCACAAGACGGTCCGCAGGTCGTCGGCGACCACGAGATCGAACAGGAAGTCGATCGGCTCCACGCCCCGTTCGGCCGCCAGGTCACCGACGACGCGACCTTCGACGACGGACCCACCGGTGGGCGAATCGCCGATCGTCATCACGGCCCACGAGGCCAGGCCGGAGAGGCGGCCGATCGCGGGGTCATGGGCCACCGCATCGAGGCGGCGGCGCTCGACCAGGTCGGCCAGGGCCGCCACCTTGTCGGCATGGGGCGAGCGGTACCACTCCTTCCACCCGGGCACGGAGAACAGGGCGATGTAATCGCCGAAGCAGACGCGGCTCGGGCCGACCGCCGGCATCGACAGGCCCACGACCCGGCCGCCTCGCGCCGCACCCCGGCTGCACGCAGCCAACTGGTGTTCGTGGCTGGCCGGATCTTCGGAGTCGACCACCAGGACGTTCCAGTTGAGCGGTCGGTCGGCCGCCGCCGAGAGGTCGCCCATGAGGTCCGCCTCGGGGTCCGACAGCTGCCCCATGCAACCGGTGGTGATGAACTCGAGCGTGGTGCCGGGGTGGCGACCGGTCTCGGCGGCGAGCGCCATCAGCTCGTCCCGCTCCGCCTGCCGAGACGGAACCGGCGCGCCCTCGCCGTCGGTGTGCGACACGGAGGCGGACGACGAGAACCCGAGGCCGCCAGCGGCCAGCGACTCGCCGAGCAACGCGACCATGGCCTCCACCTCGCCCGCCGTCGCCCTGCGTTCGGTCGCGTCCTCACCCATGACGTGGCGACGAAGCGCCGAGTGCCCGACCAGGAACCCGGCGTTCACCCCGATCCGCCCGTCGAACTGGTCGAGGTACTGGCCGAAGCTCTGCCACGTCACGTCGACGCCGGATTCCAGGGCTTCGAGCGGCATGCCCTCGACCTGGGCCAGCAACCGCCGCGTGTAGTCGGCATCGCTCGGACGGAGCGGGGCCAGCGTGAACCCGCAGTTGCCGCCGATCACCGTGGTCACGCCGTGCAGGCACGAGGGTTGCGCCGACGGGTCCCAGGCGAGCTGGGCGTCGTAGTGGGTGTGCACATCGATGAAGCCCGGGGCCACGACCATGCCGCGAGCGTCGATGTATCGCTTCGCCGCCTCGTCGATCGACCCGATGGCGACCACCCGTCCGTCCCTCACACCGATGTCGGCCACCGCTCCAGGCGCACCGGTTCCGTCCACCACCACGCCACCAGAGATCACCAGGTCCAGCATCGCGTCGATCTTTACACACCCACACCACCGTGTAACAGTGTTCGTGCGACGACCACGGCCACCGTGAGCGGGCACGCCGATCGATACCAGCCAGGGGGCAGCGATGCGCTACACGATCATCTCGGCCGACGGTCACGCCGGACTCAAGTGCGAGGAGTACCGGCCGTACCTCGACTCCCGTTTCACACCCCAGTTCGAGGAGTTCCTCGCCGAGCGGGAGGCTCGTCGCGCCGAGGCCCTCAAGATGAACTACGACTACATCATGGGCTGGGAGACCGAGCACGAAGAGGGCCTCCAGGGCGCCTGGGATTCCGGGGTCCGCGACAAGGAGCTCGATGCCGATGGCGTCGCCGGTGAGGTCATCTTCGCCGACTCCGACGCGGTCACCGGCATGGAATCGCCCCCCTTCGGCGCCGGCCTCTCCGCAGGGACCATCGAGGATCCCGAGCTCGCCTTCGCCGGCGCCCGAGCCCACAACCGCTTCCTCGTCGACCTGTGCGCCGACCATCCGGTGCGCCGAGCCGGTATCGCCCTCGTCCCGATCTGTCACGACATCGAACGCGCCGTCGCCGAGATCGAGTGGCTCGGTCAACAACCGGGCATCCGCGGGATCATGGTGCCGACGATGTGGCACGACCGCATGCCGTACAACAACCCGGCGTACGACCCGGTCTGGGCCGCGTGCCAGGAGTACAACCTGCCGGTCCACTGCCACTCGGGTGAGGCTCCACAGGCGGAGTACGGCGACAACGTCGGCATCTACCTCGCCGAGGTCGTGTGGTGGACCGCCCGCCCCGTCGCTCACCTGCTGTTCTCCGGCGCGTTCGAGCGGTTCCCGGGGCTCAAGTTCGTGGTCACCGAGGCGGCCGCCTACTGGGTCCCCGACATGAAGTGGAAGTGGGACCAGTACTTCGGCGGCGGTCACACCACCAAGAAGATGGTGGCGATGATGAAGGGCAAGATCTCCAAGCTGCCGTCCGAGTACTTCGGCACCAACATCTTCATCGGCGCCTCCACCATGTCGAAGGAGGAGATCCGTCGCCGTCACCTCATCGGCAGCGACGTCGTCATGTGGGGCACCGATTACCCGCACCCCGAGGGCACATGGCCGAACACGGTCGAGCGCCTGAAGAAGGATTTCCGCGACGTCCCCGTCGTCGACACCGCAGCCATGCTCGGCGAGACGGCGGCCCGTTGCTACGGCATGGACATGGAGGCGCTGGGCGCCATCGCCGCCGAAATCGGCCCGTCGCCCGAGGACCTGGGTCAGGACCCCTCGAACCTCACCTCACCGCCCGAGCTCATCGCCGCCGGGAAGTGGTGGATCGAGGAGTACCAGGCCACCTTCACCGGCTGACGGCGACCGGCTCGAACGGGCTCGCGTCCTCACCGGACTGAACGACGCCAAGCACCTACGAGCCCTTGCCGTATGACGGAGCGGTGGTGCCGAAGTCAACGCGATGGCCCAGGCCCGCCATGAGGCGTCGTCGACGCTGATCGCTGATCACCAGGCCCGCACGATCGCATCGTCGTCGAAGGCACCGCACGTCGAGCCTTCGGGAAAGGCATCGAGCGGGACATGCACCTCGGCGATGGTCGGCCCCACCAGGGCGGCCAGGCCCGCCAGATGGTCCCAGTCGAAGCCGTAGACGCGAGCCGCGGTCTCGCCGAGCATCATCTTCGTCTCGACCACGGGCACCTCGGCGAAGGTGACGCGCAACGCCTCGCGGGTGTGGGGCGTGGACCCCTCGCTGTGGGGGTAGTCGGCGCCCCACATGATGCGGTCGACGCCGACGAGGTGGCGCACGTCGCATTCCACCTTGCGTAGGAAGCTGGCCCCGATGAAGCAGTTCCGGGCGAAGTACTCGCTCGGAGTGAGCGACATGGCGGAGGCCGCTTCGCCGCCGAACAGGCCTTCGGCCGCGCCCGGCACCAGCATGCGATGGTGGAACCAGTCGAGGCTGGCCAAGGTGCCCGGCACCCAACCGGTGCCCTGCTCGGTGAGCACGAACCGCAGGTCCGGGTACCGCTCGAAGACGCCGGCGTACATGAGGTGCCACATGCCGCGGTGGGAGAAGATGGGGATCTCGATGAGCGTCACGGCCCGGCCGGCCGCGGTCATGTCCATCGCCGGCACGCCGGCTCCGCTGTGATGGCTGATCGTGAGGTCGAGCTCGGCGCACGTCTGCCAGATCGGCTCGTAGACGGGCGAGTACAGCGGCGCGATGTCGGACCCGGCGACGACGCCAGGCAACATCACGCCGCCGGTGAGGCCGTTGGCGGCCCCCCACCGGATCTCCGAGACAGCATCGTCGACGTTGTTGAGCAGGATCTGGATGAGGCCGGCCCGCTGCTTGGGCGCCTCGGCGCAGAACGCGGCCAGCCACCGGTTGTGAGCTTGGATGCCCGCCCACCGGCGGTCGTACTCGGCCGCCGAAGGCAGGGGGGCGAGCAGGCTGCCCGACGGGAAGAACGGCGGGATCGTGTTCGGGAACAGGACTTCGGCCACGACCCCGTCGGCCCCCAACTCGCGGAGGCGGCGGTCGCTGTTCCAATTGCGATCCGCGTCCGGGTTGACGAGGTCTCCCCACGGATTGACGAAGGCGCCGGCCCAGGCGTCGAACTCGTCGTGCCACGCGGCGGCGAGAAACGGGCGGTAGTCACGCAGGTCGGCGCCGGCGTGGCCATCCACGGAGATGACGACGTACCGCTCATCCAGGTCCTGGGTCATGAGGTTCCTCCCATTGTCGATCCCGGTCATTGTCGCACTACGGGCTGCGGACCGGTAAATGAGCGCGCCGAAGCCGCTACCGTCAGGAACCGAGCCAGGGAGCATCACATGGGCCTCGACAACCTCCGGACCGGACTCACCTTCGACGACGTGCTGCTCGTGCCGCGCCGGTCGACGATCCGGTCCCGCTCCCACGTCTCGTTGACGACCCGCCTGAGTCGCAACATCGAGCTCACGATCCCGGTGATCGCCGCCAACATGGACACCGTCTGCGAGGACGCCATGGCCAAGGAACTGGCTCGGCTCGGCGGCATCGGCATCCTCCATCGCTTCCTGCCGATCGAGGCCCAGGTGGCCATGGCCGAGAAGGTGAAGACGGCCGATCCTTCCTATCGGGTCGGCGCCGCGGTCGGCACCGACCGCGACATGGTCGACCGGGCGCGCGCCCTCGCCGATGTCGGCGTCGATGTCCTGGTGCTCGACATCGCCCATGGCCACGCCGACCATGCACTGCACGGGATCGAGGCGCTCAAGGCTGCGGTGCCCGACGTCGATGTCATCGCCGGCAATGTGGCCACCCGCCACGGGGCGCTCGACCTGGTGAGTGCCGGCGCCGATGCCGTCAAGGTCGGCGTCGGCCCTGGAGGGGTGTGCACCACTCGCCTCGTCGCCGGCGTCGGCGTTCCTCAGCTCACCGCCATCGCCGATTGCGCCGATTGCGGCGTGCCGCTCATCGCCGACGGCGGCATCCGCACGTCGGGTGATATCGCCAAGGCCCTCGCGGCTGGTGCGGACACGGTCATGATCGGGTCGATGTTCGCCGGCACCAAGGAGAGCCCGGGTGAGGTCGAAGCCACCAACAGCGGGTTGATGAAGCGGGTGCGGGGCATGGCGTCGTTCGAGGCCGTGACCGCGCGGGCGGTGCGGAGCGGCGAAGAGGTCGATGACGAGTACCTCGAGCAACGCGCTCCCGAAGGGGTCGAGGGCATGGTCCCCTACAAGGGCGATGTCGACAAGCTGGTGTGGCGGCTCATGGCCGGCGTGAAGAGCGCCATGAGCTATTCCGATGCCCATACGATCGCCGAGTTCTGGGCCAACGCCGAGTTCATCCGCATCACCCCACTCGGGCTGCGGGAGAACCAACCCCACGCCACGTTCTCCTGAGGCTCGCTCGCCCCACCACGCCCGTCCCCACCAGCCGTCCCGAACAAGAAGGATCCCATCGTGCGTCGTTTCGAGAACAAGGTCGTCGTCATCACCGGTGCCGCCTCGGGCATCGGTCTCGCCACCGTCGACCGGTTGGCGAGTGAAGGGGCGAGCCTCGCCTGCCTCGACGTGAACGAGGACGGGTTGGCCCAAGCGGTCGCGATGGCCGAAGGACGAGGTGCCGTTGCGGCCTCGTGGCGGTGTGACGTGTCGAAGGAGGCCGATGTCATCGACGCGGTCAAGGGGGCGGCCGAGCGGTTTGGCCACATCGATTCGTTGGTGGCCATGGCGGGAGTGCTCGCCGCGCAGCACGCCGACCAGATCTCGCTCGACGAGTGGAATCGCCTCATCGGCATCAACCTCACCGGCGCGTTCCTCTCGGTGCGCGAGTGCATCCCGCATCTGCTGGAGACGAAGGGCAACATCGTGCTGGCGGCGTCGACGTCGTCATTTCAGGGTCACCCCTACATGACGCACTACGCCGCGTCCAAGGGCGGCGTGCTCTCGATGATGCACACCCTGGCCATGGAGTACGCCCGTCGGGGTGTGCGGGTGAACGCCGTGGCGCCGGGCGGCATCAACACGCCCATGACCGCCAACTTCCTGCCCCCCACCGGCGGCGCCGTCGATTTCTCCTTGTTCGAGCGCATCTCCCCGCTCGACGAGTTCCGGGGCCCCGAGACGGTGGCCAGCGCCATTGCCTTCCTCGCGTCCGACGATGCCGTTCACGTCAACGGCGAACACATCCGAGTCGACGGTGGCACTCTCGCCTGACCGGTTCCGCCGGCCTGCGGCCGCGCTCGTCGTCCTGCTGCTCCTCCTCGCCACCGGTTGCTCCGACGACGACAGCGGTTCCACCGTGTCACCGAACACGGAGACGACACTCGACCCCACGCCCGGCGAAACCGCGCCCACCGAGACGACATCGATCACCTCCTCGACCGTCGTGTCGACCGCGCCGTCGACCAGCGCCGCGTCGACCAGCGCCACGGCGACGCCGGTCGAGCGGCTCGTCGTCGAGGTGATCGAGGACTTCCCCCACGACGACACGTCGTTCACCCAGGGCCTCGAGATCGACGACGACGGCACGCTCGTGGAATCCGCGGGCCTCTACGGACAATCCGACGTACGGCGAGTCGATCTCGGCACCGGCGCCGTGCTCGACGCCACTCCCGTGGATCCGGCCTTGTTCGCCGAGGGGCTCACCCGGATCGCGGACCAACTCATCCAGATCACGTGGCAGGAACAGACCGCCCTCGTCTACGAGGCTGACAGCCTCGATCTGACCGGCAGCTTCTCCTACGACGGCGAGGGCTGGGGCCTGTGCCTGATGGACGACCAGCTCATCATGAGCAACGGGTCTGATCGGCTCACCTTCCGCGACCCGACCTCCTTCGAGCCCACCGGTGAGGTGGCGGTCACGCTCGAAGGCCAACCCGTCGTCAACCTCAACGAACTGGAATGCGTCGGCGGGGTGGTGTGGGCGAACGTCTGGCAGACCGACACCATCGTGCGCATCGATCCGGCCAGCGGCACGGTGACGGCCACGGTCGACGCGTCGGGTCTGATCGACCGTGCGGAGTTCCCGACGATCGACGTGCTCAACGGCATCGCCTACGACGAAGGCTCCGACACGTTCCTCATCACCGGCAAGCTCTGGCCCACGCTCTTCCGGGTCCGCTTCGTGCCCGCCTGAAACGCGGCCGGCCGGGGCGGGGTCAGCCGGCGCGGGGTCAGCTGGCGAAGACCTCGTCGAAGAGGTCGAGCATGGCCCGCCACGAGCGATTGTCGGTGGGCTCGTGGAACGCCACCCCCGTCATGGCCCGCCCGTCGGCGGAGGGATTGGTGAAGCTGTGCACGGCGCCGCCGTAGAGGTTCAGCCGCCAGTCGACACCACCGGCTCGCATCTCCTCCTCGAACTCCAGGCGCTGATCCGGCGGGATCATCGGGTCGTCGGCACCGATGCACACGAGCACGGCCCCCGTGATCGACGCCGCGTCCTGAGGTCGGTTCGTGCCGAGCCCGGAGTGGAAGCCCACGGTCGCCTTGATGTCGGCGCCGCCCCGCGCCAACTCCAAGGCCATGGTGCCGCCGAAGCAGTACCCGATCGCCGCCAGGCGGCCGGCGTCGGATCGGGGGTGGGCCAGCATCTGGCCCAGGCCCGCTTGGGCGACCGCTCGCGTCATGAGCGGATCATCGCGGTACTCCCCGATGCGTCGCATCATCTCGCCCCGGTCAGCAATGGGCACTCCGTCGCCGTGGTAGTCGAGCGCGAACGCCACGTAGCCGAGCTCGGCGAGCATGCCGGCGCGACGTTTGGCGTTGGTATCGAGCCCGGGGCCCTCGTGGCAGACGAGCACGCTCGGACGAGCCCCGTCGCCGTCGGGCACGGCGAGGTGACCGACGAAACGACGACCCTCGTGGTGGTACTCGATGTCGGTGGTGGTGATGGCCATGGGCGGGTCTCCTGGTCGTGCTCGGTTCAGGTCAGACCGAGCATGGTGGTCATGCCGTAGGTGTGTCCGGCGGTGTAGCCGCCGTCGACCGGGAGCGCAACGCCGGTCACGAACGACGAGTCGTCGCTCACGAGGAACAGCGCGGCACCAGCGATCTCCTCGGGGCGCCCGAAGCGGCCGAGCTTGTGCTGATCCCTGATCGCATCGCGATACGGAAGCTGCCCCACGACGGCCTGGAACATCGGTGTATCGATGAACCCGGGGCAGATGGCGTTGGCCCGAATTCCCAGCCGGCCGTAGTCGGTGGCGAGGTTCTTCGTCAGCAGAACGACCGCTCCCTTGGATGCGTTGTACGTGCTCCCGCCCTCACACCCTTCGAGCCCTTCGACACTGGCGATGGTGACGATCGACCCCGACCGCTGAGCCATCATCGGAGCCAGCGCCGCCTTGGCGGTCAGCATGGTGCCCTTGAGGTTGATGTCCTGCACTCGATCCCATTCGGCGATGTCGAGGTTGTGGACCGTGCCGCCCCCGGCCACTCCGGCCGCGGTGACCACGGCGTCGAGACGACCGAACCGCTCGACGATGTGAGCGACGGCCGCGATCTGGGCCGCTTCGTCTCGCACGTCGACGGTGAGCAGCTCGGCGCCGGGGAAGTCGGCGGCCGGCGCCACATCGGATCCCACCACGGTGGCACCCTCGTCGGTGAACCGCTGCACGCAGGCCAGACCGATGCCGGAGGCGGCTCCCGTCACGTAGGCCACGCGGCCATCCAGTCTCCCCACGGCACCTCTCCTCGATCGGGCCGAGTCGTCCCGGCGGCGCCGATAGTGTCACCGGGCGTGCGCATCGTCCAGATCACCGACACCCACATCCCCGCCCGGACCGGCGACCGCACGGTGCTCGAACAGCTGGCGGACATCACCATGCCCGATCCGTACGAGAACCTGCGGGTCGTCATCGACCACGCCGCGGCAACGACTCCGGACCTCGTGGTGGCCAGCGGAGATCTGGCCGATCGAGGCGAACCCGAGGCCTACCGGCGGCTCCGAGAACTGTTCTCCCGCTTCGACTGCCCGGTGTACACGCTGCCCGGGAACCACGATCTCGCCGACGAGCTGGCCGCCCATCTGCCCGGCGACAACGTCGTGCGGGTGCCGGCGGTAAGCATCGAGGGGTGGACCATGGTGTTCGCCGACTCGGGCAACACCGAGTGGGGCGAGCTCACCGGTGAGCGTCGGGCCGAGGTCGAACAGGCGCTGACCGACTCGGACGACGCTCACGTGTGGTTGTGGATCCATCACCCACCCGCGGTGGCCGGCGTCCGTAACGGTCCGGGCGCCGAGTTGCTCCACGAGGACCTGGACGGACTGCTGCCGGGGGACCCTCCTATCCGAGGAGTGGGGTCGGGCCACGTGCACGTCGCGTCGGCCGCCGAGCATGGCGGCGTGCCCGTCTACACCTCCGCATCGACCTTCCTCGGCGCACCGGCACCGGGCTACCGCTGGTACGAGCTGGGTCACGACGGCTCGGCCACCACCGACGTGGTGGGGTTCCCGCAGCTCCGGGACATGACGGAGGAGAAGGTGACCAAGCTTCGAGCCGCCATGGTCGTCCGGCACGGCACCCAGGCGCCACCGGCCCGGGGCATGGAGGAGCATTTCCGCCACGAGGTGCTGGGTTGGCAACGCGACTCGATCGAGTGGCGAGTCCGCGCTCGGTGAACCCGTCCGTGCCGAGGGTCGCCGGGGTCGACGGTTGCCACAACGGGTGGGCGGTCGCGCTCTGGGCCGGACCGGGCGCGGTTCCCTCGGTCGAGGTCGTCGAGGAGTTCAACGTCGTCGTCGATTGGTTGGACTCTGGCGAGGTGAGCGTCGTCGGCGTGGACATGCCGATCGGTCTGGCCCCGGGCGGACGGCGAGCCAGCGACACGGAGGCCCGCCGGATCCTGGGACCGCGCCGGTCGTCGCTGTTCCCCACGCCGGCGTGGGGGACGCTGAACGCCACGACGTACCCCGACGCCTTGGCCGCCAGCCGCGCCCGCCTCGGGCGTCGGTCTGTCCAAGCAGGCGTTCCACCTGCTGCCCAAGGTCCGCGAGGTCCGGTCCGCTCTGGCGGGCCGCCCCGACGTCCCCGTCTACGAGGTCCACCCCGAGACGAGCTTCGCCGTACTCGCTGGGGCGCCCATGGTGCACTCGAAGGCCGGGTTCGACGGGGCGACCGAACGGCAGGCCCACCTGGAGCGTGCGGGGCTGTGGCCGGTCGTGGGGTCGGCCGCGGGCGCCCGGACCGACGACGTCCTCGACGCGTTGGCCGCCGCCTGGTCGGCCCACCGCATCGCCACCGGCACCGCGCTCGTGATGGGCGACGCCACGGACCGGGACCCCGACGGCTTCCGCCTCACCATCTCCGCCTGACCGCCAATCGGTAGCGCAACTGACCGCCATTTGGTAGCGCAGAAGGCCGCAATTCGGTAGCGTTGTCTCATGACGTACCAGCCTCGAAGTCATCGAACGCGAGCTCGACGAACTCCTTGCCGGCGCCGCCGCCATCAGCATCGAGGGTCCAAAAGCCGTTGGGAAGACAGCCACCGCCTCTCGCCGGGCGTCGCAGCGATTCGACCTCGACGATGAGCATGTTCGGGAGATCCTCGAAGCGGACCCTCGGCGCATGACGTCGGGGCCCGAACCGATTCTCGTCGACGAATGGCAACGCCTGGCATCCTCATGGGACCTCGTTCGTCGTTCGGTCGACCAGGACAACCGCCCCGGACGCTTCATCCTGACCGGGTCGGCATCCACCACGCCGTTCAACGTTCATTCGGGCGCTGGTCGGATCCTCACGTTGAGGATGCGCCCGATGTCGCTCGTCGAACGGCGGATCGCCGAGCCGACGGTGAGTCTCTCCGACGTGCTGTCGGGACGCCGACCGCACGTCGAAGGCTCCACCGAAATACAGCTGTCCACCTATGTCGGCGAGATCATCCGTGGCGGGTTCCCAGCGCTGCGAGAGGGAAGTGATCGCGTCCGTCGCGCCCATCTCGAGAGCTACCTGGGCCGTATCGTCGATCGGGACGTTCCCGAATACGGGCGACCAGTCCGCAACCCAACGGCACTGAGGGCTTGGCTGACTGCCTATGCGGCGGCGACATCGACCACCACGTCCTACGAGACCATTCGAGACGCCGCCACCGGCGGCACCGCGGACAAGCCGGCGAAATCGACCACCATCCCCTACCGGGACACGCTTTCCCGCCTGTGGATCCTCGAACCCGTTCCGGCCTGGCTGCCGACCCGAAACCACCTCCGCCGGCTCGCGTCAGGCCCGAAGCATCAACTCACCGATCCGGCGTTGGCCGCACGCCTGCTGGGCGCCGACGCTGACGCGCTCCTGACGGGCGACACACTCGGACCTCCGATCCCGCGGGACGGAACACTGCTCGGAGCGCTGTTCGAATCGCTCGTCACGCTCGATGTGCGGGTCTATGCGCAATCAGCCGAGGCTCGGGTTCACCACCTGCGTACCCGAGGAGGCGATCACGAGATCGACCTGATCGTCGAACACGGAGACCACCGAGTGGTGGCGATCGAGGTGAAACTGGCGGCCACGGTCACGGATTCCGATGTGCGCCATTTGCGATGGCTCGCCGACCAGATGGGTCCCGACCTGCTCGACGCGGTGGTGATCACCACCGGCCGAGATGCCTATCGGCGAGCCGACGGTATCGCCGTCGTACCCGCAGCACTGCTCGGCCCGTAACCCGTCTCCACTCCCACGCCCCACCTTGTCGCCCGGCACGGCTGCCCTGTCGAACTGGGAGACCAACCCGTCGCCCACGCGCCGACCGTGTCTCCCAGTTCGGATTCGGGAGAACCTGGAGTCATGCGAACGTGGCGATGCCAGGAGCGCCGATCATCGTCACCTCTCCCGTAGCGGCATCGAGTTCGAACGAGCACGCTGCCAGCAGAGGTCCTTGGCTCGTGGGCCTGGGCCGAACGCTCACGACGACGTATTGACCGCCGTCATTGACGGAGACGGCCGCCACGCTGTCGCCATCGCCCAGAGGAACGTCATGACGCCACCGCTCCTCGCTGGTCCCGGCGTCGTACCCGGCGATTGACGCTGGACCGACATCGGAGATGTCCACGTCGAGCCCACACCTCGATTCCGGCCGCGGCGTCGATCGCATCGTAAGGCCTGAGCCCCTCGGCAGGCGCCCAGGCGGGGCGCCCGATCTGCCCGTCGAGAGCGGTCGTCGCGGCGCCGGCACCACCCTCGGCCCCCCAATGGAGGAGGAGCGTTTCGCCATTGAAGGCGGCGCGGCCGTAGCCGAAGTACTCAGACGGGTTGCTGAACACGATGGTCGGTGCAGTTCCGTCGAGCGGAAGGAGCTGGACGGTTTCCTCGCCGAGGATCTCCTGCGGACCGAGCCGTTCCGCCAGGATGGCCACCGTTCGTCCGTCGATGTACTCGAGACCGATCAAGGCCTGCTGTCGTTCGTTCGGATCTGGTGCGGCTCCTCGCAAGTCCACGATGCCGCCAGTGGCCGGCAAGTGGTAAACGCCTCCCTCCCACCCGTCCCGTCCCTGCACGACGAGGCCCCCGCTCAGGTCGTGGAAGGCCCTGAACACGCCCGTCGCCAGCACTCCGAGGTCCGAGCCACTCCGAACCAGCGACACGACACCGCCGTTGTTCACGAGCAGATCACCGGCTTGAACCGGGCCAGCCTCTCCCCTGGCTACCGGGGGCGGGACGGAGCGCGTACGCCGGCGCGGGTACCTGAGGACACACCGTCTCGGGACGTGGAGGCTCCGACACGGGCTGTGCGTCGGCTTCGACGGGCGACACGTCCGGCTCGGTGTAGATCCACAGTCCCTCCTGCGTCGACACGATGACCCGCTCGGCGTCGTCGTAGATCACGCGTGTCGCTGGCCCCGTGTGCGCCGGCTGCGCCACAAACTCGGTGCCATCGGCCGTCGTGAGCAGCGCCCCCGCCGTGACCACGATGACGTGACTGCTCGTGGACCCCAGCGCAAAGAAGTTGTCCTCGATGACATCGGCCTCGTGGACGACATCCACAACCACGTCCGAAGTCTCCACGTCGCTGAATCGCACGATCTCCTCGGGACCGCCGTCGGCGTCCGCCACGACTCCCACCACGACGCCCCCACCAGTTGCCACGACGTCAGCGACATTCGCGTCGATGGGGAGTTCTCGCCAACCTGTCGTCGGGTCGAGCTCGTGTATACGAGCGCCGTCGAGTCCGCCGTTCAGAACCCACCAAGCCGGCCCTACGTCCTCGATAGATCCGCCATGGAAGCCCAGGGTGATCCACAAACCGCCGACCAGCTGACGCACTTCGTAGTTGCGCGTCACATCGGGCACGCTGGCCAACCACTGACCGTCAACCCAGGCCTGGTCGGCCAGCAGCCCATCCGGGAAGGTGACGGTCGGCGACGACCACGCCACTCCGTCCGTGGATTCGACCACATACTCCGGACCCTCGCGGTCGATGACCACATTCGCCAGTCCGAGGTCGGTCTCGACCAAGAGGCAACTGCCGGGGAGGTCGCCGTGGCGTGCCCAGCGCACCCCGCCGTTGGACGATCGATAGAGCCCGACCTGGCCGGGGGACTCGACGACGCCGAGATAGAGGTCTGAGCCAAGCGACGCTGCCTCGCACGGACCCGGCTCGAGTGCCTGTGGCAACCCGGTCTCGACTCTCGGAACGAATGACCAGCCATCGACCACGACGTCCGACGCGGTCGAGTCGGCGACCAGGTCGCTTGCCGACGCGGCGACGCTCGTGCTGGGTGAACGACCTTCGGTGGCGACATCCGGTACGTCGGCAGCGTCGTCGAGCGATCGGACGAACAGGACACCGCCAACGCCGAGCGCGGCCACGACTACGGCAGCCAGGGCCAACCGCCGAGCAGGACGCGGAGCGCGCCTCCCGCCCGCAGCTGCCGCATTGAGCAGTTGCGTGCGGACCTCTCGTAGCGCGGGAATCGAGCGGGGGTCGTCGTTCATGTCAGGTCCAGTTCCTCGGCCAGGGCGGAGAGGCCGCGCATCACGCGAACCCGAGCTGCTCCTTCGGAGCATCCGAGCTCGGCGGCCACGGTCGAATAGGGAAGGTCGTGGCCGACCCGCAGCATCACCGCCCGGGACTGCGCCTCCGGGAGGCGGGCGACGGCCGCCGCGACCGCAGCCGACAGCGGCGCCAGATCCACCAGGGCTTCGATGCGCTCCAGGGAGTCGTCGTCGGCCACCACCCTGTCCATGCCCAACGCCCGGCGATGACGGTCGTCGATCCGCTGCCGTCGTACCGCGTGACTCAGCTGACGTCGAGCGATCGTGAATAGCCACGCCGCCGCCGGGAGCCCACGGTCACGGAACCGGTGGCGGGAGGCGAAGGCGGCGGCGAAGGTCTCGGCCGTCAGGTCGAGCGCCGTCTGCGCGTCAGCCGTGCGGACGTAGAAGTAGCGGATCATGCGGGCGACATGGCGGTCGTACACGACGGCGAATCGAGCCGGGTCGGTCTGCGAGGCGACGAGCAGTGCCTCGTCGCTCACGACCAGCAGGTCGTCGCCATGTGGGCCGTCGGTGTCGTCCACCGAACCTGATCCTTCCACCATCCCTTCGTATGCCACACCGCACCGATCCCGTTACACCCCACCCCTCGTTACACCCCCAACCCCTCCCGCCCGATCACCCGTTATCCATCACCGAACTGGGAGACCAACCCGTCGCCCACGCGACCGCCGTGTCTCCCAGTTCGACTCAGGTGCGCGGGTCAGGAGGCGCCGGAGCGGAGGGCTTGGATGGGTTCGATGGAGGCGGCCTTCCAACTGGGGAAGGCGCCGAAGACGAGGCCGATGGCGGCGCCGATGAACGGAGCGACGAAGGGGATCCAGCCCGACATGACGGGAGTCCAGTCCCGGAAGGCAGAGACGCCGACGGTGACGAGGACGCCTGCGGTGGTGCCGATGAGCCCGCCGAGCAGGCCGACGAACAGCGACTCGAGCAGGAACTGGGAGGCGATGTGGCGGCGGGTGGCGCCGAGGCTGCGGCGCAGGCCGATCTCGCCGACCCGCTCGATGACCGACACCAGGGTGACGTTGGCGATGCCGAGGCCGCCGACGAGCAGTGACACGGCGCCGAGGATGAGGAAAAGGGTGTCGACGTCGCCTTCGACATCGGCGCGGACCTTGCGGGGTTCGGGCGGGACCTGGGCCCGGAGCCGGTCGGGCTGGTTGGGATCGAGGGCGGCGGGGGCTTGGGTGCCGATCTGTTGGGCGGCGCCGACCACGGTGTCGATGACGACCTCGGCGGGCGCTTGGAGGTCGAACCGGTCCCGAGCGGTGGTGGACGGGATGATGATCGCGCCGAGCAGGTCGGGTTCGCGGGCGACGTCGTCGAGGATCCCGATCACCTGAAGAGGTTGGTCGCCGATGAAGATCGACGGCAGGTTGTCGACCCGGGTGATGCCGAGCCGTTCCGCGGCGCCCGGGCCGAGCACGGCGACCGTGTCGGCGCGGGCTTCGTGGCCCGAGTCGTAGACACGGCCCGTGGCGACGGTCGCCCGCACGGCGCCGAACAACCCGGGCGAGGCCCCGATCACCGGCACCTGATACTCGTTCTGGCCCAACGGGTCGACGACGGGCACTGCCCGGGCGAGGCGGCCGCCGACGTCGACATCGCTGCGAGTTCCGGCCGCAGCGACACCAGCCAGGCGGGCGAGGCGCTGCTCAGCGTCGAACGGGATGGTCGACACGTTCTGCTGCTGGCCGCCGACGAAGAAGCCCTCGTTGGCCGGAGCAACGACGACCTGGGTCGCCGACAGCTCATCGAATCGCGACACGATCTGGTTGCCAGCGGTGCGAGCCAAACCAAGCGTGGCCACCAACGCCCCGATCCCCAGCACCGTGCCCAGCGCCGTCAGGGCCATGCGGGCCGGCCGCGACAACACCCCCGCTAACGCCTCGCCGACCAGGTCCCGGATCGACAACCTCGACCGCGGGATGTCGTGCCTCGAGCTCATGACGGCCGCCCCGAAGGACCGACGCCCGCGAACTCCTCGGCCAGGACACCATCGGTGATCCGCACCCGCCGTCGCCGCCCGACCACTCGTCGTTGGATCGTGGGTGATGACGACCAACGTGTGGCCACTTTGGTGGAGCACGTCGAACAGGTCGAGGATCTCGGCTCGAGGTCGTGGTGTCGAGGTTGCCGGTCGGTTCGTCGGCCAGCAACAACTGGGCTCGGAGCACGAGCGCCCGGGCGATCGCCACCCGCTGACGCTCCCCGCCGGAGAGCTTCGACGGCGAATGCCCGATCCGGTGGCCCAGACCCACCTGCTCCAACGCCTCGGTCGCCCGGTCGGCGCCGCTCCGCTGCGGAGCCCGCCGGTAGAGCATGGCCACCATCACGTTCTCCACCGTCGACCGATGCGCCAACAAGTGGAACGCCTGGAACACGAACCCCAACCGGGCGCCCCGCAGGCCCGTCCGTTCGGCTATCGGACAACAACCATGTATCGATGCCGTCGAGCAGATAGGTGCCCTCCGTCGGCCGATCCAAGAGCCCGAACAGATGCAGCAACGTCGACTTGCCCGAACCCGACGGGCCGACCACCGACACGTAATCGCCGACCTCGATCACCAGGTCCGTCGGCCTCAACGCCGGGATAGGAGGTTCCCCCGGAAAGGTCCGGGTCAGACCCCGCAGCTCCACCACCGGCTCAGCCATCGCTGACCTGCTCAGCAGGCGCATCCGTCGACTCGCTACCGGATCCGGACACGGCCACCGGGTTGTCGACGGTTTCGTCGCCTTCGACCTCCGTGGCGCCGTCGAGGCCCACCACGACCTGATCGCCCGCGGCGAGATCGCCGTCCACCGCGGTGATCTGCACGTACCCCTGGGCCGTCAACCCTGCGGTGACCGACACGAACTCCACCGTTCCGTCATCACGCACCACCTGCACGCGGGCCGAGCCATCTGCGGCCGCCGACAACGCGGCCAGCGGCACGGCCAACACGTCACCACCGGTCGATTCGATCGGCACCGTCACCCGCAGGTTCACGCCCTGCAGCGACTGCAGATCCAGCCCCGCCTCCAGTGCCGCATCGACATCGGGTTCGATGCCCACGTAGTACCGGCCCTCGCCGACGTCGTTCGTGCCCGTCTCCTCGGCCACCTCGGTGATGATGCCCGGCACGTCGATACCGATGCCCTCCTCGTCGAGGCGGACCTCCTGCCCGACCGCGATCAACGGACGATCCGACGCCGACACCGCAGCATCGATCACCAACTCGGCGCCCGACACCTCCAGCGCCGCCGACGACCCCAACGCGTCACCCACATCGACCGCCACCACGTTGACCCGCCGCGGCAACGCCGGCAGGAACACCACTTCGGCCTTGGGCAAACTCACGCCCAACTCCGCCTCCAACTCCGCCAGATCATCTCTCGCATCCGCCAACGACTCCTGCGCATCAGCCAGCTGACGTTGCTGAGCGGCGACATCGGCCGGCGCCAAACGCTCCTCGCGCTGCGCCACCGCCACCACCCACTGCTCGTACGCCGATGTCACCGCATTCGCCTGCTCGCTCAGAGTGCGCTCGCGGTCGCTCGTCGCCCGAGTCAGGTCCGACCGCGCCGCCGCCAACGCCGCCTCCGCCTCCGACTTGGCCTGACGCAACATCGCCAACTCCTCCGGCGACGGCGGTAACCCCGAATCGGGATGCGCCCCCGCCTCGGCCTGCGCCAAACGGTTCGTCGCCGCCGTCACCGCCGTCTGCTCCCGATCACGAGCCGCCACCGCGTCGGCGATCGCCTGCTGCGTCGACGCGTCCTGCCGGACCCGCTCCGCCTGCGCCGACTCGAACCCGCGTTGCGCCGACGCCACCCCATTGTCGAGTTGCAACAACTCCGACCCGTCGAGCGGTTCCTGCGCCGCCGCCAAACCCTCCTGCGTCGCCGCCACCGCATCAGCCGCCGCATCGACCCCGTCCTGCCGCGCCCTCGAGCTGGGACTCTTCCTCCGGGGTCGGTTCCGACGCCTCATACCCCGCCGACTCGTACCAGGCGACGATCGCCCCTTCGGTCGCCAGGTCATACACACCATCCACCGCACCCGGATCGAACCCCAACCGTCCGAGCGCTTCCTCCAACTGCAACACATCGGCCCCCTCGGCGCCCGGGCCGACGTTGCGATACCCCGGCAGGCGACCCTCCAACAAGAACACCGGCCGACCCGACACCTCCGCCAACAACGAACCCTCGGCCACCTCCGACCCCACCTCCGGCAAACCACCCGTCACCACCGCCGTCGTCGTCCCCGACGACGCCAACGTGATCGCCGACGTATCCGAGAACCGCACCGTCCCCCGAAACACCACGTTCGCCGCCAACGTCCGCGTCTCGATCGGCACCGAGATCAACGACGGCTCGGGCGCCTGCGCATCGAAACCGCGTCCTCCGGCGACGCCAACTCCCGGCCCGCCAACCACCCCACCCCCGCCGACACCAACGCAACACCCACCACCACACCAACCACACGCCTCGGCGTCATCGTCTTCTCATCTCCTCGTTACGGGTCGACGGCCGGGGCCGGTTCATCGGGCTCAGCCGGCCAGCAAGGCATCGATCGCGGCCTGGTTCTCCTCGACGAACGCCTGCTCGTACTCGGCCTGGACCTCGATCTGGATCGCCACCGAGCCCTGCTGGCACTCGTAGTTCGCGGCGGCGACGGCGAACTCGTACTCCTGCAGATCCTCCAGCTCGGCCTGCTGGGCATCGGTGAGCTCCGGGGGGCCCGGAGGCACGTACACCGCGGTTGACTCCGTAATCCCCTCGTCCTGCGACGTGACGGCCTCGGCCGGCGCCTCGTCCGAGAAGTCCGACGGGTACGCGAGCTCGTAGAACGGATTCATGCGCTCACTTATCTCGTTGTACATCTCCTCGGGCGAGGCGAACGTGTACCCCTCGTCTTCCATGCACGCCGACCATTCCGCAGCCACCCCGGCCACTCGAGGGTCGGCCTGGATGCGCTCGTACATGTCCTCCAGCTGCGTGTTGAACTCGGTGTAGAACGCCTGGTACGGATCGTTCACGGCCGCGTTCGACTCGTTCTGACACCCGCCCTGCTGGGCCATGATCTCGGGCGTGATCTCGATGCCCTCACCGTTGGGATCGAGCTCCTCGTAGATCGACTGATCGCCGTACAGCGCCAGGTAGTAGGCCTCACGTTCGGGATCGCTCAGCGCCTCGACGTAGTCCTGGTTCGGATCGACGAACTCATCGGCGCTCACCTGCCCCTCGAAGCCCTCGAGAAAGGTCGTCGAGATCCCGAAGCCGTACTCCTCGACGTATTCCTGCTCGTCGAAGACGGCTCCCGAGAAGTCGTTGTACTGGCTGTAGTCGACCGGGATGTATTCGAAGCCCTGCTCGGCCATGCACTGAGCGATGAACTGCTCTCGCTCGACCTGCTGCACGTTGTAGAAGTCCTGCTGCTCGGTGGGATCGGTCGGGACACCGAGGGCCGCGGAGATCGGTGATTCGTACGTCGCCCAACCCGAGGCCTCACTGTCCGAACCCTCATCGGCGTCGTCTGATGTCTCATCGGACCCGTCGCCGGCCAAGCTCTGGTCAGTCGTGTCGTCCGACGTGTCATCACTGGTGTCGCCGGTCCCGGTCTCGACCGTGTCCCCTGACGCGTCAGGCGAGGACTCGTCGCCACCACAGCTCGCAAGGCCGAACACCCCGAACGCGAGCAACCACCCACAACCGAACCGTGCCAGCCGCATCATGACCTCCTGAACGCCGTGCTCAGAGTCTGGCTCACCGCGGGCTACGGCCACGGTCATGTCCTCTCGATCGTGACACGGGCGTACGACTACTCGGCGATGAGCTGCTCGAGCTCGGCCCGATGCTCATCGATGAACGCCTGTTCCAGCCCGGCCATGACCTCGGCCCGGGTCTCGTTGAGCTCGCCCTGACAGTCGAAATTGGCGGCGGCGACCTCGAGCTCGAGCGCCTGGATCTCCTCGAGCGTCGCCTGCTGCTCTGCGGTCAGCTCCGGCGGACCCTGGAACGTGTCGCCTTCGCCCACGACCTCGCTCTGGATGATCACGCCCCCGCCGCCTCCCGCCTGTCCCACGAACGGGCCCGAGGCGCCCGGGAAGACTTCCTCGTACAACGGCGCCATGCGCTCGCTGATGTCGGCGAACATGTCCTCCTGGGTGTTGTACGGATGCCCGGCCTCGGCCATGCACGACGCCCACGCCTCGTTGGCCGCCACCATCCGCGGCTCGTTCTCCAATCGCTCCTGGAGGTCGGTCAACTCGTCGCCGAACTCCTCGAAGACCGCTTGGAAGGGGTCCTCGTTCTCGGCCATCGCCTCGTTGAAGCAACCGCCCTGCTCGGCCATCATCTCCGGCGTGATCGCCACCGGCTCGCCTGTGGTCGCGCCCTCGAACTGGGACATGTCGCCGTACAAGGCGAGGTTGTAGGCCTCTCGTTCCTCGTCGGTCAGCGTTTCGAGATAGGCCTGATTCGGGTCATCCGGCGTGCTCTCCGGTACTTGGGGCGCGTCGAGGAAGGTCGTGGAGATCCCGAAGCCATAACGCTCGACGTAGTCGACTTCGTTGACCGAACCGCCGGGCCCGATGCTGATCACGAACGATGTGTTGTCGGCGGGGGTGTACTCGAACCCCTGCTCGGCCATGCACTCGGCCACGAACTGTTGCCGCACACGTTCCTGCTCGGCGAACTGATCCTCCTGCTCGGCGGGGTCCGTCGAGAACCCGAGCAGCTCGGCGAGCGGGGACACGGGCACATCGGCAGCTGACTCGTCGGCATCGGATGCCGAATCGCTCGATTCCTGGCTGCCGTCGCCCGCCGCGGCATCGGATGCCGAATCGCTCGACGACGTGGCGGTGTCGTCGTCGCCGCACGACACGGCGACGAGCCCCATGGCGATCACCGCGGCGACGAGGACCCGGCGGCGGCGAACTGCGGGGATGGGTGCGGGCATCAGTCTCACCTCGGGCTCGGGGTGGTGGTTCATCGGCGGCTAGACGCCCGGGGCCGCTGATCGGTTCCACACCTCCGCGATTTCCGCGGCCACCTTCGCCATGTGCTCGTCCGAGTCGTAACGCGTACGGGGCCAGAAGAACCCGCGCAGCCCGTCCTTGCGGTTACGGGGCACGACGTGGGCGTGGAGGTGAGGCACGCTCTGGCTGACGGTGTTGTTCATCGCCACGAAGGTGCCGGCGGCGTTCATCGCCAGTTCGACGGCACCCGCTACGCGCTGGACTCGATCGAAGAAGGGACCGACGAGAGGCGGCGGCAGATCGGTGAGGGTCTCGTGGTGGTCGACGGGGACGAGGAGGACGTGACCGAGGAACACCGGTGACCGATCGAGAAAGCCGACCGCGATGTCGTCCCGCATGACTTCGTGCGCAGCGAGTTCGCCGGAGACGATCTGGCAGAAGACACAGGTCATTCCAGCGCCTCGTAGCCGGCGACGGCGTGGTGTGGGGTGTCGAGATAGACCTTGGCTTCGGGCGCGCTGGCGAACCGACCATGGCTCCACCGCACCTCGACGTGACCTTCGATCGCCCGGCTCTCACCGCCCGCCTCTTGGTCGACGACATCGGCCCGCCACCGCACCAACGGTTGCCCGGCGGGCTCGGCCCACACGCCGAACGAGCGGATCGTGAACTGCTGGCGAAAGTCCCAGGGGGTCGACACCCGGTAGCTCAACGGAGCACCGCTGGCGCCGGCGCCGAGCACGAAGTAGGGCGCCGCCTGCAGGCGCAGCAGCCTCCACAACATCTCCTCCCGGGTACGGGAGTCGTTCAAGTTGGCGCTCCAGCGTTCGGCTGAGGCGTGAGCGACCTGGAAGGCAAAGGCTTCGTAGAGCTCCTGCCCGCCATCGGGCCAGGTGCGGGCGTTGCGCATCTCGGCCTTGAGGATCGACCGGTGGAGCGGCCCCAGCGCGGACACATGCTCAGGTAACCGGGAGGTCAGATCGAGCGCGGCCCGGCAATGCCGATACAGCTCATCGTGGGCCTCGGGGGCCACGTCGTCGTACCAATCGGCGCGAGCGGTCCTCCGCTCGGCCAGGGAACGGTCGAACAGGTGCGCCGGTGAGGCGTTCATCAAGATGTTCGAGCCGTACTTGCAGCTGATGAGATACACGTGGTCGACGCGCAGATCGGCGGGGATCTGCTCGTAGCTCGGGGGTTTGTGAGCGCCCTTCCACTCGACCCGCCACGGGGGCCGGCCGCGGAGGCCGTCGGTGGAGCGGGCGAAACGCCAACCGTTCGTCCACGCCGTGGTGAACAAGTCGGCGAACATGCCCTCCGAGCGGGCCGCCACCAGGCGGTCGAAGTGCTCGTCGGCGACGTGGGCGATCGATCGGGGGCGGACCGACAGCGCATGGTCGAGATCGCGGTAGCCGAGCAGGGCCAGGCCGGTGACGATCTCGGTGACTTCGGTGCGCAGCGTGGCCATCGAGGGATCAGCGCACGGGGAGGCCAGCACCGAACAGCGGCGTGAACTGCAGCTGGGCACCCACCAGGTCGGCCGGGAGATCGGCATCGGAGTAGACCCGCAGGTTCGTGTACACGTCGACCGCGACGCCGGTGTGGTGGATCCATCGTTCGACGGCGGCGGCCCAGCGCTCGTCCATCAAGTCGGCGCGCAACTCGTCGGCTGTCCCGGGCGGCAACTGGGCGGGATCAGCGCGGGCAACCAGCTCGACCGCCAGGACGCGGGCCAAGACATCGACATCGTCGGCCAGGAACACCTGCGGTGGTTCGCAGCGCACCACGGCGTAGGCGACACCGGTCAACCGAAGTCCCTCACGATCTCCTTGACGGTCCAGAACCCGGGGATCGGCCGCTCGGCCGAATCGGCGGCATAGGTGGAGAGACGGGCCAGCCCGGCCTCGTCGAAGATCTCGACCGCGTCGAACACCAGGCCACCGCCGGCCGCCCGCAACGCCTTGTCGCCCTCGCCGCCCTTCTTGGGCAGATGCGACGTGAGCACCAGGAGTCGAGGGGACCGATCGCCGTGCCCGGCCCGGTTGAGGACGGCGGCCCGACCGAGGGTCTTCCACAACGTCTCGGTGCGAACCAGACCAGGCCGTACGGTCGTGAACGCACCCGAGACATCGACGTAGAACTCCTCCCCGACCGCGCTGCTCACCAAGAAGTCGAACTGGGCCCCCGCCACCTTCGCCGGCGCCGACACGATCTCGAACCCGGCTGCGCACAACGCCCGCTCGGCCAGCTCTCGGGCCATCTTTCCAGCGGTCGTGGCCCGAGCCTGGAAGTGCTCGTGGCGATCGTCGCCGTCGGGCCACCCTGGTGCCGACGTTCCCCCGACAGTCGGCCGTGCGGAACCGGTCGAACCCGAGGGCACGTTCCAGCGCGAACGTTCGCTCCGCACCCGCTCGCGGGCGATCTCGACGTAGGCCCCATCGAGGTCGTACCCGACTCCCCGGCGACCAGTGCGCGCCGCCGCCACGAGCGTGGAGCCCGACCCCAGGAATGGGTCGAGGACGAGATCGCCTTCGTAGGTGTAGAGATCGATCAGCCGACGGGGGAGCTCGACCGGAAACGGCGCGGGGTGCCCCACGCGACGGGCGCTCTCGGAATCGATGCGCCACAGATCGATGGTGGCCTCCGCGAACTCGTCGGCCGGCAAGGTCGACTCGTGGGGAAGGCCTCGCACCTTGCGTTCGTGCGGTTTGAGCGCCCGATCGAAGCGGCCCTTGCTGGCCACGATGACCCGCTCGGTGAGGTCGCGGAGCACTGGGTTGGCCGCCGAACGATACGAACCCCAGGCGATCGAGCCCGAGGCGCCATCGGCCTTCTGCCACACCACCTCGCCGCGTAATAGCAGACCGAGGCGATCCTGGAGGATCTCGATGACATCGGCCGACAGGCTGCGGTACGGCTTACGGCCCAGGTTGGCGACGTTGACGGCCATGCGGCCGCCCGGCTCGAGCACCCGGACGCATTCCGCGAACACCTCTTCGAGCATGCCGAGGAAGCGGGTGTAGGACTCCGGCACGACCGGGCCGGCGCCATCGCCCCCCGTAACGGCCAGCTCGTACTCCTTGCCCACGAAGTACGGCGGCGAGGTGACGACCAGGGCCACCGACTTGTCGGGTAGTTCGGTCATCGAACGGGAATCGCCGCAGAAGCACCCGTCGCCCAGCTCCAGCTCCCCGGAGAAGACATCGTCGTCGTCGCTGAGCTCCGGGGGCGCGAAGCGGTCGTAGAACGCCGTGGCGTCGTGGCCCTCGCGGCGGCCGGCGCCAAAGGCCGACGTTGCTGTGGATCTCCGTCGAACGACCACCCGTTGACCTCCTGGCTGCGCATCCTAGGGACCGGTCGGCGACCGGCCTGCCACGAGACCTTAAACAGCCCCTGTGACACGCGATTCGAGCGCCAGCAGCATGGGGAACCGCCGAAACGATTGCCTATCAAGTGGTTTGTCCCCGCGCCGATAGTCAAGGGGTGACCCATCAAGTCACCATCGCAGGTGCCCTCGTAACGGCACTTCGTCGTGTCGGCATGGCCCGCGGCGAGGCTCTCGCTGTCGCGTTGCGCGACCTCTTGGACGCCGTCGGACACCGGTTCGAGCTCCGCGCCATCCGGCTGGTCGTCGCCGAGGCGTTCGAGTCGACTCGAACCGATTTGCTGTGGACGGTCGACGATCCCCAATGCGCCAGCGGACGGCCCGGCCCGATCGCTCGGCCCGATGCCCAGTTCCCCTTCCCGATCGAAAACGGCACGGAAGGGTTCATCGAAGTGTGGTTCGATGACCCCAACTCCGCCCTGCGAGCGTCGCGCGAGATGCTCCTCGACGCCATGGCCACGACCGTCTCGTTGGCCATCGTGCGCGACGAGCTGGCCCGCCGGTTCGAAGCCGCGTTCGACCACGCGACCATCGGCTTCACCTGCCGGGCCGCCGACGGTCACCTCCTCGACTGCAACCGCGCCTACGCCGACCTCGTCGGCAGCACGGTCGAGGAGCTCATCGGCGGCACGCCGCCGGATGTCGTTCATCCCGACGACTACGAGATGTGTTACCAGCGTGTCCGCCAGATGCTCAGCGGCGAGATCGACAACCTGTCCTTCGAATACCGCATGCGCCCCATCGACTCCCCCACCACCGATCGATGGGTGCGGTCGACCTCTTCGGCGGTGCGTTGGCCCAACGGCGATCTGCGCTACCTCATGGCCGTCTTCGAGGACGTGACCGAACGACGCGCCAGCGAGCAGGCCGTCCGGGACTCCGAGGCGCGCTACCGCGGGCTGATCGAGCACGCACCCATGGTCGTGCTGAGCATTGCGCACGACGACCGGATCGTGTTCGCGTCGGCCGAGGTGAGGTCGTCTCTCGGGATCGACCCGTTCCGTCTCGAGCAGCGCCACTTCTCCGCCATCGGTCTGGGTGCCGACGAGGTCACCACGTGGACCGAAGCGCTGCAACGCGTTCGCGCCACCGGCGCGGACGAGGAGGTGGAGACACGTGTCGTCACGCCCGAGGGCGACCGTTGGCTCTCCGGACGGCTCGCTCCCGGTGATCGACCGGGAGCGGTGACCGCCTACGCGTTCGATGTCACGCAACGGCACCGGCTGCAGGCCCAGATCGAACGAGCCGCATCGCACGACACGCTCACCGGGCTCGCCAACCGGGCCACCTTCCTCTATCGGGTCGACGACGCGCTGTCCCGGCAACGTCGTAACGGCCGATCGCTCGCCGTCGTGTTCGTCGACCTCGATCGCTTCAAGGTCGTCAACGACATGCTCGGTCACGCCGCCGGCGACGAGGTGCTGATCGGTGTGGCCAAACGCATCACCACGGCCGTGCGCGAGGTGGATACGGTTGGTCGCCTCGGTGGGGACGAGTTCGTCGTGCTCCTCGAGGACTGCCTCGGCGCCGAGGGCGCCGCCCTCACCGCCGAACGCATTCGCCAAGTCCTGCTCGACCCTCTGCCCGCCGGCGGACAAGAGGTGTACGTGACCGCCAGCCTCGGGGTGGTCGTGCACCCCGGCGGCCCGACATCGGCCGACGAGCTCGTCGGCGATTCGGATCGGGCGATGTACCGAGCCAAACGCAACGGCCGCGATCGCATCGAACTGTTCGACGAAGCTCTGCGAGCCGAGGTCGCGGCACGGGTCGCCACCGAAGGAGCCTTGCGTCGGGCGCTCCCCCGTGGGGAGTTCGAGCTCTACATCCAGCCCGAGGTCGACCTCGTCAGCCGTCGTATCGTCGGGGGCGAGGCCTTGGTCCGCTGGAACCACCCCGAACGAGGGTTGCTGGCGGCTGCAGAGTTCGTGGAGCTGGCCGAGGAGAGCGGCGTCATCCTCGACCTCGACCCGTGGATCATCGCCGAGACCGCGGCCTGTCTGGGCCGGTGGCGGGGCGCCGGGCTCGACGTGCGGTGCCGAGTCAACCTCTCCCGCCGGACCGTCCTCGCTCCGGGCCTCGTCGACCAGCTCGCCGAGTGCCTTCGGGTGAACGATCTCGACCCCTCCGCACTCGGTGTCGAACTGACCGAGACGGCGCTCGTCTCGGATTCCAACGCCATCGTTCGCACATTGGCCGCCATCCGCCAGCTCGGGATCTCCGTGGCGATCGACGACTTCGGTACCGGTTACAGCTCGCTCGGCATGCTGCGGTCGATGTCGGTCGACGCCCTGAAGCTCGACCGCTCCTTCGTTTCCGGCCTCCCGGACGAGCACGGTGCCGATGCCATCGTGTCGACCGTGATGATGCTCGCCCAATCACTCGGGCTGGTGGTCGTGGCCGAAGGCGTCGAGACCGAAGCGCAGGCCGAGCGACTGATCGAGCTCGGATGTCAACGGGCGCAGGGCTGGCTGTTCAGCAAAGCCATCCCGGCCTCCCAGTTCGTCGACCTGGTCAGCTGACTCGGCGCGACCGACCCGCCGAGCGTCACGCTCCCGGCGTGGCCGCTTCGATCACCTGGGGGCCTTCGGGGAAGCGACCGAGAAGGCTGACGTCATAGCTGACCGTGTCGTCGCCGAAGATGTCGTGCAGGACGCTGGCCGGACCGGCGTCCATCGTCATCGTGCCGAAGAAGCCGAAGCTGATCTCGGGGATGATCTGACGTGCTCGGACGAGCTCGCCCCCGTGCTCACCCCACCAGTCCGCCACGAAACCCGGGTAGGGGTTCGCGTCGGCCTGGATGCCCGAGGAGGTGAAACGGGGATCAGCGTCGATGTCCACCGAGACGAAACCAGACGCCGCGGGTTCCACCGTCATGGACAGGTTCGGGGTGACCGTCGCCTGCACGCCGGCCCGATTGAGCCGCGAGGCCAGGAGCGCCGAGTCGGTGATGAGCTCGAGCTGGTAGTTGTCGATACCGTTGAATGGCGTCGGATCGACGTTCTCGGCGTCGCCCAGCGCCGTCACGATGCCGATCTGGGCCAGGGTCACCGCGCCGGCATCACGCCCGGCGACGTCGACCTGGTCACAATGAACGGTGCGCACGATGATCTGTGCTGCATCGGGCGGAGGCGGGCCGAACGAGCCGAATCCGAAGTCCTCTGCGAAGCCGTCCGGCAAGAGGGCGGTAACGTCATCCTGACCGACCCACTCGAACCCGATGTACTCGGTGCAGTCGTGATAGTCGACGGTGAGTGGACCCTCGGATGCGTTGGCCGGTCCGGCCGACGCGAACGTCGCTGAGGCCGCGGCCACGACGAGCACGCTGGCCCCGATCCGCCGGCGAGAGATTTCGGTCGAGGGCATACGTGCCTCCAGAGCAGCAAAGCCATGACCCGCCACTCGGACCAGGCGATCCTCTTATCGACCGAGATGCCTGCCGTCTTTAGGAACTGGGGTCGACCGCATCGGGGTCGCGGCGAGCCAGATCGAGCGTCCGGCCGTACACCTCGCGCCGGCTGGCGCCGAACCGTGCGGCTACCGTCGCCGCCGCGTCTCGGGTCGACGCCCCGCCGGCCAACTCCAAGCGGATGGCACTGTCGAGGTCGTCGTCACTCGGTGGACCTGGTTCCGGTGCTCCGCCGACGACGATGCACACCTCGCCCCGGGGTGGCGTCGCCGCAGCCCAGGCGGCGGCATCGGCGGCCGAGCCTCGCCACACCTGCTCATGAAGCTTGGTGAGCTCCCGAGCCACGGCCACCGGTCGCTCGGCGCCGAAGGCGGCGGCCAGGTCCACGAGGGTCGCGGCCACCCGGTGAGGCGACTCGAAGAGCACGACGGTGCGCCGTTCGTCGGCCAGCTCGGCCAGGCGCCGGGCCCGGGCCTCTCCCTTGCGGGGGAGGAATCCCTCGAACACGAACCGACCGGCGGGGAGCCCGCTCACCACGAGGGCCGCCAGCGCCGCGGATGGACCCGGCACCACGCTGACCTCCAGCCCGGCAGCGATCACGGCACGCGCCACCCGCTCCCCCGGATCCGCGATCCCGGGCATGCCGGCGTCGGTGACGACGGCGACGGTGCTGCCCTGCTCGACCAACCCGACGATGTAACTCGTGACCGTCGTCTCCGTGTGGTCGTTGAGCACGACCAGGCGAGGCGCTCTCATGCCGCTCAGCTGGTAGAGGCGGCCGGTGCGCCGGGTGTCCTCACAGGCGACCACGTCGGCCGACTCGAGCACCTCACGGGCGCGGGGTGACAGGTCTCCCAGGTGCCCGATCGGAGTGCCGACCAGGATCAGCGCGCCGCTCATGCGGCGCCCGTCCACCCAGCGCCGCTCATGCGGCGGGGCCGTCGTCGGCGACCAGTCGGGCTTCGAGCTCGTCGCCCACGTGCAGTCCCCAGCGCCCGAACGAGCCGGCGTCGGCTTCGATGACGCTCCGAGCACGCAAGCGCGGCACCGCGATCCGGTTCGGCGCCAACCGGACGGTCCCGATGACCGTCATGTTCCGATCGAGGAACGCCACGTCGAGCGAGAACCGCATGCCGAACGTGTGCACGGAGCGAGTGTGGGTGAGCAGGAGGGCTCCCTCGACACCATCCCGGCCGAGCAGACCCCGTCGGCGGGATCGTCGGTCGGAGGCCACCTCGAGCGAGGCCAGCACGCGACCGTCGGCGTTCACCAGCCAACCCATCTCGGCCAGGCTACGCGGACCCACGACGGGTCGGCGTCGTCGCCCGGAGGGACGGTCGGCGCGAGGTCGTGTTGTAGGTCGAACTGCTCGGCGGATCACGGATCACCGAGCGCCTGTCCGACCTGCGCCATGAAGTCGAGGGCCTGTCGATCGATTGGGTCGCGGCGATGGTCGGGTGCGCACCCGCACCGGTGCCTCGGTCGTCGCCGTCATCCGCGACGACCGATCGATCCCCGGTCCCGGGCCGGAGCCCCAATTTCTAGCCGGCGATGTCGCGCTGCTGATCGGCTCGGTGGATGGCGTGCAGGCCGCCGTGAGCGGGCTCGCCCTCGGCGAGGGCGGGCCCGCGCCCCTGTCGGCCAGTTCGGAGTTCGTTCGCATCGAGGCCGACCTCGGCGTCGTCATGCTGTTGCTGCTCCTCGGGCTGGAGTACACATCGGCCGATCTGCAGCACGGCGTGCGGTCGAACTGGTTGGGTGGTGTCGTCGACCTCGTCGCCAACGCCGCACCGGGTGCGATCTTCGGGGTCGCCCTCGGTTGGTGATCGAGGACCTGGTCATGGCGGTGTTCCTTCCCCTCAGCGGCGTGCTGATCGCCGGCCTCTCACCCTGGTCGGGCTCGCCGAGGAGGCACGGGTCTCGGCTGCGGTGGCCGGCGTTCCTGGTCGGCCTCACCCTGTCGGGCAGCGTGGCCGAACGTGGACAGGAGATGCCCAGCCCGCGGCGCGACGTGTTCGGCGGCCTGTTCTTCGTCTTCTTCGGGCTCCGGATCGACCCGTCCGACCTGCCGCCGGTGCTGGGTCCCGCGCTCGGCCTGGCCGTGGTGACGAAGGCCGCTTTCGGGTGGTGGACCGCGGCTCGCCTGGGGATCGGCGTACGAGGCCGCATGCGAACGGCGCTGTTGCTCGTGCTGCACCGGCACTGTCGTAGTTCGGCCACCGGGACGGGTTGAGTATCGTCGTCACATGGGGCGACGATCGGTTCAGGGCTGCCTGGTCCTCGTGGGGGTCATGACGGTGCTGATCCTCGCCGCCACGTCCGCTCATCGGTCGCTGTGGGTCACGCCACCGAACGGCGACGACACCACGGAGGTCGGCGAGGCATCGTCAGGCGCCGAATCCGGCCCGACCTCACAAGGGGACGAGCCGGTGAACGGTCGCTCCTGGGGCGATCCGATCGTGGTGGCTGTCCTGGTGGTGGGGGCGGCGTTCGTGCTGTGGGTGCGACCCACCGCCCCGCGTTACGAACCGACCGAACGTCTGCTTCGGTTCGGGCGATGGAGCCGCCGGACTCCATTGCCTCTGGTGGCGGAGACTGAGACCGGTCTCACCGTCGACGCTCACGCGGCACGGGCCGCCCTCGCGCACGGCAGCGCCCGCAACGCGATCGTCGCCTGCTGGATGCAGGTCGAACGAGACGCCGCCGCGGCGGGACTGCCCCGGGATCCATCCGAGACGTCAGCCGAGTACAGCGAACGCGTCGTCGCACAGTTCTCGGTCGATCCCGGTCCGGTGCAGGAACTGGCGGTGCTCTATCGCGAGGCTCGGTTCTCGCAGCACGACCTCGACGAGTCACGGCGGGATCGAGCCGCCGCCGCCCTCGAGCAGGTCGTCGGATCGCTGAGTCGCTCGAGCCGGGTGGAGACGTGACCGCACGCTGGGCCACCATCACGTTGGTGACCTGGGTTGCCTTCTCGGCGGCGCTGGCCGTGACCGATGCTCGACCGGCGGTCTTCGCCCTGGGCGGTGTCGTCGCCGTCGCCTCGGTGGTGGTCCTCCTGGTGTTCGGGCTCGGGCGCGAGACCCGCCCGGTCCGCTGGACGACCTCTCCCCCGACCCGCCTGGTGCGGGTCGATGAACGTGTACGGGCGTTCGGCCACCTGATGCGCCCGGAGAACCAGCGCCTGACCACCGAGCTCGTCGACACGCTCGTCGATCTGATCGACGAGCGGGAACAGGCCGCCGGCGCGACCCCACCGCATCGAGTTCCGGTGCACACCGAGGAGCTGCGACGGACCCTGCACCAGCTCAGGTCCACCCGGCGCCGCCGCGTCATGTCCCACCGCGACGTGCGCGACATCCTCCGAGAGATCGAGACCCGATGAGCTCCGTCCCGAACGATGCGACGCCGCACCGTCCCGCGATGTCGATCGAAGCGACGGCGCGAACCGCGCGTGAGGTCCTCGACGAGGTCGGGCAAGCGGTCGTCGGGAAGCGGGACGAGCTGACGGTGGTCCTGGGCGCGCTCTTGGCGAAGGGGCACGTACTGTTCGAGGATCTGCCCGGACTCGGCAAGACCTTGGCGGCGCGGTCGTTCGCTCAGGCACTTGGGCTGCAGTTCGCCCGAGCCCAGTTCACGCCCGATCTCCTCCCCGCGGACCTCACCGGGTCATTCGTCTACAACCAGCGAACCCAAGTGTTCGTCTTCCGGCGCGGACCGCTGTTCACAGGCCTGCTCCTCGCCGATGAGATCAACCGCACGCCCCCGAAGACCCAGGCCGCTCTCCTGGAGGCCATGCAGGAGGGGCAGGTCACGGTCGAAGGTGAGACCTTCATCCTCGACGCCCCGTTCCACGTGCTCGCCACGGCCAATCCGGTCGAGTACGAGGGGACGTACCCGCTGCCGGAAGCCCAACTGGACCGATTCCTGATCCGCGTGAGCTTCGGCTACCTCAGCCGGGACGAGGAGTGGGAGGTGCTCCGCCGACGTATGGAGCGCCGCCAGGAAGAGCAGCGGATCCAGACCGTGGCCGATGCCGCGACGCTGGCCGCCATGCAGGCGGCGATCGAGACGGTGGAAGTCGACGACGACGTGAGCCGATACTGCGTGGACCTGGCCGTCGCGACGCGACACCACGAACACGCGCTCATCGGGGCATCGCCGCGAGGCGCCCTGGGCCTGCTCCTGTGCTCCCGTTCGCACGCGGTGATCGCCGGACGCGATTACGTGACTCCCGAAGACGTGAAGACGGTCGCACCCTTCGTGCTCTCGCACCGGATCACCATCCGACCCGAGTTGTGGCTCAGCAACGCGTCGGGCGATTCGGTGGTCCGGGACGTGTTGACGACCGTCCCGGCGCCCACCGTCGGCGGTGCATCATCACGGTGACTCCGTACGACCGCTGGGTGCCGTCGGCGGCGCACGCTCGGGCGCTGATCGGTGGCGTCGTGATGGCGGTAGCCGCCGTGCTCGCCCGGAGGCCCGACCTGTTGGTGTTGGCCACGCCGCTGATCGTCGTCGCCGCGTGGGCGACGTTCGTCCGACCGTCCCGACCCGTGGAGGTTCGGCAATCGATCGCGGACGTGACGGTGCGCGAAGGGGAGGCCACCACCTGGCGCGTCCACGTCGATCCCGGCGACCCGCGGGTGGAGGACATCGCCGCGGTCATCGAGGACCGCACGTGGATCCGGGCCGGCCCGGTCAATGGCCGGCGGGCGATGAGCCGCCCCGACGATGGCGACGAACGGCTCGCCGTCACCGTGCAGGCCCGCCGATGGGGGATTCACCACATCCAGCCGGCACTCGTCGTGGCCACGAGCAGCTGGGGCGCCTTCCGGTGGGTGGCGTCGAGGAATCCCGCCGACGCCCGCACCGTCGCATGCCTTCCATATCCGTCACAGTTCGCGGCCGCGTCGTCGCCGCTGCGAACTCCGGGGCTCGTCGGGGCACACCGCTCGCCCGCGGGTGGCGCCGGGACCGAGTTCGAGAGCATTCGCCTGTTCCAACCCGGTGATCGTCTACGCCGCATCCATTGGCCGCAATCGCAACGGACCGGCCATCTGCACGTCACCTCGACGTGGGCGGACCAGGACCGACACGTCGAGCTCCTGATCGACGCCATCGAGGACGTCGGGGTCAGTGACGGTGTCGACGGTCGGGCGTCGAGCCTCGACATCGCTGTCCGGGCCGCGGGCGCGGTGGCGGCCCATTACGTGGCACGTGGTGATCGGATCGCTCTGTCGGTGATCGGATCGAGAGCGACGCGCCGAATTCCGCCGTCGACCGGACCCCGGCATCTGCGGCGCCTGCTCGAGGCGATGGCTCGGATCGAGCCTGCGCCCCAGTTCCTCGACGACGGCCGCCTCCCGCCCGGACTGCGGCGCGGGGCGTTGGTGATCGTCTTGACCCCCCTGCTCTCGCGCGGCGCGGTGAACCGCGTCGTAGCGATCGCCCGCCACGGCCTGGACATCGTCGCCGTCGACTGCCTTCCGACCGACATCGCCCACCACGATCCCGGCAGTTCGACCGCCGAACTGGCCTGGGCCTTCGAGCGGATCAAGAGGGACAGCACGACCCTTCGGTCTCTGCGCGAGCGCGGCATCCCCGTCGTGCCCTGGAGCGGGCCGGGCAGCATCGACTCGGTGGTCCGGGTGCCGTTCCGGGGCACGGCGATCCGGCCGGGTGGACACCGATGACGGCACGAACCGCCCCCGCCCGGACCGACGAGTTCCTCGCCGGCTACGCAGACGCTCTGGCGGCCCGATTCGTGGCCGTCGCCAGCGCCGTCATCGCCGTGGCCTTCCTGACGTGGGCGGGGGATCCGGAACCGGCCCTCGGCGTCGCAATCGTGGCCGTAGCCGGTGCAGCGGCGCTCTTCCCCGACACGCATCTGGGCCTGGTCGCCGTGGCGGTCATCGCCTCGGGGTGGACGTTCACGGTGGACGATTCGACGACGGGCTGGGCCATCGGCGCCGCGGCATCGATCGGAACGTTTCACACCGCTCTGGCCGCGGCGAGCGTCGCTCCCCCGGGGGCCTCCTGGTCACCCGCGATGCGCCGCCGTTGGGTAAGGCGCGGAGGCTTGGTCACGACGTTCGGTGTCGGGACCTGGTCGATCACTCGGGCCGCCCAGGCGATCCCGGTGCCGGAGAGCTCTCTGCTGGTGACCGTCGCGCTGTTCATCGTGGCGGCCGGCGGCGTCTGGGGCCGGGCACTCGCTCCATCTGGGCGGGCCGGAACTCGACCGGACCCCGGCACGCCGCACCGGTCTTCCTCGCCCACACCTCGGTAGCGGTCGTCGAAGGCGTCGATGACCCGATTTCGGTCGCGTGCCTCGTCGCTGCGGATCGTCGCGATCGGCCGGTCGCCGAAGTAGGCGATTGCGTGACGTCGTAGGGTTTACAGCAATGGACCCCGCCGAGGTGACCGCTCAGGCGCCCCGCATTGCGGTGGTCACGGGTGTGGGTCGTTCCGTCGGGATCGGCGCCGCAATCTCATCCGGCCTCGCTGACGACGGCTGGAAAGTCGTCAGGACCGGGTGGCGAAGCTACGACGATCAGATGAGCTGGGGAGCAGACCCAGAGCAACTCGCCGATATCGAGATCGATCTCGCCGACCCCGACGCCGCCGCAAGGCTGTTCGAGGACGTCCAACGCCAGCATGGCCCGGCGACGGCGCTGGTGTGCTGCCACTGCGAGTCGGTCGACTCGTCGATCCTCAACACCACCATCGACAGCTTCGACCGCCACATCGCGGTCAACGCACGAGCCACCTGGCTGCTCGTCAAAGCGTTCGCCGGTCAGTTTGCCGGCCCTCCCGGCAGCGGTCGAATCGTTGCGCTGACCAGCGATCACACCGCGTTCAACCTGCCCTACGGAGCGAGCAAGGCCGCGATGGACCGCATCGTGCTCGCCGCCGCCGTCGAACTCGCCGGGCTCGGCATCACCGCCAATGTCGTCAACCCGGGCGCCACCGACACTGGTTGGATGGACGCCGCCGTCACCGCAACCGTGCGAGAACGCAATCTGCAGCCCCGCATCGGCAGTTCCACTGATTGTGCCAACCTCGTCCGCTTCCTGTGCTCACCCGAAGGGCAGTGGATCAACGGACAACTCATCCACTCGGACGGAGGCACAACGCGCTGAGCGCCCTCGGCCGCTGGACCCGCTCAGTGGTCGGCCGTCTCTCGTGGAACGGCGGCTGAGGCGCCGCCGGAAACCCGACCGCCTCGATTGGGTGCGTCGCCTACGCTTGGGACGTGTCGGAGCGGCCGAATCTCAGAGCGGAGCATCAATGCTGCTGACGATCACGTCGTCGGCCTCTCCTGCGACTGATCTCGGTTTCCTGCTCCACAAGAACCCAGACCGCGTGCATGAGAAGGAGCTGTCGTTCGGGGTGGCTCGTGTCTGCTACCCGGAAGCGACCGCTGAGCGGTGCACGGCCGCGCTCATCGTCGACGTCGACCCAGTGGAGTTGGTTCGCGGGCGCCGAGGCGGGCAGCGGGGCACTGGGTTCTCATTGTCCCAGTACGTCAATGATCGGCCCTACGCGGCGTCTTCGTTCATGTCGGTGGCGCTCAACAAGCTGTTCGGCACCGCGATGACCGGACGCAGCAAGGACCGGCCGGAACTCGTCGAGCAGGCAATCCCGCTGACGGTTCGACTCCCTGTCCTCCCGTGTCGTGGTGGTGAACGGGTCCTCCGGGCGATGTTCGAGCCCCTCGGCTACCAGGTGGTCGCGTCGGAGGTCCCTCTCGACGAAACGTTCCCTGAATGGGGTAGCAGCCGATACCTGGACGTCACGCTCTCTGCATCCATGCGATTGCGAGAACTGCTGGAGCACCTCTTCGTGCTGCTCCCTGTGCTCGATGACGACAAGCACTACTGGGTCGGCGATGAGGAGGTCGACAAACTGCTGCGACGTGGCGGCGATTGGCTCGCTACGCACCCGGAACGCGAGCTGATCACCCGTCGCTACCTGCGCCACGATCGTCGGCTCACCCGAGACGCGTTGGCGCGCCTGATCGAGGCCGACGGCTCGATTGACGACCCCGACGAGGCGCAGCGAACGCATGACGACGAGGAAGCGGCGATCGAGAAACCCGTTCGGCTGAACGACGAGCGCATCGAAGCAGTCGTGTCGGCCCTTCGTGATGCCGGCGCACAGCGGATCGCCGACCTCGGATGCGGCCCGGGAAATCTCGTGCGCGCGCTGCTGAAGGAGGCGTGGGTGGATCGGGTCGTAGGCGTCGATGTCTCCTGGCGTTCGCTGGAGGTCGCCGGACGCCGGCTGAGGCTCGATGAGATGCCGCCTCGTCAGCGCGCCCGTGTGGACTTCTGGCAGGGCGCGCTCACCTATCGGGACCGCCGGCTGCGGCATTTCGACGCCCTTGCCGTCGTCGAAGTGATCGAGCACATCGACCCGCCGAGGCTCGCGGCATTCGAGGACGCGCTGTTCGGTGACGCCCACCCGAGAACGGCCATCGTCACCACGCCGAACGTCGAGTACAACTCGCTGTTCGACAACATGCCCACCGATCGGCTGCGCCACAAGGACCACCGCTTCGAGTGGACGCGGGCTGAGTTCACATCGTGGTGCGCGGCCGTCGCGGACCGCCACGAGTACTCGGTGACGATCTCGGGTATCGGGCCGACCAACGATGTCCTGGGCAGCCCCACGCAGATGGCGGTGTTCACACGATGAAGCTCACCATTCCGGAGCTGAGCGTCGTCGCGCTCGTCGGCGTGTCCGGCTCGGGCAAGTCGACGTTCGCCAGTCGACACTTCTTGCCCACCGAGGTCATCTCGTCCGACTTCTGCCGCAAGCTGGTGAGCGACGACGAGAACGACCAGACTGCGACTGGGGCCGCATTCGAAGTCCTCCACACGATCGCCGCCAAACGCCTCGAATCTGGGCGAATCGTGGTCATCGACGCGACCAGCGTTCGGCCCGAGGATCGTCGGCCGATCGTCCAGTTGGCCAAGGACCACCACCTCTTCGCCTACGCGATCGTGCTCGACGTGCCCCCCGAGATCTGCCGCGAGCGGAACGCCTCGCGACCGGATCGCTCCTTCGGCGACCACGTGATCCGGAACCAGCGCGCCTCGCTACGCCGCTCGATCAACAACCTGCACCGCGAAGGTTTCCGGAAGGTGTACGTACTGAACGGCGTCGACGACATCGATCGCGCCGAAGTGGTCCGCGAGCGCCTCTGGCCCGACAGGAGAGACCAGACCGGTCCGTTCGACCTCATCGGCGACATCCACGGTTGCCACACCGAGCTGGTCGACCTGCTCCGCCATCTCGGATGGACCGTCGACGACACCGGCGTCGATGCCAGCCACCCCCACGGACGACAGGCCGTGTTCCTCGGCGACCTCGTCGACCGTGGCCCGGCCTCGCCAGCAGTCCTTCGGCTCGTCATGAACATGGCCCGGACCGGCGCCGCTGTGTGCATTCCGGGGAACCACGAGAACAAGCTCAAGCGGGCCCTCGACGGCAGGAACGTCACGCTCAGCCACGGACTGGCGGAAACGATGGCGCAGCTCTCGACCGAGCCTGCGGAGTTTCGACGCGAGGTCGCCGAGTTCATCGACGGTCTCGTCAGCCACGCCGTGTTCGATGGCGGAGCATTGGTCGTCGCTCACGTGGGGCTCCCCGAGGTGATGCACGGCCGATCGTCCGGCGCCGTGCGGTCGTTCGCGTTGTACGGCGACACGACTGGTGAGACCGACGAGTTCGGTCTTCCGGTCCGGTATCCGTGGGCCGACGACTATCGAGGCCGAGCATCTGTCGTCTACGGCCACACCCCGGTGCCGGAGGCCGTCTGGATCAACGGCACCATCTGCATCGATACCGGATGCGTGTTCGGCGGCTCGCTGTCCGCGCTCCGCTGGCCCGAGCGCGAGCTGGTGTCCGTGCCCGCCCGGGCGACCTACTACGAACCTGTCCGTCCCGTCCAGACCACCGTCGTGGACCGGCCCTCGGACGTGCTCGACCTCGATGACGTCCTCGGGAAGCGGATCATCGAGGCGCGCCTCACGGGAACGGTGACGATCCGCGAGGAGAACGCCGCGGCGGCGATCGAGGTGATGAGCCGGTTCGCCATCGATCCGCACTGGCTCGTGTACCTCCCGCCGACGATGTCGCCACCGGCGACTTCGGCCCGTGAAGGTCTGCTGGAGCACCCCGACGAGGCCTTCGAGGCGTACCGCCATGACGGCGTGACGCGGCTCGTCTGCGAAGAGAAGCACATGGGGTCACGGGCGGTCGTCGTCGTGTGCCGAGACGAGGAGGCGGCGCTGCGCCGGTTCGGCGTGGCCGGCGCAGGAGCGATCTTCACCCGCACCGGTCGCGCCTTCTTCAGCGACCCCACGCTCGAATCGGCGATGCTGAACAACGTCCGATCTGCGCTCGAATCGCTCGACCTCTGGGCTGAGCTCGCGTCCGACTGGGTGGTGCTCGACTGCGAGTTGCTGCCGTGGTCGGCCAAGGCGGAGGAGCTGCTCCGCACCCAGTACGCCTCGGTCGGCGCGGCCGCGACTGCCACGCTGACGGCGGAACGCGACGTCCTCGCCGCCGTGGCCGGCCGGCTCGCAGATGCTGCGCCCTTGGCGGAGCGTGCAGAGGAAAGACTCGATATGGCCACGCGATTCGTCGAGGCGTACCGCCGCTACTGCTGGCCGACGGTCGGGGTCGAGGGCCTGCGCCTCGCTCCGTTCCAAGTGCTCGCTACCGAAGGTCGGGTACGCGCGCTCGACCCTCACCCGTGGCACATCGCGTTGGCCGACCGGCTCGCGGCCGCGGCGCCGGCGACCTTTCGTGCGACGCGGACCATCATGGTCGACCTCGATGACGAGTCGTCGATCACCGCGGCGATCGTCTGGTGGGAGGAACTCACCGCAGCGGGTGGAGAGGGCATGGTGGTCAAGCCGGTCGACGTCGTCGCGCGGTGGAAGCGCGGCATGGTCCAGCCCGGCATCAAGTGCCGTGGTCCCGAGTACCTCCGCATCATCTACGGCGCCGAGTACACGTCGCCCGATCAGCTGTCGCGCCTTCGCGAGCGCGGCCTGGGCCACAAGCGCAGCCTCGCGGTGCGCGAGTTCTGCCTCGGCGTCGAGGCGCTCGAGCGCTTCGTGCGTGCCGAACCACTCCATCGGGTTCACGAGTGCGTCTTCGGCGTCCTCGCCCTCGAGTCCGAACCCGTCGATCCGCGTCTGTAGCCGTCAAGCGAACGAGTTCAGCTCGGCGATCCGCGTCGAGATGAGCCATGCCTCGACGTCGGAGGCGTTGGGAGCCGCTGCCGGCAGGTCCGACTCCGCCTCCGCGTCGACGAGGGCTTGTTCGAGTTCGGGCCAGCGGCGTCGGTGATGCTGAGGTCATCGGGGAGGGGGCCGTGCTCTGTCCCAGACTGCTTGAGGGCGACCAGGTCGGCGACATCGTCGTAGTGAAACTCTGGTGCGAGGACGGTCAGGTTCGGTTCGAGCAATCCGGAGCGGAGCAGGTGGATTCCGGTGAGCGCCACCCGGTAGCTGTAGAGCATCGTCTTCGCGGTGGCCGATCGTTCGTGCTCGCGTTTGCATCCGCGGAAGAAGCCGGCGTAGTGGCGAACGAACAAGCGGGACACGGATCGGCGTGCGAGTTCCTGCAGCTCGAGAACGACGTCGGTCTGGGTGAGCTGAGACGGCGACAGGATCCGCTCGAGCATGTTGCCATTGCCGTCGAGGAGCAGTGAGAGCGCCGAGCCGGCTTCGTTGGTGGTGAGGTCACACTCCACCCCCCGATGGATGGCCGTCAGGTCGTGGACGGCGACATCCGGCGCGAGCCCGAGCAGCCCACGGGCCGGCACCATGTGGATGCCCTTGAGATCGAGGTCGCTGTCCGCCGAAGGGAAGCCGTACATGTGCGCACCCGAAACCGCACAGAGGACAAGACGCCCATGTGGCGGGTTCGTCGCGACGAACTTGCGCGCGAGGTCGAGATCTGGGGTCAGCATCCGAGGTGCTCCGCCACGAGGTCGACGCACAGGCGGTGCAGGGCAGCTTCGTCGGGCACTGCTGGAAGCGGGCTGACGTGTGCCGCAGCTTCGATCCGCTCCGCCATGTCGGTCGTCTGCACTTCCAGTTCGTCGAAGGTCCACGCGCCGTCACGGATCGCGAGCAGTTCTTCTCGGTCGGCCCTGAACACGTCGACGTTTCCGCTGTCGAGGCTCTCCAGGGCCATGCGCTGAAGGCGAACGAGGTGCATGCCGTGTTTGGTGTCGTACCCGAATCGAACCTCGAGGTCCGACCGCGCCGGGTTCCGATTCTTCAACCAGTCGTTGTACTGGCGCCATTGGGACTGCGCGGACTTGTAGCGCTTCTCCCGGCTCAGCACCTCGACGAAGTTCGGTGAGTCGTCGGCAGCTTCGCGCTCGCCTGCGTCGAGGAGTGCCTCGGCGGCAGCCAGTTGGTCGGCTGGGATCAACGTCCGATCGGGAAGACCGAACTGGCCTCTCGTCGGAGCTCCGGACGGTGGGGAGAGAAGCCATGTTCGATGCGTTCGAATCCGCTTGAGTTGGGCCAGTGCGTAGCGTCCGAAGCGCTCCGCGACCCGACGGGAGAGGAAGGTCTCCCGTGCAGCAAGCAGTCGCTCACCGGCGGGGCTGACCACGCGGTGGTCCTCGGGGCGGGTCCACATCAGTTCGAGGACGGTAGGGTTCGCTGCCACCGCGAGGCGGAAGAACTTCCGGATCTCGTAGCGCACGTGGTCGGGGGAGAGCTCGATCTGTTCTGGTCCGCCGCTCCATCCGAAGTACCAGGCGGCGGGGCCGATGATCACCCCTTTGACATCGACATCGGATCCGACGCGCGCGAGGCCGTAGGCGTTGCTTCCGTGAACGGTCTCGTAGATGACGGAAGGCTCGCTCAACTCTCTCGTCCAGTCGTTGAATGGTGCGGTGGCGGATGCTGCATCGGTGGTCCGGTCAGCTCGCCTGGGTGAGGCGGACGTCGTAGTGGATCGTGAGTTCGAGTGCCTCGGCGATCTCGACGAGGCGAGCGAAGCTGACGCCGGCGTAGTCGGTCGCCTCGTAGCGCTGGATCGCTTGCTCTTGGAGACCAACTCGCTCGGCGAGCTGTCGTTGGGTGAGGCCGCAGGCGATGCGAGCCCGGATGAGCGCGGTCGGCAGCTGTTCGATGCCGGTCGCCTCGATCAGGGTCGCGTTGATGAAGCGCGTCGTACTCGGCGAGCTCGGCCTCGAGGTCGCCAAGCGTGCCGCGCAGGGCGTCGAGCTGAAGCTCGCGCATCTCCGGTTGCAGCCCATCGGGCAGTGGCGTGCGCTGCAGCTCGCCGATCGTGTTGCGGACCTCGTCGGCTCGGCTGCGGGTGATCCTGTACTGCCGTTCGTTCTTGATCATGGTTCGAACTCCTCCAGGTCGATGACGACGATTCCCTTGTGTTGACCATCACGGTCGCGTTGAAAGAACTCCACGAAGTACTCACCGGAGCCGGCCTCGACGACGTTCGGGAAGAACTCGCAGCCGAACTCGGCCTTCTGTGCGGGCCGGCCGCGGGACAGGTCGAGCAATGCAGGGTGGAGCAGTGCTCGGTCGACTCCGATCGGGTCGTAGCAGCCGTCGATGTCGCCGGGGTGGAGCTTCCCGGTGACGAAGCTGCCGTCGATCCACGCCCGTCGGCAACCGGCGGCCTTCAGCGCGACAAGCGCGCGGCGGCACCCCTCGAGCAGATGCAGCCGCCAGCTCGACGTGCCAACGTCTCCTCGACCTCGGCCCAGGTCGCAGTCCAATCACCAGCTGGCAAGCGACCATCGACGAGTGCCGGAATCATTAACACAACATACCAGTTGTGTCGATGACTGAGCGGGCCGGTTGTCGACACGTGCGAACGACGTCGGCGCAGGGTCCGCTGCCGGCCGCTCAGCGGACGGCTCGGCTCCTGCGACTGCACGTAGCCGGCCAGGTTCTCCAGCGAAGAGGCCATTCCTGCAGCATGGTCCTCGGCGGAGATGCCAGCAGGCACGTCGTCGGCGACGAAGTCGACCGTGGTCCCACCGTCCGATGGACGGACGGCCCAAGTCATCGTCATCGTGCCCGCGAACGCTGGGTCGTCGGAGACGAAGTCCACCGCCTGCACGATGCGATCGTTGTGGACCACGTCGAGATAGCGCCCTTCGACGACGTCGGAGTCGGCCGAGCTTTTCCCCGCAGCGGTCGAAGGGTCCTCGTACGTCAAGATCAATCGGTACGAACCGCCGGGCGTGGGATCGAACCGCTCGAACATCGCCGTCATGCCATTCGGGGCCAGCCACCTTTCGAGCGCCTGGCGGTCGATCAGGGCATGGAACACCCGGGCGACGGGGGCCCCGATCAGCCGTGAGCAACGGTCAGTTCGGGGCATCGCCGAATCCTACGAGCACGACGCGAGCTTGCCCGCCGCGCCATGCAGCGGACTCCTGGGACACACGTTCACTCGCCGGGGCTGCTCCGAGCTGATCCGCATAGATTTACGGTCGTGAACGAGCGGCAACCCGATGTGGACTTCCGGGCGGCCGTCGTCGTGCCGGCGCAATCGGGCCCGCTTGTTCGGCTGCAGGACTTCGAGCGTGGTCGTGACGAGGTCGACCACCTGCTCGATGACGTATTCGGGGAGCTGGACGATCGTGGCCCGGGTCCGGTTGACGCGGTCCTTGTCGTGGGCGGCTTCGGCGCGATTATCGGCGGACAGGCGGCGTCGCTTTCTACGGTCGTGACCGTTTGTGGCGCAGCAGCAGTCGGGCTCGGTGCGGTGCTCCCGTTGCGTTCGCTGTGGCGCCGAGTTGGATCGGCGCGGCAGGCGAGCCGTCTCCAATCGCTGCTCGGCGATGGCTTGCTGCTGCGAACCGACCACCCCAGCATCGACCAGTTGCTTGCGGCGCACCAACGGCTGCTGAGCGTCACGCCACGACTCGCGACGGCACCGCACCGCGGGTCCACGACGTCGCCCACGAGGCGCTCCGCGAAGTCGCCTCCCTGCTCGGCGGCCGACCGCCTGGGGCACAGGTGGAGGTCGACTACGTGGCGGCCAGAACACGCGCGCTCGAAGACCTCGCCACGACCATCGCCGATCCGCGGGTGGGCGATGGCGAGACTGACCGGAGGCGAGCGCTCGTCGAGGCGCGCCACGAGGTCGAGCAACTGACTGGCAGTTCGTCGCTGACCGAGGCGTCCGACCTGTCGCGTGACCTGCTCGGCACAGATGACTCCTGATCCACAAGATCCTGAGCACCTGAGGACGACCGGCACTCCGGAGACGACGTCCGAGATGCAGCCCGATCCCGAGTTCGGGCTCCTGGCAAAGGCCATCGCCGTTCCACTCGCGCCGTTCGTCGCCATCTCGGAAGGCGGCAAGGCGCTCGTCACGAAGGCGATGCCGGCAGGAGCGAAAGCGGTCGGAAGTTTGCTGTCAGCCGTGGGCCGCCGGGCCGGTCAGGCGGTCCGGCGAGTGAGCTTCCTTCTGTTCGTCCCGTCTCGGGCGCTCGTCGGTGCCGGACGACGCCTTGTCGCGGCTGTTGGCTCCTTGGCCCAACGACTCGGCCGCGGCGCGGTCTCGTTCTCACGGCGAGTCGCGTTTGCAGCCAGAAAGATGTGGAGCAAGGCGACGCGCCCGCTGCTGGCCGTTGCTCGACGCCTCGGTCAGGTCGGCCGAGCGGCCGGCCGCCCCGTCGCGGCTCTCGCCCGCCGTCTCGGTCTCGCGCTGCGAGCCGCTGGGCGGGCGACCGCCGCCACGATTCGGCAAGTAGCCCGAGGCATCAGCGGCGGTGCGCGTCGTGTCCTGGTGGCCGGTCGAGGCGGGGCTCATGCCTCCGCGATCGCCATCCGAGGCGTGTGGCACAGGGTCGCAGTGGCGGCGCGTGGGATGGCAGGCGCGATCATCCGAGTCGCCCGGGGAGCCTGGCACCGTGTCAGCGTTCCCGTCCGGCAAGGAGGCCGCTTCCTGCTCGGCCTCATTCGCCGCTTCGGCCACGGTGTCGCATCCGTCGTCCGATCGGTGGCGAGACCGGTCTCGCGTGCGCTTGCGGCGTTGGCTCGGACAGGTCGATCGTTGTCACGTTGGGTTGGCTCTGCGATGCGGCGCTTCGCTCGTTCGCTCGGCCGGATGGCCAGGGTGATCGTCGCCCTCGCCCGGAACGTCGGCGCCCGGCTCACGAGCCTGGCCGCAGGGGCCGGTCGAGCCGTCCGAGCCGTGTGGGTGCGGCTGATTGGTCCCCTCGGGCGCGCAGCAGGCTTGTCGCTCCGAGTGGTTCGGTGGATAGGTCAGGGCCTCGCCGCGGTCGGCCGAGCAGTCGTGAAGCCCGTTGAGCTTGCCGTTCACGCGATTGCTCGCGTCAGTACGTTCCTGTCTCGCGGCATCGACGGTGCGTTTCGCCGTGCCGGCCTCCTCATCGGCCTCGGTGTCAGCCGAGTCCGAGCCAGTGGCCGACGGCTCGCGGGCGGGTTTGGGGCGCTCGTCGGCCGAATGGACCATCTCATCTCGGCCGGACAGCGAGCGGTCGGAGGACCGATTCGGGCCGCGGGCCGAGCGGTCAAGAGCGCGGCCGACCGTGTGGCCGTGGAGGTGAGAGCAACCGCGTCACAGGCGCGGGCCTCGCTCCAACAGGTGACGGCCATCGGCAGGCGTGCCCGGCTGGCGTCATCGAAGTTCGTCGGGAGCACACGCGCCTCCGCCCGGCAACTCGTCGCACAGTCGCGACACACGCTTCGAGTTGCCTTTCGCCGCTCCAGCCGGCGGGGCCGAGGCGCTGGCGAGTCTGCCGAAGGGGCGAGCGATCAGCGCGTCTGATCGACCAGTCGCGGCCGGCTTGGCGTGGTACGCCCTCGGTGGCCCGGGTGCGGGTGATCGCTCGAACTGACGCGCACGTGATCAGGTGGCGTCAACCCCGGGCCCGAATGCGGCCTGTCAACTGGTGAGCGCAACCGGAAGACCCAGCGTTCGTGCGGCAATGGCCAGGTCGGTGTCGCCGGTGACCAGGACGAGTTCGGCGTCGAGTGCGGCGATGGCGGCGGCGAGGTGAACGGCGTCGTAGCCGCGCAGTTGGTGGGATTGGGCGAGGTCACCGGCGCTGCGGGCCAACTGGGCGGTGATCTCGACGTGGTCGATCTCCGTGATGATCGTGTCCAGCTCCGCGACGGCGACCTTGTGCTGACGGTTGGTGATTCGTCCCATCCGCTCGCCCCTGGCAAGAGCGGCGCGGCGCCTCCGGGTAGAGCAGGCGGACGCCGACGCTGCGGGCAGCTTCGTTCCACAGTCGCGCGCACGTGGCCGACGACGGCTCGCCGATCAGCAGCGGGATCACCGCGGAGGTGTCGAAGTAGGCGATCACTGCCGCTGTTCGGCCACGAGGTCGCTGACGGTCCCTTTGGCCGTGCTGCGGGGCGGTGTCCGCGAACGCTTCGCCAGCCGAGCGGGGGTGATCAGTCCCTCGGCGACGAGGCGATCGAGCGCCCGAGGTTGGTCGAGCGGGACGAGCCTGGCCACCGCCTTGCCGTGGTCGGTCACGGTCACCTCTTGACCGTCTCGCACCACGCTCAGGTAGTGACTCAGACGATCTCGTAGCTCTCTGACTCCTGCTTCCATTCGAGCAGTATGGCGCTTTCGGTCGCGAGAATCTAGCCACAGGCGGTGCGAGCGATGGGGCCAGCCAGCTCTCGAGCGAGTGGTGGTCGATGAGTGCATTGAACACTCCTTGGACAGCGCGATCACTCGCCACAGATCGGCATCGGCGGTTGCGGTGCGAGGTCGTTCGGGCCGCCGTCCATGAGTGCCTCGAGCGTCGCCTCGTCGACCGGGCCGCATCGCCAGGCGTCGACGCCGACGTTGATCATGCGGCCGCGTTGACGCCAGCGTTCGTGGACGTGGCCATGGAGCAGCCACTCGCCGTGATCGATCGGCCGCTGCTCGACGAACCGGTCGTGATCGTGGCTGTCCCCTCGATACGGGAAGTGGCACGCCAGGGCTTGGCGGTCGCCGACCTTGACGTGCGTCTGGCCCTGGTGGACCTCGGCGAAACCCGCAGTGACATACCGTTCCGTCCACCCTTCGGCACGTCGACCGTGATCGGCCCAGCATCTGTCGTGGTTCCCGGCGAGCAGCAGCTTGCGCCCGTTCAGCTCGGCGACGAGCGCGAGGGTCTCGTCGATGCGTCCGAGCGCGACATCACCCAGCACCCAGACGGTGTCGTCGGAGTGGATGGAGGAGTTCCATCTCTCGATCAGCGCCTGGTTCATCGCAGTGGCGTCGGCGAACGGCCGGCCCGAGTAGCTGATGATGTTGGCGTGACCGAAGTGGAGATCAGCGGTGAACCACGTCGTCATCTTCCAATGATCTTGCCGGATCTTTGGCGCCGGACACTCCGCCCCACAGCGCGGCGATAGGGACCCGGTCGCTGAAGCGCGCGGTGATCGGACCTGTGTGGAAGAAGATGCCGCACTCGAATCGCTCACCGAGACGCCCCCGAAGGAAGTTCAGGCCGCGGGCGTCGCGCTGGTTCACCGTGCGAGCGGACGTCACCTCGATCGCCATCACCCGGCCGTCGGGTCGCTCCACGACGATGTCCACCTCGACGCCGGAACGGTCGCGGAAGTGAGCGAACGTCAGCGCTTCGCCAGACGGCAGCTGGCGGCAACGGCTGGTGTCGCCCCCGGCAACGCCAGTTCGGTCATCGAGGACCTCATCCTGAGCGGTCTCGTCAGCGAAACCGTCGCCGGCCGGTCGTCGATGGTCGTGCTGAACCGCAACCATCTCGCAGCTGGTCCGCTGGTGATGCTCGCCGGTTCGCGCAGCGAGCTGATCCGCCGCCTCCGGGAGCGGCTCTCCGGCTGGCCGGAGCTGCGCGGTGCCTGGCTGTTCGGTTCAGTGGCCCGTGGTGAGGCCGGCAGGAACTCCGATATCGATCTGCTCCTCGTCGCCGACGACCTCGAATCGCCAGGTCTGCACGAGCGACTGTCGCAGTTGCAGGCTGATGTCCGCACCTGGACCGGAAATGACCTCCAGGTCGTCGAGCACTCACCGGCCTCCTGGCGGAAGCTCGTCCGGTCGAAGAACCCACTCGTCGAGCAGATCCGCGGCGACGGCACCGCCCTCGCTGGCGACACCGCCCTGCTGTTGAAGCGGGTGAAGTGAGTCGCTCGAAGGGCTCCCGGAAGCCGTGCGACGTGCAGCAAGCCAGGCAGCGTCTGGTCGACGCGCATCAGTTCCTCGACGCGGCGAAGCTGCTCGACGCACCCGATGTCGTCGCCACGTGCGCGGTCCATGCTGCCATCGCCGCGTCCGGCGCGATCACCTGTCACGCGCTCGGCGAGCGTTCGAACGACGGCAACCACGTGTCGTCCGTCGACCTGCTCCGCCAAGTCGATGCCGGGCTTGCGGCGACGCTCAAAGCGGGCCCTCGATCGAAAGACCCAGGCGGGCTACGAGAGCGCCGACATCTCCGCAACCGACGCTGGGCGATGCGTCCGCTGGGCCGAGCAACTGCTGGCGGCCGCGACGAATCGCCTTCAAGGTTGAACTCAATCAAGATCACCCGTCTGCAGGCAGTGCTGGGAATTGCTCGGCTCGTCGTAGCGCGAGATCGCGATCGACCGCCCGTCGCTCAACCGCTGGTGCACACAAACCCCTGCTACACGTTGAAGCGGAACTCCATGACGTCGCCGTCGGACACCTCGTAGTCCTTGCCTTCGCTGCGCACCAGGCCCTGTTCTTTCGCCTTGTTCCACGAACCGATCTCGAGCAAGACCTCGCACTGGATGGTCTCGGCCCGGATGAAGCCACGCTCGAAATCGGTGTGGATCACCCCCGCGCACTGGGGTGCCCGCCAACCGGCCTTGAAGGTCCAGGCCCGGGTCTCCTTCTCGCCGGTGGTGAAGTATGTCCGCAACCCGAGCGTGTGGTACGCCGCGGTGAGGAATGTCGGCAGCGCGCCCGCCCCGAGGCCGAGGCCCTCGAGCATCTCGGCTCGTTCCGCTTCGTCGAGCTGAGCGGCTTCGGCTTCGAGCTGGATGCACAGTCCGAACACGTCGGCGGAGTCGAGCTCGGCGCGCACCGGTGCGAGCACCGGCTCGGGGTCCTCGAGTTGTGACTCGTCGAGGTTGACGACGGCAAGCACCGGTTTGTTGGTGAGGAAGAAGAACGGCTTGAGAAGCGACCGCTCCTCGTCGGTCATGGTCGAGCGGTAGATCGGCGTGCCGTCGCTGAGGACGGCGACCGCCTTCTCGAGCGATTGCAGCGTCTCGACGACTGACCGGTCGCCGGCCTTGGCCGCCCGCCGTTGTTTGTCGAACTGCTTCTCGGCCGCCTCGAGATCGGCCAGGCTCAGCTCGATCTCGACCACGCCGAGGTGTTCGAGGGGATCGGTCGGGCCGGGTACGTCGATGTCGACGAACGCCCGCAGGACATAGACGATGGCATCGACCTCGCGGATGCCGGCCAGGAACCGGTTGCCCAAGCCCTCACCCTTGTGTGCACCTTCGACCAGTCCGCCGATGTCGGTGAACTGCACCGAGGCGGGGATTACGCTGCGGGTTCGGCTCATCTCGGCGAGCCGGCCCAGGCGATCGTCGAACACCTTGGCGACGCCGACGTTCGGGTCCTTGGTGGCGAAGGCGTAGGGGGCGGCGAGAGCACCGCCTCCGGCGAGCGCGTTGTACAGCGACGACTTGCCGGCATTGGGGAGCCCGACGAACCCGAATCGTTCCACGAGTGGTGCAGGCTACCGATCCCGCTACGCTCTCCTCCTTATGTCGAAGAGGACTCAGAAGGCGAAGAAGAACGCCAGGACCAAGAAGGCCAACCACGGGCGCAAGCCGAACCGCGGTCGCAACTCCTGACCCTGATCACGGCATCGTGTTGTCGTGACATCGTTCGGTCCGCCTCCTTCGACTCGGATCGAGTCGGTCGTCGAGACGGTGCACGGGGTCGAGATCGTCGACCCATACCGGTGGCTCGAGGACAGCTCCTCACCCGAAACGGTGGACTGGACCGCGGCCCAGAACGCGCACGCTCGAACCGTGCTGGATGCATTCCCGCGCCGAGCCCCGTGGCACGCCGAGCTCCTCGGCCTGTTGTCGGTCAGCACCAGCGGCGCACCGACCTTGGCCGGCGACGTCGTCTTCTCGCTCGACCGGACGCCCGGCCAGGAACAAGCCGTGCTCGCCAGCCGACCCGCCGAACCCCCACCCGATGGGACCGGATGGCCGGGCCGACTCGTCTTCGACCCCCTCGACGGGGGATCCGACACCACCACCACGATCGACTGGTACGAACCGTCGCCCGACGGCAGCCTGGTCGCCATCGGTGTCTCGACCGGCGGCGACGAGAACTCCACGCTGCGGGTCGTCGAGACGTCCAGCGGCACCGTTCGGCCTGACCTGATCCCCCACACCCGCGCCGCGTCCGTCGCCTGGGACGTCGACTGCGCCGGATTTCATTACACCCGGTACCCGGCCGCCGGCACCGTCCCGGACGGTGAGGAGCAGTACCACCGGACCGTCTGGCACCATCGCCTCGGCGATGATCCCGCCGATGACCGTCCCGTGTTCACCGACCTTCCCGATCCGACCGCGTGGCCGACCATCGAAGCGTCACCCGACGGGCGCTGGCTCCTCGTCCACCTGTCGCTCGGCTGGTCCCGGACCGACGTGATCCTCCTCGATCTGCACGACGGCACGCGGCGCGTACTGATCGAAGGCGTCGAGGCTCTGACCCATCTGGCCTTCGACCGCGACCGCCTCCTCGGCGTGACCACGCTCGACGCGGCGCGGGGACGGGTGATCACCGCCCGCATCGACCACCCGACGGCGGCGGACTGGGCCACGATCGTGCCGGAAACACACGATGTGATCGAGGCGGTTCATGCCGCGGGCGAACACTTCCTCGTGTTGAGCAGCCGGGTCGCCGTGTCGATCCTCGCCCGCCACGAGCGCGACGGCCGAGGCGCCTCCTCGCTCGAACTGCCGGAGATCGCGTCGGTCGGCTCGCTCTCCACCGACGAACACGGCCGCATGGTGGCGTCGATCACCTCGTTCACCCGCCCCAGCTCGTTGATCGGTCTCGCCGGGGAGCGCCTCGTCGCCTGGTCCGAGCCAGACGGGAAGGAGCTGGACGGGAAGGAGCTGGGGGACCTGGTGACCATGCAGGTCGACTACCCGTCGACCGACGGCACCCTCGTGCCGATGTTCCTGGTGCACGATCGGTCCACCACGTTGGGCCCCGACGTCCCCGCGCTCCTCACGGCCTACGGCGGTTTCGCCATCAGCAACGGCCCCGGCTACAGCCCGTTGTTCGCCGCCTGGTGCCGGGCCGGGGGCGTAGTCGCCATCGCCAACATCCGCGGCGGCTCCGAGCATGGCGAAGCGTGGCATCACGCCGGCATGCTCGACCGCAAACAGCAGTGCTTCGACGACTTCTACGCGGCCGCCGATTGGCTGGTCGAGACCCGACGCACGGCTCGCGCCAAACTTGCGCTCCGCGGCGGGTCGAACGGTGGCCTCCTGATGGGAGCCGCCATCACCCAGCGACCGGACCTGGCCCGAGCGGTGCACTGCGCCGTGCCCCTCCTCGACATGGTGCGGTACGAGCGGTTCCTCATCGCCCGCCTGTGGATACCAGAGTACGGCGACCCCGCCGACGCCGAGCAGTTCGCCTGGCTCCACGACTATTCGCCGTACCACCACGTGGTCGACGGCACCTGTTACCCGGCCGCCCTGATCACCTCCGGCGTGGGCGACTCGAGAGTCGACCCGATGCACGCCCGCAAGATGGCCGCACGCCTGCAGGCCGCCACGTCGTGCGGCTCGTCGCACCCGCAGTTGGTGCTGATCGAACCCGACGCCGGTCACGGGCAGGGTAAGCCGCTCACCGCCCAAGCCGACGAGTTGGCCGACGTCATGTCGTTCCTCATGGCGCAGCTCCACGACGAGTCGGCGTCGACGCGAACCTCGATCTGATCGGGCTTCGGCGACCGCAGTACACTCTGCAGATGCCGCTCTACGAGTACCGATGCCGGACCTGCGACACGCTGTTCTCGATGCGGCGTCCGATGAGCGAGTCCTCGCTCGGAGCGACGTGTCCCGATGGCCACGACAACGCGCTCCGGCTCCTGTCGAGTTTCGCCGCCGCCACCGTCGGTGGGGGTTCGTCGAGTGCAAGCGGCGCCGGCGCGAGCGCGGCGTCCAGTCCGTCGTCGTGGACCGGCGGGGGTTGCGGCGGCGGTTGCGCCTGCCACTGAGCCCACTGGGCTCGGCCACTCGGGTCCTGCGGTGACGGCTCGGGGTGAGCTCGGCGGGTGCCGGCCGGTCAGCCGAACCGTGCGGCCGTGAACGCCAGGCCGACCCCGGTGAAGATCGTGCCGGCGTTGACCAGAACCATGGTGCGCATGTTGGCGGCGAGCTCGTTGGTGAAATGCGTCCGCACGTCGGCCATCTCGGTCTTCAACTCCGTCCGGAGCCCAGCCATCTCGATCTTCAACTCCGTCCGGAGCCCAGCCATCTCGGTCCGCAAGTCGGCCATCTCGGTCTTCAGCTCGGTCTTCAGATCGGCCATCTCGGTCTTCAGCTCCAGCCGCACTTCGGAGAGTTGCCGCTGGGTGACGGCCTGGTGACGGTCCAGATCGCGCGTGGTGGCGATCTCCGACCAACCAGCGGGCGGGAGCATGGCCATCAGCGTGTCGGCGGGCGCACCGAGCGCCCGCTCGAGCGCGGTGTGAAGATCATGGCGGGAGCGGTCATCGATCGTCATGGTAACCCCAGGGCTGGTGTGGCTTCAGGGAAACCGGTTCGCACGGCCTCGAATGTCCTTGGACACTATAAGTAGGTTTCACTCATTCACGATGCGTTTCCAACAGTAGGTTGCTGAGCGCGAACTCCCGGCCTCGCCAGGGCAACGGGGCGTGGTGGGTGACGAATCCGTCGCCGGTGTGCACGTGGATCTGGAAGGCCGGTGGCTCGTCGGTGACGATCGGTGGCTTCGTCGGGTCGAGCACGAGGCCGACCTGATGGGCCGTCGACGGGCAGACACTGACCGTGCGCCCCGCCACCTGGGTCTGGATGGAGCGGTGGATGTGGCCGCACACGACGAGTCGTACCTGAGGGTGGCCAGACAGAACTTCGGCGAACCGCTCCTTGCCGCCCATGCCCACCGCGTCCATCCACCAGATGCCGGTGTCGAACGGTGGGTGGTGCATGAACACGAAGGTCGGACGATCCGGCTCCGCTCCGAGGACGGTGTCGAGCCAGTCGGCACGTTCCTGCGGAAACACGCCATCGTGGCGATCGGGCAAGGTCGTGTCGATACCGACCAGGCGCACCTCGTGCTCATCGATGGCGTAGCTGCAGTGGCCATCAGCCCTGCTCGTCGGCAACCGATCGGCACACGCCCGCTCGAACGCGGTGTTGACGTCGTGATTGCCGGGAATCAGGTAGACGGGCAGGCCGAATCCGTCGAACGCCTCCCGGAGGATCGAGTACTCGCGCGCCGTGCCCGACTCCGTCAGGTCACCGGTGACGACGACGACGTCCGGTGCGGATGCATGGTGAGCCAACGCCTCGAGGGCCTCCTGCAGGTGCGCGTTGGTATCGACGAATCGGCGGATGCCGTCGTCGCGCTCGCAGACGTGGAGGTCCGTGATCTGGGCGATGCGCAACGTCGACCTCTCTTCAAGAAGGGATTACGTCAACCTACCGCGCCGACCCGGGGCGCCGGTCGGGGGCACGGCGGAGGACCCGCACATTAAATCGGGCGCCCCGGTCGGAGCTCCACAATGCATCGGGCGCATGCAGCATGGCGGCCAGCGACACGAGCACGGCGTCGTAGTTGACCCGCCAGCCCCGGAAGTCCCGCCACGCCTGATCCCGATCGGCCACCACCGGCACCCCACCGTTCGCCAGCCGCTCGTACACGTCGTCGAACTCCTCCCTGGTCACCGAGATGGGGTCGTCCGGGGATGGGTCGGGATCGTGAGGTATGGCGAAGAAGTCAGCGATCCGTCGCAGGGCGAAGAACCCGGACCGGATCATCAACGCGGCCTGCGGATTGCGGGGGACATCGAGGACGGCCAGATGGAGCGCAGCTCCGTCGAGGGCCAGGCCGGCCGCAGTGATCCAGCTCCGCTCCGGCACCGGTGAACGGAAGAACACGAGTGCAGGGAACGACGTGTGTGTCTCCTCGAGCTCGATGAACCAGTTCTCCCACTCCCGCCACTGCTCGTCGAGCCGATCGAGGCCGCCGATCAGTTGGGCGCGGATCAACAGGGTGGCCGGTTCCGCGCGCCGGGACGCATCCTCGGCCCGCAGGTGCAGCTTGGCGACCGTCGCCTCCCGCCGCGAGAAGTGGCCGTACATGGTGGGCAGGAAGCTGATCAGGAGGGCGACGAGGCCCAAGCCGATCAGCGCCTCGACGATGGCCAGGATCAGCGAACCGAGCGGCTCGGCCCGCTCGAAACCGAGCGTCGTGAACGACGAGCCCGACAGCACGAGGGCTTCCCGAACCGGATGCACCCCCACCGCCCACTGCATGGCCGTGAACCCCGCGATCGTGCCGGCCGCCCAGATGACCGGGAGCATGAGCAACGTGAGCGGCGCGTAACGGGCCAGGATCCGGTCGCGCGTCTCATACGAACGGCGGGGCAGCATCGCCAGGTCGAACACTCGCTTCACGCCGGCGAACACGACCCGGTTCAGCAGCACGGATTCGGCCCGCGGGACGACGACGGTACGGATCGCCGCCGACAGCACGACGACCACGGTGACGACACCGCCGACGAACGACGCCAGCTCGGCCAGGGTCACGGAGCGACCACCACTCAGACCGCCAGCGCGTCGAGCACGAGGGCGACCATGTCGGCCAACGACGTCTCGCGATCCTCAGCGGACAAGTACTCCTGTTCCACCAAGCTGTCGCTCACCGTGCACACGGTCAGCGCTTCGACACCCTTCTCGGCCGCGACCCCGTAGAGGCCGGCGGCCTCCATCTCGACTCCGAGGACCCCCATGCGCTGGGCCACCTCGAAGTGTTCGATCGGTTCGCGACCATCGGCCGGCGCGTAGAAGAGGTCTGACGACAACACGTTCCCGGCATGGACGGGCACGCCTCGGCGCTCGGCCTCGCTCATCGTGCGAGAAAGCAAGTTCCAGCTGGCCACAGCCGCGAAATCATGACCCCCGAATCGACGCCGGTTGACCGCAGAATCGGTGCAGGCGCCAACCGCCACGACGATGTCACGCACCTTGACCTCAGGGCGGATCGAACCACAACTCCCCACTCGCACGAGTTTGGTCACGCCGTAGAACATGACCAGCTCCGACGCGTAGATGCACAACGACGGAATGCCCATGCCGCTGCCCATGACCGACACGGGCGCGCCCTTGTAGGTGCCCGTGTAACCGAGCATGTTGCGCACCGAGGTGACCTCCACGGCCTCATCGAGGAACGTGGTCGCGATCCATTTGGCTCGAAGCGGATCACCGGGCATCAGGACCAGATCGGCGAAGGCATCGTCAGCGGCGGAGATGTGTGGTGTGGCCATGGAGCCCATCGTGCCAGACAGATGACCTTCGACACTTCCCGTCGAAGCCGCGGGACGATGGGATGGAGACGGCAGTAGAGTGCCTGGCCAGTCACCGGGAGGGTGGCTCGCAATCCGACACCGGAGGGACTAATGAGCAAAAAGATCAAGCTGCTCGTGGCGCTGTTGGCGCTGTTCGGGCTCATCGCCGCCAGCTGCGGCGACGACGATGACGACACTGCGACCGATGACGCGGCGACCGACGACGGCGCTGCTGCCGACGGCGGCGACGCTCCGGCATCTGATGTGAGCGTCGGCCTGGTATTCGACATCGGCGGCCGCGGTGACCAGTCGTTCAACGACTCCGCTGCCGAGGGCATCGACCGAGCGGTCGACGAATTGGGCATCACCTTCACCGAGGCGTCGCCCAACGACGACGGCTCGAACCGCCTCGAGCTGCTCGATTTGGCCGCCGCGGAGCATGACATCGTCATCGCCGTCGGCTTCCTCTTCGAAGCCGACGCCGCCCAGTCCGCAGCCAACAACGCCGCCGTCAACTACGGCGTGATCGACAGCGCCATGCTCGACTTCGAGAACGGGGGCGTGCCCTACGGCGACAACGTCGCCGGGCTCGTGTTCGCCGAGGAGCAGGGGTCATTCCTGGTCGGCGTTGCTGCGGCGCTGTCGAGCACGACGGATCACGTGGGCTTCATCGGTGGTGTCGCCGGCGTCGGTGGCCTCATCGAGAAGTTCGAGGCCGGATACCGAGCCGGCGTCGCGGCGGTCAACCCCGACATCGTGGTCGACGTCGAGTACATCACCGAGGCCCCGAACTTCGATGGCTTCAACGCCCCGGACCAGGCCAAGGAGATCGCGCTGGCCATGTACGAGGGCGGCGCGGATGTCATCTACCACGCCGCTGGTGGCTCGGGTGCCGGTCTCTTCGAGGCGGCGCTGGAGCACAGTGACTCCAGCGGCTCCAAGGTGTGGGGCATCGGTGTCGACTCCGACCAGTACAACACGGTCGACCCGGCAGTCCAGGAATACGTGCTGACCTCGATGCTCAAGCGAGTCGATGTCGCCGTGTTCGAAGCCATCCAATCCCAGGTCGACGGCACGTTCGCTGCCGGCCCGACCACCTATGACCTCTCGGTCGACGGCGTCGGATACTCCACCTCGGGCGACTTCTTGAGCCAGGACATCATCGACCAGATCGAGGATTTCAAGGCCCAGATCATCGCTGGCGACATCGAGGTCCCCACGGACCCCACGACCCTGTAGCGACCGCGGGGGTCCCTGACGGGACCTTCGACCACAGCGTCCCGAGCGGGACCGGGCTAAGGTCCGGTCCCGCTCGTGCATTTCGGGGAGGATGCGTGACCGCAGCAATCGAGCTCGCCGGGATCACCAAGCGGTTCCCCGGCGTCGTCGCCAACGATCAGGTCAATCTCACGGTGGAGCAGGGCGAGATCCACGCCATCTGCGGAGAGAACGGCGCCGGCAAGTCGACCCTGATGAAGATCCTCTACGGCATGTACGCAGCCGACGACGGGACCATGCGTGTCTTCGGCGACGAGGTCACCTTCTCGTCGCCGGCCGCAGCCATCGAGGCCGGCATCGGCATGGTGCATCAGCACTTCATGCTGGCGGACCAGCTGTCCGTGCTCGAGAACGTGATCCTCGGCTCGGAACCCATGAAGAGCGGGGGCCGCATCGATCTGGCTCAGGCCAAGGCCCACCTCGCCGAGGTGAGCCAGGCCTACGGCCTCGATGTCGCTCCCGACGAACTGGTGGCCGAGCTCGAAGTCGGCGAGCGTCAACGGGTCGAGATCATCAAGGTGCTCTACCGCGGCGCGAAGGTCCTCATCCTCGACGAACCGACGGCAGTCCTCGTACCCCAAGAGGTCGAGGAGCTGTTCCGCAACTTGCGCGAGCTCAAGGCGGCCGGCGCCACGATCCTGTTCATCGACCACAAGCTCGACGAGGTGTTGGAGATCGCCGACACCATCACCGTCTTGCGTCAGGGCCGAACGGTAGCCACGGTGAAACCCTCCGATGTGAGCGCAGGCGACCTCGCCGAGCTCATGGTGGGGTCCGAGCTCCCGACCCCGGCCACGACCGAGTCGACCGTCACCACCGAGATCGCCCTCGAGGTCATCGACCTGACGGTGATCGAAGACGGCCGTCCCGTCGTCGATTCGGTGTCACTACGTGTGCACCGGGGCGAAGTCGTGGGCGTGGCCGGCATCGAGGGCAATGGGCAGGCGGAGCTGATCTCAGCCATCCTGGGCACCGTGCCACCTGCGTCCGGAACGATCCGGCTCGTGGAGCGGGACATCAGCAGGGATTCGGTCCGCGATCGGCGCGAGGCCGGTCTGGGCTACATCCCCCAGGATCGCCAGCGAGATGGCCTGCTCCTGGAAGCGCCGCTGTACGAGAACGTGGCCCTCGGCCACCAGACCCGCAAGCCGTTCGCCCGAGGTGTGTGGATCGACCGGGATGGCCGCCACGAGCGGTCCGAGAAGGTCCAGGCCGACTACGACGTCCGCACTCCATCCGTTGATGTTTCGGCGCACGTGCTCTCGGGCGGCAACCAGCAGAAGCTCATCGTCGGCCGGGAACTCAGCGCCGAACCTGTCGCGCTGCTCGCCGCTCATCCGACCAGGGGCATCGATGTCGGCGCCCAGGCCGCCGTCTGGGACCACATACGAGCCGCCCGCTCAGCCGGCATGGCCACCGTGCTCGTCTCCGCGGACCTCGACGAGCTCATCGGCCTGTCCGACACGATCGTCGTGATGTTGAGGGGCAAGCTCGTTGCCACGCTCGACCCGGCCCGGATCACGCCTCGAGAGCTCGGCGCCTACATGACCGGAGCCACCCAGGAGGTCGCTTCGTGAGTCCTGATCTTCGTCGTCGCCTTCTCCTGTCGTTGGCCGCCCCGGTCGCCGCGGTGGCGTTCTCGCTGGCCATGGCCTCGATCGTGCTGCTCCTCGCCGGCAGCAACCCGATCGAGGCCTTCGGCGACATGCTCTCCAACGCTTCGAAGCTGGAGACGATGGTCGACATCTTGAACCGGGCCACGCCCCTCTACCTGGCCGGGGTCGCCGCCGCCATCGGGTTCCGGATGAACCTGTTCAACATCGGAGTCGAGGGCCAGTACCTCATCGCCTACCTGTTCGCCGCTCAGGTCGGGAGCCAGGTGTCGCTCCCTGCGGTGCTCCATGTGGCACTCATCATCGTCGTCGCCATGGCGGTCGGCGCGGCCTACGTGTGCCTGGCAGGGACGCTGAAAGTCACCCGTGGGGTGCATGAGGTCATCTCCACCATCATGCTCAACAACATCGCCACCAAGGGCCTGATCGCCTGGCTGGTCGCAGAGTGGGGCGCCGACCTCCGTGCGGGCGGTCCGACCCGCGTCGGCACCGACAGGATCGACGAGTCCGGCCTCCTCCCCAGTCTCAACTCTGTACTCGAGTTCTTCACCCGGGACCTGAAGCAGGGCAAGGAGCTCACCGGCGTGCTGGCCCTGGCCATCGCAGTCGGCATCGGGTACCACGTGTTGCTCAATCGCACCTGGTTCGGGTTCGACCTGCGAGCCAGCGGGCTGAACTCCCGTGCCGCCCACGCCGGCGGGGTTCCGCCGAAACGTATGGTCGTGATCGCCATGACCCTGTCGGGCGGGGTCGCCGGGCTCGTCGGCCTGGCCGAGCTCAACGACGTGGGGTACTTCTCCGCCAACCCGATCCAGGGACTCGGCTTCGCCGGCATCGCGGTCGCACTCCTTGGTCGGAACCATCCCGTCGGCATCGCAGTCGGCGCCATCGTGTTCGCGGTCCTCGATGTCTCCTCCGGAGTGCTCCAGATCACCGGTGCCGCGTCCCGAGAGATCGTCGTGATCACCCAGGGCATCATCATCTTCGCGGCCGTGGTGAGCTACGAGGTCGCCAAACGGGCCAGGGAGCGCGAGGAGAGTCGGATGGCTGCGGCCGCGATGACGGGGGTGGCGGCATGATGTGGCTGCGTCACATCCCGGCCTGGGCTCGCTGGGCCCTCTATGCCGCCGGGGGCGTGTTCGTGCTGTCGGTTCTCCAGGAGCTCGACGACACCGATGGCCTCACCAGTGTCAGTGCGTCCCAGGCCATGTTGCGCTGGGCCGTGCCCATCCTCCTGGCCGGCCTGGGCGGGCTGTTCTCCGAGCGTGCGGGCGTCGTCAACATCGGGCTCGAAGGCATGATGGTGCTCGGCACCTGGTTCGGCGCCTGGGGAGCAGTCGAGTACGGCGCCTGGGCCGGGATCCTCATCGGCGCGCTGGGTGGGGCATTAGGCGGGCTACTGCATGCAGTCGCCACCATCAACTTCGGGGTCGACCACATCATCTCCGGCGTCGCCATCAACATCCTGGCTCCGGGAGCCGCCCGATTCTTGTCGTCCGAAGTCTTCACGGGCATGGATGGCGGTGCCATCACGCAGTCACCACGAGTCCCCGGCGTGTCGGACTTCACCATGCCGTTCCTGGCCGGTGGGTGGGACACCGCCGACCTGCTCGGAGATCTCGGGCGAGAGAACATCTTCTTCCTCAGCGACGTCGCCCGGCTGCTCCGGGGCCTCATGAGCGACATGTCACTGGTCACGCTTCTCGCGCTCCTTCTGGTTCCGGCATCGACATGGCTGCTGTGGCGGACCCGGTTCGGCCTTCGGCTGCGCGTCGCGGGCGAGCAACCGCTGGCCGGTGAGTCCCAAGGCATCGACATCTACCGGTACAAGTACGCCGGCGTCACGATCAGTGGCGCACTGGCCGGCCTCGGTGGTGCTTTCATCGTCAGCCCGGAGTTGGGCGGCAGCTACGTCGAGGGTCAGACGAACGGTCGAGGATTCATCGGACTCGCTGCGCTCATCTTCGGCAACTGGCACCCGGCCGGCGTCCTGGCCGGCGCCATGCTGTTCGCCTACCCGGTCGGTGTCGACCTCCGGGGCCGCGACGCCACCCACACGCTCCTGGCGGCGACCGCACTCGCCCTGGCCGGGGTCGCCATCTGGATGCTGCTCAAGAACCGCAAGTTCGATGGCATCCTCGCCACCGTGCTCGCCGCCGCGTCGCTCTTCTGGTACCTCGTCGCCGACGAAGTACCTGGATGGTGGGGCGACATCTTCCCGTATGTCGTCGTCCTCGTCGTGCTCATCTTCTTCGCCCAGCGCCTCCGGCCGCCCGCCGCTGCTGGACAGCGTTATCGCAAAGGCGAGACATGACGAGCCGCCACCAGCACGCGCGAGACATGATGTCGAGCCGCCACCAGCACGCGCGAGACGTGATGTCGAGCCACCCACCAGACACCGGCGAGACCTAGGTCATGGGCGCGCCCGCAATCGATTGGGACGAACTGCACCGGCAGGCGGTCGAGGTGGCGCAGCTGGCGTACTGCCCGTACTCGCGCCTGCACGTCGGCGCCGCCGGGCTTGTCGACGACGGCCGGATCGTCGTCGGCTGCAACGTCGAGAACGCCTCCTACGGGCTCGGGTTGTGCGCCGAGTGCGGCCTCGTGTCGGCGTTGCGGGCCAGCGGCGGCGGTCGCCTGGTCGCCGTCGTCTGCACCGATGGTGACGGCAACCTGCTCACCCCCTGCGGACGGTGCCGGCAGGTGCTCTACGAGTTCGGTGGCCCGGGGCTCATGGTGAATCGCACCCTTCGGATGGCCGACGACCTGCTCCCCGGTGCGTTCGGCCCCGAGGACCTCCCCACGACCTAGGAGACCGCGCCCATGCGCAGCATCGTCGAGCTGATCGTCGCCAAACGCGACGGCGGCACCCTGGCCGATGACGAGATCGCCTGGCTGATCGACGCCTACACGAACGGCGCCGTCGCCGAGGAGCAGGTCTCCGCCCTGCTCATGGCCATCGTGTTCCGTGGCCTCGACGAGCGAGAGCTGGCGACGTGGACCGCAGCCATGATCGCCTCCGGCGAGCGCCTCAACCTGTCGTCGGTCCCTCGCCCGACCGTCGACAAACACTCGACTGGCGGCGTCGGCGACAAGGTGTCGCTCATCCTGTGCCCGCTGGTGGCGGCCCTCGGGTTGGCGGTCCCGCAGCTCTCGGGTCGGGGGCTGGGTCACACCGGCGGCACGCTCGACAAGATGGAGGCCATCCCTGGATGGCGGGCGGCGCTGTCGAATGAGGAGTTCCTCCAGCAACTGAGCACCATCGGCGCCGTCATCGCCGCCGCGGGTTCCGGCCTGGCGCCGGCAGACCGCAAGCTCTACGCCCTGCGCGATGTCACCGGCACCGTGGAGTCGATCCCCTTGATCGCGAGCTCGATCATGTCGAAGAAGATCGCCGAGGGCACGGCCGGACTCGTACTCGACGTCAAGACCGGTTCCGGCGCCTTCATGACCACCTACGAGAGATCGGTCGAGCTGGCCCGCACGATGGTGGGAATCGGGGAACGTAACGGCGTCCGCACGACTGCTCTCGTGACGGACATGGACCAGCCGCTCGGCCTCACGGCGGGGAACGGGCTCGAGGTGATCGAGTCGGTCGAGGTGCTGGCCGGCGGTGGCCCGGCCGACCTGGTCGAGGTCACGCTGGCCCTGGCCCGGGAGATGCTCGCTCTCGGCGGGATCGACACCGACCCCGCTCCGGCCTTGCGCGACGGCCGCGCCATGGACGTATGGCGAGCCATGGTGACGGCGCAAGGCGGCGACCCGGACGCCACGCTCGCTACGGCGCCGATCGTCGAGCCGTGGCGAGCCTCCTCGTCCGGGTTCGTTCGCCGCATCGACGCCAAAGCCGTGGGTGTCGCGGCGTGGCGCCTGGGCGCCGGCCGCGCCCGCAAGGAGGACGCCGTCAGCCCGACCGCGGGCGTGGTGCTGCGCCGAGTGGCCGGCGATCGGATCGACGCCGGCGAGGTTCTCCTCGAGCTCCACGCCGACGACCCCGCTCGACTCGCCCTGGCCCAGGAGGCCTTGGCCGGAGCGATCGACATCGCCGACTCACCCCCGACCCCTCGCACCCTCATCCACGAACGAATCACCGCCTGACCGTCTGGGCTGTCTGGACCGTCTGGGCTCTCGCCGCCCATTCCGAACTGGGAGACACGACCGTCGCCCACGCGACGGGTTGGTCTCCCAGTTCGAGAGGTACGGGTTGGTCTCCCAAGTCGAGAGGTGCGGGTTACTCGCGTTCGCGGCGCATGCGTTTGGAGTGCTCGCGGAGTTTCGCCTGCTCGCCCTTGGTGAGGCTGTCGAAACCGTTCTCGGCCACACGGTCGAGCAGGGCGTCGATCTCCATCTCGCGGAGGTGATCATCGGGCGAGCCGGGGACGACGGACAGCGTCCCGCGTGCCTTTGATCGGGAGCGACTCGAAGAGGGCCGCGCGCCGGCCGATCGGGGACGGGAATCCACGGCCCACCCGGCGGGCAGCGGAATCCGCGGGATCTGGGGAAGATGCTCCAGGTAACCGAGCGAACGCAGCCCGAGAACACCGACGGCCGCGGTCCCGAGCACCATGACGACGCCGTAGGTGTTGCGATCGCCGAGCTCGCTGAAGAACTCGATGCCCACGATCACGCCGGCCAGGATCGGCGCCGGGATGCCCGGCCAGAAGCGGGCGTGGGAGAACTGGGCGGCGAACCCGGACAGCACGCCCAGCTCGACCCACCGGAACCCGAGCGCGCCGCCCTCAATCCCGGCCATGAGGTCGAGGACGGTCGCCACCAGCGCAGGGATGACCGTGATGGCCAGCAGCAAGCCCACGAACCGCTTGCGTCCGACCAAGCCTTCGAGCTGACTCCCCAGCATGTAGAAGATCGCGAACATCAGCAGGGCGAAGATGTCGGGCTCGTTCACGAAAGGCCAGGTCACCAGTCGCCATATCCGGCCGTCCAACACGCTGTCATCGACGGAGGTGTTCTGGATCAACCAGAGGTGTTTCGACACCGACCGCGCCCCGCCCTCGATACCCCACACCATCATCGACAGCAGACCCATCGCCACGACGATCGCCGGGGTGGTCACGTCGAACGTGCCGATGCGGAACCAGGGATCGTTGCCGCCGCGGCCGCCGGGCGAGAAGGAGAAGCGCGAGACCATAGGAAGCCATCACGGTAGCGGCTCCGGCCGGCCCGGGGGTGGCCCGCCGTGCCCAATCGGGTCGAGCGGCCCACACCACGCCGTCGGGTACCCTGGGGCATGGCTGACGCTGTTACCCCCACCTCGGATCAGATCGCCGTCGCCCCGAAGGTCGTGCTGCACGACCACCTCGACGGCGGCCTGCGCCCCACGACGATCATCGAACTCGCGGCCGAGACCGGCTACCGCGGCCTTCCGACCACGGACCCCGATGATCTGTCGGCGTGGATCCACCGCGGCGCCGACCGCAAGGACCTGGGTCTGTACCTCGACACGTTCGACCACACGGTCGGCGTCATGCAGACTCCGGACGCCATCGAACGGGTGTCGTTCGAATGCGCGCAGGACCTCGCCGCCGACGGCGTCGTGTACGCCGAAGTCCGTTTCGCCCCCGCCCTCTCCACGGCGAACGGCCTGTCGCTCGACCAGGTGGTCGAGGCGGTCACGACGGGTTTCGAAAAGGGCAGCGCCGCGACCAACCTCACCATCCGGACGCTCATCACGGCCATGCGCACGAGCCGGGATTCACGCCAGATCGCCGAGCTGGCGGTGGCGTGGCGGGACCGAGGCGTCGTCGGATTCGACATCGCCGGGCGTGAGGCCGGTTATCCCCCGACCCTTCACCTCGACGCCTTCCAGTACCTGCAACGCGAGAACTTCCACTTCACGATCCATGCCGGCGAAGCGTTCGGGCCGGCGTCGATCTGGGAGGCCATCCAGTTCTGCGGCGCCGAACGCCTCGGACACGGTGTCCGCATCGTCGACGACATCACCGTGAACGCCGACGGCGAAGCCCGCCTCGGCGGTCTGGCGGCGTACGTGCGGGACCGTCGGATCCCGCTCGAAGTGTGCCCGACCTCGAACGTCCACACCGGTGCTGCGGCCTCGGTCAAGGAGCACCCGATCGACCTGCTCAAGCGGCTCCGTTTCCGGGTCACGGTCAACACCGACAACCGCCTGATGAGCAACGTGTCGATGTCGTCGGAGTTCCACGCCCTCGTCGATGCCTTCGGGTACACCCTGGGCGATCTGCAGTGGCTCACGATCAACGCCATGAAGAGCTCGTTCCTGCCCTACGACGAGCGTCTGGCCATCATCAACGACCAGATCAAACCCGCCTACTCCGCCCTCGGCGCCACCCCCACCCGCTGAACCACCTCGGATCAGGTGAGCGACGGCGACCTCAGGGCCCCGAGTAGGTCGAACCGGCGGCCTGCCCTGTCGACGCCATGAACGCGGCCAACGTCTCGTAGGCGGCCATGTAGGCCGGCCACTGTGACCAGCCGATCACCCACTGGGGCACGCCGGCGGTGGTGCGGCGGAACTGGTTGGCGCCGATGGTCACGTGCATGGCCTCGGCCGAGACCCGGCGATCCTCGCCACCGATGTCGCGCTCAGGGTACGCGACGTGGTTGATCTCGATCATCGCGGCGTACGTGTACCCCGGAGACCCTCCGACGACCGTGTTGTTCGCGATCACAAGGTTGTCGATGTTCCACTTCACGGTCGGCCACTGGCACCCGTACCGGCTGTCGATCGGCGGCGTGTGGACCGCCCCGACCTCCCGGTCGACGCAACCGTTGCCGTCGCGGTAGCCGTCGAGCACGAGGATGTTCCGCTCGTTGAACGACGTCTGGTTCCCTGTCACCTGGACATCGTTGGTCTCGACGATGTAGATGCCGCGCCCATTGTCGTCCGCCACGTTGTCGGACACCGCGGCCTGCGCCGAGACCTCGACGTGGATGCCGGCCTCAGAATTGCGCGACGCCGTGTTGCTGTCGATCGTGATTCCCACCGACGACAGGTCGAACCAGATCCCGTGCCCGACGTTGTCGTTCACCTGGTTGTCCCGAATCGCGACCGTACGCGACGCCGTGATCTTCACGCCGCCGGACGCGCCGAACGGGTGGAATCCCTCGGTGTTGTTCCCGCTGAACACGCTGTTGCGAACGACGCCGTTGTCGGCGTTGTGGAGGAGCGCTCCTACCCGACCGTTGCGCTCGGCTCTTGAGCTCTCGATCGCCACCGTCGCCCCGATGAGCCGAATCCCGGCATTGGCGTTGTCGTGCACCCACACGTCGCGCAGTACCGTCCTCGGACCCCAGATCTCGACGGCCCCCATGTCACCCGGCCCCGAGGCGTAGTGCTGGAACGTGAGCCCCTCGACGAAGAATCCGTTGACGTCGCGGGCGTAGAGGCCCCGAGTCCGGCGAGCGACCTCGACGATATGTCCGCCGGGATCCCGCCCGATCCACACACGTTCGGAGCCGTCGACCCAGAACGTGTCCGCCGCAACCTGCGAGGACGACGTCACCTGGCGGAGCTGAGTGCCATCGAACACGACGATGTCGACCAGCCCCGACACCGGTGACTGCACCATGCCCGTGGGCCAGCCCGTGTCCGGGAACCCGGTGCCCTGGGTCCACCATCGACCGCTCGACGCGGTCCACGACGTGGCTCGGTCGGCACCCGACAGCACCGGCTCGGCCCCTGGGACGGCGCGGAGCAGCAGCGACCTCCCGGTGATCGACACGGTCTCGCGGTACACGCCGTTGCTCACCCAGACCGTCATCCCCGTCGTGGCCCTGTTCACCGCCGCGCTGACGGTTCGGAACGGACGAGCGGCCGACCCGTCGGCCGTGGTGTCATTGCCCCACGACGTCACGATCAGACCGACCAGGCCACCGAGCGGCGGGTCCACCGTGGCCCCGACCGTCACCGTGACCGGCGCCGACACCGAGTTGTTGTGAGCGGCGTCCTGGGCCCGGATCTCGTACCTATAGGTCTGCCCGAGCGTCACCGCGCCATCGGTGTAGGAGGTGCTCCCCGGGACCCACGCCAGGAACTGACCGTCACGGTGCACCAGATAGCCGCTCACTCCGACGTTGTCGGTGGCCGGCGACCAGGTCAGCGCGACATTCGTGTCCCCTGACTGGGCGACGACATTCGTCGGCGAGGAGGGAGGGACGGTGTCGTTGCTCGGAGGAGGGCCGACGCCGATCCCCAGGATCAGGGGTGCCGATGGAGCCGAATTGTTGCCGGCGGCATCCTGGGCCCGGATCTCGTAGCGATAAGCGACGCCCACCGTCACCGTCGTGTCCGTGTAGCTGGTGCCGCTCGGTATCCACGCCCGAAACTGACCGTCACGGTGCACCAGGTAACCCCTCACACCGACATCGTCCGTCGCCGCGGCCCAGGTCATGCTGATGCTGGACGACCCCACGGATCCACCCACCCCAACGGGTACCGACGGGGCGGTGGTGTCGGCGGCCGCGACGGGGTCCGGGGGGAAGGCCAGGAGCACCACCATGACCATCACGAGCCCCCCGACGATGCGACGCGCCGGGGGATGAAGCAACCCGTCCATCGCGCCTCCCATCGCAGCTTGGCGGCCCGGCCCTCGGTCAACGAGAGCATTAGGTCACCGGGTGACGAACGCCACCGGCCCGCTGTGATAGGCACACGACCGTGACGGCGACCACCCGAACCCTCTCCGAGGCCGCTTCCCGCGCTCTGGTAAGCGCCGCCGGCGTGGCCGTGTCTCCGTACGTCACGGCGAGCTCGGTTGACGGCGCGGTGGCTGCGTCTGCCCCCCTCGACCGTCCGCTGGTGGTCAAACTTTGTGGTGACGCCATCGCCCACAAGACCGAGCGGGGGCTCGTGCGCCTCGGCATCGCCGACGACACCGCTCTGGCCTCGGCGGCCGAGGAACTGCTCGCCGCCGCCCGACCCGACGACGGGCCGGTCGAGCTCCTGGTGTCGACCATGGTCCCGGGCCGCCGCGAGCTCATCGCCGGACTGGCCGCCGACCCGCAGTTCGGCATGACGGTGATGCTGGGAATCGGCGGCATCTTCGCCGAGGCCATCGCCGACGTCGTGTTCCGGCTGGCCCCCATCACGGTGGTCGACGCCCACGAGATGATCGATCAGCTGAACACCCAGAAACTGCTCGGTGCTTTTCGTGGCGAGCCGTCAGTCGACCGCGATGCCCTGGCGGCGCTCCTCGTCGGCCTGGCCGGCCTGCCCGACGGTCGGCCCGACATCGTGTCGGTCGACCTCAACCCGCTGATCGTGGTCGACGGCCGACCGGTCGCCGTCGACGCCCTCGTGGAACTCGAGGTGACGGCGTGAGCCGGGATCTGTCGCCGCTGTTCGACCCGCGGGGCGTCGTGGTGACCGGCGTGTCGAATCACCCCGGCAAGTTCGGGTTCGTCGCCCTGCACAACATCTTGCGCTGCGGATACGCCGGTCCGGTGTTCCCGATCGGCCGGGAGGAGGGGCAGGTCCTCGGGCTCGACCTCTTGTCGTCGGTGGACGCTGTCCCCGAGGGCTCGGCGGACCTGGTGTTCGTGTGCACGCCCCCGTCCCTCAACGAGGACATCTTGCGCCGGTGCGCCGCCCGTGGGGTCCGGGCCGCGTTCATCGCCGCCGCCGGCTACAGCGAGGTCGACGAGGCAGGGATCGACGCCGAGCGCCGGCTGGTCGCCGTGGCCGACGAGCTCGGCATGGTGCTCGCCGGACCCAACGGGCAAGGCGTGGTGTCACCTCCATCGTCGCTGTGCGCCCAGATCGTCGCCCCGTACCCGCCACGGGGACGGATCGGCGTCGCCAGCCAGTCCGGCAACTTCGTCTCGTCGTTCCAGAACTATGCCCGCCAGACCGGGATCGGCATCAGCCGCGCCATCTCGGCCGGCAACGCCGCCCAGACGGGGGTGGTCGACTATGTCGAGTGGTTCGCCGACGATCCCGAGACGTCCGTAGCTCTGGTCTATGTGGAGAGCCTCGGCGACGGCCGACGATTCGCGGAGCGGATGCGTCAGATCTCCGAACGTCTGCCGGTGGTGATCGTCAAGGGAGGCGCCAGTGCCGGCGGGGCCCGCGCCGCCGCGTCGCACACCGGAGCCCTGGCGAGCGACGACAGCGTGTTCGACGGCATGGCTCGCCAGGCCGGCCTGATCCGCGCCGCCAATCCCGAGTCGGCGTTCGAAGCCGCGGCCACCCTGGCCACCCAACCCCTCCCCACCGGGAACAAGGTCGCGGTGCTCACCACGGTCGGGGGTTGGGGCGTGGTCACGGCCGACGCCATGGCCGGCACCAGCCTCACCCTGGCCGAGCTCCCGGCCGACCTCAAGGCCCAGCTCGACGAGAAGCTGCCGCCCCGGTGGAGCCGCAACAACCCGATCGACCTCGCCGGCGGCGAGACGCGCGACACCATCCCCGAGGTCATGGAGCTGGTCGCAAGCCACCCGTCGATCGACGCGGTGATCTACCTCGGGCATGGCATCCAGTCGAACCAGGCCGATCTCGCCCGCACCGGCCCCTTCTATCCCGATCACGGCCTCGAACGGATCGTCGACTTCCACAGCCGCCAGGACCGCCGATACGCCGAGGCGGCCGCCGAGATCTCGACCCGCACCGGCAAGCCGATCCTCACCGCCACCGAGCTCGCCGTCGCCCAACCCGACAACCCGGGGGTGGTCGCCGTTCGTGAGACGGGGCGGCTCTGCTACCCGGGGGCTCATCGGGCGGTCGGCGCGCTCGACCTCGTCACTCGGTACACCGTGTGGCGCCAGCGTCGTGGGTTGGGCTGACCACGGCTCACCTCAGCGGAGGCGGTAGACGGCTCCGCCCGACTCGTCGGCGTTGTCGGCGTACAGGCTCACCACCAACGGCTGGCCGTCGGCGTCAGGCACGATGGCGACCGGGTGGGGGACCACCACGCCGAGATCGTGCGAGCGCCACCCGGTGCGATCGTCCCCCACCAACGCGTAGACGCCGTCGCCGCAGAAATCGCCGTACAGGAACGAGCCGGTGGACAACCCACCGAGGGGCACTGCTCCCCGGTAGACGAATCCGGCGGTCACCGCACACCAGCCGGCGCCGTGGTGGTAGGCGAACGTCGGGTCGATGAACTCGGGGTACTCATCGGGTTCGACGGGCGGGGTCTGGAACGGGACGTCCGCCTCGCGGACATCCCACCCGAAGTTGGCCGCCGACGGCGCCGGCGAGACGGGTAGGCGGTCGATCTCCTCCCAGCACGACTGTCCCACGTCGCCGAACCACACGGCGTCGTCTGCGGTGTCGTACCAGATGCGCCACGGATTGCGGACGCCCACGGCGGCGATCTCGTCGCGGATGCCGTCGTCGGAGGACGCATGCGGATTGTCGGCGGGAATGGCGTACGTGCCGGCCTCGGGCCGCGGGTCGATTCGGACGATCTTGCCGAGGAACACGGTGGGATCCTGACCGTTGGCCCGAGGATCACCGAGCCCGCCGCCATCGCCGAAACCCAGCCAGATCGTGCCGTCCGGGCCGACCGCCATTCCCCCTCCCGCGTGTTGACCGGTCGGAACCTCGACCTGGAGGATGGTGACGGCGTCACCCGACGCCACGCCGCCCGAGTCGAGGGGCACGGCGAGCACCCGTGTGGAACGCGGGCCGCTCGGCGGTCGGGTCCAACTCGACTGGTACAGGTAGAGCCACGTCCCATCGGTGCTGAACCCGGCGGCCAGGAGTCCGCTGTCGTTGTCGAAACGGGTCGTCGAGGTCACGTCGGCGACGGTGACGCCGTCGTCGAGGCGAATGACCAGCCCCGTCCGTTGCGTCACCACGACGTCGCCGGTCGCCGGATTCGCCGCGGCCCACGTCGGCCGGTCGAATTCACGGACCAACTCGGCGCGCACGGGGACCGAGACCGGGATGGGATCCGGTTCGTCGGGGAATGGGCAATCCCGGTTCGCCGCCGACTTCGACAGGGCTTGCTCGATCAGATCGTCGAGCCTCGCGTCGTCGCCGGTGTGCACCACGCCCAGTTCGTAGCTCGCGACGGCGTCACGGAACCGGGTGTCGGCCCGCCGGCCCGCCCAGCCCGGGACGGCGACCGCCGCGAGGATGCCGATGACGGAGACCACGCCGACCGTGACCGCCCAGGGGGCCCAGCGTCGGCTCGACCCGCCGGCCTCCTCAGTCACGCCGGGCAGGCTAGTGCCTCCACCACGAGCGCCCCGGCTCGGGACGGGTGATCCGGCTCACCGACCGACGGGATGCCACACGGTCTTGAGCTCGCACAGGTCGGCGATGCAATCGAGGTCCTGGGCGCGGTCGGCCAGCCAGTCGCGCGAGCCGGGAGCGGCCGAAACGACCCGGGCGACGTGCTCGGCGGCAGCGATCTGCGCATCCGCCACCAGGTCATCGTCGGCTCCAGTCAGGTCGACGGCATCGACATCGCCGTGGGCTGCGAGCCAGGGCAGCATCTCGGCCCGCCGACCGGTCAGGATGTTGACGACACCTCCAGGCAGATCGCTGGTGACCAGGGCCTCGGCCAGGGTGATCGACACCAGGGGCCACCGTTGCGAGGCGAGCACGACGGTGGTATTGCCGCTCACGATCGCCGGCGCAACCCGCGCCACGAGCGCGCCGAGCGGCGCCTCGTCAGGGCAGCAGATGCCCACCACACCCATGGGCTCCGGAACCGAGAAGTTGAAGTAGGGCCCCGACACCGGATTGGCGGAGCCCAGAACGGTGGCGAACTTGTCGGCCCAACCGGCGTACCAGACCCACCGGTCGATCGCCGAGGCCACCTCGCCCGCGGGGTCGACACTGCCCCCCGCGGCCAACTCGGCGACGAGCTGCGCCGAGCGCCCCTCCATCACCTCGGCCACCCGGTACAGGATCTGGCCGCGGTTGTAGGCGGTGCGGGAGGCCCAGCCCTCTTGGGCGCCACGGGCCGCCTTCACCGCGTCCCGGATGTCCTTGCGCGAGCCCAGGCAGGCATGGGCCAGCAGGGTGCCATCGGTCGCCTCGATCGGGTACGTACGCCCCGATTCGGTGCGAGGGAATTGGCCACCGATGTAGAGCTTGTAGGTCTTGCGGACCTCGAGGCGAGGGGCTGCAGTCGGTGTGGGCGCCCGACGGGTGGCCTTGCGTGGTGTGCTCACGAGGCCCTCCCCAGCTCGACGTACGACCGGAGCCCGTGGCGGCCCCCTTCACGGCCGTAGCCGCTCTCCCGGTAGCCGCCGAACGGGCTGGCGGGGTCGAACACGTTGTAGGTGTTGGCCCACACCACGCCGGCCCGCAGCCGTTCGGCCATCCACAAGATGCGTGACCCCTTCTCGGTCCACACGCCAGCCGACAGGCCGTAGGGCGTGTTGTTGGCCTTGGCCACCGCCTCCTCGGCGGTCCGGAAGGTCAGCGTGGCCAGCACCGGACCGAAGATCTCCTCGCGGGCGATGCGATGCGACTGGCTGACGTCGGTGAACACGGTCGGGGCGACGAACCACCCCGTGTCGGGCAGGGGGCACGACGACTGGTGCATGGTGGCGCCGTCGGCCACCCCCGCGGCGAGGAAACCGTGGATCTTGTCGTACTGCTCCTGCGAGTTGATGGCGCCGATATCGGTGTTCTTGTCCAGCGGATCCCCGACCCGGAGGGTCTCGATGCGCCGCAGAAGCTTGTCGAGCACGACGTCGGCGACGGACTCCTGGACGAGCAGACGGCTGCCGGCACAGCACACGTGACCCTGATTGAAGTAGATGCCGCCGATGATCCCTTCGACCGCCTGATCGATCGCCGCGTCGTCGAAGACGATGTTGGCCGCCTTGCCGCCGAGCTCGAGGGTCAGGTGTTTCGGCGTGCCGGCGACAGCCTTGGCGATCGCCTTGCCCACCGCCGTGGACCCGGTGAAGGCCACCTTGTCAACGCCTGCGTGGGCGACGAGCGCCGCCCCGGTCGGACCCGCGCCCGTGACGATGTTGACCACGCCGGGCGGCAACTCGGCGTCGCGCAGCACCTCGGCCAGCAGCAACGCCGTGAGGGGCGTGGTCTCGGCGGGCTTGAGGACGACGGTGTTTCCGCACGCCAGGGCGGGCGCCAGCTTCCACGCCGCCATGAGGAGCGGGAAGTTCCACGGGATCACTTGGGCGGCGACGCCGAGTGGCGAGGCCGTGCGACCCGGGAACGCGTACTCGAGCTTGTCGGCCCAGCCGGCGTGATGGAAGAAGTGGGCCGCCGCCAGTGGGACATCGACATCACGACTCTCCTTGATGGGCTTGCCACCGTCGAGGGTCTCCAGCACGGCGAACTCTCGCGCTCGCTCCTGCAGCAGCCGAGCGATGCGATACAGGTACTTGGCGCGCTCACGCCCCGGCATGGTTCCCCAACCCTGATCGAACGCGCGGCGGGCGGCCGTCACGGCGAGGTCGATGTCCGCATCACCGGCGACCGCCACATCGGCCAGGGGGCGCCCGGTCGCCGGGTTGACGGTGGTCAACATCTGCCCGCTCCGGGATTCGACGAACTGGCCGCCGATGAACAACCCGTACTGGTCAGCGATGGAGACGATGTCGGTCGACTCCGGTGAGGGCTCGTACGCCAGGAAAGGGTTGGCGGGGACACGGTTGGCGGGGACAGGGTTGGCGGGGAGGTCGGGTGAGGAGGCCATCGAGGGATCCGCTCAGTCGTTGGTGAAATCGTCGGGCCGCTGGTAGCGGCCGGTCAGTCGGGTGCGGCGTTGCATGAGCAGGTCGTTGAGGAGGGTCGACGCGCCGAGGCGGAACCAATCCGGATCCAACCAGGCCGGCCCGAGGGTCTCGCCCACGATGACGAGGTAGTGCCAGGCCTGCTTGGCCGTCCGGATGCCACCGGCCAGCTTGAGCCCGACCATCCGGCCGGTCTGGTCGTGGTGATCGCGGATCGCCTCGGACATGCACAGGGCGGTCGGGAAGGTGGCGGAGGTGCCGATCTTGCCGGTGGAGGTCTTGATGAAGTCGGCTCCGGCCGCCATCGACAACGCGCTGGCCCGGCGCACCTGGTCGTACGACCCGAGCTCACCGGTCTCGAGGATGACCTTGAGATGAGCGGGCCCGCACGCATCCTTGGCGGCGGCGATCTCGTCGAACGCCCGCCCGTAGTCGCCGGCGAGGAACGCCCCCCGATTGAGGACGATGTCGACCTCGTCGGCGCCGTGCTGCACGACCCAGCGGATCTCGTCCAGCCGCACGTGGAGCGGACCGAGGCCGGCAGGGAACGCGCCGGCCACACTGGCCACGTGGATGCCGGTCCCGGCGAGCTCGGCCACCGCGGTCGGGACCAACTCGGGGTACACGCACACGGCGGCCACCGGCGGGACCTCCCGATCGACCGGGTCCGGACGTTGCGCCTTGGCGCACAGGGCCTTCACCTTTCCGGGCGTGTCGGTGCCTTCCAACGTCGTGAGATCGATGCACCGGATGGCGAGATCGAGGGCCGCGAGCTTGGTGCCCTTCTTGAGCGATCGCGAGGTCAGCGAGGAGGCCCGGGCTTCGAGGCCGACCGCGTCGACCGGCCACACGCGAAGGCCCAGAAGGCTGAAACGATGGTCGGTCGCGGCCGGCCGGGGCACGATCGAACCGGCGGCGTGGGCGGGCAGCATGAATTGACGATACCTGGCCCGCGCCGTCAGTGCCGAGGTCGTCACCCGTGTCGATCGACCGGGCGACCTCGGATGCTCGCCCGGTCAGTCGCCCGTGCTGAGATCGATGTTGAAGGCGTCGTAGGCCAGGTTGGCTCCACGGTTGCGGTGGCGAGAGAAGAGCCCGAGGAGCCGGAGCGTCTCGTCGCGGGCTTCCGTGACGTCGTCGCCCGACGACGTGACCAGCACCTTGCAGCGGGCGATGCCGGCGGCCATGTCCACGTGCTCGGCCGTGAGCTTCTTCACCGCCGGGACGAGGTGAGGGGCGTGGTCGATGACTTGGCCGAAGAAGCCAGCTTCGGCGTCCTCCGTCCACTCGACGTGTTCCTCCAACTCCACCTGCAAGATGACCAAGGTTCGGAGGACGGCGGCAACCCAGGCGTCACGCCGGCCGGCGTCGGGAGCGGCCATGGCCGCCTCGACTCTGACCATGGCGTGGGCCATGTCGTCGCGCTGCGCTCGCAGCTCGTCCACACCGACTGATTCGAGGATCGATTGGACCATCAGGGAACCCCCTTCTCGCTGTGCGTGCCCGCATGCTCCGGGTGTTCGCCCAACCTTGGACGACGCAGCTCGGTCTGGCAAGCAAAAGTTTGGTCACCGATGGTGGCACCCGGCCGGTTCTCGACGCCCTTCGGTGGATCAGGGGGTCGGTCGGGACCGATCGGGGTCGACTTCGTTCAGCACATCGAGCAGCGATGGCCCGTAACGGGCCAGCTTCGCCTCCCCGACACCGGACACGGTCGACAACCCGTCGAGGGTCGACGGCGCCAGCACGGCGACGGCCCGCAGGGTGGCGTCGTGGAAGACGACGTACGCCGGAAGCCCCTGCTCGCGTGCGACCTCGGCCCGCCACGCTCGAAGCCGTTCAAAGGTGCTGGCGGCGACGCCGGAGAGCTCCGGCACGTCGCCGCCTCCCGATCCACCCGCCTTCCGGCCGGTCCGATTGCGCTCGCGGGGCTCGCGACTCCCCGGGCGCTCTCGACGCACTATCACCTCACGCTGTCCGCTGAGCACATCACGACTCGAGTCGCTGAGCCCGAGCGTGCCGTACTCCCCCTCAGGCATCAGCAGCCCCTGGGAGAGCAGTTGGCGGATCACTCCCCGCCACTCGGCGTCGGCGAGCTCGGTCCCGATGCCGAACACGCTGAGCTCGTCATGGCGGTGCTGCTCGACGCGGTCGTTGCGTTTGCCGAGCAGGATGTCGACGATGTGACCCGCACCGAAGCTCTGCTGCCGCTCCCGCTGCAGGCGAGACACGGCGGACAGCACCTTCTGGGCCGCCACGGTGGCGTTCCAGGTCTCGGGTGGCGTCTGGCAGGTGTCACAGTTCCCGCACGGAGAGCTGTCTTCCCCGAAGTAGCGCAGGAGCTGCATCCGCCGGCACTCCACCGTCTCGCAGAGCGCCAGCATGGCGTCGAGGTGCAGCGAGAGGCGCCGGCGGTGCGCTTCGTCCCCCTCCGACGTGGCGATCATGCGTCGCTGCTGCACCACGTCCTGGAGGCCATAGGCGAGCCAGGCGGTCGATGGCAGGCCGTCTCGACCGGCCCGGCCAGTCTCCTGGTAGTACCCCTCGACCGACTTGGGCAGATCCAGGTGGGCGACGAAGCGGACGTCGGGCTTGTCGATGCCCATGCCGAACGCGATCGTCGCCACGACGATCAGGCCGTCCTCGCGCAGGAACCGCGCCTGGTTCCGGCTGCGGACCCGATTGTCGAGCCCGGCGTGATACGGCACGGCCGGCATGTCGTTGTCGACCAGGAGCTGCGCCGTGCGCTCCACCGAGGCCCGCGACAGGCAGTACACGATGCCGGCGGCGCCGGGATGCTCCTCCCGGATGAACCGCACGAGCTGGCGGTTCGGGTTGTCCTTGGTGACGATTCGATACTCGATGTTCGGCCGATCGAAGCTGGCCACGAACGTCCGGGCGCCGTCGAGCTGCAGCCGCAAGGAGATCTCGGCGGCGGTCGCAGCCGTCGCCGTCGCCGTCAGCGCGATCCACGGAACGTCCGGCCACCGCTCGTGCAACCGCGACAGGGTGAGGTAGTCGGGCCGGAAGTCGTGACCCCACTGGGCCACGCAGTGCGCCTCGTCGATGGCGAACAGGGCGATCGTGGCGCGCCCGAGCAGGCGCAACGTCGACTCCACCTGGAAACGTTCCGGGGCCAGGTAGAGCAGGTCGAGGTCGCCCGCCACGAAGGCGTCCTCCACCCGGCGACGCTCATCGGACCCTTGGGTGCTGTTCAGGAAATCGGCCCGGACCCCGAGCGACCGCAGGGCGTCGACCTGGTCCTGCATCAAGGCGATGAGCGGTGAGATCACCACCCCGACACCGGGCCGCACGAGCGCCGGAACCTGGTAACACAACGACTTGCCGCCGCCGGTGGGCATGAGCACCAACGCGTCGCCCCCGCCGATCACGTGATCGACGATGGCCTCCTGATCGCCCCGGAACGCCGCGTACCCGAAGACCCGGCGCAGGATCTCGGTGGCCGTCAGGACCGTTCCCGGTCGATCGCGGCGACCGAGACGAACCCGTCCAAATGACGGATTCGCTCCTGCACCTCCGCCGGGACGGGGCGGTCGGTGTTGACCAGCATCATGGCGCCGACCCCTTCGGGCGACCGCCCGATGTGCATGTGATCGATGTTGACACCACCCTCGCCGAGCAGGGTGCCGACCGAGCCGATCATGCCGGGACGATCCTGGTTGCGGATGATCAGCATGTGATCGGCCGGGGGCACATCGACCGTGTGATCGTCGACGAGCACGATCCGGTGCTCACCCTTGAGGCCGACGATCGTGCCGGTGAGGACGTGGCCGTCGCCGCGGATGGTGACGCTGTTGACGTAGTCACGAGCCGTAGCGTCGTTGACGGCGCGGATCTTGCATCCACGATCGGCAGCCACCGTCATGGCGTTGACGTAGGAGACCGGCTCGTCGGTCAGCTGGCCGAGGATGCCTTTCACCGCCGAGAGGTGGGTGAGGGCGTTGTCGTACCCGCCGATCTCGCCGCAGAACTCCACGTCGACGACCTCTGGGAGATGCCCGACATAGCGGGCGAAGATGCCGCCGAGCTCCTGGGACAGCGCCAGGAACGGGCGTACCACCTCGGACACCTCGGCGGCGTTGACGTTGACGGCGAACGGCACGAAGTCGCCGGAGAGCGCCAGCAGGACCTGCTCGGCGATCGTGTCGCCCGCCTTGTCCTGCGCCTCGCGTGTGCTGGCTCCGAGGTGGGGAGTGACCACGATCTCGTCGAGCCCGAACAGCGGAGACTCGGTGGTCGGCTCCTTGGCGAAAACGTCGATGGCGGCGCCGGCGACGTGTCCGGACGCCACCGCCTCGGCCAGCGCCGATTCGTCGACGATGCCGCCGCGGGCGACGTTGATGATCCGGATGCCGGGCTTCGAGCGGGCGAGCAGATCCTTGCCGATCAGGCCGGTCGTCTCGTTGGTCTTGGCGAGGTGCAGCGTGACGAAATCGGCTTGGGTCATCAGCTCGTCGAGGTCGACGAGCTCGACGTTGATCTGTCGCGCCCGGTCGGCCGACACGAACGGGTCGTGGGCGACGATGCGCATCCCGAACGCCGCCGCCCGCTGGGCGACCAAACGGCCGATCCGGCCCAGGCCGACGATGCCGAGCGTCTTGTCGGCCAGTTCCACGCCCTCCCAGCGCGACCGCTCCCAGCGCCCCGCCTTGAGCGCAGCGTGCGCTTGGGGGATGTTGCGGGCCTGGGCGAGCAGCATCGCCATCGTGTGCTCGGCCGCCGACAACACGTTCGACTGCGGCGCGTTCACCACCATCACGCCGAGGCGTGTCGCCTCCTCGACCTCCACGTTGTCGAGCCCGATACCGGCTCGGCCGACGACCACCAGATCGGTCGCCGCGGCCAGCACCGCTGCGGTGACCTGGGTGGCAGAACGGATGATGAGCGCATGAACACCCGGGATCGCCGTCAGCAGCGTGGCGGCATCCAGGTCGAACCGTTCCTCCACGTCGTGGCCGGCCTCGCGGAGGCGGGCGATACCGGCAGGGGCGATGGGTTCAGAGACCAGGATGCGAGCCATGACCGGTCAATCCTTATCGGGGTCGAGGCGATACGCCACGCCAGGCGACGGGCGGGAGGGGCTCAGCCGGCTCGAAGCCGAAGACCTCGCCCAGGAACGCCAGCTCGGCCTCCAAGGCGGTGATGATGTTCTCGGCCTTGCGGAAGCCGTGGCCCTCGCCGGCAAAGGCCAGGCAGGAAACCGGGACGTTCTTGTGTTCCAGCGCGGCCACGATCATCTCGGCCTGGTTCGGCGGCACGATCGGGTCGTCCAGCCCCTGGAGGACAAGCATCGGGACCCCGAGACTGTCGACGTGGTGAATGGGTGACCGTTCGACGTACACATCGCGCCGCTCGGGATAGGGGCCGACCAGTTGGTCGATGTACCGAGACTCGAACTTGTGGGTGTCGGTCGCCAACGCCTCGAGGTCGGCGATGCCATACCGGCTGACACCGGCGCTGAACACGTCTGACGTACACAGCGCCCGCAGCACCGTGAACCCGCCGGCGCTGCCGCCCCGCACGGCGACCCGGTCGGCATCGATGTCACCCCGGGCGGCAAGGAACTCGACGGCGGCGATGCAGTCATCCACATCCGCGACGCCCCACTGGCCGTACAAGGCTCGCCGGTACGCCCGGCCGTACCCCGTGCTGCCGCGGTAGTCGACATCGACCACGGCGATGCCCCGGCTGGTCCAGAAGCGGAGGGCCAGCGACAGCTCGTTGGCGGCGGCCGAGGTGGGCCCACCGTGGGCCAGCACGATGAGCGGTGGCCGCTCGCTCGCGGGCCCGGCGATCTCCGGGTGGGCGGGCCGGTAGAACAACGCCCGCGCCTGGGCGCCCCCGGTCGTCGTGAACGTGAGGGGTTCCGGCGGGGGCAGGAACCCGGGATCGTGACCGTGAGGGTGTGGCGGCCGGATGACGTCGGTGGACCCGGTCGCCCCGTCGACCGCCAGCACGACCGGGCCATGGGCATGAGAGCCGGCGAGCACGACCACGCCTCCGTTCCACTCCTGCGGATTCTGCACGGTCGAGATCCCCGGAAGGAGTGCGGGGCGACCATCGATCTCGAGCCGATCGACGGGCCGACACACCGGCGCACACACCAAACGAGCCGCCGAGGTCACCGTGTGGCGGACCCGCCCGAACACCCAGTCCGGCTCGGCCATCTCTTCACCGTCGATCACCCGCACCGGCACCAGAGGTGACTCAGCGGATCCCGGCACCAGAGGTGCCTCAGCGGATCCCGGAGGTCCGGCTGGGTCGATCTCGTACAACCCCCACCAGTCGGAGCGGTCGCTCACGACGTGCAGACGGCCGGCCGGCGTCCACGCCGGCTGGACGATCGACTCCCCCCCGCCGTGCCCCGCCAGGCACCGCGGCTGTGCGACATCGGGCGGGTCGAGCACCAGGTCGGCCACCCACAGTTCGGTGTCGTCCCAGGGCATGTTCGGGTGCGTCCACTGGATCCACGCCAGCCGGGTGCCATCGGGCGATGGCCGCGGCGACGCCACGAAGTCGGCGTCGGCCGCACGATGCAGCGACCGGACCTGCAGAGATCCGTCGGTGGCCACGGCCACGAGCTCGTTGACGGGCTCGCCATCCCCGTGGCGCTCCCGCACACACACGTACCAGGCTCCGCCGGGCAGGAATCGACCGTCGGCGAAACGGTCGGCCTGCGGGGAGATCGGCTCGGGGGTCAGCGGGACAGGGTCGGTGTCGTTCGGTCCGAGACGCCACAACCTCTGATCCGCGGCATCACTGAAGACCACCACGCCGGCCTGCACCCACCAGGCGCCGCCGCCGTACTCGTGAACGAGCGAGCGGACGTTGCTGGTCGCCGGCAAGCCGTCGATCATCTCGCCGGTCGCCGGCGAGCCGTCGATCATCTTGCCGGTCGCCGGCAAGCCGTCGATCATCTTGCCGGTCGCCGGCAAGCCGTCGATCCAGCCGGCCCGCCAGCGCACCAACGCCGTGCGTCCTCCCTCGGCCGGCCGGGTCTCCGCCCACCAGATGTCCGACCCATCGACCACGAGCTCCGTCGGCGTCGACACACCCTCGACCAGGGATGCCGCGGTGATCGGCGACGGCCATGACCCGTATGGTCGGCCCGCAGGCACCGAGCCAGCCACCGCAGGGGGGAGATCCGCCGCCACTGGGTCTTACCGGCGGCCGAGGAGATCGGCGATGCGGCCGATGCCCTCCTCGATGTTCTCATCGCTGGTCGCGAACGACAGCCGGGCGTACCCAGGCGCGCCGAAGGCCTCGCCGGGGACGAGGGCCACTTTGGCCTGATCGAGGATCACCTCGGCCAGCTCGGCCGAGGTCGACGGCGTCACGCCGCGGAAGGTCCGACCGAGCGCTCCTTCGAACGACGGAAAGGCGTAGAAGGCGCCCTGGGGCTCGATGACATCGACGCCATCGATCTCCGACAACATCCGGAACATCAGCTGGCGGCGGCGATCGAACGCGGAACGCATACGAGCGACATCGTCGAGGCCGCCCGACACCGCCGCCAACGCGGCGCGCTGCGCCACGTTGGACACGTTCGACGTCGAGTGGGATTGCAGGTTCCCGGCGGCCTTCACGAAGTCCGACGGACCGATGAGCCACCCGACCCGCCACCCCGTCATGGCGTAGGTCTTGGCCACGCCGTTCAGGATCACGCACCGATCGGCGATCTCGGGGACCAGCTTCGGCATCGAGGAGAAGGCGGCCGAGCCGTAGGTGAGGTGCTCATAGATCTCGTCGGTCAGCACCCAGATCTCGTGCTCGACGGCCCAGCGACCGATCGCCTCGACCTCAGCGGGGGTGTACACCGCACCCGTCGGGTTCGACGGCGAGACGAAGACGAGCGCCTTGGTCTTCGGCGTGCGGGCCGCTTCGAGCTCGTCGACCGTGACCTTGAAGCCGCTGGCCGTCGTCGACGGCAGCACCACGGGATGGGCACCCGCCAAGGCGATGGGCTCAGGGTAGGTGGTCCAGTACGGAGCGGGCAGCAGCACCTCGTCACCGGGGTTGCAGACGGTGAGGATGGCGTTGTAGACGGCATGTTTGCCGCCGTTGGTCACCAGCACGTTCGCCGGGTCGACCTCGACACCCGAGTCTCGGAGGGTCTTGACGGCGATCGCCTCGCGCAGCTCCGGCAGGCCTGGAGTCGGGGTGTACCGGTGGTTCTTGGGATCACGACACGCCAGGACTGCCGCCTCGACGACATGATCGGGGGTCGGGAAGTCGGGTTCGCCGGCGCCGAAGCCGATGACGGGCTCGCCCTGCGCCTGCAACGCCTTGGCCTTGGCGTCGACCGCGAGGGTGGCCGATGGGGCGATCGCCGTGATGAGGCGGGACAGGCGTTCCGAGGACATGACCGAGCTCCGGAGAAGGTGGTGAGGGGGACCAGCATGCTGACACGCCGAAGGTGAGCGGGTCAGCGTATTGAAACCAAACGGCGTCCGTTTCCGGCCGCCCCGGTGGCACGATGGTGCACCGTGCGCCCCGACATCACCATCCCCGCCGACTTGTTGCCCTCCGACGGCCGATTCGGCTGCGGACCGTCCCGTGTCCGCCCCGAGGCCATCCAGGCCCTCGCCGCCGCCGCCCCGACTTACCTCGGCACGAGCCATCGCCAGCCCACCGTGCAGTTCGTCGTCGCCGCGTTGCGCAACGCGCTCGCCGAGATGCTCGTGCTGCCCGACGGCTACGAGATCCTGCTCGGCAACGGGGGGACCACCGCGTTCTGGGACGCGGCGACCTTCGGGCTCATCGAGCGCCGGAGCCAACATCTCAGCTTCGGCGAGTTCTCCTCCAAGTTCGCCCAGGGCGTGGCGGCGGCGCCGTTCCTCGACGACCCCGAGATCGTGATCAGCCCGCCCGGCGCCCATCCGGTGCCGACCCCCAGCGCCGACGTCGATGCGTTCTGCCTGACCCACAACGAGACCTCGACCGGCGTGATGATGCCCATCACGCGTCCCGGCACGGCCGACCAGCTCGTGCTCGTCGACGCCACCTCGGCGGCGGGCGGCCTGCGTTTCGACGCCGCCCAGACCGACGTCTACTACTTCGCGCCCCAGAAGTGCCTCGCGTCCGACGGCGGCCTGTGGCTGGCGGCGTGCTCCCCCGGGGCGATCGAGCGGATCGAGCGGATCGCCACCTCCGGACGCTGGATTCCGGCCTTCCTCGACCTCAAGATCGCCCTCGACAGCTCCCGCAGGGACCAGACCTACAACACGCCGGCCCTGGCGACCGTCTTTCTCGCGCTCGAACAAGTCCAGTGGATCAACGACAACGGCGGTCTGCACTGGTCATCCGCCCGCTGCGCCCAGTCGGCGGCGACGGTGTACAGCTGGGCCGAGTCGCGCTCGTGGGCCGAACCCTTCGTCGCCGATCCGTCCCAACGCAGTCATGTGGTGGCCACGGTCGATCTCGACGAAGCGATCAGCGCCGACACCGTGGCCCAGGTCCTGCGCCACAACGGCATCGTCGACACCGAGTCGTATCGCAAGCTGGGCCGCAATCAGCTCCGCGTCGCCATGTTCCCGGCCATCGATCCGGCCGACATCGCCGCCCTCACCGCGTGCATCGACCACGTCGTGTCGGCCCTGGGCTGAGCCGTCTCGCCTGGTCACGGTCGAAAAATGGCGAGATCTCCCCGGTGAGCGGGGAGATCTCGCCAAGTTCACCTGTCACCGACGTCGGGGGACAGGACCTCGGTCAGTTGACGCAGGGGTTGCCTGACGCGTTGTCGGGCTCGCGTCCACCACAGATCGTGGCGTAGAGCTCGTAGACCGAATCGAAGGGCGAGCCCTGCCACAGCTCGTCACACGCCGAGTCGTCGCCGTCGCCGCAGTCCTCCCAGAGCGCATCCAGCGTCGAGTCGGGACCGGGAGCGGGGGTGTCCCCATCGAGGTCCTCGTCACCAGTGGCGGTCGCGAGTCCACCCTCGGCTGACCCACCATCGGTGGAGCCGCCGTCGGCCGACAGCTCGCAGGTACCGAAGTCGGCCGCGAGGTCGGTGCCGCCACAGGTGCCGCCGAACGCTTCGTAGAGGCTCCCCACGGGGGTGGCGAAGTAGAGGTCGTCGCATGCCTCGAGTGAGCCGTCCGCACAGTCCTCCCAGAGGGAGTCGAACTCGGCATCGGGGCCGGGGGCCGGCAGGCCGGGCTCGAGATCGGCGATGTCGGCCGAGGTCACACTCGCCAAGCCGCCCTCGGCTGACCCACCGTCGGTGGAGCCGTCGTCGTTGCTGCCACCGTCGTCGAGAACGATGCCGCAGTTCTCGGCGAACCATTCCTCGACGGGAATGACCGCATCGGCGAACTCGTCGAAGACCGCCAGGTCATCCTCATCCTCGATCGCGGTGAAGTCGTACCCGGCGCCCTCGAGCACGTCGTTGACCTCACCGTAGGCATCGACGATGGTGTTGAAATCGTCGGCGATGTCGTCGGGAGCGTCATCGCGAGCGTCCTCGAGCAGGTCGAGGATGTCGTTGATGCCGTCTTCGAGCGCTTCCGGATCATCGGTCTCGTCGAGCATCGCGTTCGAGGCGTCGATCTCCTCGCCGACCGAGCAGAACTCGTCGTCGCCCGAACCGCCGTCGCCCTCATCGGAGCTCTCGTCGGTGGACTCGTCAGAGCTGTCGTCGTCGGAGCTCTCGTCGTCAGAGCTGTCGTCGTCGGAGCTGTCGTCGTCGGAGCTGTCGTCGTCGGAGCTCTCGTCGGTGGATTCGTCGGAGCTGTCCTCATCGCTCTCGTCGCCCCCGCCAGCCACGACATCATCGTCGTCACCGCCACAGGAAGCGCCGAGGAAGGCGATGAGCGCCAGCAACGCCAGCAGGCGGCGCCGGCGCGCCGCGTCGAGTCGGAGTGTGTGCATGATCACAGGCCTTTCTGACCGAGAGTGCCATCCCTATCGGTCACTCGGAGCCCCATCCTGAGCCCGGGAGCCGGTCCGTAGGGAGCCTTCACTAGGACATCGGTCACAGGATTCACCGAGCGTCGACCAATCGGTCGATCCGACCGCGCACCGCGAGAAGAACAGGTCGGGATCGACGGGCGACCTCAGAGCGGGTTGATCTCGAGTACGCCGCGGGCGAGCTTGCCGTCGTGCATGTCGTGAAGCGCCAACGCGATGTCGGCCATCGGGTACACCTTGGTGACCAGTTCGTCGAGTTTGAACTTGCCGGCGAGGTAGAGGTCTGCGTACATCTTGATGTCGGCCTGCGGGCGCGACGAGCCATACCGGCAGCCCATGATCGTCTTGTCCTGATAGAGCTGTTCCGGCGCGAACTCGACCATGGTGCCGAACGGCGTGACCCCCAAGATCACGAACGTGCCGTGCCAATCGAGCAGGGCGATGGCCTCTTCCATCAATGCCTTGGCTCCGACGCACTCGAAGACATAGTCGAAGCCCGTGCTGGTCAGGTCCATGACGGCTTCGGTGGTATCGATCTCCCGAGGGTTCACGAAGTGGGTAGCGCCGAAGTCACGGGCGATGGTTTCCTTCGAAGCATTGGTGTCGATGGCGACGATGGGGTTCGCCCCCGACATGGCCAAGGCTTGGATGACGTTCAACCCGATCCCGCCGACACCGATCACCCCCGCCGAGTCCCCCGGCCGAACCTTGGCGCGGTTGAGTACTGCGCCGGCTCCGGTGAGGACGCCGCAGCCGATCAGCGAGGCGGCCGCCAGGGGTACGGCTTTGGGGATCGGTACGGCCTGGACGGCCTTCACCACGACGTGCTCGGAGAACGAAGAGACGTTGGCGAAGTTGTAGTGGGCAACGCCACCGGAGGTGAACGGCGTCGGGCGCAGCCCGAACGTGCCCCGGCACATCGTCGGCCGTCCGGTGTCGCACGCGGGGCACGCCCCGCAGTTGCCGAGCGTGGACAGCACGACGTGGTCGCCGATCTCGACCGTGGTCACGGCCGACCCAACCGCCTCCACGACACCGGCCCCCTCGTGCCCGAGCACGACAGGTACCGGAAAAGGAATCGCCCCGCTCGTGACGCTCAGGTCACTGTGGCAGACCCCCGAGTTGACGATGCGGACCTTGACCTCGAGCGGACCCGGCTCAGCCACCTCCAGGTCGTCGACGAGCGCCAGGGTGGACCCGTCCCAGACGATGCCCCTCATGTGCTGACCCTCCCGTTCACCGCCGCGCCACCCGCCGTGCGGGCGGATCAGCTCTGGCTGCTGATGACGTTCAGATTCCAGCACACGACGCCGAGGTACCAGCACACGCAGGCCAGGACTCCGACGTTCAGCACCCGTGACCGACGGGGGGCGGAGAGGAGCACGGCGGCCGCGGCCCCGAGACACAACGTCTTGGCGAGGATGGCACCGCTCCAACTACCCACCGCCCCGACCATCAGCGGGTTGCGCTCGACGGCACCGCGTTCGAGGCCGACCTGCGTGGTCACGATGTCGGCGACGTTGAGGGCGACGAGGGCGAAGAACAACCACCAACGGCGGGCGACGATCCGATCGAACCGGGACGCGGCCACCCACCCGTCGACCGCCGGTGACACCGAGTCCGACTGACGAGCAGAGATCAACGACGGAGCAGGCATGGCGGCGACACTAGCACGTACCATGCCCTTTCATGTCAAATCCATGGACATAGAAATCTTCCGATCCTTCTCGCGCCCCTAGCTGGTCGGCCGATCATGCTCTGGTTGATTCCCGTCGGGACCCAACGCCAAACGCACCACCCGCGCCATCGCCGCGCTCAGACGGGCGGCGGACACACCCTCGGCGCCGAAACCGTCGACGTGGGCGGCGACGTGGGACAACATCGAGGTGAGCGCCCCCGCGGTCGCCTCAGGATCTGGGCGGGTGCCGTCCCCCTGGGCGGCGTCGACGGACGGGGTCGGAGCTCCACCAGGTCGCCGCTCGATGACGATCTGGAGGGCCACGTACACCCCGTTGAGCAGGCGGACCCGGGCGGCCCGGAAGGCGGGATCGCCTTCGAGGGCGGCGAGGTCCACGACCCGGATCAGGGCCTGATTGGTATGCCAGAAGTCGACGAAGGCGTCCGCCAGCTGCCCGGCTGGGTCATCGACGCCGACCGCATTCCAATCGCCCAGGGTGACGACCGCGGCCAACTCGTCGTGACCGCGATCGGCCAGGTCGGTCGCCAGCACCAGCACGGCGGCCGGGACGTCGGCGAAGTACTGGTAGAAGGTCGCAGGCGACGTGCCGGCGGCGCGAGCGATGTCGACCACTCGCAGATCTCGGTAGGAGGTGGTCGCCAACATTGCTCGCGTCGTGTTCAGCAAACGCTGACGCGTTGCCTGGCCCCGACGGCCCGGCACGCGGCCGTCGACCGCTCGGATCCCGTCCGGGACGGCGCCATTTACCACAACGTCGCCACCGTCGAAGGAGCGAATGGGGCGGGCCGGGTCCACGGGCGGGGAGGCTACACGCCGCGTTCTTTGCGGATCGCCGCGGTGTCGGCGCCCATGTCCCGCGCCCGGCCGCGGCTCGGGCGAGCGGCGGGCGGCTCGACCGCCGCCGGTTCACCCATCCACTCGTGCGAGGTTCTCGCGCCGTGATGCCCGGGGACACCCCGAGCCCACGCCGCCGCCCCGCGAAGCGACAGGTCGATGAACTGGCCGGTCCCCTCGGCCATCGTCTGCAACGCCGCCACGGCCGCCAGCAGCCCGGCGATGGGATCCGCGGCCGCGTCGGCGACGAACAGGGGTGCGGCCGACACCACGCCCGGCTCGATCACCAGACCTCCGGCCACCGCGGCATCGTCGCCGAAGGCGACCCGGTTGGCATCGTCGCCGAAGGCGACCCGGTTGGCATCGTCGCCGAAGGCGACCCGGTTGGCATCGTCGCCGAAGGCGACCCGGTTGGCATCGTCGCCGAAGGCGACCCGGTTGGCATCGTCTCCGCGGCCGTGGCCGGTGATCGAGATCCACACGACGCCATCCTGAACGGCGGCCTCGGCATCGATACCCAGGTTGGTGGCCACCCGCGGCCGTGAACCGTCGATCACCACGGCGACCCGGGCCAGCAGCGCGTCGAACAGTGCCCGGTCTCGCGGCAGGCGCAGATCGCAGGCGACCGATTCCTTGCCGGCGTTCCAGAGGTCGAACGCGTCGCTCGACCCTCGCCGGGCGCCATCGGGACGGCCGGGATGTTCGAGCTTGATGACCCGGCACCCGGCGTCCACCAGGAGTGACCCGGCGAGGGGCCCGGCCCACAAGCTGGCCATCTCGATGACCAGCAACGGGTCGCGGGCGGCGCTCGTTCCGCCGGGACGAGTCACGGACCACGGCTCGGGCTCGCGCCGCGAACCAGATTCGAACTCAGGCACGGCCGAACACGGGAGACCGATGAGCGCAGCTCGCTCGACCAGAGTGGCGACCGACCGCTCGGCGATCAGGGCCGCCACCCGACGCCAGTCGGCCGGATCGACCCTGACCCCCAGCCAGGCCGGGAGCAGATCAAGATCATCCAGGCGGGAGAGGTTCAACGCCAGCCACCCGTCGAGCGCCTCGAGCATGTGACACGACCCGCCCACGGAGGTCGCGCCCCGGCGCCCGAAACCGGTGATGGCCGACCGCTCCGACAGCAGCATCGCCCCATCGATCGTCACGGGATGCCCGCGCGCGGCGGTGAGCCCGGCCAGCACGGACGCTGCTCGATCCAGACGGGTGGCGGTGGCCCCGGCGGGCACGACCATCGGTCCGTCGGGGAGTCCGGTGAGGCTCAGGGCTCCACAGGCGGCGAATCGTGCCGACTCGTGATCGGCGGGAACACCCTCGTCTCGAATCAAGTCGGGAGGTATCACGGCGTGCATGTTTGCCGCTCGGTTCGTCGCAACGCCACGATGAGACGCCAGAATGCGCAGGTTCCCAACAACACCGGATCACCCGTCGACCGGAACCACCCCACGCGGGGGCCGCAGGGCCGGTGTCGAAAACACTCACTACACGAGGAGAGGCAATGCCCGAGCTGAAGCCAGGCAGCCGCCTGAAGAGCGCCGTTTGCACCACGGAGGCCATCGTCGTCAAGGCTCCGGCCGCTGACATCGACGTGCGTTGTGGCGGTGTGCCGATGATCGCCCCGGACGGGGCCTCCGATGGCGGCAGCGTGTCGGCGGACCACAGTGCCGGGTCGCTCCTCGGCAAGCGGTACGTCGACGCCGATGAGTCCGTCGAGTTGCTGTGCACCAAGGCCGGCGAAGGATCATTGTCGGTCGGCGACGTCTCGCTCGGCCTCAAAGAGGCCAAACCCCTGCCGGCGTCGGACTGATCGAACCCACCGCCACCGAACCGAGGTCGATCGCCTGTGAACCTCATGATGCTTCTGGAGATGGCCGCGAACGGCTTCGGGGACCGAGTCGCCGTGGGTTCGCGCCACGGAGACGGCCTGACCTACCAGGACCTCTACCAGCACGCCGGGCGTGCCGCCGCCACGATCCGGGAGGGCAGCCCGAGCACCGTGACCATGGTCGACGAGGCCAGCCCGGCGCTGCCGGTGTCGTTGTTCGCCTGCGCGTGGGCCGGCGTTCCGTTCGTCCCGCTCAACTACCGGCTCGACGACCATGGCCTCCATGCCCTGCTCGACCGATCAGCTCCGACTCTGTCCCTCGTCGGTGACGATCACCATCACCGGGTGAGCCGGGTCGACGGCGTGTCGGCCATCAGTCGGGATGACTTCCTCTCCCGCGTCGCCGACACCGACGGCGCTGTCCCCGAGGCCGACTGGGGATTCGACGGCGACGACATCGCCATCCTCTTGTTCACCAGCGGTACGACGGGCGAGCCCAAGGCCGCAGTGCTGCGGCACAAGCACCTGGTCTCCTACATCTTCGGCTCGGTCGAGTTCATGGGCGCCGGCGACGAGGAGGCCACGCTCATGAGCGTGCCGCCGTACCACATCGCAGGTATGGCGGCGATCCTCAGCTCGGTGTACGCAGGCCGGCGAATCGTGCAGCTTCCGCACTTCGACGCCGACGAGTGGATCGATCTCGCTCGTACCGAAGCGGTGACCCACGCCATGGTCGTGCCCACGATGCTGAGTCGGATCGTCGACCGACTCGACGCCACGGGCGGCGATCCCATCCCGACGCTGCGCGCCATCTCCTACGGCGGCGGCAAGATGCCCCGACCGGTGATCGAGCGGGCGCTCGAGCTCTTCCCGGAGGCCGGGTTCGTCAACGCCTACGGCCTCACCGAAACCAGCTCGACCGTGGCCCTGCTCGGTCCCGAGGACCATCGCCTCGCCGCCTCCAGCGACGACCCCGTCGTACGCAACCGGCTGTCGTCGGTCGGTCGGCCCCTCCCCGGCATCGAGATCTCCATCCGGACCGACGAAGGCGCCGAGGCGCCGGCCGGTCACCCGGGTGAGATCTTCCTCCGGGGCGAGCAGGTCTCGGGCGAGTATCTCGGCAAAGGCTCGCGGCTCACCGCCGACGGCTGGTTCCCGACCAACGACGGCGGTTGGCTCGACGACGAAGGCTTCCTCTTCCTCAGTGGCCGCATTGACGACATCATCATCCGAGGTGCCGAGAACATCTCTCCCGGCGAGATCGAGGATGTCCTGCTCACCCACCGCGCGGTGGCCGACGCGTGCTCGATCGGCGTCCCCGACCGCCAGTGGGGGGAGAAGGTCGTCGCCGCGGTCGTGCTCCACGATGAGGCCTCCACCAGCGTCGAGGAGCTCCAGGACCTGGTGCGCCAGCAACTGCGATCGAGCCGCACACCCGAGCACATCGAGTTCGTCGACGAGCTCCCGTACAACGAGACGGGCAAACTCCTCCGCCGGGTCGTGCGGAGCTTGCTCGCCCACCTGGGCGACGAGATCTGACCATCGCCGTGACCGCCTCGACCATGGTGTGGTCCGAGGCCGAGGCCCGGCTCCGCCTCGCGCGCGCCGCGCTCACCAACGATGTCGGGGTGGCTCACGGCACACCCGTGATCGTCGTCGACGTCAGCGATGACCGCCGTGGCGGCCTGCCGAGCCTGCCGGCCTCGTTCCCGGCACTGGTCATCGCCCGCCGCGCCGTGGCGGCCGACGTGGCGGCCTCGAGCGTCACCGGCGCGGACCTCGCTCTGTCGCCCGACGACGCGGACCGTGCCGTCGAGGCGGCGGTCGGCCACCCGCACGCCGCCGTCGTTCTGGCTCAGCTGCTGCGAGTGTCGGCCACGATCCCCGTTCCCGACGCACTCGTCTCCGAGTCGTTGGCGTACGGCCTGCTGCAAGCCGGGCCCGAACACCGCCAGTGGTTGAGTGGGCAGGGCCGCCGTGTCCGACCCGACCCCGTCGAACCACCGGTCGTCGTCGACGATCGGCCCGAGGCCGTCCGGCTGACCTTGAACCGGCCGCGGTTGCGCAACGCCTACGACGCCGCGATGCGCGACGCCCTGGTCGTCGCGCTCGATGCCCTTGACGACCCTGACGACGACCGGCCGATCACCCTCGACGCCGCGGGCCGGTCGTTCTGCGTCGGGGGCGACCTGGCTGAGTTCGGCACCGTGAGCGACCCATCGACCGCCCACCACGTGCGGATGGCCACCAGCGCAGGGCTACGCATCCACCGACTGCGCGATCGGATCACGGTGGTGACCCACGGCGCCGCCGTCGGTGCCGGCGTGGAGTTGGCCGCCTTCGCGGGCCGAGTCATCGCTCTCCCCGACGCGACCTTCGCCCTCCCCGAGGTGGCGATGGGACTGGTGCCCGGTGCCGGCGGCACGGTGAGCGTGACCCGCCGCGTCGGCCGTCATCGCACCCTGTGGCTCGCCCTCACCGGCGAGGCGATCCCGGCCGACCGAGCCCTCGCCTGGGGGCTCGTCGACGAGGTCACCCCGATCCGGGACCGTGTCGGATGACCGCTCGCGGGGTCAGAGGCGCTCGATGATGGTGACGTTGGCCTGACCGCCGCCCTCGCACATCGTCTGGAGGCCGTACCGGCCGCCCGTGCGTTCGAGCTCGTTCAGCAACGTCGTCATGAGGCGAACGCCCGTCGCTCCGAGCGGATGACCGAGGGCGATGGCGCCTCCGTTGACGTTGACCTTCTCGTGCGGGATCCCGTGTTCGCCCATCCAGGCCAATACGACGGGCGCAAACGCCTCGTTGCACTCGAAGAGATCGATGTCGTCGACGGACATGCCCGTCTTCTCCAGGGCATACGCCGTGGCGGGGATCGGCCCGGTCAGCATGTAGATGGGATCGTCGCCCCGCACCGAGACGTGATGGATCCGCGCCCGAGGGGTGAGCCCGTGATCGGCGACCGCCCGTTCGCTGGCCACCAACATGGCCGCCGACGCGTCGGAGATCTGGCTGGCGACCGCGGCCGTCAGGCGACCACCCTCGGTGAGGGTCCGCAACGTCGCCATCTTCTCGAGCGACGTGTCCCGTCGGGGCCCCTCATCGACCATCACGTCGCCATACGGCGTGATCTGCGTCTCGAAACGACCTTCGTCGATGGCACGCACGGCCCGTTGATGGCTCTCGTACGCGAATCGCTCCATGGCGTCACGGCTGATGTCCCACTTCTCGGCGATCATCTCGGCCCCCCGGAACTGGCTGACTTCCTGGGTTCCGTACCGGGCGACCCACCCCTCCGACCCGCTGAACGGATCGGGGATACCGAGTCCTTCAGCGGCGATCATGGCGTAGCTGATCGGCACCTGGCTCATGTTCTGAACACCTCCCGCCACCAGGAGATCGTTCACCCCCGACATGACGCCGGTGGCGGCGAAGTGCACGGCCTGCTGGCTCGAGCCACATTGCCGATCGATGGTCACCCCCGGCACGTGTTGGGGCAGCCCGGCGGCGAGCCAGCACGTCCGGGCGATGTCGCCGGCCTGATGCCCCACGTTGTCGAGACAACCGAAGATGACATCTTCGACCGCGCCGGGGTCGACCCCGGTCCGCTCCATCAGTTCCTTGAGCACGTGGGCGCCGAGATCGGCGGGATGGGCGCCGGCCAAACCACCGTTGCGTCGACCCACCGGCGTGCGGACCGCGTCGATGATGTAGGCCTCGGCCATGGTGTCTCCTCGAGATCGTCGTACCCGGACCACGATACGAGATGGTCGACGCCCGTCACTCGTCGGACATCGGGCACCTCCCGGTGTGAGCTGCGAGCCCTCAGGCGGGTTCGCGCGGCAGCCCGAGAACGCGTTCGCCGAGGATGTTGCGCTGCACCTCGTTGGAGCCGGCGTAGATCGTGTGGGCCCGGCTGTACAGGAAGGTTCGCTGCATGGGGTCGAGCCGGTACCCGGCGGTGAGCGGGTGCGCGTTACCGAGCGCGCCGTCTCCGGCGACCATGCCGGCCGCACCTCGCACCTGCATCATCAACTCGCCGAGATCCCGGTGCCAGTTGGCCCAGTAGAGCTTGCCGATCGACATCTCGGGCCCCGGGACACCGCCGGCATCCACCACGGTGAGCATCCGCAGGTTGTTGTACCGCATGACCTCGAGGGTCTCGTAGGCCCGAGCCAGCTCGCCGCGAATGACGGGGTCGTCGGCGACGCCAGTCTCGCGTGCGAAGGCGATCAGCTCGTCGAGCTCCCGTCGGAACGACAGCTGCTGCCCAAGGGTCGAGGCGCCCCGCTCGAAGCCGAGCGTGCCCATCGCCACCTGCCACCCTTTGCCGACCTCACCGACCACGTTGGCGGCGTCGGTCACCGCGTCGCTGAAGAACACCTCGTTGAACTCGTCGCCGCCCGTCACCTGCACGATGGGTCGGGTCTCGACTCCGGGTTGATCCATCGGCACCAGCAGGTACGACAACCCAGCGTGACGTGAGGATCCGGGATCGGTGCGGCACAACACGAAGGCCCACTGCGACCATTGGGCCAGGGACGTCCACACCTTCTGACCGTTGATCACCCACCGATCGCCATCGAGGACCGCCTTGGTGCTGACTCCGGCGAGATCGGAGCCGGCGTTGGGTTCGCTGTAGCCCTGGCACCAGAACTCCAGTCCGTGAAGGATCGGCGGCACGAACCGCTCCTGCTGGCCCGGAGTCCCGTACGCCATGACCGTCGGACCGAGGAGGGTGACGCCGATGTTCGACATACGCCCGGGTGCATTCGCCTCCACATACGTCGTCGAGAAAACGACCTGCTCGAACAGGCTCGCCGGACGGCCACCGACCTCGACGGGATACCCGAGGCCGAGCCAGCCACCGCCGGCCAGTTCGCGCTCCCAGGCGATCTGCACCTCGGGATCGATGTCGTCGCGTCCGTAGCCACCCCGGCCCCGAAGGGCCGCGAACTCGCCGACGAGGTGCTCCTCGAGCCAAGTTCGAACCTCGTCTCGAAAGGCTTCCTCGGCGTCGGTCAGGCGAAAGTCCATAGCGCCGAGAGGCTACCGGTCAGACCACACCGCTACAGTCCCCGGCGTGCTCCCCGAGGTCGTCAACGAGGCCCGCCGCCGGTATGGCGACGCCATCGCCTACGCCACCGCTGAGGGTTGGTCGCTGTCCTACGAGGAGCTCGATCGGCTCTCCGACGAAACGGCCGTGGGGCTCGCCTCCCGTTACGGGACCGGCGTCGGCTCCGTGGTGGCGCTCGCCTTTCCGTCGACGATCGACTACGTCATCGCCTACCTGGCGGTCGCCAAGCTCGGCGCCGTCACGGCGGGCGTGAACCCACGGCTCACGGCACCGGAACGCACGGCCGTGGTCGACGCCACCGAGCCCGATCTCGTGCTCGCATCACCCGACCTCGCGGCCGGCCTCGCCGGAACCGTGGTCGGCGTCGAACTGGCCCCATCGGTCGACCACCTCCTCGGTTCGATCCGGGCCGGCCACCACGGGGAGTCCCCGCCTGCGCTTCTTGACGATCCCGAGCGCGGCGTCGCTATCTGCTTCACGTCAGGATCGACCGGTCAACCCAAGGGCGCCTTGTTCGCCAACCGGCAATTCCGCGCCATCGCCGAACTCGACACGGGTGGCGCCTGGGGCGGTGGCGGCCACCTGATCTCGTCGACCCAGTTCGCCCACATCGGCTTCATGACCAAGGTCCAGTGGATCCTGGCGGGGGGCAACACGACCCACGTCAGACCGCGATGGAGCGCACGCGAGACGAATCAGCTGATCGCCCAGCACCACATGCCGTCGGTCAACGCCGTCCCGCCACAACTCGCCCTCATGCTGCGTGATCCCGCGTTCGACAGCTACGACTTCTCGGCGGTCAAGGCGATCGTGTGCGGTGCCGCGGCGTCCCCGCCGGCACTCGTTGCCGAGGCCCGGGAACGGTTCCGCGCGCCGTACTCGATCCGCTATTCGTCGACCGAGAGCGGCGGCGTCGGGCTGGCCACTGCGCTCGACGCGGACGACGAGGAGGCGCTGTACACCGTCGGACGACCCCGGCCAGGCGTCGAGGCGCGAGTGGCGCTGGCCGACGGTTCGCCCGTAGCCGACGGCGAGGTCGGTGAACTGTGGCTTCGCTCCCCCGCCGTGATGAGCGGCTACTGGCGACTCCCCGAGGAGACGGTTGGCACCATCGTCGACGGCTGGCTCCGCACCGGCGATCTGGCCCTGATCGACGACCGGGGCCTCGTCCGTCTGGCCGGTCGGGTCAAGGAGATGTACATCCGGGGGGGCTACAACGTGTACCCGCTCGAGGTCGAGGCGGTGCTCGGCACCCACCCACTCGTGGCCGAGGTTGCGGTCGTCCCGCGGGTCGATGACGTCATGGGCGAGATCGGGGTGGCCATGGTGGTTCCCCGTCAGCCCGATCTCCGGCCGACGCTGGCCGACCTGCGATCCCACGGCGCCGAACGGCTGGCCCACTACAAGCTGCCCGAGGCGATCCGCTTCGTCGACACCCTGCCGTTGAACGCCACCAGCAAGATCGACCGCCGAGCCCTCGCCGCCCTCGACCGCTCCCAAGCCTGATCCACCGCCCTTCTCGAGACACACCCCCATCCGAACTGGGAGACACACCCGTCGCCCACGCGACGGCTTGGTCTCCCAGTTCGGTCATCGGACGGCTTGGTCTCCCAGTTCGGTCATTGGACGGCTTGGTCTCCCAGTTCGATCATTGGTTGGGGGAGCGGTGGTTGCGGCGGCGGGACCGGGCTTCGTCGCGCGCCTCGAGCTCGGCGATCTCGGTCGCCATCTGTCGGTAGCGGTCGAGGCGGCGAGAATCGAGCCGCCCGGAATCGATGGCGGCGATCACCGTGCACCCCGGCTCGTTGGAGTGTCCACAGTTGACGAAACGGCAGGCCCCAGCCAGCTCCTCGATGTCGGCGAACACCTCGACGAGCGCCTCCTCACCGCCCCACAGGCCCACGGCTCGAATCCCGGGGGTGTCGATCACCAACCCCCCGCCGGGCAGGAGGAGGAGATCGCGGGTGATGGTCGTGTGCCGACCCTTCCGATCCTTGGCCCGCACTTCGGTCGTGGGTTGCACCTCGACGCCGACGAGCCGGTTGACCAGCGTCGACTTTCCCGATCCCGACTCGCCCAGCAGAGCCGTGGTCGACCCCGGGCGGATCCACTCCTTCAGCGCGGCATCGTCGATCCCGGCACGGGCGCTGATCCTCACCATCCTCACCGATGGGGCGATCGCCGTGACGGTGGCCTCCACCTCATCCGCCTCGATCGCCGAGATGGTGCTCGTGCCCACGAGATCGGCTTTCGTCAGGACGACGACGGGTTCAGCACCGCTCGCCCACACGAGGACGAGGCAGCGCTCCAACCGCCCGGGGGCGAGGGGTCGATCGAACCCGTGCACGATGAACACGGTGTCCACGTTGGTGACGAGCACCTGGCTGACGCCCTGCTCCCCAGGATCGCGACGGGCCAGAGTCGTCCGGCGCGGCAAGATCCGCTCGATCAGGAGTCCACCCTCGGCCGGGGCCAGATCGACCCAGTCGCCCGTCGCCGGAGCCAGCTCGCTCTGCGAACGTTGCGAGTCCGACTGAGCGCGGACGGGACCGGCGGCAGTGATGACGTCGCTCTCACCACGCTCAACCCGCACGACCCGTCCCAGCCGGCCGAACTCCGCCTCGGCCAACCGGTTCTCGTCCGCGCCCCACGCACGAAGGTCAACGGCGCCCTCCGTGGTTTCGTGAATGTTGCTGACGCTTTCGGCGACCACGTCAGACTCCACCGGTACCATCGCCATCGACAGCACGAACCGTCGAGCTCACGCCGTCGCCATCACCGGCGGCAGCCGATGGAATGCCGGGCACGCTCATTCGGTTCACGCTGCTGATCGTCCACACCTTCCGACCTCTCGATTGCTCGATGCTAGGTCCGGCCCCTTCCAGATGGAGCGCCATGAGCATCACCCGTGACCCCGCCACCCCGAGTCCAGCCGCTCGTACGCCGGAGTCCGAGGCCGCGACCGCACCGGTCGCGCCCATCCGCGGCCGCCACGGCGCAGTCGCGGGCGTGGCCGCCGGGGGCGTGTCGCTCGCTCTCGGGGAGCTGTTCAGCGACATGAGTGAGCAGGTGCCCTCGCTCATCCTGGCCGCGGGCGACTGGTTCATCGATGTCGTGCCCGGCGATCTCGCCAAACAAGCGATCGAGATCTTCGGGAAGAACGACAAGATCGCCCTGACGATCGGCGTCATCGTGGTCACGCTCGCCATCGCCGCCGCTACCGGACGGGCCGCAGCCGCCCGGCGCCGCCTCGGCGACCTCGCATTCGGCCTGTTCACCGTGCTCGGGGTGTGGCTGCTGGTGCGCGATCCACTGTCAGCGAACGGCCGCAGCGCCCTGGCCGCCATCGCCTCCGGTGTCGCCGGATGGCTCACGCTGCGAGGATTGCTCGCCGCCGCCCGGCCCCAGCCGGTGCGGGCACCCCAGGCCGATGATCCACGCTCCAAGCTGGCCACGCGGCGAGCGTTCTTCGGCTACAGCGGCGCGGCAGGGGCCTTCGCCGTCACCGCAGTCGGGGTCGGCCGCGCCACGCGAGGCCAGAGCGCCGCCCAACAGGTCCGCTCGGAGGTCGCGGCTGACGCAACGGTCGACCTCAGCCCGGACGGCGAGCTGGCTTCCACCTTGGCGACGCTCGACGATCTGGACGACATCCCCGGGCTCGCGTCGTACATCACGCCGAGCACCGGCGAGGACTTCTACAAGATCGACACGGCGCTGATCAGCCCGCAGGTCGATCCGCGGTCATGGCGCCTCGACATCACCGGCATGGTCGATGCTCCGCTCTCGCTGTCATACGACGAGATCCTGGGCATGGATCTCATCGAGCGAGTGGTCACCCTGTCGTGCGTGAGCAACGAGGTCGGGGGCGATCTCGTCGGCAACGCCACCTGGACCGGCATACCGCTCGCCGATCTGCTCGATCGGGCCGGAGTGCAGTCCACCGCCACCCAGGTGATGGGTCGGTCGGTCGACGACTTCACCGCCGGGTTTCCGGTCGAGGCGGTGTACGACGGCCGCAGCGCCCTGCTCGCGGTCGGCATGAACGGTCAGCCGTTGCCGATCCGCCACGGATTCCCGGCCCGACTCGTGGTCGCCGGCCTGTACGGCTACGTCTCGGCCGTGAAGTGGCTGCGCGAGATCAAGCTGACCACATTCGACGAGGAGGGCTTCTGGGTGCCTCGCGGGTGGTCGCAGATGGCACCGATGAAGACGATGTCCCGCATCGACGTCCCCCGGTCCGGGGAGACCATCACCGCTGGCACCGCCGCCATCGCCGGGGTGGCGTGGGCTCCGGTACGCGGCATCGCGTGGGTCGAGGTCCGCGTCGACGACGGGCCGTGGCAGACCGCCCGTCTCGGCGCTCCGGTCAGCGAGGAGACCTGGCTCCAGTGGGTGCTGGAGTGGGACGCCACGCCGGGTGACCACACGGTCGAGGTCCGGGCGATCGACGCGCGGGGAGAAACGCAGGCGGAGGGGCCCCAAGCCCCCGCCCCCAACGGCGCCGAGGGTTGGCACCGGCGCGGGTTCTCCGTGGCCTGAGCGCGTCCAGGGCTCCGCATCCGCACGCGATACTCCCATTCATGCTGAAGCGCCTCCTTCTGGCCCTGCTCGGCGTGGTCGTCCTCGGGGTCGGAGCGGTGGTCGTCTACACCGAGCTCATCCGTGACGACGCGGATCCGATCGGGTTCCGAGAGGCAGACGATCCGACCCTGAGAACCGAACCCGGTGACACGCCGTCGGCCACCGATGAGCCATCAGACGCCACCACGACCACCGCCAGCACCGACGCTGTCGTCGCCGTGGATGGAACCTGGACCGTCACGGAGGGCACCGAAGTGGGCTACTTCGTGCTCGAGGATTTCGCCGGCGGTCTGAGCGATTCCACGGCGCTGGGCTCCACCCCGGCCGTCGAGGGGACGTTGGAGATCGTCGGCGACCGGGTGACAGCAGCGACCTTCAGCGCAGACCTGACCCAGCTCACGAGCGATGAGTCCCGGCGTGACAGCCGCGCTCAGCAGGTCCTCCAGACCGACACCTTCCCGAGCGCTGTCTTCACGCTGACCGCACCGCTCGCGTTCGGCACGCCCTCCGAGCCGGAGCAGATCGTCAGCGCGGAAGGTACGGGTGACCTGACGGTCCGTGACGTCACCATGGCCGTGACGGTGGAGGTCGAGGCGAAGCTGACCGCGGGCGGTGAGCTGGAGATCGTCGGCGCCATCCCCACGACCTGGAGCGATTACGGCGTCGAGAACCCGAGCAACCCGTTCGTGACCGTGCGCAACGACGGCGAGATCCAGTTCCGATTGGTGTTGACCCGCGGGTAGAGGCGGCCCAGATCGAACTGGGTGTCAGCCTCCGAAGCGGTCGGCGAAGGCCTGGGCCAGGGCCAGCGAGGCGTGAGCATCGTTGACCGTGGCGAACAGGTCATCGGCGACCACGATCTCGGGGTGGGCCGCGGCGATGTCGGGGTGCGCCAGCTCGTTGTAGGTCACTTGGAAGGTGACCACGATGTCGCCGATGTGCACGTTGGTCAGGCCGTACTGGCCCTCGACCTCGGCCGATTCTCCAAGCCCGTCGATGGGGAACGCGTTGCTGTCGAGGAGGACGAAGGAACCCGCTCCCGCCAGCCGGATGCTGATCGTGCCGAGCGTCGGATCACCGACGGGGGGCGCCCAGTCACAACTGTTCTCGTCGACTCCGGAAAAGAACGGGTCGCCCGGCTCGAGGGCGAAGTTGACGAAGGGTTGCAGCTCGTCGGCGGTGAACATCTCGCAGATGTTCAGGTCCTCGCCCGGAACGATCGAGTCGCCGGATCCCGCTGCGTCGTCGTCCCCGGCCGGCGCGGTGGTCTCCCCTACGCCCTCATCCGCATCGTCCCCGGCCGGCGCAGAGGTCTCCGTCGCCTCCTCCGCCTCGACTTCCTCACCCGCCGATGCCTCGTCCTCGGCCGACGTGTCATCGTCACCTCCGCACGCCGCGAGGCTCAGACCCGCCAAGACCAGGGCCACCATCGTTCGTTTCATTTGCCATATCTCCCGTAGTCGATGACACGAGATCAGCCGAGAACGACCTCGGCGATCTCCCGGATCTGATCGGCATCTCGACCGGCAACGTTGAGCATCGTGACCGGACTTTCCTTCCACGCCGCCAGGCGATCCCGGATGCGTTCCTTGGGGCCGACGAGGCTGATCTCGTCGGCAAACTCGTCCGGGACGGCCATGATCGCTTCGTTGCGTTTGCCTTCGAAGAAGAGGTCCTGGATCTTGTAGGCCTGCTCCTCGAAACCCATCCGAGCCATCAGCTTGGTGTGATAGTTCTGCCCTTTGGCCCCCATGCCCCCGATGTAGAACCCCAACGACGCCTTCACCGGCAACAGCCCGGCCTCGACGTCGTCGGTGATGTTCACGGTGACATTGACCGCGATCTCGAAGCCTGACTTTCTCCCGGCGATGTCCTCCTCGTACACCTCGGGACGGAACGGCGAGTAGTACAGGGGCAACCACCCATCGGCGATCTCGACGGTCTGGCGGATGTTCTTGGGGCCCTCCGCGCCGATGAAGATCGGGATGTCGCTCCGCAACGGATGGGTCATGATCTTGAGCGGTTTGCCCAGGCCGACCGACCCTTCGCCGTGATATGGGTGTTGGTAGAACTCGCCGTCGAAACTCAGGTGATCCTCCCGGGCGAACGTTCGACGTAGGATCTCCACGTACTCTCGGGTTCGGGCCAGCGGCTTGTTCGACGGCCGTCCGTACCAGCCTTCGACCACCTGGGGTCCCGAGACGCCGAGGCCGAGGATCAACCGTCCATTCGACAGGTGATCGAGGGTGACGGCATGCATGGCGGTTGCGGTCGGTGTGCGGGCCGAGAGCTGCACCACGCCCGTCCCCAGCTTGATGCGGTCCGTGTGGGCGGCCAGCCAGACGAGCGGGGAGAAGGCGTCGCTCCCCCACGATTCGGCGGACCAGACGGTGTCGAACCCGGCCTGCTCGGCGACCTGGGTCAACGGCACGAGGTCCTTCGGCGGCTGGGCTCCCCAGTAGCCCCAGATGAGTCCCAGCTTCATGTTCTCTCCTGATCGGTCTCGTCCACGCCGAGACCGGCGCGGCATCGACGACCGGCGGCAGGGTAGCCGAGGAGGTCGACGGGGATCACGACGGCGCTGGCCCGGACGCCCGCCGGCCTCCGCTCGGATCGAGGGGAATCTCGTTCCAGGTGTCATGCTGGGCCGGGCATGGACCTCGACGACTCCTATCGGTTCCGCTCGTTCGAGCGTGTCCAATGGCGCCGGATGCGCGCCGCCACCCCACTCACCCTCGATGAGGCCGATGTCGAGGCGCTACGCGGCGTCAACGAGCGCCTCAACCTCGACGAGGTGGTCGACGTCTACCTGCCGCTTTCTCGTCTGCTCAACCTGTACGTGGCCGCCACCCAGCAGCTCCACCAGGTGACCCAGACGTTTCTCGGCGACCTCACGGCCAAGGTTCCGTACATCATCGGACTGGCCGGGAGCGTGGCGGTCGGCAAGAGCACGACCGCACGCGTCCTCCAAGCGCTCCTGCAGCGTTGGCCCGACCACCCGACGGTCGACCTGGTGACCACCGATGGCTTCCTCTACCCCAACGCCGAGCTCACCGAACGAGGGCTCATGCAGCGCAAGGGCTTTCCGGAGAGCTACGACCGGCGGCGATTGCTCCAGTTCCTCGCCGAGGTCAAGTCCGGGGCCGCTGTGGTCAAGGCACCGGTGTACAGCCACCTCACCTACGACATCGTTCCCGACCTCGAAGTCGCCATCCGCCACCCCGACATCGTGATCGTCGAGGGCCTCAACGTGTTGCAGACCTCGGACCCGGCGTCGGGGCGCCCGCCGAAATTGGTGGCTTCGGACTTCTTCGACTTCTCGATCTTCGTCGATGCGGACGAAACCGACATCGAAGGATGGTACGTCGATCGATTCCTCGCCCTCCGTGAAACGGCATTTCGCGACCCCAAGGCCTACTTCCACCGGTACGCCGATCTCGACGATTGCCAGGCCGCGGTGACGGCACGGCGAATCTGGTCGGAGATCAACGGTCCGAACCTCCGCGAGAACATCGTGTCCACGCGAGCTCGCGCCGACCTGGTGCTCGAAAAGGGCAGCAACCATCGCGTGGAGCGGGTTCACCTGCGCAAGCTGTGAACGCGGCGACGCCGGGTGAGCCGGTGCTCTGACTCGCACGCCGGGAGCGCCGCGCTCCGGAAGCTACGCTCTGACCCGTGGTGGACGACGCCAGTGCCCAGGACCCTCATACGAGTGTTCCGACCGGAGCAATGCGATGAACCCGGCGGTCTGGGTGGAGCGGCACGGCCGCCGGTTGCCGGACGAGCCGGCGCTGGCCGACGGCGACCAGGTCCACGCCACGTGGGCCGAGCTCGCCGCCCGGACGGCGGGCACCGCCGCCGGCTTGCACGAGACCTGGGGCCTGGCACCCGGCGACCGGGTGGCGATCGTGATGCGGAACCGGCCCGAGTACCTCGAAGCACTGTTCGGCATCTGGCACGCCGGCCTCGTGGCCGTGCCGGTGAACGCGCGCCTCCACCGTGACGAGATCGCCTACATCCTCGAACACAGCGAATCGACCGTCGTCATCACCGACGACGACCACGCCGACGACGTCGAGTCGCTGGTCGGTACCGTGGCATCGCTCCGGGCGGTTGCGGTGGCGCCCGGCGAACGGTGGGACCGTCTGACCGCGTCGGCGCCGGTGGCGCTGGTCGAGCGGAAGCCCACGGACGCGGCGTGGCTCTTCTACACGAGCGGCACCACCGGTCGACCCAAGGGGGCCACGCTCACCCACCGCAACCTGCTCATGATGTCGCTCAACTACCTCGCCGACATCGACCCGGTACTGCCCCAGGACTCGATCCTCCACGCCGCGCCGCTCTCGCACGGCTCGGGTCTCTACGGCCTGCCCCACGTCGCCCGCGGGGCGGTGAACGTCGTGCCGCACTCCGGCGGCGTCGACGGGGCCGAGATCGCCGCCCTCCTGCCGCGCTGGCCGGGGATGTCGTTCTTCGCCGCGCCGACGATCGTGAAACGTCTGGCCGCCGATCCGACCATGGTCGGCGCCGACCTCTCCCGTTTGAAGACGATCATCTACGGCGGAGCGCCGATGTACCTGGCCGACCTCGAGGAGGCGCTGGGCGTCTTCGGCCCTCGTTTGGCACAGATCTACGGGCAGGGTGAGACGCCGATGACGATCACGGCCTTGTCCAAGGCCGACCATGCCGACCGCGACCATCCCCGGTGGCGTGATCGCATGCAGAGCGTCGGCGTGGCCCGCACCGACGTCGAGGTGCGCGTCGTCGGCGACGATGGCCTCGAGCTCCCCGTCGGCGAGATCGGCGAGGTTCTGGTCCGCGGCGACGTCGTCATGGCCGGCTACTGGAACCAGCCCGACGCCACCGCTGACGCACTCCGGGGCGGTTGGCTGCACACCGGCGATGTCGGCAGCTTCGACGACGACGGATACCTGACATTACGCGACCGCTCGAAGGACCTGATCATCAGTGGGGGCATGAACATCTACCCACCGCGAAGTCGAAGAGGCACTGCTCGACCACCCCGGAGTCGGCGCGGTCTCCGTAGTCGGCCGGCCCGACTCGGAGTGGGGCGAGGCCGTGGTCGCGTTCGTGGTCGCCGCCCGACGGCGCAACACCGCCGCCGATCGAGGATCTCGACCGGATGTGCCTCGACCGCATCGCCCGCTACAAGCGACCCAAGGAGTACCGCTTCGTCGACGCTCTGCCGACCAACAACTACGGCAAGGTCCTCAAACGTGAGCTTCGGGACCGGCTCCAAGCCGAAACGGACCAGAACTGACGTCGAAACGTCCGGCAATGGGTGATCGCATGTGTGTCTCAACCGTCAGTTGCGTCGGCGGGCTCGCAAGACGATGTCGTCGACATGGTGGGTGGAGATGGCGCCGGGCGGGCGGCTTCGTGGCCCGTTGACCTCGATGTCCCAGTCCGAGTCGGCGGCGAGGGCCCTCGCGACATCCTCGACCCGGACGTACGCGTCGGGGTCGAACGCTCGACCGGTGGCGGCGCGCATCGCCTCGAGGTCGTGGCTCACGACGAGGAGTGTGCCGCCCGGGGCGACGACGTTGATGAGATTGTCGACGCCACGGTCGTCGTGGGTACGCGGGATCGAGGCGTAGTCCGCGGACACGAGGTCGTACGCCGCGGACGGGAATGGGTCGAGGGCGTTCGCGTCGGCTCGGTTGGCCTCGATGCGCAAACCGCGACGTTCGGCCTCCGCGATCACCCGGTCGAGCGCATTCTGGGAGATGTCGTTCGCGGTCACGTCCCAGCCCTGCTCGGCGAGCCAGACCGCGTCGCCCCCTTCGCCGGCACCGATGTCGAGAGCGCGCCCGGGTCGGGCTCCGCTGATCTCTCTGACGAGCGTTCCGTTCGGGTTGCCGCTCCACATCTGCTCGCCGCTGTAACGATGGTCCCAGTCGGCCTCGTTCGCACACGGCCGCTCCGCGGCGACGAGATCGTCGTGGGCCAGCGCGAAGCTGATCATCGCCCCCACGAAGCTGCCGTGCGCCGCGGCTTGCGACACCTGGTGACTCGGATCGGTCACGTTGCCCGCTGCGTAGACGCCCGCCACGTCGGTCGCTCCCGTCGCGTCCACCGCAACGACGTCGCCGAGCCCGCTCGGGTGGGCGACCGTGGACAATCCGATCGACACGAACGGTTCTGCCCGCGCCCGGAAACTGGTGCCGATCATGACTGCGTCAGCCTCGAGGCGCGCTCCGCTGGTCAGCTGGACGGCCTCGACATGGCCGTCGACACCGGTGATGAGTCGGCTCACCCGGGCGTCGACGATCACCACGCCTGCGGCGCGCAGATCGGCGAGTTCGGGATCCTCCGCGTCGATTCCGCTGTGGAGGACGAGCGTGTAGCGGTCGGTGAGATGGCGGACGAGCTCGGCGGGATGCAGCCCCATCGGGTGCGTGATGATGTGGACGACGCGCCGGTCGCGAATCTCGTAGCCGTGGCAGAACGGGCAGTGGATGACGTCACCGCCCCAATGCGGGGCGAGTCCCTCGATGTCGGGCAACTCGTCGACGAGGCCAGTCGCGGCGAGCAGACGGCGGGCGACGATCACGTGGCCTCCGGTGAGCTCGACGCGGAAGCGGTCGTCGTCGGTGCGGGTCACGTCGATCGCGCGACCGGCGAGGACCTCGCCCCCGTAGCTGCGGACCTCTTCACGACCGACCGTGATCAGCTCCGACGGCGGTAGACCCTCCCGGCTGAGGTAGCCGTGCATGTGAGCGGCGGGGGCATTGCGCGGCTCGCCGGAGTCGACGACGATCACCGACCGTCGCTGTCGGCCGAGCTGCAACGCGGCGGCCAGACCCGCGGCCGATCCGCCGATGACGGCGACGTCACAGTGTCGTTCGATCGTGTGGTGGGCGTGGTCAGTCATGCCACCAACGATAGGGTGCCACCCATCTAGTGCATGATGCCTTGCACAATTCGCAAGGCAAAGCAAAACAAGACGGGGGAGGGCGATGGACGAGTCGGCGCAGATCGAGGACGTGGTCCGAAGCAGGCTGCGGAGTCTGCGTCACACCCTGGGGCTCTCGCTCGACGAGCTCGCCAAACGAACCCACCTCAGCGCGTCCACGATCAGCCGGATCGAGACCGGCAGGAGAACGATCAGCCTCGACGTCTTGCTGCCCCTGGCTCGAGCCCTCCAGGTCGACCTCGAGACGCTGCTCGAAGCAGACCACGACGACGACGTCGTCATCCGGCCCACGCCGAGCACCTCGGGAGAACGCACTACGTGGACGCTGAGCCGCTCGACCGGCAACACGATTGCGATCAAGGTGCGCCTCGAACCGACCAGTCAGCCCGCAGACCGGCGCGTGCATCCGGGCCACGACTGGTTCTTCGTCATCGACGGGCGGGTGCGCCTGACGCTCGGCGAGCGCGAGGTCGTCATCGAGACTGGCGAAGCAGCCGAGTTCGCCACCATGACCCCCCACGCCATCCAGGCCATCGACGGCCCGGCCGAGCTGATCATGATCTTCGACCGGGATGGTCAACGAGCCCACGTCCACCGGGACCCGGTCGCGTGACGGGACCCGGGTCGTCGTACCCCAGCTCATGTGGCCAGCACATTGCTGGTCCCTGAGGTCGCGGGTACCCGGCGCTGAGGATAGGGGGATCGAGATGACTGGCGGGTTGTTCCAAACGGGTGGAGGTGATGGGAGTCGAACCCACGGCCTCTTCGATGCGACCGAAGCGCTCTAGCCAGCTGAGCTACACCCCCGAAGGCAGAGAGCAGTGTAGCGGCGCGCTCGGTCGGAGCACCGGCCGCTCGTCGGACGCCGTCGAGAACCTCCCGGGCGACGAATACCACGGAGGGTGATTGCTCCACCCCGTCGACTCAGCCCTAAGCAACCCGAAAATTGTTGATGGCCGGCTCAAGAAAACCACGCTGCGTGGTCGATAGAGCGAGCATGACATCAACGCTCCGTGCCAAGCCGCTGGTGGCGACGCTGCTCGGCCTGATCGCCATCTTGGTCATGTCCAGCTGTTCGCCCGAGCAACAGACGACGCTCGACCTGATCAACGAGACCCGCACTGACGCCGGTCTTCCCGCCGTCCAGGCGCATCTGGCCCTCATGAACAAGGCTCAGGCCTGGGCCGAGCTTCTGGCCTCGGAGAACGGCCTTCGCCACTCGAACCTACCGGACGGCGTGACGGGCAACTGGCAGCGCATCGGCGAGAACGTCGGCCGCGGACCGTCGATCGCGGCGATCCACGAGGCCTACCTCGCCTCCAGTGGGCACCGCGCCAACATCTTGGATCCCACCTTCAACTTCGCCGGCACCGGGTATGCCGTGGCGGCCGACGGCACCGTGTACACGGTGCAGGTGTTCGCCCGGTACTGACCGTCACCCGCGACCAGCGGGTATCGAGGCGACCGGGTCGGCCGGATCACCCGGCTCGGCGCCCCCGGTCGAGGAATCGTTCGTCGACCATGAAGCCGGGCGTGGCCCGACGGGTCGGGCTGAGCGGCCGCACGACGTCGGAGCGCTGGCGGGCTCGCTGATCACGCTCGAAGACCAACCAGCCGTACCCCGCCAGCACGAGATCGACCACACCGTGGCCGATGAGCGCACGTGGTCCGACGAGCGGCGCCGCGGCGAGGGCGGCGATCGCCACCGCAGTCAAGGTGGCCAGCACCATCTGCCGGCGCCGCCGAGCCTCGGCCGCCGAGCGAGGCATCAACGGATCAGGAGGGTCGCCTTGGTCCTCGGCCGGCACCGCCGGGGTCTCGACGACGTCGACCAGCTCTAGAGTCGGCCGCACGACACGTCTCGGGGAATCGACGGTCGCCGCGGAGACGGCTGCGGGCTCCTGAGGAGCGACCGGCATCGCCAAGGGCGACCCGGAGGCCCGGGCCGGGCGCGCCGGGCGATGACGCATGAGCGGTGGGAGTAGCACCGCTCCCCACAGCCCGATGAGGACCAAAACGACCACGGATGGCATGACTTGTCCGACTGACCTCCGCCCTGGACGGTAGTCAACCACTCGTCAGGCTGGGTGGACCCACGACCGCGGCTCGCCATGCGGCCACGTCGGAACCAACGTGATCAGTGGTCGGGCTGCTCAGCCGGCGCTCGACGGTAGGAGCCGGACCGGCCGCCCGTCTTCTCCCACAGGGCGATGTCGCCGATCACCATGCCGCGATCCATCGACTTGCACATGTCGTAGATGGTGAGCGCGGCGACCGAGCACGCGGTCAGGGCCTCCATCTCGACGCCGGTGCGGTCGATCGTCTCAACCTGGGCCTCGACCTCTACGTACGTCGCCTCGATCTCGAAGTTGACGAACACCGAACCGATCAGGAGCGGGTGGCACAACGGGATCAGGTCGGCCGCCCGTTTGGCGGCCTGGATCCCCGCGACCCGAGCCACGGCCAACACGTCGCCTTTCCCGATGGCTCCGCGGGCGACGGCTGCGGCCGTGTCGTCGCTCATGTACACCCGACCGCGGGCGATGGCGCGGCGGTGCGACGGCTCCTTGGGGGTGACATCGACCATACGAGCCCGACCCAGGGGGTCGAGGTGAGTGAATCCTGAGTGAGCCATGCGCAGGGAGTCTACGCATCGGCGCACAGACGACGGGGCCCTGCGGCCGCTCAGCCGCCGATCTGTGACATCGACCGCTTGGGGCGGATGAAGGTGACCTGGCCGATGGCATGACCGGCCCACTTGGCGGTCACGTTGGCCTCGAACGCGGCGGCGAGATCGTCGTCGGAAGCGCCGGACCGCAGCAGGCTGCGCAGGTCGACCTCGTCGACCGCGAAGAGGCAGTTCCGGAGGTGGCCGTCGGCGGTGAGACGGATCCGGTCGCAGCTCCCGCAGAACGGTCGGGTGACGCTGGCGATCACGCCGAACTCGCCGGCGCCATCGCGGTACCGGAATCGTGCGGCGGGATCGTGGCCCTGGTCGAGCGGTTCCAACGGGTAGACCCCACCGATCCGCTCGACGATCTCCTCGAGGGTGACGACGCTGTCACGGGTCCATCCGCCGTCCGCATCGAGCGGCATGTACTCGATGAATCGGATCGCCACCCCACGCTCGCGTCCGTACGCCGCGAAGTCGAGGAGTTCGTCGTCGTTGATGCCGCGCATCATGACGGCGTTGACCTTCACCGGGTTCAGCCCGACTTCAACTGCGGCGTCGATGCCATCGAGCACCTGAACGAGCTGGTCGCGCCGCGTCAGCTCGAGGAATCGGTCGGCCCGGAGCGAATCGAGGGACACGTTGATGCGCTCGAGGCCAGCGTCGACCAGCTGGTCGGCGAGCAGGCGGAGGGTGGCCCCGTTCGTGGTGAGGGCGAGATCGACTCCGAGTCCCGCCAGCATGCGCACGAGGCGCGGGAGATGGGCTCGGACGGTCGGCTCACCTCCGGTCAACCGGATGCTGTCGACGCCGTATCGCTCGACGACGAGCCGGGCCAGCCGCTCGATCTCCTCGAACGTCAAGATCTCGTCGCGGGGGGTCCACGCCATGCCTTCTTCGGGCATGCAGTAGGTGCACCGGAAGTTGCATCGGTCGGTGACCGAGATCCGGAGGTCCCGGTGGATCCGCCCGAAGGTGTCGACGAGCTCGTTCCCCATGAGACCAGCCTACGGAGCCGAGCCGCCGAGCAACAGTTCGACCACTTGGGCACGCCGAGGCCTCATCGGCCCAACGTTGTCATTTGGTCCGAATGTCCGTATATTCGCTCTATGTCACTGGTCGTGCTGGCGCTGATCGGGATCGCCATCGGCCTCTCCCTCGGTTCGGTCGGCGCCGGCGGGTCGATCCTGGCCGTCCCGGCGCTGGTGTACGTCGTCGATCAGCCGGCCACGGTGGCGACGACGGGATCGCTGGCCGTGGTGATGGCGACCGCCCTCATCGCGGTTCGCCCCCACTGGCGTCTCGGCAACGTCCGGCTCGACATCGCCGTGCCCTTCGGTGTCGTCGGGGTGGCCGGGTCCTTCGCCGGGAAGACCATGGGCGACCACATCGATCCGGATGTGCTGATGCTGGCGTTCTCCGGCGTCATGGTGGCCGCGGCCACCATGATGGCGTGGCGCACTCGCTCCGGCCGGCCGGACTGCCGGCCCGACGTCGCCCATCACGACGACCCTGCCGCCCAGGCGCCCATGCCCCGGATCGTCGCCCTGGGTTTCGCCGTCGGGCTGATGACCGGGTTCTTCGGCGTGGGCGGCGGGTTCGTCATCGTCCCCGCGCTCGTGCTGGCGCTCGGACTCTCGATGCCCCACGCCATCGGCACATCGTTGGTGATCATCGCCATCAACTCGGCGAGTGCGTTCGCCCTCAAGGCCCCGGGCGTCGATCTGGATTGGCGGGTACTGGCGGTGTTCACCGCCGCCGCCGGGACGGGGGCGCTCTTCGGCGAGCGGATCACCCGCCGGGCGGACGAGGCCACCCTCACCCGTACTTTTGCCGTCGCGGTCTACGCGATCGCCCTCTACACCGCGATCCGGTCGGTAACCGGCCTCGTGGGCTGAGCCACACCTCACCGAGTTACGCAGGCCCACATGGGATGATCGATCCCATCCCGGGCGTTCCCATCGACACCCACACCAACCGAAAGTGACGCTGATGGACCTCCTCCCCGACCGATTGCCGTGGTACGTCGCCGGACCCTGCCTGGGTCTACTCGTCGTCGGCCTCTTCGTCGTTGCGAACCAACCCTTGGGGGCCAGTGGCGCCTACGTCCAAACGATGAAGGCGGCGCGTCGAGCGACCGACACCGTGACATGGCGGGCGTGGTACTTCGCCGGCATCTTCCTCGGCGGCGCCCTCGCCACCGTCCTCGGCGACGGCGTGGACATCCGGACCGGGTACGAGACGATGACCGACGTCTGGTCGACCCCCGTCGTCGCCGTCGTGGTGCTGGTGGGAGCCGTCACCATGGGGTACGGAGCCCGACTCGCCGGCGGGTGCACCTCTGGCCACGGGATCTGCGGAACCTCCCAGCGATCGCTCGCCAGTTGGGTGACCACGGCGACGTTCATGTCCACCGCCGTCGCCGTCACCGCCGTCCTCCACACCCTCACCGGGGGTGACCTGTGAACGCCCGACTCAACGTGATCGGTCTCGTCTTCGGTGCCGCCTTCGGGTTCGTCCTGGCCGCCGCCGACCTCCACGAGTACGACACCATCCACGCCATGCTCCGGCTGCAGGAGCCTGATGTCTTCCTGCTCATGGGCTCGACCATCGGCGTGTCGCTCCCGCTGCTGTGGTGGCTCGAGCGACGCGGAACCACCACGGTGCTGGCGGGTCCGCTCACCCTCGCCCGTTCGAAGCCGGAGCGCCACCACGTCGTGGGCGGCGCCCTCTTCGGAGCGGGATGGGCCATCGCGGGAACCTGCCCCGCCCCGGCCCTGGCCATGCTGGCCTCCGGCGCCGGGCTGGCCATCGTCGCCATCGTCGGTCTGTTCGCCGGGCTCCACCTCCGTGATGTGCACTCCAGCCGCACCGACCCCACCGGAGACGGCGAGCATCACATCCTCCCGGTGCCGGCCACGCGACGCTGAACCGATCATGGACGCCCTGCCCGGCTCTGACCACGCGTACGTGAGCGACGAGGAGTCGCGCCTGGCCATGCGGGCCTACCTCCAGCGGGCCGAGGTGCGCCTGTCGACCATCCATCGCGTGGGGCAGGCGCTCCTCGGCGGTTCCGCGCTCGTCCTGCTGCTCCCGCTCTTCCTCCGCGACGCCTTCCCCAACATGATGACCATGCTCATCTCCGGGTACGACGCCAACCAGAACGTGGTGCCCTTCGCCGCCCTCGGCGTGGCGTCCACGCTGGTCATCCTGCTCCCGGTGCCCGTGATCTTCGTCCTCGTCGGTGACCTGCTGGCCTTCTACTTCACCAGCAACACCTTCGGCGCCCATCCCACGGCAGATGGCGAGCCCCGAGGCGTCTTCAACCCACGGTTCGCGATCCCCGGTCTCGGATTCAACATCGACGAGCTCAGCCAGACGACGGAACAGGCGTTGGCCGCGGAGCGCGCCGATCCGTGGACCCGAGGGATCCTCGTGCCCAAGAGTGGGGACGATCGAGGCTGGCGGGATCGATTCGATACGCGCAGCTCCGAGGTGTGGGGTTCGCTGGCGCCGCACGGTCCCGACGGCGACGCCGAGCGCGTCCGCCAATCCTTCCGGCTGGCGGGCCTGCACCGAAACCGCACCCTGGCCGGCGACGTGGCCCGGACCGAAGCGCTCGTGACCCGCCACGTGCTCGCCATCCGGACGGTCGTCCTCCGATATGCGCAGGCGCTCATGCTGCTGATCGCCACGACGGTCGTGACGCTGGCCGCCTCCGGACTCGTCGACCAGGCGGCGCGAGAAGACATCGGGGGCGGACGCTTCGTCGACGGTTTCCCGCCGCGCTACCTGTTCCTCATCGCGCTCATCTACGTGGTGTGGGCGCCGCTGGCCGCCCGCAGCGTGTCAGCACCGCTGCGCATGATCGAGCGCCAGACCCCGGGCGTCGGCGAGTACCGGGACATCTACCTCGACCGCCAGACGACCGAGCTGGAATCAGCGACGGTGTTCGCCACCCTGATCGTGCTCGCGGCCTCGATCGTGGCCATGATCGCCGCCGGTTACGAGGCCGCGGAGGGATCGGGAGTCGCCATCGGCGCCGCACTTTCCGCCGCCGCGCTCACCGCCTGGCTGCTGGCCCTGAAGGACTATCGAGCGACTCCGCGCTCCACCGTACGGGCTGTCCGGTTGTTGATCCGGGGGTACGACGCCCCCCGACCGTCGACCCAACTCGAGTCCCTCCGGGCCGAGAGTACGCCGCCCACCTGACGACGATCCGGGCCCTCACACCACCGCCTCGACGAGGCGGCCCTCACACCACCGCCTCGACGAGGCGGCCATCGGTCACGTGGTACACGAACCCGCGGATGTGTTCCTTCTCGGCCACGAAGGGGCTGACCAGCAGCCGCCGCATCGACTGGCGCACGTTGTCGGCGGGATCGGTGAAGCTCTCGATCGACCAGTGCGGGCGCACGCCGGTCTCGGCCTCGATCTGGTCCTTGAGGTCGCTCTCCACCACCCGCTGCAACCCGCAGTCGGTGTGGTGGATCAGGATGATCTCGCGGGTGCCGAGCAGGCGTTGGGACAGCACGAGGCTGCGGATCACATCGTCGGTCACCACCCCGCCTGCGTTGCGGATGATGTGGGCGTCGCCATGCGCCAGCCCCAGCATCTGGAAGATGTCCATTCGGCTGTCCATGCACGCCACCACGGCGAGCTTCCGGCGGGGCCACAGGTGCAGGTCACGGTCGGCGAAGGAGGCCACGTAGGCCTCGTTGTGGCGGATCAGCTCATCCGTGTTGGGCGTGAATGGACCCGGTTCGGGGTGATCCGTCGGCACGTTGGGCTCCCTCGCGATGGCTCGGCGGAACCCCCAATCTGACAGGCGGCAGGGGGTGAGAGGAAGTCAGGCTGTGCGGCAGACTGGACCATGGTCACGATCGACGACGCTCGCGCCATCATGGCGCCGCTCCCTCGGGCCTACGAGGCGACGGTCCGGCACCATGTGAAATTCCGGGTCGGGCGCATCGTGTTCGTCGCCTTCTCCCGGGACGGATCGATCATCGAGTTCGCCTTCCCGAAGGAGGAGCGTGACGCGCTCGTCGCCTCGGATCCGGCGACGTTCCGCCTTCCCCGACCGTCTGACCTCCGGTACAACTGGGTCGGCGCCCGCATGTCGGCCCTCGACATCGACGAGCTCCACGAGCTCGTGGTCGATGCCTGGCGGATGGTCGTCCCCCGCTCGGTCTCCGAGGGTTACGTCGATCCGCGGCTGCCCCCACCCTGAGGCCCGAGCCCCGAGGGCACCAGGGTGAGTGAGCTCAGCGGTCGAAGAGGAGTACCCCGACATCCTCGCCGACCTCGACCCCCGGACCATCGGGGAGCACCGCAAGTCCCTGGGCATTCGCCATGGCCCACAGCTGGTGCGACCCTTGACCGCCGGCCGAGCGCACGTGTACCCGCCCGTTTGCCCCGGTCTCGGCCATCACCCGCACGAAGTGGGTCTTGCCGTCCGGCCGTCGGCGGAGTGATTCGGCCGCGACGCCGGCGAGAGGCGGTTCGATGGGCGTTTCGTGGCCCATCAGCTTCCGCAGACCCGGCCGGCAGAACAGTTCGAACGACACCATCGACGACACCGGGTTGCCGGGCAGACCGAACACCGGGACCACGGCAGACTCGCCCCGTCTGGCGGCGCTGATCGTCCCGAAGGCCAGCGGTTTGGCCGGCTTGATGGCCACCTGCATCCAGCGCATGTCCGCGACCCGGTCGAGCACGACTTTGACGAAGTCGAAGGCCCCCATGGAGACGCCGCCACTCGACACGATGGCGTCGCAAGACGCTGCGGCGCCCAGAAGGGCCTCCTCGATCGCCTGCTCGTCGTCGGCGATCAAGCCGAGATCCACACCAACCGCGCCGACCTGCTCCACCAGGGCCAGGAGCGTGTAGCGGTTGGAGTCACGGATCTGACCCGGGCCCAGCTCACCGGGGCCGTCGACCAGCTCGTCGCCGGTCGAGATGACCCCGACCCGCGGACGGGGATGGACGAGCACCTCGTAGATGCCCAAGCTGGCCAACACGCCCACGTGGCCGGGCGTGATGACCTCACCCGGCTCGAACACCACCTGGCCGATCCGGAGGTCGTCGCCGGCGCGCCGGACGGCATCACCGGCGGTCACGCCTTCATCGATGCGAACCGTGCTGCCGTCGGACGACAACTCGGTGCGTTCGACCATGACGACGGCGTCTGCCCCCGGGGGCATGGGTGCTCCCGTCATGATGCGAACCGTCTGGCCCGGTGCCACCCGGAGGTTGGGCGGCGCGCCCGTGGCCAACGTGCCGACGACCTGGAGCTCGACTGGGGCCGACGCCGTATCGGCGGCGACGACCGCGAACCCATCGACGGCGGTGTTGTCGAACGGGGGGATCTGTTCGGCCGCCATCACCCGCTCGGCCAGGATCAGGCCGACGGATCGGTCGGCTCGCTGGCGCGAGGCCGGCAAGACCGAGCATCGATCCAGCACGAACGTGCGAGCTTCATCGAACGGGACCACCGCTCACCTCCCTCGGGCCAAGGTCACGATAGGTGCGTCGCCGAGCGACCATCACACCACCCGCTCACGGCCGCGCAGGATGCGCCGGATGTTGCCGTGATGGCGAGCCAAGACCAACGCCGCGACCACCGCCGACACTCCCACTTCCCAACCGGGTCGACCGGACAGCGCCACGCCCATCACCAGTCCGACCGAGATCGTCAGCGATCCGATGGAGGCCATCCGGGTGGCCGCCACGGTGACGATGAAGATCGCGACCATGGCCAGGCCGACGATCGGGAACAGCACCAGGCTCCCGCCGCCACCGGTCGCCACGCCCTTTCCGCCGCGGAAGCGACGCAGGATCGGGAAGACGTGCCCGACCGTGACAGCGACCCAGCACGCGGCCGCGAGCGGCCGACCGTCGACGATGAGTCCCAACGCGGTCGCCACCACACCCTTCACCACATCTCCCGCGAGCACCTCCGCCCCCGCTCTCGCCCCAGCCAGACGGAACATGTTCGATGCGCCGGGGTTGCCCGACCCTTGCCGGGCCGGATCCACCCCACCCCGCCGTCCGATCAGGGCGGCGGTCGGGAACATGCCGAGCACGTACGCCAGCACGACGAGGGCCACCGCGATCACCCGGCGATGGTAGGGGGTCGTGCGGCCCGGTTGGGCAACCGGTGCCCGCCGGTATGCTGCCCCGCTGTCGTGGCAGAACGCCGATGGAGGATCGATGCCCACCTACGACTACCGCTGCAGCACCTGCGGGGAACGTTTCGACATGGTGCAGTCGTTTCGCGACGACCCCTTGACTGTCTGCCCGGTTACGGGCGGTCCCGCCGGCTGCATCAAGGCCGGCCAGGGCGAAGTCCGAAAGATCTTCTCGGCGCCGGGCATCACGTTCAAAGGAGACGGCTTCTACAAGAACGACCACGGGTCTCGGAAGGCGGACTCGACATCGGCCTCCACGTCATCCTCGAGCAGCTCCGACTCGTCGTCGTCATCCAGCTCGAGCGATTCGAGCAGCGTTTCGCCGGCGACGACATCGAGCTCCGGCAGCCCCTCGAGCTCCGGCAGCCCCTCGAGCTCCGGCAGCCCCTCGAGCTCCGGCAGCTCCTCGAGCTCCGGCAGCTCCTCGAGCTCCGGCAGCTCCTCGAGCTGACGCTCTTCGCTCCGGCATGTCCCCGCGGTGCACCCGCACCGGGACATCGATGCCGGGCCGGTTTCGCTGTCGACGGACAGCCCTGCGTCCTCACCCCACCCCGGGGAGTCGGTCATGTCACGTTGGTCGATCCTGTTGATCCGCAGCCGCGCCCGCCGGTTTGCCCGCCGGCACCGCTTCGTGCGCTGGCTCGGGGTCGGCGTCCTCGCCGTCACCACATCGGCCTACGTCCACGACACCCAACGCGCCGCCGAGCAGGCCCGCCTACGGTGGGGTGAGACCACCACGGTGATCGTCGCCCGCACCGGCATCCCAGCCGGCGCGGAGGTCGACACCGCTCAGGTCGCTCGGACCGAGATCCCCCTGGTGGTCGTGCCGGCCACGGCCCTGGGCGAGCTCCCGCCCGGCGTGATCGCCGGCCGGCCCCTGGTCGCAGGAGAGATCCTGCTCGAAGGCGACATCGGCATCGGGGGCCTGGCTCCGGCCGGTTCACGAGGGCTGGCGGTGCCCATCTCCGGCGCCACGCCCGAGCTCACCCCGGGCGACCCGGTCGATCTCGTGGCCTGGGCCGATCCGCTGCTGGGCGGCGACGGTACGGCATCGACCCTCACTGGCGGCGTCGTCATCGCCGTCGGCGAACACGCCGTCACCGTCGCCGTCCCCACCGCCTCCGTCGAACCGGCCGTCGCGGCCCTGGTCGCCGGCACCATCACCCTCGTCACCAAATAGGCATCAGGGGGCTGCCGAGCCCAACCGCGGCCGATCTCATGTTCCACTGAGGGCGATGTCGTCGACGGCGAGCGACACCATGCCGGAACCGCCGGGAATCCACTCGAGATCGGCACCGACGATCCCGAGGCCGAGCAGCATCTTCGGAACGGTGCTGGCCAGAGTCGCCTCACGCACCGGTTCGGCGAGCTCGCCGTGCCGGATCACGAGACCCTCGACCCCGACGGAGAAGTCGCCGCTGATGGCGTTGACGCCGGAGTGCAGGCCGGACAGCGCGGTCACGAAGAGACCGTCGTCGACGCGAGCCAGCAGGTCCGACCGGTCGACGGCGCCGGGGGCGGCCACGAGGAGGCGAGCACCGGGGTGGGGCGTGCTGGCGGACCCGCGCAGGGCGGACGCGGTCGGTGGGAGTCCGAGGCGGCGAGACGTGCTGGTGTCGGTGACGAACTGCTTCAGCACGCCATCCGCGATCAACACGGTGGCTCGGGAGGCCAGGCCCTCGCCGTCGCACACGTCGGCGCCCAGCGAGCGGGTGTCGGTCGGGTCCTCGGTGAGCGTGAGGAGCGGGCTGGCGATCTGTTCGCCGCGACGACCCGCGAACGGGGTCCGACCCTTGGCCACCCGTTCGGCCGACAGCATCCCGGCGACGATACCGAGCAGCGACGCAGCCAGCCGCGGTTCCAACACGATCGTGATCCGGCGGGATGAGGGTTGGCCGGCACCGAGCATCCGGACCGCCCGGTGAACGGCGTCCGCCGCCACCCGCCGCGTGTCGAGCGACGACGGATCGCGGGTGGCGTCGACCCCCCAGCCGGTCGTGGCACCGGTGTCGTCCCGCCCCACCACGACCACCGAGGCGCTGCACGAGGCGCCCCGTTCGAGGCAACGGATACCGGTGGAACTGACGATCGCCACCTCGCCCATCGAGTCGCCGTAGCTCGCCGCTTTCGAGGCGGTGACCCGGGGATCGAGGGCCAGCGCGTCACGCTCCAGAGCCAACGCCAGGTCGACCTTCGCCGCCTCACCGAACCGTCCTGGTGCCTCGGACCACCCATCGATGTCCGGGTACGGGACGCCGTCAGGTTCGGGCAGGGCACCCCACTCGTCGGGTTCCGCGAACCGGGCGTTCTCCCGCGCCTCCTCGACCGCTTCGTGGACCGCCGAGGGCTCGAAGCTCCCGCAGTGGGCGAACCCTTGACGCCGGTCCGCGATGACCCGCACGCCGACCCCGAACGACTCCGCTCGGGTGAACGACTCGACCGCTCCGCCATGAACGCGCACCGACGTGCTCCGGCTCCGGGCCACGAACGCCTCGACCTGCTCGCTGGGACGCGCCCGCTCGACAATGGCCTGCCCGAGATCGAGCAGATCCATACGGGCGTGATCCGACCCCGAGTTCATCGAACGGGGCGCCTCAGCGACCCGACAGCGTGACATCGGCGATGACCAACGAGACGCCCGCGGCCGCCATGGGCAACCACTCGATGTCCCCGCCGACCTCGACCACGTCGAGCAGCATGCGCTGGATCGTGGAGGCGATGGTCGCCTCCCGGATCGGTTCGGCGAGCTGTCCCGACCGGATCCGCAGACCGGCCACGCCGGTCGAGAAGTCACCCGAAATTGGGTTCACCCCCGAGTGCAGACCGGAGACCTCCTGCACGAGGAGGCCGTCGTCGATGGACGCCATCAACTCGACCTGTGACCGGGAGCCCGGGACCAGGGTGAGCGCTTGGATTCCGGCCGAGGGCGTGGTCCGGAACCCACCTCGCACGGCCGAACCCGTCGATGTGGCGCCGAGACGACGGGCCGAATAGGTGTCGTGCACGAAACCGTCGAGCCGACCGGCCGAGATCAGCGAGACGCGCCGGGTGGCCAGACCCTCGCCGTCGGCGGTCGACGCGGTGAACGCCCGCCGGTCGGTGGGGTCGTCGACGACCGTCACGAGCGGCGAGGCGACGAGGTCGCCGAGGCGATCGGCGAACAACGACCGTCCCTTCATCACGGCGTCGCCGTTCAAGGTCTCGCCGACGATGGAGAGGAACTGGGCGGTGACGTAGGGGTCGAAGACCACGGTGATCCGGCCGCTGCGCGGCGGAGTCGCCCCGAGCAGCCGGGTGGCACGGTCGGTGGCGTCGGTGACCGCCCGGTTCAGGTCGAGCGCTCCCGGCGACCGGCCGACACTGAAGCCGTAGCCTTCCTGACGGTCGTCGCCTTCGGCGGCGACCGAACCGACGGACACGTACGCACTGGTCTCGCGGCTGTGGGCGAGGATGCCGAGCGTGTTGGCGACCACCGATTCCGAGGCCACGTCGCCGTAGTCGGCGCTGTCGATTCCGCAGATCCGGGGGTCGGCCGATCGTGCGGCTCGTTCGAGCTCCAAGGCCATGGCGATCTTGTCGGCGGCGCTCACCCGGTCGAGCGATTCGTCATAGAGGTCGAGGTCGGCGAACGCCACGCCATCGTGGTGGGCCAAGCCCAGGTGTTCATCAGGGGTCGCGAACTCGGCGTTGTCACGCGCCTCGGCCAGCACCTCGCCGAGCTCCGCGGGGTCGAGGGTGCCGGCGTAGGAAAAGCCTTGCCGGCTGTCACGCACGACACGGATGCCGACGCCGAGGCTTTCCGCCGCGGTGAAGGCCTCGATGTCGCCCTCATAGGCGCGGATGTCGGTCTCGCGCTGGCGGACGAGGACGACCTCGACCTGTTCGTCGCCGCGTGCCCATCCGAGGATCCGCTGGGCTGTTTCGATCAGTTCGCTCATGCCGACGTCAGACCGCAGTGCCGCCGACGGTCAACTGCTCGACCCGGATGGTCGGTGTGCCGTCGCCGACCGGAACCCCCTGGCCGTCCTTGCCGCAGGTGCCGGGAGAGCCCATGGCGAAATCGGTGCCGATGGCCTCGATACGGCGGAGCACCTCGGGTCCGTTGCCGATGAGGTTGCCTTCGCGGATGGGTTCGCCGAGCTGGCCGTTGTCGATCATGTACGCCTCGACCATGCCGAACACGAAGTCGCCGGTCGTCGTGTTCACCTGGCCACCCCCGAGGTTGGCGATGTAGATGCCCCGCTCGGTGCCGGCGACGATGGCCGCAGGATCCTCGGTCCCGGCGGCGAGGTAGGTATTGGTCATCCGCACCATCGGGAGGTGCTGGTAGCTCTGACGGCGACCGTTGCCCGAACTCGGCCGACCTTCCTTGCGGGCGCGGAGGAAGTCCCACATGTAGTCGGTCAGGACGCCGTTCTCGATCAACACGTTGCGCTGAGCCAGGTGGCCTTCGTCGTCGATGGCGACGTTGCCCCACTCGCCCGGCATCGAGCCGTCATCGATCAAGGTGACGGTGGGGGCGGCCACGAGTTGGCCGACTTTGCCGGCGTAGACGGACACGCCTTTGGCCACATGGTCGGCCTCCAAGCCATGTCCGCACGCCTCGTGGAACAGCACGCCACCAGTTCCGGGGCCGACGACCACAGGAAGGGCGCCGCTGGGCGCCGGGCGGGCGGTGAGCTTGGTCAACGCCTGCGTGGCCGCGTCCCGGGCCACTCCTTCGACGTCGACCTCGTCGAACAGCTCGAAGCCGATGGTTCGGCCGACCGACTTGTAGCCGGTCTGCATGCCGGCGTCGCCCACGGCGACACAGCTGACCGAGAAGATGACGCGCACCTGGTCGTCGGAGGCGAGCAGGCCGTCGCTGTTGGCGACGAGGATCTGCCGGCGACTGTCCCGGTATCGGGCGGCGACCTGGCTGATGGCGCCGCCGGTCGAGCGAGCGGCATCGTCGGCGCGGCTGAGGAGCGCGACCTTCGTGGCCTTGGGAACGGTGTGGGGTTGCAGCACGATCTCGATGCCTCGGCCCGGCGCGACGGCCGACCCGAGCGCCACCTCCCGGACGCCGCCGCCGCCACCGCGAGCGGCCGCAGACGCCGCTTCGGCCGCCGTGCGCAGGCCCGCTTCGCTGAGATCGGCGGTATGGGCGAAACCGGTCGTCTCGCCGACCACGACCCGGATGCCGGCGCCCCGATCGCGGCCCGAGGTGAGCTCCTCGACTCGGCCGTCGTCGAGCACTGCGGAGGTACCCCGCCGGTCCTCCACGAAGACCTCCGCGAAGTCGCCACCGTTGGCCAGCGCCGCGGTGAGCGTTCGTCTGATCGTCGATTCCTCGAGCACCGGTCTTCCTCCAGACGATGGTCGGCATCCCCGCCGGACCCATGGGGACCGCCAGCGACACGCTGCCTGTTCGGGTGGACCGACTAGCCGGGGACGACGTGCCGGTTTATCGTACCGACGATGCCCGTCGAACCCGGTTTGCAGGCCAAGGTCGCGCTGGTGGTCGGTGAGGCCGATACCGCCATAGCGATGCGCTCAGGCGAAGTCCCCGTTTTGTCGACTCCCCGAGTGCTCGCACTGTGTGAGGAAGCCACCGTCGCCGCGCTCCAAGGGCGGCTCGGCGCCTCCGAGACCTCGGTCGGGATGCGGGTCCAACTCGACCACGTCCAGCCCACCCCCATCGGCGGTCGAGTCGAGGCCGAGGCCAAGCTGGAGCGGGTCGAAGGCCGCCGCCTGACGTTCACCGTGCACGCCCACGACGAACGCGGCCTCGTCGCCGCCGGCCGCGTCACCCGTGTCATCGTGGAACTCGAACGCTTCTTGGACAAAGCCCGCTGAGCGCAAGCCGCTGAGCTCGCGTCAGCGGGCCGCGAGTACAAGCCGCTGAGTGAGCGCCATGTCACCGTTGCGTCACATCGTTACCATCACGACATGGTGCGCGCGGAGGACTCCTACACCCGACCACCGCGCCTGAAGTGGTGGTTCGAGGTCGCCTTTGCTGGCACCTTCTACGCCGTCTACACGTCGATCCGGAACCAGTTCGGCTCCGCCGCCGTGTCGCCGAGCCGCGCCCTCACCAACGCCCAGCGGGTGATCGACCTCGAGGGCTCGATGGGCCTGTACCACGAGGCCACGATTCAGGACTGGTTCGACAGCGCCGACGCCTTCCTACGGTTCTGGAACATCTATTACGGCAGCCTCCATTTCATCGTCACGCTCGGCGTCATGGTGTGGCTGTATCGCCGACACCCGAAGCGCTACCGGCAGTGGCGGGCGACGCTCGCCTCGATGACGGGCCTGGCGTTGATCGGTTTCGCCACGTTCCCGCTGATGCCGCCCCGGCTGCTCGGGGACTGCGGGCCCTACGGGGGCTGTCAGCCCGGCCACGATTTCGTCGACACGCTCGCCGATGTCGGCGGCTTGTGGTCCTTCGACTCCGGGACCATGCAGGAGATCTCCAATCAGTACGCCGCCATGCCGAGCCTCCACGTCGGCTGGTCGACCTGGTGTCTGCTGGCCGTCTACCCGGTTCTCCGCAGCCGCCTGAGCCGAGCCGCCATGATCGTGTACCCCTTGGGGACCGTGTTCGGCATCGTCGTCACCGCCAACCACTACTGGATCGATGCCGTGGGCGGGCTCATCGTGCTGGCCGCCGGTTACGGCCTCGGCACCTGGGTCCTCGCCCGGATCGACATCGTCCGAGCCCGCATGCCAGCGACCCCAGTCGAGGAGGTAGAGTCGCTGGTGTCGTCTCCGGCCGTCGCCGGAGCCGTTGAGCCTCCGGAGAACTGACGAGCGCATGCTCCTCGATGCCATCACCGGGCCCGCCGACGTCCGTCGGCTCTCCCCGACGCAGCTGGATGAACTGGCGGGAGAGATCCGCGCGTTCGTGGTCGACGCCGTGTCCGAGCACGGCGGTCACCTGGGGTCGAATCTGGGCGTGGTCGAGCTCACGCTCGCGCTCCATCGGGTGTTCGACTCCCCACGAGACATCATCTTGTGGGACACCGGCCATCAGGCGTACGTCCACAAGCTCCTCACCGGCCGCGCCGCCGGGTTCACCCATCTGCGCCAGGCCGACGGCATCTCGGGTTACCCGTCGCGGGCCGAGTCTCCCCACGACTGGATCGAGAACAGCCACGCCTCCACGGTCCTCAGCTACGCCCACGGGTTGGCCACGGCGCTGGAGTCGCAGGGCGAGTCGAACCGCCGGGTGATCGCGGTGATCGGCGACGGCTCGATGACCGGAGGCATGGCGTTCGAGGGCCTCAACAACCTCGGCCACAGTGGTCGCACCGTCACCATCGTCCTCAACGACAACGGCCGGTCGTACGCCCCGACCATCTCCAAGCTGTCCGAGAGCCTGATCCGCATCCGCGCCAACCCGGTGTACATGCGCCGCCAGGCCGTCCTCGAGCGGATCGCCGAGAACGTCCCGTGGGTCGGCGAGCGGCTCGACCGCACGATCAACGCCACCAAGGCCGCTATCCGCCAGATGTGGGAGCCGATGGCGTTCTTCGAGACCCTGGGCGTGAAGTACCTCGGCCCGTTCGACGGTCACGATGTCGCCGAGCTCGAGGCCGCGCTGTCGAACGCCGCGCAGTTCGACGGCCCGACGGTCGTCCACGTCCTCACCCAGAAGGGTCGAGGGTACGCGCCGGCTGAGAACGATCTCGTCAAGAACATGCACGACTTGTCGGATCTCAAACCCGACTCCTACACGGCGGCGTTCTCCGAGACCATCGTGAAGCTCGGCGAGCAGCACCCGGAGTTGGTGGCGATCACCGCGGCCATGCCCGACTCCACCGGCCTGCTGCCGTTTCGTGAGCGATTCCCCGAGCGCTGCATCGACGTCGGTATCGCCGAGCAGCACGCCGTCACGGCCGCGGCCGGAATGGCGCTGGCCGGGCTCCGGCCGGTGGTGGCCGTGTACTCGACGTTCCTCTCCCGGGCGTTCGACCAGGTCAACCTCGATGTCGGGCTCCACCGCCAACCTGTCGTCTTCTGTCTCGACCGAGCCGGCATCACCGGCGACGACGGCGCCTCACATCACGGCGTTCTCGACATGGTCCTGATGAGCAAAGTGCCGGGTATGACGATGTTCGCGCCATCGTCGTACCAGGAGCTCCAGGTGATGCTGACCGACGCCGTCGAGCTCGTCCACGACGGCCCCGCCGTCATCCGCTGGCCGAAGACCGCCGCCCCCCATGTCGGCGAAGCCGAGGTTGGGTCGGGCCTCCGGGCGCGCCGGGCCCGCCACGGCGACGGCCGGGTGTGCCTGATCGGCGTCGGCAAGATGCTCGGTGCGTGTCAGCAGGCCGCCGACGAACTGGCGGCCGAGGGCATCGTGGCCACGGTGTGGGATCCACGGGTGGTCAAGCCGCTCGACGACCTCATGCTCGACGACGCGGCCCGGCACCAGCTGGTGGTCACCATCGAAGACGGCTTGCGCGATGGCGGCATCGGAGCGTCGATCCGCGACGCGCTCGACGATCGAGACGCCACGACCCGCGTGCGGGTCATGGGTGTTCCCACCGACTACTACCAGCACGGCAAACCGGATTCGATCCTGGCCCGGCTCGGACTCGACGCCGCCGGTGTCGTTGCCACAGTCCGCCGCTCCCTCCCATAACCCCCCCGGCCCGGCCCGCCCCCGGCCGCCCCAGGCCGGCGAGGGTCAAGGCCACCCGGCGACGGGCATCGCTCTCGAACGGGCCGGCACCCCGATGCCACGTGTGGCTCTGGAGCTCGATGGCCACCAGGTCGTGCGGGTAGGCGAGGTCGACGTGGATGGAGCCGCCCGGCAGCGACACCTCGTGTTCCAGCACGGGGGCCGGCAAGCCGGAACGGACGAGGAGATCGCTCACCCAGCGGCTCCACTCGCTCCAAGGAACGCGAAGCTCGGCGAGGGTCGTTTCGAGGACCGCTCGAAGCGATGCCGAGCCGTCCCGCCCTCGCCGGGCGTGGGAGATGAGCGTCGCGACCAGCCGATCCGGAGTGGTGAGGTTCCGGCGGATGGCATCGTCGACCGCCTGGTGCACGCGTGCCCCGTTGACCACACCCCCGAGGTCGAGCAACGTACGTTCGACGCCCGTCACGGGGATGCCCCGGCACGTCGTCCGGTTCAGCGACTCCCATTGCGTCGTCCGATGCACGATGGCACCTCGTCGGCGAGGCCCATTGGGCCCACGGTCACCTCGGGACGGCGAGGCCGCCGGATCCCGTCGAACTCCCGCACGAAGCTCGCCGAGCGATGGCTCGCCACGCCTCCGGTGGACAGGCAGGCCGCCAGAAGCTCGCTCTCCCACGAAGGTGGATGGTCGACCGATCGAAACACCCCAGGTTGAACCCGGGCCATGAGACCCTTCTGGACCAAGGCGTCGACTCGGCGGTCGCTCAGGCCGATCGATCGGGCGTCAGGGCGCGAGATCAGGCCGTACTGGTCAGCCATCGTCGGTCCGAGCAGAATCATGTCGTCAGAAAGCAGGGAGCCGTTCAGTTGGAGGCCGCTCGGCGGCGATCTACGGCGCAGTTTCCCCTGTCACCGGTGAAATCTCGCCAAATTAGGGGTTGGGTGGGCGGGTGAGGGGGCGGGTGGGCGGGTGGGTAGGTGGACGGGTTAGGCGGGGTTTGCGCGTGGGTCAGCTGTAGTAGGGGCTGGCGCCGGAGGAGTGGTCGGTCGCGTCGACGACGTCAGCGACCTCGGGGAGCGCCTCCATGATCCCGCGGCGGATGCCTTCTTGAAGCGTGGCGGCGCTCATCGAGCACCCCTGGCAGCCGCCACCCATGGAGACGTACACCTTGTTGTCATCGTCGACCCCGACGAGGGCGGCGTACCCACCGTGCGCGGCAAGGGCGGGGTTGATGCGCTGCTCGAGCAGCTGACTCACCTTGGCCGCCAGGTCGCCTGACAACTCCAGGTTGGCGAGATCGCCGAGCGGGTTCGGTCGGTTGGGGTTGCGGATGACGAGCCCGCTCTGGCCCGGGATGCTCGGCAGATCGAGCGTGGCGCCCTGGAGCAGCGGGATGGTGTCGGGCGGCATCATGACGATGAGATCGCGGATCGTCATCTGCACATCGTCGGGATCCGCATCGACCAGATCCTCGAACGAGAGGTCGTACACGTAGTCGACCCCACGCACGCCGGTGACCTCGATACGGAGCCCCAGACCCGCAGGATCATCCTCGTCGGCGCGTATCTCGAGGATCTTCTCGTGGGCGGTATCGGTGATGATCAGGACAGTCTGTTCCACGTCGATTGCCATGGATCGAGGCTATCGGAACCCCATCCCGGCCCGGCCCTCGCCCGGCGGAGCTCTACGCTCGGTAGATGGAGATCGCCGCTGCCCTCGACTTCGTCCGCCCGCGCCGCAACGGCGTCTTGGCCACGCTGAAGCGAGACGGTCGGCCCCAGTTGTCGAACATCACGTACTACGTCGACGGCGACCGCATCAAGATGTCGGTCACGGCCACGCGGGCCAAGACCGCCAACGCCCGGCGTGACCCACGGGTGTCGCTGCATGTGAGCGCCGAGGACTTCTGGTCGTATGTCGTCATCGACGGTCACGCCGAGCTCAGCGATGTGGCCACCGAACCCGACGACCCCACAGCCGATGCGCTCGTGGCCTATTACCGGGCGATCCGATCCGAGGACCATCCGGACTGGGCCGAGTACCGGGCCGCGATGGTGGCCGACCAGCGCGTGATCCTGTCGATCGTGCCGACCGGCGCCTACGGCATCATCGCTCGCTGACTCGAGTGCCCGCGCCCGTCGGGCGCTCAGTCGTACCGCGCCCGTCGGGCGCTCAGTCGTACCGCGCCCGTCGGGCGCTCAGTCGTACCGCGCCCGTCGGGCGCTCAGTCGTACCGCGCCCGTCGGGCGCTCAGTCGTGCAGCTCGATCCAGCGGTCCTCGGCGGCGGCCAACGCGGCCTCCACCTCGCTCAGACGGACGGCCGACTCGGCGAGTGACCGGTGATCGGCCCCGGGGGCCGATACCTCGGCCACCAGCTCGTCGCGTTCGGTGGTCAGTCGGCCGATCTCCCGTTCGGCGGCCCGGATGTCGGCCTTGATCGACGGCCCTGACCGACGCTTCGCTCCCGCTCCGACAGACCGGCTCCCGCCCTCGGGTGATGTGGTCGACGACGACGCGGCGGCGAACACCGGAGCCGGAGCGGGACCACCACCTGAGCGCGCCGCCGCCCGCGCCTCGAGCCAGCCGGCGTACCCGGAAAGGTGGCGGCTCGATCCGCCCCGACCATCGAGCACGAGCACATCGTCGACGGTGCGCTCGAGGAACGCGCGGTCGTGGCTCACGACCACGAGCGCCCCGGGCCAGTCGTCGACGAAGTCCTCGAGCACCCGGAGGGTGTCGATGTCGAGATCGTTCGTCGGCTCGTCGAGCAGCAGCACGTTCGGCCGCTCGTGCAGGACGAGGAGGAGCTGCAGTCGACGGCGCTCGCCTCCCGACAGCAGCCCGACCGGCGCCCATTGGGCATCGCCGTCGAACCAGAATCGCTCGAGCAACGCGGCGTCTCGCCAATCCGGTTCCCCCGACCCGGCGACGACATCGCGGACGCGTCGCTCGAGGTCCATCTCACGACCCGTCTGGTCGTAGTAGCCGATGCGGACCGTCGGCCCGTGCACCACCTGGCCTTCATCGGGCGTCCGGCGTCCGGCGATGATGTCGAGCAGCGTCGACTTCCCCGCGCCGTTCGGTCCCACGATGCCCAGCCGCGTCTCGTCGGTGAGCATGAGGTCCAGACCGTGGAACAGCTGTCCGGCGGACCCGCCCCCGACACCGTGGAGCTCGACGACCTGGCGACCGAGCCTCGGGGTGTCGATGTGGAGGTCGAGCTCGCCCCGGCGGGCTTTCGGCTCCGGGCGACCGTCGATCACCGAGGCCGCCTGGGCCAACCGGGATCGCGGCTTGCGACGCCGGGCGGGAGCGCCGCGACGCAACCATTCCAGTTCCATACGGGCGAGGTTCTTGCGCACCGATTCGGCACGCACGGCCTGATCTTCGCGTTCGGCTCGGCTGTCCAGGTACGACTGGTACCCACCCTCGTGGACGTACGCTCGCCCCCGGTCGAGCTCGACGATGCGGTTGGTCACCCGGTCGAGGACGTGCCGGTCGTGCGTGACGAGAACCAGCCCGCCCCGATGGGCCGCCAGCCGGTCCTCCAGCCATTCGATGGCGTCGATGTCGAGATGGTTGGTCGGTTCGTCGAGCAGCAGGAGCTCCGCCGGGTCGATCAGCGCCTCGGCCAGGGCGACCCGCTTGCGTTCCCCTCCGGACAGCTCGTCGACCATTCGGTCGAGCCGGTCCGACATGCCGAGTCGGTCGAGCACCGCCTTGGCCTCCCATCCGCCGCCGACCGCATCGAGCGCGGTCCCCGGCGGGAGGGGGGCGGTCTGATCGAGCATCTTCACCCGCACGCCGCGGCCTCGGCGCACCGTTCCACTCTCCGGTTCGTCGATCCCGGCCAGGACCCGCATGAGCGTCGACTTGCCGGTGCCGTTGAGGCCGACCAGGCCGATGCGGTCGCCGCTCGTGATCGTCAGCGAACACTCGCTGAACAGCGGCCGGCCCGGACGGGCGACCGAGACCGAGTCGGCGTCGACGAGGATCACCCCGGCAGGCTACGGGGCGGTCATCGCCTCGAAGCCTCCGCATCGATCTCCGACCATCGATCTCCGACGACGAGTGACGCGGACGAAGACCGCCCGGCTCGGCAGACGTATCCTCATCCTCCATGACCGATGCTGCGCCCTCCTCCGTGACGTCCCGCACCGATGGTGCGGTCACCGTCATCACCATCGACGACGGCAAGGCCAACGCCTTGTCCCACTCCCTGATCGCCGACATCTCCGCAGCCATCGTCTCCGCGGCGGACGCCAAGGCGCTCGTGATCGCCGGGCGGCCGGGGCGCTTCTGTGCCGGCTTCGACCTCGCGGGTATGGAAGCCGGGCCGGACAGCGCCCGGGCCCTCCTCGGAGCGGGCGCCGAGCTCGCCTTGCAGATCTACGAGCACCCGGCGCCGACGGTGGTTGCGGCCACCGGTCATGCCCTCGCCATGGGGGCCATCTTGCTGTTGGCCTTCGACGTGCGCATCGGGCAACCCGGCTCGTTCAAGATCGGTATGAACGAGGTCAACATCGGCATGCCGGTCCCGCGGTTCGCACTCGAACTGGCCGCCGACCGCCTGTCCAGGCGGCACCTCCACCACGCAACGGCACTGGCCCAGGGGTACGACCCCGAGGCGGCGGTCGACGCCGGCTACTTCGACCGGCTGGCCGACGACCCCATCGCCGCCGCGATCGCCGAGGGCGCGCGACTCGCCGACCATGTGAGCCGCTTCGGTTTCGCCACGACCCGGTTGTACGAGCGCCACGCGATCAGCCAGCGGGCCCGCAACGGGCTCGTCTCCGACCTGGTCGAGTTCAAGGTCGACCCGGCTCGCTGAAACCCCATGCCGGCGCCCAGGCCGGGCAGGATGGGCCTGTTGACCACTGGAGGTCTCGAAAGTGGAGCCTGACGGCCCAGGTCGAACCTCTATCGACCCCAACGCCGCTCAGGTAGCCTGACGTCATGGAGGCATGGGACAAACCGGGTCCGGGCTGGTGGCTCGCCAGCGACCGGCGCTGGTACCCGCCCGAGCTGCATCCCGATGTCGTCGGTCGCTGGTGGGAACACCCCGCCGCGGTTGCGACGCCGACCACACGAGCGACCGCTCCGGCCGAAACCACCCTCGCCGTGCTCGACCGCCCGATCGTGCACATCCCGGCGACCCCTCCGCCGAGCGCACCCGAACCCGTCGTGCGTCGCCCGGACGGCGGCATCATCGACCTCACCCAGCCCTACCCGCACTACCCCGCGGTATCGGGTCCCATCTCGCAACCGTTTGCCACTCGGGTCGCCGCATCGGATCCGATCGTCGACCTGTTCCCGCCGCTCGACGCCCCGACCTGGGCCGACCCGGTTGTGCCGAGGACGGCGCCCGAGCCCTCAGCGCCCCGCGACATCGCCCCCACCGCCCGCACCACCACCGCGGCGCCACGACCATCCACCCGCCCGGCGCGGCCGCCCCAGCCGGGCATCGTGCGCCGGGCCGTCGCCAAAGCACCCGTCGCCTCCGGTGCCCTGGCCGCGGTGACGGTGGCCGCCGTGGGCATCGGCGGCATCGCCTTGATGGCCCAGGCCCAGGGCAGCACACGCGACGACGCCACGGCTCCGATCGCGTCCACCGGTCCCCGGGTCGTCTCCGTCTACGAGCTCGATACCAACATGTGCGTCGGGCTCGATGACACCGACGCTGGCGCCATCGCCGACGTGTTGTCCGTGCCCTGCGAGAGCGCCCACTCCCACCGCGTCGCCGCCATGGTCGCCGTCGGTACGGCCGACGCTGCCTACGACCCTCCGCAGATCCTCCTGCAGGCCACCGAGGCCTGCGGCAACGAGCTGTCGGCCCAGGGTCTCGTCGACGCCAGGTACGTCATCATCCAGCCCTCGTCCGAATCGTGGACCGAAGGCGATCGACGAGCCATCTGCCTCGTCGAGGAAGGCACCGAGTGACCGACGCCGTTTCCAGCCCGGTCATCTTCTACTGGCGGCCCGGCTGTCCCTTCTGCAACCGGCTCGAACGAGACCTCGACCGAGCCGGGATCGAGCTCGACAAGCGCAACATCTGGGACGATCCGGGCCATGCCGCCGTCGTGCGCTCGATCGCCAACGGCAACGAGACAGTCCCCACCCTCGTCGTCGGGCCCTACCGGATGGTCAACCCCTCGACCGTCGAGGTCCTCACCGCCCTCGCCGAGGTCGCTCCGGCACTGCTGCCCGAGGGATGGGCGCCGCCCGAGCCCAGCCGTATGGCTCGAGGGATCAACCGACTCCTCGGGGGCTGATCGGCGGGTCGCTCCGTCCGACGCCCTCTCGGCCTCAGCCGGTGGGGGTCCCTCGCACCGGGAGCCACCGGCCACAGACGGGCCACGGCTGGCGGCCGCGCTCGGCATACAGGATGCGCGCCCGGGCGTCTTGCTCTTCGGGTGTCGCGTCGGCCGGATTGCCGACACCGCCCACGGTTCCCCACGTCTCGACCGTGAACTGGTACGCCCCGTAGAACGACCGGGTGGGGTCGACGGCTGCGTAGTTGTCCGTCGACTCGCAGTGCCGCAGCTCCGCCCAATCCGACTCCGGGATGGCGCCGAAACGCCCGTCGGACGTGGCCAGGTCCGCTCGCTCCCACGCCTGGGCGATCGTCAGCTCGACGGCCGATTCCGCGAGGGTCAGCGCGGCGATGAAATGCTCGAACTCGGCGTCGTGGACCGCGGCGGCGGCCTGGTCGATCTCGGCGGACAGATCGCTCAGGCGAGCCCCCGCCGCCTCCCGAAGTCGTTCGAACTCCCGGACGGCATCGGCGGTGATTCGAGTGCGCTCCTGGGCGAGCGAGAACCGCCAGCTGGCATCCTCGGATCCGGTCGAGCTCAAGACGAGGTCGAGCTCGTCGATCGTGCCTCCCGCCACGAAGGTGTCGACCGCCAGCGCACTCGCCTGCTCGGCCGCCTCACGCAGCGCGACGAACAGTTGGAGGTCCCGGCCCGCGAGGGCCTGTCGTTCCGCCTCGAGTCGTGACGTTTCGTGGCGTGCCTCGTCGAGCAACCGCTCGGCGCGATCGGCGTCGGCGATGGCGTGTGCCATCTGCACTTCCGCCTCGGCCACCGGGAGCACGTCGTGCGTATACCACTCCGGATGGTCGGAGCCCGCGGACGCACGCGGCAGGTCGCCGATCGCCTCCGTGGCGAAGGCGGCAGCAGCCACGGCCAACGTTGCGCCCAGGATGGTAGTGCGTGTCGCCCGAACGAAAATGGTGCTGACCTCGACTCGGTTCCGGAGCGTCCCGCCCAGCACCCAAGTCGGCGCGAAGCTAGCGGCGACCTCGTTCAACGACACCCCAGACGAGCTCATCCGCCCGTGACCACCACCGACCGTGAGAGCGACCGCCCGCCCGACTCCCTTCCGTAGGATCCCCCACGTGACGATCTCCGAACCCATCGATGCGGTGCTGCTGGTCTCGTTCGGCGGCCCCGAGGGACCGGACGACGTCATGCCGTTCCTCGAGAACGTGACCCGAGGCCGGGGCATCCCGCCCGAACGTCTGGCGGAGGTGGCCGGCGTCTACCAGGCGGTGGAAGGGCGCAGCCCGTTGAACCCGTGGTGCCGGGACTTCGCCGTTCGCCTCCGGGCCGCGCTGGCCGCTCGCGACTTCGATCTCCCGGTGTACTGGGGGAACCGCAACTGGCACCCCTTTCTGGCCGAGACCGTGGGAGCCATGAGTAGCGATGGGATCCGGCACGCCGTCGCCTTCGTGACGTCGGCGTACAGCTCCTACTCCAGCTGTCGCCAGTACCTCGAGAACATCGAGGCCGCTCGCGCCACAGCCGGCCCGACCGCGCCCGTCATCGAGAAGTTGCGGCCCTTCTTCGACCACCCGGGGTTCATCGACCCCTTCGCCGACGGCCTCCGGAACGCCTACGGCCCCCTCGCCGACGGCCTCCGGATCGCCTACGGCCCCCTCGCCGACGGCGATCGGTCGACCGTGGCGCTGGCCTTCACCGCCCACAGCCTTCCCGAGTCCATGGCTCGCACCAGCGCCTACGAACGTCAGTTGGACGAGGCGGCCCGGCTGGTCGCCGAGCGGGCGGCTGTGGGCGACCTCCGTCGCCGAGTCGTCTTCCAGAGCCGAAGCGGACCACCGCAGGTGCCGTGGCTGGGGCCGGACATCAACGACCACCTGGCCGCGCTACACGACGACGGGGTGACCACGGTGATCGTCGTGCCTCTCGGCTTCGTCGCCGACCACATGGAGGTGGTCCACGACCTCGACACCGTCGCTCGATCGACCGCGGACTCGCTCGGCATCCGCATGCTGCGCATCCCCACGCCCGGCGATGATCCGCGTTTCGTGGACCTGGCCGTCGACCTGATCGCCGAACGCGTGACGGGCGCCCCCCGCCGGTCCCTCGGCCAGATCGGCATCGGGCCTGACCCATGCCGCGGCGGACTGCTGCCCGGCGCCCGAACGGCCAACACCCGAACGGCCATTCGGTCGGCCGACGTCCGGGACCGACCGCCCCACGGTCAGTCGTCGGCGAGCGGGAGCGTGAAGCGCACCAGCGCACCACCCCCGTCGGGACGGTTCTGCGCATCGATCGTGCCGCCGTGCGCCTCCACGATGCGCCGGGCGATCGCCATGCCCAGACCGCTCGAACCGCGACCGTCGCCCCGCCGGAAGCGGTCGAAGACGTGCTCGATGACATCGAGCGAGAAACCCGGGCCGTCGTCGCCCACCTGCACCACCGCGTACCGTTCCCAACGGGATGAGGTGAGCTGCACGAGGGTCGAACGGGCGGCGGCATTGCGGACGAGGTTCTCCACGACCTGCCGGATCAGCACGTAGTCGGCGTCGGCCACCAGGGCTTCGCCCGGCGTGGCCTCGATGGTGACGCCATCGATCCGCACTGCGGCGGCGACCTCCTCGGCGAGCAGGTCGACCCGGAGCGGGGCCAGCCGGGGGCGGGCCTGGCCGGCATCGAGTCGGGCCAGCTCGAGCAGCTCGCCGACCCCCTGCCCCGCTCGTTCGGCGGCGGCCAGGATCTCGCCCAGGGACTCACGGTAGACCCGTTCGTCTCGCGGTTTGGACAGGACGTGGCTGGCCGAGGCCTGGATGACTGCCAACGGCGTGCGCAGCTCGTGGGCCGCGTCGGCGATGAAGTCCCGCTGCTGGGCGACGGCCCGACGAGCCGGTTCGAGCGACCGCCCGGCGAGCCAGTACCCGATGGCGGCCATGGCCATGATGGCGGCGATGGCCGCCAGGGCCAGCCGCCATCGCAGCGAGCTCACGTCGGACGCGTACGGCGACAGGTCGATCGCGGTGATCGCCCAGTCGAACTCGCCCACCGGGCGTGCGTAGGTGAGCCAGGTCGTGTCCTGGAAGGTGTGACGCTCGAAGTTCGGCGAACCACTCGACTGTTCGGCGATGGTCCGCAGCGGAAGCTCGACCCACGTGGATCCGAACGGGTCCTCCCAGTACTCGTCCGCGTCCTGGTCCCAGTGCACGTACCACGTGTTCGAGACCTCGATCTGCTCGCGGTCGAAGAAGACGACGGCCAGATCGTTCACCGTCTCCACGGCCTCGCGGTCGGCGCTCTCGTAGATCCGGTCCTCACCCCGATCGGCGGCGTACCAGACCATCCCGCCCAGCACGGCGGCGGCCAGCGCCGTGTACAACACGGTGAGCTGCACGCGGACCCGGCGCAGGTTCATGAGGGCGACCCGGGCGCGACCAGTTGGTAGCCCACCCCGCGCACGGTCTCGATGGGGGCGGGTGATCCCGGGAGGTCGAGCTTGCGCCGGAGGTTGGCGACATGGACGTCGACCACGTTCGACAGGCCGTCGTAGTTGGCGTCCCAGACGTGCTCGAGCAGCTCGGTCCTCGGGAGCACCTCGCCGGGACGACGCAGCAGATACTTGAAGGAGCGCGAACTCCCGCGCGGTCACCGGCACCGTGATGGCGCCGCGCCATACCCGGCGGCTGGCGGGATCGAGGCGGATGTCGCCGAACTCCAGCACCGTCGGGCGGGCATCGGCTGGGCGTCGCAGGAGCGCCCGCAAGCGCGCCGCGAGCTCCGGGTAGTCGAACGGTTTGGTCAGGTAGTCGTCGGCGCCGGCATCGAGTCCGGCCACCTTGTCGCTCAGGCCGTCACGAGCCGTGAGCACCAACACGGGCAGACCGAGGCCCGCCGTGCGCCACTCCCGGCACAAGGACAACCCGTCCACATCGGGCAGTCCGAGGTCGAGGATAACCAGGTCGTACTCGTTGACCTCGACGAGATGGCGGGCCTCGACACCTCGATCGGCGAGGTCGACGGCATACCCGTCGTCACGCAGCGCCCGAACCAGGACCTGCCCGAGCGACGGGTCGTCTTCCACCACCAGCAAGCGCACGCCGGCATTCTCGCAAGCTGCGGGGGCGGACGGGGTGCGCTCGGACAATCTCGTCATCGGACCACGTTCTCCATGAAGCGAACATGAAGATGTTCCTCATGGCTATCTCATGCATGTCGATCTACGGTTGGCCGCATGGTGTCTCGCCCTGAGTCGATCGCTCATCTCCTTCGTCGCGCCACCTTCGGACCCAATCCGGGTCAGGTCGACGAATGGGTTGACGCCGGCCCGGATGCGTTGATCGATGCCCTGCTCGACGACGACGGATGGGCGCTCAGCGACGACGACGTCGACGGTGAGCTGCCCGGCGAGGAGTACGACAGCCTGCCCAAGTGGTGGATCCAGCGGCTGCTCACCCCCGAGGCGCGGCTCCACGAGCGACTGACGTGGTTCTGGCACAACCACTTCACATCGAGCGTCGATCGGTCCCCCACCAACCTCATGTGGCGCCAGCACCACGTCCTCCGGCGCAACGCGTTGGGCAACTTCCGGCAGCTGGCCCAGGACGTGACCGTCAGCGGCGCCATGCTCTACTGGCTCGACGGCGTCGATTCCCGAGGCGACGCACCCAACGAGAACCACGGCCGAGAGCTGATGGAGCTCATGACACTCGGCCCCGGGAACTACACCGAGGACGACGTGCGGGTCGCCGCCCGAGGCTTGTCGGGTTGGAGCGTCAACTACGAGACGGGCGAGGTCTCGTTCGATCCGGAAGCGCACTACGCGGGGCCGCTGACGTTCCTCGGCCGGCGAGAACGTTGGACCGCGGAGATGATCGTCGACACGGTGTGCGACAGCGACGCCTGCGCCCCATTCGTCGCCGGGCGCCTCCACCACTTCCTCGCCGGCACCGCCCCGAGCGACGACTCCCGTTCCGAACTGGCGTCCATCTTCCGGGACAACGACCTCGAGATCCTGCCGCTGGTCGAGGCCATCCTCCGGTCGGACAGCTTCGCCGAGTCGGTCCACAGCCGTCCCCGCCAACCCGTCGAATGGGTCACCGGCGCCCTGCGGGCCCTCCAGTACGAACCGGTCGACGAGGAGGAGCAGTGGTGGCTGGAGTCGCTCGGCCAGGTGCCGTTCTTCCCGCCCAACGTCGCCGGCTGGCCCTATGACCAGCGGTGGGTGGCGGCCAGCCAGGTGCTGACCAAAGGCAACATCGTGGCCGGGATGACGTTCCCCACCGAGCTCGAAGACACCGTTGAACCGACTGTTCGACGCCGTGCTCACCCGGTGCGGCCTCTACGACATCACGGACCACACCCGCGCCACCCTCACCGCCGTCGAGCGCGAGGTTCCCGAGTTCGATGGCCGCCTCCGGCTCCTGCTCATGCTGACCCTCACGTCACCCGAGTTCTCCCTGCTCTGACCGGCCCGATCGCCAGGACCCGACATGACGCTCCCCTCGCCCCCCGACCAGCCGCCGATGCCGCCGCCGAGCTCGTCCGCGCCCGTGCCCTCCAACCACCCGCCTGCTGGCCTGCCCGCCGGGCCCGCCACCGACCGGCGGGCGTTCATCCGGTGGGTCATGGGCGGCGCGGCGACGGTCGCCGGGGGCGCCGGTCTATACCAGTGGAGCCAGGGTGGCGGTGGATCCGGCTCCGGCAGTGCCTCCCCGTTGACCTCCATGTTCGGCGGCGCCACCGAGTCGGCGCCATCGTCGACCCTGGCCTCGGGCGAGCGGCTGGCGGGCGCTCGTCGTCGTCGAGCTCAGCGGCGGCAACGACGGGCTGGCCACCCTGGTCCCCTACGGCAACGGCCGCTTGTACGACCTGCGCGGCGAGGACCTCCTCCCGGCGCCCGAGGAGATCGTCGTCATCGACGACACCTACGGCCTCCATCCAGGCCTGGCGCCGCTGAACGACAAGGGGCTCGCCGTCCTCATGGGGCTCGGTGTGCCGACCGGCACCCAGTCGCACTTCGAGATGGAGCAGCGTTGGTGGGGCGCCGACCCTGATGGCACCATCCGTCCGCCGACCGGGTTCCTCGGCCGGATGGCCGACCGCCTCGACGCCGGCGCCCCGATAACCGGCGTGTCGCTCGGTGGCCCGACCCCGGCCCTGCTCTCCGAACGGGCGGTCACCGTCGGCCTCACCGACCCGGGAAGCACCTGGTACCTCGACGACGGCTCCGATTTCGCTTCCAACCTGCGCCAGGCCATGGGCACGATGGGCACGGGACCCGACGACGAACCTGAGCTGGTTCGCTTCGCCCGCCGTGGGGTGTCCAACGCCCTCGCCTTCTCCGACGTCGTCGCCGGCTACGAGGGCACTGACACCTCCACCTATCCGGGGGGCGAGCTCTCCTATCAGCTCGCCCTGGCCGCCTGGCTCCTCGGCACCGGTGTCGGCGTGCGGATCATCCACGTGAAGATCGGCGGGTTCGACACGCACGCCGGCGGGCGCGGCGCCCACGACGGCCCGATCACCGAGGTCGGCGGCGCCATCGCCGCGTTCCTCGACGACCTCGACAACCGCGGGCTAGCGGGAACGACCCTCGTCGCCACGACGAGTGAGTTCGGGCGGCGAGCGGAGCGCAACGGCAACGGGACGGATCACGGCACCGCCTCCTGCGCACTGCTGGCCGGGGCCGTCAACACGGGCCTGCACGGCGAACATCCGTCGCTCACCGAGCTCGACGAGACCGACAACCTCGTCGCCACGACATCGATGACCGACTACTACGCAACGCTGGCCCAGACCTGGTTCGGGCTCGACTTGGACGACCTCCTCCCTGATGGTGCCTCACCGATCGACGGCCTGCTGAACGTCTGAAGGATCTCCGCTCACGGCATCGATCGGTCGACCAGCGATCGGTCCCGACGCGTGTCCGCCTGGTGTGCGACATCGAACCCGCCACCGCCCGCGAACACGTCCGGATCGCCCGACCCGACACCGAAACCGAGCTCATCGCCCTCGCCGGCCTGTACCCCGCGTCACCGCTCAGCACCGCCATCGCCGCGTGGGCCCGAGGGGCACCTCGACCCCGCCGACCTCGCGGCCCGCCACCACGACGCCCGCAACGTCGCGTGGCGGGTCGATGTCGACGGCATGGTCATCATCACCGCCCGCCTCGCCCTCGACACCGCCACCCCACCACCCGCCAGCGCCGACTCATCGAAGCCCGCGCCCACCACCAATGCGAAGAAACCGGCTGCCGCGCCCGGCACTTCCTCGACATCCACCACACGATCCCCTCCTCCACCAGCCGTCACATCGTCACCACCGAATCCACCCTCCGCCGCTGGTGACCTGGGGCGACCGAACCGAGCCGGTACCGTCTCGACTCGTGCCCGCCCGCCTGTCCCCCTGTCGCTTCCTGACTCTTGGCCTCGTCATCTCCGTGTCCGGACTCGCCGTGTCGGCGTGCGGTGACGACACCGTCGACGAGGTCATGGGCGCCCCTGCGACGGACGGCGCCGGCGCCCCCTCGGCCACCGCGCTGGAGACGACGACGTCGCCACCCGTCGAGATGGCCCCCGAGACCACCACGACCACAACCGTCCCGACGACCACTACCACGACGGTGACCCCCGAGCCGCCCACGTCGGCCCCGGTCACGATCGCCGAGCCGACGCTCGACGACGTTCCGGACGACGACGCCGACGATCCGTACTTTCCCGGCCTCGGCAACGGCGGCTACGACGTCGAGTCCTACCTCCTGGCCATCCGGCACGATCCGCAGTCCGATGAGTTCGCGGCGACGGCGACGATCACGGCGGCGCTGACGGAACCGGCGGTGGCGCTGTCGTTCGACCTGATCGGGTTCGAAGTCACGGCCGTGTCCGTCGGCGGCACCTCGACCGGGTTCACCCGGGTCAGGGACGAGCTCGTGGTGGCGCTGCCGGCACCGGGCGCGGCGGGCGATCCGGTCGTCGTGGGGGTCGAGTACATCGGCCCACCTCCGGACTACCTGTCGTCGGACGCCGCACCGATCCCCCTGGGCTGGCTCGACGACGGCCCCACCACCTACGTGCTCGCCGAGCCCGATGGCGCCCGGTCCTGGTTCCCGGCGAACGACCACCCGTCCGACAAGGCGTTGTTCCGGTTCGAGCTCACCGTGCCCGATGGCGTCAGTGCCGCCGCCAACGGACTCAACGTGGCGACCGCACCCGCCGATCCGGGCTGGACGACCTGGAGCTTCGACCATCCGCACCCGATGGCGCCGTACCTGGCCACGGTGCTGATCGGCGACCTCGAGGTCGTCGAGCAGCCGGGGCCGGCCGGTATCACGTTGCGCAACGTCTCGCCCCCGGAGTGGACCGACCTGGCGACCGCGACCTTCACCGTGAGCGGGCAGGCCATCGAGGTCTACAGCGAGTTGTTCGGTCCGTATCCGTTCGAGGCCTATGGCATCGCGGTCGCTCCCGAGAACTTCGGTGGGGCGCTCGAGACGCAGACCATGTCGTCGTTCTCCCCCGGGATCCTCGACGACCCATTCCTCGTCGAGATCATCGGCGTGCACGAACTCGCGCACCAGTGGTTCGGCGACGCGGTGTCGCCCGCCCGCTGGCAGGACATCTGGCTCAACGAGGGTTTTGCCACCTACGCCGAGTACCTGTGGGCCGAGTTCGGCCCGGCCAGCTACTCGCCGCAGGAGCGCCTCGCCCAGATGACGGGAGATTGGGGCCCGATCGGCGACCCCACCCCACCCGGCATGTTCGACAACGCCATCTACGAACGGGGCGGCCTCACGCTGCACGCCCTGCGCCTGACCGTCAGCGACGACGTCTTCTTCGAGGTCCTCCGCACCTGGGTGAGCCGGTTCAGCGGCGGTTCGGCGACCACCGACGACTTCATCGCCCTGTCCGAGGAGCTCAGCGGCCAGGACCTCGGCGACTTCTTCGACGCCTGGCTCTACGCCCCCATCACCCCCGACCTCCCCGATTGAGCGTCAGCCGAGGCCGGTGGCGGCGAGCTCGGACGCGGTGAGACAGCCGGGGGCGGCGGCGCTCAGCGCCTCGACGTAGGCGGCATCGAGGCCGTCGACCGCGGCCGGGTCGCTGCTGCCCTCGGCGAGGGCGGCACGCCGGATCAGGTCGGCGGGGAAGGCCGCGGCCAGGCATTCGGCACCACCCGAGCTGATACCGACGTCGACGACGAAGGTCTCACTCAAAAGACGGCGGAAGTCGATGCACGCGAGCTCGATGTCCACCACCCGCTCGAGCTCGTTCGCGTCGAGCCCGAACTCGACCAGCTCGGCAGGCACGTCGTCCACCGTCACGCCCAGCTCGGCCAGACGTTCAGCCCCGATGCTGTCGACGGTTCCCCGGGCGACGCACAGAGCCTCGTCGGTCGTCGGCAAGGCCTCGCTCGGATCGTCGGGGTTGCGGATTGAGGCGGCGACGGCGGCGACGAGCGGGTCGATCTCACCGGTCGTCGTGTCGGGCTCGGACGGATCTTCCAGGGCGCCGCCGTCGCCGCCGCCGGTGACCCCGGCGGGTTCGTCGACTTCGTCACCGTCGCCACCGCCGCACGCGCCGATCGCCAGGACGGAGGCCACGAGCAGCCCCACACAACGTTTCATCATGTCTCCCTCACGACGCGAACGATCGACGACGTCCGACCGCGTCATCGGCCCACTCGGCCGCCCACTTGAGACCCCGCTGCCTCCACCCGTACGGCCACGCGAACCGGTACCTTCGACACCATCGGGTCTCGGTTGCACCACCGTTGTCGACCCACACCGATAGAGTCGAACCTGCGTTCGCCCCACCCGCCTCCGAACCCGTGCGACGAGTCCCATGCCCCAAGAGCTGACCTACGCCCGTGAGGTCGTCGACGTCCCCGTCGTCGATGAGCTCAGCGAGTCCTTCCTCGCCTACTCGCTGTCGGTCATCACCGCTCGCGCCATCCCGGATGTCCGTGACGGCCTGAAGCCGGTACAACGCCGCATCCTCTACTCGATGCTGCAGATGGGCCTCCGGCCCGGTTCGCCGCACCGCAAGAGCGCCCGGGTCGTCGGCGACACCATGGGCCGCTACCACCCGCACGGCGACAACGCGATCTACGACACCCTCGTGCGCATGGGCCAGGACTTCAGCCGCACCATCACGCTGGTCGATCCCCAGGGCAACTTCGGGTCGCCCGACGATCCCCCCGCTGCAGCCCGTTACACCGAGTGCCGGCTGACCGACGCCGCCATGGAGATGGTCCGCGAGCTCGACGAGGACACCGTCGACTTCCGCCCCACCTACGACGGCGACGGCGAGGAGCCGATCTGCCTGCCCGGGCTGCTCCCGAACCTGCTCGTCAACGGCACCACGGGCATCGCGGTGGGCATGGCGACCAACATGCCGACCCACAACCTGGCCGAGGTGTTCCAGGCCATCAGCCTGGTGCTGACCAGACGCCGCCCGCGGCCGACGGTCGAGGAGCTGATGGAGGTGCTCCCCGGTCCCGATTTCCCGAGCGGCGGCATCATCATCGACGACGGCATCCGGGAGGCGTACACCACGGGCCGCGGCGCGATGCGCATGCGCGCCCGGGCCGAGGTGATCAACCTCAGTCGGGGACGCCAGGGGATCGTGGTCACCGAATTGCCCTACCAGGTCGGTCCGGAGCGGGTGATCGCCAAGCTGAAGGAGCTGGTAGCCGACGGTCGCCTCCCGGGCGTCGCCGACTTCGTCAACCTGTCCGACCGGAACGGCTTGCGCATCCAGATCGAATGCAAACCGGCGGTCAACCCTCGGGCCGTCCTGGCCGACCTCTACCGCCTCACGCCGCTGGAGGAGACCTTCGGCATCAACAACGTCGTGCTCGTGAACGGTGTCCCCACCACCGTCGGCCTGCTCGACCTGTGCCAGCACTACATCACCCACCGCCTCGAGGTGATCGTCCGGCGCACCCAGTACCGGCTGGCCAAGGCCCAGGACCGGCGGCACATCGTCGAGGGCCTGGTCATCGCCCTGGATGCCATCGACGAGGTGGTGGCGATCATTCGGTCGTCGCACGACACCACCGAGGCCCGGTCCCGGCTCATGGAGCGGTTCGGGCTCAGCGACATCCAGGCCACCCACATCCTCGACATGCCGCTGCGCCGGCTCACCGCCCTCGCCAAACTCGAGCTCGAGAACGAGCGCGCCGATCTCCTCTCCCGCATCGCTGATTTCGAGGCGCTGCTGGGATCGGAGACACGCCAGCGCAAACTCGTGCAGACCGAGCTCGCCGAGCTGGTGGAGAAGTTCGGGCGCCCCCGGCGCAGCGAGATCGTGGCCCCGGACGACATCCCGGAGCTCGCCAGCCCCCCGATGTCCGCTTCGTCGGCACCCATCGCCAACGAGGCGTGCGTACTGACGTTGTCGAGTAGCGGCCAGCTCGGCCGCACTGCTCTCGACGGTGCCAAACGGTCGGCCCCGAGCCGCCACGATGTCCTCGTCGCCTCGGTGGTCACGACCACCGGCTCGGAGATCTCGGCCATCACGTCGGAGGGGCGCGTCCTGCGGGCCGCGGCCGGCGAGGTCGCCGATGCGAACGGTCGCACCCGGGGCTCGGTGGCAGCACAGGTGTTCGGGACCACGAAGGGAGAGGAGATCCTCGCCGTCGCGGCCGATGGCTCCGAACCGATCGTGCTCGTCACCGCGAACGGGGTGGTGAAACGGGTGACCCAGGAGGAGGTCGCCGACACCAAGCCGGGCCGCACGATCATGACCTTGCGGGAGGGCGATCGCCTGGCCGCCGTGTTCGGCGCCCCCGAGGGGGCCGATGTCATCCTCGTCGCCTCCGACGCGCAGGCCCTGCGCACACCGGCGTCGGGCATCTCCATCCAGGGACGCAGCGCCAGCGGCGTCGCCGGCATGTCGCTCCGGCCGGATGCCCACGTGGTCGGGGCCGGACCCGTCGTGGGCGACACCGTCGTCGTCGCCGCGGGGAGCCGGTCGACCGCCAAGGTGACCGCAGCCGACGAGATCGCGTCGAAGGGCCGCGGCGGGCAGGGGGTCCGGATCTCACGTTTCGGCGACGGTGAAACGGTGACCATGGCCTACGTCGGCAGCCCGATCGGACTCATGGCCGTGATGTCGACCGACGAGGACCACGCCAAACCCGACCCCACCCCGGTGCCGTTCGGGCTCCCTCCGACCAAGCGGGATCTCGTGCCCGTGGGCACCGAGCGCCAGGTGCTCGATCTCGGACCCGGGCGGTGGTGAGGTGAACGCCGCCAAGAAGTCGAGCGAGTACGGCGCTGACGCCATCCAGACCCTGGAGGGTCTGGAGGCAGTCCGCAAGCGTCCGGGCATGTACATCGGTGGTACCGGCTCGGCCGGGCTCATGCACCTGGTCTGGGAGATCGTCGACAACGCGGTCGACGAAGCGTCGGCCGGGTTCTGCAACCGCATCGAGATCACGCTGCACCGTGACCGCTCGGTCGAGGTGTCCGACAACGGCCGCGGCATCCCCGTCGGGCCGCACCCCAAACACAAGGTGTCGGCGCTCGAGGTCGTCTTCACCGAGCTGCACGCCGGCGGCAAGTTCGGGGGCGGCGCCTACGGCGCTTCGGGCGGCCTCCACGGCGTGGGCGCTTCGGTGGTGAACGCCCTGTCGGCCCGGTTGGTCGCCGAGGTCGACCGGGACGGGCAGACGCACCGGCTGTGTTTCAAGGATCGCAAGGCCGGTCGCGTCGACGGCAACCGCTTCAAGAGCACCCACGAGGTCGAAAAGGTCAGGCGCATCTCGGCGAACAAGACCGCCACCCGGGTGAGGTTCTGGCCCGATTGGGAGATCTTCGATCCCGAAGCCCGCATCGACTACGACGACATCTGCCAGCGCGTCACCCGCGCTTGCTTCCTCGTGCCCGGCCTCAAGATCAAGGTCACCGACCGCCGTTCCTCGGCCGAATCCGAGCCCTTCGAGTTCGTGTCCCGCGGCGGTCTCTCCGACCTCGTGGAGCACCTGTCGATCGGCGAACCCGTCACCCAGGTGATCCGCCTCAGTGGCGTGGAGACCTTCGAGGAGAAGGTCCCGGTCGACGGCAAGATGCAGGTCGTCGCCCGCGAGTGCTCGGTCGATGTCGCGCTGCGCTGGGTCAAGGGGTACGACACCACCATCGTGTCGTTCGTCAACACGATCCCGACCGGCGAGGGGGGCACGCACCTGGCCGGCTTCGACAGGGCGCTGTTGCGATCCGTCAACGACATCCTGCTCAAAGACACCCGCAAGCTGGCCAAACTCGTCAAGGACGGCAAGGGACGAGCCGCCCGGGAGGACGTGAGCGAGGGCATGGTCGCGGCCATCAAGGTCACGTTCCCGGAGCCGCAGTTCCGGGGCCAGACCAAACAGGAGTTGGGCACCCCGGCCGTCGAGTCGATCGTGTACCGGGTGGTCAAGGACGGCCTCACCGAGTGGATCCAACCCGGTTCCGGTGGGGGGCCGCGCTCCCACGTCACCGCGCTGCGCGACAAGATCGCCAACGCGCTCATCAACCGGGTGGCCAGCAAGCAGGTGCTGGAGAACAAACGCAAAGCGGCCAGCCTCGGCTCCAGTGGGCTCCCCGAGAAGCTGGCCGACTGCCGCACCCACGGAATGAACTCCGAGCTCATCCTCGTCGAAGGCGATTCGGCGGCGGGCCCGGCCAAACAGGGCCGCAACGCCGAGTTCATGGCGATCCTGCCCTTGCGGGGCAAGGTGGTGAACGCCGGCAAGGCCAGCGTGAAGCAGGTGCTCGACAACGCCGAGGCCCAGGCACTCTTCACGGCCATGGGGGGCGGCTCGGGCAAGGATTTCCGCCTCGACGATTGTCGCTACGGCCGCGTCATCATCTTGTGCGACGCCGATGTCGACGGCAGCCATATCCGCTGCCTCCTGCTGACGCTCATGTACCACTACATGCGGCCGCTGCTGGAGGCCGGCCGGGTGTTCGCCGCCCAGCCGCCGCTGTTCACCACCCGCATCGGCGACGACGTCTACCGGGCCTACTCCGACGAGCATCGTGATCGGATCACCGACGAGTTGTGCAAGGGCAACCGGAAGCGGGAGAACATCCGCTGGAGCCGGTTCAAGGGTCTGGGCGAGATGAACGTCGACGAGCTGGCCTATTGCGCCCTCGATACGACCACCCGCACCCTCAAACGACTGACCATCGACGATGCCGCCGAGGTCGCTCGGGCCGCCGAGATGTTCGAGGTGCTCATGGGCAACGATGTGCCGGCCCGGAAGGACTTCCTCATCCGCAACAGCGCCCTGCTCGACTCGGACTCGCTCGATATCTAGGCGTCGTGCGGAACTCGCACGAGGCGGGTGTCATAGGGGTGGTGTAGAACTACACCCATGGAGTTCGAGGGCGACGACCTGTCGACCGAGCTGGATGGGGTGGCCGACCTCACCCTGGCGCCGGTCGATCCCCGCGTGGGACTTGATCCGGGTGATGTCGAACCACCGGATGCGCCGCTCGATCAGATCGATGGCCCGCGGTACCTGAGCCCGTCGTCGGCCGATGCCTACCGTCAGTGTCCCAAACGATGGCAGTACCGGTACATCGAGAAGCTCCCCGATCCGCCGGGCGAGGCCGCCCTCGCCGGCACCTTCGCCCACCGGGTGCTCGAGCTGCTCCTCCAGGAGCAGCCGGGCGAGCGCACGATCGCACGGGCCAAAGAGCTGGCGCGCGTCGCCTGGCCCGAGATCGAAGCCGATGCGGACTATCAGTCCCTCGGCCACGACGATGCTGCGGGTCGGGCGTTCCGGTGGCGCGGGTGGTCGGCGATCGAGGGGCTCTGGCTGCTCGAGGATCCCCGTGATGTCACGGTCGCGGCCACCGAGCACCAGGTGCTCACCCAGGTGGCCACCGTGCCCTTCCGGGGCATCGTCGATCGGCTCGACCGCACACCCGAGGGCGGTCTCGCCGTGTCGGACTACAAATCCGGCCGAGCGCCCTCACCCCGTTACGCCGAGTCGCGCCTCACCCAGGTCCTGCTGTACGCCGCCGCGGTCGAGGCGTCCTTCGGCGAGCGGCCCACCCATGTCCGCCTGCTGTACCTGGGCCAGAAGGTGATCGAGCGCCAGGTGGATGACGAGTCGCTCATGCGGGTCACCGCCGACCTCGAGGACACGTGGACCAGCCTGACCACCGACGTGCGGGCCAACCACTTCGAGGCCCGCACCGGCCCGCTATGTGCGTGGTGCCCCTATGCCGCCGCATGCCCGGAGGGCCAGGCCGAGATCCAACGCCGATCCGACTTCGGCACTCTGGATCCCGCCGCCCCCAACGCCCACCTGGCCACCCGCGCCGCCTGAGTCCCGCCGGCGAGGCTGCGCACCGCAGGTGCCGAGCAAGCAGGAGGCCACGCCGAACCACGCCGAACCACGCGGTCGAGAAGTCGAGCCGATCCACGTGGTCGAGAAGTCGAGCCGCCCCACGCAACCGGACCAGCGGGTTCGCCTCGAGACTGCCGCGGCGTGCGGTTGCCCCGTGTGCGACCCGTCAGGCGCACACGATTCCAGGCTCGTACCGCACCAAACACTCTGGCTCCGCCCGGCGGCGCAACGCGGCGTGCCGCCGGCCATCGTGCCGGGGCCACCGCGTCGGCGCGCCTTTGAGGAATGCCGGCCATCGTGCCGGGGCCACCGCGTCGGCGCGCCTTTAGGCATGCCGGTGCGGTCAGGGGCCGTGGCGGGTGATGGGGGTGGGTGGTGGCACGGTGCGATCCACGGTGCCGTCGGGGCGGGTCAGGATCAGGGTGCGGTCCTCGTCCATCGTGAGCGTCCACCCTCGGTGGTGGATCTTGTGGTGCCACTCGGGGGCGACGGGCACCAGGTTGGCTACCGCGGTCGGCCCGTGGTCCTCCCACGGCACGACGTGGTGGATCTCGCAGTCCGAGAATGGTGTGGTGTTGTCGATCGGGCAGGTCGGGTACAGGACCCGTAACGCCAGACGCTGGGCCCGGGTCGCGGACCGGGCCGTGACCGCGACCTCGACAGGCCGGCCGTGACCGTCGAGAAACACCGTGTGGTGCTCGGCATCGCACGCCAAGCGACCCACGTCGGCCGGATCGATCGATTGACCGGCCCAGGTCTCGGCCACGCGGCCCGGATGGGGCCCATGGGTGGCAGTGCACCGGTCAGCGATGAACCCGATCGCCATCTTGGGGGCCGGGCCGTCGTCGCCACCGCTTTGGCGGGTCACCAACTGAAAGAGAGCGGCGGCTCGATGATTCGCGGTGACCTTTCCTTCGCCAGCCAATCCACGAGCCGCTTGTTCGACAAGGTCGCCGAGCACCGCACCGCGCTCGGAATCGAGCTCGCCGTGGATGCCGCGCATGCCGTCGGGTCGGGGCCGGATGGTCAGCCCGGATGCGGCGCGTTGGCGTTCGATCAACGACGCCCCCTCACCAGGTGCGCCCGCGCGGATGGCGTTCACCCGATCGCGCAGCAACGTGGCGAACATGTCGGGTCGATCCACCTGGGCGCTACGAGCCAGGGCGGCGTCATGGCGCACCAGCAGATCGCGCTCGACGCGATTCAACCCCCTCACCATGGAGGTCAGGGCCTGGATGTTCTCCGGATGAGCGGCACCCGAACGCGTTGCGACATCCACCTGCGGGAACGCCTTGGTCAGGGCGGCTTGCTCGGCCAACTGCTTCGCCGACCGCGACGACACCGCGCCCCCGGCCGCAAGGGTCTCCTGCGCCGACGGACCGGACCCCGACGCCTCCAACGCAGCGGCGGCAGCTGCGATGCGGGCCTTGTACCCGGCCACCACCCGCTCGGCTCGGTACACCGACCGGGCGATGTCGCGCAGGCTGAACGCGTCGAGGGCCGACAGGTCGACCTCGGTCATCTCGCGTTCGAGCTCGGACAACACTCCCATGCCGTGAACGCTACTCAGGGGGTGTGACAACAAAGGTCGAGCGCCGAAGGGCTCCGAAACAGCTGGTCAGCCGCGGCGGCGACGGCGCCGCAGGACCGCCAAGATGCTCACGACTGCGAGCACACCACCGAGCACACCAAGCTTGCGAAGGTCACCGCCTGCCTCCGCCGGGTCGGGCACCACCGAGTACGAAGGCACTTCGTCCGGTTCGATAGGGACCGTCAGGTCGGGCCGCGGCGCGGTGACCGGCCCGTTGTCGTCGGCGGACACCTCGCTCATGACGCCACGCTACCGGTCATGGGCGATCCGGCTGTATGTACGTCGGGCCAGCGCCGAAAGGTCTGTCGTGCTGGTGGGCCGCCTGACAGAAGGGGCCTCGGTAGCGGTGGGCGTCGATGGCGGCGAGCGCGGGATCCGACGGCGAGGCCTGGTCCGGCCTCGAGTTGGTCGGGTCCCACTCTCGCCCGGTGAAGTTCGTGGCGTGGTCGCAGCAGCCGATCGAACGCATCCCGTCCGACCACGCCATCGTTCGTTGGACGATCCTGCGTCTCCGTGGCCGCTCCTGACCGGAGCGTGCCGTCCGGACTGCAGTCACAGTCGACTGCGATGAACGAAACGTGACGGAACCTGCCACGTCTCTCGTGGCACCAGACACGCCGCGACACCCCAAAAGGGGCCCTCTGCCCTAGAGAAGCGGCCAAGAGGCCATCACTACACTCGGCTTCGTGAACGCGACGACCAGAGCGGGTCTCGGGCGCGGCCTGGCCGCCCTGATCCCGTCAGCCGAACAACTCGAGCGTCGCAGCTACTCGCCCGCCCAACGGCTACTCGATCGGCTGGTGAACGCCGGCTTCGACCTCCTCCAGGATGGCAACAACCTCGGCATCTGCGCCTACCTGCACGTCCCCCATGACGACGAGCCGTACCTGTTCCTCCGCACCCCGGCGCTCGATTCGTTGACCCCGACCCGTGCGTTCCGTCTGGTGCACGGGATCGCCATGGCCACCAACCTGGCGGGCGACGAGAACTCCTTCGAATGCGATCACCTCGAGGCCCGCAGCATCCGGACCTACGGTCCGGCCTCGGACGGATTGCACATCGTGGCCCGCAGCCGCGGTCGCTTCGACTACGGCTCGACGCAAATCGTCGGCGAGATCTGCCGATCGTTCGGCGAGCTGGCCCACCAGGTCCAAGCTGGCTCGTCACTGTCGTCGCCGACCTCACGGCTCGTGGTGACCCGCGGGCCCGAGGACACCGCGATCGAGGTCGTGGTCTCGGACGGGCCGGTGAGCCACATCGGTCGAGGCCGGGCCAGCGATCCTCCCACCGCGGTCAGCCACGCGATGATCGACGCCATCGGCGCCGGGTACCGCCACATCGACACCCGCATCCTGCCCATCGACGGGCATCGCGCCGTCCTCGTGGTGTTGCGTGACCCGTCCGGTGAGCTGCGCCTCGGGGTGACGATGGCGACCGACGACATCCTCCAAGCCGCGGCCGACGCCGCCGCTCGCGCCATCCTGTCCGGACGGGGATCACGCGGCCGGTGATCAGGGTTGCCGGGTGACCTGAACCTTCCCGGACTCCGCAGGAACGGCGGCGGGAATCGGGACCGTGATCGTCAAGATGCCGTCCTTGTAACCAGCGGTGATGTCCGATGGCTGGCAGTCGCGAGGGACGGCGAGTGTGCGCACGAAGGATCCGTACCGGAACTCGGTGCGCGTGGTGCCATCCTTCGTCTCGTCGCTCTCCTGCCGACGTTCGGCCCGGATGGTCAGCCGGCCATCACGCACCATGATGTCGACATCCTTCTCCGGATCCAGACCGGGCATCTCGGCTTTGATGACCATGTTGCCGTCGGCCGTCGACTCCTCGATGCGCATGAGATCGGCCGGCCGGGAACGTTCGAGCCAGGGCAGGAGATCGTCGAACCAGTCGACGAGCCTCGGCATGGTTTCAGAGCGGCGTTCAATGGTCGAGGCCATGGTGGAATCCTCCTACGAAGCTGCGGCGAATGAGACGGGAGGCCCGGCACGGGCAACCGTGCAGTGCCGTCGCCGTCTCAACCATGATCGTGGCGCGTGGCCCGGCGCCCGCCCAGAGACCATGGTCCCGACGGACGTGCTCAGTCGACAGAATCGAAGGTGCCGCCCCAGGCGTGCACCAGCGCACGAGGCAGGAGCCAGGCACCGAAGACGCTCAACGCGCCGTCGGCGTCGATCGCCCCGCTGCGCTCCCACGCGTGGAGGGCACACGTGAACGCCCACGCCACACGAGGTGCGTCGCGTTTGGAGACCGAGCTGGTGACCTCGGGGCAGCGGTTGATGAACTGGACGAGCGTCTCGGGTTCGACGGCGGTGCCGGGCCCCGATCGGACGAGCTCGATCACGGCACCGAGCCAGTCGGCCCATTCGAGAGCGAGGATGACCGCCCGTTCATCGGCTGGGTGGTCGCTCAGGTCGAACGGTGCGGCGTACCCGCCAGCCACGGCCATGACGAGGGTCGGATCGTCGAGTGCCGACGGGTCGGTCACACCGGCAACGCGGAGCAACGCCACGACGTCGGGATCGAGCTCGTCGTGGGCCGCGCGGAGGCTTCCCGCCGCCCGGGCGACGAGATCCTCGGGGGCGGCTGCTCCGACCCGGTTACGAAGCGCCGAGATCACGACGCGGGCGGCCTCGGTGTCGGCGTCGGCATCTCGAGCCGGACGATCGATGGTGGTGGTGGGCATGGTCGGCCGGCCGATCAGGTGGATCGACGACTCGAGGTCGAGCCTGGTCGCCGCCATGAGGTGGTTCATGACCAACCCGTCGGTCGAGCCGAGCGGCTCGGCCTCGAACGCAGTGAGGACGAGCCCGGCCGCCTCGGTCAGGGGCAGCTCCTCGACCGTGACGTCGAGCGCCGAGTCGTCATCGCCCTCGGCGGCGACATCGTGCAACGCGTCGACCATGCCCGCGGGCCCGACCTGGAGATCGGCCAGCCGGCCGACCTCGTCGATCTCGACCAGGAGCGTGTGGTCGACGGCGTCGGTCCAGCCGTACTCGAGCACCACGGCCCGGTTGCCGCGAGTGGAGATGACCGACCACGCTTTCAGGGCGCGCTGATGACCGAGATCGGCGGCCCAGCCCGGCCGGATCACGTCCTGATCCTCGAGCACCCCTCTCGTGTGGGTGGCGGCCAGTCGGAGCTCATCCTCCGGGTACCGCTCGGCCACGAGGGCGATGCTGAGCGCGGCGGGCTCGACCCGGCTCTCGAGTTCGGCCAGCAGCTCGATCCCCAACGCATCGACCTCACGCCCGGCGTCGAGCGAGGCATCGCGCAGCTCGCCGAACAGGCCCGAGACCCATGCCTCGGCGCGGGCCGCGTCATCCAGCGTGTCGATATCGCCGATACGTTCGAGGACGTCGTCCAACCATGCTCCCGCAACCACACGTGGAGAATGGCACGGCCGACGACCGATAGCGTGGCATCGTGCCGGAACTGCCCGAGGTCGAAACGGTCCGGACCCAACTGGCCCCCCAGTTGCTCGGCCGACGTGTGACCGAAGCCACCGCTCACGAGTCGGCCAAGTTCGCTTCCGCAACCGGCGCCACCGGGCTCGCGTTCGGCCCGATGGCGCGCCGCGGCAAGTTCCTGATCACGCCGCTCCACGAGCGCCCGGCCAAGGGCCACGACGACCTCCGCGCCCCCGCCGTCGTCGAGCTCGTCGTCCATCTCGGCATGACCGGTTCGCTCGCCGTCCGGTCGGAACCGTCCGGCGATCCGTACCTCCGGGCCCAGTGGTGGCTCGATGACGGCACGATCCTCGAGTTCCGCGACGTGCGCCGTTTCGGTCGCACCATGGTGGTCGCGCCCGGCGAGTACGCCGCCCTGCCGACGCTGGCGGCCATGGGTCCCGAGCCGTGGGATCCGGTGCTCGATGCCGACGGCCTCTGGCAGCGGTTGAAACAGTCCCGACGCCAGGTCAAGACGGCGTTGCTGAGCCAGGTGCCCATCGCCGGTGTCGGCAACATCTACGCCGACGAAGCGTTGTGGATGGCCGGCATCAACCCGTCGAGCCGGCGGATCACCCGCGCCCAGTCAGCGGCGCTCCTCACCGCGTTGCGGGACGTGCTCGCCGAAGCGGTCGACGGCGGCGGGACGACGTTGCGTGACTACCGCAACGCGTTCGACGGCGAAGGCAACCATCAGAACCGGCTCGTCTGCTACGGCCGGTACGGGCAACCGTGTCTCCGCTGCGCGTCCACCTTGCGGCGCCGGGTGATCGATGCCCGCACCACCACCGTGTGCCCGGTCTGCCAGGCTCGGTGACCCCATGGCCACGATGACACCCCTCTCCCCGGCCGAATGGTCGCCCGCCGACCTCGAACGCCTCGCCCAGCTGCGCACCATGAAACGCCGCGCCACCGGGCTCCTGGTGGCCGCCACTGCGGTCTTCATCGTGGCCCGGGTCCTCGAGGCCGACACGAGCGGCTGGGGCTACCTGCGGGCTACGGCCGAAGCGGCCATGGTCGGCGGCGTGGCCGACTGGTTCGCGGTCACGGCGCTGTTCCGCCACCCACTCGGCATCCCGATCCCTCACACCGCGATCATCCCGGAGCGCAAGGAACAGCTCGGGCGGACCCTCGGCGAGTTCGTCGAGGACAACTTCCTGACCGCTGACGTCGTCGTCGGCAAGCTCCGCGGCATCCACGTCGGCGACCGGGTGGCCGACTGGTTGGCCGACCCCGACAACCGGGCCACTGCGGGTCGACACGCCGCGGCCACCCTCAGCGGCACGGTCGAGGTGCTCCGGGACGACGACGTGCAGGTCGCCCTCGAGGGTGCGGTCGTCTCCCGACTTCGCCGCGTCCAGCTCGCACCCGTCGCCGGTCAGGCCCTCGACCTGATGACCGCCGACGGGCGACACCACGACGTCGTCACCGCGGCCACCCGGGGCGCCATACGTTTCATCGACGAGAACCGAGAGGCGCTGCGAGGGCGGTTCGGGCGCGAGTCACCCTGGTGGGTGCCCGAACCCATCGACGACCGCATCTTCATCAAGCTCTTCACCGGCATGCGGGGCTTCCTCGACGAAGTGGCCAACGACCCCAACCACCTCGTCCGCGACCACCTGGACGCTCGACTCGCCACGCTGGCGGTCGACCTCCGCACCGACCCCGCCTACACGGAACGAGCCGAGCAGATCAAAGAGGAGGTCCTCGCCCACCCGGCGGTGCGGGACTGGACCGGGTCGTTGTGGCGCGACCTCAAAGCCCTGTTGTTGGCTCAGAGCGCCAACCCGGACTCCGAGCTCCGCCGCCGCCTCGACGGCACGATCGAGCAGATCGGGATCGCCTTGCAGAACGATCCGGCGATGCGAGCCAAGGTCGACGGATGGGTGGAGGGAGCGGTGGCCTACCTGGTCGAGGCCTACCGTCACGAAGCCACCGAGCTCATCGCCTCGACCGTCGCCCGGTGGGACGCGGCCGAGGCGTCGACCCGGTTCGAGCTCGCCGTGGGCCGGGACCTGCAGTTCATCCGCATCAACGGCACCCTGGTGGGCGGCGCCGTCGGACTCGTCATCCACGGGGCCGGCGAGCTGCTCGGCTGAGTCGTCACCACCCTGGACTACCCTGCGACACCAGTGACTGCCGATCGGATGGACTTCGCCGACTCGATCCGCGCCAATCGGCGGACCACGTGGCTCCTGCTGTTCGCCTTCTTCGTCCTGCTGGCCCTCGTCGCCTCGGTCGCCTCGATCGCCGTGTCCGGTGGGGTGATCGGCGCGGCGATCGGTATCGGCATCGCCGCCGTGATGGCGTGGACCGGCTACGTCAAAGCGGATTCGATCGCCCTGTCGTCGACGCGAGCCCGGCCCGCCGATCCGCAGCAGTTCGCCCAGCTCCACAACGTCGTCGAGGAGATGGCGATCGCCTCGGGCATCCCGAAGCCGCGTGTGTACGTGGTCGACGACCCGTCGCCGAACGCCTTCGCGACCGGCAAGGACCCCGACCACGCCGCCGTCGCCGTCACGTCAGGACTGCTGGCCAAGCTCGAACGGGACGAGTTGCAGGGCGTCTTGGCCCACGAGCTCGCCCACATCCGCAACTACGACATCCGGGTGATGACGGTGGCGGTGGCGACGGCCGGATCGATCGCGCTGATCACGGACATCTTCTGGCGGTTGTTGTGGTTCGGCGGCGGACGACGGGGCCGCGATCGCGAGGGGGGCGGCACCAACCCGCTCATGATCGTGGGCTTCATCCTCGTCCTCGTCCTCGCCCCCCTCGCGGCCGCCATGCTCAAGGCCGCCATCAGCCGACGCCGAGAGGCTCTGGCCGACGCCTCGGCCATCCAGTTCACCCGTTACCCGACGGGCCTGCGGAAGGCGCTCGAGAAACTCGACGCCGACTCCACCGTGGTGCGGCACACATCGCACGCCACGTCGCACCTGTGGATCGAGACCCCGGACAGCCACGACCCCGGCGACAAGGGCCGGCGGTTCAACGACATGTTCGACACGCACCCGCCGCTGCGCGAACGGATCAACCTGCTCCGCCAGCTCGAAGGCCTGCCCGCCTATGGCGGCCCCGATCCGGAGGTCGTCGCCCGACTGGCCCAACGATCGGGCACGTCGACCACCCTGTCGACCGACACCCTGCCGTCGAACACCCTGCCGCCGAACACAATGCCGTCGAATACGCTGCCGTCCTCCGCCGACGGCTCGGCCTGGGACAGCGTCGACCTGTCACGCTCCGCCGGGACCGCCGCGGCGGGTGCCGCGCCAGGCTGGTACCAGGACCCGTCGGGCATTCCGAATGCCCTGCGCTACTGGGACGGAACCCGCTGGACCAATCACCTCAGCGGCGGCCGCTGACCCCAATCCGCCGCACGGTCGCGGTACCGTCAAGGCCATGTTCCGGAGCCTCCCGCTGACGCGCGCCCGTGGTCGCGCGATCGGTGCGCTCCTCGTTCTGGCGGCCCTCGCGCTCGCCGCGGTCCCGGTACCGACCGCCAACGCCGACGAGCTCGACGACCTGCAAGCCCGTCGGGACGAGCTCGACGCCCAGATCGCCACCGCCGATGTCGAGCTCGGCGAGCTCGACGCCATCATCCGGTCGAGCAGCGAGGACATCATCCGCAGCACCACGACCCTGGAGCTAACCGCCGACGAGTACGCCCGAGCAGTCGAGTCCCGCCGCCTCCCGGCCGAGTTCCAGCGGGTGGCCGCGATCGAGAGCTACATCCACGGCGACCCCCGCGCCCAGGCGTTCTTCGAGGAGCTCCAGACCCTCGGCAACGACAGCAGCACCGGGGTTCGACGCCAGCTGTTCTCCTCGGTGGTCGACGGCGCTACGGTCGAGCTCGACGCCATCGATACCTCACTGGTCGAGCTCGGCAACCGGGTCGACGACCTCCAGGACCAGCGCACCGAAGAGGAATCCACGCTGAGCGAGGCGCAGGCGCGCCACGCCGAGGTCACGGCGACCCGGGCCATTCTGGTCGCCGATCGCTCGGCCGTCGACGAACGCATCGAGTTCCTCGAATCGCTGGCCGACCGGCCGGTCCTCACCGGCCTGCCCGGGATCAACCCCGATCGTCCGGCGCTCGTCGTCAAGATCGACAACGTGGACGCCGCCCGACCCCAGGCCGGGATCAACCAGGCCGACATCGTCTACGAGGAACGGGTCGAGGGCGGTCTCACCCGCCTGGCCGTCATCTTCCATTCCACCGACGCCCCCCGTGTCGGTCCGGTCCGATCCGCCCGCACCACCGACATCAACCTGCTGGCCAACCTCGACCGTCCGCTCCTGTCGAGCTCGGGTGCCAACGGCACGACCCGCGGCATGATCGCCGACTCCACCCTGCTGGACATCGGTCACCCCGAAGCGCCACCCTCCTACTTCCGTGACGGCAGCCGGCAGGCGCCTCACAACCTGTTCTCGACCACCGCCGACCTCTGGGCACTCGATGCCGGCCGCGGCGGTCGGCCCGGGTTCCTCTTCCTGTACCGGGCGCCCGACGATCCGCTGCCCCCGTCCGCCCGGGACGTCAATGGCGTGTCCGTGGCGTTCCCGAACGTCGGCGTCAGCTACGCCTGGGACGGCTCCGGCTGGTCGAGAACCCAAGGGGGCCGGGTCCACGTCGACGCGGACGGCGTGGAGGTCGCGCCGGCCAACGTGATCGTCCAGTTCGTCGAATACGGCGTCAGCCCCGCCGATGCGAACACCCCGGAGGCCATCGTCACCGGCGAAGGCGACGCATGGATCTTCACCGCCGGCCGCGTGATCGAAGGCCGGTGGAGCCGCGAGGAACCCACCGACCGCACCATCTTCACCGACGACGACGAAACGAGATCGCCCTCACCTCCGGCCGCACCTGGATCGAGCTCGTCGAGGCCGGCGGCGCGACAATTCGCTAGTTCGAGATCAGGCTCACTCGCTCGCTGCGCTCGCTCCGTTCGCCTGAGTTTCACAGAGCCGGCTGCGCCGGCGCTCGTTGTTGCTGTGCCGGGATGGCGAAGCCACACCGGCACAGGGGCGGAGCCACACCGGCACGGGGACGGAGCCACACCGGCACAGGGGCGAAGCCACATCGGCGGAGGGGGTTGGGAAGCGGCGGGTAGGTTGTCGCCGTGCTCAGCAGCCGGATCTCCTCCATCGTGACCGACGACAAGGTCGACGCCGCCCTTCAGCAACTTCGCCGCGAGCTCGAGGTGCCCGCGGCGTTTCCAGGCGAGGTGCTGGCCGAAGCGACCCACGTGTCCGACCGAGGCCCGGTCCTCCCGCCCGGTGCGGCCGGAGAACCCATCGACGCCACCGACCTCGAACTGCTGACGATCGATCCCCCGGGCTCGCGCGACCTGGATCAGGCGGTCGGCATCGAGCGGCGCGACCGTGGCTACCGGGTGCACTACGCGATCGCCGACGTGGCCTCGTGGCTGGCACCCGGGGGCGCCCTCGACACCGAAGCGCGAACCCGTGGTCTCACCCTCTACCTGCCGGACCAGCGGGTGCCGCTCCACCCACCGGTGCTGAGCGAGGGCGCCGCCAGCCTGCTGCCCGCCGTCGACCGACCCGCGGTGTTGTGGGAGCTCGACCTCGACGCCGACGGGAACGTCGAACGCAGCCACGCCCGCCGCGCCACGGTGAGGAGCCGGGAACTGCTCAGCTATCCCGAGGCCCAGGCCCGCATCGACGCCGGCCACCATCCCATGCTCCAGCTGCTCCGCGAGGTGGGTGAGCGTCGCGAGGCGATCGAGACGGCACGCGGCGGGGTCAGCCTGCAGATCCCCGCCCAGGAGGTCCGGTCCGTCGCCGACAATGCCCACTACGAGCTCGTCTACGAGTCGACGCTCCCGATCGAGGGCTGGAACGCTCAGATCTCGCTCATGACCGGGATGGCCGCGGCGGAGATCATGGTCGATGGCGGGGTCGGCATCCTGCGCACGTTGCCGCCGCCCGACGACGACACCTTGACCCGACTCCGGACCACCGCTCGCGCGCTGGCCATCGACTGGCCGGCCGACATGTCCTACGCCGAACGGTTCTCGTCCCTCGACATGGACCGACCAGGATCGGTGGCCCTGGCCACCCAAGCCTCCCGAGCGATGCGTGGCGCCGGCTACCTGGCGTTCTCGGCGGCGCCGACCATCCCCGGCGACGACGACTTCCGCCACTGGGCCATCGCCGCCGAGTACGCCCACGTGACCGCCCCGCTTCGCCGTCTCGTCGATCGGTTCGCCACCGAGACGGTGTTGGCACTGTGTTCTGAGGTGCCGCTGCCGGAGTGGGTCGAGGCATCCCTGCCCACCATCCCGCGGCTCATGGATGCGGCCCGGCAACGAGAGCGTCAGGCCGAACGAGGCGTCATCGAACTGATGGAGGCGCTCGTGCTGGAGTCGGCCGTCGGGGCTGTCTTCGACGCCACCGTGACCGGGCTCGATCGGGATCGGGCCCAGGTCACGTTGGCCACTCCGCCCGTCATCACCGACATCTCGGCCGGCCGGCTCGAGTTGGGTGCCGCCATCCGAGTTCGGGTGGCCTCTGTCGACACGGCGACGCGCCGGATCGTCCTGGATCTGGTGTGACGGCCCCTCCGGCCGTGACGGAGCCTCGGACGTGACCGGCCACCGGCCCGTCGAACGGGTCGCCGTGATCGGTGCCGGGCTGACCGGTTGCCTGCTCGCGGCGCGCCTCGCCGACTTCGGGGTCGCCGTGGATCTGTTCGAGCGCCGTCCGGATCCCCGCGACGGAGAACCCTACGAAGGCCGGTCGATCAACCTCGCCTTGTCCACCCGGGGTCTCGACGCCCTCGACCGCCTCGGCATCGGCGACGAGCTCCGCTCCAATGCCGTCCCCGTGCGGGGACGGATGATCCACCACGAGCGCGGCGACACCTCGTTCCAGCCTTACAGCACCAACCCGTCGAACCACCTGTGGTCGGTGAACCGCGATCGCCTCAACCTCGTCGTCTTGGAGGCGGCCCTCCGGCGTCCGGAGGTTGCCGTCCACTTCGAGCACCGCCTCGACGATCTGGGCCTGCCCTCGAATCCGGACCAACCGATCGAGCTGACCCTGACCGTCGAGGAATCGAAGCCGATCGCCCGCCAGTTGCGCGTCGACGCCGTGTTCGGCACCGACGGTGCCTACTCCGCGGTTCGCGCCCGTATGCAACGGCTCCGCAACTACGACTACGCGCAGGATCACCTCGAACACGGATACAAGGAACTCCACATCCCGGCCGTCACCTCGGGGGATCGACTGCGCGTCGACGCCCTCCACATCTGGCCTCGCGGCGATCACATGATGATCGCGCTGGCCAATCCCGACGGCTCGTTCACGTGCACCTTGTTCTGGCCATACCTGGGTCACATCGGCTTCGAGAGCATCGATACAGCGGAGGAGGTCGAACGGGTCTTCGCCACCGTGTTCGCCGATGCCGTCCCACACATGCCCACCCTCGTCGCCGACTACCTGGCCAATCCGGTGGGGTCACTCGTCACGGTGCACTGCGAGCCATGGAACCACCATCGGGTCGTGATCCTGGGCGACGCCGCCCACGCCGTCGTGCCCTTCTACGGGCAGGGGGCGAACGCCGCCCTCGAGGACGTCACGATCCTGTGCGAGGAGATCGATGCCTCACCCGACGACTGGAACGGGGCCCTGGCCCGCTTCGCGTCCACCCGGCGCCCGGACACCGACGCCCTTGCCCAGCTCGCCCTCGACAACTTCGTGGAGATGCGTGACCACGTCGGCTCCCGATGGTTCCTCGCCGTCAAGACGGCAGAACGGTGGCTGCACCGCTGGTGGCCCGATCGGGTCGTACCCCTCTACGAGATGGTGACGTTCAGTCGGCTGCCGTACTCGCAGGCGGTCGAGCGCAGCGAACGCCAGGATCGTCTGTTGGCCCGAATCGTGCTGGTCGCCGCGGCGGCGGTGGCCTTGGTCGTGATCGCCTTGGCCGTCGCCATCCTCGGATGATCGGCGAGCCCAGCCGGATACGTCCCCAACGAGCATGCCAGGATGGGCGCCGATGACGGCCGAGCTGAACTACGCCGAGTACCTGCACCTCGATTCCCTGCTCGAGCTCCAACAGCCCCGATCGGAGCCGGCCGAACACGACGAGACGTTGTTCATCGTGTTCCACCAGATCACCGAGCTGTGGTTCAAGCAGTTGCTCCACGAGCTCGACGCCCTGGTGGTGGCCTTCCGGGGTGGGCGAACCTTCGCCGCCACCAGCATCCTCACCCGGGTGCTGCGGATCATGAAGGCGGTGGTGTCGCAGCTCGACATCCTCGAGACGATGACCCCGCTGTCGTTCAACGCGTTCCGCGAGCGACTCGACCGCGCCAGCGGCCTGCAGTCGATGCAGTTCCGCGAGCTCGAGTGCCTGCTCGGCCACAAGAACTCCGCCCGGCTCGACAGCTACCCGGAGGCCATGCCGGGGCTCGACCGGGCTCGCGCCCGGCTGTCGTCGCCCAGTGTCGTCGACGCCTTCTACGACTTCCTCGAGCAGCACGAGGTCGCCATCCCGTCCACCCTGCGCGAGCGCGACATCACGCTTCCGACCGAGCCCGATCCCCAGGTCCAAGATGGCCTCCTCGACCGCTATCTGGCCGACCGGGAACTGCGCATCGTCTTCGAGCTCATGACCGATGTCGACGAGGTGCTCCAGGAATGGCGCTACCGCCACGTGAAGCTCGTCGAGCGCACCATCGGCAACAAGCCGGGTTCGGGCGGCACGGCCGGCCTCGCGTACCTGAAGTCGACCCTGTTCCAACCGATCTTCCCCGACCTCTGGGCGATACGGCACCGGCTGTGAGCGGTCCCATCATCGACATCAGCCCACCAGTCCATCCCGGCATCGGGGTGTGGCCCGGCGACACTCCCCTCGGTCGTGAGGTCCTGGCCGACTTGGATCATGGCGACAACCTGACGCTGTCGACGCTCCACGGCACCGTGCACCTCGGCGCCCACGCCGACGGCCCGAACCACACCGTCCCCGGCCAACCGTCGATCGCCGAGGTCGACCTGGCGCCGTACCTGGGTCCGTGCCAGGTCGTCGCGGATCGACGTCGGGCGGGGCGAGAGCATCGGGAGGGGCACCTCTCCCGTCGAGATCGACGTCGAGCCGGCTGTTGCTGGCCACGGGCACGTTCCCCGATCCCGACCGGTTCACCACCGACTTCGCGGCGTTGTCCCCCGCGCTCGTCGACCACCTGGCCGATCGTGGGGTCGTCCTCGTCGGGATCGACACCCCGAGCGTCGACCTGTTCGAGAGCAAGGACCTCCCGACGCACGCCGCCCTCGTCCGCCGCGACATGCGCTGGCTCGAAGGCATCGTCCTCGCGCACGTCGAGCCCGGTTCCTACGAGTTGGTGGCGCTCCCGCTGCGCCTCGTCGGCTTCGAAGCCAGCCCCGTTCGCGCCGTGCTCGTACAAGCCGATTGATTCCGCGTGACCCGATCGGGGTAAGAAAGGGGGAGTTTCTCTTTCGAACCCGAGTTGTCGATTCCGGGTGGTCCGACGCGTCATGATCGTGTCGGCGGTGGTCGCCGGACGTGACCTCAGGGAGTTCACCATGAAGTTCTTTGTCCTGCTCGCCGGCTATGGCGAGATGCCGTCGTGGGAGGAGCTGAGCGTGCCGGAGCAGGAGGCCTCCATGGCCAAGCTCTTCGGTTTCGACGAGGCGTGCGCCGCACGATCCGGGGTGGAGATCCTGGGCGGCGAGGCGTTGGGGGACGGATCGATGGCCACCACGCGGCGCACACGCGGCGGCGAGATGACCATCACCGACGGTCCCTTCGCCGAGGCCGCCGAGCACATCGGCGGGCCTTGAGCGAAGCGTTCGCCGCGAGCTGCGGTTCGCTGGCCCGAGCAGGGCGTTCTGGCCCGACCAGCCGGCTGGTGTACGTGACGGCGGTCCGGCCGAATGGACGCCGCCGCCCGATTCGGACGATGAGCTGGCCGACGAGCGGCTGCACCTGATCCTGCTGTGCTACCACCCGGCCCTGCCCCGTGAGTCACGCTCCGCGCTGGCACTCCGCCTCGTGATCTGTACCCCGACCGACCAGATCGCCCGCCTCTTCCTGGTTCCACTGCCGACGATGGCGGCGCGCCTCACACGAGCGAAGAAGAAGATCGTCCTCGCCGGCATCCCCCTGGGCGCCCCGCTCGCCTACGAGCTCAGATCGCGTCTCGACGAAGTGTGTCGGACCATCTACCTGGCGTTCACGGCCGGGTACACGCCGGCGGCGGGACCTGACCTGGTGCGAGCCGACCTCGCCGGGGACGCGGTCCGGCTCGCGGCGATGCTCCATGAGCTCGTTCCCGGCGCCGCCCAGGTCCAAGCGACACTGGCGATCTTGGTGCTGCAGCATTCGCGCCGTGATGCTCGTGAACGCGACGGCGTTCTGGTCACTCTCGCCGAGCAGGACCGGTCGGTCTGGCATCACGACGAGATCCGGAACGGACTCGGGCTCGTCGCCGGACTCAGGCCGGCCGACGGCCACGCCGAGGGGTCGGGCCGACGGCTACGCCGAGGAGCTCCGGCTCCAGGCCCTCATCGCCGCCGAACACGCGAGGGCATCGACGCCGCAGGCAACGGACCGGGCGGCGATCGCCTCCTCCTCATCGCGCCGGCGATCTCGACGTCGCCCGGTCCTGCTATCGCGCCGCGCTCGACCGGTGCACCAACGACGTCGAACGAACACACCTGGCTGCCCGGCTCGACGAGATCCATCCCTCCGAACGGCCGCCGCGGCACTGATTCCGGATCGTACGGAGGGTCAGCCGCCGATCAGGAGAAGGCCTCGGCGGCGCACTCGCCCGACTCGGTGACGGTGAGGATCTCCACCCCGTCGTCGGCGACCGCCACTATGGGCGTCGAGTGGCGACACCGTCGTCCCATCAGCCCGTGGCCGGCTGCGCGGGCGGGACCCTCTCCACGTAGACCGCTCGGCGGACGTCGTTCGCTCGGACGACGGGAACGCCGAGCTCACGCAGATAGCGCCGCAGCATCTCGACGGTGAACCGATCCCGAACCCGACGCGCGTCGTACTCAGCCACGTCCTCGAAGTCGTACCGGCTCCCATGGTCGCTGAAGGCCCAACGCCCACCGTCTCTCATCGCGTAGAGGTACCTCCTCCCCCACGGCGGGCCCTCTATGTGGCCGGGATCCCACACCTGAAGCATCACCGCTGGTTCGGGAACGTTCGGTCCGACCACCGTCGCCTGAACGGTCAACATTCCGTGCCGGTTGCACAAGATGAAGCCCTGCCGTTCCCACCGTGCTCGCGAAGCGAAGCGATCATCCCCTCAGCAACGGCGTCCACGTTCGCTTTCACGAACGTCACGTACTCGGTCGCGCTGGCCTCCCACCTGGCCCGGAATCAGGTCCGACTCTGTCACCGGAACCAGTCGGCGGCGCACTCGCCGGACTCGGTGACGGTGAGGATCTCCACCCCGTCGTCGGTGACCGCCACCATGTGCTCGAACTGAGCCGACCGGCGGCCATCGACCGTGGCGGCGGTCCAGTCGTCGTCCCACACGAACAGGGCGGGCGATCCGAGGGTGAGCATGGGCTCGATGGTGAACGTCATGGCCGGCTCGAGCCGAGTGGCGGCCCACCGGTCGTAGTAGTGCGGGATCTGGAAGGAAGTGTGGAACTCGGTGCCGATGCCGTGCCCGATGAACTCCCGCACCACGCCGAGGTGGTGCTGCGACGCGTGCGATTCGATGGCGCGGCCGATCGCGCTGACCGGTGCTCCGGGACGCACCGCGCCGATCCCGGCGTACATCGACGCGCAGGTCTCCGTCACGAGCACGGCCGACGCGTCGTCGACGTCGCCCACGAAGAACGTGGCCGAGGTGTCGCCGTGGACGCCGTCGAGATAGATGGTGACGTCGATGTTGACGATGTCGCCCTCGACCAGCGGCCGGCTGTCAGGGATCCCGTGGCAGATGATCTCGTTGACCGACGTGCACACGGACTTGGGGAAGCCGCGGTAGTTCAGCGGGCTGGGATACCCACCCCGGTCGACGGTGAGTTGGTGAACGACGGCATCGATGTGATCGGTGGTGACCCCCGGCTCCACCAGGGGCCCGGCGGCCAGCAGGATCTCGGCGGCCGCGCTCCCGGCTTTGCGCATGCGCGCCAGTTCGTCGGGGGTACGAACGTCGCCCGAGGTCGAACGGCCGGGTTCACCGGTCAACGTGTACGGGGGCCGGGCAACATGGCGCGGGACAGTCCGGTGGGCGCTCTGGATCCCAGGACGCACCGGCGGGAGCGACGGCGGGGCGAGGGTCGCCGTCGCTTGTCGCTTGCGTCTCACCATCGAAAAGCCTCCGAGCTCGGCCCGCCACCCCTGGAGGTCCGCTGGGCTCAGCGAAGGTAGCGGGACACGCTCTCCACGATACAAGCGGGCTTGGAGCCGCCCTCGATCTCCACCGTGATGGTGACGACGGACTGCACCCCGCCCGGGACCTCCTCGACCGACGTCAGCACGGCACCGGCGCGCAGCCGCGATCCCACCGGAACCGGCGCCGGGAAGCGCACCTTGTTGACGCCGTAGTTGATGCCCATCGAGGCGCCCTGCACGTCGATGATCTGCGGGAGGAACAGGTTGGTGAGCGACAAGGTGAGGTACCCGTGGGCGATCGTGGACCCGTAGGGCCCCTCGGCGGCCCGCACCGGATCGACATGGATCCACTGGTGATCACCGGTGGCCTCGGCGAAGAGGTCGATGCGGCTCTGGTCGATCAGGATCCAGTCGCTGTACCCCAGGTGGGTTCCGACCGCGGCGGCAAGTTCATCGGGGGTGGCGAACACCGTTGTCATCGTGGTCTCCTCGTCGGGCTTCGATGCCGGACTCAGAACGTACTCGGGGTGTCGCAAGGCTCACGATCGGCCGAGGAGCCCTCCTGGTCGGCCATGGCCGAGAGGTGGATGTTCTCGGCATCCTGGGGTCGACCCAACAGGAAGCCCTGGCAGAACAGGGCGCGGCCGAGACGGCCCTCGTCGAGGTCGAGCAGCCGGGCCATCTGACTCTCGTGCTCGACCCCTTCGGCCACGACGTGCAGGCTCAGCGCCGCCGCCATGTGCAGCATGGCCTGCACCACCGCGTCGGCCCGCTGATCGGTGCCGAGGGGACCCACGAACGAGCGGTCGATCTTGATGGCGTGCAGCGGGAATCGATGGAGGTAGCCGAGGCTCGAGTAGCCCACGCCGAAGTCGTCCACCGCCAACCTGATGCCGAGCCCGCCGAGGGCGTCGAGGCTGCGGCGCGTCTGGCCGGAATCCTCGAGCAGCACCCGCTCGGTCACCTCCAACCAGAGGCGGGCCGGATCGGCGCCGGCACGGGTCAAGATGTCGGCGACCCGGTCGACGAAGAGGGGGTCGGCGAACTGGCGGGCCGACATGTTGATGCTGATCTCAGGGAGCGAACCCGGCCGTTCCGGCCAACCGATGAGATGCCCGCAGGCATCCTCGAGCACCCACATGTCGATGGCCCGAACGGCACCCGTCTCCTCGGCGAGAGCCATGAACTGGTCGGGCATGACCAGGCCGCGTCGAGGGTGATGCCACCTCACCAGCGCCTCGGACGTGCCGAGGAGACCGTCGATCAGTCGAAACGAGGGTTGGAACAGCAGGCCCAGCTCGCCCTTGGGGACCGAGCTGGCGAGCTCGTCGGCCAGGAACTTGCGTTCACGAACCAGGAGACGGAACTGCTCGTCGAACACGACGACGCGGCCGCGGCCCTGCTCCTTGGATCGGTACATGGCGATGTCGGCGTTGGCCACGAGGCCCTCGGGTTTGTCCGACGCGATAGCCGATGCCACACCGATCGAGACCGAGACCTGCTGAACGCGACCGAGACCGCGAATCGGAACGTTCACCACTCGTTGCAGCTCGTGAGCTCGGTCGACGGCTCCGTTCTCGTCGAGCCCGGGGCAGACCACGACGAACTCGTCCCCGCTGAGCCGGCCGACCAGGTCGTCCGCCCGGACTGCGCCGTCGAGGCGTTTGGCGAGCGTTCGCAGCACGGCGTCGCCGAACTGGTGGCCGAGGGCGTCGTTGATGGGTTTGAAACGATCGACGTCGATGAACAGCACGGCCAAGCGCCCGCCGTCGGACCGCAGTCGGCGCAACTCGAACTCCAGTCGCGACAGGACTGCCGAGCGGTTCGCCAACCCGGTCAGCGCATCGTGGCTGGCCTGGTAGACCGCGGTGTCGAGCGCCTGGCGCATCGACATGACAGCGCTGGCGTCGTTGAGCGCGATCGACACGTGTTCGGCGAACGCCCGGAGCGTTTCCTCGTCCTCCAGGCTGTAGGTCGCTCGTTCGCGACGGCTCACCATCACCAGACAGCCGGCGATCTGAGCCTCCCGGTAGACGGGGACGGCCATCCCGGACATCAGTGGATGCCGGGTCATCACATCCTGGCCGATGTCCACGAAATCGGACGCGTTGGCCACCGCCAGGTCCGCCTTGGCCATGGCGAGGGCACCCACACCGTGTTCGGTGGGCACCCGGAACTGGGTCGAGCGTTCGTCGGGTCGGAGACCGGCGAAGGACACGAGCCGGGTGTACCTGGGGTCAGCCTCGTCGATGAGGCGCAGGACCGTCACCACGTCGTCGCCCATCAGTTCGGTCACGCCACCGGTGATGGCGTCGAGGACCTCCTCGGTGCCCTGACGTTGCGAGATGGCCCGCTCCACCGAGGCCAGGCGATCGAACAGTCGCTGGCGATCACGGAGGCTGGCCACCAATCGAGCCGTCTGCGCGGCCAGCGCCTCGGTCGCCTCCCGGGCCGTCTGTTCGACATCGAGCGAACGCTGTTGACGGAAGAGCACGGCGACGAGCTGGGCGACCGTGTCGAGGAGATCGGTCTCGGCGCGTTCGAACGGATCGGTGCGTACGAACACGAGGAAGCGGGTCGTCACTGGATCGACGAGGAGGGCGTGGACGGCGACGATGAGCCCGTCGGTCAGCTCGACGACCCCGGCCCCGCGCTGGATGGCCGTGACCACCCGAGCATCGGAGATGTCGCCGTCGAGGAGGCCCGACCGGTACGAGATGTCCTGGCCGGCGACGATCCCAAACCCCTGGGCGTTCGTCAGCTCCGAGACGCGGTCGAGCAGGCGGAGAACGGTGCGCTCGTCATCCGGCGCGGACGACGACAGCAGCGTGACCAGTGACTCCGTACTCCAAGCGATCGACATCGGGCTCTCTCCCCGTTCGGTATCGGCGGACCACACGCTGCTATTGAGAGATCTGTGGATATCACGGTCGCCCGACGGACCCGCGAGAGGGCCCCGTGGACCTTCGGGCACCCGCGTCAGCCCACGACATGGCATCATCAAGGCCGATTGAGCGGCGTGTGTCCGAGGTCCGCCCACCCCGTCGACGCCCTGGAGGTCGTAACCCGTGTCCGCATCCGGAGGAACCAAGGCGATCATCGCCGCCTTCTTCGCCAACCTCGGCATCGCCATCGCCAAGTTCATCGGCTTCTTGTTCACGTCATCGGCGTCGCTCCTGGCCGAATCCGTCCACTCGATGGCCGACACCGGCAACCAACTCCTGCTGCTGCTCGGCGGACGCCGGGCGGCCCGGGCGGCCACCCCGGACCACCCCTTCGGGTACGGGCGGGAGCGGTACTTCTGGTCGTTCGCCGTCGCGCTCGTTCTGTTCTCGGCCGGCGCCGGCTTCGCCATCTACGAAGGCATCGAAAAGATCCGGCATCCGCACGAGCTGGACAGCCTCGGTTGGGCCATCGGCATCCTCGTGTTCGCCATCGGTCTGGAGACGTACTCGTTCCGCACCGCGATCGTCGAGGCCAACCACGTCCGTGGCAAGGCCGGATGGGTCTCGTTCATCCGCCGATCGAAGGCCCCCGAGTTGCCCGTGGTGCTGCTCGAAGATCTCGGCGCACTGGTCGGCTTGGTGCTGGCGCTGAGCGCCGTGATCATCGCCGAGGTCACGGGGGAGCCGGTATGGGACGGTATCGGCACGTTGTCCATCGGCGTCCTGCTGGCCGCCATCGCCGTCATCTTGGCCATCGAGATGAAGAGCCTCCTCGTCGGCGAAGGCGCGTCAGCGGAGGACACCGCCCGCATCGTGGCCGCGATCGAAGGTCACGCCCAGGTCGAGCGGCTCATCCACCTCAAGACGCAGCACCTCGGGCCCGAGGAGCTGCTGGTGGCCGCCAAACTGGGGTTCGACCGCTCGCTCGACGTGGCCGGGTTGGCCGCCGCGATCGACAGCGTCGAGAGCGCGGTGCGCGCGGTTGTTCCGATCGCCCGGGTGATGTACCTCGAGCCCGACCTCTTCCGCGTGGACGCCGAAGGCGTCACAGTCGACGAAGGAGCTGCCGCGGCCTCCGTGTCCGGCGATCTCGCCCACTGACGGCGTGTGCCGCTGGTAGCGTGACGTTGTTCCCGGCACCGGGGACCACAACCAACAACGGGGAGCTCGGGAGAGCCGGGCTGAGAGGATGACCGCTGCGTTTCCGCTGCCGTCGTCGACCCGCACACCTGATCTGGGTAATGCCAGCGGAGGGACACGACTCCATGAACCGCCTTCTTGCCGTCACCGGGCTCGTCCTGGGGCTCGCGGCCTCGGCGGTCGTGTGCCGCGACGACCCTGACTCGGGCGACGCCGCCTCGGAGCCATCGCCCTGCTTCGAAACCCCGGAGGCGTCGCCGGTGATCGCCGACGCATCGGCGGCACCGCCGGAACGCCTGACTCTCCTCGCCCATGACAGCTTCACCCCGAGCGAGGGGGTGCTCGACGGATTCACCACAACCACCGGGATCGACGTCGAGGTCCGCCAACTCGGCGATACCGGCCAACTGGTCAGCGAGACGATCCTGACTGCAGGCGACCCGCTGGGCGATGTGGTCTTCGGCATCGACAACACGTTCCTGTGCCGCGCCCTGCCCGCCGGCGTGCTGACCCCGATCACCGTCGACGGTCTCGCCGCCGTGCCCGAGGAGTTGCTGCTCGATCCCACGGGCCGAGCGGTGCCGATCGACTACGGCGACGTGTGCCTCAACGTGGCTCCGGAGGCGCTCGGCGCCGACCAACCGATCCCCGCCAGCTTCGAGGACCTGATCAACCCGGTCTACGCTGGTTCGTTCGTCACCGAAGATCCCGAGACGTCGTCACCCGGCCTGGCCTTCTTGCTGGCGACTGTCGCCGCCCTGGGCGGCGGCTGGCGCGACTACTGGACTGCCCTGGCCGACAACGACGTCGACGTCGCGCCGGATTGGTCGACGGCGTACTTCTCCGAGTTCGCCGGCGGTGGGGGTGAAGGCGAGCGGGCGATCGTCACGTCCTACGCCACCAGTCCCGTCGCCGAGATCGTGTTGGCCACCGAGCCGATCGATCGACCCTCGACCACCGTCATCGCCGACTCGTGCTTCCGGCAGATCGAGTTCGCCGGGGTCCTGGCCGGTTCGGCCCACCCCGAGGCGGCGGCGGCCCTGGTCGAGTTCCTGCTCAGCCCCGAGTTCCAAGCAGACGTTCCGTTGTCGATGTTCGTGTACCCGGCCCGCGCCGACATCGCCCTGCCGGACGTCTACACCTCGCTGGCCGACGTGATCGCCGTGGACGAGCCCCGGACCCTCGACCCCGAGACCATCGAGGCCAACCGCAACGACTGGACTGCCGAGTGGCGCGAGATCGTCCTGGACTGAGCGGCCTGGCGCTGATCGGCGTCCCCGTCGCCGCCACCGCGCTCCTGGTGGTGTTCCCGGCGGTCACGCTCATCGCGCAGTCGATCGATGCCGCGTCGCTCGGCCACACCGCCACATCGGGCGCCTTCGCCGAGACGGTGCGGTTCACGCTGCTGCAAGCCGCCCTCTCGACCGCGCTCACGCTCACCGTCGGCCTACCGCTCGCCGGGGTGCTGGTGCGCCGGCGCATCCGCGGCGGACGCCTGGTGCTGGCTGCCGTGATGGTGCCCTTTGTCCTGCCCACGGTGATCGTCGGCGGCGCCTACCTGGCCACCTTCCGCCGACTCGGGTTGGATGGCGTTCCCGTCGACCTCACGGGGAGCGTGTGGGGCATCGTGGCGGCCCATGTGTTCTTCAACGTCGCCGTGGTCGTACGGGTGGTCGGCGCCCGCTGGGCTCACCTTGATACGCGACCCGCAGAGGCCGCCCGCACGCTCGGCGCGGGTCCCGCGCGAACGTTCACGTCGGTGACCCTGCCGGCCCTCCGCCCGGCCGTGGTCGCCGCTGGGCTGATCACGTTCGTCTTCTGCTTCACGTCCTACGGCGTGGTGCGTGTGCTCGGCGGGGTCCAGCGCTCGACGATCGAGACCGAGATATACCGCTACGCCATCCTCCGCCAGGATCTGCGCACGGCCACGGCGATGTCGGTGCTCCAACTCCTGGCCATCGCGGCCGTCCTCCTGATCGGCGGCTGGCATGCCACGTCCTTCGCAGCTACGAGCGCCACCACCACGTCGATTCAAGATCCACGGCCGCGGCCGTGGCGATCCAGGACCGAGCGGGTGTCGGGCTACGGCGTCGTCGTGCTGGTCGTCGCGTACCTCACCCTTCCGCTCGTGATCCTCGTCGAGCGCTCCTTACGGATCGGCGACCAGTGGTCCTTTGCCCATTACCGCGCCCTGACCGACCGATCCGACCTCCTCCCGGTGACGGCCGCTGATGCCGTCGTCACGTCGTTCAGCATCGCCGCGGTGGCCACCCTCGTGGCGGTCGTCCTCGGGGCGATGACGGCATTCGGCGCCCACCGGGGCGGTCGGTGGGGCCGCGCCGCCGAGATCGTGGTGGCCGTTCCCCTCGGACTCTCGGCCGTCACCGTCGGCCTCGGCATGCTCGTGGCGTTCGACGACGACCCCGTGGATTGGCGAGGGTCGTGGCTCATCGTGCCGCTCGCCCACGCCATGGTGGCGACACCCCTCGTCGCCCGCACCGTCCTGCCCGGCATCCGAGGTATCGGCCCCCACGTCCGAGAGGCGGCCGCGGCATTGGGCGCCTCGCCGGCGTTGATCGTGCGCACGATCGACGTTCCCATCGCGGCCCGGGCGCTGGCCGTCGGAGCCAGTTTCGCGTTCGCCGTGTCGATGGGTGAGTTCGGGGCGACCTCGTTCCTGGCCCGACGCGCCGATCAACTGACCGCGCCGTTGGCCATCGCCCGATTGCTCGGCCGACCGGGCGAATCCGGCCAGGGACAAGCGGCCGCCGTGGGCGTCATCGTCATGGTGGTCACGGTCGCCGCAGTCGCCCTCGGCGATCGCATCGGCCACCAACGCCGGAGCCGGCCATGACCGATGGGCGCGGCTCCTCGGCCCACCGTTCCGTCGGGCTTCATGTGAGCGATCTCACCGTGAACCTCGCCGGGCATCCCGTCCTCATCGGGGTCGACCTCGAGGTCACGCCCGGGACCGTCACCGCCGTACTGGGGCGCAGCGGCTCGGGCAAGTCCACGCTGCTGCGGGCCATCGCCGGCCTCATCCCGGTCGACTCCGGCCGGATCGAGCTCGACGGCGCCGATCTCAACGCCCGGCCCGTTCACCGTCGTGACATCGGTCTGATGTTCCAGGACCACGCGCTGTTCGGCCACCTGTCGGTCGCCGACAACATCGGCTACGGATTGCGGGCCCGCGCCGTGCCCCGTGCGAAGCGCCGGCCACGCGTCGACGAACTGCTCGACCTCGTGGGCCTGTCCGGGTTCGGTGGGCGCTCGATCGCCACCCTGTCGGGCGGCGAGGCACAACGGGTGGCCTTGGCCCGAGCCCTGGCGCCGCACCCGAGGCTGCTGCTCCTCGACGAGCCGCTGGCTTCCCTCGATCGGCCCCGCCGGGCCGACCTGCTCGCCCATCTCGCCTCGGTCATGGCGACCTTCGACCGGCCGGCCGTGTACGTGACCCATGATCGGGACGAAGCCTTCGCCATCGCCGATGCGGTCGTCGTCCTCGATCACGGCCGGGTCGTCCGCGCCGGGACCCCCGAAGCGCTGTGGAGCGACCCGCAGCACCGAATCGTCGCCGAGTTGCTCGGGCACCCCAACATCGTGTCCGGCGAGTCGCTTCGACGCGTAGGCCTCGATGTCGACCCCGACCGCGAGTACGTGGTCCCGACCACGGCAGTGAGGTTGGTGACGCGGAACACGCCCGGGGCGCTCTCCGCGCGCGTGCTCCACCGGGTCGTGGCCGGCGACATGGACCTGGTGACCATCTCGATCGACGACGCCGCGGAGCTCCGGATCCACGCTCCTCGAACCGGGCTCCATCAGGATCTCTCGTTGATGATCGACGCCACAGCCGTCGAGATGCTGCAGCCATGAGCGCCGCGCCCGACCGCGCGCCCGGGCATCGGGTCGTCATCGTCGACGAGGCGACGGCGGCCGGGTTGGCGTCTCTCGGTCCCGACTCCGTGGGCTGGCGGACGAAGCGCGTGCCCGAGAACCGGATGACCCGCCTGATCGAAGCGGCCACCGGGGCTGCGGCTGACGGCGCTTCGTCCATCGTCGTGTGGTGTGGCGGGCTCGACGTGCGCTCGGGTCGCCCCATCGCCGACGTGGTCCACCACGTGGCCGAGACCCTCGACGCCATCCGGACCGACTGGGCCGATGTCACGGCGACGGTCGCCGCGGTCCCGCCCGGTCGGGGTCGGTGGGCCGGCGCCGTCATCACCTACAACGGCGAGATCCGCCGAGTAACGGACCAGCGGGCCGCGACATGGCTCGACCCGAACCGCGGCCACACCGACATCGGTGGCCGGTCGCTGGCTTGGTGGACCGACCGCCAGGGCCGAATCCGGTCGTGACGATGTAGCGGAAAGTCCGTGCGACGACCGGGCGGGCCGCTGACGACTGACCCGAGACCTACCGGGTGCTCGGCTCCTCGACCAGAGCGGTGCCGAACCGCTCGATCAACGGGGCGAAGCGGTCGATCTCGTCGGCGGTCCAGGTTCCGAGGGCGTCGGCCACGCTCGCCCGCCAGGCCAGCCGCAGTCGCTCGGTGAGCTCGATCCCGGCGGGGCTGAGCGACAGCCTCACGGCTCGCCGGTCATCGGGGTCGGGATCTCGGACGAACAGCCCTTTGGTTTCGAGGGCCGCCACCTGCCGGCTCACGGTCGACACGTCGACGCCGAGCTCGAGGGCCAGATCGGAGAGCCGCACCGGTCCGATCCGGCCGACGGTGGTGAGGGCCAGATAGCTGGCGCGGTCGAGGTGGATCCCCGCCCGCTCCCGGATCCCCTCGGCGAAACGAGCCGAGCGGGTCTGGCGCAAGACGACGCCGAGCGTGTGCTCGATCCGGTCGATGGCAGGGTCGACGTCGGACACGCCAGGACGATAGCGGGCGGTGACGTGTCCCCCGTCACCAGCAGTTGTTTGTACCACACAACTACTTTAGCGGTAAGGTGCCGTCGATGACGACGACCGCCCGGAGCCCGACGACCGAGATACCGACATCGGCCGCCGCTCTGCGCCACCGCCGGCTCGTGCTGCTCGTCATCGGGTTGATGCTGGCCCAGATCATGGCGGCCGTCGAGGGCAGCATCGTCATCAACGCCATGCTCTACATCGTCTCGGACCTGGGCGGGATCTCCCTGGCGCCGTGGGTGTTCGTGAGCTACGGCCTGGCCTCGACGGCCAGCACCCTGCTGTGGGGCAAGCTCTCGGACCTCCTCGGGCGCCGAGGCCTCTACTTCTTGTCGATCCTGATCTTCATGGTGGGAGCCGTCGTCTGCGGCGTGGCCCCGACCATGACCATGCTGATCATCGGCCGCACCATCCAAGGTGTCGGCGCCGGCGGGCTGTTCACCCTGTCGATGACCATCCTCGCCGATGTCATCTCACCGCGCGAACGAGGCCGGTACCAGGGGTACATGGGCGCCATGTTCGCCGTGGCCACCATGCTCGGCCCCTGGATCGGCGGATTGATCGTCGACACCACGTCGTGGCGGTGGGTGTTCTTCATGAACCTGCCGCTCGGCGCCATCGGGTTGGGCATCGGCCTCGGCACGCTCCGAAACGTCCCATTCCACCGGCGCGAACACGTCTTGGACCTCGTCGGCGCCGTCCTGCTGGTGGTATGGGTCAGCGCCCTGGTGCTGATGACGAACCGCGGGAGCGCCTGGGGGTGGACCTCGTTCCGGGTCGTCGCGCTCGGCACCATCGGCGTCAGCGGGCTGGTGTCGTTCGTGGCCTGGGAACGGCAGGCCCCGGAACCCGTGCTCCCCCTGCACCTGTTCCGCCTGCGCGTCTTCACCACCACATCGGTGGTGGCATTCCTCCACGGCATGGCCATGTTCGCCGCCACCGTGTTGCTGCCCCCCTTCCTCCAGGTCGCCCTCGGCGTCAGCGCCTCATCGTCGGGGCTGCTGCTCGCACCGGTGAGCCTGGGCATGCTCGCCGGGTCGATCGGCTCGGGGCAGGTCATCTCCCGAACGGGCCGCTATCGCGCGTTCCCGGTGGTCGGCGCAGCCATCGCCGCCGCCGGATTCGTGGCCCTGGCCCAGCTCGACACCGGGAGCGAGCTCTGGGTCGCCGTGGCGTTCGGGACCATGGTCGGGTTCGGGATCGGGCTCGGGTTCCAGACGGCCATGCTCGCGGTGCAGAACGTCGTCGACCACGAGCACCTCGGGATCGCCACCTCGGCCGGTCAATTCTTCCGCAATCTGGGCGGGACCTTCGGCGGGGCGCTCGTGCTCACGGTCTATCTCGACCGACTCGACTTCTGGCTCCGCGACCTCGCCGGCAACGTCGGCTTGAGCGCCGAATCGCTCCACGACAACCCGGCCCAGATCCGTGAGTTCGCCCCCGAAGTGCGAGCCGCGGTCGAAGAGGCGTTCGCTCGCTCGATCACGACCGCGTTCGCTGTGGTCGTCCCGTTCGTGGTGGTGTCGATCGTCGCCGCGTGGCTCATCCCCGAGTACCCGCTTCGAGCCCGGGCGCTCGTCGGCGACGACCGCGATCAGGCCACGGTCGACGCTGACCTCAACTCGGAGATCTGGGTCGCGCTGAACCCGTAGTCGGCGAGCACCTCGTCGGTGTCGCAGCCGATGAAGCGGGGCGACTCTCCCGCTTGGCCCGGCGTACACGACAGCCTGGGTACCGCGATCACCTCGGTACCGCCGGGTTCGGTGAAGACGCCCGTGGCGGCGTGATGGTGGTAGGTGCGCGCTTCGTTGAACGTCAGCACGGGTGCGAAACAGGCGTCGGTTCCTTCGAGGGCATCACACCACTCGTCACGCGTGCGGGTGCGGAACACGGCCGCGAACCGTTCCTTGAGCTCCGGCCAACGGGCGCGGTCGTACTGTGCTGGCAGCTCCTCACCAGCCAAGCCGATCTTCTCGAGGAGCAAGGCATAGAAGTGCGGTTCGATCGGGGCCACGCTCACGTACCTGCCGTCGGCGGTCTCGTAGATTGCGTAGAAGGGCGCACCTCCATCGAAGAGGTTCGACGACAGCTCGTCGGTGTGCATACCGGAGTCGGCCATGCCGTAGAAGACGCCGGCCAGCGACATCACGCCGTCGACCATGCCGGCATCGACCACCTGGCCCTGGCCCGATCGCTGTGCTTCGAACAACGCGCACACGACCCCGTACGCCAGGCTCAGGCCTCCGCCGGCGAAGTCACCGAGGAGCTGCATCACCGGAACGGGGGGCCCACCCTTGGGGCCAACCGCGCGGATCACTCCGGTGATCGACTCGTAGTTGAGCGAGTGGCCGGCCGAATGGGCAAGCGTCCCGGTCTGACCCCAGCCGGTGAGCCGGCCGTAGACGATCTTCGGGTTGCGAGCCGAGACCACCTCGGGCCCGAGGCCGAGGCGCTCCACCACACCGGGGCGGAACGACTCGACGATGACGTCGGCCCGGTCGACCAGACGGAGCACCGTCTCCACCCCCGCCGGCGACTTGAGGTCGACCCCGATGGAGCGCCGGCCGCGATCCCAGCTGCTGTACGGCTTCGGTTGAGGGTCGGACCGGACATCGGTGGCCCGTTCGACACGAACGATCTCGGCCCCCATGTCGGCGAGCTTCAGCGTGCAGTAGGGCAACGCCCCCAGGCCCGCGAGCTCGATCACCTTCACACCGCGGAGCGGTCCGTCATTGCCCTTGGTCATGCCCGCAGTGTCCCGGGAGACGACTGGTCGGCGCAACTCTCGGTCCGGCGCCGGATCGCCGTCGCCGACCGCAGGTGGAGCCGTCGCTGTCACACCCCCTGCCTATGGTGACGTTGCGGGTCGGTCCCGGCCCTGATCGTTGCTTCGGCAGCCCGCCCATCAGCGTTTCCCGGGAGTCCTCATGTCCGACCACGCATCCGCGCCTCAGCGGCTCGACCAGATCGCCACGCTCCTCCTCGAGGCGGCGGTCGATGCCCCGCCCACGGCCATCGGGGTGGTGATGAGCGACCACGAGGTCCAGCTGCACTCGATGCCGCTGATCGATGTCGACGAGCTGGTCGGCTTCTCGGCGCCGCGCCCGTGGGACGCGTTCGGCGTCTGCGCCTCCGGCACTGGTCGCCACCTCGACGGCATCGCCGACCTCGCCACCGAGGCGCCCGAGCCCGACCCACGTGTCGCGGCGAGGTCCGGGTTCGCGTCGGAGGCCGGGGACGAGTCCGACTCCGGCGACGGATGGCGGGTGTCGGTGGTTCATCTCGTCCACCGCTGCGGCCACGTGGCCAGCATGATCCGCCGCGCCGGCGACGGCCCCCGGCTCCGTCCCGACGGCGCGACGGGTCGCGTGCCGGACCTCTGCCTTCGTGCGCTCGGCCTGCCGACACCACCTCCGACCTCACCCGTGGAGGCGTTGTGGACCACGTGGTGGTTCGAGCGCATCCTGGCCGCCCGCCTCGCCGCTGATCTCGATGCTCCCGATCTCACCTGGACCCAGGTGATCCGGTGCCACCCCGCGCTCCTGGGGCACGATGAACCACTGTCGCGGATCGACGACCGAGACCTTCGGCGAGCGCCCGAACTTCCCTACCCGGAGCGGGGCTGGTCCGAGTTCCGCCAGCGGGTGATCGACGGTCGTCTGACCTTCCCTGACATCACCGCCTCGCAAGCCCGCTGGCTCGACGACGGGGCATTCAGTCGCCGGGCGTTCGGGGTGCTTCCGCGCCCTGAGCATCTGATCGACGACCTCTTCGAGCTCCTGCCGACGTCGGTGGTGGGCCGTCTGCAGTCGATCGCCGGGTTGTGCCGACATGGTTGAACGATCGGATGGCCGTCGACAACGCTCAGCCCGACGGCGAGGGCGCCGCCAGAGCGCTCGTCAACAGCTCTCGCGCCGCCGGTTCGAGGGTGCGCCAGTCATAGATCGACGCGCCGACGGCGCCGGCTTCGTTCACCGCGCTGACGAACCGGGTCAGCTCGTCGAGCGACGTGAGTGGTTCTTCGGGGTCAGGCGGATCGTCGACACCGTCGACTCCGCCGATCCCACCGACGGCGTGCACCACGGCGCCGGGTTGGCCGAGGTTGTCCCGAAGTCGCGCCACGCTGTCGAGCAGGTACGTGGCGCCGTCGCCGTACTCCCCCGAGCGGAACGACCAATACGCCATCGGCATCCACACGTCGTACAAACCCGAGATCTCCGACCAGGGGAACCCCGGCCAGTAGTCGGGATTGACTACCTCGGTCAGCGCCGGCGGCAGCACGATGGCTCCGAGTGCATCGGTGCCCGAGCGGGCCCGGAGCTGTTCGGACATCTCGACCAGCCGGAGGGATCGTTCGGGATGGTCGAGCTCGCCGATCCATTCGATGTCCACCGCCACCCCGTCGAAACGATGTCCGAGCACGTCGAAGTCCGCCATGAGGGCGAGCCGGTCGAGATCGGCCACCGGATCCTCGAAACGAGGCAGGTACCAGGCCACCACGTCGATCCCGGCGGCGTGCGCCCGGTCGAGGAAACGAGCCAGCAGCACGGGATCTTCCAGGCCCAAGGGCGATCGCTCGTCGAGGCGCGCCGCCTGGAGGTAGATGGTGCGCACACCCGCCGCCGCCATCTCGTCGACCACATCGGGCGTGACGGCCGGGGCCTCGCCGGCATACGGGGGCGAGAAGTCGAAGACATCGATCCACGCGCCGTACCCGGCGTAGGGGTCCGTCGTTCGGGCCGCGGGGGTTGCGGGCATCACGGCCGGTGCGACCACCGCCAGCGGGGGCCCGGCCGCCACGACCTGCATGGGATCGGAACGGATCATCGACGGCACGAGCAACGCGGTCGTGGCCAGTGGCACCACCAGCGTCACCAGCACGACACGTCGAGCCCAGATCACGGTCGGCACCGTAGCGGTCCGCATCGCCGAGTCGGGGTCGGGCCGGAGCCACCGGCGGGGTCGGGCCGGGGGTTACGGCGGCGCCAGGGTGTCCGCCGGCGAACGTGCACGGTCGCTAGCCTCGGAGGGCGATGGTCGAACGTCAGCCGATACGTCGACCACCCGGCCCGGTGGTCAGAACCGCCCGTCCTCAGGCCGCGAACGCCAGCATCGACCGCCGCAAGCTTCTCCTCGGCATCGGCTTCGGAGTGGCCAACGCCGCCGTCCTGCGGCACCTGGTGGCCGGAGGTTTGAGCGTGCCCTCGTTCGACCGACTGGCAAGTGGCGGTAGCTCGACCGTCAGCGCGTCCGGCTCGACCACCACCACATTTCGCGTCGTCCGGCCCGGCCGAGGCCCCGGTGCTGGCGGGCGCCACCTCGACCACCAGCCGACCAGATCAGGTCTTCGACATCGTGATCCGCAACGGCCGGATCATGGACCCCGACTCGGGGTACGACCGCATCGGCAACGTCGGCATCATCGGAACCACGATCGCCGCCATCAGCACGGAGCCTTTGGTCGGCCGCGGTACCGAAATCGACGCCACCGGCAAGGTCATCTCGCCCGGGTTCATCGACATCTTGTCCTACAGCCCCAACGGGGTCGGCGAGTGGTGGAAGATCGCCGATGGCGTCACCACCAACCTCGGCATGCACGGACTCGATGCGCGGGCGGCCGACTTCTTCGGACGTTGGGACAACGAAGGCTCTCCCGTGAATTTCGGGGGCGCGCACGACAACGCCTACGTGCGCGGGATCCAGCGGGAGATCCCGGTGGGATCGAGTGCAGATCGGAGCACGGTCCAGGCCCTCGTCGGCGATGGCCGCACCGACCTCAAGAACGGGTTCCTCGGCATCCACATGCAGCCCGAGTACACACCCGGAGTCGATTCGGTCGAGCTCACGGCCTACGGCCGACTGGCCGAGGAGGCCGGCGTGCCGCTGTGCCTCCACGTGCGGTACTCGGACAACCTCGAACCGGGCACCCAGCTGGAGGCGCTCGACGAGGTCGCCAACCTGGTGCGCGAGACCGGGGCGTGGATTCACGTCGAGCACCTGCCGAGCACGGGCGGGACCGGCATCATGAGCGAGGCGGTGGGCCGCCTCGAGGCGCTGCGCAGCGAGGGTTTCGAGATCACGGCGTGCCTGTACCCGTACACGTTCTGGGCCACCTACCTGCAATCAGAGAGGTACGTCGACTGGCAGGAGAAGTTCGGGATCTCCTACGGCGATCTCCAGGTCGCCGGGCAGGCGCAGCGGCTCACCGAGTCGACCTTTCCCGCCGCCTTCGACGACAACGCACTGACTGCCGCCTTTGCCATTCCCGAGGAGGATGTCATCCTCGGCCTCCAGACCCCGTGGATCATGGTGGGATCCGACGCCATCTTGGAGTCGTCCTTCAACAACCACCCCCGCGCCTCAGGGTGCTTCTCGAGAGTGCTCGGCACGTACGTGCGGGAGCTCGGAGTGCTCCCCCTCATGGACGCGCTGGCCAAGATGACCATCCTGCCGGCGCGTCTCCTCGAAGCGGAATTCTCCCGTGATGGCTCGAAAAGGACGGTTGCAGATCGGCGCCGACGCTGACATCACCGTGTTCGATCCGGCCACGGTCGCCGATCGCGCCACCATCGCCCAACCGTTCCTCCCGTCGATCGGGGTCGACTGGGTGCTGGTCAACGGCACCGTCGTCAAACAGGCGGCGACCGGACCGGACCCGACCACCAACGACCAACGCCCCGCAGGAATCGTCGAGACGGCCCGCCCGGGTATCGGCGTGGTGAGCCAGCTGTGAAGGCGCAGCGACTCGTCATCTGGAGCCTGTTCGCAGTCATCGTGGCGGCCAGCGCCGCGGCGCTCTTCGCCCAGCCCGATCCCGTCGACCCCGCAGGAGTGTCGGTCGGCACCGACCGCGACGCCCGATCCTCCGCCGATGCCGACACCAGCGACCCCGCCACGGGCGACCCCGACTCCGGCGACCCAGACGCGGCCGACGGTCAGATCGATGGCGACGATCAGGGCGACGGCGCGGGTCAGGGCTCAGGAACCGGGTTCACCTTGGCCGTCGCCGGCGACACCTTGGTGCACGAATCGGTGGCCGCCTCCGCGGCGCTGGGTACGCCCGGCGAGACAACTCAGTACGACTTCGACCCGCTGCTCGCCGAGGTCACCGACATCATCAGCGGCGCCGACCTCGCCCTGTGCCACATGGAGACTCCCCTCTCGGCCACCAACACAGACTTGTCGTACTACCCGGCGTTCCGGGTGCCCAACCAGATCGCCGACGCCGTCGCCCACGCCGGTTTCGACGGCTGCTCCACGGCGTCGAACCATGCCTTCGACGCCGGCCCCGAAGGTGTCGCCTCGACTCGTGCCCAACTCACGCGCGCCGGCCTCACCGCAGTCGGCACCGCGAGGTCCGCAGCGGAGGCGGAGGCGCCGACGTTGTACGAGGTCAACGGCATCACGGTCGGCCACCTCTCGTCCACCTACGCCCTCAACGAGGGGTACGAAGCCCCGGCGGGCCAGGAGTGGATGGTGGAGATCACCGAATCGACTCGTCTCCTGTCCCAGGCGGCGGCACTGAAGGCGGCCGGGGCCGAGTTCGTCGTGCTCAGCATCCAGTGGGGGGTCGAATACCAGACCGAGCCCACCGCCGAACAACAGGCCTTGGCCCGCCAGCTCCTCGGGTCGGTCGACATCGACCTGATCGTCGGTCACCACGCCCACGTCATCCAGCCGATCGAACGCATCGGCTCCGAGTACGTGATCTATGGACTGGGCAACCTGCTGTCGAATCAGTCACCCGAGAGCTGTTCCACCTGCCCGGCGGGCACGCAGGACGGCGTGGTCCTGATCGTCGACGTGGCCCGGGCGGAATCGGGGACCTTGGCCGTGCAGGGCATCGAGGCCACCCCGACGTGGGTCGATCGCACCAATGGACACGTGATCCGAGTCGTCGACCCGGCGAGCCCGGCCATCGAGTCCTCGGTCGCCGAGGCGTCGGCGGCGCGAACGATCGCCGCGTTGGGGTCGCTCGGAGGTCTCCCGCCCGCCTGAGACGGCGCCTCCGGCCGGGTTCCGCCGGTAATGGGTCGTCCGAATGATTGTCGATCGCGATTGGCGGTGGCATCCTGAACGAGGACGAGCGGCTGCCCGCTCCCACTCAGCCCCCCAGGGAGTGCAATGGCCTTCAAAGTCGGTGATCGAGTCGTGTATCCCCATCACGGCGCAGCGGTGATCGAGAAGAAGGAGAAGCGACTCGCCTTCGGCGAGGAGACCGAGTACCTCGTGCTCCGGATGGCCCACGGCGAAATGATGCTGTCGGTCCCCGTCAACAAGGCGGAGGAGGTCGGCATGCGCTGGCCGATCAGCACCGAGGACGTCGAGGACCTCTTCGACGTGCTGGGCAAGCGCGACATCCGCGAACCGGCGAACTGGAGCCGTCGTTTCAAGAACCACCAGGAGAAGCTGAAGTCCGGCGACGTGTATCAGGTCGCCGAGGTGGTCCGGAACCTGGCCCTGCGGGACCGCTCGAAGGGTCTGTCGGCAGGCGAGAAGTCCTTGTTCAACAAGGCCCGCAGCGTGCTCGTGTCGGAATTGGCTTTCGCACTCGACGTGAGCGAGGACGACGCCCAATCCCGCGTGGAGAAGGCCCTGACCTGATCCGGTCGCGGCGTCGTGCCACCCGTGAGCCGGGCCGGCCGATCTCAGCTCAAACAATCGACAGCATTCGTGGTGCGGCATTGACCCATCGCCTATCGTTCGCGTTTCTTGGCGTGCTCGCGGAGCGCGTCCCGCTGTGGGGAGCGAGTCATGACCGGTGAACGCAGGATCGTGGTCGGCGTCGAAGGCAGCGGCGGAGCTGAAGCCGCGCTTCAGTGGGCGATCCAGGAAGCTCGCCTTCGCGACGCCGTCGTCGAGGTGGTGACGGCGTACCTCCCCACGTACGTCCCGGCAGCACCCGACTTCGGGTTCGTCCCGCTCGACTCGGTGGACCTCGTGGAAGAGATCCGCAAGATGCAGGCCGAGGTGATCGAGACGGTCACCGCGGATCTGGATACTTCCGGGGTCGAGATCCGCCGCACCTTGCTGAAGGGCCGGGCCGCCGACATGCTGATCCAGGCCTCCGACGGCGCCGATCTGCTCGTCGTGGGCGATCGCGGCCGCGGCGGATTCCGAGGCCTGCTCCTCGGCTCGGTCAGCCACCAATGCGCCCAACATGCGATGTGCCCGGTGGTCATCATCCGGCGGGACATGGCCGGCTGCTGACGCCGGCCCAGCACACCCAGCCGGCTGCTGACGCCGGCCCAGCACACCCAGCCGGCTCCCGACGCCGGCCCAGCACACCCAGCCGGCTCCCGACGCCGGCCCAGCACACCCAGCTGGGCTCGTGCCCGGTCAGACGGTGACGAGTACCTTGGCCAAACGTTTGGCCCCGCGCGCGACGCCACGTTCGACGACGGGCATCAGGCCCCGGTTGAACGGGCGCAAGGCGCCAGCGGCCGTCATCTCGACCTCGTAGGTCACTTTCGCCATCGCTCCGTGGGCTTCGACCCGGACCCGGTCGTCGAGTCGCATGCGGCGGCTGGTGCCGGAGACCACAATGGTGGCCCCTGGATCCGCCGCGTCGGAGACGGACACGTCCATGCCGATCTGCTGGCCGTAGAAGTCGATGGTCGCGGCCACACCGCCACCGTCGGCGGCACTGACGTCTCGGTACAACGGGTGCCAGCGTTCGAGGTTCCCCGAGTCCGCGAGCCAGGCGCGCGCCACCTCGGGGGTGACGCCGACCTCGAAGGTGGTGCTGTGAACCGGCATCGATGCTCCTCGGCGGACCGACGGGAGGCCGTGACGACCTCCCCGTGGACGTGAGGCCGACATCGGCCTCCCCGAGGGGATCGGCACAGAGCACCGAGTGCTGTAGTCCTTCGATGGGCCGTCGGCGGGTCGATCGGAGCTGCTGCCGACCGCTGAGCCGAGCCCACCCTCGGTCGGCCGTCCTCTACGCTCGCCGCCACCTCACGTCTCGACGACCGCTCTGAACCGTCTCTCGACGAAAGCACCGTATGACCGCACGACCGACTCGCCGCGACACCCTTCGATGGGTTGCTGCCGGCGCCGCTCTCCTGGTTGTCCCGGACGCCTTCCGGCGTCCCGCCGAGGCGCTCGGTGTGCCCACCGGTGGCGCGCTGAACGGCCCCGACGCCAACGGCTGGCGCCTCCTCCCGAGGTTCACGTCCCGGGTCGTCGCCACGACCGGGGTCGTGGTGCCCGGGTCGGCCTATGCCTGGCACGGCTCCCCGGACGGCGGGGCGACCTTCGCCAAAGCTGACGGAGGCTGGCTGTACCTGTCGAACTCCGAGCAGGTCGCCGGCGGCGTCGGGGCCATCGATTTCGGTCCCGACGGAACGATCATCGGCGGTCGGTCCCTGCTCAGCGGCACGACCGCCAACTGCTCCGGCGGCCCGACACCGTGGGGAACGTACCTGTCGTGCGAGGAGCACCCGTACGGCGGTGTGTGGGAGGTCGACCCGACCGGCGCCCGGGCCCCGGTGCACCGCGACGCCATGGGCTCCTTTCAGCACGAGGGGGCGGCCGTCGATCCCGACCGTCACGTCGTCTACCTCAGCGAGGATCGACCGGACGGCGGGCTCTACCGGTTCTCGCCCCGCACCTGGGGCGACCTCTCGACCGGGGTGCTCAACATCCTGGTCGAGACGGCCGGCGGGTTGAGTTGGGCCCAGGTCGACCCGGACGGGAACCCGACCCTGCCGCACCAGCAGCATGCCGCCACGAGGCGGTTCAACGGCGGCGAGGGAATCGTCTACTGGCGCGGCTCGGTCGTGTTCACCACGAAGGGCGACAACAAGGTCTGGGCGCTCGATCCGACCGGCATGCACCTCACGGTCCTGTACGACGCAGCCACGCGCGCCCCGGCCGACCGTGTGTACACGGGTGTCGACCAGATCGTCGTCGCACCCTGGGGCGACCTGATGTGCGCCGAAGACGGCGGCGACATGCAGGTGATCGTGCTCGGCGCCGACGGGTCGATCAACGTGTTCGCCCAACTCACCGGCGTGACCGGCTCGGAGATCACGGGCCTGGCGTTCGATCCCAGCGGAACCCGGTTGTACGTGACCTCGCAGCGGAACCCGGGCCGGACCTATGAGATCTCGGGACCCTTCCCAACGCTCGCGCCACCGCCGTCGAACGGTCCGGTGACCGCTCGTTTCGTGCCGTTGCCGCCGACCCGGATCCTCGACACGCGAGACGGTCTCGGAGCGGCGGCCCGATCGGTCCCGCCGGACACCACGATCAACCTGCAGGTATCGGGCCGGGGCGGCGTTCCCGCCGAGGCGATCGCAGCAGTCCTGAACGTGACCGTCACCGAGGCCACCGGGCCCGGTTTCGTGACGGCCTGGCCGTTCGGTCGCGCCCGGCCCGTGGCCTCGAACCTCAACGTCGAACGCCCCGGTCAGACGATCCCCAATCTCGTCACCGTGCCCGTCGGCACCGGGGGTGTGATCAGCGTCTACACGCAGGGCGGCGCGCATCTGGTCGCCGATGTCGCCGGCTACTTCCTCTCGACGCCGGGGGCCACGACATCGGGGAGAATCCGACCACTCGTGCCAGCGCGCCTGCTCGACACGCGCGATGGCGGGGGCTCGAGAGTGCCCGATGGCGGTCAGTTCGATCTCCCGGTCCGCGGCCGTGGCGGTGTGCCCGATTCCGGCGCCGCGGCGGTGGTGCTCAACATCACCGCCACCGATCCGACCGGCCCCGGTTTCATCACCTGCTGGCCGGCCGGGACGACGCAACCCGTGGCCAGCAACCTCAACGTCGAGCGGGACGGGCAGACTATCGCGAATGAGGTGATCGTCCCCGTCGGCGCCGACGGACGGGTCTCGCTGTTCACGCAACGCGCCGCCCACCTCGTCGTCGATGTCGCAGCATGGATCACCGACACCAGCCGTTCGTCGAACACGCTCGGGCGATTCGTCGCCGTCGACCCGTCACGGCTGCTCGACACCAGGATCGGCACGGGCGCTCCGGTCGGCTCCCTGCCGGCTGGGGGACAGGTGACGCTCGCCGTCACCGGCCGGGGTGGGCTGCCGGTGGCCGGGGTGCTCGCCGCCGTCATGAACGTGACCCTCGTCGACGCGTCCGCCCCCGGCTTCGTCACCGTGTGGCCCTCCGATCAGCCGCGTCCGCTGGCGTCGAGTCTCAACGCGTCTGTCGCCGGCCAGACGATCCCGAACCACGTCCTGGTGGCGCTGTCGCCCGCGGGTACGGTCGACCTGTTCACGCAGAGCGGCGGCCATCTCGTCGCCGACGTGCTCGGTTGGGTCACCGCATAGAGGGGCGCCTCCCGACGGGACCAGCCCTGGTGTCGGCTCGTCACTTTCCCTTGTGAGGGTGACCCATGGCATGCTCTGCGACCGTGCCTCATCCCTTGCGCAACGTGGCCATCGTCGGGGTCCACAACACCCGGCAGGCCCGGGTTCTCGAAGGCCACGACAGCCGATCGATCACCATCGAAGCGGCGCTCGGAGCGCTGGCCGACGCCGGGCTCACCCCCGCCGATGTCGACGGCGTGGTGAGCCAGTTCGCCAACGAGCTGGTGCACGAGCTCCGGCTCGGTCCCTGCGCCCGCCACATGAACGGCCTCGGCATCCCTGCGGTGATGGAGGCGGCCGGGCTCATCGCCTCGGGCGCCTGCGACGTCGTGCTCATGGGGTCGGGCGGCGCCGGCGAGTACACGGAGATCAGCAAGGCGACAGGCGAGAAGTCCACCGCGCCGTGGACCCGCCCGGCCAACGAGTTCGTCGTCAGCTACGGCCTCATGACCCCGGCTGAGTTCGCCTTGGTGGCCCGGAAGCACATGCTGCGCTATGGCACGACCCCCGAGCAGCTCGCCACGGTGGCCGCCACCATCCGCAACAACGGTCACATCAACCCGGAGGCCGTCTACTTCGGCAAAGGCCCGTACTCCGTCGACGACATCCTGGCCTCTCGGATGATCGCCGATCCTTTCCACCTGCTCGAGTGCGCCACGGCCAACGAGGGTGGCTGCAGCCTCGTGCTCACCACCACCGAGCGGGCCTTCGATCTCCCCCACCCACCGATCTTCATCCTGGGCGGCGGCAACGATTCCTACGGGCCCTCGTACACGATGGCGCCGGCGTGGGACATGACCGGTTCCCGGGGCAACGACACGCCCATGGGGTTCGTGGGTCGCCGCGCCGCCCGCCGAGCCTTCAAATCGGCGGGTCTCGGGCCCACCGATGTCGATGTCTGCGAGTTCTACGATCCGTTCTCGTTCGAGATCATCCGGCAGTTCGAAGCGTTCGAGTTCTGCGGGGAGGGCGAAGGCGGGTCATTCGTCCTGGATGGCCGGATCGGCCCCGGCGGCCAGTTCCCCATCACGACCGACGGCGGCCTCATGTCGTACAGCCACGCCGGACTCAGCGCCCAGATGGTGCAGCGGGTCATCCGCAGCGTGCAACAGCTTCGCGGGACGTGCCCGACCAGCCAGGTCCCCGGCGCCGAGGTGGCGATGTGTTCCAACGGCGGATCGGGCGCCTTGTTCACCGACGTCATGCTCCTCGGGAGCGCCCGGCCATGACCACGCCGACCGCGTTCACCGACGTCATGCTCCTCGGGAGCGCCCGGCCATGATGGACCACGTCTCCACGCTCCGGCCCCAGACGGGCGCCATCCCCCTTCCCAACCCGAAGGACATCTCGATGCCCTACTGGGAGGGGTGCCGCGTGGGTGAGCTTCGCTTCCAGCGCTGCGGCGAGTGCGGCTGTGCTCAGTTCAACCCCGGGTACCGCTGCGGCCGCTGTCACGGCACGGACCTGGCGTGGCAGGCCAGCAGTGGTTTCGGCGCCCTGTACAGCTGGACCGTGGTGTGGCGTCCGCAGACACCGGCGTTCGAGGTGCCCTACGCTCCGGCGGTGGTCGAGCTCGACGAGGGGTACTGGATGCTGTCGGCCATCGTCGACTGCGAACCCGAGGATCTGACCGAGAACATGGCCCTCGAGGTGATGTTCCACGCCGTCACGCCCGATGTCGTCCTTCCCTACTTCCGACCCCGACGGTCCGAGACACCTGTCCCCCGTCCCAACAGCGAGGAGGCCGCGTCGTGAAGCCGGCGCCGTTCACCTACCACCGACCCACCACCGTGGCCGAGGCCGCCGGGCTCCTGGCCGAGCACGCCGACTCCGCCAAACCCATCGCCGGCGGCCAGAGCCTCGTACCTCTGCTGGCCCTGCGTCTGGCCTCGTTCGAGCACCTGATCGACCTCAACGGAATCGACGACCTCGCCGGGATCGCCCGCTCGAACGGACACGTCAGCGTGGGTGCCATGACCCGCCAGCGCACCGCCGAGCACAATGATGTGATCGCATCTGACGTGCCGCTGCTCGCCGCGGCCCTGCCGTGGATCGGCCACTTCCAGATCCGCAACCGGGGCACCATCGGCGGTTCGATCGCCCACGCCGATCCGGCGTCCGAACTGCCCGCCGTGGCTCTGGCGCTCGATGCCGAGCTCGACCTGGCCTCTGCTTCCGGTACCCGTAGCGTCGCCGCGGCCGACTTCTTCGAGGGCACGTTCATGACGGTGGTCGCCGACGATGAATTGGTCACCGCCATCCGGTTCCCGGTCTGGGGCCCCGGTTCGGGATTCGCGGTGCGCGAGTTCGCCCGCCGCAGCGGTGACTTCGCCGTCGCCGGCGCCATGGCCGGCCTCCAGGCCGATGCCAGCGGCAGGATCACGAAGGCGGCGCTGGCGTTCATCGGAATGGGGTCCGCCCCGATCCGCGGCACCTCGGCCGAGACCGCACTGGTCGGCACCAACCTCGCCGACCTCGACGCCCGCGCCGCCGCCGAAACCGCGGTGGCCGACACCTCGCCCGGCGACGACATCCACGCCAGTGGTGTCCACCGACGCCGTATCGCCACCCGTATGGCCGCCGACGCCCTGTCGGCCGCCGCCGCCAACGCCCGAGGGGAGCAGTGATGAGCGACGACCACAGCGTTTCGCTGACCGTGAACGGCAACCGCCACAAGGTGCGGGTCGAATCCCGCAAGACCTTGGCCGACACGCTCCGCGAGGAGTGCAACGCCACCGGCGTGCACCTCGCATGCGAACACGGCGTCTGCGGCGCCTGCACGATCTTGCTCGACGGCCAGGCGGTGCGGTCGTGCCTCATGTTCGGTGTCCAGGCCGACGGCGCCGAAATCGTGACCGCCGAGGGTCTGGCCAATGACGACGGCAGCCTCGGTCCGGTGCAGGAAGCCTTCCGCCAGTGCCACGGCCTGCAGTGCGGGTTCTGCACGCCGGGGTTCATCGTCACGGTGACGTCGATGCTGACCGAGAACCCCAACCCGACCGATCACGAGATCCGCGAGGGTCTGGGCGGCAACCTCTGCCGCTGCACCGGATACCAGGGGATCATCGCCGCGGTGAAGTACGCCGCTCCGAGCTTCCAGGACGCTGGCAAGGGGGGGCCGTCGTGAGTGCGAACCACACGCTCCCCGAACAGAAGCACATCGATGCGGCGCCAAAATTCGAGAATCGCGCCGGGCGGTTCATCGGCCAGAAGGTCCTGCGCAAGGAGGATGCCCGGCTCACCACCGGTCACGGCACCTACGTCGACGACGTGACGGTGCCGGGTTTGCTCCACGCCCACTTCGTACGCAGCGACTACGCCCGGGCCCGGATCCGCTCGATCGACGTCAGCGCCGCACTCGAGCACGACGGCGTGGTCGCCGTTCTGACCGCCGATGATCTCCAGGTCCCCGACAACGCCCTCACCGCGTCGATGATGCAGATGCTCATGGCCGGGGCGCCGAAACCACCCGATCTGGCCGTGGCCAAAGACGAGGTCCGCTACGTCGGCGACCCCATCGCAATCGTCGTCGCCGCCTCGCGCTACATCGCCGAAGACGCCGCCGAGCTGGTGGAGATCGACTACGAACCCCTTGCGCCCATCGTCGACTACGAGGTCGCCGCGGCGACGACCGACGGCCTCGTGAACCCGAGCCTCGGCACCAACATCGCCGGGCAGATGGCGATCCCCCTCGACGACCACATCAACGGACTGCTGGCCGGCGCCGCCCACACCGTGACCGCCACGTTCCGCCAGCACCGTCACATCAACGTTCCAATGGAGACCCGGGGCATCCTGGCCTCGTGGGACAAGTTCGCCGACGAGCTCACCATCTGGGTGGCCTCGCAGAACCCTCACGAGTGGCGCCGTCGCGCCGCCGAGATGCTCGGCCTCGAGGAGCACAAGATCCGGGCCGTGCAGCGCGATGTCGGGGGCGGCTTCGGCCAGAAGATGTTCATGCTCCGCGAGGAAGCGGCGATCATCGTCGCGTCGCACCGGATCGGCCGGCCGATCAAGTGGGTGGAGGACCGTCGGGAGAACCTGATGGCGTCGAACATCGCCCGCATCGAGATGGGGACGGTGACGTTCTCGCTCGACGCTGACGGCCACATCCAGGTCGTGCAGATCGACCACCTCGACGACCTCGGGGCCAACGGCTCGGGCGGCGGTGCCATGGTCGGCATGCTGCTGTCCGGCCCGTACAAGGTCACCCGCAACGCGTGGAAGACGGTGTCGGTGCACACCAACACGGTCGGACGGGCCGCCTACCGCGGACCGTGGCAGTTCGAGAGCGTCGCTCGTGAGCAGATGGTCGATCACACAGCTCGCGAGATCGGCCTGGACCCGCTGGAGTTCCGCCGCCGCAACGTCATCACGTGGGAGGACCTGCCCTACACCAACCCGATGGGCATGACCTACGACATCGTGACGCCGTCGGAGTGCCTCGAGCAGGCCGCCGAGATGATCGGGTACGACGCCTTCCGGGCCGAGCAGAAGCGGGCGTTCGAGCAGGACGGCCGGTTGCTGGGCATCGGGCTCGGGCTCTACGTCGAGCCGTCTGCCCAGAACATGGGCACCCTCAACACCGAGGGCGCGACGGTACGAGTGGCGCCATCGGGCAAGGTCGACGTGTTCCTCGGCACCGGCAGCCATGGGCAGAGCATCGAGACCACGATGGCCCAGATCGTCGCCGACGAGCTCGGGGTCGACATCGACGACGTGACGATCAGCCAGGGCGACACCGGCCAGACCCCGTTCGGTGGCGGCACGGGTGGTTCGCGCACGGCCAACATCGTCGCCGGGGCAGCCGCCATGGCATCGCAGGATGTGCGGCAGATGATCTGCGGGATCGCCGCCCATCTCCTGGAAGCGAACCCCGACGACCTGGAGATCGAATCCGGCAACATCTCGGTGAAGGGCACGCCCGCCAAGGTCGTGACCCTGGCGCAGGTGGCCAAGGCGGCGCACGACAGCGTGCAGAGCCTGCCCGCCGATGTCGAGGTATCGCTCCAGGCCACGGCCCGCTATCGGCACCCCGAGGTCACGTGGTCGAACGCCTGCCACGCCTGCACGGTCGAGGTCGAGCCTGACACCGGCCGAGTCAACATCCTCCGGTATGTCGTCTCGGAGGACTGCGGCAAGATGATCAACCCCAACGTGGTCGAGGGCCAGGTCGCCGGCGGTGTGGTGCAGGGGCTCGGCGGTGTCCTGTACGAGCACATGCTCTACAACGAGGACGGTGTACCGCTCACCACGACGTTCATGGACTACCTGCTGCCGACGGCCGCCGAGGTGCCCGACATCGAGTACGGCCACATCGAGACCCCGTCGAACACCGCCGGAGGGTTCAAGGGCATGGGCGAAGGCGGCGCCATCGGCGCACCACCGTGCATCTTCAATGCCGTGGCTGACGCCCTCCATCTGGTCGGCGCCACCGTCTTCGACCAGCCGCTCGGCCCTCGCGAGGTGCTCGACTCGCTCATCGCCGCGGGCCGCTGAGCGGCCCGCGCCCGGCCCAGTCCAGCCCGGCCCAGCCGGGCCCCGCCCGGCCCTCGCCTGACGAGAACATGCCGCCTCCACCCGTCTCCCCGGCTCTGCCGGAACAAGCACAAGGGACATCGCCATGACCGAACTCGCCGCCCGGGCCGCCTGGGACGAACTGTTGGCGGCGCTTGCCGCCTCGGGTGACCACATCGCCGCCATGGGGGCGACCTCGACGCTGGACGACGACAAGGCCGAGGGGTACCGCCTGCTCACCCACATCGTGCAGAGCGCGCTCTTCGCCCACCAGGAGCTCGACCCGGACCGACCCGTCTTCATGCGCATCGTGGCTCCGACCCGGAGCTTCACCGGCGACAACAGTGACGCCGTCTACTTCGAAACGCCGGTGGCGGGCGGTCGGGAGTACGTCGTGAAGGGCAACATCACCGGCGCGGTCTACACCTCGTTCACGCTCGAGGCCGGCGGACTCGACGGCAAGTACCCCACCGGCACGGCGGGTGTGCTGCGCGACGGCGACATGGACATCGATGCTGAGGGCAACTACGAGATCCGTCTGGGGGGCGCCCCGACTGAGCGCAATTGGTTGGCCATCCCCGATGAAGGTGGCCGCATCACCACGCGCCACTACTTCGAGTGGCCGCAATCGGCTTCGGCCTCGCTCAGCTTGCACATCCCGCTGACCATCGAGGCCGTCCCCGCGGCGGGACCGAAACCTCGGTGGGGCGATGCGTCGGTAGCGGCGGCGATCCGTCGGGTGACCAACCACATCCAGGGCAAGACCACCCACAATCCACCGCCCGGCGGCAATCCGAGCTTCGTGGGTACGACGCCGAACGTCTTCCCTCAGCCGGTCGTGCCGGGCAACATGGCCCTGGCCGCCTTCGACGCCGCGTACTCGATGGCTCCCTACGCTCTCGGCCCCGACGAGGCGCTGGTGATCACGGGGCGCTGGCCGACCTGCGCCTTCGCCAACGTGTGCCTCTGGAATCGGTGGGGGCAGATGTACGACTATGTGAATCGCCAGGTCAGCCGCAACCGGGCCAACACCACGCTTGAGCCGGACGGCTCCTTCCGCATGATCCTCGCCCACCAGAACCCGGGCCACGCCAACTGGATTGACACCGAAGGTCGCCCATCGGGCACCATGTTCTGGCGGTTCTTCCTCCCCGAGGGAGACGTCGAGACACCTCAGGCAACGATCGTGAAGTTCACCGACCTGACGAAGTGACCGATAGGAGCCGTGACCCGTCGACCAAGGACCACGCTGATGACCGACACCAGTGCCCACCCAGAAACGGGAGCGCCCGCAACGGGAGCAACCGCAACCCGTGACCCCAGCTCCGGAGACACCGCGACCGGAGCCACGGCAACCGGGGCCACCGCGGCGGCCGCCGGCGGCGACGCGACCGGTTACTTCGGGATCTCGCTCGACGAGCTCTTCGATCTGTCCGCGCCCCAACCCCGCTACCAGAGCCTCATCGAGGGCGGGGGCTCGTTGTGTCCCATGGACGGCCTGACAATGGTGTTCAGCCGGGAGCTGAACGACTACGTGCTGCGTCACCACGAGCTGTTCTCGTCGGCCGGCCCGATGGACATCGGGAACCATCGGCCGATGATCCCGCTGAACATCGATCCCCCCCGGCACGGCAAGTACCGCAAGATCCTCGACCCGCTCTTCGCGCCTCGCCGTATGGACGAGCAGGAGGACGACATCACCGAGCGGGTCAACCACTTCATCGATCGGTTCATCGAACGGGGTGAGTGCAACTTCACCGACGAGTTCGCCGAGCTGTTCCCGTCGGCCGTGTTCCTCGGTCTCATGGGCCTGCCCTGGGAGGAGCTCGACACGTTCATCCGCCTGCGCGACGGCATTCTGCGCCCCGAGCGGTTCAACCCTGACGCCCAGTTCGACCAGGGAGTTCGCCTCGACTTCCAGCGCAACACCGCCGCGGAGATCTACGAGTACTTCGGCCGCTGCCTCGACGAGCGGGCCGAGCGCCCGACCAACGACGTGCTCACCAAGTTCCTCTCCGCGGAGGTCGATGGCGAGCGCTTGACCCGGGAGGAGATGCTCGACATCTGCTTCCTGTTCCTCATCGCCGGACTCGACACGGTCAGCGATTCGCTCACCTGCATGTTCGCCTTTCTGGCGCAGCACCCCGAGCACCGCCAGCAGATCGTCGACGATCCGTCGATCATCCCGAGCGCAGTCGAGGAGCTGCTTCGCTGGGAGTCGCCGGTGGCCACCGGTGTGCCGCGCCTGGCCACGGCCGACTGCATGCTTCCCAACGGGCAAGCCGTCGCCGCCGGCACCTCGGTTATGGTGAACTTCGGCGCCGCGAACGTGGACCCAGCCGAGTTCGCCGACGGTCTCGATGTCCGATTCGACCGCGAGCAGAACCGCCACATCGCCTTCGGCGGTGGCGTGCACCGGTGCCTGGGCTCGCACCTGGCCCGCCGCGAGTTGCGGGTCACGCTTCGCGAATGGCATCGCCGCATACCGGAGTACTCGATCAAGCCGGGCCACGAGAAGCTCGAGTACCCACCCGGTCTGCGCATGGTCAAGGACCTCACGCTCGTCTGGCCGATCTGACGCGTCAACCGCAGACCTCGTTTCACGCACGGGGGCGGGTCTGATCCAGCGAGGAGAAACCCTCTCGACGCGGGACCGGCCCAGCAGCAGGCGATCGACACGACGCGCATCTGCACCAGCGCCGGGCCCGGGTCGAGGCGAGTCAGCGACGCCGGCGGGTTTCATCACGCTCGGAGACCACCTAGGCTCTCCGCACCACGTCGAGCGCGGGCCGCCGATGAAGGGAGCCCGCCCCGTGCGTGCCCACAACGAGTCATACATCGATCGCCCCACATCGTCCGAGGGCGTACCGGTCCGCCGAGCCGCCCCCGCCCGAGCCGTCGTCGCCCGAACCGTCCTCACCCGAGTCGCCGTCGCCCGATTCGCCCTCACCCGAGCGGTCGTCGTCGCAGTTGTCGCGCTGGTAACGCTCGCCGCCACCATGGTCGCCGGCGTCGCCGTCGCCTCCGCGCGACCGCAGGCCGACGTGGTGGGCATCCCCGCCCCCCAACGGGTGCTCATGGTCCACGAGATGACGTCCTGGATCAACGCCGAGCGGGCCGCGCGGGGGCTCGGACCCGTCTCGCTGGTCGCCGACACGGCGTCGCAGGCCAACGCCGACACGGTGGCCCGGGCCGATACCTGCTTCCATCCATCGGTCGCCGATCGAGGCGCGGGCGCGGGCCTGACGTGGCAGGGCGAGGTCGTAGCGTGCGGCGGGTGGACCGCCCAGGTGGCGTTGCGAGGGTTCATGCAGTCGACCGGCCACCGAGATGCGCTGCTCGACCCGGATGTGACCCACATCGCCGTGGGGCTGGCCTGTGAGTCGCCGGGCCCGTACGCGACGTGGGCGGTGAACCTTTACGCCGGAGCGGCGATCTCCCCCACCCCCCCGCCGTCGACGTCCGCCGCACCCATGGTCACCCCGTCCGGGGCCGGTGTCCTGTGCAGCGGGCTCGGGCGAGCGGTGCCAGCCTACGCCAGCGGGCCAGGGGATGGCTTCACCCCGACCGCCCCGACACGCGTCCTCGACACGAGGGCGACTGGGCGGCTCAACCCCGACGGAACCGTCGACATCGATCTCAGCCGCCTGGTGCCCACAGGCGCCACTGCGGTCACGTTGTCCCTGGCCGCCATCGCGCCCAGCTCGCCGGGGCACCTCCGGGTCTACTCCGCCGAGGTGCCGCGCCCGAACGTGTCGAGCCTGAACTTCCAGTCTGGCGAGTACGCCCGAGCGGGCTTCGCGCTGACGACGATCGGAGCAAGCCGTCGCGTCCGCGTCTACGCGAGCGCCGGTACGGATGTCGCGGTCGACCTCACCGGCTACGCCTCGCCGACCGGCAACGGTGTCACGTTGATGGGAGCGGCACCTCGCCGGATCCTCGACACGCGCACGACCAATCCCGGAGTCCTCGTGCCCGATGCCGTCCGCACGATCGATGTCAACGACGCCGGCGTCCCCGCCGACGCCACCGGCATCTTCGTCACCATCACCAGCACGGGTGCCCCAGCGGGCACGAGCGGGCACGTGACGGCCTGGCCCGCGGGTGGCTCGCAGCCCACGGCATCGGTCGTCAACGTCATCGGCGGAGCCGACGTGGCCAACATGGCCTATCTCCCGCTGAGCACAGACGGGCGCATCTCGCTCGTCGCCGGCTCGACCTCCACGCATGTCGTTCTCGATGTCGCCGCGTTCACCTCGCCCTCCTCCGGCGGACGTTTCGTCGCCACGTCTCCGGAGCGGGCGCTCGATACGAGAACGGCCTCGGCGTACCCGGCCACCTCCGACTTTCAGCCGCCACGAGGGCCGATCAACGTCGTGGCCCCGGTTCGGACTCAAGCCGTCCCCGTGAACGCGCTGGCGGTGATCGCCGGCGTGACATCCAGCCAACCAACAGCACCGGGTTGGATGAGCGCCACCGGCATCGGAGGACCGGCCGGCACCTCGTCGGCCCTCAATGTCCTGCCGGGGCGAGACATCGCCGGGTTTGCTGTGGCGCCGGTGTCGGGAGGCGGCATCCAGACGGTGTCGAGCGCATCGGGCCATCACATCGTCGATGTGTTCGGCTACATCATCGCTGGCTGACGGTCGACGAGTTTCGTTCGTGTTGTACCACCCCTCAAGACAACGGCGGTCTGACCGATAACGGGGAGTAGAGGAGTCCACACCCCTTCCCGCCCGAACCGGTTGAACCGGCCGGGGCACCCCGGAGTCAGTCCCAGTCAGCTCACAGATGCGCACCCATCGACCACCGGCGATCACGATCGCTTCCCCGAATCCCGGGAACTCCGATCGGTTCGCGGATCTGATCAGGCATTCGACCACCCCGACCACCTCGTTCGAGGCGGCCCGGGCACTCCGGAACGGCGACGCCCTCCGCATTCGGGCGCGCCGGCAGGCGGCATGGGTCGGCGTGACGGCGACGATCATCGTGGTGCTCCTGGCTCTGTTCGCCTGATGGCGTGTCGGCTCTGACCGTTGACCGCTGGCCGTTGACCACTGACCACTGACCACTGGCCGTTGACCACTGACCGGTGACCGGTGACCACTGTCGCGGCCGGTCACGGCGGCGCGCCCCGTTGTGTTTCGCGGCGCTGATCGGCGGAAGTGGCCCGTCGGCGATGACGAGCGAGACATCGCTCGGCCCGTTCGACGACTTCGGGCGGCAAGGCCCAGAGCCCGCGATGCAAGAGGCCGTGATGGTGGCGGCACAGCAAGACCAAGTTGTCGAGATCGGTCGGGCCACGCCGAGGGCCGTACCAGTCGATGACATGATGAGCTTCACACCACTCGATAGGCGCCGTGCACCCGGGCTCGACGCATCCCTTGTCACGGATTCCCAGGGCACGGCGCTGGGCCCGATTCGCCAACCGGTGAGAGCAGCCCAGATCGAGCACGGTTCGAGCGGATCCGAGCACCGCCGGATACACGTCAGCATCGCACGCCAGGCGGCGCGCCGTGGACACGGCGAGGGGCTCCCCGGAGCTGTACTCACAGATCGAGTCGGCATGAAGGCCTACCACCAGGGTCCGGTAGTCGATGAGTACACCAATGCTCGGGAGGCGTAGCGCGGCCATCCCCGAACTCGGAATCCCATCCTCCTCTGCACCCGGCACTGGAGGGCCACCACGAGAACCGACGTCGACCAGGGCATCGACTCGCCGAGCGTCGACGTCTCCGTCGGCCCGTTCGACTCGGCGTGGCCGCTCGGGTTCGCGGCACTCCATCGGGATCGCATCCTCTCGGTGAAGGTGCCACAGATGACGGCTGCCGATTCCGGGTCGAGGTCGCCGGACAGACGCGTCATGCCCTCGGGCGTGTTCCACCATCGCAGCGTCCGGGATCGGCGCAGCCGATCAGCGTGATCCTCGCCCTTGTCAGCGGTCTGATGGCGCGCAAGATCTCGGGCCTTGATGGCGAACTCGTCGGCACCACATCGTGACCCGAGCTCCAGGAGAGCGGGCACATGCGCGTCGAGTCGGTCACCGGCGATCTTGCGCGCCGCGGCGAGGCCCTCGACGTGAGCTTCAGAGATCTCTCCGGCCGCCAACGCCTTGGCGATCGCCGGCACAGCTGCCACCGCCTCGGCCACGCGGGCGCGCCGACCGCGCCGACCAGCATCCGCAGTCGAGATGCCGAGCCCGGTCCGCAGCCGGTCGCGGCCCAACGCCGGCGACCCGTTCGAGACGATGCCCGTCAAGCGGGCTTCGAAGGCCGCCAACGCACGACGGTGTCGTTCGCGGTCGGGTTGGGTCTGGACCGCGCTGGCGGTGAGGGTCAGCTCGATGACGAGTTCGTCGGCGAGGTGATGGCAGCGATCCGTCGGGTGCGCCCGGACCGTCATGGCGAGTCGTGGGCGTTGTTGGAGGCCCGCCACGGCGACATCGCTGGGTGGGTTGAGCGCAAGGATGTGCCGGTGCGCAAGATGGTCGAGTTGTTGGCCCGGTCGGGCACGGTCGTCGCGGAGCGCACCGTCAACCGTTACGTGGCCGTGAAGTTCCCGACGCCGGTCCGTTCGACGGTGCGTGTCGCCGACGGTGAGCCGGGCTCGGAGTTGCAGGTCGATTTCGGTGAGCTCGGAACCATGTTCGACGAAGAGGCCGGCAAGCGTCGCAAGGTGTGGGCGTTGGTGTTCACCGCCGCCTACTCACGCCACACCTATGTGTGGTTGTCGTTTCGTCAGGACCTCGACACGGTGATCTGCGGGTTCGAAGCAGCGTGGGTGTTCTTCGGTGGGGTGTTCAAGGTCGTGATCCCCGACAACATGGCCACGATCGTGACCCGGGCTGACGCGACGGCGCCGACGTTGAACCAGGCGTTCGTCGAGTACGCGCAGGCCCGAGGGTTCGTGGTGGACCCGGCCCGGATCCGGTCGCCGCAGGACAAGCCCCGCGTCGAACGTACCGTCGCGTTCGTGCAGGGATCGTTCTGGGCGGGCGAGGACTTCGGGTGCCTCGCCGAAGCTCAGGTCGCGGCCGAGTTGTGGTGCTTGACCCGCGCCGGGTTACGCGACCACGGAACGACTCATCTGCGGCCTCTGGAGGTGTTCGAGTCCGACGAGGCGCCGGTGTTGTTGCCGGCGCCGACCGAGCCCTACGACCTGCCGGCCTACACCCGAGCGAAAGTTCATCGCGATCATCACATCCAGGTCGCCAAGGCCCTCTACTCGGTTCCGGGTGACTTGATCGGCTGCTACGTCGACGTGCGAGCAGATCAGCGGCTGGTGAAGGTGTATCACCGGGGGCAGCTCGTGAAGTGCCACGGACGCACCCGGATCGGCGGGCGGGTCACCGACCCCGCCGACCTGCCGTCGGAGCGCACCGATTACGCCATGCGTGACATCGAATCGCAGAAAGCCAACACGCGTCGGCGGGGCCGGTCGGTCGGGGCGTTCGTCGAGACGGTCCTGGATGGGCCGTTGCCGTGGACCCGGATGCGGCAGGTCTACGCCTTGTTCCGTGCCGGTGACGGTAGCGAGCGCGTTGTCGAACGAGTCGGCGACGGTGCCGATGCTGGGCCGGGCCCCGATCTCGTCGAGCCGCTCGGTGAACCGCACCGACGTGAACTGGGAGCCGGCATCGGAATGGGTGACCAGGCCGACGAGGCGGTTGCCGCCCCGGCAGCGTCTCGCCATCTCAAGCGCGTCCAGGACCATGTCGGTGCGCATGTTCGCCGCTACCCGCCAGCCGACGATGCGGCGACTGAACGCGTCGACGATGAAGCACACATACGCCATCCCCGATCTCGTGGGGACATAGGTCAGGTCGGTGACCCACAAGGCGTCGGGCCGGTCCGCCCGGAACATCCGGTTGACCAGATCCGGTGCCCGCAGCGCGTCCGGGTCAGCGACGGTCGTGAACACCTTGCGTCGCCGCCGACTGATCCCTTGGATCTCCAGGCCTCCCATCAGCCGGGCGACCTGGTCGCGGCCGATGTCATGACCCGCCCGGCGGGCCGCCTTCCAGAGCTTGTGCGCCCCGTAGACCTTGCGGTTCGCCACCCACAGCACCATCAGGACCTGCATCATCACGGCGTCACGCGTCGCCCTCGCCGACGGCGGCCGGGACTTCGCTGCGTAGTAGGTGCTCGGAGCGATCTTGGCGCCGGCCCCACTGAGGACCCGGCAGATCGGCTCAACTCCGAACTCGCTGGCGTGCTCGTCGACATAGGCGACGATCACTTCGAGGGGCGGTCGAGCTCCGCCGCGAAAAAAGCCGACGCCGACCTGAGGATCGAGTTGGCCCGGCGCAGCTCCTTCACCTCCTGACGCAACGCCTTCAGCTCCCCGGCCTCCACCGACGACGTCCCCGGCCGCTCACCCCCGTCGATCTCGCCTTGGCGTACCCACGACCGCAACGACTCGACACCGATATCGAGCTGGGCCGCCACCCGAGCCACCGTGCCCTGAGACGTCCCCAGCTCACGACGCAGCACGAACACCATCCGCACCGCCCGCTCCCTCTCCTCAGGCGAGTACCGCCGCGTCGTCGGCTTGCGCTTCACATCCATACTCATAGCTCTCATCCTCATTCAAAGGTCGAGAGCCTCCACGGATCCCAGGGCGGTTCAGACCGCTACGGCGACGACCGCCTCGACCAGGCGTGTGAGCGCGCTGTTGACGCTGAGTGCCGTGACCACAAGATCGTGATCGCCATGATCGAACGCGCTTTGGAAGCCGACACCGCCGCCGCGGACCCGGTCCCGGACAACGTGATCGTCGGGCGGTTCGCCCGCGACCCCGGTCACTTCGCTTCTAGCCGGGGGGTGACCCGATGACCCCCACCCCGGCCGTCGATGCTGACCTGGTCGCGACGCTGCGGCGCCTCAAGCTCGGCCAACTCGTCGACACGCTCCCCGAACGCCTGGCGTTAGCGAAGACCAACAAGTTGACCCACGCCGAGTTCTTAGGCGTCGTCCTCGCCGATGAAGTCACCCGCCGCGACACCACCTCGGCCAGCCGCCGAGCCCGGGCTGCGGGCCTGGACCCGACGATGACCCTTGACCGCTGGGACCCCACCGCCAACGTCACCTACGACCGCACGGTCTGGGACGAGCTGTGCTCACTACGGTTCGTCGACTCAGCCCACAACGCCATCGTCATGGGCCCCGTCGGGGTCGGCAAGACGTTCCTCGCTACCGCGCTCGGCCACATCGCTGTCCGCCGGCGGCGCAGCGTGCATTTCGAACGCGCCGACCGGTTATTCAAACGGCTCCGGATCGCCCGCCTCGACAACAGCCACGACGCCGAGCTCCGCAAGCTCTTGCGGGTCGACGTGTTGATCATCGACGATTTCGCTCTGGCCGGCCTCGACGCCACCGCCACCGGCGACTTCTACGAAACCGTCGTCGAACGCCACCGGCGGGCCTCGACGATCATCACGTCCAACCGCGACCCATCCGAATGGCTGGCGTTGATGACCGACCCGCTCCTCGCCCAGTCCGCCGTCGACCGACTCAAATCGGCCGCCTACGAACTCGTCGTCGGGAAGTCCACGCGGCCAGGACCTTCGTGGCCTCAGCGACGCCCACACCGTCGACCCTCATCGGACCGACGTCGGCGACGCGGTCCAGGAAGCGGATGATCTGCTCGGTCGATGGACCGCTCCCCGTCGCGTTCGGGCCGCAACCATCGGCGATCGGCCCATCGCTCCGGGCCGCGTCCGCGTCGACTCCAACACCGCTGGTGCGCACAGCCACGGACCACCTCCCGAACTCCACCCCCCGGTGACCACGAGGCGCATCACGATCGAATGAGGGGCCCTTCGGCCGAGCGACCTTTTCCGACCCAGCGGACGACTCGGAGAGGTACGTGCCCTACCCTACACAATCGAACGTCAGTACGGGGTATCCGCTTGAGTGCAGTTGGACTCTTCATGCCGCGCGCGGCAGTCATCAGGTCCGATGGCCACACGCTCAGCACGGTTGCTCCGTGTCGGAGGCAACCTGAAAGACAGGGACGAAGGCGGATATCCATGAGCGCTTCGAGGCGGTGAGGACACTGGTGTCGGCGACCAGGGCGGTTGATCGACCGCGCCTGACGACCTGCGCGTCGATAGCTGGGCGGCTCGGCCCGTCGCTGCACTTGTCCGGATACCCCGTACGTCAGTTCGCAAGCCTGACTCGAGAAATTCTGAGCCGGCTGATCGAGCCATCTACCGCCGACGGCTCGACACCGCCACAGTGAAGGTCAGACCGGCCACAGCGACACCGGTGGCCAGCACGACGAGAAGCAGGGCCCGGTCGTCACCGCCGTCGTCGCGCGTTGACGCAGCGGCCACGATCTCACCCGGGAACCGGTCGGCAAACGACGGGTTCGACGCCGCCAACGCCTTCGACTCGTCGGGCCCACGCTCCGGATCGACGATCAGGTCGAAGTCGAGATCACGGGCCGCCGTCGACACGGTGAGGTAGGTGAACCACCCGGCCTCGGGCACCCACTCCATGCGCTCGTCGGAGCGGAGGTCGTCGAGCAGTAGGTCCGAAGCCGGCTCCGATCGAGCCACCACGACGCCCGTCCCGGCCCGCACCGTCGGCTCCTCGTCGGTCAGGAGGTAGATGTCGGCCTCGACGATCTCGCTTCCCGGCTTGGCGACGGAGAGGATCTCCAGCGGCACCCACGGCTCGTCGAGTGGGATCTCGAACTGCACCGGGATCCCGTCGCCCGAGATGACACCCGTCCCTGCCGCGAGCTCGGCATCGAACTCCACCGCGGCGAAGTAGGGGGAGACCGACTCGGAGTAGCTGTCGAGCACGGCGGGCGCGTCGTCGGAAAGGACGAAGCCTCGCTCGGCCGCCCACGCCGCCACCTCGGCGCCGCCACCCTCGACCACGGTGACGGTCAGAGAGTCGATCTGCGACGTGTACAACACCTCGACGCCCGCCGTGGGGGCCGACGCGGCGTCGAACGCCACGTCACCCTCCTCGAACACCGGGGGCCGGACCTCCTGGTCGAGGCGCTGCAGCGTCCAGTCGCCCGCCTTCTCCGGCGCCTCGGACGGCCGCCCGGGCAGCGGGATGATCGAGCCGAACGATGTCGGCGTACCCTCGAACTCGAAGTTGGTGACGTAATGCTCGACGCCGTCGTGGTACGCGACGAACGTCGCTGTGCGCACCAGCCGGACGGCGCCGTTGGGGGCGATCAGACTGCCGCAGGCGTGCGCTGCGGTGGGAACGAACCCCACCGTGAAGGCGATCAGGGCGAACACGAGCTTGCGCATGGCAGGTCTCCTCGAACGGTTGGTCATGCCACTCCGACGACGAGCGCCGGCTCCTGGTTCCCACCGCGGGGACCGCGGCCGACATTCGACGCGCGGCGTCCGTCTCGCCGAGCATGGGGCCATGCCCGCCGACGACGACCGTCCGTTCCTGTCCATGAGCTTCGACCTGCGCCACCCGGCGCAGTTCCCGACGACCGGCGCCGAGCTGTACCGCGCCGCGCTCGACATGTGCGCCTGGGCGGACGAGCGCGGGTTCGACCAGATCGGGCTGGGCGAGCACCACCAGTCCCCCGACGGCTACATCCCCACGCCCCTCGTCGTGGCTGGCGCCGTCGGCGGCTGCACCCGACGGGTGCGGGTGCGCGTCTCGGTGCTGCTCGCCCCGTTGTACGACCCTGTCCGCCTGGCCGAGGAGATCGCCGTCGCCGACCTCTGCCTCGGCGGACGACTCGATGTCGGGCTCGGCGTCGGCTACGTCGAACACGACTTCGCCCTGTTCGGGAAGGACTTCCGACACCGGGGCGCCGACCTCGACGACCTCATCCCCTTCCTGCGGCGAGCCTGGACGGGTGAGCCGTTCGCGCACAACGGCACCACCGTGCAGATCACGCCGCGGCCGGTGCAGGACCCGATGCCCATCTACGTCGGCGGCGCATCCCGGCGTGGCATCGAACGAGCGGCCACCCTGGCCGACGGCTACTTCCCGCCGGGCATGCCGACCGGTTGGAACGCCTATAGGCGGCGCTGCGTCGAGCTCGGCAAGTTCGACCCGGGGCCGTACCGCCAGGCCGGACCGGTCTTCTTGTGGGTGACGACCGAGCCCAAGGACCAGGTGTGGGAACGGTTGGCGCCGCACATATGGCACCAGATCGACTCGTACGCGGCGTGGACGACCGCCGCCTACGGCCGACCGAGTGGCCCGTTCGCCGCCGAGCGCGACATCGAGACCCTGCGCCAGGGTGGTGCCTACGACGTGATGACGCCCGACGAGGTGCTCGCGCTGGCCGAGTCGCTCGGCCCGGGCGGCCATCTGCGCTTCAACCCCTTGCTGGCTGGCATCGCGCCCGCCGAAGCCTGGGCCATGCTCGACCTCGTCGAGCGCGAGGTGCTCCCCCACATCCGCTGACCTCGGAGCCAGGCCCGGGCGGGCCGATGCTGCCGGCGTGGCTGGGCCCGCAAGGCCGTCCCGCCTGGCCTCGTCCGGCGGCCGGTATCGTGGTCGAGCCATCACGGGATGTAGCGCAGTCTGGCTAGCGCACCTGCTTTGGGAGCAGGGGGTCGGGAGTTCGAATCTCCCCATCCCGACTCAGCGTTCGCCCCGGTCAGGGGCTCGCGGGTGCGATGAGCCAGCACGCCGGACCGGCCGTCGTGCCACATTCGTGCCACTACGGAGTGGCACGACGCAGCCTACGCGCGCTGTCGGGGCTCAACGCGATCCTCGACGGGATACTGACGCGGTCCGCCATTGCCTGCGGATATGGATGACTTGATCCATTTTTGCAGGTGTGGGGGTACGGTAGATGTATGGACTTCGTCCGCCCGATCGAGGCCGTCATCCCCGGGGCGCAGGGGCGCGTCCTGGCGGTGCTCGCCGAGACGACGGCCGAGCTCAACCTGTCAACCGTCGCCCGGCTCGCCGGCGTGAGCCAGGCCCAGGCATCGCGGCTGCTGCCCGGCCTCGTCGAGCTCGGGATCGTCGAGCGTCGCGAGATCCCACCGTCGTCGCTGTTCCGCCTCGTCCCTGAGCACGTCGCCTCACGCCTCCTCCTCGGACTCAGCCGAGCTGACGACGCCGTCGAGCTCGAGATCGGCGAGATCGCTCGACGTCTCCCCCATCGGCCGGTCAGCGTGATCGTCTTCGGCTCACTTGCCCGCGGTACCGCTGGCGTAGGCAGCGACATCGACCTCGTGGTCGTGCGACCCGACGACATCGACGAGGACGACGACGGCTGGGCGGCATCGATCGAACAGCTCCGCTCCGCCGTCGCTCACCTCACCGGCAACCCCGTCGAGGTGCTGGAGGTTGGCGCAGATCAGGCAGCGGCACGCCTCGCCGACGACGACGGCCTCTGGGCAGCCATCCGCCGTGACGGCGTCGTGGTCCACGGCCTGTCGCTCGACGACCTCCAGGGCGCCCGGCATGGCTAGAGGCGGCCGCGTCAAGGCCGTCACGGCGGCACAGGTCCGGGCCTACGCATCGAAGGCCCAGGAGTTCGCCGAGGCAGCCGCCAGCGACCTCGCCGCCAAGCGCTACATCGCGGCCACGAGCCTGGCCATCCACGCCGGCATCAGCTCCGCCGACGCGGTCTGCGGCGCCCGGCTGGGCAGGCGAGCGGCCGGTAACGACCACCAGGAGGCGCTCGACCTCCTCCGGCAGGCCGGACCCGACGGCGCCGAGGTCGAGCGTGAGCTCCGTCGCCTGCTGCCACTCAAGACCAAGGCCGAGTACGACCCCGACGACATCGCCGCTGCCGTCGCCGGCAAGGCCGTCGAACGAGCCGCTCGCTGTGCCGCAATGGCTGCTCGTGTCGCAGCGGCCGCTCGCTGAACCGGGCTCTCCAGCTGTCCGATTCAGCGGACACGCGACCCGACCGACGCGTTCCTCACGACTCGGGTGCGGCGGGGTGGGGCGTCGCACCGTCGCTCGCCGGAGCGCTTCTCGACAGCGGCCGCGCCACGCGAAACGAGGAGTAGCCGTGCCCAAGCTCACGTACACCGTGCCCGAGGCGGCCGCGCTCCTCGGCATCTCCCGCACCAGCGCCTACGAGGCCGTCCACCGCGGCGAGATCCCGTCGCTCGTGTTCGGCCGCCGCATCGTCGTCACCCGACTCACCCTCGAACAGCTCCTCGGCCCGCTCCCCCACGACGCTCCGAAGCCCTGACAACACCTCAACGGTTCGCCGCCGCTCACGACTGAAATGACCGGCACAGACTTGCCGGTTCCGCAAAGCGGAACCGGACCGGGGTCCCGGAGCCTCAGCCGGCGCGACCGTGTGACGCGACGCAACGGTCATCGACCCAAGCTCATCTCAACCCCCGTCCGGTGGCTCGAGGTGGGGATCCGGAAGCTGGGGCAGCGTTCGTTCTTCCCGTTCCTCGAGCCACCGACGGATCGATCGGGCGTTGTGGGCGGTGACCATGACCGCATACACCACCGGCATCTCGACCCGGAAGGTCGACGGGGCGTTCCTCGTCGACGTCATCGCCGAAGGAGTCCGGCAAGGCATCACCGATCAGCAACCCCGCCCGTTCCCCACGGGTACTGCTCATCGCCGCCACAGCGAACCACCTCGGCGTCGGCGAGACGACCACCCGGTGGCTCGTGAAAGCCGTGCACTCCGCCCATTCCGAAACGGCGGCCCGTTCGTCATCTGTTGGCGGCCAGCGGAATCTGCCCGTAGGCGGCCGATAGCGACTGCCCAATGACGGCCACGTCGCCACGTAGAGCGGTCATGCACTCCTGTTGCCAGTGCGAGGGAACGCCGGTTATAGGCGGAGGAGGGGTCAGTCAGCGCCGAGCCGTAGCGTCGGGCATTCTGGGCGCTATGTCGAATCCGAACGGTGGCCCGATCGCGGAGCCTGACTGGAGTCCAGCGGCGTTCTCGCTGTGGTTGCCGATGGCGCTCGTGCTCACCGGCAGCCTCGTGGTCTCGCTCGTTGTCTGGTGCATCGACGGCATCAGGAGCATCGGTATCACTGACCCGCTTGTGCCGTGGGTGGCGCAACTCGCTGTGTCACCATTCATCATGTTCGCGGCGGTGTAGGTCGGGATGCTGCGAGGTTGGAACCGGAAAGCGGGACGCGCGCTCGTGGCCACGGCCCTCACAGCGCCGGTCGCGTCCCTGGCGCTCTTCGTGCGTGCGTTGATGGGCGGAGGGATGTGAGGTCCCGCCTCATCTGCCGATCCACGCTCTCTCGACGCCCGGTGCGCGAGGGTTGAAAAGGCGCGGTTCCGACATTGGCAGGTGCGACCAATCCGCTGCCCTCCTGCGTACTTCGGCGACCTGGCCCCCAGCCGGGCTCTTCTGGACACCTCACCCGCCGCCCCGCGCGTCGTCGGTCATGGGTGCGCTTTTCGATAGCCGTCGACTCAGCCAGATGTGCGCCCACGACCCGGAGATCGGCCACAGAGCCTTCGCGGGCGCCCAGCTGGAGCGCGTAGTCTCTCGTTCGCCTTCCCTGTCGCTGACGCCGCGGAGCCTGTCTTGCCCGTTTCCAAACCGTTTCATCGGACTGCGCGATCCCATACGGATGGCTATTACGCAACGGATGGGCGCTTGGAGATGGTCCGACACCCTGCGTATGCGGATCGGCCTCACAGGTGGATCCGTTCGTTCTTACTGCTGCAGGGTGATCTCGTGGAGCTCCTCGAGAGCGTCGAACCGGCGGACGTGAACCTCAAGACTTACTCACTACGGAGTGCTGATCTCCTGATCCGCACCTGCATCGAGGTCGAGGCGAACCTCACGGCGGTCCTGCGCGCCAACAAGTACACGAAGCAGGGTCGGCTCAACATGGCTGACGACTACGTCAAGGTGGAGCAGTCTCACTTCTTGTCACAGTACGAGGTTCAGTTTCCTTACTGGGAGGGCTCGCAACGAACCCGGAAGCCCTTCGAGCCGTGGGCGGCAGGCTCGTACCAGGCGCTTCCCTGGTACCAGGCGTACAATCAGGTGAAGCACGACCGCTCCGAGGGCTTACCGTTGGCGACGTTCCGGCATCTCACCGATGCTTGGTGTGGGCTTGGGGCGATCTTGACCGCGCAGTTCCTGTTCGAGGACTTCTCGCCCGGGCTGGACGCCCTCGCACTGGAAGGCAACGGAGGCGTGTTCGACTCAGCGTATGAACCCGCGATCGGATCCTTCCTGGGCGTCAGACTCCCGCACAACGTCCCCCTTGCGGACTGCTACGAGTTCGTGTGGAGTGACATCAGAGAACAAGCCAACCCGTTCGAGAGGTTCGACTTCGACGCGATCTGACGGCTGCCACGCCGCCCTCGGTGCTGAGCCGGCGATCAGGGGCAGGTTTCGACGCCCTCGCTGCCCCAGAACCCGACACCTATCGCCCTTCCGCGATGTGCCCCCGCGGAAACCGATCCCCGTCACTCGACATCTGGACGCCCGCCACCGCCGCGCAGCGCGCCCGGTATCGGCCCTTACGAGCGAGGCTCGCCAACGTGTTGCACGCGGATTCAGACACCGAGCGTGGCGGCCCCGCCGACGGGCTCGTGGCCGGCAGCGGGCAATTCCCGCTGGCCGCAGACAATCATCCAAAGCAACGAACTCGACCGATACCTCGGTCGCGGGTAGCGCGGAACCACCTGATGCTCGCCGACTTCGACCTGTCCACATCGCACTGCGCCGATCCCGGGATCAGCATCCGGGCGGCCGATTGCGCTCGACGTGGAGAGCGACGTAAGCCGACACGATCGTTGCCGCGATGAACGCCAGGCCCACTGCGATGTGCAGGTGCGACAGCAACGCCGCAAGAGCTACGCCCGTAGCGCACAAGCCGACGTAGAACGCTGGGGCCCATGCAAACGTCTCCTCGGGCTGCGTCGGCTGACGGGTGTAGATCGACGCCACGAGCGTCGGAGGAATCGCTACTGCCACTGCATACGAAGCGATCGTGATCGGCCAATCGCTCATGGGTTGGAGCTGCAGCAACCCGAGAACGATCGCGAAGTTGGCTCCCGCCAACGCCACGCTCAGCCAGTGCTCGTAGCTGACGGACTCATCGTCGGCCATGTCGTCCTCGATTCGTTGCGCTCGAACCCATCGAGTCTGGAGGGCAACTCGGCCGACAACGACCCGACGACCCCAAGGAACCGACGGCAAGGGCTCGCACCATCTGAGCGAGCAGTGCACGGCGATGCCGAAGTCGTCGGGTGTGAGTTGCAGGCGGCCGGCGCTGCAGGGGCCACCGTGTACCGACACCACGGCGGCGCGGCCCGCAGGTGCACCGTTCCACTGCCCGCAGAGTCGGCGAAGGCAGGCGCTCCTACCTCGACGAACATGCCGTCACGGTGGTCGATGGAAGAAGGCCGGCCGGCCCCCGCCGCGTTGCCCGAGCCAGACCGAAGGTGGCTCGGCGACGAAGTCGTAACGTTCGGCACCAAGCCCGCCGACAGCGACGAGGACGTCTTCCAAGGCATCCACAACCCCGTACGTCCTCGTCATCCTCGACGATGGCTCCGGCAACCCCGAATCGCTCTGGGACGGCGCCGACAGTGTCACCACCACCGACTCGTGCCGGATCCTCGCCGTCGGCAATCCCGACTCCCAAGGCTCGAAGTGGCATCGGATGCACCGATCCGGCGTGGCACGTCATCCACGTGCCACGCCTCCACTCCCCGAGCTTCACCGGCAAGGACGAGCCGCCCGGCGCTGCTCCTCGCCGACCGGTCGTTCGTCGACCGGATCGCCGAGCAACACCGTAATCGGCCCTCGTGGAACGGCACTGCTGCTCGGGGATCTGACCGAGCATCAGCTCACGGTCGCTCTCGTCGCCGGTACAGGACAGGTACGTTGGTCGACATGAGCGACACCCGTCCGCACGGCACGGCGCTGCTGCACGAGGATCTGACCGAGGGAGAGGTGGCCTCGGCGCCGGTGATCGAATCCCTCGACCTGCTGGTGATCGAGGATCTCACCGACGACGAGGACGACGTATTTGCCGCTGCTCTCAGCGAGTGAGACACCTCATCGCTCTTGCGCCCCGGGTTCACCCGTCAGATCGATCTTGGTCCGCGGCAGCGGTCATGTCGCGGTGCGGTGCTCAAGACGATCCCGATCGACGACCCTGAGGTCGTCCATCCCACGGGACGCCGAATGACGGCGGCGGGGACGAGCGGGTGGCAACCTTTCGGTGTGGGCCAAGCAAAGCTGCGACGCGAGCGGCACCGTAAGGTTCGGCAACTCGCCGCCGACTTCGTGAGCCGCGCCGATCGGGCCTGTGACGACTGGATCATCCCGGCCGATCGAGTCACTGTGGCGGTCGCAGTTGCGTGTCTTCGACGTGGCGTCGCCCTACTGGACGACGCGTCACGGCTGGCGGAGTCGGGGAAGCGAACGGGAGCGAACGTTCTCATCCGAACCGCGTGCGAGTTCTGGCTCCTTGGGAGCTGGCTGGCTTTTTCCACGACCAACGAACCCCTCGAGATGTTGGACCGCAAGCGGGAGGCCGAGATGGGAAAGCTGGCCAACGCGAACGCCCACCAGCTCGAGGATGCATTCCTCGAAGAGCTCCGGAACCGACGTGAGCGAGTCGACGAGGCTTGGGGCGTGTCTGACAGGCCGATGGACCTCTCCATCGCCAGAGTGGCCACCAATCTGATTCCCCAGTCGCTCGCGGGTCGACACATCGACCAGGTCGATTCACCCGACGATTTCAGAGAGGTCTACGACTTGATCTATCGCGGTCACTCCACCTTCGAGGCGCATCCATGGTCGGTCGGAACCGACCTCGTCGACATCGCCGACGGGCTCCGCGTGCCGCCGGCCGAGGTCGTGTTCAACTCGGCGGACGCCGTCGCCACGATGGTTGCCCAGCTCTCGCTTCTGGGGCATTGGATTGACCTCGCGCTCGGGATGGAGCGGCCGTGGTGGGTCGAGATCAAGACCCGAGCCTTCGGACTCTGCCAAGCACCTTCTCGACCCCAGGACTGACTGTCGAGCGCTACGGCGGCGGTGTTCACCTACCGTGGGAGAACAACGGCGAACCCAGCGGGATTGCGCTGAGTGCATGAGTGACGCCACACAGCAGCGTGATCTGGCTCCTCGTGGTGCCGCCCTATTGCGCGGGGATCTGACTCAGGTTGAGCTTGCCGGGGCGCCGGTCCTCGACTCTCTCGATGCTTTCTGCTCATCGAGGACCTCACCGATGACGAAGACGACGCCTTCGCCGCTGCACTCGACGCGTGAGGCTCGTGGCGACACGGGTCCTTCAGCGACTCGATCAAGCCAACGCCGCCGCTGCGATCCACATCGGCGCGCCACTGCTGACCGATGACGGCGCATCGAGGACACTGCCGGGCTGACCCTCCTCTCGTAGATCGCTCATGTCCGGCTGATCGCTACCACCGCCGACGGCAGCGCCGGGTGTGCCGCTCGTCCCACGGTGTCGAGGAACTCGGCGATCGCTTCGTCCTGGCCGGCCATGCGGTGCTGGTAGCGGAGGGCGGCGTCGCTCGAGGCGTGGCCGAGCCTGGCCATCAGCGCCCGCAGGGGCGCCCCGCTCGCTGCGGCCAGGGTGGCGTTGGTGTGCCTCAAGTCGTGGAATCGCAGGCCGTCCATCCCCGTCGCCGCGCAGGCGGGAAGCCACACTCGCTTGCGGAAGTTGTGGCGGCGCAGCGGCGTGCCCTCGGCTGTCACGAACACGAGACCGTCGACGCCAGGCCCACCGAACGCTGACAGGTGCGCCTCGAGTGCCTCCACGAGGAACGACGGGAGCGACACGGTGCGGATGCCTGCGTCGGTCTTGGGCGGGCCCCACGTGAGGGTGCCGTTGATCTCGATGGCCTGCTCCTCGACCCGGACCCGCTTGTGCAGCAGGTCGACGTGCCGGCGGCGCAGCGCGGCCAGCTCACCCCAGCGGAGACCGCCGTAGGCAGCCAGCAGCAGGAGTGCCTTCCAGCGCTCCTCGACGGCGTCGACGAGGGCGCTCACGTCCTCGGGTGTGGCGAAACGCAGGTCGGGCAGTCGCTCCTTGCCGGCGCCGCGCACCCGGCACGGGTTGCGGGCGATGAGCTCGGCGTCGACGGCCGACTCCATCACCGCCTTGAGCACCCGGTACGCCTTGGCCACCGAGTTGGGGCACAGGCGGCTGTTGGCCCGACGGTCACCGATCCAGGCTTGCACGTCGAGCGACGTGATCGAGCCGACGGGCCGCTCACCGAAGCGGGGCAGGAGGTGGTGGTCGAGGAGTCCCCGGTAGGTCCGCCTCGTCGTCTCCCGCAGGTGGATCTTCGACGCGAACCACAGCTCGGCCACCGCGCCGAAGGTCAGCTCGGTGAGCGCCGGGTCGCGCCACACGTTGCGGGACTGGTCGGTCTCCACCGTGGCCAGGAAGCGGGCCGCCTCGGCCTTGGTGGGGAAGGTCTGGCCGGCACTCATGGTCACCCCCGTGTCGGGGTGGCGGTAGCGGGCCTGCCAGCGGCCCGACGGCAGCCGGCGGACCGAGCCGAAGACTCGTCGGCGGCCCGTCATGGCGTCGGCTCCGGCACATGGGGGGTGTGATCGTGAAGGGGCATCGTCGGCTCCTGGCGCTCGGCGGGACGCCGACACCGGGGAGAAGCACGCGGGCGATGGCACCCGCGTCAACCGAGGTCGGCGTGCCACTCCCGTGCCAGAACGGGGCGAGAACAGCCGGACGGGAGCCGGCTCACCGGACCAGACGGACGCCGTGACCGGGGCAAACGCCAAACGTCCCGCTCACAACAAGGAACAGGACCAGTTTGGGAGCAGGGGGTCGGGAGTTCGAATCTCCCCATCCCGACCACGTCGAGCTCAGAGTTTTCAAGGGACGCGGTCCTTGACGGACGGCGCGGAACGGTGCTTGGCGCCGGGTGAGGCCGATCGGACCGTCGTCGTCGGCGATCGTCACGATCCCGGTGACCGGACGCGGAGTAGGAAGGATTCGTCGTCCTCGGCGAGCGTGTCGCCCTGTACCCATATAGGGGACCCTCACGGAGGTCTGACCACTCGGGATGGCGACCACGCCGCTGCGCTCCAGGAGGTCAGCGGGCGACACCGCGGTGTGCTCGGCCGTCCAGATGGTCGCGTCCGGGATCGAGCGAGGTTCCGGAGTCGTCGGTGGTCTTCCAGAACTCGGTCACCGGACCGCTCGCCGGGCAGGTGAGCGTCACCGGCACGACAGCGGGCTTGGAGTCGCCGCGTTCGTATCGGTTGGAGCATCCGGACACCCGCCAATGTCCACCCCCGCGTGCGCCGCATGAGCCACATCGGCCGCGGACGCCGACCCACCACTCAGCGCGGCGAGACTGCGGTGCTGCTCGACGTGTCCATCAGTGCGGTCCGCTTCGACGACAAGTTCGTGGTCTGACCCGGCCTCCCGAGCGACGACGCCGTCCACCACTGGCCCGACGCGCCCCGGCGTGACATGCACACCGGCTGGGAGTGCCTGGGGGTGGACCAGCGAGACGAGATGCAGAAGGCGTGGCTCACCGAGGCGACCGGTGCGCCGGCCGGCACCCATCCGTGGGAACGCTTCGGCGCGGGCTACGACCCGAAGGTCGGGTTCGCCTCGATCTGGTTGAACTACGAGGTCCCCGGCGAGGCGTAGCGTCGCTCCCATGGGCATCAAGCTGTTCTCCTTCATCCGGCGCCGTGCCGACCTGTCCCCCGCCGAGTTCCACGCCTACTGGCGAGACGAGCACGCCCCGTGGATCGCCACCAACCCCGACCTGCGACGTCACCTGGGGCGTTACGAGCTCCACCACCGGGACGCCGAGGACTACGCCCGCGACCAGTTCGCCCCCGACGGGGGGACGCCACCCCACGACGGAGTCGCGGTCATGTGGTTCGACTCCCTCGACGCCCTCGCCGAGTTCGCCGCCGTCCCCGGCTTCGCCGGCTGGCGGGCCGTCGACGCGCCGAGGTTCCGTGAGCCCGACGTGGCGACCGTAACGACCGACGATCCGACCGTGATCGTCGACGACCCCCGCCGACCCGACGCCGGACTGAAACTCACGTGCATCCTCCGCCGCCATCCGGACTACGACGATCGCCTCGGGGCCTTCCACGAGCACTGGCGCGAGTACCACGGCGGGCTGTATCGGACCGTCCCTGAGCTGCGCGACCCTCTGTTCGGCTACGACCAGAACCACGCGCTCGTCTCGTCGGGCCCCGACGACGGCTACGACGGCGTGACCGAGCAGTGGTTCGCCGACCTGCCGGAGTGGTACGCCTCGCTCGGCGTGCCGGCCAACCGGGAGCTCGTCGAGCCCGACGTGGCGTCGTTCCTCGACGCTCGCCATACCCAGTTCGTGGTGTCCGGCCCTCCCACCGTCGTTGTCGGCGACTGAGGCTCGGTCGCGCGACGATGGAGGGTGGGCCGGACGAGGCTGTTCGAACCACCCACGCTCGTTACAGTAAACGCCAAATGATCCACCTGATTCTGCGATGACAGACGGGGAGACGTGGTCGTCGCTCTTCGCTCGACGATTCGGTACCGGCGACACCGCGGTCGTCGCCGGCGACGACCGTTGGTCGGCCGACGAACTGGCCGCCCGCGCCGCCGGGGCGGCCGCGTGGCTCGACGATCTCGGCGCGCCCCCGGGCCGACCGGTCGCCGCTCTGGTGACCAGCACGCCCGCCACCTTCGCTCTCGCCGTCGGCGCCACCGGTTCCGGGCGACCCCTCGCACCGCTCGGGCCTCGCCTGACCGTCGCCGAACTTCGGCCCTGCCTCGACGGTCTCCGCCCGGCGTTGATGGTCGCCGAGCCGGGCTACGAAGAGATCGCCGCCGCGGCCGTCGAGGGGCTCGACATCGCCGTCGCGCTACGGCCCGACTTCGCGCCGTCGGACCGACCGCTCGACTGGGCCCCGGCCCCTGACAGCGTGGCCATCGTCATCCACACCTCGGGCACCTCGGGCATCCCCAAGATGGTGAACTACCGCCAGGACCGGCTGGCTCACCGCACGCACCTCAACGCCGCGTTGCTCGGTTTCGGACCCGGATGCCTCTACGCCTCGGCCTCACCGTTCCACCACATCGCCGGCGCCGGCATGCTCTACGTCGCCCTCGGCGCCGGGGCTGCGCTGTGCCCGTTTCCGTCGTTCACGGTCGACGCGTGGGACGACGTCGTCGACCGCGGCGTCACCCATGCACTGCTGGTTCCCAGCATGGTCGAGCAACTCCTCGATTCGGGACGGCTCACCCCCGGAGCGCTGCGGTCCCTCCACTACGGCGCGTCGCGCATCCACCCGGAGACACTCCGGCGGCTCATGTCGGCCCTACCCAACGTCGAGTTGGCCCAGATCTACGGCCAGACCGAAGGCAGCCCGATCACCTGCCTCACCACCGCCGACCACCAGCGCATCGTCGACGGCGACATCCACCTGTTGACGGCACAGGGACGCGCTGTGCCAACCGTCGAACTCGTCATCGCCGATCCCGACCACACCGGGATCGGCGAGGTCTGGGCCCGCGCCCCTCATCTCTTCCGCCCCGACGACGACGGTTGGCTTCGCACCGGCGATCTCGGCCGACTCGACGACGAGGGCTACCTCTACATCAGCGGCCGCAAAGGCGACGTCATCACCCGCGGCGGAGAGAACGTCTATCCCGAAGCCGTCGAAAACGCTGTCGCATCCCACCCCGGCGTTCGTGAGGTCGCGGTCGTCGGACTGCCGGACCGTCGCCTCGGCGAACGCATCGCCGCGTTCGTCGTCCCCGTCGACCCGACCCAACCCCCCACCATCGACGACCTTCGGGCCCACGCGCGCCGCGAGCTCGCCGGGTTCAAAGTGCCCGAGACGTGGCAGTTCCTCGACGTGCTCCCCCGCAACGCCGCCGGAAAGATCGTGCGCCGCGAGCTGCGGAACCACATCCCCCGCCCCTGAACGGAGAACCCATGGACCTGACCGGCATCCCCGAAATCCGCCGTAGATGGCGGACCGACGGTACCGCAACCAGGCTTCGTCGAAGCCCGGCGGTTCGACGCCGAGCGCTCCCAGCCGGGCCAGGTACCCGGCCACCGAGCTCTACCGCTAGGGCGTGCGCACCAACGCCATCGTGCCGTTCGCCACGACGCGCCTCGGCGAGCTCTACCCGGCCCCGTGGTCACCGGCGACCACTGCGTGATCATGGGCATCCCGGGAGCCGGTGACGAGGGCTGGGCCGGTCGCTACCTGGTCCTGTCGTTCGCCGTCGTCGATCAGGTCACCAACGATCCGATCACCTTCTCGAACCACGCGTTCGACTCGACGCTCGGTCGGGCTTTCGGCCGCGCCGTGAGCGATGGATCCGCCCGAGTTCGTGTGCCGCCCCAACTCCGAGGGCCTGGTCGAGATCACCAGCGCCGACCCGGACACACCGCTCCACACCGTGACCAACCACGTCACGTCGACTCACGACCGCGAGGTGGGCCTCGGGCTCTTCGCCAAGATGCGCGAGCTCTTCACCGTCGACCCCATCGCCGGCCATCTCAAGCACGAGACCCTTCCCGGTCGTGCGGTCACCGATCCCGAGCGCCTCGTCGAGGTGGCGCTCGAACGCCCGCCGAGGGGTCGGTCGCGGTCCCCGACGGCATGGATCTGATCGTGATCAACGACCTCCCGCTCGAGTTGGCCGGCCGAATCGCCCTCGAAGGCGTCGTGATCCTGGACGACGATCCGGCGGCCCGGGTGCGCTGGGTGGCCGACACCCGCAAGATCTGGCTCGACGAGCGACCACGATTCGAAGCTGCACACCGCACCTTCCTGGAAGCGGCCGCTCGTGGTCGATGAGGGCCGGGTATCACGTCTCCGGCGCGGGATCAGCGATCGGGTCGAGCGGCTCCGCGCCGCGTCGTCCACCGCAGTCGACGACCGGCATGGACTCTGGCTCGACGGCGCCAAGTACCTCCTGATCACGACGATCGACGGCTGCATCGACGTCGCCCACCACATCGCCTCGTCGGAGCGATTCGCCGCGCCCGACACCAACGCCGCCGCCATACGCCTGTTGGGCGAACACGGCGCGATCCCCCCGAACTCGCTGGGACCATCGCCAGGGCGGTCGGCTTCCGCAACGTACTCGTCCACCGGTACGTCGAGGTCGACGACGACATCGTGCTCGACGCAATGAAGCGGTTGGGCGAGTTCGACGACTTCGTCAGGCAGGTCAGCCGCTGGCTGCTCGACCAGGTGTAGCCACCCGACGCGGTCGCTCGCGCGATGAGGTCGGCGGCGGCTGGTCCGTCGTCATGTACCTGATGCAGTTCGAGCGCGGCGCCTACGCGTGGAGCCGGCAGGCCGCGAGGTGACGGACGACGCCGATGAGCTGGCCTTGGTGCGCACGTCGCTGCGTCATGTGCTCGACGCTCACGCGCCCGGCGACGTGACTGGAGCCCTCATCGTCGAGGGATGGAGCGATCTGATCGAGACCGATGCCACGGCCGCCATCACGGCGCTGGCCGAGGAAGCGGGGGCGGCCCGGTCGGCGGCACCCGTGCTCGACCTGGCCGTCATGCACGGAGCCGGGCTACCCGCCGACGCCGCGACCACGGTGGACGGGCCCAGCGTCTGGCCTCGACCCATTGCTTCCAGGTGCACGGCGGCATCGCCTTCACCGCTACCGTCCCCCGTGTGCCCGACCTGTACGAAGGCGACTCATGACCACCCCCATGTCAACCGATTACCCACAGTCACCCGAGCTCGGCCGCGAGCTCGATCAGACCGGCGTCCTCCTCCTCACGCTCAACCGGCCCGAGCGCAACAACGGTTGGACCTACGATCTCGAGGAGGCCTACTTCGGCACGCTGATCGCCGCGTCGAACGACCCCGATGTGCGGGCGATCGTGGTGACCGGCGCCGGCAAATCCTTCTGCCCTGGCCTCGACATGGACGTGCTCGCCCAGCACGCCAAAGGCGCCAGAAGCGGTTCGCACCGCCGCTGGCCCATGACGACTGCGTTGCGGGTACCCAAGCCGATGATCGCGGCGGTGAATGGCGCCTCCGCGGGGATCGGGTTCATCCAGATGGTGTGCTGCGATGTCGTGTTCGCGGCATCCGGGGCCAAGCTCACGACGTCGTTCGCCCGGCGGGGCCTGCCCGCCGAGAACGGCGTGTCGTGGATCTTGTCCCGGCGCATCGGCACGGGACGAGCCATGGACCTGCTCCTGTCGGGTCGCGTGATCCAGGCCGAGGAGGCGTGCGAGATGGGCATCGTCAACTGGGTCGTGGCGAGCGAGGAGTTGGTGGCCCGGGCCGTGGCCTACGCGCGCGACCTGGCGGCCAACTGCTCACCGGCGTCGATGGCCCACATCAAGCGTCAGGTGCTCCTGGACTGGGAGCGCGGCGCCGAAGAGGCCCGGCTCCAGGCGTTGATCCTCATGTCGGAGATGTCCGCCCATCGCGACTTCGACGAAGGTGTGTCGAGCTACCGGGAGAAGCGTTCACCCCAGTTCGAGGGCCTCGATGCCAGGCTCTACGTCCCGAAAGCCGTGACCCAGTGACCCACGACTGCATGTCCGCCGCCGAAGCCGGCACCATCGCCAGCCTGGGCAACGACCTCATCGGCCGGTAACCCGAGGCGGACGTCGAGGCCGAGCTCGGCCCGCTCGACTCCTTCGCCATCGAGGCGAGGTGGCGCGTGGACATCGACGAAGACCGGCTCGGCGCGGCGCGCGCCGAGCTCGGGACGACCACGCTCAAGGACACCGTGAACGAAGCGCTGCGGCTCGCTGCTTCAACCCGTGACTCGCGTGTCGCTCGCTCGCTCGACGCGTTGGCCGCGGCTGATCTGGGCGACCGAGACGACGCGTGGCGCTGACCCATCTCATCGACACCAGCGTCATCAAGCGGCTCGCCGATCCAGTGGTCCGAGCGGCGGTCGAATCGCTCGCCGAGAATGGTCGACTGGCGCGGGCGAGCATCTCCGACCTCGAGGTCGGGTACTCCGCTCACAACGTCCGTGAGTGGGACACCCTTCAGTCAGCCCTGGAGGTCTTCGCACTGGTAGAGACGACGGTCGAGCATTTCGCCCGGGCCAAGCAGGTGCAGCGCCTCCTAGCCACCAAGAGCCAGCGAGGCCGGAAGATCCCTGACCTGCTGATCGCCGCGGTCGCCGATGTCGAACGCCTGATCGTGATGCACTACGACCACGACTTTGACGTCATCGCCGCGGTGACGGGCCAGCGGTGCGAGTGGGTCGCGTCGCCGGGATCGGTCGACTGACCGAGTCACCGCCGCTCCGACGACATTAGGGACAACGCCCGCAGCAACATCGACAACCTGGGCAACGACCTCATGGAGCCGTGAACCCGGCGAGCTTGGCGCGAACGTGGCGACGCACGTCGTCACCCGAGATGTCGGCGCCCGTTCGGCCTGGGCTCCTCGTTCCGAGCGCCTGAGTCGTCGACCTCGCGGTGCCGTAGACGACTCCTCGGGGCAAGGCCCGTGGTCCCTCCGGTGAAGCTCAGCACGATGCCGGCTCGCGCTCGGGTCGATGGGCTGCCGGTTGATCAACGTGACCAGATGGCCGCGAGCTCGGCCGTCGTGGAAACGGTGGCCAGGAGAGCAATGGTGTTGGCGAGCACGGCTTCGACGTACTCCTCACCCACTCCAGCGACCGCGTCGCGCGGCACGACCACCTGGTAGCCGCGGTTCACACCGTCGATCACGGTGGCGAGCAACGCGACGTTGATCGACACGCCGGTGGCCACGATGGTCCTGACCCCCATGTTGCGCAGAGCCGAGTCGACCCCGGTGTCGTTGAGGGGCGAGAGTCCGTGCAGCCTTGGCATGACGAGGTCGCCAGGTTGTGCGTCGAGCCCGGCATGCAGCACTGCGCTCGGTGCCGGGCCCGGTACGCCTCGCGGGCGCAGCTTGCGCGTGGCTCCGAAGAGCCACGCGTTGCCGCTCGAGCCAAGCCGGTCGGGCCGCCTCACGACGGTGCAGTGCACCACGGGGATGCCCACGGCGCGCGCGGCACGGGCGAGCGCAGCGATGTTGGGCAGGATGCTGGACGCGGCGTGGGCCAGGTCGGGCAGGATCGAGCGACTTCCGACCACGTCCTCTTGGACCTCGACCGTGAGCAACGCCGTGTGGCCCGGGGCGACGAGCGTGTTGACGTCAAGCGGCATCGACGAATCCTACGGCCGGGGTTGGCCGGTCACCGAGCCTGGTTGGCGACGACGCGGTCGCGCAGCGCACGCTTGTCGACCTTGCCTTGAGGCGTCAGCGGGAGCGCTTCGACGAGGGCCAGCTGCTCGGGCAGCCGGCGCGTGGCCAGGCCGCGTTCGAGGCAGAACGCGGTGAGGTCGTCAAGGGTCGGAGTTGGTGCGCTGGGCGCAACCACGACGCACGCGCATGCTCGCTCGCCGGTGCGCTCGTCGGTCAGGGCCACCAGGGCCACCGACGCGACCGACGGATGCTGCGCCAGCACGCCCTCTACCTCTCGGGCCGGAATCTTCTCACCGTTGCGGATGACCACATCCTTGGCCCGTCCGGTGACGGTGAGATAGCCGTCGGCATCGATCGTGCCGAGGTCGCCGGTTCGCAGCCACCCGTCGGCCGTGAACGCGTCGGCGTCGAGCGAACTGTCGAGGTAACCGAGGAACATCTCGGGCCCGATGGCTTCGATCTCCCCGTCGGCGAGCCGGATGCGGTTCCTACCGATGGGCCGGCCGTCGGTCTCGGCCCGCCGCACGTCCGCCTCCCCGGGGCCGGACGACGACGTGATGCTCGGGAACTCGGTCGATCCGTAGCCGCGGCCCGTGCGCACCCCGAGGCGGTGCTGCGCTCGACGGATCAGGTCCGGCGGAACGTCGGCGCCCCCGCAGGGGAACATCCGGAACGTAGAGAGGTCGAAGCGGTCCAGGTCGGGATGGTCCGTGGCGCCTTGGAGGAACGGGGTGGCGCCGCCGGAGAACGTGCCCCGTTCTCGTTCGATGGCATAGAGGAACTCCGTCGGATCCCATCGGGCCAGGAGCACGCTGGTGGCTCCGAGGTACACGGGCAGGAGAACGCCATAGAGAAGGCCCGACACATGCGAGACCGGAGACGGCATCACGAAGACCTCGTCGTTGCGCATCTCGTGGTAGGCGGACTGCGCCGCGCACTCGGTGAGCAAGGTCGCGTCGGAGTGCAAGGCACCCTTGGGTTCCGCGGTGGAGCCCGAGGTGTAGACGAGGAATCGGGGCACGTCCGCCGGCGCAGGCGGGTCGATCGGAGCGGTGTCGTCGGACTCGTCGACCCGCAAGAGCTCGTGGTCGGCCGCGTCGACGAACACGCGGCTGGCGGCCTGAGCGAGGACGAAGTCGACCTCGCGCGAACTGGCGATGGTGGCGATCGGATGGTGCACTGCGCCGAGACGGTTGGCCGCCAAGGCGAGCACCATGGCCTCGGCTCTGTTGGGTAACTGCGACGACACCACATCACCGGTGTTCACGCCCGCCCGTGCCAGCCGTCGCGCCACGCGTGCGACCCGCCCGTCGAGCTCGGCGTAGGTGAGCCGGGCGTCCCCCGCGACCACCGCGAGCTTGGCCGGGTGGCGTTGCGCATGCGTGGCCAGGATCTCCGCGAAGGTCGTCACGGCGCAATCACGCGAGGCCAATGGCCGTGGCGAGGCGGTCCTGGTGGAGCGCCGTTCCGCCATAGTTGAGCTCGAACGCCTTGATGCGGCGGGTGAACAGGTGCAGGTCGTGATCGGTGGAGAAGCCGATGGCACCGTGCACCTGGTGGGCGTGCATGGCGACGCGGCGCAACGCGTCGTTCGCATAGGCGAGAGCGGAGGCAACCGCGAAGTCTGGGTTCTCGTGACGGTCGAGGGCCCACGCGGCGCGGGTGGCGAGAACCCGGCACGCATCGATCTCGGCGCGCATGTCGGAGCATCGGTGCGCCACGGCCTGGAACGAGCCGATCGCCCGGCCGAACTGGTGACGGTCCTTGGCGTGCTGGACCGAAAGCGCCAAGGCCCCTTCCGCGGCACCGACGGCGTAGGCCAGCGATGCCACCGCCAGGTGGTCGAGCGCCCACGCGATGTCGCCGGCTACGGGTCGTGCCGGCACCATGTTCAGCTCGAGCCGGCAGAGCGGGTCGCCCCCGATGGCGTCGTGTCGGGTCAGCGCGATGCCAGGTGCGCTGGGGTCGATGGCGACGAGTCCACCGACCGTCGCCACGATCACCGCGCGAGCGCCCGCCGCGTAGGGAACACACAGGAACGTGCCCGAGAGTCGGCCGTCCACGGCCATCGCTGAGGGGGTGGCCCACTCGTGACTCGCGCCCGGGGTGAGCACGGCGAAGCTGAGCGCAGCGTCGGGCGGCAGCTCGGCGGCCACGCCGGGAAGGGAGTTGCGGAGGGCTCCCGTCACGACGATCGGAGATGGGAGCGGGCCCTGACCGAGACGGTCGGCGACCAAGGTCAGCTCGAGCATGTCGAGCTCGGTCCAGCCCAGGGCGGCCATCGTCGCCCATTGCTCGCGGTCGTACCCCAGATCGCTCGCCTCGAGGGTACGCACCGCGTGGCTGTCGACGGAGCGGGCCACGAAATCGCCCGCGGTGTCGGCCAGAAGTGCCTGCTCCGGGGTGGGTGCGAGGTCCATGTCGGCTCCCTGTCAGGTCGGCCGCGGGAGACCGAGCCCGCGCTGGGCGACGATGTTCTTCTGCACCTCGAGCGTGCCCGCGGCGACGGTGGTCGGGATGTTGCGCAACCAGTGCCGGGTGGGTTCGCCGGCGAGGGGGGCGCCGGGATCGGAGGCTCGCAGTTGGGCCGTCGGGCCGATCACTTCCATCACGACGTTTCCGGTCAGCTGCTCCACGATGGCGTTGTGCATGCGGGCGATCGACGCCTCGACCGTGGGCACGTCGCCCTGGGCCTGGATCGAGATCGCCCGGTAGTTGCACAGGCGGGCGGCCTCGATGCGCGCCGCCAGGTCGGCGAGCAGGCGCCGAACGTGGAGGTCGCGCGACCGGCCCGTCTCGTTGGCGTAGACAACGCCCAGCTCCAGCACGGCGGCGGCACGCGCGTATCGGGCGATGCCGATCCGTTCGAACGCAAGACCTGCGGTGATGACCTCCCACCCGCCGTCCTGCGCGCCGAGCAGGTTGGCACGCGGCACGACCACGTCGTCGAGGAACACCTCGTTGAACTCGTGGGGACCGGCCATGGTGGGGATCGGTCTCACCGTGACGCCGGGTGTGGTCATGTCGAGCACGAACACGCTGATGCCGGCGTGTTTGGCGACTCCCGCGTTGGTGCGAGCGAGCAGCAGGCCCAGGTCGGCCGGCGCGTCGGCGTAGCTCGACCAGATCTTCTGGCCGTTGACCACGAAGTGCCCGCCACGATCCTCGGCGCGTGTCCGGAGGGAAGCCAGGTCGGAGCCCGCCTCGGGCTCCGAGAACAGCTGCGTCCACAGCGCCTCGCCGCGTGCCATCGGAGGAAGCAGCTCCTGTTGCTGATCCGGGGTGCCGAACCGCATGAGCAATGGCCCGATGTAGTTGAGGTTCATGTACTGGGGACCCCGGGGCTCCTCGTGGGCCCACATCTCCTCGCGCATCACCGTCTGCAGCCAAACGCTGGCGCCCTGCCCGCCGAATTCGTTCGGCCAGGCCATGGTCAGCCAGTTGTTCTCCGCGAGCTTCCGGCAGATCGCTCGCGTCATCGGCATCACGCGGTCGTCATCGACGAACATCCCCCGCCACCACTCCGGCAGCTCGTCGTGGAGGAACGCCCGCAGCTCGCTCCGGAAGGCCTCTTCCTCCGGGGTGAAGTCGAAGTCCATGGCGTGTCCGTTGCCTGTTCGATACCGTCAGCGGTCGGACCGGACGATGCCGCCATCGACGCTGAAGCACGCTCCAGTTATCCACGACGCGTACTCGGAGCAGAGCAGCCCGACGAGCCCGGCGACGTCGTTCGGTTCGCCCAGGCGACCGGTGGGGATGGGCCGCTTCTGCAGCGTCCGCGCCATCACTTCTGCGATGCTGAGGCCGGTCTCGTCGGCGGATCTCTGGGCGGCCTGGTCGATCGCCTCGCTGCGGATGAGCCCCGGGACGATGCAGTTGGTGAGGATCCCGTCGCCGGAGTAGGCGTTGGCCAGGTTCTTCGAGAAGTTGATGAGACCGGCCTTGGCCGCGCCGTACGCGGCGAAGTAGGGGTCGGGCTCGCGGGCGACACGCGTCGAGATGTTGACAATCCGTCCCCAGCCCCGTTCGCGCATCTGGGGGACGAGAGCGCGGCAGAGGCGCACCGCACTCATGAGGTTGAGGTCGATGCTGTTGTACCAGTCATCGTCGGTCAGCTCGGCGATCGGCTTGTTGTGACCCTTGCCGGCGTTGTTGATCACGATGTCGACCCGGCCGTACCCCGCAATGGCCGCATCGGCGATCACCTGAGGACCCTCGGCCGTGGCCACGTCGGCGGTGACGGCGACCACCTGGCGGCCGAGGCTCCGCAGCTCGGCGGCGGCGGGTTCCAGGCGGTCTGCGCTCCGGGCCGCGATCACCAGGTCGGCGCCCTCGGCGCTGAGCAACCTCGCGATCTCGCGCCCGATGCCCTGGCTCCCGCCGGTCACGACGGCGACTCGACCTCGAAGGCCCAGATCCACGAACCGCAGCGTACTCACGTCGGCCGGTCGGGTGTCAGCGGTCGTGAGCAACCATCGAGCAACAGGCGACGAGACCGAGTTCGGCCGATTGATCGTCGGTGTCCATCACGCCGAGTATGGCGTCGGCGACCAGTACGGGCGCGGCCTCGCCGGAGCCGCCTCACCGTCCAAACACAGGGCTGCGCCGCTTCCGACCAGCGCCCTGTCGTCGCCGGGCTATCGGAGGCCGAAGAACCGCTCCACCCCCGGCCAGTCGTCTTCGTCGAACTCCGGGACGGACTCCTGATTGTGAGCGACGGTTCCGTCTCGCCCAACGGACCACAGGCGAACGCCGACTGAACCGAACCGCCACGGGCCTCGCGGTGATGAACCTCGTGGAGTGGATCGACTGGATCGTGCTGGCGTTCATCCTCTTGATGCCGGCGGGCTGGATCGGCGGGATCGCAGACGTGAGGCGCCGCGACTCAGCAGCGTTCGCCGCCACCGGCCGGTCGCGTACTGCGTGGCTCTTCGCCATCGCCATCGGCGGCATCGCTGGTGCCGTGGTCTATCTGTCCCTCGTGCGGCCGTCGGTACGCCGCGCCGAGGACTCGCTACTTCTCGATCTCGACAGGAGCGGTGTCGGCGACGACGAGGACGCAGCCTGGCGGCGATTCTCTCCGCGCCGCAAATGACCGGCGAGGCCGTAGCGGCGCCCTACTGGCCGCCGCCAGGGTGGCGGTGGTACGCGCCACGCAAACGCTGCGCGCCGTTGGTGCTTGGCCGGCCGCACCGCGTTGTGGTTGTCGAGGCGCCAGAACTGACCTTGTCGCCGGGCGTGAGCTGAGTTCGTCGCGCCGAGCACCTCGTGCACACGCGCTGCACCCGTCCTAGTCTTGCCCGGTCACACCGGTCGACCAGGGAGAGGGTCATGGATGTGGACGACGACGCGGGCGGTCTGTCGCCCGGAGGGCTCCCTCCGTGGATCGACCCGGGGATCCAGCAGCGCATCGCCTGGCGCGACGGCGACATCGTGGTGTCGGTGCCGCCGAAGAGCGGAACAACGTGGACGATGAACATCGTCCACCAGCTGCGAACCGGGGGCGACCCCGACTTCGGCGACATCTACGTGGAAGTGCCCTGGATCGAACTCGTGCCCCGGCCCGGAGCCGACGTCGATGCCATCGTCGCCGGTATCGACGCTATGCCGACGCACCGGCGGCGTGCGTTCAAGACCCACGCCGGCGCCGGGGAGCTGCCCTTTCACGCGGCGGGCAGCGGCACCGACGTTCGGTACGTCGTGGTCGTGCGCAACCCCGACGAAGCGGTGGCGTCGTTCTGGCCGTTCATCAACGCCCACTCGGACGCCTGGTTCGAGATGTGGGGCGCTCCGAAGGAGGCGGTGGTCGGCGCCGACTTCGACGCCTACTTCGCCGAGCTCGGCAGCCACGGGATCGTACCGATGGTGTTCGGCTCCGTGGCCGCCTGGTGGCCTCTCCGCCACGAGGCCAACGTGGCCATGGTCCACTACGCCGACATGGTCCGCGAGCCGGAATCGACCATCCGCCGGATCGCCGACGTACTCGGGTTCGCGCCGGGCGACGACGAGTGGCCGGCGATCCTCGAGTACACCTCGTTCGGATGGATGAAGGCCCACGAGGACCGCTTCGAGCTCCGCCAAGTGACTCGAGAAGTCCCGCTCCTCGATCCGGGCGCGATGATCCGCAAGGGTCGCGTCGGGGCCAGCGGCGAAGACGGCATCACGCCTCAGGTGTCGGCCCGCATCGCCGAGTTGGGCCGGTCCATCCTCGACGACGAGCGCGCCTTCGAGTGGTGCTACCGCGGCGGGCCGCTGCCCTGACCGGGCGGGACCGCGGAGCTCAACGAGGGAGCGTCATGAAACGACTCTGCGTCGATACAACTCCGTTTCGACAAGCGGCAAGAGGTCGACCGCGACTCAAGCGAACCACGGAACTGGCCGACGCTTGACGGATGGAGCCGGAACCGATCACCTCCACCCCGGCTCCCGTCCCGTTCCCAGCGGACCCGTTCGCGAACCCTGCGTCTCCCGCGTGGCGGCCGGAGGCGCGCGACCCCATGGCCGACCTCGGCACGCCATCGAGTCAGGCGCTCGTGTGGTGTGGAATCGCGGCGGCGGCCATCGTGGCGTTCGTCTGGTTGGTGGGTGACGCCATCAATCGAGCGGCGGTGCGCCAGCCGGTGGATTCGGGCATGGCGTATGCCCTGTTCGTCGCGGCGTTCCTGATCGTCGATGTCGCACTGCTCGGCGCACTCTGCCTCTGCGCAGTCAGGGGCGCCCGTTTCACGACCCGCGCCCTCGGCCTCGTGAGGCCGCCGTCGTTGCGCGATGCGCTGCTGTTCGGAGCGAGTGCATGGCTCGTCGCCGTCATGGCGGGAGGAGCGTGGCTGGCCTTCGTCGCGCCGGAATCCGTGTCGGACGCGAACCCGGCATCCCAGCGAGACACCGGTCCACCGGACACGGATCAAAGCCGGCTTTCCGACGCCCTGCAGGCTTCGGCAGACGACGCCGGTCAAACGGAGGTCCGGTCTGCGCCCGACGCCGATCCATCGCACCAGTTGCTCGGCGTGCTGCAACAAGACCCGCCGCGGCGATACGCCATGGTGCTCCTGTTCGGAATCTGCATCGGTGCGCCGTTGCTCGAGGAGCTGCTCTTCCGCGGATTCCTCATGCGGTCGGTCGCCGCACGTTTCGGTCTCCGGGCCGGAATCGCCGTGAGCTCGGTGCTGTTCGGCTTGGCGCATCTCGCCGTGGTGCCGTGGCTGTACATCCCGCCGATCGCCTTCATTGGCGCGGGGTTGGCCTGGCTGTTCGCGACGACCGGGTCGGTCATACCGGGCATCGCCGTGCACACGTTCATGAACTCACTGTCGTCGGCGGTCGCCCTTCGATGGGGATGGGGGATACCCGGACTCATCGTGGGGAGTGGGCTCGTCCTCGCCGTTCTCCTCTTTCCCTACATCCTTCGACCTCGCGAGCCGAAGGAACTTCTGAGCCTCTCGACCAGCGGATAACGAGGACCCATGCCCGTTCAACACTTCTCCGTCGATGCGATCTCCGAGCCCGTGGTCACCATTGCCTGGGACTTCTCCTACACCGAGATCGACATCGTGTACCGAGGCCGACCATTGACGAGGATCACCGATCCAGTACCACTGCGCACGTCGGGCATGCACGGCACGGCTCCGGACGGATCGACGGTCGTCGTGTATCTACGGTCCGACACGTGGGACGGCCGCTTCGAGGTGACCTGGAACGGCTCCCCGCTCGTCGGAGCGCCCATCCTCGTGGCGGCCAGCTCGCCGGTACCTTCGTTGGCGACCCACGGGGCATCTCGATACGAACCCCTACCCGGGTGGCAGCAGTACGGACCTCCCGGTGACTCCCGTCAGGGTGCCGGTCTGCTCCACCGCACCGGACCGACCGCGGAGCAGGCGAAACACATGAAGGCGGGTCGCCGCTGGCTCACCATCCAGGGCGGGTTGAGCGTGCTGCTCGGGCTGGTGTTCTGGAGCGCCGCCGGGTCACCGACGACGGTGCCCGAGGACGCGCGCGTAATCCAGATCACCGCCGTCATCGTGGTGGGAATCGGCGCGCTGCTCCTGATCTTCGCAGCGGCGGCCAAGGGTCCGCGGGCCAAGACCGTGTTCGGAATCGCCATGGTGATCTCGGCGCTGAACCTCCTCGCCGGGCTCGGTTCGGTGGTCAACGGCACCGGCGGTGGGATCTTCGGCGTGTTGGTCTCGGCCGCCGCGACGAAGGCGTTCTACGACGCCATGAAGGCCGCCGGAGCTGTGAACTGGTCGCCTCAGACCTCAGGTCCCCCGCCGGGACCCTGAGCCACCGGTCGCGGACGGCGACTGGTGGCCTGTCTCCGACCGAGCTCAGGGATCGGGAGCTCCACGGCCACAGGGCGCGACTCGGCGCTGATCCGGCGCCGGGCCCGCAGCAGGATCCAACTGCCGCCGATGATCGCGACGGCGACCGTCGCGGCCAGCCCGATGAACACTCCGGTGAGGGCAGCGAGGCCGGCGGCGGCTCCCAGGGCGGCGATGATCGGCGGGGCGCAGCAGGCGACGCACGCCGCCGCCACGAACCCACCGCGAGCGAGGGCGTCGCGGTGGTTCACGAGGTGCTCCTTTCGAGCGCGGCGCCCGGTCTGTTTTCGGTCCGGCGAGTCGCGCCCAACGTCACGTCAACCTTCAACGCCGCCGGATCGGTGATGCACCCACAACGTTCGTCGCACGGTCCGTCCGGGGCGGGGGCGTTCAGGCTCTCGGCCGCCCGGCGGAGCTGCGAGGTGAACTGTTCGAGCTCGACGATCTTGCGCTGCGCCTCGGCGATCTTGTCATCGACGAGGTCGCGGAGCCGGCTCCGCACCGGGGCGCACTGCTCGCCCAGGAGGAGGGCCATGAGCTCGGTGATCTCGTCGAGCGTCAGCCCGAGCTGCTTGGCCCGGCTGATGAACGACAGCTGCTCGAAGTGGGCATCGCCGTAGCTCCGGTACCCCGATGGGGTGCGGCCGGGGCGCACGAGCCCCGACTGCTCGTAGAACCGGAGTGTCGATGCCGGGAACCCCGTTCGTGACGCCACCTGGGAGATCGAATAGCTGTCCATGTCCGTCACGGTAGAGGTTCGACCCAGGTTGAAGGTCAAGCGGAAATGTCCGAAGGGCCTGACCTACCCACCTCAGGATCGTCGAGCGTTTTCACTCCCGCCAGGCAACCGGCCCGGATTCGGTGCGACAATTAACGCCGTGCAGGGATTCGTCGTCGCCGCGGCCGCTATCCACGGCGCGTTCATCGCGTTCCTGATCGCTGGCGGGCCGTTCGCTCGGCGGCGACGCCGGGTCCGGGCTGCTCACCTCTCGGCCATCGCCGCGACAGCCGCCATCTTCCTGACTCGATCGGACTGCCCACTCACCACGCTCGAGAACACTGCTCGCCGGGCCGCCGGGCGTGATCGCATCGACGGGTTCGTCGAGCACTACCTCGTCGAGCCGTTCCACGACGGAGGCATCACCCCCACCGTCCAGGTCCTGATCATGGCCAGTTGGGTAGTTCCGACGACGGTGTCCTACCTGGGCCGGCCTGCCAGACTCCGACGCTGAGATCGACCGCGGCCGATGCCGTTCACCGGGCGACGGGATTGATCCAGGTGATACCGGTGAAGCGCGCGAAGTCGCTGTCGGCGCTGACGATCTCGAGACCGTGTTCGACGCAGAGCGACGCGAGCACCGCGTCGGTGACGAGGCCGGCACGCAGATCGAGCCCGACGGTCAGCTCGCGCAGGATCTGGGCATGAGCGGGACCGGGCTGGGGAACCCAGACCGCCGGTGCGGCCAGCCAGGAGTCGATGAGGTCCCAGGCGTCGGTCGGCGTCATCGGCTCCGTGGTGGCCCGCGGGTTGGTGACGATTCGAAGCACCGCGGTCAGCGACATCCACGGGATCCCTACCCGACGCGGACCGTTGAAGGCTTCCGCGACCCATGTTCGAGCCGCGTCATGGAACGGGCTCGCCTCGTCGACCGAGTACAGCAGGACGTTGGCGTCGACCAGCATCAGCGGGCGTCGGGCCCTTCGAGCAGGTCCAATGTGTCGGCGATGTTGGAGATGTCAACCTTGAGCCCCAGGGCGCGGGTTCGGGGCACGAACGGATCGACCACCCGTGGAGAGAGCATGCCCCGCCGGATGAGCTCGTTGACGGCGGCGCTGACACCGTGGCCCTCGCGCCGCAGGCGCTGGACCTCAGCTGCCGTATCGTCATCCAGCTCGATCGTCGTGCGCATGCACTAAGGCTAGCACGCTGATGCGTAATTGACTGCGTGCACATGGAGCGTTCAGTATCGACACGATCGGCGACGAGCTCCTCGGCCAGTTCGCTTCACTGATAGCGACGACGACCGACGCGAGGTTCACTGGACCCCAACATGAAGCTCGCCGTCGCCTCTCCGATCGTCACCTTGACCCCGGGATCTCATGCCTCGTGGGAGGAGAACGCCTCGATCGGCGAGCTTGCGCTGGTGGCCGAATCCGCCGACCGTCTCGGCTACCACCACATGACCTGTAGCGAGCACATCGGTCTCCCGGCCGCCGAACACGGTCGGCGCGGCTCGAAGATACTGGGACCCGCTGGCCACATTCGGCTTCCTCGCCGCGAGGACCGATCGGATCCGGTTCGCCACCCACGTGCTGGTCCTCGGTTACCACCACCCGCTCGAGATCGCCAAACGATACGGCACCCTCGACGTCGTCAGCGGAGGCCGATTGATCCTCGGTGTCGGGGTTGGGAGCCTGGAGGCCGAGTTCGATCTCATCGGGGCCCCGTTCGAAGACCGGGGCGACCGCGGTGACGACGCGCTGCGCGCGTTGCGAGCCTCGCTGTCGACATCGCAACCCGCCTATCACGGCGACCACTACGACTTCGAGGGCTTCGTCATCGATCCGGCCGCGCTCCAGGAGCACGTGCCGATCTGGGTGGGGGGTCGCACGCTTCGCTCGTTGCGTCGCGCCGTCACCCTGGGCGACGGGTGGAACCCCTTCGCGGTTCGCCCGGCGCAGGCCCGGGAGTGGCTCGACCGGGTCGAGCTCCCGTCGGGATTCGACGTCGTTCTCCCGACCGTGAAGCGAGTCGACCCCATCGACGAGCCGAACGAAGCCCAGGAGATCCTCGCCGCCACGGCGACGTGCGGAGCCACGATCGCCTACGCGAGCTTCCGGCACGAGTCGCTGCCGCACTACCTCGAGAACCTCGCAGCCCTGTGGGAGGTCCACGCCTCGATGAACGAACCAAACGAAGAGCGGGGAGCCGCCGCCGGCCCGGTCAGGTAGTGCGCAGCGTGCCAGCACGCCCTCCACCCGGGCTCGGCTCGGCGCCGAGATCGGCCCGTCCGGCGCGATCTACACTCGGGCTGTGACGACGGGCACCGCCAACGCGATCGACATCGGGGGCGTCGATCTGACGCAGCCGGAGACCTACATGTCCGGGGTACCGCACGCAGCGTTCGCCCGGCTCCGAGCCGAGGCCCCCGTGTCCTGGCATCCGGAGCCGGACGGACCCGGCTTCTGGGTGCTCACGCGCCACGCCGACACCGTCACCGTCTCGCGCGACAGCGAGACGTACTCGTCGTGGCTCGGCGGGATGATGATCGCCGACATGGCTCCGGCGCAGCTCGACCAGATGCGGCTGATGATGATCATCATGGATCCGCCCGATCACACCAAGCTCCGGCTGCTGATCAACAAGGGGTTCACGCCCCGCCACGTGAAACGTCTCCACGATCGCATCACCGACATGGCCCGCGACATCGTCGATGCGGTGGCACCTCGGGGCGAGTGCGACTTCGTCACCGACGTGTCGGGTGAGCTCCCGTCGATGGTGATCGCCGACCTCATGGGCATCCCGCTCGATCACGGCCGCATGCTTTACGACCTGACCGAACAGATGCACACGGGCGACCACCGTGAGGGCGTCGATCCGCAAGCGGAGATGTTCGCCTACGCCCAAGGGGTGGCGAACCGCAAGAGGGCCGAACCGGGCGACGACATCGCTTCGGCCCTGCTCGCTGCCGACGTCGACGGCCGCCGGCTCTCCGACCTCGAGTTCAACCTGTTCTTCCTGCTGCTGATCAACGCGGGCGGCGACACCACCCGCAACCTCGTCGCCAACGGACTGCTCACCCTGCTCGAGAACCGCGACCAGCTGGACCTGTTGCGGGCCGACCCGGCGTTGCTCCCCGGTGCCGTGGAGGAGTGCCTGCGCTTCGTCCCGCCGGTGCTGATGTTCCGGCGGACGGCGACGACGGACGTGGAGCTCAGCGGAGTTCCGATCGCCGCCGGTGAGAAGGTCGTGATGTTCTACCCGGCCGCCAATCGGGACCCTGCCGTGTTCGCGGATCCTGAACGGTTCGACATCACCCGCCACCCGAACCCCCACGTGGGGTTCGGCGGCGGCGGTACGCACTTCTGCCTCGGCGCGAACCTCGCCCGTGTGGAGATCACCGCCCTGTTCGAGCAGGTGCTCAGCCGGCTCCCCGACCTCGAGTTGGCCGCCCCGCCCGAGCCGTTGCACTCGGCGTTCATCTGGGGGCCCCACCGCATGCCGGTCCGTTTCACGCCCACCAGCTGAACCATCACGAGGGGACCGACATGGGGTATTCCGCCGCTGACGAGCGCTTCTCCCACCAGTTCTCGCGACCGTTCGACCAGGTCCACAGCCCGGACGGCAGCTGGTCCGATCGCTGTTACTTCTTCCTGCACTCCCCCGACGGCTCGTTGCTCGTCACCAACGGGTACGGGAACAACCCCAACCAGCGCAGCGCCGCCGGGTACGGCAAGGTCGCCCTCGCCGACGGCCGCCACTGGGACCTGACCGTCGGCCGTCGGATCACCGGCGCCGACCGCGACGACCTGCGCGCCGGCCCGATGCGGTGGACCTGCGTCGAGCCTCTGAAGCGCTGGCGCCTCGATGTCGAGCCGAATGCGTCAGGCATCGAATGGGAGCTGTACTACACCCCTCGCGCCCCGATGTGGGAACTGCTGCCGATGCACGTCGTCGTCGACGACCGCGTGATCGTCGACATGTTCCACATCAAGGAGAGCGGCACCTGGACCGGTTGGGTCCAGATCGACGGCGAGCGGATCTCCGTCGACGGTTTCCACGGCGGCCGTGACCGCACCTTCGGCGTGCGCGTGGCCGACGAGATCAACTTCTGGCTTTGGCTCGATGCCGGGTTCGAGGATCGAGCCATCGAGGCGTGGATCATCGAGACCGGCGACGGTGTTGTCCAGTACGTCGACGGCGGCATCACGAACGTCGACGGCACGATGTCGAAACGGTTCGTGTCGATCGAGCACGACGTCGAGTTCGACGGCGACACCAAACGGGCCGCTCGCGCCTCGCTCGTGTTCACCGACGAAGACGGCCGCACGTACCGGGTCCAGGCCGATGCACCCCACCAGCACGTGAACGCCAACTACGGCCGACCGCTCCCCAAGGTCACCTACGAGGATTGCGGCGACGGCGAGTTCTTCCTGCACTTCCCGTGGAACAGCGCCGATCCGTCCGAACTGTCGGCCATGGAATCGGCCACCGTGTCCATCGACCAGCTGATGCGATTCGAGCTCGACGGCATGGTCGGCCACGGCATCTTCGAGATCCTGTCGGGCTCCGATGGTTACCAGCGGTACCTCGCCAACTGGCCGGCGATGGACATGAGCAAGTTCCGCCAACGCCCGGCCAAGGACTGACCAGGCACACCCGCTCCACCCGTCCACTTGCGCGCGCCGGGCGACCCCACACGTCGGCTGGCGCGCGCAGTTCGCCTGACCCCCCGGCCGGTGCCAGACTCTGCCCCGCTGGTCGATCGTTCAGCGGGCCTAGTCACCGGGGGCAAACAGTCATGGCACAACCGACGCTCATCGTGCTCCACGCTCGGGGCGTCCTCGATGTGGACAGCGGCGACATCGTCGAGTCCGCCTGGGTGCGGGTCGAAGGCAATCGGATCGCCGCCATCGCGTCGGACAGCCGGTCGGCCGGCGCGTCCGACGCCGACGAGGTGATCGATCTGCCGGACCTGACGCTCATACCGGGTCTCATGGACATGGAGGTCGACCTCGTGCTCGGCGGCGCCGGCGCCGGGCTCTTCGATCCGGTGCAAGCCGACCCGATCAAGATGACGCTGCGAGCCACCACGAACGCCCGACGCACGCTCTTGGCCGGCTTCACCACGGTCCGCAACCTGGGGCTGTTCGTGAAGACCGGCGGCTACCTGATCGATGTCGCCCTGAGCGAGGCGGTCGACAAGGGATGGATCGACGGGCCCCGCATCGTCCCCGCCGGGCACGCCATCGTGCCGACCGGCGGTCACCTCGATCCCAGCGCCCAGGCGGCCGTCGCCCCGCACATCATGCCCATGACGGTCGAGGAGGGCATCGCCGACGGCATCGACGAGGTCCGGCGGGCTGTCCGCTACCAGATCAAACACGGGGCCAAGCTCATCAAGTGCTGCGCCTCGGGTGGCGTCATGTCCGACACCGGGCCATCGGGTGCCCAGCAGTACTCCTTCGACGAGCTGGCGGCGATCGCCGACGAAGCGCACCGTCGCGGGTTGAAGGTAGCGACGCACGCCCACGGGGACACCGCCGTGACCGCGGCCATCGAGGCCGGGATCGACTGCATCGAGCACGGCTTCATGATCACCGAGGACACGATCCAGCTGATGCTCGACCGCGGCACCTTCCTCGTGTCGACCAACGCGCTCACCGAGAACTGGGACGTCGGGAACCACCCGCCGCACTTGCAAGCCAAGGCCGCCGATGTCTTCCCGAAGGCCCAGGAGTCACTGCGGCAGGCCATCAAGGCGGGCGTCAAGATCGCCTGCGGCAGCGACGCCCCGGCCATCTGGCACGGCCGCAATGCCGAGGAGCTCGTCGTGCTGGTCAAACGGGGCATGACCCCGCTCCAGGCCATCCGGGCCGCCACCACCGTGGCCGCCGAGCTCATCGATGCACCGCTCCTGGGCCGCATCGCCCCGGAGATGCTGGCCGACATCGTCGGCGTCCCCGGAAATCCACTGGACGACATCACCCTGACCCAACGCGTTGCCTTCGTCATGAAAGACGGAAAGGTCTACAAACGATGACCCCCATGACTCCCCCGCGCCCTGGGACGGACCCCGGACCGCCATCGTCACCGGCGGCGGCTCGGGCATCGGCACGGCGATCAGCGTCCGGATGGCCCAAGACGGCGCGTCGGTCGCCATCTTCGACCGCAACCTCTCCTCCGCCGAAGCCGTCGCCGCCGACATCGTGGCGGCCGGTGGAGTGGCGGCGGCGTTCGAGGTCGACGTCGCCGACCGGGCCGCCATCGACGCTGGTGTGGCGGCCACCCGGGAGCGATTCGGCGCGGCGACCATCCTCGTCAACAACGCCGGCATCACGCCCTTCGCCCGTTTCCTGGAGATCGACCGCGAGTCCTACGAACGGGTCATGGCCGTCAACCTCCGCGGGCCGTTCGACATGTGCCAGGCGGTCCTACCGGACATGATCGCCGCCCGCTGGGGCCGCATCGTCAACATCTCGTCGTCGAGCGCCCAGACCGGCAACGCCGGCCAGGTGCACTACGCCTCGTCCAAGGCGGGCGTGATCGGACTCACCCGATCGCTCGCCAAGGAATTCGGCTCGAAGGGCGTCACCGTCAACGCCATCCCGCCCAGCTTCGTCGAGACCCCTTCGCTGCACGACGCCGCGGCGCGCGGTCAGATCGGTGCGGGTATCGAGCAACACGTCCCGGCGACCCCGGTGCGGCGGGTGGGCCAGCCCGAGGACATCGCCGCCGCCTGCGCCTACCTGGCGCGCGACGACGCCAGCTACGTCACCGGTCAGGTGCTCGGTGTCAACGGTGGCCGGGTGATCGGCTGATTCTCGACGTTCGGCTGGGGCGGAGAGGCATCGGTCAGACAGCCGGTTCGACGACTTGCCGGTAGAACGCCGAGCCCGAATCGGGGATCGTGGATTGGTGGAAGATGTTGACCGCGTCGGCCACCATGATCATCGAGTACAAGAGGTGGAGGAGGCGGGTGTCCTCCTCCGACAGGTCGTACAGGTCACGGGCGTCGAGATGGATCATCGCCTCTTCGGCCCGCGCCGCGATGGCGTCGTAGAAGTGGCCCAGCTCCTCGTAGGTCTTGGAGGTGCGCATGGCATACCGCTCGTTGCGACTCGCCAGAGCCCAATCGGCGACGAAGCCTTCGAGATCCTCGAACCCGGTGGGCAACAGTCGATCGGCCATGTCACTCTCCGTTCGTCGCCGTGGCCCGATGGTCGGCGACGGCATCGCCGATCGTGCGGTGGAAGGCCCGGATCATCACTTCCTGATCGCTCAGGTGGAACCGCTCCTGGCCCCCCATGGCGAGGGAGCTGTGCGTGGCCTCGACGGTGTTGACGTCCTGGGTGGCCACCTCGATGACCATGTGGACGGCCTGTTCCTGCGCCAGCCGTTCACGCGCGTTCTTCGGCGGCGCGAAGTACAGATCGACGTCGTAGACGTGGGAATCGACCGATTCCGGCCAGTAGGTGTAGGTGATGTACATGCCCCGGGCCCAGATCTGCAGGGAGAGGTTGGGCAGAAGCCAGTAGTGGTCGTTCGACCAGGACGCGATGCCGCCCGGGTTCAGCGCATCCGGTAGGGACCCGATGTCGGGGATGTCGTCGGGGCCGAACAGCCCGGCTCGGAACAGCTTGTACACCCACCTCATGTTCCGTTCCGCCGGCCCGATGTCGCCCGGCGCCCGCGGCCTCAAGGGCGGCGGACCGGGGACGGAGTTCACAAAGTGCCGGTCGAAGAAGTCGTAGTGGTAGGCGTCGATCGGTGGCACCATCTGCTCGGCCTGCTCGGCGCTGATGCCGAGGAAGGTCTGGTGCACGTACGCCGGGTGGTACCACTCCTGGATGGTGTTGGCGGACAGCTTCCAGTTGCCCCGCACGCGGGTGCTGAACCCGTATCGCTGGGTCAGCCGATCGAACGGGTAGGACTTCGAGCGCCCACACCTCCTCGCCCAGGAACTCCCGCAGGGGCGGCGGATCGTCGGCGAGGGAGACGTACACGAAACCGTTGAACACCTCGCATGCCACCGGCGGGAGGCGAAGCGTGTCGGTGTCGAGATCGAAGAACTGGGACGCGTTGGTGACGTGGTCGACGCGGCCGTTGAGCCCGTACCGCCAGCCGTGGTACTTGCAGTGGAACGCCCGGCAGCTCCCCGACGTCTCCTCGCCCGGATGTTCGTTCCACACCACCTTGTTCCCGCGGTGGGCGCAGATGTTCCGAAGGGCGCGAACCTGCCCGTCGAGGTCGCGCACGATCACCAGCGAGGCCAGCCCGGGCAGCTCCCGGGTGAAGAACGTGCCCGGGCGAGGCAGGCGCTCAGCCCGTCCCACGTACAGCCACCAGCGCCGAAAGATCGCGTCCCGCTCGTCCGCGAAGAACGACGGCGAAGTGCAATCGTCGTAGCTCACCGGATCGGTTCCCAGGTGAGGGAACTCGGGTGTCCACTTCTCCCGCCCGGTGGCGAGGCGCTCGTGCAACGTCACGCGTCTGCTCCTTTGGAGCCTCGATCTCGAGACCCGACGTTTGATCCGATGTTGAACGCCTGCTTAACATCCAACCGATGAGCCCGCAACACGATCCTGCACCACGCTCTGGTTCGTCCTCAGCGGGTCGGCTCGACGGCAAGGTCGCGCTCGTGACGGGGGCGGGTTCGGGGATCGGACGCGCCACTGCCGAGCGTTTCGTCCTGGAGGGGGCGCAGGTCGTCTGCGTCGATCGGAGCGGCGCCGAGCACGACGTCGCGACTGTGCTGGGCGACGCCGCGATCGCCGCCACCGCCGACGTCACGGTGTCCCGCCAGGTAGCTGACGCAGTCGCGGTGGCCAAGGCCACGTTCGGTCGCCTCGACATCATGATGAACAACGCCGGCTCCGGCGGCGAGTCCCACCCGCTGGCCGATATCGACGACGACACCTACAACCAGGTCATCGCCCTCAACCTCACGTCGGTGTTCTACGGAATGCGCCACGCCATCCCGGTGATGCTGGAGTCCGGTGGCGGCTCGATCATCAACACCGCGTCGGCCGCCGGTCTCGTCGGCTGGAAGGGCAAGGCGGTCTACTCGGCCGCCAAGGGCGGCGTCATCCAGCTCACCAAGGCGGCCGCTCTCGACTACGCCACCAAGGGCATTCGGGTCAATGCCATCTGCCCCGGAATGACGTGGACCGGGCTGGCCCACGGGGGCGACGAACGCCCACCACCCGACGATCTGGTCCCTCCCCAACCCATGGCCCGTTGGGGCCTCCCCGCCGAGCTGGCCGCCGCCGCCCTCTTCTTGGCCTCGGACGACTCGTCCTTCGTCACCGGCGCGGCGATCCCCGTCGACGGCGGATACGTCGCCCGTTGAGGGCACCGGTCACGGAGGGCGCGATGAAGGTGACGATCGTGGGGACCGGAGCGATGGGGTCCGTGTACGCGGGGCTCCTTCGCGTCGCCGGGCACGACGTGTGGGCCGTCGACCTCGACGAAGCCCATCTGGCTGCGATGGCCACCAGTGGGCTGCGAGTCAGCGGAGCGAGCGGAGACCGGCTCGTGGCGGGCATCCACGTCGGCCGAACACCGACCGATGCCGGGCCGAGCGACGTGTGGGTCGTGGCCACCAAGGCGCACCACGTCGAGAAGGTGTGCCCCGAGATCGCCACCCTCCTGCGACCGGGCGACATCGTCATGGCGTTCCAGAACGGGTTGGGGGCGGGCGAGCGAATCGCCCGACATCTGTCTCCGGATCACATCGTCATCGGTATCGCTGAGGGGTTCGGCTCGTTCCTGCCGGAGCCCGGCCACGTCCACCACGAGGGCATGCGTCTCATCCGGATCGGGGAGATGAACGGCGGGTTGTCCGCCCGGGTGCACGACCTCGAGCGGACATGGAGCGAGGCCGGGTTCAATGTCCAAGGTTTCGCGGACATCGATCTGATGATCTGGGAGAAGTTCCTGTGCAACGTCGCGCTGAGCGCGCCCACCGCCGTGTTCGACTGCACCGTCGGAGAGCTGATGGCCGATCGGGCCGCCTGGGCGGTCGCCATGGGCGCCATGCTCGAGGCCCACCGGCTCGGCGTGACCAACGGCGTCGGCTTTCGTTTCGACGATCCTGTGGCGTACGTCGAGGACTTCTCGTCGACGATCCCCACGACCAGCCCGTCGATGCGCCTCGACCACCTGGCCCGTCGGGCATCGGAGGTCGACGTCATCAACGGCGCGGTCGTCGACCAGAGCCGCTCCCTCGGGCTGACCGCGCCGTACAACGAGTCACTGAGCGCGGTGGTCCGATCGCGAGAGGCCCGCTTCACCCACGAACCACCCGGAGTATCGACACCGTGACCGAGCCGACTGACATGCCCGGCGTGACCGCCGGCTCGACCCGGTACGCCGGCGCACGCGTGAACGCGGGTAGAAGACGCCCGGCTGGTCACGGGCCGCGGAACCTTCGTCGACGACATCGTCCGACCCGGCATGCTCCACGCCTGCTTCGTCCGCAGCCCCTACGCCCGGGCTCGCATCGTCTCGGTCGACGCATCGGCCGCGCTCGATCACCCCGGGGTGCATGCCGTGTTCACGGCCGGCGATCTCAATCCAACGGCGCACGAGCTCTGGTACACCCAGATCGGTAAGGACGTGCCCGACAGCCCACGCCCGCCGCTCGCCGACGGCGAGGTCCGGTTCGTCGGCGATCCCGTGGCCCTCGTCATCGCCACGGACAGGTACGTCGCCGAGGACGCCTCCGAGCTCGTCGAGATCGGCTACGAGCCGCTCCCACCCGTCGTCGACTACACCACCGCCGCCGAGTCCCAGCACCTCGTTCACGAGGGGTGGGATCGGAACATCGCCGGAACGATGCGGGGTCGCCCGGCCGACAAGCTGGCGCCGGTGTTCGCCGAGGCGGCGAGCATCATCGAGGAGACCATCTACCAGCAGGCCTACGTGGCCTCGCCGATGGAGACCCGGGGCCTCGTGGCCGAATGGTCGGCCGCCGCCGGGGAGCTCACGGTCTGGGCATCGTTCCAGGCGCCTCACGACCTTCGCCTCTTCGCGGCTCGCCTCCTCGGCATCTCGGAGAATCGGGTGCGAGTCATCTGCGGCGACACCGGTGGGGCCTTCGGCCAGAAGGTCAACGCTCACCGCGAGGACGTCTGCGTGCTGCTCGCCGCCCGCCAGGTGCGACGACCGTTGAAGTGGATCGAGGACCGCCGCGAGAACCTCATGTCGAGCTCGTCGCGCCACGAACACGGCCACGTCACCATGGCCTTCGACGGCGACGGCTCGCTCCTGGCCACGACCATCGATCACATCCAGGACGTCGGCGCCTACCCCGTACCGTGGCCAGTCGGCGTCGGTGCTGCGACCGGCATGATGTTCCCCGGTCCGTATCGGGTTCCGAACGCCACCTTCACCACCTCGTGCGTCTTCTCCAACACCCCGGGGCGAACCGCCTACCGCGGTCCGTGGCAGTTCGAGACCGTGGCTCGCGAGGTGTTCCTCGACATCGCCGCCCGGCGGATCGGCATCGACGCGATCGAGCTGCGGCGGCGCAACATGCTCCGCCGCGACGAGCTGCCCTACGTCAACGCGAACCGCATGCCCTACAGCGACATGACTCCGCTCGAGACCTTCGAGGCGGCACTCGAACGACTCGACTATGAGGGCTTCCGGCGCGACCAGGCGGCCGCGCTCGCGGCGGGCCGGTACCTCGGGGTCGGTACGAGCAGCTACGTCGAGCCGACGGCGAGCGGCATGCCGTTCCACGGGAGCGAAGGTGCCACGATCCGCATCGAGCCGACCGGCGCCGTGAACGTCTATCTGGCCGGCGGGTCGGCCGGGAACAGCCTGGAGACCACTGCGCTCCAGCTCACCGCCGATGCCCTCGGCGTCGACATCGACCAGGTCCGGACCATCCAGGGCGATACGGCCCTCACCCCGTTCGGCGGCGGCACCGCCGGCAGCCGCAGCGGCGCGATGGTGGCCGGCGCGATCCGCGAGACGGCGGCTGGGCTACGAGATCGCATCGCCGCCATCGCCGCCCACGTGCTCGAGGCGGCACCGGGAGACATCGTCATCGCCGATGGTCACGCCGCCGTGGCGGGGGTGCCCACGGCACGGCTGTCGATCGCCCAGATCGCCGACATCGCCTACTTCGGCCACGACAAGCTGCCCCGGGAGATCCCCCTGGGACTCGAATCCAGCGCCCGCTACCGGTCCGAGAGCTTCAACGTGTGGGCCAACGCCACCCACGTGTGCACGTGCGAGGTCGACATCGGGACCGGTCGAGTGCGGCTCCTGCGGTACATCGTGGCCGAGGACTGCGGGCCGATGATCAACCCCAACGTGGTCGAGGGCCAGATCGCCGGCGGCACCGTGCAGGGGATCGGCGGCGCGCTCTACGAGGAGTTCGCCTGGGATGACGAAGGCAACCCCGTCGCCACCACGTTCATGGACTACCTGATCCCGACCGCCATGGAAGTACCCGACATCGAGTACGTCCACATCGAAGGATCGCCCGGCCCGGGGCCCGGCGGCTACAAGGGGGTCGGCGAAGGCGGCGCCATCGGCGCGCCGGCGGCCGTCGTCAACGCCGTGGCTGACGCGCTCGCCCCACTCGGTGTCACGATCACCCGACTCCCGGTTTCGCCCGCCGCGATCCTGACCGCGCTGGCCGAAGCCGAAACCCGTGGAGGTGCATCGTGTCCATGACATCGGACGACGTGTGGGAGGTGCTGGCGACGGCTCGCACCATTCGTCGATTCACCGACGACCCGGTCGATGATGCCGTCCTCGTGCGTTGCCTGGAGGCGGCCCGCTGGGCTCCGTCGGGTGCGAACGCGCAAGGGTGGCGATTCATCGTGCTCCGCTCTCCCGAAGCCCGCGCCGCGGTGGCCGAGGCCGCCCGGCTCGCGCTCGAGGTGATCGAACCCGTCTACGGCATGACGAGACCCGACCCCGACGACCAGAGCCGCTCGGCGCGTACGAACCGAGCGACCTACGAGCTCCACGACCGGGCCGGCGAACGCACTTCCGTGCTCTTCGCCCAACGGCGTTTCGACTCGGCCTCGGAGATGCTCCTGGCCGGCTCGATCTTCCCAGCCGCCCAGAACTTCCTGCTCGCTGCCCGGGCCCAGGGCCTCGGCGGATGTTTGACGAGCTGGGCCTCCTACAACGGGGAGTCATTGCTGCGACGCGCGGTGGGCGTGCCCGACGACTGGATGCTCGTCGCGCACGTCGTGGTCGGTTGGCCCCGCGGCCGCCACGGGCCGGTCCGCCGTCGGCCCCTGGCCGATGTCACCAATCTCGATCACTGGGACCATCCCGCCGATTCGATCTTCGAAACTGCCGGCTGAACCGGCGACGTGACATGGCTACCGAACCCAAGCCCCGACGCATCGGGGCCGAGACCTCCGAGACGCGGGCGGCGATGCTCGATGTGACCGAATCGGTCATGCTCGCTGACGGCTACGCCGCGGTCAGCTCACGCCGGATCGCCAAGGACGCCGGGGTGACGCCGGCGCTCGTCCATTACTACTTCCCGTCGCTCGACGACCTGTTCCTCGCCGTGCTGCGCCGTCGAGCCGAGGAGCAGGTCGAACGCGTCGAGCGGGCCCTGGCGTCGCCAAAACCGCTTCAGGCGTTGTGGAAGGCGAGCCGGGACAAGGCCGGAACCGGCCTGCTGCTGGAGCTGATGGCGTTGGCCAACCATCGTAAGGTCGTCCGCCACGAGCTCGCTGAACACGCCGAGCGGTACCGGACGGCTCAGCTCGACGGCATTCGGGCCAACCTGACCGCTCGCGGGCTCGACCCCGAGCAGTATCCGCCGGTAGCGATCCTGACCCTGCTCGCCGGGATGTCACGGTCGCTCGTGCTCGAGGAATCGCTCGGGATGACCACCGGCCTGAACGAGACCGAGGCGCTGATTGGGCGCCTCCTGCACCACCTCGAAGGCTGAGGCAGCCGTCCCCGTGTTCCCGGGAACGGCTGCCCGATCGAGATGTCTCGGACAGGTCAGAACGTGAAGGTCCGCGGCGCCGGGCACGGTGTCGTCTGGAGGAAGTTCTGGTTGTTGTTGGCCTGGTCGAGCGCGTTCTTCAATGCTTCCTGGACAGCCCGGTTCGGATCACCGGAGGGGGTCGACCCATCGGCACCGAGCGCGGCGTTCGCGGCAGCGAGCACGGCACTGACGGAGACAAAGCCGAGCGCGTCGGCCCCGGCAACCCCTGGTGCGTACACGAGGCTGTCGCCACTCACCAACCCGTTGAACACGTTGAGCCGCATGGCCGCCATCTGGACCGACAGCATGTATGACATGTTCGTTGCATTGGCGTCCAGGAGCCAGCGCCGCAGGCTGGTGTAGTTCGCCGGATCGAACGCGCTGCCGTCGCCGTTGCGGAGGTTGAGGCCCACGAGCATGGCGAGGTCGTCAGCACCGACGAGCTGCTGGCCGTTGCGGTTGGACCAGAAGCCGAGCGTGCGACCACCGCCGGCGCCCAGGCACACGTTGCCGAACCGGACCGTCGAGTCCGGTGGCAGCGTGACCTGCACCGACCTCGGAGTGGTGTTGACCCACCCGGATGCGCGACCCTCGGTCACGGTGTAGGTCCCGGGGGCCAGCATCACCGTGACTCTGCCGTTCGCGCCTGTCGTGACGGTCTGGTTGCCGACCCGGACCTGCCATCCGGCGATGCCGGACTCCCCAGGGTCTTGAACCCCGTCACGGTCCGTGTCGTAGAACTTGATGACGGTCAGCTGCACGAGTTTCACGTTCCGGAACGACACCGTCACGGTCGTGTCGTGACCGATCGTCACCAACCCACCGGCCGGCGTGACCGACTCCAGCACGTACGCCGAGTTCGCGTCCTCGGTCACCGTGCACGTCGTCCCCGTCGGAAGCCCCGACAACGTGAACGACCCCGAACCCCCCACCGTCGTAATCGACACGTTCGACCGATCAAACGCATCCACACTGCAATCGATGTCGAACGAGAACGTCCCATCCACATCCGCCGACTTCCGAACCTCCAAACTCCCGCGCTTCAACACGTTCGTCGCCCGCACCACCACCGTCGACCCGTCACCGATCGTCACCCGACCATCAGCCGGCACCATCGACGACGCATACGCCGAGTTCGCATCCTCGGTCACCGCGCACGTCGTCCCCGTCGGAAGCCCCGACAACGTGAACGACCCCGAACCCCCCACCGTCGTAATCGACACGTTCGACCGATCAAACGCATCCACACTGCAATCGATGTCGAACGAGAACGTCCCATCCACATCCGCCGACTTCCGAACCTCCAAACTCCCGCGCTTCAACACGTTCGTCGCCCGCACCACCACCGTCGACCCGTCACCGATCGTCACCCGACCATCAGCCGGCACCATCGACGACGCATACGCCGAGTTCGCATCCTCGGTCACCGCGCACGTCGTCCCCGTCGGAAGCCCCGACAACGTGAACGACCCCGAACCCCCCACCGTCGTAATCGACACGTTCGACCGATCAAACGCATCCACACTGCAATCGATGTCGAACGAGAACGTCCCATCCACATCGGCCGACTTCCGAACCTCCAAACTCCCGACGTTCGGGCGGTTGGTGAAGGTGACCGTCACCACCGCTTGGGCACCGATCTCGACCACACCTCCTGCCGGTTCCACCGTCGTCGTGTAGCCGGGCGCGGCATCTTCGGAGACCGTACACACCGTCCCGATCGGAATCTCGTCGAAGGTGACCGAGCCTGTACCGCCGGACGTCGTGATCGAGACATCGAATCGGTCGAAGGGCGACCCGTCACAGTCGATGTCGAAGGTGAACGTCCCGTTTCCACTGGTGACGTTCTTGACAATCTGGAGCGAACCCGTGACGTCCCCCGGATTTTGCAGCGGGATGGTCTGATTGCCGACCTGGATCGCGCCGTCGCCGACAACCACACCGGCCGTGACGGCGCTCTGGACATTGCCCGTCGGTGGGCCACCGAAGCAGGTCAGCCGGCTGACCAGACGGAGAATGAGAATTTCGCCCGGGTTGAGATTGGTGATCTGAACGGTCGGCGTGAGGTCGCCTGGAGGCGTATTCGCGGCGCCGGAGACGATGGTGACGGCTTCGTCGCCATCGAGCCCGAGGTTTCCGGGGTCGCCACCATTGACCGATGCCGACAGCAGGTCGTCGTAGCCGACACCAGATTGTCCAGTGGCGTCGCCAGCGAGTGCAAATGTGATTTCGATGTTCTGGCTCGCCACCGTCTCGCTGGCATCGACAGTGATCTCGGTGAAGAACACGACGCGATCACCGCAGTCGAAGTCGCCGCCCTCGAGTGATTCGACGACCTGCGTGCCGATGTCTCGTGTTCCGTACACGCCACCGACGCCCGTGGCATGCGAGTACGTGGTGGGCTCAGCGGCAATGAAATCCAGCGAGAAGTGGCCACCATCTGCATACGCGGGAGTGGCCGACGCAACCAAGCTGCCGATCAGCGTGAGGACGGCGAGGAGCGTGGTGGTGAGCCGAGAATGGCGCGCCCTCCAGCGGTCAAAAGGACGGACGGTCGTTAGAGCAATCATGTTCGCTCCCCACCTATGTTGTATCGGTCCCGCGCGGAGCCGATAGCCGGGAACCTACGACGATCGGCCCGGATTGATCAACGTTCGAAGTGGGAAATAATCTCGATCGTCATGACACTGTTTTGATGTTGACCGCAACTCGGCATGAAGACCTCTTTGTGTGGCAGTATTGGCCACCAAACGTGGTCGGCACAGATTCTCGGACGTGCAGGATTCACGGGCGCACGATGATGTTGCCGACCTTGTGGCCGCTGTCGACGCAGCGGTACGCATCGGCGATGTGGTCGAGGTCGAAGTGCTGATCGTGCACGACTGTGATCGCGCCCTCAGCCACCAGTCGCAGGAGGAACTCGAAGTCCTCCACCCGCTCGGGCGAGCTCCCGGCGACCACCCCGCCCCGCGCTCGTATGTTCTCCCAGAGGCTGGCGACCACGAGCACGAGCACCCCGTCCGCCTTGAGCAACCGACGCCCGGATGTGGCCGAGAGCGTCCCGATCGTGTCGAGCACCACGTCGAATCGATCCGGGATGCTGAGCACACTTGCGGCGGAGTAATCGATGACATGATCCGCGCCCAGGCGGGTGACCAAGGCGGTGTTGGGGGCACTCGTGACCGCGGTGACGGACGCGCCGAGGTGTTTGGCGATCTGGACTGCATTCGTACCCACCGCGCCAGACGCACCGTTGACGAGCACCGATGTCCCCGGGCCGACCGACGCTTTGTCGCGCAGGAAGAACAGCGCCGTCGTTCCTCCGAACAGGACCCCGGCGGCGTCGTCGTCGGTCACGGTGGAAGGCGTACGCGCCAACCGGTTCGCCGGTACGGCGACGTACTCGGCGTGCGTGCCCATCTTGGTTCCGGTCATGCCGCAGACGTGCTCGCCCCTCTCGAAGTCGTTCACCTTCGAACCGACGGCTTCGACGACTCCGGCGAACGAGCTCCCCAGGATCGGCCGACGAGGGCGACGGAGGCCGAGAGCGAGGCGCGCCGGCGGCCCGAAGCCCCTCGGGAACCGTGCGCCCCGGATGCGGGCGTCACCCGAGGTCACCGCGGCCGCGTGCACGTGCACCACCACCTCATCGGCGCGCGGTGCAGGCGTCGGAACGTCCACGATGCGGACGACGTCGGGTCCGCCATAACGATCTACGACCGCGGCGCGCACGTCACCCACCTTTCACCATGTCGCCGACCTCCGCGATCAGTCGGTCGACCTCGGCGTCGGTGTTGAAGTAGTGCACCGATGCTCGCACAACGTCGTCGATTCCTCGCTCGTCGAAGTCGAGTCGAGTCGACGGCCGGCTCGACACGCTGGTGTTCACCCCACGTTGCCGAAGCAGCCTGCTGAGGTCGCGGGCATCCCGTCGGTCGTGCGCGAACGTGACGATGCCCGATCGTACCGAACCCTTGTCGAGCGCCCGGACCCCGGCCACACCGGCGAGGCCTGCCCTCAGGCGATCGGCGAGCATCCGGACACGTCGTTCGATCACCTCGAGGCCGATGGCCGACGCGTACTCGCAGGCGACGCCGAGCCCGATGCGTCCAGCGACGTAGCTCTCCCAGTTCTCGAAGCGGGTTGCGCCCAGTGCGAGGCGATACTCGTCACGAGAGACCCACGATGCGGCATGGAGGTCGACGAACGGCGGGTGCAGCTCGGCCGTCGACGACGTCCGGGCGAAGAGGAAGCCGGTGCCGCGAGGTCCTCGGAGGTACTTCCTGCCGGTCGCCGACAGGAAGTCGCACCCGATCTCATCGACGTCGATGGGTGTCTGCCCGACCGACTGGCAGGCATCGAGGAGATAGAGGACTCCGCGCCGACGGGCGACGGAGCCGATCTCGCGCACCGGGTTGACGAGTCCGCCGTTCGTCGGCATGTGGGTGATGGCGATGAGACGGGTCGATCCGTCGCACAGCTTGTCGAGGGCCTCCACGTCGATCTGCCCGTCGCCGTCGTCCGGACAGACGACGATCCGGACACCCTTCTGCTGTCGGAGCTGCAGGTACGCCAGGTAGTTGCTTGCGTACTCCGACACGCCCGTGATGATGGAGTCGCCCGGGTCGAAGGGGATCGAATAGAAGGCCATGTCCCACGCCCGAGTTGCGTTCTCGACCAACGCGATCTCCGAGGATCGTGCGCCGATGATGCGGGCCACCGCGTCATACGTGGCCATCACCCGGGCCCCAGCCACGGCCTCGGCCTCGTACCCGCCGAGCTCAGCCTCCAGGCGCAGGTGGTCGATCACGGCGGTCACGACCGGCTCAGGAGGAAGCGACGAACCCGCGTTGTTCAGGTGGACCACCCGTGAACACCCCGGGGTGTCCGCGCGCCAACGGTCGAGAGCGTCGTGCACGTCGTGGGGCATGGTGATCTCACTAGCAGATCGCCCGCACTCAGCACTGTGTGTCGGCTCATTGGTCGCACTCGCAGCGGCAGGTTTCGTGGCGTGGAGAACGCCTCGCCGGGGGCTGCCATGATGAAGGTCATGACACTCGACGACGAACTCGTCAACCGGGTCACCTGGATGATCCCCAACGCGTTGGCGCTCGTGGGTTCGAGGGCGGGCGACGAACGAAACGCCATGACCACGAGTTGGATCACCCAGGTGTCGATGGAACCGGTGCTGATCGCCGTCTCGGTCGACAACTCAGCGGTGACCCATCGGTTGATCCGTGACGGCGGCAGCTTCACCGTCAACCTGTGGTCGCCCGATCACACGAAGGCCTTCGTGAAGTTCTCCAAACCAGCCACGCACGCTGACGGGGCGCTCAACGGATTCGCAGTCGTCGATGCACCGTCGGGAGCACCCATATTCACCGATGCCATCGCATGGCTCGACTGCACGGTGACTCAGGTGATCGACGTCGGCACGCACACGCTCTTCATCGGCGAGCTCAGCGCTGCAGCCATCAACGACGGTTCTCAGCGCGCGGCGGCCATCAGCGACACCCGCATGAAGTACGGCGGCGTACGCCGCGGCGGCCACTGAGCGGGAACTGCTGCCCCATTCAGCGCAGCGCGCCCAGGAGGTCGCTGTAGTCGTCGGTCCACACTCGCCCGTAGTCGGTGGTCACGGCGTCCCAGCCGGGGAGGTCGGCGGCGGCGCCCAGCACCATCCAGGTGGACGTCGCCGTCTCGAAGACCTGGGCATCGAGACCGGCGTCGGTCGCCAGCCGGCCGACGACCGGCACGAAATCGAAGTAGCGGTTCGAGATGTGCATGGCGACAACGCCGCCCGGCTGGAGGCGTTGCACGTAGGCGGTCAGCGCTTCGCGAGTGAGCAGGTGCACGGGGATGGCGTCGGAGCTGAAGGCATCCAGCACCACGATGTCGTAGGTGGTCTCGGAGTTCTCGATCATGATGCGGCCGTCGCCGACGATGGTCTGGATCTGTGCCGAGCTGTCCCGGAGGTAGGTGAACAACGCCGGGTCCATGGCCAGGTCGACGACGGCGCTGTCGATCTCGTAGAAGTCGAACTCATCGCCGGTGCGGCCGTACGACGCCAGCGCCCCGGCGCCGAGGCCGATGATCGCGACGCGGCGCGGCGGCGCAGACTCGTCGAGGGACTCGAAGAGGTTCCCGATGCCTTCGGTGCTGGCGTAGTAGCCGAGCGGCTCGTTGGTTGGCCCCTGCACGCCGTGAGCGGTCGTGCCGCTGTGCAACACGTGACGCCCGCCGGATTCCTCCGTGACGCGGTACACGCCGAAGAAGGTGCGTTCCGTGGCCAGCGCCAGCGTCGACTCGCGCGACAAGATGCCGACGACGACGAGCCCGATGCATGTGGCATAGATCCGCGGATTGGACGCCGCCGAGTAGGCGACCATCGTTCCGACTCCGAACACCGCCAGGGTCACCGTGGGATCCGCCTTGGCGTTCGCCACGATCAGCGCGGCCACACAGAGCGTGGTCACTGCCACGACGGTTGCGACAGCCCGCCGGCGCGGCACCACCTTGCCGACCGGCAGGAGGAGCATCGTGGCGGCGAGGGCCATCGGATACTCGGCGATCTGATCGAACAGCACCGGCGCGAGGATGGCGCTGGCCATGCCACCGACCACGCCGCCGGTCGACATCCAGACGTAGAACTGGGTCAACTGGGCCGGTTCGGGCCGCGAGGCGACCAGACGCGCGCGTGGGCCAGCAGGGCGGCGGCAAAGAAGGCGCTGAGGTGCAGGCTCAGCGACAGCCCCATGCCCAACGACGTACCGGCCAGGCTCAGCACGACCGGGATCACGAGCACCCGGGCGACGAGGCCCGACGAGTCCACGAGGCGCGCTCCGGTCTTCGAGAACGCCACGATGAATGTCGCGAGGTAGAGCGCGAGCGGCACCACCCACAGCAGCGGGACCGAAGCGATGTCGGTGGCGATGTGACGCGTGACCCCGAGCAGCAGCGCAGACGGGATCGCCGCGGTGGCGCACCAACGCAGTCGCGCCGGCCACGGCGCCGGGGTCGGGGCGACGTGAGGTACCGGGACGTTGTCGGTCCGTCTCCGGGCCACCATCGCACACGAGGCCAGGAGCCCGACGAAGGCGACGTAGGCAACGGCCCAGACCCGCGTCTGGGTCGGGAGGTCGAAACGCGGCTCGATCAGCAGCGGATACGCGAGGAGGGCGACGAGGCTGCCGGTGTTGCCGGTGGCGTACAGCACGTAGGGATCGCGGTCGGTCGCCAGTCCGTACCACCGCTGAAGGGTCGGACTCACCGTCGACAGCGCGAAGAACGGTGCGCCGACGCTCAGCACCAGCAGGAGAAACGTCCACCAGACCGGCGACGCGGCCTGCGGCGGGGTCCAGCCGTCGGGCATCGAGACGGGAAGCACCAGGAGCGGGATCGCGGCGACTGCGACGGCGACGGCCGCGTGCCGCCCCGGGGTGTATCTCGCCAGTCGATGGGCCGCGAGGTACCCGAGCAGGAGCACGAGCTGGAAGAACACGAGCGCGGTGTTCCACACCGCCGGCGAACCACCGAGGAGCGGGAGCATCAGCTTCGCCACCATGGGCTCGATGGCGAACATGAGACCCGACGCGACGAACGACGACACCCCGAACAACCAGGCCAACGCGCTCCCACGCCGAGTCGGCTCCCGAGGCGTGCTCTCGCCCTGATCGGAGGCGGTCGGTGGCGGCGCGTCGAGCACGGCGAGGTCGGCGGATCCCACGTCGTTCCATCGGCCGTGAACCCGGGACCGGCATGGGCCATTCGACCCAACGGTCATCTGCGTTGACATATCCCGATGTAGGAATATCTCCAAACACCTCAGGGTGCTTCGAGACACCGATCTGGTGCACTGCCGCACCGAGGGCCGGACCCGTGTCTATCGGATTCATCGGGCCGGGCTGGCCCCGGTGACCTCGTGGCTGGACACGCTGACCGCCAGCGTCAACCAGCGGTACGACCGACTCGACGACTACCTGCACTCCCTATCGACCCATCAGACCCAACCAACCGAGAAGGATTGACGACATGGCACCACGACCCGGATCGGCAACGGTCACCCTCCCGTCCGACACCGAGATCTTGATCACCCGGACATTCGAAGCTCCCCGCCCCCTGGTGTTCGACGCCATGACCACGCCGCGCCACCTGCTCCGATGGTGGGGGCCGGACTACCATCCGCTCGTCGCCTGCGAGCTCGACCTGCGGCCGGGCGGCGCCTGGCGGTACGTCTCACGCGGCGCCGACGGCACGGAGCTGGCCTGGTACGGCGTGTACCTCGAGATCGTCGTGCCAGAACGCATCGTGACGACCGAGGTGTTCGAGACGTTCCCGGACGCTGAGTCGGTGAACACGGTGACGCTCACCGAGGTCGATGGCGTCACGACGCTGCAGACCCTCGTGCGCCACCAGAGCAAGGAGTTCCGCGACGGCCATGTCGACTCGGGGATGGAGGGTGGCATGCAGCTCACCTTCAACCGGCTCGACGATCTCCTGGCCGTCGCCGGCACGGCGAGCGAGCGATTCCGCCGGGTCGCCGGACGTTTCACCGATCGCACGAACGAGGTGGCCGAGTCCGCGTGGGCGAACCCCGCCCCGTGTGACGGGTGGGCAGCCCGAGACATCGTCCGCCACCTCGTCGAGTGGGCGCCATCGGTGATCGGACGGTCCGGCATCGTGTTCCGGCCGGGTCCTCCCGTCGACCAGGATCCGGCGGGCGCGTGGGCGGCACTCGCCGACACGCTGCAAGGCGCCCTCGACGATCCGGCCGTGGCCGCCCAGACCTTTGATGTCGGTCCTCCCGGCGAGATGACGGTCGAGGCTGCGATCGACATGCTGGTCACCGGTGACGTACTGGTGCACACCTGGGACCTGGCCCGGGCGTGCGGTCTCGACGAACGGCTCGATGAGGGCCTGGTCGCCGAGCAGTATGCCGGCATGCAACCGCTCGACGAGCTGTTGCGGTCGAGCGGGCACTACGGACCCCGGGTCGACGTGCCGGCCACCGCCGATACCCAGACCAAGCTGATCGCCTTCACCGGTCGCCAACCCTGAACCGTTCCGCCGCGGTCGCTGTGACCTTCGGCCCTGGGAACCGGCCGCTTCCGGTGGTCCTGTGGCGTCAGACGACGTCGTGTCACCGCACGGCGTGAGCCCGACTGCGACCCGTGGTCGGGGTGGGGAGAGGCGACACCATGACGATCACGCTGGAACCGGGCCCCGAGGCGCCATCCGGTCACGACAGTGATGCCCCGTCGAGTTCCCACAGCTCCGATCGCGAAACCCGCCTCGAGGGCTGGCTCATCCTCGTGACGTTCTTCGCGGCGATCAGCATGATCGTCGCGGTGATTGCCGCTGGCATCGCGGCGACTCGGGACGACGACTCCGGAAGTGCGTCGGCCGCGGGCGAGCCCATGGTCGTCGACGTGACGCTGGGCGAGTTCTTCGTCGAGCCGGCGACGCTGACGGTCCCGGCGGGGACCGTCCTCACCCTGAATGTGACCAACGCCGGCGCGATGCCCCACGACCTGAAGCTGAACGGGGAATCCGGCACCGCCATCCTCGAACCCGGCCAGTCCGAGGAGGTTTCGCTCGGGGCGATGGAGCAGTCCGGAGAGGCCTGGTGCACGATCCCCGGGCACCGTGAGGCCGGGATGTCGATGCAGATCATCGTCGACGGAGACGCCGGTTCGGACGCCGGCGAAGCGGCGACACCGGCGGCGGTCATCGACCCGAACGCCGTTCCACCTGAGGGTTGGGTTCCGTTCGATCCCGCGCTCGAGCCGGCGCCGGGCGGTACCGAGCACGAGATCGAACTGCATGCCACCGAAATCGAGGTGGAGGTGGCTCCGGGAGTCACGCAGCTCATGTGGACCTTCGGAGACCAGGTTCCGGGCCCGACCCTGCGCGGCCAGATCGGCGACCTGTTCACGGTCACGCTCGTCAACGACGGCACCCTCGGTCACTCGATCGACTTCCACGCGTCGCGGGTGGCGTGGAACGACGAGATGCGCACCATCGAGCCCGGCGAGTCGCTCGTGTACCAGTTCCAGGCTGACTATGCCGGGATCTACATGTACCACTGCGGCACGCCGCCGACCCTTCACCACATCGGCAACGGCATGTACGGCGCCATCATCATCGATCCGCCGGACCTGCAACCCGTCGATCACGAATTCGTCATGGTGCAGAGCGAGCTCTACCTCGGACCCGAGGGCCAACCGGGCGATCTGGCCAAGATGGTCGACGAGCAGTGGGACGCCGTTGTGTTCAACGGCTACTACAACCAATACCGCCACTCGCCCATTCGGGTGGAGACCGACGACCGGATCCGCGTGTGGGTGCTCGACGCCGGGCCGTCGGAGAACTCGGCCTTCCACATCGTGGGCACGGTGTTCGACACCGTGTACAAAGAAGGCGAGTACCTCCTGCAGCCGGGCGACGGCCAAGGCGGCTCCCAAGCGCTCGACCTCCAACCCGCGCAAGGTGGGTTCGTCGAGTTCAGCTTCGCCGAGGACGGCCTCTATCCGATGGTGACGCACAAGTTCGCCAACGTCGGGAAAGGCGCCCTCGGACTATTCCAAGCCGGCGAGGTCGAGGACACGGGCGGGACCCACTGATCTGGAACCGGAAGCGCCACGAGCCCTACGGTTGAGCAGAGTTTCGCTCAGGAGGACACCATGGCGGCACCGATCCGGGTCGGCGTACTGAACGACATGTCCGCTGGTCCTGCCGGCCCCACCGACATCGAGACGTGGCTCCGGCGAGCCGTCGACGACGTGCGCTGTCAGGGCCGCCTCGACCGCGATGTCGAGTTCGTGAACGCCTGCGGACTGGGTCTGCCCGAAGGCACCGCGGCTGCGGTGGAGCACGCGTACGCCGAGTTGGCAGCAGCCGACGTGCTCGTCATCGTCGGCCCCGCCATCGGCGACAATGCGCTCGTCGCCACGCCCCTCGCCGAGCGCTACCGCATCCCGACGATCAACTGGGCGGGCACCGAGCGGGCGCGGAGCGAGTACATGTTTCATCTGCAGGTGGGATCACACGAGGATGAGTCGCTTGTCATCGTCCGCTTCCTCGCCTCGCGCGGGGCCACGAGACTCGGCGTCGTCGCGGACCGCTCCCCTATCGGGCGCCGGTACCTCGACTTCCTCCGCGATGAAGCCGACGTGCTGGGGCTCCGGGTCACCGCAGTCGCCGAGGTGTCGCCCCTCGCCGAGGACGCCACGAACGAGCTGGCCGAGGTCCTCGACTCGGGGCTCGACGCGCTCGTCTACCTCGGCCTCGGGCTCGCCGCACCAGCCGTCGCCACGGCCGCGCGCGATCGGGGCTGGGACGGTCTGTGCGCCATGAACACGTGCGGCCTGCGTGGCTACGAGCCCTCCTTCGGGAGGGTGATCGACGGCTGGCACTACATCGACATGGTGTCGGACCTCAACACCACCTTGGCGGCGTTGCGCCAGCGTTTCGGCATCGACCCGAGGAGCGGCTTCGCCCCATCGACCGGCTACGACATGGGGCGACTCGTCGCCGAAGGGCTGGCCCGGGCCCCGGAGCGGACCCACGACGGCGTCAAAGAGGGGCTCGAGCGCGTCAAGTGGCTACCGGCCGCCGAGGGCCACGAGGGTTCACTCCTCGGCTTCGGCACCCACGATCGTGGCGCCCTCCACGGCCGCTACCTCGTCGTGCGCGAGTGGAGCGCCGGCGCATCGATCGAGGTCACGTAGTCGACGAGGGCGCCTGCTCAGGCGCTCGCGACGGCGGGCGCCGCGAGCGTCAGGCGATCCGGTTCCGTCGGAAGGTGGCCCGGTACCGACCGGGGGCCACGGACACCACACGCTGGAAGTGCTGTCGCATGTTGGTGGCGGTCCCGAAGCCGGTGTCGATGGCGATCCCGTCGATCGAGAGGTCGGTCGTCTCCAGGAGACGCTGCGCCAGGCGGACCCGCTCGGTGGTCAGCCACTGATGGGGCGTCGTTCCCGTGGCTTCGCGGAAACGACGGGCGAGCGTGCGCGGACTCATCGCCGCCTGGTGCGCGAGCTGCTCGATGGTGATGGGTTCGTCGAGATGGGCGCGGGCCCAGGCCATGGCCTGGTCGAGGAGATCGTCCTCATCGTCGGCGGACACCATCGGGTACTCGATGTACTGCGCCTGTCCGCCTTCTCGATGCGGCGGGACCACGAGACGTTTGGCGACGGTGTTGGCGACCTCGGCCCCGTGGTCACGTCGCACGAGGTGCAGGCAGAGATCGAGCCCGGCCGCTGCGCCCGCTGAGGTCGCGATGTCACCTTCATCGATGTACAAGACGTCGGCGTCGACCGTGACGTCGGGAAACTGCCGGGCCAGCTCGTCGGCGCCTCGCCAGTGCGTCGTCGCTCGCCGACCGTCGAGCAGGCCGGCGGCGGCGAGGACGAACGCCCCCGTGCAGATCGAGACGAGCCGGGCCTGGCGGGCATGGGTTCGGCGGAGCTCGTCGAGCAACTCAGGCGGGTAGTCGTGCCTCGCGGTCGGGATCACGACGACGGTGTCGGCCCACGCCAGCGATTCGACCCCGAACGGGGTGTCGATGCTGAACCCGCTCGAGGTGCGGATCGGCGGCACCTCGGCCGCGCACACCCGAAACTCGTACCAGGGGTCAGCCAGGTCCGACCGGTCGATGCCGAAGACCTCGGCGACGATCGACAGCTCGAAGATGGACACCTGGTCCATCACCACGGCGGCCACACGATGGCCCATGGCAGCATTCTTTCGGATGTTGGCATCTGCGTCAATCACGTGGCCGTTGTCGCGCCAGGACAATGGGGAGACACCAGCACCAGAAAGGAGACCCCCGATGGCTCTGGAACTCAACCCCACCCTGCAGCTCGCCAAGATCATCCACGACGAGCGGATCGCCGCCGCCGCCGAGCACACCCGACTCGGCCCACGCCGCCCGCTACCGTGGGCGGGCCGTGGTATCGCTCACCCTCAAGACCAGCGTGGACGCCGGTCCCGACTTCCTCGGGCTGCCCTGGAGCGCTCCCCTCGCTGAGTGGCCGGCCGGTGGCTTCGTCCAGATACCGGCCGGCCTGCATCGGCACGAGGTGCGGTTCTTGTCCCACGAGGGAACCTTCTTCGCCCTCAAGGAGCTCCCCGATCGCCTGGCCCAACGCGAGTTCGAGATGCTCGAGCTGCTCCGGGACCGAGATCTTCCGGCCGTCACCCTCGTCGGCGTCGCGACCACCCGGGCCACCGACGCGGGTGAGCGGCTCGACGACGTCCTCATCACCCGGCACCTCTCGTACTCCCTGCCGTACCGCCAGCTCTTCGGTGGCCCGGCCAACAACGACCTGCGAGATCGCTGCGTCGATGCGCTCGCCGTTCTCCTGGTGCGGCTCCACCTGGCCGGCTTCTACTGGGGCGACTGCTCACTCAACAACGCCCTCTTCCGCCGCGACGCCGGCGCTCTCCGCGCCTACCTCGTCGACGCCGAGACCGCCGAGCACCACGAGATCCTCTCCACCGGCCAACGCACGCTCGACCTGGACATCGCCGCTGAGAACGTGGCCGGCGGTCTGTTCGACCTGGCGGCCGAGGGCCAGCTGTCGATCGGCATCGATCCCGCCGACATCGCCGATCGCCTCCGCGCCCGATACGACGCCCTGTGGGGGGAGCTGACGGCGACCGAGGAGGTTCTGGTCGAGGAGCAGTGGCGCATCCACGCCCGCCTCGAGCGTCTCAACCACCTCGGCTTCGACACCGAGGAGGTGGAGATCTCGGCGAGCGACGGCGGCCGGATCCGCTTCCGGCCCACCGTCGTGGAAGAAGGGCACCACAAACGCCGGCTCGAACGCCTGACCGGCATCGTCGCCCACGAGAACCAGGCCCGGCGGCTCCTGTCCGCCATCACCAGCTATGGTGCGTTGCTCGCCCAGCAGAACGGCCACGTCCAACCGGAAGCCGTGCTCGCCTACCGGTGGTTGACCGAACGGTGGCAACCGACCCTCGACGCCATCCCCGACCAGCTCCGGGCCCGGCTGGAAGATGCCGAGCTCTACCACCAGATCCTCGAGCACCGCTGGTACTTGTCCGAAGCCGCCGGCCGCGACGTCGGTGTCCTCCAGGGCGTGGGTTCGTTCGTCGACAAGGTGCTCCGGGACCGCCCCGACGAGCGCCGGCTCCTCGATACCTCGCCCACGCCTTCGCCGACTGCGGAGGACATCTGATCCAATGGCGTGATGGACGACCCCCTCGACCGGACACGGCTCCTCGACATCGCCTTCGAACGCACCGGACTCGGCGACCTCGGTGACGTTCCCTTCGCCGAACCGATGGACGTGCTCATCGAAGCCCTCGAATGCCAGGCTCGGGTCGAGGGTCAGCGCCGAGCCAACGCCGCGGAGACGTTGATCGCCTCGCTCGTCAAGCGCCTCCGACTCGTCGCCGACCGCGCCGCCAACCTGAGCATCGCCGATGAACGCATCACCGCCCCGGTGTTCATCGTGGGTCTCCCGCGCACGGGCTCGACCCACCTCCACGGGCTGATGGGCCAGGTACAGGCCGCCCGCACGCCGAGCTTCTGGGAGATGAACGCACCATCCCCTCCGCCCGAGGCGGCGACCGCCGACAACGATCCACGCATCACCATGGTCCAGGCGGCGCTCGATCAGATGCCGGCTGAGATGATGGTCCGCCACCCCATGTCCGCGATCCGCCCGGAGCAGTGCAACCTGGCCAACGACTGGAGCTTCCTGAACCAGGCGACACTCGCCTACTACGACATCCCGCTCTACCGGGACTACCTCTACAACGCCGACTACGCACCCGCCTATGAGGCGCACCGCCGCACCCTCCAGCAGCTGCAATGGCATCACCCGGGCCGGTGGGTGCTCAAGTACCCAAAGCACCTCATGAGCCTCGACGCCCTGATCACGGCCTACCCCGACGCCCGCTTCGTGTGGACCCACCGCGATCCGGCAGTCGTGATCCCGTCGGTCGTCAGTTTCACGGGCTACATCCGCTCACTCGCCACTCCGGAGTACGACCCGAAGCGGTACGGACCGGAATGGACCACGCTCGAGGAACTCGTCCTCCGTCGGGGTCTGGACTTCCGGGACCGGCTGATCGATCCCGATTGCGTGATCGACATCGATTACCACGACCTCATGCGCGACCCCGTCGGCACGATCGCGACGGTGTGCGGCCATGCCGGCATCGTGTTCGACGACGCGGACGCCCAGGCCGTCTGCGGGTTCGTCGACGACCATCCCCGAGCAGCCCATGGCGAGCATCGGTACACGGCCGAGGAGTACGGGCTCGACGAGCGCGGCCTGCGCCGCCGCTTCGCCTTCTATACCAGTCGCTTCGACATCAAACCCGAACCGGTCTGCTGATGCTGTCGGGAGAGCGGATCCTCGTCACCGGAGCAAGCGGAACCATCGGCCACCTCCTGGCCACGCACCTGGCGGCCGACAACGACGTCTGGGGCATCGCCCGCTTCGCCTCCGACACCGACCACGAAAAGGAGGTGTACGACCAGAGCGTGACGCCGGAGCGCCGGGCGTTGTCCCCGCGCGCCACCCTCGAGTCGGCAGGCGTCACCACTCGTTCGATCGACATCGGCTCAGGTGACCTCTCCGAGTTGCCGGACGACTTCACCTACGTGCTGCACCTGGCGTGGATGCGGGCCGATCTCGTCCATCTCCAGGACACGCTCCGCAGCAACGTCGAGGGAGCCGGCTTCGTGCTCCAGCACTGCCGCAAGGCCAAGGCGGCACTGGTGATGTCCGGCATGGGCATCTACTCCCCCCACCCGGACCCCTGGCATCTCTTCGGCGAAACCGATCCCATCGGGCGGGCCGCCACCGCCTACGCCCCGACCAGCCCGGCCTCCAAGGCGGGGCTCGAAGCGGTGACCCGGTTCTGTGCGCGGGCCTTCGACCTGCCCGTGGTCCTGACCCGCCTCAACACGTTCATGGGCACCCCGGCGTCGTTCCCGGCCATGCACATCGACGCCGTGCGGCACGGCCGGACCATGGTGGCGCCCCACGACCCCAACCCCCACAGCCCGATTCACATCGATGACATGGTCGACCAGCTCGAACCGCTCCTCGAGGCCGCCGCCACCCCCGCCCTCATCACCAACTGGTGCGGCGACGACATCGTCACCGCGCAGGAGTGGACGGCCCGGGCGAGCGATCTCTCGGGCCGGCCCGCCGAGCTCCGCGTGATCGAGGTGCCCGGGAGCCCGGTCGGTTCCGCGGCCGACCCGACCCGGCGGCGCTCGATCACCGGCCCGTGCCGCACCCGGTTCGCCGAGACCTTCGATCAGCTGTACGCGGAGATGGTCCGGGCCGAGCCCGATCGGCTCTGACCCGCTCGGGTTCAGACCCGAACGAGGAGCGACACCGTGACGTTGTCGCCGGAGTTCGCGATCGTGGCCAGCTGCGAGTCCCAACCGTCGGCGAACACGTTGTCCGACGACAACGACAGCTGTCCGAGGCTCTGCAGGCTGTTGCCGTAGCGGCGGTCGGCGTACACCGTCTCGCAGTCGGCCTGGGGCAGTGCGAGCTGGGAGGTCTTCGTCGCCTGACTCCCGGCCGTCGCCGCGTCGATCGAGTCGAAGACCTCGAAGTGGCAATGCGGCCAGCGTCCCGCGTAACACCCGGGGAAGATCGTGGTGAAGGTGATGCGCCCGGCGTCGTCGGCCGCCTGCACGCCCCGCAGGTAGTTCTGATCGGTGACCTCGTACATGGAGTACTGGCCGCCGGCCGTGCAGTGCCACAGATAGACCGCGACGCCAGGAAGAGGCGAGCCGTCCGGCGCCGCTCGAACATCGGGGTGTCGCGTCGGAGCCCACCGAAGTCGTCGTGCTGGTCGTGGTCGGGGTTGCCGCGGGCCTCAGCGGCCGGCGCGATACTTCCGACAGAGCAGGATCGGGAGGGATGATCGTGGTCGACGTGCAGGTGGAGATCGAGATCGAACGACCCGCACCGGCGGTCGCCGCATTTGCCGGAGATCCCTCCAACGCGCCGGTGTGGTATCGGCGCATCTCAACGGCCGAATGGGAGACCGGACCACCAGTCCGGATCGGTTCACGGGTCCGGTTCGCCGCCCGTTTCCTCGGCCGGGATCTGGCCTACACGTATGAGATCGTCGAACTGGAGCCGGACCGGCGTCTGCTGATGACGACGGCCCAGGGCCCGTTCCCCATGACCACCGAGTACACGTGGACCGCCACCGCGGCCGGAGGCACCCGCATGACCCTCCGCAACCACGGCGAACCCGCCGGGTTCTCGAGGGTCGTCGCGCCGGTCATGTCGTGGTCGATGCGGCGCGCCATGAATCAGGATCTCCAGGAGCTGAAACGCCAGATGGAAGCGACCTGAGCGAACGAGCGCGCCCCGCACCCGCGCCGGCCGGAGTCCGCAACGGACACGTGAGCTGCGGATGCGTCGGCCCCTTCGTGAGGCAGACGTCCGAACTCGGTCCGATGCGCGGACCCCGGCCGGGGAAATCAGGGGGCGATCGTCTCCGACCGCTCCCCACATCCTGTTGCGACGAGTCCTACCCGGCAAGGGCCTTAGGTAACCCACATCGCCAAAGAAATCACTCGCCCCGGTGGAATCGGCTGCGCAGCCAGCCGGGACCGCGACGGCGGACCTCGGTCTCGGCCGGCATCACCCCGTCGAGGTACAGGGCCATGTCGATCAGCCCATGATGGGAGTACGTCTGGGGGGCATTTCCCAGCGCCACCCCGACCACGGGGTCGTACTGCTCGCTGAACAACCCGGTGGGCCCGGCCAGGCCGCGAACCTGATCGAACAGGTCGACCGCATCGAGCGTCCGCCCGGATCGCAGGTAGGCCTCGGCCAGCCACAACGAACACAACAAGAAGCCGCCCTCCCGGCCGGGCAAACCGTCCTCGTGCCGGTAGCGCCACACGATCGGCCCCTTGCGAAGCACGGTTTCGACCGACCGGATGGTGGAGGCGAACCGTGGGTCGTCGGCCGGCAGCAGGCCGGCCAGACCGACGAACAACGGCGCGGCGCCGATGTCGTCGCTGTCGTACCGTCCAGTGAACGAACCGATCTGTGGGTTCCATCCGCGGTCGAGCACCTCGTCACGGATGTGGTCCCGCACCGGGCCGAGCGAGGCATGGTCCCCGATGTTGCGGCGTCGGAAGACGTCGATGGCCCGATCGAGCGTGAACCAGCACATGACCTTCGAGTACACGTGGTGGTGGGCGGCCGTGCGCTCCTCCCAGATCCCGTGGTCGGGTTCGTGCCACCGGCGAAGGACGGCGTCGGCCATCTGCTCCATCAAGATGAAGTGACGATCGGTGAGGTCGGCGCCGCTGCGGTCGAGCAGGTCGATCAGGGCGGCGATGGGTCCGAACACGTCGAGCTGCACCTGGTGGTCGGCGGCGTTCCCGACGCGGACCGGGCGGCTGCCCGCGTACCCGCTCAGCTCGGCGATCACCGCCTCCGGCGCCAGCGTGCCGCCATCGAGGGAGTACACCGGCTGCAGCTGCTCGGGGCGGGTGTGACGATCGATGAGCGAGGCGACCCAATCGAGGTACTCGACCCCCTCGTTCAGGCTGCCGAGGCGTGCCAAGGCCGTGACCGCGAGCGCGGCGTCTCGAAGCCAGCAATACCGGTAGTCCCAGTTGCGGATTCCCCCGAGCTCCTCGGGGAGGCTGGTGGTCGCCGCGGCGGCGACCGCTCCGGAGGGGCCGAAGGTCAAAGCTTTGATGGTCAACGCCGATCGCCGCACCAACGCCGGGGCCGTGCGGGTCGTCCCGAGTTCGGCCGCCCACTCCTGCCAGTACGCATTGGTGAGTGCTCGCTGCTCACTCTCCGGGAGTCGGTGGGGAGTCGTCTCCCGGGTACCCAGACGGAACTCGACGACGCACGGATCGCTCCCGAGCGTGACGGTGCCCACGGCCGTCTCGTGGTGCCCGTCGCTTTCGATCGCCCACGTCACCCCCGGCGCGATCAGCACCATGGGAATCGCCGATCCCAGCACCTCGACGGCCGAACCATCGACCCGGAGCTGGGTCGGGCTCCGGCCGAAGTCGGGTCGGGGCGCGAACACGATCCGGGCGGGTCCGGTACCGGTCAGCACGCGGATCATGTCAGTCCGGCCCGGCTCCCTCCGGGCGATGTCGGCCGAACAGACCAGGTAGTCGGTGAGACACAGCTCCGGCCACAGGGTCTCCAGGACCATGGAGTCGGCGATGTACCGCTGGCTCAGGACGTCGCTGGCGGTGTCCGGGCGGATCGAGAAGAACCCCGCCGACGGTCCGCCCAACAACTCGGAGAACACCGCGGCGGAATCGAGCCGGGGGTGAGGGAGCCACGTCACCGAACCCGCGTCGGTCACCAGAGCGACGGTTCGCTGATCCGACAGGAGGCTGTGCCGCTCGATCGGTGTGACCGACCCCCCGAACAGCCAGGCTCGCCGGGTCTCACCCAGTCGAGCCAGCAGGGCGACGACATCCTCGGGGCCATCGACCCGGAACCCGGCCTTGGTCTCACCGTCGCCGACCTTGACGCCGACATCGGGACCGTGCAGGACGGCGAACACGTCCTCGTCGGTGCGGTCGTCGCCCAGGAACATCACAGCCGTGGCCCCCACGATGTGGCGGAGGCGTTCGATGGCATCGCCTTTGTTCGTGCCCACGATGGCCAGCTCGAGCACCTCTTTCCCGTGGCGCACCAACACCTCGGGATACCGATCCGCGACCGCGGCGGCTTCAGCGACCGCCCGGGCGGCGTCGTCACGCTCCGCCTTCCGGACGTGCAAGGCCACCGACGACGGCTTGTACTCAACCATCGCCCCGGGGGTCTCGGCGGCGATCGCTTCGAGGTCCTGCGTCATGGACGCAAGCACGTCGAGACGCTCGCGTGGCACCAGGAAGGCCACCCCGGCGTCCATCTCCGACCCGTGGCTTCCGACGAGATGGATCTCCGACGGCAACCGACTCATCAGCGCCAGATCACGAAGCGAACGCCCGGACACCACCGCGACGGAGGTATTGGGCAACGACGCCAGCGAGCGGAGGGCGGCGATGGCCTCGGGAAGAGGCGGAGCCGACATCGGGTCCTCGACGATCGGCGAGATCGTTCCGTCGTAATCGCATGCCACCAGGAGGTGCGGGGATCGGGTGAGGAGCGTCACTGCGGCGTGCAAGTCGGTCACGAGTTGGGCCCTCCCTGGATGGCCGGTGAGGGGAGGTCGAGCTCCCGGAGGTACGAGCGGGACCAGTCGTGCACGGTCCAGCGGTGAACAGCTCGCCGGCTCAACCGCATGCGGCGCCGCGCCTCGGTCCGGGGCATCCCCACGGCCGCCACGATCGCTTCCTTCACACTGGCAGTGTCGTGGGGGTTGACGAGGATCGAGCCCGACAGTTCGCGAGCAGCACCGGCGAACTCAGACAACACCATCACTCCGGTGCTGTCGAGGCGGGACGCAACATACTCCTTGGCGACCAGGTTCATGCCGTCGCGGTACGGCGTCACGACCATGACGTCGGCCGCCTGGTACAGCGCCACGAGCTCCTCGGTGGACACACCGCGGTGCAGGTAGTGGACGGCCGGTTGGCCCACGTCGCCGTAGTCGCCGTTGATCTCGCCGACGAGACGCTCGATACGGTCGCGCTCGTCGCCGTACGCCGGGACGTCCATACGGCTCGGAACGGCGATCTGGACCAACACGCAGTCGCCCGCCTCGAGCAGGCCGTCCTGGAGGAGCTCGCGATAGGCCGAGAGTCGAGCTTCGATGCCTTTGGTGTAGTCGAGGCGATCGACTCCGAGCAGCACCACGCGAGGTGACCCGAGGCGTTCACGAAGCGAGATGGCCTCGGCGATCACCTCGGGTCGGCCGGCGATCTCCTCGATCCGACCGACATCGATCGAGATCGGGAAAGCGCCGACCCGGACCACGCGGTTCGGGAGCTCGATGGCTGGCAACCGACCTTTGGCCCCGAGCAGACGACGCGCCAGCACGACCAGGTTCTGCGCCGCCACCGGCACCTGGAAGCCCACGAGGTCGGCGCCGAGCAGACCCTCGAGCAGGGCTCGGCGCCACGGCAGCCGCATGAAGAGCTCCTGGGGCGGGAACGGGATGTGGAGGAAGAAACCGATGCGCACGTCGGGCCGGAGCGCCCGGAGCATGGCGGGCACCATCTGCAACTGGTAGTCGTGGATCCACACGACGGCTCCGGGTGCTGCGACATCGGCGGCGTGTTCGGCGAACCGCCGGTTGACCGCCTGATAGGTCCGCCACCATTCCCGATGGAACTCCGACGGTTGAATGGCGTCGTGGTAGAGCGGCCACAGGGTGGCGTTGGAGAAGCCGGTGTAGAAGCTCTCCACCTCAGAGCTGTCGAGACCCACCGGGACGAGGTGCATCCCTTCGAGATCGAACGGCGCCGGGGCCGGGCCTTCGTCGCCGGTCCACCCCACCCAGGTCACCTTGCGGTCGAGCAACGTCGGCACCAGAGCGCTGACCAGACCGCCGGGGCTGGTCTCCCAGACGGTCGTTCCGGCAGCCTCGCTCTCGCCGTCGGCGGCGCGATGGACGGGGAGGCGGTTGGCGACCACGACCAACTCGGCGTCATCCCCCATTGCGCTACCTCCAGTACCGTCGTCGAGATCGCCTCGAGGCGTCGCCGCCAACCCCGGGCTCCGCTCCGAGAACTGGTCCACCCTAGGTCTCTCTCCCGCCCCGGACCGCCCCTCGCCCTCGCGGTGGCGAAAGCCGTCCGAACTCGAATGGGTCGTTCAGTCGCATCGTGGTCTCGTACCCATTCGTCCTCGTCGTCGAACGTCGGGCCGTACGATCCTCGTCACCCCACCACGCGGAACCCTGTCGCGGCCGGTGACGCTCGAGGATGGGAGAGGAGCCCCATGGACGATTCCGACTCGGCGGCCCTCCTCGAAATCGTCATCGATCCGGCCCGCGCCCGCGTGTACGAGGAGGGGTGGCAGTCGTGGACCCCCACCCGCTGGTACCGCACCGACGAGACGCCCTACCGGCTTCCCACCTCCGACCGGGTGGTCATGAACGATCGACCCGGACGCCCCGGACCGTCGGACTCGTTCCGCGGTGACGGCCTGCTGATGGTCGACACCGGGCTCGACCGGGTCGTGCTCGTGGGCGCGACCGATCCCTCGGCGACCGTGCCCCGGATCACCGCGAAGGTCCGCGACCGGGTGATCGTCGTGTCGGCCGACGGTCCGGTCGAGGTCCTCGACGGGGTCCACCTGGACGACGTGCGCGACGCGTGGGCGGCCTCGGTCGCCGACCGGGCAGGAGCCCATCCGACGCTCGCCGCGCCCACGGTCTGGTGCACCTGGTATCAGTACGGCACCGCGGTGACCGCCGCCGACGTCGTCGAGAACCTCGATGCCATGGACCGCCTCGACCTGCCGTTCGAGGTCGTCCAGATCGACGATGGCTTCCAGCACGGCATCGGTGACTGGTTGGAACCCTCGGCCGGCGTGCCCGACCTGGCCGCCTTGGCCGACGAGATCCGCTCACGCGGCCGCCGACCCGGGATCTGGGTGGCGCCGTTCCTGGTCGGCTCGGGGTCCGAGCTGGCTCGGACACACCCGGATTGGTTGGTGCCAGGCGCCCGCGCCGGCATCAACTGGGGTCAGGAGCTCGCCGTCCTCGATACCGCTCACGCCCGGGCCGCCGAACATCTCACCCGGGTGTTCGCCGAATTGGTGTCAATCGGCTTCGACTACTTCAAGCTGGATTTCCTCTACGCCGGCGCGATCGCCGGAAGGGGCGGCACGGAGTCAGCGGGACAGGCGCGGTACATGGCCGGTCTCGATCTGATCCGGCAGGCGGTCGGACCCGAGACGTTCATGCTCGGCTGTGGCGCCCCGCTCCTCCCGTCCATCGGCCGGGTCGACGCGATGCGGATCGGGCCCGACATCGGCCTGTCGTGGGCTCCGCCGGGCGGCGACCTCTCGTCGTCCAGCCAGCGGAGTGCCGCAGGTAATACCTTGGCGCGGGCCTGGCAGCACGGACGATGGTGGTGGAACGACCCCGACTGTCTCCTGGTCCGTCCGGCCATGGAACGGCGCCAGGACTGGTTCGACCTGCTCCGAACGACGCCTGGGCTGCGGTCCGGGAGCGATCGTCTCGACGGCCTCGACTCCTGGGGGCAGACTGCGTTGCGGCAGTTCCTCGCTTGCCGTGCTGAACCGTGTGACGTACTGTAAGCGCTTACATTCGCAAGGAGAGACCGTGGCTGGAGTCGAACTCGAGGACCTCACCAAGATCTACCCCAATGGGGTCCAGGCCATCACGGACCTCAGCCTGACGATCGAGCACGGCGAGTTCCTGGTGCTCGTGGGCCCATCCGGCTGTGGGAAGTCGACCGCGCTGCGGATGATCGCCGGGCTGGAGGAGATCAGCGCAGGGACGTTGCGGATCGGGGATCGCGTCGTCAACGACGTCGCCCCGAAGGACCGCGACATCGCCATGGTCTTCCAGAACTACGCGCTGTATCCCCACATGTCGGTGTACGACAACATCGCCTTCGCCCTGAAGTTGGCCCGGGTACCACGCGACGAGATCGATCAGCGGGTGCGGGCCGCGGCCCGAACCCTCGAGCTCACCGACTACCTCGACCGCAAGCCGGCCCGCCTCTCGGGCGGACAACGCCAGCGGGTGGCCATGGGTCGCGCCATCGTCCGCCAGCCGTCCGTCTTCTTGATGGACGAACCCCTCTCCAACCTCGACGCCAAACTCCGGGTCCAGATGCGGGCCGAGATCGCGCAACTCCAGCGTGATCTCGGCGTGACCACCTTCTACGTCACCCACGACCAGGTCGAAGCCATGACCATGGGCGACCGCGTCGCCGTGATCCGCGCCGGACTCCTCCAGCAGGTCGACACCCCGCAGAACCTGTACGACCACCCGACCAACATGTTCATCGGCGCCTTCATCGGCTCACCGTCGATGAACCTCTACGAGGCCACCCTCCGCGCCAACGGCGACGATCTCGATCTTCAGATCGGCGGCCAGACCCTCCTCGTGCCCGCCCGAGTCCGCGCCACCCGTCCCCAACTGTGGAACCACCTCGATACCGACCTCGTCTGCGGTATCCGCCCGGAGCACCTCGACGATGCGTCGGTGTTCTCCGATCACCCGGCGAACCAACGGCTGGACGTCAAGGTGAACCTCTTGGAGAGCCTCGGCTCGGAGATCATGGTGCACTTCGGTATCGACGCCCGGCGGGTCGATTCCGGTGACCCGGACGCTCCCCAGGAGCTCAGCGCCGCCAGCACCTCGACCGGCGTGGCCCGGGTCGATCCGCGCAGCCGTGTGCGTATCGGCGAGCCCGCTCAACTCACCGTCGACGTCACCCAGCTGCACTACTTCGATCGCCACACCGGCAGCACCATCGCCGTCCGCTGAGGCCAAATTCCACTGCGGAACGCTTGGTTGCCGATCCAAGCATCAGCCCTTGACGGAGCCGGCGAGCAGGCCCCGGACGAAATAGCGCTGCAAGGCGAAGAACACGCCGAGCGGCACGAACGACTGGATGAACGCGCCGGCGGACAGCAGGTGTTCACGACCGCCGAACTGGCCAGCCTGGTTCGCGATGACGATCGTCGCCGGGTACTCGCCACCATTGGCTCCCAGCATCGTGACCGCGACCAGGTAGTCGTTCCACGTCCACAGGAACTGGAAGATGGCGAACGAGGCCAGGGCCGGAACCGAGAGCGGCAAGACCAACCGCATGAAGATGCTGACGTGATCGGCGCCGTCGATACGCGCCGCCTCGAAGAGATCCGCAGGCAACGACGAGATGTGGTTGTGCAGCAGGAACACGGCGAACGGCATGCCGAAGGCGATGTGGGCCAGCCACACCGACACGTGGTCGCCGGCCAGTCCCAGCTCGGGGAACAAGGTCATGGTCGACTCAAAACCCGGGATCGTCCAGTGGACGCCGCCTTCGAGCGTTTGTAGCACGGGCACCAGGGCCACCTGCAATGGGATCGCCATCATGGCCACCACGCCGATGAACAGGCCCTTGCGACCCCGGAAGTCCATCCAGGCGAAGGCGTAGGCGGCCATGGCGGCAAAGAGGATCGGGATGATCGTCGCCGGTAGAGCGATGGCGAACGAGTTGATCACGCCGGCCTTGAGACCGCCGTTCTGCTGAGTCGTCAATTGCGCGGTGTACCCGTCGAGCGACAGGTTGCCCTCGGTGAACACGTGCCAGAAACCCGTCTCACGCTGGTTGTCGGCGCTCCGGAACGAGTTCACGAACAACGAGAACGTGGGCATGGTCCAGACGACCACCACCAGCCACAGCAACCACGTCGGCAGTGAACGCAGGAACTTGTAGACGGTGTCGACAGGGCGCTTCGTCGGGCCCCCCGACCGCGGAAGCACGATCGTGCCGGCCATCAGTACTCCTCTCCTCGCTCGTGCTGCATGCGCCGTACATTCCCGATCATCACCGGCAGCACCGACAGGAACAGGATCATGGCCAGGGCCGAACCGAGGCCGCGGTTGCCCTCACGGAACGATCGCTGCCACATGTCGTTGGCCAGGACCTGGGTGTCGAAGTTGCCGTTGGTGGTCACGCTCACGATGTCGAACACCTTCATCACCAACAAGATCAAGGTGGTCACCACCACGCCGATCGTCGGCGTGATCTGGGGGATGATCACCCGCCAGAAGATCTGCGCTTCCGTGGCCCCATCGACCCGGGCCGCCTCGATCAGTTCCTGCGGGACGGCCCGGATGGCGGCCGAGAAGATGACCATGGCGAACCCGGTCTGGATCCAGATGAGGATCACCATGAGCCACACGTTGTTGTAGGGCGGTGTGTTGATGAAGTCGATGGCCTTTTGCTGTGCGGTCTCGCCTGGCAGCCCGCCGTACCCACCGGACAGGATGCGAGCCATCAGGTACCCGACCGGCAGGGTCAACGCGAGGGCACCCCAGAAGATCGCGGCAGCACGGTCGCGCCGGGCGACGACCGCCACGGCGAGCATCACGGCGACGATGGCCGCCAGCACGCCGAACGTGACCCACTTCCCGACCGGATCGACCGTGACCTCGCCGAGACCGACCCACAAGAAATTGAGCACGCCGTTCTGCGGTTTCGACACGTTCTTGGCTTGGAACATGAAACGCCAGATGATGCCCGCACCCACGAACGAGATGGCCATGGGCATGAAGATGAGCGACTTGGCCACCCGTTCGAACTTGGCCCGGTCGGCGAGCACCGCGACAGCCATGCCGAGGGTGGTCGTCACGAAGGTCACGGTGATGACCCACCACAGCGTGTTGAAGACCGTGCCTCGGATGTTGGCGAGCACACCGCACACCAGCAGGAACCAGCCGAACACCAACGGAGCGAGCGAGCTGCCGCTCATCTCGAAGCGTCGCCCGGTTTCTCGTCCCCCGATCAGCGCGATGACGGTCCCGACGACGACGAGGACGATCCCGATCCAAAAGACCTTGGCGGTGAACATGTCCGCCCAGTTGTCGAGGTTGACGCTCTTCCGTTCGGTGAAGATCTGCTGGAAGTTGTCGAACCCGACCCAGTCCTCGGCATCGGCGTCGCGAAACGACACGATCGTGGTGCGGATGAGCGGGATGACCAGTCCGAAGAGCGTGAAGCCGATGGCCGGGCCAGCGAAGATCCAGACCCGACCGGAGTCGGCGAACCGGCCGCGCGCGTGCAGGTCACGCGGCGAGCCCAGCGCCGCATTCACGCCGAGCAGACCACCGGCGACCGCCAGGAGGCCGATCGAGGCGGCGACCGTGCCGTCACCGAGGTCAGCCGCACCCCAGCCACCGAAGAGCAAGCCGACGGCGGCGCCGACCAGCGCAGCGCGAGTCGCAGTCCGTTGGTTCCGGGTGGCCAGCCACGCGATGGCGACCGCGACCGCGGCACCGCAGACGAACCAGCCGACGGTGGCACCGATCGAGATCTGCGGGTGGATGCGGGACCGGAAGAGGGCGCCGAGCAAACCACCCATCCCCGCCAGACCGGCGACGCAGGCCACCGACCGGTTCCGTCCCTCCGGGATCGACGACACCGCCGCAGCCAACAACCCGGCGACCGCCGCACCGACGACCGGCCAGGTGAACGGACGCCCCGGAACCGAAACGAGCAACCGGTTGCCCTGACAGACCCCGAACACCATGGCACCGGCGATGGCGCCGGTGAGCACCGCGAAGGTGCGCCACTGGCGACGGGCCAGGTTGAGCACCAGGTTCGCCAGAACGAAGATCGCCGCCGTGACGGCCAGAGCGACGAGCACCTTGGTCAGGGCATCGAGGCTCTTCCGTGACGTGAAGAGTTCCCAGATCGTGTCGAGAATCGCGCGCACCGCTGCTCCCCCTCACCCCATCATCTGGCGCCTGACGGGATCGCCCGTCAGAGTGGCACGACGGCCTGCAGCCCGTCAGTGTGGCATGACGGGCTGCAGCTCAACAGATCCCACGGGAGGGAGGACCGGCGAGCTGCAGCCCATCATCAGGGAAGCGTCAGCCAGCGGGCCAGGACGCTTCGATGTTTGCCGCGGCCGTCGCGGCGTCTTCGTCACCGTTCACGAAGGCCGTGCCCTCGCTCCAGAAGGTGCCGGCGCCAACCTCGGGCGGCATGAGGTCGGACGCATCGAAGCGCACGATCTCGGCCGACGACAAGATGTCGAGGAACGACTGCTCGAGCGGCTGGTAGACGCTCAGGTCCTGACCGTTGGCGGCCGAGAGGAAGCCGGACAGGCCACCACCCTTGCGCTCGGTCTGGGCGACCTGACGGGCCTCGGCGTAGTCGGAGGTCGACAGGTACTCCATCACGGCCCACACTTCGGGGGCGTCACGGAAGGCGCCGGCGAGCGTGCCCGCACCGAGCACCGGGCGGTCACCGTTGGCATCAGGCAGGTAGAACACGTCGACTGCACCCTCGGAACCGTCGGCGAACGCCGTGCCTTCGGGGATGAATGCGGCGTAGAAGCTGGCCTGGCGGTGCATCATGCAATCGCCGTCGACCAGCGGCTGGCCGTTGTTGCCGAAGTTGGTGGTGGCGATGGAGCCGTTGGCGGCGAAGACCGCGCCCTCGGTGTTCCACAGGGTGCCGATCCGGTCGAAGATCTCGACGATCTCAGGGGAGTCGAACGGGACCTCGTGGTTCACCCACTGGTCGTAGAAGTCCGGACCCTGCAGGCGCAGCATGTAATCCTCGACCCAGTCGGTGAAGGGCCAGCCGGTCGCGGTGTCGGACTCGATGCCCACGCACAGCGGGGTGTCGCCGGCGGCGGCCATCTCGGTGACGAGGGCTTCGAACTCGTCGAGCGTGGTCGGGATCTCGTACCCGCCGGCCTCGAACGCCGAGGGCTGGTACCACACGAGCGACTTGAGGTCGGCCTTGACGGGGATGCCGTACTGGGTACCGGCGACGTCGCCGAACGCAGTCCAGGCGGCCGGCCAGTTCGCCTGCACCGCGGTGTCGACATCGGCCGGAAGGGCCAAGAGGTCACCGTCGTTGGCGTAGCTGGCCAGGAGGCCCGGCTGCGGGAAGATGAAGATGTCGGGCGGGTTGCCGCCATCCACGAGGGTGCCGAGATTGCCTTCGGCGCCGTTCTCACCCGTGTAGGTGATGGTCATGTCGTTGGCCTCGGCGAAGACGTTGAGCGCATCTTGCAGCGCGCCAGCCTCTTCCTCGGAGTTCTCCGGCCCGTACAACGTCACCGTGGTCCCGGCGAGGTCGGCCGAGGCGGCACCGTCTTCGGCAGCTCCTCCGTCGTCGGTGGTGGCGCCATCGGAGGCGCTGGTGTCATCGTCGTCGTCGCCACACGCCGATGCGACCAGCGCAAAGGCGAACAGGACGGCGAGCAGACCGGTCAATCGTCGCTTCATCAAAGTGTCTCCCCTCCCACGAGGCGATGGTCGCCACGCGGATTTCGTGAACGCAGCCGGGCTCCCTCGCCCGACGGCACTGTAAACGCTTTCATGAAATCGCTTGCAGTGTCAAGTGTCTGTGAATTCTCAGTGCCGCGGCGCGGGCGCGGCGACGGTGCGGCGAACGATCAACTCGACCGGGAGCTGACGTGACGGGGGCGGGTGGGCCGGATCGTCGAGGAGCGCGAGGAGCAGATCGACGGCGGTGGTGCCGTGCTCGCGGACGGGCTGGCGGACCGTGGTCAGCCCGAGCACGCTGGCGAACTCGTGATCGTCGACACCGACGATCGACATGTCGTCCGGCACGGCGAGCCCTCGCTCCGTGAGGGTCCTCATCGCCCCGGCCGCCATCTCGTCGGACATGGCGAAGACCGCCGTCGGCGACTCGTCGAGCGTCAATAACTCAGCCATGGCCTGGGCGCCACCCTCGATGGTGAAACCGCCGGATCGCTCGAACTCAGGACGAGGAGTGATCCCGGCGTCGACCAGACCGCGGATGTACCCCTCCCGGCGCGCCTGCGGGACCGCGAAGTGATGCGGGTTCTCGATGGCTCCACCGATGACGGCGATGTCGCGGTGGCCGCGCTCGACGAGGTGCGACACCGCCAACCGCGCCACCTCGATGTCGTCGATGAGCACGGCTGGGAAGCCCCCTGCCTCGAACCCGAGGGTCACGACGGCGAGCGGCCCGTCGGCGAGGCCTTCGACCTCCTCGTCGGGGAGCATGACGTCGAGAAGGATCAGGCCATCGGCCCGCTTGATCAGCGGACCTTGGAGGACTCGACGCCGCGTCTCCTCATCATCGAGCGACAGCACGAGCAGGTCGTACCCGGCCGCAGTGAGCCTCGACTCGGCCCCGGCCAGCACCTGGGCGAAGTACCAACTGGCCAGCATCGGCACGGCGATGGCCACCGTGTGGGTGCGGCCCGCGGCCAAACCGGCGGCAAAGGGGGTCGGACGGTAGTGAAGCTCCCGGGCGACCTCGCGGACCCGTTCGGCGGTGCCGGGCGCGACGTTCGGCAGGTTGCGCATGGCCCGACTGACCGTCGCGACGGAGACTCCCGCCGCCGCCGCGACATCGTCGATGGTGGCGGGACGGGACGTGCCTGGACTCATGTTGGGAACTCCAGCACCGCAGCGCATTCCGCGCCGAGCCGCACGACTGCGCCATCGATCCTGACGTCGCCCACCCGGTGGGCGACGGAGCACGGAATCGCTTCGAACGGCACCACCACCTCGGTGGCCCCGACGTTGGCCACGACGACCATAGAGGCGCGACGGTAACCGATCACTGCGGGCTCCTCGTGTTCGATCCACTCCACCGGCACCTGGGGGGACGGCACCGAGTGCCGCCACGCGACGAGATCGCGGTACCGGTGCACTACCGCCAACGGGTCGGCCCATTGCGCCGCCGCGGCATGGGAGTCGTCACGGCCACCCATCGACAGCCACGGCGTTCCTGTGGAGAAGCCGAGGTTCGCCCGGCCCGGCTCCCACGGCACGGGGGTCCGGCAACCGTCACGGCTGGCGCCGATATCGGCCCCGACGGGGTCGGCCCGATCGCCGGGTCCGAGCTCGCCGTCCTCCAGGCCGAGCTCCTCCCCCTGGAACAGGAACGGCACCCCCGGCAGGCCGAACAGCAGCGTCGACAGCACCTGGGCTCGGCGCTGGCCCACCGCGCCCTCCCCCGAACCGGGTGACGGGCCGGGGATCGTCGTGACTTGAGATGGCCCACCCCACGGTGCCGGCGATGTCGTCAGCGGCCGACCGCACCGCGGCCCGCAACGCGACGGGTTCCCACGGGGTGTGCATCAGCCCGAAGTAGAAGCCGGCGTGCAAACCGTCGGGCGTGAGCAGGAAGTCGACCTCGGCCGGATCGAGCACGTAGGTCTCGCCGATGAGGAACGCGCCATAACGGTCGACGATCCGGCGCCAGCGCCGGAACACGTCGAGCACGCCCGGCTGTAGGACATCGTGGCGATGTTCGAACGACGCCCACTGGGCCCAGCGGTCCTCCTCCTGATTCCACGGTCGCAGCTGAGGGTTCGAGCGGAGCCGGATGTCCTTCACGAGCGCATGAGCGACATCGACCCGGAATCCGTCGACTCCCCGGTCGAGCCAGAAGCGGAGGATGTCGTCGAACGCGTCGAGCACGGCCGGGTTCGACCAGTTGAGGTCGGGTTGCTGCGGGAAGAAGAGGTGGCAGTAGTACTGACCTGATGGCTCGTCGAGCGACCAGGCCGGACCACCGAAGCACCCGACCCAGTTGTTCGGCGGACCACCATCGGCGGCGGGGTCGGCCCACACGTACCAATCCCGGTGGGGGCTGTCCCGGCCCGAGCGGGCGGACTGGAACCACGGATGCTGGTCACTCGAATGGTTCGGAACGATGTCGACGATGACCCGGATGCCGCGAGCGTGAGCCTCGGCGAGCAGGGTGTCGAAGTCGTCGAGGGTGCCGAACCGGGGGTCGACGCCCGTGTAGTCGGCCACGTCATACCCGAAATCGACCATGGGCGAGGGATAGAACGGCGTGAGCCACACGACATCGACTCCGAGCCGTTCGAGGTGGTCGAGCCGGTGCGTGATGCCGGCCAGGTCGCCGATGCCGTCACCGTTGCTGTCCGAAAACGACCGGACGTAGATCTCGTAGCCGACCGCCTGGTCCCACCAGTTCGCCGTCATACGTCGAAGGCGTGCTCGCCGCTCGGGCCCGACAGGCGGACGCCCGCACGCCGCTGGGCCATGTCGACGGTCAGCACCGCCGACGCATCGTCGACCTGTCGCGACATCACCAGGGTGTGCTCCGACGGTGTCGACACGGTGAGCCGTCCCTCGAACGCGGGATGCCGATTGTGCACCTCGATCAGCCGCCTGATGCGCACCACGAGATCATCCTGCCACGCGGCGCGGGCCTCGTCGGGGCTGTAGTCGTGCCGATTGATCGACCGACCTTCACCGGTCCGGACCACGGCGTCGTGATCGTTGCGCCCCGCCAGGAGACCGACGTAGTAGATCTGCGGTCGACCGGGCGCGAACAGCTGGATCGCCCGGGCGGCGACGTAGCCGTCGTCGTCGGCCACTGCGTCTCGGTAGGTGCAGTTGATCTGGTGGGCGTCGAACGCGGGGGTCGCTCCGTCACGGCCGAGGACCCGGTTCAAGTTGGCGCCCTGAGCCACGCAATGATCGACCAGGGCTCGGGCGTCGTGCTCGGAAAGGATGCCGTCCAAGTCGGGTTGCACCGGAATGCCGTCATGGGTGTCGAGCGTGGTGACCTGTCGGTCGGGTGACGTGCGGAGGTGCTCGGCCAGGCGACCCACCGTGCCCGTCGTCAGCGAGTGGATCACCAATCCCGGGAGCGCGAAGTCGTACACCCAGTATCCCCGCTCGACGAGGGCCTGACCGATGTGCTCGGTGGCGTGGACCTCCGGAAGGACCTCGAGGCCCTCAGTCTCGGCGGTTTCGCGCAGCCAGTCGAGGTGCTCCCAGATCTCGGGCTCGACGAAGAAGCAACTGGTACCGGCCCGCTTCGTCACGTAACCCACGGCATCGAGGCGCACGCCGGTGGCTCCGTTCGCGGCCAGCCCGCGGAACCATCGTGCGATGAGATCCCGCGCGGAGGGCGAGGTGAGGTCGAGGTCGATCTGTTCGGACCAGTCGATGCGGGGCCCGAAGCTGGTCCAGATCCGTTCGACCGCGCCGGTGTCGGCGATCACGATGTCGGAGAACGGATGGCCCGGCTTGCGCAGGAAGATCCGGCGCACGTCCTCGGCGGGGGGGTCGTTGCCCGGCCAGACCTTCTCGAGCGTGATGAACAGGTCGGCCGTGGCGGCGGCCCGACCATGTTGCTCGAACGCCGCGAACTCTTCGGAGCGGCGGGAGATGTGATTGACCATCACGTCGAGGAGCAGGCCGCCGTGGGCGGCCACCCGTTTGAGGTCCGACCAGGTGCCGAACGACGGATCGATCTCGGCGTAGGTCAACGGTGCGAACCCTCGATCCCCTGACGACGGGAACGGAGGGAGCACGTGGATGCCGGCCGGGAACAGGTCGCCCCACCCGGCATCGAGCAGGTCGGCCAGCTCACTGAGCGACCCGCCGAGCGAGTCGGGATACGTGATCAGCTGCGCGCCGCGCACCCGGGGGCCGTCGTGCGATGGGGAGCCCGGACCGGGGTGCATCATACGGCAGGAATGAAAGCGCTTACAGGCTCCCGCGTCAACCCCGGACGGCTTATCGGCGCACGACCCCCGCGTGGGGGAGCCGGCGTTCAGGCCGAAGGAACCGGCACGACGTCGAGCAGGTCGGGCCGATGGCGCAGTGCCGTGATGACCTCGCGCCGGGTGAGCGGTCCGAGCGGTCGGTACGGCGACGACAGCGCGCCCTCGTCGACGAGGGCTCGGTGCTCGGAGCGGACGTCCGTCAGGTTCGGAAGGCCGATGCCGCATCGGAGCGCCTCGACATCGACGCCGAACAGCTGCGCGGCGTTGAGCCCGAACACCTTCGCCTTCACCTCGTCGGTGAGCGCCGGGTACCCGTGCTCGGCCTGGAACTGCTCGGTGATCGAGAACGCCCGGAAGGCCATGATCTGGGCTTGTGGCGATCCATACCAGATGGCGTCGGTTCCCCACAGGACGCGGTGCTGGCCCACGCGCGACAGCAACTTGCCCATCACGTGGGCGGCTTGGTTCGGGTCGGCCATGACCTCGCGCCACGTCGTGCCGAGCTCGCACCACACGTTGGCGTTGGGCGCCACGCCGTAGCGGTCGAGCGCGCGCAGGAGCGTGTCGACGCCGCGGCCCGATCCGTTCGGGTCGTACGGACCCTCGGTGAACTCTCGCTCGTACCCGCTGTGGTACACGACGACCTGGAGCTCTGGATGCTCGGCGGCGACAGCGACCAGATCGTCGGGCGAGTTGTGCGCCGGGTCGAAGCCTCGGATCGGCAGGCCTTTGTGGCCGCAGAGGACGCGCACATCGGTGTCGAGAAGGGCGTCGACGAACGGCCGACCGACGGTCGGATCGAGCAAGGACCATCCGACCCCGCCGGGGCCCCAGGCGGTGTAGACCTTGACCGCAGCAACCCTGCCGCTCGCCGCGCGCTCCTGCATCAGGTCGAGGTTGGCGGCGAGATCGCCGAAGTTCGGTGCCACGACATCGTGGACGAGCACGCGGGGACCGCCGGCGCCGGTGAGGGTGTCCACGAGATCCGCCGTCGACAGCTTGTCGACATACGGCATGGGCGCGTCGGCGTCGCCGCCGTTGGGAACATCGGACAACAGGGCGATCGTGGTGTCGGACGCGAGGAAGATCTCGCGCACGTAGTGCGCCTGGTCGAGGCACACGAACCGATCTCCCGCGCAGGCTCGCGTGGCGAGGTCCGAAACCATGTCGGCGATCGCCGGCGCCAACTCACGCCATGGGCCGTCCGGCACGACGTGATGGGTGTGCACGTCGAAGATGAACTCGGATCCACCGAGCGCTACGGCGCACGCCTCCTCGTCGGCGGGGTCGGGGACGTCGAAGGCGCCACCCGGCTCGGCAGTGATCGTGGTGGACGGCAACGTCGTGGTCGTCCGCGTCGTGGACCGAGTCGTCGTCGTGGTCGTCCCGGTCGTGGACCGAGTGGTCGTCGTCGACGATGCCGCCCCCTCCATGTCGGTGGAGCTGCACGCATTGAGAGCGGTCAACGTCGCGGCCACCGCGCCGGCCCGGGTGAGGAAGCGCCGGCGATCCTCGCCGACCTGCGCCGCCACATCGGCGCACCGGTCGAGGACGAGTCGTGTCCGCGCCATGTCGGTGGCCGAAGGGGGTGAGGGCACGAACTCGCCGTTCGATACCGGAATCGGCAGGTACGGAAGGTCCGGTCGACGATCCGGGTTCCGCTCGATCGCTCGCCGCCACCGTGCCGACATGACGCCAGATGTTAGGCGGATCGACGTGGGGTCTGGCTGCGATCGCTAACGTCGCCGGGGTGAGCGCCGACCACGACCATGGTGTCGGTCTGGCCCGAGCCGGGGAACGCCACCTACCCCGACTCCTCGGCGCCTTCGCCATCATCTTCGTCTTCTTCGTCATCGAGGCCATCGCCGGTTTCGCCACCAACTCGCTCGCCCTGCTGTCCGACGCCGGCCACATGCTCACCGATGTCGTCGGACTCGGCATGGCGTTGGCGGCGATCCATCTGGCCTCGCGGTTCGAGCGCCGGAGCCGCTCGGTGGAACGGCGCTCCTCCCACACGTTCGGCCTATACCGGCTCGAGATCGTCGCCGCCTTCGTGAACGCCATGTTGCTCATCGTGGTGGCCGGGTGGGTCTTCGTCGAGGCCGTTCGTCGCCTCACCGGCGAACCCGACGTGCTCGGGGTTCCGATGCTGGTCGTTGCGGTGCTCGGCCTGGCCGCCAACCTCGCGGCGTTCCTGCTCCTGCGCGACGGCGCCGAGGACTCGATCAACATGGAGGGCGCGTACCTCGAGGTGCTGGCCGACACCGTGGGCTCCGTGGGGGTCATCCTCGCGGCGATCCTCCTCGAAGCGTTCGGGTGGACGTGGGTCGACCCGGTGATCGGTGCCGCGATCGCGTTGTGGATCCTGCCCCGATCATGGCGACTCGGCCGCAAGGCGCTCCGGATCCTGCTCCAGGCCGCCCCTGACCACATCGACCTCGATCAGATGGCGGTCGATCTGGCCGCGATACCCGGCGTGGTCGACATCCACGACCTGCACGTGTGGACGCTCACCTCAGACATGGAGGCCGCCTCGGCCCACCTCGTGATCCGAGCGGGCACCGACGCTCACGGCGTGCTCGACCGGGCCCGGCATCTCCTCGATGACCGCTACCACATCGGGCACGCCACCCTGCAGGTCGAACCCGACGACCATCACGGCTGTCACGAGCTCACCTGGTGACCTGACCGGTCGGCCGAGGGTCAGCCGGGCGCAGCGGCCAGCCGGCCGCCCGCGGTCAGGCGTGCGGGGTGGGAAAATCGTCGAACGTGACCTCGTCGGTGGAGGTGTCGAGCACGGCGTAGGAACACTGTCGCCCGTTGGTGTGATCGCGCGGGTCGCCCACCGAACCGGGGTTGATGAGCAGGGCCCGCCCGACCCGCTCGGCCATCTGGGCGTGGGTGTGGCCGAGGATGACGAAGTCGGCGTCGATCTCGGCGATCCGCGCCACCTCGGCCGACCCGGGCCACACGTACTGGGTGTGGGGCGCGCACGGACTGGCGTGCGTCATGTGCAGGAGCTTGCCGTCGACCCGCACCTCGATGGTGAGGGGTTGGGCAGCCAGCCAGTCGACGTTGGCCTGACGGACATGAGCGGCGGCGCGTGCCCGTGCCCCATGCGACGACAGCAGGACCGTGTCGTGATTGCCGAGCACGGTTCGGGCCCCGCGCTCGCGCAGCAGCTCGACTACATCGTTGTCGAACCGGTACTCGAAGACGACATCGCCGACGCACAGGAGCTCGTCGACGTCACCCATGCGCTCGAGCGCCACCCGTACGGCCGCGGCATTGCAGTGGAGGTCAGAGATGATGCCGAGTTTCATGCGATGACCTGAACGTCGCCTCTCTCTGTTGCGCGCCAACCGTCGTGCAGGCGACTGTAGAGGAATGGACGAATTTGTGTTCAAAGGCGCCACGGTGGTCGACGGCACGGGAGCACCGGCCCGCACGGCCGACGTCGGCGTCGCGGGAAGCCACATCGTGGAGGTCGGCGAGATCAGCACGGCGGGCCGCGAGGAGATCGACGCCCGCGGCCTGCTTCTCGTCCCCGGGTACATCGACCCGCACACCCACTATGACGGTCAGGCCACGTGGGATCCCCTGCTCCGGCCGTCGACGGCCCACGGCGTGACCACGGCGATCCTCGGCAACTGCGGCGTCGGTTTCGCGCCGGTGCGACCAGATCGGCACGAGTGGCTGGTCCAGTTGATGGAAGGGGTGGAGGACATCCCGGGAACGGCGCTGCACGAGGGCATCCGATGGGACTGGGAGACGTTCCCGGAATACCTCGACGCCCTCGACACCCTGCCTCGTGTCGCCGACATCGCCGCCCACCTCCCCCACAGCGCCTTGCGAACCTACGTGATGGGCGAGCGCGGCGCCGACGACGAACCGGCCACGGCCGCCGACATCGAGCAGATGGCCGCCCTGGCCGAGGAGGCCGCGCGGGCCGGCGCCATCGGGTTCTCCACCAACCGGTTGCCGTCCCACACGGCGAAGGACGGGCGACCCGTCCCCGGCACGTCCGCGGGCGAGGACGAGCTGTTCGCGATCGGACGCGGCATCGCTGCCGGGGGCGGCGGCGTGATCCAAGCCGTCTCCGCCGAAGGGATGGGAATGGTCGCCGACGGCTACCGACGCGACGTCGATTGGATGTCGCGCCTGTCGATCGAGACCGGCCTGGCGGCGACGTTGGCCGTCACCCAGCACAACGTGGCCCCGGATCAGTGGCGTGACGTCCTGTCGTGGATCCAGGCCAGCAACGAGGCGGGCGCGCACCTCCTCGCCCAGGTGCCGGGTCGGCCGCTCGGGCTGTTGCTGGGTTGGTCCACCAAACACCAGTTCACCGGTCGAGCGGCGTACGACGAAGTCGCCGCGCTCCCTCTTCCCCAACGGGCCGTGGCGCTGCGAGACCCCGAGCGGCGCCGACGCATTCTCGACGACAGAGGGCCTCGAGCCTCGCTCGGCCACCTCATCGGCAAGCTCGCCGACAAGCTGTTCCCGCTCATCGGTCTCGATTACGAGCCGAGCCCGGAGACGAGCGTGGCGGCCCGCGCCGAGCGGGAGGGTCGGAGCGTCGACGAGGTCTGCTACGACCTCTACAACGACGACGACGGCCGCAGCTTCGTCCTGTTCACCCTCGGCGGTTACGCCCACGACAACGTCGATCACATCGCCGACATGCTCGAGCACCCGGCCACCATGCTCGGCCTGGCCGACGGCGGGGCCCATTGCGGACTCATCTGCGACGCCTCCGTCTACACGTCGATGGTGAGCTACTGGACCGCCGGGAGGACCCGCGGTCGACGCCTCCCGATCGAGCTGGCCGTCGCCAAGATGACCAGCATCCCAGCGAAGCTCTACGGCATGCGCGACCGCGGCGTCGTGACCCCCGGGCGTCGGGCCGATCTCAACCTCATCGATCCCGAGCGCCTCGGACTCCTCCCTCCCCGCGTCGTGGCCGACCTGCCCACCGGTGCGACCCGGATCGTCCAGGACGCCACCGGGTATGTCGCGACGTATGTGGCCGGGGTCGCCGTGTCCCGGGAGGGACGCGACACCGGCGCCCGTCCCGGACGTCTCGTGCGTCGGTCCTGATCTGCTGTGACCCGAGGCGAAGTGTCAGACTTCCAGCCATGACTGCGCCGCTCGACATCCGTCCCCTGCTCGATCCCTCCATCGCCGAGTCGCTGGCCGCGTTCCCGATGGACCTCGGCGCCCTGTCCGACGAGCTGCTGCCGCTCGTCCGATCCGGCATGGGGGCGGCAACCGGTCCGGTCGAGCTGTCGGACCGCGTGCTCCGAACCGACCATGAGATCCCTGAGACCGACGGGGTGACGGTGCGGGTCCACCGGCCGGCCGACGTCGAAGGTCCCCTGCCGTGCGTGTACTGGATGCACGGCGGCGGGTACGTGCTCGGCACCAACTCGATGGACGACGCTCGTTTCGACCGCTGGTGCGCCATGTACCCCTGCGTCGGCGTGTCGGTCGAGTATCGACTGGCTCCCGAATGTCCGTTCCCCGGCCCGCTCCACGACGCCTACGCCGGCCTCCTGTGGACCCGCGACAACGCCGCCGCCCTCGGGGTCGACACGAACCGCATCGGCATCGGCGGGGCGAGCGCCGGGGCCGGGCTCGCCGCCGGGCTCGGGCTCTACGCCCGCGATCAGGGCGAGGTCGACCTCGCCTTCCAGCTCCTGATCTACCCCATGATCGACGATCGGCAGACCACGCCGTCGAGCCACTGGAACGACCCCATCTGGCCGCCGGCGGCCAACACCTACGGCTGGAAGGCATATCTGGGCGAGCTCTACGGAGGCGACGTACCGATCTACGCGGCGCCCGCGCGAGCCGACGATCTCGCCGGCCTCCCCGCCACGCTGATCATCGTCGGCGCGCTCGACGGCTTCTCCGACGAGGACATCGACTACGCCGTGCGTCTCCGCCACGCTGGCGTCGCCACCGAGCTCCACGTCTATCCGGGCGCGCCCCACGGGTTCGACGGCATCTTCGCCCACACGACGATCGCCCAACGGGCGAACGCGGATGTCGAAGCATGGCTGTCGACCGTCGTCTGCTGATGACGTTCATCCTTCGCTGAGCGAGCTCACGCCCCGCCTCACAGCCAACTGCCAGGATTCGCTCCTAGGTTGCCGGGCATGACCCGCACCCGTGCCCTCCTCGCCGTTCTGCTCGTCGCCCTGATCGCCGGCGGATTCGGCCTGTACCTGTTCTTCAAGGATGACGCTCCGTCGGAGGTGAGCCTGGACGACGCGGTCGCCCAGGTCGAGGCCGATGCCGAGCCGAACGACCAGGCGACGACCACGACGGCCGGATCCGAGTCGTCGACGACGACCGCGGCGACCGGCAGTACCGAGACGACCACCTCCGCAGCGACAGCTGGGGACGTGACGGGCTCCTGGGCGGTCGACAACGAGTCCGGCGAGTTCGACTACGAGAGCGCGACCGGTTCGTTCGTCGGCTTCCGCATCAACGAGGAGTTGGCCGCCATAGGTTCGGCCACTGCCGTCGGACGCACCGGCACGCTCACCGGCTCGATCGAGATTGACGGCACGATCCTGACCGCGGCCACGTTCGAGGTCGACATGACCACCATCACGACCAACGAATCCCGTCGCGACAGCCGGGTCCAGGATGCCCTCGAGACCGATCAGTTCCCGACCGCCTCCTTCGTGCTCACCAGCCCCGTCGACCTCGGCGCCGGCGCCGCCGCCGGCGAGGCGATCGCCGTCACCGCGATCGGCGACCTCACCATCCACGGGATCACCCAGAGCGTCGAGTTCCCGATCGAGGCCCAGCTCGTCGACTCGACGGTCGTGGTCGTGGGTTCCCTCGACGTGGTGTTCAGCGACTACGGCGTCGAGGTGCCCTCGGCACCCGTCGTGCTCTCCGCCGACGACCACGGCATCCTCGAGCTTCAGCTCCTGTTCACCCGCTGAGCCCCGCCCCTGAAACCAAAAACCTTCGGACAACGAGGCTCATCCGCGGCGCGGATCATCGGCTCTCCGGCTGGCCACCATCCACACGGCGCAGGCGGCGGCGGACACCGCGCCGTACAGGATCGCCCATCGTCCGCCGGCCCAGTCGCCGATCGCGCCGGTGATCGGACCGCCGATCGGGGTCGAGCCCACGAACGCGACGGTGTGGAGCGCGAGCACCCGTGAGCGCATGCTGACATCCGCCCGGGTCTGGAGCGCCGCGTTGGTCGCCGCCACGAACCCGGAGGTGGCGACTCCGAACGGCACGCACAGCAGCGTGGCCGAGACCACGTTCGGGGCCAGCGCCAGGGCGACGCCACAGATCGCGATCGCCCCCGTGTAGCCCGCCACCGCTCGCTCGCCCACGTGCACCCGGCGCGCCACCGACAGCGAGCCGATCACGCTGCCCACGCTGACGACCGACAGGAGCAGCCCGAAGACGCTGTCGTCCGCGTGGAGATCATCGGTGACGAGGAGCGGCAACGCCACCGGGAAGTTGAAGACCAAGGTGGCCACGACGACCATGACGATCATCGTCCGCCGAGACGGCGCGTCGCCCCAGATCGCCCGCAGACCGTCGCGAACCGGGCGGGCGGATCGTTCCTGCCGCACGGGTGGGTACATCCGGCTCCGATCGAGGGCGACCAGGGCCAGGAGAAGCACGGCGAACGAGCACCCGTTGACGAGGAAACACCAGCCCGTCCCGACGGTCGTGACGAGCAGAGCCCCGACCGCCGGGCCCACCACCCGCGCCGAACCCATGACGGCGGACGTCAGCGAGAACACGTTGGTCAGGTCAGTCGGAGGGACGAGCTCGGCCCCGAGTCCCCGGCGCGCCGGAGCGTCGAACGCCGAGAAGATGCCCAGGATCACGGACAGCACGTAGACCACCGGGATGGTCACCGAACCGCTGAGGTCGAGCGCCGCCAGAACGAACGCCTGGGCCGCCATCCCTGATTGACACCAGAACGTCCACCGTTTGCGGTCATGACGGTCGACCAGCGTTCCGGCCCACAACCCGAGCAGCAGCATGGGCGCGTACTGGGCGGCGGCGACGAACCCGAGCTCGGTGCCGGACCCCCCGAGCTTGCGGACCAGCAGCACCTGCGCGGTGAGCTGGATCCACGCCCCCATGTACGACGTGGCGAGCCCGGCGAAGTACAGCCGGGCGTTGCGGTGCTGGAGAGAACGAAAGGTCTGGGATGCCACCGATGTCGTCGACGCTGCGGTCAGTTGCTCCTTGCCCCTCGAGGTCCGGTCCCCGATGCTCGCGCAGTCGAGTTCCGTCCGGGCGACAAACCCTGATAGTCACGTGCCCGGGCAAGGACACCAGACGTCCCCAGAGAGGTGGCACGACATGGATCTCGGCGTACGTGACAAGCGTTTCGTCATCGTGGGCGGCACATCCGGCATGGGCTTCGCGGCCGGTCAGGCGCTGGCGGCCGACGGGGCGGCTCTCGTGCTCATCGGCCGGGATCGTGATCGGGCCGAACGCGCGGCGGCGCAATTGCGGGACGCCCATGGCGCCGAGGTCGACATCGCCGTGGCCGACATCCGTGACACCGGCCAGGTCGACGATGCTCTCGCCGGCGCCGCCGCCCGACCCGGGGGCGTCCAAGGCATCGCCGTGCTGACGGGACTTCTCGGCCACGTCCCGATCGACTCCCCCGATGACGAGTGGCTGACCGCGCTCGACGACGTGCTGATGGGCACGGTCAGGTCGGTGCGTGCCGCCCTCCCTCACCTCGTGGCCGGCGGCGGTGGCACCATCGTGACGACATCGGCGTACTCGATCCGAGATCCACAAGCCGCCCGGCTGCCGTATGGTGCGGCCAAGGCCGCGGTCGCCACCTTCACGAAGGGGGTGGCGAAGGCGTACGGGAAGCATGACATCCGCGCCAACTGCGTCTGCCCCGGTGCCATCGAGACCGAAGCGCTCCACGCCATGCGTCAACACGTCGCCGACTCCAAGGGCTGGCCGTACGACGAAGCCTTGGAGCGGGTCATGGTCGAGGAGTGGGGGATGCACGTCGCCCTGGCCCGACCCGGCCAACCCGCCGAGGTCGGCGACCTCATCGCCTTCCTCCTGTCGGCTCGAGCCGGCTACCTCACCGGCGCCCTCATCAACATCGACGGCGGCACGGACTTCTGACGACGGTCGGGCGAGGACGCACGCCATTGCTTCGCGGCCACATTCCGGGACATAGCATCTTCGACATGACGACGATCGCGCCACGGATCCTTCCTCCCCTCGACGACGCCAACCGGGAGTTCTGGACCGGCGGCTCCGACGGCGTGCTCCGGATTCCCTGGTGCGAACCCTGCGCCCGGTTCGTCTTCCCACCGGCGCTCACCTGCCCGGTCTGCGACGCCGCCACCGAGTACCGCCCCCTCAGCGGGCGCGGCACGATCTACACGTACACGGTCAATCGCCAGCCCTATCACCCGGATGTCGAACCGCCGTATGTCATCGCCATCGTCGAGCTCGACGAGCAGGCCGAGCTCAAGTTCACCACCAACATCGTCAACGGCGCGGACGACGATCTGGTCATCGGGCTGCCGGTCCGGGTCGTGTTCGAACGCCACGGAGATGTGTACGTGCCGCTGTTCGAGCCCGCCTGACCCGAAGCGGACACGGCCTGACACGCCGAACCCTCAGGCTCGCCGGCCGGCAGCCGACGGAAGAGGGTGTCGACAACTGACCGACAAGCCTGGGCGGTCGCTGCGCTCGGCCTCCTGGTGGGCGTGCTCGTGTGCGCCGGGCTCCTGCTCCAATCCGGCGGCGATCCCCTCACGTTCGCGGCGTTGGGCGCGGAGGATACGCAGACCACACCGCACGTGATCGACGTCTACGAGCGAGATGTCCACCTGCGTTCGAACCTCGGTCATGACGGACGCTTCTTCCTCGTGCAGGCGCTCGACCCGCTGTACGTCTCGACCGACCACGCCGGGTTTCTGGATCGGCCCGTCTACCGAGGCCAGCGGATGTTGTTCCCGCTCATCGCCGGCCTCGGGGGACTGGCGCCGATCGAGGCCGTGCCGTGGCTCATGGGTGCGACCCAGGTCGTCGCCCTGGCTCTCGGCACCTTCGCAACCGCTCGCCTCGCCATGCGCCTCGGAGGTCGGCCCGAGCTCGGGCTGGCGTTCGCCCTCAGCCCGGCGGTCTTGGGCGAGGTCGGGATCGGTGGCGCCGGAGTCGTCGCCCTGGCGGCCGCGATCTGGGCGACGGTTCTGGTCGAAGAAGAGCGGCTGCCCGCGGCGGCCCTGTGGTTCGCCTTCGCCGCCTTGGCCCGCGAGGTCATGCTCCTCTACGTGGCCGGGGTCGCCCTCCATCGCCTCGTCCGCACGCGCCGGATCCCTTGGTCGATCGCCATCCCGCCCGGCCTCGCCGTCGGGGCATGGGGTCTGTACCTGCGTCTTCGGCTCGATGCCGGGTCGGGAGTCGACGAGGTGCGCGAGTTCGACGTCCCCTTGGCCGGAATCGTGAAGGCCGCGTCGGCGTGGACGGACGACTCGCTCTTCAGCTGGGCGATGCGGCTCCTGGTGGCTGCCGCCCTCGCGGGCGCAGTCGCAGCCGCCGTGAAACGGCCGAACGCGCTGACCTGGGGATCGGTCGGTTTTGCAGTGCTCGCCGTGCTGCTGTCGGAATTCGTGTGGCGGGAGTGGTTCGACATCGCCCGTGCCGTGCTGCCCATCTTCACCGCGGTCGCCATCACCATCGGGACGCGAGCTCCGCAGGCCGTCCCGGATCCGGACCCCGCGTCGTCAGGTCGCTCAGGGGAACGACCGAAGATGTCGATTGGACAGGGATGAAACCCGAGACCGTCCCCGGGACCCGTCGCCCCGGGGTGATGCGCAAGACCGCCGAGCTGGTGGTCGCGGCGGCGTCTCGCACCGATGGTGGCCTCGATCCCGACGCGCCGTCGGCTGACCGTGCGCTCCCGATCACGCTGTCGATCCTGGTGCCGGTCTACAACGAAGTCGCCACCCTCGACGTGTTTCTCGACCGCCTGCTCACGCTCGACCTCGGGTGGGAGTTCGAGGTGGTCGCGGTCGACGACGCCAGCACCGATGGGTCGGGTGAGGTCCTCGCCGCCCGCCATCACTGTCGACTCCGTGTCCTCCACCACTCGTCGAACCGAGGCAAGGGCGCGTCGGTCCAGTCGGCTCTCGACGTCGCAGCCGGCGAGATCGTCGTCGTCCAGGACGCCGACCTGGAGTACGACCCTCTTCAGCTGCACGCACTGGTCGGCCCGGTTGTCGCCGGCGAGGCCGACGTCGTCTACGGATCACGATTCCTCGGCCATGCGCGCGACATGCGCCTGGCCAATCGTGTGGCCAACAAGGGGCTGACGTTGCTGACGAGGATCCTGTTCGCCACCCCGATCACCGACATGGAGACGTGTTACAAGGTGGTGCGCCGGGAGTTGCTCACCGACATGCGTTTCGAGGCTCAGCGGTTCGATCTCGAGCCCGAGATCACCGCACGTCTGCTGCGTCGGGGTCACCACATCCTGGAGTTGCCCATCGAGTACGACGGCCGCAGCCATGCGCAGGGCAAGAAGATCGGCTGGCGCGACGGCGTGGCCGCGATTCGCACGCTGCTGCGCTGGCGGTTCCTCCGGCCCACGGCCTGAGGTGTGACGTGACCGCGGGCCCACGCCGACCGGGGACGGTGCCCTGGACGATCGCGGTTGTGGTCGTCATCGGCGCGACGGCGTCGTCGTTCGCGTCGGACCGAGCGTTGGGCTCGCCGCTCGCGCTCTTCTGGCTGGTGACCGTCGGCGCCAGCCTGTGCGCCGTAGGAGCCGTGGTCGTCACCGCCGCGGGCCTCAGGTCGCGTACGGCCGAGGTGGCGTTGACCGGCGCCGCGTTGTGGGCCGCCTCGGTCCTGCCTCTGGTTCACGGTGTCACCGCACCCGGCGTGGTGTATGGGGAGACCGAAGCGGTCACATCGAGTGCCTTCCTGGCGTTGCCGGCTGCTCTCGTGTGCGGCCTCCCGTTGATCGCTCCGACTCGACCCGGTCTGCGGCGACTCGCCCGCCATTGGAAGTCGTGGACCCTCACGACGATGGCCCTCGTGACGGTGTTCGCGGTGTCGCTGCTCGTCGCTCCGAACGCGATCACTGCCCCCACGCCGGGTCGCCCCCTGACCATGGTGATCAGCGGCGGCTCGTTGGTGGCCTTCGTGGCGATGTCGTGGCGCCAGCTCACGCTGTTCTGGGTCAGCCGGCGGCTCGGAACCATCCTGGCGTCCGGGGCGTACCTGCTGCTCGGGTCCACTGCGCTGGTGTGGTGGCAGTCGCACTCGTTCACCGTGGGCTGGTGGCTCGTTCACGCGATGGACATCACCGCGGTGCTCCTCGCCTGCGTGGGGATGATGGCGACCCGCCAGCGATCGATCACCACCCAGGAGCTGCTCGGGCCGATCCTCGATCGTGACCCTCTTGCGGCCCTCGAGTTCGGTCTCGCTCCCGTCGTCCACCAGTTCATCGCCGACCTCGACCTGAAGGACCGGGTCACCCGCGACCATGTGGTGCGCACGGCCGAAGCCGCGCTTCGAGTCGGTCAGGCCCTCGACGTTCCGATCCATCGGCTGAGGTTTCTCGGCCTGGCCGCCCTCCTGCACGACATCGGCAAGTTGGCCGTTCCCGCCGAGTTGATCAACAAACCCGGCCGGCTGACCGGGGACGAGATGACCTTGATGCGACAACACAGCGTCATCGGATCCGCCATGCTCGCCGAGCTCGCCCTCCTCGCGCCCGCTGCAGGCTTCGTGCGCCATCATCACGAGCGGGTCGACGGCACGGGATATCCGGACGCGCTCGTCGGACGCCAGATCCCGCTCGAGGCTCGCATCATCAGCGTCTGCGACGCGTTCGACGCCATGGCCCACACGCGTCAGTACCGAGCCGGGATGGGGACCGACCGGGCGGAAGCGGTCCTCTGGGACCACGCCGGGAGCCAGTGGGACCCGATCATCGTCGACGCGGCGATCCCCGTCCTTCGTTCGCTCTTCGGCGCCACGCCGAGACTCGACCGGGTCGGCGCCGACGTTCGCCCAGATGGTTCCGCCGCGCCTGATTGCGTCTGCGTCGATGCCCTCCCACCGGCGGCCGAGCTCGAGCAGATGGTGACCGTTCGCTGAGTAGGGTGACGGCCGTGCAGCTGGGATTCACGTCGATGAACACGCCGGAGGAGTTGGCGCCCGGCCGCCTCGGGCAGGAGCTGGAGGCTCGCGGGTACGAGTCGTTGTGGATCGGCGAGCACACCCACATCCCGACCTCTCGCCTCACGCCGTACCCGGCCGGCGGCGAGATGCCCAGCCCGTACCGGCGGATGATGGACCCCTACGTCGCCCACATGGCTGCCGCAGCCGAAACCACGAATCTGGTCCTCGGTTTCGGGGTCGCCCTTCCCCTGGAACACGACCTGTTCGCCCTCGCCAAGTCCGTCGCCACCCTCGACCTCCTCTCGGGTGGCCGGGTGCAGTTCGGCGTCGGATGCGGCTGGAACCAGGAGGAACTGGCCAACCATCGAGCGTTCCCCTGGTCCCAGCGTTACCGGGCGCTCGCCGAGTGCGTCGCCGCGCTCCGCCGGCTCTGGACCGACGAAGAAGCGGAGTTCCACGGCACCTACTACGACTTCGACCCGGTGTGGTCCTCGCCCAAGCCGGTGCAGCAACCCACCCCGCCCATCGTGTGCGGCATGTCGGGCAAGCTCGGCACCGAGCACGCGGTGGCCTGGGCCGATGGGTGGATGCCCACGGATGTCGGGCTCGGCAACGTCGCCAAGAAGGTCGGACTGTTCCGGCAGGCCGTGGCCGACGCCGGTCGCGACCCGTCGAACGTCGCCATCACCATGGTGGTGTGGGGCGACCCCACCCCCGACACCCTCACCAGCTACCGCGACCTCGGCATCGAACGGGCGGTGATCGGCGCGTCACGGACGGGTTGGGACGACCCGAACACGACCCTGCCCTTCCTCGATCGTTATGCCCCGCTGATCCCCGATCTGGCCTGACGCTCACTCGTCCCAGAGGCCGGGACGCGCCACCTTCATCGCCTCGAGCACCCAGTTGGGCACGCCGTTGCGGAACCCCTCGTCGGGCCAGTTGAACCAGCCCGACGAGGCCAACGCCCCGCCATCGGGGTGCAGCGTGGTCCCCGTGACGTACGACGACAGTTGCGAGGCCAGGAACAGCACGCAGTTGGACACGTCCTCCAAGCGACCGGTGCGACCCATCGGGATCGCCACGCGGGTTCCGACCGGGTCGAAGATCCCTGAGCTCGACGGCCCACCCACACCCTGCATGCCCTCGGTGGGGGTGATGTCGGGCGCCACGTTGTTGATGCGGATGCCCTCGGGCGCCAACTCGACCGAGAGGGTGCGGGCGAACTGGGTGACCGCGGCCTTCATGCCGGAGTACACCGCGAAGTCCGGCGTGGCGCGGTGGGCCTCGATGGTGGTGAGGTTGACGATGCTGCCGCCACGACCGGTGGCGCGCATACGCGGCACCGCCAGCGAGGTGGCGTCGATGACGTGGAGGAAGTTGGTGCGGAACAGGGTGTCCCAGCCCTTGGCGTTCGTCGAGGTGAACGGAGCTTTGAAGGTGCCGCCGACGACGTTGACCAGGATGTCGAGTTCGCCGAAGTGCTCGTCAGCACGGCTGAAGAACCCGGCCAGGGCGTCGTGATCGCGTACGTCCAGCACGCCCGTGATGGCGTCTGCGCCGAGCTCGTCCAACTCGGCGGTGATCCGTTCGACGGCCTCGCCATCGCGGTCGCACACGGCGAGGCGGGCGCCGCACCGAGCCAGATCGAGCGACACGCCACCACCGAGTCCGCCGGCTCCACCGGCCACCAACGCCACCGATCCTGACAGTCCTGACCGGTCGTCGAGCAGTCCCATATCTGTCCCCCTTCGCGTCGGCTGCGGTGTGCTGCAGCCCGATGCCCGAATGCCGGGCCGGCGCCCGTTCTACTTGATGACGAGCCCGGCCGGGAAGGTGCCGTACATCTTGCGCAAGGCGATATCGATCTCATCGATGGACAGGGCTTCCCCACTCGACGACGGATGGGTGCCGCTGACGTGCCAGCCCGACACGCGCTGGAGCTGGTGGCCATCGACCCGCAGCACCGACCCGGTGAGCCAGCCACTCTGCTCGGTGCACAACCAGGCCACGACGGGCGAGGCGTTGGCCGGATCGAGGGGGTCCCAGGCGGCATCGCCATCAGCAGTACGGCCGATAGAGGCCAGCATCCGGGTGGCGGCGATGGGCGAGATGGCGTTGGCGGTCACCCCGTAGCGGGTCATCTCCATGGCCATGATCTGCGTCATGGTGGCGACGCCGGACTTGGCGGCGCCGTAGTTGGCCTGACCGATGTTCCCGAACAAGCCGGAGCCCGACGTCGTGTTGACGATCCGGCCGCTCACCGGATGGCCCGCCTTGGCCCGCTCCTTCCAGTACACACACGCGTGGCGGGCCAACGCGAACGCCCCTTTCATGTGGACCGCGATGACGGAGTCGAAGTCCTCCTCGGTCATCGAGGTCAGCATGCGATCGCGAAGGAAACCGGCGTTGTTGACGACGCCGTGGAGGTCGCCGAACAGATCGACGGTGTCGTGCACGAGCGCGGCCATGGCGTCCCAATCGGTGACGGACGCCCCGTTGGCCACGGCCGTGCCGCCGCCGGCCACAATCTCGTCGACGACGTCGTCCGCGGGAGAACGGTCTGTGTCCTCCTTGTCACCGCGCACGCTGACGCCGAGGTCGTTGATCACCACGGTGGCGCCGTGGCGAGCCAGCTCCAGCGCATGGCACCGCCCCAACCCGCGACCGGCCCCCGTCACGATGACCACTCGTCCGTCCAACGCACCCATAGGTTCCTCCTCGTCCGCGAGCCGAGCCACAGTACCGACGCATTCCTGACGGCGCCTCGTTCTGTGCGAACATCACCGAAGTCGTCCGAGGGATGTGTCGTGTCGGAATCAGCCAACTCAGGGATCCTCGCCGGTACCCGGATCGTCGACCTCTCGTCGGGCATCGCCGGACCCGTCGCGACCATGGTCCTCGCCGAGGCGGGCGCCGACGTGGTGCTCGTCGAGCCACCCGGCGGCCATGCCGATCGGGCCCGGCCCGGCTTCCTCACCTGGCACCGCAGCAAGCGCAGCGTCACCCTCGACCTCGCCACCACGGCCGGACTGGAGTCGTTGCGCCAGCTCCTGTCGACCGCCGATGTCTTGGTCCACGATCTCGGTCCCGAACGCGCCGCCGGGCTCGGTCTCGACGACGCCACCCTGGCCGTTCAGTACCCCGACCTGATCGTCTCGTCCGTCCTCGGCTGGCCGGCGAACCACCGGCACGCCGAGCAGGCCCCGGACGACCTGCTCACCCTCGCCCGGCTGGGCATCTGCGACGAACAGAAGGCCAAACACCGACCCGGCCCGATCTACGTCCGCGTACCTCTCGGCAGCTGGGGCGCCTCGTGGCTCGCCGCCATCGGGATCGTGGCTCGGCTCGTCTCGCGGGACCGCACCGGCGTGGCCGGTCCGGCGCACACCAGCCTGGTCCAGGGTGCGCTGATCCCCATGATGATGCACTGGTCGCGCGCCGAACGCCCATCACCGGTGCTCGAGATGGGCATGCCCAAGCAGCGGATGGGCGCGACTCTTTTCGAGTGCGCCGACAGCCGGTGGATCCACGTCATGCAGCCAGGCCCCGAGATCACCCCGCTCATGCGGGCCACGCTCGCCCAGTTGACACCGGACGATGTGGCCGCCGCCGAGGCCGGTCTCGGCGACGACCCGCCGACGTTCGCCAACGCCGGCGCCCTCCAGGCCGCCTTCCACCGCTATCCGGCGCACCGTTGGCTGGCCGAGCTGTGGGCCCACGACGTACCCGCGCAGCTCGCGGCCCACATCGGTGAGGTGTTCGACGACGAGCAGGCCCGCGCGAATCGGTACGTCATCGAGCTCGACGACCCCCGCGTCGGGCCCATCACCACGGCCGGAATGCCGCTGACCATCACCCCACCCGCCCAGGTGAAAGGGCCGGCGCCGGAGCCGGGTCAGCACACCGCCGACCTCCTCGCCGAATCCCGTGCCGAGCGGGTCCGCCCGACACCAACCGGCGACACGGCGGCCCGTTGGCCGCTCGCCGGCCTCAAGGTGGTCGACTTCGGCAACTTCCTCGCCGGCCCGCTCGGCCCGATGCTGCTGGCCGACCTCGGCGCCGACGTGATCAAGGTCGAGACGATCACCGGCGACCCCATGCGGTATGTCGACTGGTCCTTCGCCGGCTGCCAGCGCGGCAAACGAGCGGTCGCCCTCGACCTCAAGCACCCGGAGTCGCGCGCCGCGCTCGAGGCCATCATCGGCTGGGCCGATGTCGTACACCACAACCTGCGCATGCCCGCCGCCCATCGGCTCGGCCTCGACCCCGACTCCATCCGGGCCATCAAGCCCGACGTCGTCTTCTGCCACACCAGCTCGTACGGCCCGGCGGGTCCGCGAGCCGATTGGCCGGGCTACGACCAACTCTTCCAGTCGTCGTGCGGGTGGGAGGTGGCGGGGGCCGGCGAGGGCAACTCGCCCATGTGGCACCGGTTCGGGTTCACCGACCACCTGTGCGCCATGTCGTCGGTGGTGTCGACCCTGCTCGCCGTCCTCCATCGCGACCGTACCGGCACGCCGACGAACGTGGCGGCGTCACTGCTCGGGGCCGCGGTGATGACCAACAGCGAGACGTACGTCGGTGCCGGCGGTGAGCTCGAACCGTACGCCCACCTCGACCGGGATCAGCTGGCGCTGGGGCCCGGGCGCCGCATCGTCGCCTGCGCCGACGGCTGGGTGGCGATCGCCGCCGACACCGAGGCCGACATCGAGAAGCTCGTCGCCGGCGCAGGGGCGACCTCCCCTGAAGGCATCACCGACGCGGTGGCGACACTCGAGGCGGCCGTTTTGTGCAAGCGTTTGGGGGCCTCGGGCGTGGCGTGCGAGCCGGTGCGGCTGGCCCAGCGGTACCCCTTCTTCGACGATCCGGACAATCAGGCCGCCGGTCTCGTCGCCACGTACGATCACGCCGAGTGGGGCCGCTTCGAGCAGCCCGGTGCCATGTGGCACTTCGGCGACCTCGAGGCTCGCCTGGACCGGGCGCCCCCTGCGCTCGGCGAGCACACCGTCGAAGTCTTACGGGAGGTCGGTCTCACCGCCGACGCGGTCGACGCGCTCCTCGCCAGCGGCGCCGCCGTCGCCCGCTGAACACACGGCCACGGATGGTTAGGCTTGCGCCATCGAGACAATTGCTGCCTCCAGCATGTCGGTGACCGTCGATACCTGTGTGCTTGACGAAAGGTTCGCGCAACTTCGCCATGCCACTGAGCTCTATGCGGTGACATGGGCTTCAACGACCACCGTCCGCCGCGAGCGAGGCAACGACTTTCCCTCCGACCTCCCGGTTAATCCCGAACTCGCGACGGTTGGAGATTCGCTTGTCGGCTACTGCCGCGTGGCCAATGAGTTTGAGGTGGTTCGAATCGGAGCGATCCACCGGATCATCAGCAACGGTTCGTTCACAGGTTCCGGAGTTCAGCGCTGACGAGCGGGCAACGCCGCCAGGTGCGTGATGCGTTGGTCTACGAAGCCCACCTCCATTCGGGCCGCGACGTCTTCCTCACTATTGACGGAAAGGCGTTCGGAGACCGCACTCGCGACCGGCTCGAAGCTCTCGGGCCCACCCGGATCCTCACGCCTGACCAGTTGACCGAGACCCTCCGAGCCGGAACGGTCTGATTTTCGCCTGCGCCGCAAGAGGACGAGCGCCCCGCTCTCGCCCGCTGACCGGCGCCCGTCAACCGTGTGCGGTCTCCCCGGCCCGGATCACGAGCAGCCACGTGAGAACACCCGAGAGCAGCACCAGCGCGAGCGCGCCGAACGAGGCTTGGGCCAGGCGGCCGGCGTCGGTGGCGGACCAGATCCGCGTCGCCAGCGTGTTGTAGTCCGGCGGTGCGAGCAGCAGCGTGGCGGGGAGCTCCTTCATCGTGGAGAGCAAGACCAGCCCCATCCCGGCGGCGAGCCCCGGCGCCATCAAGGGGAGGTCGATGCGGGTCAGCCTCCGTCCGAGTCCGGCGCCCAACAGTTTCGCCGCGTCGTCGAGGCGGGTCGGCACGGCGGCCACGGCGATCTGAGCGGTACGAGCCGCCTGCGCGCCGAAGTGGAGGACGTACGCGGCGACCACGACGGGAAGGGTCTGGTACCACGTCTGGAGCACGTCGATCTCCAACACCCACCACACGAGTGACAAGGCGATGATGAGCCCGGGCATGGCGAAACCGGCGACGACCATGGTGTTGGCGACACCACCGGCCCGCGATCGGTGCCGGCCGACGAGGAACGCCAACGGGAGCAGCACGGTCACGGCGACCACGGCCGTGACAACGCCGAGGGTGATGGTGTGCCAGGCCGGCAGGGCCAGCGCACCCGGGTCGGTGGCCAGGGTGGTGGTGCGATCGTTGACCAACCCGCGGATCGCCCAATAGGACAGCACGGCGACCGGGGCAGCTAACGCGCCGAACAGCACGGCGCCGACGACCGCCAGCGAGGGAAGCTTCCAGCGCCCGAGCGGGACCGTCATCGCCGGCCGGTTCCCCATCGTGGTGGCCGGGGGACGGAATCGGGCAGTCGTGCGTTCCGCGGTCACGACGAGCAACGCCAGCGCAGCCAGCACCAGGCTGGCCGCCATCGCCGCCGGACGGTTGTACAGGCGGTTCTCGTAGATGCGGACCGTCAGCGTGTCGTACCGGAGCAACGCCGTGGCGCCGAACTCGGAGATGGCGTACAGGGCCACGAGCAGCGAGCCGGCACCGATCGACGAGGAGATCTGGGGAAGGACGATCTTGCGAAACGATGACCAGGGCCCGTGACCGAGCAACCGGGCCGACTCCTCGAGCGACGGCGGCAAGGCCGACAAACGCGCCGCGACGGGCAGGTACACGTAGGGGTAGGTGAACAGGGTCAAGGCCACGAAGGCGCCCCGGAACCCTCGCACCTCGGGAAGGTCATCGACCCCGAGCGGGCCGAGCAGCTGCTCGATGAGGCCGCCCTTGGCGAACCCGGCGATGAGCGCTGTGGCGGCGACGAACGATGGGAAGACCAGCGGCAGCGGGGCCAGCAACCGCACCACCCGCCGACCCGGGAGATCGGTGCGGATGACCAGCCACGCCAAAGTGGTGCCGACGACCGCCGCCGAGAGCGAGACGGCCGCGGCCAGCTCGACCGTGCGCCACAACGAGCCGAGCGTGCGGTCGTCCGTGGCCACCTCGACGACATCAGAGCCGAGCTCCAGGTTCTGATCGATCAGCCACACGACCGGCGCGAGGAACACGAGGCCGGTGGCGAGGCCCACGATGGTCAGCAGCGGCGGAGCACCCCCACCGGCGCGTCGTCGGCCGAGGCGCGCCAGAGCCGGCGGGACGAGGCCGCCGGCTTGAGCGCGAACCGTCAGGTCAGCTGAGGCCACTCTCGGCGATCAGCTCGGTCGTACGGGCCAGGCCACCACCCAGCTCGTCGAGGTCGATGACGTACCCCAGCCCACTCAACTCAGGAAGGCTTTCCGGGACGGGCACACCGGCGATCAGCGGGTACTCACCCTCGCCGGCGCTGAACATCGTCTGCGCTTCGGGCGTCAAGAAGAACGCGAGGAGCTGCTCGGCCGCCGGTACATCGTCGGCGGTGTCGACGATGCTCACGCCGGTCGTGATGAGCAGCGAGCCGAGGTCGGTCGCCGGGAAGAAGTGGTTGGCGAGCGGGGCGTTCGGATCTTCGGCCTTGAACTCGAGCACGTAGTAGTGGTTCACCAGGCCCATCGGGATCTCACCGCGCGAGACCGCCTCGACGATGGCGGAGTTGCGGTCGTACGCCGGCGACTCGTTCGCGGCCATCCCGTCGAGCCACGACGCGGTTTCGTCGTCACCGAGGGCCAGGCGCATGGCGGTCACGAAGTCCTGGAACGAACCGTTGGTGGGGGCGACGCCGACCTGCCCGGCATAGGCGGGGTCGGCAAGGTCGAGCACGGAATCAGGGAGCGAGGCCGGATCGACCAGATCGGTGTTGTAGACGAGGGTTCGCACCCGGCCGGTGACCCCGGTCCACGTGCCGTCCGTGGCGCGGTAGGCCTCATCGACCTGGCCGATCACGTCCGCCGGGAGCTCGGACAGCCGGCCGAGGCCGTCGAGATAGCTGACGGCGCCGGGGCTCTGGGAGATGAACATGTCGGCGGTCGAGGCGTCGCCCTCGGTCTCGATGAGCAGGGCGAGCTCGGCGGAGTCGCCGTACTTCACGTCGACGTCGATCCCCGTCTCAGCGGAGAAAGCATCGAAGATCGGAGCGATGAGCTCCTCGGACCGGCCGGAGTACACCGTCAAGGTGCCGCCCCCTTCGGCGCGGTCATCGTCGTCGCCACACGAAGTGGCGGCGAGCGACACGAGCAGGGCCGCGACGAGACCGCAGCGGAGGCGCGATCCTGAACGGCTGGTGGCGATCCTGGTGGGAATGGCTTTCCTGGTGAACATGGGGAGCATCGTAACCACGCTACCCATGATCTGTAAAGCTGACCTAACACTTCCTGCCCGGTTCTCAGACACCACTGTCGCTCGCCTCGCCAGCAGCCCACGCCACGGCGGGATCGCCCCGGTGAACCACCTGAACCGCGTCTCCTCGAACGTGGTCGGGCGGGGTCTCGGCCCGCACCCTCAGTTCGAGCCCGCCGACGGCGACTCGGTAGGCGCAGTCGTGCCCGTAGTACTCGACCTCGAGCACCTGGCTCGGCCCACCGGAGGCGACCGCCATGTCCTCGGGTCGAACCAGAACGGCGACCTGTCCGTCGAAGGAGCCCCGCAACGTGATGGGACCGAGCGCGGTGTCGGCGGTGCCGCCGCGGGCCGTCCCCGGTACGAGGTTGGCTTCGCCGACGAAGCCGGCGACCCAGGGTGTGACCGGATCGGTGTAGATCTCGGCCGGCGCACCCTGCTGAACCATCCGTCCCTCGTGCAGCACGGCCACCTGGTCACCCAGGTAGAACGCCTCTTCCTGGTCGTGGGTGACGAACACCGCGGTGATGGCGATGTCGGTCAACAGAGCTCGTACGTCGCGCCGGACCTGCACCCGCAGCGACGCATCGAGGTTGGAGAACGGTTCGTCGAGCAGGAGCACATCGGGCTCAGGCGCCAGCGCCCGGGCCAGAGCGACCCGTTGCTGCTGACCACCGGACAAGGTTCCCGGCAGGCGCCGAGCCTGGCCCGCCAAACCGACCATGTCGAGCACCTGCTCCACCCGCCCGGATCGGCGATCGGCCTTGGCCAAGCCGAAACCGACATTGTCGTGGACGCTCAGATGCGGGAACAGCGCCCAGTCCTGGAACACCATGCCGACCCGCCGACGCTCGGGCGGCAACCACAGCCCCGGACCCGCCACGATCCGCTCCCCGATGCGCACGATGCCGGCGTCCGGCCGTTCGAGGCCAGCGATCAAGCGGAGCAACGTCGTCTTGCCGCACCCGCTGGGACCGAGCAACGCCAGGGTACCGCCCGGTTGAACGCCGACCGAGACATCGTGCAGCACCGGCGTCGAACCGAATCGTTTGGCGACGCCGGCCACCTCGATGCCCACCGGACCCGACGTCGTCATGGCCGCGAGGTTACCGCCGCCGCCCTGAGCGCGATCGAGACGACGGTCAGGCGGCCACCTCGTCGATCCACGGGCCGACTCCGCTGATGCGCTCGACGGTGACCCGGACGACGACCGATGTCGGCGAATCGCGCAAGGCCAGCGGATGGCGGGTCAGGCCCATGTACTTCATGGCCAACCGGTCCATCAGCTCGGGATCGGGACCGGGTTCGATGATCGCCTGACCCCGAACGACGAGGTGACGTTGGAAGCCGCGGCTGTTCCGGACGGTGTCCTCGATCGACAAGATGACCTTCGGATCTCGTTGCAGGTTGCGAGCCTTGACGCTGCTGGCGTCGGTGCCGAACAGGATCTCGTCGTCGCGTGCGACGACCCACACGACCGAGACCTGCGGCGAACCATTCGCATTGCGCGTCCACACGTGGGCCACGGCGTCGGACCCCAGCACTGCCTGGGCCGGAGCGGGAATGACGAGCATGGTCAACCCCCAACATGACGAGTCGGATGTGGATCGACATTCGCACGAGCCACGGCGGGTGTCAACCATGCCATACGCGTTGGCCCCTTCACTTCGACGGTGACCGGCGCGACAATGACGGGTGTCACATCTGGGAGATCCGAGGAGAACAGCAGAGAGGAGAGTCGCATGAGCACAAGCTCGGTCAAGGTCGTACTCGAGAGGAAGGGTTCCGACGTCGCCTGGGTCGAACCGTCGATCACCATCTCCGAGGCAGTCGCAGTGCTGGACCGTCACGGCGTCGGCGCGGTAGTCGTATCTACCACCGGACGTGATGTCATCGGCATCTTGTCGGAACGAGATGTCGTGCGGGCGCTGAGCCGCACTGGGCCAGGGGTGCTCGACCACCCAGTGTCAACCATCATGTCGAGCCCGGTCGAGACGTGCGAGCTCGGCACCACGGTGGCCGAGGTGATGGCGCTCATGACGGAACGTCGGTTCCGCCACCTTCCTGTCGTCACCGACGGCGCGATGATCGGCCTCATCAGCATCGGCGACGCCGTCAAGCAGCGCGTCGGCGAGCTCGAGAACGACGCCCGGGAACTGCTCGACTACATCCACGCCCGCTGAGGTACTCGAGGGTCACGCGAGCATCTGGACGGCTTCGATGAGGTGGCCTTCCGGATCGACGACGAACGCCACCCTGACCCCGTGCTGCTCCATGGTCCGCGGCGGATCGGCGAGCGAGCCGCCAGCGGCGATCGCCCGCTCGATCATCCCGTCCAAATCCTCGGTGGTCATGCCGAGGATCACCTCCTCGGAGGACGGCGTGCTGCGGTCCGCGTACGCCAACAAGATGAACGACGAGCTGCCCGGCGAGGTCGGCTTGAACATGATCTCCTCGATCGGCCGGCCGGCGATGTCCGCCGACACCCGCGCCACCTTCTCCAGTCCGAACACGCTCACGTAGAACGCTTCACACGCCTCCAGATCGGCGACGACGAGTTTGGTGAAGGAGAACGTGTCGGCCATGGGCACCTCCGAGGTCCGTCAGGGTTGTACTACACACCGACGAGCGCCGCTCGCCCAGAACCGGTCAAGATGGAGCACATGGCTCCCCTCCCCCTCGTCCTCATCCATGGCGGCGGCTTCTCGGCCTCGTGCTGGGATCCCACCATCCCGCATCTCGCCGATCCCGTCCTCGCCATCGATCTCCCAGGGCGCGGGCGGCATCCGACGCCGCTGGTGGGTTTGACGATCGACGACTTCGCCGACTCGGCGCTTGCCGACATCGACGAGGCGGGGCTGGATCGGGTGATCCTGGTCGGGCACTCCATGGCCGGGGTCACGATGCCCGGGCTCGCGGCGCGGCTCGGCGATCGCTGCGCCGGCATCATCTTCGTGGCGTGCACGGTGCCCCCGGATGGCGGCACGATCATCGACACCCTGCCGTCCGACTTCCAGGACACCGTCCGAGCGACGATCGCCGCCGCCGTCGACAAAGAACCGGACATCCTGGATCCCGATCGTGCCTTCGAGATCTTCGGCAACGGCCTCACCGGCGCCATGTGGACCATGTGCCTTCGGATGATGACTCGCGAGGTGCCCGGGATCTCCATGGAGACAGTGGACATCTCGCCCTACTACGGGGTCGAGAGGAAGATGTGGGTGTTGTGCACCGACGATGCCATCTGCCTCCCGGACAATCAACGCCGCTTTGCCGGCTACGCCCGGACCGACATCGTTGAACTGGACGCCAGCCACATGGCGATGATCCAGCGCCCGGTTCAACTGGCGGCAACGCTGGAGGCGATCCGCAACCACTGGTCCTGAACGGGGCGCCCGGGTCCAAACGACCCGTGGTCAGGCGCGCTCCAGCACCACCACCGGGATCACCCGATCGGTGTTCGCCGCGTACTCATCGAAGTTGGGCATCAGGTCGGCTTGCGCACGAAAGAGACGGTCGCGTTCGGCGCCCTCGGTGACGCGTGCCCGAGCCTCGAAGGTTTCGCCGGGCAACTCGACGGTCACCTCGGGGTGCGCCAACATGTTGAGGAACCAGTGCGGGTGCGCCGGAGCGCCGCCCTTCGAGGCGATGATCACGATGTTGTCGTCATCACGGGTGTGGACGAGCGGAAGCGTGCGCTTCTGACCAGACTTGGCGCCGGTCGTCGTGACGATCACGAGGGGCTGGCCCGCGAAGACGCCGGAGACGTTCCCTCCGGTCGAACGGAACTCCTCGATGAGGTTCTGGTTGAAATCGTGCATGTCGAAGGTGTCAGCCATGCGGACACGCTACCGAGGGCGACCCGATGCGAGGTCACACCACCGAGCCAATCGACGCCCGCCCGCCTCCGTTCGTGTCACCACGTTCGTGACATATCTCGCACTGGGTGAAAAATGAGGGTCATTTGACCCCTTCTCGCGCTATCTCACGCAGCGTGTGGTAGACCGTCACGCACAGCGGTGCGAGGCACCGGCGATGCACGAAATGGGAGATTGACCGATGAGTTCTGCACTTCGCGGACGTTTGGCGTTCCGCCTTGTCCTGCTGGCCGCGGTGGTGGCGCTCGTGGCCATCGTCATGACCACCGCCCGGGCCTCGAGCGACGACGAAACCGGCGTGCCGCCGACGACGGGCAGCTTCAAGATCATCAAGACGCACCCCGGGTTCCCGCAGAGCGATGTGGTGGACGGCATGTTCCGGTTCGACATCGTCTGCACCGATGTCAACGGCCGCGAGTTCACGACCGGCGGCCCCTACATCTACCCGAACGACTTCACCGGCGCTCAGGTGCAGGACCCCACCGAGCTCCCGCTCGGCACCGACTGCATCGTCACCGAGACGACGCTGGCGGCGGGCGCCGCGTTCGGCTCCTGGTTGGTCGAGACCGATGTCGAAGCCGGGCAGGCCTTCATCCCGCAGAACCCTCGCACCGTCACTATCAACAACGCGAGCGGCAACAACACGATCCGGTTCCGCAACACGCTCGAGGAGCCCGATCCGATCCCCGCCCAGTTCACCATCGTCAAGAACTTCAACCCGTCGACGGCGGCGGACGGCACGGCCTTCTACTACGTGGTGAGCTGCGAACGAGGGGGCCAGAACCTGTTCTCGGGCGTCTTCGGCCCGCTCGATGCGCACGGTGAGGAGCTCGTCATCAGCAATCCGGGCCCCGGGATCACCCTCGAGGTCGGCGACCAGTGCACCGTCGAGGAGACCGGCGTCGGCGGAGGACCACTCCCCACCGGTTGGTCCGTGTCCCCGAGCGGAGCAGTTCCGGTAACGCCCAGCATCGCCTCCGACGACGTCACCGTCGTCTTCGTCAACACGCCGCCACCAGTCGTGCCCGACTATGGCAACATCCGGGTCATCAAGGTTGCCCCGCCTGGCGACTTCGAGTTCACCATCCATGTCCAGTGCCAGCAGTCCGGCGGGATCGACCTCAGCTATCCCGGTGACTTCACCAATGGCGAGTACCTGATCACCGACCTTCCGGCCGGCGACTCGTGCGTGATCTCGGAGCTGTTCCCCAACGGCGACCTCACCGATTTCGCCACCAGCGTCAACGGCCAGTGCGGCCTCCTCGGCCGAGGATCCGTCGCAGCCAACGAGACGCTCACCTTCACCTTCGTGAACGAGCTGGTCGACGACTACACCGGTCAGTCGGTCTGCCCGCCGAACCAGGACGACTGACCCAGCCCACCCTCCTCGGGGAAGCCGGAGCCCGCACCTGAAGGGGTGCGGGCTCTGCCGCGCCTACGGGCTCAGGATCCTTCGGGGTGGAGCGCGCTCCACACCCGGTCGGGGGTGAGCGGTGTCGTGAGACGCGACCAGTCAGCTTCGGGCAGCGCGGCGACGACCGCGTTCACGACGGCGGCATAGGCCCCATTGGTCCCGCCCTCACCCATGCCCTTCATTCCACCGGGCGTGTAGGGGCTCGGCGTCTCGATGTGCTCGATGCGGATATCGGGCACGGTGGCGCTGACCGGCACCTGGTAATCGAGCAGGGTCGACGACTGCGGCTGACCGTCGGCGTCGTAGCCGACCGCCTCGATCAACGCCGCACCGATGCCCTGGGCGACGCCGCCGTGGATCTGCCCTTCGACGATCATCGGGTTCACGATCGTGCCGCAGTCGTTGACCACGACGTAGTCCTCGACCTCGACCTGTCCCGTCGACTCGTCGATGGCCACCCGGCACGCGTGCGTGGCGTAGGAGAAGGTGGCGCTCGGCGGGTCGTAGGCGTAGGTGGCCTGGAGCCCGGGCTCCATCCCCTCCGGTAGACGAAACCCCTGCCACGCCCGGCGGGCCACGTCGACGATGCCGACCGAGACCTCGGTCCCCACCACCCGGGCCCTCCCGTCGACCAGCTCGATGTCGGCCGGGTTCGCCTCGAGCATCTCGGCGGCCACGGCAGCGATCTGGTCGGCCACCCGCCGGCTGGCCACCAACGCACTGCCACCGCCCACCGCCATCGACCGTGAGGCCGCCGTGCCGTATGCGGAGTAGGGCGTGGTATCGGTGTCGCCGTGGACCAGCTCGATCGACGACGGATCGACACCCAGCTGATCCGCGACGAGCTGGGGGATGGACGTCTCGAGGCCCTGGCCATGGGGAGATACACCTGTGGCCACCCGAACCGAACCGTCGGGCTCCATGCGAACGACCGCCGTCTCGTAGCCGCCGATGGCCAAGCCGATCAGCTCGTTCGCGTCGCTGTTGCCGATGCCGGCCATCTGGACGTAGCTGCAGAACCCCACCCCACGTCTCCGGCCGTCGTCGGGCGTCGGCGACTCGGCGACCATCTCGGCGGCTCGCGTCAAGGCGGCCGGGTAGTCCCCGTTGTCGAAGGTCAGGTGGGTGCGAGTGGTGTAGGGCAGTTCGTCGGGACCGAGCATGTTCCGGATCCGAAGATGCACGGGGTCGATTCCGAGCTCGGCGGCCACGAGATCGACCGCACGTTCCCGGATCATCGCGGCCTGCGTCTGACCGAAGCCCCGATACGCGCCGGTGGACATGGTGGTGGTGGCGACCAGCCGGCCGACGCCGCGCACCGCGTCCCATCGGTACGGCCCGGGCAGGTTGCCGTACGCGGTGAACAGCGGGCCGCCTCCGAACACCGCGAATCTCCCGCCGGCGTTGCGGCACCCCTCGACTCGAAGGCCCCGCAGGATGCCGTCGCGATCGAAGGCCACGTCGATCTCGTGGAGCTCATCTCGGGCGTGGGTGGTGGCCACCAGGGATTCGAACCGGTCTTCGACCCACTTCACCGGGCACCCGAGCTCGAGGGCGGCGACGATGACCATCATCTCGTCCTCGTAGAGATGGTCCTTCAAGCCGAACCCACCCCCGACATCGGGGGCGACCACCCGCACCGCTGAGCGGCGGAGCTCGAGCACCTCGCAGATGACATCGCGTACGGCGTGGGGCGCCTGGGTCGACGTGTACACCGTGAGGCGCCCGTCCGGTTCCGGGACCACCAGCACACCCCGCGTCTCCATCGGCAGGCCATGCACTCGGCCGATGCGGATGGTCGTCGACAGCACCTGATCGGCGCGGGCGAAAACCTCGTCCGTGTGGGCGACCGTATCCCCGGCTTCGAACGTCGCCAGGACGTTCGATCGGCGATCGGGGTAGAGCAGCGGCGCACCGGGGGCCAGCGCCGCCTCCATGGTGGCGACCGGTGGGAGGTCGTCGATCCCGAGGTCGATGTCGTCGATTCCATCCTCGGCCTCGTACCGGTTCGAGGCGACCACGACACCGATCGGTTGCCCCACGTACCGCAGATGGGCATCGACGACGGGCGTGTGGCGCTGATCTTGGTCGCCGATGACCCAGAGCACCGGGAGCTGGCCGTGGCATCGCTGCTCGATCGCCGCTGGTCCGACGAAATCGGCGCCGGCCGGCAGGGTCGACGCCGTCACCGACGTGATGACCCCGTGGGCGACGGGGCTGCGCAGGACCGCCGCCTCCCGGAGTCCCGGCACCACGATGTCGTCGAGGTAGCGACCGGTGCCACGAAGCGCCTTGTGATCGTTGACCCGTGGTGTACGCCGACCAACATGGGGCGTCATGACGTCTCGTCCTGGGACAGGGCCGCCCAGGCCTGATCGACGGCGGCACGGATGTTGACGTACCCGGTGCACCGGCAGATGTGGCCATCGAGGATCTCCGACCGGGCCGTGTCGAGGTCGATCCCTCCTCGATGGGCGGCCACGAGCGACAACACGATTCCCGGCGTGCAGAATCCACACTGCAGACCGTGCTGGTCGTGAAACGCGGCTTGAACGGGATGTGCACCCACGTGTCCGCCATCGACCGGGCCGCCCACCCCTTCGATGGTGACGAGCTCAGCGCCGGCGGCCTGAACGGCGAGGGTGAGGCAGGACCGCTGCGCCCGACCGTCAGCGATGATGGTGCAGGCGCCGCACGCCCCCTGTTCACACCCGACGTGGGTGCCGGTGAGCCCGAGGTGATGGCGGAGCGCGTCGCTCAGGAGCGTGCGCGGTTCGACCTCGACGACGAGCGCTTCGCCGTTGACGGTCAACGCAACCTGCCGGCGCCCGGTCATGCCACACTCGCCAACGAGCGGGCGACGAGGATGGCGGCCACGTGACGCCGGTACCGGGCCGAGGCGTGGCTGTCGTCGCGGGCCTCCACCGTGTCCCTCACGATCGACGCCGCTTCAGCGAGCACCACCGACGACGGTTCCTGTCCGAGGAGCGCCTGTTCCGCTTCGGCGCACCGCATCGCGGTTCCCCCGGCGCCGAACACGACGATGGCCGGCGAGTCGATCCGCCCGGCCACGGTGGCGAACCCGGCGACGCAGCCGACGAGCGCGAAGTCCCCCGGCCGGGGGGCCAGCTCACGGACAACCAGCCGTCCGGGGTGGCGAGGAATCCGGACTTCGACGAGGAGCTCGTCGGGCTGCCGATCGGTCATCAACGGACCGTGGAGGAACTGACGGACCGGCACGACCCGCTCGCCCCGATCCCGGCTCCGGAGCACCACCGCTCCGTCGGCCGCCAGCATCAGGGCGGGCAGCTCGGCCGCCGGGTCGGCGTGGGCCATGCTCCCGCCGAGGGTGGCTCGGGCGCGGATCGGGCGATGCGCCACGTGCGCCAGCGACTCCGTGAGACCCGGAACGGTCGCTGCGGCGAGCGCCTCTTCGACATCGAGCATGCGGGCCATGGCGCCCGCTCGCAGACCTTGGGCGTCGACGACGAACTCCCGCAGCGTGTCGACCCGGCCGGGGTCGACGACCAACGCCGGCCGGGCCAGTCGCAGGTTCAGGAGCGGGATGAGGCTCTGGCCGCCAGCGATCACGACGGCATCGTCGCCATGTTCGGCGAGCAGCTCGAGCACGGCATCGATGTCGTCGGGATCCGCGTAGTCGAACGAGGGCGGCTTCATCGCCCCGCACGCTACCTCCGTCGGTTCAGGAGCTGGACCGGACCTCGGCCAGCAGTGCGTCGGTCTGGCCCAGCGCTTCCGTCATCCCCTCGTCGATGCCCATCGCCAGGACCTGTTCCATCGCGTCGGCCGACGGGAACGTGGTGGCGATGTCCATCGTGGTGCCGCCTCCGGACCGCGGGGTCAACGTCACCTCCATACGCATGGCCGGCATGTCCGGGTTGGGCTGTCCGGAGTCGTCGGCGAACCCATCCTGGAAGGTGAGCCGGTTCGGCGGATCGACGGCGAGGATCTCCCACCATCCGTGGGCGCGGTCGCCATCGGGGCCGGTCATGAAGTAGCTGACCTTGCTGCCGGGGGTGAGGGCATGGTCGACGAAGGTGGCGGGGTAGGTGGGCGGCCCCCACCACCGCTCCAGCAGGCGAGGGTTCTCCCACAGCGTCCACACCCGATCAGGTGGTGCGTCGTAGGTGGATGTGATGGTCATGGTGAGCGCGGACGCGTCCTTGTTCACCGCGGTGACAGTCATGGTCGGGTGACTCCTTGGTTGGTTTGGGGTTGTGGTTCATTCGGGGAGCCGGGGTCATCGAGCACGTGGGCGAATCGATCGAGTCGGTCGCGCCACACGTTCTCCAGCTGGGCCAGCAGGCCTCGCCCGCGGGCCAATGCGTCGTTCTGCCCGATCACGATCTGTTCCCTCCCGTGGCGGTGTTTACACACCAACCCGGCGCGCTCGAGCACGTTGACGTGCTTCTGGACCGCCGTGATGCTCATCGGGTAGCGGCGAGCCAGCGCCGACACCGAGCACGGTTCGTGCAGGGAGATGGCGACGATGTCGCGACGGGTCGCGTCGGCGAGAGCATGGAAGACGAGGTCGGCCCACCGGCTCTCATCGTGGTGCGCCCCGCCCGATTCCGGGAGTCGGTCTACAACCATATGGTTGCAGATTAGAGGATGTTTTTGCCCTTGTCACGCGCCGGCCGCAGATCACCGAAGCGGCCCGTCATACACTCGCCGCACCTACCGAGGGAGGCTGACGTGTCCGACGTCTTGATCCGCAACGGCATCGTCCTGCCGATGGAGGGCAGCAAGGTCGTCCACGATCCCGGATCGGTCCTGGTGCTCGACGGCCGGATCGCCGCCGTCGGACCAGTGGAGGACATCGACCGTCACGAGGCGGCCGGGAGGGTGCCGACCGTCGACGCCTCCGGGCATGCGGTGATCCCTGGCCTCCACAACTGTCACCTGCACTCCGGCCTCCTCCGCGGAACCGCGGAGTCACTGGCGTTGTGGGAGTGGTTGGAGAACCACGTCGATCCCGCTCATCGGGCGCTGACCCCGGAGATCGCCGAAGCGGCCTCATGGATGGCGTACACGGAAGGTCTGCGCGGCGGCACCACCTCGGTCCTCGACATGTGGCGCTACATGGAGGGCTCGGCGCGAGCAGCCGAGTCCATCGGCATCCGAGCCACCCTGGCCCCTTACACCGCCGATCTCTACGACTACTTCGAGACCCTCGAGACGAACCGACGGCTGCTCGAGACACACCTCACCGCGGCGGAGGGGCGGGTGCGCACGTGGGTCGGGTTGGAGCACATCTTCTACTGCTCCCCCCAGATGTTCCGCGACGCCGCCGACCTGGCTCAGGAGTTCGGCACCGGCATCCACACCCACTCGTCGGAATCGATCTGGGAGGTGCAGGAATGCCTGCGCCAGTTCGGGCGGCGACCCATCGAAGAGTTCTACAACCGAGGCATCCTCGGCCCATCGACAGTGATCGCCCACGGCGTGTGGCTCGATGACCGCGAAGTCCAGGTGCTCGTTCAGACGGGCTCGGCCGTGGCCCACTGCCCGTGTTCCAACATGAAGCTGTCCTCGGGAGCCGCCCGTGTCGGCTTCTACCGCGACCAGGGCCTGACCGTCGGCCTCGGTACGGATGGGGAGAAGGAGAACAACAACCTCGACATGCTCGAGGAGATGAAGTTCGCTTCCCTCCTGCAAAAGGTCAGCACCCTCGACCCGACATCGGGCGATCCGTGGGACATCCTCGACATGGCGACCCGGTCCGGGGCTCGGGCCTTGGGCCTCGACTCGGTGACGGGCACCCTCGAACCCGGCAAGGACGCCGACATCGTGACCGTCGACCTACGGTCGCTGCACTTCGTGCCCCTGCTCCACGGCGCCGACTTCAACGTGCCCGCCCACCTGGTGTTCACCGCCTCGGCGCACGACGTCGCCGACGTGTGGGTGCGAGGTCGGCAGCTGGTCGAGGGTGGCCAGGTGACATCCGTCGATGTCCCCACCGTGGCCCGGCGGGCCCAGGAAGCGGCCGAGGAGCTCTTCGAGCGCCGCCGCCACCTGCCGGGAGCAACCGCCAGCCCCGCCACCACGCTCGGCAAGTCGACCGACACCTGACCCCGCGCGACCCGCGCTCCACCCACCGCCACCCCCGAACTGCGCGCGCACGCCTACCCCACCGGTCGGCTGGCGCGGCGCAGTTCGCCCGCGGGCACCGCCACCCCCTGCCCACCCCCGAACTGCGCGCGCACGCCTACCCCAACCGGTCGGCGGGCGCGCGCAGTTCGCAGGCGCGCGGGCGATTCAGCTCGGACCGAGCGAGGGCGCCAGGTAGGCCAGCATGTCCGGGTGGGCGCGATGCCAGTACGCCTGGTCACGGCAGCCCGCCTCGATGCCTCCGACGGGAGCGACGGGAAACGCCGCTCGAAATCGCTCGACCTCGTCCGCGAATGGGTCCTCGTCGCCACAGGTGACCCGATACGGCACCTGTTCCAGCAGGCCGATCCGGTCGAACGCATCGAGGCGTTCGTACTCGGCTTCGTCGGCGTGGTACCCGTCGACCTCATCCCACCTCGAGAACAGGGCGGGCGAAGTCGACGCCACTGCGGTGACACGTTCGATCCCCAGTCGCTCGAGCAACAAGATCGCCCCGTACCCGCCCGAGCCCCAACCGTAGAGCGCGACACGTTCGGTCGAGAGCCCGAGGTCCGCGATGACCGGGAGCAGACCCTCGACGATCAACGACTGGGGACGCTCACCGTCCGGGCGGTCGAACCAAAGGGTGGGCCCGCCGTCGGCCACCGCGAGCACAAATGGCGGAAGCCCCAGGGCGACGGCGGCCGCCTGGAATCGGTCGAGACCGTGGTTGGGTTCGAAGGCGTGCGCGGCGAAACCCTGGACCCCGTGCAGGACGACGATGACACCCAGGTTCGTGCTGGATCCGGGCGTGTGCCGCGGGCGGGTAGGACACGATCCATTCCGACGGCTCGGGGCGCCACCCCCATCGAGCTCGCCATACACCTTCGGCCCGACCCGCGCCCCGGCGGCGAGCCCGGGATCGTCGCCGCACGACCCGAGCGCCCGGCGTACCCGCGCCGACACCGGCAGCTCCACACCGGCCGCGGCCGCGCCGATGTACGCCGCCCCCGGCGGCGAGGACCCCGCCGCCGACCGCCAACAGTCGTCGGCGGGTGATGAGCCGTGGTCGCGCCATCTCGGCTGATCCGTCCATTGCCGTCACCGTAGCGAGCGAGACACGCCGGTTCCCGCCTGGGGCCTGACGAACAGAAAGTCCTTGACGGCACCACCGGGCGGGTGTTCGATCAGAAGTGGTGTGGTTGACATGACACCACCAAAGGTGAGCCGGGAAGTCTGGTCGGCCGAGCCTCGACAACGTGTCCGGGCCCGAAATCCAACGTGAGGAACCCCATGCTCATCCTGATCGGCGTGATCGCTCTCGTCGCGATCGTCTTCGCTTTGAAGTCGCTCGTCTTGGTCGGACCGGCCGAGGTCGGTCTGGTCAACAAGCGGCTCGCCTTCAAACGCCTGAAGGACGACGACCCCATCGGCTTCCACGGCGAAGCCGGCTATCAAGCCGAGCTGCTCATGCCGGGCCTGCGATTCAAGCTCTGGCCCATCTTCGCCGTCCAGCGCCACCCGTGGGTGCAGGTTCCGGCTGGCGAGATCGGCGTCGTGATCGCCCAGCTCGGCGCGGCCCTGCCCATCGGCGCCAAGAGCGCGGTGTACAAGCCCGAGTTCGGCAACTTCTCCGACCTGCCGGGCTTCCTCGCCCACGGTGGCCAAAAGGGCGTACAGCGTCCCGTCCTCGCCCCGGGCACCCTGCTCCCGATCCATCCCGTCGGTTTCCTCGTGATGACGGCCCCCAACATCTACGGCGTCCCCATCTCGTCGGACCTCGGGGTGTCTCGCAAGCAGGGTCTCAGCCCCGAGTCGTTCGGCCTCACCGCCGACCAGCTCCGGGTCACCGTCATCGCGCCCCAAGCCGGGCAGCGACGTCGTCGGCATCGTCACCGCACTCGAAGGCGAGCCCCTCGAGTCGGGCGACATCGCCAGCCGGCTCGGCGGCTTCGACGACGTCGTGCGGATGGAAGCCGACGGTTCGATGGACGCCCAGGTCATCGAGGTGCTCCTCGGCTCCAAGAACCAGTTGCACAACAACTACCAGGACTTCCAGGACTTCATGGACGAGGGCGGGCGCATCGGCCTGCAGCACGATCCGCTGTTGTACGGCGCATACCTGCTCAACCCGTTCCTGGTCCGGGTCGAACTCGTGCCGATGCTCGTGGTCAAGCAGGGCGAGGTGGCCGTCATCAAGTCGTTCGTCGGGCCTGCCCACCCTCGACACCTCGGGCGAGCGAGTTCAAGTTCGGCTCGATCGTCCGTCCCGGCCACCGCGGCATCTGGCAGGAGCCGCTGCGCACGGGCAAGTACCCGATCAACCCTCGGTGTTACGCGGCCGAGATCGTGCCCACGTCAGCATCCTCACCCTGAACTGGGCCAGCCGCAGTGTCGTCAGGCGCACAACCTCGACGCCCACCTGTCACCCATCGAGGGCAAGAGCCGTGAGGGCTTCGTGTTCACGATCGACCTGCAGGTGCAGATCCACGTGCCCGACACCAAGGCCCCCAAGGTGATCTCCATGGTGGGCACCATGCTGAACCTGGTCAACGAGGTCCTGCAGTCGGCCGTCGGGAACCACTTCCGCAACACGCTCCAGCGGTCAGGAGGCCATCAGCTTCATCGAGACCCGCATGCGGTGCAGCGGTCGGCGCTCGAAGCCATCACCGGATACCTCGCCGCCTACGAGGTCGAGACCCAGGGCGTGTACATCCAAGACGTGGAGTTCCCCGCCGAGCTGGTGAAGGTCCTGACCCAGCGCGAGATCGCCAAGCAGGAGAAGGCGACGTTCGAGGAGCAGCAGCGGGCCCAGACCGCTCGCATCGAGATCGAGAAGGCCAAGAGGCACCGCCGACATGCAGGGCCAGCTCGCACAGTCCGCAGGTGAGCATCGAGATCAACCGCAACGACGCCGAGGCCCGCAAGGCCCAGGCCCAGGGCGAGGCCAGCCTACGTGCGAGTTGCACCGGCCGGGCCGAGGCGGCCCGGGTCGAAGCGATCGGCCTGGCCGAGGCCAAGGCCGACCGAGGCTCTGGGCCTGGCGCAAGGCCGAAGGCTTCGAGGCCCAGCGAGTGGCGATCGGCGAGACCGCCACGGCGCTCGTCGCCGTCGCCAAGCGCCGTGAGCGAGGGCCACATCCAGGTCGTGCCCGACGTGCTGGTCACCGGCGGCGGTGGATGCTTTCGAAGGCCTCGCCGCGTCGCTCATCGGGGCCGTGCGCGGCAGGAACGGCCGAGGTGGTGGCCCTCCGGCCGCACCCGTCGACGATCCGGTCGGGGCGTCGGCCGATTCGGAGCCGTCGGCCTCGGCCGGTCAAACCGTCGGCGCTGAGATCGTCTCGGCGATCGCCGCCATCGCGTCCGGCGAGCTGTCGCGGCCGGAACACAGCGCCGACTGACGTCGGTCGATCAACGTCGCAGAGCCCGTCGAGCCGCGGCCAACCCTCAGCCAGGCCAGTCACCCCCGGCGCGCTCGGTTACCGACACGCTTTGGGGATACCGTGGCGCGATGGATCAGAAGCCGATCTCGGTCGTGTCCGGTGCCCGTCGTGTGTCGTTCGGGCCGGTCGGCATCGATGTCGGCAACGTCGGCGATGCCCGCATCAAGCGGATGACCTACCCGCCCGGGATGCGGTGGTCGACCGACATCGGCCCGCTCGTCGACACCGAGCGATGCGAGCACGCGCACGCCGGGTTCCTCATGGAGGGTTCCCTTCATTTCGAGTTCGCCGACGGCTGCACGCTCGAGTACGTCGCTCCCGCCGTTGTCGATGTCGCGCCGGGCCACGATGCGTGGGTCGTTGGCGACGGGCCGGCAGTACTCATAGAGGTCGACTTCGAGAACGCGACGGTTGACCGTCTCGGAGTGCCGTCCAGTCACCGTCACGGCTGATCCGGCGGAAGCAGCCCGGTACTCAGCGCCGCCGGAGCATGACCTCGAGCTGACTGTCACACCGCTCGCCTACCCTGCGTGCTGGTGATCGAACGGGTGGAGGTCGTGCGCCATGGGGCCGAGGCGATGTCGGCGTTGCGCGCCGTCGTCGCGTCGGCGCAGGCCGAGTCTGCGCTGGCCCCGGTCACCGTGGTGGTCCCGTCGAACTTCGCCGGCCTCGCCGCTCGCCACGCGCTGGGCCGACACGGCGTCGCCAACGTCGGTTTCGTCACCCCGTTCCGCCTGGCCGAGCTGCTCAGCACCGACCTTCTGCTCGATTCCCGCCCTCTCACCAACCCCGTGCTGGGCGCCGCCGTCCGCGCCGCCCTGGCGGAGGACCCCGGGCCGTTTGCGGCCTCGGCCCGCCATCGCGCCACCGAAGCCAGCGTCGCGTCGCTGTTCGGCGAGGTGTCCCAGCTCCCCGCTCCGATCCGGGCGCAGCTCCGTGCCGGCGGCGGCATGCCCGGCCGCGCCATCGCGCTGGTCGAATCGATCGCGGATCGCCTCGGCCCGTTCCACCAGGAAGCGGACATCGCGAATGCGGCGGCCGATCGATCCGATCTCGGCGAGGCGGCGCGACAGCTGGGGCACCTCATATGGTTCCTCCCCGGCGCGCCACTGACTGCGCCGCTCACCCGGCTGGTCGGTGCCGTGCTGCGTGCCGCTCCGTCCACCGTGCTCGTCGGCCTCACCGGCGTCGCCACCGCCGACTCGGCTGTCGTGGAGGTGTGCAGCCGGGCTGGCGTCGCGGTCGAGCACGACCGTCGTTTCGAGCCGATCGCCGCCGATTCCATCATCTCGGTCACCGACGCCGACGAAGAGATCCGCACCGTGGTCCGGCGCATCGTGTCGGTCGTCGAGCGCGGCGTGAACCTCGATCGGGTGGCGATTCTCTACCCGTCGCCCGATCCGTACGCCGCCCTGATCGAGCGCCATCTCAACGATGCCGGGTTGCCGGCCAACGGGCCGTCCCGGCGATCCCTCGCATCGACCGTCGCCGGGCGGACCATCCTCGCGGCGCTCGACCTGCCGAGCCAGCGCTGGCGTCGCGATCGGGTCATGGCCCTCATCAGCGACGCCCCCGTCCTGGCCGGATCACGCCTCGGCCGCCCGGGCGCGTGGGAGCTCCTCACCCGGGACGCGGGGATCGTGGCCGGCCGGAGGGATTGGTCCGCCAAACTCACGAGCTACCGGGATCGCCTGCTCCGCCGCGCCGACCGGGTGATGTCGGGTGAGTTGGCCGAACCGCTCGAACCGCTGCAACGAACCGTCGTCGACATCGACGGGTTGAGTGGCATCGTGTCGGGGCTGATGTCGCACCTCGACGACATCGATCGTGCACCCACATGGGCCGCCAAGTCCGTCGCTGCGCAGGCGCTGCTCGATCACCTCCTCGGGGCCGGCCACACTCACGGGTGGTGGCCCGATGCCGAGCAGGAGGCGTTCGAGCGGGTGGAGGATTGCGTCGCCCGCCTCGCCACGCTCGACGAGATCGATCCGCAGCCCTCGACCGAGGTGTTCGAACGGGCCTTGGCCGCCGAGCTCGACACCCCCGCCGGGCGCCGCGGCCGGTTCGGGCACGGCGTGTTCTACGGTCCGCTCGAAACCGTGATCGGGCTCGATCTCGGGGCCGTCTTCGTCGTTGGACTCACCGAGGGTCTGTGCCCCGGGATGCGCGCCGAGGACGCAGTCCTGCCCGACGCCACCCGGGCCCGCGCAGGGGGGCTACTCCCGTTGCGGGCCGATCAGCTCCACCATCAACACCGCGCCTTCCTCGCCGCGCTCGCGGCTGCGCCGGCGGGCGAGCGAACCATCACCTTCCCGCGTGGCGACCTCCGCCGTGGTCGCACGTCGATACCGTCCCGCTGGCTCCTGGCCTCGGCCAGCGAGCGGGCCGGGCGGCCCATCCACGCCACCGATCTCGACCAGATCGACGACCCCGATCTCGTGACCGTCGTGCCGTCGCACGTCGCCGGCATCACCGGCGCTATCGCCCCGTTGGATCTGATCGAGCGCGACCTCGCCGAGTTGTGGCACCACCACCGCCAGATCGGCCGGGTGGATGACCACCCGGTCGCCCTCCCGTTTCGTCGCGGACTGGAGGCCAGCGCGGCCCGCCGGTCGTCCGCCTTCACCGAGTGGGACGGCAACCTCGGCGCGGCGATCTCTCTCCCTCGGTGCCGCTCTCGCCCACGCGGTTGGAGTCGTGGGCGAGCTGCGGGTTCCGCTACTTCCTCGCCCACGTACTCGGCCTCACCGACCGTGACGATCCCGAACGCATCCTCGAACTCTCGGCGCTCGATCGCGGCTCGGCCGTCCACGAGACCCTGGAGCGCTTCGTTGCCGAGGCCATCCCGAATCCTCCCCGGCCTGACCAGCCCTGGTCGCCCGCCCAACGGGAGCGGGCGCACGAGCTCGCCCGGGAGATCTTCGAGAGCTACGAGATCCGGGGCCGGACAGGGCGGGCCCTGCGTTGGCAATCGGTCCGGGCTGACCTCGTGGCCGGGCTCGACGAGTTCCTCGATGTGGAGGAGCGCCACCGAGCCGCGACCTCGTCGGTGCCGATCGCCGTCGAGCTCCGGTTCGGTATGGGCGAGGCGCCACCGGTCGTGCTCGAGCTCCCGTCCGGCCGTGAGCTGGCCTTTCGAGGCGTGGCCGATCGCATCGACCGTGCCGACGACGGCGAGATCTTGGTGTCCGACTACAAGACCGGACGCGGTGACCGTTACACGTCGCTCGAACGCGATCCTTTCGGTGCCGGCACCACGTTGCAGCTCGGCCTGTATGCCGAGGCCGCCGTCCAGCTTCTCGGCGCACGCGGCACGTCGAGCCACTACTGGATGGTCGAACCCCGGGGCGCCTTCCGGCGTTTCGGCTACCGGTGGGACCCTGCGCTTCGGGAACGTTTCATCGAGGTGCTCCAGACGATCGTCGACGGCATCGACCACGGCTCGTTCCCCGCCGTGCCCGGCGAGTGGTCGACCTTCTTCTCGACTCACGACAACTGCCGCTACTGCGAGTTCGACATCATCTGCCCCGTCGATCGGGGCGAGCAGGCCGAGGTCAAGGTCGACGCACCCGAGATCCGCATTCGGCGGCATCTCGTGCCGGCCGCCGACCCGGGCGCACCCGGTCCCGGCGAATCAGCCCGAGGTGGCTCGACGTGAGCCCCCCGATCGGCCGCTCCCCCGCCGACCAGGCGACGCGTGATCGGATCAGCCACACCGCGCTCGGCAGCACCCTCTTCGTCGAAGCCGGAGCGGGCACCGGCAAGACCTCTCAACTCGTCGAGCGCATCGCCCAACTCGTCCTGACCGACGGCGTGCGCATGTCGTCGATCGCCGCCATCACCTTCACCGAAGCTGCGGCCGCCGAGTTGGCCACCCGAGTTCGCGTCCGTTTCGAGCGCGCCCTGCTCGCCGCATCGGGCGCCGAGATGGAGCGGTGCCGTGATGCGCTCGCCGATCTCGACCTCGCCGCGGTGTCGACCCTCCACGCATTCGCCAGTCGCATCCTGAGCGAGTTCGCGGTGGCCGCCGGCCTTCCACCGCGCGTCCACGTTCTCGACGACATCGCGTCCCAGATCGCCCACGAGCATCGTTGGGAACGATTCGTCGACGGCCTGTACGACACCCCCGAACACGACCCCGTGCTGACCCGCGCCACCGTCCTCAACATCCGGCTCGAGCCCACCTACCCGGGCGAGTCCACGTTCAAGGAGCTGGCCTCGCACCTGGCCCAGAACTGGGATCGGCTGGGCCCGATCGTCGCCACGGAACCTCCCGCGATCACCCTGACCGACTTCGGGCCGTTCGATCGCGCCGTGGCTGCGGTCGCCGAGTTGCCGAGCCAGTGCACCGACCCCGAGGACAGCCTGCTGCTGAAGCTCGTTGCCCGACTCCCGACCTATCGCGCCATCGTCGAGATCGACGACCACGACCGCAAGCTCCGATTGATCAAGGGTCTCGACCCGTTGCGCGTCGGCAACAGTGGGCGCAAGCAAGCGTGGCACGGCGACGTGAGCGCCGCCCGTGAGGTGGTCGGAGCGCTCAACGAAGCCAGCACCGAGGTCGTCTCCGAGGCCACCGATGTGGCCCTGCGTCATCTGCTCGTGCTCACCGCCCGTCACGTCCTCGACTCCGCGCTCGATCGCCGAGCGGAGGGCGGTCTGGAGTTCCACGACCTGCTGGTACTCGCGCGCGACCTCCTCCGTTCCTCGCCCGAAGCGCGGCGACGGCTGCACGATCGTTTCCGGCACATCCTGCTCGACGAGTTCCAGGACACCGATCCGCTCCAGATCGAGCTGGCCACGCTCATCGCGTCGTCCCCCTCGCCTGGCCCGCCGGACTCATGGGACCACCTGGACGTCGGGCCGGGACGCCTGTTCTTCGTGGGCGACCCCAAGCAATCCATCTACCGATTCCGTCGGGCCGACATCGAGCTCTTCTTGGATGCCCGTGACCATTTCGCGCCCGACGGCGGGTGGGAGCGCCTGACGACGAACTTCCGCACGCTGGCCCCGATCCTGGATTGGATCAACGACCTGTTCCTCGACCTGATGCCCGAGGAGCTCCCGGGAGCTCAGCCCGGGTACCAGCCGCTCATCGCCCACCGCGAGCTGCCGGCGTCGGGCCCGAGCCACCTGCCGGTACTGCTCGGCGGACCCCACCCGGATCCCAAGGTCCGGGCGGCCGAGCTCCGCCAGGCGGAGGCGGCCGAGGTCGCCGCCGTCGTGGCCGATGTCTCCGTCAACCCCGAGGCGTGGCCCGTCCACGACGACATCGAAGGGTGGCGTCCCGCTCGGCTGTCCGACATCACGATCCTGGTGCCGACCCGCACATCGTTGCCGTTCCTGCGTCAGGCCCTCGACCAGGCGGCGCTTCCGTACCGCCTCGCCACCGGCACCCTGGTGTACAACACCCAGGAGGTGAGGGATCTGCTGTCGGCCCTGCGGGCGGTCGACGATCCCACCGACACGCTGAACACGGTCGCCGCGCTGCGATCTCCGCTGTACGCCTGCAGTGATATCGATCTGCACTCGTTCCACTCCAACGGCGGTCGATTCGACCTCCGATCCGAGCCTCCGACCTCGGCGCCGATGGATCATCCCGTCCGGTCGGCCCTCGCTCACCTCCGGACGCTCTGGAGCGACCGGTGGTGGTCCACCCCCTCGGCGTTGCTCGATCGCCTCATCGCCGAACGACACGCTCGTGGCCTGGCGTTCGGTGATCCGCGCCCGGCCGACGTGTGGCGGCGCTTGCGGTTCCTCGCCGACCAGGCGCGCGGCTTCGAGGAGTCGAGCACCCAGGGGCTCCGGGCGTTCCTCGACTGGGCCGACCTCCAGCGCGCCGACGGCGCTCGGGTGCACGAACCTCTCCTCCCCGAGACCGACGACGATGCCGTCCGCATCATGACCATCCACGCCGCCAAAGGGCTCGAGTTCCCGATCACCATCCTCTCCGGCCTGACCACGGCCCGGGCTGGTCGTCGGCCGGGGCCGTCGATCGTGTGGGGCCCGGGAGATCGTCCTGAGGTCTCGATGTCATCAACCACTCGTACTCGTGAGTTTGCGCCCCGCGCCGACATCGAGGACTGGATGGACGAGCACGAGAAGCTGCGACTGCTCTACGTCGCCCTCACTCGGGCCCGGGACCACCTGATCGTGTCCTGCCACCACAAGGCCAACGCCGCATGCCAGGCCAAGGTGATCTGGGATCACAGCCACGACCGGCCAACCCTGTGGCGTCGGCTGCCCGAGCTCGAGTACGACGACATGGGGGCCGACCCGGAGCTGGCGCTCGGGGCGGAGGCGATCTCGCCGACCCTGGTGGGCCAACTGTCGCTCCCGCTTTCGGCCGCAGCTTCGCCAGTCGAGCGGCGCGACCGCTGGATCAAGCGTCGGGCCACCCTGGTCGCGGCCAGCGACCACCGCCGGATCGTGTCGGCCACCGCGCTCGGCGAGCGCGACAGCCAACACCGCGCTGGCGAGCGCGACAGCCAACACCGCGCTGGCGAGTGCCACAACGAACAGCGACGAGGACCTTGCGCCCGAGGAGCTCGACGGCGATCTCGATCCCGGGGCGGAGGGCGCGCCTCTCGTGCGGGCCCGACGTCGTGGGAGAGCCGGGTCGGCGATCGGCCGCGCCGTGCATGCCACTCTGCAGGCGCTCGATCTCGGCGCGCCGGCGGACATCGAACGTCAGGTACGTCGCCAGTGCGACATCGAGGCGATCCCCGAGCTCGCCGAGACCGCCGTGGCGATGGTGCACTCGGCGCTACGATCCGAGGCCTTGGCGCTGGCCAAACGCCACCCCCATCACAAGGAGCTGTACGTCGCCGCTCCGATCGGAGGCCAGGTCGTCGAGGGGTATGTCGATCTGCTCATCGAGACCCCGGGCGGCCTCGTCATCGTCGACTACAAGACCGATCGAGCGTCCTCCGCCGCCGAGATCGACACCAAGATGGCAGCGTACGAGCGCCAGGGTGCGGCCTATGCGCTGGTGCTGGAGTCCGTCACCGGTGCGCCGGTCACGGAATGTCGATTCGTGTTCTGCCGTCCGCGCGGCGCCGTGGAACGCCACGTCGCTGATCTACCCCGGAAGGTGGCCGAGCTCCGCCACGACATCGCGGTGACCGAGGGGGTCACGAGCTGACGGACTGGTCGGTGATCACGGTCACGGTCGGGTCCAAGCGCACCAGACCGGCGGGGATCGTGGGGTCACCGCTCAACAGCCGCTCGAGCATCAGGCGTTTGCCCACGCCGGTGATCAGCCACAGGATCGAGCGCGAGCCGTTGACGACGTGCGGGGTCAACGTCTGGCGCCGCCATCCGTTGAACTCACCGACGCTCACATAGGGAACGTCGTCGGGCACGTCGTATCCGGGTGGCCAACTGGCCGTGTGGCCGTCGTCGCCGAGCCCGAGGTGGACCGCGTCGAGGTGGTCGAGCAACTCGACCATGGCACGGGGCTCGTCGCGAGGTTCGAAGGACAGCTCATGAAGATCAGCCGGGTCGTCTCCGACGGGCAACGGGTGCCACCGGGCGTGGGGAAACGCGGCGGCCTGCGCGGTCAGGTTGCGGTCCGGATGCCCGAACGGGGCCTCGCGCTCGTCGACTTGGAGGAGGTGCACCTGCTCCCACGGAAGCGTCCGGTGCCCGAGCGCCTCGAACGCGGCAACGGGGCTCGAACCACCGCTCACCGCCACCACCGCTCGACCTCGGTCGTTGATGGCGAGCGTGATGATCTCGGTCAGGTGATCAGCGAGCCGGTGTGCGGCGGCAAGCGGTGATGGCAGGACCTCCACCACGGGACCGGCGGGCGACGACGAGGACATCGCTCGCCTCAGCCGCGCCGTCGCGATCGGCGCCACGGCTCGACACCGAAGAGGGCGTCGGCCTCCGATGGCCCCCAGGTGCCGGGCTCGTAGAGCACGACCGGATTGGGGCGGGTGAGGACGTCGTCGACGATGCGCCATGCCTCTTCGACCGCATCCTCCCGGGCGAACAACCGGGGATCGCCGACGAGGGCGTCGCCGATCAGTCGCTCGTAGGCCTCGGCAGCCGGTCCCAGCTCACCGGAGGCGGAAACCTCCAGATCGACACCCGCCCCGATCAACGCGTCGCCGGGCACCTTGGTCTGCAAGTACAGCGAGACGGTGTCGTCGGGTTTGATGCGGAACCGGAGATGGTTGGCGTGCGGCGCACGATCGGTGCGGTCCGAGAACATCAATCGGGGCGGCGCGGCGAACTCCACGACCGCCTCGGTGACCGTCTTGGCCATCATCTTGCCGGCGCGGATCACGAAGGGCACGTCAGCCCACCGCCACGAGTCGATGCACAGGCGCACGGCGAAGAAGGTCTCGGTGTCGGAATCCGGGGCGACGCCGGGAACGTCGCGGTACCCGACGTATTGCCCACGAACGACGTCGTCGGGGCCGATGGTGCGGACCGAACGAAGGACCTTGACGACCTCGTCGCGCAGGGACTGGGGATCTCGGTTCGCCGGCGGTTCCATGGCCAGCAGGCACGCCAATTGCAGCAGGTGGTTCTGCAATACGTCGCGGATCGCCCCAACCTTGTCGTAGAACGCCCCTCGACCTTCGACCCCGAAGTCCTCGGCCATCACGATCTGGATCCGGTCGACGTGGTTCCGGTTCCACAGCGGCTCGAACACGCTGTTCGCAAAGCGCATGATGAGCACGTTCTGGACCGGCTCCTTCCCGAGGAAGTGATCGATCCGGTAGATGGCGTCCTCGGGATAGTGCGTGAGCAGCACCTCGTTGAGCTCCCGGGCGCTGGCCAGGTCCTCGCCGAACGGCTTCTCCACGATCACGACGACCGGGCCGATTGAACCCGGCGGCGGCAAGTTGGGCCGTGACGTCGTCGAAGGCGGCGGGCGGAATGGCGAGGAACGCCAAGGGCAGTCGTTCGGGCCCGACGATGGCCCGGATGGCCTCGTACGTGGCCGGCTCGGTGAAGTCACCCGCCACGTAGTGAAGGTGCTGGGTGAACGATGCGACCTCGTCGGCGTCGACCGACGCGCCGAGCGCGGCGCGGATGGACGCCTCGGCTTTGGCCGCCAGTCCCTCGGGAATCTCCGAACGTCGCCACGCCGACGATCGGGCCCACCAGCTCACCGGTTCGGTGCAGGCCGAACAACGCCGGGTAGAGCTTCTTGGCGGCCAGGTCCCCGGTGGCCCCGAAGAGGATGACGGCATCGGCCGTGCGACCCGCGGTCGGCGACACGACCGGGTTCACGACCGACCCCCCTGCCCCTTTTCGGCGTGCCCGCCGCCCTGCCTCTTCTCGGCGTGCCCGCCGCCCTGCCCCTTTTCGGCGTGCCCGCCGCCCTGCCCCTTTTCGGCGTGCCCGCCGAACTGCTTCCGCATGGCGGAGAGGACCTGGTTGGCGAAGGTGGCCTCGCCGTGGGAGCTGAAGCGCTCGTAGACGGCCGCGGCCAGCACCGGCGTGGGGGCGCCGGTCTCGATACCCGCCTGCAGGGTCCAGCGGCCCTCACCGGAATCGGAGACCTGGCCGCCGAACGCCGCCAGGGTGGAGTCCTCGGCGAGGGCGTTGGCGGTCAGATCGAGTAGCCACGATCCGACGACGCTGCCGCGTCCGCCACAGTTCGGTGACCGCAGCCAAGTCGAAGTCGTACTGATATGCCGCGGGATCGCGCAGCGGCGAGGTTTCCGCGTCCTGCGCGTGATCGGCTCGGCCGGCACCGGCGTGGGCGAGCACGTTGAGACCCTCGGCGAAGGCGGCCATCAGCCCGTACTCGATGCCGTTGTGCACCATCTTGACGAAGTGGCCGGCACCGCTCGGCCCGCAATGGAGCCAGCCGGCTTCGCCTGACACCAACGCGCCGGCACGATCGAGGGTCCGCTCGGCGGCCTCGACGCCCGGCGCCAGCGCCGTCCAGATCGGCTCCAGATGACGGACCGGGTCATCAGGTCCGCCGATCATCAGGCAATAGCCCCGTTCCAGCCCGTGGACCCCGCCACTCGTCCCGACATCGAGGTAGTGGAGGCCGAGTTCGGCCAGAGACGACGCCCGGCGAAGGTCGTCGTTCCAGTTCGAGTTCCCGCCGTCGATCACGATGTCGCCGGCGCTGAGGCGCGGAACCAGACCGCCGACCACTCGATCGACCACCGCGGCGGGGACCATGACCCACACCGCTCGGGGTGCGGACAGGGTCTCCACAAGCTCCTCGACCGACGCGGCAGTGTCGATCCCGTCGGCGGCCAACGGCTCGAGAGCCGCCGGGTCGACGTCGGTGACGACCGGGCGGTGACCGGCGCGTGCCAGTCGCCGAGCCAGGTTCGCCCCCATCCGGCCGGCGCCGATGATCCCGAGCTCCATTGGGTCTCCTTCGATCGGGCCGACGGCAACGCCGGCTCGCCATCGTGCCACGTCGTCCTACCAGCACGCGAGCGATCGGCCACGGATCGCCGCGGTCCGACCGGCCCATGCGACGGGGGCGACAGTCCCAGTACCGCGCCCCGAAAGGACCCGCCACCAAGAATCGAACGGCCCATTGAGCAAATGCACCGCAACGTCGACTCTTGAGTCAGATCAAAGACGACCCCGCAAACGCGACGACCTGGAAAGAACAGCCATGGCGGCAGTACAGAGCACCATCGACATCGACCGCATCTCCGTGCTGCGGTCGACCACCCCAGCCCGCCGCCGACCGGACAACTACCGTGCCGTGGCCGCTCTGGCACCTCGTCACCAGCATCGTCCCGCAGTGTCGCTGAACGCGGTCATGGTGGGTGCGCTCGTCGTGATTCTGCTGCTGGTCACCAGCGCTCCAGACCTGCTGATCACGCCCGGCATCGTCGGCCTCGTCAGCACCCGGCTCATTCGTTCGCGCCGCGGCCTCCGCGACGTTCTCTGACGAACCCGATCTTCTGGAGTTTGGTCTCGTTCGCCTGCTGATCGGTGCGGCGCTAGCGTCCCACCCATGGAACCGGGGGGTTCTGGGGCTGGGTTCACGGACCTGGCGGCCACGGTCCTGGCGGGCGAGGAAGCCCGGCAGGTCAAGCAGTCCGCGGCGCGAACGCGGGTGGTCTTTCCCGATGAGCTGTTGCCGGGTGTCGGGTCAGCCCCCATGTCGTTGCGCGAAGGCCTGACGACTGGCGGAGCGACGATGTTCATCCTCCTCACCGCGCTGAACAGCCTCGACGAACTGGCCGAGGCCACGCTGTCGGTGCTGGCGCCTGACATCCGTGACACGTTCGGGATCAGTGACGGCGCGATCGTGTTCATCGCCACCGCCGCCAACATGTTCTTCGTTCTGGGCGCGGTGCCGATGGGCTGGCTCGCGGACCGTGTGCGGCGAGTGCCGCTCGTCGGCGTCGCCAGCGTGGCCTTCGGCGTCTTCCTCGCCTTGTGCGGCTTGGCGGTCAACGCGTTCATGCTGTTCTGGGCCCGGTTCTTCGCCGGCATCGCCAAGGCGAACACCATCCCGGTCCACGGTTCACTGCTCGCCGACACGTACCCCATCCCCGTTCGGGCCCGGATGTCCGCGCTCAACGACATGGTCGGCCGGGGGATCGGCGTGGCCAGTCCCGTCCTCGTGGCCGGCATCGCCGCCGCCGCCGGCGGGACGGAAGGGTGGCGCTGGACCTACGTCACGTTGTCGATCCCGGTCGCGGTCCTCGGCTTCTTCGTCTTCCGCTTGAGAGAGCCGCCCCGGGGCCAGTGGGAACAACAGGACGTGTTGGGCGAATCGCTCGACGAGGTCGATCCGGCCCCCATCACCATGGAGGCCGCGTTCGCCCGGCTGCACCGCATCCGCACGATCCGTCAGGTCATGGTCGCCTTCTCCGCCATGGGGTTCAGCCTGTTCAGCAACGGGGTGCTGGCCAACCTGTATCTGGAGGACGAGTTCGGCCTCAGCGCCCTCGAACGCGGCATGGCCGAGAGCGCCGGCGGCATCGTCACCGTCGCCGCGCTGCCCTTCGTCGGCCGGCGATTCGACGAGCTGTACCGCCGAGACCCGGCTCGGGCCCTGGCCTTGATCGGGGCGTTCCTGCTGCCGACCGCAGTGTTCACGCCCATCCAGTTCGTGATGCCGAACGTGGCCCTCTTCGTCATCTTGTGGGTGCCGTCGCTCGTCCTCACCTACAGCGCCTTCGCCATGGTGCGCCCGGTGCTGCAGGCGGTGGTGCCGTACCGGTTGCGGGGCCTCGGCGCCGCCTACTCGACGTTGTTCATCTTCTGCTTCGGCGGGATCGGCGGGGCGCTGCTGTCGTCGTTGTTCGTCGAGGCCTGGGGGCCGCGTACGGCGGTGATCGCCATCGGCGTGCCATCGACGCTCGTCGGCGGGCTCATCCTCATGAACGGTGCCCGGTTCATCCGCAACGATCTGTCGCTCGTCGTCGAGGAGCTGCTCGAAGAGCAGGACGAGCAGAACCGTCGACGGGCGACGCCATCGGAACGTCCCTTGCTGCAGCTGGCCAACATCGATTTCTCGTACGGGTCGGTGCAGGTGCTGTTCGACATCGATCTCGAGGTTCGCCGGGGCGAGACCCTCGCCCTTCTCGGCACCAACGGGGCCGGCAAGTCGACCCTCTTGCGGGTGATCAGCGGATTGGCCGTTCCGGAGCGAGGGGTGGTGAGGTTCGACGGCCGCACCATCACGTACTCGTCGCCCGAGCAACGCACGGCGATGGGGATCCGCCAACTCCCCGGAGGGAAGGGCGTGTTCCCGGCGCTGTCCGTGGAGCAGAACCTCATCGTCGGCGCTGACCGGCGCGGGCGCCCCCGATCCGAGGTGACGGCGGCAATCGAGCGGTCGCTCGGCCTGTTCCCAGGTCTGGCCTCGCGCCTCGATCAGCCCGCGGGGTCGCTCTCGGGCGGCCAGCAGCAGATGCTGGCGCTGGCCCGGGTGCTCCAACACGACCCTGAGCTCCTGATCATCGACGAGCTGTCCCTGGGTTTGGCCCCGGTGATTGTGCAGGAGCTCCTGGGGGTGCTCGACCGGCTGTCGGACGCCGGGACGACCATGATCATCGTCGAGCAGTCCCTGAACGTGGCCCTGGCCATCGCCGAACGCGCCGTGTTCCTCGAGAAGGGCCAGGTCCGGTTCGAGGGGTCCGCGACAGAGTTGCACCAACGTCAGGACCTCGCCCGGGCCGTCTTCTTCGGAACCGAGGGCGGATGATCGTCGCCACCTGGATCACCTGGAACCTGGTGTGGGCGGGCGCCGTCAACGGACTCGTGACCGGCCTGCTGGCCCTCGGACTGATACTCGTCTACCGGTCGACGCGGGTCATCAACTTCGCCGTGGCCGATCTCGGATTGCCGGCCAGCTTCCTGTTCGTCCTCTGCGTGCTCAACTACGGCTGGCCCTACTGGGTGGCCCTCCCGACCGCCCTGGTGGTGGGGGCGGCGTGGGGTGCGATCATCGAGATGGCCGTGATCCGGCGGTTGTCCAACGCGCCCCGAGTCATCGTCTTGGTGGCCACGGTCGGGGTCGCTCAGCTGGGTCAGGCCATTGCGTTCGCCTATCCGGAGGTCGATGGCGGGGTGTCCAAGCCGTTCCCCACCGCCCTGTCCGGCCGCTGGGAACCGTTCCTCGACATCGTCGTCACCGGCCCGCAGCTGGTCGTGCTCGCCACCGTGCCCTGCCTCGCGGCGGCGCTGGGTTGGACGATGAACCGCACGCGTTTCGGCCGCCACGTGCAGGCTGTGGCCAGCAACGCCGACCTGGCCCGGTTGTCGGGCGTCAGCCCGAAAGCGACCGGGACGGGTATATGGGTGATCGCCGGTCTGCTGGCGACGACATCGTCGATCCTGCTCCTGTCGCTCGGCACGAGCACCGCGGGTTTGGATCAGGGCCAAGTGTCGGCCGGCCCGGGCACGCTGCTCCGGGCGCTCACCGCCGCGCTCGGTGGCGCGGATGACGTCGTTCCCACGAGCGGTGGCGGCCGGCCTGGCCATCGGCGTCGCCGAGGCGGTGATCCGCTTCAACCGTCCGACCGAGCTGGGCCTGTCGGAGTTCGTGATGTTCGTGGTGGTGCTCGTCGCGGTGGCGATCGTCGCCCGTCGAGCGGACATCGGTGGTGAAAGCTTCACGTTCGCACCCCGCACCGAGGCCGTGCCCGAGGCGCTCCGGACGACATGGTGGGCGGGGCGGCTCCCCCGTCTGGTGGCGGGCATCGCGTTGGTCGTCGCGGTGATCTTGCCGCTGGTGTTCACCGAGCCGAGCCGCCATTTCAACTACTCCACGGTGCTGGCGTTCGCGGTGTGCGCCATGTCGGTGACGATGCTCACCGGGTGGGCCGGCCAGCTGTCCCTCGCCCAGATGGGGTTCGCCGGGTTGGGTGCCTTCTCCGCGGCGTCGTTCCGGAACGGGGTCGGCTGGCCGTTCGTCGTGTGCTTGCTCCTGGGGGCGGCGAGCGCGGCCGGTGCCGCATTCGTGATCGGCCTCGGAGCTCTGCGGGTGCGGGGCCTGCTGCTTTCGGTGAGCACGTTGGCCTTTTCTGTCGCAGCCTCGCAGTACGTATTCCGCCGCCCCTTCCTCTCCGGGAGCGAGACGTCATCCGTACCGTTCGAACGGGGCCACCTCGGGCCGATCGATCTGGACACTCGGCAACGCACCTACTACTGGTTCTGCCTGGCCGTGCTCGTGCTGGTCACGGTGTTGGCGGCTCGCGTTCGCCGATCCGGGATCGGGCGCAGCGTCATCGCCGTGCGGGAGAACGAGAGCGGCGCGGCCGCCATGACGGTCGAACCCATCCGGACCAAGTTGCTCACCTTCACCCTCGCCGGGTTCGTGGCCGGACTCGGCGGTGGCCTGCTCGGCGGTGTCGCGGCCCAGGTCCCGCTGTCGGAGCGCTTCTTCCTCCCGGGAGACTCGTTGCGCCTCGTGGCCATGACCGTGATCGGTGGTTTGGGCACGTTGGCCGGACCGATCATCGGGGCCGTGTGGGTGATCGGTCTGCCGTACTTCTTCCCGGACAACGAGCTCGTACCCCTGTTCACATCGAGTCTCGGCCTGTTGATCCTGCTGCTCTACCTCCCGGGCGGGTTCGTGCAGATCGGTCAGACCATCCGGCAAGCCGTGTTCCGGCGCGTCATGGCTCGGCGACCGGCGACCGGCGCCAAGCAGTCGATGGTCGCGCGCAGGCATGATCCGCCGTGACCGCTCCGCCGAGGACGCGACGAACCCGCCGGTCGTGCTCCGTACCGGATCGGTGACCGTGCGGTTCGGCGGGTTGATCGCCGTCGATGCCATCGATCTCGTGGTCGGGCCGGGCCAGATCGTGGGATTGATCGGGACGAACGGCGCCGGCAAGTCGACGTTGCTCAACGCGATCGGTGGTTTCGTGCCGGCGACGGGCCGGGTGGAGCTCCTCGGCCGCGACGTGTCGTCGCTCAGCGCCTCGGCCCGCGCTCGCCGCGGGTTGGGCCGGACGTTCCAAGCGGCCACGTTGTTTCCCGAGTTGACGGTTCGCGAGACGGTGCAGGTCGCCCTCGAGGCGCGTGGCCGCACGACGCTCCCCGGCACCGTTCTCGCCCTTCCGTCCGCCCGGAGCCGCGAACGTTCGTCGCGCCGCGAAGCCGCGGAGATCATCGACTTCCTCGGCCTCGGGCGGTACGCCGATCGGTTCGTCGCCGAGCTGTCGACGGGGACCCGCCGCATCGTCGAGCTGGCGGCCGTAGTGGCGGTCGCCCCGCGGGTCATCTGCCTGGACGAGCCGACGGCGGGTGTCGCTCAACGCGAGGCCGAGGCGTTCGGACCCCTCATCGTTCAGCTGCGCGGGGAGCTCGATGCGTCGCTCGTCATCGTCGAACACGACATGCCGCTGATCATGTCGATCAGCGATCACGTGGTCTGCCTCGAGGCCGGTCACGTGATCGCCCAGGGCGAGCCGGGCGTGGTGCGGAACGACCCGAGTGTCGTCGCCTCCTATCTGGGGACCGACGAGCGGGCGATCGATCGCAGTGACATCGCGGCCACGTCCGGCTGAGCTCGAGATCAGGGCGTCGAGTCGAGCAGCTCCGTGAGGCTCTCGAAACCACCGTTGTCACCGACTGCGGAGGAGAACTGCACGAGTCGGAAGCCGTCCTCGGCGTCGAACTTGTCCGGGCCGAACGACGCGAACGGGATGGCGTAGAGGTCGATCTCGCCGACAGACTGGATGCCCTCGATCCACGAATCGTTCGTGAGGTCCGGGCCAGCCGCGGCGGCGCCGGCGACCAGCGTGGCGATCTGGTTGCACGCGTCACGGATGGCGCCGAACACGTTCGGCTCGCCCTCGGCCAGCTGGGCAGGGTCGACCACCGGGATATCGGGGTGACGCTCCTCCCAGTTGGCGATGCAGGTCTGCATGTTCTCCTCGGTGAACTGCTCGCCGTCGTCCTCACCCAGGCCGACCAGGCTGATGGCGCCCTCGAACGGTGCTTGATCCTCGGCGGTCTGGGCCTGATCGAGGAGCGCTTCGGCAGCATCGGAGTAGAACTGCACCTCGCCCCCGAAGGCTTGGTAGAAGAGCGGGATGCGCGAGGGCGCGGTCAGCCCGGCCAGGACGATGGTGTCGACCCCGGCCGATCGGAACCGTTCCGCGACCACCGCCGCCGCGGCGTCGATCTGTGTCGGGTCCGCGCTCGACGTGTCGACCAGCCCGACCTCGGCCACCTCGATGCCGGCCGCCTCGAGCGCCGGCACCACGGCGTTCTCGATACGGTCCTGTTCCGACTGCGAACCGAACACGGCCACGGTCGAGCCGTCGAGGTCGCCCGTCTGCTCGAGGAGCGCGAGCAATCCATCGAGCCGACGGTCTGCCGTGATCCCGGGCGTGACCAGCAGGCCGCCTGCCGCCTCGATCGAGGCTTGGTTCAACTCGAAGCCGATGTGAACGGTCTCGTGATCACGGGTGATGCAGTCGATGATCGTCGTCAAGAAACCGGGGATCACGCCGAGCACGGCGAACACCTCCTCGTCCTCGGTGAACTGGATGCAGGTGTCGAGACCCTCGGTGTCGCCGACCGGGAAGTAGAGGTCGTAGACGGCTTCGATCTGGCGGCCGAGGACGCCTCCGTTGTCGTTCACCTCGTCGATGGCGGCCTGGTAGGCGAGCTCCAGGTCTCCGAACGGCCGATCGATGAACCCGTTGTCGTACAGCTGCTGGAAATCGAGCATGGCGACGCCGATCTTGATGGTCTCGGCCGTGACGCCCCGGAACGAGTCCGTCAGCGGGAGGTCGGTCGGCAACACCGTCGTCGTCGTCGTCTCCGAGTCACCACCCGGGGCGACGGTCGTCGTCGGATCGTCCGTCGGCGCGAGCGAGGTCTCGGTTCCCAACGTGGTCTCGGTGACCGGCTGTTCCGACGTCTCGGTGTCATCGTCGTCACCGCATGCCGCGGCGACCAACGCCAGGCTCAGCGCCAGCGTGAGGAATGGAGTCCTTCTCATGATCAACCCCCCGGTTGTTTCCAATTTCCTACCATGCGGATCCATCGCTCGCCCGGGCAACGTTGGCTCCGGCACCACGGTTCGGACGGGTCTGCGTCCCTCGTCGACGAGGTGATAGATCTAGTTGTTCGCCCGAACCATCGAAGCCCTCGGGCAGAGGACGTTCATGGAGACCGATCTCGCCGACGACCAGCACGTACTGGTCGATGCCTCGGCCCGTTTCGCGGAAGCCGCGCATCCATTGACCGCGTTGCGCGATGGCAGCTGGGACGAGCCCTCCGTCGCCGCCCGGTACCTCCGCCAGGCGGGTGAGCTGGGGTGGTTCTCCCTGGTCGTGGCCGAGGAGTTCGGAGGCGGCACCGTGTCCGGGAACGGCGTGGTCGACGCCGCCCTCGTCGCCATGGCCCGCGGCCGGCTCCTCCAGCCCGGCCCGTTCGTGGGCACGAACGTCGTCGCCCGGGCCTTGTCGACCGGCGGTACCGCCGAGCACCGACGCGACGTGCTGCCGACCTTGATGTCGGGCGACGCATCGGCCGCCTGGGCCACCGCCGCCGGCCCGGGAACACTGCACCTGGGCGGCGTCGCGAATGCTGCGCCGGCCGGAGGCGGGTACGTGCTCAGCGGTCGGGCCACCATGGTCGAGGATCCCGGGCCGAACGGGTGGTTCCTGGTGACCGCGGCGACCGCCGACGGACCGTCACAGTTCCTGGTGGCTGCCGACACGCCGTCGCTCATCGTGACCCCCCGGTCCTCGCTCGACCTGTCGCGCCGCCTGTGCGAGTTGCACCTCGACGGTGTGGAGCTGCCGGCGGGCGCCCTGGTCGGTGCGGCCGGCGGCGCGGCCGATGCCATCGCCGACCAGCTCGCGCTGGCCTCCACCCTGCTCGCCGCGGAATCGGTCGGGTCGATGCAGGCCGAGTTCGAGATGACGCTCCAGTACGCCAAGGACCGCATCGCCTTCGGGCGTCCCATCGGATCGTTCCAGGCCATCAAACATCAGCTGGCCGACACCAGCCTGGCGTTGGAGATGTGCATCGGTCTGGTCCTCGCCGCCGCCGACCACCTCGGTGACACCCTGGGTTTGGGAGGGCCGGCCGCGACCATGGCCAAGGCCTTCGTCGGTGATGCCGGCATCGAGTTGGCGCAGACGTGCTTCCAGGTGTTCGGTGGGATCGGCTTCACCTGGGAGCACGATCAGCACCTCTATCTTCGACGGCTCACGACCGATGCCGCTCTGTACGGCGATCCGAACTGGCACCGCGAGCACCTGTGCGTGCTGGCCGGGGTATGAGGAAGAAACGATGATCGACCTCGACGTGTACCGAACCGGCGTGCAGGCCTGGCTCGACGCCAACATGGACCGCCGGGCCCCGGGGTCCGGGACCAGCGGTATGGAGGACCCGCCACCGGAGGTCGTCGCCCGGGCACGCGTGCTCCAGCGGCGCCTGTTCGACGGCGGCTACGCCGGCATCTCCTATCCGGCCGAGTACGGCGGTCAGGGCCTGTCCGGCTCCCACGAGCGGGTGTTTCGCGAGGAGTCCCGCCACTTCGTCATGCCCGATTTCGGAGGTATGGGTGGGGTGATGTTCAGCGCCATCGGGCGGTCGCTGCTCGCCCACGGGACGCCGGCGTTCTGCCAGCGTTTCATCCCCAAGCTGCTGGCCGGCGAGGAGACGTGGTGCCAGTTCTATTCGGAGCCGTCGGCCGGCTCGGACCTGGCCGGAATCCGAACGACCGCGGTACGCGACGGCGATCGGTGGATCGTCAACGGGTCCAAGATCTGGAGCACGGGCGCCCACCACGCTGACTACGCCATGTGCCTGGCCCGCACCAACTGGGACGCCCCCAAGCACCGCGGTTTGACGTGGTTCGCCGTGTCCACGTCCGCCCCCGGCGTCACCGTGCGTCCCATCCGCCAGATCAACGGTGCGACGGGATTCTGCGAGGCGTTCCTCGACGAGGTCGAGGTGGCGGACGACGCCGTCATCGGTGACGTCAACCAAGGCTGGACTGTGGCCCAGACGATGCTGGTGTACGAGCGAGGCGCGGGTGGCGGCAGCGGCGGGAGCGCGGTCGAGCCGACATCGGTTGCTCCGGGGCTGGTGGCGCTGGCACGCCGCGCCGGCCGCGACCAGGACCCGATGACCCGGCAGGCGATCGCGCGGGCGCACATCGCCGACTTCGCCATGTTCCACCTGGGCCGCCGCATCGCATCCGAGCTGCGCCGCACCTCCACCCCGCAACCGGCGATCGCGTCCTACGGCAAGCTGGCGGCGGGGATCTACTCGCCCATCCGGGCACGTCTCGAGGTCGAGATCGGTGGGGCCGAGGCCCTGACGTGGGCGGCTGGCGACCAGCCGACGCAACACGCCATCACCTACCTGAACGGACGCATGGTGTCGATCGCCGCCGGCACCAACGAGATGCAGCGCAACGGCATCGGTGAACGGGTGCTCGGCCTGCCGCGCGAGCCGAGCTTCGATTCCGGCAAGCCGTTCTCCCAGGTGGTGCGCGACGCGCAGTCCTGGGACGGCAAGGTCGGCTGATCCGGCACGAGGTTCACCCGGCCGGCGAAGGGCATCATGGCGAGATGCCCATCGCATTCCCCGAACCAACGGCCGACATCGACGATCCGCGTGATGTGCTACTCGGCTACCTGGACTACTTCCGATCCGTCGTCGCCGGGCACATCGCCGGCCTCGGCGACGGGTCGGTTCATTCGACGATGGTGCCGTCGGGCTGGACGCCGATCGAGCTCGTCAACCACTTGGTCGCCATGGAGCGCCGTTGGTTCGTCTGGGGGTTCGAAGGTGAACAGGTCGACGACCCGTGGAGCGACAGCCGTGATGGGCGTTGGTCCGTCGCCGACACCATGACCGTCGCTGATGTCATCTCCGCGCTCTACCGAGGTGGCGACCGCACCCGGGCCATCATCACCTCGCATGCACTCGACGACATCGGTGTCGACGGGCCACGCTGGGACGGGGCACCCGCCCCCCGGCTCGAGCGTGTGCTCCTGCACGTGATCCAGGAGTACGCGCGCCATGCGGGACATCTCGACATCGTCCGCGAGCTCACCGATGGCGTGGTCGGCCCTGCCTAGCTCCGAGGCCAGCGGGTGCAGACGCGCAAGCGGGGCATCCGGCAGGTGGGATCCGCGGATCCCGGTCCTCCAGAACCACGCCGTCACCCGCGGGCGGGTCCCGCGGGAACCCGCCATCTCACGGATGGTGAGACAATTCGCCACTTTTCGTGACTGTCACCGCGCGTCGTTAGGCTGTCGATGCCTGCTCCGCCACGCGCAGGGGGGGACGACCATTGGGTGTAGGGCTCTCGTCATCGTGGCGACGTGACCTCTGCCGGGAAGCAACGAGAGCTTCATCAAGACTCGACGGCCGTGACCAGAGGTTCAAAGACTCGCCCGATGCGCCGAAGTGACTAACTTCGGCTGCCGGCAAGTCGTGAGGGAGTGCGGCCAACTCGCCGAGTGGCTCGACTTCTTCCTCACCGGTGTCGCGGAGCAGGCGACAGACGCAGTCATGCGAGTAGAGAGGTTGGCCGCGAGGTTGTCGACCTCGTGTTCCAGAACCCCGTGCTGATAACCAATCGCATCGCCACGCAGCTCGACGTGAGCGTTCAGAGCGCCCTCAACCACATCCGTCGACTCGAAACGGAGGGAATCGTCCGAGAGGTCGCAAGTGTTCCGGGACGCTCTAAGCGGTGGGTGGCGCCCGACGTCTTCACGGTGCTCGACCCCGATGCCAGGATCGAGTCCGGCCCCAGCGGTCCCTGACGGAACCGACGCCGGAAACCACGCCTCGGCACCATCGTGGCCGGCTGTACGTACCGCTGCTTGCTCGTGGCCCGCTCAGTAGCCGAGGAACACCCGCCCGACGTTCAGTGGCTCCTCATTGGCAAGAGAGCCTGGAAACTGGCAAGAGCCACTCCGAAGAGTGGCCCTACGCTAGATCGTTGGAGTACCCCGTACGGGCTTCGAACCCGTGCGACCACCTTGAGAGGGCGATCGGAGCCGTCCAGCCTGGTCCAGCCAATGCCAGAAAATGCCGTCTGACCGGCCTAAACGTACCCCGGGCGTCCGAGCCGGTCCATCCTGTACCGACTCGTGCCGCCGCGTTCATTGGCAAGCTCATTGGCAAGGAGAACGACGAGTGACAGCGAGCAGGCTGGTGGCGACCATTCCGAAACGCCTCGAACCAACTCGTGCTATCGGGTCTTCCTCGCAACGACCTCGACCCAAAGCCCAGTGTCTCGCGGCCAGTCGACGATCGACGCCATCGCTGCGCTCGGCACGATTCCGTCGCCGAAGTCAGTCATGAAGTCGAGTCGGGGATAGATCGTCTTGCCCTCAAGCGTGAAGGTATCGAACCCGAGAATCCTCACGCCATCAGGGAGACGCTCAAGAACCGCGTCGACGCCCTCAATGTCGATCAGCATCGTCCAGTTCGGTTTCCAGTAGAACCGGACGCGCGTCTCGATGCACGCTTCAAGGATGAGGCGGTTGACAGCCTCACGAGACTCCGGGGTAGCCATCATCCCGGCGGATCGAATCTCGGGTCGGTCCAGACGGGCGCCCAGCCACCGTCGAGCCTGTCGCTGATCTGCACGACCTCACCAGTCGCGTCGTTCACCACGACATAGAAATTGTCGCCCCGGGCATAGGCTGTCGCGGCACTGTCCGAAGTCAGATCCCACACGTTGTGGGTGAACGTCGGGTTGTCGACAACTTCATCGACAAGATCGTCCGTCCATCCTCGGTCAATCATCTGGTCCCGAATCTTCTGGCCAATGGTGCAGTTGTGCACCAGGATCGCAGCGTCATCCGTAGCGACGAAGTATGTGTGGATGTCGTCGACGGTGAGGTTGTGGACGCTCAGCACGCCGACTCGCTCCTCCACCTGCGAGACCGTTGCCGTGGATCCGTCCGCCAGCAACAGAAGGTCGCCGGCTCGGAGCTCACCGGCATCGACCCATCGTTCTTGATCGCTGACCCAGAACGGGTGACCTTCGGTTGCGGTGATCCTGTCGCCGAGCACCTCGATGTCGACAAGCTGCCTCTGGCCCTCACCGACGATCGTGTCAACGACTTGCCGTGGCCCCTCTTCGCCGGTCTCGGGGTCGGCCGCCCACACCCAGTCGCCAACCTTCACTTCCTCGATCGGCTTGGTCGACCCGTCAGCCATCAACACCAACGTCCCGGGTACAAAGCTGTTCGTCCGGCACGCCGCACCAACGAAGTCGTCGATTGCTCCGCTTGCGGTGGTGGTGGCGGCGTTGCGTGCAAGTGCTTGGCCGAGGCCGTAGAGGAGTCCAGCTGTGACGCCGCCTATGATGCTTGATTGGACGACGTTGTGGGTGAACTCTTGGTCGTTCATGCCGTTGGATGTGATCTGGCCCGCAGCTCCAGCGGCGGCTCCGCAGGTAACGACCGCCCCGGGCCCGGTTCCGAGGCCAGCGGTACATGCAACGCCCACCCCTGTGCCCACGGCCGCGACGACAAAGAACTCGACGAGGACGTCGAGCCAGCCCCACCCGTTGTCGATGGGGATCTCGGTGGGGGGCTTGGGACGAAGATCGACATAGAACCCGCCTTCAAGTTCCAGCAACCACGCAAACGACTCTCCGGTCGGCGCGGTCGACGCACTGGCGCCACCACTACCGCCCGGACTGTTACACGCGGCCACGCAATGCGGGATCACCACAGATTCTGAGCCATGCGCCCCGATCGGTATGGAGTGCCCGGTGGGGTCGTTGTGCGTGACCGGGTTGTTGTTGACGTAGGTGTAGCGGTTGAGGTTTTGGGGGTTGGCGATGCCGGGGATGATGCTGTCGGGTTGGGTGAATCGGGCGGTGACGGGGTCGTAGTTGCGGTACCCGTAGTGGTAGAGGCCGGTGGCCCGGTCGTTGGTTTGCCCGGTGTAGTGGTGGTCGGTGGTCGGGTTCGCTGATCCGGGGAGGGTGTTGCCGTAGGGGCCGTAGCGCATGGTGAGGTGATGGAAGACGTTGCCGATGAAGTCCATGACGCCTGACGTTGATCCGACTTGGTCGCTGTAGGTCTGGTGGTACTCACTGAACGTCCCGTTGCTACGCCGGTACCCGATCTGGTGGCCGCCGTGGCTGTAGTTGGTGACCTGCACCGTGCTGGTGGCGTACCGATGTTGTTCCCATCCGGGCAACGTCACGGTGACGGCGGGCCCGGTGCCGTAGTTGATGGCGTTGGCGACCAGGTTCAGGCCGGCGGCGGTCAGTCCGTTGAGCGCCCCGGTCGACGTCCCGACCGCGACCCGTGTGGCGGGGGCGGGTGCGGCGTTGTCGAGGGTGTCGCCGGTGTCGTACACGAACACCGTGTTACGCGTCGCGAATGTGGTGGTGCCGGTGGCGGGCCGCCAGTTCCACACCCGATCCGCTGATGCGTTGAGTTGGGCGTCATCGGCGTAGGACCACACCTGCGAACTCGACACCGTCACATCCGTACCGGCCAGCAGGGCTTGCGCGACGGGGTGGGTGGCGGTGTCGACCCGGGCCCGGGTCGTCGCCGCCGACGCCGGCGTCACCGACACCAACTCGTTGTTCACCCACGTACCGGGCGCCAAGTTCACGACCGGGCGGGCCACCTCACGATATTTGGTACCCACCGTCGCGGTGACCACTGTCGGGGACAACACGACGACATCGTAGGTCGACACCGCCGGCGCCGCCGACCCATCATCATGATTCGTGACCGTGTACCCGTCGCCGATCAAGCGGTTCCGGAGCGTGGTCTCCCCCGTCGTGAGCGCAGCGGGGGCCGCCACGACCAGCAACACCCGAGGCGCCGCAGCCTGCACGGCAGCGCCGAGCGAGTTGGGGGTGCCGTACTCGGCGCGCACGACCCGGGTGCCCTCCGCGTCGAACCCGTAACGAGCCGCCGCGTTCGGGGCCAGCAACGTGTCAGCACGGTTGCGGGAGTCATAGGTGAGGCGCTGCGTCACCGAATCGACGGTACGGACCACCATGTTGCCGTTCACGTCATAGGAGAACGCGTCACCCGTCGACGTCGACGTCACCGCGTGATAACGATCCGGGCCGGCGGTGACCGTCGTCGGATACGTGTAGGTGCCGGCGTTCACGCCGCCGACCGCCCCCGCCGTACGCGACTGGAAGGCCCTGCGGATTCCGGACAGTTGGTTTAGTAGAGAACTCGCCGTCTACTATCGTCCTCCGCCTTCGAACGATCGGAAGCTGCCACCGTGCCAGCCAGGTTCGCCCGCAGCCAAAGCGCTCCGAGCTAGATCCCGGTTCCTGTAGTCCGCGGACTCAGAGTGCCGCAGCTCAGCAAGTTCCGCACGCAGCTCGGGCCACTGCTCCGACGCCATAACAAACTCTAGCGTCTCAACGGCACCGACCCGCGCAGGCTCCGCGCCGATAAAGGCAATCAACGCTTGCACCGCTGCACTCCGGCTGAGCCGACCAGACTTCAAGAAGTCAACGAGGGAGACCAGAAGGTGTTCGACGACCCTCGTGCCGGGGTGCGCATGCGACACCGCTTCGATAGCAGCGAGGCGTTCCTGAAGCTCTTCTGCAGCAGTCCAACTAGTCATGGGGACCCAACCTCCTGATAGACGCCCGGGTCAATTTCAAGGCCGCCCTGCGTGGATAGTGCGCTCGTGGCTGCGGCCTCAGCACCAGCCCCAGACGGCTGATAGTGGCCCGAGAGATTGTTGAGTGCGGTCACATGTCCGCCCGAGATGGTCACTTCTCCCGCTGCCAGTACGTTGCCGCCAGCTGCCAAGTCGACGTGACCATACTGGCGAGAGCCCACGACAAGGGTCCCGTCTTGGCGTACGACGTAGTTCCAGGTGCCGGCATTCCGATACAGGGATCCGTTCGGAACTGCCGTGAAGGGCTGGGGTAGGTCTGCCGGCACCCTATTCGAGAACGACCCGTCCCCAGGAATCCCGCTTGGTGCATCGGCGTCGAGGCGTCGGAGTATGGTGCCGGTTTTCAAGACCCGTCGAGCGACGCCACCGACTCCGGCTCCTCCGACGAACGACCCGGCACACCTCGCGGGGTCAGACGTGCAGTCGTCCCACATCGCCTGACCGCACGATATTGGCCCGCCAAGGCAACGCCCGATTCCTTTGGCTGTCTCGACTGGGTGTGTCACCGATCCCCACGCATCTGGCACGATCCCAGCTGCCCCGCCGACGAAACTGCTGAGCCATGAAGGAGCATAAGCCCCGGAGTCATAGGTGCCAGGCCACGACATTTCAGCAGCCTGCTGACCAGTCGTTCCTGGCTGGGTCGGCGATGCACCGGCCGGAGCTGGTTCTGGCCCTATTTCTGCCTGGCGTCGCGCTACTTCTTGGTGGCATGACGGGCAGTGTCCGGTGGGGTCGTTGTAGGTGGTGGGGTTGTTGTTGACGTAGGTGTAGCGGTTGAGGTTTTGGGGGTTGGCGATGCCGGGGATGATGCTGTCGGGTTGGGTGAATCGGGCGGTGACGGGGTCGTAGTTGCGGTACCCGTAGTGGTAGAGGCCGGTGGCCCGGTCGTTGGTTTGCCCGGTGTATTGGTGGTCGGTGGTCGGGTTCGCTGATCCGGGGAGGGTGTTGCCGTAGGGGCCGTAGCGCATGGTGAGGTGATGGAAGACGTTGCCGATGAAGTCCATGACGCCTGACGTTGATCCGACTTGGTCGCTGTAGGTCTGGTGGTATTCACTGAACGTGCCGTTGCTACGCCGATACCCAATCGACTGTCCGCCGTGGCTGTAGTTCGTGACCTGCACGGCGCTGGTGGCGTACCGGTGCTGTTCCCATCCCGGCAACGTGACAGTGACGGCGGGCCCGGTGCCGTAGTTGATGGCGGTGGCGACCAGGTTCAGGCCGGCCGCGGTCAATCCGTTGAGCGCCCCGGTCGAGGTCCCGACCGCGACCCGTGTCGCTGGTGCTGGGGTGGCGTTGTCGAGGGTGTCGCCGGTGTCGTACACGAACACCGTGTTACGGGTCGCGAATGTGGTGGTGCCGGTGGCGGGCCGCCAGTTCCACACCCGATCCGCTGAAACGTGGCGCCACCGTGATCGTGGACGAAGCGGCCATGATGCCCACCGATCGGCTCGACCAGCTCGCCGCCCTGGCCGACACCCGAGGCTGGCGCATCGCGCTGGTCGGTGACCCGATGCAGTTCTCCGCCGTCGGCCGAGGCGGCATGTTCGGGCTCCTCGTCGACACCTGCGGCGCCATCGAACTCGACCGAGTCCACCGCTTCACCCAACCGTGGGAACGCGACGCCTCCCTCCGCCTCCGATCCGGCGACACCACCGTCGCCGACCTCTACCGCCACCACGGCCGCCTCCACGGCGGAACCGCCACCCACATCGAACACGACGCCCTCGACGCCTGGCACACCGCCCGCCAACACGGCGAAACCGTCGTGCTCGCCACGCCGACCAACGACACCGCCGCCCGGCTCAACCGCGCCGCCCAGCAACGCCTCATCGACACCGGCGAACTCACCGCCAGAGGCCGGACCATCGACGCGGGCGGGTACCGGCTCCGCGTCGGCGACGAAATCGTCACCCGCCGCAACGACCGGCACCTCAGAACCGACCGAGGGCTCCCGGTCCACAACCGCGACCGGTGGGTCATCGACACCGTTCATCGCAACGGTGACCTCACCGTCACCGGGGCGTCCGGCCGTGTGCGGCTCCCCGCCGCCTACGTCCAAGAGCACGTCGAACTTGGCTACGCGCAGACCAGCCACGCCACCCAAGGCCGCACCGTCGACCGATCCATCCTCGTCCTGCACGGCCCCACCGACATCCGAGGCCTCTACGTCCCCATGACCCGAGGTCGACACAGCAACGACGCCTACATCGCCCTCGCCGGCGACACCACCGCCCTCGACGTGTTCGTCGAGTCCATCAACCGGTCCTGGATCGACCAACCAGCCCACACCCGCCGCACCACCCTCGCCGACCCGGTCGCGCACCGGCCCGGCACCCTGGCCGCGGCCGACCTCCGCCGTCTGTTCGACCAGCGAGCCGGACTCGTCGACCGGCTCGACCGACTTCGCACGGCGCTCACCGAGCTACCGCTCGAGGCCAGATGGGCCCGAGGCGACCACCGGCGAGAGGCCGCAGCCCTCGACGCTCTCCGCCACGACTTCCGGCGAGCGCACGCCACGCTCGCCGAGCACGACCGGCCCCTCCGGCGACGAGGCCACGAAACCGACATCGCCGCCGCCAAACGCACTGTCGCCAACCTCCCAACCCGCATCGACGCCCAGACGACCACCGTCGAGCGGCTCGCCGGCCACGCCGCCACCACCGAACAACAACTCACCGAGACCCGCCGCGTCGCCGTGCATCGGCCGGAATGGGAACACCAACTCGCCGCCATCGACGACCAGCTCGAACCCGACCGGCAACTCCGCGCCCGCCAGATCCGCCGCGACCCACACCGCCACATCCTCGACAGCATCGGCGCCCGACCCACCGGCGGCGAACCAGCACGAGCCTGGGACCACGCCGCCGGCCACCTCGACCAACACCACAACGCCCACAGCCCCACCGGCCTTCGCCCACAACGACTCGGCCACGACGCCGGCCGCCAACACAGCCACGACCTCACCCGAAACGCCATCAACAACCTCGCCCGAGCGACCGCACCAGCGAGACACCCTGGGATCGAGCGAGACTCGCCTCACCTCGGCATCGACAGATGACCCTCGGCTACGCCTCGCCCGCACCGGCGAGGCGACATCGATCATGTCCTGTGGATCGGCGTCAAGGGCCGGCTCCAGGACTCCGCTGCGCTCCGTGTCCTCGCCTCCGCCCTCCCGGCGGCCCCTTGACCCCGCGGAACCAGCCATCCGGGGAGGCACCACAATGGGCAAACCCCTTGAGGCCGCCGTCGGTCGACCATCGTTCACGCGGATGACGCCAAGAAGACGGTCGAGGTCGACGAGAGGAAGGACGAACTGATGCCTGGCACGAAGAACTTCACCGAGCTGCGCGACTTCGCTCGCCGGGACCCCCGGCGAGCCCGACGCATCGACGAGGCCCGTCGAGCGCGCCATCGACGAGATCGCGAACCAGCGGCTCACCCAGGCCCGCACGACGCCCGGCATCCCCGAGATCGAGCGGACCGAGAGGGCCGGACAGCTGCCCGAGGAAGATGCGATCGACGGTTGATACAGGACCGGAGCCCCAAAGGTTCAGCGGTTTCGTTGGAGCTCACATCGCGAGACCCAAAGATCGTTGATGCTTCTACTCCGGTCACGCGCCGGGCCGAGCCCCAGGCTTCGGGCGCGAGATCAGGCCGCCGATGACGTCGGCGGCGGCGCGGTCGGACTGCTCGAGGAAGTGGGCGTACACGTTCAGCGTGGTCGCCGCGTTGCCGTGACCGAGACGCCCGGCGACGGTGCGCACGTCGACGCCGGCTCCGAGCAGCTGGGTGGCCACGAAATGCCGCAGATCATGCAGACGGACGTTGGCGATCCCTTCCCGATCACACAAGCGCTTGAACGACCGCGACACCGACGCCGGGAACCACGCCTCGCCGCCGTCGGGCGCATGGCTGAACACAAAGGCGTCCTCGGCCAGAACCACCCCACAGGCTTCAGAACGGAGCCGCATCGCCCCGAGATGACCAGCCACCACCACCGTGGTCTGGGCGTCGAGCGAGACCCGGCGAGACGCATGGGTTTTGGTGTCCTTCTCGACCGGGCCGTCCTGGCCGATCACGATCCCCCGGCTGATCTCCACCGTCGAGTCACCGAGATCGACATCGCTCCACCGCAACGCCACCAGCTCCGAACGACGTGCCCCCGTCGCCGCGGCCAACAACAAGTAGACCGCCAACTCGGGCGACTCCCGCCCCGCCCGTTCCAGCACCCGACCAAGCTGCTCAGGATCAGGGGGAGAGATCTTCGACGGCAGCGCCTTGGGCGGCGACGCCGACGCCGCCGGGTTGACCGCAATCCACCCCCACTTCACGCCCTGGGACAACGCACGACGCACGATCCCATGGATCCGCCGCACCGTCGCCGGCGCCAACGGCCCACCGTCAACCCCGCCCGCCTCGCGCAGCCGCTTGTAGAACGCGTCGATCTCGGCCGTCTTGAGCTTCGACAACTGACGGTCACCGATCGTCGGCAACAACGACCGGTCGATGTAGCCGCGCGTCTCCTTCACGGTCGACGCGCCTCGCGTTTGCCGCCCCGCACCGTGCGCTGTGCGTACCGCTGCTTACCCGTCACCGGGTCATAGCCCAGGAACACCCTCAGCTCCCACGCCGACCCCCGCTGCCGCATGAAACCTTTCATCCTTGCCCCTTCCCCGTGGTCGAGATGCGGCCATGTCAGCCGAAGATTCATTGGCATCTCATTGGCAAGAGGGCTGGGAAACGGCGAGAGCCACTCCGAAGAGTGGCTCTGACCTGGGCTTTTTCAGTACCCCGTACGGGATTCGAACCCGTGCCACCACCTTGAGAGGGTGGCGTCCTAGGCCGCTAGACGAACGGGGCGGGCCTACTGGTCTGTTGACCGAGCGGAGGCAGTGTAACCGTCACAGGAGGCACCACCACCTCATTCCGACCGCCGAGCCATACAACGTCAGAGAGGCTGCACCGGACGGCGCAGCCTCTCTGTCCTCGAGCTCGGGGGGGAGGACTTGAACCCCCAATAGATGGACCAGAACCACCTGTGTTGCCAATTACACCACCCCCGAAGGGCAGGGAACACTGTAGCGACCACAGCCCGGAGCGCCACGCGGGATTTTCGCACCCGCCGTCAGCACCAGGCGCGTCAGAACCAGGCGTGGAGTCGTCGGTAGCCAACGATGCGTCCGACCGAGACCGCCATCGCCTCGCGGGTCAGCTGGCGGAAGGTCGACGACCCATCGACGGGCGTGGCCCGGGCCTCGAGCCCCACCTCCCCGGCCACCTGCACGGACCGGAATGCGTGGTACGGGTCGGTGACGAGCAACACGGTGTCGAGGCCGAGCGCGTCGAGCTGGCGTTCCGTGGCCGCCAGCTCCTCGTACGTGTCGCTGCCGTCGGTGATGACGACGATGTCGGCGTCGGGCACACCCTGGCCGAGCAAGTACCGGTACCCGGCAAAACCCTGCGTGAACCGATCACCTTCCTGGTTGGCGCCCGTGGTGACGATGAGCTCCGCCCACCCGTCCCGGTACAGCTCCAGAGCACGATCGAGCCGAGCGCGTAGAACTGGCGAGGGTTCGCCGTCGTACTGGGCCGCTCCGAGAACGACGATGGCGTCCGCAGGCCGGGGGTCGTCACCGTCGGTCGCCGCCCACACCTGCACGAACGTCAATGTGCCGTAGAGCACGAGAAATCCGAGGACCCCGATGGCGGTGCGCAGCAGACGCCTCGGCCACCGGGACGAACTCGCCACCTGTCGACGAGGGCTCCGGAGCTTCACGGACCTGCCTGAAGCCGGGCGATCGCCGCCTGAATCCGTCCGATCACCACCGACCGGTCCATCAGCGCCAACGCACCGAACAGAGGCAGCCCGGCCTGGCGACCCGTCACGGCGACTCGCACCGGGACCTGTGACCGGACGCCCAACTCGTCGCCCACGCCGAGCACGACGGCGCCGATCGCCTCGCCGTTCCACTCGCAGAGGGCCAGCCGCTCGGCTACCAGGGCCAGCACCGGTGTGACATCGCCCTTGCTGGTGACCTTGGTCCAGGCGGCTGCGGAATCGTCGTCGTCAGGAGCGAGCTCGCCGAACATCCAGCCGATCAGGGCCGGGATGTCCGCCAGCCTGGTCGTGCGCTCCTGGATGTCTGGTGCCAGGGCCGCGAACGCACCGGGGTTCCAGTCCTCCGGGCGCCACGCCACATCGGCCGACGGTCCGGTGAGCCACGGCTGGCTTCGCGCCACGAACTCCTCGGCCGGCAAAGCTCGGATGTAGACCTCGTTGAAGTGGTCGAGCTTGGCCACGTCGAAGAAGGCCGGGGCCTTGTTGACGTCCTCCAGGCGGAACAGCGTCACGATCTCGTCGATCGGGCGGATCTCGACTCCATCGGAGGCACCCCATCCGAGGGTGGCCAAGTAGTTGACGAGCGCCTCGGGGAGGTACCCACGATCGAGATAGTCGCCCAGAGCGACATCGTCTCGCCGTTTGGAGAGCTTCTTGCGCTGGGCGTTGACGAGCAGCGGCAGGTGCGCGTAGCGGGGTGGTTCCTCGCACCCCAGCGCGTCCATGATCAGCCGAACCTTCGGCGTGGTGTTGAGCAGGTCCTCACCCCGGATGGCGTGGGTGATGGCCATGTCGAGGTCGTCGACGGCATTGGCGACGAGGAAGACCGGCGACCTGTCGCTGCGGCGCAGCACGAAATCCTCGAGGTCGGCGTGCGCGAACTCGACCCGGCCCCGGATGACATCGTCGACCACCGTGACGCCGGTGTCGGGCACGGCGAACCGGACGACGTGGCCCGGCCCGTCGACGAGGCCTCGCTCTCGGCAGTGCCGGTCATATCCGGTCTTGTGCTGATCAGTGCGCCGAGACGCCACCATCTCTTGGGTGCAGCCGCAGAAGTAGGCCTGCCCGGCCGCCAGCATCCGTTCGACCGCCTCGCGATAGAGATGCCCACGCTCGGACTGATAGTACGGCCCCTCGTCCCAGGTGAGGCCCAACGTGCGCAAAGGTCCGATGATGGCCTCGATCAGCTCTGGTCGGCTCCGGGCCTCATCGGTGTCCTCGATGCGCAGGATGAACGTTCCGCCGGCGTGGCGGGCCACCAGCCAGTTGAACAGCGCCGAGCGGGCCCCCCCGACATGCAGGTAACCCGTCGGGGACGGGGCAAAACGCACGCGGGGACGGAGGCTGGGGCTGGGGGTCGACATCGCACGCGAGGCTACTCACCACGCCACGACCCTCGTTGCCGGGCGATCTTCGGCGAGAAATCACCCGTCAGCGGTGTATGCCTGCCGAAATTCGCTGGAAGGGCGCGCACTCCACCCCGGCGGTGGGGGCGGAGGCGGGGGTGGGCCGAGGTTCGAGGCGGGCTGGGGCGGCAGGGTCCACGAGGGAGCCGTGGCGTATCCGACACCGGGTGTCGTCGGCGAGGACGTGTCGACGACGATCGAACGGACCATCTTGTCGTGCCACGTCTGGCCCCGATCGTCCCACGCCATCCAGAAGTACCCGAGGTAGCAGGGCAAGGAGGAGAGGATCTTGCCGAACTGACGGCCAACCGCGCGACCGAACCCGATCGGTTGCCGCGAGTCGGCGTCGACGAGTCGGATGCCGACGACCCGCCGGCCGATTGTCTGGCCCTTTCGCCCGTCCATGAGCCCGTAGTAAAGGATCGTCGCGACGAACGACACCACGCCGTAGATCAGAACGCCGGCGGCAACGTTGCGGAAGTCCGACAGGGCCAACGGGTCACAGAACTCGGGTTCTCCCAGTTCGCTCTCACACACCTCGAAGTTCGATGCGTTGAACGTGCTGGAGGCGAGCACGAGCCACAGGATGTAGCCGGGAGCCCCGAGGATTGCACCGTCGATGACCGCGGCTCCGAGCCGGGACCAGAAGCTGGCCAGCCCGGGACCGCCCGGGCGAGCGGCCGACTGGCCCCAGGGTTGCGGCTGGCCCCACGGCTGAGGAGGCTGGCGCCACGGTCGAGAAGGCTGGCCCCACGGCGGCGGCTGACCCCCCGATGGGGGCTGCGACGGGGGGGTCCACCCCGAAGGCGCCGTCACCGACTCAGCCAGCCAGGGTCGCTTCGACCTGGGCTCGCCGGCCGAGCACCTCGGCCGGCGTGCCGCGCAGCAGCTCCGCCGGGACGAGGTCGACCACGTCTCGGGCCTCCCGGTAGTGGTGCGGGTTGGCAATGCCCTGGAACGCCGCCGAGCGTGCCTCCACCAACGCCGCCGGCGAGGAGTCGTCGAGGTAGCCGAACAGGGACAACGCAAGTTCGATGTCGCCGGCGACGGGCGCCCGGCCGTACAGCGACGCCCGCTTCAGGGCCACCCCGACCGCGCCCTTGATGACATCGTCGCGGTGTTCGCCCTCGCCCAGGACGAGGCGGTCATCGAAACGGCGAGCCAGCTTGAGCGCGTAGCCCTGGTCCGGGCCTTGCACGCCGAGACGGCTGCCGGTGGGCTGGCCGGGCTCGGTCAGCTCTCCGGGCCGGTTGGGCACCCACGAATCGGCCCGGCGCGGCGGCGAGTCATACGCCTTGAGCGACCGGGGCGTGGACGTGGGCACGTACGGCGGAGCGGACATGAGCGAGAAGGCTACCGGTGCGGGCGCAACCGGAGGAGACCGAACACCAGCGAGTCTCCCAGCGCTTGCCAGGACGCCTCGATGATGTTCTCGCTGACCCCGATGGTGGTCCAGGTGCGCTCGCCATCGGTGGAGTCGATGAGCACGCGGGTGACGGCCCCCGTGCCCTGCTGGGTGTTGAGGACCCGTACCTTGAAGTCGGTCAGGTGAATGCGTCCAAGCTCGGGGTACCGGGACAGCAGGACCGAGCGGAGCGCGGTGTCGAGCGCGTTGACCGGGCCGTTGCCTTCGCCGATGCCGACGAGGCGTTCGTCGTCGACCCAGACCTTCACGATCGCCTCGGTGTCGACCTCGACATCTCCGGACGTCCAGGCGGCGCCTTCGGCCCGCCCGCGGTGCGCCATGACCACCTTGAACGACTCCAGGCGCCAGAAGTCCTGCTCCCAGCCGGCGGCGGAGCGCATGAGCAGCTCGAGCGACGCATCGGCCGCCTCGAAGTGGTAGCCGTCGTGTTCGAGCCGCTTCAGCGTGTCGACGACATCGCCGAGCGCCCGGCCATCCAGGTCGACGCCGATCTCGGCCGCCTTGAGCTCGATGGTCGACCGGCCGGACATCTCCGAGACGAGGAAGCGGGTGCCGTTGCCGACCCGGTTCGGGTCGATGTGTTCATAGGCGTCGGGGCGCCGCGAGATGGCGCTCGTGTGCAGCCCGGCCTTGTGGGCAAACGCCGTGGCGCCAACGTAGGGCTGCTGCGGGTTGACGGTGAAGTTCACCAGCTCGGCGACATGGTGGGCCACCGAGGTCAGCCGTTCGAGCCGCCCCTCGGGCAGGGTCTCCACGCCCATCTTGAGGCTGAGGTTGGCGATGATGGGGACGAGGTCGCAGTTGCCCACCCGTTCGCCGTATCCGTTGATGGTGCCCTGGACCTGCACGGCGCCGGCTCGCACCGCGGCCAAGGCGTTGGCGACGCCACAACCGGCGTCGTTGTGGAGGTGGATTCCGATCGGCGCGTCGATGTGGTCGACGACGGCCGCCACGGCCCGCTCGATGTCGAACGGCAACGAACCGCCATTGGTGTCACACAACACCAGGCAATCGGCACCGGCGATGGCGGCCGCCTCGAGCACCCGCAAGCTGAACTCTGGGTTGTGGCGGTACCCGTCGAAGAAGTGTTCAGCGTCGTAGAAGACCCGCAGGCCCTGCGCCTTCAGATACTCGACCGAGTCGGCCACCATGGCCACGCCCTCGTCGAGCGTGGTCCGCAACGCCTCGGTGACGTGGTAGTCCCAGCACTTGCCGACGATGCACACGGTGCCGGTGCCGGACTCGACGAGGTTGGCGAGGGTCGGGTCGTCGTCGACACGGCCTTTGACCCGACGCGTCGAGCCGAACGCCACGAGCTCGCTGGTCGTGAGCTGGAGCTCGGTGCGGGCCCGCCGGAAGAATTCGATGTCTTTGGGGTTGGCGCCTGGCCAGCCCCCCTCGATGTACCGCACACCGAGGAAGTCGAGCTGCTCGGCGATGCGGAGCTTGTCATCGACGGTGAGGCTGATGCCCTCGAGCTGGGCGCCATCACGCAGGGTCGTGTCGTAGATGTCGACCCGGCTGGGCAGCGGGCGGCCCTCGACCGCCGGGCTGGGCAGGGGGCGGCCCCCGGTGGCGGCACGGTCAGTTGACATACTCGCACCACTCCTCGTACTCGGGGGCCTGCCCCCGGACGGCCTTGCCGTACATCTCGGCAATGGCGCGGGTCATCGGACCCGGGCACGGGATGTGGCGGTCGTCGACGGAGTTCACCGCGCTGACCTCGGCGGCGGTGCCGCACACGAGCATCTCGTCGGCGATGTAGAGGTCGCTGCGGGCCAGATCACCGACGACCACCTCGAAGCCGAGATCGCGGGCGATGCGGGTGACCGAGGACTGGGTGATGCCCTCCAGCGCGCCCGACGACAGCGGCGGCGTGATGAGCCGCCCGTGACGGGACACGAAGATGTTCTCGCCCGTGCACTCGCCGACGAGGCCGGCGCCGTTGAGCATGATCGCTTCGTCGTACCCGGCGCGCAACGCCTCCATCTTGGCCAGGGTCGAGTTCACGTAGTTGCCGGTCGTCTTGGACGCCGGCGGCATGATGTTGTGGTCGTGGCGGGTCCACGAGGAGATCTTCATCTTCACGCCCGTGGTGAGCGCGTCATCACCGAGGTAGGCGCCCCACGGCCAGCAGGCGATGGCGACATCGACCGTGCAGTTGGTCGTGGCCAGGCCCATCTCGCCGTACCCGTAGTAGGCGATTGGGCGGATGTAGCACCCGGGCAAACCGGTGGAACGCACCGTCTCCTTGGTCGCCTCGACCAACTCCTCCACCGAGTACGGCATGTCCATCATCATGATCCGGGCCGAGTTGTGGAGCCGTTCGATGTGCTCGGTGAGGCGGAAGACGGCTGGGCCACGGTCGGTCTCATAGGCGCGGATGCCCTCGAACACGCCCGTCCCGTAGTGGAGGGTGTGGGTCAACACGTGGATCTGGGCGTCGGCCCAATCGACGAGGCTGCCGTTCATCCAGATCTTGGGGGTGGGGGTGATGGGCATCGTGGATTCTCCGGGAAGGATGGTTCGAGGGGGTCGGGGTGGATCAGAGGGCGGCGGCGACGGCATCGCCGACGTCGGTGGTGGAGCCGGACATGGTCGAGCACGCGGCGCAGGCGGCCCGGACCCGATCGGCGGCAGCATGCTCGCCGAGGTGGTCGAGCATCATGGCGCCGGACAGGATCGCGGCGATGGGGTTGGCCTTGTTCTGACCGGCGATGTCGGGCGCCGAGCCGTGCACCGGCTCGAACATCGACACCCGGCCCGGGTGCAGGTTGGCGGAGGCGGCGAACCCGATGCCGCCCGACACCGCTCCGGCGAGGTCGGTGAGGATGTCGCCGAACAAGTTGTCGGTGACGATGACGTCGTACTGCTGGGGTTTGTCGACCATGTAGATGCAGGCGGCGTCGACGTGGTTGTAGGCGGTGGTGACATCGGGGTACTCGGTGGCCACCTCGTCGAAGGTGCGCTCCCACAGGTCGCCGGCGAAGGTGAGCACGTTGGTCTTGTGGGCCAAGGTGAGGTGCTGGCGACGCGTCCGCGCCAGCTCGAACGCGTAGCGGACGCACCGTTCCACGCCATGACGGGTGTTCACCGAACCCTGGGTGGCGATCTCATGCGGTGTTCCCTTGCGGAGGAACCCGCCCTCACCGGCGTACGTGCCTTCGGTGTTCTCACGGATCACGACGAAGTCGATGCCCTTGTCGACCAGGACGAACGGCCGCTGGTTGATGTAGAGGTCGAGATCGAAGCGCATCTTGAGGAGGAGACCTCGTTCGATGACCCCGGGCGGTACCTCAGGGGTACCCACGGCGCCGACGTAGATGGCGTCGAGGCCACGCCACTCCTCGACGATCTCGTCGGTGAGGACCAGACCATCGCGGAGGTACCGCAAGCCGCCGAGGTCGTAGTCGACGGTGTCGAGGGCCACGCCGGACGCGGCGATGACCTTCAACCCTTCGTCGATGACCTCGAGACCGATGCCGTCACCACGAACGATGCCGACCCGATGTCCTCGATCTGAGCGTCCCCGATCTGGATGTGACATGTGCTTCCTGTCTCCGGAAATGAAACGACCGCCCGCGTGTGCGGACGGTCGGATGAGCGCACGCCGAACGACGTGCGCTAGCGAATGATGACCGTGTGCAGCTGGGTGGTCACGGGCACCAAGTGTAACGGGCAGCTCCTATCCGGCAACAAGACCTACCCGAGAAAGCTGTAGGTGACCTCGACAGCGCACACCTTGAAGGCACTGGGTTGGAAGACGGCATTCTCGCCATGTTCGAACACTGCGTTGGCCTCCACGGTCAGCGCGCCTCGATCGGGCACCAGGAACGGCGCAGCCATCGGTGCGTCGACCCAACCCGAAGCGCTGAGGGCAGAGATCGTCGCGACGTCGCTTCGATCGAGGAAGCCGGATCCGCCGACAGTCGAGTACAGCGTCACGGTCTGGCGACCGGGGTAGATCCCGCCGCTCGACAACAGCGCCGACACCGACAACACGGTCGCTCCAGGTGGTACGGGAAGCGATGCGTCCTGCATGTGGTAGTCCATCTCGACGCACCCGCCGGGCGACTCGGTCCCAGGGAATGCTGCGCCGGACAGCACGACCGTCTGCACCGTCGGAAGCAACGCGTCGATCTCGACCTCGGTGTAGTAGCGGTCGTCGTGGTCGTGGTCGACGTAGTAGCCGACGACGTCGACGATGAGGTCGACCCGGCCGGCGTCGTTGTAAAGGCGCATCCGGTGGCTCGGCCCCTGGGCGACCGTCGCGGTGTTGAAGGTGGTGCGGCCGGGTGCCGGGTTGAGAGTCGACGCGTTGGGCCGCGCGGCATCGGTGGAGAAGGCGGTCACGAAGGTCTCGGCCGTGGCGTTGACCGCGGTGATGTTGACGAGGACGCTGCGCGCCGTGAGCGGCACGTGGGCGGTGCCGTTGATCAAAGCGCCGGCAATCGGCACGTCGATCGTCGCCGCCGAACCCACCGGTACCGCGGCGTCCACGCCGATGGGGCCGAACGGCGCCGCCCGGGTGTCGAGGTACCGCACCGGTGCGGTCAGCGCGACGAACACCGGGTCGCCGGAACCTCCCTGAGCGCCCGCCAAGCCGAGGTGGCCACTGGCCAAACCGCCGGCGAAGGCGGCCAGCACCAGGCCCACGGCCAGGCCGGCCCGAAACCTGCCTTCGCGCGTCGTTCCCATCGATCCTCCCGTGGTGTCGGCGACCGACGAGACACCAGAGTAGGGGTAGGGGACCGCTGGATGTGCGAACCCACCGCCACCGACGTGCCTGACGGGTAACCTTCCTTCCCATGGCCGCAGAGCAGCAACTGTCCCAGGCCGCCTACGATCGCCTGAAGACCGAGTTCGTAGAGCTGACGACTCGGGGCCGCATCGACATCGCTCGCAAGATCGAGACCGCCCGCGAGCTCGGCGATCTCTCCGAGAACGGCGATTACCACGCCGCCAAAGAGGAGCAGGGGAAGATGGAGGGGCGCATCATGCATCTCGAACGCATCCTCGAGAACGCGGTGATCGTCGAAGCCGTGGGCGGCAGCGAGACGGTCCAGGCCGGCTCCATCGTCAACGTCCGCTATGTCGGCGACGATGAGGTGGAGCGGTTCCTCGTCGGGTCCATCGAGGAACGACAGGGCGACCTCCTGGTCATCTCCCCGGGCTCGCCGATGGGCGCGGCCCTGATGGGGGCGACATCCGGTGACACCGTGTCGTACGACGCGCCTGGTGGCGCGCTCAGCGTGGAGGTCGTGTCGATCGAATGAGCATCGATACGCCCCCACCCGTGTCGCCTCGTGTCGTTCGACTCCCGGCGGCACCCAAGGCCGAGGCCGACCCGCTCCCGGCGCCCGCGCTGCCATCCGGCGAATGGATGAAGCTCCCCGGCCGGGGCCGCCTCTTCGTGCGCCGGGCCGAGGGTCCGGCCGGCGCCCCCACCGTGATCCTGCTCCACGGCTGGACCGTGACCAGCGATCTCAACTGGTTCCCCGCCACCGAGGCCCTGGCTGAACACGTGAACGTCGTGATGTTCGACCACCGCGGCCACGGGCACGGCATCAGGTCGTGGCAGCGGTTCACCATGGCGCGCTGCGCCGACGACGCGGTCGCAGTCGCCGATGCCCTCGGTGTCGATCGATTCGTTCCCGTCGGCTACTCGATGGGTGGGGCGGTGGCGCAACTTGTCTGGCGCCGCCATCGCGCCCGGGTGAACGGTTTGGTGCTCGCGGCAACAGCCGCCCGGTTCAAGGTCACGAAACGTCACCGCTGGGAGTTCCCGGCTCTGTCCACTCTGTCACTGGTATCTCGCGTCGCTCCGCCGCCGGCCCATCGACCGATCCTCGACACGCTGATCACGCGACGCACCCGCGAACGCGGCCTGCACCCCTGGATCCTCGCCGAGATCCGCAAGAACAACCTGCGTGAGATCACCGAGGCCGGAAGTCAGATCGGCCGCTTCGACTCCCGGGCGTGGATCTCGAAGATCGACGTCCCCACCGGGGTCATCACCATCGGCGATGACAAGCTCGTTCCCACCGCGAGCCAGCTGGCGCTCGCCCACCAGCTCCCTCAGGCCCGTCATTGGCACCTCGCCGGCGGCCACGACATGTGTGTCACCCGCCCGCACGAGTTCGTCCCGACCCTAATCGACGCGGTGCAACATGCGGTCAGCCGCTGACCGCCGCCGCGTCACCATCGCCGTGCTCAGCGTCGCCGCGCTCCTGGGCGTGGCGGCCGGATGCAGCGGTGACGACGGGGAGGCGGTCGGTGATGCGGGCGGCACGACGGCGGCGCCTGTCGTGCCGCAGATCCCGGAGGGAGCGGTCGACCATCAGGGTGAGGCCGAGGTCGTCGTGTCGGCCACCGACAACCGCTTCGCTGATCAGCACATCGTGGTCGCGACCGGCACGGCGGTGACCTGGATCAACGACGGCCGCAATGACCACAACGTCACCCCCGATGTCGATGGCGCGTTCGCCGGCATCCCGACCGACACCTTGACGCCGGGTGGAACGGGCACCGTCGTGTTCGACGAACCAGGGTCGTACGCCTACCACTGCACCTTGCACGGGGCGCCCGGCCGGGCGCAGTTCGGCACCGTCGTCGTGGTCTGACCCGGGGTCAGCTTTCGCTCACGCCAGCTCGGCGAGGGCGACCGTGGCGATCTCTACCGCGAGGTCGATGGAGGCGGCCTCGTCCAGCGATCCATCGGGTGAGGTCACCGAAACACCGTAGGGATGCGACGAGTCGAACACCCAAAGGGTCGGAGGATCTCCGTCGTCGTCGCCCGCCAACACCACGCTTCCTGCGGGGAGCGCACCGAGGTCGGCGGCGATCTCTCCTCCCGAGAACTGGACCAGGTCGGCACGAGCCGAGTCGGTGTCTCTGGTCTCGAGGGACGTGATCTCCACCTCGACCGTCGCGCCATCGGCGCCGACCCCGCCATAGGTACAGCTCTGCGTTTCGTAGCTCTCACCGGCGCCTCCGCCGACGTTCACCGCCGGGACGACATCGTCGAGCACCACACCGAGGGACTCGACGCCGCAGGGGTCGAACGTGCCGGTGGCTGGGTCAGCGTCACTACCACCAGTCGAGCCACCAGCGCATGCGATCACCGCGTCGTCGACGAGACCCTCGAACTCGGAGGTGTCGCGGCCCGTCACGTCGGCGACGAACAGCTCGCGCAACGCCTCCCCACCGACCTCGTCGACCGCGCACGAGGCGTCGTCATCGCTGACCCCCTGGCCGGTCAGGAAGTTGGCGTAGAACTGAGCCACGCCGAGGCAGTCGTCGAGCACGGACAGCAGCGTGTCGGCCTGCTCGGTCGACGCGCTCCCATCGTCGAGCAGACTCACGGCGCCCACGCCCAGTTCATCGACCCAGCCACCGAGCACGCATTCGGCCTCGTCCCGGGTCGACCCGAGGTTCTCCTGCAGGGCGACGACAGTTTCGTCGGATATGAGCGAACCGCCGCACACGTCGAACGCCGCGGCGAACTCGTCGAGGAGCTCTTCGGCCTCCGGGGTCTCGAGCAGCGACTCGATCACGACCGCCCGAACGTTGTCGGCACCGAACTCGGCCTCGATGCAGTCGGCTTCGACCCCACGCAGGTCGGCGATGCGGGTGAGGAGCTCGTCGAACCCGACGCACTCCTCCGTCGCCTCGGCGAACACCTCGGCGTCATCACGATCGCCGGGGAAAGGCGTGTCTTCGAAGTCCGGAGCGCCGTCCGCCGTGACACCGAGCTCGGCGAGGCGTTCCTCGCCCAGTCCATCGAGGATGTACCCGCCCATGCACCCGGCCTCGTCCTCGGTGTAGGTGACACCACCGGCGTCGCCGTCAAGGAATTCGGTCGCCAGCGCCTGAGCGACCGGGTCCAGATCGCCGGACTCATCCGACTGATCCTCGGACGACTCCGCCTCGTCGGACTGATCGTCTGGGGACTCCTCCTCATCGGATTGCTCGTCGGACGCCTGATCCTCCGACGACTCCTCGTCGGGCGTCTCCTCGTCGTCGTCCCCACCGCAGGACGAGCCGAGGAAGGCCACGGTGGCGACCACGATGATCAGGAAGCGCATCTTCATCGCGTCAGCATGGCATCTACTCGCGAGTAGGTTCGCGATCATGAATCGAGCGCTTCGCTACGTCGTCCTGGTCCTTGTTCTTGCCCTCACCGCGTCCGCCTGCGGGGACGACGACGACACCGCGAGTCCCGAGACTGCCGAGTCGACCACGACGACCACCACCCCTGCCACCACCCCCGAGTCCGAGACGACCACGACCGCCGCCCTCGTGGGCGACGCCGCGGAGGGAGCCGAGGATGCCCAGAACGTGCTCCATGTGCCCGCCGACTTCGACACCATCCAAGCCGCCGTCGACGCCGCCCAACCCGGCGATCTCGTGCTGATCGAGGAAGGCACGTACAACGAAGCGGTGATCGTCCAGACCGACGACATCGTGATCCGGGGCGTCGACCGCAACACCGTGATCCTCGATGGGCAGCACGCCGAGGACAAGCAGAACGGTTTCATCGTGTTCTCCAACGGAGTCGCCATCGAGAACCTCACCGCCACCGGGTACCAGTCGAACGGCATCTTCTTCACCGGCGACTACGACGCCGACATCATCCTCACCGGCTACCGGGCGAGCTACATCACGACCTACAACAACGGCGACTACGGCATCTACGCCTTCAACGCCCAAGGTGGCCTGATCGAGAACTCGTACGGCTCCGGCCACCCCGACTCCGGCTTCTACATCGGGCAGTGCCAACCCTGTGATGCCGTCGTGCGCAACGTGCTGTCCGAACACAACGCCCTCGGCTACTCGGGCACCAACTCGGGCGGAAACCTCTACGTCGTGGAGAGCGAGTTCCGGAACAACCGCGTCGGGATCGTGCCCAACTCGCTCGACAGCGAGGAGCTGGCCCCGCAACGTGATGCCGTGTTCGCCGGGAACTACGTGCACGACAACGGCAACGAGAACACGCCCCGCAAGGGGGCCGAGTGGGATCTGGCGTTCGGCGTCGGCATCGTCATCGCCGGGGGGACCGACAACCTCGTGACCAAGAACCTGGTGACGAACAATCCGTACGCCGGCATCGGCGTCTCCCTGTTCGTCGACCAGAACATCTGGTCGGCCGAACGCAACACCGTCCGCGACAACGTCGTATCGGGCTCGCCGAGCGACCTCTTCCTGCTCGTCGCCGATCCCACCGCCGGTGCCTCGGGTAACTGTTTCGAGGGCAACACCTTCACGACATCGGTGCCCGAGGATCTGGAGACCCAGGCCCCGTGCGACGGCACCGGAGCCGCCCTCACGGGCGTCGGCGCGCCCAATGCCGGGACCTACGCGGTCGCCGACTACCAGACGATGCCGGTACCGCCGGCCCAGGAATCGATGCCCGACGCCGCCACGGCGCCGGCGGTACCGGCCCGCGCCACCCCGCCCCCCGTCGACGTCGACGCCCTCTCGGTGCCCACCGGCGACTCGTGATCCTCGACCGCCGGCCGGTCCTCGTACCGCTGGCGCTGACCGCGGCCGTCGCCGCCGGACTGGTGGCCCTGGGTGCGTGCAGCGGGGGTGGCGAATCCACGTCGTCGGTGACGGCGCCGCCTCCGGTCGAGCTCGACTGGCGGCTGGGTGGTGACACCACCGCGCTCGACGACACCCTCCGGGCCTTCAACCTGTCGGCGCGCAACTTCGGACTCGAAGACCAGGTGCGCTTCGGGCGCAGCAACGAGCTGTTCGAGCACTTCGTGACCATGGACGAAGGCCTCGGACCCGCCTACAGCGCCGTCGGGTGCACGTCGTGCCACCTCAACAACGGTCGCGGCGCGATACCCGACCTCGACGGTCCGGCCGGAACCGGGCCGGTCGTCCGGCTCGATCTCGGGCTGGATGCGGCCGGCGACCCCATGCCGGTACCCGGGTTCGGGCTCACGCTCCAGACCAAGGGCCAACCCGAAGGGGTGCTCCTCGTCGCCTGGGAGGACATCGCGGGCGAGTACCCCGACGGCGCGCCCTATCGACTCCGTCGCCCGAGCTGGTCGGTAGCCGGCCTGCCATCCGAGGCCCGGGTGTCGGTTCGCACGGCGCCGCACCTCGCCGGCACCGGGCTCATGGAAGCGATCCCGGTCGCCGCCATCCTGGCCGCCGCCGACCCCGACGACACCGACGGCGACGGCATCTCCGGCCAGCCGAGCCTGGTGCTCGACGCGTCCGGTACCGAGGTCCTCGGACGGTTCGGCTGGCGAGCCACTGCCCCCACGTTGCGGGCGCAGACCGCCAACGCGTTGGCCGACGACCTCGGCATCACCACCTCGCTTCGGCCCGACGCGGATGGCGCCCCTCCGGAGATGTCCGACGACGACCTCGATCTCGAGACCTTCTACAGCCAGGGGCTGGCCGTGCCCGCCATGCGTGATGTCGACGACCCGGACGTCGCCGCCGGCGCCGGATGGTTCCAGGCCGTCGGCTGTGCGTCGTGCCACACGCCCACGCACACGACCGGCGAGCACGAGATCCCCGCCCTGTCGCACCAGGAGATCTGGCCCTACACCGATCTGCTGCTGCACGACATGGGTGACGATCTGACCGACGATCAGGGCGCCGAGTGGCGCACGTCGCCACTGTGGAGTCTGGGCCTGCACGAGATCGTGAACGGCAACACCGGCCTGCTCCACGATGGTCGGGCTCGCTCGCCGGAGGAGGCCATCATCTGGCACGGCGGCGAAGCCGAGCCGGCCCGGCAGGCGTTCATGGCTCTCCCCGCCGCGGCTCGAGCCCAGCTGCTCGCGTTCCTGGCGGCACTCTGACTACGGTGGGCGGCGTGACCATCGCCGCCGACACCGTGGTGATCACCGGCGACGACGTCCGCAAGAGCTGGGGCAGCACCGCCGTCCACGAGGGGTTGACGTTCCAGGTCGGCCACGGCATCACCGCGCTGCTCGGCGCCAACGGTGCCGGCAAGACCACCCTGCTCGGCATGATCCTCGGGCTCCACCGGCCCAACCACGGCACGCTGCGGGTCTTCGGTCTCGACCCCAGCACCGCCGGCCCCGAGATCCGCCGCGGCATCGGCTACTCCCCCGAGCATCACACCCTCCCGCCCGACGTGCGAGCCCACGACCTCGTCCGCCACATCGCCGAGCTCCACGGTCTCCCCCACCGCGACGCCACCAACCGTTCGAGCGACGCCCTGTGGGCGGTGGGCCTCGGCGAGGAACGGTTCCGTCCGATCGGCACGATGTCGACCGGGCAGCGGCAGCGGGTGAAGCTGGCCCAGGCCATCGCCCACGACCCCGAGCTCGTCCTCCTCGACGAACCCACGGACGGCCTCGACCCGGTCCAACGCGACCAGATGCTCGACCTCATCCGCCGCTGTGGCACCGAGTTCGGCATCAACATCTTGTTGTCCTCCCATCTGCTCGAAGAAGTGGAGCGGGTGTGCGACGCCGCGGTCATCCTCGGCGGAGGGCGGGTCGTCGCCAACGGATCCATCGACGAGCTCCGGGGCGGCGGCAGCGGTGTCGTCGTGGAGGTCGACGACCGGCCCGGGCCGCTCGTCGCCGCCCTGACCGCCCGCGGCCTCGCACCGGCGGTCGACGGCTACCGCCTCACCATCGCCACCTCGACCGACGCCGACCTCGACGTGATCCGCGATGCGATCGTGGTGAGCGGCGCCGGGCTCCGACGCCTGATGCCGCGGCGTCGCACCCTCGAAGATGTCTTCCTCGGCACCGCCGGCACCGACGCGTTCACGAGCGCGGCATCCGGCTCGGCCGGGGCCGCCATGAACACCGCGGCATCCGGGGTGCACGGGGCGGCGGGGAGCGCAGATGGCTGAGACCGCCCGGATCCTGGAGCGGGGCTACCGCGCGTACGAGGGCGAGCGCGGCAACGTCGGCGCCGCCATGCTCACGACCGCCAAACACGCCATCCAGCGCTCCCTCGGGATGAAACGAACGATCTGGCAAAAGGTGCTGCCCATCGTGTCGATCGGCATGGCGTACATCCCGGCCATCGTGTTCGTCGGCCTCTCGGCGCTGTCGGAGCGGTTCCGGCTCGAGGCCGATGTGGGCCCTACCTACGCCGAGTACTACGGGTTCGTCACCGCGGCAATCCTGATCTTCACCGCATTCGTGGCGCCTGAGGTGCTGTGCACCGATAGGCGAAGCGGCATGCTCGGCCTCTACCTGGCCTCGCCACTCACCCGCAACACCTACCTGGCGGCCAAGGCCATGGCGGTCGGAGCCATCCTCTCGATCGTCACGATCGGCCCGGTGCTGCTCGTGATGCTCGGACGCACACTGCTCGGGCGCGGGCCTGATGGGGTCGATGGCTGGTTCTCGACGTTCGGCCGGATCCTCCTGGCCGGACTCATCGTGTCCACCCTCCACGCCGCGCTGTCGCTGGCCATCTCGTCCATGACCTCGAGACGCGCGGTGGCATCTGCCGCGATCGTCATCGTGCTCGTCGCGTCCGCGGCTGCTGTCGACGTGCTCATCGGAGCCGGCGGATCCCCCAATCTGAGTGGACTGCACCTCTTCCGTCTACCCTTCCAGCTCGTCTACCGGATCTACGGGGATGACTTCGCCCCTGGCCAGGACTTCGACGAGGTGTCCACCGGCGTGCTCACCCTCGCCTACGCCGGGTGGACCTCGGTCTTCGCCAGCATCACCTGGTGGCGGTACCGGAACCTGACGGTGACCCGATGAGCGTGCTCCCGCCTCCCCCATCGGGGACACCTCCGGCGGCGCCGTCCACCGCCGTCGTCGTCGTCGAGAACGTGTCGAAGTGGTTCGGCGACCTGGTGGCGGTGAGCGACGTCAGTTTCCATCTCAACCCCGGGGTCACCGCGCTGCTCGGCCCGAACGGCGCCGGCAAATCCACGATGATGCGGGTCCTGTGCGGGCTCACGCCGCCATCGATCGGCACCGTGACCGTGCTCGGCCAGGACCCTCACCGCGATCTCGCGGTCACCGGACGCATCGGGCTCGTGCCGCAGCAGGAGGGCATCTTCGAGATGCTGACCGCGTTCGACTTCGTCCGGTTGGCCGCCATCCTCCACGGGCTCCCCCAGCCCGATGGGGCGGCCACCCACGCCCTCGAGGTAGTAGAGCTCGATCCTCATGACCGGCGTCGGCTGCCCACCTACTCCAAGGGCATGCGCCAGCGCGTCAAGCTCGCCCAGGCCATCGTCAACGACCCGGCCGTGCTCGTACTCGACGAGCCGCTCACCGGCCTCGACCCCCGCCAGCGCATCCACATGATCGACCTGGTGCACCGGCTGGGCGATCAGGGCCGGGTCGTCTTGGTGTCGAGCCACGTACTCGAAGAGGTCGAACGATTCGGCTCCCGCGTGCTGGTGATCGCCCAGGGACGCCTCGCCGCCGAGGGTGACTTCCGAGCCATCCGCGACCTCATGGACGACCGTCCACTCCGCATACGGGTCCGCACCGACCAGCCCCGTGCGCTGGCCAGCACGCTGGTCGGCACCGACGTCATCGTCGGTGTACAGGTCGGCGGGCCGGACGAAGTCGTGATCGACACCGTCGATGCCGCCCGGTTCCGGCGATCCGTCGCCTCGGCCGCCGCCCATGTCGGTGCCCGGCTGTACGAGGTGACCCCGCTCGACGACGACCTCGAGAGCGTCTTCCGGTATCTCGTCGACCCCGCGGCAGGACGCCGCTCTGTCGACCCCGCGGCAGGACGGGCGCGGTCATGACCCAGTTCGCGGCGATCTACCACGTCCTCCTTCGCAGCATCGGCAGCCGCGGCCGGATCGTGGCGCTCGGGGCGCTCGGGATGGTCGGCGTCCTGATCGCCTTCGCCGTGCGCACGAGCGAGGAAGCAGACGTTCGAGACGCGGCCCAGTTCGTCAACGCCTTCGGGCTGACCGTCGTCGTGCCCCTCACCACGCTGATCTTCGCCAGCGCTGCGCTGGGCGATGTGATCGACGACGGCACCATGGTGTACCTGTGGCTCCGGCCCGTGCGTCGCGGGATCGTCGTCGCCGCCGCTGCGGCCGCCACCCTCACCATCGTGGTGCCCCTGGTGTTGGTGCCGCTCACCATCGCTGCGGCCCTCACCGACGCCGGCGCCGATGTCGTCGTCGGGGCCGCCTTGTCCGCCCTGTTCGGCACCGTCGCCTACACCGGCCTGTTCGTGCTGCTCGGCGTGCGGGTCCGCCGGTCGCTGCTGTGGGGCCTGGTGTACGTGTTCATCTGGGAAGGATTCGTGGCCAACGCCGGCAAGACGGCCAGCCGGTTGGCGATCCGGGCCTACACCCGCTCGATCCTCTCGGACATCGCCGTGCCCTCGGGTGACGAACCCCTCCGGCTGGCCACCATCTCGACCTTCTTCGCGTACGCCGTCCCCGTCGCCGTCTTCCTTATCGCCCTGGCCTACGCCTCCCGCCGCCTCACCCGCCAAGACGTCGCCTGAGCGGCGCCATCCCCGACCTCATCCCCGAACTGGGAGACCAACGCCGTCGCCCACGCGACCACCGTGTCTCCCAGTTCGATGGACATGGGACGGGAGGGGGCGCACGATTCGGGGCGGGTCGGGACCGATATCGTCAGGGCCATGTCGAAGCCGTTGACCCTGCCCGAGAAGGTGTGGGAGCGCCACGTCGTCCACCGCGCTCCCGGCGAGCCCGATCTGTTGTACATCGACCTCCACCTCGTCCACGAGGTCACCTCGCCGCAGGCGTTCGACGGGCTCCGTTTGAGCGGCCGCACCGTCCGGCGGCCGGACCTCACCGTGGCGACCGAGGACCACAACGTCCCCACGACCGACCAGGACCAGCCGATCGCCGACCCGGTCAGCCGCACTCAGATCGACGTGCTGCGCAGGAACACGGCCGAGTTCGGTGTGACGAACTACCCGATGGGCCACCGCAACCAGGGCATCGTCCACGTCATCGGCCCCGAGCTCGGCCTCACCCAGCCCGGCATGACGGTCGTCTGCGGCGACAGCCACACGGCCACCCACGGGGCGTTCGGTGCCCTGGCGTTCGGCATCGGCACCAGCGAGGTCGAGCACGTCCTGGCCACCCAGACCCTGCCTCAGACCAAGCCCGGCACCCTCGCCGTCACGGTCGATGGTGAGCTCCCCGAGGGCTCGACCGCCAAGGACGTCATCCTGGCGATCGTCGGCACCCTGGGCACGGGCGGCGGCATCGGCTCGGTCATCGAGTACCGCGGTCCGGTCATCCGCAACCTCTCCATGGAGGGGCGCATGACGGTGTGCAACATGTCGATCGAGGCCGGGGCCCGGGCCGGGCTGATCGCGCCGGACGACACCACGTTCGCCTACCTGGAAGGCCGCCCGCACGCCCCGAAGGGTGCGGCATGGGAGCAGGCCCTCGAGGACTGGCGGTCCCTCGTCACCGATTCCGAGGCCCGGTTCGACCGCGAGGTCGTGCTGCATGGGGCGGACATCGTCCCTCACGTGAGCTGGGGCACCAACCCCGGTCAGGTCGTGCGGCTCGATGGCGAGATCCCCGATCCCGACCAGTTCGGCGATCCCAACCAGCGCGATGCCGCAGCTCGAGCCCTCGCCTACATGGGCCTCACCGCCGGCACCCCGGTGCGGGAGATCCCGGTCGACACCGTGTTCATCGGCTCGTGCACCAACAGCCGCATCGAAGACCTCCGGGCCGTGGTCGAGGTCGCCCGCGGTCGCCAGGTGGCGCCCGGCATCCGCACCCTCGTCGTCCCCGGCTCCGGCCTCGTCAAGGAGCAGGCCGAAGCCGAGGGCATCCCCGAGATCCTCCGGGCCGCCGGTTTCGACTGGCGTGAGCCGGGGTGCTCGATGTGCCTGGCCATGAACCCGGACAAACTCTCGCCCGGCGAGCGGTGCGCCAGCACGAGCAACCGCAACTTCGAAGGACGCCAGGGTCGAGGAGGGCGCACCCACCTCGTGTCCCCCGCCGTCGCCGCCGCCACCGCCATCGCCGGCCACTTCGCCACGCCCGCCGACCTGTAGACCGGCCCCGAGCCCCAACCTTTCCGAGAACCCGAGAAGTGGAGACGACATGAAAGCCGTCCGCATCGTCCAGGGCACCGCCGTTCCCCTCGACCGCTCCGATGTCGACACCGACCAGATCATCCCCAGCGACTGGCTCAAGCGGGTCGAACGCACCGGGTTCGAGAAGGGCTTGTTCAGCGAGTGGCGCGACGCACCGGAGTTCGTCCTCAACGACGAGCGGTACGCCGGCGCCTCCATCCTCGTAGCCGGACTCAACTTCGGCACCGGTTCCTCACGCGAGCACGCGGTGTGGGCGATCCAGCAGTACGGCTTCGACGCCGTCATCTCGCCCCGCTTCGCCGACATCTTCCGCAACAACTGCACCAAGAACGGCCTCGTGCCCGTGCAGGTGAGCGAGGAGCTCGGCGCCCAGCTCCTGGCCGCGGTCCAAGCCGACCCGGCCCTCGAGATGGTCATCGACATCGAGCGCCTGACCATCGAGGTTCCCGCCCTCGACATCACGGCGTCGTTCCCGCTCGACGCGTCGACCCAGGAGCGCTTCCTGAACGGCCTCGACGACATCGGCCTCACCCTCAAACACGACGACGACATCGCCGCGTACGAGCAGCGGCGCTCGGCCTGGTTGCCATCGAGCGCGTCGACCTGATGCCGGGGCTGCTGGGGCCGGCGCTCGTGCGCTACCTGGCCCAGCGGGGTGCGGGCGACGTCTACGTCGATCCCGCCGGCTTCACCGCCTTCATCGACGGCGGCGCCAACGTCGGCCTGTACGACCGGGTCTTCGACGTCCTCGCGGCTATCCATGCCGAGGCGGCACCAGCCACAGTCCTCGACATCGGCTGTGGCGACGGGCGGGTCACGGCTGCGGTCACACGACCCGAGTCAGCGGTCACGCTGCTCGAACCGTCAACCGAGATGCTCGCCACCGCCGCGTCCCGGATCCCCGGAGCCGAGGCGCACAACGCCACGCTCGGCGCGCTCCTCGCCGCCCACCCGTCACATCGATGGTGCCTCGCCCAATCGACCTTTGCCCTGCACGCCATCGAGCCCGACGCCCGAGCGCGCCAACTGTCCGAGCTCGCGACGCGGTGCGACCGGTTGCTCGTGGTGGAGTTCGACGTGCCGGCCTTCGGCGACCACAGCCCCGAGCACCTCGCCTACCTAGCCGACCGGTACGAGGCCGGCCTCGCCGAGTACCCCGGCGACGATCTCGTGGCCATGGGGTTCCTGATGCCGGTCCTCGTCGGCCAGCTCGACCCGACCCAGCCCCGCCACACGTGGGAGCAACCCGCCGACGCTTGGGTGGCCGACCTCCACGCGGTGGGGTACGCACGCGTGGAGAGCCGGCCGATCACCGACTACTGGTGGGCGCCGGCCCATCTGATCGACGCCCGAAGCTGACCGGTTACGGGACGGCGTCGAGCCTTCGATGGGATCCGCCGTCGCTCTCAGCCGGTGATCTCGGCGACGATGAGATCGGCTACGCCGCGGTGCCCGACCCGGGTCGGGTGGTACGCGAAGCTCTCCGTCCCGCCATCCACGCCCGAGACCCATCGGTCGGTGTCGGCAGCGCACGGTCCGTGCCCTGCAGATTCGTCGTAGACGTCGATGAGGACGAGATCGCCTGCGGCGGCGGCCGCACGGAACGCCTCGTCGAGTCGGTCGCCGAGATCGTCGATGTACGCGGCCTCGTCGGCGTCGAGGCCGAGCGCCGCGCACTCGGCGCCTTCTTCAGGCACCACGTCGGGGTAGGTGACCAGAAAGATGGTCGCATCAGGGGCGCGGTCCCGGATGGCGGCAGCGAGCGCTTGGAACCGGTTCGGCAGGTCCACGAGGGCCGCGTCGATGGTAGCAGTGTCGACCGTTGCCAAACAGGGATCGGGTTGGGTTCCGCACAACAGCGTCGTGAGCGAGTACGAGGCGTCGTTGCCGCCTGCGGTGATGGTGACGAGCTCGGTGTCCGGTGTCACCGACTCGACCTGAGGGGCGGCGTCTCCCTGCGGCTCATCGAGGAGGTTGCCGAGCGTGGCGGCGCCGCAACTGACGTCGACCAGTTCGAGCTCGAGCGCTTCCGCGACGAGGGTCGGGTAGTTGTTGGTGGACCGGCCGCAGGTTGGTCCCTGCTCAGGGATGCCCTGGCCCGCAGCGAACGAGCTTCCGAGGGCGACGTAACGGGCACCCGCCGGGACCGTCGGCGTCGCCGTGCTGGTCGTGGCGGCGACGGCGAGGGTGGTGGTCGACTCGGCGACCGAACTTGTGGTGGTGATCGGGTCCGTGACGGTCGTCGAGTTCGTGGTGCTGGCACTGGTCGACGAGGCGTCATCGGAGTCGTCATCGCCGCAGGCGCCGAGCAACGATACGGCGATCATCAATGCGGAGAACGCAAGGCGGGAACCCCGCACGGCGGCTTGGTGGTGGGGCATGAATCTCCTCGTAAGGCCGCCAGATCTTCGCACGTCGATCCCGCGCGATCCAGGGCGAGCCAGACCCTCGCTCTCGATCGGTGGATCGAGGCTGAGCCGTCAGCGACGACGTCAGGACCGCCACCGTACGCCACGTCAGGGCGGGACATCCCGCCCTGACGTGCGGCAGTCAGCTGACGCGGAGCGACCCGGGGCGGATGACGGCGTTGGGATCTTCGCCGGTGGCCCGGATGCGGGCGATCTTGTTGAGCGCAGCCAGGAACGCACGCGCTGAGGCCTCGACCACGTCGGTCGACAGACCACGCCCCGAGACCTTGAGGCCATCGGGCGTCTCGAACGCCAGCGCCACGTCGGCCAGGGCATCCACGCCGCCGGTCACCGACATGACGGTGTAATCGGTGAGCCGGCCGTCGACCCCGGTGGCGTTCTTGATCGCCGCGCACGACGCCTCGACCATGCCGTCACCGGTCGCCGACTCGCGGCGTTCCTCGGTCCCGATCCGGACCACGACATCGGCATGGGGCGTGGTGCCACCCGCCGAACCGCCCCGGACATCGAGGGACACCAACTCGTAGGCGTGCTCGACCTTGCCGCCCAGCTCCTCGGCCGCCAGCGCCTCGAGGTCGGCGTCGGTGAGCTGAACCTTACGATCGGCGAGCTCCTTGAACCGGGTGAACGCCGACTCGAGGGCGTCGCCATGGATCTCGATGCCGAGCTTCGACAGGGCGTCCTTGAACGCCGCCCGACCCGAATGTTTGCCGAGGACGAGCTTGGATTCTCCAGCGCCGACCGCCGCCGGATCCATGATCTCGTAGGTCGTGCGTTCGCGCAGGACGCCGTGCTGGTGGATGCCGGCTTCGTGGGAGAAGGCGTTGCGGCCCACGACGGCCTTGTTGAACTGCACCGGGTATCCCGTGAGTCGCGACACCATGCGGCTGGCCCGGGCCAGCTCCTCGGTGCGGATGTCGGTGTGCACGTCCGGGTAGATGTCGGCCCGGGTGCGCAGCGCCATGACGAGCTCCTCCATCGCCGCGTTGCCGGCCCGCTCGCCGATGCCGTTGACGGTGCACTCGACCTGGCGAGCGCCGGCGCCGATGGCGGCCAGCGAGTTCGCCACTGCCAGGCCCAGGTCGTTGTGGCAGTGCGTGGAGATGACGTAGTCGCCGCTCACCCGCTCCCGGATCCGGCGGAGGCGGTCAGCCCACTCGTCGGGCATGGCGTAGCCGACGGTGTCGGGGATGTTGAGGGTGGTGGCGCCGTTGTCGACCGCCACCTGCAAGACGGTGCACATGAAGTCGAAGTCGCTCCGGCTGGCGTCCTCCGGCGAGAACTCGACGTCCTCCGTGTACGAGCGGGCTCGGCTGACCGCTTGGGCGGCCTCGGCGATCACCTGGTCCGGAGTCATCCGCAGCTTGTGTTTCATGTGGGTCTCGCTGGTGGCGATGAAGGTGTGGATACGACGCCGGGCCGCGGGCTCGATGGCCTCCCAGCAGCGATCGATGTCCTTGATCGCCGTGCGCGAGAGTCCACAGATCACCGGACCGTGGACCGTCTTGGCGATAGCCTGGACCGCCTCGAAGTCACCCTGGCTGGCGATCGGGAACCCGGCCTCGATGTAGTCGACGCCGAGACGGGCGAGCTGGTCGGCGATCTCGATCTTTTCCCCCACGTCGAGGGAGATGCCGGGCGACTGTTCGCCGTCGCGAAGCGTCGTGTCGAAGATCACAACCTTCTCGCTCATCTCGGTGCTCTTTCTCTGTGTCCGACGTCGGTCGCCGAGGTCGGTGGTTGGTGTGGTGATGACGGCCCCGGGCGAGCTGATCCCGGAAACGAAAGAACCTCCTGGCCCGGTGGGCGCAGGAGGTTCGGCGAGTGCCTATCGGGGGCACGCGCCTAGGTGAGAAGAAGCTCGCTGTTCAGCAGGGCAGTCATCGATGACGAGCGTAGCCGATCGGTCGACACGACACACGTCGCCCAGCACCGGCGGCTACCGTGAAGCGATGCGGAACCTGAAACGCCTGCTCGGACTCCTCGGACTCGGCGCAGTCGGCTACGCCGTCTACAAACGCACCAGCCGATCGGATCCTGCACCCACCGGTAGCGGCACGGCCCAGTGGGCACCGTTGACACCGGTGAGCCCGCCCGCCGACACCGAGCGCAGCGAGACCGCCAGCACCGAGCGCAGCGAGACCGCCAGCACCGAGCGCAGCGAGACCGCCAGCACCGAGCGCAGCGAGACCGCCAGCACCGAGCGCCGCGAGACAGCCAGCACGAACGGTCTCTGGGTCGAACCTGACGACGGCGGGTGCCCGGACTCCCACCCGGTGAAGGCCAACGCCGACAGCGGCATCTACCACGTACCGGGTGGAGCGTCCTACGTGTCCACCCGAGCCGAGCGCTGCTACTGCACCGCCGAGGATGCCTCAGCCGACGGCTTCCGCGCCGCCAAACGCTGACCAGCGTTTCACGCATCTCAACCCCGCGTTTCACGCATCCCGCTCGTTCTGGCTGGGAGATTGCACGCTGGGGCGTGCAATCTCCCAGCCAGAACGGCCCGCGGCAGCAGGTCGAGCGCGTACCGTGCAGGCCATGCGCGCTGCCGAACCGGAGCTGGGTCCGACCAACGACTGGCTCACCACCGAACCACGGGTGAAAGACCTGTGGGAAGCCTCCGACGTGTTCCACGCCGAACCCGCCGGCGCCGACGTCGACCGCTACTCGATCGTCATCCCGCCGCCCAACGTCACCGCAGCGCTCCACCTCGGCCACGCCCTCAACAACACCCTCCAAGACGTGCTCATCCGGTACCACCGGATGCGGGGCGACGCCACGATGTGGATCCCGGGCACCGACCACGCCGGGATCGCCACCCAGACCGTGGTGGAGAAACGACTGCTGTCCGAGGGCATCCGCCGCCTCGACATGGGGCGCGAACGCTTCGTGGAGAAGACCCAGGAGTGGAAGGACGAGTACGAGCGGGTGATCATCGAGCAGCTCGTCTCGATGGGCGCCTCGTGCGACTTCGACCGCACCCGCTTCACGATGGACGACATGTGCGCCACCGCGGTGCGCCACGCCTTCTACACGCTCTTTCGCGATGGCCTCATCTACCGCGGCAAACGCCTCGTGAACTGGGATCCCGCCACGCAGACCGCCCTGGCCGACGACGAGGTCGACATGACCGAGATCGCCGGGCACATGTGGTATCTGCGCTACCCGCTCACGGACGGGAGCGGTCACATCACCGTGGCCACGACCCGACCGGAGACCATGCTGGGCGACACCGCCATCGCCGTGAACCCGGCCGACCCGCGGGCCGCGGCGGTCGTCGGCAAGACCGTCACCCTCCCCATCGTCGGGCGGATCATCCCCATCGTGGCCGACGACTACGTCGTCATGGCTGACCCGGGCAGTTCTGAGCCCAAGGCCCAGTTCGCCTCCGGCTTCCTCAAGGTCACCCCGGCGCACGATGCCAACGACTGGGAGATCGGGCTGCGGCACGACCTCGATGTCATCAACGTGCTCGGCCCCGACGCCACCATCTCCGACAAGCACGGCTGGGACGACGTGTCGGTCGAGGCACGGAACTTCGTCGGCCTCTCGCGAGAGGATGCCCGCGCCGCCATCGTCGACTGGTTCCACCGGCATGGTCTGCTGGAGAACGTCCGCGACTACGTGCACTCGGTCGGGCACTCCTACCGCAGCCACGTTCCCATCGAGCCGTGGCTGAGCGACCAGTGGTGGGTCGCGGTCACCGACGACCGGCTGCGCGGTTCGGCCCTGCGCGCCCAGGCCCCCGCTCAGACTCCCGATCTCCCCGACGACGTGGCCGCCCCGACGGGCACCCAGGGCGACGGTGACCTGCGCTTCTTCCCCGATCGTTACGCCCGCACCTATCAGTCCTGGCACGTCGGCATCCGCGACTGGTGCATCAGCCGCCAGCTCTGGTGGGGACACCAGATCCCGGTGTGGACCCGCATCGTGCCCGACACCGACGCCCCGGCCGAGGTCGCCGGCCTTCCGATCGACTCGGCCGTCGCCGTGGCGTCACCCTGGGTCGAGGCCGGCGCCGCCCACGTGGCCCGGCGCGTCTCGGACGACACGGTCGAGGAGGCGGTGTGCGTGCCCCCCGACAGCACGCTGGGCCGCCTGTCCCGGACCGACCGCTCCCTCGACGAGCCGGCGCTGGTCGCCGCGCTGGAGGCCGCCGGCTTCGTCCGCGACCCCGACGTGCTCGACACGTGGTTCTCGTCCGGGCTGTGGCCGCTGTCGACCATGGGCTGGCCCTGGCCCGAGGACTTCCCCGAGACCATCGGTCTGCTCGACAGCTACAACCCCACCTCGGTGCTGTGCACGGCCCGCGAGATCATCACCCTCTGGGTCAGCCGCATGGTGATGTTCAACCGGTACTTCCTCGAAGGTCGCCTGCCCTTCCACGACGTCTTCATCCACGCCATGATCCAGGACGGTCACGGCCAGAAGATGTCGAAGAGCCTGGGCAACGGGGTCGATCCCCGGGACATCATCCACAGTCACGGCGCCGACGCCATGCGGTTCACGCTCGTGCAGATGACGACCGACACGCAGGACGTCCGCATGCCCGTGGACATGGCGTGCCCCCACACCGGCGAGCGGTTCATCCCCGAGTTCATCACCACCGCGGCCGGGCACGTCGTCGCCGCCCCGATCCAGACGTCGCCGGCGGATCCGACCAAGACGATGGTGTCGGCCTACGGCGTGGCCAATGGCATCGAGCCCACCGCTGAGGTCCCCCTCGCCCGCAACTCGTCGCCCAAGTTCGACATCGGCCGCAACTTAGCCAACAAGGTGTGGAACGCCACCCGATTCGCCCTCAAACGCGTGCCGGACGGGCCGACCGCTGCGCACGCGATCGATCTGGCCGGGCGGCCGTTTGCCGACCGTTGGATCATCGCCCGGTTGCACGAGACGGTGGCCGAGCTCGAGCTCTCACTCACTCGGTACCAGTTCAACGCCTACGCCGACACGTTGTACGACTTCGTGTGGCACGACGTGTGCGACCGTTACCTGGAGATGGTCAAACCGACCGTCGACACCGACCGCGACCAGCAGGTCGTGCTCGCCGCCATCCTCGACGCGGTGCTGCGCATCCTGCACCCGGTCTGCCCGTTCGTGACCGAAACCCTGTGGCCTCACGTCCGCTCCGCCCGCTGCGGTGACCTCTCCGGCGTCGCCCTGCCCGATGCCGACATGGTGGCCGGGGCAGCCTGGCCGATCATCGACCCGGCCGCAGTCGACGAGACGGCGACCACCACCTACGCCCGCGCCGACGCGCTCATCGCCCAGATCCGCACGATCCGCGCCAACCAGAACGTCAAACCCCGCCAGGGCATCACCCTCCACGCCCCGGCCGCAGTCACGGACCTCCTCGACGCCGCGGGTGGGGTCGTCCAGACTCTGGCCGGCATCGCCACCGTCGTCGATCGCGACGAGCCGCGCCCGGCGCTCGCGGTGCCGCTGGCGTTCGAGGGTTCCGAGGTGCTGGTCTCCAACCTGGCCGACGACATCGACCTCGGGGCCGAACGCTCTCGCCTGGCCAAGACGATCGAGGCCAAGGAGGCGCAGGTGGCGGGCTTCGAGGGGCGGCTCGGAACCCCGAGCTTCGTGGACAACGCCCCCGAGAAGGTGGTGACCGAGACCAAGAACCGCCTCGCCGCCGCCCAGGCCGATCTCGCCGCCGCCCGCGACGCCCTGGCCCGCCTCGACCACGTTTCGTGAGCGCCTCTCCGCACCACCTCCGGGTCGGGGGCGTGCCCGAACACGTGAACCTCCCGTGGCACCTGGCCCTCGAAGCGGGCGCGTTCGCCCGCAACGGCGTCGACGTCGACTGGTCCGATCAGCCGGCCGGGACGGGCGCCATGATGGCGGCGCTCGCCGAGGGCTCGCTGGACGTCGCCGTCGCCTTGACCGAAGGGGTCGTGGCGGCGATCGGCGGCGGGCTCGACGCAACGATCGTGTCGGTGTTCGTCGACTCGCCGCTGCAGTGGGGTGTGTTCGCTCCCTCGGGGGTCGAGCCGGTGATCGGCGCGGGCGCCCGGTTCGCCATCTCCCGCATGGGTTCCGGATCCCACCTGATGGCGCACGTCCTGGCCTCGTCCCGGGGCTGGGGACCCGTCACCGACGACGCGTTCGTCGTGGTCGGGGGCCTCGACGGCGCCCGACAGGCGCTGCCCGCCGGCGACGCCGACCTGTTCCTGTGGGACCGGTTCATGACCCAACCGCTGGTCGATCGCCGTGTCTTCCAGCAGGTCGACACGCTGCCGACCCCGTGGCCCGCGTTCGTCATCGCCGTCCGCAACGACGTGCTGACCGAGCAGAAGGGCGCAGTCGACCGCATGGTGGCCACGGCCACGACGTCGGCGGCCTTGTTCGAGCAGCGGCCGGATGCCGCCGACCTGGTCGTCGAACGACACCACCTGGGCCGAGAGGTCGCGGCGGAGTGGCTGTCGGTCACCCGTTGGGGTACGGCCGAGCCCCCGGCGCCCGCCATGCTCGACCTCGTCCGCACCACCCTCGCCCGAACCCGCTGAGGCTCACGCGACGATCACGCCTTCAGATCGTCGTCCTCGAGGCTGAAGGGATCCGAATCGACGGCGGCTTCGTCGGGCACTGTCTCGGGGTCGGTGACCAGGCCGGGGTCGGGCGCTACGGCCGGTTCCGGGATCGATGTCGATACGTCCCCAACCACGTCCGCGGCCGGCGGGCCGACCGGCTCGGGGACCACCGCGGGCGAAGGCGCGGCGGCGGCTCCGGTCCCGAAGCCGTCCTCCTCGTCCTCATTCTCGACCTCGACATCGGCGCCGACGTCCACGTTGGCGCCGACATCTGCGTCGGGGTCGGCGAACTGGTCGAGCCCGACCCCGAACACGGCACCGGTGCGGGCGGCGTTGTCCCCCTCCACGAAGAAGTCCAATCCGTCGCCCACCAATCGCTCGATCAACTTCCTCTCCGCTCCACCCGCATCGCGTTCGACGTCGCTCTGGACCAGATCCCTCACGGCCGACAGGTCGCCCTCCAGCAGCCGCGCCGCCGCCTCGGTGTCGATGCCGTCGAATCCGGCGAGAAGCGCGAGGTTCTCGAGGTTCTCGGGATCGGTGAGGTCCGTGCTCACCGAGATGGAATCCTGACGATCGTTGATCACCTCCACGCCATCGACCTCGACCTCCCGGAAGAATCCGACGCTGTCGACGATGTGTCCCTCGTCGTTGACTCCGAGCGAGACACCGAGGCCGGCGCTCGAGCTGAACGTCTCCTCCCCGTTCTCGAACACCTCCTTGCCGAAGGCGAACCCGAGCGGGCCGACCCCGTCCTGCACCAGGGAGCCATCGTCCACACCGACCCGCGCCGAGCTGGTGGCGAGCTCGGAACGGAACACCTCCTCGCCGCCCACCTCGACCTCCCGAGCGAACCCCGCCTGCCCCTCGATGAGCGAATCGTCGCCGCCGACATCGACGAAGACACCCCGCTCCTGTCGGATCACTTCGGTGTCGCCAGCACTGGACTCCCGGGCGAACCCGATGTCGAGCTCGACCTGGCCGTCGGACGTCCCGACGTTGACCGTGCGCACGATCTCGTCCCGCTGCTCTTCCACGCCATCGGCGAACTGCTCGATCGCCAGGCCCTGGTCGCGCCCGGCCTGGTCGGCCGAGACGTCACGGTTCTGGGTGACCACGACCTCGGTTCGGTCCGTCACCTCGCCGTCGGCGCTCCGCTGACCGAAAAGCCCCAGGTCGATGCCGACCTGACCGGCCGACGAATCCTGGTTCACCGTCACCCCGACCTCGCGGCGGACCTCCTCACCGTCGACCTCGGTCCCGGCGAAGGCCGCCAGGTCCGCCCCTCGTTGACCGTCGGCCGTCACCCCGATGGTGGCCGCGAGTCCAACCTCGCCGGCGAGGTCACGGACGCGACCCCCCGCCGCGGCTTCGGCCCGCAACGCGCCTGTCTCGTCATCGATCGACGCCACGACCGCACCGTCCACGCCGACGAGTCGAGTGTCGACGGCTGCGCCGATCCCGAAGTCACCGTCGGTGCCGTCGAGATCGAGGCCCACGGACGCTTCCCGACCCAGCAGGCCGACCGACAGGCTCAGCCCGTCACCCTCGCGTGCATCGAGATCGACGATACCGAGGGTCGATACCTCCACCAGAGCGCCGGCGGCGTTGAGCGCCACCCGAGCGGCATCACGCAGAGGATCGACCGCTTCGGCGAACTCGTCCGCCAAGGACCGGATGCCTTGATTGGCTCGCCCGAGCAGGCCATCGCCCGCCGCGCCGTCGGCCAGCCGGTCGGCGATCGCCCGCCGCGAGTCGACCAACCGATCGCCGGCGCCCTCGATCCGGTCGCCGACCCCCGCGAGACGGTCATCGAGCCGATCGGTGAGCGAATCCAGACCATCGGCCGCGACATCGACCACGGCTCGACCCGCGTCCCCGATCGCCTCCATGAAGTCCTGGAATCGTTCGCCGCGCGCCATCGTCACCTCGGTTGGCCCGGGTCGTCACCTGATCGGGCTGCGTCCCGTGTTCCTACGTCGAGCGTCCCCTTCCGGTTCAGCTCAGCAGTTTGCGGTCAGGGGCGACGGAGATGCGCCACTGCGCCCGCGAGCCGGTGGGCGGCCTCGCCGAGCGAGCGGGGGGACAGGGTCGCGTAGCCGAGCCGCATCCAGGACGGATCGGGCCGGCCGAGCTGGAACTCGGCGCCGGGAACGAAGGCCACGCCCTCGTCGAGGGCGATCCGCAACACGGCTCCGGTGTCGATGCCGCCTTCGAGCCGGGCCCACAGGAACATGCCCCCGGCGGGAGCACGGAACGAGATCGACGGACCGAACTCCCGGGTGACGGCGCGGGACAGGCCCCGGGCCCGCTCGGCGTACACCTGGCGCAGGCTGGCCAGGTGCGTCTCCATACCTCGACGGTCGCCCAGGAGCGCGGCCACCACCGGCTGGGCGAACGACGAAGTCTGGAGATCGGCGGCCTGCTTCACGCGCACCACGGCCGAGACGAGCGCCGCCGGCGCGGCCAGCCACCCGCACCGCAGCCCGGGAGCGAGCGTCTTGGAGAAGGACCCGAGCCGGATCACCCGCTCCGAGAAGGCGCCGATCGATGGCAGCGACGGTCCGGTGAACCGGAGCTCGACGTAGGGATCGTCCTCCAGGATCCAGAAACCGTACCGATCGGCCAAGGCACCGAGCTGACGGCGCCGAGCGAAGGACAGCGTCGTCCCGGTCGGGTTCTGGAAGTGGGGCACCACGTACACGAGCTTCGGACGCAGCCCCGCCTCGAGTCGTGCCGCGAGGTCGTCGACATCGAGACCGTCGTCGTCCACCGGCACGGCTTCGAGCTGGGCCTGGGCGAGCCGCAACACCTGCAAGGCGCCGAGGTACCCCGGGTTCTCCACCACCACGACATCGCCAGGGTCGAGCAACGCGTGGGCCACCAGGTCGATTGCTTGTTGGGCACCGCTGGTGATGAGCACCTCGCCCGGGCCCACCGGGCGATCGCAACGCCTCCCGTCCGCGTCGGCCAACACGGCCCTCAGGCCCTCGTGCCCCTCGGTGGTGGCGTACTGCAAGAGCACCTCGGGTTGGCGACGTAGCTGGCGGTCGATCTCCTCGCGGATCCAGCGCACCGGAAAGGTGTCGGCCGCAGGCAGGCCGCCGGCCAACGACAAGATGTCGGGTCGGGCCGTGAGGGCCAGGAGATCCCGGATGGCCGACGACGGCACACCGTCCAGGCGGCGGGCCAGGCCGAGAGACCGGTCGGCGGATCCGGCCGACGGAGCGGCGCCGGTGGATGACATGACGAGCGACATAACCAATAGTGCCGATCTTGAGGCCAATCTGGAGCTGATTGGCATTGTATGGAGACACTGCCTGGACACTCGATATCCAATCAAGCCACTATTGGCCCATGAAGCTCGATGTGGACCGCCTGTCTCGCCTGCTCGGGCCGTGGGGCACCGGGCCCGGCACCCTGTCGGGGCGGCTGGCCGAACGCATCGGCGCCCTGGTCGACGACGGCACGCTCACCGACGGCACCGTGCTCCCCACCGAACGGGCCCTGGCCACCCACCTCGGCATCAGCCGCACGACCGCGACGGCGGCCTACCGCCAGTTGCGGACCCGCGGGAGCATCGAGAGCCGGCAGGGCTCGGGCAGCCGGGTGTGCCTTCCTCCGGGCCGCCCGGCCGGCTCACGCGGCGCGAACCTCATGCTCCGCAACCTCGGCGCGGTCCCGACCGACGTGATCGACATGGCGCTCGCCGAGACTCGGGTGGCGCCAGCGACACTCGACATCTGGCGCCGCCTCCCACCGGACTGGTTGGCGGACGGCATGTCGGGAACGGGGTATCACCCCGCCGGGCTCGCCGACCTCCGCCACGCACTCGCCCACCACTTCGAAGCTGGCGGACTTCCCGCCGAGGCCGATGGGATCGTGGTCACCACCGGGGCCCAGCAGGCCATCTCGCTCGCCGCTCAGGTGTGGTGCCCACCGGGGGGCACGGTCGTCGTCGAGGAGGCGACGTTCCCTGGGGCGTTGGAGGTCTTCCGCCGCCTCGGCCAGAACGTCGTGTCCGTCCCGACCGACCCGGGCGGACCGATCGTCGAGGCCTTCGAGGAGCTCCTGGCCCGTCATCGTCCCGCCCTCGCCTACCTCGTCCCCGTGGGCGCCAACCCGACGGGATTCACGACCGACGCGCTGCCGGATCGAACAGGTGGCCCGTCTGCTCGACCGCTACCGTGTGCCCGTCATCGACGACCGCACGCCGGCGCCGCTGCTCAGGTCCGGTCGGGCACCGGCGCATCTGGCCACCCTCCTCCCACCGACATCGGTCGTGACCGTCGGCTCCACCAGCAAGATCGCCTGGGCCGGCCTCCGCACGGGCTGGGCCGTGACCCATCCCGACCTGGCGACCGAGCTGGTCGCCGCCCGGCTGGCCTCGGATCTCGCCGGATCACTGCCGTCGCAGCTGTTGCTCCACGCGCTCGTTCCCCATCTCGACGACCTCGCGGCTCGGGCCCGAGCCGATGTGAGCCTGGCGTTCGACGCGTTGGCCACCTCCCTCCCCGAGCTCCTGCCGGACTGGACGTGGTCGGCGCCTCAGGCCGGCGCCTGGTTATGGGTCCGTACCGGGCGCCACGACTCCACGGCCTTCGCCGAGGTGGCGCGGCAGAGGGGCGTTCTCATCACCCCGGGTTCCGCCTTCTCCGCCGATGCCCGCTGCGGCGACCACGTCCGCCTGGCCGCCGTCGAGCCGCCGTCAGTCGTCACCGAAGGGGTGCGGCGCCTCGCCCAGGCCTGGGCGGACCACACCCGCCAACCCCATCGGCCGAACCGCCTACCCGCGCTGGTGATCTGAACATCGCGCCGGCGTGCGACGGCGTGTCGGTGCCTGCTCGCGACGACGACTCTGGGCGGCCCCACTCGGTGGTGGTCGGCCGCACCCAGACCGTGCGTTGAGGCGCAACGGTCACGCCCTCCGCCTCCAACGCCTCCTTGATCCGCAAGCGCAGCTCGCGCTCGGCCGCCGATTGGTTGCTGGGCTCGGTCTCCAGGGTGACGCGCAGCCCCACCCCGTCGGCGCCGAGGCTCTGCACGCCTTGGACCTCGGCCTGTCCGATCAGACGAGGTTCCCAGTCGGGATCCGCGCTCAGCTCCGCGGCAACAGCGGTCACCACGGCGAGCGCTCGACGGAGATCGGTCTCGTAGGGGACCATCACGTCGACGATCGCCCGCGACGAGAGCTGGCTGGAGTTCCCGACCCTCCGGATCTCGCCATTCGGGATGTACCAGACCGTCCCGTGCGAATCTCGCAACGTGGTGACCCGCATCGACACCCGCTCGACGTCGCCCGACGCGACCCCGAGGTCGACGTGGTCGCCGACACCGAACTGATCCTCGATCAGGATGAACATGCCCGACAGGAAGTCCTTGACGATGCTCTGGGCACCGAATCCCAAGGCGATGCCGGCAATGCCGGCCCCGGCGAGCAACGGGCCGAGGTTCACATTGAGCTCGCCGAGCACCATCAGGACCGCGATGACCGACACGGCGACGGTGACCGCCGATCGGAGCACCTGCCCAATCGTCTCGGTCCGCGCCGCCTTCCGACGTTGCTCGGCCTGCTGGGCCAGATCGGTGTCCTCGGGCGACAGGCCGAGATCGAGCAGCACGTTGAGCCGCCGGTCATCGGAGAACGTCGACAGCCGTTCGGTGAACTGCACGATCAGGCGCCGCAGGAGGCGGTTGGCGGCTACCGCGACCAGCAGGATCACCGCGATGCGGAAGGGCCGCTCCATGAACCAGTCGAAGAACTGGGCCAGCGTCTCGTTTTCGGTCCGCTCGTAGACCCACTCACACAACCCTCGGGGATCGGAACCACAGGCGTCGGACAGATCAGCGAACACGAGTGCGCAGGCTACGGCACGCGAGAATCGCCCGATGATCTCGCCGTCACCCCTGGACCGGTTCCGCCTCGACGATCAGGTGGTGATCGTCACCGGAGCCAGCTCCGGACTGGGGCGCGATTCGCCCGGGTGGTGGCCGGCGTCGGCGCCCACGTGGTGATCTCGGCGCGGCGACTCGACCGCCTCGACGCGCTCGCCGCCGAGCTCCCGAGCGTGTTCGCGGTGAGCCTCGATGTCACCCAACCAGGAGCCCCGGCCGAGCTCGTCGACCGGGCGGTCGAGGCCTTCGGCGCGGTCGACGTCGTCATCAACAACGCTGGTCTGTCCCGAGCCGTGGCCGCGGTCGACGACGACATCGATGAGTTCCGCCGCGAGTTGGAGCTCGATCTGGTGGCGCCCTACGAGCTGGCTCGCCACGCCGCCCGCTGGATGATGGCGGCGGATCGCCCCGGCCGCATCGTCAACGTCGGCTCGATCGCCGGCACCGTCGCCGGCGGCCGGTTGAAGATCCCTGGGTACGCCGCGGCCAAGGGCGCGCTCCACAACCTCACCCGCGAGCTGGCGAGCGAGTGGGCCCGCAAGGGCATACGCGTCAACGCCTTGGCGCCGGGATGGTTCGAGACCGAGATGAACGCCGACTCGATGTTCGCGACGGAAGGCGGCCGTCGTTACATGGAGGAGGGCGCACCGATGGGACGCCCCGGCCGCGACGGCGAGCTCGACGGAGCACTCCTCTTTCTGGCCAGCGAGGCCTCGAGCTTCGTCACCGGCCATATCCTCCACGTCGACGGCGGCTGGACCATCGTCTGATTCGTCAGGTCAGCCGTCATCATCGAGGCGGGCGATGAGGCGTTTGGGCGCCACCGCCCGGTAGCTCTCCTCGACGAAGTCGCACACGACCTCGACCGGCGGCGAGTCGGGCCGGGCGATCGGAACGGTGACCCAACCGTGGCGACCGAGGCCGTACGGCGTCGGCACCGCGCCTTCGATCAGCAGGGCTTGCTCCCCGGAATGAGGCAGCTTGACCGCCACGGCATCGCTGACCGGACCTCCGATGAACACGAAGATCTTCTTGCCGACCTTCACCACACCGTCGCCCTCCCACGGCGTGTCGAACCACGCGTCGGGAAACTCGAGGGCGAAGGCCTTGATGCGATCGACGGAAGACTGGCGTGGTGCCATCGAGGGTCCTCGCGGTCACACGTGCTCGCGGAGGAACGCGAGCTGGAGCAGGAGCAGGTTCTCGGCCACTGATTCCTGCGACGCCATGTGGGTGACCCCGCTGAGCGGCAGCACCTGGTGGGGGCGCCCCGCCTCCAGGAGGGCCTGGGACAACACCAGGGTGTGGGCGGACACGACGTTGTCATCGGCCAGGCCATGGATCAACATGAGCGGGCGGGTGAGGTCGGCCGCGTCGCCGATCAGGCCGGACCGGGCATAGGCATCGGGCTCCGACTCCGGGTGCCCGAGATACCGCTCGGTGTACGCGGTGTCGTAGAGCCGGAAGTCCGTCACCGGAGCACCGGCGACGGCTGCCTTGAAGATGTCGGGCCGACGAATCACCGCCAGGGCGGCCAGGAAACCCCCGAACGACCAGCCCCGTATCGCCACCCGTTCGAGATCGAGCTGGGGGTACCGCTCGGCCAACGCGATGCAGCGCGTCGACTTGGTCGTCGAGAACGGGCCCGGCGAGGTCGAGGTGCACCTCACGTTCGAACGCCGGCCCACGCCCCGGGGTGCCCCGATTGTCGATCACCACGACCGCGAACCCCTGATCGGCGAACCATTGCGACGAGAGCCAGGCCGAGCGGGAACGCACGACTCGGGCATGGTGGGGGCCGCCGTAGGGGTCGAGTAGGACGGGGAACCGTCGATCGACGGGAGCGTCGGTCGGGAACAGCACGCCGGCCCGCAACCCCCTCGCTCCCACCTCCGCGAACGCCACCATGGGTCGCACCAGCGGAATGGCACTGTGATCGGTGAGCACCCCCACCTCGATGCCCTGACGGTTGATGCGCATCTGTACACCGTCGTGCTCCATGGTCCGGGTGGCCACGACGATGGTGTCCGCCGCGGCCCACGCCCGGTGTACGCCGGGGGCACGTGTGGCCGGCCACAGCGCGCCCTCGGCGTCGAGCACCATGACGTGCGTCTCGGTGGGATCCGACGACACCTCGAGCACGATGCCCCCACTCCCGGCCATCGCGATGCTGCGCACCTGCAAACCGGGCGGCGTCGCGAACTCCCCGTCGATGGTGAGGCGGCGGGTGTCGGTGGCCGCGTCGTCGACGACGAGCAGCAGCCGCTCATCCAGCCAGGCCGGAGCACCGGGGACGATGTCGACCCAGCACGGATCCGACCACCGGGCGACCTCCTCGACACCGGCGGTGTCGGGGTCGATCTCCAGCACGGCGGCGGTGCGCTGATCCCTGGTCAACACGAACAGCGTGATCCTGTCGCGCGGCGCCCATGAGGCCGACACCAGGTACTCCCATTCACCCCGCCGCCACTCCACCGGGACCCGGGCACCGTCGAGGCCGACGATGGCCAGGTCGACCACGGCGTTCTGGGATCCGGCACCGGGGTAACGGATCGGGGTCGGCGGCGAGGCCGGATCGATCGGCGAGCTGATGTACCAGGTGGGCACCGGTCCGACATCGACCCGTGCGGCCACCACGCGCTGCCCGTCGGGACCCCACCAGAATCCCCGCATGCGGCCCAGCTCCTCGGCGGCTACGAACTCCGCCGAGCCCCAGGACACGTCGGGCGACTCCGGCTCGTCGGCGAGGGCACGATCGTCGTCCGCATCCAGTTCGGTGACTCGCAACGCCGCACCACTGACATACGCGACCCGGCGACCCGTGGGGTCGAGCCGGGGATCGAAGACGGCCTCCGCCGAAACCACCGCTCTCGACGTCCCGGTCTCCAGATCGAGGTGGTAGAGCCGACCGCCGAGGGCGAACACGGCCTGGCGAAGCGCCGAGTCGACGTCGTACGCCACGATGCCCCCGGCCGCTTCGCCGCGCCCGTTCGCGGCGGGCTCGTTCCGCCGCCGGGAGATCGCCCCCCTCTCCCAGGTTCCGCGGGTCGACGACCAGGCGCTCACCGGGTTCGCCGACCTCGGTCAACCAGAGGCAGGTCACGGGGTCCTCACCGCCGCGGGACCGGAGAAACGTGAGCCGCGAACCATCGGTGGCCAACCGGAGATCTCGCGGTGACCCCAGGGTGAAACGTTGTGTGCGGGCGTTCTGGCGGGGGAAGGTGTCGGCCATCGCCGGGGAGATTACCTCCCACGGCCGGCTACCCAGGCCGTCCCGGATGCTGGCATGATGGCTCGGCCATGGCTGACAACATCAACCTCGACACCGAGACGCTCGCCGTTCTCGCCCGCTTCAACGACGGCCTCGAGCGGATCGACGCGGCCGATCGCCGCGAGCGCGCCGTGAAGAACGCCGAGAAGGCCAAGGACGAAGCGGCGACCAAGCTCCGGGCCGTCGAGGCGGATGGCAAGGCATCGGCGGAGACCAAAACGAGCGCCCAGGAGGCGTACCGGGCCGCCGTCGACAGTTGGCAGGACATCAAACGCCGCGCCGACGCCGGCGAGGACATCGGCCCGACCGCCGTGTCGGCCGGGGCCGAACCCGATGACGCCGACGAACCCGAAGCCCCCGGCGACGACACTGCGGACTCGACTCCCGATTCGCACGACGAGGACACCGACACGCCGGTCGAGGCCGAGGCCACCGACGAACCCGTCGCCGTCGAACCCGTCGCCGAGGAGCCAGCGGCTGATGAACGGGCCGCCGAACCCGAGGCCGCGGAGCCAGCAGCCGAGGACTGAGCGTCAGGCCTCGTCCATGAGCGCCCGCATCAGGTGGGCGTGCATGACCAGCGAATCGGGGTCGTCCATCGGCTCCATGTCGCCGTAGGCGATGGCCCGTGCCGTCGTGCGCAAACTCACGATCGCGAACCGCTGAGCGGCGAAGACCTCGTACCACTGCATGTGACCGAGCTCGACACCGGTGAGCTCACGGTAGATCTCCACCATCCGGTCTCGGGTGAGCCAACCGGCGAGGGGGCTCGGGTACCCGGCACGATCGGCGATGTCGAGGAAGAAGCGGTGCATGAGCACCATCCAGGCGGCATCGACCTCTCGCGGCCCGAGGGCGGCCATCTCCCAATCGAGTACAGCGACCGGCGCCAGGTCGCGGTACAGCATGTTGCCGACCCGGGAGTCGCCCCAGTTGAGCACCGTCTCACTCTCGGGCGGCCGGTTGGCCTCGAGCCACGCAAACGTCTCGTCGATGACGGGCGCCCGGAGGTCACCCCGGGCCCAGTCGTAGTACCAACGCTGGTACCCGAGGTGCTGGTCGAGCGCGGTCGCGCCATGCTCGGGGCGCTGCAGGAAGGCCAGCTCGGGATCGTCGCCCCGGAGTTCGTGAAGCTGGGCCAGCACCTCGACCGACCGGCGCTCAGCTGCCGCACGACCGGCCGGGTCGGCATCGACAAGCAGGCCGGCGAACACGTACGGAACGGGAATGTCCGGTGGCGCCGCACCGTCGATGCGACCCATGACCAGGAACGGGGCACCCACCGGTTCCGGGGACGGCTCGAGCCACAGCACCTCGGGCACGGGCACCGAGGTGCGCTCGCCGACGAGCCTCATACAGCGGGCTTGCAGGTCGAGGTCGTACGCCGGGAAGACCGGGTAGTCGTCCATGTCCGGCGACATCCGGGCGACCAGTTCGCGGGTGACCGGACCCTGGTCCGAGGGCCAGGTCGCGGTGAAGAGCAGCGTCTCGCTCGACATGCCGGTGCCCTCGGGCACCTTCAGCTCCGAGATCTCCACCCCGTCGGCACCGGCCACCTGGCCGGTCAACCACGTGCGAAGGCGCTCGCGCAGCTCGCCATGATCACGTTTGGTGGGCAGGGGCACGGCAGGACCTCCGGACGGGATCGACCCCGGCGACCGTAGCGGGATCAGCGCTCGTCGTGCTCGGTCAGGAAGTCGAGCAGCTGTTCGACCGCGCCCACCATCGACGGGTCGAGGTCACGGAAGCTGGTCACCCGCCGACGCAGCTGCCGCCAGAACCGGGGCGGTTCGTCGACCCCGAGCGCCGCGCACACGCCCTCCTTCCAGGGTTGGCCCCGCGGGATGACCGGCCAGGCCCGGATTCCGACCGACGAGGGTTTGACCGCCGCCCACACATCGACGAACGGGTGGCCGACGACGAGCACGTCCGGGTGGTCGACGGCGGCCGCCGTTCTGCTCTCCTTCGATCCGGCGACCAGGTGGTCGAGGAGGACGCCGAGCCGGCGGCCCGGGCGAGGTCCGAACGTCCGCACGCGCGCCACCAAGTCGTCCATGCCGTGCATCGGTTCGACGACGATGCCCTCGACCCGGAGGTCGTCGCCCCAGACCGTTTCGATGAGCTCGGCATCGTGGAGGCCCTCGACCCAGATCCGACTGGCGCGAGCGACTCGGGCCGGACTCCCAGGCACGGCGACCGAGCCGGACGCGGTGAAGGCCGCGGCACCCGAGGGTCCGGCCGTCGATGCCGGACGACCGGCGGCCGGCACGAGCTTGACGCGCCGACCGTCGATCCGGAACGCCCCGGCTTCGTTGCGGAGGCGATGATCCCGCCCCGAGCCGTCACGAACCATCAGCTGCGTGTCCCCGAGCCGGACGATGGCTCCCGCCACCCCTGATTCGTGCTGCACGACCATGCCGAGTCGAGCCGCCACCGCCGGATACTCCCGTCGCGAGCGCGCCGGTGCGTCGATATCGAGGGGGCCGGCCAGCAAACCGTCGTCGAGTCCCATGGCCGCAAGTTAGATCCTGGGCCCGGCCAGGTGGTGCTCACAGCTTCCTAACAGGTGACTCACACGGTCATCTCAGACCGACGCGATAACTCAGTCATGCCTCGCCACCGCCAGCCCCTCATCGTCCTGATCGTGCTCCTCGTCCTGGGTACTGGTGCAACGGGATGCGAACGGGGCCCGCGCCCCGATGATGCACCTCCCAGCACGACGGAGTCATCAACATCGATGCCCACCACGACGGAGTCATCGACGACGGCGGCCACCACGACAGTGCCGGCCACGTCGACCACGGCAGCTTCGCCGCCGGTGCCTCCCGAACCTGATCCGGCGGTGGACGGATCGACGCTCGATGCCATCGACGGCGAGCTCGGCGCCCTCACGCACGATGCCGATACCGCCATCGCCGCGGCCGACGCCGCGGTGGCCCACGGCGAGCCGACGCCCTGATCACCTTCCCCCACCATCGCAACACCACAGGAGCACCACATCATGAACCGCTCAGCCACCATCACCACCTTCGCCCGCGGTGTCGCCGTGGCCCTGACGATCGGGGTGGGCGCCGTCGCCGTGGCTGAAACGGCCGGGGCCCAGGAGTCCCCGTCGGAGACGCGACCTGACGTCGTCACACTCCAGGCGCGATGCCTGGCGGGTGTCAACGAACGACTGACGACCCTCGACCGGCTCTCCGCCACGATCGAAGCCGCCGAACATCTCACCGACGGCCACGAGTCGACGCTCGACACGATCGTCGCGGCGACCTCGGCCCGGCTCGAGGCGATCGTTCCGGTGATCGAAAACGTCACCACCATCGAGGAGCTGCGCGAACCCTGCGCCAGCGCCGTGTACGACAACCGGGTCTACCTGCTGGTCGCTCCGCAGGCTCACCTCGTCATCGGACTCGACACCATCGATGCCGCCTCGACCCTGATCGACGACGTCGTCGTTCGGCTCGACACCGCGATCGCCGAGGCGGCGGCCGCCGGAGCCGATGTCACCGAGGCGCAAGCGCATCGCGACGCCGCGGTAGTCGCCGGAGAGGCGGCGTCAAGCGAAACCATCGGCCACCCCGACGCCGTGCTCGCCCTCACCCCGGCCAACGTGAACGACGGCTCCTCGGCTCCAGTGCTCGCCGCCGCCCGAGCCACCATCGGCTCGGCCAAAACCCACCAGCAGACCGCCCGCACCGAGCTCGGCGCGGCAGTCGACGCTCTGCGCTGATTCGATCCCTCCCGGGCGTGCACGGTCGACCACGCACCAAGAGTCGGCTACGTCGGGATCGGGCTGAGCCCGATCCCGACGTAGCCTTTCCCACCACCTGCGACCGTGAGGATGATCGCCCCTCGCTCCGACGAGCGGACGAGGTCAGACCGGACGATGCCGGGAGACGACCTCTTCGCCGAACTGCTGAGCGGCCTCGACGGCATGGCCGACATCATCGCCAGGCAGACCCATGCTCACCCAGGTCACGCCGAGCCGTTCGAGTTCCTCCACCCCTGCAAGATACTCGGTCGCGTCGAAACCGGGGTGTCCTGGGCTCCCGCCCCGGAAGTTCGAGAAGGCGATGTCGATCTCGGAGCGGTCACGACCGGCGCGGTCGACCTGCGCCCAGAGGTAGTCGAGCATCTCGGCCAGCTCCTCGATCGACTCCAGCGGAACGGTCCGCGAGGTCGTCGCCATCTGCCGTGCCGCGGGGAACGGGCTCCAGCCGTCGCCGTACCGGGCGACGCGCCGTCGGGCCAGTTGCGAGTTGCCGGCCACCCAGATCGGCAGGTGTGGTGTGCTCGCCGGCTTCGGGTTGGCCGTCTGGCCGAGGGCCGTGAAGTGCCGCCCTTCCATGGCGAAGTTGTCGGTCGTCCAGATGCCCTGAATGGCCTCGATGGCTTCCTCGAAAAGATCGTTTCGTTCGTCGAAGTCGACCCCGAGCGCCTTGTACTCGGCCTTTTGATACCCCGTGGCCACGTTGAGGATGAAACGACCGCCGGACAAGACATCGACCGTCGCCGCCGCCTTCGCGGTGATGAACGGATTGCGGTACGGCAACACGACGATGTGCGGGAACAGCTTGATGCGGTCGGTCACGGCGGCACAGAACGCGAGCGCGGCGAACGGGTCGAGGGCATCGTGGCCACCGGCGTTCAGCCACCGATCGGACGGCACCGGATGATCCGTGAAGGCCAACCCGTCGATCCCGGCCTGCTCCACCGCGGTGGCGATCCCGATCACGCCCACCTTGTTCACGAATGCCGGGTTGTAGGGGTGCGTGATGATCGGGTACGTCGTATAGAACTTCATGGGCGGTGACCCTAATCACTTCGGGGGGTTCGGGTTCGAGCCCCGTGGCCCGAGCCCTCTTCCTCCGGTTGAACTCGCCTACCATCACGGCCCGTGCAGCTCGACGATGTCCTCGCCAGCCTCGACTTCGAGCAGACCGGACCGTCTACCTTCACCACCGGCGGGCTGCACTTTCCCACGGCGACGTGGACGTTCGGCGGTCTGCTGGTCGCCCAGGTGATGATGGCGGCGGCCCGGACCGCGCCCGACCGCTCGGTCCGGTCGTGCCACGTCACCTTCCTCAGCCGCTCGGATCCGCACCGGCCGATCGTCTTCGAGGTCGATCGAGTCGACGATCGCACCACGTTCGCCCATCGCACCGTCACCGGTCGACAGGACGGCGACGCCCGGGTCATCGCCAATGTGCTCCTTCATCGGGAGGAGCCGGAAGGCCCTCGGTACCAGGGGCCGACCGCAGCTGGATTCCGGCTCGACGATGCCACGCCGATCCCTCACCGGTTCGTATTGGAGACGATGGACGCCAGCACCCCTCCGCTGTTCTCCACCACCGACACCTGCGATTCCGAGATCGCCGCCTGGTTCCGGATCCCGGACCTCGAGGGTTCGCGGCAACTCCACGAAGCGCTGCTCGGCTTCGCCAGCGACATGTACTTGCTCGAGACGGGTTGGCGCCCCGTTCCCGGCGCCTCGATCACCGAAACCGGACAGGTCGTGTCGTCCACGCTGACCCAGACGACATGGTTCCACGAACCGTTCCAGTTCGATGACTGGCTCCTGTTCCGGGCCGAGTCCTCGAAGACGGGGTTCGGTCGGTCACTGTGCGCCGGCCACTGGTTCGATCAGACCGGCCGCCTTGTCGCGTCGTGCGCCCAGGAGGGCCTTATGCGGATGCGAGGTTCGAGAAAATGAGCGCCCAGGACCTCATCGAACGGCTCAGCGTCGAGCGCCAGCCGGATGGCTCCTTCGCGGCGCGCCACGTCACGCTCCGCGCCGACCGGCTCTTCGGCGGTCAGATGACGGCTCAGGCCTTGAGCGCGGCGGCGCGCACCGTGGGTCCCGACAAGTCCACGGTCAGCCTCCATGTGACCTTCATCGAACCGGGCGAACGGCACGCCGAGGTGCGGTATCTCGTCGAGAGCCTGCGTGAGGGCCGCACCGACTTCCGCCAGGTCGACATCGTCCAGGGGCGCCGTTGCGCTCGCGCCATGGCGACGTTCGGCACCGACGACACGACGTCGGCGATCGATCACCAGATGACCGCGCCGCCCTCGCTCCACCCCGAAGACCTCCCTCCGTTCGAACGCATGAACGGGAGGAGCGTGCTCGTCCGGTGCGCACCCGAGCATGCGCCGTTCCGACTCGACAGCGCACCCGCCGAGTTCGAACTGTGGTTCCGCGCCGATGTCCCCCTCCCGGACGAGTGGCGCGCCCACCACGTGCTGTTGGCGTACCTGTCCGACCTGACGATGACCGCCAGCCCGTTCCGGCCGGTCGACGGGGTCTACTCGGGGTCCGACGAGGTGATCTCCGCGACCCGGTCGATCCACGTATGGTTCCACCGGCCGTTCCGCGCTGACGACTGGCTGATGCTGTCGCATCGTTGCCCGTCGGCCGCGGCCGGCCGCGCCCTGATCCACGGCCACTGGTTCGACGTGGCAGGTCGCCTGGTCGCCTCGATCACCCAGGAGACCCTGAGCGTCCTGCGATAACACGCTCGAACCATCCGAACGCGTGCGCTGCGTCTCGCTGGGCGACACGGAGCGCACACGAAGTCCCTGCGGTTCGGCACGCACTCGTCGACCGGTGCTGACTGGGTCGAGCGACCCTGGCCGGGCGGTGTCGGTGCCGGTACCGTCAGGGTCGGTCGCCATGGACGATCCCTCACCACCACTGTCGCTCCGGCAGCGAACGCGCCACCGGGGCACGCTGGCGGCCAGCGTTGCCCTGTGGCTCGCATACCTGGCCTGGCGACTCGTCGCGGCACGGCGGGGCGCCGATCCGGTCATGATGACGCTCGACCTGGCCGCCGAGTCGGTGCTGGCGCTGGGATTCCTCATCTACCACGCGAGCCTCGTCGCCCGACCGCTGTCGACGACCCCGTGGCCCGGTCCGCACGATGAGGTCGATGTCCCGGGTGCCGCCTCCGCCGCTGCGGACGTGGTCGTGACCAGCGACGGTGGCTCGGACCTGGAACTGCGCGCCGCAGTTCTGGCCGCACGGCGCCTCCCCGGCGTGGACCGGATCTTCGTCATCGACCCCGATGCCAATCCCGGTCGGCGATCGATCGCCACGTCGCTCGACGCCGCGTACCTGAGCGGGGCGCCAGAACGCGAGTTGCTGGCCCAGGCGACAGCCCGCGGATCGAGCGACCTGATCCTGATCCAGTGGTCCCGTCACGTCGTGGCCCCGTGGGCCATCGAGGTGGCCGGACGCTCGATCTCCAGATCGCCGCATGCCGGCGGCGTCCTGCTCGCCTCCCTCCCCACCGCTTCTGGGAGACCAGCCGGTCGCCGGGGCGACCGGCTGGTCTCCCCGTTCGCATCGACGAGTGGGGCCGACCGACCCTGGATCGACCAGCCGGTGGTGATGGTGCGGCACGCCCTCGCCCACATCGGCGGTTTCGACCCGGTCGAGACCCGGCTCGGAACCGACCTCTGCCTCCGAGCCACGCATCGCCCTCTCGTACCGGCGGCCGCCCCGTGTTACCGGGACATCGCTCCCTCCACCTGGAGGAGTGCCCTCCTCCTCGCGGCCGAGTCGGGTCGGGCCAGCCGACGAGTTCTGCGCCATCACCGACTGGGATGGCGCCTGCGCGGCGTCCCTGCGTCGGCCCGCCTGACCGTCTGGAGCTGGGCGATCACCCGCGCCGAATCGGCAGCCCGGTTGCTGTTCGCAGGGCTGGTCGCCGCGGTCGCCGTGACCGGCCGGCTTCCACTCGTCGCGTCGGCTCCTGAACTGGCCGTGGCCACGATCGCGGTGCTCGGGTCCGCCGGACTCGTGTCCGCCACCACCGGGTCGACCGGGCGGCGACCCTTCGCCCGCTGGCGAGCCCATGCCGGACGGCTCGGGGCGGACCTGAGTCCCGCTCCGCCGCGGGACCCGGTTCGAGCCGCCGCGATCCTGGCCCGGCGGCAGGCGTCGCTGCTACTCGTCGTCGTCGTGCTGACTGCGGTGGCTGTTCTCGCGCTGTACACACCGCTGCACCAGCACCGGCCGCCCACGCTCGCCCGAATGGTGATCCTGGTCATCGCGGGGCTCCATCTGTCGATCTCCCACAGCGCCCAGCGGAGCTTGAGGGCAGCTCGACTGGATGCGCCGTTGCAGGTCGACCGCTCGATTGACGACTCCATCAGCGCCGACGGGCCCGTCCTCGCGGTGTCCCCGATCGGGCTCCTGACGGACCAATCCGCGCCCGAGGACGCCAGTGAGATCACGGTTATCTGGCGGGCCGAGGACGGCTCGGCGCAACGTCGCTCGGTGCCCGCACGGTGGGCCGACGCCACCGACGCCGAGGGCCGGTGCTGGCTGCTGTTCGACGAACCCGCAGTCGAGGTCCGTGACGCGCTGCTCAGCTATGTGTCGCTCGGTCAGGCGTTCGAGGCGGCTTTCGGAACGGAAGTCCTGCCATCGCCGATCGCCATCGAGATCGGCTGACCCTAAACCTGAGTCGGGGGTGGGGCGTCACCCACCGTTGCCGGCAACGCCCTCGGCGAGGGGGTACTCGGCGGGTTCGTCGAACACCGGCCGAATCAGGCCGTCATCGATCGCTCCGGCCAGGACCAGCGTGATGCTCTCGTTCAACGAGCGCAGCCGGTCCCGGGCTTCTCGCTCGGCGGTGGCCAACCGGGCGATAGTGGCGCGAAAATCAGCCAGCACGCCTTCGACGTGTTCCCGTGACTGCAGTTCCACCTCGGACCGCAGCACGGCCGACTGCCGGCGGGCGTCATCGAGCTCGATGCGGGCTCGCGTGCGGATATCCGCGGCGTCGGCCTCGGCGCGCCTGAGCAGCTCGGCCACGTGGCGACCGAACCCTTCAGCAGTCGTCGATGACGCGGGCGCAGGACCGGGCCCGACTCCGAGAACGGGTTCGGCAACCCGCGTCGGCGAGACCGGCGGATCGTTCGTCATGGTGGCCGGAGGAGGCGGTGGTAAGGTGGACTGTGTCGGGTCGGGCTCTACCCGAGGTCCGCCGAAGACCGAGGACACGCTCGGGGCGTACCGCCGAGCTCGTTCCTGAGGTTCGGCGGCGGGCCGAGGACCGGGCGCCGCGAAGACCGAGAACGGGTCGCGCAGGTCGATCACGATGTCGTCGTCCGGCGCCCCCTGGTCGGCACTGCTCCCGGCACCGGCATCCAGAGCGTGAGGCTCGATCCGACGTTGGAGGTCCTCCAACTCGGCGGCGACGACGGCGAGGAACGAGCTCACCTCGATGCGGTCGTACCCGCGAGCGGCCAACCGAAAGGTGCGGGTGCGGACCTGATCGGGGGTCACGACGCCGGGAGCGGAGGCGGAGACGCCACGGAGCTCGGGATCGACGAGCGGAAGGCGGTGGTGCGCTCGTCGAGCATGGACAGCAGCACGCTCGCTTGGCCCGAGAACATCTGGAGCGCGTCGAGCAGGCCGGCCAGTTCGGTGCGGGCGGCGGCGAGCTCCCGAGTGGCGGACTCGACCTCGCCCTGGCGCAAGGCCAGGGCCGCGTCGAGCTCACGCAGTCGGGCCTCTTCGACATCGATCTGTCGGCGCCACTCCGTCTGGGTGTCCTGCCGGCCCCGAAGTTCCGCTTCCGCCGCAGACCACGCCGAGGCGGTGGCGGTGTACTCGTCGCGCTTGGCCCGGAGCTGCTCGTCGAGACGCGCGACCTCGGCCAGTCCCGTCACGAGCTCGTTGCGGTGGTCCTCGTAGCCCCTCCGGTCGTCCGAGAGGCGGCGGCCGTAGTCATCGAGATGGCGGCGCTGGTCGTCGAGGGCGACCTGGTGGCCATCGAGTCGGGCCTGCTCCGCAGTGAGGGTCGCCGCGCGCTGGCGCTGCTGCTCGGCTTGGAGATCGACCGCCCGCTCATCGGCATCGATCCGGGCGCGGCGTTGCGCCAGCTCCATCTCGCGTCGCTCGAAATCGGCCGCCACGGCGGCCAGACGGTCCCTCGTCGACACCGAGCGCGATTCGGCGATCCTCCAGGCGCGCCGCTTCCCGCTCGAGCATGGAACGCTGGTCATCCAGACGGTTCCGGGCGGCGTCGGAGTCAGCGCCGTAGGACAGCCCGGGCGACCGGCGGAGGTCGATGACCGGGTCGTTGGTGCCCGTGGGGTTGCTCGGTGTCACTGGGTGCATGGGCCTCTCCGTGCGCCAAGATCCCGAACTGGGATTCGTGACGGCAGCGTAGAACGGACCCTACCGGCGCCACCTGAGGCAAATGGATCGGCTCGCATGGTGCAAACCGACCCTGCTCAGGAACTCAGCCGTGCGACGCCTCGATGTCGATGTTCGTGTCGATGTCGATCTTCGTGTCGAGGTCGATCTCGGCCTCGACCGTGCGACGGTGCCACGCCTCGATCTCGCGCCGACTGGTCGAGCGCCGACCCATGCCGGTGACCAACGTGAACCCGCGACCAGACGCCGTTGTCTGTGACGGAACCATGACCAACTCCTCGTCGTCTTGTCGGTCCGCTGCCCACTCGGGCAGTCCCGGCACCGACCGTTCCACCGTAACGAAGACTGGCGCGGAAGTGGATGAGCCCCGCGGATCATTGCCGGAGCCCAGGGTGGAGCAGTTCGACCCATGAAGAAAAACGGCGAAGCTGCCGAGAGGACCGCGGCCGGCGGCCAGCTCGCGCCGCGCCGATCAAGCGGTTGCCGGGCCGGGTCCGGCGACCCGCCGGGCCGGCGTCAGGCGACCCAGCCGACCGTCTTGGTCTCGGTGAAGATCTCGAGACCTTCGATGCCGCATTGGCGGCCGATGCCGGAGCCCTTGTACCCGCCGAAGGGCGAGTCGGCGCCGTACCACACGCCGCCGTTGATCCCGAGCGTGCCGGTGCGGATCCGCCGGGCGACGCCCTTGGCTCGATCGAGATCGCCGCTGGTGATCATGCCCGACAGCCCGTAGACCGAGTCGTTGGCGATGCGCACGGCGTCGTCATCGTCGTCGAACGGGATCATGACCAGCACGGGCCCGAAGATCTCCTCCTGGGCGATGACCATCGAGTTGTCGACATCGGCGAACAGGGTCGGCTCGACGAAGAATCCTCGCTCGAGGTGACTCGGGATCCCCCCGCCGGTGACGAGCCGGGCGCCCTCCTCCTTGCCCTTGTTGATGTACCCGAGCACCCGCTGTTGCTGCTTCTTCGAGACGACGGGCCCCATGATGTTGCCGGGATCGGTGGGGTCGCCGTAGGGCACCCCGGCAAAGGCAGCAGCTGCGATGTCGACGGCCTCGGCGTAGCGAGCACGCGGGACCAACAGCCGGGTCGGCATGGCGCAACCCTGGCCCGCGTGCATGCAGACGAACATCGAGGATCCGACCGCGGAAGCGAGATCGGCATCGTCGAGGACGAGGTTGACGGACTTGCCGCCGAGCTCCAGGAACACCGGCTTCATGGTCGGAGCGGCGGCCTGCATGATCCGCACACCGGTCGCGGTGGAGCCGGTGAAGGCGATCATGTCGACGAGCGGCGAGGTGGTCAGCACCTCGCCGGTCAGGTGATCCGACGACGTCACGATGTTGATGACGCCCGCTGGGATGTCGGTCTTCTCGGCGATCAAACGGCCGATCCGGGTGGCATTCCACGGCGTGTCCGGTGCCGGCTTGAGCACCATGGTGTTGCCCATGGCCAGAACCGGACCGATCTTGTTGAGGATGATCTCCACCGGGAAGTTCCACGGCACGATCACTCCGACGACCCCGATCGGCTCCTTCCAGACCTGACGCTTGGTCATGACACCCATGCCGAAGCTGTCGGCGTCGGGCAGGTCACGCGACCAGTGGAAGCTCTCGATCTGCTCGGCCGGCCAGGTGAGCGCCTCACGCAACGGAGCATCGAGTTGCGGTCCGTAGGTGGACAGGACCGGGCAGCCGACCTCGGCCACCAACTCGGCTCGAAACTCCTCTTTCTCGGACTCGATGGCGTCCCGGAGCTGGAACAGGCAACGCTTGCGCAGCTCGTGGTTCGTCGACCAGTCGGTCAGATCGAAGGCCCGCCGCGCCGCCTCGATGGCCCGCTGCATGTCGCCCTTCGAGCCGTCGCCGACGACCCCGATGACCGCTTCGGTCGCCGGATTGACGTTGTCGAAGGTTGCCCCGCCTTCGGCCTCGACGAGCTGGCCGTCGATAAGGATTCGTACTTCACCCATGGTCACTCCTGCGGTTGTGTGAGCAACCGCATGGTGCCACGGATCGGGGTCACCAGACGAGGTCGAGATTCGTGATCTGACGCAGGTTGGGCGTATACGCGAGCTCGGTTCCCGGCGCCAGCCCGTACTGCGGCACCCGTCGGTGCCACTCGTCGAGCACGACGCGTAGTTCCATACGCGCCAGGTGCGACCCGAGGCAGCGGTGCACGCCGCCGCCGAACGCGAGGTGCTTGTTGGAATCCCGATGGAAGTCGACGGTCTCGGCGCCGTCCCAGAAGCGGTCGTCGGTGTTGGCCGAGCCGATGATGACGAACACCTGCTGGCCCACGGCCACCGGGCAGCCGCCCACCTCGGTGTCGGTCGAGGCGACGCGCGCCACGGCGGTCACGGGAGACTCGAAACGAAGCATCTCTTCGACGGCGTGCGGGATCAGGGAGGGATCGTCGACGAGCGCCTGGCGCTGCTCGGGATGCTGGGCGAGGTAGGCGATCATGCAGTCGAGCGAGGCGGTCACGGTGTCGAGCCCGGCGATGAAGAACAGGAACCCGATGTCGAGGATGTCCTCGCGCGTGAGCCGTTCGCCGTCGACCTCGGCGGTGAGGAACCCACCGAGCAGGTCCGGGCGGGGGTCGGCGAGGTGCGAGTCGATCGCCTCCTCCAACACCGCGTACACACGCGGCGCGTTGACATCGAGGATCGCGCGGCGCTCCTCGTCGGTCTCCCCGCCCGGACGGATGATGCCGTCCTTCAGCTCGAGGAACTCGTCGAGCCGATCGACCGGAAGGCCCAGCAACTCGAGGAACACGGTCGTGGGCAGTCTCTCGGAGATGGTGTCGTGGAAATTGCATCCGTCGCCGTTGGCGACGGACTCCACGAGCACCCGGACCGCCTCACGAGTGCGGGGTTCGATCTCGGCCATCCGCTGGGGTGCGAAGAGGGGGTCGAGCAGCTTGCGGAACTTCTTGTGTTCGGGCGGGTCGATCTGGAGGGGGATGAGCGGCCGAGAGTTGCCGAGATAGACAGCATCCATGCCCGAGCCGAAGGTCTCCGGGTGCCGGAGCACCTCGGCGATGTCCTCGTGGTGGGAGATGACCACGCCCACGCCGACATCGAGGGCGCGAAGCTCGTCGCGCAGGAACTTGTAACCCTCCTGCGGGTGCGCCAGCGCATGGGGATCGTCCGGCGCCAGCGCGGACAGCGGGTCGGGCGGGGGTGGTATCGCCGCGGAATCGGTCGTGGCCATGTTCATTCCTCTCCGGTGAGCGAGATCGCTTCCTCAGGACAGTTCCGCTCACCGATGCGGGCCTGAGCGACGAGTCCCTCCGGCACGATGTCGACCTTCGGCTGGCAGTAGCCATCGTCGTCGGCGTCGAACACCTCGGGAGCCAAGGCATAACACCGACCGTGGCCAGTGCAGCGGGTCATGTCGACGACGAGGCGCAACGGACGATCCTTTCCGAAGCCCGGGGCAACCGGGTGTGAAATGGGTCTCACACCCCACGTTACAACGAGAGTTCAGATCATTCGCCCTATGCAAAGTGGTCAAATCTAAGGAAGAATGCGACTGATCGTGATGCATCGAACGGCGTCGAGGCTCATGACGCGCCAGCGTCTCACAAGCCAACGGTCACGACTTCGAGGGCGAAAAACCATGACTGCTTCTACAACGACGCCCAAGCGGACCCGCCGCTTGGTGCTGTGCACCTTGCTCCTGCTGGCCTCCGTTGCTCCGCTCGTGCGCACCCGTACGGCCGAAGCAGCCGCTCCCCCCGCACCCTCGACGGCGTCGATCATCGGACCGCGGGCCGTTGCGCCCGCCGTCACCCCGCTTCCTCCGGTCGACTTCTCGACGCTCGTCGCCGAGCCGGTGCAGCAATGGGGCGTGGTGGGATCGGGCCTGAGCGACACCTCCCCGAAACCACAGGTGTGGGACTTCGCCGAGATCGGGAACCGCATCTATGTCGCCGGCATCTTCACCGGTGTCCGCCAGAACGGCTTCGACCCCAACTCGCCGGTCATCCCACGGGCCTACCTCGCGGCGTTCGACCGGGATTCGGGCGCCTACATCCCCGAGTTCGCTCCGGTGTTCGACCGGGCCGTGTACGACCTCGCGGTGCTCCCCAACGGCAACCTGGTGGCAGGCGGCGAGTTCTCCCAGGTCAACGGCCAGGCCCGCACCGCCCTGGTGGCCCTCAACCCCACGACCGGCGCCACGATCGCCGGGTGGAACACGTCGGTCTCCCGTGACTGGAGCTCGGCGCGAGCGGTCATCCGCGAGCTCGTCGTCGATGGCTCCCAGCTGTACGTGGTGGGCGAGTTCGATCACGTCCGGGTCGGCGCCAACAGCTACGTCATCTTCTCCGCCTTCCGCCTCACCGCCGACAGCGGCGCCATGGACTTCAGCTGGGTGCCTCGTCCGAGTGGAGGCGGCGTCTGGGACATCGCCATCGACAGCTCGCGCAACCGCGTCCACCTGGTCGGCTTCTTCAGCTCGATCAACGCGGCGCCGGGAACGGCGCTGATGGGCACGGTCAGCTCCGTCACCGCGTTGCCCGTCGCCGGCCTCACCCCCTTCCAGAACAACAACGCCAGCCAGACCTGGACCTGGACCGTGGCCTACGCCAATGACCGGGTGTTCGTCGGTGGCGCGGAGCACATCATCCACGTGCTCGACGGAGACACCAACGCTCGACTCGGCTACAACACGACCGGCGTCGGTTGCTCCAACTTCAACCCGGCGACCTGCAGTCCCAGCTACGTGGGCGGCGGCGACTTCCAGGTCCTGGAGGCCGGCAGCGGTCAGGTCTTCGGCGGCTGCCACTGCTACGAGCCACGGGCGGGATGGCAGTCCTACACCGGCATCACGCACTACTCGTCGATCACGAATCAGCGCACCGACAACCGCTACGCGATCGCCTACGACGCCTCGACCGGCGCTCCTGCGAACCAGTTCGTGCCCGGGCTGCGGGCCCCGACATGGGGGACCTGGGCCATCTTCGTCGACAGTCGAGGCTGCTACTACGTCGGCGGCGACTACACCCGCACCGCCGCCGGCCAGTGGATCGGTGGATTCGCCCGCATGTGCCGGGCGGTCACCCCGGTCTCGACGGTGAACGCCGGCAGTGTCGGCGGTTCGGTGTCGCTGAGCTGGACCGCGCCGTCTTCACAGCTCCCGGTGGCCCGTTATCGGGTGTCTCGCGATGGTGCCTTCGTCGGCGAGACGACGGGAACGAGCTATACGGACACCGGTCGCACGTCGGGCGCCCAGCACGTCTACTCGGTCGAGGTCGTCGATGTGTCCAACCGGCGGTCCCCGGCCACCACGGTGAACGTGACCGTCAGCGGAGCCGACACGCAACCCCCGACCCCACCCACGAACGTGACGTCGGCTGTGAACGGTTCATCGGTCACGCTGAACTGGACCGCCGGCACCGACAACGTGGCCATCAAGGGCTACCTCGTCCACCGCGACTTCCAATACGTAGCCTTCGTCCCCGCCGGCACCACCTGGACCGATCCCAGTGCCCCGAACGGGCCGCACCGCTACGACGTCCGGACCCAGGACACCAGCAACAACCTGAGCGCACCGACCACCGTCAACGTGACCGTCGGAGCCCCTGACACGCAGGCCCCGACCGCTCCCACCAACGTGACGTCGAGCGTCAACGGTTCGTCGGTCACGCTGAACTGGACCGCCGGTACCGACAACGTGGCCATCAAGGGCTACCTCGTCCACCGCGACTTCCAATACGTGGCCTTCGTCCCCGCCGGCACCACCTTCACCGATACCAACGTGACGGCCGGCAACCATCGGTACGACATCCGAACCCAGGACACCAGCAACAACAACAGCGCGCCCACCACCATCAACGTCACGGTGGGCTGAACCCTCGACGCGACCGGCGGCGCCTCAGACGCGCCGACGGTTCGGCGTGTCCCATACCTCCGGGTTGGCCAGGCGCTCCGGCCGATCACCACGGAGGATGCGGATCACGTCGTCCGCAATCATCGCGGAGTGGCGTTCGTCGGTGTCGAACGTCGCGCCACCGATGTGAGGCGTGAGCACCACGTTCGCCAGGTCGATCAGCGGGTGACCTTCGGGCAGAACTTCACCGTCGACGTGATCGAGCCCGGCACCGGCGAGGTGACCGCGTTTCAGAGCGTCGACCAGAGCCTCGGTGCTGTGGAGCCCGGCCCGTGCCGAGTTCAGGTAGATCGACCCCGGCTTCATGGCCGCGAACTGTTCGGGCCCGATCATCCCGAAGGTCTCGGGGGTGACCGCTGCGTGCATCGACACCACGTCCGCCTCGGCGAGCAGGTCGGCCAACGAGTGGGTCGCATCGGAGGCGTAGGGGTCGTGGCTGATCACGTTCATGCCCAACCCGGTGAGGCGCCAGGCCGTCGCCCGACCCACCGCGCCGAGCCCGATCACGCCAGCTGTTCGCCCCGCCAGCTCCCACGCCTTGTACCTCTGGGACGGCATGGTCGCCCCGTAGACCGAACGGTTCCGCATGTCCCGATCCCCGGCCACGACGTGCCGGTTGACGGCGAAGAGCAGGGCGATCGTCATCTCGGCGACCGCGTCCGCGTTGCGGCCAGGCGTCCGCAGGACGGGGATCCCCGCCGCCGTGGCGCCGACGGTATCGACGTTGGTGGGATCGCCTCGGGTGCTCCCGATCACCACCAGCGGTAGGTCCAGGAGGGGTCCCCGGCAGGAATCCGCTTCGCAGATCAGCACCCGGGCGCCGAGCTCCGCGACACGCTCGGTGATCTGCTCGGGGTTGAACAGCCGGATGGGGGTCTGGTCCAACCAGGGCTCGAGGACGACATCGCACACGGATTCGAGCCGATCGAGCCCCGCCCCGCGAAACGGTGCCGTCACATAGGCGGTCAGGCGTTCGGTCATGTCTCAGTCTGCCCCGCAGTTGGCTTGGGGGCCGACTCGCGGCGGCGGCAACCGTCGTGCAAGGCTCTCGGCGGTGGACGAGCTGTGCTGGGTCGAGCGAACCGATCTCAACCGCCCACTCCTCGTGATCGCGTTCGAGGGGCTCTTCGACGCCGGGGAGTCGGCGACGCGAGCCGTCAAGCGCCTGGCCGAGATCTACGACGCCACGGACCTCGCCACCATCGATCCGGAGACGTTCTTCGACTTCACCCAGCAACGGCCCCTGGTGGAGATCGACGACGACGGCCAACGCCGCATCCTCTGGCCCGACAACCTGTGCCGAGCCGCGAGGGTGCCCGGCGGCGACCACGATCTGGTCCTCCTGGCCGGCATCGAGCCGCACCTCCGGTGGCGCACGTTCGCCGAGTGCATCGCCGAGCTCGTCGATGAGCTCAAGATCGGCCTCGTCGTCACCCTGGGCGCCAACTACGGCATGGTGCCCCACTCCCGGCCCTTCGAGGTCGTCGGGTCGTCCAGCAACGCCGATCTCGCCGCCCGGCTCGGTCTCGGGCGCCCGAGTTACCAGGGACCGACCGGCGCCGTCGGCGTGCTCCACGACGTCCTCGATCAACGCGACGTGCCCGTGATCAGCCTGCGCGTCTCGGCGCCGCACTACGTCCAGGGCACCCCGAACCCCAAAGCGGCCCAAGCCTTGCTGCGACGCTTCGAGCTCGTGACCGGCATCGCCGCCGATCCCGCCGCCCTCGATGAGGACGTCCGCGATTGGGAGCACCGCGTCGAAGCGGCCGTGGCCGACGACTCCGACGTCCACGACTACGTCGAACGCCTGGAGGCCGAGATCGACCGGGAAGATGATCCCCTCACCCGAGCCGGCGACCTCGCAGCCGAGGTCGAAGCCTTCCTTCGCGAACAGGGCGGACGAGACTCATGAGGCTCGACCTCTCCGACGACGAGGTCGCCCTCCAGGACGCCTTCCGATCGTTCTTCGTCGCCGAGTCGACCCCTGACCGCGTTCGCGAGCACGCGGCGCTCGGTTTCGATGCCGGACTGTGGGCCTCGGCCGCGACGCTCGGCCTGCCGGCGATGGGACTCTCGGCCGCCGCGGGCGGCGGAGCCGATCTGGCGCAACTGGCCGTGGTGGCCACCGAGGTCGGCCGAACCATCGCCTCCATCCCGTTCGTCGAACACACGGTGGCCGCTCGACTCCTCGAACGCCACGGCGACGACACCGATGGGCTCGCCACCGGTGACCGGATCGCCACGTTGGCGCTGCGCCCTCCGCGACAGGGCCACGCCACCGTTCTTCCGGCGGGCGCCGTCGCCCACGTCGTCGTCGCTCTCGATCGGGACCAGCTCATCGCGGCAGCGGGCGAACCCCCGATGGCGGCCGCCCGCAACCACGGAGACGCACCGATCGCCGACCGTCGGCTGGCCGGCGCCACCGTGTTGGCGCAGGGCCCCGACGCCGTGGCCAGCTACCGCCGAGCTCGCCTGGAGTGGTTCGCGCTGATGTCGGCCGTCCAGATCGGCATCGCCCAGACGGCATTGGAGCTCGGGCAGCGCTACGTGATGGAACGGCACCAGTTCGGAGTGCCCATCGGATCGTTCCAGTCCGTGCAACACGGCCTGGCCGACATCCCCGGCCAGATCCTGGGGGCCGAGATGTTGACGGGCAAGGCGTGCTGGGCCGGTGATCTGGAGGCGATCAGCGGCGAGCCTGGCGCCCTCGACATCGACGACAATGTCGTCGACGACTTCGCCGCGCTCGCTCCGATGGCGTTCCTGCACGCCGCCGAAACAGCCGCGTGGGCTACCGACCGGAGCCTCCACTTCCACGGCGGCTACGGGTACAGCGAGGAGTACGACATCCAGCTCTACTACCGGAGGGCCCGCGCCTGGGCCGGCGTCGCCGGCGACCCGGCCCGGCTGTTTCGCGAGCTGGCCGACGAGTGTTTCGGCTCCGCCCCGGCCCGAAAGGCGTCGTGATGGATTTCTCCCTGTCCCCGGCCCAAACCCAGACGCGCGACCGCATCAAGGCGCTCATCGCCGACGTCGTGACGCCCGAGATGTTGGCCGAGATGCACGAGACCGGGACGTTCGACGACCCGACGCTCAACAAACGCCTCGGAGACGAGGGTTGGCTGGCGGCGGCGATCCCCGGGATGAGCCGTGACCCCATCGAGCTCTACCTGCTGTTCAACGAGTTGGAGAAGTCCGGCGCCCCGTACGACGGCATCGCCATCTCCATGATGGTCGCCGGCACCATCGCCCACTGTGGCTCCGACTTCTTGAAGCAGACCGTGCTACCGCACATCACCGCCGGCGACGCCCTCTGCTGCCTGGGCTACAGCGAGCCGGACTTCGGATCCGATGTCGCGGGCGCGGCCACCAAAGCGGTTCGAGACGGCGACCAGTGGGTGATCAACGGCCAGAAGATGTGGACCACCATGGCCCACCGGGCCCGCTGGGTGTTCCTGCTGTGCCGTACGAACACCGAGGTACCCAAGCACCGCGGCCTCACCATGTTCATGGTGCCGACCGACACCCCCGGCATCACCATCCATCCGGTCCACACCATGGGCGACGAACGCACCAACGCCACGTGGTACGACGATGTCCGCATCGACGACCGCTGGCGCATCGGCGACATCGACGGCGGCTGGCGAGTGATGACCACGGCGCTCGCCTTCGAGCGCGGCGTCATGGGCGGAACGGCGCCGGCCATCCCGCTCCTTCGCCACATGCACGCCTGGGTGGCCGAGGCCGCCGACGACGACGGTCAGCCACTGATGGCGGATCCGACCGTCCGGGAGAAGCTGGCTCGGGTGGCCATGGAGAACCAGGTCGGCTCGCTGATCACCACCAAGGCGGCGTGGATCGCCGCCACCGGTGGCCTGCCCGGCCTCGAAGGGTCGATGGCCAAGCTGTTCGCGACCGAGCGCTACCAGAAGGCCGCAGCGTGGTTCCAACAGATCGCTGGCGCCGAGGGCCTCCTGGGGTTCGACGCACCCGGCGCCGCCGCCCACGGTTGGGTCGACGCCGACGCCCGGCACTGCCCGGTCACCACCATCTACGGCGGAACCAGCGAGATCCAGCGCAACAACGTCGCCGAGCGTCACCTCGGTCTCCCCAAAGCGCGCTGACCCCGCGTCGCGTTCGCCAGCCGCCATCACGCAAAGGCGATCGGTGTCGTCGCACCGATGGCTTCGTATCCGAGCACGCGACCCGTATCGAGACGTGCGGGGTGCGCGCCAAATCTCGTCAACCAATACTCGAAGTGAGCGCCGTCCGAGTCGACGACACAGTCTCCTCGCTCGTCCACGACGCACGTCGTCCAGAGTTGATACTCACCGCCGGGACCGATGCGCACACTCTCCGGTCCATCGACCCGCCGGCCATCGCTCGCACCGATCTCGATCGGCGACTCGGTGCGACCGATCTCGGCGCCGGTCGCCGGATCGATGGTGACGACGGCGCCTTGGTCCACGAGCCGGAACTCATCGCGCGTGAACTCGAGGAGCTTGACCGCCCCGTGGTCGTCGACGCCCAGCAGGAAACCCTCGCCGACCGCCACATCGAGAGCGATCCCCTGCGACATCCGCGCCAGCCTCAGCGTGTGCTCGGTTTCGTAGATCACGATCAGGTCCTGGGCCGGGAGGAGGAGGATACGAGGACCGCAGAAGTCGGCGAGAACCGCGGCCAGAGACACCGACTGCCCGGTGGCCGCCGATCGAAGCGCGACCCCGTTCGCCGCCGTCGACAGCACGGCGTCGACCCGCAGCCGATGGCGGGCTCGCCGGCCACGACGGCCCATGTCCCTGACGAATCCGCAGCAAGAACGGCCGAGGCCGCCGAGCCGTCCCACTCCGCCACCTCCTGGCGGACGATGTCCCACACCGCCAGCGTCCCCGAACCCTCATCCGGTTGCAAACAGGGTCCGAGATACGAGCCGCTGCCGACAGGGGCGCCCAGCGACAAGATCGACGAGAGACACAGGTCCTCCACGTCGACCGCCACCGGGAGCGAACTCCGGCGACCGAATCCGTCGAGGAGCTCGATCCGCGCCAGAGCTGTATCGCCGAACGTGAGAAAGGCGGCCACCGACTCGGTCGACGTCTCGGTCTCCAGTCCCGGCACGAATCCAGGCATGGGCTCGAACCGAATCTCCGCACCGAGCGGTGCACCTTCCACCGTCGTGCTCGTGGCAGCACCGTGCACCGTCGTGCTCGTGGCGGGGAGAGCCACCCCCGTCTCTGGTCGATCCGCGCACGCCGACGCCGCGAGCACGATCCCCGCGACGACCGTGCCGAAGACCCGCCGCGCAATCATCGCCACCGGAACGCGGCGATCTACACGCCCTCGACGATCACCGCGGTCCGGGTGGCCGAGCGTTGGCTTATGGGCAGGATCGCCTGGTAGGCGCCCGAAGCGTGGAACTCCCGCGCCACATCGGCGCTCGGGAAGCGAATCAGCACGATCCGGCTCGGCGACCAGAGGTCGTCCTCGAGCACGGTGAGATCACCGCCACGCGCCAGGTACTCGCCGCCGAACGACTCGGCGATCGGTTTGGCCTGCACCTTGTACTGCTCGTAGGTGTCAGGGTCGTTCAGGAGCGTGTCGACGATCAGGTAGGCGGACATGACCCGTTGCCTATCATCCGGTAGTGCCCGGCAGGGGGTCGAAGGCCTTCTTCATGGTGGCCAGCGGGTCGTCTCGGAAGGCGGCGAGCGCGGCTTGGTGGCCCGCCAGGGCCTGCAGTTCCTGACCAGCCCGCATGGCGGTGCGACCACCCCACACGTCGAACGATCGGTGCACGGACCGCTTGTTGATCTGCTGGAGATCCGACGGCACGCGGGCCACGGTTCGCGCCATGTCCAGGACGCGTTCGTCGAGCTCGGCCGCCGGGAACGAGCGGTTGGCGAATCCGACACGTACCGCTTCCTCCGCCGTGTACGTGTTGCCGGTCAACATCATCTCCATGGCGACGCGCAGGCCGAGCAGCGGGGTGTGGAACTGCCAGTCCGGCGGGCTCGCCACCCGAACCACCGGGTAGCCGATCACCGCGTCGTCGGCCATGTAGACGAGGTCGCATCCCGACGCCAGCTCGGTCGCCCCGGCCATGGCGTAGCCGTGGATCTGGGCGATCACCGGCTTGGCGAGATCCCAGATCGAGAACCACGTCTCGGTGGCCTGCCGGGCCCACTGGCCATCGCCCGGTGCCGAGTAGATCGGCGCGTCGTCCATCAGCGCGCCGCCGAGGTCGTACCCCGACGAGAAACACGGGCCGGCGCCCCGGATGATGGTGACCCGGACCGACGGATCCGAGTCGTGCGCTCGTAGTGCGTTGAGCACGTCGGTTCGCAACGGGGTCGAGATTGCGTTGCGCTTCTCGGGTCGGTTCAAGGTGATCCGACGGACGAGCTCGGTGGGCTCGTCGACGAGGATGTGGTCGTAGACAGCCATCTCAGCCACGGCGAGCCTCCCTTTCAGCGTCGTTTCGGTCATCGCGGTCTCGGGTGCCGGCGAGTTCGGCCAGGAGCTCGAACGCTCGAGGGTCCTCGGCGCGCACGGTCAACCCGGTGATACCGGGATGCAGCATCTGTGGCCAACGGCTGCGGATGCGGTCCTCGGATCCGAACAACGCCCCCTGCTCGATGTACTCGTCGGGCACGGCGGCCACGGCCTCCTCCTTGCGACCGGCCAGCCACAGCTCCTGGATGCGCGCCGCCGCCTCGGGGAACCCACGTCGAGCCATCGCCTCACGGTGATAGTTGTTGTCGCGGCTGCCCATGCCGCCGACATACATCCCGGTGAGCGGCTTGCGTTTGGCGATGGCGCCGGCCACGTCGTCGCAGAACTCCACCGTGACCCCGGTGAAGATGTCGAACGTGTCGCGCCCACCGAGGCGAGGGTCGCGGCGCGCGAAGCCCTTCTCCAGCGCCGGGCCGTGGACGTCCTCCCCGTCCGGTCCGTAACCCATGGGCAACCAGCCGTCGCACAGCTCGGCCGCCAGGGCCACGTTCAAGGGGCCTCCGGCACCGAGCCAGATGGCGATGTTCGGGTTGGGGTGCATGATCGACTTCAGAGGTTTGCCCTGGCCGATGGATCCGGGGCCGGTGTACGGCAGCGCGATCTCCGACCCGGCGTGGCTGACCGGCTCCTCCCGGCGGAGCACCTTCCGGATGATCTCGACGGTGTCTCGTAGCACCGTGGTCGGTTTGCCCCACGGCCGGCCGTACCAACCTTCCACGATCTGCGGGCCGGAGACCCCGAGCCCGAGGATCATGCGATCACCACCGGCGAGAGCATCGATGGTCATGGCGTGCATCGCCGTCGCCGCCGGGGTTCGGGCCACCGCTTGGACGACGCCGGTGCCCAGTTTGATGCGGTCGGTCAGCGCCGCCAGGTACGCCAACGGCGACAAGGCATCGCTTCCATACGCCTCCGCGGTCCACACCGAGTGGTAGCCGAGCTCCTCGCATCGTCGGATGAGATCGACCGGCACCTCGAGCTGAGCGCCCCGGTACAGGTCGAGTCCGTACGCCAGTTTCACGTGGGTGCCTCCGAGGGTCGGCGATCGTGGGCGAGCATCATCCCATCGACGCCCTCGGCGGGGCGAACCTGGCGCGGCCGGTACGGTGTCGGCGTGAGCTCCGACGCGGTTCGACCCGAGCGCCGACGCCTGCCCCGGCTGTGGACCGACCGACCGTACGGCGAGGGTGTGTACCGCCGAGCCATCGAGCTGGTCAACGATCCGGCCGGGGGCCGCGCCTACGGCGAGCTCGAGGACGACCTGCACCACTTCCGTGTGGTCATCGTCCACGACGGCGACACCATCCAACGGGCCGACGGTGAGGCGCTGCGGTGGCCGTGGGAGTCGTGCGCTTCTGCCGACGAACCCCTCCGAGCGATCGAGGGGCAGCCGTTGACGTCTCAGTCGACCGGCATCGGTGCCTACACCGACGCCCGCCGCAACTGCACCCACCTGTTCGACCTGGCCGGGCTGGTGGTGGCCCACGCCCGACGACCGGCACCTCGCCGCCGGTACGACATCGAGGTCACCGATCGGAGCGGCTCGAACCGCCGGTTCCACGCCTCGATCCGGCGAGACGGTGAGCAGGTGATCGAGTGGCATCTCGAGGAGGAGGCGATCGTGGCCCCGACGGCCTGGGTCGGCGTCGACCTGCGCACCCGGTTCATCCCCTGGGCCGAGTCGTCCCTCGACCCTGACCACGCCGAAGCGGCCATCGCGCTCCGCCGGGCCCTCTCCATCGCCGGAGGCCGGTCCATGAACCTCGATGAGGTCGTGCACGCCTCCGACGTCCGGATGATGGGGTTCGCGGTCTGCCACACCTACACCGACGGGGTGGCGCAGGTGTCCCTGCGTCGCAAGGGATCCGCAATCGATTTCAGCAACCACCCCGACGCCGTCCTCCCCGACCTCGACCTCCGTCGCTGAGCCCCGGCGCTGACCGCGTACTCTGCGGGCATGACGTTGTCGTACGAGCACCTGAGAATCACCGTCGCGGATCAGGTGGCCGACGTCCGGCTCGACCGGCCGGACAAGCTCAACGCCATGAGTGGTGCGGTGTGCACCTCGTTGATCGACGCCGGTCGAGCGCTGGCCGACGATCCCACGATCCGGGCCGTCGTGCTGTCGGGTGAGGGCAGGGGCTTCTGCGCCGGGCTCGACATGGCCAACTTCGCCGCCATGGCCGGGGGTGCAGCGGGGGACCTGAACGGTGGCGGAGAGCGCCGGCCCGGGCTCCTGGACGTCGAAGGACGGATCACCCATCGGGCCCAACAGGCGGCCTGGGCGTGGCAGGAGGTCCCGGTTCCCGTGATCACCGCCGTGCACGGCGTGGCGCTCGGGGCGGGCCTCCAGATCGCCCTCGGTACGGACATCCGCATCGTCGCCCCGGACGCTCGCCTCTCCGTGATGGAGATCAAATGGGGCCTCATCCCGGATATGACGGCGACGGCCACCCTGGTCCGGTTGGTCGGGCTCGACGTGGCCAAGGAGCTGGTGTGGACCGGCCGCATGGTCTCGGGAGTCGAGGCGGTCGATCTGGGTCTGGCCACCCGGACGGCCGACGATCCTCACGCCGCGGCCCTGGAGCTGGCGCGCGCCATCGCGATGCAGTCGCCCGACGCCGTCCGAGCCGCCAAGCGGCTCTTCAACGCCGCCCCGCTGCGCACCCCCGCCGAGGCGTTCGCCGCCGAACGTGACGAGATCCGGAAGCTCCTCGGCTCGCCGAATCAGCTCGAGGCGATCCGAGCCGGCCTGGCCAAGGACACGCCCGTCTTCACCGATCCCACCTGATCGTCTCGACGTCGGGGACGCAAGAGGCGCGCCGGGTAGGGCGAGGGTGCCGCGCGTACCCTGACGTGATGCGCCGGCTGGTCGTGGCGGTGGTCGCTCTCACCGTCATCGCCATCGCCGGGGTTCGATTCACCGAGAGGTCGCACAACGCCACGACGCCGACGGCGCCCGTGGCCGGGTCGTCGGGAGACGGGGAGGCGGCTGACGGTTGCCTCCCCGGCTGCGGAGTCCATTTCTTTATCTGGCTGGGCGGAGCCGGCTACATCGTCGTCGCCGCCGCCGGATTCATCGCTGTGCTCGTTGTCCTAGTTGGCCTGATGGGGTTCCCGTTGGCGATGGTGCTGAACCGTCGGCGCCGGCGGGATGACGGCGTCGAGTGGGAGTTCGACGATGAGCGGCGCGGATTCTGACCGAGGCGAACATCGCGACACGCGGGATGCGGCCGAGGCCGCCCGCTCGGCCGACCCGTCCTGACTCAGCCGGCCAGGGCTGCGGTCAGGTCCGCCGGGCGCCCGGCCAGGATGCTGTGCACGCCGACGTCCAGCAGCTCGGCGTAGTAGGCCGCGTTGTCCTGGGCGTCGGGGTCGTCCATCCACGCCCACACGGTCAGGCCTTCCCGCCCGGTGCGGGTGATGAGGTCGACGGTGATGACGGGGATGCGAGTGCCGGCTTGCTCGAAGAACGGTGGGATCTGGATGATGCGGTAGTGCGGGGCCAGGGGCGTACCGGCGAGGAACCAAGCCGTCAGCTCGTCGAGGCCGGGCGACACCTCGATGGTGGGAGCGATCTCGTGGAAGTACGCCAGCACGGCACTGTCGAACGACACCACGACGGTGGAGTCGACCCGATCGAGCTCGACCAGCTCGGCGGCCAAGGCGTCGGCGACGGCATACGGATCGGCGATCTCCCCACCCTTGATCTCGATGTCGAGCGGCAGCGCCGGGAACGTTTCGGCGACCTCGCGCAGCGTGGCGACCCGGAAGTCGTCCGCCGTGTACCCGGCGGGAGGTTCGATTGCCCCCGTGCGCACTCCTCGGTAGACATACGCCTCCGCCGGCAGGTCCTGACAGGGCCAGCACTCCGGGGAGAACCAGTACGCGTTGTCGAGCACCTGGAGCTCATCGAGCGTCATCGCGTTCACCGGGCCCGTTGACTCCGTCGTCTTGTCGACCGTCTCGTCGTGCTGCACGACCAACACACCGTCGGCGGTGAGCTGGACATCGAGCTCGAGCACGTCGGCACCCTCGGCGACGGACTCGGCGTAGGCGAACATGGTCGAGTGGGGATGGGCCAAGTCGCCACCGGCATGGGCGATGTTCAGCGATCGGTCGGAAGCCACGAGCTCGTCGATGGTCGGCACGGCCGTCACCTCCGGGGCTGTCGTCGTGGGTGGCACCGTCGTCGTTTCGGCGACCGCCGGAACCGGGTCGCCCGTCGCTGCGGGGGCATCGTCATCGTCACCGCACCCGGTCGCGACGAGCGCCAGGATCACCAGAAGTACGGGGCAGGTACCGAAGCGGCGGCGCATGGGCCGATCGTAGGCGTCGGCGCGACGGACATCGGGGAGGAAGTCGAGACCAGGCCCAAGGTACGGTGACGCCGGTGCCCAGGCCTGACCCTCTCCGTCCCGTGACCGACGCCGAAGTCGACGAGTTCTGGCGTGATGGTGTGGTGTGCCTCCGGGGCGTCATCGATCCCGCCGTCGTTGCCGTGATGGCCGGCCCCGTCGAGGAAACCCTCGTCGACGAACGGGTCACGACCGACATGACGGCCTTCGGCGACGCGCTGGCCGCCGGCACGGGAGCCCGGCTCCTCGTCGACGAGGCGGCCAGTCGGGCACCCGTCACCCGAGGTCGGTTCCGCAGCGGTGTCGACCATTGGCGCGTGCACCCGGCGTTCGCGTCGTTCGCGTGCGATTCCGCGCTGCCGACCATCATCGCCCGACTCCTTCGCAGCACCCAGATCTGGTTGTACGAGGACAGCGTCCTCGTCAAGGAACCCGGCACCCACGAACCGACGGCGTTCCATCAGGACCTCTCCTACTTCCAGGTCGACGGGCAACAGGTGGCGACGTGCTGGGTCCCGCTCGACCCCAACGATGAGTCCACCGGCGCGGTCTCGTACGTCGTCGGCTCCCATCGCCGGGATCCGCTCTACCGCCCCAACTACTTCGTGACAGACGAACCGATCAGCGACACCGAAGGTGGCCTCGTCCCCGATCCCCGGCTCGAGCCCGATCGTGAGCTGAGGTCCTTCGCCACCGTGCCCGGCGATGTGATCGTCCACCACGCCCGAACCATCCATGGCGCCCCCGGCAACTCGTCGACCACGACCCGGCGGCGGGCCATCTCGGTCCGGTACTGCGGTGACGATGCCCGGTACCACCGACGCCGCGGGGCGCCCCTCAAGCCGCATCATCACGGCGTGGCCGACGGCGACCCGCTCGGCGGCCGCGATTGCCCGCTCGTCTTCCCGGTCCTCGACCCGTCACTGGAGAACGCAACAGCATGAAGGTTCTGGTCGTCGGAGGCACGCAGTTCAACGGGTTGGCGCTGGTGCACGAGCTCGTGCGAAGCGGGCACGAGGTCACCGTCTTGAACCGGGGCCGCAGCGCCGCCGACCTGCCCGACGGCGTGCATCGCCTGGTGGCCGACCGGTCCCAGCCCGACACCATGCGAGCCGCCCTGGCGGGCACCGAGTGGGACTGCGTACAGGACATGACGGCCTATCACCCGGGCGACGTCGAGCTGATGGTCGAGGAGCTCTCCGGGCGGGTGGGCCACTACATCTTCGCCAGCTCCACCGTGACCTATGCCGCGACGGACATCTTCCCGATCCTCGAGACGCATCCCGACGATCGGGGCCCGCAGCAGATCGAGTACGGCCTGCACAAGCTCCTCTGCGAAGACATCCTCTTCGAGGCTCATCAGCAGCACGGATTCCCGGCCACGTCCGTGCCGTTCTCCATGGTCTTCGGCCCGCACAATGCGCTCCCCGACCGGGAGCAACGCATGTTCGTGCGCCTGCTCCGGGGACGGCCCGTCCTCGTGCCGGGTGACGGCACCACCCTCGGCCAGGTCGGTCACGTCGACGATCAGGCCGAGGCGCTCGAACGGATGATGGGCCGCACCGTCACCTTCGGCCGCCGCTACAACCTGACCGGTAGCCAGTTCTACAGCGACGACGGCTACATCGACACCCTCGCCGCAGCCGTCGGAGTCGAGCCGCGGAAGGTGAACGTGCCGAGCGAGGTGATGGATGCGCTGTGGGACGGCGACCTGACCTTCGCCCTCGGCGGCGGCGCCCGGCCCACCATGAACATCCGCTCGACCGACTCAGCTCAACATGCGCAATCGGCGATGGCCCGCAAGTTCGCCATCACCCGGCTCGTCCAGCGCCTCGCCCCGAACATCCACCGATGGAACCGCAACGTGATCTTCGGCATCGATCGCCTTCGCACCGACATCGGCTGGGAGCCCCGGCACTCCTTCGCCTCCATGGTCGAGCACACCTACGACTGGTTCCAGCGTTCAGGGGCCGAGGAACGCAGCGAGTTCGATTTCACGTTCGAGGACCAGCTCCTCGAACAACTTGGCCACCGCCACTGAGCCGGGCCTTTGGTCCCGGTTTAGCGATGGACCAGACACGACCCGGGCTGGTGTGCTGGACTGATACGCGTCGAGATACGGGATCTCGATCCATCAAGGAGGCCTCCATGCCACTGACCAGAGGACAGCACGGGCGGCGCCGGAGCGGCATTCGTTCCTTCGTCCTGATCGCCCTGCTAGCCACCGCGGCGGTGACCGTGGCGGGCCAGAGCCCGGCGTCGGCCGACGCCTCGGCGATCGTGACCGACGCAGGGTGCACAACCACCAGCCTTCCGCGCAACGACGACGGTTCGAGTTCGCTCGTGACGCTCCCGTTCAATCTCAATTTCTTCGGAACGAACTACACGTCGCTCTATGTCAACAACAACGGCAACGTAACGTTCGAAGGACCACTCTCGACGTACACCCCGTTCACGATCGACGCCAACGTGCCCCCGATCATCGCCCCATTCCTCGCTGACATCGACACCCGGAACCTGGCCTCAGCCGTCACCACCTACGGCAACATCACCTTCGAGGGTCGGCCGGCCTTCTGCGTGAACTGGCTCAACGTCGGCTACTACAACAATCAGGCGGACAAGCTCAACAGCATCCAGCTCATCTTGAAGGACACCGAGAACATCGGCGGCGACGGCGACTTCGAGATGATCTTCAACTACGGATCGATCACGTGGGAGACCGGCAGCGCGTCCGGCGGCGTGAACGGTTTCGGAGGCACCTCGGCGGGAGCCGGATACTCCGCCGGCAGCGGCGCGGGAGGCTCGTTCTTCGAAATACCCGGCTCGCAGGTCGACGGTGCCCTGCTCAACGGTGGCTCGAACTCCCTGGCCAGCGGCGGGAACTCGCCGGGGGTGCCCGGCCGATTCCGGTTCGGCGTGCGCTTCACCGGGCTGACGCCCGAGCGGCTCCTGGACACCCGTCCCGCCCCGGACGGGCCGATCGGAGTTCCCCTCGCCGGGCGACTGGGACCACAAGAGACGATCACGCTCGACGTGACCGGACGCGCGGGCATCCCGGCAAGTGGCGTGGGGGCGGTGGTCATGAACCTCACGTACACCGGCGCCTCCTCCAACTCGTTCCTCACCGTCTTCCCATCGTTGACCACGAGGCCGAACGCGAGCAGCGCCAACCCGATTCCGGGTGACACGAGAGCGAACCTCGTGATCGCCCTCGTCGGCGCCGATGGCAACGTCAACATCTACAACAACGTGGGACAGGTGCACGTCATCGCCGATGCCTTGGGCTGGTACCCGATCGGGTCGGCCTACTCGGCGCTGAGCCCGACTCGAATCCTGGAGACCAGGCCAGCACCACTCGGCCCGATCGGTGTGCCGGCCGCGGCGCCCGTCGGACCGGGGCAGACGATCAACCTGCAGGTCACTGGTGCGGGCGGCGTGCCATCGACCGGCGTCGGCTCGGTCGTGCTGAACCTCACCGGCACCAACGCCACCGCCGGGACATTCGTCACCGTCTTCCCGACGGGCCAAGCGGTGCCCAACGCATCCAACCTCAACCTGACACCCGGCCAAACTGCACCCAACCTGGTCATCGCAGCAGTCGGGGCCAATGGCCAGATCAGCCTGTACAACAATGCGGGAACGGTTGACCTGATCGCCGACGTCGTCGGATGGCTCCCGAACAACTCGTCGTTCACCGGGCTCACTCCGGCCCGAATCCTCGAGACCCGACCTGCTCCCCTGGGGCCGATCGGGGTGCCCAACGCCGGGCCCGTGGGCCAGGCACAGGTGGTGAACCTGACGGTGACCGGCGTCGGTGGCGTTCCGGCAACGGGCGTGGGTTCTGTCGTGCTCAACGTGACCGCAACGCAGTCCACCGCCAACACCTACGTCACCGTGTTCCCGACCGGCTCGCCATTGCCGACGGCATCGAACATCAACCCGTCGGCCGGCTCCACGGCGCCGAACCTGGTGATCGCCCGCGTCGGTGCTGGCGGGCAGGTATCGCTGTACAACAACGCCGGTACCACCCACCTCATCGTCGACGTGCTGGGCTGGTTCCCCGGCTGAGCCATCGTTCTGCCATCCTGTGGCCCGGCCTCCTTTGGGGTCGGGCCACAGGTCGTTTTCGACGAGAGGACAATGCTGACCGTCACCCGAGCAGGTCGACGATGGCCACCTCGATGCGCCGGTTCAGGCGGCGGCCCTCCTCGGTCGTGTTGTCGGCCACCGGCTCACGCTCACCCCGCCCCTCGGACTGAAACACCGACGGCGACGCGCCACGGGACACCATGTATTCGACCACGGCTTGGGCCCGGGCCAGCGAAAGGGCATCGTTCTCGGCGTCGGTACCGAGGTCGTCGGTGTGGCCGACCACCAGCATGGTCGCCTGTGGGTTCACGGCGAGCACAGCCACGCCGAGGTCGAGGATCGTGGTGTACTGCGGATCGAGCGCGGCGCTGCCGGGTCGGAACAGGAAGGGCTCGTCCACGCGAACCTGGCCATCGGTGATCTCGGGAGCCCGGGAGTCGACCACGTACTGGTTCATCACGTTGGTGGCGCCGATCACCTCGGCGGCTTTGGCCGACAACGCGTCGGCCACCTCCTGGGAGGGCACGTAGCCGAGGAGGAACAGCTGGCCGTCTCGGTAAACGGCCTCGTGGTAGCTGTAATCCACACCGTCCCCCAGCGTGCTCGAGGTCATTTCCTCCTCCGCGACAGGGACCACCGTCGTGGTGACTGGAGCGTCACTCGACGTGTTCCCGGCCGACGAGGTCGCGGGGACGACGCCCGCTGATTCCGGCACGTCGACCACCTCGGTCGTCGTCGGGGGGCTCTCGTCAACTGCGTCCGCGGTGGCAGTCGCCGACTCGTCGTCAGACCCCGATCCTCCACCGAGCACGAGAGTGCCTACGGCCGCCGCGCCCACGAGGCCGAGCACTCCGAGACCGACGAGCATGGGCCTCTTGCCGCGCGGGTCCTTGTCCGGCGGCCGGAGGCGCTCGATGCCGGTTTCGACGCGCGCACGATCGACGGCCATACGCATGGCCTCGATACGAGCGCGCGAGATGTTCGGTTGGTCCTGGTCCGTGTCCACATCACTCAGTCGGCCTATGCCGGCCTCGACTTGAGGATCGGTGAGCCGACCCCTCGGCTGGCGTCGGCGTCTGACATCCTGTGCTCGGCCGGTACCGAGGGTCGGCCACAGACGCGTGCCGGAGGACATCCCATGGACGAGAGCGAGCTCAGCCAGGTGCGGTGGCACACCATCGCGGCACTGGTCGACGATGCCGGCGACCGGTTCGGATCGATCGAGGGCCTCGTGTCCGAGGAGGTCCGCTACACGTTCGCCGAGCTTCGCGACGAGATCCACCGGGCCGCCCGGGCGTACATGGCTCACGGGATCCAACCTGGCGATCGCATCGCCGTGTGGGCCCCCAACATCTGGGAGTGGGTCGTTGTAGCCCTGGGCGCTCACTGCGCGGGCGCCGTGCTCGTGCCCATCAACACCCGCTTCAAGGGTCGTGAGGCCGGGTACGTGCTGGAGAAGTCCGGCGCTCGGATGCTCGTCACCGTGACCGACTTCATCGACACGGACTACGTCGCCATGCTGGCCGCCGCGGGAGCCGGGCAGGGCGTCGAGCACACGATCGTGCTTCGCGGCGCCGTGCCCGACGGCTGCGTCGACCTGAACGGGTTCCTCGCCGCCGCCGACACGGTGACCGAGGCCGACCGGCAGGCTCGTTCGGCCGCCATCTCCGGTGACGACCTCGGCCACATCATGTTCACCTCGGGAACCACCGGCCTCCCCAAGGGTGCCATGCTCACCCACTCCGCCATCTGCCGCGCCTACTGGGCGTGGGCGTCGGTGGTCGGTCTGCGTGAACGGGATCGGTACCTGATCGCCAACCCGTTCTTCCATTCGTTCGGCATGAACTCCGGGATCCTGGCCTGCCTCATGAAGGGCGCCACGATGATCCCCCAGCTGGTCCTCGACATCCCGGACATGATGCGCCGGGTACAGGCCGAGCAGGTGACGATGCTCCCCGGACCACCCGCCGTGTACCAGACCATCCTGAACCACCCGGACCTGTCGACGTTCGATCTGTCGTCGCTGCGGCTCTCCGTCACCGGAGCGGCGGCGATCCCCGTCGAGATGATCTACGCCATGCGGGAGAAGCTCGCCTTCGAGACCATCGTGACCGGGTACGGCCTCACCGAGACGACCGGCATCGCCACCATGTGCCGCCACGACGACGATCCCGAGACCATCGCCTTGACGAGCGGACGGGCCATCCCCGATGTCGAGGTCCGGATCGTCGACGACGACGGTCACGAGCTGCCCCGCGGCGAACCGGGCGAGATCGTGATCCGGGGCTACAACATCATGAAGGGGTACCTCGACGATCCGGAGCAGACCGCCGAGACCATCGACGCTGAGGGCTGGCTCCACAGCGGTGACATCGGCGTGATGGACGAGCGGGGCTACATCAAGATCACGGACCGCAAGAAGGACATGTTCATCGTCGGCGGGTTCAACGCCTACCCGGCTGAGATCGAGAACGTGATGATGACGCACCCCGACATCGCGAGCGTGGCCGTGATCGGTGTCCCCGACGACCGGTTGGGCGAGGTCGGCATGGCCTACGTCGTAGCCCGCACCGGGTCCACGCCGGACCCCGCCGAGATCGTCAGTTGGTGCCGGGTCGAGATGGCGAACTACAAAGTCCCCCGACGCGTCGAGATCGTCGACGCCCTTCCGCTGAACGCCAGTGGCAAGGTGTTGAAGTTCGAACTGCGCGACCGGGCGACCCGGTCCTGACGGAAGCTGTGTCCATGGACGACCTCGACCTCTACAACCCGGCCACCTTCGCCGGCGGGTTCCCGTACGAAACGTTCCGCAGCTTGCGCGACGACAATCCGGTCTTCCACCTGCCCCACCCGCAGGTTCCGAGTGGGCTCTGGCACCTGACCCGCCACGCCGACGTCAACCGCGTGTCCCGGGACTCGGCGACGTTCAGCAACCAGCCGAACCCGTTCATGCCGCAACACGACCAGGGCGGCACCGTCGACGACGGCTCGACGTCGCTCCTGCTCATCAGCCTCGACGCACCCGACCACACCAAGATGCGCAAGCTGGTCAACAAGGGCTTCACCCCCAAACGGGTCGCCGACCTCGCCGGCCGCATCCAGGCCACCGTCGACCGCCTCATCGACGACGTCGCCGAACGGGGATCGTGCGACATGGTGAGCGACATCGCCGTGGAGCTGCCGCTCCAGGTGATCGCCGACCTCGTGGGCGTTCCCGAGGAGGACCGTCACCAGGTGTTCCACTGGACCGAAATGACCTTCGGTTTCGATGGCGAGACCAGGCCCGAGGAACGGGCGCAGGCGATGACGGACATGTTCGCCTACGCCGACCAGATGTGCGAGATCCGCAAGGAGACCAAACACGACGACCTCATGGGCGTGCTGCTCGATGCCGAGGTCGACGGCGAGCGGCTCGACCAACTCCAGATCGACGTGTTCTTCATGTTGCTGCAGAACGCCGGCAGCGAGACCACCCGCAACCTGATCACCACCGGCACCCTGGCCCTGCTCCAGCACCCCGATCAGCTGGAGCTGCTGCGCTCGGACACGCCTGGCCTGATGGCCAACGCAGTCGAGGAGATGCTGCGCCACGCCACCCCGGTGATGGAGTTCGTCCGCCGGCCCCGCGTCGACATCGAGATCGGCGGCCACACGATCAAGGCCCACGAGCCCGTCGTCTTGTGGTACTCGTCGGCCAACCGGGACGAGCGCCAGTTCCCGGACCCCGACCGCCTCGACATCACGCGCGATGCCACCCAGCACGTGGCCTTCGGCGCCGGCGGGCCGCATTTCTGCCTCGGCGCGTCGCTCGCCCGCCTCGAGGCTCGCATCATGTTCGACGCCATCGTCAACCGGTTCGTCGATCTCGAGGTGACGGTCGATCCGTCCACGCTGCCGCGCGTGAACTCGAACCTGATCGACGGGTACGCCAGCATGCCGATCCGGTGGAGCGACGTGAAACCGGCGAGCACTCGCTCCGCCTGAGACGGCGCACCGAGACGGCGCCAATCCGCTCGATGGGTGGCACCGAACCAGAGGCACCGAAACCTCTCCGCTGGTGACAACATGGACGACGTGGCGCGACTTCGCCTTCGTTTGGTGAGCACATCTGAATCGCCGTCCCTCGAGGGGCTGCTCCAAGCCGCCGGCCGCGGCGACCGGGACGCGTTCGCCCAACTGTTCGACGACGTATCTCCGCTGGTCTACGGCTTGGTGCTCCGTGTCGTTCGGGACCCTTCCCTCGCCGAGGATGTGAGCCAGGAGACCCTGGTCGAGGTCTGGCGTCGAGCCCCCCTCTTCGACGCCCAACGAGGTTCGGCCCGGTCCTTCGTCGCGCGCATCGCGCACGCCCGGGCCGTCGACCGGGTCCGCGCCGAGCAGGCGCACCGGGACCGGAACGAACGAGACGCCGCGCGCACCCCCGACACGACCGAACCCCCAGCCGCTGACACCGTGACCTCCCGACACGAAGCGGCTGCGGTCCGAGAAGCCCTGCGCGACCTCACCGAAACGCAGCGCCAGGCCGTCACCCTGGCGTTCTACGACGGCCGCACCCATCGGGAGGTCGCCGAACTTCTCGACCTACCCCTGGGCACCGCCAAGACACGAATACGTGACGGACTCATCAAACTCAGAGACACCCTGCAACACCAGGGATGGACCCCATGACACCGTTCCACCAGAGGTGGACCCCATGACACCGTTCCACCAGAGGTGGACCCCATGACACCGTTCCACCAGAGGTGGACCCCATGACACCGTTCCACCAGAGGTGGACCCCATGACCGACGACCTCCACCTCCTCACCGGCGCCTACGCCGTCGATGCGCTCGATGCCGAGGAACGCCTCCGTTTCGAGCGCCACCTCGCCGGTTGCGAAGACTGCCAGATCGAGGTCGCCAGTTTCCGTGACGCCACCACGGCCCTCGCCGCCGCGTCCAGCACGCCGGTGCCGTCCGGCCTGCGTGCCGCGGTGCTCGCCGAGGTCGATCACACCCGCCAGGTCTCGCCCCTGACTGCGATGGCCCGGCCGGCACCACCGCGCCGGACCGGGTGGCTGCTGGCCGCAGCGGCCGCCACCGTGGCGGCCGTCGGGCTCGGCGGGCTGCTGGTCCGCGCCGAGGGCCGCATCGACGATCTCGAACAGACCTCGGAGCTGGCCTTGGCGCCCGACGCCCAGTCGGTGGTGCTCGAGGATTCGGCGACCGATCTTCGTCTCACGTGGTCCGACACGCTCGACCGTGGCGTCCTCGTCGGTGGCCAGATGGCCGATCCTGGACCGGGTTCGGATTACCAGCTGTGGATCGTGACCGACGGCGAGCCCCGCTCCGTCGGCGTGTTCGAACCCGACGGCGGCCATGTCGAGCTCGGCATCGGTGACCTCCCCCAGCCGGGCGACACGGTGGCGGTGACGATCGAGCCCGACGGAGGCTCGCCCGCACCGACCACCGAGCCGGCGATGTTCGCCACCGTCACCTGACCCTGCGGCACCCTCTCCGCCGGAGTCGCCGCCGATCAGCCGTCCGAGTGTGTTGGCGAGGGTCGGAAGCCGGCGGCGCGCGCCACGTCCTCGCTGACGAACCACACCTCGGCCACGGTGGCCACGTAGTTCCGGCTATCCGGCCGGTGATACAGCATCGACGTGGCGTTGCCCTTGATCACGTAGCCGGTGGGAGCCGGCTGGTCCGGATGCGCATGGTGTGAGCCGGGCCCGAACGGCTGCGCCTGACCCACGACGGCACCCACGAGCGCCTGCGGGGCGGGCGTCTCGGTACCGGTGAGATCGATCGGGTCGGCGCCCATGGCGGCGTCGACCCGGCCGCTGACCTCGGACAGCGCGTCACGAGCCCCGGTGAGTGCGGTGTCGCCCAGCACGGTGTCTTCGAGCGTGGCGTCGTCGATGGCGAGCCACACGAGCACCCCGAACACTGCACCGACGATCGGGAACACCACGAAGGCCCAGAGCTGCTCGAGCGCCTCGCCGCCGGTGAACACCGCCATGCCCAGGCTGCGGGCCGGATTCACCGAGGTGTTGTCGACCGGGATGCTGACCAAGTGGATGAGGGTCAGCGCCATGCCCACCGAGAGCCCGGCGGCTGCGGGAGCGAAGGACTTCTTGGTGGTGGCAAGGACCACGATCATGAGGATGGCCGTCAACACGATCTCGGCGATCATCATGGCCCCGAAGTTGGCGAAGCCGTTCTGCTCGCCCCACAGGTTGGTGGCGAAGTTGAGCGAGTCGGGCTCGAAGTCATCGTAGAAGCCCGCCCGCAGGCCCCATATGGCGAACCCACCGGCGACCGCACCGAGCACCTGGCCGACGATGTACGCGGGAACCAGCGCGGTCGGGGTCTTGCGCATCACCGCCATGCCGACGGTGACCGCGGGGTTGATGTGGCACCCCGAGATCGGCCCCACGGTGTAGGCGGCAACGAGCAAGGCGAATCCGAAGCCGAGCGCGATGCCCAGCTGGGCCACGTCCGCACCGGCGAGCACGGCGGTGCCTGGTCCGCCCATCATGAGGATGAAGGTCCCCAGCGCTTCGGCGAGAAGAATCCGTCCTGGTCTCATAACAACATGTACCTCCACGTGGGGGCCCGCCATCTCGACAATAGATGGAACCCATCTCTCGAATCAAAGGTGCCTCGCTGTCCGCTCGAAGCGGGAGGGCGCGTTGCGCCCCTACAGTTCGCTCCGCCACCACGAGGGAGCGACCGATGACCGAAGATCTCGTGACCTACCCGGAGGGAACACCGTTTCCGGGCACGGTCGGGCGCGAGCTGCACGACTCGTCGCCGGCCTGGCCGGCCGTACCGACTGCTCCTGCCGGCGCCCCCAACATCGTGATGGTCGTGCTCGATGACGTGGGCTACGCCCAGCTGGGCTGCTTCGGCAGCGACATCGACACGCCCGCCTTCGATCGTCTGGCCGCCAACGGTCTGCGTTACCGGAGCTTCCACACCACGGCCATGTGCTCACCCACTCGGGCGTGCCTGCTCACCGGCCGCAACCAGCACACCACCGGGATGGGCGGCATCGCGGACACGGCGACGGGCTACCCCGGCTACCACGGGCGCATCCCCCGATCGTGCGGCTTCCTGCCCGAGATGATCGTGCCCCACGGCTACGCGGCGTGGGCCGTGGGCAAGTGGCACCTGGCGCCTCGGGAGGAGAGCGACCAGGCGGCACCACGCGCCCGGTGGCCCCTCGGCCGCGGCTTCGAGCGCTTCTACGGGTTCCTCGGCGCCGAGACGAACCAGTACTACCCCGACCTCATCGCTGACAACCACCACATCGTCCAACGGGCCTCGCCGGAGGACGGCTACCACCTCACCGAGGACCTGACCGACCGGGCCGTCGAGCTCGTGTCCGACCTTCGCAACGTCACGCCCGACAAGCCGTTCCTCACGCTCAGCGCGGACGAACAGCGGTTGAGCGCCCGGATGATGGAGGTCTACGCCGGGTTCCTGACCCACACCGACCACCACGTCGGGCGCCTCCTCGATCACCTCGAGGCCGTCGGCGACCTCGACAACACCATCGTGATGGTGCTGTCGGACAACGGCGCCAGCCCCGAGGGCGGCCCGCACGGTTCGTACAACAGCACCCTCTGGTTCAACGGCATCCCGCAGACCCATGAGCTCGCCGCGCCCTACGCCGACGACCTGGGAGGGCCACTGACCCACGGCCACTACCCCTACGGCTGGGCCCACGCCGGCAACACGCCGTTCCAGCGGTGGAAGCGGGAGTGCCACGAGGGCGGCATCGCGGACCCGTTCATCGTGTCGTGGCCCCGGGTGATCACCGACCACGGCGCCATTCGTACCCAGTACGCCCACGCCATCGACCTGCTGCCCACCCTGCTCGAAGCCGTCGGCATCGACGTGCCCGATGTGATCGGCGGCGTACCCCAGGACCCCGTCGCCGGTGTGTCGCTGCTGCCCACCTTCGTCGAGGCCGACGCGCCCGACCGCCGTACCACCCAGTACTACGAGCTGCTCGGTTGCCGCGCGATCTACCACGACGGTTGGAAGGCCGTCGCCTACCACGCCATGGCCGGTCAGCTCTACGACGGCGTCAGCGATCCCCGGGCGCCGTTCGACCAGGACCGCTGGGAGCTGTACGACGTCCGAGCTGATGTCTCCGAATGCCACGACCTGGCCGCGGAGCGGCCCGACAAGCTGCGGGAGATGCAGGAGCGATGGTGGGTGGAGGCCGGCCGGTACGGTGCCCTCCCGCTGCACAGCTCCCGTCCGGTCCACACGCCGAGACCCACGCACGTCAGGCCTCGGAACCGGTATGTGTACCGTCCCGGTTCGCCCGTCCCGAGCACGGCCGCGGTGGATGTCCGCCACCGAGCCCACGTGATCGTGGCCGACATCACCGTGCCGGAGGGCGGGAGCGAGGGCGTGATCGTGGCCCACGGCGGTCGCTTCGGGGGTTACAGCCTGTTCGTCCAGGACGGCCGTCTCCACTACGTGTACAACCGCAACGGCCTTCAGGTGCAGACGTTGGTGGCCGACCGGGACCTACCACATGGTCGGGTGCGGGTGGGGATCAGCTACCGGCCCACCCAGCCCCTCGAGGGCGACGTCGAGCTGCGCATCGGAGACGACGCGGTGGGCTCGGGTCACATCGTCACGGTGCCCTACACGTTCTCGCTGTTCGGTGACGACTTCTGCATCGGCTACGACGATGCGTCCCCCGTGTCGCCCCGGTACGAGCCACCGTTCGCCTTCTCCGGCACCATCCATACCGTCGTGGTCGATGTCACCGACACCTCGCACGACGACGCCGACCTGGCTTGGGGTGCGGCGCTGGCCTCGCAGTGACGCCTGGCCGCGAATCCGCCACCCAGGCGACGGGCCGACCTCTAGGGTGCGGGCCGTGACCACCCTGGACCACGAGCTCGTCCTCGAGGCGCGCCAGCTCACCAAGACATTCGGCTCGTTCACCGCTGTCGCCGGCATCGATGTCGCCGTGCGGCGCGGCGAGTCGTTCGGGTTCCTCGGGCCGAATGGCGCCGGCAAGAGCTCGACCATGCGGATGATCGGCTGCGTGTCACCCCCCTCCGAAGGCGAGCTGACCATCCTCGGGCTCGACGCTCGCCGTCACGGACCCGAGATCCGGGCTCGGCTCGGCGTCGTCCCCCAGCTCGACTCGCTCGACAACGAGTTGACCGTACGCGACAACCTCTACGTCTACGGTCGGTACTTCGACATCCCCCGAGCGGTGGTGCGCGAGCGCGCCGACCAACTGCTCGAGTTCGCTCAACTCACCGAACGAGCCGACGCCCGGGTCGAACCGCTGTCGGGAGGGATGAAACGCCGCCTCACCATCGCCCGCGCCCTCATCAACGAACCCGAGATCCTCCTGCTCGACGAGCCCACCACGGGTCTGGATCCGCAGGCCCGCCACCTCCTGTGGGACCGCCTCTGGCGCCTCAAACGTGACGGCGTGACCTTGATCCTCACCACGCACTACATGGATGAAGCCGAACAACTCTGTGATCGGCTCGTCGTGATGGACCGAGGCCGGATCGTCGCCGAGGGTTCACCCCGGGAGCTGATCGCCGCCCACAGCACGCGAGGTGGTCGAGCTCCGCATGGCCGATGGTCAGCACGACGACCTGGCCACCCGTATCGAAGGGCTCGCCCCGAGGGTCGAGGTGCTGCCCGATCGGCTGCTGCTCTACACCGACGACGCTGACTCGACCATCGAGCAGATCCACCGAGCCGGCGTCCACGTGGACAGCTGTCTGGCTCGCCGGAGCACGCTCGAGGACGTGTTCCTGCGGCTCACCGGTCGCACGCTGGACGACGGCTGATGACGGCGGTCACGACCCCCACTCGTCACCGGATCACAGCTCCCCGCACTCCTCGGTGGGTCCGGTCGCTCAAGTACTGGCTCGTCGTCTACCGCCGCACGTGGGCGGGCGGTGTCGTCACGGGATTTGCCTCACCCGTCGTGTTCCTGGCCGGCATGGGCTTGGGCGTCGGGTCGTTGATCGACAACGGCGGACGAGCGGGCGATGTCGGGGGCGACTACCTGAACTTCCTCGCCCCCGGGCTGCTGGTCGCCACCTGCTTCATGGGCGGAGCCATGGACGCCACGTACCCGGTCATGGGATCGGTGAAGTGGAACCGAAGCTACCACGCCATGACCGCAGCGCCGTTGCGAAGCGTCGACCTCGTCGTGGGCCACCTGGCATACATGAGCATCAAAATCCTCGTCACCGCCGCCTCCTTCGCCCTGGTTGCCGCAGCCTTGGGCGGCATCGGCGGCGGGACGGACCTCCTCGCCGTGCCCGCGGGAGTCCTGACCGGCGTGGCCACCGCGGCGCCCGTGATGGCCTGGGCCGTCCGGGTCGACCGCGAAAGCTCGTTCTCGAACCTGTGGCGCTACGTGGTGACACCGCTGAGCCTGTTCGGCGGCACCTACTTTCCACTGGAGCAGTTGCCCACACTCTTCCAGTGGGTTGCGTACTCCACGCCGCTGTGGCACGGAACCGAGATCGCCCGCGCCGACCCGGACTCCTCCGGTGACTGGCTGGCCGTCGCCGGGCACGCCGGGTTCCTGATCGGCGTCACCGTCGCGTCGGTGATGGTGGCCACCCGCACGTACCGCCGAGTGCTCCAGCCATGATCACGACGTGGGCCCGCACCGCCGAGCTGGGCCTCGGTTCGGCCCGATCGCGACGCGTCGTCGAACGAAACGCCCTCGTGGGTCTGCGGGGTTGGACGTGGATGCTGTCCGGCTTCTTCGAGCCCGTCTTCTACCTGCTGTCGATCGGCGTCGGCATCGGCGAGCTCGTCGGAGACCTCGACTACGCCGGGCGCGCCGTCTCGTACCGTTCCTTCGTCGCCCCGGGCACGCTCGCCGCCGCCGCCATGACCGGCGCCATCATGGACGCCACCTACAACGTGTTCAGCCGCCTCAAATACGACCACACCTACGACGCGATGCTGGCCACCCCCGTGACCGCCACCGACATCGCCCTCGGCGAGCTCACGTGGGCGGTGATTCGCGGCGCCGTGTACTCGGCCATGTTCCTCGTCGTGATGGTGGTCATGGGCCTGGCCGAGTCGTGGACCGCCGTGCTCGCGGTCCCCGCCGCGGTGCTGGTGGCATTCGCGGCAGCGAGCCTCGGACTGCTGGGGACGTCCTTTATGCGCTCGTGGCAGGACTTCGCCTGGATCACCCTCATCCAGATGCCCATGTTCGTGCTGTCGACCACGTTCTTCCCCCTCGGGACCTACGAACGTCCGTTGCAGATCGTCGTGCAGTGCACGCCGCTGTTCCACGGCGTCGCCCTCACCCGGGCGCTCGTGCTCGGCGAGGCATCGGTCGAGCTCCTCGGCCACGTCGCCTACCTGCTCGTCGTCGGCGCAGCCGCGTACCTGGTCGCGGCCCGCCGGTTCCAGCACCTGCTGGTTCGCTGACGCGCCGGTGATGTCGGCCCGGTGCCGGCGGGCAGGACCGAGCGTTACGTCATCACCCGAGCGAAGGCCTCGACCTCGCGGACGAGATCCGGGCCGGCCGGCGTGTAGAGCAACTCGGTGATCCCCGCTGCGGCCGCCGCTTCGACCTTCGGACGCAGCTCCTCGACCGTGCCCACCCACGAGTTGCCGTTGCGCATGTCGGCGCCGTCGAGCAGGGGGCGATCGTGGTCGACGACGTGACTGACGTGCCCCTCGTGCACCGCAAGGTGACGCTCCCCCTCTGGCCGCTCGGCCTCGATGCGGGCCCGCCACTCGGCGCCGCCGGGGAAACCGTCGACCGCGTCGCCCGCCATCTGCCAGACGCCGTGGTACATCACCACGCTCCACGGCCCGGCCGCGTCGACCGCTCGTGCCGAGGTGCTCGGTTCACCGTCGTCGAGCACCGTCCCGTTCACCATCGAGATGCACCAGTCGAACCCTTCGACCGCCCCCATGGCCATGACACCGTCGGCCACTTCCACGGCGATCTCCTGGCCCTTCGGGCCCATGGCCGACAGCAGGATCGGGATGTCGACAGGTCGGGCGAGTGCGAGGTCAGGGTGATGGATCATCTGGCAGCGCTCACCATCGATGGTGACCACGTCGCCCCGCAGGAGGCCCCGCAGCTGCTCCAGATAGGTGCGGGTCGCGCTCCAGCTGAGGGCGTTCTTGCCCAGCACCCACCGAGCGGTGGCGCCGGTGCCGAACGCGTACGCACAGCGGCCCGGGGCCAGCCGTTCCATGGTCAGCATGGCCGACGCCGTAGTCATGACGTGGCGCAGGTTCGGGACCAGGACGGCCGTGCCGAGGCCGATCGTCGAGGTGGCCCGGGCGCACTCGGCGAGCGTGATCCAGATGTCCTCGTACAGCGCGGCCGAATCGAAGAACCACACACGTTCGTACCCGCTGGCTTCAGCAGCTTTCGCGACATCGATCGCGGCCGGACCGGGGGGCAGGCCGACGGACAGCTTCATGGCAACTCCTGAACGTGGAAGGGATGAGAATCAGGCGGTCACGTCGACCACGACACGACCGCGAACCTGACCGGCGAGGATCAGCCCGGCGACCGACGGAACGTCGCCCAGGGGCACCACGCTCGTCATGGCGTCGAGCTTGCCGGGCTCCAGGTCGGCGGCCAGGCGGGCCCACGCCAGGTCACGGCGAGGGCGCGGCACGGTGACGGAGTTGACGCCGGCGAGGGTCACGCCGCGGAGGATGAACGGTGCCACCGATGTGGTGAGGTCCATGCCCTGAGCCAGGCCGCACGCCGCCACGCAGCCGTTGTCCTTGATCTGGGAGATGACGTTGGCCAGGGTGTGGCTGCCCACCGCGTCGACCGCGCCCGCCCACAACGCTTTGGCGAGGGGACGGGTGTTGGGCTCCGACAAGGTCGAACGATCGACGATCGTGGTCGCACCGAGGGCATGCAGGTAGTCGGATTCCTCGGGGCGGCCGGTCGACGCGTGGACCTCGTACCCGAGCTTGGCCAGCAGGGCGACCGCCACCGAGCCGACACCGCCGGCGGCGCCGGTCACCAGGACCGCACCAGTCGACGGTTCGACGCCGTGTTCCTCGAGGGCCAGCACACACAACATGGCGGTGAAACCGGCGGTGCCGATCGCCATGGCCTGTTCGGTCGACACCGTCTCCGGTAGCCGCACCAACCACTCCCCCGGAACCCGGGCCTTCTCGGCCAGACCCCCGAACCGGCTCTCGCCCACCCCCCAACCGTTGAGCACGACGCGATCACCCGTGGACCACTCACCCGTCGACTCGGCGACGGTGCCCGCGAAGTCGATCCCCGGGACCATCGGCCAGGAGCGGAAGATCGGGCTCTTGTTCAAGATCCCGAGGCCTTCCTTGTAGTTGACGGTCGAATACTCGACGGCGACGGTGGTGTCGCCATCCGGAAGGGTCGACTCGTCGAGCTCGGTGACCTCGGCCCGAGGCGGTTGACCATCGACCGGTTCGCTCACCAGCAGGGCACGGAACATCTCGACTCCAGACGGGTTCGGCGGCCTGGATCAGGCCGACGGCTTGACATGCGGCGGGGTCGTCTCCAGGACCCCGGCGTCGAGCAGAGCATCCACCGACGACGCGGCGAGACCCAACTCGGCGGCCACCGCGCGGCTGTGCTCACCCAACCGCGGCGCCTCGGCGATGAACGGCTCATCGATCGACGTCCCCCGGAACCCGGGGCCTTCCATCGTCATGGAGTCCGTCCCGATCAGATCCTGCTGGGGGATAGGCACGAGGTACCCGCGGGCGCGCAGGTGGGGGTCCTGGAGCTGGTCGCTCCCGGTCAGCATCACGCCGGCGGGCACGCCCGCCTCCTGCAGCAGCCGCTGGAGCTCGTACCGGTCGACGGTCGCGGTCCATGCCGCGAGCTGTTCGTCGATCTGGTCGTGCGTGGCCCGGCGTCCGGCGACGGAGGTCAGCGCGGAATCGGCGGCCCAGGCCGGCGTGCCGATGACGGCCACCAGCGCCTTCCAATCCGCGTCGTCACGAACGGTGATGGCAATCCACTGGTCGGTGCCCGTGCAGGGGTACATACCCCACGGGGCGCCGCGCTCGTTGCGGTTGCCCATCGCCCGCACCGAACCCGGCTCCAGGCCTTCCTTCAAGAAGAGGTCGCCGAGCACACCGACGGGCGCCTCCACCTGGGCCACCTCCACGTGCGCGCCCGCGACCCCGCAGCTCACGACCGAGCAACCCGGCGAGGGCACCGACCGCGCCGATGCGACCGACGAAGTGATCGGGGAAGATCGACGTGTTGCCGGCCGGCTCCTCCTGCCCCTCGTAGTTCCACAGGTGGATCATCCCCGACACCGGCTGGGTGTTGGGCCCGTAGCCGATCCAGTCCTTCCACGCCCCGCGGGACCCGAGGAGCTGGCTCGACACCATCACGATGTCCGGGTTCTGCGCCGCCAGGTCGCGATACCCGAGACCGAGATCGTCCATCGTCCCGGTCGAGTTGTTCTCGATCACGATGTCGGCGGCCCGGGCCATGGTGAGGAGCAGCTCCCGACCCTCGTCGGTCTTGGCGTTCACACCCAAGCTGCGCTTGGAACGGCTGGAGCTGGCGAACGAGGGCGACATCTCGCTGCCCGAGACCCCCCGGATGAAGTCGGGGTACGTCCGGCTCTCGATCTTCACGACGTCGGCGCCGTACTCCACCAACATGCGCCCGACCTCGACCCCGACCCCGCCATGCCCGAAGTCCATCACGGACAGCCCGTCCAACGGCCGGCTCGGGGCCGGCGGCGCCACCGTGGGCGCCGGACGGGCGGGGCCGGGATCGGCCAGTATCTCGGTGGTGTGCTGGCCCGACGCCGGGGCCGGAGTACGAAACCGGCCCGCTGGCCGTCGATCTCGTAGAAGCCGCTCGCCACCGGCCCCTCGATGCCCGGCGCCACTTCGGCTCGGAGGAACGTGCCTCGCGACACGAGATGCTCGTTGACGAGCACCTCGTCGACTCGGAGAACCGGCGTACAGACGATGCCCCGTGACTGAGCTTCGGCCGCCGCGCTCTCGTGGCTCATGTCGGCGAAGTGGGCTTCGAACAGCGGATTGAGCACGGTGGGGGCCAGACCCAACCGGGCCACGAAACCGTCGAGCTCGGGGTCCTGGAGGTAGTCCGGCTCGCCGAGCCAGGCGCGCATGGCGTGCCACTGCCGCGGGCTGAGGATGATCAGGCGCACCCAGCCCCCACCGGCCTTGAGGATCGTGTAGACGGGGCCGGCACCTTGGCGTGTCTCCGACGGTGTCATGCCCTGGTTGAGCAGCACACTCGCGTTCGGCATCGACCAATCGGTGATCTGGGCGACCGACTCGTTGGCGGACACATCGAGCACCTGACCCCAACCGGTGCGGCGCCGTTGCCACAGCGCAGCCAGCGTGGCGAAGGCGGCGTGGACGCCGGCCACGTCGTACGCGACCGTCGCCGGCGGGAGCAGTGGTGGCTTGTCCGGCGTGCCGGCCTTGAACACCATGCCGGAGGTGGCATTGATGGTGGCGTCGGTGTGGGCGAACCCGGCATACGGGCCGTTGCGTCCGTACCCGGAGATGGCCGTGACCACCAGGTGCGGATGTCGCGAGGCCACCTCGTCGGGATCGAGGCCCGTGCCAGCACGCGTCCCAGGGTCGGCGCCGTCGATCAGCACGTCGGCCGACGCCAGCAGGACGTGGAGGCGCTCGCGGTCATCGCGGTCGCCGAGGTCGAGCGTCACGCTGCGTTTGTTCGCGTGACGAAAGGCGAACGACAGGCTCGTGTCGCCGACGAACGGCGGGAGCGACCGCGCCGGCGAACCACCGGGGGGCTCGACCAGCACCACGTCGGCACCCAGATCGGCCAACACCTTGCCGCACATCGCGCCCAGATCCCCGGTGAGGTCGATCACCCGCAGCGACCGCAGCGGCAGCTCTCCGTTGTCCACACCTACTCCTCGTTCGTGGGGTCCGTGCCGGCGGCGGGACCCGTTCCTTCGAGGCCCGGCCGGAGCGGGCGCGAGTCTCGCAGAACGGGAGGACACCGAGCGAGCCTGCCGCGGGTCTACAGTCGCCATCGATGCCCGACCTGGTGACACTGGACGACATCCGAGCGGCGGCCCGCCAGATCGCCCCTCTGGTCGTGCGAACACCGCTGCGTTACAGCCATTCGTTGTCGGGCCTCGTCGGCCGCGATGTGTGGCTGAAGGCCGAGTACGAGCAGCGAACCGGTTCGTTCAAGATCCGCGGCGCCTACAACCGGATCTCCCGGCTCGACCCGGGCACCGCGGTCGTCGCCGCCTCGGCCGGCAACCACGCCCAGGGCGTGGCCCTGGCGGCCCGGCACGCCGGGCTCGACGCCGTCATCTTCATGCCCGACGCCGCGCCCCTGCCCAAGGTGCTGGCCACCGAGGGGTACGGTGCCGCCATCCGGTTTGCCGGTGCCACCGTCGACGACGCCATCGCCGCCGCTCGGGCCGACGCCGCGGCCACCGGAGCGACGTTCGTCCCTCCTTTCGACGACCCCTTCATCATCGCCGGGCAGGGAACCGTCGGACTCGAGCTGGCCGACGACATGCCGGCCGGGTCCACCGTCATCGTCCCGGTCGGCGGAGGCGGGCTCATCTCGGGCATCTCGGCCGCCCTGCGCGGCCGAGGGCACAACGGACGCATCGTCGGGGTCGAGCCGACCGGGGCGTCGAGCATGGCGGTGTCCATCGATGCTGGGGCGGTGGTCACCCTCGACACCATGTCGACCATCGCCGACGGCGTGGCGCTCAAGTGTCCGTCGGCGCTGACGCTCGCCCACACCCAGCGTTTCGTCGACGAGGTGGTGCTGGTCGACGACCCGTCGACCGCCGAGGCGCTGGTCCTGCTGGCCGAACGAGCCAAAGCGGTCGTCGAGCCCAGCGGAGCCCTCGCCCTCGCCGCGCTGCTGACCGGGCAGATACCAGGTACCGAACCCGTCGTGCTCGTGCTGTCGGGCGGCAATGTCGACCCGTTGCTCCTGTCGAAGCTCATCGACTACGGCCTGTCAGCCGCCGGTCGTTTCCTCCGGGTGACGGTCACGGTCCCCGATCGTCCCGGGCAGCTCGCTCATCTCACGGCGCGGGTGGCCGAGCTCGGCGGCAACGTGTTGAGCGTCGAGCACCACCGCGAGGGTCTTCGCCTCGACGTCGGCGAGGTCGAGATCACCCTCACCGTCGAGACCCGCGGCGCCGCCCACCGCGATGGCATCGTCGCCGCCCTGGAGTCCGACGGCCTCGGCGTCGAACGAGAGACCTGACCCCCGCCCACCCCGTCCCGTCCCGTCCCCGAAATTTGGCACAGAATCACCTGTCAGCGGTGATTCTGTGCCGCAGATCGGCCGGAGCGAGCGGACGGCGGGCCAGGCGGTGCCGCAGATCGGCGGGAGTCAGGCGGGACGGGAGCTGACGCGGTAGCGGACGCTCGGGAACGCGGGGTGGGCACGGGCGGCGGCCAGATCGGGGTCCCGGTCGAGCTGATCGAGCTGGTTCCAGCCTCGGTCGATGGCGCCGCTCAGCACCTGGAGTGCTCGATCGACGTGACCGCTGCGCGACAGAGAGCAGGCGACGTTGTACCAGGTGGCCGCCTCCGCGTCGGGGTAGCGCTCGAGCACCATCTGACCCAGCTCGGCCGCCACGGGGGCGTCGCCACCCACGTGGACGAGCAGGTGCATCTCGCGCAGCACGGCGAGACGACCGAGCTCCTCCGGCCCGTCCCTCACGAACGGGATCAGCTCGCCCGCCCGGCCTGCGCTCACCAAGGCCCGGGTCAGGCAGCGGGCCGCGAAGGGATCCGGACTGGCGGCGACGCGCCGGTAGAGCACCTTCAGCGCGCTCGTATCCCCTCGGCGAAAGGCGAGCTCAGCGACGACGGCATCGTCGAGTTGGCGGTCGAATGCGGCAGCGAAGGCATCGACCTCATCGAGAGCTCCGAGCGACAGCGCCATGTCGGCGGCGGCCGTCGCCAGGCTGGCCCGGCGGGCCCCCGACGGGACCCTGGCCAGCTCGCGCCGGACATCGTCGAGTGCCTCGACCTGGCCGGAACGCAGACGCGACAACGACGTCTGCAGCGCGTCGCCCGCTCCGTGCGGGGCCGTCCGGGCGAGGTCGAAGTTCGAGAAAGCGCAGAACCCGAACAACACGGCGACGAACGTGTAGCCCTGCCACAGGGCCAAACCACCAACTACCGCGGCGACGGCGAGGGAGACGCGAGCCGCGGTCGTGTACCGACGCTCATGATCACCGGGGAGCAGGTTGGCCATGATGTTCCCGCCGTCGAGAGGCAGCACCGGTACCAGGTTCACGAAGCCCCACCCGAGGTTCGCGAACGTGGCCAGGCGGACCGCGTCGTGCGCGGTCGACCCGCCGGCCGGATCGAACCAGCGGTCGAGAGCCAAAACGGCGAGGCCCAGCCCGAAACCCGCGGCCGGCCCCGCGAAACTCACCCCGATGGCCTCGGATCGCGAGTGGGCACGGATGGGGCGGTAGCTGGTGAGGCCACCGAGGGAGTACAAGCTTATCCGGGGCTCCGACCCGAGGCGCCGAGCAGCAAAGGCGTGCCCGAGCTCGTGCACGAGCACCGACACCCCGACGATCACCACCCACAACGCCGTGAAGCTGAGCGGGGCGCCGCTGCCGAAGGTGAAGATCGCGGGGATGAGGAAGAACGACCAGCCGACCGTGACCGGGAACCCGAAGAGCGAGAACCGCAGCCCGGGGGCGTTCTCGTCAGCGCCGCCGAACATGTCGACTATCGCTCGATCTGGCTCGGTGGACGGGTCACCCCAACTCGCTCCCGAGCACGCTCACGAACGACACCATCTCACCCGGATACCCACCCAGGTTGTGCACCAGACCCAGGGTCCGGTCGGTCGTGATCTGACGATCGGGGGGCGCCTGGCCTCGCAGCTGCAACCACAGCTCGTAGTGCATGCGCAATCCCGAGGCGCCGACGGGATGACCGAACGACTTGAGGCCACCATCGGTGTTGACCGGAAGGTCACCGGTGAGCTCGAAGGCGCCGTCGAGGACGTCCTTCCACGCATGGCCTCGCTCGGAGAAGCCGAGGTCCTCCATCAGCACCAGCTCGGTCGGGGTGAAGCAGTCGTGCACCTCGGCCAGGGCCAGCTCCGAACGGGGGTCGGTGATGCCCGCCTGCCGGTAGGCCTCGTTGGCCGCCATCTCGCACTCGGGGAGGGTGGTGAAGTCGTACGCGGGGTCGATTACTCCGGCACCGGTGCCGGCGACGAACGACAGGCCCTTGATGTAGAGCGGATCGTCGGTGTAGCGGTGGGCGTCCTCGGCCCGACACAAGATCACCGCGGCGGCGCCGTCGGCCACACCCGCGCAGTCGAACACGGACAAGCGTCCCGCCACCGCGGCCATCTGGCAGATCTGCTCGGCCGATGTCTCCTTGCGAAACTGCGCCAGCGGGTTGCGCGCCCCGTTGTAGTGGTTCTTCTCGGCGATCTTGGCCACGACGAAACGGAGCTCGTCCTCGGACACGCCGTACTTGTTGGCGTAGGCCGGGAGGAGCAAGCTGTACATGGCCGCCGCGGTCAGCGTCCGCTGGGTACCGTCGCCCGGGATCGGTGCCGCGTTCAGGCCTTGGTAGCCGCCGTCTTTGACCTTCTCGACGCCGAGCGCCATGACCACGTCATAGGCTCCGCTCGCGACGGCGTAGGCGGCCTGGCGCATGGCCTCGGAGCCCGTGGCGCAGTAGTTCTCGACCCGGGTGACCGGCTTGCCCTCGATCTTGAGTGGCGCCGACAAGGTGATGCCGGCCATGCCCGACTGAGCCGTTCCCAGCCAGAACGCGTCGACGTCATCCTGCTTCACGCCCGCCGAGGCGTACGTGAGCTGGGCCGCCTCGATGATCATGTCGTCGCGGCTCTTGTCGAAGTGCTCCCGGAACGGGATGCACCCCATGCCGATGATCGCCACCCGGTCCTTGATGCCATGCGAAGCCATGAACCCCCCCTCTCGTCTCACGCCCCCCGAACGGGGCGAGCTGAGCTTCCTGGCTCGCCCCGAACGGGGCGAGCTTTCCAGAAGTAGTTGTGGATGCCGTCGCCGGTGGACAGGCGACGGAACGTCATCTCGACGCGATCACCGATCTCGACGGTACCGGCATCCACGTCGGTCAGCTCCAGAGGAGCCCGGCCGCCGCCGTCGAAGTCGACCACGGCGAAGACGATCGGTGGGCTCGGCGAGTACGCCAGCCGATCGACCGTGGACGTGACCACCGTGCCTTCGAGATCGGCCATGGGCACCGGCTCCATGTCGTCGACGCTGCCGGAGCTGAACGACACGCGAGCCGGGGGAAGGTGCACGGCACCGGTCTCATGGTCACGCGAGCCGACGAAGCCGTACTTCCAGTCACGGCTGCGGGCCGCGGCGGACGACGACGTGCGATCCGGGGTCGGCCGGTTCGGTGGTTGCGGGGTGAGGATGCCTCGCCAGGCCAGGTACTTGGCATAGGTGATGGCGCCCGCATTGGCGATCTGGGTGGCCACCGGCCGGAATCGACGGTAGGTGACGATCGCCGGTGTGGTGCGAAAAAGCAACACTTCGACGCCGTCGGCCACGACGACGAGCGCCAGCACCTGGCCCGGTTCCGCCGTGTCGAACGAGTTGGCCAACGCCAGCCCAGCCTGCGCGGCACCGCTGTTGCCGATCACCGCCGACAAGTCGTCGGCGACTGCGGCCGCGCCCAGCGATCCGGCGAGGCGCTTCGTCGCCCGCTCGTGGAACCCGACCACCGCTGCGGTCGTGACATCGGCCGGGGCCAGACCAGCCGAGCCGAGGGCCCGTGTCCAGGCGTCGGTGCCGAGCGGGCCGTAGATCGTCTCGCCCAGCCGCTCCTCCCACTGCCGGTTCGAGAGATCCCCGGGCGTGCGCCACCGGTCGACGAACTCGGCGGTCGCCGAGGCCGCACCGATCAGCTCGGCGATGACCGGTGCCGTTGGGGAGTCGTCGCCGACGAGGAACGCCGCTGCTCCATCACCACCGGTCGACTCGTCCGCGCTCGTCGGTAACCCGACCCGGATGCCGGCGGTGACCGCCAACGTCGTGGTCGACGAGCCGAGGGCCAGCCGCAGCACGCCCACGCCGGAGCGGACAGCACCACCCACGTCGAGCGCCGGGACCGACGCGTCGAGCCGCAGCGCCGCGTGGATCGCCGTGGCATTCGTCTTCTCCAGATATGCCGGCTCCGCCGTCGCAAAGAGGACCTGTTGGACGGCGGCGCCATCGAGCGACCGCAGGGCGAACCGGGCGGCCTCCACCCCCATCGAAGTGGTGTCTTCGTCGAACGATGCCACCGAGCGGGTGCCTCGCCCGCCCCCTGACCCCATGAACTCGGTTATGGCCTGGCGGTCGAGCCGGCGATAGGGCACGTACCCGGCGTAACTGATGATTCCTCGCACGGCGCCACGATAGGCGACCGACATCCCGATACTCCGACCCCGGCGCGCCGGCATCGCTTCACCCCGTCGGCCTCAATTGCCGCCGCAATTGCCCGATTGCTCAGGAAAGACCATCTGGGGGTTGGGCCATGAAGCGTTTGTCACGTACGAACCGGTCGATGATCGTCGCCATCGGGCTCCTGGCCGGGTCGGTCACCGCGGTGACCTCGATCGACACCGCGGGAGCGGCGGTTCCTGACGAGGCTGGCCTGCGCGCCGCCTTGACCGTCGCCAATGCCAACGGGGGCGACGATGACACGATCGAGCTCACGGCCGGCCAGACCTATGCGCTCGTCGATTGTGGCTCGGGTCCGCTCGATCACACCGACAGCGGCGCGCTCACGATCCGCTCCGACGGCGCCAGTGCGGCCACCATCGACGCCGCCGGGTGTCCTGGACTGCGCGTGATCGCCAACACCGGGGGCGGAGACCTGACGCTCGAGAACCTCGTCATCACCAACGGCTCTGCTCCCGCCGGCCAGGACGGTGGTGGCATGCACTCGACCGGGGGCGCGGTGTCGTTGGTCGATGTGATGGTGGTCGGTAACACAGCTGGCCCGGGCGACAATGCCGTCGTGCCGGGCGCCGACGGGACCGACGGTGGCAACGGCGGCGGTATCGCCGTCACCGGCGGCACACTCGATCTCCTCCGGACCACGATCGCTTCCAACCTCGCGGGTGCGGGTGGCTCCGGCGCCGACGGCGCGTGCGGCACCACCGGTGATGAAGGCCAAGCCGGTACCGACGGCGGGCTCGGCTCGGCCGGCAGCGACGGCACCGACGCCACGGGTACTGATGGCTCGCCGACCACGGTCGCCAACGGCGGCGACGCAGCAGGTACGGTCGGAGGGAGCGGCACCCCCGGCGGTACGGGCGGCACCGGTACCGGCGGCAGCGGCCGCGCCGGGTTCAACACCACCGACGACGCCACCGACCAGGGCGGCGACGGCGGCGCGGGCACCGGTGGTGCCGGCGGCGACGGCGACACCGGAACCGACGGAACCGATGCCGGAGAAGGAACGGATGGCGCCGACGGGCAAGACGGCGGCCACGGCGGCCACGGCGGCCACGGCGGCGGCATCCACGCCGATGCCACCACGGTGACGATCACCGCCAGCACGATCAACGCGAACCACGCCGGCGACGGCGGCGCGGGTGGTGATGGCGGCTGCGGCGGCCAAGGTGGAACCGGCGGGCGCGGCGGCGACGGCGCTGACGCCACGGGTGGCCACGGAGGCGATGGAGCCGGCGGCAACGGCGGCAACGGTCGCGCCGCGGGCGGCGGTGGAGACGGTGGAGTGGGCATCGGTGGCGCCGGCGGAAGCGGCGGCATCGGTCAGTCCGGCGGCGCCGGAGGTCTCGGTGGTGCCGGCGGCGCCGGGGCCCTCGGGGGCAATGGCGGACACGGCGGCAGCGGCGGCGGCATCTCGCTCGTCGGCTCGTCGACCGCTGCGCTCCTCAACGTCACGGTCGACGGCAACGCGTCCGGTGCGGGCGGCGCCAGCGGCGCGGGTGGTAGCGGGGGCGCCGGAGGTCTCGGCGGTCAGGGAGGTACCGGCGGCGACGCCATCGGTGGGACCGGAGGCACGGGCACCGGCGGAGTCGGCGGCACGAAGAGCGGCGCCAACGGCGGCGGCCAAACCGGCCCCGGTGTCGGCGGCGATGCCATCGGCGGTCAGGGCGGCGCCGGAGGAACCGGCGGAACCGGCGGCGCATCAGGTCACGGTGGCGACGCCGGCACCAGCGGGACCGGCGGCACCAGCGGCCACGGCGGCCACGGCGGCGGCATCGACGCGGCCAGCGGCACGATCTCCATCCAGCACTCGACCATCACCGCCAACTCGGCCGGCGGCGCCGGCGCGGCGGGTGACGGGGGCATCGGCGGGACCGGGGGAACGTCCGGCACACCAGGCGCCGGCGGATCGGCCTCGGCGGGCGCCGGTGGAACGGCCACGGCCGGCACCGGCGTCAACGTCAACGGCACGTCGACCCCTGGTGACCCAGGCGTAGCGGGCACCGACGGATCGACCGGCACTGCCGGATCGGACGGAGCTGGCAGCGCGGACGGCGCCCTCGGCTCGTCCGGAACGGACGGTACCGGCGGTGGCATCGAAGGCGACATCACCGACACCGCGGCCACCTCGGTGATCGCCCTGAACTCCGGCGGAGACTGCAGCACGGCGATCACCTCGGCAGGGAACAACGCCGACAGCGACACCACCTGCGGGCTCGGCGAGGCAACCGATCTCTCGGGCGAGTTGGGCTCGACCGTGTTGCTCGGAGCGTTGGCCGACAACGGGGGTTCCTCGTTCACTCGTTTGCCCGCCTGGGACAGCGTGCTCGTCGACCACATCGCTCTGGCCGACTGCACCGCGACGGCGGATCAACGGGGCCGTGGGCGCCCGTCCGCGCGGTGCGACATCGGCGCGGTCGAGCTCCAGCACCTCGTCGCCGATATCGACACCGCCACCACCGAAGCCACGACGCTCGTGGAGATCGACGTCCTGGCCAACGACTCCGTCGACGGCGGTGACCCCGACCCGGCGTCGGTCGAGATCACGACGGGCCCTGGGAACGGCTCGTTCACGATCGATTCCGGCACCGGCATCGTCAGCTATACGCCGGACGAACTCTTCGACGGCGACGACACGTTCACGTATCAGGTGTGCGCGGCAGGCGACTCGGGCAACTGTGACACGGCGACCGTCACGGTCACGGTGAACGCACCGCCACCGCCGACCACCACCACCGAGCCGCCGACCACCACCACCACCACGACCGAACCGCCGACCACCACCACACCACCGACCACCACCACCGCCACGCCACCGACCACCACCACGACCACGCCACCGACCACCACGACCACACCGCCGACCACCACGACCACACCGCCGACCACCACCACCGCACCGCCGGTCGGTTTCGTGGACGTGCCCGCGGACGCCTCGCGATTCGTCCCGCTCCCGCCGGCGCGGGTCTTCGACACCCGTGAGTCGGGTGGCTTCGTTCCGGCCGGTGGCCAGATCGACATCCAGGTCAGCGGCGTCGCAGGCGTCCCGACATCAGGGGTCACCGCCGTGGTCCTGAACGTGACCGCGACCGACGCCGCGGGACCGGGCTTCATCACCACCTGGCCCACGGGCCAGGCCCGTCCCCTGGCGTCGTCGAGCAACCTCATCGAGGCGGGCCAGACCGCCCCCAATCTGGTGATCGTGCCCGTGGGGACCGGCGGCAAGGTGAGCTTCTTCACCCAAGCCGGAACTCATCTCTTGGCCGATGTCACCGGCTACTTCACGCTGGCCCAGACCGCCACCGCCGGTCGGCTCATCCCCGTTCCCCCGGCTCGAGCACTCGACACCCGGGAGACCGGCACCCGACTCCGGGCCGACAGCCAGGTGATCGTGGATCTCGACGGTCGGGCGGGGTTGCCGACATCGGGCGTCGCCGCCGTGGCCCTGAACGTGACCGTCGCCGACGCCGGGGGCGTAGGTTTCGTGACCGTCTGGCCGGGAGACCGGGCGCGTCCGCTGGCCTCGAGCCTCAATACGACCTTCGTCGGCCAGACGGTTCCGAACCTGGTGATCATGCCCGTCGGCGCCGACGGCACCGTGGGCATCTACACCCAGGCCGGCGGTGACCTCGTCGTGGACGTCACCGGATACTTCACCGGAGCCACCGCTCCCGCGGCGACCGCCGGTCTCTACGTGCCCCTCTCCCCGGGGCGGGTGTTCGACACTCGTGACACGCGAACCACCCCGCTCCCCGGCGGATCGTCGATCGACGTCCAGGTCACCGGAGTCGCCCAGGTCCCCACCTCGGGCGTCGCCAGCGTGGTCTTCAACGTGACCGCGACCCAGGCCGCCGGAGCCGGGTTCATCACCTCCTGGCCGACCGGGCTCGGCCGGCCGTTGGCATCGACGCTCAACGTGAACCGGGTCAACGAGACCAGGGCGAACTCGGCGATCCTCGGCGTGGGCAGCTCCGGACGGATCAGCTTCTTCAACCAGCCCGCCAGCCACCTCCTGGCCGACGCCTTCGGGTACTTCTTGTCCTGAGCTCACGGCTCGCACCTGGCCGTACGGGGCCAGGTGCGGGCCGTCGGACAGCGCCGCTACTGGAGCGGCGGATCGACGCACCCCTCGGTCCCACCCGTACCCGTCGAGTTGGGGTCCGTGAAGTGTGGGGTGAAACCACTGCCGACGTCGGAGGTGTTGACCCAACGATTCAGGCCGGCGGCCAGGGCCTGGGCCTCGGTCTGCTGCACGTCGGAACGGGCCAGCAGCGCGGCCTCGGACGGGCTGCTCAGGTAGGCCGGCTCGGTGATCACCGACGGCACGTCGCCCGAGTAGCGGTGGATGCCGTAGAGATCGTCGCCGTCCTCTCGTAGCCGCGAGGTGACACCCCGGCTCGTGCCGGTCCAGTTGATCGAATACTGCGCGAAGGCGCCTCGGAGCTCCTCGTACAAGATTCCGGCCAGGCGCCGGGCCTCCGGGGAGTCGTGTTTGTAGTAGGCCTCGGGAGCGGGAGCGGACCGGCCCCCCGGTGAACCGCCGTTGTGGTGGATGGAGAGGAACGCTCTCGGGCGCAGGGAGTCGGCGAGCACGGCCCGGCTGACGAGCGGGATGCGGACATCGGTCGTACGGGTGAGCGCCACGGTGTAGCCCTGGGCCCGCAAGATGGTGGCCAACCGGTTGGCGATCTCGAGGTTGAGGCGCTTCTCCACCAGCCCGTTCGACCCCACCGACCCTGATTCGGAGCCGCCGTGGCCGGGATCGATCACGAAGTCGACCGTGGGGATGAACGTGCCCTGGGTGATGGTCGCCTCGTTGAAACACGGGGTGTGGATCCGCCATCCACCGCCCGGCAGGTTGGCGATCACGGAGACGAGGTGCCCCGTCGGGGTGAGCACGGCACCGGGGCCGCCGCCGGTGGCCGGACCGACGAACACGTTCCGGCAGGCCACCGCCGGATTCGGGCCTCCGCCGGCATCGATGCCGAACACGCACACCTGATGCGCGCCGTTGGCCACGGCGACGTCGAGGTGGAAGCCGTGGAGGTCGCCGAGGCCGAAGACCGCGCCCACGTCTGCCCGGCTCTGATTCGCCGGGGCGGCGGCGGCGAACCGGTTGTCGACGTAGACGTGCACATCGATCGACCCGGTGGTGTCGGGATCCAGCGCCCACCCATCGAGTGTGAGGGTGCCCACCGTCGGGGTTGCCCCATCGAGCGAGCCGATGGGGACGCGGTTGCCGGCCGATGACGAAGGCGCTGCGGCCCCGCCGAACGTTCGGCACGCGACGGATGGGTTCGGGCCGGCGCCGCCGGCATCGATGCCGAACACGCACACCTGGCGGGCCCCGGCCGGAACGGGGACCGACAGCCGGAAGCCGTGCAGGTCCCCCTTCCCGAACGCAGCACCGACATCGGGGCGATTCAGGTTCGCCGTGCCCACGCCGGCGACGACCCCGTCGGCATAGACGTGGACGTCGATGGAGCCGCTGCTGTCCGGGTCGAGCGCCCACCCAGAAAGTGTCGCGGTTCCACCAGGCCCGCCCTCCACGAGATCGAGGAGGCCGAACGGCAGACCCGACGGCACGGCCGATGGCGTGGACGACCCGAACCGGCGGCATCCGATGCGCACATTCGACCCGGGACCGACATCGATCGCGAACGCGCAGGCCTCGCCCGAGGCGCCGGCCGGCACCTCGATGCGGAACCCGGTCCCTGCGCCGAGGCCGGTGCGGGTGGCGACATCGGATCGGGGCAGATCAGCGTTGCCGGCGCCCGCCAGCCGGCCGTCGACGTAGACGTGCACGGCGATGGGACCACCGGCGTCACGGTCGCCCGCCCAGCCCGACAGGACCACCGTGCCGGACCCTCGACCGACGGTGTCGATGGCGCCGATCGGGTCGCCGGCCGCGGCGAACGCCGGCGATGGTGACCCGGCGGCAACGGTGAGGCTGGTCAGCAGAGCCAGCACGAGCAGAGCGGGGACACGATGACGACGCACCGGGCGATGGTACCGACTCCACCCACCGCACCTGTGCACTCTGGGCGACCTCCAGAGTCGGAATTCGCGCGCAGTTCGGGGCTGGGGCGCGGGGGTGGGGTGCCGGGGCGTCAGTCGGCGGTGGCGAGGCCGATCGGGCAGCTCACGCCGGTTCCACCCAGGCCGCAGTAGCCGTTGGGGTTCTTGCCCAGGTACTGCTGGTGGTACGGCTCGGCGTAGTAGAAGGCCGGGGCCGGCAGGACCTCGGTCGTGATCTCGCCGTAGTGGCGTTTGGCCAACTCGGCGCCGAAGGCCTGAGTCGCCTGCTCGGCGGCTTCACGCTGCGCCTCGGTGAACCAGTAGATCCCGGACCGGTACTGGGTGCCGGCATCGTTGCCCTGCCGCATGCCTTGCGTCGGGTCGTGGCTCTCGTAGAACACCTTGAGCAGGGTCTCGTAGCTCACCTGCGAGGGATCGAACACCACCAGCACGACCTCGTTGTGCCCGGTACGACCGCTGCACACCTCCTCGTACGTGGGATTCGGCGTGAATCCGGCCGCGTACCCGACGGCCGTCGTGAACACGCCCGGGGTCTGCCAGAACTTGCGCTCCGCCCCCCAGAAGCAGCCCATGCCGAACATGGCCTGCTGGAAGCCGTCGGGAAACGGCTTCGTGAGCGGGTTGCCGTTGACGAAGTGGGTGTCGGGGACCGGCATGGTCTCGGACCGGCCGCGCAGGGCGTCGGCGGGATCGGGCATCTGGGACTTCTTGTGGAACAGCACTGTTGCTCCTCGGGTCGTTGGGTTCGGCCATCGCGACCGGCTCCGATGGTCAACACTCTGCCGGCCCGGAACGTTCCCCGCACGCGAAGCCGTTCGAGGCGCGCTACACAGACGGCATGCACATGCTGACCAACGGCTCGTTCACGGTGACGTTCGTGGGCTGGGAGCGAAGCGCGACCCTTCGCTCCGAGGTGTCGGTGCCGCGCGAGCGCATCCAGTCGATGGAGTTCCACCAGGACTACCTCGATCCCGGGGGCGTGTGGCGCAGCGGCGGCACCGGCCTGCCCCGGGTGCTCTACGCCGGACGCTTCCGGCGCCGGGGCGAACGGGAGGTGTGGTTCCTCCGCGGCGCTCGGGGCCTTCGCCACGTGCGGGCCCGCAATGTGCTCGAGGTCATCACCGACCAACCGGATGCTCGGCGGCTTCTCCTCACTTGCGAGCCGGCCGAGGCCGAACGCATCCTCGCCTGGTACCGGGCGGGCTGACCGGTCACCTGACGTAGCCTGCCGGCGTGCAGTTGCTCTTCGTTCGCCATGGCCGTCCCCAGCACGAGATCCTGACCGAGGGGATCGCGGATCCTGGCCTGTGCCCCATCGGGCAGTGGCAGGCGGAATGCCTCACGGCCTGGCTGCGCCACGAACCGATCGACGCCATCGTGTCGAGCCCCAAACGTCGGGCCCAGGAGACGGTGGCCGGGCTCGCGGCGGAGTTCGGCCTGCCGATCTCCGTCGTCGACGACCTGCAGGAGATCGATCGTGCGGCATCCGTCTACATGCCGACGGAACTGCTGGCCACTGAAGGCGGCGAGTACTGGGAAGCCGTCAAGCGCCAAGAGTGGGACGCCATCGGGTGGGACTCCCCCGAAGTCTTCGGCCGCCGAGTGAACGCCGCGTTCGCCCAGCTGGTGGCCGACCCGCCAGGAGAGCACGTCGTCGTGGGCTGCCACGGAGGCGTCATCCAGTTCATCCTGAACGGCATGCTCGGCTCGAACGGTGTACGCCTCCAGAGCGACTACGCCTCGATCACCCGGGTCGATGTCGCCGCCGACGGGCGCCACGCCGTGCTCTCGCTCAACGAGACCGGCCACTTCGACGCTCGGCGTGACACCGTCACCGGCCCGATGCGCGACGGCAACCACACCAGTCGCCGCCACTGACCTCGAACGCGTTTCAGCCTTCGTCTGACAGGCCTGTCGCACTACCCGCTTGGCTAGAGGTGGCTTGGGTGAGTCGGAGGCCGTCGCCGTTGTGGGCCGGACGACGTTGTTACAGGAGCCGGTGGTCCCAGGTGCCACCGGTGTCTGATGCGAGTCCTTCCCTCGACCGTTGTGGGTCGTGGGTAGGTTCCGCATGTCAGGTCCGGGCGCGAGGTGGCAGGCTTCGGCGACATTTGCTGCCGCTACAAGCGGCAGCATCGGGCGCGGTAACCATCCTCATCGCTGGCCGTGCCTGTTGGTAGCTTCCCCGAGTTCCCGATCTCGGGGTGGCGATGGAGGCGTGTATAGCTGGCAAGCGGTCGTTGGGCGTGTTGATGGCGCTGTGTCTGGCGGTGACGATGTTGGTCGCTGTGGGGGCACGGGCAGAGCCTGCAGCAGCGGTGGAACCGGTGACGCCTGGATCACCTGCTGCGGGCGGCGCCTATGCGTTCTGCACGGGCACCTGGGATTCGCTTGGGGGCACGAACTCGTCGTTGTGGGTGCGTTGCAGCGTCGGTTCGGGTTCCGATCAGCCGACGAGCGTTCGTGTCGCCTATTGGTATGGGGGCCAGTGGCAGTGGAACTACACCGCTGCTGATGTGTCGTCGCTGGCGTTGGAGGTCGGTGCGGGCGGCCTCGAGTGGGTGACGGGTTCGGTGAACTTCGGGTCAACTGATCCGTTCGTGGGCGGCACCGCACCGATGGAGGTTCTGGTCGGTGGAACCTGGCGTCCGGCTGTCGATGAGTCATTGACGGTCGCTGAACCGCTGAGTCGGCCGCCTGCGCCGCAGGCCTACTTCGATGGGTACCCACCGGCATGGTCGTCGGGCACGACCGTGCCGGGTGCTGCTGCGGTCGGGGCAGTGTATGGGTTCTGTACGGCTCGCTCGGAATTTCTGGGCGGTACGAATTCTTCGCTGTGGCTGCGCTGCAACGTGGCCGGGGGTTCCTTTCAGCCGACGGCGGCCCGCGTCGCCTATTGGTCTGGAGGTCAGTGGCTGTGGAGCTACACGTCGGCTGATCCTTCGTCGCTGGCCCTCGATGTTGGTGGGGGGAGTCTCGAGTGGGTCACGGGCTCGGTGAATTTCGGGTCGACCGACCCGTTCGTCGGGGGTACAGCCCCTGTGCAGGTCCGGGTGGGGGGTGTCTGGCGCCCTGCTCGCATGGAGACGATGACGGTGTCGGGGCCGCTGAGTCGGCCGACAATGCCGCAGGCCTACTTTGACGGCTACCCGCCAGTGCCGACGCCGACTGTTTTGGTGCCCGGCGCGGCTGCGCTTGGCGGGGTGTACGCCTATTGCTCCGTCAACTGGGACTACTTGAGTGGTACGAACTCGTCGTTGTGGACGCGCTGCAACGTTGGGGGCGGCTCTGCTCAGCCGACGATGGCACGGATCGGTTACTGGTACGGGGGCACTTGGCACTACAACTTCAACTCCACTCAAGCGACGGCATCCATCACCATCGCGAACGGGTCGCTCCTATGGAGGACCAACTCGGTGAACTTCGGGTCAACGGACCCGTTCAACGGCGGCACCGCTCCCGTTCAGGTGCTCGTTGGTGGGGTATGGCGGCAGGCGGCCGTGCAGGCGGTGACCCTTGTCGACCCCCTCGCCCAGCCCCCAGCTCCGCTCGCGAACTTCGGACCGACCGGGCCGGACACGAGTGCTCCGAGCACGCCCGCGAACGTCAACGTGACGATGAACCCGGCAGCCGTCGCGCTGACGTGGGACGCTTCCACTGACGACCGCGCCGTCTCGAGTTACCGGGTGCTTCGAAACGGATCGGTGGTCGCGACGATTTCTGCTCCCACTGCGTCGTACGTCGACAGTTCCGTCTCGGCAGGTCAGGCGCACAACTACCAGGTCCAAGCCCTGGACGTCGCGCAGAACGTCTCGCCATTGTCGAGCGCGCTGCCGATCACCGTTGGGACAGCTCCGGCGGGGTCCGAGTGCTGGGTGATCGAGCCGCCAACCATCGTCGATCGGTACGACGTCGTGTGGGCCGCTGCCGCCGGCGCCGATTCGTACGTCATCACGCAACGCGCCACTGCGACATCGCCGTGGTCTGATGTCGGTCGAGGCGGTGAGAACTGGCGGAGCTTCCCGGCCGACTTCGCAGCAGTGCAGCCGTCCACTCTCCAGGTGGGCGTGGCGGCGGTCGCTGACGGAGTGCGGAGTACCCCAGCGAACTGCGCGCCGGTCTCGTCCGGGGCTGCGATTCCTCAGCCGTCGGACTACTTGTCACCGGGTGTGATCACGATGCCGGCGGCGCCCGCTCCGTTGCCGCAGTCCTCGACACCCGGAGCGTTGCCCCCCGGCACGATCAACTACCAGAACAACGTCTGCGCGACGCTCCAGGCCGGCGTGCCGATCCTGGAACCGGGAACCACAGTGGCGGCCGACTACGGCTTCCAGAACGACGTCATGGTGGGCTACATCTGGGTCCCGACCGGATACGCGCCACGGGCTACAGGATCGATCACCCCGATCTCAACGCAGATGACGCCCAACACCCTGGGCATCCTCGAGTTTCAGCCGTGGGGCGTGAACCTGGGCGCACAGCACAAGACCGCCCTGCACGGGGTCGGCTTCGACACAACCGGTAGCGGCTCGTTCTCGTCGCACTGGACTGCTGGCACCCCCGTCGCAGCGCCGGGCGGCCAGTTCATCATGACCGGCATCGAACAACGCTGGGGCTACGCCGCCATCACAACCGGCAACTACACCCTCACCGTCCTCGACCCACAACAGATCGACCCCCAAGCCCCGCCACCGGTCGGGCCGCCGTCATGCGTCGTGTTCGACAACCTCGACCTCGCCAACGACCTAGGCATCGCGTTCGGGATGATCTTCACCGACGAATTCCTCGACCTGGTCGGCGACATCAGCGATTTGGTCGTCGAGGTCGGCGGCATCGCCGTCCAGTTCCTGCCACTCTACGATTGCGTCGACGCGCTCACCAACGGGATCAACGGTTGGAACGCGGCAGGGTGCCTGCTCGACCTCGGCGCCGTTGGCATCGCCGCAGACATCCTCCGACAGGCCGGGAACCTTTCGATCGTTGGGCGGGCCGGCGACGATGTGGTCGGTGCGATCGACAACATCGACGTCAACAGTTTCGTCGACGAACTTGTCGAGGCCGCCGGCGGAGCGTGCTCGTTCGCTGCCACAACTCGCGTCTTGATGGCTGACGGGTCGAGGAGGCCCATCGCGAGTGTCCGTGTCGGCGACCTCGTTTACGCCACCGACCCCGAGACGGGAGAGTCCGGCGCCCGGCAGGTGATCGCCACCCTGCCGCACATCGACGAGCTCCTCACCCTGAACCTGTCGAGCGGCGACGTCGTCACCACCGAAGATCACCGCTACTGGAACGTCACGGACCGGCAGTGGCAACAAAGCCAGGAACTCGACGAGGGCGACCGACTCCGTTCCGCCGACGGAAGCGTCGTCACCGTCGAAGGACTCGACTGGGCAACCGTCCACACCAGCCGTGCCTACGACCTCACCATCGACGACCTCCACACCTTCTACGTCAGCGCAGGCGCCGAAGACGTCCTCGTCCACAACCAGAACTCTTGCTTCCCGCGATTCGACGCTCTGGAGCACCTCGATGAATTCGATGCTCAGCAGGGATTCTCCGGGGTATACGATCCGGGATCTGGCATGATCGCAGCGCGACCGAGCGTTCCAGATCCGCTCGCCTCCGGTGCTCCTCCCGGCAGCGTGAATCGGTTCGGCGGGCATGGGCAACTGAACACGATGTTGGGAGAGGCGAATCCCCTCGTGGACACGACGCAGACCGTTGGGTTCGTGGTAGTCCGCGATGGTAGTGGACTCGAGGTTCTTTGGAACTCTGGCTCCGTGAACGGTGTGAACTACGGCTCCGCTGCGGCTCCGGCCGAGTTCAGGCAAGCAATCATAGATATGGTTGCCTCGGCGACCGGATTGCCGGTGTCGGGATGACTTGGATCGTCAACGGTCTTCGGCTGCCGGAGTCGCTGGCTAACGCCATAAGGGAAGAGCGTTGGGTGCCGAGGCTATCGAAGGAGACGGCGCGCGCCGTGTTTCCAAACGAAAAGAGCGACCTGTTACTCTATGGAATCGATGCCATCATTAACGTCAACAAGTTGTGGGCGAACGAGACGGCAGCATGGGCTATCAATCCGCCGGGATCGACAGTTCACATCCGCGTCGACCGTTCCGTGCTCATAGGTGACGTCGGTGCCGATCAGATGATTGCTCTCAACTACGAATCTGAGAGCGACCCGAACCCGGCAGTAATCTACCTAAGCTCGCAGGGTTGGGCACACGTTGCTGAGGATATCGAGGAGTTGCTCGATAAGATCGAACGTGCAACGGACGGAGAATCTTAGCTGGTTCAAGCGAGAACACCCTGCGGCGACCGTTCAACACGTCGAATGAATGAGTGCTCCCACTGCTCGCCCCGCAGCGACTAACTCATTGTAGATCTCGACCGACCGCGCCGACTCTTCGACGTGAACCTCGACGCCAGCAGCAGCCAGGGCGTCAACCGTGTCAGGACAGGTGTGCAATCGAAGTTCCATGCCCCGGCTCAGCACGACAACATCAGCGCCGTGATCGAGGAGTTCTTCCACGTCGCTGGGCTGGATGCCGGGCTCATGTCTTGTTCCGGTCTCACTCCAGTCCCACTCCCTGGCGCCGCCCGGCCAGAGCTTTGCGTCCTTAAACGTTCGGCCACCAGCTAACACAAGCTCGCCCCACGCGATTGACTCCACCTCCGGCGACAGTTTTGGCTCATTGCTCACATGGTGAGACTAGCGGCGCCTCGGCAAGCCGCACGGTGTTTGCGAGCGACGACTAGCCACCAGACGGGGATGTCGATCGGTGACCTGGCCACCGCCACGAACGGCGGGCCCTCCATCGTCGGCAGCGTTGTCAACCACTCGGTCGTCGTCGACAAGGTCGACAACGGCGTCGTCTACATCAGGGACCCGCTACCCGAGGGACTCGGGTCTGCATACACCGTCTCCGTTGCGGACTTCCTAGAATGGTGGAATGGCTCCGCGGTGGTCCCAGCTGGTTGAGAACGAAGCGTCGCGGTGGGCAATCTGGAAGTCCGAAGGGCTGAGCGCGCGAGGCCTGTCGTGGGAGGAGGCGTCTGCGCTCGTCCGCGCGTCGCCTCGATCAGGTCTGCTCGTGCCCGAGGAGTACTTCACCGGGGCGCGGGACATCGCTGAGGCCTTGCCGATCGCAGAGGCCGAGCTGGATCGAGGTGAGGAACGAGCCCGAGCCAGACACGGACAGAACTTGACCTTCCGGTCGACGGAGTTCGTCGACGAGAATCCGCTCTGGTGGTCTTTCCGGCGAGGGTGCGTCGAACTGCAGAAAGCTGGATGGATTCCCGGCGCCGCAACATGCAGGGTCGACAAGCTCGACCTTCACGTGTGGTCGCCTGAAGAGGCCGACGCATTCGCGGCGGTGCACTGGCGATTCTGATGACCAAGGGCTTCACAAGCGATTCAAGCGGACGCTGGTCTCGTCGATTGTTCGTCTCGTCATGCCGGCGGGACCACCGAGCCCGAGTCCTCCGCCTACGCGGCCTGACTTTCACGAAGAACTCAGGCGTCGGATCAGACTTGTGCTCGATGTGGAGGGCGGGCGTTGGAGGTTCGATTGCCGCGGCAGCCGCTGCGAATTCGATGACGTGGCCGCGAACGACGTGCGTCGTGTTCGGGATCGGGATTGAGATCGGTTCACTATCGAGATGCTGGGGCGCCATCTGCGGCCTAAGCTCGGCCTCCCAGCGGTCCGCGCACGCGACGTCTACCGAGCCGTCTCTTGGAGAGCGTCGGCCAGCCGCGGGGGCCCTGCACGAGGCTCTGATCCTGTCGAATGATCCCGCTGGGCAGGTGGACATTCAGGAGGTGCCGTGACGGACTCGGACCTGATTCCGGGCCAGGTGGGTGGTCGCGCTACCGAGTATGTGACGTTCGTGAAGGCGAACGTGGATGCCGTCGCCGCGGCGATGATCACGTCAATGCGGGAGCAAGGTGGGGACGGCAGGGCGTCGGATGTCCCGGAGGCGGGGACGGTTCTGGACTTGGTGTCCTTGTATGTTGTTCGGGAGCGAAGGGGCAAGTTGATCATCTTCGACGTCTATGAGGGGTGGTCCATGTTCATCGCGGCCGGGCCTCAGAACAACAGCGAGCACGGGACCTTTCCGACTATCTTGTGCAACCGGCACGGAATGCTGACCGTACAGGCCACGGTGGTCGGACCGAACGTTACCGAACCAGCGGTGATGCTTCAGGTGTGGGACCCGGGTCACATAGAGGGCCCATCGTGGGGAAGGAGGTACCTATACGCGATGAGAGACGGCGGGCGTTGGGCCTTCAGTGACCATGGAAGCCGCTACGACTTCGAGGACGTAACCGCATATGGTGCGAAACGGGTCCGGGACCGATTCACCATCTAGATGCTGCGGCGGTATCTGCGTGAACTGGGCGTTCCCGTCGTGCACGCAGGCGACGTTTGCCGAGCCGTCCACGTGGAGAGAACCCTGTGAGCGGCGTGATCCGCTCAGTTGTCATGATTCAGCTCCGCGGCCAGCAACGCCCTCGAGCTGTTGAATTCGAAGTACCAGCGACTCGAACCTGAACGCGATCGAGACGAACGACATGCACCGGGCCCAGCCTGATCTGACGCGACATTAGTGCCGACGTGGTCGAGCGTCCCACGTTTCGCAATGGTGTCTCAGCGGCGACGTGACAGATGTTCAGCTGCGAGATGCGGTTGTAGTTCCTCGATTCGCGTCATCACTGCGGACCATTCTGCCGCTCGTTCAGGGGAGGTTGGTCGGGCACCGATTGCCGCTAACGCGCCAGGCCCTACGGGTCCGTCGGCTGGCTCGATGCCGAGGACGCGATGGCGGTAGGCCTCGATCCCGGACGCGGCGTCGTGCCATCTGTCGGCGTTGTCGTGGGTCCGCACGCCGAGTGTGTCGATGAGGTAGGCGGCGGGCGCGTCGACGGCGGAGGCGCTGGCGGGGTGTGTTCGAGGAGCCTTTGTCGCATCTGAATGAACGGCAGCGGCGGTTGACGGTGGGTTCGTTCGCTCGCCGGTTGGGTCGGGGCGGCAAGACGTTGGCGGCTGAGGCGTCGGGGATGAGTCGGAACACGGTGATCAAGGCGGTCAAGGAACTCGAGGCCGGAGTCGAGCCCTCTGAGTCGTTGCGTGAACCCGGCGGTGGTGACCGCCAGGCGATCGACAAGCAGCCGGGGTTGCTCGCCGCGCTCGACGAGTTGGTGTGGCCCGAGACCCGCGGTGATCCGATGTCGCCGTTGCGGTGGACGAACAAGTCGACGTACACCCTCGCCGAGCAGCTCCGTTCGGAGGGGTAGGAGGTGTCCGCCGAGTTGGTTCGCCGGTTGCTCCATCAGATGGACTACTCGTTGCAGGCGCCGTCCAAGACCAAGGAGGGCGAGTCGCATCCTGATCGTGACGGCCAGTTCCGCCACATCAACGCTGACCGCCGAGAAGTTCGGGCGGGGCCGCCAGCCGGTGATCTCGGTCGACACCAAGAAGAAGGAACTCGTCGGGAACTACGACAACGTCGGGGTGGAATGGCAGGTCGCGGGTGAACCGGTCGAGGTGAACGGGCACGACTTCCCCGACGCCAAGGTCGGCAAGGCCATCCCCTATGGGGTGTACGACCTGGCCAACAACGAGGGCTGGGTCAGCGTCGGTGACGTCGCCGACACCGCCGAGTTCGCGGTCGAGTCGATCCGGCGGTGGTGGAACACCCTGGGCAAGGCCCGGTTCCCGAAAGCCACCAAGTTGATGATCACCGCGGATGCCGGGGGCTCGAACGGTTACCGGGTCCGGGCCTGGAAGAGGTTCGTCGCCGATCTCGCGACCGAGATCGGACTCGCCATCACGGTGTGCCACTACCCGCCCGGCACGAGCAAGTGGAACAAGATCGAGCACCGCATGTTCAGCTTCATCTCCATGAACTGGCGGGGCCGGCCCCTCACCGACCTCCGCACGATCGTCGACCTCATCGCCGCGACGACGACCGATGCCGGGCTCTCGATCCACGCCGACCTCGACCTCAACTGGTACCCGACCGGCGTCAAGATTACCGACAAAGAACTCGCCGCCCTACCCATCAAGGGCCACAAGGCCTTCCACCCCGAGTGGAACTACACCATCAGCCCCGCCCCGTGAACGCGCAAACTAACCCGCGGCGGGCTCGTAAATCTTGACGGTCAAAGCACGGCCGGAGCAGCAGAGGCTGCAGCAAGGCGGATTCAGAGAACATTGACTGAGCGTCGCCCTCATCTCCTGACGTGAGCGCGCCACCGAGGCCGGCCATGGCGGCATCGGTCTCGATCGCCGCGCCCCCACGCCAGCCAAGACCCCACATCGAAGCCCGCTCCCACCCACCGGAGGGGACGCGCTCGCGTCTTCAAGAGGATCGACATCCACGTCCCGCCCGAGCTCGATGTGCACGTCGCGCTGGACAACCTGTCGGCGCACAAGTGCGAGTCGGTCCGGAGCGTGGCTCACGCATCCGAAGAGGGCGCGCTGGCATCTGCACTTCGCGCCGACGTCCGCATTGTGGCTACACCGGATGAGGTTCTGGGTGGTGACCCGCAAGGCGCTCCGTGACACGACCTTCACCCCGTCGCCGAGCTCGAGACGGCCATCGACGGGTGGTCATCACACTGGAACGACGACCCGCCAACCCTTCGTGTGGAGCAAGACCGTCGACGACATCATCACCAAGGTCAAGCGAGGCCGCGCCACCCTCGACCGCATCACTGATTCCGCGTCGCTCCACTAGGATCGGGTCGAACGAGGGAGCCCGCCATGGCCGAAACCATCCGCGCCGCGTTGTTGCAGACCGACTGGGCCGGCACCAAAGAGGCGATGATCGACAAACACGAGGTGGCGGCCCGCGAGGCCGCGGCCCAGGGCGCGCAGGTCATGTGCTTCCAGGAGCTCTTCTACGGCCCGTACTTCTGCCAGGTGCAAGAGACCGAGTACTACGCCTACACCGAAGCCATTCCCGACGGCCCCACGACGCAGCGGTTCTGCTCGGTGGCTCGCGAGCTCGGCATGGTGATGATCCTGCCCATGTACGAGATCGAGCAGGCCGGCGTCTACTACAACACCGCCGCGGTGATCGACGCCGACGGCACGTACCTCGGCAAGTACCGCAAGCAGCACATCCCCCAGACCAAGGGGTTCTGGGAGAAGTTCTATTTCAAGCCCGGGACCGGCGGATACCCGGTGTTCGACACCGCGGTCGGCAAGGTGGGCGTCTACATCTGCTACGACCGCCACTTCCCCGAAGGCTGGCGGGCGCTCGGACTCAACGGCGCCGAGCTGGTGTTCAACCCGTCGGCCACCCATCGTGGCCTGTCCGAATACTTGTGGCGGCTCGAGCAACCGGCGTCCGCGGTGGCGAACATCTACTACGTCGGCGCCATCAACCGGGTCGGCATCGAGCCACTCGGCGACAACGACTTCTACGGACAGAGCTACTTCGTGGACCCCGAGGGCAAGTTCGTCGGCGAGGTCGGCGACCCGTTCAAGCCCGAGCTCATCGTCCGCGACCTGGACATGACGAAGCTCCGCGAGATCCGGGATCGTTGGGCGTTCTATCGCGACCGTCGCCCCGACGCCTACGACGAGCTCGTCGCCCGCTGATCCGACCATCGACTGCGGCCCCCGGGAGGACCCAATGCCCCGCCTACTCATCACCAACGGAACGATCGTCAGTCCATCCGGCCGCCAGGCCGCCGATGTCCTCGTCGACGGCGAGACCATCGCCGCCATCTACGCGCCGGGAGTCGCCGCCGCGCAAGGCGTCACCGCCGACACGACCATCGACGCCACCGGCAAGTACGTCATCCCCGGCGGCATCGACGTCCACACGCACATGGAGCTGCCCTTCGGCGGCACCTTCGCCTCCGACACCTTCGAGACCGGCACCATCGCGGCGGCGTGGGGCGGCGTGACCACCATCATCGACATGGCCGTCCAGACGTACGGCGGCAACGTGCAGGAGGGTCTGGCCGAGTGGCACCGCAAGGCCGATGGCAACTGCGCCGTCGACTACGCCTTCCACCAGATCATCGGCGGCATCGACGACCAGTCACTGAAGGACATGACCTACCTGGTCGACCACGAGGGCATCACCAGCTTCAAGCTGTTCATGGCCTACCCGGGCGTCTTCTACAGCGACGACGGGCAAATCCTGCGGGCCATGCAGCAGGCCAGCGAGAACGGCGCCGTGATCATGATGCACGCCGAGAACGGCATCGCCATCGACGTCCTCGTCGCCCAGCACCTGGCCCGTGGCGAGACCGATCCCAAGTACCACTCGATCAGCCGGCCGAGCCTGCTCGAAGGCGAGGCGACCAGCCGGGCCATCACCCTGTCGAAGGTCGCCGGCAACGTGCCCCTGTACATCGTGCACATGTCGGCCTCCGAGGCGCTCGACGCCCTGGCCGAGGGCCGCGCCGAAGGCCTCAACGTCTTCGGTGAGACCTGCCCGCAGTACCTGTACATGACACTCGAGGACCATCTGGCCCAGCCCGGCTTCGAAGGCGCCAAGTACGTGTGCAGCCCGCCCATCCGTTCCAAACACGACCACCGGCATCATCACCGCGACCTGTGGAAGGGCCTGCGCATGAACGAGCTGGCCATCGTGTCCACCGACCACTGCCCGTTCTGTTTCAAGGACCAGAAGGAGCTCGGCCGCGGCGACTTCTCGAAGATACCCAACGGCATCGGCAGCATCGAGCACCGCATGGACCTCATGTACCAGGGGGTGGTCACCGGCGAGCTCACCCTCGAGCGGTGGGTCGAGACCTGCTGCACCACACCCGCCCGCATGTTCGGTCTCCCCCGCAAGGGCCTCGTCGCCCCCGGCAAGGACGCCGACATCGTCATCTACGACCCCGCCGGCCGCACCGAGATCGGTTTCGGCAAGGCCCACCACATGAACATGGACCACTCGGCGTGGGAGGGCACGGTCATCGACGGCAAGGTCGACACAGTGATCTCGCGGGGGTCGGTCGTGATCACGGACAACGCGTTCCACGGGCGACCCGGGCACGGCCGCTACGTGAAGCGCGGTCTGTGCGACTACCTGGTCTGAGCTACACACGCATCTGAAGAAGAGGACACCATCATGAAGACGATCGACCATTGGATCGACGGCCGGACCGTTCGCAGCTCGTCGGGCCGCTCCGGCGTCGTGTACGACCCCGCCACCGGCGCCCAGCAGGCCGCCGTCGGGTTCGCCTCCGTCGACGAGGTCGACGCCGCCGTGCGCGTCGCCGCCGCGGCGTTCCCGGGCTGGCGGGCCACGAACCTGTCGCGCCGGGCCGAGGTCATGTTCCGCATGCGCGAGCTCGTGGATGCCAACCGCAAGGAGATCGCGTCGCTCGTCACCGCCGAGCACGGCAAGGTCCTCTCCGACGCGCTCGGCGAGGTGGCCCGCGGCCTCGAGAACATCGAGTTCGCGTGCGGCATGCCTCAGCTGCTCAAGGGCGGCTACTCCGAGCAGGCGTCGACCGGGGTCGACGTGTACCAGATCCGCCAGCCGCTCGGCGTCGTGGCGGGCATCACGCCGTTCAACTTCCCGGCCATGGTGCCCATGTGGATGTTCGCAAACGCGCTCGCGTGCGGCAACACGTTCGTCCTGAAGCCGTCCGAGAAGGATCCGTCCGCGTCGATGTTCATCGGCGAGCTGCTGAAGCAGGCCGGCCTCCCCGATGGCTGTTTCAACGTCGTCCACGGGGACAAGGTCGCCGTCGACCGCCTGCTCGAACACCCTGACGTGGCCGCCATCAGCTTCGTGGGCTCCACGCCCATCGCCCGCTACATCTACGAGACGGGCACCCGTCACGGCAAACGCATCCAGGCGCTCGGCGGGGCCAAGAACCACATGCTCGTCCTCCCCGACGCCGACCTCGACATGGCCGCCGACGCGGCCGTGTCGGCCGCGTACGGCTCGGCCGGCGAACGCTGCATGGCCGTGTCGGTCGTCCTGGCCGTCGAGTCGGTCGCTGACGAGCTGGTAGCGAAGATCGGTGATCGCATCCCCGGCATCAAGGTCGGGCCGGGCATGGACTCCGACGCCGAGATGGGCCCGCTCATCACCCGGGAACATCGCGACAAGGTGGCGAGCTACGTGGCCGGCGCCCCGGCCGACGGTGCCACCGTCGTGGTCGACGGACGCGACGCGGCGGCGAGCGACGGCTTCTTCCTGAACCCCAGCCTCATCGACAACGTGCGACCGGGCATGGCCTGCTACGACGACGAGATCTTCGGTCCGGTGCTGTCGGTCGTCCGGGTCCAGTCGTACGAGGAGGGGCTCCAGCTCATCAACGACAACCCGTACGGCAACGGCACCGCCCTGTTCACCCGTGACGGTGGCGTGGCGCGCCAGTTCCAGTTCGAGGTGAGCGTCGGGATGGTCGGCATCAACGTTCCCGTCCCGGTGCCGGTGAGCTACTACAGCTTCGGCGGCTGGAAGGCCAGCCTGTTCGGCGATCAGCACATGTACGGCCCCGACGGCGTGAACTTCTACACCCGGGCCAAGGTCGTCACCTCACGCTGGCCCGACCCCCGCACGTCCCGGGTCGACCTCGGGTTCCCGCAGAACCGCTGACCGAAGCCGAGGGAGGGGTATCGCATGGAGTTCGGTGTCGTCCTACAGACCAACCCGCCGGCGTCTCGCGTGGTCGACCTGGCCCGGCAGGCCGAGAACTACGGCTTCGACTACGTGTGGACGTTCGACTCCCACATCTTGTGGGAGGAGCCCTACGTCATCTACTCGGCGATCCTCGCCGCCACCCGCAAAGTGATCGTCGGGCCGATGGTCACCAACCCCGCCACCCGGGACTGGACCGTCACCGCGTCGGTGTTCGCCACCCTCAACGAGATGTACGGCAACCGCACCATCATCGGGATCGGCCGCGGCGATTCCGCGGTGCGGGTCACCAACGGGGCGCCGGTCACGATCGGCGAGATACGAGAGGCGATCCACGTCATCCGGGAGCTGAGCAACGGGCGCGGCGCCGAGTACAAGGGCTCCACCATCCGGTTCCCGTGGGGTGGCGCGAGCCGCTGCGACGTCTGGGTCGCGGCGTACGGGCCCAAGATGCTGGCGCTGACGGGCGAGGTCGGTGACGGGTTCATCCTGCAGCTCGCCGATCCGGCAGTGACTGCGTGGACCGTGGACTCCGTGCGGACAGCGGCTCGCGCCGCCGGCCGCGACCCGGACTCGGTGAAGATCTGCGTGGCCGCACCCGCGTACGTCACCGACGGGACCGAGGCCGGCCTGGCCCACGGGCGCGATCAATGTCGCTGGTTCGGCGGCATGGTGGGCAACCACGTCGCCGACCTGGTGGCCCGCTACGGCGACTCCGGGGCCGTGCCGCAAGCCCTCACCGACTACATCAAGGGTCGCGAGGGCTACGACTACAACGAGCACGGCCGGGCCGGGAACACCCACACCACCTTCGTCCCTGACGAGATCGTCGACCGCTTCTGCCTGGTCGGTCCCGTCGAACATCAGGTCGCCCGCCTCCACGAGCTCCGGGAGCTCGGCGTGGATCAGTTCTCGATCTACCTACAGCACGACGCCAAGGACTCCACCCTCGCCGCCTATGGCGAGCTCGTGATGCCCCAGATCGCCGAGACCGTCCAGGCCAAATCGTGACCCATGGCTGGCGCCGGCTCGAACGAGCCGCGATGGTCCTGGCCGCGTTCGTGCTCCTCGCCGTCGTGTGGGAGATCTACCGGCGGTACGGACCCGAGGACGGCGGATCCCTCGCCGGTCTGCCGATCCTGCCTCGATCGAACGACACGGTCATGCCACCGATCGGCGACATGGTCAGCCGGTTGGGCGAACCGGAGCTTCGAGGCTCCGATCGAGACATCTGGCAGGTGGTCCTCTCGGGCGTCTGGTACTCGCTGCGACTCGCGGCCGTCGGCTTGGCCCTCGGGGCGACCGTGGGGCTGGCCCTCGCCGTGGTGATGGCGCGATTCAAGTTCGTCGAGCGCGGCGTGCTCCCGTGGCTCGTGATCTCCCAGACCGTTCCCCTCATCGCCCTCGCTCCCCTGGTGGCCAGCTGGGGTGGCCGGGTTCACATCGGCAGCTGGGAATGGCCGCGATGGCTGTCGGCGTCGGTGCTCAGCGCGTTCCTGGCCTTCTTCCCGATCGCCGTCGGCGCCCTGAAGGGGCTCACCTCGCCCGCACCCAGCTCGCTCGAGTTGATGGACTCACTGGCGGCCAGCTGGCGCCAGACCCTCGTCAAGGTCCGGTTCCCCGCCGCGGTGCCGCACCTCGTACCCGCCCTTCGCCTCGCCGCCTCCGCCGCGGTGGTCGGCGTCGTCGTCGCCGAGATCTCGATCGGTCTCCAGGGAGGTATCGGCCGGATCACGTTCGAGTACGCCCGGCAGGCGACCAGCGATCCGGCCAAGGTGTACACCGGCGTGATGGGGGTGGCGCTGCTCGGGCTCACCATGGCCGGGTTCGTCGTCACCCTCGACACCGTGCTCATGCGCAACCGCCCGAAGGAGGCGCGCTCATGACCGATGGCCGCGCCATCGGTCCCGAAGACACAGCCGATGGCCGCGCCATCGATCCCGCCGACACAGCCGATGGTCCAGCCATCGATCCACCTGCAGCCGTCGCCGTTCGGGGCGTCGACAAGGTGTTCAACTCCGGTCGCGCCGATCAGGTCGACGCCGTGGTGGGCATCGATCTCACCGTGATGCCGGGCGAGTTCGTGTCGTTGATCGGGCCCTCGGGATGTGGCAAGTCGACCCTTCTGCGCCTCATCGCCAACCTGGCCGAGCCGTCCTCGGGCGACCTCCTCGTCAACGGGAAACCGGCCCGCCAGGCCCGCCTCGATCAGGACTACGGCATGGCGTTCCAGCAGGCCGGGCTCTTCGAGTGGCGCAGCGTCGTCCGCAACATCGAGGTACCTCTCGAGGTCAAGGGCTGGAACCGGACCACCAGGCGGGCTCGGGCTCGCGAGATGCTCGACCTGGTCCAACTCGGCGAGTTCGCCGATCATCAGCCCTGGCAACTGTCCGGCGGGATGCAGCAACGGGTGGCGATCGCCCGGGCGCTGGCCGCCCATCCCCCGTTGCTCCTGATGGACGAACCCTTCGGCGCGCTCGACGAGATGACGCGCGAGCACATGCAGGCCGAGCTGCTCCGTATCTGCCGCGAGACGGGCACCACCGTGGTGTTCGTCACCCACTCGATCCCCGAGGCGGTGTACCTGTCGAGCCGGGTGGTCGTGATGTCGCGCCGACCCGGCCGCATCACCGACATCGTCACCGTCGGCCTCGGTTCCGAACGCTCCGACGACACCCGCCAGGACGACGCCTTCTTCAAGAAGATCACCGAGGTCCGAGAGGCGCTGCGGGCGCACACTCCATCGCCGTCGGCCACGATGGGGGTCGACGACCGGTGAGACGATTGGCCCCGGTCGCCCTGCCCCCGTTGATCTTCGGCGCCGTGTTCCTGGCGGCGTGGGAAACAGCTGTCGCGGCGTTCGACCTCAAGCCGTACTTCCTCGCCCCGCCGTCGAAGATCGCCGAGCAGTTCCTCGACAACACCGCGAACATCTGGGATGCCACCAAGGTGTCCGGGACCAACGCGCTCATCGGGTTGATGGCGGGCGTCGCCCTGGGCATCGCGGTCAGCTTCGTGATCATGCGGTACCGGCGCCTGAACCAGGTCGTCTCTCCCCTGGCCACGGCGATGAACGCCATTCCGATCTTCATCCTCGTCGCGGTCATGAACAACATGTTCGCCATCACGAGCCAGGTGCCGCGCCGGCTCATGGTCACGTTCGTCGTGTTCTTCATCGTGCTGGTCAACGTGGCCAAGGGCCTGACCCAGGTCAGCGGCACCCACATGGAGCTCATGCGTTCCTACGCCGCCGGGGAGTGGACCATCCTGCGAAAGGTTCGGGTCCCCAACGCCGTGCCCTACCTGTTCACCGCCCTCAAGATCGCGGCACCGAGCGCGGTCATCACCGCCTTCGTCAGCGAGTACTTCGGTGGCTCTCAGGATGGCCTCGGCTACTCCATCACCTCGAACAGCTCGTCGTCCCGCAATGCGTTGGCGTGGGCGTACGTGGTCGGCGCCTGCGCGCTCGGCCTGAGCTTCTACCTGGTCTCCGTCCTTTTGGAGAGTGTCGCCGTGCGGCGCGCCACGCAGGAAAGCAGCACCGAGTAAGCACTACGTACTACCTAACGTCCTGGGAGGGGCATACACATGAGAAACCGACGATTCACCCTGATCGCCGCGCTGGCGCTCACGTTCTCGCTGATCGCCGCGTCATGCGGCGACGACGACGATGACGACGGCGCCGCTGCGGGAGACACCGGAGGCACCGAAGCCGTCGAATGCGAGACCACCGACACCGTGACCCTGCAACTCCAGTGGTTCATCCAGGCCCAGTTCGCCGGCTACTTCGCGGCGCAGGACGAGGGCTTCTACGCCGCCCACTGCCTCGACGTCGAGATCGTCGAAGGCGCCGTCGACATCGTCCCCCAGCAGCGGCTGGCCGACGGTGAGGCGGACTTCGCCATCGCCTGGGTGCCCAAGGCCCTCCAGACGCGGGAGGCCGGCGCGAACATCGTGAACATCGCCCAGGTGTTCCAGCGGTCGGGCACCCTCCAGGTGTCGTTCGCCGACGCCGGCATCACGACGCCGGCGGACTTCGCCGGCATGCGCATCGGCAACTGGGGCTTCGGCAACGAGTACGAGGTGTTCGCCGCGCTCGGCCAGGCCGGACTCGATCCGGAGGCCGATGTCGAGTTGGTGCAGCAGCAGTTCGACATGCTGGCTCTCCTCGCGGGCGACATCGATGCCGCCGAGGCGATGACGTACAACGAGTACGCCCAGGTTCTCGAAGCCGTGAACCCCGACACGGGTGAGCTGTACACGCCCGAGGACTTCAACGTCATCTCCTACGAGGAGGCCGGCGTCGGCATGTTGCAGGACGCCATCTGGGCCGATGCCGGGCGCCTTACCGACGATGCCGCCTACCGTGACATCGCGGTGCGGTTCGTGGCCGCGTCGCTCGAGGGTTGGGCGTACTGCCGCGACAACGTGGAGTCGTGCCGCGACATCGTCGTCGCCCAGGGCTCCCAGCTCGGCAACAGCCATCAGCTGTGGCAGATGAACGAGGTCAACAAGCTGATCTGGCCGGCCGACGGTGGCGTCGGGTTCATCGACGAGGCCGCATGGAACCGCACCGTCGAGATCGCCCAGAGCACGCCAAACCTCGATGACGCCACCGTGCTCACCGCGCCCCCGACCGACGGTGCCTTCACCAACGACATCGTCACCGAGGCCCACGCCCTGCTGGAGGCCGGTGGCATCGACATCAACGGCGCGGACTTCGCGGCCATCGAGGTCACACTCGAGGAAGCCGGCGCCTGAACCGAGTCCACTGGGCGGGCTGGGGGAGCGGCACGAGGCCGCTCCCCTGCCCAGCCGGGGGGACCGGCACGAGGCCGCTCCCCTGCCCAGCCGGGGGGAAGCTGGCGACATGTGAACGGAGCTCCAGTGACATCGACCGCCTTCGATCCCGAGCGGGTTCTCGCCGACCTGGAGTCGCTCGCCGAGCGGACTGGCGGACCCGACGGCTCGCGCCGACTCTGCTGGACTCCCACGTGGCTCGAGGCGCGAGCTCTCCTCCGGGAGTCGCTCCAGAGCCTCCCGGTGGAGGTGGAGCAGGACGAGGCCGGCAACATGTGGGCGTACCTCCGCGGTGACCGACCAGACATGGTGATCGTCGGCTCCCACCTCGATTCGGTACCCAAGGGCGGCTGGCTCGACGGCTGTTTCGGGGTGATGGCCGGGCTCGAAGTTCTCCGGGTCCTGGCGGCCGAGGGCCGGCCGCCGTGCACGGTCGCTCTGGTCGACTGGGCCGACGAAGAAGGGGCGCGTTTCGGTCGCAGCCTGTTCGGCTCCGCCGCGACGGTCGGGTCCCTCGACCTCGACGTGGTTCGCGAGCTGAGCGACAAGGACGGCCACGGGCTGGTCGAGGTCCTCGCCGATCACGGCGTGCGGCTCGACAACCTCGAGGGCGCGACCAGCCGGCTCGTCGACGCCAGGGCCTACGTCGAGGTCCACATCGAGCAGGGCCCGGTCCTCGAAGCGGAGGGGCTCGGAGTCGGCGTCGTCACCGGAACGGTCGGCATCGAACGCGAACGGCTCACCTTCGAGGGGCAAGCGGCTCACGCGGGCACGATGCCCATGGCCATGCGGCGTGACAGCTTCCGCGCCGCCGGCCGGTTCGGCCTGTCACTGGCCGAGATCGCTACGCGCCACGACGGCGTCGCGACGGTCGGTGCCGCCCAGTGCTGGCCCGGAGTCGTCACCGCCGTGCCCGGTCGCACAGTGATCACGATGGACATGCGCCACATCGACGCGGCGACGCTCGCCGAGATGTTCGAGGCGGCCCACCGCGCCGCGGACTTCGCGGCCGAGGCGGAGGGTTGCACGGTCCGGTGGGAACACATCTTCAGGATCCCGCCCATGCCCTTCGATCCGGACCTCCTCGACGCGGCGCGTGCCTCCGTGCGGGAGGTGGCCGGGCACGAGTTCGAACTCGCCTCCGGCGCGCTCCACGACGCATCCGAGATGGCCCGAGCCGTCCCCACGGTCATGATCTTCTCGTCCTCCACCGACGGGCTGTCCCATACGCCCGAGGAGGACACGCCGCGGCCCCACCTGATCGACGCCGCCCACGCCTTCTATCGCACGGTTCGCCGTGCCATCGACCACGTGAGCGGCTGAGGGCCGGGAGACCGACCGGTCAGCGGACCTGACGGTCGGCGATCTCGAGCACCTCGTCGAGGATGGCCAGCCCATGACGGGCATCGTCGGGCGAGGTGGTGCATGGCGGCACCACGTGGATGCGATTGAAGTGGGTGAACGGCCACAACCCCCGGGCCTTACACGCGCCGATCAGCTCCGCCATCGGCGCGGCATCGGGACCGGCCGCGTTGTAGGGCACGTACGGCTCCCGGGACACCCGATCTCGAACGAGCTCGATGGCCCAGAACACACCGAGGCCGCGGACCTCGCCGATGCTCCGGTGCCGCTCGGCCAGCTCGGCCAGACCCGGTCCGATGACGTCGGCGCCGAGCCGGCGGGCCTGCTCGATCACGCCCTCCTCGTGGAAGATCGACATCGACGCCACGGCCGAGGCGCAGGCCAGCGGGTGGCCGGAGTACGTGAGCCCGCCCGGATACGGGCGGTCACGGAAGGAGTCGGCGACGGGTCGGCTGATGATCACCCCACCCAGGGGGACGTACCCAGAGTTCACGCCCTTGGCGAAACAGATGAGGTCAGGAACGACACCCCAGTGGTCGACCGCGAACCATTCTCCGCACCGACCGAAACCCGACATCACCTCATCGGCGATCATCATGATGCCGTGCTGGTCACACAACGCCCGGACCCCGGCCAGGTACCCCGGCGGCGGCACCAGGATGCCATTCGTCCCGACGACGGGCTCGAGCAGGATGGCGGCGATGTTGGCCGCACCTTCCACCATGATCGTGTCGGCGAGATGCTGCAGCGCTCGTTCGGTCTCCTGCGCCTCGGTCTCGCTGTGGAACGCCGAACGGTAGGGATAGGGACCCCAGAAGCGCACGACGCCGGGCAGCCCGGGCTCGCTCGGCCAGCGGCGCGGATCGCCGGTGAGGGTGATCGCCCCGCCGGTAGCCCCGTGATAGCTGCGGTAGGCGACCAGCACCTTGTGCCGGCCGGTGTGCAGGCGGGCCATGCGGATGGCGTTCTCGGTGGCCTCGGCGCCGCCGTTGGTGAAGAAGACCATGTCCAGATCGCCCGGGGCGACCTCGACGATCATGCGAGCCGCTTCGCTCCGCGCTGCGTTGGCGTGGATCGGCGCGATCGTGCACAACGTGTCGGCGTAGTCCTTGATGGCGGCGACGAGTTTCGGGTGCTGGTGGCCGATGTTGACATTGACCAGCTGCGAGGAGAAGTCGAGGTAACGGTTCCCGGCTTCGTCCCAGAACCAGCTGCCCTCGGCCCCCATCACCACCAGGGGGTCGAGCTGACCCTGGGCCGACCACGAGTGGAAGACGTGCGCCCGGTCATCGAGGTAGGCCTGGCTGCGTTGCGTTTCGACGATCGCCATGGGCCGATGCTAACGGTCAGGCCAGCCGCGATACAGCGTCCAACAACCGGTCGACGTCGTCGTCGGACGTGTAGCACGAGACGCCCGCCCGGACGGCGCCGCCGGACTCGGCCAACCCGAGCGAGTCCATGACCTCCACCGCGTAGTAGTGGCCGCTCCACACGGCGATTCGCTCGGCGGCGAGAGCGCGGGCCACATCGTCAGGGTGGACGCCACGCAGGGTGAACGAGAGGGTGGGTGCCCGGTCGGCCAGATCCGCCGGACCCCACACGCTGACCTCGGGCCGGGCCGCCAAACCGGTGAGCAGCCGGTCGAACACCACGCGTTCCCGGTCCGCCACGGAGTCCATGCCGACCTCGAGCAACAGCCGTGCCGCCGCGTCCATGCCGGCCAGGTTCTCGTACGCCGGCGTGCCGAGCTGCCACCGCTCGGGCCCCGCGTCGGGAGCGGGCCGCACCTTGTAGGGCACGAGCTCGTCGCGAAGCTCGTCGGCGAGCCACATCGCCGACCCGTGCGGGCCATACCATTTGTACGCCGAGGTGACGTAGGCATCGGCGCCGAGCGCCACTACATCCACCCGGGCGTGAGGAGTCAGGTGGACGCCATCGACGACCACCTTGGCCCCAGCCGCGTGGGCGGCGGCCGAGACCTGCGCCACGTCCGGCTTGGTGCCGATCGCGTTGGAGGCGCCCGTGACGGCGACCCAACGGGTGCGGGGACCGATCAGATCGATCACCGCCGACGGATCGAGACGACCGGAGGAGGGGTCGAACGGCGCCAGTCGCACGGTGGCCCCGCAGTCAGCGGCCATGCGCATCCACGACGCCACGTTGCTGTCGTGGTCGAGCCGGGTGCACACGATCTCGTCGCCCGCCCGCAACGTGGTGCCGATCGATCGGGTGAGGTGCATCAGGAGCCCGGTGGCGCTCGGACCGAACACCACACCCGACGCCGTCGCCCCGAGCAACTCGGCCATGGAGCCGCGACACCGGGCGGAGAGCTCGTCGCACGCGTCGGCGAAGGCGAAGAGGCCGTGGCTGTTGGCATTGTTGCCGCTGCGCTGCCACTCGGCCATGGCATCGATGGCGACATCGACGACCTGGGTTCCGGCCGGGCCGTCGAAACGGGCCCAGCCGGTCGCCAGGCCCGGAAAGCGGGATCGGAGATCGGTGTCGTTCACGGTCGCGCTATCGGTCACGATCGAACCGTATCGAGTGCGGCTTCGAGGTCGGCCCGAAGCTCGTCGCGATCTTCCAATCCGACGGACAGGCGCAGCAGCGAAGGCGACACGGTCGATCCGGGGCCTTCGACGGGATAACGGTGCTCGACCAGGCTCTCGGTGCCGCCGAGCGATGTCGCCCGGGTGAACACTCGCATCGCTCCGGCCACGGCGTGAGCTGCCTCCTGCCCGCCGGCCACCTCGATCGACAACAAACCACCGAAGCCGCCCGAGAACTGCCGCATCGCCGCGTCGTGACCGAGACACGATGCCAGACCGGGATACCGCACCCGCTCCACGGCCGGGTGCGCCTCCAGCGCCTCGGCCAGGTAGAGGGCGGAGGTCGACTGATGCCGGACACGCAGGGCCAGGGTACGCAGCCCACGCAGCACGAGCCAGGCCTCGAAGGCGCCGAGGACGGGGCCCGAGCGGAGGCGGGCCAACCGCATACGCTCCCACCAGTCGTCCGCGGACGCGCCCACCACCGCGCCGGCCAGCACATCGCTGTGCCCGTTCAGCGCTTTCGTGGCCGAGTGCACCACGTAGTCGGCGCCGTGCTCGATCGGACGACACAGGACCGGGGTCGCCACCGTGGCGTCCACGGCGAGCCGAGCACCGGCGTCGTGGGCCAACGTCGCCAGCAACACGGTGTCGACCACCTCGAGCCCCGGATTGCTCGGCAGTTCCGCCCACACCAACTTGGTCGAGCCGGGTCGGATCGCCGCCTCGACCGCCGCCGGGTCGACCACATCCACCTCGCTCACCAGCAGGCCCCACGGCTCGCCGACGTCGTGCATCCAGGCCCGCACCCCCCAGTACCCGTTGCTCGGGAGGATGACGTGGTCGCCGGGCCGCAGAGCGGCGAACACGCCCGCACAGGCCGCCATGCCCGATCCGTAGGTCATCGCCACGACGCCACCGTCGAGCCGGGCCAAGAGCAGCTCCAGCTCGATCGGGCCCGGTGCTTCGTCTCGTGCGTACGAGCGACCGTCGATCAATTCACCGTCGGGTCGCCGCCGGAACGTGGTGGACGGCTGGATCGCCGCCGTCACCGGGCCGGTCGTGTCGTTGCCGGCGCCGGCATGGGCCAGCAAGGTGTCGATCGAGACCGCATCGTCTGGCATCCCCGGAGGCTAATTGCCCGGCACGGTCCCGCCCGACCGGCACCGGTATCGTGCAGCCAGTCGACGTACCGCGAGAAGAGGAAACGACACCATGGCAAAGCTCTGCGAAGGACGGGTGGCCATCGTCACCGGCGCCGGTCGAGGCATCGGGCGCGAGCACGCGTTGCTGCTGGCCGAGAACGGCGCCAAGGTCGTCGTGAACGACCTCGGGGCCAGCCCCGAGGGCGAGGGTGCCGATGCCGGCCCGGCCAACGAGGTCGTCCAGATGATCCGTGACATGGGCGGCGAGGCCGTGGCCAACGGCGCCGATGTCAGCGATTTCGCCCAGGCCAAAGCCATGGTGGCGCAAGCGGTCGACACGTTCGGTGGGCTCGACATCCTCATCAACAACGCCGGGATCCTGCGCGACCGCATGATCTTCTCGATCCCGGAGGAGGACTGGGACATCGTGACCCGGGTCAACCTCAAGGGCACCTACGCCCCGACTCACCACGCCAGCGCCTACTGGCGCGAACGGGCCAAGGCGGGCGACACCCTCGATGCCCGGGTCATCAATACGACCTCGCCGTCGGGGATCTACGGCAACGTGGGCCAGACGAACTACGGCGCCGCCAAAGCCGGCGTGGCGGCCTTCACCATCATCGCCGCCCAGGAGCTGGCTCGTTACGGCATCACCGTCAACTGCATCGCTCCCGCCGCCATCTCCCGGCTCACTGCGGCGTTGATGGGTGGCATGGACGCTGTGCCCGCGGAGATGAAGGAAGCCATGTCGCCCCGTTGGATCGCTCAGGTCGCGGTGTGGCTGGCCAGCCCCGAGGCCAAGAATGTGACCGGCCGGATCTTCGACGTGCGTGGCGACAAGGTCGGCATCGCCGAGAGCTGGCATCTCGGTCCGGTCGCGACCCAGCCGGACGAGATCAGCGACTTCGGACCCATCATGGCCGACCTCATGGGCCAGGCACGGTTGAACGCCGACATGAACGGGCACGACGCCGAAGGGCCCGGGCTTCCCGGCCGGACGATCTGACGCCGAGCGGCTGCGGACGTACCCCGGCCCCGCCGAGGTCACCAACGAGGGATCCGCGAGGAAGGCTGAGACATGAACGAACCGGTCGATGCGGTGGTGGTTGGGGCGGGACCCAACGGCCTCGCCGCGGCGATCACCCTCGCCGAGGCCGGTCGGTCCGTCATCGTCTACGAGGCCCACGAGACCCCGGGCGGCGGCGCCCGGTCCGCCGAGCTCACCGAACCCGGATTCATCCACGACGTGTGCTCCGCCGTGCACGCCCTCGGGGTGAGCTCGCCGTTCTTTCTCCGCACGCCTCTGGCCGATCACGGTCTCGAGTGGGTTCACCCCGAGATCCCGTTGGCCCATCCGCTCGACGACCGCCCGGCGGCGGCCCTGCACCGATCGGTCGATGAGACCGCCGCCCAGTTCGGGCCTGGTGCGGCGCGCTACCGACGGCTCGTCGATCCCCTGCTCGACCGGTGGGACGCCCTGGGCCCGGCCCTCCTGCGTCCGCAGGTGCGGTTCCCTGACCATCCGCTGGTGATGGCCCGATTCGCCGCCAAGACGCTGCTTCCGGCCACCAGGCTGGGATCCCGTCTCGGCGACGACCGAGCGGCCGCGCTGCTCGCCGGGTGCGCGGCTCACGCCTTCCTGCCCTTGACCAACCCGCTCACCGGCGCCTTCGGCCTGACCCTGATGCTGGCCGGTCACGCCGCCGGATGGCCGGTTGCCGTCGGTGGGACGCAGAGCATCACCGACGCCATGGTGTCGTACCTCCAGACCCTGGGCGGCGAGGTGGTCTGCGGGCGCCGGATCGGCTCGCTCGACGAACTGCCGGCTCACCGGGCCGTGATGTTCGACACCGACCCGCGACAACTCGAGTCGGTCTGTGGCGAGGCGCTGCCGAGTCGGTATCGAAAGAGGCTGCGGCGCTACCGGTTCGGCCCGGCGGCCTTCAAGGTGGACTACGCGCTCGATGCGCCGGTGCCGTGGTTCGACGACGCCTGCCGACGCGCCGGCACCGTCCATGTCGGCGGCTCGCTGGCCGACATCGCCGCCGCGGAGGCCGACGTGGCCCGCGGTCGCATGCCAGAGCAACCTTTCGTGCTCGTCGCCCAGCAGAGCCTGGCCGACACCACCCGGGCGCCCGCCGGCAAACACACGTTGTGGGCGTACGCCCATGTCCCGGCCGGCTACGACGGCGACGCCACCCAGGCGATCGACGACCAGATCGAGCGTTTCGCACCAGGGTTCCGTGACGTGGTGCGGGCCCGGCACGTCACCACTCCGGCCGAGTTGGAGCGGTACAACCCCAACAACCGCGGCGGTGACATCGCCGGTGGCTCCCACGCCGGCCTGCAGTTCTTCCTGCGGCCCGCCCTGGCGCTGCGTTCCTACCGCACGCCCAACCCTTCGGTGTTCCTCTGTTCCGCCTCCACCCCTCCGGGCGGTGGTGTCCACGGCATGTGTGGAGCCAACGCCGCGCACGCCGCCCTCGCCGGCGTTCTCCACTGACCCAAGACCACCGAACTGGGAGACCAACCCGTCGCGTGGGCGACGGTGTTGTCTCCCAGTTCGGTGGTTTTGGTGAAGCTGGTGGACGGACCTCAGGTGGACGTTCACCCCTCAGGTGGACGTTCACCCCTCAGGCGTCCCAGGGGCGGTGGGCTCAGACTGCGTCGGCGCCCTTTTCGCCGGTACGGATGCGCACCAGGCCGTCGACTGCGGTGATCCACACCTTGCCGTCGCCGATCTTGCCGGTGCGGGCCCCGTTGACGATCGCCTCCACGGCGCTGTCGGCCAACGCATCATCGACGACGACCTCGACGTGGGTCTTGGGGGTGAACAGCACCTTGTACTCGGTGCCGCGGTAGGTCTCGCTGTGGCCGCCCTGGCGACCGAAACCCTGGACCTCGGTGACGGTCATACCTTGCACGCCGATGGCGGCGAGCGCATCCTTGACGTCGTCGAGCTTGAACGGTTTGACGACTGCGGTGACCAGCTTCATGGCTGCCTCCTGGGTTGATGGGCGCCCGACCACCGGGCACACCAGACACGGTACAGACCCGACCGCTATCAGGCCGCCCCGGGCTTTGTGCCTGTGTTTCGGCAGCAATAATGCCTTGAAAACACTGGACTCATACCGGGCCAACGCTGGTCATCGTTGTGCTTTGTATCGATACGACGATCCAATGCCTATCGACCGAGCCACCCGGGCAGACTGACATCGTGGCCCAACGACTCTCCCGACGAACTCTGATCGACGACCTCGTCGCACTCGCCGTCGGGGAACACGACACCATCGTGCACGGGAGCCTCCGCCGCCTCGGTCTGGTCGACTCGAACGCCCACCTCCTGGTCGGCGCCCTCGACGAGGTGGTCGGCCGTACCGGCCACACGTGGCTGATGGTGCTCGGCGCCCGAGACGATCACGATTGGGTCAACGACCGACCCGAGACCGAGCGACCGGCCCTGCTCGCCGGCGCGGAGCCGTTCGACGCCGCCCGCACCCCGGCGCAGGCGGACATGGGAGTCTTGGCCGAGGTCATGCGCACCACCCCGGGCACCCGGGTCAGCGATCATCCGGAGGGCCGTTTCGGCGCCCGGGGTGACGCGGCCGCCGACTACCTGGACCACGTCCCGTGGGACGACTACTACGGCCCGGGCTCTCCACTCGAACGCCTCGTCGAACGTGGCGGTCAGGTATTGCGTCTCGGCGCCGACCTCGACACCGTCACCGTGCTCCACTACGCCGAGTACCTCGCCGATGTCCCCCACAAACGCCGCGTCCGCCGCTTACGTCGCGTCGCAGGCGCGCCCCGGGAAGATCGCGTCGCAGACGCGCCCGGGAAGATCGCGTCGCAGACGCGCCCCGGGAAGATCGCGTCGGGGGGGCCGGCCTCCGATGGGTGCACTGCCTCGACGACTGCGACGGCATCGTCGACCGCCCCGGCGAGGAGGACTACTTCGCCACCATCACCCGGGCCTATCTGGCGCTCGGGCGAGGGAGGCGGGGCACCGTCGGGGGTGCCACGGCGCAGCTACTCGACGCCGCTGACCTCGTCGACTTCGGGTCGGCATGGATGACGGCCAACCTCGGCTGATCGCCGCTCGCCCACCCGCCAACCTCGTCGTGCCAAGGGGTCGATACAAAGAGCAGGACTCCTCGTAGGATCGGTCCGTGCCGGCGCGCCCCGTCCTCGTCGACCTGAACGACCCCGATGGTCGCCGGCGCCGCCTGGTCATCCGCCTCGACCCCGACAGCGCCATCCCGCCGTTCGAACAGGTCCGAGCCCAGGTCGCGGTTATGGTCGCCGTCGGTCTGCTCGAACCGGGCACCCGGCTGCCGACCATCCGCGCCCTGGCCGACATCCTCGACCTGGCCCCCGGCACCGTCGCCCGGGCCTACCGCGAGCTCGAACTCGGCGGCATCGTCATCGGACGCGGCCGCAACGGCACCTTCGTGACCGACGAACCACCGGCCTCCGAAGCGCTCGACGAGCGCAAACGTCGGCTCCACGAGGGCGCCCAGTCGTTCGCCACCCACTGCCGCCAACTCGGAGTCGGCCGGACCACGGCGGTCGAAGCGCTGACCCGTGCGTTCGACGACCTGCTCGACTGACATGTCCGCGAGGGACCCGCGCCACGCAGTTGCTCACCGAGATGGGCATCGCCTTCACGGTGCATGCGTACGACCACGATCCTCGCGCCGCCGGCTATGGCACCGAGGCGGTGGAGCGGTTGGGTCTCGACCCGGAGCGCACGTTCAAGACGCTGCTGGCGACCGACGGCCGGCTCGTCGTGGTCGGCATCGTCCCCGTGTCCACCAAGGTCGATCTCAAAGCCCTCGCCATCGCGGCCGGCACCAAGTCCCTCGACATGGCCGCACCGAAGGACGCCGAACGACTCACCGGGTACGTGATCGGCGGCATCAGCCCGGTGGGCCAGAAACGGGCGCGGCCCACCTTCGTCGACGAGTCGGCGATCCTCTTCGACACGGTGTTCTGCAGCGCCGGGCGGCGGGGCTTGGAGATCGAACTCGCCCCCGATGATCTCTTGCTCGCGTGCGGTGGCGAGTACGCCCCGATCAGCGTCGGGTAACTGTCGGACGCCGTCGAACCCGCCGGGTGTAGCGTCGGACGCGTCGTGGACCGGGAGGTGGATCGTGACGCGTCCAATCGACCTCGACGGGCAGATCCTCCTGGTGACCGGCGGCAACACCGGGCTCGGTTTCGCCACCGCGAAGGCCATCGCCCTCGAGGGAGCGACGACGGTCATCACATCGCGCGATCGCGCCAAGGGTGAGCGGGCCGTGGCCGACATCGTCGCGCTCAGCGGCAACCCCGACGTCCACCTGGTGATCCTCGACCTCAATGACCTCGCCTCGGTCCGGGCGTGTGCGGCCGATTTCCTCCAACGGTTCGATCGACTCGACGTGTTGATCAACAACGCGGGCGGGGTGTTCAGCCCGCGCACCGAAACCGTCGACGGGTTCGAGACGACGTTCGGCGTCAACTACCTCGGCCACTTCCTGCTCACCAATCTGGTGCTGCCCCGACTCCTCGAGGCGGCGCCGGCGAGGGTCGTGACCCTCTCCTCTTGGGCCCACCACCTGGCTCCGCCGCTACGGTTCGACGATCTCCAATCGACGAGGCGGTACATCTCGATCGTCGCCTACGGGCGATCCAAGATGGCCATGGCGCTGTTCGCCCGGGAGCTCAGCCACCGCTACTCCGAACACGGCATCACCGCCTACAGCGTGCATCCCGGCTCGGTGCGCACCCGCTTCGCCCAGGACGGCGACATGCCGGGGTGGACCGCTCAGTTCATCGGCGCGTTCACCGTGCTGACACCCGACAAGGGCGCCGAGGCAACGATCCACTGCGCCACCGAGCCCGGTATCGAACGGCACAGCGGAGCGTTCATCCAGCGGCGATTCATCGGCAATGTCGGGCCCATCAAACCCGTCCGGGTGGCGCGACGAATGCGGGACGACGACACGGCCCGGCGCCTCTGGGACCTCTCGGCCGAGCTCGTCGGCCTCGACGGTCACCCCGAATCGCAACCCTGACCGGGACCGACCCGGCGCGATCAGAACGGGATGTCACGGAACGGGATGTTCTTGTCGACGCGTGGCTCGGGCGGCAAACCCAGCACCTTCTCGCCGATCGTATTGCGCTGCACCTCGTCGGTACCGCCGCCGATCCGGGACCCCCACTGCACGAGAAAGTCCTGTTGCCAACGTCCGTTCTGCCGTGCGTCGGCCCCGTCGAGCATGCCGGCCGGACCCTGGAGGCCGAGCACCAGGTCGCCGATCGATGCCAGGTGTTGCGACACCAGCAGTTTCACCACCGAGCTCTCCGGGCCGGGCAGCACCCCCTGGCTCGCCGCCGTGCGGATGCGGTAGCCGAGGAACCGGAGCATCTGCATCTGGACGTAGACCTCGATCAGGCGCTGACGCCAGACCGGATCATCGAGGGTCCCGCACTCCCGAGCCATGGCCACGACATCGGCGAGTGCGAACCGTCCGCCGCCGCCACCGATCAGCGACCGCTCGTTGGCCAACGTGGTCATGATCGGTCCCCACCCACCGTTGGGCACACCGATAATGTTGGCCGCCGGGATCCGGACGTCGGTCAGGAAGACCTCGTTGAACTCGGCGGCGCCGGTGGCCTGGCGGAGCGGACGAGCATCGATGCCCGGCGTACGCATGTCGACCAGGAAATAGGTGATGCCGCGGTGCTTCGGTGCGTCCCAATCGGTGCGGGTCAGCAGGATGCCCCAGTCCGAGTAGTGCGCACCCGAGTTCCAGACCTTCTGCCCGTTGACCACGTACTCGTCGCCGTCGCGCACGGCGGTCGTGCGCAGACCGCCGAGGTCCGAGCCGGCTGAGGGTTCGCTGAAGAGCTGGCACCACACCTCGTCGCCCCGGAGCATGGGCGCCAGGAACCGCTCCTTCTGCTCCGGGGTGCCGTGGGCCATGATGGTCGGCCCGGCCATGCCGATCCCGACGGCGAACACCCCGGTGGCGGAGACCCGCTTCTGCTCCTCCTCGGCGAAGATCCCGGCCTGGATGGCGGTGCCGCCGCGGCCCCCGACCTCGCGGGGCCAGGTGATGCCGGCCCAGCCACTGTCGAACTTGACCTTCTGCCAGGCCTTGCAGGATGCGATGTAGGCCTCGACCTCGGCCTCGTCGGAGATGGTCATCTGGTTGCGCCAGCGGGCGCCCGAGACCGCGGGCGCCCGATCCTCCAGGAACTCGACGACCTCGCGTCGAAAGGCCGCCTCGTCGGGCGTGTCATCGAAGTCCACGATGTCTCCGTTCCTTCGGTTGCCTGAACCCGGACCGCCCGGTCACGATGGGATGTCGCGGAAGGCGACGCCCTTGTCGAGCCGAGGCTCCTGGGGCAGGCCCAGCACGTTGTCGCCGACGATGTTGCGTTGCACCTGATCGGTGCCGCCGCCGATGCGTGACGCCCACTGACTCAAGAAGCCGTAGTTCAACCAGAAGCCGTTCATGTGGGCATCATCGCCCGCCAGCATGGCGGCGGCCCCCTGCCACGCCATCACGAGATCACCTTGGTAGGCGAGCCGCCGGGACGCCGCAAGTTTCAGCACCGAGCTCTCCGGCCCGGGGGCGACGCCTCGGCTCGCCGCCGACCGAACGCGGTAGCTCATGAACCGGGTCGTCTCGTAGTAGGTGTGGAGCCGGGCCAACTCCTGCCGGGCGACGGGATCGTCGAGCCGGCCGAAGGCTCGGCCGAGCGCCACGATGTCCTTGGTACCGGTGCTGGTGTGGCCACCGATGCTCTGACGTTCGTTGGCCAGCGTCGTGAGGATGGGCCCCCACCCGGCGTGCAGATCACCGAGCAGGTTCTCGCGTGGCACCCGCACGTCGTTCAGGAAGACCTCGTTGAAATGCGCGGCGCCGTTGATCTGCATCAGCGGCCGGATCTCGATTCCGGGGGTCGTCATGTCGACCAGCAGGTAGCTGATGCCGCGATGTTTGGCGACGTCCCAGTCCGTCCGGGTGAGCAGCATGCCCCAGGCGCTGTTCTGAGCGCCGGAGGTCCAGACCTTCTGCCCGTTGACGACGAACTCGTCACCGTCCAGGACGGCGGTGGTGCGGAGGCCGGCGAGATCAGAGCCCGCGTTCGGTTCGCTGAACAGCTGGCACCAGACGTGCTCGCCGGTGAGCATCGGTTCGAGGAACCGCTGCTTCTGGGTGTCGGTCCCATGGTCGATGATGGTCGGGCCCGCCATGCCGATCGACTGCGAGAAGACCCCGGTCGCCACGTCGTACCGACTCTCCTCGTCGGCGAAGATCCCCGCCAAGTGGGGCGACAGGCCCCGGCCGCCGTAGGCCACGGGCCAGGTCAGGCCGGCCCAACCGCGGTCGAACTTGGTGCGCTGCCACGCTCTGCACTCGGCGACGTGGCGCTCTTCGTCCGCCGGGCTCGGCACCGTCGCCCAGTAGGACAGCGACCAGTCGATGTCTGCCGGCTTGAGCGGCGCGACATCGTCGAGAAAGGCCCGGCACTCGGCCCGGAAGGCCGCCTCCTCGGGCGTGTCGTCGAAATCCACCCCGCCCCGCTACTGCGTGCCGAAGACGGGGGCCGGAGCCGGAGCGGCGGCGATGGATCGGCGGGCGAGGTCCCCGGCATCGGCGACCGTCATCTTCCGGTCGCCGACCGATTCGACCGGGCCGTGCTGCCAACCGTCACACACGTTCAGCTGGCCGCCGGCCACCTCGAAGACGCGTCCGGAGACATCGCAGGCGGGACTGCCGAGCCAGACGACGAGCGGCGAGGCGTTGGCGGGATCCTTGTCGTCCCAACCCTCGGGAGCGTCCGCTTCATAGAAGACACCCTCGGTCATGCGGGTGCGGGCATCGGGCGCGATGGCGTTGACCATCACCCCGTAGCGGGACCACTCGGCCGCCTGCTGGATGGTGAGGCAGGCGATGCCCGCCTTGGCGGCGGCGTAGTTGCCCTGGCCGATCGACCCCATGAGCCCGGCGCCCGAGGTGGTGTTGACGAGCCGTGCCACCACCTGATCGCCGGCCTTGGAACGGTCTCGCCAATGTTCGATGGCGGCCCGAGACGGGACGAAGTGACCACGCAGGTGGACGCGCATCACCGCGTCCCACTCGTCGACGCTCATGGTGGCGAGCATGCGATCGCGAAGGAATCCGGCGTTGCAGACGAGCGTGTCGAGCCGGCCAAAGGTGTCGATGGTCTGGGCCAGGAGCGCCGCCACCTGATCCGGGTCGGCGACATCGGCACCGTTGACGATGGCCTCGCCCCCGAGGGCACGAATCTCCGCCACCACCTCGTGGGCCGCCTCCGAACCGCCGCCGGATCCATCACGCTCGACCCCGAGGTCGTTCACGACGACCCGAGCTCCTTCACGGGCGAACTCCAACGCGTGAGCCCGACCCAACCCGCGGCCGGCGCCGGTGATGATCACGACGACCCCGTCGCAACTGATTTGCCCCGGCGAACCGGGGCTCATCCGCTCACTCCGCTCACCCGGGCACTCACGAGAAGGTCGGCTCCTTCTCCGAGCTGACGATCCACATGGCGAAGTACTGGGCAGCACCGCCATACGCGTGGCCGAGCGCCACCCTCGCACCGTCGACCTGGTACTCACCGGCCGTGCCCCGCACCTGATTGGCGGCCTCGAGGCACCGGATCATGCCCGAGGCACCGATCGGGTTGGACGACAGCACGCCGCCCGACATGTTGACCGGGAACCGGCCGCCGATCTCGGTGTCGCCGGCATCGGTCAGCTTCCAGCCCTCGTTCTCCTCGGCGATGAGGTGGCCCTCGAGCCACATGGGCTCGTACCAGGAGAACGGCACGTAGATCTCCGCAGCGTCGATCTGCTTCAGCGGGTTGGTGATCCCCGCCTCCTTGTAGAGGGCGATGGCGCAGTCGACCCCGGCTTGCGGCTTCACGGTGTCACGCCCGGGGAACTGGCCGAACTCGGTGCGCTTGGCATGCGCGATGACCCAGGCCGGCGGATGCGGTGACCGGGCCACCTTGTCCTCGGAGGAGAGCACCATGGCCGCGGCACCATCGGACGAAGGGCACGACTCCAGGAAGTGCAGCGGATCCCACAACATGGGCGATTCCTTGACCATCTCGATGCTGATGTCGTGAAGGTGAAGGTGCGCGTACGGGTTCTTGAGAGCGTTCAGGCGGTCCTTGACGGCCACCTTCCACCCGATGTGCTCGGGGGCGCCGGATCGGTTGATGTAGTTGCGGATCCACGGGGCGAAGGTGCCGCCGGCGCCTTGGCCGCCGCTCTTGCCGCCCGACAGCGCCCAGGTGGCGTTGCCTTCGGACTGTTTCTCGTACCCGAGGGTGAGCACGGTGTCGTACATGCCGGACTCGACCATGACGGCCGCCGAGATGGCCGTGGACGCACCGACCGAGCCGGCGGTGTGGACCCGGTGGATGGGCTTGCCCACCGCGCCGAGCGCGTCGCACAGGCTGAGCTCGGGCATCATGACGCCTTCGAGCGCGTCGGGAGCTTTCCCGATGACGAAGGCGTCGACATCGGCGAAGGTCAGGTGCGCATCTTCGAGCGCCCGGATCGCGGCCTCACGCACGAGACCCTCGAGCGAGACGTCGTCGCGGCGGCGCTTGTACTTCGTCTGGCCGATGCCGACGACTGCCGAACGTCGGTGACTCATCACTTGCCTCCCTGGAGCACGCACAGCAGGTTCTGTTGCAGGGCCGCACCACTCGTTGCGTGAGCCAAGCCGCGGTGGGCCTCGCCGGCTCGGATCCGGTTGGCCGCCTCGATGACCCGCACCAGCCCGGTGGCCATGATCGGGTTGCCGTTGAGCGGACCGCCCGACGGATTCACGTTGGTGCCGTCGGGCAGCGACAGTGCCTCGGCCAGGATGATCTCCTCGTGGGCGTAGGCGCTGGACAGCTCCACGACGTCGAAGGCCGCTCCCCGCACGCCGAGCGCTTCGGCCGCCAGCGAGGTCGACGACGACGCGGTGAGATCTCGCAACCCTGGGTGGTGCGACTCGATGCGGTGATCGATGCCCGTGATCCACACCGGGTTGTCGGTGAGCTCGAGGGCGCGGTCGCCCCGGGCCAGGATCAGCGCTGCCGCACCATCGGAGAATGGCGGGATGTCGTGGGCCCGCAACGGCGACGAGACGTACGGCGCGGCGAGGAGTGACTCGACGTCGACGGGGTCGCGTCGTTGGGCGTTGGGGTTCTTGGCCGCCGCGGCACGGCTGCGGGCCACGATCTCGGCGAGCTGGCGTTCGGTCGCCTTCCCGGATTCGATCAGGCTCCGGGCCTGGATACCGGCCAGCGAGACGGGATCGATGCCGAGCGGCGCGCTCGATGTAGGGGTCGGTCTGGAGCGGGAAGACCTCGCGGTGCCGCCCGGGCGAGCTCTTGCCCGACCCCGAGACCAGGGTGAGGTCGATGTCGCCGAGCTGCATGCGGACGATGGCCTCGAACAGCGCCCAGGCGCCATCCATCTCGACGTGAGACTCGTAGACCGGGGGCCACGCGCCGACGCCGTCGATGTTGGCGATGAAGGCGAACGGCATGCCGGACAGGTAGTCGCAGCTGCCAGCGATGGTGAAGTCGATGTCGTGCCGATCGAGCCCGGTCTGGCCGATCACATCGTTGACGACGTCCATGACCATGATGGGCTCGGCGTCGGGGTAGATGTCGTAGGCCGGGGTCTGGGCGACGGCGACGATCGCCACTCGCTCACGAAGAGTCACCACGACTGCTCCTTCAGCTCGTCCGCCGCGACATCCGGTTCGCCGGTCGGCTCCCATGTCTCGTAGACACCTTCGTCCATGCCGCCGTACCGGTTGTCGATCTCGACGACCTGGCGTTCTTCGGCCGGCTTCCACACGCACCGCAACCGCATCCCGACCCGGAAGTCCTCGGCGGCGATGTCGCGGATGTCGATGCCGATCAGAGGCTGATCGGCGCCATCGAGCAGGATCGAACAGCGGATGTAGGGCTCGGTCTCCTTCTGCCCGTAGTACTGCACCGGCGTGATCTGGGTGAACGACGTCACCGTGCCGACCGACGGCAACTCGATGTCGCAGCTCGCGTCCATGCGCACCCTCGACATGTTGTCGAACCCACGGCCCGGTACGAACACCTTCCCGGTGACGGGGCTGCGCTGGCCGACGATCCGGCCATCGAGCAGGCCCTGGGCGAACCTCTGGCGATGCGGATGCATGTCCTCTTCGATGACGAGCGAGATGAGATGTTCGGTCAAGGTCACCGGTTCCTCACCGGGCACGATGTCTTGATCGACGGCGGCAGCCTCGGGCACGAAGTAGAGGTCGGTGATGGCGCCGTGGCGGGCATCCTCGCCGGTGCGGAACTGGGCGCGCACTCGCATGCCGGTGGCCATCGCCGATTCACTGCCGGAGTCGACCGCGTGGAGAAGCGTGGTATCGGCGCCGTCGAGCTGGATCTGGGCGAAGGCGAACGGGTGGCCGAACGGATGCTTGGTGGTCGGTTCCGCCACCCAGGTCCAACCCGTCACCACCCCCCCGGGACCGACTTCGACCATGTCGACCGGCAGGGCCGAGCCGGTGTCGGGGTCGTATTCGAGGGGCGGACAAAGGACTCGGTCCCCGCAGCGGATCCCGAGCACCTGGCCATCTCGCAAGCCGGTCAGGAACGGGCCCATGACCGGCCCGGTGGTCCGGGTGTAGGGGAACTCGAGCGAGTTCTTCAGATGCGTGTCGAGGGTCGTCACGGCGGCGAGTAGATCACACCGTGTGACCGACGTACAACCTTCGAGCAGCCCTTGAGCGACTGTCGGCTCGTCAGTCGGTCAAGGAGCCCGACAGGGGCAGAGGGCCGGAGGCCGTGGCCTGGCAGATGACATCCCGGAGGCCGAGCTGCCACTCGCCGCCCGACGGAACGACGGCGTCGACGACGACGCCGGAAGCCGCGGTCGACGCGGCGGCCACCACCCCGGGGTCGCTCTGGCATCGCAGGGCACCGTCGGAGTACAAGACATCCGGGCCGGGATAGGGCGCGTCGCTGCTGGTGCCGTCGACGAGGATGGCCAAGACCTGGCCGTCGTGAGCATCGAGGCAGCTGGCCGCCATGCGAGTGGTCCCCTCGAGGTCGAAGCACGACCCCACGACGAGGGTGGCCGCCTGACCGACCGGATCAGCGGTCTCGGCGCTCCGATCCGATTTGCCGATCCGCATCATCACCAACGTCGCCAGACCGACGACGAGCGTGACCATGACCGCCTTCCGCAACCAACTGGGCACCCAGCGTTCGTCGATCGAACCGCTGAGGTCGCCTTCGTCCGACGTGGCGCGTGCGCCGTCTCGCAGATGGAGCCGCGACCGGCGTCGTTCTGGCGCTCGCCCGCTCAGGGTGGCAAAGGTGGGGCCTTCGTCCTCGATGGCATCGTCGCCATCGTCCGGCCACACGTCGTCCGGCGCGACCACCGACGCCTGACCGGTCAGCACGCTGATCTCGGCATCGATGTCGAAGCTCAGGTCCAGCAAGCGGTCCAACTCGGGGCGCGGTTGGGTGGTCGGGACCCGTTGGGGCTCCGATCGAACCGGGGCGGCGGCGGGCGGCGACGGGGAAACCGGGGCCGACGGCGGCGCGGCGGATGTCACGGGCCGAGCCGGGGGCGCAGTGGCGGGGGCGGGTGGCGCCGTGAACGTCAGGGCGCGAGTGGGTGGAGGCGCGAACGTCGGACCGGGGGCGGGGGCAGGTGGAGTCGTGAACGTCGGGGTGGGGGCGGGCGGGGGCGCGGTGAAGGTGGGTGGCGCGGCGGAGCTCGCCCTCAGGTCCATCTCGAACAATGCACCGAGCCGGCTGAGGTCTTCGTCGCGGAACGGACTGATGCCGAGCGACACGTCGATGCCGTGGTGACGGCAAAGGTCCAAGGTGTCGCCCACACCCAGACCGAGGCGTACCGCCAGATCGACCACTCTCACGTGTTGCCTCCCGGAACGTTCTCCAGGACCATCGGCACGAGAGGTGGTCGACGTAAGCGATCCACTCGAACTGGGAGAGGTTCGTGGGGTCAGTGCACCCGGAGCGCCGACGCTTGGCGCAGCAGCGGGCGGGCGTCGATGGCGGCCAGTCCGCTGAGCAACTCGGCCGGCCAGTCGACCTGGACCTGGACCGTACCCTCGGGCGGCAACGGCCATGCCCACCAGTCGGACACGAGCAGATGACGCTCGGGCTGACGGCGATCGTTGTAGCGGGTGAGCTCGGTCCGCGAGCCGAGGAGCACGAGCCGCGGGGTGCTCGGTGCGTGCGCGTCGAACCGGCGACCCGGTTCGACGCTCGAGGCGATGGAGCCGTCACCGAAGGCCAGCTCGAGGCGGAGGGTGTCCGGGCCGGTGCGGTGCAACGGCGCCTGACCGGGGATCAAGATCTCAGCCGGTTGAAGGATCGGCGGGAGCAACCAGGGTTTCCGCGACTCCAGCACGAGGGAGAAGCCGAATCCGCTGCTGGCCACGTGGAAACCTTGGACGCTCGCCAGCACCGACGTCGAGCGGCCGATCTCGATCGGCTCTCCGGCGAGGTGCACCGGTCGGGTCGGCCCGCCGGGCGGGGGCCCCCACCAGGCCCGGTGATCGCGCTCGCGACGGTCCAGCGCCGAGATCAGCCGCTCGATCTCGTCCGGATCGAGGTGGCGGATGCCGTAACCGACCAGCCGCCTCACCTCGTCGGGCCGGACACCGAGCTCACGAAGCACCTGGCAGGCGCCGGACGCTTCGTCGATCAGGGCTCCGTGCAGCACTTCGAACGGACCGGTCGGTCCAGCGCCGTCGGCGCGACGGGTGCCGAGCGCGGCGCGGGCACGGTCGCTGAGCGGAGGATCACCCGGGCCGTCGTGTTCGAGGGAGTAACGATGCGAGCGCAGGACGTTGATGGCCCGCTCGATCCGGAGGGTGTCGAGGGCGAACAGATGCGCCAGCTCGGCGACGTCGCCACCGGCCGTGGCGATCACCCCGAAGAGCAGGTACTCCGTGCCGCAGCGGTCGTCGCCGATCGCTCCCGCGGTCCCCAACGCAACGTCGAGGGCCAGCCGAGCCGCATCATCCAATTCGAACCCAGTCACCAGTGCCTCCTCTTCGGAGGTCACAGTACGTGAGCGATCGGGCCACCGTCAGCGGTCGGAGGGGTATTAGAGCCCAACGGCCCAGCATGTGGCGCCGTGTGCCTCATCGCCCGGGACCCTCGTGCCCACGTCCTATGGGTCGAACCGCGCTCACAGGAGCGACGCGGCGAAATCGGCCACGTCGCCGGCCAACGCTTCCGGCTCCTCGAAGGCGGCGAAATGGCCACCGTGGGCGTGGTGGCGGTACTGGCGAAGGTCGTACGCGGCTTCGACCCACGGCACTGGGAACCGGAAGGGATCGGCCCCGAAGCGGCTGTACGCGGTGGGCACCTCCACCTTGCCGTCCGGCCTCGACGAGCCCGAGCCGCCGCGGCGACTCTCGGCATAGAGCCGAGCCGCCGAGGTCGCAGTCCCCGTGGCCCAGAACACCGTCGCCGTCGCCGCCAACCACCACCGAGGGAACTGCGGCTCGAGACCGTCGTCGCAGTCGCCCCAGGCCCGGAACTTCTCGACGATCCACGCCGCCAACCCGGCTGGCGAGTCCTGCAGGCCCACGCCCAGGCTCTGCGGACGGGTCGCCTGGATGGCCTGGTACCCGTTCTCCGTCGCCGCCGCCGTCTTCATGGCTGACATGTCGGCCGCCTCGTCGTCGGTGAGCGGCGCCGCGCCTGGCGGTTTCGACACGACGGCCATGATGAGGTGGATGCCCCACACCCGCTCCGGCACGATCGCCCCCAGCTGGCTCGCCACCATCGCTCCCCAGTCGCCTCCCTGCACGAAGTACCGACCGCACCCGAGCTGGCCCATGAGGGAGTCGATGGCGATCGCCATGCGTCGGGGAGTCCATCCGGCCTCGAGGGTCGGACCAGACCACGCGAAACCGGGCAACGACGGGCACACGACATGAAACGCCGGCTGGTCACCCTCCGGCTCGGTGAGCAGCCTGATGATCCGGGTGAACTCGAGGACGGTCGAGGGCCAGCCGTGCACCAGGAGGAGGGGCACGGCGTCGGAGCGTGGGGACGTTGCCACCAGGGCATGGAGCGGCTGGCCGTCGATCACCGGCCGAACATGGGCAAACTGCGCCAGATCGGATTCGACGGCTGCCCACGAGAACTCCTCGGACCACCAGTGGCACAACTCCTGGAGGTAGGTGAGGTCGGTGCCCAGAACCCACGGTTCGCCGGGCGCCGGATCGGGCCACCGCGTCCGGCGGAGCCGGACGGTCAGGTCATCGAGGACTGATCGGGGCAGTGTCGCCACGAAGCTCGGCAGTCCGGACAGAGCGGGCGCCGGCACCGATCAGCTCAGCTCTCGGTGAAGGCGACCACGTCGGCACCCGTCACGGCGGCCAGCCGCTGCGGGTCGATCGGGAACACGGCGTCGGGGGTGCCGGCCGCCGCCCATACGATGTCGTGGGTGAGGAGGTCCGGATCGAGTACGACTGTCAACCGGGTGGCGTGCCCGAACGGTGGTGTCCCGCCGATAGCGAAGCCGGTGGCGGTCCGAACTCCCTCGGCATCGGCCCGGCGGATGGCACACCCCAGGACCTGGCCGAGCCGGTCCGTGTCGACCCGGTTGGCACCTGACGTCATGGCCAACACGAACCCCCGGTCCGAGTCGAACACGAGCGACTTCACGATCTGGGCGACGTCACACCCGATCGCTGATGCGGCGTCGATTGCGGTACGGGTCCCCTCGGGGTAGCGGGTGACGTCGACGTCGACACCGAGATCGCGGGCCGCGTCGCGGAAGCGGTCGATAGCACTGGACTTGGCCATGGTTTCCTCGGTCGGATCGGCCGCGGGCTCACTGACGGCCGCGGATGAGGCGACCCGGGCGTTCACCGGTGTCACGGTCCTCCCACCGGGTGATGGTGCCGTTGGCGATGGTGGCCCGGTAGCCCGAGGACCCCTGGAGGAGGCGGCGACCACCCGCCGGGAGGTCGTGGGTGAGGACCGGGCCGTGCAAGGTCAGGGCGTGGTGATCGATCACGTTCAGGTCGGCCCGCTTGCCCGGCACGACCACGCCACGATCGGTGAGCCCGTAGAGCTCGGCCGTGGCTGCGGTCTGCTTTCGGATCACCATCTCGACCGGGATGCGGGGGCCGCGCTGGCGGTCGCGCGCCCAATGGGTGAGGAGGTAGGTCGGGATCGAGGCGTCGCAGATCATGCCGCAATGGGCACCGCCGTCGCCGAGACCCAGGACCGAGGTCGGGTGCGTCAGCTGGTCGTACAGGGCGTCGTGGTTCGTCTCGGCGTAGTTGAGCAGCGGCATCATGAAGAAGGACCGGCCCCGGTTCTCGAGCTGCAGGTCGTACAGCAGCTCGAGCGGATCGACACCGCGTGCTCCGGCCAGACCGGCCACACTGTCCGCCTTCGTGGGTTCGTAGTCGAGCGGCTCGTTCATCGGGAACAACGTGCCGAGCATGTTCTGCACGACCGAGGAGAGGCCGTCGTACAAGATGGTGGGGTCGGTGGGGAGGTCCTGCTCACCCAGGATCGCGGCACGGATCTCGGGTCGAGCGAGTTGATCGACCAACTCGTCAAAGGGCAAGTGGGCCAGCGAGGTGAACGTCGGGCGTTTGGCGAACGCATGGTGCGTCTGCAAGCCCATGAGCATCCCGAACGGCCGCCCGGCGACAAGGGCCACGACATTGGCGCCCTTGCTCGTGGCCTCGAGCGCTTCATCCATCAGCTCCCGGTAGAGGTGAGGACGGGCGGCGATCTGGAGGAGCGCGTAGCTCACGGGCTGGCCGATCTCGGCCGACAGCCGGGTCATCCACGCCATCTCGGTGGTGGCGCGGACGAGGTCCTGCCCATCGACGCCGGCGGGGGCGAGCTCGAAGACACCGCCGCCTCCCCGCGCCAACGCCCGACCCATGCCGAACAGTTCGTCCTCGGCGGCGAAGGTCCCGGGGACCGGTTCACCGTCCATCGCACGGTGGCCGAGCACGCGGGAGGTCGACACCCCGAGCGCGCCGGCCTCGATGGCCTCCTGGACGATCCGCGCCATGGCCTCGATGTCCTCCGGGGTGGCCGGATCGTTCCGGGCACCACGTTCGCCCATGACGTACCCGCGGATCGCACCGTGGGCGATCTGCGTGGCGACATCGACAGACCAGCGCCGGCCCTCGAGGACATCGAGGTACTCGGGGAAGGTCTCCCAACCCCATGTCATGCCCTCGGACAAGGCGGTGCCGGGGATGTCCTCGACGCCCTCCATGAGCTGGATCAACCAGTCCTCACGACCCGGACGAACCGGCGCGAAGCCGACGCCGCAGTTGCCCATCACGATGGTGGTGACACCGTGCGATGCCGAAGGGTCGAGCTGATCGTCCCAGGTGACCTGACCGTCGTAGTGGGTGTGCACATCGACGAACCCGGGGGTGACGAGCAGGCCCGTGGCGTCGATCCGCCGGGCTGCGTCGCCACCGAGACTGGCGCCGCGGCTGACGGCGACGATCGTGCCGCCGACGACGGCGACGTCACCGGTGAAGGGAGACGCCCCCGACCCGTCGACGATGGTTCCACCCGAGATGAGGAGGTCGTACATGCGCCAAGTGTAGGACGACCGTCGAGATCAGGCCCGAGCGACCTTCCCACCTCCGGACGCGACCGCCGTGCTAGGCAGGGAGGGTGAACGGCTCAACCTCGGCCCCCGTCGCGGTCGTCACCGGCGCCAGCCGCGGCATCGGCAAGGCCATCGCCTACGAGCTCGCAGGCGCCGGGTACGACATCGTCGTCACCGGACGCACCGTCCGGCGTGACACGCCCGGCACCGGCGAGCGGGGCGAGGCCCTCCCCGGGTCGCTCGAAGAGACGGTCGACGGAATCGAGGCGCGGGGCCGACAGGCCGTCCCGGTCGAACTCGACCTCACCGACGATCGGGGACTCGAACCGGCCGCCGAGGCCTGCCTCGCCGCCTTCGGGCCGGTCGATGTGCTGGTGAACAACGCGGTGTGGGTCGGCCCGGGAAATCATCACCGGCTCCTCGATGTCGCCCGTGAGGATCTGACGGCCCGGCTCTTCTCGAACCTCACGGCCCAGATCCTCTTCACCCGCCCGATCCTCGCCCACATGGTGGCCCGGGGCGACGGCACCATCGTCGATGTCACGTCTGGGGCCGGGTACCACCGCCCGCCCGCTCCGCCGGGCCAAGGGGGCTGGGGTACCGGGTACGGCTGTTCCAAGGGTGGATTCCATCGCTTCGCCGTCCACCTCGCGGTCGAGTACGGGTCCGACGGGATCACCGCTTTCAACCTCCAGCCGGGCATGGTCGCCACCGAGCGGGTCCTGCTCCAGGGCGCCGAGACGGCCCACATCGCCGAGCAGGGGGTCGAACCTGCGGTCATCGGTCGGGTGGCCGCCCACGTCGTCAGCCACCGCGACCAGTTCCCGAACGGGGGCACGATCGAGGCTCAGGACCTCGCACGCGAGCTGGGGATGCTCTGAGCGATGCGTCGAACGGTCCGGCCCCGGCACGTGTGGTGGAACGGCCTCGCGGCGGCGCTGACGCTGGTGTCGTGCGCCGTGGATGAAGACGACGACGGCCAGTCCACGGCCCAGATCTGCGCCCAGCTCGACGACGCGTCGATGCTCGGGCCCGATCAGGTCGGTGCGTCGGACGTGCTCACCGCCGCCGCCCGGGACGCGCCGAACGAGGTGCGCCGCGCCCTCACGGTCCTGGCCACGACGGCGAGCGAGATCGAGGCGCTCGATCCGACCGCGCCTGACACCGCCAACCAGGTGGCGATCCTGCTCACCGACCCCGACGTGGCGTCGTCACAGTCGACGGTGCGGGGGTGGCTGAGCGCCAACTGCGCCGACGGCTGAGGAGCCGTCGGTAGAGGAGGCGACGACCGCCTGACCCGCCCACTCCCGCACCAGCGTCTCGATGTGGCGGCGGAGGAGATCACGGGTGGCGCGGTACACCTCGATCGGATGTCCGGCCGGGTCGTCGATCTCGTCTCCGGCTCGACCGATCGGCACCAGTCGGGGCCGGCTGGCGGCTGCTCGGCCGGCCCAGGTCCTGATCGGCTCGTCGGGTGACGGGGCACCGAGCCGAGAGGCCAGACGAGCGAGCTCGGGCAGCAGGAAGGTGCGTTCGGCGGCCGCCGGATCGTGCGCCAGAACTGCTCCGGCGTGGACCCGCGTCATGGCCAGAACGATGTCCGCCGACGCGATGTCCGCGCCGGACAACTTCGTGCTGATGTGCGCGCTGAGATCGACGCCGATCTCCGCGAGCGCGTCGACCGCCGAGGAGGTCGCGGGGCGCCCCGACCAGCCGAGCGTGCCGACGGATCGGGCCCGTACCAACGGCATCCCGGCGCCGGAGAAGGCGTCGTGCAGGAGCGCGGCTGCCATAGGCGAGCGGCACGTATTGCCGGTACACACCACCAGGATCTCGATGCCGATCAGGGTAGGGGCGCACGGCGGCAAGACCACGCCTCGCCGAGGGCGCTCAATCGCTTCATCTTCACGGCGCGGATGCCGATGGTGAGGCATGACCTCGGCGCCCGCCCCGAGTGATCGGCGAGACGATCCCCTGCCCCCGCGTCGAGCGGTGCGTTGGCCCGTCGCGGGCGTCGGCGGGCTCATCACCGCCTCGGCGGCGCTCACGCTCCAACTGACGATCGCCGCCGGCCGGCCGGAGATCGTGATCGCCGCCATCGCGGCCGGAGTGGCCGTGACGTTGGGAACCACGACCATCGCCAGCCTCGGCGACGAGCACACCGACCAGATCGAGAAGAGGCTCACCCAGACGAGCCGCCAGGCCAACCTCGACCAGCTCACGGGGCTCCCGAACCGGCACGGCCTGTTGCGGGCCCTCGAAGTGGCCGTGACCGAGTCTCTCCGGGACAGCACCGCCCTGGGCGTGCTGTTCCTCGACCTCGATCGGTTCAAGGTCATCAACGACACCATGGGCCACGAGACGGGTGACGACCTGCTCAAGCAGGTGGCCAAACGGATCGCCACCGCCGTCCGTGCATCCGACATCGTCGCCCGCTTCGGCGGCGACGAGTTCGTGGTGATCTGCCGTGGTTTGCTGACGTCGGACTCGTCCGTGGCCATCGCCCGCCAGATCCTGCACGCGTTCGAGACACCCGTCCCGCTCAAGAACGGTGTCGATCACGTGGTCACGCCGAGCATCGGTGTCGCCACCATGGACAAGTTCAACCCTCGCACCTCGCGGGAGCTGGTTCGCGACGCCGACGTCGCCATGTACCGCGCCAAGCGGGAGAAGACCGGTCTGTCCGTGTTCGACGAGGCCCAGCGGCGGGACGCCCTCGGTCGTCTCGACATCGAACAAGCGCTCCGCATCGCGCTGGAGGATTCGAAACTCGACGTCCACTACCAGCCCATCGTCGAGTCCCGTGACCGGTCCCTCGCCGCCTTCGAGGCGCTCGTGCGGTGGAACCGCCCGGGTATGGGTCTGGTCAGCCCGGGATCGTTCCTCGGCGTCGCCGAGGAAGCGGGCCTCATCGCTCCCCTGGGCGAGCTGGTCCTGCGCGAGGCGGTCGCCCAGACCTCGATCTGGAACCACGGCCTGTTGAGCGCCCACCCGGTGAAGGTCGGCGTCAACGTGGCCGAGCGCCAGCTGATCGATCCGCAGTTCGTGGCCAAGGTGGAACGGGTCCTCGACTGGGCGGCGCTGCCTCCATGGCTGTTGACCCTGGAGATCACCGAGGACGTCATCATGGAACACCTCGACAGCTCGCTGTCGGTGCTCCGGGACCTCAAGCGGCTCGGCGTCAACCTGGCCATCGACGATTTCGGTACCGGTCGATCCTCGCTCAGCTACGTGCGCCGACTCGACATGGTCGACGTCCTCAAGATCGACAAGAGCTTCGTCAACGGGCTGGGGCAGGACTCCGTCGACGAAGCGATCGTTCAGGCGATCGTGGCCATGGCCAACGCGCTCGGCTTGGAGATGGTGGCCGAGGGCGTCGAGACCGAAACCCAGTTCGAGATCCTCCAGGAGCTCGGGGTTCAGCGGGTCCAGGGCTTCTTGTTCCACCGCCCACTGGCCGCACCGGACCTCGAGCACCAGCTTCGCTACAACGAACAGCTCATTCCCCCGCCTGCGGCCCTCGAACCCGCACCGGTCGAACCCGTCCCGGGACCGGTGTACGCCCCGGGCGTGGGCAGCCCGTTCCAGACCTGATTCGTCGCTCCAGCTTGCGCCCACCACGTGGCGCGCACTAACGAGAGCCCAAACGCCAGCGGACCAGCAGCGGCTCGCACGTTCGACTCAGGAGGCGCTGTGCCGGGACCGATGGATGGCATCAAGGTCGTCGAGTTGGGGGTGTGGGTGGCCGGCCCCGCGGCCGGAGGGATCCTCGCCGACTGGGGTGCCGAGGTGGTGAAGATCGAACCCGCCTCCGGAGACCCGGCCCGGACCTTCGCTGCCATGTTCGGCTCGGACATGGGCACGAACCCGCCGTTCGAGATGGACAACCGATCGAAGCGTGGCGTCGTGCTCGACCTCCAAAATCCGGAGGGCCGCGCCATCGCGATCGAACTGATCGCGCGCGCCGATGTCTTTCTCACCAACCTCCGTCCCTCGGCCTTGGAGCGCATCGACCTCGACTACGACACCCTCGCCTCCCGGTTCCCGAAGCTCGTCTACGCTCACGTCACCGGGTACGGACGCGAAGGACCAGACGCCGACCGCGCCGCCTACGACATCGCTGCGTTCTGGGCCCGCTCCGGTATCGCCCATCTGCTGACCGCGCCGGGCGCCGACCCTCCGTTCCAACGCGGCGGCATGGGCGACCACTCTGTCGGCCTGGCCGGCGCCGCCGCCATCTCAGCCGCGCTCTTCGCGTGAACGAACAGGCGAGGGGCAGTTGGTGTCCACGTCGCTGCTGCGGCAAGGGGCGTACACGATCAGCTTCGACCTCAACATGACCCTGATGTGGGGGCGCAACGCGGTCGGCGGTACCCGAGCCACGATGGGCAACCCGACGGTCAACAACTACACCGCGGGCGACGGGCGACGGTTCTGGGTCGTTGGGCTGGAAGGAGTTCGTCACTGGCCTCCGCTGGCGCGGGCCGTCGGCCACCCGGAATGGCTCGAGGACCCACGGTTCGCCACACCGATCGGTCGGGCGCAGAACGCCACCGAGCTCATCTCCCTGCTCGACGCGGAGTTCGCCACCAAGTCGCTCGACGAGTGGGCCGAGATCTTCGCCACCGAGCAGGACTTCTTCTGGGCACCCGTGAACAGCCCCGACGATCTCCTCGTCGATCCGCAGTTCGAGCCGAGCGGCGCCATGGTGGTCGTACCCGACGGTTCGTCCGGCACCTACATGATCGCCACGCCCGTCGACTTCCATGGCACGCCGTGGGCGCCCCGGTCGATCGCCCCGGAGTTGGGCGAACACACCCGCGAGGTGCTCGCCGATCTCGGCAAGGACCCCGCGACCGTCGACGACCTCATCGCCCGCGGCGTCGCATCAGACCCTGCGTCCCTAGACAGCTGAGCCACCGCCAGAGCGCCGCGAGAAGCCGTGAACGGTACCGGCATTCCCTGAACCTGCGCTGGTGTGGCTCCGCCATCCCGGCGTAGCAAGGACGAGCGCCGGCGAAGCCGGCTCGATCAAGCTCGGCCGAACGGAGCGAGCGCAGCGAGCAAGTGAGGTCGAAAGCGCTAGTCGAGGCGTTGCAGGGTTTCGTCGATCGGGGGGATGTCGGTCTGCCAGGTCCCGACCTGGTTGTACACGACCGTGCCGGCGGCGTCGATGACGAACTGTGCGGGTCGTTGTCCCAGTGACCGCAGCTTGCTCATCACGTCATACGCGTCGAAGACGTCGTGGCGGTCGTCGATCAGGATCGGGAACGGGAACGGGCCGTTCTTGGCCACGTACTTGTCGGCGTCGTTGCCCATCCCCCCGGGGGCGACGGCGATCACCTCGGCACCTCGGCTCGTGAACTCGTCGTGACGCGCACGCAACTGCGTGAGCAACTCTCGGCAGTGCGGTCAGAGGAAGCCCCGCAGGAAGACGAGCACGACGGGCGCGCCCCGACGCTCCGACAGCGTCAGGTCACCGCCTCCGACCATCGGCAGCGTGAAGTCCGGGGCGGTGCCACCGAGTGGCACCGTGGTGCTTTCGACCAGCATGGGTCGCTCCTCCGAAGTCAGCCGGGGGATCGCTCCCGGCGGCGCGGAGCCTAGCTGCTGGCCGGCCCCTCACCCCTGGCGGCCGCCTCGCTCACTCCTGCTCGCGCCGGTTCGGCGGCAGTGATCGGGCCGGGGTCGATCAGCCCCGGAGCACGACGCCGAGCGACCACGACCAGCACCACCATCACCGCCGCGATGGCCGTGAAGGTCGGCAACGGGCCGAGCGTGTCGTAGGACGCGGCGCCGCCGGCCGCCACCACGAACGACGTCAGGAGCCCGCACGCCGAGAACAGCCCCTGGGCGGCGGCGATGTCGCCCGGCGGGGCGGCACGCGCCATCGCTACCTGGTTGGCCGGCATGGTGAACGAGTCGGCTACCGCATGCACCACCGAGACGACGAACAGGATGGCCAGGGCGGCGATGTGGACGGGTGGGTCGTCGGGGAGCGGATCGGGACGGAACTCACCCACGATGCCGTAGACGACCATGCACGCAGCCGCGATCAGCGTCGAGACGGTCGCCACCCGGAGCGGGCCGCGGCGTTGCGCCGATCGGCCGCCGATCGGGGCCAGGATGATCATGGGCGACGTGAACAGGCTGGCCGTGAGCCCGACGAACCACGTCTCGGCTCCGAGGTCACCGAGCAGCAACGCCCACGTGGCCTCCCACAAGCCGACGACCGCGAAGAACGCGGCGCCGACGGCGAGGGTACCCACGATCTCCGGTTGGGCCAGCAGGCGTCGGTTGGCGCTGCCTCCAGACCCCTCCAGAGGGGGTGGCGACTCGATGCTCAACGCGGCGGGGATCACGCACGCGTAGAGCACTGCGAGCACGACAAAGGGGACTCGGAGACCGAACTCGACGAGCAGGCCGGTGAGCGCCGGACCGATCACGAACCCGGTCATGTCGGCCGACATCAGTCGGCCCATGTTGTGACCGATGTGCTCGGGATCTCGCATGATGACGACGCGGCGCAGCACCGGGTTGGCGACGCCGCTGCCGAGACCGACCAGGATCCGGGCCGCCACGAACTGCCAGATCTCGGTGGCCACGCACATCCATAGCGCCCCGCTGATCACCGACACCATGCCGGCCCGCAGCATCAACTGACCGTGACCCCGGTCGGCGAACCGGGACAGCGTCGATTGGGCCACGAACCCGGCGAGGAATCCGGACGCCGCGATGGCCCCGACGGCGGCGTCGCTGAAGCCGAACGCGTCAGCGAGCTCGCGCAACATCGTGAAGATGAACCCGTACCCGAGGGACAGGCAGCCGCTGAGCACATAGAGCGCGACGAACGAGCGCCGCGGGGTGCTGGTCACGTCATGCCAGTTCTCGGCGCAACACCGCCGCCAGCTCGGCATTGGCGCGAGACGAGAGGGCGGACGCGGCGCTCATCCCGAAGAACCCATGGATGGCCGTCTCGTAGCGGACGAGGGTGGTGGGGACGTCGGCGGCCTCGAGTGCGGCGGCGTACGCCTCGCCCTCGTCGCGGAGCGGGTCGAAGCCCGCCGTCACGATGTAGGCCGGTGGCAGACCGGCCAGGTCCATTCGGCGCGCCACCGCCACGCGCGGATGGGTCCGATCCTGGGCGTCGGGCAGGTAGTGGCCGTAGAACCAATCCATCGCATCGCGGGAGAGCATGTAGCCGGTGGCGTTCTCCGTGAACGACGGCCACCGGGTGGGGTCCGCGTCACAACACGGGTAGATGAGAGCCTGGAAGCGCAACGCCGGGCCGTCAGCATCACGAGCGTCGAGGGCGGCGACGGCGGCGAGGTTGCCGCCCGCGCTGTCGCCGCTCACGGCGAGCCGCCCGGGATCGATGCCGACCTCGTCGGCGTGGGCCGCCACCCAAGAGGTCGCGGCGAGGCAGTCGTCGACCGCAGCGGGGAACGGGTGCTCGGGGGCGAGCCGATAGTCGACGGAGACGAATGTGGCTCCGGACAGGTGCGCCAGTTGACGGCACTGGTTGTCATGCGTCGCCAGGCTTCCCACGACCCAGCCGCCACCATGGAAGAAGACGACACCGGCCCCGGTGGCCTCGTGGGGCCGGTAGATCCGCAGCGTCACGGGTCCGGCGGGTCCCTCGATCTCACGGTCCTCCACCGAGGCCATCTCATGGGAGGCGGGCATCTGGTTCATCTCCATGCCGGCTCGCATGGTGGCCACATCCAGCTCCGCCACGCCGTCGAAGGTCGGGGGCATCATGTCGATGACGGCTTGGAGTTCGGGGTCGACGGGCATGCGCAGCGGCTCCTGTTCGAGAGGTCGCCCGACGCTAGCGCTCACCCCGCGGGTTCTCCCAGAACGCCGTCGCAGAACGTGACGGCAGTCGAGGACGCAACTACCGTCGCCTCGAGCCACACCTCAGGGGGACAGCGATGGGCATGAAGTTCGCCATGTTCTACGAGATCCCGGTGCCCAAACCATGGGATCGGGACTCGGAGTACCGGGCCTACCAGGAGACCATCGAGCAGGTGAAGCTCGGCGACCGGATGGGCTTCCATTCGTTCTGGACGGTCGAGCACCACTTCCTCGACGAGTACTCGCACTGCTCGAACCCCGAGGTGTTGTACGGCCACATCGCCGCGGTCACCGAGAACCTGCGCATCGGCTACGGCGTCAGGCTCATGCCCAAGCCGTACAACCACCCGCTGCGCACCGCGGAATCGGTCGCCGTGCTCGACCTCATCAGCAACGGGCGGGTCGAGTTCGGGACCGGTCGCTCGTCGACTCGCGCCGAGCTGGAGGGTTTCGGGGTCGATCCCACCCAGACGCGCCAGCAGTGGGAGGAGGCGATCCGCCACGTGGTCGGCGCCTGGACCAACGACACCTACGCCATGGACGGCACGTACTGGCAGTCGCCGCCGCGCCGCGTGCATCCCAAACCGCGGCAGGATCCGCATCCGGCGATCTGGGCCGCGACATCGAGTGTGGAGGGTCATTACGAGGTCGGCGTCCGAGGCCTCGGCCTGCTGTCGTTCACCGTGGGTCAGCCGCCCGAGGAGCTGGCGCCTCGCATCGCCGAGTATCGGCGCGGGCAGGCCGATTGCGTTGAGCCCCTCGGCAAGTTCCGCAACGAGCAGGCGGCCACGTTCACGATGGTCCACTGCGCCGACACGAACGACGCGGCACGCGTCGGCGCCGAGGAGTCGTTCCTGTGGTACCCGAAGACCGCAGTGCGCCACATCGCCAGCCTGGCCGAGTGGATGCAGGAGGGCGGGGCCGGGGCCACCGAGCTCGGCAACTACGCGTACGCCGGAGAGGCGCTCGATCGCCAGCAATCCGGGGTCACGTCGATGTTGACGATGGACTACCTGTGGGATTCCGGGGCCGCCGTCGTCGGCGATCCCGATCGCTGCATCGAGCTGGCGAAGCGATATGAGGCGATCGGCTGTGACCTGCTCTTCTGCCTGCTGAACCCGTACAAGATCAGCCACGAGGAGGTCATGCGCTCCATCGAGCTCATGGGCACCCACGTGATCCCCGCCTTCGCAGACTGAGCCTTCGTACCTGGCATGGCGCCAGCCTCGGGTCTCGGCCTCCTACGATGGTCGGGGCGACGGTTACGAGGAGCTGCGAGTCGTGTGGAGAGCGGAGGTGCGCGGCCTGCTGGTCGTCATCGTCGTCGGGGTGGCGATCGTGGTCCTCGTCTTGAAGCTGGACACGTACGGTGAGGACGAATCGTCGGCCGCCCCGAGCACGACCACCGAAGCCACGACGACCACCACGACCATCCCCCCGCCACTGGAACCGGTCGACGCCCTGTGCGCCCGGGTCGACGAGTTGGAGGCCGAGGTCGTCGACCGCATCATCAACCCCGTCCTGACGCCGATCGAAGAGGTGCTCTTCCAGTTCTTCAACGACGTCAGCGCCCTCGATCTCGGAGCGATCGGAGCCGAGTACCGGGCCGCGGCCGCGTTCTACGAGCGCTACAACGCGTTGGCCGGCCCGTACGCCTTCGATCCTGAGCGGGTCGTGGTCGAGGCACCCGACGACATCTACCTACAGTGGCGATCTTTGGTCACCGGCGACGCCCTGGGCATCGAGGCGACGAGCGCCAGCCTCGGGTTCCTGTGTGGCGTGAGCATGCCGGTGCCGCTCACGTATGACATCGACGACATCGAGGACCTCGAGGACGATTTCGAGCGGGAGCGCGAGCGATTCCAGGCCGGTCTGGGTTTCATCAGCACCCTCCCCGACGAGTGACCTGAGCGATCGCTCGGCCGGGCGGCCGCGTCAGGTCCGCGCGATCACGCGGTGAGCAGGCTCGCGGGGACGACGGCGACGCCGTCGGGCCGCCGGTAGGCGTGCCGCCCAGTCGTCACCACCACCCGATCCGCGACATCGGCCCCGGCGACGCGTTCGATCCACCGGAGCTGCTTCACGTCGTCGTCGGTCGCGGTCGGTGTGAGCTTCACCTCGATCGCCACAATGCGGCGATCGTCACCTTCCACGATGAGGTCGATCTCGTGGTCCCCATTGCCGCTGCGCAGGTGGGACACTCGGGCTCGACAGCGCTGGGCATAGACGCGGATCGACAACGTCACCAGAGACTCGAACAACGCTCCGAGCAATGGCCAGTCACCGTGGGGAGCCGGCGTTTGGTTCGACAGGAGATGACGGCGGCCGACCCCGAGCAACCGCGCCGCGAGCGCCGGGTCGGCGAGGTGGTGTTTGGGTGAACGTGCCAGCCGACCGAAACTGTTCCGGGTCGGCCACCATCCGGTCACCGGGTCGAGGAGCCACAGCCGCTCGAGGGTGTCGCGGTACGCGATGGTGGTGGCCTTGGAGGGTTTGTCGTCGTGTCCTGGGGTCGCGGCGCGAAGGAGAGCGTCGTAGCTCGTCGTCGACGCCGTGGCCGCGGCATAGGCCGCCAGCCACGCCCTCAGACTTGCCGGACGGCGCACCCGATGGCCCAGCTCAGGAAACTCGACGTCGATGATGCGGTCGATGTACCCATCGAGTCGAACCTCCCGTGCCCGTTCGCCCAGGGTCCGGATCCCAGGGAAACCCGAGGCGAGGATCTCGTCGACGTAGTCGGGCAGCTCGAGGTCGGTGGTGCCGCTCACCTCGGCGCGTTCGCCTGAAAGCAGATCGCGCAGCCTCACCGTCGGCTCGGGGCCGAGCTTCCGCTCCGCCAAGCTCAGCGGCCGGAGTCGCAGGCGATCGATTCGTCCCGCTCCGCTGTGCAGCGGCGTGTCCGGAGGTGGCGTAGCGCTCCCGGTCAACAGGAATCGTCCGCCGGTCGGATCACGATCGACCTCGCGTCGAACCATGTCCCATGAAGCCGGAAGTCGCTGCCACTCATCGAGAAGGACCGGGCGATCCGCCTCCCGGAGGCGAGCCGGGTACGCGGCGAGCAGTTCTCGGTCAGCCACGTCGTCGAGACGAAGCACGGTCTTGGCCCGCTGCAACGCCGTGGCGCTCTTTCCGACGCCCTTGGCGCCCTCGATCGCGATCGCCGGGAGCTCGTCGAGCAGCTCGTCGAGGTCGTCGTCGATGAGACGACGGTAGTAGACCGATTCCACTGCTCGAACTATACGATTTGCATCGCTTTCATGCGACCATCTCCCTCACCAGACGCCGACAAGGGAGGGTCAGGACTCGCTGACGACCGGGTTCGACAAGATGCCGATCCCGCTGATGTCGACCTCCACGGTGTCGCCCTCGGTCAGCCAGATCTGGGGATCGCGCGCCGACCCGACGCCCCCCGGGGTGCCGGTGGCGATGACATCGCCCGGCTCCAGTGTGGTGAAGATCGAGCAGAACGAGATGAGGGTCGGGAGGTCGAAGATCAACAGATCGGTGGTCGCGTCTTGGAGGACCTCCCCGTTCACCCGGGTCTGGAGCCGGAGCGCCGTCGGGTCGGGCACCTCGTCGGGGGTGACCAGCCAGGGGCCGAAGGAACCCGAGCGGTCGAAGTTCTTCCCGGGGGTGAACTGCGAGGTGTGGCGCTGGTAGTCGCGCACGCTGCCGTCCATGAAGCATGAGTAGCCGGCGACGTGATCGAGCGCGTCGGCGGCAGGGATGGCCCGACCCGGCTTTCCGATGATCACCGCCAGCTCGCCCTCGTAGTCGAGCTTGCTGCTCGCTCGCGGCACCTCGATCGGCACGCCATGCCCGACGAGCGACGACGGGAACCGGGTGAACACGGTCGGATGCTCGGTGTCTTGGCCCCGTCCCGTCTCGGCTCGGTGGGCGTGGTAGTTGAGGCCGATGCAGAGGATGCGCCGGGGTTCCGGGATCGGGGGCAGCAGCGTGACCGACGAGAGCGGCACGGAGGGGGCGGTGGTCGCCGCGTCGGCCAGCAGGTCGAGGCGAGCCGCACCGAGCAACCGGCTGATCGGGTGGAACTCGGGGCCGCAGTCAGCGACGACTGATTCGGCGCCAATGCCGGTGACCACACCCACGGAAGGGCCGTCGGCGGACTCGAACGTGACGATGCGCATGGTGTCAGAGAGTACTGGGGGGCGCCGAGGCCAGGGCCGCCAACACGGTCTTGGCCTGCCACGTTGGCCTCTGCTATCGCCGAACAGCCTCGCCCAGCTCGGCGCCGAAACGGGCGGCGAGCATGGCGCGCGAACGGACGTCGAGCTTGCGGTAGACGCGGGATAGGTACATCTCGACCGTCTTGGTCGAGACAAACGTCGCGTCTGCGACTTCCCGGTTTGAACGCCCCCCGGCCACGAGGGACGCCACGTGCAGCTCCCTCGCCGTGAGCGAGCCGATGCCGCTGACCGGTGTTGCTGGTTTGACGACATGCGTTGGATCCAACTGCCTCCGGGCCCGCGTCTCGAACGGGCGGGCACCCGCTGCGGCAAGCAGCTCGACGGCTTCCGACAATGCCGATCGGGCATCAGCGCGACGCCTGGCCGCGAGAAGTCGCTCTCCCAGAGCCAGCATGGTGCGGCCCCGCTCGAACGCGGCGATGCTCGACGGCATCGACACCGTTACGTCGGCGAGCTCGTCGATGTCGGCATCGGCGCACACCATGAGCCGGCCACGGGCCTGCAGCATCGCCATCACCGGGTTGGGCTCCGATGGGCGCAACTCCTGCCATTCGGAGGCGACGCGCTGGGCCGTGCCGAGGTCGCCCATCCATACCAAGGCATCCAGGAGGTCGGCGCCGATGGGTAGGATCGCGGTGACCGCAAATCTCCGGATCACTGGGTCGTCCCACAGGGCGATGAGCCGGTTAGCCGCCGCGACCGGTTCGCCAGCGGCGAGGTGGACGAGTGCAGCTGCATGCTCAGCGAGCAGAAGGCAGCTGGGGTTCAAGTCGGCCGAAAGCTCATAGGGCCGGCCCAAGACCGCCCCCACGGTGGCGGCCATCACGGCCGCCTGCTCGTAGGCGTAGTCGATTCCCGCGAGCTCCGCGTGGTCGAGCGCCGCAGCCGCGTCGGAGGCGGCACGGGTCAAGTCGCCGAGGCGCAATCGGAACATGGCGCGCGACGCCGAAAGCCACGCCAGCGTCGGTACGGCAGCCCGCCGTCGAGCGCGATCGATGCCGCCGGCCAGCACGTCCTCCAGGACCTCCAGGTCGCCGGCGAGTAGGAGAGCGATGCTGAGAGGTGTGAGCACCTCGTCGTCGTGGCCGTCGGCGAACGCGTCGACGCAGCGTCCCAGGATCGCCCTCGGTTCCGAGTCGAGCGGCCGGTCGACGAGTCCGGCGATGGCCGCGTTGATGGCCCCGAGTGTGCTGTACCGCTCCGGCTCGGGCAGAGCGTCGCACGTCGTTGCCCAGGCCCGGTCGGCCATCGGGCCATAGCCGGCAAGATCGGCGTTGCGCCAGGCCACCGCGGCCTGAACAGATTCGATGATCGATCGCCGAAACGGGTCCTGAGCGATCTCTTCGATCACCGGCCTCAGGGTGTCGATGCTGTCGTGCGCCACGCCAGTCCATGCCGAGGTCACCAACAGCGCCACCAGCGCATCACCCCGCACCGTCGCCGTGGCGCCGAGTTCGTCGACAACAGCCTGCAGGATCTCCATGGCCGGCAGGCCGGCACGGGCGGCCATCATCCCGGCCATCAACCGACGCTGGCATGACGAGTCGATCGTCTCACTCAGACGCGCTGCCGCCAACGCCGCTTGACACGCCGCAGCAACGTCGCCGCGGGCCGCATTGGCCGTCGCCGTGAGGTCGAGCATGCAGGCCAGCTCCTCGTCGGTCGACACCGCGGCTGCCGCTCGGTGCCACGACTCGCGCTCTCGGTCACCGACGCGTCGAGCAGCCTCGGCGGATTGACCGTGCGCCCACCGACGCATCACGGGATCGGTTGCCGCCCACACCGAACTTCGGGCCAATGGATGGGTGAACGAGACACGGTCCAGGTGAACGCCGACCAATCCGACTCGTTCGGCCTCCGCCAGGTCGAGCATCGAGACCCCGGCCTCGTGCAGGAGCTCATCGATCCAACGACGACTGTCGTCGGCCGATGTCGCCATCAGCGCCAGACCCCGCGCCGTGTCCTCGGGCAACGAGTCGAGTCGGGAGACCAAGGACTCCGCCAGACCGTCGGCGAGCGGCAACGGGCCCATGATCGGCTCGACACCGCGACGCTGATCGGGTGTCAAGGCGTCGGCCACCAGCCGAAGGGCCAGGGGCACACCACCGACCTCCTCGTGGATCCGTCGCGCCACCTGGGACTCGACCCCACACCCCGCGAGCAGCCGGATCGAGGCGCGCAGATCGAGCGGTCCCAGGTCGATCCGCCGGGCGCCAGCTCCAAACATCGGATCCAGCGACTCGCGGCCCGCCGCCAGCACCACGACCCGTTCGTTCTGGACTCGGCGGCCGACGAACCCGATGACCTCCGCCGAGATCGGATCGAGCCAGTGAACGTCGTCCACGACGCACACGATGGGGCGTTCCTCGCCGGCTCGCGCCAGGAGCCCGAGCGTGGCGACACCCAAGCCGAACCGATCCGGTTTCGACGGGGGTGAGAGCGCGAATGCCGAGCCCAACGCCGCGGCCTGCGGCTCAGGGAGACTCGACAACATCGGCAGAAGTGGCCTCAGCAGGGTGAACAGACCAGAGAACCCCATGGAGGCCTCCACCTCGACGCCGCATGCCCGAAGGACGGTCACGTTCGGCGCGGACTCGGCGGCCGCGTCGAGCAACGCCGTCTTACCAACCCCGGGCTCGCCGGTCACCATCCACGTCGTGCTCGGGCCCTCGGCCGCCTCCCCCACCGCCGCCTGGATCTGGCTGAGCTCATCGGCGCGCCCGTGAAGTACCTCGCCGCTCGAACCGTGTGCACCGTGCATCGTCGCCCTCCCCGGCAGATCCCCGTCATGGCTTCAGGAACGCGACGAAGGCGATTCGTGAACAGCGACGTTCGAAAGGGATCGGTGCGAACCGGGGCTACTCGCCGAGGAGTGCCCGGAGTCGGCGGCGACCGCGCATGAGGTGAACCCTCGTGGCCGCCTCCGTCGACCCCATGATCCCGGCCGCCTGCCGCGAGGGGAACCCGGCGTAGTCGTGGAGCACGACGGCGTGTCGTTGCATCGGCGACAGCTGGGCCAAGGCGCGTTGGAGGTCGACGAGCGGAAGGGCTTCGACTCCCGTGGGCGCGACCACCGAGTGCTGGGCGCCGAACTCCGTCGACCGGCCTCGCCTCTTCAGTTCGCCGGCGGCGATGCGAAACGCGCTGCGCCACACCCACGCCACGGGATCTCGCACGTCGTCACCACGCCGGATCAACTGGGCGAACGCTTCCGCGACCGCGTCATCGGTCACCGCCCGGTCTCCCGTGGACGCGTAGACCGATCGCCACAGCCGCGCCGCCTCCCGCCGGTACACCGCCTCAATGGCGTCGATCCGATCCTGGGGCTCATCCGCCCGACCCGGGCTCACCGGGCCATCAGCGCTCACCCAGCCGCACCAGGCTCTCCGTCGATGACGACCACGACCACAGGTGATCCGCGGAACCGGCCAGAGGGGCAAGGGGATCAGTGGGAGCGATAGCCAACGTCGCGACGGCCTCGTCGTTCGCGCTGACCAGGGTCAGACCGATCCCCCGGCCCGCCACCACGCCGGCGCCCACGACCAGCGCGGAGGGCGGATCGCTCAGCGCCGTCGACGCTTCGATGTCGAGCGACGACGTCAACTGGATCAGCTGGCCGGACGCGCGCGAGCTGACCCAAGCCGAATCGCCAACGGCGGCCAGACCGTCGACCGCGGGAAGCACGAGCGAGGCGAGGAGGTCAGGGCCGGTGGCGTCGAAGATGCGAAGCGTCCGCCGATCCGCCTCGACCAGCCACAACCGGTCGTTGCCCAGGGCGACAGCGTCGGGGACGTCGTCGAGCTCGAGCTGCGTCAGCTCCCCGGACCGCCGGTCTACGAGGACCACGTCGTACCCACCCCACCCCGACACGGCGATGTGTCGCTCATCGGCCACCAATTCGGTGCCCGGCACGATGCTTCCTCGCTCAGGACGGGCGATCTCGATCACCTCGCCGCTCGCGTTGACCTCGGAGATCACGCCGTCGGCATCTACGACGATGGCCGACTCACCCACCGCGGCGACGTCGACGACGGCAACGGACACCTCGACCACCGAGTGGCTCTCACCGCCGGCGACACGCCAGGCCACGAGCTCCCCCACCGACTCATCGCCCAGCCACACCAGGTCACCATCGGCTGCCAAGGACAGCTGTTCGGCGATTGGATGGCCGGGCAAATCGATGCGTTCGAGCACGGCGATCGACGAGGGAACGCCGGTCAACACCGGTCCCGTACTCGCAGTGACCACTAGCCGCGCCAGGAGCGCGACGACCGCCGCGCCGCTGGCCAGAGTGACCGGGTACACCCAGCGTCGACGATCGACCGCTCGCCTGGAGGGGGACGGCGGACGCTCGACCGCTAGCGAGCGCCGCCGCGCCGTGTCCCACACGTCGGAGGGCTGCACCGCGTCGAGCGACTGCCAATAACCGAACGGTCTGCCCGGTCGCCTCACTCGAAGTCCTTCGTGCCCATCGCACCAACAGGGGTGCTGGCGGGCTCGAACGTGAACGCGGCCCGACCGATCACCCGGCGGGGGGCCAGGGCAGGACGTCGAAACGCATGACCGTGCCCGCGTCGGAGTTCGAGGCCCATAACACGCCGTCGTGATAGGCGAGCGCGTTGACCCCTGGCCCGGCGTTGAACTCCTCGATCTCTCCCGTGACCTCATCAACCCGCACGATGCGCTGCTCGTCGGGCCGAGTGGTCCAGTAAGCCCCGCCACCGTAGGTCGGGACGATGGCGCCCTCGCCCGGGCGTTCGTAGAGGACCGGCCCCGAGCCGTCGAGCGGGAACCGGATGATGCCCACCGTGTAGATCTCGGCCCACACATCCGTGTCGCCTTCGACGACACCGTGCAGATCGCCGTCGTACGTACCGAGGACGGCCTCGATCTCCCCTGTAGCCGGGTCGCCGATGGCGACCAGGGGCTCACCGGTACCCGCGGCCTGCCCCTCAGAGGTGGGCCGGTCGGCCGAGTCGAGGTGACCGGCGAGGATCACCCGCCCGTCACGCAGGCCCAGCGCGATGCACGGCGTGAGGGGCGCCGGCACCTCGGACCGGATCGTGAGCGTCGACTCGTCGAACACGATGAGACGACCGTCGTGGCACGCCACCACGACGCCTCCGGACGGCGTTGGGTACACGTCGCCGATGGGAGCGAAGTCGGACTGCGGCCACTCGTCGATGATCTGCTCGGTCACCGGGTCAATCCGGAGCAAGCGATCCTCGAGCGCGGCCCAGATCGCTCCCTCGAAGGCGGTCACCCATTGTGGGCGGAGCGCTCCGGTCTCGATCGTCGCCACCACTTCGTTGGTGCTGTGGTCGATGTGGACGAGCGTGGGCACGAACTTGAACGCCACCCAGGCCCCGGACCCATCGGCGGCGATCCGATTGTTGTCGGCACCCGGCGGGGCGACCACGATCTCGGCGACCGGGGCGAGCTCGCGGAGCCTCCCCGCGCCTTCCGGCGACGCGGCAACCACGACGGGCGGCGAGACGGGTCGGCAATCCGCCCCGTACTGCACCAGTGAGGCGGCGGCGAACAGCAGTTGCTCGTCGGCGTGGTCGAGCGCCCGACCGACGGGGCCGTCGGGGGACAGGTCGGAGAGGTCCATGCTCCGCACCCCGGCCAAGATCAGTTCGGCCTCGGACAAGTACGCCCGGACCTCTGCGAATACCTCGGCATCGCCCGCGGGGGGCACGATCTCGTCGAGATCGACGATGCTCTGGCGTGTCAGCTCCAGCCGGCCATCGACGTAGCCGGACACGTCGTCGGGGTCGTCGAGCTGCCGGTCGAGTGTGGCGTGGGCGAGCAACGTGGGCTGACACGATGCCTCGAGCGCAGAAATCGCCTGCTCTCGAGTCGGTGCCGGCATCGTCGTTCGCACGGCCGTGGTGGTCACGCTGGCTGGCGCTGCGGGATCCTCAGTCGACACGGGAGAGCCGGCGCACGAGACCGCGAAACAGGTGGTGACGAGGAGTGCCGCCCTCCAACGAAACATCACGAGGCCAGACAGTAGCGCCTCGCCGAATCGCCCACGTCGAGCGAACGGCTACCCGCCGCCGGGCCGTGGTCTCAGCTCCAGAAGTCGTCCGATGACGCATCCGAGATGCCGAGGAGGACGTCGTCGGCGAGGTCCGCCCCCAGGTCGGTCACGGCTGCGTACGCGCTCGGCTCCGCCAGCTCGACCACCAGGGCGTAGGAGCTGGCATCATCGCCGAGCAACGCCTGAACTGGCGGATCGGGCTCCTCCTCGGCCGTGATCACCGTGTCGAGCGCCTGCACCGGTGGTGGGTCCTCGGGATCGACCTCTGCAGCGAACACCGCTCCGGCCAGGTCACCGGTCATGCCGGGTCCATCCCGCCAGCCCTCGCCGAACACCACTTCAGCTACGGACAGCTCCTCGCTGGTCGACACCAGCATGTATTCCTCGGGCGGAATCGGCTGGGGGTTCAACCCCAACGGGTCACCGATCGACTCCGCCGGCGGGATCGGCTGCGGGTTCAGCTCGAGCGGGTCTCCGGCGGGGTCACCGGTCATGCCTGGCCCATCTCGCCAGCCCTCGCCGAACACCACTTCAGCTACGGACAGCTCCCCGCTGGTCGACACCAGCATGTATTCCTCGGGCGGAATGGGCTGCGGGTTCAACCCCAACGGGTCACCGATCGACTCCGCCGGCGGAATGGGTTGAGGGTTCAACCCCGCAAGGCTGGACTCGCCCCGCACGTCGTGCTGGGCGAGGAGCTCGGGATCGGGCGCCGCAGGATCGTCAACGAGCCCGAGGAGGGCAGGGGAGGCCCTGACCTCGTCAACGACGATCCGGTACCCCTCGCCCGTTGGATCGCCATCGACGTCGTCGCGGATCCCGTCGTGATCGGTATCGACGTCGAGCACGTTGGTGCCGCGGGTGTGGAACTCGTCGCCGTCTCCCAGGGTGTCACCGTCGGTGTCCCGGCGAAGCGGATCCGTGCCGAGGAAGCGTTCCTCCCCATCCGTCAGTCCGTCGCCGTCGGAGTCAGCGTTCAACGGGTTGGTGGCGTCGTGGAGGATGTCACCCGTCTCGTAGTTGTCGCTGAGGCCGTCGCGGTCGGTGTCCAGCAGGAGCGGGTTCGTCCCGAGCTGGACCTCGTCGCCGTCGGACAGGCCGTCGACGTCCGTGTCCTCGACGTTCGGATCCGTACCGAGAGCGACCTCGACCGAGTCGGGGGCACCGTCGCCGTCTGAGTCGTAGCCCTGGGCGTCGGCGAGCAACGTTGGCGTGGTGACCCGATTCACGCCCGGCTGCGGGGTTCCGGAGACTTCTCCTCCTTCAAGTCCGTCCCTGAATCCGTCGCCGTCCGTATCTGGATTCAGTGGGTTCGAGCCGAAGGTATGGACCTCGGCGCCGTCGTCCAGCCCATCCTGGTCGGTGTCGGCTCGACGAGGGTCGGTGCCAACTCCCGGCTCCAGTTGGTCCGCAATTCCATCGCGGTCCGTGTCTTGCGACAATCGGGACGTGCCGTCCAGGACTTCCTGAACGTCTCGGATGGTGTCACCATCGCTGTCGAGACTGTCGATCGTCGCGATAGAGGCCACCTCTCCGTTCGATCCGGTCGGCGTACCGAACAGACCAACTCGCCCGCTGGGAGGCTCGCTCCACGGGTTCAGTGCGTCTGTATCGCGCTGCGAACTCGGCGCCGTCGGAGTAGCCGTCGCCGTCGGTATCCGCCCTGTGGGGATCGGTGCCCAGCTTGGCCTCCACTACATCGCGGAGACCATCGCCGTCGGAATCAGCGTTGTCGATGATCGTTTCGAGCACACTCGCCGGTCGCGGCGGGCGGTTCACCGGTCGAAGGTTGTCGTTGCTCATCTCGGCCTCCTGGGTCGTCCTTGACGAGCATCGGTCGGGCAACGGGCGGCGACTAGTGGGGAATCCCTGGAACCGGGCACGGGTCGACGGCTGCCCGACCCCAGGGAAACCCCTGGTCTTGGCCGCCACGACCCTGCATCTGCGTCTCGACCGTGGCGCGCGATCCCGAATGCGCCGAGGATCGTGCGGCAGACACACGCGCACCGCGCCGGACCAGGAGAACCGCTCGTGACCGAGGTCGGCATCGATGTAGGTACGACGTTCACCTCCGCGGCAGTCTCGCGCCGTGGGCGAGTCGAGGTGGTGGGCCTCGGCACCCGAGCCGCGGTCATCCCGACCGTTGTTCACCTCGGCGTCCACGGCGATGTCCTGATCGGCGACGCCGCCGAGCGCCGAGCCCTGACCGAGCCCTCGCGCCTGGCCCGCGAGTTCAAGCGACGTCTGGGCGACCCAACTCCGTTGATCCTCGGAGGCGTGCCCGTCGGTGCCGAGGTGCTCATGGGGCACATCCTCGCCCATGTCGTGGAACGGGTGACCGAACGGGAAGGCGCCCGACCGACCGCGATCGCGGTCAGCCACCCCGCATCGTGGGGGGAGTTCAAGCTCGATCTCCTGCGCGACGCCGTGCGTCGCGCGGATATCACCGACGCCGTCCTCGTGCCCGAGCCGGTCGCCGCAGCGCGGTACTACAGCTCGCTCGAACGCATCGCCCCGAGCGACGTCGTCGCGGTCTACGACCTCGGCGGCGGGACCTTCGATGCCTCGGTGGTGCGCGCCGACGGCGCGCAGCTCGTCGTCCTCGGACAGCCCGAGGGCTTGGAGCGCCTCGGTGGCATCGACTTCGACGCCGCTGTCGTGGCCCACGTCGACGAGGTTCTCGGCGGTGCGCTCCAGGAGCTGGATCCGAGCGACCCCACCACGGCTCAGGTGATGGGCCGGCTGCGCGATGAGTGTCGGGCGGCCAAAGAGGCGCTCTCCGAGGACACCGACATCCTCATCCACGTTGCCCTGCCCTCGATGACCACGGAGGTCCGTCTGACCCGCCACGAGTTCGAGGCCATGATCCGCCCTCGAATCGACGACACGATCGACGCGCTGGAGCGTGCTATTCGGTCGGCGGGCCTCACGACCGATCAGATCAGCCGAGTCCTGTTGGTCGGTGGGTCATCCGCGGTCCCGCTGGTTCGCCAGCTGCTACGGGAGCGGCTCGGCCGCCCGGTCTCGGCCGACGCCGACCCCAACACAGCGATCGCCCAGGGTGCTGCGGCCGTCGCCTCGGAATCGACCCAGGTGACTGCTGCCGCCCCGTCACCGGCAACTCCCACGCCCAAACGGCCCGCCATCACGATCGTCCCTCCCGACCCGGGGCCGCCAGCGCCAGGGTCGACAAAGGCTCTCGGCGACCGACCCGCGCCAAGGTCGGTCGTAGCCGTGGGGCCGGACGACGCGGATCCGGTGCCATGGTGGCGTCGGCCCGCGACGATGATCGCCGCTGCGATGGTCGCGGCGATCGCCATCGCGATCGCAACCTTGGGCGGCGGCGACGACGGGGTGGCCACGGGCGGGTCTGGCGAGCCCTCCGACATCAGCGAACCCATCGACTCTGGAGCACCGACCCCGACGCGACCCACCGAGTCCACTACGACGCGGTCGACCTCGACGACGAGCACCACCACGACCACAACCACCATCGATCCCGCGGCGGGGTTCGCGCCGACCGAGTACACCACGGCGAACGACCGAACCACGATCTTCGGTGGGGCGACGTGGAATGTGGACGCCATCACCCTCACCAACGCCTATCCCGTCTTCGACGACGACACCGACGCCGACATCACCATTGGCCACGGCGGCGCGCTCATTGAGCTCCTGGTGTCGAACGACACCAGGGACACCATCGTCTTCGATAACCCACGTGGCACCCTCGTACTCGCCGACGACACCCGTATCGTCGGCGGCTGGACGCCGGGCGACGGGGGCGCGATCTCCGCTGGCACTGCCGACACCTATCTCTACACGTTCGACATGGAGGAGATCGACGATCCCACTGCCGCCGACCTGGCCGGCGCCGTCCTGCTCCTCGACAACCCGGGCCTCCTCGCAGCCGGTATCCCGCTCGATGGACCCGCCGACACGCCACCGGTGATCGACGCCATTCCCCTCGGCGCCACGCACGCCCTGGAGGGTTCGGGTGGCTCGGTGACGATCCACGACGTGCGGGCTGGCCTGGACACGCGGACAAGTTCCGGCGGTGCCCAGCACGACGAGCTCCGGGCCCCGATCGGGAGTGCGTGGATCACCATCACCTTCCGTTTCGACTGCCAGGATGGAGGCCCGGGCGGCTGCCTGACGGGTGGAAACAACGGGTGGTGGCGAGTCGACGTCGACGGGCATGCCCAGACGTCGTTCGACTTCAACCTCTTTGACGACGGCGTCGACGCAGCACGAACGTCTGGTACCTCGTCGGAGCACACGCTCGACTTCGTGGTGCCCGTCGGCGAGGTGTACACCCTGCTCGTCGGCAACCCCCAGATTCCCGAGAGCGTCCTCGCCCTCCCCGTGCCGGTCAACGACCAGGTCGACGCCCTCTACGCGTCGGTCGAGCGTTACCAGCTCGATTGACGTCGCCGCGGGCGAGGTCCATCGGCCAGACGCGGCGTCAGGCACGCCAACCGCCGGCTCGCCCAAGGGCCGCGTAGGGTAGCTGTCGTGCCGCTGTTCGACGACGACGAGGTCGAGGAGCTCGACGATCCGGTGGGCGACCTGTTCGGCGATCTGTTCGCCCCGATGGGCGACGCCCACGATCTCGGTCAGACCACGACCGGGGAGCACGACAGTCCGGAAAGCGCCGTCGTCGAACACGTGCCAGCATCGGAGGTCGTCATCGACGACGCCGCAACCGTCGACCATCTCGACGACCTGTTCGCGGGAACCGACCTCAGCAACGACGCCTGGGGGACGCCCTGACCGGCTTCGGCTGATCGCGGCTCCACGCGCGACGCGACGAACCAGGGTGGGCGCGGTGCCATTGCAGGGATATCCCCGGTTCCGCCGAGCGATCCCGAAGCTAGACCTCCCTCAGCGGCCTGTCAGCAGGCACCGCAACTCGGAGGAGACGCGATGACGCAACGACGACGCCGATGCACGAACGATGGCGTGACGGCTCGATGCCTGGCAACCGTGGGAGTCATCGCGCTGAGCTTGGGCGGCGTCGCGGCATGTGGTGATGACGAAGCGGCGCCCAACGCCGTTCAGCCGGAAGGCGTCGCCGACGAGGTGGCCGACCCAGCAGACGCGGTCGCGGCCAGGGTCCACCACGCCGAGCGGCGACTCGACCACGGCCGAGCAACCAGACGACGAGGAGCCGGAGGCCAGCAGCAGATGCGACACCGCCTACCGAGTGGTGGAGTCGCTCGGGGTCACGGTCCCGATGGACGCCGATGACCCCGACTCGATCTTCGGCAACGTGTTCGACTTCACCGACAACACCGTCGATCGAGGGTTCCAATGCATCTTCCGGATCGACGATGCCACGCCGGTGATCGTGTGGGTGGCCCACTACGCCGACTCGGCGGCCTACACCTCCGACACCGCCTCGCTCTCGATCGGGGCCGATACGTTCGATGCCCCTGGCTCCGATGCCGCGTGGTATCGGCTCGGGGACAGCGACAGCGTGGCCGTGATCCGGCGAGATCAGACCCACTACGCCATCAACGTCCGCCGTCTCGTCTCCGCTGAAGCACTGACCGCCGCCACCATCGAACTCGCTTCCACCGAGTTCGATCTGCCGGCCGCCACGCCAGCCGACGTCACCCCGCTGACGATCAACCCTGGCTGAGGCCGAGATCCAGGGGTTTCCCTGTATCGGCTCGACCTGGGCCGTGTTAGATCCCACTCAGTGGGCAAGAAGGCACCGAGCCGTGCGGCCCTGATGGAGGTCATGCGATGTACCTGTTTGTTCGTCGGGCCGAGCCGAGGCCGGGAGCTGGCCCCAAGCTTCTTGAGGCCGCGGCAAGAACACTGCCGAGCTTCTCGAAGGCGGCGGGTGTGCCGTTCCACCTGGTGGCGCGAGTTGCCTCTGGTCGATCCGGCGGCTTCGGTGTGAGCACGCTGGTCTCGAGCCTCGAGGAGCTGAGCAACGCGGCCGCCCGGCTGGCGAGCGACGAGAGCTACCTGCAGTACTCCGAGGCGGTGGGTCCCGACGTCGTGCGTGCCGAGGACCTGCTCTTTCAGGTGGCCGTCGGCGCACCGACGTCGGACGGCTCGGCCCAGGTGATGGAGTTCTCCACCGGGATCGCCCAACCCGATCAGATCTCCGAGCTGATCATGGGGCTCGCCGCCACCGGCGAGATGTACGTGGGTCACGGCGCGATTTCGTACTTAGGAGGTCCCGCGGCCGCGGGGCCGTTCGGCCAGTTCTTCCTTGCCGTCGGGTTCCGTTCGATGGCCCACTACGACGAGGTCAAGGCAAAGGTGAACGCCGATCCGAAGTATCTCGAACAGGTCAAGAAGTTCGTCCCGCAATCGATCATCGGCTCGGGCGAGCTGATGATCCTGCAGGTCGTCGCGACCGCAACTCCCTGATCTCAGCGTCCTCGCCGCGGGGATCGAAAGAGCTGCTCGCCGTCCTGTCGTCGAACTACGGCATCTCTCCGAAAACCAGGGAAACCCCCACTATCCGCAGGGAGCTCGTCGGAGCTACGAAGACAGGGGACGGAGGGTCGACCGACCCATGGGCACTCGAGGAGTCGACTTGGCCACTTCCTCGGCCAATCCAATCCAGCGCGAATCCCCGGAACTGCACATCTCGGAGGCGGCCAGCCGACTCGCCGGGGCCGCCGGCCGGCCCGATCTGGTCGAGGCGTTGCGCATCTCCGCAGCACGGGTGCGGCGATCGTCCACGATCGTGTGCGTCGTCGGGGAGTTCAAGCAGGGCAAGAGCTCGCTCGTCAACGCGCTGCTCGGTCGCAACGTGTGCCCGGTCGACGACGACCTGGCCACATCGGCGGTCACGCTCATCCACCATGGAGACCACCCGGCGGCCGCCGTCCATCGACGGACCGATCAGGGCGTGGTGGTCGAGCCCATTCCACTCGACAGCACCAGGGAGTGGGTGACCGAAGCGCACAACCCCGACAACCGACGCGGTGTCGAGCGACTCGACATCGCGGTCCCGAGCGAGCTCCTGGCCTCAGGGCTCACATTGGTCGACACGCCCGGATCGGGTGGACTGGCCGCTGGTCACGCCGCCGCGACCATCGGCTTCCTCCCTTTCGCCGATGCGTTGCTCTTCGTCTCTGATGCGTCAGCCGAGCTGTCCGAGCCCGAGGTGGCGTTCCTCCGCCTCGCGCGAAGCAGGTGCCCCGTCGTCGTCGTGGTGCTGACCAAGGTCGATCTCTACCCAGACTGGCGCCGACTCGCCGACATCAACCGCGATCACCTGCGAGACGCCGGTGTCGACACGGTGGTGGTACCGGTGTCGAGCCAACTCCGCATCACGGCGTTGCGCACGGCGAACACCGCCCTCGACGAGGAGAGCGGCATCGCGGACCTGATCGATCTCCTGACCAACAAGGTGATCGAGACCGCTCGGCGATCAGCGAGAGTGCGAACGCTGAGCGACGTCGGCTCAGCCGTCGCCCAGATCAAAGCGGCCGCCGCCACCGAACTGGCATCGCTCCAGTCGCCCGAGGGCCACGCCGCGGTCCTGGCCGACCTCGCTCGGGCACAGCAGGAACTCGAACACCTCAAGGGTCCGGCCGCCCGGTGGCAACTCCTGCTGAACGACCGGTGGTCGACGCTCAACTCGGACGTGAACCACCACTTCCGAGCCGGCCTGCGCGGTGTCACGAAGATGATGGATGACCAACTCGAATCGCTCAGCACCGCCAAGGCCTGGGACGACTTCTCGGCTGCGGCGCAGAACGAGATCGCCCAAGTCGTGGCGGACACGTTCGAACGGGTCCTCTCCGGCGGCGCGCAGGTCGCCGAGGCGGTCTTCGCCCTGGTCCGAGAAGACCAGCCGAACATCGAGTTCCTCAGCGTCGATCGCCTCGGCGTGGATCTCGGCGCTCTCTGGGAGTCGCGAGCCCCAGGCGCTGCGGCACGGGGCGCCGCACGAAAGGTCGGCCGAGGTGCCAACAACGCCGTGGATGCCATGCGCGGCGCACAAGGTGGGCTCATGGTGTTGAGCCTCCTCCAAACAGCAATCCCCACAGCCGGGATGGCGCTGCTGGTCACCAACCCCTTCCTGCTCGCCGGCCTCGGATTGTGGACCGGTGGCCGCACCCTGCTCGATGGCCGCAAACGGAAGGTCGCGCAGCAGCGTCAGCAGGTGCGGGTCGCCATCACGAAGCTCCTCGACGACGTCGGATTCGAGATCGGCGACCAACTGACAACGGTCATGAGGACCGGGCAGCAAACGATCAGGGACGAGGTCACCGACCGGTTCAACCAGCTCCTGAGGTCCGCCACCCAGTTGCAGGCACAAGCCCAGGCGGCCACGACCTCATCCCAAGCCGAGACGGACGCCCGCATCGGCGCGGTCAACGCAGTGCTCCGTGACGCCGACGACCTGATGGCCAAGTTGGCCGACCTGAACGCTGCGCACCAGCGGAGCACGGCGTGACGTCGCTGGCCATCGAGCACACGAGGCTCTTGGCCACCATGGCCATGGACCGCCTGGGCCAGACCCCTGGCGCAGACCGCGCCGCCGAGGCGGTCGGCCACGTCGTCCGACGGCTCGACGAGCCGCTCCGAGTCGCGCTGGTTGGTCGGGTCAAGGCGGGCAAGTCGACGCTCCTGAACGCGGTCGTGGGCGAGCGACTCGCCCCTACCGACGCGGGAGAGTGCACACGCTTCGTCGCGTGGTACCGCTTCGGAGCCCACTACCGCGTCGACGCCGTGTTGAAGGACCACAGCCGCACCGAGCTGAGATGGACGAACGACGGCGGGAAGCTGGTGTGGGACCTCCCCGATCAACTGGCTGGGATCACCAATCACATCGAGGTCCAGTGGCCGGCCAACGGGCTCAGGCAGGTCACCATGATCGACACTCCAGGCTTGGCGTCGCTGAACGACGAGAACTCGGCTCGCACCCGTGACTTCCTCGCCTTCGACGACGACCGCACCGTGGATGCCGACATGGTGCTGTATCTGATGCGGCACATGCATCACCGCGACGCCGAGTACCTCGATGCCCTGACCGATCGATCCAACGCCACCATGTCCCCGGCCAGTGCGGTGGCGGTGCTGTCCCGCGCCGACGAGATCGGCGGTGGACACCCCAAGGCCATGGAGTCGGCACATCGCATCGCCGATCGGTACGCCGCCGACCCGAGGGTCAAGTCGGTGTGCGCCCACGTGGTCCCGCTGGTCGCACTGCTGGCCGAGACCGGGTTCACGATCACCGAAGGCGAAGTCGCTGACATCCGCACCTTGGCCACCATGGACCGCCAGGCCGTGGCTGAGCTGCTCCTCTCAGCCGATCGATTCTGCGCCCCGAGTGCGCTCACCGCGGTCGACTCGGCGACTCGCCGCCACCTGCTCGGCCGACTCGGCCTCTACGGGTTGCGGCTCGCCGTCGGATTGGTCGGTAGGGGGCGAGCACCTAGCGCAGACGCGTTGTCCCGTCACCTCGTCACCGCGTCGGGTCTTCGAGACCTCGGCGGACTCCTGAAGAACGAGTTCCTCCCGCGATCAGACGTGCTCAAGGCGCGCGCCGCGCTGCTGGAGCTACGGCGGATCGGACGCAGCTTGGCTTCGCTCGACCAACCGTTCTCGGCCTGGCTCGACGGCGAAGCCGAGCGTCTCGAATCCTCGCGGGAGGAGTTCGTCGAGTTGAGGCTCTTGCAGCTGGTCAGCCAACACCGCGAGCGTTTCGACGACGACGAGCTCGATCAGCTGTTGGCCCTGGCGTCCGGCAGCGATCGAGCCCGGCGGGTCCGTCTCGATCACGATGCCGACGACTCGACGATCCGGCTCGAAGCGCTGGCGCTCGTCGACCGGTGGCGGAGCCGCGGCGCCAGTGCCTTGTCGGTCGGCCCCGTACGGGAGGCATGTGACCTGGCCGTCGCTCTCGGCGAGCGGATGGCAACATCGGCGTGACCGTGCCCGCAGATCGGCTCACCTCCCAGTGACTCACCGTGGCGCGGTTCAGTCCTCGTGCATGGCAGTGTCGTGGTCGCCGCCGAGGGCGCCCTTGACGATCTTGCCGGCGGCGTTGCGGGGTAGCGGCTCGGGGCGGATCTCCCACAAGCTCGGCACCTTGTAGGCCGACAGCGTCTCACCGCACCATGCGGCCAGATGGGCGGGGTCGAGGGTGACGCCGACTTCCGGCACCACCACCGCCTTGACCTCCTGGCCCAACTCCTCGTGATCGACCCCGATCACCGCGGACTCGTGGACGTCCGGGTGGGCGTCGAGGCGGTGTTCGATCTCGATGGGGTAGATGTTCTCGGCCGCCCGCAGGATCATGTCCCGGGCCCTCGAGTTGATGTAGAGCCAGCCGTCCTCGAACCGGCCGATGTCGCCCATGGCCAACCACCGCCCGGGCTTGATGGTCGACGCCGTGGCCTCGGGGTTCCGGAAGTACTCGAGCATCGTGTAGGCGCTCCGCACGTGAATCTCGCCATCCACCCCCTCGGGGCACCCGCGCCCCTCGGGATCGCGGATCTCGACGTCGAACGTCACGTTGGGACGACCAGCTGAAGTGGCCCGTTCGATGAAGTCCTGGCCGCCGATGCTGGTGAGCACCGCGACCGACTCGCTCGATCCGTACCCCATGCCGAACTGCGGAGACGCGTTCGGGAACGCCTCGCGCAAGCGCATCTGGAGATCGGGGGCCAGCGGGGCACCGCCGAAGCCCATGTTGACGATGCTCGACGTGTCGAACTCACCGAGGCGTCCACAGGACAGGACCCGTGGCCCCATCGAGCCCATCGCCGTCCACGTGGTGATCCGTTCCGCCTCGATCATCCGCAGCACATCCACCGGATCGAAAGCGCCGCGCCGGAAGACCATCTTGCCGCCGAACAGCAACGACGACATCGTCATCCCGTGTAGTCCCGAGACGTGGAAGAGCGGAGAGGTGGCCAGTACGACGTTCTGGGCGGTGGGGCGTGGCGGCGAGGTGCTCTGGCTCGCGACGCGGGCCCGCTCGTCCTCGCCGGGCCGGGCCAACATCACCATGCGTTCGGCCCCGTTGAACATCATCCCGTGCATGAATCCGATGAGTCCCCGGTGGGAGATCAAGGGCGCCTTGGGCCGACCGGTGGTGCCGCTCGTGAACTGGATCAGCGCCGCGTCGTCCTCGTCGATGTGTCCGTCGGGCAGGTCGGCTCCGGGAGCATGACCGACGAGGTCGGCGAAACCGGTCTCGATCTCGAGGATGGGCATGGTGAGGCGGTCCCGGTCGACGCGTTCGAGCCGACGCCGGTCACCGATGAGGAGGCGGGGCTCGGTCAGCTCCAGCCCGTGGGCGATCTCGTCGGTCGTCCACCACCCGTTGAGGGCGGTGCCGACGGCACCGAGGGTGACCGTCGCGAAGTAGGCCACGACCCACTCGGGACAGTTGGCGGCCAGGATGGCGACTCGATCGCCGTGCTCGACGCCATACCGATCGCGCAGCGCGGCGGCGACCGAGGCCACCTGGTCCACGAAACCGTCGAAGGTCACCCGCTGCGTGTCGAGCACCATGAACTCGGCATCGCCGAAGTTCCTCGCCGACGCCACCCATTCCCGTACGGAACGAGCACGGTGCTTGAACACGGGAAGTCGTTCGCCGAGCACGTCCTCCTCCACCACCTCGAAGGGGCCACCGGGGCCGGTGAGCTCGGCGCGAACCTGGGCTCGTATCTCATCCATCGAGCTAGCGTGGCCGACGGACCACCCCTCGATCCACTCGCATCGACCGCCTCCCCGGAGACTTCCGTGACACCACTCGAAACAGCCGTTGCTCTCGCCGAGCCGATCGGTGGCCTGGGTGGCCGCTGGATGCTCGACCCGGCCACGTTCGCCCGAGGAGCCGAGATCGGGTTCCCGCCCGGGTTCGAGTACTACGCCATGGGCCGCCTCGGCGTCCTCGGCGACGTGACCCCAGGGGTGGTGGCCGCCGGCGCCGTCATGTTCGAGCCGGGCCTCGTCGCCAAGCTGTGGGCCAAGGCTCGCACCCTCGGCGAACCGGCGGCCGTCTCGGCGCACTACGCCGCGGGGTGCGAGGAGTGGGGCCGCCAGCACCTGGCCGGCAACGCAGGTCTCAACCGGGTCGCCGAGTTGCTCGACCGCGTCGTCTCCAACGCATCGGTCGCCGGGTTGCCGTTGTTCGCCGGTTGGCAGGCCATGGCGCGCCCCGACGACGGGCCCGGTGCCGCATGTCAGCTGATCCACACCATGCGCGAGCTCCGGTTCGGATTCCACTCGCTCGCCGTGTTGGCCGAGGGCCTGACCCCCATCGAGGCGGTACTCGCCGGCCCTGGCGGTCCCGGCAACGCGGCATTGTTCGGTTGGGCCGAGCCCTATCCCGAGATCACCGACGAGATCCGGCACCGCCGGGCGGCGGCCGAGTCACGCACGAACGCGTTGGTGGCCCCCGCCTTGACCGTTCTCTCCGATGACGAGCGCTCCGAGCTCGTGCAGCGGATCGTCGGTCTCGAGGTGAGCTGACCCTCCCGCTCGCCGCTCTCGAAGGGCTGTCGACCTGGTCGTCATGCCAGACTGACCGGCCATGGGAACGATCGACATCACACCATCGACCGGCGTCATCATCACCGGGGGCGCTTCGGGCATCGGCAAGGCCAGCGCCGCTGCGCTCGCCGAAGTCGGCCGACCGGTCGCCCTCTGGGATCTCAACGGCGCCGCGGCTGAGGCAGTCGCCAGCGAGCTCGCCGACCACCATGGCATAGCGACGATCGGTCTCGGCATCGACGTGACCGACAAGATGTCGCTCCCGGCGGCGATCCTTCGCACGCGCACCGCCATCGGCACCATCGGCGGGTTGGTCCATGCCGCCGGCGCCGTCCGCCCTGGTCCCCTCGAGTCGCTCGACGACTCCAGCTGGGACATGGTGCTCGACGTCAACCTCTCCGCCGAGGTGTGGATCGTCAAGGCCCTCCTCCCCGACCTGCGGGCCAACGCCGGATCGGCCGTCGTCGGCATCGCGTCGATCGAGGGCCTCGTCGGACACTGGGCCATTCCCTCCTACTGCGCCTCCAAGTCGGGGCTGCTCGGCCTGACCCGCTCGCTCGCCGACGCCCTGGCGGCCGACGGCATCCGCGTCAACGCCGTCTGCCCGGGCTACATCGAGACGCCGATGCTGGCCCCTTCCCTCGAGGCCACTCGCGCCGGGATGGAGGCCTCGTCGATGCTGGGGCGGCTGGGCCAACCCGCCGACATCGCCAAACCGGTGCGATTCCTCCTGAGCGATCAAGCGTCGTTCATGACCGGCACCTACCTCGTCGTCGACGGCGGCACCACAGCCAAGGGCTGAGCGGCAGAGCCAAGGGCTGAGTCGCGGAGCCAAGGGCTGAGCGGCCGGCTGATCACCGGGTCTCGACGGACGGACCGGTAGCCTCGAACCCGTGCAGGTGATCGCCGAGCCCGAGGAGACGATCCTCGTCCAGGTATCGGGGGTCGACCGACCCGGCATCACCGCCGGCCTCCTCGGCATCTTGGCCCGCGCCGCAGTCGAGATCCACGACATCGAGCAGACGGTCATCCGGGGCCGGCTCTCGCTCGGCCTGGTGATCACGGTCCCCGGTGGCCGACACCTCCAGAAGGAATTGCTGCTGTTCGGTTGGGAGCACGACCTCGTCGTCTCCTTCGAGGTCACCACCGATGCCCACACCCCTCGTGAGCCCGGGCACGTCGTCACCATCATCGGCGCCCTCCTGCCGCCTCGCGAGCTCGAGGCGGCGACGCGAGCCATCGCCGATGGCGGAGGCAACATCGATCGCATCGTGCGGCTCTCGCGGTATCCGGTGTGGAGCTACGAGTTCCTCATCAGCGGCGGCGACCCGGTGAAGATGCGCGAGAACCTCCTGCTGGCCGCCGCGATGCTCCCGGACATGGATGTCGCCATCCAACCGGAGGGTTTGGGTCGCCGGGCCAAACGGCTCGTCGTGATGGACGTCGATTCCACCCTCATCCAGGAGGAGATGATCGATGTGCTCGCCGAGCTCGCCGGACGTGGCGAGCAGGTGCGGGCCATCACCGAGCAGGCCATGCTCGGCCACCTCGACTTCGAGACAGCGCTCCACCAGCGCGTCAAGGAGCTGGCCGGCCTACCGGTCGCGTCGTTGGAGACGGCCGCAGCCCGACTTCGACTCACGCCGGGAGCTCGCACGTTCGTCCGGACGCTGCGCCGGCTCGGCTACAAGACCGCGCTGGTGAGCGGCGGCTTCACCGCCTTCACCGATCGGCTCCGCACCCAGCTCGGCGTCGACCACGCCTTCGCCAACGAGCTCGAGATCCTCGACGGCCGCCTCACCGGCCGGGTGATCGGTCCGGTGGTCGACCGTCGCCGGAAGGCCGAGCTCCTGCGGGAGGTCGCCGCGATGGAGGGTGTACCGCTCGAACAGACGGTGGCCGTTGGCGACGGCGCCAACGATCTCGACATGATCGCCGCGGCCGGGCTCGGCGTGGCCTTCTGTGCCAAGCCGGCTCTGCGCGAGGCGGCCGACACGTTCGTCACCGTCCCATACCTGGACGCGATCTTGTTCCTGCTCGGCGTGACCCGTGAGGAGGTCGAGCAGGCCGATCGGGACGACTCCCTCGACGACCTCGCCCGCCTTCTGCCCGAGGCCTGACGCCTGACGCCCGGACAACGCCGGACCCTCGGGCCGCGCTCGGCCGAATCGCAGCCGTCAGTCAGACGCCATGGACCGCTTGGAGAACCGCCAGCCGTCGGCGGTGCGAACCAGCTCATCGGTGTAAATGCCGGTCATGGCGAGCGCCGCCTTTCCGTCCTCGCCTTTCGTCCAGAGCTGGAGGTAGGCGGTCGCGGTGGCCCGATCGCCCTGGACGTCGACGGAAAGGTTCGTGATGTGGTGACGCGCGCCGGGAATCATCACGGGGAGGCCACCGGCGAACTCCACCAGCGCCTCGCGTCCCGAGATCGCCGGCATCAACCCGGGGTCGAACTGGCCGTCCGCCGTGAACAGGTCGGCCCAGGCCTCGGCCTGGCCGGAGTCGATCATGTGGTTGTAGTCGGCCACCATCTTGGTGATGACAGCGATGTCCTCGGCCTGCATCGGTGGTTCTCCCTCGTTCGGTATCGGGCTCGTTGGGGTTGCGTTGTCGGTGTTCCGTCGCCGGGCCACACAACGCCCCGCGCACGGTAGCCGTGTCACCGGGGTCAGCCCCCACCGCCGGTACTCTGCGGTTCCATGTCGACCGAGCCGGCACCGTTCGACATTGTTCTGGCCTCGGCCTCTCCCCGCCGCCACGCGCTGCTGGCCGCGGCCGGGATCCGGGCCGTCGCCGTCCCGGCCGACGTCGACGAGACACCGCTCCCCCACGAGTCCCCGACCGATCTCGTGCGCCGGCTCTCGCTGGCCAAGGCATCGCGGATCGTGTCGGCCGGCACCACCGTGCTGGCCGCCGACACGATCGTTGTCGTGGACGACGAGGTGCTCGGCAAACCGGTCGACGAATCGGACGCTGGCCGCATGTTGCGTTCGCTGTCCGGGCGGACCCACGCCGTACTCACCGGCGTGACGGTCATCGATCCCTCGGGATCGCCGCGGACCCATGTCGAACGTACCGACGTCACCTTCGTGACGCTCTCGGCGGCAGACATCGACTGGTACGTGTCGACCGGCGAGTCGCTGGACAAGGCGGGCGGGTACGGCATACAAGGCAGCGCCGCTCGTTTCGTCGAACGGGTCCAGGGCTCGTACTCGAACATCGTCGGGCTTCCGCTCGCCGCGGTCGTCGACCTGCTGCGCGCCGCCGGCACGTCGATCCCCCGGCCCGGCACGATTGACTGACGCCGATGGAACCGGTCTATGTGAGCGAACTCAACCGCGACGTCGCTCCGGCCGCGCCCGGAGAGTTCACCCCCATTCAGGTCGGCCCACTATCGGTGTGGCCGCCCGTGGTGCTGGCGCCGATGGCCGGGGTCACGAACGCGGCCTTCCGTTCGTTGTGCCGCCGCCACGGAGCCGGGCTGTATGTGGCGCAGATGGTCACCGCGCGCGCGCTCGTCGAGCGTCGTCTCCGCTCGCTCGAACTGGCCGAGTTCGGTGCCGACGAGTCTCCTCGGAGCATCCAGCTCTACGGGACGGACCCGGCGACGCTGGCCGAGGCGGTGCGGTTCCTCGTCGGCGAAGGCCGGGTCGACCACATCGACATGAACTTCGGCTGCCCGATGGCCAAGGTGACTCGGCACGGTGGCGGCTCGGCCATCCTGGTGAAACCGCGATTGCTCGCCCGCATCGTGGCCGCCGCCGTCGGCGCCGCGGGGGCCATCCCCGTCACGATCAAGTTTCGGCTCGGCGTCGACGCCGACCACCTCACGTACGTCGAGACCGGACGCATCGCCGAGGCGGCCGGCGCCTGTGCGGTGTCGCTGCACGCCCGCACGGCCGAACAGCTCTACAGCGGGCATGCCGATTGGCACGCCATCGGCGAGCTGAAGCAGGCCGTCACCTCGATCCCCGTGCTCGGCAACGGCGACATCTGGGAACCCGGCGACGCTCTCCGCATGATGCGTATGACCGGGTGCGACGGCGTGGTCGTCGGCCGCGGGTGCCTGGGCCGACCCTGGCTCTTTGGTCAGCTGGCGGCGATGTTCGACGGACGCGACCCAGGCGACCCCCCGAACTTCGGCACCATCGCCGCCACCATGACCGAGCACCTGCAGCTCCTCATCGACCTGTACGGCGAAGCGCGGGGGTTGCGCGGCTTCCGCAAGCACACCGGCTGGTACCTCCAGGGGTTCCCGGTCGGAGGTCCGGTGCGACGCGAGCTGAACCAGCTCGACGACGTGCAGGTCCTGCGCGACCGGCTGGCCGCCGTCGACCCCACGCTGGTGTTCCCGCCTGACGCCGTGACCAGCCAGCGAGGCCACACCTCGGGGCCCAAACGCGTGATGCTCCCCGCCGGCTGGCTCGACGACCCGGACGACGACTCGTCGCCATCACCGCTGGCCGATGCCGCCGTCTCCGGCGGCTGAGCCGATGAGCCGCCGTCTCCGGCGGCTGACGAGGTCACCGTCGCGGCGGCCTGAGCCGGAAAGGTCTCCGCGCGCGAAGCTGTGCCGCATGCGCGCCCACGACGCCTCGATCGCTCCTCCCGAACCCGTGAATGACGGCCTCCTGCTCGACAGCCTGGAAGGCACCTTCGATGCCTTCAATGCCCTCCGCAAGAGCGACACGACCGCGGCGGACCAGGTCCTCGACGACTTCGGCGCGACCGACAACGTCGACCGGGACATCGTGCTCGAGCTCTCGGGGCGGCGGCCGCTCGGGCACCCGGACCGTTTCCCCGAAGCACACACGATGGCCGTGCGATCGCTCGAGGTGCTCGACCGCAACGGTGCCCGACCGCCGAAGTTCGGCCCCGCCCTGCGCCGGATCGGGCCGGTCAAGGCGCTCGTCCAGTACTTCGTGCAGCTGGTCATCAAGTTCATCGTCCGCAGCTACCTGAACTCGGCCATCGAGGCCATGCGCCGCCTCTACATCCGGCGGGAGGCCAACTGCATGCCGGGCTACGAACACAAAGCGATCCTCACGCGTGCTCGCCGTGACAGCGAGCGGCTCCTCCCCGGCCTCAAGAAGAACCCGATCGGGCTCCCGACCTTCGTCATCGGCGGTGTGCTCCTACCGCTCGCCCAGAGCGGGCTGAACGCTGCGCTCGGTGGGCGCACGGCGCGCATCATCGCCAGCCTCGTGGTGTGCCTGCTGTTCTTGTTCGCCGCCTGGTGCATCGTCAAGGGGTCCGCGGTCGCCCATCGCCGGATCCGGCTCACCGCCCAGCGGCCCATGGAGGCGCTCTGGCAGACGATCGGGCGCGCCGGCAATCCCCCCAAGGATCAGGCCCGGACGTTCTCGATCTACGCGATCGTGCTGCTCGCTCTGGCTCTCTTCGTCATCCCGATCGGCTTCGGCAGCAGCCTGCTCACCGATGACGACAACGACGACGATGCCACCGACACGCCCACATCCGAGCTGGACGAGTCGGCCACCACGACTGGCGGCTGACCGTGCACCGGTACGACCACACCACCGATGCACTGGCCGATGAGATCGTCCAGTACTCGCTCCACCGGGTGCGCCTCGACCCGCCGCCCCTCGATCGTTCCTTGAGCCCGGCCGAGCTGCACGACCTCGTGGGCGACACCATCACCGAGGCCGGTCTGGGCGGCTCCGAGGTGCTGCGACGTTTTGCCGAGCACCTGGCGCCCGCCACCATCTCGATCGACCATCCCCGGTACCTGGCCTTCATCCCGAGCGCGCCGACCGAAGCGGCGGTGCTGTTCGACCTGGTCGTGGGGGCGTCGTCCATCTACGGCGGCTCCTGGCTCGAAGGCGCGGGTGCCGTCTACGCCGAGAACCAGGCGTTGCGCTGGATCGCCGACCTCGCCGGGTTGCCGGCGTCCGCCGGCGGCTCGTTCGTCCAGGGCGGATCGATCGGCAACCTGAGTGCCCTCGTGACCGCTCGTGACCGAGCGATCCACGAGTGGACCGAGGCCCACGGCGACGCGTCGCCTCCCCGATGGTCGGTCATGGCCTGCACCACGACGCACTCGTCGATGACCGCAGCCGCCAAGGTCATGGGCATCGACGTCATCGAGGTCCAGGCCGACCCGGAGGGACGCCTGGGCGCCGACGCCCTCCGCCATCGCATCCATCGTCTCGATCCGCTGACCCGAGCCGGCCTGTTCGCCGTCGCGGCGACGGCCGGCACGACCAACCTGGGCATCGTCGATCGGTTGGCCGAAGTGGCGAGCGTCTGCTCGGAGGAGCAGCTCTGGATGCACGTCGACGGAGCGTACGGGGGCGCCGGATTGGCGGCCCCGTCGGTCCGGGAGCGGTTCGACGGCATCGAACACGCCGACTCCTTCATCGTTGACCCCCACAAGTGGCTCTTCGCCCCGTTCGACTGCTGTGCCCTGCTCTACCGGGACCCGGCACTGGCCCGGCGGGCCCACGCGCAACACGCCGGGTATCTCGATGTGCTGACCGGCGACCACGACTCCCCGACCGCCGATGTGGAGTGGAACCCATCCGACTACTCCTACGGGTTGAGCCGCCGAGCCCGCGGTCTCCCGTTCTGGTTCTCCCTCGCCACGCACGGCACCGCCGCCTACACGACGGCCGTCGAGACCACGTTGGCGGTGGCGCAGAAGATCGCTCAGGTGATCACGGCGGACCCGCGGCTGGAGCTCATCCGTGCCCCGGACCTGTCCGTCGTGGCCTTCCGTCGTCGGGGCTGGACCCGCCCCGACTACGACACATGGTCCGCCCGTCTGCTGCGTGATCAGATCGGGTTCGTCACGCCGTCCACCCACGACGGTGACCCGATTCTGCGTTTCGCCATCGTCAACCCCCTCACCACGGTCGACGACCTCACCGCCATCCTCGCCACCCTCTGACCGCGATCCCCATACCCCATACCCCCATACCCCCGTACCCCGGACCCACCACCAAATGCGCGCGCTGGCCGACGCGGGAGGTCGCTCTACGCGCGCAGCTCGGTGGGGTGACGGTGGGGGCCGCGTCTCGCTTCCCCCACCCCCGAACTCCGCGCGCTGGCGGACGCGGGAGGTCGCTCTATGCGCGCAGTTCGGTCGGGTGACGGTGGGGGCCGCGTCTCGCTTCCCCCCCCACCCCCGATCTTCGCGCGCTGGCCGACGCGGGAGGTCGCTCTACGCGCGCAGTTCGGTGGGATGACGGGGGGCGCGCGTGAGCTTGAGGTGACTGTCCACCATGTCGACGAGCCAGGACGGATGGCGGGTCAGGTGCAACCAGGTGAACTCGAGAACGGTCCAGCCGAGACGAGTGATCTCGGCTCGTCGAGCCGGATCTCGATCGAACGACACGGTGTTGTCGTGCCATTGTCGGCTCTGACACTCGAGCGCCAGCCGATGCTCTGGATAGGCGAGATCGACCCGAGCCACCAGCCGTCCTTCGGCCACGATCTCGTACTCGAAGACGGGGCGACGAGTCGGCGGCGGCCAGCCACAGCATCGTCGACGTGACGTGACTCGCAAGTCCGTCCGTCGACAGGCACGCAGCCATCACCTGGCCCTTGATCGATCTCGGGACACCGGCGAGCCGGTAGACGTCCGGGAACTCCGGGATCAGCAACCCACCGTGTACGCGGTGACCGAGCGCTCGCTCGGTCAGACCCGAAGCGAGCGCTTGTCGCCAATGCACGACCCCGTGCTGGTGCTCGAGGATCTCGACGAGCGCGGAGTGGTTGGCAAGGATCGACACGGTGGTCCTCCCTGGTGGAACTGCGCGCCTTGGGCGACTCGTGGTGTCGACCAGCGCGCGCAGGTGCGGATGGAGCCGGTGGGCGGCGACGGGCCAGGGGCCAGCAGGCGAGCGGCGGGCCAGCAGGCGAGCGGCGGGCCAGGGGCCGCCGGAAGGCGGACCTCGCACCACCGCAGCGGGTGTTCTACCGTGACGACAGTCGGGAGCCACCGCCGACCGAGGCCAAGGGAGGTCCCCATGCCGCGCCGACGACCTGATCCTCGTCAGCATCGACGACCACATCTGCGAGCCCGCTGACATGTTCGACGGGCGCGTCCCCGCGCGGTACCGCGACCGGGCGCCCGAGGTGCTCGAGATGCCGAACGGTTCGCAGCAGTGGTTCTACGGCGACATCCCGGGCCGCAACATCGGCCTCAATGCGGTCGCCGGCAAGCCACCGGAGATGTACAACATCGATCCGGCCCGATACGAGGAGATGCGACCCGGCTGCTACGACCCGGCCGAGCGGGTGCGGGACATGAACGCCGGTGGCCAGCTCGGAGCCCTCATGTTCCCGAACTGGACCGGGTTCTCCGGGCAGGTCCTCAACGAGGGCCCGGACATCGACGTCAACGACACCATGATCCGGGCGTACAACGACTGGTACCTCGACGTGTGGGTCGGCCAGTACCCGGACCGGTTCATCCCGTCGGGCCTGATCCCCTACACCGACCCCCACCGGGCCGCCGCCGAGGTCGGGCGGTTGGCCGAGCTCGGCTGCCACGCGGTGAACTTCCCGGAGGCTCCCGACATGCTCGGGTTGCCGTCGATCCACAGCGACCACTGGGATCCGTTGTGGGCCGCCTGCAACGATCACGGGACTGTGGTCAACATGCACATCGGTTCGGCCCACAAACGCGCCATCGGAGCACCGGGCGGCCCCCCGGGCGTGTCGGTGAGCCTCATCGGGATCTCACCGGCGTACAGCCTCGTCGACCTGGTGTGGTCACAGATCTGGCGACGGTTCCCGGACCTGCGGTTCGCGCTCTCCGAGGGTGGAGTGGGCTGGATCCCGTACATGCTCCAGCGGATGGACCACGTGCACGAGCAGCATCGGGGCTGGACCAGGTTCGAGTTCCCGGGGGACGTGCGACCATCGGACATCTTCCGGGAGAAGATCTACTGCTGCTTCATCACCGACGCGGTGGGCATCGAGTTGCTCCACCACCTCAACATCGACCACGTGATGTGGGAGTCCGACTATCCGCACTCCGACGGCTGCTGGCCCCACGGGCCCGAGTGGGTCGAGAAGGTGATGGGCCACCTCGACGACGCCACGGTCAACAAGCTGACCCACGAGAACGCCATGCGGGCGTACCGGTTCGACCCGTTCTCGATTCGGCCTCGCTCCCGCAGCACGGCTGCTGGCTTACGGGCCGAATCTCCCGACGTCGACGTGATCACCCACGTCGGCAAACGTGCCGGCGATGAGGTGGCGAAGTACGGCCTCCAGGGAAAGATCCGCCGACCGGACCGGTGACCCATGGCGACCGACGACCTTGTCCGCACGGCTGATCCGGCCGAGGTCGATCGGCGCGTCTCCCAGGGGTACAGCATCGTCAGAAAGCGGCACCTGCTGGTCGTCGACATCGATCGAACGAGACTCTCGATTGGGGCACCTCCGGACGGCGTCGCCATCGGACCCTTACCGGAGGATCCGACGGCCTTGATCGAGATGCACGGGCTCAGCTATCCACCGGAGCATCCCGACCACGTCCCGGCGGAGACCGATCCGGGCGTCGCCCGAGCATTCTTCGCCGACCTGTTCGAGGGCCGCGATGTCGGCCCCTGGATGCCCGCCGCCTCGTTCGCGGCGCGGCGCAGCGATCGGATCGTCGGCTCGGTGATCGTCAACTGGTTCGACGCTCCCGTCGACGAGCCCGTTGGGTCCGGAAGCTACTCAGGGCCGTGGGTCAGCGACCTGCAGGTCCATCTCTACGAGCGTCGCCACGGGCTGGGCCGACTTCTGCTGCTGACCGCTATGGACGCGGTGGCGACGGACGGCCACCCCCGGATCGGTTTGGCCGTCACCGAGGGGATCCCCGCGGAACAGCTCTATCGCGGGCTGGGGTTCGTGGATCTGGCGCCGCCGATGTGGCAGCTCCGGCCGCCGCTCAGCTCGATTTGACCGCCGGCCACACCTGATCGACGAACCGTTGGAACATGTCCCAGGCGACGTCGATCGGCATGCCGCCGCAGAGCGGGTGGAGCAGTGCCGCCCCGGTGCGGCGGGCTGATTCGATGGCGCCGTCGACCGTCACGAACTGGTACATGCCCTCGGCCTTGAACTCCTCGAACGTGGTGGCGTGCGAGTGCGCAGCAGACGAGATGTCGGGGGTCTGCCATCCGGCGTACGTCGAGGCCTCGTGCCAGAGGTGTTCGCCGTACGTCGCCCACGCCCGCTCGGGATCATCGACGACGAACAGATGCTCAGACATGCCCGGCGGCATGATGCAGAAACCCTGCGTGCCGAGCCGCTCGCATTCCTCGTAGTACAACTTCTCGACCTCGGGGACGTTGGCGGCCGTGTAGAGGGGGAGCCCGAACCGGGCCGCCCGCTTGGCGGCCGCGGGACCGCTACCGCCGATCATCAGGGTGGGGTGTGGTTTGGTCAGGGGCACGGGCGTGACCCGGACCATCTCCCCGTGGTACTCGAACGGTTCACCGGTCCACGCCTTGAGCAGGGTGTCGACGCAGTGATCCATCAGCTTCCCGCGGCGGCTCCACTCCTTCTGGTGCAGGTGGTACTCGCTCGGGCGGTAACCGAGGCCGACACAGATCGACAGGCGTCCGCCGCTCGCCAGGTCGAGCACGGCCATGTCCTCGGCGACCCGGATCGGGTCGTGGAGCGGCAGCAGGAGGGCACCGAAGTTCATCATGATGCGCGACGTGCGGGCCGCCACCATGCCGGCCATGAGCATCGGCGAGGAGCTCCAGCCGTTGTCCGCGCCGTGGTGCTCCTCGAAATTGACGACCGACATGCCGACCTCGTCGCCGAGCGCCGCCATGTCGACGAAGGCGCGGTAGCGAGCGGACATCTCGACCGGTTCGAGTCCCGGTTGGATGCAATTGAAACGCATGACGGCCATGGTCACGGCGAGGTCCTCCTGGGACGGGTGACGCCGATCGGGCGGCGCCGGCGAATGGCCCGGACCCTACCGTCGCTCCGGCCGAATCGTCAGGTCGACGACATCCTCACGGGGCGAGGTGAGGCCACACGATCGCGGCGTTCCACCCGACGACAGCGGTGTACCAGCCGATCCCGATGGCCAGAACCCACTCCATCAACGTCCAGTACGGGCGGGCGGCCCGGAGGCTCACGCCGAGCAGTCCCAGCGACACCATCTTGACCATGGCCACCGACCAGAAGTCGCCGACGAAGTTGCGCATGAGGGGATTCGCTTCGGACAGCACCCCCAGCCCGATGCCCAGCATGGTGACGTAGGCGTCCATGACGTTCAGGGCCACGAGCAGGGTGAACAACACCCACCGGGGCGACACGAAACCCTCGCGGATGGGGCCGTCGTCGACTCCGAAGATCAGGCCACGCGTGGTCATGACCACGTTCTAGGCAACGCGCCGCGGGCCCGGCAAGGGCCGTTGGGACTACCGCGGCGGTTCTCGCACCGGGGCCCGACCTGGGGTCAGACGCGTCCGAGGATGGAGTCGACTGCGATCTCGATGACCCGGCGTTCGGGGCCTCGGTCCTTGGGCGTGGAGTACCGATCGGCGTAACGGGCCACACCGTCGCGGCACTGGGCCGGATCGTCGGTCACGCTCGCCCAGCCGTGCAACGACGCCCACCGGCCGCCGTCCACCTGGCACACCGCCGCGGGCCGCGCTCCGGCAGACTCGAGGAGCCGGGCTTTCACGCTGCCGGACCACGTGATGATCCTCACGAGCTGGCGTTCGGCATCCCACGTGAAACCGACTGGCGTGACGTGGGGCGTGCCGTCGGGCCGGACGAGCGTGAGCGAGGCGAGGTGCCGCTCGATCAGGAAGTCGGTCATCGCCCCCGGCAGGGCGGTGGTTTCGAATCTCACGGGGTCACCGTCAGCGAGCCCGGACGAATGACTCGTACACCTGGATCAACGACGCTTTCTGGTCCTCGGAGAGCGCCGAATCGCTTCGGATGGAGTCGACGACGCCGGGCGACGGGGGACCATCGGTGGGATCGATGTCGCTGTCGAGGAGTCCGGCGGCTCGATACAGCGCGGGCGGAGCGATGCTGAGGGCCTTGGCGATCTGCATGAGGATCTCGGCCGATGGCTTCTTGAGGCCGCGCTCGATCTGGCTCAGGTAAGGATTCGACACGCCCGAGAGGTCCGACAGGCGCCGCACCGACAACTCGGCCTGGTTGCGCTGTTGACGGATGAACTCGCCGAGGCGTTGCCACCGTTCGTCGTGCTCGTCGCCTTCATCGGGCGCGCTCGCCGGATCCGAGGCGCTCGACGAGGCCCCGGCCTTCGGAGTCGGCGGGCGTCGAGGGCGAGCGCTGGAGGTGCGGTTGGTCGTGGAGCTCATGGCGGGTCCGGAACGGGCGATGGGTGGGGCCGGTGGCCCCACCCATCAGGATGCCAGTCCAACCGTCCGATCAGGACGCGGGGGCGAGGTCCGATCAGGACGCGGGGGAAAAGTCCGATCAGGACGCGGGGGTGCGCTTGACCGATGCCGCCTTGCGGGGAGCAGCCTTACGGGGTGCCGACGTGCGGGCGGCGGCCTTGGCGGGAGCCGCCTTGCGAGTCGCGGCCTTGCGGGGGGCCGGCTTCTCCGCCACCGGTGCGGCCGGGGCCGTCACGACGGGAGCGCCGAGTACCGACCACACCTGGTTGCGGCCTTCGGTGAACACCTTGGCCAGCGTGACGGGCATCTTGCCGGTCACACGGTCGACCATGGGATCGAGCATGGGGCGCAGCTCACGGGCGTGGGCCGTGGCCCGGCTCTTGGCCTCGTCGACCCGGGCCGAAACGTCGAACAAGTCGTCGACCATCCGCTGCACGTCGGACGCCCATGTCTGGTAGTTCTCGACGACCTCGTCGAAGCGTCCGGCGTCGCCCATCATGTCGGCGAGCGGCGCGACCCGGCGTGCCACGGGGGCCAGACGGTCGCCAAGGGACTCAGCACGGGCCACCAGGACGTCGTTGAGCTTCTCGGCCACCAGCGCGTTGACGCCAATGGCGGTGTAGGCCAGATCCATGGCCGTCGCGGTTGCATTCGGCATTGCCGTTCTCCGTTCGATCTGGGGCCATCTGCCCCTCGTTCGTACTGCTTACTTTAGCAAGCATTCGTGCGTCCTGGCAAGCACTCGGGGCCGAAGTGGGTGTGGCGTCGGACACTCGGTCGGCGGCGTCTTGCCGCGCCGCGGGGACATCGACGAGAGTGGCGAGGATGAAGACCGGCGACCGGAGCGCTGACCCGCTCCCGTCGAATACGGGTGAGGCCGTGCGCCACGAACGTCAGGTCATGGCCGTCTGCCTGACCGCGATCTTCGTCGTGTCGATCGATGGCCTGATGGTGCCGGTCATCTTCCCGGCCATTCACGAGGCCTTCCCGGCGACCCCGGAGACGACCCTGTCGTGGATGGTCTCGGGGTACGCCATCGTCATGGCGTCACTCGTCGTCACCTCGGGTCGGGTCGGCGATCGCATGGGTCGCAAGCCGGTGTACTTCGCCGGACTCATCGCGTGGATCGTCGGAGCGGCCGGTTCGGCTTTCGCTCCCACGGCTGGCGTTCTCATCGCTGCCCGCCTCCTCCAAGGCGCCGGGCAAGCGCTTCTGATGCCGGCTTCGGTCGGCCTCCTGCTCCTCGCTGTACCGCCCGAGCGCCATCCGAGGGCACTGGCGGCGTGGATCGGTGCCGGCACCATCGGCGGCGCGGTCGGTCCGGCATTCGGGGCGTTGATGGTGGCCGGGCCCGGATGGCGCGCCGGTTTCGGGCTGAGCGCAGCGTTCTGCCTGGCGGTGCTCATTCCGGCCCGTCGCGTCCTGTCCGATACGCCCCGGCGCCAGGACGCAACCATGCCCGATCCCGTCGGATCGGTCGCTCTCGGCCTCATGCTGGCCGCCGTGGTGATGGCCATACTCAAGGTGCGCGTCTGGGGCCTCGGCGACGTTCGCATCATCATCGCCCTTGTTGTGGCCGCCACCCTGTTTCCCTTCTTCTGGCACCGGGCCCGTACCCACCCGACCCCGGCGTTGGATCTCGACCTCTTCCGCCGGACGACCTACCGCCGGATCGCGGTGCTCGCCGGATGCGTCTCCATGGCGCTGTTCACGAACATCTACCTGTTGACCCAGTTCATGACCGACATCTGGCACTACTCGGTGACCGAAACCGCGCTCGGCCTGGTGATCCTGCCGGTGGCGGCGGGCCTGGCGACCGTCTGGGCTCCTCGCGGCGCGGCCTGGCTCGGTCGGCGCCGGCTGCTCATTACCGGGCTCGCCATGTCCGTGATCGGCTGGATGTGGCTGGCGGTGTTCCTCCGGGACGACCCTCAGCTGCTCGTGGTGTTCGCTCCCGCGCTCGTCTTCGTGGGGATCGGGGGTTGGGGTCTGCTCCTGACCTTGATGAACACGTTCGCCATGGAGGACCTCTCAGATGCGGATTACAGCACCGGAACGGCCGTCCTGGCCACCCTCCGCCACGTGTTCGGCATTCTCGGCACGGCCGTGGCCTTCGGGTTCGTGACCGGCGAGAACGACCTCGGTCGCTACCGGAGCGCCTTCGCGGTTCTCGCCCTGATCGGATGCCTGTGCATCGGCATCGGCGCGAGGCTCCCAGCCGACCCGCGTCGGCGCGTCAGGTCCTCCTGAACGCGCCCGCCATCTGCCGTCCTCAGTTCAGCGACAGACGCCCGACTCGATCAGTGCGTCGACCTCATCGGCCGACAGGCCGAGATCGTCCTGCAGGACCGACACGGTGTCGGCACCGAGGCACGGGGCCGATGGTGCGGTCCTGAACACCGGTCGGGTCGCCCGTAGCGGGTTGCCGGCGTGACGTTCTGGACCGACCTCGGGGTGGACCGTGGTCACCAGGAAGCCCCGCTCCTCCAGGTGAGGATCGGCCCGATGGTCGAACGGCCCCATGACCGGCATGGCGGAGACACCCACACGTTGGAGCAACGACGTCGCCGCGTCGCCCGTCTGGGTCGAGCACCAGGCGGCCACCCAGGCGTCGATCGCATCCTCGTCGGCCAGCCGGCCCGACGCGGTCGACCACTGCGGCTGCGGCACCAGGCCGGTCACGGCGCAGAACCGGGCGAAGGCGTCGTCGTCGGTCACGGCGATGGCCACCCATCGATCGTCACCCGCAGTCGCATACACACCATGGGGCGACTGCGATGGGGATCGGTTGCCGATCGGCTCCGGATCGATCTCGGCCCGCGCCGCTGCGAGGTAGAGGTGACCGATCAGGTACGCCGCCGTCTCGGTCTGGGCGACGTCGATGAGCCGGCCTCGACCGGAGATGTCTCGTTGCCGCAGAGCGGCCAGCACGAGGCTGGCGATGAGCTTGCCGGCGATGTGGTCCGGGTGGTTGAGCGACGGCCCGCAGGGATAGGGGCCGGAGGGGTCGTTCCACAGGTAGGTGACCCCCGCGAACGCCGCGTTCAGCGGGCCGTACGCGGGCATCTGACCAAGAGGACCTCCCCGCCCGTAACCCTGCGAGGACACGTACACGACCGCGGGATTCTCGGCCGCGATGGCCTCGTATCCGAGGCCCAGCCCGTCGAGCACGCCGCCGCGGTGGTTCTCGGCGACGATGTCCGCACGGGCACAGAGCTTCAACGCCAGATCACGGCCTCGCTCGGTGGACAGGTCGAGCGCCACAGACCGGCGACCTCGACACTCGGCGTTGTACGCGAAACCACGGTCGAGGTGACCCATCCCGCTCTGGCGCAACACATCGGGCCGGGTCGCCGACTCGATCTTGATCACGTCGGCACCGAGCTCGGAGAGAACCCAGCACAGCTCCGGCACGACGGCCGCAACACCGAACTCGACGACCCGCACACCGTCGAGCAGGAGCCTCGGCGATGGTCGACCCGGCGGCGACGTCGGCTCCGGTCGCGGCGCCTCGACCGGATCGGGTCCGGCCGCGAACCGCCACGGCCGCGTGGCGACCGGTAACCCGGGGGCCGAGGGATCGTCCCGCCGGAAGAACGCTCGGGCCACGGTCTGTTCGTGGTCGACGAACTCCGACAGATGGTGCAGCGACCCCATGGTGGCACCGACCGCTTCGGCCTCGACGATGAGCTCGGCCCGCGTCCGATCGATGAGACATTCCGACGCCACGGCGCGGATGACGTCAGCGTTGGCGAGCCGGAACCCGGGCTGGAGCCACTCCTCGCCCGTGAGCGCATCGGGGTTTCGGCACACGGACACGAAACCGGCCCACTGGCGCATCGTTCCCACCACCACGCGCACCCAACCGTCGGCGGCCGGCAGCACCCAGTAGGCGCCGTCGGCGTTCCGCTTGCCCTCGATCGGCAGGAACGGGTTGACGCCGAGGTAGTCGGGCATGATCATCGACCACGGGTTCAGACCGGACAGCGACGATTCCTGCACGCTGATGTCGAACCCGATCCCGGGGTGTCCCCGGTGACGTTCGTAGACCCCGACGACGGCCGCCAACGCCCCGAACACCGATGCGCAGTCGTGGGCGAGATACCCCGGCACACTCGTGGGGTGAAGGCTGGGGAAGCCGGTGGCGTGGAGCGCGCCCGACGCCGCCAGCGCCGGAAGTGCCTCCAGGTGCCACCGAGACCGCGGGCCCGTGGCGCCCAGATCGCTGAGGGCCACGTGAACCAGATGCGGGTGACGCTCGCCGACCGCGGCGAGGTCGAGCCGCAGGTCGGCGGCCCGGGACGGACCGAAATCGTCGACGAGCACGTGAGCGCCGGCCAGCAGGTCATCGAGCCGAGCCCGCCCGTCCGGCGCGTCGAGATCGAGGCTCACCACCGCCTTCCCCCGGTTGCGCCACCGGTCGGCATCGGCCACGGGGCCGGGCACGAGTTGACCCGGCGCGACGATCCGGGTGACGGAGGCGCCGAGGTCGGCCAGGACCCGACCCGCCAGGGCGCCGCGTAGATCGCACACGTCGATCACGGTCACGTCGGCGAGCGGGGCGTCCAGATCGGTCTCGGGCATGGTGGGTAGTGTCGCACTCGGCCATGACACACCGCACGACGATCCGCACCCGCTTCTACGAGCTCGACCCCTACGGTCATGTGAATCACGCCGTGTACGTGCAGTGGTTCGAGGTCGCCCGGGTGGAACTGCTCGACGAAGCGGGCCTCTCGCTCGTGGCCCTGCAGAAGCTCGGTCTCCACTTCATCGTGGCCGAGCTCACCATCCGCTTCGTTGCGCCGGTGGTCTTCGGCGACACCGTCGTCGTGGAGACCGAACTGGCTGAGCTCAAGCGAGTCTCGGGGCGCTGGCACCAACGTTTGCTGCGGGCGGGTGATCTGTGCGCGGAGCAAGACATTCGGGTCGCCGTGACCTCCGCCGAGGGTCGACCCCGTCGGCTGGGCGACGAGTGGGTGCGGCGCCTCGACCCCTACCGGGCCCCGGCGTCGGGGGATCGTTCGCGGTAGCGTTCACCGGTCACCGAAGCCAAGGAGCTCTGACCCCCATGAGCGAGAATCTGCGCACGTACCTCAAAGCCTGCTACGCCTTCGACGCCGTCGCGCGCCGCGTTCCGGCGGACAAGTGGGATGCCCAGTCGCCGTGTTCATCGTGGACCGCCCGTGAGGTCGTCGGGCATTCGATCACCGTGGCCGAGATGATCCGTTCCGCGGCTGGCGGCGACAGCCCGTCCGAGGGCACCGAAGCACAGAAGGCGGGCGACGATCCGCTCGGCAGCTGGTCGGCTGCCTTCGAGAGCATGCAGTCGCAGCTCGATCAACCCGGTTCGCTCCAGCACATCTCCCAGGGCCCGTTCGGCGAGATGCCGGTCGACAGTCTCATGGGCGCTCTGTTCGCCGACCCCTTCCTGCACACCTGGGACCTGGCCCAGGCGGCCGGGATCGACCACGGCCTCGACCCGACCCTGGCCCAGCGCGCCCAGGCCGGCCTGGCCTCCATGGGCGATGGCATCCGCGGCCCGGGCCGCTTCGCCGACGCCATCGACGCGCCCGCCGACGCCGATCCGGTCACTCAGCTCGCCGCCTTCGCCGGCCGCCAGATCTAGATTCCTCCGCCGAAATTTGGTCGACTATCCCCGCTCACCGCTGAGAATCGACCAAATTGCGCCTGGAGCGTGTCACTTCGTGCGCAGGCTCACGGGTTTGGAGACCTCGGCGAAGAAGTCGTTGCCTTTGTCGTCGACGACGATGAAGGCGGGGAAGTCCTCGACCTCGATGCGCCACACCGCCTCCATGCCGAGCTCGGGGTACTCGAGCACCTCGACCTTGCGGATGCAATCCTGCGCCAAACGAGCCGCCGGACCGCCGATCGAACCCAGATAGAACCCCCCGTGCTCTTTGCAGGCTGCCGTCACCGCGGCGGACCGGTTGCCCTTGGCCAGCATGACGAAGCTCCCCCCGGCGGTCTGGAGCTCGTCGACGTAGCCGTCCATACGACCAGCGGTCGTCGGACCGAACGAACCCGACGCATACCCTTCGGGGGTCTTGGCCGGCCCGGCGTAGTAGACGGGATGGTCCTTGAGGTACTGCGGCAACCCCTCGCCGGCCTCGAGGCGCTGGCGGATCTTGGCATGGGCAAGATCGCGTGCCACCACCATCGGGCCGGTCAACGCGACCCGCGTCTTCACCGGATACCGGGAGAGCTCGGCTCGGATCTCGGCCATGGGCCGGGTGAGATCGATGCGGACGACGTCACCGTCGAGGTGGTCATCGGTGACCGCGGGCAAGTACTTCGCCGGATCCCGTTCAAGGGACTCCAGGAAGACACCATCGGCGGTGATCTTGGCCTTGGCCTGACGATCGGCGGAACACGACACCGCCACGGCGACCGGCAGCGACGCCCCGTGGCGGGGCAGCCGGATGACCCGGACGTCGTGGCAGAAGTACTTGCCGCCGAACTGGGCTCCGATGCCGAACTCCTGGGTGAGGGTCAGCAGCCGCTGCTCCCACTCGAGGTCCCGGTACCCGTGGCCGGCTGATGTCCCCGCCGTGGGCAGGGTGTCGAGGTAACGAGCCGAGGCGTACTTGGCCACCTTCATCGCGTACTCCGCCGAGGTGCCGCCGATGACCACGGCCAGGTGGTATGGCGGGCATGCGGCCGTGCCCAACGTGCGGAGCTTCTCGTCCATGAACCCGAGCAGGCTCTTCTCGTTCAGCAACGCTGCAGTCTCCTGGAACAGCAGGCTCTTGTTCGCCGAGCCACCGCCCTTGGTCATGAACAGGAACGAGTACGAGTCCCCGGGGACGGCCTCGATCTCGATCTGGGCCGGCAGGTTCGTGCCCGTGTTCACCTCTTCGAACAGCGACAGCGGCGCCATCTGCGAGTACCGCAGGTTCGAGGTGAGGTAGGTGTCGTACACCCCCCGGGCCAGGTGCTCGGCGTCGACCGCGTCGGTCAGCACGCGTTCGCCCTTCTTGCCCATGACGATCGCCGTGCCGGTGTCCTGGCAGCCGGGCAGCACGAAGCCGGCGGCGATGTTGGCGTTCTTGAGCAGGTCGAGGGCCACGAACCGGTCGTTGGCCGACGACTCCGGATCCTCCAGGATCTTCGCCAGCTGGGCGAGATGCCCGGGCCGCAGGAGATGGGAGATGTCGCGAATCGCTTCCGCGGCGAGCAGACGCAGGACCTCGGGCTCGACGGTGAGGAATCGACGGCCGCCGAGCTCCACGGTCGACACGCCGTCGGCGGTGAGCAGGCGGTACTCGGTCTGGTCGGGTCCGAGAGGCAGCAGCGGGGTGTACACGAAATCGGCCATGGACGCGACGGTAGACGAGCCCCTACTGCTGCCAGGAGTCGAAGACGAGGAAGCGGTTGACCCAGTCCGGATCGATCGGGATCCCGGTCCAGACGGGCCACAACCACGCGGCGACGAGGAGCTGCAGCCCGACGAGGGCACCGGCCCACCCGCGACGAGAACCCGGCAATCGTCCGAGCATCATCGCCGCCGCGACACCGAGGACCGGGACGAGCGGCGCTCCGTAGAACGAGTACGCGGGCCGACCGCCGAGAAGCCACGGCACCCACATCGCCCACCCGAACGCGGCCACGGCCCCGGCCATCATCGAGCGGCGCTGCACGGCCACCGCGACCAGGCCACACAGGGCCATGAACCCGGTCAGCCAAACGACCGGGTTGCCGAGCGAGACGATCCGTGCCGCCCGGTCCGCCTCCGTGCAGATGCCGTCGGATTCGCCGGCGTGTTCGACGAACGACGGTCGGCACACCTTCTGGAACAGGTCGACCGGGTTCCGTTGGATGACCCACGTCCACCCCGGGGCGACATCGGGGTGGGTCGGTTCGAGCGTGCGGTGATAGTCCGCTATGTCGAGCTGGTACCGCACGAAGCCCTCGGCACGATCGATCAGGCTGTCGTCGCAGGACACGACATCGGGTCCGCAGTCGGCCGTGCGGCTGTCGTCGTAGTTCCAGAACCAGGCGGCGTAGGTAGCGACGTAGACGACGAGCGGCACGACGACGACCGCGACCACGGACTTCGCCGGGCGCGTCCACGACCGGGACGGAGGCCCGTATCGATGGTCGAGGGCCAGCAGCACGAACAGTGCCACCGGCACCAGCAGCGCAACAGACCACTTGGTCGCGACGCCCAGGCCGAGGAGCAGTCCGAGCATCCATCGGCGACGCTGACGGGCCCGACCGTCGAGAGGCCGCCGGACGAGGTCGACGAGAACCAACAGCGCAGCCGTGCTCCACAGGGCCACCAGACCGTCGAGCAACGCGGTGCGTCCGGTCGTGATCGACACGCCGTCGAGGAAGACGGCGGCCGCCGCGACGGACGCGCCGAGGCGTGACCCGGTGGCCCGCCAGCCGGCGAGGTGGGTCAAACCGACGACCGCGACACCGGCGAGCAGTGGGACCGCCCGCCAGCCGAGCGGGGTCAGGCCGAACAGCTCGATGCCGGCGGCCAGCATCCATTTGCCGACCGGTGGGTGGACGGCCGACCCACCTTCGACCCCGTGGCGGATCAGGTCGACGGCGTCGCTCACGTAGAACGCCTCGTCGAAGACCAGCGTGCGCGGCCGGGTGAGGCCGATGCCGCGACTCACCAGCGTGGCGAGCGCCCACAGAGTTGCAGCGGCCAGCACCGGCCGGGGGAACCTCGCCTCGATTTCCGAGCTCTCGTCGAGCGGCGGCGGGGGGAGGAAGGGGGACGGTGGAATGGGAGCGGAGACAGGGAGGTCCGTCACGACGAATCCTCGTCCGAGTCCGATTCTTCGAATCGACACACCCGGCGCAGCGCCGACACCGAACTGGGTCGGGGCGGCGGGCGGTCGAGGAACTCGGCGAAGTCGTCCGGGCTGGCGATCTCGGCCAGGGCGATCCGATCGAGGTCGTCGCCTTCCCGACGTTCCATGGTCGACACGCAGTTCCGGGCGAGGAGCTCAGCGCGGCGCTCCGCCAGGCCGTCGCCGGATCGGCAACCGGCCGAGGCGAGCGTGAGAAGGCCGGCGATCAGGGCGCAGGCGATGGGAGGACGGCGCCCCCCCATCACGACGTGCCGGCGAGCGGGGTCATCGGCCTCAGTTGGTGAGATCGTCCGAGAAGAAGTCCTCGTCGGTGAAGAAGGGGTCGTCGCTGAAGAGCTCATCCAGATCGCTGAGGTCGTCGTTCTCGAAGTCGACCTGCTCGCCCCACTTCTCCACGATGACCTCGAGGTCGCCGTACTCGCCCTCGTTGTACGACCCGAAGACCAGGTAGAAGGTGCCTGAGATCGGCGTGGCGAACACCCCCGCTTCTCCCTCCTCTTCGAAGTTGCTGTCGTAGCGGTCGATCTCGAGCAGCGTGCCGTCGACGCCGAGAGCATCGAGCCCGTCCTGGTCCGAGTAGAGATCGGCCGCATCCGAGAAGTCGCTCAAGAGCTCGTCGTCGTCGATGTCGCCGTCGGAGAACTCCGCCGACAAGAACTCGGCAAACGCATCGGAGCGGGCGAACTCGAGCACTGTGTCCTCGGAGGCCACGACCTGCGCAACGAGATCGAAGTTGTCCTGGGGGAGAGCTTGGAACCGGAGTGCATCGCCGGCATCGAGATCGAGTCGGAGCGCGACCTGGGGGCCGTCCTCGCTGATGCTCAGCTGGTGCGTGCCGAAGGCGCTTCCGCCACCGTCATCGTCGCCCCCGCCGACCAGCACGATCAGCGCCGCCGCCACGCCGGCGGCGACCAGCAGACCGAGGATGATCAGGCCCCACGGCTTCTTCTTGGCGGGAGCCGGAGTCGACACCGCGGCGTTGCCGAAGTCCGTGCCTCCCCACGCCGGGGGCGGCGTGCTCGAGGGAGCACCGGTATCCCAAGCCGGCGGCGCCGACGGCGAGTGGATGGTGATCGTCGGGTCGCTGGGAGGGACACCGACCCCCTGGGGGACGACCGGCGTCAACGGATCCGCGGCGGTGACCCCGTTGTCGCTGACGTGCTCGGTCCAGTCATTGCCGTCCCAGTACCGGAGCTGATGGCGCCCCTCAGGATCTGGGTGCCAGCCCGCTGCGACTCCGTCCATTTCGTCCTCCCACGACTCGAACGGCAAACCTTACTGCCCAGGCACAGTCCGCCGGCGCGCTCACGAGCCTTCGCTCGCGCGTCGGTCACCCGAGCGCGGCGAGCTCGGCGCCGCGTGTGGTGACCAGCCGCTCGACCACCTGGACGATGACCCGGTCGGACGCGGCGATCAGTTCGTCGAGGTCGACCTCGGCCAACGAGTCCCAGTGCACGAACACGGTGTGCTCGCTGTACGACCCGACCAGGCGCACGAGGCGAGCCTCGTCGACCTGGTTCCGCCCGAGCGGATCGCCCGGATCGAGGAACGAGTCGTGGATCACCAAGGTGGTGCCGGGCAGCAACTCGGCCCCACCGCTGGCGGTGGCCTCCAGCTCGATCACCTTGCGGGTGCGATCGACGTACCCGTTCTCGACGACCTCGGTCGTCACGCCATCCCGGACTGCATCGAGGTACACCACATCTTCGACGTCGGTGGTCCCCGCGATGCGAACGAGATCGCCTTCCCGCTCGGCGGGCCGCTCGGTGACGGTACGGGCCGCGGCGGGGTCGATGCCGAACCGACCCATGACATCGTCGATCCACACGAGCGCACCGGTGTCCGTCCAATGGGAGTCCGTGCGGTAGTAGATCCCATCACCCCGCGCGGCACGCGCCTCCGCCAGCAACGCGAAGGTGTCGAGGTACCAGGGCGCGCCCTCGGCCGCCGCCGCGTCGAGCAGCTTCTGGCGTTCGTCGGCGCCGCATTGCACGCCCGCCTGTTCGACCACGCCGAGCAAGTCCGGATACACCGTCTCCTTGTTCGGGATCACCGAAACGACGGCGGTCGCGCCGGCGGCCTCGATGTCGCCGGCCAAGGTGGTGAGCTGGTCGAAGGCGGCCGTGGCGTCGATGTCGGCGTCGCAGATGGCCCGAAGGCTCTCCGTGAGGAACATCCACCCCTCGGCTCCGTACGTGATGCGCGAGCTCGTCGTTCCGAACAGTTCCTGCTCGATGCGTTGGTTGGCCGAGACGGCGAGATCGCGCGCCGGGAAGTGGTCCTCGAAGTAGGTGTTCCAACGGGCCCACCAGGTGCGATCGAGCACGGAGTCGGCTTCGAGCTCGGGGCGTGCTTCGACCGCCCGCACGTCGTCGTCGCCGAGATCGACGCCGGCGACGTCGAGCACCAGCGGCACGCTGACGGCGCCGACGAAGCCGATCACGATGAGCAGGTTGGTGAGTCGTTTCATGGATCCGACCTAGAACTGGAAGTAGAGGAACTCGGTGAACGTGCCCGACGCCATGAGCACGACCGAGACGGGAAGGGCGAAGGCGATCAGGCCGACCCGCAGCGCCGGGGCCCACCGGATCGTGCTGTCCTCGATCTGGCGGCCGACGAACAGCTCACGAGGCAGGAGGGCGACGAGGGATCCCGCGGCTATCACGAACAACGTCTTGTTGGTCAGGACCTGGTCGACCGACGCCGTCATGGCCTCGGTCGACGGCGTGAACATCGCCTGCAGGTAGTCGAGGGCGGAGCCGATGTCCGGAGCCCGGAACAGGACCCAGCCGACCATGACGAGAATCAGCGTGAGCACCCGCTGGAACACCGGGTGGGGGGCGCTCTCGACATACCGGCGGTCGGTGAACCGCTCCAACAGCATCAGCGCGCCGTGGTAGGCACCCCAGATCACGAAGGTGACGTTGGCGCCGTGCCAGAGCCCGGTGAGGAGGAAGACCACGCCGAGGTTGCGGTACATCGCTCGCTCCCCACCCCGGTTGCCGCCCAGCGGGATGTAGACGTAGTCGCGGAACCAGTTCGACAGCGTGATGTGCCAGCGCCGCCAGAAGTCCGTGATCGACAGAGCCGAGTACGGCCGTTTGAAGTTCTCCGGGAAGTGGAACCCGAACATGCGGCCCAAGCCGATGCCCATGTCCGAATAGCCCGAGAAGTCGAAGTAGATCTGCAGCGTGTAGGAGATGACGCCCACCCAGGCGGCGACGAAGCTGGGGTCGGCGTCCTGGGCGAACGCGGCGTTCGCCACCTGGGCGACCGTGTCGGCGATCAACACCTTCTTGGCCAGACCGTGCACGAACCGGGCCGCCCCGGAGGCGACGTCGTCGAGGGTCACGTGACGGTGGCGGATCTCGGCGTCGAGCTGGCGGTACCGCACGATCGGGCCGGCCACCATGTGCGGGAAGAAGGTGATGTAGAGGAAGAAGTCGCTGAAGGTGGCGGGTGCGTTGTCGTGCCGGTGGACGTCGACCACGTAGCTCAGGCAGTGGAACGCGATGAACGAGATGCCGATGGGCAGCAGCGGGCCATCCCACGCCACGTCGGCGCCGACGAGATCGTTGACCTGTTGCACCAGCCAGCCCGAGTACTTGAAGTAGCCGAGCATCCCGATGTCGAAGACGACGGCGGCGGTGCGGATGAGGTCACGTTGCCTGCTCTTGCCGCCCGTTTCGGCCGTCGCCATGGCCCGACCGGCCACCCAGTTCCCGAAGGCGAGGGCGACCAGCAGGAAGATCATCACCCCGCCGCCCCACATGTAGAAGATCACGCTGGCCACCGTCAGCAACCAGTTGCGCAGCTGGTGACTCGGCAGCACCCAGTAGAGGGCGAGCACGACGGGGAAGAAGTAGAAGAGGAATGCGATCGACGAGAAGACCATGGGTTCCGTGCCAGTCCTGTCCGGTGGCGTTCAGAGAGAGTGTACGAATGGGCCGGCCGGGCGAGCCTGAGCCGATCGAACCCTGATCGGGGTCCGACGGCCGCAAAAAAACACTGAGGTCGGCCCGAGGAGCGGGCCGCTCTACTCCAGTGTCGGCAGAAGTTCGTCGATCGTGACGATCGACGAACCGGTCGAGGCGATGTGGTCGTACAGGTGACCGAGCGCGGCGAACTGGTCGTCGTCCTCGTAACACTCGTGGTGCAGCATGACGCCGACGATCGGCAACGACGCCGCGGCCCGTTCGAAGTCGGCGACGAGCTCGGCGCCGCTGCGGCGGACTCGCCGGCCCTGCTCGTCCATGTCGACGTTGACGGAGACCGATACCTCGCGGAGGCCGGTTCCCGGGATGCGGCGGCCGTGGTAGCTGACGTTGTGACCGACGAGGTCGACCCGGCGGAGGGCCCGACCGACGAGGTAGTAGGCCCTCGCCTTCGGTTCGATGAAGATGCTGGCCGACAGGGCCGAGAAACCGAGCTCGGTGAGGACCTTCACAGTCACCGCGTTGTACTTGTGCTGCGGCGGGGTGAACACGGTGCCGGCGTGGAGTGATCCGAACGCTTCGTCGAGCAGGCGGCGACCGTGCGAGATCAGCTCGTACTGCTGGTTGTGGGACGGGCGCCCGCTCAGCTCGGCCACGTGGTCGCCGTCGGGAGTGTCGTGGCCGTGGGCGAAGCCGTGCTGATGCAGCCGGATCAGGTCTGGTTGGTCACGCACGAGCGTGCTGACGTAGGCGATCGATTCGTCGTCGATGAACGTCGGGACCACCTGGTAGTTCACCGGCACGTGCCGCTCGAGGTGGAAGTCGAGGATGCGTCGGAGAGGGTCCGTCAAGCGGCCGAGGTCGTCGTCGCGGACGAACACGCGGGTGTTCGTCATGGTGGCGTCCTCTCAGTCCGGCTGCTCGCCGGTCGGGATTTTACCCGCGTCCTGCCGTCACCCACGTGACCCGCCCCACGCACCAGCGACCCCCATGCGGACAGCGGTGCGTCACCGGGAATTCATCTGGTGCCGATACGGTCAAAGAAGGCGCCGCGGTCGCCGACAACCGTCACACCTCAGGAGACGCTATGCGAATTCTCGTCACCAACGACGACGGCATCGACTCGGTCGGGCTGCATCGCCTCGCCCGAGCGGTCGCCCCGCTCGGAGAGGTGACCGTCGTCGCCCCCGATCGGGAGTATTCGGGTGCGGGCGCCGCGATCGGCGCGCTGCACCTGCTCCAGCCCGAGATCCATCGCTCGACCATCGAGGGACTCGACGACGTCTGGACGGTCAGCGGCCCCCCCGCCCTGTGCGTCATGTTCGCCAACCTCGGCGCCTTCGGCCCGGTCCCCGAACTGATCGTCTCCGGCATCAACCCGGGCGCCAACGTCGGACGCTCGGTGTACCACTCCGGCACCGTCGGCGCCGTGCTCACCGGCCGCAACGCCGGTATCAACGGCATCGCCGTGAGCCAGGAGGTCACCGGCTGGTCGATCGAGGGTCAGGGCTGGGACGAGATGATCGCCGACCAGAAGTGGGACACCGCTGCCGCGGTGGCCGCCTCGATTGTCGAACACCTCGTGGCCGAGCCGCCGACCGACCCGGTCGCTCTGAACGTGAACGTCCCCAACATCGAGCCCGGTGAGCTCGCGGGGTGGCGCTGGACCCACCTCGGCGTGCGTCCGCCCCGCACGATGGGCAGCGTGAAGCTCGAGCCCAAGGAAGGGCACGAAGGCACGTTCAAGGTGAAGATGCACTGGGGCCGACCGGTCGAGATGCCACCCGACACCGATTCGGGGGCCGTCATGGCCGGCCTGGTGTCGGTGTCGGTGTTGAGCCGGCTCGAAGCTGTCGAACCCCACGGCCTCGCCGCCACTGCGGTGGAGAAGGGCCTGGCTCACCTCTGAGCCGATCCGGACCGGGAGCCACGGGGCAGGAATCGGTCCAGTGAAGATCGAGCCAGTATCGATCTAGTGTCGCGGCCATGGCACGCATCGACATTCCCGCAGGAGACGGCGCCGCGGAGACTCGGGTCTGGTCCCTCCACCCTGACGTCGGCCGCACGGCAGGTGCCGTCATCGACATGATCTACAACCGCAGCGTCCTGCCGGCGCGCGTACGCGAGGCGGCCCGCATGCGGATCGCCCAGATCAACGACTGCCCCAACTGACTGCTCTACCGGGCGCCGCAGTTCGCGGCGCAGGGGGTCGACAGCGATCTGTACGACCACGTCCACGACACCGGCTGGGAGGGCTACAGCGAGCCCGAGCGGCTGGCCATCGAGTACGCCGAACGTTTCGCTCTGGCCCATCGCGAGATCGACGACGCGTTCTTCGACCGTCTGCACGCGGTGTTCACCGATCAGGAGATCGTCGACCTCACGTGGCACATCGGGAGTTGCCTGTCCCTCGGTCGATTCCTCGCCGTGCTTCAGATCGATCCGACCGACCGGCGATGAGCCGGGGTGGCCACCTCTACGTACACGTGCCGTTCTGTGCCACGATCTGCCCGTTCTGCAGCTTTCACGTCGTCACCCGGACACCCGGCGCCGTCGACGCGTACCTGAATGCGCTCGAGTCCGAGGCGGCCCGCGCCGCCAAACTTCATCCCGGCCCCTACGACACCATCTACCTGGGCGGCGGTACTCCGTCGCTGCTCCGATCGGCCGAGCTCGACCGATTGATGTCCCTGCTCCGGCGCCACTTCCAGATCGCGCCCGACGCCGAGATCACCCTCGAGGCCCACCCGACAGACGTGTCCGCCGCGAGCGTGGCACGGTGGGTCGACCTCGGCATCACCCGGCTCAGCCTCGGCATCCAATCATTCGACGATCGGGCGCTTGCCACGCTGGGTCGTCACCACACGGGGACCGCCGGACGTCGGGCGATCGACATCGCTCTGGCCGCCGGCTTCCCGGTCGTGGGCGCCGATCTCATCACCGCGATCCCCGGCCACGACTCGAGAGGCGACCTGGCGACGATGGCCGCCACCGGCGTCAACCATGTCTCCACCTACACCTTGACCATCGAGCGGGGTACGCCGTTCGACCGGACCGGCATGGTCATCGACCCGGACGCGGAGGCAGACGCTCACGAGATCGCCGGCACGATCCTGGCCTCCGGCGGGATCGTCCGTTACGAGGCGTCGAACCATGCCCGGGCCGGGGCGGAATGTCGCCACAACCTCGGTTACTGGCGCAACGACTTCTGGCTCGGTCTGGGTCCGGGCGCGACGAGTCACCTCCCGCCGTCGGTCGCCGATGGCCGGGTGAGCGAACGGATCGTCGGCGCACCGATCGACGAATGGGTCGAGGGCGCGCCCGGTGCCGTCGAGATCATCGATGCCGAGACCTTCGAGCGCGAGACCCTGTTGGCCGGACTCCGCGTCCTTTGCGGGCTCGACCTCGCGAGCGTCGAATCGCGCTCGGGCCGACTCCTTCCCCGGACGGTCGAGGACAACGTCCTCGATGCTGTCGAGCGTGGATGGCTGGTGCTCGACGGTCGTCGAATCGTGCCGACGGCTACCGGCCTCGCGCTGCACAACCAGCTCGCGGCGCTGCTGATGTGACACCATCCGGCACGTATGACCGACGCGCCACCACCCTGGGTTCGGGACTGGGCCTTCGACTCACCGGAGGCCCAGGCGCTGATCCACGAGCTCGATGCCGACCTGGCCGAGCGGTATCACCCCGAGAGCATCTACGCCGAAGTCGACCCCGCCGAGTTGGGTCCGGGACGCGGCGCCTTCGTCATGGCTGACCTGGGCGACGAGCCGGTGGGATGCGGCGCTCTTCGCGTCCTGGCCGACGGTCGGGGCGAGATCAAGCGGATGTACGTGGCGCCCCAGGCGCGACGGCGCGGCATCGCCGCCGCCGTGCTCCGGGCGCTCGAGGCCCGGGCGTCCGACCTCGGCGTGACCGACCTCGTGCTCGAGACGGGCACGGCTCAACCCGAGGCGCTCGGGTTGTACGCCCAGGTCGGCTACGAGCGCATTCGCTGTTGGGGTGAGTACGCGGCCGACCCCACCAGCGTGTGTTTCGGCAAGAAGCTGACCCCCGGAGGCACTCCATGAAGACCCGCTTGACCGAACTGCTCGGCGTCGAGCATCCGATCGTGCAGGCCCCGATGGGGTGGGTGGCGCGAGCGCAACTCGCGGCGGCGGTGTCCGCCGCCGGTGGGCTGGGCATCATCGAGACCAGTTCCGGCGAGCTCGACGCCGTCAAGGACGAGATTCGCAAGATGCGCGATCTCACCGACAAACCCTTCGGCGTCAACATCGCCCAGGCCTTCGTGCGTGACCCGGGCATCGTCGACTTCGTCGTCGACCAGGGTGTTCGATTCGTCACCACCTCGGCCGGCGATCCCACCAAGTACACCGGTCTCCTGAAGGACGCCGGGCTCACCGTCTTCCACGTGGTGCCCACCCTTCGAGGAGCCCTCAAGGCGGCCGACGCGGGGGTCGACGGGCTCGTCGTCGAGGGAGTCGAGGGCGGCGGTTTCAAGAACCCCGACGGGCCGTCGTCGATGGTGTTGATCCCGCTGGTCCGGTCTCGTACCGACCTCCCGATCGTGGCCGCCGGCGGATTCGTCGATGGGCCCACCCTCGCGGCGGCGCTCGTCCTCGGCGCTGACGGCGTGCAGATGGGCACCCGCATGCTCACCGCCGCTGAGTCACCGGTGCACGACGCGTGGAAGCAGGCGGTCGTCGATGCCGCCGAGACGGACACCGTCATCTTGAACCGGCGAGGCCGACTGTCGATGCGGGTGCTGCGCACCGAGTTCTCCAGCGAGCAGGAACACGCTGACGAGGTGACGATGGGGGCGCGGGGCACCATCCTCGATCTCTACTTCGGCGGCGACATGAACGCCGCGCCCGCCAACACCGGCCAGGTCGCCGGGCGCATCGACTCGATCCGTCCCGTCGCCGACATCCTGCGCGAGTGCGTGGCCGACGCCGAACGCATCCTCGCCGACACCGCTGCCGCCATCCGTCGCTGACCACTGCCTCTCTCACTTCACCACCACCCCCGAACTGGGAGACCAACCCGTCGCCCACACGACCACCCCGTCTCCCAGTTCGGGGGCGGGAGGTCGACTGAGCGGGCCGGAAACGCCGACGGGGAACTCGTTCGAGTTGTGGGCCACGGCCGTCCCGGCGATGCTGCCCGGATGACTCGATCGGGCGACGACGACGGCACCATCTTGTCGCCGCGTTTCCTCCTGCTCGTCGCCTCCGGGACCTTCTACTTCACGGCGCTCACCGCTTCGCAGCTGGTCGTCCCCCGCTTCGTCGACGAGGAGCTCGGCGGGTCGGAGTTCGCGGTCGGCTTGACCGTCGGGTCGCTCGGGATCTCGGCTGCCCTCATCCGGCCGCTGATCGGCACGCTCGGCGATCGCCGAGGTCGGCGATTCCTGCTGCAGGTCGGCACCCTCGTCGCCGCCGCCAGCTTCGTGATCATGGTGGTGGCCGACTCCGTGCCGCTGGCCGTGCTCTCGCGGTTGACGCTCGGTCTCGGGGAAGCGGGCGCCTGGGTCGGCATGGCGGCGGCGAGCCAGGACATGGTGCCGGCACACCGGCGGGCGGAGGCGGCGTCGTACTTCTCGCTGGCGGTGTGGGGCGGCAACGCGCTCGGCCCGATCGTGGGCGACTTCCTCGACGGCCGCTACGGCGCGGACGCCGTGTGGTGGGCCGGCGCCGGCGGCTGTGTGGTGGCGTCGATGCTCGCCATCGGCGCGCCATCGAAGTCGAACCCCGAGGCCCGGCGGCCGAAGGGATTTCTCCACCCGGTGACCGTCCGACCGGGAATGATCCTGTTCGGCGGCCTCATGGGCTTCATGTCGTTCGGCGTGTTCGCCCGACTTCACGCCGAGGACGTCGGACTGGATTCGGTCGGCCTGCTGTTCACGACGATGGCCATCGCGGTCGTGTTGTTGCGAGTCGTCGGATCTCGTCTTCCGGACCGATTGGGCGTGCTCCAGGCTTCGAGGATCTCGCTCGGTGCTGGGGTGGTCGGGCTCCTGATCCTGTTCGTGTGGCGAGAACCGATCGGACTGTTCGTCGCCGTGCCATTCCTGGCCGTGTTCCAGACGTTCATCTTCCCCGCCCTCTTCGCCCAGGTGGTCAACGAAGCCCCTGAGGACGAACGCAGCCACGCGGTCGCGTCCTTCTCCTTCTTCTTCGATTCGGCCGGTGCGGTCGGCGGGCCGCTGATGGGGGTGTTGGCGGGCGCGACCACGCGGGCCTCGACCTTCGGGTTCGGCGCGCTGATCCACGTCGCCGTCATCGTCGCCGCGCCGTGGCTGCTCCGTTCGCGGCGTGGTTCGCCGGGCCGAGCCCGTGACAGGCTGATCCCGTGATGGAACCGGAGACGCGTTGGGTGCCGTCGAGCGGGGGCGTAGAGGTCGCCGTTCACGACTTCGGGGGGAGTGGCCGGCCGCTGTTGTTCTGTCACGCCACCGGGTTCCATGGCCGCATGTGGGAGCCGGTGATCGAGCGGCTCGTCGATGCCTACCGCTGCCTGGCCATCGACTTCCGCGGCCATGGCGACAGTCGGTGCCCCGACGACGTCGACGTGGCGTGGGCCGGCATGGCCGACGACGTGCTGACCGTGATCGATGCCGAGCACCTCGGTCCCATGATCAGTGCCGTCGGCCACTCGATGGGGGGCTGCGCCCTCGTGCTCGCAGAACAACGGCGACCGGGGACCCTTGGGGCGGCGTGGCTGGTGGAGCCGGTCATCATGCCCCGGGTCGACGGACCGGCCTCCGGCGGGAACTACCTGGCCGAAGGGGCACGGCGCCGCCGCGAGGTCTTCGCTTCCCGGCACGAGGTGTTCGAGCGCTACTCGTCTCGTCCCCCGTTCGACTCGTGCGATCCGGGTGCGCTGCGGGCGTATGTGGATCATGGGTTCCGGGACCTCCCGGACGGCACGGTGATCCTCAAGTGCCGCGCCGAGACCGAGGCCCGGACGTTCGAGAACAGCATGCCCGGCGCCTTCGAGGCCCTCGGCACCGTGTCGACACCCATCGTGATCGTGGCCAGCGGAGACGGTATGCCGCCGGCCCAGGCCGCACCCCGGGTCGCCGAGGCTCTTCCCCACGGTCGCCTCGTCGAGTGGCCCGATCTCAGTCACTTCGCGCCGCTCGAGGACCCAGCCCGCCTCGCCGCCCTCGTCCGCTCGACCGTCGTCTCGGGATAAGGCCGTCGGTCCTCAGCGGCCGGCGCTGACCGGGACCGAAGACGGCCCGGCCACGTTCGACATCTGGACGTACTTCACGCGGTCGAGGTCGACCTGGAGATCGGGCCACCGCGTGTAGATCTGTTCGAACGCGATCTTGCTCTCCAGCTTCGCCAGATGCGCGCCCAGGCAGTAGTGGATGCCGTGACCGAGCCCGACACCGAGACCCTGCTCGCGGTCGATGTCGAACGAGTCCGGGTCGGGGTACATGCGCTCGTCTCGATTGGCGGCACCGGTCAGGAGGAGCACGGCTTCCCCGGCCGGGATCGTGACCCCGTTCCACTCGCTGTCCTGGAGCGAGAAGCGGCCTTGGTACTGCGAGGGCGCCTTGTACCGCAGCACCTCCTCGACCGCAGGCCCGACGAGCTTCATGTCCTCCTTCAGCTCACTCAGCTGGTCGGGGTTCTCGCCGAACAGCACCACGCCGTTGCCGACGAGCTTGGTGACCGTCTCGCTGCCCGCGGCGGCGATGAGGCCGATGAACCCGGCGATCTCATCGTCGGTGAGGCCCTCGAAGGACCCGTCCTCGCGTTCCACCTCGCTGGCGATGAGCTCGGAGATCAGGTCGTCGCCGGGGGTGCGGCGCTTCTCGCCCACGAGGTCGATGTAGTACTGGCCGGCGGCCATGGAGGCCTCGATCCCGGCGGCGGTCGGGAACGGGTTGCCGATCTCGCGCTCGAGGCCCTTGTCGGTCCAGTGGCGGACCTGCTGGCGATCGGCCTTGGGGATGCCCAGGATCGTGCTGATGACCTCGACCGGGAACGGTCCCGAAAAGTCGCGTACGGCATCGAACTCGTCGCGGTCCATCAACGGGTCGAGCCACTCATCGAGCACCTCGCGGATGATCTGCTCGATCCCACCGATCCGCTTCGGGGTGAACGACCGGGCGACGAGCTTGCGCAGTCGGGTGTGCCCGGGCGGATCCATCACGATCATCGACGTGCGCACGTTCTCCATGACCTGCTGGAAGTCCTTGCTCGTCAGTTGGTCGACCGTCAAGCCGTGCGTCGAGGTGAACGTATCGAAGTCGCGATGGGCGGCCACGACGTCGTCGTAGAGCGACAGCGCCCAGAAGCCGATCTGCTCGTTGTGGTAGGTCGGCGCATTGTCGCGGAGCCAGGCGTAGACCCCGTAGGGGTCCTCGAAGAACTCTTCTTCGAGAACGGATCGAACTCCATCATGAACCCCCATGTCACCAACGGACTGTTGCCATGTTGCCTGGCGGCGTACCATCGAGGCAAAGACCGCCACGGTCGAATCCAACCGTCCGGCCGCACGGGGGTGCACCAATGAACGTCGAAGACCTCATCCTGGTCAGCGTCGATGACCACGTCGTCGAACCACCGCACGTGTTCGAGGGTCGGCTGTCGAAGAAGGCCGCTGAACACGCGCCGGTGATGAAGAAGATGGAGAGTGGGATCGACGCCTGGTCGTTCGAAGGCATGTTCCTGCCCAGCGTCGGTCTGAACGCGGTCGCCGGCCGCGTGCCCGAGGAGTACGGGCTCGAACCGTGCTCGTTTGATCACATGCGGAGCGGCTGCTACGACATCCACGACCGCATCCGTGACATGAACGTGAACGGGGTGCTCGGTTCGCTCAACTTCCCGAGCCTCACCGGCTTCACCGGTCAGCTCTTCATGACCTGTCCGGATCTCGACATCGCCATCGAACTGCTCCAGGCGTACAACGACTGGCACATCGACGATTGGTGCGGCACCTATCCCGGCCGCATGATCCCGTTGGCCGTGCCCCCGATCTGGGATCCCCAACTCATGGCCGACGAAGTCCGGCGCGTCGCCGCCAAGGGTTGCCACGCCGTCACCTTCTCGGAGAATCCCGCGAAGCTCGGTTATCCCAGCTTCCACACCGATCACTGGGATCCGTTCTGGCAGGCCGCCGTGGAGTGCGAGACGGTCGTCTGCCTCCACATCGGGTCGTCGTCGCAAACGGTCGTCACCGCCGTTGACGCGCCGTTCGACACCCTCATCACCCTCACCCCGCTGAACATCGTGCAGTGCGCCGCCGACATCTTGTGGTCGCCGGTGCTGCGCAAGTTCGACGGTCTCAAGGTCGCGCTCTCCGAGGGCGGCATCGGATGGATCCGGTACTTCCTCGAGCGGGTCGACTACGTGTACCAGAAGCACCATCGGTGGACGAACCAGGACTTCGGGGACAAGTTGCCGAGCGAGGTCTTCAACGAACACGTCATCACGTGTTTCATCGACGATCCCATCGGCGTGGAGATGTGGCCGAAGCTCAACGCCGACCACATCACCTGGGAGTGCGACTACCCGCACTCGGACAGCACCTGGCCCACCTCGCCCGAGCTGGTGGCCAAGCAACTCGCCGATGTCCCGGATGACATCGTCGCCAAGATCACTCACGAGAACGCCATGCGACTCTACAGCTACGACCCCTTCGCCCACATTCCTCGCGAGCAGGGCACGGTCGGGGCGCTGCGAGCGCAGGCCGTCGATGTCGACACGACGCCGAAGTCGTTCGGCAGCGTTCGCCGGGAGGGACTCGTCACCGCGATCAGCCTCCAGGAGCGCATGTCGGCCGCCCACTCCGGCCGTCGGGACTGAGCCTGCTCGCTCGGCTCCCGTGTTGTGCTTCTGGCCTGATTGGTTCTGGCCGGGAGATTGCACGCCCCAGCGTGCAATCTCCCTGCCAGAACGATCGAGGCGTCAGCGAGGGTAACGTCCGTCTCATGGGAAAGGGCGACCTGGCCGAGGACCATCGGCTCCACGGGACAGACATCGCCGATTCGGTGGTCGACCTGATCGGCAACACCCCGATGGTCAAGCTCGGTCGTATCGGACGCGAGCTCCTATGCCCGCTCGTGGCCAAGCTCGAGACCACCAACCCGGGTGGTTCCACCAAGGACCGCCCGGCGTTGGAGATGATCCTCGCCGCCGAGCGGGACGGCCTCCTGAAGGCGGGCGACACCATCGTCGAGCCCACGTCGGGCAATACGGGAGTCGGCCTGGCCATCGTCGCCGCCCAACGGGGCTACCGGTGCATGTTCGTCACGACCGACAAGGTGGCACCCGAGAAGGTCGATCTGCTCCGGGCCTACGGTGCCGAGGTGGTCGTCTGCCCGGTGGCCGTCGCCCCCGAAGATCCCACCAGCTACTACTCCACCGCGGAACGCCTCACCGCGGAGTTGAACGCCTTCCGCCCCAACCAGTACGCCAACCCGGCGAACCCGGCGGCGCACGAGGCCACAACCGGGCCGGAGATCTGGCGCCAGACGGCCGGAAGGATCACCCACTTCGTCGCTGGCGCCGGCACCGCGGGGACCATCACCGGCGTCGCTCGGTTCCTGAAACGCCAGAACCCCTCGATCAAGATCGTGGCCGCCGATCCCGAGGGATCGGTCTTTTCCGGCGGATCGGGCCGGCCGTACCTGACCGAAGGGGTCGGTGAGGATTTCTTCCCCGATGCGTGGGATGCCGACCTCTACCACCGGGTCATCGAGTGCTCCGACCAGGAGGCGTACCTCATGGCGAGGAGGGTCGCGGTCGAGGAGGGCCTCCCGCTCGGTTCGAGCGGCGGCCTGGCCGTGGCTGCGGCGCTCAAACTCGCCCCGGAGCTCACTCCCGAGGACCTCGTCGTCGTCCTCATCCCCGATTCGGGACGCAACTACCTGTCCCGGGTCTACAACGACGAGTGGATGGCCACGTACGGCTTCATCCGAGAATGCGATCTGTGCGTCGCGTCGGTCATCGAGACCCGCGGCGATTCCCTCCCGCCCCTCCTGTACGTGAACCCGGAACAGACGGTCCGCGAGGCGATCGACCACATGCGCACCCACGGGGTGTCCCAGCTCCCGGTGATCAAGAACACGCCGCCCTTCGCCACGGCCGAGATCGCCGGCGCCGTCGACGAGTTGGTGTTGATGGATGCCATCTTCCGCGACCTGTCGGTCATGGATCTTCCGGTGAGCCGGATCATGGGAGCCAAACTTCCGACGGTCGGTGTCGGGCAGCCGTTGAGTCGGATCGTCGAGCTGCTCGAAGCGGCCAACGCGGTGGTAGTGCTCTCGGGTGGCCGGCCGGTCTCGGTACTCACCCGAACCGACGTGTTGTCCTATCTGGAGCTCGATCGTGGGTGAGTTCGCTGAGGGCTCCGGCTGGGGGTTCGACACTCGTGCCATTCACGCGGGTCAGCCACCGGATCCCACCTCGGGCGCGGTCGTTGTGCCCATCACCCTCGCCACGACATTTGCCCAGGACGGCGTGGGCAACCACAAGGGCTACGAGTACTCGCGGTCGGGCAACCCCACCCGAGCGGCCCTGGAGACGTGTGTAGCCTCCCTCGAAGGAGCCCAGTTCGGTCTCGCCTTCGCCTCGGGGCTCGCCGCCGAGGACAACGTGCTCAGGTTGTTGTCACCCGGCGACCGCATCCTGCTCGGCAACGACGCCTACGGCGGGACGTTCCGGCTCATCTCCAAGGTGTTCGGACCCATCGGCTACCCGTGGTCGGCCGTCGACCTGACCGACATCGATGCCCTGGCCGTCGACTGGCCTCCCGACACCAAGATGGTCTGGCTCGAAACCCCGACCAACCCGCTGCTGACCTGCTTCGACATCGAGGCCATCGCGACCATCGCCCACCGTCACGGCGCGCTGGTCGTGGTGGACAACACCTTCGCCACGCCGTATCTCCAGCGGCCGCTGGAGCACGGCGCCGACATCGTGGTGCACTCAGCCACCAAGTATCTGGGAGGCCACTCCGACGTCGTGGGAGGTTTCGTCGCGGTCGACGACGAAACCCTCGACCAGAGGTTGAGGTTCACCCAGAACGCGGCCGGAGCCATTCCGGCGCCGTTCGACTGCTACCTGGTGCTGCGCGGCGTCAAGACGCTCGGCGTGCGTATGGACCGCCACTGCGAGAACGCGCGAGCCGTCGTCGATCTGCTCGTCGGCCACCCGGCGGTCGATCGTGTGTTGTACCCGCAGCTCCCCGACCACCCGGGCCACGCCGCCGCGGCCCGCCAGATGCGCGCCTTCGGCGGCATGGTCAGCTTCACCCTGGCCGGCGGTCGCGCTGCGGCCCTGTGTGTCGCTGAGCGCACGGAACTCTTCACACTCGCCGAATCGCTCGGCGCGGTGGAGTCACTCATCGAGCACCCGGGCGCCATGACTCACGCCTCGGCAGCCGGTTCGCCGCTCGAAGTGCCCGACAATCTCTTGCGGCTCAGCGTGGGCCTGGAATCGGCGGACGATCTCGTCACCGACCTCAATCACGCGCTGCACTCGTTGGATCAATGATCTCCCGCGCCATCGGCCGGAACAGTTGATCTGAACCGAGTCTGACCGACTGACGTAGTAGGGCATGGGCTTCCCTGGCCCTTCGAATCAATTTGGACGGCTTCCTTGCCTCAGCGGGTCGAACGCTCTACGTTCTCGGCCCACGACATGAAACCACGTAGTGTGGTGGAAGTCACCGAGGCTCGACAGAGCCGGGCGCTGGAGGAACAATGCGTGGGATTACTCGGCGGGTCGCTCAGGCGAGCACCGCATCACTGACCGTCCTGGCCGTGCTGGTCGCCCAGCTCGTCTTCTCCACGATGGGCGCGTCGGCCGCGGTCGGCACTGCCTCGATCGCCGACGCTGTCGTGGCCGAGAGCAACAGTGGTTCGACGAACATCACGTTCACCGTCTCGCAGAACGGCAACCCCAACGAGGACTGCGGCATCCGCGTGGTCCTCACCCACGGCACCACGGTGGCTGCTGACTTCACCAGCACCGCTGCGCAGAACCGCACGATCGACCAGAACGACTCGTCGATCACGGTGACCTACGCCGTCGCGGGCGACACCCTCGTCGAGGGCGCGCAGACGTTCACCCTCACGATGACCGGACGGTCAAGTGGGAGCCTCGACGTGTGTGCGATCGCCGACGGCACCGCCACGGGCACGATCATCGACAACGACAGTGTCAACCAGCCACCGGTCAACACCCTCGCTTCTCCGACATCGATCTCCGCGGTGGCCGGCACCACCATCAACCTGCCCACCTCCTTCGCCGACCCCGACGTCGCCAACGGCACGCTCGATATCGAGGTCGACATCACCGACTTCGACGCCGACGGCGGCGGCCCCGACGGCGTTGTGTCACCGCTCAGCACCATCGGCCAGCTCCGCCTCAGCAACGCCAACGTCGGCACCGACGAGCTGCGCACGCAGAACCTCACCGCCAGCAACACCCTGTTCGCCACCCTCCAGGTGACGACGAGCATCAACTACTCCGGAACCTTCCGCGTCGTCATCGAGTCCGACGACAACGGCAACACGGGCACCGGTGGCGAGAAGGCCGACACCAACTTCTACACCATCACCATCACGCCGGCACCGGCCAACCAGCCGCCGGTCAACACCCTCCAGGCGCCGCTCGTCCGCACGGTCACCCAGGGCTCGGTGATCAACCTGCCCACGTCGTTCACCGATCCCGACGTGGGTTCCGGGACGATGGACATCGAGGTCAACATCATCGACTTCGACGCCGACGGCGGCGGCCCCGACGGGGTCGTGTCACCGCTCAGCACCATCGGCCAGCTCCGCCTCAACAGCGCCACCGTCGGCACCGACGAGCTGCGTACGCAGAACCTCGCCGCCAGCAACACCCTGTTCGCCACCCTGCAGGTGGCGCTCAGCGCCGGCTACACCGGCACGTTCCGTGTGGTGATCGAGTCCGACGACAACGGCAACACCGGTGCCGGGGGCGAGAAGGCCGACACCGACTTCTACACCATTACCGTGGTCCCGCCGGACACGTCATTGTCGATCCAGGACTCGTCGATCAACGAGGGCAACACCGGGACCACGACCGACTCGTTCACCATCACCCGCCCCAACGTCTTGCCCGTCACGTGCGGCTTCCAGGCCACCATCTCGTTCGAGCCCGGCGACACCGCCAACGCCGCCGACTTCGCCAACCTCACCCCCGACAACCACTTCGTCGGCGTCGTCTCCGGCACCGGCGCCAACTTCTCCATCGCCGACATCGCCGGCGACACCACCGTCGAACCCGACGAGACCTACACCGTCACCATCGCCGGACGCTCCGAAGGCGCCACCCCCGCCTGCGACATCAACCCCACCGCCAACACCGCCACCGGCACCATCCTCAACGACGACACGCCCGCTGTCCCGGTGGCGTTCACCATCTCAGGCGACGGTGACGTCATCGAGGGCGACAGCGGCACCCGCACCATGTCGTGGACGATCTCGTCGCCCACCGCCCCCTCGGCTCCCTGCACCATGAACGTGCTCATCCGCACCGACGCCCCCAACACCACCGCGACCAGCGGGGTCGACTTCACCGGCAGCCCCGCCATCGACTTCACCTTCGCCGCCGGCCAATCCAGCCGCACCTTCGCGATCAACATCCTCGGCGACACCGTCGACGAACCCGACGACCGCATCCAGGTCAACATCGCCGGCCCTGCCACCGGCACCCCCTGCCCCCTCAGCTCGACCATCGGCGACCACAACTTCATCCTCGACGACGACGACAACGACATCGCGTCGGTGGTGTCGATCGCGGACACCTCGATCGACGAAGACGCGGGCACCGGGGTCGTGCTGGTGTCGATGACGAACTTCGCGAGCCGCGCGTGCGCGGTCAGCGTCACCACCACCTCAGGCACCGCGACCAACGGAACCGACTTCCCCGCCATCAACGGCGCAACGTTCAATGTCATCAACACGGCCAGCGACAACCTGCCGGTGTCGGTCACCGACGACGACGACGTCGAGGGTGCCGAGACGTTCACCATCACCCTCACCCTGCTCGCCTCCTCCGATGACCAATGCCAGCTCGGCGACAACCAGGCCACCATCACCATCACCGACAACGACATCGCGTCGGTGGTGTCGATCGCGGACACCTCGATCGACGAAGACGCGGGCACCGGGGTCGTGCTGGTGTCGATGACGAACTTCGCGAGCCGCGCGTGCGCGGTCAGCGTCACCACCACCTCAGGCACCGCGACCAACGGAACCGACTTCCCCGCCATCAACGGCGCAACGTTCAATGTCATCAACACGGCCAGCGACAACCTGCCGGTGTCGGTCACCGACGACGACGACGTCGAGGGTGCCGAGACGTTCACCATCACCCTCACCCTGCTCGCCTCCTCCGATGACCAATGCCAGCTCGGCGACAACCAGGCCACCATCACCATCACCGACAACGACATCGCGTCGGTGGTGTCGATCGCGGACACCTCGATCGACGAAGACGCGGGCACCGGGGTCGTGCTGGTGTCGATGACGAACTTCGCGAGCCGCGCGTGCGCGGTCAGCGTCACCACCACCTCAGGCACCGCGACCAACGGAACCGACTTCCCCGCCATCAACGGCGCAACGTTCAATGTCATCAACACGGCCAGCGACAACCTGCCGGTGTCGGTCACCGACGACGACGACGTCGAGGGTGCCGAGACGTTCACCATCACCCTCACCCTGCTCGCCTCCTCCGATGACCAATGCCAGCTCGGCGACAACCAGGCCACCATCACCATCACCGACAACGACATCGCGTCGGTGGTGTCGATCGCGGACACCTCGATCGACGAAGACGCGGGCACCGGGGTCGTGCTGGTGTCGATGACGAACTTCGCGAGCCGCGCGTGCGCGGTCAGCGTCACCACCACCTCAGGCACCGCGACCAACGGAACCGACTTCCCCGCCATCAACGGCGCAACGTTCAATGTCATCAACACGGCCAGCGACAACCTGCCGGTGTCGGTCACCGACGACGACGACGTCGAGGGTGCCGAGACGTTCACCATCACCCTCACCCTGCTCGCCTCCTCCGATGACCAATGCCAGCTCGGCGACAACCAGGCCACCATCACCATCACCGACAACGACATCGCGTCGGTGGTGTCGATCGCGGACACCTCGATCGACGAAGACGCGGGCACCGGGGTCGTGCTGGTGTCGATGACGAACTTCGCGAGCCGCGCGTGCGCGGTCAGCGTCACCACCACCTCAGGCACCGCGACCAACGGAACCGACTTCCCCGCCATCAACGGCGCAACGTTCAATGTCATCAACACGGCCAGCGACAACCTGCCGGTGTCGGTCACCGACGACGACGACGTCGAGGGTGCCGAGACGTTCACCATCACCCTCACCCTGCTCGCCTCCTCCGATGACCAATGCCAGCTCGGCGACAACCAGGCCACCATCACCATCACCGACAACGACATCGCGTCGGTGGTGTCGATCAGTGGCGGGTCGGTCACCGAGGGCGGGCAGCTGGTGTTCACCGTCTCCCGCACCAACGGCACCGGCACCTGCACCGTGTTCGCCGAAACCGCCAACGGCACCGCCACCAGCCCCGGCGACTTCACGTTCGGCAACGTCACCATCCAATTCAACCCCGGCGAGACCTCCATCGGCGTTCTCGTCAACACCATCGACGACACCGTCGACGAGCCCGACGAGACCATCTTCCTCAACCTCACCAACCCCACCGGTGGCTGCGAGATCGCAGAGAGCTCGGCCACCGGCACAATCCTCGACAACGACGAACCGCCGCCGCCCGCTGGTGCGTTCTCGGTCAACGACGCCTCCGCCACCGAAGGCTCCGCCATCCCATTCGTGGTGACCCGCACCAACGGCAACGGCACCTGCAGCATCACCGTCACCACCGCCGACGGCACCGCCACCTCACCCGCCGACTACCCCGGCGGCACCACCACCCTCACCTTCAACCCCGGCGTGACATCACGCAACATCCCACCCATCACCACCGACGACGTCATCGACGAACCCGACGAAACCATCTTCCTCAACCTCACCAACCCCACCGGCGGCTGCACCATCGCCGGCAACCAAGGCATCGGCACGATCCTCGACAACGACGAACCGCCGCCGCCCGCTGGTGCGTTCTCGGTCAGCGACGCCTCGGGTGTGGAGGGGCAGCCGATCTCGTTCGGCGTGACCCGCTCGACCGGCGCCGGTGACTGCTCGGTGACCGCCCAGATCGTCGGCGGCTCGGCCACCGCCCCCGACGACTTCGCTCCCACGACGTGGACCTTCACCCTCGGCGACGGCACCACGTTGATCGGACTCGTCCTGCCGACGGTCGACGACCCGACGCACGAAGGACCCGAGACCGTCATCGTCGAGCTCTCCAACCCCACGGGCGGGTGCACGATCGCCGACGGCACCGGCACCATCACCATCCTCGACAACGACGACCCGCCGCCGCCCCGAGAGGTGTGTGTGGCTCTCGACCAGGTCAAGCTCCAGGCCTACCTGCAGACGAGCGGGCCCATCCAACCGGTGAACCTCACCGGCGGCACCTACAACGTCACCTTGACCTCGAGTGACCCGACCCACCCCGACAGTGGTGAGTTCGAGCAGCACACCGAGCAGTGGTACGTCGAGCTGTTCGACACCAGCGGCAACGTCGTGGCCACTAGCGGCACCATCGGCGACCTCCCCGCCATCGACTTCACGATGACCCAAGGCGTCGGCACCATCACCATCCCGGACGGGGTCACCGTCACCGGCATTCGTGCCGTCCACGCCTTCCCCACCGCCGCCTACAGCCAATCCGTCTACGCCACGCTGGCTTGCCTGCAGCTCATCGGCAACCAACCCGAAGACGACATCTGACCGACGACGGGCACGTCATGAATCATTGACGAAGGGTCGGGGCCACGCCCCCGGCCCTCGGTCGTCACCAGGCCTTCGTCACATCGTCGCCGCCAACGCGGCACCGAACACTTCGAGCCCCGTGGCGAGCTCCCCTTCGCTCACCACAAGCGGCGGCATCCAGCGGATGACCGTACCGTCAGCCCCCGCCGTCATCAAGAGCAGGTGGCCTTCATCGCGGCAGTGGGCCGCAATCGCCGTGCACCGCGCCGGGTCGGGCCGGCGATCGGGCGTGGCGAACTCCGAGGCGACCATGAGACCCGGACCCCGGACGTCGGCCAGAACCGGGTACTGGTCAGCCAGCTGGCGCAGACCGAGGCGCAGCTGCTCGCCGCGGGCCCGCACACCATCGAGGAATCCGGACGCGGTGATGACGCCGAGCGTCGCGATCGCTGCGGCACACCCGATCGGATTGCCTCCGTAGGTGCCGCCGTGCGAGCCCTGGGGCCAGCGTGCCATCAGCTCGGCCGATGCCCCGATGCCGGCGATCGGGAAACCGCTGGCGAAGCCCTTGGCGAAGATCAAGATGTCTGGCTCGACCCCCATCTGCTCGACCGCCCACAGCGTGCCGGTTCGTCCGGCGCCACTCTGCACCTCGTCGGCGACGAGCAAGATGCCGTGCTCGTCGCAGCGAGAGCGCAGCCCGGCCATGAACGCAGGCGGCGCGGCGACGTAGCCACCTTCGCCGAGCACCGGCTCGATGAAGATCGCCGCCGTCTCCTCGGGCGACAGCTGAGTATGAAGCAGGTGGTCGAGCGCGTCGAGGCAACGCTGCGACGCCTCGTCATCATCGACCCCCCATGCGAAAGGGAGCGGGAACGGCGTGATGAAGATTCCTGCGGGCAGCGGCTGGTACCCGGACCGGTAGGACGCCTTCGACGTGGTCATAGCCATCGCCTGAGCAGTCCGTCCGTGGAAGCTGCCCTCCATGACGATCACGTTCGGGCGGCGGGTGGCCTGTTTCGCGAGCTTCACCGCCGCCTCCACCGCCTCGGCGCCGGAGTTGCAGAAGAAGAACTGTTCGATCGACGGGGGCGTGAGGCGCGCCATGAGGTCGGCCAGCTCCACCAGTCGGGTCGATCGGTAGCAGTTGGCCTGGGCATGGATGAACCGACCCGCCTGCTCCTGGATCGCCGCCACCACATCGGGATGGCAATGACCCGTGCTGGTGACGGCGATGCCCGACGTGAAGTCGAGGTACTCCTCGCCATCGACGGTGGTGACCACACACCCCGAGGCCGACACCACATCCAGGTCGGTGACCCTGAACCACACATCCGACAGCGACGATCCCATGTCGAAAGTCTGCCCTACTCGGAGGGCGCCAGCTCTACTCATGGATGGCGCCGTCAACCGACGTCGCCAGCTCTACCCATGGATCGCTCCCACCCGCCCGGTAACGTCGTCCGTCGTGACTGCGCTGCTGGCTCTGCTCTCCGCAGTGCTCGTCGGTGGCGCCGATTTCCTCGCCAGCGTGGCCGCCCGGCGCTCCCACCCCGAAGCCGTCCCTGTCTACGGCAGCGTGGCCAGCCTCCTCACCATCGCCATGGTCGTGGCGTTCGTCGACGCCCCGTCGATCCGCGGACTGGACCTCGCCTGGGGCGCAGCAGCCGGTGGTTTCGGAGCGCTCGGGTTCGTGCTCTTCCTCCATGCCATGAGCCGCGGGCAGATGAGCATCGTGGCTCCGATCGCCGCCACGGTCGGGGCCATGGCGACCGTCCTCGTCGGTCTCGGCCGCGGCGAGGATCTCGATCCGGGCGCGTGGGTCGGGATCGTTCTGGCCGCCCTCGCCATCACGCTCATCAGCTCTGCAGGAGAGGGCCCAGCCGGACTCACGGGCGCTCCGGGGTCCACCAGCGGGGTGATTCCGGTGGTGGCCCTGGCGGTGGGCTCGGGCGTGGGATTCGGCATCTTCTTCTCCGCGTTGGCCATGACCGAAGGCGATGCCGGATTGTGGCCACTGATCCCCGCTCGGCTGGTGTCGCTGCCGACGCTCGTGATCCTGAACCGTCTCCGTGGCGGATCGTGGCGCATCGAACGACCGGCCCGCCGGCTGGCTCTGTGGGGCGGGGCGATCGAAGGCGCAGCGTCGGTCGTGCTGCTGCTGGCCGTGCGACGGGGGCCGCTCGCCGTCGCGGGCGTCTTGGGATCGCTCTACCCGGTCAGCACCGTGTTCCTGGCCTGGCTGGTCGTCGGCGAGCGTCTGACTCGTTTGCAGTGGATCGGGGTGACGGTCGCCCTGGCGGCAGTACCGATGATCTCGGGGTGACCGGTCCCTCAGCGGACGGAAACAGTGGCCATCGACTGGCGCACGAACTCGACCACGCCGTCGGGCAGGCGGCCGCGGTGGAAGGCGCGGCCGGGCAACACGTCGGCGCCTTTGCGTGACAGCAGACCGCCGAGTTTGTCGACCACTCGGCCCGGGTTCACGGCATAGGTCACGAACGGGACGACCCGCTTGTGCCAGAGATCGGGCATCGCCTTCAGGTTCCGGGATCCACCGGGTCGGTGCCCGAGGAGGAACAGACCATCGGTCCACGTTCCGACGAAGACGAGATCGGCGTCCGCCAGCTGACCCGGCCCCACCTGATCGGAGGCGAACACATGGACCTCGGCACCCTCGGCTTCCGCGGCGCCGCCGATCCACTCCGCGGCCTGCCGCGTGTTCCCGGTTCGGCTCTCGTGGATGACGACGACCTTCACCTGTGCACCTCTCCTGACCCACGTACGGAGCCACCACTCCTACCAGACGGCAGCTCCCGGGAACGCATTCTGCCCATGGGCCCGGCTATCAGCGGCGGACCGGCACCCGCCACTCGAGCGCGGTTCCGCCCGCGTCAGCGCGGCGGACCTCGAGGCCCCCGCCCAGGAGCGCGGCACGGCGAGCCAGATTGACCAATCCCCCCCGATGCCCCACATCGTCGTCGTCGAATCCTTGACCATCGTCGGTCACCCGGACCATGACCGCAGAGTCGTCGAGCTCCACGACGACCTCGACACGTGTGGCACGAGCGTGTTTCGCCACGTTCGCCAGCGCCTCGCGAACCACGGGCGCCACATGTTCGGCCACCGTCGGCGGCATGTCGAAGTCATCGCCGACGAAGCGGAGCTGCGGTTCGAATCCCAGCGCGGTCGCCATCGACGCCACGATGTCGCTGATCTGGGCGCGGGCTCCGAGCGCGAGCGTGGGGTGGCTGCGGACATCGAAGATGGCCCGGCGGATACCCCGAATGGTGTCGTCGATGCTGGCGATCGCCTGATCGAGGCGAGAGACCAGGCGTTCGTCGGTCCGTTCGCTGGCCAGCGCCTGGAGTGCGAGGCCTACCGCGAAGAGCTCCTGGATCACGCTGTCGTGCAGATCGCGAGCGATACGTTCGTGATCCTCGGCGATGGCCCGTCGACGACGCTCCTCGGCCAGCCGCATCTCGCCCGCGACGTAGTCCGATATGTCGCGGACAGCGGCCACCACGAGCGGACCGGTGTCGGTCTGGACCGGCCCCAGGCTGATCAACACGGGAAGCAGCGACCCGTCGGCCCGTCGTGCGTTCAGGCGACGGCTGGTCGCCATCGGACGACGGCGAGGGTCGGTCGCGAAGTCGGCTCGATGCGCGGCGTGCGATGGGGCATCCTCGTCCGGGACCAAGATGTCGACGCTTCGACCGACGAGTTGATCCCGCTCGTAACCGAGCAGGTCAAGAGCGGCTTCGTTGATCCAGACGATGGCGCCTTGTCCGTCGACTGCGACCAACGCATCTGGCACCACGTCGAGCAGCGAAACGGTGCTGGCGTCGAGGGTGGGGACCGAGCGAGGTTCGACCATGGCCGGCCAAGCCTAGGTCAACGGTAGGAGCCCGACCTTCAGTGGTTGAGCTCGGCGCAACTTCACGACGGTGTCACCCGGAACATGAACCGCGGCCCCGGGATCTCCGGCGGACCGCGGAGCTCGCGGCCGACATCCTCGAGGAACCGTCGCAGGGCGCTCGACGCGGCGCGCTGCGCGAGACCACCCTCGGTGGACCAGACGTCAACCCCCGGGCCGAACGACACGCTGGCCAGCAGCCGTACGTCGGTGCGGGTCGCGCCCCGGCCCGCGACCTCGAGATCGGCGTCGCCCGCGGGGACGAGACGGGCCGAGGGATGGGGCCACGACAGCGGCACCACGACGGCCAGGTCGTGAAATCGCATCGATCCAAAGGTCACGATCAACGGCCGATCGAGCGTCAGGTCGTCGAGAGGCAGCCCTGCGCCCACCCAGTCATCGAGGTCGACCCGCCATGACTCCGTCAGCAACCGTCCCAGATCCCCACCGACCAAGTGACCCAGGCGGGGCAGCGCCACATCGAGCGGCACGGGCACTGACACGAAGTCATGGACGAACATGTTGGAGCGGCCTCAGGTCGACTGGGCAGCCGGGATCACGGCGACGGGGACGGTGGGCCGGTGGACGAGCCAGTGAGCCACCGATCCGAGCAACACATGGGCGACGAGTCCACCACCCCGAGCCCCGACGACGAGCAGGTGAGCGTTCTTCGACTCCTCCAGCAAGACGATGCGCGGATCGCCCTCGACGACTCTCGCCTCGACTGCAGGATCCTCGGCGCGGCGCACGCGGGCGATCGCCGACTGCAGCATCGACTCGGTGGCATCGCTCAAGTCGACGGGATCGATGGCCATTCCCTCGAACCCCGTGAACACCCGTAGCTCCCAGGAGGACACGGCGACGATGTGATCGGTCGCCCGGGCGCGGTCCAGGGCCCATCGAAGCGCACGATCGGCACCTGCGGAACCGTCGACGCCGACGACGATCCGCTCGCTTTCCGGGCGATCAGCGGCATGGTCGACCGGGACGACGACGACGGGGACCGGGCTTCTCTCGGCGACCCGACTGCTGACCGAGCCGAGCATCAGTCCCTTGAAACCCCCGAGTCCACGGGTCCCGACTGCGATGGTGGCCGCGTCCACCGCGTCTGCCGTTCGGATGACGACCTCGGCGGAGTCACCTTCGGCGACGTGGGCGGTGACATCGGAGCGCCGGTCGCCCAGGTGCTCGGTCAGCACCGCGTCGAGGGCCGCCTCCGTCGCCTCCTGCATGCCTTCCAACGGCGCCACGGCGACACCGCCGAAGGGCGGGGGAACGAGGGCGAGCCATGGATACCGCCAGGACATGACGGCGTGAACGTCACCGAACTGTTCGGGCCGGGCCAGCGTGTAATCGAGCGCCGCCAGGGATCCCGCCGATCCGTCGAGACCGACGACTACTCGCCTCGTTGATGCCATTTCGGGCCACCCCCTGATTCGGTTATGAACCAGTGAAGCACTCAGCCCGCAAGCCGCCTGGGGCCGAAGGTCCCGATCGCGACCGGCCCGTCGCCGGCGTGCTCAGGTGAACCGCTGACGCTCCCGCTCCTCGAGCCGAGCGGCGAAGGCGGCGGCTTCTGTCCGACGATCCATGCCGAGCTTGGCCAAGATGTTCGACACGTAGTTCTTGATCGTCTTTTCGGCCAGGAACATGCGCTCGGCGATCTGTCGATTGGAGTGGCCCTCGCCGATGAGGTCGAAGATCTTGCGCTCCTGCTCGGTGAGCTGCTCGAGCACGCCACCCTCGGCTTGGCGCAGCCGCTGGTGGGCGAGCCGGACCGTCGCCGGGTCGAGGAGTGTGGCACCGCCGGCGACCTTGCGGATGGCGTGCATCAAGTCGTTGCCCCGCACCTGCTTGAGCACGAACCCAGCCGCGCCAGCAACGCTGGCCTCGATGATCGCCCGATCGTCGGAGAACGACGTGAGCATGAGGCACACGATCTCGGGATGCTCGGATCGGATGTCCCGGCACACATCGATGCCCGAACCGTCGGCCAACCGCACGTCGAGCACGGCCACATCGGGCGCCGCCACCGCGACGGCGCTCACCGCCCCGGCCGCAGTTCCGATCGACCCGACGACCTCCATGTCCGGCTCACGGTCGATCATCTGGGCCAGGCCTTCTCGCACGATCTCGTGATCGTCGAGCATGAACACTCGAATCCGAGAGCCCTCGTTCATTCGGCGAGACCGAGCGCCATCAGGCCACCGGTGAGGTTGGTCACGTCGACGAAACCATGGGCCATCAGGAGCTCCGCGGCTCGGCCCGATCGGGCCCCGCTTCGGCACAGGACAACGACGGGACGGGCCTGATCGAGCTCACCCAACCGATCCGCGAGGTCACCCAGCGGGATGTGGATCGCCCCGGGGAGCGAACCCTGATCCCATTCGTGGGGTTCACGGACATCGACGAGCTGCGCCCCGTCGGACACTGCATCGGCCGCCTCCGACGACGGACGCTCGCGGTAAGCGGGCATTGTGGAACCTCCGGATGCATCGGGCCTGTGCGGGCGTACAGTAGCCGTCGGAACCCACCAGCCCTCAAGGCCGTGACCTGAGCTACCGAAGGAGCTCCCATCCGTGACCGAGGTCGACTTCTGGGTTGATCCCATATGACCGTGGTGTTGGGTGACGGCCAGGTGGGTCGTCAGCATTCAAACGCAACGGGACCTTCATGTCCGGTGGCGCCCGATCAGCCTTCTGCTGAAGAATCAGCCTGATCCCGAGGGCCCGTACTACGCCGGCGTCGCCGCCAGCCACGGCCTCCTTCGGGTGATGGAAGCGGCCCGATCGTCGCACGGCGACGAAGCGGCCGGTCGGCTGTACGAGGAGTACGGACGCCGAATCCACCACGATCGCGAAGAACTGGTCGACTCCCGCGCGCCGCTGTCCTCCGTCGGCCTCGATCCCGGCCTCGCCGACGCCGCCGACGACCCGTCGTGGGACTCCGTCATCCAGGACTCGATGGACGACGGTTTGTCGCTCGTCGGCAACGATGTCGGCACGCCGATCATCGCCTGGCACCGGCCCGACGGCCGTCGGGTCGGCATCTTCGGCCCCGTGATCACCCGGGTCCCGCCGGTCGACGACGCCCTTCGCTTGTGGGATGCCACGGTTACCTTGACCGAAGTCGACGGCTTCTGGGAGCTGAAGCGTTCCCGGACCGAACGCCCCGAGTTCGGTGATCGACCCTGATCCGGCCTGGGTGATCTCTACACTGACCGGCGATCGCCAGCGAAGGATCCACCAACAATGAGCAGTCGTCCCGGTCGCAAGATCGCCCGAGGCCAGGCCCAACGTGAGCGGGCCCATCGTGCCACCGCCGCCGAGACCCACGAACGGCGCCGCCGCTCCACCATCGCGATGGGCGCCGTGCTCGTGGTCATCACCGTGGGTGTGGTCAGCGCGCTGCTCTGGAGCCGACGCGACACCGACGACGATCCCGACCTCGAGGTCACGACTCCCATCTCCGTCCCGGTCGAGACCACCCTGCTCCCCGCCGACGCCACCACCACCCTGCTGGAGACCGACACCACCACCACCACCGTGGTCGTCGGAGAGAGCACCACCACCCTCGCCACGAGCTGACCAGTCACCGCCCGCGGCGCTCTCCTGCGCCGGTGTGGCTCCGCCATCCCGGCGCAGCAAAGGTGGGTGCCGGCGCCGCCGGCCCGATCAAACTCGATCGGCAACCTACGGTTGCTGATCGAAGGCTCTAGCAGCCAGGCTCGTGCGGAAGCCATGGCCGCACGAGCACCTGGTAGTCGCCGTCGGCGCCGGTCCAGGGCGTGAGCTGGTTCGCAGTCGTGGCCGCAGCAGCAAAGGTCTGGGCCTGTTCGCCGCTGATCTCGACGCACGAGAACACGGCGCTGGGATCGGTGACCAGCAAGGCACTGTCGAGCGGCCAGGGCATCGGACCCTGAGGCAGGTCGCCGGCCAGGGTGGCGTCGTAGGGCCGAATCTGCAGGAGATACCCGGGCGGCGTGTACACCTCGGTCTCGTCGGCGTGGACGTCGACGATCTCCCGAATCCGAGTCACGAGCTCATCGGCCGCCAGCCGGTTGGCGCGCTGTTCGTCGGTCAGAGCGGGGTCGTCGGTGAATCCGTACGAAGGGATGCTCACCGCGAGCGTCTCATCGTCGACCCGAGCCGTGAGGTCGAGATTGGGTGCGTCGGCGACGTTCGGGAACCCGAAGTCGAGCGCCGTCCCGAACAACGCGGAGACGTTGACCTCATCGACCACGGCCGCCAGATCGTCGGCCGTCAACGTCGCCGATTGGACGGCCGGCAGTGAGGGCGCGGGGAAGATCTCGATCTGGGGACCGGGCGTGATCGCTGTTCCGTCGGCCAGGATCGTGAGTTCAGGGAACGCGGTTACGTTCGCCTCAACAGGGAGGAAGCCCCCCTGGAACGAGATTTCGAAGACGAGATCGGTGGAGTCGCCGGACGGTTGGGTCGTCCCCGGTTCGGAGGACACGTCGTCGTCGTCACCGCAGCCCGCCACGGCGAGCCCGGTGACCGCGAGAATCAGGAAGGTGAGAGAGCGGGTGGAGTGTCTGATCATGGCTGTTCGACGATTCGTGAGAGCGCCTGGTTCCCGCTCGGACCGCGAGTCGACTCAGGCCTCCAGGAGGAGCATGAGGCCACCCACCGTATAGGCGACCATCACGGCCAGGAGCGGATACTGCGCCGTGAGGACTCGACGGCGTTCCACCAGTTCGAGCGTCCGGTCGTGAGCCGCCAACGCCGCCGCCACGTGCCCGATCACGATGGCCGCTACCTGCACCCAGGCGATGGTGGTGGTCGACACGAACACGTAGTCGATGCGGGCGTCCGCCCGGCCGAACAGGTCCCAGCCGGCGCCGTAGGGATCGGAGAGCCGGAACCAGGCGTTCTGCCCTTCGAACATCAGCAGCGAGAAGTAGTGAGCGATGGCGTACGCCAACGCGATCGGGATCAGCGACGCCGTGTGGCTGCGCTCGAACGGTTCGCGTGATCGGCCCAGCCGATCGGCGAGCCGCCCGGCGCCGACGAACGCACCCGCCACGACGACCACCGTTCCCAGGAGCCCGACGGTCGCGACGATCGTCAGGTCCCACTCGACGCGATTCGCGACGCGGTCGCCCCACCAGGCCGTTCGAGACAAGCCGTCGAAGGTCGTCGAGCCGAGCAGGGTGAGGACCACCGCCGCAGTGCCGGGGACCGGCACCACCTCGCTCACGCCGACCAGCGGCCCGCGGAGCCGCGGGCGGCCGCCCTGCCATCGCAGCGGCGCCAGCGACGCGAACACACTGAACGCGACCCCGAACCCCTCTCGGTCATCGAGCCACGCCATCCCGTACCGGCGGGCGCCGGCCAGAACCGCCGCCGTGTAGAGGACGGCGGCCCAACCCAGGATGCGGACGTCGGTGGGTTCGTAGTAGGCCAGCTCGAGCCAGGCGAACGCGAGGATGACTGCGGCGGCCGGCCACTGGTTGCGGTCAGTGGTCGGGTCGGTCCTCCGGGCGCCGCTGGTCCGAGCGCCCACGACCAGAGCCAGGGTGCGCCACGGGCTGAGCACGCGCCACACATCGCCGACGATCGCGGAGAGCAGGGGCACGCCGACCCAGAACACGACGTAGATCCAGGTCGGTGCCAGGTTGCGTCGCGGGTCCGGGTCGCCGATGACCGCCGCGCTCGACGACGAGTACGAACCCGGCGAGCCCGACTGCGCGAAGCACCAGCTCGCCCAGGTGGAGGAACCTCGACGGGATTCCGAGCGCCCGACCTCTGCTGGCGGACCGTAGCCGGGGGCGGTGCCAGGCCAGGACCAGCACGGCGAACGACGCCACCAGCGCGACCGATGCGCCGAACGTCACCTGCCACTTCTCCAGCGGCAGGTCGGTGCGACCCCCGACACCGTGGAACCAGAGGCGGTTCACGGCGGCGACGAGACCCGTGTGGGGCCACACGACCGCGATCGCCGAGGGCCCGATCACGCGGGCTCGGACCAGACCCAGGGACTGGTCGGTAGGCGAGCCGGGGCAAACGCGGCGAGCAGGTCATCGAGGGCGACCGGTCCCTCGTCGCACAGTCCGAGACTGGCGCCGAGGCGACCGAGCACCCGGGCCGGGGAGTCGCCGGCGGCCAACCGATCAGCGAGGGTCACCGACCCGTGGCGTTTGGCCAGGCGCGAGCCGTCTTCGGCGAGCACCAAGGGCACGTGGGCGTACGACGGCGGAGCGATGCCGAGCAGTCGGGCCAGGTGGATCTGCCGTGGCGTCGAGCTGACGAGATCGTCACCCCGCACCACGAGGGTGACCCCTTGATCGGCGTCGTCGACGACCACGGCCAGGTTGTAGGCGATCGCCCCGTCGCCCCGTCGCAGCACCATGTCGTCGACCTGGCCGGTGTATGGGCCGCACTGCTCGTCGACGAAACCCACCAACTCGCCCGCCGTCTTCAAGCGCACGGCCGGCGCACGGCCCTCACGATGACGGCGCCGACGTTCGGCATCGTCCAGGTCCCGGCAGGTGCCGGGATAGGCCCCCGGCGGGAGAGGCCCGTTCGGCGCGGATGCCGCCTCCCGGACCTCTCGCCGGCTGCAGAAGCAGTCGTAGGTGAGCCCCGCCCCGGCCAGCCGGGTCAGCGCCGCCTCGTACACATCCGACCGTTCGGATTGTCGGATCGGCGGTTCGTCGGGTCCGAGCCCCAAGGCGATGAGATCGTGCAGCTGCCCGCTGACGTGTTCCTCCCGCACCGAGCCGGTGTCGAGGTCCTCGATGCGTACGAGGTAGCGGTCACCACGGTGGCGAGCGAACAACCAGGACAGCATTGCGGTCCGCAGGTTGCCGACGTGGAGCTCGCCCGTCGGGCTGGGGGCGAATCGTCCGGCTCCCATACCCTCATCATCGCCGCGGCGACTCAGGTTCACGTCACCGTGATGCTGCCCGCCATGCTGGGATGGATCTCGCAATGGAACGAGAACTCACCGGCGGCGTCGAGGGTGATCTCGCTGCTCGACCCGGCCGTGATGGTGCCGGTGTCGAACGAGCCGTCGTCGGCGGTGAGCGTATGGCTTGCGCCGTCGTCGTTGCTGACGGTCAGCGTCGTGCCGGCGGCCACCTCGGCCGGACCGCTGAACGCGAAGTCGGCGATCGTGATGGCGGCGGCGTCACCGGTGGCTTCATCGACGGCATCCTCGGCGTCGGAGACCGCTTCGTCAGCTGCGTCCTGCGCGTCCGAGACCGCTTCGTCAGCTACGTCCTGCGCGTCCGAGACCGCTTCGTCAGCTACGTCCTGCGCGTCAGAGACGGCGTCGTCCGCGGCGTCGATCGCATCGTCGACCGCGTCATCGTCGTCGTCGCCGCACCCGGCCGCCAACAGCCCGACCGCCGCGATGGCTACAAGAAATCGTCGCATCTGAACCCTCTTCTCTCCCGTTGTGGGGCGAGTTTCGCCCGAAACACTCTGTCATCTCGAACCAGTACGCCAACGGCACCTCGTTGGTTCACATCGGCGATCGTGGGCCGCGCACGCCCGCGGGAATCAGAACAACCCGCGCCCGGTGATCAGGGGCAGATCGAGCGGGTGGACGATCCCCGGAGCGGCCGCACAGACGGCGGGGATAGCGTTGACCAATCGCCCGGCCGCCGTGGCGTTGCCGCCCTCGGCCGGATTGCCCGTCCCGTCATCGGCCGAGACCGTCACCTCGAGGTGGGGACGGCCGGAGATGACCACCCGGTGGCACCCGACCTTGCCCGGGGGTGGTTGCGGCCAATCCGGCGCGCAGGAGTCGTCGATGCGGGTGACGTGTTCGGCCACCAGACGCGGCTGCCCGCCGACGATGCCTTGCACCTCGAAGCGGAAGGCACCCTGGGTTCCCTCGTCGAAACGACCCATGCCGGGCACGTCGATCGTGCGCTCGAGCGGGCGCCGCTCCACGAGCGTGCGGATGTCGTCGAGCTCGAGGCCGAGACCGTCGGCCATGATCCGCAACATCGGTCCCCACACCATGAGCAGCGACTCGTTCCACAACATCGGCGGAACCACATCGAGCGGCCCACCGAACCCGATCAGCTCCCGTACGGCGTCGGGCGCGTGATAGGTGCTGTAGTTGAAGACCTCCTGGGCCCGTAGCTCGTCGATCTGACCGCAGACTCCGGAGAGCACGAGGGGCAGCAGATCCATGCCCCAACCCGGATCGATGCCCGAGACGAAGACGGACGCACCCGTGCCGGACGTCGCCGCGTCGATACGCCGGGCCAGGTCCGCGGGCACCGTCATCGGGTGCAGCAGCGGATACACGCCGGGAGAGACCACGTTGACACCGGCGTGGAGGCAGCGCTCGATGTCGGCGATCGCATCGTCGGGTCGGAAGTCGGCCGATGCGCTGTACACGATGGCGTCCAGGCCACTGAACAACACCGCGTCGATGTCGTCGGTGGCCAGGACTCCCGTCGGCGGGAGCTCGGCCAGCTCGCCCGCGTCCCGTCCCACTTTGGTGGGCGCGTTGACGATGACGCCGGCCAGCTCGAGTTGGTCGTTGGCGACGACGCACCGAATGGCTGGGCGGCCGACGTTGCCGGTTCCCCACACAGCGACGCGAAAGATGTTGGTTGTTGTCTGGTTCACGAGACCGACCGTAGCGCCCCGGGAGACGCCAGGTTCACGAGCTCAGGTCGCCCGCTTGGCGCAGCAGGAACCGGCGCTCCGGCTCCGTCGACGCCAGCGCCGCGGCCTGCACGAACTCGCGGTGCGCCTCAGGGAGTCGGCCGGCCCGCCGGAGGAGATCGCCGCGCGCCGCGTGCAGGAGGTGGCCATCCCGTCCACCGCCTTCGCCGCCGCGAGCCGCATCCACCATCTCCACGGCGGCGAGCCCTGCGGCGGGGCCCTCCGCCATCCCCACGGCGACCGCCCGGTTCAGGGCCACCACTCCGGACGGCCGCAGCGCCAGGAGGGTGTCGTACAGCCGCACAATGGTGTGCCAATCGACCAGATCCGGATCGGACGCGCCGTCGTGGACTGCGGCGATGGCCGCCTGGACCTGGTACGGGCCGATCTGACGGCGCCGAGCAGCTCGGTCGAGCAGCAACATCCCCTCGGCGATGAGCGCTGTGTCCCACCGACTTCGGTCCTGACGTTCGAGGGGCACGAGGTCGCCGTCGTCGTCCAGACGAGCCGGTCGGCGTGCATCGGTCAGCAGGAGCAGAGCCAGCAAACCGAGGGCCTCGGCGTCGTCCGGGAGAAGGCGGGCCAACAGCCGCGCCAGGCGGATCGATTCGGACAGCAGTTCGACGCGAACCACGTCGTCGCCGACCGTCGCCGCGTAGCCCTCGTTGAACACGAGGTACACCACCGCCAGCACGGCATCGATGCGGTCGACGAGGTCGTGATCGGCCGGGACCACGAACGGCACACCGGCGGCGCTGATCTTGCGTTTGGCTCGTACGAGCCTCTGAGCCATGGTGGCCTCGGGAACGAGGAATGCCCGCGCCACCTCGGTGGTGCTCAGGCCACACAGCGACCTGAGCACGAGCGCGACCTGCGCCTCCACGGAGAGCGACGGGTGACAACACCCGAAGATCAGGGCGAGCTGGTCGTCGCCGATGGTCGATTCGTCGAAGATCTCGTCGAGGTCCACGTCAGCCATCACGGGGTCGCGGCCCAGCTGGGCGAGCTTGCGTCGCAGCACCTGGTCGCGTCGGACCCGATCGACCGCCCGCCGCCGCGCCGTGACGAGCAGCCAGGCGCCAGGGCGATCCGGGATCCCGACACGCGGCCACGAATCCAGTGCCTGAACGGCGGCGTCCTGGGCGGAATCCTCGGCCAGATCCAGATCGCCGAACTGCCGGACAAGCGACGCCACCACGGCGCTCCACTCGTCCCGGACGACCCGTTCGAGCGCATCGGTCGACCTGGGCACGCGACGATGATCGCGCACCCAGGTCAGCCCGCGGGACCGAGGGCCGGGACCTCGAGATGAATGCACGCCGCGTGTTCAGCCTTCGATCCCGCCGAGCTCCTGGATCGGTCGCACCTCGACCGAGCCGTACGGCGCCGACGGGATGCGAGCCGCCCACCCCAGTGCGGCGTCGAGGTCGGCGCAGTCGACCATGTAGAAGCCGAGCAGGTGTTCCTTGGTCTCGGCGAACGGGCCATCGGTCACCAGGCGGTCACCGTTGCGCACCCGCACAGTCGTCGCGGTCTCGGGGCCCTGTAGAGGGTCCCCGCCGAGCATCGCCCCGGACTCGACCAGCGCGTTCGTGTAGTCCATCCAGGCCTGCATGTCGGCGCCTTCGGTCGCCGCCACCTGGGGGTCGGTGTAGATGAGGAGCATGTAACGCATCGTGATCTGCCTTCTCTCGTTTCGGGCCGACGATCGGCTCCAAAGGTCGTGCCGGTTGATCCGGCGCTGTCACGTCGAACGGCACCCCGCCCGATCGACAGGCGCGGCGAGATTCCTTCCCGCCGCCCGCCGCACGCCGCCCGCCCGCCCGCCGCCGCCGCCCGCCGATCGACACCCGTGCTCACCGTGTGATTCAGCGAGGGTCGATCAGCATCGACTTGACGGTCGAGCCGAAGCGGCCTCGACGGTCGCTCAACACACCGTCGCTGTGACCGATCCCGGATCGGTCGATCCGCACCAACGAGCTCAAAGCGACCCATGAACCCTCGGAGGGGCGGGACAACGAGATCGTGAGATCGGGGTTGGCCGACACGTATCGGTCGAAGCCGACCACGGTGGCCGCCGACATCGTCATGTCGCCGATCATCGCCGCCCGAACCGCAGGCGAGGGGACCTCACCGGTGACCAGCGGGTTGCGGGGACGGAACCACATCGTGGCCCGCCCCGGCATCGCCTCGTTCACGCGCCGCGTCTCGAAGCAGGCCAGATACTTGATCGACCCGTTGAGGGTGAACGGCTCGCACAATTCCGGGGGGCTCGACGGCTCATCTTCCGGCCGAGCGCGGAACGTCGATGTGCTCGTCGATCACGTCGACCGCCGTCCGGAGCCGCAGCGCGGTCGCCCGGCTCACCTCGACTCCGTCGACCGCGACAACCGCCTCGACCGCCTGCACCCGCATGCCGTCCCGAACGACGCGGGTCTCTACCGTCGTCGCCCGCAACGGAACCTTCCGACTGAGGTCGAGCGTCAATCGGGTGACGGCCATGGGAACCGCCGAGGGCAGGCCCTCGATGGCCCGCATCACGATCCCGGCGACTGCGCCTCCGTGCTGGACCCCGGGAAACCACGGCCCGGAAGCCCGCTCGTGAGGTACGAGGACCTCGACGCCGCCGACTGTCGTGCGATCGAAGAGCGGTTCGTCCATCCGCTCACAGAGGTCATCACGTGCCTGTTCGCTCCGCTCGGTACTGGCTTGCTCGCTCCGCTCGGTACTGGCTTGCTCGCTCCGCTCGGTACTGGCTTGCTCGCTCCGCTCGGTACTGGCTTGCTCGCTCCGCTCGGTCATGGGCGGCGAGGCTACGCGCCCGGCACCTCAGGCCGGGTCACCGGCCGGGGTGGGCAACTCGGCGTCGGCCTCGGACCAGTCGAGCTCGGTGGCCTCCTGCAGGGTGGCCGGCCGGTCGACCGTCGCCGAGGATGCTCCCGCGGCGGGCGTGACGGTCCGGAGCACGACGATGTCGTCGGCGCCGGTCAGCACCAGCCGGGCCGACTTCGACGGATTCAGTTTCACCACTCCATCGACCGCGCGGCGATACCCGAGTGCCGTGTGTCCCACCGACGCCGCGGCGGCCACCACATCGGCGAACGTGGCCGCGTGGGATGCGCCGTAGCGATCGACCGGAGCCAACTCCACGTTCGCGCCCTCGTAGTCGAAGAGCTGACGGAACACCGACTCGAGTTCCTGGCGCTCGGCGATCTGGGCGATGAGCAAGCTGCCCAGCTCGTCGCTGACGATGAAATCGTCGACTCCGGTCGCCTCGGCCAAGGGACTGTGCTGGGACTCCAGCAGCTCGGCCACGACGCGAACCGACTGCAGCTTCTCGGACTTGATGAGGCGGTTCAGCGCCATGAGGACCAGCAACGTCTGCGCATCGGCTGACTCGGCCGACTCTGCATGACGGCGACCGAGGACGATGACCTCGCTGAACGGGCGAGCGGAGGCGAAGTCGGCCACGGCTTCGGGACTGGCGGCACCTGCGTGAACGTTGACGGTGATCGTGCCGGTCGAGATCGACGTACGTACTGCGTCGACGTCGGCCAGGTCAGGGTCGACCAGCAGGTCGAGAACATGGCCGGGATGGGCGAACTTGTCGATCTCGGCGACGACCCGGGGCGCCAGAGCGTTCCAGCCCACAAGAATGGATCGACGGTCGTCGAACCTTTCGGCGGCCGTGGTCGTGGTCAGGTCCCGGGTGGCACCGGCGCGCCCGGTGAAGGTGAACTCGCTGTCGTCCGCGGCGATGGCGATGATCTGATCTCCCCGACCGATCACGGTCCCCTGTTCGGGGTTCAACAGCACGTCACCGTTCGCCGTCAGGAGGCCGAGCGCAGTGCTGGACTCGAACGACAGCGCGGCGTTGGCGAAGGTCCCTCCCTCGAGCTGCGGGAACGGTGCGATGTAGATCTCGTCGCCGGCGAAGTCCAGCAGCTCACGGAAGACCTGGCTGAGCCCCCGCTGCCGGCACGCTTGCGCCGTGAGGTCGGCGACGGTGGCATCACCATCGACGATGGTCACCTGCCCGTCGAACAACACCCGGACCGAACGGGCGATCGTGGGGTCGCTCACCTCGGCGACCACGGGGGCGGGGGTGCCGGTCGACCGGATGGCCAGCAGCGACTTGACGATGGACGCGTCGTTCCCACCCACGACGATGACGCTGCGGGCGCGACAGATGTTGACGAGCGCCAGATCGTGCGGCGAGGCGACCGAGCCCCGGCGGCACACGAACCGGGTCGTTCCGGAGGCCCCGATTCGATCACGCAGCTCGTCCTCCATCGCCGTCTTGTCCCGGTCGGCGAGCACCACGACCACGGCCTTCTTGCGGCTGGCGTTGGCGATGACCAACTCGCTGATGATGCTGGCAACACGCGGCGACCAACCGAGGATGACGGTGTGATCGTTCTCGATGACCCGACTGCGGCCCTTTCGCAGTTGCATGGTCCGCTCACGGAACCAGGAGGTGATGAGGCCGATGAGCAGACCCCCGACCAGCAGGCCCACCGTCATCATGATCAGGCTGAGAACCCGCGCCGCCCATCCCGAATCGGAGGCGTGACCGCCCCTCCCGATGGACCGCAACAGTGACTCCCAGACCGCATCGGCGAGACTCTGCGGTCCTCCACCCTTGATGCCTGAGATCCCACTGACCACGGTGAACGTCGTCGACGCCACGGTCATGATCGCAACGACTGCGACCAGGGCCAGAAGGATCGTGCGCTCGCCCTGCGAGAAGGCGTTGTCCACGACGTAGCGAACGCGGTCCTTCATGCGAACGTCGTTGTCGTCTCCGCGATCGACCTGTGCAGCCATGAGATCCCCTTGTGGCCATCCGATCGACGAACGAGTGCATCGACCTGGCGAAGAACCTTCGGTCTCCCAGGGAATTACTTGAGTCTCAACCTGGGCGGTGAAACGCCGATCACATGACCGGCCGGAACGAACGGCCACGTGGAGGTCGACGGGTCATGCTGAACCAGCAACGCGGGGGACGAGTCGGTCCGGCGATCGGGTTGACGGTCGTGCTGATGGCCCTTGCCGCGCTCTTGGCCCTGCCGCGCCTCGATCGTGCCACCGCGGCGCCCGGCGACCCTCCGGCCGGCGTCGCCAACGCGGCCTCGGCGCTGGGGACGGCCAATCCGTTCGAGGGCATTACGGTCACCCGCACCCTCGATTCCACCGTGTTGTGCACGACGACCGCGGACGGAGCGGGCGACTGGGTGTGCGCGCTCGGCGGCGCGGAGCCCCACGGCACGCTCCTGACCGTCGACGGCAGCACCGGCGGCACCGCCTCGTTCACGGTCGACGCCGTCGCGCCCGCGACGCCGGTACCCAACCCATCCAATGGGACGCTCTTCACCGGGACGGCCGAACCAGGTTCGACCATCCACATCACCGACACGCCGCCACCGTTCCCGTTTCCTCTCCCGCCCAGCGAGATCTGCACAACCCTCGTGACCGGCGGCGGCACCTACTCCTGCTCCCCCGTCGTTCCGGGCCCGTACAGCTTCGTCGAGACCTACACGGTCGACGCCGCGCTGAACCAGGGCGGGTCCACCGCGGTCTTCATCGATTCGTCACCGCCCGGTCCGCCGACCGCCAGCTCCGACGGCACCGAAGTCGTCGGGGTGGCCGAGCCGGAATCCATCGTCGAGGTGCGCCCGAACTCGGCGCTCGACCCGGTCATCTGCACCACCGGGGCCGCACCGTTCACCGGCGACTACACATGTGCTCTGTCGCCCACCGTCGGTCTGGGTACGCACCTCTTCGTGACCGCTCGCGACGTTGCCGGCAACACCAGCCCCGCAACCGACATCGTCGTCGCCAGCTCGACCGTGGCGCTCACGATCACCGCATCCATGCCGGCGCAGATCCTGACCACCGCGTCGCCATCTGTGGCGCTCAGCGTGACGCGTGCCGACCTCGTCGCCGGCACCGTCATCGGCCCGTTCAGCGTGACGGTCGACAGCGTGCCCGTCTCGACCCTGTCGCTCACCGCCGGCAGCCCGCCGGTGATCGAGGCGCTTCCGACCCTCCCGGCCGGACCCCACACCGTGGGCGTGTCGTTCGCCGGCGACGTCAACTTCGCCGCCGCGACCGCGTCGACGGCCTACGGGGTGGTGCACGGAACGCTCACCACATCGACGCCCGTGAGCGTGGTCGAAGGATCGACCTTCACCCTCTCCGCCGACGTCGCCGTGACCGACGCCTCGCCCGCGGTCCCGACCGGCTCGGTCGACTTCTCGCTCGGCGTGACCGCCCTGGGCACGGCGACGCTGTCCGCCGGGACGGGAACGTCCGGGCCTCTCACCCTGCCGGCCGGTACGCACGTCGTCGCGGCCACCTACTCGGGCGACACAACGTTCGACACCTCCGCGACAACCGTCGTGGTGACCGTCACCGCGGCCCCGGTCCCCACCACCACCAGCACGACCACGACGACGACGACGACACCGCCCGCCACCACCGCCCCACCCCCGGCGACCACCCCACCTCCTCCGGCCACCACCGCCGCACCCGGCCCGGCGACCACGGTCGCTCCCTTCGTCCCCTTCGCCCCCGTTTCGACGACCGCGGCGCCGCGCTCGACCAGTCGACCGACCGCCGGGACCACCCCCCCACCCGTGGCCACCACGACGACGACCCCACGGGCGTCGACGACCACCAGCACGACCACCCCTTCGACGACCACCATCCCACCCACGACAACCACGGCCGACGATCGGCGAGCCACCACGATCACGTTCGTCTCGCCCGAACCACGCGCGTATCCGAACACCAGCGCCATCGACATCACCGTCGCCGTCACCGCCGACGGCAGCACGCCCACCGGCGACGTGGTGATCGAGTCCGACAACGAGCCGATCTGTGAAACAACCCTGGCGTCCGGGCACGCGACGTGCTCAGTGACGTTCGACGACGGCGCGCCCGTGCTCGAAGCGCGCTACGTGGGCGACGCCGACCACGCCCCCTCCAGCGTCGAGCTCGACGGGCTGCAGATCGCCGAACCAGCCGAGACGATCGTCGTCCAGTTCGACATCTCGACCTCGGCCTCGGTGACCAACGCCGAAGTCCGTGCCCAAGGCGCCCACCTCGCGAGCGAGAGCCTGGTCATCGCGACCGTCGCCAGCGACCCCGTCGAGGTCGCACGGTTCAGCACGAACTCGGACGGCACGTTCGACGAGACCTTCCAGCTCCCGGATGCCCTGGAAGACGGCGAGCATCACGTGATCATCACGGCAACCGCCGCCGACGGGACCGCCGTCGTCGTGGAGCAGGGCTTCTCCGTCGAGAACAACCTCATCGAAGAGATCGAGCCCTCCGTACCGACCGGCCCGCTCGCCTTCACCGAGGAGGCCGTGCCCCTGCCCGTGGGCATCGAGTCTTTCCCGATCTTCGACCCCGCGGATCACGCCGACACCGTGCTTCACATGCAGGTGGCCACCTTCACCCTGATCGCTGCGCTCACGACAGCCGCCGCGTCGAGCACCATGCTCGCCTCCCGGAACAACCCCCGCGTGGCCACGGCCTCGGCCAGCAGCCCCACCAGCGAGGCGTCACCGGAGACGATCGGGGCCGTCGGAGGCGCCGCCGCCAGCGCCTACGCCCGCCTCGCCGAACCTGGACCCGGCGCCGCACCCGGGCTGGCTGGACCGACCGGCGCGACCGGACCCCCAGGGATGCCGCCGCCGGGAACCGCAGCCGCGTCGGCGGCAGCCCCCACCTCGGCCGGCCCCGCAGGCGCCACCATGCACGCCACCGGTGAAGCCTCCGCGGCCAGCGCCAGCGCGGCGACCTCGGCCCCCACCGCCCGCACCGCTGCATCGGTCTCGGCCGCATCGGCATCCTGGGACGAACATGTCGCCAACGAGGCCGGCGACCGTTCACGGTCGTGGCGCTGGCCGCTCACGCCGTGGGTCGACGCCCGTTCCCGCACCCTCCCTCACCGCGTCGGCCCCGCCTCGCCGCTGGTGGCCCGCATCGCTGCGGATGCCACCTACCTCCGGGCCATGGTGGGCTCGTTGTCGCTTCTCGTTCCCGTGCTGGGCATCGTGGTCGGGGTTGCGGCGGGCGTCAGCACCGATGGCTCATACCTGCCGCCGACCCTCGCGTGGGTGGTGGCGCTGGCCGTGATCGGCGCCACCGACTCGCTCGCCGGCGCCTCGGGATCGATCGCCTACCTGGCGACGACCCTGGTCCTCGGCGGGATGCCCAACGCCGACGGCGCCCGATCCACCGCCGGTCTCCTCGCCCTGTGGTTCGCTCCCGTGCTGATCGCCGCGTCCGTTCGCCCGCTCCGCCGGACCCCCACCCGCACCTGGGAAGGACGCTGGGATCGCCTGACCGACGGTGTGTTGGCCCCGCTGTTCGGCATGTGGGGCGCGCAGGGCATCGTGTGGGCCCAGAACGGCCTGTCCGGCCACGAACTGCCCATCACCGACGACGTGGCGGTGATCGGCCTCGCCGTCTACGGCACGATCCTCGCCCGGGTCGCACTCGAGTCCGTGGCGTCGAACAGGTACCCGCAACGCATCGCCGTGACCGACAGCGGGCCGGTCGCCGACCCCGGCCGGACGCAGCTGCTCGTCTCCCTCGGCCTTCGGGTGGCCCTGTTCATGGTGGTCATCGTGGCCTTCTTCCCGATGGTCTGGCAGGTGTGGGCGAGCCTGGGCATCTTCATCTTCGGCGCCCTCGCCGCGTGGAGCTGGATCAGCGACCGTCTACCCAACAGCCCCACCGTCTACCGGTACCTCCCGACGGGCTTGCTGAACACCGTGATCATGATCCTGCTCGGACAGGTCGCGGCGTTCATGCTGGCGAAGTGGCAGACCGACGCTGAACGTCAGGTCGTCGACGGGCTCGTCTACCTCGCCCTGCCGGGGCTCCTCGTCGGTGCACTGGCGATGATCGGTCGGGAGGGTGATCGCCCGCAGCTGCAGTGGTGGCACCGGATCGCCGCCATCCCGTTGGTCGGCGTGCTCCTGCACTTCAACCTGGGCTGGTTCTGATGACCGACTCAGCAGCTTGTCGCTCCGGCCGGGCGGTGCTGGACGGCGCCGGTGATGATCAACCGGAGCGTCGGTTCGTCGGCGCCACTCACGACACTGGCCTCGGCATCGGCGATCAGGCTGTGCGTTCCCGGCGCGGGCGACGGCCACAGGAGCGCCACCGACGGGCGAGCCGACGCGTTCGCCACCGTGCGCTGGCCGACCACCACGGTGTAACCGTGCTCGTCGCGCCGCAACTCCGTGTGGGTCATGTGCGGACGACCGTCGTCGGACGTGGTCACGACGAACGGTTGCCAACCGAACCGTTCGAGCGCCTCAGGTAGCTCGTTGACGTTCACCTTGATGCTCATCGCTCACCCCTCCGCCTAGTCATCAAGACGCCGATTCACTCACCGTGAAAAGGTCGTGACGAGATTCGCGTCACGGACCGTCGTCCCCCCACCGTAGCTACCCTGGACCCCCATGCGCCCCATCCGTTTGCTCTCCGTTCGTGCTCAACTCCCACCGGAGTTGGCTCCGCTGCAGGAGATCGCCATGAACATGGGCTGGGCTGCGAACCGGCAGGTCCAGGACCTCTTCCGCCAGCTCCTCACCGAGTCGGTCGATGCCACCGGGGCCGATCCGTTCCTCCGCCTGGCCCGGGCGTCGCAGACTCGCCTCGACGAGCTGGCGGCCGACCGGTCGTACGTCGCCCGCGCCAACGCGCTGCTCGACGACCTGAAGGAATCCCTCACCGACCACTCCTGGTTCGAGGATCGGCGTGAGTCGTCGCCGCTGAAGCAGGTCGCCTACTTCTCGCTCGAGTACGGCATCACCACGTCGCTCCCGCAGTACTCGGGCGGTCTGGGCGTCCTCGCCGGTGATCACCTCAAGGCGGCCAACGATCTCGGCGTCCCGTTGGTCGCCTTCGGCCTCCTCTACCAGCACGGGTACTTCCGTCAGACGTTGGATTCGTCGGGGTGGCAGCAGGAGCACTTCCCGCTACTCGATCCCCACAACATGGCGCTCGAGCCCGTCCCCGACCTCACCGTCGAGGTCGTCGTCGACGGCCACGCGGTAACCGTGGGCGCCTGGCGGGCCCGCGTCGGCCGCATCACCCTCTACCTGCTCGACACCAACCGGCCCGAGAACCGGATCGAGGACCAGCAGATCACCGACCGCCTGTATGGCGGCGGGGTCGATCAGCGCATCCGTCAGGAGATGGTGCTCGGCATCGGCGGGATCCGCATGTTGAAGGCGTTGGGCATCGAGCCCGACGTGTACCACCTCAACGAGGGCCATGCCGCCTTCCTGACCCTCGAACGCATCCGCGTGGCCATGGCCGATCACGGCCTCACCTTCCCCGAGGCCATCGAGTACGTCCGCCCCGCCCACCTCTTCACCACCCACACCCCGGTCCCCGCCGGCATCGACCGCTTCCCGCGCGATGTGGTCGAGCACCGCTTCGGATGGTGGTTCTCGGCCTGCGGGACGACCATCGAGGACCTCATGGCCCTCGGCCAGGATCCGTCGGCTCCGGCCGGCGCCGAACTCAACATGGCGGTCCTGGCGCTGCGCTTGTCCGGGGCCGCCAACGGCGTCTCGGAGCTCCACGGCGCGGTGAGCCGGCGGTTGTTCGAGTCGTTGTGGCCGGGCGTCCCTGAGGACGAGCGGCCCATCTCCCACGTCACCAACGGCGCGCACGGCCGCACCTGGGTGGCGCCCGAGATGAGCGACCTGCTCGACCGGCACATCGGCTCCGACTGGCCGGAGGCCCCGGCCGAACGCTGGGGTGCGCTGCTGTCCGTCTCCGACGACGAGATCCGAGCCGTGCGTACGTCCGCCAAGAACCGGTTGATCTCGTTCGTCCGTCTCCGGGTTCGCCAGCAGCTCCTGGCGGCCGGTGCGTCGTCCGGTGATGTCGAGTGGACCGACCGTCTCCTCGATCCCAACGTCTTGACCATCGGGTTCGCCCGCCGGTTCGCCACCTACAAACGCGCCACCTTGTTGCTCCGAGACCACGACCGGTTGGAGCACCTCCTCAACAACGCCGAGCGCCCGGTGCAGTTCGTCTTCGCCGGCAAGGCTCACCCGGCGGACGAGCCCGGCAAGCGGTTGCTCCAGTCGATCGCCCAGCTGGCCGCCGAGCCTCGATTCCGCGAGCGGTTCGTGCTGCTGGCCGACTACGAGATGGCGGTCGGTCGGGTGCTCACCCAAGGTGTCGACGTCTGGTTGAACAACCCGATCCGCCCCCACGAAGCCAGCGGCACCAGCGGCATGAAGTGCGTGTTCAACGGTGTCCTGAACTGCTCGATCCTCGACGGCTGGTGGGCCGAGATGTACGAGAACGATCTCGGCTGGTCGATCCCCACCGCGACGACCACAGCGGACGACGAAGACCGTGACGAGCAGGAAGCCCAACACCTCTTCCGACTGCTCGAGAACGTGGTGTGCCCGACGTACTACGAGGCGGGCCAGCAACGACCGCCGCGCCGCTGGCTCGACATCGTGCGGTCCGCCACGGCGGTTCTGGGCCCCAAGGTGCAGGCCAGCCGGATGATGAGCGACTACGTCACCCGCTTCTACGAGCCGGCTGCGGAGCGGGCGACATCGCTGGTCGCCGATGGAGGCCGCAAGGCGCGCGAGCTTCACGCCTGGCACGCCCGGCTCGACCAGAGCTGGCCGACCGTGCGCATCGTCGACATGACCAGCAACCTCGACTCACCTGGCATCGGTCAGGTCGTCAAGGTTCAGGTGGGCGTCGAGCTCGGCACGGCATCGCCTGACGACCTGGCGGTGGAGATCATCCACGGCGAGGTGACCACCACGGGAGACATGGCCGCTCCCGAGATCACGCGGGCCGCCCTGGTCGGCGTCGACGGAACCCTCGCGACATTCCAGGCCGAGGTGCGCCCGAACCGGGCCGGATCACTCGGCCTCGCTGTGCGGGTCCTGCCCCACCACCCGGACATGGGGCACGTGGCCTGGACCGGCAAGACCCTCTGGCTCGCCGAAGACGCTCCCATCTGAGCCGTTGCCAGGCTCTGTCAGAGCTCCCCTCGTAGGATCGTCGCACATCGACGCCCGGACACGGCGTCCTCAGATGATCACGTTCACCACGAGGTGTACCATGTCCATCGATGACCGTTCCCGCCACGAGCTTTACTCCAAGCTCGAATCCGTCCTCGGCACCACGGAGGCCGACACCCTGATGGCGCACCTACCTCCAACCACGTTTGCCGACCTCGTCTCTCGCCGCGATCTCGACTCCGCAACCGTGGCCTTGCGCAGCGACCTGACCGAGGCGAGCGCCGGCCTGCGACTCGAAATGGCGAGCATCGCCACCGAGCTCCGGCACGAGATGGCCGAACTCAGCACCGGCCTCCGGCACGAGATGGCCGAACTCAGCACCGGCCTCCGGCACGAGATGGCCGAACTCAGCACCGGCCTCCGGCACGAGATGGCCGAACTCAGCACCGGCCTCCGGCACGAGATGGCCGAACTCGACAAGGGCCTCCGTGGGGAACTCGGCGCCCTCCGGGTGGACGTGGCCGGGATCGCCGCGGAGATCGCCCGTTCGCAGGCGTCGACGTTGCGCGCGGTCGTGGCGAGTCAAGTCGCCGGCTTCCTGGCCATGGTCGGTCTGCTGCTGGCCGCCCTCGGCTGGGGCTGACGATGTCTCGCCGCCGCCCACGGCGTGGCGTCGAGGGGCGGCCCGATCCGGCCTTCAGGCCGTCAGCGTGTCGGTCCACCATCGGGTGAGGGGTGCCGGCAGGCCGAGTCGGTCGATCAGGTCGCCGAGGCGCCGGACCGTGGCCAGCGGCAACCCGTCGAGATGCGCGCCCCGGCGTTCGATCGCAGGCGGGAACGCCACATCCATCAGATCGCCGAGCGTGGCCGTCCCGACGCCCACCTGATCGGCGACAGCAGCGACGATGGCAACGAGATCCGATGACAGCGACTCGTTGAGCTCGTCGCAGGTCGTCCCCAGCAGACGCAGCAACACACGGCGCTCCACCGCTGGGCCGAGCTCAGCCAACGTCATCGGCGGCTGGCCGGCCAGTTCGATCGACAGTTCGACACCGATGCGTTCGGCGCTCCCGACCACCTCGTGGGCATGACCCGTGATGTCCTCGACCACTCCGATGGTGGCCGTCACCCGAGCGCCATCGGGAAGCTCGGTACGTGAGATGTGCCTCCTCGTGATGACGCGGCCGCCCGGAAGATCCGGAATCGGCACTGCTTCTTCGCCCGGGCCTCCGGCCACCAGACTGGCCACTACCCGGGCCGCCACCTGGCTCGGGGGGACGGCCGCAGGGACCACCTGGCGGGCCCAGATCATCGATCCGTCGGCGCGGTCCGGGAGGTTGCTGCGCATCGGGGTCAACCGGGCCACCAGGTCAGGCTCCAGATCCCGGCCCCCGACACGACACACCAACTCGAGGGCCCGTTTGGCGTGGCGCAAGGCCATCGTCACCTCGAGGCCGGCGGCGTCGTCGTAGAACCACGCCGAGCTCTCGGTCGCCTGAAGGAAGTGACGCTGCGACTCCAACAAGGTGAGCGCCGCCACCCCCTCGGCGGCCGGCACTCCATGGTCCGAGAGGAACGCGGTCGTGGGTAGCCGTCCGAGGAGGACATCGATGTAGGCGTCCCGAGCCACCCAGGGTTCGTCGAACCGGCCTCGGCCCAGGGCCTCGAACTCGGAGGCGAGCGCCTCGCGCAGCCAGTCGACCGCCTGGCGAAGCGGCGTGCGCCACTCCTGCGTCCATCCCTCCTCGGTACCGATCCGATCGCCGCAGTCGCTCCGCCACCGCTCGACCCCGTGCGCGCAGCTCCAGGCGCTCGGGTCGGTGATGCGGGCCTCGTGGGCGGGCGGGTTGGACGCCAAGTGGGCGCCGTAGGTGGTCTGCTCCACACCATGAACCGACCGGAGGCGCTCGATGGCGAAGGCGAGCGCCATCTCGCCGAAACGATGATGGTGCCCGTAGCTCTCGCCGTCGGTCGCCAGGTGCACCAGCGGGGTCGATGCGGACCGGTCGGCATCACCGGGGGCCGGCCGGGCAACGGCCGCGGCAGCGATAGCGTCCGCGAACCGGGCGCCGTCGTGAAGGAGCCCGCCGAAGGCGACACCGCTCGACAGTTCCCCGTCGTAGAAGTAGACCGCGATCGACCGTCCGCTCGGAAGGTCGACCCGGTAAGGGTGCGACGTGTCGAGCCTTTCCGCCGGCTGCCACTCCCCGCCGGGCGCCCGCACCGAGGAGGCTTGCCACGGCGCCAGCACGGTGAAGGCGATGCCCTCGGCGACCAGGGCTTCCAGGCTGGCCGTATCCACCGCGGCCTCGGGCAACCACATGCCCTCCGGGGAGCGGCGGAACCGGTGCTCGAAGTCGGCCTTGCCCCATCGCACCAGCGTCCGTTGATCGTCCAGGTGGGCCAGAGGGATGATCGAGTGCACCCACGTCTGCGCCATGGCCGGTCCGTGCCCGAGATGGGCTCGGGAACCGGCGGCATCGGCATCGAGGAGAGCCTGGTACGTCCACGGATCGGTCGACTCGAGCCACGACATCAGGCTGGGACCGGCGTTCCAGCTGATCGACTCGTAGTTCGACACGATGGCAGCGACGACGCCCTCGGTGCCGAGGATCCGGGCCGCCGCGTTGGGCCGATAACACTCATCGAGGATGCGACGATTCCAATTGGGCCACGGAGCAGCCGACGGTTCGTCGTCGATGCGCCCCGTCCAGGGGTTCCGGCGATCCGGTTGGTAGAAGTGCCCGTGCACGCAGAACGCGGTCCGGGTCGGTGGAGACGAGGTCACCTCACACCTGTCGGCGCCACACCTGGGCGGCCAAGGGCGGAAGGGTGACCGTGACCGATGCCGCCTGCCCGGATCGTCCTGGGCCGTGCGCGTCGACCACCGGGTCCACGTGATGACCGGACCCGCCGAACGCCTCGGCGTCGCTGTTGGCCACCAGCTCCCACCGGCCCGGGGGAACGCCGAACGGAACTCCCGGTCGAGGTGTCGGCGTGGCGTTCAGGGCCACGAGCAGGTGGGCACCGTCACCCGGCGCAAACCGGAGGTAGGCGTAGATCGACCGGTCGGAATCGTCGGCGTCGACCCAGGCGAACCCCCCCGGGTCACGATCGCGGGCCCACAGCCCCGACGACTCCCGCCGCATGGCATTGAGATGCGCAACCCACCGCTTCACGCCGCCGTGCGCGGGATAGTCCGCCAGGTGCCAGTGCAGGCTGCGATCGTGATTCCACTCGTCCCACGGCGCCAGTTCCTCGCCCATGAACAGGAGCGGCACGCCGGGCACGGTGAACTGGTAGCCGAGGAGCAGCCGCACGTTGGCGAATCGCTGCCAATCGTCTCCGGGCATGCGTCCGAGCAAGGAGCCCTTGCCGTGGACGACCTCGTCGTGCGAGAGCGGCAGAACGTAGTGCTCGGCGTTCTGGTACATCGACCGGAAGGTGAGCTCGTGGTGGTGCCACGTGCGGTGCACCGGCTCGCGTTTCAGGTAATCGAGCGTGTCGTGCATCCACCCGAGATCCCACTTGTACCCGAATCCCAACCCACCGTCGTGCACCGGCTTGGTCACGCCCGGCCACGCCGTCGACTCCTCGGCGATCATCATCACGTCGGGGAAGGCGCCGTACACGGCCGTGTTCAACTCCTGGAGGAAGCGGACCGCGTCGAGGTTCTCCCGCCCCCCGTACCGGTTCGGGATCCACTCCCCCGGCTGGCGCCCGTAGTCGAGGTACAACATGGACGCCACCGCGTCGACCCGCAGCCCGTCGGCGTGGAAGCGGTCGAGCCAGAACATGGCGCTCGAGATCAGGAAGCTCCGGACCTCATGCCGACCGTAGTTGAACTGCAGGCTCTTCCACTCGGGGTGGATGCGCTGGCGGATGTCGGCGTGTTCGTACAGGTGCGTGCCGTCGAAGTACCCGGGTCCGTGCTCATCGGACGGGAAGTGCGAGGGTACCCAGTCCAAGATCACGCCGATCCCGTTCTGGTGCAGCTGGTCGATGAGGTACATGAGGTCCTCGGGAGACCCGTACCGGCTGGTCGGCGAGAAGAAGCCCGTGACCTGGTAGCCCCATGAGGCGTAGAACGGGTGCTCCATGATCGGCAACAGCTCGACATGGGTGAACCCCATCTCGAGGCAATGGGCGATCAGTTCGGGGGCCGTCTCCCGGTAGCTCAGCGGCCGTGGTTCGCCGTCGCCGGAGGTGCGGCGCCACGAGCCCAGATGCACCTCGGTCACGCTCATGCAGCGGTCGGGGCCTTGGCGTCCGTGGCGAGTGGCCATCCACTCGCGGTCGCCCCAGTCGTACCCGCCGTCCCACACCCGCGACGCGGTGGCCGGGGGCAACTCGGCCAGCAGCGCCATGGGATCGGCCTTGTCGACCACATACCGGCCGTGACGAGACCGGATCCGGAACTTGTACAGGTCCCCGGGCCGACCATCGGGGACGAACCCGGACCAGATTCCCGATCCGGGGATCGGGACGAGCGGGGCCTGGGTGTCGTCCCACCCGTTGAACGAGCCGACGACCGAGACCGCGTCAGCGTCGGGCGCCCAGACGGCGGCGTGCAGGACCCGGTTGTCGCCCACGGGCACCATTCGGGCGCCGAGCGTGTCGTACAGGCGGAAGTGGCGGCCCTCGTGGAACAAGTGGAGGTCGAGGGGCGACACCACGGGGTCCTCGGCGACGGACATGCCCGGGCGAGGGGTGATCCGCCGCATCGCTCGCTCCACCGTCGGCGTGGTGTCGAGCTCCTCGATCGACACCTTGGCCCGCCGACGCCAGTTCGGCCGCTCGTGCACCGTGCCGGGCACGTTCTGCGGGCGGGCCTCGCCCCACAGGCTCTCGAGCTCGGCGACGACGAGCGGGGAGCCACTCGTGGCCAACTCGCCCAACGCCATTTCCTGCGCCGCCAGCGCGGCGGTGAGACCGAGGTCATCGGGGTCGACCCCGGCGGCCCGGGCCACTATCCCACGTTGGTGGGCCCGATCGGATCGGGCCGACACGGCGGTGTCCTCGTCGATGAGCCCGAGATCGAGCCGGTCGTCGATATCGGCTCCCGCCCACCACGCCGGGAGCGAGGGCAGATCGTGAGTCGACAGCGAGGTCACGGCGCGGTGCGACGGCAGGTGGAGCGGCCGCCGAGGATCGTCGCTGACGGCGAACGTCCCCACGTGCATCCCGAGGATGTCGTGGTCGGCCAGGAGTCGGCGCACCTCGTCGGGGACGGTACCGAGGTCCTCGCCCACGATCGCCGAACCGTGCCGGTGCGATGCCGCGGAGATGACTGCGGTCAGCTCGTCGCTCGGAGCCAGCACGAACAGTCCCTCGTGCGCGTCGGCGCCATCGGGGATCCAGTAACTCCGATGAAGGCCCACGGCGTGGTCGACCCGCAGCACGTCCGCCACGCTCAGGTGATGATCGAGGCACCGTTGCAGGTCGGCATACCCGTCGGCGTGTCCTGCGGTCGGGAGCACGGGGGGGATGCCCCAGTTCTGACCGAGTGGGAAGAAGGCGTCGGGTGGTGCCCCCACGGCGACGCCCGGGGCGTACGCGCCTGCGTTCGACCAGGCGTCGAACCCATCGGGGTGGCCTCCGACAGGGAGGTCGAGGTAGAGCGACGTGCCGCCATCACGAAGGTGTCGCGCCACGTCGTGGAGCTGGCGATCGGTGAGCCATTGGGCCACCTCGTGATAACGAACGACCCGAGGGTCGACGGCGAGGTCGGGAATGCCGTCTCGGGCCCACGCCGCGGGCCACTGACGCCAGTCTGCCGATCCGGCGCTTTCGACCGCGGCTCGGAACCGGGCGTACGAGGTGACGCCCGAGCGCGCTCGGTAGTCGGCCAGCTCCGATTCCAGGGGCTCGGGCAGGATCGGGAACGCGTCGATCATCGCCTCGACGACTCGCCGCTTGGTGGCTGCCACCCCGGCGATGTCGACCAGGTCGGACCGGTCACCGCGCCACGATGCCGCGGCGACCTCACGTTCACGCGCCACCGCCGGCGACACCAGCGAGGCCGGAACCTGGTCGAGATCGAGGTACACCTCGTTCCAGAACCGCCGGGAGACAGGGACGTACGGGCTGGGCTCGAACGGGGTGTTGAGGTAGGCGGCCAGCAGCGGCAACGTGGCCACGACATCGGCGCCCTTCGCGCGCGCGCCCACTCCCCGAGGGTGGCGAGGTCGGTGAGGTCGCCCATGCCCCACGAGCGCTCGCTGACCGCGGCGTACAGCGGCAGGAACACCCCAGCCAGACGACGGCCGCCGGCGAAAGGACCTTGGTGGGCGCGGCGGGGGGCCCGCAGGAGCCAGCTCGAATGCTCCGTCTCGCCCGTCCACATTGTGAGGCGGTGGCTGCCCCAACCCACCTCAGCGGGCACCTGCACCGGCACGAATCTTCCGGCGTCCAGCCGCGACGCTCCTTTGAGCGGCGGCGCCCACGAGCCGTCGAGCGTGTGGACCCACGCCACCTCGCCACCGCCGTCGAGCTGGACCAGCAACTCGAGGCGCGCCGGGGGCCGGTCGGTCGGGACGGCCAACCACAGCGGCTCGTGGTCCCAGGCCACGACAACGGCGGGCAGCCAATTGGTACGGCGCGCCTGCCACTCCTCCAGCACCACCGGGGCATCGTCGAGCCGGGCGACGTCATGACCGACGGCCACCAACGCGGCCTGCACCACGTCGATGGGCGTGATGCGCTCGTGACCGAGACCGTCGCGAAAGCGGGTCACGAAGCCGGAGCCCGCGGCCAGCTGCTCGAGCGCTTCGAGCGGGCCCATCAACGGGCCTGCTCGGCCTCGACGTACGCGGACATGGTCCGGCGAGCCTATCCCGGAGGCTGCTGGTCAGACGCCGGCCCGGTCGGCCAGCGCGCGCACCGTGTTCAGGTTTCGGGCCGTCGCCGTGACGCCGAAAGCTCGCTCGAACACCTCGATGGTCAGTTTCGACCGACCGGATCCGTTCGGGTAGGTCAGGTACACGTGGCGACCGGCGACGGTGAACGTGTCCGGCAGGAACCGTGCCGGGTCGACCCCGGTACGTTCTGGTGGCGCGGCTCGATCGAGGAACTGGACGTGAAGGAACTTGGAGTCGACGCCGGAGTCGAGCCCGGGGTGGCGCTCGGCGACGGTGGCCCACTCGGTCGCCGAGCGAACGACGACCGGGACTCGCAGCCCGTGCTCGGCGACGAGCAACGACCGCATCCGCTCGGCCACGGCTGCTTCGCCGTCGCCGCCTGTAGCACCACCGTCGCCCCCGCCGACCACGAGATTGCCGCTCTGGATGTAGGAGGCCACGTCGGAGAAGCCGGCGGCCTCACATGACGCCCGGAGCGCCGGCATCGCCACCTGGTTGCCGCCCCCGACGTTGACGCCTCGGAGCAGGACGATCCACGTGTGGGCGAGGTTCCGGGACACGGCGCCACGGTATCTGTACCGGTCTTCTCGCCGTGGGCGGCCGGTCTTCCCGCCGCGCGCCGGAGGATACCGGAGCGCCGGTTTCGTCGGAGGTCGCCCCGAATTGCTAGCGTCGTCCCTCGGCGTGCCCGGGCCATGCCGTTTCCCGCGTGTCGGAGACGGCCCCAGCACCCCGTTCTGTGAGACCCGGAGGACTCGAACAAAAATGGCAACAGTTGGCAACGTGCTCGCAGCTGAAGGCGGCTGGCAGGAGTTCACCCTCGCCGGTGGTGAGTGGTTCATCCTCATCGCCTCGGCGGTGACCGCACTCATCGCCCTCGCGGTGGGGTTCTACCTGATGAGGTCAGTGCTCGCGGAGGACGAGGGCACCGACACCATGAAGGAGATCGCCTACGCGATCCAAGAGGGCGCCCTGGCGTACCTCAAACGGCAGTTCAAGACGATCCTCGTCATCTTGGTCCCGTTGGCCATCGTGGTGTTCGTCACCTCCACCGAGGTGATCAAACCCGCCGGCCAGTTCCGCTTGGACGAGGAGACCGCGCTGTCGTTCGGCGAATCCGGTCTCTACCGGACGCTGGCCTTCATCGCCGGGGCGTTCCTGTCCGGGCTCACCGGGTACATCGGGATGACGCTGGCGACCCGCGGCAACGTGCGCACCGCCGCCGCCGCCAAGACGGGCTCGATGCCCAAAGCGCTCTCGGTGGCGTTCCGCACCGGTGGCGTGGCCGGCATGTTCACCGTCGGCCTCGGGCTGCTCGGCGCCACGATCATCATCATGATCTTCCAGAACACCAGCTCGGCCATCCTGATCGGCTTCGGCTTCGGTGGCTCGCTCCTCGCCCTGTTCCTGCGGGTCGGCGGTGGCATCTTCACCAAGGCCGCAGATGTGGGCGCCGACCTGGTCGGCAAGGTCGAGGCCGGCATTCCGGAGGACGATCCCCGCAACCCCGCCACCATCGCCGACAACGTCGGCGACAACGTGGGCGACTGCGCCGGCATGGCGTCGGACCTGTTCGAGAGCTACGAGGTCACACTCGTCGCCTCGATCATCCTCGGCGTCCCGGCCTTCCGGAACATCTTCCCGGACAACCCCGAGTTCTGGGCCATGGGCGCCCTGTTCCCGCTCGCCGCCCGGGCGCTCGGCGTGCTGGCCTCGATCGTCGGCGTGTTCATGGTGAAGGCCAAGGAGACCGACACCTCGGCCATGACGCCGATCAACCGGGGCTTCCTGGCCGCCGGTCTGCTCACCGTCGTCAGCACCGTCGCCCTCGCGAACATCTACGTAGGTGACGCCGACGTCGATGGCGCCTCGGTCGACGGGGTGTGGTGGCGCATGGCGGCAGCCGTCATCGTCGGCCTGATCCTGGCCCAGGCGCTCAGCCGACTCACCGAGTACTTCACCGGCACCCACTACGCGCCGGTCAAGGAGATCGCAGAATCGTCGCGGACCGGCCCGGCCACCGTGGTGCTCTCCGGCACCTCGTCGGGTCTCGAGAGCTCGGTGTGGGCGATCCTGTGCATCGCGATCGCCCTGGCCGGCACCATCGGCCTCGGCGACGGCAACATCCAGTTCACCTTCTACCTGGTGGCCCTGAGCGGCATGGGTATGTTGGCCACCACCGGCGTGATCGTGTCCGAGGACACCTTCGGCCCGGTGGCCGACAACGCCGCCGGCATCGCCGAGATGTCCGGTGAGTTCCACGGTGAGCCCCAGCGGATCATGGTGAGCCTCGACGCGGTGGGCAACACCACCAAGGCCGTGACCAAGGGCTTCGCCATCGGCTCGGCGGTGATCGCCTCGGTGGCGCTGTTCGCCAGCTTCATCGAGACCATCGCCAACGAGACCCTGTCCCAAGCGGCGATCGACGACCTCGAGGAGTCCGGACGCACGGTGTTCACCGAGATTCAGATCAACATCGCCGATCCCAAGCAGTTCATCGGCCTGCTCATCGGCGGTTCGGTGGCCTTCCTCTTCTCGGCGCTCGCCATCCGCGCCGTGAGCCGCACCGCCGGGGTGGTCGTGCAGGAGGTCCGCAACCAGTTCGCCGACGGCGGCATCATGGCCGGCACCAAGAAGCCCGACTACGGCCCCGTGATCGACATCTGCACCGCGGCGTCGTTGCGTGAGCTCACCACTCCGGCGCTGCTCGCCGTGCTCACCCCGGTGATCGTCGGGTTCGGCATCAACTACCTGGCGCTCGGCGCCTTCCTCGGCGCGGTGATCCTCACCGGTCAGCTCATGGCCAACTACCTGAGCAACGCCGGCGGTGCGTGGGACAACGCCAAGAAGTACATCGAGGACGGCAACGAAGGCGGCAAGGGCTCCGAAGCCCACAAAGCCGCGGTCATCGGTGACACCGTCGGCGACCCGTTCAAAGACACCGCCGGACCGGCGCTCAACCCGCTCATCAAGGTGATGAACCTGGTGTCGCTGCTGATCCTGCCGGCCGTCATCAAGCTGCAGGACGACGACGGCTGGCGGTACCTGATCGCCGGCGGCGCGCTGGTGATCTTGTTGGGTGCCATCGCCTTCTCGAAGCGCAAGACCGATGCCATGGGTGTGCTCGCCGAGGCCGGCGCCGCTGCCTTCGTCGGAACCGCCGCGACCGACACCGGCCATGGCGCCGTCGCCAGCAAGGCGGCCCCCACGGCCGTCGCCGGTTCGGATGCGGATGCGGGCTCGCTCAGCGGCGTCGCCACCCTCGTCGGCTCCGCCGACGGCGATGGTGCTGTCGGCTCCGCCGACGGTGATGGTGCTGGTCCGCACGGTGCCGGGTCGGCCGCACCCAACGCCGACGGCTCGGCCCCGAACGCGTCGTACACCATCAAGGGCAACGTCGACTCGATGCTCTACCACCGCCCCGACAGCCGGAACTACGGCGCCACCAAGGCCGAGGTCTGGTTCAACACCGAGGCCAACGCCCAGGGCGCCGGCTTCAAGCTGGCCCCGAACCACAAGGGCACGTCGGGCGACGGTCCGCACGGCGCCGGGTCGGCCGCACCCAACGCCGACGGCTCGGCCCCGAACGCGTCGTACACCATCAAGGGCAACGTCGACTCGATGCTCTACCACCGCCCCGACAGCCGGAACTACGGCGCCACCAAGGCCGAGGTCTGGTTCGACACCGAGGCCAACGCCCAGGCCGCGGGCTTCAAGCCGGCGTCGACCCACCCCAAGTCGTAGGGCCTCGGCCCGGCGAGCATTCGTCGGGCCGGCTCCATCGAGCGGTTCATCAACGACACGACGAGACGGGCGCCTCCGGGCGCCCGTCTCCCGCGTCGTTGCGCCAGCCGCCCATCACCGACCACTCCCCCCTTACCGAACTGGGAGACCAGCCCGTCGCCCACGCGACCACCGCGTCTCCCAGTTCGGGGGTGGGGCGGCGGCGGCCGGGCGGATCAGTGAGAGCCGAGCTCGGCTTTGACCTGGCGGCGGTGCTTGACGACCTCGAAGACCACCGGCAGCACCGAGATGGCGACGATGGCGATGATGGCGATCTTGAGGTTCTTCTCGACCGTGTCGAACTCGCCCAGGAAGTACCCGAGGGTGGTGAGCCCCACACCCCACATCAGGCCGCCGATCACGTTGAACACGACGAACGTGCGGTACCGCATCTGGCCCACCCCGGCGACGATCGGGGCGAACGTCCGCACGATGGGCACGAACCGGGCCAAGACGATCGTCTTCGGGCCGTGTTTGTCGAAGAAGGCGTGAGCCTTGGTGATGTTGCTCTGGCGGAACAGTCGCGAGTCGGGACGATCGAACAAGGTGGGACCGACGCGGCGGCCGAAGATGTAGCCCACCTGATCTCCGGCGACCGCGGCGACGAAGGTGGCGAGGGCCACGATCGGCAAGCTCGGCAGCACGTTGCCCCCGGCGTCGGACGACAGGAATCCGGCGATGAACAACAACGAATCGCCGGGCAGGAAGAACCCGACGAGCAGACCCGACTCGGCGAAGACGATCGCCATGAGCAACGCCACGCCGCCCTTCTCGAGGATCGTCTCAGGGTCGAGGAAGTCGAGCAGGGCGAGGGTTCGTGCGATCACAAGGGTCAGAGGGTACCGGCACGCGCCCCACATGGCGGTCGATGGGGGGTCAGGGCGAGGGGACGGGGAGGCCCAGCAGTTTGGCGGTCTCGGCGACCACCGGGTTGTAGACGCCCATCCCCGGCATCGCCGCCTCCGGGGAGAGGAGATCCATCATCGCCGACATGCGGACGAGCACCAGGCTGAACTGGAACCCGGCGAGGCGTTCGTAGAAGTCGACGTGGCGCGCCCGGCGTCCCTGCTCCTGCTCCCAGAGCGCGATCGTCTCCGCTCGGGTCAGCAGTCCCGCCGGGAGCGGGATGCCCAATCCGTCGGTGTGGTAACGCTGCAGGAAGCACCACCAGCCGAGGTCGGACTCGCTGTTGCCGAGGGAGACCATCTCCCAATCGAACAGGGCGACGACCGAGCCATCGTCGTCGAACATCTGGTTGCCGGGCCGGGCGTCGCCCCAGCACAGCTCGATGTGCTCGCCATCGTCGGGCCAGTGGGTCTCGAGCCACTCCCAGGCCGGGTGCACCACCGGATGGGCAACCTCGCCGCACGCCCACTCCAGATACTGACGGAAGTAGTTGCGTCGCTGCTCCGGGCCGAGCGACCCGTGGTGGGCCAGATCGAGGTGGTCGAAACCGGCCTTCCGCCAGTCGACCCGGGCGACCGACGCCATCGCCGTTATCCCGTTGATGTGGAGATGGCGCCGCCGATCGGGCGACAGGTCGAGGACGAACCCTTCGGCGGTGTACGGCGGGGAATCACCGGGCACCTGGCCGTACAAACGATCCATCACGAAGAACGGTTGTCCGAGGATCGCCGGATCCGGTTCGGCCCATCGCATCCGGGCCACCGGCACCGAGGAGTGCTCCCCCAACAGCTTCATCGTCGTGTACTGCTGCTTCAGCACATCGATCTCCGGGAACAGTGCGTACACCTGGGGCTGCGACCGGAGGACGAGCTCGGCGTCGATCACCTCATCGCCGGATCGCCACCGGGCGTCGAGCAGGAACGTCTCGTTCGAGAAACCACTCGATTGCGGGACGACGAGCGACGTGATCTCCACATCGGTCGCGTGAGGGAGCTGAACGGAGATCCAGGCCTCCAACGACGAGCGGATCTCGTCCGGGTCACGTTGTCCGGCCACGGGCATCAGCGTTGGTCCTCGAGGTGCAGGAAGACCCCGGATCGGGGCTTGGGATCGAAGTAGGTCGACTTCGGCGGCATGTGCTCGTTCCGATCGGCGACTTCGATGACCTGGTCCAGGGTGGGCGCAGCGACGCCGAACACCACGCCACCGTCGACGGCGGCCAACGCCGCGACTTCGGCGAGCGGAGTGCGCTGCGACACGAACTCGAGGCGTGGATCGTTCGGAGCCAGGCCGAGGGCGTGATCGAGCACATCGTCATGGAGCACGGTGACGTCGAGCCCGGCCCGGCCCCGATCCGTCGGCCAGGAACGCGGGATGACCTCGAACCACGACCCGCCGAACGCGGCGACGAACGCACCGCGGGGTGGGTAGTCCTGGACACTCGGCCCGCACGGCACCACGTCGAACCGCGATTCCAGGTCGGTGAGCAGACGGGAATGATCGACCGGACCCTTGACCCGGCGGTGGAACCCGACCGATCGCAGCTCGTGCTCGCTGAACAGCACGGCGATGAGGCGGTCGAAGGTCCGGGGGTCCCCGCGTTCCGCGCGCCACCGCCGCACGACGGACGCCGCCGCGGCCCGATGGTGGCCGTCGGTGATGTACAGCGGTCGACCGGCGAGCCGGGCGTGGAGCAGATCGAGGGCCTGGGGATCGTCGACCCGCCACACCGTCTGGTGGAGCACCCCGTGAGACGTGAACTCGAGGTCGGGCGGGACCACGCTCCACCGCTCGATGGCGTTGGCCATCACGGTGTCGGGCCGGTACATGAGGGCGACGGGGCTCGACATGGCGCCGCAGAGATCGAGGCTGTGCGCCAACACCTCCGCTCGGAGTGGCCTCGTGGTCTCGTGACCACGGATGCGATCCGACTCGAACGCATCGACGGCGACGTCGAGCACGATGCCGGTCTGTTCGTGATCCGCCGTGCGCAGTCGGTACAGGTACACGCCCTGCGTCGAGTCCCCGTACGCGCCCAGACCGACCAGCCGTTCGGCCGCCTGGCGGCTGGCCGCGGCGAGCCCCGATGGAGATGCCGCATCTTCATCGCCGGCGTCCTCCGGCGATCGGGTGACGTGAAGGAACGTGTCCGGGTTCTCGGCGGCGTAGGCCCGGCGCTCGGTCGCGTTCAGCGCGTCGTAGGGCGGGGAAACGACCGTCTCGGCCCAGTCGGGCCGCACGAGCCGACCCGAGAACGCGAAGAACTCACCGCCCGCCACCGAGGGTCAGCGTTCCGCCAACATCGATTCCCGGACCGAGTGAGGCACGAAGAACCACTCGTGAGAGTCGGACTGGTAGAGCCGGGCATCGAGGTCTTGCTGCCGCCGCACGATGGTGGGGTCGAGGCCGTTCGACGCGATGCCGAACGTCCAGAACGCCCCGGGATACGTGGCGAGGGCGCCCCACAGCAGCTCGGCATGGACAAACCGGTTGCGCAGCGCACCAAAGCTGTTCCGCACGACATCGGGGTGATAGTGCAACGACTCCAGCTGCGCGACCAGGAAACCATCCTGGTTCAAGGCCTGATCGCACACCGCGTAGAAACCGTCCTCGAACAGTCGAACCGCAGGACCGATCGGGTCGGTCAGATCGACGAGGATGGCGTCGAGCTCATGGTGGAGGGCGCCGAGGGTCTCGAAGGCGTCGCCCACCACGATGGTCGTGCGCGGATCGGCGAGGGAGCGATCGATCTCGGGGTAGTGCTTGCGGCAGACGTTGATGACTTCTTCGTCGAGCTCGCACAACAGCACCTGCTCGACCGACTCGTGCTGCAGAACGGTGCGCACGAGATGGCCGTCACCGCCGCCCACGACCGCGACGCGTCGCGGGTTGGGATGGGCCATCAACGCCGGGTGGGCGAGCAGCTCGTGGTACACGTACGTGTCGAGATCGGTCTGCTGGACGATGCCGTCGAGGGTCAACACTCGGCCGAGCCGGGGCGACTCGAACAGGAACACGTCCTGGAACTCGGAGCGGCGGCGCTCGAGCACGCGATCGACCTGGTAAGACGCCGACGTGGCGCTCAGCGGCTCGTTCTCGAGGAAGACGACCGGCTCGCCACTGCGGCGGCCCCGGCTGACCTTGCGGACCATCACCTCATCGGGCATGAACGCCCGCTCCAGGACTCGGCGCATGGCGTCCATGTCGATCCGGGTTCCGCAGGTGAAGACATCGGCGGCGCAGTATCCGAGTTCGGGCCAGGTATGCAGGCTCAGGTGGCTCTCGGCGATCACGGCGACGGCCGACACCCCGTGGGGTTCGAATCGATGGACGAACACGGAGAGCAGGGTGGCTCCGCCAGCGTCAACGGCCTCCCGCAAGGCCCGCTCGGCGATCTCGGCCGAGTCGAGATTGGTGGCGCCCCAGAGCTCGATGAGCTCGTGTTGGCCGACTCCCTGTGTGTGATCATCCATCTACCACCCCGCCTCTCTCTCGCGACCTCTCGCCAAACACGAATGAACCACGATAGTGGCACAGTGGAGCCATGACGCCCGCGGCCCATCCCGTTCCGGGGCGACCCGAAGCGGTCCTCGAACACCTCGTCCCCGGCACGAACATCATCGTCCCCCTCGCCAATGGCGAACCGGCGACCCTGCTCGATGTCGTGGAGGCCCACGCCGAGAACCTCGACAACGTGCGGGTGCACCAGATGCACACCCTGCACGACCGTCCGTACCTCGACGGCCGCTTCGGCACCAAGCTCCGACACGTCTCGTACTTCCTCTCGCCGGTGACCCGCCGGCACTTCGCCGCCGGAACGGTCGACCTGGTCCCGGCCAACTTCAGCGAGGTCCCGCTGCTCATGCCGCGGGTTGCCCCAGCCCCTCGTGGTCGCCGCGGCCTCGCCACCGGACCGCCACGGCTTCTTCTCGCTCGGCACCAACGCCGACTACGTGTCCTCCCTCGTCGGCCGCGCTCCGCTGTTCCTCGAGGCCAACCATCAGATGCCCCGCACGTTCGGCCGTAGCCAGGTCCACGTGTCCCAGGTAGTCGGCTGGTGCGAGGCCGATTACCCACTGATCGAGGTGGCGCCGGTCGAAGCCGATGCCGTCGATCACGCCATCGGCTCCTTCGTCGCCGAACGCATCCCGAACGGCGCCACGATCCAGACCGGGATCGGCGCCATCCCGAACGCCGTGCTCGAACAGCTCCGCGATCACGCCGACCTCGGCGTTCACACCGAGCTGTTCTCCGATGGGCTGATGACGTTGATCGACGAAGGCGTCGTGACCGGGGTGCGCAAGCGCCGCAACCGCACCAAGGCCATCACCACCTTCGCCCTCGGCACCCGTCGCCTCTACGACTTCCTCCACGAGAACGCGGCGATCGAGTTCTGGCCCGTGCGCTACGTCAACGACCCACGGCGCATCGGCGAGGAGGACGACTTCGCGTCGATCAATGCCACACTCGAGGTCGACCTCCTGGGCCAGTGCGCCTCCGAGTCGATCGGCAGCCGCATGTACTCCGGCAGTGGCGGCCAACCCGATTTTGCGCGAGGCGCCATGTACTCAGCGAGGGGTCAGGGTTTCATCGTGCTCCGGTCCACGCTCCATCGCGGGCACGGCGAGAGCCAACGCCGACGCCGCCGTGTCCCGGATCGTGCCGCAGCTCCAACCGGGCGCGGTGGTCACGACCCTGAAGAACACGGTCGACAAGGTCGTCACCGAATACGGCGTGGCGGAGCTGCGAGGTCGCTCGTTCCACGACCGCGCTCGGGCCCTGATCGACATCGCCCATCCGGCCCATCGCGACGAGTTGGAACGGTCGGCCCGCGGGCTGGGCTTCCTCCGCGACCTATGACACGCGTCACCCTCACTCGCTCGAGCGAGTTTTCTGGAGGAGCCACACCGGCGCAGGCCGTAGCGTCGCGCTCGTGCCGTGGGAGGAGCTCGTCGTCGTGCTCGCCGTGGCCATGGTGGCATCGGCGGTGCAGACCATCGCCGGGTTCGGCTTCGCTCTCCTCGCCGTCCCCCTGCTGTCACTCGGCGTCGACACCAAGTCCGCGGTCCTGGTGGCATCGCTGCTCGGTTTCGTGAACAACGTCGCCCAGTTCTCCGGCGAGTGGGGTGAGGCGGACAAACCGGTGGCCCGCCGCCTCGTCATCGGGGCCTACGTCGGCATGCCGTTCGGGTTGGTGTTCCTCGTCACCGCAGACCCGTCCGTGCTCCGGTTGGCCGTCGGTCTCGTCGTCCTGGCGTTCACCGCGGTCCTCGCCCGCGGGCTCGATCTCTCGGGCCACGGCCCATCCGTCGACTGGGCGGCCGGATTCGTCAGCGGTGTCCTCAACACATCGATCTCCACGAACGGCCCGCCGCTGGTGGTCGTGGTGCACGGCCGCCGACTCGCACCGCCCGCCTTCCGAGCCACCGTATCCATCGTCTTCGTACTGTCCGGGGTGTTCGGGTTGACGCTGTTCACCGTGGCCGACCAATGGACGAGGGCGTCGATCGTGGGGAGTGGCGCGGCGCTGCCCATGCTCGTCGTGGGCGGTGGCGTGGGACGATGGATACGACCGCATGTCGACGCCCGCGGGTTTCGCACGGTCGTGCTGGTGTTGCTGGGCCTGTCCGGGCTGGCGGCCCTCACGTCGGCGGTGGCCGACCTGTCCTGAGCTCACCGAGCACCGTATCGAGCTGTTCGACGAAGAACCGGGCGCTGGATTCGGTGATGCACAACGGTGGCTTCACCTTGACGATGTTGCCGAGGTCACCGGTGGTCTGCACGATCACGCCGCGATCGCGGAGCGCGGCGCACACCGCGTCGGCCCAATCGACCGCGGGCGCTCGGGTCTCCCGGTCGAGCACCAGGTCGACCCCGAGGTACAGACCGGTTCCATGCACGGCGCCGATCATGGGGTGCTGGTCCATCAGCCCGGTCAGCAAGGAGCGCAGGCGTGCCCCGAGCAGCGCGGCGTGGGACTGCAACCCCTCATCGTCCATGACCTGCAGGACGGCCAGCGCCACCTCGCACGACACGGGGCCACCGCCAACGGACGAGAAGAACGGGTAGTCGGCGGCGAACGCTTCGGCGATGTCCGGCGTGGTGATGACGGCGCCCACCGGGTGACCGTTCCCCATGGCCTTGGCCACGGTGACGATGTCAGGGACCACACCGTGGTTCTCGAACGCCCACCACGACGACCCTGTCCGCCCGTACCCCACTTGGACCTCGTCGGCGATGGCCACGCCGCCGACCGACCGGACCGCAGCGAGGGCCCGGGTCAGGTACCCGGCGGGCAGGTCGAGTCCACCCTGGTTGCCGAGCAGACCCTCGAACACGAACGCCGCAACTCCGCCGTGCGGTTCGAGCCGGCGGCACACCGCGGCGACCTCGGCGGCGTGTTCCGCCCCCGGGTCGGGCGCGCCCCGAAACCGGCCGCGATACCCGTCGGGCGACGCCACGATCTCCACGTACGGCGGGCGGTGCTCGTGAAACCGTGGGTTGTCGAAGCGATTCGATGTGTACTCGGTGACGGCACCGGTCCAGCCGTGATATCCACCCTCGATCGCCACCACCCCCCGATGCCCGGTGGCGTGTCGAGCGAGTCGGAGCGCCAGGTCCGAGGCCTCGCTCCCCGAGTTGACGAGGAACACGCTCGACAGCGGTGTCGGACAACGGGCGACGAGCCGATCGGCCAGCTCGGTCAGCGCCGGGTACAGGAAGCGGGAGTTGGTGTTCAGCCGATCGAACTGGCGTCGAGCGGCCTCGGTGACCGCCGGGTGGCTGTGGCCGATCACGGCGACGTTGTTCACCATGTCGAGGTAGGTCCGGCCATCGGTGTCGTACAGGTGGTGCCTCCAGCCGCGCACGATCTCGAGGGGCCGATCCGGGTAATAGGTCCGTTGCGCCCGGGCGACGTGCCGGCTGCGCCGTCGATGGGCCTCGGCGGCCGATCGGGCGGCAGGGCCCCGCCACGCCGGATCGGGGTACAGCGGGGGGCTGTGCACAGACCAGGCCACCCGGTGCCGAGCCGCGACGCCGCCCGACGGTCGTGACACCCCCACCCCCGTTTGCACGTGGAGGTGCGCCGGAACGCCCGTCGCCCGCGCCTGCTCGGCCACGGAGCCGACGTGGTCTCCCAGTCCGAGCTCCGTCCCGACCTCCACATCGGCCACGACGTTGAGCAGCCGGACCGACACCTGACCGAGATCGGGGTGGACCGGCCGCAACCACACCGAGCCGCCGCTGATCTCGTCGACGACGGCCGCGACGGGCGCCACGACGGTGGTTCCGGCGGCGACGAAGAAGTCGTGCCCCATGTGCACCGATCGCGGCTCGACGGCCAGGTCGGGCACGGCGGACGTGATGCGAACCTCGTCGTGGCGGGCGACCACGGCGTGGCCCGGTCGATGGAGTCGGGCGCGGAGGGCGTCGCGATCGTGCCATGTTCCGGCGGCCAGGTCGGCCGTCTCGACGGTCAGGTCGATCACCTCGATGTCGGCGTCGCTGACCTCCCCCGGTGGGAACGCCCACCCGACGACGGTCGGATCGTTCGCCAGCTCGGCCAGCCGAGCACGGACCCGAGCCCACCGGGGATCGGGGGCGCGACCGGCGGCGAGTCGGATGCTCGTCCGCGCCAGCTCCGGCGGGATCCTCGCCACGGCGTCGAGGATGGCCCGGTCGACGTCGAGCGCGTGGCGCGCGTAGGCGTTGCCTGGCTCGATGGCGACCTGTTGCGCATCGGACACGGCGAGCGATGCGGCACGGGCCAGCACGACGCCCCAGGCGGCATCGAGCTCGTCGTCGTCGAGCGCGACGATCTCGGAGAATCCGCGCGTCACCTCCACCACGGCCCGGAGCGGATCGGACGCCGATCGACCCACCAGGCCCGTCGCCAGGATGGCCAACTCGGCGACCCGCCAGGTGTGGACCACATCACCGAAGTCGATGATCCCGGTCGGGGTGAGCCGAGCGGCACGGTCGCGGCGGCCCAGCGGCCCGGCGGCACGGTCGCGGCGGCCCAGCGGCCCGGCGGCACGGTCGCGGCGGCCCACCACGTTGAAGTCGGACAGGTCACCGTGGATCACCTGACGAGGCAGCGACGCCCGAAACGGATCGAGGGCAGCGGCGGACTGGGCCAGAACCTGATCGGTGATGACGAGGAGGTCATCGTCGTCGAGGTCGCCACGAAGGCCGGCCACGACCTCGGCCGCGTGGCGAGGGTCCCATTGCGTGACCCGGTGGGCGCCCGGGATGTCGACCGCGGCCAGAGCCAGCACGTTGTGAGCGGCCAGCCGACCGAAGGTCTGGAGTCGCACGTCGTCCAGCTCACCGGGGCCGTGCATCGGCTCGCCCTCGACGAACGTGATCAGGCGGATGGCGTGACCTGCGGTGACCACGATCTCCTCGCCGTCCACCGTCGGCATGATGGTGGGGTGATCGAACGGGGGACGGGTCCGGGCGAGACAGGTCAGCACCGCGTTCTGCGCTTCCACGGCCTCGGGGGGCGTGCGTTCATTGGCCACCTTGAGCACGAACTGGCGTCCGTCGCCGTCCGTGATCCGGAAGTTCTGGTCCTGGTTCGACTCGAGCGCGCTCACCTCACCCTCGATGCCCCACCAGTTCACCGCCACCGACGCGGCGTCGACGGTCGTGAGGGTCGGGCTGGGCCAGCGGTGGCCGTCGAAGTTGCTCGTCGTCACCCCCGGTTTCTACCCCGCGCCCGGACCGCCGCCACGAACTTGTCGCGGAAAACCACCCCCAGTGTGTTTCGACGCGACAAGCTCGGTGGGTGAACGCCCTCCCGGCCGACCAGCGGCCCTTCGACCACACACCGGTGCACACCGAGGACCTTCCGCCGACGCCGACGCGCGATCGCAACATCGCCGCCTCGGCGTGGATCGAGGCCCCGGATGAGCTCCTCCGCCTCGGGGCGGATCTGGCCGGCCAACCGGAGGCCGCCTACAAACGTCGGCTGGGACCCTGGCTGTTGTGGCGAGCCGGACCCGCGACCGGCGCCGACGCCTGGTACCTCGCCGTGCCGGTCGACTCCGGAGGAGACGACGGCTCGTCGTGCGAACGGTTCCGGCTCTATCCCGACGGCACCGGATCGGGCACGGGCCCGAGCGGCCGCCACCACACACGATTCCGGAGCTGGAAGGAAGATCTCATCGGCCGCCTGCCCGCGGTCTGACCGTCCCGGGAACGCTCCTCGGACCCCGTTGTCTGCGTCAGCGCTTCTTCGACGACGCGTTCCGCGGGGTCGTCGGGCCAATGATGTTTCGGATACCGACCGGCCATGTCCTTGCGTACCTCCCGCCAGGACCCGGCCCAGAATCCCGCCAGGTCTGACGTGACCTGCACCGGACGATCCGCCGGCGACAGCAAGTGCAGAACCACGCGGAGCCGACCCCCGAGCACGGTCGGGTGATCCGACGTTCCGTACATGTCCTGCAGCCGCACGGCGAGGACGGGGGGATCGCTGCTGTAGTCAACGGGCACCGATCGCCCCGACGGCACGGCGATCGAGCGGGGAGTCAGACGATCGAGGTCCATCTGGAGGTCGAACGGCAGCCGGGTTCGCAACGCCATCGCGACATCGAGGGCCTGCACATCGTTTCGCCCCCGGGCGCGGGTGAGGAACGGCTCCAACCAGTCGACGGCTTCGGCCAGCAGCACGGCGTCGGACAGGTCGGGCCACTCGTCGCCGAGATGCGCTCGACACACCGCCACGCGCTGCTGCATCGAACGCGCCCGATCGGTCCAGTCGAGCAGCGACAACTTGGACGATCGGATCCGCTCCAACAGCACGGCCAACGTACGACCGCCGGGATCCGGCCGCCGTTCCACGATGCCCAGGCGCAAGCCGTCCAGGCGTCGTTCGACGCGACAGACCACATCGTCGCGGGCCCGGTCCCAGGCCACCGTCTCCACCTCGGAAAGCTGGTCCCCAAGCGCCTCGAGGACGTCGGCTTCGTCGAGCGCGGCCGCCAACCGGATGCGGGCGTCCTTGCGGTCGCCGTCGAGATCGGCGGCGACCAACCATCGTTCCTGCGCCAAGGGATCGGTCCGGGCGAGCCAGGCCCCTGAGCCGGTCCGCAAACGAAACCGACCGCCGCCACCATCGCGGGCCTGAGCGACACGATCCGGATAGGCCCACGCCAGCACCCGACCCGCCGCTCGCGTGTCGGCGATTCCCTCCGGGATGCCCGCAGCGCTGCGCGAGGTCGCGGGCCTGGGTCCTCGCCCGCTGGAGCGCTCGCCCGTCCGCCTGTGGGTGTCGTCGGCCGGGATTGTCGAGCAGCGCGATGCGTTCGCCGAGGTCGGCCGGCAACTCGTCCGGGCGACCTCGCATCACGTCCCGATCCTCCAGCACGGTCGCGGCCAGACACGCCAGCCAGCCGTGACCCTGGCGGCGAGCGGTGACGACCATGTGGGCCAATCGGGGATGCAGCGGGAGGTCGACCATCTCCCGGCCGGTGGCGGTGACCCGGCCGTCCCCGTCGACGGCGCCGAGTTGGGCGAGCAGCATCCGAGCTTCCTCGAGCGATCGTCTCGGAGGAGCGTCGAGCCATGGCAGCGCGTCGGCGTCGCGGACCCCCCAGGCGGCGAGTTCCAGGGCCAGGCCGGCCAGGTCGACCTGGGTGATCTCGGGCTCCCGGTAGGGAGTTCGCGCGCCCTGTTCGAGCTTGGACCACAGGCGATAGGCCGCCCCCGGCTCGGTCCGCCCGGCACGACCGGCCCGCTGTTCAGCCGATGCCCGCGACGCTGAAACGGTCACCAGGCGGGTCATCCCGGTACGGGGGTCGTACCGAGGCACTCGCGCCAACCCGGCATCGACGACCACCCGGACGCCCTCCACGGTGAGACTCGTCTCGGCGATGTCCGTCGAGAGCACGACCTTGCGCCGACCAGGCGGTGACGGGGCGATGGCGGCGTCCTGGTCTGCCGTGCTCAGGGCTCCGTACAACAGGCGGATGTCGGTCGGTTGAGGCCCCGGAAGGGGTTCGGCCGCCAGCGCCTGGGCCACCCGGTTGATCTCCCCGGCCCCGGGAAGGAAGACGAGGACGTCGCCCGACTCCTCACGCAGCGCCTGGTGCACGGCCGCCACCACGGCGGGATCGAGGCGGTCCTTCGGCCGCCGGGGCAGCCAGCGGTGCTCGATGGGGAACATCCGACCCGGGCTCGTCACCACCGGCACGGACGATCGGCCCGACCCGACGGCGCCGGGGACGGGGTCGGTGACTGGGTCGGCACCGGGGTCGGGCGAACCTTCGATCAGCGCCGCCACCCGCTCCCCGTCCAAGGTCGCGGACATCACGAGGAGCCGCAGATCGGGACGAAGGGAGCGCCGGACGTCGAGCGTCAGGGCCAAGCCCAGGTCCCCCTGGAGGTTGCGTTCGTGGAACTCGTCGAAGATGACCAGACCGACGCCTGCCAGTTCGGGATCGTGCTGCAGGCGGCGGGTCAGCACCCCTTCGGTCACCACTTCGACGCGGGTGCGATGGCTCGTACGGCGCTCGTCCCGGGTCCGGAAGCCGACCAGCCCACCGACCTCGTCACCGAGGAGATCGGCCATGCGGCGCGCCGCGGCCCGGGTGGCCAGACGACGGGGTTCGAGCATCATGATCCGGGCGCCGCCCAGCCAGGGTTCGTCCATCAGCCGAAGCGGGACGATGGTGGTCTTGCCGGCGCCCGGTTCGGCCTGGAGCACCGCGGCGCCGCTGGTCGCCAGGGCCGACCGGAGCTCATCGATGCTCGCCTCGATCGGTAGCTCGGCGCCTCCCGACCGGCTGCCCGTCATCGCGGTCGGCCGAGCATCACAACGACGAGCTCGTCGACCTCGACGTCGAGCACGCCGATCGCGGTGAGGCCTTCCACGACCGGGGGTATGGCCCGCACCGGCCAGGGCGCCAGGCACGCGACGTAGGCGACGCGGTGGGCGTGGTCCGGCAGGGCGACGACCACCCCGGAGTCATCGGGGGTGGCCCAGCGGCGGGATTCGCGGCAGACGAGATCGGGCACCGACCGGGCGAGACGGACGAGAAGTGGTCCGCGGAGCTCGACGTGATCGGCCCATTCGGCGACGAGGTCGGCGGTGGCCAGATCGTCCGGGCCGACCCGTTCCGCGAGCACCAGAAGTCCGTGACCCCAGAGCGTGCGCGCCCAGGCACCGTCGAAACCGACCGGTGCCTGATCCACCAGCCCGCGCCACGCCAGGACCATGGCCTCGGTGATACGACCCGCGCTCACGTCCGGGCCGAGCCTTCCGAGGAGGAGGGTGGCGCCGGTGCGAACGACGGGGTCAGGGTCAGAGAGCAGCGACCCGACGACGCTCATCAACCCGGCGCCGGCGAGGAGCGACTCGGCATCGAGCTCGTCGAGTTCCGTCGCCGTGCCCGCGGCCCGAAGGATCACCCCGCGTAGCGTCTCGGAGTCGGCGGTCAGCAACACGAGGGATCACCGTACTGGGCCCCGTCCGTGCGATCGCGGCTCCCGGCAGTTCGTAGTCTGTGCCGGTGCCCCACCGTGCCCGCCACTCGACTGCGAACGAAGCCCGTGTGGGTCCGGGGGCTCGACCGACCGCCACCGTCGACACATGAGCGAGCGGGCGGTCTGGGACGACACCGCGCGGTTGCCGCTCATCACTCGGCGCCCGCTCCCCGGGAGTCGAGAGGTCGACGTCGCCATCGTGGGCGCCGGCACCACCGGACTCTGGACCGCCTATCACCTCCGGAGCCTCGACCCGACGCTTCGGGTGGCCGTCATCGACCGTCACCACGTCGGCTTCGGCGCCTCGGGTCGCAACGGGGGCTGGTGCATCGGGGAGTTGGCGGGCACGCTCGGTCCGCTCGAGCGGGCGTCGTCAGTCGACGCCGTCCGCCGGCTGAACCGAGCCGTGATCGACACCGTCGGTCGTGTCGGCCGCATCGTCGCCGACGAGTCGATCGACTGTGGCTGGGCGCCCGGTGGCTCGGTCTGGTTGGCCCGCAACCATGGTCAGCTCCGGCGGCTCGACGACATCGAGCGCGCGGCGCGCCACCATGGAGTCCGGCCCGACGAACTCCAGCGGCTGGACGCCGCCGAAGCGGGCCGACGGATCGGCGCCAGCAGCGTGCACGGCGGGCTCTGGTATGCGCCGTGTGCCACCGTGCATCCGCTCGACCTCACTCGGGGCATCGCCCGAGCATCCGAGCGGCTGGGGGTCGAGATCTTCGAGCGCACCACCGCCCTCGAGCTCGGCTCGGGACGGGTGACCACGGATCGGGGCACCATCCGCGCCGAGATCGTGATCCGGGCCACCGAGGGGTACACGGCGTCGCTCCGCGGTGACCGGCGGCGCCTCGTGCCTTTGGCCTCGTCGATGATCGCCACGGAACCTCTCCCCGATGAGCTGTGGCGGCAACTGGGCCTGGACCGACGGGAGACGTTCAACGACGTACGCCACCTGGTCGTGTACGGGCAACGCACCGAGGACGGCCGCATCGTCTTCGGCTCCCGGGGCGCTCCCTACCGTTGGGGATCGAGTACGGCGCCGGTGGCCAACGGCTCGCGCCGACACCACGGCGAGGCCGGTCACTACGAGCGCATCCATCAGCACCTGGTTGATCTCTTTCCCTCCCTGGCCGATGTCGCCATCACCCACCGATGGTCGGGCGTCCTGGGCGTCCCCCGCGACTGGACCCCGTCGGTCGGGCTCGACCGAACGACCGGGTTGGCCTGGGCGGGAGGTTTCGTCGGCGAAGGGGTGGCGGCGAGCCATCTGGCCGGGGAGACCCTCGCCGATCTCGTCGTGGGGCGGCGCACCGAGCTCGTCGATCTCCCGTGGGTGGGCCACCGGAGCCGTCGCTGGGCACCCGAACCGTTCCGCTGGATCGGCGTGAACGGAGCGCTGGCCGCCATGGCCGGTGCCGATCGATCGGAGTTCGCCCACGGCCGCCCCTCACGAGCCGCGCGGCTGATGTGGCGTTTCCTCGCCCGCTGAACCGGACTTTTGGACGGCGTGAAGCAGAGGCAATACTGCAGACCGGCTGTACTGGGCGGCGCGTTCCCCCGGCGCGCCTGTCGAGCCACGGATTCGGGCACGATGAGTGCCGTCGTTTCAGTCTTCGAAAGAGGTGACGAGCATCGAGCGGTTCCTCGACGACGTGTTCATCACTGTCGATCGCCAACCTGGAAGCCGGTCGGGGCAACAATGTTTCCCCGAGTCCGAAGTCTCCGAGCTCGGGTTGGTCTGGCTGACGCGCCTCCTCGGACGGCTGGATCCGATGGAGCGAGCCCGCATCGAGCGCCACGTCTTCGTCCCCCTGGCGGTGATCGCCCACCCCCATTCCCGGCCGATCGGCTGGCTGCTCCCTCACGTCCCGGACGGACCGAGCCGCACCGTCGCCGAGATTCGGACGGGTCAGGGCGAAAGGATCCGTGACGCCCTCGTGATCGCCAAACAGCTCGCCGACCTCTGCGACTCCCTGGAACGTCACGGCATCGTCGACGTGTCGCTGTCCGCCAGCCGCATCATCGTCGAACCCGGTTCGCCGCCGACCGCCCGCGTGTTCCTCGGACCGTCGACGCGGGTGGACGGCGTACCCCTGCTGCTCGATCCTCCCACCCCGGCGATGAGCGACCGGCTCGGTCTGGCCCACCTGGTCGACCTGCTTCTGCCGCCGGCGATCCGCGACCATCCGACGCTCCGCGATCTCAAGACCCTGGCCAGCTGCTGGCAGGAACACCAGCTGTCGCTCGCCCCGGCCTTGTGGTCGACCGCCTTGGGTGACGCCCTGAGCGCGCTGGGGACCGCCCCGCTCGAAGTCCTGGCCCCGGCTGCGATCGTCGTTGCCGCTCCCGTCGAAGTCCCTGCGCCGCCCGAGACGTCGAACCTCCCACCGCCGCCTGCTCCGCCGACCCCCATGGCACCGATCGCCCCGGCGCAGAACGACGCGAGCCTGGAGACACCTGCCCTCACCCGAGTGAGCGAGTTCTCGCTCGACGCCGCCGACCCCGCCGTCCCCGCATCGCTCGACTCCGACGAGGCCGCGGACCTCCGCCTTCCCGAGATCATCCTTCCCGAACCGGGCGCCGATCCGGTGATCGATCTCCTGGTGCGCCAGGAGCACACGATCGGAGGCCGAGCCGCGGAGCAGAACGGGGACCGCACCTTGGCACCGTTGCGAGCCGGCCTCGTCGGACTCGACCTCGATACGCTGTCGGCTCCACGGCGCCTCGAAGTATTCGCCCTCGTCGTGGTCGCGGTGGCGATCATCGCCTTGATGGTGTCCACGCTGTCCGGGATCTGACCTACTCGGGGCGGCGGCGGGCATGACGACACTTCTGCGGCGCCTCGACCGGTTCCAACGCGGCAACCGTCCTGTCGGCTTCGGCTACGGCGTGATTCGCAGCTACCTCGACGACCGCGGGAGCAAGCTGGCCGCCCTCATCGGCTACTACGGCTTCTTCTCGTTCTTCCCTCTGCTCCTGGCCCTCGTCACCGTGCTGGGTTTCCTCCTGGAAGGCGACCCCGGCCTGCGTCAGGACTTCATCGACTCGGCGCTCGGGCAGTTCCCGGTCATCGGCGCTCAGCTCCAGCAACCGAACGGTTTGACCGGCAACGTGACCGGTCTCGTGGTCGGTTTCGGTGCCGCGATCTGGGCCGGGTTGGCCGCCATGCTGGCCACGCAGTTCGCCATGAACGAAGTGTGGGCCGTCCCGGTGGATGACCGCCCGGGCTTCGTCTCGGCCCGGCTGCGGGCGCTGGCCATGCTGGGCGTATTGGGCGGAGGGTTGGTCGCCTCGGTGGTCGTCGGGGCGCTGGCGTCGGTCACCCCGAACATCCCCGGGGCCGGTCGCCTCGGGCTCTACCTCGGGGCCGTGGCGATCGACGTCGCCATCGTCGCCGGTTGTTATCGGGTGCTCACGGCTCGACCGCAGACGTGGCGGGGCGTTCTCCCCGGCGCGCTCCTGGCCGGGGGCGGCGTCTTCGGCCTCCACCTGCTCGGGACGTGGCTGATCGACCGCGTGCTCGCCGACGCGTCCGACACCTACGGGCAGTTCGCCCTCGTCATCGGCATGCTCACCTGGTTCAGTCTCATCGCCCAGGTCATCGTCATCGGGGCCGAAGTCAACTATGTGGCCGACTCCGGGTTGTGGCCGCGAAGCCTGCCCGGAGCTGACGCCACCGAGGCCGACATCCGCGCCGCCGACACCGTCGATCACGCCCGGACCCGAGCCAACGTTCGAGCGGCGCGCCAGCAGGGGTGACGGCCTGAGGATGGGTCGCGGCCGGTCAGCGGCTGACGTGGATCGGCGGCCGCTGATCCCGCCACGGCTGCGTTTGTTCGAGGAGCGCGGCGAGCCGGAGGAGGACCGCATCCGCGCCCCACCGACCCACCATCTGGATTCCGATGGGTAGGCCTTCAGAGAGGCGGGCGGGCACCGAGATCGCCGGTTGACCCGAGATGTTGAACGGAGCGGTGAAGGCGACCGTTCTCGAGGACCGCAACAGCACGCCGACGGGGTCGGCGATGGTGGACGTGAACTGCCCGAGCATCCAGGGGCGGTCGGGGCACGTGGGGGTGATGAGCACGTCGAGTCCGCGGTCCCATCGGCGGCGCGTCTGGCGCCCGATGACGCGGAGCTGGTCGCCCGCAGCGGCGAAAGTCGCGCCATCGATCGCCGCGGCCCCCTCGAACAAGGACCAGGTGTGGGGTTCGACCCCGTCGGCGGTGACCGGAGCGCCGCTCACCCGGGCGAGATCGAGGAGGACTGCCCGCGTCCACACGGCGAACGCGGTGAGGAAGGGACCGATGGGGTCGTGTTCGGGGTCGAGGATCGACGCCAGCGTCCGCTCCTCGACATGGTGGCCGGCGGCCGCCAGCGCGAGCCCGGTCGCCCGCACGGCATCGACACACTCAGGGTCGACGGATTCGTCACCGCAGTCGACGACCAGACCGATGCGCTGGGCGGCGGGCGGCCGATCGAGCGAGGCCACGACGCCGGCCGGCCCGCCGAGGATCGGCGCGTCGAAGAGGTCGGGCTCGCAGGCGACCTCGAGCATGAGCGCGGTGTCGCGAACGGTGCGGGTGACGGCCAGCCGGCTCACGAGTCCGCCCCACGGATCGTTGTCGGGGTAGTTGGAGACGAGGCCTCGGCTGGGTTTCAGACCCACCAGCCCGCACACCGATGCCGGGAGCCGGATCGAGCCGCCTCCGTCTCCGGCATGGCCGACCGCCACCACACCGGCCGCTACCGACGACGCCGACCCACCCGACGAACCCGAGGGCGAGCGCTTCTCGTCCCACGGGTTGCGGGTCGGTCCGGTCGAGACCGGCTCCGTCGATGGCAGCAGACCGAGCTCGGGCGTCGCGGTCTTGCCGATGACAATCGCGCCGGCGTCGAGGTACCGCTGGATCAACAGCGACGTGCGATCCGCGCGATAGCCCGCGTCTCGAAGGAACCTCGTTCCGGCGTGGTACGGCTCGCCGGCCAGCGTTCCGTCGAGGTCTTTGACCACCATCGGCACGCCAGCCAGCGGGCCGGATGAGCGAGAGGCGAGCGCCTCCGCCGCCGCTCGATCGAAGCGTTCGTGGATGATGGCGTTGAGCCGAGGGTTGACGGCTTCGGCGCCTCGGATCGCGGCCTCGACGAGGTCCGAGGGTGCGGCACCCCCGGACCTGACGAGGTCAGCTTGCGACGTGGCATCAAGATCGGACAGCTCGGCCGGAGTCATGCCTCGGGAGAGTAATGCCGAGTCACGCCTCGGCAGGCTGAGTCGACGTGCCGAGTCACGCCTCGGCGGGTCTGAGAGCCCAGCCCAACACCTCGCCGATGTCGCGAGCGAAGTGCAGGGTGACCTGCGATCGCACGTCGTCGGGCAGGTCGTCAGCGTCGTCTCGGTTGGCCACCGGCAGAATCACCTCGGTGACGCCGGCCCGATGGGCGGCGAGCACCTTCTCCTTCACCCCGCCGATCGGCAGCACCCGCCCCTGGAGCGTGATCTCGCCGGTCATGGCCACCTCGGGTCGGACCGGTCGTCCGGTGACGAGCGAGGCGAGGGCCGTCGCCATGGTGATGCCGGCGGACGGACCGTCCTTCGGAACGGCCCCGGCCGGGAAGTGCACGTGGACCCGACGATCGAAGCTGGTCGGTTCGAAACCCAGCTCCTCGGCGTGGGACCGGAGGAACGACACGGCGATCTCACCGGACTCGCGCATGACATCGCCGAGCTGGCCGGTGAGGGTCAGACCCGGTTCGCCGGGCACCAGCGCCGCTTCGACGAACAAGACGTCGCCACCGGCCCCAGTCACGGCAAGCCCCGTCGCGATCCCCGGTCCGGACAGCCGGTCGGCCGGATCATCGATGGTCGCCGGCCGGCCGAGGACGGGGCGAAGTTCGCCGAGCTCGATGGTCGACGGCCCTTCGACCTCGCCGGTCGCCAGGCGCGTCGCCGCCTTTCGGACGAGGCGGTCCAGGCGCTGTTCGAGCTTCCGAACGCCGGACTCCCTCGTGAAGTCGGAGATCACGGCGCGCACCACCTCGTCGGGCACGACGATCTCGCCTTCCTCGACCGCGTTGCGATCGAACACACGAGGGAGCAGGTGATCCCGAGCGATGGCGAGCTTCTCGTCGTCGCTGTAGCCGGAGATGGTGATGATCTCCATCCGGTCGAGGAGCGGGGCCGGCATACGATCGAGCGTGTTGGCGGTGGCGATGAAGACGACGTCGGACAGGTCGAGCTCGAACTCGAGGTAGTGGTCCCGGAAGGTGTGGTTCTGGGCCGGATCGAGCACCTCGAGCAACGCGGCCGAGGGGTCGCCCCGCCAGTCGCTGCCGAGCTTGTCGATCTCGTCGAGCAGGATCACCGGGTTGAGCGCGCCGGCGTCGATGAGGGCGCGGGCGATGCGTCCTGGGCGAGCACCGACGTAGGTCCGACGGTGACCGCGGATCTCGGATTCGTCGTGCACGCCACCGAGCGACGCCCGCACGAAGCGTCGGCCCAGAGCCCGGGCCACCGACTCACCGAGGGACGTCTTGCCGACGCCCGGAGGCCCGGCGAGCACCAGGATCGTGCCACCGCGCCGCCCCGGCGCGCCAGCAACACCGCGTCTTCCGGCGCTGGGCCCGCTGAGCGCGCCGGCGGCGCGCTCGGCGCGGCGCTGACGAACCGCCAGGAACTCCACGATGCGGTCCTTGGCCTCCGACAGACCGGTGTGGTCCGCATCGAGGACGGCACGGGCGGCGGTGAGATCGAAGGAGTCCTCCGTGCGCACGCCCCAGGGCAAGTCGAGCACGGTGTCGAGCCAGGTGCGGATCCAGCTCGCCTCCGGTCCGTTCTCGCCGGTGCGCTCGAGCCGGTCGATCTCCTTGGCGATCGCCGAGTCGACGGCCGCCGGGATCGGTTCCGCGCCGTCGCGGAGTTCGGCCAGGCGTGACCGGTACCCGTCGACGACGTTCTCGCCACCCTCACCGAGCTCGGCCCGGATGGCATCGAGTTGCCGGCGCAGGATCACCTCCCGCTGCGCCTTGTCGAGTGACTCCCCGACCCGGCGATCGACCGAGCTCGTAGCTTCGTGCTCGACCAACATCTCGTTGGCCCACGTGACGGCGGTCCTCAGGCGACTCAGCGGGTCGAGCGTTTCGAGCAACTCACGCTTGCGTTCGACGGGCAGGTTGGGCCACCAGCCGATGGTGTCGGCCAGGGCGCCGGGGGTGCGCGGTTCGTTCAGGAGCCCGCCCCACGCCTGCCCGCCGAGGGCGTCGAGCAACCGACCGACGGTGTCGCGGTACTGACCCATCAGCTCCTCGGCTTCGCCATCCGCGAACACGTCCGGTTCGGGGAGGGGGGTCACCTCGAAGCCGAGCCGGCCCGATTCGTCGAGCACCCCCTGGCCCACTTGGGCCCGGTGAACGCCCCGGATGACGGCGCCGAGCGAACCGTCGCGGAGGGTGCCGTGCTGCTCGATGCGCGCCAGGGTGCCGATCGTCGAGAACGAGGTTCCCGCACGCGGCACGACCACGATCTCGCTGTCGAGCTCGGTGGCCGAGGTGACTGCGCGTCGCGCGTCCTCGGTCTCCAGGCGCAGCGTGACGACCATCTCGGGGAACACGACCCCCGTGGCGAGGGGGAGGAGCGGAACGGCGCGGGTGGGATTGATTGGTTCAGCGGACAGGGATTCAGTGGACACAGGGTCTCCTGACTGCGGCACCGGGATGCCCCGGCACGGACGGACGGTCACTACAGGGGTAGCTCGGTCCACATTTGATTACATACTTACAACAGTACGAGCTATCATCTATTCCATGGCCGACCTTGTTGCATCCGTCACCAGCTACTTCCACGCCGCGACCCCTTCCGAGTGGTACCTGGGCCCGGTCGAGGTGCGCCTCGACCGCGAGGAGATCCTCGTCACGGGCTCGCTCGCGCCCGAGACAGACGTACCGGCCTTCCGCGAGGCCACGCGCGACCAGCGGGTCGTGATCGCCGCCGAAGCGGAGTCCCGGTGGGGCCGGGCCGTGTCGTGGGCCGTCGACCACGGCGACCACGAACACCGTTTCACCACCGTCAGCGTTCCCGTCATGACGCGACTCCGGTTCGACGAACGCAACATCCTCGACACGCTGATCGCCGGCGGGATCGCCCGCAGTCGCAGCGATGCCCTCGGGTGGTGCGTCAGGTTGGTCGGACAGAACGAACGCGCCTGGCTCGACGAGCTGCATCACGCCACCGCCTCCATCCGCGAGGTGCGTGACAAGGGCCCCCTCCCGCCCCGCCACGACTGAGGTCGTCGAGCGTCCCCACGCCCGGCGACGTGAAGAGCGACGACCCGCCCCGCTACCCTGCGAACATGACGGTCGGCACCATCACGATCACCCCGCTCGGCGGGCACCTGGGGGCCCGGGTCGATGGGGTCGACGTGTCGGCGCTCGAGCCCGACGTGTTCGCAACGATCGCCACCGCCCTCCACGAACACCTGGTGCTCTTCTTCCCGCAGCAGCACCTCACGGATGAGTCACACATGGCGTTCGCGCAGCGCTTCGGATCGGTGTTCACCCACCCCATCGCGCGGCTGGCCGGACGCACGACCACCTCACCCGAGCACATCATCGACGACTCGGATCATCCGCCCTTCCAGGACCAGTGGCACACCGACGTCAGCTGGGTGAGCGAGCCGCCCCGAGTCGGTACGTTGCGCGCCATCGACCTCCCGGCGCGCGGCGGCGACACCTTGTGGGCCAGCATGTACGCCGCCCACGACCTCCTGTCGCCGACGATGAGGCGCATGCTCGAGGGCATCGAGGCCGAGCACTGGGTCGGCGAGGGCCGGGCGTTCGAGGACAAGAGCGGCGACGGCACCGTCGCCCGGCTGCGCGAGCAGTTCCCGCCAGTGGTCCACCCGGTGATCGGTGTGCACCCGGTGACGCAACGACCGTACCTGTACGTGAACCCGGGGTTCACGCAGTCCATCGTCGGCGCGTCACCTCGGGAGAGCCGAGCGCTGCTCGACCTGCTGTTCGTCCACGCCGCCAATCCGAGCCTGCAGCTCCGCTACTCCTGGACCGTCGGCGATCTGGGGGTGTGGGACGAGATCCCGACCCACCACTTCGCGGCCGCCGACCACTACCCGGAGCGCCGGGAGATGGCTCGCGTCACTCTGTCCTGAACCCTCTCGGTTCCGCGTCGCCGCTCACCACGACCGATCGGTCGAGGGCGGGTCCGACCGCTGGGGTAGCCAGTCGGGCAGGACGTGCACGCCCTCGGTGTCGAGCGGCAGCGGCGTGGCCTCGATCACGGCCGCGACGTCGATCGGCGCGTAAAGATGCGGGAACAGCTCGGCTTCGCCCAACGAACCCGGTTCCATGACGATGTCGGGCCCGACGACCGACTCGTCCAGACGCAGGACGACCAGATCGTCCCGACCGCCGAACCAGGACCGAAGAGTCCCCGCTGTCTGGGTGCTCGACGAGCAGTGGATGAACCCGTCGGCTGCGAAACCGGCGGGCTCGTAGGGACCACCACCGGCGCGAGCCCGCTCCCACTCCTCCGCCGTAGCGATGTGGACGATCACCGGGCCGACTCTAGACCGCGTGCCCCGACGTGGGCCCGGGTACTGTCCCCCTCGCCTGGTTGGCCGCCCAGCCTGGTTGGCCGCCTCGCCTGGTTGGCCGCCTCGCCTGGTTGGCCGCCCCGAACCGGTCGGAAGGGAATGCCGTGGCGAAGGATGCGATGGAATTGGCCCGGGGGATCGTGGCCGGGCTGGTGATGGAGACGGTGGAGGCTCGCGGCCGCCTGGCGGCGCGGGTGGCCTTCGCGGTAGCGGTGCTCGCGCTCGTCGGTGCGGTGCTCGCGGACGGCGGCGTCCGGCTCGGGTTGGGGGTGGTCGCCGTCATCGCCCTGTTCGTCGCCGCGGCCACCGTCGTACTGCGGCGCCTTGTCGTGGCCGTCGTCGGCCGGATCGGAGCCCCGGCCGACCTCCGGCACCACCGCGCCGCCATCAGCCGGGCGATCGAAACCGCCGAGCTCCCCACGGGTCCGTGGACCGCGTTCAAGATGGCGTGGCGTCTCCGACGTGGGGTCGGGCCCGAGGTCGACCGGCTGCACGACATCGTGTCGCGTTTGTCGACCGAGCTCCGCGGGACCTGACCGGCGGTACGACGACGAGCCTCGAGCGCGACAGTGCCGCTGAGTCACTCAGCACGCGACAGTGCCGCGTACTTGCGTATGGACAACGTGGCGAACACGAGGACGATGCCGGCCGCCCACGCGACAGAGATCCACACGTCGTTGCCGGTGTCGTTGCCGTTGTACAGCGCCCGACAGGCGTTGGTCACAGTGGTGAACGGGTTGGCCTCGGCCGCCCGCCGCACCCACGGGCGCATCGACGCGGGGTCGACGAAGGCCGACGAAACGAACGTGAGCGGGAACATCCAGATGAACCCGGCCGAGTTGGCCGCCTCCATACTCTTGACCGACAAGCCGATGAGGGCCTGGATCCAGGAGAAGGCGTACGAGAAGCCGAGCAGGAGCGCGGTCGCCCCGATGGCACCGAGCGCACCTCCCTCGAACCGGAAGCCCACCAGGAGCGCGACGATCAGCATGATCAGGAAGCTGATCAGGTTGCGCACGAGGTCGGACAAGGTGCGGCCGATGAGGACAGCGGATTGCGCCATCGGCAGCGATCGCAACCGATCGACAGTTCCCTTTTGCATGTCGTCGGCGATGCCGACGCTCGTGAACGCCGAGCCGAACACGATGGTCTGGGCGAAGATCCCGGGCAGGAGGAACTGCTCGTACCGATCGAACCCGTCGACCTGGATGGACCCGCCGAACACGTAGACGAAGAGCAGCACGAACATGACCGGCTGGATGGTGGCGAAGATCAGCAGCTCGATGTTGCGAGGCACCCGGAGCAGGTGGCGCCACGCTTCGGCCCAGCTGTCGTGGAGGACCCACCCGATCCCAGTGCCGCCATCGGCGGGGTCGGCGGCGCTCACGCAGGGACCTCGGACGGCTCGGCGGTCGGCCGGCCGGTGAGGGTGAGGAACACGTCGTCGAGGGTCGGACGATGATGGGCGATGTCGGCCACCCCAACTCCTGCCCGGTCGAACGCCCGCACGATCTCGGGCACGATGCCGTCTTCGGAGGCCCGCACCGGGACCCGGAGAACGCGCCCGCCCTCGTCCACCACAGGGGAGCCGGAGGCGAACGGCGCCAACACCGCAACGGCCTCCGAGGTCGACGACGTGGCCGGGAGGGTCACCTCGACGAGATCGCCGCCGAGTCGGTCCTTCAATTCGTCGGCGGTTCCCTCAGCGATCACGGAGCCGTGATCCACGACGGCGATGCGGTGGGCCAGGCGGTCCGCCTCGTCCAGGTACTGGGTCGTGAGCAACGTCGTCATGCCGCCGAGCACGAGCTCGTCGATGAGGTCCCACATGGCCAGCCGGCTGCGGGGATCGAGGCCGGTCGTGGGCTCGTCGAGGAACAGCACCGACGGCTGCCCGATCAGGCTCATCGCGACGTCGAGTCGACGCCGCATACCGCCGGAGTAGCCGCGGGCGACACGGTCGCTGGCGTCGACCAGGTCGAATCGTTCGAGCAGCTCTCCGGCGCGTCGCCTGGCCTCGGCCCGGCCGACGTGGAAGAGCTTGGCCACGTGCACGAGGTTCTCGCGCCCGGTGAGCATTTCGTCGACCGCCGCGTACTGGCCGGTCAGACCGATACGAGCCCGCACCCGGCGAGGTTCTCGCGCCACGTCGAGGCCGTCGATCCGGGCCGAGCCGGCATCGGGCCGGAGCAGGGTGGTGAGGATGCGCACGGTGGTGGTCTTGCCGGCGCCGTTGGGGCCGAGCAGACCCAGGACGGTGCCCGCCTCGACATCGAGGTCCAGCCCCGTCAAGGCCTCGGTCTCGCCGAAACGCTTCGTCAGCCCACGCGCTTCGACCGCAGCCATGCCGGGAGTCTAGAGACGGCCGAAGGGTCGAGGCCGACGGATTTCTCGATCACAGGCGGCCTGCGGCCACCGCCGCCTGCTCGGCCGCGTCGACCTGGGCCTCCACGAGGTCGAGGCCGGCATCCCAGAACGCCGGGTCCTCGAGGTCGCAGCCCACCAATCGCCCGAGCGCCTCGGGGGGGCGCGAACCGCCGGCCGACAACATGGCGAGGTACCGCGGGACGAACCCTGCGCCCTCCTCCTGATACCGGGCGTACACCGACAGGGCGAGCAGCTGACCGTACGCGTAGGCGTACACGTACCCGGGCGTGTTGACGAAGTGAGGGATGTACGACCACCAGCAGCGATAGTCGTCGGTCACCTCCATGGCGTCGCCGAACATCTCCCCCTGGGTGGCGGCCCAGGTCGCCCCCAGTTGTGCCTGCGACAGTTCGCCGGCGCGGCGGCGCTCGGCGTGAACGGCGTCTTCGAACCGGTTCATGGCGATCTGGCGGAACACGGTGGCGATCGATCCCTCGACCGATTGCGCCAGGAGAGCGAGCCGATGCTCGGGAGCGGATGTGACCGAGAGCAGGCGGTCGAAGGTGACTGTTTCACCGAACACGGACGCCGTCTCGGCGAGGGTCAGCGGCGTGTGCTGGTGGAACACGCCCTGCGACGACGCCAGCAGCGCGTGCAGGCCATGGCCCAGCTCGTGAGCCAGGGTGAGGACATCGCGGGGTTGGCTGGTCCAGTTCAGCAGCAGGTAGGGATGATGGCTGGGAACGGTGTAGGCGCAGAACGCGCCCAGGCGCTTGCCCGGCCGTACCGGGGCGTCGATCCACGGCTCGTCGAGGAACCGGCGGACCCCCGAGGCCAGCTGGTCGGAGAACGAGGCGTAGGCATCGACGACCAACTCGGTGGCTTCCTTCCAGCCGATCGGCGGCAGGTCGGCCACCAAGGAGGCCGCCCGGTCGTAGTCGGCCAGCCGTGGGAGCCCGAGCAGCTGAGCCTTCAACCGGTACCAGCGCCGGGCGATCTCGTACCGGCTGACCACGGCCTCGATCAACGCATCGACCGAGGCATCGCTGGCCTCATTCGACAGGTTGCGGGCCGACAGCCACGACGGATATCGGCGGAGCCGATCCTCGGTGGACTTGTCGGCCAGCAGCGTGTTGAACACATACGTCCTCGTCCGCAGTCCCGATTCGAGCCCCCGGGTCACGGCCGACGCGGCGGCCTGGCGGACGGATCGATCGGCGTGCTCGAGCCGCGCCAACCCCTCTTGGAGAGAGGCGGGAGTCGGCTCGCCATCGGCGCCCGGGAGCTCGATGGTGATGGATGACACGAGCTCGTTGAACAGCCGTTGCCACGCCGCCGACCCGGCGACCTGGGTTTCGGCGAGGATCTTCTCCTCGGGCTCGGACAGCAGGTGAGGCCGGTATCGGCGAGTCGACCGAAGGTGATGAGCGCAGAACTCGAGCGCGGGATCGGCCAACAGATCCTCGACTCGCTGGTCCGACAGTTCAGCCCACTCGAGCTCGAAGAACACCAGGCGGGTGGCGATGGCGGTCGTACGCTCCTGGACCCGCTGGACCAACGCCCCCCGGGCTTCGTCGGCCGTATCGACCGCGAAGTGCAGCGAGGCGTAGTTGCCGGCCCGTCCGATCAGCTCCGTCACGACGGCCTGGGCCTGCATGGATTCGGCCAACTCGACCGCACTGAGCTGACCGAGGCGTCCGCGAACGGCCTCGATGTCGGTGGCGCGCTCGCTGGCGCCATCGAGCAGGTCGTCGACGGTCTGCCCGTCGAGCAGGGGCTCGATGTCCCAGGCCACGTCCGCGGCGGCAAGGTCCGCAGCCCCCGGCTCGGCGGCGACAGGGTCCGCAGCCCCCGGCTCGGCGGCGACAGGGTCCGCAGCCCCCGGCTCGGCGGCGACAGGGTCGGCGGCAAGGGATGCTGCGCGTGCGTTGGTCTTGGTCACGAACGTGTCCTCCTACGGACGAGAAGAGGCAGCCAGGAACGCCCCGACCGCGGCCAGCGCATACCCTGCGCAACCGATCCATGCACCCGGCAGGACGGTGAACCCGTCCCCGGGGATCAGGGTGCCGACGTTCGCCGCCGTGGCGCCGTGGAGCACCGCGCCGAAGACGCACAGAGCACCGACGGGTCGGAGCAGGCCGACCCACCGAACCACCGCCGTCGCTACGGCCGCGCCGACAGCCAGGAGCCCGAGGATCCACCCGAAGTCCGTGTAGCGCTCGGTCCATGACGATCCCGGGTCGCCGTCGGGAAGGTCGAAGAGCGACTGCACGTCGGAGAACGTGCGCGGATGGTCCTGGATGTCCTCGTACCAGTTCAGGACGAAGAGGCTGAGCGCCAGAACCGCCGCACCGGCGACGGCCAGCACCAGTCCAGCCAGCCACCGGCCCCGCCGATCGACCGTCGCCGGTGCGCCGTAGACGGGCGGCCCGGGCGCCGCGGTCGTCGGGGTCGTGTACGAGGCCGGAGCCATCGAGGGAATCGGAGAAGCGGTGGTCGGGCCGTCGTCGTGCAGGACCTGGCCGGAGCTGTCGGCCACCGACGGTGTCCACGTGACCCCGTCGTGCCATCGCTGCGCGTACCGACCACTCGGGTCGGAATACCACGCGCCACCGGATTGATCGACCATGCTCCACCCCTTCGGCCGCACCGGCTCGGAGTTCAGCCGGCGAGACCTCAGGGTACGCCGTGAAGCAACCCCGATTGCCGTTCGGCCGCGGTTCCCGTCACGCCGAGGTGGCGACCGGCGCGCTCAGGCGCGAGACGATCGCCTGGGCCAACAGGTCGGCGGCACCCGGCGCATACGGGAGGAACAGCGAGGGCTCGCACAACTCGAGCTCGAGCAGCAGCGGGAATCCTCCCGGGCCCGGAACGAGATCGACGCGGGCATAGAGCAACGGGCCGAACCTCGCCCCGACCCACGCCATCACGCGGTCACCGAGCGCCCGCTCCGCCGGGCTGGCCGGGCGCGGTCGCATGTCCTCCTCGGCGAAGAGGCCCTCGACCGGGCCGCTGCCCCGGGCGAGCAGAGGCCCCTTGCGCATGGCGTGGCTGAACGTGCCCTCCACATAGATCAGTGCCGTCTCGCCCAGGTCGTCGACGGCCGACAGGTAGGGCTGGATCATGGCGGACACGCCCCGGTCGAGCAGATCGGTCAGATGGCAGCGGGCCGCGTCGATGTCGTCGGGGTCGTACCGGGCGGCGTCCTTGGATCCCGCACCGACAGTGGGCTTGATGACGAACTCGGACAGCGGCAGATCGCGGTCGCCCGCGACGGTCGGAGGGTCGACGAACTGGGTGGGCACGACGGCGAAACCCGCGCCGGCCAGCTGGCCCAGGTAGTGCTTGTCAGTGCTCCACCGGACCACGTCGGCGCCGTTCAACAGCACGGTGGCCTCGCCGACTCTGTCCGCCCACGCGCAGAACTCCTCCCGGCGCGGCACGTAGTCCCAGGGAGAACGGATCACCGCGGCGTCGAACTCGGACCAGTCGGTCGACTCGTCATCCCACGTCACGATCGACGAGGACACACCGATATCGCCAAGCGACGCGGCGAGGATCGGCAGATCCTCATCGACAGCGAGGGCTTCACGAGCGGTGACGAGGGCGACGACGGACACAGAGGCTCCGAGCGGTTGGGGATCGAGGTGGTCGGCCGCTCAGGCTACGGATGTCAGGCACAGCTCCACCCCGCGGTCTCCTGGCCGGACCGACCATCGGACACCCGGAAGGCAAGCCGAACCTTGAGAACGCTTTCCGGACCGCTACAATGGATCTGCGCGGGTTACTTGTGGGGGTCCCCGACGGAGGGCGCATGCCAACGTGTGAAGTGAGCGGAGCCTTGGACGAGCGCGACCCGCTCGTCGAGGAGCTGTGGCGGCTGTACGAGCGGGGGTCGGAGGATCGACGGCCCACGCGCCTGCTACGAGACATCTTGACCAGGTCGGAGTTCGCGTCCTTCCTCACCACCGCGCCGGCGCTGATCGTGGTGATGCGCGACGGCGATCAGGTCATCGGCTTGTGCACCGGCACCATGGCCATCGACCACCAATCGTGGCTCGAACCGGCGGCGCTGGCCACCCGCTGGCCCGAGGCCTACGCCCGGGGGCAGCTGATCTACCTCCCGATCATCGTGATCGATCCGGAGTGCCGGAGCGTGGGCGCCTACGCCCTCCTCGGCAAGACCATCATCGCCGCAGTCCAAGATCGCCAGCTCGTGGCGTGCTTCGACGTCAACGTCACCGGCGAGGACGGGTCCACCTCGGTGTTCGACGGCCTGCATCGCTGGAGCCGGCGCGTCGGAACCGAAGTGTTGCCCGTCGAGACGGTGCGCCTTTTCGCCGCAGACTTCCGCCGCGATCCGGTGGACATCGATCTGACCAGGTCGCCCGCCGAGATCGATCTGAGCATCGCTGACACCGCGTTGCCCGTGATCTGAACGCCAACCGCCCGCCCCGTGCTCCGTCAGGAACCTGGTCGGGAGGTGCGCGTCAGGAGGTGACCGCCCGGGCGAACCCTTCGAACACCTCGAGGTGGACCGCACAATCGGCCTCGGTGTGCTGGACCGACACGAGCCACTGCTCGTCGAGCCCAGGCGGGAGCAAGATGCCGCGGTTGATGCCGTGGATCCAATGCGCGTAGGCGAGCGTGAAATCGGTGCCCTTGTAGTCGCGGTAGTTGCGCACCGGTGTCGTGCTGTACGTGACACACCCCTTCGCCCCCAGCTGCACGGTGTGGGCGGGAAGTGAGTACCGGTCGATGATGCCATCGATCTCCGCCATCATCCGTGCGTTCTGAGCGACCGCGGCGTCGATGGCGTCTCGCGTGCAGATCTCAGCCAGAACCGCTCGGGTCCCGGCCATCACCAGCGGGTTGCCGTTGTACGTTCCGAGATGGAGGACGATGCCTTCGCCGATCAAGTTCATGGCTTCATGGGTCCCGCCGAACGCACCGACCGGGAGGCCGCCGCCGATCGACTTGGCCAGGCACACCAGGTCCGGCTGCACGCCGAAGTACCCCGTGGCTCCACCCCATCCGGCCGTGATCCCGGTCTTCACCTCGTCGAAGATCAGCAGGGTGCCGTAACGGCGGGTGATCTCGCGGGCGGCCGCCAGGTATCCCGGATCGGGAAGGCAGATCCCGATGTTCTCCAGGGCCGGCTCGACGATGAACGCCGCGACTTGCTCGGTGCGCAGAGCCTCCTCGAGCGCCTCGGGATCGTTGTACGGGATGACGATGGTGTCGGCCATCACGCCAGCCGTGAGTCCCGCCGTCGCGGGGACTGGGGTCGGATGGTCGGCCGGTCCCGCCTCGGCCAGGGACGGCTTCATCGAGATCATGACCTCGTCGTGGTGGCCGTGATAGCCGCCTTCGACCTTGACGATCTTCTCCCGCCCGGTGACCCCGCGAGCGACCCGAAGCGCATCCATGGTCGCCTCGGTCCCGGAGTTGGTGAACCGCCACATCGGGAGCCCGAACCGTTCCGCCAACAGATCCGCGACCTCGGCGTTCGTCTCGCACGGCGTGACGAACAACGTGCCGCGGCGCATCTGGTCCTCGACCGCGGCGACGAGCACCGGATGGGCGTGCCCGGCCAGCAGGGCGCCATACCCCATGTTGAAGTCGACGTAGTGGTTGCCGTCGACGTCTTCGAGCCAGCTCCCCTGGGCGCGCGCCGCCACGACGGGGTGTGGGTCGTAGAACTGGAAGGAGGAGGGCACGCCCATGGGCAGCACCTGCTTGGCCCGGGCGGTGGCGGCCTGGGACTTCTTGGTGCGAGCGGTGTACTCGACCATCTCCGTCGCCGTCATCTCCTCGGCGCGTCGGGTGAGCGTGGTGGTGGTGACAGCGGTAGCCATGGCAGAACCTTCCGGTGGTCTCGCTTCCAGTGTCTCACGCGGATTCAGGGGCCGCTACCCCCCGGTGTCGACCAATTCGGTCGAGTGATCCACCTTTCACGCTTGATTCGGTTGTCCATCGCCGCTCGTCGTGTCGTCACCGCGAGTCCGATCCCGACGTCGAAACGCCGGCGGCACGGTCCGTTCACACGGGAGAAACGTCGCTTCACGCCGCCGAAACGAAGTCGACCCGGCTCCGAAATCGCCTCGCACCAGAGTGGCCGCCACCCCCGACACCGGGGGTCCTGCGGCACAACAGGAGACTGAGGATGAAACGAACCAAGAGATTGTTGATGGCCACCGCCGTGCTGGTACCTGCGGTACTCAGCGTCGGCACCGGGATGGCCGGGGCCCAAGAACCGGGCGACCCGGCGACCGTCGAGAGCGTCACGGTGCTCGGCACACAGGTGAACCTGCTGTGGATCGTCATCGGCGCCGCCCTGGTGGTCTTCATGCAGGCCGGCTTCGCCCTGGTGGAGACCGGGTTCTGCCGGGCCAAACACGCCGCGCACGTGGTGAGCACGAACTTCGCCATCTTCGGGCTCGGCATGGTGGGCTTCTTCTTCATCGGTTTCCCGTTGGCCTTCGGCGGCTTCTCCTACTCCGCCTTCGGTCTCGACGCTCCCGTCGGTGACGCCCTCCTCGGCAGCGACAACTGGGTGTTCCTCTGGAAGGGGGGCTGGGCGTTGTCCGGCGACGGCATCACCCCGGCCCTGCTCGGCTTCTTCCTCTACATGGTGGCCTTCATGGACACCACGGCGACCATCCCCACCGGTTCCATGGCGGAACGCTGGAAGTGGGGCAGCTTCGCCATCTGGGGCGTCTTCTGCGGCGCCATCTACTACCCGCTGTTCGCGGCGTGGACCTGGGGTGGCGGCTGGCTCGCCAAGACCTGGGACACCATGTCGCTGGGTGCCGGCTACGTCGACTTCGCCGGATCGGGCGTGGTTCACGCGGTCGGCGGCGTCGCCGCTCTGGCCGGCGCCATGGTGCTCGGACCCCGCCTCGGGAAGTTCTCGGCTGACGGAACTCCCCGGGCGTTGCTCGGCCACAACATCCCCATGGCGATGCTGGGGACGTTCATCCTGCTGTTCGGTTGGTTCGGGTTCAACGCGGCGTCGACCTTTGCCGCTACCGACGTCCAGTTCGCCGTCGTCGCCGCCAACACGGCGATCGCCGGTGGTTTCGGGGCGGTCTCGGCGATGCTGTGGATCACCAAGCGCACCGGCAAGCCGGACCCGGGCATGATGGCCAACGGCATGCTCGCCGGCCTGGTGGCCATCACCGCCCCGTGCGCCTTCGTCGCTCCCTGGGCCGCAGCGGTGATCGGCGGCATCGCCGGCGTGCTGGTCATCGAGGCGGTGTTCTTCGTCGAGCGCAAGCTCAAGATCGACGATCCGGTCGGCGCCATCGCCGTCCACGGCGTGAACGGCATCTTCGGCGTGCTCGCCGTCGGCATCTTCTCGAACGGCAGCTACGGCGCCGGGTGGAACGGCTCCGACACCGGGAACATCGAGGGCATCATCAAGGGCGATTGGGGCCAGTTCGGCGCCCAGGCGCTCGCCGCGCTGGTGATCTGCACCGTCATCTTCGGGATCGTCTACGGGTTCTTCACGATCCAGGACAAGGTCTCGAAGTCGATGGGCAAGGGTGGCATCCGCTCCTCCGAGGAGGACGAGCTGATCGGTCTCGACGTTCCGGAGATGGGTGTACCCGCCTACCACGGAGGTGAGCTCGAACGAGCCTGATCCATCGACCGAGGTGACACCGCGGGCGAGGCGAAAAGCCCCGCCCCCGGGAAGGTCGCTCGTTCGATCGCCGCAAGGAGCCGAGGTCAGCCCGAAGCTCGTTGTGCCGCACGACGGTCGAGCGACGAGCAGGCCGGGTCCCCTGATGGGAGTCAGGGGACCCGGCCGCGAACCGGGAGCCGACATCGGACGGTGAGGCCACCGCCGGGCGTGTCGACCATGTCCACGGTGCCGCCGGCGCCGCGGACCAGGGAATCGACGATGGCGAGCCCCAACCCGGTCCCTGAACCCGGCGGGCCCTTGCGCCAAAAACGCTCCAGTGCGTGCACCTTGTCGTCGGCGGACAGGCCAGGACCGTGATCGACGACGTCGATCTCGGCGACACCATCGTGGAGTCGAACGGAGACCACGACCGGCGACCCCGGGGGCGATGCGGTCAGCGCGTTGTCGACGAGGTTGTCGAGCACCTGATCGATCGCCCCGGGGGCCGCCTGCACCACCACGGGCTCAGCCGACCCCTCGTAGGTCAGGGTCACGCCCTCCGACTCGGCGAGCGCTCCCCACGTGTCGACCCGGTTCCGCGCCAGATCGGCCGCGTCGACAGCCACGGGAGCCACGGGTTGGTCGGCCCGCGCCAAACCCAGGAGTTGCTCGACCAGCGCGGTCAGGCGCCCCACCTCGCGAAGGGCGGCGGCGACCCCCTTCTGCTGCTCGGGTGGCGCGTCGACCTCGAGCTCCTCGAGGTTGAGCTGCAACGCGGTGAGCGGAGTCCGCAGCTGATGAGACGCATCGGCGACGAACGCCCGCTGCCGATGCAGGAGGTCGGCCAGCCGCTCGGCCATCACGTTGAGCGCCGCGCTCAAGGCCACCAGCTCTCCGGGCGCGCCCACGGGAGCCGGTCGAGGGTCGAGCACGCCGGCGGAGAACACGGCGGCGGTCTCCTGCATCTGACGAATGGGTCGGGTGAGCGAACGGGCGACCGCCCACCCGATCAGCCCGACGGCGGCCAGCACCACCATCCCCACGCCGAGGAGGGCCAGCCAGTATCCCTGTACCCGCTCGTCGACCTCGTGCGTGGGCAGGGTCACTCGCACCGCCCCGTGCACGTCGCCCCCCGATGCCACGGGCACCGCCACATACAAGATGTCGGTGCCCAGGGTCGACGAATGCCGGGTCCCCGTGCTGACCACGCCCGCCAGGGCCTCGGCGATCTCCGGTCGAGTCGACAGGTCGCGGGCCGGATCGGCTTCGGTGTCGACGAGCGAGATGCCGTCGGCATCGACGACGGCGACTCGGGCACCGGTTCGTTCGGTGTAGTCAGCGGCCACCGCGGGGTCCAAGGGCGCATCGTTGTCGAGCACGTCCTCGTAGAACGCGGCCAGGACCACGGCGTCGCTTCGGACGCCATCGGCCAGCCGATCCCTCTCGCGTTCGGCGAGGAAGAAGCCGAGCGGTACCTCCAGCAGGAGGAGCACGAGAACCACGAGTGACACGTAGCTGACCAGGATGCGCCGGGTCATCGCACCCGCTCGTAGCCGATGTCGGCGCCCCGCTCCGGAGGCACGACCAGCTTGAACCCGACTCCGCGGACCGTCTCGATGAGCTCGGCGCCGAGCTTGCGACGAACCGACGCGATGTGGACGTCGAGCGTCTTCGATGACCCCCACCAGTGCTCATCCCAGACATCTCGGAGGATGCGATCTCGGGTGAACACCGCGCCCGGGTCGGACGCCAGGAACACCACCAGATCGAACTCCTTGGGCGTCAACTCGACCGCCCTGCCGTCGAGTCGCACCTCGTGCGTTCGTCGGTCGATGGTGAGAGGACCGAGCTCCTGTGTTCGTCCCTCGCCCCTCGATCCCCCAGCGGTTCGACGGAGTACCGCACGGATCCGGGCGACGAGCTCGCGTGAACCGAACGGCTTGACGACGTAGTCGTCCGCGCCGAGCTCCAGCAGCGCGACCCGATCGAGCTCGTCCGATCGAGCCGTCACCACGATGATCGGCACCGCGGACCGGCGCCGTAGTTCCCGGCAGACGTCCTCGCCGTCGAGACCGGGCAAGCCGAGGTCGAGGAGCACGAGGTCGGCGGGCGGCGCGAGCAGCGCATCCGACCCGCTCCTCACCCACTCCACCTCGAACCCCTCCCGCTGCAGCCCACGGCACAACGGCTCGGCGATCGACGGGTCGTCCTCCACCACCAACAGGTGCATGGCTTCAGCATCGCAGCACCGACGCGCGTGCCCAGTCGATCTTTGCCAACTCTTTACTCTCGGCTGGTCATCTGCTGGACGACCGGTTCGTACGGTTCAGGGCACCAACCAGGAGGACGACCCATGGACCGCCGCAACGCCCTCATCACATCCGGATCGATCGCCGCCGTCGTCACCGCCGCCGTCGCGGCGCTGTCACTCAACGTCGGCATCCTCGATCGAGCAGACCCGGGTCAGGTCGGCCAGCTCGCCACGGCCGACCTGCAGTCCAGCACGCCACTCGTCGCCATTAGTGCCTCGCCCGACACGGGCTCGGTCTCCCGGACCATCGACGTGGCCGGCATCGCCCAGGTCACCGTCACGGCGACGACCGGCCCCGACGGCATCGATCGGCTCGAGATCGGGTCGATCGACGCTTCCGACGGGTGGCGCGCCGCGACCACCCGTACCGGTGCCGCTTCCGCAGAGGTCGAGCTCACGGATGGCACGACGATCAACGTCGTGAGCGTGACCGCCGCGGGCGACCAGATCTCGGCGGCCGTGCACCAACGAGCTCCGGTCTCGGCCGTCGCATCCTCCGCCACCGGCACCCGCCAGACCACGGCCGCCCAGCACGAAGGCGAGCACGAGAGCCACGAGTACGAAGGGGGAGAGGACGATGACTGACCCGCCGCTCGCCCCCCGGCCTCGCCGCCGCCACCGGGCGGCCGGCGCTCGGGCCGTGGCCACCGGCCTCGGCCTGTCCACCACCTTCGGGCTGGCAGCAGCGCTGGCGGTGACCGACGCCCGGACGGTCGCACCGTCGACCCCGGTGATCGCGGCGGCCCCGCCCGCGGCAGTTGTGATCCCCGCCGCGCCGCCCGACGGCTCACCCGTCGTCGTTCGAATCGATCCGGTCGCCGCGCCGACGCCGACCACCGTTCCGGAAGCACGCACCAATGGCAGTCGCTGATCGCCGGTTCCGGGCCATGGCCTCGGAGGTCCACATCCTGGTCGACGGAGACCGGACGCTCCTCGACCTGGCGCAAGCTCGGGTCGAGGAGCTGGAGGGGCGGTGGAGCCGCTTCCGGGGCGACAGCGACATCAGCCGGCTCAACGATTCCGGCGGCATCCCGGTCGCCGTCCACGCCGACACCATCGTCCTCCTCGGACGACTTCGTGACGCCTGGAGCCGCTCGCGAGGTTCGTTCGATCCGTCCGTCCTTCCCGCGCTGCGCTCGGTCGGATACCTCGGGGAGACCGGCGAACCGGTCGATTGCGGGCCTTCGCCCATGACCGGGCTCGTCATCGAAGAGGACCTGAACGCCGCCGCGCTCCCGATCGGAGCGACCCTCGATCCCGGAGGTCTCGGCAAGGGTCTCGCCGCCGACCTGGTGGCCCGCGACCTGGTGACGGCCGGCGCCCGGGGAGCGTTGGTCAACATCGGCGGAGATCTTCGAGCGGCCGGTCAAGCCGGCCCCTGGCCCATCGTCGTGGAGGACCCAGACGATCCCGAGCTGGCGCGAGCCCGCTTCGCCATCGTCGACGGGGGCGTGGCCACCTCGAGCACTCGCTCGCGGCGTTGGCGCCACGGCGGCGCTGAACATCACCACGTCATCGATCCCACCAGCCGCCGCCCCGCCGACACCGACGTGGCCACGGCCACCGTCGTGGCACCGACTGCCTGGTTGGCCGAGGCGCTCGCCACACGGGCCCTGATCTTGGGGTCCGAGCGAGGCCTGGCCGACCTGCTCGACCAGGGTGTCGACGGGCTCATCATCGACCGACGCGGCGCGATCCATCACACTCCACGCCTGGCCCAGGCCGGACCCATGACGGGAGCGGCAGCATGAACCCTCACGTTTGGTGGTACCTGTCCCGATCCTCGGGCATCGTGGCCTGGGCCATGTTGACGGCGAGCGTCCTGTGGGGGGTGCTCCTCGCCTCCCCCCTGCTCGGGCGATGGAAGAAGGCGGCGTGGCTGCTCGATCTCCACCGCTGGCTCGGCGCCCTGGCGTTGAGCTTCACCGGCATCCACGTCGCCGCTCTGATCGCTGACCGAACCGTCGACTTCGGTTTCGCCGACGTGCTCGTGCCGTTCATGGCCTCGTGGCATCCGGTCGCCGTGAGCCTCGGGGTCGTGGCGCTGTGGCTGGTCGTCGCCGTGCAGATCACCTCGGCGCTGCGGCGGCATCTCCCCCGCCGCGTCTGGCACGCCGTGCACCTCACCAGCTACGCCAGCTTCTGGCTCGTCAGCCTGCACGGCGCCGCCGCCGGGACCGATGCCTCTACGCCGATGTACCGGGCGGGCGCGATCGTGACCATCGGGGCGACCTTGTTCGCCACCGTCTACCGGCTCCTCGACGACACACCTCGAGGGTCGCGGCGCTCCTCCGCGACGTCGTCCCGCCGAACAACCACGTCGGCCTCCCGGCCCAGCACACTCTGACCCGCAACCCCGAGAGGAACCCTTACCCATGGACGAGATCTTCGGCCTTCCTACGCACCCACTGATCGTGCACGCCGCCGTCGTGCTCCTACCGCTCTCGGCGATCGGTGTCGTAGCGACGGCGCTGTTCACCGGGACCCGCAAGGTGCTCGCCCCGATCGTGCTCGGCTTGGCCGTGGTGTCACTCGCGTCCGTGTTCGTCGCCGAGGAGTCCGGGGAGTCGCTCGACCGGCGGCTCGACGAGGGCGAGGAGATCGAAGAACACGAGGAGGCCGCCGAGTGGGTCCTGCCGTGGGCCTTCCTCGTCACGGTCGGTGCCGCCGGAGTCACGTTCGTCGAGCCGATTCGTCGCCTCCTCGGCAACCGCGTCTCGGCCAAGACCGCGACCGGCGCGCTCGTAGCGTTCGGTTTGGTGGCCGGTGCCGGAGCGACCGCCGCCATCATCGCGACCGGGCACACGGGCGCGGAAGCGGTGTGGCAGGAGAAGTACGACGGTGAGACCGAGGGCGGCGAGACGACCCCCGACGACCACGGCACCCCGCCGCCCACCGACCAGGACGACGACGACTGATCTCCCCAGACCCGGTCAGCGGTGCAGCACCAACCCGGCGAGCAGTTCCATCGAGCGGAGCCACTCGTCGATGTCGCTGCGCCACGGCGCCGACACGACGTGCTGGATTCCCGCCGCTGCGAACTCGTCGCATTCGCGGCGGATCTGTTCGGGGTCCATGCCCTGGGGATCCCAACCGGTCCGCAAGGAGATGGTGAACTCCGGCTCGGGGCGGTCCCGGCGCAACCGGGCGACCGCAGGAGCTGCGTGCTCCGGAGTCACCCCGATCACCTGGAACCCGTCACCTCGCTCGACCCCGCGCCGGTACGCCGCCTCGCTCCCGCCCCCCACCCAGATCGGGATCCGGTGGGCCGGCTTGGGCCGGATCCGAAGGCCGTCGATCGATACCGTCGGACCGTGGAACGAAACCGGATCGTCCCCCCAGCAGGCCCGGAACAGGTCGATGTATTCGTCGAGACGGCGCCCTCGGTCGTGGAACGAATGACCGGTCGCGGCGTACTCCGCCTCCGACCAACCGACGCCCGCGCCGATCACCAACCGCCCTCCGCTCAAGGCGTCGATGCTGGCGAGGGAGTTCGCCAGTTCGATCGGGTTGTGCTGGGGCACCACGAGCACGCTGGTACCCAAACCGATCGACGACGTGGCCCCTCCAGCCCACGCCAGGGTGGCCAAAGGGTCGTAGAGGTGGGGTGACGGATAGTCCTGGCCGGCGGGCGACACGGTGTGATCGCTCACCCACACGTCAGCGAACCCGAGGTCCTCCGCCAGACGGGCCGCTCGCCGGATCCCCTCCCCACTGGACGCCCGTCCGTATTGGGGCAGATGGATGCCGACGCGCATGGTGAGAGACTATGAGCCCCGGGCGGGCCGGGAGACCACGGCGTTGGCGATCGGCGCGACCAGCGACGAGTATCAGCCCGTCACTCTTGGAGGAATCATGGACATCGAAGGAAACGTCGCCCTCGTCACGGGTGGGGCTTCCGGCCTCGGCGAGGCGACCGCTCGCCACCTCGCCCACCGGGGCGCCCGCGTAGTCCTGTTCGACCGTGATGAGCAACGCGGGCAGCGAGATCGCCAAAGACATCGGCGCGTCGGCCCTGTTCGTCGCCGGCGACGTCGTCTCCGAGGAGGACACCAGAGCGGCCATCACCGCCGCTCAGGAGATGGGCACCCTGCGTATCGTCGTGGCCTGCGCCGGCGGAGCCACCGGCGGTGGACGCACCATCGCCCGAGATGGCACCCCCCACGATCTCACCGTGTTCGCCGACACCATCGCCCTCAACGTCGTCGGCACCTTCAACACCATGCGACTGGCCGCCAGTGTCATGTCGCAGCTGGAGCCGGCCAACGAGGACGGCGAACGGGGCGTCGTGGTGAACACGGCATCGATCGCCGGGTTCGAGGGCCAGATCGGTCAGATCGCCTACGGCTCCGCCAAGGCGGCGCTCATCGGGATGACCCTGATCGCGGCCCGCGACCTCGCCGCGTCCGGCATCCGGGTGAACACGATCGCGCCCGGCACGATGGGCACGCGGGCCTGGGAGCGGGCCAACCCGGAGGTGCGCAAGTCCCTCGAGTCGAAGGTGCCGTTCCCGCAGCGTTTCGGCCATCCGGAGGAGTTCGCCATGCTCGTCGAGCACATGTGCGTGAACCGCTACCTGAACGCTCAGGTCATCCGCCTCGACGGCGCCATCCGCTTCGACCCCAAGTAACGCGGCGACCGTGCAGTTCTCGGTCTGGCCCAACTTCACCCGCACCTGGTCCGAGCTCACCGGGCTGGCCCGACACGCCGAGGCTCAGGGCTGGTACGGCCTCTGGTACCCGGACCATTACATGGGCGACCACGCCGATGGTGAACCGACCGACGAGCCGGCGCTCGAGTGCTGGGCGACCGTCGCCGGGCTCGCCGCCGTCACCTCGACCTTGCGGCTCGGCACCCTCGTGTCACCGACGACGATGCACCACCCCGCGCTGCTCGCGAAACGCGCAGCCGCGGTCGACCAGATCTCGGGCGGTCGGCTGACGCTCGGCATCGGGGCGGGATGGCAGGCCAACGAGCACCGGGCCTACGGCATCGACCTCCTCGGGGCGAAGGAGCGCGTGGACCGATTCGACGAGGCGATCCAGATCCTCCACGGGATGCTGACCCAGCCGCGGACCACGGTGCGCGGCCGCCATTTCGAGGTGATCGACGCGCCCTGCGAACCCAAGCCGGTCCAGTCACCGCTCCCCTTGCTGGTGGGAACCACCAGCCCGCGCATGGCTCGACTGGCGGCACGGTTCGCCACCGACTGGAACATGTGGGGAACGCCCGATCACGTCGCGTCGATCGTGCCGGTCATCGAAGCGGCCTGTGAGATCGTCGGCCGCGATCCGGCGACGCTTCGCCGGAGTTGCCAGGCGATGATCTACATCGCCGACTCCGAGGAGGCCGCGGCGTCCTACCGCCAGCGCGCCCGGCCAGACCGCAGCCTGATCGGCACCACGGCCCAGATCGCCGACCAGGTGCAGCGCTACCGGGACCTCGGCATCGCCGAGTTCATCGTCCCCGACTTCAACCTGGGTCGCACCCACGAGGACCGACTGGCCAAGCTGGACCGCTTCTGGTCCGACATCGCGGGCGTCGTCTGAACGACCCGCCCAGGGAATCAGCGGGCGTCGTCTGAACGACCCGCCCAGGGAATCAGCGGCGTCGTCTGAACGACCCCGCCCCCGGGCTGGTCGCCGTGGGCTGCGGTACGGTCACGACATGACGACCGCAGATGATCGTGTTTTCGGCGACATCGCCACCCGACTCCTGTTCGAGAACGAGCGGGTACGAGTGTGGGAGATGGAGCTCGAACCCGGCCAGCGATCGGCGCTGCATCGCCACGAGTTCGACTACGTGATGATCCAGCTCGGCGGCGATCGGATCCGAGCCGAGTTCGAACCGGACAGTGCCGATGGTTTCGGCGGAGCGTCACTTCCGGACCGCGTCGTGGAGGCGCCGGTGAGCCCGGGCCTCGTCGTGTGGGGAACCAGGGGCGGGATCGAGACGGCGATGAACCCCGGGCAGGAGACGTTCAGGGAGATCGTCGTCGAGCTCAAGGACCAGGGCGACCCGTGAGCCGCACGCCGCGGCAACGCCGCGTGAAGGCGAACCAGGTGATGCCGTGAGCCGCACGCCGCGGCAACGCCGCGTGAAGGCGAACCAGGTGATGCCGTGAGCCGCACGCCGCGGCAACGCCGCGTGAAGGCGAACCAGGTGATGCCGTGAGCCACCGCGACCTCCTCGTCGGCGACATCTTCACGAACGCGGCCGCCAGCGTGGCGGACCGCTTGGCCGTGGCGTTCCAAGGCGGCACGATGAGCTTCGGGCAACTCGAGCAGCGAGCAAACCAGCTGGCCCGGGCGCTGGTGGATCGAGGGCTTCGACCCGGCGACCGTGTCGTTACCCTCATCGACACGGCGGTCACCGTCCCGGCGTTGTTCGCCGGCGCCGCCAAGGCCGGCCTGGTGTTCGCACCGGCGAGCCCCGGCCTCACCGTCGATGAGGCCTCGGAGATGGCCGGCGCGGCGCGGCCCGCGCTCGTCGTGGCCGACACGGCTCGCCGCGAGATCGGCGCCGCGGCGGGCCGTTCGCTCGGCGTGCCCGTGACCACCTTCGATGGCCCGGATGGGCTGTTGGCGACCAGCGAGGACTTCGCATCCGACGCGTACCGAGACGAGGGACTCCGCGAGACCGACCCGCACGTGCTCTTTTTCACCTCCGGCAGCACGGGGCGATCCAAAGGCGTGGTGCTCTCCCATCGAGCCTCGGTGCTGCGCTGTCATCCCGGCTCCCAGTTGCAGCACCGTGGCCCCGGTGTCTGTACCTTTCCCCTGTTCCACATGGCGGGTTTCACGACCGGGCTCAACCAGTGGCACGCCCGCGCCGCGTGCGTGTACGTCGCGTCGGATCCCGAATCGATCGTCGGAGCCATCCGGTCCTTCGGTGCCGATCGCATCAACTGCATCCCGGCGCTGTGGCACCGCGTGTTCGATCACCTCGACCAGCAACCCGACGGGTCCCGCCAACTCCCGGAGCTACGCATCGCCGACACCGGGACCTCCGCCACGCCGGTCGACCTCCTCCAGCGCATCGCCGCCATCGCCCCCAGAGCCACCGTTCGCGTATTCTACGGGTCGACCGAGGCCGGCAACGTGTGCGCCCTCGCACACGAGGACATCGAGCGCAAGCCCGGTTCCTGCGGCGTGGTCAGCCCGCTCGCCACGATCCGTCTCGACGATGGCGAGCTGTGCGTCAGCGGCCCCCTGCTGATGGACGAGTACTTCGACGACCGAGCGGCTACCGACGAGGCACTCGTCGACGGGTGGTACCGCACCGGCGATCTGGCCGAGATCGACGACGAGGGCTACGTCACGATCGTGGGGCGCGCCAAGGATGTCATTCGAACCGGCGGGGAGTGGGTCTCCCCCGCCCAGGTGGAGGCGGTCCTGCGCCGGCATCCCGGGGTCGCCGACCTGGCCGTAGTGGGTCTCCCCGACGAAGCGTGGGGCGAGGTCGTGACGGTGGCGGTCGTGACGGCCGACCCGGCCCGACCGCCGACGCTCGACGAGCTGGTCGCGCTCTGCCGCGGCCAGCTGGCCCGGCACAAGCAACCCCGCCGGGCCGTCATCGTCGACAGCATCCCGCGCACCACCGCCACCGGGCAGGTGCGACGCCGCGACCTCGTGGCGCAGCTGACCTCACCCGGCGACGGACCACCTCGTGCGTGACCTTCCCGCCCGGGGGGTCACGCACGGGGCGGGCCGTGGGCCGCGAGAGCCCTGTCGTTTCCTACGATCACCCACCGACCATCGGTTCAAACCTCGGCGATGAATCGTTCCGACGGCCGAATCCGGATCTCACACCACTCGTCGATCCGATGCCACTGGTCATACAACCAATCGAGCCTCGGGCCCGGTTCAGTCGGGACGTCCGCCCTCGGGACACGCCACAGCTCGACCCTGACCGGATCGGAGAACGGCACGGAGCGAACGATCCGGCCGATCGAGGAGAACCGCTCGAAACCGACGTGGGCGATGACGACGACGTCGGCATCCGGTGCCCCCTCCAAGAGGGCGAACGTGCCGCCCGGCCGCGGTGGCAGGAGGTGTTTGAGGTCGGCGGCGCGCTGCGCGATGTCCGGTCGCGTCTCGCGTAGGCGGGCGACGACCTTGGCGGCACGCTCGGGCGTGTGGAACGTGCCCTCCGGGAAGATGACGACGGCAGAGCGCTCATCGAGGCCTCGGGACAGCTCTTCGAGCGCGCGGATCTCGACGTCGTCGTCGGGAGATCGGTTGACGAAGTGGTTGGGCAACCGATGGCCCACGATGTCGATGCAGGGGGCCCAGCACAACGAGCGCTTGAGGACGTAGCGCAACTGGAGGCCGGCGTGGTTGGCGCAGAGATCGGCCGGAAGCAACGCGTCACCGAGGCTGGTGTGGCGGGCGACAACGACGGCTGCGCCTCCGGTCAGGTGCTCCAGACCGTCGATGACCACGTCCATCCGGACCGTGCGCCGGCACACCGCCATCAGCGATCGGACCCACCAGGCCTCCAGCCGGAAGTTCAGCACCTGCGCCCGCTCGGAGTCGGTCCTGTGCCCGAACCCGGCGGCGACCCAGAGGGCGCCCGCCGAGGCCACACCGATCGCCTCCACGACGAGCACGCCCAGCACGAGGGCGAGGAGGCGGGTCCACCTCATCCGTCGACGGCCGGTCACCAGATCGGCCATCAGCGTGCCGACGAGGAGGATCGGGCTGGCCAGCACCAGCACGATCAGCACGGCGTACAACACGCTGATCGAGACGAGCCGTCGGAGTTGGTGCACGTCAGTAGTCGACGACGCTGTGCACCGGGCCGTACGACACCAGCTTGTCGCGGCCGGCCAGGAACCCGAGCTCGACGAGGAACACGGAGGCGACCACCACTCCCTGCATGTGCGTGATCAACGACAGCGCGGCGGCGGCGGTACCGCCGGTCGCCAGCAGGTCGTCGGCGAGCACCACACGGTCGCCCGGTTGGACCGCATCGACGTGCAGCTCCAGTCCCGCCGAGCCGTACTCCAGCGAATAGTCGATGCCCCGCGTCTCGAACGGGAGCTTGCCCTTCTTGCGCGCCGGGACGAACCCGACATCGAGGCGCTGGGCGACGAGGGCACCGAAGATGAATCCTCGGGCGTCGATCCCGACCACCTTGTCAACACCCGGCCCGGCCTGTTCCACCATGATGTCGACGGCAGCCCGAAGGAGCCGAGGGTCGGCCAGAACCGGGGTGATGTCCTTGAACAGGATGCCCGGTTCCGGGAAGTCCGGAATGTCGCGGATGGCGGCCCGGATCTGATCGCTCACGCTTGCCATGCGGCGGACACCCTACTCCTTACCTGGTTCGTGGGCCCGGGCCGGGCCGGGCCGGAGGTCGGCCGCCTAGCATCGGCGCCCATGGACCTGCGTATTTTCACCGAACCACAGCAGGGGGCGGGTTACGACCGCCTCGCCACTCTGGCCCGAGCAGCCGAGGGTTTGGGCTTCGACGCCTTCTTCGTCTCCGACCACTACCTCAAGATGGGCGACGCCGACCCTCGGCACGGCGGCACCGACGCCATGACCACGCTCGCCGGGTTGAGCCGTGACACCACCACCATCCGGCTGGGCACGATGGTCACGGCGGCGACCTTCCGTCGGCCGGGCCCGCTCGCCATCATCACCAACCAGATCGACCAGATGAGCGGTGGGCGGTTGGAGCTCGGCATCGGAGCCGGTTGGTACGAGGACGAACACCGGGCGTACGGCATCCCGTTCCCACCGCTCGGCGAGCGCTTCGACAGGCTCGAGGAGCAGCTGGCCATCCTCACGGGTATCTGGCGCGCCACGGACGACACGCCGTTCTCGTGGTCGGGAAAGCACTACGTCCTCGAGGGCACCCCTGCGGTGCATCGCCCGGTGCAGCCGGGTGGCCCCCCGATCATCATCGGCGGGTGGGGGGCATCGCGTACCCCGCGGTTGGCCGCGCAGTACGCCGCCGAGTTCAACGTCCCCTTCCCGCCCCTCAAGGCGTTCGGGTCGCGGCGTCGGGCGGTGAGCGCGGCATGCGACGCTCAGGGTCGAGACCCGGCGACGATGGTGTTCTCCGCGGCTCAGGTCCTGTGCGTCGGGCGCGACGACAACGAGGTGGCGCGCCGCGCTGCGGCCATTGGACGAGACCCTGACGAGCTCCGAGAGAACGGGCTCGGAGGAACGGTCGACGAGGTCGCCGAGAAGATACGCCGGTTCGCTGACGAAGGGGCCCACCGGCTCTATCTGCAAGTGCTCGACGAGGACGACATCGACCACATCGCGCTCGTGACGGAGCAGGTTCGCCCCCTGCTCGCGTGACGACACCGAGAGGGTCGAATGGTGGTGAAACTCACGGAACGCGGGTACAAAACCGTGCGGGGTTGGCCGCACAGAGTGGGATGTTCCCGTTCATGACCACTCTGCGTGTGATTTAGGGGCTCTATGTTGCGCTGTTGTGACGACCACATTTTTCGCATTGTGGGGGACGCTCTCCGTGTGAAAGAGTGCCCAGGATCTCTCGTACGGGAGCGGAGAGATAGGAGCGGACAGTGGAGGATTCGCGCGTTAGCGTGGCGGTCGTCGGCTACGGGTATTGGGGTTCGAAACACGTTCGTGTCCTGAGCACTCTCCCCAATGTCGATGTCACAGTGGTGGAAACACGACAGGATCGGTGCGCGGAGGCGCGTGCCAGTTTTCCAGGTATCAACTTCGCCGCATCACTGGATGAAGTCCTGGACGATGTCGACGCCGTCATCGTGGCCACGCCGCCCGCATCTCACTTCGAACTGGCGAGACAGGCGCTCGAGGCCGGCCGTCACACACTGGTCGAGAAACCGCTCACCACGAACGTCGCCGAAGCGGACGTCCTCGTCAAACTGGCTGATGCTCGGCACGTCAACCTCATGGTGGGACACACTTTCGAGTACAACGCCGCCGTGTGGAAACTCAAGGAGATCGTTGATTCGGGTGAGCTCGGGCGGATCCTGTACATCGACTCCGCACGGCTGAGTTTGGGGTTGTATCAAGACGACGTGAACGTGGTCTGGGACCTCGCGCCGCACGATCTCTCGATCGTGTCCTACCTCTTGGGCGCGTACCCCACTTCCGTCTCCGCGTGGGGTCAACGCCTGGCTGGTCATCGCCATGAAGATGTCGCCTACCTGAGGCTGGAGTTCGCCCCGAACGACGTCACCGCTTTCGTCCACGTGAGCTGGCTCGATCCGTGCAAGATCCGGCGACTCACCGTGGTCGGTGAGCGCAAGATGGCGGTCTACAACGACATGTCGGACAACGAACGCATTCGGATCTATGACAGCGGCGTGGAGCAGCTCGACGCCAGCAAGCTGACCTCGCTGCACTCGATGCCCGTCACGTACCGCAACGGTGACATCGTGTCGCCCTTCGTGCGCTTCCAGGAGCCCCTCCGGGTGCAGGACGAACACTTCGTCGCTCACGTCCGGTCCGGCACCCCCACCGACACCCCCGGGCACCGCGGGGCTGAGATCGTCCGAGTCTTGGCCGCCGCCGACACGTCCATGGCCGAGGCCGGCAGCCGGGTCGAGATCACCCCGGCTCCCGCCCCGACCCCGACGACCATCGACCTCACCTTGCTCCCGATCACCGCGTGACCTCGACCCCGTCGGTTCCGTTTCTCGATCTCCCCGCGCTGCACCGCCGCCACCGGGTCGACCTGGACCGGGCCATGGCGTCGATCGTCGACACCGGAGCGTTCATCGCCGGTGAGGCAGTCGACGTGTTCGAGGACCAGTTCGCCCGGTACTGCGGAGTGCGTCACTGCATCGGGGTGGCCAACGGCACCGACGCCCTGGAACTGATCCTCGCTGGGCTGGGCATCGGACCGGCGTCGGAGGTGGTGCTTCCGGCCAATACCTTCGTCGCCACGGTGGAGGCGGTGATCGCGTGCGGCGCCCGCCCCCGCTTCGTCGACGTCCGTCCGGACACCCTGCTCATCGATCCGGACGAAGTGGCGGCCGCCATCGGTCCCTCCACGGCCGCGATCATCGCCGTCCACCTCTACGGCCAGATCGCAGACATGGAGGCCCTGACATCGATCGCCGAACGGCGTGGACTCGCCGTCATCGAGGACGCCGCGCAGGCGCACGGTGCCCGATTCGATGGCCGGCGGGCGGGCCGCCTCGGCCGCGCCGCGGCCTTCAGCTTCTATCCCGGCAAGAACCTGGGCGCCTTCGGCGACGCCGGCGCCGTGGTCACCGACGACGACGCCCTGGCCGCCGCCGTCCGCCTCCTGGCCAACCACGGACGGGACCCCGAGGACCGCTTCCAACATCTGGTGTCGGGCCGCAACAGCCGCCTCGACGGCCTCCAGGCTGCCGTGCTCAGCGTCAAGCTCGCCCACCTCGATGCGGACAACGCCCGGCGTCGTTCCCTCATGTCGATCTACCATGACCGACTTCCCGCCGGTTTCACGCCGGTCGTCGTCGATCCCCGCGTGGAACCGGTCCACCACGTCGCGGTCGTGCGCACGGCAGACCGTTCAGCCGCGTGCCACACGCTCGATCGAGCGGGAGTCGGCTGGGGACTTCACTATCCCGTGCCCTGCCACATGCAGCCTGCCTTCGCCGGGCTCGCCGATCGGCCCCTTCCGGTCGTGGAAGCGGCCGCGGCTCAGATCCTGTCGCTGCCGATGTCGCCGACCTTGACCGATAGCCAGATCGTGCTGGCGTGCGAGGCCCTCGCGTCGAGCCTGGCCGCGGGCACCTGACGGCAGCGCACCGTCAGCAGAAATTGCGGTAGAGCAGCTCACCGGCCCGTTGGTAGGTGCGGTCAGGAACCTGCAGATCGACGAAGAGCTCCGTCAGCTGGCCCAGTGTCGCGCCGCCGGCGATGCCGGACGGGTCCGTCCACCCGGGCGGGTCGTAGGTGTACGCACGTATCGCGGTCTGGTGCGTGGCGTACTTCTCCTTGTATCGAAGCAGTCCCTCCTGGTCGATGTCGCTCTGGCCCAGGTCGATGTTGCCCAGCCCGAGCTCGTGGCCCAGATGCATGCCCGACCACATCATCAGATCATTCGGACGCACCGCCAGATCGTCGGTGCTGCTGGCGTTGAACTTGTAGTAGAGGGTGTCCTGCCATCGCAGGTACAACGTTGCGCCGACCGCCTGTCCATCGACCTCGGCCAGGAGCAGGTGGAACGCGCCCTGCGGTTCGAAGTGCTTCCACACGTTCTCCAGCAACTCGAAGGGCTGGGTGAGCATGTGGTACTTCTGGCGCCGGATCGAGCTGTGGAGCGCATAGAAGGAGCGGACGTCGTCGAGATCCCGGCCCCGACGCACCACGACTCCCGACTTCTCGGCCTTGCGCACCGCGCGTCGAGCCGACTCGCCGATCGAGCTCCACATCACCTCGGGGTCTCGTCGGACGTCGATCGAATGCCACCGCGTCTCCCGGGCGGCCTGGAAGCGAGGGTCGGTAACGACGCCCGCTCCGCTGCGCGACCGGGCACGAACCGGTGTACCGCTCGCCATCAGCTCGGCCGCGAGTACGTCCCAGTGATCGGGCTCCGCGAGGATGGGATCGGCGTAGTCGCAGAAGGGGAGCGAGACCACCCGGCGCCCGCGCAGGTCGTGCACCTCGGCCCAGGCCAGCCCCGACTGCGCCGCCCCCGCGTCGTCGACGAGGATCTCGGCCACGAACTCGAATCCGTACGTGTCGCGAAGCGCCCGCAGCCACGGAGGCGACACGAACATGCTTCCCGCCGGCGTCGCCGCCAGTGCTTCCCACCGTGGATCGGTGTCGGGAGCGATCCGGAGTCGTTCCATCAGCGGACCCCCACCGGCGACGGCTCGACCAGGCCCGGCACGACGGAGCGGTACACGTCGAGGAAGCACTCGCGCTGCACCGGCCACCCGACCGACTCATACGCCCGACGCCCCGACTCCGCGAGCTGCGCACACACCTCGGCCGACTGCGCCAGCCGAACGAGCTGCCGAGCCAGGTCGGTGGCGTCGCCCGGGGCGAAGTAGGCGATCGTGGTGTCGTCGAAGATCGAGGCGGTGGCCTCGAGACGAGACGCGATCACCGGCAGCCCGGCGATCCAGTAGTCGTACATCTTGTTCGTGTGGACGAGGTGGGAATACGGCGATGCCTTCTGGGCGACCACGCCGGCATCGACCTCGCACAGCAGCTCGGCGAGCCGTTCGTCGCTCACCCACCCCTCGTAGCGAACGAGATCGCCGACGCCCCGATCGGCGATCCGTTTGAGCATGGTGTCGACCCCGCTGCCGCGCCCGGTCACGACGAGTCGGAGGCCCGGGGCCAGCACGCGAGCCAGGGCCAGCACGTCGACGATGGTGTCGTGCCCGTAGCGATCCTCGATGGTGCCGTGACAGAGGACGACGAACTCCTCCTCCGGCTCCGCCCGGCGCTGATGGACCGGCGGTCGCGGCAGGATGTGGGTCGGGTCGGGCCCGTTCAAGACGACGCTCACGGCCGCCGGATCGGCCCCCCGTTGCACGTAGAGGTCGCGGAGGCGATCGGTCACGGTTATGGCATGGTCGGCAAATCGGAGGGCCGCCTGTTCCAGCCGCTCCAGGTTCCGCACGACACGGCGACCCGAACCGAGCGTCGCCGCCAACTCCGGGGTCGGTTCCTGCATGAACACGATCACCGGAGCACCGAGCAGCTTGGGCACCGCTGCGGCGTAGACGAGGAAGTCGGGCATCGTATTGATCTGGACCGCCCGGTAGCGGGAACGCAGGTGCCGGTATCCCAGGGCGGCCCCGGCGACGAGCACGAAGCTTCCGTACTCAGCGAGGTACCTCAACGCGCCACCCCGGCTCTTCATCCCGGGGAGCCGCCGCAGGGTGACCCCACCGCCGATGTCGTCCACCCAGGGGGCGCCTCGGGTTCCGAGGTAGAACACGTCACAGCGCACGCCGGACTGGGCCAAGGCCTCGACCTCACGGCGGAGGTCGAGTCCGTACTCGTCGCTGTGCCGCACGAACGCCACGGTGGGGCGTGCGCCCGAACCGCCCCGGCGGCTCACGTCAGCGCACCCAACGCCGGTGTCCGCAGGATCGCCGGCGAGGGACTCGATCGCCGCGCCAGGCTGGGCCCGGACACGACCGCCCCTGAAACGCTCAGGGCCAGCAGTGGGAAGAACACGTCACTCGTACCCCTGATCGTGAGGTGCGGATCGAGCACCATGAGCACGCTGAGGATGATCCCGAGGACCCACGCCGCCGCCGCGCACGCGCCCAGTTCATCAGGCTGCAGGCGATTCTGCCAACCGACCTTCAGGTGTTCTCGCATCATCCAGACGAAGGTGGCGAGGAGCGGGATCCCGGCGGTGTAGACGAGCTGCACGTACCCGCTCTCGATCCAGATCCATTCGACGAATCCGCGCGGGTCGCGAACTTGGGTGACCGGGCTGACCCCGATCAGGAGATTCGTATTGAGACCCAGCTCGGACAGGAAGTGCGTCGACAGGTTGTGCCACCGCTCGGTCCAGCTCTGCGGCAGATCTCCGTGAAGGAGCCCGGCGATCCGGGGGGCGAAGACGAACCATCCGGCGACCAACCCGGCTGCGCCACCGCCGATCACCACGGGCCGCGGCACGCGGCGAAGGCGCGCCACGGCGACACTCCGACCGGGATCCGGGCTCGAGGCCGACCGCCGAACCGAGGCCGGACTCCAGCCGAGGTGCCGGAAGGCCAATCCGCCGACCACCAATCCGATGACGGCCGTGAACTGAGCCGTTCCGGCCACACCGATCAACAGGGCCACGACGATCGCCACGAGGAACCGGCGCGGCGCGTTCGGCCGTCGGAGCCAGGCCAGCGCGACGAAGAGGTACCCGAGGTACAGGCCCGCCGCCCCGATGGCCGAGCCGAGCGTGGATGTTCCTCGGCCGGAGGAAATCGCGGCCCCCGGATCGACACCGCCGGCGTAGAGCCCGCTCGACAGGAACGTGCGGACCGGCCCCACTCCGATCGATTGTGCGAATCCGATCAGCCCGGCGATGGCTGCCGCCACCATGCCCGCCCGCAAGACGAGGCCGGCCTCCGCCGACGTTCGCACGGCCACGCGGATCACCAGGTAGACGAGCGCCAACTTCACCAGTGGGAAGGCGTAGACGAACTCGTCGAACGTGAAGCCGCCACGCCGCCCGATCAGTACGACCAACGGGACAATGCTGCCAGCGAGGGCGACGGCGGCGACCGCGGCGTCGGCCGGGTAGAGGTGGGCGCGGCTCCGCGGGGCGACGAGGGCCCGGATCAGGAGCCCCACGATGAGGACGGCGAGCAAGGCTTCGTTGACGCGGAGCTGCGGGATGACCTTGCCGCGGTCGATGCCGACGATCAAGGGCGACGACCCGAGCAGTACGGCGGCCGCGAGCGCGGGACGCCACGCCACCAGTCCCACGAGAACAGCACCGACGACCGCCGCTGAGAAGAGGAGTCCGAACTGGGCGACCCCGACGCCGATCACGATCACCGCCAGACCGGCGCCGCCGGCCAGCACCGCCCGCCGCCCCGCGGGCCCGGCCAGCACCGCCCGCCGCCCCGCGGGCCCGGCCAGCACCGCCCGCCGCCCCGCGGGCCCGGCCAGCACCGCCCGCCGCCCCGCGGGCCCGGCCAGCACCGCCCGCCGCCGACGCACGGCGGCCCTGCCCGTTGTCCTCCGGTTGGGGAGGAAACGGTCGAAGCCGTGCCAGTCGTCGAATCGGAGGGCACGCGTGATCCCGAGGTACGTCGCGAGGACGAGCACCGACGCCACCCCGGTCCGGGCGACGTGCACCACCCGAGACGTGCCGAGCGATGACGGCAGGGCGAGGCCGATCGTGGCCGCGCCGACCGCGGCGCTGGCGACCGCGGCGGCCAGAATGCCGAGGACCGGCCGGACGAGATCTCGACGACCCGCGCTCCCGACCCGTTGCTCGATCACCTCGTGGAGGAGGTAGCCGGCCAGCAGGTCGGCCAGCGCGATCGACAGCCCGAGGGTGACGAGGGTCGCCGTGCCGTCGACCGTGAGGGCAACCCCGGCGCCGATCGCCGTGACGGTCGCCCGGATGGCCATGACCCGGAACGGCGCGCCGGCATCTCGCCGGGCATAACTGGCGTTGGTGGCGAGGTAGAAGGTGCCATCACCGACGATGCCGAGCGACATGGTGGCCAGTGCCGCGACCAGGAGCGTGCGACCGGTGTCCGAGCTCATGTCGCCGAAGGCGATCGAGCGGACGATCGGTTCGGCGAGCACCACCAGGATCACCACCGTCACGCCCTGGAGGAAGGCCGACAACCGGACGGTGGACCGGTACAGGCGCGAGAACTCGTTCCACGACCCCGCCTGGGCGAGGCGAGACAAAGGGGACAGGGACGTCACCGTGAGCGGCTTGTTGATGAGAGCGTTCGGGAGGTCGCGGAAGTTCAGGGCCAGCTGATAAGCGACCACGCCGCCCGACACACTCCCGGCGGCGACCAGCGCGACCACGTACCGGCTCGTATTGAGGGCGGCATACCCGAGCGAGCTGACGCCGAGGCGCATCAGGGCGAGCACGTCAGGATCGCGCCATCCCGCGGTCGGGATCAGCGCATGGCTCACTCGCCACGCTCCCCACCACTGCACCACAGCATGGACCGCGACCGCGCCCGTGGCGCCGACGCCGAGGAACAACATCTGGGCAGTCGTCACCTCTTCGAGTGGGACACCGGTGCCCCACCGGAGCGCGAACGCGAGGAAGACCGCCATGGTGCCGACGTTCTCGGCGATGGGGGCCGCGGCGGTCAGGTAGTAGCGACCGTGGGCGTTCTGCACCGCCGCGCTGATGCCGACGACGGCGTACAGCGCGGATTGTGGGATGACCAGAGCCAGCAACGGCCACCCCACGCGGCGTTGGTCGTCGAGCACGCCGGGGTCGTCGATCCCCGCACCGAGGGCACGGAGCACGAGCGGCCCCCCGGCGACCAGAACGACGGCCAGACCGACGAAGGCCAGACCGAGGAATCCGAGGGTGCCATTGGCCAGGCGGCGGGCCCGGTCCGGATCGCCGAGGTCGAGGTGGTGGATGAGCGGTGGAACCAGGAGGGAGACGAGCAGCGAACCGACGGCGAACTCGTAGATGAGGTTGGGCAGGCTGTTGGTGGCGATGAACAGGTTCCCGAAGAAGGTCGGCCCCAACACGGCGGCGATCACCACGCCCCGCGCAAATCCGGTAGCTCGACTGAGCAGGGTCAGGACCGCTACAGCGCGGGACGCTGACGCGAGCGAGTCCATCTCGTCGGGTTCACGTCCGACCGTGCGCGTATCGAGGGAACCGGTGGAGTCCATCGACAGCTACTGGAGGTGCGGCCGTCGGAGGATGAAGTAGGCCCCGAGCAACGCCACCAGCCCGGCGGTGACGGCGGCGACGAGGGCGGCGCGGGCCGGACGGGGCTCCACCGGATCGGCCGGTGCATGGGGCTCGGCGAGCATGTCGACCCGGGGCGCATCGAGCTCTTGAACGGCGAGGTCAGCCAACATCTCGGCGAGGAAGGTGCGTTGATCGAGCAACGCAGCGTAGTCGGTTTGCAGTTGCAGAGTGGCGGACGACGCGGGGTCACGATCAGGGTCCTGGAGCAGCACTTCCACACCGGAGATCCGCTCCTCCAAGGCGGTCAGCTCGGACTCCAGATACGCCTGGCCCTCGTCGGGGGATTCGGCCTCGACGCGCTCGATGTAGGTGGCGACAACGACGCTGAGCGTGCGCTCGGCCTCTTCGACCGTGTCGCCGCGGGCCTCGATGCGGAGAACGTCACTGTCGGTCAGGAGCGCCGCACTCAACCGGCTGCGCAGATCCTCCGGACCTACGGCCAACTCCGCGGCGGCCGGGACGATGACCGACCGGCTGAGCACGGCCTGGGTCTGGGCCTCGAGGGCACGGTCGCCGGCCCCGAAGGCCGGGTTGTCCACGGCGCGGTAACGCACATCGGCGGTGGCCGCGTACACCTCGGACCCGCTCGCCGTTACCGCCGCCGCGATCGCCGCGGCCGCGACGACGAACGCCAAGCTGGCGGCGACCGTGATCAGCACGAGTCTCGTCCTCGGCGTGATCCGGGGACCGATCGGTGCCCCGTCGCCGTCCCGTACGGAGGACGGATCGCCCTCGTCGCCGGCCGGCTCGGTCGGGTCGACTTCACGGCGAACTGGAGCACTCGAGCCTCGTTTGCGGGGTGGGGAGGAGTCCACGGGTCCGACGATGGTCAGATCGACGACTCGGTCGGCCGGCTCGACGACCTCGTCGGCCGTGACGGAGCCGATGGGGACCATGCTCGGACCCGAACCGTGGTCGCTGGCCGCGGCGCGTGGCCTTGCCGGAGCCGGCCGCCGCCGACGATTCTCGGCCATGTGACCCTCCCTCTCACCTGGTCAGGCGATTCTCCCGCAATCGCCGTGATCCGAACGGCGAGAGAACCACTGTCATACGTTGACGTTGGATGAACCATACTTCATCACCGACGGCCACTGGAAGCGCGCGGATCTCGATGGTCGGAGGCCGCTGGGATCATGGACCGCGACGATCCGGCGCCCGACCGGCCAGCTCCTTGGCGCGGTGTTTCGCCCATTTCGCCACCTGAAAACCCGTCAACGCCGGGCGCCGCCGCTTGGCGCCGTTGACGACCTCGGCGGCCGCTATGTCGCTCTTGCGGGTGCGCACCGGCGCCGGACACACCGGTTCGTGGAGGAGCGTGGTGCACACCGAGGCCTGGGGTTCGTAGTCGACCCAGAAACGCCCGATCTCGTTCAACCGGTGGATGTCGGCTCCGTAAGCCGGCACTTTGTCGTGCCGCCGACACAGCTCGGTGGCCAACCCGTTCTGCTCGGTACCGCAGCGGGCATTGAACACCTCGATGATGTCCGCCTCGGCCGCCAAGTCCTCCACATCGGAGTGGCTCTGAAACGGGTGTGGGAGCCAGATCAGCCCACCCGACTCCCGCACGAGCCCGGGAAGGTCACGCCAACGCAGCATCGCCTCGACGGGCGGGTGGTCCTCGTGGTCGAACACCACGATGACGTCACCTCGGTCGGTGCGGACCTCGGCCGCCACCGGCACTCGCAGGTCCATCCCCTGGGCGGCGACACGGGCCCGGAGATCGAGCGAGCCCTGGAAGCTGTTGTGGTCGCACACGAGCGCCAGCTCGATGCCGGCACCGTGCAGACGGCCCAGGAGCCGATCGATGCCGTTCCGACTGTCCCACGAGTGCGTGGTGTGGATGTGGGTGAGCGCGCGCATCACGAACCGGGTTCCGCCGCGGACTCGCGCCGACGCAGTTCCAGGAGATGGTCGCGGAATCCCAGACCGAACGCGGTCGGGGTACCGGACTCATCGAGGATCAGCGCGGGCCCCTGAGCGCAGTCCCAATCGTTGAAGGTCCAACCCATGTACGACACGTCCATGTCGTCGGCCCAGTCCATGTAGCCCTCGATGAACGAGCTCGAACACGTCGCTTCACCGAGCTCCGTCGTCACGACCGGAACCTCCTTCGACACGGGCGCGACGGTGTCGGACCAGCAGCCCGGCGTGACGCACTGGTTGAAGTCGTACACGTGGAACCCGGCCACCAGAGCTCCGGCCGGATCGGCGGGGGCCATCTCGATCCACTCGCTGAGGTCATTCCCGAAGCGGAGGCCGCTGAGCACGATCGGCTGCTCGGCGCCGACCGACCGGATCGCGTCGACGAGCCCCTGCATACCCATCGCCTCGTAGCCCTCGGGCATCGTGCAGCCGTCACGCCAGCACGCCCAGTCGATGTCGTGGGGTTCGTTGAACGCGTCGAACAGCACGAAGGGATGATCGATGAAGGACTCGGCGACCGATCGCCAGAAGTCGGCGCTGTGGTCGGCGTTGGGCATGGGCATGTTCTCCTGCGCCAAACGATCACCGGGGCCGGACCAGTGGAGATCGAGGACCGCGATCAGTCCCCGCTCGTTGAGGAGGTCCACGAAGGCGACGATGGCATCACGGTAGGTCGGCCCGCTGAACGCGTCCGGGGCCTCGTTGATGCCGAGCCAGCAGTGTTCGTTGAGCGGCACGCGCACGCTGTTGATGCCCCACGAGGCCATGGCGTCGACGACGGTCGCATCGGCCGCTCCGTCCCAGATCCCCAGGCCCTGGACGCAGGCGTACTCGGCGCCCGATCGGTTCACGCCCAGAAGGCGCATCGGTGATCCGTCGGGCCCGATCAGCTGGTTGCCGTCGACCGTCAACGCACGACGAGCCTCGGGCTCCGTCGGCGCCGCCGCCGACGTCGGCGTGGTCGCGTCGTCGACCGGTGCTGCGGCCGACGTCGATGTGGTCGCGTCGTCAACCGTCACCGCGGCCGTGGTGGTCGTGGCGTCCTCGATCAGTGCCACCGTCGGTGCGGGCACCGGGACGTGCGGCGGGCCGTCGCCGGCCGCGGCACTCAGGCCCAGAGCGGCGCCCACACCGGCGAGCGCGACCACCACCCGAACGAACGAACGAGCCCGACGCCGCTTGGCCACGACCCCGTCGGCAGCCGATCCACTCACGTCCGCGGGCCTAGACTCAGCGCCATCAGTGCCTCCGAGATCACCCAACGTCAACCTACGCAGACCCCTTCTTCGACCCCCAGCCTAGGGCTCACCTGACGTGTCCGCCCATCGCCCCGCCCTCCCGACGACGGCGGCGAGACCGGTCGCGTTCGTCATGGGCGACATGGATCTCGTCACGCCGATCGGCCGTAGCGGAATCCCCATCGTGTCCGCCAGCGCTCCCGGAACGCCCCCGGCGCGATCTCGGTACGTGCGCCGCCAGATCGACACGGTGGAGATCTGGGACGAGCCCGAGGTGATGGTCGATCGCCTGCTGGAGGCGGCCGCTGACGAACCAGAACGCCCGGTGCTCTTCTACCAGGGCGACGCCGAGCAACTCATGGTGTCGCGCCATCGGGACCGGCTCGAGCCGTCGTTCCGGTTCGTCGTGGCCGGTCGCGAGCTGTGCGAGGACCTGGTCGACAAGGAGAGGTTCGCCGCCCTGGCGGAGCGCGTCGGACTCGACGTTCCAGCCACGATCACGTTGCCCAAGGGCTCCGCGCTGCCGCCGCGGTCCAGCCTCGACCTCCCCGCTCTCGTCAAGCCGACACTTCGGCGAACCCACGACTGGCAGCCCAGCGCCGGGGCGGCCAAGGCCGTCCTCGTCACGTCCTACGAGCAACTCGAGGAGCTGTGGGCGGCGTTCGAAACCCTGGATGCCGGCTTGGTGATCCAGGAGCTGATCGAAGGCCCGGAGTCGCGCATCGTGAGCTATCACGTCTACGTGGATGACCGAGGGGAGATCGCCGGCGAGTTCACGGGACGAAAGATCCGAACTCGCCCGGCCGCGTTCGGCGTGTCGAGCGCGGTGGAGGTCCTCGACCTGCCGGACACGCTCGCGGCGGGGCGAGAGGTGATCGAGCGAACCGGTCTGACGGGCGTGGGCAAGCTCGACTTCAAGCTGGGCCCGGACGGCCGACATCGCCTCCTCGAGATCAACGCCCGGTTCAACCTCTGGCACTTCCCAGGCGCGCTGGCCGGCGTCAACATCCCCGCCCTCGTCTACGCCGATCTGGTCGGCGAGCCGCGGCCGACCACCCGGCCGGTCACCCACCCCGTGAGATGGATCAAGCCGTGGCACGACATCCACGCCGCGCGTGAAGCGGGGGTGGGGCTCTTCAGCTGGGCCCTGTTCGCGGCTCGGTGCCCGGCCAAGAGCTGCATCTCCTGGCGCGACCCTGCCGTCGTGCCCGCCGCCCTCAGGTACAGCGTGTTCCGGCGCCGATACGAAACGGATGGGGATGGCTGACCTCCCGAGCCGCGCCCGGCGCCGCACCGACCTCCTGGCGACCCGGCTGCTGGATATCGTCGGGGCCACGGTCGTGCTGGCCCTCCTGTCGCCACTGCTCGTCGCGATCGGTGTCCTGATCCGGGTCACCAGCAAGGGTCCGGCGTTGTTCCGTCATTCCCGCGTCGGCCTCGACGGTCGACCGTTCACGATGTACAAATTCCGGACGATGAGGGCCGACGCACCCCCCGACCTCGCCCGGGACATGATCGAGCGGGAGCTCCGAGGAGAGGACACGTCCGTCGACGGGAGCTACAAACCGGCCGACAACTCCCACGTCACCCGGATCGGCTCCTGGCTCCGGCGGACCAGCCTCGATGAGATCCCTCAGTTGATGAACGTCCTCGTGGGCGACATGGCGCTGGTGGGCCCTCGGCCGTGCCTCCCATGGGAGGCCGACATGTTCCCGCCCTCGGCGCGGGCCCGGTTCACGGTGAAGCCCGGCCTGACGGGACTGTGGCAGGTCAGTGGCCGGAGCCGGCTGGGCACCCTCGACATGCTCCGGCTCGACGTCGATTACGCCTCGACCCGATCCCTCGGCCGAGACCTGTCGATCCTGGCTCGCACGGTGCCCGCCCTCCTCCGAGGCGACGGTGCCCGATGATCGCACGACCCCGCCGATGGGCTCTCGCGCCCACCCGATCAGGTTGACACCATGTCGGGTCACGTCGACGATGTGTGGAGTCACACAGATCCTGCGGGGGGTATGCGATGAGATGTGCTGTCATCAGCACCCGTGAGGTCCGACGTGTCCCGTGGAACGGTGGTGTCGTCCAGGCCGAAGACGTGCTCGTCGACTGCCTCGGCGCTGAGCTCCACCTGATCACGCCGAAGGTTCCATCGGCCGGCCGCTCGGCCTTGGACACCCGTCTCGGGCACCGGATCGTCTCGCTCGGCGGGTTGACGACTCGTCGGCTCGACCCAGAACCGGGCGCTCCGGCGGACCTCGCCTTCATCGCCGTGAACGACCTGTTCGAGCTCGCGCTGGTCATGTCGACCCGGGGTTGGGACCGGGTGGGAGAGACGAACCTGCTGCACGTGTCGGAGATCTCGGAGCGGGATCTGCGACGGTACCCCGAGACCGTCCGGCGCCTCGTCCGCGAGGTCGATCACCTCTTCGTCGGCACCGAAGGCGTCGACCTCGGACACCTCCGCGCCAAACGACTGAGGACCGTCGAGGTCGTCCCCCCACTGTTGGATGTGCTCGCGGTTCCGGTCGAAGGTGTGCCCAGTCGTCCGATCGACATCGTGAATGTCGGCCGCCGTTCACCCGATCAACATGTCGCTCTCACGCGCTGGGTCGAGGCGAACGGCGGGTTCTACTGGTTCGACACCCACCGCATCAAAGACGTCGGCTCGGTGCTCGAACACCGCGCCATGTACAACGCCGTCGCCGCCCGGACCAAGGTCTTCATCACCAACACCGCCCGTTTCGACGACCCGGTCCATCGCACGGGCACCGGCGAGGTCGGGGCACGGTTCTATGAAGCCATGGCCGCCGGATGCGTCCTGGCTGGCGACATGCCCGTCGCCACCCGCGCCTTTCGCGAGCGGATCGCCCCGGTCGATCCCATCCCGTTCCCGCTCCGTGGCTCCGACCTGCCAGGCGACCTGATCGATGTGGTCCGGGACGAACCGACGCAGCGGTCCCGCAGTGTCACCACCCGACGGTTCGCGCTGCTCCATCACGACATCGCGCATCGGTGGGTCGAGATGGTCACCCACTCCGGACTCCCCATCAGCCCGGGGGTCACCGCACGTCTCGCCACCCTGGCGGCGCAAGCGGGCTCGATCGCGGCGGTTCAGGCCGAGTAGTCGCCGGGTGGACCATCGAACACCAGGTCCCCATCATGGAGACCGACACATCGGTCGAAGGTCTGGAGCAGCGTCGGTTCGTGCGTGGCGACGACCACCGTCGCGCCCCGCTCCCGGGCTTCGTCGATGAGCGCGGTCAGAGCCTCTCGACCCGACCGATCGAGCCCGACGAACGGCTCGTCGACGAGCAACAGATCGAACGGGCGAACGAGCCCGACCGCCAGTGCCGTGCGTTGCCGGAGCCCGCGACTGAAACGGGAGGGAAGGTCCTCGCACCGGTGGCGCAACCCCAGGCGGTCGATCAGCTCGTCGACCCGCTCGGGGTCATGGCGGCCGTGGAGACGGGCGATGTGGTCGAGGTGCTCGACCACGCTGAGATCGTCGTACAGGACCGGCGTGTCGGGCAGGTAGGAGACCGCCGCTCTGGAGGCCAGCGAGCCGGGCGCTCGCCCGAAGACCGAGACCCGCCCCTCCGACGATTCGATGGTGCCGGCGACGACACCGAGCAAGGTCGACTTTCCTGACCCGTTGTGCCCGGCCAGCACGACCGACTCGCCCCGTTCGATCGTCAGGTCGAGCGGACCGAGCACCGTCACGTCGCCGTAGCTCTTCTCGAGGCCGATCGCGCTGACGGCCGCCGTGGGGCGGAGCGGCACCTGACGATCAGCCGACGATTTCAGACGACCGTTCATCGCGCCTCCCCGGCGGTGGCCATCGAGTCGATGATGGCGTCACGTTTCCAGATCCACCCCAGCACCAGCGCCGTCAACGCCAACGACAACCCGGTCGTGGTGAGGAGCGAGGCGAAGGCATCGTCGCCTCCCGCCCTCGCCCGTGCCGCCATCGCGACCGGCGCCACTCCGGCGGTGGCCACCGCCACCGGCCACACCGCTTTGATCAGGACGCGCGGGCCGGCCAGCTCGGGTGGGATGAACCCTTCGTTCTCCGTCGACAGCACGGGTTCGGACGCCACGCTCAGCGCCGCGCCCGCCACTGCGGCCAGAGCCGCCGGAACGACGAGCACCACGGCGCCGAGCCCGACGGCGGCTTGAAAGCCCGCGAGCAGGGCGGCGACCCCGGCGACGATCCCCAGACCGGTCATCACCAGCGTCGGACCGACGATGTGGCGCATCAGCACATCGCCCCGGGGCATCGGGATGCTCCACAGGAGCAACGGATGATCGACCTCCTGAGCGAGTGGTTCGACCACGTCGAGCGCGGCGATGTAGAGCGCCCCACCACCCGCGACCACGAGCGGTGTCGTGCCGGACCACACCCCTCGCAGGCAGAGCCCCGCCGCTACCGCCAAAGCGATGACCCGGGCGATCCGGGGGAGCGGCCACCGAGCGGTGCTGACGAGATCCCGGGCCAGGATCGGAGCCCGGTCCGCCAACCATCTCGGCGGGGAGACCCACGGCCGGACCCGGGGGAGGTCCGACGCCAGCTGCCGCCGCAGCAGCATCACCGTGCGGAGGTCCCGCTGGGCGACCGCGAAACGGAGCTGGCCCACCAGCGCCGTGCGCCGGCGCGCGTCCTCGACGGATCCACCACCGAGCCAGCCGAGCCCCATGACCGCCGCGACAGCAACCGGCACGCACCAGAGCAAGGCCCACGCCCAGAAGCGGTCACCCCAGAACGCGGCGCGACCGAGCACCGTGAACGGCGACGTCTCGCCCTCGGTGACGATGTCGAGCACCGACCACCCGATGACGGCGAGTCCCACCGGGGTCACGAGGCGCGACGGCCAGCGCCGACCGGCCACCACCAACCCGACACCCACCGACACGGTGGTGGCCGAGGCGCCGACGAAGGCTCCGCCGACGGCCCACATGACCGGTGATCCGGCGAACCGCTCGGCGGCGATGTCCCCGGCCAGCGCGCCGACGAGTGCTCCCGCCGCCAGGGCCTGAACGAGCAGGCGGGCGGCGGGCCGGTGCATCACGACCCACCGGTGAAGGGGCGCGCCGAGGAGGTGCTGGGCATCGGAGGCCTCGATGGCGACGGGCCCGCCCCGGCAACCCGAGCGCGCGCCGGCCAGCACCACGACGCTGGCGGCGAGGCCGATCCAGGCCGGGCCGAGGCGGACCAACCGAGCCGACGTCGAGTCGGACAGCGGCTCGTCCCCCACCACGCCCCCGATCTGGCTCAGCGCGAACAGCGTGAGCAGCACGGTGGCGTAGACGCGATACACGACATCGGAGAGATCGCGTTGCCCGAAGCGCCGGCTCTGCCGGCGATGGCGCATCGCCATCACCGCGTCACGGTCGGGGCCGAACGCTCCGGCCCTCAGCACGAACCGTCGCTCGTCGATGTCTACGACGCCGTCGGGGTAGGGCGGCTCGAGCGCCGGCGCGGAATCGGACGTTCGGGTCACCGTTGGAGCGGTCTATCACGACGAGGCGCGGTGCCATCATCGGGTTGCCCCGCGTCGGTCACCCGTCGGACCGAACGAGCAGCTCGGGAGCCGTCGCGTCGTCGAATCGGGCCAAGCCGTCGAACCGGACCTGGGTTACGGCGACGAACACGACGATGGCGCCCACGTACAGGGCGTACGTCGGGCGGAGCCCGATCTGATCCCCCAGCAGACCCCCGATGCCGGCACCGATCGGGAGCCCGGCCTGGAGGCCCAGCATGTGCACACCCATGACCCGCCCGCGGTAGGTCTCGTGGAGCTTCGTCTGGATGGCGGTGACGATCGACGAACCTGTCGTGACGTGCCCGATGCCCTGGACGAAGTAGGCGCCGTACGCCACTCGTGAATCCGTCGTGGCGACCGCGGCGAGGATGCCGGCGGCGCTCACGAGCATGCCGGACGTCACGGTACGAGCCACGCCGAACGCGTCGCTTCGCGTGATCAGGAACCACGAGCCCACCAGCGCGCCCAACCCGTGCAGGGCCACCAGGTTGCCGATCAGGCCCGGTCCACCGTGGTACTCCTCGGCGACCAGACCAGCGGTGAGCATCGACAGGGACTGGGCGAAGACCGACACCGTGCAGCCGGTGGCGATGGCCAGGCGGAGGTTCTGTTGGGAGATGTACCGCAACCCATCTCGGAACTGAGCCCACCCCGACTGGACCCGCTCCACGACCGGGGTCGCTCGAGGTGAGATCACCGCCAGGCCCCAGATGACCACGAGGAACGACACCGTGTTGATGCCGAAGGTCCAGGTCGCACCAAATCGGGCCAGGACCACACCGGCCACCGCGGGTCCGAAGCTCCGAGCGGCCGGGAAGGTCACCGAGTTGATCCTCGAGGCCACCGGCAGGTACGAGGGGGGCACGAGGAGCGGCACCAGGGCCAGTTGGGTCGTGAACTGGAGACCCATGCCGCACCCGCTCACCGCGAGGAGCGCCACGATCGGGCCGGGACGCAGGTTCCCGGTGGCCGCCAGCATCCACAACGCGCCGGAGGACACGAACTGGATGAGGTTGGCGATCGCGAGCAGACGGCGACGCTCGACGCGATCCGACCACGTCCCGGCGAAGGGCGCGAGGATCGCCGACGGCCCCATACCTGCCGCCACCCCGAGGCCGACCCAGGCGTTCGATCCGGTCAGGTCGTGAAGGATGAACGGGACCGTCACGCTCTGCATGAAGCTGCCCGCCTGGGACACCACCGAGGTGATCCAGAACGTCCGGAAATCTCGGACCTGGAACACCTGGCGAACGGTGGCCGGGCCGGGCGAATGCACCGCCCCGGTCTACTCGACTCGCCTGCCCGCGGTCACGGTGAGCCGCGGCGGCGATCGAGGGCCGGCCCGGGCGCCGAACTACCATCGGCCCGTGGAAGCCGAGCCGCCCCCCGGCCCTGCGCTCGCCCGCTCGACCGTACGAGATCGCGCCGTCCGCTGCTTCTTCGTAGCGGTCGTGACCGGAGCACTCGCGTTGCTGGTGCGGGGCTATCACGACCCGCACCGCTTGTTCGCCTTTCAACCGTTCAACGCGTCGGACGAGTGGCAGGTCGACCTGTACCGCGAGATCGACGGCGTACTCGTGCCGGTGGAGGGCGGGGAGTGGGAGGGCTACCGGTGGAACGCCCTGGTGCCCCCGCAGCTTCAGGGCCTGGGCCGCCTGAGGCACGCGAGCGGAGGCGCCGACAACACCATCGACTTCCTCGACGACGCCCTCGACTGGGTCGCCCACCACACACCGGCCGACACCGAGACCGATCGGCTGGTCGCCGAGGTGACGTGGTTCCACAACACCCGAGGTCCGTACACGACGACCCTGTCGAGCGGTCTCCGCGAGCAGACGACCCTGTCGAGCGGTCTCCGCGAGCAGACGACCCGGTCGAGCAGCATTCGGACGGAAGCGACGTGACCTCGACGACCGTGCATCTGCCGCTCCAGGCCCGTTGGCGCTCGGTCTTCGACGAGCCGGGCGATGCGCGGCCCTACGCGCTGACCCGCGCCCTGTTCGGGGCCATCGTCATCATCCACCTGAAGGCCATGCTCGAGCCTGCGCTCGAAGGTCGGACCTACCACGACCGATTCCACATCCCGTTCTGGGGCTGGCTGCCCGACCCGTCCCCGTCGCTGTACACGGCGATGTTGTGGACGGGCGTGGCCGCCGGGGCCTTGATGGTCGTCGGCCTCGGCTCACGGATCGCCACGCCGGTCGCGTGCGCGGTGGTCGCCTACAACGTCCTGCTCGACCAGACCGGGTTCCACCACAACCGCGCGTTCCTCATCTACCTGCTCTTCGGACTGTCGTTCGTCCCCACCGATCGGGCGCTGTCGCTCGACGCTCTGGTGGCCCGGCGTTTCGGCCGACCCAGACCGGCGTACGCCCGTCTCTGGGGCGTCTGGCTGACGCGTGCCCTCGCGGTCACGGCGTACCTCGGCTCGGGGATCAGCAAGGTGCTCGACCCGGACTGGCGCAGTGGGCTGGTGAACCAGGACCGCATCGCTCGATCGACCGAGCACCTCCAGAGCCTCCCTGATGGTGTGGTCGACCTGCTCACGTCTCGTACGTTCCACGCCTGGTTCACCCCCGTGATCTTGGCTACGGAGCTGTTCATCGGCACCGGTTTGTGGTTCCGCCGCACCCGGGTGCTGGCCGTGTGGGTCGCCATCGGCTTCCACCTGTTCATCGAGATCGGCGCCTCCGTCCAGGTGTTCAGCCTGGCCGGGATCGCCGCCCTGACTGTGTGGGTCACCCCCCGGGAGGCCGTCGCTCCGATCACGACGTTCGTCCGCCGATGGCGACCGAGGCGAACATCACGATCCACACTGGTAGCACCATGAACGAGAACGATCCCGACCTGCCCGCTTTCGCCTCCTTCGGCCCGGTGTCCGAGCTCAAGACGCCGACGTTGTCGATCGTCAACCCGTCGGCCATCCGAGTCGGATCGTGGGTGACCATCGGGTCGTTCGCCGTCATCGAAGCCCTCCGACCCGATCGCGGCGTGAACGTGACGATCGGCGACGGTACCTATATCGGCCACTTCCATCGGCTCACCGCGGTGAATCGGGTGACGATCGGCGCCAATGTGCTCATCGCCGACCGGGTCTACATCTCCGACACCGGCCACAACTACGACGACGTGACCCTCCCCATCAACCAGCAGGGTCTCATGGACGGCAAAGAGGTCGAGATCGGCGACGGGGCGTGGATCGGCATCGGAGCCGCCATCGTCGGCCACGTCCGCATCGGCCGCAACGCCGTCGTCGGCGCCAACGCAGTCGTGCGCTCCGACGTGCCGGACTTCTCGGTCGCCATCGGAAATCCGGCGCAGATCGTTCGCCGCCACGACGGCGAGTCGTGGCACTGGCTGGTCCCCAAGGAGGGCTGACGCCCTACGGCCCCCGATGAAGGCCACCGGCGGCGACGGGGCCGAGCAATCGGTGACATCGGCCTGCGACACCGAGTTCGGGTCGACCCAGAAAGACAGCAGGAGTACGTCGAGGCACACGGGTGGTCGCGCACTCGTCCCGAAGGTCACCGAGGCGAAGTCGGGCTTGCGCTGATTCGGGAAGTCCTCCTGCGCGACCGAGTAGGCGAGCCGCAGATCCCCGCACCTTCTCCACGCACCGACCGCGCTGACTACACCTCGACGGCCCGCCGCGCGTGGCCCAAAAGGCGCTTTGCCCAGCCAACCATGCGACCGGCTTCGGCTGAGGAGACGAACGCCAGGCCGTACTGCGAATCATCCTTGCGGTTCAGGAGCCGCTGGAGGTCTTTCGCCATGTCGGCACCGCCGGGCTCGACCGTGCCGAGGAGGTCGACGGCCTCCGTATGGGATTGGCCTCGAGCTCGGGCTCCCAGTCGCGCGCAGCAGGCCGCGTCGGAAGCGGCAATGCCAGCGAGCACTGCGAGCGATGCCGCGACGTTTGGAGTCGCATCGTCACTGTCGTCGTCGACGATCAGCTCAGCAGCGAGGAGGAACGACTCCGACTGAGCGAGCCGGGTGAGTGCGTCGCTGCGGTCACACGACTGGGTTCGCGTCTTCGACCGAGCCATCATGCCAGCTTCCCGAGCGCGGTGTGGTCGCCAACGATCGCGACGAGATCTCGAGTCCACTCGGCGAGGATCGGCTCCTTGGCGCGCCGCAGTCGTGCGACGTCGGTGGGCGTCCGGCCGATGACCTGTGCCCGGTTGCCAGTCCATCGGCGGATCTGCTCGGCGAGCTCGTCGACTCGGTCGTCGAGGTCGGGGTCCTCGGACACGACGAGCACGTCGATGTCACTGCTGGCGTCTCCGTCTCGACGGGCGGCCGAACCGAACAGGCCGACAAGCGTTGGATGGGTCGGCCACGCTTCAACTGCGCCGCGTATGCGGTTGGTCAGCTCGCCGTGGAGGGTGGCGAGCAGCTGCACTGCTGGCGCCGCGAGGTGGTCCCGGTTGAGCACGTATCCGCCGGGGACCTCGAGCACGAGGCCCTCGTCGATCATCCTCAGCAGCACCGACCGGACCCCGGACTTCGACCCGCGCTCGGCGCGCTCGTGAACGGCGGCGAGCCCCATCGGCCCAGAAGTCGCCGCAAGGGCGGCAAGGACGGGTCCATCAAGACTCGGAACAACCGTCGTGATCGGCATCGAGACGTCCATGGTCATTCCTCGATCGGTGTGCGATCCATCAGACGAGGTGCAGAATATCGCACATCGTGCGATATTCTGACATGGCGTGGCGTAGCTTCGCCGGCTTCGCGGTTGGATCTGCATTGAGATTGGCGAGCGCGTCTCGAACTGCTCCAGGTGCGCCTTCGTCAGTCGGCAATGAGCGTCATTGGCGATCGTCTTACACGGCCGAGGATCGAGGTCGGACTCGCGTCCGCTTGAGCCAGAGCCGAGGCTCGCTCGACTTCATCCCGCTCAGAGCGCGGTCATTGTCGGGAGCTCGCGCCGGGACTTTCTCGACGTCTCACACCCGAATTGCGACGCCAGTCAGCGGCGCCTATACGCCACGGGGCACGGGTTGGCGCTGCGGGCAACACCACCGATCTGGCCCGACGGCGGGATCGCCGTGGTGAACCGGGGCTCCAGCTCGAACGTCTGAACGATCGTCGTCGCAGCAGTGACCATCGCCGCCAGGGAGAACGGCTGGGCGGGGCACGTGTGCGCGCCGTGTCCGAACGCGGTGACCATCTCACGAGCGGCGAGGGATGTGTCGTCGCGGAGCCGGCGACGGTTCCAACGGTCGGGATCGAACGTGTCGAGACCCGGCGCCGCCGACGTGTTCGTGAGCGGCAGGAGGGTCGCCACCACCACACCGGGGTCGACCTCATACGTGACATCGCCGTCGTCGACCACGACGGGCACCAGCACCGCTCGCATCATGATCGAACGTTGCGCAAGGCGGGTCGATTCGAGCGCACACCGTTCCGCGAACGCACGGTCGCCACCTCGCACGCGAGCAGACGCCTCGGGGTGGGCGAGGAGGTCGACCAGCATCCAACCCAGAGCGGCGAACAGGTTCGACATCGAGGCCAGATGCACCAGGACGATGTCGCGGGACATGCCGGTCGACCGTTCCGGCTCCGTCACCTCGGCCCACCGTTCGACCACGATGTTGACGAGCGCCGGTTGCGGCGAGTCGGCCGCCCGGCGCTCGGCCAACGCCTCGCCCAGGAGGGTCTCCAGGCGAGCCAGGGCCACTCGCTCGATGCCCTTGTCGCCGGCTTGGACGTCTGCCATGAGTTCGGGCCGGACGAACGCATCCGAGGCGTCGAGGTGATCGAGCTCCACCATCAGCGCCTCGAACCGCGGTCCGGGTTCCGCGGCCTCTCGGCCAGCCCAGCAGGCCAGCCCCAGCCGATGGCCGAGCCGGCGGGCCAATGTGAACACGTCGAACTCGCCGCTGGCACCGAGACGCTCACACTCGACGCCGACCGCCCACGCCAGGTGATCGAGATATCGCGCCGTGTCCTCGCGGCCGAAGAGCTCGTGCGGGAACGTGCGGCGGCCTTCGAAGAGCTCGTCGGGGACCTTGCGCCGCAACATCATCCAGTCGGCGAGACCCTTGCTGGCGCGGTCCTCGGGCAGCTCGTAGAACGATCGGATGCCCGCCGGCGAGAAGAGGAACTGGTAGGTGGTCCCGCCACTGTCGAGAAAGAACGTGTCTCCCAGTTCCCGGCGAGCCGACGCCAAGGCCGCTACGGGATCGATGACGGCGGCATCCCACGGCATGACGATGTCGGCTCGCGGCGGCAGGGGACGGATCAGGGTCGACGGGTCGGCGGGCACGACGCCGACCGTAGTTGGCCGATGTTCTCCCGTTGCCGTGCGTTCACCTATTGGCCAAAGTCGTCGGGTTGAATGGTGTCATGTCGACTCGTCCGACGGTGTTGTTCCTCTGTGTCCACAACGCCGGTCGTTCCCAGATGGCCGCGGGCTACCTTCGCCACGTGGCCGGTGATCGCATCACGGTCCTGTCCGCCGGATCAGCCCCCGGGATGCAGGTGAACCCGGCCGCGGTCGAGGTCATGGCCGAGATCGGTATCGACATCGCCTCGGGAACGCCGAAGAAGTGGACCGACGACATGGCCCGGTCGGCTCACGCCATCATCACGATGGGCTGCGGCGACGAGTGCCCGGTCTACCCGGGCACGCATCGGGAGGACTGGGAACTCACCGATCCCGCCGGCCAATCGATCGAGGTGGTCCGCCAGGTGCGCGACGACATCCTCGGGCGGGTCGATGAGCTGGTGGAGCGACTGCTCGGCGCACCGGCCACCCGACGCTCGTGAGCGGCCCTGAGGCCGCCCGAGCGGTGCCGCCCCTCACCACGCGACTCGTCGCCGAGGCGGTCGGCACCGCGCTGCTCGTCGCGGCGGTCGTCGGCTCAGGGATCATGGCCCAACGACGCAGCACCGACGCCGGGCTTCAACTGCTCGAGAACACCGTGGCCACCGCCGGCGTGCTGGCCGCGCTCATCCTGGCTCTCGGACCGGTCTCGGGGGCCCACTTCAACCCGGTGGTGACCCTCGTCGACCGATTGTTCGGCAGCGGGTCAGCGCGGACGACTTTGGCGTACGCGGGAGCACAGACCGTGGGGGCCATCGTGGGGTCCATCGTCGCCAACCTCATGTTCGACCTCGATCCCGTGACGTGGTCGACGACCGACCGTTCGGCCGGTCACCTTATGTTCGCCGAAGGAGTCGCCACCTTCGGTCTCGTGCTCGTCGTGTTCGGCGTCGTGCGGTCGGGGCGCAGCTCGGCGGCGCCGTACGCCGTCGCCGGCTACATCGCCGGCGCCTACTGGTTCACGTCGTCGACCAGTTTCGCCAACCCGGCGGTCACCATCGGCCGGATGTTCAGCGACACGTTCGCGGGAATCGAACCCGCGTCGGCGCCGGCGTTCATCGGGGCGCAACTGATGGGCGCCATCGCCGCGTACGGGTTGGCGCGCCTGCTCTACCCCGCGCCCCGCCCGAGCTGAGCGAAGCCGGAGGTCAGGACAGGCGCCGAAGGAGTTGGCTCTGGGCACCGGGTTGGAACGAGCCGCCGACTCGATCGAGCAGGGCGGCCCACCCGGCATCGGCCATCATGGCCGTGTTGGCGTCCTGGACCTCCCGCAACGACGCGGCGCCCGAGATCCAACCGACTCCGGCGTAGTCGCCGGTCAAAGACTTCAGGAAGATCGTCGGACGTCCGGTGACCGATTCGGCCGCCATGGCCACCTCGACGCCCGCCGCCATGCCGGCCGTGAAGGCACCTGGCGCGAGCTCACCCACGACGACGCTCGCATAGGCGGGGGGGCCGTCAGGTGCCGGTCCACCGTGGACGACATGGCTCAACACGTCGGTGGGCGGACCGAGGTACAGGTCCGCGGCCTTCGTGGCGGCGGCCAGGTAGGCGCTGTCAGCCATGAGCGCCCCCATTCGCTCGTTGGTTTGATCGAGGTCGTCGAACACGGTGCTCCACCCCAGCCCTCCGACGGGCGACGACATCACGGTGGACCAGGTCGCCACCGGCATGCCCGTGACGGAGGTGACGATTCTCGTCAGCTCCAATGCATGGGAAACACCGTCGACGATCTGACCGCCCGCAATCTGAGAACGGCGACTGAACAGGTACATGGGTTCTCCCTCCCCTGCCCCACCGATGGTGAGACCCTTGTCACGTTCGCGCCCCCAATGCCGTACGTCAAGGTCCGCGGCCCGTCGCGGATAGTGGCGAACGCCCGCCCGTCAGGTGACAATGTCGAACGTCTCGTTCGCACGAGACAATGTCGGCCGAACGCAGCACCGGGAGACAGACGTGATCATCCATCGAAGCCCCTATCCGGACGTCGACATCCCGGAGCTGCCGATCACGGCCTACATCCTGCGCCTGGCCGACCGACACCCGGACCGGCCGGCGTTGATCGACGGGCCGAGCGACCGCGCCTACACCTATGCGGAGTTGTCGGACCGCATCCACCGTTTTGCCGGTGGCCTGGCCAGCCGGGGGTTCCAGCCCGGAGACGTCGTGGCGTTGTTGGCGCCCAACATGCCCGAATACGGCATCGTCTTCCACGGGACGGCGGTGGCCGGCGGCGCCGTGACGACCGTCAACCCGACCTACGGAGCGGAGGAGATCCACTTCCAGCTCGTCGATGCCGGCGCCACTGTCCTCGTCACCATCAGCTCGCTGGTCGATGTCGCCCGCGCCGCCGCGGAAGGGACCTCGATCGGCGAGATCGTGGTGATCGACGGCGGTCCCCCGGGCACCTCGCTCGACGACTTCTACGGCGATCCGATCGCCCAGGTGCCCATCGACGTGTTCACCCACGTCGCCACCCTCCCGTACTCGTCGGGTACCACCGGCCTGCCCAAGGGCGTGATGCTGACCCACCACAACCTGGTCACGAACCTGGCCCAGTGCGGTCCGCTGCTCCCCTACGAGGACGGCGAGGTCGCACTGGCCGTGCTGCCGTTCTTCCACATCTACGGCATGCAGGTGCTCATGAACGGCCTGCTCGCCGAGGGCTGCACCATCGTCACCATGCCCCGGTTCGACCTGGTCCAGGCGCTCGAGCTGATCCAGCGCCACCGCGTCAGCCGCTTCTACGTGGTGCCACCGATCGTGCTGGCGTTGGCCAAACAGCCGGTCGTCGACCAGTACGACCTCTCGTCGCTCCAACTCGTGTTCTCCGGTGCCGCCCCGCTCGGCGCCGATCTGGCCCAGGAGGCCTCCCGACGCCTCGGGTGCGATGTCGTCCAGGGTTATGGCATGACGGAGCTGTCACCGGTGAGCCACGCCACCCCGCCGGGCCGGCTCCGCCCCGGCACGGCCGGCGTCACGGTGCCCAACACGGAGTGCCGCATCGTCGACCCCGACACCGGTGAGGATCAGCCGGTCGGCGGTGTGGGCGAGCTCTGGGTCAAGGGCCCACTCGTCATGAAGGGGTACCTCAACAACGCCGAAGCCACGGCGCAGACGATCGACGACGACGGCTGGCTGCACACCGGCGACGTCGGGGTGTTCGACGACGACGGCTACCTGAGCATCGTCGACCGTGTAAAGGAGCTCATCAAGTACAAGGGCTTCCAGGTGCCCCCGGCCGAGCTCGAGGCCATCCTCATCACCCATCCGGCACTGGCCGATGTCGCGGTGATCGGCGTCGCAGACGAGGAGGCCGGCGAGCTCCCCAAGGCGTTCTGCGTGCGCAAGCCGGGAGCTGAGGTCACCGCGGAGGAGATCGCGGCGTTCGTCGAGCCCCACGTGGCCACCTACAAGCAGATCCACCTCGTGGAGTTCATCGACGAGATCCCGAAGTCGGCCTCCGGCAAGATCCTGCGCCGCGTCCTCCGCAACCGATAGAGATTTCGGGACTCACTCGCTCGCTGCGCTCGCTTCCGTTCCCGGCCAAACCTTCAGGGCGTGTTCTTGTCCAAGGGCATCACCGGCGGGGCGTTGCGCCAGTCGTCGATGCCGTCCTCGACACGTGCCGCGGGGAAGTTGTCCTCGTGGACCCACGCCCAATGGCTGTGGTTCAACTCGTGGATGGTGAAGCAGGCGTTCAGGGCGTTGTAGAAGCCCATGCAGTCCTGGCTCTGGTTGACCGATTCCTTGATCAGCAGCGCCGCCATGGTGGGTCGCTGGGCGATGCGGCGGGCGTACTCGAGGGTTTTCTCCTGGAGCTGGTCATCCGGGAAGATCTTGGCCACCATGCCCAGCTGGAACGCCTCCTCGACCGACAGGGAGTCACCGGTGAGCAGGAGCTCCTTGGCCTTGCGGGGACCGAGTTCCCACGGGTGGGCGAAGTACTCGACACCGCACATGCCGAGGCGAGTTCCGACCACGTCGGCGAACGTCGTGTTCTCGGCCGCGACGATCAGGTCGCACGCCCACATGATCATCAGGCCGGCGGCGAACACGGGGCCGTGGACCTCGGCGATGGTGATCTTGCGAAGGTTCCGCCACCGGCGGGTGTTGTCGTAGAAGAAGTGCCACTCCTGCAGCATCAGTTGCTCGGCGCCTTGGCGGGTGCCGCCGTGGGAGGTGAACGTCGGATGCTGATCAGGGCCCGGCATGCGCTCGGCGATGGAGGACTTCGAGCCGAGGTCGTGGCCCGACGAGAACATGGTGCCGGCGCCACCCAGGATCACCACGCGCACCTCGTCATCGGCCTCGGCGCGAAGCATGGCGTCGTTCAGCTCGACGAGCAGGCCCCGATGCTGGGCATTGCGCTGATCGGGCCGGTTGAGCATGATCCGGGCGATCCGGCCGTCGTCCTGCAGCTCGTAGGTGATGTACGTGTAGTCCGTGGTCATGGGCGCACACTAACCGGTCATCCGACCGCACCAGAAAGGCGCCGCCTTGCCGCCCGGGAAGATCCGGAGCAATGTCGAGATGTCGAAAGGGGCAGCCGTGGCCGCCATCGATGTCCGACCCGAACCGTCATCGGTGGCGATCGCCCGCTGGACGGCCCTGCCCGATCATGAGCCGATCGGAGTCACGATCGACGATGTCGATCTGGTGATCGTCCGACGGGGTGAAACACACTCCGTCCTGTACGGGCGGTGCCTGCATCGCGGCGCGCTTCTGGCCGACGGTCACGTCGACGGCGACAACCTGCTCTGCGGCCTCCATGGCTGGGACTACCGCATCGACAGCGGGGTCAGCGTGTACAACAACGCCGAGGCTCTGCATCGCTTCACCAGCTGGGTCGCCGACGACGAGGTCTGCATCGATCGGGCCGAGGTCCTGGCGTTCAAGGATCGCCATCCCCAACCGTACGACCCCGACACCTATCAGGGTTCCTACCGTGACCCGCACATGGTCCCCGAGGAACCGTTCGTCGCCTACATCCACGAGCTGGCGACGTTCGGCCTCACGAAGTCCGGTCACCACGGACCGGTCGGCGCCATGGGCGTCTCTCGCGACGACGTCCCCAAGTGGGACGCCATCCAGTTCGTGACCGCCCAGCTGGCGAGACTCCCCCGCCTCGACGAGGAGCCCGTTGACACCGCTGTCGTCATCGGGCCCCGAGCCACCAAACCGGTTCGGCTCGACATCCCCCTCTTCGTCTCGGACATGAGCTTCGGCTCGCTGTCGTTCGAGGCCAAGGTCGCGCTCGCTCGCGGCGCCGAGCTGGCCGGCACCGCCATCTGCTCGGGTGAAGGCGGAATGCTTCCCGAGGAGCGGGCCGAGAACCAGCGGTATCTCTACGAGCTGGCGTCGGCTCGCTTCGGCTGGTCGTGGGACCACCTCGACCACGTCCAGGCGCTGCACCTCAAGCTGGGTCAGGGCGCGAAGACGGGGACCGGTGGACACCTCCCCGGCCACAAGGTCACCGGCCGCATCGCCGAGGTTCGCGGCCTACCGGAAGGCACGCCGGCCGTCTCACCGGCCCGCTTCCCCGACTGGACCTCGTTGACGCAGATCAGGGCTTTCGTCGACGAGGCCCGCGACCGCTCGGGTGGCATCCCCATCGGGGTGAAGATGTCCGCGCAACACATCGAGGCCGATCTCGACGCGGCACTCGAGCTCGGCGTCGACTACGTCATCCTCGATGGCCGCGGTGGTGGTACGGGGGCCGCGCCGCTTCTCTTCCGAGACCACATCTCGGTGCCGACCCTGCCCGCCCTCGTGCGCGCCCGGCGCCACCTCGACCGCCGCGGGCGGGGCGATGTCACCCTGGTGATCACCGGCGGCCTCCGCCACGCGCCGGATTTCGCGAAGGCACTGGCTCTCGGCGCTGACGCGGTCGCCGTCGCCAACTCGGCCATCCAGGCGATCGGGTGCCTGGGCATGCGCGCCTGCCACACCAACAACTGCCCGGTCGGCATCGCGACACAGCAACCTCACCTTCGGGCCCGCCTACCGGTCGACGAGGCCGCTCAGCGCCTCGACCGTTTCCTCCGGGCGACCGTCGACCTGATGAAGGTCATGACTCGCGCCTGCGGACACACCAGCCTGAGCGAGCTGTGCCTCGACGACGTGACCACGTTCGACCGGGATCTGCATCACCTCACCGGTGTCGCCTACGCCGGGGTCAACCCGTGACGGACACATCCGGCCCCGAGTGGGTGCGCGTCGCCGACCCTGACGCGCTCGAAGACGGTCGCGTCACCACCGTCGTCGCCGGGCATCGATCGATCGCCTTGACCCGGGTCGACGGGGTGTACGGAGCCCTCGACAATCGATGTCCCCATCAAGGCGGCCCGCTGGGCGAAGGGTCGATCGAGAAGGGCTGGCTCCGGTGCCCATGGCATGGCTACGACTACGACCCTCTGTCGGGCCAGCCGCCACCCGGCTTCGACGACGCTCCAGAACGATTCCCCTGCGAAACCCGCCCCGACGGTGTCTATGTCCGCCTCGACCCACCCGAAGGTCACGTGCGAACCGTCTCGGACCTCCTGGTCGACACCATGATCGAGTGGGGCGTGACCCACGTGTTCGGCATGGTTGGGCATTCCAACCTGGGTTTCGCCGACGCCATGCGACGCGCCGAGGAAGCGGAGCGGCTCACGTTCGTCGGGGTCCGCCACGAAGGAGCGGCGGCGTTCGCGGCATCCGCGTACGGCAAGCTCACCGGGCGGCCCGCGGCCTGTTTCGCCATCGCCGGGCCGGGCTCGACAAACCTGCTTACCGGCCTCTATGACGCCCAGGTCGACCGGGCGCCCGTGCTGGCCATCTCCGGTCAAGTGCCTTCCTCGGTCCGGGGTCGAGGGGCCTTCCAGGACCTCGACCTCGGGGCCGCGTTCGCCTCCGCGGTCGTCTACTCGGCCACCGTCACCGGAGGCTCGAATCACGCCGAGCTCATGTCGTTGGCCGTCAAGAGTGCGATCGTGGAGCGAGGCGTCGCCCATCTGGTGATTCCGGACGAGGTTCAGGTGCAGCCCGCCCTCGAGGCCCGGTCCGGATCGCCCACGGGTCGTCTCGCCCGGCACCCGGCCATCCCGGCGCCGGCCGCCGTGGCCGAAGCGGTCGCCGCCCTTCGCACCGCTCGACGTCCCGTCATCATCGTCGGGCACGGCGCTCGATCCGACATGGCCGCGGTGACGTCGCTGGCCGAACGTCTGGGCGCGCCCGTGCTCACCACGTTCAAGGCCAAAGGCCAGATCCCCGATCGGCATCCGCTGGGAGCCGGCGTGCTCGGTCGATCCGGGACTCCTGTGGCCAGCTGGCTCATGAACGAGTCGGACCTGCTGCTGGTGTTCGGCGCCAGCTTCTCGAACCACACGGGGATCGCACCGTACAAACGCATCGTGCAGGTCGACGACGACCCGTCGGCGCTCGGTCGGTTCCACGCGGTCGACGTGCCCATCCTCGCCCCCGTCGGACAGTGCGCGACGGACATCCTGGCCGCTCTCCCCGACCGGGATGTCTGGGCATCGCAGGTCCCCGACGTCGGGGAACGGTGGTCGATCTGGCGAGCCGAGAAGAGCCGGCGGGCCGCCGACGACCACGGGCGCGGCGCGGCGTCAGCCGCGGTGTTCGGCGCCTTGAGCGATGTCTGCCCCGCCGATGCCGTCATCGCCGTCGACGTCGGGAACAACACCTACTCCTTCGGGCGGTACTTCGAGTGTGCCGGCCAGACCGTGTTGATGTCGGGGTACCTGGGATCGATCGGTTTCGGGTACCCGGCCGCCATGGGCGCCTGGGCCGCCGGCGGCGGCGACCGGCCGATCGTGGCCGTGACCGGCGACGGCGGCTTCGGTCAGTACCTGGCGGAGATGACCACCGCGGTGCAGTACGAGATGGACATCACCCATGTGCTCCTCGACAACGGCATGTTGGGCAAGATCAGCAAGGAGCAACGGGCGGCGCGTTACCCCGTGTGGCACACCCAGCTCCACAACCCCGACTTCGCCGAATACGCCCGCCTGTGCGGCGCCTTGGGGCTACGAGCGGGCCGCAATGACGAGGTGCCCGACGCGTTGGCCGCGGCGTTCGCGCACCACGGGCCGGCACTGGTCCACATCAGTGCGGACCCCGAGCTCGTCTGAGGATGCCATGATCCGATGATGCGAGGACTGATCGGCAAGGTGATCGTGGTCGCCGGCGGTGGGACCACGCCCGGTCGACCCGGGTTGGGAGCGGCCGGAGCCGTCCGATTCGGGGAGGAGGGCGCCCTCGTCGTCGTCGGCGACATCGACCTCGACGGTGCGGAGTTGACGGCGACCGCCATCGCCGACCGGGGTGGCCGCGCCATCGCGCATCGGTTCGACGCGTCGGACGAGGCCTCGGTGGCCGGCCTGATCGAACGGGCCGTCGCCGAGTTCGGCGGGATCGACGGCGTCCACTTCAACGCGATGGACATGTCCGCCGGGACCCTCGGAGCCGACAGCGACCACGACCTCGTGACCGTTCCCCTCGAGGCCTGGCAGCGGACCCTCGATGTCGGACTGACCGGCTTCCTGCTCACCGCCCGGCACGCCATACCGCCGATGCTCGAACGAGGCGGTGGCGGCATCGTGGCCACCGTCTCCGGCGCGGTGTACGCCGGGGAACCCATACGCGTCGCCTACGCCACCGCCAAGACGGGGATCACCGCCGTCGTCCGCCACATCGCCTCGGCCTATGGTCGACGGGGTATCCGGGCCAACGCCATCGCACCGGGTTCGATCCCCGGGACCGACGGGCTGGCCGAGATGCCCCAGGCCGGGCTCGATCGGCTCATACGCATGGGGCGATCCAACCGCTACGGCCAGCCGGACGACATCGGCAATGCCGCCGTGTTCCTCCTCTCCGACGACGGGGCGTGGATCAACGGCCAGACGATCTGTGTCGACGGCGGCACGATCCTCGGCCGATAGCGTCTCCTGATGCATCGGCGCACCCGGGTGGCGAGCCTGATCGCCACCATCGCGCTGGTGGCGATCAGCTGCAGCTCCGACGATTCCGGCTCGGAGCCCGCTCCCCCGCCGTGCGAACGCACGACCCCTGACGGTTGGTCCGTCGCCCGGGTGTGGGACGAAGCGGCCCTGTCGGCGATACGCCGAGACTTCCCCGCCCCGACGGTGCACGCCCGCAACCTCTACCACCTGTCGGCCGCCCTGTGGGATGCCTGGACCGCCTTCGACGACCCCGGCACGGGGGTGTTCGCCGACCGGGATGTCGATCCCGGCGCCGACCTCACGGCCGCGCGCGAGGAGGCGATGAGCTACGCCGCCCACGACCTCCTCACCAACCGGTACGGCGGGGCGACGGCAGGCGAGCAGACCCTCGACGAGCTCGACGACACGATGACTGCGCTGTGCCTTGCAGCCCCCGCCGAACCGGGGGCGGTGGTCACCGGCGACACCCCCGCGGCGATCGGCCACCAGATCGCCTCCACGATCATCGAGGCCGGCATGCGGGACGGGTCGCTCCAGGACCAGAACTTCCGCGACGGTTCCTATGACGCGGTCAACGATCCTCTGCCGGTCGCGGAGACGGGTGCGACCATGGTCGACCCGGATCGGTGGCAACCACTCCTGATGGACAACGCGGAGACCCAGAACGGCCAGGTCACGAGCAACGTCCAGAACTTCATCGGCTCGCACTGGGGCCAGGTCACCTCCTTCGCGCTCGACGTGGCCCCCGGGACTCCTCCCATCGATCCGGGCCCGCCGCCCTCCCTCGCCGACCCGGCCACTCGCGCCATCGTCGTCGAGAACGTTCTGTCCGTCATCCGCCGCAGTGCCGATCTGGAGCCCGGCACCGCGCCGTGCGTCGACATCTCTCCGGCCTCACGCGGTGACAGCTCGCTCGGCACCGACGACGGCGACGGATACCCGGAGAACCCCGTCACGGGTGACCCGTACGAAACCGAGTGCGTGGACCCCGCCGACTACGGCCGAGTGCTCGCCGAGTACTGGGCGGACGGCCCGCGTTCGGAGACGCCGCCGGGGCACTGGAACGTGCTGGCCAACACCGTCTCGGACGACCCTCGTCTCTCGCGACGCATCGGCGGGACGGGCGACGAGGTCGACCGCCTCGAGTGGGACACCCGCATGTACCTGGCCCTCAACGGCGCGCTGCACGATGCCGCCATCGCCGCCTGGAGCCTCAAGGCGACCTACGACACCTCGCGTCCGATCTCGCTCATCCGTCACCTGGGCGGGCGGGGCCAGTCGAGCGACCCGGCCCTGCCCCACTACGACGAGCTCGGGTTGCCGCTCGTCTCCGGGCTGGTGGAACTCGTCACCGCAGCTTCGAGTGCCCCCGGCGAACCGCACGCTCACCTGGCGGCGTCGATCGATCAGATCGTCGTACGCGCCTTCGATCCCCTCCGACGGGACCCCGCCAACGTCGACGGCGTCGGCTGGCTCCTGGCCGAGGACTGGATGCCCTTCCAGGTCACCACGTTCGTCACCCCGGCGTTCCCCGGGTACGTCTCCGGTCACAGCACGTTCAGCCGTGCCGCGGCCGAGGTGCTCACGGCCCTCACGGGCAGCGCGTTCGTGCCGGGCGGCCTCGGCACGGTGACCACCGAAGCCGACGAGCTGACCATCGACGAAGGGCCAACGACCGACATCACCATGCAGTGGGCGTCGTACTACGACGCCGCCGACCTCGCCGGGCAATCCCGTATCCACGGTGGCATCCATGTCCCATTCGACGACTACGCCGGCCGCATCGTCGGGTCGGAGGTCGGGCTCACCGCGTGGGCCCACACCATGGAGTTGTTCGAAGGCTGACACGGCGCGATCACGGAGAAACACGATGAGCACACGAAGCAAACGTCGCAACGGTCGGCTCCTCCTCGGGGTCGCCGCGCTCCTGCCCGCCGGGGGCGCCGGTATCGCAGCCGCCGCCGGCGATACCGAGCGCATCGGCGACATCTGGACCGTCGCAGCGCTCGACGCCCGGGGCGGCGCCGAGATCGTCGAGGTCATCGACTACGACTTCGGGTCGAGCTCCCGCCACGGGATCTTCCGTGATGTGCCCGACCTCGACCCGGCGGCCGAGATCGAGGTGTCGTCGAACGACGCCCCCGACAACCTCGAGGTCGTCCCGTACGGCAGCGACACCCGGCTCAAGATCGGCGATCCGGACCGGACGATCTGGGGGCGGCATCGGTACCGCCTGGCGTACCCGCTCGACACCATCACCGTTGGTGATCAGGTGGCCTGGAACGGCGTGGGCCACGACTGGGACGTGCCCATCGAACACGTCGAGGTGCACGTCGTCGCCGCGTTCGAGCTCCTCGAACCGACCTGCTTCCGAGGGGCCGTGTGGGACGAAACCACGTGCGCCGTCACCGAGGTCGAGCCCGGCCACGTGATGGTCGAGGCCAAGGACTTCTCGTCGAACGAGGGTCTCACCATCTACGCCACCGTCGGCGCCCAGCTCGGTGATCGGCCGGCGCGGCCCGCCGAGCCTGCGGGGTCCGTCGACGATCCCGGTATCGGCTTCGCCCGCCGCGGGCTTGATAGGACTCTTCGCCCCTCTTCTGGCCGCCCCCGCCGTGTGGTGGGTCATTCGGCGACGAGGGCGCGAACAGGTGTGGCGTGGTGGCGCGGTCGACGCCGCATTCGGCTCCGACCGGCTCGACCCGAGCACCGGCATGGCCGGCTTCGACCTCGTCGACCACCGGGACCTCGATGACTTGGCGACGATCGAGTTCGAGTCACCCAAGGGCCTGAGTGCCGTCGCCGGAGGCATCATCCACGCCGAGGCGGTCACCAGCGCCCACCAGATGGCGTGGCTGATGGAGAGCGCCATCCGCGAGGAGGTCGTGATCGACGACAGCTCCGGCGCGATGGTGCTGCGTCGTGGTCCGGTGCAACCCGCTCCGGACGCGGCCGCCGAGCTCCACCGCATTTTCGACGGTCGCGAGTCCGTGACCCTCGGCAAGTACGACAAGGAGTTCGCCAAGGCCTGGCAGAGCGTGAAGACCCGTTTGGAGGACTGGCGTCGGCAGAGCGATCTGTGGGATCCCGAAGGCGGGAGCCGGCGCACGGTCGTCCTGGTCGTCGGTCTGCTGATCGCGCTCGCCGGGCTCGTCGCTGTCATCGTGTCCGCGGTGTTCGCCAACCGGACGGGCGGCGCCTGGGTAGTGGCACTGATCGTGTCCGGGATCGTGTGTGGCGCCGGCCTGGCCATGGCCATCCGCAGCTGGGAGCTCTTCGTCCGCACCCCGGAGGGATCCGCTCGGTACCTGCAGGTCGAGTCGTTCCGACGCTTCATCGCCGGGTCGGAGGCGAAACACGCCGAGGCGGCCGCCCGGATGGGTCTGCTGCGCCAGTACACCGCCTGGGCAGTGGCGCTCGGCGAGCTGAGCCACTGGTCGAAGGCGGTCGAGACCGCCGCCGCGGTACCGGGCAGCGCCGTCAACACCTCTGGCATCAACTCCCTCGCCTATGTGGCGATGGCGTCGTCGCTCTCGTCGTCGGTGTCCAAGGCCACCGTGGCGCCGAGTTCGAGCAGCGGCGGTGGGGGCGGCGGCGGGTTCAGCGGCGGCGGAGGCGGCGGCGGTGGCGGCGGCTCCTGGTGATCCCGGGTCCTCAGCTGCGGAAACGCGACGGGTAGGGTCCGTGCACCATGCCCCGTGATTCGACCGACACGAAGGAACGCATCCTCGCGGCGGCCGAACTCCTCTTCGCCACCCGTGGGCTCCACCAGGCGACGAGCCGGGAGATCACCACGGCCGCCGGACAGCGCAACAACTCGGCCATCGGCTACCACTTCGGGTCGCGGATGGGTGTGCTGGCGGAGATCCTGCGTCGCCACGACTCCGTCATCGACAAGGAGCGAGGCGTTCGAGCTCCCGTCCCTCACGACGATCTCACCGTTCGCGACCTCGTGGGCGCGCTGGTGCACCCCTATGCGGCGTCGCTCGAGACGGAGTCCGGGCGCCACTACCTGCGCATCGTGAACCAGCTCAGCGACGAGTTCGCCGTGTGGCGTCACGATCCGAGCGTGACCCACCCGAACCTCCTGGCCATCCTCGATGCCCTCGAGCGCCGGTGCCCCGGCCCGACCGCCGTCGGGCGCGAGCGGGTCATCGGGATGATCATGCTCCTCGCTTCGGCCATGGCCGAGCGGGCCCGGCTGCTCGAGGTTGGCGGCCCGCTCCGCCTCGACGGGACGGACTTCATCGCCAACCTCATCGACGTCATGGTGGCCACTATCGACGCCCCGGTGTCGGCGCCCACCGTCACTCGGTCGGCATCATGTCCGCGGGGATGAGGGCCGAGAAGTCGATCTGGCCGGTGAAGAGGGCGCCTTCGAATCCGCCATCGGTCGCCAGGCCCACGCCGTTGACGAAGCTCATCCGCGGGCTGCACAGCATGACCAGCGGCCACGCCTGCTCTTCGGGGGTGGAGTATCGGGCGATCGGACCGAGGAAGTTCTCGATCAGCTCCTGGCTGGCGGCCTCGATGAACTGAGGCATCATCGGCGTTTGCGTGGGTCCGGGGTTGATGTTGTTCAGACGGATGCCCTGGGTGATCAGGCTGGCCGCCCGCCACGCGCACCACGAGCTCAGGGCCTTCTTCGAGAACCCGTAGGCGTTCTCCATGCCCATGCCGACGGTTTCCTGGTTGGCCTCCACCCAGGCCTTGCCGGCCTCGAAGCTGTCCGAGGTGATGAGCGGCATGAGCGTCTCCATCTCCTGCTGCCAGCCGAGCCCGGCGTTGGATGACACACAGCAGATGGCCCCGTCGGGAGCCATCTTGGGGACGAGCGACTCGATGAGGTATCGACCGCCGACGAAGTTCACCACCATCGTGTCGGTCAACGAGAACGGAGGTCCGGGCAGCCCGGCGCACGACACGACGGCATGCACCGGACCCGAGATCCCTGCGACGACGGAGTCGATCGACGCCTTGTCCTTGAGGTCGATGATCACGCTCTGCGCGCCCACCACCGTGACCGGCTTGATGTCGAGGCCGATCACGTTGGCACCCAGATCGGCCAGGATCTGGGCGGCGGCACCACCCATACCCGACGCGGCACCGGTCACCACGACCGTCTTGCCGGCATACCCCAACGGATCGTCCATCACGCTTCTCCTCGTCGGCCCCGGCCGCCGTCGGCCGGGAACGACGCGAAGGTTCGCGCCTGAACCGCTCAGCCGCAACTCACGGGAGAACCCCGCTGATGCCGGTCCGTCCGTCAGGTGGGGCTGTGGGCGCCGGCCCAGTCGAGCAGCTCGTCGACCGGCCACGTGTTGACGATCCGATCGGCCGGGATGCCCATCTCCCCAGCCCGCTCGCAACCGAAGGGCTGCCAGCCGAGCTGACCGACGCTGTGGGCATCGGAGGAGATGGAGAACCGACATCCGATGTCGAGCGCCCGAGCCAGCAACCGGCGCGGCGGATCGAGCCGCTCGGGACGACAGTTGATCTCGAGCGCCTTGTCGTGGGCCGCGATGGCCTCGAACACCTCATCGGCGTCGAACTTCGACTCGGCTCGTTTCTTGTGCGCCACCATCCGCCCGGTGCAGTGGCCGAGGATGTCCACGTTGGGGTTCGCGACTGCGCCGACCATCCGAGCCGTCATGGCCGTTTCGTCCTCGGCGAGCCGGGAGTGGACGCTGGCGACCACGACATCGCACTCGGCGAGGACGGAGTCGGGGTGGTCGAGCTCGCCGGCGGCCAGGATGTCGACCTCGACCCCCGTCAGGAGTCGGAACGGCGCCAGCGCTTCGTTCACGGCGCGGATGCGGGCCCGCTGGTGGCGCAAGCGGTCGACGTCGAGGCCGTGGGCGACGCGGAGGCGAGGCGAGTGATCGGTGATCACGAGGTAGTCGTGGCCGAGCGCGATGGCCGCAGCAGCCATGTCTTCGACGGAGTCGCCACCATCGGACCACACCGTGTGGAGGTGGCAATCGCCCCGGAGCGCCTGGGCGAGCTCCGCCCCGGCGCCCGACAGCATCGGCACCACGAAGGCCGCCGCGGCACCGGACTCACCTGATTCGCCGGCCCGTTCCTGGAGATCGGTGAGGTAGCCCGGCACCCGGCCGGCCAACACGTCGGCCACCACGCTCGCCGTCGTGGCTCCGAGTCCGGGGAGGTCCTTGAGCACGCCCGCGTCGGCCGCTTGTTGGAGGAGGCGCGGTTCGACCAGCCGCACGGTCGACGCCGCGGTACGAAACGCCGCCGCCTTGAAGGTCGGCCCACCGGTGCGTTCGATCAGGTACCCGATGCGTTCGAGGGTCTCGGCAGGATCGACGGGAGCGGGCGATGTCACACCCCCACTCTATGAATGGTGTGACCCCAGTTGACCTCAGGAGCTCCTCATGCGCATCGCATCCACCATCCCGTCCTCCAGATCCGCCTTCACATCCATGCTGGCGCCGTTGGTGCTCGCCGAGCCGTGCCTCGAGTTCGTTGAGTCTCCCGACCTCCCCGAAGCCGATTTCGGGGTCTGCTCCACCTGTGGCTGGCTCGATCACGAGCACCACGAGGACAAGCGGCAGTGGGCCGACATCCTCGTATGGCCGAATCTGGAGCAGCAGGAGTTGAAGGCGTCGTGATGTCAGGCCGCCGCGGACTCGCCGGGCGGTGTCCACCCGGCATCTCGCGCTCGCGCCACGGCGGCCAACTGGTTCCGTACCCCCAGCTTGGCCAGGATCGACTTGATGTGGCTGCGCACGGTAGCCAGTGCCGACACTTCGGCCCGGGCGATCTCCTCGGCCGTTCGTCCTTCGATCAGGTGCCCGAGGATGATGCCCTCCCGGGCCGTCAGCCGGTCGAAATCGACCCGATGCCGGCGCTGCGCCTGCCGATGAGCATCGAGCAGCTGCGCCCAACGCGAGCGCACCGTCGGCGACGGGTCGACCTCGTGGCCGGCGAGGGCCGCCACCACGTTCGTGACCAGGCTGTCGAACCCAGATGACTTCGTCACCACGCCCAGGGCTCCCGCTTCCAGGCATCCCGCCAGCACGGTCGGATCGGTCTCCCCGGTGAGCGCGAGACACCGGTGGCCGTGGGCGCAGAGCGCCGCGATCACCTCGGCGCCGGTCGGCGCATCGGCGCCCAGGGACAGGTCGACCACCACCAGCGCGGCGCCGACGCCTCCCACCGCCTCGATCAACGTCCCCACGCTGGCCGGCGGCACGTAGACCACGTCGTGACCATCGGCGGCCAGGGCAGTTCTCGCCAGGTCGGCCAACATGGCGTGGTCGTCGATGAAGGCCAGGCGAGCCATCGTCAACCGACCTTCGTTGCGCCGGCCGGCCGGTCGGCGGTGGCCCCATCGGGTCGTTCGTCGCCGGGCGACAGGGTGACCAGGAAGGTGGCGCCACCGTCTGGGCCGCTCACCAGCTCGAGCTGGCCCGCTTGCATCTCCATGAGGCGGCGGGCGACGTAGAGCCCGAGTCCCGAGCCGGTCGAGGCCGAGCCCCGGTTGTCTCGCTCGAAGATCCGTTCACGGTTCGCGGGGTCCACCCCCGGGCCGTCATCGCTCACCATCAACATCACGGCAGAGGGCCTGGCGTCGACAGAAACCCGCACATCAGACCCGGGAGCGTGCCGGAGCGCGTTGTCGATGAGGTTCTGCACCACCTCACCGGTGTCCGCCTCGTGCCCGCGGCACCACACCGGGCCTCTGGTTTCGAGCAACACCGGAAAGTCGCTGGCCCGATAGCAGACGACCATGGCGTCGAGGAGGTTCATCAGGTCGAAGTCGGCCGGTTCGTCGGGTCGGGGCGTATCACCGACGAGCGTGTGCAGCCGGGAGATCTCCTGCGTCGCCGCCCACACCAGTCGGCTCGCCTCGGCCGACCCGTCAGTGAACTGACGCAGTGCCCGGACGGTCCCGTCGATGGCGAGCAGCGACGACGCGGCGTCGTGCGCCACCTCGCGTTGCCGCTGGCGTTGCTGGACCAGGCGATCCACGCTGCGGCTCACGACGTGGTGCGCCTCGAGGTCGCGTTCGAGTTGGCCGAGAAGGGTGTCTCGCAGCTCAGCCAGGAACGCGTAGAGCGCCGTGGCGAGGGCGAACACCCGCACCGATCGGGCGAAGAGCTGCCCGATGTCGGTGTCGTAGGTCAGGAGCGCAAGATCGGAGAGGGCGAACGCCATCAGCGCCAGCCCCAACCACTGATGGCGAGCGGCACCCCGCCGGAGACCGACGACGCCATGGGCGATCCCGACGGCGAACCACCCCGCAACGACGAGCCCGGCCACGATGCCGGAGCCCGATCGGCCAGGCACCAGGGCCACCGAACGGACGGGCGCCACGACGAGGACCGCCACCGCGCCGAGGGCGCAGAGCAACAGGGTGCGGGTGACCTGGGTGGCGAGATGGAGGCGGGAGTTGATCTCCGGCCCAAAGAGGGCGAACCCGAGGACGCCGACCGCGACCAGACGGCCGGCCAGGCTCAGCGCCGTGAGTGGCGAGGTCGGGGTGGTCGACGCCACCCCGGCGAGCAGTGGTTCCAGGATGACGCACGCAGCGATGACCACCAATGCTGCGCTCACTCTCACCGACGGCGCATCACGCGTGACCTGCCAGCGCTCACGTGCCACTGCCACGGCGAGAACGGCTACGGCAACCGCCACCGCGTCGATCGAGGCCCCGGCCGTGGTCACGGGCCGCGCCACGCCGAGGCCGGTGCTCGGACCAAGGGCGCCGAGTGCGGCCGCGGCCCCGGCGGCGAGCAGAACGAGCGAGGCCGTGGCGAACGCCGCCGGGCTCGGGCCCGACCGGGACGACCCGGACACCACGCGGCGATCCGGACCCAGATACTCGGGCGAGCGGCGCCCGCGGTTGCGCCGCTCCGCGGTTTCTCCCGGTGCGGCTAGGCCGCCGATGGCACTGCTCGGACCGCATGGCTCGGCCATGTGTCCACCTCCCGAAACTTCCCGCTGATCCGGTCCGCCCCGACCGCACGCCTGGCCGGGACCTTCCTTCCCCGGGAGGTTCCCCCGGTGGCGGCACGGTAGCAGTTGACGTGCACCGACGTCCACGCAAAGTGGTCATTCGGACTGTCTTCAGTACTTTCAGCGACTAGGAACGAAAGGGGCCGGAAATACCGAATATTGGGGATGTCGACGTCCTCCGCACTCGGCCACGGTGGAACGACCACGAGGAGTGGCGATGCACATCGACCCCGGCACACCGTCAGGGTCCGAACCATGGAGGAACAGAATGCTTCTCAAGTTGTGGGTTTCCCTGCAGTCCCGAGTGAGCTCGGATCGAGGGGCGGTGGCGTCGGAGTACGCCATCCTGCTGAGCCTGATCGCCGTTGCGCTGGTCACCGCGATCGGTGTGCTCAGGGGCGAGATCGACGCAGCCATTCGCGCCGCGGCCGCCGCCATCTAGAGCGAGACGGGGCTGCTCGACATCGTCGGGCAGCCCCACCTCCGCTGATTCACGACGACGAGATCCTCATGTTCACATCGCTATCAGAACCACGAAGAGTGTCCGACCGCGGCGCTGTCGCCGCCGAGTTCGCACTCATCCTCCCTGTTCTCCTGATCCTGTTCTTCGCCATCATCCAATTCAGCATCGCCTTCAACCGCCAGCAGGCCGTCCACGCCGCGGCGCGGGAGTGTGCTCGCATCGCCTCGTTGCCGTCCACCACCAGTAGCGAGGTTTCGGCCCGGGTCACCGCTGCCCTCACCGGCATCACGTTCGAGAACGCGCCGACCTGTGATGTCACCGGCAACTGTGCCCCAGGCGGCACCGACAGCGTGTCGGCTCTGGTCGAGGGCGTGACCTTGCTCGACATCCCCTTCTGGGGCTCGCAGTCGCTCACCCTCACCGGCCGGGGGTCGTTCCGATGCGAATGAGCGGACAGCCCCGTACGCGTTGCTCCGATGACCGCGGCGTCGCCGCCGCTCTCGTGGCGGTGGGCATCATCATGCTCCTGGCCATCGGCGCGTTCACCGTCGACCTCGGGCGGGCCTGGGCCACCCGCCGTCACCTCATCACCGCGACAGACGCCGCCGCCCTGGCCGCCGCCCAGGACTACGCCTTCGACACCGACGGCTGCGCCGACACTGCACCGGACTACCTCGCCGACAACTACAGCGGCGCCACGCTCACTGAGTGCGACGCTGTCGCCCCCCCGTCCAGCCGGTCCGGCCACGTCACGGTCGACGCCGAGATATCCATCGACCACTTCTTCGCCGGCGCCATCGGCCTGACGTCCTCGACCGTCGACTCCACCACGACCGCCCACTGGGGCCCGCCCGCCAGCGTCACCGGCCTCCGTCCCATCGGCTTGTGCATCGATGTGGTGCTCGAGGATCTCAACCCGCCGATGGTTCCCGGCAACGGAGTCGTCTACGTGATTCCCTACGGCACCAACGACCAAACCCAGGCGTGTGGTGGCTCGCCCATCCCGGGGAACTGGGGCGTGATCGACTTCAACGGCGGAAGCAATCCGAACAACACCGAGACGGCTGAATGGATCTCGAACGGCTACCCGGGCCCGGTCAGCACTGGCGTCTGGTACGAGGGAAGCCCCGGCACACTCTCCACGCAGCAGGCGTTGGCAGACCTGGCCGATCTCGACAGTTTCGACCTCCCCGTCTTCGATGCGGTGACCGGACAAGGCGGACAGGCCGAGTTCTATGTCGTGGCCTTCGCCAAAGTCCGGCTTGTCAGCTATCAGGTAACAGGCAGTCAGAACGCCCGCCACCTGAGGATCGAGTTTCTCGAGGGTCTGAGCCAGGGCACGGTCGGTGGCGGCGGCACCGGCCCGGACTTCGGCGTTCGCGCCATAGCGATCTGTTCTGTCCTCCCCGGGGACGTCGACGACTGTGTGTAGTCGCCGCCCATCCCGGGATCTACCGAAAGGAAGCAGCTGATGCAGAAGAAAGCCGTGGCGCTCGTGCTCGCCGTCGGCCTGGCCCTCGCCGGCACGATCGCCCTTGTGGCCTTCGTGAACGGCGCCGAGGACCGGGCGCTGGAGGGAGAGGAGCTCGTCGACGTCTACGTCGTGACCGATCGGATCACCGCCGGCACCCCCGCCGCCGAGTTGGAGGACCACCTGAGCACCGAGCAGGTGCCGGACAAGGTGCGCGTCGCGGATGCGGTCGTCGATCTCCAGGAGATCACCGACCTCGTGGCCACCGTCGACCTCCTCCCGGGCGAGCAGCTGACCCGGTCCCGATTCATCGACGCCAACGACTACACGTCCGAGTTCGTGGCCACATCGTTCGCCGTGCCCGACGACCTTCTCCAGGTCACGCTGTCGTTGGAGCCGGAGCGGGCGCTGGGAGGTGCGATCCAACCCGGTGACACCGTCGCCGTGGTGTCGTCGTTCGAGCCCTTCACCTTCAGTGCTCCCACCCTGCCCGACGGCAGCACGCCCGTGGTCGAGCTCGACGGGTACCTGCTGGCCGCCGACGGTGAGACGCCCAACACCACCCACATCATCTTGCACCACGTGTTGGTCACCAACGTCCAGCTCGACGACAACTCGGTACCGGACACCACCGACGACGACGACGAGGCCACGACCGGCCCCGCGGCATCGCCGGGTGGAAGTCTGCTGGTCACCCTGGCGGTCGATGCTCCGTCGGCCGAGCGCATCGTCTTCACCGCCGAACACGGCACCGTCTGGCTAGCTCTCGATCCCGAGACGGCGCCCAGCGAGGGCACGAAGGTATGGACCCGGGCCGGCATCTATCAGGTCGACGGCCGCAACGATCTCTTCGCTCAGGTCGGCACGTCGTGAAGCTCATCCGCAACGCCTCGAACCCGACGAGCCGGGTGGGATCAGCCACGAAACCTCGATTGGTCGTCGTGACCCCCCACGCCGAATGGGTGCAGAGTCTCGTGGCGTGGGGCACGGCCGAGCCGGACCGTCTCTCCATCGGCGCCGACGAGGTGCACCAGGAGTGGCGTGACCACAGCGCCGTCGCCACGTCGGCCCACGCCCACGATCTTGCCCGCACGGGTGCCGAGGTCATCCTGCTCGGCCCGGGCGTGGCACTCGACGACAGCGTGGCGCTCGCCCAGTTGCTCGATACCGAGCACCCGGAGATGAGCACCCTTCTGTTGGCCCCGAGGACCGCTGACACGCTCGACCTCGCCCTCCGAGCCGGTGCTCGCGGAGTGATCGATCCCGACACCGATCCGGCCGATCTGGTCCGGATCCTGAGCGATGTGCTCGAGGTGGCCCGGGGACGTCACCAACGGCTGGCGGGCAACCAAGGGCCAGCGGCGCCGGCGAAACCCAACCGCCTCATCACCGTGCTCGCCGCCAAGGGCGGCGTGGGCAAGACCATGCTCTCCACCAACCTGGCCGTGGCCTTGGCCCGGCAGTTCCCGGGTGAGGTCGTCCTCGTCGACACGGATCTGCAGTTCGGCGACATCGCCACCAGCCTCGGGGTCGAGCCCGACCGGACGATCAGCGACACCATCCCCTTGGGCGATGGCCTGGATGCCACCACGCTCAAGGCGTTCCTCACCGCGCGTCCGAGCGCCAACGTCTACGCCCTGTGCGCCCCCCTGTCGCCGGCCGACGCCGACGATCTGACCGCCGAACACGTCGGACGCGTGCTCGAGCTCCTGCACCAGGAGTTCCGGTACGTCGTGGTCGACACGACGGCGGGCATCGACGAGATGGCGCTGCAAGCCATCGACCGGTCGACCGACCTGGTCGTGCTCACCAGCACGGACGTCCCGAGCATCCGCGCCTCCGCCAAGGAGCTTCGGGCCCTGGAGATGCTCGGCGTCAGCCACCTCCGTTGGCACCTCGTGCTCAACCGGGCCGACGCCCGGGTCGGCCTGAACGTCGACGACATCGAAGCGACCCTCGGCCGCCCCATCGAGTACCGCATCCCCAGCTCCCGCTCGCTGCCGCTCTCGGTCAACCACGGGATCCCACTGGTGGAGAGTGACCCCAAGTCCGCTCCCAGCCGCGTCGTACTCGACCTGGCCGAGCACGTGTCCGGCGTGACGAGCGATCGTTCACCCCGCCGAAAGGACCGCGCATGAAGCTGAGTGAACGCCTCAAGACCATCCAGAGCGACGAGGTGGCGGCCTCCCGCCTGGCCCCACGACCGGCGCCGGCCGCCGACGCGGACCTCGACCGGCTGCACACAATGCTGGCCAATGGCGTCCGGTCCATCGATCCCTTCGCCGAGCTCAAGGCGCGGGTGCAAACGACGCTGTACGAACGCCTGGGCAACCGCATCAACGATCCCAACCTCGACGAGACCGAGCTGCGGCAGCTCGTGGTGGCCGAGATCGCGGCCACCCTGGAGGCCGAGTCGACGCCCCTCACCAGTGAAGAGCGCGAGCTGTTGGTGCGTTCGATCCGCGACGACGTGATCGGCTACGGCCCAATTGAAGGGTTCCTCGCCGATCCCACCGTGACCGAGATCATGGTCAACTCGGATCACGCCATCTACGTCGAGCGCGACGGCCTCTTGAGCCTGACCTCGGCCCGTTACGCCGATCAGGACCACCTGCGTCGGGTCATCGATCGCATCGTCGGCGCCATCGGGCGTCGAATCGACGAGTCATCCCCTACCTGCGACGCCCGCCTTCCCGATGGCTCCCGGGTCAACGCGGTGATCCCACCGCTCGCCGTGGACGGTCCCCAGCTCACGATCCGCAAGTTCGCCAAACGAGCCTTCCGGGCCGACGATCTCGTCACCATGGGCACCATGACCGAGGAGGTGTCGGACTTCCTCGACGCGTGCGTCTCGGGCAAGCTCAACGTCCTCATCAGTGGCGGCACCGGTACCGGCAAGACCACCTTGTTGAACGTCCTCTCCAGCTTCATCCCGGCCCGCGAACGAGTGGTCACCATCGAGGATGCGGTCGAGCTCCAGATGGCGCAGCCGCACGTGATCCGCCTCGAGAGCCGGCCGCCCAACATCGAGGGCCGCGGCGAAGTCACCATCCGCGAGTTGGTGCGCAACAGCCTGCGCATGCGTCCCGATCGCATCGTGGTCGGTGAGGTCCGCGGCGGTGAAGCGCTCGACATGCTCCAGGCTATGAACACCGGCCACGAAGGCTCCCTGTCGACCCTGCACGCCAACGCACCGCGCGATGCCCTCAGCCGCTTGGAGACGATGGTGCTCATGGCCGGATACGACTTGCCGATGCGGGCCATCCGGGAACAGATCGCCTCGGCGCTCGATCTGCTCGTGCAGATCAGCCGCCTGCGTGACGGCACCCGCCGGGTGACCAAGATCGTCGAGATCACCGGCATGGAGGCCGACACCATCTCCATGGCCGACATCTTCGAGTTCGACTTCGGCGCCGGCATGGCCTCCGACGGCTCTTTCCTCGGCCGCCTCCGACCTACCGGCCTGCGACCGACGTTCACCGACAAGTTGGCCCAGCAGGGCATGGAGTTCCCGGCTTCGTTGTTCGACACCGGTGCTGTGCCCCGACTGAGCCGGGGCTCGCGATGACCTCGGCGAGGCGCCGAGCGCTGGTGGCCACGTGTTGGCTGGCGACCTCCATCGCCACCTCGGCGACCGCCATGGCCCAAGAGGACCCGGCCCCGGAGGCACCGACAGCCACGATCGACATCGTCGCCCAGGACTCGCTCGATTCCGGGTTGCAGGCGCTGCTCGTCTCGCTCCCCCCCGAGATCGGCAGTCGTGAGGTCCCCGCATCGGCCTTCTCGGTCACCCAGGGCGGGGTCGCTCGCCCGGTCGGTGTGGAGCGTCTGCCCAACGAAGCCTTGGACGTCGTGCTCGCCATCGATGTCTCCGGCAGCATGGCCGGCGCACCGATCGAGGGGGCCCGCCAGGCCGCCCTCACCTTCGTGCGAGAGCTCCCTGCCGATGCGCGCATCGCCATCGTCACGTTCGGAGACCTCGCCCAGGTGGTCGCGCCGTTCGACTCGTCAGTGGATCAGCAGTCGGCCGCCATCTCCGCACTCGTCGCCGACGGCGAGACCGCGCTCTACGACGGGGTATCGCTCGCCGTCGACCAGTTCGACACCTCCTCGGACACCCGGCGCACCGTCGTTCTGCTCTCGGATGGTGACGACACGGTGAGTACGGCGTCGCCCGATGCCGTCATCGCCCGGTTGGCCGGCACCGAAACCCGCGTGTTCGGCGTCGCCCTGCAGTCGCCCGACTTCGACCCGGTGGTGATCGGCCAGCTCGCCGACGCCAGCGACGGCCGGTTGATCCTGGCCGACGACCCCACGGCGCTGAGCCAGCTCTACACGGGCATCGCCTCGACGCTCAGCAACGAGTACATCGTGACCTGGGAACCGCTGCTAACCGGGGCCAGCGACATCACGCTGACCGTGTCCCATCTCGGCATCACTGCCCAGGGCACGTCGATCTACGAAGCACCGCCGCCACCTGAAGTCGAACCTGCCTTGGCTGACGGTTCGACCGTCGATCCCGGCGCCACCGCGACGCCTTTGGAGCCGGCCACTGCGCTGGGAGAGTCGGCCCCGTTCCTCGCCTCGACGGCCGGCCGGACGCTCGGCATCGCCCTGCTGGCGGCCTCGTTCATCATCGTGGCCTTCCTGCTGCTGGCTCCGGGTCGGCCCCGAAGCCAGATCGCCTTCGCTCGCCCGTCGGGAGCATCGATCGCCGACCGGGCGGCCGCTTCCGACGTGAGGGGCCGCCTGGTCGCCGTTGCCGATCGGGTGCTCGAACGGCGGGGACGTGGGCGACTGGTCGGCCGAGCCCTCGACGACGCCGGCATCGCCCTACGGCCCGGCGAGTTCGTCGTGTCCGCCGGCGCCGTGGGCATCGGCGCCGCCCTCGTCGGCTATCTCCTCGGCGGCGTCGTCATGGCCATGCTCTTCCTGGTGCTCGCCGTGTTCGGGGTCCGGGCCTGGCTCGCCCACAAGGTGACCCGGCGCCGGGCCGCTTTCGACGATCAGTTGTCGAACACCCTACAGATCATGGCCGGCACGCTGCGTACCGGGTACGCCCTGCCCCAGGTCATGGAGACGGTGGCCCGAGAGAGTGAGGCACCCACCGCCGACGAGTTCCATCGCCTCGTCACCGAGACCCGCCTCGGCCGCGACTTCGGCGACTCCCTGCGTTCCACCGCCGAACGCATGCAGTGCGAGGACTTCGAGTGGGTGGTGCGGGCCATCGAGATCCACCGGGAGGTGGGCGGCGATCTGTCCGAGGTGCTCGACAACGTGGCGCGCACCATCCGTGATCGCAACGCGCTCCGCCGGACCACCCAGGCGCTGACCGCAGATGGCCGCATGTCCGCCATCGTGATCATCGGCCTACCGATCGCCGCGCTGGTGCTCCTCCCCCTGGCCAGCCCGGGCTATCTCGACGTCTTGTTCGATCGAACGGTGGGTCGAATCATGCTCGGCGTCGCCGCGGCTCAGATCGTCGTCGGCTGGGTCTGGATCCGCCGGCTGATCGACCTCCGGTACTGAGATGACCAACGCGACCCCCTTCGAAAGGACCTGATGATGAGTGGCCTTCCTCTCACCGTCTGGCTGGCGTGCGCCGCCATCGGCACGTCCCTCCCGCTGCTCTGGTGGGTCGTGGCCGGGGCCCGCCCTCGCGATCGCGTCGGTCAGCAGCGCCTCCACACCGCTGGCCGTGCCTTGACCGACCTGCGAACCGTGGCCCTGCAGGCCTCGGCCTCGGAAAGGATCACCCAACCAGCGATGGCTCGCATCCGGCGCATGGTGCATCGCCTCACGCCGGTTGGTGTCGTCGAGAACCTACAACACCGCATCGCGCTCGCCGGGTTGACCGATAGCTGGAGCCTCGAACGGGTGCTGGGGCTCAAGCTCGTGCTCGGCGGCGGGCTCGGCCTGCTCGGCGTTTTCCGGCTGGCCGCCCGTCCCTCCGGAACGGCGCTCATCCTCGCCGCCGCCATGGCCGCCTGCGGCTACCTCGCCCCGGATCTCGTGCTCTCAGGCCGGGCCCGGCGCGCCCAGGAGGAGATCCGGCACACGCTCCCGGACATGCTCGACCAGGTGACCATCAGCGTCGACGCCGGCCTCAGCTTCGAGGCCGCGTTGGCTCGGGTCGCCCAGACCAACGACACCCGGCTGGGCCTGGAGTTTCGCCAACTCCTCCAGGAGATCCGCGTGGGGGTGCCGCGCACCCAGGCGTTCGAGAACCTGATCGAACGCACCGATGTCGACGACGTGCGCCACTTCATGGTGGCCATGAGCCAGGCCGAACGCCTCGGCGTCCCCACTGCCGACGTGCTCCGCGTCCAGGCCGCCGAGATGCGACTCAAGCGCAAGCAGTGGGCCGAGGAGGCCGCCCAGAAGCTTCCCGTCAAGCTTTTGGCTCCACTGATCCTGGTGATCCTCCCCGCCCTCTTCATCATCCTCCTCGGTCCGGCCGTGATCGACATGATCGACACCTTCGGCGAGCCCGGCTGAGCTGCCGGCGTGAACGTCCGTCCGCCTACGTTCGTCACCATCGGCCACGGTCCTCTCGCTCAGCACCTCCGGGTGAGCTCGCTCGGGGTCGCCCTCGTGCTCAGCGCCGTCGCCGCCGTCCGGTTCGCCAGCACGCCTGCGGCGCCCGCGTTCATAGTCTTCGTCGTCGCCATGGCCATGGTCAGCGATCTCGATGCCCACCATCGGGCGATACCGGTGGCACTCCTCGGCGCGCTGGGCTTGTGCGGCACCACCGCGTTCGTGGGCACCGCGATCGCGGTCGACGACGGCGACCCGCTCATTCGAGCCTTCGTCGCCGCCGCGGCCAGCTGGGCCTTGTTCAGAGGCGCTCGCGCCGCCTACCCGAACGGTCTGACGAGACAGGACACGCGCATCGTGCCCTTCCTCGGCCTCTACCTCGGTTGGTTGGGCACCGATGTCGCATTGATCGGTCTCGGCGCGGGCATCGCAACCAGCGGTGTCTATGCGGCCGTGGCGATCATCCGGCGCCACCCGCGTCCCGGCCCAGCTGCGGTTCCGCTGACGCCGTTCCTAGCCGCAGCATCAGTCGTCACCGTGCTGCTCGCCGCCCCGGGACCTCACATGCCGGGCTGACACCACCACCCTGACACCACGACCCTCAGGCCGTGCGAGTCCGCCGTTTGGCCTTGGGCTTCTCGGCCGGTTCGGCCGGCTCCTCAGGGGCGAGCTCGCGCTCGGCGGTGTCGTCCTCGGTCGCCGAGCTCCCGCCCGCGGCGTCGCCGGGGGCGTCCTTCTTGGCCTTGTTGGCGGCCAGGCTCGCTTCGAGGGCGGCCATGAGGTCGAGCACTTTCGCCTGGGGCTCGGCGGGAGCGGGGGCCGTGATCGACTGGCCGGCCGCCTTCTTGTCGATCAGCTCCATGACCTGCTCGCGGTACTCATTGCGGTACTTACCCGGTTCGAACTCCGCGGCCAGCGCCTCGACGAGCTGGTTGGCCATGGCCAGCTCCTTCGCCGAAACCTCGACCTCCTCGCCCGGGATGCCCGCCAGGTCAGCCACGGGAACGACCTCGTCGTCGTATCGCATCATCTGGAGCACGAGTGCGCCGTCGACCACACGGATGGCCACGAGCGATTCCTTCTGGCGGATCACCACTCGCCCGATCGCCGCCTTGCCCTGGCCCTCCATCGCTTCGGCCAGCAGCCGGTACGGCTTGGTGCCCGTCTTGTCCGGCGCCAGGTAGTACGGCGTCTGGAAGTACACCGGATCGATGTCGTCGATGTCGACGAACTCCTCGATCTCGATCGTCTGGGTCGACTTGGGTTTGATCGCATCGATCTCCTCGGGCTCGACGATGACGTACTGGCCCTTGGCGATCTCGTACCCCTTGGTGATCTGCTCGCTGCTCACCTCCTCGCCCGTGGCCTCCGACACTCGACGCATCCGGATCCGCGACCCGGTGCCGGCCTCGATCTGGTTGAACGACACGTCACGATTCACCGTCGCGCTGGTCATCTTCACGGGCACGCTGACCAGCCCGAAGCTGATCGATCCACTCCACACGATGCTCGGCACGGCGACCTCCTGGTCAGGCGCACCATGGTACGGGGTTCCGTTCTGGCCGAGGAGTTCGGTTTCTGGCCGGGAGATTGAACGCCAGAGCGTGCAATCTCCCTGCCAGAACGCCCAACGACGTGACGTGGGGGTCAGGACCAGAGGTCGCCGAGGCGCTCGATCCGCTCGACCACCTGGTCGGGGCCGAAGGTGAGGCGGGCGAGGTCGCCGGCCACCATGGCGTCATCGAGCTCGTCCCACGTGATGGGGGTCGACACCCGGGGCTCGGGCGTGGCGCGGAGCGAGTAGGCGGCGACGGTGGTGTTCGTGAACCCGTTCTGGTTCCAGTCGACGAGGATCTTGCCGCCCCGAGCTTCCTTCTTCTGGACCGACACGACGAGGTCGGGGAACTGCTGCTCGAGCGCCTGGGCCACGGCGTGGGCGAAGGGGCGGGTCTGGTCGTAGGTGTACTCGGGGTCGGTGACGGGCATGGACAGGTGCAGGCCCTTCGATCCGGACGTCTTGATCCGGATCGTCTGGCCGGCGCCTTCGACGATGCCCCGGATCTGCATAGCCACCCGACCGGCGGTGAGGAGGTCGGCCCGGGGCCCGGGGTCGAGGTCGAACATGATGTGGGTCGGATGATCGAGGCGTTCGGACACCGCCAGGAGCGTGTGCAGCTCCAATGACGCCAGGTTGGCCAACCAGACCAAGGTGGGGAGGTCGTTGCAGACGACGTGGTTCACCGTGCCGACCCGTCCGCTCGGCACCGCGGCCGTCGCGACCCACTCCGGTGCGTGACTCGGGCACCGCTTCTCGAAGAAGTGTTTGTCGTCTACACCGTTCGGCCACCGGACCATGGTCAGCGGACGGTCGTGGAGCTGCGGAAGGATCGCCGAGGCGACCCGGACGTAGTAGTCGATGACCTCACCTTTGGTGAACCCGGTGGCGGGGTACAGGACCTTGGTGAGGTTGGAGACCTCGAGGGTGCGACCGTCGACGGTCACGAGCGAGCGATCGGCCGGTGGCACCGGGCCATCTTGCTCCACCGACGGAGCGCGCGGTCAGTCGACCGGCACCGGCTCGCTGTAGAGGAAGTCGTCCATCACGGCTACGTCGGCGTCAGGGCCGTCGTCGGGACCCAAGGCGGACGTGCCGTAGGTGATGCGCACCGAGTGAACCACCGCCTCGTCGAAGAGGAGCCCGAGGAAGGACACATCACCGTCAGCCGCCGGGGCGCCATACTCCCCGAGTGAGTTGCCGTCGATGTCGAAGTACTCGAAGGCGGTGTGGTCGGAGTCGATGTCGAGGTAGACGGCGCCGAAGCCCCGTACCACGGCCGGCTGGTCGGTCCCGGGAACGAAGAAGGTGAGGTCGGCGACGTTGGACCCGACGGGCGAGAACAGTCGCTCCTCGCTGTACGGGACGAAGACGTCGGCGTACGTCGGGTTGAGGTTGGCGAACCGGGGTGACGTGCCGGTCGGGTTGTCGGCATCAGCGCTGACCATCAGGCCTTCGCCTTCGGTCGTGATCACGGCGCCGCGTGCTCGCGGCTCGGTCGGCTGGTTGAAGACGTCCGGCTCGTAGAGGTTCGGTGCCGCCAGCTCGTCGGGCAGGGCGTCCCAGGTGATCGTGCGGAATCCGGTCCCGATCGACCCCGGTACGCCCCCGTTGTCCTGCCCCCCGATCAACCCGGTGTACTCGTCGATGGCGGCCGCGACACCGTCGTTCCCGGTGCCGGTGACGACATCAGGACCGCCGGCGGCGTCATCGTCGTCGTCTCCACAGGCCGCGAGCAGTAGCGCTCCGGCCAGGGCGATCGTCAGAGCTGCTCGTCCGCGCTGGATGTGCATGCGAACTCCTACGCATGAACGAGCACGGCGGTTCACATGGACGTCGAGGACACTGGGACCGCGCGCTCTCGCCCGTCGATAGGCGCCGCTTCCAGCCCTTGAGGCATGATCACCCGATGGGCATGCCAACCGACATCGGGATCATCGATCTGGGGATCGGGTTCCCCAACCAGAGCATCGAGGAGAAGAAGGCCACCTACGACTTCTTCCGGGCCAACCTCAAGGATGAGCAGAGCCGCCTCGAGTACGAGTTTCCCGTTGAGTACATGTTCAAGGACGTGCCCGACATCATCAGCCCCGACGAGGACCCGGTCGCCTGGGTTGTGGCCAAGATGGACGAGTTCGGGATCGAGCAGGGCAAGGTCGGTCTCTCGCCGCACGGCATCCGGGCCAAGGCGGAGAATCCGGGGCGCTTCCACCTGAGCATGTCGGTCAGCCCCCATGACGGCGTCGAGGGTCTGCGGGCCATGGCCCGCGCCAAGAACGAGCACGACATCGTTTCGGTCAGCTGCTTCCCGTGCGGACAAGTGCCGCAAGTGGCGATCAACGCCCCGCAGATGTACCCGTTGTACGCCAAAGCGTGCGAACTCGACATCCCCATGTGCGTCAACGCCGGCATCGTCGGCCCCCGCATGCCGAGCTGGCCCCAACACGTCGAGCACCTCGACCAGGTCTGCTACGACTTCCCCGAGCTGACTCTCGTGATCATGCACGGCGCCGAGCCGTGGACCGCGCTCGCCGTGAAGCTCATGCTCAAGTGGCCGGGACTGCACTTCATGACCAGTGCGTTCGCGCCCAAGCACTACCCGAAGGACATCATCAACTACGCCAACACCCGCGGCGCCGACAAGGTCATGTACTGCGGCTACTTCCCCGCCGGCCTCACCCTGGAACGGCAGTTCACGGACATGCCCAACGTGCCCTTCAAGGACGAGGTGTGGCCCAAGTTTCTCCGGGAGAACGCGATGCGGGTGTTCAAGCTCCCCGCGCTCACTTGACCGGGCGACGCTGAGCTGGCGCTCCCGAACGGTGCCGGAACCGATGGCAGGTGGAGCAGCGCAGCTCGAGCTCGTCGACGACCGTGCGCTTGCTGATCTCGAAGTCGGGGACGTGGTCGTACTGGAGCAGGTCGCGCTCGCCGCAGTCCATGCAGACGCGGTCGCGTTCCTTCACTACTCGCTGCTGCCGCACGGTGGGATGCCGCTGCCGGCCCGACGCATTGATCGGGCGGCCGTCGGCATCGTGGATGAGCGCCCGGACGAACGCTTCGGGCAGCAGCTTGGCCACCACGCTGTGGGTGAGCGGTGTCCCGTCGTCGAGCGACACCGTCACCCGCTGGGCCAGCTCCAGGAGCTCGGCCTCGGTCTCCGGATTGGCTGTACGAGTCAGCACCTTCGCTTTCGTCAGCGAAATCTCGTGCATCTCCAAGGCCGCGCTCACGATCGGCAGCGAACGCAATGCCATGCCAATGCGGATCCAGTCGTTGGCGGTGCGCTTCGTGACGTCGAGTTGGTGCGCGATACACCGTCCTGGTGACGAGAAACCGGCCGCTGCCCACTCGACGCTCTCGGAGAACTCCGCAGCCAGGCAAACCACTCGGTACTGGTCGTCCTCGGCGCGCACACCTATCGCGACCAGCGCATCCCCGATTGCACCCATCGCCACTGCACCCGCTCGAAACGTCGTTTTCTTCGGACGCCTCTCACCCGGTAGGTTGGCTGTCGATGGTGCGCCGTTACCGGCATCGACAGCCTAACGACGACGAGTGACAGTCACGGACAGCGGCCGTTTTCGGTCACGGAATGTGGGAAAGCGGGATCCGCGGATCCCACCGGCACGTACACCGCTTGCCGGGGGCCTGCACGGTGGATCAATCGCCAACTGATCGACCGACCCATTGCACGAGGCGGCTTTCCCAGGACGCATGTCCGGTCGCGTGCACGCGACCAGCCTAACCAGGGGGTACGACACCGACGAGAGGCCCACGCGGCGCATCACTCCTCGATGTCGATCCCGCAGGTGTCGGCGACGTAGGAGCCGAACCGGGCCTCCTCGTCGGAGAGGTCGTCGAACTGCGTCTCGTCGATCGAGCTCCAGTAGGCGTTGATGTCGTAGCCGGCGGCCTCCACGGCATCCAGCTGACCGAGTTGGAGGGCGACGAGCGGCTCGATGTCACCGGCGATCTCGTCCGGCGCCTCTGCTGCGGCGTCGGACAGAGCGGAGCCGATGGCGGCCATCGCGGCCTCGACCTCGGACGGCGACGATGTCTCGTCGACCGAGGCGAAGAGCGTTTCGATCTCGGCGACGGCGGCACAGAACGGCCCGCCGGCCGCATCGTCGTCATCGTCGTCGCCGCAGGCGACGAGCGACACCGGCAGGAGAAGCAGCGGGATGGCGAGGTGGGTGCGTCGGATCATGACCGGTTTTGTTCCAGCACGGATGCCGACCGGTTCGCCCCAGACGGCGTCCACGTTCTCGGGGCTCCAGAAGTCCGAAGTCCCCCTCGCGTCTAGCGTTCGGAGGGTGGTCGTAAGCAACGGCCGAGCCGGCTGATGAACCGTTCGTCGATGTCGACGCAACAACAGGACGTGCTGGACCACGTCGAGGCCGAGCAGAGCGATGCTCACCTGCTCCAACTCGTCGCCGCGGGGGACCGGAGCGCGTTGCGGTCGCTCTACCTTCGCCACGAGCCGTGGCTGACGGCGCGCATGTCGCATCGATGTGCCGACCCCGGTCTGGTCGAAGAGGCGTTGCAGGACACGTTCGTGGTGGTGTGGCAGACCGCCCGCCGGTTCGAGGGCCGCGGCGATGTCGCGGCGTGGATCTGGGGCATCGGCGTTCGACGACTCCTCCAGCGCATGCGCCCCCGCAAGAACCTGATGGAGCGACTGCGAGGGCAACGCTCGCCCGATCACGTGTCGGCGGAGGAGCAGCTGCTCGCCGGCATCGAGCACTCCGATGTCGGCGGGGCACTGGCCCGCTTGTCACCCGAGCTCCAAGCGGTGGTGCAAGCGACCGTGCTCGACGGACTCACCACGAAGGAAGCGTCCGTGCTGCTCGGCGTTCCCCAGGGCACGGTCAAGACCCGGATGATGCGTGCTCGCATCGAGATGAGAGAGGCGTTGACGTGAGAGCCGACCATTCCTGGCACGCGAACCCCGAGGAACTGGCGCGCTACCGCTCCGGTCCGGTGGGTCGCATCGCCGCGGCATCGATCGAGGCCCATCTCTTGGCGTGCCACCAGTGCCGACTCACCCTGTCCCAGCTCACAGGGCCCGGGCCGGCAACGGCGGGGCTCATGGACACGTCACGTGAACGCCGTGAACGCATGTGGGAGGTCATCGCCGAGGAGACCGACCGGCGGGGCTGGCTCACGCGCATCGATGCGCCCTGGCTCCGGCTGTCGATCGGCAGCCCGCTGCTCCTCGCCGCGCTGGTCGCCGTGGTCGTTGGCCTGCTGGCCGTCCCGTTGCTGAACGCCATCGGCGACGTCAGGTCGGCGGCGATCACGCTCGTCGCACTGGCTCCGACGGCACCGGTGATCGGCACGCTGCTCGCCTACCGACCGGAGTTCGAACCCGCCGGCTCCCTCACGCGAGCAACCCCGCAGTCCGGCCTTCGACTCGTGCTCATCCGGTCGGTGGTGGCGGCAGGGGTCGCCATCCCGGCCGGTCTGGCCGTCGGCGTCGCCCTCCCGATCCGCGCCGGGCTCGTGATCGGGTGGCTCATCCCGGCCGTGGCGATGTGCGCCTCAGTCGTCGCCGTCGGCACCCGTGTCGAACCTTCGGCGTTCGGTGGGGTGATGGCCGTCGTGTGGGTCGGTGCGGTGGTGCGCGACACCCGCGGCACACGCCGACTCCCGGTGGACACGGCGCTCGAAGAGCTGTTCGTGAATCACATGACGACACAGGTCGTCGCGTTGCTCGTGCTCGTCTCGGCGGCCGCGGTCATCACCGCACGATGGCACGAACGCCTGTCGGGGAGGTTGACATGAACGCCATCGAAGCTCGCGGGTTGACGAAGACGTATCGCCGAGCAGTAGCGGTCGACGACGTCGACCTCGACCTCGACGCGGGCGTCACCGGGCTGTTGGGACCAAATGGCGCAGGCAAGTCGACGCTGCTCGCCATCCTCGCCACCGTCCTGCACCCGGACTCGGGCGCGTTCAGCCTGCTCGGGCTCGACCCCGGGCGGGCGGGCGAACGCCTGCAGATCAGGCGACGTCTGGGCTACCTCCCGCAGACTCCCGGGCTCTACAACGGTTTCACGGCCAGCGATCTCGTCGACTACGTCGCCGTGCTGAAGGAGATGACCGACCGCCGCAGCCGGAGGGCCGAGGTCCGACGGGTCCTGGAGCTCGTCGGATTGACGAGCGTCGCCCATAACAAGATCCGGACACTGTCCGGCGGGACCCGGCAGCGGGTGGCCCTGGCCGCGGTCCTCCTCGGCCACCCGGACCTCCTACTGCTCGACGAGCCGGCCGCCGGACTCGACCCCGATCACCGGCTCACCCTGCGGTCCGTGCTGACGGACATCGGACGTTCGGCCACCGTGTTCCTGTCGACCCATCACACCAGCGACGTCGCCGCCATGTGCCAACGAGTCGTCGTCATGGACTCCGGCCGCATCCGCTTCGTCGGCCGCCCAGCCGATCTGGCCGAGGTCGCGGCCGGCCGCGTCTGGCTCGACGACGACGCTCATCCCGGCGCGCTGCGCTCCTGGGCGACGCCCGAGGGCGATGTCCGCAATCTGGGTGACCCACCCGCGGGCGCCACGCTGGCCGAGCCGTCGATCGACGACGGGTACCTGCTCATGACCACGGCGCGACCGGGAGCCCAGGCATGAACACCGCTGTGTGGTCGCGAGAGGGCGTCGCAGTCCAGCCCCGGCCGGGGTCGCCGATGCTGAGGCTCGCCGCCATCGAGGCCCGCCGGCACGTCACCGGGGTGACCCTGTGGCTCGGCCTGGCGGTCACCGTGTGGTGGGCGACGAACCTGCACGCCGACGATTGGCAGGGAGCCGCCTACGGGGCGGCGACCATGGCCACTGCCCCCCTCGCCATGGCGGCCTTCGTCGGCATGGCGCAGAGCGTGGGGCGCGACCACCGGGTCGACGCGCCTCCGCTCGCCGAAGCGGCGCCGATGTCCGATGCCGCCCGCAACGGAGCTCGGCTGCTGGGCGGGGTGGTGTATCTCCCCGCCGCCATCGTGGCGACCGCCGCGCTTCGTGTCGCTGCGGGCGACGGATTCTGGGTCGGCGACGCCATCTGCTACCCCGGCCCATGTTTCGGCCGGACCGACACCGCGATGCCGTCGACCGCGGAGTGGGCTCAGAACGTGCTCACGGTCGCCGTCGCCGGAGCCGCCGGGGCCGCCGCCGGCCGGTCACTCCGGCGCAAGGCCCCGGTGTGCATCGGCGCATGTGTCGTGGTGTTCCTCGTCGGAGGATCGTCATGGATGTGGCAGTGGAGCCCGGCGGTCTACGGCACCCTCTACCAGCAACAGCCGTTCGAGGTGTTCATCGATCCGAGCGTTCGGCCGTCGGACTTCCCGCGCCACTGGCTGATCAAGGCGCCGGACGAGTTCGACGGGACCTGGCGACGGGTGATCACCAGCGAGAGCGTGGCCCTGGGTCACGACGTCTACCTGGCCGGGTTGACGATGGCATGGGGATCGCTCGTCGTGCGCAGACGTACTGGGCTCATCGTCTTAGCGGCCGCGGTTGTGGTGATCGTCGCCGGCCTGGTGCTGCAAGTCGCGTCCATGCCGGATGGCGCCCTTCTCGCCGTCGGCATCTGATCAGCACATGGCACCGTGGCTGACGCCGACGATCCGGAGCTCATCGCTCGAGTCCGGCGCCACCGCCTTGGGCGGGGTGGTGCTGCTGGTGTGTCTCGCCCGGTACGGCGGAGCGACGGACCCCGGCGTCGCCGACGCATCGATGGTCGTGTTCGCCGCCGTTGGGTGCCACTCGCTGCAGGACCCGGCATGGCGATTCGTCGCCGCCATGCCGACGACGGCGCGGGCGAGAGGGATCCGCCGATTCCTGGTGGTGGGGACAGCCACGCTGCTGGCGCTGATCCTCGAACGACTGTCGGCGGAGTGGATCGGCGCGTCGAACCTGGCCCTCGACGCGTGGCCGGTCGTAGCGCTGCTCACCAGCGGGTGGGCGGTGTCCGCGCTCGTGGATCGACACCGTCCCGACGCCGGCGCGACGGTCGGCGCCGGGGCGATCGTCGCCTGGGTCCTGTTGTCCAAGATCGGTGACTACGACATGGTGCTCGCGACCGCCTGGTCGGACCGACCCGTACTCGTGGCCGCACTCGCCTCGGTGGCCGCCGTCGGCCTGCTCCGCACCTGACCGCCGCTGGCCTGCTCCGTAGGTGAGTCAGAGGTTGACGTAGACGTTCTTGGTGCGCAGGTACTCGTCGATGCCCTCGCGCCCGCCCTCGCGGCCGAACCCGCTGGCCTTGAAGCCGCCGAAGGGAGCGTTGGGGCTGAGCCCGGACGACCCGTTGATGGTGACGAGGCCCGCCTCCAATCGGCGAGCCAGGCGATGGCCGCGCTGTAACGTCGCTCGTAAAGACGTTGGCACCGAGCCCGTACCGGGTGGCGTTGGCCTTGGCCACCGCGTCGTCGTCGTCCGTGAAGCGCATGACGCTGAGCACGGGGCCGAACACCTCGTTCTGGGCGATGTCGCTACTCGGGTCGACATCGCCGAGCACGGTGGGGGCGACGAAGTAGCCGTCGGCCAGATCCCCGCCGAGCCGCGTGCCCCCGGCCAGCAGCCGCCCCATCCCGGCGGACACGGCGTGGTCGACCAGGCCGAGGATGCGCTCGCACGACGGCTCGGAGATGACCGGACCCATGAGCGTGGTGGGGAGGAGCGGATCGCCGATCGGGACGGTGGCGACGGCGGCCAGCAGGCGCTCGATGACCTCGTCGTAGATGGCGTCGTGGACGAGCAGCCGCGTGGGCAGCGCGCATCCCTGGCCGCTCAGCACCACGAACCCGTACGCCGACATCGGCACGGCGGCGTCGAGATCGGCGTCGGGGAAGATCAGGCTCGCCGTCTTGCCACCGAGCTCGAAGGCGAGCGGGGTGAGCGTGTCCGCAGCGGCGCGCATCACCGCGGACGCAGTGGCACTTCCCCCGGTGAGGCTGACCTTGGCGACGTCGGGGTGGCGGACCAACGCCTCGCCGGCCTCGGCGCCGCCCGCGACGACGTTGAGCACCCCCGGCGGGAGACCGGCCTCGAGGGCCAGCTCGGCGAACCGGTAGGCGCCGAACGGCGCCAGCTCCGGCGGTTTGGCCACGACGGTGTTGCCGGCCGCCAGCGCCGGGGCCGCCTTCTGGCCCATGCCCATCATCGAGCCGTTCCACGGTGGGATGACACCGACGACGCCGTACGGCTCGGGGAGCGTGTAGTCGAGACCCTGACCCGGGTAGGTCGGGATCACGCGACCTTCGAGCTTGTCGACCCATCCGGCGTAGTAACGGGTCCACCGCGCCGTGTACCCACCAGGGTCCATGAGCGAGATCGGCATTCCCGCTTCGAGCGCCCAGATTCGAGCCGCTTCATCGCGCTCACGCTCGAGCAGGTCGGCGAGGCGGAACAAGATGCCGGCCCGCTCATCGGCGGCCAGGGCCCGCCACGCGGGAGCGGCGGCCCGGGCCTGATCGACCGCCGCGACGATGTCGGCGCCGCCCCCCAGCGCGACCTCGGCCTGGGGGCGCCCGGTGGTCGGGTTGTGGTGCGTGACCGCGCCGCCGCCGCCCACAGCCACGCGGCGATCGCCGATCACGAAGCCGGCCGAAGCGATGCGTCCGATGACGTCGGCGCTCATGCGGGCGCTACCGCCGACAGGCTGACCGTCTCGGTGTCGCGTCCCGAGCGCAGCACCCGTCCGGGGCGGGCGTCGGTGAAGCGGCCGTCGACGACCACGGCCTCGCCGCCGACGATCACCTGCCGAACGCCGACCGACTCGGCGTACAACCGTTCCTCCCCACCGGGTAGATCCCGCCGAGCGACGGCCGGCCCCGAGCCGACCGACGCGGGGTCGAACAGGACCAGATCGGCGATGGCGCCGGGCTCGATCCGGCCCCGATCACGAAGCCCGAGCAACCGGGCCGGGACATCGGTCATCAGCCGGACGGCCTCCTCCAGGGCGAGCAATCCGCGGAGCCGCACGGCATCGCCGAGCACCACGGTCGGGTAGTTGGCGTGACACATGAGGTCGCTGTGGGCGCCGGCATCGGAGCCGCCGAGCACGACCCGCTCGTCCGACCAGACCTCGGCCCGGACGCGCCACCCTTCCTCGGAGGTGCCGAGCGACGGCACGAGCGATGGCAGCATCACCGTCAGCGGGAGCCGCTCCACGATGACGAGGTCGAGCATGACGTCGACACCGTCGACACCGTCGACACGACCAGCTCCCAGGGCACGCGCCGCGTCGGCCACGCTGAGGCCGACGAAGGGTTCGCTCTGCGGCGAACGCGCCCTCGGCGATCTCCAGCAACTCGTGCCGAGACAACGCTTGGAGCGGACCGGTGGCGGTCGCCTCCAGGGCGGAGCGCAGTGCGGCGCGACGCGACGGATCGGCGACGGCCGCTCGGCGGGCGGACTCGTCGAGCCCCATCACCGCGGCGATCTCCGGCACGGCTTCGATGAGGGTGGCCACCCGGAGCTTCAAGAAGTCGGGGAGCGTCAGAGCGACCACCTTCGCGCCCCGCTCGGCCGCGAGGTCACACGCTTCGAGCTGCTGGCGGTAGATGTCCGTGGGGGACATGGAACCGAGCAGGTTCCAGTTGAGCGGGCGATCGGCGGCCAGCGACATGTCGGCCATGAGCTCCATGCGGTCCCGCGGCATCTCGCCGACCCAGGGGATCATGCCCAGGGTCGTGCCGGGGTGGAGGCCGACCACCCGGGCCAGGGCCACACACTCCACGAACGACGCCGCCCGGGACGGGACCGGCACACCGTCGCCGTCGGTGTGGACGTTGTCCGAGCCGGTCGACAAGCCGAGCGCGCCGGAGGTGAGCGCCTCGGCGAGCAGACGCTGCATGGCGGCGAGGTGTACCTCGCTCGCGTGGTCCCGCGTGGCGGCCGCGCCCATGACGGCCCGTCGCAGCGTCGAGTGGCCCACCAGGAAGCCGGCGTTGACGCCGAGCCCACCTTCGAGCCGGTCGAGGAACGCGCCGAAGGTCGTCCAGTCGATCGGGCACCCGGCCCGGAAGGCGCCGAGCGGGATGCCCTCGACGACGGCCATCATGCGCGTCACGTAGTCGGCATCTCCGTCGGCGATCGGGGCCAACGAGAATCCGCAGTTCCCGGCGATGACCGTGGTGACGCCGTGGAGCGGCGACGGGCTGGCGTGCGGGTCCCAGAAGAGCTGGGCGTCGTAGTGGGTGTGGATGTCGATGAAACCGGGGGCCACCACCAGTCCGTCGGCATCGAGAACCTCTACCCCGGCGGGCATGGAGGCCGCAGCATCCGGACCGATCATTGCGATGCGACCGTCCACGATCGCCACATCGGCGGGGCGAGCAGGCGCGCCGGTACCGTCGACGACGGTCGCACCACGGATCAGCGTGTCGGTCATGGGCGGCAGTCTGGCACCGGACTCAACGCGGCCGCACGAACAGCGCCCGGGCCTCGGCGGTGATCTCGCCGGCATGGCGGATCTCGCCCGAGGCGAAGCTCTTGCGGCCCTCACCTCCGTCGTAGCGACCCGTGACGAGGAGCGGCTCACCCACCGGGGTCGGGCGCCGGAAGTCGATCGACAGGTTGACGGTCATGCCGCCGGCGCCGGAGGCGTTGACCGCGTGCCCGACCGCTTCGTCGAGCAGCGCAGCTACCAGGCTGCCGTGCGCGCGGCCGGTCGATCCGGCGTGCGCGTTCGTGAGCGTGCAGGTGGCGTGGACCTCGACCGGCACGGGAGGCGAATCGGCCGGTGCAGGCGGGGGCATGTCGACGAAGATCATCGGCGGCGCCTGCGGGTTGAGGCGGCCCGATCCAGCCTGGGTGAGGTGCTCGGGGCGACCGTTGGCGTGCCGCACGAGGACGTAGGGCGCCGGCCGGCGCACCGTGTTCAGCCGAGCCGTCAGCTCCCGCACGGCGTCGGCCACGGCCACGCGTTCCTCGGGCGTCACATCGGTCATGACCGTCGCTTCGACCAACGCCCGAACGGCGTCGACGAGGTCAAAGGACGCCGGTGGCACGTCGTCGACCAGCGGCAGAAGATCACCCAGCTGGCGCGCCAGCTCGCCGGCCGAGACCGGGACGGGGTCGGCGACGTGGTCAGGCGGTTCGCTCACCCGTTCATCTTCGCCTGGACACCTCGTCTGCGACCAGACTGAGCACGACTGGGGGACCGACATGACCAGCGAAACGCACCCGCATCCGACCGATCAGCACGCCCGCGGCGAGGCGGTCGCGGCCTGGCGGGCGTTCTGCGAACGCTTGGCCCTGACGGGCGAGCGTCTGCTCGACACGAGTTTCGCGGCCGGAGGCGACGACCGCGCCGAAGGCGTTCACCACCTGGCCAACCAGGTCGCGTGCTGGCTCACCTACGGGTTGGGTTCGGCCGATCCCGAGCGCCCGTTCTTCTTCCGCAGCAGCGACCCGAACTACGCCTGGGGCGGACCGAACGTGGACCAGGTGGCGCGGCGAGCCCAGATCGTCGGCTCCGGCCAGTACCGGGTGAGCGGACGGATGGGCGCCTGCGAGGAGTTCGTCGTCCAGATCAAGACCGGCGCCGCGCAGACCGGCGGCGCGGAGGTGGCGCTCGAGATCTACGCCTCCGAGCTCGGTCTGGGCCCGGGGGACGACTTCAGCTTCGTCCTCGACCCCGATGGCATCGCGCCTCCCGAGGGTGCCCCGGCCCCTGGTGAGTCAGATCACGCCGGCTCGATCGAGCGGGTGTTCCGCCTCGATCCGGAGGCCACCTTCGTCCACGTCCGTGACTACTACTACGACTGGCAACCCGCCGAGCCGGCGACGTTCGTGATCGAACGCCTCGACCCGGTGCCCGCTCCCGAGCCGGCGACCACCGCCTCGGTCGCCGCGCTGCTCGACGTGGCCGGCTCCCAGGTCGAGCACTCGATGGGCTTCTGGCGTGACTACCAGGATCGCCTGCGGGCTCAGCAGACGATCAACGAGTTCGGCGCGCCGGCCTTCAACGCGCGCGGGGTGCAAGACATCATGTACAGCCACGCGTTCGTCCGCCTCGGACCCACCGAGTGCCTGGTCGTCACCCTCGACCCCGCCGACGCCGAGATCTGGGGCACGGGCCTCTACAACCGCGTCTGGTACGAACCTCTCGACCACGTGCACCGGGCGGGCAGCCTCAACCACCGCCAGGTCGTCGCCGACGCGGACGGTCTGGTGCGCGTCGTGATCGCGGGGTCGGATCCGGGTACCGCCAACTGGCTCGACTCGCAAGGCCGCACCGAGGTCCTGGCCACCGTGCGCTGGCTCCGCCCGCCGGCCCAACCGTCGATCACCGCCGTCGTCACGACCCGACAGGATCTCCGATCGACGGTGCCCGACACCCACCCGACGGTGAGCGAATCAGACCGCCGGTCCATCATCCGAGCCCGCGCCGCCCATGCCGGTTGGCGCTACCGCACGTGACCGACGGCCGAAACCGAAGCAAGCACAGGAGCACGCGCCCATGGCTGACCAACTGATCGACGGCACGCTGACGGATCGCGTCGTCATCGTCACCGGTGGATCGAAGGGGATCGGGCGGGGACTCGCCCACTACCTGGGTCGGTCCGGCGCGAAGGTCGTGGTGACGGCGCGCCGCGCGCCGGCACTCGGGCAGATCTCGGCCGAGCTCGACGAACTCGGCGTGGGCCATCTCGCCGCTCCGCTCAACGCCGCCGATCGTGACGGCGCCTTCGAGTTGGTGGAACGGACGGTCGAGACGTTCGGCCGGATCGATGGTCTCGTCGCGAACGCCCAGACCTTCCGGCCCGTGACATCCCTCGAAGACGTCCGGGGCAGTGACATCGACACGACGGTGGACACCGGCCCCAAGGGCACGTTGTGGGCCATGCAGGCGGTGCTGCCCCACTTCCGTCAGCAGGGCAAGGGGCGCATCGTCACCCTCGGCTCCAACGCCGGGATCAACGGTGCCGCCGGCTACGGGCCGTATGCGATGGCCAAGGAGGCGATCCGGGCCCTGACCCGGGTCGCCGCCCGGGAATGGGGACGCGACGGCATCACCGTCAACTGCGTGTGCCCGGTGTCGGTGGCCCATCGTGCCCCCGTGACCGACGACGGCGCCCGCGCCGAGGTGTTCCGGGCCGCGTTCGACGAGATGCCGCTCGGGCGCGATGGCGATGCCCTCGACGACATCGCCCCGGTCATGGCGTTCCTCCTGTCGGACGCATCGCAGTACATCACCGGCCAGACCTTCATGGTCGACGGCGGCGCCATCCTCCGGCCCTGACCGGGTACCGAGCGTAAGCTCATCCCATGACTGCGGACACCCTGACCGGCGACACCATCGCCCTCGTCCAGCAGGCCATCCGCAATGCCTGCGTCAACGACGGCGACATCGCCTCGGGTCAGGAAGTCCGGACCAGCGACCTGCTGGAGGGCTATCTGGAGGGCCGCGGGCTCGATATCGCCCACGTCGAACCGGCTCCGGGCCGGCGGTCGCTGATCACCCGTATCGAGGGCACCGACCCGACCGCGCCGTCGCTGTGCCTGCTCGGCCACACCGATGTCGTCCCCGCCAACCCGGCCGGGTGGCGCCACGATCCCTACGGCGGTGAGGTGATCGATGGCGAGTTGTGGGGCCGGGGCGCGCTCGACATGCTCAACCTGACCTGTTCGATGGCGGTCGCCATGCGGGAGCTGGCGCGGCGTGGCCATCGCCCCCGCGGCACGATCATCTACATCGCCGTCGCGGACGAGGAGGCCGGCGGGCACCAGGGGGCGAGACATCTCCTGGCTCACGAGGCTGATCAGGTGTCGTGCGACTACCTCATCACCGAGTCCGGCGGCCTCACCCTGTCCGATCACGCGGGGCCACGGATCACCATCACAGTCGGCGAGAAGGGCACCTCGTGGCGGCGACTGAAGGTGCGCGGCACGCCCGCGCACGGCTCGATGCCGTACGGCGCCGACAACGCCGTGGTGCTCGCCGCCGAAGTGGTCCAACGATTGGTCGCCTACCGGCCGGGCACCGTGGTCGACGACGTGTGGCGCCAGTACGCCGGCGCGCTCGATCTACCGCCGGAACTGATCTCTCGCCTGCAGGACCCCGCCCTCCTCGATGACGCGCTGGCGCACCTCCCCGACCTCGGCACCGCCAAGTTCGCCCACGCCTGCACCCACACCACGTTCTCGCCGAACGTCGTGCACGGCGGGCTGAAGACCAACGTGATCCCCGACGAGGTCACCATCGATGTCGACATCCGCACCCTGCCGGGCCAGAACCGGGCGACGGTCGACACGATGCTGGCCGAGGCCCTCGGCCCCGTTCTGGCCTCGAGGGTCGAGGTCGAACTGGTCAACGAGAACGACCCCACGATCTCGCCGGTCGACACGCCGCTCTACCTCCTGTTGGGCGACATCGCCGGCCGCTTCCACCCCGAGGCCACCCTCGTCCCCCGCATGACCGCAGGTGGCACCGACGCGGCGTTCTTCCGGCGTGCCGGCGCCGTCGCCTACGGGTTCGGGCTCTTCAGCCGTCAGGTCAGCCCGAGCGAGTTCGCCTCCCGGTTCCACGGCAACGACGAGCGCATCGATCTCGAGTCGCTCCGGCTGACCACCCAGGCCTGGCTGGCCCTCGCCGAGCGATGGTAGAGCGACCCCACCGGTAGGCCCAACGACTCGTTCAGACGGCGGTCCGGGCCGACGATAACTCCGCCATGGAGCCACCGTCTTCGTTCGATCTGGTGGCGCGAGCGTTCCACCGCAACGACGGTCACCGGATGGGGCTTCGAGTCATCTGCCTGCTCGGACTCGCCGTCATCTGTCTCACCTTCGACGATGTCGGTCGTCACCGAATGGCCCTGGCCGCCGCCCTGGTCGCCACCATTCCGGTGCCGTTGTTGATCCATCGACATCTCGACGGTCGTCCGCAGCTGCTCGCTCACAGCTGGTTCGATGTGCTGGCCACCGGGAGCCTCGTCTGGCTCACGCCCGACCAGTGGTTCGCCGCCCTGGCCATCATCATCGGCGCGCCGGCCGCGTCCGCCTCGATCGCTGGAAAGCGTCAGTATCTCGCGACCGAGTCGGTCGGCCTTGGGCTCATGGCCCTCGCCGCGATCGGGAGCGGAGTCGACGGATGGCTCGTCACCTGGACCGTGTCCCTCCTTCTCATGCCGCTGATCGCGTCCTATGTCGAGGTGTTCCTCACCTACGAGCGGACGGCGTCGTCGCACCTCACCGACCTGCTGGAGTCGTCCTCGGTGATGGTGTGGGAGGTCGACGCGGCCTCCGGTCGAGTTCTCAGCGCGGCCGGTCGGGTCTCGGAGTTGTTGGGCTGGGCCCCCGGGCAGAGTCTCGGGTCGGACGTGCGGGACATCATCCACCCCGACGATCTGGAGCACATGGGTTCACTCACCCGTCTGGCGGTGGGCGAATCGACCATTCACCAGGGTCGCTTCCGTCACCGCGACGGTCACTACGTGTGGCTGCGGATCCACGCCCGGGCGATCGACGAGCCCGGCCGCCGGCTCCTGAGAGGCGTGGCGATCGAGATCACCGAGCTCGTCGACGCCCACGATCAGATGCGGCGCCGGGCCGAGATCGACGAACTGACGGGTCTGGCCAACCGATCGGCGTTCCTGGCCGATGTCCAGCAGCGGCTCCGGGAGCAACGCCGCTGCGCCCTCCTCCTGCTCGACCTCGACCGTTTCAAGCAGGTGAACGACACCCTCGGACACCAGACCGGCGACCTGCTGCTCCAGGAGATCGGGCGGCGGTTGGCCGCCTTGAACCCGGAGCCGGCTCGGGTCGCCCGCTTGGGAGGAGACGAGTTCGCGGTCCTGTTCGACATCGAAGCGGGACTCGACGAGATCCACGACGCGGTGAGGCGCATGTCGAAAGCGTGTGAGCAACCCATGACCCTCGACGGCATGGAGCTCACTGGATCGGCGTCGATCGGGGTGGTGTTGACGCCGGAGCACGGGATCGATGCCGCGACCCTGCTGCGACGAGCCGACGTGGCCATGTATGCGGCGAAACGTGAGCGACGCCCTCACCACGTGTTCGACTTCACCCGGGACGAGCAGGTCGTTCAGCGGTTGTCGCTCATCAACGAGATCGAGGCGGCGCTCGCCAACCAGGAGCTGCGGCTGTGGTTCCAACCCAAGATCGACTTGAACACAGGTGCCACGATCGGAGCGGAGGGACTCCTGCGTTGGCACCACCCGAAACGAGGGGTACTGACCCCGGACCAGTTCCTCGAAGCGACCGAGATGTCGCGCCACCTCCGGTCGCTGACCGAGCACGTGCTCGACCAAGGCATCGCCTTCGCTCGGCGATGCGCGGACATGGGCCGGCCGATCGACATCGCCGTGAACGTCTCGGTGAGGAATCTGCTCGAGCCCGATTTCACGGAACGTCTGGCCGCGGCCCTCCGCCGCCACGGCGTCGACCCGGCGCAGCTCATCATCGAAGTGACCGAGCGCGACATCATGGACGACCGGAGTCTCAGCCGGGTCGACGCGGCGACGATCCGCCAACTCGGCGTCGGCTTGTCGGTCGACGACTTCGGCACCGGACACTCGTCGCTCGTGCGGATCCAACAGCTGCCGGTCAGCGAGATCAAGATCGACCGCCGGTTCGTCTCGGGGCTCGGACGAGACCCGTCGAGCCCGATCCTGATCCGATCCATCATCGACCTCGGTCGCAATCTCGGGCACACGATCGTCGCCGAAGGCGTGGAGCGGGAGCTCGAAGCCGACCTCCTCCGGGGCATGGGATGCCCGGTCGCCCAAGGCCACCTGTACTCGCCCACGGTCCCGGCCGATCAGTTCATCGCCACCCTCGGGCACGATTGGCCGGCACCGGTAGCCTGACGGGCGTGTCGAATCCTGTCTTGCAGGTCGTGCCACTGGGGTCGCCGCCGTGGCCGACGGTCGATCCCTTCCTGTTCTGCGTGCACCACAACGATGCCTACCCGGCCGGGAACGGCCGGTTCGGACCGTCCGTGCCCCTCGTCGGCCGACCGCTCGGCAACGACTTCACCGGACGAGACGGCTGGAGCATGTACCACGGCCGCTCGATACCTGGCTTCCCGCAGCACCCGCACCGTGGGTTCGAGACCGTGACCCTGGCGCGGCGGGGGCTGATCGACCACAGCGACTCGATGGGCGCGACGGCACGATTCGGTCGCGGTGACGTGCAGTGGATGACCGCGGGCGGCGGCGTGGTCCACTCCGAGATGTTCCCGCTCCTGGACGAGGACGGCCCGAACCCCGCGGAGCTCTTCCAGATCTGGATGAACCTGCCGCGGGCCGACAAGATGGTCGAACCTCACTTCGCCATGCTGTGGGACGAACGCATCCCCCGCCTGGCCGTGCTCTCCGATTCGCGTTCCGTGGCTCCGTCCCACCCGAACCCGGTCGGCGAGGTGACGGTGGTGGCCGGTGAGCTGGCCGGTCTCGTACCGCCGCCCCCGCCACCGCACTCGTGGGCCGCCCACGCCGACAACGACGTCGCCATCTGGGTCGTCCGCCTCGATGCTGGCGCGGCGTTCGTCCTCCCGGCCGCTCGGTCGGAGCACACGGTGCGCACGCTGTACCACTTCGTCGGCGAGAGCATCACCCTCGACGACAAACCCGTCGGCCCGTCGAGCGCGGTGATGGTCGATGTCTCTCGGCCGGTGACACTGCGGGCCGGGGCCGAGCCCGTCGAGGTGCTCGTCCTTCAGGGCCGACCCATCGGCGAGCCCGTCGCCCAGTACGGACCGTTCGTCCTGAACGACCGCCAGGGGATCGAGCAAGCATTCGACGACTACCAGCGCACCCAGTTCGGCGGGTGGCCCTGGCCCGACGACGGACCCGTCCACGGCCACGAGCCACGGCGGTTCGCTCGCCATGCCGACGGCACCTACGAAGAAGCGCCGACCGATGCGGTCACGCCCGCATGAGCGTCCTCGATGACCGGATCGTCGTCGCCACCGCCAACCTCCGCGATGTGGGTGGGGTCGTTACGGCCGACGGATCGATGGTGCGGCGGGGTCAGCTCTTCCGCGGCGGCTACCTGTCCGAGCTCACGGCCGATGAGCTGGCCACGCTGACCGACCTCGGTTTGCAGACCATTGTCGACCTGCGCCGCCCGGCCGAGGTCGAGATGCGGCCCAACCCCGAGCTGACCGGCGTGACCCAGATCCCAGTCAGCGTGTCGATCGACGACAACGAGTTCGCAGTCATCGCCGCCAACATCACCGATCCGACCATGGGCGAGCGGGCGCTCGGGATCGCCGAGGAGTACTACCGGCAAGCCGTCGTGAGCCGCCTCGAGGTGTACCGCATCGCCGTGGGGATCGCTGTCGAGGACCGGCACCGCCCACTCCTCTTCCACTGCACGGCCGGCAAGGACCGCACCGGCATCGTGGCCGCACTCCTACTGAAGATGCTGGGCGTCGCCGACGACATCGTCATCGCCGACTACGTCCTGACGAACGAGGTCCGCCGGGAGTGGTTCGCGATCCGTGAGCTGCAGCACCGGGAGCAGATCGCCGCCCATCGGGAGATCGACATCGACGACGTCGACGACGACCACCTCCGCACGTCGAGGGCCGTGTTCCTGGCCCATCCGGAATACATACGCGCCACCCTGGCGTCGGTCGTGGAGAACTTCCGCGACTGGGACACGTTCGCAGAGCGTGGCCTCGGCCTCGACCCCGGGCGACTCCACAACTTCCGCCGCGCGCTTCTCGTTTAGCCCTCGCGGCAGCGCGGTTTAGACTCCCGATCTCGCACGCCTTCAGGGGGAACGATGGTCGAGAAATGGTTCATGGACGACGTCCCGTCACGGTCGTTTCCGATCTACACCAGGGGCAACGCCGGTGAGGTGTTCCCGGACCCGGTGTCGCCGATCGCCACCGACTACACGTGGACGGGACCCGGCGCCGACGCCATGCGGGACTGGCTCGACGGTTACACGCTCGAGCTCGAAGAACTCGACCCGGGCCAAAAGGCGCTGTTCGAGGTCTTCGGTGGACACATGTACATGAACCTGAGCGTGGCCCGGCTCATGGGGGCGCGCACTCCGGGCATGACGGCGTCGGACATGGACGCCGCGTACTTCGGGACCGACAACAGCCTCCCGCCTCACGTGCCCCGCCCCCTGGACGACGACCCCGCCATCCGCCAGCGCTGCGGCGACAAGATGATGTGGTTCCTCACCACCACCGAGATACCCGAGGTCGACGAGCAGCAGCGTGAGGTCGACGCCATGGTGGCGTCGCGGCCCGATCTCGCCACCCTCCCGGACCACGAGTTGGTGGCCCGCATGCGTGAGATGAGACCGTGGTTCCAGCGGGTCATGTACACCCATGCCATGGTGAGCAGCGGCGCAGGAATGACGATGGGTGCGCTGACGGGCCTGGCCGCCGGCCTGGGCCGACCAGGCCTCGACCTCGACGTCAGCAGCGGGTTGGGCGGGGTCGATTCCGCCGAGCCCGGAGTCCGGCTGTGGGACATCGGGCGCCTCGTCGCCGCGTCCCCGACGCTGAGCGCGGCGTTCGACGCCGGCCTCGACGGGCTCGAATCTCGGTTGCGGTCGCTGGGTGAGGAGGCGGCCCCGTTCTGGACCGCGTTCGAGTCCTTCCAGGCCCGGTTCGGCGCTCGCGGCCCGAACGAGTGGGAGCCCCGCTCACCCACCTGGGGCACCGACGCGGCGCTCGTGCTGACGCTGCTCGACCGGATCCGCCTGGCGCCCGATTCCGACGAGCCCCGAGCCCGTCACGACGCCGCCGCGGCGCGCTCGAAGGCGGCCGTCGAGACGTTCCGCGATCTGGCCAAGGTCAGCGAGGAGGCCGCCGGCACCTTCGAGCTCGCCCTCGCCTCCACCAACGCGTTCATGCCGGCGAGAGAACGTTCGAAGGACACGATCGTCAAGATCATCCACGAGGTCCGGCTCGCGGCGCGCGCGAGCTCGGTCGCCGCCTGGCCGCCGACGGACGGCTCCACGATCCAGGCCACGTCTTCATGCTCGCCGACGCCGATCTCGAAAGTGCCGTCGCCGGGGCGGCCCTGGCGGACGTCGCAGCAGCGCGGGAGGCCGACTATCTCGCCCTGGCCGAGCTCCAGCCGCCATTCGTGTTCGTCGGTGACCCGGGGCCGATCAGCTCCTGGGCCCGGAAAGACGCCGCCCCCGCCGTCTCGCCGGTCGCCGCAGGCGATGTGCTCACCGGACTCGGCGGCTCGACCGGGACGGCCACCGGCCGAGCCCGCATCGTGCTCGACCCGTCCGACCCGGAGGGCTTGGAGCCGGGCGACATCCTGATCGCCCCGATCACCGACCCGTCGTGGACGCCCCTGTTCCTCTCGGCCGCCGGTGTCGTCGTCGATACCGGCGGCACCGTGAGCCACGCCGTGATCGTCAGCCGGGAGCTCGGCATCCCGTGCGCGGTGTCGGTGACCGGCGCCTCCGAGTCCATCCCCGACGGCGCCACCGTCACGGTCGACGGCGCAGCTGGCACGGTCACCGTCGTGTCCGTCTGATCGGTCACGCCCTCGGTTCGTAGATGGAGCCATTCGACCGTGGCAGGATCTCCACCGTCCCACCCTCGGCGACCATCAGGTCGATGAGTGCAGGATCGGCGGTGGCCAGGCGCGCGCCACGGTCGAGAGCATGAGCAGCGGCGCAGCAGTCGGCGAGGCTGACGGCCCGGGTCTGCCGGTGATAGTGGCGGGCCCGCAGCATCCCGGCCGAAGCCGCGAGATCGGGGTCGAGGTCGGAGACGGTCGTTCCGGTGGACACGATGTCGGCGATGACCTCGGTGGCGTCGACGCCGTGGACCCGGATGAAACGATCGACGAGCTCGACGTAATTCACCCCGTTCACCACGATCTGCTCCCCCGACAGCAGCAAGGCTTCGACTGGTGCGGCCGCCGGTTCACCCGCGAGGTACGCCTCCATGGCATACGCGTCGAGGACGATCACGACATCCTCCGGGCATGGCCCGAGATCTCGTCGTCCGCCTGCTCCTCCCTCGCCTGCCGCCGATCTTCATCGGACGTCATCATCAGACGGTCGCGGTACTTGCCCCGCAGCGACCGCACGGCGTCGGGATCGAACGGGCGCACGACGAGCCCCGCGGGGGTGTCGATCACGATGACGCGATCGACATTCCACCTCCGGCGCACCTCGGACGGGAGGGAGATCTGTCCATTCTTGGTGATCCGCATGACGGTCGGGGCCATGCCGCCATCATACAAAATGACAGATTCATATGATGCCCGCCGGCACTCAGCTGGCCGCGGTCACCTTCGGTGCACTCAGCTGGCCGCGGTCACCTTCGGTGCACTCAGCTGGCCGCGGTCACCTTCGGTGCCCACTGGGCGTCGAGGTGGCCGTGGGCGATGAGCCACGCCAGCGTGTCGCGCAGCGTGTCGCCGAGCGGCCGCCACCCGCCGAGGCCGCTGTCGGCGAGGAAGGCGTCGTCGTCGCCGGGACGGCAGCCGAGCATGATGTCGACCGCCTCCTTGTCCAGGTTCTGCTCCAGCACCTCGGGGGCGGTGTGGGCGATCTGGCGTTCGAGCCCCGTCACGTCGTCGAGCAGCGCCGCGAACCCGTCCCACGTCATGTAGTGACCGCCGTTGAAGTAGCGACGACCGCCGAGGCCCGGGCGCACCAGCCCGGCGATGCCGGCGGCGAGATCGCGGACGTCATGGATGAGATAGCCGCCGGAGTCGGTGGTCATCATGTACGGCGCTCCCGCCAGGACCGCGAGCATGCCGTCCATCACGTTGAGGGCGAGGTCGGTCGGGCCCATCACGCCGGACGGGTAGGTGATCAGCACCGGGTGCCCGGCGTCCTGCAGGCCGCGCGCGTGCAGGTCGGAGTCGACCTTCGAGTCGGTGTACGGCGCACCGGAGTAGTGGACGTCGTCGTACCCGGAGAACCGCTCGCCGGATGGTGGGAACACGACCGACATGCTCGACACGTGGATGATCGGGTCGCAGCGCTGGGCGACCGCGGCGTCGAGGACGATGCGAGTGCCCGGCGCGTTGATCTCGAGCGCCTTGGGCATCTCGGCCGGATCGAGGGTGGTGAAGGCGGCGGCGTGAATGCAGGCGTCGCATCCCTGGAGCGCCTCGGCGACGGTGGCCGGCTCCAGGATGTCGCCCAGCACTCCGGTCACGGCTGACCCATCCGTGCCGTGCGCTGACAGCATGGCGGCGAGTTTCGCCTCGCTCCGAACGAGCGCCCGCACCTCGTGCCCAGCGCCGATCAGGGCGTTCATGACGTGGCCGCCGAGGAAGCCGGTTCCGCCCGTGAGCATGACCTTCATGAGTTCCCCCACTCGACCTCGGTGGGACCTACCCACCGAGGTCGTCGAATCATAGGACGGATACCCTCGCGGGCTCATGGTGACCAGGCGCGCGCCCGTCGAGACTCCCTCCACGCGGGAGCGTCTCCTCGACGCGGCGACCCGTCTGTACGCCGAGCACGGTGTCTTCGAGGTGTCGCTGGCGCAGATCGTTCGTGCTGCCGGTCAGCGCAACGCATCGGCGGTTCACTACCACGTCGGCAGCCGCGACGATCTCCTCGTCGCCATCCTTGCCCCCCACGTCCGGTCGATCGAGAGGCGTCGACTGGAGCTGCTGGAGCCGGCCCGCCGTTCGCCGGCGGCGGATATCCGGCCCGTCGTCGACGCGCTCGTGCGACCGGTCACCGAGTTGGCGCTTCGGGGCTGGCGGGAACGGGCCTACCTGCGGATCGGACTCGACGTGAGCTCGCATGCCGACAAGGTGGGGCTCGCAGTGGCCGAGCTCATCGGGCAGACCGCGAGCAGGCCAGCCCTCGCCCTGCTGCGGGGTCGGCTTCCGGACATGCCCCGAGCAGTGTGGAACCTGCGGGTGGCGGCCTGCGTCGGGTTCGTCGCCCAAGCCGCCGCAGACCGGGCACGCGCGATCGAAGCCGACGCGATCGCGGCGCGCCGGGAGCTGTCGGACGAGACGTTCGTGTCGTCGCTCGTCGACATCTACGTCGGGGTGTTCACGGCACCGGTGAGCTTCGGCTGAGCTACCTTCCAGAGGTGGCTCCCGTCGAACTCACCCTGTCCCAACCGCCCACCGAGGACGAGATGGAGGGGGCGTTCCTGGCCCTCCGCAACTGGGGTCGCTGGGGGCCCGACGACGAGCTCGGCACGCTGAACCTTCTCGACGCCGCGTCCCGCCGGCGGGGTGCGGCCACCGTCGTCGACGGTCACTCGGTCAGCCTCGCCCATGATCTCGCGGTGGCGCCGAACGCCGAGAACCCGTTCCCGGTGCACCACCACATGGTGGCGGCGGGCGACGCTCGTGAGAACACCGGCCTGCCCGGGTACGAGGCCAGCCGGGACTACGTCGGTTGCCACGTGCACGGGCTGGGCATCACCCATGTCGATGCGCTGTGCCACATGTTCGTGCACGGCGAGATGTACAACGGCTTCCCCGCCAGTGATGTCCGGTCCGACGGCGCCCGCCACAACACGATCATGGCCATGGCCGGAGGCGTCGTCGGGCGCGGGATCCTCATCGATGTCCCCCGCTCGTTGGCGGTCGACGCGCTCGACGGGCACCGGGCGGTGACGAGGGCCGAGCTCGAGGCCGCCGAGCAGGCCGGCGGTGTCGCAGTGGAGGCGGGCGACATCGTGCTCATCTCGACTGGTCGGGATGCTCGACGGGCCGATTCCGGTGGCGTCTTGAGCCCGGCGGGTGGCATGGCGGGGCTCCACCCGGAGTGCCTCGGTTGGCTACGGGAGCGCGATGTCGCCGTCCTCGGCGGCGACGGCATCTCCGACCCGATGCCCGGGGTGGGCACGCCCAACTGGCCGTTCCCGATCCATCAGATCGGTATCGCCGGTCTGGGACTGCCGCTCATCGACAACCTGGCGCTGGGTGCGTTGGCCCGCGCGTGTGCCGAGCGAGGCCGTTGGTCGTTCCTGTTCACCATGGGTCCTCTCCGTGTGCCGGGCGGGACCGGCTGCCCCGTCAATCCCATCGCCGTGCTCTGAGCCGGCACGCCTCTTCCCCGACCGGGGCGCTCTTGGCTTCTCCCCCTTTTCGCGTCGCTCAGATTCGGGGCTGGGTCGGTCACCATTTGACCCGGAGCACGTTCGCCTACGACGATCGGCGTCGATTCGTCACCCCGCCAACGCCGCGTCTGGAGACCCGATGAGCGCCGAGACCGATACCGCCCGCCTGCAGTGGCTGACCGACTGCGAGCAGCTCCGCCAGCTCCCCCAGCGTTATGCGCGGGCCGTCGACTTCCGCGACAACGACGCGCTGTCGGCGCTGTTCGACCCGAACGGAAACGTGTCGGGCATGAGAGGCGACGCCGCCGTCCCCGACTACCTCGCCGGCCTGCGTGACATGCCCAAGACGTTCGAGTCGAGCATGCACGCCATGGGCGAGCCCCTCATCGACCTCGCTCCCGGCGCCGACGAGGGAGCGACCGACACCTACGCCGTCGTCTACCAGGTCGGATCACTCACCGGCGGGGCCAACATGACCTTGGGTATGCGATACGTCGACCAGGTGAAGCGGTCCGGTGACGGCTGGGTCATCCACCAACGCACGACGAGCACCATCTGGATGGTCTGACCGAACGACGTCCGCAGCCGCCGAGAACGAGAAGGCTGATGTCCGACCCAGCTCCGCCGCCACCGAGTCCATTTCGCACCGACATCTTGGCCGGCCAGGTCGCCTTCGTCACCGGCGGAGGCACCGGGATCGGCAAGGAGATCGCCCGCCTGCTGGGCCAGCACGGGGCGAGCATCGCCATCGCCAGCCGGAAGGCGGAGGTGGTCGAGGCGGCGCGAGCTGAGCTCGCGGCCGAGGGGGTGGACATCCACGTCGACACGGCCGACGTTCGTGACCCGGACGCGGTGCAACGAGTCGTCGACGGCATCATCGAACGGTTCGGCCGGCTCGACATCGTGGTCAACAACGCGGCCGGCAACTTCCCGGCACCGATCTCGGCCCGGTTCGCCGGCTGGCTCGTTCAACGGCTTCAAGTCCGTCGTCGACATCGACCTGCTCGGCACCTACAACGTGTCGAAGATCGCGTACGACGCCTGGCTCGGAGAGCACGGCGGCTCGGTCGTGAACATCTCGGCGCCGTTCGAGGGCATGGGCGTGGCCACGCAAGCGCACGTGGCGGCGGCCAAGAGCGGCGTGAACTCGCTCACCCGCACCTGCGCGGTGGAGTGGGGGCCGAGCGGCGTGCGCGTCAACGCGATCGCGCCCGGATCGATCGGCGACACCGAGGGGGTGCGCCGGTTCGCCGAGGCGAACGGATCGAACGACGACCGCCCGAAGAACCTGGTCGGGATCATGGGCCACGGCTTCGACATCGCCTACCTGGCGCTGTTCCTGTGCACTCCGGCCGCCCGACTGGTCAACGGCCAGGTGATCACCGTCGACGGCGGCTCATCGGTCGACATGCTCAAGCTCGGCCGCCGCTGAATCGCTGAGCGTCGTCGCCGCGAACGACCCGTCCGGTCAGCGTGCGGTGGCGGCGAGGCGGTTGCGGATCAGGCGACCGGGGTGGACGCCCGTCGGCTCGCCGTCCAGGATCGTCACCTCACCGGCGACGACGGTGGCGAGGAACCCGACCGAACGCTGCTCGAGCCGCTGGCCGCCGGCGGGGAGGTCGTTGACCACCCGCGGCACGGCGGGACCGACTGCGGCGGGGTCGAACACGTTGAGGTCAGCCACCAGGCCCTCGCGGAGCAAGCCCCGGTCGGCGAAGCCCCAGGCCATCGCCGGCGCCAGGGTGAGCATGCGCACCGCCTCCTCCAACGAGAACTCGCGCTCGTTGCGGACCCAATGGCCCAGGAGGTGGGTGTGGATCGACGAATCGGCGATCTGGCTGAGATGCGCGCCAGAGTCGGAGAAGGTCATGACCGTGCGGGGATGGCGCATGACGGCGAGCAGCACGTCCCGATCCTGTGGGTACAGGCTCGGCTGCACGAACATCACCTCGAAGCCCGTCTCGATCGCCAGGTCGATCATGGCGGCGGCGGGGCTGACCCCTCGGCGAGCCGCTTCCTCAGCCACCGTCGGGTTCGGCGGGAGACCGTTGCGGTAGACGAGCATGCGGTCGTAGTCAGGTTTGCGCGGCATGGCTCCGATGCCCCGCCAACGGGTGTAGTCCCCCTCCATGGCGGCCCGGGCCAGCGACTCCCTCAGCTCCGCATCGCTCTGCAGCTGCTGCAGTTGCTCCGCCTCGGGCCGAGCCCGGAACTCGTGCCACTCGGGCAACAGGTCGAACGGCAGGCGGGTCTTGAACGACAGCAGGACGTTGATGCCCCGGCAGTGCGACTGACCGATCATCCGGCCACCCGCCGCGGCGACGTCGTCGAGCAGGGCCAACATCTCCAACCCACCCGGGTCGGTGGCGATGAGCCCAGAGGTGATCGGCACCCCCGTCGTCACCGCCAGGTCACGGATCCGGTCGTTGGCCAGCCGGCGGGCAGCCGGATCGGGGGAGAGCACGCCCTCGGCACCGCCTTCGAGCATGCCCACGCCGAGCCGTCCCATCACGCCGACGAGGGCGACCACCTCATCCCAAGAGGCCAGCCGGGAGGGAACCGGCCGATCGTCGGACGTCTCGTGGTGCTCGCTGCGCGAGGTCGTGAACCCGATGGCCCCGGCTCGCAGCGCCTCCTCCAGATGGGTGGCCATGACGGACAGATCGTCGGCGGTCGCTTCCGACTCGAAGGCCCGCTCACCCATGGCCCACGTACGGAGAGCCGAGTGTCCGACGTTGGCCGCGTAGTTGATCCCCTTGGGGAGGCGATCGACCGCATCGAGGTACCCGGGGAAGCCCTCCCAGGCCCACTCGATGCCGGCGGCGAGCGCGGCCGGGTCGATGTCCTCGGCTCGTTCGAGGTTGCGCACGACGAGCGCCCGCTCGCCATCACGCACCGGCGCCAGCGTGAACCCGCAGTTGCCCATCACCGCCGTGGTCACTCCGTGCCAGCAAGAGTTGGCCCCGGAGGGTTCCCAGAACACCTGGGCATCGAAGTGGGTGTGGCCATCGATGAAACCGGGGGTGACGACGTGACCCGTGGCGTCGATCTCCCGCCGACCCGAGGTGCCGATGCGGCCGATCTCGGCGATTCGCCCCGCGGTGACGCCGACGTCAGCTCGGAAGGACCCGAAACCAGATCCGTCGACGACGGTGCCGTTGCGGATCACCAGGTCGTGAGCCACCAGGTCCTCCTCGACGCACCATGCCTGCGCCCGATCCGCTGACCGCAGCTCCCGGACGGCTTAATGAGCCTACATTAGCGCGCTCCACCTCCACGTCGCTTTCCCCCGTCTCGACGGGGGCTCAGATCGGTCAACCGGCTGCGTCAGCGTCGAAGAGTTCGTTGTAGTCGGCGACGAACTGCTGCCACGCAGATTCGATCGCGGCTAGGTCGGCACCCGAGAGGAGGTCGTCGTCCCGGTCAGCGCGGTCGAGCGCGTCGCCACACGTCTCGAAGGCTTCGAGCAACTGCTCGTACACCGCCCGCACGGGCTCGGTCGCCGGTCGGATCGTGGGCGACTCGAACTGCTCCACCAGGTCTGCTACCTCCGCCGCGTCGTCGTCGCCCACCGGGCGATCGCAAGCCACTGCGAACCGGTCAGGAAGAGCCGGACTCGCGTTCAAGGTGCGGTCGACCGCTGCGATCCAGTACGCCCGGTCCTCGGCGACCGACGGTTGGGCTGCCACCAACGACAACCCGTACGCCATCAACGCCCCGGCCGCGACGAGCCCAGCGAGTACAGCCATCGCCGCCGCCCGCCACCGGATCGCCGGCACGGCGAGCTCGACCCGGCGCCAGTCGCTGAGGACGGCGCCGATCATGAAGGCGCCTACGAGGCTGAACACCCAGACCTCACCGAGTACGAAGGTGAACGACACGGCTGATCGGCCCAGGATCCACCATGCCCCGGTGCTGGCGACCAGGGCGCCGGCCGCACCCGCCTGGCCCGCCAGCGCGACTCGGCGCTGCGGGGCGACGCGCACGCCCAACCCCGCCACGATGCCGGCCACGGCGCCGAGGATCGCCGGGTGGAGGTAGACGACCCGGGTGGCGGCATACCAACCCTCATCCCGGGCCCGCTCGTTGAGTTCGACGACGCTGCGGCCGAACCAGAACGCCGCCACCGCCACCGCTCCACCGATGGCGCCGATCGTGAGCGTCGTCAGGTTGGCAGTGAGCGGTAGCCGTCGAACGAGGGCCAGCACCACCGGCCCAGCAAGCGCCGCCGCGAACAACGCTGTGCCGAAGAACTCACTGACTTGAGCCACGCCGAGTGTGACCAGGGTCAGGACTCGATCCGGGTCGGCCAGGGGCGTGGCCCCGTCGGGGTTCTCCGCGAACAGCCGGGCTGCCCGATCGAACTCACCCAGGTTGGCCAGCAACGCGGCACCCGAAACGGCACCCATCGAACCGGCCAGCACCCGAACTCGCCGTCGACCGCCTCCGCTGGTCAGGGTCGCCGCGATGTCGGCGGTCCACACGACGAGTATCCCCACCCCTGCGGCCAAGATGCCGGCCGAAGCCACGTCGACCACATGCGTCGGCACGGGCCGTTGCCCACCGATGAGCGCGTCGTCGAGGAAGTATCCGCCGACGAGGGTGACCAGCCCGACGAGGCCGGCGAAGGCCCATACGTCGCGATTGTCTCCATCGCCGACAGCGACGCGCCGCATCGAGCGCGACGACCAGCCACGTGCCGAGCCCGGCACCCACCAGCCCCCAGCCGGCTACGCCTTGATGGGTGAACCACAGACCGCGACGCGCCCACGCGCCGACGAGCCGGGTGATCAGCGGGGCGCCGAGGGCGGCGGTTCCGGCGGCGAACACCGCATCGGTCAACCGGAGTCGGCCGACGACGCCGGACTCGACGAGGGCCCGAACCCGCAAGGAGGGTGGTGGATGATGAGCCAAGAGCGAGCGAAACCACGCGCCTGCGCCCGGCCTTGGCGGCGCCTCCGTTGATTCCGGACCGCCAAGGCTCGCCACCACGGCTCCGTGGTCGACGACGGCAGCGTCGAGGTCCGCGTCATATTCACGAGCCCGCAGGATCGACAGCCGAGCCAGTAGGACGAGCGACGCGAGAAGGAGAAGCCGTCCGATCGCCTTCACCACTCCTTCAACGGGATCGTCGCGCAGGGTCACGACCAGCGGCAGGGACGCCACGCCGAGGGCCCACACCGAGGCCACCACGAATCGGGTGGGCGCGATGTCACGGGCGCGATGGTGCGCATACTCGTGGCGAAGAACAGCCGAGGCATGACGGGGGTTGCTGACACTGGCGGCGATGAGCGAAGGACCGACCTCGACGTAGGGCCGCAGCAACCCGTCGGCGCGTGCGGCGACGATCGGCCGCGCCTGGTTCCAGAGCAGGGGCACCGGCATGGCGCCTACGGCCCGGGCCGCCGCCAGGTTGAGCTCACGCAGCGCGGGTAGCCGGTCCGCTGGTACCGGCTGCAGCGAACGACGGCGATACCACGACGCGAGGAACGCCAGTGCGGCACCGAGGGCCAGGACCGCGGGGGCCCAGGCCAGAGTCCACTCCACCCTGTTGCGCTGGGCGGCGTCGCACGCCGACTGCGACGAAGGTGACGCGTCACTGCACACGTCGAGCATCCCGACGGGGTCGAACCGATCGATGCCGAACCAGGTGCTCTCTCCGATGGCTACCGCGACCGCCGAGATTGCCGCGACAGCGAGAAGGAAGCGGATCGACGTCTCTCGCGGAAAGTCGTGGAGACCGCGCACAGCCCCGCCGTCAGCTCACGACGCCAGGTGCGCCGAGTCCACCGGCCACGGCGTCGGCGAGCATCGTCGCCCTCCGCTCACCCAGGCCCAACGCCCGGGCGTGATCGAAGGCCAACTGGCGCACTGCCGCCAGATGCTCGGGTGGCAATGGATCGGTAAGGTGGGCTGAGCCGTCGCCATCGTCGGCCGGCGGTTCGCCCCGGCGCCGAAGCTTGATCAGGAGCCGCTCGAACACATCCTTGCCTTCGTCGACCGCGTATCCGCGCACGACCTCCCTGAGGTACTCGACCATCACGCCGGCAACGGACGCCGACACGACGGCGACCGAGATCTGGCCGACATCGAATCCGAGCGCGCCGTCACCGCTGCGTACCGCGCGGCTGGCGTCGACGAAGTCGGGCCCGAGGGCGTCGAGCACCTCCACCTCCGACGGTTCGACCGCCAGAATCCCGACCCGCGTCAGTTCGAAGGCGAGCTCGCGATCGACCATCCGGACTCCCCTCGTCGGCCGGCCAGATTGTACCTGGCTCCCCATCGCAGGGCGGGTCGTCGACACCCGACGGGACGATTGCCCGATCTGCATTAATGGCCCTACATTAGGCACCAGCCAACCGTCGACGAGGAGCGCAACCGTGAGTGGACGAACGGCCGCGGAGGTCCGGGCTCAGCTCGGCCACCCGGTGATCGACGGCGACGGGCACACCGTCGAGTTCTTCCCGGCCCTGGCCGGCGAGCTGGCCAAGGAAGGTCTCCGCCTCGACGGGCCGTCGTTCATGCGCCGGATGTCGGGGTCGTTCGGCCCCATCGTCGACTGGTACTCGCTGACGCCGGCCGAGCGGGCCGAGCGGCGGGTGGCCCGCGGACCGTGGGGCGGCGGCGCCGTCGCCGACCCGATCGATGCCGCCACCGCCGTGCTGCCGAGCCTGCTCCACCAGCGGCTCGACGAGCTGGGCTTCGACGTCAGCATCATCTACCCGAGCTACGGCCTCCTGTTCCCGCACTTCGAGGACGAACGCGAACGCCGGGGCGCCTGCCGGGCCCTCAATCGCCACAACGCCACCACCTACGAGGGACTGACCGACCGTCTCATCCCCGTCGCCGCCATTCCGATGCACACACCCGACGAAGCCCTCGACGAGATCGAGCACGCCGTGAGCCTCGGTTTCAAGGCCGTCGTGATGGCCGGGTTCGTCCAGCGCCCGGTCGAGGTGGCCCGGCGGGACCCCGCGCTGGCGCCGTACGCGGTGTGGACCGACACCTTCGGCCTCGACAGCGAACACGACTACGACCCCGTGTGGGCTCGCTGCCGTGATCTCGGCATCGCCCCGGCGTTCCACTCCGGCGCCCTCGGTTGGCAGAACCGGGCGTCCATCTCGAGCTACGTGTACAACCACGTCGGCATGCTCGGTGAGAGCAACCACGCCGTCGCCAAGTCGCTGTTCCTCGGCGGGGTGACCCGACGATTCCCCGAGCTCAACTTCGCCTTCCTCGAGGGCGGTTCGGCCTGGGCGTCATCGTTGTTCAGCGACCTGATCGGGCATTGGCAGAAGCGCAACGGTCCCAACATGGCGGCGCTCGATCCGGCCCACTTCGACTGGGCCGCGGTAGCCGAGCTGTTCGAACAACACGGCGGTCCGTGGGCGTCGATGGCTCCGAAAGCGCGGGGCTATCCGCCCGGCGATGCCGAGATGCTCGACGAGTTCGCGGCGTGCGGCATCGAACGAGCCGAGGACATCTACGACCTGTTCGTCCCTCGCTTCTACTGCGGATGCGAGGCGGACGACCCGATGACCACCATCGCCTTCAACACCAAGGTCAACCCGTTCGGGGCTCGCATCAACGCCTTCTTCGGATCCGACATCTCGCACTGGGACGTTCCGGTCATGAACGAGGTCATGGGCGAGGCCTACGAGATGGTCGAGCACGAACTGCTCACCGAGGCCGACTTCCGGGACTTCGTCTTCGGCAACCCGATGCGGTTCTTCACCGGCGTGAACCCCCGGTTCTTCGAGGGCACGGTGGTCGAAGCCGCCGTCGCCGCCGGACTGGCGCCAACCGGAGCATGATGCTCGACCGTCTGTTCACGGGAGCCACCGTCGTCGACGGAACGGGCGCCGCCCCGATCAAGGCCGATGTCGGTGTGCTCGACGGCCGGATCGTCGCCATCGGGGCCCACGGCACGCTGGGCTCCGCGCACGAGACGGTCGACGGTCGAGACCGGGTCCTCGCCCCCGGGTTCGTCGACCTCCACACCCACTACGACGTCCAGATCCTGTGGGACGGTGCCACCACGCCGTCCCCGCTGCACGGTGTCACCACGGTCATCGGCGGCAACTGCGGCTTCTCGATCGCGCCGCTCGAACCCGAACACGCGGACTACGTGAAACGGCTCATGGCGCGCGTCGAGGGCATGCCGATGGCGGCACTCGACGCCGGTCCGGCGTGGACCTGGCGCTCCTTCGGCGAGTGGCTCGCCCGCGTCGAGGGAGGACCGTCAGGCCACGGAGGACACCTGGCGGTGAACGCTGGATTCCTCGTCGGCCACTCCACGGTTCGGCGCCTGGTCATGGGCGACGCCGCCGTGGGCGGCCCGGCATCACCGCTTCAGATCGAGGCCATGGCGCGCCTCGTGGACGAATCGCTGGCCAGCGGCGCCCTCGGGTTCTCGTCCTCGCTCGGCGAGGCCCACAGCGACGGCGACGGGCAGCCGGTGCCGTCCCGCTTCGCCAGCCACGACGAGATCGTCACCCTGTCGCGCATCGTCCGGGACCACCCCGGCACCACGCTCGAGTTCATCGCCGCCATGGGCGAGATCCCCGCCGACCGCATCGAGCTCATGGCCGACATGTCCCTCGCCGCCAACCGACCCCTGAACTGGAACCTGCTCGGGTCGCTGTCACCCACCGAGGTCTGGGAGCAGCAGCTCAGCTCGTGCGACCGCGCCGCTGAGCGGGGCGCCACCGTCGTGGCCCTCGCCCTGCCGGACCTGCTCCGCATGCGCGGCGGCCGCATCCTCGCCGGCCTCCCCGAGTGGGGCGACGTGCTCCGTCGCTCACCAGAGGAGCGACGGGCGGCGATCGCCGACCCCGCCGTGCGGGCTCGTTTGCGCTCGGCTGTGACCGAGGCCGCGAGCCGGGGCCTGGAGGTCGTGACCAAACTCGACCTGCTCGAGGTGGCGGAGGCGACGGGACCGGAGTCGGAGGCGTTCGTCGGCCGAACGATCGCCGAGCTGGCCGCCGCTCGTGGCCAGGACCCGATCGATGCGCTCATCGACATCGTGATCCCGGACGATCTTCCGTTGACGATCGTGTTCCCCTCGCTGGTGCCGTCGCTCGGCGTGTCGCCCGAGTCCTGGGAGGCGCGGGGCCGGGTGTGGAACGATCCGCGTGTGGTGCTCGGCGGATCGGACTCCGGGGCGCACATCGACCTGATGTGTCACGCCAACTACACCACCGTCGTGCTCGGCGAGATGGTGCGAAAGCGCGGCCTGTTCACGCTGGAGGAAGCGGTGCGGCAGCTCACCGAGGTTCCGGCACGCCTGCTCGGCCTTCGCGACCGGGGCCGGATCGCCATCGGCGCCCACGCCGACCTCGTGCTGTTCGACCCGGATCGGATCGGGTCGCGGCCCGCTCATGCCCGTCACGATCTGCCGGGCGGCGCGCTGCGGCTCTACGCCGACGCTGTCGGCGTCGACCACGTCGTGGTCGCGGGCCGCAGCATCGTCGTCGACGGTGAGCTCACGACGGAACGCCCCGGCCGCGTGCTCCGGTCGGGCACCGACACCGACACCGTCACCGTCCCCGGCGGCGCCAACTCGTGAGCGCCCACCGCGCCACCCCAGCGAAATTTGGGCGATTCACCCTTCCCAGCGGGGTTTTCGACCACAGATCGGGATGGAGGCGAGAGCGTGAGCCGGTTCGATGGCAAGGTCGCGCTCGTCACCGGAGCCGGCGGTGGGATCGGCCGAGCCTGCGTCGCGCGACTGATCGCCGAAGGAGCGGCCGTCGTCGCCGCCGACGTGGACGAGTCGGCCGCCCAGGCGACGGCCGCTGCGGTCGGCGGATCGACCGTTGCTCACGTCCTCGACGTGACCGATCCCGCCTCGTGCGCGGCTGCCGTCGCCGTCGCCGTCGACACCTGCGGACGCCTCGACGTGCTCGTGAATGTGGCCGGGGTGGGCGGGTTCGCCCCGACCGGGGACGTGAGCCTTGACGACTGGAACCGCACGATCGCCGTCAACCTCACGGGCACCTTCCTCATGAGCCAGGCGGCGCTCGCCCCACTGCTCGATGGCAGCGGCGCCATCGTGAACCTGGCGTCGGTGGCTGGCGTGCGGGGCGTTCCGTACAACGCGGCCTACTGCGCTTCGAAGGGCGGCGTGGTGATGCTGACCAAGTCGATGGCGGTGGAGTTCGGTCGCCAGGGCCTGCGGGTGAACTGCGTGTGCCCCGGCATGGTCGACACCGGGTTCCTCTCGACCTTCACCTTCACCGACGACATGGACATGTCGCTGTTCGCCCGGGGCTCGTCGGTCATCGCCGGCGCCATGAGCCCCGATGTGGTCGCGGCCGCAGTCGCCTATCTCGCGTCCGAGGACGCCTCGTCGGTCACCGGTGCGGCAATCATGCTCGACGGCGGCGCCACCGCCTGATCGAGGCGCCCGTTGTCCGCGCCGGGCTCGGTCGTTGCGACGGCACGGCGAACCCGGTTCAGCTGTCGATCACTGCTGTGGCGCCGGCGGGGTCGGCGTCGGGAATAGGCACCGGGGTCCCGGTCGCCTCCCTGACGGTGCCGTCGGGGCCGGTCACGGTGAAGGCGTCGATCGTCCCCACGTCGATTTCGAACTCATCGCTCACTGAGACGAACCACTGCCGGTCTGGCCCCGGTGGGTAGTGGTCAGCGCATTCGGGCACGGATGCGGCAACGACGAGGTCGACATCGGCGTTGTCGATGTCCGACTCGGCGACGACCAGCGAACAGAGCACCTCGCCACCGGCATCGAGGACACCAACGGTGACGTCGAGATCGCCGGCATAGGAGTGCGTCACGAGCACGTTGACCACCGGAACCTCCGGCGACGCCTGTTCCTCGTCGCCGTCGAAGATGACCACGACGCCATCCGGGTCGGCATCCGGGATGGTCACGCCGACGTCGGGGGACACCGACGTCACCCCGTCGGGACCGGTCAGCGACAGCGCCTCGATCGTGCCCTCGTCGACCGACAGGGTGTCTATCACGTGCACGAACCACCGCCGATCAGGAGACGGCGGGTACAGCTCCTCGCACTCGGCCACCGACGCCCGGAGAGACAGGTCCTGGGTGGCGTCGCTGGCGTCAGGCGTATCGAGGGTGACCTCGCACGTCACCTCGCCGGCGGGGTCGAGGACGCCGGCCGTGATCAGTAGGTCGCCGGCGTAGGTGTGGGCGACGTCCAAGGCGACGACGGGCAGGGGCACGTCAGTGGACTGGCCCAGGCCCCCGACCTGGCCCTGCGTGCCGGTCGACCCGTCGAGCAGAAGCACCACGCCATCGACGTCGTCATCGGGCACGGCTATCGGCAGCCGTGCGAACTCGTACGACCCGCCGTCCGGTCCGCTGATGGCGAACGCCTCGACCGTACCCTCGTCGACTGCCGCCAGGTCCGCCACCGCGAGGAACCACCGCTGGTCGGAGCTCGGCGGGTAGTACCCGCCACACTCCTCGACCGCGACGTCGCCTTCGAGCGGGCCGCTCGACGCGTCTGACGGATCGGGGTCCAGCACCGACACTGAACACAGGATGTCGCCAGCGCCATCGGCCACCCCAACCCGTACCGAAAGGTCGCCGTGGTAGCTGTGGTCCAGCGCCAACGTCACCGACAGGGCCGATCCATCGTTTGTCGTGAACTCGGGACCGGTGTCCTGAACGACGTCGGTCCCGTCGACGACGGCCTCCACACCAGTCGGGTCAGCATCGACGATCGGCAGCGGCAGTCCCTGGGCCCGGTACGGGACGCCGTCGTCGTACACCGCGAACGACACCACCTGGCCTTCGTCCTCGGCGAGGACGTCGCGGACGAGGAGATACCACTCTTGGTCCGGCGAGGGTGGAAGGAAGCCGGCGCAGCCGGTGTCGCTCACATCGACCACTCCGGTGAGGCTGTCGCCGTCGTCCTCGTTGTCTGGCGCTGTGCACGATGACCGGGTCGCACAGCGGCTCGCCGGCGCCGTCACGAACGCCGACCTCGACGAAGAGGTCGCCCCGGAAGGTGTGGTCGATGGCCACCTCGATCGTGGCGCTGGACGAGTCGGGCGACGTCTCCGCTCCAGGGACCAGGATCGCCCCAGTCCCTCCGTCGAGTCCGTGCTCGGCGAACACCGACGACATCACGTCGGCGCCGGCCCCGTCGAACTGGGCGTCGTTCGCCAGCAGGAAGGCGTCGGCGATGTCGGGCAACGACATGCCGGCGACGATGTAGTAGTTCGAGGCCAGGACGGTGGTGAGCAGGCGGTCACGTACGTCGTTGCACACGTCGGAGCCCGGACAGTCGTCGACGTCGATGTCCTCCTCGGTCAGCAAGGCGACGAAGATGTCGAAGATGGCGCTGGAGTAGATCAACCCATCCTGGTGCACCTGCTGCACCAGGTCATCTGGGTAGACCCGCTCCACGTCCATGCGCTGGGTGCACCCCTGGTCGGCCCAATGGAACACGCACTCGGCATCGCCCAGCCGATACTCGAGCGAGACCAGGTAGGCGAAGATGGTGCCGAACGCCTCGTGGTAGGCCCCGGTGTCCCCGCCCAACAGTCCCGGCTGCACGTCGTCGAGCAGGACGTGGCCGTACTCGTGCAGCAGCCCGTCGGCGTCCTCGCTCTCGCTGATACCGCCGCCGCTCACCCCGCCGCCCATGTAGATGGCCCGTTCCACCGGCGAGTAGTAGGCGCCGTCGAGGTTGGTCTGATCGAGAGCGATCACGGGTGTGGGATCGGCGCGAAGGTCCGAGAACCCGAGCCGCTGGACCTCTCGCTGGGCGTAGTCGATCCACACGTAGGCGCTCTGGGCCTCGAACCCCCGGTCGCCACGACCGGCACCGAAACGCCCGTCGGTCTCGCGGCTGAGCGTTCGGGGGTCGTTCACCTCGGGTCCCACGTCGACGTACTCGCCGACCAGGTACCCGTCGGCGTCGGGGTCGAGGCCGAGCAGAGGCATCGGGACCAGGTACTGGTTCGCGTCAGAGGCGTCGACCTCGTCGCCTTCCGCAGCGAAGAAGGGGCTGATCACGAAGACGCACGCCGACGGCGTTTCCGTCAACTCACATCGGTCATCGGTGCGTTGCACCGCCGGGGCAGCCGTCGACCCTTCCCAGGCCGCGGCGGAATCCGCGCCGCACGGGGCGAGCAGGACCGTCGAGGTGGCCACCACCATCACTACGAGGGATCTCGGCTTCATTTTCGGGTTCCTCGTCCTCATCTCCGCCGGGGCCCTTTCGAGCCGTTGGCCCGGCGAATCGTGACACGCCGCCGGCCAACCCGGCAGTCATGACATCGGCATGCGAACATGCCGTCGTGAGGATCAGCGCGAGGGTCGACTATGCGGTGCGAGCCATGGCTCAGCTCGTTCCCTCGTGGGAGGGCGAGCCGGTCAAGGCCGAGCAGATCGCCACCGGGCAGGACATCTCGCTCAAGTATCTGCTCGGCATCCTCACCGAGCTCAAACGCGCCCAACTCGTGCGCAGCCAGCGCGGCCCCGACGGCGGGTTCCAGCTCAGCCGGCCGCCTGAACAGATCACCCTGGCCGACGTCTTTCGCGCCGTCGACGGGCCGCTGGCCGACGTGCACGACGAAAGTTTGCGCGACCTGTCGTACCCGGCCCCCGCCCACGCCCTCCCCGACGTCTGGATGGCGATTCGGGCCAGCCTGCGGCGCGTGCTCGAGACCGTGAGCATCGCCGAACTCGCGGCCGGACACCTGCCATCGTCGGTGACGGAACTGGCGGACGAGTACCGGGCCTCGACAGCGGGACACGGGCGCCGCTAGCCTGTCAGCCACATTGTCTACTTCTTCGGTAGAGAAAGTGTTGAACCAGCGATGACGCTCACCCACCTGCAGCGCCTGGAGGCCGAAAGCATCCAGATCATGCGCGAGGCCGTCTCCGAGTCCGAGAACCCGGTGATGCTCTACAGCATCGGCAAGGACAGCTCGGTCATGTTGCGGCTCGCCCTCAAGGCCTTCTACCCGTCGAAGCCGCCGTTCCCGCTGCTCCATGTCGACACCACCTGGAAGTTCCGGGAGATGATCACCTTCCGCGACGATCTGATCGCGGATCTCGGCCTCGACCTGCTGGTGCACATCAACCCCGAGTGCGTCGAGATGGGTATCAACCCGTTCGACCACGGCTCGGCCCTGCACACCGACCTCTGGAAGACGGTGGGCCTCAAGCAGGCGCTCGACAAGTTCGGGTTCGACGCTGCGTTCGGCGGCGCGCGCCGAGATGAGGAGAAGTCGCGGGCCAAGGAGCGCGTCTTCTCGATCCGGTCCGCGCAGCATCAGTGGGATCCGAAGAACCAGCGGCCCGAGTTGTGGCAGCTCTACAACGCCCGCCGCAACAAGGGCGAGAGCATCCGGGTGTTCCCGCTGTCGAACTGGACCGAGCTCGACGTGTGGCAGTACATCCACCTCGAGCAGATCCCGATCGTGCCGCTCTACTTCTCGGCCCCGCGCCCGGTCGTCGATCGCGGCGGCACGCTCATCATGGTCGACGACGACCGGATGCCGCTCGAGCCGGGCGAGGAGCCCGCCATCAAGAATGTGCGCTTCCGCACCCTGGGCTGTTACCCGCTGACCGGGGCGATCGAGAGCGAGGCGTCGACCCTCACCGAGATCATCCAGGAGATGCTGCTCACCACCACCTCGGAACGCCAAGGCCGGATGATCGACCACGACTCGTCCGGATCGATGGAGAAGAAGAAGCAGGAGGGGTACTTCTAATGGCCCACGTCTCCGACCTCATCGCCACCGACATCGAGGCCTACCTCCACGCCCACCAGCACAAGAGCCTGTTGCGGTTCATCACCTGCGGCAGCGTCGACGACGGCAAGTCCACCCTCATCGGTCGCATGCTCTACGAGTCGCACATGGTCTTCGAGGACCACCTGGCCGCCCTCGAGGCTGACTCCAAGAAGGTGGGCACGCAGGGCGGCGACCTCGACTTCGCCCTCCTGCTCGACGGCCTCACCGCCGAGCGCGAGCAGGGCATCACCATCGATGTCGCCTACCGCTTCTTCTCCACCGAGCGCCGCAAGTTCATCGTGGCCGACACGCCGGGCCACGAGCAGTACACCCGCAACATGGTCACCGGCGCATCGACCGCCGACCTGGCCGTCATCCTCATCGACGCTCGCAAGGGCGTGCTGACCCAGACGCGCCGCCACAGCTACCTGGTGTCGCTGATCGGCATCAAACACGTCGTGCTCGCGATCAACAAGATGGACCTCGTCGGGTTCGATCGCGAGACCTTCGATGACATCGAGGCCGACTACCGGGCCTTCGCCGCCCAGATCGGTCTCACCGACATCGTGGCCATCCCGCTGTCGGCGCTCAAGGGCGACAACATCGTGGAGATCAGCGCCGACACACCCTGGTACACCGGGCCGTCGCTGTTCGAGCACCTAGAGACCGTCGCGGTCGACGATGACCGGGCGCAGGGCGCGTTCCGGCTTCCGGTGCAGTGGGTGAACCGACCGGATCTCGACTTCCGCGGGTTCTCGGGGACCGTGGTCAACGGCACCGTTCGACCGGGCGATCGGGTGCGGGTGGCGCCGGCGGGCACCGTGTCGACCGTCGATCGGATCGTCACCATGGACGGCGACCTCCCCGAGGCGGTGGCCGGCCAGTCGGTCACCATCACGTTGGCCGACGAGGTCGACGTGAGCCGAGGCGATGTGCTGTGCGCCGCGGATCAGCCGCCCGAGGTGGCCGATCAGTTCGAAGCCCACGTCATCTGGATGACCGACCAGCCCATGCTGCCCGGCCGGCCGTACCTGCTCAAGATCGGGACCCGCACGGTTGGCGTGACGATCGGGCACCCGAAGTACAAGGTCAACGTCAACACGCTCGAGCAGAATCCGGCGAACACGCTGGAGCTCAACGAGATCGGCGTCGCCAACCTCAACCTCGACCGGCCCATCGCCTTCGACCCCTACCGCGAGTGCCGCGACACCGGTGGGTTCATCATCATCGATCGCATCACCAATGCAACCCTCGGCGCCGGCTTGTTGCACTTCGCCCTCCGACGTTCGCAGAACATCCACTGGCAGGCGGTCGAAGTCGACAAGTCGGCCCGGGCGGCACTCAACGGGCACCGGTCCGGCGTGGTGTGGTTCACTGGGCTCTCGGGCTCGGGCAAATCGACCATCGCCAACCTGGTCGAGCAGCGGCTCCACACCCTCGGCGTGCGCACCTACCTGCTCGACGGCGACAACGTGCGCCACGGCCTCAACCGTGACCTCGGCTTCACGGAGGCCGACCGGGTCGAGAACATCCGCCGGGTCGCCGAGGTGGCCGGCCTGATGGTCGACGCCGGGCTCGTGGTCCTCACCGCCTTCATCTCGCCGTTCCGCTCGGAACGACGACTGGCCCGGGAGCGGGTCGGCGACGGCGAGTTCGTCGAGGTCTTCGTCGATACGCCGCTGGCGCTGGCCGAGGAGCGCGACCCCAAGGGCCTCTACCGCAAGGCCCGGGCCGGCGAGCTGAAGAACTTCACCGGCATCGACTCGCCCTACGAGCCGCCCGAAGCGGCGGAGGTCCACGTCGACACGTCGGCCCTGACTCCCGATCAGGCGGCCGACGAGATCGTCGAGCACCTCCGCCGGACCGGCATCATCTCCGGCTGACCCGGCGGCGGTCGCCGCCCGGCAGTGACTCTGGCTGACCGGCCAAGGACCGCCGGCCCGGCCGGCGCCCACATGTGAGACACATGTAACTATGCTGCCCACATGACTATGCTGCAGGTACGCAACGTGCCCGACGATGTCCACCGGCGCCTCAAGGCGAGGGCGGCCATGGCGGGCATGTCGTTGTCCGACTACGCGCTGACCCAGCTTTCTCGCTCGCTCGATCGGCCGACCCGGGAGGAGCTCCTCGCTTCGCTCGCGGCGGGGCCGGAGCGATCGTTTGCCGTCTCCCCGACCGAGCTCGTCCGCCGAGACCGCGAGTCCCGTGCTGGTGCTTGACGCCTCCGCCACGGTCGAACTCCTCCTCTCGACCGCGTCAGGTCGAGCCGTCGCCACCCACCTCACGGCCGACGAGACGCTCCATGCTCCCGAGCTGCTCGGTCCTGAGGTGCTCAGCGTCGTCCGCCGGCTCGTCCGGTCCGGAACGCTCAGCGAGCCCGAAGGGTCTCGAGTGCTCGGCGGGCTGAACGATCTGAGCGTCGAGACGTACGAGCACATGCCGCTGCTCGGGCGAGCGTTCGAGCTGCGGGACACCTTGACGGCGTACGACGCCTGCTACATCGCCTTGGCGGAAGCGCTGGGCTCGCCACTGCTCACGACGGACGCCAAGCTCGCAGGCGCGCATGGTCACGGCGCCGAGGTTCGCCTCGTCACGACGAGCCGGTGATCGGCACGATCGCCGGGCAGATGTAACACTCGGGCGGGAAGCGGCATCAAAGAGGTACATGGGGACCGACGGTGAAGGCGAACCCGACGACCAGGAGCCGGCCGATCGGCCGCTGGCCGCCGCGGGCCGCTTCGCCCGGCTGTACGACGACAACGAGCGGGCGGTGATCGCGTTCTTCTACCGCCGTACCGGCTGCGCCCAGACCGCGGCCGACCTGGCTGCCGAGACGTTCGCCGCCGCCTTCGCGTCCCGGGAGCGTTTCCGTGATCGCGGGGCGCCGGCCCGGGCGTGGCTGTTCACCATCGCGCACCGCCAGCTCGCCCACTACGTGCGTCGCGAGCAGGTCAGCGATCGAGCCCGCCATCGCCTCGGCGCCGAGCGGGTCCTGCTCGACGACGCCAGCCTGGAACGGGTCGAACAACTCGTCGATCTCGCACCCGTCCGTGACGCGCTGACCGCGGCCGTCGCCGAGCTCCCGGCCCGAGTCCGCCGGGCACTCGATCTCCGGATCACCGACGGACTGCCGTATGTCGCGATCGCCACCGAGCTGGGCTGCACCGAAGGCGCGGCCCGGGTGCGGGTGACCCGGGGCCTCTCCCGCCTCGCCGACCAGCTCGAGGAGTACCGATGACCGAACGCGATCCTCTGCTACCCGGTGTGCGGTCCTCGCTGCTCGGCGCCGTGCCGACCCTGGAATGCCGAGCCCGCCGCCGGCGAACGATCGTCCGGAGCGCGCTGGCCGCATCTGCGGCAGTCGGTCTGGTCGGCGGCGGGTTCCTCCTGATCCGCGAGCCCGACGAGCCGGGGCGGGTCGAGGTCGCCACGCCACCATCGTCGACCGAGCCGCCGACTTCGACGAGGACGGCACCACCCCCATCGTTTGATGACGTCCCAACGGCTTCTGGGGCATGGTCGGAAGCGAGCACCGTGATCGGTGGAGTCGACATTCCCCTCGTCACCAACATCGGTGACCGGCTGTTCATCGCCCACCATGATCCCGAGGCGGGATGGGTCCAGAGCGAGACCTGGGACCCCACGACGGGGACCTCCCAGCAGGGCGGGACCATCGGGAGTCGCGGCTTCCAATGGTCGACCGGACCTTTCCTGGGTGCCACCAGCAGTGATGTCGTCCTCTTCGGGCAGACGCCATCCGAGGAATGCTGCGCCGGCGCGATCCTGGCCGGATTCGGAAGCTTCGTCGATCCACCCCCGAACGACCTCGGCGAGTTCGCCACGGTCGCCGGTGACGAAGACTCGATCTACCTGTGGCCGGCGGCGCTGGCCTTTCGCCCGTCGACGAACAGTTGGCGTGCGATCGCCCCGTGGCCCCTGGGCGATCGATTCCATCCTCAGGTCGTCGAGAACGGGTCCCACGCGATCGTCTGGGGTGGGTGCACGGGCGGGCCTGACTGTCGGGAGACGAACACTGGCCTCCGCAACGACGGAGCGGTGTACGACATCGCCGACAACAGCTGGACCCCTCTACCGGCGAGTCCCCTGCCACCAGCGGTTCACGCCGTCTCAGCATGGACGGGCGCCGAAGCGATCTTCGTTGTCACCGACGCCAACGGCGCCACCCAGGCGGCCACGTTCGATGTGTTCGAACCGGCGTGGACATCAGTGACATCCCCTCCGCTGAGTGCCAGGCATTTCGCGGCGGGCACCTTGGCCGGCCCCGGATTCGTCGTTTTCGGCGGCGAATCACTCGGAGACTCGAGCGTGTTGTCCGACGGCGCGGTTTGGACTCCAGCCAGCGACGAATGGCTGCGACTCCCCGATGCCCCGGGCGGGCGGTCGCGCCACTCCATGGCATGGACCGGACAAGCCGTCTATGTCAGCTCGACTGGTGCGGCCCCGACGCCGTTGTTGTTCGACCCCTTTGTGCCACCGCCCGTGATCGCGCAGCCACGCGAGGAGCTCGTTCTGCAAACCGTGCCGGGTGAGTGCACATCGCCCGGCGAGTTCACTGTCTCGGTTCCGGACAGGTGGTCCTTCGCCTTTGGCGGCGGAGATGGGGTTCGGCCGTGCAAGTTCCTCCGACCCGGCGAACCCGTTCGCCTACCCGACGAAGCGACGGATGGCTTTTACCTGCCGATCGTCGTCCAGTCATCCGGCACGATCGATGACGAGGTCGCTCAGTTCGAGACGGAGCCGGACACCTCAGTGACAGATCTCCCGGTCGGAAACTCCGAGCTCTCCCGCCTCGCGCGGATCGAGCAGCCCTACGAGCGGCAGGCCGACGAACCGCCGGGGACAGGAGCACTCTCACGAGTGCTGTTCCTGGCCGAGCTCACATCCGAGCTGGGAGTCGAGATCTGGGTGTTCGACACCGGGGAGGTGCCCTACGACGTGGCGGTGCAGACGGCCGAGGGGGTGGCTCGCTCGTTGCGTCCCCACGACGTGCCTCCCGCATCGTCGTGTGCCGCCGACGACGTCTTCGTGACATTTCGGCCTCTGGCTGACTCCGCCGAGCATGGGCAGGCCGAGGTCGTCGTGACCAACGTGGGCATGGTGCCGTGCACGCTGCCCGAGGAGCTGAGCGTGCAGGCCGCCTTCCTCACGGGTGGCTCGCCTGCAGGGATGGGTGAGAGTACGACCGTGGACGTCCCCAGCGTTGATCCCGGGACTGCCCGGGCGGACAACCAGATCCCCGCCGGTCGCTCGGTGGCCATCCGATTGACCTGGGACCTGGACGACGGTTCCACCACGACCGGGCCGGCCTCGTTCCTGTCGAGTCTGAGCATCCCGGCGTTGTTCAGCGGCGGACTGCTGAGCCAGGTCGAATCGGGGATGCAACCTGACGGGCTCACCTTTCAGGCTCCCGTCACGACGGACTTCGGCGGGCCGATCGGACGCGCCATGTTCGAGCCGAGCGGAACCGTCGCTTATGTCAACCCAGCCGACCCGACGGACACACTGTCGATCTACGGCCTGGGTGCGGTTCGGGTCGACATGACCATGCAAGAAGTCGCCGACGCCACCGGTCAGAGGGTGGTCGTGACCTCCTTCGGTGAGGCATCGGGAGGGTGCGGGTACGCCTACCTAGGGGGAGTCGCGGACGTGACCATTCCGATCTACGGACCGGATTCCTCGACCGACCCTCTGGAGGCCCGGGTCGCAGGCGTGATCACTGGGAACGGATACCGGACGAGCACCGGCATCGGCATCGGTTCGACGGAAGACGAGGTGCTTCAGGCGTGGGGAGCCAACGCGAGCCGGAACGACTACGGCGGCGAATATGGCGGTCCGCACATCGTCTTCACACCCACCGATACGGACGAGGCCGATCAGCGCGCCTTCGCGTTCGTCGGCGAGACCGGGTTGGTGACCGACTTCATCGTCGGGTACGCGCACGCCTTCCGGGGTGAGGGCTGCGCCTGACCTCGCCGGGCGGCCCGGGTGACACAATCGGCCCGTGCCTGAGGACGATGCGCCTCATCCGAGTGTCCGGCGGCTGTTCGAACTGGGGCGGCGGCGTTCGCCCCCAGGTGTACCACTCCGGCGCCGCCCGGCACGGGGCCACCGTCACGCCGGTGTCGGCGCCGTCGGCGGTGCCCGACCCGTACGAGGCCAAGATGCCCGCCGTCCTCGACGACGCCGACATCGAGGAGCTCGTCGTCGCCTTCGCCCACGGCATCCGGCGCATCCAGGAGGCGGGCATGGACGCGGCGGAGATCCACGGCGCCCACGGGTACCTGGTGAACCAGTTCCTGTCTCCGTACGCCAACCGGCGAGACGACCGATGGGGTGGCTCGACCGACAGGCGCGTGCAGTTCGTGCGCTCGGTGATCGCCGGCGCTCGGGCCCTGGTCGGCGCGGACCTCCCCACCAAGGCCCGGTCGGGCGAGGCTCAGCAGGTCCCCCTGCCTCGGCCTCTCCGAGTGCCACCACATCGGCCCGTACCGAACCCCGCTCACGTGCGCCGTCAACGCCGCGGCCGCTCGCGAGGACGAGCTGACGATCGTTCCCGCAGCAACGCCCCGCACGATCGTCGTCGTCGGCGCCGGACCCGCCGGGATGGAGGCCGCCCGGATCGCAACCCTGCGGGGGCACACCGTCTATCTGGCCGACCGTGGCCGCACGATCGGTGGCACCCCGGCGCTTCTCGCGCTCGATCCGAACCGGCGCAACCTGCTCGATCACCGTGCATGGTTCGAGGGCCAGCTCTCCTCGCTCGGCGTCACCCTCATGCTCGGCAACGAGGTGACGGCCGACGAGCTGGTCGAGTTCGGGCCCGACGCGGTGATCGTCGCCACCGGCGGTCGCCCGGTTCGCCCCGACGTGTCCGGCATCGACGACGCCAACGTGCTCATGGCCCTCGATGTCGTCCAAGGTGCGGCCATCACCGGGGCGGCACTCGTCGTGGCCGGCCTCGACGACCACCTCGGCGGGCCCACCGTCGCCGAGCTGCTGGCGGACCGCGGCCACGCCGTCGTGCTGATCAGTGAGCACGTCGACTTCGCCAAGGGCGCCGAGGACGGCACGCGCTACCCCCTCCTCCAGCGTCTGATGAGCAAGGGGGTCACCGTGTCGATGACCCACGTCCTCGTGGAGGTGGGCCGCGGGGCGCGACGGTGCGCAATACCTTCACCGGCGGGCATCGGCGGCTCGACGGCGTCACCGTGGTCCTCGCCGGCGGCTTGGCGCCCGACACCACGCTCTCCGACCAACTTCGCGGCCGGGCCCCGGAGGTTCACGTGATCGGCGACGCCCTGGCGCCCCGGCGCATCATGCACGCCACCCTCGACGGCGCCCGTGTCGCCGCCCGGATCTGACCCTCGACACTCGCGCCAGGAGCTCAGGGGCGATCAGCAGTTGGCGACGGCGTCGAGCGCTTCGCAGATCCGGCGTCGGCCACTCGGGCCGAGGGTCCCGAGACGCAGAGTGAGCGTCGCCTTCGGAACGGCGGTGAGGTTGTCGAAGTTGGCCACGCTCTCGTGGTCGATGCCCTCCTCAGGGCCGACCGCGACACAGGTGGGGATCGGGCGGATGGTGCTCGTAATCGGCGCGACGATGACGTTGTTCACCACCGGGATGACGTCGTCGCGGGTGACGATGAGCACCGGGCGACGCTTCTGGTTCGGAGTCTCCATGAGCCACAACTCGGCCTGGCCTACCACGGTTCCGCCTCGGTCAGAGCCATCGCGCTGGCCAGCGCCAGGACATCGTCGTCCGCGCTCTGGGGGAGATCGCGGTAGGACTGGGCGATCGTGGCGCCCAGTCGGGCGCGCCGGACGGAGTCAGCAAGGTGGTGAACGCCGCGGCGGACCACGGCGGAACGGCTGTCACCGAGTCCCTCCCGCACGAGCTCATCGATCAGGGCGAGGTCCTCATCGCTGAATCGCGTCGGCACGGGCGTTGTCATATACGGCAATATACATTCTGTAGAACGCGCGTCACTCGGCCGACTCGCCGCGAACTCTCAGTCTTTGAACACGGGGGCTCGGCCTTCGCCGCGGGCGCGGATGGCTTCCTCGAAGTTCTCGGTGGTGAGGCGGACGTAGAGCTGGGCGTTCATCTCGTTGCTCATGTGCCCTCGGAAGCTCGACGCCTCGAGCCCGGCCCACACCATCCGCTTCGTGAGCTCGACTCCGATGCGGCTGAGGGCGGCGATCCGGTCAGCCGTGTCGATGCACGTCGCGAGCAGTTCGCCCCCCGGGACCACGCTCGACACGAGCCCGATCCGCTCGGCTTCCGCGGCGTCGACATCCCGACCGGTCAGCATGATCTCGGTCGACCGGCCGGCGCCGACGACGCGGGGCAATACGAAGCTGAGGCCGAGCTCGGCCCCGGTGAGGCCGTTGTTGATGCCGGCGGCGCGGAAGTAGGCGGAGTCGGCGGCGATGCGGATGTCGCATGCCGCCGCCAGACACATGCCGCCACCGATCGCCGGACCGTTGACTGCGGCGATGACCGGTTTGGGCATCTCGTAGATCTCCAGCACGACGTCGTGGAGCAGATCGGCCGCCCGGTGAGCGATGGAGGTCCGGGTCAACCCGTCGATGTGCGGCACTCGGCCCGACGACACCAGATCAGCACCCGAGCAGAACCCCGGGCCGGCGCCGGTGATGATGACGACCCGGGTGTCGTTGTCGCGGGCGACCCGCTCGAGCTCCTCCCGCAACGGGATCATCACGTCGAACGCCATGGCGTTCATGCGCTCCGGCCGGTTCAGCGTCACGACGGTGACGTGTGGTGCAGGCTTGTCCGTGAGTACGAACGACATGACGTACCTCCCGGTGCGACTGTAGGCGCGGCTCAGAGTGAGGCCAGAACCTGCTCGCCGCGCAGCGAGAGCCGATAACCGACGTCGAGGCTCTCGGTGAGGCCGAGCTCCTTGAGCTTGCGGACCTGGGTCTTCCACCACAAACGTTCGAAGCCCAGCTGCTCGGCGAGGTCGCCCGCGCACCGCCGGGCGCTCGCCGATGAGGCGCAGGGTGGCGGCAGTCCAGGGGCCGTGACTCGAGGCGCGATCGAACCGCGCCAACCGCGCCCGCACGGCGTCGAGCTCGTCCGGAGCCAGCAGCGCCTCGCGACGCGCCGTGCGTGCATCGGGGCCGGCCACGTGAAACCGCACCCGATACAAGCGCCGCTCCGCGTCGGGCGACGGGTACGCCGTCAACGCCGCCGCCGCGGACTCGTACCCCGCTCGTCGGGCGTCCGCATCGGTCACCTCGGTGGGATCGATCGGCTCGACGGCCTCGATGGCCAGCTCGCCGACGCGGGTGCGCAGCCGCCCGCCGGCTTTCACGGTCGGTCGTTTCCACCATCGGAAGGCGGTGTCGACACGGCCCGCTTCGATGCCGTCGAGGACGGCCCGGTTCAAGAGCACGTCAGGCGCCCGGTCAACCGAACTCGCGCGGCGGCAGCGTGCTCGGGCCGACGTGTCGTTCGAGCCACCCGTTCATCGGCGCGGCCCGTTCGAACACCTCACGGATCCGGTCGATCGCCTTCGCGGAGTGCATCCACCGGGCGAGCGGCCAACCCCGTCCCATCGTCAGACCCTTGATGCGGAGCAGGTCGATGCGGGGGTGGTCCTTGGGCCAGCCCCGTGGGGCGGTCTTGAGCGACTCCATGGCGCCGATGTCGAAGCCGTCCGTCCGGAGTCCACCGGCGATGTCAGCGATCTCGGTGCCGGTGCGGTCATCACCCACCGCGTCACGCCAGCGCTCCAGTTGGTCGGCCGCCAGGTGGTACATGCCGGTGCCCACGAACAACCTGGCGGCCTCGAGCTGCACGTAGTGGGCGACACCGCCCTCGGATTCGGTCACCCCGCCGGCGTGGTTCTTGTACGGCGTCTTGTCCTTCGAGAACCGGACGTCGCGGTAGGGACGGAACAGGTGCATCGGCCCGTAGGAAGACGCCAGCTCGGCGCTCAGCTCGGCGTACGGCCCCTTCACCGCCCTCTCGTACACGTCTCGATTCGCCTGCCAGAAGGCCTTGCTGTTGTCGACCTCGAGGCGCTCGTAGAACTCGAACGCCTCAGCCGGAAACCCCGTGAACGCCATGCCCGGAAGATATCGCAGGCTCACGACCGCAGGCGTTTGTCCAAGGCTGACGGGAACCGGGGGGTCACCACGACATCACCGAGCCACGCCTGGAGCTGCGCCGCACGCGCCTCGACCTGCGTCCGGGCTTCGGAACCGATGTCATCCAGCAACTCGACGACCACCTCGCCGGTCCGGCGCTGGGTCCAGCCGCCGACGATCCGGCCGTCGACCCAGACCGTGGGTCCCACGTTGCCGTTCCGGTCGAACAAGTCCGGCCCGTGATCGCCCAGGTACCAGGCGCGGTCCTTCCATCCCATCGTGGTGGGATCGAGGCTGGGCAACAGCGCCGTCCATGGCTCGGGTTCGGACATCGGCCTGGCGAGATCGGATTCCACGTCGTCGGCCAAGACGATGCCGGGCTGACCATCGAGGTCGACCTCGGCGATGTCGAGCCGGGCCAGCGCAGCTCGGATGCGGCCGACGCCGAGGCCGCTCCACCAGACCAGGTCGGAGACCGGAGCCGGGCCGAACGACCGGAGCCATGCCTCGGCCAGCGCCGCCGTCGCCTCGTCGACGCTCAAGGTGCGCTCGATCGGCGCGCCCAGCGCCCAGCGATGCTGGCTGCTCGTCCATGAACCATGGGGCCGGTGCCGCTCGATGTGGCCCTCGGCGCCAAGCAAGGTCAGCACCCGGGACGCCACACCGACCTCGCCGCCCCACTTCTTGTCCGGGGCGTAGACGAGCTTGGCCTGCAACGCGGGGATGGCCTTGGACAGCTTCGCGCCCGCGGTCGGCCCATGGTTCGTCACGTGCGCCCGGAGTTCGGCGAGGGTCTCCATGAGCCAACGCGGCCCGTCGGTCGTCACCCCGTGGGCTTCGAGCTCACGGACGAGCAGGCGTCGTTGGGTCAACGCCACGCCATCGGTGCAGGCGATCTGCATCACCGGCATCGTCTCCCGGGGGACGACGAACAGCGTGCGACGCATCCCCAACGCCCGGATCAGCGAGCCGCGATCGTGCTGCTCACTCCCGTACAGAGCATCGTCGAGATCGTCGAAGACGAATCCCGGTATCCGCGCCCACGCGCTGAGGTAGACCGAGGCGGGATCGGTGGCGTGAAACCCGAACAGCGACCGCGCCACCTCCTCGACGCCCGGGCCGGGAGTCGCCGCGCCCGGAGCCGCTAGGAAGTGGCGCCGCGCCAGACGAGCTCGCCGTTCGGCGACCGTCACCGTACGGACGGGGGAGCTCACTCGCCGCGCCCCTGCGGGGCCGGATTCACCACGCGAACTCGCTCAGTGGTCGCACCTGACGACCCTCGGCATCGAAGTTGGCCGGGTCGAGCCAGGCCTCGAGGGAGCGGCGGCGGGCCGGCCAGTCGGCGTCGGTGAGCGAATACCACGCCGTGTCCCGGTTGCGCCCCTTCACGACCACGGCCTGCCGGAAGACGCCCTCGAACGTGAAGCCCAGACGTTCGGCCACGCGCCGCGACGGGGCGTTCAAGGAGTCGCACTTCCACTCGTACCGCCGGTAGCCGTGCTCGTCGAACGCGCGGCGCATCATGAGGTACATGGCCTCCGTCGCCGCCACCGTGCGTTGAAGTCGCGGCGTCCATTTGATCCCGCCGACCTCGATGACGCCGCTGGACCGATCGATGCGCATGAAACACGCCACGCCCACCGCCCGGCTCGTCACCGCATCGACGACCGCCCACGCCATCGGATCCGTCGAGGCCGCCGCCGCTCGGGCCCATCCGAGGTACTCCTCCAACGATCCGTAGGGCCCGTGGGACACATAGGTCCAACCGGCCCCGGTGCTATCGAGAGCATCTCCGTCGAACAGGTCGGCCGCGTGCGAGTTCGCATCGAGCCGCTCCAGGTGGCAGGACCATCCGGCCATGGCGCTCGACGACGGGTACGGGCGGGGCTCCCAATCGGGCACTGGCTCACCCACCGGTTGGCCGAGGCCATTCAGCATTCCGTGCCTTCGGCGGGAACGATGAGTTCGGTCAGGTAGCTCTCGATGGTGCCGTCGATGCACGGGTTCAGCCCGTACGCGGTGTGTTGATCGGCCTCGACCACGACGAAGACACCGCCCTCGAGCGCGTCGGCCATGCGCCGGCTGCCTTCGAACGGGGTGGCGGGATCGCCCGTGTTCCCCACCACCAAAATGGGGCCGGCGCCGACGCCAGTGATGTCGACCGGGGCCGCTTCGACCGGCGGCCACACCGCGCACATGAGCACTTCGGCGGCAGCCGTGCTCCCGATCAACGGTGAAGCCTGCACGAACCGCTCACGGACCGCGACCGCGGCGTCGACCCCGCCGGTGTCGGGCTCGTCGGCGCACGAGATGGCGAAGTACGCCTCGAGATCGTTGGTGTAGGTGCCATCGGCCAATCGCACCATGTACTCGTCGTACTGGGCCAACAGGCCGGCACCATCGCCGTCCGCCGCGTCGGCGATGGCCTCGGCCAGGCTCGGCCACGAGGTGTCGCTGTACAAGGCGTTGGCCACGCCGAACTCCACGATCCCGGCGGTCAGGGCCGGACGGCCGGGCTCGGTCGGGATCTCCTCTTGCTCGATTCGGGCCAGAAGATCGACGAAGACCGTTCGCGGGTCGCCGCCGTTGTTGATCGGACACGATGGATCGGCGGCGCAATCAGCCAGGAAGGTGCCGAAGGTCGACTCGAAACCGGCGGACTGATCGACGAGCCCGTCGACTCGGCCGACGGTGGGATCGACGGCGCCGTCGAGCACCGCCGCTCGCACCGTTTCAGGGAACATCGTCGCCCATGTGGCTCCGAGGGAGGTGCCGTAGCTCCATCCGAAGTAGCTGATCGTGTCCTCGCCCAGGGCCCGTCGGATGGCGTCCATGTCCCGCGCCGAATCCACGGTCGAGATGTGGGACAGCAGATCGCCTGATCGTTCGGCGCAGCCGGCGGCGAACTCGGCGAGGGTGTCCTGCAGCGCCTGCTCCTCGACCGCATCGTCGGGGCCCGAGTCGATGCCGAAGTAGGGGTCGTACTCGTCGACGCAGTCGACGTACGGCTCGGACAGGCCGGTGCCCCGAGGATCCCAACCGACGATGTCGAACCGGTCGAGGAGGTCGGGGCCGTAGATGTCCTCGGCCAGCTCGGCCAGCACGCTTCCACCGGCGCCGGGGCCTCCGGGGTTCACCAGGAGCGACCCGATGCGCTGGTCCGGATCGCCCGCCGCGTGGCGGACCAGGTACAGCTCGATCGTGCCCGCCTCGGGATCGTCGTAGTCCAGGGGCACGTCGAGGATGCCCGTTTCGAGACCGGGGGTCGTGGGCTCCCACTCGATGGCGCCCAGCTCGGCGTCGACGGCATCGCTGGTGGTGGTGGTGGTGGTGGTCGGATCGGCGTCCGACGTGGCCTCGGCGTCGTCGGACCGTTCGTCGCTGGCGAGGTCGTCGCTACTGGAGTCGACACTGGCGGAGTCTTCACTGGCGAGGTCGTCGCTGGCGGACGACGTTGGGTTCTGCGCCCCGCCGAGCACGCCCTCGGCGGTGTCATCACCGCACGCCAGCGGCACGACCAGGACAACGAGGAGCAGGACGATCCACCGGCGCATGGCGGGAACTGTACCGACCCGCGCCCTCCCGACCCGTGCAGGTCAGCGGCCGCGGAAACGGCGCCCGAGGCCGCTGGCCGTCCGGCGCGCCAGCTCGGTTCGGGGGACGCCGTCGTCGTCGAGGTCCTGCACGGCGTCGAGGATCGAGGAGTGGGCCGGGCTCCACGCCGCCGGGGAGTCGGCCTCCACGACCGCGTTCGTCAGATCGATCACGGGTAGAACATCGGGAGCGCGTGTCGGCCCGGTCGGCCCGTTGTCGAGGAGCGCCGCCACCATCGGTTTGGGCGGACGTTCGCCCTCGAGGGTTCCGGACTCCTCGACCGACGCCGGACCGTGAGGATCAGTGGTCAGGTCGATGGCCGGTTCCGCTTCGGAGCTGCCGGCGAGCTCGGAGCCGGGCCAGACGAGCGGCTGGCGAGTCATGCGGTCGAGCAGGGCATCCGCGGCGAGCGTGTCGATGTTGAGCCGGGTCGCCGCGCCGTGCAGTGCATCGACCTGAGCGGGACCGACACGTCCGTCGCTGATGGCGACGGCGACGAGGAGCCGGAGCAGCGCGTGGCGATCCGGAAGGGGCGCCGTGCCGGGATCGAGCACGGGCGCGAAGGCGTCGCCGCTGTCGGGTGGGAAGCCGTGGTCCGAACGCACCCGGTGCCACCGGTGGGTGTGGAAGACCCGGCGTGTCGCCGCGTTCGGAGTGCGGCCCTCGACCTCCAGACGGTCCTCGAGCCGCCAGACCTCGGCTTCGGTGACCAGTCCGTCGGACACGATGATCCTCCACGCCATGCGGAGCGCTTCGAGCCGGAAGAGGTCGTCGGGCTCGGGCGAGCCCCCTTCGGATTCCCGGTACACCGTCAACCGCCCGCCCGCATGTGGGTCGCCGACGCGCGGATCGGGGACCAACGCGAAACCGGCGTCGTCGAGGTGGACCAGCACATCGTGGTAGGCGGCGTGGTCGGTGGCCAGGTCGACGGGGAACGGCCAGATGGCTGACAGCTCGGACGAGTCCACCTCGCCCACGCCGTCGACGCGGCAGCGTTCGTCGAGCAGCTCGACCAGCGCCGGCACCGCCGTGGGGTCGTGACCGCCGAGCTCGGGCGGGAGCAGGATCCGGCGAGCGATCTCGTGGTCGACGACATCGGCGTGACCGGGGTCGACCCATCGCGCGAACCGGGCCAGGTCGGCGCCCACGGTGCGGGCCTGGGAGGTGACATCGGTGAGGAAGGCCGGGACCACATCGCTCGGAATCGCCGGCAACGAAACGGTGATCGGCAGGCGGAAGCTCGACGATGCGGCGAGCACTGGCAACGACGCCGAGCCCACCGCGCCTCGGTCCGGGGTGCTGCGAGGCACCGACTCGACCCGAACCGTGAGCAGTCGATCGAACTCAACCGGGCACACATCGGCTTCAGCGGGCAATGCCTCACGAGTCACGGCGCGGGCCATGGCCAGCAGCGACCCGAGCGGCACCGTCTGACCCGCCCTCGCGTACCAGGCGAGGAAGACACCGGTGGCTCCCGGTCGTGACCGCTCCCACTCGGCGTGGAACTCGGGCACTACGACCTCGCTACCGCTGGCTCCGCTGGTCGACGCCGAGCCGACCGCCGTGACGAGCGCGGTCACGACGGCATCGAGGAGCGCTCCGGGGGTCATGGCCGAGATGAGGTCGACCAGACGGCGAACGATGGCGTCGAGCTGGGTCGAGTCGGGCCGATGCCGTGAATCGATGTACAACCAGCGTTCGATCCCGGAGAGGTGGAGGCGCACCGCCCATTCGGGGACGGTGGTGGCCTCGTTGGTCGGGTGAGCCAACCAGTCGAGGTACCACGCCCGCTGCGCTGGCGTGAGATCCGCATAGGCCGGGCCACGCACGGTTCCCTCGCCGCTCGGTTCGAGGGCCCAGACGCCGACCGAGGCCGACTCCGGTGCGGCGACCGGCAAGGACGGATCGATGACCGACGGCTCCTCGTCGCCACCGGTGTCGTGAACGGCCGGGATGTCCGAACCCACGTAGGCGAGGACATCCACCAGGAGGCGACCCGCCACGTCGACCCGAGCACCCGCGCCCACCCAACGCGCCGGTCCGGACCCCTCGTCCGTCGCCCACTCACTCATCGTTGGTCGCCCTCCTGAAGATCGCCATGACCGGTGCCGGGGCGACGGTGGTCCGGTCGCTCCCGCGGCGCGAAGCCGGCGATGCAGCCCGCACCGTCACACAACGTAGTAAACGAACGGCGCACTCTCCACTGGGCGTCGACAAACAGCGGGTGTCGCGCCGGGAAACCCGACGACGGACGATCAGTTGACCATCCGATCCCGGCCGGCCCAATAGGGCTCGCGGAGCTTGAACTTCTGGAGCTTTCCCGTCGCCGTGCGATCGAGGGCCTCGCGAAACTCGATGGAAGTCGGGCATTTGAAGTGCGCCAACTTCGAGCGACAGTGCGTGACGAGGTCCGCCTCGGTCGATCGGGCACCCGGCGCGAGAACGACGAGCGCCTTGACCGTCTCGCCCCACTTCTCATGGGGCACGCCGATCACGGCGACCTCGAGCACGGACGGGTGGGAGAACAGGCAGTCCTCGACCTCGATCGACGACACGTTCTCACCACCGCTGATGATCACGTCCTTCTTGCGATCGAGGATCGACACGTAGTTCTCGTCATCGATGACGCCGCCGTCACCGGTGTGGAACCAGCCGCCGTCGAGGGCCTCCTCGGTGGCCTCCGGTTGGTTCCAGTAGCTCTTGAGGACGACGTTGCCCTGGGCGAGGAGCTCGCCCTCGTCGGTCACCGACACGCGGATGCCGAGCGCCGGAGCGCCAGCCCGGCTCAGCCGCTTCGCTCGCTCCGCCGAGTCGAGGTGGTCCCACTCGCTCCGGCTCCGGTTCATGGTCAGCAGAGGCGCCGTCTCGGTCAGGCCGTAGATCTGGATGAACTCCCACCCCAGATCGGTCTCCACCCGCTCGATGGTGCGAGTCGGCGGCGGCGCGCCGGCCACCACGATGCGCACCCGATCCCGGCCCGGGACGGGGCCGTCCCACTGTTCAGCGGCGTCGAGCACGGAGGCCACGACCGCCGGCGCCCCGCACATCAACGTCACGCCATGCGCCTCCACCCGCCGGAGGATCTCCAGCCCGTCGACCTTGCGCAACACCACTTGCGGCACGCCCATCCCGGCCAGCGTGTACGGCATGCCCCACCCGTTGCAGTGGAACATCGGCAACGTGTGGAGGTAGACGTCGCGATCGTTCACCCCGGCTTGCCACCCGAAGGTGGCCGCGTTGACCCACAGGTTCCTGTGGGTCATCTCCACTCCCTTGGGTCGAGCGGTGGTGCCGCTCGTGTAGTTGATCGTGGCGGTCGCGTCCTCGTCGACGCTGCCCAGGGACGGGGCTCGGCGTCGAACCGGTACAGCACGTCGTCGGACTCGGCGCCGATCACGAACCGGTGGCGGGCGCGCACGTGCGCGAGCGACTCGTCGAGCTCGGGATCGACCAGGAGCACATCGGCTCCGCTGTGCTCGACGATGTACTCCACTTCGTCGGCCTGGAGACGGAAGTTGATCGGCACGGCCACCCGGCCCCACGCCGGCGCGCCATACAGGACGGTGAGGAGGCGGGCGGCGTTCTGCGAGACGACCGCCACCCGACCACCAGCGGGAACACCCAGCGCATCGAGGCCCGCCGACAGCGCGCCCGCCCGCTCGTGCAGGTTGCGGTAGGTGAGCTTATCGAGCGTCGGGGCGGGCTGATCGGGCTCGTCGACGACCCCCACCCGATCGCCGTACACGAGTGCCGCCCGCTCGATGTGATCGCAGACGGTGAGCGGGACCTTCATGTTTCGTCTCCCCTGGAGTGCGCTCCCAACAGCGGGCTCCAGCCTTCCACGTCGCCCTACGGGGCGCCTCACCCCACCCACGGCGCACTGGGTGACAGCTCACAGCCAACTCACGGTTTCGTCGCCGATACTTGATGGCACCACGACAGCTCAGGGACGCCACACCGATGACCTCCGAACATCTTTCCCGGCCCGAGGCCCAACCCATGGCCCGGCGCCGTTTCCTCCTCGGTTCAGGCGCCGCGCTGCTGCTCGTTGCCTGCAGCGACGACGACGCCTCCAGCGTGGGCTCGGAATCGACGAGCGACGCCGGCGGCACGGCCGCGTCGACCACGACCGCCGCGGGGGCGTCGGGGGAGACCACCGACGACACGACGACCTCGACCGGCACCGACCCGGCCACGTCCGAGGCGGCCGGTGCCGGAGCGGTCACCGACCTCACGCCCGCCGATTTCGCCGGCCTCGCCACCTGCGTGGTCCTGCCCGAGCTCACCGCCGGACCGTTCCCACTCGAGGAGCAGTTCGACCGGCGTGACATCACCGAGGGGTACCCGGGCCATCCGATGCGCCTCGGACTCCGCGTGGTCGATGCCGCCTGCACCCCGGTAGCCGGCGCCGCAGTCGAGGTGTGGCACTCCGATGCCACCGGCGACTATTCGGCCTTCGCCGACAACGGCGGCGGCAAGGACGAGGGCTCCGGCACCACGTTCCTACGGGGCACCCAGACCGCTGACGACGACGGCATCGTCGAGTTCCTCACCGTCTACCCGGGCTGGTACCGGGGCCGGGCGGTCCACATCCACCTGCGCGTGCACCTCGACGACGCCACCGTGCTCACCAGCCAGATGTTCTTCGACGAGGACTACACGGCATCGGTATATGACGCCGCCCCCTACGACGAGTTCGGCCTCCCGGACACCAGCAACGCGCAGGACGGCATCGCCGGCAACCCGGCCCGTGAGGGCACACGGCTCGTCACCGCCGCGGCAGCGACGACCGCTGGGGCCGGCACCCTGGCCCTGCTGAACATCGGCATCGACCCCGGCGGCGCGGGACCGGGAGGAGCCTGATCATGAGCAAACCGCACCTCCTCGTCGTCGACGACGAGGACAACCTGCGCAGCATGCTGGTCGCCGCGTTGCGTCACAACGGTTTCGACGTCAGCTCGGCGGCAACGGGCCGCGAGGGCCTCGCGGCGGTCGGCGAGACCCAGCCCGACCTCGTCGTCCTCGACGTCATGCTGCCCGACCTCGACGGGTTCGAGGTGTGCCGCCGGCTCCGCGCCGGGGGCGACCAGACCCCGATCCTCTTCCTCACCGCCCGTGACAGCACCGCCGACAAGGTCCTCGGCCTCACGACCGGCGGCGACGACTACCTGCAGAAGCCCTTCAGCCTGGAGGAGCTCGTGGCCCGGATCGGCGCCGTCCTGCGTCGCACCGGCGGAGCCCCAGACGATGGCAACGTCATGTCCTGCGAAGATCTGGTCATGGACGAGGACGCCCACCTCGTCACCCGGGCCGGCCAGGAGGTCCCGCTGTCGCCGACCGAGTACAACCTCCTGCACTACTTGTTGCTCAACCAGGGCAAGGTGGTCTCGAAGGCGCAGATCCTCGACCGGGTGTGGCAGTACGACTTCGGCGGCGACGGCGGCGTCGTGGAGACCTACGTCGGATACCTGCGCCGCAAGATCGACACGGTCGACCCCCGGCTCATCCACACGGTGCGTGGCGTCGGATACTCGCTGCGGCCGCCGCGGTAGGGCGTCGTGTCGCTCAAGGCCCGTCTGCTCGCCGGCATCGGCGTCGTCCTGCTCGTCCTCGTGTTCGCCTTCGGACTCATCTACCGGCGCGCCCACGCCGGACTCATCGACCAGGTCGATCAACGTCTCGCTCAGGCCGGGGACCAGGAGCGTCGCGGACCGTTCGGAGGCGGCCCTCCGAGTCAGTACTTCAATGACGACGGCGGCGCGTACTTCGGTCCGCTGGCCGGTGGCGGCGGCGACAGCCCCGGCGGTCAGCCGGAGCGGTTCAGCGATCTGTACGAAGGTCTCGTGGGCGAGGACGGCACCGTGCTGACCGTCTACACCCCGAACAGCGCCGACGACGATGTCGCTCTCCCGCATATCGAGGTCGAGGACGTGGCACGAGCGGCGCAGTCCGAGGAGCCCTATACGACCCGAAGCGATGGTGGCGACGAGCGATACCGAGTGTCGAGCCGGTCGTACGTCGACGGGTACTACGCCGTGTCGGCTCTGTCCCTCGCGGACATGGACGAGACCCTCGATCGATTGTTGCTGGCCGAGGGCATCGGCGCCGCCGCCATCCTCGGGGTGCTGGCGCTCGTCGGGTGGTGGGTCATCCACCTCGGGATCCGACCGGTCGAATCGATGACCCGGACCGCCACCGCCATCGCCGCCGGAGACCTTTCCCATCGCGTCGATGCGGTGAGCGGCGCCACCGAAGCGGGTCGGCTGGGGGCCGCGCTCAACCAGATGCTCGGGACGATCGAGGCCTCGTTCGCCGAGCGAGACCTCTCCGAGGCCAAGCTGCGCCAGTTCGTGGCCGACGCCTCGCACGAGCTGCGCACGCCCATCACCACGATCCGCGGGTACGCCGAGCTGTACCGATCCGGCGGGCTCAGCGACCAGGAGGAGCTCGACGAAGCGCTACGTCGCACGCAGCAGGAGGCCGTACGGATGTCGCGGCTGATCGACGACCTCCTGACCCTCGCCCGGCTCGACGAGCGCCGTCCCATGGACTCCCGTCCGGTCGATGTCAGCGTGTTGGTTCGCGATGCGGCTCGTGACGCGAGCGCCGTCGACCCGGAGCGGGTCGTGACCACGACCGACGACGGCGAGGCGTGGGTCCTCGGCGACGACGACCGCCTCCGGCAGGTGCTGGCCAACGTCGTCGGCAACGCGCTCGTCCACACGCCGGCGACCGCAACCGTCGACATCTCGGCCACCCGCAACGCCACGACGGTCACCGTCACCGTGCGCGACGAGGGGCCCGGGATGACCACCGAACAGGCCGATCGGGCCACCGAGCGGTTCTTCCGGGTCGACCCGGCCCGGTCGCGTCATCGAGGCGGGAGCGGCCTCGGTCTGGCCATCGTGGACACGACGGTCGCCGCCCATGACGGCCAGCTGGCCGTGGCCAGCGCACCCGGCGAGGGCACGACGGTCAGCATCACGTTGCCCCTGCTGCCCCCGCCTCCGCCCGCCTGAGACCACCCGCGAGCCTGGCGCCGGCCGCGTCATACGCGATACGCTTGCCGTATGACAATGCTCAGCTTCCGGGTCGACGACGACATCGCAGCCTCAGCTCAGAACTGGGCCGACACGCTCGGACAGGATCGCTCCGAGCTCCTACGTGAGGCGCTCAGGCGTCACCTGGATCGTCTCGCATCGGAAGGCGACGCCGATCGGTGGGCGGCTCAGCCGCTCGATGAGGGGGAGCGCTCCCTGGCCGAGGTCGCCGACTGGGGTCCGGCCGAGGACTGGTCGGACTGGGCCGATGCAACGCGGTGAGATCTGGTTCGCGGCCACTCCGGGCGGCGATCGCCCTGTCCTGGTGCTGACCAGGGACCCGGTGGCCGACCGCATCGGCTCCGTCGTGGTCGCAGCACTCACCCGGACCAGTCGAGGGCTCGTGAGCGAGATGGCCGTGTCGGCCTCCGACGGCGTGCCGACCGACAGCGTCGTGGACTTCGACAACCTCCACACGCTCTCCAAGAAGCTCTTCCGCCGACGTGTCGCACAACTGTCCGACGCCAGGATGGCCGAGGCATGCCGGAGGCTCCAGGCGGCGACCGGGTGTTGACGTCCTCCATGCGCCCGGCGTGACCGTCACGGTCGAATCATGGCGCGGGGAGGCCGGCGATCTGGTCCCACAGGAAGGCCTCCGGATCCTCGGCACGGCGGACGAGGATGTCGTGCACCTCGGGGTGGGTGAGGAGGAGGAACCGGCCGGCGTCGACACCATCGACGACGATGGCGCCGACCTCGTCCGGATCGAGGAGCCGGAGCGTCGGTGGGACCATCGGCACCGGCTCGCCGTAGAACCGCATCTGCTCGACGATGTTGGTCATCACCGGTCCGGGGCACAGGCACGACACCCCGACGCCGCGGGGTCGCCCGTACATGGCCAACGACTCGGCCAGGGCGATCACCGCCGCCTTGGTTGCCGTGTACGGAGTGCGATCCCACGAGTAGGGGTAGAGCGCATTGGTCGACGCGGTGAACACCAGGTAGCCCGATCCTCGTTCGATCATGGCGGGGAGGAAAGCGTGCTGGATCCGGACCGCCGCCAGCAGGTTCACCTCGATCAAACGCTCCCACGACTCGATCGGGATGGCCTCCGGACGGCCACTGGCCAGGATCCCGACATTGCTCATCACCAGGCCGACGGCCCCGAAGTGGCCGACCGACGTGGCGTGGAGCGCGGCGACGCCCTCGGCCGAGCCGACATCGCCGGCCACACCGATGGCCTCGACGCCCAGCGCCGCCGCCTCGGCCACGACGGCTTCCACGCGGGAGGGGTCGAGATCGGCCACCACGACCGGCGAGCCACGACGGGCGAAGGCCAAGACGCTGGCGCGGCCGATGCCGCTACCGGCGCCGGTCACCACGGCCGGTCGGGACCAGTCGTGGCCGCTCACTGCGCCTCCCCCTCGCCCCCGGACCCGCCGGGGCCAGGCTCAAAGTACGGGAGGTAGAAGTAGTAGAGGCGTTCGCTGAACAACCACCGGCCGTCGACCCGCCGGAAACGATCGTGGTAGTAACCGCAGAACCCGGGCGCCTCACCGTTCGTGACCGGCGAATGCATGAGGCATGTCCCCGTCCCCTCGTCACCATCGATCTCGATGGTCTCGTTGGCGATGATGGGCACGACCTGGGCCGGGGTCGGCGAGGTGAGGGCGCCGAGCGTCGTCCGGAAGGATTCTCGCCCCTCCACTCGGGTGCGATGGCCCGGGCCACCCGGCGCCTCGAACACGACGTCTTCCGTGAACAGATCGGCCACGGTGGAGAACTGGGATCGGGCGGCCAGCCAGGCGTACCGGGCTCGCAGCTCGGAGATCTCGGCTCGCGTTTCGAGCACCGCCACTCGTTCCTCGAGTGTGGTCATGGGCATCCCCCTCTGTCCCCGCCGCGGCGGCGGAACCTCACGACAAGTGTCGCGCTCGCCGACGACCGGGCGAGAATGGACCGGTGACCCTGCCCGCCGCAACCCAACCCCCGATGACCTCGTTCGCCCCCGGATCGGTGGGAGCAGAAGCGGCGCGGCGGCGCACCTTCGCCATCATCAGCCACCCTGACGCCGGCAAGACGACCCTGACCGAGAAGTTCCTCCTCTACGCCGGCGCCATCATGGAAGCCGGCGCGGTCCGAGCCCGGGCCGGGCGCCGGCAGGCCACATCGGACTGGATGGCCATGGAGCAGCAGCGCGGCATCTCCATCACCTCAACCGTGCTCCAGTTCCCGTACCGCGATCACGTGATCAACCTGCTCGACACCCCCGGTCACCGTGACTTCAGCGAGGACACCTACCGGGTGCTCGCTGCCGCCGATGCCGCGGTGATGGTCCTCGATGTGGCCAAGGGCGTCGAAACGCAGACCCGCAAACTGTTCGAGGTGTGCCGGGCCCGCAAGCTGCCCATTCTCACCTTCCTCAACAAGTGCGACCGCCCGGGCCGGGATCCGCTCGAGTTGCTCGACGAGATCGAGCAACAGATCCAGCTCCGCCCCACGCCCGTCACTTGGCCGGTGGGGGCGCCCGGCGACTTCCGGGGCGTGATCGACCGCCGCTCCGGCCAGTTCGTCCGCTTCGCCCGCACCGCACGCGGCAGCACCGAAGCCGGCGAGGAGCTCGTCGATCGGGAGCGCGCCGCCGCCGAAGAGGGCGATGCCTGGGTGCAGGCCATCAACGACATCGACCTCCTCGACGCGGTCGAGGCCGACTTCGACGCCGACTCCTTCCGCTCCGGTGAGTCGAGTCCGGTGTTCGTGGGCTCCGCCCTCACCAACTTCGGCGTCCGCCACCTGCTCGATGCCGTCGTCGACCTGGCGCCCGCGCCCACACCGCGGGCCGACCGCGATGGCCGATCCCGCCCGATCGACTCCCCGTTCTCCGCGTTCGTGTTCAAGATGCAGGCGAACATGGACCCGGCCCACCGGGATCATGTGGCGTTCCTCCGGGTGTGCTCCGGGCGCTTCGAGCGGGGCGAGGTCGTCACCCACGGGTCCAGCGGCAAACCGTTCGCCACCAAGTACGCCACCACGGTGTTCGGCTCCGAGCGGGAGGCGCTCGACGTGGCCTACCCCGGCGACGTGATCGGCCTGGTCAACGCCAGCGAATTGCGCATCGGTGACGCCCTCTACGCCGCCGACGAGATCGCCTTCCCGCCCATCCCGGCCTTCGCTCCCGAGCTGTTCATGAGCGCTCGCCCGGCCGACGTCTCCCGCTTCAAGCAGTTCCGCAAGGGTCTCCACCAGCTCGGGCAGGAGGGGGTCGTCCAGGTCCTCACCGAGCCCGACGGCGACCCGACCCCCATCCTCGGTGCCGTGGGCCAGATGCAGTTCGAGGTGTTCTCCCACCGCCTCGAGCACGAGTACGGCGCCGTGGTGCGCCTCGAGTCGACCCCGTACAACGTGGCCCGGCTGACCGACGCCGAGACCGCAGCGGCCATGCGGGGCCTCCGTGGCGCCCGGGTCCTGTCGCGGGTCGACGGGGTCCTGCTCGCCCTGTTCGAGAGCCCGTGGTGGCTGGAACGGGTCGTCGCCGACAACCCGGAGTGGACCCTCGAGCCGATCACCACCGGCCAGGTCTGAGCCGCCGTTCGACCACCAGCGAGCCGCGACTTGCGCCCGCGTGCGCCCGATTGCGACCGGGCCGTTGATAACGTCGTGCGCCGTGGGTACCGAGAAGCGTGAACGACAGAAGACCAACCGGCAGGCACGCCTGGCCGCCGCCGCCGAGGCCGCCGACAAGGCCAAACAACGTCAGCGACTGACGATGTACGGCATCCTGGCCGCCGTCGTCGTCGGCGCGATCCTGCTCTTCGCCGTGGTTCTCAAGGACGACGACGATGACTCCGATGTCGCCGCCGAGACCACCACGACCCTCGTCACCGACTCCACGACCACCGTCGCGACCTCGCCCTGCCCGGCCGAGGATGGATCCGAAACCCGCACGACATCGTTCGCTGCGGCACCGTCGATGTGCATCGACCCGACCGCCACGTACACCGCGGTGGTGGCCACGTCGGCGGGCGAGTTCACGGTCGAGCTCGATGCCGCCGCCGCACCGCTCACCGTCAACAACTTCGTCACGCTGGCGCGTTATCACTACTACGACGGCGTCTCCTTCCACCGCATCATCCCCGGGTTCGTCGTCCAAGGTGGCGACGCCGTCGGGAATCCGCCGGGAACCGGTGGCCCCGGTTACCAGATCGCCGACGAGCTGCCGACCGAAGGCCCGCCGTACTACGAGGTCGGGTCCCTGGCGATGGCCAACTCCGGTCCCAACACCAACGGCAGCCAGTTCTTCGTCGTTACGGGCGAGCAGGGCGCGTCCCTGCCGGCGTCGTACTCGCTCTTCGGACAGGTGACCGAGGGGATGGATGTCGTGGCCGCCATCGAAGCCACTGGTACCGAATCCGGAACTCCCACCGAGGAGACCGTCATCGAGTCCGTCACCGTCACCGAGGCCTGAGGCCGGATCGGTGTTCCCCGCCCCGGGTTCGGTTCCACGGAGTCTGGTCACCGAGACGTTCCGGCTCGAGCCCCTCGGGCCGGAGCACAACGACCCCGACCACGCCGCCTGGTCGTCGAGCATCGACCACATCCGCGCCACCCCGGGGTTCACCCCCGACGACGCGAGTGGCGACTCGTGGCCGTACCCGATGGACGCCGACGCCAACCTCGCCGATCTCGAACGACACGCGCAGGAGTTCGTGGCGGGCGTCGCCTACGCGTTCACCGTCCTCGATCCCGGGACCGCCGACGTCATCGGCTGCCTCTACGTCAATCCCGATCCCGGTCCCGATGTCGATTCGGTGGCCCGCTTGTGGGTCCGAGCCGACCATGCCGAGCTCGACCGCCACCTCGAGGCCTCGGTGCGCTCCTGGATCGCCGAATCCTGGCCGGCGATGACCGTCCGCTTCCCCGGTCGCGATCGCCTCGGTCCACCCGAAGCCTGAGGACTCGGTCCCTGGTCAGCCGAGCACGCCGTGGTTCACGGGGTGACCGGCCGCGAACACCTGAACCCGCCCCGCGCCCTGGAAGCTCCAATGCCCGTTGGTTCGACGAATGGCGGCGGTGCGCTCGTCGATCCCCAGGACCGGCAACGCGGGCGGAGCCATGCGGATCGAGCGGGTGTTCTGATCTTCGGACCAGATGTCGTAGCGGGGAATCACCGTGACCTGGTCGACGAGGCCGAGCCCGACCGTGAACGCGCCCCCACGTTCGTCGACCATGTCGACGCACAACGCTGCCGCGGCCGCGCCGGAGGCGGCCAGCGTCGCTCCGCCCGACCAGGCGGCGCTGATGGCGTCGAGGAGCGGCGTGTCCTTCAGGCACGAGCGCAGGTGCGGCGCCGATCCGCCGAGGAGGTAGATGAGGCGAGCGTCGGTGATCGGGCCGATCAAGTCGGGATCGAGCGCATCGGCTCGCCGGTACGCCGGGATGACCGTCAGCGTGGCTCCCAGATCGGCGAACCAGGCTCGGGCTCGGTCGCAGTGGTTCGACGGGTTCTCGTATGCCGCGGCGGTCGGTACGAGCACCACGTCCGTCGCCTGAGAGTCCGCCAGCAGTTCGGCATCGAAGCTGCAGCCCTCGCGGAACTCGCCGCCGCCGATGAGTGCGAGCTCGCCGGCCATCACGCCCCCGCTCCGGCCGACGCCGAGTCAACGATGAGCGGGCGATCGGGTCGGGGCATCCGCCGGACGCGTGCCGAACGCGAACACCCAGTGCCGGAGGGCCCCGGCGGTGGCCGGCAAGGTGGTGTGATCGGCGGTCGTGACCGCAAAGCCGTTCTCCCACAGCGCCCACAACACGTCGTGCGGCACCGGCTCGTCTGAGGGCACCGGTCGCCGGCCGTTCGGAAGGATCCGGCGCAGGCGCCCCACCGGGCCGACCGCCGGATCGGCAACGGGTTCCAGGAGGATCACCCGGCCCGCCTCGCCGAGCCGGGCACGGATCGAGGCCAGCAACGACGTCAGATCCGAAGCAGCCGTCAACGCTCCGACCGACACCACCGCGTCGACCTCCCTGGCTTCGTCCAGCGTGACGAGCGCCGTCGCCGACTCGAAGGTGACGCCGTGCCCGACGCCGAGATCGACCACCCGACCCGTCGCCTCCGCCGCCAACCGAGCCGCACGATCGGCGATCAGGATCTGCACCGCCTCGGGCCACCGCACCGCCGAACCGCTCGTCTCTCCATCCACGCCCCGACCTTACGTCCCCCACCCCTCACCTGCGTGCGCTCACCGCCCTCCCAGGTCGTCGAGCGCGCGCGCAGTTCGACGTGGGGAGGTACGGGTCGGCCCGGAGCGGAGGACCAGGCCCAGTACCCTGCGGCCGTGCTGACTGGGCCCAGTACCCTGCGGCCGTGCTGACTGGGCCCAGTACCCTGCGGCCGTGCCCACCGTGCCCAGTCCGTCGCCGTGGATGATGCCGTTCCCGGATCCCGACGACGACGAGCTGGTCGGCGCCGGCGCCGATCTGGACCCGGGCACGCTCCTGATGGCGTACGGCCGGGGGCTGTTCCCGATGCCGCTCCATCACGGCGGCCCGATCGGGTGGTGGAGCCCCGAGCCCCGAGCCATCGTCCCGACCGACGGCATCCAGGTCAGCCGGTCGCTGCGCCGCTCGGTGCGCCGCTTCGAGATCCGGCTCGACACCGCCTTCGACGCCGTCGTGGCTGCCTGCGCCGAACCGAGCCGGCCGCACGGCTGGATCGACGAGCGGATCTCGGCTGCCTATCGCGAATTGCACCGGCTGGGCTGGGCGCACAGCGTCGAGACGTGGGCCGATGACGAGCTCGTCGGCGGTTTGTACGGTGTCAGCGTCGGGAGCTTCTTCGCCGGGGAGTCGATGTTCCACCGATCGGCCGACGCCAGCAAGGTCGCCCTGGTCGCCCTCGCCGGTCTACTGGCGGCGGTCGAAGGCCCACTTCTCGACGTCCAATGGCTCACCCCTCACCTGGCGTCACTCGGCGCCATCGAGATCCCGAGGGTCGACTACCTGCAACGGTTGCTGGTCGCCGTAGCCTCTGAGCCGCCTCCGGCCTTCGGGAGTCATATGGATCATCTGACCCTCGCAAAGCAGATTTCCGGCTGAACCAGATCAACTCCGACGGGTCGCGCGCCGACACAGAACGTAACGCCGCGCTTCCGACCATCACCACCGACCCAGGATTACTGACCCGATGACGCCAGAACGAGACCCGAGAGCACTCAGCGCGCTGGCCCTAGGGGTCGGTGCGTCCGCCCTCGGCGTGGCGTCCGTCATCGCCGATCTGGGTTGGATCGGGGGCCTGGCCGGCGCCGCCGGAGTCGGCGCGGGGATCGTCGGCTACCGCAGCGGGCGCAACCTGGCCAGCGCCGAGCAGCGGCTCGATTCCCAGATCGTGCAGCTGACCGGGCTCGAAACCGCCGTCGCCGAGCAGGTCCACGCCCGCCTCACCGCCGAAGATGCCGCTCAGAGCCTCGGCGCCCAGCTCAGTATCGCCGAGCGCACCCGTCGGGAGCCCGAAACGTCGACCGATCACATCGAGTTCGTCGCCCCGGAGCCCGCCCCCGACGACACCATCCGTGACGCGGCCACCGGCCTCTACGGTGAGGCCTACTTCCATGTCGCCATCGACAATCGCATCGCCTCGGCTCGCCGGCACCTCCGGCCCGTCGGCGTCGTCTTGCTCGAGTTGGTGGAGAACGTCGCGGCCGACGCCAGTCCGGCCAACCCCATGGCCGTCGCCGACGCCATCACCGCCACGCTGCGCGAAGCTGACACCGCCTGCCGTCTCGACGACGGGCGTTTCGCCCTGGTCCTCGAGGACACGCCCGAGACGGGTGCCATCTGGACAGTCGAACGTATCCGTCGCCGGATCGCCGACACCTACCCCGGCGTCACGATGTGGGCCGGCGTGGCGTGTTATCCCGCCCACGCGTTCGACCGCGACGCCCTCATGACGCAGGCCAACCGCGCCCTCGGCATCGCCAAGGACTGGCGCCAGGACCGCATCGAGGTAGCGTCCGGCGAATAGCCGGCGGGAACGCAAAGCCGGCGAACAGCGGGCACGAGGTCAGGGCCGGGCGCGGCGACGCACCAGCGGGGTCGCCCACCACCGGCCCGAGAACCGCCACACCGGGGCCGGGTCGGGCCGATGATTGGCCACGGCGGGCCGGGGCCAGGCCATCTCGATGGCCGCGGCGATGGCCGCCACCTCGTCGGCGTCAGGCACACCCCGTACGGCCTTGATGACGATGGGTGACGGGGTGGTGGTGTCCATGTGTCGCCTCGATCAGAGCGGGATGTTGCCGTGTTTGCGGCGGGGCAGTTCCTCGCGTTTGGTCCGCAGGAGCCGCATGCCGGCGATCAGCTTGACGCGCGTGTCGGCCGGGTCGATCACGTCGTCGATATAGCCCCGCTCGGCGGCGATGAACGGGTTGGCAAACCGCTCCGTGTACTCCTCGACGAGTTCCTCGCGCCGGGCAACGGGATCCGCCGCCGCCTGCAGCTCCCGCCGGTAGACGATCTCGACGGCACCGTTCGGACCCATCACGGCCAGCTCGGCGGACGGCCAGGCGTACGACAGGTCGGAGCCGACAGACTTGGAGTCCATGACCACGTAGGCACCGCCGTAGGCCTTCCTCGTGATGATCTGGATGCGGGGCACGGTGGCCTCGCAGTAGGCGTACAGCAGCTTGGCGCCGTGACGGATGATTCCGCCGTACTCCTGGTCGACGCCGGGCAGGAAACCGGGAACGTCGACGAAGGTGACGAGCGGAACGTTGAAGGCATCGCAGGTGCGCACGAACCGAGCGGCCTTCTCGGAGGACTCGATGTCGAGCACGCCGGCCAGCACCATGGGCTGGTTGCCGACGATACCCACGGCATGCCCGTCGAGTCGGGCGAATCCGCACACGATGCTGCCAGCCCAGCGCGGGAAGTACTCGAAGAAGTCGCCGTCGTCCATGACCGCGGAGATGACCTTCTTCATGTCGTAGGGCACGTTCGAGCTGGCCGGCATGATGTCATACAGCTCGGGGCACCGACGCTCGGGATCGTCGTCGGACTCGACCCGGGGCGCCTCCTCCATGTTGTTCGAGGGCAGCATGGAGAGCAGGTACTTGACGTCGTCGAGCACCTGCTGTTCGGACTCGCCGACGAACGTGGCCACCCCGGACTTGCTGGAGTGACTGCCCGCCCCACCGAGCTCCTCCAGCGTGACTTCCTCGCCGGTCACCGTCTTGACCACGTCAGGACCGGTGATGAACATGTGCGACTTCTCGCGGACCATGAAGATGAAGTCCGTCATGGCCGGGCTGTACACCGCACCGCCGGCGCACGGTCCGAGGATCACCGAGATCTGCGGGATCACGCCCGACGCCTGAACGTTGCGGTGGAAGATCCCGCCATAGGCGTCGAGCGAGACGACACCCTCCTGGATGCGGGCGCCGGCGCCGTCGTTCAGGCCGATCATCGGCGCGCCGACCCGGAGCGCCATGTCCATGACCTTGTGGATCTTCTCGGCGAAGACCTCGCCGAGCGCGCCGCCGAACACGGTGAAGTCCTGGGAGAACACGAACACCTTGCGGCCGTCGACCGTGCCCCAGCCGGTGATCACCCCATCGGTGTAGGGACGCTCCTCGATGCCGCTGTCCAGCGCCCGGTGCCGGGCCAGCATGTCGAGCTCGTGGAACGAGCCGGGGTCGAGGAAGTAGTCGATCCGTTCCCGAGCCAGCATCTTGCCCTTGGCGTGCTGACGCTCGACGGCGTGGGCCGGTCCGGCATGCAGCGCCTCGTCCTTGCGACGGTTGAGCTCATCGAGTCGTTCACGGAGTGGGTGCTCGCGCATGGGGCGAGAGGGTAGACGGGTGGGAGGCCCGAGGCCGAAACGTGCCGTCTGCACACCCGTCACGCCGGTAAGGTGCCCGCCCATGTCAGACACCTCGAACGACAGCACCGAACCGAGGGCGTTGCGCCGCGTGGGCGTCTTCTGCGGCTCCTCCCTCGGCACCGAATCGTCCCACCGGGCTCTGGCCACCGCGTTGGGCCAGACGTTGGCTGCGTCGGGCGTCACCCTCGTCTACGGAGGCGGCGCCGTCGGGCTGATGGGCATGACGGCAGACTCCGTGATGGGCAGTGGCGGTGAGGTGATCGGCGTCATCCCGACCGGCCTGTTCAAGACCGAGGTCGCCCACGAGGGCATCACCGAGCTCCACCGTGTCCCCGACATGCATGCCCGCAAGGCCCTCATGTACGACATGGCCGACGCCTTCGTCGTGCTGCCGGGCGGATTGGGCACCTTCGAGGAGCTGTTCGAGGCGGCCACGTGGAATCAGCTCGGCTTGCACGGCCGGGTCAAGCCGATCGTTCTGCTCGACGACACCGGCTTCTTCGACCCGCTGGTGACGATGCTCGACACCGCCACGGAGCAAGGTTTCATCAAGGCAACCTGGCGCGGGACCATCGCGTCCGCCACTGACCCGGCGTCGGCCCTGGCCATGCTCGCCGACCTCCTGGCCGCCGATCCCCCAGCCCGCATCCCCAATCTGGGGTAAAACCGAGCCCCCGCCGGCCCGAGCGAAATTTGGCGAGAAAACCCCTCCCACCGCTGAAAACTCGCCACAGAACGCCGTGGGGCAGGCGACGGGCGGTCTAGCGCATGAAGCGGGCGGCCGCGCGAACTTCGTCGACGAAGATCTCGGGTTGCTCGAAGGCGGCGAAGTGCCCGCCCTTCCTCGGCTCGTTCCAGTAGACGATGTTCGAGTACGTGGCCTCGGCCCAGCGCCGGGACGGGCGGAAGATCTCGTGGGGGAAGACCGAGCACCCGGTCGGCACGTCGACTTCGCCCTGGCCGATCCGTCGGAAGCTCTCCCAGTACAGCCGAGCCGCCGAAGCACCGGTCGAGGTGAGCCAGTAGAGCATCACGTTGTCGAGCAGATCGTCCTTGGTGAGGACGTTCTCAGGGTGGCCGTCGCAATCGGTCCAGGCGTGGAACTTCTCCAGGATCCACCCGGCCAACCCGACCGGGCTGTCGACGAGTGAGTAGCCGATCGTCTGCGGGCGGGTGCTCTGCTCCTGCGAGTACCCGGTCCCCCACTGCTGGTGTTGGGCGCTGGCCGCCAACGATTGCTGCTCCATCTCGGTGAGCTCGCCGAGCTCCAAGTTGGGCCGGCCGAGGGGCATGTTGACATGGAGGCCGAGGAGCCGGTCCGGGTGCTGCACCCCGAGCCGCGTGGTGACCACGGCACCCCAATCGCCGCCTTGGGCGACGAAGCGGTCGTAGCCCAGTGCCGTCATCAGCTCGGCCCACAGATCGGCAATCCGTTCGACTCCGATCCCCGGCGCCGTCGGTTTGTCGGAGAAGCCGTAGCCCGGCAGGGAGGGCACGACCACGTGGAAGGCGTCGGCCGGATCGCCGCCATGGGCCGCGGGGTCGGCCAGAGGCCCGATGACCTTGGCGAACTCCACGACCGAACCAGGCCAGCCGTGCGTGAGCACGAGCGGCACCGCATCGGGCTGCGGCGACCTCACGTGCAAGGTGTGGATGCCCAGGCCCCCGACCTCGACCCGGCACGAGCCCCACGAGTTGAGCGCGGCCTCGCACCGCCTCCAGTCGTAGCCATCAGCCCAGTAGGCGCACATCTCCTGCAGCCACGTGAGCGGGGTGCCCTGGCTCCAGTCGTCCACTACCTCCCGCTCGGGCCATCGAGCGAGTGCAAGTCGGGCGCGGAGTCCGTCGAGGTCGGACTCAGGGACAGCGATCGGGAACGGGGTCACGGCCATGGTTGCGTAGCCTGGCACTCGATGCAGCTCCCTGTCATGCCTCCGGTCAAACCCATGCTCGCCAAAGCGCTCGATCTCCCGGCTGGCGGCCTGACGGTCGACACCATGCCCCGCGGCGATCTCGCCTTCGAGCCCAAATGGGACGGCTTCCGTTGCGTCGTGTTCCGGGATGGCGACGAGGTGTTCCTCGGCAGCCGCAACGACCGCCCCCTGAATCGTTACTTCCCCGAGATGCCCGCCCATCTGTGCCGGCACCTCCCCGAGCGGTGCGTGGTCGACGGCGAGCTCATCGTCGTCACGGACGATCGTCTCGATTTCGACGGGTTGGGACAGCGCATCCACCCGGCCGAGTCCCGGGTGAACATGCTGGCCGAGAAGACTCCGGCCTCGTTCGTGGCGTTCGACGTCCTGGCGCTCGATCAGCACGACCTCACCGACGTTCCTTTCCGGGACCGCCGTCGGCTGCTGGAGAAGATGGCGCAGAACTTCGGTGGGTCGATCCACCTGACGCCCACCACCACCGACCGCGCCGTCGCCGTCGACTGGTTCGAACGGGTCGAGGGAGCCGGGCTCGACGGTCTGATCGCCAAGCCGCTCGACGGCGTGTACGTGCAGGACAAGCGGGTGCAGTTCAAGCTCAAGCCTCGGCGCACGGTCGATTGCGTGGTCGCCGGTTTCCGGTGGCACAAAGACGGTCAGGGCGTCGGGTCCCTGATCCTCGGTCTCTACGACGACGAGGCCCGCCTACAGCACATCGGCGTCTCGGCCTCGTTCACGACCGCGGCCCGCCGCCAGATGTTGGACGATCTCAAGCCGCTCATCCTCGACGACCTCAGCGGACATCCATGGTCCTCCTGGGCCGACCCGGAGTCCCACGTCGACGGACGTATGCCCGGGGCGCCGAGCCGCTGGTCCGGGGCCCGAGGCGACGGCGCCAAGGACCATTCGTGGGTGCCTCTCCGGCTCGAACGGGTGGCCGAGGTCGCCTACGCCACGGTCACGAACGGACGATTCCGGGGCACGACCCGGTTCGAACGCTGGCGCCCGGACCGCACGATCGAGTCGTGCCGTACCGACCAGCTCCACGAGCCCCGGTCGGTCGGCTTCCACGAGATCGTCGAGGTCTGACAGGAGTCCGCCGGAGGTCATCCAACCGAGGCGGACACGACGACACGGTCACTCACGTTCGACGGCGCCATCGCGGCCACGTCGAAGCCCAACGCCGTGCGGCTCCAGCCCGGCGCCAACACCTCGCTCCCCGCGCCCTCGGTCACCGGGAAGCAGGTCTCGTCCCGCTGCGTCGCCCACAGCGGCGGCCCTTCGCTCACCCCGATGCAGATCGTCTGGCCGATCCCTTCGGTCGTGATTCCCGCCCAGTCCCCGCGGGAACCCGAGCACGTCGACGAAGTCGACCTCGCCGCGCCCGAACGGCAGGACGTAGTTCTCGATGTCGTAGACGATGGCGCGATCCGGGAACCGCTCGGCCACCGGCGCCACCCGCTCCGGGCGAGCGATGCCGTAGACCGTTCGGCCCGCCAGGTTGGCGTCGTTGTAGGCCACGTCCCGGTAGCCGAGGCCGGGGTCGGTCCCCGCCAGCGACGAGTCGAGCAGCACGACCGCCGGCTCGTCGGGGACGATCGTCGCCAGCTCGTGCGACCGGTCGAGCCACTGGCCTCGAAACGTCGACAGCGACTCCACCGCGGGCGTCATCGCCACGACACTCGCCAGGGCCCCGACCCCGGCGACCATCATCGTGCGTCATAGGTGCCCGTTCGACACCAACATGACCATCCCGGCGGCGGCGAACACGGTGAGGGTGAGCGATGCCGGCAGGTAATAGTACGGCCCCATCAGATCCGCGCTACGGAGCCGAGTGTGCGCGTTCCACGAACCCCACACGCCGACATACGCCACCGGGAAGGCCACCACGCACGCCGTCGCCAGCAGGCGCGACCGGCCGGCACCGAGCGCACGCCCACGACCGCCAAGGCGACGGCGGCGAGGTGGCCAGGCGTCCACCGAAGCAGCGCCAGCAACCCGTCCCGAAGTGCCTCCACGGCCTCCGCTGGTCCGTAGTAGTAGGGATCTCCGGCGAGGGTGTCCCGGCGGAAGCCGAACCCCACATCGTCTCGAGGGCCGACCAGATTGAACCCCAGCCGCCACATGCTCCCGGTGACCCGACGGTTGGTGGCCAACAGGGCGATCACGCCCGGAATCGCCCCGGCGACGAAGAGGGCGGCTCGGCGCGCCGATGCCCGCCGTGGCCCGTGCCGGTAAGACACGGCCCACCACGTGGCCAGCGGCATCAGCACCACGACACCGTCGAACGGGCGCGCCCACAAAGTCACGCCGGCGAGCACCCCGGCGCCGGCGAGGCCTCGCGTTCGTGCACCCGCGGGTCGGCCACGACGAGGGCCACGGCTCCGAGGCCGCAGCACGCCGAGAACGCGTGGCTGAGATATGACGACGACAGGGCGAGCCACAGCGGGTTGACGATGGTGAACGCACCGGCGAGCAGGGCGATGCGTCGCTGCCCGGTGAAGGCCAGGGCGAGCGCCATGACGACGGCCGCGGTGCGTGTACTTGAAGACCAACTCGCCGCGTTCGTTCGGCGCGGTGAAGAATGGCTGGTGATCGGGGGCGAACGAGGCCGGCAGCACGAGGTCGCCTTCGCTGAGCGCCCGCCCCTCCTGGACATAGACCCTATGCCCGGCTCATCCCCCGATGCCGCGGCGCTGGGCGAGGGTGGCGATCCGGCGCCGGGCGCCGTCGGTGACCTCGAGCCGGTCGGCGATCTCGTCGAACCCGGGCTGGGGGCCACGCCACTCCACCTCGGCGACGGTGGCGGCCACCGGTGCGGCCAGATCGACGGTGGCGATGTGACGGAACAGCACCGCCTGCGCCGCCTGCTCGTTGAGGGTGGCCATGAGCTTGGCGGCTCCTCGGACGGGCACGTCCCACTCGCCGGTCAGCGGGATGTGCTCGATCTTGCCGTACCGGGCCAGCACGGCCGACGCGGACTTGGCGCCCCAACCGGGCAGTCCCGGGTAGCCATCGGCGGTATCGCCGACGAGAGCCAGGTAATCGGGGATCGACTCCGGGGCGACCCCGAACTTGTCGATCACCCCCGCCCGGTCGTACACGGTTCCTGAGCGGCGATCGACCTGGACGATGCGGCTGTCGTCGGTCACGCATTGGGCCAGGTCCTTGTCCGGCGTGCAGATGATGACCTGCTCCACGGCCGGATCAGCGGCGGCCATCACGGCGGCGGCGGCGAGGCCGTCGTCGGCCTCTTGGTCGATCTGGGGCCACACCGCGAAACCGGCCGCGTCGAGCAGCTCCTCCAGCAAGGGGAACTGGGACTTCAGCGCCGGGTCGATGCCCTCACCTGTCTTGTAGCCCGCCCACAGGTCGTTGCGGAAGGACTCGATCACGTGGTCGGTCGCCACGCCGACGTGGGTCGCGCCGTCCTCCAGCAGACCGACGAGGCTGCCGAGCACACCGCGAGTGGCCGCGACCTCCTGGCCCTGGGCGGTGACGTGCGACGGCAGCGCGAAGTGGTAGCGGAAGAGCTCGTACGTTCCGTCGATCAGATACACCTTCACCGACCGCAAGCTAGGCGAGGTCAGCGCAGGTAGCCCACCACGTCCGCCACGAGATGCCCGGCCCCGGCGTTGTTGTAGAGCACGACGCGACCACCGGCACCGAGGCGGGCGATGACGAGGTTGGGGGTGTCCTGCCCGGGATCGGTGTTCAACGCCGACGCCACCGGTCGCACCTGGCCACTCGGCCACACCGTCACGAAGCTCGGCGCCGTGGCAGCGGTGCTGGTCACGTTGAGCACGACCGCGGTGGCGTCACCGGGGATGGCCGCTCGCCCCGTGACCTGGAGCTCGATCGTCAACCCGGCGCCGACGGGACCCACCGCGCCCGTGCCGTCGCGAGTGTCGAGGAGCCGTTGCGGACTCAACGGGGTGATCTCCGATGTCGAGGCCGGATACCACCCGACGACATCGGCGACGAGATGACCGACTCCGGCGTTGTTGAAGAACGACACCTGGCCGCCGCTCCCGACCTTGGCCACGACCAGGTTCGGGGTGTCCTGCCCCGGATCGGTGTTGAGCGCCGACGCCACCGGTCGAACCTCGCCAGTCGGCCACACGGTGATGAAGCTGTCGATGCTGGACTCGGTGCTGGTCACGTTGAGGACCACGGCCCCGGCATCGGCCGGCACACCGGCCCGACCCGTCATCGGCACCGAGATCGACCCGCCCGGGCCGAGCGCTCCGGCGCTCACGCCGTTGCCCGTCCGCGTGTCGAGCACTCGAGCAGGCGTGAGCGAGTGGTAGGCGGAGGCGCTCGGGAACCAGCCGACGACATCGGCGACGAGGTGACCGCTGCCCGCGTTGTTGAACATCGACACGTGGCCACCGGTGCCCAAGCCGACGATGACCAGGTTCGGGGTGTCCTGACCGGGATCGGTGTTGAGGGCCGACGCCTCGGGCCGGGTCTGGCCGGTGGGCCACACGGTCACGAAGCTCGGCGCCGTCGCCCCGGTGCTGGTGACGTTCAGTGCCACGGCACCGGCGGCGCCGGCTGGGACACCCCCACATCCGGTGACCTGGACGTCGATCACCTGGCCTTGACCCAACGCCCCGGACGCACCCAGGTTCTCGCGCGTGTGTCGAGGATGCGGGCGGGCACGAGCGGGATGTACCTCCCGGTGTCGCCCTGCGCCGGGACGATCGGGCACGCGTTCGGCGCCAGTCGTAGCGATCCGTCGGACCCGACGGCGAGCGCCTCGACGGCCAGGCGCCGTTGGCCCTGCGAGGTGCAGGTCCCGGCGCTCTGGCAGGCCGGGAAGGCCGGGTAGTCGGTGTAGGGGGCGTTCCAGTAGTGGTAGGCGATCATCAGACGACCATCGAGCCCCACGAACGCGTCAGCGCCACCCGGCCCCAACCGTCCCGGGCGGTCACCGCTGTCGAGCAGCGGATCGGAGCTGGTGCGCCGGCACGGACCGAGCGGGCCGTCGCAGATCGAGTAGCCGGTGGCGTAGTCGTCTGAACGCCACTCGTTACCCGAGTGGAACAGGTAGTAGCGGCCGCCGAAGTGCACCATCGACGGGTTCTCGACGACGTTGCCTTCCCACGCGTCAGCGACCCCGAGCAGCACCGTGGCCACCGAGCCGGCAGCGAACGCTGTGCCCTCGGCGGTCAGCTGACGGATCCAGATCCGCTGCGGCATCGAACCGGGGATGCCCTCGCTCTTCCACAACAGGTAGGGAGTCCCCGACACCGGGTCGACGAAGGGCTCGGGGTCGATCGACCCCACCGGGTCGTTGTCGCACTGGATCGGCGTCGAGGTGGTGTCCCGGAACGGGCCCATCGCGTTCGTTGATGTCGCCACGCCGATGCAGAAGCGGCCCAGTCCGTAGTTGGTCTCGCCGGGAGCGGCCACCCGGACGGTCGAGAAGGCGACGAACCGGCTGCCGATGCGCGCCATGCCGGGGGCGCGAATCTCGTGATTGATCCAGTTGTGCGGATCGCCGGTGTTGTACGCCCACGATGGGGGCTGGACGAGTGCGTCATTGAAGAACGGGTCGGACGGGAAGTAGGTGTTGGGGTTGTATCGGGCATGCGCGGTCCACGTGGCCAGGTCGGTCGACGTCATGGCCGGCAGGTACGCGCCTCCGGTTGCGGTTCCGTACGCGACGTAGCGGTTCCCGTCGACGATGACGCTCGGGTCCGGGAAGTTCTGGGTGTACACCCGATTGGGCTCGAACCAGGGCGCCCCGGGATAGGCCTGCGCCGGCTCGATCGTCACGGCGGCCAGCGATACCGCGGCGGCCGCGAGGGCCAAGAGGGCCACGCCGAGTCGTCGGGTCATGGTTGTCCTCTCCCCCGGAGTGTGGAGTCCCGGGATCGTGCCGCGCCCGGTGAACGTAGCGGTGTAGGCCACGTCGCGGTCATCGGCACGGAAGCGGATCTGCCGTAGGACTTTGCTGGTGACCGCCGCGTGCGCCCTATTCCTGGACGAGCTCGATCAGCGTGCCGAAACTCCCCTTCGGATGGACGAAGGCCACCGTGGTGCCCCGGGATCCCGGGCGGGGAGCGTGATCGATCGGTGTGGCCCCGGCTGCCACCATCGACGCCAGGGCGGCCGCGGAGTCGTCGACCCGGTACCCCACGTGATGGATGCCTTCACCCTTCTTCTCCAAGAACTTGGTGATCGTGGAGTCGGGTCGGGTTCCCGTGGTGAGCTGGATGTAGCTGTCGGCCACCTTGATGAGAGCCTCGGCGACGCCATCCCGCTCGACGATCTCACGATGGTGGACCTCGGCCCCGAAGGCATCGCGGTAGTAGGCGATGGCGGCCTCGAGGTCCTTGACGGCGATGGCGACGTGATCGATCTCGGTGAGCAACATGGGCCGAAGTGTCGCACAAGTTTGGTTCGTCTGACCCAGCCCTCGACGGGTTGCAGATGAAATACTGCGAAGCGACCGCACGACCGGTGCGGAGGGAGTCCGAACGCATGGCTTTCACACCCGAGGAGGTGGCCGCCCGCGAGTTCAGCGGCGAGCGCCGCGGGTACTCGCGCGCCGAGGTTCGAGCCTTTCTCGTGTCCATCGCCGAGGAACTCGAACGCCAAGAGCTCTCGAGCGACGCCTACCTCTCCCTCGGCAGCGACGTCGCCAACATCGTGCGCACGGCCGAGAACACCGCCCGGGAGCTGCGCGAGCGCACCCACGCCCAGGTCGACGAGGAGCTGGCACGGACCCGCGCCGACGTGGCCGCGCTGCGTGCCGAGGCGGATCGCTACGCGACCGAACGAACCGCCGAGGCGGATCGTCATGCCGACCAAGTGCGTTCCGACGCCGACGCCGACGCCGCCCAACAGCTGGCCGAGAGCCGGGCCATCTCCGAACAACTTCGCATCGACGCCGCCACCGAACTCGAGGAGGCGCAGTCCCTGGCGACCCGGATCCGGTCGGAGGCCGACGAAGTCCATCGCACCGTCGCCAGCTCCGTGGTGGAGCAACGCACCTTGGCCGACCGGGAGAGCAGCGAACTGCGAGCCCAGGCGGCCGAAACCGCGGCCCGCACCGTCGCCGACGCCGAACGCCGGGCCAGCGAGCTGGTCACGGCCGCCGAGCACCGGGCAGCCGCCATCTTCGAGTCGGCCGAGGACGACGCCGCCACCCGGTCGGCCACGGTGCTCAGCCAGGCCCAGGAACGGCTCGACATCATGCTCACGGCCGAACGCCAGGTCCACGATCGGCTGCAAGCCGCTCTCGAAGACCTGCGGGCGGCCATCAGCAAGGTGGCGGGGCGCCATCCGGCCGAGGCGCAACTCACGACGCTCGACCTCGACGCCGAGCTCCCCCCGGTGACCTGGGCCGATTCCCGCCCGGCCGAGATCGACCTGCGCACCCCTCCATCCGACGATGCCAGCGTCGTCGTGCGGGATGTCGTCGGGCGCGCCCTGCGCGAACGCGGCTGACCCTTCGCTCCGGTCTCGGTCGTCAGACCCGGACGTGACGGCGGCGCCGGCCGGGGCACCCCCTCGTTTCGGTTCCCTGCTCGGGCCCTCTTTACATCGGCTTTGCATGCCAATCGTCACACTTCAAAAGAAATGCTTGTCATGAAGTCGTAGTCGTTGTAACATAATCGCAATGTTGAACGGAGCAACCGCCTACCGGTTGCTGCTTTCGACAGGGTGACGCCTCGGTCCCGCCGGTAATGCCCGCGCCCGGCGGGTCCGAGGCGACACCCACCCACATCAACTGATTCTCCCCCCGGCCGGTCCGGCGTCGTCCCTCCCCTCCACTCGACGCCGGGCCGAGCCACGTCCGGGGCCAGGTCAGGGTTACGTCGTGAGCTCTCGACGGCCTTCGAGGGCCCGGCCGAGCGTGAGCTCGTCGGCGTACTCGAGGTCGCCACCCACGGGGAGACCGCTGGCCAGCCGGGTCACCCGGAGACCAGCCGGGGTCAGCAGCCGGGCCAGGTACATGGCGGTGGCGTCACCCTCGATGGTGGGATTGGTGCACAAGATCACCTCGGTGACCGGCTCGGTCTGCAGTCGCGTGAGCAATTCGCGGACCTTGAGCTGATCTGGGCCGATGCCTTCGATGGGGCTGATGGCGCCCTGGAGGACGTGATAGAGGCCCCGATACTCCTGCGTTCGCTCCACCGCGACGACGTCACGCGGTTCCTCGACCACGCAGACGACGGTCTGGTCACGCCGGGTGTCCCGGCAGATCTCGCACCGGTCGCCTTCGGCGATGTTGAAGCACCGCAGGCAGAACGCCACCCGGGCCTTCATGTCGGTGATGGCGACGGCAAGCCGATGAGCATCCTCGACGGGCACGCGGAGCAGATGGAAGGCCAGTCGTTGCGCCGACTTGGGGCCGATGCCGGGCAGGCGGCCGAGCTCGTCGATCAGCACCTGGACCGGCGGCGCGAACACCGACATCTCAGGCGCCGCCGAAGAGCGACCCGAGATCGCCCAGGCCCATGGAGCTGGGCCCGGCGTTGTCGGCCACCTTCGTCGCCGCGTCCCGCAGGGCGGCGAGCACGAGATCTTCGAGCATGTCGACATCGTCAGGATCGACCACCGCCGGGTCGATCGTCACCGACGAGAACTCCATCCGGCCGTTCATCTGAATGCGGACGGCGCCTCCACCCGAACTGCCCTCGACGGTGGCCTCCGCGGCTTCGGCGGCGGCCGCCATCATGTGCTGCGCCTGCTCGAGCAGGCCACCGAGGCCTCCCGACCCGCCCAAGCCGCCGAGCAGCGCGCCGAGGTCCGGCATCCCATCAGGTTCCGCTCCCGGAACCGCAGGCGACAGGGCGGGACGTGCAGGATCAGGTTCACTCATCGGTCATCAGCTCCGCTCCGGGAAAGGCTTTGGTCAATCGGTCGAGGACGGTGCCGTCGTGTTCGGCGGCGTCGACGAGATCGCCGAGGTCGACATCGTCGTCGGCAGGAAGAGGCTCGCGCGGCTGCGATCCCGCCGCCGGTTGCGGCGCTGTGGGATCCGGACCGTCGACCACGAGGGCGAGGCGCACCGGTCGGTCGAAATGAGCGGTGAGGGCAGCCGAGATCTCCTCGCTGACCTCCTCACAACGTTTGCGATGGCCTTCGTGCGGAAGGGCATAAACCACCCGGGACGAGGTCGACTCCACGAACCGGCCACCGGTGACGCGCAGGGCGGCTCGTTTGGACAGGTGCGGCAGCACCTGCTCCCAGGCCCCCTCGACATCGGTCTGGCTGGGTACGCCGGAGTCTCCGGCCGGCGGCGGGGGCAGAACAGGTGAGTCGACGGGTGCCGCGGTGTCTGCGACGAGCGGGGCCACGGGTGCCGTTTCAGGCGGTGCCGTGGGTGCCGGATCCGACGGGGCCTCCGATGAACCAGTGTCGATGCCCGTGGCGACGTCGTCGCCCGGGATCGGCGCCCGGACGACCGGGTCGGCGGGGGCGGGAGGCGGCGGGGCGCTCACGGATCCTGCTGGTTCCGACGCCGGGCGAGGGGTCGCCGACGGGCGGCGCGGCGGGATCGGGGGAGGCTGGTCGGGACCACCAGTGGATGGCGACGGCCGGTCCGGGGTCGAAGGACGACCCGACCGGCTCGCCAGCGCCTGCCGGGCCGCGTCGGCCGGGCGAACCCGAGCCGAGGGCTCGGCGGGGCTCGAGGCCGGCGGGTCGGGATCGACCGCGGGAGCGATGATCTCCGCAGCCGCGGTGACGGGAGCGGGCGCATCGGGGTCCGGGCGCGGTGGGATGACGACTGGAGCGGGCGTTGGGGGCACGTCAACGGCCGGCGGGCTGACCGCTGCGGGTCGTGACGACGGGTCGATGGTGCCTCCGTTCACCGGAACGACGCCCGAAGCGAAGGCGGCTTCCAGCTGCTCGACCCGAGCGGCGAGCGCGGCGACGTTGTGGTCGGTTTCAGGGCGGGTGAGGCGGACGAGTGCGACCTCGAGATCGATCCGGGGATCGGGCGACTGACGCATGTCGACCAGGGCCGTGCCCACCATCTCCATGGCCCTGGTGAGTACGGCGGGCCGCATGATCCCGGCGAGGTCGCGGACCCGGTCGCGATCGCTCGGGGCGACGTGCGAGGTGTCGGCCCCCATGGCGGCCAGGAAGACATCACGCAACGAGCGGATGAGTTGTTCGCCGACGATGCGGGGATCCGTGCCCCGGCTCATGGCCGCGTTCACGGCGGCGAGGGCCTTGCCGGTATCCGCGGTGGCGAGGGAGTCGACGAGGTCATCGGTCGACACGTCCGGTCGGGCCACGCCGCCGGCGGCGACGACCTGGTCGAGGGCCGACAGCGTGTCACGCACCGAGCCACCGCCGACGCGGACCACATGGGCCACGGCGGCGTCGTCGACATCGAGGTTGGCCTGCTCGGCGATCCACCAGACGTGGCGCGTCATCTCCTCGGCGGGCACGAGCGACAGCTCGAGGTGCTGCGTGCGCGACCGGATGGTGGGCACGACCTTGTGGGGCTCGGTGGTGGCGAGCACGAAGACGACGTGGTCCGGCGGTTCTTCGAGCGTCTTGAGCAACGCGTTCTCGGCGCCGGCGGTGAGCATGTGCACCTCGTCGAGCAGGTACACCTTGGAGCGGCCGGGCGTGCCGAGGTGGACCTTGCTCAAGAGGTCCCGGATGTCGTCGACCTTGTTGTGCGAGGCGGCATCGAGCTCGTGGAGATCGAACGACGTGCCATTTTCGATCGACTTGCACGACGCACACTCGCCGCAGGGTTCGCCATCGATCGGGGTCTCGCAGTTGAGCACCTTGGCCAGGACGCGTGCTGCGGTGGTCTTGCCGGTGCCGCGAGGGCCCGAGAGCAGGTAGGCGTGGCCGACGCGGTTCTCCCGCACGGCGTTTCGCAGGGCCCGCACCACGTGCTCCTGCCCGATGATGTCGGAGAAGCGCCCGGGCCGGAACCGTCGGTAGAGCGACTGGTACTCCATGAGCCCCCCGAGCCTACCGGCCGAGGTGTGACGCGCCCGTCCTCGAGTGTGGCCGGCGACGTCTCGTCGTCGAGTGTGGCCGGCGACGTCTCGTCGTCGAGTGTGGCCGGCGACGTCTCGTCGTCGAGTGTGACGGCCAGGCAACCTGCGGCACCCGTAGGTCACCGCTGAGAGCTGCTGCCTCCCGGCCCTGACTCGGTTCACAGGCCCACGTTGCACAGGACCCGACCGTCACACTCCACGACGAACGTCGATCTGCCACCGCCGACGGAGGTGGACAACCGCCAGGATACCCTGTGCGGGCGCACCAGCCGCCTCGGTGGTTCCCACCCCGGCGTGGTGCTCCAGGAGGAGTGCGAGAGCGGCCGAATCGGCACGCTTGGAAAGCGTGTGAGGGGAGACCCTCCGTGGGTTCAAATCCCACCTCCTCCGCCACTGCTTCACCGCCGCGCGGTGTCGAGGCGCCGCTCCGGGCAGCCAAGGTCGCTCCGTCTCGCATCACGAACTGGGAGACGGACCCGTTGCCTGCGCGACTGTTGCCTGTGCGACCGCTGTCTCCCCGTAGCCGGGATACCTTGGTTCGACGGCGCTCAGTCCCTCTCGATCCGGCTACCCCCGCGGCTAACCCATCCTCGGTACGGGCGAAGACTGGGCCTACTCTCGTGGTCCTCAGAGGAGGTTCCTGCCGTCGACGTTCGATTCCATCGCCGTTTGTACTCGGTGCCCCAGGCGGCCCGCCTCGTGGGCATGAGTTCGTCGACGCTGACAACGTGGGCCCATGGATATGTGCGTCGCCCGAGGGATCGGAGCCTGATCCAGCAGGACCCAGTCGTCACCTCGCTTTCCCCAGTTGGCGATGATCGACGTGTCATTCCGTTCGTCGGCCTGGTCGAGGCCTCAGTTGTCCAGGCATTCCGGGCCACTGGTCTGCCGATGCAGCGCATACGCAAGGCATTGACGATTCTTGCCGAACAGGGAGAACTCGAACATGCCCTGGCGTCGCGGCAGCTCTACACGGATGGCGGTGCGGTGCTCTACGACTACGCCCGCAGCGCAGACGACAAGCAGCTCGGTCTCCTCACCGTCGTCCACACGGGTCAGCGCGTCTTTCATGACGTGATACGTCAGTACCTGGATCTGATCACGTACGACGACCAATGGGCGTCGTCGCTCATCCTTCCAGTGACTGAGCGTCCATTGCTGCGCGTAACGCCGACGGTCGCCGATGGGGATCCGTTCTTCGTTCACGGTGGCGCCCCGCTCAGTGCCGTCCGCTCCCGGATGGTGGCCGGCGAGCCGGCGGCGTCCATCGCCGCGGACTACGACGTCCCGGCTGAGGACATCGAGGACGCCATCAGTGCCATCTGGCCAGCGGCCTGAGCCCGACGCGCCCGCCCGAGAGACGACCTCCTGACCCGCGTGATCGATGCCGAAGAGGACGGTCACCGTCTCAGCCACGACGAGCTGGTGGTGCTGTTCACCAACATCTTCGGGGGCGCCGTGGAAACCACGGCCAGCCTTCAGGACCTCCCACCGCTCCTTGGCCGGCAGGGCTCCGGCGAAGGGGTTGGACGAAGCCAGGTGTTCCTCGTGGGCCTCCGGGTCGAGCAGCACGCGCCCGATCTCGCTCGGAGGACCGGCGAGGAGGACCTCCCACCGCTCAGGAGGCCGCGTGACCCTCCGAGTCAGCCGTCTGCATCGTGTCAAGCGTGCGGCGAGCCCGGGTGAGGACACGATCGGGATCATCCACCATGGCCCCGACAATGGCCACGTACAGCCGTCGACTTCGGATGGACTCAGGCGTGGGCCCGGCGATCGGCTCGACGGTCGGACGGTGAGCGGCCACGGGCCGCCGAGAGCAACTGAGCGATCGTCATATCGAATCCGATGCCTGGAGGACGGTTCACCCGGCGAACTGGAGGGGGATGTAGACGGTGGCCTCGGGTTCAGTGAGGCCGGAGTCGTTGACCGCGATCACGCACTGGTCGCTGACCGGTCCGCAGGTGCCCTCCCCCACGTCGCCCACAACGATCTGGAGCTCCAGGCTCCCGGAGCCGGTCGGGTTCGGCACCAGGATCTGGGCCGCCGACAGATCGCACCAGTTGGCACCCTCACCGGGCCGGGAGCACTGCACCACGTTGATCACGCCGTCCGGGGTGAATCCTGACCACGTGACCGTCACCGCCTGCCCGTCGGCCAGCCCCGCCGTGGGGTCGGCCGAGACCTGGCGATCGATGCCGGCGACCGTCGTCGTCGGGATGACATCCGGGGACTCGTCGGCACCCGTCCAGCGCAGGTTCGGGTACGCGCCGTCGTCAGCCGGTGCGCCGAGCCGGGCCAGTGCGGCAGCATCGTCGAGCAGGTGAGCCCGGAAGAAGTCGGTGGTCGCCGCCCGCGCTTCGTCGTACCCCGGGTCGTCAGGGAAGAACATGGCGCTGTGACCCCCGCCCTCCATCGTGAGCAGTCCCTTGGGGCCGGCCAGCCGGTTGTAGAGCGTCACCCCGTTGTTGTAGGCCACCAACTCGTCGTCGGTGCCGTGCACGATGAGGTATGGCGGAGCCAGCGCCCAGTCGTACTCGCCGTCGCCGAACGGGCTGGCCGTTCCGGCGAACTCGACGGCGGCGTCGATGGCGTCGTCGTGACAGCAGGTGTGGAGCGTGACCCCGATCGTCGTGATCGCGCCGTTCGAGTGGCCGCTGGCGCCGATGCGGTCGGGGTCGACGAGGTCAGCGTAGAACGAGTCGGCCTGGGTGGACAGCAGGGACAACCGGTCGATCAGGAAGCTGACGTCACCGGTCTGGTTGAGCACATCGCCCGCGTCGGGACCACCCGGGTTGTCGGGACGGGAGAGCGGGAACCGGGGGGCCACGACCACGAACCCGGCGGATGTCCACGCCTCCAACACGCCCTGGGAGAACTCGGGGGTACCGCCGAGTCCGTGGGAGAACACGATCAGCGGGTACGGCCCGCCCGCTCGATCCGGCATGGCGTCGACGACGGGACCATCCGAGGGATCGCCGTCGGTCGGGTAGAACACGAGCGACTCGAGGATCCGCGTGTCGGTCCCGGGCTGGTCGCCGCTCGAAGGCGTCGGGCGGGTGTCATCGACGAACACGTCGTCCCGAACGCCCACGCCGTAGTCGTTCGCCTCTCCCGCTGACTCGACGCCCGTCGTGGTCGTAGTGCTGAGCGCGGTCGACGTTGTTGCCGCGTCCGCCGTGGTCGATACCCCGGGTGCGTCCGCCGTCGATGCGGCACCACCGTCGTCGTCGCTGCACGCCCCTGACAACGTCGCCAAGGTGGCGAGCACGAGCACCCATGACCTGGACGTCACCATCGGCCCAGACTAGATGCGGCAACCACCGCCGAGGACGGGCCGCTCACAACGGCGGCGCGCCGGCACCTATTCCCCGGCTGGCGGTGCCACCAGCCACCCGGAGGTGCCGGTGCCGAACCGCGGGCCCCGCTCCATACTTACCCGATGGCAATTTCAGAATCTCCCGCCGGGCGTGATCGGCCACTGCGGATCGCGCTGCTCTCCTACCGGGGCAAACCCCACTGCGGCGGGCAGGGCGTCTACGTCCGGCACCTGTCGAAGGCGCTCACCGATCTCGGTCACCACGTCGAGGTGTTCGGCGGTCAGCCCTACCCATTGCTCGACGACGACGTGCCGCTCCACAAGTTGCCGAGCCTCGACATCTACAACGACGCCTACCCGATGCGGTTCCCGGCGTTCTTCGAGCTGAAGTCGCTGCCGAACGTGCTGGAAACCCTGTCGTTCGTGGGCGGCAACTTCCCCGAGCCCATGGCGTTCAGCATCCGGGCCTGGGAAGCGCTGCGCCACCGCTACCAGGACTTCGACCTCATCCACGACAACCAGACGCTCGGCTGGGGTGTGCTGGCCATGGAGAAGCACCTGCCGGTGCTGTCGACCATCCACCATCCCATCACCGTCGATCGCACCCTGGAGATCGAGCACTCCCGCACCATGTGGGAGCAGTTCGGCAAACGTCGTTGGTACGCGTTCACCAAGATGCAGACCGAGGTGGCCAAGCGAATGCGCCGCGTCGTCACGGTCTCGGAGAACTCCCGGCTCGACATCCACCGCGATCACCAGGTCCCCCTCGACCGGATCCACGTGGTTCCCGTCGGCGTCGACATCGAGCTCTTCCGTCCGCTCGACACCATCGAGCGCGTCCCGGGTCGCCTCATCACGACCGCCTCGGCTGACGTGGCCCTGAAGGGCCTGCGCTACCTGCTCGAGGCCGTCGCCAAGGTGCGCACCGAGCGCCACGTGGAGCTCGTCATCATCGGCAAGCCCAAGGACAACAGCGCGGCGTCCAACACGCTGCACCAACTCGGACTCACCGACTGCGTGTCGTTCGTGTCGGGCGTATCGGATCAGCGCATCGTCGAGCTGTACAGCGAGGCCGAGCTCGCCGTGGTGCCCTCCCTCTACGAAGGCTTCTCGCTGCCCGCCATCGAAGCCATGGCCTGCGGCGTGCCCCTCGTCGCCACCACCGGCGGCGCCCTCCCTGAGGTCGCCGGTACCCACGGTGAGACCTGCTTCCTCGTGCCGCCCGGCGACAGCGAGGCCCTCGCCGCCTGCATCCGCGACGCGCTGGCCGATCCCGAGGCCCGAGCCCGAGTCGGATCGACCGGGCGTCAGCGCGTGATCGACCGGTGGAGCTGGCGCCACACCGCCGATGCCACGATCGAGCAGTACCACGCGCTGCTCGACGAGTACGCCGCCGATCCGCACGGGCCGAACCACCCCGACCAGGGCGGTCTCCGGGCTCGGGCCTTCGCTCGCCTCGGAACCAAACGCTGACGTGCTGACCGTCGACTACGACCGCCTCGGCCTCCGCTCCGGCGACCGCGTCCTCGACCTGGGCTGCGGCTTCGGCCGCCACGCCTACGAGGCGCTTCGGCGCGGCGCCCGTGTCGTCGCGTGTGACCTCGGGGCCGACGAGCTGCGCCAGGTCCGCGCCATCGCCGCCGGCATGGCTGAAGCCGGCGAGCTGCCGGGTGGCGAACCCGTCGGTCGGTACGCCACGGCCGTGTGCGGCGACGGGACCAACCTGCCGTTCCCAGACGCGAGCTTCGACCGGGTCATGGCCTCGGAAGTGCTCGAGCACATCCCCGACGACCTGGCCGCCTTCCACGAGCTGGCCCGGGTCCTGCGCCCCGGCGGCACCCTGGCCATCACCGTGCCGGCCTGGCTCCCGGAACGGGTGTGCTGGGCGCTGTCGGACGACTACCACGCCCCGGCGGTCACCGGGGGCCACGTCCGCATCTATTCCGTCGCCGAGCTCCACGCCAAGCTCCAGATGGTGGGGCTCCACCCCACCCAGCGCCACCGCACCCACGCCCTGCATTCGCCGTACTGGTGGATCCGATGCGTCGCCGGGCCGAACCAGCCGATCGACGACAACGCCGCCGTGCGCACGTATCACAAGCTGCTGGTGTGGGACATCATGAAGCACCCGCGGACCACCCGGTGGACCGAGCGTTTGCTCAACCCGGTGCTCGGGAAGAGCATGGTGGTGTACGCCACCAAACCCGCCCCGGCCCGTCCCGTCTCCGAGGCTCGGGAGCTGTCCCATGCCCACGCTTGACATCCCCGGCGTGGTCACCCACGCCCAGGTGTGCCAGACCGCCGGCACCATCGCCCAGTGGCAGCTGCCGAACGGCATGATCCCGTGGATCCCCGGCGGCCATGCCGATCCGTGGAACCACGTCGAGGCAGCCATGGCGCTGGCGGTCACCGGCTACCGCGCCGAAGCGGAGCGGGCGTACGACTGGCTGGTCGGCACGCAGCTCCCCGACGGCGCCTGGCACCAGTACTACCTCGCTGAGAACATCGAGGACCCGAAGTTCGACGCCAACGTGATCGCCTACGTCGCCACCGGCGTGTGGCACCACTGGTTGGTGTCGTCGGACCGGGGGTTCTTGGAAGCGATGTGGCCGGTCGTCGATCGTGCCGTCTCCTGGGTGCTCGATCTGCAAACGCCTCGGGGCGAGATCCTCTGGGCCCGCCACCCCGACGGCACACCGTGGCCGTTCGCTCTGCTCACCGGCTCGTCGTCGATGACGCACAGTCTCCGCTGCGCGGTGGCCATCGCCGGAGCACTCGGCGAAGAGCGGCCGGATTGGGAGCTCAGCGTCAGTCGCCTCGCCCACGTCGTGCGTACCCGGCCCGATGGCGCCTTCGCCCCGAAGCACCGGTGGGCGATGGACTGGTACTACCCAGTCCTGGCCGGCAGCCTCCGGGGAGCCGCCGGGCGTGCTCACCTGGCCGCCCGGTTCGACACGTTCGTCATGCCCGGCAAGGGCGTGCGGTGCGTCAGCGACCGCCCGTGGGTCACCGCAGCTGAGACCTGCGAGTGCGCGATGGCCCACCTCGGTGTCGGAGAGCGGGAGAAGGGCCTGGCGTTGTTCGCCGCCGCCCAATCCATGCGCCTCGACGACGGTCGCTACTGGACCGGCACCGTCTACCCGGACGAATCGCACTTCCCGGTCGACGAGAAGAGCACGTACACCTCGGCCGCGGTGGTGCTGGCCGCGGACGCCCTGGCCGGCGCCTCGCCCGCCGCCGGGCTCTTCACAGACGAACGTCTGCTCCCTCCCTTGCTCGACATCGACACCGACGTCGAGCACCGCGACGATCCCGTCACCGGCCGAACCGACAGCTGACGCGGCGATGGACCCAACCCCGCGCCAGCGGGCCGAAGCCGCCCGAGGGTTCATGCCGCCCGACGAAGGGCTCGCCCTCCACGCCGCCGCCCTATCGCTCGACGTTCCGGGCCCCCTCCTTGAGATCGGCAGCTACTGCGGCAAGTCGGCCGTCTACCTCGGCACCGCCGCCCGCGAGCAGGGCCGGGTGCTGTTCGCCCTCGATCACCACCGGGGCTCCGAGGAGAACCAGCCGGGCTGGGAGTGGCACGAACCGGACCTCGTCGACCCTGAAGTCGGCCGCATCGACACCCTGCCCCGGTTCCGCCGGACCATCTTCGACGCCGAGCTGGAAGGCACCGTGGTCGCCCTCGTCGGGGACTCGCCGACCGTGGGCGCCGTGTGGAGCATCCCCCTCGCCCTGTTGTTCATCGACGGCGGTCACGGCACCGAACCGGCGCATCGGGATTACGAGACCTGGGTCCCCCACGTGACCATCGGCGGGCTGCTCGTCATCCACGACGTCTTCCCGAACCCAGCCGACGGCGGTCGGCCGCCGTACGAGATCTACTGCCGGGCGATGGAGTCCGGCGCCTTCGCCGAGCTGGAGGCCACCGGCTCGCTGCGGGTTCTTCGCCGCACCGGTCCCGGCTGCTGATCGCTCCGAGCCATGATCACCGCGATCGACGGATCACGTGATCTGCGGCCGCCCGATCACCAGGGCCGTCCCGCCGCCGCAACCGGTCGACATTGGCGGCGCGATGCTCGCGGTCGACGTTGCCGCCGAACTTGAACTTGGCCACCACGTCCTCGATCGCCAGACGCAGTCCCCGGATGGTCCGGAGCTTGGCGCCGTGCTCGAGCGGGTCGACCACATCGACGGCCGGCTGCAGCTCGGTCAATGACGCCCGCAGGATGTCAGCCACGCCATCGGTGTCGTCGATGACGGTGGCGGGACCGCTGATCTGCACAGCGGCGTAGTACGTGGTCGGGATGCCCCACCGGGGGTCTTCGTCCCCGACCGCCTTCCACGCCGATGGGATGAAGGCCCAGTCGCCGGCCACCGACAACGTGACCACGGGATTCTCGGCGATCGCCGACCAGATCGGGCTCGGCCGGGCCAGGTGCAGCACCACCTCATCGTCCTGCAGCACGAACTGGGTTGGCACGACGACCGCGCGGTCGCGTCCGTGGCCGACCGCCACCAGGTGACCGAACCCCTGCGCAGCCACGAAGGGGCGCCACTCGTCGGGCCCGGAGGAGCGGTCGGCCGCGGGCACGTGCACGTTCGCAGTATGGCCTGCCACCGGCGAGCATGCCGGCCCGGCCATCATGGATGGGTGACAGCCGCGCTCGACGAGCTCCTGGACCTGCTCGACCTCGAGCCGATCGAGGTGAACATCTTCCGGGGCCGCAGCCCTGAAGAGGACCGCCAGCGGGTCTTCGGTGGGCAGGTGGCCGGGCAGGCGCTGGTGGCTGCGGCGCGAACCATCGACACCGACAGGCGGTCCGTGCACTCGCTGCACGCCTACTTCCTCCGCCCCGGCGACCCGAAGGTGCCGATCCTCTACGAGGTCGACCGCATCCGTGACGGCCGCTCGTTCAGCACCCGCCGGGTCGTCGCCATCCAGCACGGCCGGGCCATCTTCAACCTGGCGGCGTCGTTCCACATCCACGAGGACGGCCTCGACTTCCAGATGTCGGCACCAGACGTCGTCCGGCCCGAGGGCCTGCCCGACCGCACCGAGCTCCTCCGCGCCAACGCCGACCTCCTCTCCGCGGGAGCGTTGATCGAGCGACCCATCGAGCTGCGCTACGTCACCGAACCGCCGTTCTTCGCCGACCGCGCTCAACCGCCCCACCAGCAGGTGTGGTTCCGGGCCAACGGCACCCTTCCCGACGATCCGTTGATCCATACGATCGTGCTCACCTACGCCTCGGACCTCACCTTGCTCGACACCGCCATGACCCCACACCCGATCGGGTCCTGGCGCCCCGATGTCCAACCCGCCAGCCTCGATCACGCCATGTGGTTCCACCGCCCGTTCCGGGCGGACGAATGGCTCCTCTACGACCAGGACACACCGTCGACCAGCGGTGCAGCGAACGGAGCGACCGCGTGAGGCTTCCCCCGCTCACCGCCCTCGTCGTCGCGCTCGCGCTCGGAGTCGCGGCCTGCGGCACCGACACCGAACCGGTCGGGTCCGAGCCGGGCGACACGCAACCGGCGCCAGAGGTCACGACCGCCACCGGCGAACCGTTGGTGTTGACGCTCGCCCTGGTGGCCGAACTCGACCAACCCATCGCCGCCGCGTCTCACCCCGGCGCACCCGACGATCTCTGGGTCGCCGAGCGACCGGGCCGCATCCGGGTGCTCGACCTCACCACCGGGCAGGCGTCAGAACCCGTGCTCGACGTGTCCGAGCAGACCGACACGGAGAGCGAGCGGGGCCTGCTCGGCCTCGCCATCAGCACCGACGGCACGCTGCTGTTCACCAACGCCACCGGCCCCGAGGGACAGACCATCGTCACCCGTTACCCCATCGATCTGGCGACCCGAAGCCTCGACGCCGGCCGGGGAGAGGTGCTCCTCGAGATCGAGCAACCGGCGCCGAACCACAACGGCGGGCATCTCGCCATCGGCCCGGACGGCTTCCTGTGGATCGGCATGGGCGACGGCGGCGGAGCCGACGATCAGTTCGGCAACGCCCAGAACCCCCAGACGCTGCTGGGCTCCATGCTCCGCATCGACGGGTCGGCGCCGACCGAGGCGCTCGCGCCCGCCACCAACCCCTGCACCCCCACACCCGCCGACTGCCGCCCCGAGATCATGGCCATCGGACTGCGCAACCCATGGCGGTACTCGTTCGACCCGGCGACCGGCGACTTGTGGATCGGCGACGTCGGGCAGGGCGCGTGGGAGGAGATCGACGTCGTCCGGGCGGGCCAGATCGGCCCACTCCTCAACTTCGGGTGGCCCCGCTTCGAAGGCACCCACGCGTACCTGGGCGACGGTGAGCTCGCCGGTGTCGTCGTCTCGCCCGTCCACGAGTACTCCCACGACGACGGCTGTTCGATCACCGGTGGTGTGGTGTACCGGGGCGCGGCGATCCCCGCTCTCGACGGCGTCTACCTGTACGGCGACTACTGCACATCGATCGTCTGGGGCCTCACCGCCAACGACGGCAACCCGCCCGTGCCGGTCGCGGTCGACCTCGAGGTCCCCGGCGGGCAGCTGGCGTCCTTCGCCACCGATACGGTCGGTGAGGTCTACGTTCTCTCCCTCAGCGGGGGTCTCTACCGCCTCGAGGAGGCCTGACGTGTCGACTCACCGACCGATCGCCGTAGTGGCCGCTCTCGCCGTCGCGACGCTCGCCGCCTCGTGTGCGACCGGTGACCGTCCCGAGCTGGCCACTGCGCCCTACTCGGCACCGACGGATGCCTTGCCCACGACCGCCACCAGCGCCGTCGTCGGCGATACCACCGCCCCGGTGGCCGACCCCACCGCCACCACCCTCCCGTCAACGCCGGCGGACCCGGCGGCGACACCTGTCTCGCCGCCGTCGAGCACCGCTTCGACGGGAACCACGGGAACGTCACCGAGCGCGCTCACCGCGCTGTCCGTGACGGCCCCGTCCGGCGTGGAACTGCCCCGCGCCGCCCTCGACCCGGCCGGCCTCGCCGAGCAGATCACCCGGGCCGAGCAGGGCATCCGCGACCCATCGACCGCGGCGACCGTCGTCGCCGAGCTGGCGAGGCTCCAGCAGGTCGCCTACCGGAAGCTCAGCTACGAGCCGTCGTGGGATGAGGAAGTTCTGGCCCTCGTGCCGCCGGACCTGGCGTCCGTCGTCGAACGCAACGTGTTCGCCGCGCCGCCAGTTCCTGGCCATGCACTCCCGCTGGCCGACGGAGGCCCCCGATTGGCGCATCCAACCTCCGGCCTCGGCCGAGGAGCTGCTCGGCTACTACCACGAGGCCGAGGAGGCATCGGGCATCGACTGGGCCTATCTCGCCGCCATCAACCTGGTGGAGACCGGTATGGGTCGCATCCACGGCCTCAGCTCGGCTGGCGCCCAGGGACCAATGCAGTTCCTGCCCACGACGTGGGAGGAGGTCAGTGACGGCGACATCAACGACCCACGCGACGCCATCCTGGCCGCCGCCCGCTACCTCGATCGTCGCGGCGGACCCGAGGACATGGAGCAGGCGCTGTGGGGGTACAACAACCACGACAACTACGTGCGCGCCGTGAGCACCTATGCCGAGCTGATGTGCGAGAACGAGCGGGCATTCCTCGGTTTCTACAACTGGGAGATCTTCTTCCTCAGCGAGCTGGGCGACGTGTGGCTCCCCGTCGGCTACGAAGTTGTGGACCGAGTGCCGATCGCCGAGTACCTGACCGACCGGCCGTGGTCGTCGCCACCCGGCGGCGGTTTCGTCCCCCTGACCGACCCGCTGCCGGTGGAATCGGCCGGCTGACGAACGGATGATCCTCGATGCTCGAAGGCGAAGTCCTGCTCGACCCGGCCGCGGAGCAGTTCCACGTCCACGACCCATCCGTCACCACGTGGAACGAATCGTGGCTCGTGTCGTGGCTCCCGCCCGATGGCTCCTCCGCCGGGCTGTTCCGCCTCGGCACGCTGACCAACCAGGGTCGAGCGTGGTTGTGGCTCTTCCTGTGGACCGGCGCCGAGTGGGTCGCCGTCGAGGAGACCCGCCTGGGCTACGACCACCTTCGTCGCGGGGACGGAGTGGCGTACGACCAATGGGGCCTCTCGTTCTCCTATCAGCCGGTCGAGGACCTTCAGCGGGGCCGGTTCCGACTCGCCGGCATCGGCCGGATCCGCACCGGCCCACGAAGCGGGCACCTCGTCCCGGTGCAGATCGACCTCGACCTCACCGCCCGCACACCGTGTTTCACCACCGGCGCCGGCCGCGACGACAGTATGAGCCGTTTTCCGGCCAGCCGGTTCGAGCAGTCGATGAGCGCCTCCGGCACGGTCACCATCGACGGCACCGAGACCCGCATCGACACGCCAGCGCACCGCGACCGCTCCTGGGGACCACGAACCTGGCAGTACCCGTTCATGCTCGGCGACCTCCAGTCCCCCGACCTGCAGGTGTACTTCGCGGCGGCACCCAACGCCGAAGGTGGGCGCGGCGGCGGGTACGTGCGCGAAGGATCCGAGACGCACGCCATCGCCAGCATCGACGCCCACATGAGCTACGACGATCCGGGGGCCACGATCCGTCCCTCCGACATGACCTTCACCGACACCCGCGGCACCGTCCGCTCCTATCGCATCGAACCCATAGCCCCCTCGGTCCAGTTCGACATGGCCCACGCCAGCGATCCACCCCGCCACTGGTCGTACTGGCGGACCCTCGTCCGGGCCACGCCCTCGACCGGGGCCGAGCCGATCATCGGCTGGTTCGAGGCCAACCGCTTCCCCTACCCTGACCCCGCGCCCTGATCGCCGCGTGGCCGCATCGGAAGGACAACCCATGTCGGACCATCGCACGTTCTGCCGCCTGTGCGAGGTGGGCTGCGGCATCGTCGTGACCGTCGACGACACCGGCCGGGTCGGCAAGGTGAGGCCCGACGACTCGCATCCGGTGACCCGTGGGTTCGCTTGCAACAAGGGCCTTCTCGCCACCGAGGTCCACCGCGATCCGGATCGCCTGGACCGGCCGCTAGCCCGCGGAGAGGGCGGCACGTGGGCCGAGACCTCGTGGGATGTCGCACTCGACGGCATCGCCTCACGCCTCCGAGCCGTGATCGACGAACACGGCCCCAGCGGCGTGGCCGTCTACCTCGGCAACCCGACGGCGTTCAACGCCACCGCCGGCATCGCCGGAGCGATGTTCCTGCGTCTGCTCGGCTCGGACCGGCTGTTCTCGGCCGCCACGCAGGATTGCTCCAACAAGTTCGCCATCAGTGAGATGGTGTGGGGCAGCCCCTCGCTGCACCCCATCCCCGACCTCGATCACACCGATCACCTGCTCGTCCTGGGCAGCAACCCACGCGTCAGCAAGACGTCGTTCCTGTCCGTTCCCGATCCGGTTGGCCGGCTGGCCCAGATCGAGGATCGGGGCGGGGTGGTGCGTTTCGTCGATCCCCGCTGGATCGAGCCCAAGGTCGGCGAGGTCGTGCAGGTCAAACCCGACACCGACGCGTACCTCCTCGCCGCCATGTTGTGCGAGATCGACCGCACGGTCGGTTTCGACCCGGCGGGCGCCGCTCGCGTCACCGAGCTCGACCAGCTCCGGGCGTTCGTCGGTCAGTTCTCCCCCGAGAAGGTGGCCCCCGTCGTCGGTATCGACGCCGCCCGCATCGTCGCCCTCGCCCAGGAGTTCGTGGCCGCGCCGTCGGCGGCGGTGCACGTCTCGACGGGGGTCAACATGGGCCGACAGGGCGCCCTCGCCTATTGGCTCGCCACCATGTTGTCCCTGCTCACCGGCAACCTCGATCGCCGCGGCGGCAACGTGGCGGCCAACCGCGCCATCCCGGCGTCACCGGGTCAGCAGACCGCCGACGCCTCGTCGTTCCTCGACAGCCCGTGGGGGCCCTACCGGCCGGCGTCGACGATGCATCCGGGCGCGCTTCTCGCCGACATGATCAACGCCGACGCATCCCCCATCCGTGCCCTCATCGTGCTCGCCGGCAATCCGGCCCTGAGCATCGGTGGTGGCGACGACCTGGCGGCCGCGCTCGCCGACCTCGACCTGCTGGTCACCGTCGACCTCTATCGCAACGCCACCGGCGAACACGCGGACTTTGTCCTCCCGGCGGCGGACTGGTTCGAGCGCGAAGACCTCAACGTGTTCGTGCAAGGCACCCAGACCGAACCGTTCATCCAGTGGACCGGCCCGGTCGTACCCCCGGCCGCGGATCGACGCACGGAGCGGGCCATCTTCGCCGCGCTCGGCGAGCGGATGGGCCTCCCCACGTTCTTCCCGCCCCAGTCCGACATGCTCGCCATGGTGCACGACACCGCCCTCGCCGAGCACGGCCTCTCGATGGCGGCCCTGCACGAACAGCCGGGCGGCGTCGCGGTGCTCCCCGCCACCGAGCCCGGTGGCCTGCTGGACCGCGCGACCGCCAACGGGACACTGGCCGGCGCCCCGGAGATGCTCGCCGAGGCGTGGACGCGCGCCGCGGTGATCTTCGCCGAGCTGGCCGGGGAGGATCGGCACCAGCTGAAGTTGATCACCCGCCGTACCAGCCACACGCTCAACTCGGCGATGCAGAATGTCCGGCGCCTCAAGCAGGCCGGCGCCGCCGACAACCCGCTCTACGTCAGCCCCATCGACGCCGAGCGCCTGTCCATCATCGATGGTGCCCGCGTGCGCGTCTCCAACCGATTCGGGAGCATCGAGGCACCCGTGCGGATCGACGCGACGCTCCGCGACGGCGTGGTGGCCATGACCCACGGCTTCGGCAATGCCAGCACCACCGGCATGCCCGTCGCCCGGGAGTTCCCCGGCGTCAACGTCAACGCCCTGGCGCCCCATGGACCAGGCTCGTTCGATCCGGTGAGCAGCATGTCGCACCTCACCGGCATCGCCGTCGATGTCGTCCCACTCGCCGCCCTGCCCGTCTGAGGTCGCAGGTCTCACCAGGAATCGAGCTCTCCATGACGAAAGACGAGCTGTTCGCCGCCATCGCCCAGCAACGACGTCGGCTCGTCGTCACGCTCGAACAGCTCACCGATGAGCAGTGGAACCACCCGTCGCTGTGCCAAGGCTGGCGGGTGCGCGATGTCGTCGGCCACCTCACCAGCATTCTCGAGGTCCCGCTACCGCGGTTCATGCTGAACATCGTGAGAGCCCGAAGCTTCGATCGGTATGCCGACCAGGTTGCGCGCCAGTTCGGCGACCGCGCTCCTGCGACCCTCGTGGCGAACTACCAGGGCTACGTGTCGTCGCGGTTCGCTCCACCGTTCGTCGGACCGATCGCCCCGCTTTCCGACGTGCTCATTCACACTCGTGACATCGAGCGGCCCCTCTCGATCGAATCCACACTCGATCCGGGATCCGTGCGCACTGTGCTCGACTACGTCTGTGGCGGGAAGGCCAGAGGATTCGTGCCGGCGTCGAGGACCACAGGGTTGCGGTTCGACGCCGCCGACCTCGGTTGGTCCTCGGGGGTCGGCGCCGACGTCACCGGGCCAGGCGAGGCGATCATGCTCGCCGTGACCGGTCGCACCTCGGCCTTCGACGACCTCACGGGCGACGGCGCCACCATCCTGCGCACCCGCCTCGCCACCTGACCACCCACACCCTCCACCCACACCCTCCACCCACACCGCCCACCCACCCACCACCCGAACTGGGAGACCAACCCGTCGCCGACGCGACCACGGTGTCGCCCAGTTCGAAGAGAGAACGGTTCGGAGAGAACGGTTCGGAGAGAACGGTTCGGAGGGAACGGTTCGGCGGGACGGCGCAGCGGTGGGAGGGGTCAGCCCAGGTCGTAGCGGTAGACGTTCGTCTCTCGGGCGACGAAGCCGATGCGTTGGTACAAGCGGTTGGCGGCCTCTCGAGATGGACGCGAGGTGAGGTCGACCGTCTTGGCGCCGATCGAGCGGGCGTGATCGAGTGCGGCCTGGTTCAGCTTCTCGCCGAGGCCCTGCCCGCGGGCCTCGGAGTCGACGACGACATCTTCGATCCAGGCTCGCACACCCGTCGGGATGCGGAACACGGCGAGGGTCAGACTGCCCAGGATCCGGCCGTCGTCGCCACGAGCAGCGAAGAGCACGGTGGCCGGCGAGGCCACGATCTCAACGATCTCGGCCCGGGTCGGCGGGGGACTCGACGAGGACAACTGGGGCATCAGACGGGTCAGCGCATCGACCAACTCGTCATCGACTCGGGACACGGCGTAGATCTCGGACACGGGGACAGGATAGGTAGTCCTGGACGCGCCTTGTACCGTGATGCCCGTGGTTCCCACCACCCCGTGGCCCGAGCTCCCGCATGCTCGCCTCTTGGCGGAGGCGGGCACCAGCTCGCCGGTGATCATTGCGGCCTTCGAGGGCTGGAACGATGCCGGCGACGCTGCGACGACCGCGGCGCGCTACCTGATCAATCGGTGGTCGGCGCGGCCGGCGATCGACCTGGAGCCCGAACCGTTCTTCGACTTCGCGTCGACTCGCCCGATGGTGGTTCTCGAAGAGGACGGTTCGCGCCGGATCGCCTGGCCGGAGACCCGCTTCTTCGCTCCCCGCACGCTGGGCGCTGATGGCGCCCCCGATGCCATCGTGTTGCTCGGCATCGAACCGCAGCTGCGGTGGCGCACCTTCTGCGAACACGTGGTGGGCGTGGCCAAGGCGCTCGATGCCCGCATGATCGTCACCCTCGGAGCCCTGCTCGCCGAGGTGCCCCACACTCGCCCCACTCGGGTGTACGGCACGGCCGACACACCCGAGATCGTGGACGACATCGGCCTCGAGCCGTCGTCATACGAGGGCCCGACTGGCATCGTCGGCGTCTTGGGGGCCATGGCTCGGGACCACGGGCTCGGATCAGCGTCGTTGTGGGCGGCCGTCCCCTCGTACGTGCCCGGCGCACCGTCTCCCAAAGCCGCCCTGGCGCTCGTCGAGCGGCTCGGCGTGCTGATGCGCACCTCGATCTCGACCGTCGACCTCCAGCTCGCCACCGCCGCCTACGAGCGGCAGGTCACCGAGTTGGTCGCCGAGGACGACGACACCATCAACTACGTGCAGAGCCTCGAAGAGCAGCACGACGACGACAACCTCCTGCCCACTGCGGACAGCCTGGTCGCCGAGGTCGAGCGCTTTCTCCGAGACCAAGAAGCCTGAGGCATTCGGGACTCACTCGCTCGCTTCGCTCGCTCCGTTCGCCCGAGCTTCTAGCGAGCCGGCTCCGCCGGCGCTCACCGTGGCTGCGCCGGGATGGCGGAGCCACACCGGCGCAGGGCCACCTCGATGCCGAAGTGGGAGACCATCCCGTCGCCTACGCGACTGTCGAGTCTCCCAGTTCGACCTGTCTGGGTCAGAGGTGGCGATCGATCCAGTCGGCGGCGTCGTCGACCAGGTCGAGTCCGACCGGCTCGTTGAAGATCTCGTGGCGGAGGCCGGGGATCACCCGTCGCTCGACCTCGGCGACCGCGGCCAGGGTCTCGCTGGCCTGCGGCGGGACGAGCTCGTCATCGCCGCCGTGCATCACCAGCGTGCGGATGCGCAACCGGTCGACCTTGAGCGTCGTGTCCACCATGGCGGCCAGCATGGCCCGGCCGAATCCCGCCGACGCCGCAGTCCACACCAGAGGGTCGGCCCGATAGGCCTCGCCGATGGCCGGATTCGTCGACAGGACTGCGGGGTCGATCGTGCCGGGCACCGACAGCCTCGGCGTGACTCGACCCAGCGCCCTGGCCACCGCCTGCTGCCAGGCCGGAACCGACGCCGCCAGGGCCGGGGCCGAGAGCACGAGCAGATCGGCCGACGGCCGACCCGACACCGCGTATCGGGTGGCGATGAGTCCACCCATCGAGTGGGCGAGCATCACGACGGGACGCCCGAGCGCCCGCACCTCGGCGAGTTGATCCTCGACATCGTCGAGGTACTCGTTGAATTCGTCGACGTGCCCACGACGGCCCCCCGACAGGCCGTGGCCACGATGGTCGATCGCCACGACGTCGAAGCCGCGCCCGGCGAGGTGCGCGCCGACGTGCTCGTACCGACCGCTGTGCTCGCCCATGCCGTGCAGGAGCAGCACGGTCGCCCGCGCTTCGCGCCCGGCGGGGGCCGGGGCCCAGCGACGGCGGAACTGGATGATCCCGTCCCGGGTGACGCCCCGATCCTGGACGCTGGTCGCCGCGGTGGAGGCCCAGTCGTTCACGAGTGGTCCACCTCACCTCGCCACACGGGCGATCTCGGCACGTCGAAGGTCGGCCGCGTGACCTCGTGGCGCACGGCCGCAAAAGCCAACTCGGTCCACGATTCGCCGCCGGCCAGCGGATCCGGCAGATCGTCCTCCGCGAAGAACCCGACATCGGTGACCTCGAGCGGATGGGGGGCGAGCGTGCCGCCCGTGGCGTGGCAATGGAAGACCAGCGAGTACATGGGCATCCGGGTGAAGCCGAGGCGTAGTCCGTCGAGCACGGCGATGAGACCGACGACATCGCACTCGATGCCGGTCTCCTCGCGCACTTCCTTCACCGCCACCTCGGCGGGTGAGTACCCGATGTCGGCCCAGCCCGTCGGGTAGAGCCACACGCCGGAGTCGGCGCGCTGGATCAGCAACAGCTCGCCGTCGTCGTTGCCGACGACCGCGCCGATCGCCACCTTTGGTGTGACGTAACCCGGGACGCCCGAACCCACGGACTTCAGCCATTCGGCCTGCAGCCGAGCCTGGTCGAACTCGTGCCCGGCGAGGTGCCGCATCTCGGCGGCGACGGCCAGCACCTCCTCGAATCGCTCACGCTCGTACAGGTTCTCGGTGAAGCCGAGCGCCGTGCGGGCGATGCCCGAAAGAGTCTCGGCCCATCGCAGGATGTCCCGCTCGGCGGGCGGCTCGAATGTCACCTTCGGAGGTTACGTCTGCGCCGTCAACGAGTGCAGCACAGCCAGCTGGATCTCGGCCAGGTACTCGGGGTCGGTCACCTTGGCCCCGGTGCCGTCGTGGACGTAGAAGGCGTCGATGACGTCGCCGCCCAAGGTCTGGACGCGGGCGGTCACGATGTCGAGGCCGACCTCGGCGAGGGCGCGGGTGATGCGGTAGAGGACGCCGATGCCATCCGGGCAGGTCACCTCGATGACGGTCGCCAGATCGGACGCCGCGTTGTCGACCGAGACCTGCGGCTTCTGGGGTTTCGCCGCCTGGGCGCGGCGCCGCCCGTAGGTCCGCGCCCGCTCCGACAGTCGGGCTGACAGGGCCAACCGATGCTGAAGCACCTGACGCAGGTCGACCTCGACGCGAGGCCAGTCGACCTCGCCGGACTGCTTGGAGACCCGGAACAACTCGATGGCCATGCCGTCGCCCGACGACACCGCGGCGTCGACCACGTCGAGCCCGTTGAGGGCCAGCACCCCGGCGACGCTGCTGAACAGGCCGGGACGATCCGGACTCACGATCAGCAGCTGGTCGGCATGGGGTCGGATCACCCGCTCGCGCTCGAGCGGCCAACGACCGATGCTCGACCGATGGGAAACCCTCGTCGATCACCTCCAACACCGAGCCACCGGCCAGCACGTGATCCGCCCGTGCGACCAACGTCTTGACGAGGCCGGCCTTCCACGAACCCCAAGCCGCCGGACCGGTGGCGATCGAATCCGCTTCGGTCAAGGCGTCGAGGAGATGCAACGTCGCCGACGACCCAACCTGCTCGACGACGGAGCGGATGGTGCCCGGATCGTCGAGGTCGCGACGCGTGGCGGCATCAGGCAAGAGCAGATGGTGCTGCACCATGGACACGAGGGTCTGCACATCGGCTGCGGGGAAACCCATGCGGAAACCGATCGTGGCCACGAGATCCATGCCGACCTCGGTGTGATCTCCCGGGTAGCCCTTGCCGATGTCGTGCAGGAGGGTGCCCACCAGCAAGAGGTCGGGCCGTTCCACCCGTCCGGCGAGTCCGGCCGCTTCCGCCGCGGCCTCCAGCAGGTGCCGGTCGACGGTGAACCGGTGGTAGACGTTGCGCTGCGGCCGGCTTCGGCACGGCTCCCATTCCGGCAGGAGCCGCACGAACAACCCCATCTGGTCGAGCGCCTCGATCGCCGTGATGGCTGATCGGCCATGGGCGAGCAGCTGCACGAGCAGCTCGCGCGCCTCGGTCGGCCATGGGTCGTCGACGGGGGGCGCATGTTCGGCCAGCCGGGCGAGCGAACCGTGGTCGATGTAGGCGCCCACCCGCGCCGCCTCGGCGGCCAAACGGAGCGGCAGCAGTTCATCGTCGAGCGGTGCCGTGTCGGTCAGGCTGGCCGTGCCGTCGTCGATGACGATGCCGGGCGACACGGTGGTGCGACGGAACCCGCGACGTCTCCGGCCGCCGCGGCCGCTCAGCACCTGGTGCCAGGTGGAGTCACTGACCCACGCGATCGACCGGGCGGCCGAGGCGACATCAGCCATCAAGATGTCGGCGTCGCCATACCCGAGCGCGGCGGCGACCTCGTCCTGCTGCTCGAGGCCCAGCCGATCGACGGGCCGGCCCAGGATCCGGTGCAGCTCCACCCGCGCCGAGAGCACGATGTCGTAGCTCGAGCGGAGCCCATCAGCGCTGACTTCGAGCAACCCGGGCTCAGCCACCTCGGCCCAGCGGAGCGCGTGGACATCGCGCAGACCACCGCGGCCCTGCTTGAGGTCGGGCTCCAGCATGAAGGCGACCTCGCCGGCTTCGGCGTGACGACGTTCGACCATCTCGCCGAGCTCGACCAGCCGCCGTTTGCGATCCTTCGTCCATTGCGCCCGCGCTGACGACCGCAGCCGATCGACGAGCGCGGGATCGCCGGCGACACAGCGGGCGTCGAGCAACGAGGTCGCCGTTTCGATGTCGGTCTTCGCCAGTTCAAGCGCCTGCTCGACGGTCGACACGCTGTGACCGAGCTTGAAGCCGGCGTCCCAGATCGGATACCAGACCTGGTCCGCGACGACGGCGACCCCGGACTTACCATCGTGGACGAGGTAGACGTCGAGATCGCTCTGCGGGCTCAGCTCCCCGCGGCCGTACCCACCGGTGGCGACCAACGCCACGCCAGGTCGCCCACCGGTGGCCGCCTGGAGGAGCTCGGCCAGCCACCCGTCGAGCTCGGTGGCGTAAGCCCGGCAGAACGTGGGGCCCTTCAAGGAGGGGTCGGCCAGCAGGGCGGCGCGATCGAACGACGGGCTCATGACCGTCACGGTAGGCGTCAACCGGCGCTGTATGCGGACTCGGCGTGGAGGGCCTGATCGAGACCCATGACCTCGTCCTCCTGGGACACCCGCAGACCGATCGTGGCGTCGAGCACCTTGGCGATGACGTACGTGACCACAAAGGAGAAGACGATCACCGAGCCCATGGCGATGAGCTGACTCCCGAGCAGCCCGGCGTCCCCGAAGAACACCCCGTCGATCTCGGTGACGCCGGGGACCGCTCCGGAGTCGGCGAAGAAGGCGAGCAGCAGACCACCGGTCACTCCGCCCACCCCGTGAATACCGACCACGTCGAGCGCGTCGTCGTAGCCGAGACGATGCTTGAGCTGGATGGCGAAGTAACACGCCACGCCGGCCACCAGGCCGAACACGATGGCCGACAACCCGCCCACGAAGCCGGCCGCCGGCGTGATCGCCACCAGCGCCGCGACCACACCCGAGGCGGCACCCAGGGTCGTGGGATGACCATCCCGGATCTTCTCCACGGCCAGCCACGCCACCATGCCCGCCGACCCGGCGATGAACGTGTTGAGCAGCGCCTGGACCGCTTGGGCGTTGGCGCCGAGAGCCGAACCGGCATTGAAGCCGAACCAGCCGAACCACAGAATGCCCGTGCCCACCAGGAGCAATGGCAACGAGTGTGGCGCCATGGGTTCGGTGGGCCAGCCCTTGCGCCGGCCCAACACCATGATCAGGGCGAGCGACGCGACCCCGGCGTTGATGTGGATGGCCGTGCCGCCCGCGAAGTCCAGGGCGTCCGGGCTCAGCTCCTTGTGCCAGCCGACGTACACCCAGTACGTCACGGGCGTGTACACGAGGAGGCTCCAGACGGGGACGAAGATCGCCCACGCCGAGAACTTCATGCGGTCGGCGACGGCGCCCGAGATCAGCGCCGGGGTGATGGCGGCGAACGTCATCAGGAACGCCAGCGTCACTAACGTGTCCGTCTCCCCGGCCAGATCCTTCAATCCCGCGGCGTCGAAATTGCCGAGCAACTCGCCGCCGAAGAAACCCGACTTGCCCTCGTTGGCCACGTTGCCCAACGAGTAGGTGACGAGCACCCACAACAACGGCACGACGCCGATGCAGTACATGTTCATCAACAGCATGTTCAAGACGTTCTTGCTGCGCACCATGCCGCCGTAGAACAGCGCCAATCCGGGCACCATGAACACGACGAGCGCGGTCGCCATGAGCATCCAGGCGATGTCGCCACTTTCCATTGTTCCTCCAGGCACGACTCAGGAGCCTCACACCTTGTTTCGTGCGGATATCGGCGCAGTGACCGCCGTGTTACGGCTCGGTTAACGAGCCCCGTCAGCCGTGCCGGCGACGGTCTCGCCTATTCCCCGTGCCGGCGACGGTGTCGCTCACTCGCCGTGCCGGCGACGGTGTCGCTCACTCGCCGTGCCGGCGACGGTGCACCATGGCCCGGGCGGCGCCCCAGGCCAGGCCGAGGTCGTGGAGGTCCGGGTCGATGTCGGCGAATCGGGCCGGCGAGAGCTCGAACAGATCGTCCGGTCGGGCGCGAACTTCGACCGGGTCGCGTTCCACCGGCTCCAGACCCGTCGCCACGAGCACGGCGGTGGCGTACGGGACGGCACGCCGGGCCAGGGCGAGCGGGTTCGCCCGCTGATCATCCGCATCTCGGTCCAACTCGGCCCGGATGACGGGACCGACATCCGCGGCCGCGTGCCGGGCGGCCAACTCGACCATCGCCCCCAGTTCGGGGTTCGCGTCGATCGCCCCGGCGCCGACGACCTCGGTCACCACCCGCCGCAACCACGGATCGATCGCCTCGCTCAGACGTCGGCCCAGCTCGGACGACAGCGCCCGAAACGCCTCCTCACCAGTGGGCGCACGGTCGCCATCGTCTGACCTGTCCGGCGTCATCGCAGTGCTCCATATCGGCTCTGTCACCTCATCGTCAAGACGAAACACGCGATTCATGGGGCTCTGCCGTGTTTCCTACCCGTGGGTTGCATAGTATTTGCGCCTGCTACTGGGAGGGACCAGTGGAGCGCCGCTCGGGACGATCCTCACCGACCGACCCGACGGCAACTGACGAAAGGTACACACATGATCAACAAGCGATGGATGCGCGGACTTGCGCTTCTCTTCGCCTTCAGCCTCATCGCTGCTTCGTGCGGCGATGACGATGACGACACCACCACCACCGACGAAGCCGGCGGCGAGGGTGACACCACCACCACGGTTGCGGCCGAGGGTGACACGGGTGGCACGGCTGAGGTGAACGAGGGCGACGGCGTACTGCGAATCGGGACGCTGCTCCCCGAGACAGGCGACCTCGCCTTCCTCGGCCCACCGGAGATCAACGGCGTGCGCGTGGCCGTGGCTGACATCAACGCCGCGGGCGGTGTGCTCGGCGCCGATGTGGAGCTCTCCGAAGGTGACTCCGGTGACACCACGACGGAGACCGCTCAGCAGACCACCGACCGTCTCCTCAGCGAAGGCGTCGACGCCATCGTCGGCGCCGCCTCTTCAGCCGTGACCAAGACGGTCATCGACCGCATCGTGGCCGCTGGCGTGATCCAGTTCTCGCCGGCCAACACCTCGCCCGACTTCACGACGTACGACGACAACGGCCTGTACTTCCGTACGGCTCCGTCCGACGTGCTGCAGGGCCGGGTGCTCGCGGACGTCGTCCTCGGCGACGGCAACGAGACGGCGGCGGTCCTGTACCGCCAGGAGTCCTACGGCGAGGGCCTCGCCAACGCATTCCGGGACACCTTCGAGGCTGCCGGTGGCACGATCCCCGAGGGCGGCTTCCGCCCGTACGCGGTCGACACCGACGTCTTCGACACGGAGGTTGACGCCATTGTCGAGCTCGACGTCGACGCCATCATCCTCATCTCGTTCGACGAGGCGGCCAACATCCTCGTGACCATGAACGAGAAGGGCATCGGCCCGCTCGACAAGGCCGTGTACGGCGCTGACGGCTTCGGCCCGGGCGTGGGCGTGCAGATGGAGGATCCGTCGATCATCGCCGGCCTTCGCTACACGACCCCGTCGGTCGACCTGTCCACCATCACCAGCTTCACCGACCGACTCGAGCCCGAAGGTGGCCTGGACAACCAGGGGACCTTCGCGTACGCCGCTGAGGCGTACGACGCCACGATCATCGTTGCTCTGGCTGCGGTGATGGCCGGTACCGACCGTCCGGCCGATGTGGCTGCGGCGATCAACGACGTGACCGGTGGTGGCGACAAGTGCACGACCTTCGCGGAGTGCATCGAGCTCGTCGATGGCGGCTCGACCGACATCGACTATGACGGCATCGGTGGCCAGTACGAGTTCGTCGAAGCGGGCGAGCCTGCTGCGGCCTCGTTCCAGATCGGCACCTACGACGGCACCTACGCGGATCCCGAGGATCCCGAGGCCGTTCCGGGCGCCGCTCCGAACCCCGACCTCTACGAGTACGTGTTCGCCGCCGCCTGAGGCAACGAAGTCTCGTAGGAGACAAAGCGATAGCAGTGGGGTGGCCGGCCCGAAAGGGACGGCCACCCCCGCGTCCAGGCTCAAGCCAGGAACGTTCGGTTCTCCAACCCTGCACCGGTGTGGCTCCGCCATCCCGGTGCAGCCAAAATGAGCGCCGGCGCAGCCGGCACGATCAAACTCGGGAGAACGGAGCGAGCGAGCGTCAGCGAGCGATGCGAGTGAACCCGACGAGCGCAGCGAGCGAGCGAGGGTGAAGAACTAACTTGCGAGCGTGCCGAGGTACAGCTCGATGACCTTGGGGTCGCTCAGCAGATCCTTGCCGGGGCCGGTGTAGGCGTTGCGGCCCTGATCGAGCACATACCCCCGGTGACAGATCTGCAGGCACCGGCGAGCGTTCTGCTCGACCATGATGACCGCCACCCCCGCCTCGTTGATCGACTTGGTCCGCAGGAACACCTGGTCCTGCAACATCGGTGACAACCCGGCGGATGGTTCGTCGAGCAGCAGCACCTTGGGATCCATCATCAGCGCTCGACCCATGGCCAGCATCTGGCGCTCGCCGCCGGAGAGCGAACCGGCCCGTTGACCGATCCGCTCACCGAGGCGGGGAAAGATCTCCACCACGAACTCGGTGCGCGCCCGAACCAACTTCGGCTGGAGGAAGGCACCCATCTGCAGGTTCTCCTCCACCGTCAAGGCGGCGAAGATGTTCTTCACCTGGGGCACATACCCGATCCCCCGCTCGACGAGCTCGTGGGCCTTCAGGTTGGTGATGTCGTCGCCCCGGTAGGTGACCTTGCCCTCGCGCACCTGGATCAGGCCGAACAGCGCCTTGAGCATGGTCGACTTGCCGGCACCGTTCGGTCCGATGATGCCGATGAGCTCGTCGCTCGCCAACACGAGGCTGGCCCCGTTCAAGATGTTGACGCCCGGGACGTAGCCGGCGACGACGTCCTCGACCGCGATGAGAGGGGCCGGATCAGACATCGGTGGAGGCTCCTTCATCGATGCCCCTGTCGGTGGCACGTGGCTCGGAAACACGTTCGTCGATCGGGACATCGTGTTGCGATCCGAGGTAGGCATCGATCACCGCCTGGTTCCGACCGATGTCATCGGGACGACCCTCCGCGATGATCGAGCCTTCGGCCATCACCACGACCCAGTCGCTGATCTCTCGTACCACGTCCATGTTGTGCTCCACGAAGACGACGGTGACGCCCTGCGATCGCAGGCCCTTCACGTGGCCCAGCAATGACTGGGTCAGGGCCGGGTTCACACCCGCCATGGGTTCGTCGAGCATGACGAGTGTGGGCTCGGTCATCAGCGAACGAGCCATCTCCAGCAACTTGCGCTGGCCCCCGGACAACGTGCCGGCGAACTGGTCGCGCATGTGACTCATGTTGAAGCGGGTCAGCAGGGCGTCGGCTCGAGCCTCCACCTCGGCTTCCTGGCGGCTCCACAGCGGCGGCACGAGCGCTTTCCAGAAGCTCTCTCCGGCCTGACCGGTGGCCCCGAGCTTCATGTTGTCGATCACACTGAGTCGGGACAATGCCTTGGTGAGCTGGAACGTTCGCACCATGCCCAGGCGGGCGACCTTGTGCGACGCCAGGCCGTTGACCGAGCGGCCGTCGAAGGTCACGGTGCCGGAGTCGGGCTGGTCGAAACCAGTGAGCAGATTGAAGAACGTGGTCTTCCCGGCACCATTGGGACCGATGAGGGCGGTGATAGCGCCCCGCTGGATCTCGACGTGCTCGACATCGACTGCCTTGAGGCCACCGAAGGCGCGGGACACGTCGGTGGCGACGAGGAGCGGATCGGGTTTCGCGGACCCGGGTCGGGGTGCGACACCGTCGAACGCACCGACCGCCGGATTCGGCCACTCACCGAGATCGACCTCAGCGTCCATCGAGGGCCATCTCTTCCCGATTGCCGAAGAAGCCTTGAGGTCGGAACACCATGAGCAGCATGAGGCCCAGACCCGTGAGCATGAACACCACCTGGCCCACCTGGTTGCCATCGAGGATGTCGGTCGGGATCACGTCGTTGTTGACGAGCTCTCGCAGGGTCGTGGCGATGAAGGCCTGCAGCGCCATGAAGACGATCGCCCCGAGGATGGGGGACATCACGCGACCGGCGCCGCCCATGATGAGGATCACCCAGATCCAGAACGTCTGCGGGGGGATGAAGAAGTCGGGTTGCACCGAGCCTTTGAACGTCACGTTGACCATGCCGGCCAACGCTCCGATGCCGCCGCCGAGGATCAATACCTGCATCTTGACGCCGTAGGCGCTCTTGCCGAGCGCCCGTGCCGCGTCTTCGTCCTCCCGAACCGCCCGGACGAGTCGCCCCCAGGGACTGCGCATCAGGGTCCACACCACGCCGGCACACAGGAACGCCAGGGCCCAGCCGCAGATGGCGACCCAGAGGTCGTTGCCGCTGGAGAACTCGAGCGGGCGCCAGGAGATGCTTCGAAGCAGGGGAACGTCGAAGTTCGACACGTGACTGCCGCTAGCAATGCTGGTCGGCCCGAACTCGTAGCGGTCGCTCGACGAGAAGGGGCTCGTGCTCACGAAGCCGTCGTTGAAGTCGCCCAGGCCTTCGGCGCCCCGGGTGTAGTCGCGCAGGAGGGTACTGCGAGCCAGCAGCCGGATGATCTCGGACGACGCGATGGTGACGATGGCCAGGTAGTCGGCCCGTAACCGCAGGGTGGGCAGACCCAAGATCAGGGCCAGGATCACGCCGAACACCACCCCGACCGGTACGGCCGCGAAGAAGGGAAGGTCCCACTTGGTGACCCCGATGCCCAGGCCGTACCCACCGACGGCGAGGAACCCGATCTGGCCGAAGTTCAGGAGGCCGCCGTACCCGAAGTGCACGTTGAGGCCGATGGCCGCGATGGCGTAGGCGGCCGCCAGCGGACCCAAACCCTGGCTGATCGTCTGGATGACGATGGAACCCCAGTCGACAGAAGCGAGGATCATCATCTCGGTACCCCTCTCATCCGATGCGCTCGGAGCGGCCCAGGATCCCCTGGGGACGGAACATCAAGATGGCCACCATGGCGACCAGAGCGCCCAGATTCTTGAGGTCGTCGGGCAGGTAGTTGCCGATGGTCGAGACCTGGATCCCGAGGCCGACGATGACCGACCCGACGAGGGGACCATAAGCCGTACCCAAACCACCCAACGTCACGCCGGCGAAGAGGAGGAGCAGGATCGAGGTCCCCATGTCCCAACTGACCTGATCGCTCATGCCGATGAAGATCCCCCCGAGCCCGGCGAGCACGGCACCGCCCACCCAGACGTACCGGATCACCTGCTCGACATCGATACCGGACGACGCGGCGAGATCCTTGTTGTCAGCGACCGCCCGCATGGCCCGGCCCATACGGGTGCGCTGCAGGTAGACGGCGACGCCGACGAGCACGGCCACCGACAGACCCATCATCACCACGTCTTTGGGCGCGAGCTGGGCCGGACCGATCTTCCAGGCGTCCTGGGTCGATCCTCGGTAGAACTTGCTGCGCCCGCCCACCAGGTACTGCAGCACGTACCGCACCATGATCGACAGACCGATCGTGACCACCATCTGCGCGAACAGGCCGGTGCCGCGGCGGCGCAGCGGGCCGAAGATGCCGGCGTCGAAAAGCCATCCCACCGCGGCCGAGATGATGAGGGCCAGCGACGCCGCGAAGACGATGTGCACGCCGTCGCCGAACGGGCCGGGGCCGCCGATGAACCCGATCGCCCCGGCGAGTCCGTAGTAGTTGAAGAAGTACGCCGACAGGGCGCCGATGGTCACCATCTCCCCGTGGGCGAAGTTGGTGAGCCCCGTGGTCCCGTAGATCAGCGACAACCCGATGGCGGCCAGCCCGAGATAGATGCCGAGCTTCAAGCCGTCGAGGGCACGCTGGACGACCTGGCGGAACGAGATGTCGTGTTTGCCAGCTCCGTCGGCTTCGCCGATATCGCCCTCCACGATGCGGAACAGGGCCCGGTTCTGAGCCCCCGGGTTCACCTGCACCGTTCGGCTGACCGCATCGAGGTCGGCCAGCGACACCCCGGCCGGCAGGGTGGACGTGTCGAGGGTCACCGTGTATACGCCAGGCCCGGGCACCTCGATCTCGAAGGCGCCCTCGGCGTCTGACGCGGCTGCTCCCACCTCGGCGCCCGTGCTGTCGGTCACCGTGATCGTCACCCCCTCGAGAGGGACGTCGGTACCGTCGCTGTCCTCGTAGTCGAGCTGACCTACCACGGCCTCGCCACCCGACTCCTGGGCGCCGGCCGGCGAGCTGAGGAACAGTCCCAGAGAGCCCAGGACCACAGAAGCAAGGACGAGCCGCATCACCGTCTGGATCGCCCGTCGATGCATGAAGCTGTGTGTCCTCTCGGCCGCCCCGGGTGTGGGGCGCCAGATTCTTGCCCGCCGGTAGCTTGTGATCAAGGGGGGAATGACATTGGCGCTACGGGAGGGTGTCGACGAGGAGCTGCTCGACGTCGACCACGGTGCCGGCCCAGAACGAACCGAACTCGGCGTAGACGGCCGATGCCCGGTCGAATCGCATGGTGTAGACGACCTCCTTGAGGTCGTCGGGGTGCACGGCGAAGAGGGTGACGCCCCATTCGTAGTCATCGAGCCCGGTCGATCCGGTGATCACCTGGACGACGCGACCGGCGAAGGTACGTCCGGACGCACCGTGCTCGTGCATGAGCTCGCTGCGTTGTTCGTAGGGCAGCGTGAACCAGTTGGCATCGGTCTCGCGGCGCTTCGACATCGGGTAGAAGCACCACGCCCGTTTGCCCTCGGGCGGGAGCTGGGGATACAGCCGGGTCTGCTTCATGGGCTCGGGCATGCCCGTGGCGTACTCGGAGATCTCGGTGAGTGACACGTACGAGCTGATCACGGCCAGGCCCGCGCGTTGCACGCCGGTCTGGAAGCGGCGCAGCACGCCCCAGTCATCGGCGAGGATCATGAAACCCATGTCGGCCTTGTGACCCAGCAGGGACGTGCACACCACCTGGGCGCCCTCGGCCTCCGCCGCCTGCACGGCGGCCACGATGGCGTCGCCGGCCGGCGAGGATCCGGTCGCCGGGGCACAGAAGAGATGGAGGACGGCGAGTCCGGTCGACGGGCGCAGCGGTTCGGTCACGCTGCGAGTCTAGGAAGCGGGACCGGCGTAGAGGTTCAGCGAGCCCTGCCGAACGAATCCGGCGAGCGTCATGCCCGCCCGCTGCGCCGTGGCCACCGCCAGGTTGCTCGGCGCACTGACCGAGACCAGGGCACCGAAGCCGGCCGCCCACGCCTTGCCCACCATCTCGAGGGACGCCCGGCCGCTGATGAACAGGCCGAGGCCAGCTGCGGGGAGCCGGGCATCGAGCAGCAGGCGGCCGATCACCTTGTCGGCGGCGTTGTGGCGGCCGATGTCCTCGCGGACGACCACCACGGCGCCGGACCCATCGAAGGCCGCCGCGGCGTGCACGCCTCCGGTACGGGTGAACAGATCCTGAGCGGCCCGCACCCGGTCGGGCACGGCGGCCAGAACCTCGACGGGGATCGTGTTCGGGGTGACGACCGTCAGGTGCGCACACAGCTCGTCGATGGCCTCACGCCCGCACAAACCACACGACGAACCGGTCAGTCCGAGGCGTGGAGTCGGCCGCGGAGCCTGGCCGTTCGTCTCGACGGTGACCACGTTGAACTCGGACTCGGTCGCCGATCCGGTGGCGCAGTATCGAATCCCGGTGACCGGGGCGCCGGCCAGCAGGCCCTCGGCGAAGCAGAATCCCACCGCCAGCTCGAAGTCATGCCCGGGAGTGCGCATGGTCGTGGACGCCAGGGTGTCGTCGAGCCGGATCGACAGCGGCTCCTCCACGATGACCTCGTCCGGAGCTCGAACCCGACCGCCGCGGTCGGCGACCCACCGCTCGACCATCACCTGTTCGAGCTTGCGCCGGCTACTCACGATCGTCAGTCTCGCAGGCCCGCCGGGAAACGGGCCGGCTCCTCGCGCAAACGGCAACCTCCCCGCACCGGGGGTGCGGGGAGGTTCCGAGATCGTCGATCCCGCACCTTGGTGCGAGCATCAGAACAGGATCAGAAGTCCATGTCGCCCATGCCGCCACCGGGCATGCCGCCACCGGAAGCCTCGGGCTTGTCGGCGACTACGGCCTCGGTGGTCAGGAACAGTGCCGCGATGGAGCCGGCGTTCTGCAGTGCCGAACGGGTCACCTTGGCGGCGTCGATGATGCCGGACGCCACCAGGTCGACATACTCACCCGTCGCCGCGTTCAGGCCGTTCGAGCCCTCCAAGGAGCGCACCTTCTCCACCACCACGCCGCCTTCCATGCCAGCGTTGATGGCGATCTGGGCCAGCGGAGCCTCGAGCGCCTTGGCGACGATGCGGGCACCGGTCGCCTGGTCGTGATCCTTCAGCGAATCCGCGGCGGCGAGAGCGGCCTTCTGGGCCCGCAGCAGCGTGACGCCACCACCGGCGACGACGCCCTCTTCGATGGCCGCCTTGGTGGTGCTGACGGCATCTTCGATGCGGTGTTTCTTCTCTTTGAGCTCCACCTCGGTGGCCGCGCCGACCTTGAGCACCGCGACACCGCCGGAGAGCTTGGCCAGACGCTCCTGGAGCTTCTCACGGTCGTAGTCGGAGTCGGTGTTCTCGATCTCGGCCTTGATCTGGTTGATCCGGCCGGTGATGTCGGAATCGTCACCCTCGCCCTCGACGATGGTGGTTTCGTCCTTGGCGACCACGATCTTGCGGGCCTGGCCCAGCATGTCGAGTGTGGTGTTCTCGACCTTGAGGCCGACCTCTTCGCTGATGACCTGACCGCCGGTGAGGATGGCCATGTCCTGCAGCATCGCCTTGCGACGGTCGCCGAAGCCAGGGGCCTTGACGGCGACCGAGTTGAAGGTGCCACGGATCTTGTTGACCACCAGCGTGGCGAGCGCCTCGCCCTCGACGTCCTCGGCGATGATCAGCAGCGGACGGGCCGACTGCATGACCTTTTCGAGCACCGGCACGAGATCACGGACGGCCGAGATCTTCGAGCCCACGAGCAGGACGTAGGGATTCTCGAGCACGGCTTCCATGCGCTCGGGATCGCTCACGAAGTAGGGGGAGATGTACCCCTTGTCGAAGCGCATGCCCTCGACGAGGTCCATCTCGATGCCGAAGGTCTGGCCTTCCTCGACGGTGATCACGCCGTCCTTGCCGACCTTGTCGATCGCCTCGGAGATCATCTGCCCGATCTCGGGATCAGCGGCCGAGATGGCCGCCACGTTGGCGATCTGCGCCTTGTCGCTCGAGACATCCACGGCGGAGCTGCGGATCGACTCGACCGCGGCCTCGACCGCCGCCTCGATGCCCTTCTTGAGGGACATCGGGTTGGCGCCGGCGGCCACGTTGCGCAGGCCCTCACGGACCATGGCCCAGGCCAACACCGTGGCGGTGGTGGTGCCATCGCCAGCGACGTCGTCGGTCTTCTTGGCGACCTCTTTGACCAGCTCGGCGCCGATCCTCTCGAAGGGATCCTCGAGATCGATCTCCTTGGCGATCGAGACGCCGTCATTGGTGATCGTGGGGGCTCCCCACTTCTTCTCGAGCACGACGTTGCGGCCCTTGGGGCCGAGCGTGACACGCACGGCGTCGGCCAGCTGGTTCATGCCGCGCTCAAGGGCCCGGCGCGCCTGCTCGTCGAAGCTGATGACTTTCGCCATATCGGTGTTTTCCTCCGGGTCGTTCCCATGGGCTCGGTGAGGGGCGACGTCCGTTGATACGGGCGCTGTTCACCGAGTTGGCACTCTCACGGTGCGAGTGCCAATCCAACCAGGGTTTTGCTCGAATCGCAACACCCCGGGGCCGACAAAACCGGCAGAAGGGAAGATCAGCCGCCCGCGACGGCCGGGACGATCGCCACGGTCTCGCCCTCGGGGACCACGGTGTCGAGCCCATCCATGAACCGCACGTCATCGTCGGACACGAACACGTTGACGAACCGGCGGAGCTTGCCGTCGTCGTCGAGCAGGCGGTCGCTGAATCCCGGATGGGCGACGTTGAGAGCGCCGAGGACCTCGCGCACGGTCGCACCCTCCACGGCGATCTCGGACTTGCCGCCGGTCAGCGGACGCAGGGTGGTGGGGATACGGACGGTCACGCTCATAGCGGTCATGTTAGAGCCTCGCTCCGGTGGTCTCGTGGTGGGCGCCCGTGCCAACGTGCGCTCCCCGCCGCGCATTCCCGTCGTCTCGGTGACTCCTGGCGCCGCGACATCGGAGATCGAACCGGCGTCGATCGGGGTAGACCGACCCGCGTCCGCCGCCGGTACCGTGTTCGCTCGGAGCCCCCATGATCCGCACCTTCCACCACGGCGATAGCGACGCCGCCCTTCTCGCCGCCCGCAAGGGCGACCAGCGGATCTCCGTCTGCCTACCGGCGCGGAACGAAGAAGGCACCGTCGGCGTCATCGTCGAAGCGATCATCGCCGCCCTGGTGGAGGAGGTGTCCCTCGTCGACGAAGTGCTCGTCATCGACGATCACTCGACCGACGACACCGCGGCGGCCGCAGCAGCAGCGGGCGCCAAGGTGATCGACGCCGCCTCCGTGCTGACCGAATACGCCTCCGGTCCCGGCAAGGGAAAGGCGTTGTGGCGATCCCTCGCCCGCAGCATCGGAGACATCGTCGTCTGGTGCGACGCCGACGTGCGCAACTTCGGCGCCCACTTCGTCACCGGTCTCGTCGCGCCGCTGATCCTGGACCCCACGATCGACTACGTGAAGGGGTTCTACGAGCGCCCGCTGGCCGCCGATGGTGAGGGCGGCGGTCGGGTCACCGAGCTCACCGCCCGCCCGATCCTGTCGCTCATCCACCCGGAGCTCACCGAGTTCGTCCAACCGCTGTCGGGTGAGTACGCCGGCCGCCGGTCCCTCCTGGAGCGCGTGCCGTTCTTCGGGGGCTACGGCGTGGAGACCGGCCTCTTGATCGACATCGCCCGCGAAGTCGGGGTCGAGCGGATGGCGCAGGTCGACCTCGGAGCGCGCATCCACCGCAACCGCACCCTCGTCGAGCTCGGCGAGCAGGCCGTGACCATCCTCCATGTGGCGCTTCGACGCATCGATCCGTCGCTCGTCCCCGATGTCGCCCACCTGGTCCGGGCGAGCGGGGAGTCCGTCACGATCACGTCCCCCGAATTGCCGCCCATGTGCTCCATCCCGGCGTCACTGCGGGTCTGAGGCCAACCACTCCGACACGATCTCGGCGGCGCACACGGGTGCATCCGCCATGGCTCGCTCCTCGCCGAAACGATCGAGCAGGGACACGACCGTGACGGACCCACTCAGGCCCGGCATGTCGAGCTCGGGGTCGACCCGGCCGACCACGACGAGGGCCGGCTTGCCCAGCTCGGCCGCCCGGGCCAGCACCCCGCCCACCACCTTGCCGTCGAAGGACTGCGCGTCCATCTCGCCCTCCCCCGTGACCACCGCGTCGGCCTGGTCGAGCCGTTCGTTCGAACTCGATCTCGTCGGCGATCAGATCGAAACCGTCGACGAGGCGGGCGCCGATGGCAGCGAGCCCTCCCGCCAGGCCACCGGCCGCGCCAGAGCGAGGCAGATCGCGTACGTTCACGCCGTGCTCCTCCTCGTAGACATCGGCCAGTCGTTCCAGCCGGCGGCGCAGGAGCTCGACCTGCGCCGGCGAGGCGCCCTTCTGCGCGGCGAACACCGCGGCGGCATCCACGAATCGGGTGCGCACATCGCACGCGACGACGATCTCGATGCCCCGATATCGGCCCATCGGGAACATGGCGCGCTGGGCGCCGAGACCGCCGTCGGTCGTGGCCGATCCGCCGGCGGTGACGATGATGCGCCGCGCTCCGGCTTCTGCGGCGGCCGCAATGAGCTCGCCCGTGCCGTAGGTCGAGGCCGTCATCGCGTCGTTGGCCTCGGCGCCCCCGACCAGCGCGAGCCCTGAAGCGCGGGCCATCTCGATCACCGCGGTGCTGGTCTTGGACGAGATCCGCCACGCCGCCTCGACCGGCTCCCCCAGCGGGTTCGACACCACGGTCGCCCGGTTGGCCCCGCCCAGGACGTCGAGCGAGCCCTCCCCGCCGTCGGCCACCGGACAGCGGTCAGCGTCGTGTCCATCACACTGGACGGCGGCCGCCAGCGCCTCGACCATCTCGGCCGCCGTGGCGGTGCCACGGAACTTGTCGGGGGCGAGCACCACACGCATGGGCGCCATGGTGCCAGGAACGCGACCCGATCAGCCGCCGATCAGCGAATCGCTCCGTCGGTGCCCAGGACCACGATGATGTGGGCGGCGTCCGCCTCGACGATGTTGTCGGCGCCGGTCACGATCGTGTCCGAGGTCGCCGTCAGCAAGGCCACGAGGGTCTGTGGCACGCCGAGGGAGGCGGCGAGCGCCAAGGCGTCGGCGTCGTACCCGTCGCGGTAGAGGATCTGGGACGCCGACGCATCGACGCCATCCGCTGTCCCCGACAGGTATCCGAAGGCGAGGAGGCGGTCCTCCATCGTCCCCGCGATTCCAGTCTCGTCGGTGGCGTTGACCGCCAACGTCTGGACCTCAGCGGGGAGCCGGGTTTCCGGCGTGACGGTGACGCCGCCATCGGCGGCGGTGCCATCGGTGGCGGCGGCGTCCGTGCCGTCCGTGGCCGTGGTGTCGGTACCGTCGTCGGTCACCGCCAGGGTCGTGCTGCTGCCGGTGGCGCCGTCGGTCGCGGCGGAGTCGCCGCCGCCGTCGTCGGTCGCCGCACCGTCGTCGGTGGCGACATCGCCGCTCGAGATGGTGTCAGCGCCGGAATCGAACCCTCGGGCCAGCAACAGGAGCCCGATGATGACGGCCGCCCCGATGAGGATGAGGGCGCGACTGTCGATCTGCCCGACCGGGCTGGTGCCACCGTTGCGCCCCCGGACGGTCATCGGCCGCGAGGCTCCTGAACGGACCGGCCCTCGAAGCGGGCGCGGCGGCGGCGATCACGGAGCCGGCGAAGGCGCCGGACGACGAGAGGGTCGTACACGTAGGCCTCCTCACGATCGAGAAGCTCGGTCAGGAGTTGGTAATACCGGGTGGTGGACAGCTCGAAACGGTCGCGGATGGCGGTGTCCTTGGGGCCGTCCTCGGCCCACCAGGTGCGCTCGAAGTCCAGGATCGCCTGTTCTCGTTCGGTCAACGCCATCGCCGCAAGCCTGTCCGGAGTCGGGGTGTGGAGCGAGCACCGACGAAATCCCCCGGTGCCCGCCGCAAGACTGCCACACATCAACCGAGAAGTGGCGGCATTCCGAACGGTGAGCCCAAATGGGCGACCGAGATTGTTGATGTCCGCCCTACGCTGACCCCGGCCCGCCCGAGTAGCTCAGTTGGCCAGAGCAGCTGTCTTGTAAACAGCAGGTCGTCGGTTCGAATCCGACCTCGGGCTCTCCCCCGCCTGCCGGACGCGCTCAACCCGGCCGAGGATCGCCACCGATGGCGCAACCCGGCCGGTCTCGTACGACGACAGCCGCTGCGCCGACGTTCCGATAAGCGGAGCGAATTCCCGTTGGCTCATTCCGAGCTCGGAGCGCACTTCGCGCAGGTACTCGCCCACCGAACGCGCCGTCGCCTGATCGGCCTCGTCCCGGGCACGGCGCAGCCACCCGCCGAGGACCGCGTCGATCCCACCGTTCTCACCCCAGGACACGATGACCTCGACAGCCCGGGCGCAGGGGCCCCACGGCTGGGCGCGTATGGCCGCGACCAGCCGCCTCCAGTCCGTCAACGAGCCGCGCTCGACCGCGGCCAGGACCCCTTCGAACGGCCAGTCGTCGGGCTCGCTCCCCGGATCGGCGTCGACGTTGCGGAACGTGAGTGTCATGCCAGCATCTCCTCGGCGACGTTTCGCAGCACCCTGGCCACCTCGGCCCAATCGTGCCATCGTGCCGCGAGGCCCTTATAACGTGCGAGCTCCTGAGTCGTCCGAGTGTCGCGGGGGCGTGGGTGCGAGAGCTGACGCACGACCTGGGTGGCGACCGGGTCGGGGCGAACGTTGATGTCCTGGTAGTACTCGTCGATTCCGGCAAGGACACGGGCCGCAGCGTCGACACCCATCGAATCGGACAGCGCGGCGATATCGAGATAATCACGAGTCTGGTTCCGGGTCACCGCCAACCAGGCCTTGATACGCAAGATCTCCTCGATCGTCGGCACGACGAGGGAGGCGCCATTCAGGTCGAAGACGACGGTTTCGAGCGGGCGGAGGCGCATGAGCTGCCGGATCCCGGTCTCGATGCCGCCGAGACTTCCCAAGATGATCTTCCCCGGCTGAGCCCGGGCCAGCGACCAGTCGCCCAACGCCTCGAGGTGTTCGAGGATCGTGTCGAAGCGGTCGTCGAGATCGGCGACGACATGATCGTGGTCAAAGGACTCCCGGTGACCGGCATGGAGCGCCGCCGCCGCGCCGCCGACCAGCACAGCATCTGGGACGACCCGCTGCAGTTCGGCCGCTTTGGCGAGGACCAGGCGGAGTCGAGGAGGTTCCTGCGTCACCCAACCGATGTTATCAGATATGATGACAACGACAGTTCAGTCGATCGCCTCGGTCCGGCGGAGCTGCAGCATCAGGCGCAACCCGATCACCGCCAACAATCCGGCGAACAACGTGTTCGATGTGGTGTCGCTCAGTCCGATCGAGATCTGAGAGCCGACGAACGCCGAGGCCACACCCGCGATCCCCACCACCGCCGCCACGGGGAGATCTGCGTTGCGTCGCTTGCGGTTGCGCCACGTGCCCATCACCGCAGTCGGCACCACGACGGCGAGCGACGTGCCCCGGGCCACGGCCGCCGGCACGCCGAGCAGCACGACCATGAACGGCACCATGATCACACCGCCGCCTACCCCCAGCAGGCCGGACAGGATCCCCGTGACGACACCGAACAGCACGAGGCCGATCGCCCATCCCGACGTGAGATCGGACCGGCCCGCGGCGGTGCTGTTGTCGAGCCCCAGCCGCAGCGCCGTGGCCAGCATCAGGGACGCGAAGGCCAGACCCAACGCCCGATGCGGGAGGATGTTCAACAGCTTCGTGCCGAGGATGGCACCAGCGACTGCACCGACCGCGAGCCATGCCGCCACCGGCCAATCGATCTTGTCATCCGACCAGTAACCGGCCAGGCTCGAAACGGCGATCGGGAGAACGGCGGCCAACGACGTGCCGTGGGCCAGCCGCTGGGGCATGCGGAGAACCGCGACGAGTGCGGGCACGATCAAGATGCCGCCACCCACGCCGAACATGCCGGACAGGAAGCCGGCGACCACACCGACCGCCGCCGCCCGACCGGCGAGACCGCGATCGAGCCGGCGCCGCGATTCCCCTGCCGGCCCAGACGGCAGCTCGCCCGCCGGCCCTTCAGGCACCTGCGAGACGCCGTCGGAGGTCGCGTTGACGGGCGACCTCGAAGCAGGCCACCGCTCCCGCGGCGGCCACGTTCAGCGACGACAGCATGCCGAGCAGCGGTATGGAGGCCAGTGCGTCGCACCGCTCGCGGGCCAGGCGGGACAGCCCGCTGCCTTCTGATCCCAGCACCAAGGCCACCGGTTCATCGGCCACCGACAGGTCATGGATGGATCGGGAGGCCGAGGCATCGAGGCCGACCACCCACACCCCCAGCTCCTTGAGTCGGGCGATGGCTCCCGCGGCGCCCGATACCACCGCCATCGGCAGGTGCTCGACCGCGCCGGCGGCGGTCTTGGTCACCGTGGGCGATACGAGCGCCGAGCGGTGGCGAGGCAGGATGACGCCAGTGACGCCGGCGCACTCGGCGCTGCGGAGCACGGCACCCAGGTTGCCGGGGTCCGTCACGCCGTCGAAGAGGATCAGGAACGGCGGGGGTTGACCCGGCACCGAGCGCGCCAGCTCGTCGAGATCGTGCTCGCGAAGCGGTGCGGCCAAGGCGATGACACCCTGGGCGGATTCGGTCCGGGCGAGGGCGTCGAAACGGTTCTTGGACACTTCTTTGATTTTGATCTTCTGCTCGTCGCACAGGTCGACGATGTCGTCGAGGATCGGCGCGTCGTCCATGCCGGAGGCCAGCACCACTTCGCGCACTCGGCGGGTCCCGGCCAGGAGCAACTCGCGAACAGCGTGGCGTCCTTCGACCTGATCGCCGCCCAGTTGCCGCGGGCGGGAGCCCTCGGACCGCAGGGGGGTGGTGCCGCGCTGGCCGCTGCGCTGGCCGCCGCGTTGACCCCGCCCCCGGACCTGGGCGCCCCCACCCCGACCGGTCGAGGGAGTGGCGGCCGCCGAGGGGGCGGCCGCCCGCCCCGCCCCGCCCGACCGTGCCGCCTTCGCGGGTTTGGGTGCCGGCGCGCCCGATCGTGACGCCGGTCCGGAGCTCCGGGCCGACGGACCCCGTGCGGGACCCGAACGTTTGGCGGGTCCGGAAGGACCTCGTGCGGGACCTCTGCTCATCAGCTCTCCTGTTCGTCCGTCGCGGCACGGCGCGAGACCAGCGCCACGGCCCACGCCACGACACCTTCTCCGCGGCCCAGGCTGCCGACACCCTCGGTTCGTTTGCCCTTCACCGTCACCGGCGCACCGACGGCGGCCGAGAGACGGTCCTGCATCTCCTGGCGGCGCGGGCCAACTTCGGGGTGTCGAGCACGACCACGCAGTCCACGTTGACCGGCGCCCAACCGGCCTCACGCACTGCTTCGACCGCGCCGCGAGCAGCACCAGGCTGTCGGCACCGGCCAGGGCGGGCTCAGTGTCCGGAAACCAGGAGCCGATGTCGCCGAGGCCGGCCGCACCGAGAAGGGCGTCGGTCGCCGCATGGGCGATCACGTCGGCATCGCTGTGCCCGGCGAGACCGCACGCCCCTTCGAAGCTCACGCCCCCGAGCACCAAGCTGCGCTCCGGATCGTCGCTCGGGGGGTGCACGTCGAACCCCATGCCCACGCGTATGTCCGTCACGGCGCGCCGGCCCAGGTCATCGCCGAGGTCGAGCCGGGCGGACAGGAGGGCTTCGGCGATCAGCAGGTCGGTCGGCGTGGTGATCTTGAGGTTCGACGGGTCGCCGTTCACCACCGTGACCGTACCGCCTGCCGACTCCACGACCCCGGCGTCATCGGTGCCCTCGGCTCCCGTACCGTGCGCGTGCCGGAGAACGTCAGCTCGAAAACCCTGCGGGGTCTGGACGGCGATGAGCTTCGACCGGTCGACCACACCACCGTCGACGGAGCGCATCGTGTCGGTCACCGGCACCGCCGGCACCACCGCGTCGGCCCCGGCCCGCACGGAGTCGATGACCCGACGCACGACCGCGTCGGGAACGAGCGGGCGCGCCGCGTCGTGGACGAGGACGAACTCTGCCGTCGCGGGAACGCACGCCAACCCCCGCCGCACGGAGTCCGAACGGGTCACACCGCCGGCGCACGCCACCACGGGAATCGCCACGTCGACCGGGTGCATCCCCACCTCCCCCGGGGGCACCACGACCACCACGCCGTCGACATGAGGGGCCAGCGCAGCCACGGACCGCTGAAGGACGGTCAGACCTCGGATGACCGCGAACTGCTTCGCCCCTCCGAATCGCGCGCCGGAACCGGCCGCGACGACAACGGCCCAGACACCCATCAGCACGATGGCTCCGAAGCTCGACTGGGGTTCGCCTGCTTGCATGTCCGACAATCGGGGTTCAGCACGCTGACTAGGATGGCTGGTCACATGGACAACACCGCACTTCTGGGCGCCACCGAGCTGTTCGCAGGTCTCGACCCCGACTATCTCGCCACGCTGGCCGGCCGCGGTTCCACGCGTCGTCTCCGCCGCAACGAGGTCCTCTACGGCGAGGGCGACAAGGCCGACGGTCTGCACATCGTCGCCCGTGGCCGCATCGCCATCGCCAACAAGTCATTCGACGGACGCGAGTCCGTCGTCGCCCTCATGGAGGAGGGCGAACTGTTCGGGGAGATGGGCCTGTTCAACGATGACGGACGGTCCGCCGAGGCGCGGGCGCTCGAACCATCCGAGGTGCTCGAACTCCCCTACGAACCGATCCGTCAGCTGTACGACGAACGCCCCGAGATGCTCTGGGCCGTGGTGTCCATGCTGGTGCGGCGGTTGCGCAACATGGACGAAGCGCTCGCCGATTCGGTGTTCCTCGACGTCACCGGCCGCACCGCCAAGCGCCTCCTCGAACTGGCCGGCGACAACGACGAGTTCACCCTCCCCATCACGCAAGAAGAGCTGGCCGGCCTGGTCGGCGCCTCACGAGAGCGGGTCAACAAGGCCATCGCCTCGTTCGTCCGGTTGGGCTGGATGGAGCAACACGAACGCCGCTACGTCATCCGGGACCGGCGACAGCTGCAGATCCGCTCGCGCTGACCGTACCGGCCGAACCGCGGGCGCTGACCGCCCGGCTCGAGCCGCTCGCCGCGTCGAGTGCCGCCTTCCGTTTGGCCATGATGAGCACGATCGTCAAGAAGGCCACGACGTTCACGGAGGCCACCACGGACATCCGATACCACACGTTCTCGTGATCGGTCCCGGCCAGCAAGCCGTGGTAGGTGCCGAAGACGAAGAGCAGAAAGCTCGACCGGTGAACCGCCAGCCACACGCGCCGCGGCAGGCGTTTCATGGCCAAGGACGTGAGCTCGATGGCGATGAGCAGGTAGAAGGCGACGATCCCCCACGCCACCGCGCCCGCCTTCCACGTGCTGGCCATGGGCACGAACAGCTCGGACCAGCCGAAGTACACGTAGTTGTCCGCCACCAGACCGACGAGGTGCACGGCGGTGAACATGACCGCGAACCCGCCGAGGAACCGATGCAGGTCGAGCAGCCGGGCGGGGGCCGACGCCTTGGCCACGGCCTTCGTGCTGATGAACAGGCCCCAGCAGACCGACAGGGTCACGAGGACCCATGCCACGATCCCGGCCGAGCGGGACACGTACCACCACACCTGCGGGTTGACATCGTTCATGTGGACTCCTCGGTGAATCCGGGTCAGCCGCCGGACTGAGCCGTCGTCGGAGGGGGCGGAGGGATGGTCGGCGGAGTCGTCGCCGGAGGAGCGGTGACCGGAGGTGCGGTCGCGGGGGCGCGGTCGCGGGAGGTGCCGTCGCCGGAGGAGCGGTGACGGGGGGCGCGGCGGCCGGAGGGGCGGTCTCGGCCGGCGCGATCTCCGCGGGAGCCGGGGCGGGAGCGACCGGGACAGCGGGGGCGGGCGCAGAAGGGCTCGCCGGAACGGGCGCGGGTATCGGAGCGGCCGGGGTTCCCGGAGTCGCGGCCGGAGCGCTGCCGCCCGACGGAGCGGGCGCGGGCACTGCGAATGAGCCGGACGCGGGGGGAGCCGGAGCGACGAAACCGAGGGCTCCGGGGACCGAGCCGGTCGTGACGGCCAGCCCCGTGAGCGGGTCGACCACGACGGGCAGCCCCGTCAGCGGATCGACGGCGGCCGTCGTGGTCACCGCGATCGAGGTCGGGACCGGCGCCGCGCCGTCGACCAGCGGGGCGACGGTGTCCACCGGCACAGTCCCACTCGTCGTGGTGCCGACCGAGGCCGCTGACGCAGTCAACGGGCCCATCACGGGGACCAGTCCGACGAATCCAGCCACCGCGGACAGTCCGACGAAACGGCGGCTCGATCCGGCCGGATGCGGCTTGCGATTCAACGCCCGGCGATGGGCCCGGTTCGGCGTGGGGACCTCGGACCGGGATGCTGCGGCGACCGCGGATGGCGCTCCCGTCACTCCGGTCACTTCGGCCGCGGCTGCGGCACGCCGCGCCTGCAGCCGGGCCACGCGCTCTTCGGGGGACAGGTCAGCCATGGTCATCGCTCCTCGTGGACGGTCAGTTGTGAACCTTCTCGAACCAACACCCACGCCGCTTCGCCCTCGTCGTCATCATCGGTTCGTCGGAAGTCGATGTGGATCTCGCTCGGACCGTTGGCCGAGACGAAGTACCGCCAGCCGGCGGCCAACGTCACGGAGGCCACCGAGATGGCCGAGCCGTTGGTCTGGGTGATGAGGATCTCGGTCGCCACGCCCGAGAAGGTGTAGGTGAGGGTGTTCGTGGATCCCGGCGCAGTGGTGGTCGGCGGAAGTGTGGCCGGTGGGGCGGTCGTCGGGGGTGCGGTCACCGGAGGGACGGTGGTGGGGGGCACCGGGGCGGGCGGGCTCGTCGACGACGGCGGGGCGGTGGTGGCAGTGGGTGGCGCCGGGGCGGCCGCCGGGCTCGCCGCGCTCGGGGCGTTGACGACGAGCCGGGGCGCGACCGTCGGCGCGGGCGCCGAGGCCGTCAGCGCTACCGTCGTCGACGCGTCGAGGGCCACCACGGCCGTGTCGACCGGTATCTCATCTGGCTTCGCCCGAGAAGTCGGCGAGCCGAGGGCGACGGTGTCCACGGTCGCCGCGGCCGGAGCCGAGTCGGGTTCGTCGGCCACGAGGGCCATCGAGCTGAGACCCATCGCGCTCACGACCGTCAACGCGATCAGGGGAAACGTGCGGTGACGCACGAGCCAGGTGCTGGCCGAGCCAGCGGAGGACGCCTTCGCCATGCTCGTGAAACGGCACCGCCGCCCGAAAAGGTTAGGCGTGTGAAAGAAATGTTCAGCCGTGCCGGTTCGGTCAGCTCCCTACCCGTCCACGGCAGGAGACAGCTCGCCGGGCACCCCGGCGGCGGCGACGATGTCCGCCACGTCCGCCGTGGGCACGAGCAGCGCCGGGGACGTCTCGGTCCGGAAGTCGGCGATGTGGATCCGGTGCGTGGCCCCCGTAGCCGTGTCGAAGACCACGAGCGCAGGTCCATCGCTGAACATGATCCCCAGCACCCATCGTCCGTCGCCCGACCACGACACCGCGCCGATTCCGAGGGGGCCGACAAAAGGAAGTGCCGTCGTCGCGCCCGTCTCGAGGTTCACGACATCGGACGAACCAGCGGACCAGTCCTGGACGACGGCGTGACGGCCGTCGGGCGCCACGGTGACGTACGCGCTGGCAACGCGGGGAAAGGCGTCGGTCACGGGATGCCGATCACCACCAGCCGCGTCGAGCACGACCGTCTCGCACGTCAGTCGTGGGTCGCATTCCATCACCACGAGCCAGCGCGACGTGAACTCCTGTCCTGAAAAGCCGTTGATCACCGAACCGGGAGACAGCCGCCTGGGTTCGGTCGCCGAGCGCAGCGCGTAGATCCCGCCCGGGGCGGCCACTATCACCGAATCTCCCGACACCGCCACCGGGTACGACCCGGTGGGAATCTCGATCGAATCGAGGATCTCGCCGCTCTCGGTGGGCACGAGGTGAGCTAGCGGCACGGCACTGGAATCGTAGGAAAAGGGGATGAGCCACAAGGCGCCGGCGGGTCCCGGCCCAACTCCGAACTGGTCCGTCGTGTCCAGGCCCGTCTCAGTTCCGTTCTCGTCACCCGGGTAGATCACAGGTGCCATACCGTCGGCCGTCACGCGGGTCCAGGGCTCGCCGTTGAACGACAGGGCAAACACATCGGACCCGATGTGAGTGAGCAGGTCGACCCGTCCCGGGATGTCCACGACCGTGATAGCGGAGCTGTCGAGGTCGACGAAGGCCAGTGCTCCTGCGCCTCCGACAACCATGGTGAGGCCGGTCGGCTCGCCGAGCACGGGAGCGGCGATCGGGTTGCCGGCACCGTCGACCAGGCTCGGTTCGGGGACGATCGTCGTGGTCGGCGGCGGCCGGGAGGTCGGAGGCCACACCGGCTCGTCCACGGTCGTGGACGGCTGCGGGGCGCCGGAAGTGTCCTCGGCCGCCGGATCCTCGGCACCGTCGGGGTCACCCCCGCCGGTCAACGCCAGGGCGATGAGCGCGGCAGCAACACCTCCGCCGGCCACCATCAGCCACCGGCGAGGTCGAACCGGCCTCCCATCACCGGCATCGACCGTGGAGGTGACCTCCCAGCCGTGCGTGCTCTCGACCCCTTCGACCTCGACGAGCGACACCGCGGCGGACCCCACCGACGTGCCGCACGAGCCGCAAAACCGCGCCGCCTTGTCGAGCGTCGCCCCACAGCGCCGGCAACTGCTGCGCCGGCTCATTCGCCGACCGCCGGGTCCAACAGCAGCGACGCCACCACAGTCGGGAGGATCACCCATTGCTCCGACGTTGGACGGCGCCCTTCGATCTGGACGACGTGGGTCGAGTCGTCGCTGGTATCGACCACCACGGGGAGCCCACCCTCGACGTAGATGAGCCACCGGCCATCGGGTGACCACATCGCCGACGGCTCACCATCGAACTCGCTCGTGTACAGCTCGACTTCGCGTCCGTCCTCCGCGTCGATGAGCAACAAGGCCCCGGAGGCGTAGTCCCACCCGAGAACGTGACGCCCGTCGGGCGACGCGATCGCGCCCCAGCTGGAGAACCCGTGCGCCGCGAGCGCTGTCGATCGGGCCAAACCCGTCGCCGCGTCGAGGAGGTTCGTCTCGCAGCTCAAGGTGTCGTCACAGGTCTCGATGAGCAGCGGTCCCGATGGCGAGGCGACCGATCGGCTGAAGGGGGGCAAGAATGCCCAGCCCGCCGACAGGCGACGGGCCAGGCCGCCGACTGGGATCTCGTACACCCCGCCCACGCCCGTGACGATGATGCCTCGTCCGGTGGCTCCCACCAGGAACACGCCGGGGGGGATGTCGATGGTCGCCTCGACGTCGCCGGTATCGAGGCTGATCAGCTGCGCGCGGCTCGTCGACTCCATACCGATGGGCGTCGGTACCTGCCAGACGGCCGGCCGCCCCGGTACGGCAAACAGACCATCGACCAACCCTCCGTCCTCGATCGCCAACTCGACGGCGCCCGCCGGTCCGATCGAGACGGTTCTGGGCGCCGAATTCCCCGCCACGTGGAGAAGGAGCCGATCATCCACGGCGGCGAGCAACAGGACGTCGACATCGTCATCTCCGATGTGGACACGGTCGGATCGGAGGTTCACCGCTCCCGTGTCCAAGTCGACGAGCGCGATCTCGCCGTTGTTGTACCCGACCAGCGACAACCCGGTCGGCTCACCCAGAACCGGGGCGGGCAGTGCCGCCCCGGTTCCATCGACCAGGCGCAGTACCTCGGCGGACACCGGGGTGCCGTCGCTCACGGAGGATCCCGGTTGAGTCGTGCTCGAAACCGGCACGTCCGTGGTCGATGTCGGCGTTTCCGCGACCGGTTCGGCGTCTCCATCCCCCCCGGTCGCGGCCACCACCCCCACCACGGCCGCGGCGACGACCGCGGCCAGCGCCACGATCCGCCGTATGGGCCACCAGCTCGGCACGCGGTCGGCCGGCCCAGCGGTCGACGAGACCTCCCAGCCCAAGGAGTCCTCCACGCCTTCGACCTCGACCAGCGAGACCGTTGCCAACCCGATGGACGCGCCACAGGAACCACAGAACCGTGCCGCCTTGTCGAGGGGCGCTCCGCAGCGCCGGCACCCAGCCACCGCGGGCACCTTAGGCGACCTGCGTCACCGGAGGGCTTCGCTACCGGTAGGTGCCGAGGATGCTGGTCTCGGTGATCCGCGACAACGCTTCCTTCACCGACCGGGCACGCGTGTACCCGACGCCTTCCACCTCTTCGAGCTCGTCGATGGTGGCCCGGATGATGCGCGGCAGGTCGGCGAAGTGGCCCACGATGCGCTCGACGATGACGTTCGGGAGCCGCGGCACCCGGGACAGGAGTCGGAACCCCCGCGGGGTGACGCTGGCGTCGAGATCGATGGATCGGCCTGGGAGATGAAGCACGCCCGACAACTCCGACAGTTCCAGCAGGTCGCCTTCCTCCAAGGCGTCGAGGGCGGCGAGCGACTCCTCGACATGCCAGGAGGCGTCCTCGTGGAAGTAGTCACGAATGAGCAGCTCGCGCTCGTCCTCGACCCCGAGCATGAGCTCGTCGAGTTGGAGCTGGACCAGTCGGCCGTCGGCGCCCAGTTCCACGATGTCGAGCTCGATCTCGGCGGCGATGCGGCTGACGAGCTCCAGCCGCTGCAACACCACCAACATGTCTCGCAGGGAGGCGAGGTCCTCCACCTCGAGTCCGAGCAGGTTGGCCATGACGGTGTCGAGCCGCTGGCGGTAGCGCTCCAGGGTCTGGAGGGCCTGGTTCGACCGGACGATCAACCGGGCCGGGTCCTCGACCGTCTGCGCCTCCCGGCCTCGATAGATCGTGATGACGCTTCGTTCCTCCGAGACCGAAACCACCGGTACACCCAAGCTCTTGCCGACTCGTTCGGCCGTGCGGTGCCGGGTACCGGTCTCGTTGGTCTCGACGCCGGGATCGGGCACGAGGTGCACGTTGGCCCGGTGAATGCGGCTGGCGTCACGGTTCAAGATGATGGCGCCATCCATCTTGGCCAGCTCGGCCACCCGCTGGGGCGTGAACGGTGCATCGAGCTCGAACCCACCCGAGCAGATGCGCCGAACTGCGGGGGTGTCGTCGATGACGACGAGGGCGCCCATCTTGGACTGGATGATCCGATCGAGCCCATCTCGCAGGTCGGTGCCGGGCGCGCTGGTCCGCAAAGCATCGAGCATCTCGGGCGAAGGTCGCTTGCGCACGCGGCGAGTCTAGTGATGCCGTCACACGTGGCCGAGCCAGAGCCCAAACTGGGCTGGTTCACGCGGTGGCGCATGCGACCCATCGAGGTCAGGAGGCACGCCGTGAGCGGTCGGCGCCCATGCCCGTGAGGGCCACGGCGTCAACCAGGGAGGCGGCGCGGTGAAGGGTCAAGCCGACCGGGAGGTCGGGAGTTGCGAACGGGACGATGGCGCCGCGAAACCCGAGCCGGGACGCTTCGGCCAAACGCCGATCCATGCGCCCGACCTGGCGCAACTCACCGGACAACCCGACTTCCCCGACCGCCACCAGATCGGCGGGCAGCGTGACCTCACACACCGACGACACCACGGCCAGCGCGAGCGGTAGGTCGAGGCCCGGCTCACGGACCTTGACCCCTCCGATGGCCGCCGCATACACATCGGCACCGGACAACGACAGACCCAGCCGCTGTTCGATCACGGCGAGAACGAGCGCCAGCCGGCTGCCATCGAGGCCCGGAGAAATGCGAGGACCAGGCACACCCTCGCGACGCCCCCGGCTCACCAGTGCCTGCACCTCGACCATCAACGGTCGCGAACCTTCGATCGTCGCCGCCACGACCGACCCCGACACGCCGCCCGGGCGGTCAGCCAGAAAGGTGGTCGACGCATCCGGCAACTCGACCAGGCCCTGCTCTCCCATCTCGAACAGGCCGAGCTCACCCGTGGAGCCGAACCGATGTTTCACCGCCCGCAACATACGCAACCCCTGATGGCGATCACCGGAGAACTCGAGCACAGTGTCGACGACGTGTTCGAGCACCCGAGGCCCGGCGAGCGCGCCATCTTTGGTGACGTGGCCGACGAGCACCACGGCGACCCCCGTCTCCTTGGCGAGACGGACCAATCGTGCGGACACGTGCCGGACCTGACCGACCGACCCCGGTGGCGAACCGAGATCGGGATCGAACATCGTCTGCACCGAGTCGATCACCACCAGCTCCGGTTTGAGCGTGTCGATGTGGCCGAGGATCGCCGGCAGCGACGCCTCGGCCACGAGTGAGACCGATGAGCGGACCAACCCGAGCCGCTCGGCCCGCTGACGTACCTGCTGCTTGGACTCCTCCCCGGTGGCGTACAAGACCGGCGACGAGCCCGGGCGGCGCGCCGCCATCTGGAGCAGGAGCGTGGACTTGCCGATGCCCGGCTCACCTCCGATCAAGGTGACCGACGCCGGCACCAGACCGCCACCCGTCACCCGATCGACCTCCGCTACCCCGGTGGACCGAGGCGCCCAGATGGCGACATCGATCTCATCGAGCGGCTCCGGTTGATCCGCGAGCTGACTGGACGGCCACCCGGGAGCGACCACCTCCTCCACGAGGGTGTTCCAGGCCTGGCACCCCGAGCACCGGCCCGCCCACTTGGGCGTGCTCACCCCGCACTCGAGGCATCGGAAATCTGACTTGCGTGACATGACCTCGACCCTACGCAAGGGGTGTGACGGTCTCGGCACGCCGAAACCGGTCGCGGCCGGCCGGCTCAGAACCGGCTGAGGTCGATCTCGTCGAACGACCAGACGTGCCGATGCGCCCGATCCCGCGGCGCATCGGCGGGCGGCCGGTACCAGATCGTGACCGCACCCAGGCTCGCCGCCACGTCGAGGAACTGGAGACGGCTGTCGACGACCACCATGGCCGACGCACTCACGCCAGATCGGCGCCGGACGGCCTCGTACAACGCCGGGTCCGGGAGCCGGATCCCGGCGTCACCGCTGACCACCCAGTGGTCGACCACGTCCTCGAGCCCGAAACGGCGCCGCAGCCTCTGACTCCACACGCCGACGTCGTTGACGACGACCGCCGTGGCCCAGCCCTGATCGGCGGCCCGATCCAGGAGGGCCAATGCTTCGTCGTCGGCATCAACGCGGCTGAGGTACTCCCGGTCGAGCGAGCTGGTCTCGCCCTCGACTCCGACCGCCGGCCACAGCTCGGCCGGCGCCAGCCGACCCAACGTCGCCTCCCGGTACCGCTCGCTGATCTCGGCGGCCGGAACCCGGGAGCCGAGTTCCCGGCAGAAGGGACCGAACAGCCGGCCCACCACATCCGGGACGGTGAACAACGCACCGTGCCCACCGACCACGAGGACCCGGCCGGCGCCCGGTGCCGAGGCCGATGAGGCGTCGGTCCGCCCGGGACGAGGCGGTGGAACGCCGTCACGGTGCCCCCGCTGCTCGGCCGATCGGTCGCGGTGGCGGCGAGACAGCGCACCGAGCACGACGACCACGATCGCCACCGCAGCCGCGGCGAGGGCCAGCCCCGCCAACAGCGATGGAGTCCGATCGTGGACCGCGCCCTCGGCCCGCACCGCGACCGGGGGGTCGCCCAGCTGCGGCGACCACGACGCCACGCCGTTGTCCACCGTGGCGCCCGATGCCGACATGTCGCCCGGGAGATCGGCTCGCACGGTAAGGCTGAACGCCTCACCGGCCGGCCCGCCGAGCTCGGCTTCGAGGTCCGTGGCGGACCATCCGATCGGCGAACCGAGGGTCGTCGCCAGGGCGTCGTCACCGAACGACTCGAGGCCACCAGAGAGATCGATCGATCCATCGATGCGATACGTCGTCTGGCCGAAGGACCGTTCGCGGGTGTACGCGAAATCACGCAGCACGCCGGACTCGCCGCCGAGCTCGGCGACGACCGCGGCGAACTGGTCCGGATTGGCGAACGGCTTCGTCGCGCTGATCACCGTGCCGCCCACACCGGCGGTCGGTCCGACGACGGTCCACCCCGCCTCACGGGCGTCGTCGAGCTCCAGCGCCGCTGCCGGATCGCCCAGGCGGGCAACGACCTCATCGTCGAGGGTCACCTCAAGGGTCACGGTGCCGGCGCCGGAATCGTCGACCACGACGTTGACGACTGCGTCGGTGCGGCACGACGTGAGCATCACCGCGGCGGCCACGAGCACGAGCAGGAGCCGCCAGGCTCGGACCGATCGCCACATCAGGCGACGACGCTACCCGGCCGGGGATGGTCCGGGACGACCGCGTCCGATCAGGCGCCGATCAAGCCCTCAGCCACCGATGAAATAGGTGTGGTCAAGCACCATCGTCGATCCATCGGCGAACTGCACCTGGGCCGAAATGGTGTGACTCCCCGGGGCCAGGAGGTCGAACAGCAGCGCGAGCCAGTTGGTGATCGCGCTCCTGACGTCGAAATCACCCTCCGTCGCCGTACCCACGGTGACCCCGTCGAGCTGCCACGTCACCGTGTCGATCGCCGCCTCGCAGCCCGGGATCGCCGGACCCGAGCCCGACCAGGTGAGCCCGTCCCAGGACACCTCGTTCGCCGTGACGGTCACGGTCAGCGGCCCGCTCGTCCGGGCCCCGTGGGCGTCCTCGACGGTGACGATCAAGGTCTCGGGCCCGACCCCGAGCAGGCCCAGGTTCGACAGATCGACCGGAGAGCCGTCGGATCGGGTCACCGTCATCAGAGTCACCGCGTCGCCTTCGATGTCCCATGCGCCCGACAGGAGCTCGTCGGGCACCATCTGCCCACAGATCGATCGCTCCACCGCCGCGAGATTCACGAACGGCGGGTCGTTGACCGGCGACACGGAGACGGACACCGTGGCGTCGACACACGCCGACCAGCGACAGGATCGGACGACGACCTGGTCCGATCCATTGAACTGGGAGTCCGGGGTGTAACTCACGGCGACGACCCACTGCCCAGGCGTGGCGCCGACGCCCGCCTGGAGGAGATCGGCCGACAGGGAAACATCGCCATGGACGGCGCCGCCCACCAGCGTCAGCACCGGGACGGAGCCGGTTCCGGTGACGGTCCACGCACCGCTCGAATCCTCGGCCAAGACCAACGATCCGGTGACGGGAAGATTCGTCGAGGGAAGGTTGGGAACCGACGGCAACGAAGGCGACGTCGCCTCCGGGATGGTCGTCGTGGAGGTGGTCCCTTCACCACCGCTGCTTCCATCACCATTGCCGCCGGCCGGAACGGTCGGTGTCGTGGCCGTACCTCCAGCACGCGGGATCGTTGGGGCGGGCACGGTACCGGGCGTGAGGCTCCCGGTCGACGACGGCGGCCCCGAGTCGCCGGTGACCGTCGGCCCACTCCGGTCGACGCCCACTTCGGTCGATTGGTCGGCACCAGCCTCGATCGGTCCCGCTGACGACGCCACCCCGGGCTCGCCGACCGAACCCACGATCGACGTCGCCGCAACGAGTCCTTCGTCGTCGGTGAAGGCGATCGCCGCCGGCACATCGGCGCCGGCCGATCGCGCGTCGAGCACCGGCTGGAGGCCCACCGCGGTGAGGGCGCTGGCCGCCACCAGCCCGGCCAGAGCGGGCGCGGCCTGCGGCAAGATCTGGGCGCCGCCGATCGAACCCAGGTTCATCAAGATGCCGAGTGGACCCGACAGTTGGGACGTCCGGGGCAGCCCGACGCTGAGGAAGGCCCGCACGACCGTGGGATCGAACTGGAGGCTGGCACACCGGGCGAGCTCGGCCCGAGCCGCGGCCACCTTCATCGGCGCCTTGTACGAACGGGCCGAGGTCATCACGTCGAAGGCATCGGCGACGCTCACGATCCGGGCGCCGAGGTGGATGTCGGTCCCGGCCAGGCCGAAGGGATACCCACCGCCATCCCACCGCTCGTGGTGTTGCCCCACGGCGAGGGCCCACGGGCCCAGCCAATCCCGCAGCGGCGCCACGAGTCGCAGACCGTCGAGCGGGTGCTGCTTGATGATGTCGAACTCTTCCGGGGTCAGCCGACCCGGCTTGTTCAGGACCTCGGACGGAACGAACAACTTGCCCACGTCATGCAGCAACGATGCCCAACGTAGCTTCTCGACGTCATCGTCGGGCAGGCCCATCTCTGCGGCGATGAGGTCGGTGTAGGCGCGCACCCGCTCGCTGTGTCCTCGGGTCAGGCGATCGTGCACGGACAACGTCGCCGCGAGCTCCAGAACCATCGAGCCGAACTGCTCCTCGGGGATCCCCTCCAGGCCGACCGCTCGGATCTCCTCGATACGTCGCTCCAGCTGACGCGTCGTGCCCGTCCGCATGGCCACCGCGAATCGCGACGGCGCCTGGTCGGGGAACACCATGGACAGTCGGAGGAACGCCACCAACGGCAGGAAACGGCGGCCCAGACGCTCGGCGGCCAACGCCGCTGCAACGCCGGCTGCGGTGACGACAACGAACCAGATCCACGGACCGATCGGCGCATCCTCGGGCCGGGAGATCTCCAACGCGAGTCGCATCACGCCGAAGGCCACGACGGCCGGGAAGGCACCCAGGCCGATCCGCGCCGCCAGCGCCCACTTCGGGTGGGCATTCCACCGCTGCAGTTGGCGAACGGGTGCTCGCTCCTGCGGTGGTTCGTGGGCGACGAGTTCGGTCACCTTCGTGTCATCGACCGATCGCAGCCACCGTCTCCATGGGCCTGTCGCACCTACCCGGTGAGTCGACCGACTCAATCATCGTCGCTGACTCCGTTGCCGACGGCGTTGTTGCCGCTTCCCGCGCCACCGCCTCCGACCGTGCCGCTCGCGAGCCCGTTGCTTCCGCTGTTCCCGCCGTGCCCGGATCCGCTGGTGCCGTTCCCGCTGTTGCCAGAACCGCTGTTTCCGGAGCCACCACCACCGGTTCCGCTCGTGCTGGTGCTGGTGCCACTCCCGCTACCCGAGTTCCCGTTCCCGGAGTTCCCACTGGCGACCGAGAACGAGTGCACCAGCTCCGTCGTCGACCCGTCGATCAGATGCAGTTCGGCGGTCAGCGTATGGTCACCCCGATCCACCAGGTCGTCGAGCAGGCCGTTCCAATCATCGGTCGCGCTGCGGAGGTCGAACTCCGCCGTGCTCGTCGTGCCGACCTCGTCGCCATCGAGGTGCCAGGTGACCGAGGCGATGGCGGGCGCGCACGACGGAATCGTCGGGCCGGCACCGGTCGGCACCATGCCGGCCCATACCGCTTCCGCGGCGCTCACCATCACCGTCACCGGGCCGCTCGCTTGCGCACCAGCCGCGTCGGCCACGGTGACGGTCAGGGTCTCGGTCCCGAGCCCCAACGTGCCGAGGTTGGTGATGGCCGCCGGCTGACCGTCCGCCCGACGCACGGACACCAGCGACAGCGGGTCTCCGTCGGCGTCTCGGCCCCCGGCGATCAGCTCGCTCGGGGTCAACCTCCCACAAACCGACCGGGTGACGTCGCGGGCCTCGACCGCCGGCGCATCGTTGCGACTGGACACCGTGACCGACACCGTGGTGGTGACGCACGCGTAACCTCGACAGGACCGAACCACCACGGTGTCCGTGCCGTTGAACTCCGCGACTGGTCGATAGGTCACGACCACCGACCAGCGGGTCGACTGCGCGGCCAGGTCCGGTGAGCCCGACGGCACGTCGTCGAGCGCCGACATCCCCGTCTGAACCGACGACTCGCCGTTCGTCGGGGCGCCGATGAGCTCCACCGCGGGCGCCGAACCGGTACCGGTCACCCGCCACGCACCCTCGCCGTCCTCATCGACGATGATCGCACCGGTCACCGGCAAGTTCGTCGGTGAGCCCGCCGGTGGTTGCCCACCACCCGAACGCGTTTCGGGCGGGACGGTGGTCGGTGTCGATGCCCCCGACCCGGTGCGCGGGGTGGAAGTCGACGTGGTCGAGCCCGGACCCGAGCTCGTCGTCGACGATGCGGCCTCGTCGGGCGCGGAACCGCCCGCACCCGAGCCACCGTCGGCATCCGAGCCATTGTCCGCGCGGCCCCCACCCGGAGTCGACGTCGGCGCCGCCGAGGGCGCGACGATCGGCGGGTCGACGGTGACGACCGTTGTCACCGGGTCCAGGAGCGTCGCGCCACCATCGATCGTGGCGTCGTCCGCGTAGGCGAGCGCGGACGGTCGGTCGGTGACTCGGTACTCATCCAGCGCCGGGGGGAGCCCGACCATGGTCATCGCACTGGCGGCGACGAGGCTCGAGACCATCGGGGCCGCCTGCGGCAGGATCTGCGATCCACCGAGCGCACCCAGGTTCATCAGCACGCCGATGGGCCCGGAGAAGTGGTGCATGCGTCCGAGGCCGACACTCAGAAAGGCCCGCACGACCACCGGGTCGAACTGTCGGCCGGCACACCGAGTCAGCTCGGCGCGGGCCTCGGACACCTTCATCGGGGCCTTGTACGACCGGGCCGAGGTCATGACGTCGAAGGCATCCGCCACGGCCACCATGCGGGCGCCCAGATGGATGTCGGTCGACGCGAGGCCGAATGGGTATCCGCCGCCATCCCACCGTTCATGGTGCTGGCCGACCGCCAGGACCCAGGGACCCAGCCAATCCTGCAGCGGCGCCACCAGCCTCAGGCCGTCCAGCGGGTGCCGCTTGATGATGTCGAACTCCTCGGCTGTGAGCTTCCCCGGCTTGTTCAGGATCTCCGACGGAACGAACAACTTGCCCACGTCGTGCAGGAGCGACGCCCAGCGGAGCTTCTCCATGTCGTCCTCGGGCAACCCCATCTCCTGGCCGATGAGATCCGTGTACGCCCGGACCCGTTCACCGTGGCCCCGGGTCAGCCGGTCGTGCACCGAGAGTGCGGCCGCCAACTCGAGGACCATCGAGCCGTATTGCTCTTCGGGGATGCCGACCAAGCCGACCGAGCGGATCTCCTCGATGCGTCGCTCCAGCTGGCGCGTCGTTCCGGTCCGCATGGCGACGGCGAACCGAGATGGTGCCTGATCCGGAAACGCCATCGACAACCGCAGGAAGGCCACCAGGGGAAGGAACCGTCGGGCCACCCGCTCGGCCGCCACCGCCAGAGCCACACCCACGAGCGCGACCCCGGCAAACCACGGCAGCGGCGGGATCGGGGCCTCGTCCGGGGGCAGCACGGCCAACGCGATCCGCATGACGAAGAAGGCGACCAAGGCCGGGAAGACAGCCAGCAGGACGCGCAGGGCCAATGCCCATTTCGGGTGAGCATCCCAACGTTGAAGGAGACGAACCGGCGCACGCCCGCCGAGAGGTTCGTAAGGAACGAGGTCCGTCACCTCGTTGTCATCGGCGTGGGGGGCCGCCGCACTGAATGGGCTGGCTGCCCATTCCCTCTAGTGCCCCCGGCCCAAGAAGGCAGATCTGCTCGCCGGACACCGAGGGATGGTGTTCCGGCGGGCCTTGCGGCCCGCCGGTAGGAGCCGGATCAGAACTCGGCGTCGGCCTCGACCATCTCGACCGGCGGGGGCACGAAGCCCTCGATCGAGCGGAAGGCGATGCGACGTTCGCCGGGGGTCTCGGGATCGTCCTCGACATCGACGATGATGATCTGGCCGGCCCGGAACTCCTTCAGGAGCAGCTGCTCCGAGAGGGGGTCCTCGACCAGGCGCTGAATGGCTCGACGCAAGGGGCGGGCGCCCAAGGTCGGGTCGTAGCCCCGGTCGGCCAGGAACGTCTTGGCGATGTCGGTGAGCTCCAGGCCCATGCCCTGGCCGGCGAGTTGTGTGCTCACCCGCTTGATCATGAGGTCGACGATCTCGGTGACCTCGTCCTTGGTGAGCTCGTGGAACACGATGACATCGTCGATGCGGTTCAGGAACTCGGGACGGAAGTGCTGCTTGAGCGCGTCGTTGACCTTGCTCTTCATGCGTTCGTAGGTGACCGCTTCGTCGTTCTTGGAGAAGCCGAGGTTGGCCTTGCGGAGATCCTGGGTCCCCAGGTTCGACGTCATGATCAACACGGTGTTGCGGAAGTCGACCGACCGACCCTGCGAGTCGGTGAGACGGCCTTCCTCCAGGATCTGGAGCAACGTGTTGAACACGTCGGGGTGCGCCTTTTCGATCTCGTCGAAGAGCACCACCGAGAACGGCTTGCGTCGCACCGCTTCCGTGAGCTGGCCGCCCTCTTCGTAACCCACGTACCCCGGGGGTGAACCGACGAGCCGGCTGACCGTGTGCTTCTCCATGTACTCGGACATGTCGAGGGCGATCATCGACTGCTCGTCGCCGAAGAGGAACTCGGCGAGCGTCTTGGCGAGCTCGGTCTTACCGACACCGGAGGGGCCGAGGAAGATGAACGAGCCCGACGGGCGCTTGGGATCCTTGAGCCCGGCGCGGGTGCGGCGGATGGCCTGGGACACCGCCTTGATGGCGTCCCTCTGGCCGATGACCCGGCGATGCAGCTCGTCTTCCATACGGAGGAGCTTCTGGGTCTCCTCCTCGGTGAGCTTGTACACCGGGATACCGGTCCAGATCGAGAGGACCTCAGCGATGGCTTCCTCGTCGACCTCGTCGAACAAGTCGACGCCGGACGCCTTGATCTCGGCTTCCATCTCGGTCTTGCGAGCGAGGAGCTCCTTCTCCTTGTCACGAAGTCGGCCTGCTTCCTCGAAGCGTTGCTCCTCGACGGCCTGCTTCTTCTGGCGGACGACATCAGCCAGCTCGTTGTCGAGCTCGCGCATGTCCGGCGGCGACTGCATGCGCTTGATGCGCAGGCGGGAACCCGCTTCGTCGATCAGGTCGATCGCCTTGTCGGGGAGCTGACGATCAGCGATGTACCGGTCGGCCAGGTTGCCGGCGGCGACGAGCGCCTGATCGGTGATGGTGACCCGGTGATGCTCCTCGTACCGTTCGCGCAGCCCTTTCAGGATCTCGATGGTGTGCGCGACCGACGGCTCCTCGACCCGGATGGGCTGGAACCGGCGCTCGAGGGCAGGGTCCTTCTCGAGGTGCTTGCGATACTCGTCGAGGGTCGTGGCGCCGATGGTCTGCAGCTCGCCGCGGGCGAGCATGGGCTTCAGGATCGACGCGGCATCGATGGCGCCCTCGGCGGCACCGGCACCTACCAGGGTGTGGAGCTCGTCGATGAACAGAATGATGTCGCCCCGGGTCTTGATCTCCTTGAGGACCTTCTTGAGGCGCTCCTCGAAGTCACCGCGGTAGCGGCTGCCGGCGACGAGTGCGCCGAGATCGAGGGTGTAGAGCTGCTTGTTGCGGATGGTGTCCGGGACGTCGTTGTTGGCGATCGCCTGGGCGAGACCCTCGACGATGGCGGTCTTGCCGACGCCGGGCTCGCCCACGAGCACCGGGTTGTTCTTGGTACGACGCGACAGGACCTGCATCACCCGCTCGGTCTCGCGTTTGCGGCCGATCACCGGATCGAGCTTCTTCTCGCGCGCCAGCTGGGTCAGGTTGCGACCGAACTGGTCGAGCACCAGAGAACCGGACTGCGCGTCGCCGGAGCCACCACCCGTGGTGGCGCCGGACTTCTCGCCGCTCGGTGTCCCGCCCGTACCTTGCGGTCCAGAGTACCCCGACAGGAGCTGGATGACCTGCTGGCGGACACGGGACAGATCGGCGCCCAACTTGACGAGCACCTGGGCGGCGACACCTTCACCCTCACGGATGAGGCCCAGGAGGATGTGCTCCGTGCCGATGTAGTTGTGCCCGAGCTGAAGAGCCTCACGCAACGACAGCTCGAGGACCTTTTTGGCGCGAGGCGTGAAGGGGATGTGGCCGCTGGGCGAGGACCCGCCCTGGCCGATGATCTCCTCGACCTGGCTCCTGACCGCCTCGAGCGAGATGCCCAGCGATTCCAGGGCCTTGGCGGCGACGCCTTCTCCCTCGTGGATCAGGCCGAGAAGGATGTGCTCGGTGCCGATGTAGTTGTGGTTGAGCAGGCGCGCTTCCTCCTGCGCCAGGACCACGACTCGTCGAGCCCGATCGGTGAACCGTTCGAACACGAGGCACTCCTCCCAATCGGCTGTTGGGCCGGGTCGGCCCGCTCTTCGAGTGTACCCACGCCCCCGAGCTTCCGTCCGGCCGCTCGGTGACGTCAGCCACCCCACCCGAGTCGGCTGGGCCTCCCCGTTCATGAGGATCCTGATGGTTCGACGTGGGCACCGCCAGAGTCGCATGACCCACCCGGTTCGTGGGCGGGCGCCGTCGCGTCGCCCAGCTGACCGGCGGGTAGGTCGTTGCGGAAGGCGACCCGTTAGGGTTTGGGTGTGTCCGCGAACCCGCTGCTGGCGCTCCCCCACCTGGCCGACGATCTCGCTCGGGTCGAGACGGAGCTACTGCACAGCGTGGAAAGCGCCAACCCGTTCCTCACCGATATCGCCAGCCACTTGATCCATGCCGGCGGGAAGCGGGTGCGCCCCGGGTTCACCATCTCGGCGGCCGCGGCGGCCTTTCCGGAATCTCGACCGGCCGCTCCGGGAGTCATCTCCGGCGGTGTCGCGGTCGAGCTCGTCCACCTCGGCTCCCTCTACCACGACGACGTCATGGACGATGCCATGACCCGCCGCACCGTCGAGTCGGTCAATGCTCGCTGGGGCAACCTCAAGGCCATCCTCGCCGGCGATTACCTACTCGCCCGGGCCTCCGAGATCGCCGCCGCGCTCGGGGTCGAAGTCGCAGCCCTCCTGGCGTCCACCATCGCTCGCCTGTGCGAGGGTCAGGTCCGCGAGCTCCAGGACATCTACAAGATCGACCGCACCGAAGATGACTACTTCGCGTCGATCGACGGGAAGACGGCGGCCCTCCTGTCCACCGCCTGCCGCATCGGCGGGATCGTGTCGGAGCTCCCACGGGAGCAGATCGAAACGCTGACGACCTTCGGTCACGCCTACGGGATGGCGTTCCAGATCGTCGATGACATCCTCGACGTCGTCGCCACCGACGATCAGCTCGGAAAGCCGGCGGGGAACGACCTGGTCGAGGGCATCTACAACCTGCCCGTCCTCCGGGCGCTCGAAACCGATGTCGGCACCGACCTCGGCCACCTGCTCGGCGAGCCGATCGACGAGGCCACTCGTGACAAGGCACGCGACCTCGTCCGTCTCTCGGGCGCGATCGATTCGACCCTGGCCGAGGCTCACAAGTACGCCCGCCAGGCCTGCGACGCGCTCGCTCCACTCGCCGGCACGTTGGCAGCCACCAGCCTCGGCCGCGCCGCGGACCACCTCCTCGATCGAGTCCACGCCGCCGCCAACTGACCGGGCTTTTCGGTGCGGTGACCCCTCGTCGGTAGGGTGCGTCCGATGGACCCGGACGCCGCCACCGACACCCGAGACACCGTCGACTGGCCCAGTGCCCTGCTCCTGATGTCGGTCATTGCCTTGACCGGGATCAGCTTGCCCATCATGTCGATCGCCCTTCCGGCGCTCGCCGATGCCTACCCCGACTGGTCGACGGCCGATCTCAGTTGGGTCACCAACATCTTCACCATCGTCGGAGCTGGCACCATGATCCCGGCCGGCGTCCTGGCCGACCGAGTGGGCCGCAAGCGGCTCGTGGTCGCCGGGTGTGCGGTCTTCCTGGCCGGCTCGCTGCTCGGAGCCCTCGCCCCCGGTCCGCTCGTGGTCATCGCCGCTCGGGTACTCCAGTCTCTCGGCGCGTCAGCCTTCACGCCGGCCGGCGTCGCGATGATGGTCGCCGCGTTCCCTCCGAACCAGATGGCCGCCGCCATGGGGACCTGGGCCGTCGCCGGCGGGGTTTCCTCGGCGGCCGGCCCCGCACTCGGTGGGCTGATCGTCGACGGGCTGGGGTGGCGCTGGGCGTTCTGGATCGTGGTCCCGTTGGCCGCCGTCGTCCTCGTCCTCGGTCCGCGTCTGCTGCACGAGCCGCCTCGGCGTGGCGGCTCGGACACCCGGTTCCCCGATCCGCTCGGTGTCGCCCTGGTCATGGTGGAGCGCGTCGCTGGTGACGTTCGGGCTCGTCAAGGGCCCCGCCTGGGGCTGGGTCGCCGAGCGCACGCTCGCGTGTCTCGGCATCGGGCTCGCGATCGGGGCCACGCTGTGCTGGCGCATCGCCAAGATCGCCAATCCGCTTCTCGACCCGTCGCTCCTGGCCATCCCGGCGGTCCGCCTCGGCAACGCAGGCACCTTCCTGTTCGCCGGCTCCTGGTTCGGGATGTTCTTCGGGTTGGTGCTGTTCCTGCGTCTGCAGTGGGGGTGGTCGCTGTTCGACACCGGCCTCGCCACTTCACCCATCCCGCTGTTCGCCGGGTTCGTCGGGGTGTGGGCCGGCCGGCGGGCCGATCGGGTTGGGCACCGGGCCTTCATCCTCCCCGGTACCGCGGTGTACGGGCTCACCGCGCTGTGGTTCTGGCGGTCGCTCGGCGACGAGCCGTCGGTCGCGGCGTTCCTGCCGGGGGCCATCGCCGTCGGCGTGGCCTCGGGTCTGGTGTTCCCGTCGATGCAGGCCGTGAGCCTCCATGGCGTCCCCGCCGCGAGTCACGCCGTCGCCTCGGCACTCATGTTCGCCGTGCAACGGCTGGCCATCAGTTTCGGCGTGGCGTTGGTCATCGGCCTCCAAGGCGACAACGGCCGCCTCGAGCCGGTGCTGTGGGTCATGGCCGCCGGCACCGCGGGCGCCCTCGTCATCGGCTCGATGATCGACACCCGCCCCGCCCGCGCGGCGTAGGTCCTGCTCGTCGTCACCCGGCGTCCGGAGTCGTCACGACACCCACCACGGCCGCTCCGTCGACACCAAGGATCTCGAATGGCTCGACGGTCGCCGTCTCGGGCACGACCCGCACGAGTGGCCCATGGGTCTGCCCGCAGTCCTCTGTTCGATGGGCCAACGCCGAGCCGTCCGGAAGCCAGTCGACCCAGGTCAGACCGAGTCCGAGGTCCACCTCCACCACGTCGCCCGACGGATCGAACCTCGCCAGCATCGACCCGTCGCACGTCCAGGTTCCGTCGAGGCCTTCGTGGACGACGGTGTCGACAACCAAGGCGTAGACGCCATCGTTGCGGAGCAACACGCCGAGGCCGAACACAGGGCTCGACTGCCCGGGCATCTGAACCCGGGCGTTCGACGAGGGTGTCGGACTTGACGACAGGTACGCGGGAGTAGCACAAACGTATGCGGTCGAACCGGCCACGGCATCGACCAACGTGCACGAGCCTTCGCTCGGTCCGGGCACGGCACGGCCCGGACGCACGACCCAGGCCTCACCCATCGGATGGAGCTCGCGGTTCGGCATCGGGAGCGAGGAGTTCAGCTCGCCGTAGAGCGCACCATCCAAGCCGTACAGATCGGTGAGCGCAGGATCATCGGTCCCGGCCCGGTGAACGAGCACCCCGACCACCGGCGGTTCGGGCTGGCTCGAAACGAGTTCGAGCACGTCCCGCCGAGCCCCTTCGGCCCAATCGCAACCAGGCTCCGAGCCGAGCGTGACCGACAGAGACGCGTCCGAGTTGATCGCCGGGTCGAGCACCCACGCCACCGGCGGACATGCGGACATCTGCGGATCGGTGCGGATCAGGTAGCTCGCCGGGTCGAGCGCGATCGTGACGGCTGAGGCCCCGGCTTCGAGACGGAGGGTCCTCGATTCGACCAGTCCTTCGAATGTCACCGTGACCTCTCCGGCGACGCCATCGCCGCGGTGCACTTCCACGACCCCAGCGGCCCCGCGAACCCAGCCTCCACGATCCTCGAATCGACCGAGCACGACCTCGCCCTCCCGCAGCCCGACGACACGGCGGCGCAGCTCAGTAACGCAGGTGCCAACGCATCGTCCCGACGTGTCGAAAAGGTCGCCTGTGCACGGCTCGACGAAGTAGGCATCGGCGATCTCGTGATCTCCCGTCTCCTCGGTGGGTTGCAGGTGACAGGAGAACCCGGCGAGGTACGGCTCCAGGCCGACAACGTTGCCGGCGTCATTGAGGATCCACGCCCCGGTGCCCTCGTCGTAGGTCACGGTGCCCGGCGGAAACCGCTGCTGGAGGGCCCGGTCGTCACGTTCCTGGTCCTCCGCCACCTCACCGGTCGATGGTGCATCGTCGCGAGCCAACGACCAGGCGGCCAAGCCCATCACGGCCGTGATCGCCGCAGCCGCGATCCACAATCCGCGGCGGCGTATCGGTGCCATCGAACCTCGGACCGACCGCAGCTCGACGACGCCGTCCTCGCGATGGGCGACGTCGCCGAGCGCGTCGGCGTACCGGCGGAGTTGTTCGATGATCTCGGTGTCGGTCATGGCTCTCCTCCGAGCTCGCGACGCAAGCTGGCGAGGGCGCGGCTCACGTGTGTGCCCACCGTCGACGGGCTGATGTCGAGCGCCTCGCCGACCTCGGCGTACGTCCATCCGCAGGCGTGGACCAGCCACACCGCCGAACGTTGGGACAGGGGTAGCACCAGCAAGGCCGGAATCAGCCTCGGTTCGACGTCGGGCAGACCGACGATTTCGGGCGCCGGAAGGACGGGCTGCTTCCGCGACCTCGTCCGCGACAGGCCGACCCGATAGCGGTACCCGACCGGGTTGGCCATCGTCGCCAACCGGTCGCTGTGCTCCCACCCCCACGCCACCGCCTCCGAGGCGGCATCAGCCGCACCGTCGACTCCTCGCACCGCGAGGTAGGCACGTGTCAAACGAGGTCGGGCCTCATCGAGCACGTCCTCGATCGCCGAGATCGACGCCGACGCAGTCCCCTGAGGGTTCCGCTCCATCACCTCACAAGAGCAACGAACACCATCGCCGCGCCACACGACACGTGTATCCGGTACCTTGCGATCTCCGGCACAAAATCACCGCTGGCAGTGGATTTCTCGCCAAATTTGGACCGGCGAGCAGGCGGGCGCTCGGCTTGCGGGCTGACCGATCAGAATTGTTCAGGGCGGAGCGTGGGGAAGAGGACCACGTCACGGATGCTGTGGCTGTCGGTGAGCAGCATGACGAGGCGGTCCATGCCGATGCCGAGGCCGCCGGTGGGAGGCAGGCCGTAGTCGAGGGCGCGGATGTAGTCCTCGTCGACGGCCATCGCCTCGTCGTCGCCGGCCGCTTTGTCGACTTCCTGGGCCTGGAAGCGGGCGCGCTGTTCCACAGGGTCGACAAGTTCGGAGAAGGCGTTGCAGAGCTCGCGCCCGGCGACAATGGCCTCGAAGCGCTCGACGTACCCGGGCTTGGTGCGGTGGTCGCGCGACAAGGGCGACACCTCGACCGGGTAGTCCATGACGAAGATCGGCCCCCACAATGCGGCCTCGGTGGTCTTCTCGTAGATCTCCAGTAGCAGCTTCCCGGGGCCGTAATGGTCTTTGACCTCGACGCCATGCTCGGCCGCGATGCCCGCCAGCGCCTCCCGACCCATCTCGAGCGACAGCTCCAGCCCCGTCTGCTCGGCGATGAGCTCGACGAGAGTCGCCCGGCGCCACGGCGGGGAGAGGTCGACCTCGCGTTCGCCGTAGCTCACCACCGTCGTGCCCCGGATCTCCTTGGCCAAGTGGGCCACGAGCTCCTCGACGAGCACCATGATGTCGTGGTAGTCGGCGTACGCCTGGTACAGCTCGAGCATCGTGAACTCGGGATTGTGCCGAGGCGAGATGCCCTCGTTGCGGAACACTCGGGCGATCTCGAACACCCGCTCGAACCCGCCGACGGTGAGGCGCTTCAGGTACAGCTCCGGGGCGACCCGCAGAAAGAGCTCGAGGTCGAGCGCGTTGTGGTGCGTCACGAACGGTCGGGCCAACGCGCCGCCGGGGATCGGATGGAAGACCGGTGTCTCCACCTCGAGGAAGCCGCGGTCCTCGAGCCACCGCCGGGTGAGCGACATGATGCGACTACGGGCCTGGAACGCTTGCCGCGCCTCGTCGGTCACCCACAGGTCGACGTAGCGCTGGCGGTACCGGGTGTCGGTGTCGGTGATGCCGTGCCACTTGTCGGGGAAGGAGCGACGGGCCTCGGCCAGGCGCACCCAGGAATCGACGCTGACCGACAGCTCGCCGCGTTTGGTCTTCAAGACCTGACCGGAGACCCCGATCCAGTCGCCGAGTGACAGACCGCTGAAGGCCTCGAACTCAGGCGTGGACGCCTGGCGGGCAAAGAGCTGGATCCGACCCGTCGAGTCCTGGAGCACCCCGAAGGTGAGCTTGCCCTGCTCGCGGCGCAGCATGAGGCGCCCGGCCACGGTGACGACCTGCCCACTCTCGGCGCCGGCCTCGAGGTCACCGAAACGGGCGACGATCGACGCGGCTGTGGCATCGGGCTCGTAGCGGTACGGGGCAACAGTCGGGTCGGCACTCATGATCCAGGCAGCGTACGCGGTGTCGCCCGATCAACCCTCGGTGTTCTTGCCGTGCACCAGCCGCAGCCCGTGCAGGGTCAGGAACGGCTCGATGTGGTCGACGGTGCGGCACAGCGGGGCGATGAGCTGAACGAGACCTCCCGTGGCCACCACGACGCACTCGCCCAGTTCGTCCTTCATGCGTTCGACCAGACCGTCGATCTGCCCGATGAAGCCGTAGATCGCCCCGGACTGCACGGACTCCTTGGTGCTCTTGCCGATCACGCTGCGGGGCTCGACCAACGGCACGGCGCCGAGGGCGGCGGCCCGCCCGAACATGGCCTCGAGGCTGATCTCGATCCCGGGGGCGATCGCTCCTCCGAGGAACTCACCCGCAGCGGACACGATGTCGAAGTTGTTGGTGGTGCCGAAATCCACCACCACGGCCGGCCCCCCGAAGAGCTCGAAAGCGGCCACGGCATTGGCTATACGGTCCGCACCGACCTCTTTCGGGTTGTCGTACCGGATCGGCATGCCGGTCTTGACGCCCGGCTCGATCACGATGGCCGGGAAGTCGAGGTACCGCTCGAACATGTGCCGCATCGACGCCAGGACCCGGGGCACGCCGGCGCACATCGTCACACCGGTGAGGTCGTCGAAGTCGAGCTCGTGCTGGGACAAGAAGCTGCGCAGCACGACGGCGTGTTCGTCGCCCGTACGGTCGTGGACGGTCGCGACTCGCCAATGGTCGAGCAGGCCGTCCTCGGCGTTCGCCGGATTCGCCCGCGCCTCGTAGACCCCGATCACCGTCTGGGTGTTTCCGACGTCGACGGTCAACAGCATCGTCAGGCCTCGTCACCGCGGCTGGACGTCGAGACGTCCAGGCCAACATCACCGCGGCTGGACGTCGAGACGTCCAGGCCAACATCACCGCGGCTGGACGTCGAGACGTCCAGGCCGATGTCCAGGACGGGGGCCGAGTTCGTGAGCTGACCGCTCGAGATGAAGTCGACGCCCGTCTCGGAGATGGCGCCGATCGTCTCCAGAGTGATCCCACCCGATGCCTCCAGAAGCGGTCGGAACCCGCTGGCCGCGGCGTGGCGGTCGACGGCGGCCGCGCTCGCGCGCGCATCTCGTCGAGCGTCATGTTGTCGCACATGATGGCGCCCGCCCCGGCGGTGAGCGCTTCGTCGACTTGGTCGATCCGCTCGCACTCCACGTGAATGGTGCGTCCAGGCCACAACTGGCGGGCCTTCGCCACTCCCTCGGAGATGCCGAGGCCGGCGAGGTGATTGTCCTTGAGCATCACCCAGTCCGACAGGTTGCCGCGATGGTTCGCCCCACCACCGGCCCGCACGGCAGCCTTCTCGAGCGAGCGAAGACCTGGGAGGGTCTTGCGGGTGTCCCACACCCGAGCCGGACCGGTGCAGGCGGCGACGAACCGGGCGGTCAGGGTGGCGACACCCGACAGGTGCCCCAGGAAGTTGAGTGCCGTGCGTTCCGCCGTCAGGAGCGACGCCATCGGACCCGAGACGGCGCCGATCACATCTCCGGGTTCGACGGACGCGCCGTCGAACCGCTCCCACACCACCGCCAGCGAGGGGTCGACCTGACGGAAGGCCTCGGTGGCGCAGGCGGTTCCGGCGACGACACCGGCGGCCCGGGTGACGAACCGCGCCTCGGCCCAGGCGCCGTCGGGCAGGACGGCGGCCGAAAGGTCGCCCAGCGGCGTCAGATCCTCGGCGAGGGCTCGGGCGACGGCGGCGGTGACGTCGCCGGGCGGCGGCTGGAAGTACCGGGCGGGTGCCGTCATGGCGTCACCCGAACCCGCGGCTGTCCTGCTTGAGCGCGGTGTCGACACACAGGGCCGACGCCACTACCAGGGACCGCAACGGCTCCTCGAGGGGGCGATGGATGTGCAGGACGTAATTGTCGGCCGTCGTGAACAGGGTCTTGGCGAGCCCCTCCCACGTCTTGGTGATGCGCGCCACCTCCGTACCCAGGTGATCCTCGACGCTGAAGTCCCACGCCCGCCAGTTCTTCGCGTTGATCGACCCGACCTTGTGTCCGGCGACCACCAAGGCGAAATGGATCTTGCCGAACACGTTCTCCTGCACGACCTCACCGATCTCGCGCCCGTCGCCGTCGGAGATGGAGAGGCGTGACCTTACGATCTTGGCCGGCCGGGTGAGGGTGAGCAGCACGTGGCCGCTCACGTCGACGATCTGGAGCCGGTGGGTGAGGAACTGGTCGACGCTGGTCAGCACCCGGATGACCTTGCGAGCGGTGCTCTGACCGACCTGGCGCACCGCGCCGAGCTGACGGCCGTGCTGGTCATAGATGGCGTATTCGTTGTTGACCTCGATGAGCTTGGCCTTCTGGTTCACGACCAGGACCGGCTCCGTGAAGATCGTTCCGCCACCCGTGGCACTGGTGACCACGCCGGCCTGCGTTTGGACCTGGCGTTGCACCCGATCGGCCGAGTGGGAACCGACCGGTACCGGACCCGCCTGGATTGGTCCCTCATCGACGGACTGGCGTCCCCCGGTCGACACGTGGGTGGTCCAGATCTGACCGTCCCAATAGCGCAACTCGTGCCGAGCCGAGGGATCTGGGTACCAATTGGGTGGGTGGCCCGAAGTCACGCCGTGGAGGGTAGTGGCTCAGCCCCCGGCGACGGCGCCGACGTTGTCGATCAGCCGAGTGGTGCCGACTCGGGCGGCGATGATCAACCGCACCGGCCCGGTCAGCCGCGACGGCGTCTGGAGCGAGTCCGGGTCGACCACCTCGGCGTAGTCGAGCACGACCAGGGGCTCCGTGGCGATGGCATCTCGCATCACCTGCCGGACCTGGTCCGGATCGGCCCGGCCCTCACGGATGGCGGCAACGCCCGCACGCAGCGCTCGATGGAGCACCGGCGCCGCAGCTCGATGCTGCTCGTCGAGGTAGACGTTGCGACTCGACCGGGCCAGGCCGTCGGGTTCGCGAACCGTCGGGCATCCGACCACCTCAACGGGGATCGACAGATCGCGGGTCATGGCACGTACGACTGCCAACTGCTGGAAGTCCTTCTCACCGAAGTACGCCCGGCATGGCCCGGCGATGGCGAAGAGTTTGGCCACCACGGTGGCGACACCCGCGAAGTGTCCCGGTCGTGACGCCCCTTCCAGCGGTTCGGAGACGCCGGCCACCGACACCGTGGTGACGATCGGCACCGGGTACATCTCCTCGAGCGGCGGGGCGAACATGACGTCCGCACCGCACGAGTCGGCCAGGCGGAGGTCGGCGACCAGATCCTTTGGGTACCGGGAGAGGTCTTCGGCGGGGCCGAACTGCAGCGGGTTGACGAAGTTGGTGACGGCCGTGACGTCGTTGTCGGCCACCGACCGCTCGATGAGCGACGCATGACCGTCGTGGAGGTACCCCATGGTGGGTACGAGACCGACGTGAAGGCCGGTTCGGCGCGCCGCGTCCAAGACATCACGGACCTCGGCGATCGTGGTCAGCAACGTCGTCGTCACGAGGATCCTCCCGCCAGACGCCGAGCCTGCTCGGCCAGCGCCGAGTACGCCGGCCGCTCGCTCGCCTCCAATGCGTCGAGGTGCCGGGCGATGGTCGATTCGTCGCCGCGGGCGGCTGGGCCGGTGAGCGCGGCTCGCGGGCCCAGGGCGGTCACGTTCTCGAGCGTGGCCCGAGCCAGGTCCAGGTAGGCCTCGAGCGGCACACCGACCTCATGCGCGACTCGTTCGACCTGGCCCATGAGCGCCACGAGGTGGTTCGCGGCGATGCACGCCGCAGCGTGGTAGAGCGTGCGATCCTCGTCGGCCACCTCGACGCTGTGGCCGCCGAGCTGCTCGACGATCGTGCGGGCCAGTGGGTCTCCGGTCACCGCGAACCAGGCGCCCGCGGCGAGGCGAGCCGCCCCGACCGACGGATCGGGCAGCGATACCAACGGGTGGAGGGCGGCGGCCCTCGCGTGGCCTTCGAGCGGGCCGAGTCCGAACGATCCGGCAAGGTGCATGACCACGGTGGAGTCGACCGATTCTACGGCCGCCGCCGCCTCCGCGATGAAACGATCGGGCGTCGCGATGACCAGCAGGTCCACGCCGTGGGCGGCGCGAGACAGGTCGGCACCGCGCCCGAGCGGCAGTTCGGCCACCCACCCGACGCGCTCGAGGGCTCCGAGGAACGAGAGCCCCGCACGACCCGGCCCCAGCACCCGAACCCTCGACCGTCCCACGGTCAGAGCGTCCCGATCTCGACGACATCGTCGTCCGGGGGCACGAACCCGGCGGGGACGAGATCGGGGGCAAGCGTCCCCAATGGCACCAGGACAAAGGCCCGCTCGAACATGCGGGGGTGCGGCACGATCAGATCCGGTTCGTCGACCGTTTCGCCGTCGACCCACAACACATCGACATCGAGCGTGCGGGGTCCCCACCGAACCTCTCGTACCCGTTCGGCATCCGCCTCCCGGGCCCGGCACACCTCCAGGAGCTCCCGCGGCGAACGTGCGGTGTCCAGTTGCACCACGACGTTCAGGTAGGGGCCCTGCTCCGGTCCGCCCACCGGTGCCGTCTCGAACACCGGCGAGACCGCGACCACGTCCGGGATCTCGCGCACCGCGTCCCGGAGCAGGGCGAGCCGATCACCGAGGTTCGAGCCCAAACCGAGAAACGCACGTGGCATGGAGACCTCAGGCAGCTCGCTCGCGGCTGATGCGTACGCCGCTGCTCTCCAGCAGCTGTGGCACCGGAGGCCGGAGCTTGCGGACGACGACATCCACCCTCGTACAGCGAGGCGCCGCCGCCAGTACGGTGTCGGCCACCTCTTGCGCGAATCGTTCCAACAACGAGAAGCGTCGGTCTTCGGCGAGGGCCGCCACGGCGCCGCAGAGCGCGCCGTAGTCGATCGTGTCGTTCAGATCGTCAGACCGACCCGCCGACCTCAGATCGGCGTGGACGTCGAGATCGAGCTCGAACGGCTGACGGCGGGCCACCTCTTCAGGGAGAATCCCACAGAACGCCAGCACCCGCAGGCCTCGCAGCTCGATGATGTCGGCGGCCACTCAGGACTCCGATTCGCCGGCCCCGGAAGACCCACCGACCGCACCGGCTCCAGAGGAGCCACCGACTGGACTGCGAGCGACGGCCAGCTGATCGGCGGAGGCCACGAGCCGGCGGCCGAGCGGGCCGAGCTGTCGTTTCACCAACTGCTCCCAGATCGTGACGGCCCGGGGGGCGTCCGGGACGAGGCCGGCCCACCGCAGGTAGCCGGCCATCATCCCCCCGACGTGGTCACCCATCTCGTCGCGGTGCACGACCACCCGCTCGCCGCGGGCCAACAGGTCGGCCAATCGCGGGTAGAGCGCCATCTGGGTCGAGCGATCGTCGTCGTGGCCCACGTATGGATGGTGCAGCCAGCGGACTCCGAGCTCGTCGTAGTTGTGCAGGTTGTGGGTGGCGGGGATGAGCGAGATGATCGGGCCGAATCCGTTCTCACGGATCCAGATCACCTCTTCCTGACGCCGGATCCGCCGATGGTTGTCGCCGTATCCTCCCGGCCGCTCACAGACAGCGAGTTGATCCTTGATCACCCACGAGAAGTTGCGGGGCCTGATCCCCTGCGCCCACTTCCCTTTCACGAGCTCACCACCTGCGTCGCCCACGACATGGCCGTATCTCGGCCGTCGGGTCGGTCGCCCATCACCTTCGCAGCTTGCACGGTCTCGCGCACATCGTGCACCCGGACCATGTGGCAGCCGCTCGACATGGCCCACACCGCCGCCGCGAGGGAACCTTCGAGCCGATCAGCGGGGGCCGCGGGCGACGATGATCCGTCGCTCCGACCAAGCAACTCGCCCAGGAAACGTTTACGGCTGACCCCGATGAGCACAGGACGGCCGGCCTCGACCAAGCGCGGCAACGCGCCCAGGAGGGCGAGATTGTGGGCTGTGGTCTTACCGAACCCGATGCCAGGATCGACCCAGGTTCGGGGCACGCCGACACGGTCGCCGACGTCGCCGTAGGCGGCCAACGTAGAGAACACGTCATCGACGACGTCGCCGTAGTCCGGGTCGTCCTGCATGGTGGCCGGCAGGCCCTGCCGGTGCATGGCGATCCACTCCACACCGCATTCCGCGGCCACCTCAGCCAGGCCGGCTGATACATCGTTGATGAAGCGGACACCCGCCGCACACGCGGCACGAGCCACCGCGGGCTTCGTGGTGTCGATCGAGATGGGGATCTCCCGCGCCAGGGCCTCGATCACGGGGAGCACCCGGGACAGCTCGGTCTCGGTGTCGACCGGGACGGCGCCCGGCCGAGTGCTCTCACCGCCGACGTCGATGAGATCGGCCCCCTCGGCGACGAGTCGGCGGGCGTGGGCGATCGCCAACGACGCGTCAGCCCACCGGCCACCGTCGGAGAAGGAGTCCGGCGTGACGTTCACGATGCCCATCACGAGAGGACGCACAGCTGGTGATCCTACCGCCAGGTGTTCGGTCAGGAGCCCCCGCCGATGAACTGCATGGCCTCCATACGGGTGGAGACCTCGGTCCGGAAGATGCCGTGCACGGCCGACGTCACCGTCGAGGCGCCCGCCTTGCGGATGCCCCGCATCGACATGCACAGATGTTCAGCCTCCATCACGACGAGGACGCCACGAGGCCGCAACTTCTCGTTGATGGCGTCGGCCACCTGCTTGGTGAGACGTTCTTGCACCTGGGGCCGCCGGGCGTATCCGTCGACGATGCGGGCGAGCTTGGACAGGCCGGTGATCCGACCGTCGTGGTTCGGGATGTAGGCGACGTGAGCCTTGCCGAAGAACGGCACCAGATGATGCTCGCACAACGAGTACATCGGGATGTCGCGCACCATGACCATCTCGTCGTGATCGGCCTCGAAGGTGACCTCGAGGTGGGCCCGGGGGTCGCTTTGGAGGCCGGAGCACACCTCGGCATACATCCGGGCCACCCGATCCGGCGTGGCGAGGAGACCGTCCCGATCAGGGTCCTCGCCGATGGCCTCCAAGATTTCTCGAACTGCCTTGGCGATGCGTTCGTGGTCGACAGGTGCCGGCACCTGGCTCATGGATGCTCCTGGTTGATGGATGAAACTGACTCGGGCGACCGAGGATCGAGGGTCGTGGACCGCTCGGCCCGCAGCGCCTCGGACGCCGCGGCACCGCTCACCGCGGGCCGGGGGATGCTCCACGCCGGCGGCATGCGCACGCCCTTCGCGCCGTCGGCGACATCGCCGAAGATCTCGTGCAACGCTTCCTCGTCGAGGGTCTCCCGCTCGACGAGCGCCGCGGCCAACTGGTCGAGCGTGGCCCGGTGGAGGGTCAGGATCTCGCGGGCCTCGGAGTGGGCCGCATCGATGATGCGGCGTACCTCGTGATCGATGGCGGCCGCCACCTCGTTGGAGTAGTTGGCCTCGTGGCCGACCTCCTTGCCGAGGAAGACCTCGCCTTCCTTACGCCCGAGCTGGAGGGGACCGAGCGTCTCGCTCATGCCGAACTCGGTGACCATGGCCCGGGCCACGTGGGTGGCCCGCTCGATGTCGTTCGCCGCTCCGGTGGTGGGATCCCCGAAGATGATCTCCTCGGCGGTCCGGCCGCCGAGGAGCATGGCCAGCTCGTCGAGCAGCTCACTTCGCGAGCGCAGGTAGCGGTCCTCGGTCGGCAGGGCCAGGGTCCAGCCGAGCGCACGTCCCCGGGCGATGATCGACACCTTGTGGATCGGATCGGTGTTCGGGAGCACGTGCCCGACCAAGGCATGGCCGGCCTCGTGGTAGGCCACGACCTGCTTGTCCCGGTCGCTCATGAGGCTCGAGCGGCGCTCGGCTCCGGCCATCACCCGATCGGTGGCGTCGGCGACTTCGTCGGGGCCGATCACGGCCTTGCTCCGACGCACGGCCAGGATCGCCGCTTCGTTGAGCAGGTTGGCGATGTCGGCACCGGTGAAACCTGCCGTCCGGCGAGCGATCAGATCGGCGGACACCTCCGGCGACAACGGCTTGCCCTTCGAGTGCACAGCCGCGATGGCGCGACGACCAGCAAGGTCCGGACGGTCGACCACGACGTGACGATCGAAGCGCCCAGGCCGCAACAGCGCGGGGTCGAGGATGTCCGGTCGGTTGGTCGCCGCGATCACGATCACGCCGGACGTCGCTTCGAAGCCGTCCATCTCCACGAGCAGCTGGTTCAGGGTCTGCTCACGCTCGTCGTGCCCTCCGCCCAATCCGGCGCCACGATGGCGTCCGACGGCATCGATCTCGTCGACGAAGATGATCGCGGGCGCGGTGTTCTTGGCCTGGCTGAACAGATCACGCACGCGGCTGGCCCCGACGCCGACGAACATCTCCACGAAGTCCGAGCCCGAGATGGAGAAGAACGGCACCCCGGCTTCGCCGGCGACCGCACGGGCGAGGAGGGTCTTGCCGGTGCCCGGAGGGCCGACCAGGAGGACGCCCCGTGGGAACGTGGCTCCCACGGCTTGGAATCGAGCCGGATCGGCCAGGTAGTCCCGGATCTCCTTGAGCTCTTCGATGGCCTCTTCGCAGCCCGCCACATCGACGAACATGACCTTGGGTTGGTCTTTGTCGAACTGGCGAGCCTTCGATTTGCCGAACTGCATGAGGCGGCCGCCGCCCTGCATGGAGTTGATGAAGAACAGGAAGATCCCGACCAGGAACAGGATCGGGAGCAACTGGTAGAGCAACGACACCCAGATCGACGCGGTGTGTTTGTCGACGGTGATCTCGATCGGCGGATCGGCCGCGCCCAGCTGGTCGATCAGCTCGTCGGCGTACTCGGCGGCGTACCGCACCCCGTAGCGGGTGCCATCGGCCAGTTCGCCCGTGACTTTGTCGGCCCGCTCCTCGAGCTCAGCCGAGGCGATCTCGCCATCGCCGATGAGCGTGCGGAACTCGTTGAAGGTCAGCTCGCGGCGATCGTCGCCCCCCCGTTGCGATATCGCGAAGGCACCGATGGCTACGGCCCCGATGACGAGGATGGCGAGCAGGGTTCGGCGCGACGTCTTCACGGCCCGCCCAATGGTACCGGTGGAGAATCGCTGGCGGCCCTACGGGCCGGAATCACTGGCGGCCCTACGGGCCGGAATCACTGGCGGCCCTACGGGCCGGTGTACATGCAGATGAAGGGGAGGTTGCGGTAACGCTCGGCCACGTCGAGGCCGTAGCCGATGACGAACTCCGACGAGATCGAAAAGCCCACGTACCGGAGATCGAGCTGCTCGGGGTCGGCGGTGTCGCGCAACAGCAACGTGCACACCTCGAGACTCGCCGGCGAGCGGGCCATGAGGTTGTTGCGCAGGTACTCCAACGTCAAACCGCTGTCGACGATGTCCTCGACGACCAGCACGTGACGGCCGGCGAGGTCGAGATCGAGGTCCTTGACGATGCGGACCACCCCGCTCGACTTGGTCGACGACCCGTACGAGGAGACCGCCATGAAGTCGATCTCGACCGGCAGGTCGATGGCCCGGGCGAGGTCGGCCAAGAAGACGAACGCACCCTTGAGGACACAGACGAGCAACGGCGGTCGCCCCTCGTAGTCGGCGGTGATCTGGGCGCCGAGCTCGACGATGCGAGCGCGTAACGTGGCTTCGTCGATCACCACCCGTCCGAGCTCGGGGTTCGACGACGACTCCACGAGCGGTCACGCTACCGGTTCGGTGCGTCCCAGGCCGGGCCGAGCCTCAACCGTTGGCCATGTCGTGACACCCGCCAGCCACCAGGCACCTCAGCCGCACGGCTCGTGCCGGCCGCGACGGCCAGGACACGGTCCACCGCGGCCAAGCCGATGGGCTGCGCCGAGCCCGTACGGGCCGCGATCTCGTCGCTGATCCAGCCCCGGACGGCGGTGCGAGCCATGGCGATCGGCGCCGCCGCGACCGCCTTGGCGTCTTCGGCGTCGAGGTCACCGGCCGACGCGGTGACCCATTCGGCCAGCGCCGCGAACAGCGCCGCCTGGCGCACCAGCACCGGCACGGGGTCACGGCCCGCGATGCTGGCCAACAACGGCAGGAGCTCGTGCCGCACCCGGCTCCGCACGAAACGGGGGTCGGCGTTCATGCTGTCCTGCACCGGCTCGATCCCGTGAGCGGCGCACACGGCCTCCGTCTCGGACCGCCGGAGGCCGAGCAGCGGACGGCGGTCATCGTCGGCCATGCCCGCCATCCCGGCCGGGCCCGACCCGCGCAGAAGGTTGATCAGCATGGTCTCGGCTTGATCGTCAGCGGTGTGTCCGAGCAACACGTCCCGAGGCATGGCCGCGTAGCGGGCCTCTCGGGCCCGAGCCTCGATGTTGGCGCCCGGCTCGACATCGACCGCGATGATCTCCGCCGGCACCCCGAGATGATCGGCCAGCCGGCGCACGGACTCCGCGTCGGCCGCGGAGTCGGGTCGCAACCCGTGGTCGACGTGGATCACCGACGGGTCACACCCGGCCGCGTGCGCGAGCAGGAGCAACGCGGTCGAGTCGGCTCCACCCGAGACTGCGCAATTCACCTTGGTGCCCGGGGCCGGGAACCGACACCGGGGAAGCAGCGAGGCGGCGAGCTCAGAGACCGGCGGGGGTGTTGACACGATCGATCCACAGGGACGGATCGCGGATCTCGGCAATGGTCGGCAGCCGCTCGGGCTCCTCCCAGACGCGATCGAGCAGCTCGGTGCCACCGACGCCCTCGACTGCGGCGATGAACCGCTCGCCCTGCTCGTACTGGCGGATCTTGGCGTCGAGACCGATGAGCCGCTGGAGCAGCTTGACCATGCCCTTGGATGCCTGCCGACGTTGCCGTAATACGCTCGAGAACCGGTGCGAGCCGGGGATGAGGTCGCCGCCGGCGCGATCCATGGTGACGTCGCCGTGGCCTTCGAGCAAGCTCATCAACCCGGCAATCTTGTCGAGCACCACCCGCTGTTCGGGCGTCGCCAACAGGGCCGTCATGCCGCCATCGGCCAATGGGTCCTCACCGGTCTTGCGAGCGTCCATGGCCCGTCGCAGCGCGGAGATGAACCGTTCGGGGTCCGGGTCGACGGAGTCGAACGCCTGCTGGACGAGACCGAGGAAGTACGGCCGCAGCCACGGCACGCCCGTGAACTGGGCCCGGTGGGTGACCTCGTGGAGCGCCAGCCACAAGCGGAACTGCTCGGGCGGAAAGGCGAACCGACGCTCGAGACCGACCAGGTTGGGGCCGACGTAGTACACGATGTCCTGCTCGTCGGCGTCGTCGTCCTCGACGATCAGCAGGTCGTACTGGCCGAGCACCCGGGCCGACATCCAGCCCAGCAGCACTCCGAGCTCCGCTCCGGCAACCTTGCGGCCGACGCCGGCCATGGCTCCGGCTGACATCTTCGGGCCCAGCTTGTCGAGCAGTGGACCCATCATGCGCTGGAACGTGAGCAGGTTGGCGTCGATCCAGCCCTCGCGGTCGGTGACGCGGGCGCGGGCGGCGCCGGAATGCGAGCGCAGGCCAGTGGTCTCGGCCACCAGGTCCTCGGCTTGCGCGGTGAATCGATCGAAATCAGCGACGAGCTCGGGCGACCAGTAGCTCTGTGAGAAGGGCTGCCGGCGAGCGACCCGTGTGGCGACGCGCCGGGCCAGGTCCCAATCGACCGGGTCGGTCACGACCTCGGGTACCGAGGCCGGCTCACCTTGGTGACGTAGCCGACGATGGTGGCGACGACCAACAACAAGGCCGGGACGGTCAGGGCCACGGCGATCCAGAAGTGCCAAACCACGGCAAGCGTCATGGGCTCAGGTTAGCCCGAGGGTTCGAGCGATGCGGTCTCGGAGATGGTCGGGGGGCGATTCCTGGCATCGCAGCGCAACCACGCGGCGGACCTCGATCTCGATCAACCGGATCTCGTCGCAGTTCCGGCACTCGTCGAGATGGATGGAGATCAGGTCTCGACGCTCGGGGGTGAGGACGCCATCGAGGTAGCCGTAGAGCTGTCCGAGCGCTTCACCACACGGATCGAAGATGTCACCTGCCATCACACTCACCTGGTCGTCGCTGGCGAGCCCGCGCCGGCAGGCGCGCTCTCCGAGTCGGGGGAATCGTCACGGTCGATGAGGTTCGACGTGACGGCGAAATCGTGCAACGCCTTGCGCAGCGCTGTTCTTCCACGATGGATGCGACTCATGACGGTGCCGATCGGGATGTCGAGGATCTCGGCGATCTCCTTGTAGGAGAATTCCTCGACGTCGGCCAACAGCACCGCCATGCGGTACGCCTCTGGAAGCGCCTCGAGTGCTGATTTCACCTCGGCGTCGGGGAGCCAGTCGAGCAGGTCCTCGTCGACTCCCCGGCTGGCCCCGCTGCTGTTGCGGCCGGCCAGACGCCGATGGAGCGCCAGCTCGGTGACGTCGTCGAGCTCGACCTCCTCGGGGCGACGTTGCCGCTGCCGGTACGTATTGATGTACGCGTTGGTCAGGATGCGGAACAACCACGCCCGGAGATTGGAACCCGCGGTGAAACCGCCGAAACCGCGATAGCCGAGCAAGTACGTCTGCTGAACGAGATCCTCGGCGTCCGCCGGATTCCGCGTCATGCGCAGGGCCGTCGAGTACAGCGAGTTCATGAACGGCAGGGCCTGCTCGGCAAAATCGGCCTGGTCAGCCATCGGTCGTTCCTTCGGCGTCTCGATCGCCGTCCGGCGTGTTTGGTGGTCGACCGCCGCGGCGGCCGCAGTGCTCGAGCCCGAGCGGGGAATCGAACCCCGGACCTATTCATTACGAGTGAATCGCTCTGCCGTCTGAGCTACTCGGGCGCTCGCCATACGGTAGCGGCCCCAACTTCGAACACCGATCGTCGTTTCCCCACCCCAACCGCCTCGAACTGGGAGACCAACCCGTCGCCGGCCCGACCACCGTGTCTCCCAGTTCGGATCTGGTGGTCGGGTGTGGGGGTTCAGAGGTCGACGAGGAGGGCGTGCAGGAGGAGGGCCTCGTTCGGATTGCGGATGAGTGCGGGGCCGGCGGCGGAGATCCGGGCCATCCGGGACGCCATGGCATCGGGGTCGGCGCCGGCGACCAGTTGATCCCGGTACGCGGCCGCGAGAGTGGCCAGGCCGAAGCGGAGCTCGTCGTCTCGGAGGAGGCGGAGCTCCCGGCGTTGGCGTTGCTCGAGGGTCTTGCGTCCGGAGCCGCGGGTTCCACGTTCGGCCTCGACCCGGTCCAGCTCAGCCGTCTCGTCGGCATGGCGGGCGACGAGCGGTTCCTGCGCCTCGTCGATCAATGCTCGGAGCTCGTCCACGGCGACGGCGACAGCGGCCCCGGTGCCGTCGAGGCGATCCGGAACGGACCGCCAGGCATCACGCCGGGCCAGAAAGCGCGGATCGGTCGCCAGGAGCCGAGCTCGGTCGAGGTCGCCAGCGGCGGCCTGGGCGACTTCGTCGGCCACCGCGCCGGCGACACCTTCGTCGACGAGGGCCCGGGCGATGACCTCAGCCGACAGCGAACGAAAGTCGATCTGGAGGCAACGTGAGGCGATCGTGACCTGTTCGGCCGGAACCTCCTCGGCGAGCAGGACGAACACCGTGGTCGGGGGTGGCTCTTCGATCGTCTTGAGGAGCTTGGGAGCGACGGCCGGCTCCGCGGCGTGGAACCGGTCGCACACGATCACCTTCAGCGAGCCTTCGATGGGCGACCGAGACGCCTCCACGACCAGGCGGGACGCCTCCTCCACCAGCAGACCGCGGCCCTCGGGTTCGAGGACGTAGATGTCGGGGTGCTGCTCACGGCGCGCCAGATCGCGGTCTCGGGCCGCCGCGGCGGGCGACGATGCCCGAGCGGCGAGGAGCTCGCCGGCAAAGACGCCGGCCGCCCGGCGAGTCCCCGAACCCCGGGGCCCGACGAACAGGTAAGCGTGCACCGGCCGCTCGACCGCCGACCGCATCCGGTCGACCGCCATCGGTTGCCCGATCACCGAACGCCAGGGATCGCCCTCGACGCTCACCGTCGACCCGGTCCCATCGTCGGCGCTCACCGCCGAACCAACCGTTCCTGCACGACGGCGTACACCAGCTCGGCGACGTGGTCTGGCGAGCCCGAGCCGTCGACGATGACCCATCCAGGATGCGTGCCGGCCAACGCCCGATACGCGCCCCGCACCCGCAGGTGAAACGCGTTCTCGGCGCCCTCGAAGCGGTCCGACCCGACAGTGCGACGAGAGTCGAAGACGGCGTCGGCGACGTCGAGCACAACCACGAGATCGGGCTCGAGTCCGGCCGCGGCGAACCGTGACAGTGCCTCTACCTCACCCACCCCGAGGTCGCGCCCGACACCTTGGTAGGCGAGCGACGAGGGTATGTACCGATCGGTCACGACGTCGCTCCCGCGCGCCAGAGCCGGTTCCACCACCTCGGCGATGTGCTGCGCCCGCGCCGCCGCCACCAGCAGCGCTTCGGCCCGCGGCGCCAGGTCGGCGTGGAGGAAGATGGCTCGTAGCTCCTCGCCGATCGCGGTACCACCCGGCTCCCGGGTAGCCAACGCTCCGAGGCGGTCCGCCAGCATCTGGGTCTGCGTCGACTTGCCGACGCCGTCGGCCCCTTCGATCACGATGAACCGGCCCCGGACGACGCCCGCCGAGCTTGCAGATCCGGTACCCGTCACGGCTCCGACCTCCGGGCCAACGCCCATGGCGAAGCCTCCCCGCCGGCGCGCAGCGACTTCGACGCCAGAACTCCGGCGACGACGATGATCACGCCGGCGAGCCACAGCGTGATTCGCACGCCGGGTACGAACACGTCGAACCCGAACACCTCGATCGATTCGTCCCAGACCTGGGTGGACAGCCGGTCGAACACTTCCTGAAGGAGCGGTCCGATGGTCAAGGCGATCAACACGCACAGCCGGACCAGCGTGAACAAGGCCGAGAACACTCGGCCCCGCATGGCGTCATCGACATTCTCGTGAAGGAGCGTGAAACCCAGCACGTAGACCGTCCCGGCACAGATGCCGATCACGAACACCAGGGGGGCGGCGACGAGCAGGGAGCTGCTCGAGGCCGCGACCAGCAGCACCAGGCCGGCGACCATCACGGCCAGGGCGAACGCCTGCGGTTTGGGGACGTGCTTCTGCACCATCGACAAGACGACGACACCCACCGCCACCCCGAACCCGAGGGCGGTGATGAGCGAGCCGTACCCGGCATCGCCGCCACCCAGCACGTCCTTGGCGAACGCCGACCCGAGCGGGATGAGCATGCCTCCTCCGATGAGGCCCGTCGCCAAACCCAGGTTCACCGTGCGAACGATCGGGTTGATGAAGATGAACTGCCAGCCCTCTCGTAGCTCCGCCCAGGCCGACGCCGAGGGAGCGGAAACATCGCTCTGGTCGATCACGACCCGCCTCGGAATGGCGACCGTCGAGATCAGGATCGCCGCGACGATGAACGTCAGAGCGTCGGCTTGCAGCGGGAGCCCTTCGTCGTTCAAACGGACCGTGTCGGCCCAGGCGTGGTGATCGATACGGTCGGCGACCTTGGCCAGACCCGTGAACAACGCCGAGCCGATGGGGAAGGTGCCATACGCGGCGATCAGGCTGAGCGAGTTGGCCGTGGTCATGTGGCCCGGCGGCACCATGTTCGGAACGCTGGCCTCCTTGGCCGGCGACCAGAGCAGCGTCAGCACCTCCAATCCGAGTGAGGCCACGACGAGCATGGGGATGGTGTCGACGAACGGCAGCGAAGCCACGATCACCGCCCGGCCCAGATCGCAGGACACCATGAGCCGCTTCCGGTCCCAACGATCGACCAGCACGCCCACCATCGGCCCGAGGAAGAAACCGGGCACGACCCGGGCCGCCATCACGAGCGAGATCGCCGCGCCTCCCGACCCGCCGCCCACCCGCCGGGCGAGGGTGATGGTGGCCACGAGGCCGATCCAGTCGCCCGTGGCCGAGACCACCTGGGCCAGCCACAAGCGAAAGAAATCGGGGCTGCCGAACAACCGCTCCTTCACGGGTGCACGAGCCGGCGCGGACGCGTCCGTCGTTGAATCGGCATCGGCGGGCACCGCCAAACACTATCGGCGGCGCCGAAGACCACCCGTCCAGATCGCGGTGGCGAGCCCGGACGCCGATCCTCGGCCCGCACCCGGCCCGTCCATCACGGGGCCTTCTCGGCCGCCGCCTTGGCGGCACCGGCCTTCCTCGCGCTCGCCTTCTTCGCGCTCGCCTTCTTCCCGCCCGCCTTCTTCGCGCCGGCCTTCTTCGCCGCCGCCTTGGGGGCTTTGGCGGCACCGGCGACCTTCTTGGCGCCGCTCGATCGACGGGCGGCCTTCTTCGGCGCCGGGCCGCGAGCCCGGCGATCGGCGAGCAGCTCCGAGGCCCGCTCTGCGGTCAACTCCTCGACGACGTCGCCCTTGCGCAACGACGCGTTCGTCTCCCCGTCAGTGACGTACGGACCGAATCGGCCGTCCTTGACGACCATCGGTTTCCCGCTGACCGGGTCCTCCCCGATCTCCCGCAGCGGGGCGGCCGGGGTGGCGCTTTGACCACGACGTCGTTTGGGTTGCGCCAGCAGGGCCAGGCACTCCTCGAGGGTGACGCTCAGCAGCTGGTCCTCATTGTCGAGACTGCGGCTGTCGGTGCCCTTTGAGATGTACGGCCCGAAGCGACCGTTCTGGGCCACGATCTCGACGCCGTCCGTCGGGTCGGCGCCGACCGCGCGAGGCAGCGACAGCAGGAGCAGCGCCTCCTCGAGGCTCACCGTGGTGAGCGACATCGTCGAGAACAGCGATGACGTCTTCGGCTTGAGCTTCGAGCCCTCGACCAACTCCCCGAGCTGGACGTACGGCCCGAAGCGGCCCGCCTTGGCGAAGACCTCCAGCCCGCTGACCGGATCGATGCCGAGCGGGGTATCCCCGGCCGGCGCCTCGAGGTACTCGACGGCTCGCTCGACGGTGAGCTCGTCGGGCGGGATCTCGTCCGGGATGCTGGCGGTCTGCTCACCGCGCTGCACGTACGGGCCGTACCGGCCCACGCGGGCGACCACCAGCTCACCGTCGGGCGACACCCCGAGGGGGATGGAGTTGATGGCCCGGGCGTCGATGTCAGCCAGGCGGTCGTTGACCATCTCACGCAGACCGGGGGCTTCGCCGCCGAAGTAGAAGCGGCTGAGCCACGGCACCGACTCCTGTTGACCGCTGGCGATCTCGTCGAGGTCGTCCTCCATACGAGCGGTGAAGGCGTAGTCGACGAGGTCCGGGAAGTGCTCCTCGAGCAGCGTGACCACGGAGAATGCGGTGAACGACGGGACCAGCGCGCTCCCCTTCTTCCAGACGTACCCGCGATCCTGGATCGTGTTCATGATCGAGGCGTAGGTCGACGGACGGCCGACTCCGAGCTCTTCGAGTCGCTTGACGAGCGATGCCTCCGTGTACCGGGCCGGGGGCTGAGTCTCGTGCCCGGCCGGCACCAGGTCGAGGGCATCGACCCGGTCGCCTTCGGAAAGCGCCGGGATCTGGCGCTCCTGCTCGTCCTCGTTGTCCTCGTCGGTTCCCTCGACGTAGACCCGGCGGAAACCGGCGTGCGTGATGACCGTGCCGCTCGTGGCGAACACGACCGCCTCGCCCGTGCGCGACTGCCCGGCGAGGCGAGCGGTCACCGTCTCGCCCGCGGCGTCGGTCATCTGCGACGCCACGGTCCGCTGCCAGATCATCTCGTAGACGCGAGCCTCGCCCGGCTGCACCTCGCGGGCGACCGACTCGGGGCTCCGGAAGGTGTCACCGGCGGGACGGATCGCCTCGTGCGCCTCCTGGGCGTTCTTGACCTTCTTGGTGTAGAGGCGCGGCGCATCCGGCAGGAACTCACGCCCGAACGACTCCACGACGGCCGCCCGGGCCGCGGTCAGAGCCGTCTCCGACAGCGTCGTGCTGTCGGTACGCATGTAGGTGATGTAGCCGCGCTCGTACAATGACTGGGCCGCCCGCATGGCGGCCTGCGCCGAGAGGCGCAGCTTGCGGCCCGCCTCCTGTTGGTAAGTCGACGTCATGAACGGCGCGGCCGGACGACGGCGGTACGGTTTCGACTCGACCGACCGCACCTCGACCTCGGTGCCGGCCAGACCATCGGCGAGCGACCGGGCCCGACCCTCGTCGAGCACCAACACGTCAGCTCGGCTCAGACGGCCGTCGGACCCGAAATCGCGACCGGTGGCCAGGCGGGCACCATCGACCTCGATCAGGGCTGCCGAGAAGGTCTCGTTCACCGTCCGGGAGCGGAACGTGCCGTCGATGTCCCAATATCCGGCGGCGACGAACGACATCCGCTCGCGCTCGCGCTGAACGACGATGCGGGTGGCTACCGACTGCACCCGGCCGGCGGACAGCCGGGGCATGACCTTCTTCCACAGGACCGGGGAGACCTCGTATCCGTACAAGCGGTCGAGAAGGCGTCGGGCCTCCTGCGCGTCGACGAGTCGACGATCCAGCTCACGGGGGTTGTCGATGGCCGACCGGATGGCATCCGGGGTGATCTCGTGGAACACCATCCGCTTGACCGGAACCCGGGGGTTCAACACCTCGAGCAGGTGCCAGGCGATGGCCTCACCTTCGCGGTCTTCGTCGGTAGCGAGATAGAGCTCATCGACGCCGGCCAGGAGCGTCTTCAGCTTGCGGATCTGATCCCTTTTCCCCGGATCGATGACATAGAGCGGTTTGAAATCGTTGTCGACATCGATGCCGAGACGGGCCCAGGACTCCTGTTTGAACGCGGCAGGGACGTCGGCCGCACCCCGAGGCAGGTCGCGAATGTGGCCGATCGAGGACTCCACGACGAAGCCGTCGCCGAGGTACCCGGCGATGGTCTTGGCCTTGGCTGGTGATTCGACGATGACGAGTGCGTTGGGCAACGTGGTCGCTTCCGTGACGCCGGGCTTCGCTCCTGATCGTCGGCCGTGGAGGCCCGATCGTGAGGAGCGCGGTCGCGAGGGAGGATAACCACGGACCGAAGGTGATCGGATGCCGGTCGCTGACGAGCTCAGATCGCGCCGCGATCAATCGGGGTCGACAACCGCCAATTCCACGGAGGAGTGGAGCTCGAAGACACGGTCGAGATCAGTGATCTGGAGGACTCTCTTGACGCGCGGCACTGGGTTGGCGATGCGGAGGTCGCCATCGTGCGAGCGGGCGCGCTTCAAGGCGCCGACCAGCACACCCAGCCCCGTGGAGTCGATGAACTCGACGTGGGCAAGGTCGAGGACGATGCGGATGTGACCCCTCGCCACCAACTCGACAACCAGGGAGCGGAGCTCCGGTGCGGTCGCCAGATCGAGGTCTGCAGTCGGGGCGACGACCGTCCAGGAACCGACCGTCCTCGGCTCCGGACCCATACGCACCACGTACCTCCCCCAAACCGGGCCCTCGTTCACGGACGAGAACGATCGAGAACGCTACCGCCCCCGGGCGTGTCGTTGGGTTCTCGTAGGCTTCTGCAGATGGCCCTCGTCGACGCTCGCCCCGAAATCAGCGGCGAGCCCTCCTCTGGGGCATTGGATGAGTTGCTCGACTCGCTCGCCGACGACGGGCGGCTCGTCCATGTCAGCCGGCTACCGGCCCGCCCGGGCCGCCATCGAGCCCTCGCCCGACCGCTGCCCGAGGCCATCAACCCCCTCGTGCCGGCCGGCGGGCTCTGGACCCACCAAGCCGAGTCCATCGACCTCGTGCGGGCGAGACGCTCGGTCGTCGTCGCCACCGGCACCGCGAGCGGTAAGTCGTTGTGCTTCCAGCTGCCGATCGCCGAGACGGTCCTCGACCCCATTCGGCCGCACACCGCTCTGGCCCTCTTCCCGACCAAGGCGTTGGCGCAGGATCAGCTGCGGTCGTTCTCGTCGATGGCGTCGAGCGCACCTGCGTGCCGGAAGATCGTCGCCGCCACCTATGACGGTGACAGCTCGACCGAGGAGCGGCGCTGGGTCCGAGGGCACGCCAACGTGCTCCTCACGAACCCCGAGATGCTGCACAGCGGCATCCTGCCCAACCATCGGCGTTGGTCGACCTGGCTCAGTCGGTTGGAGATCGTCGTCGTCGACGAGTTGCACGTGCTGCGCGGCGTGTTCGGCACCCACGTCAGTCACGTCCTCCGGCGCCTCCGCCGCGTCTGTGACCACTACGGCGCCTCGCCGACGTTCGTCTTCTGCTCCGCCACGCTCGGCCAGCCCGACCGACTCGCCCGGGACCTCTGTGGCCTGCCGGTGGTCGCCGTGACCGACGACGGCTCGCCCCAAGGTCCCCGCCGCCTCGCTCTCGTCGACCCGCCCGTGCTCGACGAAGTGTCCGGCGCCCGCGTTTCCACGTCGAGCGAGACCGCGGCCGTCGCCACCGCGTTGGTGCAGCGAGGCCACCGCACGATCGTGTTCGCCCGGAGCCGCAAGGGCACGGAGCTGATCGCCGCCGACATGGGCCGGCGCCTGCCGGCCGGACTCAGCGACCTCGTGCGGTCCTACCGGGGCGGCTACCTGCCTTCAGAACGGCGCGAGATCGAGCAGGAACTCGCGGACGGCACCCTCCGGGCGGTTGTGGCCACCACGGCGTTGGAGCTCGGCATCGACATCGGTGGGCTCGACGCCTGCGTGCTCTCCAGTTTCCCGGGCACGATCGCCTCGATGTGGCAGCAAGCGGGGCGGGCGGGCCGGTCACAGCAGGAATCGATCGCCGTCCTGGTCGCCGGCGACGACCAGCTCGACCGATGGCTGGTCCGCCATCCCGAGCAGCTCACCACACGCCCGCCCGAACCGGCCGTCATCAACCCATCGAACCCGTTCGTCCTCGATCCCCACTTGGCCTGCGCGGCGCACGAGATCCCGCTCCGGCTCGGCGACGAACGGTACTGGGGCGACAGCCTCGACGACGGCGTCCGCCGGCTCGTGATCGACGACCAACTCCGGGTGCGTCCGGGCGGTCGCGGGCCGGTCGCCACGTGGGCCGGCAGAGGAGTTCCGGCGCCGCGCATCGGGCTCCGGACCGGATCGGCAGGTGAGTTCCGCATCGTCGACTCCGACGGCACACTCATCGGTACCGTCGACGACGGCCGAGCCCATGACCTCGTCCACCCGGGTGCGGTGTACCTCCACCGGGGGCGCTCCTACCGGGTGTTGGAGCTCGACCTCGATGTCCGCCGGGCCGTCGTCGAGCCCGACGACGGCGACGAATACACCCAGACTCTGTCGCAGGTCAGCCTCGATGTGCTCCACGTCGATCGCTCCCAGCGCCTGGGCGCGGCCACCTTGTGGCTCGGCGCGGTGGAAGTCAGCTCACTGGTCACCGGGTACCAGCGCCGAGAGGTGCGCAGTCGCCGGATCATCGCCCAAGAGGCGCTCGATCTGCCGCCCAGCTCCCTGGTCACCCGGGCGTTCTGGTACACACTCCCGGATTCATTGCTGGCGCAGGCCGGTATTCAGGCGGCCGACATCGGGGGCACACTCCACGCCGCCGAACACGCCGCCATCGGGGTGCTGCCGTTGTTCACCATTTGCGACCGGTGGGATGTCGGCGGCGTCTCCATCGCCCATCACCTCGACACGGGCGAGCCCACGATCTTCGTGTACGACGGTTATCCCGGCGGTGCGGGCATAGCCGAATTGGGCTTCGAAGCCTCCGAGCGGCACATGCGCACCACCCTCGAGGTGATCGATGGATGCTCCTGCTCGAGCGGGTGCCCGTCGTGCGTGCAATCACCCAAGTGCGGAAACGGCAACGAGCCCCTCGACAAGGAGGGGGCGGCGCGCCTGCTCCGCACCCTGCTCGAGCAGATCGACCGAGCCGAGGAGGTCCACCGGCCGACCGGCTCGACCACAGCCGACGGGCCGACCGGCTCGACCACGGCCGACCAGCCGACACCCTTGGCCGCTCGCCTACGGGTGCGCCCGGCGGTGGAACCGGGCTCGGTCAGCGAGGCGTTTCCCGCCGCATCGTGATCGTGACGTCGTGCACGACATCGCCCACGAGGGCGCCGACCAGCGCGACGTCGGTGGGTTGGCGATAACGCACGCGAACCTGCACGAACGGCCCGACGTCGTGCTGGTCGACGATGGTCAACCCGGCGGGTAGGCGAGTGGACGCCCGCGGATCCTCGCCCACCGCGGCCGCCCGGGCCGCCTCTCGGGCCGCCTGGACAGTGAGTACCTCCGCCCGGGCCACCAGCCCCACCTGGACCACCGCCAAGATGAGCAGCGCCCAGACCGGGAGGAGCAGGGCCAGCTCGACCGTGCCCTGCCCCCGCTCTCCCGGCCTCGGCTCACCGCGTGACGCGATCGTCACCCGACCCTCGCGCTGATCGTCTCGAAGACACGGTCCAGCAGGGCACCGACCTGACCCGAGTTGGCGGCCCAGGCCGCGACGAGCAGCGCAATCGCGGCGACTCCGAGGAGCAGCAACGCGTACTCGGCGGTCGCCTGACCGCGATCGCTCCGGCCACGATCACCCCAGCCTCGACGACCGCTCGCGGCGGGGGCCGCAGCCAGCCGACCGCGCCACCGGTCGCGGATGGTCATCAGCGTGCTCACAACGACGAGGTTCACATAGTTGATTGCGTAGAAGGGCATGACAGGTCCTCCAGGTGGAGTGCGTGGTTGGGCCGTTCAGGCCGAATGGAGCGCTTCGGAGATCCCGGCCACGACGACCGGGACCACGCTCAAGAGGGCGAACGCGGGTAAGACACACGTGACGAGGGGGAACAGCATCAGGATCGGCAGCCGGCGGGCCCGGGCCTCGGCTCGGGCGGCGCGGGCGCGACGAAGATCCGTCGCCAAATCGGCGAGGGCGGCGGCGACATCGGTGCCGTCGATCTCGGCGGCCATGACCACCGCCACCATGGAGTGCCCGTCCGGGCCGAGCTCGCCCCCCACCGACGCCATCACGTCGGGCAGACGTCGACCGCGGCCGAGATCGTCGACCGCTCGCCCGAGCACTGAAGCGACGGGCCCGCTCAGCACGCTCGCCGCGAGTGTCACCGTGTCGCGCAGGGGCAACCCGGACAACGCCCCGAGGCGAACCACATCGACCAGTTCGGGGAGTCGGCGATCGATCTCGACCTGCGTTCGGGCACGCGCCCGCCGCACCAACAACTGAGGGGCAGCAAACGCCAGCGCGACGAGCGCGGCCAGCGCCACTTGCTGGGCCACGACCAGGACGACCGCGAGCGCGACGCCGCCCCGCCTGATCCGGGGACGCTCCAACCAGGGGGTCAGCGACCTTGGGTCTCGAACGGGGCGATCGGAGCGATCCGGGGACCAACCGGCCGAACGGGAACGCACTCGCGTCGCGTCGGGCCTCGCCCCGAGACCGGCGATGGCGACGGCCCACACCAACGCAAGGAGCCAGGGGTCCAGGGACGCGTTCACGAGACGCTCCGGGCCAGGCGCGCCATCCACCAGAATCCGACCAGGTCAAGAGCCAGCCCGGCGACGAGGCACCCCACGCCGAGGGGCCAGGTACCGAGCAGGGCCAGCGCCCGAGCATCGATGGCACCGACGAACAGTCCGAACGCGAGCGGCAGGAGCGCCACCACCACCGCCGATATCCGGGCCTGGGCGGCCGCGGCGCGTGCCGTGCGTTGACTCTGTTGGTGATCCCGGGCCGCCCCCGCCAGGTCAGCCAGCGCCCTGGGAGCGGGGCCGCCGAGCCGGCGGACCATGCCCAACGTGGCGATCAACACCTCGACTGTCGGCACCGGAGCTCGCCGCGCCACCGACGCCAGGGCGGCCCCGAGCGGCTCCCCCCGATCGAACCGATCCATGGCGAGCCCCAGCTCGGAACCGAGCGGACCACCCAACCTTTCGGCGCACGCCCGAACCGCCCCCGGAACGGTGTCGCCCACCGACAGGCGGCGGCCCGCGAAGTCGGCCACCAGCGGGACCTGGGCGGCGATGTCGTCGAGCCGTTTCGCCGCGGACCACCAGGACCACACGGCCGGGGCGGACGCCGCGAACGCTCCCGCGACCACCCCGACCACCGGCCCGGCGGCGACGGCCAGGACCATCGCAACCACGGGCGCCAGAACGAGACGGGTCGTGGCTCCGATCTGCGTTCGAGGACGCGGTCCCCGCACCGAAGGACGGGCGAACTCGGGCACCCGGCTACGGCAGGGGCGAGCGGCGACCACGATCCCGATCACGCCGGCAAGCAGAGCGACGAGCGAGATCACGGTTGATCTCCTTCGACGGAGCGCACCGCCCACCCACCCGCGGTCGCCTCCACCCGCACGATCGACGCGATCTCACGTCGGCCAGCCGCGCCTCGCCGGACGGCGATCACCGCATCGACGGCATCGCCGATCTGCTCGGCCACCGATGCGGCCGGCAGCGCCGTGGCCGCCATCTGGCACAGGGCCAGCAGCCGACGCAGCGCGCTCTCGGGTGCATCGGCGTGCACGGTCGACAGGCAACCTCGGTGACCAGTGAGCAGCGCCTGGATCATGTCGAACGCCTCAGGGCCTCGGACCTCCCCGACGACGATGCGGTCGGGTCGCATGCGCAACGACTGCCGGACGAGATCGCGCACGGTCACCGCCTCCACGCCGTCGCGACCGGCGGGTCGAGTTTCCAACCGCACGACATGCGGGAGGCCGAGGCGGAGCTCAGCCGCGTCCTCGATGGTCACCACTCGCTCGGAGCGGTCGATCTCGGCCGCCAACGCGTTGAGCAGCGACGTCTTACCGGCGCCCGTGGCGCCGCAGACGACCAGGTTGCGGCGATCGTGGACGAGCCGACGCACGAGGTCCTCCCGAGGACCTGACGTGAACTGACTCAACTCCCAACGGCGATCGGGGAACCGCCGAATGGTGACGACGGGACCATCGACCGCCACCGGAGGAATGGCCACGTGGACGCGCGAGCCGTCAGCGAGCCGAGCATCGACGGTTGGGTGCGCCCGATCGACCCGCCGACCCACGGCCGCCACCATACGCTCGATGAGGTCATCGAGGACCGGTCGGGACAGGGTCGTGTCGCGGCGGCGAAGGACTCCATCCCGCTCGGCCCAGACGGCGCCGTCGGCCGTGACCAGCACATCGGTGACGCCCGGCTCGGCGAGCACGGGCTCCAGCGGACCGAGGCCACTCAGGCGATGCAGGACCCGCTGGGTCATGTGCTCGATGGCCGACACCGGAGCCAATGGGGCAGATCGGCGAACAAGGGCGGCGATGTCGGTCACGGCCGACGACGGATCAGCGAGGGTGGCGTGAACCCGAGTCACGAGGTCATCCGCCTCGTGGGGAGTCATGAGCACCCCTGGGCGAGTTGATCCATTCGGCGTCGGAAGGCGCGAGGCAACCGCCGCACGAGCAGGCCGCTGTCGACCGCTCGGGCGACGGCGAGATCGACCGGTATCGTCGCCGCCACGGGCACACCCAGGGCCGAGGTCACGTCGACCCGATCGAGCGCTCGACCTTCCTCTTCGAGAAGGACAACATCGGTGGCCAGGTGGACGAACCGCGGGGCCCGGCTCAGCGCGACGTAACAGGCTCGGGTCACCAGCAGGCGGCGATCGGCCCGCTCCATGATCGAGCTCAGGAGCGACGCGGGCAGCAGGTCGACCCGGCCCATGTCGACCACGACGGCTCGCCCCTCCGCCCGCGCCGCCAGAAGTCGGGCCAGCACCTCGGCCCGGGCCGGATCATCGACCAGCGGACCCGGCCCGTGGGCCACGAGATCGACCGTTGGCGATACGGCGACTGCCACTCGGTCAAGGCCTTCAGGTGGAACCTCGGCACCGGCCGCCAACCAGTCGGTCACGCCTGGCCCCGGGTCCGGCACCGCCAGGACAGCCGGGAGATCGCCGCCCAGATCGACGAGAGTGACCGGCAATGCGCCACCCAGACCACCGAGGACCACGGCCAAACCCGCCGCGGTCACCGTGACACCGACGCCGCCCTTCACCGAGAAACAACACACCAACATCGGGACTCCCCAACCACATGGATCAGTTGGGAACACGGTTCCGATGGGTCAGGCCCGGGAGCCTGGCGAGGGAGCCACCAGATCGACGGCTCTGCGGACAACACTGTACGCAACTCCACTGACACTCACAACGGCCGCGGTGGCGGCCTCCAACAGGAAGGGTGGGCACACGAACCCGTCACCGAACGGCACGCCCGCGGCGTTCTTCGACCTCGACAAGACGGTCATCGCCAAGGCCGCTCTCCTGGCCTTCTCCCCCACCTTCCGCCGCGCCGGCATCTTGTCGTGGTGGCTGGTGCTGCGCGCCCTGTGGGGGCAGGTGGTCTTCCGCTACCTCGGAGCCGACGAATCCCGAATGGCCAAACTGCGCACGTCCGCGCTGCGCGTTGCGTCCGGCTGGGACCAGCAACACGTGCGGAGGCTCGTCGTCGAAGCCCTCGAGCAGGTGGTCGACCCGATCGTCTACCACGAGGCGCTCGACCTCATCTCCGATCACTACGCACAGGGTCACCGCGTGTACGTGATCAGCGCGTCGCCCGAGGAGATCGTCGTCCCGCTCGCCGGTTACCTCGGCGTCGACGAGGCACTCGCCACGCGAGCCGAGCTCGATGGCGACGGCCGTTACACCGGCCGCGTCGAGTTCTACTGCCAGGGCCCGAACAAGGCCGTGGCCATCAGGGAGATCGCCGCCCGGGACGGTCTGGACCTGACGGCCTCCTACGCATACTCCGACTCGATCACCGACCTCCCCATGCTCGAAGCGGTCGGGCACCCGGTCGCCGTGAATCCGGACCGCGACCTGGCACGCGCTGCGGCTCAGCGGGGTTGGCCGGTGCGCAGGTTCCAGCACGGGGTATCGATCCGCAACCGCATCGCGGCCACCACGTCGAACCAACGCGTCGCGGCTGGCGGAACCATGGTGGGGATCGCCGTGGCGAGCGTCGTCGTGGGCCTCCTGCTCCGCCGACGACGCCGCGTCCGCGTCGCGTTCGGTGGATGAGCGCTCGGTCGATGAGTCCTCGGTGGATGATCTGGTCGGGAGGATCGGCCGTCGCCCGTTGTGGGTGGGACTCCTGTACCGACTGCCGACCGAGGAGCGTGATCATGAGCGACACCAGATGGGAGCTTGACCCCGACGCCCTCCGGGGCAAGGTGGCGGTGGTGGCGGGCGCCGGCCGCGGCGCCGGCCGCGGCATCGCGCCGGGCGGGCTCGTCGTCGAGGTCACCGACGGTACGACTCAGCACAACGTCGACAACTACCGGATCTCGGTGTTCTACGACCTGGCCAAGACGGCGGTGAACCGCCTCGCCTGGTCGCAGGGCCACGAGCTCGCTCCGTACCGGTGCACCGCACTCTCGGTCACGCCGGGATGGTTGCGGTCGGAGATGATGCTCGAGGCCTTCGGGGTCGACGAGGGTACGTGGCGGGAGGTGGTGTACCCACCCGGATTCGCGACGTCGGAATCACCCCGTTTCGTCGGTCGTGGCATCGCCGCAGTGGCCGCCGACGACGATCGCCAATCCTGGAACCAACGGTCGGTCACGGTCGGCGACCTGGCGCGCCGCTACGGCTTCACCGACCTCGACGGTTCGCAGCCTGACGCCTGGGCGTACATAGCCGAAGTCGACAAGCACCCCGACGCCGATCCTTCCCGGTACCGGTGACTCGATCAGTGACGACCAGTGGCGGAGGTGGACGGGAATCGAACCCGCCGGACGGGGATCGCCCGTCCCACCCGCTTTGAAGGCGGGGGAGCCCACCAGGTACTCGTACACCTCCGCCGGCCAGACTAGGGCGGATCGCCGGCCGATCGCCCATGCGATGCCCACCGTCGCCGTGGAGAGTGGAGTACAACGTCGGTATGGAGATCATGTTCGTCGCCGGGTTCGCGCCGATCGTCGCCGACCCGTCGGCCGGGCGGTCGTTCTACAAGGACACCCTCGGGTTGCCGCTCGAGGTGGTGTCGGGTGACTACCTGGCCGTCGACGGCTTCGGCGGGGTCAAACACCTCGGGGTGTGGCCCCTCGCCGACGCCGCCGAGTCGTGTTTCGGCAGTCGAGAGTGGCCATCGGAGGTTCCGGTCCCCCAGGCCACCATCGAGTTCGAGGTCCTCGATGTCGCCGGGTCCGCCGCCGAGCTCGAGGCCAACGGCTGCGTGCTGGTGCACTCGGTGCGCACCGAGCCGTGGGGACAGGTGATCGCCCGGTTGCTGGGTCCGGAAGGCCTGCTTGTGGGGTTGTGCTTCACCCCGTGGTTACACGAAACACCGGAGAGCTGAGACGGAGCTCAGACGGTCAGGAGATCTCGGGCGCCGGTATCGCTGCTCGGGTGACGCAGCTTCGACATGGCCCGAGCCTCGATCTGGCGGATGCGCTCACGGGTGAGGTTGAAATGCTCTCCCACCTCTTCCAGCGTGCGCGGCTCACCGCGATCGAGCCCGAAGCGCAGCTTCAGGATCTCGCGTTCGCGTTCGTCGAGCGGGGCCAGGAGACGCTGGATCTCCTCGGGCAACAACGCGGTGGCCGCTACTTCGAACGGTGATTCGGCCGACCGGTCCTCGACGACATCGCCGAGCTCGGCGTCACCATCTTCACGCAGCGGCTCCGACAGGGACAGCGGCTCGGCGGCGAACCGCAGGGCCTCGGTGACCTTGTCCTCGGGCATCTCGACTTCGATGGCCAGCTCGGCCAGAGTGGCGGGACGTCCGAGCTTGAGCTCGAGGCGAGCTCGGGCCTTCTGCAGTCGGGCCAGGGTGTCGCCCGCATGGACGGGGAGGCGGATGGTGCGGCCGGTGTTGGCGATGCCGCGGGTGATCGCCTGGCGGATCCACCACGTGGCGTAGGTGGAGAACTTGAAGCCCTTGCGCCAGTCGAATTTCTCGACGGCGTGCATCAGACCGAGGTTGCCTTCCTGGATCAGATCGAGAAGCGGCAGGCCCGAGGCTTGGTACTTCTTGGCGATCGACACCACGAGGCGAAGGTTCGACTGGACAAAGGTGCGCTCGGCCTCTTCACCACGCCGCTTGAGCCGCTGGAGTTGACCACGACGCGACGGCGAGAGCGAACTCTTCGGGTCCTCGAGTTCGCCGCGGGCGGCAGCACCGGCTTCGATCTCCTGAGCCAGCCGGACCTCGTCGTCCTTGGTCAGTAGGGGATACTGCCCGATGTCGGTGAGGTACAGCCTGACCAGGTCTTCCTCGTCGCGTTCGACACGCTCCTTGGGCAACGTTGCACCTTCTTGCGCTCGTCAGGGCGGGGGCGGGGACGTGGTCACGGCACATGCCACCGGCTCCAAAGATACCTGTGGATGAGCAGTCACCAACCCCTTACCACCGAAACCGTTCGGAGTGTGGTAGCGGTTGGCCGCAACCGCAGGCGGTTCCCGACGCGCCTAACGCCCGCCGAACGCCGCATCGAGGTCGATCGCAACCCATCGGGCCACCCGTCGAAACGGTGCCGCCTCGGGCCCGGCCGAGCCGGCGAGCTCGTCGACCGCAGCCCGCAGCTGTGGCACGGCACGGTCGGTGAGCCATGCCACCTGGTCGGCCGCGGGGGCGTCAGCGCCCGGAGCGTCGGCCAGCCCGATCACCGCGGCGGCCGGCTCCGATCCCTCGAGGAGGAGCACCGACTCGGGTCGGAGCTGACGCCACCAGACGGTGTGCTCACCGAGGTGACGGGACAACGTGGCCATCATGATGACGGCGTGGGGATCGTCCGCCGTCGTGGCCCACGCCCCGGTCAAGGTGAACAACGCGTCGGAGGACGCCGCCAACTCGGTGGTGAGCGCCAGTGCCCGATCCGCTGAGAGGTGGGAGGTCATTCCCAGCCCCGGTAGCGATTCGTGATCGGGATACGGCGGTCGCGACCGAAGGCCTTGACGGTGACCCGCGGACCGAGCGGGGTCTGGCGGCGTTTGTACTCGGCGATGTCCACCAACCGGCAGATCCGGTTGACCAACGCCGGATCCAACCCGGACCCGATCATCTCGCTCGGGGTGCGGTCGCCTTCGACGTACATCTCGAGCACCGGATCGAGCACTTCGTAGGGAGGCAGGCTCTGATCGTCGCGCTGGTCGGGTCGGAGCTCGGCGGACGGCGGCTTGGTCAGCACGTCCTCGGGGATGACCGGGCCGATCCCGTACCGGGTCGCCCAACGCTGGTTGGCGTACCGGGAGAGCTCGTACACGACGAGTTTGTACACGTCGCGGATCACCGCGTACGCACCGGCGGTGTCGCCATAGAGCGTGGAGTAGCCGACGGCGGCCTCGCTCTTGTTCCCGGTGGTCAACACGAGCCATCCGAACTTGTTGGCCAGGCCCATCAGGACCACGCCCCGCAGCCGTGACTGCAGGTTCTCCTCGGTGAGGTCGGCGGCTCGACCCTCGAAGGAGGGTGCGAACATCTCCAGGAACGCACGGTGGCCCGGTTCGATGGCGATCGTGCGGTGGTCGATGTCGAGGGCCATGGCCAATTTCTCGGCGTCGGTGACCGAGTGGTCCGACGAGAAGCGACTGGGCATGAGCACACCGTGCACATGCTTGGCGCCGAGCGCATCCACGGCGATGACCGCGGTCAACGACGAGTCGATCCCACCCGAGAGGCCGAGGCAGATGTCGGTGAACCCCGTCTTGTGGACGTAGTCGCGTGTGCCCAGGACCAGCGCCTCGTACAACTCGGCGATCGGATCGAGCGGCTCGACGGGTTGCGGGTGCAGTTCGGCCCGTTCGGTCATGTCCGGGGCGGGGGACGACACGGGCACGACGGGGTAGGTCGACTCGTCCGCCACGAACTCGGCGCAGTCGATGTCGACCACGACGAGATCCTCCACGAACTGCAGGCCCCGGGCGACGATTGCGCCATCGGCACCCGCGATCATCGATCCGCCGTCGAAGATCAGCTCGTCCTGGCCTCCGACGAGATTCAGGTACACGATCGGGCAGCCACCTTCGGCTGACCGCTCGCGGAGTAGTTCCTCGCGTTCGAGCCGTTTGCCCCGGTGGTACGGGCTGCCGTTGATGTTGACGACGATCTGGGCCCCGCCGACTCCGAGCTGACGGACCGGCCCGCCGGCCACCCAGATGTCCTCGCAGATCGTGACGCCCACCGCGATACCGGCGATGTCGTAGAGGTCGTGCGGCTCCGAACCGGCCCGGAAGGTGCGGAGCTCGTCGAACACGGCGTAGTTCGGGAGCTCCCGCTTGTGGTACACGCCGGCCACCTGGCCCTCGGCGCAGATGGCGGCGGCATTGAACACGTCGGACCCACTGCCGTCGGCAAACCCCACCACCGCCGCGCACCGGCCCGTCTCCGCGGCGAACGCAGCGATCGCCTTCTGGCTGTCGGCCACGAATCCCGGCTTCAGCACGAGATCCTCGGGCGGGTACCCGGTCAGGGTCATCTCGGGGAACACGGCCAGATCGGCGCCCGCCGCGCTCGCCGCGGAGTACGCGGCCCGGACGCGGTCGACGTTGCCGGGTAGGTCCCCGACCACGGTGTTGATCTGGCAGAGAGCGACGCGTAGGCGGGGCACGGCACGAGGTTACCGGCGCGCCCCGAGGTGCATCGAGGCGAAAGCCACCTGACGGATCGGCCCGGGCGCGCCGATCGGGGCGCTGCGCTTCTGGCAGCGCCCCGATCGACAGGATCGACGCGTCGGAGGGGATCGGGGGATCACGCGTCGGTCGTCGCACCAGCGGTGGCATCGGCGAGGGCAGCACCGTCCGGAGCAACGAAACCACCACGACCCAATCGGCCGCCGCGGCCGCCCATCGGGCCTTCGCCGTTCACGAAGGCGGTGACCCGGTCCTCGACGTTGGCGGTCATGTCGTCATAACGCTCCTGGGTGATGTCCCCCGCGGCCAACGCCTCGTCGGCCCGAGCGATGCGCTGAGCGACGATCGCATCGATGACCGCGTCGACGTCGTCGCCGGCCAGATCGGCGATGGTCTGCCCGTCCTCGCGGGCGGCCTCGAGCTCATCGACAGTGATACCGAGGAGGTCGGCGAGGTTCTGTTGCGTCTCGGCCCGCCGAGCCTCGTGGTCGGCCTGGCGCGCCGCGCCGAGCTCCTGGAGCTCCGCCGTCACGGCATCGGCCTGGTCCTGCGTCAGCGTGCCGTCGGAGACGAGGTTGGCCAGCGCTTCACTGACCATGGCGCCCCGACCATCCAATCCACCAGGGAGGGACGGCGTCGCGGCGTCGGTTTCGGCGGGGGCCTCAGTGGTGGTGCTGCTGTCGTCCTGGGCGCTGGCCACCCCGAACGGGCCCATGGCGCTCAGCGCGATCGAACCGCTCACGAGCGAGGCGGCGAGGGCTCCGGTGACGAGGAACTTCTTCATGTCGGTGTCTCCTTGTTTCGAGCGGCCGGCAAACCGGGCCCGGGTCGGTGTCACCAGCGTCTCTGGCAACGAGGACCACGATGGCGGCGAGGTGTTAGGAGACTGTGAGCACGGGGTCAGCAACCGGCCAGTAAAGGACCGCGAAATCAGAGCTGGCAGAACGCTGGCCGAGGAGCAGTTGTTGCAGCGACTCCCAGCAGCCCGGCTGGCGGCCCCACTGCAACGGCGAGGATGGATCGTCGTTGAGCGGCAGCCTCAGCCTGGCTGGTAGTCCGGGTCGGTCGAGAGGACGAGCTGGTCGATGGCGAAGCCGTGCTCGCGGGTTCGAACGGTGAGCCCGTGCGTGCCTGCTGTCAGAGGCTGCGGCTCGGTGAGCCGTAACCACCGCCACGTGTCGGTCGACTGATTGGCGTCATCACCGAGAATCAACGGCTGCCCCTGATCGACGAGCACCCAGGCCGAGTCCGAGGTGGCACTGCCAACGTCGGCCGCGAAGGCCGACGGGACGAAGACGCGGGCCCAGATGGTGTATTCGCCTCCGGTGGCAGCGATGTTGTAGGTCACGCCACCGGTGCTGGCCGCGGCGACCGTGCCCTCGCCTGGAGGGCGCAGTCCGTTGTGAGCCTGAAGCCCTGCTGTGGGCCCGGCGTCCGATGTCGAGGCCATGGCGTCGGCCCTGATCGGCGCTCGTTCGACCCAGCTCGAGTCGTGGATCACCGATGGACGCTCGGCTTCGATCTCGATCGTGCCGTCAGTCTCTGCGTAGGTCGGCGGCTGCTCGCCGAGGGTGTTCTCGAACCAGACCACGGCGACTGACGACACGGTCAGGTCAGGCGTGAAGAACGGAGCGGCTTCGAACTGTGGGGATGCCCACCACTCCTCGTTGTTGGCGACGACGTCGAGGTCGCCGTCGCCGTCGACGTCGGTCACGTCGGCCTGGTCCCACTTCTCCCCGAAGCCGGGCAGGGCCATTGTCGGCCCCGGCCCCCACTTCACCGGGATCAGCTGCCATCCGTCGGTGGTGAACGGGTCGCCCTGGTTGAGGAGCAGATAGGCGGAGGCCTTGTCAGGCGGAAGGTCGTTGCTCTCGTGGATGAGCATTCCGAAGATGTCGAGGTCACCGTCGTTGTCGAAATCGGCCAACCGGATGGGCCTCGATCGCCAGGCGATCTCGTCGGGTTTGGCGAGCGCAACGGTGTCGAAGGCGACCGGGTCCTCGCCTCGGTTGCGGAACAGGATCAACTCCTGGTCGGTCTGGGTGACGATGTCGGGGTCGCCATCTCCGTCGAGATCTCCGACGGCGACGGACGGCTTGGCGTAGAACCCGTCGCTCTCGAGCAGGGTGATGCGCCGCCACTCGCCCGCTTGTTCGGTGGCGCCTTCGCCGGGGTTCTCATACCAGGCAACGTCTTCGGCATCCTCGGGCGTGTCGAAGTCGGCGTTGGCGTCGACGATGTCGGCATCGCCGTCGCCATCCAGGTCGGCGAACACAAATCCGTGCCCCGATGGTGCGTCGGCATCGATGCGGTGGAACACCCACGCCGAAAGGTCGCGCCGACGGTCCGGCTCCGCTGGCGCTTCGAGCCAGCCCAGTCCGGTGAAGGTCCCATTCCCGTTCGGGCTGTCGGGGTTGTCGTAGCCACCACCGCCGCCGTGCTGCCGTCCTCCGACGGTCACATCGGTCAGGCCGTCGCCATTGACGTCGTGCGCGAAAACCCAATGCGGGTGGCCAACATCGACGGTGTCGGGCACCCAGCCGCCGTCGACCCAGGCCGCCGGGTCGGTGACCTGTTCAACCGGCGGCCCCCACACCAGATGGACTCCGGGGGCGCTGCCTTCGAAGTCGACGAAGTCGGAGAAGCCATGAGCGCCGGCGGCGTCCATGTTGCCGTCCCCGTCGAAGTCGCCGAGGGCGGTGCTCTCGGGGTTCCTGCCGTTGCCGCTTTGGAAGGGGACGGGCTTCCAGATCTCGACCGTCGGCCACGAGCTGCGCACGTCGCTCTCGCCTGCGGGGTGGAGCGCCAGGATCCACCGTTGGTCGAACTCGTAGTTGGTCACATAGTCGCGGTGACCGTCGTCGTTGACATCGGCGGCGCCGAGCGCGTTCGCTCCCCGATATCGACCGTCGATCGGATGCATCGGCCAGGCGTTGGTATTGACCACCGTGATCGGATCCGCGCCGGTGCTGGTCGTCGGCGCCACCGCGCCGGTGCTGGTCGTCGGCGCCACCGCGCCGGTGCTGGTCGTCGGCGCCACCGCGCCGGTGCTGGTCGTCGACGCCGGATCCGCCGAGTCGCTCCGCTCGTCGCTCGTACACCCACCGGTGAAAACCAGCGCGCCGATGAGTGTCATCGCCCACTTCTCTCCACGACGCCGCACGCGACATCCCCTCCCTCAGCTCCTCGAAACCTGAGAATATCCGAGAGGTTCGAGGTTCTGGACTCGACGATGTTGACAACGCGGAGCCGGGACGCGATCGAGCCCGACACTGGGCACCCACTGGAGGGAGGTGTCCGGTGCCGGGCCCGATGGGGGAACCGACGAGGCCCGCGAGCCCGGTGTGTTCAGGTAATCAGGATCAGATGCTGTAGTAGAGCTGGAACTCCATCGGGTGGGGACGGAGTTTCACCGCATCGATCTCCTCGTGCTTGAGCTCGAGGTAGCTGTTGATCAGAGGCTCGCCGAAGACATCGCCGACCAGCAGGAACTCGTGGTCGGCCTCCAGCGCGGCGAGCGACTCCTCGAGCGACCCGGGCACGGTGGGCACGCCCGCCTTTTCCTCGGGCGGAAGGTCGTAGATGTTCTTGTCGAGCGGCTCACCCGGATCGATCTTGTTGTTGATGCCGTCGAGACCGGCCATGAGCATGGCCGCGAAGGCCAGGTACGGGTTGGCCGACGGGTCGGGGCAGCGGAACTCGATGCGCTTGGCCTTCGGGCTGCTCGTCAGGAGCGGGATCCGGATGGCCGCCGAGCGGTTGCGCTGCGAGTAGGCCAGGTTCACCGGCGCCTCGTACCCCGGCACCAGGCGTTTGTAGCTGTTGGTGGTCGGGGCCGCGAACGCCAGGATCGCTGCCGCGTGCTTGAGGAGCCCGCCGATGTACCACTTGGCCAGGTCGGAGAGCTGGGCGTACCCGGACTCGTCGAAGAACAGCGGCTCGCCGTTCGCCCACAGCGACTGGTGCGTGTGCATACCCGAGCCGTTGTCACCGAAGATCGGCTTGGGCATGAACGTCGCTGACTTGCCGTGCATGGCCGCGACCTGCTTGATCACGTACTTGTAGAGCTGGACCTTGTCGCCCATGGCCAACACGTCGTCGAAACGCATGTCGATCTCGGCCTGACCAGCGGTGCCGACCTCGTGGTGTTGCACTTCGATCTCGATCCCGACGGACTCGAGTGCCACGACCATCTCGGACCGGAGGTCCTGCTGGCTGTCGAGCGGGGGCAGCGGGAAGTAGCCGCCCTTGAAGGGGATGCGGTGACCGGAGTTGAGCGAACCGTCCTGGTTGCGCTCCTCACCCCAGCCCCAGGGGGCCTCGGCGGACTCGATCGAGAATCCGGCGCTGTGGGGGTGATTGGCGATTGACACGCCGTCGAAGATGAAGAACTCGGCCTCGGGCCCGAAGTACGCGGTGTCGGCGATGCCGGTCGACTTCATGTAGTCGACAGCACGGGTGACGACGCCGCGGGGATCCTTGGCATACATCTCGCCGGTTGCGGGATCCTTCACGTCTGCCACGAGCACCAGGGTCTTGCGGGCCATGAAGGGATCGATGAACACCGAGTTGGGGTCGGCCACGATCAGCATGTCGGACGCGTCGATGGTCTGGAAGCCCCGGATCGAGGAACCATCGAAACCCAGGCCGTCGGAGAACACTGACTCCTGGAGCATGTGGATCGGCATCGAGTAGTGATGCTGCAGACCGGGGACATCGGTGAACCGGATGTCCCAGAACTCACAGCCTTCGCTTGCAGCGAGGTCGAGGACCTCCTTGGGTGTGGTCACGGGAGCACTCCTGTTTTCTGGTTGGAGGTGACGGCGCCACGCTCGCAGCGGCCCATTTCACGACCATTGCACCATTGTGAACGCCGTGTGAACGAGCCCGGGGGGCCCTTCCGGCGTTCTGACGAGCCCCGCATACTCGTGTCGGAGAACCACTCCCGTCAGGCGAACAAAGGCGATGAGACGACCATGAGCCGCCAGCATGACTACGTGCTCCGCACCGTGGAGGAGCGAGGTGTCCGCCTCATCCGACTCTGGTTCACCGATGTGCTCGGGCAGCTCAAGTCCGTGGCCATCTCCCCGGCCGAGCTCGACGTGGTGTTCGACGAAGGCCTCCAGTTCGACGGTTCGGCGATCGACGGCTTCAGCCGCGTCCAGGAGGACGACGTGCTGGCGCGGCCCGACCCCGGCACGTTCGAGCTGCTCCCGTGGGCCCGGTCCGACGAACCCTCCGGTTTCATGTTCTGCGACATCGAGAACCTCGACGGCACCCCGTTCGAGGGCGATCCCCGGCAGGTCCTGCGACGCAACCTCGAGCGGGCCCACACCCAAGGGTTCGAGTTCTTCACCGCCCCTGAGGTCGAGTACTTCTACTTCCGCTCCGGCGACCCGGCCGATACCCCGGAGCCGCTCGACCGGGCGTCCTACTTCGATCTCACCACGTCGGACATCTCGAACGACCTGCGCAAGGCCACGCTGCACACGCTCGAAGCGCTGAGCATCCCGATCGAGTACGCCTTCCACGAGGACAGCCCGTCCCAGCACGAGATCGACCTCCAGTACACCGACGCGTTGGGCATGGCCGACAATCTGATGACATTGCGCCTCGTCGTGCGCAAGGTGGCCGCCGAGCGAGGTGTGCACGCCACGTTCATGCCGAAGCCGCTCAACAACGTGCAGGGCTCGGGCATGCACACGCACCTGTCGCTCTTCCGCGACGGGACCAACGTGTTCCACGACGCCGACGACGTGACCGGGCTCTCCGCCACCGGCCGGGCGTTCGTAGCCGGCCTGCTCACCCACGCCCGGGAGATCACGGCGGTCACCAACCAGCTCATCAACTCGTACAAGCGCCTGAACGAAGGCTACGAGGCCCCGCAGGTGATCTCGTGGGCTCGGTCCAACCGGTCGGCACTCGTTCGGGTGCCGCTGCCCAAGAAGGGCAAGGCCGAGTCCGCCCGGGTCGAGTACCGAGCCATCGACTCGGCCTGCAACCCCTACCTGGCCTTCTCGCTCCTGCTGGCGGCCGGGCTGCGGGGCATCGAGGAGGGGTACGAGCTCCCCGCCGAAGCCTCGGGCAATCTCGAGGGCATGCGGCCGTTGCCGATGTCGCTGAACGAGTCGCTCGACGACATGGAGAAGTCCGATCTCGTGCGCGAGACGCTCGGCGATCACATCTTCGAGTGGTTCCTCCGCAACCGGCGAGCCGAGTACGCCGACTATCGCCGCACCGTCACCCAGTTCGAGCTCGATCGTTACCTCTCGCTCTGGTAGCCCTCTTTCGGTCAAACTTGGAGCCGCTGTGGAACCCCTGCTCGTCTATCCCGATCCTCCCCCGCCGGAGCTGGCCCAGTGCCTCGATCTGGCTGGGTGGACCTGGAAGGCCGTCGGCGTTCCCTCGCTCGTCGATCGCGACGAGCCTGATGGCGGCTGGTCCGGGGCGGTCGTCATGGCCGACAAAGATCCTGAAGGTGCCTTCGCCGTCTGCCGGGCCATCCGAGCGCGTGATCGCCAGCTGACCCCGGTGATCCTCCTGGTCAACGGCGCTCAGCTCCGCGACCTGCAGTTCCGCGACGAGCTGTTCGACGACTTCCAGCTCACCCCCTTCCACCCGGCTGAGCTCGAGGCTCGGCTACGGCACGGGCTCGTTCGCACCGGGCAGGGCAACAACCCCGAGCTGGTCGAGCACGGTCCGCTCGTCCTCAACGTCGAGACCTACCAGGCCGCCATCGCCGGCAACCCGCTCGACCTGACCTACATGGAATACGAGCTGCTCCGCTTCCTGGCCACCCACCCGGGCAAGGTCTTCACCCGCGAGACCCTGCTCTCGCGAGTCTGGGGCTACGACTACTTCGGCGGTGCCCGCACGGTCGATGTCCACATCCGTCGGCTGCGGGCCAAGATGGGCGAGGAGTACGCCAACCTCATCCAGACGGTGCGCTCGGTCGGCTACAGCTTCGGTCAGTCTCGCTGGGCCCCCTGACGAACCCGGCCGTTCGTCGATGGTCGCGGTAACGTCGCCACACGCCCGACGAGGGGTACGAGGGGGAACGATGGCGATCGATCTTTCCGGGGGGCTGAGCGACGACCTCGAGTTCGTCTTCACCGAGCAGCCGGCCGAGCCCGACATGCACGAGTCGATGAACGCCTGGATCTGGGACGATGGCGTCGAGTTCGGCATGCCCCGCATCGGGGTGGAAGCAGTCGGCCGCCAATGGGAGACCCACGAGATCCAGGTCAACGTGGCGTTTGCCGACGGCCGGATCTTCAACGTCCTCACGTCTGCGCCGATCCACGACAAGCTCGACTCCGCCGGACGGCCCCGGGTCCTCGGTGCCGGACCGCTGTCGTTCGAGGTCGTCGAGCCGTACCGGCATCTGCGCATGCGAGTGTCGGGCGAGGCGGCGGCGACCACCGTCGAGGCTCAGATGAACGGCGCGTTCCCCGGCCAGGGAGAACGGGTGCCGATCGAGATCGAGGTCGATCTCCGACCCGCGGTGCCGCCGTTCATGAACGGCACGTTGTTGGCCGATGCCCAACGGGCGCTCGACAACCAGGAGGAGCGTGACCTCCTGGGTCACCCGTGGCGCTTCGAGCAGCTGTGCCGGGCGACCGGCCACCTCCGGGTGGGCGACGAGTCCCACCAGATCGACGGGGCGGCGAACCGGATCCGGCGCCAGAGCATCCGTCGAACCGCCACGCTTCGCGGCCACGCCTGGCAGGCGGCGCTGTTCCCGAGCGGCCGGAGCTTCGGCTACATCGCGTTCCCACCTCGCACCGACGGTCTGGTCACCTACAACGAGGGGTACGTCTTCGAGGGCGACGGTGAGCTGATCCCGATCCGGGTGGTGCAGGCGCCGTGGCTCGAGACGCTCACCGCCCGCGGCGAGAGCGTGTCGTGCGTGCTCGAGGCCGAGGACGGCCGCTCGTTCGCCATCGGCGCCGAGACGGTGGTCTCGACGTTCATGGTGATGCCCCCCGATCTGGGCGGCGGCCTGCAGCTGCACCAGGCGATCGCCCGCTACACCTGGGACGGCGAGACGGCCAACGGCATGCTCGAACGTTCCAGCCCACCGACCAGCCTGACGTGACCTGACCTGACCGCCGCGGCGGGGATGAGGCGAGTGGGGCTACGAAGGGCGGTTCGACAGGGCGAGCAGCTCGCTGCCCTCGTGGGCGGCGTCGACATCGCGCTTCAGCAGCGACCCGAGCAACGCGGCCAGGGCCGCCATGCTCATCAGGAAGAGCACGGGGAACACCAGCACGAGCAACACTATGATGACGACGGTTCCGGCCACGGGCCAAGTGTAGACGGAGCCTGTCGACGGCTGTCTCACCGGGTGGGTACCGTGGCGATCCATGGCGGCGGACCTCACGGCTACGGCGGCAGCGAACGACGTCCCTCGGCGCGCCGCGAGCGACGCTGTGCGAGCAGCCGACCACACCGGCGCAGTCGACCGGTTCCATTCGACGGGTTCTACTTCGGTCATGGCTAGCAACGTCACCGCCGACAAGATCGAGGCGTTTGCCGCGGCCCGCGAGGTGTTGCATTCCCGAGCGGTCACCATCGCGAGACACGGGGGAGATGTCGACGCCGGATTGGCCGAGTTCAACGCCAGACCCTGGTCGGCTCGTCGCACCTCGTTCGAAGCGGTCTGGGCCGACGGACAGTCGGCCATCTACGGAGCTATCAGCGTTGGCGGTTTGGGTGTCGAGGACTACGGGCCGTTCTGCCTCGTGTTCGAAGATCCCTCAGTTGATTCCATGGTAATCGCTGTGTTCCCGACCGACAGCGCACAAACCTACGACTGCTCGTTGCCCTCCGACCGGGAGAAGGCTCGCAGCGAGGCCACGTCGTGGACGGAACGCGCGTCGCTCGGCGTCACGAAGCACAGCCCCGACATACCAAACCAACCCGAGACGAGATGGCCGTCCATGGTGTGCAACTCCGGCGACTACATGGAGGTTGTACGGATCGGAGCGCTCCCGTTATCAATATTGTCGTCAATTCGAGTTCCTGCGGCCGACTGGAAGGCCTACCGCGACCGGAAGTTCAATCGACCGGGTTCCCTGGCGCTGGAACCACGGACCGAGCAGGCGCTCGCCGTCATCGACCGTTGGTCGCGTACCCTGGGTACCAAGATCCAGCCGATCTGAGAGGAGGCGCCGTGTTCAGGCTCGTTGCCATGGCCCCGTCGGGCGACGTCTTCATCAGCCAGCTCGAAAACGGACGTTTCTGGCTGCATCTTCCTCACAGTGTTCGCGGTGGCGGCCCCCTTGAGCGTGCGGACGTTGACCGAATCGTCCTCAACGCCAGCCTCGACCTGGTCGACCTCACCTTCAACACGTGGAAGGAGCTGGACGCCGCTCGACTCCGCCGAGCCGCCGATGGCGTCGTCGAGGTCGTTCACGATGCGGACGAATGGACCGCCTACGACGCTCAACAGGCCGTCGAGACAGTCGACGAGTGGATCGCTGGGGGCGACCTCGAAAGCGTCGGCGCGTTGTGCCGGCAGCTGCTGGCCCTGGACGTGGTTCGTCACGACGACGCCCTCTACACGGCGGTGTTGGACCGAATGCCCGCCCATCGGTTCGAATGGACGTCGGTGTTCACGTTCGTCGGCGACACCGACCGCGAGGTCGTGGCGCGCGCCGTGGCCAACCTCGCCGTCGCCGCCTGACGTGCAGACCGTCACCTTCTACTCCTACAAAGGCGGGACGGGGCGAACGCTGCTGGCCGCCAACATCGCGATGCTGGCCGCGCAGCTCGGCCAACGGGTCGTCGTGCTGGACTTCGATCTGGAAGCGCCGGGCATGGCGTACAAACTGCTTCCCGATCAAGCCATCGTCACATCGGGGCTCGTTGGATGGCTGGGCGACGGCCTCGCCGCGGGAGAGGCACCTGCGGACCTCGCCGCATACCTGATCGACATACCGGTCGTGGAGGAGATGGTGCCCGGTGGGCGCCTAGTTCTGATGCCCGCAGGGCGGGCGCCATCGCCCAACTACTTCCAAGACCTCAAGCGACTCCGATTGGAGCAACGTCTTGAAGACGGATCGGCCGTCGACGCCGTGCTCGAGTTGCAGCGCCAGATCGCCGAGGATCTCGGCGCTGACCTTCTGATCGTCGACGCTCGGACCGGAATCACCTCGACCAACGCGTTGACGACTCACGTCCTGGCGGACCAAGTCGTCGCTCTCACGCTCGACATGCCGGAGCAGATCGACGGCACCCGGGCGGTCCTGCGCCAACTCCAACCCCTCCAGTCAGCCCGCACGGGCGAACCGATCCGGCTCAACGTGGTACTGAGCCGAGTGCCAGCGAGGCCCCACGACGCACGTTCGTATCTCAACACCGAGATCGAGCAGCAGACGGTTCGCCGGGTCTGCGACCGATTGTCCGAACCGGCCACACCACTCAGCCGCACTCTCGCCATCGACCACCTTCACCAGCTCCACACGGACCCAACCCTGTCGCACAGCGAGTTCCTCCACCTTTCCCAGCCTGGCCCGTGGACTCGGTCCGTGCTCCACGTGGACTACTACCGGCTCTCTATCGCCGTTCTCGGGTCGATGATCACTGGTCCTGCCGAGGACGTGCTTGCCCACGCGCGCGACAATGGGGACTCGGCACGTACTGAAGAACTCGCCAACTTCTTCGTAGAACCCGACGTCGCTGATGAGGCAGCGTCCGGACGACGGTCTGAGCAGTCGGCAGCGGTGTCGCTCATACAGCTCCTGGAGACGGTCGCCGAACTTCGGTCCATCGTCACTACGGAACCCGGCCGAGCGCCCGAGCTTGGTGTCGCTCTCGATGACCTGAGGGTCGAACTCACCGCCATCGGCCGCATCGACGCCGCGCTGGCAGCGGCGCACGAGAACGTGAGCGTCTACCGAAGGCTCGCCAACGAGAACGCTTCCACCTATAGGCCGCGACTTGCAGCCTCATTGCACATCGTCGGCACGCTGTCGTCTATGTCCGGTCGAGGGGACGAGGCATTCGCTGCGTTGCGCGAGACGCAGATGATCTACGAAACCCTGTCGGAGGATGACCCGTCCGAATACCTTCCAATGTTGGCCATTGTGCTCCAGCACCTGGCTACGCAGTTGTCGGCCCTTGGCCACCGACATGAGGAAGCCTTGTCGCCCACGCGAGAAGCCGCGCGTATCCAGCGTGAGTTTGTCAAGGTCAACCCTGAGGAGCACCTCCCAAGACTCGCTGCGCTTCTGCGGCTCGAAGGAGTCCTCCTTTCGCAAGCAGGGTGGCCCGGGCGGGCGCTTGAGCCGATTCGGGAGGCGATCGGGGTCCAACGGCAGCTCGCGGAAACCTCGCCGGACACGCAACTATTTCTGCTCGCCAAGTCGCTGGAGCTATCCGGCATCGTCCTATGGCAGGACGAGCGGTTCGGCGAAGCCCTGATAGCCACGAGTGAGACCGTCGACATCTACCGCGACCTCGCAGAAGGTAGCCCCAACGCCTACCTAGCTGGCTTGGCTGATTCGCTGGACATACTCAGCGGTCGGCTGTCCGAAGCCGGGGACCACCATGGCGCCGAGGATGCGCGACTCGAGGCCGAAGCGATCCGTCGCCGCCTGCTCTCCGGCATCTGATGGTCAACGCGGTTTGTACGCCCAGCCCTCGATCTCCATGAGGCCGCCCATGGGAAGTCCGGCGACCGCTATGGTCGAGCGAGCCGGACGGGCCTCACCGAACTCCTCCACGTAGATGGCGTTCATGGCCGCGAACTGGTCCATGTCGGTGAGGAACACGTTCGTCTTCACCAGGTCCTCGAGCCCGGCGCCTTCGGTGGCGAGCAAGGCCCGGAGGTTGGTGATGGCCAGGCGCACCTGGTCCTCGAACGTGTCGGCCAAGGTGCCGTCGACCTGCCCGAGCTGCCCGGAGACGGCGAGAAAGTCGCCGGCTCGGACGATCGGTGTGTACGGGCCCACTGGTTTGGTCATGTCGTCACCTCATCCGGCCCTCATAGAGATGCCGGCTCGTCGCGGACCTGTCGATCCTGGCACGCTGGCACCACCGGCGACCACCGGGCCGACCACTCGTAGAGAGCTCGCACGATGGCCCTCCCCCCGTTGTTCGAATCCACGGAGACCACCGTGGCCGACCTGCTCGACCGCCATGAGAGCCTGGCCGAACGAGCGGCGGCCGATGGCGTGCTCCACGACGCCCTCATCCGCCTGGCCGACGCCAGCCGATCGATCACCGCAGCGATCCGCTCCAACCCCGACGCCGCGAGCCTGATCGCAGACGACGACCGGTTCCGAGTCGAGCGGGACCCCGCCCAGTACCTCGCCGCGCGGGCCGACAGCTTCGCGGACGAAGGGGCCGACGACTCGGCGCTGCGGCGCTTCAAACGACGAGAGTTCGCCCGCATCGCCGCCCGCGACCTCCTCGGTTTGGCCGACCTGCCGACCGTCGGTCGGGAGCTGTCCGGGCTGGCCGATGCGGTGATCGCCGGGGGGCTCCAGCTCGCCGACGCGGGCGACGGCTTTGCCGTCATCGGCATGGGCAAGCTCGGCGGCAACGAGCTCAACTACTCGTCCGACATCGACGTCATCTTCGTGCACGAGGGAGACGCCACCGCGGCGATCGCCACGGCGCGCCGATTCATCAAGGCCGTCGGAGCGTCAACTGCGGACGGGATGGCGTGGCGGGTCGACGCGGACCTCCGCCCCGAGGGCTCGTCGGGTGTGCTGAGCCGCTCGGTCGACAGCTGCCAGACGTACTACGAGCAGCGGGCGGAGGCGTGGGAGCGCCAGGCGATGCTGAAGGCCCGATGGTGTGGAGGCGACCGTGCGGTTGCCACGGCGTTCTTCGACGCCGTCATGCCCACCGTGTGGACCACCCGGCCCCGCCCCGACGGCATTCGCTATATCCGCACGCTGAAGGACCGCGCCGAAGGCCTCCTGAAGGTGCGAGCCGAGCGCGATCTCAAACGCGGGCCGGGTGGCATCCGCGACGTGGAGTTCGCGGTCCAGCTCCTCCAGCTCGTGCACGGGGGACGAGATCCGGCCGTACGGGCCACGAACACGTTCGACGCCCTTCACCAACTCGTACGCGCCGGGCACCTCGAGATTCGCGATGCCGATCACCTCGGTGTCGCCTTGAAATACCTGCGCACCGTGGAGCACCGCATCCAACTCCGCGACGAACGCCAGACCCACGATCTGCCCACCTCGCCGGCGGACCTCGACTGGCTGGCTCGCGTCATGGGCCACACCGGCGATGGCCACATGACCGCCACCGACCAGTTCCAGGCCCAACTCGAACGACACCGATCCTCGGTGCGCACGATCCACCAGCGGGTCTTCCGCCGCCCCACCATCACGGCCATGCTCGAAGCCCGTCCGGTCGACGAAGAGGGCCCGGCAGCGCACCTCGGCCACCTCGGCTTCCACGAACCTGAGCGCGGCGCCGAACTGCTGGAGCGGATCTCCGGCGGGCACACCCCCGGCGCCCGGCTCCTCCGCGAGCTGACTCCCCTGATCCTCGACAGCCTGGCCGAGTCGACCGAGCCGGACCTCGGCCTGCTGCGCCTGAGCTGGCTGCTCGACGGACCGAGCCGCCGTGATCGCGTGCTCACCTCGTTCCGTGAATCCCCGACGCTGATCGCCCGAACCTGCCGACTCCTCGGATCGAGCGCGGTCATCGCCGGTGCCCTCCGCTCCGACCCGTCCCTCGTCGACATGCTCGCGGCTGACATCGAAGCACCCGACGACACCGTCATCGCTGCGGAGGTGCGCGCCGCCTTCGTCGACCTCGACGACGTCTCGCCGGCGTTGGCGGTGATCCGACGGGAGCAGACCCGGCTGGCCGCCGCCGCGCTGCTGGACGGCGTCGGCCCGCGCCAGATCGGCCCGGCGCTCAGCCGGCTGGCCGACCTGTCGCTCGATGCCGCGATCACCTGCCTGTCACCGGAGGTCCCGCTCGCCGTGATCGGGCTCGGCCGTCTCGGCACCTCCGACCTGTCCTTCAGCTCCGATCTCGACGTCATCGTGGTGAGCGATCCGCAGCCCGGCGACGACGGCGCCGCCAACGAACGGGCGGTTCAGCGGCTGGTCTCGAGCTTCGATGACACACGGGGAGGAGGCCGACTCTGGGAGGTCGATTCGCGCCTCCGGCCCGAGGGAGCGAACGGCCGCATGGCGCCGTCCTTGACGAACTGCGCCCGCTACTACGAGACACGGGCGCAGATGTGGGAGTTCCAGGCCCTCCTCCGGGCCCGAGCCGTGGCCGGCGACGCGACCGTCGCCCAGCGGTTCCTCGACCTCGTGACGCCCCACGTCTACCGGCCGGGCGGTTTGGGATCGGACGGTCGCGACGAGCTGATCCGGATCAAGCGCCGCATCGACACCGAGCGTCGACCACCCGGTCCGGCCGGACGCCAGCACCTGAAGCTCGGCCCCGGCGGTCTGGTCGACGTCGAGTTCGCGGTCCAGCTGCTCCAGCTCGAACACGGCCATGGCCACCCTGAGCTGCGTGGACTCGGCCCCGTCGCGGCCCTGCCGCTGCTGGCCGAGCTGGGCCTCGTGTCCGAACAGGGAGCCGGCGACATGGCCCGCGCCTACGAGCTGTGCGAGCACCTGCGCAACGTGCGCCACCTGCAACGATCCCGCGAGGCCGACGTGTGGCCGGATGACCCGGTCGACGCCGAGGCGTTCGCCTCGCTGGCCGGCTACGGAGCCGCAGCCGACCTCGAGGCCGAAGCGGGAGAGACCTTGACAGCATCGGCCACCGCGGCGGGCCTCGTGCTCGACCAGCCCCACTGAGCCGCAGCGGTCAGGTCCTCACGACGCAGCGGCGGGCCACACAGGCGGGCACCCGCGGTTCACCCACACGGCGGCCGCGACGGCCGCCATCACCGCGTCAGACGCGTTGACCGGTTCGGCATCGGAGTCGACGATGGTCACCTCGACGTGGGGGAACGCATCGGGTTTCACGATGCCGAACGACCGCATGGTCAGGTCCTGCACCTCCCCGGCCCTGTCGACCGCCAGCGCCTCGGAGGTCACCCAGCTGAAACCGGCGTGCGCCGCGCCGATCGCGTACGACCGCAGCACGATCGGGTCGAGGGGCGCGCCGGCCTCCACCTGGACATCGATCCCGCCGCCACCCACCCGAGCTCGCGCAACCCCACCAGACGGGGTGCGAACCTCGATCCACGCCGACTGGTCACCGGATGTCTTCGCGCCCAGGGCCGCCAGCAGGATCGCCGCCTCCATCCACCCGGCGCCCCGAAGAGCGATCGACGTCGGCGGGCCGGCAACCGTCACCTCCTCGAGAACGATGTTCGGCGCGAAAGCGGCGATGGCCTCGGCCAGGCCAGGGGTACGCACCGCTCGCATGACGCCGGAGCCGTCAGCCCGGAGTCCCGCAGCGATAGGTGGGCGTTTGGGCCCCCATCTCACCGCGTCCTCCCGAGACCACACGGCCAGTACCGGCCGACCGAGCTCGTCCGCCAGCGCCCGACCGGCGTCGGGGACCGGCGAGCTCACCTTGCCGCCGAACGCCCCACCGTTGGCGAGCGGCGAGGTGGGCTCGCCGCCCGGCCGGCACCAGGCGGCATCCGTCTCCAGGTAGCCCGGCTCCACCCAGCACGTGCGCAGCGTCAACGCCCACTCCCCATCGGGGACCTCCAGGGGAGGAAGCGCCGGCGCGGTCGTGCGGCGACCCTGGACCTTGCCGGCCGCGCGACGCGCTGCTTCGAGGGTGGCTCCCACCACCCACCCCCCGGAGCCGTCGGGCACGGCGATCACCGCGTCCGGCGGTGCGGAGTCGGCCGCGAACCCGCCCCGTCCCGCGGCTACCTCAGGCCCCACCGTCTGCGGCGAACCCCCCTCCAAACCGGCCCGGCGCGCCGCCGCCGCCCAATCTCGATCGGATTCAGCTGCATGTCCTCCGGCCCGGCACGACCATGCCTCGACACCTCCGGCGGCATGGCACGACCATGCCTCGACCACCGTCTGCCATCCGGTGCAGCGGCACAGGTGCGCAGCGAGCGCTCGGTGGACGTCCGCGGTGCTGGCGTCAGGCAACTTGGAGCGGAGGCCCTCCAGCCGGACGATGATGCCCGGCGTGCAGAAGCCACACTGGCTGGCGCCCGTGGCGGTGAAGGCGTCACACCAACCCGCCGACGTCACCGGGTCCAGGCCGTCGAACGTGGTGATGGTTCGTCCGGCGACCCGGCGGAGCGGGGTGACGCAGGCCACGCGTGGCGAGCCATCCACCAGAACCGTGCAGCACCCGCACTGACCCTGCGGCGAACACCCGTCCTTCGCCGATCGAAGGCCGAGCCGGTCACGCAGGGCGCCGAGCAGCGAACCACCATCATCGGGCACCGAGCGGCCGATACCGTCGACGACCAGCTCGATCATCGTGGCGTCGTTCACGTCGGCACCGCTCTGGTTCTCCATCGGGCTGAGACTAGGTTCGACGTCATGCGATTGCGGACACGGCACCTGCACCTTCCCGGTCTCCTCACCCAGCACGCCATCGGCCGCCGGCAGCTTCTCCTGGGCGCGGGGGCCACAGGAATGCTCGCCGCGTGCGGTGGAGACGATGACGACACGCCGACCGGTGAGTTCAGCTTCGAGGTCGAGGAAGGCACCGCACCCCTGTCGATCGTCGCAGCGTTTCCCGGTGGGTTCGAGCCGGAGCCGGCCGCGTTCGTGGCCGGTATCCCCCAGCGCCTGCCGTTCGTGCTCGTCGACGCCGAGGGCCCGGTCCGCGAGGACGCCCCCGACTCCGTCGAGGTCGAGGTGCGGTTCAACGCCGCGGTCATCGAGACCTTCACCCTGACCAAGGGTGGCGTGCGGCTGGCGACGCCCTTCTACGCCCTGACCACCACCTTCGCCGAGGCCGGACCGTACGAGGTCAACCTCGTCGGTGTGGAACAGCGCGCCGCCTTCCGGATCGCCGAACGGGCCGAGGTGCCCCTCGTCCAAGTCGGCGACCAAATCCGTCCGGTCACCACGCCCACCCTCGACGACTCACGCGATGTCGATCCGATCTGCACCCGGGTTCCCGAGTTCTGTCCATGGCACGACGAGCCTTTCGACGCGGTCCTGGCGCGCGGCCAGGCGGCGGCATTGATGATCTCCACCCCCGCCTTCTGCCAGAGCGACGTGTGCGGGCCCGTCCTCGAGCTGCTCACCGAGAAGTCCGAGGAGTTCCCCGAGATCGCCATCGTGCATGCCGAGGTCTACGTGTATCCGGCCGAGCTCGGTCGCGTGGCGGAGCCCGAGCTGACCGAAGCTGTCGACACGTACAGCCTCACCTACGAGCCGAGCCTGATCGTCGCCAACGCCGCCGGCATCGTCACCGCTCGGCTCGACTTCGCGTTCGACGAGCTGGAGATCGCCGCCGCGCTCGCCACTGCGACGGCGTGAGACCCCTACGCCCGGCCGGGTGTCAGGAGGTCGGCCGTGGCGGCGGCGGCATCTCTGAGTAGGAGACGGCCGCCGGTGCCGGGACCCGAGGCGGGGTCGGCGCCTTCCCCTGGTCGTGCAGCTGGTTCAGCGACATCGTCTGGCGGAGCACCTGCTGCATCCCATCGAGAGAGCCGTCGAGGAAGATCGAGTTGCCCACGCCTTCGGCCGCGAAGTGGCGCACCGACTCTGTCCACATGGCGAACAGGATGAAGGACGGATCCAGATCGGCCTGCTGCATGACCGCAGCGGCCGACGCCATACCCGTCGCCACCTCGCTGCGGAACAGGGCCACGCCCTGACCTCGCAACTGCGAGGCCTCCCGTTCGGCCTGGGCCGAGATGCGGATCGAAGCGCCCTCCGCCTCGGCTTCCTTGGTCCGGCGGATGAGCAGCGCATCGCCTTCGTTGGTGGCGGCGATCTTCAGGTTGTTCGAGGCCACGACCTGGGCCATCGAGGTGGTGATGACCTGGTCGAAGGTGATGTCGTTCACCTGGAGGTCGAGCAGGTGATAGCCCCACTCCTCCAGCTGCACGTCGAGCTGCTCCTTCACGTGCGAGATGATCTCGCTACGCAGGGCCAGGATCTCCGCCTGGCGCTGGGTGGCGACATAGGACCGCACCGTGCCTTCGACCGAACGGATCAACGCCTGCATGAAGCTCTGGCTGTCGACGAACTTGAAGGCAACGTTCTTGACCGTGCCCTCGTCCGGATTGAGCACCGAGTAGAGCAGCATGGCCGTGAAGTAGACGTTGGCCTGGTCAGCAGTAATGGCCTGGAACTGCAGCTCGAGGGCACGGTGCTGGGTCGAGATGCGGTCGTGGATCTTCTCCAGCAACGGGATGCGGAAGTTCAAACCCGGCCGCATCACTCGTTTGTACTTGCCGAACATCGTGACGACGGCGACGGTCCCCTGCTGGACCGTGACGATCGATCCGAGCAGGAACAAGACGACGAGGACCGCGACGATGACGGCCAGAACAGCAGAGACAGACATGGCGCGAGACTACGGACACGAGGCAGGGACGCCGCGGACCGCCGAGAGCGGAACGGTCAGGAGAAGCTCTGCCCGCACCCGCAGGTGCGCTGGGCGCTGGGGTTCGTGATGGCGAACCCGGCACCCTGGAGGCCGTCCTTGAAGTCGAGCGTGGCACCGTCGAGCAGCGGAGCGCTCGATGAGTCGACGACCACGACGACATCTCCGAAGGTCTCCTTGACATCGTCGGCCGCGATGTCGGAGTCGAAGAACATCTCGTAGCTGTACCCCGAGCAGCCTCCGGGGCGGACCGACACCCGAAGGGCCAACCCATCCTCGCCTTCGTCGGCGATGAGCTTGCTGACCTTCTCGGCGGCGTTCTCGGTCAAGGTGATCATGGCTCTGCTCCTGGGTTGGCGTGCCTACCTGCGACACCTAGTGGTTTGATTCTACGGACATCACGGACCGTGGCGGTCAGCATCATGCCGGCACCAAGGGGGCGAGGTCGACCTGGCACGGGTTGCGATCCGCGACGGTGCGAAAATCCTGCACCTGGAGTCCGGGCCGGCAGCCGACGAAGCCCTCGATCATCCCCCGGTGAAGCCCGCAGACCACCTCCGGATGTGCCTCGGCGTGTTCGCGGAACGGGCAGTGGGTGAACGCGACCGTGAGACGATCGTCGCCATCGGTCACCATCTCCGGGTCGAAACCGAGACGGGACAGCTCGTCGTGCAGAGCGAGGGCCGGCTCGACGGTCGGGTGATACCGGCCGGCATCGACCCGACCCTGTTCCCGACCGACATCGACGGCATCCTCGTGCGCCACCCCGGCGCTCGTGGCCAGCCGCACCAGCATGCCCGCCAGAAGCGGGGCGGCCGGGGGCTCGAGCCCGAACGTGGGGGCATCCGCGGCCACGCCATAACGGTGCTGAGGCCGACCGACGCCGCCGGTCGAGGTGATGTGCAGCACCAGTAAGCCCACCTCCCGCATGCGCTCCAGATGGGGCCGAACGGTGTTGGGGTGCAGGCCCAGCGCGCCAGCGATGTCCGCCGTGGCTCGGGGGGAGGGGGAGCGGACGACTTCGAGGTACACCGCGTACCGGGTGTTGTCCCCCAAGGTCTTGAGCACGTCGAGCCGGACGTCGTCCATCACCATTCAAGTTTACACGGGCCCGACCGGTAGAATCACGGCTATGGCCGACGAACAGGCAGCGAGCGCCGAGACACCGGCTTTCGGGGCCCTCGACGAGACGCACGCCACGCCCGTCGCCTCGCCATCGGGCCCTCGCCGCTCGCGACCGGTCGATGGTCCTCCCCCTTCGACCGACGAGATCACCGACCTCCTCCGAAACGTCATCGATCCCGAGCTCGGGAGCGACATCGTCGAGCTCGGGATGGCTCGTGCCGTCACCGTCGATCCGGCGGGCCGGGTCGAGCTCACCGTGGCCCTGACCACGGCCGGGTGCCCGCTCCGGGCCCAGATCCAGCGAGACGTGCGGTCCCGGCTCGAGTCTCATCCCGGCGTCGCGAAGGTGACCATCCGGTGGGACGTCCTCAATCAGGACGAAAAGGCGGCGTTGATGGCGACCGCGCGCCGAAATGTCGCCGACCAGGCGCCGGCCACCGCCGTCCCTCCGACGGCTCGGATCCTCATGATCGCCTCCGGGAAGGGCGGCGTGGGCAAGTCGAGCCTGACGGCGAACCTGGCCGCAGGGATCGCCGCTCGCGGGTACACCGTCGGCGTGCTCGACGCCGATATCTGGGGCTTCTCGATTCCCCGCATGCTGGGCGTCGAAGGCCGGCTGCAGGGGGCCGGCCCATCACCTGATCCCGACAGCCCCCGCATCGCCCCGCACGAGGTTCCCGTCGGCGCCGGGCGACTCAAGATCGTCTCGATGGGTTTCCTGGTCGACACCGAGGACACCGCCCTCATGTGGCGTGGCCTCATGCTGAACCGAGCAGTCCGCCACTTCCTCGAAGACGTCGCCTGGGGTCACCTCGATTACCTCCTCATCGACATGCCTCCCGGAACGGGCGATGTCCAGATGGGTCTGGCCCGCATGCTGCCCCGCGCCGAGATGCTGGTGGTGACCACCCCGGCCCGGGCCGCCCAGCGAGTCGCCGCCCGTGTCGCCAACATGGGCCGCGCCAACTATCTCCGGATCGTCGGCGTCGTCGAGAACATGAGCGAGTTCGTCACCCCGGCCGGTGAGGTCTACGCCGTGTTCGGTTCGGGCGGCGGCCAGGAGCTGGCCGACGACCTCGGTGTCCCCCTCCTCGGCAGCATCCCGATCGACCACGCGGTGCCGGTCGGTGGCGACACCGGCCGACCCACCGTCATCCACGCCGAGGGTCCGGCCGCCGACGCCCTGCACCGCCTCGTCGAGCTGATCGTGACCGAAGCGGCACCTCCCGTCGACCTTTCAGCGTGCAGTGCCCACGTGCTCGCCGAGCTGACCGCGGCCGACGCTGGGTAGAACGTCCATTCCGGCTTCGGCAATCTTCTTCTCAAGGCCGACCTTGACCCATCCGATAGTCCCGTCCGTACGCAATGACAACGTTGCCTGGAACACGTGCGGAAAGCGGAGCGGAATCATGACGACGGCGTGGGAACGGCGATTGGCAGCAGCGGCGGCCCGATCAGGGCCGATGGTGGCCGATATCGAGAGCCTGGTGCCCGACTGGATGATGGGGGACGACCACGACGGCTTGGTCTCGTTGCTTCGCACCGCGTCCGCCCGGGCCGCCTTCCGATGCCAGATGCGAGCCGCCGGACCGACCGGCTGGACGGTGGTCACCGTCAACCGACACCGCGATGGGATCGATGTCGACGTGCGACCCGAGGTGGTCGAGGGTCGTGACCATCTGACCGGTCTCGTCGGCCGGGACGGGCTCGACGAACGATTGGCGCTGGCTCTCGCCGACGCGTCCGTTCGAAGCCGGAAGGTCGCCGTGCTGTGGCTCGACCTGGATCACTTCCGCCGCATCAACGAGCTGTACGGTCGCCAGGCGGGCGACGAGACCATCCGCGGGATCGCGAGCGCCCTCCAGGACAGCCTGCGCCCCTCCGACATGCTGGCCCGTTTCGGCAGCGACGAGTTCATCATCGTCGCGCCCGGCGTGACGACGATCCGGGACGCCCGCATCGTCGCCGAGCGCTCACGCGCCATCGTCGAGGCCTACCGGTCCTCCACCTTTCCCGAGGTCGAGACGACGGCCTCGGTGGGCCTCGTGCTCAGCGACGCCGGCGATACCCCGGCTGGCCTGGTGACGAACGCCGAGGTGGCTTCCCTGGTGGCCAAGGTGAGCGGGCGCAATCGCAGCGACGTCTACGACGACGCCTTGCGCGTCGCCCTGGAGCAGAACCAACGCGCCGACCGTTCGCTCCGCTCGGCCCTCGAGGCCAACGACCTCACCATCTCGTACGAGCCCGTGATCGAACCGGCCACCGGCGACCCGCACCTGATCCGCGTGTCCGCCTCCCTCCCGGGCGCCCCTGACCTCGCCTCATCGGCAGCCACGTTGGCATTGCGTCAGCGCATCGTCACCAACGTGATCGGTACGGCGGCTGTCGCACTGGTGGCGAGCGAACGCGAGAACACCGGCCCCAGCCGGCGAGCCGGTGCCGGCCCGGCCGACACGGCACCCCCGCCACGTTTGCTCGTCCCGCTCAACCGGGAGCTCCTCGTCGACACCGGTCTGGTCTCGGTCATCCTTCGGGCCCTCGATATGGCCGAGCTCAGCCCGGAACGCCTGATGGTGGAGATCGACGAGCGGATCCTCATCGAGCACCACCGCGCCGCGGACGAGACCATGGAGCACCTGACCGAGCTCGGTGTGGGCCTCGCCCTGGCCGACTTCAGCGGCGGCAGCCTGGGACGGCAACGCCTCACCGAATCACGGTTCGACCACGTGACCCTCACCCCCGAGCTGCTCGCCGAGTTGAGCGAAGCGGCCGCGTTGGCCGCCCTCACCGACCCCGTCTCGAGCCTGGTGGGAACCAACAAGCTGCAGATCATCGGCCACGGCGTCGATACGCCCAAGCAACTGCGCGACGCCGTCGTCGCCGGTTGTCACCTGGTGCGGGGCCGCGCCCTCGACCTCGTGGGCCCGACCACGACCATGACCCAGGCGTGCCATCCGCGCCCGTCCGACGGCCCCGAGCGCTCCCACCTCTCCATCGCCATCTGAGCCTGAGTCAGGCGGTGCCAGCTGAGCCTGAGTCAGGCGGTGCCATCTGAGCCTGAGTCAGGCGGTGCCATCTGAGCCTGAGTCAGGCGGTGCCATCTGAGCCTGAGTCAGGCGGTGCCATCTGAGCCTGAGTCAGGCGTCGCCCGGCAACCACACCCGCCGGCCGAAATCGGTGGCGATCATCACCGGCTCGCCCGATCCATGGGCATCGAGAGCATCGAGCAACTCGCCGCAGCGGCGGAACCGGGACAAGACCTGCAACGTCACCACGGTCGGCGAGATCAACTCGATCGCCCCCGTCCCGGCCGCGGCCAGCGCGGCATCCGGTGTGCTCCACCACCCCTCGACCGCCTCGCCTCGATCGGGTTCGGCGTCCTGCCCGTCGGGAACCAGGGCCACGAAGAAGCGGGTGTCGTACCGCTGCGGCGAGTTGTGGGGCGTCACCCAATGGCCGAAGTAGCGCATGCCACCGAGGTCGAGGTGCGCGCCGAGAACCGCGCACACCTCGGCGAGGGTCGCGTCGCCCCGCAGGAGCGCCTCACGATGCGACGCCAGCTCCGCCGAAACGAACGCCGGATGCGCCAGGAGCACTCCCACCTCCTCGAAGGTCTCCCGAATCGCCGCGACCCACCAGGCCAGCGCCCCGGGCGGGTAGCCGAGCACGAGTGACGCATCGACCTCGTTTCGCCCCCGGCACCACCGAGCAAGGCCGACGTCGTGGTCCGATTCGTCGACGGCGCCCCCGGGGAAGACGGTCGCTCCCGGGACGAAGGTGAGCCCGGCGTTCCGGCGCAGCAGGTACACCTGGAGGCCCTCCGCGTCGTGGTCGCGAACGAGGGCCACCGTGGACGCCGGCCGTGGGATCACCACTGGTCAGCGCCCGAAGGTCGATCGACCACCCGTGGGGTCGTCGTCGTCGGGAACCTGTCCACGCCCCTCCGGCACGTCGATGATCGGCCCCGAGCGACCGCGGCCCCGATCGCTTCCGGGCGGCCGACCCCCGGGCGCTCGACCCCACGGCGGTGGGCCTCCGGGAGGACCGGTGCCGAATCCCGACACCCGCCACCCGGTGGTGCGGCCGCGTCGCTTCCGTGATTGGAACCAGCGCAGGGCCGCCGCCCGGACCACGATTCGAGTGGGCGGGAACAGCAGGAGGAGCGCCACACAGTCGGTCACGAACCCCGGGGTCAGCATCAAGGCGCCGGCGAACATGATCAGCCCACCGTCGACCAGTTCGGTGGTCGGAACCTGACCGGCGTGCACCCGTTGCTGGATGCGAGCGAGGACGCCGAACCCCTCCCGTTTCACGAGCCACGCCCCCAGCGCGCTGATCACGATCAACAGAGCCAACGTCTCGAGGACGCCGATGCCTTGGGCGACCTGCACGATCACGTACAGCTCGACCACCGGGATCACGAGGAACAGGAGCATCAGCACGGGGAACACTGCTGTTCATCGTAGGCACGCCGAGTCGTCGCTCCTGACCCGTTGTCGTCGCAACCGACGCCAAGTGATTCGGCGGCGGCGAACCCGGGATACGGTCGGTCCTGTGGATCGAACGAGCGGACCGACAGCCGCAATGCACAAGCGGGTCCGCGCCGCGGTCGAGGGCATCGCGCCCGGACCCCGGCTCACCTCACTCCAGTTCGAGCCGGTCGCCACGGGCGTCGGCCTGCTCAGTTCGGTCTGGCGAGGTCGGCTGACCTGGGAACGGGCCGGGGCCGGGCCGGCCTCGGTGATCGTGAAGGCGCCGAGCGCCGAGCCGGGAAACCGTCGGGTGGTCGAGTGGTTCGGGTACGACCGCCGGGAGGCCGGCGCGTACCGTCACCTTCTCCCTCACGCCTCGGGGTTGGCGCCCGCCGCCTGGCTCGCCGACTCGGACCTGCTCGTGCTCGACGACCTGGGCGGGCACGAGACGCCCGATCAACTCGCCGGCGCGGACACGGCCACCACGGGAGCCGTCATCCAGGCGCTCGCTCGTCTCCACGCCGCGTTCTGGGGTGACGCCACGCTGGTCGACCACGACTGGCTACCGGGCCCCACCGACCCGGTCGTGGCGGGGTACGGAGATCTCTTCGACATGAGTTGGGGGCCCTTCTGCGATCGATACGGCTGGTTGACCACCCAGCAGCGTCAGGCGGCGGAACGGGCCCGCCAGGATTTCGAGGCGGCGATCGCCCACGCGGCGTCGCGCCCTCCAACCCTGCTCCACGGCGACGCCCGGCTCGACAACGTCCTCGTCGACGGCCCGGGTCCCGGGTCCGAGGGCGGCGTGGCCCCTGGAGCGGTTCTGATCGACTGGCAGCTCGCCACCCGGGGACAAGGCGCCTACGACCTCGCGTTCTTCGTGTCCGGCAGCCTCGACACCGGCGCACGCCAGGCGATGGGCGATGAGGTGCTGCGTCGATACCATCGGGCTCTGGCCGACCACGGCGTCGACGTCGGCCTCGACCAGATCGAGCACGATTTCCGCATGGGCCTCGTCCAGAACCTCCCCAATCCGATCACCGCGGTCATCGGGGTCACGCCGCCGACCGATCGGGGCCGGCAGGTGCTCGAAGTGAACGCGCACCGAGCGCTGTCGACACTGGTCGACATGGGGTTCTGAGATGACGTTCCACAGGCCGCCGTCGGCCGCCGAACCGACCCGACCGCCCTCGGTCGACCGTCTGGCCCGGTCGCTCGCCCCCTCCGGTCTGCCGCATCCGCTCCTGGTCGATGTGGCCCGTCAAGCCATCGCCGACGGCGACCCCGGGGCGGCTGCCGGCCTCGCCGACGAGTGGAATCGCCGCCTGCTCCAGCCGGTGATCAACGCCACCGGCACGCTGCTGCACACGAACCTCGGCCGGGCCCCGTGGCCGACCGACGATTCCGGATACGCCACCAACCTGGAGCTCGATCTCGAGACCGGTGAGCGCGGATCTCGCCATGCTCACGCCGCCGCCCTCATGGCTCGAGCCGCGGGGGCCGAGGCCGCCATGATCGTCAACAACTGCGCCGCGGCCGTCATGCTCGTCCTCGCCGCGTTGGCCCAGGGTCGCGGATGTGTCGTCTCCCGAGGCGAGCTCGTCGAGATCGGGGGCGGTTTCCGGGTTCCCGATGTGATGGCTCAGTCCGGCGCCCGATTGATCGAGGTGGGGACCACGAACCGCACTCGCCTGGCCGACTACCAACGGGCGATGACCGATCGTGACCTCGATGTCGGCCTGCTGCTCCAGGTCCACCGATCGAACTACGTCATCTCCGGGTTCACCGAGACGGTCTCGACCGCCGAGTTGGCGACTCTGGTCGTTCCTTCGGCGCCGCTCGTCGTCGACATCGGCTCAGGCTTGCTCGATGCTGCGTGCCCCTGGCTGCCCGGCGGACCGCCCGCATGGTTGGGTGACGAACCCGCCGCGGCCCAGACCCTGGCCGCAGGCGCCGGGCTCGTCATGTTCTCGGGCGACAAGTTGCTCGGCGGCCCTCAAGCAGGGGTCATCGCCGGTCGCGCCGACCTGGTGGCCGCCTGCGCCCGCCACCCGCTCGCCCGGGCGCTCCGGCCCGGGGGGCTGGTGCTCGGTTCGCTTCAGGCTCTCGCCCTCACCTATCTGCGGCGTGACGGCTATGCCATCCCGTTCTGGCGCATGGCCACGACGCCCGCGTCGGAGCTGCGCCGGCGAGCGGCCGGCATGGGCGTCGGCCGAGTCGTCGACACCATGGCCGTGCCCGGTGGGGGGACCTTGCCGGGTGTGGAGATCCCATCTGCCGGCATCGCGGTCGCCGGGGATCGTCGCCGGGAGCTCCGCGCCGCCACCCCTCCCGTCATCGCTCGTACAGACGGCGCGGACACCGTGTGCGATCTGCGCTCGGTCGATCCCCGCCAGGACGGCGCTCTCACCGCCACGCTCGCCGCGCTGACGGGGGTCTGATCCATGCACGTCCTGGCCACGGCCGGCCACGTCGACCACGGGAAATCGACGCTCGTCCTGGCCTTGACGGGGATCGACCCCGACCGCTGGGTCGAGGAGAAGCAGCGGGGCCTCACCATCGACCTGGGGTTTGCGTGGGCCTCGCTGCCCTCCGGAAGGGAGTACTCGCTGATCGATGTGCCCGGCCACGTCCGGTTCCTGAAGAACATGCTGGCCGGCGTGGGCGCAGTCGATGCGTGCATCTTCGTCGTCGCCGCCACCGAGGGCTGGAAGCCACAGTCCGAGGAGCACCTCCGCATTCTCGATCTCCTCGGGGTCAACCGAGGGCTGGTGGCGTTGACCAAAGTCGGTCTCGTCGATGACGATCTCCGGGAGCTGGCCATCCTCGACATCGAGGAGCACGTCGCCGGCACGTTCCTCGAGGACGCCGCCATCGTGCCGCTGGACGCCCCCACGGGATTCGGTCTGTCCGACCTCGCCGCCGCGCTCGACGAGTTGCTCGCCGACACCCCCACCGCGGTCGACCTGCGCCGGCCCCGGCTCTGGATCGACCGGGCGTTCGCCGCTCGAGGAGCGGGCACGGTGGTGACCGGAACGCTCACGGGCGGGCGGCTGCGGGTCGACGACGAGCTGACGTTGTTGCCTCAGCGGCGACCGGTGCGGGTACGGGCGGTGCAGAGCCGCCGGGCCGATCGCACCAAGGTCGGTCCCGGCAATCGGGTTGCGCTCAATCTCGTAGGGATCTCACACGACGAGGTCGGGCGCGGCGATGTCGCCGTCGACGCCAACCAGTGGCAGCCGACGACGACCTTCGATGCCTCCCTCACCGTGCTCGACAGCTTGGGCCACAGGGTGTCGCGGCGCGGTGCCTACCTCGTGTACCTGGGTTCGGGCGAGCATCCGGCTCGGCTCCGCGTCCTCGGACCGACGTCGATCGAACCGGGCGAAATCGGCTTCATTCGTCTCCACCTCCCGGTCGCGCTCCCGCTGCTCCCCGGCGACCGGTTCATCCTGCGCGACGCCGGCCGCGGCGAGACGGTCGGTGGCGGGGAGGTGCTCGACGTCGCCCCCATGCTGCCGGCATCCCGGGCGCAACCCGACCGGTCGGTCGATCGGGTGATTCGTGAGCGGGGTTGGGTCGACGCAGACCTCCTCGAACGCGTCACCGGCGAACGCCGGCCCGCCGACGTCGGTGGATCCTGGGTCGTCGACCCAGCGGTGTTGTCCGCCACCATCGAGCGGGTCCAGGCCCTCGTCGCCGAGGCGGGCCCGCTCGGGCTCGATCTGGCGTCACTCCCCGAACGAGACCGCGCCGTCGTGCCCCTGATCGGCGGCATCACCGTCGACGGCGGGAGGGCCAAACCGATCGGCGCCATCGACGAGCTCAACGACCACCCGTGGCTGGTCGAGGCGGCAGCCGTGCCCTTTGCTCCTCCCGACCCCGTCGGGATCTCGCGCCAAGAGCTGCGCGAGCTGGTGCGCCGCGGCGTCGTGGTCGAACAGGAAGGAGTGTTCTTCGCCGCGTCGGCCGTCGATGCCGCAGCCCGAGAGATGGCTCGACTGCTGACCGGAAGCCCCGAGGGCGTGACGGTTTCGGAGTTTCGACAAGCCCTCGGCAACACCCGCAAACACGCCATGCCGCTCCTCGCCCGGCTCGACACGACCGGCGTCACCCGCCGCCGAGGCGATCTTCGGATCGCCGGCCCCCGCCTCCCGCCACCTTGAACCGAACTGGTGGTGAGTGGTGGGCGGGTGATTACGCCGATTTGGCGGGGAGGAGGACGCGGCGTTCGGTTTCGGTGAGGCCGCCCCAGATGCCGTGCTGCTCACGACTGTCCACCGCATACTCGAGGCAGTCACCGCTCACGGCACAGGACTTGCAGATCGCCTTGGCGTGACGTTCCCGCGCCGCCTTCTCGTCCTTGCGCTCACTTCGCGTGGGTGGGTAGAAGATCGTCTGCGCGTGCGGCCCCCGGCACGCTGCCGACTTCTGCCAGTTCATCACTCGGTGCAGTCCCACGTGCACACCCCCTTTGGGCCGGGAGAGTAGCCAACGACATGTGGGCCGTAAAGACCCCGCCGAAAGATTCATGGCGACAAATTTCGGGGGCGAACTGGCGGATCACCGGTCCCGACAGGTCGCGATCAGCGCCGTTCCCGATAGTCGCGGGCTGCGCCCTCGAGTGGCTCGACCTGAAGGATCAGTCCTTCGATGGCGATGACGCGCACGCCGGCACCTACCGCGATCGGGGTGGCGCGGTTCGTTCGGGCCTTCCAGCGGCTGTCGCGGACGAGCACGACTCCCTCCGGGTCGACCGGGTCGACCGCCGCGCCCTCCTCACCGATGAGCCACTCCCGGCCGATCGTCGGGGTGGAGAACCGCGTGCGAACCATCGCCGGCATACCGGAGACCATGGCCAGGAACATGCCGACGAGGCCCGTGAGCAGCGTGATCCACGACATGGAAACACCGTCGTAGAGCGCCAGCGATCCGACGACGAGACTGACCGTGCCGATGGCGGTCCACGCCCGCGGCACCCCGACCTGCACGTCGACGGCGAAGCCGAACATGGCGAACACGAGCAGGCCCACCGCCCACCAGCGGGCCGGCAACACGTCGAGGCCGTAGCAGCCCCCGATCAGGGCGAACGCACCGATCACGCCGGCGATGCCGACCCCGGCCGTGAACAACTCGAACACGAGGAGTCCCATACCGATGAGGAACAGGAGGTAGGCGACTGCGGGACTGGCGATCGTGTGAAAGCCCTGGTCGATCAGGGGCAGCTGGCCGAACCGGACTCGGGTGAGCGGAAGCGACCGGGGTTCGTCGCCGCTGTCGTCGATCTCGACCTCGAAATCCTCGAGACCGATCAGGAAGTCGCCGATGGTGGGAGCGGATCGGGCCAAACCGAGCCCCGCCGCCTGCTCGGCGCCGACCGTCGCCGACTCGACGTCGGCGAGCACGGACGCCAGGTCCGGATCGACGAAGTCGACCGGAAGGACGAGCTCACCCGTGTCGCCGAAACGGGAACCGGCCGAGACGCCGATCTCATCGACGGTGGCCAGCAACTGTGCCAACTCCCCCTTGGCCTTCGAACCGGACGGTCCCACCCACGCGGCCACCCGCACGGGCGCCGCGGCGATCGTCCGAGCCAACTCCTCCAGCCGTTCATCGCTGATGACCGAGCCGGGACTGTTGACCTGGAGCACCACCCACCGGGCGCCTGAATCGGCACCGTCGGCGACGGCGCGCTCGATGAAGTTGGCGAGCACGGGATCGAGGAGGCCGCTCACCTCGACGACATCGACGAACCCCGCGTCGGCGCTCGACGAGGCGGTGCCTGCGGGCGAGGGATCGCTCGGCTCGTCCGACTGCGCGGCCGCCGACGCAGTACCGGCCAGGACCCCGGCGAACAACAGAACCAGGGTGGCGAGCAGGCGCAACCGGCGACGCGATCCAGTGGTCACAGCCCTGAAGGTGCTCACCTTCTGCCTCGGCTCTCTAGTCTGCGCATCGTGATTCCTTCCGGTCGACGACCGTGGCTCGGGCGAGCCGAGAGCTGGTTTGTTCGTGGCCACTGACGGGTTCCTCGCCGACGCTCGGCTGGTCATCGTGGCCGGGAAGGGCGGCGTGGGAAAAACCGTCGTCTCCACCGCACTGGCCCGAGCTGCCTCGCGGGCGGGTCGGGATGCGCTCCTGGTGGAAGTCGACGGCAGGAACCACGTGGCCAACCTGCTCGGCACTCCCCCGGCAGGCTACGAGGAACGCGTCCTCTTCGGCCCACCCGGGCCCGGCGCGTCAGAGGGCGCGTCAGAGGGAACCGCGCCACCGGGCGCGTCAGAGGGAACCGCGCCACCGGGCGCGTCAGAGGGAACCGCGCCACCGGGCGCGTCAGAGGGAACCGCGCCACCGGGCGCGTCAGAGGGAACCGCGCCACCGGGCGCGTCAGAGGGAACGGTGTGGGCCCGAACGATCACCCCGGACCGGGCCCTCGTCGAGTACCTCGACGATCACGGGCTCGGCCGCATCAGCGAACAGCTGGCCCGGGCGGGCCTGCTCGAGATCCTCGCCACCTCTACCCCCGGCATCAAGGACCTGCTCGTGCTGGGCAAGATCAAGCAGCTGGAGCGGGACCACCCGGCGTCGTTGATCGTGGTCGACGCGCCGGCGGCCGGTCACGCCATGAGCTTCTTGCGCGCTCCCCTGATCCTGGCGGAGACGGCCCGGGTCGGCCGGATCAACCGGCAGGCCGTCGAGTGTCTGGAGATGTTGCGGGATCCGAAACGGTGCCAGGTCCTCCTGGTGACCTTGGCCGAGGAGACCCCGATCAACGAACTGGCCGAGACGGCCGAGGTTCTCTCGGGCGAGATCGGCGTGCGGCTGGGGCCCGCCGTGGTCAATGGCTTGTGGCCGACCGAGCCCGCCCATCCGCGGTCACCGGTCGACGCGATCGTGGGCGCAGCCGCCGAACGAGCCGTGGCGTTCCGGCGCCGCCACGCCGCCGCCCAAACCGCGCAGGTCGAGCGTCTGGCTTCGCTCACCGCCCTTCCACACGTCCTGCTTCCGGCCCACCTCACCTCTGATCTCGGGCCGGCCGAGATCGACCACCTGGCCGACCTCCTCCACGACGGGCTCGATCGCGCCGTGGTGGCGCCGGCGCCTCGACGCCGGAAGCGATCGCCTCGGCGCTCGCGCGGCGATCCTGGACCACCGGTGCCGCAACCGGCACTGACGGCTCCCGCCGGCCCCGGGCCGTTGGCGCGCCTCGTCGCCGATCACGAGGTCGTGGTGTGCGCCGGTACGGGTGGTGTGGGCAAGACCTCCACGGCCGCGGCGATCGCCGTCGCCGCAGCACAGCGTGGCCGCCGGGTCGCCGTGGTCACGATCGACCCGGCTCGGCGCCTGGCCGATGCCCTGGGCATCGCGGAGCTGGGCAACGAGCCGACCGAAGTGGCTGGTCCGTGGCCGGGCTCGTTGCACGCAGTCATGCTCGACGCCAAGCGCACCTTCGACGGTCTCATCGCTCAGCACGCCACGACGGAGGACCAAGCCGAGCGGATCCTGTCGAATCGTTTCTACCAGAACTTCTCCACCGGCTTGTCGGGAAGTCACGAGCTCATGGCCATGGAGAAGCTCTTCGGTCTCTACGACTCCGGCCGTTTCGATCTCCTCATCGTCGACACACCCCCGACCCGAAACGCTTTGGCGTTCCTCCACGCGCCCACGGCACTCGGACGGCTGATGGAGAGCCGCCTGTTTCGGGCCATCACCGCTCCCGGGCGCGGCGTCATGCGGGTCATGAACATGGCCACGCAAACCCTGCTGCGCCAGGTCGGCCGCATCGTCGGTCGCGAGGTCGTCGATGACGTGATCGCCTTCTTCCAGGCGTTCGAAGGCATCCAGGACGGGTTCTACGAACGTACGAAAGCGGTGGTGGCGCTCCTGGAGTCCGACGCGTCGACGTTCGTCGTCGTGGCGTCACCCCGTCACGATGCCGTGCGCGAGGCGGAGTACTTCGTCGGCGAGCTGCAGTCGGCCGGTCTGTCGGTCGGTGGACTGGTGGTCAACCGGATGACCCCGGACCTCGCCGCCGGGGTCAGCACCCGCCGCCTTCGAGCCGCATGTGCGGCCGGCCCGGGCGATCCGGCTCTCACCGCCCTCGACAACGTCGTGAAGGCCCGGGCCCGCGAGGCCCACCACGTCGCCACGTTGATCTCGGCGCTCCCGCCCGGCGTCGCGGTGGCCCGGGTCCCCCAGCTGGCCGACGACGTGCACGACCTGACGTCGCTGACCGACCTCGCCGGATGGCTGGTCGGACCGATGCTCGATGGATCCGGAGCGAAACTGGCCGTCAGCCGTCGGCGACGGAACGCGCCAGCTCGCTGACCGCGGCCTCGACGGTGTCGGCCAAGGGGACGATCCGGTCGAACCCGGTCGTCTGGAGCAGACGGACGAGGGTGGCGCGATTGCAGGCGATGGCGATCTGGCCCTCGTTGTCACGGATCTTGCGAATGCCGCCGATCAACGCCCCGAGCCCGGCCGAGTCCATGAACGGCACTCCCGAGAGGTCGACGATCACCACCGGGTCCTCGGCCAATTCCACCAATGCGTCCCGGAACTGGGCCACACAGCTGGAGTCGACCTCCCCGGCCAGAGCACACACGACGTGGCCAGGGAATCGATGGGCGGTGATCTCGAGCACACCTACCTCCAAGGATGAGTGCGGGGCCCGGCGCCCCCGGAGCCTAGCCGCCGCACGAGCGAGCGGAGCGAGCCAGAAGGCGGCCCAAGAGTCGAGCCGCCGCACGAGCGAGCGGAGCGAGCCAGAAGGCGGCCCAAGAGTCGAGCCGCCGCACGAGCGAGCGGAGCGAGCCAGAAGGCGGCCCAAGAGTCGAGCCGCCGCACGAGCGAGCGGAGCGAGCCAGAAGGCGGCCCAAGAGTCGAGCCGCCGCACGAGCGAGCGGAGCGAGCCAGAAGGCGGCCCAAGAACCCAAGATGGCGAGCTCGGCCACGAGACACTGGCTCCGGCCGCTGGCTGTCTCGCCTCCCGGGAGGGTCGGGTACGCTTCGGCCCGTGGCCACCGTGTTGCTCGCTACCGATGCCGACTGGATCTACGACGAGGTCGACGCCGCCTTGGCCGGCGACCACGACGTCCACCGGGTGCGCCAGGGGGCTGACGTCCTGCGCGCCACCGGGCACCTGACCCCCGACCTCGTCGTCGTCGACCTGCAGATCGGCAACATGGGCGGTATGGCCGTCTCGCACGATCTGCGGCTCGAGCAGCGGGCCGGACGGCTCGAGGACTGTCGCGTGCTGCTCCTCCTCGACCGCGACGCCGACCGCTTTCTGGCCCGCCAAGCCGAGGCGGATGGCTGGTTGGTCAAGCCGCTCGATTCGTTCCGCCTGCGCCGAGCCGCCGCCGCACTGCTGGCCGGGGAAACGGTCGACGAAGGCGGCGCACCGATCCTCGACGAGGTCGTCGAGGAGAGCGACCCCGCCGACTCCTGACGCCAGCCTGCGGTACCGAAGCCGGATCCCGCTACGATGGCGCCTCGCTACGGGCAGTAGCGCAGCTTGGCTAGCGCGCCTCGTTCGGGACGAGGAGGCCGGAGGTTCAAATCCTCTCTGCCCGACCACGAAGTCGAGACAGAATCCGTTCGAACACACGCTCTACGGCGGGTTCTCCACATACCGAGCCATCGCATCGTCGAGGCTGAGGCCGAGCTGATTGGCCAATGAGGCCAGCCACGCCAGCACGTCGCCCAGTTCGTGCAGCTGCTGTTCGGTCGTCCCCTTGCGCACGGCCTGGGCGAGCTCGCCGAGCTCCTCGCACAACCAGGCGACCGTCGCCGGCACGCCTCGAGCCCGGTCGTGTTCGCCGTAGAGGCACTCCATCAAGGTCTGCACTCCGTCGAGGTCCACGGCGACCGACGTTACCTGACCGGTCGGGGTGGCCCCGCCGGCAGACCACGAGGCCGACCTGCGCGAACATGAGAGCCCCGTCGTCCGTCGAAACGAGCTCCCATGGACCACCCCCGACACAACCGCCTCGAAGGACGGGTCGCGATCGTGACCGGTGCCAGCCGGGGGATGGGCAAGACCATCGCCGAGGTCATGGCCGCGGAGGGCGCGGCCGTCGCCGTCGTGGCGCGTACCGAGGCGGAATGGGACCAGCGGCTCCCCGGCACAATCCACGAAACCGTGGATCAGATCCGTGCCGCTGGCGGTACCGCCGTCGCCGTTGCCGCGGATCTCTCGGAACCAGGCCAGGTCGACCAGCTCTACCACGAGGCCAGGAGTGCGCTCGGCCCGATCGACCTCCTCATCAACAACGCCGCCCTGACCGTGCCGGGCAAACCTCCCTCGCCCGGCGCCGAAACCCAGCGGGCGCGCACCGGCAACAAACCCCGAACCGACGCCGTGAGCTACGGCTCGTTCACCGCCGTACCCGGATCGTTCCTCACGTTCCCGATCAGCGGGTTCCGGCGCCACCTGGAGATCGGTCTGTTTGCCACGTACCGGCTCATGCAGCTGGTGTTACCGGACATGTTGACCCTCGGCCGCGGGGGCATCGTCAACATCAGCTCGTTCGCCGGCCTCACCCCGGGAGAAGGTCCGTGGCCGAACCCCGGTTCGCCGATGCTGTTCGGCTACGGAGGGAACAAGGCCGCCATGCATCACCTGACCCAGTGCGTCGCCTACGAGGTCGCGCCGCACGGCATCCCGGTCAACTGCCTCTTGCCGTCGGAGCCGATCATCACCCCTGGCAACCTCGTCGCCATGCCCGGCAACGACCACTGGGCGACCCCGGAAGACTTCGCCGAAGCCACCATCCGGGTGGCGCTGGCCGACCCGTCGGTCGTGACGGGCCAAGTGTTGTGGAGCGACGACATCTTGCACCCCGACGCCGGCGAACGAGGCTGGCTCGGCGTGCAGTACGGACGAGAGGCCTGATTCGTTCCGCTCCATCCCGCTCCCGACACCCATCCAGACGCCAGGTCTACGTTCGGGGCCCACCCGCTCCGACAGGCGACGGAGAGCGTGATCGCGTTCGCACAACCGGGAGCCGGGTCTGAGCTACTGCCACTACCTTGGTGCATGATGCACAACGTCGTCGAAGCCTTCCGCCAGCCCCTGCAGCGGACCTTGCGGTCGCTGATCGCTGGTGACGGCACCGAGGCCGGCGACCGCATCTCGCCGCGGGTCGACGACGGCTACTTCGGGCCTCGTTCGGTGACCTGGAGGGTCCACACCCAGTCGTCGATGCTCGTAGGTGGCGTGCGAGCGCTGCTCTACCAGACCGCCCACCCGCTGGCCATGGCCGGTGTGGCCGAACACTCCAACTACCGACACGATCCGCTCGGTCGGCTGCACCGCACGGCCACGTACCTCGGCGCGACGACCTACGGCGACACGCCGACCGCCGAGGCCGCCATCGCGCGGGTCCGCCGGGTGCACCGGGATATCAAGGGCATCGCGCCCGACGGCCGACCGTACAGGGCGACCGACCCGCACCTTCTCGGGTGGGTCCACGCCACCGAGGTCGACAGCTTCCTGGCCGCCCACCAGCGCTACGCCTCCCGGCCGCTCGACGAGGACGAGGCCGACCGCTACGTCGATGAGATGGCCGTGATCGCTCGCAAACTGGGTGTCCGACGGCCACCTCGCTCGGTGCTCCAGCTGACCGAGACCCTGGCGAAGTATGACGACGAACTCGAGGTCGGCCCTCAGGCGCGCACCGCCGTGCGCTTCCTCGCCGTTCCACGGGCCATGCCTGTGGCCACCCGGCCCACCTACGGCCTGATCTTCGGCGCTGCCGTGGCCCTCCTGCCCGCGAACGTACGACGACTCCATCGCCTACCTCTGCTACCCGGCGCCGACACGTTCGCGATTCGACCCGCCACGACGATCACCCTCCGGGCGCTCGGCTGGGTGCTGAACCCCCGCCTACCCCGCTGAGTTGACCGTCAGATCGGCTCGCCGTGGCGCCGTGCCCACGGGCGCCGCTCCACTGGCTGATGTCGCGTCGGTTACGTTGGCACGTCAGTGGTGGGTTCCCCATCCGCACGACCATGTCGGACAGCTCGTCCGAACTGGCCCTCCACAGAAACAGGGGACGCGACCGTGCAGGATCTCTCCGCCAAGGTCGGCATCGTCACGGGCGCAGCATCAGGCATCGGGGCGGCCGTGGCCGCGGAGGCCGCCGCGTGTGGGGCTGCGGTCGTCCTCGCCGATGTCAATCGTGAGGGCGCCCACCGGGTCGCAGAGTGGATCAACGAAACCGGCGGTCGAGCCATCGGCATCGGCGTCGATGTGTCCTCGGAGGACGACGTTCGGTCGATGGTGGAGCTCGCGGTGACCTCGTTCGGCGGCTTGGACTTCCTCCACAACAACGCGGCCGCCACCTCGTCGTCGGTGGGCGACGACGACCTCCTTCGGATGGACGTCGACCTGTGGGATCTGACGATGGCAGTGAACCTGCGCGGACCCATGCTGGGCTGCAAGCACGCCATCCCCCACATGCTGGAGCGCAACGGTGGGGTCATCGTCAACACGTCATCAGGGGCAGGCACGCTCGCCGAGCCGGTCCGAGCGGCCTACGGCGCCTCAAAGGCGGCGCTCAACTCCCTCACGCGCTCGATCGCAGTCCAGTACGGCAAGCGGGGCATCCGCGCAGTCAGCATCGCCCCAGGGATCATCCTCGCGCCTGAAGCGAATGATGCTCTCGCCGGCACCAGCTGGCTCGACATGATGGCCCGCCATCATCTGACGCCACGGCTCGGCTCCCCCCTCGACGTCGCCAAGCTCGTCGCGTTCCTCGTCTCGGACGACGCCGGCTTCGTCACCGGAGGCGTCTTTCCGATCGACGGCGGCATCACCGCCGCCGTGCCCTACACACACGAGATGCGTGACCGTGGCACCGGGATCTTCTGAGTGGAACGTCCGTTGACCGACATCGAAGCGAACAAGGCGCTCGCCCGCGCGTTCTTCGACCTGTTCAACGCCAGCGATTGGGTGGGGCTCGGCGACCTGCTGGCACCGGACTTCCGGTGGTCGGCGATCGCGAGCCAGCGACGACATTCCGAGGCGGTCGCCGCCGCTCCGACATTGAACTCGTCGCCCGGGTACACCAGGTCCGAGACCCTCGACGTGTTCCGAGCGACGAAGGAGAACTGTGTCGACGGGCGTTTCGACATCACGGTGATCGCTCTCACCGCCGAGGGTGACCGGGTGGCAGTCGAGGCGGAGGCCCACGCCGTGAATCGCGCCAACGGCCGCGTGTACGACAACCGGTACCACCATCTGATGGCCATCCGAGACGGTCTCGTCCACGAACTCCGCGAGTATCAGGACACCCTGCTCGTCTTCGACGTCTGGATGGCCCCCTGAGTATCTGTGATGCCGGAACGGCATCAATGCGGTCGCAATTGATCTTGGACGGCATCACCTGAAGGGGGCAAGGTGGGCCCATGATCCCGGGTGATCTCAGTAGCGGTGCCCGGGCGCTCGCACCCGATCTCATCGAGTTCCGACGCGCCCTGCATCAGGTGCCCGAGCTTGGCTTCGACCTACCGAGGACGCGACGCCTCCTCCTTCACGCCCTCGACGGTCTGCCCCTCGAGATCACGACATCACCTCATCATTCGGGAATCGTCGGTGTGTTGAGGGGCGACGAACGCGGACCCGTGGTGCTGCTCCGCGGCGACATGGACGCGTTGCCACTGACGGAGGCGACAGGCCTCGACATCGCCGTCGCCGAACCTCGGATGCACGCGTGCGGCCACGACCTCCACTCGACCATGCTCGTCGGCGCAGCACGCCTGCTCGCCGGAGTTGTCGAACAGCTCGGTGGGACCGTCGTATTCGTCTTCCAGCCGGCCGAGGAGCTGGGCTCGGGCGCTCGGCGGATGATCGACGAGGGTGTGCTCGTCGCCGCCGGGCCGGACCTACCGGCGGAGGCGGCGTATGCACTGCACGTGACCCCCGCGGTCCTGCCCCGAGGGACGGTGGCCACGCGACGGGGCACACTCCTGTCGGCGATGAGCGTCCTCCGCGTCACCGTGCTCGGCGCTGGCGGACACGCGTCCACGACCTCACCGCGCGGCCGATCCGGTCCCCGCGATGGCCGAGATGCTGACGGCGCTCCAGGTCCTGGTGACCCGGCAGTTCGACGCGTTCGATCCGGTCATCGTCTCCGTGGGAGTCGTCCAGGCCGGAACCAGGTTCAACGTGATCCCGGACCCCGCTTACTTCGAAGTCTCGCTCCGCACCTTCTCGAAGGAGCACCGCGACGAGTTCTCGGCGCGCGCGAATCGGTTGTTCGAGGGCATCGCCGGAGCCCACGGTCTCGGCGTCGCGGTCGAGATCGAACACCAGGCGGCCACGACGGTCAACGACGACCGGGAGGCCGATCGGATCCTGCGTGTCGCCGAGTTCCTATTCGGTGCCGATCGGATTCATGAGTACGCCCATCCTCAGCCCGGCTCCGAGGACTTCGCCTACATCCTCGAACGTGTGCCTGGAGCCCTGGCCTTCCTCGGCGCCTGCGCGCCGGGGTTGGACCCGGCGACTGCCGCCTACAACCACTCGCCTCACGCCCAGTACGACGACTCAATCGTGACCGACGGTGCCGCGTTGCTGGCCGCGCTCGCTCTCGATCGGCTGCACGAAGGAATCGGAACACCATGACCCGTGTCGACCGCGACGTTCGCATCACGACCTCCGACGGCGTCGAGCTGTCGACCGACCTCCACTGGCCCAGCGGCGACGGGCCGTTCCCCACGCTCCTCCAGCGCACCTGCTACGGCAAAGAGATCCTGGCCGAGTACTCGGGCATCGATCAGATCGTCGCCGCCGGCTACCTGGTGCTCATGCAGGACTGCCGCGGCACGGGACTGTCCTCCGGCATCGACGACATGTACCTCGAGGGGCCGGACGGGTTCGCCACCGTGTCCTGGATCGGTGAGCAGCCGTGGTTCGACGGTCGACTTGGCACGTTCGGCGCCAGCTACATGAGCTTCACCCAGTACGCCTTGGCGGCGATGCGCCCGCCGCACCTGAAGGCCATGGTCGTGGGGGGCATGGGCACACAGCGCGGCGTGGCCTGGTTCCCGGGTGGCACGCTGGCCCTCGACATCATCCTCTCGTGGGCCGCAACCCGCGTGTTCGGGATGGAGGCGACCTTGGCGTCGAACCAGGAGTCGCTGAACCGGGCGTTCGATCACCTCCCACTCCACGACGCCGACCTCGTGGCCTTCGGCCACCGCTTCGACTGGTTCCAGGAGGGGCTGCGGCATCCGACCAGCGACGACCCGTTCTGGTCCGGCCTCGACCACACTGCGGCGCTCGACCTCGAGGTGCCGCTGCTGATGGTCGACGGCTGGTACGACTTCGCGCTGCCGCAGATGCTCCGCGACTTCGTTCTGCGCCGGGCTGTGCCCGCGCCGACACGGTTCGTCATCGGCCCCTGGACCCACTTCTCGGCCTCCGACATCGCGTTCGACGAAACCATTCGCTGGCTCGACCGCCACGTGAAGGGTGTGGCGATCGACGACGAGCCGGCCCCGCTGTCGGTCTACGTGATGCCCGACGGGGGCTGGCACGACCTCGATGGCTGGCCTCCGCCGTCGGAGACCGAGGCGTGGTACCTCCAGCCGAACGGGGGTCTGGCCACCGCTCTAGCGCCCAGCTCGTCGCCCACGACCTACGTCTACGACCCGGCCGATCCCACGCCGGCTCTCGGTGGACCGAGCCTGCGGATGGAGAACTGCGGTCCGGTCGACAACCGGGAGCTCGAGGCACGAGACGACGTCCTCACCTTCACGTCGGGTGCTTTCGCCACGTCGGTGGAGTACCTCGGCCCAGTCGCTGTTCAGCTCTTCCTCCGCTCCGATGTCGACGATCTCGACGTCTTCGTGCGGCTCTGCGACGTCGACACCGACGGCGTCTCGATCAACCTGGCCGACGGCATACGGCGCCTGCACGCGGCCGACCTCGTGCGTGACGTCGACGGCACGATCCGAGTGACAGTCGACCTGTGGCCCACCGGCCATGCCGTTCGACCGGGCCACCGCCTCCGGCTCCAGCTGTCGGGCGGCGCCCATCCGATGTTCGCGAGGAACACCTGTAGCGGCGAGCCCCTCGGCTCGGCGTCCCAGATCGTGGTCGCCCACAACGCCGTGCACCACGACCCGGCCTACCCGTCGGCGTTGCTCCTGCCTCGTGTCCCTTCGGGAGAACCGCTCCGTCCCCCTTCGGGGGAACGGTAGGTGGCGACGATGTCGCTCCTCGACGTCCGAGCAGTCGAGTTCGGGTACGACCGCCAACAGGTGCTGTTCGGCGTCGACCTGCAGGTGAACGACGGTGAGGCCGTCGCCCTCCTCGGGACGAACGGGGCCGGCAAGTCGACCCTGCTCCGCGTGATCTGCGGTCTCGAACGGCCCTCGGCGGGAACCGTCCACTTCGACGGCCGGAACGTCACCGGCGTGCCGGCCGAGCGGCTCACGGTGGACGGCGTCGTATTGGTGACGGGCGGCCGGGCGGTGTTCGCCGACATGTCGGTGCAGGAGAACCTCGATGTACAGGCGTATTCCGTGCGCCGCCGGCCGGCGTGGGTGGCGGAGCGGCGACAGATCGTCTTGTCCACCTTCCCTCGCCTGCACGAGCGGCTGCACCAGCGCGCCGGCACGCTGTCGGGCGGCGAGCAGCAGCAGCTGGCGTTGGCCAAGGCGTTGATCCTCGAACCTCGGCTCCTGTGCATCGATGAGCTCTCGCTCGGATTGGCCCCGATCGTCGTGGCCGAGCTCCTCGAGACCGTCCGGTCCATCCACGCTCAGGGCGTCGCCGTGCTGCTCGTCGAGCAGAGCCTCAACATCGCGGCCGGGTTGTGCGAGCGCGCCGTGTTCCTCGAGAAGGGGGCGGTGCGCTTCGAGGGTGCGACCAAGGACCTGCTCGAGCGCGACGACATCGCCCGCGCCGTCTTCCTCGGCGGCTGACCTGGACGAGCGGGCCGATTCGTCTCGGCGTGCCAGGCGTCTCGCAACTCGATCTCGGGGCGCCGTGGTCGCCTCGCGCCCGACGTTCGATCGCGGGGATCAGGTCGGCGAGTAGTCGCGCAACGCCTCGCAGCAGGCGTCGAGGAAGCGTCTCGCCGGCGGCGACGGCGGCTGGGTCGCCGAGGTGACCACCGCGATCTCCCGCTGGAGGCGGGGCGCCGACAACGGCCTCGTGATCACGGTCGCTCCAGCAAGGAGCGGGAGCACGAGCTCGGGGAACGCGCTCACACCGAGGCCGGCGGCGATGATGCCGCCGGCGGTCGAGATGTTCCGTGACTCCACGACAGTCGTGGGCGACACGCCGGCCTTGGCCATGGCCAGGTCGGTGAGGCGCCGCACGCTGCTCCCAGCGCTCATCGTGACGAAGGGTTCGGCGCTCAACTCGCGCCAGGTGAGGGAGCGCCGTCGTGCGAGCGGGTGCGCCGACGGGAGCACGGCGACAATCCGGTCGGTGAAGACGATCTGCACGTCGAGCTCATCGGTCGGCGGAAGCGATTCGGCGATGGCGAGGTCGGCTCGACCCACCTCCACGTCGCGAATGGCCTGGTCGTTGGGAACGTCGAGAATCTCGACGCTGACCTCCGGGTGGTCCTCGAGAAACACCCGGAGGACGGGTGGGAGCACGGTCGCCGCGATCGACGGCAGCGCAGCGACGACGATCCGGCCCCGGGAACCCTGGCAGAACGTCTGGAACCGCGCCAGGGCGTTGTCGTACGTGTCGAGGATCTCGTCGGCCGCGGAGAGCAACTCACGCCCCTGCGCGGTGAGCACGACCGACCGGGTGGTGCGGACGAAGAGCTCGACGCCGAGATCTCGCTCCACCTCGCGGATCGTGCGGCTGACGACCGGTTGACTCACGTGGAGCGCTGAGGCCCCTCTCGTGAACGACAGCGAGCGGGCCACGGCGCGGAACACGTCGAGCTCGCGAAGGCCAATCATGCATATCGACTATAGGTGAGGCACCAATTGATCTTGGACAACGGACTCGATCGCGGAGAAGGTGGCGACGTGCACAGTCGTATCCGGATCGGCGTCGGCTCCGGATTCGCCGATGACAGGATCGACCCCGCCGTCGACCTCGTCGAACGCGGCGAGCTGGACTTCCTGGTCTTCGAATGCCTGGCCGAGCGCACGATCGCCCTCGCGCAGCTCGAACGCCGTCACGATCCCGAGGCCGGCTTCGATCCTCTGCTCCGTGAGCGCATGGAGGCCGTGCTCGGAGCCTGCAGCACCCAGGGCGTGCGCATCGTCACCAACGCCGGCGCGGCAAACCCCCTCGGAGCGGCGCGAGCCATCGCGGAGGTGGCCCGCAGCCTTGGCATCGTCGGCCTCCGCGTGGGCACCGTCGTGGGCGACGACGTCCTTGACCTCGTCGACCTCCCCGGTGCGATCTCGGCCAACGCCTACCTCGGCGCCGATGGCATCGTCGCCGCTCTCGATCGTGGGGCCGACGTGGTGGTCACCGGACGCGTCGCAGACGCGTCGCTGTTCCTTGGCCCGCTCGCCCACGCCCATGGCTGGGCACTCGACGACTGGCCCCGGGTCGCCGTCGGACTGGCCGTCGGGCACCTGCTCGAGTGCGCCGGCCAGGTCACCGGCGGCTACCACGCCGACCCGGGCTACCTCGACGTGGATGGTCTCGCCGACCTCGGTTTCCCGTTCGCCGATGTCGACACCGACGGGCGGGTGGAGATCTCCAAGCTGCCCGGGACCGGCGGTTGCGTCACTGTTCGGACATGTACCGAGCAACTGTTCTACGAGGTCCACGATCCGACCCGGTACGAGACTCCCGACGCAACGGTCGACTTCGCCGACGTGCGCCTCGCGCAACTCGGCCCCGACCGCGTCGAGCTCAGCGGGGTGCGGGCGTCGCCACCACCCCGGCAGCTGAAGGTGTCGGTCGGGTTTCTGGCCGGGTTCGTAGCCGAGGGCGAGATCTCCTACGCCGGCCCCGGATGCGTCGAACGCGCCGACCTCGCGCTCTCGATCCTCGAGAAGCGGCTGAGCAACGACCGTACCGACGCGATGGAGCTGAGCTTCGAGCGGATCGGTGTGGACAGCGTCTGGCGCGGCCTTCCGACGAGATCGCCTGATCCGGCCCCGCCCGAAGTACGGGTCCGAGTCGCCGCTCGCGTGACCACCAGAGCCGAGGCGGAATGGATCGGACGCGAGGTCACCGCCCTGTGGCTCAACGGCCCGGCCGGTGGTGGAGGCGCGAGCCGGCAGGTCCACGAGCAGGTCGCCATCCGCTCCACCTTCCTCGACCGGGATCGAGTGCAGCCCACCGTCCACGTCACCGAGGTCTGATCGTGCTGCTCCGCGATGTCGCCCACGCCCGTTCGGGTGACAAGGGGCCGACCAGCGATCTGACCGTCGTCGCCTACGACGCCGCCGACTACGCGTGGCTGGTGGGGTGGCTCACACCCGATCGGGTGCGAGAGCACTTCACCGACCTACCGATCACGTCGGTCGACCGCCACCTCGTGCCGCAACTGGCGGTGCTGAAGTTCGTCCTCCACGACGCGCTCGGCGGCGGCGTCACGGCCACGTTGAACCTCGATCCTCACGGCAAGTGCCTGAGCTCGTGCCTCCTGGCCATGGAGACACCCGAACGTTCCATGTTGAACGCGCATGAATCCTGCCTCGATTGATCTTGGACATCTCACACCGGCCGCGACAGCGTTGTCGTTGGCTCGACCGCACGTCACCCAGGGGGGACACCGTGAACACCGCCCATCCTCGCCGACGCCTCCTCAGCGCGCTGGCCGTCCTCGCCCTCACGGTCTCGGCGTGTAGTGGCGACGACGACAGCGCAGAGTCGGAGGCGTCGACCCAACCACCGCCCAGTGACACCACCACGACCGCTGCCCCCGCTGACACGACGGCGACCGGGGCAACGGCCTCCACCACCACGCAGGTCCCGGAGGGCGACGTCGTCTGCACCGAACCGGCATCGGAGTTCAGGGTGGGCGTCGTATTGGCCGCCGTGGGCGACGGGGGCGCGCTGAACGAAGCTCTCGGGCTGCCCTCCGTCGCCCAGCAGCAGGACCACTTCGAGGCGGTGATCGGCGACGTGAACGCCGACGGAGGTCCTGCGTGCCACGAGATCGTCCCCGTGTTCCAGGCCTTCAACTACGTCGATCCGGCATCGACGCAGTCGCAGTGTCTCGACTTCATCGACGAGGAGGTCGAGGCCATGCTCGGCGGCTACCAGGCCACCTCGACCAACGCGTGTCCGCTCGAGAACCAGATCGCCGTGTTCGACAATGGTGGGTCACTGCTGCCGTCGGAGATCGAGGACAACTTCCCCTACTACTTCGGGGTGAACATCGGCGTGACCTATCGCAATTTTGCCGACGCCGCGGCCGACGCCGGCTATTTCTCGACGCTCCTCGGCGACGGGAAGATCGGTCTGGTGCACCGAGACTGCGTTCCCGAGCGGGTCGACCTCCTTCGCGCCAGCCTGTCCGAGGTGGGCGTCGACGACGACCGGCTCTCCACCTTCAGTCTCGGGTGCCCTGCGGCCTTCCCGACGCCGGCCAGCCTCCAGCAGGCCGTATTGCAGTTCATCGACGACGGCGTGACCGTGCTGATCTCGATCGCCGACTCCGATGTGGCGGCGCTGTCCGCGGTGGCCGAAGAGCAGGGTTTCCAACCGCACTGGGCGATGCCGGACAACTCGATCATCGCCACGACCATCTCACCCGATGCCACCAAGCCCGACCCGGCCAACTTCGACGGGGCCTTCGTGGTGACCGGATCCCGCTACGGCGAGGATCCGGCCACCGTCGACGACGACCTCACCGCGGAGTGCGACGCGATCATGGCCGCCGCCGGCCTTCCCTCCGTGGCCGACTCACCCGCTCACTACGCCGGTGCGGCATGCGACTATGTGTGGGTCCTGGCCGCCGCCATCGAGAACGCGGACGATCCGTCGGCAGAGAGCCTGGCCGACGGCCTACGGCAGGCGGGCTCGGTCCCGCTGTCGTTCCCTGCCGGACCCAACGACTTCGATCACGACCTGAGCTCGTACGGCAACGGAGCCTGGCGGGTGGTCCGCTACGACGGTTCGTGTTCCTGCTGGAACGTCCCCGACCTCGCCTTCAACCCACCCCGCTGATGACCACCGGGACGTTCGTTCTGGGCCTGCTCAACGGCCTGATGTACGGGCTGCTCGGCATCGGCGTCGTCCTCGTCTACAACTCCAGTCGCTTCATCAACCTGGCTCACGCCCAGCTGGGCGTTCTGTCCGCTCAGCTCCTCGCCCTGCTCTCGGTCCGGTGGGGGTGGGGCTGGTGGACCGGAGTCGCGGTCTGCCTCCCGGTCGGCATCGCGGTGGCGATCGGCGTAGAGCTCCTGGTCATCCGCCCCTTGCGCCGGCGGCGCACGTCGGCCGTCGGGCTCCTGCTCGCCAGCGTCGGGATCTCCCAGATCCTGATCGGACTGTCGACCCTGCCGAACCTCCAGCCCGATCCGACGACCCTGGTACAGCAGGGATACCCCTTGCCGTTCAGCTCCACGGTCGAGGTGGGCGGCGTGGTCCTCAACGGCGCCAGCATCCTGGTGGCGGTCCTCGCGCCCATCGTGGTGATCGGCCTGATGACGTTCCTCCGCTGGACCACACTCGGGAAGATCATCCGTGCCGCGGCGTCGAACCCCGACGCGGCGCGGCTCTGCGGCGTCTCGGTCGGGCGGGTCTCCACCATCACCTGGGCCGTCGCCGGAGGCCTGGCCTCCATCACGGCGATCCTCCAGGCACCGTCCCAAGGCGCGTTCAACGCCAACGCCCTCGGCCCCCAGCTCCTGCTCCTCGGCCTGGGCGCAGCAGCGGCCGGGGCCTTCACGTCCATCGGGTGGGCGATGGCGGGTGGTCTGGCCATCGGGATCCTCTACCAGCAGGCCCTGGCCGCCACGTCCGACGCCGGCACCGCCAACCTGTACGTGACCGCTCTCATCCTGCTCATCGTCCTCGTTCGCGCCCGGTCGATCGGCCGCCGCTTCGTCGGCAGCGGCGGGGTGGTGGCCGACCTGCCCCCCGTCCGCGTCCCGCCGAGCCTCCAGGCCCGACCCCTGATGCGCCGACGTCGCCCGATCGCCAGCGGATGCGCACTGGTCGCTGCGACCAGCCTCGCCTGGCTCCCACCCCTCTCGTCGCCCTCGGACTGGTTCGAGCTGTCGCTCATCGCGATCTACGCGCTCATCGCGCTTTCGCTCACGGTGCTCGTGGGCTGGGGCGGCCAGGTGAGCCTCGGGCACTTCGCGCTCGTGGGGGCGGGCGCCCTGGTGGGTGGCCGCGTGCTGGACAGCGGGTGGCCGGTCGTCGGCGCGGTGCTCGTCGCGGGCACAACCGGAGCAGTCATCCTGTGCCTGGTCGGATTGCCCTCCTTGCGAGTGCCCGGTCTCACCCTGCCCGTCACGACCCTCGGCCTCGCGCTCATCTCGCCCGAGTGGCTCTTCCGGCAGACCTGGTTCGGCACCGACCGGGCATCGGGGATCATCCTCGGCGACGCCGAGTTGCTCCCCGGTGCGGTCACGCTCGGCACTGGTCGAGCCGTCTACCTCGTCGTGCTGGCCACGATCGCCCTCACCGCCGTGGCGTTGCACGCCATGCGTCAGTCACCCCTGGGGCGCACCGTCATCGCCGTGCGCGACAACCAACCGGCCGCGAGCGCACTCGGGGTTGCGCCCGTGACCTCAAAGCTGTTCGTCATGGCCGTCTCGGGCTTCATCGCCGCCACCGCCGGGGTGCTCTGGGCGCTCTCGTGGCGCAGCGTCGCCCCACAGCAGTTCGACCCGTCGCTGTCGTTGGCGTTCGTCGCGCTGCCGCTGATCGGCGGTCTGGGCTCCGTCAACGGTGCCATCGCCGGCGGATCCCTCTTCTACGCCGCCGCGCTCTATGTCAGCCCTCATGTCCAGGGGCTCTTCGGATCACTCGGAGGCGACCTCGGCTTCATCACATTCCTCGGTGGCGTATCGACGGTCGGGTTCCTCCTCCAGCTCCCGCAAGGGCTGGCGGGCAAGGCCCGGTCCGTATGGCAGTCGGTGCTCGACCGGGGGGCTCGCGACGACACGCTGCCGCCTCCGGTACCGGCCCGCCCGACGATCGCACGGTTGCTCGTTTCTTCCGAATCCCGGCCCCTCGATGTCCGCAACGTGACGGTCGAGTTCGGTGGCGTCATCGCCCTCGACGACGTCTCGCTGCACCTCGACCGTGGTGAGATCGTCGGCATCATCGGCTCCAACGGGTCGGGGAAGTCGACGCTCCTGAACGTGGTGTCCGGCCACCAACGCGCTCGGTCCGGGTCCGTCCACCTCAGCGGTGCCGAGATCACGGGCCGGTCGCCCGCCTCGCGCGCGGCGGACGGGCTCGGCCGGACCTTCCAGCACGCCGGCCTCTTCGCCGGGTTGACCGTCAACGAGACGCTGGAGGCGGCGACGATCCCCCGTGGACGCGCTGGGATCGCGTGGCTGACCTCCCGATCGAGTTGGCGCCCGGGCGCAGAATCGACCCGCCGGGCCGCCGCCGACTCACTCGCCGCCGAGCTCGGCCTCGGCCCATGGAGTCACACCCTCACCGCAGAGCTCTCGACCGGCACCCGGCGCATCTGCGATCTCGCCGCCCAACTGGCGAGGCGATCGTCCGTCCTGCTCCTCGACGAACCGACGGCCGGCGTTGCCCAGCGCGACGCCGAGGCGTTCGGTCCCCTCGTGCGTCGGCTCCGTGACACCCTCGGGTGCGCGATCCTGCTCGTCGAGCACGACATGCCCCTGCTCATGAGCGTCTGCGACCGCGTGTACGCACTGGAAGCGGGGCGGATCATCGCGAGCGGGTCCCCCGACGAGGTCCGCCGCAACCCGGCAGTGATCGCCAGCTACCTCGGGACCGACGAGGTGGCGATCTCCAGATCAGGCTGACACGCGGATGTGCCGTTGCGCCTCAGCTCCTTGCGAGCAAGGCCTCGGCGATCTGGATGGCGTTGAGCGCTGCACCTTTGCGGAGGTTGTCGCCCGACACGAACAGGGCCAGACCGTTCGGCACCGTGGAGTCGGCACGGATCCGGCCCACCAGCGACGGATCGTTGCCGGCCGCCTTGAGCGGCGTGGGCAGATCGTCGATGACCACGCCGCAATGCCCGTGGTTGCGGGAGAGCACTCGAGCCTCGAAGGGGAGCAGATACTAGACCGCTCTCGGGGGCGCGCCGCGTGGCGGCAGCGAAAGATCGAGCTGCGTTGCGAAAAGGATCCAGTCGACCCGTCCCGTCACTTTGAAGCCGACGAAGCTCTGCGCGAGCTCCCCGATCCGCAGCGAGACCTGGCGGAGCGATTCGAGGTGCTCACTCAAGCGCGCCTCTGTGCACGAGACGGTCCCGAAGTTGACCGACCGAGCTGCATTGGCACCTCGCCCGGGCATGAAGATGTCAACGTTGGGGTCCTCGGCGGGCAGCACCTCCGAGGCCACGAAAAAGAGCGCCGTTCCGGCGCGGCACGGTGGAAGAGCACGCGAAACCCGTGACGAAACGAGTTGTCGACGGCCCGCAAGCCCTGGGTCACCACATCCGCACCAACGAACGGGGGCGGCGGGTCAACGAGCTGCCGCAGCTGTTGGGCATTCCTCAGGATCGCGTCCAGCAATTCGTCGGCGCGCTTCACCAGGCTGTCGAACGCCGCAACGTCGAGGACCTGTCTCGGAACCTCGATGCCACCAATGCCCACCGTCGGAACATCGTGCGGATTGCGAATCCAGCTCAAGCCGAGCCCGGCAGGGCGCACGGCCTTCGACGGGTCGCCAACAAGCGCGGCCAGCTCGGCTCGCTCGAGCGTTGCGACGTCACCGATGAGCGTGTGCAGCTTCGTGGGTGCACCGACGTACGCCTCGAAGAAGGCATCTGTTCCAGGCTTGTGCCGGCGCATGGCGCGAAGCAGCGTCGCGAACTGTTCCGCCGCAGAGTACACGTACGCCTGAACCTGCAGATCGACAGCGATCCGGTGCTCGTCTTGAAGAGGGACGGGGCGATCCGCACTGTCCCCTGGGGGCGAACCGGTCACGAGTCGGCATGCCAGGTCGTAGTAGACCCGCCAGCCGTACCAGAGGTGCGACAAGAGCAACCATGCACCGTTAGAACCGAACTGCCGGACCGCTCGGGCACAGAAATCCGCGTCGAAATGGCTACTCGCTTCGATCGACGAGACAGCAACGTCGGGCGGCTGGTCCAACGCTCAGCGCTCCTTGAAGCCGTAATCGTCGAACCTGAGGACCTTGGCGTTCTCCTCCACATTGAATCTCAAGCTGTCGGGGAAGCCGTCCGGGCTGGTGGCCGCTATCTCCACGGTGATGGTGACGTCGGCGCCGACCAGGCGGGTGAGGTGGGAGATCACCTCATCGCTGACCTTGGGGAAGTCGCGGTTGCGTCGTTCCGGATCGAGGAAGACCGCCACATGGAAGCGGGTGCACACGACCGGTCTAGGAGGCGGGGTCGCGGGTGGATCGGGATCGGCAGGCCGAGGAGATGCGTCATCGTCCGAAGTCGAATCGTCGTCAGGCCGGGACGCGTCAAGGTCGGCGTCCAACTGAGCTACGGCTCGGGTCGGCGCCACGACGAGAGTCGTCGCAGTGGGCGAGCTGACTCGCCCAGCGGTTAGGCCGAGGTATCGACCCGTCGACTCCTCGAACGCATCGGCGACGGCGACGCCCTCCGACTGCCACATGCGGCGGGCGGCGCCCTCGCCGATTGAGGTCAAGAGAACACTCTGATCTCGGAGACGTGGCAGGTACAGAAACCGGCTGAACGCGTCCCACAGCTTGGCTGCAGTCACATGTCCGTCAGCCCACAACGCAGCGAGCTGGCTGTCGAGTCGCTGTCTTAGCAGCGCAGCGGGGAACTGGGTGTAGAGGTGGGCCTCGTTGACGAGCTTCCCCGACGCTCGCACCGCGAGGCCGTGCTGGCCATCGACTTTCAACTTGTCCCACTTGATGGGGCCGAGCGGGTCGGGCTGCGACGGCACCAGCACCCGCTGGTAGGTCTCGGCGAGCCGGAGTGAGACGGCTCGCTCACTCTCGTCCTTTCGGTGCGCCGCCTGCCGCTCCTGGTTCGGATCCAGGTTGAGACCGTCCTCACCTCGCTCCCGACGGAGGACCACGCCAGGCACTCGGCGACCGCCTGCTCCAGCTCGTCGAGGCGCTTGTGGTCCGGCGCCAGGAAGACGAGGCAGTTGCGGTGGTCCCGTGGAGCCGAGCCCCGGCGTTCCAGGATCTCCGCTGCGGCAGCGAGCGCTGCGCAGGATCACCAGCCTCGTCTCGGGCTCGTCGGGGATGTCGGCCGTGCTCGCGGCCGGCGGGTGAACCGCCCTGAACTCGCCGGGGGCGAGATGACGACTGCGGCGTCGACGTTGCCAAGGAGCACGTTCCACAAGGAGGTGCGACGCTACGTTCACGTCCGACCCCTTCTCCTCCCGATGCGCGTACGACACCATGAAGGCCGCTCCTGGCGCTGGTGCTCCCGCCCGATCCTGAACCATAACGGGCCATGTCGATCGAGAGCGGACCGGCTTGCCCTGAGGGCCTTCGGTCGCGAGTGGAGCGGTCTTGACGCGCGCCACATAGTGCCCGAGTTCCAGCACATCGATCGTGTGGGATCTCTGGAGAACGCGAAAGTAGATGTCTTGATCTCTACGACCGTCAGGATTCGTCGCACCGTCGATCAGCGCAGTGCAGTAAACGACCCGCTCGATAGCGGCTCCCTGCCAGTTGAGGCGCCGACTCACAAGATCGATGGCGAGGCGGCGCAGATCGAGCCAGCGCCAGCCCGCCGAAGCACGGCCCATCATGTACCGCGCGCCGTAGTAGAGATTGAAGCCGTCGACATACACGCCTACCCGCATTCGCCAAGGCTACGCCAGCGGTTCCTCGGCCCGCTGGAGCGGGGTCGAGTCGCCGCAAAGCACCGACCTCGTCAGCTCCTCGCGAGCACGGCCTCGGCGATCTGGATGGCGTTCAGCGCCGCTCCTTTTCGAAGGTTGTCACCCGACACGAACAGGGCCAGACCGTTCGGCACCGTGGAGTCGGCGCGGATCCGGCCCACCAGCGACGGATCGTTGCCGGCCGCCTTGAGCGGCGTGGGCAGATCGTCGAGGACCACGCCATCCGCCGTCGCCAGGATCTCCCGGGCCCGCTCCGGCGACAGGGGCCGGGCGAACTCGGCGTTGATGGCGAGCGAGTGACCGGTGAAGACGGGCACCCGCACGCACGTGGCCGACACGGGCAAGTCGGGAAGACCGAGGATCTTGCGCGACTCGTTGCGCAGCTTCTGCTCCTCGTCGGTCTCTCCCGAGCCGTCGTCGACCACCTTGCCGGCGACGGGCAAGACATTGAAGGCGATGGTGTCGGGAAACTTGGAGGCCGGCGGGAAGTCGACCGAGGCACCATCGAACGTGAGCGACGCCGCATACGACGCCGCCTTCTGGATCTGCTCGTCGAGCTCGCGTACACCGGCGAGCCCACCGCCCGACACCGCCTGGTAGCTCGACACCACGAGACGGATGAGACCAGCCTCGATGTCGAGTGGTTTGAGCACCGGCATAGCGGCCATGGTCGTGCAGTTGGGGTTGGCGACGATGCCCTTGGGCAGGTGGTCGAGCTCGTGGGCGTTGACCTCGGGCACGACGAGCGGAACCTCCGGGTGCATGCGCCACGCGGACGAGTTGTCGATCACGACCGGTCCCGAGGCCGCGACCCGCTCGGCGAGGGCCTTGGACGAGGTCGCCCCGGCACTCATGAGCACGATGTCGAGGCCGGAGTAGTCGGCCAGGTCAGCGTCTTCGACGACCACCTCGCCGTCGAACCACGGCAGACGCGTGCCCGCTGAACGGCTCGAGGCGAAGTACCGCATCTCGGCCACGGGGAACGCCCGCTCGGCCAGCAGGGTTCGCATCACGCGGCCGACCTGACCGGTCGCCCCGACGATCCCTACTCGAACTGGTCCCACGCCACGCGGGTCAGCCGAAGCGGGACGGGAGTCGCGGTCCTGGGGCTCTGCCATACGTTCCAGGGTACCTTCGAGCGGCGGCCCGAGGCCCGCAGATTTACGAACGGCGCGTCAGGGTTCGAGCCCGCTCGGATCGGACGGTACGTCGACCGCGTACCGCTCGAGCACGTCGAGGGGCACGATCTCCAGCGCCCTCTCGTGGGTGGAAGCGAGCACGACGTGGGCGGCCGCGCCGTCGAGATGCGCTCGAGCCCAGTTGCGCGCCGTGACGCACCACCGATCTCCCGGCACCAGCCCCGGGAAGCGGTACTGAGGCATCGGCGAGCTGAGATCGTTCCCGATGTTTCGCTGGTGGATCAAGAACTCGGACGTGACGACCGCGCAGATCGTGTGGCTCCCGACATCTTCGGGGCCGGTGCTGCAGCACCCGTCCCGGTAGAACCCCGTCATGGGATCGGTGCCACAGGGCTCGAGCGGGCCGCCGAGGACGTTGCGTTCCGGCGCGGGTTCGTACGCCCCGGCCTCGGACCCTGGTTCGTCGGTCGACATCAGGCCGGCGGCTTGTGAAGTTCGAAGGCCCGGTGCAGCGCGATCACCGCAGGCTCGGCGTCGGAGTCACGCACGATGCAGCTGACCCGGATGGCTGAGGTCGAGATCATCTCGATGTTGATCCCCGAGTTGGCCAGCGTCTCGAACATCGTGGCGGCTACCCCGGGATTCGACTTCATGCCGGCCCCGATCAGACTGACCTTGGCGATGTTGGCATCGGGGATGACGTTCGCCGCGCCGAGGTCGGCGCGGAGGGTCTCGGCTACTTCGCGGGCGGCGGCGAGATCGCTCCGCGGCACCGTGAAGCTGATGTCGGTGACGCCATGGCTCGACACGTTCTGCACGATCATGTCCACGTTGACATCCCGGTCGGCCAGGGCCCGGAACAACCGAGCCGCGACGCCGGGTTGGTCCGGCACGCCCGCCACGGTGAGTTTGGCCTCGGACGTGTCGTGCGTGACCGCCGAGATGATGGCGTTCTCCATGTCGAGCTCCTTTCCATTCTGTGCGGGCCCATCGATTGCGGGCCCATCGGTTGCGGGCTCGGTCACCCAGGTTCCCTGTTCCCACGTGAACGCCGACCGCACGTGCAACTTCACCCCATAGGTTCGGGCCAGCTCGACGGACCGCATGGCGGGTTTGGGGCACCCCGTCGCCGTCATCTCCAACAACTCGTCGAACGAGATCGTGTGCATCTTGCGGGCCTCCGACACGACACGCGGGTCCGTGGTGAACACGCCGGACACGTCGGTGTAGAGCTCGCAGGCGTCGGCGCCCAGAGCGTGGGCGATGGCGACGGCGGTGGTGTCGGAGCCGCCTCGGCCGAGGAACGTGACATCACGATCGGTGGAGACGCCTTGCGCTCCCGCGACGACGGGGACGCATCCGGCGTCGAGCGAGGCCCGGAGTCGTTCCGGTCGGACTTCGACGATCTTGGCGTTCATGTGGTTGGTGTCGGTGATGAAGCCGGCCTGGCTCCCGGTGAAGGACTCGGCGCGGATGCCGAGATCGGCCAAGGCCATGCCGACCAGGGCGATCGCCTTGCGTTCGCCGGCCGTGATGAGCATGTCCATCTCACGGCCCGGACGTGTGCTCGACACATCGGCGGCCAGGCGCAGGAGCTCGTCGGTCTCCTTGCCCATGGCCGAAACCACGAGCACGACCTGATCACCTCGGCGGACGGTTCGGGCGGCCCAATCGGCCACCTCCCGGATGCGATCCGGATCACCGACCGAGGTACCCCCGAACTTCTGGACCAACAGTGCCACGGCCCGAAAGGCTACCGACCCTCGCCGCGTTGTGTGCCCGCCGGCCGACCGGTAGCCATAGGGCATGCCGCTGCGCCGCCGGAGGGACACCCTGACCGAGGCTCAGCTGGCGGTAGTCGCACGACGATTGGCCGAGTGGCCCCGGCTCAGCGATGACGAACACGACCGGCTCAACGCCATAACGACCTACCTGCTCGACCGGCTCCGCTGGGACGCCGCCCGCGACTTCGACGTCGACGAGGAGATGCGTCTGACCATCGCCGCCCACGCCGCGCTACCGATCCTCGAGCTCGGCGTCGGCGCCTACCGCAACGCCCGCACGGTGATCGTGCACCGGGCCACGATCGTGCGGGACGGGGCGCGCCCCGGCCCGGCCGGCACGATCCGGCAGGGCACCGTGCGCCTGGCCGGTGAGGCCGTGCCGCACGGCCCGGTCCTACTCTCGTGGATCGACGTCCACCGGGACAGCCGGCATCCCGAGCACGGACGCAACGTCGTCCTCCACGAGTTCGCCCATCAGATCGACGCGCTCGACGGCAGCATCGACGGCCTCCCACCGACCCGGGACGTCGCCTGGACCGCCGCCTGGCAGACCCTGCTGGCGCGCAACCGGGACGGCCACTCCCTGCGCACCGGGGCCGGCCTCGAACCATCGGGGGAGGCCGCGGGCCCGGAGCCTCTCCGCAACTACTCCCGAGAGAGCGACGCCGAGTTCTTCGCCGTCGCCACCGAGACGTTCTTCACCACGCCCGTCGCCCTGCAGCAGAACGCCCCCGAGCTCTACGACCTCCTGGTCAGCTTCTACCAGCAGGATCCTGCGCATCGGGCTCGGCTGCACCCGTGAGCGCGGCGTCGTCGAGGTGACCCATCCCACGTGCGAGGAGGGCGCAGAGGACGAGCGTGGCGACCCCGGCGCCCACGACGATCGAGTGGATCGAGACCACGTCGGCCAGGCTCGACAACGCCACCACCGTCGCCGGCACGACGGCGGAGAAGACCATCATCCAGATGGACAGGACCCGTCCACGGTAGGCGTCGACCGTCAATGACTGCATCGACGAGATGAGCGTCGACGTCGTCAACATGAAGCCGACACCGACGACCCCCATCGCCAGGAGCCCGGTCGCCAACGTCGGCGCCAGTCCCAACACCACGGCACCGAAGCCGAGGCTCATCGATCCGGCGAGCGAGAGGGCCCGGTGCGAGAAGCCCCGATCGAACGCCAACAGAGCGATGGCGGCGACCAACGAACCGGCGCCGAACGCTCCTTGCAGGAGCCCGAACCCACCGGCGTCGGTGTCGAACGCCCGCCGAGCTACGAGAGCCGTGAATGGGGTCTGGAACGGTCCGCCGCTGATCGACATCAGGGCGCACATCCCCATGGCGACCCGCAGACCCGGCACCTGCTTCGTGTATCGGACCCCGGCCCGGAACTCGCTCCAGAACGCCGGTGTCGCCGTCGGGTCGGGCGCCGGGCGACGCGACGCCCGGTTCATGGCGATGATCACGGCCGCGAAGCTGACGGCGTTGGCCCAGAACGTCGTACCGGCCCCCCACGTCTCGATCATCAGCCCCGCGGCGGCGGGCCCGGCCGCCCGGGCCACCGTGAAGCTGGTCGAGTTCAGCACGGCGGCGCTCCTCAACGACGCCGGATCGACCAGGTCTCCCACGATCGCCTGTTGCACCGGGGCCGTGATCCCGCCCATGACCCCGCCGGCCAGTGCAAAGCCGAACAGGGGCCAATAGGTCAGCCAGCCGAACTCGTAACAGACCGCCATCGCGGCGGCCAGGACCGCCATGAGCAAGTTGACGACCAGCATCACGAGCCGCCGCTCGAACCGATCGCACAGCGCTCCACCCAAGGGACTGAAGAGCAGGAACGGAACGAGAGAGGCCACAGCGACGAACGACACCTTGGCGCCCGAATCGGTCACGTCCGTGACGATCCAGTTGACCCCCGCCAGTTGCATGAACCCACCGGTCACCGAGATGACGTTCGCGACGAACAACCAGCGGAAGTCGTGAAATCCCAAGGCTCGAACCCGTTCGGGCACGACCCGATCCGGGACGAGCGATGCGGTCACGTGGCGATCAGTACCCGGTCATCGGAAGATCCGACACCGAACCACCCGAGGAAGACGGACGGCGGGAGGCCTCGAGGTCAGCCGCCATCGTCGTCCGCAACGCGCTCATGTCGCTCGACACGGTGACCATCCGGAACCCCTGCGCCAGCCGGCGGGGAGCGAGCGCCGCCGAGGCGTGGATCCCGGGCACGACGCCGTGGGCCACACATGTGGTGACGATGTGATCCAACGCCGCAGCAAAGCCGGGATGATCGTCGTGGTTCCCAGCCGGGAGACCGAGACTGAGCGACAGATCGGCCGGGCCGACGTACACGGCGTCGAGCCCGGGCACCTCCACGATCGAGTCCAGGGCCTCGACGCCGGCCACGGTCTCGATCATCACGACGACGGCGACATCGGCGTTGGCGGTGGCGGTGCTGTCGGTTCGGCGCAGGGAGGCGAGTGTCGGGCCGTAGCTCCGGCTGCCCTCGGGCGGGTAACGGCATGCCGCCACCGCAGCAGCCGCCTGATCGACCGATTCGACATACGGCACGATGACGGCCCGGGCGCCGGCGTCGAGCACTTTGGCGATGATGCCGGGCTCGTTCCACGGCACACGGGCGATGGGCAGCGACCCGCCCAGGACGATCGCCTGGATGACTGGCACGGCCTGGGCGTAATCGATCACGCCGTGTTGGAGGTCGACGCACACATAGTCGAAACCGAGCCCTCCGATCAGCTCGGCTCCGGCCGACGCGGGCAACGAGAGCCACGCGCCGAGGGCCGCTCCTCCACCGTCCCACCGATCTCGCAAGCTCATGTTCATGGCGATCCCCGCGGGCTCAGCACCATGGCGTCAGTTCACCCGGGCCATGTTGGCGAACCGGGTGTAGTGCGGCAAGAAGGCGAGCCTCACTGTGCCCGTCGGGCCGTTGCGGTGTTTGGCCACCACGATCTCGGCCGTACCGACATCGGCGCTTTCGGGGTGGTACACCTCGTCGCGATAGATGAACAGGACGACGTCCGCATCCTGCTCGATGCTGTTGTGAGCGATCACCGCGTTGGCCACGAAGTTGTGGTGTTCGAGCACCGTGGCGTCATAGACGTCCGCGACCCCGGCCTGCGTGATCTCGAGAATCTCATCCCACCACACATCCGAGGTGGCCAACGCCCGGAGCCCGCAGTCGCCGGTTGCCCCAGCCATGCGCTCGAGCCGTGCTCGGCTCGGGTGTCGCCGATCGCCCATGAGGTAGCTACCGCAGTAGGTCTCCCCGATGGCGCTGGCCAATCCACGGTGTGACATACCCACCGCGGACATCGCCCGCCGCACGTCGCTCCATACCGTCAATGGAAGTAGGTCGACGTTCGGATTGCTCCGGCGGTCACCGAGCACCTCGAGGGCGAGGTCGACCGAACGCGAGCGAGCGCCGAACACGCCGACATCGGTCAGGAACCGAGACTGCTGCTCCACGCCCGAGACGAGGACATGCCAACTGTCCCGATACCCGGTCTTGCGCGACCTGCCAACACGGCTGGACACTCCCACTCGCAGGAGGAGCTGCCGGACATCATCGGCCAGGCGCCGGCTCGTTGTCGCGTAGTACACCGTGACCGCCGTGCGCCCTTTCGCCGTGGTTCGAACGGTCACCGACCCGTCGGTTGCCCAGAGGTGGTGCAGGAAATGCCGTATCTGGTCATCAGCCAATCCGAACACTGCGCTGGGAACGAACTTCTCATATGACCGCAGCCCCCACAAGCCCATGGGCTCCAACCAGTCACGGAACGGGTGCCGTCGACCACGAGCGGGGCGATGGGGGCTCGGAAGTCGCACGGACCAGGCACGAACGGTGGTTTCGGGCCCTCCGTCCCACACCGCCGCGATTCCAAAGCGCCGACGAGCGGCATCAGTAACGGCCGTCGCGGATTCCGAGTCGGCAGTTGCGTAACGAACCGGTTGGCCAGCAACGATCGAACCGTCACCGATCATATGGGCGAGCAGCACCACCTCGTCGGGATCCCAGGCGTGGGACATCAGTGGCTCACCGATCCGGCGAGGCACTGCGAGCAGATCGCCGCGGCCGAGTTCGTCGAGTCGACGCCAGCCTTCGTGGGTGCGGAACCGGTGATTCGCCGTGGCCGTAATCTCCCGACCCGAGCGCAGACTCATCCGGAACACCGGCTTGGTGCCAGAGGGGAAAGCATGCGTCAGCGTCGCCGGGACCATCCGCCAGGAATCGTCGAGTGCCCAGACCGGGACGTCACGGGCGCCGGTCGAGACCAGCTCGGCCAGCGTGACCTCGGCCCCGTTGTCGGCTCGTAGCAGACGGGTGTCCCCCGTGAGGCAGCCGGACTCGCGCAGGTCGGCCAGCATGGGGCGCTTGTCCTGACGGGACTCCAAAGCGCGAGAGAGCTGGGACAGTGCCACGACCGGGACCTGCAGCTCGCGGGCGAGGATCTTGAGGCCGCGCGACAGCTCGGCGACCTCGACCTGGCGCGACTCGGCACCCGACCGACCGGTCATGAGCTGGAGGTAGTCGATGATCACCATGCCGAGATCACCGGTGCGGCTCTTCAGGCGCCGCGCCTTGGCCCGGATCTCCATCAGGGTCAGGTTGGGGTTGTCGTCGATCCACAGGGGGGCCTCGGCCAGCCGGCCCACGCCGTTGCTGATCTTGGCCCAGTCCGACTCGGTGAGCTTGCCGTCGCGGACGTGTTTCGAATCGACCCGGGCCTCTGAGCAGAGCAGGCGCTGTGAGATCTCGAGCTGGCTCATCTCCAGCGAGAACAGCAGCACCGGCCTCTGATGCTCGACCGCCGCGTGCGCCGCCATACCGAGCGCGAACGCGGTGTTGTGCGTCGGAATCATCGACCTGGTCACGAGATACAAGGAGCTCGGAGAGTCGACCGTGATGCACCGAACGGGCACGGCAACGGTTGGGCGGACATCAACGATCCGCCGCCACCGGGTAGCGGCCGTCGGCCGATCCACGAGGCGTTGCTTCGCGGCCTTCCGGTCAAGGTTGAAGACGACCTCGGGCGCGGTCCAACTGAACCGCCATGCCGTGGTCCCACGGTTCGTAACCCGGTGGCGAACCGGCCCCGGATCGTGCCCGAGCGAGCAGACGAGTTCTCGGACGTCATCCAGGAGTCGCCGATTGGCGAGGCACAGCTCAACGGCGCCGTTCTCGTTTGTCACGTAGCCGTCGGTGTCCATGATCCCCCGTAGGAGAGCGAGCCGCTGCTTCACCGAGGCTCGGAGGTACACATCGGGGATGTGCTTGTCACAGAGAACGCCCAACCGGGTCAGGGCTGTCTTGACCGTTCCGTACCGCACCGCGACTGCTTGGCTTGGCGATTCCAAGCGGAGCGGACAGGGCTTCCCCGGACATGGCGAGTTCCATGACTCGGCCGCGTGCGGCGTGCATGCACCCTCGTCGACGACCATCAGTCCGCAGTCTTCGAGGTTCGCGAGAATCTCCTGGTCGGCGGTGGTGATGACGGGCGAATCAGAGTTCCCGTCGCCCAGCCACACCCCCAGGGCATACGGGGAGAGCGGCAGCTCCGCCTCGGGAAGCTCCAATGCGCCGCAGACTTGGATCCGATGGTTCGGGCGGCCGTCGGCTGCCGAGAGAGAGGCGGCCACCTCCGCGGTCGTGCGAACACCCGGGAGCACCCGGCGCGCCGATTGATCACGCGCCAGGCGTGGATGCCGCGGCGCCGGGTCAACGGTCCGATACCACTGGGCACGAAACGACTTCCAGGCCGCGGCGTCGTAGGTGAACCACTGATGGTCGGCATCGGCGATCACCTCGGTGCCGTCGTCGAAGATCACCCGGAAACAGTCATGATCTCGCCACACCGGAGACACATAGGTCACCCGACACGGGGCCCCGGATTCGTCGAGAACGGCGCTCCCTACCTCGAGTTCCCCCATGGTGGTCCACCCGGTGGGTGTGGGTACCGGGGTCGAGATCTCGAGGGCCTTTCCCATGGCGGGCCTGGCCCCGACGACGATGAGGGCGTTGGGTTGCAGGCCCGACAGGAGATCGTCGAGGTCCGCATACCCCGACGGGGTGCCGGTGAGGGTCTCCCCACGTTCGTAGAGCTGCTCCAGCCGGTCGAGGTTGCGGTCGAGCAGCTCGGAGATGGGGGCCAACGAGTCGATGGCGCGGCCCTCGGCGACCCGGTACATCAGGGACTCAGCGTGGTCGATGGCCTTCTCGACATCGTCGGGCCGGCTGTACCCGATCTCGGCGATGTCGTTCGCCACCCCGATCATCCGGCGCAACATCGCCGTCTCCAACACGATGCGGGCGTACGTGCTGGCACTCGAGGTGGCCGGCGTGTTGGCCTGCAGGGTGACGAGGGCCGCCGAGCCGCCGATGCGGTCGAGCACGCCGGCTCGGGTGAGCTCCTCGGCCACGGTGACCGGGTCGGCCGGCTCGCCGGCCGAGTACAACGAGGTGATGGCGTCGAAGACGTGGACGTGAGCCGGCTTGTAGAAGTGCTCGGCCGACACCACCTCGATGGCGTCGGCGATCGCATCGCGCGACAGCAACATCGCGCCGAGCACGGAGGCCTCGGCATCGAGGTTGTGGGGAGGGATCCGCGCCGTCACCGCGGCGGACCCGTCATGTCGAGCGTCAGCCATAACCGGTCAAGCCTCCCCCTTCGATGCTGTGGGTAACCAGTGGACGAGCGCGCCAGACCGGGGGATCTCCCAGGGGAAATCGCCACTGTCCTGTGGATCGGAGCGGTCTGGTTGGGGACGACCGCGAAACGCCATCGCCCCCACCCCACGTCAGCTGGCGGCCGTGACCTCGACGGTGATGGCCACGTTCACCTCGGGATGGAGGTGAGCCTGCACGCTGTGCGACCCCACCGTCTTGATCGCCGGCTCCACCTTGAGGTGCTTGCGGTCGATCTCGATGCCGGTCTGGGCGCCGATCGCCGCCGCCACCTCGACGGCGGTCACCGAGCCGAAGAGCCGATGACCATCGCCGGACTTGGCCACGATCTTGATGGTCGCCGGCCCGAGCAGCGCAGCCTGGGTCTCGGCATCAGCCTTGCTGGCCGCCATCTTGAGGGCTCGCGCCTTCTGCATGGTGGCGGCATCGGCTGCGGCGCCTTTGCTGGCCTTCATGGCCTTGCCCTTGGGCAACAAGAAGTTGCGGGCGTATCCGTCGGCGACATCGACGATGTCGCCGGTACGGCCCAGACCATCGATGTCGGAGCGCAGGATCAACTTCACGCCGTTGCCTCCTCGGTCATCTCGACTTCGGTGGCCTCGACACCCTCGGTGGCCTCGGTGGTCGTCTCGTCGACGTTCTCGTTCTGCGTGGCCTCGGCATCGCGCGGGCTGCGACCACGACGATCACCACGATCACCACGGTCGTCCTTGCGGCTGCGCTGGGTGGTCACCCGAGTGGCGTAGGGGATCAGCGCCATCTCGCGCGCGACCTTGATCGCCTTGGCGATCTCGGCCTGCTGCTGGGTGTTGTTTCCAGTCACGCGGCGGGCGCGGATCTTGGCCCGATCGGAGATGAACTTGCGGAGCAGGTTCACGTCCTTGTAATCGACGTACTCGATCTTGTCCTGGATCAGGACGCTGATCTTCTTCTTGGCCCGGCGGGCGTTGTCCTTGTTCTTGACTCGCCGGGTGCTGGTCGCCTTCGCCATCAGAAGGGCTCCTCATCAGTTTCGTACTGGGGGGCCGCCGACCGGCCACCACCACGGTTCATGTCGCCGCCGCTGCCGCGGTTCTGGCCGCCACCGCCACCGGCGCTGCCGCCGCCGCTGCCGCCATCGCTGCGATCGTTGCGGGTGACCTGGGCGGTCGCCCAGCGCAAGCTGGGGGCCACCTCGTCGGCCACGATCTCGACCTTTGATCGCTTCTCGCCATCCTGGGTTTCCCAGGACCGCTGGTCGAGCCGGCCGTAGACCATGACCCGCATGCCTTTGGTCAGCGACTCGGCCGCGTTCTCGGCCAGCTGGCGCCAGCAGGTGACATCGAAGAACGACGTCTTCTCTTCGCCATCGCCACTGCGCTGGTTCCACGCCACGCCAAAGGTCGTGACGGCGGCACCGCTCGGGGTGAAGCGAAGTTCGGGATCACGAGTCAGGTTCCCGACAATCGTGATGGTGTTGTCAAACGCCATGGCGCACGCTCCTCGTGCTCAACCGGCAACAGCCGGCGCGTCGGCCCCGAGGAGACCACGGCGGGCCCCTTCGTGATCGGGCAGACGGATCACCTTGTGGCGGACGACGATGTCCGCGATGCGGAGCTGGCGGTCCAGCTCGTGGAGGTCCGACGCCGGCGTGGCGATATCGAACACCACGTACGTGCCTTCCCACTTGTGTTTGATCTCGTAGGCGAAACGGCGCCGACCCCAGTTGTCGATCTTGGCCACCCGGCCGCCGCCGGCGACGGTGACCGCCTCGACGTTGGCGATGACCTCTTTGATCTGGGTATCGGTGGCGTCGCTATCGACGATCACCATCAGCTCATAGGCTCGCATGGCGAGCTCTCCTCCCTGTGGACCCGGGACACCGGGGCCCCGATCTGGGGCAGGGTCTGCAGTTGACCTGGTGAGGTTAGCGGCATGCGGTGCAGTATGCGCCGGGGGTGTGACAGCCATCGGGCGGTGAGCCGAATCGGCCCGATCGAAATGGCCCTAGGACCCTTCAGCTGCGAGGGCGGCCTCGGGCAGGGTGGGGCATGACCACCGACCAGATCTGGGCCGCAGCCCGAGCGGAGCTCGACGGACTCCCCGGGGATCACGGTCTCAACATCGCCCACGAAGCGGTGGACCGGCACGCGACATCGGACCGCGCCGACCACGTCGCTCTGCGTTGCCTCTCCCGCAGTGGCCCGTCCCGCGACATCACCTACCGCGACCTGGCCGCCGAGACCTCCCGGTTCGCGTCCCTCCTCATGGCCCGAGTCGGCCCCGGCGCCACGGTCGCCACCCTGCTCGGGCGGGTGCCCGAACTCGTCGTCGCGGCCCTGGGCACCCTCAAGGCCGGCGGTGTCTACAGCCCGCTGTTCTCGGCCTTCGGGCCCGAGCCGGTCAAGCAACGCCTGACCCTCGGCGCCATCCGCGTGCTCGTCACCACGCCCGCGTTCTACGACCGCAAGGTCGCCCCCATCCGCGCCGACCTCCCGCTTCTCGAACACGTGTGGCTCGTCGGTGACCGCGGGGGCACCGACCGTCCTGGAACCCTCGACCTCGACGAGCTCCTCGCTCCGCAGCCGACCGTCTTCACGATCGCTCCCACCGATCCCGAACAGCCGGCCCTCGTGCACTTCACCAGTGGCACGACCGGGCTGCCCAAGGGCGCCGTGCACGTGCACCAGGCCGTGGTCGCCCACCACTACACCGGAGGCCTCGTCCTCGACCTGCGGGCCGACGACATCTACTGGTGCACCGCCGATCCGGGATGGGTCACGGGCACGTCGTACGGCATCATCGCCCCGCTCACCCACGGCGTGACGGCCATCTTCGACGAGGGCGACTTCGACGCCGACCGCTGGTACCGCACGGTGCAGGACCAGAAGGTGACGGTCTGGTACACGGCGCCGACCGCCATCCGCATGCTCATGCGGGTCGGTCTCGATGTCGCCGCCGAGTACGACCTGTCGAGCCTCCGGCTGGTGGCGAGCGTCGGAGAGCCGCTCAACCCCGAAGGCGTGGTCTGGGGCGAGCAGGCGTTCGGCCGACCCATCCTCGACAACTGGTGGCAGACCGAGACGGGCGGGATCATGATCGCCAACCGGCCCGGCGACGTCGTCCGGCCCGGGTCCATGGGCCATCCGCTCCCGGGGATCGAAGCCGGCATCCTGGCCCGCCTCGACGACGGCATCGAGCTCGATGTCGACGGTCACGTGGTCGTGGTCACCGACCCGGACGAGACCGGGGAGCTGGCGCTGCGGGCCGGGTGGCCGTCGATGTTCCGGGGCTACCTCGGCAACGAGGCCCGCTACCAGGCCAGTTTCGTGGACGGCTGGTACGTGACCGGTGACCTGGCGCGGCGAGACGCCGACGGGTACTTCTGGTTCGTCGGCCGTGGCGATGACGTGATCAAGACCGCCGGCCACCTCATCGGCCCGTTCGAGGTGGAGTCCGTGCTCATCGAGCATCCGGCGGTGTCCGAGGCGGGAGTGATCGGCAAACCCGACGAGACCGCGGGCACGATCATCAAGGCGTTCGTGAGCCTGGCCCCCGGATTCGAGGACTCCCCCGAGCTGCGCAAGGCGATCGTGGCCGAAGCCCGACGCCGGCTCGGCCCCGTTGCGGCCCCCCGGGAGATCGACGTCGTCGATCAACTACCTCGCACTCGAAGCGGCAAGATCATGCGCCGGCTCCTCCGGGCCCGCGAGCTCGGCCTGCCCGAGGGCGACCTGTCGACGCTCGAGGGTCCGCAATGATCAGCGAGCTGGACCGCGACGAGGGCCGCCAGCTGCTGGCCGACATGGTGAGGATCCGTGTCCTCGAAGAGCGGTGCGGCGAGCTGTACGGCGAGACCAAGATCCGTGGGTTCCTCCACCTGTACATCGGTGAGGAGGCGGTGGCCACCGGCGTGTTGGCCCGCCTCCACCACGACGACGCCGTGCTCGCCACGTACCGGGAGCACGCTCACGCCCTGCTCAAGGGCGTGAGCGCCCGGGGCATCATGGCCGAGATGTTCGGCAAGGCCGCCGGATGCAGCGGTGGTCGCGGCGGTTCGATGCACCTGTTCGACGCGTCGGTCCGGTTCTTCGGGGGCAGCGGGATCGTGGGCGGCCACCTGCCAGTCGCCGTGGGCCTGGCTCTGGCCGACAAGATGCGGGGGCTCGACCGCGTGACCGCCTGCTTCTTCGGCGAGGGCGCCATGGCCGAGGGCGAGTTCCACGAGGCCATGAACCTGGCGGCGCTCTGGAAGACCCCGGTCCTGTTCTGTTGCGAGAACAACCGCTACGCCATGGGCACCTCGCTCGCCTCCAGCGAGTCGCAGACGAACCTGGCCCTCAAGGCGGCGGCGTACGAGGTGCCGGCGTGGAGCGTCGACGGCATGGACGTGGCCGCGGTCGTGGCGGCCACCGAGAAGGCGCTCGACATCGGGCGCGGGGGCGGGGGCCCGGTGTTCCTGGAGCTGCAGACGTACCGTTTCCGAGCTCACTCGATGTTCGACCCCGACCTCTACCGTCCGAAGGACGAGGTCGAACGCTGGAAGGAGCGCGACCCGATCACCGCGTGGGCGGCTCGGCTCCGCGAGCGGGGCGACCTCGACGACGCGGCCGAGTCGGCGATGTGGGACGCAGCCCGCGCCGAGGTCGACGACGCCGAGGCCTTTGCCGAGGCGGCCGGCTGGGAGCCGGTCGAGACCCTCTCAGACCACGTGTACCGGCGGGAGGTTCGATGAGCACCCAGCACCACGCGACCGAGGGCGGCCGGACCATCTCCTACCGTGAGGCGTTGCGGGAGGCCCTACGGGAGCTGCTCGCCACCGACGAGCGGGTCTTCCTCATGGGCGAAGACGTGGCCGACTACGGCGGCACGTATGCGGTGACCAAGGACCTCCATGTGGAGTTCGGCCGCGACCGCGTGCGCAACACCCCGCTGTCCGAGTCGGGTTTCGTCGGCGCCGGGATCGGAGCCGCGCTCGGCGGGATGCGTCCCATCGTCGAGGTCATGACCGGCAACTTCGCTCTCCTCGCGCTCGATCAGATCGTGAACAACGCCGCCACCTTGCTGCACATGTCCGGCGGGCAGCTGAACGTCCCGATCGTGATCCGCATGGCCACCGGTGCCGGGCGTCAGGTGGCCGCCCAGCACTCGCACAGCTTCGAGGGCTGGTTCGCCCACGTGCCCGGCCTTCGGATCATCACGCCCGCGACCGTGGAAGACGCCCGTTGGATGATGGCCACCGCCGTCGCCGACCCCGATCCCGTGCTGGTGTTCGAACACGCCGCGCTCTACCCCGCCAAGGGCGTGCTGCCCGACGGGGGAGGCCCGGTCGACATCGACACCGCCCGCGTCCTGCGCTCAGGTTCGGACCTGACGTTGCTGGCCTACGGCGGGACGGTGGAAAAGGCGCTCGGCGCCGCGACCGAGCTGGCCGGAGCCGGGATCGACGCCGAAGTGATCGACCTGCGTACCCTCCGCCCGCTCGACGACGCCACCATCTGCGAGTCCGTGTCGCGGACCAGTCGAGCCGTCGTCGTCGACGAGGGCTGGCGCAGCGGGGGGATCTCCGCCGAGCTGTCGGCGCGCATCACCGAACACTGCTTCTTCGACCTCGACGCCCCGGTCGCCCGCGTGTGCTCGGCCGAGGTGCCCATCCCCTACGCCCGCCACCTCGAGGAGGCCGCGCTCCCACAGGTTCCCGACGTGGTGGCGGCCGCCCGCCGGGTGATGAGCGGTGGGTAACTCACCGGTCGGTCCCGCCGACTTCCGCCTGCCCTCCCTCGGGGCCGACATGGAGGAGGGAACGGTGATCGAGTGGCGGGTCGCGCCCGGCGACACGGTGCGCAAGGGTGACGTACTCCTCGCCGTGGAGACCGAGAAGTCCGACATCGACGTGGAGACATGGCACGACGGCGTGATGGTCGACCTGCTCGTCGGACCCGGCGACACCGTGCAGGTGGGCACCGTCATCGCTCACCTGCTCCCGGCCGGCGCTGACATCGCCCCTACGTCCGCACCCGAGACGCAACGGGAGTCGACGCCGCCCTCCCCTCGACCGGCCGAAACCCACCCCGGCCTGGTCACCTCACCTCTGGTGCGCCACCTCGCCGAGCACGCCGGCGTCGATGTCACCGGTGTGACCGGCACCGGTGTCGGAGGGCGGGTCACCCGCCACGACGTGGAGGCCGCGCAGGCCCCCGGTCCCGGTTCACGATCACGACCCGCCGCCTCGCCCTTGGCGCGCCGCCCCGCCGCCACGCCCTTGGCGCGCCGGATCGCCCAGCGGCACGGGATCGACCTCGCCACCGTGCCCGGCTCGGGTCCGGCCGGCGCGGTCCTGCGGGCCGACGTCGACCGGGTCGCGGCCCAGGCCCCAGTCGCGCCTCCCGCCAGCGCCGCCTCAACCGAACCCGCCACTGATCGGGCCCGCGCCATGCGCCAGGCCATCGCCCGGCAGATGGCCCGATCGAAGCAGGAGATCCCGCACTACTACCTGTGGTCTGAGCTCGATCTCAGCGCGCCCCTCGCCCGGCTGGCCGCGGAGAACGACCAGCGACCGATCACGGCCCGGATCCTGCCGGCCGCCCTGCTCCTGCACGCCACCGCGGCGGCGGCCGCCGCGCACCCTGACCTCAACGGCCACTGGATCGACGGGGAGCTTCGTACGAGCCCTACCGTCGACCTCGGCGTGGTGGTGGCGCTCCGCGGGGGTGGGCTCGCCGCTCCCGTCATCGCCGACGCCGCGTCATGCCGTCTCGACGAGCTTATGGGCCAGCTCAAGGACCTGGTCGGTCGGGCCCGCGCCGGCCGCCTACGGAGCAGCGACATCCGGCCGGCGTCGTTGACCGTCACGAACCTCGGCGACCTCGGCGGCGACGCCGTGCTCGGGGTGATCCACCCACCCCAGGTGGCGATCGTCGGCTTCGGCCACGTGACCGAGCGCCCGGTCGTGGTCGACGGTGACGTCGTGGCCCGCCCCACGGTCACCGTGTCGCTCGCCGCCGACCATCGGGCGTCTGACGGCATGAGAGGCGCACGGTTCCTCCACGCCATCGACACCGCACTCCAGAGCTACGGCGCGAACCCACCCACCCCGAGCCCCCAGGGAGATCAGCCATGAATGCAGCCGAGATCACCGCCGAGGTCCGAGCCGCCATCGAAGGCGTTGCCCCCGACGCCGACCTCAGCCGGGTCGGACCCGACGACGACCTGTTCGACCTGCTGGAGCTCGACAGCATGGACGCCCTCGGCGTCGCCGAGGGCATCCACATCCGGACCGGCGTCGAGATCCCCGAGCGCGACTACCCGAAGCTGCGCACCCTCACCCAGTTCGTCGACTACCTCACGACGGCCTCGAGCTGACGCCCGAGGAGGTCACGCCTTGGCGGGAAGGTGCTCGACGACCGCGTCGACCCCGGGCCACAGGAGGCCCTCCGTGCCGTCATCCCACTTGACCTTGTAGGGCGGCCCGCCGTCGTCTCCCTGCACGTCGAGGATCAGAGCCCAACGCTCATGTTCCCCCACGTGATGGGGACGGACGACCAACCGGTCACCAATGGCAGCTCGCATGGCGGCTCCTCTCGTCTCCCTTCGACGATCGCGCGGCGGGGAGCCTGCGGCCAGGGAAGGAGGTCCCGTCCTACGAGTGGCGCTCGCTCAGGTTCGGCGACCGACCAGGGCCAGCAGCCGGGTCTGCACGTCGGCGTCGTCGGACACCGCGGCTGCCTCGCCGAACATCATCGGGCCGCGCATGGAGTCGGCGATACGGGAGAACCCGGCGTACACCTTCTCCACCAGCTCAGGTACGAGGCGGTCGTCGACCCCGGCCGCACGCGCCAGGTCCCAGGCGTGGATCGTCGTGTCGCCCACGTTGAACCCGACCATGAAGTCGACGGTTTGGGGGCCGTTCCAGTTCGTCACCTCGCGCTGAAGGACGCCGTCGTGGTCGAGGGCCTCGAGCATGCCGTCGCGGGCCCCGCTCCACGCACCGTACGGATCCTCGCCGGCGTGGCGATCGGGGTCGACCATCGGGTTCATGGGCGCCTCGGTGCCGCGGATGAGGGACTCCATCCAGCGTTGGATGGCGGTGACATGGCCGATCACGTGCCGAGCGGTCCAACCCTCGCAGGGTGACGGGTTGCCCCACGCATCTTCCGGGACGAGCCGGGCCACATGGTCGAAGCCGTACAGCGCCTTGGTGTAGTTGCGGAGGTTCGCGCTCATGGCCGGCGACGTTATCGCGCGCCGCCCGCTGTTCACGTAGGCTCGCCGCCCGTGACGGGCCGCGATCAACCGGGGGGTGTCGGCCCTCCCACCGCGTTCGCTCCCACGACGCGGACGGTCGCCGACATGGCCGGGCTGTGGGTGGGGTCGTTCGTGGCCATCGCGACCATCGGCCTCGTCGCCGAGCACCACGACCTGGGCAACGCGACCAACCTGGCGCTCATCGGCTCGTTCGGCGCCGCCGCCGTGCTGCTGTTCGCCGCCCCGACGTCGCCGTTCGCCCAGCCTCGGGCCGTGGTGGGCGGCAACCTCCTGTCGGCTCTCATCGGCGTGACGGCGTTCCAGCTCGTCGGCGACCACACGGCGGTCGCCGCCGCCCTGGCCGTTGCTACCGCCATCACCGTCATGCAGCTCACCCGCACCATCCACCCGCCCGGTGGAGCGACCGCGCTCATCGCCGTGATCGGTGGACCGAGGGTGACCGACCTGGGCTACGCCTACGTGCTCAGCCCCGTCCTCACCGGCGTCGCCATCCTCATGGCGATGGCGTGGGTCGTTCACCACCGACCGACACGGCGCGGTGGATCGGGCCGACGCTGACCGGGAGACGAGGGTCCTGCTAGTGCCGCGTCAGGGGCCCCACCATCGCCGCCGCCCTTCACCGCGACCGGCGCCCACTGGCGACCCGGGCGAGGCAGCAGATTGAGGGGCCCGAGCTCGTCCATGTAACAACACCACCGTCGGGTCATTCGGGCCCGGTTCAGCTTTGCCGTCGGCGATGTCGTACAGCTCGAAGACCCGGTTCTTTTTCACCTCGAAGTCCGGGTCGTTCGATTGCTTCCAGGTCTTGATCACTTGAAACGACACGCCCTCCTCACGGAGCAGAACCCGCAGGCCCTCATGGCTGATGTCGTCGACCACCCCCTCAGCGACCAGGAAGTCAGCGAGCTTGCTGAGCGACCAGGTCGAGAACGGCAGGCCGTGGTCCTGCGGGCGGGCCAACGCGATCTTCTTGATCTCGCGGCGCTGCGGCAACGTGAACTTCGGTGGTCGCCCGCCGCTGTACTTCGGGTACAACGAATCGAACCCGTCGTCGTTGAAGTTGTGGATCACCTCACGTACCCGATCCGGTGACGTGAACGCCACCGTCGCGATCTGGGCGACGTCCATGCCCTGGGCCGACAGCAGCACCATCTGCGCCCGACGCCACGTCACCACCGACCCCGACGACCGCCGCACGATCCTCAGCAGCCGGTTCCCCTCATCGTTGGTGATCTCGCGAACATGCAGCCTCTCGCTCATCCACCGATCAAAACAGACCAGCCGGCCCGAGTGGTGGACGCGACCCCCAAACGTTGGCTGCTACGGCACTAGCCGGGGCGGTGGCCCAGGAGGTAGTGCGACACCAGGAACTCACGGCCCCGCCGGTAACCCCACAGTTCCGATGAACCGAGGAGGAACAGCCGCCAGCGGTGCAGCGCGAGCGACGCGGACGGCGAGGCGGGGTCGTCGGGCGACAGGGCGGACCGGGCGGCGGCGGGGTCGGCATCGAGCCGGTCCAACCAGGCATCGAGGGTGCGCTGGTAGTGGATGCCGTCGAGGCGCCAGTGGTCGAGCACCACCAGGTCGCGCTGTTCGTGGAGCAGCAGGTCGTCCGACGGCATCGTGCCGCCCGCGAAGAAGTGCCTCGCCATCCAGTCCGTCGGGTCGGTGGCGTCGAAATGCCAGGCCAGCGTCTCGTGGCTGAAGACATGTACGAACATGCGGCCGTCGGGGGCCAGGTGGCCCGCCAGGCGGGCCAGCAAGGCTCGGTGGTTCCGGACGTGTTCGAGCATCTCCACCGACACGATCCGGTCGAACTCGCCCGGTGGGGTCCACGAGCCGACATCGGCGGTGACCACGGTGAGGTTGGTCAGGCCCCGGTCGGCCGACGCCGTCTCGATGTGGCGACGTTGGAGCGTCGAGTTCGACACGGCCACGATCTCCGAACGCGGGTGCCGTTCGGCCAGCCACAGCGACAGGGAGCCCCATCCACACCCCAGATCGAGCAGCCGCTGGCCGTCGGTCAGGCCGGCGCGCGCGGCCGTGAGCTCGAGCATCGCCACCTCGGCCGAGGCCAGGTCGGTCACCGAGGTCGGCCAGTAGCAGCTCGAGTACTTGAGGCGGGGACCGAGCAGCAGCTCGAAGAAGGCGGGCGGCAGCTCGTAGTGCTGCTCGTTGGCTGCGCCCGTCTCGACGGTGATGGGTGCGCCGGCCCGCTCGGCCAGCAGGGCCCGGAACCGCTCGGACCGGGCTTCGACCGTGCCGCGGCGCTCCCGGGACACTCGAGCGGCGATGCGGCGCCGGATGGCCGCCCGAATCACCGCATCAGGCACGCGCCCCGACTCGGCCAGATCGATCATCCGCCCTGCGAGCACCCGACGCACGGCGCGCACGCTACCGGTCACCGGTGCGCACCGGTCACACCTTCGCGTGCGACCATGCCCTCATGGAACGCAGCCCCGTGGTGATGCCGAGCGACGAGCTCTTGCGGCTCATCGCCCTGGAGGAGATCGACACCGACCTCTACCGAGCCCACAATCCGAGCCAGGACGAGGGCTTGCCGCTCTACGGCGGGCAGGTGGCGGCCCAGGCGTTGCTCGCCGCGTCACGCACGGTCGACGACGACCGGTTCATCCATTCGATGCACGGCTACTACCTGCGATCGGGCACGTGGTCGCGGCCGATCCTGCTCCACGTCGATCGCGACCGCGACGGGGGCAGCTACTCGGCGCGCCATGTCGTCGCCCGCCAGAACGGCGAAGCGATCTTCACCATGTCCGCGTCCTTCCACCGCGAACGCGAGCGAACGGAGTTCCACCACGGGGACGGCGAGCCAGAACCAGAGAAAGTCGGCCGCCGGTACGAGCCGCCGGCGGACGGCGCTACCATCCACCGCCGCACCCGGCCGGTGCTGGCCGCCACCATCGACCTCGTCCCCATCGTCGAGCCGGGTGAGGAACCGATCGAACACGCCACGCACTTCTGGGTGCGATCACGGGTGACGCTGCCGGCCGACGACCGCCGCGCCCACGAGGCGGTGCTCATGTACGTGTCGGACCTGAGCACCGGCTGGGCGCGCGAGTACGACCTCCGCGCTCTGGGTGGCCCCTCGCTCGACCACGCCGTCTGGTTCCACGAGCCGGGACGCCTCGACGAGTGGGTCCGCGTGAAACTCAAGCCCCTCGTCTTCCGCCACGGACGCGCCCTCTACGCGGGCACGATGTACGCCTCCGACGGCACCGTGTTGGGTTCGCTCATCCAGCAACACATCTTCCGGCCGGTCGGTGACCGGCCCGGACGCTGACGACCCAAGTCAGGCCGGGCGCCCGTACAGCGCGAGCGACTCGGCCTGCTCGGCCGTGAGGTGGTAGCTCTCCTGAGCGTTCGGGAACGCCCCGTTCCGCACGTCGGCGACGAACGAGGCGAGGGCGTGGGTGCTCGCGGTCCCGATCTCGGCGTACCGGCGCACGAACTTGGGCAGCAGACGATCCTCGATGCCCAGCACGTCGTGGTACACGAGCACCTGGCCGTCGCAACCCGGGCCGGCCCCGATCCCGATGGTCGGCACGTCCACCGCATCGGTGACGAGTCGGGCCACCTCATCAGGAACCCCCTCCACCACGATGGAGAAACAACCGGCGTGGGCGAGGGCCTTGGCGTCGTCGATGAGCGCGAGGGCGGCGGAGGTCTCTCGTCCCTGCACGCGGAACCCACCCATGGCGTGGATCGACTGGGGGGTGAGGCCGATGTGGCCCATGACCGGGATCTCGGCGTCGACGAGGGCCTCGATCATCGGGATGCGCTTGCGGCCACCTTCGAGCTTCACGCTCCCGGCCCCGGCGCGGATCAGGGCCGCCGCATTGCGGACCGTCTCCTCGACCGACACGTGGTAGCTCATCCACGGCAGATCGCCCACGATCAACGCCCGCGGTGATGTGCGGGCCACGGCCGCCGTGTGGTGGGCCATGTCCTCGACGGTGACCTGCAGGGTGTCGTCGTACCCCAACACCACCATGGCCACGGAGTCGCCGACCAGGATGAGATCGGCGCCCGCGGCGTCGACCTGGCGAGCCGATGGAGCGTCGTACGCCGTCAGCATGACGAGCGGCTCAGCACCATGTGCGACCTTCCGTGCCCGCACCGCAGGTGCGGTAACCCTGCTTGGGCGCGACGCTTCAGGAGCGGCACTGACCGGAGTGGAATCAGCCACGGCGGTTCTCCTTCCCGTCCAGCTCCAACGTGGATGCCGGCGGTACGCGAAACATAACTCGGCCGACCCGACCGCGCCACTGCACAGATGTCACACCTCGGGACGCCGACGTCGACGCCGGTCAGGCTGCGGAGGAGGGCGCCAGGTACCAGCTGCGAACGAGGTGGTTCCAGCCACACCCCAGGCACACCTCCACCGAGTACGCCCGGAACTGACCCTTTCGCCGACCGAGCCGAGACAGTTCGGCGCTCGACGTGATGCAACGACCCCCGCTCGGCAGCCGGGGCCCGAAGACGTACACCACATGGCGCAGGGGCTGGTCGGCGCACACCGGACACGGGGCATCGATCTCGTCACCACAGAACTCCGCGTTGCGGCGAAGCTCGGTGTGGGCGTCGCACACCTCGGAGCGCGACACCTCACCGCGACCGAACCGGTCGAGTACCGACTGGCGGGCCAACCGGTAGTCGATCACCCCAGGCGCCGAGAGCCACGCCTGGGCCAGGCCGAGCTTCATGACGCTTGAGCGTACCGGCCCCAACCCATCTGACTCAGCTCGCGCCCGGCGGGCATCTGCGTACGGTTCATGCCATCCCCTCCCACACGAGGCCAGAACGGGCACACTGGTGGCATGCAGCGTTACACCACGTGGGGACCGAGAGGTCGCCTCCGGCCCATCGACCGGGTCGAGCTGGGCCCGGGACTTCCGGAGGGGCTCGACCGTCGACTGCTCGGCGATCTGACCGGTCGCCGCATCCTCGACCTCGGATGCGGATGCGGGAACAGCGCCGTCGCCATGGCCAAGGCCGGCGCCAAGGTCGTCGCCGTCGACACCGACCCCGCCCAGCTCCACATGGCCCGTGAGCTCTCCGAGGCCCAGGAGGTTCGCATCGAGCTCCACAACGCCGATCTGGCCGACCTGGCGTTCCTGCGGGCCGAAACGTTCGACGCCGCGCTGAGCGTGTACGAGCTCGTGCGGGTCGACGATCTCGATCGCCTGTTCCGCCAGGTCCACCGGGTCCTCCACCCGGACGCGCCGTTCGTCATCAGCCTGCCCCACCCGGTCTTCCAGCAGTGCGACACCGTCGATCCGACCCGCCTCGTGGCCCGCTATCACAGCGACACCCCGGTGACTCACGGCGGCCCGATCGACATGCGTCACCGCATAGGTGACCTCTTCGGCGGGTTGACCCGCGCCAACTTCCGGGTCGACATCCTCCTCGAACCGGAGCCACCGGACCCTGCCGGGCTCGTACCGGAGACCCTGGTGATGCGAGGCCGAAAAGAAGGCAAGTGACGGTCGGCCCCTCGGGCCGCCGGCTCAGCCGACGACGACCGGGATCGCCGTGAAATCACCAGGGTCGGTCTCGAGCCCCGTGCCGCCACGAACCAGCAGCACGATCGTGTCGCCGGGAGCTGCGTCCGTCAGGTCGAGCTCGACGCTGAAGGGCTCGGGTTCCTCGGCCGATCCGCCCTGGGCCACGACCCGATCGAACTCGGTCGTGACATCACCGGCGAGGAACGCCGAGACGACGACCGCCGCTTCGAACCCGCGGCCCCGGCCGTCGACCGGAACGACCTCGGCCGCGACCTCGCCGCCCGAGGCCGGATCGAGGATCTCCATGAACGGGCTGACGGCCGCGAGCACGAACCAGCCGTCGTCGGGTCCGAGCTGACGCATCAGCAGAAGTCCCCGTTCGATCTCGAAGTCGGAGCTGCCCTCGCCGCGCGAGAACACCTGGATCTCTCCGCTGCGGGAATCGCCGCCCTGGAACTCACCGAGCACGGGAGGTACACCGAGCACCTGCACCACGAAGTCACTCGCCGCCTCCTCGGGCGTGGCGAACACGACATCGGGGGCCGGCCACACCGCCGGCTGACCGAGGCCCTGGGGCACGGTCGTCGTCGGCTCGACGGTCGTCGTCGGCTCGACGGTCGTCGTCGTCTCGACCGTCGTGGTCGGTCGGCTCGTCGGCGGCGGCTCGACGGTCGTCGTCGTGTCCGTGGGCGCGGCGACCGTCGTCGTCGAGGGCTCCGCAGGCGAGTCGTCGTCGCCACCGCAGCCGGCGATCAACACGACCGCCATCACCAGTCCCTGTGCTCGTTGCGCCCTCATCGGTCACCTCCATCGCCAGCCTCACCGACCATCGAGTCAGATCAGACGTCGCCCGACAAGAGAACTAGGACCCCGTTGTCTGATCGTGCTCGAACCAGGCGACTACGAAGGCCTCGGCCTCGGATCGGTCGAGCGGACCGAAACGCAGACGGTGTTCGGTCAACGCGCCGAGCGCCCGGCCGATCTCGGGGCCCTCCACGAGGCCGAGTAGCCGTTGGATGTCATGACCGGTCAGCGGGATCGCCAGGTCGGTGAGGTCCTCCGCGGCCACCAACCCGCCGATGGCCGAAATCGCCTGTTCGACGGCTCGAGAACGATCGGGTTGGTCGAACCAGCGGGCGCGGGCCACGTCGAAAGCGCCATCGAGCGCCTCACCGAGCCCGGCGGCGCGGCGGGCGACGAATCGGCGGACGGTCTCGTCGTCCCATGTCGTGTCCAGGGCGCCCAGTTCCACGATCGCCCCCACCAGTCGAGACACCCGGGCCTTCGTGTCGTTCGACGCCTTGAGGCGCCCGACCAGCGCGCTCGGATCGGCCGGCTCCACCACGTGGGCCAGGACCGACAGCCGGCGGTGCCCGCCTCGGGTGGCGCGGCCGACGGCCGCCATGGTGACCTGCACATCGGTCGGGTGGGACGCGGCGCGGCCGCCGAGGAACACACCGGCCAGCCCCGTCTCGAGCAGGAGCTGGAGGCCCATCTCCGGACGGGGAACGGCGAGCAGTTTGTCCAGTTCGTCGCGCACCCGCTCGATCGCGACGATGCGGAGCCGGTCGCGGAGTCGTTCGATCGAGTCCACCAGCGCCGGCTCGGGCGCGAGCTCGTACCCGGAATGGAAACGAGCTGCGCGGGAGCATCCGCAACGGGTCCTCCGAGAAGGACACGTCGGGATCGAGGGGCGTTCGCAGAATCGCGTGGTCGAGATCGGCACGACCATCGAAGGGATCGATGAGGACCCCCGTCGCCAGGTCGACGGCCATGGCGTTGACGGTGAAGTCGCGACGGGCCAGATCATCGTCGATCTTGGTGGAGTACCGAACGTGCGGTTTCCGGGAGTCCTCGACGTACACCTCACGGCGGTGGGTTGTGATCTCGTAGGTACGACCATCGTGGGTGGCGCCGATGGTGCCGAAGCGGGCACCCTGGGTCCACACCGCATCGGCCCAGGGACCGACGATCTCGATCACTTCTTCCGGGACGGCATCGGTCGTGCAGTCGACATCGGTCATGTCGAGGTCGCGGCCCAAGATGAGGTCCCGGACGAGACCACCGACCACGTAGAGGCGACGGCCCGCTTCGTCGAACCGGCGCGTGAGCGGCGCCAGCAGCTCGACGATCTCCTCGGTGGAGGTGGCGGCCATCGTCACCCGCCGAGGCCGTGGTGACGGGCGACCGTCTCCACCACGTCGAGCCCTCTCGTGCCGGTGGTGACGGCCTCCCCTGCATGGGTGAGCTCACTGGTCGGCGAGGTGTCGCCGAGGGTCCGTACGGTGGCGAACGCACACGCCTCCAGGGCGCCGAGGTCGTACCCGCCCTCGAGGAAGACGATCCGACGACCCGGTGGCACGAGCCCCGTGATCCGACCCAACAGGTCGCCGTAGTCGCTGGCGGACAGACCGAGATCGGTGATGGGGTCGGCTCGGTGGGCATCGAACCCGGCCGAGACCAGGATCCAGGTGGGCGCGAACCGCTGAACCGCCGGCGCGATGACACGGTCGAACGCGGCGCGGTAGGTGTCGCCGGCCGTGCCCGCGGGCAGCGGCACGTTGATGGTGGTACCGACGCCGGGGCCCGTGCCGGTCTCGGTGAGCGCACCGGTGCCCGGATAGAGCGGCCACTGGTGCAAGGAGACGAAGAGCACGTCCGGATCCGCGTAGAACACATCCTGCGTGCCGTTGCCGTGGTGGGCGTCGATGTCGACGATCGCCACCCGCTCGCCGGTCCGGGTGAGGGCGCGAGCCGTGACGGCGACGTTGTTGAGCAGGCAGAACCCCATGCTCCGTTGCGGGGTGGCGTGGTGCCCCGGGGGACGGACCACACAGAAGGCGGCGTCACCCTCGCCGGCGAGCAGGCGGTCCGCCGCGACCAGCCCCGACCCTGCGGCCAGCCGCGCCGCGGCGAACGACGCCGCGCTCATGGTCGTGTCTTGATCGATCGCCCCACCCCCCGCTCGATCGACCGCATCCAATCGGGCAACGAGCCGTGACTCGTGCACATCGAGGACCGTGGCATCGGGCGCCGGCTCCGCCGTGACCACGACGAGGTCGTCACCCAGGTCGGCGCGAAGAATCCCTCGCTGCACTGCCGCCAACCGCTCGGGCCGCTCCGGGTGCCCGGAGCCGGGGTCGTGGTCGGCGAAGCGCTCGTGAGTGCACAACAGCACGGCCATCGGCCGGAGCGTACCGTGAGCCTCTGACCGAGCGCGGCCGGATCGCTCCCGAAAGGCGCTCAGCGGGCGCAGGACCTAGCCTGGTCGGACCATGAAGCGGCGTCTCCCCAGCTCGGCCGGACACCGTCCCCCGACCCTGTGCGTCGTGCGACGAGGGGGGCAACGTTTCCGCATCGGAGCGTGGCGGGGCGACCCCGCTGCCGGCTACCTGGCCCCGCTCGGACCGTCGATCCCGACTCCGGTGGACGCGGTGTCGGCGGTCGTCGACGATCTGCTCGAGTTGGGGTTCGACGACATCGTGACCTCGGCGCTGAGCGCCAAGGACTATCCGGTTTTCTGCGCGCTGGGCTTCGAGGTACTCGAGGAGCTCCATCTGCTGGCGTGCCCGCTCACCCGGCCGTCGTGGTGGAAGCGCCGCCGGCGCACCTCGCCTCGCCCGGACCTCACCGTCCGGAGGGCAACCGACGCCGATCGAACCCATGTCCTGGCGCTCGACCAGCGGGCCTTTGACGGATTCTGGCAACTCGACGAAGCGGGGCTCGACGAAGCCCTCGACGCGACCCCTGCATCTCGCTACCAGGTTGCGGTCGACGAATCCGGGACGATCATCGGCTACGCCGTGACCGGTGCAACGCCGCTGGTCGGCTACCTCCAGCGGCTCGCCGTCGACCCGGATCGCCACGGCGAGGGAATCGGCCGGTTCCTCGTCGACGACGCCCTCGACTGGTGCCGCCGCCGCGGTGAGCGCACCATGATGGTCAACACGCAGCTCCGCAACGAGGTTGCGTTACAGCTGTACCTGTCGTGCGGGTTCGAGCTGCAGCCCGAACGGCTGATGGTCATGCGACGTCCGGGGCGAGCCGTCGACGTTCCCGATGACGTCGCGCCGCACCCGACCGCATCCCGTTCGGCGCACCCCGCGGCCCAGCCGCTCGACACCTGATGGCTCGTCGGCGAGCCGCCGTGGCCGCCGCGTCACTGCTCCTCCTCTCCCTCGCCGTTCTGACGGGGATCACCCCCACCGCCGGCGCGGCGTCTGGGACACCGCGCTCCCCGAGCGAGCACCGAGCCCAGCCGATCGCAACGATCGATCTGGAAGCGCAGACCTCCTTCGTGCGACCGGGCGAGCCGTTCGACATCGACGTTCGCGTGCGCGCCGCCACCGATGCGCTCATCGGCGTCGAAGTCTTTCCGGCGGTGGCGTCCCTCGACGACTACGTCGAGGCCGTGCTGGACCCCGAGTCGCTGCGGAACCGCGTGTTCCGCCTGGCCGCGAGGCCGGTCGACGACCTGACCGAAGCCACCGGCCGACCGCTCACGATCACCACTCGGGCTTCGGGCACCGGCGACAGCACCGCTCTCGCCCTGTCCCCGAACGGCGGCGTGTACCCGGTCACCGTCACCGTCACAAGCGCGGCTGGCGACGAGCTCGAGTCCATCACCACCTTCCTCGTCGCGCCGCCCGACCCGACCACCAGTCCGGACGAGGTCACCTTCCCATTGTCCGTCGCGGTGATCGTTCCGTTTGCGGCGCCCCTCGCCACCAACCCGGACGGCTCGGTCGAAGTCGCCACGACCGACCTCGCCCGGTTGCGCACCATCGCCACCGCGTTGGGAGACAACGCGGGCGTTCCGGCAACCTTCGCGCCCCGGCCCGAGACCATCCGGGCGCTCGGGCGCTCGCCCGATGGCGTCGCCATCGTCTCGGTGCTGCGCGAGGCAATGACGGGGCGCGAGGTCCTGGCCAGTCCGTTCGTCAGCCTCGACCCGGCCTCCTGGACGGAGGCGGACCTGATGGCGCGGTTTGCCGACTCTCTTCGAGCTCGGTCGTCGGACGCTCGACGACGATCTCGCCGTCGTGTCGACCAACGCGACCTGGCTCGCCGCGTCCACGCTCAACGAGGCCGCGCTCACCGCGCTGGGACAGGTCGGCATCGAGCAGGTCGTGGTGTCCGATCTCAGCCTCGGTCGCCTCGACCCTCCCCGCGACCTGACCCTGGTGCAGCCGTTCCACCTCGATGCCGGCCCCGGTCAGGGGGTCGTGCCCGCCGCCCAGACCAACTACCTGACCTCGCTGTACCTCGCCCGCCCCGGCGACGCGGACCTGGCCGTGCATCAACTCATCGCCCATCTCGCCGTCCTCCACAACGACCAGCCCGGAATCGAGCGCGGCCTGCCGATCGTCCTGCCCGAACAGGCGCTCACCGACGCCGTGTACGACGCGTTGTTCGAGGCGTTGGTGCCACGTTCGGATGGCACCTCGATCCTCCAGGCGGTCACGATCTCGCAGCTCTTCGCCGGCGTCGACCTGGCCCGGGAGGAGGATCCGGAGACCGACGAGGCCGGGCCGCGACTGGTGCGCGAGCTGGCACCGGCTGCTGCTCCGCCCCTCGATGACACCCTCGGAGCGGACCTGTCCGCCGCCGAGAGCCGGATCGCCAACTACCTGTCCGTCGTCGACCGACCGGGCCAGGCGGCCGAGCTCGACGAACTGCTCGCCGTCGCCGTGAGCGACGAGCTCGAGCCCGGGGACCGGGCGCCCTTCCTCGCCCGGGTCGAAACTGCGGTCGCCATCGGGCTGTCGGGCATCACCGCGCCGGAGGGCGAGGAGATCACGATCACCGCCCGCGAGGAGACCCTTCCCCTCACGTTCACGAACCTGCAGGACACCGATGCGCACGTGGCCCTGGTGCTGGAGAGTGATCGGCTCGAGTTCCCGGACGGCGAGACGCAGATCGTCACCCTCCCGCCCGGCGAGCGCTCCGTCCCGATCAGGGTCCGCAGCCAAGCGGCGGGTCAGGTCACCTTGTTCATCACCGTGCTCTCCCCCGACGGAGCGATCGTCCTCGATGAGAGCTCGGTCGAGGTGCGCTCACTCGTGTTCTCCGGCGTGGCGCTGGTGATCTCCGCCGTCGCCCTGGCCCTCCTCGTGGTGTGGTGGGGTCGCGAGATCGCCCGCACCCGGCGGGCCGAACGGGCCGAGGCGGCCCAGGCCCACCCCGCCCGCAGTCACCGGGACGAGGAACTAGCCTCCACCGACGAACTGGTGTCCTCGGAGGAACCATGACGATTCGCCTCGTAACCGACAGCGTGTGCGACCTGCCCGACGACATCGTCGCCGAGCATCGCATCGAGATCGTGCCGTTGAGCATCCGCTTCGGCGAGGACGAGTTCACCGACCGCACCGAGCTCACTGTCGACGCCTTCTACCGGCTGATGTCCGAACGACCCGAGCTCCCGCAGACCGCCGCGCCCGCACCGGGTGCGTTCGAGACGGCCTACCGCCGCTTGGCGGCCGAAGGCGCGACCGGCGTGTGCGTCATCAACTTGTCGTCGGCTCTTTCGGCGACGATGCAATCCGCACTCACGGCGGCCGCGGCCGTCGTCGACCAGATCCCGATCCGGGTCCTCGACTCGCGGTCGTTGTCGGCTGGCCAAGGCACCATGGTGGTGAGCGCAGCCAAGGCCGCAGCCGGTGGCGCAGATCTCGACGACCTCGCCGAACTCGTGGCGTCGCAGAGCCACCGCACCCGGATGTACGGGACACTCGACACGCTCGAGAACCTCAAGAAAGGTGGCCGCATCGGCGGTGCCCAAGCGCTGCTCGGCACCGTGCTGTCGATCAAACCGCTGGTCGACCTGAGTACGGGTGCGGTGGAGGAAGCGGGCCGGCAGCGCACTCGACGCAAGGCACTGCTGTGGTTGCGCGACAAGGTCGCCGCCGAGAGCTCCGTCGACCACCTCACCGTCTGCAGTGGACAGTCCCCCGACCTCGACGAGTTCCTCGCCATGTTCGACGGAGTCGTGCCCCACGATCGCATCGCCGTGACCACCATCGGGCCGGTCATCGGCAGCCACGGAGGCCCGCGGGTCATGGCGGTCACCTACCAGGTGCCTGCCTGAGGGCAGACTCGCATCGTGAGCCCCGCCGACCTGCGCGACGACCTGGCCCTCGTCACGGCCGCGCAGAGCGGCGATCGCCGTGCCATCGACACCTTGCTGAGACGCCACCACGACCGCGTCCACGCCATCTGCCGCCGGTTGACCGGCTCGTCGGCTGATGCTCACGACGCCACACAAGAAGCGCTCATCGCGATCGTCCGTGGCCTGGCCCGTTTCGACGGCCGGGCTTCGTTCTCCACGTGGGCCTATCGCGTGGCCACCAACGCCTGCCTCGATGAGCTCCGGCGCCGCAAGCGCCGACCGGTGCCGTCCTGGCCCGACGGCGTGCCGCCCCACGAACCCGTCGACGACGCACCGAGCCTCGATTCCACCATCGCCGATCACCTCGATCTCGACGATGCTCTCGCGAACCTGCCCCTGGAGTTCCGGGCCCCGGTGGTCATGCGCGACATCCTGGGCGCCGACTACGCCGAGATCGCCGAGACTCTGGGCATACCGCCCGGAACCGTCCGATCGCGGATAGCTCGCGGCCGCACGCATCTGGCTCGCGCTTTGGGGAACCAGGCTCCGCCTCCAGAACGTCCTAACCCGGGACGAGGACCCCTGACATGACCGACGACAAACGACGCGACGACCTGGCGGCCGCCTACCTGGACGGCGAGTGCACTCCCGATGAGCGCGCCCAGGTGCTGACCGACGCCGACCTGCTCGCCCGGGTCGAGCAGCAGCGTCTGGTGCGCGCTGCCCTCGCCGAACCCGTGCCGGTCGACGAATCCCGCCGCGAGTTGGAGCTGGGCGCCGCCCTCTCCGTCTTCGATGAGCTGTACCCGGCTCGACCATCGTCCGTCGAACCCCCGGCCGGGGCTCCTCCGCCCCCTCGCCCGACTGTCACCCGCATGGCCGATCATCGGCGCCGCTCGACCAACGGCCGGCGCCTCCTGATCGGTACCGGCATCGCCGCGGCGGCGATCGCCGCCGTGGGCATCGCCGGCAACGTGGACCTCGACAGCGGCTCCGACGACGACGACACGGCGTCCGTCGACTTCGCCGAGGACGAGTCGGCAGGCGACGCCGCGGCATCCGCGTTGGCTGTGGAGGACGCAACCGACGGCAGCGCCACCGCCGAAACGACCGCCGGCGATGCGGGGCTCGAGGCCGCGGACCAAGCCGAGCCGAGCTCGGAACCGGATGCAGCAGCAGCCGAGCAGACGACGAGTGCGGCGCCGGCGGACGACGACGGAGCCCAGGGTGCGAACACGGCCGGCCTCCCGATCGAGGAGCTCGGCGCGTTCACCGACACCGTGCAGCTCTCGACCCGCTTGGCGTCGATCCTCGATGAGCGCGCCGCCACCATCGCGGGATCCAGCACCGGGACCGGTGACTCGACGAGCCTCACCGGCGAAACCTTCGGTGACACCGGTTGCGCCGGAGAGTTCCCCGGCGCCACGCTCATCGGCGAGGCGACAGTCACCTCGACCCCCGTGCTCGTCGTCGTCACCGACGCGGACCCGGAGCTCGCCTACCTGCTGGAGCCGTCGACCTGCGCCATCGTCGGCCGCTTCGACCTCCCGCGATGACCAACCCCACCGACCACGCTCGCTCGTGCGGCGTCCGTACCTCTGGCCGCCTTCTGGCTCGCTCCGCTCGCTCGTGCGGCGTCCGCACCACTGGCCGCCTTCTGGCTCGCTCCGCTCGCTCGTGCGGCGTCCGCACCACTGGCCGCCTTCTGGCTCGCTCCGCTCGCTCGTGCGGCGGCTAGGCTCCCGGCCATGTCCGAGCTGCCCGACCTCCGCACCCGCGCCGAGTGGCCGGCCAAGGCCGCCGACCGCATCGTCGAGACGGTCGACTCCATCCGGGCCAAGACCACCCGCCCGGCGCTGATCGCCAGCCGGAGCCTCGTCTACGGCGTCGCCCTGGTCGTGCTGGGCGTTCTGGCGCTGGCTCTGGTGCTCATCGCAGTGTTCCGGCTGTCCGCCGAGCTCTCCGAAGATATCGCCTCGCAGCACTACTGGGCATATCTGGTGTGGGGTGCGGTGTTGACACTGCTCGGTGTGGTGCTGCTACGCAAAGCCGCACGAGCACCTGATCCCGACCGCTGATCCGCGGCGTGGCCACCGGGCTACCCCGGCGCGCTCCGTCCGTCTCGAAAGGCTCCAATGAGCGACTCTGTCCGTGACGTCATCATCATCGGCTCCGGGCCGGCCGGCCTCACCGCCGCCATCTACACGGCCCGCGCCAATCTCGCTCCGCTGATGCTGGAGGGTGAACCCTCCTCGACCAGCGACCAGCCCGGCGGTCAGCTCATGCTCACCACGGAGGTCGAGAACTTTCCCGGATTCCCCGACGGGATCATGGGGCCGGACCTCATGTCCGGCTTCCGTGAGCAGGCGGCGCGTTTCGGCACCGAGATCCAGACCGTGCGCGCCAGTCGGGTCGATCTCTCCGCACGCCCATTCCGGGTCTGGGTCGGAGATCCCTCGACCCCGGAGCCGACCCACCGGGCCCGCTCACTGATCGTGGCGACCGGTGCGCAGTCGCTTCTCCTCGGCGTCCCCGATGAGCAACGACTCATCGGCCACGGCGTCTCGACCTGCGCGACGTGCGACGGATTCTTCTTTCGTGGTCAGCGCATCGCCGTCGTCGGTGGTGGCGACTCGGCTCTCGAAGAGGCCGGGTTCCTCACCAAGTTCGCCGATCAGGTGACCCTCGTGCACCGGCGCGACGAGCTGCGGGCATCGAAGATCATGCAGGACCGGGCCTTCGCCAACCCGAAGATCGACTTCGCGTGGAACAGCACGGTGACCGAGCTCGTCGGCACCGATTCACTGACCGGGGTGATCCTGGAGGACACCGTGACCGGCGCGACCCGCCCGCTCGACGTGACCGGCCTGTTCGTGGCCATCGGCCACCGTCCCAACACCGACCTGTTCGTCGGTCAGCTCGCCCTCAAGGACAACGGGTACCTGATCACCGAGCCCGGCTCCAGCCGCACCAACGTCGACGGCGTCTTCGCCTGTGGTGACGTGCAGGACGACGTGTACCGTCAGGCCATCACCGCGGCCGGGTCGGGCTGCCAAGCAGCCATCGACGCCGAGCGGTGGCTCGAAGCCCAGCATCACGGCTGACAGCTCGCTGGAAGCAGAGCAGCATCACGGCTGACAGCTCGCTGGAAGCCCAGCATCACGGCTGACAGCTCGCTGGAAGCCCCAGCATCACGGCTGACAGCTCGCTGGAAGCCCCAGCATTACGGCTGATCTCCCTCGGGAATACTGCGGGGTTCTCACCCATTGACAGTGCGACAAGCAGAAGTCGAATCAATCGAACCAGGTCACCCCCAGGAGGGAACCACCATGGCCGGATCCATCACCACCTTGACCGACGCAACGTTCGACGAGGTCATCGGCAGCGCCACCGAGCCCATCCTCGTCGACTTCTGGGCCGAGTGGTGCGGGCCGTGCAAGGCCATCGCCCCGGTGCTCGAGGAGATCGCCACCGAGCAGGCCGGCAAGCTCCGGATCGCCAAGCTGAACGTCGATGACGCGCCCGAGATCGCTCGCCGCTTCCAGGTCATGAGCATCCCGACCATGATCGTCTTCAAGGACGGCGAGGCCGACTCCCGTATGGTCGGCGCTCGCGGCAAGGCCCAGATGCTCGAGGCGCTGAGCGACTACCTCTGAGCACCCGGCGTCCGGGGTCAGCCGACTCCTCGGCCGTGGCTCTCCCAGTACGGGGCCCGCAGCTCGCGTTTGAGCACCTTCATCGCTCCCGACAGTGGAAGTGCTTCGGTGCGGAACTCGACGCTCTTGGGCAGCTTGTAGCCGGCGATCAGGTCGCGGCTGTGAGCGAGAAGCTCCTCGATCGTCACCGACGCGCCTTCGTGCAGCACGACGATCGCGTGCACCGATTCGCCCCATTGCTCGTGCGGGATGCCGATGACTGCGGCCTGCAGGACGGCGTCGTGTGAGGCCAAAGCGTTCTCCACTTCGACGCTGTAGACGTTCTCACCGCCGGTGACGATCATGTCCTTCACCCGGTCCACGAGGAACAGGTAGCCGTTCTCGTCCAGGTACCCGGCGTCGCCCGTGTGGTACCAGCCACCTCGGAAGGCCTCGGCGGTGGCCTCGGGTTGGTTCCAGTACTCGATCATGAGGTTGCCGGCCTTCACACACACCTCGCCCGTCTGTCCGCGTGGCAACTCGTTGCCGTCCTCGTTCTGGATCGACAAGACGACCCCAGGCACGGCCCGGCCGGCCGAACGCAGCAGTGCACCTCCGGCCCGGTGCTCCTCGGGTCCGAGATACGTGACCACGGCCGAGGCCTCGGTCATTCCGTAGGCCTGGAAGATCTCACATGCGGGGAGCTCGGCCAGCAGGCGTTCGAGGAGGGTTTGGGGCATGGGCGACGCGCCGTACGCCAGCTTCTGCAGTGAGGAGAGCCGCGTCGGTGAATAGGCCGGGTGGTTGACCGTGAGACCGATCATCGTGGGGACCATGACGGTCATCGTGACGTCGTGGGCCTCGACGGCGTCGAGCACCGCACCGGGTTCGAACATCGGCACGAAGGTCGAGGTGCCGCCAGCGGCAGGAACCGCCAGGATCCCGCCCATCGACGCGGCGTGGAACATCGGCGTCTGATTGAGGAACACCTCGCGGCTGTCGATCTGCCACAAGGCCCGCCCGTGGTACAGGTTCAGCATCTCGGCCCGCTGATCGAGCAACACACCCTTCGGAAGGCCTGTGGTGCCGCCGGTGTACATGAGCACAACCGGGCTGTCTTCCTCCGGCTCCGTGGGAAGTCCCGACTCGCCGGCGGCCACGAGATCCTCGTACCGCACGTCGTGAGGAGCATCTCCACTGCCGATGAGGACCACGGTGTCGACGGATGTCTGAGCCCGAATGGCGTCGACCAGCGGAGCGAAGATCGCGTCGACGACGCAGACGCGCGTCCCGGAGTCGGCCAAGATGTACGCCAGCTCGGCCGGGGCCAGCCGCAGGTTGAGGGGATTGATCACGCCGCCACCGAGGAACGCGGCGTGGTAGAGCTCGAGGTACGAGCGGCTGTTCAGAGCCATCACGGCGAAACGGTCCGAGACCGCCAGCCCGAGCTCGGACCCGAGCGCGTTGGCCAGACGGCTGGTCCGCTCGACGTGTATTCCGAAGGAATGCGCCGTTCCGTCGTCGATGAACGCCAGCTTGTCCGGGAACTGCTCGGCGGCGGGAAGCAGCTGGCGGCTGTAGATCAGTTCCTTCATGTCGACCTCTTTGCCTGGTTGACGGCCTGATGGGCTTGCCTGGTGGAGTGCCTGATGTGACGGCTCGGCTGGCCGAGGGGCGGAGAGCGAAGCGGGTACAGTGCCGCAGTGCGACGACACCGTGCGGTGATGTTAGGCGTGTTGGGCGTGATCGGCCTCGGAGCCGGCTCCTGCTCCGACGACGATGGCTCGACGGGCACTGTGCAGGGTTCGGTGACAGGGCTCGCGTGTACGACCGAGACCGACTGCACCGATCAGGCGGTAGCGGGTGCGCAGATCGAACTACGCCCCGCCGGATCACCGGAGGCGGAGCCACGTCGTACCATCAGTGACAGCTCGGGCGAGTTCCGGATCGAGATCGAACCCGGGGACTGGGTCCTCACTGTTCCCGCCATCCCGGGGCTTGCGGCGTCGACCGCGGTGCCGGTCGTCGTGGCCGCGGGGTCGACCACCGACGTTCCCGTCGAGATGCCGGCCGAGACACCGGTGGGATGAGCACCACCCGCCTCTCGCTCAGCGACGCCGCGGCCCTGATCCGGCCGACCGACACCATTGGCGTGGGGCTCGGGCCCGGGCAGCCGACCGGCTTCCTCCATGCCCTCGGAGACCGCGATGACTACGTCGACCTGACCATTTTCTCGGCCTTGATGGTCGACCTGTTCGCGGTCATGACCAAGCCGGGGGTCCAGTGCCTCAGTGGGTTCTTCGGGCCCGCCGAGCGATTCCTCCGCGACTCGGGCGCAGCAATCGAGTTCGTTCCGGCTGACTTCCGGCGATTTGGCCCCGTGATCGAGGCCCTGGCGCCTCGGGTCATGGCGACCGCGGCGGCTCCTCCAGACGCCGACGGCTGGTGCAGCCTGTCGCTGCATGCGGGCGCCACGGTCGATCCGTTGCATCGCTGCGGAGCCGACCCCGACCGCACGCTGCTCGTCGAGGTGAACCCCAACCTGCCCCGGACCTTGGGCTTGCCTCCGGACCACCGCCATGCCCTGCACGTCGACGAGATCGACGTGCTCGTGGAGAGCGACCGCCCCGCGTTCCTCCTGCCCGACGCCGAGGCGACGGACGTGGAACGGGCGATCGCCGGCCATGTTCAGGCCTTCATCTCCGACGGCTGCACACTCCAGACCGGTATCGGGGGCATCCCCAACACCGTCGCCCGCATGCTCGCCGACGGCGCCGGCGGCGACTATGGCATCCACTCGGAGATGTTCACCACCGGGCTGATGCACCTTCAGCGCGCCGGCAAGGTGTCCAATCGCAAGGGGGTGTACGACGGAATCTCCGTGTGCACCTTCGCGGCGGGTACGGCCGAGCTCTACGGGTGGCTCGACGGCAACGCCGATGTGCGGTTCCTTCCGGTCGACATCGTGAACTCGCCCGAGTTGATCGCCCGGAACCGGAAGATGGTGACGATCAACGGGGCGCTGTCGGTCGACCTGTCCGGTCAGGTCACCGCCGACACGGTCGGAGGCAAGCAGTTCTCCGGCGTCGGTGGCCACGAAGACTTCGTGTCCGGCGCCGGCCTGCAACTGGAGGACCGATCCCTGATCTGCCTTCCGTCGACCGTGACCGTCGACGGTCACGTCGTGTCGCGCATCGTCCCCGAGCTGGGTCGGGGGGCCATCGTGAGCACACCACGCCATCAGGTCGACGTCATCATCACCGAACACGGCGCCGCCGAGTTGCGGGGCCGCACCATCCGCCAACGAGCCCGGGCTCTGGCCGCCATCGCCCACCCCGACCACCGCGATGAGCTGGCCGAAGCCGCCGAGCGCTGGCCCATCGACTGAGACGACATGAGCGACGCCCCCACCGACCCTCCTCCGTCTCGCTGGCTGGGCACTGACGCGCCGCGCTGGCTGGGCACTGACGCGCCGACAGGCGACGCCTACGACGCCCGCTGGGACGCGCTGGCCGCTTCCGGGATCGACCCGCACGGCGAGGCGGCGTTCGTGCAACGGTTCCGGCCCCAGACCGTGCTCGACGCGGGATGCGGCACCGGACGGGTGGCCCGTGAGCTGGCGCGGCGCGGCATCGATGTCGTCGGGGTCGACATCGATCCACGCATGCTCGAGACGGCACGGGTCAAGTCCCCCGAGCTGGAATGGCATCTCGTCGATCTCGCAACGCTCGATCTCCGCACCTCCGACGGCGCCCGGCGGCAGGTGGATCTCGTGGTCGCGGCCGGGAACGTCATGATCTTCCTGGCCCCCGGCACGGAGGCGTCCGTGGTCTCCCGACTGGCGGAACATCTGCCGTCGAGTGGCCTGCTGGTCACCGGTTTCCAGCTTGGGCGCACCGTGACGTTGAACGACTACGACCGCTGGGCCGCGGCCGCCGGGCTGGAGCTCGAGGCGCGATTCAGCACCTGGGACGGCGACCCGTTCACCGCCTCGGGCGACTACGCCGTGAACGTCCACAGGAGGGTGCGATGACCGAGGACTCACCGTCGAGCCTCTCCCCATGGGTGGCGGGGGCGATCGGCATGGCGCTCGGCATCGTCATCGCCACGGCCGTGTGCGTCGTGACCGAGGAGGATCCCCCGACCACCGCCGTAGCCGCGCTGACCACGACCACGGTCGATCCGGACGCGGCCGGTGAGCAGGCCGCCCTCGTCGACGCGTTCCTCGATGCCTGGTTCCGCTACCGGACGAGCGACCTCTCGATCGAGTGGTCCTTCGAGCGCCGGCGCGACGACGGCGAGGTGCTGACCTCCACCGCACTGCTCCTGCAACGCCCACCAGACCGCCTCTACGGACTCCTGGGTTCGGTGAGTGGGACGTACGAGGGAACGCTGGTCAACTGCGACGCCCTCAGCGACGAACGGCGCTGTTTCCAGACCGCTTCCAGTGCTGAGTACCTCGAGCAGATGCGCGCCGAGCAGGGAACGCGTTCCACGTTCTTCCTGGGTCAGCCGCCTCTGTACCAGCTTGCTGCCGCCGGGCCGGACTGCTTCGACGTGACCTCTCTGGGCGTGGCCAGCTTCTATCCGTGGGGACAATCGGCGCAGTTCTGTTTCGATCCGGCCACCGGCGCCCTCCGATCGTCGACCATCGACTACGGCGAGCTCGTCGAGATCTTCGAGGCCCTGATCGTCTCGGCCACCGTCACCGATGACCAGTTCGGCGCGCTGCTCGACAGTGACGAGACAGCGACGGACGAAACGACGACGACCGCACCGCCGAGCTGACTCAGTTCAACCGGCGTGGATGACCCGACGGCGGCGACTCGGCCCACGCGGTGTACCCACCCAACACATCGCTCACGTCGGCGAAGCCGAGTGACCGCAACAAGCTGGCGGCGATCGAGGATCGGTAGCCACCGGCGCAGAACACCACGGTCGGCCGGTCCGGATCGAGTTCACTCGCTCGGTTCAGCAGGGCCGCCAACTCGATGTGGGCCGCACCGGGGATCGAGCCGAGCGCAACTTCGCCGGGACCGCGCACGTCGACGAGCTGGAGTCCATCCACGGCGGACACCCGATCCTCGAGCTCCGACACCGAAAGCCGCGACGAGCGGGTCGTCGCCTCGGGGTGAGATGCCATCGTGGCCAGCGGCTGATCGAGGACTCCAACCACGTTGTCGAAACCGATGCGGGACAGTCGCACCCTCGCTTCGTGCTCGTGTCCGGGGTCGGTGAGCAGGACGATCGCGGTGCCGGGTCGAACGACCTCGCCGGCGTACTCGGCGAAGCGGCCGCCGAGCCCGACGTTGATCGCTCCGATCACGTGCCCGGCCGCGAAGTCGGCCGAGTCGCGAGCATCGATCACGGTCGCACCGGCGACTCTCGCCGACTGCACCTGCTCGAAGGTCAGCCGCAGCTCGGGAGCGTCCTCGTCGAGCGTCTCGTGAGCCGTGCGGTTCTGCGTCGCGGCGTACAGGAAATATCCCGGTGCCGCCGCTTGACCCTGCGTCACGACCTCGACGAATGCTTCCTCCGACATCGGTTGCAGCGCATAGTTGGTCAGCCGCTGGTCCCCGATGGTGCTGACCGTCTCGGTGGACAGGTTCTTGCCACAGGACGACCCCGCGCCATGGGCTGGGTACACCCTGGTCTCGTCGGGTAGCACCATCAGCTTCTCGTGGAGTGAGTGATAGAGCTGGCGGCCGAGCGCATCGGCTTCGAACCCGACGGCACTGAGCAGATCGGGCCGGCCCACGTCGCCGATGAAGAGGGTGTCTCCAGTCAGCACGCCGAAGGGAACCTCGTCGCCGGGCTTCTCCCATACGACGACGCTGATCGACTCGGGCGTGTGGCCGGGAGTCTCGCGGATCTCGAGGACGACCTCGCCGAGCTCGATGCGCTCGCCGTCGGCGTACGTGGTCATCGGGAACCCGGTGATGCCCTCGGCCGACCGGCCGAAGACGATGACGGCGCCGGTCGCTTCGGCCATCTCGAGGTGCCCCGACAAGAAGTCGGCGTGGAAATGGGTCTCGATCACGTGCGTGATGGTCAACCCGTTGCTGGCCGCATCGTTCAGGTACTGCGACACGTCGCGTTGTGGATCGATCACGACGGCTCGACCGGTCGACGTGTCACCGATCAGGTACGACGCGTGGGAAAGGCATTCGAGGTAGTACTGCTCGAAGATCATGACGACGCCTCCGTGTTGGCTTCTTCGGGGCCGGCCTTCCGGAAAGGACGAAGCGTACCCCTGGGGGGTACGCTTCGCAACCGTATATCCGAATGTTCGGATATTAAGCGCTGCCGGGAACGCGGCAAGATGGTCGCATGAAGATCCGGTTCGCCATCTCCCCGGGAGGACTCGACCTCCAGCCGGCCCGGTTCGTCGACCTCGTCGACGGGTTGGAGTCTCTCGGCTTCGACGCCGTGTGGTTGTCAGACATCCCTCTCGGTGCCCAGATCGATCCGATCGTCGGTCTCGCCGTGGCCGCCGGGCGCACCTCGCGGCTCAAACTCGGAGCCAATGTGGTGCCGTTCGGACGCAACCCGTTTGTGTTGGCCAAGGAGCTGGCGCAACTCGACGGCGTGTCCCGAGGACGGACGTTGATCACCCTCGTCCCCGGCCTCGGCCAGCCGGCCGAACGTCGGGCCCTGGGGCTCGGCCGCCGCGATCGAGGGATCGAGCTGAGGAGTCCATGCAGCTGCTCCGCCGGTTCTGGGCGGGCGAACCGGTCTCGCACTCGTGCGACCGATGGGACTACGAAGCCCTCACCTTGCCGCTCCGTCCCGTCCAGGAACCCCTCGAACTGTGGCTCGGCGGATCCGGCCCGCGGGCCCTGGAGCGCGCCGGCCGGCTCGCCGACGGTTGGCTCGGCGCGGCGACCACGCCGCCGGAGGCCGCCGCCGCGCTCGCCACGATGCACGCCGCGGCTGCGGCCGCCGGTCGCACACTCGACCCCGAACACTTCGGCATGAGCATTCCCTACGGTCGCCGCGACGCCGACGAGAACGCCCTCGCCTACGTGCGGTCGCGCCGTCCCGATGCCGACCCGTGGGATCTGCTCCCGATCGGCGCCGAGGCCATCCGTGCCCTCGTCTCCGCGCTCGTCGAGGTCGGCGTGTCGAAGTTCGTCCTTCGACCCGCAGGCCGGCTCGAATCCGAGTGCTCGACCATCGACGAGCTGGCGTGGCTCGCCGACGTCGTCCTTCCTCTGCAAACCTGACCCGAGGCGTTCGACACACCTGTTGACACGTCCGGTCCCATGCGGCAGGCTCTCGGCCCAGCGGGAGGGGATGAGCAGCAAGATGCTCGTCTCGGCCGGACCCTCACAGGTTCCGGAGGAATCATGTCGAACGGGCGCGCCTTCACCTCCGTAGCGCGCCCATGACTCCAGGGGAACGTCATGGCCGATCGCGCCGACGCCAGCTCGACCACGACCACAACGACACGCATCCGCCGCCGTCGCAAGGACTCCACCGCGTGGCGGAAGGACCCCGGCGCCTGGGCGCCGTGGAAGGTCGGCGCCCTCGGCCTCGCCGGCCTCGCGCTCGTCGGCGGCGTCGGCACGGCGCTGTCCGTGTCGAGCGTCGAAGACGACCTGACGGACGGGACCGTCAGCGACCTCGCCGCCGCCGGCATCGACGACACCAACCTCGACATCGATTACTCATACCGAACCGGGACGATCTCGGGGGCCCTCCCGGCCGGTGTCACCGAGGACGACATCCGCGCCGCCGTCGATCACGACGGCATCCGCTCGCTCGAGCTCGACCTCAGCGGCGCGGCCGAAACGCCCGAACCCACGACCACCGCGGCCGAGGCGGTCGTGGACGAACCCACGACCACGGCAGTCGCGGCCGCCGGACCCGCCGACGTGGGCGTCGACTACGACGGCTCAGCGATCACCCTGACGGGAACCGTGCTGACCGAGGACCAGCGCCAGACCCTCGTCGCGGCCGCGGGCGAGCTGGTCGGCCCCGACAACGTCACCGACCAGCTCGAGGTGAGCGACCTGGCCGAGGCCACCCCCGGCGCCGACGACCGCGTCGCCGATCTCTCGGCGGCCATGGCCGGATTCGGCGGGCTGTCGTCGGCCACGGCGACGTTGACCGACACCGACCTCACCGTCAGCGGCGTCGCCCCGGATCAGGCGGCGGCCGACATCGCGTCCGAGCTCACCACGGGCGCCACATCGGTCGGTGCGACGGCCGACATCTCTGTTCCGGCAGCGGAACCCACCCAAACCACGGCCCCACCCGCATCGGCATCGATCGACGTGGAGGTCGCCTCGCTCCAGGCCGAACTCGACCGTCTCGCCGAGCAGATCCGGACCACCGTGGTATTTACCACCAGCTCCGCCGAGCTGACGCCTGAGGCCCGGACCACGCTCGACGAGGTGGTCGCGGCGATGCAGCGCTACACCCAACCGGTCGTCGAGATCTCCGGCCACACCGACAGTCGAGGTTCGGAGTCGTCCAACCAGGCGCTCAGCCAGGCGCGAGCTCAGTCCGTCGTCGACTACGTCGCCAGCCAGGGCATCGACATCAGTCGCCTCAACGCCCGCGGTGCCGGCGAGACCGAGCCGGTCGGTCCCAACGAGACGGACGAGGGCCGAGCGCTCAACCGGCGCGTCCAGTTCGCCGCCCGCCCGTCTTTCTGACCCACCCCACTTCGACCACCACCCTCCCGACGTAGAAAGAACAGGAGCCGAACCAATGGGCTACGTGCTTCCCGAGATCATCCTCCCCCTCATCGCCACCTTCCTGGTGGGTCTGGGCCTCGGCTGGCTGCTGTGGCGCTGGCGCAGCGAGAAGGTGACCTGGTCCGAATGGGAGACCAGCGAGCAGACCGTCTCGACGGGCGCAGATGCGGCCGGCGCGAGTTCGCCGGCCGGCGCCGGTGCCGCGGTCGCCGCGAAGGCGTCAGGAACGCCGTCAGCGGCGCAGGCTGACCGCGCGTCGCTCAGCGGAGCATCCACGCTGGTCGGGGACACCGGAAGCTCGGCCGAGATCATTCGGCCGTACGGTGACGGGTCGCACGCTCCGTTGACGGACCGCTCCGCGCCGAACGGCTACACCATCAAGGGCAACGTCGACTCGATGCTCTACCACCGACCCGACAGCCGCAACTACGGCGCCACCGTCGCCGAGGTCTGGTTCGACACCGCGGAGCGCGCCGAAACGAACGGCTTCCGACTCTCGCCGACGCACCCCAAAGTCGGCGCCGCCGCCACGTCGGGAACGCCGGCTGCGGCGGCGTTCGTGGGAGACGTGCAGCAACCGTACGGTGACGGGTCGCACGCTCCACTGACGGACCGCTCCGCGCCGAACGGCTACACCATCAAGGGCAACGTCGACTCGATGCTCTACCACCGACCCGACAGCCGCAACTACGGCGCCACCGTCGCCGAGGTCTGGTTCGACACCGCGGAGCGCGCCGAAACGAACGGCTTCTCCAAGTCGCCCACCCACCCCAAGGGCACCTGAACCCATCGTCCCACCCGCCGGCGCGCCGAACCACTCGACGCGCCGGCGCCGAGGCACTAGAAGGTCGGCGTGGGACACGACATCATCATCGCCGGCGGCCTGGTCATCGACGGTCACGGGACGGCCTCCCGGCGAGATGATGTCGCCATCGACGGAGATCGAATCACGTCGGTCGGGGCCGTCGATCGGCAGGGCGCCGGGCGGGTGATCGACGCCACCGGTCGCCTCGTCACCCCCGGCTTCGTCGACATCCACTCCCACCTCGACGCCCAGGTGGGGTGGGATCCGCTGATGACATCGTCGTGCTGGCACGGCGTCACCTCGGTCGTCATGGGGAACTGCGGCATGACCTTCGCTCCGGTGCGTCCGGGCCAAGCCGAGCTGCTGGCCCGAGCGATGGAGGCGGTGGAAGACATTCCCGCGGCGAGCATCCTCGCCGGCCTCCCGTGGGATTGGGAGACGTTCGGTGGGTACCTGGATGCGGTCGAGCGGATGCCTCGAGCTCTCAACGTCGGCGGGTACGTGGGCGATGTCGCCGTTCGCCTGTACGTGTGCGGCCTCGACGCCTGCGATCCCGAGTTCGCCGCGACCGACGAGCAGCTGGCCGAGATGGCCGGCCACGTCGGGGCGGCGCTCGCCAGCGGCGCCCTCGGTTATTCGATCTCTCGCAGCCTCTTTCATCGGGTGCCCGACGGCCGCAACGTGCCGGGAACATGGTCCGACCCGCAGGAGTTCTTCGCCATCGCCTCGCCCCTGCAAAGAGGGAGCCGAGGGGTACTGGAGTGCGCGCCCGCGGTACAACGTCCTCGAGACCGGCGAGCCCCGGGTCGACGAAGAGCTCGCCTGGATGGCCGACCTGAGCCGCGCCACCGGCCGCCCGTTCAGCTTCAACCTCCAGCAGATCGTGTCCCTCGGCGACCACTATCGCCGGGTCATCGAACTCACCGCCGCGGCCAACGAGACCGGGGCTCAGCTCCGGCCCCAGATCACGCCCCGCAGTGTCGGTGTGTTGTTCAGCTTGGCGGCCAACACCCTGATCGACGATCTGCCCTCGTTTCGAGCGATCGCCCACCTCGATCTGAACGGTCGCCTCGCCGCCATCCGCGATCCGCACGTTCGAGCCGCCCTCATCGACGAGGGGGCCGCGAGACCAGAGGCGATGTTCGAGCAGCTGTTCCTCATGGAGCCCCACCGACCCGTGCGCTACGACCATCCGGTCGAGGACAGCATCAGCTTCCGTGCTCGACGCTCCGGTGTCTCGTGCGTCGAGGCGTACCTCGACGCGCTCGATGCGAGCGACGGGCGAGCGCTCGTGGATTGGCCGGTCATGAATCAGGACGAGGCCGCGATCGAGGAGCTCCTCACCTCGCCCCACACCATGCTCGGGCTGGCTGACGCCGGCGCACACGCCACCCAGATCATGGATGCATCCCAACCCACCTACGTCCTGGCCCACTGGGCGAGAGACCGAGGCGTGATCAGCGTCGAGGAGGCGGTCCGAAAACTGACGTCGGAGACGGCGTCGTACATCGGGTTTGCCGGGCGCGGCGTGCTGGAACCAGGCGCGTTCGCCGACGTCAACGTGATCGACCTCGACGGCCTTGCCCTCGAGCTCCCCGAGATCGCCCACGACTTCCCGGGCGGCGCCGCTCGGTTCGTACAACGAGCCCGCGGCTACGACGCCACGATCATCAACGGTGAGCTGGTCCTCGATCAGGGCCGCCACACCGGCGCACTCCCCGGTCACCTCATCCGGGGAGTCGGGGTGTGATCGGCCGAGGTTCCATCGCCGAGGTGCGGCGCCACGCGACCCGGTGACCGATACCGTCTGCGGATGCCGGTCCCGTTCGCAACGAGGGAACAGATGCCATGCGTGTACCGCCACCTGTACGACGAGTGGTACGAGTATCAGTGCAACCTCAACTGATCGAGGCCCGACGATTGCGCGAAGCACCTCTCGCCGAGGGGCCGTCAACGGAGGCTGAGGGCGCCGACCACGATGCCGGCCATGGAGATGATGCCGGCCACCTGGGTGGCCACGATCACCTTCATCGTCGCCGTTTGCGCTCGAGCGATTTCGGATCGTACGTCGGCGAACCCGACCCGAGTCTCCGTACGAAGGCTGGAGAGCTCACCCGTCAGCCGCTGGTCCAGGGCCGCCATCTCGCCCTTCAGCTCACCCCGCAGAGCCGCCATGTCATCCTTCAGATCACCCCGCAGAGCCGCCATCTCGACGCGAAGCGACGCTCCCATGTCGACGAGGTCGCTCCGGAACACGGACGACACGATGTCGAGATCGCGTCGGGTGGCGAGGTCGGCGAAGGTGGTCGGTGGGAGGTGGGCCATCAAGGTGTCCGCCTCGGGTTTGCCGAGCAGGGCTTCGAGTTTGAGGTACTCATGGCGAGGACGCTCATCGGTCAACATGGTAACGCTCCGGTCCACGGGGGATCCTGGTGGGCTCCTGACTCGCCGGGCGCCGATCGGTAAGGTGCACGGTAGCGAGGCCGTGTGACAGGCCACGCGCGTGCCACTCTGTAGGCCGTGGATGGACACTGCGAGACCTGCGGCTTCGACCCGACCGAGTGGGACGAGCGCGACAGCGCCAACACCGTCCACCTGGGCGATCGCTTCTTCGCGTACGTCTTGGACGGCGCATCGGAGGGCCTCGCCGCACGTCCAGCCCCGACGCCTCACGAGGTGATGCACCAAGCCGTCACTCTCGCCGCGGCGCGCCACGATGGAGGCGATCGGGTGGCGCCGATGTCGGGCACGGTGGCCCGCATCAACGCTTCCGGGGGCGGCGTCCCGAAGTCCTCACTCCCTGAGGCCGAGGTGTCTCGACGAGGGGTGATCGGTGACCGGCAACGGAATCGTCAGCATCACGGTCGACCATGGCAGGCGCTGTGCCTCTGGAGCGTCGACGTCATCGAGGCGTTGCGCGCCGAGGGCCACCCGATCGAGGCCGGCTCAGCCGGCGAGAACATCACCATGGCCGGCGTCGACTGGTCGCAGATGCGGTCCGGCCTCCTGGTCGAGATCGGCTCCGTGCTGGCCCGCGTCTCCACGCCGGCCGCACCGTGCCGACACAACAACCGGTGGTTCGCCGACGGCGACTCGAAACGGATCGAGCACGAACGCCACCCAGGCTGGAGCCGCTGGTACGCGTCGGTGCTCCACCCTGGCCGCGTCGCGGCCGGCGACAGGGTTCGCGTCGTGGCGGTCGCGAGGGCGGTGGCGGTGAGTCGTTGCCTCCCTGGCCGCGTCGCGGCCGGCGACAGGGTTCGCGTCTGGTCGGAAGGGATCGGCACCTGATGGATCTGAACCTGCGCGGTCGCCGCGCCCTCGTCGCCGGCGGATCGAGTGGTCTGGGCCTGGCCACCGCCCGTGCCCTCACCGCGGAGGGAGCCGCGGTGGTGCTGCTCTCGCGAAACGCCGACAAGCTCGCCGTTGCGGCCGACGACCTCGGCCCTTCGGCCAGCTGGATTGCCGGCGACGTGTCCGACCTCGACGCGGTTGCCGGCCTCGTCGAGCAGGCAAAGGAGCGGCTCGGTGGCATCGACATCCTCATCGCCAACGCCGGCGGCCCTCCGGCCGGAACCTTCGCCTCTACCTCGCTCGACGCCTACGAGCCGGCTCTTCGCCTCAACCTCTTGTCGACCGTCGCTCTGTGCCAGGCCGCGGTACCACCCATGCGGGAGCAGGGATGGGGTCGGGTGGTGGCCATCACATCGATCTCCGTTCGTGAGCCGATCGCCCACCTCATCCTCTCGAACACGGCCCGGGCGGGGGTGACGGCCTTCCTCAAGACGTTGGCCCGTGAGGTCGCCGCCGACGGGGTGACGGTCAATTCGCTCCAGCCCGGCCTCCACCTCACCGGTCGCCTCCACGACCTCTACGGGGACGACCTCGACAGTGTCGCTGCCGCGATCCCCGCCCGGAAGCTCGGCGATCCGGACGACTTCGGGCGCCTGGCGGCGTTCTTGTGCTCCGATCACGCCCAGTTCGTCAACGGTGCCGCCATCCCGGTAGACGGCGCGGCCGCCCACGGCTTGCAGTAGACGGCTCGCGCTCGACCAGCCGCCGGAGTAGCTCGCCGCCCCCGGTAGCGTGTGCGCCGTGCCGATGTGCCTTTACGACACCGCCCGCCATCAGGTCGTTCCGTTCGACCCGGGCCACAGCGTCCGGATGTATGTCTGCGGCATCACGCCGTACGACGCCACGCACCTCGGTCACGCGTTCACCTATCTCACGTACGACCTCGTGATCCGGCGCCTGGAGGATCTCGGACACCAGGTCCACCTCGTCCGCAACTTCACCGATGTCGATGACTCGATCCTCCCCAAGGCGCGGTCGCTCGGGGTCGACTTCCTGGAGCTCGCCGAGGGTGAGATCCGGCGCTTTCGCGACGACATGATCGCCCTGGGCACCCGACCAGCGCAGTCCGAGCCTCGAGCCACCCATTCGATCGACGCCATCGTCGCCCACATCTCGGCCCTCTCCGCCCGCGGCCACACGTACACCGTCGACGGCACGACGTTCTTCTCAGTGGCGACGTTCCCCGGGTTCGGCGGCCTGTCCCATCTGAGCCGGGACGAGATGATCAGCTTGGCCCGCGAGCGGGGCGGGACCCCGGACGACCCTCGCCAACGCGACCCCCTCGACTTCGTGCTGTGGAAGCCCTCGGCGGCGGACGAACCGGCGTGGGAATCGCCGTTCGGGCGCGGCCGGCCCGGATGGCACATCGAGTGCTCGGCCATGGCCAAGGCCAACCTCGGGCATCCGGTCGACCTTCACGGCGGCGGCAGCGACCTCGTCTATCCGCACCACGAGTGCGAGATCGCCCAGAGCGAGACCGTCCACGGCCACCCGTTCGTGCGCCACTGGATGCACGTCGGCATGGTGGCGTACCAGGGCATGAAGATGTCCAAATCGTTGGGCAACCTGGTCTTCATCAACGTGCTCCGCCGAACTGTCGATCCTCGCGCCATCCGCCTGGCCCTGCTGCCTCACCACTATCGGCCTGGTTTCGAATGGTTCGACGGCGAGGCGGATCACGCCATGGCCGCGTTGGAGTCCTTGCTCGCCGCGGCCGACCGCGCCGGCGGACCGGACCCCGAAAAGTACGTCGATCGGGTCCGGGCCGCCCTCGACGACGATCTCGACACCCCGACGGCCCGCGATGTGATCCACGATCTGGCGGACCGCATCAGCTCGGCCCCCACGGGCGGCACGAACCGGGCGGCCGCCCACGGCCTCATCGAGGCGGCCGGTCTCCTGGGCATCGACCTGCGTCGCCCGATCCGCGTCGGGCTCTGACCGCCGAATATCGGCCGGCGCCGTCGGGCCGGCACCGTATCCTGAGCCCATGATCCGCCTCACCGACACGTTGTCCGGTCAGAAGGTAACGCTCGAGACGCGCGACCCCGGCAAGGTGGGCATCTACTGGTGCGGCCCGACCGTCTACGACGTCCCCCATCTCGGACACGCCCGCAGCGCGCTGGCCTGGGACATCTTGACCCGCTACCTCCGGTACCGGGGCTACGAGGTGACCCTCGTCCGCAACGTCACCGACATCGACGACAAGATCATCGCCCGGGCCGCCGCCGAAGGTTCCGACGAACCCGCCGTCGCGGCCCGGTACGAACAGATCTATGTGGATCAACTCGAGCGCCTGGGCGTCGTGCGTCCGGATCTCACGCCCCACGCCACCGAGTTCGTGCCGCAGATGGTCGCCGTGATCGAACGGCTCATAGAGCAGGGCCGGGCCTATGTGATCGAGGGCAGCGGGGTGTACTTCGACGTGTCGTCGCTGCCCGACTACGGCTCGCTCGTGCATCGCTCGGCCGACGAGCTCCGCGAGGGTGCCGGGGCGCGGGTCGAGGTCGACGATCGCAAGGACGATCCGCTCGACTTCGCCCTCTGGAAGGCGGCCAAACCCGGCGAGCCCACGTGGCCCTCCCCGTGGGGCCCGGGCCGGCCCGGCTGGCACATCGAATGCGTGGCGATGTCCCTCGATCTCCTCGGCGCCGGTTTCGACATCCATGGCGGCGGCGACGACCTCGTCTTTCCGCATCACGAGAACGAACGCGCCGAGGCCGTGGGCTGCGGGCACGCCTTTGCCCGCTACTGGGTGCACAACGGCATGGTCCAGGTCGACGGGGAGAAGATGTCGAAGTCGCTCGGCAACTTCACCACGCTCGCCGACCTGCTCGACCGGTACGACCCCCGCTCGTTCCGGGTACTCGTGCTCCAGACCCACTACCGCAAGACGATGGAGATCGACCCGTCGACGATCGAACAGGCTTCGGCCGCTCTCGATCGCCTCGATGCGCTGGCTCGCCGAGCGGTCGCCGCGGGGTTCTCGCTCACCCCGGCCTCCGATCTGAGCACGGTCGATGCGGACGCGCGAAACGCGTTCGAGGCGGCGATGGACGACGACCTCGGTACACCGGCCGCCCTCGGATCGGTCTTCGACTCCGTGCGCCGCGCCAACGCCGCCCTGGACTCGGGCGCGCCGGATACCGGCACGCTGGTGTCCACGGTGGTCACCCTGGCGGGCGCCCTCGGCCTCGAGTTGGTGGCCGGATCCGGTGGTGGTGACGCCGACATCGATCAGCTGGTCGGGCTCCGTCAGGAGGCACGGGCGATTCGCAACTTCGCCGAGGCCGACCGCCTCCGCGATGAGCTGACGGCGCGCGGAGTCGTCCTCGAGGACACGCCGGCCGGCCCCATCTGGCGCCGCGGCTGAGACGTCAGCGGCTGAGCTGATCCAGGTCGCGGACTGCGCCGCGGGCAGCCGACGTGGTGAGGGCGGCATAGGCCCGCAAGGCGAGCGACACGGGCCGCTCCCGATCCACCGGCGTGTACGCGTCGGCGCCTCGAGTTTCCTCGGCGTCCCGTCGGGTCGCCAGGGTGGCGTCGTCGACCTCGAGGCGGATGCTGCGGTTCGGAATGTCGATCGAGATGGTGTCGCCGTCGCGTACGAAGGCGATGAGTCCACCCTCGGCCGCCTCCGGCGAGACGTGACCGATCGACAAGCCTGACGTGCCGCCGGAGAACCGACCGTCGGTCAGGAGCGCGCACTGCTTCCCGAGGCCCCGGCTCTTGATGTACGTGGTGGGGTAGAGCATCTCCTGCATTCCGGGGCCGCCCTTGGGGCCTTCGTACCTCACCACGACGACATCGCCTGCTTGCACCGATTCGTCGAGGATGCCCTCCACCGCGGCCTCCTGGCTCTCGAACACCCGCGCCGGGCCGCTGAAGACGAAGATCTCCTCGTCGACTCCGGCGGTCTTGACGATGCAGCCCTCCTCGGCGAGGTTGCCGTAGAGCACAGCGAGGCCGCCTTCTTGCGTATAGGCGTGCGCGACATCGCGGATGCACCCGGTGGCCCGGTCGGTGTCGAGGCTCGGCCAGCGCGTCGCCTGGCTGAAGGCGACCTGGGTGGGGATGCCGGCTGGACCGGCCATGAACAACTCGCGAGCGCGGGGCATGCAGGTGTCGCGCTGGATGTCCCACGCATCGAGGGCCTCGCCGAGCGAGGCCGAGTGCACGGTGGGGATCGAGGTGTCGATGAGACCGGCGCGGTCGAGCTCGCCGAGGATGCCCATGATGCCGCCGGCCCGGTGGACGTCTTCGACGTGGTACTTGTCCGTCGCGGGGGCCACCTTGCAGATGTTCGGCACCCGCCGGCTGATGCGGTCGATATCGGCCATGCCGAAGTCGACCCCCCCTCGTGGGCCGCCGCCAGGATGTGGAGCACGGTGTTGGTGCTCCCGCCCATGGCGATGTCGAGGGTGATGGCGTTCTCGAACGCGACCTTGGAAGAGATCTGGCGGGGCAGGACCGATTCGTCGTCCTTCTCGTAGTACCGCCGAGCGAGGTCGACGATCGTGCGACCCGCCTCCAGGAACAGCTGCTCACGATCGGCGTGGGTGGCCACGATCGTGCCGTTGCCCGGCAGCGACAAGCCGAGCGCTTCGGTGAGACAGTTCATCGAGTTGGCGGTGAACATGCCCGAGCACGAGCCGCACGTCGGGCACGCCGAGCGCTCGATGGCCGCCACATCGGCATCGCTGACGTTCTTGTCGCCTGCCGTCATCATCGCCGAGATGAGATCGACCTTGACCTCGTGGCCGGCGAGGCGCGTCTTTCCGGCCTCCATCGGCCCGCCCGACACGAAGACGCACGGGATGTTGAGGCGCAACGCCGCCATCAGCATGCCCGGGGTGATCTTGTCGCAGTTGGAGATGCACACGAGCGCGTCCGCGCAGTGGGCATTGACCATGTACTCGACGGAATCGGCGATGAGATCGCGGCTCGGGAGGCTGTAGAGCATTCCGCCGTGACCCATGGCGATGCCGTCGTCGACGGCGATGGTGTTGAACTCCTTGGCGACGCCGCCGGCGGCTTCGATCTCACGCGCCACGAGTTGCCCGAGGTCCTTGAGGTGGACGTGCCCGGGGACGAACTGCGTGAAGCTGTTGGAGATGGCGATGATCGGCTTGTCGAAGTCGTCGTCGGTCATCCCGGTGGCCCGCCACAGGGCGCGAGCGCCCGCCATGTTGCGGCCCTGGGTCGTCGTATGCGAGCGGTACGTCGGCATGGTCTTGACGCTACTTGCGCCAGCCTCGACCGACACCAGGCTCCCGGTCCTCGACCGCCAACATTTAGGTATTGACCTAAGTATCAGGTTCAGCAATACTCAGTCACATGCCTAAGCGATCGATGACGCTCGACCAGGTCTTCCACGCCCTGGCCGATCCGACCCGTCGCCTGGTGATCGAACGGCTCGTCTCCAGCCCCGCCTCCACGTCGGAGCTGGCCCGGCCGTTCGACATGGCGTTGCCGTCGTTCACCCAGCACCTCACCGTCTTGGAACGGGCCGGTTTGGTGACGTCGACCAAGGTCGGGCGGGTGCGGACCTACCGCCTCACACCCGACGCTCTCGAGATCGCCGACGGCTGGCTGGCCCAGCAGCGGCGAACGTGGGAGCAGCGCCTGGATCAGCTGGACACCCTTCTCCTCAACCTCAAGGAAGAACCATGAGCTTCACACCGCACACGCTGAACCCCGAGCTCGACCTCGAACTCCTCCGCGAGGTCGATGTCGCCCCCGAGCTGGTCTGGCGAGCATGGACCGAACCCGAACTGATCACGCAGTGGTTCACACCGAAGCCCTACGAGACCCCGCAGTGCGAGATCGAGCTGCGCCCGGGCGGCATCTTCCGGACGGTCATGCGTTCGCCCGAAGGCGAGGAGTTCGACGGGTCGGGCTGCTTCCTCGACATCGTGCCGAACGAGCGGCTGGTCTGGACGAGTGCCCTCGGCCCCGGCTTCCGCCCCCAGCCCGGCCCGATGCCCTTCACGGCCATCCTCGAACTGCAGCCGACCGCGAGCGGCGGTACCCGGTATCGAGCCATCGCCATGCACCAGGACCCCGCGGGCACCCAGCAGCACGCCGAGATGGGCTTCGTCGACGGATGGGGTGCCGCCCTCGATCAGCTCGTCGAGCTGGTCAAGACGCTCTGAACACACTCACGGCTACGGCTGCTACTTCGGGACGTCGCTCCACGCAACGTCTGCTACTTCGGGACGTCGCTCCACGCGACGTCTTTGTCCACGCGGACGTCGCCGGGGAGGCCGAGCACTCGCTCGCCCAAGATGTTGCGCATGATCTCGGACGTACCGCCCTCGATGGTGTTGGCTCGCATGCGCAGGAACGACTTGGTCAGGCTCGTCATCTCGACGCTGCTGTGCGTCGGTCGGCCGAGCGTGTAGCCCGGCAGATGCAGCAGCCCCTCGGCTCCCATGACGTCGACGATCGTTTCGGTGATCGCCTTGTTCAACTCGGCCGAGGCCAGCTTTCCGACGGAACCCTCGGGCCCGGGTGTGCCTTGTTTGGCAGCCGCCTTGGCCCGGAGGTTCGTCAAGCGCAGGGCCTCGGCCCGCACCCACAGGTCGGCCACCCGGTCTCGGAGCACCCGACGCCGGTTTTCGGGCAAGTCCGGCGCCCGCTGCTTCCACACCTCGACCAGTTGACCGATCAGACCGCTGCCTCGGGGCGCGGCCGCGCCACCGAGCGCCACCCGCTCGTTCATGAGGGTCGTGACCGCCACATTCCAGCCGTCGCCCTCGCGGCCGAGCATGTTGGCGTCGGGCACCCGCAGGTCGGTGAAGAAGACCTCGTTGAACTCGGCGTCGCCGGTGATCTGGTAGAGCGGCCGGATCTCGATGCCAGGGCTCGCCATGTCGACGATGAAATAGGAAAGCCCGCGGTGTTTGGGCACGGATGGATCGGTCCGCACCAGCAACATGCCCCAGCTCGATACGTGCGCCAACGACGTCCACACCTTTTGCCCGTTGACGATCCACTCGTCGCCGTCGCGGACCGCCCGGCTGACGAGCCCGGCGACATCGGAGCCGTGCGTGGGCTCGCTGAACATCTGGCACCACACGTCCTCGCCGGTGAAGATGCGGCGAAGGTGCCGGGCGTGCATCTCCTCGGTGCCCCAGGCGAGCACGGTCGGCATGCCCATCCCGATGCCGATCGGATTCACCACCATGTCGGAGTACCGGACACCGGCGTCGCGGAGCATGTCGGACACGATCGCCTGCGACTTCGGTCCGAGGCCCAACCCGCCCTTGCCCTCGGGGAAGTGGACGGCGGCCAGACCACGATCCCATTGCGCCCCTCGGAACGTGAACTGATCGACAGTCGTGTGATCGACCTCGCTCAGGAAAGCCCCCGCGCACGCTCGTAGAGCATCGTCGGTCATGGTCGGCATAGGTCCTCCAACGGTCGACGCAATTCAACTCGCATCAACCGACCGCTGACGATTCGAGGCGTTCCGGAGGTTCCGGGACCGGCCGGGCCGAGGCCCCGGCCACTAGCGTGACCCCCGATGAAGGGCATTCGCTGGCGCTGGATCGCCTCTCGAGCCGCGGCGGCGCTGCTCGGGGCCTCGGCCCTCACGCTTCTGGGCGTGTGGCTGGCGCCCGATGCCGGCCACGATGCCCCGACGAGCGTTCTCGCCGCCTCGACGCCCACGCCCACGACCACGACGGTCGTCCCCACCACCGTCGTCGTGACCACGACCACCGAACCGCCCTATGCCGGGTGGGTCGACCCCGCGCTCGTCGGCGCGTCGGTCAGCGAGACCGTCGAGGGGCTGCTCACTTTCCGGGGCTCACCGGGCCGCTCCTACTACGGCGAGGGCCCGGTACCGCAGGCCCCCGAGATCGTCTGGCGTTTCCCCGCCGACGGCACCATGTGCAGCCTGTCGTCGGTCGGCGACGAAACCCGCGAATGGTGTGGCACCGGCTGGACCGGCCAACCCTCGATCTGGGAGCACGGGGGCGAGACCTGGGTCGCCTTCGGCGCCTACGACCGCAACGTCCATTTCCTCGACGCAGCGACCGGCGAGCCCACCATCGCCTCGTTTCCCACCGGCGACATCATCAAGGGATCGGTGTCGGTCGACCCCGACGGATTCCCTCTCGTCTACAGCGGCTCGCGTGACGACCGCCTCCATGTGATCGCCATCGACCGCGATCCACCGGTCGAGCTGTGGAGCCTGTCGGCCGACGCGGTGGAACCGACCCTGTGGAACAACGACTGGGACGGCTCCCCGTTGATCATCGACGACTACCTCTTCGAGGGTGGCGAGAACAGCCAGATCCACGTCGTCAAGCTCAACCGCGGATACGACCTCGAGGGCCATGTGACGGTCGACCCGGAGTTGGTGTGGAACGCCCCCGGCTGGGACGACGAGCTCCTGTCCGCCATCGGCGACCGTGACGTGTCGATCGAGAACTCGGTGGCCATCTCGGGCAACACGCTGTACTTCTCCAATTCCGGCGGGCTGGTGCAGGGCTGGGACATCTCCGGCCTGCGAGATGGTGTCGAGCCGACACGCGTCTTTCGCTACTGGGTCGGTGACGACACCGATGCCTCGATCGTGATCGACGACGAGGGCATGCTCTACGTGGCCTCCGAATACGAACGGGGCACGGCTCGATCCGAGGAGCTCGGGCAGGTCGTCAAACTCGACCCCAGCCGCCCCGACGATCCCGTCGTGTGGTCGGTCTCGGCACGCGGTGGGATCGACACCGGGGTATGGGCCACCCCCGGCCTCCACCGCGACATCCTCGTCGTGCCCACCATGGATCAGGGGATCCTGGGCATCGATCGGGCGACCGGTGAGGTGCGGTGGAGGCTCGACCTCGGCTGGCACCTGTGGCAGTCACCCGTCATCGTCGACGACACGTTGATCATGGGCGACTGCGAAGGCGTACTCCACGGCTTCGATGCCAGCGACACCACCCAGGTCCCCCGGGAGCTGTGGAGCATCGAACTGGGGGGCTGCATCGAATCCACGCCGGCGGTGTGGCGGGGCCTGATCGTGGTGGGCGCTCGCGGCGGCCAGGTGTTCGCGTTGGCAGACCGGTGAGCGGTGGCCCCGTGAGCGGTGAGCCCAGTGACGCCTGGCTCGACCCTCAGCTCGGTGCACCGCCCACGCCGGACACGTGGACGCTGCTGCGGCGCGGGCTAACTCGCCGCTGCGCCGTGTGCGGACAGGGCGGGCTCTTTCGACGCTGGTTCAGCATGATCGACCATTGCCCCCGCTGCGGTTTCCGTTTCGAACGGCGGGAAGGGCAGTTCATCGGTGCCGTGGGGATGAACACGGTGGTGAGCGGAGCGACGCTTCTCGCCGTGATGGTGATCAGCTTGCTGGTCGCGCTCCCGGATCCCGAGGTCGCGCCCATCCTGATCCCCACCGTCGCGGTCGGGGTCGTGGTCCCGGTGTTCTTCTATCCGTTCTCCAAGACCTTGTGGAACGCGGTCGACCTCGCCCTGCAGCCGCTCGAGTCGGGGGAGGCTCCCGGCCTCGGGGCCGTTGAAGGCGTGGGCCAGCAGTGATGTGCCTGAGCTGACGGCCAGCGTGGCGGTGTGCCGGCGGGGCGCCCAGTCGGGCCGCGTCGCGTCGGCGGATTCGGCCTCAACGCTCGTTCCGGCCGGTGGCGCATCGGTCGAGGCGGCATGGCGATCGTCGATGATGGTCCAGCCGGCGGGCACGGTGAGCCGGTCGAGATGCACGCGGCAGGTCGGCAATCCGAAACGGAGCTCATCGAGCTCGACGATGGACGTGCGCAGGCCAGTCCGATCGATCACCAGCCGCGCGATCGCGTCGCGCGAGCATGCCGGCCTGGCGCACCGCTCTGCCATACCTGCACCGTAGCCACGCCGCCTCGCTCGATCGGGGATGGTCCGGCCCCGACCGCCCATCGCCGCCATCACGGCACCCACCGGCCTTACCATGGCGTCGTGAGCGCACTCCAGACCCACCCGTCCTCCGCGCTCGTGATCGGGCTCGACGGCGACGACACGCTGTGGCGCAACGAAGACCACTTCCGCAAGACCGAGGCCGAGTTCGAACGACTGGTCACGCGCTGGGCCCGGGGCGACTCCGTCCGCGAACGGTTGCTCGCCGTCGAGCGACGCAACCTGGCCACCTTCGGCTACGGGGTCAAGGGGTTCGTGCTCTCGATGATCGAGACCGCCATCGAACTGTCGGACGGCGAGGTCCCGGCCTATGACATCCACCGGATCGTGCAGCTCGGCAAGGAGCTCCTCGATCACCCTGTCGAGCTGCTCGACGGGGTCCGGGAGACCGTCGACGCGCTCGTCGCGCCGGCATCCGCTGATCCTGGTCACCAAGGGCGACCTCATGCACCAGGAGACGAAGATCGCCGCCTCCGGACTGGCCGAGACGTTCTGGCGCATCGAGATCGTCAGCGAGAAGGACCCGGCCACCTACCAGCGACTGCTCGACCGTCACGGGATCGATCCCGCGTCGTTCGTCATGGTCGGCAACTCGGTGCCCTCCGATGTCCTGCCGGTGTTGGCGGTGGGGGGTCGGGCCGTGCACGTGCCGTACCACCTCACCTGGGAGATGGAGACGGCCCCCCCGAGCGCCACGGCCGACACGGCGTTCCCGGTGCTCGACCGCCTGACCGACCTCCCCAGCCTGCTCGACGGCTGGGTCGCGAGCGCGAACGGCGTCTGATGCCCCGCGCCCTCGAGGGTCCGGAACTGGCCGCCTATGACCACGTCCCCACGGAGCTGGCGCGTCGTGTGCGGATCGTCGAGGTTCCCTGGCTGCCCGGTAGCGCGCGCGGCCTCACCCTCGGGCGGTTCGTGCTCCTGACCGACGACGTGGACCGGGTCGGCCGGTCGACCTTGCTGGCCCATGAGCTCGTTCACGTCGAGCAGTACGCCCGATTCGGGGTGCTCGGTTTTCTTGGCCGGTACGTCGCTGAGTATCTGCGCCTTCGCGTCCGTGGACTCGACCACCGCGACGCCTACCTCGACCTGGCAATGGAACGTGAGGCCCGCCAGGGCGCCAAGGCGTGGATCAAGCTGGGAAAACCCGACACCCCGGGTAGGTGACGCCAGCCGTTACGGCCGAATGTCCGGTTGCGGGCCTCAAGCGAGCCCTCCGATTGTCTGGCGGCGGCCCTCAAACGGGCCGTGCGCAGGCCGATGGAAACCGGCATGGTCTGCTACGTCTGCGGGACACTCTTCGATGACGTGCTCACCGCCTGTCCGGCGTGCCTGAGCCCGTGTCTCGACCTCAGCGACCTCAGCCATCCCGGATTGGCGAGGCTCATCTCGCCCACCCTCTCCGACATGTACCTCCGTGGCGACCTGGCGGTGGCGCTGTCGACGGTGCCTCGAGCGGCGCCGGCGCCCGTCGCCCTCGACCCGCGACCCGCGCGAACCCCGGACGCAGAACCAGAGTCGGAACCCGCGCCGCCGGTGGCCTTCGGGGAGCTGCCGTCGGGCGTTCACCTGCCGGAGGTCGAGGCCGCGCCGATCGTCCTGTCGTCGAGCACGGCGCTCGTCCTCTACACCGGACCCGACGGGAACGTCGATACCCCCCGCCCTCCGCTCGACCTGGAGTCGAGTGCCGAGGACCAATTGTTCGGCCCGGTCACCGGCTCCCCGCGGTACCTGAGCCTCGATGCGGAGGTTCGGCGCGCCGCACTCGGCATCGACGACGATGACGAGCTCACCGAGTCGCGCAACTGGCTCGGCCGCCTCAACGAACGGCTTTCGCCGCCACGACGTTCCCGACGTTCCCATCGACGCCCCCGGGTTCGCCGAGCGCGTGCCAAGGCCGACCCGAAGGCCGTACGCATGTTGATCCTCACGACGGCTCTGGTCGGCGTGACCACGCTCTTCGGGCTGCAGACGCTCGGCGAGTCCCGCCGGCCCGGCGTGCTACCCACCGTCACGCTGCCTCCGGCTCCGGTGCCCGTCGAGCTCTTCACCGGACCCGAGCTGGCGACGGCGTTCGCCGATCAGCTGGTCACCGTCGTCTCCGACTCCTGCGGATCCGTGACGAGCGGACCGGGCGTCCTGATCGATGCGACGCACGTGGTGACTCTCCGCTCCGTGGGAGCCGGCGACGCGACACCGACGGTCGTCGTCGCCGGGGCCGACGTCCCCGCCACGTTGCTCGGATGGGGTTGGTCACCCGACGTCGCCGTCATCGAGCTGCCAGCCGCCGCCGGGGTCGACCTCGCGTCCGGACAGTTCGCGCCCGGTGACGTCGTGGCCGACTACCCGACGCTCACCTTGCTGGAGCCTTCGGGGACGGGCAGCATCAGGCCGACCTCCTTGTCGGTCACCGGGGTGGTCGACGGTTGGGCCGGCCCGAGTCACGCCGTGTCGACAGACCTCGCCGCGGCGACGCCCCTCGGGTCAGTCGCGGTCACCGGGGCCGGCGAGCTGGCGGGGATCGTGTCGCCCGGTCCGGACGGGTCGAAAGTTCTCGTGACCGGCGACGCGTTGAGCGCCGCCATCGAAGAGGTGACCCTTCACGGGACCGGCACGGCCAGCTGCACCACCGAGATCGCAACTCCAGCTCCTACCTGGTCGGGCAGTCGGCTGGCGGGAGACCGGCTGACCATCGGGTCCGATGCCGTGCTCGACGCGCTCTACGACGCGTGCACGAACCAGGGATGGAACGCCTGCGACGACCTCGGGTACGTCAGCGATCCGGCGTCGGCCTACAACGCGTATGCCGACACGTGCGGTGGCCGGCTGAGCCCCGAGGACGGCACGTGCTCGCTCCGCAACGACCTCGTCAACGGCGCCTCGCCCGGTGTGTACCTCACCGGCGACTGCGTGGTCCTGGCGCGCGCCGAAGGTGCGGTGTCGCGGCCGGTGACCTGCGAGCAACCCCACGACGCCCAGATCGTGCACATGGTGCAGGCCGAGGGTTTGACGACCGACGCGGCCGGAGAGCTGGCGTTCACCCCTGAGATCGATCAGCAGGTGGCCGACGCCTGCGCCGCTCCGCTCGCCGAGTGGACCGACAGCCGGTACTGGGATCGCTCGCTGTTGACGGGCGTGGCCCGCCCGCCCGCGGTCGACCGGCCGTTCGCGTGTTTCGTGTACCAGCCTGACGCCGTGCTGACCACTCCCATGCCCTGACGCTCAGGCCCTGGACGTGGGCCGGAGGATATGGCCGGGTCGGCCGGGATCGCTCACCGGCACACCGTCCTGGCGGACGACCGAGCCGTTGACCATCACGTGCGTCACGCCCGTCGGCTGATCGGCGGTGAGCCGCTCGGCGTCGGCGGGGAAGTCGCGGCACGCGCCGGGTCGGACCGGGTCCGATCGTGTCGAGGTCGAACACCACCACATCGGCGTGGGCGCCCTCGCGCAGGTAGCCGCGATCGGCGAACCCGAACAGGTCGGCCTGGATCCCCGAGAGCTTGCGAATGGCCGTCTCCACCGGCATCAGCTCCTTCTCACGGATCCAGTTCCCGAGGAAATCGGTGGCTTGAGGGGCGTCGCAGAGCTGGCCGACGTGCGCGCCGGCATCGGACAGACCGAGCGTGCAGTGCTCCTGCAGGAGGAGGTAGGCGACGCCCTCGGGATCGTCGTTGGCCAGCGCCGAGCTGAACCGCACCGTCGCCAGGTCGTGGTCCAGGGCGATGTCGAGCACGACGTCGAACGGCGTGCAGCCGCGCTCCTCGGCGAGCTCCTCGACGCGTCGACCCTCGAGCTCGGGCGTGTTGGCCGCCTCCGACACCCGGAAGGTGTCCCACCGGGTCTTCATGGCGATCTCGGAGAACATCGCCCACGCGTTGGCCCGCCACGCCGGATCGGCGTAGGCATCGCGCCGGGCCTCCACGCTGCCCGCCCCGAGCGCCGCCATGACCGGATTGGGGTTGAGGGTGAAGGGCTCGATCATGTTGAAGGTGAACACCAGCGGCCGCGGCGTGACCTGGGGCCACACCTGGGCGCCTTCGGACCATCCGACTTCGTTGGCCTCGGCGATCCGCCGGTGGGAACCGGTGGGCTGGGTCAACAACGCGGTGAAGGTGATCGGTACGCCGATGCGGCGTTGGAGGTCGTACAGGTCGCCCGGCGGCAGCTGTTGACCGGGGGTCACCGCGACCACGCCGCGTCGGCGCTGCCCGACGACGTCGAAGAGGGCATCGAGCTCGCCCCGGGTGGCGTGCCGGCTTGGGACCGGCTTGCCATCGACGCCCATGTGGGTCGGCGCCAGCGTGGTGGCGAACCCGGCCGCGCCCGCATCGATCCCGGACGCCACCACAGCGCACATGGCGACGATCTCGTCGGGCGTGGCCGCACGTTCGTACGCCTCGTCGCCCATGACGAACAGCCGCAGCGCCGTGTGGCCGATGTACACGCCGTAGTTGAGCATCGTGCCCCGCCGCTCCACTGAGGAGAGGTACTCGGGGAAGGTCTCGAAGTCCCACGGGATGCCCGCGGCCAACGTGGCCACGTTCATGTCCTCCACCTTCTCGAGCGTGCGGGCGATGAGCTCCCGATGCTGAGGACGCGTGGGGGCGATCGAGAACCCGCAGTTCCCGGCGATCACCGAGGTCACGCCGTGGTGGCACGACGGCGTGAGCGCCGGGTCCCAGAAGACCTGGGCGTCGTAATGGGTGTGGATGTCGATGAAGCCGGGGGCGACGATCTGTCCCGAGGCATCGAGCTCGGTGCGGCCCTGCAGGCCCGACCCGATGCCCGAAATGCGCCCCGCCGTCACGGCGACATCGGCGACACGGCCGGGAGCGCCTGTGCCGTCGATCACCGTTCCCCCTCGGATGACCACGTCAGCGCTCATGCTGCCCCCTCGTTCGGTACGCCGCGAGCGTAGAGCCCCGAGGGCAGGAGCAGCCACGGGAGCCGTGTTGTCCTGGGCCACCACCTACCGGCCCCACCCCGACAGGATGGGCGACGGCGGTGTTCACGGTCCCCCCTCGCCCGCCACGGTGCGGGTGGACGGCGCGTCAGAGTGCGACCCACGTGAACGCGATGGGGCACGATGGTGGTCATGCCTGCGCCTCGGTCGACATCTGGTCACCCCACCCAGGCTCCGCTGGCGGCCATCGACATCGGGACCAACTCCTTCCACCTGGTGATCGCCCGTCCGGACCGGCGCGGCGGGTTCGAGGTGCTCACCCGCGAGAAGGAGACCGTGCGCCTCGGTTCCGGCGCCGGTGAGCTCGACCACCTGCAGCCTGACGCCATCGATCGGGGCGTCGCCGCGCTCCGCCGTTTCAAGGGGCTCGCCGACGGGTACGGCGCTCGTATCGCGGCGGTGGCCACCAGCGCCGTTCGCGAGGCGACGAACCGCGACGAGTTCCTCCGCCGGGCCCAGGCCGAAGCGGGCGTGCGCGTCGACGTGATCTCCGGCGTCGAGGAGGCCCGACTCATCCACCTCGGTGTCGTCCAGGCGGTACCGATCTTCGACCGGCAGGCGCTGGTGGTCGACATCGGCGGCGGGAGCACCGAGTTCGTCGTCGCCCGGGCCGACGAGCTCCACGTCACCCGAAGCACCAAGGTCGGCGCCATCCGGCTCACCGAGCGGTTCTTCTCGTCAGGGACTCCCTCGGCGGCGGATGTCCGCGAGGCCCGGCGCTGGTTGGCGAGCTTCTTCGTGCCGGCGGCGGCCGATGTGGGCGAGTTCGGCTTCGACATCGCGGTAGGTAGCTCGGGCACCATCGGCGCCGTTGCTTCGATGGTCGAGGCCCGGGCTGGGCGAGAGGTGCGCTCACTGAACAACCGGTCCTTCTCTCGGGCCGAGCTGGCCGAGGTGGTGGAGCAGGTGTTGGCGGCTGGCACCACCGAGCGGCGTGCCCGTCTTCCGGGACTCGACCCCCGCCGGGCCGACATCATCGTCGGTGGGGTCGTGTTGCTCGAGCAGATCTTCGAGTCCTTCGCCATCGCCGAGATGACGGTCAGCGAGTTCGCCCTCCGCGAGGGCGTGTTGTTCGATCGTCTCCGAACGAACCGGCGCGGCTTTCACCACCTCGACGACATCCGACGCCGCAGCGTCGACCGGCTCGCCGTCCTCTTCCACGAGGATGAAGCGCACGTGCAGCATGCCACCGACCTGGCGTTGCAGCTGTTCGACGACCTGGTGGCCGTCCACGGATACGGCGTGGCCGAGCGCGACCTGCTCGAGGCGGGCGGCGCCCTCCACAACGTCGGGCTGTTCGTCTCCCACGGCGCCCACCACAAGCACAGCCACTACGTCATCCGCAACACCGATCAGCTGCTCGGCTTCACCGACCGCGAGATCGAGATCATGGCGCTCGTCGCCCGCTACCACCGTCGCAGCGAACCCAAGGCCAAACACGCCGAGTTCGCCGGGCTCGAAACTGCTGATCAACAGCTCGTCCGGGTCCTGGCCGGGCTCCTGCGAGTCGGTATCGCCCTCGATCGGCGCGGCGACGGCCGGGTCCGGCGCGCCACGGCTTGGGTGACCGATACCGGTCTCGAGGTCGGGGCCACGGTCAAGCGCGGTGCCGACGCGGCCCTCGAGGTGTTCACCGCCAACGAGCGATGCGAGCTCCTCGCCCACGCCCTGGATCGGCCGGTAGAGATCGTCGTGGCGAGCCCAGCCCACTCCCCGCAGGCCGTCCAATCCCCTCAGCCAGTCCAATCCCCTCAGCCGGCCCAATCACCGCAGCCCGCCCCGTCACCTGGACAATGACGAGGCTCAGCCGGCCGCCGCCCCGTCATTCGCCGGGTCGCTGGCGGGCCTCCATCGCCGACCGAGCCGACTACCGGCGGCTGGTGCTCGGGGTGGCGCTCGGTGGGGTGGCCGCGGCGTCGGTCGCCATCACGGTGCTGTCGGCCAGCCTGCCCACCATCGCCGAGGATCTCGACACCAGCTACAGCACCGCGACCTGGATCACCGTGGCGCCGCTCCTGGCCCTCGCCGCCTTCACCCCCATGGCCGGCAAGTTGGGCGACCTGATCGGCCATCGCCGTACGTTCATCATCGGCATCGGTGGCTTCGCCATCGGTTCCCTCGCCACCAGCGCGGCCTGGAACATCGGCTCCCTGATCGCCCTGCGAGTCGCCACGCAAGCGTTCGGCACGTTGTCCGCCCCCGCGGCGCTGGCCCTGCTCATGGCCACGTTCGAGCCGACCGAACGCGCCCGCCCACTGGGCTACTACTCCGGCGTGTCCGGACTCACGCCGGCGCTCGGGGTCATCATCGGCGGACCGGCGATCGACGCGGTCGGCTGGAGGCTCATCTTCGTAGCGCAAGGGGTGCTGGCCGCCGCGGCACTCGTGGCGGCGTGGCTCGTGCTCCGCGAGACCGAACGCCGACGGGTTCGGTTCGACGTGGCCGGAGCCACAAGCCTCGGCATCGGCATCTCGGGCCTCGTCGTCGCCGCCAACCGGGGCGCGGTGTGGGGTCTCGGCCACCCCGCCGTGATCGTCGCCGCCGCGCTGGCCCCGATCGGGATCGTCGCTTTCGTGCTGATCGAGCAACGGGTCGCCGAGCCCTTCTTCCCCCTCGAGTTGCTACGCCGGCCTACCGTCGCGTCCGCCCTCGGATCTCAGGCCCTCATGCAGGCATCGTTCATGGGCAGCGTCATGGTCACCCCGCTCCTGGTTCAGCGATTCTGGGGGTACGGCGCCGGGATCATCAGCCTCGTGGTGCTCCCGCGGCCGCTCGGCTTCTCCGCGGGTGCCGCGTGGGCCGGGCGCCATCACACGCGCATCGGTGGTCGGCGGCTCGTCCTGGGTGGTCTCGTCGTCGCCGCCGCCGGGAACGTGGCCTCCGCGGTCGGCGCCCGGGCCACCACGCTCCCGTTCGTCCTCGCCGGCGCCGCGTTGGCGGGCCTCGGCAACGGGGCGACCCGTCCGTCGATCAGCACCGCCGTCGCCAACTCGGTCGGTGACGGTGACCTCGGCCTGGCGTCAGGCTCGCTCAACATGAGCGCCCAGATCGGCTCCGCGATCGGGATCTCCGTGATGGCGTCGATCGTCGAGGGTTCGTTCTCGCCCGCCACGTTCGCGTGGACCTACGGTCTCGCCACGGTGACGGGTGTCGTCGCCGGCGTCACCGCCATGCGCATCGACTGGAGCAACCCTGGCTGAGTCCGGTCACGGTCTCGCCAGCCGGGTTCGGGGTTGGACACGACGGTTGCGAACGCACCGCCCACCGGAGACACTGTCGTTGACACGGGCACCCGCTGACTCAGGAGAGCTGATGGACCTCAACGGTACGGCTCCAGGCGATGACGAGTTCGCCGGCATCCCCGACCCACTCGGCGTGCGTAACACGGTGCTCGACGGCCTCGATTCCGCGGCCGAGTTCCTGGGGATCAACGAGGTGGTGCTCGACCGGTTCGACCCGTCTGCCTTCCGGCGCTCACTCGCCCGCGTCACCCTCGAAGCCTCACGCCATCCGGAACTGGTCGCCGGGGCCGCCCAGTCATTCATCACCGGAAGCCTGGCCGCGACCGCGGCGGCGGCCCGGCGGCTGGTCGGCCAGCCGGCCCCGGGGCCCCGGCAGCCGGATCCTCGAGACCGGCGCTTCGCGGACGACACCTGGACGACGAACCCGGCGTACTTCTTGCTCATGCAGAACTACCTGCTGTGGGCCGACTTCGTCTTCTCGTTGGTCGATGCCGCCGGCCTCGATCAACGGGAAGATCGCAAGGCGCGGTTCGCCGCTCAGATGCTCGTCGACACGATGAGCCCGACCAACACCCTGCTGGGGAACCCCGAGGCCATGAAGACGGCGATCGCCTCCCGCGGGGCCAGCGTCGTGTCGGGCTTACGAAACATGGTGAACGACGTGCTCCACAACGGCGGGTGGCCACGACAGGTCGACTCGTCAGGCTTCGAGCTCGGTCGGAACACCGCCGCCACGCCGGGCCAGGTCGTCTACCGGAGCGATCTGATCGAGCTCATCCAGTACGAGCCGCGAACCGACTCGGTGCACGAGATCCCACTCCTGCTCTGCCCGCCCTGGATCAACAAGTACTACATCATGGATCTCGCTCCCGGCCGCAGCCTGATCGAGTGGGCCCTCGACCACGGCCACACCTGTTTCGCCATCAGCTACCGGAACCCGGATGCATCGATGGCCGACACCACCTTCGAGGACTACCTCTTCCAGGGTCCGCTCGACGCCGTGCGGGTCGTTCGTGAGATCACCGACGCGGAGTCCGTCAACACGTTGAGCGTGTGCCTCGGCGGAACCCTCACTGCGATGGCCATGGCGCACGAAGCCAACGAGGGCTCGGCGGCCATCAACACGGCGACGTTCCTCAACACGCTCACCGACTTCTCGAATCCGGGCGTCCTCGACGTCTTCACCGACGAGGACACGGTGGCCCGCCTGGAGAAGTCGATGGCCAAGAAGGGGTTCCTCGAGGCGGCCGAGATGGCGAGGACCTTCGATGCCCTCCGGGCCAACGATCTCATCTTCAACTACGTCGTCAGCAACTGGCTCAAGGGTGAAAGCCCACCGGCGTTCGACCTCCTGGCCTGGAACGCCGACAGCACGCGAATGCCGGCCACGATGCACAGCACGTACCTGCGCAGCTGCTACCTCGAGAACCAGTTCGCCAAGGGTCGGTTCAAGATCCGCAACAAGCGGATCAAACCCGAGCGAGTCACCCAGGACTGCTACGTGCTGTCCGCGGTCCAAGACCACATCGTTCCGTGGACGTCGGCCTATCGCACCGCCCTCCTCCTCGGGGGTGAGAATCGGTTCGTATTGAGCACCAGCGGCCACATCGCCGGCATCGTCAGTCCACCGTCGCCAAAAGCCCGTCACTGGACGAACGACACCATCGACCCCGACCCCGAGGTCTGGCGCGCCGGTGCCGAACAGCACGACGAGACGTGGTGGGAGGACTGGTCCCGCTGGATCGCCGAGCGCCGCCGGCTCGATGGTTCCCGCCCGCGCTCCGGGCGGCCGGGATCACCCGCCCCTCGAGCCCGCCCCCGGCCGCTACGTGCACACCTGACGCGTCCCGCCCGCCGCAGGGGTGTCGCCCGGTTCACGTCTGTTCTGGCAGGGAGATTGCACGTCGGAACGTGCAATCTCCCTGCCAGAACGAAACGGGTGCCGAGGAAGACCCAGAGTCAGGTGGCGTCGGCTGCTAGATATAGTTAGCCTCCTGTTTGGTAAACCGTCCCGATCGGCGGGGCGCGCCGAAGGAGACCCGACATGACTGATCTCAAGGAACTGAGCCAGGCCGCCCAGGAGCAGGTGCTGAGCGCATACGCCGTCGGCAGCAACGCCATCCTCGAAGGCGTCCGCAGCTGGGTCGAGTCCGTCGACGCGATCACCCCGGCCAACCTCAAGGTGCCGTCGATCCCTGGTCTCGACAACCTGCCGACCCCCGCCGAGGGACTCGACATCAGCTTCGAGTTCGCCCAGAAGATGCTCGACGCCCAGCGCGACTTCGCCCGGTCGCTGCTGTCGGCCCTCGCCCCGGCCGCCGAGAAGATCAGCGCGTCCAAGGCCAAGAAGAGCTGATCGAGCGCACCCCGTCGTCCCCTTTGCCGGACCGAATCCGAGTGGGTTGGTATCCCAAGCAAAGGTCAATCTAGGGTCGTGTTGTGCCGACAGGAGAGAGTCCTCTCGGGACGTAACCTCTCATGCTCGGGCGCGACTGCCGCCTGACTGTCGCAGACAAGGACATCATCGATGACCATCGAGTGCGTGGGCGTCATCGGTGCTGGCACCATGGGTGCCGGCATCGCCGAGGTCGCTCTTCGAGCCGGTCTGCGGACCATCGTCGCCGAAGCCAGCGTTGATTTGGCCGAACGGGGGCGTGAGCGGATCCTCGCCTCGCTCGCTCGCAACCTGAGCAAAGGCAAGATGACCGACGTCGTCCACGACCGCGCCATCGCCCTACTGACCGTGGCACCTGACCTCCAGACGATGGAACCGTGCGACATCGTCATCGAGGCCATCATCGAAGACTTCGACCTCAAGGCCGACGCCTTCCGGATGCTCGACAAGGTGCTGGGCCCCGACGCCATCATCGCCACCAATACGTCGTCGATCCCGATCATCGACCTGGCGACCGTCACCACTCGGCCCCAGTCGGTCCTCGGGCTGCACTTCTTCAACCCGGCTCCGGTGCAGCCGCTGGTCGAGGTCGTGTACTGCCTGACGACCGACGATGACGTCATCGCGCGGACCGACACCTTTGCCCGTGATCAGCTCGGCAAGCACATCATCCACACACGGGATCGTGCCGGGTTCGTGGTCAACCGCCTGCTCGTGCCCTACCTGCTGAGCGCCATCGCCATGCTCGATGCCGGCATCGCCACCAAGGAGGACATCGACATCGGCATGCGTCATGGCTGCGCCCACCCGATGGGTCCGCTCGAGCTGTGCGACCTCATCGGGCTCGACACCATCATGGCGGTGGCCAACGTCATGTACCACGAGTACAACGAGGCGCACCACGCGCCGCCGCCGCTCCTCAAGCGAATGGTCGCCGCCGGTCACCTGGGCCGCAAGTCCGGCCGCGGTTTCTACACCTACGCGACGTGACCGCGGCCCGCTCTCGTACCACCCCGACCTCGGCGTTCGGCGACTACCTGCGCGCCCAACGCCAGATGGCGCGTCTGACCCTGCGCGAGGTGGCAGCGATGACCAACATCTCGAACCCCTACCTCAGCCAGGTCGAACGCGGGCTCCACCAGCCTTCCGTCAAGGTGATCCGTTCGTTGGCCGAGGCGCTGAACCTCTCGGCCGAGACGCTGCTCGCTCACGCTGCCGGGTTGGATCACGATGCGACATCGACCCGCGTCAACGGCACTCCCTCCCTCGAGGCGGCGATCGACACCGACCCGCGGTTGACCAACGACCAGAAGGCGGCGATGCGCCTGGTGCTACGGGGCTTCCTCGAACCGAGCTGAAGCTCGGTCTAGGAGGTCACCTTGGTCACCGAATCGCCGCGTTGGATGACGCCCGGCTCTAGCACCCGTGCACAGATCCCGCGGAGGTTCAGCTCGCGACCGACCGGCGAGTTCACCCATCGCATGGCCTCGAGGCCGAATCGTTCGGTGAACTTGGCGCACCCCGTGTGTGGTTGCTCCGTCACCTCGATGACCGCCTCGCCGATCGCCAGACGGGTGCCGGGCGGCAGGTTCGCGGCCGACAGGTCGAGGTCGACGAAGAGCTGGTCCCCGGCCGGAATCCAGGAGGCGGGCTCAGAGGAACCGGCCACCGCGGCGGCAGCACGGGCGTTCATGACGTTGAGCTGCATCAGCACGTACGGACCGCCATCGGCCGAATGACGGCTCGGACGATCGACCCAGGAGTCACCGACCAGACCCAGGTCGAGGTCCAGCTCGCCCCGTTCGACGACCTCGCGCTCACCGACCGCCGGGCGGCGGACGATGAGCTCGAGCGTGCCGGAATCAGCCGGCGCCGCCCGAACGGTCGGCACGGCGGCGTCGAGCTCGCTCAATCGTCGTGTTCGGTGATGGTCACCGACTCGATGACGACATCGGTGTGCGGGCGGTCGTTGCGGTCGGTCTCGACCTTCGCCATGGCCTCGGCGACCTCGTAGCCCTTCACGACCTTGCCGAACAACGAGTACGACGGCGGCAGGCCCACCCCGCTCCGGCCGGTGATGATGAAGAACTGGCTGCCGTTGGTGTTCGGGCCGGCGTTCGCCATGGCGACCGATCCCAGCTCGTAGCGCCCGGGCGCCGGCAGTTCGTCGGCGAAGCGGTACCCGGGGCCACCCCGACCGGTGCCGGTCGGATCGCCGCCCTGGCACATGAACCCCTCGATGATGCGGTGGAATATGATGCCGTCGTAGTAGCGGTGACCGGCCAGGTACACGAAGTTGTTGACGCTCAGCGGTGCCGCCGCGGCATCGAGCGAGACGACCATCGTGCCGAGCGACGTGACCATGGTGGCCGAGTACCGCTTGGCGGGGTCGATGCACATCTCGGGCGCCGCGGGGAACTCGGTTCGGCGGGCACCCGAACCATCGGCAGCGGGGACGGGAGTGGACATCGAAACACCTCTCGATCGGCGGAACACCCCCGGGATCCTACCGGTCCGATGCCGGCCGCCCGTGCCGGATACCTACGGTCACAGCGGGCGTTCGAGCAGGACGACTCGTTTGTCGCCGGCGTTGTCCTGCTCACCCACGGCGTCGAACCCGAGTCGGCGGTGGAATCGCAACGACCCGGTGTTGGGTGGCCACAGGTACACCTCGGCACACATCACCGGCGAACGTCGGGCGTCGAGGTCGACGGCGCGGTCGTAGAGACGTTCGCCCACGCCACCGCTGCGGTGGGTTTCGGCGACGACCACGCGATCCACGTAGAGGAATCCGTCGGGATGTCGGTCGGCGAAGAACGCGTAGTTGACGCTGTCGTAGTCGAGACCGGCCCGATCGAGGGAAATCAGGAAGGCGACCACGTCACCCTCGCTGGACTCTCCGACCAGGTGGACCCCGGGAAGCGACGTCAGGAAGCGGGCCCCGTCATCATCGAGCTCGGTGACGGCCGGGACGGCGGCGTTGTTCAGATCGACGACGGTGGAGAGATCGCCCTCGACCAGCACTCGAACCGTGACCTCGTGAACCCGACCGGTGGATTCGGGCGAGACGTCGTCGGGCACACGCGCACATTACCGAGCCCGTTGTCGATCGCACGAATCCCGACTAGGTTGGTCGGAAATAGACGACACCACCCACCTCTTGTCTGCAGGAGCACACCAATGGCCATCCGACTCGGGGACATCGCTCCCGATTTCACCGCCGAGACCACGCACGGCACCATCAACTTCCACGATTGGAAGGCCGGCAGCTGGGCCGTGCTCTTCTCCCACCCGAAGGATTTCACCCCGGTCTGCACCACCGAGCTCGGCTACACCGCGAAGCTCAAGGACGAGTTCGCCAAACGCAACGTCAAGGTCATCGGATTGTCGGTCGACAGCGTCGAGTCGCACACCAGGTGGGAGGCCGACATCGAAGAGACCCAGGGCCAGGCGGTCAACTTCCCGATGATCGGCGACCCGGAACGCTCGGTGGCGGGCCTGTACGACATGATCCACCCCAACGCCAACGACACGTTGACGGTGCGGTCGGTGTTCGTGATCGACCCGAACAACAAGGTGCGCCTCACCATCACCTACCCCGCCAGCACCGGACGCAACTTCGACGAGATCCTGCGCGTGATCGACTCGCTCCAGCTCACCGACTCCCACAAGGTCGCGACTCCGGTGAACTGGAAGTCCGGTGAGGACGTCATCATCGTCCCTGCGCTGAGCAACGACGACGCCGGCAAACTCTTCCCCGGGGGCTGGGACGAAAAGAAGCCGTACCTCCGCCTCGTGAAACAACCGGGCTGAGCCCCGCTCTCATCAGCCCGGGGCGGCGAGCTCAGATGTCGTCGCCGAGCGGGAGACCGAACGCCCGCCACCATCCGGGGCCCGCACCCGCGACCCGGGTGGCGGCGACGGCGGCGGCCCGATCCGGCGGATCCGCCGACGCCGCCGCGCGGGCCACGGCGGCGATCATGGCCACCACCCGATCGGTCCCGGCCCGTGCCGTCAAGCCGTCGATCCGCTCCACCACGGCGGGATCGAGCGCGGCGTGGCGTGGCCCCGGCCGAACCCGGGCCCGATGCACCGGTGATCAGGTTCGCCCCGAGGGCGAGAACCTGATCGGACACCGTCGCCGCCGGCGCGCACACCACCTGATCAGCGAGCGCCGCCGCTTCCTCGAACCGTCCGGTCCGAGCGCAGGTCAGCGCCCGGACGGCGTCGATCGACGGGCCGGCGAGCTGGGGTGACTCCAGAGTGACCTGTGCGCCGGCCACGTCGTCCTGCTGCAGTTGGCGCACCGCCGCGGCGGTGACGCGCTCCACATCGGTCAGGGCGAGCGAATCGGTCGGGGGGACGAGCTGCGCCAACCATCCGGCCGCCCGGTCCGGGTCACCGGCGTCGAGCGCCGCCAGCGCCGCGGCCATCGGGACCAGCTGCGCGATCCCGGCGCCGCCGTCGCGCACCTTGACCGGAGTCGCGTTGTCGAGCACATCCCAGGCCTCGTCGACCCGCCCCGATCGGACCAACGACCGGCCGAGCGCGGCACGGGCCTGGAACTCGCCGAGCACATCGCCCACCTCGGCGAACACCGCCAACGCGGCGGCGGCCAACTGCGCGGCGCGTTCGGGGTCGCCGGTCCACAGCGTCACCGTGGACTCCAGGACGATCATCATGGCCTGGCCCCAGCGATCGCTTCGCGCCAGCGCTTCCGCGGAGGCATCCCGAGCCAGCGCCAGCGCTTCGTCGAATCGACCTTGTTGGGCGCGTACGAACCCGAGCAACCCCATCGACCACGCCGCACCGGCGGGATCGCTCAACTCGTTGAAGAGCGCCGCCGACTCCGCGATGCCTTCCTCAGCTTGAGCGGTTTCGCCCCGGGCAAACGAGATCCACGCCAAGTTCTGCTGCGCCACGGCCTCACCGACCCGATCCCCCGCTGCCGCGGACGAACTGCGGGCCGTCATCAGGAGTTGCTCGGCCCTCGCGGTGTCGCCCTGGAGCTGCTGACCCAACCCCTGCAGACGCACGGCGTCGCCCACGCCGCGAGGGTCACCCAGCGAAGCGAAGATCGCCTCGGCGGCGACCGCACATCGATCGGAGCGGATGTACTCCCCCTGGCGCTGAGCCACCTCGGCTTCGAGCAGCATTGTGCTCGCTTGCTCCGCCGGCGCCATCGCTCGACCCGCCAACGTCTCGAGCTCGGCGGCGGCCAGCCCGAACTGGTGGCTCCGAGCGAGGGCCCGAGCCCGGTCGAGAGCGATCGACACCATCCGGGGGTCGTCAGCGGGGAGCAAGGCCAACGCCTCGGCGTACTGGCGAGCGGCCACTTCCATCGATTCACCGCGCTCGGCTTGGCGCGCCCGCGGCAAGGGTCCACTCGACGGCTCGATCAGCGATGTCGGCAGGCACCCCGGCGACCATGAGGCCTCCGGGGCTCGCGCCGATGTCGCGCGCCAGCTCGGTCGCCCGCCGGTAGTGGTGCGCGATGACGGCACTGGCGCGTGGCACTTCGGCCCGCAACTCGGCCAAGAACCCGGCCACCCCCGCATGACGACGAGCGCGTTCGGACTTCGGGAGGCGTTCGTAGGCCACCTCACGGACGAGGTTCGACCGGAACTCCCATGTGGTCGCGGAGGCATCGAGCAGATCCTGGTCGGCGAGCGAACGAACCGTGTCGGCCACAGAGGCCACATCGCGGAGCTGCTGGGCCATGGCCACCAACCCCGAGATCGGACCTCGGCGGCCCAGCACGGCGGCATCCTTGAGCACGCGGCGCTCTTCCTCGGCCAGACCATCGAGGCGGGCGCTCACCAGCGCCCGCAAGTTGTCGGGCAATGTCGCGATGTCGGTCGATTCGCCCCGACGAACCACCGTCGCCAACTCCTCGATGAACAGCGGGTTCCCCCCGGCGCGCCCGATGAGCTCGGCCACCAGCTCGGGGTCGGCGTCAGGACCGAGGAGCTCGTCGAGCAGTTCGGCCGCCGCCGCATCGGTGAGCGGTTCCAGGCTCAACGACACGAGGTTGGCTCGGCCGACCCGGGGTGACCAGGTGTCGAGCAGGGAATGGCGCGCCGTGCCAACCACGACGAACGGGTGCCGGGACAAGTGGCTGAGCAACGCCGTCAGGAGATCGAGAAGGGCGGGATCGGCCCAATGCAGATCGCCGAGCAGCAGCACGACCGGCCCCTGATCGGCGCGGGCGGTCATCACCGTCCGGACGGCCCGGAGCGTCTCGGCGGTGGCGCGCTCCGGATCGATCGAGCGGAGCGGGGTCTCGTACCCGAGCAGGTGCAGCAGGCCCACCACGGCCCGGCGGACGTTCACATCTCCAGGGTCGAGCCCGGTGTCGGTACTGACCGCCTGCACCAACCGCGCCTCGGCTTCTGACCGGGGTGTGTCGGCGCTGAGATCGAGCACGGCCCGCAGCGCCTCCGCCAAGGCGAACCACGCGTCCGCCTCACCGTAGGGCACGCACCGCCCGGCGAGCACCGCCGCGCCGTGGGCGTCAGCGGCATACGCCGCCAGCTCGGCGGCTAGGCGCGCCTTGCCGGCCCCGGCGTCGCCCAGGATCAGGATCAGGTGAGCGCGGGCGTGGCGAGCCGTGTGGTCGACTGCCGCGTGAAGCACCCGGAACTCGTCATCGCGGCCGACGAGCCGCGTGCTCGAGCCGCTCCGCCGGCGCCCAGGCGCCCCGACGGGGCGAAGCGCGCGCCACGCCGGCACCTCACCATCGCGGCCCCGCACTCGCAACGGACCGAGGAACTCGTAGGCGATGACCTCGGAGGTCGTGTGGTGAGTCGCCGGGCCGACCAGGACGGCGCCGGGCTCGGCCAGCCCCTGGAGCCGGGAGGCCGTGTTGACGACGTCACCCATGGCGGTGACGGAACTCTCGCCCGTCATCCGCCCGACGACGACTTCACCCGTGTTGACCCCGATCCGCAGGCGGAGATCGACGCCCGTCACCTCGGCGTGCTCGGCGACGGACCCTTGCATGCGCAGGGCGGCGCGAACCGCCCGTTCGGGGTCGTCGCCGTGGGCCACCGGCGCGCCGAAGAGCGCCAGCATGGCGTCGCCGATCACCTTGTCGACCCGGCCCCCGAACGATGCGACATCGTCGGCCAGCCGGCGGAAGCAGCCATCGACGAGCAGCTTGACCTGCTCGGGATCGAGCGACTCGGACAGCGTGGTGAACCCCACGAGATCCGCGAAGACGACCGAGACCACACGGCGTTCGTCGGCGATCGCCGCCGCGATGGGGTGACCACACGATGCGCAGAAACGTGCGTCCGCTGCGATCGGTGCCGCGCAGCTCGGGCAGACCATGTGACGCATGTTAGAGGAAATTCGAACGTCAGTTTGGGCCCAGCTCCTCTAGGGTGAGGGCGTCCCCGGAGGTACCAGACGTGACCAGCCCGTCCACTCTCACCCTTCCCGCGGCCACGGCCCGGGACGCCGTCAAGATCTACGGTCAAGGCGACACCGAGGTGCGTGCGCTCGACGGAGTGAGCATCACGTTCGAACGAGCGCAGTTCACCGCGGTCATGGGCCCATCGGGTTCGGGCAAGTCCACGTTGATGCACTGCCTGGCCGGTCTCGACTCCCTGACCAGCGGTGATGTCATGGTCGGCGACGTCAACCTGTCGAACCTGTCCGAGCAGGAGCTGACCATCCTGCGACGCGATCGCATCGGCTTCGTGTTCCAGGCCTTCAACCTCGTGCCGACCCTCACCGCGATCGAGAACATCACCCTCCCGATCGACCTGGCCAAACGCACGCCGGACCAATCCTGGCTCGACACCGTGGTCGATGCGGTCGGGCTGAAGGACCGCCTCAAGCACCGCCCCAGCGAGCTCTCCGGCGGCCAGCAGCAACGCGTGGCCGTGGCTCGTGCCCTGGCCAACCGGCCCGAGATCATCTTCGCCGACGAACCCACCGGCAACCTCGACAGTCGTACCGGGGCCGAGATCTTGTCGTTCATGCGTCGAGCGGTCGACGAATTCCGGCAGACCATCGTGATGGTCACCCACGATCCGGTAGCGGCGTCGTACGCCGACCGCGCCGTGTTCCTCGCCGACGGCCGCGTCGTCAACGAGATCAGCCACCCCACGCCGGAGGCCATCCTCGACTACCAGAAGACCTTCGGGGGCTGATCCCCATGTGGAAGGTCGCCCGCCGAGCCATCGCCAGCAACAAGATCCGCTTCATCCTCACCACGTTCAGCGTGTTCCTGGGCGTCGCCTTCGTGGTGGCCAGCTTCGTCGTGGCCGACAGCCTCCGAGACACCTTCGGTGACCTGGCCACCGACGTCAACGAGGGCAAGGATCTCATCGTCCGGGGCGCCGTCGCCGCCGGCGACCGCGATTTCGGCGCTCCGGCGGTCGACGAGGCGCTCGTCGAGCAGGTCGCCGCCATCCCGGGGATCGATCAGGTCGAAGGTGAGCTGTTCGTGCTGGGCACGGTCGCCATCGACGACAACGGCGACCCCATGGAGACCTTCGGCCCGCCCATCGCCGGGGTGAATTGGGGCGACCTCTCCGACCTCAACCAGTGGTACCTCACCGAGGGCGAGCGCCCCGCTGCCGACGAGTTTGCCGTCGATGTGGAATCCTTCGACGAGTACGAGTTCACCATCGGCAACGCCTACACGGTGGTCACCCCGGCCTACGGCCCACGGGAGTTCCGCCTGTCGGGCGTGGTGCAGTTCGGCGAGGAGGAGAACAAGTCGACCGGGGCTCGTTTCGTCGCCTTCGACACGCCAACCGCGCAGGACGTGCTCGGTTACCCCGGGGCCTTCAACGAGATCTGGATCAGCCTGCAGGACGGCGCCGATCCGGAGGCGGTCGAGGACCAGATCGCCGGTCTGCTCCCGAGCGACAACGAGGTCGTGACGGCCGAGGTGGCCACCGACGAGTTCGAGGACTCGTTCCGGGAGTTCCTCGACCCGTTCGGCATCGCTCTGCTCGTGTTCGCCGTCGTGATCCTGTTCGTCAGCGCGTTCCTCGTGAACAACGTGTTCAACATCGTGTTGGGCCAACGGCTGCGCGAGCTGGCCCTACTCCGGGCCGTCGGCGCCACCGGGCGCCAGATCCGCCGATCGGTGATCGCCGAGTCCCTCGCCGTGGGCGTCACGGCGACCGTCGCGGGCATCCTGTTCGGGTGGTTGCTCGGGGGTGGGATCTTGGGCCTGTTCAATGCCCTCGGGTTCTCCTTCCCCAACGGCTCGCTGCCCATGCGGCCTCGCACCATCATCGTGGCGGCGATCTTGGGTATCGGGTTCACCGCGGTGTCATCGTTCGTGCCCGCCCGCAAGGCCGGCCGCATCCCACCGATCGCCGCCCTGGGTCAGGACACCCGCCTCGAGCCCACCTCCACCCGTCGCCGCACCATCGTGGGTCTCGTCATGGCGGCGATCGGCGTCCTGCTGACCGCTCAAGGCATGTTCGCCTCGTTCGACGAGACCTCCGCTCAGCTCAGCACCTTGGGCCTCGGCGCAGCGATCCTCTTCCTGGCCGTCGGGGTGCTGAGCCCACTCATCGCCCGACCGGTGGCATTGGCCCTCGGCCAACCGATCGCCAAGGTGTTCGGCACCGCGGGGCGGCTGGCCCGGCTCAATGCCGCCCGCACGCCGCGCCGCACCGCGGCGACCGCCGTGGTGCTCACCATCGGGCTCGCGCTCGTCTCGTTGGTTGCGGTGGTCGCGTCGTCGATCATCACCTCGTTCCGCTCCACCCTGGCCACGTCCGTCGACGCCGAGTTCGTGTTCACCGACGCCAGTTTCAGTGGATTCCCGTCGACGCTCGTCGACGAGCTGAAACAACTGCCCGAGCTCGACGCCGTGATCGGCTTCCAGCAGGGCAGCATGCTGATCGACGGCGACGAGAAGACCGTCACGGCCCTCGATCTCGCCGCCCTGCCCATCGCCATGGACATCGACGTGCAGGAGGGCCGCCTCGACGCCGCCGGCACCACCGGCGTGGCCATCCACGAAGACGTGGCCGACGAGCGAAACCTCTCCGCCGGCGACCCGGTCACCATCACCTACCAGAACGGCGACGAGGTGGCGCAGGAGATCGCGGCCATCTACGGCGACGACAGCATCGTCGGCAGTTACGTGGTCGACCTGACTCAGTTCGACCCCAACACCGACGGGTCCCTGTTCTTCTGGGCGTTCGGCAAGATCGACGACAGCGTCAACCCGGCCCAGGCCACGCGCGGCCATCAGCGCCATCACCGACAGTTATCCCCAGATCGACGTCGAAGACCAGAGCGAGTTCCTCGACTCCCAGGCGGCCCAGTTCAACAACATCCTCATCATCGTCTATGTGTTTCTCGGCTTCGCGCTGATCGTGGCGCTGTTCGGCATCGCCCTCACGCTCATCTTGTCGGTCTACGAACGCACCCGAGAGCTGGGTCTTCTCCGTGCCGTAGGCATGAGCCGGCGCGAAACCAAACGCATGATCCGGTGGGAAGCGGTGATCATCGCCGCTTTCGGCGCCGTGCTCGGACTCGTCCTCGGCTCGGTGCTGGGCGTGGCCCTGGCCTCGGCCATGCCCGAATCGTTCATCAATACGATCGACATGCCGTTCGGTCAGCTCATCATGTTCTTCGTGCTCGTGATCGCTTTCACGCTGATCGCCGCCTGGTTCCCGGCGCGTCGAGTGGGCAAGCTCAACGTCCTCGACGCCATCTCACGGGAATGACCTCCGGGGTCACCCGGCGCGAGCGGAGCGGAGCACCAAGCCTCGATACCCGTCTCGGAATCCGGCCGACCGCAGAGGGTCGGCCCAGGCGGACTCCCGGCTGGGTTGGCCGTCGATCTTGTGCAGATCGAGCGACGACACCCGCCGAGACGTGACGAGCGAGGCCAACGCATCGATCCAGCCCGGGCAGCTCGCGGCCGCCGGGAAGGTGATCACCTGGCGGCCGCCGCGTTCGAGGTACACGATGGGTCGGCCGTCGACGAGCACGACGTGAGCACCGGTCTGGCGCGCCGGTCGGCCCGTTGATTCGGGCCACGGGAGCACCGAACCGTACGGTTGCGCCGGATCGACGGCGGACAGCACCAGGGCCGACCCGGACGATCGCGTCGGGTCGGCCGTGTCGGGGCGGAAGGTCCGCAAACGGTCGACCGCACCCGGCAGCGCGAACTGGGCCGCCCCCAGTCCCCCAACGAAGTAGCCGCGCCGAACCTGACCCCGTGCCTCGAGACCCTGCAGACTCGGGTACACGCCGGCGAAACCACCCGTGACCCCTTCGGCCAACGCCGTCTCCCGAGCCAGGACGCCGTACCGATCGAGGAGCTGGCGGGCCCGGGCGTCGGTTCGTTGCTCGGACGTGAACGATGTCGCCAACAAGGGCGCCACCAGGCCCCACCGCCCCGCTGCGGACGGCGGGCCACTCCGGACCACGGTGGCATGGCGGGCCCGCGTGCGCCGGACAGCGCCGCGGGTCGGACCGGCCTTCTTACGAGGATCCAGCACCGACCGCAGCGGGCTCAGCGCGTCGTTGGTCACCTCGCCGGCCCAGACGAGGTCGTAGAGCGCCGCGAGCACGGTGGGGTCGTCGTAGGGCAACCCAGCATCGTGCACCGCCTCGACGAGCTCGGGCCAGAACGCGGATCCTCGTTGGGCCAACCGGGCTCGGAGGGCGTCATGGTGCGGACCCTCCGCCGCCAGGTCAGCCGGCGTGGGGTCGAGCAGGACCGGGGCATCGTCTCGGAAGGCGAGGCGCACGCGGCCATCCGAGGAACCGATGGCGCCGGCGCCGACCCACACCACCTCACCAGCCGACAGCAGTTGGTCGAGGTCAGCGGGACGGTATCCGTCGACGCGAGACGCCAGGACATCGGCCTCGAGGACCGACAACGGAATGGCTGCACCCTGGAGCTGGCCCACCACGTCGGCGACCGCGTCGACACCACGCCGGCGGGCACCCACCCCCTGCCACGCCGGGAGGAATCGCGCCAGCGTCTCGCCATCGACCGGCTCGATCTCCCGCCGGAGCAGAGCGAGCGATCGACGACGCAGCGACCGAAGGACCTCGAGATCGCACCACTCACGTTCGGCGCCATCGGGCCGGAAATCGCCCCACAACAAGATGCCCCGGCGGACCATGTCGTCGAGCACGACCCGGACGGGATCGGCGGCGAGACCGAGCCAGGCGGCGCACTGACCGGTGGTGAACGGACCGTGGGTGCGGGCGAAGCGGGCCACCAGCAGCGCCAGCGGTTCGTCGACGGGGTCGGTGAAGGCGGTGGGCAGTCCGACGGGAACGGCGATACCGAGGGCGTCTCGGAGAACCGCCGCATCCTCCGCTGCGGCCAGCCGGGGCTCGCCACCGATCGTGATCTCGATGGCCCGCCGGGAGCGCACCAGATCATGGATCCAGGCCTCGATCGGCGCGTCGGCCACGACGCGCAGCTGCACCTCGGAACGCAGGAGCGGCCCGATACGGCGCAGGCGATCGTGGAGCTCATCGAGATCGCGGGCCCGCCACCCCTCCGCCAGGCCGAGGAGCTCGAGCTCCACATCGGCGATGGCCGCCGGCTCCAGCAGCTGCCGGAGCTCATCGTCGCCCAGGAGCTCGCGCAGCAGGTGCCGATCGAGGGCCAGCGCCGCCGCCCGGCGTTCGGCCAACGGCGCGTCGCCCTCGTACATGTACACGGCGATCCACGAGAACAACAGCGACTGCGCCATCGGCGAGGCGCGTTCGGTGTCGACGGCGACGAGCCGAACGCGGCGGCTCCGGATATCAGCCATCAACGACCGCAGAGCAGTGATGTCGAACACCTCGTGCAGACATTCGCGAGTGGCCTCGAGCAGGATCGGGAAGGTCGGATGGTGGGCCGCCACACTCAGGAGATCGGCCGATCGCTGCCGTTGCTGCCACAACGGCGTGCGCCGATCCGGCCGGCGGCGAGGCAGCAGCAGCGCCCGAGCCGCGCACTCCCGGAACCGCGACGCGAACAACGCCGAGGACGGAAGCTCGGCCACGACCGCGTCGGTGATGTCCTCGGGGTCGAAGACGAGCTCCTCGGGGGCCAGCTGGTCGACCACCTCGGGAAGGCGCAGGACGATGCCGTCGTCGGTCCACATCAGCTCGACGTCGGTACCCCACGCCTCGCCGAGCCGTCGGCGCAACGCCAGTGCCCACGGTGCGTGGACGCTCGCCCCGAACGGGGTGAGGATGCACACCCGCCAATCGCCGATCTCGTCGCGGAAGCGCTCGACCACGACGGTGCGGTCATCGGGCACGGCGCCGGTGGCTTCAGCTTGATCGGTGAGGTAGCCGACGAGGTTGGCCGCCGCCCGTTCATCGAGGTGGTGCTGCGCCATCAGCCGATCCACGGCATCAGGCGCCGCTCGTATCTCTCGGGTGAACGCACCGACGGCGCGGCCCAACTCGGCCGGACGCCCCGGGCCATCACCGTGCCAGAACGGCATCTTGCCCGGCAGCCCGGGGGCGGGGGTGACGATCACCCGATCGAAGGTGATGTCCTCGATGCGCCAGGTGGAGGCGCCCAGCATGAACACCTCGCCCGGGCGGCTCTCGTACACCATCTCCTCGTCGAGCTCGCCGACGCGAGTGCCATCGGGCAGGAAGACACCGAACAGGCCGCGGTCGGGGATCGTGCCCGGGTTGGTCACGGCGAGGCGCTGGGCTCCGGCCCGGCCGCGAATCGTGCCGGCGACCCGATCCCACACGATGCGGGGTGTGAGCCCGCCGAACTCCTCTGATGGATACCGCCCGGACAGCATGTCAAGCACGGACACGAGCACATCGTCGGTGAGCTCGGCATACGGGGCCGCCCGGCGGACGAGGGCGACGAGTTCGTCGACCGGCCATTCATCGAGCGCGGCCATGGCCACGATCTGCTGGGCCAGGACATCGAGCGGGTTCCGAGGGTAGTGGGTGGCTTCGATGAGGCCGGCATGCATGCGATCGACCACGACGGTGGCCTCGAGCAGATCGCCACGGTGTTTCGGGAAGATCTTGCCGACGGACGGCGCACCGACCTGGTGACCCGCCCGACCCACACGCTGAAGCCCCCGGGAGACCGCGCCCGGCGACTCGACCTGGATCACGAGGTCGACGGCGCCCATGTCGATCCCGAGCTCCAGGGAGCTCGTGGCCACCAGCCCCCGCAGCCGACCGGACTTGAGGTCGTCCTCGATCTGCAGCCGCCGCTCACGACTCAACGAACCGTGGTGGGCCATGACCAACGGGAGCGCGCCCGCCTCGGAGGTGGACTCGGCATCGTGTTCGTGGTGCTCCAGCCACAGCTCGTTCAAGCGGGCGGCGAGACGTTCGGCCATCCGACGGGCGTTGACGAAGACGATGGTCGACTGGTGGGACTCGATCAACTCCAGCACCTTCGGATGGATGGCCGGCCAGATCGACACCCGCTCGGGCGCCCCGAGCCGCGGATCTTCGCTGTTCTCGACGATCTCGCCCAGTCGAGCCATGTCGTCGACGGGGACGACGACCTCGATATCGAGGTCCTTGCGGACGCCGGCATCGACGACGGTGACCGGGCGGGGTCGCCCGGGCGACTCGAAACCGCCGAGGAAGCGGGCGATCTCCTCCAAAGGACGTTGCGTGGCCGACAACCCGATGCGCTGGGGCGGACTCCCACAGATGGCATCGAGCCGCTCGAGGCTCACGGCCAGATGCGAGCCCCGCTTCGTCGCGGCCACGGCGTGGATCTCATCCACGATCACCGTGTCGACGGTGGCGAGCGTCTCTCGAGCCCGCGAGGTGAGCATCAGGTACAAGGACTCGGGCGTGGTGATCAAGATGTCAGGCGGCGTGCGCTGGAGCCGGCGCCGCTCGTCGGCGGCGGTGTCGCCGGTGCGCAGGCCGACCGTGGGCTCGCGCACGGACAGGCCCAATCGTTGGGCGGCGAGCGCGATCCCCCGCAACGGCGAGCGCAGGTTCTTCTCCACATCGACCGCCAGGGCCCGCAGCGGCGACAGATACACGATGCGGGTACCGGGCGCAGGCGCAGGGTCGTTCATCACGCGGTCGATGCTCCACAGGAACGCGGCGAGGGTCTTGCCCGACCCCGTAGGGGCCAGGATCAAGCTGTGACCACCCTCGGCGATGGCTTTCCACCCCTGGTCCTGTGCGGCCGTGGGCGCGGGGAAGCTGGTCTCGAACCACGCCCGCGTGGGCTCGGAGAATCGACCGAGGACCATCGGCGGCACCCTACCGGCCATCGGTGACACGACCCGCCGGGGACCAGAGGCGTCCGGCTACTCCCGCATGACGTGAGGCAGGGGCTGCTCGTGCACGATGGCGAGACGCCGCGTGGCGTGGGTCAGCGACACGTACAGCGCTCGGAGGCCCTGGCATTCCTCGTCGATGATCCGCCGTGGTTCGACCACGACGGCGCCGTCGACTTCGAGCCCCTTCACGAGCGGGGCGGGCACAACCGCGAGCGACTCGCGCAAACCGCTTCGGCTGGCCCGTCCGAACGCCAGCCCGGCCTCGGCCAGCAGCCGTTCGACCTCGGGCACCATCGACAGTGGCGTTATCACCGCCACGTTGCCGGGCGCTACTGCCGCCAGCTCGTCGCGGATGACCTCGACCAGCGTGGCGGCGAACCGTCCATTCGCGTCGACGATGCGCGGGGGTTCGCCGTCGACGCGAACCGAGCGTGGGGGCGTGAGCCCGGGCACGGCCGCTCGTTGCACGCGCGCCGCCACCGCCATCAGTGGGGCCGGGATGCGGTATCCGATGGTGAGATCGAACAAGCGGGGTTCGTGGCGTTGCACGAGATCCGCGATCACGGCCGACCAGTCGTCTCGCGCCCACGGACCAGTCGCCTGGGCGATGTCGCCCACGATGGTCATCGAGCCGTTGAGCGACCGTCGCCGCAGCACCCGCAGCTCCATCGGCGACAGATCCTGGGCCTCGTCGACGACGATGTGCCCGTAGGTACGGATGGAGTCGTCCTGCTTGTGGGACGGCCGGGGCCCCAACCACGAGCGGGCTTCGTCGAGTAGGGGCGCGTCAGAACGGGTCCACAGGACATCGTCGGCGTGGTTCGACCGTGACCGGTGCAGCAGATCGATCTCGGTGTCGTCGAGGTACGGGCGGGACGCCGCCCGGAGCAGCGCCCGGGATCCGAAGAGGTCGTGGAGCAGATGCGCAGGCGTGAGCACCGGCCACATCCAGTCGAGCAGCTCCCGGATCTCCTTGGTGGCGGCCATCCGCTCCCGGAGCCCGTCCGCCTCGAGCGGCTGGCGGCTGCTGTCGGCGAGCACCCGAAAGAACTCCTCTTCCACGAAGCGGCGGCCCTGGTTGTGCGTGCGGAACCGGCGGCGGGCCTCGGCGACGATCGTGGAGCTCTGAGCAACCGTCACCCGGAGCCGTTCGATGCCGTGACCGAGCACCGCGTCGCGCCGGAGCGGTTGCTGACGGGTCCGGACGGCGCGCCGGATCACGTCGACCATGCGCGGATCGCCCTTGAGGCGGGCGACCGCCTCGTCATCGAGTCCGTCGACTCGAACATGAGGCACGAGGTCGCCAACGGTGGCCAGCTCGACCCCGGCCTCGCCCAGGGACGGCAGCACCTGTTCGATGTAGGCGAGGAACAGCCGGTTGGGCCCGACGACGAGAACGCCTTGGCCGGCCAGAGGGAACCGGTGGGTGTAGAGAAGGTAGGCGGCGCGATGCAGGGCCACCACGGTCTTGCCGGTGCCGGGACCACCCTGAACCACGACGATGCCGGGCAGCGACGCTCGGATGATCTCGTCCTGTTCGGCCTGGATGGTGCCGACGATGTCGCCCAGCTGGCCGGTTCGAGCCATCTCCAGCGCCGAGATGAGGGCCCCGTGGCCCCGGAGCCGGCCGGAGTCGTCGGTGCTCTCGGACCATTCACCGAAGAGCTCGTCGTCGATGCCGAGCAGCGTTCGGCCCCGGGAGGCGAAGTGACGACGCCTCAGCAGACCCATGCGATCGCGTCCCGTGGCCCGGTAGAAGGGCTCGGCGGCCGGAGCGCGCCAATCGACGACGACCGGGTCCTGCGATTCGTCCCAGAGGCCCAGGCGACCGATGTAGAGGGTGTCATCGCCGGAATCGGGGTCGAAGTCGAGCCGGCCGAAAACGAGAGAGTGATCTCCGAGATCGAGCTGGTGGAGGCGGTTGAGGACGTTCTCCTGGATCGCCTCCCGCTCGTACCGGGCCTGCTGCGTACCGCCGGCACCGACTTCGACCATGGACGTGAGCCGCTTGGCGAGCGTGCGAGCTCGCTCGAGGCAGTCGTAGGCGTGATCGATCCGGGCCTGTTCGGCCACCAGCTCGGGGTGGATTGGGTGTCCTCCGGGTACGGGCCGACCGTGATCCTCGGATCCGGCTCGAACATGATTTGCAGGGTCGTCAAGCGTACCTCTCTGTGCTTCCGGGGCGTTCCAGGGGTTCCAGAGGTGTCGCGGAACCGCAATGAAGGCCCGCTACGGACCCCTAACCTCGTCCCCATGACTTCGTCGACGCCACCCTCGCCCGGCGCCCCTGCGGTGGCGTTGGTACTCGGCGCGGGAGGAGACGTCGGCACTGCGTTCCACGCCGGAGTGGTGGCGGCGCTGGCGGCCGTCACCGGGCTCGACCCACGCACCGCAGACCTGATCGTGGGGACGTCGGCCGGGTCGAACACCGCGGCGTCGCTCCGGGGCGGCTTGTCCGGGCCCGACCATCTGGCCCGCGTCGTCGGTGAACCGCTGAGCGATGAAGGTCGCTCCATCGCCGACCGCGTGGCCGCGGCGGGTCCCGCCACGTCCGCCGCACCGATCGCCGACGTGGCGGACTCCAACGGCCCCTTGTCGGTTCGTATGGCGATCAACGCAGTCCACCCCCGCCGTGGTCTCCGACCGGGTCTGGCGCTCGCCGGCGCACGTCCCCCCGGTCGAGGCAGCACGGCCGGTCTGGCCGCTCGAGCCGATGCGCTCCACCCCGACGGGTGGCCCGATCTGCCCACGTGGGTCTGTGCCGTGCGGGTCGCCGACGGCCGCCGAGTCGTGTTCGGCCGAGACGACATCGCGGCGCCGATCGGTGCGGCCGTGGCCGCGTCGTCCGCCGTCCCCGGGGTATCGGCCCCGGTCAGCATCGGCGGCCAGACGTACCTCGACGGCGCGGTCCACTCCCCGACCAACGCCGACCTGGTGGCCCACCTCGCCCTCCAAGCCGTCGTGGTGTCGTCGCCCATGTCGGCCCGCCGGGCCAGCGGATCGTGGTCGGTCCTCGGCGCCACCCGGGCCTGGCACACCCGGTTGCTCGACCTGGAGCTGAACCACATGCCGTCGAACGTCGCCGTCCTCCGGATCGAACCCGACGCGGCGGTTCTCCGAGGAGTCGCCTTGGCCCCCGGCCACCCCGAACGCGCCGCCACGATCGCCCGGGCGGCCTACGAGATCACGGTCGCCGAGTTGGCCACCCGGACCGGCGGGGCGTGGAGGGAAGCGATCACACCGGGGTGACCCGGCGTGCCGGTCGGGAGCTCAGGAAGGTCGGAGGACGAGGGGTAGGCATTCGAGCCGGCGGATCATCAGGCTGCGATGATGCGAGAGGCTCGCGGTGTCCTCGTCGATCGTGATGCTGCTGGTCCGGGCCAGGAGGCGTTCGAAGACGACCCGGGCCTCGAGGCGAGCGAGCGGGGCGCCGATGCACAGGTGGATGCCCCAGCCGAAACCCACGTGGTGGCGGGGATGGGCCCGGTCGAGGTCGATCGTGTCCGGTCGGGAGAATCCGGCGGGATCGCGGTTGGCCGCCGGCCAGACGAGCACCACCCGGGAGCCGGCCGGGATGGGGACACCGTGCAGAGTCGTGTCACGGGTGACCCGTCGATAGTGACCACGGAACGGGGGCTCGACCCGACAGGCCTCGTCGACGAAGGTGGGTATCAGGCCGGGCTCGCTCCGGAGGCGGTCCTGGAGGGCTGGGTCCTGAGCGAGTAGACGGGCGCCCGTTCCGAGCAAGCTCGTGGTCGACTCGGTCCCGGCGGCCACGACGAGCATGAGGGTGGAGATGGCGTGGAGGTCGTCCATATCGCCCGACGCGACGGCCTCGACGCACACGCCGAGGATGGTGGCGAGGTCGGTCGGTCCGCCCGCCCGAGCGGACATGAACGCGTCGGCGACAGGGCCGAGATCGATCATCAGATCGCGCACGACCGGACGCTGTTCGTCGGGGATGAAACCGCCGATCTGTTCGACCGAAGCGAACCCGATGTCCTTCAATCGGGGCGCCAGGTCGTCGGGCAGGCCGAGGAGCCGGGCGACCAGCACCGCCGGGAGGGGCTCGGCGATGTCAGCCATCCACTCGGTGCGGCCCCGTTCGAGGAGACAGTCGAGTGTCTCGTCGACCATGTTCCGAAAAGCCGCCTCAAGGTGGGCGACCCCCTTCGTGGAGAGGATCTTCGACAAGATCCGACGCTGATGGGTGTGCAGTGGTGGGTCGGCCGTGGCCAGGACGGCGGCAGGAGACTCGTCGTTCGTCGGGACGTCACCGAGGGCGTCACGCAGGGACGCGGTGCCGTCGGGACGCACGTCGAGGAAGGCGTTCGAGTTGCTCGAGAACGTGTCCACGTCGGCGACGACGTGCTGGAGGAGGTCGAGTCTCGTCACCAGAAACGTACCGGTGCCCGGGAGTAGGTGGACGGGATCGTGCTCACGGAGGTGGGCGTAGTACTCGTGCGGGTCCTCCACGATCGCGTGCTCGAACAGAGGATCGACAGCGCTCGCGGCCATGGTCCCGTCCTTCTCCGTCATGATTTTCGTACACCATAGTGAAAGTGTCGGCGCGGAGCCGCTCAGGTGTCGCCGATCGTGGGGCCGAGGAGATGCTCCAACCCCACCAGCACGGCGTCGAAGCCGAACTGGAACCGCTCGTCGGACGACAGGCCCGATGCCTCGGTGACGGCGCTGAACGACGCCTCGCGTCCCGGGTCGGTCATGGCCAGCGCGTCGATCTCGATCTGGCCGAGCATGAACGTGAACAGCACCGAAAACGCTCGGGCCGCCGCCTCGGGAGGGAAACCACCGGTGGCGAGGATCGACAGGACGCCCTCGGCGAGGCGCCGGCTCTCGCGGGAACCCCACCCGTTGCGCAGCGACAGGCCGACATGGGCGCGCAGCACCCCTCGAGCCTCACTCTGGAGCGTGCGCATCCGCTGCTGCCAGGTTCCGGCGTCGGGGCCAGGCACCCGGACCGGGCTCAAGATGTGGTCGAGCACGAGGTCGCTGAGCGCGTCCTTGCCCGACACGTAGTTGTAGAGCGTCATCACCGGGACCTCGAGCCGCGCCACGACGTCGCGCATCGACACGTCCTCGAATCGGGTGGTGGCCACCAGGTCCAGCACCGCATCGACGATGCGGTGCTCGCTCAGCGATCGGGGTCGCCCGCGGCGAGGACGGGTGTCGGGCTGCTCCACGGCGTTCGCCAAGCTAGTGCGACCGTGACGGGAGCCCGGGGGTACCGTGACGGCGTGACCGCGCCCGACCTCGACGACGCTCCATTCCTCCGCGCCTGCCGGGGAGAACCAGCTCCTCACACACCCGTCTGGTTCATGCGCCAGGCCGGCCGCAGCCTGCCCGAGTATCGCGCCATCCGCGGCGTGGGCACCATCCTCGATGCCATCGCCGACCCGGACCTGGCGACCGAGATCACCTTGCAGCCGGTGCGTCGCTACGGGGTCGACGCCGCCATCTTGTACTCCGACATCGTCGTTCCCGTGGCCGCCATCGGCTTCGGGGTGACCGTGGCTCCCGGTATCGGACCGGTCGTCGAGCAGCCGTTCCGGTCCGCCGACGACCTGCGCCGCCTGCGGCCCCTCGATCCCGAGGCGGACACGCCCTACGTGCTCGAGACGGTTCGCAACCTCGTTCGTGAACTGTCCGTCCCGCTGATCGGATTTGCCGGCGCACCGTTCACGGTGGCGAGCTACCTGATCGAGGGAAAGCCCTCCCGCGAGTACGTGCACACCAAGTCGCTGATGTACCGCGACCCCGACCTGTGGGCCCGCCTCCTCGACCGGTTGGCCGACATCGCCATCGCCTCGTTGCGATCCCAGGTCGAGGCCGGCGCCCGAGCCATCCAGCTGTTCGATTCGTGGGCCGGCGCCCTGACCCGAACCGATTACCAACGTTACGTCATGCCGGCCAGCACCAAGGTCTTCGACGCGGTGGCCGATCTCGGCGTCCCCCGCATCCACTTCGGTGTCGCGACCGGTGAGCTGCTCGATCTCATGGGCGACGCCGGGGCCGAGGTCGTGGGGGTCGATTGGCGCGTCCCGCTCGAGGAAGCTCGGCGCCGGGTCGGGCCCAAGAAGGCGCTCCAGGGCAACCTCGATCCCACCGCCCTCTTCGCCCCGTGGCCCGAGCTCGAGGCCCGGGCCCTCGATGTCTTGACCCGCAACGCCGGTCATCCTGGCCACATCTTCAACCTGGGCCACGGCGTCCTCCCCGACACCGATCCCGACGCCGTCGCCGAGGTCGTCCGTTTCGTGCACGAAACCACGGCCGTCCCGGCTTCCGGCCAGTGACATGGCGCGCGTCATCGTGGTCGGGGGCGGGGTCAGTGGCCTTACTGTCGCCTACGACATCGGGCGCCAACGGCCCGATGTCGAGCTCGTGGTCGTCGATGCCGCCGCTCGCCCCGGAGGCAAGGTGTGGTCGGAGCCGCTGGTGGGGGCGCCCGTCGACCTCGGGGCAGATGCGTTCCTGGCGCGAGTCCCGAGCACCCGCGACCTGATCGACGAGCTCGGGCTCACGGACCAGATCGTCCATCCGGCGGCGCGCCGAGCGCTGCTGTGGCTCGACGAGCGGCTGCGACCGATACCGGCAGACAGCGTGCTCGGCGTCCCTCTCGACCTTGACCATCTCCCGCCGGGGACCTTGTCGGATGCCGGATTGGACCGAGCCCGCACCGACCTCGATCGCCCGGGTGCGGCCCTGACGGCGGATGCGGCCGTCGGCCCGCTCATCCGGGACCGGTTGGGCAACGAGGTGTTCGAGCGCCTCGTCGAACCGCTCCTGGGCGGCATCAACGCCGGCAACGCCGACGAGCTGAGCCTCCGCGTCGGGGCCGCCCAACTGGCGGCGGCGGCCGAACGCGGCGGAAGCCTCATCCGGGCGCTTCGAGAGTTGACCCGATGGTCTCCCCGAGACGACCGGAATCCTCAACTGTCGGTGGCCCCGGTGTTCCTCTCTCTCCGGGGTGGAGCCGGTCTGCTGACCCGAACGTTGGCCGAGCGGCTGGGCCCGCAACTCCAACTCGCCGCCCCGGTCGACGAGATCGCCCCCGCTCCCGGAGGCCGCTGGTCGGTCACGACGAATGGCCGCCGGCAGGAGGCCGACCAGGTCGTCGTGGCGACTCCAGCCCACATCGCCACCCGGCAGCTCTCGGCCGTGCCCGCGGTGAGTGAACCGCTGGACCAGCTGAAGTTCGCGTCCGTCGCCGTGGTCATCCTGGTCGTCCCGGCCAACACCCCGGGGCCCTGGGACGAGGCCGTCAGTGGCGTGCTGGTCCCTCGTTCGGCGGGTCGGCTGCTGACGGCGGTCTCGTTCGGCTCGGCGAAGTGGCCGCACTGGTCGACTGAGGGACAGATCGTTCTGCGGGCCTCCGTCGGCCGGATCGACGACACCCGGCACCTGGACCTCTCCGACGACGCTCTCACCCGGGCCGTTCAGGCCGATCTGGCCGACATCATCGGGCTCGCGGCAACGCCGTTGGTCGTCGAGGTCGTGCGCTGGCCCGCCGCGCTCGCCCAGTTCCCACCGGGGCATCTCGACCGGACCGCAGAGCTCGAACGCCTGGTCGAACGCGATCACCCTGGCCTCCACCTCGTGGGGGCTTCGTACCGTGGCGTCGGCATCCCGACCTGCATCGGCCACGCGCACGAGGTGGCGAACACGGTCCTGTCGTCACTCTGAGTGAGCCTGAAACGCACGCTCGTTCTATGACGTGAGTCACAAATGTTGCGGTTCTGTTGCGGAACACCGGTACCGTATCGCCACCCACACAACCGGGTGTGCGCCGTTTGACGCGTGTCCCGCTGGACCGAGGCTTCTTGTCCGTCCAGCCCGGCCGCCGGCCACACCGACCCGACCATCGGACGAGATGTCCATGGAGGTTCCGCAATGTCCCCCCTGCTCAAGACTGTCGCGCTCGCGCTCACCCTGGCGTCCCTCACCGCCTGCAGCCCCGAGGAGGTCGCCCACTACTTCTCGACCACCGAGCCCACCCGCGCCGCCCTGACCGACGGCCAGCTCGCTGACCTGCGCCACTGCGAGTCGACCGACAACTACGCCGCCGTGTCATCGAGCGGTCGTTATCGCGGGGCCTACCAGTTCTCGCAACGCACCTGGGACGGCGTGGCCAGCCGCCACTTCGACTGGCTCGTCGGGGTCGACCCGGCCGCCGCCGAGTTCTGGTGGCAAGACGCCATGGCGCGCGCCCTCTACTCCGAATCCGGTTCCAGCCCCTGGCCCCATTGCGGGCGGAATCTGTGATTCGGGCTCACTTGCTCGCTTCGCTCGCTCCGTTCGCCCGAGTTTGATCGAGCCGGCTTCGCCGGCACTCGTTCTTGCTGTGCCGGGATGGCGAAGCCACGCCGGCGCAGGGAAGCCCCACGGGTGCACGAGAACCGATTGCTCTCGCGTGGCGTAGAAAGGGGGGTACGCCACTTCCTGGGGGGAGCCATGTCCGACGCCGGCGCAGCTGTCAGCAAACCTCCGCGCTCTGGTGGCGCCGTGCTCATCCCGGTCGTGGCCGGGACGGCGGTCGCCATCGCCCTCGGTACCTACAGCAAGGTGCACGACCCGACCGGGCGCCAGCTCTACACGCTGATCTTCACCCGGACCATCAACCTCAAGATCTGGTTTGCGACCGGGGCCGTCGCCCTCGGCGTGTTCCAGGTATTGTCGGCGCTTCGGCTCTACGGCCAGATCCGCACCCCTCGGCGGCTCCCCGCCTGGTTCGGCGACGCCCACCGGCTGTCGGGAACCGTGGCCTTCCTTCTCACCGTCCCCGTGGCGTTCCATTGCCTGTGGGCGCTCGGCTACCAGGACCTGCAGTCGCGCACCATGGTGCACTCGATCGTCGGCTGCGTCTTCTACGGCATCTTCGTGGCCAAGGTGATCGCCGTTCGACGCCATGACCTGCCCGGATGGTTCCTCCCCGTCATGGGCGGGTTGACCTTCGCCACCTTGGTCGTCGCCTGGTACACGAGCGCCGTGTGGTTCTGGGCCACCGTCGAGGACTTCCCCGCGTTCTGAGCCGCCGGACAGGAGCACATCGTGACCTCGACCACATCGCCCTTTCACCGCTTCGTCGATCGGTTCCAGCGGGCGGCGCTCGCCGCCGTTGCGGTCGCCGTCGTGTGTCTGTTCGCCCTCGGCAAGGACCAGAGCCCGGCGGTCACCGAGGCCGGCGCCGAGCCCGGGGCCGCCGTCTTCGCCGACCGTTGCGCGAGCTGCCACGGCGCCGAGGGTCAAGGCGGCGGGATCGGCCCCCCGCTCGCGGGCGTCGTGGAGGCGAACTTCCCCGACGTCGGTGACCAGATCGCCGTCGTGACGAATGGCCAGGGCCGCATGCCCGCCTTCGCCGACCAGCTCAGCTCGGACGAGATCGCCGCCGTGGTCGAGTTCACCCGCACCAGCCTCGGTTGACGGAGCGCGACGTTCGGGCGTGGCGCGCGCGGTGTGAGTTCGGCTCGGCGTCGGCCATGATGCACGCGCCGTGCTCGTCGACCGACCCCGTCTCCGCACCCTGCTGCTCACCGTGTCGTGCGGTCTCGCCATCGTGGCCTCCATGCCGCCGTGGGGATGGTGGCCACTGGCGTTCGTCGGCATGGCGTTGCTCGACCACCTCGTGCGCGAGGCGACGACGTGGCGATCCCGCTTTCGTCGAGGTGTGCTCGTCGGATTCGCCTGGCTGCTCCCCGGGACCTTCTGGATGCTCGACTTCACTCCGCCCGGGTTCGTCCTCGCCGCCGGCATCTACGCCGTCCTGCTCGGCCTGGCGCTGGCCGCCACTCCCTCCGGCCCGATACGTGCCGCCGCCCTGCCGGCCACGATCGTGGCGTTCGAGCTGGTCCGCTGGTACTGGCCCTTCGGCGGAGTCCCGCTGGCGACGCTTCCCATGGGCCAGATCGGAGGACCGCTGGCGCCATCGGTCCGACTGTTGGGCCCGGCGCTGCTCTCCGCCCTCGTGGTCATCGTCGGCTGGTCGCTCGCGTCGGTCGTGCGCCGACGACCGATCGGGGCCCTGGCCGGTCTCACCGTGGTGGCCGGCGTCGTGGCCCTGGCCCACGTGGCGCCCCGAGCCCAGGTGACCGGCGACGTCGCCGTGGCGGTGGTCCAAGGCGGCGGCGACCAACGAACCCGCGCCAACATCTGCGAGAACCGCGCCGTGTTCGAGCGCCACCTGGCCGCCACGAACCTCATCACCACCAACGCCGATCTGGTGCTGTGGCCCGAGAACGTCGTCAACCCCGAGCTCGACGACGTCGTCGACCCCGGCCTCTGCCGCCGACCCCTGCTCACCGTCAGCGAAGCCGACCAGCGTCTGAAGGACCTCGCCCGTGAGCTGGGCGCGGTGCTGATCCCCGGGTGGTTCCACGACCTCGACAAGGACGAGACCGTCAACTATTCCACCGCGGTCACCCCCCGAGGGTTGGTGGTGGACCGGTACGACAAGGAACAGCTGGTGCCCTTCGGCGAGTTCGTGCCGTTCCGGTCCCTGCTCGAGCCGTTCGCCGGCGGCGCTCTCCCGACCCACGACGTCCGGCCCGGTACGGGCGATGCGCTCCTCGACACGCCCGTCGGCGCCATCGGCGTCAGCATCTCCTGGGAGGTGTTCTTCGAGCATCGGACCCGGGAGGCGATCACGGACGGCGCCGAGATCCTCGCCAACCCGACCAACGGATCGAGCTACTGGCTCACCATCGTCCAGACCCAGCAGATCGCGTCATCGCGGCTCCGGGCCCTCGAATCGGACCGGTGGGTGCTCCAGGCGGCGCCCACGGGTTTCTCGGCCATCGTGGCGCCCGACGGCACCGTCGTGGCCCGCACCCGCATCGGCGAGCAGGCCGTGCTCGAGCGCACCGTCGAGCTCCGGCGGGGCCGCACCCTGGCCAGCCGGGTCGGCGTCACCCCGATGGCCATCCTCGCCGCCGCGGCCATCGCCGGCTCCTGGGCGTTCGAGATGCGCCGACGGTTCACACCTCGATCATCACAGTAACCGGGCCGTCGTTGTCGATCTCGACGAGCATCTCCGTCCGGAACCGCCCGGTGGCCACCATCGCCCCGAGCTGGCGGAGGTGCGCCACAACCGCATCGACCAGCGGCTCGGCGTGGTCCGGCGGAGCCGCGGCGATCCACGACGGGCGCCGCCCCCGGCTGGTGTCCCCGTAGAGGGTGAACTGCGACACCACGAGGACGGCTCGGGTGGTCTCGGCGACGGACCGGTTCATGACGCCCGCCTCGTCGTCGATGACCCGGAGGTTCCAGATCTTGTCGGCCAGCTTCCGAGCATCGTCCCCGTGGTCAGCGTGCGTCACCCCGACGAACACGCACAGACCGGCCCCGACCTCACCGACGACCGCTCCGTCCACCGCCACCCGGGCGCGCCGCACCCGTTGCACCAGTGCCCGCATCCGCGCCTCAGCCCAGGTCGCGCCGGGTCGGCAAGAGATCGTCGTAGGCGGGATCCCGCTGGTCGACCTTGGCCGAGAAGTACTCGGCCATGTCGCCGGGCTGGAACATGCCGGCCTGCCACGTGGCGATGTAGTTCAGACCGTCGGCCACTGAGTGGTCCCGGGCGTAGTTGAGCATCTCCTTGGTGCCCCACACGGCCAGCGGCGACTTCCCGGCGATCTCATGGGCGACCTCCATCACCCCTTCGATCATCTCGTCGTGGTCGTCGAAGACCTCATTGACGAGACCGATCTGGAACGCCCGCTCGGCCGGCAGTCGGAGTCCGCGGTACGCCATCTCCCGGGCGATGCCGTCGGGGATGATCTTCGGCAGCCGCTGGAGGGTTCCGAGATCGGCGGTCATGGCGATGTTCGTCTCCTGGACACAGAAGAAGGCGTCACGCGTGGCGTAGCGCATGTCGCTCGCCGAGACGAGGTCGACCCCGCCACCCACGCACCCACCCTGGATCGCCGTCAGTACCGGGACCCTCGCCCGTTCGAGCGACGAGATGGCCTCCTGCAAGGTGAGGGCCGATTGCCGCAGCGCCGCCCGCTGCCGACCCAACTCGGCCGGCACCGCACTCGCGCCGGTGCCCGACCCACTGGTGAACACGGCCAGATCCATGCCGGCGGTGAAGTGTTTGCCGGTGGACGACAGCACGATGACCCGGATGTCGCCCCGGTCGCTCAACTCGCCGACGACCTGGGGCAGCTCGCGCCAGAATGCGGGCGTGAGCGTGTTGAGCGCGTCGCCCCGGCTCATCACGACGTGAGCGACCTGTCCGACCACGGTGACGGTGAAGCAGGTGAGCTCGCTCACGAACCGACGCCCGCCGACTCGCCCGCCCGATCCTTGGCCAGCTCGTCGAGATCGGCGTACTCGTCGCTCGTGTCAACCCAGTTCTCGAACTCGATCACCCCGATGTCGGTGAAACGATCACGCAGCCATCCATCACCGGCGTCGAGCAGGCCCAGCTTGCGGCAGTTGGGCACGATCTTGGAGAACAGCAACCGCTGGAACACCTTGAGGTCATCGGGCATGGCCATGATGTGCGCCACCATCGGTCGCACCGGCACGCCCATGCGATCCCACACCTCCTGCTGCGCGAACCGATCGCGCATGCGCAGCGCCGCCTCGAACGCGAACTCCTGGCGCTCACGGATCTCGGCCTGGGTGAGCTCGGTGTAGAAGTCCTGGAGGCTGAGCACGCCGAACGCCACGTGGCGGGCCTCATCGCTCATCACGTATCGAAGGAGATTCCGGAGCAGCGGCTCCTCGGTCAATTGGTGCATGAAACCGAAGGCCGCGAGGGCCAGCCCCTCGACCATGATCTGCATGCCGAGGTAGGTCATGTCCCACCGGCTGTCGGCGACGATGTCGTCGAGCAGCAGGCGCAAGTGCGGGTTGACGGGGTAGCGAGTCGGCAGTTTGGTCTCGAGGTACTTGGCGAACACCTCGACGTGCCGGGCCTCATCCATCACCTGGGTCGCCGCGTAGTACTTGGCGTCGATCCAGGGCACGGTCTCGACGATCTTCGCGGTGCACATGAGCGCCCCCTGCTCGCCGTGGAGGAACTGGCTGAGCCGCCACGCCAGCGATTCCAGGTTGACCTGCCGCCACTCGTCCTCGCCGAGGTGTTTCGCCGGCGAATCGGGATGCTCGGCGAAGTACTCCCGCTCACCGGGCATCATGACGGACAGCACGTTGTACGGGTCGACCTCGATCGACCAGTCGAGGTCGGTCTCGGCGTTCCATTGCGACACCTTGGCCTTCTCGTACAGCTTCTCCAGGCCCGGCCGGGCACCCTTCTCGTAGTCCCACGTGAAGATCGCCGCCGCGTTGTCGCGCACGGCGTGGAGGACATCGTCGTCGCCACGGTTGAAATCGGCCACATCCATGATGCGGTCGACGTCGTTGGCCGTGGCCACCAGGGTTGTGATGTCGTCGCCGACGGGGTTCACGGTCTCGTTGGTCATGTTCGTTCGTCTCCAGAATCGGGCCGCATCGCCGCGGCCAGGATGAGGCGGTCGATGACCGCAGCCCATTCGGCTGGGTCGGGGTTGGGTAGGCCCGTCTCGCGCAACAGCGTCATGCCGGCGCCGATGGCGTGGCACAACCGCACGAGGGCGCCGGTCGACAGCGCGGGGTCGATACGACCGTCGGCTTTGGCCTCGTCGACCAACTTGGCCAGATGGGTCTCTTCGTCCTCGATGCGGTGACGGAGGCGGGCGGCCAGCTCGGGTTCCCGGCGAGCGGCCACGGTGGCCTCCATGACCAGCGGAGACCCGACATCGTCGAGCAGGTCGATGCCGAGCATCGACAGCACCTCGGTTGCTGGTTGCGCACCACGCTCGCCACTGAGCAACCGACGGAACGCCTCGGGTAACGAACGATCGGCGGCGGCCAGCAGCAGCTCGGCCTTGCCGCTGTAGCGGCTGTAGATCGCGCCCGTGGTGACGCCGGCGCGCCGGGCGATCTCGGCCACCCCGGCCCGGTCGTACCCTCGTTCGGCGAACACCTCCGACGCCGCGTCGAGCAGGCGGTCGGTGAGATCACCACGTTCGGCGAGCGGGTCGGGCACGGTCACCCTTCAATAATAACGACTATTATCGGGCTGGCAAGAGGCGATGCTTCCCGACGCGGCGCCGCGGCCGGCCGTTGGCACGGCGCCTCAATGCACGCCGGCCACGACGTCGGCGACCAGCCGGCGCAGCGGGATCAACGGGCGGGCACCCAGGTGGCTGATGACCTCCGAGGCCGCTGCCGAGGCCAACCGACCGCAGACCTCGAGATCGTTGCCCTGCGCCAGCCCGAAGAGGAACCCGGAGGCATAGAGGTCGCCCGCGCCGGTCGTATCGACCGGGGTCGTGGGAACGGGTTCGACCATCACCGTCCGGTCCCCCGAGATCACCATCGAACCTTCCTCGCTCAAGGTGAGACAGGCCATGCGAACGTGTCGGCGGACCTCGCGCACCGCGTCGTCCAGCGAATCGGTCTCGTACAGCGACAAGATCTCAGCCCGATTGGCGAACAGCACGTCGACCCGATCAGCGATGACATCCAGCCAGTCGGCCCGATGTCGATCCACGCAGAACGGATCGGACAACGTGAGCGACACCAGCCGGCCGTGTTCGGAACCGATGTCCATGGCCCGACGGATCGCCGCCTTGGCGACATCGACGTCCCACAGGTAGCCCTCGCAATAGACGATCTTGCTCGACGCCACCACCTCGGCATCAACGTCATCGGGCTCCAGAAGCGCCGAGATGCCGAGGTAGGTGTTCATGGTTCGTTCGGCATCGGGCGTGACCTGGATCAGGCACCGGGCAGTCGGGGGGCCGGCCGGGGCGCTCGCGACGCCGAACGCCACGCCGGCGGCACGGATGTCGTGCGCGAACACCTCACCGAGCTGATCGTCACGTACCTTGCCGACGTACGCGGCGCGACCACCGAAGGAGGCCACCCCGGCAACCGTGTTGGCCGCCGACCCACCGGACGTCTCGATACCCGGCGGCATCGCTGCGTACAACGAGGTCGCCCGCTCGGCGTCGACGAGGGTCATGGTCCCCCGGGACAAACCGTGCGTCGCGATGAAGTCGTCTTCGACATTGGCGATGACGTCGACGATGGCGTTGCCTACGCCGACGACGTCGTACCGGCAATCGTCCACGCTGTCCTCCAGGCCGACTCGAACGGCCCGAAGACCCTACAACCGCCGATGTCGGGCCCGGCGCATCGGCGACCAGCCCGAGGACGATGGCTCAACGCGGTGGTGAGACGCCCGCGTCAAAGAGACGGGGCCAACTCACGACGGCGACCGGCCTCGATGGCACGAATGAACGCGTCATCATCGACCTCGGCCAGACCGGCGCTCACGTCGGGCCACGCCTCCGAGACCCGGCTGGGATGACCCTGGCTCGCTGTTCTCTTCACAAATGTGTTCATGACCAACACCTCCGCACCCTCCGCCCGTCGATCAGGCGGCCCACCACGACGCGAGGGTTCCGCGCCGCTCTCTGCACTTAACCAAACGCATCGCGCCAACGCGTGGCCAAATGGTGACGATCGCGTTGCGATCCCCCACGCAGCGCGAGATCGGACCGGGCGGCGCCTCGACCCGCCGGACTGGCGCGAGACTCAACAGTCGTCCGCCGGGACCGACAGGAAGCGCACCATGAGTCGAACGACCCATCCCCAGTCACGTCCCGCCGATGCCGACCCTCATCGGCTCCATGGTGTGACGCCGCGGCACTACGCCATCGAGCTGGCTCCGGACCTCACCACCGGCACCTTTCGCGGCCGCGTCGTCTCGGACATCGTGGTGGACGACACCACCTCGGTGCTCACCTGCAACTCGGTAGACCTGACCATCGAACAGGCCTCCGTGATCGTCGGCGACAACCACCAGCCGGCGACGGTCGAACTCGACGACGACACCGAGCGACTCCACCTCCACGTCGAGCGCCCGATCCCCGCCGGCCCGGTTCAACTCGTCATCGCCTTCTCCGGCACCCTCTCCGACCGGCTCGAAGGGTTCTACCGCAGCACCTATCCCACCGACGATGGAACCGTGACTGTGGCGGTGACCCAGATGGAAGCCACCGACGCCCGTCGCGTGTTCCCGTGTTGGGACCAACCGGACCTCAAGGCCACGTTCGGCCTCACCCTCGTCGTCGATCCGTCAGACCTGGCTGTCGCCAACACGGGTGAGGCCCATGACGAGCAGCTGCCCGACGGCCGACGCCGCGTCACGTTCGCGAACACCATCCCGATGTCGACCTACCTGGTGGCCGCCGTCGTCGGCCGTCTCGACGCGACCGACCCGCACCACGTTCGAGGGGTACCCGTCCGAGTCGTGCACCGCCCCGGCCGCGCGGACATGACCGGGTTCGCCCTCGACGTCGCCGTCCACTCCATCGAGTTCTTCGAGGACTACTACGGCATCGCCTACCCGAGCGACAAGGTCGACCTCGTCGGCATCCCGGACTTCGCCGCCGGCGCCATGGAGAACCTCGGCTGTATCACCTTCCGCGAGGTGCTCCTGCTCGTCGACGAGGAACGCGCCACCCCGAGCGACCTCCAAGAGGTCGCCGATGTCATCAACCACGAGATGGCCCACATGTGGTTCGGCGATCTCGTCACCATGCGGTGGTGGAACGGCCTGTGGCTCAACGAGGCGTTCGCCACCTTCATGGAGACCGCGGCCACCGACGCCTACCGACCCGAGTGGGACCGGTGGACGAGCTTCGCCGCCGGTCGGGCACCCGCCTTCGACGTCGACGCTCTCGGCGCCACCCGGCCGATCGAGTACCCGGTGCACACGCCGTCGGACGCCGACGACATGTTCGACGTCCTGACGTACCAGAAGGGGGCGTCGGTCCTGCGCATGCTGGAGCAGTACCTCGGCGCCGACGTGTTCCGGACGGGCGTTCGCATCTACCTGGATCGTCACCAGTTCGGGAACACCGAGACGCATGACCTGTGGGACGCGCTCGAAGAAGCCAGCGGCCAACCGGTGCGGCGCATCATGGAGTCGTGGATCTTCCAACCCGGGTTCCCGTGCATCGACGTGTCGGTCGACGGCGACCGGGTCAGCCTTCGCCAGCGGCGCTTCCGCTACGACCGCCTGCCCGACGATGCCCCGTGGGCGGTCCCCGTCCGCCTGCGCTGCACCGACGGGTCGGTGCACGCCCTCCTCGTGGAGGGAGAGGAAGCAACCGAGCTCACCGTGACCGCCCCGATCGCCACCGCCAACGTTGCCGCCTCCGGTTTCTACCGCGTCAACGTGATCGGCGCGCCGGACACCCCGCCGCCCGGACTGACCGCCGTGGAGCGCTACACGTGGCTCGACGACGCCATGGCCCTGAGCCTGGCCGGCGAGCTCCCGGGCCCCGCCGTTCTCGACCGGGTCTTCGCCCTCCGACACGACGACGACGCCGACGTCTGGCGCCGCATCACCGAGGTCGTCACCCTCGTGTCCCACATCATCGGGGATGACACCCAGCCCCACCTCGAGCGTTTCGTTCAAGCGCTCACCGAATCATTCCTCGCCGTCTACGGCAGCGACCCCCACCCCGACGACTCGCCCCGCCTCCGTGAGGCGCGCGGCCTCGTCGTCGCCCTGGCCGGGGCACACGCCCCGACCCCGGCTCGCATCCAGCAAGCCCACGACTGGTTGGCGGACCCATCGACCGATGCCGCGTTGCGCGCCGCCGCGACCCACATCGTCGCCGCCAACGGGACCGCGGCCGACTGGGCTGACATGCGAGAGCGAGCGAGCGCCACCCACGACCCCCAGGACGAGGAACGATTCCAACGGGCCTTGGCCGAGTTCCCGGACCCGGCCCAGGTCCTCGCCACATGCGAGCTCGCCCTCGGCGACGAGATCCGCGGCCAAGACGCCGCCTTCATCCTGCGCGTCTGTCTCCGAAACCGAGCCGGGGGCGCTGACGCCTGGGCGTTCATCGAGTCGCATTGGGACGCCATCCTCGCCCGCATCCCCACCTCGGCCGTGCCGCGCCTGCTCGACGGAATCCGCTGGCTGTCCACGCCCGAGCTGTCGGCCGCGGTCATCGAGTTCCTCGACACGCACCCCGTCGCCAGCGGTGAACGCCAGATCCGCCAACACCGCGAACGCATGGGCGTCTACGGCACGTGGCGCGCCGGGCAGGCCGCGCGCCTGGCCGATCACCTGGCCGAGTTCACCCCAGTCTGACCTCGTACGCGCCGCTGGCGTCTCGCAGCGTCACGGTGACCGGCTGCGTGCCCGATTCATCGGTCAGCTCGCACGCCACCACATCGCCGGCGGCGGGAACGATGAGGCGCGGCCCGGCGCAGCCGACCGTGACCGGCCGGCCCAGGTCCTCGGTCAGGCGGGCGGCCAGGTCATCGCTCAACGACTCGACCACCAACGGCACGGCGTCGATCGACACGCTGATCGCGCCGTCGCCGTCGACCTGGGTGACCGTGATGGTGATCGGATCACCCGACAGGCGGGCCTGGCAGAAGTCGACCGCGCCCGGGCGACGATCGATCGCATCGGGACACACGACGTTCGTCACCGCCTCGGGTTGATCCGGGGCCACGATCGCCGGCAACCGGTCGACCAGATCCGCGACGTCGATACTGTCCGACGAACCGCACGCGGTTGCGACGCCCGTCAGGGCGACGATCACGCCGATGAACCAACCACGAGCCATGCCACGAAACCTGCCTGCGCCAGATGGTACGTCACGTGCACCGCGAGTCGAGCGTTGCGGACCGGCCGCACGAATCGATCCCAACCGAGCACGGCGTCCGAGCAATAGAAACCGATGGCGGCGACCATCACGAGAGGGTCACCGACGCCGAACGCGCTCACCATCATCGCCGAGATGGCGACCATGTACACCGCCACGCCGACGGACAACCCTCGCTCGCCGCGCGCCGCGACCGCTCGGATCAGAGGCCTCCCGACCACGAGCGCGCCCACGGCTGCCACGGCCAGCCCAGCGGTCGCCCAGCCCGTCCACCCCGCCCCGGCGAACGCGATCACGTACGCCACGTGAGCGACCAGGAACGCGCCCAACCCGGCCACGAACGGCAGCCGCTCCACCATCAACACCACGTCACCGATCAGTGACCAGACCAGCGCCACCACGACCACGGCCCGGATCCCGTCATCGAACGGATCGACCGCCACCGCCACCACGATCAAGGCGAGCAACGTCGCCGGCTTGGCGACCAACTGCACGATCGCCGGCTTGGCGACCAACTGCACGATCGCCGGCTTGGCGACCAACTGCACGATCGCCGGCTTGGTGGGAGCCACCGACCACCAGTCGGCCAACGCGGCCAGGGCGGCGATCACGGCCCCGCCCCAGGCCAACGCCGTCACGATCGGATCAGCTCTGCGATTCGGCCCAGGCCAACGCGTCCGCCCAACTCGCTCCCCCGACGAGCAGCTGGCGAACCTGCATGACGTGGCGCGGTCGGTTCATGCCCAGGCCCGCTCGGAGTCGACCGTCACGGCCGTAGAGAGCGACGAACCGACGCTCCTCAAGGCTCCCGACCACGACTCGCACCTCGTCATCGGGGCCCGGGCGGCCGGCGAGCTGGATCTTGCGGTCGTACTGATCGGACCAGAAGTACGGGATGGGCGCGTAGGGAACCGCCTCGTCGTCAGGGACGAGCAGGCGTCGGGCCACATGCCCAGCCTGCTCAACGGCGTTGTCCCAGTGCTCGACGCGCATGAGTTCGCCTCCGAACGCCGGGTTCGGCCACCGCGCGACATCTCCGGCGGCCACGACACCCGGGGCCGCCAACCCCGTCTCGTCGCACACGACACCGTTGTCGATGGTCAAGCCGGAGCCGGCGAGCCATTCCGTATTGGGCACGACCCCGATGCCCACCACCACCACAGTGGCCTCGACGGTGGAACCGTCGGCGAGCACGAGCCCCTCCACCCGATCGTCACCGAGTACCCGATCGACGCCGACGCCGAGTCGGAGATCGACGCCGTGATCACGGTGGACATCGGCGCACACCGACCCCATCTCGTCGCCCAGCACCCTCGCCAAGGGTTGCGGCAGCGCCTCGATGAGGGTGACCTCGAGACCCCGCCGGCGAGCGGTCGCCGCGACCTCGGCCCCGATGAAACCGGCGCCGACGACGGCCACGCGTGCGGGCCGGGCGTCGAGCGATCGCCGCAGTGCCACGGCGTCATCCAGGGTGCGCAGACCGAAGACCCCGGTCATGGCCTCGGTCCCCGGGAGGGTCCGCACGCGGCGCCCGTCGCGATGACCAGCCCGTCGTAGGGCACCTCGTCACCATCGAGCCGAACCCGGCGACGCTCGAGATCGATCCCGGTGGCCGCCTGGCCGGTACGGATCGACACCTCGAGTTCGGACGCTCGGTCGGCGGTCAGCAGCTCGACCCGACCCGGTTCCCATTCGCCGGCGAGTACCTGCTTGGACAGGGGCGGGCGATCGTACGGCAGACGCGACTCGTCGCCGATCAAGGTGATCGTGCCGCTGAAACCGACTCTCCGAAGCTCTTCGACCGCCCGGAGGCCGGTCAGCGACGCGCCGACGACGACGATCGCGCCGGGCGGACGCAACTCAGGACTCGATCAGCGAGATCGCCTGCTTCGGGCAGCGCTGAACGGCCAGGCGGACGTTCTCCCACAGCTCTTCGGGCGGGTTCTCGTCGAGGACGTACAAGAAGTCGTCGTCGCGAACCTCGAACACCTGCGGGGCCAGCCCCATGCAGATGGCGTTGCTCTCACACAGGTCGTAGTCGACGACAACTTTCATGACGCCTCGATTCATCGTCCGCCGTGGCGGAACTTCAGTGGGTTGGGGAAGTAGGGCCGGGAGCGGACGTTCCGGCCGGAGATCCGAGCCTCATCGTAGGAGATGCGACACGAGACCAGCCATGCGGCTCCGGTTGCTCAGAACGCGATCACCTGGCGGACGACGTTGCCGTTGAGCATCTGGTCGATGCCGTCGTTGATCTGGTCGAGGGTCAAACGGCGGGTGATCATGCCCTCGAGGTCGAGCTTGCCGGTCCGCCACAGGCCGAGCAGGCGATGGAAGTCGGTGCGGGTGTCGGCCCCGCCGTAGTACGACCCGACCAGGGTCTTCTCGTTGAAGAACAGCTCGAAAGCCGACAGCGGGAGGATCTGATCGGCCCGGCCCACGCCGACGATGCAGGTCGTACCACCCCGCCTCGTCATGTCGTACGCCGTGCGCATCACCGTGGCGTTGCCGATGCACTCCAGGGCAAAATCGAAACCGTCGCCGCCGGTCACCGTCATCTTGGCGTCGTCGAGCTGATCAGGGGTCACGGCGTGGGTCGCGCCGAACCGCGTGGCGGCGGCCAGCTTGTCCGGGTTGATGTCGACCGCCACGATCTCGGCGGCGCCAGCCATACGGGCCCCCTGGATGGCCGAGATGCCCACGCCGCCGGCACCGAACACGACGACGGACGAGCCGACCGTGACCTTGGCGGTGTTGATGGACGCACCGACACCGGTCATGACACCGCAGCCGATGAGCGAGGCGACATCGAGGGGGACGTCGTCGGGGATCTTCACCACGGCCTGCTCGAGCAGCACGCAGTACTCGGCGAAGGTGCCGGCGCCGGCCATGGCGCCCAACACCGTGTTGCCCTGGCGGAACTTGTCGGCGACGGGTGTGAACATGAGCGTGGTGCACAGGTTCGGCTGCTTGCGACCCGTGCAGTAGATGCACGAGCCGCACGGCGGCGACCACACCACGATCACGTGATCACCGGGAGCGACCGAGGTGACGCCGGGACCGACCGAATCCACGATCCCCGCGCCTTCGTGCCCGAGCACCGCGGGTGTCTGCACCGGAAGGGTGCCGTTCATGGCCGACACGTCGGAGTGGCACAGCCCGGTGTGGGTGATCTTCACCAGCACCTGGCCCGCCGCAGGATCCGGGACCTCGACATCGTCGGCCAGCTCGAGCTGGGTGTCACCGGTGGAGCGAAGGATGGCAGCGCGCATGTGGTTCTCCGAAGGTCCTAGGTCGATGGCGGGAGACCCATCTCCCGGAACGAGGCGTCACCCTACAACCGTGCCCGCTGCCCGCGAAACAGGGGATTCACAGGTAGGTCTCGGTCGAGGGACGGTCGTCCTCGAGGATGGCGTACAACCACGCATCACGGAAGTCGTCGCCGATGCGAAGGTCGGCCCGGAGCCGCCCTTCGCGGGTGAAACCACACTTCTCGAGCACCCGGACCGAGCTCGGGTTGTCGACATCGCACGCCGCCCACACCCGATGAAGGCCCAGCTCGCCGAACGCGAGATCGAGCATCAGCGAGGCGGCCTCGCTCGCCAGGCCGGCGCCCCAGCGGTCGCGGCGCAGGATGTACCCGAGCTCGGCGCGTCGGTGCGTGACGCTGTCGATGGTCAGGCCCACCGTACCGACGAGGTCGTCGTCCCGCCGAACGACGATGCCCAGGGTGACGACTCGCCGAGGGCGCTGCCGACTCTCCCGCACGAGCTGCCGGACGTACGTCGCCGCCTCGCTCACCGACGTCGGCCCGAGCGGTACGTGGGCGACGGCGTGGTCATCCCCCGTCCATCGCTGCACGGCCGCGGTGTCATGGCGAGTGATCTCGCGGAGGACGATGGTCTCGCCCTCGATCATCACCGGAAACATCCCATTCACCGATCCTGGCACCACGCGACGAGCTGGGCCGCGTCAACCTTGCGCCAATTCGGCGATGATCGCCAGTTGGTCAGCCGTCAACGAACCGCCCACGTTCGAGCGGCTGTCCGCGGCGACCTGCCAGACCGCAAACGCCTCGGCGAAGTCCCCGGCGAGGGTGTCGAAGTCGAACGTGGTGGAGGTCGGCCACCACGCCACCTCCGGGCCCGCGCCGCGAGCCTCTCGCCAACGCTGCCGATCCGCCTCGCTGTTCAACGATACGTCGACGGCGTGGCCGAGCTCGTGAGCCAGCACGCGGGCGACGACCGAGGCGGTGTCGCCGGCGCGGACGTAGATCTCGATGGTGTTCGAATCCGGGAACGTCAATCCGCGTACGCCGCCGCGTCCGGAGAGGTACCGAATGGTCCATCCGCTGAGCATCTGCCGGAACGGGTAGGCGATCAGACGCTCCGCCTCCGCGCCCATCGTCTCGTTCGCCGACGAGGGCGGCACGCTGGTCGCCGGCATCGTCGTCTCCACCGGGGGCGGGGTCGACTCGACCGGCACGGTCTCCGGCACGGAGATCGTCGTCTCGGTCGCCGGGACGAGGAACGACAGGTCGACAGGCGGCGCGGGAACGGGCGGGGGCGCAAGATCCGACGGCGGCCGGGTCGAGGGAGTCGCCGTGGTCGTGGTCGGAGGAGGGGTGGCAGCGGTCGTCGGTGTCGGCGGCGGCGCGCTCGTGGTCGTGGCGTCGGTCTCGGCAGCGAGAACGGTCGTCGACGTCGTGATCGCCGGTGATCCATCACCCAGCTCGTCGACGACGTCGGGTTCGTCGGTCGGGCGGTCGACGACGACACCCAACACCTCGGTCGACACCTCGCCCGGTGACCCATCGGCCGCTCCGGTGGATGCCGCGACTGCGGCCACCACGCCGGTGACCGTCACGAGCACCGCAACCGAGATCACCCGAGCCCGGGAGTCCGCGTCAGGGCGCCAGAAGGACATCTCTATGGTCTAGTGACCAGCCCAGGACCGCCGCATGCGCCCACCGGCCCTTCGTCCTGGGCCGCACGACACCGAACCGAACGAGCCGTTCGCCCCACGACGACCAGGGCGCTACGGTTCGCGAATCACCGGGAGGGGGTCCTATGGCTGAGCGTGACGCCGATCTGTCCGATATCGACCTGATGGACAAGGACGCCTTCCAGGCGCAGCAGCACCACGAGTGGCTGCGTCGGTTGCGCGCCAGCGGCAACGGCATCCACTGGATGGACGAGCCGGACGGGCCGGGTTTCTGGGCCGTGACCCGTCACGAGCACATCCGTGAGGTCAGCCGGCACCCCGAGCGCTTCTCCAGCAACCGGGGCGGCACGCAGATCGTCGACAACGTGGAACCCGATGCACAGATGCGGCGCGACAGCATCATGCTCGACATGGATGCCCCCCGGCACACGCGGTACCGCAAGCTGGTGAACAAGGGGTTCACACCTCGCATGATCGGGCTCCTCGAGGCGTACCTGCAGAACCGCACCAGTCGGATCGTCGACGCCGTGTGCGAAAGTGGCACGGCCGACTTCGTCACCGACCTGTCCGCCGAGCTCCCCCTGCAGGCGATCGCCGAGATGCTCGGCGTCCCGGTCGAGGATCGCTCCAAGATCTTCGAGTGGACCAACGCCATGATCGGCGCCGACGATCCGGACTTCAGCACCGACCGGGCCGATGTCGACCGCGCGTTCGGGGAGCTCTACGAGTACTCGCACCACCTCCAGACCGAACGCCGCAACCGACCCGCCGACGACATCGTCACCACGTTGCTGAGCGCCGAGATCGACGGCGACGCCCTCTCCGAGTTCGAGTTCGACATGTTCTTCCTGCTGCTCTGCGTCGCCGGCAACGAGACGACCCGCAACACCGCCTCCTGGGGCATGCTCGAGTTCCTCCGCCGGCCCGACCAGTGGCAGCGCTTCTGCGCCGATCCCGACGGCCTCATGCCCACCGCCGTCGAGGAGATCACGCGGTGGGCTTCGCCCGTGCTCCACTTCCGGCGCACTGCCACCATGGCGACCGAGCTGGCTGGAACGCTCATCAAAGAAGACGACAAGGTGGTCGTCTGGTACATCAGCGGCAACCGCGACGAGCGCGTCTTCGACGACCCCTACACGTTCGACATCACCAGGTCGCCGAACGACCACATCGGATTCGGGGGCGGTGGCCCCCACTTCTGTCTGGGCGCCAACCTGGCCCGCATGGAGATCCGGCTGCTGTTCAAGGAGTTGGCCACCCGCCTCCCCGACATGGCGCTGGCCGGAGAGCCCGCGTACTTGCGGTCGAACTTCATCGGCGGCATCAAACGCCTGCCGGTGACCTTCACCCCGACCCCGTCCTCAGGGACGCCGGCGATGGCCGGACTCGGCGTCGCCGATCAGTGGGGCGGTCAGGGGTACGGCCACCGCTCGGGTGGCCCAGAGTAGAACGGCCACCGCTCGGGTGGCCCAGAGTAGAACGGCCACCGCTCGGGTGGCCCAGAGTAGAACGGCCACCGCTCGGGTGGCCCAGAGTAGAACGGCCACCGCTCGGGTGGCCCAGAGTAGAACGGCCACCGCTCGGGTGGCCCAGAGTAGAAAGCCACCGCTCGGGTGGCCCAGAGTAGAAAGCCACCGCTCGGGTCGGTCTTGGTTCAGCGGGTCAAGAAGTCGGCAACCCGGTCGCGAGGGCGACCGATGATGGCCCGATCGGCGGCCGCGAGCACCGGTCGCTGCAGCAATCTCGGGTGCGCGACCAGGATGTCGACCACTGAATCCGGGCGGCCCACGAAATCCTGCGGGTCGAGACCGAGCTTGTCGAAGAAGCTGTCCTTGCGCACCAGGTCTTCGACCGGATCCTCCAGACGCGCCACCAGCGACTCCAGCTCCTCACGTCCCGGTTTGGTCCTGAGGTACAGGTTGACCTCGACCTCGACGCCCTTTTCGCTGGCGACCGCCAGCGCATATTCGGACGTACTTCAGTTGGGGTTGTGGTACACGGTGACCGCAGCAGCCATCGTTCCTCCTCGACAGGGTCCAGACGCGGCACGCGGCCGGTCGGACAGCCAACGTTATCGGTGGGCCACCCCGGTGCCCTACGGTGACGCCATGGGCTTCTACCGTGAGCAGATCCTCCCGCGTTTCGTCGACAAGGCCCTCGGCAACGCCGAGATCGCGCGATGGCGGGCGCGCACCACCGCCGGGTTGAGCGGAGAGATCGTCGAGATCGGTTTCGGGTCGGGTCTGAACGTCCCGGTGTATCCCGACGCGCTGACCCGGGTGTACGCAGTCGACCCGGCGACAGTCGGCCGCAAGTTGGCCGCCGAGCGGGTCACGTCGAGTCCCACCGAGGTGGTCTACGCCGGTCTCGATGGGGAGGTGCTGCCCTTCGCCGATGCCAGCCTCGACGGCGCGTTGTGCACGTTCACCCTGTGCACCGTCTCCCACCCGGAACAGGCGCTCGCCGAGCTCCGCCGGGTGGTCCGGCCGGGTGGACGATTCCACCTCGTCGAACACGGCCGCTCCCCCGAACCATCGGTGGCCCGATGGCAGGAACGCATCGACCCGATCCAGAGTCGCCTGTTCGACGGTTGCCACCTGAGCCGCGACACGGTCCGCCTGTTGACCGATGCGGGGTTCGAGATCGTGGACCTCGAGCAGCGGTACATCAAGGGACCCAAACCGCTGAGCTACTTCACTCGGGCCGCCACCATCCGCCCGTAGCGAGCCGAGATCAGAACCCGCGCCACACCGGGTCGCGCCGCTCCCGGAAGGCGTTGACCCCTTCCTGCGCGTCGGCGGCACCATTGTTGGCCTCGACCAGCCATGCCTCCATCTGGGCCATGGTGTCGCGATCGGCGTCGAGCCCTTTGTTCACCATGAACTTGGTCATCATGAACGCCCGAGTGGGTCCCGAAGCGAGGCGTTCCGCCCAGGCACGAGCGCGGTCGATCAGCTCGCCCGACGGCACGACCGCGTTGCACAGCCCCATCTCGTGTGCTTTGGCGGCCGACACATCCTCAGCGAAGAACATCAGCTCCTTCGTCTTGTGTGGGCCGATCAACTTCGGGAGCAACCACGCGCCCAGACCGTCCGGGATCAGCCCTCGCCGCGCGAACACCTCGATGAACTTGGCGCTGTCCGCCATGATCACGAGGTCGCACGCCAAGGCGATGTGCACACCGACCCCGGCCGCTGTGCCGTTCACGGCGGCGATCACCGGGAGCTCGCAATCCATGATGGCCGGGACGAGCCGGAGTTGACCCTCCAGCATCATGCGGCGCGGCTCGCCGACGATCAGGTCCGGCGCACCCTCGGGCCGAGCCGGGTACACCCGGTCCGTCGATATGTCCGCGCCCGGGCAGAACATCTTCTCCCCCGCAGCCGTCAGTACGACCGCCCGCGCGTCGAAGTGCCCGTTGAGCCCCTCCAGCAGGTGTCGGATCCGATCGCGACACTCCGGGGTGATGGCGTTGCCTCGCTCGGGACGGTTGATCGTGATCCAGGCCACGTCGTTCTCGATGCGGAACAGAATCTGCTCATCGAGCGGGCGGTCGTCGGCCATGGGGTCCTCGAGTCGGTCAGCGGTGCGCGAACAGCGACGATTCTGCCCGAGCCCGGTGTCGGCTGTCCTACCGGCGAGGGTCGATGACGACCTTGATCACGCCAGCCTGTTTGTCGGATGCGGCGGCGAACGCGGCCGACGCGTCGGCCAGCGCGAAGCGATGGGTGATGAGCGAATCAGCGATCGCCGGGTCCGAGGCCAGAACCTGCGCGGCGACATCGATGTCCCGTGAGGAGCCGCCCCGGCCGTACATGACCGCCGGGACCAGGGTGACCTCCTTGGCACACAGCGCCATGGCCGGCAGGGGCACGTCACCCCAGTAGCTCCCGAGCACCAGGACCGTTCCACCGGGCTGACACAACTCGATCGAACGCTCGAGCGCCGATGCGGTGCCCGCGGCTTCGACCACGACATCGAAACGGGAGCTGTCTCCGACCAGCGTCGCGCCGAGGCGATCCGCGGCCGCGCGCTGGTGCTCGTGTCTCGCTTCCATGGCGGCCGTGGTGCCGAGGAAACGAGCCGCCGCCACAGTGCTGAGGCCGATGGCGCCACCGCCGACAACCGCCAGCGATCCGGTGGGCGAGCTCAGGCGACGCAGACCGTGAACGGCGACGGCCAGTGGTTCGACCAGGCAGGCCACCCCGGGTTCGACCCCGGCCGGCAACGGCACCAACGTGGTCTCGGGAACCAGGCAGCGCGGCGCCATGCCGCCGTCGAGGGAGACGCCGACAATGCGCGGTGGCGGGGACCCCTGGCATCGGCTGTGGTGCCCGGCCGCGCACATCTTGCACGACCGGCACGACACGAGCGGTTCCACGGCGACGGCACGACGATCGGCGGTGACGCCCGCGACCTCGTGTCCGAGGGTGATCGGCACGTTGGACAGCCAGTCCACGAGCCGAAGATCGCTCCCGCAGATCCCGACCGAATGGACGTCGATCAGGACACCGTCACCCTGCGGCTCGTCGACGTCGACCACACTCGCCATGCCATCGACTGCTCGTACGGCCTGCATCGCCACCTCCACGGATCGTGTGGGCAACATGCCCGCTTCCGGCGCGCCCCGTCAACCGGACGTCGGCCGGCCGCGCTCGCTCCGGCGAGTCGACTCGCCCACCCGCCGGCATCCGTAGGCTGACCGGCATGGCACGCTCCTCGGATCGCTCAGGACCACGAGCATGACGAGCCCTCGCCTCGCTCCCGGTGCGACGGACGTCGCGGTGCGGGACCTCCAGCGCCGGCTCACCTCCGCCGGCCACGCTGTGGGGAGCGACACCGCCGGCTGGTATGGCTCCGGGACCGAGCAGGCGGTGCGCACCTTCCAGGCCGATCGAGGGCTCGAGGTCGACGGCGTGTGCGGCCCTCACACATGGGCAGCGCTCGTGGAGTCGGGTTTCGAATTGGGCGACCGTCTCTTGTATCTCCACGCCCCGATGCTTCGCGGCGACGATGTCCACCAGTTGCAGCTCGCCCTGTCCGCCCTGGGCTTCCACCGGGGGCGGGTCGACGGCATCTTCGGACCCGAGACGCGCGACGCCGCCAGCGAGTTTCAGCGCAACGTCGGCCTCAGCCCCGACGGCGTGGTCGGCCCCGACACCATCAGTGCCATGCGCCGGCTGGGCCGCCGACCGGGTACGTCGGTCCCGGTGGCGGTGGTGCTCGAGCAACGCCATCACGAGGACGGTCCACGCACCCTCGCGGGAGTCCGCATGCTGCTGGCTGATGCCGGAGGGGCCGCCGTTCTCGCGGGGAGCCTCGCTCGCACCCTGCGCGATCGTAGCGCCGTCGTGTTGACCCTGACCCACCCCGACGGTTCCGTGATGGCCTCGACCGCCAACCGTTTCGGCGCCGACGTGTTTCTGGCCTTCGAGCTGAGCGACCACGACGAGTGCGCCGTCCGATTTTTCGCCACCGAGGGTTTCGAGTCGCCTGCCGGCCGATTGTTGGCCGACCTGATCGACGAAAGGCTCCATCAACGATCCACCCTCTCCGAGGGTGTGGTCGAGGGCAAACGACTCCCGGCGCTGCGCGAGACCCGGATGCCGGCAGTCACCGTACGACTCGGTCCTGCGGTGCTGGTGACCAGTCATCCAACGGACCTCGTGGCCGCCCTCGTGGAGGCCATTGAAGACTGGTTGCGGGCCGCCTACCCACAGGTTTGACCACAGCCTGGGGAAAACTCTGACGATGAGCTGGCGCTCGACGGTTCCTCCAGCCTCACGTCATGGTCGAGCCTCCCCTCGACCATACGTGTGTTCGATCCTCAATCGGCGGGACGCATCTGGTGGTAGATGCGTTCGAGATCATCCAAGTCAGCGAACTCGACGGTGATCCGTCCGCGACTCGCACCCAGCTCGATGTTCACCCGCGTGGACAGATGATCGCCCAGCAGCTCCTCGAGTTCCAACAACGCGGGCTCCTTGAGGCGGGGTGCCTTCGGGGCCGACGAAACTGCCTCGACCGTCGTATCGTCGGCCGGGTCCGGCTCTCGCCCGTCGTCGGGGTCGTCCCCTCCCCCGCGGCACAGCGCCTCGGCCTCTCGGACACTGAGGCCATCCTCGACGATCATGTCCGCCATACGGCAACGCTGTTCGTCGTCGGCCAAAGCGAGAAGCGCTCGGGCGTGGCCGGCCGACAACACGCCCTCGACCACGTAACGCTGCACGATCGGCGGGAGGTGGAGGAGCCGCAAGGTGTTGGCCACCGCAGACCGGCTTCGGCCCACACGAGACGCGACCTGGTCCTGGGTCATGCCGAAGTCGTCGACCAGTTGCTGGTAGGCCGCAGCTTCCTCCATGGCGTTCAGATCCTGGCGATGCAGGTTCTCCACCACCGCCTGCTCGAGCGACGCCAGATCGGCCACGGGCCGCACGATCGCCGGGATGTGCTGCAGGCCGGCCCGCCGAGCAGCCCGCCAGCGGCGCTCGCCGGCAATCAGCTCGAATCCGTCATCGAGCGGACGGACGAGAATCGGCTGAAGCACGCCGAGCTCGCGAATCGACGCTGTGAGCGATTCGAGCGACTCCTCGTCGAAGTGCTCGCGAGGCTGGTACCGATTGGGCTCGACCATCGACACCGGGACATCCATCAGTTCGGATTCGTTCTCCCCGGCCCGCACCTCGCTCGGAATCAACGAACCGAGACCCCGCCCCAGACCACTACGTCGCTGCACGAGCCACCTCCTTGGCCAGCTCCCGGTAGGCCAACGCACCCCGGGAGACGGGGTCGAACGTCGTGATGGGCTGCCCGAAGCTCGGTGCCTCCGACAGCCGCACCGTTCTCGGAATGACCTGCCGGCACACCTTCTCGCCGAAATGTTCTCGCACTTCGTCGGCGACTTGGACCGCCAGATTGGTGCGCGCGTCGTACATGACCAAGACGATGGTCGACACCTCGAGCGTCGGGTTCAGGTTCTTCCGGACCAGATCGACGTTGCGGAGCAACTGACCTAGGCCTTCGAGGGCGTAGTACTCACACTGGATCGGGACACAGACCTCGGTGGCGGCGGTGAGCGCATTGACGGTCAACAGCCCGAGGGACGGGGGACAGTCGATCACGATGTAGTCGTAGTCGTCGAGAACGGGTCGTAGGGCGTCACGGAGGCGACCTTCACGACTGAACGCCGGGACGAGTTCGATCTCCGCGCCCGCCAGATCGAGGCTCGCGGGGGCCAGGAACAGGTTCTTGACCGCGGTGGGCTCGACACAATCCTCGAGGGGAACGTCGTTCAACAAGACGTCGTAGACGGACACCTCGAGCGACCTCGGGTTGACGCCGAGACCCGTGCTGGCGTTCGATTGGGGATCAAGGTCCACAACCAGTACCCGGAAGCCGAGGTCGGCCAAGGCCGCCCCCAGATTGACCGTGGTCGTCGTCTTCCCGACGCCGCCCTTCTGATTGGCCAAGGCGATGACCCGGGTCGACGTCGGTCGGGGCAGATCACCTATGGGGGATGACTCGTCATATCTACCCATCAGGCCCTCCTCGCCGCGCGCGCATGGGCGATCGCCGGCGTCATCATGGTATCCCGCCGTGGTCGCCGGAGAGTGGATGGCGGCAATGCGCTCCAGAAGCGCGTCTCCGGCCCTCCCTCGTCAGCCCGGGGTCCTGCTGTTTCACGTGAAACACCAGATGTATGGTTCCGTATCCGAGCCCTTCCGACCATACGGGCCCAAGGGTTCACGCGACGACTTCCGGGCGAGACCACCACCGGTCGCATCTCCCGCCCAATCCACTCGACATCACGGCACCACCCGCCCGCTCCGGGTTCCGCTCGGCCCGTGCCCGCGCCCAGCCAGGCTGGTTCGGCCTGTCGAGTGAGTTCGCGCGCGGACGGGCTCGGCCGCCGCCAGTCCGGTCGCCGCCTCAGAGGACGCGCCCGTGCACGATGCTGTCACCGTGCTGCAACGTCTTCGGCGCCGACCGCCCCAGCGTGTCCAAAGGTGACGTGTGGGGGGCGCCGGCTATGCCGGTGCCCCCATCGGAGTGAATGCCGGGCGCGGACTCCGGTGACCGCCGCGGCCGCTGGGATCGTCGCGGTCGTTCGCCGACCTGGTGGTCACCGTTCCTCTTTCGGGCCTGCCCACCGGCGCTCAGACGTAACCAGGTGGAGGCGGGATGACCTTGGGCTGCGTGTTCGTGGGGACGTCGGCCTGTCGCCCGGCCTCGGCGGCGGCGACGCGCTAGAGCGCACGCAGGAGGATCCAGTTGACCCGACGATGTCGCACCAGGCGCTCGCACATGAGTCCCAGCGGGGCCAGCTCGGCAGCCGGCCAGCGGTCCCGATTCAACACCGGTTCTCCGCTCACGATGGCCACCCCGTGAGGTGCTAGCCATCTCGTCGCCGCTTCTGCGGTCAAGAGCGGCGGGCCGAACGCGCGCGCCGAGACCACCGATGCGCCGTGAAGGTGGGCGGACGCGTCCGGGCGCCGGGGATACACGGCGTCGTCCTCGACTACGTCAACTCGACCGCCAAGTCCGAGGAGTCGCACGGCCCACCGCAAGTGGCGGGCTCGGGTGCTGGATCGCTCCACGAGGACACCTCGCCACGCCGGCAACGACACCAGCACCGGGAGTGCGGGCACACCACCACCGCTACCCAGATCGACGAGGGTGCCCGGTGGAAGACCCGCGACCAGATCGATGAGGGTGCGGGCGTGCTCCAGATGCTGCTCGACCGGGCCAGGCCCGAGGTATCCTCGGTCCCAGGCCCGGTCGAGCACGGTCATCAGATTGTCGGGCGGAGTCGGCGCGCTGGTGGTGTCCACGTTGTCCGTTCCTACCCATCGCGATCGCCGAACTCGACGGCGTCGGAACCGGTGGGCCTCAGTCGTCGGTGGCCTCGACGGTTTCAGCCGCCTCTGCGGCCTCGACGACCTCAGCCGTTTCGACGGGTTCGACGGGTTCAGCGGATTCGACAAGAGCCACTGCGGTGTCCGGTGAGACCACGACGCGGCGGCGAGGATCCTCGCCCTCGGAACTGGTGACCACACCATCGATCTCCACCAACGCATCGTGGACGACCTTGCGATCCGGTGAGGACATGGGCTCCAGCGCCCGGGCCACCCCGGACTCACGAACCGACTCGGCCACCGAGACCGCGAACGCCGCCAGTGCTTCACGGCGCTTGTGTCGATACCCCGCTACGTCAACCCGAACCCGCTTGTCCGACGGCCCGGCATGCCGCTGCACGACGGTACGAACGACGTCTTGCAGCGCCTCCAATGTCCGTCCTCGCGGGCCGACCAGAATGCCGACCGCTTCGCCGGACACGTTGACCTCTCGGGTGTCGTCGTCGACGGCCACCCGCTCGAGGGCGCCGCTGATGCCGAATCGATCCAGCAATGTGGTCAGAAACGCCTCAGCCTTCTCGGCCTGTTCGTCGACACTCATGTCCTCAGTCACCGAAGTACCTCCACGTTCATCGGTCGATCTTGTGTCGCCGGATGCGCGCGGCGCACGTGGCGCCCGATCCGACTCGGTCCGTGGGGGTCGCGGCGCGCGTTCCTTGGCGCCACCGGACCCATTCGAGCCGCCTCGAGAGGCAGCAGAAGCGCCTCGCTCTGCCTTGGGCGACGACTCCTTCGCCCCATCGGTTTGGGCCGAATCCTTGCTCGGGTCCTTGTCCCGCCCCGAACCACGCTTCCGGTCTCGTCGCTCGGCCTTGGGCCGAGGGGTCGCCGGACGGATCCGAGCCCGTACGCGGGCTTCGTTCTTCAACCGCCCGAACAGCCCGGTCCGGGCCTCCTCGATCACCTCGAACTCGGCGTCGGACATATCGACACCCAGCAAGTCGAGAGCGGCATCTTTGGCCTCGTCGACCGTCTTCCCAGTCGCTTGCACCCAATCCACGGTCAGGTCCTCTTCTTCTTGTTCTTCGTTGATGGCGATGTACGGCTGCTGGTGGCCCCCGGCGGAGGCGCCTGACCAGCGGTCGTTCGACGGTTCTTGGCCGTCGACGAACTCGGGGACCCTTGGACCGCGGCGGACGAACCGTTGGTCGAGGTCCCGCTCGAGGGTTTCGAAGATGGTGCGCGCCCGCCGGTGCGGCGGCTGCCGGCAGATCCCGCTTGGGAACCTCCGGACTTGGCCGCGGCGGCCACAGGCGCTCCGGCGCGAGCCGTGCCGGTTGGTGAGGCCTCGATGGGCGCCGGGCGGTCGTGGTAGAAGCGCCGGGTGATGTAGGCCTGCTGGGCGATGCGGAACACGTTGCCGGTGAGGAAGTACACCACCATGGCCGCCGGTAGGCCATAGGAGATGATCGGAATCATGAAGGGGATTATCTTCATGATCGCCTGCTGCTGCGGGTTCATCTGGGCGTTGCTGCTCCGGCCCTGGATCTGACGTTGCTGGAACAGGGACGTCCCGAAGACGAGCAGGATGAGGGCGAGGTAGGGGAGGGCATCGGTGAATCCCTCCTGCAGCATTTGGCTGAGGGAGCGGGAGAGGTCGATACCGAACGAGTTCATCTCGTTCGTCGCCGTGAGATCACGGAAGATGGTGTCGCCGTGGTCAACGTACTGGGGGTTGAAGTCCCGTCGTTCGAACTCGACCGCGAACTCTGATCCCGTCACGGCCTCGGACATCACCTGGCCAGCAGCGATACCAACTGAGGTGAACCGTTTCGTCAGCCCACTCAGAACCTGGTACAACACCATGAACACGGGCAGCTGGATGAGCATGGGGACACAGCCGCCCAGCGGGTTGATCTGATGCTCCTTGTAGAAGGCCATCATCTCTTCGTTCATCCGCGGCCGGTCGCCCTTGAACTCGGTCTGGATGCGCTTGAGCTCGGGCTGCAATCGCTGCATCTCGAGCATCGACTTCGTGCTCTTGAGTGTGAACGGGGTCGTCACCACGTTCACCAGGATCGTCAGGCCCACGATGGCGAGCCCGTATGACTTGGTGATCTCGTACAGCCAGGCCAACACGCCGGCAATGAGGTCGAACATCAGTTCCCTTTCACGTCGGGGACGGGGTCCCACCCGTGGCCACCGAGCGGATGACACCGGCAGAGTCGCCGCAGCATCAACCATCCACCGCGAGCGGTGCCGTGGGCGCCGATGGCGTCACGGGCATAGGTCGAACAGCTGGGCTGGAATCGGCACGGCGATGGCCGCCCCTCTCGAGCCGCCTGATACCAGCCGATGAGCCGGTCCATTCCGCGCGCCGCCGAGCTCACGTCGGCTCCGCCGACAGCGCCGACACCAGCGCCACCGTCTCGTCTCGAAGTTCCGCGTAGCTGGCCGTCGCGGCTGCCGGGGCGGCACCGATGAGCCACGCCCCCTGGGTCACCCGTGGACACGTCCGCATCACCTCACGCAGGCGCCGGCGAACTCGATTGCGCACCACGGCGGTCCCCACCCGCCGAGTGACCGCGAAGGCCACCCGCGGCGGCACCGAACCGTCGGCGGCGTAGCGGACCCAGACCAGCCGTCCAGCGTGCCGGCGGCCCCGGGTCACTGCCCGGAAGGTGGTTCGATCGCGAATGGGCGCGATCACTGGCGGTGCGGCGCCCTACGCCGACAGGCGCTTGCGGCCCTTGGCCCGACGGGCTCGCAGCACGGCGCGGCCGGCCTTGGTCGACATCCGCTTGCGGAAGCCGTGCCGCATGGCGCGCTTGCGGGCGTTGGGCTGATAGGTCTGCTTCATTCCACACCTCGAGAGGAGACACGCACCCGGCCAGGCGTCCTGGCCCGTGGCGTTCGGTCGCTGCACATCGCTGCCCCGGTAGACCGACACGACCATGCCGAGGCAGACGGCGGCGCCGGAGACGCCGGTCGTATGACCCTCCTACGCTAGAGGTGTCGACCGAGTATCCACAACCGGCGAAGCGTACTCGTGCTCCCTTGCGCGATGGGCGATCGCTGGTGGTAGCTTCACGCCCCTACCGCATTTGCGTGCGGCAGGGATGGAAGACGACAGAGCAAGCGAGTGGTTCGAGCTCGTCGGTGTGGGGACACCGGCCGCAGCAGCGTTCTTTCCACAGTTGTGGATCTCTGTGTGGACAAGGGTGGGCTCGGGAAAGGCCACGCGTAGGTGGACGGTGCTGATGAGCTGTGGACAACATGCGCGGATCGCATTCGTGAGGATGTATCCGATGCGGTGTGGTTCAGCACTTTTGCACAGGTGACGGCCGTCGATCTCGATGAGATCGAGCTCGTCCTCGCCGTGCCCCATCGCCGGGCCAAGGACCACATCGAGGGTCGTTACCTAGGCTTGGTGCGAGGCGCATTGTCCGATGCCGGGGCCGGTGAGATCGACATTCGAGTCGTCGTCCAGACCGAACCCGAGCCCGATGAGATCTTCGTACCCATCGATCCGCTCGACCCCTCGGCGGACCTGCTTCGTCGCGTCACCCACGTCGAACCCGACTCCGAGCTCATCCCAGACGACCGCTACACGTTCGAGGCGTTCGTCACGGGTGACTCCAACCGCTTCGCCGAGGCGGCTGCGCAGGCCGTGGCGGAGACACCGGGCCGGAGTTACAACCCGCTCTTCATCTACGGCGACCCCGGTCTCGGCAAGACCCACCTGCTCCAGGCCATCGGCCACTATGTCTCGAAGCACTACCCGACGTACACGGTGCGCTACACGAACACCGAACGGCTCTTCAACGAGTTCGTCGACGCCATCCGCAACAATACTCAGCTGGCGTTCAAGGAGCGGTACCGCGAGGTCGACCTGTTGCTCGTCGACGATGTGCAGTTCATCGAAGGACGGGAGCGGCTCCAAGAGGAGTTCTTCCACACGTTCGACGCCCTGTACCAGGCCAAACGCCAGATCGTGCTGTCCTCGGACCGGCCGCCGGACTCGATCAAGACGCTCGAGGCCCGGCTCCGCGGCCGCTTCAAGATGGGCCTGATCACCGACATCCAACCCCCCGACCTCGAGACCCGTCTGGCCATCCTTCGGAAGAAGGGCGAAGAGGACCCCGTGTTCATCCCCGACACCGTCCTCACCTTCATCGCCAGCAACATCACCGACAACATCCGCGAGCTCGAGGGTGCGCTCACCAGGGTCACGGCCTACGCCCGCCTCACGCGGCAGGACCTCACTCCGGAGTTGGCTGAACGGGTGCTGGCGGAGTTCCTCACCTTGAAGGAGCCCCGTCAGATCACCGTCGATCTGATCATCGAACGCACCGCAGTCCTGTTCGATCTCGACATCGTCGAGTTGACCGGTGGGAGCCGTCGGCGACCCCTCGTCCAGGCGCGCCAGATCGCCATGTACGTGTCTCGCAACCTCACCCAGGAGAGCTACCCGTCGATCGGTCGGGCTTTTGGCAATCGCGACCACACCACCGTCATCCACGCCGTGGAGAAGATCAGCCGGCTCATGCCCGAACGCCAAGCGGTCTACGACCAGGTCACGAGACTCATGTCCGACCTCCGGTCTGGGGATTGAGGCAGGACGACCGTGGGGACAGCGTGGGTTCGACATGTGGACGGTCGCCGCGTCGTCCACAGCCTGGCGCAGTCAGCCCACACGAGTCGTCGTCACTGTGGATACCGTTCGGACGAACAGATGGCCCCTGACCGGCCGCGATTCGGTGTTGTCCACAATCCACACCCCCTACAACTACTTCCCCCAGAGTCGAATCATCCGAGATCAAGAGGCTGTCCATGAAGTTTCGCTGTGAACGCGACGTGCTGCTCGACGGGTTGACCACGGCCGGCCGAGCCGTCAGCACCCGGGGTGGAGCGCTCCCCGTATTGTCCGGAGTCAGGCTCCAGCTGTCGGGCGACACCCTGGTGCTCACCGGGAGCGACCTCGACATCACCATCACCATGACGATCCAGGTGGCCGGTGACGGTGATGGTGTCGCCGTGATCCCGTCTCGACTCTTCGTCGACATCGTCCGGGCCGTTTCGCCGGGCGCCGTCGTCGTCGAGGTCGCCGAGGACGAAGCCCGAGTCATCGCCGGGCGTTCGGAGTTCTCGCTGCGCATCTTCCCCGCCGACGAGTACCCGCACCTCGTTCATGCTCAAGGCGAGGGCGTGGCCATCGACGCGATCGGTCTCGCCGGTGCGCTCAAGCAGGTGATCCCGGCCGCATCGAGCGACGACTCCCGGCCGATCCTCACCGGCGTGTTGTTGGCGTCGGAGAACGGCGGGTTGCGCCTGGTGGCCACCGACTCGTACCGGCTCGCGGTCCGTGACCTGCCCGGGACGCAGGTGCTGGGTGCGGATCAGGAAGTGCTCGTGCCCTCGAAGGCGCTCAGCGAGGTGGCAAAACTCTTGGGCGCCGGGGGCACCGTCACGCTTCGGTTGGGCGAGCGGGACGCATCCTTCGAGGTCGGAGGAGTGCAGCTCACGACCCGGCTCATCGAGGGCGCCTTCCCGAACTACCGGGGTCTCATCCCGAGCAGCCAGCCCAACGAGTTGCGGGTCGGCCGGGACAGCCTGCTCGATGCGGTCCGCCGGGTCCGCCTGCTGGCGCAGGAAGCGACCCCGGTCCGGTTGGGCATGAACGACGGCACCCTCGAGTTGGTCGCGGTGACCCAGGACGTCGGACAGGCCCACGAGGAGCTCGACGCGAGCTACAACGGGACCGACCTGACGGTGGCGTTCAACCCCGAGTACCTGCTGGACGGCATCGAGGCCGCGCAGGGCGAGGAACTGGTGCTGCAGACGGTCGACGCGCTCAAGCCGGCAGTGATCCGCACACCCGGCCGCGACGACTTCCTCTACCTGCTGATGCCGGTTCGGGTCTCCTGACCCGGGTGGGGACGCGGTGCACCTGACCCGACTCTGGCTCGAGGATTTCCGCAACTACATCACCCTCGACCTGGAGCTCGACCCGGGTGTCACCGTCCTGGTCGGGCCCAATGGCGCCGGCAAGACGAACTTGGTCGAGGCCGTGGTCTGGCTGTCCGACCTCGGCTCGTTCCGGACCTCGGGCAACGAGGCCCTGGTCCGGATGGGGGCTGAGCGGGCCATCGTGCGAGCCGAGATCACCGACGGCGAGCGTCGGTTGTCGATCGAGGCCGAGTTGCCGCGCCGGGGCCGGAGCCGAGTGCTGGTCAACAAACAGCGCCTGCAGCGGGCTCGTGACCTCGAAGCGGCGCTCCGGGTGACGGTGTTCTCCCCCGAGGACCTGATCTTGGTGAAGGGGGGCCCGGGCGAACGCCGCCGGTATGTCGATGATGCGCTGGCGGGCGCGATGCCCCGGGCCGACGGCGTCTTGCGCGACATCGAGAAAGTGCTGCGCCAACGCAATGCCTTGCTGGCCGGGGTTCACGGCCGGCTCGACGAGGGGGCAGCGCTGACCCTCGACGTATGGGACGACAAACTGGGTCGCCTGGGGGACCAGTTGGCCACGGAGCGCCGCACGCTGGTGAACCGCTTGGTCGGACCGGTTGAAAAGGCGTACCGGCAGCTCGCCGGTGGGCCGGTCGGCGTGGGGGTGCAGTACGAGCCCAGTTGGGACGGTCCGCTGGCCGACCGGTTGGCGGACGCCCGACGGGATGACGTGCGACGCGGAGTCACCACCGTCGGGCCTCACCGGGACGAAGTCGTCTTGACGATCGACGACATGCCGGCTCGCACCCATGCGTCGCAGGGCGAACAGCGCTCGTTGGCGTTGGCCTTGCGCATGGCAGTGCACGAGCTGGTCGCCGAGGTGACCGGCTCGCCGCCGGTGTTGGTCCTCGACGACGTGTTCTCCGAACTGGACCCGGAGCGGAGCGCAGCGCTGGTCACCACCGTGCCGGCGGGGCAGACGATCATCACGACCGCCGTGCCCCTTCCCGCGGCGGTTCGCGCCGACCGGGTGGTCGAGATCGCGTCGTTGTCCGGCGCGGGCGGCGCGTCTGGATGAGTGGAACGCGGCAGACTGGGGCCATGCGAGTCGAAAGGGTGCCGGGTGCGTTCGGACCCGATCCGCGGCCGGTTCGGTCCGGTATCGATCGGGTGCTGCGTGGTTTGGGCCGGCCGCCGGTGGATACGGACCGTCAGATCCGGGAGGTGGTGGCGACCGTTCTGCCGGCGTCGCTTGTCGACGTCGTGAAGGTGGTCGGCGTCGTCGACCAGGCGCTGGTCTTGGAGGCGCCATCCGGTGCCGCCGCCAGCGAGCTGCATTGGATCAGCGCCGCCTTGATCGAACGCCTGAACGAGGCGGTCGGCGCCGCCGCACCCACGACGGTCACGGTACGTGTCAGTAGCGGTGGTTCTGCGCGCCTCGCGTGATATTCAGCCGGTGTCGATCCGGAGTGGTGCTCTCGTGTGGTCCGGGCTTGTCAGACCCCGCTGGTAGACTGCATGAGTCGAGGGCTGGGAGGCCCTGGGCTGGATTCCGAGGGTGCATCCGCAGCGTGGTGCTCTTACCCGTTTCGCCTTTGGGCCGGTTCAGGTAGTTCCCCCGTCCGCAACGAGGAGTAGTTGTGACCGACGTCGCCGAGTCGTCCTACGGAGCCAAGGACATCACTGTTCTGGAAGGCCTGGAGGCAGTCCGCAAGCGCCCGGGTATGTACATCGGGAGCACGGGTCCCACCGGGCTCCACCACCTCGTGTGGGAGGTCGTCGACAACTCTGTCGACGAGGCGATGGCGGGGCACTGCTCGAAGATCATCGTGACGATCTTGCCCGATGGCGCGTGCGAGGTGATCGACGACGGCCGCGGTATCCCGGTCGACAAGCATCCCAAGTATCCGGAGCTGAGCGCCGCCGAGGTGGTGCTCACCGTGCTCCACGCGGGCGGCAAGTTCGGAGGCGATGGGTACAAGGTCTCCGGTGGCCTCCACGGCGTGGGTGTGTCGGTCGTGAACGCGCTGAGCCGCCTCGTCGAGGTCGAGATCGATCGAGACGGCCGCCGGTACGGCATGGTGTTCACCGATGGTGGTCAGCTCACGACACCGCTGCGAGACATCGGCGAGGCGCCAGGCAATCGCACCGGCACGACCGTGCGCTTCTGGCCCGATCCGACCGTGTTCGACGAGGTCGTCTTCCGGTTCCAGACCCTGATCGAACGATTCCAGATGATGGCGTTCCTCAACCGGGGACTCGAGATCAGCTGCACTGACACCCGTGATCCGGCCGAGCCGCAGAGCGTCGACTTCAAGTACGAGGGCGGCATCATCGACTTCGTCCGCCACATCAACCAGACGAAGGACGCGCTGTTCGACACCGTCGGGTACTTCTCGGTCGCCGAGGACGATGAGGGTCAGGAGGTCGAGCTGGCCTTTCAGTGGAACACCGGGTACCAGACCGACGGCATCCATTCGTTCGCCAATGGCATCAGCACCACCGAAGGCGGCATGCACGAAGAGGGGTTCCGTAAGGCACTCACGAATGCCGTGAATCGGTACGCCCGCGAAAAGGGTGTCCTCAAGGAGAAGGAGGACAACCTCCAGGGCGAAGACATTCGGGAGGGGCTGACCGCCATCATCTCGGTGCGGCTTCGGGAACCCCAGTTCGAGGGTCAGACCAAGTCCAAGCTGGGCAACGTCAGCATGCGATCCCTGGTCGAACGAGCGACCAACGAGAAGCTGCGCGAGTGGCTCGAGGAGCATCCTTCTGAGGCCCGCCGGCTCGTGCAGAAGGCCGTCAGCGCCTCCCGGGCGCGAGTGGCGGCGGCCGATGCCCGCAAGGCCATCCGCAGCAAGAGCCTGCTGGATGGCGCCGGCATGCCGGACAAGCTGAAGGACTGTTCGTCGAAGGACCCCCGCGAACGTGAGCTGTTCATCGTCGAGGGCGATTCCGCCGGCGGATCGGCCGTGCGCGCGCGTGATCCTCGCACGCAGGCCATCCTGCCCATCCGCGGCAAGATCTTGAACGTCGAGCGAGCCCGAGCCGACAAGATGCTCAAGAACCTCGAGGTCCAGGCTCTGATCACCGCGATCGGCGCGGGGCTGGGTGAGGAGTTCGACGCGGCCAAGACCCGCTACGACAAGGTGATCATCCTGGCTGATGCCGATGTCGACGGCAGCCACATCCGTACCTTGTTGCTCACCTTCTTCTTCCGCCAGATGCGCCCGCTCGTCGAGCAGGGCCACGTGTACATCGCCCAGCCGCCGCTGTACTCCACCAAGGTCGGGAAGCAGACGCGGTACCTCAAGGACGATCACGCCAAGGCGGCTTTCCTGGCCGAGAACCCGGGCCACAAGGCCGATTTCCAGCGGCTCAAGGGCCTCGGCGAGATGGACTGGCTCGAACTGCGCGAGACCACCATGGCCAGCGACCGACGGACTTTGTTGCAGATCACCGTGGAGCACGCGGCGATCGCGGACGAGATCACCAGCATCTTGATGGGCGACGATGTCGAGGAACGCAAGAAGTTCATCGTCACCAATGCCCGCGAGGTCAGGAACCTGGACTTCTGATGAGTGACGACACCACACCCCCGGTCGACGGCATTGCCGCCGACACCCCCGACGACCCTGACCGTGGCGAGAGCGGCGTTTCGGTGATCGCCATCCAGGAGGAGATGGAGCGGTCGTTCCTCGACTACGCCATGTCCGTCATCATCAGCCGTGCGCTGCCTGACGCACGCGATGGCCTCAAGCCGGTGCACCGGCGGATCCTGTGGAGCATGTACGACCAGGGCTTCCGGCCCGACCGCGTCCACGTCAAGTGCGCCCGCGTCACCGGTGACGTCATGGCCCGGTTCCACCCGCACGGCGACAGCGCCATCTACGACGCGCTGGCCCGTATGGCGCAACCGTTCTCCCTCCGCCACCCGCTGATCGACTTCCACGGCAACTACGGCTCGCCCGAGGATCCGCCGGCGGCGGCGCGCTACACCGAGGCCCGGTTGCACCAGCTGGCCATGCGGATGCTCGATGGCATCGACGAGAACACCGTCGACTTCGCGGACAACTACTCGGGTGAGTTCGAAGAACCGGCGGTGCTGCCGGCCCGGTTCCCGAACCTGCTCGTGAACGGCAGCCAGGGCATCGCCGTGGGCATGGCCACGAGCATCCCGCCGCACAACCTCGGCGAGGTGATCGACGCCGCGCTCCACCTCCTGGCCAACCCCGACTCCACCCCCGACGACCTCATGGTGTTCGTCAAAGGCCCGGATTTCCCGACTGGGGCTGCCATTCTGGGTCGGGTCGGCATGACCGAGGCCTATCGCACCGGGCGTGGATCGGTGCGACTCCGGGCGACGGCGGAGATCGAAGAGATCGGCAACGACACCGTCATCGTCGTCAGCGAACTGCCGTACCAGGTGGCGGCCAGCTCGGTGGCAGCGCGGATCAAGGAGTTGGTCAACAGCCGCGAGCTCGAAGGCATCCGGGATGTCAACGACGCGTCGTCGGGTGATACCACCCGGTTCCTCGTCACGTTGAAGCGTGATGCCAACGCCAACGTGGTGCTCAACAACCTTTACAAGTACACCTCACTGCAGACCAGCTTCCCGATGAACATGGTCGCCCTGGTCGACGGCGTACCGCGCACCCTCAACCTGCGCGACCTCCTGGTCGCCTACATCCGCCACCAGGTCGAGGTCGTGACCCGGCGGTCCGAATACCGCTTGGGCAAGGCCCGCGACCGGATGCACATCGTCGCGGGCCTGATCAAGGCACTCGACCTGATCGACCAGATCATCGCTCTGATCCGGGCCTCGGAGAACCGCGCCGCGGCACGCGAGGCCCTCATGGCGGCACCGTTCGATTTCTCCGAGATCCAAGCCGGCCACATCCTCGACATGCAGCTCGGCCGCCTCACCCGCCTGGGTCGGGGCGAGCTCGAGGGCGAGATGGCCACCCTGCGGGCCACCGTGGAAGAACTCGAAGCCATCCTCGGCGACGAGGTCAAGTTGCGCGCCGTCATCCACGAAGAGATGTCGGCGATCCGCGCCGAGTTCGCCACGGACCGCCGGAGCCGGCTCGTGATGGACCCGGGCGAGTTCGACATCGAGGACCTCATCGAGGACGAAGAGCTCGTGTTCGTCATGAGCGCCGGCGGGTATGTGAAGACCGTCTCCGCCGACGAGTTCCGCACTCAGGGCCGTGGTGGTCGCGGCGTCGCGGGGGCGTCCTTGAAGGACGAAGACTTCATCTCGCAGCTGATCCACACGTCGGCCCACGCCTACCTGCTCTTCTTCTCCAATCGCGGCCGGGTCTACCGGTTGAAGGCCCACGAGATCCCGATGAGCTCTCGCACCGCTCGGGGCACCGCAGTCGTCAACCTGCTGCCGCTCCAGGCCGAGGAATCGATCCAAGCCATCATCGACACCCGCGACTACGAGACCAACCGGTTCCTCTTCTTCGCTACCCGTCGGGGTCTCGTGAAGAAAACCCAGTTCACCGCGTACAACAGCTCGCTCAAGGCGGGGCTCATCGCCATCAAGTTGCGCGATGGCGACGAGCTGGTCGAGGTGGTGCCCACCAACGGCAACGATGACATCTTCTTGACCTCCCGGTCGGGGCAGACCCTTCGTTTCGCCGAGACCGATGTACGGGCCATGGGCCGTGATGCCAGTGGCGTCACCGGCATGCGCTTCCGCGGCGCCGACGAGCTCGTTTCGTGCGCGGTGGGCCGCGACGACGCCACGTTGCTCCACGTCACCACGGCGGGATACGGCAAACGAACCGAGGTTGCGCAGTACCCGCGCAAGGGGCGCGGCGGGCTGGGGGTCCGGGGCATCCGGGTCACCGAAGGACGCGGTGGTGTCGTGGCGGCCTTCTTCGCCGGCCCTGATGACGAGGTGTTCATCATCGGCGACGACGGCACCATCATCCGCACCGCCACCGGCGACATCTCGCTGCAAGGGCGCGACGCCACCGGCGTCCGCATCATGAACCTGCGCGACGGGAGCCAGGTGGCGGCCGCTGCTCCTGTGTTGCAGGCCGAGGCCCGCCCGGACGACGCCGATGCGGATCCCGATGACGCAGTCGACCGCGAGGACGGCGAGGCGCCGGACGACGCGGAGACGCTCGAACCGGATGACGTCGCCACTGCTGACGCCGAGGCACCGACCGCTGCCGAGAGCGGCAACGGCGATGCCGAGGCGCCGACCGCCGACTGACGCCGTCCTGCGCCCCGGCCAGTTTCGACCGCCACCGGTCCTTCGATCCATGGATCCGACATTCCCGGTCGTGCCCTTCGCGGCGCGGCCCATGACGGGTGGGGTGGAACATGGCTGGAGTCAGTCGTGACGGTCGCGGTCGAGCAGGGCCGCCGCGCTCCGAACGGCAGGCAGCGCAGGGCGACCGAGGCTCGGTCACGATCATCATCGCCGTGCTCGCGCTCGCGGTCGTGATGGCGGTGATCGTCACCGAGGCGGCGCGGGCGGCGGTGCTTCGGGCCCGGGCGGACGCCGCCGCCGACGCGGTAGCGCTCGCCGTCGCCGCGGGCGGGATTCCGGCCGGACATCAGGTGGCGAGCCAGAACCAGGCCGAGGTGGTCTCGGTCGTATGGTCTGGCGACACCGTCGTGGTCGATGTCGTGTACCTCGGCGTGGTGGCGCGCGCCGCCGCGGAACGTTCGGTCGACTGGGTGACGACACCGCCCTGAAGGCGGGTGCGACGCCGGTCGCAGCAGGGGATGACCCCTTCCGTGCCCCGGTGGCTCGTACAATGTGCTCCGTGCTGAGCGAGTCGACGTCCGCGTCTTCCCCCGACCCCGTCGTCGACGACGCCGAACCCACGCCCGCTTCGGCAGGGGGCTCGGCTGCTGGTGCGGAGTCGACCCCGGTCGCCGCGCCCGAGGAGGCCCGGGCCAAGCCGAGCAAACGCGCTCGCCCCCCGCGACCCACCGAGACCCGCGCCGTCCCGCCGCCGAAGGGTCGGCGCAACCGCCAGATCCGAGCTCGCAAGGTCGAACGCCTGGTTCGTCACATCGAACCGTGGAGCGTCTTGAAGATCTCGCTGGTCTTCTACTTCTGCCTGTGGATCATCTTCACCATCGCCAGCGTCATGTTGTGGAGCGCGGCGGTCGGCTCGGGCATGGTCGACAACGTCGAGGACTTCATCAAGGAGCTCTTCGCCTTGGAGTCGTTCTCCTTCGATGCTGACAAGCTCTTCCGGGCGTCGGCGATCGCCGGCCTGCTGTTCGTCGTGGCGGGCAGCGGGTTCACCGTCCTCATGGCGGTGCTCTTCAATCTGATCAGCGACCTGACGGGCGGAATCCGGATATCGGTCGTCGAGTTGGAGACCGCTCGCCCGATGACGCGTGGCGGCCGACGCCGCCCACCGGAGCCGCAACCGGCCCGCTCCCGGGCCCGACGCCGAGAACGCTGACGCAGCCGCCTCGGGAGCGATTTCCGGGCAGCCGGCCAGGTAGCAACGGCGCTGGCCCACCGGTAACGTGTCGTGGCCTCGGGGCTATAGCTCAGTTGGTTAGAGCGCACCCCTGATAAGGGTGAGGTCGCTGGTTCGACTCCAGCTAGCCCCACGCTATGCCCGTCTTTCGACTGCTCCGGCGTGCTCTGGTGGCATTGGGCCTGACCGGCCTGGTCGCTGCCGTGTTACGCATCCGAGGTACCGGTGGCGTACCGCCCCAATCCGGTGGCTGGCGCGAGCTGTCCGGTCCGGACCTTCGTTGACGAAAGCGTTGATGCGCGTCGCGGTGGTCGGCGCAGGTGCGGTGGGACGCCGGGTGGTGCGCAACCTGCTGGCCGACCCGGCGACGGCCGGGATCACCGTCACCGATCCCGATCCCGCCGTTCGAGCCTCGTTCGCGTCGTCGTCGGTCGTCATCTCGGCTCGACCGCCGGATCCCGAGACCGTCGACGCGGTCGTGATCTGTGCACCGGTGGACGGGCATCTTGCGGTTGCCTCGGAGTTCGTGCGGGCCGGTCGGGTGGTGATCTCGACCGCCGACGACGTGGAGGTGGTGCGGGACCTGTTGGCGCTCGACGAGGCAGCGCGCCGAAACTCCACCCGAGTCGTGGTGGGGGCGGGTCTGGCCCCGGGGGTTTCGTGCCTGCTGGCGCGGCTGGGCTCACGAGGGTTCGAGCGGGTCGATGAGATCCATGTGGCGAAGATCGGAACCGGTGGTCCGGCCTGCGCCCGTCAGCATCACCTGGCGCTCAAGGGCCAGGGGTTCGACTATCGAGACGGCGTGTGGTTGCAGCGGTCCGGTGGGTCGGGTCGGGAGCTGGTCTGGTTTCCGTCGCCCGTCGACGGTCACGATTGCTACCGGGGTGCTCTGGCCGATGTCGAACTGCTGGTGCCGGCCTTCCCCGATGTGACCCGAGCGACGGCACGTATGGCGGCGACGCGGCGCGACCGGTTCACGATGCGGTTGCCGATGCTGCGCACTCCGCACCCCGAGGGATTGGTCGGTGCGGTCCGGGTCGAGGTGCGGGGGTATCGCCGCGGCGCCTACGAGATGGAGGTGCTCGGGGTGGCCGAGCAACCGGCGCTGGCCGCCGCGGCGATGGCGGTGACGGCGCTGCGGTGGGCCCTGGCCGGGCGAGTTCCGATGGGTGCCGGGGGGCTCGCGGGAGTTGACGATTCGGTCGGAATCTGTCGCGATCTGATGTCGATTGGGTTGCGTTTCGAGCGGTTCGAAGGGCAGTCCACGACCCGGATCTGACTCGTTGCTACAGAGCCGCTGTCAGAAGTATCGAGGAACGACAAGGAGATACTGGACTCCTTCGTCAAGTGAGGAATACTCCTCAAGCGATCACGTTACGTGGTCGATACTGAGTCGATCTGCCCATTGTCTGATTTTCTGCTCAAGTAGTTTGTCCGACACGCCGAGAACCTCGATCGCTGGATACTGCCGAACTTCGGCGAGCACGATTGGGGCGATACAACATGGGCGACGCGATGCCGACCGATCTCGGTCAACTGATCGAGGCCAACCTTCCGCTGGTGAAGCACATCGTGTTTCAGGTTGCGGTGCACTTCCCGCGACACGTTGAGCGAGACGAGCTCGCCCGGGCCGGTGCGCTCGGGCTGGTGGAAGCGGCTCGCCGCTACGACGAGTCCCGCGGGGTTCCGTTCGAGCGGTTCGCCGCCCAGCGGATCCGGGGCGCGATCCTCGATGCCGTTCGGGCCGCGGACTGGGCGCCCCGTTCCGTGCGCACCCTGGCCCGCAAGCTCGAAGCGGTCGAGCAGCGTTTGGCCACCGAGCTCGGCCGACTGCCTCAGCTGTCGGAGATGGCCGAAGCGTTGTCGATGACGACCGAGGAACTGAATCGGTTGCAGGACCGCATGTTCCGCTCCGTCGTCTTGGCGCTCGATCACGAGGTCACCGACGACATCGATGAGGACCTGACCCTGGTCGATGTCTTGACCGATCATCGTTCCGTGGAGCCGCTCGAGGAACTCGAGACCCGCGAGCTGCACGCCTATCTGCGTGATGCCGTGGTGCTGCTTCCCGAGCGCCACCGCTTGGTCATCGTCGGCTACTTCCTGGAGGGCCGTACGTCCCAGGAGCTCGCCCGCTTCTTGGGCGTGACCGAGTCCCGGATCTCCCAGCTGCGCTCCGAGGCGTTGTTGATGCTGCGGGAAGGCATTGAAGCGCAGTACGACTCCTCCCGGCCCCAGGTCGGCGATGTGTCCGGCCGCGTCGCCCGCCGCAAAGCGGTCTATGCCAACGCCATCGCCGATGCGAGTGAGTTCAATCACCGCATGGTGCGGCTCAACCTCGTGGAGTCCGGTCCCGGCCCGATTCCGGTCGGTGGCCCACTGAGCTGAGCGCGGCGATCACCGGTACGTTCTGTCCGGTTCCGGTCGACGACCACGAAGGTCGGGTCGGATGACTGGGAGGTCGGGATGCACCAGTTCGACGTACGTGTGGTGATCGGGTCGGTTCAGACCCGCTCGACCGGGCCCCTCCGGCGCGGCGTATCGATGGCGCTCATCGTGCTCGCCGGGGTCGGCGCCGGCTGTTCCGGCGACGACGACGACGTCGGGGACCGACAGCCCGGGGTCGTGTCGACGCCAGCACAGTCGGACGATCCTGCACCCCCGGTCGGGACCCCCGCTGAGCTGCCGGGCGTTCTCGAGTACAACGAGACGGACCGCAACCATGTGAACGAGCCGGTGACCTATACGTTGCGTCCGCCGGTTGGGGGCAGTCACTCCCCGGTGTGGCAGAACTGTGGCTTCTACTCCGATCCGGTCCCCGAGGAGCAGGCGGTCCATGCGCTCGAACACGGGGCCGTCTGGGTGACCTACAACGCCGATCTCGTCGCGGAGGATGACCTGAACGAGCTGGCCGAGGTCGCCGCGGTCCAGACCCACGTGCTGGTCACCCCCTACGACCAGGACGCTCCGCTGATTCTCACCGCGTGGAACCGCCAGCAGATCCTGGAGACGATCGACGGCCAAGCCCTCGCCGATTTCATCCTCGAGTACCAGCAGGGTCCGCAGACCCCGGAGCCCGGGGCCCCGTGCGAGGGCGGGGTGGGCGATCCCGCGGACTGAGCGGCCCCGATCGATCGACGCCCGTCGCTCGAGCCGCGTCGTCGCTGATCAGCGATCGGTGAGCAGAGCCACCATGTCGTCGTGGAGGGCACCGTTGGTGGCGAGCCCGGAACCGTGGTTGGCGCCGGCCCTTCCATCCACCGCTGTGAACCGCCCGCCGGCCTCGGTGAGGATCACCGGCATGGGCGCCACGTCCCACAAGCTGACCTCGGGATCCACCATGGCCTCGGCCCGGCCGGTGGCCACCAGGGCGTAGCCGTAGGCGTCGCCCCATGTCCGAACGATCAGCCCGGCGGTGAACACAGCATCGAGCACGGGTCGCGGCCAGTGGTCGACCCCGCTCGTCATCAGATAGCTCCCCACCACGGTCGAGGTGGACGACACTCGACACGGGTCGCCGTTCCAGTAGCAGCCGCCGCCGCGGACCGCCCACACCGTCTCGTCGAGGGCGGGGAGGTGGATGATTCCGATCGCGGTGCCGTGCTCGTCCTCCAGAGCCAGCAGCGTCGCATACAAGGGGACGCCTCGGGCGAAGGACTTCGTGCCATCGATGGGATCGACGATCCAGCGCCGCCCGCTCGATCCGCTGCGGTTGCCGTGCTCCTCACCGACGAGAGCGTCGTCGGGTCGCTCGTCGGCCAGCCGGCGGCTCACGTACGTCTCGGCTTCGGTATCGGCCTGCGTGACGGGGGTGCCGTCGGCTTTGTGGCGCACGGCGAGGTCGGAGCCGTCGTACCAATCGAGCGTGATGTGGCCGGCGGCGAAGACGATGTCGAGGGCGAGCGCCACATCGTCGGGGTCGACGATCGGGGGCGGGCCGGCGGGGGAGGGCGACGAGCTGGTCACTATCCGATGGTAGGTCCCGGTTCGGAGGTCAGCTGGCCTTGGGCGGGAGGGTCGCTGGCCCCGCCTTGGGCGGGAGAGGGAAGAACGGCGAGGTCCGAGCCACGTACTCGTCGTAACCAGCCCGACGGGTGTGGATCGATTTCTTCGAGCAACGCGACACCGGAGACCCGGGTCAGCAGGACGGTCATGACGATCGGCCCCAGGATCCCGGCCCGTCCGAGAGCGGTGTCGGAAGCGACCAGGTACAACCCCCACCACACGCAGAAGTCGCCGAAGTAGTTGGGGTGGCGCGTGTACCGCCACAGACCCTCGTCCATGACCCGGCCGGCGTTGGATGGGTTGGCCTTGAAGCGGGCCAGTTGGGCATCTCCGACCGACTCGAACCCCAAGCCGACGAGCCACAGCACTCCTCCGAGCCAGGTGACGGTCCCGAGCTCATTCGGATTGGGGTCGGCGGCGGCCAGTTGCACGGGCAACGACACGATCCAGATGAGTGCCCCTTGAAGGGCGAAGACGGTGATCAGGCTGAGCCAACGAAACCGGGCGCCGTGGTGGCGGCGCATGGCCTGGTAGCGATAGTCCTCGTGGCGGATGCCGTTGCGCCAGGTCAGGTAGATGGCCAGGCGCAGACCCCAGATGCCGGTGAGTACGGCGAGGATCAGGCGGCGGGTGTCGTCGCCTCCACCAAGCGCCAGAGCCACGACGGCGACGGCGACGAATCCGAGCCCCCACACGATGTCGACGATGCTGGCGTTCGCCAGTCGGAGGCTCGCCAACCAGATGAGGATCATGACGCCGGCGAGCATCGCGGCTTCGAGGCCCAGGAGCTCCCCGGTGGACAGTGTGGCGACGGACACGTCCGCAACCTACCGGTTGACCGATCGAGGCGGCGGGAGGAGTCCAGGCACCGAGGTGTCCCGGCATCTACGATCCGGACGTGCCCACCTCCCGTGCTCCTGCGCTGCGTCCTCGAACGTTGTCGATGGTCCTGGCCGGGGGTGAGGGAAAACGCCTCCTCCCCCTGACCCTCGATCGGGCGAAACCAGCGGTGCCATTCGGGGGCCATTACCGGCTCATCGACTTCGCTCTGTCGAACCTCGTCAACGGCGGCTACCGCCAGATCGTCGTGCTCACGCAGTACAAGAGTCACAGCCTCGACGTGCACATCTCGCGCACATGGCGTTTGTCGGCCATGCTCGGCAACTACGTCACGTCGGTACCGGCACAGATGCGCAGGGGGCCGCGGTGGTTCCTGGGTTCGGCTGATGCGCTGTTCCAGAACCTCAACCTGATCGAGGATGAACGACCGTCGCACGTGTTCGTCTTCGGTGCCGATCACATCTACCGGATCGATCCGCGCCAGATGCTCGACCAGCACCTCGATTCCGGTGCGGGCGTGACGGTGGCCGCGATTCGGGTGCCGATCGAGACGGCGAACCAGTTCGGGATCATCGAGTTGGGCCACGGGACCGAGATCGCCGCCTTCCGGGAGAAGCCTCGGGACGCGGTGGGCCTGGCCGACGACCCCAGCCACGTCTTGGCCAGCATGGGCAACTACGTCTTCGACGCCGAGGTGCTGGTCGACATCTTGCACCGCGATTCCGTCTCGGACTCCCGTCATGATCTCGGCGGCGATCTGATCCCGCGGCTGGTGAGCGAGCATGTCGCTCACGTCTATGACTTCACGGAGAATGTCGTACCGGGTGAGACCGAACGCGATCTTCACTACTGGCGTGATGTGGGGACGCTGGACGTGTATTTCGAGGCGCAGATGGATCTGGTGGCGCCCCATCCGATCTTCAACCTGTACAACGACCGCTGGCCGATCTACACCGCGGCGTCGACCAACCCGCCGGCCAAACTCGTCGTCGACGGGCATTTCGGGGCCAGCCGGATCGAGAACTCGATCCTGTCGAACGGCGTGATCGTGTCCGGGGCGACGGTCCGGAACTCCGTGCTGTCCCCCGGCGTCCGGGTCGAGGCGGGCGCAGAGGTGGATGGGTGCGTTCTGCTGGATCGGGTGCACGTGGGGAGCGGCGCTCGATTGACCCGGTGCATCATCGACAAGAACGTGGTCGTGCCCGACGGTCAAGTCGTCGGCGGTGATCGGGCCACGGACGTCATGAGCTTCGAGGTGTCCGACGGTGGCGTGGTCGTGGTCCCGAAGAGCTACTCGTTCGATCCCACCGGCATGGTGAGCGGTGGGTTGGGATCGATCGCCGAGCAGCTGGACCGAGAGCTCTGACCCCGCGCTCGGCGGGTCATCGGCTCAGCGGCGACCGACGAGGTCGTCGTAGAGCTCGATGTGCTGGCCGGCCGGCGTGGTCCACGACCAGTCGGTGGACATTCCCCGCTCGATGATCGCGGCCCGGCGTCGGGTGGTGCGCCATGCCCGAACCGCCCGGTGAAGGGCGTCGAGCAGCTCGACGTCCCGGGCGGACCGGGCCACGAAACCGGTGCCGAGGTCGGGGAAGGCGTCGTCGTCGATCACGGTGTCATGGAGCCCGCCGACGTCGGTGACGACGGGGATGGTGCCGTAGGCCATCGCTTGCATCTGAGCCAGGCCACACGGCTCGAACCGGCTGGGCATGGCGAAGAGGTCGGCGCCGGCGAAGATCCGGTGGCCGAGACCGATGTCGTAGCCCTCGGTGAACGACACCCACTCGGGGTGGTCGGACGCCAGCTCGTGCAACCGGTCGGCCATGCGGCGTTGGCCGGCGCCGAGGACGACGAGACGGGCGCCGAGCCCGGGAAGCAGGTGAGCGATGTCCGTGAGCAGATCGATGCCCTTCTGGTCCACCAGGCGAGACACCACGCCGATGATCGGTTCCTTGGCGGCGCCGGTCCAGCCGACCTCGCGGAGCAGGGCGGTGCGGCACTTCCGTTTGCCCGCCAACGTGGCAGTGCCGTAGCGGGCGGCCAGGTGGGAATCGGTGCTGGGGGCCCACTCCGCGGTGTCGATGCCGTTGCGGATACCGATGAGGGTGTCGCCCCGCTCCCGCAGTTCGTGATCGAGACCCATGCCCGTCTCAGGTCGGACGATCTCGCGCGCATAGGTCGGGCTGACGGTCAGCACCCGGTCGGCGAGGCGGATCGCCCCGAGCAACGGGTTCGCGGAGCCCCACCACTCGTACGCGGTGCGGTGAGTCGGAAGTCGGTCGAGCAACCAGGCGCCGGTGGTTCCCTGGTACCCGAGGGTGTGGATGGTGAGAACGAGCGGTGGGGGCGTCGGGAGAAACGCCGGGACCGTGCCGACGTGCCAGTCGTTGAGGTGGACGAGGTCGGGATGGGTGTCGTCGATCAGCCGGGCGACGGCGGCGGAGAAGGCGGCGAAGCGGTGGTTGTTGTCCGACCAGCCCTCACCGTGCGCGTCGACGTACGGATGGGGCTTGGCGATGCCGGCGCCGCCGATGAGGGTGACGGAGCCGAACCCGTCGAGGTGGCCGCGGCGGACGTGCATGGGTCTGGCCCACGAGGCCACCTCCAGCTCGGACGTCGACTCGTCCGCCAGCGGGGTGTCGGCATAGTCGGGCACGACGACGTCGACGTCGACCCCGGACGCCCGGAGCGCTCGGACAAGGCCTCCCGAGGCCTCGGCCAGACCACCGACGCGGGCGAGCGGAGACAGCTCCGCAGTGGCGAAGAGGACGTGCACGCCGGTCAGGGTACGTGTGCGCACAGGTGACTGCGCCGAGCCCTCATCGAAGGATCCGCGGTTCGGGCGGCGCGTCGACGAAGATCCCGCCTTCGCGGACGATCGCGTCGATCACCGGCACCATGACGAGCCAGGTGACGAGCGCCAACACGACGCACCAGATCAAGAACCGGACGGCGACCCACGACCGGGCCCCGGTGACGGAGAGGCGCGGCCAGCGTTTCGAGGGGGTCCAGCGCCCGAAGAGGCCGAGAGGGAGCATGGCCCAACCGCCCGTGGCGCCGATGGCCAGCTGCCCGCCCGCCCAGAGGGCGCCCACGGCGAGCTGGCCGAAGGCCAGACCCCCGATCGCGAGCTGCCCGACGGCGATGACACCCCTCGCTCCTTGGCCGACGGCGACCACGCCCGTCGCAAGTTGGCCGACGGCGACGATGCCGGTCGGGGCGGCGCCGAGCGCGATGACGCCGACGGGCTCGACTCCCACCGCGAAGAAACGCACGGTCGTTCACCCTACGCGCCGTGCTCGGGAACGACCGGCATCGCTGGTGGTGGTCGGTCGGTAAGGTTCAACCCATGGACCCCGCTGCACCGTCACGTCACGAGCGTGGCGTGTTCTGCAACCGGACACTCAACCTCAGGGCGATCCGGGCCATCGGTTACGACATGGACTACACGCTGGTCCACTACCGGGCCGATGCGTGGGAACGTCTGGCGTTCGATGCCGCGAAGCTGCTGTTGGCCGACCAAGGTTGGCCGGTCGCCGACCTGGCGTTCGACATCGAGTCCTTGTCCCAGGGCCTGACGTTCGACCTGGAGCTGGGTAACATCGTCAAGGCGACTCGTTTCGGGTACGTCATCCGGGCCCAGCACGGCCCGCGCATGTTGCCCTACGAAGAGCTTCGCGACGCCTACGGCTCCACCTACGTCGATCTGGCCGAACCTCGCTACGACTTCATGAACACCTTGTTCTCGTTGTCGGTTGCGTCGTTGTACTCGCAGCTCATCCAACCGTTGGAGGATCGTCGGCTCCCCGGTGTACTCGGCTACGACGAGCTCTATCACGCGGTCAACCAAGCGCTCGACCTGTCGCACGCGCCGGGTCGGATCAAGGCCGAGATCGCGTTGCGTCCCGACGACTTCGTCGAACCCGATCCCGATGTGGTGACGACCCTGCTCGACCAGCGGGCGGCCGGCAAGAAGGTGCTGCTCATCACGAACTCGGAGTGGCGGTACACCCAGCAGATGATGCGGCACACCTTCGACCCGGTACTGACCCCTCCGATGACGTGGCGTGACGTGTTCGACATCGTGATCGTCGCCGCCGCCAAACCCGCGTTCTTCTCGGGTCGGCGTCCCGTTTATCGCCTCGTCGACGACGAGCGCGGGCTACTCGAGCCTCACCAAGGTCTTCTCGAACCCGGACAGGTCTATGTCGGCGGCGACGCCCAGTTGGTCGAGGCGAGCCTGGGGCTCACCGGCGACGAGCTGCTGTATGTGGGTGACCACCTCTTCGGCGACGTGCACGTGTCCAAAGCCATGCTGAGGTGGCGAACCGCGCTGATCCTGCGGGAGCTCGAGAACGAGATTCGGAGTGTCGAGGCGTTCGAGGCCCAGGGTCGAACGCTGTCGGAGCGCATGGCGGTGAAGACGAGTTTGGAGGAGCGGCTCGCCCAGCTCCGATTGGCGCGGCTGCGCCGACGGACCCCGTACGCCGACGCGCCGACGGTCGACCCCGGAGGCCGGCCGATCGACCTCACTCGCCTCGACGCGGACATCGGTGAGGTCAACCGCCGTCTGGCCGACCTCGACGAGGAGATCTCGCCGCTGGCCCGCGTGTCGAGCGAGTTGGGTAACCCGACGTGGGGGCTCTTGCTCCGGGCGGGAAGCGACAAGAGCCTCATGGCGCGCCAGATCGAGCGCCATGCCGACGTGTACACGTCACGGGTGTCCAACTTCCTCGCCGTGACGCCCTATGCGTACCTGCGCGCGACCCGCACCAACCTGCCGCACGATCAGCTCGATTGATGGCCCGGCGGTGCCGGTCGTCAGGGGCTGGTCCCGGGCCGGGTGTCAGCTTCCGTAGTAGGCGGGGTCGGTGTAGAAGGGTCCGGATACGGCGGGATCGTCGACGTTCACCGTGAAGATGTCGACCGTGGTGATCTCACCCGACTCGAACTCGATGGTGAAATCGGCCGCGGCGAGGCTGAACTCCTGGACGCTGATGAAGTAGGTCCCGGTGTACGGGGCGATGAACCAGTCGGCCTCGCCGCCGAACGTGCGGTCGGTCTGGTAGAGGGCGATCTCGTCGGCCGTGATGCCCGGGACCTCGATGGTCGTGTTCGTCTCCAGGGTGGCGGCGATGGCGTCCGGTGCCTGACCGACGAACGCGGTGCTCAGCGCAGCCGCATCCAGAGTGGCCTGGCGTTGCCCCACGATCGTGACGACGAGGTCGGACTCCGTGCCCTCGACCGGGAGCACCCGGTACCGGAAGGCCTGGGCGGTCTGCAGTGTGACCTCGAAGTACGACGCCGAGTTCGCCCCTACCGACTCGATGGTGTCGTTGGCCGTGGTCGTCGTTTCGGGCGGGGCCGTCGTCGTGGTCTCGGGGACTGCAGTGGTGGTGGTCTCGGGTGCCGCGGTCGTGGTGGACTCGTCGGAACCGTCGTCGCTGGTGTCGTCGTCAGAGTTCTCGTCGGTGGTGTCGTCTGATGATTCGTCGCTGGTGTCGTCGTCCGACGAGTCCTCGGTCGCGGTGTTGTCATCGTCGTCCCCACCGAGGAGGAAGAAGGCCCCGGCCCCGAGCGCCGCGGCCAGCGCGACCGCAACAACGGCGACGATGCCTTTGCGAGGGCCACCGGAACCCCCGCCGGCCGGGCCGGTCGGCCCAGAAGGAGGGCCGGGCGGGAAACCTGGCGGTGGTGAGGCGGGTCCGGCCACGGTGGGGGGCGGGGTACCGGGCCAGTTCGGTGTGGGAGGAACGGTGGGGAGGGGCACGGTGGGCGGCGGGGCGCTGACGGCCGGGCCCGATGGTGGCAGGGTGATCTGCTGCGTGGCCTCGGAGTCGAAGACAGAGGCGCCGGCGCTCGGGGTGGCGGGCGGGCTCGAGGCCGTTGGCGCCGCAGGTGGGGTGGGTGCTTGGGGAGGGCCGGCCGGGACGGCCTCGACCGGGCCGGTGAGGGGGTCGGTCGTCGTCTGCCCCTGGTCACTGACGTGGTCGGTCCAGCGCGTGCCGTCCCACCAGCGAAGCTGGTGCCGTCCACCGGGGTCTGGTTCCCACGATCCGCTCATCTGTCCTCCTGCGTCGTGGAAAAGGTACACGGCAGCTTCCTGCGTGCTGTTGCAGTGCGGCGGGGAACTGCCGAGGGTGTGCGTTACCCTCGGTGGCGCCGGGAGGGATGGCAGAGCGGACGAATGCGACGGTCTTGAAAACCGTTGGGCCTCCGGGTCCCGGGGGTTCGAATCCCCCTCCCTCCGCCATCTGGCCAGCCACCGGTACGGTAGCCACGTGCGCAAGCAGGACAAGGCTGATCGGGTCGGCGAGATCCTCGACGAGATGTACCCGGATCCTCCGATCCCGCTCGACCACCACGATCCGTACACGCTGCTGGTAGCCGTCGCCCTGTCGGCGCAGACGACCGACGTCAAGGTCAATCAGGTGACGCCGGCGTTGTTCGCGGTGGCGGATACTCCCGAGAAGATGGTGGCGCTCGGGCCGGAGCAAATTCTGGAGTTGATCCGCCAGGTTGGACTTGCTCCGACGAAGGCGAAGAACCTGTGGACCGCGGCGAACCAGATCCTCGATGCTGGTGGCGAGATCGTGCCCGACTGGGGCTTCCTCGAGTCGTTGGCCGGCGTCGGCCACAAGACGGCGAGTGTCGTGATGGCGCAGGCGTTCGGTGTGCCCGCCTTCGCCGTCGACACCCACATTCATCGCCTGGCCGCCCGGTGGAACCTGTCGGACGGCACGACGGTGGAACGCACCGAACGGGACCTCAAGAAGGTGTTTCCGGAGGACACCTGGATTCGTCGGCACCTGCAGGTGATCTTCTTCGGCCGCGAGCACTGCCCGGCGCTGCGCCATGATCCGACCGTGTGCCCGATCTGTGCCTGGGCGTCGCCGGCTCGTCGTCGGGCGTCGCCCCCTCGTCGCTCGTCGTGAGCTCACGGTTGGGGCCCCGCTCCTGTGCGAGTGGCGGTCTGCGTTCAGGGTCTGGCAGTCGCCGTGGTTCGAGCGACGGACAATGTGTACGGCGATGACCCATATCCAGCTCCACCGCCGAGCCGACCTCGCTCTGTACGAGGCCAAGAGAAGCGGACGCGTTGCGGCGGTGCCTGCGGGTTCGCCGTGCCCGACGGTGGCTGACATCCCCGAGGCGGCTGGGCGGGGAGTGGCGGCCGTTGCCGCGGGCGGGCGGTGTGGGCGGGGAGAAGGAGCCGCTACCATCGTTGCACCGGGTCTTCGGGCGCGGTGAGGAGAGGTGGCCGAGTCAGGTCGAAGGCGCTCGCCTGCTAAGTGAGTGGGGTCCACAAGTCCCCCGCGGGTTCGAATCCCGCCCTCTCCGCGGACAACTCGGTTCCCGGTCAATGCCGGACGCCGTACAATGCCAAGCCGGCGCTCGTAGCTCAATTGGATAGAGCATCTGACTACGGATCAGAAGGTTGGGGGTTCGAGTCCCTCCGAGCGCGCAGAGTGTTTCCGCGGTCACGGGACCGCGAGGTGCCTCGACAGCATTTGATCACCCGGTGGATACCGGTGCAGATGTTGGCCTCGCCGGCGATCTCGATCTCGACCACCGTTCGCTCGGGTTCGTGGTTCTGCAACATGACATCGACCCGGTCACCGGTACGGAACCGATGCTCGACGAGGGCGAGGGCTGCTGCCGTGGTCACGGTGATCACGACTGAGGGGGCCTCGAAGTCAAGGAACCAGTCGCGGACCTGGGGGTAGTCGCGATCAGGTAGTGCTCCTTGGCGAGGTTGCCTCGGCGATTGATCGGAACGTTCCAGCCGTCGAAGTGGTGGATCGCCCAGGCAAACCGACGAGCACGAACTTGCCGACGGCGCCATGGGCGGCGGCTGCCTCGGGTATGGCCAAGGAGGCAATCGCGAGGGTATCTCGCACGACGCGCGCGTTCGGGTCCGCCTGCGCGGTCATCGAGCGGTGGGCGGCGGTGCCGTCGTGCCTCGCCAGGCGTCGCGCAACCGGAGTGTCGTGCCGGTGTGGAGGATGCCGCCGGCGTACACGCGCCCGCCGAACTGAACCAGGCCGGCGATGGCGACGAGCGTGAGGACGACCGCGAGCACGGGCTCCCACCACGCGACTGCGCCCATCGCGATGCGGTTGGGCATGGCCAGCGGCGCGGTCGCCGGGAAGAACGATGTCAGCCGGGCTACGCCGCTTTCGGGCCGCCCGACGGCCACGAACGAGGCAAAGTAGCCCGCGATGAGCACGGCGATGACTGGCCCCGCGACGCTCTGCGCGTCCTCGGTCCGCGACGCGAGTGAGCCGAGCGCGCCGTACACCACCGCGTAGAGGATGTAGCCGAGCACGAACCACACGACAACCCAGGCGAGCACGGCGCCGCGGGCGGCGGGGACGTCGACGGAGTCGACCATCGTCAAGGCAACGAGCGCGACGAGCGCGGTCACGCAGAACTGGGCGAGCCCGAGAAGTCCGATGCCGGCGACCTTGCCGGCGAGCAGGTTGCGGGCGGGGATGCGGGTCAACAGGACCTCGACGACCCGGCTCGCCTTCTCCTCGACCACGCCGGACAGCACCAGGTTCCCGTACGTGGTGATGGCGATGAACAGCAGGACCGTCATGATCAGGGCCGCCGTCTCGTCGTCGGGACTCCGCCCGGCCACCGAACCGAGCTCGACGTCGTCGACCGGGACGGGCGCGACCAGCGCGCGCAGACCATCGGGGCTGATGCCGGCGGCCGCAGCACGTTCGGTCACCGCGACGATCTGGATGGCCCCGGTGACGACGGCTCTCAGCTTCTCGTCGGCCTGGCGCCGCCACTCCAACCGCCGTCCCTCGACCACGAGCACGTCGACCTCTCCTTGACGGACGGCATCCTCGCCCTCGGTCACGGCGTCGTAGAGGTGCACGCGCACCGTGATGCCGCCGGCAACGCCCTGGTCGCCGATGGCGTCTGGCAACTCGTCCGGGATCGCGCCGGCCAGGCCGACGTCCTTGGTGCCTCCTCCGCTCTCGAGCATGGCGGGCACGATGATCACGCCCAGGACGACGAGGACCATGACCGCCAGCGATGCCCAGAAGGCCGGTGAGCGGCCGCGCTCAGACATCTCTCGGACGGCAACGAGCCAGCCCTGCCGCACTGGGTTCATGCCGCCACCACTTGGCGGAACAGCTCCGACAGCGTCGGGGGCTGGTAGGCGAACGAGATGACGTCACGCGGATCTGGAGCGGCAGCCAGCACCGTGGCCAGGTCGGTATCGCGACCGACCCGCAGCCGGACCCGGCCCACCGCAGCCTCGGCGACCTCCACGGCCGCCAACTTCGACCAGTCCGGGGCCGGCCCGCAGTAGCGGATGTCCACGAACCGCTGCGGCACCGCGGCGCGGAGACTCGCCAGCTCGCCAGCCAGCACGACGCGGCCGTTGTCGATGATGACGACGTCCTCGCACAGGTCCTCGACCAGGTCGAGCTGGTGACTCGAGAAGAGCACCGTCGCGCCTGCTGCCGCGAGTTCGGCGAGCAGCTCGGCCATGGCGGCGATGGCGATGGGGTCCAGGCCGGAGAAGGGCTCGTCGAGCACGAGCAGGTCGGGCTCATTGACGAGCGCGGCGATCAGCTGCACCCGCTGCTGGTTGCCGTGCGACAGGGTGTCGAGGCGGTCTCTGGCCCGGTCAGCGAGGCCAAGCCGCTCGAGCCACGCGTCGACGCTGCCGCCGACGTCCTTGCTCGAGCGCCCGCACAGCCGGCCGAGGTACACGAGTTGATCCCGGACGCGCATGCGTGGGTACAGGCCTCGTTCCTCGGGCATGTAGCCGAACCGCTGCCGGTCCACGGCTGCAATGGGCGAAGCCCGCCAACGCACCTTGCCCGCGTCCAGCGCGATGAGCCCGAACACCGAACGCATGGCCGTGGTCTTGCCGGCACCATTGGGCCCCAGGAATCCGGTGAGCCGCCCCGGCTGGGCGGCGAAGGTGCACCCGTCGAGCGCGGCCAAGGGACCGAACCGTTTGACCGCGGCGTCGAACTCGAGCACGTCCACCTCCGCTTCGAGCCTGCCGGCGTGGGCGCGTCAGCCGGTAGGGCACAACGGCCCGAAGCGAGCGACATAGGCCGCGCGCCGCCCAGGCAGTTCAGACACTCGTCGGATCGCCGGCCATGACCGAGTAGGTGACCAGCTGCCGGCGGGTTGCTTCTTCGTGGATCGTGGCGGCGAGGCCGGGCGATGCGTCGAGCAGTCGGCGGAACTCGTCGCGGCTGAACGCGCCGACGACAAGATCGGTCTGTGCGGTCACGGTTGCGGTCCGCGGGCCCGACGCGAAGAGAGCGATCTCGCCGAAGTAGTCGCCACAGCCGAGGTGCGCCACTACGACACCGTCGCGCTCCACGGTCGCGGTCCCGGAGACGATCACGATGAACTCACGGCCCCTCGCGCCCTGCTTCGCAACCATCATGCCGGACTTCACCGTCACCCGGGCGCTCAACGAATCGATCCTCGCGAGCTCCTTCGGCGTGCACGTCGCGAACAGCGGCACCATCCGCAACCGATCGATCGCCTCATCTCGTCGAAACATCATCGGACAACCCCCTTGTGCTGTGTGGGACCGTGGACCGGACCCGTCGTCAAGAGAACCGTCGCATCGAGGCTCGCCGGTGTCTGCGGACGAGTCGGCACCTGCGGTGGGTATTCGTACCCATCGCGGCGGTGCGCGATGATGCGCCGGAGGGGAGGACGATGACGGGCGAGGCGAACGCGTTCATGAACCCGCTCACCGGCCCGCAACAACCGACCTATCGGCGCGGGGCCGCACCCGACGCCTGCCTCGCGGCGCGTAGTTGTTCCACGAAGGAGACCCCGGCCACGACGTCGTCATCGTCGCCGACGGCCACGCCAAGGTAACCCTCACCTCACCGGGAGGACGCGAAGTCGTCCTCGAGGTCTACGGGCCGGGTGAGCTCCTTGGTGAACTGTCCGCGATCGACGGCGGGCCACGTTCCGGGTCCGCATCTGCGCTCGAGCCGATGGGCGCGCCGATCGTGCCGCACGCCCAGTTCCTCCGCTTCGTCGACGACCACCCCGACGTCGCCACGCTGCTCATGCGCTTGCTCGCCGAGCGGCTCCGCGGGAGCTCGTCGCGCCAACTCGAGTTCGGTACCAACGACGCCATCGGCCGGGTGTGCGCCCGCCTGCTCGACATGGCCGACCGCTACGGCCGCCCTGGGGTCGACGGCGCGATCACCCTGCGCGCACCGGTCACCCAGAACGACCTCGCCGGTTGGTCTGGCCTGTCGCGCGAAGCCGTCGTCAAAGCCTTCCGTGCGGTGCGCCTCCTCGGCTGGATCGATGTCGACGGCAAGCACATCATCCTCCACGACATCGCCGCCCTCCGGAGCCGCAGCCAGACCGCGTAAGGACCAGCGCCCATGGCCGATTCCCGACCGGTGGCATCGAGGAGCGAGCAGCATGATGGAGAGCCACCGATGCCTTCACCATGACGCGCAAGATCCCCGGTCCCTCTTGTCGGCCCGGGGATCTTGGTTTTGGTCCCGGTCAGGCGGCCAGAGCATCCATCGGCTGCCGCCGGACGACGGCGTGGGAGGGGTGGACGACCCTGGCGGCCCACAGGGCCAGGATCGGCATCCCGATCAGTTCGATGATGGTCGAGACCATCAGGTCGGCGCCGAACGTGACTCCGGGTTCGAGTTGGGTCAGCCGGGCGAGCCCACCGGTGAAGATCATCGCGAACACGAGGTTGAGGCTGGGTCGGAACCGGTGGATGTCGGTGGCGGCGTACATGAGGAACAGGCCGAGGGCGAGGTACACGCCGCCGTAGTAGTGGGTGTGGCTGTCTCGGACGAGGTAGGCGTCGTGGTCGGTGACCGTGACGAAATCGGTCGGTCCCTGGAGTCCGAGGGTCTCGATTCCACCGAACGCGACGTTGATCGCGACGAAGGCGCTGATCGCGCCGAGAACGAGAAGGACGCCGAACAGGACTCTTGAGCTCGTGGTGGACGGGGGAGCAGCAGCGCTGCTGATTGCTGTGGTGGTCATTGCTCGCCTCCTTGGCGCAGTGTATCTTGGTAGCAAGATACACTGGAGAAACCAATGAGTCAAGATACTTACGATCAAGATAAACCCTCACGAACGGATGACCCGGTGGACGTGATCGTGGAAGAGTGGCGCCGCGAGCGGCCGGATCTCGACGCCGGGGCCAAAGAGGTCACGGGCCGCATCGTGCGGCTGGCCTCGTTGTTCCAACAGACGTACGCCGACACGTTCGGGCCGCTTGGCCTGAACGAGGGCGATTACGGCGTGCTCGCGCCGCTACGGAGAGCGGGTGAGCCGTACGAGCTCACGCCCACGGAGTTGGCCAAACACCGGATGATGACCTCGGGAGGGATGACGGCGGCGTTGGATCGGCTCGAGCGCAAGGGATTCATCGAACGATCCCCCAATCCTGTGGACCGGCGAGGCAGCCTCGTGCGCTTGACCGACGCCGGCCGGGCCGTCATCGACGACGCCATGACCCAACACGTACACACCGAGCAACGACTCATCGCTGTGCTCGATGAGACCGAGCAAGCACAGATGGCATCCCTTCTGCGCAAGCTTCTGGCGGCGGTCGACCCGCGGTGATGGCCGGGCGGTCAGGAGGTGGGCCGGTCGGTCTGCGACACGATCCGGGACGCGAGAGGGTTGATCGCTACTTCGATCTGCCCCAACCCTGGCTCGTCAGCCGTCAGCTCGGTCGCCCAGCCACCTTCAGCCCAGCCAGCTCGGTCGCCCAGCCACCTTCAGCCCAGCCACCTTCAGCCCAGCCACCTTCAGCCCAGCCACCTTCAGCCCGGCCCCTCCTCGGGCGTGAGCTCCTGGATGAGTGCCCTGTCGTGAGGGAACTCGGTCGTGAGGACGGCTCGGTCCGCCAGCTCGAAGCCCTCGAACACGAACCCGGGTGACACCGTGCAGCCGACGAGCGCATACCCCGACCCCGGAGCGAGCTGGGCACCGAACCAGGTGTCGGCCGGCACGACGTGTTGGGGGTGGTCGGCGCTCAGGCGGGTGACGAGCGCCGGTCCGTCGGGCCGGAGTTCGACGATGTCGAGCGGGTCACCGCGGTGGAAGTGCCAGATCTCGTCGGCGTCGATGCGGTGCAGGTGCGAGCGCTGGCCATTGGCCAGCAGGTACAAGATGGCCGTGCTGATGCTGCGGTCGGTGCCCGGGACGGTGGCTGTGGAGCGGTAGGTCCGGTGATACCACCCGCCTTCGGGGTGGGGTAGGAGATCGTGTGTGCGGATCACCTCGTCGACGTTGTTCGGCACGGCGAGGTCCGCCGCCGCTGTTGTCCACTCGTCGCGCAGAACGCCGAACAGGATGTGATCGTGGAATCGGCCGTCGCGGAACTCGGCGTGGCGGACCACGCCCTCCTCCGTCATGCCGGCCTTCGCGAGAGCCCGTCGCTCAGCGGGGTTGTCGACTGCGGTGTCGGACTGCACTCGGTGCAGGCTCGGATCCCGTTCGAACAGGAACTGGATCAGGAGTCGCTGGGCGAACGTGCCGAGACCCCGGCCCCGGTGATCGGGAAGCAAGTTGATGCCGATGGCCGGGCACCGGCTTCGGCTCGACGGTCCCCACTGTTCGGTCCGCCACGAGACGTCGCCGATCCGGGTGCCGTCGCGAAGGCAGACGATCAGCGTCCCGCGGTCGTGCCCGTACAGCCCATCGTCGAGGAACTCCCGGCGGACCTCGCCCTCGATGGCGTCGGGATCACGCTCGCCTCCGGGCTGGTTGTGCTCGCCCGTCAACCGCGGGTCTGCGGCGACCTCGGCCAGCCAGCGGAGGTCGCCTTCGGTCACGCGTCGCAGGATCACCGGGGAACTCGGCGACGCGATGGGGCTCGGCATCGAGCCGATCATGGCAGAGCGCTGACCCCGAGCGGATGACCCGATCGGCCGCGTCAGGGTTCGACCACGATCCACCCGCGGCGCTGCAGCTCGGCCGCCAGGCGTGCCGCGGGTAGGCGCTGGAGCAGCTGCTCCTCCGCCGTGACGCGCGGTGACTTCGGCGCGGGTGCGTCAGCGGCGCTCGCCCCGTCCTCACCGCGCTCGAGCCGGGCGATGAGCTGCTCGGCCTCGTCCCGGGTGAACTTGCCGGCGGCCTGACGCTGCGTGAGCTGCATGGGACCGCGGGCATCTCGGAAATCAGTGTGGCCGGCCGCCTCCAGCAGGCCGAGGAGCTGCTGGAGTTGAGCGCGCGAGGCCGGTGGTCCGGATGGTTGTGCGAAAGCCATGGCTCAGTGTGCTCGGTAACGGGAAGATGGCCTCCCGAGGGACGACGACAACGGTGGTCGGGACCAGGCGGGAGGATTCGTCGATCATGCCTTTCGTGTCCCGGTCGAGCCGGTGCCAGAATGCTGCCCTTCGTGGGTGCCATCGGCGGGGACGGGCTTCGACCCGAGTGAGTGGAGGTTCGATCATGACACCGAGCACCATGCGTGCCTGGCAGGTTCACGAGTACGGCGAGCCTGTGGAGGTGCTCCGCCTCGAGGAGGTCCCCGTGCCGGAGCCCGGCCCGGGGGAGATCCTCGTCCGCGCCCTCGCCGTGCCCCTCAACCTCAACGACTACGAGCGCGTGACCGGCGCCAACATGGCCGTTCGGCCGCCGCTGCCCTATTCACCGGGGATGGAGACGATGGGGATCGTCGAAATGGCGGGCCCGGGCGTCGAGGCCATGGTCGGCAAGCGGGTCGCCTCCACCACCAAGATGGCCATCGGAGGGTTCGCGGAGTATGTCGTCGGATCGGCGGCGTCGAGCTTCGAGGTACCTGAGTCGATTCCGCTCCCGGATGCCGCCTGCATCTTCTTCCCGTTCCACCTGGCGTATCTAGGTCTGTTCGACCGAGCCGACCTGCAAGCGGGGGAGAGCGTCCTCATTCACGCCGCGGCCGGCGGCTCGGGTTCGGCGGCGATCCAGCTGGCCAAACACCGCGGGGCCAAGGTGTTCGCCACGGTCGGCTCCGATGCCAAGAAGCAACAGTGCCGGGAACTCGGTGCCGACGTCGTGATCAATTACTCGACGGAGGACTTCGCAGAGGTCGTCCTCGCGGAGACGCAGAACCGCGGCGTCGACGTCGTTTTCGACAACGTCGGTGAAGCGGTGTGGGCACCGTCGCTCAAGTGCATCGCCTACAACGGCCGGTACCTGATGATGGGGTTCGCGTCCGACAAACGATTCGTCGACGAGAAGTTCGTCGTACCCCGTCAGCTGTCGATGGCCAACATCCGGCTCTGCGGCGTGCTGTTGTCGTACATCCCAGATGCCGGCGTGCCCGCCATGAAGGGCGCTATCGGGGCCAACTTCGCGCCGGCGTCGCTCGGTGCCCGAATCCAGAGCGAGATCGTCGATCTCGTTCTCGCCGGCCAGGTAAAACCGGTCATCGGCAAGGTCGTCGAGTTCGAGGATCTGCCCGCCGCGCTGGCCGCCATGGTCAATCGCGACACGGTGGGCCGGATCGTGGGCAAGCTCTGGGACTGAGGGAGCGGCGGACGTCGTTGCCGCGCGAGGTGCGTCCTCCCTAAGGTGCGTCGTACCGCACCGGCGGGCCAGGGGGTAACGATGAGCACGACCGAGGAATCGACCGACCTTCCGACGGCGCTCAAGCCGTTCTTCTACGACACGGCGCAGTTGGCCGGGTACACGATCGCTGATCTGATGGGTGAGGGCCCCGAGGCCGAGCAGATGTTCGACGTCTTCGGTCGTGATCTCGTCACCAAGACCATTGTCCAGACCGAGCAGTTCGCCGTGTTCCACGAATCGGCCAAACCCGGTGAACGGGTGAAGCCGCACCGCCACGGCACGCAGCAGGTCACCTACGTGCTGCGCGGCGAGCTGATCTACGGCAACCAACGCACCACGGCGGGCATGGGGTACTTCAGCCCCGACACCATCTATTCCTGGCGGGCCGGCGACGAAGGCGCCGAGTGGATCGAGATCCACGCCGGCTCGCCCGGCATCTTCCTCGACCGCGGCTGAGCGCCGCGCCGGTCGGGCGCGCCCGACCGCCGCCATGGGGCACCGGACCTGCCTGATAGGGCTGTTCGCACCATTTCATAGTTCCTCCCTCCCACCTACTGTCCGGTCAGGACAGCGGAGGGAGACCCATGGAGCCACCTCGACGTCGCCGATTGCTCACGATCGGCCTCGACGCGGTCGAGACGCCGGTACTCGATCAGATGATGACGACGGGACAGGCTCCCCACTTGGCCGCGCTCGACGCCCGGGGTCATTCCGTCGGGATCGACACGCCGTGCATGTCGCTGCTGCCGGGCGCGATCTGGCAGGACCTGTTGACCGGGCTCGGGGCTGGCGTGCACGGCAACTACTACCCGGAGCGCCTGCACACCGGGGAGGGCGCGGTGCGCACGATCGACTCGCACGCGAACGTCGGCACCTACTACTTCGAGATTGCGGCGCGGGCGGGCCACCAGGTCGTGGCCGTCGACCTTCCGCTCGTTCCTGCGTTCGCGGGCCCTGACACACTGACGCTCGTCTCGGAGTGGCACGTCCACGATGCCATCTGGGCTCGGGGCACCAGCCCGCCGGAGCTGCTGGCCGAACTCGAGCAGCGTTTCGGGGTACGGCCCTACGACCGATGTGATCTGAACCATGGCGAGTCGGAGTCCGAACTGCGCGAGTTCGCCCAGACCTTGATCACCGAGCTGAGCATCAAGCTCGACATGATCGAGCACCTTCTGACGGCACAGGAGTGGGACCACGCCATCATCGGGCTGAGCCAGGGCCATTGCGCGGGACACCAGCTCTGGGCGCAGCACCGCGCGGCCACCGAGGTCGACGATCCGCGCTCGGACCCGATGGTGGAGGTCTACCGGGCGGTCGACGCGGCCGTTGGTCGACTGATCGAACTCGCCGGGCCTGACAGCGACGTCGTCGTCTTCACCAGCCACGGCATGAACGACTACATCGGCGGACCCCAACTCCTTCCCGTACTGCTGGAGCGATGGGGATACGGGAACCCGCGGCCCCAGCTCTTCGCGGTCCGAAAGCTGGTGCCTCGATCGCTCGTCAACCGCACCTTCAAACGTTGGCCCGCCATCTTGGCGGCGTTGTCTCGGCGGGGAGCTCTGGCGGCCCGATTCGGTCCCTCGACGCACGCTGTCGCCGTACCAAACAACCGGGTGGGTGCGATCCGGTTGAACGTCGCTGGACGCGAGCCCGAGGGAGTGGTGACCGACGTGGAGAATGTTCTGGCCGAGCTCGAGCGACGCTTGATGGCCCTCCGACACGTCGACACCGGCGAGCCCATCATCGATCACACGGTTCGGGCCTCCGAGGCCTATGGGCCTGATCGTCACCCGGACCTGCCCGATCTCCTCGTGGTGTTCCGGCGTGATCGCGGCGCGCTCACGAGCGTGGCGTGCCCCGAGCTCGGTCGCGTCGACGTCCCCATCCAGAAGGCCTACTACCCGCGAACCGGCGACCACAGCGACGCATCACGTCTCTGGATCGACCACCGAGACGTGACCGCCGTGGCGCCGATGCGCTCCACCGACGTGGCGGCGACGTTGCTGGCCCTGCTCGACGTTCCCGTACCTGCGGCGCTCGACGGGGAGGTGCGGGTGACCCGGCGCCAGGTCGTCAACTCATGACGCCGCTTCGCGTCTCCGTCGTGATGCCTTCGTTTCGCGCCGGGTCCACCATCGACGACGCATTGTTGTCGATCGCGGACCAGACGCAGCCCCCGCACGAGGTCGTCGTGGTCGACGACGCCTCCGACGACGGCACCGCGGAACGCGCCGAGCGGTGGTCGGATCGGTTGCCGATGGTGGTCATTCGCCGCAGGACGAACATCGGGTGCGGAGGGGCGCGCCGCCAGGCCATCGAAGCTGCGACCGGTGACCTGATCGCGCCGCTCGACGCCGACGATGTGTGGACATCGGATCACCTGGCCACGGTGATTCCGCTGGCGACGGACCCGTTGGTCATCGTGGGCGTGCGCCGCCTGCGCTGGATCTCCGGTGACGACCCGGCCGCCCGCTGTGAGCTTTGGTTTCCGCGCCCGGAGCGCGAAGCCACCGAGATCCTGCGCGGCAACTTCTTGTTCTACGGCTCGGTTGCCTTCCGACAGACGATCCTCGACAACGGTGGATGGGGACCGCGCCGGCGAGTCGACGACTGGGACACGTGGATCCGACTCATCGTGGGCGGCGGATGCCGTGTCGTGCCGGCGCCTCGCGCCACCGTGCTCTACCGCACCACGCCGTCGTCACTGTCGGCTGCGGACGCCTGCCTGCCCGCCGAGCTCGCCCTGTGCGAGTCGGTGCTGGCCGATCCGGCCTACTCGCGTCATCGTTCGGTGTTGCGGGCCGCCAGCCGGCGGTTCCGCGCCCGTCAGCTCCTCCTGAGTGGCTTCGCCTCGAGCGCGGCCGGGCGATCGGGCGACGCGCGACGCGCGTTCGTCCGCGCCGGCCTGCTCGACCGCTCGCTTCACGGTGGCACCCACCCGGCCCCCATGGGCAGCGTGACCGTTCGCGCCACGGCGGCCTTCGTGGCGCCGACGCTCGCTGGTCGCCGCCGCCGGGAGCTTCTCGAAGACAAGGCCCTGGCCCCGTCTTCCCCTCGACCTACCACTGCAGCCACTGGCTGTGCTGGGCCTCTGCCCGATGAAGGGACCTCTGCCTGATGGACGTCATGCTCGACCAGGACACTGGCCAACCAGACTTCGAATCGGCCGCGCCTTCCCCGCCGGTCGGCGCTGCTGGTCGTGAGCGGCCGGCCACGCTGACGACGGTGCGCGGTCTCACCGAGCGGCCCATGCGGATGGCTGGTGTGATCGCCGTGTTGGCCGTTGCCGGCGGCGGCGTCGGCGGCGGCACAGGGCTCGCTCTTCCGACTGACTACGAAGTACGGATGGCGGCCCAGATCGACCACGTCCTCGTGTTCCCGTCGTGGGAGTCGAACCAGGCCACCGCCCGGTTCTCTCAGACCGTGCAGCGTGATGATGTGCAGCAGGCGGCGGCCGCGGCAGCGGGCGTGACCGTGAGCGCCTATCGCGACGTCTCCGCCCTGGGTCAGGATGGCTCGCCGATCGTCGACGTGGAGTTGGTCGTCGACGATCCGTCCATCGGGCCGGCGGCGATGGAGGCGCTGGTGGATGAGGCGCTGAGGACGTTGGCGCGGAGCGATCTGGTCCCCGTCGAGCTGGTCGTGGAGGAGAGCACACCGGACCTGGCGGCGGTCGAAGCCGAGCTCGAGGGTTTGTGGAGTCAGGCCGGCCAGGCCCCCGGCACGAACCTCGGCGAGCTGTACAACCGCAGCACCTCGGATCTGGCCGTGAAGCAGGCCGAGCTCCCCGGCGCCACCGAGGACTGGATAGTCACCCAGTTGACGGCCGAGATCGCGGTACTCGAGGAGCGGGTCGCCACGCTCGAGCCGGTGGTGACGGACTGGTACCGGGCCGAATCGCTCCGCAATGACCTGGATGCCCGGTTGAGCCCGGCCCAGGAACGCCTCGGTGAGCTGGAGGTCGGGTTGGGCGTCCTCGATGCCGGCGGCCACCGGGGTCCGGCCTCCGTGACGGAGTTGTCACGACGCACCGTCGTCGGCCGGTTCGCCGCCGGAGGCGCCGCGCTCGGCATCGCTGCTGGGCTGGGCCTCCTCGCCTGGGTCGCCCTGCGCCGACCACGCGCGGCTCGGCGATGACATGACCGCTTCGACCGCGACTCGGGATGCGTTGAACGGTCCGCGGGGACAGGCGCCGCCCGGAGCGGGCTCGACGGTCGTCCACCCCGAGACGGACGCGTCCCCGGTGACCCGTGTGGCCGCCGCCCCGTTGATCGTGGCCTCGGTGGTCGCCGGCGCAGCCGTGGCTGTAGCCGGGCTGCTCACCGCCGTTCCGTTGCTGTTCGCGCTCGGCGGACTGATCGCCGGCCTCGGTGCCCTGGCCGCCGCGTTGCTCGTGCCCGAGGTGTTCGTCCTCGTCTTCATCGTGGGACGACCGATGGTCGACATCGGCCCCACCTACGCCCACGGCCCGAACGTCAACATGCCGGTCGCCGGTCTGCTCCTCTTGGCGTTGGGCAGCTGGGGGTGGCGCGAACGCAGATCGCTCAGCGTGCCCTCCGCGTCGGCGTGGGCGGCGGTGCTCCTGGCGACGGCCGGATTGCTGTCCGTGCTCGGTTCGCGAGACGTGGTCCAGTCAGCCAACATGGCGCTGCGGTTGGTCACGATCGTCGCGCTCTTCGTCTTCGCCGAGCAGATCGGTCGCCGTGACCCGACCTATCTCCCGAGGCTGGTGCTGGCGATCGTCGGTTCGGTCCTGCTGGCCGCGGTCGTCGGTGCGGCGCAGCTCATCGGCATCGTGCGGTTGCCGATCGAGGTGGGGATCGGCGGCTTGATCGACGCCCAGGAGTTCCGTGTCGGCGGCCCGTATCCGGCAGCGACGGTGTTCGCCACGCATCTCTTCGTGGGCGTCGGTCTGCTGCTCCTCGTGGTGCCTCGCCTGTGGCTCAGTGGGCGCGGGCGACTGGTGATCCCGCATGCCATTGCGCTGGCTGGGTTGTTCGGGTGGATCATGGTGGAGAACCAGAGCCGGAGCCCGGCGATCGCCGTGCTCATCGCCTTGGCGGTGGCGACTGTCACCCGTTGGCGGGTCGTCGGCGTGGCGTTCACCCTGATGGTGATCCTCGGTGGACTCGCCACCCTCGATGCGGAAGGGACGCGGATCGACGAAGTGGGGTCGGGGTCGACACCCGGCGCGGAGGCCGACACCTTGCAGTGGCGTCTCTCGTACTGGGAGCGCAACCTGCCCCGCATCGCCGACAACCCTCTGACGGGCATCGGCCTCGGTCGGGTGGAGCAACTGAACTCATCGGGGCAACCACCGCACAACACCGCCGTGCAGAGCATCGTCGAGATGGGGGCGTTCGGCGCCGCGACGTACGCCGGTCTGCTGGCGTTCCTCGCCCGTGATCTCTGGCGAGCCCTCCTGGGCAGCCGTGGAACGCGGAACTGGGACCTGATGGTGGTGGTCACCGGCATGTGTCTCGGGTATGGCTTCATCGGGATGTTCGAGAACCTCCTCACGCAGGTGGTGACGAGCGGGCCCATGGCCATGATCACCGGTGTCGCACTCGGCTGTGCGCACCGGGACATGAACCGCGCGGCGGCGCAGTGACGGCCACCACCGCTCGTCCCCCCACGGTGCGTCGCCTGCTCGGCCCCGGCGCGGTCGAGACGGCCATCTTCGCGCTCAGCCTGCTGACGGGACCGGTGGTGAGCCGGGCGCTGGGTGAAGAGGGTCGAGGCAGCCTGGCTGCGGTGCTCGTGCCGACGCAGCTCGCCGGCTGGGTGCTGCTGTTGGGTGTTCCCTACGGGTCGTCGATGCTCGTCAGACGAGCTGACCGTCACGCGTTGCTCGACGGGTCGTGGCGAATCGCCCTCCTGATCGCGACGCCCATCTGTGTGGTGGGATGGGTGGTGGCGCCGGGGCTGCTCGCCGACCATCCGGCGCTGACGGTGGGGTGGTTCCGGGCCGGCCTGGTCGGAGCTGTGCTGTCGATTCCGACGATGACGGCGGTCCAGCTGAGCCTGATGAACCACGGCGCCAGCTGGCGGTACGCGCTGGCGCGGGGCGTGCATCTCGTCGGGTACAGCGTGGCGGTCGTCGCCGTCGCCGTCATGAGCGACCTGACGCTCGGCCGGGCCTTGGGATGTTGGATCGGTGCGTACCTCCTCAGCCGGGTTGGCTTGGTGGTCGCGTTCGGGGCCTGGCCTCGTGGGTGGGGCTCGACCGCGTTGGTGTTCGACCAACTCCGCATCGGTCGCGTCCAGGCGCTCATCACGGTCGCGACGACCTCGTTGGGTCGGATCGACCAGGTGTTCATGGCCGTGATCTCGACGTCAGCCGAGTTGGGTGCGTACGCCATCGCCGCGACCGCCGTCCAGGTGAGCTTGCCGCTCGCCAAAGGCCTGGCCGACGCCGTGATGCCCGACGCCTTCGAGGGTACCGATGGAGCGTTGTTCGAGCGTGCCATCTCGGTGGCGTTCGGGAGCTCGCTTCTCGTCGGCGGGTTGACGGCGGCGGCCGCGCCGTGGTTGCTCCCTCGGGTCTTCGGCGCCGAGTTCTCCTCCTCGGTTCGGCTGCTGTGGCTCCTGGTCCCCGGGCAGATCCTGTTCAACACGGCCTGGGTGGTGAGCGCCCGCCATCTGGGCGGTGGGCGCCCGGGGGTGGCGGCGAAGGCCATCGTTGCCGCGGCGGCCCTGAACGTCGTCCTGATCGTGCCCGCGCTCCGGCTGCTCGGCCCCGAGGGTGCAGCAGCACTCACGAGCGCTTGCCAGGCCGTGTTCCTGGTGGGGGTGTGGTTTCGGCGCCACGACCTCGGTTCGACGCCGCGTCCGGGAAGTCGGGTGGTCGCGGCATGACATCAGCGTCTCGGTCCCTTCGCATCCTGCACGTCGACAAGTTCGGGTCGCGCGCGGGCGGTGGGGCTCCCGGTTACATGCTCGACCTCGTGCTCGCCCAGCGCGAGCTCGGTCACCAGGTCGAGTTCCTGGCCACGGATGGTCCGACCGATGTGCCGACTCGGTACCGGTCAGCGTTCCCCCCCCGCATCACGTTGGCACCTCCACCCAGTGGCTTCTCGGCCCAGGTGGCGACGGCCGGCACGATGGTGTGGTCGCGTCGGGCCGAGCGAGCTATGAGCGGCGTGCTCGACGACTTCCGCCCCGACGTCGTCCACTGCCACAACCTCTACCACCAGCTGTCACCGTCCGTTCTTCGGCCGGCGGCCCGACGCCGCATCCCGGTGGTCATGACGGTCCACGACTACAAGCTCGTGTGCCCGGTGTACCGGCTGATCGATGGCAGCGGTCGCCACTGCGAGGCCTGTGTCGACGGCGGTGTGAGCAACGTGGTGCGCCGCCGCTGCCAAGGAGGATCGCGGGTACAGAGCGCCGTGCTCATGGCCGAGTCGGGTCTCCACCGCCGGCTCGGCGCCTACGACCCGATCGCCGCCTTTCTGTGCCCGAGCCGGTACCTGGCCGACCTGTTCTGTCGAGCCGGCTACGGCGACCGGGTCCGCCACGTTCCGTACGGGTGTGAACAGAGCGATGTGGAGCCTCGGAGCGAACCGGGCCGTGGCGTGTTGTACGGAGGCCGGTTGAGTCCCGAGAAGGGGGTCGACCTCCTGATCTCCGCCGTCGCCCAGCTCGACGACACGACGTTGACGATCTGTGGCGACGGGCCCTCGCGACCGGATCTCGAAGCCCAGGCCGCGGAGCAACTCGGCAGCCGGGCCCGCTTCCTCGGCCACGTCCCCCGATCCGACTTGTTGCGCCGGGTGGCCGAGTGCGGGGTCGTGGCGGCACCGTCGGTGTGGGCCGAGAACCAGCCGCTGATGATCCTCGACGCCATGGCGTGCGGCGTTCCGGTGGTGTCGGGAGACGCTCCCGCTCTCCGCGAGATGGTCCGACCCGGCGTCACCGGGATGGCCGTGGACCCGCGTGACGTCCACGCCTTCGCCGCGGCCCTCGCGCACTACGAACGTGATGACGATGCCCAGCGGTCGATCATGGCGAGTGCTCCCGAGGCGCTCTCGGCGACGCACGACATGGGCCGTCACCTGAGCGTGCTCGACGAGCTGTACCGCTCCCTGGAGCCGGGCGCACCCTCGGGCGGAGGTGACCTCCATGGCTGAGTCGCTTCGCATCGCCTTCGTCGGGCACAAGACGCTGCCTGCGAACTATGGCGGCGTCGAGGTCTACGCCGAGGAGGTCGGTGCTCGGCTGGCGGACCGCCATCACACGGTGCTGTCGTTCACGTCGGCGGTGGACGGCGATGGCGTGGTGCATCGGGGCGTGGAGTGCCGTCGAGTCGGGCGGCTCGAGGGCAAACACATGGGAGCGCTCACCCAGGCCTTGACCGCCACCGTCGCCGCCTGCCGATCGAGGGTCGATGTCGTTCACTTCATGGCTATGGGGCCGGCCATCTTCGCACCGGTGGTTCGGTGCTTCAGTGACGCCGCCGTGGTCGTGACCGTGGCCGGACGCGACGACCAGCGTCGCAAATGGGGTCCGGTCGCCCGGCGTCTCATGCGGCTGTCGTACCGCGCCTGCATCCACGGGTCCGACGCGCTCATCGGCGTTTCACGAGCTCTGACCGACGAGCTGGCGCCGGTCACCCGCCGGCGCTGCGTCCACATCGCGAACGGCGTCTCGATCCCGGATGCGGCGTCGGTCGACCTCACCGATCTGGGACTCGGCTCCCGGCCATTCGTCCTGTACGCCGGGCGGTTGGTTCCGGAGAAGCGGATCGAAGTCCTGCTGGAGGCGTTCCGCGGCGTGACGTCCGACGTCGACCTGGTGATCGCCGGCGGTCCGGCGGGAGCCCGCGGGTACGAGTCGCGTTTGCACGAGATGGCTGCGGGCGACCCGCGCATCCGCTTCCTCGGGCATCGCCGCGTCGAAGACGTCGACGCGTTGATGCGGGCGGCTTCACTGTTCGTCCTGCCCTCCGAGCTCGAGGGTCTGCCGATCGCCTTGCTCGAGTCGACCGGACGCGGTGTCCCGGTGGTGGTCAGCGATCTGCCGTGCCACCGTGAGGTGCTCCTCGCTGGTGGGCCCGGCGCCCGCCTCGTTCCCGTCGGAGATGTGGCGGCGCTCCGGCTGGCCGTGGAGGCGGTGTTGATGGATCCGACGGCGCAGCTCGACGCCAGTGCCCGCGCCATCAGGATCCGGCAGGCGCACTGTTGGGACGAAGTCACCCGGCAGGTCGAGAACGTCTATCGCGATGTGCTCGCCGATCGCCGCGCCACGGGTCGCCGACGCGCCCGCCGACTTGTCGGTGCCCGGTGACCCTGACACGCGCGGTCAGCGCGGCGGCGCTACTGGCGGTTCCGTGGTCGGCGTGGCGGTATGTGCTCTGGTTCGTGCGCCATCGGCAGACCTCGCTGAACGCCGCCGCCATCGCCGGCGGTCTGCTGGCCTACTCGGCGATGGTCGTCTGGAGCGCGCTGGCGGCACCGACGCTGCTGGTCGTGCTCCTGGTGATGGCCACAGCCGTCGTCATCGTGCTGGGCGTGCTGGCTCGCTCCCGTGTCGGAGAGCGATGGGGTCTCCCGCCGGGCGCCCTCGATCTGCTGCCGGTCGCGGCGTTCGAGGACCCGGACCATCTCGCTCGTACCGCCGCCCGACTAGGCCCGGTGTTCAAGATCGCGAACACCCTGCCCACGCCGCGACTCCGACCGACCGTATGCGTCGTCGGGCTGGCGGTGGGCCACGACCTGCTGCGCGATCACGATGCATCGCTGGTGGCGCCCGCGTTGCCGACGAGCCGCGCCGTACCGTCCGGGTTTCTGCGCAACATGACATCGGCGGATCACGAGCTCTACGCGCCGCTGTTCCGGAGGGCGGCCGCGGAGATGAGCCCGCCCGACGCCGCATCGGCGCGCGAGGAGCTTCGTGTGCTGGTGGCGTCGCTGGCGTCCGACAGCAAGGATGGCGTTCGCCCCGGTGACCTGATTCGGACGGCGGTGCGGCGGATTCTCATCCGGAGCATCGTCGGTCTCTCGGAACCGGCGGATGTCGCCTTCATCGTCGACGCGATCGAGTGCATCGAGGCGGGCGCCCGGCGATGGAAGCCGGTCGAGCCCCGACGACGAGCGTTCCAGGGCGCCATCGATCACCTCCAAGAGCGGTCCGACGATTTGTTGCCGACGTCCCTGCTGGCGCGTGCTCTGGCCGGCCGCACACCGGACCAGAGCATCGAGGCGATCATGGGGAACGTCGTGCAGATCGTCGCCCTCAGCACGACCGATGTGTCCGCCTTGATGGAGTGGGTCATCGATACCCTCGTCCACCATCCCGTCCAGGCAGAGCGGCTGAAATCGGACGTTGGTGCCGGTCGTACCGATGAGGCCGCCACGGCGTTCATCCGTGAGGTGCTGCGGCTGAACCAGTCCGAATACATCCATCGAAAGGCGGCGGAGACGTTCTGGTTCCAGGGTCATCGGATTCCCTGCGGGTGGACCGTCAGGGTCTGTGTCCGCGAGTCGCACCGTCTGGCGTCCAGCTTCGATCGGCCGGACGAGTTCGACGCCGAGCGTTTTGCAGCGGCGCTCCCCGGTCGGGCCCGGTACAGCCCCTTCGGCGTCTATCGGCATCACTGCATCGGTGGGGGACTGACCCTCGCCATCGGTGCGATCGTGCTGGAGGCGTTGCTCCTCGACCACACCGTCCAACTTGTGCGCGACTCGCCCCCGGAGCACAACCCCAACCACTGGCAACCAGGGCGTCGACTTCGCATCCGCCTGGTCCGTGAGGAAGGGCCGGCCGGCCGCCCGTTCGAGCTTGGCGAGGGAGTCGACTGTCGGGGAGTCTGAGGACTGGTTGGCGACGGAGGCACAGGCCATGGGACTTCGAGGGGACGCCTGCATCGTCGGGTACACGGAGCGGCCCTCGGAGCGGCGGCCGGCGGGGCCGTACCGGCTGACCATCGAACAATGGGCGGACCTGGCGGCCGAGGCATTGTTGGATGCCGGGATCTCGGCGAAGGAGGTCGACGGACTGGTCTGTGCCGGTGACATCATCGAGGCATCACATTTCGTCCCCGCCACCATCGCCGAGTACTGCGGATGGTCCGTCAACCTGGCCGAGCGTGTCGACCTCGGCGGCGCCGGACCGGTGGGCATGATCTGGCGAGCGGCGGCAGCCATCGAGCTCGGCATCTGTGAGGTCGTGGTCGTGGCCACGCCTTCCAGCCCTCCTCCGAAACCACCGGTCGAGCGGCCGGTCGATGATCGCGTCGTGTTCGGTGCGTCGAGCAGCAACTGGGGGTCACCGCAAGCCGAGTTCGAGCTGCCGTACGGCAACGTGGCCCAGAACTGCGGGTACGCCATGTACGCGCAGCGTTACCACGAGCAGTACGGATGGGATGAACGAGCGCGGGCGAAGATCGCGGCGGATCAGCGGACGAGCGCTTGCGCCAATCCGTCGGCGGTGTTCTTCGGGCAACCCATCAGCGTCGATGACGTGCTGGCGTCGCGGGTGATCGCCGAACCGCTGCACCTGCTGGAGATCGTGATGCCGTGTGTCGGCGGCGCCGCCGTCGTGGTGTGCTCGGCCGACCGGGCTCGGCGTACGCCGCACCGACCCGTCGTCGTTGCGGGGTTCGGGGAGCGACTCACGCACAAGACCCCCACGTATTCGCCCGACTTTCCCCACACGCCGGTGACCGCCGCGGCCGCCTCGGCGTTCGACATGTCCGGTCTCGGCCCCCAAGACATGGACATGGCGCAGCTGTACGACTGCTACACCATCACGGTCCTGCTGACGATCGAGGACTCCGGGTTCTGCGGCCGTGGGGAGGGGCAAGCCTTCGTGCGGGATCACGATCTGTCGTTCGCTGGCGACTTCCCGTGCAATACGCACGGCGGCCAACTCGGGTTCGGTCAGTCCGGCCTGTCCGGTGGCATGTCGCAGGTGGTGGAGGCCACGCGTCAGATCCAAGGCCGGGCCGGCGATCGGCAGCTCCGGCGACACGACACCGCCTATGTGACCGGCACCGGCGGCGTCATGAGCGAGCAGAACGCGCTCGTCCTCCGGGGATCCTGAGGTGGACCGCATTCCACGCCCGCGGCCGCTGGCCACACCGACGTCGGCGCCGTTCTGGGCTGCTCTCCGCGAGGAGCGAGTCATGCTCCAACGCTGCGTTTCGTGCGACTCGTGGATCTACTACCCCCGAGTTCGCTGCCCGACGTGCCTGAGCGACGACCTCGTATGGACTCTGGTCAGCGGTCACGGCCGAATCGCCACCTTCACGGTGGCCCGCACGCCGACCGCCCCGGCCTTCGCCGACGACGTTCCGCAGGTGATCGTCGTGGTCGAGCTCGTGGAGGGCCCCCGCCTGACCTCCACGCTGGTGGGTGGCGAATCTGCCGAGGTCCACATCGGTGCCGAGGTCGAGCCCGTGTTCGATCACGGTGACGACGGCATCACTCTGCTGCGGTTCCGTCCGCGCTGACTCGTTGCCGGCTCGGCGGGAGGCCTGCTGCGCTTCGACCATCGGCGGTGACGGTGAGGATCTCGGCCCCGGTCTCGGTCACCACCACCGTGTGCTCGAACTGCGCGCTGGCCAAACCATCGGTCGTGACCACCGTCCAGCCGTCGTCCCAGGTGCGGAACGTGGTCGTCCCGGCGGTGAGCATGGGCTCGATGGTGAAGACGACGCCCGGTACCAACACGGGACCCCGCGTTCGTTCGATGCCGTGGTTCACGTGTGGCGGGGCGTGAAACGTGGCGCCGATGCCGTGGCCGCCGTACTCACGGACGACGCCGAACCCGTGGGCATGGGCGAACGGTTGGATCGAGTCACCGATGACCCCGAGCTCACACCCGGCGCGAACGGCGTCAATGGCGAGGTGCAAGGCGTCGCGGGTCACGTCGACCAGCGCTTGCGTGGCTGGGTCGGTCTGACCGACCACGATGGTGGCCGAAGTGTCGCCGTGCATGCCGTCGACGTACGCGGTCACGTCGAGATTGACGATGTCACCCTCGGCGAGGGCGCGACTGTCCGGGATGCCGTGGCACACGACCTCGTTGACCGACGTGCAGATCGACTTCGTATAGCCCCGGTAGTGCAAGGTGCTCGGATAGGCGCCCCGGTCGACGTAGGCCTGGTGGGCGATGGCGTCGAGCTCGTCGGTCGTGATGCCAGGCCTCACCTGCTCGGCCGTCTCGAGGAGCACTTCCGCGGCGATCCGTCCGGACTCCCGAAGCCGATCGATGTCGGCCCCGTGGTGGATCTCGAAACCTGACGCCGTCCACGGTTCGCCGCGAACGTATGGAGGGGAGCCGAACGCGACCGGGACGGTGCGAATGGCCGCAATCGTGCCGGCCCTCACTGCGGGCCGTCGGGGATGGTCGCCGTGGCATCGCTTCAGCTTCTTGCCGCCGCCACACCAGCACGGATCGTTCGAGCGCAGGCGAGGGGTGGTCACCCCTTCAGTCTGGCATGGGTACCGACGAAGGACACTGGTGCTCAGCCGTGGCGCGCTTCAGCATCGACTCATGGGAACGCTCGTATTGCCCGTCCTCGTCATCGTGCTCGTCGCGTTGGCAATCGTCGGATCGCGGCGTCGGCGATCGGGGCCCCTTCGACCATCTGGAGAACCTCGAACCATCGCGCCGGCGCCCCTGAGCGACGCCGGCCTTTCCGACGCTCTCGACCGGGCGGTCGGATCAGGATTGATCACCTCCGGCACTGCGATGGCGATCCTGGCGCAGGAGTCCGGTCGGCTCGTTCCCCCCGGGGACACGCCCGGAGGGGAGGTGGCGAAAGGGGGTCGGTCTCGCGTTCCGGCGACGGCCGAAGCTCTCGGATACGTCGGCGCAGCCGTGTTGATTCTGGGGCTGATCTCCTTGGTGTCGAGTGCGTGGCCAGACATGTCGTTCCCCGCTCGATGCGCAGTGTTGGTCGCGGTGCTTCTGGTTCTCTTCGGTGCGGGACTCCCGCTCGACGACGACGAGCCGATCGAATGGCGTCTGCGCAGCGTCGTGTGGGGGCTGTCGATCGGCGCCGCCGGCGGACTCACCGCTCAGGTGGTCGTCGACGGATTCGGATGGACCGAGGAAGCGGTGGCGATCTCCATCGGCTCGGTGACGGCGCTCTACGGACTAGGTCTGTGGCAATTGAAGGACCGACCGACGTGTCACGCCGGAGCCTTCGTGGGCAGCCTGGTGGCGATCGTCGGGGTGATGTCGTGGCTGGACGGACCGCCAGCGATGGGTCTGTCCGTGGCGGGATGGGGCTTGGCGTGGTTGCTCCTGTCGCGAACCGAACGGGTGCCTCCCACGTACGCCGGTGCGGTGCTCGGGTGTGCGGCGCTCCTGATCGGCCCGGTCATCACCGCCGAGAGCTGGTCCACTGCCGCTCCGTTGTTGGGCCTGGGTGTCGCTGCGACCCTGGTCTGTGTCGGGGCGATGGGCTCGCTGCTGCTCATGACGGCGGCGGGCGTCGTCGGCGTGGTCGTCTACCTGCCCTGGTCCTTGTCGGCGATCTTCGGCGACGCGATCGGTCCTGCGGTGATCCAGGTTGTGACCGGCGCGGGATTGCTGGGCGCCATGCTCATCCTGCTTCGGTTCCGGCGTCGATCTGCAGGGGATAGGTCACCACGTTGACCTCCGCTCCGTCGACTGCGGACGACTCGAAGACCTGGAGGGTGACCCGGCCGGCGGCGTCGGTCGGGAGGTCGATGTGCACCGCGAAAGATCCCCAGGTGCCGGTCCCCGCCGTGGCCGTGGTGACGCCCTCCACGAGCACGGAGCCCGCCTCATCGCTCACGCGGTAGAGCACGGTGGCCTCGAACGTGTTGGCTTCGCCTCGAATCGTGAAGGAGCCGGCGACCGCGACAACGGGCGATGGGCTCTCGACCAGGATCGCCGGCCTCACATCCGCGAAGTCGTCGCGCGTCAGCCCGTCGCCGACCTCGATGCCGTGCGTACCGACCAGGTCCTGGTCGATCCCGTTGACCCGGAAGCGGACTCGTTCGAGGCCGTCGAACTGGGTGACGGTGAAGACGATCTGGGCGAGCCGGAAGGCCTCGCCCAACGTGCCACGTGATTGGTTGAACTCGGACGTCAGGTCGACGATGGCGGTGGCGTCGTCGGTCTCGAGCCCCAGGAGCCGGGTGCCCGTGGGAAATGTCGTCGACATGCCAAGCCCTTGCTCGGTCTCGTCGGGTCCACCTCCGATGACAATTTGGAGCGCCTCCGTCAGAGGATCGTCGGTCATGACTTCCCGCTGAGAGGCGGCGAGGCGTTCCGGCGTCCCGGAGGCGGTCGGGATGTTCCATGCCCAGTACACGTTGACCAGGTCGTGGACCAGCTCGGGTGCCGTCGTGGTCGTGGCCGGGATCGATGTCGTGTCGGGCGGGACGGAGGCGTGGGTGGTCGGCGTGGTCGTGAGGGTGGTGGACGGAGCGGTGGAGCGCCCGTCGTCACCACAGCTGACGAGGATCAGCGCGGCGATGAGCAGCGAGGTGACCGGGAGCCTCATAGGTTGTCCGTTCTGCCTGCCGTGTCACACGGTCGGAGGTACGCCAGCCAGTACACGGCGCCGACCAGGACGGCGCCCCCGATCACGTTGCCGATGGTCACGGGGATCAGGTTGTTGCCCAGGAAGGAACCCCACGTCAGGTCGGCGTAGCTGGAGCGGGGTGTGCCGATGGAGACGAAGAAGGAATCGGGCGCCCAGGACTTCACGAGCAGTCCGGCTGGGACGAGGTACAGGTTGGCGATGCTGTGCTCGAAACCGGCGGCGACGAAGGCGGCGACGGGGCCCACGACCACGACCACCTTGTCGGTCAGCGTGCGCGCGCCGAGGCTCAGCCAGACGGCCAGGCACACCAACGCGTTGGCCAAGACGCCGAGGAGGAGCGCGGCACCAGGGTCGAGTGACGCCTTGGTCTCAGCGACGGCGAGCATGCGGGCGCCGACCGCGCCACCGCCCTGTTCGTAGTGCTCAGCGCCGACGACGGCGGCGGCGGTGGCCATGGCACCGATGGCGTTGCCCAGGTACACGACGGCCCACGAACGAAACAGCGCTCGCAACGTGATGCGGCGGCTGGCTGCGGCCATCACCACCAGGGTGTTCCCGGTGAACAGCTCAGCGCCCGCCGCCACGACGAGCACCAGGCCCAGGGAGAACGCCACCCCGCCGAGAAGGCGGCTCAGCCCGGGGTCGAGATCGCCGGCCGTGACGACGGTGAAGAAGACAGAGCCCAGGGCGATGAACGCGCCGCCGAGCAGGGCGAGCAGGAGCATCTGGTCCAGTGGCAGGTGGGCCTTGACCACACCGACCCGTTCCGCCTTCGCCGCCAGCTCGGCGGGGAGTGGAGCATCGTCCGGCGTAGGGAGCAGCATGGCGATCACGTTCCTCCCCGGCCACTCCGGCGGCCAGGGCCGAATGTCATCCACCACCGCTCGCCGTCCACGATCACCACCAACGACACCATGGCGGCGGTGGTCGCGATCCAGCCGGCGGTCGAGGGCGCCTGCACGGACAACACCCGGTTGGCGCCGGGGAGGAGGAAGACCATGAGCTGAAGGACGGCGAGACCGCCGAGCGAGGCGTGCAGGAACCGGTGCCGAGTCCACCCGGGTGCGAACGTGTGGCGTTCGGCGCGGGCGACCAACGCGAACAGGAGGTGGGTGGCGATCAGGGTGAGGAGGAGTTGGGTACGGACAGCGACATCGGTGCCGTGGCGTTCGGTGAGCCAGGTGCTGACCAGCACGAGTGACGCGATGAGCGTGGCGCGCCGGGCGATGAGTCGTACCGCGGTGCGATCGAGGATGTGCCCACGGCGGCGCGGCGAGAGGGCGAGCAGGTCCACGGGCGGTTCGTCGGTACCGAGGGCGACGGCGGGGAGCCCATCGGTGATCAGGTTGAGCCACAACACCTGAACGGGCAGCAGTGGAACGGCGACGTCGGGGAACAATGCCAGTGCTCCCACGAAGACCAGCACCTCACTGAGGTTGCCAGCGAGGAGGTACGCGGTCGCGGTGGTCAGGTTGCGGTAGATGCGGCGTCCCTCGCGGACGGCGACGAGGATCGTTCCCAGGTCACCGTCGGTGATGACGACGTCGGCGACGGATCGCGCCACGTCGGTTCCACCCTGTCCCCCGACGGCGATACCCACATCCGCCCGTTCGAGGGCCGGGGCGTCGTTGACGCCGTCTCCCATCATGGCGACGACCCGGCCGCGTTCTTGGTGCGCGTCGACCAGGGCGACCTTGGTGGCCGGATCGACGCGGGCGATGAGGTCCATCGGCTCGAGCGAAGAGGGATCGAGCGCGCCGGTGCCGACGCGATCGGCGGTGAGCCCGACCGAGCGGGCCACGGCCGCCGCCGTGGCCGCGTGATCGCCTGTGGCCATCACGACCCGTACTCCGGCCCGGGCGAACCCCGTCACGGCATCGGCCGCAGTGGGGCGAACCGACTCAGCGAGTGAGACCAGGCCCACCGGCTCGAGGTCGGTGCAGTCCAGATCGGCGGTCTCGGCGGTGGCGAAGGCCAGAACTCGGGATCCATGGTGAACCAGGTCCTCGGCCTGGTGGGTGAGGTAGGCCCGGTCTGCCCCTTCTCGGCAGCGTTGCAAGACGTCCTCGGCGGCGCCCTTCACACTGACCACGAGATGTCCGCTGGTCGTACGATCGAGGACCGCCATGGTGCGTGTCCGGGAGTCGAAGGGTCGGGCGTCGAGGCGCTCAGACGGTTCGACCGCGTGGTGGCGAGCCGCTTCGGCGAGGAGGACGTCGATCGGGTCGCCGACCCCGTCGTGGGCGTCATTGCACCGGGCCGCGACCGCCCAGAGACGGCCCGGTTCACCGACCGGATGGACCGCGTCCAATCGGAGTTGACCGGTCGTGATGGTGCCGGTCTTGTCCGTACACAGCACTTGGGTGGCTCCGATGGCGTCAATGGCGGCCAGGTTCTGCACGATCGCCCCTCGGGCCGCCATCGTTCGCGCGCCGAGCGCGAGGGCGGCGATGACGGTTGACGGCAATCCCTCTGGGATCGCGGCGACCGCCAGCGCCACCATGGCGAGAACGACGTCGCCCGCCCCTTCGTCGGATCGGCGGGCCACGACGATACCCAACGTGATCCCAACCAGGATCGCGGCGACGCTCACTCGTGCGGCCACCTGGCGCAGCTCCCGAACCAGGGGAGGTACGCTCGGCACACCGATCGATGCCGCGATCTGGCCGATCGCACTGGCTCGACCGATGGCGACGACCTCGCCTGAACCGGAACCGCGATGTACCAACGTGCCACCGAACGCGTCGTCGTCGCGCGCCTTGTCGACCGGCAGGGACTCTCCGGTGAGGATCGACTCGTCGATGGCCAAGGCAACGGCGGACCGAAGGGAGAGGTCAGCCGGGACCCGGTCGCCGGCCGCGATCTCGACGAGATCACCGACGACGACATCGGCGGCCGGGATCACCGTGAGCTGGCCGGCCCGCACGACTCGGGCCGACGGTGGGTTCAGGGCCGAGAGAGCGGCCAACGCTCCGGCGGCACGGTGCTGCAGGACCACCTCGATGGCCACATTGGCGGTCACCACCACCGCAATTGCGCAGCCCTCGATGACGTCTCCCAGCGCGAAGATCGTGGCGAGGGCGGCCACCATGAGCACGAGGGTGAGCGGTTGGGCCGCTGTCGTCAGGACCTGCCGAAGGAGCCCGGTGTGGACGGAGAGCGATAACGTGTTCGGGCCGTGAGTCCGCCTTCGCTCGGCGGCTTCGACTTCGGTCAGGCCGTGATCGGGAGTCACGCCAGCAGTTGTGTCGTGTTCTCGGCGACAATGGTCGAGGCGGGACGGGACATGTCCACCGGGATGGCTTCGGGCCAGGGATCGCGAGTGTTGGCCAGGTGGGCGACGAGCTCCGGGGTCGCGTCGGACGGGTTCCAGATGTCGGCGGAGCGCCGAGCGATCCGCTCTCTCGCAATGTCGGGGTCGAGCTGACATTCGATGGCGACGAGCTCGGCACGGTGGACCCGAGCCACGTCAGCTGCGAGAGCACGATGGAGGGCGCGGTTCCATGTGGCGTCGAGCACCACCGACTCGCCGGCCTCGATCGACATGGCTGCCTGGTGCAGCATCTCCTGGTACACCCGGTCGGTCATGGCCGATGAGTAGATGCCTTCCCCCGGCTCCGAGAACAGGTGCTCGTTGTGGCCGACGCCAGCGAGGTCTTTGCGGATCTCGTCGGAGTGGAGCACCACGGCTCCGAGTCCGTCTCCCACCCCGCGGGCGAGGGTTGTCTTGCCGACGCCGGCTCCGCCGCCGACCAGGATCAGACGGCTCCTGCCGCGTCGCAAGGCTTGAGCGCACAGGGCGTGGTACTGGCGTGCAACTGCGATGACGGCCTGGTCACCCTGGTCGGCTCGCAGGCACGCGACCTTGGCTCGCACGTGGGCACGGTAGGCGACATAGTGCTGGGCCAGAAGCGTGGGATGTCGTTCGGCGCTGAACTCGCGGTATGCGAGCCAGAGGATGTCGGCGCTCGCCGGCCCCGCGAGCCGCTCCAGATCCATGGCCAGGAACGCGACATCACTGACGACATCGGCGACCCGCAGGTCATCGCGGAAGGCCAGGCAGTCCAAGATGCGCGGCCCGTCGTCGAGGCAGAAGATGTCGTCGGCGAGCAGGTCACCGTGACCACTGCGGATCCACCCGTCGGCGATCCGTTGCTCGAAGACCGCGCCCCGTCCGGCCAGGAAGTCCTCGGCCATGCCGGCGACCTGCCCGAATTCCGCCGCAGGGATGACCGTGTCCATGAACCGCGTCAGCGTGTCGAGGTTGTCATGCCAGTTCCGGGCCACTGACTCTCGCGTGGCTGGTGTCGGATCGTTCACAGGTGGTTCGCCGGCGTGGAAGGCGGCCACCGTGCGCGCTACTGCTCTCACGCAGTCGGGTGCGAGGTCCTCGGCGACCAGGGTGGCCAGCCGTCGGTCCGAGGGCAGGCGGCGCATGACGATCATGCGGTCCACGACCTCGCCGCGCTCGATGACGTCGGCCGAGCCGAGGTAGATGTCGGGAGCGATGCGGCGGTTGAGCTCCAGCTCCCGGCGCGCCGCGTCGAGTCGAGTGTCGACGGATGTGTGATCGAGGAACCCCATGTTCACCGGCTTGAGCAGCTTGTACGCCCGATCGCCCACGAAGAAGACCGTCGAGATGTGAGTCTCGATGACGGCGACGTTGGGATCGGTCATCGATCACCTCGAGCGGCCCGCACGAGAAGTCGACGCTCCGCATCGGCGATGACCCTCCGGGCGTCCATCGCCGCATCGGGATCGACAGAGATGGAATCGATACCGAGCGACACGAGGTGCTCGGCGAACGATGGCCGATTGGAGGGTGCTTGTCCGCACAGCGATGACGTCAGACCGTGAGCCCGGCACGCGGTGATGATCTCTCCGATGGCCCACAGCACCGCGGCGTCGGCCTCGTCGAACAGCTCGGCGCACACGCCCGAGTCGCGGTCGACGCCGAGCATCAGCTGCGTCAGGTCGTTCGAGCCGATCGACACGCCGTCGATACCCAACGCGGCATAGTCGCCGATCCGGTAGATGACCGATGGCACCTCGGCCATGACCCAGCGCAACATGCCGCGCTGGCTCCCGAGGGGGCTGGCGTCGACCGCCTCCAGGCATGCCTCGAGTTCCCAGGCGGTCCGCACGAACGGGATCATCACGTGGAGGTTTGGTGACTGGTCCCGCGCTCGAGCCAGCGCGGCCAGCTCGAGAGCGAACACCTCAGGTTCGCGGATGTAACGGAAGCAGCCGCGGAACCCGATCATGGGGTTCTCCTCGTGAGGCTCGAACCGATCGCCGCCTTCCAGGTTCCGGAACTCGTTGGTGCGGAAGTCCATGGTGCGGTACACCACCGGCCGGGGGGCGAATGCTCCGGCCACGGTGAGCAAGCCCGCGCTCATCGCGGTCACGAACTCCTCGGAGCGCCCGTCTGCGATCATGGCCTTCGGATGACGTCCGTCGAGCGCCGTGGTCTGCATCAGCTCACCACGGAGGAGGCCGACACCGTCGACGGGAAGGGCGGCCGCCGCCACTGCCCGTTCGGGAAGTGCCACATTCACGTACAAGCGTGTGGCGAGTGGTTCGTTGCTGGCCCGTTCCTCATCGGGACGGCCCGACCGCGGAAATGCACTGATGGTGGCGGGCACGTGGACCGGTGACAGGTCGGCCACCCGTCCGCGGAAGACCTTGCCGACGGCGGCATCGACGGTCACGACATCGCCATCGCGCAGCACCGTCGTCGCTTGACGTGTCCCGACGACGCCGGGGATGCCCAGCTCTCGAGCCACGATTGCGGCGTGACAGGTCGAGCCCCCGGCGTCGGTGATGAGAGCTGCCGCCCGGCGAAGGGTCGGCATCCAGTCCGGCGAGGTCATCTCCGCCACCAACACCTCACCGGCCTGGAGGCGGCGCCCGTCGGCCGGCGTGGCGATGATCCGTACCACTCCCGAGGCCGTGGAGCGCCCGACTCCGAGGCCGTGGAGAGCGACATCGGTGAGCTCGTGGGAGGGCTCCGCGCTCATGGCCGTGATAGGCCGGGACTGCACGACGAACAGCTCGTCGCCGGCAAACGCCCACTCCACGTCCTGTGGCACGCCGTAGTGCTCCTCGATGCGCAGACCGACCGCGGCCACTTCGCTTATCTCCTCGTCGGACAGCACCCGCCGGTCGCCGGCCGCAGCGTCGAGGTCCACCCGTTCATCGCCAGATGGGCCGCGCCGCAGCAGGAAGCTCTGACGACCGATACGGATCTCCCGTACTCGGCCCGTTGCCCGGTCGACGCGGTAGGTGTCGGGTTCGACTGCTCCCGACACCACGACCTCACCGAGCCCGAGTGCGCCTTCGATCACCAAGTGTTCACGAGCCGGATCACCGGGGTCAACGGTGAACATGACGCCAGAGCGATCTGACGGAACCATCTTCTGAACGATCACGGCGATGGCCGGCTCGTCGGTGAGGCCGTTCTCGGCGCGATAGGCGACGGACCGATCGCCCCAGAGCGACTCCCAGCAGCTCAGGACCCGCTCCGTTACGGATCGAGCACCAACGACGTTCGTGAATGATGCGTTCATGCCCGCGAACGATGTTTCCGCGGCGTCTTCGGCAGTGGCGGAGGATCGGATGGCGACCGCTTGATCGGCGCCGAGCCGCAGGTACGCCGCAGTGATCTCGGTCGCCAGGTCGTCCGGAACGGGTGAGCCGGTCACCAGACGTCGGGCCTGGCCGGCGTCGTCGTCCAGCTGCTCGTAGGGTCGAGAGGGCGCGCCGGTGGTGATCGAGCACAGCTCGTCGCGGATCCCGGCTCGATCGATGGCATCGAGGTACGCCGACGCGGTGACGACGAAACCGTCGGGGACCGGGAAGCCGGCAGCGCGCAGCTCACCGAGGTTGGCGCCCTTGCCGCCGGCGCGCGCCACATCGGTCAGATGGAGCTGGTCGAGCGGAATCACGGCCTCGTCATCGTTGGTCATGTCGGATCCTTTCTGTCGGAGCGGAATCTCGACGCCCGTCGGGCCCCGCCGGTGGACTGGCCTCCGGATTGTGGGTCGATCTCGGCCATGGCCTGCAGGCTGACGACGAGGCGGGCCAGGTCGGATGGAGCGACGATGCCGACGAGACGACCTGATTCCATGACCAAGGCTCGGCTGGCGTTGGAAGGGCCGAGTGCAACGGACAGTTTCGGGAGGCCGTCCCCTGGCGCAACAACAGGCACACGTTCGAGAGCCTGGGCTGCATTGCTGACCGGGGTGGTCGCCCACCGCTCGACCGGCAGGCGCCTCACCTCGGCCAGCCCGATGAGCCCGACGAGCCGCCCACCTGCATCGAGCACCGGATAGGAGGCATGGCGGCCGGTCGACACGTGATGGGTCACGAACTCCTGGATCGTCCATGTGCCGGGAATCGACACCGGTTCAGGGGTCATCACATCATCGACCTGAAAACCTTCGAGGAGGGCCGTGAGCTGTGTGCCTCGGGCCTCGGCCTGGCCGGCCTCGCGTATGAACCAGCCGATCATGGCCAGCCAGAGCCCGCTGATGGCGGACAACGTGACCGCCTCGATCACGCCCAGCACCACCAGCGCCGTCCCCAGCCGATGACCCAGCGCCGCCGCCCGCCTGGTGGCGATGTCGACATCTCGCTCCCTCGCCCAAACCCACGCGTGGTAGATGCGCCCGCCGTCGAGGGGGAACGCCGGTAGGAGGTTGAAGATGGCGAGGACGAGGTTGATCGACCCGATCCATAGGAGGGACTCGACGACGAGCTGATCGATGCCGATCTGGCCCAGGACGCCGCTGGTGGCGATGAACGCAGCCGCGAGCACCCCACTCACGGCCGGCCCGGCCGCCGCGATGCGCAAGGCGCTGCCCGGATTGTCCGGCGCGCTGCCCAGTGACGCGACACCGCCGAGGAACCAGAGCGTCACGCTGTCGACGGTCACCCGGTTGCGTTGGGCGATGACGGAGTGGCCGAGCTCGTGCGCGACCAGCGTGGCGAGGAAGACGGTTGCCGACGCGATCCCGGCCGCCCAGTAAGCAGCATCCGAGGAACCGGGGGCGGCGTCGGGGAACACGGACGTGGCGAGCGAGGAGCCCACCAGCCAGTAGATGACCAGGACGCTCCAGTGGATCCGGAGATCGATGCCGCGCACGCGGCCGATGTGAAAGCCGTGCATCACGAGACTGAACGTACGACGACGGGCCGACGTGCACCCATGACCTTGGTCCATTGTCCGGTGGGCGTGTGCGACCTACGTTTCGGCTGGGACCGGAGTTGGGCACGCTCCAACGGCCGGCGATCCGGAGGCACCATGTACACGCAGATCCTCGTACCCCTCGACGGCTCGGCGGTCGCCGCGCGGGCCCTGTCCGTCGCGCAACGATTGTCGACGACCTTCGACGCTCCCCTGCGGATCGTGGGCTGGGCGAGTCCCGCCAGCGTCGCCGACCTTCTCGGTCAGATCGAGCGACAGGTCACCGAGAGCGGGGTGACCGGGGCCGAGGTCGCCGTCGGCTCGGCCGATGATGTCGCCGACGCCATCGCCGCCGAGGTCGAGCAACGGCCGGGCACGCTGGTGTGCATGTCGAGCACGGGCCGAAGCCATATCGGGGCCGCCCTGGGGAGCGTGGCGGAGGGAGTGCTGCGCCGCTACGTCGACCCGCTGCTCGTGGTCGGACCCGAATGCGATGTGGCCCGGTTCCGACCGGAGGGGTCGATGGTGGTGTGTGTCGATGGCTCGTCGACCGCCGAGGCAGCCCTTCCCATCGCCACCAGTTGGGCGATCGCGCTCCACGATCCTGTCGAGGTGGTGATCGTCGCCGATCCCGAGGCCCAGCAGGAGATGGCCCGCAGCGTCACCAATGCGGGAGACCTGCCGAGCGAGTCTGGCTACCCCCACCGGATGGCCCGCCGTATCGAGGCCGACCTGGGCCGACCGGTGAACTACGAGGTCCTGCACGGCAAACATCCAGGCCGGGCGATCGTCGATCACCTGGAGAGCGAGCAGGCGTCACTCGCCATCGTCAGCACGCACGGAGCCACCGGCCTCGACCGAGTGCTGATCGGCAGCGTGGCCATGGACATCGTCCACCGCTCGCCCTGCCCCGTGCTGGTCACCCGGCCTCCCCACCTGCCGCGCTGACCTGTCGCGCCTCATTCGGCGCTGGCGCTGACCTGTCGCGCCTCATTCGGCGCTGGCGCTGACCTGTCGCGCCTCATTCGGCGCTGGCGCTGACCTGTCGCGCCTCATTCGGCGCTGGCGCTGACCTGTCGCGCCTCATTCGGCGCTGGCGCTGACCTGTCGCGCCTCATTCGGCGCTGGCGCTGACCTGTCGCGCCTCATTCGGCGCTGGCGCTGACCTGTCGCGCCTCATTCGGCGCGGAGCGACTCCATGTACGGCCGGACGTCGGCGATGGCGTCAGAAAACCTGTCCGCCTCGGACGCGAAGGTCGACGTGACCGCGTGGTCGTCCCCCACGGCGATCACGCCGAGGAAACGTAGTAGCTGACCAGACGCATTCGGGGATTCGTACTCCAACACGGCGACCTCGGCCCCGTCTGGGGTCTCCACGAGCTCATCGCTGATGAACTCGGCATCGGGCAGGAGCGTCGGAAGGTTGGCGACGCTGAAGTCGACGTACCCCTGGAGATCGATCGCCTGGCCATTGAAGTCCTCGACGAAGATGTTGAGGTTGTCCTGGAAGAGGTCCGACCCGGTGCCGGTCGTCCAAAAGGCGTCGCCGATCTGGATCGTGCCCTCATCCCAGTCCCCGTTGATGACCATGGACCACTGACCATCTTCGTCCTCGACGAGCTCACCCTCGACGCCGCGCTCGTCCGCGCTGGCGCGATCGTCGCTCTGGTCGGTGATGTCGGGTTCGTCTGAGCTGTCTGAGCTGTCTGAGCTGTCTGAGTTGTCGCTCTCGTCGCCGTCCGCCGCGGTGTCCTCGCCGCCGCGCATCGCCAGGGCCGCGCCGATCCCGACGCCCGCCAGGACGACGAGCCCCGCCGCGACGAACATCCACCGACTCCCCGAGCCGTTGGTCGGGCCCGTGGGGCCGGCGATGGTCACCGGCGCGGTGACAGCTGGCGCACGGAGAGGATCGGTGGACTGGATCCCGTTGTCGCTCACTGCGGCGGTCCAGTCGGTTCCGTCCCACCAACGGTACTGGTGGTGCCCGCTCGGATCGGTCTGCCACGAGCCGCTCACGTCAGTCTCCTTCCATCTTGGCGCGGAGGTTCTCGATCCACTCGGCGGCCTTGCGCCACGAATCGGTGACCTCGGCGCGTACGGCGGACGCGTGATCGCCGGCGGCGGGATAGGAGCCCAAGAACTTGATCGACTCCTGCTCGGCGTAGAGCGCCCGCAGGCAGTCGGCCACCAACTCGTCGGCGATGTGCCCGTCGGCGTCGATGAGAAAGCAGTAGTCGCCGAGGCCGCGGCGAGTCGGACGTGACTCGAGGCGGCTCAAGTTGATCGAACGCGCCGCGAACTCCTGGAGGATGGCGAGGAGGCTGCCGGGTCGGTCGGCGCGCTGGAAGATGACGAGCGAGGTCTTGTCGTGACCGGAGGGTCGGGGGACACCGTCACGGGCCACGACGACGAAGCGTGTCTGGTTGTGGTCGTGGTCGCCGATGTCCGGAGCCAGGATCTCGAGTCCGTACAAGTCGGCGGCGCGAGCCGCTCCGATGGCGGCCCAGCCGTCCTGCGGATGCTCGGCCAGCTGCCGCACCGCATCGGCGGTGGAATTGGCGGCCTCTTCTGCGACACCGGGGAGCTGGCGACTGAGGAACTCCCGGCACTGACCGGTGGCGTGAGGGAAGGACACGACAGTGGTGATGGTCCGGAGATCCGTGCCGGCCGGTGCGATGAGGTTGAGCTCGACGGAGATGACGACTTCGCGTTGGATGAGCAGGTCGGTGTCGAAGGCCAAGGCGTCCTGCGTCACGTTGACGGTGCCTTCGATGGCGTTCTCGATCGCCATGAACCCGAGGTCGAGCTCACCGCCTGACACCCCGGCCACGACAGCGGCGAACGACGGCATGAGTCGGAGCTCGTGCTCGCGCAAATCGTGTTGCGTGAGCAGGGCTTGTTCGGTGAAGGTGCCGGCAGGACCGAGGTAGCCCAGCACGGGCCGGGCGGGATGATCAGCGGCACTCACCGTCGAGGAGGATAGCGGCCCGAGCCGTGACCCATGAGAGCGCCGGTCGGTGTCCCTCACGCGCCGCTCTCTAACATGTACGCATGACCGACCGCCTCTACTTCCGGCAGCTGCTCTCCGGGCGAGACTTCGCCATCGACAACATGCTGGCCCGCCAGATGGTGAACTTCGTCTATCTGATCGGCGACCGTGAGACGGGCGAAGCGGTCGTCGTCGACCCGGCCTACGACGTGCCCGGCCTGCTCGACCTGGTGGCCGGTGATGGCATGACCCTCACCGGGGTGTTGGCCACTCACCACCACCCCGATCACGTGGGCGGCGACATGATGGGCTACGGCATCAGCGGGGTGCGCGAGGTGCTCGAGGCCGCGTCGGTACCGGTGCATGTCCAGGCGCCCGAAGCCGAGTTCGTCGCCAAGGTGACCGGGATCTCCAGCGGCGATCTCGTGTCTCACGCCAGCGGCGACACGCTGATGGTCGGCGCCATCGGTATCGAACTGATCCACACGCCCGGCCACACGCCGGGGAGCCAGTGCTTCTTGGTGGATCAGCGGTTGGTCGCCGGAGACACGCTCTTTCTCGACGGGTGCGGCCGCACCGACCTTCCGGGCGGAGATTCGGCGGCGCTGTACGAGAGCCTCACCCAGAAGTTGGCCAAGGTGCCAGACGACGCTGTGTTGTTCCCTGGCCACATGTACTCGCCGGCGGCGTCGGCCTCGATGGGCGAGACGCGCCGCAACAACGTGGTGTTCATGCCCAAGAGCGTGGAGCAGTGGCTCCAGATGTTCGGCCGCTGACCCACATCGCGTCAGTCTGGTGGCCACCGTGCCCCCGGTCAGCCGGGCAGGACCTCCTGCCACATCTTGAAGCAGCTGTCGCAGCTCATGTGCCTGATACCGCGATTGCGGTCCAAGATGTCGACGCTGGCTGGACCCCCACACGCGGGACAGACGTGCTCGCTGGCCACGTCATCCCGCTCGTTGCTCCGGGTGCTCACCTTCTCGGCCCAACGCAACCAGCGGGGAAGCTTGCTGCGCTTGACCTTCTCAGCTCGTCGTGTCTTGCGGTCATCCTCGATCTCGCTGTCCTCGCTGAGGTACAGCGATGCGTAGTAGGCATCGAGCTCGTTGTTGGCCGACTCGACGACGACCAGGTCGCCGTCATCGTCTCGTCCGGCGCCCACCGGGTTCGAACCCAGGGGCGAGAGGTCGAGGGGCGGAAAGGCGTCGGTCGCCCGGCTGAGCGGCGGATCGGTCAGCGCCGCCTGCCCTTCGAGTGGGCGGTCGGTCGCGAACACCGGCCCGGGCGTCGGAGCCGGAGACGGGTCCGGGTCAATCGGGTCCCAGTTGACCAGTTCGTCCGGTACGACCCAGTCCGCGAGACCCGCCGCCGGCGGCGGTGGGGGCGGGGGCAGCGAGGTCGCGACGTCGGGCGACCAGGTGTGCGGTTCGTCCCGCTGGCTTGCGCCGTACTGGGCAAGCCGTTCGAGCGTCGACGGACCGACGTCCGCTGGACCGGGATCGATGTGATCGGCGGGGTGTCCGACCGGAGGGACGGCCGGTGTTCCCGGGGCCCGGGTCGCGGTGTAGATGTCGAATCGATCCTCGAGCGACTCGTATTCGTCGTCCGCCAGCTCCGAGACCTCGCTGTCCTCGGCCGTGTCGATCGGAGCGGTGCGGTCGTCGATGGACTCATAAGGCGCAACCGGGGTCGACGGGGCCGCCGGGGGTGCCGGTGGGAGGGGTCGCCTACTGAGGACGACTGGAGGGGGAGGGGGAGACAGGTCGGACAGCAGGTCCATGACCGGCTGATCCAGCGCAGACCGAACGGCCACCGGCGAGATGGGAGCCATGTCGTCGTGCGCGATCGGGCGGAGCGGATCATCGATGTCGGTCACGGTCGAGTGCCGAACCACGTCGGGACCGATCTCGGTGTTCGTCGCGGCCGATTCGGCCTCGGTGTTCGTCCAGACCGGTTCGGTTTCGGTGGTGGTCCAAGCCGGCGCAGTCGGCGCCCAGGCCGGAGGTTCAGCGCTGGGCGCGGCGGTCACCGAACGGGCCCGGAGCGGGGGGAGACCGCCGAATCCCGGAACGTCGAGGTCGTCGATCGACGAGACAGATTCGTCGAACTCGGACAGCTGCGGGTCGTGCCACGGGGTTCCGCTCACCGGCTCGGCCGCCCAGTGATCGCTGGTCGAGACCGAGGCAGACGTGGGAGCCCAGGCGTCTGATGGCGCCCCCGAATGGAAGTCGGGCTCGGGGCGTGCCGGAGCCGATGGCGGAGGCAGAGGTATCGACGTGACGGGCGCGGCGATCGGTTCAGCCGAGATGGCCTCGGGAACCTGCCACACGGGAAGAAGGGAGTCCACCGGTCCGAGATCGGGCGCGGGAACCGGGGCGGGTGGAGCCTCGGGCTCGACGCCCGACTTGGCTCGGGCCAAACGTTCCGACAGCGACATGGCGACCTGCAGTTCCCTTCAGGAGTAGGAGACGGCCCGGGTGTTCTGGACCAACCTGGTTCTCCATCGGCGCGTTGGCCCAGAACATCAAGTGTTCTCCTCGAATGCCGACGGGATGGGGCGAGCCGACGAGAGATCGTGCTGCACATGCCGTGATTTGGAGGATCAAGAATGACCCCGGCACAACTGGACGTGGCGACCGCCGAGACGAGCTCGGTGCACGGCAACGAGATCGATGAGCTGCGCGCCGAAGTGGTGCGCCTTCGCCAGGCGAACCACCGCCTGATCGCCCGGTTCGCTACTGCGGGCCGATCTGCCCTCCCCCCGGTCGGGGGAGAAGCCCCGGTCGACGCCGTACGGGCCGCCATGGCGGGTGCCGCGGCCGACCTCCGCCGCGAGGTGGAGCGAACGGTGCAGGTCCGTGACCACCTGAGCGGCGAATGGGCGTCCTTGCACACCGCGAAGGCTCGGCTGCGAGAGACGTGGGAGCACATGGAGCAACGCCGCGGCGTGCTCGATCAACGCGAAGTCGCGGTGAGTGAGATCGAGAGGGAGCAGCAGGCCTCCCGAATCCGGCTGGGACGCGACATGGCTGAGCTGGCCCGAAACCTGGATGGTCTCGTCCGCGATCCGTGGGCGGTCGTCGACGCGGGTTCGGCGCCGTACGTGCCGCGTGCCGACCGCCCGAACGGGGCGGTGTCGGAACTGGAGCCGGTCGGTTCGGCGCCCGTCACCGAGCGGTCCGTCCAGCGGGCTCCGGCGCTGGTGTCCACCGGCTCGGGCTCCGGTGGGGCGGTGGCTCAGGATCTCGACGGTGACTACGAGGAGCAGGAGCGATTCGATCGCTTCTTCTCCGACGACATCGAGACCGAACCCAGCCGGACCTGGCTCGAGGGCTGACCCAACCTTCCCGGGTCCGTCGGTACCGTGATCCGGTGACCGCACGCATCATCTTGCTCACCGGCGCGCCCACCGACGACGAACTGATCGCCGCGGCGAGCGTCACCATCCGCCATGGAGGGCTGGTCGCATTCCCTACCGAGACCGTGTACGGGTTGGGGGCCAACGCCTTCGACGAGGCGGCCGTGGCGCGCATCTTCGAGGCCAAACAGCGTCCGCGGCATGATCCGCTGATCGTGCACGTGCATCCGAGCTGGTCGTTGGACCTGGTGTTCGATCGCACCGACTCCTCCTACAGCCGCAACGTCGAACGCCTGGCGGCCGAGTTCTGGCCGGGTCCGCTCACGCTCGTCGCACCGAGCGCGGCGGCCATCCCGGCCCTCGTCACGAGCGGCCGTCCCACCGTGGCGGTACGAGCGCCGGCACATCCAGTCGCCGCGGCGCTCCTCGATCGGGCTGGCGTGCCGATCGCGGCCCCGAGCGCAAACCGATTCGGGTACGTGAGCCCGACCACTGCTCGGCATGTGCTCGACGATCTGGCCACCGTGTGCGACACGGTGATCGATGGCGGCCCCAGTCCCGTTGGCATCGAGTCGACGGTGGTGCTGGTCGAGCACACCCGGTTGGTCCTACTCCGGCCCGGGGCGGTGGCGGTCGAGGCCCTGGCCTCGGCGGTTCCGGACATCGACATCGTGCTGCCAGGATCGTCGCGCGATGCGACGTTGGCGCCGGGCGGCCTCGACAGCCACTACGCACCCACGGCTCGAACCATCGCCGCGACCCCTGGCGTGATCGATGCCGTGCGTCGAGATCGCGACCTCTGGCCCACGACACGACGAGGGGTGTTGGTCGGGCTCGAACCGTTGCTCCCGCTGCCGCCGGGCTGGCAGGTCGTCGTGCTGGGAGCGGCCGGTGACCTGGCCGGCGCAGCGCACCGGTTGTACGGGGCACTGCGCCAGCTCGACGCGGATCAGCCATCGGTCGTCGTCGTCGTGTTGACAGGGCGACCTGGGTTGGGCGAGGCGATCGACGACCGCCTCCGACGGGCGGCCCACGGGCGGGTGGCCACGACGGTTGCCGAGCTCGCCGCGCTCGTGGGCTCGGAGGCGGAAAGCCAGTGAGGCGACGGTCCCGGCATCAGCCGTAGGAGGACGCCCCGAGCGTTCGAACGGCCTGGGCGTAGATGTCGGCCAACCACCGACAGGTGGGACGGGTGAACCAGGTGGTCCACGGGGTTCCGACCTCGCACGAGGCGTGCATGTCCCGATGGAAACGGTCGTCGCAGCCCGATCGGCTCAGAAACCGGTGGCGGTAGCACCTGTCGTGATGGATGCACGCGTGACGGAAGTCGAACGTGCCGGCGAGGCGATCGGGCACCCAGGTCGACCCGACCGATCCGCAGCCGTTGCTGGCCCACCAATGGCCCCCGTGGCCGATGTTCACGGGTGTCGCCGGGCCGCGGCCTTCGGTGTGCGCCGCCACGGGTTCGAGACCGGCCGTGAGGGCGAGGGCCATGATGGCGACCCCGGTCAGGATGGCGGGAGACCGCCGTGGTCCGCGAACGGACGAGTTTCGGAGACGTGGGGCCATGCGGGGACCTCCAGGGACGCCGGCCTGGAGGCCGGTTGAGTGGAGGGCGCTGCGGCGCCGAGTGAGCCCCGAATCAGCGTTCGAGAGTTCGATGTGTGGTGCGCGAGGGGGGACTTGAACCCCCACACCCTTTCGGGCACAGGAACCTGAATCCTGCGCGTCTGCCAATTCCGCCACTCGCGCGTGGCGCCGATAGTCGGCAACACGTAACCGTATCGCGGGATCGCCCGGATGCGGCAGGTCGAATTGGGCAGGTCGGCAGCCGCCCCTCGACGCCGGGCGGTGCTCGGCTAGCGTGACCGTCATGGGGCTGCGAGACCTGGAACGAGGGCTCGAACGGTCGGTCGAGGGCACGTTCGCCCGGGTGTTCCGGAGCGGGCTCAAACCGGTGGAGATCGGTCGCCGGCTCGTGCGCGAGCTCGACGACGGCCGCACCGTCGACGTGCACGGCCGCACGATCGTGCCCAACCACGTGACGGTGGCTCTCGGCCAGTCCGACTACGACCGCTTCGCCGACATCCGGGAGTCCCTGACGCGGGAGTTGGCCGAGACCGTACGCGAGCACGCTCGGTCCGAGCGGATGAACTTCCTCGGACCGGTACAGGTCGAGATCGTCGTCGATGGTCGCCACCGCACCGGCACGTTCGGCTTGTCCGCCCGCTTGCGGGAGGCCCAGGGGGGCGGAGGGCCGGGGTCGTTGCTGCTCCCGACGGGCGAGCGGGTCGTGCTCGGTGAATACGTCGTCACGATCGGGCGGCTTCCCGAGTCGACCATCGTGCTGGCCGACACCAACGCCAGCCGCAACCATGCCGAGATCCGGCCCTATGGCGACAGCTACCGCATCGTCGACATGGGATCGACCAACGGCACCCTCGTGAACGGGGCCCGAATCTCAGACCAGGTGCTCAACGATGGCGATGAGATCGAGTTCGGCGCCACCGTCATCCTCTTCGAGGCGAGCTGAGCCGAGCGGGTGCCCAGCTGGGAGGTGGTGGCCGCCGGTCCGGCCTTCCCGGCTAACCTCGTCGGGACCGTGTCGGACCAAGTGCTCACCGTTCTGAAGTTCTGCCTCCTCGGACTCCTGTACCTCTTTTTCGTGCGGGTCCTGTGGGCGGTGTGGACCGAGGTGCGCGCCCCCACACCAGCGGGCGGCCCCCGGTCACCTCGTGACGCCGGTCCGGCCCGTGCGCCTCACACCTCGACCCGCTCCGACCGGTCGTCGAGCCGGTCCGATCGTTCGAAGCGCCACCTCGTTGTCCGTGCGCCGGCCGAGCGGGCCGGGCAACGGTTCGATGTAGGAGCCGAGCTCACGATCGGGCGCGCCACCGGCTGCCAGGTCCGCCTGGACGACAGCTACACATCACAACTCCACGCCAGAGTGTTCGAACGCGATGGTGAGGTGTTCGTCGACGATCTCGGATCGACGAATGGGACCTTCCTGAACGACGAGAAGGTGAGCGGGCCACTCCCCGTTCGCAAAGGCGACCGGGTCCGCGTGGGCGGCACGATCCTGGAGCTGGCATGACCTCATTACGGGCGGGGCTGGTCACCGACGTCGGGCGCGTCCGGGAGGCGAACCAGGACGCCGGCCTGGCCACCGAGCAGATGGTGATCGTGGCCGACGGCATGGGTGGGCACCGGGGCGGAGAGACGGCGTCTCGAATTGCGATCGACACTGTCCGAGCCGCCGGCGCGCCCGCCACGACCCATGAGCTGATCGACACGGTTGTCGCCGCCAACGAGGCCATCTTCGGTGCCGCGCAACACGACCCCGCGCTCGATGGTATGGGCACCACCCTGACCGGGATCGCCCTGTTGCCGGGCCTCGAGCGGCCTGTGCTCGCCGTCGTGAACGTCGGCGATTCGCGCACCTATCTCTTCCACGACGACGTGCTCCGGACACTGACCGACGATCACAGCCTCGTCGCCACCATGGTGCGCGATGGCCATCTGACCGAGGACGAGGCGCTCGCCCATCCACACCGGAACATCCTGACTCGCGCCCTCGGGGTCGACCCGACCGTCGATGTCGACGCCTGGGAGGTGGAACCGGCTCCCGGTGACCGCCTACTCCTGTGCAGCGACGGCCTCGTGAATGAGGTGTCGGACGCCCAGATCGCCGCGGTGCTCCGACGTCTGGCCGATCCCGCCGAGGCTGCCGACGAGTTGGTACGGCTGGCCAACGAGCATGGCGGGCGAGACAACGTCACGGTGGCCGTGGTCGATCTGGTCGACGTGTCAGCTGCCCACATGACGGTGGGAGGCGGCAACGGGGACGCTCCCCCGGTCGAGCGCCGTCCCGTCGCCGCACTCGGATTGATGGCGGCGAGCCGAGCCTCGAGCGAGCCCGAGGCGGTGGTCCGAGAAGCCGATCCGGGCCCTTCGCCGGAGCTCGCCGACGTCGATATCGACTCCGACGATCCCGACCGGGGGTTCGTGACACCCAAACCGGTCCGTGAGCGGGCCAGCCGGTTCACCTGGCGGGTGGGCGCCTTCCTGCTCTTCCTGATGGCGATCGCCGGCATCGCCGTGCTGGCCATCGCCGACCAGGTTCGTGGTACCTACTTCGTGGGGGTCGACCGCGGTGAGGTCGTCGTCTACCGAGGTCAGCCGGGCGGTGTGTTGTGGTTCGACCCGACCGTGGTCGAGCGTTCGGGGGTTCGCCTCACCGAGTTGACCGAGCAGGGCCAAGCCCTCGTCGAGGGCAACAGCGAAGCCGACTCGTTCGCCGAGGCGAACGCGGTGCTCCAAGGTCTCGTGACGGCCATGTCCGAGGAGTCCGCCGTCACGGAGACAACGGTCGCTCCCACACCCTCCACCACCACGGAGAAGCCGGCCCCCAGCACGACCACGACGGCCCAGGCCGCCGATTTGGGTGTCGAGCCCGAGCCCACCACCTCGACGACGCCCGGCTGACGGTCACCGTCATCGTGCTGCTGGCCCGCCGCCGCCGGAACGCCGAGCTCGGTCTCGTCCTGCTCGCCATCGCGGTCACCACGGCGGCGTACGCCCTGGCGAGCCTCGGTCGTGACGCGTCGATCCCGGCCAACTTCGGGCCGTTCCTCGGCGTCATCATCGCGTTGCTGCTCGGGGCTCACCTCGCCACCCGCTGGTTGGCTCCGAGCGCCGATCCCGTGCTCCTGCCGCTGGCGGTGCTCCTCAACGGCATCGGATACGTGTTCATCGCTCGCCTGGCCGGCGAACGTGGCGTGTCGAACGACCTCCCGTCCCTCCAGGCGACATGGACCGCGGTTGGGGTCGGTGCGTACGTGGCGACCCTCGTGCTCGTGCGCCGGGTTCGGCTGCTGGCGACGTTCAGGTACACGTTCGCGGTGATTGGCGTCGTGCTGCTGATCCTGCCCGGCAGTGCCCGGGGTGGGGCGCGAGATCAACGGGGCGCGGATCTGGGTGAGCGCGGGGCCGGTCAACTTCCAGCCCGGCGAGTTCGCCAAGCTGGCGCTAGCCGCCTTCTTCGCGGCCTACCTGGCCGACAAGCGGGAACTGCTTCGCCATGCCACCTGGCGTTTGGGGCCGCTGCACCTGCCCGAGGCCAAACACCTCGGCCCGATCCTGATGGCGTGGGGGATCTCGCTGCTGGTGATGGTCCGCCAGAAAGACCTTGGGACGAGCCTGCTGTTCTTCGCCCTGTTCGTGATCCTGCTGTGGGTGGCGACCGCTCGGGTCAGCTACCTGTTGGTGAGCGTGGTGCTCTTCGCCGCCGGCGCCACGCTCGCGTGGAGGCAATTCTCCCACGTCCAGGCGCGCGTCGACACCTGGTTGCACCCAGGATCCGATCCGAAGGACTCCGGCTTCCAGATCCTCGAGGCGTCCTACTCGCTGGCCGATGGCGGTTTGACCGGTACCGGTCTCGGTCGAGGGGTGCCGGATCGCATTCCGGAGGTCGAGACCGACTTCATCTTCGCGGCGATCGGCGAGGAGTTGGGGCTCATCGGCGCGACCGCAATGCTCTGCGCCTACCTGCTGATGATCGGCGCCGGCCTGCGGATCGCCGCCCGGGCGACGCGCCCGTTCGAGGCACTGTTCGCGACCGGTCTCACGGTGCTGATCGGCATCCAGGCCTTCATCATCATCGGAGGGGTCATCCGGCTCGTCCCGCTGACGGGCATCACGTTGCCGTTCGTGTCGTACGGCGGGTCGTCCCTGCTGTCCAACTACGTGCTGATGGCGCTCCTGATGAGGATGTCCGACGAAGCCGAACGACCGGTTCCGGCCGGGCGGGGCTCCCGGCGGTCGACATCGGCCGAAGCGGTCGGCACGGGAGCCTGACGTGCACCTGCAGATCCGCCGACTGGGCATGTTCTTGATGGCGCTCTATGTCGCCTTGTTCGTGCAGTTGAACGTGGTGCAGATCTTCGGTGCCGAACGCATCCAGGACGATCCCAACAACACCCGCCCGCTCGTGCAGGACTACGGCCAGGCCCGGGGGTCGATCGTGACCGCTGACGGCGTCGTGGTGGCGCAGTCGGTCGAGACGCCGGACGGTCCGTTCGACCGGCAGCGGGAGTACCCGGCCGGGAATCGGTACGGGCACGTGGGTGGGTTCTTCTCGTTCAACTACGGGGCATCGGGTGTCGAGCAGGAGTACAACGACGTCCTCGCCGGGCTGACCGCCGAGCAGCAGCTGGGTGGCCTGAGCGACATCTTCGACGACGTCAGCACGACGGCCGACGTCTACCTGACGTTGCGTGACGACGTGCAACGAGTGGCCCAGGAAGCGCTCGGGGAGCAGCTCGGGTCGGTGGTGGCCATCGACCCCCGCACCGGCGCGATCCTGGCCCTGTACTCGTGGCCGTCACCGGACCCCACCTTCCTCGCCACGCCCTCGGCGAACGACGCCGAAGCGGCGTGGGAGATCTTCAACGCCCTCGATCCCAACCCACTGCTGGCCCGGTCGTACCGGGAGAACTTCTTCCCTGGGTCCACCTTCAAGATCGTCACGGCCGCGGCCGGCCTCGAATCGGGGGCCGTGACGGCGACGGAACCGGTGTACCCGGTGCTCGACGCCTACACGCCGCCGCTCACCGACCGTCCGCTCCGCAACTTCGACGGCAACGAGTGCGGAGGGCGCGTTGTTCGACATCTTGCGCCGGTCCTGCAACTCGTCGTTCGCCCAGATGGGCGTCGAGCACATCGGGCCTGAGTTGCTCATCGAGACCGCCGAGAATTTCGGTTTCAACGCCACCCCTCCGATCGACCTCCCGGCGCCCGGCGGGTCGACGTTCCCCACCGAGTTCGGCGAGACCTTCGAAACAGTGGAGGAGTTCCTGACCGAACGCGCCCTGCCGGTCCTGGCCACCGCCGACGGCCGGCCGGTGGACCTGTTCGGCGACGCGCCTCGGTTGGCTCAGGCGTCGATCGGGCAGAACGACGTGAAGGCCACGCCGCTCCAGATGGCCCTGGTGGCCGCCGCGGTGGCGAATCAGGGCCAGATCATGCGGCCCCACGTGATGAACCGGGTCGTGGACCGCTCCGGCGACGAGATCGACGACTACGACGAGGGGGTCTGGCGACAAGCGATGCGACCGTCGGTGGCCGAGCAACTCCGGCTGGCGATGGTGGGCGTGGTCGAAGGTGGCACGGCCCAACGTCTGGCCATCCCCGGGTTCGAGGTCGGGGGGAAGACCGGTACCGCGCAGCTCGGAACGGAGGAGCCGCAGTCCCACGCCTGGATCATCGGCTTCGCCGGACCGCCGGGCGAGATCCCCCACGTGGCGGTCGCGGTGATCGTCGAAGCGCAACCGGGGGCCAGTGAGCAGACGGGTGGGCGGGTGGCGGCACCCATCGCCCAGGCGGTCATGGCCCAGGCGTTGATGCCATGACCACACCCGATCCGAGGGCACCGCAGGAGAGCCCAGATGACTGGGTGCATCGGAGCGGCTCTCCGCCGCCGTTAAACTCGGCCCCCATGCCCCAGCAGGGTCCGACCGTGTTCAGCGGGCGGTACGAGCTCCACCGCAAATTGGCTCGCGGTGGAATGGCCGAAGTGTTCCTGGCTCGTGACCAGCTCCTCGATCGCCCTGTGGCGATCAAAGTGTTGTTCCCCGAATTCGCCACGAACCCCGAATTCGTCGAGCGTTTCCGGCGTGAAGCTCAGGCTGCGGCCAACCTCAGCCACCACCCCAACATCGTGTCGATCTATGACTGGGGCGAGGAGCGGGGCACCTACTTCATCGTGATGGAGTACGTGGAAGGCCGCAGCCTGGCCGACATCTTGCGGGCCGAAGGTCGGTTCCACCCTGACCGGGCGGCCGAGATCGCGGTCGACGTGTTGGCCGCCCTGGATGTCGCTCACCATGCCGGCCTCGTGCACCGTGACATCAAACCGGGCAACATCATCGTGTCGCCGAACGGTCAGGCCAAGGTGGCCGACTTCGGCATCGCCACCGCCACGGCGGCCTTCGACTCGAGCCTGACCCAGGCCGGCACCGTCATGGGCACGGCGACGTACTTCTCGCCCGAGCAGGCCCAGGGCCGCAAGGTCGACGGCCGGAGCGACCTCTACTCGCTCGGCGTCGTGCTCTACGAGATGCTCGTGGGCGAGCCGCCGTTCAACGGCGACACCCCGGTCGCCATCGCCTACAAACACGTGCAGGAGGAGCCGGTGGCGCCCAGCCGCCGTGGGGTCAGCCTCCCGCCCTCGCTGGAGGCCATCACGCTCAAGGCCATGGCCAAGAACCCCGCCGTGCGGTATCCGACCGCCTCCGACTTCGCCAGTGACCTACGCCGGTACCGGAGCGGGCAGCACCAGCTGAAGAAGCGCGCCGCGGCCGCGGGCGCTGCGGCGACGGGTGCCATGCCGGTCCAGCCGAGTCTGCGGCCTCAAAGCGGTGGCCCGGCTCCGGCCGGCCCCGGTCCCCGTCCAGGCCCCCAGGGTCCCCGGCCGGGACCGCCATCGGGGCGTCCCGCCCCTGGACCTCGCCCGCCGCAGGGCTCACGTCCTCCGGTGCCGGAGGAGGCGACGCGCGTCAACCCGGCCGCGCCGCCGCCGAGTCGCCCGGCGTCGAACCGGCCGGTCGCACCTCGCCGGGAGGGCTACTACGACGACGACCGCCCTCGCTACGACAACCGCGGCCGCACCGCGGGCTTCGTGATCGCTCTCGTCCTGCTGCTCATCGTGCTCGTCGCGCTGGTCATGGCGTTCGGCAAGACGCTCGGCCTCGACGGCGACGACACCTCCGACGAGGACATCGCCATCGTCGACGTGCCGAGCCTCATCGACCTGCCGGTGGACCAGGCGCAGCAGCAGCTCATCGATCTCGGCTTGGTGCCCGAACTCGTCCAGGAGCCCAACGAGGACTTCGCCGAGAACATCGTCTTCGATCAGGATCCGCCGTTCGGCACCCGGGTCGAAGAGGGCACGACCGTCATCGTCAGGTACTCCGGTACGGGCGGGTTGATCACGTTGCCGTCGTTGGTGGGCATCGATGCGACCGTGGCGTGTGATCAGGTTCGTGCCCTGGAACTCGAAGTGCGTGCCGCAGACGGTCGAGGACCCCGATGTCCCGCCCAACGAGGTCATCTCGATGTCACCGGTGGCTGGCGAGCAGGTCGAGCCCGGGACGGTGGTGACCCTCACGGTGTCGCAGGGTCCGGGCATGGTGCTCGTCCCCGACGTGGTGCGCGACGAGCTGAACGACGCGCTGGCGGCCGTGCAGGAGGCCGGCCTCAATGCGGAGATCGTCGAGGAAGGCAGTGAGACGGTGGAGGAGGGGCTGGTGATCCGGACGGAGCCCCCGGCCCTTTCGCAGTTGGCCGAGAACGAAGAAGTCGTGATCGTCGTGTCGAGTGGGTTGCCGGAGCGCGCGGTTCCGGAGGTTCAGGGGTTGCTGGCCGACTCGGCTCAGACTCGAATCGGGCAAGCCGGATTCGTGCCGTTCGTCACCTTCCAGGAGCTCCCGGCGGGGAGCGCGGACATCGGGCGGGTGCTCTCCCAGGACCCTCCATCCGGGACATCGCTGCCCACGGGTTCTGAGGTGCGGATCGTCGTGGGAAGCCAGCCCCCCGCGACCACCACCACGGCGCCCCCGGCCACGACCACCACGGCCCCTACCGGCACCACGGCGCCGCCACCGACCACGGTCCCTCCGCCGACCGCCTGAGGTCAGCGCGTCGCCGTCAGGCTCAGGAAGTTCCGCAACAGGTCGTGCCCGACGGGCGTGTAGATCGACTCGGGGTGAAACTGCACACCTTCGATCGGGAGTCCCCGGTGCCGGAGGCCCATGATCAGGCCGTCGTCGGTCCAGGCCGACACCTCGAGCTCAGCAGGGAGTCCGGCGCGCTCGACGATGAGTGAGTGGTACCGCGTGGCCTCGAACGGATCAGAAAGGCCGGCGAACACGCCGCGTCCGTCGTGATGGATGAACGAGGTCTTGCCGTGCATCACGCTCGGCGCCCGGCTCACGGCGCCGCCGAAGATCTGGCCGATGCACTGATGGCCGAGGCAGACTCCGAGCACAGGGATCCACGGGCCCTCGGCGGCCCGGGCCAGGATGTCATTGGAGATCCCCGCATCCTCTGGGCGCCCGGGGCCCGGGCTCACGAGGATCGCGGTGGGAGCGAGGGCCTCCACCTCGGCCATGGTGATGGCGTCGTTGCGGTGGACGACGGGGGTCGCCCCGAGCTCACCCAGGTACTGCACGAGGTTGTAGACGAACGAGTCGTAGTTGTCGATGACCAGGACCGTGATGCTCACGCCGGCCACGCTAACCGCACCGCGCCGGGGGCCCGCATGTCATTCCCGGTATCTCGGGCCTACCGGCGCCAGTGGCTAGGCGAGGCGCCTATCCTGGCCGCCATGGCCAACCCCCCGAAACGTCGCATCGAAGGTGGCAGACGGGTGACCCCCAAGGGCACTCGGCCCGAGAGCGCCCCCGGGCAGATCCCCGTGGCGCCCAAGGTGATGCCGCCGAGCCCCATGTGGGTCCCCATCTTGATGTTCTCGCTGCTGGCCGCCGGGCTGGTCGTCATCTTCCTCAACTACACCGAGATCCTCCCCGGCGCGGCCAACAACTGGTACTTGCTGGCCGGCCTCGGGTGTTTTCTGGGCGGCATCATCACCGCTACGCAGTACCGCTCACGCGTTCGATCGGCAACCAGAGGTTGCCGATCGAGTCTTTCGGGAGCCGGCTGCGCCGGCGCTCACTTGCTGCTGTGCCGGGATGGCGGAGCCACACCGGCCCAGGGTGAGCCACACCGGCCCAGGGTGGGCCGAATGGACTACAAGCGTGTAGTTTCCAACAGGTTTATCCCCAGACTGGGGAGAACGCGACTGACGGGAATCGGCGTCAAAGGTTGTCCCCATGCTGTGGGTAACCCTGTTGAGGATGTCGACGATGTGGGCTGAGTCGGACGTGTTGTTGGTGTTGTTCACGACGCCGGTGGGGCGGTCTCGGAGGTGTCCCCGCGTCAATCGCCGACGGTCAGCAGGTCCATGTCTTCCATGCAGTGGCGGGGTGCGTCCGGGCTGTCGGTGACCGCCGCCGTCATGCGCACCTCGGTGCCGCACAACGAGCACCGGTACTGGAGCTTGACCTTCCGGAGCTCGCCGGCCGGTGGCGGTTCGGGCAGTGGAGTAGCCAGAGCCCGCAGGATCGCCAACCCCATCCGGAGCATGACGTACGCCGCCGCGCCCGCGACGAGCAGCTTCAGCACGATCTCCACGAGTCCAGGCTAAACCAGTTTTTCGACGGGGCATCATGTCCGCCGTGGCGGAGCCGACCAGTCATAGGTGAGACGTGTTCGAGTTGGCGGTCTGGCGCTGGCGGTGTTGGCCATGGGTTCGGTGTTCGTGCTCGGGCGGGGCGACCCCCCGACGCCGTACGACGGGCCCTCGGTCGTGCTGACGGTCAACCAGGTGGCGATCGATGCCATCACGTCGACCGGGCTGATGACGCCGACGATCGCCGCGAGGAGTCTGTACCTCGTTCACGGAGCCATGTTCGAAGCCGTCGCCGCGTTCGTGGAGCAGCCGGCCGGCCAGTTGCCGTCGCCGGTCGCCGACGCGGCGCGAACGTACTTCCCGGACGCCGACCTCAACGCGGTGGTCGCCATCGCGGCCTACCACGCGCTGGTCACGGTGTTCGGCGACGGCTCGCCGGAGTCGGTGGCGCCCTTCGACGACATGTTGACCGACCTGGATCTGGCGCCGGTGGGCCCCGGGCTCGATACGGCCGAGGGGGTTGCGGCCACCATCGCCCAGTCCTTCCTCCTCGATCGTGAGGACGACGGCTCCAATGCGGGCTACCGGTATCGCGACCTCGCCGTCACGGCGATCGACGCCGCCGAGCCCCGGACTGACGCGACGTCGGTCGCCTGGCGGCCCGAGATCGTGCCGACGGGGACCTCGACCAACGGCGCCGGCCTCGCCGTCATCGACACGACCGACGCGACCTCATACCGGGCTATCGAGTTCCTGACCTCCCATTGGGGCACGGTGCAACCGTTCGCGCTGACGGGCGGTGACCAGTTCCGCCCGCCCGCTCCTCCGGGAAACGCAGGAGACCGCACCCTCGTCGCGGAGCTCACCGATGTGGTCAACGTAGGCAGGCAGTTGACGGACGACCAGAGAGTCGCTGCCGTCGCGTGGGCCCTCGGGGCCGACCAGGGATTCGCGGCGGGACGCTGGAACCTGATCGCCCAAGACGTGTCGGCGCGCCATAGTTACGGGCTGCGCGACGATGTGCTGCTGTTCTTCACGCTCAACGGCGCGTTGTTCGACGCCTCGATCGCTGCGACCGACGCGCAGGCGCACTACGACCTCGGACGGCCCGTCACGCTCGTCGAGCGCGGTCCTCCATGACGACGCGTGGGTCCCGTATCGCGATCCGAGCCTCGGCAGCCCAGCATCACCGGGATACGTGTCAGACGACGCGGTGTACGCCGGCGCTGCGGCCGAGGCGATCCGTCAGGTCACCGGGAGCAACGAGCTCGCATCCGACACGGTGACGACCTGGGATCGTGACGGAGACGGCGAGCAAGATCAGGTGGGTCGCTGGACGGTCCCGGGGTGGATCGATCCCCTCGACGGGACCAGGCACGACCCCGCGACACTCCAGTGGGCGACGTTGTCGGACGCCGCAACCCAGGCGTCGCAGGCGCAGGTGTGGAACGGTGCCGCCATCCGATCGGCCCAGGAGCAGGGCCAGGCGATGGGGCGACTCGTCGGGGCGAGCGCCGTCGTTCGAGCCGCCGGATTGTGGCTCGGCCAGGTGAGCTCGACCGGTTGAGGTGCCGGCGGATTATCGCCGGCCGAGGGATGGAGGCGCCGGCGGAGGGTCGCCGAGCCGAAGGATTGGAGTGGAGCTGATGGGATTCGAACCCACGACCCTCGGCTTGCAAAGCCGATGCTCTAGCCAGCTGAGCTACAGCCCCGTGACGCGCCAGCAAGGCCGGCCACGAACGCCACAGGCTACCGGCTGACCGATCGACCTGAATCCGGTTAGGCGGCGAAGGGGCGACCGAACGGCACGGTGTCGCACCACGACCGGAGGAACGCCTCGGCGCGGTAACAGGCGCCCAGGATGGGCCCCTCCTCATGGTTCAAGATCTCGGCGACGACGGCGCCGACGGCCTCGGCGGCCGCCGCCTCGGTTTCGCCCCCAGACGGGTCGGCCCACGTGACGAGCCCTCCCCCGGTCACGACGAAGTCTGGGAGGACGGTGACACCGCTCCGCTGAGCCATGGCGTAGGCCCGCGCCGTGACCGGCACCGGACCGGTCGGGACGATGACTCGGGCCACGATGTCGCCGACGTTCTCGTGATCGACGATGCCCGGCTTCATGCCGACGAGCAACGCATCGCACGGCACCGTCAAGGCAGTGCCGGCCGGCGCCGGAGAGTCCGTCAAGGTCTCGATGGCTTTCGCTCCCGCCATGGCCGCCGTTCGGAGTCGTTCGGGGTCGAGGCCGTCGGGGTGAAGGCTGAGGCCGGCGGCCGTGGCGACGCCCACGATCCGGGCCCCTTGGGCGTGCGCACGAAGCGCGGCGCCGACCGACACGGGGTCGACGCCGGCGATGCACAGGGCGGCGCCGTCGAGGCCGCCGAGCGCCACCTTCGTTGCGGCCACGATCCCGGCAGCGGTGGCCGCGTCCTCGAACCGCAACCCGTCGACGACGTCGTTGCGCCCGGACCATCGGTCGTCGAGCGCGGCCACGCTGGCGAGGTCGGCGGCGGTGACGCCCGTTCCTGGCTCGACGCGAAGAAGGCCGCTGGTGACCTGAGGGGCGATCTCGGCGATGAACGCCTCGAGGGCGGTGGCCCGACCGTCCGCTTCGGCGTTGAGCCCGATTGATGCCCCCCCGACCTGTTGCTCGAAGCTGGCGAAACGGTACGTGAGTGTGCGAGCCAGATCTGCCGCGCTGCTCAGCAGCACCTTCTTGGCCAGCCGGACGGCGCCGACATGGCGTACCCCGTCCCCGAGGTCGAGGTGGATGAAGCCGTCCGTGCTGGTGAGGGTCTGGGTCGCCACGCCCCCAGTGTTGCGCGCCGTCGGCTCCCGCGTCGCCTCCGACGCGAGTCAGGCCACGGGCAGGTTCCGCTCCACGGTGTTGTTGGCGGGATTCCCGCCGTCGGCGTTGGCCGTTCCGGCGGCCCGGACGTCGACCGACGTGACCCCATCTCCTTCGACCCGGAGGTCAAGGGCGATGGTGACGCTGGCGCCGGGGGCGAGGCTGCCGCCATAGGCGCAGTTGCGGCCGCCGCCGGTACACGTCCATCCCGGCGCCGAGTAGCCAGCCAGCACGGCGCGCTCGATGCGGATCTCGAGGGCGACCCCGCTCAAGGTGGCGGTACCGCCATTGCGGACGGTCACCGTCGCCGAGCCCGTACCGCTGCTGGGCAGCGAGCCGCCCGTGACCGTGACGATGAGGTCGCCGAACGTCGGCTGGGTCGTGGTCGTCGTTGTGGTGGTGGTTGTTGTGGTGGTGGTCGGCGGGGTCGTGGTGGCCTGAGGTGTGGTGGTGACCGGCCCCGACGTGGTGGCCGGACCGCCGTTCGAACCCGGAGGAGTGGCGCTCGTCGGTGTCGGCTGAGTGCCGGAGGGGCCGTTCGTCGGGTTCGGTCGGGGCGATGTCGAGGTCGTGCCGGGGGAGGGGTCGTCGTCCGATCCGGAGGACGGAGTGGAGCCGCCTGTCGAGGGGCCGCTCGTGGAACTGGATCCGGGAGTGGACGAGCCTGGTGTGGGGTCCGAGCCGTCCTCGGACTCGTCGCTTGGGCCTGCTCCCGCGGTCGAGTCCGAGCCGGAACGAGTGGTGGTCGTGACCCCGGGTGGAAGGGTGGTGGTGCTCTCGTTGGACCCAGCTTCACCGCCGCCGGCATCCGCCGGAGACGACGAAGGGGATCCGTCGGTGGCCGTCGACGAGCTCTCGTCACCGGCGTCGCCCGCGATCGGCCCGTCTGCGACCGAGATGGTGGAACGATCGCGGGCCTCGATCGCCTGGTGGGCCATGGGCGCGGCCACGGCCACCGTGACCGCGGTCGAGGCTCCGAGGGCGATCGCGCCCTTGACGGTCGCCGAGGCGAGGAGCTTCGTGAGGAGAGTTGGTCGAATCATTGGGGGGGCGCGCCTCGCGGGAGGCAAGGCCGTACATACGACCTACATACATTGTCGACGCATCGAGCGGCGGAGGACATGGGCAAAGGTGCCTGTTTCAGCGGATTTCGATAATTCCCAACCGAACCGCGCTGAGCACGGCGTGGGTGAGGCTCTGGGTCTCGAGACGCCGATAGATGGCGTTGAGATGGTTGTGGACCGTCTTCTGGGTGATGCCCAGCTCCCTCGCCGCCTGTTTGGTCGACATGCCGTCGGCCACGAGCTGCAGTATCTCGATGTGTCGCTCCGACAGCAGCGCCTCGTCCGGGTGCCGCTCGGCGGTGATGGCCTTGAGCATGAGCCCCGCGAGGGCCGGGCTCAGCCCGGTCTCGCCGGCGTGCACCTTGCGCACGGTGTCGAGAACGTCGGCGAACGAGCTCCCTTTGGCGAGGTACCCCACTGCGCCGGCCTCGATGGCAGCACGAGTGCGCTCCACGTCGTCGTGCATCGTCAGGACGACGATGCGTTGCTCGGGCCGTTCGGCGCAGATCCGGCGGGTGGCCTCGATGCCATCGAGCACGGGCATCGTGAGATCCATGACGATCACATCGGGAAGGAGTTGGGCGGCCTTGTCGACCGCTTCGGCTCCGTTGTCGGCTTCGCCGACCACGACCTCGCCCGCGGATTCGAACGAACGACGAAGGCCATCTCGAAGGATCTGATGGTCGTCCACCAGCATCAGTCTCATTGCTTCACCTCCGTGTCGGGCGCCGGTAGTCCCCGGGCCGGCGGCGCGGGGTTGTGGGGGCGCTGGATGGTGACCTGAACGGTTGTTCCCGCTCCTGGGGTGCTTTGAACGTCCAACACTCCCGCGATGGCGTCGGCCCGTTCCCGCATGCCGGTCAGGCCGTAGGCGCTGTCCCGCACGCCCGTCTCCAGATCGAAGCCGCGGCCGTTGTCGCTGACGACGAGTCGAGCGACCTCCGGCGCGACATCCCAGGTGACCCACACGTGGGTGGCCCGGGCGTGCTTGTCGATGTTGTGCAGCGCCTCCTGGAGGATGCGTAGCAACTCGTTCTCGACGGGGATGGGGAGCCGATCCTCGGGGTGCGTCACGGCGAGCGTGGTCTTGACCTCGCTCCGTCGTTCGAGCGTACCCAGACTTTCGCGGGCGGCGTGGGCGAAGGGGTGGTCGACCCGCACCATGCTCCGAAGCTGGCGGAGGGAATCTCGCAGTTCGTCGATGGCCCGACCGACGTCATGATGGAGCGACGCCAGCTCGGGCTCCGGTTGGGCGCCACTCGTGATGAGCCGTTCGAGCTCGAGGTTGATGTAGGTCAACCACTGGCCCAGTCGATCGTGAAGGTCCCGGGCGATGCGAGTTCGCTCCTCCTCGGCGCCGAGGAGCCGGAGGCGCCCGAACCATCGAGCGTTGTCGAGAGAGAGGGCGAACAGCTCCACCAGGCCGTCGAGGGCCCGCTGGTCGCGGTCGGTGAACGGTCCGCCGGTGGGTCGTTCGAGTCCGAGGATGCCGACCACATGGCCGCGTGCTCGGAGCGCGGCGTAGAGCCCGGGCCCGGTCACCGAGTCGGGTTCGGGCATCGCGAGGATGGACGTGGGCGACGTCAGGGCCGTGCGCAACGTCGGCGGGAGATCGGCGGTGCCGCTCGACGGTGCCATCGCCATACCGTCCGCCATGACGGGGCTCCAGCGGTCTCCCGACTCGTCCGGGGTGACGAGGCAGACCGCTCGTGGCGAGAAGGACCGCGCGACCTGGGCCCGGATCTGATCGAGCGCGTCGCGAAGATCGAGGGCGGCCGGCAGGGTTCGTGCCACCTGGGTGAGCAGTTGGAGCATGTCGTTGGTGTCAGCCAGCACTTCGACCGTGCCGGTGAGGTGTTGGCGACTGCGTTCGGCTTCGGCCAACCGGTCGGCGGTGAACGACGCCAGCAACAAACAGGCGGCGCCGACGGACAGGGTGGCGAACGATTGCTGACCCACGAGGTCGATGCCGCCCCGTGCGACCGTCCCACTGATCACCAGCGCCGCAGTGCCCGTGGCGAGCGAGAGGGCACCGAATCGCCAGCGCTGGGCGAACCCGGCGATGGTCGCGACGACGACGAGGACGTAGGCGAACGGGCTCTCGAGCCCGCCCGACCAACCGAGGGCGACACCGACGACACCGGCATCGGTGAGGTGAACGAGCTGAGCCCGATCGAGCGACCCGACCACAGGGAGGCGGCCCGCCTGGCGTAGCGGCGTGCGACCGAAGCCGAGCTCGACTGGCCGGAACACCCTCCAGGTGGTGAGGAACATGACCACGGTGAGCGTGTTGACGACCGAAAGGTCGCCGGCGGCCGAGCGGGGATCGCATACACCATGCCGAGTACGACGGCGCCCCAACGAACGCCGGCGACGATCCCGGCGAGGCTGGCCCGCGTGCTCGGAGGAGCGAGCTGTGCGTCCGCATCACCCGCGCGGCGACGCAGATCGATTCGCAGCTGATCCGCGCCGGGGGATAGCGGCCACGGAGTGGTTTCGTTGGGACCGAGAGCGTGCTCCACGGTGCTCCCGTCGCCGAGGTGGGACACCCGAAGTGGGAGAAGCTGCAGGTCCATTGTGCCGCGTTGCAGCCCCGCTGGGCGCGAAGGCCCCGAATCGGTCGTGAGGACCGCGATCCGCCCGCGGCTGCCGATCAGTGGCTGCGCGCGATGACGAAGTGGGCGAGCGCCGTCAAGGCAGCCCGGGCCTCCCCGATGAGGTCGACATCGTTCAAGGCGACGAGGGCGTCAGCCAGGGCGGTGTCGATGCGTTCTTCGACGGTGCGACGTGCACCAGTGTCGACGATGACCTGCTGGATCTCGGCCACCTGGTCGTCGTCCAGCGGCCGGCCGACGAGACCCAACACCCGGCACTGAACGTCGGACGCCCGGGCGTGGGCCATGGCCAGGAGTGGGGTCGGCTTGCCCTCGCGGAGGTCGTCCCCGACGGGCTTGCCCGTGACGCTGGCATCGCCGAACACCCCGAGCACATCGTCTCGAAGCTGGAACGCCTCGCCGAGCGGCGCTCCGAACCGGGCCAATGCCTCACCCGTGTCGGGTCGGCCGGCAACTGACGCCCCGAGTTGGAGGGGTCGTTCGACGCTGTAGCGGGCCGACTTGTACCGCACGATCGTCATGGCCAGGTCGAGGTCGGTGTTGCGCTGGGCGGCGCCGAGGACGTCGAGGTACTGGCCGATGTTCACCTCGATGCGGAGCTCGTTCCACAACTGCCTCGTCGCCGGGTCGAGCTCCGTCACCAAGGTGTCGGCCAGGACATGGCCGAGGTCGCCGAGGAGGATGGCCGCCGCCTCACCGAACCGTTCGGAGGAGCCGCGCCAACCGGCCGAGCGATGGCGGTCGGCGAACGCGACGTGAATCGTGGGCTCGCCACGACGGGTCGCAGCGGCGTCCATCACGTCGTCGTGGGCGAGCGCGAAGGCGTGGAGCAGCTCGAGACCGGCGCTCAGGTCGAGGATGCGAGGGTCGTCGGGGTCGCCACCGGCGCCGACATGGGCCCAGTAGCAGAACGCCGGGCGGAGGCGTTTGCCGGCCGTGGTGACCATGTGCTGGAGGGCGCCGATGGCCTCGTCGAGATCGGCATGGACGGCGGTCCAGCGACCCCGTTCGATCTCGAACAGTGCGTCGAGCCGCGCCGTGGTGCGGGCCGCGATGGCCTGGAGCGCGTCAGGGGTGGCGACCACGGGCTCCACGTTAGGCAGCCGAGCGGTCAGCTCACCCCTCGGGATCTGGCTCGACGGGCCCAGCATCCTCCGGCGCAGCCGGCGCGAGGCCGGCCACGGTGCCTTCTGGCGCAGCCGGCGCGAGGCCGGCTACGGCTCGCTCCACGTGGATGCGGGCGGCGGAGATGCGGTCGCGACACACGGCGATCAGGACGGCGGCCCGCTCGACGTGGACGGCCAGGACGTCGACGTCGACATGGTCGCCGTCGAGCGCGGCCAGGATCTCGTCGAGCTCGGCGGCCGCGGCGGCGTAGCTGATGGATGCGGTCGCATCGTCGGTCATGGGCGGTCTCCCGGGGTGGAGGTGGGCGCAGCGGTGGACTGGACAGTCGAGGAGATGGTGCCGTCGGCCAGGCGGGTCGTGATGGTGTCGCCCGCCGCGACCTCGGAGGCCGCGCGAACGGCGCGGCCCGACGAATCGGTGGTGATCGACCAGCCCCGGGCCAGCATGCGTCGGGGGTCGAGGGCGGCGACCTGGCTGTCGACGTGACCGACGTGGCGGTCGGCCGCCGCGAGGCGCCGTTCACACACGGACAACAAGTCCGCGGGTTGCCGGGCCACCAACGTGGCCGACCGGTCGAGCGTGCGACGGGCCGATCGTTCGATCCGGTCCGCGGCGCCGGCGAGGAAGGCCGCCTCGACCTGCAGCGCCGATTGGGAACCAGATCGGATGCGGTGCGCCCTCCGCTCGAGCCGGTGCTCAGCGATGGCGAGCGGTCGAGGGGCCCGCTCGCCCAACGCGGCAGACGCTTCGTCGAGCAGACGGGTGAAGGATCGGACGCGATCGACGAGCGCGGCGGCGCAGGCGGTCGGGGTTTTGGCGGCCCGGTGGGCGACGTCGTCGGCGACGCTCCGATCGATCTCGTGGCCGATGCCGGTGAACACCGGCACCGGCGACGCGGCGATGGCTCGAGCCAGCTCCTCGGCGTCGAACGGGATCAGGTCGCCTTTGCTTCCGCCACCACGAACGACCGCGATGGCGTCGAGGTTGCGATGCCCCAGGGCGATCACGGCGCGAGCCAGGGCGGTGTCAGCGCCCGCGCCCTGCACGCGGGTGTCGCACACCACGACGTGCCAGGCGAACCCACTGTGTTCCAGCTCGGTCAGGAAGTCGGCGGCGGCGGCGCTGTTCGCCGACGTGACGAGTCCGACCCGCAGCGGCACCAGGGTCAGCGGTCGGCCGGCGTTGCGTTCGGTCAGGCCCTCGGCGCGGAGCCGTCGAAGCAGGGCTTCGCGTTCGAGGGCGAGTGCGCCCAACGTGTACGCGGGGTCGATGCCGGTCATGCGGAGCTGGAGGCGGCCTTGAGGCGGGTAGAAGTCCACTGCGGCTCGGATGCGTACGCGCATGCCGTCGGTCATGCGCATCCCGCCCGACTTCTTCAGGCTCTGGTTGACCAGCGACCGGGTGGCCGAGAAGAGCACGACGGCCAACCGTGCCTCGACCGGCGCGCCCGGCGTGGCGGCCGGTTCGACGAGGTCGAAGTAGACGTGTCCGGTGGCGGAGCGGTTCAGTCCCGAGATCTCGCCGATGACCCACACATCGTCAGGAAACGCCTGGTCGAGCGCGAGCGCCACGATCTGGGTGAGGTCGCGCACCGACATGGTGGCGGTACCGACGAACGGGTCGTCGAAGAGCGACTCGGACACGTCAGCCGACGGGCACCTGGGCCCGCACGAGGGTGTCGTACAACTCGGCGTAAAGGCCACCGGCGGCGTGCAGCTGCTCGTGGGTGCCTCGTTCCACGATCCGGCCGCGATCGAGCACGACGATGAGGTCGGCCGAGGTGATGGTCGAGAGGCGGTGCGCCACGACGATGGCCGTGCGACCCTCGAGCGCCAAGGCCAAGGCGTCCTGGACCAGGGCCTCGTTCTCCGAATCGAGGTGGCTGGTCGCCTCGTCGAGGATGACCACCGCGGGGTTCTTGAGCAACATGCGGGCGATGGCCAGCCGCTGCTTCTCTCCGCCCGAGAGGCGGTAGCCGCGCTCGCCGACGGTCGTGTCGTACCCGGAGGGCAACGCCTCGATGACGTCATGGATGCGGGCGGCGCGGCACGCGGCCTCGACCTCGGCCGCGGTGGCGTCGGGTCGGGCGTAGAGCAGGTTGTGCATCACCGTGTCGTGGAAGAGGTGCGGATCCTGGCTGACCACACCGATGGTCTTGCGCAGGCTGTCCTGGGTGACGTCGCGTACGTCGTGACCGTCGATCCGGATGGCGCCTTCGCTGACGTCGTACATGCGGGGCACGAGCGAGGTCAGCGTGGACTTGCCGGCACCCGACGGGCCGACCACGGCCACCAGCTGTCCGGGTTCGATCACCAGATCGATGTCGGACAACGTCTCCGGACTTTCGGTGACGGCTGCGTTCGCCGGGAGGTTCGGGGCCGACTCCAAGGAGGCGACGACGACTTCGTCCGGGCGGGGATACCGGAACGTGACATGGTCGAACTCGATCTCGCCCCGGACCGGCGGGAGCGGAGCAGCATCGGGGCGGTCGGTGAGCGGGTTGGGGGCGTCGAGCACCTCGAACACCCGGTCGAACGACACCAGGGCAGTCATGATGTCGACCCGAGCGTTGGTCAAGCTGGTGAGCGGTCCGTAGATGCGCACCACCATGAGGCTCATCGCCGCCAGGTCACCGATGCTGAGCGAGCCCGAGATGACGAGGTGGCCGCCGATCCAGTAGACGGCCGCCGTGCCGATGGCGCCGACGAGGGTCAAGGCGGTGACGAACGTCCGGCTGTAGACGGCGCTGCGGATGCCGATGTCTCGCACTCGCCCGGCCCGACCCGCGAACTCGTCGCGTTCGTCGTCGTGGCGCCCGAACAGCTTCACGAGCATGGCCCCAGCCACGTTGAACCGCTCGGTCATCGTGGTGTTCATCGAGGCGTTGAGGTCCATCGATTCCCGGGTGATGAGTGCCAGCTTGCCCCCGACCCGTTTGGCGGGGATGAGGAACAACGGCAACAGGATCAACGCGACCAGCGTGAGGCGCCACTCGATGATGAAGAGCACGATGAGCGTGAACCCCAGCGAGATGATGTTCGAGACGACGGACCCCAGCGTGCCGGTGAGAGCCCGCTGCGCCCCGATGACGTCGTTGTTCATGCGGCTGATGAGTGCACCCGTCTGGGATCGGGTGAAGAACGAGATGGGCAGCCGCTGGACGTGGTCGAACAAAGCGACCCGCAGGTCGTAGATGACCGACTCACCGATGCGTGCGGAGAGGGACCGCTCGACGAGCGACAGACCGGCGTCGATCAGTGCCGCGACCACGACGAACCCGGCCAGCCAGTTGAGCAGGGCCCGGTCGCGGTCGGCGATCGCGTGGTCGATGATGCGGCCGAACAGGAGGGGCGGCACCAGCCCCAGTGCGGCGGCGATCGACAAGATGCCGATGAAAGCCAGGATGGAACGCCGGTACGGCCGGGCGAATCGCAGGACGCGACGAAAGCTCGCCCGGTCGAGTTTGGCCGAGCGGGCCTCGGACGTGTTGGCCATGCCGTGCATGACCATCCATGGACTGGGTTGCATCGCTGCGACGCTACCGGCTGCCTGCGCCGGCGCGGCCCGGGTCCAGGTCAGAGGGCGCCGTCGGCGAGGAGGTCGGCGGGGTTCTGCAGGCCGACCGTGCCGAGGTAACCGCCGCCGCTCATGATGGCGTCGTGGGCGCCGAAGCCGAGCAGCTCCTGGTTGCGGCGGGGCAGGCGCCGGAGCAAATCCATCGGGACCGTGAGGTACTGATTCTCCTCGGTGCGCAGCCAGCCGGCGCAGTAGCTGACATGCATGCCCCGGCGCCACTGGTCGGTGGTGCGGTTGCCGCCGCCGGCGTGGATCGTGGAGCCGAGGTAGATCACCGCTGAGCCGGCCGCCATCTCGGCTGGGACCAGCTCGTCGTCGGTCACGGCCCGACTGCGGTCCCAGCGATGGCTGCCCGGAGCCACGACGGTGGCGCCGTTGTCGGCCGTGAAGTCGACGAGGGCCACGATCGTGGCCAGCTGGAGCTCGGGGTGCGGGCGCGGTACGTGCACCCACACGTCCTCGTCACGGTGCGGGAACTGCTGTTCGCTGCCCGGACCGCGGTCGAGCACGTGGGCCAGGTTGAGGATGTAGTCGGCGCTGCCGGGCAGGAGGATGGCGTCGCACACCGACATCAGCAACGGGTGTACGAGGATCTCCCGCGAGAACACTTCGGACCGGCCCGGAACGCCGGTGACGTGGCGCACCTTGTCGCCGAAGAACGCGGCGATGAGCTCGTTGACGTACCGTTCCGGCCCGCCTGGTCGAGCCGCCTCGACCATCGGATCGATCTCGGCGTTGAACCGGGTCAGCAGGTCGGCCCCGAGGAAGTCCTCGACGATGACGGCGCCGTCGGCCTCGAGCCCGGCGATCACTGCAGCGGCGTCACCCGACGAAACGGTGCTGATCCCCATGCGCCCTCCCCGGAACATTCCCGAGTGTAGGCAGGCACACGTAGAACGGTCGTCGACCTCAGGATGGAGTCAAGCTGACCCGGTTGACGGCGTGACCAGGATACGGAGCCCGGCTTCGGGCACCGGCTCGGCCCGGAGAGTGAGGCCTTCGTTCCGAATGTGATCGCCGGCACCACGCCGCCGCAGGGTCCGCGAGGATCAGGATTCTCGAATACCCCGGTATCGGCGAGATCAACTGTCATGACCTCTGGAAGGTCCAGGGCATGAGCGCTGGGCGATGAGGAGCTGATCTGACGTCCGGGAGGAAACCTCGTTGACGGTGATCCGAGGGGTGGTCGTCGGAGAACGCGCTGGGACACACCCGGTCCCAGTCCGTCACTCTTGGCGGAAGGTGAGGGATTCGAACCCTCGGAGAAGCGATGCTCCTCAACGGCTTTCGAGGCCGCCCCATTCGTCCGCTCTGGCAACCTTCCGGGAGCGAGGGTAGCAGTCGCCGCCGCTGGTTCCGACCCGGCCGCGATCGCCATGTGACCGCTGCGCCACCCCCGGGGCGAGCCGCTCGGGTCAGCTCCGGCGGTCGGTGAAGAATCCGGTGAGCAGCTCGGCGGCCTCGATTGCCATCACGCCGGAGCGGACGACGAACTCGTGGTTGAGCCGAGGGTCAGCCCCCAGGTTGTACAGCGAGCCGAGCGCCCCGGCCTTCATGTCGACCGCGCCGTAGACGACCTCGCCGACCCGGGCATTCAGCGCGGCGCCGGCGCACATCGGGCACGGCTCGAGCGTGACGACCAGCCGGGCCCCGTCGAGCCGCCAGGATCCGATCGCCGCGGCGGCATCGCGGAGGGCCAGGACCTCGGCGTGGGCGGTGGGATCGCCGGTCAGTTCCCGCTCGTTGTGGCGGGCGGCCACGATTCGGCCGTCGATCTCGACGACGGCGCCGACAGGCACGTCGCCGTGTTCGATGGCGGCTCGGGCGTGGTCGAGGGCGAGGGCCATGAGCTCATCGACGCGGGGCCGCTCCTCCGGCTCGCCCGACCCGGACTGTCGGGGACCGTTCACGACTGTTCGTCGGACGGAGGGTGGAACACGAAGTCGAGGTCACCGAGCCGGACCAGGGTGGCGCTGATCCAACCGCCGAGGGCGCTGAACCGCTCGTCGAGCACAGAACCGTCAGCCAGGGCCGCCTCGTCGAGCTCGATCTCGCCCTCGTACGACACCTCGATGGCGTAGTGAGGTTCGATCTCGCCGACCTCCCAGATGGTCTCCGCGGTCGTCGATACCCGGTGGACGGTGTCGTGGCCGATGATCGGGCTGTCATCGGGCAACACGGTCGTGACCTTGTCGCGGTCCGGGTGGGCGGCCAGTCGCTGGATGCGGAACGTCACCTCGGTGAGGATGCGCGGCGGATCGTCGAGCTCCTCGGTGAGGTACCAGTCGCGGTATGCGGTCTGTGCCCAGGTCGACCATTCGAGGGTGATATCGAGCGCGTACTCGGGGTGGCAGTCCCTCGCCGGGCAGGCCGTACGAGGTCTCCCATGTCATGTCGCCGAGGAGGATGTCGGTCTGGAACCGCTCCTCGAACGCCTGGCGCTCGAGATGCACGCCCTCCTCGAACACGTCGCGCAGGGCGCCGATGGCGTCGGTGAACACGTGATCGAGCATGCCGGCGTGAGGCTAGCGACAATCCGGTCGACCGCGCCGTGCAGGCCGGTCGACCGCGCCGTGCAGGCCGGTCAACCGCGCCGTGCAGGCCGGTCGACCGCGCCGTGCGGTCAGAAGCGCGGACCGACGGTGGCCGGGCCGCCCGTGGGATGAGATCATGGCTCATGAGCGATCTGTCGTCACCGTTCGACATCTGCGGCCGTGCCGCCGAGGACCTGGTGGACCGTCTGCCGACGGCGCCGTCGGTGGCGGTCGTGCTGGGTTCGGGCTGGAGCGCAGCAGCCGACGCCTTGGGGGAGGTAGTGACCGAGATCCCCGTCACCGAGCTGCCCGGCTTCGCCCCATCGACGGTGCCGGGCCACCGGGGCATGATCCGCCTGACCGACGCTGGCGGTCGTCCCGTCCTGGTGTTCATGGGCCGCACCCACCTCTACGAGGGCCACGGCGTCGACGCCGTCGTCCACGGGGTCCGCACGGCGATCCTGGCCGGCTGCACCAAGGTGCTGCTCACCAACGCCGCCGGTTCGACCAACCTGGACTTCGGAGTCGGGACACCGGTCGTCGTGACCGATCACCTGAACCTGACGGGAGCGGCCCCGCTCACCGGCTCGCTGCCCCCGGAGCCGTGGAACAACCGGTTCACCGATCTCACCGCGGCGTACTCGCCCCGGCTGCGGGCCCTGGCCCGAGCTGTGGATCCCGGCGCGGGCGAGGGTGTCTATGCCGGGTTCCACGGGCCGAACTACGAGACGCCCGCCGAGGTTCAGATGGCCAAACAGCTGGGCGCCGACCTGGTCGGCATGTCGACGGTCCTGGAGGTGATCGCGGCTCGTCATCTCGGGGCCGAGGTCCTGGCGGTGTCCCTGGTGACCAATCTGGCGGCCGGCATCGCGCCGGAACCGCTCTCCCACGAGGAAGTGGTGGCGGCCGGGCACGCAGCGGGGCCTCGGGTGGCGAAGCTGCTGCGCGGCGTCGTCGACCGTCTGCACGAGACCGAGGTCTGATCGGACACTCGGGCGTCGAGCTCAGCCCGATCGGGGGCAGCCGGCCGGATGGCACCGGCGCGTCCGCTACGGTCGTGGGGTCGGCTCCCGCATGTGAGCCGGGGCAACGAGGAGACGACATGGCCCGCATCCCCCTTCCTGGCGACGGCGACGAGATGGGCCGGGCGTTCGGCCTGGCCACGCCCGCGCTGGCCGCCGGCGCCGGCGCCTTCTCCGCCGCCGTCTACGGCAACGAGCGGTTACCGGTACGGCTCCGGGAGCTGCTGCGCATGCGCGTCGCCCAGATGAACCAGTGCGAGATATGACGTGACGCCCGGGCCTCGCAGTTGGCGGGGCAGGAAGATCTGTACGACGCGGTGGTCGACTACGCGTCGACGCCGCTGTTCACCGTTGCCGAGCGGGTCGCCGTTGAGTACGCGGAGCGATTCGCCGTCGCCCACACCGAGCTCGACCAGGCGTTCTACGATCGGCTGCTCGAGCACTACTCGCCCGCCGAGATCGTCGACATGACGCTGGCGTTGGGGAGCTGGGTTGGACTGGGCCGGTTCAACGCGGTGCTGGATCTGCACGTGTCCTGCGCGCTGGTCCTGTAGGTCGACGTCAGCCGGCGATCAGGCTGGCCAGCGCAGCCACGGCGGCGACGAGTCCGATCACGACGTAGACGAGCGATCGAATGATCGGTGCGTGCTCCAAGTCGCTCTCGCCGCGTCGCTCCTCGGGCGGTCTGACGATGGCCATGGTGTTGCCCACGGCCATCGCCGCGCCGAGGGCGAGCAGCAACCACAACAGCAGATCGTCACCGAGGAACACGACGTCAGTATCGCCCGTGGTCTCCCGTGTCGGACAAGGCCGAAACACCCGGCGACGTACGCGATTTCCTTCTCAAGGTCTTCGTTCGCATGCCGATGAAATATCTAGCCGGCGGAATCGCCCCCGCCGGTGTCGCAACGGGGATACGGGCGGGGGTCGCACTCCCTCCAACGCATCGCAACCAGTCTTCGCAAGGGGACTGGGGCCTTCGTGGCCACCGCCCGTCCTCGTTGTACCGGCTCGATGCCGCGGTACCGCCTCGCGGCGCAGTACCGCCTGGCGGCGCGGGGTGGCTCGTAGGCCGACGAGCTCTCGGGGCCCCGGAGGGCACAGCCGTCGACGGGTCGGACCTGCCCCGGGACGCGGAAAGAGCCGCCAACGGCGGACCGCTGACGGCTCCTTCCAGGAATCGAAGGATTCAGATGACGCGAACGTTCTGCGCTTCCTCGCCCTTCCTACCGGGCGCCACGTCGAACTCGACGCGCTGACCCTCGTTGAGGCTCTTGTACCCATCACCCTGGATGTTGGAGAAGTGGACGAACACATCGTCACCCTGCTCGCGGGAGATGAATCCGAACCCCTTCTCCGAGTTGAAGAACTTGACTGTGCCTTGTGCCACGATTACTCGTTTCTCAGTACGGCGGTCCGAACTGCTCGGGCCACTCGTAGCCCACTACTGTACTCAGTGATTCGCAGAGTTGGCTATGGACGTGGGTAAGAAGGTCGGAGACCACTCCAGGTGAGCGGGCTTCGGCCGCGCCGGTCGACCATCGGGAAGCAGCGATGAGTCGTCGAGCTCGGGCGTGCGGCGCCCCTCGGCGAGCGCGGTTCAGGGGACGACCACCGGGAGCACAGGGAAGGGTTCGGCGTCAGCGTCGTACAGTCTGGATCGCTCGATCGACCCATCGCGAGCGTCGGCGAACAGGAGTGCCGGGACAGCATCGACGAAGACGATGGAGTCGTTGTCGATCCACGACGGAGCATTGACCGTGCCGCTGAGCCGTGATTCGTCGGGACGGATCTCCACGACCGGAGCGCCCGCGCGATCGACTACCTCGATCGTGTCGTAGCCCGCGCCGACGAACGCGACCCGAGTTCCATCAGGTGACCAGCGCGCCTGTCCGACGAACTGGTCAGCGCGTGTGAGCTCGTGAACCTCAGCCGTCGCCACGTCACCCAGGTTCACGGAGAACCCACCGCCTCGTAGTGTCACGGAGAAGAGGGTCGACGTGTCGTAGATGTCGATTCCTGCGGTCACGTCGACCGCTCCGTTGACCTCGAACGCGAGCATGACCTGATCGGCCCCACCGCGCAGCGTTCCCTCGGTGTCCAAAGAGACGAGCGCCCCGTCGTCGTCGAAGCCGTAGGCGCGGCCCACCTCGCCTTGCGCGACCACTTCGACCGGTTGGGTCGAGACGACCACCACTCGGAGGTCTCGATCCAATGCGACGACACGGTCCGTCGTGTGGTCGACGAACAACGGAGTTCCAGGGTCGAGGGCGGTGTCGGTGAGTATGTCGATGTGGCCTGCCTCGTCCACGCGGCAGGCCACCGAGGCGGGCGCCACCTCGGACCGGAGGTCGCGACAATGCGCGAGTAGCCCAACCTGCGCATCGGTCGAGCACGCTCCCACCGTGAAGGTGAGGACCAATGCCGTCACCGTCGATGTCTTCGGCCGGAGGCGTCTCTTGCTGTGAGCACAGCCCGATGCATCTGATGCCGCGTGCGGTGGTTCGCCTGATTCCCATCGCACGCCGGGGAACGTTAACCACCTAGCCACCGACATCGGCAGGCGACCGTAGGTAGCGTGACGTTCATGACCGAGCGACCCACGTTCAAGATGGGACGGCTCGACCATGTGCACATTCGTGTGCCGGACCGCGCCGAGGCGGCGCGGTGGTACGCAGCGCATCTCGGGTTCGAGCCAGTCGAGCGGTTCGACTTCTGGGCGACTGGGTTCGCCGGCGGTCCGCTGCAGATCTCGGCTGATGGTGGCCACACGATGCTCGCGTTGTTCGAGGCCAGCGCCGACCATCCGATGGTGCCGCAGCGAACCGGGGTCGCGTTCAGCGTCGACGCCGAGGGTTTCGTCGCGTTCGCTCGTTCGCTGCCTGCCGGGATCGACAACGCGACTGGCTGCCCGCTCACGGTCGCCGATCTCATCGACTTCGACATGTGTTGGGCCTTTGACCTCGCCGACCCGTGGGGCAATCAGTACGAGCTCAACTGCTACGACTACGAGCGGGTGAGGCTTGATCTGGTGGAAGCAGACGCGTTGGAGCCGGTCCGCTACTGGCCTCGTGAGACCTACTCGGCCTATCGAGACTCCTCGCCCACCTGATCGACCGGAGGCGTCGGCGATCTCCGGCAGGAAATCACCTCTGACGAGTGAAGTGTCGCCAAGGTTCGTCCGAGGCGGGTGCTCAGCCGAGTTCAGCCGTCCGGGCCGACAGGGTTGGGGCCCCTACTTCTCCCACGCCTTGTGGGCGAGATCCTTGGCGTCCTGTTTGGCGTTTTTCGCCACCCGTTTCTCTTTGAGTGTGCGACCGGGCTTCTTGGGCTGACTCTGTTGATTCGATTTGTTTGCCATTGGCCACCCTACGCCACCCGTCTGGTGAGCGTGGACCGGGACGTTGCTGAGCCGCCAATCACCGCGTAGAGCGACGCGCCGATCCTGACGCCGAGGCGTGTCCCGACGTCCGGGCGGTGACCCGACCCGCCACGGCCCGCGCCTACCGCGCGATCGCTGCTCCCGTATCGTCGGTCCTCGGAGCGTTGGTGGACCGCGATGCCCTCACGATGTGGCTGGCGCCCATCGGCATGACGGCGAGGTTCGAGCGGTTCGATCTTCGTCCGGGTGGCTCGTATCGCCTCGTCCTCACCTACGGCGCCCCGGTCGATTCCGCCAAGAGCTCGGCTGACACCGACATCGTGGAGGCGCGCTTCGTCGATATCGTGCACGGCGAGCGCGACGTCGTCGCCGCCGACGTGCCTGACGGCATATCGGTCGACGACCATGCGGCCGGTATGGCGTCGTCGCTGGAGAACCTGGCCTCCTACGTCGAGTGGCAACCGCCTGGACGCGCCGAACGGCACGCCGCGCCGACTCGGGCCACACTTGGGGTCGTGCGTTCGAACCTGCCCGCTCGTGCCATCACGTCCGTGATCTCCCGGCGCCCGGATCTGCCGGGCCTGGCCAGGGTGCTCGGCTTGGCCGCCTTTCTGGCGGCCTGTGGGGGCGGCGACGGCGGCGGCGCCGACGCGGAGGTCCAGTTCCTGCCGTCGTCGGTGCAGGGCATCACCGTGCTCGACGGCACCAGGCCGGTGGCCTGGGCGCGCGACCTGGCGCACGAGACGGCGGTGGCCTACGAGCTGTGCGCCTCGGAGGGGTGTTCGGAGATCACGTTGATCGGCCTGGGCGGCGACGCCGTCGATGTGGTCGCCGTCGACAGCGCCCTGTGGGTGGCCCCGGGTACGGGTGACGGGCCGGTGCGGATCGTCGACCCGGCCGGTGGAGTGACAACGGTCGGCCCCTCGCTGCCGACGCCAGTCCGGATCGCTGCGGGAGGCGAGGCCGTGTTCGTGGCCAGTGTGTTCGATCTGTACCGCTTCGATCGCGCCGACCCGACGGCCGAGGCGGTATCGATCGTCTGGTCGGCCGCCAGCCAGTCGGTGGCGGCGATTGTGGCGATGCCTGACGCCGCCTGGGTGCTCGGGCACGCCGGGGAGGTCGCCCGTGTCGACGCCACGACGATGGAGGTCACGGCCCGGGGGGAGGTGACGGGGTCCGTGGCGAGCGCGGGGTCGGTCGCCGTCGGTCCCGACGGCCTGTACGTGGCGACGACCGACAGCGGTGTCGACGTCGTCGTGCGCCTCGACCCCGACACCCTCGAGGTCACAGCCCGGGTCGAGCTGGCCGATGACGTGATCGAGGCGGCCGTCAGCGTCGCCGGCGACCGGGTCATCGTGGCGACGGGTCCGGAGGTGCTCGAGCTCGACCCGATCACGCTCGACCGGCTCGACGGTCACCGCACTGGGTCGGCCCTGGCGGTAGGCGTTTCCGTGATCGACGAGCGGGTGTGGGTGGCGTCGCCGCTCAGTGTGACCGTGATCGCCCGATGACGCCCGGCGATGATGTCGACGAGCCCTGCGGCAACTCGGGGGCCGGGCGTGAGGTGGCCGTAGGCTCGGCGGGGTGTGGCCGACGTTGGACACTGGGCGGCTGGTGCTTCGCCCGCTTGGCCCGGCCGACCTCGGGCCATTGGTGGAGCTGCAGGCGCAGGGGTCGTTCTGGTGGTATCCGTTCGGGCGCGGGTTCACGGCGGACGAGACGGAGGCGTTCCTGCGGCGGACGATCGAGCGCTACGGGTTCGGGCCGGCAGTGTCGGCGGTGGTGGTTCGCGCCACCGGTGACCTGGCGGGGTGGGCGGGGCTCTCGGTACCCGACTTCTTGCCGGAGATCCTGCCGGCGGTCGCGATCGGATGGCGGCTCGGCACGCCGTACTGGGGCCGGGGCTTCGCAACCGAGGCAGGTGAGGCGTGGGTTCGCTATGGGTTCGAGGCGCCGGCCAACATCGCGTCGGGCGTAGTGATTCACCGTCTCGGGTTCACGCTCGACCCGGTCGCTGTTCACCCGACGCTCGAGTCCGCGCCTTCGCGACGATCTCCCCGATGAAATCCGACTTGGCGTCGGTGTAGCCCGCACGATCGTGCCGGAGCCCGTCGGCGAGGTGTCGCTTCATGGCGGCGTAGCGATCTCGGTCACCAGGGTGAGAGCGGAGCCGGTCGCGAAACGCGACATGGCGATCCCACCACTCGAGGTCGGTGCGCTCGACGAGGTGGACCTGGTGGGTGCGGACGCCGACGGGTGACCATCGTCGGAAGTAACGCCGGTTCGGCAGATCGGCCTCGAACTCGGGCACATACTCGTAGGCGGTCGCTTCCATCGCGGCCACGATCTCGGCGGAGTGACGAAGGCTGGTGACGCCGATCTGGATGTCGATGACCGGTTTCGCCGCAAGGCCCGGCACCGCCGTGCTGCCGATGTGCTCGATCTCCACCAGCCACACGCCGAGCACACGTCGAAGCTCGCGGGCGGCGGCATCGAACTGCAGCGGCCAACGTACGTCGTAGTCGACGATCTCGACTGGGTCAGGCATCACGGATCCGACTCTTCACCAGACAAGCGATCAAGGATCGGTTCTCGTCGAGCATGCGCACCCCCGGCACGATCTCGCTACGTCTCGTCCGAGCCGTTCGATCCGCGTCGGGATGCAACACGGAGCACGTCCTCGAGTTGATCGACTGGCACCCCGAACTCCGCCGACAGCTCGTCGAGCGGATCGCCCCCAGAACGGCTTGAGCACATCCTCGACCCGGGCTCCCTCGACGAATGCGCGCTGACCATTGCGAACGACCACCAAGTCACGCACCAGTCGGACTTCGTCCGAACCCCGGGTGATGCTCGACGTAATCGAAGAGCAGCTCGCCGCCGCCGGAGTAGAGCTTTGGCGACTCCAGCACCAGGGCTTCAGCCAGGCCCACGAAGGGGATCGTCGGCTGCCGCTGGCCCTCGGCTGAAGGTGCATGGTGATCGGGCTTCCAGCCACGTTCGGTCGGTTCGGGAACATGCGCACGTATCTCACGACGGCTGCGGCGGGTCGTGGTCACGTCGACCAGCTCGTCGCCGGCGACCACCGTCGTCGCGGAGCGTTCGCCAGCCGGGCGACGTTGCGGTTCACCCTTGAAATCCGACTTGGCGTCGGTGTAGCCGGTTGGGCCCAGCGAGTCACTCGACGGTGCGCGCCCTCGGCAGGATTCGAACCTGCGACCTACTCATTAGGAGTGAGTTGCTCTATCCCCTGAGCTACGAGGGCGGAGTCAGCAGGGTACCCGGCGTCGAGACCTGAGCTGTCAGCTCGTAGGCATCCGCCCAACGGACTAATGGACCTTACGTCCGACGCCGTCGGCGTTGCTGCAAGTGTTGAACTCGATGAAGCCCGGCCGCTCCCATCGGTTGGAAGACGCGCCAACCGAGCTGCGCGACCGGTGACGGTCGCTGGCCAAGGATCTTCAGTCGTTCATTCCTCGCCACATGCCGATGGCGATCCCGAAGCTGCGGACGGTGGACCGGCTGAGGCTCGATCGACAGCGCTGCTCGGCCACAGCCGCTTGTCGCTCCAGTGCCCGTACGCGGACGAGGTCCTCGATGGGATCGTCACTGTGTTCGAAGCGCTTGATCTTGCCCCGGAGCTCGGCGAGCTCAACGGCAATGCTCGGCGACACGGCGGATTCGAGCGCAGCATCGACGCGGATGAGGGTGTCGTCGAGTCGAGCCAACGCCGCGGAGATGAGCGGTGCTGGCCGGCCCCCGCTGGCTGCGATGTCGTTCGCCGCCTGGTGTCGGGCCGAGGCGTGAGCATCGGAGGCTCGAATGCGCCGCTGCTGCCACGCCCGGGACCATCGCAGTGCCAGCACGAGAACTCCGGCCGCCGCCCACACCCCGATGGGCCACACATGGTCGACGACGAACCTCACCACGACTGCGACGAGAAAGGTCAGCGTCCAGAACGTCGGCGGCTTCACCGCGCGATCATGCGCCCGGATGCCGAAAATGGCCAGACGTACGTCGCCGGAGACCGCCGTGCGATGATCGAGACATGTCCGCCAGGATCAGCCACTCCCACCTGCTTTCGCCGGGTCGCATCGGCCCCATGGAGCTGAGGAACCGCATCGTGCTCCCGGCGATGGATCAGAACTCATGCGCGGACGACGGTGAGATCACCGACCTCAACATCGCCCATTACGAAGCGCGCGCCCGAGGTGGTGTCGGGCTGCTGATCCTGGAGACCTCTGCGGTGGCCTACCCGATCGGCGCCACGTCACGTCACCAGCCCGCGTTGTCGGAGGACCGCTACATCCCGGGCCTGCGACGTTTGGCCGACGCCGTGCATGCCCATGGGGCGAAGGTGGTCGTGCAGATGTGCCATCACGGCAAGACCGCCGGGATCGACGCGGCCGAGGAACGCGCCCAGCTCGTTCCGTCGGTGCCCGTGCCCTCCTACCCGCCGGACATGGCCAACATCACCATGGATGAGTTGATGCGCATGGCGGCGACGACCGGCGGCAAGATGCCGACCCACCGGGAGGCGACGGTCGAGGACCTGGCGTGGGTGGTGGAGCAGTTCGCCGATGCCGCGGCCCGAGTTCAGGAGGCCGGTTTCGACGGGGTCGAGATCCACGCCGCGCACGGCTACCTCATCTCCACCTTCCTGTCACCGCTCTACAACCGCCGGACCGACGAGTACGGCGGTCCGACCGAACGCCGCACCCGGCTGCTGCGCGAGGTGGTCCAGGCCGTCCGTACCCGCTGCGGCGACGGGTTCGCCGTGATCGCTCGCATCGACGGCTCGGAGTACCACCCCGACGGCGTCACCCCGGAGCTGGCGTCCGAACACGCCCAGGCCGCGGAGGCTGCCGGGGCCCATGCGGTCCACGTCAGCGCGGCCTCGGCCCGCTCCCTCAGCGAGGGTTTCACTGACGGGCCGCTGCCTTGGAAGCCGGGCCAGTACATCGAGTTCGCTCAGGCCGTGAAGGGTTCGATCTCGATCCCCGTCATCGCGGTGGGCCGGATCATGCCCGACGCGGCCGAAGCGCTGCTGCGCAGTGGCGACAGCGACTTCGTCTCGATGGGGCGCCAGTTGCTGGCCGATCCGGAGATCCCGAACCGGCTCGCGGCCGGCCGGCCCGATCTCGTGCGTACCTGCATCAACTGCTTCGTCTGCGTGGCCCAGAACTTCTGGGACGGTGCGCCCGTGTGCGCGATCAACGCGGACCTCGGCCACTACGCCGACCCTCCCGTCACGTCCGCCGAGTCGCCTCGTCACGTGGTCGTCGTCGGTGGTGGACCGGGCGGCATGGAGACAGCCCGGGTAGCAGCCGGACGCGGTCATCGGGTCACGCTGGTCGAGAAGGGCCATCACCTGGGCGGGACCGCGCGGTTCTCGTCGCTGACCACGCCGATGAACGCCGAGCTCGTCCGCTATCTGACGGCGGCGATCGCCGACGCCGGGGTCACCGTGCATCTCGACACCCACGCCACGGTCGATTCCATACGGGCGCTGAACCCCGATGTCGTCGTGGTCGCGACAGGAGCACGGCGGAGTCGGCCGGATGTCCCCGGCGCCGGAGCGGCCCACGTCCTGTCCGGTGACGACCTCCGGGGTCTGCTGACCGGCGACGACCCGGCCGCCGGGAAGGGCTTGGCTCTCCACCAGCGGTTGGCGATCGCGGCGGGCCGGAAGCTCCACCTGACCGACGACATGAAGCGGGTGCGGGATCTGTCCCGCACGTGGATGCCACTGGCGGACGACGTGGCCGTCATCGGTGGTGGTCTCGTCGGGCTCGAGCTGGCCGAATTCCTGGCCGAGCGAGGTCGCCGAGTGACGTTGATCGAGCCGGGCGCGTACGTGGGCCAGGAGATGGCGCACCCTCGACGACTACGAGCCGTGTACGAAGCGGAGCAGCACCACGTGCGCATCGAGCGTCACGCAACCCTCGTCGAGATCGGATCGGACTCGGTGATCTTCGAACGCGACGGTGAACGGCACACCGCATCCGCCGGTCATGTGATCCTGGCCTCGGGCGTCCACGCCGACGCGATGCTGGCCGACGAACTCCGCGCCGTCGGCATCGAGGTGCACGTCGTGGGCGACGCCGGGGAGGTCGGCTACATCCAGGGCGCCATCCGCACCGCCAACGACGTGGCCCGGACGCTCTAGCCGATCACGGCCCGGGGTCAGCCCTACGGGACGAGGCCCAGGCGCCGCAGCTCGGCGGCCGTGACACGCATGACCACACGGTCCGGGTGCTGCACGATCTGGTAGGTGGATCTGCCCTGCAATCGCCCGATCACGGGGAGGCGAAACCGGGGTCCGAGCTCGAACAGCACCAGGGGGCCCGCGTACCCCACCAGGTTTGCCTCCTCGGCGGTGAGACGGCGGAGGGCGCGCCGTCTCACGAACGAGCTGGCGACGGCTCCCAACGGGTCAGCTGGGGGGTCGGGGAGGGCGCGAGCGGGCACGCCACCGACGGTAGCGGTGTGGCAGGATGCCCGGCTGTACCGGCTGTGACCGACCAAGGGGTAGCCATGGAGTTCGACCTGACCGGCAAACGCGTATTGATCGTCGGGGCATCGTCCGGCATCGGTGCCGCCATTGCCCGTATGGCCGCCGAGGCGGGGGCCAAGGTGGCGATCTCGGCCCGTCGGGCGGAGCAGCTGGCCGAGGTTGCGGCCGATCTGCCGGGCGGCGCGGCCATCGCCGGTGACGTCCGCGTCGATGGGGATCCGGCCCGGGTCGTCGCCGAAGCCGTCGCCGCGCTCGGAGGCCTCGACACCGTCGTCTACTGCACCGGCATGTCGCCACTCAAGCACCTGAGTGACGCCACCCTCCAGGACTGGCAGACCGTCTTCGAGACCAACGTGGTCGGCGCGGCGATGATCGCCACGGCAGCCGCTCCGGAGCTCGTCCAGAACCGGGGACGGCTCATCGTCCTGTCGTCGAAATCGACCCGGCAGGCGTTCCCGAGCCTGGTGCTCTACTCGACTTCGAAGATCGCCCTCGACGGCCTGATCAAGAGCCTGCCGCTCGACTTCCCCGGGCTCGAGGTCACCCGAGTCACCGTGGGGAACACCTTGGGGACCGACTTCGCATCCGCATGGGATCCCGCGGCCATGGACGCGGCGATGACCACGTGGGTGGAGACGGGCGCCATCGGGTCCGCGGGCATGATGCACCCCAACCATGTGGCCCAGGCCGTGCTGGCGGCCGCATCGGCGCGGGGCCACATCGACGACATCGCCATCATCGACCGGGCCTACGACGCCGGCGAGTGGTAGGCGCCAGCCGGCGCGGAGGCGAGGGCCGCCCCGACCATGGCCTCGACCGTGCGGGCTGGGCCGGCCACGACGATCAGCTCCCGGTTGCGTAACCGCCCCACCGTGCCCACACGCTCACCGGCCGGGTTGTGGATGCCGATGCGAGCGCCGACGTACCGGTTCGATCCGAACGCGAGCACCTCAGCGCGTTCTCGACCCGAACACCAGGCGATCAGCTCCTCGGCGGTCACCCAGCTCTCGTCGTTGTAGGACACGATGACGCTCTCGGCGGCGACGTTCTCGATGACCGAGCGCAGGGCCGCCGGCATAGCTCGTTTCGAGTTGAAGACGCTGCGGCTCGACGGATCGCGCAGCTCGACTCGTTTGCGGGCCACGCCGTAGGAGTCGGGCTCGTCGTTGGCCACGAGCGTCTCCCAGACGTGGTAGTTGCCGGTATACCGGTGCTGGTTGTACGGCGGATCGAGATAGGCGAGATCGGCGCGGGGCAAGGTGGATGCGAGCTCGACTGCGTCGCCTCGGATCGCCGCGCCGGAGCCCTCGAGCAGCTCGGGGCATCGGAGGGTGAGGCGGTTGTGGCTCCGCGGCGCCCACGCCTTGAGGTACGCCATCTGGACGCCGGTCGTGGAATCGACCCGGTCGGCGGCCTCCATCAGGCTGGTGAGCAGGATCGGTTCCCATTCGTGGCCGCTCCACCGGTTGGCGATGGCGGCCCGGATGGCATCGATCCGCTGTCCGTTGGGGGGCTGGAAGTAGCGCGCCTGGCGGCAGAAGGTCTCGGTGCAGTAGCCGTCGACCCCGGGCAAGGCGTCGAGCCGGGCCAACTCGGCGTCCAGCGCCGCACCATCGATCGTTCGGGCGTCGGTGGCGACGTAACAACGGGCGATGACCTCGGCGTACCTCGCCGAGTCGACGGCGGTGACGTGCACGCGTTGTCGTTTCATGGCCTGGCCGACGCGCGATGTTCCCGAGAAGAGGTCAATTCCGGTACGTGCCCCACTGCTCGCGACCATCGCTTCGAGGACGGGCACCAACCGTCGTTTCGATCCCAGGTACTTGATCATGGATGTGGGCGCGGTGATAGCTGCGTCAGCGCGACAGCACGACGGGACGCCAGTCGAGCACGTCGGTGGGTACGACCGCCCCGTCAGCGGCCGTGCGGTCCGTGGTGGCGATCACCGAGAAGGCGAGCAGGCGACCGTTGCCCACCGGCGTCTCAGCGAGCAGCTCCGAGCGAAACGACAGCACATCGTCCTCGAAGACCGGCCCGATGTGATCTCCCGTGTGCCAGCCGACCACGGTGGCCGCGGAGGGCAGGAGCCGGCACAGCGAGGCCTGGGCCAAACCGATGGTGTGGCCGCCGTAGACGAGGCGCCGGCCGCCCTGCCCGAGGGTCGCGTCGCGATGGACCGGGGCCAGGTTCTGGGTCAGCCGGGCCAGCTCGGGGGCCGAGGTCACGGTGTCGCGCAGCTGGTCACGGCGCACCTGGCCGATGTCCCACGCCGGCGGGTCCGGCAGATGTCCGAGGTTCCAGGTCGCGGGCGCAGCTGCCACGTAGTCGCTCACGACGAGCGGGGTCTCCGCAGGCCCGAGGTCGTCGTCGTGGCCGGTCGGGGCGTCCTTGTCGCGCATGTTGATCATGGCGCACCGCTCGTAGTCGACCACGACCATGCCGTCATCGTTGACCGTCGTGATGCCGAGGAGAGCCATGCCGCGAGGTGGGCGGTCGGGCCGGCGAGTGTTCTCCTTCAGCCCGCGGACGTGGACGGTGGTGAACAGCGTCTCGCCGAGGAGGACCGGGCGGCGGATCACGACGCCCCGGTAGAAGAGGTTGGCGACCACCCGGCACGTCGCCACGGTCGACTGACCGATCGAGATGTGCATCACCAGGGCCGGGTTGACGATCGACTCGGAGTGACCCGTCACTTGCTGCGACAACGGCCGGGACAACGGAACCCGCAGAGGGTCGCCACAGATGGCCTGGTACAGCGCCGCGTCGCCGGGGCCGATCGTCATGGCGGGAGCCGCGGGCAACGTCTCGCCGACCACGAGGTCATCGAAGTACGGGCCGTCCTCGTTGACGGGCATGGGAACCTCCGAGTGTCGGGCGCTCAGCAGGGTAGTAGGACGCCGACCCGCGGCCGTCCTCGCACGTCGTGAGCCCAGGTCAGCGTCGACGCGCCAGGGCGCCGCGATGGTCCCGGCTTGATCTCCCTGAACCGGAACCGTCGCGGCGCCCTGGGCCGGTGATCGGGCCGATCAGGCCGCCTGATCACGCAGGGATCGCACGAGGCGATGAGCTTCCTGCACCTCGGTGTACTGACGCTCGACCACCGACCGCAGCCCACCCGAGAGATCCTCGGTCAACGCCTGGCGGTATTCGGCGACCGCGTGATCCTCGCCCTGCTCGGCGGCGTCGAGCACGCCGCTCGCATCACTGCCGGAGAGGGCATCCTTCACGGCCATCCAACCGCGGTGCACCACGGCGGCCATCGACCCACCCGGGTCGACATCGTCGCCGTAGCTGGCCGCCATAGTCCGCAACTCAGAAGCGAAGCGGGCTCGCTGCTCCGAGAAGCGCATGAACTCGGCGGCCAGGCCGGGCTGGTTCGAATCGGTGAGGCGGTCGGCCGCGGAGGCGAACCCCCGCTGGCCATCTTCCAGGGTCGTGATGAGGCTCTTCGTCACTCGTTCGTCCGTCGACATGGTCGGGTCTCCTCTGGTGTCGGTCTCGTTCGGGGTCACGTCGGGCCTACCCGCAGCCGTCGAACCCAAACGCCCGAATCGTCGTCAGTGAGGCCCCGCGACCCCGACGCCACCCGGCACCCGGACGTCCGTGATGTCGCTGCGCTCACGGAGGCGCATCACGAGGTGCTGGGCGCGGGACCAGCCCTCGTCGACATCCACGTCGACCGTGTCGTTGTCGATCCGGAGTCGTTTGAGCTCACGGGCGTTCGCCGTGAGGGGGTCGGTGCTGACTCGGATGAGCGACGACACCAACCGCCGAAAGCGACCCTGGTCGAACGGCTCGGGTCGGCGGAGTTCGGTGGTGAGCGAACGGGCCCACAGGCCGAGCGTGTGGCGGTAGGTCCACGCCAGCACCACCAGGGCAGTCCGGCTGAACGGGCGGGTGATACGCGATCGGATGGTCTTCATGCCCCGACTGGTGCCCGGTTCTCACCGCTTCCAAACCGCCAGCGCCCCCGATGCCCGTCCCCGTCCAGGCGCAACGGTGGCCGTTTCACCACGCTCCGCGTCGGGTATCAGCAGGTCGAGCCACTCCACACCGTGGACGCGGACCTCGCCTGAAGCGCCGGCCGGTTGACCAGTCGTTCAGGTGCCCCGTCGCCGACCGATTAGCGTGAGAACGATGTCCGACGCTGCTGACCCCGATGACACGGTCGATCTGACGGTCCCCCTCGACACCCGGTTCGCGGCTACGGTGCGCCTGATCGCCGCGTCACTCGGCGCGGACCTCGGGTTCGATGTCGACGACCTCGATGACCTCCGGCTCGGCGTCAGTGAGGTCTTCACCCTGCTCGCCGAGAGCCGGCCCGATGGCCGGGCGCACATCTCCCTCACACCGGGCGAGGGTCGATTGACGCTTCGAATGACGAGCGACCCCGTGTCGGGACCTCTGAAGCTCGATGTCATCTCCCGCAACATCCTCGACACCGCGCTCGACCTGTTCGCCCAGAACGACGACGGTTCGATCACGTTGGTGAAGCGGGTGCCGGCGACGGCCCCCAACTCGTGAGCGGCTGACCGGAGGGATCAGGACTCGAGGTGGAGGTAGCCCTCGACCCCGCTGATGGTGAGAAGTCGTGACACCCCAGGCGATGGCCGTCTGAGCACGAGCCGACGACCCGCCGCCTCCAGATCTTGATGGGCCTCGATCAGCACCCGCAGTCCGCTCGAGTCGATGAAGTACACGCCCTGCATGTCGAGCGACACCTCGCTGAGCTCGGTCACCCCGCGCAGCGCAGTCGTGAGGTGGGCGACGTTGCCGGCGTCGATTTCACCGGCGAGAGCGAGGCCATCGGCGATGGGATCGATGATCAATTCACCGACGGGACCGTCGAGCGCACCGCGGTGGACCATTCGCGAACGCTATCCGGCCGGGGTCGACTGCGTGATCGGACCGGTCGGCGTGGTCTCGACGAGGGTCAGGCGTCCGAGCGCCAGCATGGTGACGTCGTCGGTGAGGGTGGCGGAGACGAACTCGTCGAGCAGCTGGTCGAGCGAGGCCAGGATCTCGTCGACCGACCGATCGGGGAGGCGGGCGAGATGGTCGATCAGGCGATCCTCGCCGAGGCGCTCGCGGGACGCGTCGCTCGCCTCGGTGAGGCCGTCCGTGTAGAACACGATTGCGCTGCCGGGTTGGACGTGGGCGGTCACGGTGGCCCAGGTGGCGTCGAACGGTCCGACGAGCGGCCCGGTCCCGGGCATCTCGGTGACCCCGGCCGGGTCGAGGACCAGCGCGGGAGGGTGACCCGCGTTGGCGTAGGAGATGCGCCCGCTGCTGACTTCCACGACGGCGACGATCGCGGTGAGGAACTCCGTCGGCCGGTGTTCGCCCTGCCGATGGCCGAGCCAGGAGATCGCCTCCCCGGGCGAGGCGCCGGCCCGGAGCGCGGCCCGCAACACCGACTTGGCGCTCAGTGCGGCCAACGCCGCGGTGGCGCCGTGGCCGGTCACGTCGATGACGATCACGTACATGGTGTCCGGGGCGAGCAGACCCACGTCGTAACAGTCTCCGGCGACGATGCCGTGGGCCGGTCGGAGCGCTGCGGCAATGGACCACCCCGGCGGTGCGGGCGCGTGGTGGCGGACGAGCTCTTGTCGCACCTGAAGGGCCAGAACGGCGCTCTGTGACAACGACTCATACGCGCGCGTGGCCCGATCTCGTTCCTCGGTGCGCTCACGGTCGACGAATCCCACGGCCCGGGCCAGATCGTTGAACTCCTCGGTCTCGAAAGTGGGGAGGTCGTCGATCTCGCCACGAGCCAACTGATGCGACGACTCGGTCAGGTCGAACAGCGGGACGGTGACCCAGCGGCGGACCAGCATGGTGCTCCCACCGATCGAGGCGAGTGTCGTCGCCGCGGCGGTCGCCAAGGCCGCGACGGCCCAGCGTTGCTCCCGCTCCGTCCGGTGATCGGCATCGACCTGGTCGGCCCGCACGACGACATCGAGTCGATCGAGGGCGGTCAGGACACCGGCGCGATCGAGCTCCGGGAGCCCGGTGACCGTCTCGGCCTCGTCGGGCCGGGACGATTCGATTGCCGCGACCGTGGGTGCCACGAACCTCTGCCGCCACTCGTCGGCCCGGAGGCCCACCTCCTCGATGGCCGAGTCGAGTTCCGCCTCGCCGTTCGAGCGGGTTATGAGGCGGGCGATCGCGAGATCCTCATCACGCCGTGCTGTTTCGAAGGCGCTGAGATCGGTGGCGTCGGCCGTCTCGCGAAAGCGGACGACGGCTCGCTCCTGCGCGTCGAGAGCGAGCCGCACGACCGTGGCGTCGGTGACCTCCAACCGTCGTTCGCGCCGTTCGTCGACGGACTCGGTCCATCGCGTTATGAACAACGCACAGCCGGCGGTGGCGACGAGCAGGGCGAGGATCGCCACGGCCGCCAGCCTCGTCAACCGGCGTTGCAGTGTGGGCAGACCGGGGAGAGTCTCGACGCTTTCGGGCATGACCGAACCATCGTAGGAGGTCCGGCCCATCGGGAGCCGGGGCCGCTCGCCGGTGTTCAGCGCACAACTGAGCGGTGGTTGGCCGCCCGGTACACCACGAGAACGACGATGGCTCCGAGGACTGAACCAACGACACCGGACACCTGGACGGCACCGTCGTCGATGTCAGAGCCGAACAGCAGGTAACCGAGGAAGCCGCCGACGAAGCTGCCGGCGACTCCGAGCAGCCAGGTAGCACCCAGACCCATCGGATCGTCACCGGGGACGAGCAGACGGGCCAAAGCTCCAGCGAGCAGGCCGACGACGAGCAAGACAATGATGAACCAGACCATGATGGGTCCCTTCGAGCGGGGGTAGCACCGGGTTCTCCGGCATCTCCGCCCTACCCGCCGCCACCGATCGTCAAACGGAATGCCGGATCGCCATCACCGCCACGTCGTCGCCGCGGGGAGAACCGAGCTGGCGGTAGAGCTCGGCGGCGAGACCGTCGTACGACGAGAGGTCGGCTGAGGCCAGGGCGACCCACAGCCGCTCGAGTCCGAGATCGATGTTCTCCCCGCGTCGTTCGACCAGACCATCGGTGTACAGCAGCAGCACGTCACCAGGGCCGAGCTGGTGTCGGTGGACTCGTCGGGTGATGGTCCTCGCCAACCCGAGCGGAGCATCGGCGTCGGGCAGCTGCTCGACCGTTCCGTCGGACCGTCTGATGAGGGCGGGGAGGTGCCCGGCGCTGACCAGCTCGACACGCCCGTCAGCCTCCAGTCGCACGGCCACCATGGTGGCCATCCGGGCCTCGGGCACCTCGTGGGCGAACGAGTCGAGGAGGTTGACCAGGTGCTCGACCGAGGTGGAGTTCTGGGCCAGCGCCGCGACGGCGTTGCGCAGACGACCCATCGCGACGGCGGCATCGACTCCTCGTCCCACCACATCGCCGACGGTGAGGGTGTACGCGTCGTCGTGCTCGATGATGTCGTACCAGTCGCCCCCGACATTGAGGCCGTCGGTCCCCGGCTCGTACAGAGCGGAGACCTCATGGCCGGCTACCACCGGGAGGCGATGCGGCAGCAGGCTCCGTTGCAGCTCGGTGGCGACCGACCGCTGGTACTCGTAGTGCGACGCCCGCGCCATGGCCCCGTGGACCAGCGCCGCCATGGTCTCGAGCATCGGTGACAGGCCAGGATCCGAGGCGAGCTCGCGGTCCCAGCAGAACCCGATCGCGGCCTGGGCGCCGGGTAACGGGATGGCGGCCAGCGCCCGGAACCCGGCCGCATCAGCATCGTCGGCGCCCCGCGGGAACTGGGTCCGGATCTCGGCTGCTGACGTCAGGATGACGGGTCGGCCGGTGAGCAACGCCTTTCCCATGGGGGTGGTCGGTTCGAGGGGGATGGTGGTCCAGCGCTCTCGCATCTCGGAGTCGATCACCGGCAGGTGATGGATGCTGAGAGAGCCATCGGCGGTGATCACCCCGAGGTTCGAAAAGACGCCATTCACGACGGGAGCGGCCAGGTGGACGATGGCGTCGGTGATCTCGGCGACGGAGGCCGATCGTGAGAGGGTGTCGGCCAGCGTGAACAGGTGGGCCAACCGGGCCCGCTCCCGCCGCTGCCGGGCGATTTGGCTACCCAGGTCGCGTTCATACCGGACTCGATCGGTGATGTCGATGCCCGACACGACGATGGCCGCCACCGATCCGTCGGGATCGACGATGGGTTCGAACTGGAGGTCGAGGTTGACGGCTCGATCGGGGCCTACCTCGACCGCGACATCGACGCGGGACGAATGGCCCACCATGGCCATCGCGACGTTCGTCTGCACCAGCTGCCGGGCCTCGGGATCGGTTCGCCACCACGGCGCGTCCGAGAAGCGTTCGCCGAGCAGGAGTGACGTCTCGACGCCCCCAGCACTGATAGCGGTTCGGTTCAGCTCGGTGATGCGGCCGTCGGAATCGAGCAGCCCAACGTAGATGAACAGGCCATCGAGAATGGAGCGCAGCCGAGCCTCGCTGGCTACCGACCTCACCTCGGTTTCGGCGGCGATGCGGTCGCGTTCGCGAAGCGACATGCGCAGCAGGATGTCGGACATGACCGACTCGCCGAGCACGGCCATCCTCTGGACTTCGAGTTCGGTCCATCGGCGAGGGACGTGATCGATGACGCAGAAGCTGCCGAGGGTGCGGCCGTCGGGATCGATGAGCGGAACACCGAGGTACGCCGCCGCCCCGAGTTCGGCCGGCGCCCGGTTGTCGGCGAGGCGTTCGTCGGCCGCGGTGTCCTCGATGACCAGAGGTGCGGTGCCGTCGAGCGCCAGCTGACAGATCGAATGCGACAGCGGGGTCTCCCGAAGCGTGGCCCACGGTTCGGCCAAGCCCGAACACCCGGGGAAGTACTGGCGGTCCTCGTCGACCAGCGAGATCAGGGCCATCGGCGTACCGATCAGGTCTCGCGCCAGTTGGGCCAGTCGGTCGAGGGCGGCCTGGCCGCCCGCGTCGAGCAGGCCACTCCTGCGGACCGCCCCCAGCCGGGAGGCGTCGCCGACCTTCGACAACGAGTCCGGAAGCACGTTGGCATCGTACTGGCTCCCGCATGTGCGAATCTCGGGATGATGGGCGACCAGGAGACCAGAGCACTGGAGGCCGAGGCCTTCCGCTCGTTCGCGTCGACGCGCGAGCGTCGGCTGCGCAACCAGCTGGTCGAGCAGCACATGGGACTGGCCGTCCACTTCGCCCGGCGCTTCTCGCCCGGTCGCGGTGTCGATGAAGACCTCCGTCAAGTGGCCATGTTGGGTTTGGTGAAGGCCGTCGACCGGTTCGACCCCGAGATGGGCGTGCCGTTCGCCTCGTTCGCCGGCCTCACCATCGAAGGAGAGCTCCGTCGCCACTTCCGGGATCGGACGTGGTTGGTCAAGGTGCCTCGCAGCGCCAAGGAGCTGCACCTGCTCGTCCGGAGTGCCGTCGAGGAGATGACCCACCGAGATGGGCGAGCGCCGACCGTCGACACCCTGGCGGCCCATCTGAGATCCCCCGCGAGGACGTTCTACGCGGGTTGGCGGCCAGCGCCGCGGCGACTGTTGGTTCGCTCGACGCCACGCCCTCGGACGAACGGTCGTCCGGGGGTCCGCGACATGAAGTGCGGGCGGTCGAACCCGGTTTCGCCGAGGCCGAGGGGATCGACGAGGTGGCGGGCATGTTGCGTCTGCTGCCCGAGCGCGAGCGAGAGATCGTGCGTCTGCGGGTGTTCGAGCAACTGTCGCAGAGCGAGATCGCCGCCGTGATGGGCATCTCGCAGATGCATGTCTCGCGACTGCTGCGTCGATCCTTCGAGCGCCTTCGGGAGGCGGTCGATCAGGGGCCGTGATCGGGCCGGCACGGCACGGCGTTTGGGCGCAGGGTCGCCGTGGGTAGGGGTCGAAGATCCGGCAACCCAGGGAGACACCCGTGGCGACCACCAAGACACCACCCCGAGGCAAAACGACGAACGGTTCCCGAAACGGGCCCAAGCGCCCGTCGAAGAGCGCGTCGCAGCCCATCAAGACGCCAGTGCCGTCCGTTTCGATCCGCGACTCCTCATCGGCGGTCGACATTTTGCAGGAGCGGCTCGTCGCCCTGCTCGACATGCAGCTGACCCTGAAGCACGTTCACTGGAACGTCGTGGGCATGAACTTCATCGCTGTTCACGAGATGCTCGATCCTCAGGTTGATGCCATTCGAGCCATGTCCGACGAGGTAGCCGAGCGCATCGCCACCATGGGTGGCGAGCCCCTGGGTACTCCGGGGGCCATCGTGCGCATTCGGAGTTGGGACGACTACCAGCTCAATCGCGAGCCATCGGTCCGTCACCTCGCGGCACTCGACGACGCCTACTCGGGGGTGATCGAGGACCACCGGACTGCCGCCGACAAGCTCAGCGAGCTCGACAAGGTGTCCGAGGACATCTTCATCGGGCACCTTCGCCAACTGGAGCTGTTCCAGTGGTTCATCCGGGCCCACTTGAAAGATGCGGCCGGCGACGTCGTCCACCGGTCGGCCGATCGACAGAACTGAAGGCCCGGCCGGTCCCTGGCCGGGGCCGGCACGACCGCCGCCGGGGTCAGTAGTGTTCGACCATGCCTGAGATCGGGTCGACCCTCGACATCACCACCACGTCCAGAGGCTGGCTGCTGGTGGGCGAGCTCGACGCCCACACAGCCGGTCAGCTGGCGGAGGTCCTCGTCGAACTGCCCGAACGGTCAGTCGAGGTCGACGTGGGGGGTGTCACCTTCATGGATTCGAGTGGACTGCGGGTGTTGGTCGACGCGGCGGAGCGCACGCGCGAGCGAGGCCGCGGGCTGATCGTCGCCAATGCACCGCCGTCCGTGCGGCGGCTCGTCGAGATCAGCGGGCTGCAGTCGCATCTCGACCTCGGTTGAGCGGGGTCCACCGATCGGAGTTCCGGGCTCCTGCGGGCGGCGGGGCCGGAGCAGCAGGGTTTGACCCGAGATGGCACCGGGAATGGGACCTTCGACTGATCGTCGGTCCGGGAGGAACCATGACCACCTACGAGTTGCCCGAACTGACCTACACCTACGACGCGCTGGAGCCCGTACTGACGGCGCGCATGGTGGAGCTGCACCACGACAAGCACCATGCGGCCTACGTCAAGGGCGCGAATGAGGCGATGGAGTCGCTGGCTCGGGCTCGCGAGAGCGAGGACTTCGGAGCCATCGCCGGGCTCGAGCGAGCACTCGCGTTCAACGTGAGCGGTCACGTGCTCCACTCGGTGTTGTGGACGAACCTGAGCCCGGATGCCGCGTCTCGGCCGTCGGGTGATCTGGCCTCGGCCATCAAAGGAGACCTCGGCTCGTTCGACACGGCGCGGAGCCACCTGGCCGCCGCGGCGACATCCATTCAGGGCGCGGGGTGGGCGGCGCTAGTGTGGGAGCCGTGTTCGGGACGTCTCCAGGTGGCCCAGATCCACGACCATCATGCCAACCTGTCCGTGGGTGGATATCCGCTCCTGGTGATCGACGGCTGGGAGCACGCCTACTATCTGAAGTACGAGAACGACAAGGAAGCGTACGTCGACGCGCTGTGGCAGATCATCGACTGGGACGACGTCGCGTCCCGGTTTGCCGCGGTGCTTTGAGTCGCCGTGTCCACCTCGGCCCGACAACGGTGATGGAAGATGTCGGGTCGTGACGGTCTGCGTTCCCAAACCATCAGTCCGGGTCCATCGCCCATGATCGGGCGCGATCTCAGCAGCGCAACCGCGTCCGTGGGGATCGCCCGCCGGATGGTGTCAGAACTGGCGCAGCGGTGGACGAGGGACTCCGACACCGTGTTCGACATCGAGCTGGCGTGTAGTGAGCTCGCCACGAATGCCGTGGAGTACGGGGTGGGCGACACCTTTCACGTGTTCTGCAAGCGCGCCGGCGATCGCTTCGAGCTGGAGATCTCGTCGGTGGCGGCCGCCGGCACGACCGTTCCCGTCATCGGATCGGTGGTTCCTCCACCGAACAGCCTGACCGGGCGCGGGTTGTGGATCGCCCGGTCGATCAGCGATCGTATGGAGGTCTCGCTCGCCGAGAGCACGCTCCGTGTCCGATGCGAGTTCACGCGACGCGATCCCATCTGACCCAGACGCCGGGCCCGGAGGTTGGGCCGCGTAGCCTGGTCGAGGTGACCGGCCGTCTCCCGTTTCTGACTGCTCGACTCCAGGGCTTCGGAGAAACGATCTTCGCCGAGATGACCGCGTTGGCGCAGAGCACGGGCGCCGTGAACCTCGGTCAGGGATTCCCCGACTCCGATGGCCCCACGGAGGTGGCCGAAGCAGCTGTCGCCGCCATTCGTGCCGGTCACAATCAGTACCCGCCGGGCAACGGCATCCCCGAGCTCCGACGGGCGATCGCGGAGCACCAGCAGCGGTTCTATGGTCTCGACGTCGACCCTGATCGTGAGGTCCTGGTCACGGCCGGGGCGACCGAAGCGATCGCTGCGTGCCTGCTGGCGCTCCTCGACACCGGTGACGAGGTCGTGGTCTTCGAGCCGTACTACGACTCCTACGCCGCGTGTATCGCCATGGCCGGCGCGCAACGTCGTGTCGTCACGTTGCGGGCGCCGTCGTACGACTACGACCCGGCCGACCTCGAAGCCGCCATCTCACCGCGTACCCGCCTGATCTTGTTGAACACGCCCCACAACCCCACCGGGAAGGTGTTCACCTACGACGAGCTGGTCCATGTGGCTGCGCTGGCCCGCCGCCACGATCTGACGGTCGTGACCGATGAGGTCTATGAACACCTCGTCTTCGACGGCACGCACATCCCGATGGCGTCGCTCCCGGGCATGGCGGATCGCACCATCACGATCTCCTCCGCAGGAAAGACGTTCTCGTTCACGGGCTGGAAGGTCGGATGGCTGACCGCCCCCTCCCAGCTGGTCGAGGCGGTCCGCACGGCGAAGCAGTTCCTGACGTACGTGAACGGTGCGCCGTTCCAGCACGCCATCGCCGTCGGCCTCCGGCTGGGCGATGCGTATTTCCACGAGTTCCGGGCGGACCTGCTCGCCAAACGAGATCGCCTCGCTCGTGGCCTGGCCTCCGCAGGGTTCGGGGTACTCCTCCCGGCCGGCACCTATTTCATCACCGCGGACATCCGACCGCTCGGTGCCTTCGACGGTCGCGCCTTCTGCCGCCAGTTGCCGGAGCGGTGCGGAGTGGTCGCCGTGCCGAACGTCGTCTTCTACGACGACAAGGTGGAGGGAGCTCCCCTGATCCGGTTCGCCTTCTGCAAACGTGACGAGGTGCTCGACGAGGCCATTCATCGACTGTCGCGGCTGCGCGGCGGGACCTCGTCATGACGACGACCGATCCTGGGCGCCTTCGGGTGGCGGCGATCCAGCACGACATCGTCTGGGAGGACCCGGCCGCCAACTTCGAGCACCTCGCTCCGCTGGTCGCCGGTGCAGCGGGCGCCGGCGCGAACTTGGTGGTGCTCACCGAGTTCTTCGCCACCGGGTTCTCCTCGAACGCCGCTGCGCAGGCTGAACCTCCCGACGGACCGACGACCCGGTTCCTCGCCGAGCAGGCACACACTCACCACCTCTGGCTCTGCGGTTCGTTGCCGGAGCGCACCCCCGGCCTCGAGCGTCCCACGAACCGGTTCACGCTGGTCGGACCCACGGGAGAGGTCCATCGGTACTCCAAGATCCACCCGTTCACCTATGCCGGCGAACACCAACACTTCGACGCCGGATCTGAGGTCGTGACCTTCGACATCAACGGTGTCCGGGTGACCCCGTTCGTGTGTTACGACCTGCGCTTCGCTGACGAGTTCTGGTCCGTGGCGGAATCGACGGACCTGTACATCGTCGTGGCCAACTGGCCCGCCGCTCGCCGCGCCCACTGGCAGGCCCTGCTCACGGCACGGGCCATCGAGAACCAGGCCTATGTGGTCGGCGTCAACCGAGTCGGCCGGGGTGGCGGGCTCGATTACGTGGGCGACAGCCGCATCGTGGACCCGCTCGGTGAGGTGCTCGCGTCAGGTGCGGGCGGCGAGGTGCTGCTCGTCGCGGAGGTTGATGTGGAGCACGTGCGGTCCGTGCGTCAGACGTTCCCGTTCCTCCAGGATCGCCGCCGAGCGCCCCGCCGACCGGCGTGAACGCGAAGTAAAGCTTCAGGTGACTTCTCTGCGGATGATGCCATCTCGACTCCTCTGACGCCGACCGGGTTGGCTAGAGTGCACGTTGTTGCAAACCGACGTCATCGCAGTTGGGTCGGTCGACACTGGGGCGGGTCCTGAGCGGGCAGGGCCAGATTCGACGAAACCACGAGTAACCCCCGTCAAGGCGAGGGCCGTGGAGACGCGCGAGCTGTTGCTCGCCACGGCTCGAGCGGTCCTGGATGAAACCGGGTTCGAGGGCCTGACCACGGCACTCGTCGCCGAGCGGGCCGGGGTCAACATCGCCACGCTGTACCGGTACTTCGAGGACAAAGCGGCGTTGGTGGCGACGCTCGCGGAACGCAACCACGAGTCCATCGTGGAACGCCTGTCGGCCGCATTCGACACCCTCGAGGCGAGCTCGGTGTCGGATTGGTTCTCGGACGCGATCGGTCAGCTGTTGGCCGGGGCGCTCCTCGCGGACGTCGAGGCAGGATGGCCAAGCAGTGCGCCAAGCACTGAACGCCTGCCCACGGTTGTGGCCGCACGAGGCACGTGCGCACGCCGACCTCATCGAACGCTGCGCGACACGGTTGGCGTCGACCCGTCCCGATCTCAGCTACGAGCAGGCGTTGGCGATCGCCGACGTCAGCGTGACCGGCGCGCTGAGTGTGATCGAGCTCGTCACGACGTTCGACATTCCCACCCCGGTCTTGATGGGTGAGCTCCATCGGTGGCTCGTGGGGTACGTCTCCGGTTACCTCACGAACGAGCTCGGTCCCCGAGTCCATCCACCTCTCGACGACCTCGGCGACGTACCACCGTCGCCCCTACCGTTGCATCACCTGCGGCGGGAACCGGTTCAGAAGCGGGCCATCGAAGCCGTCGAAAGCATCCTCGACGCCACGATGGAGCTGCTCGGCGAGGTCGGTTATGAGGGCCTCACCACCGCCTTGGTGGCCGAGCGAGCCGACGTCAACATCGCCACCGTGTACCGCTACTTCGAGGACAAGTCGTCGCTCGTCAAGACGCTCGCCGATCGATACCTGGTCAAACGGGACTTCATGGAGCTCGTGGAGCCCGACCCCGATGGCACCTGGCCGGAGTGGCGTTCGTTCCTGATCGGCCGCCTCACCAACGTGGCGGGGCGGGCCTCGGTTCGATCCAAGGTCGTCACTCTCTATCGGGCGCTCCAGGCCGAACCCGAACTGAACGCCATCCGCCTCTCCTTCCCGAGCAGCCGCGGCCTCATCATCGCCGACTACCTGCAGTGGCTACGGCCGTCCATGGATCGGGAACAGGCGGTGGCGACCGGAGCGATCTGCGCCGCCGTGCCGTTCTCGGTGATGTTGCGCCTTGATGGGCAACCCGACCAGGCCGGAGCACTGATCGGTGAGGTGGGCCTGTCGATGCAGCGGTTCATCGCCGAGGTCGTCGAGTAGGCCACCGCCCCGACGGGTTCGGGCCCGGGGCGACCTGGGTGCGATGATGGTTCCATGCAGCCGCCGGTGGTCATCGAAGTCGCGGTCAACGGCGTCACCCGTAGGGACCGGAACGCCGCCGCTCCCGAGTCGCCGGAAGAGATTGCCGCCGATGCCGTCACTTGCCTCGACGTGGGCGCGTCGGTCGTCCACACCCACACGTCGAGGCCCTTCGGTGAACGCGCCGGCGTCGCCGACACCGCCGAGGACTATGCGGCGACGTTCCGGTTGGTGCTCGACGAACGTCCCGATGCCGTGCTCTACCCGACGATGTCCGGGGGCGCCTCGATCCAAGACCGGTACGACCACCATCGCCTCCTGGCGCAGGCGGGGTTGATCCGGTGCGGAGTGCTCGACCCTGGTTCGGCCAACCTGGCCAGCTTCGGTGCCCACGGCCTGCCCTCCGCCACCGATTTCGTCTACACCAACAGCCCGAACGATGTGCGGTACATGATGGCGACGTGTGCCGAGTTGGGGCTCGGCCCGAGCATGGCGATCTATGAACCCGGCTTTCTCCGGATGGCGTTGGGGTTCCACCGGGCGGGGACCCTGCCGGCGGGCAGCCTCGTCAAGCTGTACTTCTCCGGAGATCGGGGCTACTTCGGCACCGGCTACCCGACCTTCTCGGCGCCGGCGATCCCCGAAGCCCTGGCGTTGTATCGTGCGATGCTCGCCGACACCGATCTCCCGTGGGCCGTCACGTTGCTCGGCGGCGACATCCTCTCGACGCCGGTGGCCCGGTTGGCCGTCGAACAGGGCGGCCACATCCGTGTTGGACTCGAGGACGACCCCTCGGCGGAGAGCAACCGGGTCGCGGTGGAACGGGCGGTGGCGTTGGTCGAGGCCTGTGGCCGTCGGCCGGCCACCTGCATCGAGGCGGCCGAGATCCTGCGCCTTCCCGTGGGAACCGCCCGTGGCTGAGGGGTCCTGCTGAAAAGGTCGAGTCCCGCGGGCCAACCCAGCCTCGAGCCGGAGGAGTTCGACGACCACCAGCTCGCCTACTGGCTGGCGCACGAGGCTGGGCTGTTGCTGTTGGAGATCCGTGAGCGCATGGTCGACCAGAAGGCCCGAATGAGCCAGCTGCAGATGATGGGTGACCGGCTCGCCCACGAGTTCCTCGTCGAGCGGCTCCACGCCTATCGGCCCCGGGACGCCGTCCTGTCCGAGGAGGGGTTCGACGACCCGTCCCGGCTCCAGTCCGAGCGGGTCTGGATCGTCGATCCGCTCGACGGCACGAACGACTACGGACGACCCTGGAGCGGCGAGTGGGCGGTTCACGTCGCGCTGTGCGTCGGTGGCGAACCGGCGGCGGCGGCCGTCAGCCTCCCCGCTCTGTCGGCCACCTACGGAACTGACCCGGCGCCGGCCTACCCGAGCGATCTGCCCGACGAACGGCGAGAACGCCCCCTCGCGGTGGTGAGCCGGTCACGCGCCAACATCGACGGCTACCGCCTGTCCAGCGGTGTCGGGGCCGATGTCGGTGCCCTCGGCAGCGCCGGGGTCAAGGCCATGCTGGTGGTCCGGGGCGACGCCGACATCTACGTGCACGGCGGCGGCATCTACGAGTGGGACGCCTGTGCCCCGATGGCGGTGGCCGCGGCCGCCGGGCTGCACGTGTCGGGCATCGATGGTCGTCCCCTTCGTTACAACGCCTCGGATCCGTGGGTGTCCGGGATGGTCGTCTGCCGCCCAGAACTGGCTGATGCCGTGATCAGCGCCTTCCAACGCTGATCGCCCCGTGGGCCCGGAGCCCGGCGAGGCGGGCTGGCCCTAGACTCCTGGCATGGTTCAGCATCGCGGCGAGTACCACCCGGCGGTCGAGGAGTACTGCGTCACGATCTTCGAGCTGGCCGAGGACGATCTCGACGTCATCCAGGCTCGGGTGGCGGAACGGCTGGATGTGTCTCGGCCCGCGGTCTCGGAGATGATCAAACGCCTGGAGAAGGACGGCTTGGTCGCGGTGGGCTCGTCGGGTCAACTCCGGCTCACGGCCGATGGTCTCGATGTTGCCCATCGGGTCGCTCGCCGTCACCGGCTGGCCGAGCGAATGTTGATCGATCTCCTCGGACTGTCGTGGACCGAGGCGCACCATGAGGCCGGGAAGTGGGAACACGTGATCTCGCCCGTCGTGGAGCAGGCCCTCGTCCGGGTGCTCGGCGAGCCGACCACCTGCCCGCACGGCAACCCCATCCCGGGCTCGGACTACGCCGCCCCTGATGCCCAGCAACTGAGCCTGTGTGGGGTGGGTACGGGGTTCACCGTGACCCGCATCCCCGAGGAGCTGGAGTTCACCCCCGGCCTGCTGGAGTTCCTCGAGGATGCTCACATCCTCCCGGGCAAACGGGGGACCGTCACCGCCAAGTCTCCTGACGGCACGGCGACAGTCGAGATCGACGGTGCACGCGTCGGGGTCGGGTCGTTCGCTTCGGAACGGATCCTCGTCACCGTCCACTGATCGAGCGCCTCCGCCCACCGATCGAGCGTGAGCTAGGGTTCGGCCGGGAAGGTCGACGGCTCGGGGGGAGGTCCCCGTGGACCGAAAGACGCTCGGTGGAGCGGCGGAGAAGGAGCGCTTGCGGACGCGTCGTACCGCGGTCGTGCTCGCGCTGCTGGTGGTGATCAGCGGGTGTGCAGACGGCGACCGTGAACCGACCGCGGTCCCGGTGGGCGGTGCCGTGGCCACGTTCACCGAGTGCGGCGATCTGCGTTCGTACCTTCGCGGCTTCCGCGACGACATGGAGCAGTCAGCCCGCACGAACGCCGGCCCCGTGATGTTCGGCTTCGGTTTCGGGGGCTTCGGGCCGGACCTGTCGTATGTGGGAATCGAGCCGCTCACGGGTGAACCGGACATCGTCGAGGCCAGCCCCCTGGCGGTGGACGAAAACTGGGTCGCGTACGTGAACGAACGCGGGCGCTTGCAGGTGCTCGATCGGGCATCGCAGTCTCCCGTCGGGTCCGTGAACATCGTGAGCGACGGCTTCGCCCACCGACTCCTGCTGACCGCTGATCGCGTCCTGGTGTTCAGCACCGTGCCGGCGGTTTTCGACGAGGGACTCACCTACGAACCCATCCTCGTGACGGAGGTCGCGTTGCCGTCGGTCGACATCGTCGACTCGGTGCGGATCGACGGCGGTTACCGCGAGGCGGCGCTCGTCGGTGGGGAGCCGATCCTGCTCACGTGGTCCCAGCCCTATCTGGCGGCGACGAGTGGCGGACCGATGATCGGACCCATGGGGATCCCGGTCGGGGGAATCGTGGGGGAGTCGAGCGACGACGCCGACGCCGAGGTCGACGTGGATGTCGATGATGAAGGATCCGAGGTTCCTGAAGCTGATGGTGAGGCCGACGAAGGGGCCCGCGCGAACGACGAAGTGGCTGACTGGATCTCTCGCGTCGAGCTCAGGGACGGCACCGACTCGCGCCCGTCATGCGATCGGGTGCTGCTGCCGTCGGGCGGGGGCCGGGTCACGCGGACCTCGTTGTTGTCCCACGTCGGCCCGGAGCTCCAGATCGACACCGTGGGCATCGCCGGTGGCGCAGGGGGCATCGGCTACGCCGACGGCGTGCTCGCGGTGGCCGCCAACGTCGAGGACGACGACGAGTTGGAGGTCGACGCCCACGCCACCCTCTACCTGCTCGATGTTTCGCCCGAAGGGCTGACGCCGCGATCGCAGGTGGCGCTGGGTGGCCAGGTCGTGCTGCGTCGGGGGGTGTCGGTCGTCGGCGACGTCGTACGGGCGGCTACGACCGCCCGATCCGGCATCGGCGCCGTCGAAACCGTGCGGTTCGGCGGGGACACCATTGCGGTGCTCGGGCAGGTCGATGACATCGGCGGCGGCCAGCCGGTCTCCGACGTGCGCTTCGGTGAGACCTTCGCCGTGGCGTCGGGAGGTTCGGCCGAGATGTCCCTCGTCGACCTGAGCGATCCGGAGGCGCTCGTCACCATCGGATCTCTCGCGATCGCGGCGCAAGGCGCAGTCATCGTCACCGGTCCGTCATCCATGGTGATCGCCGGCTCTGATGCCCGGTTGCGCGGCGGGGTCCAGGGAACGCTGCTCGTCTCGTACGACATCATCGACGGAGCGGCCACCGAGACGGGCCGAGCCGGGATCGAGGACACCGAGCCCATGTCGATCGACCTGCGGAGTCTCTCCGTCCCCGCCGAGGGAGGCTCGGCCGCGGTCCTTCCGTGGTACCGACTCGGCTCACCGGGCATCCGGGTGGTCGACGCCGACGATGGGCTTGCCCTCCAGGCCGAGTTCCGCCATGTGGATCCCGCTGGTCAGGGCGACCTCGATACCGAGTGCGAGGTGCTGACCGACGAGGAGGTGCTCGAGGGCGTGGCTCCCGGGGTCCCATTCCCGGCGGGGATCAAGGTGTTGCGGTGCGATGAGGACGAACGCAGCGGATTGGACGGCTACAGCTGTTCGGAGGTCACGCCGGACATGGTGCAGGCCTTCGGCGTCGACGGCGACGCCCTCGACGATCTCGAGGACGGCCAGCGGATCGAGTCGTGTTTCCCGAACGGGTTCACCGGCCAGATGAGCCGCCCGGCCGTGTACGACGGCGAAGTATGGACCGCTGACATCTCAGGGATCCGAGTCACCAGCCTCACCGATCCCGCCGCCGCGACCTGGATCTCCTGACGGGCTCAGATGACGCCCGAGCCGTGGGCCTGCGACTCCATGTGAGCCAGATCGATGACCTCCTCGGATTCGCCTTGATGGTCGGTTGTGCATTCTGCCGCCGGACGCCGATCCTGGCGTCGGTCCGGCATTCTCTGGAGCGTCGACAGCCTCCAGATGCTTCCGACGAGCGTGACGCAGAGGACCACGAGTCCAAGGTGTCGAGGATCGAAGTCAGCGCCCGTCATGTCGAGGACGAGGAGGCCTGCGCCGCAGATGCAGGCGGCGATGATTGAGCAGAGCAATGACGTCAGCTGGCGGTCGCGAGCCTGGAGGACGCGGTCCTCGACCCGGGAGGTCGAGGACTGACGACGTTCGATCCTTCTCACAACCTCCAGAAGTTCCGAAGCCCGTCGAGAGTTGAGGCTGCCGCTGACCGCCAACCGCAGCAGGAGCCGGTCCCGAACCTCGGCGTGGGTTGACAGATCGTGCGGCGAGACGGTGTGACGCTGAGCGATAGCGTGTCGCCAACTCGCGAGGTGCCCTGGACAGATCTGCCCCACCGTCACCAGATTTCGCCAGGAGACGTCGAGCAGCTCGGCATTTGCAGTGCGAATCCGCGCTCGCGTTCGTGATGGAAGCCGAAATGGCGAGGCAATCTCGACGATCACGTAGGTTCCGAGTCCCGTCGAAGTGGAGAGCACAGCGTCTGTTAGGAAGGGATCCATTCAATCCAGTTCGGTCGTTACCTCTAGGTCTTTAGGCCTAGTCCGATCGACCTACGGACACCTGCTACCGGCCGGTCCACTCGGGGGGTCGCTTCTCGAGCCATGCCGTGCGTCCTTCGGCGGCATCCTCGCTGGCGCTGACGACCCGACGCATGGTCTCGCCGAATCGGACGGCGTCCGTCCAGGTGAGGTGCCGGCCGCGCGCCGCCACCTCCTTGGTGGCGCGGACGGCGAGCGGTGCGCCCCGACACAGGCGGGTCGCCAAGGCCCGAGCCTCGTCGAGGAGCGCCTCTGGTTCGGCCAGCCGCCACACCAGGCCGATCTCGTGCGCTCGTTCCGCGTCGATCGTGTCGCCGGTCAGCAGCAGTTCCAACGCATCCGGCCACGCAACCCGACTCGGGAGCCGGAGTGCGCCCACGATGGTCGCCTGGCCGAGGCGGACCTCCGGGTACCCGAATGTGGCGCTGGTGCTGGCCAGGACGAAGTCGCACGCCAGCACGCCGGTGAGCCCGTAGCCGATGCACGGGCCGTTGACCGCGGCGATCAGCGGCTTCCACAGTTCGAGCCCGCTCTCCAGCGAGTTGATGGTCGGGATCTCCCAGAACGTGCCGGCGAACCGTCCGACCGATCCCTCGCCGTCGCGAAGATCCCCGCCCGCGCAGAACGCTCGCCCGGCGCCGGTGAGAATCCCCACCCACGCATCGGGGTCGTCGCGGAAACGAAGCCAGGCCGCGTTGAGGTCTTCGCGCATCTGGCCGTTGATGGCGTTCATGCGGTCCGGTCGGTTCATCGTGATCGTCACGACGTGATCGATTTTGTCGTAGGTGACGACGGTGTCGGTCATGAGGCCCTCGCGTTCGAGATGGTCGGGGCGGGCCGGCACGGCTGGGATCGAAGGCCGGGACATGGCGGGTATCCGGCGGGGAGCTGGACACCTGAGAGGAACGGAAGCCGAAGCTCGCTGGCCTCCGGCCATACGGTGACGACTTGTCCGTCGCCGTCGACGGTGTCGAACGTCCACAGGTTGCGCGATCCGCCCGGGGTGTCGACCGTGATGCGAAGGCGCGAGCCCGCCCGGAACACGTGGGCCACGGGGAAGATCTCGATGGGCAGGAGCACGAGGTCGCCGGGTGCGGTCGGCTGGACGGCCTCCTCGGTGTGAGGGTGAAACGGCAGCAGGTCGGTGCTCGCGTCCGTGTCGATGGCGCGGTGCGACGCCCGCAACCAGCCGGACTGCACGTAGACCTCCGTGCCGTCGGGCCGCACCTCACTAACCGTGACCTCGATGTCGACATCGCCCGTGCCGGCCACCAACGCCAGGTCGAGGGTGCCCGATCCGGCCAGGATGCGGTCGCCACCGAACGGCTCGGACTCGTACGAGATGGAGGTGCCGGGTTCGGGTACCGGCCATGAGAGGTCGTCGTACGGGTTGGCGTCGGTCCCCGTGGTGGTCTGTCGCTCGTGGGCATCGTCGATGTCGACGGTGAACTGATGGGTGGCGAGATCGCCGCCCGCCCGGCCGCCGTCGACAAATGCGACAGCCGGCCCGGAGACGAGAGACCCGTCGGTGGCCAACGACCACCTGACGACCTCGGCCTCGTCGGGTGGCCATGCGTCCAGCCCGATCTGGCCTCGAGACGCCGGTCCGCCGAGCGCGGTGGGCGAGCCGCCCATCTCGACGAGAACGGTGACATCGGGGTCGGATTCGAACGTCGAACGGGCGTCGTCGAGCGGCTCGGTGCCATCGAATCGGTCGGCTGGCAAAGAGAGTCCGGCGACACCGTAGGCCTGTTCGTAACCGGCCGGCGCGACCAACCGTAGGGCCGGGTTCAGCGGGGGTGGGGCTCGATCCGCGACGTACAGGTTCAAGAACTCGTACCACCGGATCAAGATCTCGGGCGACAGGGAGTCGGCGTGGGCGCCGTTGTACAGGATCGCCGTGAACGCCGGCGCGCCGGTGAAGTCATCGAGCATCGTGGCGAACCGGCTGCCGGTCTGCTCGTCCTGCCACGCGCCAGCCAGGAAGACCGGCACCTCGATCTCGTCGACAAAGGTGCGAGGCGCCAGCCGGTCGCCGGTGGTCGGGTCGTAGAAGGGGTTGGCACGGGCCGCGTCGACCAGGTCGGTGTTGAGGCTGCGAAGGAGCTGGTTCTCCTCGCACGTTCGGTCGCCGCCGGCGATGCGATCGGCCACCCAGGTCTGACCCTCGGCGGCAGTGTCGGTCTGGCGGGCGGACGCCCATTGCTGGGCGAACCCGTCGTTGTAGATCCCGCCGGGGTACAGGACCGAGCGGTACACGTCCTCGAGCACCGAGAGGGGGGCGATGGCGGCCAGGCTGGGTGGCTGGGTCGCGGCGACGAACAGCTGGGAGATACCCGAGTACGACAGCCCGATCATGCCGACCTGGTGCCCGAGCACCCAAGGCTGGGCGGCGATGGTCTCGATGGTGTCGTAGCCGTCGAGTGATTGGATGGGCTCGAAGTAGTCGAACGCGCCCTCCCGAACAGCCGCTGCCGCGCGATGTTGACTCCGACGGTGGCGAAACCGGCCTGTTGGGCGACGCCGGTCGCCGGCTCCACCGACTCCGGGTCGGAGGGGTCGTAGCCCGAGTACTCGATGACGGTGGGGTACGGTCCGTCCTCCACGGGGCCGGGCAGCGTGACATTGATGGACAGCTGGGTGCCATCTCGCGTGGCGAGGTAGCCGTAGCCGGGCTCGATCACCTGGTCGGCGTAGAACGCGGTAGCCGGGTGGTCGGTGAGCCCTCGGATCTCGAAGGGATCCGAGGTGGCGACACCCGCTGCGGTGGTCTCGATCACCGTGTAGCCCGCACCGCTGGTCACGTCGCGCCAGAGGGCATTGCCCAGCTCGTCGGCGGTCGTCGCCCACTCGAGGTCGTCGAGTCGGAGGGTGAGCCCGGCGCCCGGCTGCGCCCCGGTCACCGTGACCTGCTCGGCGTTGGGAAGAACCGTGAAGGTCGCCGGTCGCGGCGGCCCGGCCGAGGGCGACGTGCTCGTGGTGGACGCACTCGCGGCCGCGTTTCGGGGGGCGTCGTCATCGGAGCTGCACGAGCCCGCCACGACAGTGGCGATGAGGAGCCCGATGAGGAGACGTCGCATCTCGACGATGGTACGAGAGTCGGCCGACGGGCGTCTGCGGTACGTTCGACTCATGGCCACCATCACCGCTGATCTGCTCGACGGCTACGTCGTCGAGGTCCGCAACGGCCGGCACCGCTGGCGGGCGGACGAGCCCGTCGATCTCGGCGGTACCGAGACCGGCCCGACCCCCTACGAGATGCTGCTCGGCGCCGTGGCCTCGTGCACACTGATCACCCTGGCGATGTACACCCGCCGGAAGGGCATGAAGGTCGACTCGGTCTCCGTCCGCTACACGTACGAGCGAGTGCACGCCGACGATTGCGATTCGTGCCCCGACGACCTCACGGGGTACCTCGATCGGGTGACGAGCGAGATCGTCATCGAGGGCCAGTTCACCGACGACGAGCGTGGTCGCCTCGAGCAGGTGGCGGTGCGTTGCCCGGTGCACCGCACCTTGGAGCGGGGTGTCGTGTTCGCCGACACCGTCGTCGTCCGATGAGGTTCTCGTTGTCGCTGCCGATCCTGCGGGATCCCGGCCACCGCGACCCGTTCCACGAGAGCTTCGAGCTGGCCGAGTTGGCCGAGGAGCACGGATTCGACACCGCCACGATCGGGCACCATCACTTCATGCCCGGCAACCAGGCCGACCCGCTGACCTGGTTGACCGCCGTGGCGGTGCGAACGAGCGTGCTCCGAGTGGGCACCGGCATCTTCCAGCTCCCCGTCCACCACCCGGTGCGGGTCGCCGAGCAGGTGGCCACCATCGACCAGCTGTCGGGTGGGCGAGTGTCGCTCGGCGTGGGTTCCGGGTGGTGGCCCCTCGAGTACGAGGTCCATGGCTCGGATTACAGCACCCGCGGCGCACGCATGGCGGAGGCGTTGGCGATCCTCCGTTTGGTCTGGACCACCGAGAACGTGAGCTACGACGGCCGGTTCTGGTCGTTTCCCGAGCTCACCGTTCACCCGCGCCCGGTGCAGGAACCCCATCCCCCACTTTGGGTCGCCGGGGTGGCCGATGCCGCCGTTCGTCGGGCGGCTCGCCTGGGCGATTCGTGGTTGTGTGGACCCGTGCAATCGTTGTCGAAGGCGCAATCGTGCCTCGATGTGTACCGAGCGGAGTGCGCCGCCGTCGGCCGTCCGGCGGATTGGATCCTCCGGCGGTACGCCTGGATCGGTACCGATCGATCGCGTGTCGTCGACGATGTGCTGCCCCGTTACGTCGACGGCCTTCTCGACCACTGGAGGGAGTCGGTCGACGACGCCGCCGAGCGTGCCCTGTTCGCTCGCATCGACGCCGGTGAGGACGTATCGGCGGTCGAGGTCGCCCAGGATCGCCTGCTCTTCGGCACCCCCGACATGGTGATCGACCAGGTCCGTCGGTTCAGTGACCTCACCGGGTGTGACCATGTCCACGCCGCCTTCGGTGCTGGGCTCCCCGGTTCGGCGGAGCGCGCGACGTTCGGCGATGCGGCGGAGATCGCCGAGCAGATCCGCCTGTTCGGGCGTGAGGTCATCCCGGCGTTCGCAGGAGAATGAGCCGTGGCTGTCCTGGGACGCCTCAGAGGCGACCCTGGTACTATTTCTGACGGATCGTCAGATTTCCGTCTCGTCCTGAGGAGCGCCCCATGACCGTCACTGAACCCGAGGTCGGCACCGCCACCCCCACCAAGGTCGAGATTCCCATGATCATCAGCGTCGATGATCATCTCGTGGAGCCGCCCCACCTGTGGCAGACCTGGTTGCCGGAGAAGTTCAAGGCGCGCGGTCCTCGCGTCGAGCGGCGCAAGGTCGGCGGGATCAAGTTCGTCGGCGGCGCCAAGATGTACGAGCAGGAGCTCGACGTGGACGACGGTCGCTGGGGCGACGTCTGGTTCTACGAGGACCTCATCCACCCCAACAAGCGCCATGTCGCTGCTGTCGGCTACGACCGTGACGAGATGGAGGCCCTCCCCATCACGTACGACGAGATGCGCAAGGGCTGCTGGGATCCCACGGCCCGCATCGCCGACAACCTGATGAACCACGTCGACAAGTCGCTCTCGTTCCCGACCTTCCCCCGCTTCTGTGGCCAGACCTTCGCCGAAGCCCAGGACAAAGAGCTCGCGCTGGCCTGCGTGAAGGCCTACAACGACTATCAGGTCGAAGAATGGTGCGGTGACAGCGAGGGCCACCTCATCCCGCTGATCATCATCCCGCTGTGGGATGTCGATCTGGCCGTGGCCGAGATCCAGCGCAACGCCGCGCGCGGCGTCCACGCCATGTGTTTCAGCGAGATCCCACCCAACCTGGGTTTGCCGAGCATCCACAGCGGCCACTGGGATCCCTTGTTCGCGGCCTGCCAGGACGCCGAGATGACGGTCAACATGCACATTGGCTCGTCGTCCAAGATGCCCGCCACATCCGCCGACGCCCCCACCGGAGTCACCGCCACCCTGAGCTTCGGCAACGCCATGGCCTCGATGACCGACTTCTTGTTCTCGGGCGTGTTGGTGCGGTACCCCCGGCTCAAGCTCGCCTACAGCGAAGGCCAGATCGGCTGGATCCCGTACATCCTCGAGCGGGCCGACCAGGTGTGGCGCGATCACCGAGCCTGGGCTCACACGCAGGACATCGTCCCGGAGCCTCCTTCCACCTACTACTACCGCCAGATCTACGGCTGCTTCTTCAGCGACTTCCATGGGCTGCGCTCCCTGGAGTCGGTCGGTGTCGACAACATCACGTTCGAGACCGACTACCCCCACACCGATTCCACATGGCCCAACACCCTCTCCGTGCTCGAGAGCATGGTGGCCGGGCTGCCCCAGGACGTCGTCAACAAGATCGTGCGTGAGAACGCGGCTCGCATGCTCTGCGTCCCGGCCTGACCCCCACTCCCACCGGCGTCGGCGCCGGACCGGCAGACTGACCGTATGCCTGAAGGCGACACCCTCCGGCGGGCCGAGCTCGTCCTGGCCCCGCTTCTCGATGGGCAGGTCCTCGAATCGGTGTGGTTCAAGAAGCTGGTCGGATACACGCCCCGCGCCGGTCAGCGGGTCGATCAGGTGCGCGCCGTCGGCAAACACCTGCTGATCGACTTCGATCGAAACCTCACCCTCGACACGCACCTCGGCATGGCCGGGTCCTGGAGGTCGGCACCGGCCGGGACCTCGCGTCCGAGCGATCCACGGCTCCGGGTCGCCCTCGGGGTGGCCGGCGGGATGGCACTGTGTTTCGCTGCTCCGACGATCCGCACCTATCTCCGGGATGCGCCACCGGCGGCGATCGCCGGGCTCGGCCCTGATCTGAGCGATCCCTCACCTGATCTCGATCGGGTCCTCGAACGGATCGATGCCCTGGCCCGCGGCGACCAGCCGGTGGCCGACATCCTGCTCGATCAACGCATCGCCGCGGGGGTGGGCAACTTCTTCAAGAGCGAGGCCCTGTTCGTGGCCGGGCTGGATCCCCACACGCCGATCGGTCACCTCGACGCGCCGGCTCGCCTCCGTTTGTGGGGGATCGCCCACCGTCTCCTACGGGCCAACGCCCGACCAGGCCGGCGGCGGACGACGCCGGGAGGCGGCGATGTGTTCGTGTACGGCCGGGCGCGGCTGGGGTGCCGACGATGTGATGACGCCATCCGTCATGAGCCTGCCGGCCCGAACACCACATCGCGCAGCACCTATTGGTGCCCCACCTGCCAACCCGCGCAGCGGCCCTGATCCAGGTTCTCGTCGAAGCCCGGGCGGAGCGCGAGGGCCGTGGCCGATCCCAGGCCGAGCCCGACGAACATGAGCCCGGCGAGGCGGAGGATGTCCGCGGCCACGCCCGCGTTCGACGACGACGCCCAGGCGACCGCAACGGCCGCGCCAGCGATGGTCGGAGACCACACCGCGACGTGCGATCGGAGCGTCGCGGGGAAGACCGGGACATGGGCGGCCGATGAGGCCATCCATCGTTGCCGGCCATACCGCCACAGCAGCATCAGGCACAGCGCCGTTCCACCGACGTGGCCGATATACTGGACCACCCGGAACACCGTCCATCCCTGACCGAGGAACTCGCCGTCCACGACGGTGTCGCCGTACCACGACACGTTGCCGGCGAACCATCCCCACTCGTGGGTGAACGAGTCGAGGCCGATGTGGGAGAGGGCACCCAGGAACGCGGCCGATGAGTGCTGGTCTGGCCTGGAAACGGTGGACCGCCAGGCCCCGGTACTCGTCGACGTGGAACTCGCCGAGTCGAGGCAGGTGGTCGGGGACGACGCGAGCCAGGAGCCGGACGATCAGCCACGACACGACGAGCGTGATCGGGACGCAGAACGTCACCGCCGTGGCCAACGTGTGAGCCCAGAACTGGAACCGGCTGCCGTTGAACACGTAGGCGAGATCGGGGGCCATCGACCCGATAACGAACGTCAACCCGTCGACGTGCCGGTGCGCCTTCCGAACCAGCGGGAGGAAGGGACCCTGGTGGGCGAGAAAGGTCAACGGCATCGGGGCACCGTAAGGCGCCGACCGGTCAGAATCGCGGCGGCAGTCTTATCGGGTAGGAACTGGCCCGTCGGGTAGGATCCTTCCGTGGCCCAACCACTGATCACCACGACCGAACGCACCGACACCATCACCGATCCGGTGGTGTCGCCGTCGGAGCCCGGCGACCACGATCGATACGCCCACTACGTCCCCAAGGGCAAGCTGACCGAAGCGCTCGTCATGGGTACCCCGGTCACGGCCTTGTGCGGCAAGATCTGGGTCCCCAGCCGGGACCCGGAGCGTTACCCGATCTGCCCCGAGTGCAAGGAGATCAAGGCGGCACTCGATGGTTTGCGGTCGGGCGGGCCCGGTGGCGCCGACGACTGACACCAGAACCGAGTCCGCCGATTACCTCGCCTGGTGGGGTCGTTCCACGGTCGTGTTGGGCGCGGCGATCTCCATCTACGTCACCTTCTTCGTCCACCACCTCGTGGTTCGCCACACCCGTTTCGGCACCTTCGATTACGACCTTGGCATCTGGGATCAGTACGTGTGGTTGTGGGCCCACGGCGAGGGTTTCAACACGGTCCGGGGCCTCCACAACCTGGCCTTTCACGTGTCGCCGTCACTGGCCGTGTTCGTGCCCTTCTACTGGCTCGGCGCTGGCCCCAGCTTCCTCAATGCGGCGATGGTGTTGTCGGTCGTGTCAGGTGCCCTTCCGGTGTACCGGCTCGGCCGGCGCCTGCTCGACGATGAATGGCTCGCTACCACCTTGGCCGTCGTCTACCTCGGTCACTTCTCGCTTCAGTGGCAGCTCTGGGAGACCTTCCATCCGGAGACGTTCGCCGTCGGTCCACTGCTGTTCGGTTACGACGCGCTGCAGGGCCGGCGATGGGGCCGAGCGGTGGCGTGGTTCGTCTTCGCGATCGGGTTGAAGGAGGACATCGCCCTGGCGGTGGCCATGATCGGCGTGCTCGAGTTGTTCCGGGGCGATCGTCGTCGCAGCGCCTTCCTCGCCGCTGGGTCGATCGCCTGGTTCTTCGTGTGCACCAAGGCGGTGATGCCCCACTTCACCGAGGCCGGCGTCTTCTACGAGGAGTTCTACGGCTACCTCGGTGACGGGCCGACCGGCATGGCCGACACCGCCGTCACCAACCCCACCGTGTACACGCGACAGCTCGGCGATGCCGACGCGCTGGATACGTACGCGACCTCCTGCTCCCGTTCGGGTTCGTACCCCTCTTGGCCCCCGCTGCGCTCCTGATCGGGTTGCCGCAGGTGATGGCCAATCTGCTGTCGCTCGTCCCGAACTCGTGGCCGGCGCGCGTCCACTACGCGGCGATGCCCATCGCCGCCATGGCGATCGGGTCGGTTCGGGCGGTGGCCTGGCTCCCTCGTCCCGGGTTGCGTCGGGCCGCCGTCGGCTGGATGTTCGCCTGTTGCCTGGCCAGCTCGTCGGCGTGGGGCGTCAGTCGGTTCAGCCTCGACTACGAGTCCGGCTTCTGGCCCCTCCACCCCGATCCCGTGAACGCGACCCGTGACGATGCCGTCGACATGGTTCCGGAGGGTGCGGCGACCGCATCGTCGTACAACATCGCACCGCATCTCACGCATCGTTCCGAGGCCTATACGTTCCCGTCGCCCTGGCAGCCGCACAACTGGGGCGTGGCCGGCGAAGACCTCCCTTCCCCGAGCACGGTCGACTGGCTGGTGGTCGATCGGGCGGTCACAAGCGCTGAACACCAGGGCTTGCTCGACGAGATCCTGGCCAGCGGCGAGTGGAACCTGCGGTCCGAGCTCGACGGCGTCGTGGTCGCCGAACGCGTCAACCCTTCGAGCTGAGCACCCGGTCGCCTGGTCGGATCAGGCGAAGGGCGGCCGCACCGGTGATCGATGCCCCCACGAGCGCCAGGCTCGTGATGGCCTCCGTATCGGTGACGATGTTGCTGGACGACGCTGGTGAAGTCGGCGTGCTCCGGACACGCCGCGTCGAATCAGCACGAATGCCGGGACCAGGAGGGGGAGCAAGACGGACGACACCATGCTCATCGGAACGAGGGCGAAGCCGGCGACGACGGTGATGGCCGGCACGTGAGAGGCCGGTGCTGCCAGTCCGATCAATCCGATCCCCACGAACCGTGCACCGAATCCGATCGCCGCCAGCCAACCTTCGGGATCACCATCTGCGCCGCCGTAGTAGCGAACGAGCGTCAGCCCGACGCCGGACACGACCACCACCAGATCGGCGACGAGAACACCACGTCCGCCCCGCCGTGACGTGGCGACGCTTGCCTTCGCGACTGCCGTCACATGATGAGTTTAGATGTCCCCGCCGTAGGGGGCGGTGACGAGACCACCGGACAGGTCCACGCGCAGGTCGCCGCGGGGGCCGACCGTCACATCCAAACGCTCCCCTCCGCAGGACTCGGCGGCGGCGATCGTGGTCGAGGATTCGTACTCCGCGCCATCGCCGGCTCCGGTGGCGACGTGGAGGCGGAGCGTGGAGCCGTAGACCCGAACCGTGGCGAAAGCGATCTCGGCAACCCCCGCCGAGGTCAGCGAACCGTCATGGCATTCTTGCCCGCCACCGATGGTCACGTCGGTGGTGGCGACGATGCAGATCTCGAATCGGCGCCCGCTGAAGTGGGGCGCCTCGATGTGGGCGATGGGAAGCGGAGAGGGGAACACCTGCTGGCACGAGGGCGCCGGGCCGGCGCACGCCGCTATCGACGCCGATCCGACCACGACGATCGCCGCCCGCCGGAATACCGGCCGCTTGCTTCGCCCGCGGCGGCTGGAGTTGTTGGGCCGCTCGGTCAGCCCGCGGCGGCTGGAGTTGTTGGGCCGCTCGGTCAGCCCGCGGCGGCTTTGCGCAGCTTCACGTACAACTTGTCGTACGCCGAGATCACGGCCTCGGCTCGGGCGCCGTACGCGTGGATTGGGTGACGCTCGCCGAGGGCCTGGTTTACGATCGCTCGCTGCGGCACCGATGGCTTCCAGACCGCCTTCTTGCCGACGATCTTGCCCAGCTGCTCGTACTGGCGCTCGGCCTCTCGGCCCACCGACGGCATCCGGTTCACGATCACGCCGGCCAGGTCGAGATCGGGGTTGTGGTTCTGCCACACGTCGTCGACAAGGTCGGCCATCGTGCCGAGCGTGTTGAGCGACAGCGCCGCCGGCTCGACCACCAGCACGGCGAGGTCGGCCGCCGCCAGCGCCGTCACGGTGAGGGCACCGATACCGGGCGGGCAGTCGAGCAATACGAGGTCGTAGTTCGAGGCGACGCCCTTGATCGCCTTGCGAAGTTTGCCGGCTCGCTTTTTCGCCGTTCCGTCCGGGTCCCACGTGGCCAGGTCGGTGGCCGCGGGCAGGATGTCGATCCCTTCACCCCAGGTCGCGGGCACGACCGCGGAGGCGGCGCTGCGCGTTCCTTCCAGCACGTCGGCCAGCGCATGGGTCGCTTGCGCGGGGTCAGCGCCCATGGCCCAGGTGGCGCTGGCTTGCGGGTCGAGATCGACCACCAGGATCCGATGTCCCGATGCCAGTCCCGCTGATGCCAGCCCGAGGGCTACGGAGGTCTTGCCGACCCCACCCTTTTGACTCAAGATCGCCGCGGTCGTCATGTCACCATGCTTTCACGCGGCGGACCGTGTTGCCGGGGATGGCCCGCAGCCGGGTCGATCAGAGGTCGGCGATGCCCATCTTGAGGTTCGAACCGCGGATGCCGCCGTCGACGGGGACCACCTGGCCGGTGACGTAGCTCGCCGCATCCGAGGCGAGGTACACGGCGGCGGCGGCGATGTCGTCGGGGCGCCCGAGCCGGCGCATCGGGGTGCCGGCCACCATGAGGTCGTGGATCTCCGGTGACTGGAGCACCATGTCCAGCGCCGATGTCGCGATGGCGCCGGGGGCGATGGCGTTGACCCGGATCTTGGGGCTGAGATCGGCGGCCAGGTTGCCGGTGAGGGCGATCATGGCCGCCTTGGCGGTGCCGTACGCACTGAACCCCCGGGAGAACTGGCGTCCGGCCGCGGAGGCGATGTTGATGATGCAGCCGCCGCCCCGCTCGAGCATGTGGGGCACAGCCAGATGACTCAGGTCGAACGCTGTGGTCACGTTCCAGCGCAGAGCCTCGTCGAAAGCCCGGTGCGACGTGTCGAGGAAGGCCTGGGGCATCGACCCACCCACGTTGTTGACGATGATGTCGATCCCACCCAGCTCGGAGGTGGCGGCATCGACGAGGGCGGCGAGTCCCTCCCGGGTGGACAGATCCCCGGGCACGACGACGGCCTTGCGTCCGAGGCTCCGGATGGTCGCCGCCACCTCGTCGAGCTGCTCGAGGCTCCGGGCACCGATGACCACATCGGCGCCGACTTCGGCGAACGCGGTGGCGATCGCGGCACCGATACCTCGGCCGGCACCGGTGACGATCGCGACCTTGCCGTCGAGTCGGAACAGGTCGAGGATCATGGCGAACTCCTTGTGCCGAGCGGGCGCCCGATGGGGTGGCGGAGGGTCACCCTAGACTTGGACTCCCGTGGGAGCAGCAGCCGACCTCACCACCATCCTCGTCGAGGACGATCCGGTACCCGGACTCTGGGCCGCGATCGACTCCGGGCGAATGGACGACCTCGTGCCGGAGCTCGGCGCGCTCCGGATGGAGCAGGACCCCATCCATCGGCACAAGGACGTCCTCACCCATACGATCGCCGTGGTCAGCCACACGGAACCCTCCATCCGGGTCCGCCTGGCCGCCTTGTTCCACGACATCGCCAAACCGCGCACACGCTCCTACGAGGACGGCTCGGTCACCTTCCGCCACCACGAAGCCGTCGGCGCCAAGATGACGCGGCAAGCGCATGCGCGAGCTCGGGTACCCCGACGACATGGTCGCCGACGTGGCGAACCTGGTGCGGCTGTCGGGTCGGTTCAAGGGCTACGCCGACGGCTGGAGCGATTCGGCGGTCCGCCGGTACGCCCGCGATGCCGGGCATCTCCTCGGCGACCTCAATCACCTCGTGCGGTGCGACTGCACCACCAGGAACAAGGTGAAGGCGGCCGAGATCCAACGACTCGTCGACGACCTCGAGCGCCGAATCAAGGAGCTGGCCGAGGCCGACCGCCGGGCCGCCGAGCGGCCGGGCATCGACGGCGCCGCGGTGATGGAGCACCTGGGCGTACCCCCGGGCCCCATCGTCGGGCGAGCCCTGGCCATGCTGCTGGGGATCAAACGGTCCGAAGGCGACGTGCCCGACGACGTCCTCCGCGACCGTCTCGACGCCTGGTGGGCCGAGCAACCCGAACACCCGTAGCCGTCGTCGGTCGGCGGGCGGCGTTTGCCGTGTTCGGGTCGGTGGGCTACCACGGGGGACATGCGCCCCCTGCTTCCCCCCGATGGCGACCTCGAGGTCGTGCACAGCCGTGAGTACGAGACCCGGGTGTACCTGGCCTCGGAGACCGAGTTCCTGGTCCGGGGCGCGTTGCGCGACGTGGCGCCGCCCGGGCTCTACATCGGCATCGATCCCGACCCGATGACCGTGCACCACATGGTGGTCGAGCTGAGGGTCGACATGGCGGGACTCGTGATCACCGATGTCAGAGTCGACTTCGAGACGCACCCCAACCCGAGTTGCCCCACGATCACCGAGCACTACGGCAACCTGGTCGGGCTCAGCGTGGCGCGGGGTTTCACGCACCGAGTTCGCGAGCTCTTCGGCGGGCCGCGAGGGTGCACGCACACCACCGCGCTGCTCCAAGCCATGGCCCCCGCCGTCGTCCAGGGCATGTGGGCGCGCCGGATGAAATCGTACGGGGAACCGGCGAACGCTTCGGCCGGGATGGCGATGGATCAGCGCGAAGCGGCGATCGCCGGCAATCTCAATACGTGTCACGTATGGGACGAAGAGGGTGAACACGTGGCGTTCCTCCGGCGTGGCGGCGCCCCCCGGCCGCCGATCCCGGTGCTGGCCCGCATCGATGAGCTCGGCCTCGATCCCGCTGGCTGGCGCCCGGGAACCTGACCGGGTCCATGTGTCCACATCGTCATGTAGTGTGGACACATGGATATCGGAGTTCGCGAGCTCAAGCAGAACCTGAGCGCTGTCCTGGAGCGGGTGTCGCGCGGGGAAACGGTGCGGGTGACCGATCGGGGCGTGCCAAAGGCCGTCCTGTCGCCGATCACCGACGAAGCCGGGTTGGAGAGGGGCATCGACGAGGGTTGGGTCCGGCCGGCGACTCGACGAGGTTTGGAGCCGGCGCGTCGGGTGCGGTCCTCGTCGACGATCCGTGACGCCTTGGCCGAGGACCGCTACGGATGACCACCTACGTCGACTCCAGTGCCCTGATGAAGCGGTACATCGAGGAGCCCGACTCCGACCATGCGGCCCAGTTCCTCGCTGCGGACCCGGTTCTCGTGACCTCGTGTGTCACGATCGTCGAGGTCCGGCGAAACCTGGCCCGCCTGCTGGATGGGAGTGACCTCATCTCCCAGCAGATGCAGTTCTCCGCTGATGTCGATTCGTTCGCTCTCGTGAGCTGCGACGAGGCGCTCGCCGTGGCGGCAGCCGACATCGCCGAGGTTGTCGGGGTCCGCTCCCTCGACGCGGTTCACCTGGCGTCGGCACAGCGCCTGCGCATCCCCTCACTCACGTTCCTGACCTTCGACCTGCGACAAGCCCAGGCGGCGAGGTCGCTCGGCCTCGTGGTCGCCGGCGTCTGACGACCTCACACCGTGATCCCGGCTCAGTAGGGGCGGCCCCGCTGGTCAGCCGGTGGGGCCCAGGTCTCGGGACGGCCGGAGTCGTACCACTCGTCCCGCTCGCCCCGATCCCAACCTCGGCGTGGTGCCATGGTGCGCCAGACGATGCTGGCGACGACCAGCACGACCCCCATCAGTGCCAGCAGGGTGGCGGGACGCTGGATGTGATCGGCGATGGCCGAGGCCAGAGGTCGGGCGACGGGAATGTCGTCCGCCTCCGTGTAGCGGGCGTCCACGAGCTCCGGCAGCACCCAGGCGAAGAAGAGGTGGCCGGCGGCGATGGTGATCAAACCGATACCGAGCGACATCAGAACGCGGTGCCGCTTGCCGTGGACCACGAACGCCGCCGCCGCGAGGGCCACGGCGGCGAGAAACGCCCAGGTCACCCCGGTGTCGACCGCATCTCTGACCCAGGACAGCCGGGGCGTGCTGTCGACGGGAATGGTGACCCGCAACCGATCCTCGGCAGGGAACAGCTGAGCGAGTGCCGGTTCCTGCTCGGCCGCGGCGGCGCGAGCCACGGCGGTGACGGCAGTGGCGTCGATCTCGATGGGGCCGTTGCGGTCCTCGAAAATGTGGGCGTGCAACTCGACGAGGCTGGCCCGCACCGCCTCGCGGAACTCGGGCGAGGCCACGGTGGTGTCGGCGACCGTACGGGCCGCGGCACGCGTGTCGAATCCGAACGCCTCGGTCGCTTGCTCGTGGGGCATGACGAGGACGTCGGTCTCGAACGCATCGACGATCTCCTCGGCGAACGCGTCCCGGACGGCGTCGTTGTCGAGCAGGTTGGTGACGGCATCGGACACGGTGTCGGGCTCGAGCACGAGCTTGCGGGCGACCGCCGCCGAGTAGGCGAAGCTGGTGACAGCCAACGACAACGTCACCAGCAACCCGGCGAGCGCGCCCCGAGCCATCAGGTCAACCTCAGGACGCGGGAGGCGTTGTCGCGCAGGAACTTGGGCCACACGTGGTCGAGGAAGGGGACCGTGGGGAGTTCGGCGAAGATGCGCTCGAGGCTCAGGCCCATGGGGAAGTACCCGGCATACAGCACCTTGTCGGCGCCGTCGGCGTTGGCATAAGCGACGATGTCGGAAGGGTAGTGTCGGGGCGCGAAAGCTGATGTCGAGTAGTGGAGCCCGGGCCAGGTGCGCATGAGCTCGATCAGGAGGCCCGTCCACGGTTCGGCGCCGTGGCGGGTGACGATGGTCAGATCGGGGAAGTCGGCGCAGACCCGATCGAGGCGGTCGGCATGCTGGCTCGCCATCGGAACCCGGGGCCCCGGCACTCCGACGTTGACGAACGCGGGCAGGTCGAGATCGATGCAGGTCGCATAGATGGGGTACATGGTGGCGTGATCGAGCGGGCGGGCCGGGTTGGTGCCGGCGGGAAAACACGTCACCGCGACGACACCGAGCTCGCGGGCCGCCCGTCGCAGCGCGCGTATCCCGTCGGAGCCGTCGTTCGGGTCGACGTGAAAGCTCGGCAGGAGCCGCGCCGGCGCGAACGTCACGCTGCGGCAGCCCCACTCGTCGTCGAACGCGACCGGCAGGAGTCCCTGGGCGATACCGAACCGATCCATCTCGGCGAGGAGCAAGCTGGTGAAGTCGGCCGTCGAATCGACATCGGGAAGGTCCTTGAACATGTAGCCGGCGGGCTGCCGGAGCTCACGGCTGCCGGCATCACGGATGGCGCCGGCGAACTGGCGCTGCCATCCGTTCCGATCGGACGGCACCCCGATCATGAGGTCGATCACTCCGAGGTCGGGCGGCCACCGCACGGCGGGAGTGTAGGAGCCCGGGCGAGCCACGTAGGCTGCGGCCTTCGGTCGATCACACCAGGAGCGGTGAACATGAAGGAAATCCGTTTCGACGACATCGAGGCCCTGCAGGCCGAGATCAGCGACGAATGGTCGGACTGGACCAAGGAGATCGAGGTCACCCAGGAGATGATCAACGGCTTCGCCGAGCTCACCGGCGATCGTCAGTGGATCCACGTCGACGTGGAGCGCGCCAATCGCGAGTCGCCGTTCGGCGGACCGATCGCCCACGGGTTCCTCACGTTGAGCCTCCTCCCGCAGATGAACCCGTCACCGGTGAAGATCGTGGGTCACAAGAACGGCGTGAACTACGGGGCCGAGAGCCTGCGTTTCCTCGCGCCTGTCCCGGCGGGATCGAAGGTCCACGGCCGGGCCCGCATCACCGCCGTCACCCAGCGCCCCACGGGCACCCTGGTCACGACGCAGATCGCCGTCCATGTCGTCGGGAACGATGAACGCCCCGCACTGATCTACAACATGCAGGTCCTCAACCAAGGTTGAGTGCCGAGTCGAGCACTGGAGTCACTCATGTCCGAGTTGCCCACCGATCCCGACGCCCTGATCCGCTCGTTCTGCGACGCGTGGAGCCGGCGCGATGTCGACGAGATCATGGGGTACTTCGCCGACGACGCGATCTACCACAACATCCCGATGGAGCCGTCGGTCGGCAAGGACGCCATCCGCAAGTTCATCGCCGGCTTCCTGGGCATGGCATCGGACTTCGACTTCGTCGTGCACCGCCAGGTCGCCGCCGGCGGCTTGGTGCTCAACGAGCGCACCGACACCATGACCATGGGGGATCGCACCATCGCCCTGCCGGTTGCGGGCGCGTTCGAGGTGGTCGACGGCCGGATCTCCGCCTGGCGCGACTACTTCGACATGGGCCAGTTCGCCAACGGCTGAACGAGCTCGGCCCCGAAATTTGGTGGATTATCGCCTGTGGCAGGGGATTCCTCACCAAGTGTCGGCCGCCGCCGGCCGAGCGAGGTCAGGCGAGTCGTTTGATCAGGGTGACGGTCGTGACGTCGCCACGGTGGGTGTCCCGGGACGGGTCGTACTCGTACCCGAGCGGATGACTGAACGCCGTCAGGTCGCCGGGACGATCGGCGCCGGTGGCCAGCACCCAACGAACGAGCGCACCCTTGAGCAGCTTGTTCCAATGGCTGACCGTCACCAGCTCGACCGCACCGGACGGTCGGCGGACCTCGTCGACGAAACGCACGGCGATCTGTCGGGTCGGCACAGCCGGCACCCAAGCCGCCGCGTGTTCGCCGGGCAGGAGGTTCCACGTGGTGTGGCCCGCAGCTCGTTCGTCGAGCGCGACCGACACCATCGGGCGCCACCAGGTCGAGAGAACGCCGAGCCCGTGCAGGGTCGAGCCCATCTTGAGCTTGTAGTCGGGGATGCGGTCGCTGGGGGCCACCACCCCCCACAGCCCGGACAGGATGAGCACCGATCGGTTGAGGCGCCGGCGCTCGCTCGATCCCAACGAGGCGGCGTCGAGGGCGTCGTAGAGCACGCCGGTGTAACGCTCGATCGCCGGGCGGGTCCGAGCCGTCGCCGCAACCAGGTTCGCCGCCGTAGCCTCGGCCAGCGCCGTTCCCTTGACGCCGAGCAGCTTGGCGCGCTCAGGTTCGGGCCGGTGCATGGCGTCCGCCAGCCGCTCGACAACCTGGCGCCGGGCATCGGTCAGATCGATCGCGAAGGCCCGGTCGGACCAGGGTGCTCCCCGGCCTCCCGTCGCCTTGCCTTCCGACGGCGGGAGCAGGATGAGCGGCGTCACGAAGCCGGCTGTAGATCGACTGGCCACACCCGGACGATCAGCGTGGTCATGAGCCGGTTCGACTCGCCCGTGTCGTAGAGCTCGACGTGGATCGATCCGTTCGCCGGATCACCGATGAACGCCGCGTTCGACACCACGGGGCCTGTTCGACCCATGGCGAGGTATCGGACATCGGCGTGGGTCACCACGCACGGTCGCCCGAGGACGTGTTCGGCGAGGACCTCGGCAGCCCGCTCGCCGACCGACGCCACCATGGCCCCCTGCATGGCTCCGGCGGGATTGCGGAGGTCGTCTCGCAGCACGACGCTGACCCGACCGGCGGACGCGTCGACCACCTCGATCCCGACCGCCTCCGCCAGCGGGAGCTTGAGCGGGGCGCGTTGGGTGATACGACGCTCGGGGGTCAGGTGGGGGCGGGGCGGGTCGCCGTGGCGCCGAGCGACCCGGATGTAGCTGGCCTGCCCGTACCCGAACGAGTCACCCCTATCGTCGGTCATGGTGACCTCGGCGGTGACCAGGTTGCGGCCCCGCCGCAAGAGCGCGGCCTTGGCCTCGATGCGTTCCGGCGCCGGTCGGGGTGGGCACCACGACGAGAGGTCGGCGGTGAACACCCAGTCGCTGTCGCTGAACTTCTCGGCGATGAAGCCGGCCAGCATGTCGACCATCATCACGTGGACCGTCGCCCGCAGCAGACCGTGGCGGCACACGTTCGGGTACGGGACGATGATCCCGTTCGGTTCGTCGGCGAACGGGTCCGCGGTGATGCCCAGCCGGGTGATCGGTGACTCGAGCATCCGGTCCGACATCTGCTGGAGCTCGGTTCGTTCGTCCGTCATGGCGTCACCCTTCCACCGACCCCCGGTGGGCTGCGAACCGGGCCTGCCCCGCCGATCGGCGCCACTGCTACTGTCGATCCGACAGCACACGTGGGGTGGACATGACCGAACCGGACCGACTGATCACCGTGCAACGTCAGATCGCCGCGCCGGCCGAACGGATCTTCGACATACTCGCCGATCCTCGCCGGCACCCAGAGATCGACGGCTCGGGAACGGTGAGGCAGGCGGACATCGACGGCCCGGAGCGCCTGGCCGAGGGTGCCCGGTTCGGCATGGCCATGAAGCTGGGTTTCTCGTACCGCATGGTCAGCACCGTCACCGAGTTTGCCGAGAACGAGCGCATCGCCTGGGCGCCCAAACCCGAAGTTCGGGGGAAGGTCAAGGAGACGATGGCCGGGCGCGTGTACCGCTATGAGCTCGAACCGGCCGAAGGCGGCACGCTCGTCCGGGAGACGTGGGACGCCACCGCCGAGCAGGGCTGGTTCATGCACAAGCTCCTGCGCACACCGGCGAAGGTGCGCTCGTCGATGGAGAAGACCCTCGAACGACTCGAGCAGGCGGCGACAGGAGGCTGAGTCATGGCGGTGCGGCGGATCAACAGGACGGGGCGCTCTCGCTGTTCCCGCGTGTGTGGTGGTGGTGGTGGTGGCGCGCGGCGGCAGCGGTCCGAGTGGGGCACGGCCACCGGCCTGATGGCTGTCAGCCGACGGCTCGTACCGCCGCCTCGACCGCCGTCCCGTCGAACACCGTCGGACCCCACAGTCGTGCGGCGTTGGCGAACGTGAAATCGCGAAAGTCCGCCTCGGTCAGGCGCTCGTCCTCGACGAGCTCCCATGCTTCGGGGAGGACCTCGAGGAAGTCCGGCACGTCCCAGTGGCCGATGTCGCTGGCGAAGATGGCGCCGAGCCGCGCCCCTTCGGGGACGATGTCACGATCGAAGGCCAGGGCGTTCATCGGATCGTCGGCCTCGCACCCGAAGAAGAGGTGGTGCTCGAACAGTTCGACGATGTCGGCCACACTCGTCAGCCCACTGTCGGCGAACTCGTCGATCAACGAGCGGTCCTCGTCGGGGTCGCTCAACATGAACAGGGCTTCGTCGAGGCGATCGAGCCGGTCCACCACCCCGGCCGAGCCGTACTGTTGAACCAGCTCGACCATGCGGTCCCGATCGAGGGCCGCAGGGTCGTAGTGACCGATGGCGTCGCGGTTGCGCTTCTCGAAGTGGCCGATCAGGTCGCCGAGCAGGTTGGCGCGCCCACGCCACGCCACCCTCCAAGAACGCGAACCTCACGGACGGGTTGCGCAGCACGCCACCCCCCAGGACGAGTGACCGGCAGGCGGCCTCGCCGGCGGCGGCGAAGTTGCCGATGTGGTTGTACACGTAACTCGTCCTCGACGCCCGGGTCCCCCACCCCTGGCCGCCGGCATGGAAGGTCGGTGACACGCCGAGCTCGGCGCAGCGCTGCCACACGATGTCGTAGTCGTACTCGCTGTCGTGGCCGACGGCGTCGATGTACCGAGCCGCCGCGGTGATCTTCGAGGCCCGGGATCGGGCGCGGGATGACGCCGGCCATCATCACGACTGGGAGCCCGAGCTCGACCACGGCGTGGTTCGAGCTCGGCGACCGCTTCCTCCGGCGTGTACATGGGGATCGACGCCACGGGGACGAGCCGATCCCGGTACGGCGCGTACACCTCGGCCAGTAGCGGTTGAAGGCGCGGGCCATGGCGATGCGCAACTCGTCATCGGGGGTGGCGGTGACTGTCAGCCCATAGGTGGGGTAGAGGAGCGCGACGTCCACGCCCATCTCGTCGAGGCGTTCGTACATCAGCCGCGGGAGGAGGGCGGTCGCCCGGTCGAGCGTGTTGGCGCTGGGCAGTCCCCACCACGCCATCCGGGACACCCCGAGCGGCGCGGCGTTGCTCCGTCGGCACGGACCGCATGAGTCGGGAACCTTGCGCGACTCGGTCGAACCGCTCGGCGACATCCGCGCCGGCCTCCTCGGCGATGAAGTCGCGAACGAGGGGCAAGAACTCGATGAGGTGGCCGTCGCCGTCGATCACCGGGTGGTCGAGGCGAGCCCGGACCTCAGCAGCGCTCGGTCCGGACATCACACCACCCGGATGACCATGGCTTCGCCCTGGCCCCCGCCGCCGCACAAGGTGGCGACGCCGAGTCCACCGCCGCGGCGGCGCAGCTCGTGTGCGAGTGCGAGCACGATGCGGCACCCGGACGCGCCGACGGGATGGCCGAGGGCGATGGCCCCGCCGTTGACGTTCACGATCTCGTCGGAGATGCCGAGCTCGGCCATCGACGCGATGGCCACGGCGGCGAACGCCTCGTTGATCTCCCAGAGATCGACGTCGGCCGGCGTGAGCCCGACCTTGGCGAGCGCCTTGAGGGCGGCCTGCGACGGCTGGTGGAGGAGCGACGTACCAGGCCCGGCTACCTGACCGCTGGCCACGACCTCGCACAACGGTTCCACCCCGAGAGCCTCGGCCCGGGCCCGAGTGGTCACCACCGCGGCGGCGGCACCGTCGCTGATCTGCGACGCGTTGCCGGCGGTCACGTTGCCGCCCGGAGCGAAGGCGGCGGCGAGCCGACCGAGCGACTCGACGGAGGTGTCGGGCCGGATGCCTTCGTCGGCGCCGATCACGAAGGGATCGCCCTTGCGCTGGGGGATCGTGACCGGGGTGAGCTCGATGTCGGTCAGCCCGTCCTTGGCCGCCTTGGCGGCTCGCTCGTGGGACAGCGCCGAGAAGGTGTCCATGGCGTCGCGACTGATGGACAGGGCGGCCGCGTCGCGCTCGGTCGCGGCTCCCATGGCGCAGTGGTCGATCGTGCACTGCAGGCCGTCGTGGAGCATGGAGTCGTGCAGGGTGCCGTCGCCGTACCGGTACCCGGCGCGGGCATTGGTGAGCAGGTAGGGCGCGTTGGTCATCGACTCCATGCCGCCCGCAACGACGATGCCGGCATCACCGGCGTCGATCATGCGCTCGGCCAGGTAGATGGCGTTGATGCCGGACAGGCACGCCTTGTTCACGAGCGACGACGGCGTGGTCAGCGGCAGCCCACCGTTGATGGCGGCCCGCCGGGCCGGCACCTGGCCGGTACCGGCGGAGATGACCTGGCCGACGAAGGCGTAGTCGACCTGGTCGCCGCTGATGCCGGCCCGTTCGACGGCGGCTGCGATGGCTACCCCGCCCAGGTCGGTGCACGACAAGCTGGCCAGGCCTCCGGCCAGCTTCCCGATCGGTGTTCGGGCGCCAGCGAGGATCACGGTGTCGGACATGGGGGCGGCCTCCGGGTCGATGATCGTGTCGTCACCGTACCCCCACTGCTGTTCTGGGAGACCAACCTGTCGCGCCCCGGCGCCGACGGCTTGTCTCCCAGTACGGGGAGGTGGTCGGATCGGCAGTTTGGAGCGGCGGTCCGGATCGGTGCGCGCGAGACTGCCGGCGTGAACGACCGTGCACCGAATGTCCGGATCGACCTGACGAGACCGACCTTCTCACCCGAGATCGTGGAGGCCCGAGCCCAGATGGCTGCCATGGCGCCGGCCGTGCGATTCGATCTCGATGTCCTCAAGGAGCAGGCCGTGCAGGCGGCTGGAGGGCTGGACGACTTCGGCGACGGCCTGTTCGAGGAGTCGTACCGGGTACTGCTCCGGGCCTTCGATCACGACGCCGGCCTCAGCGCCAACGGCCGGGTGCACGGGTACCTCATGTTCATCAGCTGCCTGCGGAACCGGCTCCTGATCAACGATCTCCTGGCCCGCCACCCGGAGATCCACGAGCAGGAGATCGCCCGGCCGATCATCATCTGCGGTCTCCCCCGCACGGGTACCACGCATCTGCACAACCTGATGTCGGCCGACCCGGCCCTGCGCACGATGCCGTATTGGGAGGGCCTGGAACCGGTGCCGCCCCGGCACGAGCAGGGCCGACGTTCGACATCGATCCTCGGCTGGACGCGCTGCGATCAGGCGCTTGACGTTCCTCAACACCGCGCTGCCGTACTTCAAGCGCATGCACGACATGTACCCCGACCACGTCCACGAGGAGATCCAGCTCCTGGCCGTGTCGGGTTCGACCCATGCTCTTCGAGACCATGGCGATCGCTGCCCGAGTGGCGCGACTGGTACCTGAGCACCGACCAGACGCCGTTCTACGAGGACACCAGGACGATCCTCAAGGTGATGCAGTGGCAGCGGGACCCGGGAGCGGGGTGCGCCCGCCGGTCAGCCGCAGCGGTGGGTGCTCAAGTCACCTCAGCACCTCGAGTGCTACCAGCCGCTGATGAACGTGTTCCCCGACGCCACGTTCGTGATCCCCCACCGCGACCCGGTCTCGGTGACGGCGTCGTTCTGCACGATGGCGACCTACGGGCACTGGCAGAGCCGCGACCCGGTCGACCCGGCCGACATCGGGAGCTACTGGGCCGACCGGATCGAGCGCATGCTGACGGCCGGGGTGAGGGATCGCGACCTCCTGCCCGCGGATCAGTCGATCGACGTGCGGTTCGACGAGTTCATGGCCGACGACGTCGCGATGGTCGAGCGGATCTACGCGGCTGGCCGGCCAGCCCTTCACGCACGACAGCGCGAGCGGCGATGGACGCCTTCATGGTCGAGCACCCCCGCGGCAAACACGGCGGGGTGATCTACGACCTCGCCGACTTCGACCTCGACGCCGACGAGCGCTACGAGGCCCTGAGCTTCTACATCGACCGATTCGGCATCACCGTCGAACGCTGATCGGCCCGCGAGCGGGAGGATAGGTACTGGGAATCGACTGGTACTGCCTTCCCTTCGGAGGTGGTACGGTGCTCCCAATGGAGAGCACCGTTGATCGCGTCGGGCGAATCGTCATTCCCAAGGCGCTTCGGGACAAGCTCGGTCTGAACGCGGGCGATGTCGTCGAGGTGACGGAGTACGGAGCGGGACTTCACGTGTCCCGGCAGGGCCGCACCGCGAAACTCGAGCGTCGCGCCGGCCGCCTGGTCGCCGTGTCGGCCACGAAAGTGTCCGACGACGATGTCCTGTCATTGCTCGACTCGGGTCGCAGGTGAGCGGACCGAATCTGGTCGACACGAGTGCGGCGGTCCCGTTGCTGGTGGCGTCGCACGACCACCATGACGAGGTCTCGACCCGTCTCGGGAGTCGTCGGGTTCAGATCGTCGGCCACGCCGCGCGACACCGCCACGATGCTGAGCGACCTCGTTCGGGCTGGGGTGACCAGTGGGGCGGTCTATGACGGCCTGGTCGCGCTGTCGGCGTGCGACCATGTCGGGGCAACGCTGTATTCCCGCGACCTGCGCGACCGCCGCCACCTACGCCCGGATCGGCGTGCGTTTCGAACTGTTGGATTGACGGCAACGGGGCCTCGGGTTGCTCAATCGACGAGCACGTTGGGGCGGGGGAGGCCCAGTTCCTCGCATTTCATGAAGTAGGCGGCCAGCGTGCGGGGGCCATCGGCCACGCTCTCGACGTTGCCGTCGGCGTCGAGGTTCAGGTTCACGCCGTACATGTGGAACCACACGTCGGTCGGCTCGGTGTTGTCCGCGGGCACGGTGAGGGTGTGGGTGGAGTAGGCGGGTTCGTAGAGGAACGAGCCCGGCTCGGTTCACGTAGTCGTACTCGGCGTACTTCCAGGCCCCCGACACCGTGTAGCCGAACACCGGGCCGGTGTGGCGATGCGTCTGCACGACCACGCCGGGCTGGAACCGGTTGCGCACGATCCACAGGCCCTCCCCGATGCGGACTTGGACGACCTTGAGCTCCACTCCGTGTCGGTTCGACCCAACTGTCCGAGACCATGGGGATCGTTCCCGAGTGGCGCGACTGGTACCTGCGCACTGACCAGACGCCCTTCTACGTGAAGCGCACGCCTACACCGCCGACGATCTCCGAGCCATGAAACACCGCATCAACACCATGCCCCGCCGCAGCATCAACTGGTCGACCCGCCGCCGACATCTACAATGCCGCTGTCGCGACGACCGGTTCAACTCGCCGATCACCGATGTCGTTCACCAGCTATTCACTTGACCCCGGCCACCGCACTCAATACGGTCCTTGTCAGTGGGGCGGAACATTTCACGGCGGACGCTCAAGGTCGGGGTACTTAAGGTGCGCAGGCCGAAGTCCAAGCTGCTACTCATCGTCCTAACCACTCTGGTGGCAACTGCTACCTTCAGCGCCGCACCATTTGTTGCGGCGGGGCTAAGGTCTGATCAGCCGGAGCTCGACGCCGGAGCTCCTCCGATCGATGTCCCGTATGACGTGGGTGACATCGAACCACTTGAAGCGGATTCGTCCATCAATCCTCAACCGGATGTGGCCGACGCCCAGGAGGCCTTGAGTCGATTACAAAGGTCGCAGGTGCCACTGTCTGAGCAGATAAGCTCGATAGAGCGATATGCCGGGATAGGTGAGCGCCCGTATTTCGTTGTTGTTACTTTGCCTAGGACGATTCAGCCTCAGGCTCTCGAGGAATCACTGCTTGCGTCCATGGAGACGATCTCTGCCGGCGTGGTACTCAGCGATGGAAGGCCAGTTGTCTACACGACGCGCAACGTAGATCGGCTACAGGACGAGTTCGCAGCCGCCTTAGCAGAAATTCGAACGGAACCGTTGGATGACGGCTCAATAGTTGCGCGGGACTACAACATCGAGGCTGCGCTGCTGAGCGGTCAAGTTGTGGTTGGGTTCTCGTTGACGCTTCAGAACGCTCAAGCATTGGAGGCGGAACTTCGGCGGGATGCGCTCGGGGTGGAAGTATTTGACAACACTCTCGTGCAGCCTATTTATGAAGTTCCCCTTTGGCCTGCAGACGCCTGAAGCCGTAGTCACTGGTACCGATCATTCGACGACGACCACAGTCCCAAGAGTAGAAGGCCTAACTACCTCCGAAGTCGTGCTATGAAACGTTCACATGTCATGTCCAGGCTTCTTGTAGTGGTAGCAGTAGTGCTTGCATCCTCACTGCCGAGGGTCGATCTGGCATACGGAGGCCCGTACGACGGGGCCGACGAGTACATTTCGGCGTGGGCGCCGCGTCATTTCTACACAATCATGACGAACTCGAGTGCGACCTTTGACGTGGCCTACTACTTCCGATTCACGGACGGAGTCAACAGCGGAGGGCGCGATGAGGAGCGGTGCCTACGACCCGTGGCCTGATTCGCAGGTCGCAACAATGGAGATCGGATACAAGGACACAGGGCAAGAGGATTGTGACAACGCTCAGAACTTTATCTCGATCGGGTTCCCATCGTCGGCTCTGGTGCAGGTTGACTATCAGGAGGATACAACCGATGCAGTCCTCTGGTTCGGCAGTCTTAACACGATGAGGCTGTTCCAGAACGCAAACCCTGCATCGAACTTCTATGCGTCGTGGAAGTGCGACTCTGACAGCGACTTTAGATCATTCCCCCTCGGTGAGATTGGGCCGTTCCAAGTGCAGCTCGGCTATTCTCTATACGCGCCTCAATCACCTGCATATACCTTCTCCGACGCCACATTCGATATGATTCCTGCTGAGCAGGCCCACAAGGGTGTGCCTTCGCCGGGCGTAACTACGCCAATTCACCTCGTATTCGATTCGCCTTGGCCACGAGATTGGAGCTTCGAAGCCAACTCGGTCTCTCAGTGGACAGCTTCGAACAGCTCGATTGTTAACTACTGCTGCGGATACGATGCATCTCAAGGCGGCGGCTATCTATATTTGAGCCCCCAGAGCTCTACTGCCACTTGGGTCGGCCAGACGTTTCGCATTCGAGGCTCGGGCGGTTCGAGCGGTCAGCTTTACCTCGGTAGCAACACGGACTACACCCTAGATATTGACTTCCGCTGCCCGACATGGTCGCCAAGCGCGTCCGGAAAGAGCACACCTTACTGCAACGTGGGCGTTTGGCTGAAGACGGCGAGTCATCCGTCCTGGACGGGGCAGGGGCATAGCTGGAATATTCCCAATGATGGTCAATGGCATCATGTCAGGTCGACTGCGTGGGGCGCACAAGTGAGCGATGACGACATCCAGATGTGGATAGATACTCGGGGATATCATTTGGACATCGACGGTGTCTGGGTCTCGTCCGGTCTTTGAGGGACCGGACTCTCCGAGTAGAGCACGGGGGCCCGTGCCCTGGTCTCGAGGCTGGACGGCTTTTATCCTTGTCGCCTTGTCAGCTGCTATGATTCGTTTGACTCTTTGGCCCGTTCTCATGGTTGCGCGCGATGGTCCGACAAACGCTTGCCTGGAGGCGGTTGGGTATTCCGGTTCCGAGTTTGAGGGCAGCAGATGGTCGTGGCGGGATTTCGGCTGGACCTGCTCGTTCCATGGATCGACGACATTTGTAGTTCCATGAAGGTGGGTGAGTTCCAACGGTCGGTGCACGGTCCCGGTCATGATGACCGGTGCTGATGACCACCACCGACCGTTGGAGATACCAGGATGCCAGGCGAGCCGTTGTCGTTGCCCGAACGTGAGGAGATCAGTGTCGCGTTGATCGAGGACCAGTCTGTGTCGTGGGCTGAGATCGGCCGCCGGGTCGGGCGTGACGCGACCACGGTCGGCTCGCGAGGTGAACCGGGGCGGCGGTCGAGTCACGTACCGGCCGGCGATCGCGCAGCGAGACGCTGAGCGGCAGCGTCGCCGGCCACGACTCCGCCGCCTCGAGGTCCCGGGGGTGCTGCGGGACCGGGTCCGCGCCGAGCTGATCTTGGGCCGGTCCCCTGAGGCGATCTGGGCTGACCTCACCGCGGACGGCGTTGAGCGGGTGTGTGTCGAGACGATCTACACCGCGGTGTACGCCGAGGCGATCGACGTGAAAGCCGTCGAGTGCCTGCGAACACGTCGGCGTCGTCGACGGTGCCGTCAGACACGACACGCCAGTGTCCGCCCAGCGTTGCCCAACATCGCCCGGCGACCCGACCCGGTGAACGACCGGTCCGAGCTCGGCCACTGGGAAGCCGATCAGATCATCGGCGCCCGCAACCGGTCCTCGATGCTGTGGCTCACCGAACGCGTCACCCGCTACTCGATCCCAGTCACGATGCCCGTGGGCTACACCGCCGCAGCCATGGTCGCTGGCCTGGTCGACGGCCTCGACAAGATCCCCGAACACCTGCTGATCTCGATCACCTTCGACCAAGGATCGGAGTGGGCGAACTGGCCTGAGATCGCAGAGGCTTACGGCATCGACTGCTGGTTCTGCGACCCGCACTCGCCGTGGCAACGCGGCCAGATCGAGAACCTCAACCGCCAATGGAGGTTCTGGTTCCCGCGTGGCACCGACCTCTCCATCATCACCTCCGCTGCCGCTCAACACACCGCCGACATCATCAACGGACAACGCCGACGCAAACTCGACTACCAAAGCCCCGCCACCCTGTACGCTGTCGCCACCGTGCAATGACCGCTAGAACTGGCCGTGCCTCCTCTGTAGGCGCAGTCGCGAGTCGACGGTTGTTGTCTCGCAGGCTGTTGTTGCGCGCGTCCAATCACTACCACGGGAACTGGGGGCTCAGGGCTGAGCTCGACGGGCGGCAGGTCGTCGATCGCGCACCGCCGCGGCTAGCGAACAGGCAGACCCGAGCGTGGCCACGCCGGCGGAGGTCAACGTGCCCGCGACGAGCATGGTGCCCTCTGAGTCAGAGCACTCGACGGGCTGCTCCAGGGCCGAGCCGGCGCACGCGAGGACGAGCCCACCGCCCGCCAGCGTCGCCGCTGCGCCCAGAACCGGGACGAGCATCACCCGCATCAGCCTCGTCCGGTCACGGTGCGCCACCCCGCAGGCGATGAGCATGAGGCCGAGGGCCGCCGGAACGGCGAAGGCCACGAACTCCATCCAGGTGGTCTCAGGCCGGGGCGTGAAGGCGATGGCCAGCGTCGGTGGTCCGGCCAGGATGGCCAGCGCGCCCCCGAGGACGTACGCCGCAGCGATCCAGCCCCGCGACGGTAACGGATCCGGCAGCGGCGACGACCGGTACCACGAGTCGTTCAATCGACGAGCACGTTGGGGCGAGGGAGGCCCAGTTCCTCGCATTTCATGAAGTAGGCGGCCAGCGTGCGGGGGCCATCGGCCACGCTCTCGACGTTGCCGTCGGCGTCGAGGTTCAGGTTCACGCCGTACATGTGGAACCACACGTCGGTCGGCTCGGTGTTGTCCGCGGGCACGGTGAGGGTGTGGGTGGAGTAGGCGGGTTCGTAGAGGAACGACCCGGCTCGGTTCACGTAGTCGTACTCGGCGTACTTCCAGGCCCCCGACACCGTGTAGCCGAACACCGGGCCGGTGTGGCGATGCGTCTGCACGACCACGCCGGGCTGGAACCGGTTGCGCACGATCCACAGGCCCTCCCCGATGCGGACCTGGACGACCTTGAGCTCCACTCCGCCGCCGAAGTCGACGAAGGGGCACTCGTCGTGCCCGATGTGGGCGGCCTCAGCCGCCTTGGACGTGAGGTCATCGAGGATCGACATGTCGGAGTCTCCTGGGGATCGAACGGTACCGACAGTCTGGCCCCCGGCGCGCGACCCTGGCGAATGTGTCTCCTGGCGATGGCCAGGGTCGACCGATCCTCGGTCACGAGAGGACGAGCGCGACCCAGCCGTCGTCGTCGATGCGACGGTGGAGGGTCCGCTCGGCATGACGACCGAGCACCCGATCGACCTGGCCGGCCAGGAAACCGCTCAGGACGATCGTGCCCGCTCCCGCCAGGCGTTCGACGTCGGGGGCGAGGTGTTCCTGGACGTCGACCGTGACGTTGACGAGGACGATGTCGAACGGACCGCGGAGGGCACCGATGTCGGGCGAGATGCCGTCGAGGCTGACTCCGTTCAGCTCGGCGTTGGCCTGGGTCGCCCGCCGGGCTTCGGCATCGATGTCGGCTGCGGTGACCCGGGCGCCGAGCCGCGCCGCGGCGATCGACAGGACCCCTGAGCCCGAGCCGAGGTCGAGCACGGAGTGGCCCGGTCTGACGACCATCGGGAGCTGTTCGAGGACGAGCCGGGTCGTGGGGTGCCCGCCGTGCCCGAAGGACTCTCCCGGATCGATGACGAGGACGAGTTCGCCGGGACCGGCATCGATCAACGGTGGAGTCACCGTGAACGGCCCCGCCTGGACCGCGGCTGCGTGTTCGGCCCACATAGCGGCCCAGTCGAACAGTTCGAGCTCCTCGACGGTGAGCCCGAGCCGCTCCAGTTCCGCATGTGGTGGAGGGCCACCGAACCCGGCGGTGAGCTCCACCCCTGAGCCCGTCTCGACTTCGGCCACCCCGGTCGTCCCGAGCTGCCACAGGAGATCGGTGACGACCTCGGCGTCACCGGCCGGGACGAGCAGCCGCACCGCCGTCGGAGGCCGGGGTTCGACGTTCACCCCTCGATCTTGAGGACCCGGGCCGCGTTCTCGCGGAGGAACTTGGGCCAGACGTGATCCTTGAACCCGACGTTGGGCATGTCGCCCATGATGCGGTCGAGGGAGAGGCCCATCGGGAAGTAGCCGGCGTAGATGATCTTGTCGGCGCCGCGGGTGTTGGCGTAGTCGATGATGGCCTTGGGGTAGTGCTTGGGGGCGAACGCCGAAGTGGAGTAGTAGAGGTTGGGCCACTTGAGCATGAGTTTGACGGCGAGGGCTTCCCAGGGTTCGCAGCCGTGGCGGGTGACGAAGACAAGTTCGGGGAAGTCGTACATCACCCGGTCGATGCGCTCGACGTGCTGGGCGGCGAAGGGCACCCGGGGACCGGGGATGCCGGCGCAGCAGAACATCGGGATGTCGAGCTCCACGCAGGTCGCGTAGATGGCGTACATCTTCGGATCGTCGATGGGCACCTGGGGATCACGCCCCGACGGGAAGTGGCTCACGGCGTGGATGAGGCCGTCGGCGTGAAGGCCCCTGATGGTGCGGATGGAGCCCATGACGTCGTTCGGGTCGGGTTCGTGGCAGCCTCGGAAGCGGTCGGGGTGGGAGCGGATGGCGTCGACGGCCGCGCTCCGGCCGGGACCGACCCCGATGAGGGCGATCTCGACGCCCCACTTGTCCATGAAGGGAAGCAGGAGCGGCGCACCCTCGGGCAGCTCCGCCTCGGCCTCCTCGGCGGCGCGGGCCTGATCGCTCCAGGGCACGTCCTTGAACATGTACTGGGCGGGGAAGTTCATCTTCGCCGAGTCGGCATCACGGATACCGGTGAGGTTCTCGTAGTTCAGCTTGGCCTGCGCTCCCGCCCGGGTGCCCATCATCGTGTCGATGATCCCGACGCCCCACTGGTTGCCCACGGTCGACCTCCTCGGTCCGGCGTGGAGCGTCGCATACGGAATCCGCGAACGGCAAACTCCCCAGGGGGGTCACGCGGATGAACACGGCGTACTCCGACGAGCTGGTCGCATACACGCAGCTCGACACATCCACCCCGAAGTCGACCCGGTACCTGCCGACTCCGATCTTGGTCGTCGTCATCCCCGCAGAGCCCCCGAGAACCACGCCGAGCTCGTTGACCCGGGCGGACAGGACCACCGGCACGGGCGGAGCGGCCTGAAGGGCCGTGATGTCCGCCTCGACCTGGTCGAGCCGACCGTCGAGGGCGGTCAGCTCGTCGCCGGTGTAGTAGCCGAGGAGGATCACCTGGACATCGACCTTCGCCCCGAACACCTGCACCTTGACGGTGCCGTCGGTGTCCTCGGCGACCTCGACCGGCGCCGCGTTGGCGATGTTGGGGTTCGGACTGTCGATCTGGAACTGGACGAGCGAGGCCACGCCGCCGTTCACCGGTGCCGCCTGATCGCCGGGCCAGGCCTGGATCACTCCCCGGCCTTCCGGGTTCACCGCCACCAGGTTGAGATGGACCGCCTCGACATCGGCCGGAAGCCCGCACGACGACGCCTGGCCGCCCTGGGAGGAATAGTCCGCCGACACGGTGGCGACCGATCGAGTTTCGCCGATGTCGAACTTGGCCGGCGGAGTGGCGGATCCGAGCGAGTTGTAGACGACGCAGGGCGAGATCGGATGGAACACGAGCCCGGGGTCCGAGCCCTGGGCGTCCGCTGCCAACGGGGCCAACACGGCGATGGCCGCGCCCGCGACGGCGACCGGCGCGAGCCTGCGGAGTCGGAACGATCGAGGCCGGACGGTCGCTGAGGCTGGTGTGCGCATGACATCTCCTGGGTCACGGCCAGTGTGAGGGCAGGAGACGAACACCGGGTGACGAATGATCGAAGACACGGTGCTCGGCCGGTGGATTCCGGGGTGGCCGCACCGTCGTCGATGGTCGCCCGCCCGTCGCTCGCCCTGCTGTCGTCCGCCGGGACCATCCACTTCAAGACCGACGACACGACCGTGGCGCGCTACCGCAAGGCCAAAGCCACCCAGTTCGCACCCGAGATGTCTCGAGGAGTTGTGCCCACGGCGTACTGGAGCGTGCCGAACGCGGTGCTGCGCAGCGACGAGCGTCTGCTCGAGTGGGGAGCGGAGGCGGTGGGGGTCGGTCACGCCACGGCCGGCCCGAAGAGGAAACGAAAGCGCCCGCCCGGGTAAGGGCGGGTCGACGCGGACTGGCTCGAACCTCGCGCCGGCGGGTAGACCGAACCGATGGTGACACCGGTTGTGCGTTCCTACGACGGCCACGGCATCACCGTGGCCGCTGACCACCGCGGCGACGAGGCGCACCCTCCGGTGGTGTTCCTGCACGGTGGGGGGCAGACGCGCCACTCGTGGGCGGGTTCGGCCACCGCCTTGGCCCGGCGCGGTTGGCACGCCGTCACGGTCGACCTCCGCGGTCACGGTGAATCGGACTGGGCCCCCGATGCCGACTACCGCCTGTCGAGTTTCGCGGCCGATGTGCGCGAGGTGATCGGCTCGCTGGAGGATCGGCCCGTCGTCGTCGGCGCGTCGCTCGGGGGGATGACCGCGATCTACCTCGAAGGGGTGTTGGCCCCCGGATCGTGCCGGGCGGTCGTGCTCGTCGACGTGATCCCGGAGCTGCATCAACCGGGCACCGATCGCATCCGGGACTTCATGACCCAGAACCTGGAGGCCGGATTCGCCACGCTCGACGAGGTGGCGGACGCCGTGGCCTCCTACAACCCGAACCGCCGCCGCCCGTCCGATACCGAAGGTCTCAAGAAGAACCTCCGGTTCCGCGACGGCCGCTGGTACTGGCACTGGGACCCGGCCTTCATGAACCGCAACGGCGAGCGTGGACTCGCCGAAATGCTCGACTACGAGCTGATGATGAAGGCCGTTCGCGCCATCGAGGTGCCGCTCATGCTGGTGCGCGGGCAGATGAGCGACGTCGTCAGCGCCGACGGCGTCACCCGGTTCCTCACCGAGTTCCCGCACGTGGAGTTCGTCGACGTCGGCGAGGCCGGGCACATGGTGGCGGGTGACCGCAACGACGTGTTCACCGACGCCGTCGAACGATTCCTCGAACGCCTGGACTGACGCAGCCGTGGCGCGCCCCGCTTCTCGACCCGATGCGTCGGGGCGTGCGAGGCTGAGGCCATGGGATCCGAGCTGATCATCGATGTCGACACCCATGTGACCGAACCGGCCGATCTGTTCTCGGCGCGGGTACCGGCCCGGTTCCGCGACCAGGTCCCAGAGGTTCGCCTCGACGAGCGCGGCCGCGAACACTGGTTCCTCGGTGCCGAGTCGTTCTCAGCGGTGGGCATGACCGCGGTGGCCGGGTGGCCCGAGCCCTTCCCCAACGGGCCGGCGACCATCGAACAGTGCCACCCGGCTGCGTACGACTCGTCCGCCCGCCTCGCCCTCATGGACGAGGAGGGGATCTGGGCCCAGGTCATGTATCCGAACGTGGCCGGGTTCGGGGCCCAGCGATTCCTTCGGCTCGGCGATCCCGACCTCATGCTGGCGTGCGTGCGGGCCTACAACGATTTCCAGACCGACTGGTCGTCGGTCGACGCCAGGCGACTGCTGCCGATCACCTCGACCCCGTTCTGGGACATCGACGCCGCCGTCGCCGAGGTCGAGCGCTGCCGCGACCTCGGCCACAAGGGCGTGTTGTTCACCGGCGAACCACAACGGTTCGGGCTCCCGTTCCTCGGTGACCGCCATTGGGATCCGCTCTGGGAGGTCTGCCAGGAAGCCGCCCTGCCGATCAGCTTCCACATCGGCAGTGGCGACGCCAGCGCCGGGTTCACGCCGGAGCGCACCAAGGTGCACGGTGTGCCCGGTACCTACTGCTACGCCTCGATCTCGATGTTCCTCACCAATGGCATGCAGATCACCGACCTGCTGCTCTCCGGTGTCCTGCCCCGGTTCCCTTCCCTCAAGTTCGTCTCGGTGGAGAGCGGCATCGGGTTCCTGCCGTTCGTGCTCGAGGCCTGCGACTACTCATTCCTCGAGGCCGGCGGGTTCGCCCAGGCCCCGAACTTCGACATGTTGCCGAGCGAGTACTTCAAGCGGCAGGTCTACGGCTGCTTCTGGTTCGAGCAGACGGCGCCGAAGAAGCTGCTGGCGGAGATCGGGGTCGACAACGTGTTGTTCGAGACCGACTTCCCCCATCCGACCTGTCTCTACGGCGATGTTCGTGAACGCGTCGAGGCTTCGCTGGGCTCGCTCGACCCGGTGACCCGTCACAAGCTGTTGTGGGCCAACGCGGCCGCGCTCTATCGGGTCGAGGGGCCATCGGCGGCCGAGGAAGCAGCGCTCGTCGCCCGGCTCGTCTCACCCGCGGCGTGACCGGGGCCTCCCGGCCGGACCCACCGGACGTGGTGCGGGTCTGTTTCGTGTGCCTCGGCAACATCTGCCGATCGCCGACGGCCGAAGGCGTGATGCGTCGGCTGGCGGAGGAAGCCGGCTGGGACCATCAGCTCGAGATCGACAGCGCTGGGACTGCCGCATTCCACGTCGGCGATCCGCCCGATCGCCGGTCGATCGCCGAGGCCGGCCGGAGGGGCGTCGACCTGCGCCCGCTCCGCGCCCGCCAGTTCCATCGAGGCGACTTCGAGTGGTTCGACCTCGTCGTGGCCATGGACGAACGCAACCACGGCGACCTCGTGCACCTCGCCCCCGACCACGCGGCCGCCGCCAAGGTCGTGATGTTGCGAGCGTTCGATCCTGCCGTGGACCCGGCCGCCCGCCCGGCCGACCTCGATGTACCGGATCCCTACAGCGGCGGACCCGATGGCTTCGCCCACGTCTTCGATCTCATCGACGCCGCGTGTCGCGGCCTCCTCGACCATCTCGTCGATCAGCGAACGGCAACTCAGGAGTAGCCCGCGAGCAGGCGGCGCACCTCGGCCACGAGTGTCGGAGCGAACGCATCCGGGAGCTCGTGGCCGAGGCCCTCGATGAGCCTCAGCTCGGCGCCGGCGATCCCGTCGGCCAGAGCGACGGCGTGGTCGACGCCGAAAACGGGGTCGGCGGTCCCGTGGACGATGGTCGTCGGGACCTCGATCTGGTCGAGCCGGTCGAGGCGGCCCGGGCTCGCACCGACGGCCACACCGTGGCCGGTCTCGGGGCGCCAGCACTCGTCGACCTCGCGGAGCGCCAGAGCTCGCTGCAGGCGGGTCTCGAACGGGAACCGGGGCCCGGCGAAGTTGCGGTAGCCGTCGACGAGCCAGGCCACCCGCTCGGCGCGGCTGGCCGGCGGTCCGTCGAACAGGCGCCAGGCGATCTTGTCGACCAGGTCGTCGGACGGTCCGGACAGGGAGTCGTCGCCCATCGCCGGAGTGGTCCCCACCATGGTCAGCGAGGCGACCAGGTCGGGATGGTCGAGGGCCAGCAGCTGGCCGACCATGCCGCCCATCGATCGGCCGACGATGTGCGCTCGGTCGACCGCCGCCGACTCCAGGACCGCGACGGCATCGGCGGCCAGATCGGCGAGCGTGTAGGGATCGGTATCCGGGACGGCCGTGCTCGCGCCGACATCGCGATGGTCGAAGCGGACGACCCGAGCCCCGAGCCCGGTGAGTGCGTCGACATAGGCCGCGGTCCACCGGAAGGCCGGGGCATCAGCCGGGGAGATCAGCAGCACGGCCGGACCTGCGGACGGGCCGTGGACAGAGGCCGCGAGCTCGATCGAACCGCGCTGCACCGTCATCGAGGAGCCATCCACGGGGGAGCACGGTATCGGCGGCGATTCGACCCGCCGCGCCCGATCCGCTGAACTGACGTCGTGTCCGACGCCATCGAACCCTTTTCCGTCCACGTGGCCGACCAGGTCCTGAGCGACCTCGGCGAGCGCTTGCGAACGACCCGACTTCCCGACCAACTCCCGGGGACCACGTGGGAGCTCGGCTCCGATCGCCAATGGCTCCAGGAAGCGGTTCGCTACTGGGCCGACGAGTTCGACTGGCGGGCCGCGGAAGCCCGGATCAACGCCTTCGATCACATCACCACCACGATCGACGGCCAGCTCTTCCACGCCATCCACCATCGATCGCCTCACCCGGGGGCCCGGCCCCTGCTGCTCGTTCACGGCTGGCCCGGATCCGTGGTGGAGTTCCTCGACGTGATCGGGCCGCTGACCGATCCGACCGCTCATGGCGGCCAGGCTTCCGACGCCTTTCACGTGGTGGTGCCTTCCCTCCCGGGGTACGGGTGGTCCGGCCCGACATCGGAATCGGGCTGGGACGTGAAGCGAACCGCTGATGCGTACCGCCAGCTCATGGCCCGCCTCGGGTACGAGCGGTACGGCGTGCAGGGCGGCGACTGGGGCTCGATGGTGGTGCGTCACCTCGCCCACCTCGACCCCGAACGGGTCACCGGGGTGCACGTCAACATGCTGATCTCGTTCCCGCCGGGCCGACCCGACGACATGGAGGACCTCACCGATCGTGAGGTCGCGCAGCTGGCGCGGACTCAGGACTACATGACATCGGGTAGCGGATACACCGCCATCCAGTCGACCAAACCTCAGTCCCTGGCGTACGCCCTCAACGACTCGCCCGCCGGCCTGCTGGCGTGGATCGGCGAGAAGTTCCATGCCTGGACCGACGCCAGCGTGGGACCGTTCGGCGGCCTGAGCCTCGACCATCTGCTGACGAACGTCACCGTCTACTGGGTGACCGGAACCATCGGGTCGTCGATGCGGATGTACCACGAGTCGATGGGTCGGGGAACGGTGATGGTCGGTGACATCACCCATCTGCCCATGGGGGTGGCCAACTTCCCGGGGGAGATCATCTTCGGCCGTCGCCGCTGGGCCGAGGCGTCGAACGGCATCGTGCACTGGAGCGACATGCCCCGTGGCGGCCATTTCGCCGCGCTCGAGCAGCCCGATCTGTTCGTGGACGACGTGCGGACGTTCTTCAACCGGCACACCTGACGACGGTCCCGCGCCCCGCAGACGCCCCGCGGATCTCGGGAGGCCGGACGCGAGAGAGGGATCCCGCGAGGGGACCCCTCTCTCTCGTTCGGTCGGTCGTCGAGTCGTCTCGCTCGGGCATCTCCGGAGGTGTTGGTCAATCCCATCCTGTGGGCGCCAACCCGCGTGGTGCGAGAACGCGAGGGGACCGGCTCAGCGAACGACCGTCGCCGCGAGGCGGCGCTCCGGGCCGTACCCGGCGCCGCCGTTCAAGCGGGCGGACTTCGCTCCTTCTGCGACATCACTTCCACCTCGACACCCCCCTTTCGGGTCGAACGAAGGATTGTGATCACACCGTCGTCCGGGATGTCCGGAATAGCGCCGGCAACCTCACTGTGCGCCGCGCCCCCACCCATGTCAACCCCTTGACGTCTCGATTCGAGCGTTGGCGCAGCCGCTCAGGACTGGGAAGCGAGCTTGCGGTTCTTGACCTTCGACTTCATGTAGTCGCGGTTGAGCCAGGCGATGAAGTCGAGGCTGATCTCCTTGGGACAGGCCTCGTAGCACTCGCCGTGGTTCGTGCAGGTCCCGAAGTACTCCTCCATGGTGTCGACCATGTTCTCGATGCGGGTCCACCGCTCCGGCTGGCCCTGCGGGAGCAGGTTCAGGTGCATGGCCTTGGCCGAGGTGAAGAGCTGGGCGGCGCTGTTGGGGCAGGCGGCGACACACGCGCCACAGCCGATGCACTGGGCCGCGTCCATGGCGGTGTCCGCGACGTCTTTGGGGACGAGGGTGAGGTTGGCTTCGGGAGCGGCGCCCGTGTTCACGGAGATGTAGCCGCCCGCCTCGATGATCCGATCGAGCGGACTACGGTCGACCGCCAGGTCACGGATCACCGGGAACGAGGTGGCGCGCCACGGCTCGATCGTGATGTGGTCGCCGTCGGCGAACTTCCGCATGTGCAACTGACAGGTGGCGGTGCCCTTCTCGGGGCCGTGGGCCTGGCCGTTGATCATCAGGCCACAGGTGCCACAGATGCCCTCGCGGCAGTCGCTCTCGAAGGTGATGGGTTCGTCACCGCCCTCGATCAGCCGCTCGTTGACGATGTCGAGCATCTCGAGGAACGATGCGTCCTCGCTGATGCCCGAGGCCTGGTAGGTCTCGAAGCGTCCGGTAGCGGCGGGGCCGTTTTGGCGCCAGACCTTGAGGGTGAGATTCAGCGACGTGGTCATCGGCAGGCCTTACTTGTAGCTGCGCTGGCTGAGCTTGACGGTCTCGAACACGAGCTCTTCCTTGTGGCGGGTCTGAGGGGTATCGGAGCCGTTCCACTCCCAGGCCGCGACGTGAGCGAAGTTGTCGTCGTCGCGTTGAGCTTCGCCGTCCTCGGTCTGGTGCTCCTCACGGAAATGCCCACCGCAGGATTCCTCACGCTCGAGCGCGTCCCGGGCGAGCAGCTCGGCGAGCTCGAAGAAGTCGTCGACCCGGCCCGCCTTCTCGAGGGACTGGTTCAACGTGTCGGCACTGCCGAGGACCCGCACGTTCTTGTGGAACTCCTCGCGCAGGGCTGGGATCTCGCTGAGGGCCTTCTCCAGCCCGGTCCGGTTGCGGGCCATGCCGGCGTAGTCCCAGATGATCTTGCCCAGTTCGCGGTGGTAGTGATCGACGGACTTCGTGCCGTTGATCGAGAGCCACCGCTTGGTCTGATCGGCCACCTCGTTGATCGAGGCCGTGAAGACGGGATCGTCGGCGGGCACCGGGTCCGTGCCCAGCTTGCCGGCGAGGTGGTCGCCGATGGTGGCCGGGATCACGAAGTAGCCATCGGCCAGGCCCTGCATGAGCGCCGAGGCGCCCAGGCGGTTGGCGCCGTGGTCCGAGAAGTTGGCTTCACCCAGGGCGTACAGGCCCGGGATGGTGGTCATCAGGTTGTAGTCGACCCACAGGCCACCCATCGTGTAGTGGATCGCCGGGTAGATGCGCATCGGCACCTGGTAGGGATCGTCGCCGGTGATCCGCTCGTACATGTCGAACAGGTTCCCGTAGCGCTCACGGATCGCCGGCGCGCCATCGCGACCGATGGCCCCCGAGAAGTCGAGGTAGACGCCGTTCTTGAGCGGGCCCACCCCGCGGCCTTCGTCGACCGCCGTCTTGGCGTTGCGGGAGGCGACGTCGCGGGGGACGAGGTTGCCGAACGCGGGGTACTTGCGCTCGAGGAAGTAGTCGCGCTCGACGTCGGGGATCTGGTCCGGCGCCCGCCGGTCGTCGCGATCGACCGGGACCCAGATGCGGCCGTCGTTGCGGAGGGACTCGGACATGAGGGTGAGCTTCGATTGGAACTCGTCGCTCGACGGGATGCAGGTGGGGTGGATCTGGGTGTAGCACGGGTTGGCGAAGTAGGCACCCCGCCGATGGGCCCGCCACGCCGCCGTGACGTTGGACATCTTGGCGTTGGTGGACAGGAAGTAGACGTTGCCGTAGCCGCCGGTGGCCAACAGCACGGCGTGACCGGAGTGGGCCTGCACCTCACCAGAGAGCAGATCGCGGGTGACGATGCCGGCGGCCTCGCCGTCCTTCATCACCACGTCGAGCATCTCGGTGCGGGTGTGGAGCTCGACCGTGCCCAGGGCGACCTGGCGCATGAGCGCGGAGTAGGCGCCGAGCAGGAGCTGTTGGCCGGTCTGGCCGCGGGCGTAGAAGGTGCGGGACACCTGCGCGCCGCCGAACGAGCGGTTGTCGAGCAGCCCGCCGTAGTCGCGGGCGAACGGCACGCCCTGCGCGGTGCACTGGTCGATGATGTTCACCGACACCTCGGCCAGGCGATGCACGTTGGCCTCGCGGGCCCGGTAGTCGCCGCCCTTGACGGTGTCGTAGAAGAGACGGTGCACGCTGTCGCCGTCGTTCGTGTAGTTCTTCGCGGCGTTGATGCCGCCCTGGGCGGCGATGCTGTGCGCCCGGCGCGGTGAGTCGTGGAACGTGAAGACCTTGACCTTGTAGCCCAGTTCGGCCAACGAGGCGGCCGCCGAAGCGCCGGCCAGGCCGGTGCCGACGACGAGCACGGTGAACTTTCGCTTGTTGGCTGGGTTCACCAACTTCATCGAGAACTTGTGGTTGGTCCACTTGTCGGCCATCGGGCCGGCCGGCACCCTGGGATCGGGAGCAGTCGCACGGCTCATGACTGCTCCTTCGCCTTCTCGCTCGCTGTCGCTCGCGGCGTGCGGCTCATGGCGTCTCCTCTGCGGCTTCGGTCGCTCCCGGTATGGAGGTGCGGTTGTCCTCGTCGATCACGCCGGCCTGAGCCAGGATCGGGAAGCTCAGGTTCCCCACGAGGATCAGCCCGGCCACGCCGACGGCGGCACCCCGGCGCAGGGAGTTCCAGCGCGGGTTGTTGATGCCGAGGCTCTGGAACATCGACCAGGTGCCATGGAACAGGTGGACGGCCAGGGCGACGTTGCGCGACCACGTAGATGATGGCGACCGGCAGGCTGGCCAGGCTCTCGGAGAGGTTGTGGTACGGATCGCCGCGGACGAAGTCGTCACCCAACCACCAGCCCCAGGTCAGATCGGCGAGGTGGTAGAAGAGGTACAGCAGGATGATCGGACCGGTCCAGCGCATGGTGCGGGACGCGTAGCTGGCGGCGACGTAGTGACGGCCGCCCGGGTAGGACTGGTTCGCCTTGTTCGACATGGCGCTGAGGGTCACCGCGGAGTGGATGTGCAGCGCGAACATCACGACGAGGCCGATCCGCAACGCCCACAGGGCGTAGGTGCGGGGAATGAGGTGCCCACCGAGGTCGCGGAGGGCCTCGCCGTACTGGTTGATCTCCTCGGGGCCGAGGTACACCTTGAGGTTGCCGACCATGTGGGCGATCACGAACCCGATGAGCCCGAGGCCCGTGACGGCCATCACCCACTTCTTGCCGACCGCGGTCTGGTACAGGTTGAGTGGGAACGGCAGTTGGCGGGGCCGTTTGCGCAGCGGGGCCACGCGGTGGGGTGCCCGACGGTCTCGACATGGTCTGAGACATCGTGTCCTCCGGTAAGAGCTCGGACGATGCCCGTCGGGGAACGGCGGGTCGACGCCGGGCCACGATAGGTGGGCGCTGTTTCCTGGGCCTAACCGCGCTGGCCGGCGCCTGATCTCAGTCTGACGGCGCGGCGGGATCAGAGGGCGAACGACGGCAGCTGGGTCGTGGTGCGGTTGGTCACATCGAGCCCGGGGCCGGTGAGTTGGAGCTCGAGGGCGACCTCGCCCCAGGAGACGGGGACGGGCCACTCGATCGTGCCCACTCGGATGCACGAGTCGGCCGGGATGTCGCCGCCCCACGAGAACACGTGGCGACCGGAGGGGTCGGTCAAGATGGCGTCGAGGGTGACCTGCTCGATCGGCTGGCGGAGATCGGACACGACATGGATGTCGAGCTCGACGGTGGTGCCTGCGGTCAGGTTTGACGGGAACGGGTCGGCCACCACGATGACGGGTCGGCACGCGGCGACGAGAGCCTCGTAGGCCGGCTTGGGTGTTCCGTTGTGATCGATCACCGAGAACCCGATGGCCGGCTGGGCGTCGTTCAGGGCGAACTGCACGAACCCACCCGTCGGCTGGTACTTCAGCCGGCGGAGGATCTCGATCGTCGTCTTGATCACGTGCGCCTGGTGGGACTGGGTGGCGCGGCGCCAAGCGTCGAAGCTGTCGTACCGGTCGGGCGGGAATCGGGTGAGCAGCGGCAGGACGTCGAGCGCGAAGTGCTCGGCCAGCTCCACCCAATCGAGCCGGGGCCAACGCTCGGGGCGGGCGAAGGAGTTGTCGTCGGGGACCGACTGCGCGCCGAAGGCCGAGACGAAACGAACCTGGCGCGGCAGGCTGGCGGCGTGGTCGGCGAGGTCGGCCGCCCGGCCCTCCCGCCACCCGAACCACAGGTGGGTGTCGGTGCCGTCGAGTTGAGGGAAGTGGGCCAGGACGCCGGAGTGGGCGACCACCGGACGGGTGCCGTCGCTCTTGGTGATCTCGCGTTTGAGGGCCCGGTCGAGGACGCTGCGGTTCCACGACGGAACCTGGTGACCGAGGAGGCTCTCGGCGGCCGGGCGCGGCCGGATGGCGTCGGTGCCCTGGGGTTCGTCGTGCGCGCACCACACGGCAACGCTCGGATGGTGGCCGAGCAGGTCGACCGCCCAGCGGGCCTGTTCGATCGCGGCGTCCTTGACCGATCGGGCGTAGCCCTTGTGGAGCGGGAGGTCCTGCCAGACGAGCAGGCCCAGTTCGTCGGCCCGGTCGTAGAGGTCGGGCACCGACACGTGCGTGTGCACCCGCACGAGGTCCAGGCCGGCCTGCCGGGCCTGGTGCAGGAGCTCGGTCACGCGGTCGTGGCTGACGTCACCGAGCGCCCGCTGGACGGGCGCCAGGGCTGCGCCCTTCAGGAACATGCGCTCGCCGTTGATCGTTGTGTGCCAGTCGTTCATCGTGACGGTGCGGAAACCGGTCCGGCACCGACGCCGATCCGTGATCTCACCCGACTCGGTGAGGACCTCGACCTCGGCGTCGAACAGCGGTTGAGGCCCGAGGGCATGGGGCCACCACAGGGCTGGGTTGTCGACCTCGACGAACCACTCGACCCGGTTCTCGCCGGCGGCCGCCGCCTGGTCGTGCACGTGCTCCACTCCCGCGACCCGGGTTCGGAAGCGGAGCAGCTGGGCTCCGGGCGAATCGATGACCAGCCGGACCTTCAGCCGGGCCCGGGCTTCGGTGGCCGCCACGCAGAGCAGGCGGAAGTGGCGGATGGCGACCGGGCCGGTCTCGACGACGTGGGCGGGCTGCCAGATGCCACCCGGGTTCCACTGGCGATCGACGAACGCGCCGTGCGAGAAGGCGCCGGTGAGCACCCGTTTGTGGTCGCGATCCGACGGCAGGCTCGATCCCACCTCGACGGCCAGGAGGTGCTCGGAGCGGTCGGCCACCGCGTCGGTGATCTCGAACCGGTGGGGTTGGAAGTACCCGTCGGTGACCCCCAGATACGCGCCGTCGAGCCAGACATCGCCCTGGTTGAAGATGCCGTCGAACGCCAGCCACGTGCGGCGATCGTCGCTCGTGGCGGTGGTGGCGAACCGGGTCCGGTAGAGGAGCGGACCGTCGGACTCGGCGAACGACGGCTCCGAACGCCAGTGTCCGGGCACCGCCACGACCGGCCACGACGAGTCGTCGTGGTCTGTGAGCGCGAACTGGCGGCGGAGCTCGTCGTTGGCCTCAGCGGCGCGCCATGGGCCCGTCAGGTGCACGCGACGACGCTACTGGTCCGACCCGTCGATCGTCGGTGCTGGTCCGAGCCCACGAGCGTTCGGTGCTCAGGTCCTTCACCGATTCGGTCGATGGGGAGGGGTGACTCTGGCAGAGCTCGCGCCCGGCGACGCGACACCTACCGCTCCATGGCTCGACCGGGGGCGACTCGACGCGATCTTGTCGCTCACGTCGGAGTGTTATGCGGTCATCGACGAGCAGGCCGTGGTCCGCTACCTGAGCCCGGCCGCTGAGCTCCTCCTGCAGACTTCGGCCGACGTGCTGGTCGGTCGGTCCGCCATCGGTATCGTGCACCCGGACGACGTCCCGGCCGCAGTCGACTCGCTGTTCCGACGGTTGGACCGCGACGGGGTCGACCTGCCCCGGGAGTTCCGACTTCGTACCGGCCGCCAGGGGTGGGTGCCCGTCCGGGTCATCGGGAATCTGCTCCAGATCGACGGTGAGTCGCTCATCGCGTTGATCATGCATCCGGTCGACGTCACGAGCATGGAACTGGCGCTCCGGGATCGAGTGGCGGCCAGCGACATGGTCGTCAAACAAGCGGTGCAGCTGGTCAACGCGTCGCCGGCCACTCTGGCGATGGTGGTGACGGACGTGTTGGAGACGACTGCGGGATTCGTCGGGGCGGACGGTTCGGCGCTCTACGTCGAGGGGTCGATGGGCATCGAACGGCTGGCTGACTTCAACGCCGGCCCCGAGTCCGATTCGACGATCCCCGCCCTTCTCGGCTCGAATCTCGGGGCGATCCGGGCCGAGTTGGAGCGGACCGGGCATGTCTCCCTCGGCGACATCAGCGACGCCGCCAGCCTCGGCGAGGGGCACGGATTCGGCATCGGCTCGGTGCTGATGATCGGGTTCTCGTACCGCGGCGGACTGGGCATCCTGGTGTCGTGGCGCCGCGAGGCTCGCGACTGGAGCTCGGACGGCATCCACGTCACCCGGTCGATGGCTGACCTGATCGGTAACGCGTTGGCCCGGTGCGATGGCGACGAACGCCTGGGTCTGGCCTTTGACCGGGGACCGTTCGGGTTCGCCATGATCGCCTGGACCGGCGAGCTGCTCGATGCGAACGATCGATTCCGGGAGTTCTTCGGCGACGGCGACGGCGCCGGCATGTCGCTGCTGAGCCGGATGGAGCCGGCGGCGGCCGATGAGCTCCGAGCGGCGATGCAGACGCTGCGCGACGACGCGGAACGTCGGGTGCTCCGAGATGTGCGTCTGGGCCGGCCCGACGGACAACCATGCGTCGCCCGCGTGCACGCATGCGTCGTCGGCGACGACACGGCCCGGTCCTGCATCTTCGCTCTGGTCGAGGACATCACCGAGCTCACCCGTCGCCGGGAGGAACTGGTCGAGAGCGAGGCGCGGGCCCGAGCGCTGCTCGAGACGATCCCGGCGATCGTGCTGCGCGTCGACCCGAACGGAACGGTGTTGTACTGCGGACCCGAGATCCGTCACCTCGGCGGGGAGCCCGAAGCGCTCGTCGGCCACGATCTCGGCGAGTTCCTCCCCGACGACACGACGAAGGCGACGTGGAGAAGCGTGATCGAACGCACGATGCGCCAGGGGCTCCGCTCCGAGGAGGAGCTGAGCTTGCCGCTGCCACACGGCCGGATCTCCCTCGAGGTGCGGGCCGTCCCCGAGCTCGGTCCGAGCGGGGAGGTGACCAGCATGCTCATCCTCGCCCTCGATGTCACCGAGCGGAGGGAGATGGCCTCCCGACTCGAGTACGCGGCGGTGCACGACACCCTGACCGGCGCCGTGACACGTGATGTCCTGCTGTCCGAGCTCGATCGCATCCTCTCGGAAGAATCGGTCGAGACGGCGGCCCGGCCGTGTCTGCTGTTCGTGGATCTCGACCGCTTCAAGGTGGTCAACGACTCGCTCGGCCACGCGGCGGGCGACGCGGTGCTGAGGCTCGTGGTCGATCGGTTGTACTGGTGCCTCCGGCCCGAAGACGTGGTGGCGAGGATCGGCGGGGACGAGTTCGCGGTGCTGCTGCGTGACGTCTTCCCCGAGGAGGCGATCATCGTGGCCGACCGGGCGCGGCGGGCGCTGGACTCGCCGTTCCTGGTCAACGGCGTCGAGATCCGCCAGACCGTCAGCGTCGGCATGGCGATGCCGGGCGACATCGGCACGACGACCGCCGAGGACCTGCTCCGGCGAGCCGATCGGGCGATGTACGAGGCGAAGCAGCGGGGGCGCAACCGGTTCGAGATCTTCGACGACGAGCTACGCGACGAGGTCGACGCCCGCGTGCGCATCGAACGGCTGCTTCGAAGCGCGATCGAACGGCGCGAGCTGCTGGTCCACTTCCAACCCGAGGTTCACCTGTACACGCGACAGGTCATCGGGGTCGAGGCTCTGGTGCGCTGGCTCCATCCCGAGCGTGGGCTGTTGGAGGCCGGCGAGTTCATCGAGGTGGCCGAGGAGAGTGGCCTCATCCACGAGATCGGCCGTTACGTCCTCGCCCAGGCGTGCCGGGAGTTCGCGATGCTCGATCGGCGCCAGCGGGAGGGCATCGCCCTGCGGGTCAACATCTCGGCCCGGGAGTTCGTGCGTGGTGATCTGGGGGCCCGGGTGGCCGAGGCGCTGGAGCAGAACCAGATCGGGCCCGACGAGCTCTGCCTCGAGGTGACCGAGCACACCATCATGAGCCACCCGAGCTGGCCGATCGGCAGTTCGAGCTGCTGGAGGCGCTGGGCGTCCGATTCGCGATCGATGACTTCGGGATCGGTTACTCGTCCTTCTCCCACATCAAGCGGTTCCCGGTGGCGGTGATCAAGATCGACCGATCCTTCGTCGCCGATCTGCCGGCGGGGCGGGAGAGCCGGGCGATCGTCACCTCCATCGTCGGGTTGGCCCGTGCGCTCGATCTGACCGTGGTGGCCGAGGGCGTGGAGACGGAGGAGCAGGCGCAGGCCCTCGCCGAGCTCGGCTGCGATCGGGCCCAGGGGTACCTCTTCGGGCGAGCCATGTCGATCACCGATCTGAGCGCGTCCTGCTGAGGCTGATGGCGTCAGCCATCCCGACGCCGGATCGGCGATCGCCGGACTCGGGTAGCGTGGCGGCATGAGCGACCGACCCACCACCCTCGGGGCCCTGCGAACCTCCGGCTGGAGATCCGTCCCGGTGAAGGAGGAGATCCGCCGCAACGCCATCGCCCGCATCCGCGCAGGGCGAGCCGCTGTTCCCCGCGGTCCTGGGCTACGAGGACACCGTGCTGCCGCAGCTCGAGAACGCGCATCCTGGCCGGCCACGACGTCATCTTCCTCGGCGAGCGCGGCCAGGCCAAGACCCGCATGATCCGCTCGCTGACCGGCCTGCTCGACGAGTGGATGCCGATCGTGGCCGGGTCGGAGATCAACGACGATCCCTACGACCCGATCTCCGCCCACGCCCGCGCGCTCGTCGAGGAGAAGGGCGACGACACCCCGATCGCCTGGGTGCACCGCGACGACCGGTACGGCGAGAAGCTCGCCACGCCCGACACCTCGATCGCCGACCTCATCGGCGAGGTCGACCCGATCAAGGTGGCCGAGGGCCGCTACCTCTCCGACGAGCTCACCCTCCACTACGGCCTGGTGCCGCGCACCAACCGGGGCATCTTCGCCATCAACGAGCTGCCCGATCTGGCCGAGCGCATCCAGGTCGGTCTGCTGAACGTGCTCGAGGAGCGCGACGTGCAGATCCGGGGCTACAAGATCCGGCTGCCGCTCGACGTCATGCTGTTCGCGTCGGCCAACCCCGAGGACTACACGAACCGCGGCCGGATCATCACGCCGCTGAAGGACCGCTTCGGCGCCCAGATCCGCACGCACTACCCGCTCGACGTCGACCATCGAGATGGACATCGTCGAGCAGGAAGCGTCGTCTGCTCGGCGCTACGAGGGCGTCCGCGTGCGTCGTCCCCGACTTCATGGCCGAGATCGTCGCGACGCTCAGCCACCTCGCCCGCCAGAGCCCGCACATCAACCAGCGCTCGGGCGTGTCGGTGCGCCTCTCGGTCGCCAACTACGAGGCGCTTGGTGGCCAACGCGCTGCGCCGCACCCTGCGCCACGGCGAGCGCCGATGTCGTGCCTCGCATCTGCGACCTCGACGCGCTGGCCGTCGTCGACCGCGGGCAAGGTCGAGTTCGAGACGATCGACGACGGCCGCGACGGCGAGATCCTCGATCACCTCGTGAAGGTCGCGCCGTGCTCGCCGTGTTCAAGGCGGCGGTCGCCACCGAGACGCACCGGGCCGTCGTCGACGCGTTCGACGAGGGCGTGATCGCCAGCGCCGGCGACGACGTCTCCGTCGCCGAGATCGCTGGTCTCGTCGACCAGGTGCCGCCGCTCAAGGCGGCGGTCGATGCCGTGCTCGCCGACGAGGACATCGAAGCGAGCCCGGGCGTGGTCGCCAGCGTTGTCGAGTTCGTGCTCGAGGGCCTGCACCTGTCGAAACGACTCAACAAGGACCGCAGCCGCGACGGTGGCGGACAGAAGGCCCAGTACCGCAAGCGTTCCTGAACGCGTCGGGCACCCTGGAAGCCGTCGATCCGCAGCACCGGGTGTGTGCCCTGGTCGTTGTGCTGGATGATCACGAGAGCGCTCTGGCCGTTGTTGAAGAAGATGAAACCCGTGGGCTCGGCGGCCGAGTCACGGACCGAGAGGACCCGGACGCAGCCATCGGTGATGATGTTCTGGTCGGTGCCGTCGCGGAGGCAGCCCCACACGTCGCCGTTCGGGTTGTCCTCGATCACATGCATCTGGTGGCCGATGTGGTCGGCTGGTTCCCGACCGGGTCCGAGTACACGGCCGTGAATCCGACCCGGGTGCTCGACACCCGCGACGGCACCGGGATCGTCCCCGGCTCCTGAAGCGGCATTTGCTGAAAGACTGTGCCCGTGGCCCGAGAACGAGAGCTGAAGTTCGACGCTCCGGCCTCATTCGTGATGCCGGCGCTCCCCTCCCGGCTCGATGGAGCCACGAGAGGCCGGCCCGTGGTGCACACCCAGGTCGACGAGTACTACGACACCAACGACCTCCGCCTCGTACGGTGGGGCTGCACGCTCCGTTACCGGGATCGTGACGGCTGGACCCTGAAGTTGGCGAGGCTTTCCTCGGGCTCACTGCTGGAACGTGATGAGGTGATCGTCTCCGGCAATCCGGGCGAGGTTCCGACCCGAGCCCTCGGCCTCCTCGCCCCCCTCACGCTGCGGGGCCCCGGTGTCTCGCGTGGCCCGATTGACGACGACCCGCAAGACGTGGACCTGGCGCGATGCGGACCACGAGATGGTTGCGGAGCTGGTCGTCGACGAGGTCGAGGCGGCCGTGTCCCGCCGCCGCCCGGCGACCTTTCGAGAGGTCGAGATCGAACTCGGGCCGACGGCCGACCAGGCGTCCGTCTCGACGCTGGTGGGCGCGCTGGAGGCCGCGGGCGCTGTGCTCACCTCGGGTACCTCCAAGCTCGCTCGGTCTCTCGGTCGTCGGGCGCAGGCAGCTCCCGACGTCGCGCCCTGCGTGGTGCCGGACGATCCGACGGCTGCGGACGTGGTGAACGCGGCACTTGCCACCTCCATCGCCCACCTCCTCACGCATCTCCCCGTGGCCGACCTCGGCGACGACGACGAAGGCGTGCATCAGGCTCGCGTGGCCACCCGGCGACTTCGGTCGGATCTGCGCACGTTCGGCGTGGTGCTCGACCAGGAGCAGATCACGCCCATCCGCGAGGAGCTGAGCTGGTTGGCCGAGGCCCTCGGAGCCGTGCGGGATCTCGACGTGCTCAGTGCCCGGCTCAGCCGACGATTCCTGGCCGGTGCGGGCAGCGACCATGTCGACACCGAGGCCGTCGCTCGGGTCGTCGAGGCGGTGGGCGAGGCGCGCGATCGCGCCCAGGCCGCACTCGGCCCCGTCATCGAAGGCGACCGGGCGCGGGCGTTACTCGAAGGCGTCGTCGCCCTCGCCGCCGATCCGCCGTTCATCGAGGGCTCCGACCGCGCGGCATTGGAGGCGCTTGTCCCGGCGGTGCGGAAACGGTGGCGCCGGGTTCAGCGGGCGGTTCGGGCGCTCGATGAGCCGCCCGCGGTGCCTGCTCTGCACGAGATCCGCATCCTGGTCAAGAAGGTCCGTTACGCGGCGGAGGCCGTCTCGCCGGCAGCAGGCAAGCGGGCCCGACGGTTTGCTCGGGCCGCCGCCGAGCTGCAGGAGATCCTCGGCGAGCTGAACGACGCCGACGTGGCTCGGCGCCACCTGCTGGCCATCGTCGGGCCCGGCCCGGCTCCGGTCGCCTTCACGGCCGGGCAGATGGCCCAGCAGCTCGCCACCGAGGCCGAGGAGCACGCAGCCGCCTGGCGTCCGGCGTATCACCGGTTGGCCCACCTCGACGAATGGCTCACCGACTCCTGAGCCGATCGGCCGCCCCGATCATGGCGGGGTTCACGTGGAGGACGATTTGTGTTCACCCCGCTCGCGTACCGTGCCGCGAGTGACCGAATCGTTGGAACCGGAGACCCTCGAGCGGCTGGAGGCCGACGTGAGGGATCTCCGCTCGAAGTTGACCGCGGCGGCGGAGGCACATGGCGACGCCCTTCTGGCCGTGCACCCCGACCAGCGCCGTTCGGCGCTCAACCAGGGGCATCCGGTGTTCCTGCACAAGTTCGCCGCTGGTCGTCGGTGCCGAGGCGGTGCGCGCCCGGCGCCGCTCGCTCCACCACCTCCGGCGTCTGGCCGCGGCGTCCTCGGCGGCTGAAGACCACGACCTCGATGCCGGTGCGAACCACGGCTACTGGTCCCTGCTCGCCGCCGAGATCGTCGGCGATCCGCTGCGGGTGATCGCCGTCGAGGCTGGGGCGCGCACCGCCCAGGCCCTCCGTCTGAACGCCGAGCTGAACGGCGGGTTGGTGACCATCGTGCAGCGAGCGGTTGCGGACACCAGCGGGCGTCAGGTCTCCTTCGCCACACCTCGCGGCCATGCCCCGGCCCGGGTGACGGGCACCCCGGAGGGGGTCGGTGGCTACGTGAAGGGCGATGCCGCGCCCACCGAGGTCGTGGAGACCACCAGCCTCGACGACCTGGTGAACGTACCTGGCGCCGTTTCGGTCGTGGTGGTCAAGCTCGATGTCGAGGGTCAGGAGGTGCCGGCGCTCGACGGGCTGAGGGGCACGTTGGCGCGGTACCCCACCGTGATCGTGTACGAGGATCACGCCCGGGATCTGCGCTGTGCGCCCAGCCAGGCCATGTACGACCGAGCGCCCGACGTGTTCGTCGTCGGACCGAAGGGCTTCGACCCGGTTCGCTCTGGATGGCGTGCGGGCCCTGAAGCGCGACGAACGACGCGGCTACAACTTCGTCGCCGCCACGCCGGGTCTGGTCGACGCACTGGGCGCGTCGTGACCGGCGAGGTCACGTAGGCGGTCCTTCGGCGGCGGCAACGGAGAAGCGGTCGGCGGCGATCTTGCGGCGTCGATCCCGATCGAGCAGCCCCCGGTGGCCGTCGAACCCGCGCTCGCCGTCGTACCCGTCGATCCCGGTGTCGTGGAAGTAGCCCCGGAGATCGACCCCGTCCTTGCGGGCCAGGCCCATCTGGCGAACCGTCTCCCGGAGGAGCTCGTCGCGCCAGTCTTCGTCGTCGGTCGTCACCCCGTTGCCGGCGACCACGACGGGTCGCCCGCCCGTGGCGTCCTGGGCCCGGTGCAGAACCTCGCCCAGCTCCTCGGCGTTGGGGGCGAAGCCGGTGCCGTCGGCCCGATCGGCCGCGGGCCACCGCCGGAGCTGACCGGCGACGTCGACCGCGACCGGGTGGTGGTACACGACACCGATGAGGTCGAAGGCGCCCACCAACTCCTGGCGCTCGACCGGGGCGCGCCACGGAAGGCGAAGGAGACCTTCGCCGATGCACGAGGTCCAGCTGCGCCAGAGCAGATCGTCGACGAAGCGGGTCTGGGCGGAGCTGTCGGTGTCGGCCCGTCGCACCGTGGGAGTGCCGAAGACGCCCATCACCGGCGCGGAGCCGCTCCGGAGGAGCCGCCACGCCGTGAAGGTGGCCTCGAGGGCTCCGGTGATGGCGTCGCGCGCCGAGGTCGCGTCGGTCTTCCCCGGTGGGCGCGTGCCCAACTGGTAGCCGCGGATGGCCCATCCGATCGGGTCCTCGATCGGAGACCAGCCGCCCGCCAGGTCCTCGAACGTCTCAGCGCAGCGGTCGACGTGGCGGGCCCAGACCCGCTCGATGTTCGTCGACTCGGCGAAACCGCCCTGATCGTCGCTGAACCAGCCCGGAAGCGTGCCGTGGTGCAGGGTCAGCCAGGCCCGTAGTCCGGCGTCTCGCGCCGAGGTCAGGATGTTCCGGTACGACTCGACCGCCTGGCTCGACCAGTGGCCCGGTCGCGGCTCGAGCCGAGCCCACTCGATCGTGATGCGGATGTCGGTGCACCCGAGTCCGGCGAGCAGGCGGTGGTCATCGCGGTGGTTGGTGGCGTAGCCGTTGCCGTCGAGCGACGCCGGGACGCGGTCGGTCCGCTCCCAGGCCGACCAGTCGGCGTTCGGGTCGACACCCTCGGTCGAGAGCGAGGAAGACGTGATCCCCCAGAGGAAGCCCGGTTCCCCGCTCATGAGGCGAGCGTTGCGTTCAATCGAACTGGAGGACGCCGCCGTCGATCACGGTGGTGTCCCCCACCTTCGTGACGAAGTTGGCGGTGCCGTCGGACACCCACATGTGCACGTCGAGGCGGTCGCCGGGCATGACCGGGCTGGAGAACCGGACGCCCATGTGCCGGAACCGGGCCGGGTCGCTCCCGCAGAGCGTGTGCAGCAGCGCCCGGCCGGTGAAGCCGAACGTGCACAGACCGTGGAGGATCGGCTTCGGGAATCCGGCCATCTGCGCGAACTGCGGATCCGCGTGGAGCGGGTTGCGGTCGCCGTTGAGGCGATACAGGAGCGCCTGGTCGGGTCGGGTCTGGTAGGACACCACGTGATCGGCGGGGCGGCCCGGATCGAAGGGTTCGTTGGCGGGGCCGCGGTCACGACCCCAACCGCCTTCGCCCCGGATGAACATGCTGGTCTCGGTGCTCCACATGGGTGCGCCGGTCTCGGCGTCGACCGTGGTGCCCTCGAGCACGACCACCGCCGCCTTGCCCTTGTCCCAGATGGCCTTGACCCGGGACCGGCTCCGGCCGCGCCCCTCGGGTTGGAGGGGTTGGTGCAGCGTGATCGCCTGGGCTCCGTGAACCAGGTTGGCCAACTCGAAATCGCCGAAGTCCGGACCCTTGGCCCCGGCGGCGCCGCCCATCACCACGACCTGGGTGGGAAAGGCCTTCTGCTCGATGCCGATGCTGTTCTCGGTCGTGAACTCCAGCTCGAAGCCGGTCGGGTCGAGGGCGCCGGCACCGACGCCGAGCGCGTACAGGAGGCTGTCCTTGGAGGTCCAGCTGAACTCGGCCTCGTCGCCTTCGGCACCGACGGCGTCAGGGTTGATGGGCATGGCGTCTCTCCTCGGGCGAACGGTCGCGCAGAACGTTGCGACGGTAGCGCACCGTCCCCGTCGACACGCACTTGCGACGGCGGGTCGTGCCACGATGCTGCGGTGTCGACGAACCCTCATCTGAACCAGCCCGGCGGGTCCTTCCGCGCCAGCCTCCATCCGGCAGTGGCCGGGCGCGAGCGCGAGTTGCGGGGCCTGACCGATGCGGTGCGCCGGTTGATCGACGCCGCCGTCAGCCACGTGGCCGACGCCGCGACCACCGCTGATCTGGCCCGGCGCATCGACGCCCTCGCCGAGGAGCTCGACGCCCACCGACCTGGCCAGATCCCGTCGCGGTACCACCACGAGACGCCCGAACCGGCCGGCCCGCACGACCGGTTCCAGTACGACGTCGTCATGGGCCTCTACAACCCGGTGGCCCTGCCGGTGGAGCTCGCGTGGGAGCCGCCGGTCGCGTCGGGTCGGGCCACGTTCACCACACCGTACGAAGGTCCGCCGGGGTGCGTGCACGGAGCGGTCATCGCCGGCGCGTTCGACCAGGTCTTCAACGTGGCCAACCTGGCCGAAGGCGTCGCCGGCCCCACCCGCCGGTTGGAGATCAGCTACGAGCGGCCGACCCTGCTCCACCAACCGGTCGTGATCGAGGCCCGCGTCGACAAGGTGGAAGGCCGGCGAACCACCACCACGGGCCACATCCTGCAGGGCGACCGGGTGACGGCGCGTGCGGTCGGGGAGTTCGTCCAGCTCGACCGCGCCATGATCGAGAAGCTCTCGGGGCAGTGAAGCTCGGCCCGCCCCGTCCGAGGTGACCCACCCTCCGACCCGGCCGGGAGGGGTGGCCGGATCGGTCGGGGTGGGTCGGCAGCCGGCCGCCCCTCGGGGGATCAGCGTGACGACCGGGCCAACGCCACGGTACGGGGGCAGGGTGAACGACGGTCGTACGTCGGGCAGCGCCGCGGTGAACGATCGCCATCGCTCCGAGCGGGCCCAACCGACCGGCATCGCGGTCGATCCGGTCGGGTGGGTCCAGTCCGATCGGACTGACGGGCGCCGGGTCGAGCCGGTACTGTCCAGCTCATGGTCTTCCGTCGCCGTCGCGCCCGCCGCTCGCCCGACACGATCCTCTACTCGCGCTGGGACGGCTCCCAGGTCGGGTTCGAGGTGGGCGCCGACGACGTGCTCGAGGCCATGGCCGACGAGCTGCTGTACCACGGGAACATCGACAACGCCCTCCGGCAGCTGATGCGCCGCGGATTCGACGACCGCAACGGTGAGCGCGTCCAGGGGATCAACGAGCTGCTGGAGCGGCTCCGCGAGCAGCGGCGGGAGCGCGTGGAGAAGTTCGACCTCGGCGGCGTCTACGACGACATCGCCCACGACCTCCGAGACGTCGTCGAGCAGGAACGCCGGTCCCTCGATCAGCTGCGTCGGGATGCGGGGCAGAACCCCGACGACCGGACGCCGCGAGCTCCTGGAGACTTCGACCACCGAGAAGAACCTCCAGCTCGACCTGCTGCCCGACGATCTCGCCGGCCAGGTTCGCGGCCTCCAGAACTACGAGTTCACCAGCGCCGAGGCCCAGGAGAAGTTCGAGGAGCTCCTGGATCGTCTGCGCCAGCAGCTGATGCAACAGATGGTCGATCAGATGTCCGGTGCGGTGCAGAACATGAGCCCCGAGGACATGGCCCGCATGAAGGACATGCTCGCGGCGCTGAACGACATGCTCGAGCAACGGGCTCAGGGCAACGAACCCGACTTCGCCCGTTTCATGGAGGAGTTCGGCGACTTCTTCCCGGAGAACCCCGAGACCCTCGACGAGCTCCTGGAGGTCATGGCCCAGCGCATGGCGGCGATGCAACGGATGATGGCGTCGATGACCCCCGAGCAACGGGCCCAGCTCCAGCAGCTCTCCGATCAGCTGCTCGAGGACATGGACCTGCAGTGGCAGGTCGGTCAGCTCGGTGAGAACCTCCGCCAACTGTTCCCCCAGATGGGATGGGATCAGTCCCTCGACTTCAGCGGCTCCGATCCTCTCGACTTCTCCTCGGCGATGGAGGTGATGAACGAGATCGGCGACCTGGATCAGCTGGAGCGGATGATGACCGGCGCCCTGAACCCGGCCGAGCTGGCCGAGGTCGATCCCGAGCGGGTCCGGGAGCTGCTCGGCAAGGACGCGGCGGACAGCCTCGAGCGGATCTCCGAGCTCACCCGCATGCTGGAGCAGGCCGGGTACGTCCAACGCAAGGACGGTCAGCTCGAGATGACCGCCAAGGCCATCCGTCGAATCGGTCAGCAGGCGCTCGGCGACATCTTCCGCAAGCTCAGCCAGGATCGGGGCGGCCAGCACGAGATCGAGCGGGCCGGGGCCGGGCACGAACGGGCCTACGAGACCAAGCCGTACGAGTTCGGCGACCCGTTCAACCTCGACATCGGGCGCACCATCCGCAACGCCATCCGCCGGACCGGCGGCGGGACCCCGGTCCGGCTGGCTCCCGACGACTTCGAGGTCGAGCGGACCGAGCACACGGTTCGTTCATCGACCGTCCTGATGCTCGACCTGTCCCTGTCGATGCCCATGCGCGACAACTTCCTTCCCGCCAAGAAGGTGGCGATGGCGCTGCACTCGCTGATCACCAGCCAGTATCCGCGGGACTACCTGGGCATCGTCACCTTCGCCGCGGTCGCCCACGAGATCCGGCCCGAGGACCTGCCCAAGGTCATGTGGGACTACGACTACGGCACCAACATGCAACACGGGTTGACCCTCGCCCGCCGCCTGCTGGCCCGCCAGAGCGGCACCAAGCAGATCATCATGATCACCGATGGCGAACCCACCGCCCACCTGATGACCGACGGGCGGCCGTACTTCAGCTACCCGCCGTCCCGGGAGACCGTGGAGTTGACGTTGACCGAGGTCGCCCGGTGCACCCGCGACGGCATCCGGATCAACACCTTCATGCTCGACGCGACGTCGTCGTTGAGCCGGTTCGTCGAGCAGATGAGCAAGATGAACGGCGGGCGCGCCTTCTTCACGACCAACGAGGATCTCGGTGATTACGTGCTGGTCGACTTCGTCGAGCAGCGGCGCCGGATGCAGCGCGGCACCCGTTCGGCCTGAACGGTCACGGTCCCGAGCAGGGTCGCGGTGGGGGCTCGAGCAGGAAAATACCGGTCCCGGTCTGGACAGCGCCAAATAACAGTGCTGTAATTACACAGATCAAAGTAAGCGACTCGGAGGAGTCGTCGTGGCATCCCACACTCGGGGGCAGGCGGCACCACTCCAGTCGCCGGCACGGCGGCCGGTCTGCCGACGACCGACGAGCAGAACCGGCTCCGAGCCGGGAGGCGACCCATGGCAGCGCAACAGACCGCTGAGGAAGACAAGTCATGGCAGGACTACGCCAACTGCCTCGGCGTCGACCCTGACCTCTTCTTCCCCGAACGAGGCGCGTCCACGCGGGAGGCGAAAGAGGTCTGTCGTGGCTGTGTCGTGCGGGAGGACTGCCTCGAGTACGCCTTGCGCAACGGCGAGAAGTTCGGCATCTGGGGCGGCATGAGCGAGCGCGAGCGCCGCCGCATCCGCCGCCGAGCGCGCCGTCGCCCGCGCCGCGGGTACCGCGTCGGCCTGAGCCGACGCCCAGGAATCCAGGGTCGGGCTCGACCGCGCGAGATCGTCGATGGGGGATTACCCTGGAGAGTGCCCGTCCTGGAAGGACTTTCTCATGGTGCTCGCTGCTCTGTCCACGAACGAACTGCTGATCGTTCTGCTCATCCTGCTGCTGGTGTTCGGCGGCGCTCAGCTCCCGAAGCTGGCCCGATCGCTGGGTCAGGCTCAGAAGGAGTTCAAGAGCGGCCTGGACGACGGCACCAAGGGAAACGACGACAACACGACCGTGTGAGGGTCGTTCCCGCCCCAACCCGGGCGGGGACCAGTCCGAACGAATGACAGGCCACCCCGAGCGGGGTGGCCTGTTGCGTGTCCATGGGGCTCGCGGTGGCGGGGCGGGCGGCGCCGATGAGTCCGGTGCGCCGCGCCAGCTGGCGAGGCCGGGCCCGGGGACCGGGTGGGGCGGCGACCAGGTGGGGTCAGGAAGCGGTCGCGGTGAGGCGGCGGCGCTTGAGGATGCGCCGGCGCTCCCGTTCGGAGCAGCCGCCCCAGACGCCGTGCTCGATGCGATTGAGCAACGCGTACTCGAGGCACGGCGCCTTCTCGGAGCATGTCGCGCAGATGCGTCGGGCGACCTCGACACCGACACCGTCGCTCGGGAAGAAGAGCGCCGGGGGTTTCTCGGCACAGTTACCCTTGGCCATCCACGTTGTGTCCATGCGGTCCTCCATGAGTTTGGCTGCCGCGCTGTAGGTAGTACGTACGGATCAGGGCGAAAGTTCCGGTAAATCCTGCCCCGTGTCGAGGCCCGGCACACGTCACCCGGTTGAGCGGTTCCCTACGACGGTAGGATGGAAACCCCCGCCAAGGAGCGATAGCCGCGATGTCCGACGTCAGCACCGAGCCACCGGTAGCTCACTCCAAGATCGTGTATCTGGGCCCGGTCGCCCCTCATTGGGACGTTCGGCTGGTGTCGGGCGAGCGGTCGATCATCGATGCGTTCCGTGATCGGGTCAACGCCCGACTGCTTCTTCTGCCGCCCCACGATCCGCAGTTCCGGCGCAACCGCGAGCGGGTCAACCGCGACGCCGAGCGGGAGCGCATCTACCTCGAGTGGGACCTCGGGTACGACGAGGACTGAACCGTGGCGGTTCGGGAGCTCTGCCCTCGATGATCGTGCAGCCACTCATCCCGGTCCCGTCGGTGCCGACGGGACCTGAGCGACGATGAGAGAACCCGATGTCGGTCACCGAAGCCCCCACCGAAACAACACCGATCTACGGCCCGACCGCCACAGTCGGCGGATTCGACCATAACCCGACACGTTTCCTGAGCCGGGAGCTGTCCTGGTTGGCGTTCAACGCCCGGGTGCTGGCGCTGGCCGGCGATCCGGAGCTGCCCCTGCTGGAACGGGCCAAGTTCCTGGCCATCTTCTCGGGCAACCTCGACGAGTTCTTCCAGGTCCGCGTCGCCGGTCTGGCCGACCAGTTGGCGGCCGGGATCGTGTCGACTGGGCCAGATGGCCGTTCGCCCGAGCGCCAGCTGGCGGCGATCCGCTCGGTCGTCACCGACCTGATCGCCGAGCAGAACCGGGTCCTGCGAGACGAAGTGATCCCCGGGCTCGGTGAAGCCGGGATCGAGCTCATCGCCATGACCGACGTGTCACAGGAGGAGGCGGCCGGGCTGTCGGCGATGTTCGACGACCGGGTGTCGCCCATCCTCACCCCGTTGGCTGTCGATCCGGGCCACCCGTTCCCGTACATCTCCGACCTGTCGTTGAACCTGGCGGTCGTGGTCCGGCACCCGACCTCGGGCGGTCGGCACTTCGCCCGCGTCAAGGTGCCCGACACGCTTCCCCGATACGTGCAGGTCCCCGGTCGATCGGCGTTCGTCTGGCTCGAAGACCTCATCGCCGCGCACCTCGACCGGTTGTTCGTGGGCATGGACGTCGACGAGCACCACGTGTTCCGAGTGACCCGCAACGCCGACTTGATCCTCGAAGAGGAGGAAGCCGACGATCTCCTGAGCGCCGTGGAGATGGAGCTGCGCCGGCGCCGGTTCGGCCGGGCGGTGCGGCTGGAGGTGCGCTCGGACATGACCTCAGAGGTTCGACGCCGGCTGATCCGCGAGCTCGACCTCGACGACACCGACGTCTACGAGATCGACGGCCCGCTCGACTGCACCGGTCTGTGGCAGCTCACCCGGCTCGATCGTTCCGATCTCCTGTTCCCGACGTTCAACGGCGTGGCCGACGCCGACCTGATCGACGGAGGCCGTCCGGCCGACATCTTCGCCGTGTTGCGGGACCGTGACCTCCTGCTGCACCACCCCTACACCTCGTTCACGGCGTCGGTGGGCGAGTTCGTGCGCCAGGCGGCCAACGATCCCGCGGTGCTCGCCATCAAGATGACGCTGTACCGCACGGCGGGGGAGAGCCCGCTGATCGAGAACCTCATCGCCGCCGCCGAATCGGGCAAGCAGGTGGCGGTGATGATCGAGCTGAAGGCCCGGTTCGACGAAGCGAACAACATCACCTGGGCCCGCCGGTTGGAGCAGTCGGGGGTGCACGTCACCTACGGTCTGGTCGGCCTCAAGACCCACGCCAAGATCTGCATGGTCGTGCGCGACGAGCCGGACGGCATGCGGCGGTACGTCCACCTCGGCACGGGGAACTACAACCATCGCACCGCCCGCACGTACGAGGATCTCGGTCTGCTGACGGCCGATCCGGTCATCGGCGCCGACGTGTCGACCCTCGTCAATGCGCTCACCGGCTACGGGCGCGGCTTGCAGCTGCAATCGCTGATGATGGCTCCCTATGCGCTCCGGGCCGGGATGGTGGCCCTGATCGCCAACGAGGCGTCGTACGGCGCCCGGGGCCGCATCGTGATGAAGGTGAACAGCCTCGTCGATCGCGAGACCGTCGATGCGTTGTACCGGGCCTCGCAGGCCGGGGTGGAGATCGACCTCGTCGTCCGGGGCATGTGCTGCCTGCGCCCCGGCGTCGAGGGGCTGTCCGAGACCATCCGGGTGCGGTCGATCATCGGCCGGTACCTGGAGCACTCCCGGGTCTACGCCTTCGCCAACGGCGACGGTCCCGACACCGGGGTCTACCTCCTGGGCTCGGCCGATCTCATGGAGCGCAACCTGGATCGTCGCGTCGAGACGTTGGTGCGGATCGGTGACCCGGCCCTCCGGGGTCGTCTCCAGCACATCCTCGACAGGTGTCTGCACGATGAACGGCTGTCGTGGACGCTCGACGGCGAGGGCAGCTGGAGCCTGCGCCCGCGCCTCGATTCGGTGTCATCCCAGGAGCTGTTCCAGGTCGATGCCGTGGCCCGCGCCGCGGCTCCGCCCGCCTCCGAGATCGGCTGAGACCGGGCCCGACGCCGGCTGTTCGGAAACCGTTCACGTTGTGTTCACCGGATGAATTCCGGGTGGTCAACCGCTCTGCGTACCGTCCTCGGTGTCGGAGGCGCGTCCTCCGACGAGTGATGCACCGTCTGGGCGTGGGCCCATGACGACGAACAGACCCAGGAGGTCGGTTTCCGTGATTTCCCCCAAGACCAAGTGGCGCTCGCTGCTGGCTCTCGTGCTCGGCCTGGCCCTCGTGGCCGCGGCGTGTGGTGACGACGACGATGACGCCGTCGACACCGAGACCACGGTGGCCGAGGATGGCGCCACGACGACGGTCGCCGAAGAAGGCACCGAGACCACGGTTGCCGCCGACGACGGTGGCGCCGCAGGCGTCGATCCCGCCGCCGCTGGTGACGTCTTCGTCTCCGGCTCGTCGACCGTCGAGCCCATCTCCGTGCGGGTGGCCGAGCTGCTCGCCGATGTGGCCCCCGATGTGAACGTCACCGTCGAGGGCCCCGGCACCGGCGATGGCTTCGTGAAGTTCTGCGCCGGTGAGGCCGACATCGCGGATGCGTCCCGCGCCATCAAGGACGAAGAGGCGCAGGCCTGCGCCGACGCCGGCATCGAGTTCATCGAGCTCGCCGTCGCGTATGACGGCATCGCCGTGATGACCAGCCCGGACAACGCCGATGTGACCTGCCTGACCACGGCCGATCTCTACGCCCTCATCGGTCCGGAATCCGAAGGCTTCGGCAACTGGTCCGACGCCCAGGATCTGGCCGCCGCACTGGGTTCGGCAACCGTCTTCCCCGATGCCTCGCTCGACCTCACCGGCCCCGGTCCCGAGTCCGGCACCTATGACGCCTTCGTTGAGCTGGCACTCGGCGACCCCGCCGATGTGCAGCTCGAGGCCGGCGCCATCACCGAGGACCAGGCGGGCGTCACCCGCCCGGACTACGCCAGCTCGGCCGACGACAACGTCATCATCCAGAACATCGAGGGCTCGTCGAGCTCGCTCGGGTGGGTCGGTTTCGCCTTCGCCGCCGCCGAGGGTGACAACGTCAAGGTGCTCGAGGTCGACGCCGGTGACGGTTGCGTGGCCTCGAGCATCGACACCATCGCCGACGGTAGCTACCCGTTGAGCCGGACGCTCTACATCTACGTCAACGCCGGTGCTGCTGCGGAGAACCCCGCCGTCCACGCCTACGTCGACTACTACCTGAGCGCCGGCCTGATCGCCGTCTCCGAGGTCGGTTACGTCGACCTCGACGACGCCACCCTCCAGGCCAGCATCGACGCCTGGGCGTCGATGTGAGACCTCAGCACCGCTGAACGAGCTGTGCTGTGATGGTGGGGCCGGGATTCCCCCTCCCCCGGCCCCACCATCGTGTTCTCCCCCTGACCCGCCTTCACCCGCCGCTCCACCCCTGAAGGGACCGTGATGTCCGACACGATGTTCCGTGGGCCGATCACCGTCGAGATGCTCGCGGGCAGTCCACGGCGCCACACCCGCGAGCGGGTGATGCACGCGATCTTCATGGCGGCCGCGCTCGTGTCCGTGGCGATCAGTGCCGCCATCGTCTGGTCGCTGCTGCGGGACGCGATCGACTTCCTGGTCCACGTCGACTACGGGTCGTTGTGGACGTCGAGCTGGAACCCCCGCCAGGGCGAGTTCGATCTCAAGACCGTCTTCGTCGGCAGCCTGATCATCACGGCCGTCGCCATGCTGGTCGCCATCCCGATCGGGCTGGCCTCGGCGGTCTATCTCTCCGAGTACGCCAGCGTGAAGGTCCGCCGGGTGCTCAAACCGATCCTCGAGGTCCTGGCCGGCATTCCCAGCGTGGTGCTGGGCTGGTGGGCGCTCACCACCATCTCGCCCGATCTCGTCCAGAAGCTCTTCAACTCCGCCGAACCCCAGAACTTCGCCGCGGCCGGGATCGCCACGGGTGTGCTGGTCGTGCCCCTCATCGCCTCGGTCGCCGAGGATGCGCTCAACTCCGTCCCGAAGGCTCTGCGCGAAGCCTCGGCCGGCCTCGGGGCCCGCAAGATGACCACCAGCATCAAGGTGGTGATGCCCGCAGCCGTCTCGGGCATCGTGGCCGCGGTCATCATCGGCGTCTCGCGGGCGATCGGCGAGACCATGGTGGCCAAGATCGCGGCCGGCGCCGCCTCGTCGGCCCAGTTCACGGCCAGCCCGATCGACGGCGGGCTGAGCGTGACCTCGGCCATGACGTCGGTGATCGGTACGGACCAGGTGGCCGGCGATGCCGCCGGGCTCACCTACTCGAGCCTGTTCTTCCTGGGCATGCTGCTCTTCATCGTCACCCTGGGACTGAACATGGCCGCCGACCGCTTCGTGCGTCGGGTCCGGGAGGTCTACTGATGGTTCTCGCTCCCCTCGTCGACACCCGAGACATCACCCGCCGGGTCGAGGCCCAACTCCACGGTGGCCGCCGTGACACCGCCGGGCGCGCGTTCCAGCTCGCGCTGCTCGGCGCCCTCGTGCTGGCCCTCGCCGTCCTGGTCGTCCTCTTCATCGACATCGCCCGCCGTGGGTGGCCCGTGCTGTCGAACGACCTCCAGGGATTCCTCTCGGGCGAGCTTCGTTCCCAGCCCGACGATGCACAGGTCGGCATCTTCCAGGGCCTGCGCGGCTCGTTCTGGATCGGGATGTTCGTGCTGATCTTCGCCGTGCCGACAGGGATCGCCGCCGCCATCTACCTCGAGGAGTACGCCCACACCGGGCCGATCTCCCGGTTCATCGCCGTGAACATCCGCAACCTGGCCGGGGTGCCGTCGATCGTCTACGGCATCCTCGGTCTGTCGCTGTTCGTGAAGGCGACCGACTTCTTCACCAAGGGGGCGTCGGTCATGGCCGCCGGGATGACGCTCGCCGTGCTCGTGTTGCCGGTGATCATCATCACCTCGGCCGAGGCGGTCCGCGCCGTGCCCCAGGCCCTCCGCGAGGGTGGGTACGGCCTGGGCGCCACGAAGTGGGACACCATCCGCACCCAGGTGCTGCCCTATGCGGCCCCGGGCATCATCACCGGGTCGCTGCTGTCGTTGGCCCGGGCCATCGGCGAGGCGGCTCCGATCCTCGTGGTCGGCGCCATCACGGGGCGGCTGGCGACCGAGCACGAGGGCTTTCTCGACATCGGGCAGCTGACCGAGAAGTTCACCGCGCTACCGATCATCATCAACGAGTGGAGCTCCGAGGCGGACAAGGCCGGCTCACCCGTCCAGTTCCAGGAGAACCTGGCGCCGGCCGCGGCCTTTATCTTGGTGCTCATCGTTCTCGTTCTCAGCGTGGTGGCCATCCTGCTCCGGTCCCGGTTCGAAAAGCGCCGAGGAACCTGACATGTCCCTGCTCGACAACTCCCGACCCAAGGACGCGGCCACCGTGACCCTCGACCCCATCAACATCGCTGCCGCCCGCCCGACCGATGCCGTCGCGTCGGGGCCCGGTGAGGTGGATCGCGGCCGGGTGGTGTTCCACGTCGAAGACCTGAACGTCTACTACGGCGCGTTCCGAGCGGTACGCGATGTCTCGCTCGACATTCGCCAACATGAGATCACCGCGCTGATCGGGCCGTCGGGCTGTGGCAAGTCCACCGTGCTGCGGTGCTTCAATCGCATGAACGACCTGATCGCGGGCGCCCGGGTCACCGGCACGCTGCACTACCACGGAGTCGATCTGTACGACCCCCGGGTCGACTCGGTCGAGGTCCGCCGCCGGGTCGGCATGGTGTTCCAGAAGCCGAACCCGTTTCCGAAGTCGATATTCGACAACGTCGCCTACGGTCCCCGGCTGTCGGGCGTCAAGCGGAAGAACGAGCTCGACGACGTGGTCGAGAGCTCGCTCCGCAAGGCGGCGCTGTGGGACGAGGTCAAGGACCGGCTGAACACCTCGGGCATGGGCATGTCCGGTGGTCAGCAGCAGCGGTTGTGCATCGCCCGGGCCATCGCCGTGAACCCCGATGTCTTGTTGATGGACGAGCCGTGCTCCGCCCTCGACCCCATCGCCACGGCGCGCATCGAGGACCTCATGCAGGAGATCAAGGGCGAGTACACGATCCTGATCGTGACCCACAACATGCAGCAGGCGGCCCGGGTCAGCGATCGCACCGCCTTCTTCACCGCCGAGGTCCACTCCGAGAACGACACCCGCACAGGTGTGCTCGTGGAGTACGACCGCACCGAGACGATCTTCTCCAACCCGTCCGACGAGCGCACCGAGAACTACATCACCGGCCGCTTCGGCTGATCCCCCCGTCCGACTCTCCCGAGGAAACCCGTGGCCGACGAGATTCGCAAGACCTTCCATCAACAACTCGACGAGATCCGCGGCGAGATCATCGCGCTGGCCGCTCGGGTGACCGAGACCATACCGAGGGCGACACAAGCCCTCCTCGAGAACGATCTCGAGGAGGCGCAACACATCATCAGCTCCGACGACGCCATCGACATGAAGGCACTGCACATCGAGGAAGCGTGCTACCGCGCCCTCGCGCTTCAGCAGCCGATGGCGAAGGACCTGCGCGCCATCGTGGCCGCCATGTGGATCGACGCCGAGCTCGAGCGTTCGGCCGATCTGGCCGTCAACATCTGCAAGGCCAGCCGCCGTATGTTCGGTCTACGGCTCAGCCCCAAGCTGCGCGGGATGATCAGCCAGATGAGCGATGAATCGGTCCGCCTCACCCGATTGGCCATCGACAGCTACGTCGAGGCCAACGCCGGTTTGGCAGGCGCGCTCCACGACATCGACGACCGGCTCGACACCATGCACGCCGAGTACATCAGCGCCATCTTCGAAGCCCAGAACGCCGGCGAGCTCGACGTCAAGACGTCCGTCCAACTGGCTCTGGTGGGCCGCTATCTGGAGCGGATCGGCGATCACGCGGTCGAGATCGGCGACCGGGTTCAGTACATGGTGACCGGATGGATGCCCGAGCACACCGGGGCGGCCCGCGAAGCGTTCCGGGTCGCGCACGGCATGGACGGGGAGTCCACGTTCGGCGACCACGGGTCCGAAGCCTGAGTTCGCGGCGCCGCCATGTCCCTGCTTGTGCTGGCGCTCATCCTGGTGACGGCCGGTCTGGCTGCGGGTTCGGGCTATCTGGTCGGGCAACGCCGCCAACTCGAGCAACTGGCCCGCCAGCTGGATGCATCGACCGCCAACACGCCCGGTCGCCTGGCCGCGGAAGTGCGGCGTCAACAAGCGTCGCTCGAATCGCATCACCGGGAGCACGAGACGGCGGTCGAGCGGCTCCGCGCCGCTCTCGACCGAGTCACCCAGGGCGTGGTCATCGTCGACGACACGGGTCGCAACGTGTACACGAACAGGTTCGCCGATGGTTTCGTCAGCGCGCGCCACGGTGATGCGCTGGTCGAGGAGGCCATGCGGGAGCTGTTGGGCGACGCCTTGAAGGGCGAGGCCGCCGAGCGGGAGGTGGACCTCTTCGGGCCGCCTCGCCGGACCCTTCTGGTGTCAGCCCAGCCCTTGGTCGGGAGCCGGGAGCGGATCGGGGCCGCCGTCCTGATCGACGATGTCACCGAGCAGCATCGCCTCGACGCGGTGCGCCGCGACTTCGTGGCCAACGTGAGCCATGAGCTCAAGACGCCGGTCGGCGCGCTCAGCCTGCTGGCCGAGACACTGGTCGGTGAGACCGATCCCGCCCACATCGAGTCCCTGTCCGGACGGCTCAACGCCGAGGCGTTCCGGCTCACCCGGCTGATCGACGATCTCCTCGATCTCAGCCGTCTGGAAGGCCCGGGCTCGATGGCGGTGGCCAGCATCCGGGTGGCCGAGCTGGTGAACGAGGCCCTGACCCGGGTCCGGCCGTTCGCCGACCAACACCACATCACCATCGAGGTCGGCCCGATCGCGGATTCGATCGTGATGTGGTGCGACCGACCCCAAATGGTCTCGGCCCTGCACAACCTTCTCGAGAACGCCGTCAAGTACTCCGATGCCGGCGGATCCGTGACCCTCAGGGTCGCCGCCACCGCGGACGAGGTGGCGGTGGCCGTGGAGGATCACGGCATCGGCATCCCCGCCGGAAGCCTCGACCGGATCTTCGAGCGGTTCTACCGGGTCGACCGGGGCCGCTCGCGCGCCACCGGCGGGACGGGCCTCGGGCTGTCGATCGTCCGCCACGTCGCCACGAACCACGGCGGCACGGTGCGAGTGGTCTCCCGGGAGGGCATGGGCTCCACGTTCACCATCCTGGTCCCGGTCGGCACCGGCCCCGTGTCCGTCGTCCCGATCGACTTCTTCCCCCAGCCATCCGAGGTCGTCCCCCCGGACGGCGAACGCCGAGGAGCATGACATGTCAGAGGCCCGAAATTCTCGTGGTCGAGGACGAACCGTCGTTTTCGGAGGCGCTGCGTATCGGCCTCCAGCGTGAGGGTTTCGACGTGCAACTCGTCGACGACGGTGGCGCGGCGTTGGCCGCCTTCGAGGAGTACCGGCCCGATCTGGTGCTGCTCGACGTCATGTTGCCCACCGTGTCGGGCATCGACCTGTGCCGGGAGATCCGTACCCGCTCGAGCGTGCCGATCATCATGGTCACCGCCAAGGGGGAGGAGATCGACACGGTCGTCGGTCTCGAGGTCGGCGCCGACGACTACGTCCCCAAGCCCTACCGCCTCCGCGAGCTGGTGGCGCGCATGCGCGCAGTGCTCCGCCGGACCGGCGTGGAGGGCGGCGTCGCCGATGCCGGCAGCGAACCCACCGCAGCGGTCTCCGTCGGCGACGTGACCGTCGATCCCGATCGACACGAGGTCACGGTGCGGGGCGATCAGGTGTCGTTGCCGCTGAAGGAATTCGATCTGCTGTCCCTGCTGATCGCCAACGCCGGCCGGGTGTTGACCCGAGCCACCCTCATCGATCGGGTGTGGGGCTCCGACTACTACGGCGACACCAAGACGCTCGATGTCCACGTGAAGCGGCTGCGGGCCAAGATCGAGGACGATCCACGGATTCCGAGCCGGATCGTCACTATCCGGGGCCTCGGCTACAAGTACGACAAGCCGAGGGAACCGACCCGCTGACCGATCCCGCCCGGTCGTGACCCGGGCGGGGAAGCTCGGTCGACGCCGACCCCTAGGATTGGCGGAAGTGAACCAGCAGAAGCCCGGCTGGCGGGCGCTCCAGAAACCGCCCCGATACGACCTCCCCGGCCCCGGGGCGTTCGTGCTGTCGCCGTTCACCCGCCTGGCCCGCGTGCACACCTTGACCACCCTGGGCGACGGCTTCATCGCCGTGGCCCTGGCGGGATCCGTGTTCTTCTCGGCGCCCACCGGCGAGGCGCGGGGCCGGGTGGCCCTCTACCTCCTGCTGACGATCGCCCCGTTCGCGGTCGTGACGCCCCTGATCGGTCCGGCGATCGACCGCGCCAAGGGCGGACGCCGCACGATGATGATCGCCACCAACGCGGCGCGTGTCGTGCTCGCCTTCTTCATGATGCGCGACATCGACAGCCTGCTGCTGTTCCCCGAAGCGTTCGGGATGCTCGTGCTCCAGAAGGGCTACTCGGTGGCCAAGAGCGCCTCGGTGCCGAGCCTGGTGGGCACCGACGATGAGCTGGTCGAGGCGAACTCCAAGCTGGCCCTGCTGTCGGCGCTCGGGGGGATGAGCGGCGCCGGTCTGGGCGCGCTGTTCGTCTTCGTCGGGGGCCCGGCCCTGTCGGTCGGTGTCGCCATGTTGGTGTTCCTCGCCGGGACCCTGGCCGCGATCGGGCTGCCCCGAGTCGTGGTTGCGCCGACCGAGGTCGCAGAGGCCGAGCGCGTCGAGCTGCGCGGCACGGGCATCGTCCTCGCCGCCACGGCGATGGCCCTGCTCCGGGGCATCGTCGGCTTCCTCACCTTCCTGCTGGCCTTCGAGTTCCGAGGTGGTGAGGATGGATTGGACTTCGCCGACAAGGGCGCCGCGGTCGGCGCCGCGGCCGGGGTCTTCCGCGGCGTCGACGTGACGGGAGAGCCGGGAGCACCGGCGTGGCATTTCGGGGTTGTGCTGCTCGGCGCCGGCATCGGCACGGTCGTGGGGTCGCGGATGGCGCCGGAGCTGCGGAAGAAGCAACCGGAGGAGAACATCCTCGCCGGGGTGCTGGCTGCAGTCGTGGCGGCCGCCCTTCTCGCGACGTGGGGAGGCGGGGTGTCCGGGGCCTTTGCCGCCGCGCTGACGGTGTCGTTCGCGACCGCGGCGGGCAAGTTGGCGTTCGATTCGCTCGTGCAGCGCGACGCTCCGGATGCCAACTACGGCCGGAGCTTCGCGAGGTTCGAGGCGCGCTTCCAGCTCACGTGGGCCGTCGGCGCCTTCATCGCGGTGGTGTCGCCCATCCGGAATGCCCGGCTCGGCTACTTCACGATCGCCCTGGTGGCCGGCTTCGCCGCCGTGTCCTACCTGCTGGGTGTCCGCACCGGCCGCGATGTCTCCCTCGCCGCATGGCGGCGCCGGGTGGCGGCGCTTCGCGTGCGGGAACGGATCCGCTCCGGGGGCTCGATTCCCGAGACGGTGACCGCCCCGGCCGGTCCGGCGGCTTCGGCCAACCCGGCGCCGGCCGCCAACCCGGCATCGGCCGCCGCTCCGCCCGACGTCGAACCCGAGCGTTGGCGCCAACCACAGCTCGACGAAGCGGGACCCCCGCTCCGACCGGAGCCTCTGGCTGACGACGTCTCACCACCACCCGGCGACGAGTCGCCACACCGGCCGGAGGCCCCGGACTCCTGGGCCGGTGAAGGGTGGGGCCCGGTCGTGTCCTCCGTCGACGGGGTCGAGTTGCGTCCGCTCCACCCCGACGATCGCCACCGCGGCCACTGAGCCTCCGCGGGCCAGCCCCACCCGGCCGGCCATACCCGGGTGAGGTGCTGGTGCGCGAGCGGTGGTCAGTCGCCGGGTGACAGGTCGATGCGAGCCAGCCACAGGCCCGGGGCGTCGACCTCGTTCGGGGTGGGGAGGTGCTCGGCGGTGAACAGCCGCTCGAGGGCGTCGGGTCCGGCTCGTTCGACCACGCCGTCGATGAAGGCGGCGCCCCGGTCGTATTGGGCTTGCGTGAGCTCGAGACCGAGGATGCGCTCGACGAAGCGGTCGGCCGCGTCAGCGGTCACCCGACGCCGGCGCTGCGCCTCGGTGATCTGGGCGTAGCTCCCGATCAGGCGCTGGCCGATCTTGTCCATCTGGTGATCGACCCAACCGACCACCACCGCGACCGAGGCGGCCAGGTTGCGGCCGGCCACGGAATCGGAGGGTGAGCCGACCGCACCGAGGATGACCTCGGGGTCGGACAGGAGGTCCTGGAGACCGGCCAGATCCGAGGGTGAGGCGATCTGGAGGCGCCCCAGCCGATCCTGGATCGCGCCCGGGTCGGGTCGGAAGCTGGCGGCGTACTCGTGGAGGAGCGAGGTGATCCGCTCGCCCATCGGCGTGCTACCCAGGATGGCGTGGTGCAGCAACTCGTGGAGGCACAGCCACAGGAACAGGTCGTCCTCGGGCAGGCTCCACCCCGTCCCGAAGGCGTCGACGTTCGGGACGACGAGGTCGATGTCGTCCGAACCCGGTCGGGGCAGAGGGAGGTCGTAGATGCCGAGCGAGCGGTGGCCCAGGTGCCCGACGAGGCTCCCGGCCGTGAAGCTCATGAGCATCGGTGTCAACGCCCCGATCAGCGGGGCGAGGAACGGATCGGCATCGGCGGGATCAGGCCCGGCGGCGGCCAACGAGCCGGCGAGCTTCTCGAAGAGGGAGCGGTAGGCATCGAGGCTGTGCATCACCCACGTCGTGCGACTCACCGGGACGACGTGCACGGGCCGCCCGGTCGAGCTGATCGTCGAGCCGACGAGGTCGGCCACGTGGAGCTCGGCGGCCCGGGCCAGCTGCTCGACGTGAAGGCGCCGCAGGGGATCGACGTTCGGCTCGCTGCTACCCTCGGTGGCGATCGAGACCGCGAGTTGCCGGGCCGTGTCCCAGTTCACGGATCCCTGGCCCTGCAACATCCGTAGGATCTCGGCGAAGAAGGGCATGCCGCCGAAATCGCCGTCTCCGGGTTCGTCATCGCCGAACGGGTCACCGTCACTCACATGGGCATCGTAGGAGGATGAACTGATGAACCGACCGCCCCTCGTGTCCATCGGAGCCGTTGATGGCGGGGTGCTGACGGCATCGGCGCGCATCGTGGTGACGGGTGCGGCCGGCCGGGTCGGTCGCCGGGTCTGCGCGTTGCTGGCCGACGCGTACCCGGACATCGTGGTCGTCGCCGTCGATGTCCGCAGCGTCGACCCGCCGGTCGGCGCGCAGTTCGTCAAGGCCGACCTGGCCACCGTCGACCTGGCCGACCTGCTCGACGGCGCCACCGTCGTGATCCACCTGGCCTCCTTGCTTCGAGCCGACGACGACGACGACAGCGACGGCCACCCGATCGACCTCACCGTGACCCGGCGCCTCCTCGACGCCGCCCGCACGGTGGAGCACATGATCCTCGTCTCGAGTGCCATGGTGTACGGCGCCTGGTCGGGCAACTCGATCCCCCTCACCGAAGATGCTCCGATGCGCCCCAATCCGGAGTACCCGTTTGCCGTGCGCAAGGCGGAGATGGAGCGGATCGGCCTCGAATGGCGCATCGGACAACCGGACCGCGCCCTCACCGTCCTGCGGCCCACGGTCACGGTGGCCGAGGGCGAACGCGGTGGTTTGGCTCGCGTGCTGGCGGATGCCGCGGTCGTCCGCACGGACGAAGGCGACGCCCCGGTCCAGTTCCTCCACGCCGACGATCTGGCCACCGCCGTCATCGCCGCCGTCGAACACCGGGTCGACGGTGTGCTCAACGTGGCCCCGGACGGCTGGATCCAAGGCGACGAGTTCCGGGCCCTGATGGGCCCCAAACCGCGGTTGCGGCTCGGCGCCAACTGGGCTCGCTCGGTGCTGTTGCTCCGGCGCCGCGTGGGGATCGGCGCCTCGCCGCCGGGTCTGGTGCCCTATACGACCTACCCCTGGGCGGTCGCCAACGACCGCCTCAAGGCCCTCGGTTGGCAGGAGACGTCGTCGAACGCCGAGGCGTACGTCGCCGCCTTCGACCCCGGCCCGCTCGACCGGCTCACGGCCCGCCGGCGTCAGGAGATCGCGCTCGGCGTGATGGTCGCCGCGCTGGTCGGGCTGGGGATCGCGGCAGTGATCGGTGTGCGCCGCTTGCGACGTCGTTAGCGGGCCGGCCGGGCGCCCAGCTCGACCTCGACCATCACGGTCTCGAGGGGCACCAGCCCGTCGCTGAATCGCCACACCTCGAGGGTCACCACCTGGCCGGGCGCGAGCGAGCGTTCCAGCGTGGCGAACACCGAGCGGTCGCCGATGGTGCGGCCGTCGATCGACGCGATGATGTCGTCGATGCGCAGTCCGCCAGCCGCGGCCGGCCCCCCGGGGACGAGGTCGGAGACCTGCACGCTGCTGCGCACCAGAGGATCAGCGTCGGCGTACTGGTCGAGGCTGCGGACATCGACCCCGATCCATCCGTCATGGGTGACCTGGTCGCGTGCGGCGATCGTGAGGGCGATCTCCCGGGCGGTGTCGATCGGGACCGCGAAGGAGTTGGCGCTCTGGCGCAACGAGGTGACGACGGCGACGACGGCGCCGGATTCGTCGAGTACGGCGGACCCGGGGGCCGCCTGGGTGAGCCCGAGCGGGGTCAGATCGGGGTGGAACCCGGAGTCCGAACGCAGGACCGGGCCGGGCAGCTCGACCTCGCTGCGCTCGACGAAGGCGTCGTTGCCGGCCGTGCCGACGACGGCAACGGAATCGGTTTCCTGCATGACGTGGTCTCGGCTCAGCAGCGCCGGGATGAGGTTCTCGGCGTCGACGTTCAGCACGGCGATGTCGGTCAACGGGTCGATGCCGAGCACGGTGGCCCGCACCGTCTCGCCGTCAGGGAGCGACACCGTGACCTCTCGCTCGTTGCCGAGCGGTCCGGCGGCGGTGACGAGCAACCCGTCGTCGCGGATGACGATGCCGGTGATGGACGGACCGTCGTCGAGCTCCACCCGGGCCAGGCTGGGCCAGGCCGAGATGGCGACCTGTTCGGCCCAGTCCTCGGGAGAGACGAGCCGCGGAGGCGTGGAATCGAGGGGTTGCACCGGCACGCGTTCGGTGACGTAAACGGTTCGAGGGCTGATCGCACCCAGCGTGAACCACAAGGCTCCGACGACCGACCCACCGGCCAGCGCGGCGGCGACGACCACCCCCCAGCTGCGTCGGGGCGCGGTGCGGGCCACTCGAGGCGCGGCCCGCGTGGGGGCCGGGGTCGGAGTGGCCGACGCCGAGGCGCCGGCGAGGTGCCGGAGCTCCGAGGGGTGACGCCACAAACGATCCTCCGGGGGCAGAGGCACCCCGTTGAACTCGTCGTCGTCGAAGTTGGACGTCACGGCCAGAGAGGATACCGACGATCCACTCCTCCGTGATCGCGGCCGGGCCGGCGGCCCCGGGCCGATCGGGCGCCCCGAGGCCGACCCGGTGTGGGCCTGGTCGGCGGCTCGCCTACGATGGCCGCCGTGGACCGCACTGCTGACACCTGGCTTCGCGTGACGGCGGAGCCGTTGCCCGTCGCCGGTCTCTACGACTGGGCCGTGCGCCCGGACTGTGGTGCGGTGGTGCTCTTCTCGGGCACCGCTCGTGACCATTCCGAGGGTCGGCCCGATGTCTCCGTCCTCGAATACGAGGCGTACGAGGAGCACGTGACCGAGCGTTTCGCCCGCATCGCCGAGGAAACCCGGGTGCGATGGCCCGATGTGCGGTGCATCGGCATCGTCCACAAGACCGGCCGGGTTCCGGTCGGTGAATCCTCGGTCGTGGTCGTCGTCTCGTCACCCCACCGCGACACCGCTTTCGATGCCGGTCGCTACTGCATCGACACCCTGAAGGCGACCGCGCCGATCTGGAAGCGCGAAGTGTGGCGCGATGGCGAGAGCTGGGGCCTGGACGCCACCGAGATCAGTGAGGTGCGCTGAATGAGACGCTGGGCGACCTCGGATTCGAACCTATGAGCACGAGTCTGATGTTCCTGCTCGGAGCCGTGGGTTCGAGCGTCGTCGGCTCGTTGGTGCTGTGGGCGTTCAGCGGGCGGGCGCACCGCCGGCCGACCCCGACGCGGTGCTGCATCGGCTCGATTGATGGTCGACGATCGGACCCACGAACCGCCGTCGCCGATTCGGGTCCTCGCCGATGACGAATAGCCCGGATCGACTCGACCCGGTCGTGGTGGCCCGGAACGACGGACACGCCTGAATGGCACGTGACCTCGCCATCGATCTCGGCACGGCCAACACCCTGGTGTACGCGCGTGGCGAGGGCATCGTGCTTGAACGAGCCGTCGGTCATCGCGCTCAACAGCCGCAACGGCGAAGTGCTGGCGATGGGCCGCGAGGCCTGGCAGATGATCGGGCGGACCCCCAGCTACATCGTCGCCGTCCGGCCGTTGCGCAAGGGCGCCATCACCGACTTCGACGTCACCCAGCGCATGATCCGGCTGCTGCTGCAACGGGTCGGTGTCAGCCGCTTCAACCGGCCCCGGGTGGTCATCTGCGTGCCGTCGGCGATCACCGCGGTCGAGCGTCGAGCGGTGACCGAGGCCGCCCGCCGCGCCGGCGCCGCCGAAGCGCAGCTGATCGAGCAGCCCATGGCCGCGGCCATCGGCGCCGGCCTGCCGATCCACGAGCCGGTCGGCAACATGGTGGTCGACATCGGCGGCGGCACCTCCGAGACCGCGCTGATCTCGCTCGGCGGCATCGTGGCCCTGCAGGCGGTGCGGATCGGCTCGTTCGACATCGACGCCGCCATCCAGGTCTACGTACGCCGCGAGTACGGCATCGCCATCGGCGAACGCACGGCCGAGGAGATCAAGCTGACCATCGGGTCGGCGGCGCCGACCGACGACGAGGTCCGCGCCGAGGTGCGGGGCCGCGAGCTGATGAGCGGCCTGCCGAAGACCGTCGTCCTCGACCCGGAGGAGATCCGGGTCGCCATCGACGAACCGGTCACGGCCATGGTCGATTCCGTGCTGTCCTGCCTCGCCCAGGCGCCGCCGGAACTCGCGCAGGACCTGATCGTGCAGGGCATCAACCTCGTGGGCGGCGGCGCGATGCTCCGCGGCCTCGCCCAGCGCATCGCTCCGAGGCTCAGGTGCCGGTTCGCCTGGTCGAGGCGCCGCTGGAGTGCGTGGTGCTGGGCGCCGGCCAGTGCATCGAGTCCTACGAAGCGGTCAAAGCGATGTTCATGGACACCCGTCGTTGACGGGTGTGGTGTGGGGGACACCTGTCGTTGACGGGTGTCGTGCGGGAGTCACCCGTCGTCGTTGAGGAGATCCTCGGCGGCCTGGCGGACTTGGCGGTCCCGATCGGTCAGCGCCCGGGATAGGGCGGCGTCGACCTCGGGGCCGTCGAAGGGCGCCAGCGCGATCACGGCCCGCCGCCGGACGGCCGGCTTGTCGCTGGTCGCCGCCAGGATGGCCGGGAGGCCGTCGTCGTCGCCGATGGCTCCGAGCGCCGCCACTGCGGCTTCCCGGCAGAGCGCATCGCGGTGCCCCGTCGCCACCGCCGACAGCACGTCGATCGTGTGGCTCGCTGCGGCGCCTCGCTCGCCCAGCGCCCAGGCCGCCGTCTGGGAGACGAGCGGATCGGGGTCGTGCAGGTGCGGAACGAGGTCGATGTGGATGCGGTCGACCGCCAACTCGATGGCGCGCACTCGTACCCCTGGGTCGGGATCGGCGAACGCGGCGTCGATGTCGCGGTCCTCCAGGCCGCCGGAGCGGTGCAGGGCGCCGAGCGCCAGCCGCCGCACCACCGGATCCGCGGTCGGCAGGAGACGACGGGCCGTGGCGGTGTCGCCGCGGTGTCCGGCGATCACCGCTGCATGGCGCAGCTGCCCGATCTCGGCCTCGTCACCTTGCCTAGGATGCAACTGGCGTCCCCGCGCTGCTCAAGTCGTTCCCTCTGGCGCCGATGGGGTCGGACAACGGTGCAGGTAGGAGAACGACGTGTCGTACATGGTCATCATCACGGATGGCGGAGCCCAACCCCGGTATCGGCAGTTCGACGACCTGGGGGAAGCTGCAGCGTACGTCGAGATGCTACGCAACGAGCACGACGTCGCCGACGCCGGGCTGTTCCGGCTCGACCGCCTGCACTACGAGGTCAAGCCGTACTACCGGGTGCTCGTCGAGGACCCGGCTCCGCTGGCGCTCCAGGCGGCGTCGACCCAGGTCAACGCCCCCGTGGCCGAGACCCAGCCGGCGCCTCCTCCGCCGGCGCGCCGACGAAGCCGCGGCGTCCCCAGCTGAGCCCGCTCCGCCCGCCGAGCCGGCCTGGGCCGACGATCGCGGTGCCGCTCCGTGGGAGGACCCGGCCCCGCAGGGGCCACGCCAGGCCGTCGAAACGGCCCCCGCGGCGCCCCGCTCCAGTGGCCCGATCTCGGCCGAGCCGCACGGTGTTCCGGCCCCGGGGTCGGTCTGGGAAGCGCCAGGAGCGCCGGCTTCGGATCCCGCCTACGCCATGGGTCCCGGCGCCGATCCCGAGCCGGTGCTCGAGGAGCCGATCTCGGCCGAACTGTCCGCGGAGCGGGTCGAGGTCGAGGTCAGCGATGAGTTCGGCGACGACGAGGCCGCGATCTACGGCTACGGCGAACCGGCAGCGTCGGAATCGGCCCCTCACGAGCCGCCTGCACCAGAGTTCAACCCTCCGGGGGCCTGGGGCGACGACCAGTCGAGCTCGCAGTCGTCGGGCCGCCGTGGCCTGTTCGGGCGTTGAGCTGACACAGCGCCTCCCCGCCGCGGGTGTCGGTCAGCCCGACACGACCTGCTCGAGCAGGAAACCACCCAGCAGCAGGATGAGTCCGATCGACGCGGCCAGGCCGAGTCCGAGCAGCCCGACCAGCAGGCCGAGCCCGACACCGGACCGCAGGCGCCGCCACCAGGGAATCCGCATGGCCGCCGGTTTGCGTCGCGGACGTCGCCCGACCGGTGGGTCGGTGTCGTCCGGGTGCCCGGAGGGTCCCCGGGTCGATCGTGGGGTGGTGGCGAGGAGCGGCATCGAGCGGTTCGACCGTGACGGGGCCGATATCCGGTCGCTGCTGGCGCGCGCCGGCGTGAGCCGGATCGTGGCAGGCTGACCGGCGGGCGGCCACTGGCGCCAGGCGATCAGGAGCCCCAGGAAGACGACGAAGATGGACCAGGTCGACACGACGCCCCCCACCCTACCCGGGCCTCCCTGGCCCGATGCCGGACCTACCCCACCGTCGGCCCTTTCGACGGATGCCGAATCGACCCTCGTGGAGCCGCCTCGGCCGAACAGTCGCATCGACGGACCGGGCCGTTCGCGCCGGTGGCCGCTGGTGGCGGGCGTGGTGGCGTCGGTGCTCGCGCTCGGTGGGGGTGTGGCGGGTTCGGTCGTATTGACCGGCACCGTGGGCATCCGCCCCGGCACTCTGAACGCCACCGAGCCGTTCATCGTCGTCGAAGGGCTCGAGTTCTTCCCGAGCGAGGGCGAGGTGCTCTACACCACGGTCAACGTCGACCGACTCAGCGCGTTCGAGTGGTTGTGGGCCCGGTATGTCGAAGACGACACCGACATCGTCGACGAGGACCTCGTGTTCCAGGGTCGCAGCCGTGACGAGAAGCGGGAGGACGACCTCCAGCTCATGCAGGTCTCGAAGTCCGTGGCGACCCTCGTCGCCTTGACCGTCCTCGGCTACGACGTGTTCGACGACAACGGCGCCGCCATCGTGGAGGTGGTGGATGACAGCCCGGCGGCGGGGATCCTCGAGCGGGGTGATGTCGTGGAGGAGGCCGACGGCCAGGCGATCGCCAACTCGCAGGAGCTGGTGGATGTCCTGACCGCGGCCGCGCCCGGGGAGTCGGTCGAGCTCACGATCGAGCGCGACGGCGCACCGGTCGATGTGACGGTCGTGCTCGAAGAGCACCCCGATCGCGACGGCGGGTTCCTCGGCGTCAGCGTCGAGACCCGCATCATCGAAGCGCCGCTGCCGTTCGACGTGCAGATCGACTCCGGCAACGTCGGCGGTCCGAGCGCGGGCCTGGCCTTCACCCTGGCGCTGCTCGACGGTTTGACCGACGGAGAGCTGACCGGGGGCGCACGCGTTGCCGCGACCGGGACCATCGACATCGCCGGCTGCGTCGGCCCGATCGGTGGGCTTCCCCAGAAGGTGGTGGCGGCCCGGGCGAACGGCGCGACACTGTTCCTCGTTCCCGAGGTGCAGGTCGACGAGGTCCGAGACGTCGAGGGCATCGAGGTGGTCGGCGTGCGGTCACTCGACGAAGCGCTGGCGGCGCTGGCCGAGCACGGCGGTGACACCAGCGTCATCCCGGAGTTCACGGCCGACTGCGGTCCCTGAGGCGAACCCTCGGCCTCCCGGACCCGATTCGGGTCGACAGATCCCGGTTGCCTCGGGCGGTTCGGCGTACCATCTGTGTCGTGACCGACTCCTGGCCGCCAGGCGCTCCCTCCCTGGACGTCGCCGATCCCGAGGCGGTCGCGGCCGCCGAGTTCGCCCTCGCCCGCCGAGGGTACGACCGTGATGAGGTCCGGCGACATCTTCACGCCGTGGCTTCGCACGTGCGGGTGCTCCACGAGCGGGTCGCCGCGCTGCAGATCGAGCTCGACGCCGCTCGGCGCCGGGCCGTGTCGATGTCCGAGCTCGACGACGATGAGCTGGCGCACCTCGTCGGCGAGGAGACCACGCGGGTCATCGTCGCCGGTCGTCACGCGGCGGAGGAGCGGGTCCAGCGGGCCGAAGCGCAGTCCGAGGCCGTCCTGGAGGCGGCTCGGGCCGACAGCGCCCGCCGTCGTGCCCAGGCCGACGAGGTGGCGTCGCAGCGTCTGGCCGAGGCCGATGCGGCGGTGGCGCAACGCCAGTCCGATGGCGAGGCCCGCTTGGCCGAGATCGATCAGATCATCGAGGCGGAGGTCGCCCGCGGCCGCGAGGAGGCCCGGATCCTCGTCGAGGAGGCTCGGTTGGTGCGTCACCGCATGCTCGAGGACCTCTCGAATCGGCGCCACGCCATGCGCACGCAGATCGAGCAGCTCCGCGCCGGCCGCGAGCGGCTCCTGGGCGCGTACGACCACGTGCGGCGCACGTTGGAGGAGTCGACTCAGGAGTTGCAGTACTCGTTGCAGGACGCACGGGTGGCCGCGGAGACCGCCGGACGCCGGATCGTCGACGAGCCGCTGTCCGTCGAAGACCTGGAGGAGGAGATCGCTGCGGCTCGGCTGGTCGGTCATCCCATGGTCGACCTGAGCTCCCAGGGCCCGTCGACGGCCGAGGTCGAGATCGTTCTTGTGGTGTCGGAGGAAGTGCCGGTCGATGTGCTCGTGGAGACCGGTTTCGAGGCCGAGCTCGCGGCAGCTGAGGTCGAGCCCGACCCCGAGATCGAGGAACCCGACCCGGAGGGGGATGAACCCGACGCGGCGGTGGATGAACTCGAGACGGCGGCGGTCGCGGTCGAACCCGAACCTGAGCCGGAATCCGAACCCGAACCTGAGCTGGAGTCCGAACCCGACCTCGCAGTACAGGAGGAGCCGAACGCCGACGTGACGCCCGACGACGCGCCTGACGTGAGCGACGACTCCACGTCTCCCGGCGCCCCCGATGTCGACGACCTCTTCTCGACGATGCGGAAGCGGCGCCTCGAGCGGTTGGCATCGGCAGAGGCCGTGCTCGAAGACGTGGCCCCGGCCGCGGTCGCCGAACCCGCAATCGAAGAACCGGTCACGGAAGAACTGGTCACGGCAGAACCGGTCGCGGCAGAACGCGTCGACACCGCATCGTCGCCCCCGGCCGAACCGGCGGCGCCGGTCACCCTGCGCGTCGTGGCGCCGTCGGCCGCGCTCGCCGACGAGTTGGTGCGGGCCGTCAAACGATCGTTGAGCGAGGAGCAGAACGAGGCGCTGGACCTCGTCCGGCGCCGAAAGGGAGACATCTCGGTCGACGAGCTCCTCGGCCTGACCGACATCCACGCGGCGCGGGTGGCCAGCAGCATGGCCGACCTCGTGAGCCGCGCCCAGGCCGATCAGATCGCCAGCGCGGTGGTCGGAGTGGTGCGGCGACGGGTGACATCGTGCCTGTCGGAGGATGCGGGCGACGTGGATCGGATCCTCACCCGCATCCGCTCGATCTACCGGGATGTGCGGAGCCACCAGGTGCGAGAAGTGGTCAGCGCCTCCGGCGCGGCGGCCTGATCCCAGCCGACCGGTAGGCTCACGCTCGATGCGTCCCGCTCGAGACATGCCCCGGCCGCGTCGGCGTACCTTCCGGGGTGGCCGAGTGGCTATCGCCATCGGCCTGGCCATGCTCATCGTGTTGATCCTGTCGCTTCGCGGCGTGGCCCGGATCTACACCGACTACCTCTGGTTCGACAGCCTCGGCCGCGGCGACGTGTGGACCGGCGTGGTCGGTGTGCGGATCGGCCTCGCCGTGGTGTTCTCGGTGTTCTTCGCGCTCCTGCTGTGGGTGAACCTCGTCGTCGCCGACCGTCTGGGGCCCGATCCGCTGACCCGCACCCTGGGCCCCGAAGACGAGCTCCTGGCGCACTATCACCGGGTGATCGGGCCGCGGATCGCGCTGGTGCGTACCGGCATCGCCGCCCTGCTCGGGCTGATCGTCGGTGTACCCGCCGCGAACCACTGGAACGAGTGGATCCTGTTCCGAAACGCCGAGTCCTTCGGCATCGACGATCCGCTCTTCCACCGAGACGTCGGCTTCTACATCTTCCGGCTGCCGTTCTTGAGCTTCGTCCTCGACTGGGCCTTCGGCGCGGTGATGTTCGTCCTCGTGCTGACGGCGATCGCCCACTACCTCAATGGTGGGATCCGTTTGCAGACCCCCGGCGAGCGGGCGACGCCGCTGGTCAAGGTCCACGTGTCCGTACTGCTCGCCGCCCTGGCGGTGTTGAAGGGGATCGATTACTGGTTCCAGCGTTTCGAGCTGACCACGTCGACCAACGGGTTCGTCAACGGCGCCGGCTACACCGATGTCGAGGCCCGGCTCCCCGCCATCAACCTGCTGCTGGCGATCTCGTTGTTCTCCGCCCTCCTGCTCGTGTGGAACATCCGGCGGCGCGGCTGGGCGCTGCCGGCGGTGGCGGTCGGGCTGTGGGCGTTCGTGGCCATCCTGGTCGGTGCCATCTATCCGGCCTTCGTGCAGTGGCGCACCGTGAATCCGGCGGAGTCGACCCGGGAAGCGCTCTACATCGAACGCAACATCGGGGCGACCCGGGCCGCTTTCGGGCTCGACACCATCACCAGCGAGCAGGTCACCTACGACGAGGACATCGACGCCGCCGAGCTCCGCGCGAGCGCCACGGTGCTGCGCAACATTCGCGTCCTCGATCCGCTCATCACCGGCGAGGCCTTCGAGCGGCTGCAGCGGGGCCGCAACGTGTACCGCTTCCTCGGCAACATCGGGTCGGATCAGCTCGACGTCGACCGCTACACGATCGACGGTGAGCTGAGCTCGGTCGTGTTGGGCGTCCGAGGTCTCGATGTCGACAACGCCGAGGGCTGGGAGAACAAACACGTCGGCTTCACCCACGGTTACGGGATCGCCGTCGCCCCGGCCCAGGGCACCACGGCGAGCGGCGCTCCACTGTTCATCGCCGGCGGTCTGCCGCTCCAGTCGAGTGAGTTCCCCGAGCCGCTCGACCATCCCCAGATCTACGTCGGTGAGAACCTCGAGGGCTACGCGATCATCGGCGCCAACCGGGAGGAGGTCGACTACACCAGCGACGATCAGCAGACGGAGTTGACCACGTACGAGGGCGAGGACGGAGTGCGCCTCGATTCGTTCATCCGTCGCGCATCCTTCGCGCTGCGGTTCGGCCAGTTCGAGCCGCTGCTGTCGAGCTTCCTGACCGACAATTCCCGGGTGATCTTCAACCGTGATGTGAGCGACCGGCTGGAGACCCTCGCCCCCTTCTTCCAGTGGGGCGACCCATATCCGGTCGTGCACGACGGCCGGGTCGTCTACATCGCCGACGGCTACACCACCACTGACGACTACCCCTACGCGCAGCAGACCTCGGCGGCGGTGCGGCGAGGCAGCGGCCTCGTCGGCCCGTTCAACTACGTCCGCAACTCGGTGAAGGCGGTCGTCGACGCCTACGACGGCACGGTCACCCTGTACCGGACCCCGTCACCGGATCCGATCGCGGATGCGTACGAGCGGGCCTTCCCCGACCTCTTCGAGCCCTACGCCGACCTTCCGGCCGACCTGGTCGCCCATCTGAAGTACCCGGATGCGCTCTTCCGGGTGCAGACCGCGGTCTGGTCCCGTTACCACGTCGACGAGTCCAGCCGCTTCCACAGCGGTGACAACGCCTGGTCGTTGGCGCAGGATCCGGGCCGCGAGGGCGATGGCTCCACCACCGACACCTCGGCGACGGTGGCCGGTGTCCCGGCGGCGTCCAACTCGCTCGGTCCCATGGATCCCGTGCATGGCGTGTACCAGCTGCCCGGCAATGACGACGCCGAGTTCGCGGCGCTCCGGGCCTTCGTCGCGTCGGCCTCGGCGACCGCCGGCGAGGGCTCGCTCGACGAGCTCACCGCCTTCATGGTCGGCCGGAGCGACGGCGCCAACTACGGCACCCTCGTGGAGTACGAGATGCTGGCCGGTCAACAGTTCGACATCGCCAGTCCCACCCTCGCCGACCAGCGCATCCGCAACGAGCAGGATGTCGGGCGGTTCCAGACCGAGCTCGGCCAGCGGGGTTCGGAAGTGAGGTTCGGCGAGATGCAGCTCGTACCGATCGGCAACTCGATCGTGTACGTGCGACCGCTGTTCGTCCGCGCCGAGGGGGCCAACGCGGTTCCCGAGCTCGAGGCGGTGATCGTCGCGCTCGGCGCTGATGTCGTCATGGCCGACGACTTGGAGTCCGGCCTCGAGGAGCTCATCGGCGCGCCGCTCGACGATGTCTTCGACACCGATCTGGCGGACATCGGCACCGACGGTACCGGCGGGGAGATCCCGGACGGAACCGAGGGCGAGTCCACAGTTCCCGAAGTGCGTGACGTCTCATCGTTGCTGGCGGAAGCGCTGCAACTTCAGGCCGAGGCGGATGAGGCGCTGCAACTGGGCGGAGCCGGTGGCCTGGCGCAGTATGCCGAGCTCCAGGAACAGATCCGAGACCTGCTGGAACAGGCCTTCGAAGCGGCGGGGGGCACCCTCGACGAACCTGCCGTCAGCGCCGATCCCACGTCGACCACCACGACCACCGAGGCCGTCGGCGACGGCTGACCGAAGAAGTAATTCCGTACTTGGGTAATATTGCTCAAGTACTTTCAGGGGGCCTGTCGATAACCGGGGCATGCTCGTCCTCGATCGACCCGGCGCCGGCCTGGCTGGCGGCGTCGAAGAATCCTGGCGCCCCACCTGGTTCCTCAGGTCGCTGCTCGCCGTCGTCGCCCTCTGCGCTTTCTTCGTCCTGGCGTTTCGCGTGCTCGCCGCCGGCGACGCCGATGGTTCGGGCGCCGTTCGTGAGTGCTTCGACCTGGCGGTCGCCGGCGACTTCCGCTCGACGGTGCCGGTGTCGTGCGACGGCGGCCACGAGTACACGCTGCTGGCCCGGGTGATCCACCCGGCCGGTGCGCTCGGCGTCTACCCCGATTCGGTCGACCTCACCACGTCGGTCCGAGGGGCGTGTGCCACCGCGGTGAGCGCGGCGGTGGGGGTCACCGCGGCCTCGGTCGAGGCGGACATGATCCTGCTCCCGCCGTCGGTGGAGGCGTGGATCGACGGCGATCGTTCCATCGGATGCGTGGTCGGTGCCGACCTCGCCTCGACGGCCGGCGCGGCGCTGGCCGTTGCCGCCGGCTCTGTTCGATGAGCACGAACCGGGTTCGGGCGCGCGGATGAGCGCGGTGCGGCCCTGACCGAGTCGGCGCTGGTCCTGCCCGTGTTGCTGTTCCTGGTCATGGGCTGCATCGAGGGCGCGCTGCTGCTGCGGGACTGGAACGCCACGAGCGATGCGGTGGAGAACGGCACTCGGGCCGGCAGCGTGGCCGGAAACGACGTGACGGCCGACTGGGACATCCTCCAGGCGATCCGCATCGCCACCGGTGTCGTCCCCCGCCAGACGATCCAGCGCATCGTGGTGTACCGGGCGACCAGCCCCGGTGTCCTGCCCACAGCCGCCTGCCGGGCCGGCACCGCCTCGGTATCAGACAGGTGCAACGTCTACACGCCGTCGGACTGGCAGCGCCCCGTGACCGAGTTCGGGTGCGTCACCGCGAACGTCCTGGACTCGTACTGGTGCCCGTCCTCGCGGGAGACCACGAGCGGCTCCACCGACCTGGTCGGGATCTGGCTCCAGTCCGAACACGCCTATGTGACCGGTCTCTTCGGATCCGATGTCGTGATCCAGGACTTCGGGACCTTGCCCCTGGAGGCGAACCGATGATGGCGCGCCGGCTGAGGTCGTTGCGGGCCCGGCGGGATGCCGGGGATCGGGGCGCCGTGCTCGTCGAGGCCGCCATCGTGGTGTTCCTTCTGGCCATTCTCGTGTTCGGGATGGTCGAGATGTCGTTCGGCTGGAAGAACTCGTCGGTCGGGGCGAACTCCCTCCGCGCCGCTGCCCGGGTCGGTGCCTCCGCGGGCGACGACCGGACCGCGGACTACGAGATGCTGCGCGCCGTCTCCACCGGGATGTCCGATCTCACCGACGGGACGATCGACCGGGTGATCATCTACAGGTCGACCTCGGTCGACGGCGAGGTTCCCGCCTCGTGCCTGACCTCGGCCGCCTACACGGCTCGGGGCGTGAGCGGCCTGTGCAACGTCTACCGGCCGACGGACCTGGCCGCGCTCGCGCTCAGCACCTTCGACGGGTCGGGGTGCACGGGCGACGACATCGACGGCATGTGGTGCCCGACCACGCGCAACGTCTCGATCGATTCGGCTGACTACGTAGGGGTGTACATGCGGTACGACATCGGCTATCTGACGGATTTCCTGCCCGGATCCGGATTCAGCATCGCGGACCATGCGGTGAACCGGCTGGAGCCCTCGGCATGAGGCGCGACACATCACCCCGGAGGAAGGGCGACCGAGGCGTCACGTTGGTCGAGTACGCGCTCGTCTTCGCGATGCTCGTGGCCGTGACGGTGCCCGCGGCGAGCGAGCTGACCGAGAGCGGGGACGATCACGTCGGTGACGCCGCGGACATCGTCGGCCGGGTGTGCACCGTGGAGGACGGTGTCGACTGTGTGGTGATCCCGACCTCCTCGTCGTCGCCGCCCAGCACGACGACCACCACCGCCGGCGCCACCACCACCACCACCCCGGCGACCACGACGACCGTGGCGCCGACGACAACGACCGTACCCCCGACCACGACGTCGACGACGACCACCACCACCACGACGACCACCACGACAACGACGATCCCCCCGACCACGACGACCGTCGCGCCGACCACGACGACTGCGGCGCCGACGACGACCACGGCGGCGCCGACCACGACAACTGTCGCCCCGACGACCACCACCGTGGCGCCCACGACCACGACGGCCGCCGTGGGAACGTCGACCGTGTCGGTGTCGAACCAGCAGTACACCCGCAACAGCAGCACGTGGTTCCCGAAGGCACGGTTCACCGTGCGGACTGCGGCGGGCTCGAACATCAACGGTGCGGTGGTGTCGGTCTCCGCCCAGTACAAGCGCAACGGGACGGTGCAGTACACCGACACCGGCACCTGCACGACGGGTTCGGACGGGCGCTGCTCGATCACCCTCGACTACGCACTGGACGCCGAGACCGTCTACTGGACGATCACCTCGATCGTCGCCTCGCCGGCATGGAACGGTGCCAACGCCACCTTCAGTCAGGATGATCCGTGAACCGCAAGATCGTCAGCCCTCGTCGGGGCCGGGCCGACCGGGGCGTCGCTGCCGCCTTCGTGGCCCTGCTCATCGTGCCCATGCTGGCCTTCGCCGCCGTCGGGGTCGACGTCGCCGGTTGGTATGTGTTCGGTCAGCGGCTCCAGCGTGCCTCTGACGCAGGGGCGACGGCCGGAGTGGCCCACCTGCCCGACCTGACGGCGGCGACGACGGAGGCCCTGATCGCCGTGGAACGCAACGGAGTCGATGTCGACGACCCCGATGTCGACGTCTACGTCGAGCAGGAGGACGAGCTGGAGCTGCGGGTCACGATCATCGACCGCGGGGTGGACCAGTTCTTCTCGGCCATGTTCCGCGACAACGTGACGATCGCCCGCACCGCGGTGGCCCGGTACGTGCCCACGATCCCCTTCGGAAGCGACACCAACACCTACGGCGACGTCCTCCCGAACGGCTGCGAGGACATCAACGCCGCCTGCGCGGGAACGGGCGTCAAGGTGGGCTGGTGGGCGTCGATCAACGGGCCCCTCACCGGACACTCCTCCGGCGATCCGTACGCCACCCAGTGCCTCACCGGGGAAGGCGGTTCCTGTGACTACACCAACCCGCAATACCGGTCCGAGGGCTACCTCATGGCCATCGACGTCCCCACCGCAGCCGTCGGCTCCACCATCACGGTCGAGCTCTTCGACCCGGCCTACATCTACCGTTCCGCGCTCACGGGCTCGGCGGCCGGAGTGGGTGACGGCGGCGCCACCAGCTCGGCGACCGCGCCCCACACCCGGTTCACCGTGTTCCAGGCCGATGCCTCGCCCGTCGGGTACTCGACCACGACCGAGGTGTCGGGCTGCGCGGCGACCTATCTGGACGCATACGACCCCACCAACGGGGCCACCATCGACACCACCTACCGGGCCCGGTGGACGACCCTGTGCACGTTCATCCCGAGCACGGCCGACGTCTATCCGCTCCGGATCCAGACCTCCGGGTTCACCGGCGCCAACAACTCGGCGACGGGCTGGAACAACTTCTCGATCCGGGTCACGTCGTCGTCCGGCACGAATCCGCACGTCTTCGGCATCAGCGACATGTCGATCCACGCCAACCAGCAGAACACGTCGTCGTTCAACCTGGCCGAGGTGCTCCCCGACTACGCCGGCAAGGTCATGTCGCTGCTCCTGTTCGACTCCGGTGACGGTTCGGGGAGCACGACGTTCACCCTGACCCCGACCTCGCCGTCGGGTCCCCTGTCGTCGTGCCAGTACCGATCGTGGTCGGTCGGCGGAGCCTTCAGCGCCTGGGCGACGGCGACGCCGTGCGCCATCATCACCCGCCAGTCCGGCACCTCGCTCTACAACGACAAGTGGCTCGAGATCCGCATCCCCATCGCCACCACCTACACCTGTACGGATTGTTGGTGGTCGATCGAGTACGACACGGGAGGCGGCACGTTCTTCGAACGCACGGTGTGGTCGATCAACATCGACAGCGACCCGCTCCGACTCATCGAGTGACCAACGGGAGGTGAGCAAACCTACCCATCCCGTCGTCTGGCCTACAGCTGGCTGGGCATTCCGGCTCAAGTTCTCCGCCATCTACGTCGATGCACCATCCGCACGACGTGGAAGGGATGGCCGACGACCGTGGATGTTCGACGGGAAGCGAGAACGACGACCGCCGCCTCCTCCCGTCGCCGCGCTCGCGGCGACCATGGCGCGGTGCTCGTCGAACTGGCGCTGGTCGCCCCGATCCTCTTCCTGATCCTGTTCGCGGTCATCGAGTTCGGTTGGGTCTTCACCCAGAACCTCGACGTCCGGCACGGCGCCCGTGAAGGAGCTCGACTCGCCGCCGTCAACTACGACCCGCTGTCGCAGTCCGGCTCGACTCAGGCCACCACCATCCTCACGGCGGCATGCCAGCGCATGGACACCGCCGGGGTCACCACGGTGCGGCTGCAGTTCGTCAGCACCACCCAGACGGAGGTGGGCGATCTGTTCGACATGCAGGTCTCCGTCGCCCACCAGACGCTCACCGGGATCCTCGACACGATCCTGGATGGCACCACCCTGAACTCGACGGTCCGCATGCGCCTCGAGCGTGACGCCGAGTGGGCCGGCAGCTCGACCTGGACGACCTGCCCATGAACCGCGCTGCGGGTATGCACGGCCGCCGAGCCCGGGGTGAGCGCGGCCAGATCCTGGCCATGGTCGCGGTGTTGCTCATCGCCCTTCTCGGGTTCTCGGCGTTCGCCATCGACCTCGGGATCGTCTACAACGCCCGCCGCCAGGATCAGAACGCGGCCGACGCGGGTGCGCTGGGGGCGGCGATCTCGTTGGGCAACGACGCCGACACGGTCGCCCAGGCCATCGCCCTGGTGAACTCGACCCTCTCCGAGCCGCTGGCCACCGCGGCGTTCAACACGTGCACCAGCGAGACCGTCGAGTCCGGGTACATCAAGAGCGCCACGTCCAACTGCATCTCCTGGAACACGGCTCGTACCCGGGTCCGGGTGCGGGTGCCGCTCCAGACGATCGAGTCCGGCGTGGCGAGCGTGCTCGGCATCACCGAGTTCCAGCACACGGCCTACGCCATCGCCGGCGTGTCGCCCCTCGGTTTCGGCAACGTGCTGCCTTTCGCCCTGCTCAATGGCGCCGGCGATTACGAATGCCTCAAGGCCGGTGCCGGTAACGTGCCCGATGCCCTGTGCGAAGGGAGCTACTCGGGCAACTTCCGCATGCTCAACTTCGGCTACTTCGGTGATTCCGAACTGGGCACGAGCACCGACTGCGGCAACGGCGGGAAGAACGACCGGATGGCGAACAACGCCGCCGTCGGCGTCGACCATCAATTCGAGCATCTACGGCGGGACGCCCCACGGCAGCACCATGGTGGTCGACACCGATTCCCCGTGTGCCGGGACACCCCGGCCGAACGCATCGGATGTCATCACCGGCAACATCCCGCAAGATGCCGGCGATGGGTTGTTCTCGGCCACCAGCTTCAGCGACGGCGGCCCGGCCCGCCTGGCCCGGGAAGCGCTCTACAGCTGGACCGACACCGCGGACATCGGGTCGTTCGACCTCAACGACGATCCTCTCTGGGCGTTCATGCCGACGAGTCACACCGGGTTGGACGTTCCGTACTCGTGCATTCAGGACCAGTTCGCCGGCGACACGGGTGGCATGAACTACCCCGACGACGACGACCACATGTCATTGCTGCCCGATGCCGTCGAGGATCACCTGATCGACCTTCCCCGGAACGAGCGCATCGTGAAGCTGCTGGAGCGCTGCATCGATCACTGGCAGGGGGAGAGCTGGGACGACCACGGAGCGCTCGACCCGGCGGAGTTGCCGACCGGGTGCTTCGGTACCTGCGACGACCCGGTCTTCTCCCGCAACAGCGACCCCACCGAGAACCCCGACCTCTGGGACATCCAACTCACTCCGCGCTTCGGGTACGTGCCCGAGCTCCTGGAGGCCGGCAGCGATCTGAACGGTGGGTCGCAGGACGTGCGGTTCTCCACCTTCCGGCCCATCTTCCTGCAGCGCCTCTACGGCGGGAACTGCAACCCGGGCGGCTGTGACATCGAGTTCGATCCCGGCGTGATCTACAGCACCACCAACACGGGAACGAAGGCCAACGCCATCACCGCTTTCGTGATCCCCGGCGGCATGTTGCCCGGCAACCTCGGCGATGCCGAGGCGGCCTGGGAGATCGGCGTCAACCGTTTCGTCTCGCTGGTGAGGTAATCCCATGAAGAACCTGCTGCGCTCCGTCACATGCCGACTTCGAGGTTCTCGGGGCGCCGGCCTCATGGAGTACGCCTTGGCCCTCGCGCTGCTCGTGGTCCCACTGGTCGTGGTGATCGACGATCTCGAGGCCGGCGAACACGACGAGCTGGTGGCGCGCGGAGCGAGCATCGGCAACCCCGAGGGGGCCAACCTGACGGCCAACACATCCGTCACGGTCGCCACCACGACGACCACCACGACGGCGCCGACGACCACGACCGTGCCGCCGACGACCACGAGCACGACGACCACCACGACGACGACCACCACCACCACGATCCCGTTCCAGACCACGACGACGCTGCCGCTCGCATCTCAGATCGACGTCTCGGCGCTGTCCGGATCGGCCGCCTCGCAGACGACGGCCCGGTGGACGGCGACGGTGCTGGTCACGGTGAGGGACGGTCTCGGAGGCGGGGTCGGCGCTGTCACCGTCACCGGCAACTGGAGTCAGGACACCGGCAGCCAGACCACGACGTGCACGACCAACTCCTCGGGTACCTGCACGCTCACGCAACAGAACCTGAGGCGAAACGGGGCGAACGTCCAGAACTCGACGATCTTCACGCTCTCGACCGTGTCGCATGGCGTCTACACCTGGGTGAACACGCTGTACACCCCGACGACCGTGACCATGTACAAGCCGTGAGGGTCCGTCGCCCTGGGTCGCTCACGGTGAGGTTGCCGCTCTAACCTCGCCCGGATCGACACTCGAAACCCCGCCTCCCTGCGGTTCGATGGCCGCGTGGCCGTGGTCACCGGTGGTGGGCGCGGCCTCGGCCGGGCCTACTGCGAGTTGCTGGCCGCCCGGGGCGCCCGGGTGGTGGTGAACGACCCGGGCGTCTCGATCGCCGGGCACCCGACCGCCGAAACCCCGGCCGCCGAGGTGGCGGCCGCCATCGCGGCCGCCGGTGGGGAAGCAGTGGCCAACACGGACACCGTCGCCACTGCCGAGGGCGGCAAGGCCATCGTCGGCGCCGCCCTCGACGCCTGGGGGCGCATCGACATCGTCATCAACAACGCCGGCATCGGTGGCAACGTCAACAGCTTCGACGAACTGGCCGACGACCACATCCGGGCGATGCTCGATGTCCACCTCATGGGCGTGTTCAACACGTTGCGACCGGCCTGGCCCCACTTCGTGGCGGCCGGGTACGGCCGGATCCTCAACGTGTCGTCGAGCAGCGCGCTCGGCATCGAGAACTCGTGGGACTATCCGGCGGCCAAGGCAGGGGTGCTCGGCTTGACCAAGAGCCTGGCCATCCGAGCCCGGCCGCTCGGCATCGCCGTCAACGCGTTGATGCCCATGGCGTACACGCGACCCATGTTCGACTACCAGAAGGAAGCGATCCGGGACTGGATGGCCCGCCACTTCCGAGCCGAGCAGGTGGCACCCGTCGCCGCGTACCTGGTGCACGAGGACGTGTCGGTCAACGGAGAGATCTTCCACGTCGGCGCCGGGCAGGTGTCCCGTGTGGTGTTCGCGGTGACGCCGGGCTACCGGGATCCGGAACTGAGCCCCGAGTCCGTCCGCGACCACTTCGACGAGGTCATGGACCTCGACGGCCTCCATGTCGTGCGCGACAGCCGGGAGTCGAGTGCCCTCTTCCAGGGCGAGGCGACCTGGACCGGCGACGATCGCGAGTACGGCCGATGACGGCTCCCCCGCTCGACCCCATTCGGTTGGCGTGCCTGGAGGGTGCGTTCGCAGCGATCAGCCGGGCGGACGTGGATGCCCTGAGCGAGTTCTACACACCCGACTACGTGCTGGAGCTGCCGTACGCCCACCCTGAGGCCAAACGGGTCGAGGGCCGTGACCTCGTCATCGAGTACCTGCGGGCCGCGCTGGCCGTGTTCCGCTTCACCTTGTCGATCACCCGGGTGGTCCCGGCGGCCGACCCCGATCTGTGGGTTGTCGAGTACGCGAGCGCCGGCCAGGTGGTGCCGACCGGAAAGCCGTACACGAACACCTACGTGGGGTTCGTGACCTTCCGGGGCGGGCAGATCTGTGCCCTGCGGGAGTTCTACGACCCGCTGCGATCCCTCGAGGCCCTCCGCTCCGACTGAGCCCGGGGAGCGAGTCTCCCGGCTCCCGACCCGCGCCCTATCTGCCCTTCACCGGCTCCTCACGGGTGCTGCCGCCGTGCCGATGGAGCGGTACGGAGCCGCCATGACCTCAATGTCCGTCTCGGACCTGTACGCCTGCGACCGCTGGCCCCACCGGTCGCCCGGGGAGTTGTTGGCGCGGGGAGCGGTGGGAGCCTCCGCCCTCGGGGGCGCCGTCGCGGGAGCTCACCCGACCGGCTCCTCGTGGGCCGACATCGTGCTGACCGCCGGTGTGGCTGGCGCCGTCGCCGCGCTCGGCCCGCTCGCCGGACTCCCGGCGGTGTTCGCCGCTCTCGTGGTGGCCGCGGCCGCGGGCGGAGGAAGCGGGTTCGCCCTGACCGCGCTGGCGGCTGGGGTGCTGGTCGTCGTGCGGCTGGTGGACGGGGGAGAGGTCGCCGCGTACGGCGGGGTGGCGGCGGCGGGGATCGCTGCGCAGGGGCTGCTCCGGCTCGACGACCTCGGTGGTCCGGGCCGCTCGGCCGTTGTGGCTGCTGTTGGCGTCGGGATCGTCGGTGCCGCGGCGTGGCCGCAGCTGGGCGTTCGGGAGCGATGGTGGGCGATGCGGGTCGCCGTGGTGACCGCCGGCCTGGTGGTGCTGGTCACGATGGTCGCGGGGGTGGCGTTGTGGCGGGCGTCGGTCCCGCTGCGGCAGGGCGAGGAGAGCGCCCGCAACGCCATCGAGGCGCTCCGATCGGGAGACACCGCAGCCGCGACCGCGTTGTTGGACGACGCCCGCGGTGACCTCGCCGACGGGCAGGCCCGGGCCTCGACGTGGTGGGCCCAGCCGGCCCGCCTGGTGCCGATCGTCGGACTGCACGTCAGCGCGGTGACGACCGTCGCCGACGAGGCCGGCGCGCTGGTCGATGCCGCTCAGGCCGTGACCGTCGCGCTCGACGGCGGGGAAGCTGTTCCGGGCGGCGGGGTCGACCTGGCCCGGATCGAGACGCTCCGCAACCCGTTGCTCGGCGCCGCCGCGGCGGTAGAGCGGGCCGCGCTTCGGGTGGAGGACGTCGATTCCCCGTGGTTGGCGTCGCCCCTCTCCGGGCCGCTCGACGAGCTGAGTCGCGAGCTGCACGATCTGCTCCCCGAGGCCCGTTTGGGAACCCGCGCCCTCGACGTGGTGCCCGGGCTCCTCGGCCGTGATCGTCCCCAACGGTTCCTCGTCCTGTTCGGTACGCCGTCGGAGACCCGGGAAGGCGGTGGCATCGTCGCCAACGTGGTCGAGATCGTGGCGACCGGCGGCCAGCTGGCCCTGGAGCGCAGCGCCCGCAACCTGGAGTTGAACGACGCCACCACGGCGACCGGGCTCGTCGCCCCGGAGACGTACCCGACCCGTTTCGTCGAGAACGAACCATGGTTGTTCGCCCAGAACTGGACCGGCACGCCGGACTTCCCCACCGCGGCGCGGGCGGTGACCGAGCTGTACCCGCAGATGGGCGGCGCGCCCATCGACGCGGTCGTGTACATCGACCCCTACGGGCTCGAGGCGCTGCTGCAGCTCACCGGGCCGGTGGCCGTACCGGGACTGCCGAACCCGCTCACGGCCGAGACCGCCGCCCCGTTCCTGCTCGTCGGGCAGTACGTGGAGTTCCCCGAGCTCGACGACCGGGTCGACTTCCTCGATGGTGCGGCCCGAGCCGTGTTCGACGCCTTGACGACGACGACCGACCTGTCCGACATCGGGCACGTCCTCGACGTCATGAACGCGCCGGTCGCCGGGCGCCACCTCATGATGGCCGCCGTCGATACGGCCGCTCAATCGTTGCTGACCGACGCCGGGATCGCCGGCGCGTTCCCGTCGGCCCCGTCGACCGATCAGCTGGCCGTCGTGCAGGCCAACGCCTCGGCGGACAAGCTCGACGCGTTTCTCCAGCGCGACATCACCTACGACGTCGTGGTGGATCCCGGGTCGGGGGCGTTCGACGCGACGGTCACGATCGTCCTGTCGAGCACCGTGCCGCCCGGCCTGCCCGCGTACGTGGTGGGCGAGCCGTACGCCGGGCTGCCGGCCGAAGCGGAGCTCCTGATCTTGTCGATCTACACCCCGTCCGAGCTCGTGGACGCGGAGATCGACGCGGTCCCGTGGTCCGTGGAGCAGCGGATCGAGCATGGGCAGCGGCGGCTCGTGGTGCCGCTGTCGGTCGTGCCCGGCACCCCGGTGACCGTGCGCTACCGGATCGCCGGTCAGCTCCCGAATCCCGACGGCGGTTACGCGCTCCACTGGGTGCACCAGCCGATGGTCAACGAGGACCGCATCACCGTCACCGTCCGCTCCCGAACCGGCGACTCCATCGACCGGGTGGACGCCTCGGGCCCAGTCGTCGGCGACGACAACGGCACCTCCGCCACCTTCACGGGCACTCTCGACCGCGACGCCGACCTCGCCGTCACCTTCGACTGACCCGGCGACCAATGGTGAACTGCGCGCGCCGGCCGACCTGTCGTGTCGGGATCGTCGGCACCGTTCACCGACCGCGAGCTGCCCGGAGGTGGCGGGCCCGGAGCGTGAACCGGGAGGCCCGTCAGACCCAGATGGGTTCGCTGGCCTGACGGCGGCGGCGTGATCCGGTCACCAGGAGGGCGCCCGCAGTCACCAGGGCGGCGCCGACGACCGCGATCGTCGTCGTCTCGGATCCGGTCAAGGCCAAGCCGTCGGCCCGGGTCACCGTGACGCCGCCGACCTCGGTGCAGGCCGGACCGTTCCCACCAGCCTGGGCACACCCCGCGGAGGGGGTGTACGGGGGTTGTGCCCCGGCCGGTGTACCGACAACCACCGTCGGAAGGGCCAGGACCGCTGCAAAGGCGAGTGCTCGACGACGTGTCATGGGATGCTCCTGATGGCGGTTGCCGGTGAGGGGAAGGGATCGCTTCCGCTCCAACAACCTCCATTGGTAGTGCCCGTCACCCCGACCACGACAGGGCCGCCCAGCTCTACCTGACCAGGCCGATCGACCCCTACCACACCACCCCACCCCCCGACCTGCGCGCGGATTCCGACACGTGAGGTCGGCTGGCGCGCGAAGTTCGCGGTCTGACGATGGTGCGGGCGTCCTGTGCGCGGATTCCGACACGTGGGTCGGCTCCTCGGGCCGGGTCGGGCACGACGACCAGGTAACCTGCCGCGCCATGAACGCCTCGGTCGACACCAGCCTGGCTCGCGCGGTCGGGCGGTTCATCGACGAGCAGGCGGCCGCCCTCGCCTCCGATCTCGGAACGTCGGTCGGTGACACCGAGCAGCTCCGTCGGGACCTGGCGCTCGAGGCCTACAACCTCGCCGCGGCCTTCATCGATGCCGACGAGCTCCACACCGACGCCGAGCTCTGGGCCTTCGTCCACGCCCTGGGCGGCCACTTCACCGACATCGTCGCCGGCACGGTCACGCCGGCCGATGCACGAGCGGCCAAGCTCGTCGACGGCAAACGGGCCTGGATCGTCCAGCCGTCGGCGTTCCTCTTGCGGCTCGTCGAGCTCGATCGCGTCGGCCCGTCGGGGTCGGGCGAGGCGGCGGACGCAGACCGCTCCGCCCCGATTGGCCGGGCCAAGCGCTACCACGATCTCGGACTCCTGGTGGCCCGAACCGTCGTGTCGCTCGACGAGTACACCTCGCGCTCGGAGTTGGCCGCCATCGAGACGTTCCGGAGCGTCCTGGTCGAGGCCATGAAAGCCGTGCCGGTCGCCGCCGCCGGTGGCAACGCACCCGGAGCGGCGGGCGCAACCGCGCCGGTCGAGCTACCACCCGAGCGACCCCTCGACGAGCTGCTCGGTGAGCTCGACGAGCTGATCGGCTTGCAGGCGGTGAAGGAGGAGGTCCGATTGGTGGCCGATCTCATCCAGGTCCAGAACCTTCGCAAGGAACGGGGGCTGAAGGTCGTCGAGGCCAGCCGCCACCTCGTCTTCGTCGGTAACCCGGGAACCGGCAAGTCGACCGTCGCCCGCCTGCTGGCCCAGATCTTCCGCACCTTGAAGGTGGTCGACAAGGGCCACCTGGTCGAGACCGACCGCGCCGGACTCGTCGCCGGTTACGTCGGCCAGACCGCCATGAAGGTCACCGAGGTCTTTGACACCGCCGATCAGGGTGTGCTCCTGATCGACGAGGCCTACTCGTTGGTGCGAGGGGGCGACAACGACTTCGGTCGAGAGGCCATCGACGCCGTCGTGAAGCTGGTGGAGGATCGCCGCGACCGGGTGGTTGTGATCATCGCCGGGTATCCGGACGAGATGGCGCTCCTCGTCGACGCCAACCCGGGCCTGCGCTCGAGGTTCCCGAAGACGATCGTCTTCCCCGACTACGCCGACGACGAGCTCGTGGCCATCTTCGTCCAGCTCGCCACCAAGAGCGGGTACGAGGTCGACGAGGCCGCCAAGGGAGCCGTCGTCGCCCACTTCTCCGGGTTGGCGCGGGGTCGTGGGTTCGGCAACGGACGGGCGGCGCGCAACCTGTTCGAGGCGGCGCTGGCCCGCCACGCCTCCCGGGTGGTCGACATCACCGGGCCGACCGACCACGATCTCGTCGCCTTCCTTCCGGCCGACATCCCCGTCCCGGGTGCCGCCGAGGTGGCGGGTCTGGGCTGACCGGCCCGGCCACGCCGCCCGGTCGGTACGCGACCGAACAGACGGCGAGCGATCACGGTCGGCTCAGAGGCGACTGAGGCGCTGGGAGGCGCGCTCCACTCCGTCATGAGGTCGGCGGCCCGGTCCTTGGCGATGTCGTGGAGGGCGACGAGGTCTTTGACCCGACCGGAGTCGGTGTAGATGTCCGGATCGGCGAGGGCTCGCTGGTGCTCGGCGACCTCGGCTTCGGCCTTCTCCCACTGGCGCTCCAGGCGGTCGACCTCTTTCTTCAGGTCGCGGGCCGCCTTGGCGTCACGCCCGGCCGGGGCTGCGCCGCCGCCGGCTTGAGCAGTCGTCGACCCGCCGTTCGAACCGGATCCGGCGCTCGACCCGCCACCGGGCTTCGATCCGGCACCGGGCTTCGACGAGTTGAGCCGCGGATTCGGAGCTTTGGTGGGCGAGGACGCCTTGGCCGGCTTGGAGTTCGCCGGCGCCGGTGAGGACGAACTGGAGGTGGGATGCAACCGCGCCTCGTCGACGCCGTCGTACCAGATCGCCTTGCCGTCGCGGACCTCGATCAGCGAGTCGGCCACGTTGCGGATGAGGTGGCGGTCGTGGGTCACGAGCAGCACGGTTCCGGGATAGGCGATCAGCGCATCCTCGAGGACGTCGCAGCTCGGGAGGTCGAGGTGGTTCGTCGGCTCGTCGAGCACGAGCAGGTTCACCGGGTTCACCATCGTCTTGGCGAGGGCGAGGCGGGTCTGCTCTCCGCCAGAGAGCGCGCCCACCAACCGATCGGCGGCCTCGCCCGAGAACCCGAACGAGCCCAGGATCGTGCGCACGTTGCGGTTCCCCGGGTTCGGGCCGACCGCGGCCTTGAACTCCTCGACCACGATCCGTTTCTGGTCGAGCACATCGACCTGGTGCTGGGCGAAGCTGGCGATGTCGACGTTGTTGCCGAGCACGGCCGAGCCGGCCATGGGGGCGAGCTGACCGAGCATGACCTTGAGGAGCGTGGTCTTGCCGGCGCCGTTGGGGCCGAGGAGGGCGATCTTGCGGCCGCGCTCGATGACGAGGTCGACGTCGCTGACCACGGCTTCGCCGTCGTATCCGGCGGTGACGCCGTGCAGCTCGATGACGACGCGACCCGATCGGCGAGGCTCGGGGAAGGCGAACCGGGCGACGATCTCCTTGCGGGTCGGGACCTCGATGCGATCGAGCTTCTCCAGGGCCTTGATGCGGCTCTGCACCTGTCGCGCCTTGGTCGCCTTATAGCGGAACCGTTCGACAAACCGCTCGACCTTGGCCATCTGCTTGGCCTGATTGGCGGCCGACGCCTCGAGGATGGCCAGGCGCTCCTCGCGCTGCACCACGAACTCGACGAACCCGCCGATGTACTCGGCGGCCGTCTCGTTGGAGAGCTCGATGACCCGGTTGGCCACGTTGTCGATGAAGTCACGATCGTGGCTGACGAACAGCAGCGCACCGCTCCACGCCACGAGGTAGTCCTCGAGCCACGCCGCGCTGTCGACGTCGAGGTGGTTGGTGGGTTCGTCGAGGATCAAGACGTCGGGGTCGCCGACGAGCAGGCGAGCCAGCGCCACGCGCATCCGCCAGCCGCCGGACAGCTCGGTGACGGGACGGTCGGCATCGGTGGTGGAGAAACCGAGGCCGGACAGGATCCGGTGGGCCTCCGATTCCAGGGCGTAGCCGCCCTGCTGCTGGAAGTGCGCCTGGACCTCGCCGTAGCGGTCGAGCAGCTCGGGATCGGACGCGCCGGCGCGCATCCGGCTCTCGAGCTCGTGCAGCTCGTGGGCCAGGTCGGCGAGCCGGGATGCCCCGAGCACGATGTCGAGCACCGAACCGATGCCGAGGTCGGTGACCTCCTGGGGCAGGTAGCCGATGCGGAGGTCCTTGGGCCGGTGGACCTCGCCGATGTCAGGCTCCTGCTCGCCCAGGAGCATCTCGACGAGGGTGGTCTTACCGGCCCCGTTACCGCCGACGAGGGCGATGCGCCGGCCGGGGCTGATCTGCAGGCTGACGTCGCGGAACAGGGTCCGCGGGCCGTGGGCCTTGCTGAGCTCGGACGCGGTGATCACGCCGAGCAGGGTACCGGCGCCGCCTCACCCACCCGGCCGGCCGGCATGATCGGACTCAGGACGAGGATCCCGACGCCCGCGAGCGGCCTCGGCGCCCCGGGCTCGATGTCGAGTCGCCGGTCCGGTTCGAGCTGCCCCGCCACGAGCTCGCACTGGCGCCCCGGCCCTGACCGCCTCGGCCCTGACCCTGACCCTGGCCGCCTTGGCGGGCACCCTCTCTGACCCTGGCGGCACCCTGACCGCCCTGGCGGGCACCTTGACCCTGGCCGCCCTGGCGGGCACCTTGACGCTGACCCTGGTTCGGTCGGCCCGACGAGCGGGAGGCCCGCCCGGTCGGAACGGCCTCGGGGATCGGCACGGGAACGTCGCCGTCGACGAGGCCCGGGATGTCGATCTCGTGGTGCCCGATGGGCAGGTCGAGGTCGCGCTGCATGATGCGGGCTTCCACCACCTGATCGGGGCTGACGAGCGACACCACGAGCCCGGCGGCACCAGCGCGAGCGGTACGGCCCGAGCGGTGGACGTAGGTCTTGGAGTCGGCGGGCGGATCGAAGTGGATGACACAGGCGACGTCGTCGACGTGGATGCCGCGGGCGACGACGTCGGTGGCGACGAGTGCAGACACCTTGCCGGCCGCGAAGTCATTGAGGGCCTTCTGGCGCTGCGACTGCGAGCGGGAGCCGTGCAGTGCCGCGGCTCGCACGCCGGTGCGGCCGAGGTCGCGGGTGATGCGATCGGCGCCGTGGCGGGTGCGGGCGAACACGACGGTCGATCCGATGCCCTCGACGAGACGGGCGGTGTAGGCCAGGCGATCGGTCATGTCCATCCGCCAGAACACGTGGTGGACCGGGCCCTGCTCGCCTTCGACGCCGGCGACGTCGTAGAAGACCGGGTCGCGCTGGTAGCGGGACGTCAGCACGGCGACATCGCCGTCGAGGGTGGCCGAGAAGAGGATGGTCTGACGGTCGCTCGGGGTGAGGTCGAGCAGGCGCTTGACGGCGGGGAGGAACCCCATGTCCGCCATGCGATCGGCCTCGTCGATGACGACGGTGCGGACATCGTCGAGCCGGAGCGCGCCCTGCTCGAGCAGATCCTCGAGCCGGCCCGGGCAGGCGACCAGGATGTCGGTGCCGTTCCGGAGAGCGTTGCGTTGCGGGCCGTAACCCACACCGCCGTAGATGGCGGCGACGCGGCGGCGGCGGCGGGCGGCCAGCGGAGCCAGTTGCTCCTTGATCTGGTTGGCCAGCTCTCGGGTCGGGGCCAGGATGAGCACCTGGGGTCGGCCGGGCTGGGCCTTCGCGACGTGGGCGACGACGGGCAGGCCGAAGGCCAGCGTCTTGCCCGAGCCGGTCGGGGCCTTGCCGCACACGTCGAGCCCGGCGAGGGCGTCGGGGATGGTGGCGACCTGGACGGGGAACGGCTCGGTGATGCCGTCGGCGGCGAGGACCTCGATGAGGTCGGCCGGGACGCCCAAGTCGCTGAACTGGGTGGGCGCGTCGATGATGGACGCGGGGGAGGTAACAGTGGACACAGAAATCCTTCGTGATGCCGAGCCTCACGGCACGGCTCCGGACGCGCATCTGCGCAGGCCGGTTGGGCGGCTCGATGAGCCGAATGGATGGGCGCGCTCGCTCGAGCGCCGCACCGACGAGCACTGTGGCCCGGAAGAGCGTGAGGGCCCGGTGGGCCGCTCACTGCGACAATCGAGAGGCTGGGTCGGACCCAGCGACAAACACGGACCCGCCGGCGACATCGCTGACGGGAACCTGGCCAGGGTAGCCGGATCCGGACCGGACCCGTCGCCATGCGTGGTCGCCCGTGGTCAAACCCGGCGTGGGAGCGGGCCCGGCCGACGATGGTCGACCAATGGCGTGTGCTCGGGGCCGATGTCGGGCACCATGGTGTGATGGCCCGCGCAACCGACGATCCCGACGGCGAACGCCTCTGGTGGGTGTTGGGCGCGGATCATCCGAGGCGGGTCACGCGCTCGTCGTCATCGGGGTCGGTGCTGGCGGCGGCGATGATCGCCGTCGGGGAGATCCTCGAGCCCGGCAACGTGCGGGTCGAGATCCAGGAGGAAGCGTCGATGGAGAACGACGACCTCCTGTCGACCCTGCACTTCGGCGACCTCCCCCCGTTCTCGTGAGCACCCCACGCGTGGTTGCGCGGCTGCTGGCCGGAAGCGCGATCGCCCTGGTCGTGTTCATCCTCCTGGCTCCGGCCGCTCTCGCGCTGGGTTCAGAGCGCCCGGCGCTCGTTCAGGGGACGGAGCGGATCGTGTCGTGGGACATCGCCGCCACCATCGGCGCCGACGCCGTCGTTCGGTTCGACGAGACCCTGGTGTACGACTTCGGCCGCGTCGGTGAGTTCCACGGGATCTATCGCGAGGTGATCGACCAGGAGCGTTTCGACGAGCGTGACGACCGGGTGTACGACATCGAGGTGCTGACCGCCACGGCGAACGGTGCCCCGGTCCCGGTGTCGATCGACGACGCGGGCAACCGGAAGCGCATCCGCCTGGGTGATGCCGATGTGCTGGTGAGCGGCGTCGTCACCTACACGCTGAGCTACGAGGTGGCCGGTGCGCTGAACGCTTTCGCCGAGCACGACGAGTTGTTCTGGAACGTCGTCGACCAGACGACCGCCACCGTGGCCGCCGAGAACGTGTCGGTATCGATCGCCGGTCCGGCTCCGGTCCTGCAGGCGTTGTGTTTCGCCGGCCCGGTCGATTCGACGCTGTCGTGCGACAGCGTCGTCGTCGACGAATCCGGCGTGGCCCGGTTCACGCACGCGTCGGTGCCGGTGGGACAGATCCTGACCATCGTGGTGGCCGAACCAGCGGCGGCGATCGACGTGCCCCCGCCCAGGCTGCGGGAGCGCTGGTCCCTGCGGCGCGCCTTCTCGGTGAACGAGCGCACGGTCAGCGCGTCGGCGGCGCTGCTCGGTGTGGGTTCGGCGGCGGTCGGGACGCTGGCGTGGCGGCGGGGCCGGGATCGTCAGGCCGTGGGCGGGCCGATCGAAGCGGTGTTCCCGTCCGTCGGGGGGCGGACCGAACGGGTGCCGCTGTTCGGCGAGCTCATCGCCCCGGTCGAGTACATGCCACCCGACGGGCTGCGCCCGGGGCTGGTGGGGACGATCGTCGACCACGAGGTCAACGCGTCGGACATCGCCGCCACCGTCGTCGACCTGGCGGTGCGGGGGTACCTGCGCATCGACGAGATGGAGAAGCGGTTCTTCCGCCGGCAGGACTATCGGCTCGTGCAGTTGAAGGAACCCGATGCGGAACTCCTCGAGTACGAGCGTCGCCTGCTCGACCGTCTGTTCGCCACGTCGAGCGAGGTCGAGCTGTCGGACCTGCGGGGCCGCTTCGCGTCGAGTTACTCGAGCGTGCGCAATGCCATGTACGCCGAGGCGATGCGACTGCGCTGGTTCGATCGCCGACCGGACCGGCTCAGCGACCGGTGGGAGGCGCTGGGCATCATGATCGTCATCGCCGGGGTGTCGCTCGGCGGGTTGCTGGCGTGGCGGACGCACTGGGCGATCCTCGCGGTACCGGTGATCCTCGTCGGCCTGCTCGTGTGGGCGATCGTGCCGCGGGTGATCCCGGCCCGCACCGCCCGCGGCACCGCGGCCATGCGGCGCTGTCTGGGGTTCCGCGACTTCATCGTCAACTCGGAGGCCAACCGGGCCCAGTTCGCTGAGCGCCGGCACCTGTTCACCGAGTACCTGCCGTACGCCGTGGTGTTCGAGGCAACCGAGAAGTGGGCGGAGACGTTCGCGGACCTCGGGGTGGATGTCCAGGAGGCGGCGGCCGGCTTCTACACCGGCACCCGTCACTTCGACGCCGGCAACTTCAGTGATGCCATGGGCGGGTTCGCCGACTCGGTGAGCTCCTCCCTGTCGGTCACGCCCGGCGCCTCGGGAGGGAGCGGGTTCTCGGGCGGTGGGTCGGCCGGCGGGGGCGGCGGCGGTGGCGGAGCCGGCAGCTGGTGACCCCCATTAGGCTGACCTCGTCCCACGTCCATCGACTCTCCACGAGTCAGCGGCGTTCCACGAGATAGGAGGGACATCGCCATGGCGTCCACGGCGTATCACGGCCCGGCGGTCATCACCCTTCCCGAGGAGGAGCGCACGGCGTTCCTCACGCGGGTGTACCAGCACCTCGGGTTGGCTCTGGCGGCGTTCGTCGCGTTCGAGTTCATCCTCTTCAAGATCGGGGCGGCCGAGAAGCTGTACGACCTCATCGCGGGGAGCCGCGGCACGTGGCTGCTGGTCCTCGGCGGCTTCATGATCGTCAACTGGTTGGCCACCCAGGCGTCGCACGACCTGTTGAACCCGGCCCGCCAGTACGGCGGCCTGTTCGGCCTGGCGGCGGCGGAGGCGGTCATCTTCGCCCCGTTCCTCTACATGGTGTACTACGGGACCTCCGGGGGCGGCGGCACCATCGCCGGGGCCGCGGTGATCACCGGTGTCGGCTTCGGTGGGCTCACCGCGGTCGCCATGTTCACCCGCAAGGACCTGTCGTTCATCCGCCCGCTCGTGATGTGGGGCGGCGTGCTGGCCTTGGTGGCCATCGTCGGCGCGGTGGCGTTCGGCGCCGAGCTCGGCACGTGGTTCTCGATCGCCATGATCGGGCTCGCCGGCGGATCGATCCTGTACCAGACCCAGCAGATCGTCCGGCGGTACCCGGCGACCGCCCATGTCGGGGCGGCGGTGCAGCTGTTCGCCTCGGTGATGACGCTGTTCTGGTACGTCCTGCGCCTGATGTCCAGTCGCCGCTGAGGCGTCGTCAGTCCGTGAGCACGCCCGCCGCGGCTGCGGCGGCGCCGTACGCGACCGCGAGCGAGTCGGCGGTTTCGTGGGCGTTGAGACCGCTCGGATTCGGCAGCACCCACAGCTCGGCTCCGGCCAACGGTTCGTGCTGGCGGCCGGCCGCGGCCTTCGGTCGTGCGAAGGCGCGCCGATAGGCGGTCAGCCCCAGCACCGCGACCACACGGGGTCGCACCCGCTCGACGAGAGCGCGGAGCTCGATGGCACCGGCGTGGAGCTCCGCGCCGGTGAGCTCGTCGGCCCGGGCGGTGGCGATGGGGACGATGTTGGAGATGCCGATGCCGCGCTCGTCGAGCACGGCTCGGTCTTCCGGGCTCAGTCCGGCACTGGCGTCGATGAGGTGCGAGGTGATACCCGAGCGGTGCAGGGCGGGCCAGAACCGGTTGCCGGGGCGGGCGAAGTGGGCGTTGGCGGCGGCGGTCCAGAGGCCGGGGTTGATGCCGACGAACAGGAGCCGCACCCGGGGGCCGAGCAGATCGTCGACGCGGGCGCCGCGGAACGCCTCGAGCTCGGCCCGTGAGAACCGCCCGGCGGCCATCAGAGGCTCGGCCGGCTGGCCAGGCCGTCGACGATCTCCACGGACGGCAGGGCACCGAGCAACGACGGTGGGCCCACCACCTTGCAGCTCCGGCTGCCGCCGCCGAGGACGATCCGAGTCCGCAGCATGACCTGGCTGTCGACCCATACCGGCATCTCCTCCGGGAGGGCGAACGGCGTGACGCCACCGATCAGCATTCCGGTGATCACGGCGGTGTCGTCGGCGTTGACGAAGGACGCCTTGCGCATGCCCAGGCGCCGACGCACGGTTCCGTTGACGTCGAGCCGGGTGGTGGCCAGCACCACGCAGGCGACGTAGCGGGGTGGATCGGCCTTACCGACGACGATGATCGTGCTCGCCGAGTCCTCGGCGGCGTAGCCGTAGGCCCCACAGAAGGCGGCGGTATCGGCGAGGTCGGGGTTGCAGGCGACGATCTCGTGACCGATGCCGAGACCGGCCAGCGATTCCCGGATGCGGGATTCGGGGTCCATCGGCGGGCATGGTACCGGCCGCACCCGAAGCGGGCGCCGAGGCGAAGTGCGAGCGCCGCTCCGGCCCGGGGCCTAACATCGGCCCCATGACGGTTCCATCGACGATGCGGGCGGTGGTGTACCGGGGCGCCTCCGACATGGCAGTGCAGCAGGTGCCCGTCCCCGAGCTCGGTGTCGACGGTGTGCTGGTGCGGGTCTCGCGGTGCGGGGTGTGCGGGAGCGATGTCCACCTGGTGACCGACGGCTTCGCCCGGCCGGGTTCGATCCTCGGCCACGAGTGGTCCGGCGAGATCGTGGCGGTGGGTCCGTCGGTCGACCCGGCGATGGTCGGGTGGCGGGTTGTGTCCGGGGGTGAGTCCGCCTGCGGGACGTGTCGGGCCTGTCGACGGGGCCGCTCGACGGTCTGTCGGAACCTTCCCCCGACCGATCATCTCGCCTTCACCGGCGCCTACGCCGAGTACTTCGTGACCAGGGCCGGCCGGGTGTTGCGCATTCCCGATCCGGTCAGCGATCGGGCCGCAGCGCTGACCGAACCCCTGGCCGTGGCTCTGCACGGCATCACCGTGGCGCAGGTGGAGGCCGGCGACCGGGTGCTCGTGACGGGGGCGGGGCCGATCGGCCTGCTGACCGTCGCCGCCCTCTCCCATCTGGGGGTGGGCAGCATCGTCGTCAGCGAACCGTCGCCGACCCGCCGCGAGCGGGCGCTCGCCGCCGGCGCCACGCGGGTGGTGGCTCCCGAGGAGCTGGAGCGGCCGGCCAGCGGTCTGCAACCGGTCGGGGATCCGTACGACATAGTCATCGAGTGCAGCGGCAACCTGAAGGCGGTGACCGGGGGTCTGGAGCAGCTCGACTGGGGCGGGACGCTCGTACTCGTCGGTACCGGCAACCCGGACATGCCGCGCCTGAACCACATCCGGCTCATGGTCATGGAGCTCACCATCACCGCGGCCTTCAACCACGACCACGACGGGTTCGAGCGGGCGCTCGAGCTGCTGGCCACCGGGTCGATCCCGGTCGACGCCGTGCTCGGTGATCGTGACGTGGCGCTGTCGGAGGTGCTCGAGGTGGTCATCGAGACGGCGGCCGGTCGGGGTGACGGCAAGGTGCTGGTGGACCCCTGGGCGTGAGCGGCCGCGGGGCGGATCGGGAGCCGGGAATTGAAGCGATCGGCGGTCGGCCCCGGCGCCATTGTCAGTCGAGGAAGCCGTCGCAGTCCGACTGGGTGAGGGCGTCGACGAGCTGGACCGATCCGCCGAGCAGGGTGGCGGTGGCCGTGTCGTCGAAGGCCTCGGCGCCGGCGCCGACGATCGCCCCGAGCTCGGTGCGGAAGCCGTCGTAGAAGGTCACGACCCCGTCGGGGAAGAGGCCGAGGTCGGGCTCGACGGCGAGGAGGACCTCGTTGATCGCGACCGCGTCGTCGTAGGTCGCGACCGGGGCCGCGGGGTCGAACGCGGGAGGCGTGTCGGTGTTCATGAGGTCCCGGGTGAGGGCCTCGCCGGTGGCGATCTGCTGGGCCAGCTTGTCGAAGTCGACGACGGAGAGGTCGTCGCCGGTGGTGTGGTAGCAGGGGCCGTTCGCGTCGGTGAAGAACACCGACGGCACGCCGACACCGGCGAAGACGGCGTGGTCGCTGCGGCCCTGACCAAAGAGCAGGCTGAGGTCGACGGTGTCGAGGGTCGATGCCGCGGTGGCGGCCGTGGCGGCGGCGACGAGAGACGGGCCGCCGGTCTCGGAGCCGACCATGATCGTGATGTTGGCGAGGGCGGGGGAGAGGTTGGAACCCTGGATGTCGAAGTTGACGTAGCCGACGATGGATTCGAGCGGGCGGGGTGGAGCGGCGACGAACGCGGCGGAGCCGAGCAAGTTGTCCTCCTCGCTGTCCCAGAAGGCGAGGATGATCGAGCGGCGGGGTGCTTCGGTGCCGGCGGCGATGGAGCGCCCGATCTGGAGGGCGGCGGCCACGCCCGCGGCGTTGTCCGTGGCGCCGTTGCAGATGGTGTCGGCCTCGTCGAGGGAAAGGCAGTCACTGCCCAGATGGTCGTAGTGGGCGCCGACGACCACGTACTCGTCGGCGAGGTCGGTTCCGGGTATGAGGGCCAGCACGTTGACGCCCTCGGCGAACGGCGCGAAGTAGGCGGCGCGGTCGTCGGTGGCGCCGTCGAGCGGCTGGGCGAACGGGCTGAGCTGGTCGACCAGGGCTTCGCGGGAGGCTTCGCCGAAATCGGTGAGGTTGTCGCGGCCGCCGAGCTCGTCGGACGCCAGGGTGGCGACGATCTGGCCGTAGTCGGGGACCTCGATGTCGGCTTCCGAGCCGTCCGCGGAGGTTGTGGTGGTGGCCTCGGGCGGCGCCGTGGTGGTCGTGTCGGTGCTGCCGTCGGTCTCGGTCGGCGGGACGGTGGTGGTCGGGTCGGCGGCCACCGTGGTCTCGCTGGCCTCGTCGGAGGCGCCGCCAGTGCTGTCGTCGTCGTCCCCGCAGGAGGCGAACATCAGCGCGGTGAGGACGAGAGGAGCGACTCGTGTGAGCGCGATCCGGGCCATGGAGACCTCCGGGGTCGGTGCCCGCAAGTGTAGTTCAGGTGTCGTCCTCGGCCCGGCGGGCGATCTCGCGCAGCATGGGCCTGAACACCACCCGGTGGAACGGCAGGAGGGCGGCCCAGTACAGCCGCCCGAAGAGGCCCCTCGGCACGAACCGGGCGCGCTGCTCGACGAACGTCGTGCCGTCGGCTGCGGGTGCAACGTCCCATTGCAGCCAGGCGTCGCCGGGTAGGCGCATCTCGGCTCGGAGCCGCAGCAGCTCGGGCCGTTCCAGGGTCTCGACCCGCCAGAAGTCGAGGGCGTCGCCGATGCGGAGCCGGTCAGGATGGCGGCGGCCGCGGCGGAGTCCGATGCCGCCGATGAGGCGGTCGAACAGGCCGCGCACCTGCCACAGGGCGCCGGCGGCGAACCAGCCCCGGTCGCCACCGATGCCCTCGATGACGGCGAAGACGCGCTCGGGGGGAGCATCGACGAACCGCTGCTGGAGGTCCTCGTAGACGGTGCCGCCGGACCAGTCGGGGTCGGTGGGCATGGGGTCGGCGGGGGTTCGCCCGTAGAGCTCGGCGTCGGCCCAGCTGGTGAGCACGTCGAGGTCGGCCACGCGGCGTAGGGCGAACTGCACGGCCCGCCGGTACGGGAGCGGCTGGTGGGGGACGATGTCGTCGATCGAGTGGTCGGTCATCACGACGTCGTTGACGAGGCTGGCGACGAGGGGCCGGGCGAGATCTGTCGGGAGTGGCGTGACGAGGCCGATCCAGCGCGACGACAGCGACGGCGACAGCACCGGCACTGGGACGACGAAGCGGTGCTTCAGCCCGGCTTCCTCGGCGAAGATCCGCATCATCTCGCGGTAGGTGAGGACGTCGGGTCCGCCGATCTGGAGGATGCGACCGAACGCGGCCTCGTTGCGTGCCACGGCGAGCAGGTAGTGCAGGACGTCGCGGACGGCGATCGGCTGGCAGTTCGTGTGGACCCACCGCGGGGTCACCATCATCGGGAGCACCTCGACGAGGTGGCGCAGCATCTCGAACGACGCGCTGCCCGAGCCGATCACCACGGCGGCGCGCAACTCCGTCACCGGGACGGGGCCCGACGCCAGGGCCTGGCCGACCTCGTGCCGGCTCGTCAGGTGGGCCGAGAGCCCCTCGTCGCGCTCGTCGCCCAGCCCGCCGAGGTACACGATCTGCGAGACGCCCGCCTCGGCGGCGGCCTGCGCCACGTTGGCCGCACCTTGCCGATCCCGGGCCTGCCAGTCGCCGTTCCCGCCGATGGAGTGCACCAGGTAGTAGATGACATCGACGTCGACGAGCGCCGGTACCAGCGAGGCGGGATCGAGCACGTCGCCAGCGACGACGTCGACGTCGCCGCGCCAGGTCTCCGCCGAGAGCTTGGCGGGCCGGCGGGCCAGGCAGCGCACGCGTTGGCCGCCGTCGACGAGCTCGCCGACGAGGCGGCGCCCGATGTAGCCGGTCGCTCCGATCACCAGGACGATTCCGGAGGGAGCGATCATGGCCCTCAGCCTGCCGTCGCGGCCGCAGATCCGGCGCTTCGGCCCATTCGTTCAGGGCCGAACGGCCCGGGGAATGAGCCGATCAGCCCGTCAAGAGGGCTTCGACGGATGCCGATCTCGGGGACGTGATCAAGGGTCGGGACCCGTCCCATCGTCGGCGCTGGAGGCTGCTCGGATACATTCCCGCGGTCGCCGTCTTGGTGGTCGGCGCAGTCGGTGGCGATCGGGTGGCGGACGAACTGGAGGACAACGCCCGGCTGGAGGCCTCCGAACGGTTCCAGGAGACGACCGATCGGGTCGAGCGGGCCATCGATCAGGACCTCGAGAACTACCTCACGGACCTGAGGGACATCGCCACGTTCACGGGCACCCATGACCCGCCGACGCCGGAGGACTTCGACTGGTTCGTCGAGCAGTCCCGTTACCTCGAACCGGGCTCCCGGCAGCTGCTCATCTACATCGAGCGGGTGGAGACCGACGAGCTGCTCGCCGTCACGGTCCGTGAACGGGAGCTCGTCGGACCCGATGTCCTCCCACTGTCCCTGCACTACGGGACCGAGGGATCGATGATGTTCATCACCCGGGCCAAAGGCCAGCAGGAGACCGACCCCGTCATCCCGATGATCGACGTCGAGCGCGCTGCCGCGGGCGAGAGCGGCCCTCGAGGACGCGGCGAGGTTGGACGGCCCGGTCCCGCTCGACCTCGACGCGGCGTTCGAGGAGATCGTCGATCCGAGCGGACCCGTGTCGTCGTCGTTCGATCTCGACATCGACGCGGTGATGGCCCCGGTTCTGGAGTACGTCAGGGGGGGCGACGCCCCGACGGGCACGTTCGGCTACGCACTGATCATGCCCGTCTACCCGGAGCGCGACGCCTCGGAGGTGTCGGGCTGGATCGTCGGTGGCCTCGACCCGCCGTACCTCCTGACGGCGTTCAGTCGGGAGCTCGGGATCACCGTGCGGCTGGCCGACGGTGGCCCACTGGTGGCGTCGACCGACGCCCCCGAGGCGGAGATCGGTCATCGGTCCTTCGACCGGTTCGAGAGCGGTGGCCTCGAGTTCGAGGTCGAGATCGAAGCCGGGCCGCTGTTCGGCCTGCCGGCGGGTGGCACGTCGACGTCGGGTGTGGCCCGCACCGCCAGCTACTTCGTGGCCGTCCTGCTCGCCCTGGTGCTCGGCCTCCGCACGAAGTTCGGCGACCGGACCGAGGACATTCAGGACGAGCTGGACACGACATCGCACCGAGCTCGCCACGATCCTTTGACCGGGCTGCTCAACCGATCCGCCATGCGGGAGGTGGTGCAGTCGCTGTGCACCGACCGGAACGACGGGATGATCGGGTTGCTGTTCATCGACCTCGACCGGCTCAAGATCGTGAACGACAGCCTCGGCCACTCCATCGGTGACACGGTGCTGAAGGCCGCGGCGGAACGGTTGCACAGCACGGTCGGCGATGTCGGGATCCTGAGTCGCTTCGGCGGCGACGAGTTCGTCGTGGTGGTGGACGGGCTGTCGTCGGCCGACGAGGCCGTGGCACTGGCCCGCCAGATCGTCGTGTCACTCCGGTCGCCGCTGCAGACCAGCCAGCTGGAGCTGTCGTTGACGGCGAGTGTGGGCATCGCCTGCGCCCGCGCCGCAGAGGCCGATTCCGAGACGCTGGTGCGTGACGCTGACGCCGCGATGTACGAGGCGAAGGCGGCCGGCGGCAACGGGTACGCGGTGTTCGACGAGAAGCTGCGCGAACGGGTCACGAGTCGGCTGGAGTTGGAGAACTCGCTGCGGTCCGCCATCAGCGGGGGCGAGCTCGAGGTGTACTTCCAGCCGGTCGTCGACGTCGACCAGGATCGCATCGTCTCGGTGGAGGCGCTCGTCCGGTGGGATCGGGCCGAGTTCGGGCTGGTGGGGCCGGTGCGGTTCCTGCCCGTCGCCAACGAGACGGGGATGATCGTGCAGATCGGCGAGATCGTGGCCGATCGGGCCTGTGAGATGGCGGCCCGGATGCGAAGCGTCAGCCCCGAGCACCCGATCGGCGTGGCCATGAACCTGTCCGAGCGGGAGCTCCTGGCACCTCGGGTCGTGGAACGAATCGGTGGGGCCCTGGCCCGCCATGGGGTGGCGCCGGAGCTGCTGACGATCGAGATCAACGAGGATGTCGTGGTCGACGGGCACGGTCGGACATTGGACGTGCTGCGCATGCTGGAGCACCTCGGCGTGCGGCTGGCCATCGACGATTTCGGTACTGGGCTGTCGTCGCTCGGGCACGTGAAGCGGCTGGAGATGGTGTCGACGATCAAGATCGACAAGACGTTCGTCGAGGACATCGATCGGGACGAGGCGGACCAGGCGATCGTGTCGGCGGTGGTCGCCATGTCGGCCACCCTCGGGCACAGCGTGGTGGCCGAAGGCGTGGAGCGGCCCGAGCAGCAGCGGATGCTGCGGGAGCTCGGGGTGCACCTGATGCAGGGGTACCGCTGGTCACCGGCCGTTCCGGCGGACGAGATGATGCTCCTGCTGGAGCGAGGCCCAGTCGGCGTCAGCTGAGCGACAGAGGCCGCGTCATCGTCGCGGAGGCGCAGGTTGTGAGTCGGCGAACCGGGCGGCAGAATGGGGATCCACCACGTCGCGGGGTGGAGCAGTCTGGTAGCTCGTCGGGCTCATAACCCGAAGGTCGCAGGTTCAAATCCTGCCCCCGCTACCAAGAAAGCCCTGGTCACAAGGGGGCTTACTTTTGGGAAGTACCTGCTCGAGAACGGGCTTTGCCCGCAAGTCTGCCCACGAAGTCTGCACGAAGTGTGCGGTCCCGGTACATGCTTGACACATTGGCTCCGGTAGCTGGTGTGACAGTTCTGGGACGCGGCTCCGGTACCTGGGCGACAGTGGCTCCGGTACCTGATGTGACACTTTCGCCTGTCTCTGCCGTCGGGTCGCCATTCTCTCGATACGGTCAGTGATCGCTGCTTCGGAGGAGGCCGGTACCATGCTGGTGGAGCTGGGTGTGGTGGAGCAGCGGTATCAGGCGGTGCTGGAGGTGCTTGGACGGGCGCGACGGTCACCGAGGTGGCGCGCCGGTATCGGGGTGGCGCGGCAGACGGTGCACGGCTGGCTGCGCCGGTATGCCGCCGAGGTGGGCTGGGCGGGTCTGGCCGACCGGTCGTCGCGGCCGGCGTCGTGTCCGCATCAGATGCCGGCGCGGTCGAGGCGCGGATCGTGGCGCTGCGGCGGGCGCATCCGGGGTGGGGTCCGGCGCGGATCGTCTGGCAGCTGCGCGGGAAGGCGTCGAGCCGCTGCCGGGCCGGTCGGCGGTCTATCGGGCGTCTGGTGCGCCATGGCCTGGTCGAGGCCGCAGAAGCGCCGCCGGAGGCGGGAGGACTACCGGCGGTGGGAGCGGAGCCGGTCGATGGAGTTGTGGCAGATGGACGTCATGGGCGGGGTGCACCTGGCCGACGGCAGCGAGCTGCAAGGTCGTCACCGGCATCGATGACCACTCCCGGTTCTGCGTCTGCGCCCAGGCTGGTCGTGCGGGCCACGGCCCGGCCGGTGTGCGAGGCGCTGCGCTGCGGCGATGCGCCGCCATGGGGTGCCGGAGCAGATCCTGACCGACAACGGCAAGGTGTTCACCGGCCCGGTTCGGGCCGGGCACGGGGCCGGTGCTGTTCGACCGGATCTGCACGGAGAACGGGATCCGGCACCTGCTGACCGCGCCGTACTCGCCGACCACCACCGGCAAGGTCGAGCGGTTCCACAAGACGCTGCGCGCGGATGTTCTCGGCCGACACGACCGGCAGTTCGCCACGATCGCGGACGCGCAGGCGTCGCTGGACGCGTGGGTCGAGCAGTACAACACCGTGCGGCCGCACCAGTCCCTGCGGCGGGCGGCCGCCCGCGGAGCGGTTCGCTGTGGCGGCCGAGCGGTTGACCGCTGTCGACGCGACGGCTGACACCGTCGACCGGTCAGTCGGCGCGCAATCCGGTCATAGCCGCGCGGCGTCGTCCGGCCGGGGTGTCACGGTGGGTCGATCAGCGCGGGCTGATCATCCTGGCCGGGTTCACCTATCGGGCCGGGCCGACGTACGCCGGCGAGCAGGTCGAGGTCGTCGTGACCGGCGGGCTGGTCGAGATCCTGCACGCCGGGGTGCTGATCGCAACGCACGCGCAGCGGGTCAAGCACGACCAGCCGGACCGGAGCGCCCGGGCTCAGGTGCAGCGGCGCGCCCGGGACGCCACCGCGGGCTGACCGTGACCCGGATGGCCGACGGCGACGGCATGGTCAGCTTCGCCGGCACCCCGTACCGGGCCGGGCGGGCCTGGGCCCGGCCAGCATCGACGTCACCATCGTGGCCGGCTCGGTGCAGCTGTCGTCGATGACGCAAGGTCATCCGGGTGCACCCGATCCGGCACGACCGCTCCCGCGAACTCGGCGCGTTCGCCAACCCCAAAGGCCGCCCCCGACAGCCCAAAACCGCATGAGGGTTTGAAGTGTCAGACAGGTACCGAACACGAACCGTCAGGCGGGTACCGACACTTGACACAATCTCACAGCGTGTTATCTCGATCTCCGCGTATTCTGAGACTTTCCATCTCACGCCGCAAGGTCCCGTCCCGCGGCGGTCGCTCCGATGGCGTCCTGCCAGCTCTCGATCCTCAGGCGGCGTAGTTCGTCCCTTTGAGCACGTGCGGTGTCGTCGTCGGGCCTCCCGCCAAGCCTCAGCGGCTTGCCCTGACGGAGGATGCTCGACGTGCTTGTGGTACGACAGTTGAGGCCGACCGCGACCACGGTTCGACTTGTTGTCGACTACGCCGGTAGACATCGTTCGCACGCCCAGGCCCGTGGTTCGGGCTCGTCAATCGCGGAAGCTGGTAGAATCCTAGTTTACGTGGAACGACACTAGGGGGCTCGCACGTGGGACTGTTCGGGCGGAAGGGTCCGGCAGTCGGCCGCCCACTCCGTATGGGTATCAACCTCTGGCTGACGCGGACGTGCGGTCATGGGCGTGCCCGGACGCACTCAACTGCGGCGAAGGGGAACACGCTCCCGACAGGCGGACGTGGCCGAAGACGTGTTCAAAGTGCGGGCGGTCGCCACTGTGTTCAGGTGAGATGGTAGGCCGCTACGAACACGCTGCCGAGCGCTACAAGATCGACTACCTCCTCGCACACGCGACAGATTGGCGTAAGGACGCGGCGCGCTTCGACTACGTGGTGGGCATACCGCGAAGAGGCGGCCGGCGGGCGCGCCGGCGGCGCTGCGCAGGCGCGGGCGGCCGTGTCGAAGCTGTTCTGGTGCAAATGGACTCGGGGCCCGATTATCGAGCCCGGTCCCGCCTTTGCCACGCAGCGTTACAGGCAGGAATGCTCGGGGAGGCGTTGGCCGTCTTGCAGCGATGGTTTGAGGTGGTCCCGCGTTCCCCTCGACCCGGGAATGACCGTGCGAGCATCCGCACGTTGATCGACTCCACCGTCGAGTACCTGGAGCACCCTCAGGCAGCACAGGACGCCGCATACCGGGAGCTGTGGGCGCAGCTACGCGAGTTGTGGGGTCAGGCTCAGGATACACCACCGCCGACAACGACACGGCGCTGCGCCGACTGTTGCAACGTCTCGGGAATTGCCGAAGGGGGCTGGAGTGGCGTTTCTTGGACCAAGAAGCCGTGTCCGGCCGCGGTGGCGACGGATCGGATGACGGCTGAGTGGTTGGCACGGTACGGTCGCTACAAGTTCCTGGGTCCTGACACTGCGGGCCCGTTCGACGAGATGGCCGTGATTGGACTGCTCGTCACAGACCTGTACCCGCAGGACACTCCAGCGTACGCGGCGCTTGTCGCAGAGGTATGCCGACACTCGGAGCGGGGGGAGTGGGAGTGGGTGGGGGGGATGGAAGTTTGCCCGCGATACCTTTCGGGCGAGTCCGAGTTGGTGGACGCCGGGCTTCAAGCGATTCGGCGGATGCGCTGCACCAATCTGTGGATGCACCTTGCCCCGATCGACCAGCGTAGATGGTCGGACGCGATCGGTGAGCCAGTCCCGAACGACGGCTTCGTCGGCCCGCCGGTATTCGCCTCCGAGTACGGTCCGACGCGGCAGTACTACTTCGACGCGGCGATGACGGCCGCGGCGAGCCGTTCAGTCATGCGTATAGCGTCCGCTGCCGGGGTGGAACCCGCTCCGTTCGACGCAGACCACGCCGTCGAGAACGGTCTAGATAGTCTGGCGATGCTCGGTACCGTGGACCGCTCCTGGTGAATCCAGCCAACACTTTCGAGCCCAGTCTCGTCCGGCCGGCGATCGCAAGTGCGCAGAGGTGCCGACCACCGGGTCTTCGTGGATCGCCTGGCGGGGACTCTGTGTTGAGCGACTCGCTGTCGAAGCACTCGCCGTGGGGTGCACTGGGGGCAGCGCTGTTCATCGAGGACTACCTCGATCCGTCGGCGGTGGAGGCGCCTGGGTATGACCGCCTTCTGGTCCACGCCTTGTCGACGCTACTCGAGAAGGGCTGGCTCGGCGTCACGGTGTCGGCGGAACAGTTGACGTTCCGTCAGCGCGCCAGGTTGTCTAGGCTCGAGGTAGCCGGGTCGTGACCCACGCTTCGGTGAGTGGGGTACAGCCGTCGGCGGACCAGTTGATGCGGCGCACGCTGCACCTGGTCGCTCAACTCGCGGCGCAGCGAGTGTCGTCCGAAGCCGCCTTGGTTCAGATACAGGATCGGCGGAAGACTGGAGGTTGCCCACGCCGAGCTTCTCGGCGCGGCAGGCGGTCGAGGATGCCGTTGACCGCGACGGCCCGGGCCTCAAGGATCAGACATCATTGGGCAGCCGTCATCGTAACACGTTGGCGGGCAGACGTTACTTTGCACCTGGTCCTCACACAGATACAGGCCCGCCGCCCGGCGCGTACAGAGCCGCAATCGATGAGTGGGCCGCTCTATCTCGGGAAGGCGGACCGGCTTGCCGATCGATTTGAACCGGCTACACCTCGACTGGGAGCACAAGCCCGGGTGGCGGCGTGGCGCTCGACCAGGCGTCGACAGCCAACACGAACTGTGGCGTAAGCTTGACCGTCTCGACACTCTGCACTGGTCGTTCCCGGGCTCAAGCAGGCGCACATCGCCGCTCAGGTGCGCGCGGCGTCCGGACCAGTCGATCTCGCTTTGAAAGAGTTGCTGGACCGGCAACGAGACGAGCAACGCCGGATGGTCGAAGAGCTACGAGGCGCTGTCGCCGCGGTCGAGTTCGCAGTCACCCTGCCCGCAGCAGCGTGGTCAGATGCTCGGTGGGATTCGCCCACCGCGGCTGCCTCGGTCCAGCGGCTGATCCGTCTCGGAGAACTGCAGGCACAGGAGACAGCGGAGTTGCCGGCGATCCCGGCGTTGATCCCGTTCCCGTTCGAGTCGGGGTTGGCCGTTGGCTGGGATGCCGACGGGCGTGATCCGGCGACCGGTCTCGTTCGATCGTTGATGCTGCGGCTGTTGGCTGCGGTCGCCACCGGGCGCGTCTGCAGTTCAAGGTCATCGATTCGGTGGCTATCGGGCAATCGGTGGCCGACTTCCGCCATCTCGCGGAGTACGACGTTCAGCTCGTCGACGAGAAGACCTGGACGTCGGAGCGCGACATCGAGCGACTGCTTGAAGGCCTCTCGGACCACCTTGAAGTCGTGATTTCCACCTACCTTCGTGGGCAGTTCGAATCGATCGACGAATACAACCAGCACGCCGGCGAGGTATCCGAGCCATATCGGCTGCTCGTCGTCATTCGACTACCCGAACGGGTTCTCCGAGATCGTGCCGCGAACAGCCTGCTCAGTCTGATCGAGAACGGCCCGCGATGTGGCGTGTTCACCATCCTGCACGTCGACCGTCAGCACCGAGTACCCCAACAACCGCGGTGTACGCAGGCGCACCGCGCCTGGTTCAAGCCGCCCAGCACTTGAGTTCACGGCACGGACATCGCTCGAATCGCATTGCCGGACCCGATGGGTCACGTCCCCCTCGGGCTGCTGCCCGACGCAGCGCCTCCTCTGGTGTTTGACCGAGATGGGCGACCTGAGACCGGCTACGCGCGCCTGCTGGCCGCCGTCGGGGAGGCGGCCCACAGCGCAACGAGCCCGGCCCGCCGCGCGTGACCCTGGAGTCACTCCTGCCCGGTTCTTGCCCGGATGCCGATCGGGCGCGACTCCCGAATACCTGCCCGGACTCAGAGCCGATCGGCACTGACCCAGGACGTGGTGGAGCGCGAACCACAGCCGATCGGGCCGTCGGCGTGTCTGGGCCGGAGCGGGGCTCAAGGAGTCGACCTCGGCGTGGTTCTCCTCGACTGAGGTTGCCGGCGGAGCGATCGTTGTTGGCCTGCCCGCTCGGGAAAGACGACGGCGCTGCATTCCGATGATCCTGTCGATGGCGATGCTGTATTCGCCCGACGAGCTTGAGCTGTACCTGATCGACGCCAAGCATGGCGTCGAGTTCAAGGTGTACGCCACGCTTGCCGCATGCACGGATGGTGTCGGTGCACAGTGAGCGAGAGTTCTCGTTGGCGGTGCTTCAGAGCCTGGTCGGCAGAGATCGGCCGCCGGGCCGAGCTGATGAAGGCCTCGGGGCAGGTAAACCTGCCGGGCTATCGTAAGGCCACCGGCGCAGCGCTCGCCCGGGTGGTGGTGGTGATGGACGAGTTCCACGAGCTCTTCAAGGAAGCCGACACGGTAGGCCAGGATGCGTTCGCAGCCTTCAGCACGATCGTGAAGCAAGGTCCGTCGTTCGGTGTTCACCTCGTGGTGGCCTCGCAGACCTTGTCGAGCATGCCGGCGATGGATCGCCAGACGCTGACCTCGTTGCCGCAGCGGGTGGCGTTCCAGTGCAACGATTACGACGCCGAGATCGTGATGGGCGACACGAACAAGGGTGCCCGGGCACTATCGGCACTCGGGGCCGGCCTTTTCAATCCGGCTCGGGGTGACGAGGCCCGCAATCAGCTGTTCCAAGGCCTGTACGTCTCCGAAGTCGACCGGCCGGGCATCGTCGCTCAGCTTGTCGAGCGTGCCCGCCAGGCGGGTTGGGTTGGTATGCCCCGGGTGTTCGACGGGCACGCCACCGTGTCGAGGCCGCTCCAGTCCCTGAGTTTGCCGCGACTGACGGAAGCACTTGTGGGTTCCGCTCGGTGAGCCGTTCAGCCTGGCACGCCGCGAACTCTTGGCGGTTCGGCGCGCCCGCTGGAGCGAACCTGTTGATGCTGCATGGCGGCGATGCAGTTGGTTCCGGTATATCGACCCACTGGACGGCGAGGCGCGCCAGGGCCGAGTCCGACCAGGCAATGCGAGGAGCGATGCACTCGGTTATCGAGGCCGCCTGCCGGCAGGGGGTCGAGGTCTTTGTGGTCGACTTCGACCCAGGTGTGGACAGCGGCCGCGCCATTTCGATCATGGACGTGGCCCGCGGGCTCGGTGCCCACTACGCCCGCTCCGGGGCCTTTGAATCCACCCTCGCAACGCTGGCTGGCGAGTTGAAGGCACGCGCCGCCGCCCAGGACTATGACGCTGCCCAGCAACTCTTGATCCTGCATGGGATTGACCGGGCTAGCTCGCTTGCTCCACAGGACCCGTACGCCGCAAGCGACGATCCGCCCACGGCGGGCTCAATGTTGGCCGGGGTGATCCAGCATGGCCCTGATCTTGGGCTGCATACCGTGGTGTGGGCTGACCGAATGGCTTCTGTTATCGAGCACCTCGGCAGCGACTCGCTTCGCGAGTTCGCATTCCGTTTGGCGGGCAGCAGCACGGACCGGGACGACGTCGGGGTCGTGTTGCCGACCTACGGAACTCCGCCGACCCTCGAACGCGGCCAACTGTTCGTCGGCGACCACTTCGCCCGGTTGGCCAAGCGAATTCGCGGATACGAGGCCATCACGACCGTTCCAACGAACTAGGAGCTACCACATGTCTAACGGAGGAGTGAACGCTCGACCCGGAAGATGTCAAGAGATCGCATCCGCTCTGGAGAGCTACCAGCGGAAGGTGATTGATGCCGGCAAGGAGTTCCAAGGTGCGCTCAACAGCGCCTCGTGGAACGATGCGCAGAAGGAGAAGTTCGCTAGCAAGTACGCCGACTCCCAGAAGCGCCTCACCGTGTTCTTGTCGCCAACGACAGCAAGCCGATGATCCAATATCTCAACGAGTACGCCCGCCGCCTCGACGAAGTCCGCGGAATGCGCATGTGATCGATCGTGTCGAACGTCAAAGCCGAGATTGATGCGGTGCGCAGCTCTTCGTGCTGCGACCGGCACCTACGCAGAGAGGCTCCGCGGGGTGATCGCTGCGGCTCGACGCGAGTTGGCCGTGGCGGATGCGCGGCTGGCCGTGGGAGTTGATCGCGGGCGTGGCAACGTCAACCGTGCACAGCAATCGCACCCAAGCGCGGTCAGGTGCTCACAACCGCGCCCCGGACTCAGCGCGCTGCGGCGTCCGCAGAGGTGACCGCCGCACAGCAGCAGATGAACAACGCGACGCAGCTACTCGATCGTGCTGCAACGCGAAGCAGCAGGGAACCGAAGCGTCCTCGGAACTGATGAAGGTCCTCCACCAGGTGTCGGCTGCCGTCGACCAACACAACTCGGCGGCGTCGGCAGCACTTGGTGAACTCGACCATCGCCTTGCCGAACCACTGGCACGTTCGCTCAGCAAGTCGGCCGCCGCCTGCCAAAGACGCGGTCGGCACGGTTGTCGTGGCCGTTGAGGTGGCATCGACCATTGCGAATCTTTCAGTGCCTTTTTGTCATCTCATCACAGCCGGCGGACTCGGTCGACGTGTGGACGACGATCGTGCAGATGACGGAAGCACGGAACAAAGGAGATATGGAGAATCTCGGCGATCACCTCGCTGGCCAGCAGGAACGTCAATCTGAGGTCACAGGCGACACCGGTCGATGGGAATCCCGGAGACGTCGCTGGTCGAGGACGGCGAACATGATCCTCGACCAGCTCGTCCGCGACACTGAGCAATCGCTTGCCGGGCTCCGCCAAACGGCTGCCGAAACACACGGATGGTCCGATATGCCTCCGCCGCCAGTTCGACGCCACACGCCTCGAGCCGCTCACCGACGCCGGGGCACAACTCCTTCACGCACTCACCAGAGCCCAGCAACAGCACCGGTCAGCCACGCGCCTGATGCCTGCGTGAAAGCTGACGGTCCCGACCCGATCGGCCGTGAGGTCATGGGCCTCTCGTCTACCCGAACCACAACACCGTTCATTTCAGCAGTTCGTATTCTGGTCGCAGGTCTCGTATTCACGTTTTCCATTCCGTCGTTTTCCAATGCCCAGTATGTCAGCCCCGACTTTGTCGATCTGGCAAAAAGGCTTACGCCGACCGTCGTCAACATCCGCACAGCCAAGGTCATCAAACCGAAACAGCAACAGCGTATGCAGCGGCCTCGCACGCAGTCTCCCTTTGACAATTTCTTCGATGATTTCTTCGGACAGCTTGATCAGTACGCCCAGCAGCGTCCCCGTCGTGAACAGAGTCTCGGTACCGGATTCATCATCAGCCCGGATGGATTCATCCTCACCAATAATCATGTGGTCAACGGTGCCGACGAAGTTATGGTCAAGCTCTCTGATGGTCGTGAGTTGAAGGGCAGATCAAGGGGCTGGACGAAAAACTGGACCTGGCACTGATCAAGATCAGCGACAAGGGCCGTTTCCCTCGACCGAGCTGGGTGACAGCGATGCCCTGGAGGTTGGCGAATGGGTGATGGCCATCGGCAATCCCTTTGGCCTGGCCCAGACCGTTACCGCCGGCATCGTCAGCGCCAAGGGGCGCGTTATCGGTAGCGGCCCCTATGATGATTTCATCCAGACCGATGCTTCCATTAACCCGGGTAATTCCGGAGGACCGCTTTCAGTGCCAGGGGCAAGGTGATCGGCATTAATACCGCAATCATTGCCGGGGGGCAGGGGATCGGTTTTGCCATTCCGATCAATATGGCCAAGGGGATCGTTGCCCAGTTGCGCGACTCCGGCAAGGTGACCCGCGGCTACTGCGTTTGCGTTTTCAGCCGTTGACGGCTGATCTGGCCAAATCCTTTGGACTTGAATCCGACAAAGGCGCCCTGATAGCGAATGTAGAGAAGGATACCCCTGCTGAGAAGGCCGGATTGAAGGCGGGTGATATCATCCTGGAATACGACGGCAAACCGATTGCCGAAAGCAATGAGCTGCCCCGTTTGGTTGCCGTGACACCGATTGACAAGAAAGTAAGGTTGGGCATCTATCGCGACGGAAAACGGCTGGATGTTTTTGTGGTGGTGGCCGGCTGAAGGATGGTGAAGCGGCTGCCGTTCCTGGTGGCGGCAGTGAAAGCGATAAACTTGGTATCACGGTGCAGGATTTGAACCGTGAACTGGCTGGTCGCTATGGAATTAAAGACAACAAAACAGGTTTGGTCATAACCGAGGTGAAATCCGGGTCGTCCGCCGAAGAGGTCGGAATTACTGCTGGCAGTTTAGTCATGGAAATTAACGGCCAGCTACCTGGAAAGCCTTGAATCATACACGGCTCTCATTTCAAAAATTGCTAAAGGTGACGTAGTCCGGCTGTTGCTCCGACGTCCGGACGGAACTGTTCACTATGTCGCCATGAAAGCGGAATAGCACGCCAGTGGGGGTGGGCTTCGGTCCACCCCCTATTTTCTGCCGGGAGCCCCCATGTCCGCCCGCTATGTTCAACCGCTTCGCATTCTGATCCAGTTCTGTTTTCTCGCATTCATGCTCTGGCTGGGTCTTCAATTTTACCAATTTGTTGCCCATGTTCGCAGCGGAGGGTCATTGTAGTGCGCCCCGGGGAAGGCGTGGAAGGATTTCTGCCCATTTCGGGACTTCTGGGGCTTTCGGCCTGGTTCCGCGGGCTTGGCATCGATACGGTTCATCCGGCGGCGGTTGTGATTTTTGTCACCATTCTGGTCGGGGCGCTGTTGCTGCGGCGCTCGTTCTGTTCCTGGATCTGTCCGGTTGCCACGCTTTCCGATGTACTGGAAGGGTGGTTTTTCCCTTTTCAGAAGGAATTTTCGTGCACCCGTCTGGTTGGATATCCTGCTGCGGAGTTTGAAGTATCTGCTCCTGGCCTTTTTTCTGTTTTCCATTGTCGTTGCCATGTCATCAGAATCACTGCAGAATTTTATTCAATCCAGTTATCACAAAACCGCCGATGTGCGTCTTCTGGATTTCTTTCTGCACATGTCACCGCGTGCTCTGCTAATAATAACCTTACTTGTGGCGGCATCTTTCCTGCTGCGCAACCCGTTCTGCCGCTACCTGTGCCCCTATGGTGCCCTGTTGGGGCTGCTTTCCGCGCTGTCGCCGCTTCGGGTTACCCGTGATACAGACCGGTGTGTCTCCTGCGGGGTCTGTAGTCAGGTTTGTCCCACTTACATCGATGTCATGCACAAGAAAAGTGTTACATCCCCCGAGTGTATCGGCT
>CAVTAI010000016.1:0-6260 GCA_963732655.1 uncultured Acidobacteriota bacterium | reverse complement strand
CGGAACCCGCACGCCGGGGTGCCGTTCATGGATGACGACGCCGTCATCGCCACGAAGCTCGAGGACCTCAGCGCGCCCGCCCTGCTGTGCTCGCTGGTGCACATGACCGGGGACCCGTCGTGGATCCGCGACCTGGCATTGCCCCAGCCCGCGACCTCCACGCAGTTCCAGTGCGGGCTGACCGAGGACCAGCGGGCCGAGATCTTCCGGGCGGCCCTACCCGTCATCGCCGAGTACCGCGACGCCGGGTGCGAGCCCCAGCCCCTCTCCCCAGAGCTCCTGCGGGAGCTGATGTCCTTCCTCGCCGGGGCGACCGTCCCCGAACGGCTCCTGCCGATGTTGTTCGAGGACCTGCAGTTCGACGGGGTCGACCCCCGCGCCATCGCCTGGGGCGACGAGATCGCCGAGGACGTCAAGGCGGCGGCCCCGGTGATCGTGATCGGCTGCGGCCAGGCGGGCATCCTCGCCGGCATCCGCCTCGCCCAGGCCGGATTGCCGTTCACCATCGTCGACAAGAACGACGGCCCTGGGGGGACCTGGTGGGAGAACCGGTACCCCGGCGCCCGGGTCGACGTGGGCAGCCACCAGTACTGCTACCCGTTCCGGCCGGCGGACCACTGGAGCGAGTACTACTGCCGCCAGCCCGAGCTCCGGGACTACTTCACCGAGGTCCTCGAGGAGCACGGGCTGGGGCCGCACTGCCGGTTCGGCACCACCGTGTCCCGCCTGACGTGGGACGAGGACGACGGCTCGTGGCGCGTCGGCCTTCGCAACGCGGAGGGGGACCAGGAAGACTGTCGCGCCCGGTTCGTCATCAGCGCCGTCGGCTCTCTGAACATCCCGAGGCTTCCGGACATCGAGGGCATGGGCACCTTCGCCGGCCCGACGTTCCACTCGTCGCGGTGGCCCGACGACCTCGACATCGGTGGGAAGCGGTTCGCCCTGATCGGCGCCGGCGCCAGCGGGTTCCAGATCGCCCCGACGATCGCCGAGGACGTGGAATCGCTGACCATCTACCAACGCACCGCGCAGTGGATGTTCCCGAACCCGGTGTACCGGACGGCGGTGCCGCCCGGTGAGCGGTGGGCCCTGCGCCACCTGCCGTTCTACGCCCGCTGGTTCCGCTTCATCATGGGGTACTCCGGCATCGCCAGCGGCACCGAGCCCTACCGCATCGACCCCGAGTACACCCACCCCGACGGCTACGGCGTCAACGAGGGCAACGCCACGCGCGGGGAGCTGCTGGCGGGCTGGATCCGCTCCCAGCTCGACGGCCGCGAGGACCTGATCGAGAAGTCGCTCCCCGACTATCCCGCCATGGGCAAGCGGATCCTCCAGGACGACGGCTTCTGGCTGCGCAACCTGTGCCGCCCCGACGTCGAGCTGGTCCGCACCGCGATCGAGCGGATCGTCCCCGAGGGCGTCGTAACCACTGACGGCGAGCTCCGGGAAGCCGACGTGATCTGCTTTGCCACCGGATTCCGCCACAACGACTTCTTGGCCTCGATGGCCGTCACGGGTCGCGACGGGGTCGACCTGCGGGCGCAGTGGGGCGACGAGCCGACGGCCTACCTCGGCATCACGGTGCCGAACTTCCCGAACCTGTTCTGCCTCTACGGCCCGGGCACGAACCTCGCCCACAGCGCCAGCCTGTTCTTCCACGCCGAGTACCAGACCAGCCACGCCCTCGACGCCATCCACGCCGTGCTCACCCGAGGCGCCCGCAGCGTCGAGGTCGACCCCGCGATCCACGACGCCTATGCCGACCGGCACCAGCAGGAGATCAGCCAGCTCGTGTGGGCCCACCCCGCCATCACCCACAGCCACTACAAGAACCCCTCGGGCCGCGTCTACACGCTGTCACCCTGGGCGATGGACGAGTACTGGGCGCTCACCCGCCACCTCGACCCGACGGACTACCGGATCACCTGACGGTTCAGCCGCCCATGGCGTCCAGTCGGTGGGCCGTCCGCAGGTGGCCCCGGCACAGGCGAGGAGCGCCCGCCGGGCCGCGTCCAGCTCCTGGACGACCGGTTGGAGATCGGGATCGTCGGCGAGGTTCACGAGCTCGTCGGGGTCGGCTTCCAGGTCGTAGAGCTCGTCGCCGTACTGGCTCGTCCAGTACATCCAGTGGGTCGTCCGGACCCCGGAGTAGTCCGGCGCACACGAACACCCGTTGGTCCTTCGGCCGTAGAGGAGGAGGTGACGGTCCTCGGCCCACGCCCGCGGCCGTGCGCCCTCGAGGACGTGGTGGAGGGAGACCCCGTCCATCGAGACGGGCATCTGAGCCTGCGCGTAGTGCAGGATCGTCGGGACGAGGTCGATGCCCGCGATGGGGAGGTCGACGGTCTCCCCCCGGTCCTCGGCCGGCACCATCGGACCGGCCACGATCCAGGGGACCCGGATCGAGGGCTCGTACGGGAGGTACTTCTCGTGCGTGAACCGGTGCTCGCCGTAGAAGTAGCCGTTGTCGGACGTGAAGAGGATCATCGTGTTCCCGAGCTCGCCGGTGACCCGGAGGGAGTCGACGACGCGCTCCACCGCCTCGTCGACGGCCTGCAGCGACCGCAGCGACGACCGCCAGTGCCGATCGATCTGCGCGGTGGTGCGGCGGCCGAGCGGCGGTTGCGGGTGCCGCTTGTCGGTGGTGTCGGCCTCGCCGAACGACGGCGTGCGTGGCGCTCGCACCCCGCGGAAGAGGTCGGCGTGGCGCGGCGCCCAGGTCGGGCCCTGGGACACCGAGTGGGGCGCGTAGGTCGAGAGCTGGACGAAGAAGGGGCGGTCGAGCGCCGACGCGCGCTCGATCATGGCCACGGTCTCGTCGGCGAGGACGTCGGTCATGTAGCGGGGCTGCTCGACGGGCTGGCCGTTGTCCGAGAGGGTCGTGTTCTGGTAGGTCTCGAAGTGGGTGACTCCGCGCCAGTCGTCCCACCCTGCCGGGGTCCGCGGGTCGGGCAGGTAGCCGTTCAGATATTTGCCGACGAAGCCCGTGAAGTAGCCCGCGTCCTGCAGCGAGATCGGCAGCGAGGCCCGCTCGATGCCGAGATAGGCCGCCTCGAGCTCGGGGGTGGCGTGCCGGTTGGTGGTGTTGGTCGTGACCCCGTGGTTCGTGGCGTACCGCCCCGTCAGCAGCGTCGCCCGGGACGGGCAACACAGGGGATACGGCGCGATCGCGTCGGTGAACGTGAGCCCTCGGCCCCCGATGAGCCGTCGGGTCGACGGCATGGTGTCGAGCTGGGCGAGCGTCTGGTCGTCGGTGAGGATCACGACGACGTTCGGCCGGGAGCTGGTCGCGGTGGCCGCCGCGGGCTCGGGCCCAGGGACAGGTGACACGGCGCCGATCGTCGCTGCGAGCAGCAGCACCAGCGCGATCGACACCGTCGGTCGTGGGGGGAGGCCTCGCATGGTCGGGAGGGTCTATCCGCGATTTCATCAAAATACGACCGGAATAGTCAAGTATTTCGATCTGTCGGGTCTAAGCCGGAGTGGCCGCTCCGAACCAGGTCGCCAGTGCCTGCGGCAGCTCCGGGTCCGTGAGGTCTCCTGCCCAGGCGACATGTCCGTCGGGTCGGATCACCACGGCCGGGGGCGCTGCGACCTCGCCGAGGACCGGGAGCTCCCACACGCCGTCGTACCCGGCGTCGACCAACCGGACCCGATCCGCCCAGGGCGTGATGTCGAAGCCGCCAGTTTCACCGAGGACGAGGAGCACGGGGCGGGCGTCGTGCAGCAGGGTGAAGACGCGCGTGGGACCGTCCGCGGTGTGGAGGTCGAGGTCGGGCATGCGCCGCCCGAGCAGCGGGTGGCCCTCGCCGAGGTCGTAGTGGATGTCGAGCGCGCAGAGCTCCGCGGCGATGCGCCGGCGGGGCTCGTCCATGCTCAGCAGTTCGGTCATGGTGTCGCGGAGGGCCTGGTGACGCTCATCGGGGCCGCCGAGCGCGACCTGCGCACTGGTGTTGTGCAGCACCCGGGCGCCGACCGGATGCCGTTCGGCGTGGTAGGTGTCCAGGAGGCTGTCGGGTGACGTCCCCTTGACCACCTGGGCCAGCTTCCATCCCAGGTTCACCGCATCCTGCATGCCGGTGTTGAGGCCTTGGCCGCCGTGTGGGGGATGCACATGGGCGGCGTCACCCGCGAGCAGCACCCGACCCTCGCGGTAGGCCGCGGCCTGGCGGGAGATGTCGGTGAACCGGGAGATCCAGATCGGGCTGTGCACGCCGTAGTCCGTGCCGTAGATCCGGATGAGGGCATCGCGGAGATCCTGCAGGGTGGGCTCGGTGCCTTCCTCGGCAGGCCGTTCCATGAGCACGACCCCGTACGGCCCTCCCCCCTCCGGGTTGACGGGACCGATGCCACCACCCTCGGGGCGCATGCCGATCGCCGGCTCCTCGTCCATCTGGACCTGGGCGATGATCGCGCTGCTCGAGGGATCCAGCCCGGGGAAGTCGATGCCGGCCGTCTTGCGGACCAGGCTGCGTCCTCCGTCGCAGCCAACGAGGTACTCCGCCCGGAGCGCTGAGTCGTCGGACACCTCGACCGCGACGCCGGTCTCGTCCTGGGCGAAGCCCACCACCTCGCGGCTGCGCAGGATCGGGACCCCGAGCTCGCCGACCCAGTCCGCCATGAGGGGCTCGATGCGGCTCTGCCACAGCGCGAGCGTGTAGTTGTGACGGGTGGGGAAGTCGCTCAGGTCCAAGGGGATCCCGGCGTACCCGTGTGCCGGCACGGTGTACCCCGCGTCGAGGAACCGGTCCGCGATGCCCCGCTGATCGAGCACCTCGATGGTGCGGGCGAGCAGCCCACCGGCTCGGGATCTGTCGACGGATTGGTCGGGCCTTCGCTCGACGATGGCGACGTCGACCCCCGCCAACGCCAGCTCGCCCGCCAACATGAGCCCGGTCGGGCCGCCTCCTGCGATGACCACCGCATGCTCGGTCATCGCTGCTCCATGGCAAGTGCCGAGATCGACCAATCTGCTGAAGGCAACACACGCATTCCACGACTCCTGGCTCCAGAGGTTCCGGCCGTGATCGGCTCAGCGGACGACTCATGGTCAGCACGTTTGGGTCGTTTGCGGCAAGCCCCCTGCCGCGCGCGATGATGTTCATGGCGGCGAAGGCGAACGCTTGACGATGCTGCGGACCCTCGAGGCCCTGTTGGAGGATCTGTCTGCGCTCCGGGCCGAGGCGCTGGCGCGGGCGAGCAGGTCGAGCACCTCGTCGTCGGTGGTCTGGCCGAAGTTCTCGTACCACTGGCCGACAGCCCAGAACTCCGCGGGGGTTTGGAGGAACACGACCACGTCGGCGAGCGCCCGCAGCCGATCGGCGGAGCTACGGGCGCACACCGGGACGGCGAGGACCAGGCGCCGGGGCTCCAGCGAGCGGAGGGCACGCAATGCCGCCTCGGCGGTGACGCCGGTGGCGAGCCCGTCGTCGACGAGGACGACGTCACGGCCCTCGATGTCGGGCAAGGGTCGGTCGCCCCGGTACCGACGCACCCGCCGCTCCAGCTCCTCTCGCTCGGGCGCGACGAGGCGCTCGAACTGGTCGGGCGACAGGCCCAACGCCTGCAGCGCCGTGCGGTTGGCAACGGTGCCGCCCCCTTCGGCGATGGCGCCGATGCCGAGCTCGGCTTGACCGGGCGCGCCGACCTTGCGGGTGACGAACACGTCGAGCGGCGCGCCCAGGGCCTCGGCGATCTCGAAGGCGACGGGCACGCCGCCGCGGGGCAGCGCCAGCACCACCGGTTCGACCAGGTCGAGGTCCTGGAGCTCTGCCGCCAGCCGCCTGCCGCCCTCGGTCCGGTCCCGGAAGCGCATCACGTACCTCCTTGTCCGACCCGGTACCTCCAACCCCTCCCGCACGTGAGCCAGCCACTCCAGGCTACGTTTCGGCGGTGACCCTCGGTGAGGACTTCGTGGCCGCGCTGTCCGCCCGGTCCGGCGACCAGCTGCGGGCCGTACTCGCCCCCGACGTCGACTTCAAGGGGCTGACGCCGGGACGGTTCTGGGAGGCCACCGACGCCGACACCGTCGTCGACGACATCATCCTCGGCGCGTGGTTCGAGGACAGCGACCACATCCGCGACGTGGTCGACGTGCAGACCGGCGTCCTCCCCGACAGTGAGCGGGTCGGCTACCTGCTCCGGGTCGACAACGCCGACGGCGAGTTCCTGGTCGAGCAGCAGGCCTACTACGAAGAGGACGCCGGCCGGATCTCGTGGATGCGGGTCGTGTGCTCCGGCTACCGGCGCTCGACCTG
>CAVTAI010000015.1:0-44188 GCA_963732655.1 uncultured Acidobacteriota bacterium | reverse complement strand
TCTGGCCTGCGTCAGCTGCCGCTGCACCCGGCCCCGGCCGGGAAAGACCAGTCCGGGAACGGAGATGGGCTGGCCGTGGTCGTCGTAGAGCGGGTGGGCGGTGAACCAGGTCTGCACCAGGTCCACGAGTCGGCGGTCGCAACGGGTTCACCGAACCCAGGCGATCTGGACGATGTATGGCTGGGCCTCGCCGGCGGGGGCGTCGTCGACCGGTTCACCGGGCCTGTCGGGGCCTCGGGCGGCGACGGCGATGATGGCGGCGACGACGAGTCGACCGGGATCACGTCGACGATGCCCTGGGGACGCCGGGAACTCCTTCAGGAGCCCCTTGGCGTAGGCGATGATGACCGGTCGGCCATGCGGAAGCCGCGGATCCAGCCCGGTAGGCTCGGCCAGCGCCGCCTCGATGATCGACGGGCGGACGATCTTGACGGGACGGCTTCGCGTTTCTGCCACGGGCGCCTTCCCGAGGGCCTTGGTGTAGGCGTAGGCATCGGGGAATCCGAGCGAGCCGGCTCGGGCCCACCGGCTTCGGCCATGCGTTGTCGACCCAGCGCTCGGAGCTGCTGGTCTTCTCGGCCAGGCGGGGATGCCCGCGGCGCCGAGCTCGGCCGGGCCGTCCCGAACGCGGCGAGCTCGGGGTCGGCGGCTGCCGTCTCGATGTCGTGGCGGATCCGCCGGGCCTTGTCGACCTCGGCCCGCCAGCCGACGTCGACGAAGAACGGGCTTCCGTCGACGAGCTGCTCGGGGGCCTCGCCCCGGCGGCTGCCGGCGACGTAGCAGGTGGATACGGCGACGAGATGGGGGGTGACGCCGAGCTCCCGCAGCGTCTGGGCGACGCGGATCGGGCCGAGCAGGTTGACCTCGACGGCGAGGTCGAGGGGGAGTCGAACGAGACGACGGCGGCGGAGTGGATGACGATGTCGCAGGTGGCCAGGACGGCGCGGCCGGCCTCGTCGAGGCCGAGGCTGTCGATCCCGACATCGCCGGCAACCGCGACGATGCGACGGTCGCACATCTGGTCGAACGTCTCGCCCGCGGACTGCCGGTGCGCGGGCCATCTCGGCCCGGAGGCGGTCGAAGCAGTCGTTTTGAGGATCTCGCGGCGGACCCGCGGCGGCGCCGCGGCGGCCGGCCCGGATCAGGAGCACGAGCTCGCAGTCCGGCACCGAGCGCAGGAGTCGTTCGACGAGCGCGGTGCCCACGAATCCGGTCGACCCGGTGACGAAGATGCGCGCCCGGCCAGGGCTTCCGAGATCACAGCGGCCAGTCTCTACCAATTGGTAGAGAGATGTCCAGTGGGAGCTAGGGTTCCCGTGGTGACGGCGGTGTCGCCCATCAGCACTCGGTCCGAACCGGTCGCGCCTCGGTGGCGGCCGTCCCCGAGACTCGTGATCGCATCCTGGCGTCGGCGACCGAGCTGTTCGGTACCCGAGGCTACGACGGCACGTCGCTCGACGATGTCGCCGATGCCGTCGGGGTCCGCAAGCAGACGGTGTTGTACTACCACCCGTCGAAGGACGCCCTGCTGCTCGCCGTCATCGACCGGGCGGCCGAGGACCTCATCGGGGCGCTGGAGGCCGCCGTGGTCGACTCCGCTCCCGGCTGGCCGACCGTCGAATCGGTCGTGCGCACGGCGTTTCGTGTCGCGGTCGATCGACCGGAGCTGCTCGGGTTGGTGCGAGAGGTGACGCTGTCCGGGGCGGCGTCGGCGGCGCGCCTCGTCGCCCACCTCGAACCGCTGGCCGACCGGGCCAGCCGCTTCCTCGCCGTGGAGATGCATGCCGGTCGGGCCCGGGTGGCCGATCCCCGGCTTGCGCTGGTGTCGGCGTACGCCTCGGTGATCGGCACTGCGACCGAGATCGAGGTCCTCCGTGCGGTCGGTGTCGAGCCGACCCTGCGCACCATGGCCCAACGTCGCCGGGAGCTGCTGCGGTTCCTCCACGCCGCCCTCGCCCTCAACCTCGACTGATCTTCCGACGAACGATCCCGGGAGCGGCGCACCTGCTCGGCGCGGGGCGTCGGTCAGTGGTCGGTGCGGCGGCGGCGGCGCTGGTGACGCTCGATGGCGAGGTTGACGAGGGTGTCGATGAGGTCGGCGTAGGCCAGCCCCGACGCTTCCCAGAGCTTCGGATACATCGAGATCGGGGTGAATCCGGGGATGGTGTTGAGCTCGTTGAGCAACCAGCCTCGGCCCGGGTCCTCGTAGAAGAAGTCGGCCCGAGCCATGCCTTCGCCGCGGAAAGCCCGGTACGCGTCGGCGGCCAGCCGCCTCATCTCGGCGACGGCCGCGGGTTCGAGCTCGGCGGGGATGATGAGCTCGGCCGCGCCGTCGTGGTACTTGTCGTCGTAGGTGTAGAACTCGGCTCCGGGACGGATCTCGCCGGGTACCGACACGCGGATCTCCCGGTTGCCGAGCACGCCGCACTCGATCTCGCGTCCGACGACGGCCTCCTCGACGACCAGCCACTCGTCGTACGACGCGGCGAGCGTCAGTGCAGCGAGCACCTGCTCCGGCGTGTTCGCCTTCGATACCCCGATCGACGAGCCCATGTTCGCCGGCTTCACGAAACAGGGGAGGCCGAGCTCCTTGACGATCTGGTCGACGAGTGCGGGGGCGACCTCGTCGGCGTGCAGCGAACGGTGCCGGGCCTGGGGCACGCCGGCGGCGGCCAGCAGCTCCTTGGCCACCACCTTGTCCATCGTGACGGCCGACCCCAGGACCCCGCAGCCCACGTACGGCACCCCCGACAGCTCGAGCAGGCCTTGGACCGTGCCGTCCTCGCCGAGCGGCCCGTGCAGGAGCGGGAACACCACGGTCGTGGTGGGAGCGCCGGCGGCGGCCGGTTGCTGGACCGAGGGCAGGAGGTCGAAGCTCGGCCCGGCGGGATCCAGCGTATGAGGCAGCGAAGCGGCGCCCCGGGCCAGCGCGGCGGCGGCCGCTTCGGCCAGCACCCAGCGCCCTTCCCGGGTGATGCCCACCGGCACCACGTCGTAACGGGCCGGATCGACCGCCGCGAGCACGTGCCGCGCCGTTACGCACGACACGTCGTGTTCGGCGCTCTGTCCCCCGAACACGACCACCAACCGGATCCGTTCCATGCCGCTGCAACCTAGCGGCCCCCAACGCCGAACTGGGAGACCAGGTGGTCGTGTCGGCGACGTGTCGGCGACGGGTTGGTCTCCCAGTTCGGGTGGGGGTGGGTGGTCCGGTGGCCCTCCTGGGGGTGTCAGACTGCGGGGGTGAAGGCTCGACTGTCGGACCTGGCGGACGCGTGGGCGGACGGGTGGTCGGCCTCGACGTGACGGTTGACGGTGCCACGCAGGACTCGCGGGGCGTCGAGCCCGGTCAGCTGTTCGTGGCGCTGCGCGGCGATCGTGACGGTCATGAGTTCGTCGACGGGGCGGCGGCGGCGGGGGCGGTCGCCTACCTGGGCGAACGAGTCGTCGACACCGTCGAGATCCCGGCCGTGGTGACCGGTGACGCCGGTGCTGCGCTCGCGGATGTCGGGCGGTGGGCGCGGATCGGCTCCCCGATCGGGTCGTGGGGGTGACCGGGTCGGTGGGCAAGACGTCGACCAAGGACCTGCTGGCCGCAGTGCTCGCGACCACGTTCCGAACCCACGCCAGCCACCGGTCGTTCAACAACGAGATCGGCGTGCCGCTCACCCTCCTCAACGCGCCCGGTGACACGGAGGTGGCAGTCGTCGAGATGGGAGCACGGGGGAGCGGCCACATCGCCGAGTTGTGTGCCGTCGCTCGACCGACGGCCGCGATTGTCACTGCGGTCGCCCACGCTCACACCGAGCTGTTCGGCACGATCGACGACGTCGCTCGGGCCAAGAGCGAGCTCGTGGCGTCGATCCCGTCCCACGGGCTGGTGGTGCTCAACGCCGATGACGAGCGGGTGGCGGCCATGGCCCACCGGGCCGATGCCGAGGTCGTCACCTACGGCGAACGGGGCGACGTCCGCGCCGAGGCGCTGGTGCTCGATGTGGAGCTGCGGCCCCGATTCCGGTTGTGCTCGCCGTGGGGCGACATCGATGTCGTGCTCGAGGCGCGGGGCGAACACATGGCGACCAACGCCCTGGCGGCGGCCGCCGTGGGGTTACGACTCGGTGTCCCGCTCGACGCGGTCGCGGCCGGGTTGGGCCGGGCCCGTCTCAGTCCAATGCGCATGGAGGTGCTGCGCACGCCGACCGGGGCGACCGTCATCAACGACAGCTACAACGCCAATCCCGCGTCGATGCGAGCCGCCCTGCAATCGCTGGCCTCGCTGCCGGCCCGTCGCCGGTTTGCGGTGCTCGGAGTCATGGCTGAGCTCGGGCACCAGGGCGAGGTCGCCCATCGCGACATCGCCCAGCTCGCCGCCGACCTCGGCATCCGCGTGATCGCGGTGGCGGCCCCGGCGTACGGTTCGTTCGACCATGGGGGTATCGACCACGTCGACGACCTCGAAGGTGCGGTCCGGGCGCTCGTCGGGGCCGGGGCCCTCGTCGAAGGCGACGCGGTGCTCGTCAAGGGCAGCCGGGTCGCCGGGCTCGAACGGCTCGCCGAGCGCTTGCTCGTCAGCCCGGAACCTGACGGATGAGGATGTACTGGCCGTCGGGCCAGATCGCTGCGGCATGGGCCTGGATCTGGGCGGCGGTGGTATTGCGGGCGAGGATGTCGCGGCCGTAGATCTCGCCGAAGTCGAGTTCGGGGCGTTGCGCATACGCCACCAGCATGAAGGCCAGCTCGTCGTCGCCGAATAGGGCCAGCTCGTCGCCGAGTTGCTCGTGCGCGGTGTCCATCTCCTCCTCGGTCGGCCCCGTCGTGCGCAGGTCGGCGATCACCGCCAGGACCTCGGTGGCGATCTCGTCGAGCCGCTCGGGTTCGCCCGAGATCTCGATGTAGCTCTCGGTGGCCGCGTCGGGCTGGTCGTACGAGAAGATGGCGGTGATCGGCGAGTAGGTGGCGCCGAGCTCCTCGCGGATGCGGTCTCGCAGGCGGCTGTCGAGGATGTTCTGGAGCACCCGGTTGGTGATGTCGACCTCGAGAGACGAGGCGACCGCGCCGGTCAGGCTCACCAGGACGCTGCCTTGCTCGTCCGAGCCGGCGGCGATGGTCTCGTCGATCACCCCGGCGGGGCGGCGGCCTCGACATCGGCGAACGTCTCCTCGCGGCCGGTGGGCAGCGTGCCCAGGTACCGGCGGGCCAGGTCTTCCGCCTCGTCCATGTCGAAGGCGCCGACGAGGGCGAAGACCGATCCGGTGGCATCGCCGAATCGGTCTGCCATGAGCGCCTGCGCGTCTTCAACGGTCACGGTGTCGAGCTCGGCGGAGGTCGGGCCGACGTACACCTGCCGGTGGCGGGAGTCGGCGCCGTAGCGAGCGGAATACAGGGCGAACTGCGCGGCGAGAGCCGGATCGGTGTCGAGGTCGCCGTAGATGGAGCGGTAGTCGTCGACGACGGTCTCGACGGCCCGGTCGTCGATCCTCGGAGCGGTGGAGTACAAGTGGACGAGCTGGAGCATGGTCTCGAGGTCGCTGGTGCTCGACGAGCCGTAGAAACCCTCGTTCACATCGGTGAGGGTGGGTTCGACGTAGGCGAAACGATCGCTCAGGGTCTGCTCGAGGGCGGTGGCATCGAGGGCCCCGACGCCACTCTCGAACATGATGTCGGTGAGGAGTCCGGCTTCGGCGACCCAGGCGTCGGGGATGACCGAGAACCCGCCGGGGCTCGATGAGACGAGCGTGATGGAGTCGTCGCTGATGTTGGTCGGATACAAGATGACCTGGACGCCGTTGGCCAACGTGAGCGCTCGGCCCGGTTCGTTGGTGAACCCGACGATGTTCCGCTCCTCGATCACGTCGACGGGCTCAGGGGCGGCCATGAGCTCGCCGAGCTCCGCGTCGTCCGGGCGGGGTTCGAGGGTGACCCCGGTCGAAGCGGCGACGAGCGCCGCGAGCGCGTCAGCTGTCGGCAGGAGCGCAGCGTCGGCTTCGGGGCCGAAGACAACGATGGCCGGGTCGACGCCGAAGAGCCGGTCGATCGACGCCGTGATGTCATCGGCTTCGAGGTTCCGCAGCAGCCGCGAGCCGAGGTTGTATCGGTCGTTCTCGCTGGGGATGGCGGCGCCCGTGAGGAAGTGGGCGACGTACCGGTCGGCGAAGTCGAGGTCCTGGATCGTCTCGCGCTCGCGATAGGCCTGCTCGTACCCCGTGGTGTACGAGTCGATGCCGCGCTGCAGCTCCTGCTCGCTCAGCGAATGCTGGCGGAGCCGGTCGATCTCGACGAGGACGTGATTCACCGAATCGGCGATGGCGGCGGTGTCGGCCTCGACCACGAAGCTCGGCGCGTCGAAGTCTCGGACGAAGGCGTTGCCGGATGGGTATGTGCTCCGGTAGGGCGCCACCGAACGGGTGGCGTCGGCGCTCAGGCGGGCGGCCATGGCGTCGAGCACGATGCCGTCGGCGATCGTGCGGGCCACCCCGGCCTCGGTGTCTGCTTGAGGGAAGGCACCAGGAAACATGATCTCGGCGACGCCGTCGGTCTGTTCGGGGTCGGTGCTGACGACGTACCGTTCGACTGCCTCGGGGTCGACCCGCGGCTCGGGTCGGTTTGCTGGCTCCGCCGGGTTGGCCAGGCCACCGAAGGCGGCCTCGATCAGATCCTCCACGACGTCCACCTCGACGTCGCCGACGACGACCACGGCCATCAGGTCGGGCCGATACCAGCGTTCGTAGTAGCGGCGGACGCGTTCGGCGTCCATGGTTTCGAGCTGCTCGATGACGCCGATCGGTTCCCGGTCGCCGTATGGCGAGGCGCCGAGCAGCATGTCCTCGTAGGTCTGGAGCAGACGGCTGTCGAGGCCGAGATCGCGGAGGCGCCATTCCTCGATGACCACGCCTCGCTCGGCCTCGACCTGGGCCGGGTCGATGGTGGCGTGGCCGGCCCATTGGGCCAGCACGTCGACGGCGGTGGCGACGAGGTCGTCGTCGTTGTCGGTTATGCCGAGTTGATAGACGGTCTCGTCGTACGACGTGTAGGCGTTGACGTCGGCCCCGAACTGGCTGCCGAAGCTCTCCAGGGTGCTGATGAGCTCGTTCTCGGGGTAGGCCTCGGTGCCGTTGAACAGCATGTGCTCGAGGAAGTGGGCGACGCCGAGTTGATCCGGGTCCTCGAGGGCGGAACCGGCGTCGACGGCGAGGCGCAGTTGAACACGGTCGCCCGGCCGCTCGTTGTGCCGGATGTAGTAGGTGAGGCCGTTGTCGAGGGTGCCGACGAGAACAGCGTCGTCGATCGGCAGCGGCTCGCTGCTGTCCGGCTCGACGTCGGTCTCGGTGTCGCTGCCGCTGTCGCTGGTTTCGCGATCCTCCCCGGGCCCGGCGCCTTCGTCGTCGTCCGTGTCGCGGTCGCTGGACCCGAGCGCGTCGTCGATGCGGTCGATCGCCGAATCGTCACCGCCGGATCGTGCGGCATAGAGCAGGCCACCCAGGAGCGCGGCGACGACCACGGTGGCCACGCCGACGACCAGACCGACCCGCGACCTGGACCCGGGCCGGCTGGAGCCGGCGGTAGCGATGGCCCGGACGGAGGCGCCGTCGGCGACGCCGCGGGCCAACGTGTCGGCGGCGCAGCCTGAGGCCACGCAGTCGTGGGGGGCGCGGCCTGAGGCCAGGCAGTCATGGGCGGCGCGGTCGTGACGGGCGGTGCTGTGGGCCAGGCGGCGGGCAGAGCCGGCGGTGTTGCGGGCCAGGCCGTCGAGGGCGGCGCGGGCGTGGCCGTGGCCCAACTCGCAGCCGGCGCAGCCGGCGCCGCAGGAGCCGAGCCCCAAGTCGCCGGGGCGACCGGGGTCGACGGTCCGGTCGTGCTGACCGGTGGTGACGGCCAGCTTGATGTCGACGCGGCCGGTCGAGTCGGGGGAGGGGGAGGGGGAGGGGGCGGCCAGGCGACCGGAGTCGTGTGCGGCGGGACAGCGGAACGGTTGACCCAATCGAGCGGTGGATCGGGGCGAGGGTCTCCCACGATCGAGTCCGGTTCCTCTGCCCCCATGGTGCCCTCCTGGAGACCCGTCGTCCCGCCATCGATCCATCGGACATAGCGCGCCCGGACTGTAGTTGTCGGAGGAGGCGTGGGACGATGCTCTCGCATGGCGCCTCCGATCGAGAACCACTACGCGACCCTCGGCGTGGGCCGCTCGGCGAACGCAGCTGCCATTCGTGCCGCCTATCTCGCCATGGCTCGAGACCTTCACCCGGACCATCACATGAGCTCGACGCCTGCGGAGCAGGCTCGGGCCGAGCGGGTGATGCGCAAGGTCAACGAGGCGTGGTCGGTGCTCGGCGATACGAACCGCAAGGCCACCTACGACGAGCGGCTCGAGCAGATCTCGCCCCGATCGGTGCCCACCTCGCCTCGTTCGAGTCCCACCTCCCCTCGATCGACGCCCTCCGCTCCTCGGACTTCGGCCAGCTCGGCGACGTCCGGCCGGCCGGCCTCCCATCGGCCGCCCGCTGGTCACGGTGGGCGGGCGTCGAGGTATGACGAGGACGACGAGTCGGATCTCGATGACGACCTTGATCTCGCTGAGGTCACGCCCGGAATGGCGTGGCTGGCTCGTCTCGTGCCGATCGGTCTTCTCGTTGGCGTGATGTTCTTCCTCCTGGTCGTGACCGCGTTCGCCGGCGGCGGTTCCGGCTCGGGGAACGGCTCGGGCTCCGGTGATGGCTCCGGCGTCGGCATGAACTCGGGGAACGGTTCCGGGTCGGGCGTCGTTGGCGATCCGAGCGCCGGATCGGGGCCAGGCGACTCCGCGCCGGGTGACAACGATTCGCCGCCAGGCTCGGACCGCCGAGTCGCTGGACCTCGGCGGGGTGACCTGTGCGATCGTGATCGACGCGGGCGGTGTGCTGTACCCACAGCTGGCCGATTGCGACGGTCCCCATGATGCTATCGTCGCGGGGAACGAGCTCTCGGGTGCCGATTGTCCGGACGGGACCGTGGCGGCCGGTTTCGGCGATCGTGTGCTGTGTCTGGTCTTCGCAGACTCGTCCGGCTGACACGTCGTCCTTGGTGGCGTCGTGCGTGTGGCGGGCGCTGGAGCGGGGTGTTTGGCCCAGGCGTGGAGGACGGTGCCGGTGGGGGTGGTGAAGATGAGGTGACCGGGTTCGGGTTGGGTGACGGTGACTCCGCCGTCGTGGATGAGGTGGTGGTGGCTGGTGCACAGGGGGACGAGGTTGATGAGGTCGGTCGGTCCGTAGGGAGGCCGGTAGGGGGTGATGTGGTGGGCCTGGGTGTAGTGGGCGGGGGCGGTGCAGCCGGGGTAGGCGCAGCCGCCCCACATGATCGCCAAGGCCTTTCGCTGGGCGGGGGACGCGAAGCGGGCTTTGATGCCGAGGTCGAGGATTTCGCCTCGTGACCCGAGCACGGCGGGGATGATTCCGGCTTCGCAGGCGAGGCGGCGGAGGGTGGCTGCGGGGATGGGCGTGCCGTTGGCCAGTTGGGCTTTGGTTCCGGGGTGGAGTTCGTCGAACAGGGTTTGCCAGTCGATCAGGACCACCGGCGCCGCGGTCGACGCAGTGGCTGACGCGGTCGCGTTCTGCCAGGTGCCGTGGATGCTGCGGCGGGCCATGACGACCAGGGCGTCGGCCATGAGTTGCGTGTAGCGCCGTGACGATGTCAGGACCAGGTCCGTCGGTTCGGGGCCGCGACCACCACCACCACCACCACCACCACCGGCGCCGGCGGTGGATTGGCTACGCCAAAGCTCGCGAGCGATGTGGCAGATCGTGCCGACGACTTCTTGGCCTTCCACGGGAGGGAGCTCGGTGCGGATGACCTGCATGCCGTCGTCGCCCGGGAAGGCGCTCAGCTTCCGGTTGCGGTGTTGGCGGGCCGCTCGGGCCGCGTCGCTGGATTCGCTCGACGCGGCGGCGACGATCGTGCCGACGTGTTTGGCGTAGTCGTCGGCGGCCATCGACTTGGCGGCCGTGATCAAGGCATCTTCGGCGCCGCTCAACGCGGCGGTGGCTTCTTGGGATTCGGCGGCAGCTTTGGTGACCGCCTCGGCGTGCGCGAACGACACATCGCCGGATCGGAGCGCGTCGCCCAGGGCGGGGAACGCAGTGAGCGCCGCGGCGTTCGTGGCGCGGCGCCGAGCCTCCGATGCTGACATGCCGGTGGCGGACCGAAGACCGGCGGTGACCTGCCCAGGCGATGATGTCCGTCCATCGTGTTGGGCGGCCAGGATCGCCGCTTCGGCGCCGTCGAGCACCCGCCGCAGGTGCGCGATGACCCGCAGCATCGTCGTGCAACGCTCTGGGTCGGTGGTGGTGCCGGCGAACTCGAGCACCGTGCCGAGCGCCTCTCGCGGATCGAACATGCATATGATGCTAACGTCACGAACACGTGTTCGCAAGAGCTGGACGAAAAGAATCCTCACGGCACGAAGGAAGTAGGGTCGATCGACATGAGCAGCACCGTTCACCGCACCTTCTGCCGCGTGTGCGAGCCCTCGTGTGGCCTGCTGGCCGAGGTCGACGGCGGGCGCCTCGTCAGCGTGAAACCGGATCGGGATCACCCCATCTCCCAGGGTTTCGCGTGTTCGAAGGGCATCGCCACGCTCGATGTCCACCACGACCCCGACCGGCTCGACCACCCGATCCGGCGGGGCGCCGACGGTTCGTGGACGGAGGCCTCCTGGGACATCGCCATGGCCGACATCGCCGGACGACTCCGCAGCATCGTCGACCGTCATGGCTCCAACTCGCTGGCTGCCTACATCGGCAATCCGCTCGGGTTCAACGCCGTCGGAGCCGACGGCCTCCACGGCCTCATGCATGGGCTCGGCATCCGCAAGCTGTTCAGCGCTGGCACCCAGGACTGCGCCAACAAGTTCGTGGCCGCCGAGGCGGTCTACGGCACCCGCACGGTCCATCCGCTGCCCGACATCGCCCGCACGGACCTCTTGCTGGTGATCGGTTCGAATCCTCGGGCCAGCAAGGGCAGTTTCATCGCCATCTCGAACATGGTGCAGGAGATGCGTGAGGTGCGGCTGCGCGGGGGTCGGGTCGTCTTCGTCGATCCGCGCCGGGTCGAAACCCCCGAGCGGGGGATCGGTGACACCGTCCTCATCCGCCCCGACACCGACCTCTACTTCCTGGCGTCGTTGATCGCCACCATCGACGATCGGGGCGGGTTCGTCTCGTCCACCGTGAAGAGACACGGCGTCCATGTCGACGAGCTCCGAGCTTTCGTGCACCGCTACCCGGCGGAGCGCACGGCCGAGGTGACGGGCATAGATGTCGCGGTGATCGACGAGTTGGCCGACGCGTGGATCTCCGCCTCCCGAGCCGGTGGCGCGGCGGTGCACTGTTCCACGGGCCTGAACATGGGCCGCCAGGGGACCTTGGCGTACTGGCTGGTCCAGATGTTGTCGTTCGTCACTGGCAACCTCGATCGTGAGGGCGGCAACATCAAGTCCGACAGCTTCTATCCGAATGCCCGTTCGGGAGCGGCCGTCGTCGAGGCGGGGTATCACGACACCGAGTTCGGGCGGTTCCGGACCGGCTCGTTGCCGGGCAACCTGCTCTCGCACTGGATCCTCGATGCCGACGAGCCGGTGCGGGCGCTCGTCGTCGCCGCCGGCAATCCCCTGCTGTCGATCGGGGGTGAGGCCCGGTTGCGCAAGGCGTTCGAGAACCTCGAGTTGCTGGTGTGCATCGACATCTACCGCAACGCCACCGGTGAGTTGGCCGACTGGGTGTTGCCGGCGACCGACCAGTTCGAGCGGCCCGACCTCAACCTCATCGGGGTCGGCCTGCAGTATCGGCCGTGGGTGCAGTACACCGCGGCGACGGTGGAGCCCCAGGCCGAGCGTCGTAACGAGTGGTGGATCTTCGCCCGCCTGACCCAGGAGCTCGGGCTGCCGTCCATCCTCGATCGACCCGATCCCGATCCGTGGGCGCGGCTGCGGCACATGGTCGGTAAGTGCGGGGTCGACTTCGACGACCTCGTCCGGGAGCCCCGGGCGGTGGCGCTGCCGCCCACCGAGCCGGGGCGCTTCTACGACGATCAGGTGCACACGGCCGACGGCAAGGTCGACTGTTGCCCGCCGCTGTTCGATCCGGCGATCGAGCGTGCCGAGCAGATCCTCGAGGCGTTGGCCGCCGAGCCGCCGGGCCTGAAGCTGATCACCCGGCGGGAGCCGACCACGCACAACTCCTGGTTCGCGAACGTGGACGCCCGCCGACGGGGCGAGCGATCTGGCAGCCGGCTCGACATGCATCCGGTCGACGCGGCGGCATGTGGAGTGGCCGACGGCGATCTCGTGCTGCTGTCGAACGAGCACGGTCAGGTGCAGGTGATGGTGCGGCTGTCCGATGATCTTCTGCCGGGCGTGGTGTCGCTGGCGCATGGCGGTGGGCACCGGGGCGCGAGCGGATTGACGGCGGCCTCGGCCGTGGGTGGTGCCAACCCGAACGCCGTGTTGCCGATCGGCCCGGGGAGTTTCGAGCCTCTGTCGTCGCAGTCGCACATGACGGGCATCCCGGTGACCGTCGCCCCTGTCTAGGGCTGTCCTTTCGGAGGCCGATGGCCTCGGCGACGGGTGGTGCTCGCTTTTCGCCTCGGTCAGAAATCCGAGGACTCCAGTGGCCGTTGGCGCGACTTCGCGACATTCTGTGCGCCGCGGGAGTCGTGATTGACGAAGACGATTCGCTGCGTTGGAAAGGCAGACATCCATGACGAAGTTGGAGAGCATCGAGGGCATCGGGCCGGCGAGGGCCGAGAAGCTCCGGGCGGCGGGGATCCGCAGCTGTGAGAGTCTGTTGCGGCTGTGCTGCGACGTGCGGGGGCGCAAGGCGTATGCCGACCGGTCGGGATTCGATGATTCCGTGCTGCTGGGGTGGGTGAACCGGGCGGACCTGATGCGCATCAAGGGGGTGAGCACGCAGTACAGCGACCTACTGGAAGCGGCTGGCGTCGACACGGTGAAGGAGCTCGGGAAGCGGGTGCCGGCGAACTTGGCGGCGACGATGACGGCGTGCAACGACGAGACGAAGGTCCGCACGGGTAAGGCGCTGGTGAGGCGCATGCCGTCGATCAACGAGGTCGAAGGCTGGGTGGCGCAAGCCAAGACGCTGCCGGCGGTAGTCACGCACTGAGCGCCGACCTGGTGGGCGCGGCCGCTGCGAGACGGTACAGTGGCGCCCCTCGGGCGATTGGCTCAGTTGGTTAGAGCGCTGCCTTCACACGGCAGAGGTCACTGGTTCGAGTCCAGTATCGCCCACCGGCAAAACCCCCGCTCAGCGGGGGTTTTCTGCTTCTCAGAGCGAAGGCGACTGAGGGTCAGGTGCACACCAGGTGCACGAAACCTGCGGCCACTGGTCGGTGCGAGGTGATCGTCGATGTCGATGAAGACCATCGGGGGCGACGGGATGGCCTGGCCGAATGGGGCTTGCGAAGCCGCGGCAATCACCGTTCGGAACCGTCCATCCAAACGTTTGCCACCGGATCGATCGTGCTCTGCGGTGCCGACGACGACGGGACACGGAGGCTGCTCGCGGGTGGTCTGAAAACGTGAGCTGAGCCCAGGTGGCGGAACCCGGGCTCAGCTCGATGAGCCGACACTTTCCGCGGCTGTCGACCCGGCGCCAGTATGCCTCGACGATCCGCCGAGTCCGCGTTCGTCCTAATCCGTCGTGCAGATTGTCGTCCAGTCCTCCGGGACCGGCGTGTCGCGTGCGTGGAGTCCCACATTCCTGCGGCGGACCATGCGCGAATGCTTCGGCCAGGCCGGCGTCGGGCGTGAGCGGGTGTCAAGGGCCACTGAAGTTCTCCCCGGTGGCGGTCATGAGTTCTCTCCGGTGGCGGACGTGGGATCTCCCGTGGGCTATTGGGTCAGGGGCGTGACCCCCGTTGCCGGTGGTGGCCTGAGCGAGCCAGACTCCGTCGCCGGCGTCGCCCGTGGTGGCGCAGTGGTGGGCGTGGTGGTGTAGCCGGTCGACGGTGGCGCCGGCGAGGGTCTTGGGCATGATCTCGTCGAACGGCGACCGGCATCGCCGGAGGACGACGCCACCGACGAGTTCGTCGAGCTCCTCGACGACGCGGTGCGTCGCCGGGTCGTGTCAATCGACGACGCACGCCTTGTAGCCCTGACCGCATCCACGACGTCACCGTCGAGGACTTGGCGATTGAGCGAGGTGTAATACCCCACGGCCCGCGCCGCCGCCTCCGCATCGAAGGAGCCATCGCACGGAGACGTAGCGGCGAAGGCCGCCCTCCGGTCAACTGTCAGGGTCGGTACCGAGTTCGTCGATCTTGGGATCTCGGCTTCGGCACCTGATTGCCGACCGCGGCATCGAGATCGTGGATGGTTCGTTGCCAATCCGGTGGGTCCGGCTGTTCCGCGATAAGACATTCGAGGTCGCCCGTCGGGTCGCTTCGGTGGTCACTGGGCCATTCCAAGACGGGTTCGGCCAACAATCGGGTGGCAACGTACCGACCTGCTCTCGTTGTTCAGACGCCGTACCTCGCGGGAGCGACGGGCTCATCGTCCGGTCCAAGAACAGCTCGCGCTCGTCGAGAGCCGGCTCCTTGTGTTCCGCCTTCTGATGCGTCGTCCACGTCCCGAACGCGTGCGGCTTGGCGAACGTCACCAAGCCAACACCGAGCTGTTTGGCCGTCCACAGAACTCGGTCCCAGTCGGAACTCTCGACCCCGGGTGCTTTGCTGCCGAACACCCACGAGTAGTCGGCATCGCGACCCTGAGCATGCGCCTGGTAGATGGACCTGAGGTCGAATCCGGCTGCCGTCTCGACCTCTATCGCATGCAGCCGCCGCGGCTCATCTTGCGACTTCCTGCGTGCCGGGTCCGCAGCCACAACCAAGTCAGGGTGCGTCCACACACCTCCACCCCGCGTTCCCGACCGAGATGTCTCGATGACATCTATGTTCCGAAGACCCATCTCCCGCGGACCCCAGTAAGTCCTGATGATGCGAGCGACATCGGTGTAGATGCCCACCGACGCGCCGCGTTCGGAGCCGCGATGCTTGATCACGCCACCCTTGGCGATGAACACCGGTACCGACGGGCTGTCGTTGCCCTTCGACGCGACCTTGCGAACCTTGTCAGGGTCCCAGCCGAGCAGTCCGGCGAGCCTCGGCGGGGACGCCTGCTCGCCGGGTTGCGACTTGAGAGTGTCGATCAACAACTCGAGGTCCGTTCGTCGTGCCATGACTCCCCCCTTCACGAACAACCGTAGTTCGAGCGGCATCGCGTCATGCCGACTCCGACACTGCCGGCGGTTCATCGCAGTCCTCCGTCACTGCATGACGGATGACGTCGCATACGACAACAATATGGGCGGCATTGATCCCGCCTCGCGTGCGCAGCCGGGCCCGCCACGGTCGTCAGCGCTGCGATCGACGCTTGCGTGCTCCAGGCCGTTCCTCGAACCGATTGATCGAGAACGACATGCTCCGCGAGTCCGGGTCGCGCGAGTCGCGCAGGCGGCATCCTTCCGGGATGTACACGGTGACCGGTTCGTCGACCGGATGACCCGTGTAGCGCTTGCGGGCCAAGGACCACATTCCGTCGATTAGGTACATCGCGAAGATGGCGGCGGCCATACGCTCGCGGATGTCCACCCACCTGGTTGTCGATCGCCAGAAGGCCGGTGATGGGCCTGCGAATACGCGTTCGAGAAACTCGATGCTCGTCCCGGACACAGCGAAGCCTGACCCGGACGTGCCGGGATCGCCCACCGCGAGGTAGGCGTCCCCGGCGATCGCTGCCATCCCGTGCTTGATTGAGTTGTACACGCCTGCCTCGTCGAGGTACATCCGCGCGAGGTCTCGGCACAAGGGCAGACACGCAACGATCCGGTCCCGTTGCTCCGGCACCTTGTGGTCCAACCCGAACACGATCTGACCGAGCTCGACAACGAGAGCGTCCTCGAAAGCCGGTGCCAGCACCATCGACTCCAGCGCCTTCTTGAGCTCACCAGGGCTTCGGGCCCGGGCCACCTCGAGCGCAGGACACTCGTTTCCGCTGGCATGAGCCAGGAGCAAACGGAAGAACGTCTCGATCGAGTGGTGAGCGATGTTCGTCGACTCGATCAACGCATACCGCGCTAAGGACAGATCCGTCGGTCGTTCGCCATTGTCATGAATCGTTATGCCGTAGGCCGTTACGCCGGGTGGAGCCAGCAGGTCGTGCAGGCCATCGGGTGAGCCGATAGCGGCGCCGAGTGTGGTCAGGCGCATGTGAAAGTACTCGGCCGGCTCAGCGCGGTAGAACGCCTGGTTCATCTCGCGCATGTGCTCATTGGTGATCGACTCATCGGCGTCGTCCATAGTCGTCGACTGTTACACGGCGGTGTTGCATCTCGGGGGATGAGGGGGGTGCTCGCCTTCGGCGCGTCAGGGGCGCGACCAGTTCCCCGGGGCCAACTGGCTGCCGCCGCACTTCGGCCCGTCAAGAGCGGGTGATGCATTCAGCGCGCCTCCCGTTCCGGTCACTGAGAGTGAAGCCTGGAGTGGTTGTCCTCGTGGTCGTCAGTGGGCACTTCCTGTTGACCGCCGACGTCGATGCGTCCGCGTGTTCGTCGCCGTACACGGCCAGGTTCGACTCCCAACATGCCAGGATCAAGATGTTGAGCTCGTCGTCACGGACCGACCACGGCGACGGCGGCCGAGCCTTGGCGGCGTAGTACGTCGACGGGGCGATCCCAACGGTCTTGGCGATCGGCTCGATACCCCACCGCAGCTCACCGCTGCGACGATCCTTGTGTTCGTCGATGAACCGGATCACTTCTTGGACTGGCGGTCGAGCTCCGCCTCGAAGAATGACGCCGCCGCCTTCGAAATGTCATTCGCGCGGCGCAGCTCAGCGTGTCGCGGCGGAGCCGCTTCAACTCCGCCTGCTCCTCGCCAGTCGGCCCCGGCCGGCGGCCCTCGTCACGCTCGGCCTGGCGGGCCCACAACCGCACCGTCTCCGGAGTCGGCCCCAGCTTCTCAGCGACCGAACAGATCGCCTCCCACTGCGACCCGTACTCGTGCTGATGCTCCAACACCATCCGCACTGCACGCGTACGCAACTCGATCGGGTACTTCCCGTGACGCGACATGACCTCCATCCTTCTCTCAAAGAACGGAGCCTCCACGGATCCCGGGGCGCTTCACATGACCCACCCGCTTACACAATCAACTTGACTCCAGGCGCCGCTGAGAGCCCATCTTCATGGCGTAAATCTAGAAATTGTGTCGTGGCTGCTGTCTAGGATCCAAATTGAATCGCCTGCGGCGATCATCAACTCCATGAAGCCGTTCTCGTAGTCGCTGTAATATGGCTGTTCAGCCACTCCTTCGACCGCCACTACTGTCTCGCGAGTTGTTGGATCGATGCGGATAAGGTCACTGCCCACAAGTGCCCACAACATCCCGAAACCTGCCGCGAGGCCGCGTACCACGCCGCTAATCTCAACCTGTGGTTCTAGGCAGGCTTCATCGGTTGATGGATCGATGCAGTAGATGACGCCCGAGTTCCGGCTCCAGACCAGGCCCCCAGACTCCACGATGTTACCCGCCAGTGGGCCGACCGCGCCGCTCAACAAGTTGACGAATTCACCGGAGTGCTCGTCGAGGCGAATGAGGTCGCCGTCGATGGTGGAAACCCAGGCCGCGCCCGATCCGAACCCAAGAGATGAAGCAAGTGAATCGATCTGGGTCAGCTCTGTACCATCTCGGTAAACGGAACTCGATAAGCCACCGCCTGCTACCAGACCCCACAAATCTCCATTGCTCTGATCCAGGTCGAGCACGTTGAGTCCGCCAAAGTCACTCTCTGAGTCGGCATACGTCATCTGGACCAGGTTTACCGGATCTATGCTCAGCAGGCTGGAACCGTAGTTGTAGGTTACCCACAAGACGTCATTCGCGAACGCTATGTCGTCAGGTTCGCCCGGAAGGCGAACGGTTCCTGCAACTCGCCCTGTTTCGGCGTCGAGGGCGGTCACTGTTTGGTCGCCAATGTTCGAGATCCAAAGTCGATTGGATCCGAACGCAACTTGGCGCGGGTTGTTCCCTACCCCTATCACTTGAACCGCTGCATGGCCAGCGGCGGTAGTGGTACTGGCCAAGTCTTGTGTAGAGGTGGATGGTTCTTCCAAACTCTGCGTCGCAGTGGGCTCCAAGCCGTCTTCAGCATCCGTGCACGAGACTGGGATCACTAACACGATGATGTAGATTGCGCATCTTCCGAAGATCTGCGTTCGCTGCTGGACAGTGGACAGGTTCCCCCTGTCGCTGTTGACAGAACGATGTGCCGAGCTTCGCATGGATAGAAGCATAGACATCAGCCATCGTGCCACCGGTCGATGGGTCGCTGGGCGTCACCTTCCATCAGGTCGGAGGGTGAGGCGCGACGTTCTGGCCAATCGGCTCGCCTAACGTCAGCCATATCGAGCCGTTCGGGATCGTGATGCACAGGCACGCGGGGCGATGAGGGCGAGCCTGGAGGACCTGGTTGCCGGCATGTCCATTGCTGGCTTCCATCGGCTGGACCTGTGACGGTGGGCGCGGTGCGGTGGCACGGCACCCAGGCTGTGAGCCGTGACGATCCGGCGCGGCGCCGCCGGAGCAGCACCCTCGACGAGCAGATGCGGTTCCGAGCCGATGAAGGGACCTGCACCGTCGAGGCCGAAACCTCGCGCCGGTCGTCCTTCGAGGGTGTCATCGCCCACCGGCAAGACCCCCGCTCAGCGGGGGTTTTCTGCTTCCCGGGCTCGACGGCGACAGAAGCTCAGGTGCACACCAGGTGCACGAAACCAGCGGCCACTCGTGGGTACGAGGTGATCGTCGATGTCGATGAGGACCCTCCGGAGCGACGGGATGGCCTGGCCGGATGGGGGCGGCGTGGCGGCTGCAATGCGTACCAGCGCCAGCCGTCGCATGGGTCGTCCGTTGCTCTCGTGCCCAACGGGTACGTGACCGTGGCGGATGAACGCTGTCCGAAGAACGTGAGCTTAGCCCAGGTGGCGGAACCCGGGCCCAGCTCGATGAGCCAACACTTTCCGCGGCTGTCAGCCCGTCGACAGTATGCGGCGACTCCACGACTCGACGTGTTGGCGGTGAGCGGCATCTGCCCGTAGGCGGCAAATGGCGACCGGCCGCCGACGGCCAGCTCGACAAAGAGCCCTTTTGACGCATCGGGCCGAGGGAGCGTTCCTCCGCGCCGGGCACAGGCGATGGTATCGACGCAGCTCGTCGATCACCGGTCTGGGCCTTGAGGCGGAACGCCGCAGCGACGGTGTTGGCGCAGGCAGCCCAACTCGACGAACTCGCCGTAGGTGACGATGTCGTCGCCGGTGTGCGTGTCGAGTATCACCGGTGGGTAGCGGACGCGGTGACGGTCGTGGGGGTCGAGCCAGGCTCGCGTGCGATCGGGTCGCAGGCCGAGCAGGCCCGCAGCCTCCCCGGCGTTGTACAAATCAACGCACAAAAATCGACAGGACGCCTGAAGCCATGACACCATCAAGCCGTGCCGTCGAGTTGGCCGCTGACATCCCGGACCGCAAACCAGCGGACAGATCCGTCACCGTGAGATTGGGACCCCGGGGTCCGGGATGCACCGCAAGCTGACGGAGACGGGTCAGCCAGAGCTCGATCTGATGGCCACCAACGCGCAAACTCAGCGGGCTTGACGGACGACCAACTACATCACGCTCGTTCGGGTGCGAATTGACTGTATTTCAAGTGACTTGACTGGTTCCCACATTAGGAGCTTCAATCGAGTTGGTTGTATCGACACACTGGGAGCTGATTGTGGGCGTCGACAGCACGGCACGTGACGGCGGGGCGGCGGGTAAGTCACAGTGGTGGCGAGCGGGACGTGCCGCGATATGGGCCATTTCCGGGTCCGTGGTCACTGTCGCTGTGATGAGCGCGGCGCTGGCGTTTGCGCAGCCCGGTGAGGATGGCGTAATCGATGCATGCATTCGCACGTCCAACGGAGCCGTACGAATAGGCGACGGGCCGCAGGACTGTCGACGCGACGAAACCTATCTGTCGTGGAACCAGCAGGGACTCCGAGGGGAAGTGGGCGCCATTGGGCCTCAGGGACCTCCAGGGGTGACCGGGTCGGCAGCAGCCACCGAGGCTACATTGGGATCTCTGGGCCCAAGCCTCGGAAGAGGTCTCGGAGCTGCGGGCGGCTGCGTCAGCAACTTCAACTTCGTTGTTGGGTGCAATGGTAACGAAGCGTTGGCCACCGACCTTGGCTACCGGATCGACCCGAGCCAGTACCCACCAGGCGCCATCTTCACGCTGAACGTATTCGCTTCGACCTCGACGGGGTTTCGTTTCCCTCAGCCCACCCCCGAGAACATGACGCCAGGTCCCATCCCGACTCCCGCCGCATCGCAAGTGTGCGTACGACTTTGGGACCCGGTGGCCGGTCAGCCCGTGACAGGCAGTGAATCGTGCACCGACTTCGCAGGTGCCGATAGCTATGAGACGAGTGGTGTAGCCGGACTTCCGATCACCCACCAGCACGTCCGCATCGAGTCGGGGTCCATCACCCTGCCGCAGGTCGCTCGCGACTACGCACTGCAGGCGAGAGTCATCACGCCGGGCGACCCACTTCAGTCCCCGAACTCTAACGTCGAGACCACCATCCACGTCGACTGGTAGTGCTTGCAGGCGTTGGACTACGGCACTGCTGGCGGGAGGCTGCCGAGTATCCGCAGCAGCGGCGCGGTGGGGACGAGCATTCGGCGGCCGATGCGGACGACGGGGCACTGGCCGTCGTGGATGGCCCGGTACAGCGATGCTCGGCACACGCCGAGGACGGCGGCGGCTTCATCGACGCTGAGCGTCGGCTTGGTGCTGGGGTTGGGCAGGGTGCGGAGGTCTTCGCATGAGATGGTCATGCAGGCGGTAGGCGATGTGTGCGGCCTGCACGCGACGACTCGTGATCGACCCCGATCGCGTACGCCTGGCAGGGAGATCAGGTGCCAGCGAAGTAGAGGCGGCGTCGTGATCGTTGCGAGCCGGCCTTGAAGTAGTCGTTCTGCCAGGCGCGTGTCGGGGCGAGTTCGGATGATCGCCAGGTGGTGTCGCGTGCCGACCGGGTGCTCTGTGTCGGTGACGGCGATCTCGATCCCGAGCGCCTCGGAGAGGACGTCGATGTTTGCAGCCAGCCATGGCGTGAACTCGTGGGCCTCGTGCTTCCAGACATCCTTCGGGTCGAGGTGTTCGAGCTTCCCGCGAGATGGGATCTGGCTCATGTGATCTCCCGTCGCTTGTGAACAAGGGGTCATGACAGCGCCGCTGGCCGGAGGGCGAAGCTCACCTCGTACAAGAGCACGCTCAGCCCAGGGATAGCCCGGGCCGCGTAGTAGAGGCGCTCGTCGGCGTCGGCGGCGACGATGATGCCCTCGACCGCCTGGCCGTCGGCGGCGAACTCGTCGCGCAGCCAGCCGATGTAGCGGGCGGCCTGGCCCACCACTTGGTCGGTGGGTCGGCCCCGCTTGAGCTCGATCACCACGAGGGCATTGGTTGCGGTGTCGATGGCCAAGAAGTCGAGCCGTCCGACCGGCACGGCCAGCTGATGGCCGCGGCGGCCGTCGGGGCTTTGCCAGATGATCAATGGTCGGCCCCAGTCGATCCGGGCCCAGTTGGTGAGGATGAACTCCTCCAGGTAGGCCTCAAGGGCGAACTCCATCTGGGTCTCGGCCACCACTGCGTCGACTGGCTCCGTTGCATCGTCGGTCACGATGATGGAATCGTCGTCGATGTCGAGTTCGCAGGATTCGTACCTGACCAGCACCCCGTTGCCGCGTTTGGTGAACAGCGCCGGGCGGGCAGCAAGGTTCGCGTAGTGGTGCCGGCTGGGGTCGTTGGCGGTCAGGCCGATGATGTGAGCTCGAACCGTGCCGGCCTTCACCAGCGGGTACCGCTGGGCGAACCATGTGATCGCGTCACCAGCGCGGAACGGCTCAGGCATCTCCGCGGCGCACTCGGCCATCAGGTCCGCCACAGGTCGGTCATACAGCACGGACCGTGTCTAGACGAGTAGTTCCAAGGGATTCGCGCGCTCCGCGCGATCATCCACCAGTTCAGTGACAAGGGTGTCCAGGATCAGGGGGCTTCAACAGACCCTGATCCCGGAGGACGCAGCGTATGAACCCTGACCTGGACACCCTCGCGACCCGACTGTACGTCACGATCGACGATCTGATCATCGAACACCCACAGTGGGCGCCGGAACGGCCGGCAGTGGGGATCGCCCCGAAGTTGACCGACGCCGAGCTCCTCACCCTGGCCGTGCTCCAAGCCCTGCTCGGGTTCACCTCCGAAGCACGGTTCATCCGCCACGCCCACGCCCATCTCCGGCCCTGGTTTCCGTATCTGCCGGACCGGCCCGGCTACAACAAGCGGCTCCGCCACTCAGGTGAACTGTTCCAGCACGTCATCGCGCACCTCGCCCGGGCCTGCCCGTCGTGGAGCGATGACCTGTGGCTCGTGGACTCCACCCCTGTCGAATGCGGCCGCAGCCGCGAAACCGTGAAGCGTTCCGATCTCGCTGGCTGGGCCACCTACGGCTACTGCGCGTCACATTCCCGGTTCTACTGGGGGCTACGCCTGCACCTCATCACCACACCGTCAGGACTCCCGGTCGCCTACGCGCTCACCGGCGCGAAGACCGACGAACGCGACACCGCCAGAGACATGATCGCCCTGGACCCCAACCTGTGGCGCCCCGGCCAGGTCCTCATGGCCGACAAGGGCTACCGGCGCGCCAGCTTCGAAACCGAACTCGCCGACGCAGGCATCACCCTCATCCGCCCAACCCTCGGCTCCGAGCAACCCCGACCCCACCAACGATTTCTGCGACCCTTCCGCCAGATCATCGAGTCGGTCAACCAGACCCTGAAAGCCCAACTCGACCTCGAACGTCACGGCGGCCGCACCAAACCAGGTGTCTGCGCCCGAATCCTGCAACGCCTCCTCGCGCTCACCGCCGCCATCTGGCACAACGAAACCACCAGCCAGCCCGGACCCGCCCGATCACTCCTCGCCTACGACCACTGACCCGACCCCTTGGAACCAATCATCTAGCACTGACGATCCGCGCTGATCGGCGAGACGGCGCGATATCGGCGGCGATAGCCGACGAGGGGCGAACGTGGCGGCGTTCGTGCTGGAGACGCCACTCAGTCACCGTGCCCGCAAGTCGGGCCGGGAGGGGTGCGGCGCCGCCGGGCGACTCGAGCGGTCGCTGTATCGTGGCCTCATGGTGGACGGTTCCCCGTTGTCGGAGGTGCACAGGGCAGCACTTCGTGAGGGGCGTGAGCAGGGACGAGCGGTCCGGGTCTACCTCGAAGCGCTCGAGCGACGTCGCCCGAGACGGGGCCGAGAGCGCACCGAGCAGGCCGTTCTGAGCCGGCTCGCCGTCGTCGAGCGGCAGTTGTTGGATTCGTCGAGCGTGGAGCGCCTACTCCTGGTGCAGGAGCAGATGGATCTGCAGGCTGAGCTGGCGGGCATGAGCGACGGTGTCGACTGGGCCGCCATCGAAGCCGATTTCGTGGCCGCCGCGAAGGCGTACGGCGCGCGAAAGGGCGTATCGGCAGCGGCCTGGATCCAGGTGGGTGTGCCGGCCGACGTGCTTCGGCGAGCCGGCATCGTTCGCTGACGCATGGCGTCAGAGAGGCCGCCGCCTACAAATCGGTGGCTGATGTGCCATTGCGCTTGGGCAAAAGACATCGCTATCGCAAGCCTGTGAGCCGTCGTGTGGATCGGCCGACGACTACACCGCCAGTTGAGGTGTCGAGTCGTGCTCGGACCTGGCGGTACGCAAGCGTGATCACGCACGGAAGGGTCACAGACTTCTCGATCCCTTCGGGATCAGAGGCGAGCTGGCGCCCCGCGTCGCGGTCGGCGTTCGTAGCGTGACCCGCGTGTCAGGCAGCGATGTTGACCAACTCCCCGCAATCATATTGAATCATACGAAGGAGAATCCGCCATGCTCACTCTGCACAGCCGAGACACGATGACGTGGATCGCCGACCACGACCCGCTACCGGTGACCGCCTGGTCTGACCCCCTGGTCGAGCTCCTCGGCCACGATGCACGCAGCCGATACGTCGAGACCTATTGGCTGCCGATCGCAGGTCCGTCATCGATTTGGGTCGCCCGTCGCCTGGTCGACTGGCTGGACACCGAACCCGATGGCGTGAGCGTCGACGTCGAGACGCTGGCCCGAACCGTCGGCGTCGGCACGGCAACGGGCCGCCAGTCACCGATCGTGAGGACCTTGGCACGCCTCGTGCACTTCGGGATCGCCAACGTGAACGGCGACAGCTTCGCCGTCAGGACGCACCTCGCCCCGCTGCCCGGCCGTCACCGAGATCGACTGCCGACCAGCCTGGCTCGAAGCCACCGAGCCGAGTTCGAGGTCGCCCGATGAACGCCCACCTCCTCGACCGCCATCCAGGAGCTGCGGCGCCCGGTTCGAGGCCTGCCGAGGCCGACGACCCGTGCGGCTGTCTCGTGTACCGCCATCCCCCCGCAGAGGTGCAGCCAACGAGGCGCTGCACCAACGACTGCACCAACCGCTTCTCCGTGTTCGGCGTGAGCGGCGGAGCCGGCGCGACGACGGTCGCCGCGGTGCTGTCCCTCACGGGAAGCGCCCTCGTCCCCACACTGCTCCAGAGCTCCGACCTCGGACAGGTCGCCGGCGTGCTCGGCCTGGACTCCCACGCCGACACCACGGCCGAGGTGTTGCCAGGCCTGACGATCGGCCACGGGCGGCCGGGGCGGGTGGGACTGGTGGTTGCCGACGCCGGCCACGCTGACGCCCAGACAGCGGCCCTGCCGGGAGCCCGGCGGATCGGTGTCCTGAGAGGGCCTTGCTACCTGGCACTGCGTCGCCTCGCCTCGATGGATCACGGACTCGACGGCCTGGTCATGCTCGCCGAGCAAGGACGCGTGCTCAACGAGCGTGACGTCGCCGACGTCACCGGCCTCGACGTCGTCGCCACCGTCCCCGTCACGCCAGCCGTCGCCCGTGCCATCGATGCCGGCATCCTCCCCGCCCGACTCCCACGCCTGCGCGAGTTCGCCCGCCTCAGCCGATGGTTCATCGCCGAGCTCGAGCCATTCCCCACGCGCCTCCCGACCAGCCACGCCGCTGCACCACCAACGCTCGAAATGCCCGGCACAGACTTGCTTCTTCCGCCTTATGGCATCGAGCGAAGGCGGCCAGACCGTGTCACGCTTTCGATCTCAGTGCCTATCGAGCGGCCTCGTACGCTGGCTCGGAACGAGGAAGTAGCTTCCGCCAGTTGCGACGCTGAGCACAGTAGAGCCGACAACGAGGCCCACGGCCATGGCAGGACTTGAGGTGGGATCGATCAATACGGCGATCCCCATCAGGACGATCGCCAAGTGCCGAAGGACGTTGGTCGGATGATTCTCGGGGCCTGACAGGCGAGCCAGGTGGCAAGTGACATCGCGAGCAATCGCGGCCATGGCGCTCGTCCATACGACCGCCCCCGCGACGCCACTGGTGGGCGCGGACGCCAGGATCACGCCGACAAGCGCGGCATGCATCAGCTTGTCGGCGGTTGAATGATCCTCGACCACCGCTCGGAAGGAACTCGGCAGCGGCGCCCGGTCGACGTTGCCGTCGTGGCGATGCCGGTGCGCGAGTCCAGCGGTAGCGTCGCTGCAGAACATCGTGAAGACGATGGACACGGTAACAATCCGGTTGGGACTCCACGGGATCAGATGAACACCATTGCCGAGCGCCCACAAGATGGTGACGCTGGCCGCTGCAGCGCGGACCACGTTGCTCGACCGTTCGATGCGTTCGAACACGACCTCCCGAATGCCCAATTGGTCTCCGACAAGGAAGAGAGCAGTCAGGAGCAAGCTGAAGAGGACGGCAACTAAGACTGCGGGGGTCTCAGGCATCCACAACGACGTGAGCACCGGGAACGGGAGCAGGAGGCTGGCTGCCACTGGCACATTCATGTTCGGCCGCTGGCCAAACCGGTCGACCGCCGTTACCGCGTCGAGAACCTGCTCGGAGGGCTCTGGGAGCAACCCAGATGCGAACTGGCTGACCAGGTGTAACCCGACGGCTTGAAGTCTCACCGGCATCCGTGCATCTCGGTTCGCTCGCCACGCCGAGACGACGTGATGCGCAAGCGTCGGCTGACGGTGCCACCAGGCGATGACTTGGCGCAGGGTGTACCACCACAGAGACATCGCCACGTAGAAGGCGTCGTGCACGAAGGGAACGTCGATGGTAATGGCCAATGCGATTGCGCCAACTGGGTGGATACCCAACCGCACGATGGGGATGACGCTGACACTTACGAAGCCGACAACAACATGCAGAATCTGGAGAAGTCGGCGGGCTAGCTGAACGCGTGAGGTCATGGCTTTGCTGCTCTCCTGTGTCTGGCTACGAACCAGGACCGTTATATGCGGTGGTGAGTTCGAACGGAAGTGCGCAACTGGCTGCATCCGGCGTGCCTGCGGGTGGCGCCGCCTTGGTCTGGTTGACGTCGGGCGAGCCGAGCTCGAACAAGGCGTCCCGGCCCCGGTTGGTGATCTGGTAGAAGTGGGTGGCCACCCCCACTCGATGGCGAGACTCCACGACCGTCGTCGAGAGGACTCCGGCGTTCACGAACGCCGCAGCTGTTCGGTAGCACGACTTCGGCGGAAGGTGACCCCGTCCAGCGAGCCGTCCAGCTCGGAGCACATCTGCGACGGTGAACGGTTCGCGTACATAGCCCGCGTACATCAGAATGAATACCGACAGGTCGACCATCTGCAGAAAGCCCGCTGGGTCAGATTCCTGGTCGTTCTCGTCGGGAAACGAGACGAATCTGTCGTAGGCATCGCGCCACACGTCGGTCGCCACGTAGTGGCCCGGACCGACGCGCTCCACATACCGGCCCCGCACCCGCGCGAACGCCCTGTTCACCGTGGACTCGGTGAGTTCTAGTTCTACGACGGCCTGCGCCGTCGTGACCCCGCCCTGTCGAACTGACATGAACGACAACGCCGTTGCCGCCGCGAACAACCTGGAGATGAGATTTCGCATACCTGTCCTACCCCTTTCAACGAGTTCGAATCGCATGTCTGACACGCTGCCGTGACACGCAGAAATGACACTAGTGGACGAGTCGCTCTCCGTCGAACTGGGGCAGGAGCGACTGCGAGTTCCGACATCAGGTGCACGCGGTCGGGGAGTTGGGGCCAAGGCCCCTGCGAGCGAAGCGTCGCGAGGTCGCCCGGTCAGTCGCATTCCCATCTCGGTCCGCCGGGCCGTGATCGCCGCGCCTGGAAAGGTGCCCCCACCGAGGACGGATGTGTGCTCAACATTGGGAAGCTCAGCCCTGGGGCTGCGGAGTATTACGTGGGCGAGGTGGCGTCGTCGGCGGAGGACTACTACACGGGGCATGGTGAGGCGCGGGGTCGGTGGGTGGGTTCGTTGCGGGAGGTGCTGCTGCTCGATGGCGAGGTCGACCCTGAGCACTTCCGTAGCGTGTTGCTGGGTCAGGATCCGCAAACGGGTGATCAGTTGGTGTCGGCGGCTGGTTCGTCGGGTCGTGTGTCTCGGCGGTTCGCGCCGGTGGTGGGCTTCGGCGCTGGCGACGAGGGTCTGGTCGATACGGCTCGGGCGGCGGCTGTGCTTGGGGTGTCGACTCGGTACGTTCGCATGTTGCTCGACGCCGGTGAGAGGTACCGGGAGGCGCTGGATGCGGCTGGGCCGGAGGAGACGGTGGTCGAGCCTCGCCGCTACCTGCTTGGTGTTCGGGCGACGGTCGGTCCTCGGCACACCACGAGTTGGCTGATTCCTCGCGTCGAGGTGGGCCGGCTGGCTGATGAGCGGTCGCCGAAGAAGTACCGGCCGGGTTATGACGTCACGTTGCGGCCGCCGAAGAGCGTGAGCGTGGTGTGGGCGTTGTCCGACGACGACGTCCGCACGGCGATCCGCCAGGCCCACACGGAGTCGGTCGATGAGGTCGTGCGTTACCTGGAGCAGCGTGCGGTGCGGGGCCGGGTCACGGTTCGGGGCCGACAGCACGAGGTGGAAACCGATGGCCTGATCGCCGCGGCGTTCGATCACCGCACGAGCCGGGCCGGCGATCCGTTGCTGCACACGCACGTGGTGGTGGCGAACATGACCCGGGTCGACGGTCCTGATGGTCCGACGTGGCGCGCCATCTCGGCGCACGGTTTGTATGAGCACGCCAAGGCGGCCGGTCACCTCTATCAGGCCCATCTTCGCCACCTGCTCGCCACTCGGCTCGGTGTGCGGTGGGGGGAGGTGACGAACGGGTACGCCGAAATCGACGGTGTGCCAGACGTCGTCGATCGACGCCTTCTCGAAACGTCGTGGCGAGATCGCCGAGGTCCTCGCCGAATCCGGCAACACGTCAGCGCGGGCGGCGCAGATCGCCACGTTGGAGACCCGCAAGGCCAAGGGCCCAGCCGTCGCACCCGGAGACGTTGTACGCCCGCTGGCGGTCCGAAGCCGACGGCCTCGGCTTCACGCCCGAGGCCATCGCCGCATGCACCGGCCAACCTGCGCCCGGCAACCCGAGTGCACGAGGGATGGACGCGGTGTTCGACGAGTTGGCGGGTCCGACGGGTCTCACCGAGCGGTCGGCCACGTTCCAGCGCACCGATGTGATCGAGTCGCTCAGCGACCGCCTGGGAGCCGACCATGCAGCCGCCGACATCGAGGCGTTGGCCGACGGGTTCCTGGCGTCGACGAGATCCGTCGTCGTCGACCCATCTACCCGTGCAGACTCAGGCCAACACGAGCAGCTCCAGGGTCAGCCGAGGCGACGGGCGTTGGCGTCGACCCAGGTGATCTACACCACCGTGGAGCTGGCCGAGCTGGAGGCGCAGCTCTTGGCCTGGGTCGACGATCCGGCAACGCCCCGCACGTCGCCGCTGGACCCGATGGTGGTGCAGCGGGTCGTAGACCATCGACCCGAGTTGTCGGTCGAGCAGGCGCAGATGGTGCAGCGCCTCGCCGCCGTCGAGCGCCCAGTTGTCACGGTTGCGGGCCGGCCCGGTGCCGGCAAGACCTACGCCACCGAAGCCGCGGTGGCCGCCTGCTCCGCTGCTGGCGTCCCGGTGGTGGGTTGCGCGGTGTCGGCGACGGCGGCGGCGGAGCTCGAGTCGGCGGCCGGTTTCGCCCGCAGCACCCAGCCGGCGACGACGGTCGCCAAGCTGCTCATGGACCTCGACCGATGGGGCGGACTCGCGGCGGGCACGGTAGTCGTCGTCGATGAGGCGTCGATGGTGGCGACGCGTGATCTGCACCGCCTTGTCGGCCACGCCCGCCGGGCCGCGGGCGCGGTGGTCCTGGTCGGGGACCCTGATCAGCACGGACCGGTGGATGTCGGCGGTGTGTTCCAGCGGCTGTGCCGGGACCGGGGCCTCGACGTGATCCGTCTCGTCGACAACAACCGCCAGACCGACACCGTGGACCGGTTGGCCATCGACGAGTACCGCGACGGCCACATCGCCGATGCTCTCGCTCGCTTGGACAACGCCGGTCGAGTCGTGCGGTCGCGAACGGCGGGGGAGTCCTTCGACGCCATGGTCGCTGACTGGTACGCGGAGCGGCTCACCGGTCATGCCGACCCGATGATCGCCGGCCCGAACTCGACCCGCCGGGCCCTCAATGAACGCGCCCGGGCGCTGCTCAAGGCCAACGGCGAACTCACCGGCGAAGCGGTCGAAGCGGCCGGCCGCGAGTACCTGATCGGTGACAGCGTCGTCGCCCGCCGCAACGATCGCCGGCTCCGACGCCAGTGCCAATAGCGAGTTCGTGAAGAACGGGTCGGTCGGCCACGTCACCGACGTGCACCAACGAACGGGGGAGGTGACGGTGGCGTTCGAGCGGGAGGGGACGATCACGGTCCCTCGTGGCTACCTCGCCGCCGGGCGACTCGAGCACGGTTATGCCCGCACGAGCTACGGCGTGCAAGGAGCCACGCACGGCACCGGCCGCTATCACCCGACCGACTTGTCGAGCTTCGAAGAGGGCTACGTCGCCATCACCAGAGGCCGCTCGGACAACCACGTCTACATCGTCGACGGCACGATCACCCTCCACGACGACGAAACCCATCAGACACCCGCGCCGGCCCCGTTCGACCTCGACGACATCGGCGATGCCCTGACTAACCGCCGGGCCGGGATGATGGCCACCGACATGGCCGACCGGCTCCCCGACGTTCATTACTTGGCCAACACCCATACCTTGGCCGAGCTCAGCCAAGCCCGGCGACGACTCGGCGCGGCGTTGGCGCAGGTCCCGGCCGATCAGACCCAGGTGATCGCCGAGATCGGCGCCGAGGTCGACGGGCTCCGGAGTCGACGCAACCTGTGGACCGCCGCCGGTGACGGCGCGAAGTCAGCGCTCGCTGAACGGGCGCTCGCCGGAGCCGAGCGTCGACTCGTCACCGCGCACGACAAGCAACGCGACCGCGACGCATGGCTCACCGACAACGCAGCCGTCGTCGATCAGTATCAGCTGCTGCGACGGGCGGAACGACACCGCCGCACCCGTATCTCCGAGAACCCCGGGCAGTACCTGCCGGACGAGGCTGTGGCGGGCCTGGGGCCTGAGCCGGTGGGCCAGACCCGTCGGCGACTCTGGCGGGCGACGCTCGTCGAGCACGCCCTGGCTCACGACCGAGAGGCCCCGCAACCCGCCGATGCCGCGGTGGCGGATCTCGACGTCGGCGTGGGTTGATTACTTGGTGGCGAAGCGGTGGTGGGCCGATTGGGCGCTGATACCGAACGCCTCGCCGACTTGATCCCATGTCAGGCCGTCGTGGTTGCGAGCGAACCGCACCTCGCGTGCCGCCACGACCTCCAACGCCTCCTGAGCCTGCAACGCAACGACGGCGAGAGCCAGCGGCTTGGGCCGGGTCCTCGCCTTACCTGTTTCGTCGTCGGGGTAGCGGCCCACGGGCACGGCGAGGTCTCGGCCGAGCTGGAACAACGCCCGGCTGGTGGCCTCCAACAGATCAGGATCGATTGACGTGGGGCGAGGTGGGCGACCAACGCTTCGTGCCATGCCAAGCACACTACCGCGATCTCAGATTGAAGCTGACTCGATGTCGAGAACCGGATCACGGTCAACGAGGACGTTTGCAGTGTCGGTTCGACCGGCTGGTAGGCGAGGGTTGCGCATGCCGGCGGTCAGTCCGGAGCGAATCGTCGCCCGCGACTCCCGGGCGCCAAGGCCGACGCCGGTCGCGGCGTGGTGCAGGTGCGAGACGACGGTGTCCTCGTCGAGCAGGCCGGTGGCGACGATCTGGCCCAGGCTGAACGCGGCACGGTTGAGCAGATGATTCCGGACGCCGGGCGCCGCTTGGGCGACGTGATGGGACTCGTCGGTTAGAGCCCGAGCCGCCCACGCCGACAACGCCCGATCCAGACGCGGAGGTTCGGTCGGTGCGTGGGGTCGGCGATGCGGTGGGGGTGGCGGTTCCCGCAAGAGTTCGAGCAGATGGGACGGCAAGTCGGGGATGTTCGCGGGACCGGACCAGCGGTAGGGCTCGCCGCTGGCATGCACGCTGGGAGGAGCGATGACGTACCCGCCGTCGCCGCGAACGTCGATTCCTGGGCCGAGAGCGGTCCCGGCCGAGTTCCGCACCGTCCCGCCCGGGTGGGCGAAGTAGAGATGCCAGCCCCCAGAACCCGTGCGAACCCGAAGCCCTTGAGGGATCGGATGCTCCGCGTGCAATCGCCGGATCGAATCGAGCCCGCCGTGCGCCGGGTCGATGTCAACGACGACCAACCCCGACACGGCACCGGTTCGAATGCCGACGTTCGCGTCGGGCCACCGTCGCCACCACTCACGGATGGCCGCCGGATCCGACGACGCGTCGTGGAGCCCACGCCGTGTCCGGGGATGTTTGCCGGGCGAGGAGCAGTCGACCTGCCCGCAAGAGCAGCGGCCAGCGGCGGCGGAGTGGCACGGGAGGACGATCCAGCGTTGCTCGAACTCGCGACGTGGCCACGGCCCCGGTATGACGACGCGATCAACGGGCCCGGCCATGCCAAGGAAGGCGAGTCCCTCGGATGCGACGCGACAAAGCGCACGAGCCGTGTTGCCGGCGGAACGGGTCGGCGCGGCCGCAGGCAAGTAGCCGGCCTGGGGCGGTCGCGTATCGTCGGTGGCGTGGATTCGTTGGCGTCGCTCGTCGAGCAGGAGGTTCGGCGGTATCGGGCGGAGGTGACGGTTGAGCAGGCAGTGTTCGGGACGGCGGATCCCGGAGAGCTCGCCACCCTGGTTGAGAACTGGTGCCGGGAGCATCTCGGCACTGTCGTCATCGATGCGTGGCTCTGGCGGGCCAGTGTTGGGTGCGTCGCCGGCGTTCGACTCGCTGACGGACGCGACGTCGTCGTCAAGGTGTACCCGCCGGAGCGGTCCGCCCGGCGCCTGGCCGCGGTGCTCGACGCGCAACGACATGCGGTCTCAGCGGGGATTCCTGGTTCCGTTCCGATCACAGGACCGCATCGGCTGGGTCTGGGTCACGCAACCGCCGAGACCTCGCTTCGCTCCGGCCGTCGGCCGGTCCTGACTCGCGACCCGGATCGTCGCACGGCCGCCGAGGGCTGGTGGCGGCTCCGGTGCGTCTTCGACGGTATGGAGCACCTTGTGCTGAGCCAGGACGTCCAATCGGCGGAGACCGGCCTGTACCCGCGCCCGCACTCGCCACTCTTCGACTTCGAAGCGACAGCCGACGGCGCAGAGTGGATCGACGCGCTCGCATGCGACGCTCGGGCAGTCATGGACAGGCACGTCAGCCGACCAGTCGTAGTCCACAGCGACTGGCGGGCCGACAACATCCGCGTGAGCGCCGACGGTACCGCGCTGGTCGCAGTGTACGACTGGGATTCGCTCAGGGTCGAGCGAGAAGCCGTCGCCGTGGGACAGGTCGCCGCGATGCACGCCGTCGACTGGTCGGGTCCCGACGATCCCTACTTCGCGACCGCAGCCGAGTGCATCGAGTTCGTGCGCGCCGTCGAGGTCGCACGGGGCGACGCCTTCACCGCCCAAGACTGGACCGCCGCGAAAGCGTCCATCCTGTTCGGCTGGTGCTACACCGCGAGATGCGAGCACGCACGGGCAATGGTCGGCGCTGACGACGCCCGCTTCGGCATGCGAGCACGCCTGACCGCACAGGGCGCCACCCTGCTCACCTGATGAGCCAGCGCAGCATGAGATGGCGCCGCATCGATCGGTAAGAACCCGATTGACTCAGCGCGGACGCTCGTCATCTCGCTTTGGCTCACCCACAGGTGGACCCCACCTAAAACGGGAACCCACCACTCCAGGGGACTCATACGGCTCGCTCCGATCGATGATCCGTGTTCTACTGGTCTGGCGGAAGCAGAAAGAGCGAGGGAGCGGGACATGAATCCTCGAGTGCGTGCCATCGGCGTCGTTGGGCTGTTGCTCATTGCGACGGTGTCGGCCTACGGCTACGCCGCGGATGGTGATCTCGTCGAGCCGGCGGCGGCTCAGAACTGTGATCCGAACTATCTGCCGTGTATCCCGAACACCGTCGGCAATGCCCTGAACTGCGGTGACATCCAAGTCGCCATTCGTGTCATCGGCGTCGACCACAACGTCTTCGATACCGACGGCGATGGCACGGGCTGCGAGTCCTACGGGATCCCGCCTGCTGCTCCGCCACCTCCCACCGTCCCAACGACGTCTCCGCCAACGACTACGACGACGGTGCCGTCCCTGCCACCGCAGCCGGCAGCCGGTTGCCCGTCGCTACTGTCGGTTTCGGGTACTGGCCTGTTTGTGCCGATCTCGCCGGCTCGCATCCTGGACACCCGTACCGGGCCGCAGTACGTCGGGGCCTTGCGTGCCGGTGACGCCATCAGTGTCCAGGTGGCCGGCTGCGCTGGTATCCCTGCTGGGGCTGGTGGCGCGGTGGCCATGAACGTGACATCGACCCAGGCCTCAGCAGCCTCGTTCATCACGGTCTGGCCGACCGGGGAGGGCCGTCCGAACGCTTCAGCGCTGAACACTGACCCTGGACAGGACACGCCGAACCTGGTCATCGCCAAACTGGGCACCAATGGTCAGGTCAGCATGTTCAACAACAACGGCACCGGCCACCTGATTGCCGACGTCGTGGGGTGGCTCCCGCCGACTGGTGGCTACGTGGCGCTCAGCCCGGCACGTCTCCTTGACACCCGGGATGGCATTGGGGCACCACGGACACCGCTGCTTCAGCAGTCGTCGGTGGACTTGCAGGTGACACTGCGCGGTGGAGTTCCCGGTACCGGCACTGATGCCGTCGTGCTCAACGTCACCTCCACGCAGTCATCCACTCCGAGCTTCATCACGGTCTGGCCGACTGGCGAGGGTCGTCCGAACGCCTCATCGTTGAACACCTCGCCCGGTCAGGACACCCCGAACCTGGTCATCTCCAAGGTCGGGGCCACGAATGGTCAGGTGTCCTTCTTCAACAACAACGGAACGGGTCATCTGATCGCTGACGTGGTCGGCTACTTCCCGACTGGCTCCGGCTACGTCGCTGTCTCCCCGATCCGGGTGTCGGATACTCGTAGCACGCTGAGCCGGCAGCCACTGGCCGCGGGCGGCGTGCAGACCATCGTGCCACTATCGGTTGTCCCGAACCCTCCAGCTGGCGCTTCGGCGGTTGTACTGAACGTGACCTCGACGGAAGCCACCGGTGCCTCGTTCGTGACCGTCTGGCCGACTGGCGAAGGTCGCCCCAACGCCTCGTCACTGAACACCGACCCTGGACAAGACACACCGAATCTGGTCATCGCCAAACTGGGCAGCAACGGGCAGGTCTCGCTGTACAACAACTCCAGTACCACTCACTTGGTCGTCGACATCGTCGGGTACTTCCCGTGAAGAAGTTCTGGGATGGTCGCTCACGCCGTGAGCGTGCTGCCTTCAGCCTGATTCTCGCCGTGCCTGGGTTGGTGCTTGCGCTTTTGTTCCTCGCAGCGGACAGCGTTCAGCCCCTAACGGCGCCTGCGCTGCTCATCGATAGGGTGCTGCTGGCAGCGTCGGTTGTCGCCATCGCTGGCACCGTCGGGTGTGTCGGGCTCGCGGTCTGGCCGAAAAGTGCGGACCAAAAACGTGGCGCGGCCTTCCAGTTCGCTCCTTATGTGGCCATGCTGGCGTTGGCCGCGGTGGTACTGTCTCAAAGCCTGGCACGCTGGCCGGCCGAGTTTTGGCCGATGGTCCTTGCTGGCGCGACCGTTCTTCTAGCCGGCAGCCGGGTGATGGCGCTCACATCGGCGGTGTCGTGGGCAAAGCCTGCACTATCAGCGATCTTGACCGCGCTGCTGGCATCCGCGCTGCCGCTGTTCGATGCCTGGCACGACTCTGCCTTTCTGCCGAGCCAGACCGAAGCGGCAGTGACCCAGGTGGTCGATGTCTCTCTGGTGGATGCTGCGCTCGACGACGGAAGCCGACCCTTGGCGGTGACGTACGACATCACCAATGACACCGAGGCGAGGGTATTCATCATCATTTCGTCTCTGCTCGTCTGCGAGGGAGCTACCTGTGGCGCGATGAGCCGATGCGAAGCCGAGAACACTGAGGGGGTGCACTGGTTGGGTCCCCCAATCGGCGAGCGATCGTGGCTGTCGCCTGAATCAACCTTGCACTGGGAGACAACCCTGACCGTGCCGGACGCCACCGAGCGCGTGTCTGTGCGCGCCCGAATTGCCTTTACGAGAGGTGACCGACTCCGAATCTCCCCAGCATCGGAAAACGAGGGCGAGAGTCGTGCTGCCGATCCTGACGAGCATCCATGCCCATCGGAACCGGAGGCCTGCGCCACAGCAGAGGCCTACACGATCTCGCCAACGTCGTCGCTCGATGCACTGACCCACGAGTCCGGCTACCTCCTGTACACGGACAGGGACGGCGACGGCGGTCGGAACTACTTCTTCGGGCGGGGCGATGTGACCTGCCCGCCGGCAGAGTCTGACAACGAGGTTCAGTTCTACGGCGCCACTGACCAGACCATCTTCACGGAGCGTTGGCTCGTCGACGAGGCCGCGCCACCCGGTGACACCGCCGGTTCGGCGAATCCAACTGCGCCAAGCTGAAGCACACCCACCTACGGCTACGACGCCGCGAGTTGGCACCTGGCGCACCCGAGATCCCTATCTCGACTTCTCGTACCAGGGCCTGAGTTGGAGTCGGGCGGGGAGTTCTCTGCCGTAGACGAGGAGGGCGTGGTCGGCTGCGGACTCGGCGGATGGCGTCGGCGGGGGCGGTGCGGCGGTAGGTGACGTGTTCGCTGATGCTGCGTCGGCCGCTGTGGAGGTCGCCGGATTGGTTGAGTTCGGTGCGGCGTTCGTCGCCGATGAGGCGGCTGAGGTAGTCGAGGGTGGCGTCGTCGGCGATGCCGGTGCCGAACAGTTTGGCTCGGTGGTTGTTGAGCACGGTCTGGGCTCGGTCGCCGTAGATGCTCTTGATCTGGGCGAGGTCTTGCCAGATGGAGACGAGGCTGATGCCGTGGCTGCGGGCGGTGGATGCGTAGCCGGGCAGGTCGTCGCAGGGGTGCGATGTTGCCGGCTTCGTCGAGCATGACGAGGCATGGGTGGGGGAGGGTGCCGCCTCGTTGGCGGTGGCGGTGTCGTAGGCGGTGCGGATGGCTTGTTGGATGAGGACGGTGAGCACGGGCCGTAGTCGGGCCTGTTCGTGGGCGGTGGCGACGACGTAGATGGTGTTGTCGCCGCTGAGCCATTCGTCGAGGTCGATGTCGTCGCCGGTCGGTGGCTTGGCGCGACGCCGGGGTCGGCGTAGCCGGTGAGCACGTTCTCGATGGTGGCGAACACGCTGCCGCGCAGCCTGTGGTTCCTTTGCCACAGAGCGCTTGGGCGGCGAGGAGCGGGTCGAGCGCGCCCGGTCGGACGTCGAGTGTCGGCTTTGGCGCAGTGGTGAGCAGTTCGGCCGTCGACTTCGGCGTGGAGTTGCTCGGCGATTCGTGCGTTGCAGTTCGACGATGTCGACTCGACGGGCCATTGCTCGGCTCGGGAGGCCGATCCAGCGGGTGGCTGCCGTCGAGCAGGTCGTGTTCGATCCGGTAGCGGCCGATGACGCTGTCCTCGATGGTGCGTGCGTAGCGTTGTCGCAGTGTGGTGCGCTTCGGGTGTGCGGGCGAGCTTCGGTGAGGTCGGTCGTCGACGCCGGCGTGCTTCGGAGGATGGTTTCGACCTCGTCGCTGGTTCTGGGTGTCGATCCAGCGGACGACGTCGGCCATGGTCCGTCCTCCGAGGGCGGCGGCGTGGAGGTAGGGGGCGAGCCCTTGCGGGCTTGGGTGTACCAGTAGTCGCCGTCGGTGACGCTGTCTTGCTTGGGTTGGGCCGCTTCGCACAGCCAGGTGGCGATGCGTTGCGCTCCGGCCCAGGTGTCGCATGCCGGCGAGCGGCGACCAGCCGGCGGCGGTGTGGCCGGTGATGCTGGTGGGGTCGAAGATCCACACGGTGCCTCGGCTGCGGCGGTGGTCGAGGGTGGCGTCGAGGAGGTCGTTCTTGACGCTGGTGGCGATGATCGGCCCGCGCCATTCGAGCAGCGCGGGGATGGCGAAGCCGGCGGTCTTGCCGCAGCCGGTCGGGCCGATGACGGCGAGGCTGGTTTGGGGTTCGGCGGCGATGAGGTGCCGACCGAGACGGCCGAGGGTGAGGCGCCCGGCTTGGGGTTCGGCGACGGTGAGGCGGCGCAGGTCTCGGGGTTTGGCCAGCCCGCCGGGCCGGTCGACACTGAACCGCCCTGGGTCTGGTGGAGACTCAGTGGTTTGGTTTCCCAGGTCCGCTGGAGGCGGTTGAGATCATTGTAGCAGTCAAACGTGTGTTCGATTGTTGGTGGTGGTTGTGTTCGTATTCGGCGGGCGGGATGTCGCCGCAATGGCCATGGAGTCGGTCGTGGTTGAACCAATGCACCCACGACAAGGTGGCGAGCTCGAGCTCCTCGACGCCGTCCCACCCTGTCGTGTCGGGCCCGTAGACGCATTCGGTCTTATAGAGCCCGTTGGTCGTTTCAGCGAGCGCGTTGTCGAACGAGTCGGCGACGGTGCCGATGCTGGGCCGGGCCCCGATCTCGTCGAGCCGCTCGGTGAACCGCACCGACGTGAACTGGGAGCCGGCATCGGAATGGGTGACCAGGCCGACGAGGCGGTTGCCGCCCCGGCAGCGTCTCGCCATCTCAAGCGCGTCCAGGACCATGTCGGTGCGCATGTTCGCCGCTACCCGCCAGCCGACGATGCGGCGACTGAACGCGTCGACGATGAAGCACACATACGCCATCCCCGATCTCGTGGGGACATAGGTCAGGTCGGTGACCCACAAGGCGTCGGGCCGGTCCGCCCGGAACATCCGGTTGACCAGGTCCGGTGCCCGCAGCGCGTCGGGGTCAGCGACGGTCGTGAACACCTTGCGTCGCCGCCGACTGATCCCTTGGATCTCCAGGCCTCCCATCAGCCGGGCGACCTGGTCGCGGCCGATGTCATGACCCGCCCGGCGGGCCGCCTTCCAGAGCTTGTGCGCCCCGTAGACCTTGCGGTTCGCCACCCACAGCACCATCAGGACCTGCATCATCACGGCGTCACGCGTCGCCCGCGCCGACGGCGGCCGGGACTTCGCTGCGTAGTAGGTGCTCGGAGCGATCTTGGCGCCGGCCCCACTGAGGACCCGGCAGATCGGCTCAACTCCGAACTCGCTGGCGTGCTCGTCGACATAGGCGACGATCACTTCGAGGGGCGGTCGAGCTCCGCCGCGAAAAAAGCCGACGCCGACCTGAGGATCGAGTTGGCCCGGCGCAGCTCCTTCACCTCCTGACGCAACGCCTTGAGCTCCCCGGCCTCCACCGACGACGTCCCCGGCCGCTCACCCCCGTCGATCTCGGCTTGGCGTACCCACGACCGCAACGACTCGACACCGATATTGAGCTGGGCCGCCACCCGAGCCACCGTGCCCTGAGACGTCCCCAGCTCACGACGCAGCACGAACACCATCCGCACCGCCCGCTCCCTCTCCTCAGGCGAGTACCGCCGCGTCGTCGGCTTGCGCTTCACATCCATACTCATAGCTCTCATCCTCATTCAAAGGTCGAGAGCCTCCACGGATCCCAGGGCGGTTCAACACCGAGGGCGTTGCTTCGCCCACGCCACCGGGTCGACCACAGCCACCACCCACCGACGTACACCCCGATGCCCGCCACCGCGACTACAGCGGTGCACAGCCAGTACAGGACCGGGCCCGGTAGCGACCGCTGCACGTGAGGGGGCCACGCCGAGGCGGGGTCGGTGCCGTTGCGGCGGAGTTGCACGAGGGCGGTGGCGGCGTCGCCGAGGCCGACGTCGAGGGTTGCGTGGCCCGACACCGCAGCGGCGAGCTGCGCCCCCGTCCATACGACGGCGCTGGCGGCGCCGACGACGAGGATGGCGACGATGGCGAGGTGCATGGCCAGGTCGTTGCCGATGCCCCACGCCGGTGGGCCGCCCCCAGTACCGGTCGATGCAGGACCGGGGTGAGGTCTCACCGAATCCCTATGGGCTCAGGTTCGACGCGGCGTTCCGCGGGCTGACGGCCTGCCCTTTCAGGCAGGGCGGGGTTGCGACGCTTGGTGACCTTCCATGACGAATGGTCGGGATTCCCGACGGTCAGTCGGTATAGTTGACCGATGCATTCATTCGGTGAACTGGTTGGTCGTTGAGCCTCGCGGTGGTCCGCACGATTAGCTCGCCTCGGGCGTTGCGGACTGCTGAAGACGTGGAGGACTTCGAGCAGGAGATCGTCGACCAGTACGCGTTGGCCATGGTCGCTGCGGGATCACCGACGGCCACGTGAGCGATACGCGGTCGACGATCATCGAGTTCGCCCGGTCGTTGCCCGGGCCGGTGTGGACGGCGACGCGCAACGACGCGGATCGATTCCTGGCCGAGCAACGCCGGCAGGGCCACGCGGTGAGCACCCGGGCCGGCAAGGCGGGGATGTTGGCTCTGTTCTTCGACTTCCTGATCGCCCGCTATCAGGGCGACATCCACGCGCTGACCGGCGTCGTGGTCGACCAGCCGATCGACGAGTTCAACCGGCCAGCCGGCGGACACCTTGCGGCGCGGTGCGGGTCCCGCCCGTCGGACGCCGAGGTCGACGTGCTGTTCGGCGCGTGGCGCGAGGTCGCTGCCGACGCCCGCAAGTACCTGCCGGCCGCCCGGGACTACTTGGCGGCGTCGTTGTGGCGGCGGCTCGGGTTGCGGATCCAGGAGACGGTGATGCTCGATATCCGCGACTGGCGACCGGACCTGGGCGAACTCGGCAAGCTCCACGTGCGCTTCGGCAAGGGCAGCCGCGGCCGCGGACCGAAGACCCGTCTGGTGCCGGCGATCAACGGGGCAGACCGCTGATGGAGTGGTGGATGGCCGACGTCCGTCATCAGTTCGGCGACGACTGGCCGACCCGGACGCGCCGTTGCTGCCGAGCGAGCGCCGCGACCCGCGACACCGGGCTGTCGGCGGGTCGGCGCCGACGCGCTGCGCACGGGCTCGGCGGTGCAGTGGCGAGTGTGGCTGCCGGCGTGGAAGGGTCGGCTGACGCCGCACGTGCTGCGCCATTTCTGCGCCTCGTCGCTGTATGCGCAGGGCGTCGACCTCAAAGCGATCCAGGAGCTGCTGGGCCATGCGTGGCTCTCGACGACGACCGGCTACATCCACGTCCCGGCGAGCACATCGAACGGGCCTGGACGACGCCAACGAGCGCGTCGCGACCGCGCCTCGGCGGAAGGAGGATGACCGATGCGCTGGAACCTGCGGATGACGGCCGCCGAGCGAGGGATCTGGAAGTCGACCGAGATGCGCCGCCGGCTCGCGGAGGCCGGGCTGGAGATCAGCGCCGGGAAGATGTCGGCGTTGTGGACCGGGACCCCGACCACGATCCGCCTCGATGACCTGGACGTGATCTGCGCGGTGCTGGAATGCGACGCCGACGCGTTGCTGATCCGCGAACCGGGCGCGGTCGCTGCCCGCCGACCCCAACGAGACCGGCCGCGACGGCGGAACGGGGCCCGTCGGTTGTCTCGCCAAGGTTCGGGTCATCGAAGTCCGAACCGCCGCTTTGACGCGCCACCGGCAGCGCTGCTTCGCCTGTCAACACAACCGGGTCGCGTGGTTCGAACCAGCTCGTCGATCTCTGCTATGCGTGTCTGCCCGGCGGACCGTTCCCGCCCCGGCATGTAGCGCCTGCGGGTCGGGCGACTATTTCAGCGACGGTCTGTACAAAGCTGCCACGCCGGCGGACCGTTGCATGTCGGCTCGTGCCGGGGCTGTCTGGCCTGGGGTGTAGTCCGAACCCACAACTGGCACTGCTGGAGCTGCCGGTGGTGGGCCACCCACTACCCGCTCGGCGACTGCACCCACTGCCAGCGCATTACCCGTATCGGCGAGCAAGGCGCGTGCCGGCTGTGCCTCACCGAGGCCCGGATGGTGCAGCGAAATCCGGGCGTGCCCTGCACCTCGACGACGCCAACCGTTGGGGCCAACAGCTGTTCCTCGCCAACATGGCGCTGCAACGGCGCCCCGACCCGCGCGCCAACCCCACCCCCGCCGTCCACGCATCCCCCCGGCGGCGCCGGCGTACCGGCCGCCGACCAGCCAACAGCTCACGTTGGTCGACGTCGCCCACGACCCGCATCGTACGCGAGCGGGCCCTGGTCGCGGACTCCGACCTGATCGCCTATTGCCGCGGCGTCATCCGCGACCACGCCGCCCGACATGGGTGGAGCAAACGCCAAGCCAACGACGTGATCCGCTCGCTGCGGATGATCCAAGTCCTCCAAGACACCCCAACCGCGAAGGTCAACGCCACCGACGTGCTGGCGCTGTCGCGCTATCACGGCAACGTCAGCTCGACCATCGACGTCCTCGCCGCGGCCGGCCTGCTCATCGACGACCGGGTCTCCCACATCGAGCGTTACTTCGCCGACAAGACCGACCAGCTGCCCGAACCAATGAAGGCACAGCTCGAGGTGTGCTCACGGTCATGCTCGACGGAACCAACAAGGCGCCTCGCCGCCGCCCCGCGATCCTCCGACCACCCCGTGCACATCCTCGGCATCACCCCGATCCTGCAGGCGTGGGCCGAAGCAGGACACCAGTCCCTCGCCGAGTTCACCCCCGCCATGGTCCTCGCCGCGCTGCCCGCCGCCCGGCGCGACACAACTTCGCCGAGTACGGACTCCGGTCGCTGTTCACCGTGCTCAAAGGCAACAAGTTCATCTTCACCAACCCCACCGCCACGATGCGCGCCACGCCGGTGAACACCAACGTTCCCTTGCCCCTCGACACCCAGGCCGTCCGCCGCGCACTGAACTCGCCCGATGCTGCAACCGCGCTCGCCGTCCACTGGTCGCCTTCCACGCCCTGACCGCGAAACAGGTGCAGGAACTCAAGCTCACCGACATTGTCGATGGGCGACTCGCTCTCGACCGTCGAGACATCCCCCTCGCCGGCCCCGTCGTCGGCGCCGCTACGCGTGGCTCGACCGCCGCACGCAGAGATGGCCTGCCAGCATCAACCCGCACCTGTTCGTCGGCATCCGCAGCGCGCCCCGCCTCGGACCCGTCGGCAAACAGTCCCCGTGGACCAAGACCGAACTGCGACCCCAAGCCCTGCGCGAAGCCCGAATCCTCCAAGAGATCCACGCCACCGGAGGCGACATCCGCCAGATCTGCGACCTCTTCGGCCTCAGCGTCGTCAGCGCCAGCGCTACGCGAACTGAACCGCCCTGGGTCTGGTAGAACTCAGTGGTTTGGTTTCCCAGGTCCGCTGGAGGCGGTTGAGATCATTGTAGCAGTCAAACGTGTGTTCGATTGCTGGTGGTGGTTGTGTTCGTATTCGGCGGGCGGGATGTCGCCGCAATGGCCATGGAGTCGGTCGTGGTTGAACCAATGCACCCACGACAAGGTGGCGAGCTCGAGCTCCTCGACGCCGTCCCACCCTGTCGTGTCGGGCCCGTAGACGCATTCGGTCTTATAGAGCCCGTTGGTCGTTTCAGCGAGCGCGTTGTCGAACGAGTCGGCGACCGTGCCGATGCTGGGCCGGGCCCCGATCTCATCGAGCCGCTCGGTGAACCGCACCGACGTGAACTGGGAGCCGGCATCGGAATGGGTGACCAGGCCGACGAGGCGGTTGCCGCCCCGGCAGCGTCTCGCCATCTCGAGCGCGTCCAGGACCATGTCGGTGCGCATGTTCGACGCTACCCGCCAGCCGACGATGTGGCGACTGAACGCGTCGACGATGAAGCACACGTACGCCATCCCCGACTCGTGGGGACGTAGGTCAGGTCGGTGACCCACAAGGCGTCGGGCCGGTCCGCCCGGAACTCCGGTTGACCAGGTCCGGTGCCCGCAGGCGTCGGGGTCAGCCGACGGTCGTGAACACCTTGCGTCGCCGCCGACTGATCCCTTGGATCTCCAGGCCTCCCATCAGCCGGGCGACCTGGTCCCGGCCGATGTCATGACCCGCCCGGCGGGCCGCCTTCCAGAGCTTGTGCGCCCCGTAGACCTTGCGGTTCGCCACCCACAGCACCATCAGGACCTGCATCATCACGGCGTCACACGTCGCCCGCGCCGACGGCGGCCGGGACTTCGCTGCGTAGTAGGTGCTCGGAGCGATCTGGCGCCGGCCCCACTGGGACCCGGCAGATCGGCTCAACTCCGAACTCGCTGACGTGCTCGTCGACGATAGGCGACGATCACTTCGAGGGGCGGTGGACTCCGCCGCGAAAAAGCCGACGCCGACCTGAGGATCGAGTTGGCCCGGCGCAGCTCCTTCACCTCCTGACGCAACGCCTTGAGCTCCCCCGGCCTCCACCGACGACGTCCCCGGCCGCTCACCCCTCGATCTCGGCTTGGCGTACCCACGACCGCAACGACTCAACACCGATATCGAGCTGGGCCGCCGCCCGAGCCACCGTGCCCTGAGACGTCCCAGCTCACGACGCATCCCGGACGCCATCCGCACCGCCCGCTCCCTCTCCTCAGGCGAGTACCGCCGCGTCGTCGGCTTGCGCTTCACATCCATACTCATAGCTCTCATCCTCATTCAAAGGTCGAGAGCCTCCACGGATCCCAGGGCGGTTC
>CAVTAI010000014.1:0-17414 GCA_963732655.1 uncultured Acidobacteriota bacterium | reverse complement strand
TCACGCCCGCTTGCGGTCGCCTCGCTGCGAGATCACGGTGTCGCTCCTCCGTTCCCTGATCTGCCAACCATCTGTGGTGCGGACGAACCCATCGGTGTAGGTGCCGATGACGTGCAACAGATCGTGCCCCTGGTGCTCGACCAGCAGCACCGCGTCCAGGTACGACGTCGCGGTTGCCATGTCGCCGTCGACCCGGATGTCGTGGTTGGTCATGCGGTGCATCGTGGGCCCGATATCCCGATGGAGCTCGTCGAGCCAGGTCAAGAAGGGCTCGCGCTCGGTCCAGCTTCCCCAGCGGCCGTAGTCGGCGCGACAGTCGGATGTGAAACACGACCTCACCGACTCCCAGTCGCGTCGGTCGATCCCGTTGGCGTACCGATCGATGATCGTGCGAATCTCGAGCACGTCGGTCCATGGCTCGCCATTCGGCATCGGGGTCTCCTGAGGGTCGGGGCGAGTCTAGGGAGGGGAGCGATGTCGTGAGGTTGGGTGCTGTGTTCCCGCAGGCCGAGTTCACTCGTGTGGATCCCGACGAGCTCGTGACCTTCGTGCAGCGCCTCGAGGGCGCCGGCTACGACCACCTCCTGGTCTACGACCACGTGCTGGGTGCGGACTCGGACCGTCGACCCGGGTGGGACGGCGCGTACGACCATCGCGACCCGTTCCTCGAGCCACTGGTGCTGTTCGCCTACCTGGCGCGAGCCTGCACGCTCGAGTTCGTCACGGGCGTGATGGTGCTGCCGCAGCGGCAGACCGCCCTGGTGGCCAAGCAGGTGGCCACGCTCGCCCTGCTCGCCCCCGGAAGGTTGCGGCTCGGTGTCGGCCTGGGGTGGAACGAAGTCGAGTACCAGGCCTTGGGTGTCGACTTCGCGGGCCGGGCGGCGCGGATGGAAGAACAGATCGCCCTGCTGCGACGACTCTGGACGGAGCCGACGCTCGATCACGCGGGCCGGTTCGACGAGATCGAAGCCGCCGGCCTGGCACCATTGCCGGCGAAACCGGTGCCGATCTGGATCGGCTGCGGAGAGGATCCCCGAGCGCTGGCTCGGGTCGGTCGAGTGGCCGACGGCTGGTTGCCTCTCCATCACCTGCAGCCGGGACGTGGTTTCGAGGACGCGTGGGAGGCGATCGGTGCCTCGGCTCGTTCGGCCGGGCGCGACCCTTCCTGCATCGGGGTCGAGGGCCACGTCTCGGTGCGGGTCGACTCACTCGACCGGGTGTCTGACCGGCTCGCCCGGTGGGCCGACATCGGAGTCGGGTCGGTAGCCGTCAACCCATTGAGGGCAGGAGTGCAGTGGCCTGAACATCTCGACCTCCTGCTCCGGGCGGCCGAACGTATGAAGCCGTGACCCACGCCCGGGTCAGGACGTTGGACGGACGAAACGCTGGGCCATGAACAAGATGTGCTCGCGCTCGTACTCGTCGGCCATGTCGGGGTGCTTCTCCTGGAGGTGGGCGAACGAGACCTCGACGATCTCGTCCTCGGTCAGCCCCGTCAGGCCTTCGCCGCACGGGCACCGCAGCACCCAGTGGTATTCACGCTCGCTGCTCATGGTGCGAACCCTACCCCGCCGCCGGGAGGGGTTCGAAAGGCGCGACCGGGGTGGCCGGGCGGCGCCGGCGGCGCCGGTCAAGGTTGACGTCGGTCACATCGGCCGGCTAGTCCTTGGCGAGCTTCGGGGAGGTGGCCATGGGGGTCGATCTGAGTAGTGGACTCGACGAGAGCCGGGAGTTCGTCTTTGCCGAGCAACCCGCCGATCCGGAGATGCGCGAGTCGGTGAACACCTGGATCTGGGACAACGGCGTCGATTTCGGCATGCCCCGCATCGGCATCGAGGCGGTCGCCGACCAGTGGGAGACGCACGAGGTGCAGTGCAACATCGCCCTCGCCGGCGGCCGCTTGCTGACGATCTTCGAAGACGGTGCGGTCCACGATCCGGCCGGGTCGGACGGGCGGCCCCGGGTACTCGGAGCCGGCCCGCTGTCGTTCGAACTGGTCGAGCCCTTCGTCCACTGGCGGTTCCGGCTCGACGGTCTGGCGGTCGAGACGAGCGTCGAGCACCAGATGGCCGGTACCCACCCACCCCGCGGGGAGCGAGTTCCGGTGAAGCTGGAGCTCGATCTCCGGTCGGCCGTACCCCTCTGGGAGAACGGCAAACTCCTGCCGGAGGCCGGCCGGGTGATGGCGGAACAGGAGGAGGGGATCCTCATCGGCGGTCCCCGCTTCGAGCAGCTGTTCCGGGCCACCGGAACCTTCACCGTCGACGGGCAGGAGCACCGGTTCGACGGCGGCGGCTTGCGGATCCGCCGGCAGGGGATCCGGCGCCTGGCCCGATTCTGGGGTCACGCCTGGCAGTCCTCGGTGTTCCCGAGCGGCAAGGCGTTCGGGCATCTCGTCTACCCGCCCCGCGACGACGGGTCTGCCCACCTACAACGAGGGGTTCCTCTTCGACGGCGACGGCGGCCTGATCCCGGCCCGGGTGGTCGAGGCGCCGTGGCTGCGGCGCATGCAGCCGACGGGGGAGGACGTCTCGGTGGTGCTCGAAACCGAGCGGGGCACGGTCCGCATCGCCGGCGAGACGCAGCTGTCGGCCTACCACGCCATCCCGGTCACCAACGATGGTGCGGCCTACCCGATCCTGCAGCAGGCGATCGTCCGCTACACCTGGGACGGCGAGTCGGCCAACGGGATGCTCGAACGCTCGTCGCTACCGGAGATGCTGGAGGCATGAGTGACTCCCGGAGCCGCTGGAAGCTGCGAGGTCCACGTGTGAGCGCCACCACCACCCGTGTCGCTGAGCTCGTCGCGGAGGCCCGCGCCGCCACCGGGCTCGAGGATTTCGGGGCCGACGGCTGGCAGGAGGGCCTCGAGGTGCTGGTGCGCTCGGGGCTCACCGACGCCCGGTTCACCGACTACGGCGAGCAGAGCTTCTACGGCTCGATCGGCCACACCCTGTCGAACCGCCTCCAGGTCGAGGACTGGTTCACCCGGCATCCCGAGATCGAGGAGCAGGAGGTGTTCGTCGAGCTGCTCGGCGTCGGCCTGCCCCGAACCGGCTCGACGGCGCTGGCGCACATGCTCGGCGAGGATGCTTCGGTGCGTTCGCTCCGCATGTGGGAGGCGGCCACGCCGTGCCCGCCACCGTGCGTGTCGCCCGAGGCCGACCAAGCCCGGATCGCGGCGTCCGAGGCCATGGTCGAGATGATGGACATGGTGGCGCCGCGCATGCGGTCGATGCTGCCCCAATCGGCGACGGGTCCGATGGAGGACCACGACCTGATGTCGCTCCAGTTCAAGGCCCAGGCGTTCCAGGCCATGGGTCGGCTCACGAGCTACGGCGACTGGCTCCTCGACTGCGACATGGAGCCGACGTACCGGTACGAGCGGCGGGTGCTCAAGCTCCTCCAGTGGAAGAGCCCGCCGACCCGATGGCAGCTCAAGAGCCCCACCCACACGCTGTTCCTCGACGACTTCGAGAAGGTCTTCCCCGAGACCCGGTTCGTGATGACCCACCGCGATCCGTCCAAGGTCATCCCGTCGGTGACCGACGTGTACGCGACGCTCGGGGCGATGGGCAACGTCGACCTCGATCCCGTCGCGGTCGGCGAGATGAACTTGCATCAGTGGGCCCTCGCCGTCGACCGTTGCCTGGCCTTCCGGGCGGCCGGGCGCGAGGATCGCTTCTACGACATCGCGTTCTCGGCCTTCCAGGCCCAGCCGATCGACGAGATCCGCCGGTTGTACGACTGGCTCGGCCGCGATCTCACCGCCGACACCGAGCAGAAGATGCGGGACTGGTGGGCCACGAACCGCCGGCCTCCCGGGCACCGAGGAGCAGCGCACGGACGACTTCGGCATCACCGAGGAATCACTGGCCGCCCGCTTCGGTGCCTACCGAGCCCGCTTCGGCCCTCTGCTCTGATCAGCGGCCCGCCTGCGGTGAGGTCAGCCGGTGACGGGGAGGAACTGCATGACGTCGGTCTCGTAGCGGCGGACGTCGATCCGCCACGAGTCGTTGCGGCAGGACCAAGTGTCCCGGTACCGACCTCGGGCGACGATGTCGGTGCTGCCCATGCGCAGGCACGCGGTCACGTACGTCTCGCTCGTGGCGGCGTCGCCCTCGACCTCGATCATGATGTTGGTGACCTGGTGCGACGTGGCGTCGCAATGGCTGTGGCTCTCGTAGACCCATTCGATGAACCCGGCGCCGGTGCCCTCGAAGATGTCCGGGCCGTAGTGGGCCAACCCGTCGGGGTGCCAGATCTGGGCGCCCAGCTCCGGGTCCATCCGATCGACGGCGAAGCAGTAGCGGTGGAGCACCTCGGTGATCGCCTGTTTGGCGATGAGCGTCTCGAGGGTGTCGGACATGGATCCTCCCGGGGCCGGGCCAAGATTCTGATGGGCCCGGCCGCCGGAGCATAGAGTTCGCGTCCATGATCCGAGTCAAGGCCGCCTTTTTCAGCCTCACACCGCCGCCCCCGGCCGACGACGACGGCAGCTACCTGCGTTGGCACCTGCTCGATCACATGCCCGAGCAGTACCAGTTGCCGGGCATCCAGTTCGCCCTCCGGTACATCGTCGACGGGGACTACCCAGACCATCGCGTGGCCGGTGAGGGCCCCCTGACCGGCATCGGCAACCTCGTCAACTACCTGGTCGGGGACCCGGTACAGCAGACGCACGAGGACTTCATGCACCTCGGCCCACGTCTGCGGGAGATGGGCCGGTTCCCCGAGTACCGGACCGGGCTGCAGCTGCGGATGCCGGCTCTCCAGCACTGGTACGCGGCGCCGCAGGCGCTGATCTCGGCCGAGGTCGTGCCGTTCCGCCCGCACCGCGGGATCGTGTTGATCATCGAGGAGCCGGTAGAGCGCAACGTCGACGCCTGGTGCCAGAGGCTCCACGCCGAGCACATGCCGGCCGTGCTCGACACACCCGGCGTGGCGGGAGCGTGGGTCTACGGCTCCACATCGACGTGGAAGCTGGTGCCGCAGTGCGAGGGCGATCCGCAGTACACGACCGTCATCTACGTCGACGACGACCCGCTGACGGTCAGCACAGCGCTCGCCCCGTTGTTGCGTCAGCGGTGGGCGTCGGGCGAGGTGCGCCCGCTCTTTGCCGGCCCCCTGCGCACCATGATGCAGTGGGACGCCTGGCCGGCGTGAACGACAAGGCCCCTCCGGGCGCCGGTCAGGCCAGCGCGGGGAGGACCTCATCCGCGAACAGTCGGACGGTCTCGGGGCGGCCGAAGTCACTGAACTGGCAGATGAACAGCTCGGCGCCGGCCTCGCGTTCGGCTCGAAGTGCGGCGGCGACCTCGTCGGGGGTGCCGGCTATGAGGCCACCCCAACCGCCGAACCGGCGCTCAGCGACCGCGACGATCTCGTCTCGCTCCGCCGACGAGAAGGCCAGCCCGATCGGATGCTGAACCGAGATCCGGGCATCGCCGGCCCGGGAGCGCAGCTCGTCGAACCGGTCCATGGCGTACGACGGGCAGTTCCACCAGTCGGCCCAGCGTTCCACGAGCGGCATGGTGAGCCGGGCCCCGCCGCCACCGATGTGGATCGGGATCGTGCCGTTGACCGGACGCGGACGGCAGATGGCGTCGGTCAGCGACCAGTGCGCCCCGGTGTAGTCGACCGGGTCGCCCCGCCACAGCAGGTCCATGATCTCGAGCATCTCGCCCAGCCGGGAGGAGCGTTCGCCGCGAGTCGGGTTGCCGAACCCGTAGTCCTGAAGCTCCTCCTGGACCGAGCCCCACCCGATGCCGAGGTCGAGTCGGCCGCCCGAGATGACATCGAGCGAGGCCGCCATCTTGGCCAGCGTGACCGGGTGACGGAACTCGGAGCACAGGACGAGGTGACCGACCCGAATGCGCTCGGTCCGCGCGGCCACCGCGGTCGCCACGGTCCAGGCCTCGAGGCAATCGAGATCGCGGCTCGCCGGGGGCGCCATGTGGTCCATGAACCACACGGAGTCGAACCCGGTGTCCTCGGCGACGCGCGCCCGCTCGACCAGCGTGGCGAAGTCCATGCGGATCTGTGGAAGGTAGAGGCCGGCGAGCGCGGTCATGGCGCGGCCGTCGCCGTGGTGTCGCCGGTCGATCGGACCACGATGATCTGTTCGTTGTCGCTCACCGACGATCGCTCCTTCGATTGGTCGAACAGGACCATGACACGAGGGCCTCGACCCGCTAGGAAGTATGCATGACCGTGTACTACGACCCCTACGACGTGGGCATCAACGCCGATCCGTATCCGGTGTACCAACGCCTTCGGGAGACGGCGCCGCTCTACTACAACGAGCGGTATGACTTCTGGGCGCTGAGCCGCCACGAGGATGTCGAGAAGGGTCTGGTCGACTCGCGGCGCTTCATCTCGAGTCGGGGAGGCATCCTCGAGCTCATCAAGTCGGGGATGGAGATGCCGTCGGGCACGGTGATCTTCGAGGATCCGCCCGCCCATACGATCCATCGCAGCCTCCTCTCGAGGGTGTTCACACCTCGCCGCGTCGCCGCCCTCGAACCCAAGATCCGCGAGTTCTGCGCCCGGAGCCTCGACCCCCTTGTGGGCTCGGGGCACTTCGACTTCATCGCCGACCTGGGATCGCAGATGCCGATGCGGGTGATCGGCATGCTCTTCGGCATTCCCGAATCCGATCAGGAGACGATCCGCCAGGGAACCGACGCCCGCCTCCGTACCGAGGCCGGGCAGCCCATGGACGTCGCCGACAACGCCTCGTTCGGCAGCGAGATGTTCGCCGAGTACATCGACTGGCGGATCGACCACCCGTCCGACGACCTGATGTCGGATCTCCTCCAAGCCGAGTTCGTCGATGAGCACGGCGAGACTCGCCGTCTCACCCGTGACGAAGCGCTGCTGTACACGACGGTCGTGGCCGGGGCCGGCAACGAGACGACGACCCGTCTCATCGGCTGGGCCGGGAAGGTGCTGGCGGAGCATCCCGATCAGCGGGCGGAGGTGGTGGCCGATCGCTCGTTGATCCCGAACACGATCGAGGAGTTGCTGCGGTACGAACCCGTCGGTCCCCACATCGGGCGCTACATGCCTGAGGCGGTCGAGTTCCATGGCCAGGTCGTGCCGGAAGGCAGCGCGATGCTGCTGCTGGTCGGCTCGGCCAACCGCGACGAACGACGTTTCGCCGATCCCGATCGGTTCGACATCCACCGGACCATCGGCCAGCACCTCACGTTCGGGTACGGCATCCACTTCTGCCTCGGCGCATCGCTCGCCCGGCTCGAGGCCCGGGTGGCGCTCGACGAGGTGCTGAACCGGTTCCCGGAATGGGAGGTCGATGTCGAGCGCCTCACGTTGTCACCCACGTCGACGGTGCGCGGCTGGGAGACCGTGCCCGTCTCCGTTCCCTGAACGTGGTCCGGCCCACCGCGGGCCGAACAGGATGAGGAGCGATTCAGGCGAGGAGCGCCTCAGGAGATGACGAACCCCTCGTAGCCGTTCGCCGCGGCGTCGTTGCAGCGGTCCATGTACGCGGGCAGGCCGCCGACGTAGGGCAGGAACACCCGGGGCTTGCCCTCGATGTTCTGGCCGTTGTACCAGGAGTTGCACGAGGCGGCCGTGAACATCGTGCCCTCGGCGACCTCGTTCACGTGGTCGCACCACGCGTCCTGCGCACTCGAGCTCGGCCTCGGCGCGGGTGAACCCGTGGTCGATGAGGTAGCCGAGGAAGTCGGCGATCCAGCCGACCTGCAGCTCGATCTGCGGCGGGTAGGTGGCGAGCACGCCCGGGCTGCCGGGCCCGACGCACACGAACAGGTTCGGGTAGCCGGCCGATGCCGACGCCGAGGTAGGTGCGAGGTCCGTCGGCCCACTCGTCGCGGAGCAGGCGACCGTCCGCGCCCGCGCACGTCGATGCGGGTGAGCGCGCCGGTCATCGCGTCGAAGCCGGTGGCGAGCACGAGGACGTCGAGCTCCACGAAGCCGCTGCGTCGGTGCGGATGCCCGTCGGGGTGACCTCCTCGATCGGCTCCTTGCGCAGGTCGACGAGCGACACGTTGTCGCGGTTGAACGTCTCGAAGTAGCTCGGTGTCGAGCACCGGGTCGCTTGCAGCCGAGCGGGTAGCCGCGCGGCGAGAGCGAGTCGGCGACCTCGGGATCGTGCGACCGTGCGCCGGACCATCTCACGGAACAGCTCGACCGCCATCTCGTTGGCGTCGAGGTCCGGCGCGGTGTCGGTCCAGATGCGGCAGGCGCTGAACCCGTGCTCGTCGAGCGCGGCCTCGCGCTCTTCGGGCGTGCTCTCGAGGATGCGCCGGTCGTCGGTCGGCGAAGGTGAAGATCACCGCGCCGGTCGTGCCCGCGGTGCCGCTGAAGGACTCGTACTGCTGGCGCGCGCAGCTCGCGGTACCGGGCCTTGATCTCGGCCTGCTCGTCGTCGGTCAGCGGCTGGTTCTGCGACGGCCAGGTGAACGCGGCGGTGCGCTGGAACACGGTGAGGTGCCCGGCGACCTTGGCCAGCTCGGGGATGGCCTGCACCCCCGACGAGCCGGTGCCGACGATGCCGATGCGCTTGCCCTCGAGCTCGACGCCGCTCCTCGGGCCACAGGCTCGTCTGCACGATGGTGCCCGGCGAACGGTGTCGATGCCCGGCCACGTCGGCCGGTTGCGGCGCCGACAGGCCGCCGGTGGCCATGACCACGAAGCGGGCCCGGAACTCGCTCGCCGGTCTCGGTGTCGACGACCCAGGTGTCGGTCGCCTCGTCGAACGTCGTCGCGGTCGACGCCGGTGTCGAGCCGGATGTCGCGGCGCAGGTCGTAGCGATCGGCGATGTGGTTGAGGTAGCGCTCGATCTCGGGCTGGGACGCGAAGTGCTCGGTCCACACCCACTCCTGCTCGAGCTCGGGGTCGAAGCCGAACGAGTACTCGAGGCTCGGGATGTCGCAGCGCGCGCCCGGGTAGCGGTTCCAGAACCAGGTGCCGCCCACGCCCGGCGCCCTTCTCGAGCACGATGACCCGCGAGCCCTGGTCGCGCAGCACCTTGAGCGCGTAGAGGCCGGACATGCCCGCGCCGACCACGACCACATCGGCATCCATGGTCCGCATCATGCCCGATCCGGGTTCTGGCAGGGAGATTGCACGCTGGGGCGGCAATCTCCCCGCCAGAACGGGAGAGATCGGGTCAGAGCCGGATCAACCGGCCCGCACGTAGAAGGTGTCGATCATGGGCTGGCTCTGCGAGGAGGTGAACAGGGCATCGCCACCCAGAGTCTCGCTGTTGTACACGACGAGGTTGGGCTGGAACACGATCGGCACCAGGTAGGCGTGCTCGGCGATGATGAGATCGGCGGCCTGGAACAGCTCGGCGGCGCTGGAGTCGCCGGGAGGCAGGGCCGAGGCCGGGGCCAGGGGATCGATCACGTCGGGTCGGCCCACGCCGCACAGCGCCTGGGACTGACCCTGGGTGAAGATGCGGTCGTACTTGTCGACGCCGGTGCGAGAGCCGGGAACGATCAACGCGCCCGGGCAGCTCCGGGGTGATGAACTCGGCCACCGGATCCTGGGTCGGGATGATGTTCACGTTGATCCCCACCTCGCCGAGCTGCGACTGGATCACCTGGGCGATCGTGTCGTGACCGGGGACCGCGGCGATGATGGCGATGTCGAGGTCGACGCTCGCGCCGCCGAGCAGCTCTTCAGCCAGGGCGGGATCGTAGGTGACGATGTCCTCCAGCGCTGGGTTGTAGTTCACGTGACCCTCGGGCCACAGCCCGAGCGCCGGGCTGGCCAACCCGTCGAACACGAGGTCGCTGATGGCCTGCCGGTCGATCCCGACCTGGACGGCCCGGCGGACGTTCTCGTCGTCGAGCGGCGGTTTGCCCGAGCACATCAGCAAGGCGATGTAGCTGCGGTCGGTCGGCGCGGACTCGACGGTGAAGCGGTCATCGAGGCGCTCGGCGTCGACGGGTGGTACGGCGGTGGCGACGTCGAACACATCGGACAGCAGGCCGTTGACCATGGTGGCGCCGTCGGTGACGTTGATCCACTCGATGCCGGACACCTGGAACAGGTCCGGATCGAAGAAGTCGGGGTTGCGTGACAGCACGACCCGTTGCTCGGCGATGAACTCCTCGACGACGAAGGGTCCGGCTCCGATCGGGTTCGAGTCGATGTCGGCCGGAGCCGACGCGGCCTGAGCCGGTGAGACGATCACACCTTCACGATCGGTCAGCGCCACCACGAGCTCGCCGACGACAGGCGTGTTCAAGGTGATGGTCAGGTTCAGCGGGTCGACGACCGTGATGTCGGCGATGTCCTTGAAGGCGGTCGCCATGCTGGCCACCGTCACCTCGGACGACTGCGTGAGGGTGCGTTCGAGGCCGGCCTTGACCGTTTCGGCGTCGTAAACCGAGCCGTCGGGGAAGGTGACGCCGTCCCGCAACGTCACGTTGAGGGTCTGCGGGTCGATGACCTCGTAGGACTCGGCCATGAACGGCACGATCTCACCGGAGTCGTTCCACCGGAACAGGGTGCCGAACACCATCTCCATCCACACCCGGTCGGCGTTCACCGCGGACTGCGTCGGGTCCAGGTGGATGCCCGAGGGGAACACGAGCCCGGCCGCGATGCGGAGGACGCCGTCGGGGTTGACATCGTCGGCGGGGGCCTCGGTCGTGTCGTTGTCGGGCGCCGCCGTGGTGTCGGTGGCCCCGTCGTCGGCCGCGGGGGCCGCCGTCGCGTCGGTCGAGCCGTCGTCCGCCGCGGGCGCGCTCGTCTCGGTCGCCGCTCCGTCGGTGGCGTCAACGGCGTCGTCATCGTCGTCCCCGCCGCACGCCACGGCCAGAGCGGACAGCGTCAGGAGGATGGCCAGCCACGAGAGCCCGGATCGCCGTCGTGGCGAACGGTGCTTCCGAGTGTTGGGGCGCCGAGGCCGGTGTCGTCTGGGTCATGTCTTCCTCCTAGGTGGCACCCGAGATGGTCGGGTGTCGCCGGTTACTGTTGTGACGGGATCGTGATGGCTGGCCCGGCGGCGTCGGGGTGCGACCCGTTGCGCGACGGAGAGTCGGCGATGAGGGGGCCGGGCTCGGCGAAGTGGCAACGCACGGTCGAGCCGTCGGCGGTCGTGACGGGAACGGGAACGTCGACCGAGCAGCGGGGGACCGCCACCGGGCACCGGGTGTGGAAGCGGCAGCCGGTCGGGGGATCGGTCGGGTCGGGGATGTCACCTTGCAAGACGATGCGGCGACGGGTGTGGCGGGCTTCCGGGTCGGGGATGGCTGCGGCGGAGAGCAGCGCTTGGGTGTAGGGGTGCTGCGGCCGGTCGTAGACGGCCGCCGCGTCGCCGATCTCCACGATCTCGCCCAGGTACATGACGGCGATGCGATCGCTCGCGTGGTGTACGAGGGCCGGGTTGTGGGCGATGAAGAGGAAGGCCAGCCCGATCTGTCGCTGCAACGACTCGAGCAGGTTGATCACCTGGGCCTGCGTGGAGACGTCGAGCGACGAGACCGGTTCGTCGAGGACGATCAACGACGGGTTCACGGCCAACGCCCGGGCGATGGCGAGGCGCTGCAGCTGGCCACCCGAGAGCTCGCGGGGATAACGCCCCAGGTGCTCGGGCGACAACCCGACCTGGTCCATGAGCTCGTGGAGACGGGCGCGGCGTTGCGCCCCGTCGAGGTCGAGATGGACGTCGAGGGGTTCGCCGACGCTGCTGGCGACCGGCAGCAGGGGGTTGAACGACGAGTAGGGGTCCTGGAAGACCATCTGGGCGTGCAGCCGGCGGCTTCGGACCTGACGCCGCGGCAGGGTCGTGATGTCCTCCCCGCGGAGGTGAACCGTCCCCGCAGTCGGCTCCAGGAGGCGCAGGGCGAGTCGCCCCAGGGTGGACTTGCCCGACCCGGACTCACCGACGAGCCCGACGGTCTCTCCAGGCGCGAGCGAGAGCGAGACATCCGTGACGGCGTGCACGTGATGCCGGACCCGGCGCAGCAGCCCCTGCCGGACCGGGAAGGTCTTGCTGACCCCGTCGAGAACGAGGACCGGCGTGTTCGTGACGCCACCGATCATTGAGGTGCCCTCGTGGCGCTGACGCGCCGGGCCGGGCGGCCCCGCTCGCGGTGCTCGCTCATTTCTGTGACCTCGTGGCGCTGACGCGCCGGGCCGGGCGGCCCCGCTCGCGGTGCTCGCTCATTGTTGTGCCCTCGTGGCGCTGACGCGCCGGGCCGGGCGGCCCCGCTCGCGGTGCTCGCTCATTGTTGTGCCCTCGTGGCGCTGACGCGCCGGGCCGGGCGGCCCCGCTCGCGGTGCTCGCTCATGTGCTCGCCAACTGGAGCTCGTGGGTCCGGAGGCGAGCGCGACTGGTGATCGGCGCCGAGGTCGACCATCGCGATGCGATCCTTCCGGCAGGAATCGGTGACGTACGGGCAGCGGCTGGCCAGGCGGCACCCCGAACCGAGCTCGTGGAACTGAGGCACCTGCCCGGGGATGGCGTAGAGCTGGGAGCGGCGTTCGGCTCGCTGGGGCATCGACCGGAGCAGACCCTCGGCATAGGGGTGACGGGGGTGCGGAAGAACTCGCCCACCGGTGCCGTCTCGACGATCTCGCCGGCGTACATCACCGCCACCCGGTCGCAGATGTCGGCCACGACGCCCAGATCGTGGGTGACGAAGATCATCGCCATGCCGAAGTCGGCCTGGAGCTCCCGGAGCAGCTCCAGCACCTGGGCCTGGATCGTGACGTCGAGGGCGGTCGTCGGTTCGTCGGCGATGAGGAGCTTCGGTTGGCACGCCAGCGCCATGGCGATCATCGCCCGTTGGCGCATGCCGCCGCTGAGCTCGTGCGGGTAGGAGTCGGCCCGTTTGGCCGAGACGCCGACCCGCTCGAGCATCTCCCCGGCCCACCGGTGGGCCTCCCGGCGGGAAGCGCCTTCGTGCCAGCGCACGACCTGCCCGATCTGGTGAGCGATCGTGAGCGACGGGTTCAGGCTGGCCATCGGGTCCTGGAAGATCATGGCCATCGACTTGCCCCGGAGCCGGCGCATGTCCTTGAACGGCAGGCCGAGCAGGTCATGGCCGTCGAAGTGGACGGATCCGCCGCTGATCGTGGCCGGCGGAGACGGCAGAAGGCGCATGATCGACAGCGAGGTCACGGTTTTGCCCGAACCGCTCTCACCGACCAGACCGAGGGTCTCGCCGGGCGCTACGGAGAACGAGACGCCGTCGACGATGCGCACCGAGCGACCGGAGTTGTCGAAGTCGACCTGGAGGTTCTTCACCACGAGCAGCGGAGCAGGCCCGGTGGAGTCGGGCGTTGGCGTCGAGACGCCCGGGGCTTGGTCGCCGCGGGCGACGGTGTCGGCGTGGTCGCCGCGGGCGACGGTGCTGGCGTGGTCGCCGCGGGCGACGGTGCTGGTCTGGTCGCCGCGGGCGACGGTGGTCAGGCCGAGTCGTCCGTAACGGCGCACCGGGTTGGTCACCCCGAGCGCGCTGCGCAGGCCGTCGCCGACGAGGTTGAAGGCGAGGACGCTCAAGGCGATGGCCAGTCCCGGCGGCACGGCCTGCCACCAGTCGTCGGTGAGGAGGAAGTCGTTCGCTTCCTCGAGCATCACGCCCCAGCTGGCGGTCGGTGGTTGGGCGCCGAGCCCGAGGAAGCTGAGGCTGGCCTCGGCCAGGAGCACGACGCCGAACACGATCGACGCCTGGACCACGAGCGGGGAGAGGATGTTGGGGAAGATGTGCCGGCGAATAATTCGGCCGGTGGAGGTCCCGATCGAGTTCGAGGCCTCGACGAAGGTCTCCTCGCGGACGGCCAACGCCTGACCCCGAACGAGCCGGGTGAACCCGGGGACCATGGCGACGCCGATGGCGATCATGGCACTGGTCAGGCTGCGGCCCAGGACGGCGACCAGGGCGATGGCGAGCACCAACCCCGGGATCGACATGATCGCGTCCGAGATGCGCATGAGGACGGCATCGACGACCCCGCCGAGGTATCCCGAGAGCATCCCGAGCGGCACGGCGATCAGGAGGGCCCCGCCGACCGCCAACAGACTGAAGCGCATGCTGACCCAGGCGCCTTCGAGGAGGCGGCTGAAGATGTCGCGGCCAAGATTGTCCGTGCCGAGCAGGTAGTCCCCCGAGGGTGTCTGGAGCGGATCTCCGACGGGGATCTTGTGCGGGTCGTACGGTTCGATCCAGCCGTGGAAGATGCCTGCCAACGCCACGATCACGAGGAAGATCAACGCCGCCATGGCGACGGGATCGCGCCGGAAGCGAGACCAGGTACGCCGGAGGTGGCTCGGGCTGCGGGGCGGGTCGTGTTCGCCGCTCACGACACGCGCACCTTCGGGTTGAGGAAGCCGTACACGATGTCGACGACGAGACTGACCACGACCTGGATGAGCACGAACAGCACCGCCACGCCCTGGACGGCGGGGATGTCCTGCGTGGTGACGGCGCCGAGCAGGTACATGCCCATACCGGGGATGCTGAAGATCCGCTCGATGAGCACCGATCCGCCGAGCACGGCACCGATCTGCAGACCGAGGATCGTGACCGCCGGACCGGCCGAGTTCTTGAGGGCATGCCCGACGACGACCTGGCGGGTCGAGCCCCCCTTGGCCCACGCCGTGCGGATGAACGACGACTGCATGGTGTCGGCCAGCCCCCCTCGGAGCTGCCGGGCCAGCACGGCCGCGGGCGCCAACGACAGCGCGATCGCCGGCAGGATCATGTGGCTGAACCAGCCCGTCTTGCTGTCGCCGAACTCGACGTAGCCGAACGGCTCCACCCAGCCCTTCTCCACCGCGCAGTAGACGACGAGCAGCATGGCGAGCCAGAACGCGGGCAACGCTATCGAGGCGCTGGAGAGCACGAGCAGGATCCGGTCGAGGATGCTGCCGGGCCTGAGGCCGCCGGCCACGCCGACGAGGAGTGCTAGGACGAGGGCGAGGGCGAACACGAGGGCGGCGAGGCCGAGCGTCACCGGAAGGCGCTGGGCCAGCGTGTCGCTGATGGAGTCCCCGGTGTAGAGCGACTCCCCGAGATCGAGCCGGACCGCGTTGGTCAGCCACTCGCCGTACCGCACGAGGAATGGGTCGTCGAGGTTCAGCTCTTGGCGGATCCGTTCGATCGACTCGGGCTGCGCGTCGATGCCGCCGGCCAGAGTCGTCGCGGCATCGCCCGGGATCAGCGCCGTGAGCCCGAAGATGACGAACGACACGATCAGGAACATGGGGACGATCGCCACGAGGCGTCTGATGACAAGCCCGAGCATCGTCGGTGGTCCCCCTTCTGATCCGACCCCTCGACCGTTGGTGTGGTCGCCGACCCCCCCGGCCGGGTTCGCGAAACGCGGTTTCGCGCTCGCCCATGTTTCCGCCCCGGCGATGCCTGGTCAAGTCGCCTGCGCGAACGACGGTCTGTTTGCTCGCCGCCGGCCGGGTCGCCAGAATGGCGTTCTCGTGCCGTCCCGGGCGCGGTGCATCGGAGGTCGACGTGGATGAGGGAGCCTTCGACGGCGTGCGCGTCGTCGAGTTGGCGCAATGGGTCTTCGTCCCGGTGTCCGGAGCGCTGCTGGCCGACTGGGGTGCGGATGTGCTGCGTATCGAACGCATCGACGGGGATCCCTACCGGGGCCTCGCCTCGCAGGGCATCGGCACCGACAGCGGCGGTGTCAACGTCTCGGTGGCTTTGGCCAACCGGGGCAAACGGTCGGTGGCGCTCGACCTGCAGACCGAGCCGGGGATCGAGGCCCTGCACCGTTTGCTCGAAACCGCTGACGTCTTCCTCACCAGCCTCCGGCCCGGTGCCCTCAGTCGCCTCGGGCTCGATGCCGACCAGTTGACGAGCCGGTACCCCACCCTCATCTACGCCCGGGGCCATGGCTTCGGCGCTCGGGGCCCCGATTCCGACATGCCCGGGTACGACGCCTCGGCCTTCTGGTCCCGGGGCGGCATGGCGCACATGCTGACCCCGTCGGATCGGGACGATCCGATCGGTCAACGCGGCGCCATGGGTGACCGCAACGGCGCGATGGCCCTCGCCTTCGGCATGGCCAGTGCGCTCCTGAAGCGCCAGCGGACCGGGCGGGGCTCGGTGGTCGACGTCTCCCTCCTGGCCACGGCGATGTGGACCCTGTCCTCCGATCTGTTGACCGCGTTGCAGGGGCAGACACCCCCGCGGGCCTCGGGCCGGCTGGCGACCCCGAATCCGCTGGTCGGCACCTATCGCACCAGCGACGGCCGCCACGTGCAGCTCGTCCTCCTTCAGCCCGACCGCTACTGGCCTGACCTCTGCCGGGTGCTCGGCCGACCCGATCTGGCCGCCGATCCCCGTTTCGCGGACATGGCGGCGCGGCGGGCCAACATCGAGGCCTGCATGAACGAGCTCGACGCCGAGTTCGGTCGCCGCACGTACGAGGAGTGCAAGGCGATGCTGTACACCCTCGACGCGCCCTGGGCTCCGGTGCAGTCCGTCGAGGAGCTCCTCGACGACCCCCAGGTGCTCGCCAACGGCTACATCGGCGAGGTGTCCATCGAGGGCGGCCCGACCTACCGCCTGCCCAACGTCCCCGTTCAGTTCGACGGCCAACCGGCCCACCTTCGGCGGGCGCCCGAGCTCGGCGAGCACACCGAGGAGTTGCTGCTCGAGGTCGGATACGACTGGGAACAGATCTCGGCGCTGCAACAGGCCGGCGTGATCCCATGACGAACGTCGACGTGACGCGCGGCGTCCGGCCGCGCCCCGAACCCGACGAGACATCGGCCCCGTACTGGCTCGCGGCGGCCGAGCACCAGCTCGTCGTCGCCCGGTGCTCGCGATGCGAGGCGGCGACCATGCCGCCGGACATCGTCTGCCCTCACTGCCACAGCACCGATCCGGAGTTCCGTTTCGTCCCGGTCGCCGGCGGGGGCACTGTTTGTTCGTGGACCCTCATGCACCAGTCGTTCCTGCCCGGGTTCGATGTGCCGTACCTGCTCGTCGACGTCGAGCTCGATGGCGCCTCCGGGGTGAGGATGGTCGGCCGCCTGCTCGCCGGCGCCGACGCCGAGCTCCACCTGGGTGATGCCGTCGTGGTCGCCTTCGAGGACCTCGAACCCGGGGTTGCCATCCCGGCCTTCAGCCTTGCGAACGTTGCGGAGATCTCGTCGTGAGCGAGCGCCGGGAGCGGGGCCGCCTGGCCCGGCGCGTCAGCGCCCAGAGGGCACAGCGATGAGTGGCGCGCTCGCCGTGCGCGATCAGGTGGCGATCGTCGGGTACTCCCACAGCCCCATCGAGCGCCACGCCCGCCGGCCGCTGGGCCTGGTCGCACTCGACACGGCGCGGGAGGCGATCGCCGATGCCGGTTTGACGACCGAGCAGGTCGACGGCTTCGTGTCGTCGTCGTTGTTCCCCACGGCGGGCGACCACCGCATCGAGGACGGTGTCAGCACGGT
>CAVTAI010000013.1:0-769657 GCA_963732655.1 uncultured Acidobacteriota bacterium | reverse complement strand
TTGCCTCGAGGCCTGGACCGTGGCGACCGCGGTGGCCGCGCGGACCGAGCGCATTCGGGTCGGTCACCTCGTCCTGTGCTCCGAGTTCCGTCACCCGGTCACGCTGGCCAAGATGGCGGCCTCGCTCGATGTCATCTCGGGCGGCCGACTCGACCTCGGCATCGGGTGGGGCTCGGTCCAGGAGGAGCTTCAGGACTACGGGTTCGGCAACCCGACTCGCGGCGAACGCTCCTCCCGGCTGGGCGAGATGCTTGAGATCATGGACCTGCTGTGGCGGGGCGACCCGGTCGACTACACCGGGGCGCACTGGTCGCTGACCGACGCCATCTGCCGTCCGCGTCCGGTCAACGGCACGATCCCGATCCACATCGGTGGCGGCGGGGCCCGGCTCACCATGCCGCTCGTGGAACGCTGGGCCGACTGGTGGAACTGCCCGTCGTACGCCATGGACCGGTTCGACGAGCTGCGCTCCCGGGCCGGCGATGCCCGGATCTCGGTTCAGCATCCGATCGGGCTGGCCTTCTCGTCGGCGGAGCGAGACGAGATCGTCGCGGTCGCTGAGCGCCGGTTCGGCGGTTGGGGTGGCCTCATAGCCGGCACCCCCGACGAGGTCGCCGCCGCACTTCGAGCCGAACGCGAGGCCGGCGCCGAGCTGTTCATCTGCCAGTTCAGTGACTTCGGCCGCCCCGAGACCGTCCGACTGTTCGCGGATGAGGTCCTCCCCGCGCTGGCCTGACCGGCGCCCGGAGGGGCCTTGTCGTTCACGCCGGCCAGGCGTCCCACTGCATCATGGTGCGCAGGGGGCCGGCAAAGAGCGGGCGCACCTCGCCCGACGCCCACCGCTGACGCAACAACGGGGCGAGCGCTGTGCTGACCGTCAGCGGGTCGTCGTCGACGTAGATGACGGTCGTGTACTGCGGATCGCCCTCGCACTGCGGCACCAGCTTCCACGTCGATGTGGAGCCGTAGACCCACGCTCCCGCCACGCCGGGTGTGTCGAGCACGGCCGGCATGTGCTCGGCGTGGAGCCTCTGGCACCAGGCGTCGACGTTGCGCTCTACCGGCTCCTCGATGATCAACACGATCCCGCGGTGCGGGCGGAACGGCACGACCTCGGCCGAGATCAGCGCCTGCGGCGCCGCGTACCAGTGCTGGAGAGCCGGCATCCGCAGCTGCAGCCCGGTCCGGTACTCGGGGAACCGGCCCATCTCCCGCAGACGTGGGCCGAGGTGCATGAAGTCCTCGTGCGTCTGCTGTACCGGGTCCCCGACCAGGTAGTTGACGAGGTTGCCGATGCCGGTCAGGGGGCCCTCACCGGCCACGCGATGGTCTGGGTAGTCCCCGTCGACGATGTACCGGAGGGCGAACTGGATGCCCGGCAACTGGTACTGCTCGGGCATGTGATCGAGCAGGTGCCAACGCAGGTAGCTGCCGTCGTCGTCGGCCGGGGGCGGCGGTGTGAGGCTGAAAAAGGCGGCCTTGACTCGGATCATGGACGCGAACTCTATGCTCCGGCGGCCGGGCCCATCAGAATCTTGGCCCGGCCCCGGGAGGATCCATGTCCGACACCCTTGAGACGCTCATCGCCAAACAGGCGATCACCGAGGTGCTCCACCGCTACTGCTTCGCCGTCGATCGGATGGACCCGGAGCTGGGCGCCCAGATCTGGCACCCCGACGGGTTGGCCCACTACGGCCCGGACATCTTCGAGGGCACCGGCGCCGGGTTCATCGAATGGGTCTACGAGAGCCACAGCCATTGCGACGCCACGTCGCACCAGGTCACCAACATCATGATCGAGGTCGAGGGCGACGCCGCCACGAGCGAGACGTACGTGACCGCGTGCCTGCGCATGGGCAGCACCGACATCGTCGCCCGAGGTCGGTACCGGGACACTTGGTCCTGCCGCAACGACTCGTGGCGGATCGACGTCCGCCGCTACGAGACCGACGTCATGCAGTTCCTCCCCGTCACCGGCTGACCTCACCGCAGGCGGGCCGCTGATCAGAGCAGAGGGCCGAAGCGGGCTCGGTAGGCACCGAAGCGGGCGGCCAGTGATTCCTCGGTGATGCCGAAGTCGTCCGTGCGCTGCTCCTCGGTTCCGGGTGGCCGGCGGTTCGTGGCCCACCAGTCCCGCATCTTCTGCTCCGTCTCGGCGGTGAGGTCGCGGCCGAGCCAGTCGTACAACCGGCGGATCTCCGCGATCGGCTGGGCCTGGAACGCCGAGAAGGCCATGTCGTAGAAGCGATCCTCGCGCCCGGCCGCCCGGAAGGCCAGGCAACGATCGAGGGCGACGGCCCACTGATGCGAGTTCATCTCGCCGACCGCGACGGGATCGAGGTCGACGTTGCCCATGGCCCCGAGCGTGGCGTACACGTCGGTCACCGACGGGATCACCTTGGACGGGTCGCGGTGGGTCATCACGAACCGGGTCTCAGGGAAGACCTTCTCGAAGTCGTCGAGGAACAGGGTGTGGGTGGGGCTCTTGAGCTGCCATCGGGTCGGGGGGCACTTCCACTGCAGGAGCTTGAGGACCCGCCGCTCGTAGCGGTAGGTCGGCTCCATGTCGCAGTCGAGGAGCCAGTCGCCATAACTCGTCAGCCGACCCATGGCCTGAAACGCCTGGGCCTTGAACTCGAGCGACATCAGGTCGTGGTCCTCCATCGGACCGGTGGCGGATTGGGGCAGCATCGACCGCATGCGCGGCGCCACCATGTCCATCATCTCGACCATGGCCTCGGAGGCCGCGATCCGGGCCTGGTCGGCCTCGGGCGACACGCACGGCGGCGGGCACGGCGTGGACGCTTCCCACATGCGGAGCGACCGGACCGATGCATCCTCACCCAGCATGTGCGCCAGCGCCGTCGAGCCGGTTCGGGGCAGGCCGACGCCGAGCAGCTCGACGAACACCTCCTGCTCCTCGATCTCGGGGTGCCGGGCGAACCAGTCCTCGACCTGGAGGCGGTTCGACAAGGTGTGGACGATCGAGCCGTAGAAGCTCTGCTCGCCGTAGTCGGTGAACCGGGCGTCGGTGAGCCCCGAGCGCACCAGCACCTCGAGACCCTCTTGCCAGCCGTCGGCCCCGAAATCCTCGAGCCCGGTGGCGGCACGGGCCGTCGAGAGCAACTCGTCGACACGGGTGCGGGTCGCGCTCATGAGCGGGCTCCCGTCACTTCTCCATCATCTCCGGGAGGGAGGAGCGTTCGAGCATGCCGTTGGCTGTCTCGCCGTCCAGTGTGTAGCGGACGATGGCCTGCTGCAGGATCGGATAGGCGGCGCCGTCGTTGGTGACGGGGATGGCGTGATAGGCGGACAGCTGCGTCTCGCCGGCGATGCGGACCGTACCCCGCTCGGTCTCGAGCACCACCGAGACATCCTCACCGGTCGGCTGCATACGCCGCAGCCACGGCGCCTCGACCACCCGGGCCGGGATGAGACCGCCGTCGCCGTCGAAGAGGAATCCCTCGTTGTACGTGGGCAGACCGTCGTCGCGTGGCGGGTACACGAGATGCCCGAACGCTTTGCCGCTGGGGAACACCGAGGACTGCCAGGCGTGACCCCAGAACCGGGCCAGGCGCCGGATCCCCTGCCGGCGGATCCGCAAGCCACCGCCGTCGAACGAGTGCTCCTGCCCGTCGACGGTGAAGGTTCCGGTGGCCCGGAACAGCTGCTCGAAGCGGGGACCGCCGATGAGGATCCCCTCCTCCTGTTCCGCCATCACCCGGCCGGCCTCCGGCAGGAGTTTGCCGTTCTCCCAGAGGGGGACGGCCGACCGGAGATCGAGCTCCAGTTTCACCGGAACCCGCTCGCCGCGGGGTGGGTGGGTTCCGGCCATCTGGTGCTCGACGCTCGTCTCGACCGCCAGACCGTCGAGACGGAACCGCCAGTGCACGAAGGGCTCGACCAGTTCGAACGACAGCGGCCCAGCTCCGAGTATCCGGGGCCGCCCGTCCGACCCGGCCGGATCGTGGACCGCCCCGTTCTCGAAGATCGTCAACAGGCGCCCACCAGCGAGGGCGATGTTGCACTGCACCTCGTGCGTGTCCCACTGGTCGGCGACCGCCTCGATGCCGATACGGGGCATGCCGAAATCGACGCCGTTGTCCCAGATCCACGTGTTCACCGACTCGCGCATCTCCGGATCGGCGGGTTGCTCGGCAAAGACGAACTCCCGGCTCTCGTCGAGCCCACTACTCAGATCGACCCCCATTGGCCACCTCCCCGAAGCTCGCCAAGGACTAGCCGGCCTATGTGACCGGCGTCAACCTCTGGCACGCCGAAGCGGTGGGGGCCACCGCGTTCCCGCGCTTTCGAACGCGTCACCGCCCCCGGGTTAGGGTTCACGCCATGAGCAGCGAGCGTGAATACCACTGGGTGCTGCGGTGCCCGTGCGGCGAAGGCCTGACGGGGATGACCGAAGACGAGATCGTCGAGGTCTCGTTCGCCCACCTCCGTGAGAAGCACCCCGACATGGCCGACGAGTACGAGCGCGAGCACATCTTGTTCATGGCCCAGCGTTTCGTCCGTCCAACGTCCTGACCCCGGCGTGGATCACCGCGTCGATGCGTTCGGCCGCCCGGAGCAGGAGGTCGAGATGTTCAGGCCACTGCACTCCTGCCCTCAGTGGGTTGACGGCCACCGATCCGACTCCGATGTCGGCCCACCGGGCAAGTCGGTCGGATACGCGGTCGAGGGTGTCGACCCGCACCGAGACGTGGCCCTCGACCCCGATGCTGGAAGGGTCGCGCCCGGCCGAACGAGCCGAGGCACCGATCGCCTCCCACGCGTCCTCGAAACCACGTCCCGGCTGCAGGTGATGGAGAGGCAACCAGCCGTCGGCCACTCGACCGACCCGAGCCAGCGCTCGGGGATCCTCTCCGCAGCCGATCCAGATCGGCACCGGTTTCGCCGGCAACGGTGCCAGGCCGGCCGCTTCGATCTCGTCGAACCGGCCGGCGTGATCGAGGGTCGGCTCCGTCCACAGTCGTCGCAGCAGGGCGATCTGTTCTTCCATCCGTGCCGCCCGTCCCGCGAAGTCGACACCCAAGGCCTGGTACTCGACTTCGTTCCACCCCAGGCCGACGCCCAGGCGCAACCGGCCGGGGGCGAGCAAGGCGAGCGTGGCCACCTGCTTGGCCACCAGGGCGGTCTGCCGCTGCGGCAGCACCATCACGTCCGTCACGAACTCGAGCCTGCAGGCTCGCGCCAGGTACGCGAACAGCACCAGTGGCTCGAGGAACGGGTCGCGATGGTCGTAGGGACCGTCCCACCCGGGTCGACGGTCCGAGTCCGCGCCCAGCACGTGGTCGTAGACCAGGAGGTGGTCGTAGCCGGCGCCCTCGAGGCGCTGAACGAAGGTCACGAGCTCGTCGGGATCCACACGAGTGAACTCGGCCTGCGGGAACACAGCACCCAACCTCACGACATCGCTCCCATCCCTCGACTCGCCCCGACCCTCAGGAGACCCCGATGCCGAACGGCGAGCCATGGACCGACGTGCTCGAGATTCGCACGATCATCGATCGGTACGCCAACGGGGTCGACCGACGCGACTGGGAGTCGGTGAGATCGTGCTTCACGCCGGACTGTCGCGCCGACTACGGCCGCTGGGGAAGCTGGACCGAGCGCGAGCCCTTCGTGACCTGGCTCGACGAGCTCCATCGGGATGTCGGGCCCACGATGCACCGCATGACCAACCACGACATCCGGGTCGACGGCGACATGGCAACCGCGACGTCGTACCTGGACGCGGTGCTGCTGGTCGAGCACCAGGGGCACGATCTGTTGCACGTCATCGGCACCTACACCGATGGGTTCGTCCGCACCACAGATGGTTGGCAGATCAGGGAACGGAGGAGCGACACCGTGATCTCGCAGCGAGGCGACCGCAAGCGGGCGTGACAACGGTCGCGGCTGAGTGATGGGACGACACATGGAGATCCTGATCGACGAGCTCGGCTACTGCGAGGGCCTGAGGTGGCACGACGGCCACCTGTGGTTCTCGGACATGGTGCGTGGTCAGGTGTGGCGCGCGTCGATCGACGGCACCCGACGCCTCGTCGCCGACGGCATCGCGATGGCATCAGGTCTCGGGTGGTCGGCCCGCGGACGGTTGCTCGTCGCATCGATCCACGAGGACGCCATCTTCGCCGTCGACGACCACGGCCAGGCGACGCCGTTCGTCGACACCTCCCTCATTCGCAGCCACGGCCCCAACGACATGGCGACCCACGGCGCGCGGAGTTACACGTCGACCACATCGGTCCGCTACGACGCGGTCGGCGACGTGATGGACGGCATGATGACCGCCGGTCAGATCGTGTGCTTCGACAACGTCAGCGGGGAAGCCAGGATCGTGGCCAGCGGGCTGGCCATGGCCAACGGCATGGCCGTGACGCCCGACGGTTCCACCCTCATCGTCGCCGAGACCTTCGGTCAGCGCCTCCTCGACTACCCGATCCTCGCCGACGGGTCTCTCGGACCGCAACGCGTACGGGCGACGCTCGATTCGATCGTTCGACGGCCTGACCCTGGATGCCGAGCTCCACGTGTGGGCCGCCCTCCCGGGCGTCCATCAGTACGTGCGCGTCAGCCCCGATGGGCAGGTGACCGACACGATCGAGGTTCCCGATTGGTCGACGGTCGACGTGGAGCTCGGTGGACCCGACGGTCGATCCCTCTTCCTCGGCCTGAACCGGTTCGACCGACCCGAAGCGCTGTTCGCCGGAAACTCCGAAGCCCAGATCCAGGTCACACGTGTCGACGTACCCCGCGTCTGAACCAACCCTCATCGACCAGCCGTTCCCATGAACACGACTGTGTCACGGGTGAGACACCGACCAGGTGCTCGTTACCGGGACGCTCCGGCGAGTTCGCGAGCGTTGCGCCGCAGCGATTCGTTGGCGCCCTCGGGCAAGTCGGTGAGAGGCTCAGCGAGCTCGGCCACGGTGGGCCCGAACTGGTTGGCGGCCGGGCGCAGAGCTTCCATGTCGAACCCGTACAGACGGGCGGCGTTGCCGGCCAGGATCTGTTGCACCTGCTCGGGCGGGAGGTTGCCGACCACCTGACGGAAGTGCTCCCGCGTGAACGGGTGGGTGCCCTCCTCGTGGGGGTAGTCGTTGCCCCACATGATCCGGTCGATGCCGAGCTTGAAGCCGGCGGCGATGTCGGACGGTCGGGGCTGGCTGACGCCCACGTAGCAGTTGGACGCGAAGTATTCACTGGCCGACTTGGGCGCCACGGCGTCGCCGTCGAATCGCATCTCACCGGTGGCTCCCGTCCGAACGACGTTCATCGTGAAGTCCAGGTTCTCGAGGAAGGACGGAATCCACGCGCACCCGGCCTCGGTCAGCACGAACTTCAGGTTGGGGAACCGGTGGAACACCCCGCCGAGCAGCAGGTACGCCAGCGGTCGCTGCGAGTAGAAGATCATCTCCGACATGTGCACCATGGCCATGGCGGGCGCCGGCTTGTAGGCCGGACCACCCGTGCCGGAGTGCGAGTTGACGACGACTCCGAGCTCCTCGCACGCCTGCCACAGCGGGTCGTAATGCGGGTCGTAGAGCGGCTTCAACCAGTCGCACGTGGGGGGCACCGAACCGACGAGCACGCCGCCACGGAGGCCGTTCTCGTGGCACCACTGCACGTCGGCGATGGCATCGTCGAGGTCGTTCAGGAAGATCTGGCCGATGCCTGCGCCGCGCCTCGGGCTTCTGCGAACAGAAGTCGGCCAACCACCGGTTGTGGGCCTGGACCCCCGCGTGACGGTGCTCGTACTCCTCCGGGCGGGCGGGCTGGGCGAAGAGCACGAAGCTCGGGAAGAACGGTGGCACCGTGTTCGGGAAGATCACTTCGCCGACGACGCAATCGGAGTTCTGCTGCTCGTCACGCAGCTCGCCATCCCAGTTGCGAGTGCGCAGCTTGGTGTCCTTGAGGTCCTTGTAGGGGTTCTTGTACCGATCACGCCAGGCGTCGAAGTCAGCCCGGTACTTCGGGTCGAGGAACTCTCGGTACTGCTGATGGCTCCCCCCGGCGTGGGTATCGGCGGAGATGACGATGTAGTGGTCGTCGGGTTGCATGGTGGTCTTCTCCTGCGCTCGGAAGTGCCTCGTGCGATTCTGCCAGGGTTCCGCGCCATCACGACATCCCGGGAGTCCCTGGCCCTACACGCCGGCCAACTCGATGCCCCGTCGCACGAGGTCGGCGAACGCCCCCGGAGCCGTGCGGTGGGCGTGGTGGCCGGCCCCCTCGATCAGATGCTCCTCGAACTGTGGCAGCCGCTGGTGGAGGAACGCGGCCACGCTCGGCATGACCGAGGTGTCCGAGCGCCCGTACACGACAGGCGCCCGTACCTCGGCGACGTCGTACGGGGACATGCCGGTGCGCACCGAGGCTTCCTCGGCGACGAAGGCCGCACCGTCGACGCGGCGGCGGACCCATTCGTCGTCGGTCCAGGTGTCGCAGCGCTCACCGAGCATCATCCGCAGGGCGGCCTCGACGGGATCCGGGGAGCTCAGCAGAGCGGTCACGACGGTGTCGTCCCAACCCGGCGACCAGGCCATGCTCGTCTCGTACAAGACGACGGACCGGACGAGCTCCGGCGCCCGGATCGCCGCGCCGAGCACGGTGACGCCGCCGAACGAATGGCCGACCACCACCGCCGGCCGACCATCGAGGATGGCGACGAGATCCGCGGCGTGGAGGTCGACCCCGGCTGGTCCGCCTCCGGCAGACGTGCCGTAGCCCCGCCGGTCGTACCAGAGCATCCGGCATTCGCTCTCGAGCTCGGCCGCCACCCGGGTGAAGGAGGAACCCGACCCGAGGGCACCATGGACGAGAACGACCAAGGACTCGCCGGAGCCCACTTCGGTGACCTCGATGCCATCGATCACGGCGACACGGTAGCGGCCGGGTCGTGACACGACCGACGTCTGGATCGAGGCAACGCTTACGTCAGGCCCTCCGACAGCGCGGCCCGTACCTCGACCAGACGGAGCAGGAACGCCCGCTCGTCGAGCCGCTTGCGCCGCAACCAGGTGGTGACCTCGGCGTTGCACTTGCTGGTGTTGCAGGAGCGGCACGCCGGCACGACGTTGTCGATGGTGTAGCGACCGCCTCGGGAGATGGCGAGCACGCAGTCACGCTGGAGCGTCGAGTCGGTCGCGCCGCAGTACGCGCAGCCACCCCAGGCCGTCACGAGTGCGGCCCACTGCGCACGGCTCAGATCGTGCTCGACTCGCGCCATCCGGCGCGCTCGGCGACGGGCGGCTCGCGCCCGGCGGGTTCGGCTGACGGCCACGACCGGAGCGTACGCGCTCCCGGTCGCGGGCCCGGCCACCCTCGCTCCCCTCCGTCGGGCGGGCACGACGAGGAGGCGCCGGGATAGGGTCCCCGGATCACCATGGGGGGATGACATGACCGACGAACACGATGGCACGGTTCTGCGTCTGCCAGCGCGGGACCTGCGCCCGCCCGCCTTCCTCAGCGCCCACGCCCAGGCCGTGCTGCTGCAGTCACGGCCACCCGGGGAGTATCCGCCGCTCGACGACCTCGAGGCCTGGCGTCGGCACCTCGCCGCCATGGAGGAGATGATCGTGCCGATGATGGAGCCGATGGCCGCCCGGACCGGCTCCGTCGTGACCGACATCGAGCTCGACGGCGTGACGGTGTACGACATCGCACCGAGTCAACCGATCGACGGGGGCGAATCGTGCATCCAGTTCGAGATCCACGGCGGCGCGTTGGTGAGCGGTGGCGGCCGGGCCTGTCAGCTCATGGGCTCGATGGCGGCGCACCGCAGTGGTTTGCGCACCTTTGCCGTCGACTACCGGATGCCGCCCGATCACCCGTATCCGGCCGGACTTGACGACTGCCTCACCGTGTACTGCGCTCTCCTCCGCGATCACGACCCGGCGCACATCATCATCAGTGGCGGCTCGGCCGGCGGCAACCTCGTCGGCGCGACCATCCTGCGGGCCCGCGACGAAGGGCTCCCACTCCCCGGCGCGGCGATCATGATGACCCCCGAGGTCGACCTCACCGAGTCCGGTGACTCGTTCCAGGCGAACCTCGGCGTCGACACCATCTTGGGCCTGCTCATGCCGGTCAACCTCCTCTACGCCGCGGGCCACGACCTCACCCACCCCTACCTGTCCCCGCTGTTCGGCGACTTCACCAAGGGCTTCCCTCCCACCTTCCTCCAGACCGGCACCCGCGACCTCTTCCTCTCCAACACGGTGCGGATGCACCGGGCGCTCCTGAAAGCCGGAGTTCCGGCCGAGTTGCACGTGTTCGAAGCCATGCCGCACGGCGGGTTCTTCGGCGCTCCCGAGGACGAAGAGGTCGCCGACGCGGTGCGCGACTTCGTCGCCCGCCGGATCGCGGACTGACCCAACCACGCTTCGTGCCTGAAATCGTCGCCCCCTTCCCGGCCACCGTCGTGGCGATCACCGTCGAGCCGGGAGGCGTGGTGGCAGCCGGCCAGACCCTCGTCGTGCTCGCCCACCGCACCGGCGCCGACGATCGCTCGAGGAGCTCATCGACCGCACCACGGCCGACGGGTTCATCGGGGGCGTCGGCCGAATCGACGGGAATCCGGTCGTCGTGTGTTCGTACGACGCCACGGTCCTCTCCGGCACCCAGGGATTGCTCGGCCACCAGAAGATGGATCGGCTCTTCGAGCTCGCGGCGCGGCGGCGGCTCCCGGTCGTGTGCTTCGCCGAGGGCGGTGGTGGCCGACCTGGCGACACCGACGGCATCGGCGTGTCATGGCCGGACTGCATGGCCTTTCGTTCGACACCGACTCCGTGCTGGAGCTGCGATCGGGCTGGGCGCCGGGTTTCGTCACCGGCGCCAACGTGCCCGTCCCGTTCGGCACCGTCGTCCTCCGCAAGGCGTACGGCCTGGGCGCGCAGGCCATGGCCGGCGGTTCCCTCAAGGCACCGCAGTTCTGTGTGTCGTGGCCGACCGGCGAGTTCGGCGGCATGAACATCGAGGGCGCGGTGCGGCTCGGCCGTCAACGTCGCCATGCTGACCGAGATCGACGACGTGATCGACCCCGCCGACAACCGGCGCTGGTTGGTGACGCTCACCAGCACGAAGCGTGCCAACATCGACACCTGGTGAGGTGTCCAGCAACATCGACACCTGGTGAGGTGTCCAGCAACATCGACACCTGGTGAGCTCGGGCGGCCGTCAGAAAAGCTCGGCGCGGCCGTGGGTAATCACGGGGGCACCACCGCTGTCGGCTTCGAAGGCGATCCCGAGGTCGCCCGCATCGAAGACGGCAACGTTGACCGGTTCACCGAGAAAGACGGGACTGGCGAACCGGGCCGCGACGCGACGCACGCGGGTCGGGTCCCCCGCGGCGGCCAGCTGCACGACCGCCTGAGCGCACAGGGCCAGGGTGCACAAACCGTGCACGAACAGCCGGTCGAACCCGCTCTGGCGGGCCGCGGCGAGATCGAAGTGGTGCCCCGACCAATCGCCGCTTGCGTCGGCGTATCGCTGCGCCATGGCGTCGTCGCAGCCGACGACATACGTGCCGATCGGGCGATCCCGGGCGTCGGGCGGGAAGGCGTGCTCGGGAGGTGGGGCACCGACCTCATCGCAGGTGACGCCCAGGAACACCGTGGTCCACCACTGCTCAGCCACCACGGCGCCCATCGTGTCCCGAGCGGTGTACGTCAGCGTCACGGCCGAGTTGCGTCCGGCCGGCCGGGCACCGCACGCGTCGACCCAGATCGTCACCGGCTCTCCCGGCACGAGCGGGCGATGCAGCCGCACTTCGTGTTCGCCGTGAACGCCGCTGACGGCAGACCGCTGGAAGTCGGCGGACACGAGCACATCCCGGGCTTCGTTCTGCGCGGTCCAGATCTGCGTGACGATCGCGACCGGTGGGACCGCTTCACCCGCCTGCACGGCCGGAGATGGATCCTTCGTGGCTGCGGCGTAACTGGTCAGCAGCTCCGGGCTCAGACACCCTTCGAACGGGCCGACGGTGCGGCCCAGGCTCACGGTGTCCACGCGCTAGGCGACGAGGACCGGCAGGCGATCCCAGCCTCGAACGTTCGGGGTGTGGGCCTGCTTGGCGTTGTCCCAATCGATCTCCCATTCCGGGAAGCGCTTCAGCACCTCGTCGAGCGCGACCCGTCCTTCGAGCCGGGCCAGCGCCGCCCCCAGGCAGAAGTGCAGGCCGTAGCCGAAGCTCAGGTGGTGGTCGATCGTGCGATGGATGTCGAAGGAGTCGCCGTCGACGAAATGCCGCTCGTCACGGTTCCCCGAGCCGTTGATCACGACCATGATGCTGCCGGACGGAACGGTGTGTCCGTGGTGCTCGACATCTCTGGTCATGACCCGAGACTGCACCGGCGACGGCGCCTCGAATCGCAAGGTCTCCTCGATGGCTTGTGGGATCAGCCCGCGGTCCTCGACGAGGTCCCGGCGCTGCTCGGGGTGCTCGGCGAGCAACTTGCCCGCCCAACCGATGAGTCGGGTGGTGGTCTCGTTCCCGGCCCCGGCGAGCAACATGATGTAGGTGAGCACCTCACCTCGGTTGAGGCGCCGGGTGGTGCCGGTCTCGTCGACGAACTCGGCCTCCAGCAACTCGGTCATCAGGTCGTCCGAGGGGTTCTTCGAGCGCCACTCGACGTAGTCGCCGAACAGCTCGATCTGGGCGCCGAGGTCGGGTGCAGTGACCTCGCGGCCCTCTTCGATGCGTTGACCGGCGTCGATGGTGTCACGGATGGCGACCTGGTCCCGCTCCGGGATGCCGAGCAGCATCCCGATCGTGCGCATCGGCATGACCGCGCCGAGATCGGCGATGAAATCGAACCCGCCCGTCCCGACCAGCGGATCGAGCGTCGTGGCGCAGAACTGGCGGACCTTGGACTCCAGCGTGTTCATCTTCTTGGGCGTGAACACCCGTGACATCAGCCCGCGGTGCACGTCGTGGATCGGCGGATCCTCCATGAGGATCAGCCCCGGCGGCGGCTCCATGCCGGACAGGATGGCTTCGAGGGTCGAACCCTTGCCCGAGCGGTACGTGTCCCAATCGACCAGGGCGCGCTCGACGTCGGCGAAGCGGGTGAGGGCGTAGAACTCGTAGCGATCGTTGTAGTAGAGCGGCAGCTCATCGCGCATGCGCCGCCACAACGGATGCGGGTCCTTGTCGATCTCGATGTTGAACGGGTCGTAATAGATGTCGCCGGCATCAGGCCTCGTCACCGGTTCCTCCTCGTTGTGGACCGAACCCGCACCCTATATGGGGACGCCGACACCGTGGTGTGGCAAGGTTCGAACCGCCGATCCGTGATCTGGGGGACATCTGATGGACATCGACGGGCTGTTGGCCGAACTCACCCTGGAGGAGAAGGTCAGCCTCACCGCGGGGTTCGACCTGTGGAACATCGCGGCGGTGGACCGGCTCGGGATCCCACAGATCAAGGTGACCGACGGGCCCAACGGCGCCCGGGGCGCCGAAGGCCTGCTCGGGGCCGGTTCGACGACGGCAGCGTGCCTTCCGTGTGGTTCCGCGCTCGGTGCCACGTGGGATCCGGAGCTCATCGCGCATGTGGGTGAGTTGATCGGCCGCGAGGCCCGCACGAAGTCGTGCCGCTTCCTCCTCGCGCCGACCATCAACTTGCACCGCTCACCGCTCGCCGGACGCAACTTCGAGTGCTACTCGGAGGACCCTCTGCTCTCGGGCAAGATCGCCGCCGGTTTCGTGCGGGGCCTGCAGTCCCAGGGAGTGGCCGCCACCGTGAAGCACTTCGTCGCCAACGACGCCGAGCACGAGCGATACACGATGAGCTCCGACATGGATGAGCGGACCCTGCGCGAGCTGTACCTCCGCCCCTTCGAGATCGCGGTGAAGGAAGGGGGCGCGCTGGCGGTCATGACCGGGTACAACCGGCTCAACGGTCGGTTCCACACCGAGAACCCCGACCTGTTGACGACGATCCTGCGTGATGAATGGGGGTTCGCCGGCATCGTCATGACGGACTGGTTCGGGTTCATCGACACCGTCACGTCACCGCCGGCCGGGGTCGACCTCGAGATGCCCGGCCCGGCCCGGGCGTACGGCGACCACCTCATCGAGGCGGTCCGATCCGGGCAGGTCAGTGAGGAGCACCTCGACGCCATCGTGCGGCGCTGGTTGACCGTGATCGACCGGCTCGGAGCCTGGAACGACGTGCCGGGACCGGAACAGTCCATCGATCTCCCCGAGGATCGCATCCTGGCGCGCCGAGTCGCGGCCGAGTCGAACGTCTTGCTCTCGAACAACGGCATCCTCCCACTCGGGTCACCGACCGACCTCCGCGTGGCCCTCATCGGGCCGATGGCCGCCACCGCGCACATGATGGGCGGCGGCTCCGCTCAACTCGTTCCGCACTACCGGACCTCGCTGCGCGACGTCCTCGCCGAGCGTCTCGGAGATCGACTCGTCTACGAGCCGGGCTGCCGGATCGACAAGACCACCCGCGAGCTCAGCGGTCGGGTACTCGCCACGCCAGACGGCCGGCCGGGCGTCCTCCTCGACGTCTTCGACGGTTTCGACCTCGCCGGCGAGCCTCTGGCGACCATCGTGAAATCCGACACCCGGCTCTTCTTCATCGGCGCCCCCGTTCCGGACTGCGGCCCGGAGTTCTCGTTCCGGGCGACGACGATCCTCACGCCCGAGCGGACCGGCCCTCACGTCATCACCCTCGTCGACCTCGGCCACGCCCGCCTCTTCGTCGACGGCACCCTCGTCCACGACGGCTTCACCGACTCGATGCCTCGGGGAACGGACGCCTTCGGCATGGCGAGCGCGGAGCGCGAAGCTCCCCTCCATCTCACCCAGGGCCATCCGGTCGAGTTGGTGATCGAGTACTCCGCCCGCGACAGCATGTTGTTCGCGATGGCCAAGGTCGGCCTGCGTCCGGTCGAGACGGGGCGCGCCCTCGTCGATGCAGCTGCTGCTGCTGCCGCGTCGTGCGATGTCGCCGTGGTGCTGGTGGGCACCAGCGAGGAGTGGGAGAGCGAGGGCCACGACCGGGAGTCGATGGATCTCCCCGGCGATCAGGACGAGCTCGTCCGACGGGTCGCCGAAGCCAATCCGAACACGATCGTGCTCGTGAACACGGGTGCGCCAGTGACGATGCCCTGGGCGGACGACGTCGCCGCAGTCGTGCAGGTGTGGCTGGGCGGCCAGGAGATGGCCGCCGCCATCGACGCCGTGCTGTTCGGCGACGCCGAGCCGGCGGGTCGCCTTCCCACCTCCTTGCCGATGTGCGTGGAACACAACCCGACTTACAACACCTTCCCCGGCTTCAACGACCACCACCACTACGGCGAGGGCCTGCTGATGGGGTATCGGTGGTACGAGACCCGCCGGCTCCCGACCCGATTCCCGTTCGGCCACGGCGGGAGCTACACCACCTTCTCCTGGGAGCCCGCGGTCATCTCTGCTCCCGCCTTGGCGGCGGGCGGCCGGGTCGCCGTCTCCGTCCCCGTCACCAACACTGGAACACGCCGGGGCGCCGAGGTCGTGCAGTGCTACATCGAGCCACCACGCGCCGGCACCCCGCGACCGGTTCGGGAGTTGGCGGGGTTCGCCAAGGTGTGGCTCGACCCGGGCGAGACGACCACGGCGCGGATCGATCTCGACGAGCGGGCCTTCGCCCACTGGGACGAGACGAGTCCGGATCTCGACGAGCTCGCCACCCGGGCACCCGCCAACAACCCGATGGTCCCCCGCGAGACGGATCTCCGGTCCGACCCCGGCTGGTGGATCGAGGCCGGCACCTACGTGCTCGGACTCGGTGCCTCCGTTGCCGACATCCGCCAACGCGTCGAGGTCACCGCCGATGAGCGGCGCATCGGCCCGTAGCCACCGCCGACGCGCGGCGCATCGGCCCGTAGCCACCGCCGACGCGCGGCGCATCGGCCCGTAGCCACCGCCCCTCCACCTTTCGAACTGGGAGACCAACCTGTCGCGTCAGCGACGGTTTGGTCTCCCAGTTCGTGATCCTCGTACGATCGATGTCGTACTCGAGGAGGATGTTATGAACGTCGAGGATCTGATCCTGGTGAGCATCGACGATCACATCGTCGAGCCCGCCGACATGTTCGAGGGCCACGTCCCCGAGAAGTACGCGGACCAGGCACCCAAGCTGATCCGCGATGCCGACGGCAAGGACCAGTGGATGTTCCAGGGCATTGTGCAGGGCACCGTCGGCCTCAACGCCGTCGTGAGCTGGCCCAAGGAGGACTGGGGCCTCGACCCGACCTCGATGGCCGAGATGCGCCCCGGCGCCTACGACATCCACGAGCGCGTCAAGGACATGAATCGCAACGGGATCCTGGCCTCGATGTGTTTTCCGTCGTTCGCCGGTTTCTCCGCCGGCTTCTTCCACAACGGCGCCGACAAGGACCTGTCCCTCGTCATGTTGAAGGCGTACAACGACTGGCACATCGACGAGTGGTGCGCCGCGTATCCCGGCCGCTTCATCCCGATGGCCCTCATGCCGGTCTGGGACCGCCAAGGATTGGCCGACGAGGTGCGTCGCGTCGTCGCCAAGGGCTGCCGCTCCGTCACGATGCCCGAACTCCCCCACCTCCAGGGTCTGCCCAGCTACCACGACCTGGAGTACTGGGGCCCGTTCTTCGACGTCGTGTGCGACGAGAACGTGGTCGTCAACCTGCACATCGGCCAGGGGTTCGGCGCCATCCAGAGCGCACCGAACGCTCCGATCGACAACATGATCATCCTGGCCACGCAGGTGTCTGCGCTGGCGGCCCAGGATCTGCTGTGGGGCGGGGCGTTCAAGACGTACCCCGACCTCAAGATCGCCTGGTCCGAGGGCGGTATCGGCTGGCTGGCCTTCTACCTCGACCGTTGCGATCGTCACTTCACCAACCAGGTCTGGCTCAACCACGACTTCGGCGGCAAGTTGCCGAGCGAGGTGTTCCGCGACCATTCGCTGGCCTGCTTCGTCTCGGACCCGACCTCGCTCAAGGTCCGCCACGACATCGGCATCGACATGATCGCCTGGGAGTGCGACTACCCGCACTCGGACTCCATCTGGCCCGACGCCCCAGAACAGATCCACCGCGAGATGGAGGCCGCCGGCTGCAACGACGAGGACATGCACAAGATCACCTGGCAGAACACCTGCCGGTTCTTCGACGTGGATCCCTTCGCCGTCATCCCGCGGGAGCAGGCGACTGTGGGCGCCCTGCGGGCCCTGTCGCCCGATGTCGACACCTCGATCCGGTCCCGCCACGAGTGGCGCGAGCTGTACGAAGCCAACGCCTGAGCCTCGCACCCAACTCGGGCGACGGTTCTGGGTCGCCGTGGCGCAGGAACCCTTACGGCGCCGATCGATCTGCGAGTCAGTCGTCGACGACGGCGGCGGCGAACTGGGAGTTGTAGAGACGGGCGTATGCACCATCTCGCGACAGCAGCTCGGCGTGCGTGCCCTGCTCGACGATCCGGCCGGCCTCCATCACCAAGATGTTGTGGGCGCCCCGGATGGTCGACAGCCGGTGGGCGATCACGAAGCTGGTGCGATTCGCCCGCAGGCGGTTCATGGCCACCTGGACGAGCACCTCCGTACGGGTGTCGACCGAACTGGTGGCCTCGTCGAGGATCAGGATCGACCGGTCGGCCAGGAAGGCGCGGGCGATGGTGAGCAGCTGCTTCTCACCCGCGCTGATGTTGTCGCCGTCCTCGTTGATGAGCGTGTCGTACCCGTGCGGCAAGGAGTGGACGAACCGGTCGACGTACGACGCCTTCGCCGCGGCGAGGATCTCCTCCTCGGTGGCGCCCGGGCGCCCGTAGGCGATGTTGTCGCGGATCGTGCCGCCGAAGAGCCAGGTGTCCTGCAGCACCATGCCGAGATTGGCTCGCAGCTCGGCCCGTGGCAGCGACGCGATGTCTCGACCATCGAGCAGGATCGCGCCGGCGTCGAGTTCGTAGAACCGCATGATCAGGTTGACCAGCGTGGTCTTGCCGGCACCGGTCGGACCCACGATGGCGATGGTCTGACCGGGCTCGGCGACGAGCGACAGATGCTCGATGAGGGGGCGATCCGGGTCGTAGGAGAAAGAGACATCCCGGAACTCGACGTGACCCGCCACCGGCGGAGCGCCGGGCGACGGCGGATCCGGACGCTCCTCCTCCTCGTCGAGCAGGTCGAGGACCCGTTCAAGCGACGCGATGCCGGACTGGAACATGTTGAACATCGAGCCGAGCTGGGTCAACGGCATCGAGAATGTCCGGGAGTATTGGATGAAGGCCTGCACGTCGCCCACGGTGATCGCTCCGTTGGCGACTCGGATGCCACCCACCACGGCCACGATGACGTACTGCACGTTCCCGAGGAACATGGTGGCCGGCTGCATCAGGCTGGACATGAACTGCGCGCCGAACGAGGCCCGATACAACTCGTCGTTTGTTTCGCGGAATCGTTCCTCGGCATCGTGTTGGCGACCGAACGCCTTCACCACGGCGTGGCCGGTGAACGTCTCCTCGATCTGGGCGTTGAGCGCGCCGGTGTACCGCCACTGGTCGATGAACCGGGGGCGGGCTCGGGACGCCACCGCCCTCATCACCAGGATCGACACGGGGACGACCGTCAGGGCCACGGCTCCCAGTACGGGCGAGATGACGAACATCATGGCGCCCGACCCGACGAGCATCAGAAACGAGTTGAGCATCTGATTGAGCGTCTGCTGGAGGCTCTGGCCCAGGTTGTCGAGGTCGTTGGTGACGCGGCTGAGCAGGTCACCACGGGACTCGCGGTCCACGTAACGCAGTGGGAGGGCGTGGAGCTTCGCCTCGGCGTCGGCCCGAAGTCGGAACATCAGTCGTTGCACGACTCCGATCAGCAAGTGGGCTATCACGATGCCGAGGACGGCGGCCGTGGCAAACAAACCCGCCACCTCGATCAACGTGCGTTGGAGGCGGTCGAAGTCGATGCCGTCGTCGGTGACGACGCCCGTGACGATGACGTCGGTGGCTCGACCGAGCAGTTTCGGTCCGGCGACGTTGAGCGCCGTGCTGGTGACGGCGAGGAGGACGACGATGGCGATGCGCGGCCGCTCCGGGCCCAGCAACGACCACAGCCGGCGTACGGCTCCGCCGAAGTTCCGAGACCTTTCGGTGGGCGTGCCCATGACTCGCCATCCGCCGCCCGAGGAGGCGCGGGCCTTGGTGGACAGGTCCCGCAGCTCGTCGTCGGCCGCGGTGACGGTGTCCCCGTCGTGTGTCACCGCGCCACTCATGCCGCGGGCTCCCCGATCTGGGACTCGACGATCTCGGCGTACGTAGGACAGGTGGCCATCAGGTCGTCATGGGTGCCGAGGCCGGCGATCTCGCCATCGTCGAGCACGAGGATCTGGTCGGCGGCCGAGACGGTCGAGATCCGTTGGGCGACGATGAGCACCGCCGACTCACGGGTGTACGGCGCCAGGGCGGCGCGGAGGCGAGCATCGGTCGCGAGATCGAGCGCCGAGAAGGAGTCGTCGAACACGTAGATCCCGGGCCGCCGGACGAGCGCGCGGGCGATCGACAACCGTTGCCGTTGCCCGCCGGACAGATTGGTCCCTCCCTGCTCGATCGGAGCGTCGAGCCGGCCGGGCAGTGCGCGCACGAAGTCCTCAGCCTGAGCGACCCGCACGGCCTCCCACAGCTCCTCGTCGGTGGCCTCGGGTCGGCCGTACCGCAGGTTGGAGGCGACGGTACCCGAGAAGAGGTACGCCTTCTGCGGCACGATGGCCACCGCGGTGGCGAGCAGTGACGGGTCGACCAGTCGGACGTCGACTCCGCCGACGAGGACCGTGCCCGACGTGGCGTCGAAGAGGCGAGGGACGAGGTTCACCAACGTGGTCTTGCCGGAGCCCGTGCTGCCCACGATCGCCGTCGTGGTGCCCGGGGCGGCGGTGAAGGAGATGCTGCTCAACACGGCATGCTCCGCCCCCGGGTAATGGAAGCCGACATCATCGAGCGCGAGGTGCCCGGGACGGGCCAGCTCACGAACCGGGTTCGCCGCCACCGTCACGCTCGAGCTGGTGTCGAGTACCTCCTGGATCCGAACCGACGACACCGAAGCCCTCGGGATCATCGACACCATGAACGTCGACATCACGACCGACCACAACACCTGCAGGAGATACGACATGTAGGCGATGAGCGACCCCACCTGCACGTCTCCGTCAGTGATCCGTTCCGCACCGATCCATAGGACGGCGACGCTGGACACGTTCACGATCAGGTTCACGAGCGGGAACATGGCGGCCATCTGGCGACCGGCGCGCTCCCCCACCGCCCGCAGTTCCTCGTTGGCGGTGGCGAAGCGGGTGGTCTCCTGAGGCTCCCGGCCGAAGGCCCGGACGACGCGGAGCCCGGTGATCTGTTCGCGCAGGACGCGGTTGATACCGTCGATCCGCTCCTGCATCAGGCCGAAGGCCGGCGCCATTCGAGCGACCACCACGCCGAGGACCACCGCCGTCACGGGTATCGCCACGGCGAGGATGACCGACAGCCCGACGTCCTCTCGGACGGCCATGACGATCCCGACGGTTATGGTGATCGGTGCGCCGACCGCCATCGTCGTAGCCATCACCACCAGCATCTGGACTTGCTGGACGTCGTTGGTGATCCGGTTGATGAGTGACGGCGCACCGATCTCGCCCACCTCACGAGCCGAGAAGCTGGTCACCCGGTGGAACAGTCCGCCCCGAAGATCCCGGCCGAAACCCATGGAGATGCGGGCGCCCACGTACATCGCCGCCGCAGCGAAGACGCCTTGGACGACCGCGACAGCGAGCATGAGTGCCCCGTGGCGACGGATGTAGCCGATGTCTCCCGGCAGGACGCCTTGATCGATGATGCGGGCGTTCAACGACGGCAGCATCAGCGCCGCGGTCACCTGCACGGCCTGGAGCAACACCACGAGGGCGAGCATGCGGCGGTACGGCCTCAGGTGCCGGCGGAGAAGCCGGGCCAGCGTCACGAATCCACCTGCACTCCGGCGACGATAGGGGTCGCACCCCGCCGCCTCCCACTTTCGATCGCCGTGACACGTGACACGACGCGATCGGGTGCGGGACCGTCACGCGTCGTAGACGACACCGAGTTGGGTCAAGGCGGCGTCCATCGTCTCGGCGATCGACACGGTCTCGGCCAACGACATGACCGGACTCTCGGGGAGTCCGGCGGCGAGGCAACGATGAACCTCGTCGATCTCGAACCTCATGCCCTCGCCCACCCACGAGCAGTCGATCCGTTCCGGCCGTGAGCCTCCGACCACCAGGTGGTCCGGGCAGTGCACGAACGCGGGGATGTCGATGTGCCCTTCGGTCCCGGAGATGCGGCCGGTGCACGACATCGGCACCCGCAGCGCGGCCTTGGCCACACCGAGGCGATCATCCGCATAGCCCAGGACGGCGACGATGGATTCGTCGACCCCCGTGACGCCCATCGAACCGCCGGCGATCACGCTGGTCGGCGCGCCGAGGATCAGGTGGCACAGCTGAACGGGGTAGACACCGAGGTCGAGCATGGCGCCACCACCGAGGGCGAGGTCGAAGTGACGGCCGGCGGGATCCACCGGTGTCCGGAACCCGAAGTCGGCCTCGACGAGCAGTGGTTCGCCGATGCGACCATCGGTGATCAACGCGGTCATCGTGCGATAGGCCGGGAGGAACCGGCTCCACACCGCTTCCATGCAGAACACACCGGCGGCCTGGACGGCGTCGACCATGCGTCGAGCCTGCAGAGCCGTGAGGGCGAACGACTTCTCGCACAGGACGTGTTTACCGGCCTCGGCCATCCGCACGGTGTCGGCTTCGTGTTGCGAGTGAGGCGTGGCCACGTACACCGCGTCGACCTCGCCGTCGGCCGCCAGAGCGTCGACGTCGTCGTAGCGGCGTCCGACTCCGAATCGGTCGGCATAGGCGTGCGCCCGATCGATCGAGCGTGACGACACGGCGACGATCTCGCCACCATCGCACTGGGCCATGGCGTCGGCGAAACGGGCCGCGATCCCGCCCGGCCCGATCACTCCCCAGCGAACACTCACGGCGACTCGACCGGGGCCGCAGGGTCCCCCGGAGGTTCGAGGAGCAACTGTCCGATGGCGGCGCCCAGCGCCAGATCCTCGGTGGCGCCGAAGGCGTTCGCTCGGATGCGCCCCGAACGATCGACGATGACCAGACTGGGGGTACCACGAAACTCGTACCGGCGCATCGTGACGGGCAGATCGTCGCCGGGCTCAGCCTGATCGATACCCACCGGGAAGGTGATCCGGTATTCGTGGAGGAAGGCCGCCAACGCGGCTGGACTGTTGGCCTCGTGGTGCTCGAACACCGTGTGCAGGCCGAGCACCGTGACCTCGGCGCCGAACTGCCGCTGGATGCGCTGGGCCTGCGGAAGGCCATGGGACACGCAACCGGGGCACAACATCTGGAAGGCCTCGATCACCACCACTCGACCCCTGAGGTCGGCCAACGAGATGTCGATGTCGGTGTTGAACCATCGGGAGACGGCGAGTTCAGGAGCCAGCGGCGCGTCGAGAGTCACAGCTGGTGACCCCACCACGCCGCGGTCCCCTCGTTCGAGCGGTCGAGCGCCACGGTTTCGAGCGAAGAAGTGTCGAGCGGAACGGTGTGCTGCTGAACGGAGTTGAGCGGAACGCCGTGGGGCTCGGCCATCCCCACGACGCTAGCCTCCTTCGACCCCGGCGGCCGGGAGACGTCGTTTTCTGGCTCTCCGCGTTTCAGGGCGACGCCGGCTCGAACCTGCGCATCGCCGGATCGGCGGCCAGCATCGTTCGGGCTTCGTCGAGCGATTGCAGCCGCGCGTCGAGGGCACGGGCCTGGATGATGACGTTCCCGAGGGCTGTCGCCTCCGCCGGTCCGGCGATCACCGGTCGGCGGCAGGCATCGGCGGTGAGCTGGCACAGCAACTCGTTTCGTGACCCTCCGCCGACGATGTGCACGGTGTCGACAGACCGGCTGGACAACGCCGCAGCCTGCGTGATCGCCACCGAATAGGCCGCCGCGAGAGAGTCGAAGATGCAGCGCGCGAACGCGGCGGGCGAGTCGAGTGCCGCAACCGGACCCGGAAGGCGCGCTCCGGCCGACTCGACGGCGTGCCGGATGCGGGCCGGCATGTCACCGGGTGCGATGAACGAGGCATCGTCGACGTCGACGGTCGGACCTCCGGGAGGCAGTGACCGGGCCGCGTCGACCAGCGTCTCGTAGTCCCAGCGATCGCCGTCGGCGCTCCACGCCCCCAGGCATTCCTCCAGCAGCCACAACCCACCGACGTTGCGAAGGAACCGGGTGCGACCATCGACCCCGGCCTCGTTGGTGAAGTTGGCCTTCCGGCTCTGCGGCGTCACGACCGGCGCACGGAGCTCGACGCCGACGAGTGACCAGGTCCCGCTCGAGATGAAAGCGACGTCCGGCGAGGTCGCCGGGATCGCGGCGACGGCCGACGCGGTGTCGTGGGAGGCCACCGTGATGACGGCCACCCCCGGTCGCAGACCGAGTCGGCGGGCGATCCCCGGCAGCAACTCGCCGCGCCGCGCACCGGGAGCCTCGATCGGCGGGAACAACCCGGGAGGGACGCCGAGCCGTTCGATCAGCAGTAGCGACCACGCCCGGGTTCGCACGTCGAGCAGACCGGTGGTCGACGCGTTGGTGAGCTCGGTGCGCGCCACCCCAGTGAGGCGGTGAGCGAGGAGATCGGGCAACAACAAGGCGTTCGCGGCCTGCTCCAGGTGGGGACCCTGACGTTCGGCCATGAGTTGGTAGAGGGTGGTGAACGGCAGGAACTGCAGCCCATTGATCTCGTACAGCTCCTCGGCGGACACGAGCTGATGCACATGCTCGATGACGGCGTCAGTGCGCGGGTCCCGGTACGCGATCGGGTCGGCCAGGAGCCGTCCGTCCTCGCCGATCAAGCCGTAGTCGACACCCCAGGTGTCGATCCCGATCGACTCCGCGTTCGGGTACGACCGGCCGAGCTCGGCCAACCCCACCAGCACCTCGGCGTAGAGCTCGTCAAACGCCCATCGGAGATGACCGTCCCGCTCGACCAGCTCGTTCGGAAACCGGTGGATCTCCACGAGCTCGATGCTCGCTCCGCGGTCGCCCAGATCGACGAGCCCGGCGACGACGCGACCGCTCGTGGCGCCGAGGTCGATCGCGGCGACAACCCGAGGTGACATGGGCGTTACCGCAGGAACGCGGCGGCGACGCCGCCGTCGACCGGCACGAGCAGGCCCGTGGTGTGGGAGAACTCGCTCGACGCGATGGCGGCGACCGCAGCTGCGACGTTGGCCGGCACCACCTCACGTTTGAGCAGTGTCCGTTGGGCGTAGAAGGCCCCCAGCTCCGCTTCGGGCACCCCGTAGACCGCGGCGCGTTCCGCCCCCCACCCGTTGGCGAAGATCGAGCTGCCCCGGACCACACCATCGGGGTTGATGCCGTTGACGCGGATGCCGTGCTCGCCCAACTCGGCGGCCAGCAGTCGCACCTGGTGAGCCTGATCGGCTTTCGCTGCGCTGTAGGCGATGTTGCTCGGGCCGGCGAACACACCGTTCTTGGAGGCGATGTAGACGATGTCCCCACCGACAGCCTGCGGGATCATCGCCCGCGCCGCCGCCTGGGCGACGAGGAAGCTGCCCTTGGCCATGACGCCGTGCTGGACATCCCAGTCCTGCTCGGTCGTGTCGAGCAGGGACCGCGAGATCGACAGTCCGGCGTTGCACACGACCAGGTCGATCCCGCCGAAGGCGAGCAGCGCCTCGTCGACGGCGCGGACCACGGCCGCAGCGTCGGTCACATCGACCCGAACGCCCATGGCGACGTCGGTCGAGCCGAGCTCGGACGCCACCTGGACCGCCTTGGCCTCGTCGAGGTCGGCGATGACGACACAGGCGCCTTCGGCGGCCAGCTGCGTAGCGATCGCCTTGCCGATCCCACTGGCAGCGCCCGTGACGAACGCGATCCGGCCCGCGTGGCGGCGGGGTGGCGGCAGGCGCTTGAGCTTGGCCTCCTCGAGCGCCCAGTACTCGATGCGGAACTTCTCCGACTCCGGGATCGGCGCATAGGTCGAGATGGCCTCCGAACCCCGCATGACGTTGATCGCGTTGACGTAGAACTCGCCGGCCACCCGAGCGGTCTGCTTGTCCTGCCCGTAGGAGAACATTCCGACGCCCGGCACCAGGATGATCGCTGGATCGGCGCCGCGCATGGCCGGCGAACCGGGCTCGGCGTGACGCTCGTAGTACGCCCGGTACTCGGCTCGGTAGGACTCGCGGAGCTCGGCCAGACGCTCGATCACGTCGTCGATCGATGCCGACGGGTCGACGTCGACGACGAGTGGCTTGACCTTCGTCCGCAGGAAGTGATCGGGACACGACGTCCCGAGCTCGGCCAGCGTGGGCATCCGCGACGAGGCGAGGAACTCGAGCACCTCGGGTGAGTCCGTGAAGTGCCCTACCATCCGGCGGTCCCGAGAGGCTACGGCCCGCAGGTGCGGCGCCAGCGCGGCTGCCCGGGCTCGGCGGGCCGGCTCGTCGAGCGGTTCTCGCGAGGGAACCAGGGGACCGAACGGAGCCGCCGATCCGTGCTCGGCGATGAAGGCCTCGGCGGTCGCGATGATCCATCGTGAGTTGGCCTCGGCGTCGTCGCTCGTGGCACCCCAGGCCGTGATCCCGTGCCCGCCGAGGATCACCCCGACCGCTTGGGGGTGAGCGCTCTGCACCTGGGCGATGTCGAGCCCGAGCTGGAACCCGGGCCGGCGCCACGGCACCCAGATCACCTGGTCGCCGTAGATCTCCTTCGTCAGCTGCTCGCCGTCAGCGGCTGCCGCGATGGCGATGCCACTGTCCGGGTGCAGGTGATCGATGTGCGGCGCGTCGACGAGCCCGTGCATGGCGGTGTCGATCGACGGGGCCGCTCCACCTTTGCCGTGCAGGCAGAAGTCGAACGCCTCCACCATCTCGTCTTCGCGTTCCTCACCCGGGTAGACGTCGACGAGCGCCCGCAGTCGATCCAGTCGTAGGACGGCCAGCCCGGCCTCGGTGAGGGTTCCGAGATCGCCCCCGGATCCCTTCACCCACATCAGCTCGACGTCGGCGCCGGTCACCGGATCCTGGTCGATCCCCTTGGCGGACGTGTTGCCGCCTGCGTAGTTGGTGTTGCGGCGGTCGGCGCCGAGGCGGTGCGACCGCGCCAGCAACTCCTCGACGAGCGGGTGCATCACGCTCCCCACCCCGCCTGGTTCCCGCCGACGCGGTCGTTCGCGATCCGGGCGCCGTAGCCGGTGGCGAGATACGCCGCCATCGGGTCGGCCGGAAGACCCCGGGCGGCGTGCCACTCGGCGAGGTCCGGTCGGACGTCGGTGCTGAACGCATCCATGACGATGTCGTGAGCGGCGAGCACGTCGCCGGCGTGTTCGGCCTCACGCAACGCGGCTCGATCGACCAGGAGGGCGCGGGCGGTCATCTCCTGCACGTTGAGCACCGACCGGATCTGACCCGGGATCTTGGGCTCGATGTTGTGGCACTGGTCGAGCATGAAGCAGATGTCGCTGTCCGGGTCGAAGCCGCCGCCCCGCACCACCTCGTAGAGGATGCGGAAGAGCTGGAACGGGTCGGCGGCGCCCACGATCAGGTCGTCGTCGCCGTAGAAGCGCGAGTTGAAGTCGAACGCTCCCAGGCGTCCGAGCCGCAACAACTGGGCGACGATGAACTCGATGTTCGTGCCCGGGGCGTGGTGGCCGGTGTCGAGGCACACGGTGGCGCGCTCGCCGAGCGCCACGCAGTGGGCGTACGCCGTGCCCCAGTCCGGCACATCCGTGGCGTAGAACGCCGGCTCGTAGAACTTGTACTCCAGCACCAGACGCTGATCGGGCCCCAGTCCCGCGTAGACCTGCGCCAGGGAGTCCGCGAGCCGATCCTGCCGATCACGGAGATCGCCCTGGCCGGGGTAGTTCAGGCCGTCGGGCAGCCACACCTTGAGGTCACGGCTGGCGGTCTCTCCCATGATCGCGATGCAGTCGTGCATGTGGGTGATCGCCTTGGCGCGCACGCGCTCGTCGTGGTGGCAGAGGCTGCCGAGCTTGTAGTCGTCGTCCTGGAAGGTGTTGGTGTTGATCGTGCCCAGCCGCAGGCCGAGGTCGTCGGCGAACTGCCGCAGCTTGCCGAAGTCGTCCACCCGGTCCCAGGGGATGTGCAGCGCGACCGATGGCGCCAGCCCGGTGTGCCGGTGGACCTCGGCGGCATCGGCGAGCTTCTCGAACGGGTCGCGGGGCACGCCGGCCTGGGCGAACACCTTGAAGCGGGTGCCCGAGTTCCCGTAGGCCCACGACGGCACTTCGATCGCCTGGCGTTCGAGCACATCGGTGATCTGAGCGAAGACCGTCATCGGACATCTCCTTCGAAGCGCGCCCTGACATCAGCAACGTGTGAGCGTGTGTTCGATCATATCTTTGTGCACACCACCCGGGCCGTCCGCATCGCTTCCGCCGCGCCTCAGGCGAGCTCCACACCACCTCGATACGGGTCGAGTCGGGGATCGCTGGGATCGAGGTCGGTGACGAGCAGGTCCACTCGTTCGAGGGGGAGGCACCGGGCCGACGCGTGGTGGCCGAGCTTGGTGTGATCGACCGCGACGACGACATGGGTGCTCGCATCGGCCATGGCGAGCTTCACCTCGGCTTCCTCGAGCGTCGGCTCCGACGTGCCGTGATCGGGGTCGATGCCGGCCGCCGACACGAACAGACGCCGCAACCGGAGATCCTGGGTCGACCGCACCGCCATCGGCCCGACCAGGCTCCCCGTGCGACGGTCGAGCTGACCTCCGGTCAACAGGGCCGTGACGCCCGGGTGGGCCTGAAGGGCGAGGAAGCACTCGGGACCGTTCGTCAGGACCGTCACGTCGCGGACCCCACGCAACGAGCTGGCGAGGCGTTCCAGGGTGCTCGAGGCATCGATGCCGACGGCGCCGCCATCGCCCACCAGATGGGCCACCTTGGCGACGATGCGCTCCTTCGCCTTGGCCTGGCGAGCGAAGCGGGCCGCGAACGGTTGGGCCCCGAGCGCGGCGGCCCCGCCACGGACGCGCAGGAGCACCCCCTGCTCGGCCAGCAGGTCGAGGTCGCGGCGCACCGTCATCTCGCTGACACCGAGACTCTCGGCCATTTCCACCACCCGCACGCGACCGTCGAGGTCGAGTCGCGAACGGATGGCGTCGAGACGATCCAGCGCATCGATCGTCACGTCGGCCTCACATCGGGTCCCGGGACCGAGGCCCGGACCATGGCCGCCACGAAGCGAACCACCATCAAGACGGCTCGACGAACTCGTGGTCGACCCCAGGCGAGTCGTAGGTGCGCCGAGCCCCGCGGTCGTGCGTCACGGGGACGCACCCGTTGACCCGCCATCGTCGAGAGGTCGCCGTCAGACGGTGCGGCCGAGGAACGCGGCGAGCTGATCGGCGTTGCTGGCACCGGCGGGCGCCTCCTGCTGGAGCCCGAACGGCGCCACACCGTCTGGACCTCGGAAACCGTCCTGGATCGACATCTTCGACCCAGCCAACAACTGGGCGGCCAGGTCCGGGGCGAGATCGGTGTCACGGCCGAGGGACTTCGCCAGGTCCCACGCGTGGGTGAAGGTGTCGGTCGTCGCGAGGCCGATGAAGGCCGCGCCGGGCATGTCGCCGAAGGGCAGCTTGGCGATCCGCTCCATCGCCCCGTCGGCCTCGAACACCTCGAGCGCCGCCGCGCACGCCTCGTCGAACGCCGAGAGGAAGTCACCGGATGCATAGTCCGGGGCCTCTCCGGCGGGCATCTCGCCCTTCATGCCGCCGACGAAGAAGTACTGCGCGCCGACCATGTGATTGATCAATTCCGAGACTTTCCACGAGGCGCACGGGGTCTGTTTCGCCATGTCCGACGCCGACACCTCGTCGAGCACGGATCGTGCCGACCGGATCGCCTGCTTCAACGGTGCGGTGCTCATGTTCGTATGACCTTTCAGTTGCGCTGTCTAGGTGATGGGGGCCCAGCGTTCGGCCGCCGTGTCGCGGAGCGTAGCTCAGCCACGTTCGTGCGGTATCGGGGCCGATCCGGCCTCGCATCGCGACGCCGTCGGGCGACATTGTTCAACAACGGCGGAAGTTCGTCGATGGAACCATGTGTTCGGCCGACCCGTGGACTGTCACGACGCCGTCCTCGGCGACCTGGTGTTCCGGCGCAGCCGATGGCGGGGCAGAACCACCGTCGCTGGATTCGAGGTCCCACTGTCGTTGCCAGGCTCCAGACGCGGGCCCGACGAGGCGGCCCGAGCCATGATGCGCGACCTGGCTGGTGATGTCGCGACAGCAAGTCCCGCCATCGAATCAGCGCTTCGCGACCACGCCGCGCCCTACTTCGACGACGACACGGCAGCACTCGAGCGTGCCCTGGCACCCGTACTGGCCGGCGCCGTGCCCACGTCGGTGGCGGTGGTGTCGGTCGACCGAACGGCCACGATCGAGCTCGCCCTGCGGGTGCCGTGGGACGAGGAACACACGCTGGGCGCCAGGATCGTCGGCGGCTCACTGACCGAGCTGAACGGCTCGATCCTGGAACCCTGACCCCGGATTCGTACGTTCGGACGAACTCCTGGCGCGGATCGTCGATCGGAATCGCGGGTTCGGGGAAGACGAGCGGCATGTGGGCACCTGTCGTGGGAACCGCCCTCACCTGTGCCCATCGGCCGCGCGATGCGAAACTCCGGCGACCCGCGGGAACGCGGCGTCTACGATCGGTGCCCGTGAGCCGCGGGGCAACGACACGATCAGCGTCGACGGCGTATCGCTGAACGACCTCGACCTCGTCGTGTTCCGTGAACGGACAGCTGCCTGCTATCAGGGCTTCGCCCGCTACGAATTGCTGGCCCGCAAGGTCGTCGGCATCGGCGACGTGCCCCACGTCGACGACCTGACCGCAGTAACCGCCGCCACCGAACGGGCGGCTGCCGAGGAGGTCGTCGCTGGCCTGGCCGACGGTTACAACACCCAACTCGGCGCCACCTTCGACGGGGTCGACCTCTCCGGTGGGCAATGGCAAAGCTCGCGATCGCCCGATCGATGATGCGAACCGCCCCCCTGCTGATCGCGCTCGCCGAGCCGACCTCCGCACTCGACCCTCTCGCCGAGCACGAGATGTTCGAACGTTATGCACGCCGACCTCTACAGCCTGCAGGCCAGCCACTATCGCTGACCACGTGCGCCCAGCGGACCCTCCCACCCGCTCACCCACCCCGCCCCGACCTGAAGCGCCGCGGATCTGCCCGGAATTGCCGCCCCGCCATCGTGGATCGGACGGTCAACCTCCGGCGGGCGCGAACTCGAGGAGTTGCTGGAACGTCGGCCGGTTGGTGGTCCGGAAGTCGTCCGCGATCAGACCGGGCACGAACGTGGTCCGCTGGCCCTCCTGGAGCCAGTTCGCCGGGTCGTCGCCCCGGGCCGCCGCCAGATCGGCGGCCACCTGGTCGACGGTTGCCCACAGCGCTTCCCGGCAGGCGTCGAGGTCACCCTCGCCGCAGTACGCGAGGTTGAACGGACCCTGCACATCGTCGCCGAGCAGGGTGCGCAGGTCCTTGTCGACGATGCTCGCCCCGAAGTTGGACAGCGGACGGATCGCGTCGAGCTCGTCGACGAGGTCGCCGAACACCGGACCGACAACCGTCTCGGCCAGGGGCCCCCACAGCGCGTCGAACATCGCGGGTCCGGGAGTGTCCTCGAACCCGTCGTCGTCACCGTCGAGCCGGGGGGCGTCGTCGGCCACCCAGTCGTCGAGCAGGTCGACGACCTCGGCGGCCAGGGGGCTCGGGGCGTCGCCGCCGCGCAGCACCTCGCTGATCACGGGCCAGGCCGGCGAGCGGACGTCCTCGGTGGCCGACCGGTTCATCACGCCGACGGTGCCGGCGAGGTCCACGCGGTCCGGGAACTGGTCGAAGAGCTCGACGCGGTGAACGGATCCGTAGGGCTCGTCGTCGCCGTGCATGAAGCCCGGCGCCGACTGGTTGTTCCAGTTCAGCAGGCGGCCCGACGGATGTCCGTCGGCGTGGGGGTGGTCCTCGAGGGCGAGGAAGCCCTGCCACTCGTACTCCCCGGTGCCGAGGGTGGGGAGGCGTCGGTCGAGCCCTTGGGCGCGCTCCGGCAGGCGCCCGGAGCTGAAGTACGCGATGCCGGACCGGTTGACGTAGCCCCAGTTGAAGGTGAAGCCGAACTGGTCGGCCACCTCGAAGAAGTCGTCTGCGGTGGCGGCGTCGCCTTCGGTCATGTCCTTGAGCGCCTTCAGGTTCAGACCGTCGCGCCCGAACGTGGACCGCTGGCGCGAGAGGGCGACCGGGCGTCCTTCCCAGGTGGCCGTGCCGATGACCGGCCCGTGCACCGAGACGGGGTAGACGACCGGCGCGTCGTCGAGCGTGCCGGCGTCGAAGGTCTCGAACGGCACGCACTCACCGTCGAACTCGTAGTGGGTCGACGTCGCGGGTGGGCTCGCGGCCGTCGGGCTCGCAGAGCACCTCGACGAACACGTCGCGCACGTCATGGGTGGCCGACGTGAGGCTCCAGGCGTAGTCGGCCGTGTGGCCGATGAGGATGTACATGCCGAGCCCGGGCACGGCGGCGCCCTGGACCTCGTAGTCGGGGCCGGTGAGGTGGAGCTGCTGCACGATCTCCGGGTAGTAGTAGCCGAGCTGGGGACCCAGCACCCCGAGGGTGGTGCCGTTCTCGGACCGCTCCGGGTCGACGAGCAGCCAGTTCGAGGCCCGCCGGGTGGGGATCGGCCCGTAGGACTCGATCGAGCCGGTGTCAAGCACGACCGAGCCGGTGACCTCACCCCCGGTCAGCGGGCCGTAGTCGAAGGTCTCCTCCAGCGTGGTGGGCGCCTCGGGATCGTCGAACAGCATGATGTCGTCCCACGCCTGCTGGCCCTGGTCGACGCCGAGCTCGTCCTGGAGCTGGGCGAGGAACTCGCTGTTGGCCGCTTCGGCACCGCCGCCGGCCCCGAAGATCGAGCCGATGAAGGCGGTGACGGCGACGATGTCGTTGACGGTGATCGTGGGGTGCGGCGTGCCCTCGGAGTCCCAGTACGCGTTCATGCCGTCGGCGTAGGCCTGGGCGTCGGCGACGATCTCCTCGCCCTCGGCGCCGTAGGTCTCGACCAGCAGGTCGACCTGGTCGGCCACGAGCTGCTCGGCCGCGGCGCTGGGGACGAAGGATCGACCGCTGGTCACGAGGCCGAACGGGTCGACGCCCGGCACGTCGACCACCGCGGCCCGGGCGGGGCCGAGGGCCTGGAGCAACAGCACGGATCGGTCGCGGGCGGCAACCCAACCGGCGCCGTAGGCGACGTCGTCGCGGGTCTCCCCGGTGATGTGGGCGACGCCGTACTCGTCGTAGACGATCGTGGTACCTGGGCGAGGCGTGGGCTCGTCGACGGTCGCCCCCACGGGCTCGAACTCGGCGGGGAGGAAGAAGTCGTCGAGGTCGGCGTCGTCGACGTCGCCACGCAGCGGCGTGAGGCCGTCGTAGAGCGGGAGCTGGTCGAGCGAGTCGTCGGTGGTGGGGAGCCCGCCGAAGTTGCCAGGTGGCAGGACGTAGTAGGCCCGGTCCTCGGCGTCGGCGGAGATCGGCGCCGATGTCGTGGGCGCCGCGGAGGTGGTCGACTCCTCCTCGGCGGTCGGTGCCTCCGTGGTGGTCACCGGGGCGGCGTCGGTGGCGTCATCGTCGTCGTCCGACGAGCACGACGCAGCCACCAGTGCCGCGCTCACGGCCACCACGAGGACCATCCGGGCCCGCCAACGGTTGAGCGGAACGTATGCACCCATCCTGGAACCTCCCCCGAGCTGGGCCGACTCTACCTGCCCGGCGAGCCCCGATGGGACGAGGGCAATGCTCGACCGCAGCCTCGCCTGAGCGCCGGGGGGACGGAGGAGGTGACGCCCGAGGCGCCAAGCGGTGGCCACCGCTCCCGTGGGAGTACACGACCAACGGGAAGGAACCTGGTGCCGGGGTCGCCTCCTCGAGAGCGAACGACGAGGGCCCTCCCACACCAGGGAGCGATTCGTAGCGGGTGGGCGGAGCGGACGGGGTCGTGAGCGGGTTACCGCACGACGGCCCCGCCGTCGGATCGGCGCGCGTCGCCCGTGTAGCGTTCGACGGGTGGACACCGCAGCGCTCGGCGCACTCACCCTGACAGGATCCGACGGCCAGGAGCACCGCGTCGGCGACACGTGGCGCGACCAGCCCGCCGTGCTCGTCTTCCTGCGGCACTTCGGCTGACTGCACTGCCGCGAGCAGGCCGCGCAGTTGCGCGAGCGCCACGAGGAGATCGTCAGCCGCGGCGCCCAGATCGTCGCGATCGGCACCGGCGACCAGCGGTACGCGGAGGCGTTCGTCGCCGATGAGCGCATCCCGTACCTCGTCCTGGTCGACGATGCCGCCCAGGCGGCCCGGGCGGCATCGGTCCGGACGCTGAGCTGGTGGCGATTGCTCCACCCGAGCACGTGGAAGGCCACCCGCGAGACGTCCAAGCGCGGTTACCGCACGCGCAAGCCGGGCAAACGAGTGCGCCAGATCGGCGCCACGTTCGTCGTCGACCCGTCGGGCGCCGTGCTGTTCGAGCACCTGGACGGGGACAGCACCGACCACGCCGACGTCGACGACGTCATGGCCGCGCTCCCGGAGACGCCGCTCCGAGAAGGGCCGACCGGTGCCCCTTGAGGTCGAGTGGTTCGGCTGCGCGACCTTCCGGATGCGCACCGGCGGCCTCACGGTCTTCCTCGACGCTTACGTCGATCGCGCCGCCAACGCCGCCGGCCCGGGGCTGAGCGCCGACGACATCGACCACTGCGACTGGATCGTCATCGGCCACTCCCACTTCGACCACCTGTACGGCGCCGAGCGGATCATGGCCAACACCTCCGCCACCCTCCTCGGCAGCTACGAGACGGTCCGTGTGCTCACCGAAGCGGGCGTGCCCGAGGAGCGGATGATCTGCGTCGCCGGTGGCGAGACGGTCCGCCTCGACGAAACCGTGACCGTGTCGGTGTACCCGAGCCAGCACAGCTGCGTGTGGTCCCACCAGCAGATGGCCGAGCCGACCGACGTGTGCCTGGGCGACCTCGGCGTGACCTGGCAGGAGCAGCAGGCCCGCTTCCGGGAGCTCTCCACCTACCTGGCGACGGCGCTCGATCCCGTGGCCATCGAGCACCTCGTCGCCTCGAGCGGAGGGAACAGCCAGCGGGGCGACGGCGGCGCCCTCGTCTACGTCTTCGACACGCCGGACGGGCGGCTCCTCTATCAGGACACGTCCGGTCACTGGTCCGGGATCATCCCCACGCTGCAACCCGATGCCGCCATCCTCGCCGCCGCCGGCCGGGCCAACATCGACGGCGAGCCGGTTCAGGGATCACTGCTGCAGTTCCTTCTCGACGAGGTCGCCGTCCTGCAGCCTCACCGGGTCATGCTGTGCCACCACGACGACTGGCTCCCCGGCTTCTCAGTGCCCACCGACATGGGCCCGATCCGCGACGCCTTCGCCACCCTGCCGACCGAGCTCGTCGAGGCCGACTATCTCGTGCCCACCCGGCTGCTCTGATCACGGAGCGACCTCACCTCACCGACCGCCCACCCGCCGCCTCGACGCGTCATGTCACGGCGACGACCGGGTCGGCGGCGGCCGGTCGGATCGGGCATTCGAAGCGGTGCGCGCCCGACCCGACCGCGACGTCGGGCGAGCCGTCCGGGAGGCCGACCACCGCGTCGCAACCCTCGGGCACGGTCACCGTGATCGTGAACACCGCTCCCTCGCGCTCCCACGCCACCGACGCCGGGCCCCACGCGGTGACGTGGGACGCGGAGGCGGCCGTCAGCCCGCCCCCGACCAGTGGCCGCACGTCGAGGGTCCGATACCCGGGGGCGCCCGGCGCCAGACCGGCGACGCGCCGGTGGAGGAAGTCGCCGACCGCGCCGAACGCGTAGTGGTTGAACGAGGTCATCTCGCCCGGATTGATCGTGCCGTCGGGCAGCATGCTGTCCCAGCGCTCCCACACGGTCGTGGCTCCCATCATGACGGGGTAGAGCCACGAGGGGCACGTCGTCTGGGTGAGCAGCTTGAACGCGTCGTCGATCCCTCCCGCAGCCACCAGCGCGTCGCAGATAATTGGCGTGCCCAGGAATCCGGTCCCGATGTGCCAGCCGTCGGCCTCGACGAGGGCCCGCAGACGGGCCGCGGCCGCCTCGCGCTGCGGGGGCTCGAGCAGGTCGAACACCAGGGCGAGGGCGTAGGCGGTCGGCGAGTCGCTCATCATGCGCCCATTGGGCGTCACGTACTCGGCGGCGAAGGCCGCCCGCTGCGCCTCCGCCTGATCGCCGTATCGGTCGGCGTCGGCCCTGTGGCCCAGCAACTCGGCGATCCGGGACAGGAGCCGGGTGACGTGGACCTGATAGGCGCCACCCACCATGACCGCGTCGGTCCTCCCCTGGGCCGCGTTCTCCGGCGGGGCCGACGGGTCGAGCCAGTCGCCCAGCTGGAACTCCCGCCACAGCCCGTCGGGCCCCGAACGCGCCGTCACCGTGTCGACCCAGCGGCACATGCTCTCGTACTGGGCGCGGAGCACGTCGAGGTCACCGAACCGCTCGTGGAGGACCCAGGGCACGATCACCGCGGCGTCGGCCCAACCGGCGAACGGGATGGGCGGGATGAGCTTGGGGAGCGCCGGGACGATCATCGGCACGATGCCATCGGCGTCCCTCTGCTCGTGGGCGAGGTCGACCAGCCACGAGGCCAACATCGACCGGCAGTCGAAGAGGAATGCGGCCGTAGGGGCGAACACCTGAAGGTCGCCGGTCCAACCGAGCCGCTCGTCGCGTTGAGGGCAGTCGGTGGGAACCGACACGAAGTTCCCCTTGGCTCCCCACCGCACGTTCTCGTGCAGCCGGTTGAGTCGTTCGTCGGAACAGCGGAAGGTGCCGATCTCGTGCAGGTCGGTGTGGCACACCACGGCCCGGAGCGCGTCGGGATCGATCGGGCCGGGCCAGCCGTCGACATCGACGTACCGGAAGCCGTGGAGGGTGAACGCCGGCTCCCACGTGCCGCCCACGCCGCTCGTGTGGATGACGTCGGTCGCTGCGGCGTTGCGCAGCGGCCGCATGCCCAGCTCACCGTGCTCGAGCACCTCGGCGTGACGGAAGGTGATCGTGAGCCCCTCCTCGGCCGGCACCGACACGCGCAGGCGGCCGGTGAAGTTCTGACCGAAGTCGACGAGTGTCCGGCCCGACGAAGTGACGCTGACCTCGACCGGTGTCAGCTCCTCGATGCGCCGGACCGGTGGGGCCGACTGCTCGGCGAGCACACCGTGGTCGAACTCGGCGACCCGCACGGCTCGAAACGCCGACACGGAAGCCTGGGCCACCGTCCAGGCCTCGTCGAGCCGCTGATCGAACGTCTCGCCGTCGTAGAGGCTGGCCATCGTCACTGCGCTGGGGGCCCACGACCAGGACTCGTCGGTGACGAGCGAAGCCGGCTCCGACCCAGCGATCGTCAGTTCGGCGATCACGCCGACCTCGGTCCCATAGTTGTCGGTCACGCCCTCGCCGAAGCCGAGGCGGCCCCGGTACCACCCCTCGGCCACCTCGACACCCAGGCAGTTCGGCCCGTCGACGAGGAGTTCGGCGACGTCGAACCGCTGCACCAGGTGGCGGTGCTGGTACGGCGTCCATCCGGGCGCCAGCACGTGATCGCCGACCGGCCGCCCGTTCAGGAACGCCCGGTAGACGCCGCACGCGGTGATCACGAGTTGGGCCCGACCACCGCAATGGGCCTGGAACACCCGCCGGAACCGGATCGGACGGCGGGTGTCGTCGAGCGGGGCGTCGGGCACGATCAGGTGCGCAGTCGGGATCAACATGGGACTGGGTCCTCCGGTTCGGTGGTGCGCTCCACAGGGGTGCGATCAACCGTCGACGCGGTCCGAGAAGGTCAGCGACTCGGGGTCGAAGCGGTAGAGGTAGATGCGGCGATCCCCGTCGGCCGACGGTGCCGGGCCATAGGTCACGGGCTCGGGCTCGGTGGGGAGCTGCATCTCGATGCCGTCAGCGACGGCTCGCTCGACGGTCGCGTAGTTGAGCTGGGGGCCGGCTGCTTCCACGATCGCCCGGAACAGCGTCATCGAGGCGCACGCCGTCTGCGACGACACGAACTGGTCGGCCTCGCCGGCGGTGGTGTCGGGCTCGGTCTCGGGGACTTCCACACCGGCCGCCTCCATCAGGTCGATGCACGGCTGGAAGTTGTCGAGGTTGTAGATCTCGTCACGCGGGCCGAAGGTGCCGCCGGTGACCGAGCCCTCGAACACCGAGAGGTCGCGTCCCTCGGCGTTGATGTAGGCGAGCGCCGGGTCACGATCGGTGACGAACAGTCGCGGGCGGTAGTCGGTGGGCTCGGCGCCGTTGGGCCAGGCGTTGGCGGCGCCCTGGCCGACGGTGATCACCTGATCGACGCCTGACGACCGGAACCGCTCGATGATCACCTGCACGGCGGCGTTCACCTGCGCGGTGTCGGTGGTGTCCTCGGCGTCGATCACGGCCTGTTCGACCACCTCGATGCCGGCCTCTTCCAGGATGGGCAAGGCGAGGTCGTCGAGCAACGCCTGGTCGTCCACACCCACGACCACGCCGACCGTGCCGTCGAGCTCACCGCTCTCGGCGAAGGACCGCACCATGTCGGCCGTGCGGTCCGAACTGCCTTCGATCGAGTACCACGGCGCCTGGGCGCGCGACAGGCGCTCGGCGGTCATCTCGCCGCCGATCGTCATCGTGCTGTGCACCTCGACCGGGCACAGCACGTTGTCGAAGAGGAAGAAGCCGACCACGGCGAACACGTCTTCGTCCTCGGTCATCTCCACGCACACCGCCTCCGGGGCCGCCTGGTCGGTCAGACTCACCGGGTAGATGGTGGCCTCGATCAGGCGCCCGTGAATGCCGCCACTCGCGTTGATGTCGTCGACGACGGCGGTGTAGGCGGCCTCATAGTCACCGTGATCGATGCCCAGCGCCGGCATCGACGCCAGGTCGACGTAGGTGATGCCGATCTTGATGGTGTCGTCGGTGACGCCGGGCGCCGGCCCGTCGAGCGGGGGCAGCGTGGTCGTCGAGCCGCCATCGTCGGCAGCAACGGTGGTCGTCGAGCCGTCGGCCGGGGACGCCGAGGTCGTCGAGGTCTCGGTCGGCGCCTCCGTCGTGGTCTCGTCGCTGACGGCGACGTCGTCGTCATCGTCGCCGGACGTGCACGCGCCGATCAGCGCGCTCGCCACGAGCAGTGCAGCGATCAATCGGGTCTTCATGGGTGGTTCCCTCCTGGTGTGGTCATGACATGAGCGGCGGCGCCGCTGGGCTGACCTTGAGCGGCTGCGCCGCTGCGGAGAATGGCGCGTTCGTCGGTGCCGAGGTAGGAGGCGACCACCGCGGGGTCGGCCCGGACCGCGGCCGGATCACCTTCGGCGATCACCGAGCCCGACTCGAGGCAGTACACGCGGTCGCTGATGCTCATGATCAGGGGCATGTCGTGTTCGATCAGCAGGAGCGACGCGTCGAGTTCGCGCCGGATTTCCGTCATGAGCGGCCCGAACGCCTCGGTCTCGCGCTGGGCCAGCCCGGCCGTGGGCTCGTCCATGCACAGCATCCGGGCATCGAGGGCCAGCAGGCAGGCCAGCTCGACGATCCGCCGGGTGCCCGTGGACAGGTCCGAGATGTAGGCATCGGCGTAGCGGCCGAGGCCGAGGAAGTCGATGATCTCCGCCGCTTCGGCGTGGCGGGCCCGCTCGTGCCGGACGGCGCCGGGCCAGAACAGCGCCGTGGACATCAACCCGGTGCGACGCCGGGCCTCCAGCGCCACGAGCACCGTCTCGCGCACGGAGAGCTCGGGGAACAGCGAGGCGGTCTGGAATGTACGGCCGAGCCCCAGCCGGGCCCGACCATCGGGCCCGAGCCGATCCAGCGGTTGGCCGCGGAGCTCGATCCGACCCGAAGCGTGGACGAACCCACCGATGGCGTTCATGAGCGTGGACTTGCCGGCCCCGTTCGTCCCGATGAGCCCGACGATCTCGCCCGAGCGGACCTCGATGCAGGCGCAGTCCACCGCGACCAGGCCGTCGAACCGGACCGTCACGTCGGTGGCACGCAGCGCGACCCCCGATCCGTCGGGTGCTCCGACCCGGTCTGGGCGAGCTCGCCGGACCGGCACGACCGAGGCCTGCTTGGCGGGTGCTGGACCGAGTCGGCGCTCGGCCGCCCCCAGGACCGCCGTGCGCACCAGGTAGCCGAGCTGCACGAGGCCGCCGGGGACGTAGAGGAGCAGGATCAGGAGGCCTACACCCGACGAGAGCAGCGGGACGAACTCGTTGCCCGGGAAGAACCTCGGCAGGCCGAACACCCACATGGCACCGAGCACCGGACCCATGACCGAGCCCATGCCGCCGATGACCACGGTGGCCACGATGTTCAGCGAGTCGGCGACGGTGAAGAAGCGGTCGGTGGGGACCGACTGCAGGTTCACCGCGATCATGGCCCCGCCCAGCGCCGCGAGCCCACCTCCGAGGGCGAAGGAGCGTAGCTTGATGCGGGTCGGAGAGACGGAGTAGGCCGCCGCCACGTCGGCGTTGTCGCGCACGGCGATCGTGGTACGGCCGATGCCGGAGCGACGCAGGCGCGACATCACCACGATCACGACCACCAACACGACGAGGGTGAGGTAGTAGGCCGAGCGCTCGGTCGTGAGGTCGATGCCGAACACGTCGCTGCGGCGGTACGGGATGGAGTCGTCGAACCCCCCGTCGAGGATGGGCCGCCGGTACAGGTAGACCGAGGCGGCCAGCCCGAACGCGAAGGTCACCACGGCGAGGTAGAGGCCGCGCACGCGCAGTGAACTGAGACCGACCAGCGCCGCCAGGCCAGCAGTGGCCACCACGGCGCACACCACGGCGAGCTCGAACGGCAGGGGCTCGATGCCGGCCTTCACGAACCGGTGCTCGCGCCAGCCGACGTCGAGGTTGAGCCCCCGCTCGAACGCGGCGGTGAGCATGGCGCCGATGCCGGCGAAGGCCATCTGGCCGAGCGACAGCTGGCCACCCCAGCCGGTGAGGATGGTGAGGGACATGGCGGCGATCGCCACCGCCATGATGTTGGTGTAGAGGACCTGGCGCGAGGCCTGGGTCACGATCAGCGGTGCCACCACGGCCACCACGAGCAACAGGCCGGGGCCGACCCGGTCGAGTACGCGCACCCACCACAGCGCCTTGAGTCGCTCCGGCACCGGTGGCGCCTTGGCGGTGAACCGGAACGTCTGCGTCTCCCCTGTCCCCGCCCGACCCCGCCGGTACACGACCACGAGGATCACGACGAAAACAATGAAGTCGAACAGGCCGGTCTCGGTGTTGTAGTTGAACCCCACCAGCTTCTCGGCCACGCCGATCACCACCCCGGCGGCCAAGGCCCGGGGGAACGACACCAGGCCGGCGATAACCGCGGCGGCCATGGCGCGAACGAGCGTCGACGGCCCGAGGTTGTCGATCCCGGTCGAGGAGCCGTTGTCACCGGCCAGCATCACGAGCCCCACGGTGGCCAGCCCGGACGCCGCGGACCACACCGCGGTGGACACGATCTTGGGGTTGATGCTGGCCATCCGGGCCAGCTCCGGGTTGTCGGCCGAGGCCCGGACCGCCTTACCGAGCGCCGTGCGGTTCAGCACCCATGCCAGAGCCGCGGCGATGAGCGGCACGACCACGAGGATCGTGAGCTGCGGCCCGCGGACCCGGATGTCGGCCCACTCGTGGATCGAACCGATCGGGACGGGGTAGCCCTCCCGACCGTTCTCGACGTCGGGGAGGACGATCAGGAGAAGCAGAGAGAGCTGGGCCAGGCCGATCGTGGCCACCAGCACGATGACACGCGGCTCGTTGAACAGGCGACGGATGACGGCCAACTCGATCACGGCGCCGTAGAGGATTCCTGCCACCAAGGCGATCGCCGCGCTCAGCCAGAAGGGCAGGCCGTACTCCACGTCGAGCAGGACCAGCAGACCGGCACCGACCATGCCGAGGTTGGCCACGGCCATGTTGATGACCCGGCTCGACCGGTAGACGAGCACGATGCCCATGGCGACCAGACCGAACACCAGGCCGCGCACCACGCCGTCGAACAGCAGCTGCCGGGTGAACCACGTGGCCAGCACCGCGCTACCCGCCTTCGGTCCCGAGGAACACGGCCCGGGCGAGGTCTTCACGTTCGGCGAGGTCCTGGGCCGCGCCTTCGAAACGCACCCGACCCTTCTCGAGGAACACGGCTCGATCGGCCAGCGCCAGGGCCACGTTGAGCGACTGCTCCACGATCACGATCGTGATGCCGTCAGCCCGCAGGCGCTCCACGACCTGGAGCAACTCCTGCACCACGATGGGCGACAGACCGAGCGACAGCTCGTCGATGAGCAGCAGCTCCGGCTCGTGGAGGAGCGTGGCGGCGAGGGCGAGCATCTGCTGCTGGCCACCCGACAGCGTGCCGGCCCGCTGGTCCTGACGCCTGGCCAGGTCGGGGAGCAGGTCGAGCACCTTGGTGATGCGACGCTGCTGGTCGGCGAGGTCGTGCCGGTACACGAACCCCGACACCTCGAGGTTCTCGCGCACCGACATGGCCGGGAACACTCCCTTGCCGCCGGGGAGCATCCGGATCCCGAGCGAGCCGCGGCGCTCCGGCGCCACGAAGGTGATGACCCGGCCGTCGACCCGCACCACGCCCTGCGAGGGCACACCGAGCCCAGCGATCACCCTCAAGATCGTGGACTTGCCGGCGCCGTTGGTGCCGAGCAGGGCCAGCACCTCGCCCTTGCGGACCTCGAAGCCGACGTCGAACAGGACCTGCACGGCGCCGTAGCTGAAGTTCACGCCGTTGACCTGGAGCTTCGGAACGTCGTCGGGGAGCGTCTTCTGCCGCTCGGCCTCCGCGAGCTCCTCCTGGAGCTCCTTCACCACGAGCGACAGGTCGTTGCGGATGAACGACGCACCCCGGAAGATCAGCGCGGCCCCGATCAGGTTGGCCGCGGGCACGATCGTGAGCACGGCGGCCCGGGGGCCGACCGACTCGGTGAGGGCGGCCGACAGGAGCGCCCCGAGCACTGCGCCGAAGAAGAACAGGTAGATCGAGGACAGCGCGGCGCCCATGCCCCGCAGCCGGTAAGGCACGATCGACTGGGTGATCGGCCCGACCATGGTGAAGGCCGCGAACAAGAGCATGGCGGGGAAGAGCCCGACGATGGTGAACAGCACGGCGTTGGGCATCAGGTACTGGATCGGCACCAGGACCGACACGGGGGCGATGATCAGACCGACCAGCCTCAGGGCCCGGGCCGGGTCGGCCCGGAACGCCCTGTCGTAGCGCTGCGCGGCAAGCGGGATCATGAGCAGGGAGGCGACGCCCTCGACGCTGCCGATGATCCCGCGTTCGAGCGAGTCGAGACCGAAGCGATCCTCCACGTAGAGGCTGCGCAGCACCGGGCCGGTGAACAGGCCGAAGCCGATGGCGGCGAAGGCGACCATCACGGTCCGGAACGTGCGGATCTGACGGAGTCGGGCGAACGCCGCCTCCATCGAGATCTCGGGATCCTTGCCGTCGATGACCGTTCCCAGGACGCTCGTCATCTCCTGCGCGCCCGGATCGGCTCGGGGATGCGGAAGGCCAGCACGGCCATCACGAAGACGGGGACACCGAGCACCAGGTAGGCCCAGCGCCACCCCTCCACGCCCCCGGCCAGGTCGGCGATTCCGCCCACGAGGATCGGGCTCATGGCGGCGATGGCCAGGCCGAGGCCGAACGTGGTGCCGCTGATGCGGCCTCGCACGCCGATCGGGTAGGTGTCGGCCAGGATCGAGCCGTGTACTGGGATCGTGTTCGACTTGGCGAAGCCGACGCCGAACCGGCAGCAGAAGAACGAGAAGGCGTTGGTGGCGAGCCCCGACACCATGACCAAGGCGCCGAGCGCCAGGCTGGACAGGCCGACGATCGGGCCCCGCCGGTACCGGTCGGCCAGCCAGCCCATCGGCAGGGCACCGAGCACCAGGGTGGCGCCGGCGATGGCCGAGGTGAACACGATCACGCCGTTGCCGATTCCGAAGGTGTCACGGATGTCCGGGGCCAGCACCGACAGCGCCGCCTGCTCGAGCTCGTCGAGCGAGTTGAGCAGGGTGAGCACCACGAACGTGAACAGCCCGCCGCGAGCGAGACCCTCGCGGAGCGTCATCGTCTCCTGGGTCGCCCCGGGGAGGAGATCGTCGGCGAAGAGCACCTCCTCCGGCCGCTCCTCGTTCTGGCGCTCGGCTTCGATGTCGAGCAGCGCCGTGGCCAGCGACGCCGGCACGGGCTCCTGTCCTTGATGGTCCACGCCGGACCAGTCGACAGGGATCGGGTCGTTCACGGAACCTCCTCACGCCGCTCGCCCGTCGCGGCGATCGACGACACGTAGGTCGCCTGCCCCCGCCCCTGGTGGTGCCGGGCGCCGTCGGGGAGCAGCACCTCGGCGGTGGACCCGGGTGGCACCGTGACCTGCACCTCGACCGAGTCACCGAGATGTCGCCACGACGACTCGATGCGCCCGCGGGCGCAATCGTGAGTGGCCCGGGCCCACGTGAGCCCGCCGCCGGGACGGGGGGCGATGCGGATCCGCTCGAAGCCGCTCGACCCGGGCGCCTGCTGGATCCCGGCGACGTGCCGGTGCAGGAACGAGATCACGGCGCCCTTGCTGTAGTGGTTCAGTGAATCGACCGGCGTGCCGTCGTCCCGGATCCCGTCCCACGCCTCGAACACGGTGGTTCCACCCCGATCGATCATGGGGAGCCAGGCCGGCGGCGTGTCCTGGAAGAGCAGCTCATAGGCGACGTCGAGGTGCCCGGTGTCGGCCAGCACCGGGAGCAGGTCCGGGGTCGAGAGGAAGCCGGTGGTCAGGTGGGTACCAGCGGCACGGACCAGGTCGACAAGCCGCTGGGCCGTCGGCGCCCGGAGGGATTCGGGCACGAGCCCGAACGCCAGGGCGCGCACGTGGTTGGCCTGGGTGTCGGGGACCAGTCTGCCGTCGGGTCCGATGTACTCGAGGCGCCAGGCCTCGAGCGTGGCGGACGCGACCTGTTCGAACCGGTCGGCCTCCGTGTCGTCGCCCAACAGTCGCGCCACCGCGGCGGTGATCGTGGCCGAGCGGTGCAGGTAGGCGGTGGCCACCGGGCCGCGATCCTGCTCCCAGTACGACATGTCGAGGGCGTCGAAACCGGGCTCGTGCCACTCGCCCCAGTGGAAGCCGGTGTCCCACAGGTACTCCTCGTGGGCCCCGGCCGGGCGGTCTGATCGGCTCGGGTGGCGGCCGGAACGGGCCGACGCGAGACCGAACTCCATCCAGCGGATCATGGCCGGATAGCAGCGTTCGAGGACCTCAGCGTCGCCGTAGGTGCTCCACAGGTGCCACGGCACGATCGTGATCGCATCGCCCCAACCGGCGGAACCCTGGATGAGGTTCCACACGGACCCGGGGTCGTCGTTGCCACGGCGCAGGCCGGGGTTGGGTGAGATCCCGAGGATGGCGCCGTCGTCGCGCTGCTCGGCGACCACGTCGAGCAGCCACTTGACCGAGAAGCCGGCCACGTCGTAGAGGAACGTCGCCGAATCGACGAAGAGCTGGTAATCGCCCGTCCACCCGGCCCGCTCACGCGTGGGGCAGTCGGTCGGCACGTCGCACGCGTTGCCGCGGAAGCTCCACACCGCCGCCTCGTGGAGGCGATCGATCCGCTCGTCGCTGCACGAGAACCACCCCGTACGGACGAGGTCGGTGTGGACCACGACACCGGTGACGGACCCGTCGACCGACCCCGGGTGTCCCTCCACGCGAACGTGCCGGAACCCGTGGGTAGTGTGTCGGGGCTCGAACACCTCGCCGTCGCGCCCGGCCGAGATCGCCCGGTCGACCATCCCGGCGTCGATGTCCTTGCCGTCGCGCTCGACGCGGAGGTTGGAGCGATCCAGGTCGCCGCTGCGGTCGACCACCTCGGCGTGCGTGAGGGTGATCTCCGTGCCGGCCGGACCCAGATCGTCGAGGCGGACCCAGCCGTTGATGTTCTGGCCCAGATCGACCACCTCCGCACCCGAGGACAGGCGAGTGACCGCCATTGGCCGGATCTCCTCGACCCTGCGGACGGGGGGCGACGGGCTGATGGCGAGGTGATCGAGGCCGAGATCGTTTACCCGGACCGGGTTGTCGGCCCGGGGCTCGATCCGGAGATCCGTGCTCTGCCCGACCATGAGGTCGGCGGCCACGATGCTCGACCGCCCCCACGTCCAGTCGGGGCCGGTGACGATCGTGGTGGAGCCCACCTCGAGCTGGCCGAGGAAGGCCACGTCGTCACCGAAGCAGTCGGCCTCTTGGTTGAACCCCATCGTGCCCCGGTACCAGCCGTCGCTGAGGAGCACCTCCCACCGGTTCCGGCCGACCCCCAGGTAGGGCTCCACGTCGTAGGTCTGGACCAGCACCCGGGAGGCGTAGCTGGTGGAGCCCGGAGCGAGCTCCACATCGCCCACCCGCCGGCCGTTGAGGAACATCTCGTAGATGCCGTGCGCGGTGGCATGGAGGCGGGCCGGGGTGATCCGGTCGAGCTCGAACTCGTGGGCCAACAGGTAGGCCGGCCGCTGCCCGGGGAGCGGCCGCTCGACCTCCACGGGGCCGATCCACGCCGCCTGCCAATCGGCCGCCTCGAGCAGACCCACCTCGAATCGGGCGGGCGACGACCAGGCACTGATCCCCTGGTCGGTCTCGACCCGCACCCGCCACATCACCGGGCCACGCGACGACAGGCCGTCGGCGGGCCAAGGCACGAGCACGGCAGAGGAGCCGGGGATCCGGGGCGACGTCACCCCGTCGATGTCGATCCAATAGGCGTGCTGCCGGGCCGAGCCGGTCGGCAGCCACCACGACAGTCGCGGGCGGGGCGTGCCGACGATGATCCCCTCGCCGGTCAGGTACTCGACCCGAAGGCGACCAGGCGCGGCCGGCGTCGGCGCGTCAGCTGGCTCCTCATGGTCCCCCCCGTCGTCCACGTCACTCCCCCGAGAATGTGCGATCGAACATGATGGAACTTAGCGCACGCGTCAACCGCCGACCATGGTCCGACGCGCGCACCGAAGCGTTTCGATGATGACGTCGTGTTGCGGAGAGCAGCCGAGTATCTTCCCGCCACGGTTGGCCGGACCCAGCGGTGTCTGTCGGCGCGACGGCCATGACGTAGCGATCGTGCAGCGCGCCTCCCGTCCACTCATCGGGAACACCGAACCGCCACCGCGACCGACCACACCGCACCGCAGCGCAATCAATCTCGTTCGCCGCAACGACCGAAAACGGCGTCAGAGCCCACCGGGGCGGGCTCTGACGGAAGCGATCGTGGAGCGGAAGACGAGACTTGAACTCGCGACCCTCACCTTGGCAAGGTGAGGGAACCCGTCCGACCCGGTCCGACACCGTCCGGTGAGTCCGATCCCGCCCAGCCGATCGTCCGGCAAGTCCGACCCGATCCGAGCCAGTCCGGCGGGATAGTAGAGCGGTCTACTATCAGCCGACCCTCCCTCGGCGTGGGCCAGCCCTGGTCGACGACCATCAGCTGTACGTGTACAGTACGTACATGTCCGACACCCTGACCGGCCGTCTCAACTTCAGGCTCGCGCCCGAGCAAGAACGAGCGCTGCGCCACGCAGCGACCATCACCGGGCAGAGCGTGTCGGGGTTCGTCCTCTCGAGCGCCGTCGAGCACGCTCAGGAGGTTCTCCAGAGAGCCAACATGATCACCGTGTCGGACCGAGCGCTCCGCTCCTTCGTAGCTGCGCTCGACGACCCAGCCGAAGAGGTCCCCGAGCTGGTCCGCCTGTTCACTCGGACCACCCAGATCCCCACGCGGTGACCACCGGCCCCCTTCGGCCGATCGAACTGTTCGATCCGGAGCGTCACCTCGTCGACCAGTTCAGCAGCGGTGTCGAATCGCTCGATGAATGGCTACGACGCACCGCCGGGGTGGCCGCAGCTGCCGGGACCGCGGCCACGTGGGTACTCTGCCGCCGCCAGGTCGTCGTAGGGTACTACGCGGTCGCGATGGGTAGCGTCGAACGAGCCACAACACCGTCGCGGCTCGGCCGAGGCCAACCCGATCCCGTCCCCGTGCTCCTTCTCGCTCGCCTCGCGCTCGACCGTTCCGAGCACGGCTCCGGCCTCGGTGCCGACCTGTTGCGCGACGCACTCATCCGGGCCGTCGCTGGCGCCCATCACTACGGCGCCCGCGCCCTCGTCGTCGACGCCATCGACGAAGACGCCGCGGCCTTCTACCGTCACCACGGCTTCCTGCCCCTCGAGAACCTTCGCCTGTACCGACGCATCTCCGACATCGCACGCTCGATCACGCCCTGACCGACCCGCACGATCCGCCACCACGAAAGCGTGCAGTCCATGTCACAGCGACCCCGCCCGGCCGCCTCTCGTCCAGTCGTCGGGACCACCGAACCGCCCACAGCAACGACCGAAAACGGCGTCAGAGCCACCGAGATGGGCTCTGACCTGCGGTTCTATGGAGCGGAAGACGAGACTTGAACTCGCGACCCTCACCTTGGCAACGTGATGCCCCCCATCCGGACCGGTCCGACGCCGGCCCGCGAGTCCGATCCCGTCCGGCCAACCGTCCAGCGAGTCCGACCCGATCCGGGCCCGTCCGACGAAATAGTAGAGCGGTCTACTATCGGCGACTCACCAAGACCGGGTCACTGATCGCGTGGTCCGAAGATTGCCGGACAGACGACGGCGAGACCGTCACGTCATCCGCTCGGGTGAGTCCACGCCCGCGTGGCACTGTCGTCTCGCGAGCAGGCGCTCGCGAGACAGACTGACAGACAGACCACTGCCCGACACGCAAAACGTTGATGACGGCGACACGAGGAATGAGGACGAGTCACCCTTGCTCTCCCTCGACATCGTCCTACGGTGCTCGCCGGCGTCAAGGGCTCCGCCACGCTCCGGTCCTCGTGTATCGCATCCGGCACCGCTTGACCCCGGCTCCGCTCCGTAGAAGCTCGCAGTCAGGAGAACAAGGGCTCATCCTGAAGATCGTGTCGCCGTTTCCGCTCATCGCGCCTGTCGGCTAATGCCAATACCGTTTAGTTAGGGTTACATGAGTGTAGTTTGGGGGTATGCCCCGCGCTGGTTGGAAGAAGCCTGAGTCCGAGCGTCGCTTGTCGGACCTTGTCTCGGTTGGTCTGCTGACTCGGGTGTTTCCGCCCGGTGCCGTCGACGAGGTCATCGCGGCGACGGGGCGCAAGGAGCAGCGGCATCGGTTGTTGCCGGCGCGGACGATGGCGTACTTCGCGGTGGGGATGGCGTTGCATTCTGAGGGTTCGTATGAGGACGTGCTGGGTTTGATGACCGACGGGTTGGCGTGGGCGGAGGCGGGCACTGAGCCGGTTCGGTTGCCGTCGAAGTCGGCGATCTTCCAGGCCCGCGACCGGTTGGGGTTCGAGCCGGTCAGGGCGTTGTTCGAGCGGGTGGCGCGGCCGTTGGCGACCGCGGGGACCGCGGGGTCGTTCCTGGCTGGGCGGCGGATGGTGGCGATCGATGGGACGACGTTCGATGTGGCTGACACCGTCGTCAACGACGCGTTCTTCGGTCGGCCCGGGGTGATGAAGGGCGAGCGTTGCGCGTTTGCGCAGGTCCGGATGGTGGCGTTGGCCGAGTGCGGAACTCATACGATCTTTGACGCCGAGATCGGCGCGTACACGACGTCGGAGCTGGCGTTGTCGAAGCCGCTGATCGAACGGCTCGAGCCTGGCATGGTGCTGCTCGCTGATCGGGGCTTCACCGGGTTCGCCTTGTGGCAACAAGCCGCAGCGACCGGAGCGGACTTGTTGTGGCGGGCCAAGACCAACGTGAATCCCCGCCAGATCGAGGTCCTCGACGACGGCTCGTGGCTTGGCGAGCTCCGGGCCAACAACTCGAAGCTGAACACAGACGCCGTCATCGTGCGCGTCGTGGACTACCACGTCGACGACGGCCGCGGCGTCGAGGCGGGACCGTTCCGTTTGTTCACCACCCTGGTCGATCCCGGCGAGGTGACCGCCACCGAGCTCGCCGCCGCGTACGCGCAGCGCTGGGAGATCGAATCCGCGTTCGACGAGCTCAAGACCCACCAGCGCGGAGCCCGAACCGTGCTGCGCTCGAAGTCACCCGATCTCGTCCTCCAAGAACTCTGGGGCCACCTGTGCTGCCATTTCGCGATCCGTACCCTCATGTGGGAAGCCGCCGACCACGCCCACGTCGACCCGGACCGGGTCAGCTTCGTCGCCGCACTCCGCATCGTTCGCCGCTCCCTCTCAGCGGCGCGCGATTTTTCCCCCTCAGGGCACTGACCACGCCTGGCGCCACGCCATCGTGTTGATCGGCCAGCGACTCAACCCGGCGCGACGCCACCGATCCAACCCCCGACTCATCAAACGCAAATACGTCAAGTGGCACGTCAAACGCGCCCACCACGCCAACTGGCCCCAACCCAACGGACCGCCCGTCACCACCATCCTCCGCACCTAACTAAACGGTATTGCGGCTAATGCCTGCTCGCCTCTGTCGCTACCGCGTCAGCGCCCGCACGCTCGGATGGTCGGCCAGGACTCCGCATTCACTACACTCCCGCGTCACAGGAAGTCGACAGGCCGCTCGCTCACTCCGCAGCCGTGAACGTCTCGATGAGGTCCAGACTATCCACCGACCGCGCCATTGCCGCAAGCTCGTACCAGCGAGCGAGGAAGCCCTCAAGCCCTGAAGCGGATCTTAGCCGAGAGTAGTCCTCCGCATTCTTAACACCCTCGACGTAAGCAAAGAGTAGATGGTCACCCGACGTCTTCGCTCCGCGCCAGATCAACTCTCCCACACCAAGCGAAGGTGTGTTCACCCAGCGCACAATGGCGTCGAAGGTTGACTCAATTGCCAACCAGTCCGCATCCCCGGCTGGGCGACTAAGCGTCCAGCCAATCGACCGGCTGCTTGTCTCGAGGAAACCACGAGTGCCTCCAAACGGGCCATCCGTCGAACGTACCTCCACCACCACCCTCACCTGCCAGTCGTCGGGTTCAGATCGAGCAAGAGACGTCGGCCTCAAACCGAAGCTGCTAACTTCCAGTCCATGCCACGAGAACTGCACCGCCGAACATGATGCCAGCGACCGACGAGCCAAAGAGAGATCCCTACTCTCACTATGGCTACACTGCATAACCAACGTCGGCACATATTGAGGACCTAACTCCAGCCACCTACATTCCGGGATCCATCCTATGAGTCCGAGCCCGCCATATATCTGCACACTCGACGACCGGGGTTGATCTGAGCATCTGTGGACCACGGCAATGAGAGCGTCGCTGACGCCGCCAGTCTCGCCCGTATCAAGGAGCGCGGAAACCTCCTTCCACCAATCAATGCTCGAATACTCAATCATCAAGGCCCCCAAAGGTTGCCATATACCAATCAACCGCAGTATCAACCGCCGTGCTTCGAGATGCGATTAGATCGTCCCGTTCAAACGCAACTCCATTGAATACACCCGCAAGAACCATGCCGCTACGATCGTCGAAACAACCGAGTACGTTCATGACGCCGGAGGTGTGGCCGAGAATCCTACCCTTGAACTCCTCAACTCCGAACGGCGCTGCTCCAGTCATGAACATTCCAGCATATGCACCGTCGCTCACGACCGTACCGTCAGGGCATGGCCGTAACAAATCCTCCAGCACCGAGGGCGGTGGCATGCCGTCCAACTCGCGCCCAGTCCTGACCACGATCCCGATGGCACGATACAACCGGCCGAGACCACGGGCGGAGACCAGAGCACCTGCTGCAGGGTGCAAGCGGCCCAGTCGCCACCGGTCGCCCTGTGCAAGCATCGGCACAGGCCCGAATCGACCCTGCGTCATTGCCACCATCACTCGTTTTGCGATCTCCTCAGACCCCAGATCCCTAGCTCTGACGACGATATCCGAGGTCAGGTTCAGAGGCGCAAGGATTCTGTGGAAGATGAACTCTGCTGGTGCGCAGCCGGTCAGAGTAGAGATGACTTGTTCGACTAGAAGCCCTGCTCCAAGATCCGAGTAAACGCTCCGCGGCATCTGATCGGGCAACTGGCTGAGGTAATCTGAGCGATCGTCCGGGCCGCACATGAGCCAAAGTGAAAGCTTCGGATGTTCCAGCCCGGCCTGATGGGAGAGAATGTCCCGCAGGCGCACTTCAGCTGACACCCAACGAGGGCATCCCCGCCCTAGGAGCTCGCCGATGCTTGTATCCAGTGACATCGCGTAGTCGGCCGCAACGTGGCCGAGAGCCAAGCCGAGCAACGGCTTGACCGCGCAGTAAGCATTAAACATATCCGAAACTGAAGCATGGCTCCCACGGCTATTCGTTCCGATAGCTACGTCGACTGGTGGTTTCTCTTTATCCTCAATCGAGGAGAGGTGAAGTTGAATGCTCGTATTCCTGCCTGCAACGGCGCCACTGGGCGTCAGCACGGTAGTCAACTTGTTGGAGAGCTGACGTCCAGCACCTGTATTCCTATCCAAACAATTAGTCACGAGGCTCAGCCCTCACCGTCACCGCCGCCCGGGATTAGGCACCAGTACTCAGCCTCTGGCCGTCCGTACACATCTTCGCAGCTTGATATTGATAGCTCCTTGCTCTCACGAGATAGCACTCACCCGTTACCTACGTCACCAGAATGACCAGCGGGCAATGCGTCGCCGAGGCGTGCGTCCTCAGGCAGGGAGAGCCCGCCCTCCCGAGACAACTGTTGAACGCTTCCGTCTGGCTGCTCGATGAAGAAGCCTTGCGGCGTAGTTAGACGCCATAAAGTCCCGTCGGGCAGGTTGTGAAGAAAGGGCCGATCCGCTTCACTGATTGGATCCGCCTCGACTAGGTACAGAACGACACGCTGAGTCTCACCGAAGAGGCTCCTGATCTGCGCAGGCTCCAGGTTCGTTGGTCGAGGCAGTTCCATCACTATGGATTCACTGACCGACTCTGCTTCAAATGTTAGTCGAGCTGACCGTACCGCAAGGGGATCGTCGGCAGAGTCGCCGAAGACTGTTCCATCATTGATCGACACGAGCGTAGCCAGTACAACCAGTTCGGAGGATGCCGCCAGTTCGGTCAGAGTACGCGCTGGCTCAAAATCAAAACTGAAAGAATCGAGGTAGTCCTCAAGGGTAAGATCTGGTGATGCTAGTTCTTGGCCTAGTTCGGGCGTGCTATCATCTGCGCCGCAGGCTATAGCCGCCTGCGCCGGCACGCCCACAGTAGTGATCGCAAATATGAGTCGTCGGATTCGGCGCATCAGAAGCCCACCTTTAGTCCGTTGTGTCCGTTGTGATTGTGAGGATGCAGGCAACCATCGTCAAAGCTATTTAGATGTACGCAGCTGCGCGTCGATGTGTGAAATGTGGTGAGAGTCGTAGTTGGTCAGGGTAGAATTGCCACTCAGCATGCAATCGGATGATCCACCATGCCGAAGTCCTGTGGAGTGTCCAAGCTCGTGGCACATCGTCTTGCCGCGCTCGTTCGCTGGCAGTGTCGATTCGTTGGTGGAGATGATTAGTGTCGCGGTGTCACAGATGTCCCCGCTGAGCGAGATGCAATTATAACTACCTCTCCACGCCGTTGTGTTCAGTGTCGCCCACTGAACGTCGATCCCAGGCCCACAGGCGTCGTTGGTGCCGCCGTCGAATGTCGTGGCACTGCTTAGATAACTGTGTCGCGCATTCGCCGTGCTACTCCAGTTCCCTAGCCAACTGGCCGTGAAGCACCAATCATGATCCTTGTTATCTGGGCGCCACCCTTCGTCGCCGGGACCATTTCCGAACGAATCTGCACTTACCGCACCTATGGTCGGCGCGAACGTTGCCATTGCCGCTGTGGCGGCGACGACCGGCATCAGACGCTTACGCATGAGACGTCCTCCGTTTGGGTGGGTTAGAATTGGACCATGGATTGTGGTATTTGTCAATCCTTTGCGTTTGGGGGCTCGGCGAGTTCAAGGGGTGACGGCATCACTGTGAGGTGATGGGTTCCACCGGTCGGAGCGTGAGGGCGTGCATGATGCGCGCTGTCTACACACGAGCCGACCAGTGGAGTGCTCAGCATGCCATCGGATCCGTTGACGTTGAGCGAGCGCGAGGAGATTCGGGCGGGGATCGAGCGGGGTGACACTGACGCGGCGATCGGGTTGGTGCTGGGCCGGCACCGGTGCACGATGACCGCGGAGGTCGGCCGCAACGGCGGCCGGGGCACGTATCGCGCTGTCGAGGCCCAGGTCCGCGCCGATGCGGCGAGGGCCCGCCCGAAGGTCCGGTGCCTGGTCGCTGACCCGATGCTGGCGGCTCATGTGACGGCCCGGCTGAAGGCGAAGGACTCGCCGATGACGATCTCGGTCGAGCTCGCCCGGGGCGTCTACCCCGACGTGGCGGGCACGGTGTCGCACGAAACGATCTACCAGGCTGTCCACGCACAGGGCCGGCGCGGTCTCCCCAAGGGCCTCCACGCCGGCCTGCACCGGGGACGGCGCTGCCGTAAACACCGCCGAGGGACCGGCATCGCCGCTGAACCCAAGGCTGGGCCGCTCGGGACGTTCAACCTGATCGGCCTGCGACCTGCGGTGGCCGGCGAGCGAAGCGAGGTCGGTCACCTCGAAGGCGACCTGATCTGCGGGGCGTTCAACCGGTCCGCCATCATCACCATGTTCGACCGGGCCAGCCGCCACCTGTGGTTCGCCGATCTCCCCGAAGGCCACAGCGCCAACGAGACCCTGGCAGGGCTCGTCGAGATCCTCGAGCGGATCCCACCCGAGCTGCGCCGGACCTTGACCTGGGACCAGGGCTCGGAGATGGCCCGCCACGCCGAGCTATGCGCCATCGACATCTACTTCGCCGAGCCCCACATCCCCTGGCAACGCCCGACCAACGAGAACGGCAACGGCCTCATCCGCCGCTACGTCGGCAAAGGCACCAACCTCCACGCCTACACCGCCGACGATCACCGAGCCATCGAACACCGCATCAACACCATGCCCCGCCGCAGCATCGGCTGGTCAACCGCCACCGACATCTACAATGCCGCTGTCGCGAGGACCGGTTGAACTCGCCCCATCACCTGCAAGCCCGCCGCCACAGCGAGCGCCAACAGGCCTTCTTTCACCGCGGCGCCGATCTCAGACATCGCAACGCTGACCGTGTCAGGCAACGCGAGCTCGCTGCCGGTCACCGCGGGCGCGGCCTTCTTCCGGTAGTTCTTCTTCATTGGTGGTGGTCCCTTTCTTGTCGAGTGACTTGGTGGTCGCCCGACACCTACCAGCTGGCAGGCATCGAGCGGGAGACCGCCACCTCAAGTTCCACAACTACCGGGACAACCTCACCAATGCTTCAACTCCTCCTTCGAACGACGACGAGCGCAGAGGCACCTGCGAGAACACCGCCGAGTGCAAGGATCCAGAGCGCGATCTTCGTGTCGGCCGTGTCGCGCTGCGGCTCAGGCTCGCTGACGAACCGACCGAACTCGACGACTGTCATTTCAATCCGTTCGACTTCTGCCTCGGTGACTGTGATAACCGACTGTGTTCGGTCCACTACACGGTGTCCAGCAACGGTCGCAACAATTTCCATTGTACCGGGATGAAGACTAGCAGGAACGACGATGTCTACGGAAAACTGATAATCGTCATCGGCATCTCCCACCGCAACGAGCACTTCATCGTCGTCTTGAACGAACGATATCTGGATGCCAGTAAGCGGAGCTCCTAACCGGTCGTCACCTGGGACTGGCGGACCCGTATCAATACAGCTGTCTCCAAACCCGTCGCCAATAACGGTAACGGTACTACCACGATCGACGGTGACTGGCGAGTACGTAACGGTGGGCGACACACAATCAAGAGTCCGGCCGATACCCGCCTGCACCAGGAGAGTGCTAAGGATCAGTAGTGCGAAGGGTGGACGACGTATTTGAAGCATCACTCACCACCGCTGGCATCCGAGACACATAGCGTGAGCACGTGGTACCCAATTTCAGCGGACCTCCGAATGCGTGTCACGTCACCCTGCGAAGTGCTGGACAACTTGGCGCTCCGCGTTTCGGCGGATCGCCCGCGAAGTCTTGTTGACCGGCAACGAACGCCTCACCGATTGGTGCCCTGACCGGCCCCTTGGGAAGCCTCCGGCACGAGGACCCCACGAGACGATGATGACGCTCGGCGGCTGGGTGCCCGCTAGATGGCCGACGACGAGTACCTCACCGACCCTCCCGACACCGCGACCGTGCGGTTGGACCGGGCCAGCCCGCGTACCTCGCCGACCAGGTCTCAGAGCTCGGCAAGGCACTACGGAAGTGGCGAGCCGAGATTTTGAACCACCACGTCACCAGCGCGTCGAACGGCCCCGCTCTGGCGGAAGTACGCGCGCTGGCGCCGAGATATCTCGCGATCGGCGAAGCGCACCACCGTGCAACTCGGCGGCACCACCAGCGTGCCCACCGTCGGAGTCAAACCCGGCGGCAATTGCTCCGGCCGCGTGTGCAGCACACCAAAGCTCAGCTCTGACCTCACCACGCTCTGCGGGATGCGTCAACCGCGACGCCCGGCCCGGCCCCGACTGTTGAGTAGGAGGCGTGTCCCGGTTTGACTCGGACACAACGGGACCAGCGCATCTCGTGTCACAGAACCAGCCCGTGGATGTCCCTTGGGGGCTGTGCGTTCACCGTCTCGAACCCGCGCCACGACCAAGGTCGGCATCGGCTGGTCGATCTCGCTGTCGCACTCCGTGCGACGCGATGTCCCTCGTAGGGGTATGCGCACGCCACCGCCCTGTGATCGGTCGACGCCGGTCCGGCTCGTTGCGTTGACTGATGCCGGTGGGTCGGTCGGTTCTTGGGCGGTTGCGCGGTGACGGCGCGGCGAACGATCCGGTTGGTGTACTCGGTCACCGAGAGCGCCGAGCTGTTGGGGATCAGCCGGTCGACGGCGTACGAGCTCGTCGCCCGCGGTGAGCTGGTCACCGTCCGGATCGGTCGCCGCCGCATGGTCACGCGGCCGACGCTCACCGATCTGCTCGGCATCGAACCTCCGTGGCCCGGCGACCTCGACAACCTCCGGAGTCCGCCAACAGCCGCGCCATCTGCTCGACCGAAGCGGCTGCGTTCCCCGGGCCGCCCCCGTCCTGGCGACGAGCCGGCGACTCTGCCGTTCCGCTCGTCGTAAGGCCCCTGATGAACCGAGCAGCGCACCCCCACCACCAACCACAACGAGTGACAGACGGGTGCACGACCTACCGCTCCCCGCGCCGATCGATCAGCGGGAGGCGGTTGTCGTGACGGCGCGGGTCACCACCCTGAAAGGCCCAGGCGCCGGCGCCTACTACGTCGAGGCGCTGCCCTCCTACTACCTCGACAACGACGAACCCCGGGGCCGTTGGCACGGCCACGGCGCCGCCCAGCTCGGCCTCACCGGCGACGTCGACGACGACGTGTTCCTGAGGGTCATGGCCGGGCACAGCCCGACCGGCACCGCCGTGCACCTGGGCCGCCCCTACGGCGATGACTCCGTCCGCGGGTTCGACGTGACCGCGTCGGCGCCGAAATCGGTATCGACGTTGTTCGCCCTCGGCGATGCCGCCACCCGCGCCGAGGTCCTGGCCGCCCATGACACGGCGGTGGCGGCGATGGTCAGTTGGATCGAAACCCACGCCCACACCCGCTACCGGATCAACGGAGACGTGGCGGTCGTCGACGCCGAAGGCATCGTCGCCGCGGAGTTCCGACAACACACCTCCCGGGCCCTTGACCCGCAGCTCCACACCCACGTCGTCATCGCGAACCGGGTCCGCTCACCCGACGGGCGTTGGCTCGCGCTCGATGCCCGGTCGCTCAAGATGGACCAACGCACCGTGTCGGCGATCTACCACGCCGCCCTGCGGTCGGAGATGACCCGCCGCCTCGGTGTCGCCTGGCAAGACGTCACCAACGGCACCGCCGAGCTCGACCTCGTCCCCACCGCCGTGCTCGAAGAGTTCTCGCAGCGAACCAGCGACGTGAACCGCCGCATCGACGTGAAGATCGACCGGTTCACCGACACCTTCGACCGGCACCCGACCCCGCGGGAACGGTGGCGCCTCGAACGAGAAGCCGTCGTCGACAGCCGACCCGCGAAACCCCACCCCGCCGACCCCGACTTGATGCACACCCACTGGACCCAACGTGTCGACGCGCTCGGCCTGGACCCGGCCCGGGTCGTCGATGACGCAACCGGATGGCTCGCCGCCCACGACCTCGACGTCGTCCGAAGCAACGACACGGTCGCCGCGGCGATGGCCGCGCTAGCGGAGAAGCAGTCGAGCTGGCGGCCCGCCGAGATCACCCGCGAGATCGCCGCCGCCCTCCCCACCGACACCGGCATCGACCCCGCACACATCGCCGAGATGCTCGATCGGCTCACCGACCAGGCCATCCGCCAGTACTGCGTCGACATCTCCCGGCCGATCCCTGACGATGCCTTGCTGCGCGGAGACGGCCGACCAATCACCGAATCGATCGCCGACCGGGCGCTCACCACCCCTGACATCTTGGCCCAAGAAGCACGGCTGCTGGAATGGGCGCAACGCCGCACCGCCAACACCGACCACGTCGCCGCCGTGGACCACAGCCGCGTCGCGTTGACCGGTCCTCAAGCCGAGACAGCCGCGGCGGTCGCCGGACACGGCGACCTCGTCCTCGTGGTCGGACCGGCCGGCACCGGCAAGACCACCGCCCTGACACCCGCGGTCGCCCGGCTTCGCGCCGACGGCCGTCCGGTGTTCGGTGTCGCCCCCTCCGCGACCGCCGCCGACGTTCTGGCTGCCGAGACCGGCGTCGAAGCCGATACCGTCGACAAGCTCCTCACCGAACACAACAGGCGCCGCCCACCCGACCGGCGCTACGACCTCCCTGTCGGTGCCACGGTGATCGTCGACGAAGCGGCCATGGTCCCCACCGACCGCCTCGATCAGCTCGCCGCCCTGGCCGACACCCGAGGCTGGCGCATCGCGCTGGTCGGTGACCCGATGCAGTTCTCCGCCGTCGGCCGAGGCGGCATGTTCGGGCTCCTCGTCGACACATGTGGAGCCATCGAACTCGACCGGGTCCACCGGTTCATCCAGCCGTGGGAACGCGACGCGTCCCTCCGGCTCCGCTCCGGTGACGCCACCGTCGCCGACCTCTACCAGCGTCACGGTCGCCTCCACGGCGGAACCGACACCCACATCGAACGAGACGCCCTCGACGCCTGGCACACCGCCCGCCAACACGGCGAGACCGTCGTGCTCGCCGCGCCGACCAACGACACCGTCGCCCGGCTCAACCACGCCGCCCAACAACGCCGCATCGACACCGGCGAGCTCACCACCCGGGGCCGGACCGTCGACGCGGGCGGGTACCGGCTCCACGTCGGCGACGAAATCGTCACCCGCCGCAACGACCGCACCCTCACCACCGACCGCCAGCTCCCAGTCCACAACCGCGACCAATGGGTCATCGCCACCGTCCATCGCAACGGTGACCTGACCGCCACCGGCGCATCCGGCCGGGTTCGGCTCCCCGCCGTCTACGTCTCCGAGCACGTCGAGCTCGGCTACGCCCAGACCAGCCACGCCACCCAAGGCCGCACCGTCGACCGATCCATCCTCGTCCTGCACGGCCCCACCGACATCCGAGGCCTCTACGTCCCCATGACCCGAGGCCGACACCACAACGACGCCTACATCGCCCTCACCGGCGAGACCACCGCCCTCGACGTGTTCGTCGAGTCCATCAACCGATCCTGGATCGACCAACCCGCCCACACCCGCCAAGCCGACCTCGCCGAATTGCGCTCCCACCGGCCTGGCACCCTCCTCGCCGCCGACCTCCGCCGACTGTTCGACCAGCGAGCAGAACTCGTCGATCACCTCGACCGTCTCCGCACGGCAATCGCCGAGCTACCGCTCGAAGCCCAATGGGCACGCGAAGACCACCGGCGAGAAGCCGCAGCCCTCGACACTCTCCGCAACGACCTCCAGCGAGCAAACGTCACGCTCGCCGAGCACGACCGGCCGTTCCGGCGACGAGGCCACGAAACCGACATCGCCGCCGCCAAACGCACTGTCGCTCACCTCCCACCCCGCATCGACGCCCAGACGGCCACCGTCGAGCGGCTCGCCGGCCACGCCGCCACTACCGAACGTCAGCTCACCGAGGCCCGCCACGTCGCCGTCCAGAGACCGGGATGGGAACACCAGGTCGCCGCCATCGACGACCAGCTCGAACCCGACCGGCAACTCCGGGCCCGCCAGATCCGCCGCGACCCACACCGCCACATCCTCGACAGCATCGGCGCCCGGCCCACCGGCGGCGAACCAGCCCGAACCTGGGATCACGCCGCCGGCCACCTCGACCAACACCACACCGCCCACAGCCACACCGGCCTTCGACCACAACGACTCGGCGACGACCCCGGCCGCCAACACAGCCACGACCTCACCCAGAACGCCATCAACAACCTCGCCCGAGCGACCGCACCAGCGAGACACCCTGGGATCGAGCGAGACTCGCCCCACCTCGGCATCGAGCGGTGACCGCGACTACGCCCCGCCCGTCCGGCGGCGCGGCCTCCATCGTGTTCGCCGATCGGCGTCAAGGGCCGGCTGCGAGACTCCGCTTCGCTCCATGTCCTCGCCTCCGCCCTGCCGGGCGGTCCCCTGACCCCACGGGATCGACATCCCCCGAACCGCCAGCGAACTCATCCCTGCTCCGCTCACGACAACTCGAGCGCCGACGATCGCCTTCCGCTTGCCGACGTCGACTCGCCCGTCGTAGTGGAGTCGCAGCGTGTTCTCGCTGTTGCCGAGGATCTCGGCAACAGTGCGGTAGGACTCGCCAGCGTCGAGCATCGTCGTGGCGGCGAAGTGACGCACATCCCGGATGGTCACCTCGGACGACCCGCGAGCGACGGTCCACCGATCAGTGAAGCTGTCGGGCCGCCACGGCGTGGCGCCATCGGGTGACCAGGAGAAGACGTAGGCCGCCTTGGCCGGAGCGGAGCCCGTCAAGGCCTGCAACCGATCGGCTCGCCGCTGAATGGCGGCTAGCGCGCTCGTCGTCAGAGGAACGTCCCGCCAGTCGGCTCGCTTCGTCTCCTTCCGGATGATGCCGACCCGTGGTCCGCCGTCGCTGAGCGCCGCCGCCACATGGATCTCCTCGCCGACGAAGTCGATATCGGAGAACTGAAGGGCGAGCAACTCGCCCTTACGCACACCCGTGGCGGCCAGGACGACGAGCGCGTCACCCATCTCCTCATCGGACACGCGAACGGAAGCGATCAGCTCGCGCATCTCGCCCGTCGACGGCGACCACGGCTTCGTTCGAACCGTTCGAGGACGCGCTGCGTCCTTCGCCGGGTTCGAGTCGATGAGCCCGCGCTTTCGCGCCAGCTCGAGCGTCTGATTCAACACGGTGGCACACCGGCGGATCCACGCCGCGCCACGTCCCGCCGATCGAAGAGCGGCGAACGCGCCCTCGATCTCCTGCCACGTCAGGCGGCTCAGCCGGAGCCTTCCGAACTCGCGCCCGTCAGGCAGGACGGCCGAGGACAACGTGTTCGCGGCCGAACGAACCGTGAGGAGCCCACGTGGCGCCATCTCGATCAACCCCTTCTCGATCGTGGCGATGTACAGGTCGAAGGCCGCGCGCACGGAACGGGCCGACGTGCCGACCGACGGCAGGCGCTTCTCGTGATCGGCGACACGCAGACGCGCCAAGGCCACGCCAGCGTCGTGCCGGGTACCACGCACCGTTCGGGACACCCGACGTCGACGTCCGGTCACCGGGTCGGGGCTCACCTCGACATCGACCCGCCAAACGCCGTCCCGAAGGAACACCACCCCGCCGGCACCCTTGGTCCGGCGCTTCCCCGCCTCGACCGACGGGGCCGGCCTACGGCCCTTCACACCCGCATCGACCGCCATCTCGGCCCCTCTCGGTCTACATCATCGAACGGATAGTAGACCGAAATAGTAGACCGCGGCACTGACAACGCGAGTCAGAGCCCACCGAAATGGGCTCTGACCGGGGGTTTTGCTGGAGCGGAAGACGAGACTTGAACTCGCGACCCTCACCTTGGCAAGGTGATGCTCTACCAACTGAGCTACTTCCGCAGGGCGACGCAGATCGTAGCAGCCGGCGTCACTACTTCCGACACCGCCACGGCGATCCCGGCCTGTCTGGAACCGGAGTTCAGGTGGTGCCCGCTCGTGCGCGGATCGCAGCAGCGAGCCGTTGTGCGTTCTCGCGCTCGCTGATCTGATCGATCGTGATCGTGGCTCCGCTGGGGGCCTGGATCACCACAGCGGCCGAGCGATCGTCTTGCCAGCCCTGGATGGTCGTGCCGGGAGCGATGATCAGCTCCTCGACATCGGGTCGCCATTCCCGGTCGTTCACGACGACGAGCCGTCGATCGGTCAAAGCCACGACACCATCGTTGCCTCGATATCGACCTGCCACGAGGACCTCGACCATCTCGCCTGGGTCGAGTACGACACCGATCACCCCGACGGCGATTCGGGCCGATCGCTTCGTGAACATGCCCATCTGGTTGAAGGCCACGCCGAGCCCCGACGGATCGGAGACGCCTTCGCTCTGGGCCGCTGAGGGCATCGCAGGGGGCGGCGGCGGCGGCGGGGAACCCGAGTCAGAAGGAGGCGGAGGAGGAGCCCCAACCACGGCTGGAGGAGGAGGAGCAGCATCCCACGACGGCGGCGGCGGCGGAGCGGCGGCATCCCACGACGGCGGCGGCGGCGGAGGAGGAGGAGGAGGAGGAGGAGCGGCATCCCACGACGGCGGCGGCGGTACGGTTTCGGCTGCCGCACCCCGGATTGCGTCGATGTCGACGGGGGCGAAAACGACGGTCTCGTTGCTCGAGCCGACATTCAGTGGCGCCGGGGCGTCGACCTGCGGCTCCACAGGAGGCGGGGCCGGCTCCCACGACGGCAGCGGTGGCGGGGCCGGGGCGTCGAACACCGGTGCAGGAGGAGGCGGCGGCGGAGCGTCGAACACCGGTGCAGGAGGAGGCGGGGCCGGAGCGTCAAACACCGGTGCAGCCGGAGGCGGCGGCGCATCAAATACCGGTGCAGAAGGAGGCGGCGGCGGAGCGTCAAACACGGGCGCAGCCGGAGGCGGCGGAGGCGGGGCCTGGAACGCGGGAGGCGGCGGAGGCGGGGCTTCGAAGACGGGAGGCGGCGGAGGCGGGGCCTGGAACGCGGGCGGTGCCGGCGCCTCGAAGACCGGCGGCGGCGGAGCCTCGAAGACGGGAGGTGCCGGCGCCTCGAAAATAGGAACCGGGGCCTCGAACGCCGGGGCCGGCGGAGGCGGGATCGGGGCGTCGAACACCGGTGCCGGAGGAGGGGGCGGCGGCGTGGGACTCGGTGGCGCGGTCCACGACGACGGCGGAGGAGGGGGGGTGGGGGCGGAGGAGGCGGCACCGCCTGGTTGTTCTGGTCGTCGTCGGCCACCGCTGCCTCCTGGTCGATCACCTGCGTAGGTCTCGGCCCAGGCTAGGCCACCGGGAGACACCACGACCCACACCCGCGGCCGGCGACTGACTCAACGCCACGGCCGGCGCGTCACCGGTCAGCTTCCGCCGCCCTCCGTGGCCGCGCGAAGGTCAACTCGCAGGACCAGGACACCATCGATCAGCTCGCCTGTCGCGTCGCCGATGATCGCATAGTCCTGGAAGTCCACTTGAGCCTGCCGCAGGAACTGGGCGCGCTCGGCGCCGCTCACGGGCGGCAGATCGCGGCGCTGTACCGCCCGGGCACGCTCCTGGAACCGGGCGATCATGCCATCGATATCGAGTTCGTCGGCCATGACGAACAGCATAGGAGCGCAGCGGATGCCCGACGGCGACTACGACTGCGGCGGGTCGCCTCCGGGAGGACGCGGGGGTTGAGGCCCCGGAGAGCGGCGGGGTGGGGGCGGCTGCGCCGGCCGATTCCCGAGGTCTCCGCGGCGTGGAGCGGGCATGTTGCGGGGAACACGAAGGGGGCGAGGCGGTGGCTCTTCGCCGATGGGTGGCCCCTCGTCGACGGAGGGAATCGCCGAGGGTGGCACGGCAGCAGGCGGGCTGGAGCCGGCCGACGGGCCGACCCGGGGCCGGGAATTCGGGGCCGGGCGACCCTGGGAATCGCCGGTACCCTCGGCTGACGGGCCCGGAGGGCGACGGCCCGGCGGAGCTCCGGGGGGCCGTGCGGGAGGTCGTCGAGCCGGACGACCGCCGGACTCCTTTCGGGGTTCGGGGCTCGGCGATCGGGACCCCGGGCTCGCCGAGGTTTCGTCCTCGTCGGGGATGAGCGCGTCTCGCGCCACCGTGCGTCGATCGGGTCGACCACTCGGGCGCGGCGCGGCGCGGCGGTCCCCACTGAGCCGCAGGGCAGGAGGCAGGGGTGATTCTGACGGCGAACGGGGAACGTCCAGCGGACGACGATCACCGGCGACATCTCCGATGCGACGACGATCATCAGCGGGTTCAGCGACGCGACGACGATCATCTGCGTCGCCAGCGACGCGACGCGCCGAAGTGCGTTCTTTCGGCAAGGGCCACCGATCGGGAGTCATCGCCGTTCGCCGTTCGGCTCGGACGCGGCGACGCGGCGACGTGTGCCACGCGAAAGCGACGAGGCAGGCGGCAACGGTGAGGCCCAGACCGACCAGGATCTGCTTGTGACGATCGACGCGTTCCTTGGTGCGATCGGTCGTCGTCGTGGCGACGGTGGAGCTGGAATCCAGGATCGTCGTGTTCGTGCCGTCGACCTCGCCGACGCCCCCGTCCACGCCCCCGACAGTCGTCGTGGTTACGACGGTTGTCGTCGATCCGGACTCATCGGACTGGGCAGCAGCCACTGACATGGTGGCCACGCTCGCCGCCATCAAGCCGCCGATCATGGCGACGGTGAGCAGCCGGCGGAGTCCCCGACGCTCCTCGCCGTACCTACCGGACGACATCTTCACGATCGACTTTCCGGCCGGCTTCCCACGAGCCTGGCATCCTATCTGGCAGGTGTCGCACGCCATACGGCGGGCGCCACCAGCACCGCGCGCGCCGTACGGCAGGTGCGGTCACCTCTGGTGGTCCGGGCACCACCAGGTCGTCCGGCCGCCTGTCGTGTCGCGCCGCAACTCACAGCCGTCGCGGGGGCACCGACCCCCAGGACGCCGGTGCTCCATCAGATCGCCCGTGTGCGATCCTCCTCGCCGCGTCAGCAGGCGGATGGTGGCCCGGATCGTCCGGGCCAGCACCGCCAGTTCGTCGGGATCGAGACCGTTGGCGGGACGTAGCGGCGACAATCCGGACCGCCACAGGATCTCGTCGACCAAGAGGTTCCCGAGCCCGGCGATCCTCGACTGGTCGAGCAACGCGGCCTTGAGCGGGGCCCGGGAACCGGCCCGGGCGGCCCGCAACATCGGCTCGCTGATGGACGCAGCATCCGGTCCGAGAGTGTGCTCCGGCGGATCGAGCTCGACCGACCCGAGACGGCGGGGATCCCTCATGACGAGCACTCCACCACCCACGAAACGCAGTCCGGCGCGATCCCAGGCCGGCTCGTCCCGGACGCTCCCGTACCGCAACTCGTCGATGCCGGCCGTGCCGTCGACGATCAGCCGCCCCGTCATGCCGAACCTCAGGCCCAGGACCGGCCCGTCGGTTTCCATGCTGGAAGGATCAGCGAGATCGAGCATCAGCAACTTCCCGCGACGCCGGGCCCCGGTGATCGTGCAGCCGACGATCGCGGCGGCCAGCACCGGGGGCGGCACGCCCTTCACGTACCACGTGTCCGGCAGGTCTGCACCCTCGATGGTGCGCCCGACGACCTGCTCGGCCAACTGCCGGTAGTACTCCACCTCGATCAGCTCGGGCATGTCGATCCGAGCTCAGCCGAGGGCGGCGATCAGGTCGGCGACGAGGTCGTCGATGTGCTCGAGGCCGACCGAGATGCGCACCGTTCCGGGCGTGATGCCCGACGCCTCCAGCTCCCCCGGCGTGAGCCCCACGTGAGTGGTCGACGCCGGGTGGGTCACCAGCGTCTCGGGACCACCGAGCGAGGTGGCGAGCTGCGCCACCTTCGTGGACTCGACGAACCGCCGGCCGGCCTCGAACCCTCCGACGAGGTCGACGGTGAGCAGCCCGCCGGTCAACTGCATCTGGCGGCACGCGAGATCGTGTTGGGGGTGCCAGGGTAGCCCCGGGTGCGACACGTCCGCCACGGCCGCGTGCGTGTACAGGACCTCCCCGAGACGAAGGGCGGACTCGGTCTGCTGGCGGAACCGGACCGCCAGCGTACGCAGGCCGCGCAGGCCGTTGAGAGCGTCGAACGGAGCGGCGTTGGCGCCCTGGAGCACGGCGAACTGCCACACCCAGTCGATGAGGTCCCGGCTGCCGGCGACCACGCCGAGGGTGGCGTCGTTGTGGCCGGCGATGGCCTTGGTGGCCGAATGCACGACGAGGTCGACCCCGTGGCGCAGGGGTTGCTGACCGAGAGGCGTGGCGAAGGTGGAGTCCACGACCTTGATCGGCCCGGTGATCGCGCCGAGCTCGTCGAGATCGACGAGGCCGAGGCGCGGGTTGGCCGGTGTCTCGGCCACTACGAGCATCGTGCGGCCGGGGCGGACGGCCTCGGCGAACGCGCCCGGCTTCATGCCGTCGACGAACGTGACATCGATCCCGAAGCGGGGGCACACGTTCTGCAGGAGCAGTTGGGTGCCTGCGTAGATCTGGCGCTGGGCGACGATGTGGTCTCCGTTGGAGCACAGGCCGAGGATGACCGCGGCGACCGCCCCCATGCCAGACGCGAAGGCCCGAGCCGCCTCGGCGCCTTCGAGTTCGGCGATGGCATCCTCGAACGAGCAGATCGTCGGGTTGCCGTAGCGGGTGTAGAAGCGGCGCGAGGTGGTGCTGGTCGCCATGGCGCGCCCGGCATCGACCGATTCGTTCACGAACGTCGTCGACATCCACAGGGTCGGAGCGAGGGCGCCGCCATCATCACGACGACCGGCGCGGATCGCCCGGGTCTCCGGTCGAAGGCCGGACAACACGCCATCGGCGGGCGCAGAGCCCGCGGCGCCGTCCGTGGGTTCGGGGTCGGGTGTGCTCATGTCGTCTCCTCGACCCGGTCGAGGAACGACCGGAGCAGGGGCTGGAGGGCATCGGTTTCGAGCAGGAAACCATCGTGCCCTTGCGGACTGTCGATCACCTCGTAGGTGCACAGGCTGCCGCTGGCGGTCAGGGCATCGGCCATCTCGCGTTGCAGACGAGGCGGGTACAGCCGGTCCGACGATACCGACGTGACCAGCGACGGCGCCGAGACGCGCTGCAAGGCCCGAGCCACCCCGCCGCGCCCTCGGCCCACATCGTGGAGATCCATGGCGCGGTTGAGGATCAGGTAGGTGTTGGCATCGAACCGGCGCACCAGCTTCAAGCCGTGATGATCGAGGTAGCTCTCGATCTCAAAGCGGTCCCACAACCCGAAGACGGACCGGGAGTCGACGAGGTCGCGGTTGAACCGCTCGGCGAACACGGGGTCGGATCGATAGGTGATCTGGGCGATCGAACGGGCTACGGCGAGCCCGGCGTGCGGCCCGTCACCGGGTTCGGCGTCGTAATAGTCGCCACCCCGCCAACGGGGATCGAGCGCCAACGCCGTGCGCCCGGCCGCACTCCAGGCGATCTGCTCGGCACTCGCCTCCAGCGTGCTGGCGAACGAGCAGAACGAGCGCACCCGGTGGGGGTACATGACCGCCCACTCGATGACCTGCATGCCCCCCATGGAGCCGCCGACCACGGTGTGCCAACGGGTCACGCCGAGCTCGTCCGCCACGCTGGCCTGTGCGCGAACCATGTCCCGGATGGTCACGACGGGGAACGCCGACCCGTACGGCCGATCAGTACCCGGCTTCCGGGACGACGGGCCCGTGGTGCCCTGGCACCCACCCAAGACGTTCGCGCACACGACGAACCAGCGATCGGTGTCGATCCCTCGACCGGGACCGACCAGATCGTCCCACCACCCATCGGTGACATGCCCAGGACCCGATCTGCCCGAGACGTGCGAATCGCCCGTCAGCGCGTGGCAGACGAGCACGGCGTTGGACCCGTCGGCGTTCAACTCGCCCCACGTCTCGTAGGCGACCGTCACCTGCGACAGGCTGCCACCCCCTTCGAGGGCGAACGGATGCACTGCCGCCAGGCGATGGAACCTCCGATGGCCCACGGGATCGCCGTCCCGCCAGGCACCCGTCACCGGGAGCGGTTCACGGTACGCGCGGGGATGACGCGGCAGGTCCGAGAACGACGCCGGCGACCGGCCATCGGGTTCATCGGGCGCCTGGCGCGACATGTCGTGCTCCTAGAGGAATGCCCTGGTCGGAGCCCGCCGCGTCGGCCGGACCGGGGTCGCCCGAAGGCGAACGCCGGTGGACACTTGGTTGCCCCGCCGAAGCCGGGCCACATCCCCACGCTCGAACCGGGAGGATCGAGGCGGGAGGCACCTTGGGTGTCCGCCCAGGTTGCCGGACCCGACTCCTCGTGGTGGAGGGCGGGCCGCTCTGGATGAAACTGTGGCCTCCGACAAGCGGAGGCAGTTACACGGGCCTCCGACAAGCGGAGGCAGTTACAGCAGTGAACTCGGGCGTGACGATACCGTCAAGGCCGTTTCTTGCCACCGTGCGGCACGGCGGTTTCGTCACCGGGCGGGGCCGCGTCGTCCGGGGCCACGCCCAACCGCTCCAGCCACCACGCCACGAGCGCGTCGTCCACCGGCCCGAAGGCGAGCATGTGGGCCTCGGCCAGGGCCTTCCAACCTTGCGGCGTCGGGTGTGCAGCCACCGAGCGGGCCTTCGCCGCGGCATCGTCCCACGCCGCGGCATCCGTCGGCAGCGGAAGGGCCCGGAGGTCGGCTGCGGCCACCTTGATGGCGCCGCGAGCCAGCGCGGTGCCAGCCGTTCGCCGGCCGGCCAGCACCGTGGCCACGGGACCGGTGAGGGCGGCCGCGATGTGCCACAGTTCGGCGGGATCCTGCGGTTCGACGGACACGGTCGGGGTCAGCGGCACCATGCGCCCCGATTCGTCGACCACCGCCTCGATCACCTTCGTCTGGGTGGCAACGAGCACCTTGGGCCTCAGCCGGGCGTCGAGCCACCGGCCGACCCGAGTCTCGGAGCCGGCAACGTCTGAGGCGGAGACGACGGGCTCGAGGAACGAGCGACCGCCGATTTTGACCCGGCGCTCACCCCATCGGAGCGACAGGGCGTCGATCATCCCGACCGACACCACGCGAAGCTCATCCGACGCGTCGCCCGCCGCCTCCGACACGGCACCGCTGATGGCGTAGAACTCGTCCCGGAATCCGGCGGTGACGACCGCCCGCTCGCCCAGCTTCGGGCCCCGGTCCCAGCGACGCCGGAGTTCGTCCGACACGTCGGGAAACCCCAGCGCATCAGCCAGCAACTCACCCCACTCGCCGCCTGCTGGGCGCTCCCGAGGCGAACGAGGCGTGAACGCCGGACCGGAAGATCGATCGATCGCGGGGCCGGGCGCCTCGCCAGGTTCCCGCTCGACGACGACTGCGCACACGTGGACGATCGCACCCGGGAAAACGTCAGGACCGCCGATCCACAGGTGCCGCAGATCCGGCGCCAGCCGCTCCCGCAACCTCCGGGCGTCCCGGGAGGCCACGATCGACCATGGCAGGATCATGGCCACCCGCCCACCGGGCGCCACCCGCTCGAGAGCGTCGAGCAGGAACACCAGGGCACCGTCGGCGTACGGGCCGAGGATGTCGCCGAACCGGTCCCGTACGGCCGACCGGGAGGCGCCGTCGCGGGCCGTCGCCGTGCGCCGCTGCGTCAGAAAGGGGGGGTTGCCGACGATCAGGTCATACCCCGTCGGGATCGAATCCGGCGCTCCGATCGGATCGGCGGCCACCACGTCGACACCGAGCGGATCACGCCGCAGCGCGAGCCGGGCACACCACACGGCCCCCGGGTCGCGGTCGGCCCCTGACACCTCGGTCCGGGTGCCGAGCACCGAACGAGCGGCGAGCAGGAACGCACCGCCGCCACACGCCGGGTCGAGGACCCGAAGTCCCCCTGACCGCGGGAACGGCCACCCGTCGATCGCCCGCTCGACGAGACCTCGGCAGACCGAGTCCGGCGTGAAGTGCACACCGTGACCACGACGGACCGAGGACGACAGGCCGATCTCGTGAACGGCGCCGAGCAGGTACGGGTCGGTCATCACCGCACCCAGGTCGCGATCGAGCAGATCGGCCAGGCGAGCGACCCTATCCCGGTCGAGTGCGGCGGGCGGCGAGCCCGCGGTGTCGATGCCATCCCAGTGACCGTCGACGGCGAGCGCCACGGCAGCGACCGCCTCGTCGACCGACGCCTCCAAACGCTCCCGCCGCCGGTGCACCGCACCAGCGGTGACGTGCAGGTCGACGCTCAGCGCGACTTGGCGACCGGCGCCGGGTCGTCGGCGGGATCCCAGCCCCGCAGATCAGCGAGGCGGGAATCGTTGGAGAACATCGACACGATCGGCGTGTTCAGTCCCACGCGACGCTGGAGCTGACGCACTTCCAGCTCCTCGTTCCACAACAGGAGCGTCACGACGAGCCCGGCGGCACCCGCGCGTGCGGTACGACCCGAGCGGTGCAGGTAGCTCTTGTGGTCCTGCGGCGGGTCGTAGTGGATGACCACGTCGACATCGTCGACGTGAATGCCACGTGCGGCGACATCGGTCGCCACCAGGACCGGCAGCTTGCCGGCGTGGAAGTCGGCCAGCGCCTTCTCGCGGAGGTTCTGCCGCAGATCACCATGGATCGCGGCTGCACCCACTCCCTCGGCCTCCAGTGCCTTGGCGAGCTTGTCGGCACCCCACTTGGTGCGCGTGAACATGATCGTGCGGATCTGGTTCCGGGCGATGGCGGCCGCCAGCTTGGCCTTGTCCATCTCGTGGACGAGCACGAAACGGTGGACCATCTCGTCGACGGTCTGCGACTTCGATTCGACCTCGTGCTGCACGGGGTCGTGCTGATACCGCTCCACCAGCGCGTGGACCGCGCCGTCCAGCGTCGCGGAGAACAGGAGCGTCTGGTGCGCCTTCTTGACGCGCCGCAGGATCCATTCCACCTGGGGCAGGAACCCCATGTCGGCCATGCGGTCGGCCTCGTCGATGACCACCCGCTCGATCCGCTGCAGGTCGATGATCTTGCGCTCGAGGAGATCGATCATGCGACCCGGCGTGGCCACGACGATGTCGACGCCACGGCCGATCTCGGCGATCTGCTTCTCGATGGGCGCACCGCCGTAGATGGCGGCCACCGCGAGGTTGCGAGCATCGGCGAGCACCGCCAACTCCTTGCGGACCTGCGTCGCCAACTCCCTCGTCGGGACGAGGACCAGGCCACGCGGTTCGTGGACGTCGCCGTCCTCCAGGTTCTGCACCAGTGGCACGCCGAAGGCGAGCGTCTTGCCCGATCCTGTCTTGGCCTTGCCACACACGTCACGCCCGGCCAGGGCATCGGGGATGGTGAGGGTCTGGATGGCGAAGGGGGATTCGATGCCATGGGCGGCCAGGGCCGCCACCAGGTCATCGGCAACTCCGAGGTCGGCGAAGGTGGTCATGATTGTTGTCGGGTCCTCATCGGCACGCGATTGGTCGTGAGCACGACGCCTTCGGTTCGAAGCCGTTGGGCGTGCTCGGTTTCATAGCCCGGCACCAGCCGGCCGCTGGCAGCCACCACCCGCCACCAGGGAAGAGTCCCACCAGAGAGACGGAGATGGTTGCCCACCGCTCGCGCCGCGCCGGGGAAGCCGGCTTCGGCCGCCACCTCGCCGTACGTCATGATCTCGCCGGGTTCGATGGCCTGGATCACGGCCTCGACGGCACCGGCGAAACCGGGCTCGGCCACCACTGCGATCACGTGTGCTTGCCCAGACGGACGAGCTCGATGGGATCGGGGAAGCCGGGCACGGCACGAGAGCCGATGCCCTCTCGGCGGGAATTGACGAGCGCCCAGGCCGAGGTGTCGGCCGGAGCGATGATCTCGTGGGGCTGAGCGACGTCACACAACCGAGCGGCCAGGTTGACCGGCCCGCCGATGTAGTCGTCACCTTCGAAGAGCAGCACGGGTCCGGCGGCGATGCCCGCCCGGAGGGTCAGCTCGCAGTCGCTGGCGTCGATGCCGTCCTCCATCTCCACCACCGCGTCGATGAGCTCCTCGGTGTCGATGCCGACGAGCATGGCGCCGTCGCCGAGCCACTTGGCGACGCGAACGCCCCGGCGGCCGGCGACGTCACGCACGACCGAGCGGAAGATGCGCAGCACCTCCACGGCGGCGTCATCACCGTTCATCTCCGTATAGGAGGTGAAACCGGAGAGATCGATGAACGCAAAGGCGCGTTCGATCCGCATGCCTTGGCGATCTTTGGTCGACACCGCACCGGTCATTTCGGTCACCACGTGGCCGCACCACCCGCATCGGCGACCCGTATGACCGGGCTCGCCACGGTCGATTTCAGTCGTCGTACTCGCTTCACAGTAGGTTCACCGTACCTGGCCGACTGCCCGACGTGGCGGAATCGGCCACTCGGGCGCGCCGGCCGCCTACCGTGGTCGGGTGCACGCGATGGAGCTCGTGACCACCTGGCCCGTCGACCGGGCGGCGGCCGCCGTGGTCGCCGCCGACGGTCGGATCGTCGCCACGGCCGGCGACATCGACGCGCCCTTCGCGCTGGCATCGGTGACCAAGTTGCTCACCGCGGCTGCCGTTCACCTCGCCGTCGATGAAGGTTGCCTCACCCTCGAGCAGGCGGCGATGGAGAACACGGCGACCGTCTCCGACCTGCTCGCCCACGCCGCTGGTATCGGGCTGGACGGCGAGATCCTGGCCCGCCCCCGGACCCGCCGGGTGTATTCCAACGCCGGCTACGACCGGTTGGCGCAGCTCGTCGCCACGTCGACCGGGTTCTCGTTCCCCGAGTACCTGTCCGAAGGGATACTTCGACCAGCTCGAATGAAGGCGACCGAGTTGGCCGGTTCTCCGGCCTCGGGAGCGCAGTCCACCATCTCCGACCTGGCCCGGCTCGTCCCCGTCCTGACCGGCGAGGGCATCTTGTCCGCGGAGGCGGCGGCGCGGCTCCGCCTCCCCCACCTGCGCGACCTGGCCGGCGTGCTCCCCGGGTACGGCCGTCAGGAACCCAACCCATGGGGACTCGGGCCGGAGATCAAAGGCACCAAGATGCCGCACTGGACCGGGAGCCTGAACTCACCCACCACCTTCGGGCACTTCGGACAATCCGGCACCTTCTGGTGGTTCGACCCCATCGTCGATACCGCTCTCATCGCCCTCAGCAACCGACCCTTCGGACCCTGGTGCGCCACGGTCTGGCCCGAGCTCAGTGACGCGGTCGTCACCGAGATCATCGGTCGGGGCGGGACCGCCGAGATCGTCGGCTGAGGCGGGGCCGCCGAAATCGTCGGGTGACGGAGCGGGGGCCTCGCGACGGCGCTTGGCCCGGATCAGCATGGCGGCGCCCACCGCCATGGCCAGAAGGCTCGTCCAGATGTTGACCCTCACGCCCGCTATCTCGTTCGCCGGGTCGATCCGCATCGCTTCGATCCACAGTCGACCCGTGGCGTACCCGAAGAGGTAGACATAGATGAGCCGGCCCCGCGGTACGAGACGGCGACGGTCGAGCAGGATCAACACGCCGCACAAGGCCAGGTTCCACAAGCTCTCGTAGAGGAACGTGGGATGGAACGTGTTCTCGGTGAGGTGGTCCGCCGGCCGATAGCGCTCGTCGATCTCGAGCCCCCACGGCAGGTCGGTCGGGCCGCCGAAGAGCTCCTGGTTGAACCAGTTCCCCACCCGGCCGATGGCCTGGGCGAGCGGCAGGGCCGGAGCCACCGAGTCGAGCACATCCCCGACGCGGCGTGTTCGCTGCCGGACGAGCCACGCCCCGACGAGGAGGCCGAGCAACATGCCACCCGGCACGCCGAGACCACCCTCCCAGACCTTGACGATGTCCTCCGGGCTGTCCTCGAACCGGCTCCAATCGGTGATCACGTGATAGAGCCGAGCGCCGACCAACCCGGCCGGGACGGCCCACAACGCCACCGCCGAGATGTCGTCCGGGCCGCCACCCCGCTCGCTCCACCTCTTCTGGGCCAGCCACACCGCCGCCAAAACCCCGAAGGCGATCATGAGCCCGTAGTACCGAAGATTGAGGGGACCGATCTCGAGCTGTTTCGAGCCCGGGCTGGGAATGGACGCGACAAGCGCCGACAAGTGATGCATCACGGGCGACAGTAACCCGTCGCAGGAGCATCACGATTCCTCCCGCGCCCGAATTCGTCGTCGAAGGATTCATGACCGCGGCCGCCCTTTGGCCGACGTTTGGTCGGGTGAGGTCCCCTTGATCGTGTGGTCAGTGTCAGGCATGAACCCGGCAGTGAGCCGAAGCTGGCTCGAAGGGACCGGCCCCGTTGAGCAGTGCGCTGCTCGCCGTCGCCGGCGCTGTCCGCCTTCACGGTCGGAGGTTTGTTCATGAAACCGGCCGACGGTCTCACCCGGCCCGTGCCGACCGCTGTGGTCATCGCCCTCTTCGCGCTCGGCACGTACCTGACGGCTCGACTCGTCCAGCGTGGCGGCGACGTCGGCCCGGCCTACCTCGCGGTGGTCGGCCTGGAGACCGTGTTGGCGTTCGTGCTCGGGGTGATCGTCTTCGGTGACGACGTGACGCCGACCCGGCTGATCGCCGTGGCGCTGCTGTTGATCGGGACGCTGCTGCTCGGTCCCGCCACCTGACCGGCCGAGCTCGTCACCTCACCGACGTCGACCTCGACGCAGGCGGTGTCTCAGGAACCGAGCTGAGCTGGATCGAGAGCGAAGAGCGTCTCGGCACCGGCGCACACGGCCGGTTCCAAGCCGACCACCGCCGGCAGGATCTGTTCGCCGTAGAAGCGGGCCACGGTCACCTTGGCGGCCAGATGCGAGTCGACCTCGGCACCGGCGCACGCCGCTACCGCGGCGCGAGCGTGGACCCACGCTCCGGACAGCAGCCCGAGCATGCGTAGGAATGGAGTCGCCCCGGCGAGGGCCTGGTTCGGATCCGCGGACCCGTTCGTCAGCAGCCAGTCCACGCTGCGCCGCACCGAGGCCAGGGCCTCGTCGTACCGGTCGGCAAACGACCCCAAGGCGGCGCCCAACGCCCGGGCCGCCGCTCCCGCCGACTCGACTTCAGCCAGGAAGTCGCCGATGACCCCGCCGCCGCGCATCGGCAACTTGCGCGCCACCAGGTCGATCGCCTGGATCCCGTTGGTGCCCTCGTAGATGGGAGGAATCCGGGCGTCTCGGAAATGCTGCGCGGCGCCGGTCTCCTCGACATACCCCATGCCGCCGTGGACCTGCAGCCCGATCGAGGTGAGCTCGACCGCCACGTCGGTGCACCAGCCCTTGGAGATGGGGGTGAGCAGGGCGACTCGTTCGTCGTTGAAGGTGCGGGTATCCACATCGGCCCCGTGGTGCGCCAGGTCGGTGGCGACGCTGTTGGCGTAGAGGATGCCGCGCATGGCGTCGATGTGGGCCCGCATGGTCATGAGCATGCGCCGCACGTCGGCGTGATCGATGATCGGTGACGGACCGCTCGACGCGCCCACCGCCCGACCCTGCCGTCGATCCTGCGCGTACTGCAGCGCCTGCTGATACGAACGTTCGCTGAGGGCCAGCCCCTCCAGGCCGACCGACAGACGGGCGTTGTTCATCATCGTGAACATGTACCGCATGCCCTGGTTCTCCTCGCCGATGAGGTAGCCGACGGCGGAGTCGTACGACATGACGCACGTGGGGCTGGCGTGGAGGCCCATCTTGTGCTCGAGGGACACGGCCTGCAGGGCGTTTCTCGTGCTCGGCCGGCCGGTGTCGTCGAGCAGGAACTTCGGCACCACGAAACACGAGATGCCCTTCGTTCCCGCCGGCGCCCCCGGGGTGCGGGCCAGGACGAGGTGGACGATGTTCTCCGTCAGGTCCTGCTCGCCGTACGAGATGAAGATCTTCTGGCCCGTGATCAGGTACGTACCGTCGCCCGCCGGTTCGGCCTTGGCCCGCAAGGCGCCGACATCGGAGCCGGCATCGGGCTCGGTGAGGTTCATCGTGCCCGACCATTCGCCGGTCACCATCTTGGGGAGCCACGTCTCGCGCAGGATCTCCGAGCCGTGCTGCGACAACATGTCGATCGCACCCTGGGTGAGCAGCGGACACAACGAGAAGGCCATCGACGCGGTCGACAGCATCTCCTGGATGGCGAGCCCGACAGTCCACGGGAATCCGCCACCGCCGTAGGCCGGGTCGAACGGAACCCCGCCCCAGCCGGCGTCGACCATCTGCCGGTACGCGGCCGGGAAACCATCCGGGGTCGTGACCTCGCCGGGGCCGGTCAGGCGGCTGCCCTGGGTGTCGCCGACGCGGTTGAGCGGGGCGACGACGTCGGCCATGAACTTGCCCGCCTCCTCCAGGACGGCGGCCACCGTCTCGATATCGGCATGCCCGAACTCGGGCCGCTCGGCCACCGCCGCGTAGTCGGTCAGGTGCTCGATGGTGAAACGGATGTCGCGGAAGGGAGGTCGGTAATCGCTCACCGGACCAGGCTACCCACGGGTCGGATTCCCAACGTCACGGGCTCCTTGCGGACGAGGACGTGCTCCCATAGGGTCCCGGCGGGCGAAATGCAGCGGAGGGCTATGTCATGCGCGCATGTATGTCGAGGATTGGGCGAATCGGCGCCGTGAAGTGCGCCGTGATCGCGGGCGTCGTCGCGGCGCTCCTGGCCGTGATCCCCGTCGCCGAAGGCCAGGCCACGTCCGGCTGGTACATGACCGCGTGGGTACCGGCGCCCGCACCGGGACTCGGGGCCACCGCCGCCGCGTTCTCCGGTGATGGCATCGTCACCGGCGCCCCATACGCGGAGGACCCTGCCGGCGACTTCTCCGGCGAGGGCAGGATCGTCACCTACGAGCTCGGGGCGGATGGCTGGACTGCGGCATCAGTCCTTTCTCCGCCTTCCGGCATGGACCCCTCCGGTTACGGATGGCAGGTCGACGCCGAGCCTGGTCGAGTGGTCGCATCGAACTACCCGCAGGACCGGGCCCCTCAGATCGCCGTGCTCGACGGCCCCGATCTGACGCCGACCGTGCTGGACCTACCACTGCGGGTCGGTGCGGGCATCGCTTCCCTCGACTTGGATGGCGACCGAATCGTCGCCTCCACCGGAGGCTCCCCCGATGTCCTCGTGCTCGATCGACAGCCTGACGGGACGTGGAGCACGACCACCCTCACTGCGGCCAACGAGCTTCATCGTGTCGCGGCCGAGGGCAATCTGATCGCCGCGACCGGAGCCGGCGCGCCGACCGTGTGGACCAGCGAGGGCGCCGCCTGGACTGTGACCACCCTCGGCGTGCCTGGAGCGGCCCTCGCGGTGGCGATCGGTGGAGGCGACCTGTTCACCCTGGACGCATCGGAGGGGGCTCAGCAACTCCGAGTCTGGACTCCTACGGGACCGGGTTTCTGGGCTGGCACGACCATCGGGACGATCCCGCACCTTGGCGAGTGGGACATAAGCGCCATCGACGGCGTGGTGATCGCCAACCGCACCGTGTTCTCGCGGCAGGTGGACGGATCCTGGCTCGCCGACGACCTGCGCGCACCGGAGCCAAACGCGGGACAGCTTCGGCTCCTCTCAGACGGCGACGTGTTCGGCGATCGGCTCATCTACGACGCCGGGGGGTTGGCCATCGTGGAGCCACGGGACACCCCGCCGACCTTCCGGGCGCCGGGAGCGCTCACGGGCCGGGTCGTCGAGGATCTCGACCTCGACGGCGTGGCCGACCCCGACGAACCCGGGCGGCCAGGCGTCACCTTGCGCGTCGACGCCAGCAACGAGTTCGGCACCGCTCGGCTCGAGTCCGGCGCCGACGGCTCGTTCACCTTCACCGACACGGCCCTGTTCCGGTGTTACTCGCTGAAGGTCGAGTCCGAGATACCGATCCTGGTCTCGGTCTCGGACGAGGACTCATCGACACCCTTCACACGCGAGGTCGGCACGCTGCCGAACCGATGCACCACCGGTGTCACCGATCCTCGGCCGGCCAACTTCGCGGTGGCCGATGCATCGGCGCGAGTCGGTTTGTCGACCTCCGCCGTCGTGTCCGATGGCCGCTCCATCGTGTCGATCGGTCGCGGGCCCGATGAGTCACCTTCGACAGTCTCCGTCACCCGTCCCGGGGGCGCGGGTTACACGACCGAAGCATTGCCGCTCACCCCGGTGTCGAACGGCCAGTTCCGCAGCGCCGCCATCGACGGCGATCGGGTCGCCGTCCTCGTGGAATCGTTCGGGAGTCATGACAGCACGCTCCACATCGCTGACCGAACCGCAACCTCGTGGACATCGCAGACCGTGACCCTCAGCGGGGTCGACAGCCTCGCCGTCGGCGCCGGCATCTCCGTCGACGGTGACCGCATCGCCGTGAGCAGCGGGGCGGTGTTCGTCGTCGACCGCGCCGCCGATGGCACGTGGAGCGCGACCAGGTTCGGCCTGACGCCCGATGCGTTTCCGCTCGGCACCATAGACGTCGATGGGGACCGGATCATCGCCGCCAACTACGGCGGTGGTGCGAGTGGTCGTTCGGGCGCTTATTTGTTGGAGCGGGGCGCGGATGGGGCGTGGCTCCAGCAGTTCCTCTCGGTCCCGAACCACGTCTCCGATGTCGCCATCGAAGGTGACCTCGCCGTGCTGGGCGGCGAAGGCGTCACGATGTTCACCCGCGGCGAGGCCGGCTGGTCCGCGGGGAGGTCCTTCCCGTCGGTGACCACCGCGGCCGTCGACATCGACGGTGGACGCGTGCTAACCGACAGCGGTGTGCTCCAGCCCGACCGAGCCGGCGGATGGGCCGCGTCGTGGTTCGTGAACTCGTTCGACACCTATGAGGCGCAACACACGCTCGCCCTGTCGGGGTCCGCCATCGTCAGCCAGGGTGCCACCACCTACCGGCTCGATCTCGGGCAGGCGCCGACGGGTGCTCCGCCGGCGAGCATTGACGGGCGGGTTTGGTTCGACGACGACCACGACGGCGTCCAGGACGCGGCCGAGACAGGTGTTCCCGGACTCGGCGTCCACGTGCTCGATCCCTCGTCCCAGTTCGGCTCCACCGAAGTCGTCGCCACTGAAACGACGGCCGATGGCGGCTACCGATTCGACAGCCTCGACGGCAACGAGTGCTACACGGTCTTCGTGGACCTGCCTGAGGCCTTTCCCGAACCATGGGCTCGGTCGCCGGTGAACATGGGCGACGAGGGGCTCGACAGCGATGTCGACGACGTCGGCTCCAGCTGGTGTCCGGCGGTCGACGGCGCCACGATCGACCGCGACGCCGGGCTCGTGCGTCCTGACGCGCCGCCGACCAAGCCCGGAGTGATCGACGTTCACGTCTGGTTCGACAACGACACGGACGGAATCCAGGACCCCGGCGAGGGCATCTCGACGGGCTACAACATCGAGCTCCGCAGCCCCGACGGAGCGCTTATCGACACCGCCGTCAACTTCGAGGGCATCGCCCACTTCGACGACCTCCCGCTCGACACCTGCGTCGAGATCCAAGTCCAGCCGTTCTCCTCGCTGACCTACACCGTTCGTGACGTCGGCGATGACGAGCCCTATGCCGACACCATCGACTCAGACACAGACGTCGACGGTGTCCTCACCCCATGGGCGTGCCTGAGCGAGCAGCTACCGGTCCAGACCTGGTGGGGCGTCGGCATCGTGCCCTTCCACGCCGCTCCGCCAACCCCGTCTGACGGCATCGTGTCCGGTCAGATCTGGCTCGACAGCGACGCCAACGGAGTGCAGGACTTCGGCCAGGAGAGCCCCGTGGACGGCGTCGAGGTCACGCTGTGGGAGGTCGACTGGGCCGACGGTGACCCGAGTCCGGCCCTCGCCGCGACGACGGTGAGCACGCTCGGTACCTACAAGTTCACCGGGCTCGAGCGGGACATCTGCTACCAGGTCCAGGTCACCATTCCCGCTGGCCACTCGCCCACGGTCCGAAACGCTGGCACGGACGAACGCGTCGCCGACACCCTCGACAGCGACCTCCGGGAGGACGGCTGGTTGACCCCGTACGCCTGCATCGCCTCCGGAGCACTGCGGACCCAATCGTGGTGGGACGCCGGCCTCATCGCGCTCTCCTGATCGGCCGGCGTGTGTGCCGCATGACACATCGTGGGTCAGCGTCGAACGTATGTTCGTTTCGTACACTTGTTCGCATGCGGACGGTAGAGGAGATCCACACCCTCGTCGACGAGATCGACGGATTCGTGACCTCGGGCAACTCCGCGGATGCCCGGGCCTCCATGCTGCACCGAACCAGATGCCTGCGGGCCTGGGCGGACGCCGTGGAGGCCCGCTGGATCGCATCGTGGGCGAGCGAGCACGGGGAGCGTCACTCCGGGCTCGCTGCTCTCGCCGGGGAGATTCGTGAGGCCTCCGGCACCACCACCAAAGAAGCCCAGGAACGCACCCGAACGGCCAAGCACCTTGCCGATCACCCTCACACCGCCGAGGCGCTCGGCGCCGGCAACATCTCCCGCCACCATGCCGATGTCTTGTCGCGTGCCGCCAAGCAAAGCCCCGAGGCCGCCGCCGCGCTGGCCAAAGCCGAGGACGAGTTGCTGCGTCGTGCCGCGATCGAGCCGGTCGATGAGTTCGTTCGGACCGTCGATCGTTTCGTTCGCGACCACTCGTCCGATGCCGGCGCGGCGCGCGCCGTTCGTCAACGAGCACGCCGGAGGTTGTCGCTGTGGATCGAGGAAGCCGACGGCATGGAGTGCCTGCGCGCCGATCTCGAGACGGTGCCCGGGAGACTGGTGAAGGCAACCCTGCTCGACATCGCTCGGGAGCTGTGGCGTGCTCACAACCCAACGGGGCATGAGCCGACCGATCTGGAGCTCACCCACCATCGGAGCTACCAGCACGTGCTGGCCGATGCGCTCGTCGAGATGGCCAGGCGATCGATCGCGCCCGGCCGAATCTCAGGTGAGGGGGCGCGAGGGGGCACATCCGTCACGGTCCTGATCGACCTCGCCACGCTCGTCTCGGGTCTTCATGACCACAGCATCGTCGAGCTCGCCGACGGCACACCGATCGCCGCCGAAACCGCTCGACGCCTGGCGTGCGAGGTCGGGCTCATCCCCGCCGTCTTGGGCGGCGAGGGCGAGGTCCTCGATCTCGGCCGCAGCCAACGCTTGGCCGATGCCGCTCAACGTCACGCCCTGGAGATCATGTTTGGCGGCTGCATCTTCGGATGCGGTGCGCCACCTCAGTTCGTCGAGATCCATCACCTCGACCCCTGGGAACACGGCGGAGCTACCGATCTCATCAATGAGGCACCGCTGTGCGGGAATCATCATCACCTCGTGCACGAGGGCGGCTGGTCGATCCGCCAGAGCAGGCTCGGCGTGGTCGAGATCTTCACTCCCGAGGGTTCGCTCTATGCCACTGTCCGGGCCAAACATCCGCCCCCGACCCACGAATCCGGAGGCGCGGTCCAGCAACCGGTGGACCCCCTGACCGGCTGTGTCCCGACATGTTCGTGACCTCGTCAGTGGTCGTTTCCGACGTGACCGATCTCGGCGACGGTGCCGACTCGGTCGCCATCGGCGACGGTGCCGACTCGATCCGGGACCACGCGCTCGATTCCACCAAGCAGTTCGGCGAGATCCGGCCACCACGGCCCCGGTGCCAGGCCACCGACCGCACGGCGCAGCTCGCGCTGATCGCCCTTCACCGGCACCACCCGGGTGACCCGCGATCGGGCGAGCACGCCGAGGTACCAGTGGCGCTCGGTGATGGCGAGCCGGTCGGCGTCGACCACCAGGTAATAGTCGGGCAACTCCACCTGACCGCGCGCGTCCTGCGCCAGCAGCGTGAGCCGGGCGACTTCGAGCTCGCCGGCCACCCCCGCGCCGTCGTAGTACCCCACCCACGCCGCAGCGACCGAAGCCAACGGGTCCGCGGTGTGGACGGTGTACCGGTGGCGAGAGCGCAACACCTCGGCCCACACCGCGATCGGAGCGTCCACGTTCGGCTCGCCGCCCGCCCCGGTCAGGGACTCGCTGGTACCCGCTCCGGGGGTCGGGATCCGGCGAACGTTCGGATAGGTGCCCAAGACATCGGCCCAATGATCGGCCTCGACCCCGACCACCGCGACCACCGTCGTCCCGATCGCTCGCATCCCGGCATTCTGCCCGACCGGCCGCGCTCGTCGCTTGTGGTGCGCGGCACGGTGAGGGAGCATCGCTCCATGACCAGCGAAACCGAGATCGCCAACCTCTTGTTCCTCTACGCCGAATGCATGGACGCGGGGGATTTCGCAAGCGCGGCGGAGTTGTTCCGGCACGCCCATCTCCTCATGGGCGCCGGCGCCCCGGCCGGAGCCGACGACATCCTCAAGGTGTGGGAAGACAACGTCATCCGGTACGACGACGGCACCCCACGCACGAAACACGTCACCACGAATCCGATCATCGAGGTCGACGAATCAGCGGGCACCGCAACCTGTCGTTCCTACTACACCGTGTTTCAGCAGGTCGTCGGTGGGCCCCTCCAGCCGATCATCTCCGGCCGGTATCACGATCGGTTCGAGCGGGTCGATGGTTCGTGGCGTTTCACCGAACGCAACTACGCCTTGATGGATCTCTTCGGGGATCTGTCCAACCACCTGCGTATGTCGGTCGGCTGATCCGGGCTGTCCCCCGGTGCCCGAACTGGGCGAGATCGAGATCCGGCGTCAGGCGTTTCCGAGGCCGTGATCGCGCGTTGCTTTTCAGGCCACGATCTCCACCGGCGTGCCGGCCGGCAGAACATCGGCGAGTTGGAGGGCGATGTCATTGGGCATGCGGACGCAGCCGTTCGAGCGGGCCTGCCCGACCCACTCCGGATGATTCGTGCCGTGCAGGGCGATCACCGGGATTCCGCCCGCGAACGTCTCGAGCGTCTCGCTGAACGCCGAGAGCCCGAAGATGAACGGACCGTAGGCGCCGCCCGGGTTGTCCTGAGGCAGGATCTCGTTGATGTAGTAGTCGCCCAGCGGAGTCGGGGTGTCCTCGCCGCCCACCACGACCGTCGTCTCGGCCAGCAAGGTCTCGCCCTCGAAGAACCGCACGAGCCGGTCGCTCACGTCGACCACACCATGGAACCGGTGCGAGCTCAACTCCACGGACGAGGCGATGATCCACCCGGTGCTGTGGTTCGGCCTCACCGGGAGCTGGACCTCGAGCCACAACCCGCTCGGGTCCCGGTCGATGACCACGAAGGTCTGAGCCGAGCCGAAGTAGGTCGGATTGGTGATCGCGAAGTCGAAGGTCACCAGGTTGCCGCCCGGGGCATCGAACGTGTCGACCAGGGTGACGTCCGGTCTGACAGTCGCCACGATCGCTCGGAAGGGATCGGGTTGCGGCGGGAGGAGTGTCTTGGTGCCCCGGTCGGCGTGCGGCGATGCCAGGATCTGGTCGACCGCGGGACTGGCCGGAGTGGTGACGACGTCGGCGCCGGCGTTCTCGTCGCCGGACCCGCGCCAGCTGAGGCCGGCGGCGGCGGCGAGTACCCCCACCATGGCGACCGCGGAGACGCGGCGCACGCTCGTCGTTCGTTGTCGGTCCATCACCGTCATCCATCGACCTCGTGGGGCAGGTGCTGAACCCATCCCTGCTCACCGGCGATGAACCAGGCTACGCCGTAGGGGTCCAGGTCGACCACGACCGGGTCGCTCACGACTGGCTCGCCAACGACCGGCTCGCCCCCGTCGACACGCAACCCGTTCACCGTCTGGCCGGCCACCTCGACGACCACGACCGCCTGATGCGTCGTCCCGTCATCGAGAACCCAGCGACCGATCGCCACCACGCCCGATGCCGGCGACCACACCCGGTGGGGCGCCTCGGGATGGAACGCCGGAGATCGGCGACGGGCGGCGATGATGGCCGTCATGCCGTCCAGACACCGTCGAGCTCGGGAGCCAGACTGGGCGAGGGCCGTATCGAGCTCGGTGACCGAGAGCCGGGCCCGGTTGAGATCTCGGGCGTGACCGGTCCGGGCCAGCGTCTCGGTGTCATTGGTCGTGGCGAACAGGCTGTGCATGTAGAGCAGGGGAATACCGGGCACGGCCAGGGCGATCGCGTGGGCGGCCAGGTGCCGGGCCAGCGCCCGATCGTCTCGTCTGACCAGATCTTCCGGGTCGACCAGATCCCCCACGCCGGGGCCCTCCCGGTCGAACCGCATAGCCGAGAACCAGGTGGTGGCCAGCTCGTAGGGCGCGTCGGCCCCGTCGGCTCGGCGATACCGGTTCACCATCCCGCCCGTCGAGATCACGGACTCGGCCAACCGTTCGACGTCGTCAGCACCCACCAGCCCCTCGAGCGGCCGGACACCGATCCCGTCGTGGCTGGCCAGGAAGGAGAACGTCGTGGTGCCCGGCCGTCCCGTCCCGGCCCGCGGCGCCCACGCCACCAGGGCCGACGGGTCACCGGTCAGCAAGGTGTGCAGGATCAGTGGCGGTAAGGCGAACTGATAAACGATGTCGGCCTCGGGCACCGTTCCGTCGCCCAGGTAGGAGAGGTTCTCGGCGTGGGGCACGTTCGTCTCGGTGACCACCAGCACATCGGGGCGGACATCGGCAAGCGCCGAGCGCCACAACGTCACGACTCGGTGGGTTTCGGGCAGGTGGATGCACGGGGTGCCTGACCGTTTGACGAGATAGGCGATGGCGTCGAGGCGGATCGCGCGGGCGCCGTGTTCGAGGTACCGGCACAACACGTCGACGAGCGCCACCATCACCGCGGGCTGGTCGATGTCGAGATCGACCTGATCCGCCGAGAACGTCGTCCACACGCCGACGGCGGTTCGGTCACGCCGATCGAACGACGTCACCATGGCGGTCGTGCGCGGTCGAACCACGTGGGACACGTCGTCGGCCGGGTCGGGGGAGCGATACCACCCCCGATACGCCGGGTCGCCGCTCAGGAAGCCGGTGAACCACGGGTGGGCGGCACTGGTGTGGTTGACCACGGCGTCGGCCATGACTTCGTATCGAGTCGCCAGATCGTCGAGGTCGGACCACTCGCCCACGTCGGGGTCGACGGCGGCGTAGTCGGCCACCGCGAAACCACCGTCGGAGGTCGACGGATGGAAGGGCAGAACGTGAATCCCGGTAACAGCGGAGCCGAGATGACGCTCCACCACGTCGACCAGGTCGCTCAGCCGACTGGACATGGTGCCGTGGAATTGATCCGGGTACGAGATCAGCCAGCAGTCACGTTCGTCCCACCGGGGGAGCTCGCCCGGCTCGCCCGGTTCGGCTGCGATGGCGGCGAGCGGTGGCGCGGTCGTGCGGCACGCCCGCGCGAGCCTCGCTTCGGTGAGCCGCTGTTCGATGGCCTCCGACGTGGCGGCTCCGGCGTCGGCCCCGTACAGGTCGACGAGAAGGCGCGTCCGCCAGACCCGGCCGCCGGAGCGGCTCCGGCTCACGCCTCGGCGCGACCGGGGCGGGCGAACTGGGCGGAGGTCGACGCGCCCATGACCTCGACTCCCGACGAGCCCCAACAGCCCACCAAGTCGAGGGACAGCTCGAACCGCTGACCGTCTCCGGCGGCTCCGGGCGCCGATACGGAGATGACTTCGACCCCGGCAAACGGCGGCGGTGACTTGTACCGACGAGGGGCCAGACGAACGGCCGCCCCCGGCGGAACCACACCACGGACGACGAGGCAGCCCGCATCGTCGACAAAGGCGTCCTCGAAGTCCGCCAGATGCTGACCTTCGTTCATGGTCGACCCTCGCTGTCTGTCATCGTGATGAAACTCCAGTTCGGAGTTGTTTCTGAACGTCAGTAGGTTTTCGTCGACTTTAGGTTACGAGTCGCAGAGTCAGGGCCGACGGAGATGGAGTCGACCGATGTGGTCTGAAGGCGAGCAGTACCCTAGCGATGTCGTCGGGGTGATGGAGCGCCGGTCCCACAACGAGTTTCAGTGCTCTGTCGAACCCACACGTCCACAGAAAGCGGGAGCCCATGTCCTCGATCAAACGCCTCTTGGCGGTCCTTCTGATGCTGGCCCTGGTGGGAGCAGCGTGCAGCGGAGGCGACGACGATGACGACGCCTCCGACAGCTCGTCCGACGAGAGCGACAGCAGCGACGACACCAGCGACGAGGGCAACGAGGACGAGGACGACGGCTCGGGCGATCTGAGCGGCGACGACGAGGCGGCCGTGCAGGCCGCCCAGGACTGGATCGCCGAGACGATCGACCTTCCCGATGACATGCGCAGCTCGCTGTCCGTCGCCGGAGTCGAGCGCTCGGGCGGGGTAGCCCACGTCAGCTTCGACCAGGTCTTCGAGGACCACCGGGTCATCGGCGCCAACCTGATCGTTCACGTCCTCGACGACGGGACGATCCAGGGGGCCAGCAACCAGCTGACCGAGGCCCACGCTCCCGACTCGATGGAGATGTCGATCGACGAAGCCACGGCGATCGACAACGCCGAGAAGGCCGTCGAGGGCGAGATCTCCTCGAGCGAGGCCGAAGCCGTCTGGATCCAGAACGGCATGGACCTCGTGGCCGCCTGGCGGGTCCAGATCCACACCAGCGATCCCGTCGCCGACTGGATCATCACCCTCGACGCCGAGTCCGGTGCCGTCATCGATGCAGTCCAGGAAGAGGGTGGCCGCACGACGGTCGCCGAGGGTTTGGTGTCGCGCATCGAGGCCAGCGCCACCCGCGCCGCCGCCAAGCTGGCCGCCCAGCGCGGCGACTCCTGCGAGCTGCCCGACGCGCCGTCCGCTTGCATCTTCCTCGTCGACCCGATCTACGCCTCGGGCGACGGCAACATCGACGCCAACGACGCCAATGATTTCCTCACCGGCGTCGAACTCGAAGGTTTGGACGACGGCGGCGACGGCTACCTCATCGGCGAGTTCGCCAACGTCGGCCCCGACTACAACGCCGAGCGCAACCTGGTCCAGGAGGACGACTCCACCTGGGGCGCCGGCCGGGGCCAGCCCGGCTTCGAAGCGCAGAACGTCTACTACTGGATCGACTACGGCCAGCGCACTGTTCAGCGCCTCGGGTTCGACGATGTGCTGAACCGGTCGTTCCCTGTCACCGCCATCGATCCCCAGACCCTCGACAACGCCTTCTACTCCCCCGCCGAACAGCGCATCTACATGGGCGCCGGCACCACGGGTGGCGGCATCAACGAAGGTGAAGACGCGTCAGGTGTCCTCCACGAGTACGGCCACGCCCTGCTCGACGCCGTCAACGACAACCTGCTCGGCGGCGGCGACACCGGCGCCTACCACGAGGGTTTCGGCGACATCTTCGCCTACCTGACCACGCTCGAGTATCGCAACGGCGACGCCGAGTGCTTCTTCATCTGGACCGACCAGCAGTGCCTGCGCCGCATGGACACCGACAAGGTGTATCCCGATGACGCCGTGCAGGAGGTCCACACCGACGGCGAGATCTACACCGGCGCCATCTACGACATCTTGAGCGTGCTGCTCGACGCGGAAGGTGTCGACATCGAGGACTGTGCCGGCTCCGATGTCTGCAACGAGGTCCGCGACCGCGTGCTCACCACCGTGCTGGCCTCGAACTACTACATCCTCCCGGACTACACGCTCCCGGACATCGCCAGCAGCTACCTCCTGGCCAACGAGGCCCAGTACGCCGATGCCGACCGCGAGCTCATCGAGGGCGCCTTCGCCGACCACGGGCTGACCGGTGGCTCCGGCGTCGTCGTCGATCCGGGCGGCAACACCACCGGATCCACCGCGGTCGCCGCCATCGACCTGGCCATCACCCACACCTACCGTGGCGACCTCAGCGTGCTGCTGGGCGTGGCCGATGCCGAGGGCAACGATCTGTGCGAACCTGAGGTGCTGTTCACCCCGGACGACAGCGACGCCGAGGACAACCTGACCGGCTTCCTCGACATCAGCGAGAGCCCCTGCGCCGAGTTCCTGCCCCCGTCGCCCGACCAGCTCTGGTACCTCTTCGTCGAGGACACGTTGGCCGAGGACGAAGGCGAGATCGTGGGCTTCACCGTCTTCGCCGACGGCGTGCCCTATCCGGCGTCGGGCCTGCCCCTGCCGATCGCCGACGCTGACCCCACCGGAACCTTCGCCGTGGTCGACGGGTCGACCGGCGGGGGTGCCAACCCGGTCGCCGGCGGCGGCCTCGGCACGGCCGACGGTTCGGCCCCGTACATCACGACCGCCATCACCCACACCTACCAAGGCGACCTGTCGATCCGGGCCGGCGTGGCCGATGCCGACGACAACATCGTGTGTTCCGTGCAGGTGCTCGACACCGTGCCCGGCGACAGCACCAGCGGCACGCTGAGCGGCGACATCGACATGGCCGACTGCGCGCAGTTCTACCCGCCGAGCCCGGAACAACGTTGGTTTCTCCTGGTCGCGGACAACGCCGAGATCGACGAGGGCACCGTCGACCAGTTCACCCTCACCGGTCCCGACGGCACGGTGTTCGACTTCCTCGACGTGCCGGTCGTCATCCCGGATGCCGACGTCGATGGTGTGGCTCTGCTCCTCGATGGCTCCACCGGCAGCCAGGGTGTCGCCGGCGGTGGCGGCCAGGGCAGCGATCTCCCCCTGCCCGCCGCCTCGGTGGCCATCACCCACACCTATGCGGGTGACCTGCTGGTGACCGGCGGTGTGATCGATGCCGACGGCCGGGTGGTGTGCGAGGTCACCCTCCACTCCCCCGACTCGACCGACTCCAGCCAGGATCTGGTGGGCGACAGCTCGCTGTCGGATTGCGCCCAGTACTACCCGCCGACGCTCGAACAGCAGTGGTTCCTGTTCGTCGCCGACACCTTGGAGATCGACGAAGGCACCGTCGACGGCTTCAGCCTCACCGGTCCGGACGGCATCGTGTACAGCTCGCCCGAATCGGGTGTGGCCATTCCCGACGCCGACCCCACCGGCGTCCTGCTGATCCTCGACGGCGACGAAGCGACCGCCGGGGTCAGCGTGCCCACCGTGAGCGTGGTCATCAGCCATCCGTACGTGGGGGATCTGGAGGCATACGTCGGCGTGGTCGACCAGGCATCCGGCGAGATCCTCTGTGAGACGCAGATCGCCGAGCCCGACATCGACAACAACGGCGTCGACCTCCTCCTCGACATCGAGTTGCCGGACTGCGCTGGTTTCTACCCCCCGAGCCCGAACCAGCAGTGGTACGTCTCGGCGTTCGACCACTTCGGAGCCGACATCGGCACCATCGATGCCTTCGTGCTCCAGGGTCCTGACGGTGCCGTGTACTCACACCCCGATGTCCCCGTCGAGATCCCCGACGAGGACATCGAGAACGGCGTCGGCCTGTTCTTCGACGGCAGCCAGGCCCCGGTGGTCATCTCCAACACCGGCTCCGGGGTGATGGGGGGCGGCACCAGTGGCGAGCCGATCGTCAGCCTCGACATCGCCCACACCTACGTCGGTGACCTCGATGTCTTCGTCGGGGTGTACGACCCCGCCGCCGATGAGGTGGTGTGCGAGGTGCAGTTGGCCGCGGCCGATTCCAGCTTCGACGGCGACAACCTGGTGGGCGACTTCGCCATCCCGGAGTGCACGGCCTTCTTCCCGCCGTCGCCGACCCAGCCGTGGTTCGTGTTGGCCGTCGACGGCGCCGAGCTCGATGAGGGCACGATCAACCTGTTCCAGGTGACCGGCGCCGACGGATCGATCTACGTCTCGTCCGAGAGCGGCACGGTCATCCCCGACGCCGACCTCGACGGGGCGGCCATCTTCATCGAGGGTTGATCGACGACATCCGCTCGGCCGGCGCCACTCAACCAGTGGCGCCGGCAGCGGAGCTCGTAGCTGACGTCGGGGGCTCGATCCGGGTCGTCGACGACGACGACATCGCCGTCGTACACCTGCCGACCGTCGACGACCCGAGCGTTGTGGGTGGCGCGGCGGCCGCACCAGCACCGCGCCTCGTTCTGGAGGGTGCGGGTGTGGTCGGCCAACTCGAGCAGCCGCTTGGTGCTGGCGAAGAGTGACCCTCGGAAGTCGGTGAGCAGACCGAAGGCGTAGACATCGGCATCGAGCTCGTCGACGACTCGGGCCAGCTGGTCGATCTGGCCGGGGAGGTAGAACTGCGCTTCGTCGCAGACCAGGTAGTCGAGTGAGCCGTGGCGCTCTCGCAGGGCCATAGCCAGCGCGAAGAGATCGAGCTTGGGGCCGACTTCGACCGCCTCGGCCGAGACGCCCAGCTGGCTCGAAACCCTCGCCCCCTGGCGATCGAGCTGGCTGCACAGCAGACCACGCAGCCCGGCGGTCCGCAGGTTGTGATGCACCTGCAGGGCCATCGTGCTCTTACCGGCGCCCATGGTCCCAAAGGTGAACTGCAGCTCGGCCACGGACCTGTCCTCATCGTCGTGCATACCGAGGACCGCCCGGGCCTCGACACGGCCCAGTCAACCATGGCGGACGGCTATCGTCGCCGATGTGCGCCAAGAATCACCGTCGTCCCCGCCGTCGCCACCAGCAACATCGTCCCCGCCGTTGCCACCAGCAACATCGTTCCCGCCGTCGCCACCAGCAACATTGCCGCCACTGTTCGCTCACCGTGCCAAACCGGCACTCGACGAGCTGAACGAACCGTTCTGGACGGGGGGCGCCGACGGCCGGCTCCACATCACCCGGTGCCAGGCGTGCGGGCTCTGGCTCCACCCACCGCTGCCCCGGTGCCGGCGATGCCACTCGGCCGACGTCACCCCAGAAGCCGTGAGCGGCCAGGGCACCATCCACTCGTTCACCGTGAACCATCAGCAGTGGGTCGCGGGCACCGAGCCCTACGTGATCGTGCTGGTCGAGCTCGACGAGCAGGTCGGCCTGCGGATCACCGCCAACCTCCGCGACCTGGATCCAGCTCAATCGGTCGATGTCGATGCGGTGGCGATCGGCCTGCGGGTCCAGGTGTGCTTCGAGCAGCTCGGCGAACTGTTCATTCCGCAGTTCTCGCCGGTGGCATCATGAACATCGGGGAACGTAACGCCATCATCTCCGGGATCGGGCAATCCACCGTCGGCCGTCGCCTCGCACGCCACGATCTTGCGCTCACTCTCGACTCCTGCCTGGCCGCCATCGCCGACGCTGGGCTCGAGGTCTCAGACATCGATGGGCTGTCGACCTATCCGGGAGGCGGGCAAGCCACGGCGAACGGCGGGTTCGGCGGGCCGGGCGCCAACGAGGTCCAGGACGCGTTGGGACTCTCGTTGTCGTGGTACAACGCGGGCCTCGAAGGCGCCGCCCAGCTCGGAGCGGTGGTCAACGCCGTCATGGCGGTGGCGACCGGACTGGCACGCCATGTCCTCGTGTACCGGACCGTCACCGAAGGCACGGCCCAGGGCCAGAGCGGTCGCCGACCGATGAGCGGTGGCGCGGCTGGTGTCACCGGTCCGTTCCAATACCTCGTTCCGTTCGGCGCGTTGTCGGCCGTCAATTTCATCGCCCAGGTCGCCCAGCGCCACTTCCACGAGTTCGGCACCACCCGGGAGCAGCTCGGCCAGATCTCCGTCAACGCCCGCCGGAACGCCGCCCTCAACCCCAAGGCCATCTACCAGTCCCCGATGTCGATCGACGACTACCTCGCCGCCCGCATGATCTCCACCCCGTTGTGCCTGCTCGACTGCGATGTCCCGTGCGACGGTTCGACCGCCGTGGTGATCTCCCACGTCGACTACGCCCCGGACTGCCGCCATCCCGCCGCCCACGTCGAAGCGATCGGGACGGCGCTGCGAGGTCGTCCCTCCTGGGACCAGTTCGACGACATGACCACGTTCCCTGGCCGGGACGCCGCCGCCAGCCTCTGGACCCGGACCGACCTCCGCCCGGCCGACGTCGACGTGGCCGAGCTGTACGACGGCTTCAGCATCCTCGCCCTGTGTTGGCTCGAAGCCCTGGGCTTCTGCGGCCACGGCGAGGCGGGCGCGTTCTTGGAGGGCGGGGCCAACATCGCCCGGGACGGGGTGCTGCCGCTGAACACCAATGGCGGGCAACTGTCGGGCGGGCGCCTCCACGGTTTCGGCTTCCTCCACGAGGCTGTGGTCCAGCTTCGAGGGCAGGGCGGTGAGCGCCAGGTCGTGCGACCGGGTAGTCGCCAGCCCGAGGTGGCGTGCGTGGCCAACGGCGGTGGCCCCACCGTCGGGACGATCCTTCTGACGCGCCAGTAGGCACGGGTCCTTCTGACGCGCCAGTAGGCACGGGTCCTGCTGACGCGCCGGTAGGCGCGGGTCACCCGACTGGGTGGCCGTACATCTCCCGCAGCGGGTCGGCGATCAGCTCGATCCGCTCACCGTCAGGCCCCGCCATGTAGAGCGACGTGCCGCTCTCGTGCAGGTACTCGATGCCGTGCTCGTCGAGCTTGGCCCGCAACTGCGCCCACCGCTCGGGCTCCACCGAGATGGCCAGGTGGTGGTGACCGCCGAGGACCTCGCGATAGGGACCGAGGTCGAGGCCAGGGAAGTCGAAGAAGGCCAGGGTGTTGCCGTGGCCGATGTCGAAGAAGAAGTGGGTCGACCCCGTGTAGTCCCGGTTCTCGAACAGCTCGATCAAGGGGAACTCCAGCACCCCCTGGTAGAAGCCGATGGTGCGCTCCACGTCGCTCGACATCAACGCCACGTGGTGCACGCCCCGGGCCGAGGACTCCGGTCTCGACTGGCGCGGACGGAGGTACCGCTGACGCAGTGCCTCCCACTCCTCGGCCCGATCGACCGCGCTGCCGTGTTGTTGAGACGTCATTGGCCCACCTCCCGTTACCAGAGGTTCTACCTCAACTCGTCGCCTGCAACACCGTCACCCGGTACCGCACCACCATCGGTTGCCCGCCGTAGCAGTTGAACGAGATGGCGAGCCACTGGACCCCACCCTGCTGATCGTCGACGACGTGTTGCAGGGTGGCCTCGCCCACGCCGTGGAGTGTCGGTCCCGACTCGTCACCCGACGTCACCGCCACCCGGGCCAGGCTCACCTCGATCCAACTGGTGGCCTCGACCGCCGGGCCGAGCGCCGGCGCCTCGGGCACGTAGAACGCCACCGGGTGCGCCTCGACCGGATCCGCGGCCTCAACCGGCGAGATCCGGGCCGAGCCGGCGTAGGTGGTCAGGCGCCGAGCGCGGCCCGAGGCGCGATCGACCACCTCGATGTCGATCGGATGGTCGGCGTGGACCTCGGAAATTTCGTATGGCATCACAGAATGGTACGCGGCGCCATCGAGGTCACAGGGTGATCGGCACCGAGCACCCCCAGGTCACAGGGTGATCGGCACCGAGCACCCCCAGGTCACAGGGTGATCGGCACCGAGCACCCCCAGGTCACAGGGTGATCGGCCCCGAGCACCCCCAGGTCACAGGGTGATCGGCCCCGAGCACCCCCAGGTCACAGGGTGATCGGCCCCGAGCACCCCCAGGTCACAGGGTGATCGGCCCCGCGTATCGCTCGCCGGCATCGAGCGACTGCATGAACGCCCGCCCGTCGGCCAGACGGCAGTGGACCGCGATCGGTTCCGGGCCGACGTTGACGGCCAGGAGGGTGATCGCACCGTCGGAGGCGGCCCGAAGGACCGCACCAGGGGTGCACGACGCAGGGGCCGGGTGCGATGCCGCCCACACCCCGTGCCACCAGGCGAGCATCGAGGACGGCACCGACGGCTCCGGATCGGGGCCCGACGGCGGGTCGACACCAGCCACGGCCGCATCGCTCGCTAGCAGGTTCGTCCATCGGGTCGCGCACCCGTCACCGCTCCCCGAACACCAGGCCCACCGCTGTCGCGCGGCCGCGACCGCGTCGGCGTCCGGGTAGCGAGTGAGACTCACCGGACCGAGCGGGAGCAGCTGGATGCCCAAGGCCGACTCGGGGGCCGGGTCGAACCAGGTGCCCAGGTCGGTCTTGGCCGACCACACGATCCCGAACCATGGACGGGCGCTACCGTCGGCCACCACCGGGAACCAGGCGGCGCCCGCCACCCGGGCTTCGATGGTGAGCCGAGCGACGAAGGGTTCGGCGAGCTCGGGCCGCCCCGTCGCCATGAACCATCGGGCCGCGGCCCACCAGGCGTGGAGCGACTCTCCGGTCGACTCGAGGTTGTTGCCATCGGCAAACGGCGCCAGACCCGAAGCCCAGCTGTGCCCGGCCTGCGGATCCCAGGTCCGCTGGGCGGCCAGGGCGGCGGGAGCGCACGGCACCTGGGCGCCACCGGCGTAGTCGGCGACCAGCAGGTCGATCGCCTCACGAGCCCGTGTCGCCCACGCGGGGTCCGCTTCCGCCAGCGTCGCCGCCGCGGCAACCCAGTAGCCGTACTGGAGATGGTGATCGTTGAGTTGATTGCCGGCCCCGAACTCGGCGGGGGTTACCACGACCGTGCCCCACTCGCCGTTCCACGCCAACCCGGGGCCGGTGCCGGCGAGGAGCGCATCGAGCGCCGTCCGTACCCGATCGAGCGCGTCAGCCCGGACCGACGCCTCTCCGTAGGCGTGAGAGAGGTCGGCGAGCGCCGCGTCGTAGGCGACGCGTTTGCCCCCGAAGTAGGAGCCGGTCGACCTCGCCGGACCGGCCTCCAGGTCGGCGGACAGCAACGCCGACGTCACCGGCACGGCGGCCGTGCCATCTGGGGCGCCCGTGGCGGCCGTGCCATCTGGGGCGCCCGTGGCGGCCGTGCCATCTGGGGCGCCCGTGGCGGCCGTGCCATCTGGGGCGGCGGGCGCCCAGAGGATCGGCACCGCGTCGAAATGAAGGACCAGCTCATCGGCGGCCACGATCGAGCTCGGGCCCCGAGGATCGGGCAGCCAACCGACGGGCTGGTCGGTGCCGTTCTGCTGGTGCGGGCCGAGCGCCCAGAGCGTCGGCAGACGCCCGCCCGAGCCGGTCTGGCGGTCGACCACGAGCCGCTGCTCCACAGAACCGTCGTCCAACACCGACGTGTGCTCCGAGGTGCTGGCAACCGGGTTCGAGGCCACCACGGCGGCTCGGCTCGCCCACGCCGCCGGATCGACGACGGACGCATCGACGGGACGTCCGGCAGAGCGCCTGTCGACAAGTGGAACCGGCCCAACGACCAGTCGCACGACACCGGAAGGACGGTCCGACTCGGCTGACTCATCGCCAGTTGACCCATGGTCAACCGGCCCGTCGTCGAGGGGCCGGGCTTCGACCGACCCGGCGTCGGCGGTCCATTCGACAGCACGGTCGGCGGCGACAACCCAGGAGCGACCCCGGATCCGAATCGACGCCGAACGATCGTCGATCGGGACCAATTCCAACGTCGGTGCGTCCGCGGGGCCGGTCGAGCCGGCGGTCAGCACCACCGGTCGGCCCACGAAGGTCAGCTCGACGAACGGCGACCCGGCGACCACGTCCACGCCGAGCTCCGGGGCATCCCCCTGGCCATCGGGCGGCGCCACCTCGCCGCGACCCACTCTGACGGCGAGCGAGACATGGAAGTCGCCCCACCCCGTCACGACCACGGAAGCCGGGACGGCTTCGGACGGGCCTGCAGCCGGGACGGCATCGGACGAGCCTGCAGCCGGGACGGCATCGGACGGGCCTGCAGCCGGGACGGCATCGGACGGGTCCGGGGCCGGGAGCGGGGCCGGGACGGTCAAGGCCGGGATGAAGGCCGTCGCCGATGTCCCGTCGTCGTGGATGTCGGGGGATTCGTTCGACATGTGCAGTGCACCATCGGGCATGACCTGGACGGCGAGCGGGCGAGCCCACAGCGGCTGAGTACCCGGACCGACCAGCGCCGACGACCACCACTGGTTGGTCGGGATCGCGCCGGCCGACGGTTCGCTCCTGACCGGAGGCGGCGCTTGCTCGCCCGCCGGCAACGACACCCAGGTCACCCCGGTCACGTTCGGCGGTCCGCCGCCATCGACAACGGCCGCGGCGCTCGTCGGGCAGCTGGGCTCGGCCGACCGGGGGTCGGCATCACTTTCGTCGTCGACGCGCATCAGCCCGGCCACCAGTCCCACGGCACCGATCAGCACCACGCCGGCGAGCGAGCGGCGTCGGCAGGGGCGGACGGGCATCAGCCACCGTCGTCCTCGGCGCTGGTACCCGTGAACACCAGCTCGGTCGCATCCTCACCGACGCTGTCGGTGTCGACCACGACGCGAAACCGGATGCCGGGCACCAGGTCGGTGACCTCGTCCGGGTCGGGACGGACCCGTATGTTGACCAACCGGGCCGACGTCGGCTCGTGATCGGTACCGAGCAGTGGCACCGCGGAGTCGACCGTTCCGTGGACGACGCCCGGCACCGCCTGGTTGGTCAACGACACGGTCATACCGCGACGAAGGTCCTCGAGGTCCTGCGCGTTGATCGTCACCAGGATCGACATGAGCATGGGGTCGTAGATCGTCACGACGGGCTGGCCCGGATAGATCACCGACCCTTCCGGCGCGTCGACCGAGACGAATCGAGCATCGATGGGTACGACGAGCTCCTCGGTCTCTTCGGTCACGCCGTCGGGACCCATACGGCGGAGCAGCGCCACCCGGGTGCCGGCCGGGAGGATCTCGTCGTCGAGCGACGCGTAGTCGACGTACAGCTCGTCCACGACCGAAGGGAACATGCTCGACAGGGGGATCGGCTGCGCCGTGAGGATGCCGTCGCGGTAGCGCAACTCGCCCTGGTGCAGGAAACGGGTATCGAGCTCGGGGACGATCAACCACGCCACTGCGGCGAGGAACAACCAGGTGAACATCATGCTGAAGATGCGTGACGGCACCGACTTTCCGGGGCGAGGTTGAGGCGTGAAGGGCAGGTCCGATGGATCGATCCACGGCGTGGCCAGGTCGAAGGAGGCGCGGGGCGCGCGGGACGGCGCTGCGACATGGTCGGCCGGCAGTTCCCCCAGCACGCTGGCCGCCAGCGTCGCCGGCCGATCGACACGGGGCCTCGGGATCGAAGCCGGATCGGGGCCGGTCAAATCGACACCCAGCTCGTCCAACTCGATCAACAGCCGGTCGAGGTCGAGATCGTCGAGGAGGTCGAGTGGTTCGCCGGCCAGGTCGACACCAAGCTCGAAGGATCGGTCGTCGAGACTCATGCCATCACCCCCGGATGGTCGTGAGCGCGAACATCGTACTCCTCGATACCACGGGCCGATGCCGGCTCCAGGTCGACCGAGCCGTGTCCGGTGGCGGCGAGGGGGTTCGACGCCGACGGTCGCAGCACCACCGTCGGTGTGAACGGCCGGCGGCGCAACGCCAGGTACGACTCGAGCAGCTCGAGGGCGCCGTCACCAGACGGCTCGACCTCGGCGTCGCGGGCAGCGATGCGGTCGGCCCGTTCGGATCCGGCGAGCAGGTAGCCGATGAGCAGCAACTGGAGCAGCACCCAGCAACACGCCAGCGCCTTGGCGGTGGGGTCCTGATCGGTCAGCTCCAACGCAACGACGAGCGACAGCACGTCGAGCACGCCGATGAACAGGTGCGGAGTGAGCAAGCGGAGCTTGAAGCCACCCTGCCGGGAGTTGGTCACGCTCCATGCCGTCTTCTGCTTCCTCGCCGTGGTGACGAACGCCCTGAGATGCGCCGGCGCGGCGGCCAACGACACCACCACCGACGACGGCCGGAACTTCCCGGCCTGGATGAACGGCACCATGATCGACAGGAAGTAGAAGGGCACGAAGTGGATGGCCCAGTCGGCGAAGTTGGCGCGGATCGGGCTGCGGTCGAGCAGCAGGTAGGCGGGCGACAAGATGGCGAAGATGACCACCGAAAACGACTGGGCGTAGTGGCTGGGCACCTGCATGTACTGGAACTTCTGGCTCGGGGTGAGTCGATGGTCCCGGAGGACCTTGCCCATCACGATCATCTCCCAGCCGCCGCAGGCCCAGCGGAACTGCTGCTTGAGGAAGGCCGTGATCGTGTCGGGGGTGAGGCCCTGGGTGAGCACCTTGGGCAGGAAGACCGTTCGCCAACCCCGACGGTGCAGCTCGAGCGACGTCCAGATGTCCTCGCTGTTCGACCCGACCCAGATGCCGCCGCGCGGGTACTCTTCACCCAGCAACGTCCGGTACACCCGAGTCGGTGTCTCGCCCGAGGCTTCATCTTCCTTCCGGGCCTGCCGCTTCTCCTTCCAGGTCGGTTCCCGGGTGGTGAGCGTCTCCAGGGCTCGGCGGCGAAAGACCACGTTCGTCCCCACGCAGAATGCGGCATTGGACAGGTTCTTCGCCGGCATCAACGCCTCGTAGAAGACCTCCTGGGACACCGCCGCGCCTTCGGCGATCATGCCCCGACCCTCGAAGTCGTAGGTCTGAGGGGTTTGCACCATGGCGATCGACGGGTTCGTGATCAAGTGCGGGAGCGCCTGAACGAGCATGTCGGGGCGCGGCACGTGATCGGCGTCGAGGATCACGATGAACTCGCCGTAGGTCCGGTCGATCGCCGAGTTCACGTTGCCCGCCTTGGCGTGGGCGTTGTTCTGCCGACGGATGTAGCCGATCCCCAGGCGCGCGCACGCGGCTCGGAGCTGGTTGTCACGACCGTCGTCGAGGACCCAGGTGGTGTGCGGGAGCTGCATCTCCTGCGCGGCGATCATCGTGGGCAGCACGAGGTGCAGAGGCTCGGTGGCGTGGCAGATGAACACGTCGACCGTTGGGGTCACATGGGCGCCGGTGAGCAACTCTCGTCGCATCACCGCCACCGCCTCGGGTTCGGGGATGTCGCTGCGGTGGGCCAGCATCGTCATCCAGATCCCCAACGTGTGCAGGATCACGATCGTCTCGGCGATCAGGGTCAAGATCCACAAGATGGGTACGTTCTCGTGGGCTCGGTCCCAGAGAAACGTCAGGTAGAAGAGGCCGGCGGCGACCACGAGCATGGCGCCGATGCGGGTCGCCTGCTGGAGGTCGCGCCAGGGCACATCGTGCTGCTCGGTCGGTGGAGGCAGGTAGGGGTGCTCGGCGAGGCTGCGGATCGGTGCCTCGAACGACGAGCCGACGAGCGCCGACACCGTGGGTCCTCGACCGGCCCCGACCGCGCCGTCGGCCGGGCCGGGCTCGCCGTCACTCGGACGGGATTCGGGCGACCCTGGCGTCACGGCGCGACCTCGCCGGCCGGAGGGGCCGTCGGCAGATGCGCCGCATCCAGCCCGGCCGCCGCCGCAGTGGCCGCGACATCGCGGCTGAGGAGCGCCTGGGCATCGTGAGCGGCCTCGGCCATGTGCTCGAGACGAGCGATCGAGGTCGTCAGCGCCAGCCGTGCCTGGCGATCATGCGCTCGCTCGACCAGTCCCCGGGGCAGCGACGCCGAGGCGGACCGAACGCGCTCGGTGGCGCGGGACACGTAGACCGCCAGGACCATCGCGGTCGACGCCGGGTCCGTGCTGACGTAGCCGTCTTCGGCCACCGCGTCGCTGTACCAGCCGGCGAGGCCCGCCACGTGGCTGAGCAGATCCTGCGACGCGGCGACCAGCTCGGCCAGCGCGTCCGGGACCTCGGGCTTCGAGCTCACCACCGGGTCTTCGTTGGCCCCGACCGGCGACTCGGTCGAGGCGACCGTCTCCCCGGTGTGGTCACCCGACGCCGTCGAGGCGCGGGTGAGTCGACCTCGACGAGATCGCTTCCCGGCTGCAGTCGCCGACCCGTCCGCCTCGGACCCGGGCGTGGCCACGGGGGGGCCCGAAGGCGTCGAGGCGGCTGCGGAGGCCACGCCGACGGGGTCGCCTGGTGCGACGGACGGGGTGATCGTCCCGAGGGGGCGATCGAGCAGGTCCTCGGTGCCCGTCGCCGAGGGGATCGGGGTGGCGCCGTCAGCGAGGGCCGGGCGGGCGACGGCGAGGTCGGCGATGGTGAGGTCGGCGCCGGTCGGCGAGACACCGAGGGCGGCTGCGGGTAGCCCTCCCGTGAGATCGACAGAAACGCCATTCCCGGGACTCAGTTGGATTCGATCGGCCCCACCGTGGGACGGGCCGGGAGTCGCGCCATCGGAGACGACACCAGGGTCGGCCTCCAATTCGGCCGTGTGGTCGTGACGGGCATGGGTACCACCGGCCTGCGCAGCTGCGGCCTGGGCGAGCTTGGTCTTGCGAGCCTCGGCGAGTACCCGACCGGTCTCGGTGACCAGCCGCCGAAGTCGGTCATTTTCAGCGCGGAGGGACGTCAATTCCTGCTGAGCGTCGAGAACCACAGCATCTCCGGACACCTCGCTGAACTCCACATCCCTGACTCAACGCCAAGAATCTCATCGGCGTCGAGGTCGCGGCGATGAGCAGATGGGAGCCCAAAAGTGTGACGGGGCCATGTGTCACTCGGCCACCAGTGCGGGCTGACAGCGCCCCGTCGTCAGGAACAGCCGCTGGTGGTACCGCAGTCGGTGCACACGAAACACGAGCCAGCCCGCTGCATCGGAATGCCGCAGCTCATGCAGAACGGGCTGTCACCGGTTCGTGCGGCCGGGCCGGCGGAGGATGGCGCGGGCGTTGGGTCGGGGTTGCTGGCGTGCCACCCCAGGTCGAGTTGGGCCCGAAGCTGGCTCGCCGAGGGGATCGACGGTGGATCGGGGGTGATGTCGATGCCCTGCACCGTCTCGGTGACCGTTTCCTCGACCCCGGGCAAGGTGGGTTGGGTGCGCTCGCCGGTGGTGAAAATGTTGAGCTCGGCCCGCTCGGCCACGGTCAGGTATTCGACGGCCAGACGCCGGAAGAGGTAGTCCATCAAGCTGGTGGCCAACCGGATGTCGGGATCGTCGGTCATGCCGGCCGGCTCGAACCTCATGCCGACGAACGCCTCCACGAACGCCCGGAGCGGCACGCCGTACTGCAAGCCGTGACTCACCGAGATGGCGAAGGCGTCCATGATGCCGGCGAGGGTCGAGCCCTGCTTCGACACCCGGATGAACAACTCGCCCGGGCGCCCGTCGGTGTACTCGCCGATCGTCACGAATCCCTTGCAGTCGGCCACCCGGAACTCGAACGTGCGGGAGACGCGGCGCCGAGGCAACTTCTGGCGCACCGGTTCACGCGCCGACGACTCCACCAGGTTGGCGACGGCGCGCGCCGCCGCATCCGCCGCCGCGCCGGCCTGGCCGGCCACCGCCGGGCGCGCCAGGCCCGCGCCGGTCGGAACGAGCTCGATGACGTCTGAGGCCAGAACGTGCATCGGGGCCGCCGCGGGAACGGCACCCTGCACCGACGTGGTGGTCACCGACAGAGGTTGACCAACCTTGCAGTTGTCCCGATAGATGGCGACCGCCTTGAGCCCGAGCCGCCACGAGGTCACGAGGACGTCCTCGATGTCGGCCACCGACGCGGACTCGGGCAGGTTCACCGTCTTGGAGATGGCGCCGGAGAGGAACGGCTGCACGGCAGCCATCATGGTCACGTGTCCGAGGTGGTGGATCGGGTTGTCGCCCATCGAGCAGGCGAACACGGCCCGATGCTCGGGAGCGAGATGCGGTGCCGCGAGCACCGAGTTGTGTTCGGCGATGTAGGCACAGATCTCATCCCGCTCGGTGGAGTCGTATCCGAGGTGGGTGAGCGCCCGCGGGATGGTCTGGTTCACGATCGACATCGACCCGCCGCCGACCAACTTCTTGGTCTTCACGAGGCCGAGATCGGGTTCGACACCGGTGGTATCGCAATCCATCAACAGACCGATGGTGCCGGTGGGAGCGAGCACTGTCGCCTGGGCGTTGCGGACGCCGTAGGTGGCGGCGGATTCACAGGCCTCGTCCCAGGTCATCTGGGCCGCGCTGAGCAACGAGGTCGGCACGTTGTCCTCGTCGATGTGGGCGGCGGCATCGCGGTGCATGCCGAGCACCCGCTGCATGGCCTCGGCATTGGCGTGGTAGCCGGCGAAGGGCCCCATACGGGCGGCCAGGCGGCTCGACGTGAGGTAGGCGTGGCCGGTCATCAACGCGGTGATCGACGCCGCGATGGCCCGCCCGCCTTCGGCGTCGTACGGCAGGCCGAGCGCCATGAGCAGCGCCCCGAGGTTGGCGTATCCGAGGCCGAGCTGCCGGAACGCCCTCGTCGTCTCCCCGATGGCGTCCGTCGGGTAGTCGGCGTTGCCGACCAGGATCTCCTGGGCCGTGAACACGATCTCGACGGCGTGCCGGAACGCCTCGACATCGAACGCATCGTCGGAGGCATCAGGGGCCGGGACCAAGAACGTGAGCAGGTTCAGCGACGCCAGGTTGCACGCCGAGTTGTCGAGGTGCATGTACTCCGAGCACGGGTTGCTGGCGGAGATCCGGCCCGCGGCTGGAGCGGTGTGCCACCGATTGATCGTGGTGTCGTACTGGACGCCGGGGTCCGCGCACTCCCAGGCCGCCTCGGCCATGGCGCGCAGGAGATCGCCGGCCGGCACCTCGCGTTGAACGGAGCCGTCCATGCGGCCCAGCAGGGGCCACGACCGACCCTCGAGAGCGGCCTCCATGAAGGCATCGGACACCCGCACGGAGTTGTTGGCGTTCTGGTATTGGATCGAGAAGCTGTCGGCGCCGTCGAGGTCCATGTCGAACCCGGCGTCACGAAGGGCCCGGGCCTTGTGTTCCTCCCGAGCCTTGCACCACACGAACTCCTCGATGTCGGGGTGATCGACATCGAGCACGACCATCTTGGCGGCGCGGCGAGTCTTGCCGCCGCTCTTGATGGTGCCCGCCGACGCATCAGCCCCGCGCATGAAGCTCACCGGCCCGCTCGCCGTCCCTCCACCGCCGAGCGACTCGGTCGAGGCTCGGATGCGGCTCAGGTTGACGCCGGCGCCCGACCCTCCCTTGAAGATGCGGCCTTCCTCGACGTACCAGTTGAGGATGGCATCCATCGTGTCGTCGACGGCGAGGATGAAACAGGCCGAGGCCTGCTGGGGAACGTTGTCCACCCCGATGTTGAACCACACCGGTGAGTTGAACGCCGCCCGCTGCGTGACGAGGAGGTACGAGAGCTCATCGGCGAAGACGCTGGCCTCGGACCGATCGGCGAAATAGCCATCCCGGAGGCCCCACGCGGTGATGGTGCCGACGATGCGCTCGACCACCTGACGCAACGACGACTCACGTTCGGGCGTGCCGAGCGGCCCGCGCAGGTACTTCTGGGCCAAGATGTTCGTGGCGTTGACGGACCAGGTCGATGGCACCTCGACATCGAGCTGCTCGAAGGACACCGCGCCCGTGCGCCAATCGATCAGACGGGCGTCACGCCGTTCCCACGTCACCATGTCGAACGGTGAAACGGCGCCGGTGGTGAAATGGCGTCGGAGACCCAACGTCAACTGTTCGGGAGCCAGGGCCATGTCAACCTCCCTCGCCGATCTCGGCGGATGGCGCCGGCACGATGGCACCTGGCACGCCAGGTCCAGTATGGCCGGCCCGGAGCTCGGGGGGCGCGGACTGGGGCGTGTCGGGGGTCATGGTCTCTCTTCATCGTCGAACGTTGCGCAGCACGGCCGACCGGCCAGGTCAAGGGTCCCTCTCCCGGCCGGGTCACATCGACCGCTGCCGAGCGTCCCGGGTCCACCGGTCTCACCGGCTCCGTCCCCCAAGGCTTCTGCCTGACCCACCAAGGTCACTCTCGACGTCTGCCACCATCCAACCGGTCGACCGCTGCTGCGGAGGAGCACGATACGGGGCGCGGTCTGTGGACGAGAAGGGGACATCGGTGTGAATTCTTGGGGAAATCGGCGCACACCTGTGCACGGTCGCCGCCCGTGAGGGCGAGAACACGCTGCGTCACCTCTCACACCCAGTGCAGCGGCCGTCCCAGCGGGTACGGTCCGTCCATGCGCCGTCTCGTACCGCACGCGGAATCTCTGGGGTCCGACCCGGCCACGATCGCCGCCGCCGTCGCCGCCGAGCATCGCCACCTCGCCGGCGACGCCCGCCCGTGGCTGATCGTGTGCATGGTCGCCAGTGTCGACGGGGCCATCGCCGTGGACGGGCGGTCCGGCCCGCTCGGCCCACCCGGTGATCGCGAGATGTTCCGGGCGTTGCGGGCCCGGGCCGATGCCATCGTGGTCGGCGCCGGCACCGCCCGAACCGAGAACTACGGCCCGCCGACCCTCGACGCGGCGCTCGTTGGTCAACGGCGTGACCGAGGCCAGCCGGACCGACCGACGTTGGCCATCATCAGCCGATCTGGACGGCTGGACCCGGCCGCTCGCCTGTTCGACGACGGCCATCGGCCGGTGCTCATCGTGCCCGAGTCGGCGCGCCTCGACGCCGCTGTCGATCGAGCCTGCGAGGTGATCCGGTGCGGCACCGACGATGTCGACCTGGAGTCGGCGATGAGGCACCTTCGTGGTCAGGGACACCTCGTGGTGGTGGCCGAGGGCGGACCACGGCTCAACGCCGACCTGCACGCCGCCGACGTGATCGATGAGTGGTGCGTCACCATCGCCCCATCCGTGGTTGCGGGACCGGCGAATCGGCTCACCCACGGAGCCGTGGCGCTCGTGCGGCCCCTCCGCCTCGACCGGATGTTCGCCATGGGTGACGCGCTGTTCTGCCGCTACCTCGTCGACCGCGTGGGTGACCAGGATCTCCATCGCGGTGCCGTGCCCGGCGACTGACGGCGATCCACCCCCCACATCATTCACCGAGCCCGGGCGGCAAGACGATGGTCTGGCCGGGCTGCAGCATCGCGCCGCCGGCGGCGCGCGCCAGGCGATCGACCACACCACGAGGATCCGCCTCCGGAGCCAGCGACTCGGCGATCGCCCACAAGGTGTCGCCCGGCTGCACGATGTACACCGGGCGGTCGGTCAGGGGGAGCTCACCCTCGCTCGACGGCCGGCTGGCCGACGCCCGTCCCCCGAGCACGACTGCCACGAGACCGACCGCGGCGAGCACCACGGCCGACCGGCGCACGAGATAGACGCGCCGGGGCAATCGACGAGCGGCATCGGCCGACATCGGAGCGGAGACTGACCGCTCTGCACGGGGCCTCGGCACGGACCGGCTGACGGAGATGGATCCTGGGATGTTCTGGTGGGTGATGGCGGTCATGTCTGCATCTTCCTCAGGGGGTGTGACAGTGCCGGTTGAGTCGGTCTGCGCCACTGCGGGCCGGCTCGGGGATCCTCGACACGGGGATCCTTGACACGGGTGCTCATCTGGACGAACATCCGTGCGGCGAACAGGTGTCCGCCGAACTTTCGTTCGTGATATCGAACATGTGTATCCCGAACAGGTGTACGTTGTCAACCGTCATCGCCAACCATTTCGTCCTCGAGGAGGGCACCATGTCCGCCACACTCACCGAACGTCAGCTCCAGGTTCTGACCTTCATCGACCAGCGCCAGCGCGAGCGCGGCTATCCGCCGTCGGTCCGCGAGATCGGCGAGGCGGTCGGGCTCACGTCGCCGTCCACCGTCCATACGCACTTGCGTTCGCTCCAGCGGCTGGGCTTTCTCCGCCGCGACCCCGCTCGGCCTCGCGCCCTCGAGGTCCACTACGACCGGATGTCCGGCGCCGCCATCGAACGCCGTCCCGTCGTGCACATTCCGCTCGTCGGCGACGTCGCGGCCGGCACCGATGTCCTCGCTCATGAGAACGTCGAGGAGCTGCTCCCCCTGCCGGCCGACTTCACCGGCGACGGCGAGCTCTTCATGCTCCGCGTCCGGGGCGACTCCATGATCGAGGCCGGAATCTTGGACGGTGACTTCGTGGTCGTTCGCTCCCAGCCCACCGCCGATCCAGGCGACATCGTGGTCGCCGGGATCCCGGGTGAGGAGGCGACGGTCAAGACCTACCAGCCCGAAGGCGACGAGGTCGTCCTGCTGCCGGCCAACTCGAGTCTGAGCCCGATGCGGTTCGCGGCCGACGACGTGACGGTGTTCGGCCGTGTGGTCACGGTCATGCGCCGGCTCTGAGACCGCCCCGCCCGCCCTCGGTGGTTTCGCTCGCTCCGGAGCGGCCGGCGCTCGCCCCCTGGGTCAGGTGGCGGCGCCGTGATCGCGCAGGATGGCGTTGAGTGCGGACTTGTCGTGGCGTTCGCCCTCGCTCAATCGTTTGATGACGAGCACGCACGGCAGCCCGAACTCACCCCCCGGAAAGGTCCGGGGTCGCGTCCCAGCGACAGCCACGCACCATGACGGGACCACCCCTCGACTGATCTCTTCGCCCGTCTGCGCATCGATGACCGGGATCGAGCCGGTCAACACGCACCCCGCACCGAGCACGACGCCATCACCCACTCGTGCCCCTTCGGCGACGACGCAGCGGCTGCCGATCAGTGAGTCGTCGCCGACGATCACCGGTACCGCATTGGGCGGCTCCAGGACGCCGCCGATGCCCACCCCGCCGGACAGGTGGACGTTCGACCCGATCTGGGCGCACGACCCGACGGTCGCCCAGGTGTCGACCATCGTGTTGGCGCCGACATGGGCGCCGATGTTCGTGTAGCTGGGCATGAGCACCACGCCCGGGGCGAGGTAGCTCCCCCACCGGGCCGAGGCGCCGGGGACCGCCCGCACACCGCGGGACTGGAATCCGGTCTTGAGCGGGATCTTGTCGGCGTACTCGAACGGGCCGAGCTCGATGGTCTCCATCGTCGACACCCGGAACAACAACAAGATGGCCAACTTCAGCCACTCGTGGACGATGACGTCGCCATCGGGACCGATCTCGGCCACCCGGACCTCGCCCCGGTCGAGCAGGTCGATCGCCGACCGGATGACGCCGACGGCATCGGTGTCGCCGGGCGACAGCTCGTCACGGCGGTTCCACAACTCGGTGATCTGGTCCTCGAGGCTCGTCATGGGCGCCGACTCTACCGGGCAACTTGGCGCCCACCCTGACCGACACGATCAACTACACGCATGACGAACGCCCTGTTGACCGGCCTCCGCATCGTCGAGGGATCGGCCTTCGTCGCCGCCCCATCCGCAGGGATGACCCTGGCCCAACTGGGCGCCGAGGTGATCCGGTTCGACCAGATCGGCGGCGGTCTCGACTACCGGCGCTGGCCGATCACCAGCGACGGCGAGAGCCTGTACTGGGCGGGCCTGAACAAGGGGAAGCGTTCGATCGCCGTCGACCTGCGCGCTCCTGAGGGTCAGGGCCTGCTCGCCGACCTCATCACGGCGCCCGGACCGGACGCCGGCATCTTCCTGACCAACTTCCCACCCCGGGGATGGATGTCCTACGACGCGTTGTCCGCCCGCCGACCGGATCTGGTCATGGCGGTTCTCGCCGGGAACCACGATGGATCGAGCGCCGTCGACTACACCGTCAACTGCGCCGTGGGGTATCCCGATGTCACCGGACCCGTCGAGTCCGACGAGCCCAGCAATCACGTCCTGCCGGCGTGGGACCTCATCGCCGGCCAGAGCCTGGTCGCGGCCCTGCTGGGCGCCGAGCGCCATCGGCTGCGGACCGGGGACGGGCAGTTGGCGACGGTCGCTCTCTCCGATGTCGCGCTGCATGCCGTGGCCACCCTCGGCCATGTCGCCGAGGCCCAGGTCAACGGCGCCGAACGAGCGCGGTACGGCAATGACCTCTACGGGGCCTTCGGCCGTGACTTCCCGACCGCCGATGGCCGACGGGTCATGGTGGCGGCCATCTCGCCCAAACAATGGGAGAGCCTCGTGGTCGCCACTGCGACCGTCGACCAGATGGCCACTCTGGAGGCCGAGCTGGCTGTCTCCTTCCGGGACGAGGGCGCCCGTTTCGAGGCTCGCGACCGCATCGCCGAGCTCGTGGGCCCGTGGATCGCCCGGCACACGCTCCCCCAGGTCGCCACCGCCTTCGACGCCGGCGACGTGTTGTGGGGTCCGTACCAGAGCTTCGGGCAGCTGGTCGGCGACGATCCCCGGTGCTCGGAGGCCAACCCGATGTTCGCCCTGCTCGACCAGCCGGGGATCGGCACGTACCTCGCCCCCGGATCACCGCTGGCCTTTTCGGCGGTCGACCGGGCGGCCGTCGCCGCAGCACCGCGGCTCGGCCAGCACACCGAGGAGGTGCTGGCCGGAGTGCTCGGACTCAGCTCGACGCAGATCGGTGACCTGCACGATCGTCGTGTCGTCGCTTCCGCTCGCTGACGCCGCTGCGAGGTGCCGTGGCCGCCTCGTCAGGCCCGAAGGACCGCCGCGGCCCGTTCGGCGATCAGGTCGTAGGCAGCATCGGGGGCCACCACGGCAATGCGGACGTATCCCGATCCAGCCTCGCCGTAGAACTCACCCGGACTGGCCAAGACGCCGAGCTCGGCGGCCAGCCGTCGGGTCAGACCCCACGCATCGCCGGCGGGGGCCGGGACCCAGAGGTAGAACCCGCCCGACGGCAACGGCACGTCGATGCCCATGGAGGACAAGATCGTGGCCATTCGACGGAGCCGGCCGAGGTACCGGTCTCGCTGCTCGTCGACGTGGCACTGGTCCGCCAACGCGGCCACGGCGGCGGCCTGCACCGGGCCCGGGACCATGAAACCCATGTGCTTGCGGATCTCCGACAGGAAGTGCACCAGGTCGGCGTCGCCGGCGTAGAAGCCGGCGCGGGCGCCTGCCAGGTTCGACCGTTTCGACAACGAGTGGACGGCGACGACCCCGTCCGTGCCCGTGGTCAAGATGGTGCGGGGCCCGCCGGTCCAGGTGAACTCGACGTAACACTCGTCGCTGAAGACGGGTACGTCATGATCCCGTCCCCACGCCGCGGCGGCCGCAAGATCATCGAGCCCGCCGGCAGGATTGCCCGGTGTGTTGACCCACAGGCACAACGCCCGAGCGGCGTCGGCCGGGTCGATGGCCGTCAGGTCGATCCGCCACTGCGCATCGACGGGCACGGCCACGGCGCGGAGCCGAGCGAGCTCGGCGCCCATCGCGTACGTGGGGTAGCTGACCGCCGGATACAACACGGTGTCGCGATCGGGCCGGCGGAGGTGGAGCAGGTGCGGCAACCCCGCCACGAACTCCTTGGTGCCGACACACGCGGCGACGCCGCCGGGTGAGACCGTGGCACCGAGCCTCCGCTCGATCCACGCGGACGCCGCCTCCCGGTAGGCGAGGGATCCGATCGACGCCGGGTATCCGCGCTCGGCATTCGATGCGCCGAGAGCGGCGACGACGGCGGGCGGCGGCGGGTCGGTCGGCGTCCCGATCGAGAGGTCGACCACGCCCCCGGCGAAGGCCGACGCCACCGCCTTGAACTCGTCGAGGCGATCGTACGGATAGGGCGGCGGCACGTACGGCGCGGTCATGGCCGCCAGTGTGGCACTTCACCCCGCGCCCCGGAACCACAGCCGGGTCGGCCGACCGGATCAGGGTGTGCCGCTGAGCTCGACCACCCAGTCCGACAAACGGGAGCGGCTCGCCGGCTCCAGTCGAGCTCGCACGCGCATCCCGCCCTCCTCGGCGGACTCGCTCACCACCTTGCCCTCACGGTGGATCTGCGCCAACACGTCGCCCCGACCGAAGGGTACGTACAGCTCCACCACGGCGGTCATCGCCCGAATGCGATCGCCGAGGACCTCGAGCAGCGTGTCGATGCCGGCGCCGGTGGCCGCCGAGATGGCCACCGACCCGGGGTACCGGGCGGCCCAGCGGGCCGTGCTCTCGCTGAGGTCGGCCTTGTTGAAGACGAGGAGTTGCGGGACCGATCCCGCGCCGATCTCATCGAGGACGTATCTCACGGCCGCCATGTTGCCCTCGGGGTCCGGGGCGGAGCCGTCGACGACGTGAACGAGCAGGTCAGCGTCGACGACGACATCGAGGGTCGTCTTGAAGGCGTCGACGAGCTGATGGGGCAACTTACGGACGAAGCCCACGGTGTCGGTCAGGAACACCATCTCGCCACCGGGAAGGTCGAGACGACGCGTCGTCGGATCGAGCGTGGCGAACAGCCGGTCCTCGACCAGGACCCCGGCCGCGGTGAGCTGGTTCAACAGCGTCGACTTGCCGGCGTTGGTGTATCCGACGATGGACACCCGCCGGTTGCTCGAACGGTTCCGCGCCTTGCCCTGCGTGACGCGGTTCTTCGCTACCGCGTCGAGGTCTCGTTCGAGTTTGTGGATGCGTCGGAGGATGCGTCGGCGATCGGTCTCCACCTTCGTCTCGCCCGGACCCCGGGTCCCGATGCCTGCGCCTTGCTGGGAGAGCCGTTTGCCGATGCCACGCAGGCGCGGCAGGTTGTACCGGAGCATCGCCAGCTCGACTTGGGCTCGGCCTTCCGGGGTGTGGGCGTTCTGGGCGAAGATGTCGAGGATCACCGCCGTGCGATCGAGCGCGGTGCGACCGAGGATCTTCTCCAGGTTGAGCTGCTGGCCCGGACTCAGTTCGTCGTCGAACACGACCGTGTCGGCATCGGTCGCCTCACTGATCTCGTGGATCTCATGCGCCTTGCCCCGACCGATGAACGTGGCCGGGTCGGGGCTGTCGCGGCGCTGCACGACCCGGGCGACCTCGTCGGCGCCCGCGGTGTCGATCAGCAAGGACAGCTCGTCGAGTGACGCCTCGGTGTCGTCGAGATCGTTGCCGGGGCGGGTCACGCCGACGAGCACGATGCGCTCCCGGAACGTGCGGTCGATCAGACCCCGGGACTCGCCGCCGAACTCGCCGAAGGCCCCCCGGTGCGATTCGGGTTCCGGATCGGAGTCGTCGTCGAACTCCTCATCGTCGTACCGGTCGTCATCGGCGAGGTCGGTGGTATCCAGGTCATCCTCCGTAGGTGGGTGATCAGTCATCAGGGGTCTCGATCCTGGCGATGAGGTGGGCGGGGCCGATCAGCGTGGCGTGATCGCCCACCAGCCGCACCGTGGCCGTACCCCCGGGCATCGACACCGACACCTCGTCCGCGGTCCATCCCCACCGGCGAGCGGTGTGCGCGGCGACACACGCGCCGCTCCCGCACGCCTGGGTGAGGCCGGCACCCCGCTCCCAGATGGACATCCGCACCGCGCCCCGATCTCCGCCGGGGGCCACGAGGTGCACGTTGATGGGGCCGAGCACCGACTCGATGGCCCGGCCGACCACGGCGATGTCGATCGTCGACGGATCGGGGACGCCGATGACGACGTGGGGGTTGCCGATGTCGGCCCGGATCCACCGGTCGGCCGCTAGGGCGGTCCACCCTCGATCGCCCAGCGCCTCGACGAGGGTTGCGGCTTCGACCTCGGGGAGTGGGGTGACCTCCCCCATCTCGACCGCAGCATCGACACGCGTCGGGTCATCGGTGGGTTCGATCGAGATCCGGCGCACTCCGGCGGCGGTTCCGATGTCGAAGGTCGCCGGGCCGGTCAGGAGATCCCGGAGGGCGAGCGCCTGACCGAAGCAGCGGAGACCGTTGCCGCTCACCTCGGCACGGGAGCCATCGGCGTTGATGAGCACGAACGTGGCCGCCGTGGCATCCGACGCCGTGCCGGGGAGCCCGAGTATCAGACCGTCCGCCCCGATCCCGCGGTGACGATCGCACACCTGCCGAGCGAGGTCAGACGAGCCGGGCGGCACCTCGGCCATGAACGTGACCAGGAAGTCGTTTCCCCAACCGTGGTGCTTGGTCAACTGCATCGGTCGAATACTTCCAGCAACTGGTCCATGACCTCCATCGGATTGTTTGCCACCTCGAGCCACACGATCCGAGGATCGCGCCGGAACCATCGTTCCTGGCGGCGGGCGAACTGGCGGGTGCGGAGGATGGCCCGGTCGACAGCCTCGTCGAGCGAGCACTGTCCGTCCAGATGATCGGCCAGCTCCTTGTAGCCGAGTGCCTGCCCAGCCGTCCGGCTGAGGCCGGACCCAGCACGCACCGTCCGGCCGAGGCCGGACCCAGCACGCACCGTCCGGCTGAGGCCGGACCCAGCACGCACCGTCCGGCCGAGGCCGGACCCCGCGAGAAGGGAACGCACCTCGTCGAGGAATCCCGCGTCCATCTGCACCCGGTATCGATCGGCGATTCGGCGGTCCAGCTCGGCTCGCGACAAGGTCAACCCGACGAGCACGGTGTCGACGGTGGGGAACGTGGCCACGCCGGGGCCGTAGGAGGAGAACGGTTGCCCACTACCCAAGGTCACCTCGAGGGCCCGCACCACCCGCCGGGCGTTCGTCGGTTCCATGCGGGCGGCCGCAACCGGATCGAGCCGTTCCAGCTCGGCGTGGAGCCTCAGCACCTCCGGGGTCCCTTCGTCCACCCGGGCCTCGAGGGACCTCCGGACCTCCGGGTACTGGCCGGGGATGCTCCAGCGATCGACCACGGCCTGCACGTACAGGCCAGTGCCGCCCACGAGCATCCCGGACGCGCCTCGTCGGGCCACCTCGTCCAGACCGCGACGGGCCGCCTGCTGATACTCAGAAACGCTGTAGTCCTCGCTCGGATCGGCGAGGTCGATCAGGTGGTGCCGGATCTCGGTCTGTTCGGCGGCCGACGGTTTGGCGGTCCCGATGTCCATGCCCCGGTACACCTGCATCGAGTCGGCCGAGAGCAGCTCGACACCCGGCCGGGAGCGAGCCAACTCGGCCGCGAGCGCCGACTTGCCCGACGCCGTGCACCCCACCAAGGCCAGCCGGGCCGGCGCGTCGAGCGGTCCAGCGGACCGATCCTGCGCGTAAGGTGGGCCGGCGGTCATTCGAACTCGGCCAGCCGGCGGTAGGCCTCGACCTTGACCGGGTCCACCGACGCCAGCGCGTACGCATCGAGGAACTCGGTCACGGCGGCCGCACCGAGCGCGTTCTCGACCGACGCCAGCGCCGGCACGAGGTCGACGTGGCGGTCGGCCACCCCGAGCCGCACCCAGTCGCGGATGCCCGAGATGGTGTCGCCGTCGATGAGCAGGCACTCGAGCGTGAAGTCACCGTGGGCCACGACGACGTCCTCGTCGATCACGTCGAGCCGCATGCGGGCCTCCTCGAGCAGCGCCGCGGGCTCCCGGTCGCTGAACTCGGGTGAGAACATGGCCGAGTCGTACAGGCCGCTCCGTACCCGCCGCAAAATGGACCTGGTCCGGACATCGACACGGGAGGTGAACGGGCAGCCGGAGACCGGGAGGTCGTGGATCCGGGCGAGGGCTCGGCCGGCCAGTGTCGCAGCTCGGCGGGCCGGCAACGACCCTTCGGCGACGGCATCGAGGATCGGTCGACCCACCGGGAGGGCGAACACGGCGGCGTGGCCGGAACCCGGGCGGGGTTCGGAAGCGACGACCTTCGGGCACGGCACGCGCCGGTCGACCCAGTCGAGGTGATCGACCTCGGCGATCACGGCGAACGGATCGGCTCCGTCGGCGACCCGGAGCACCCGGCGCGGCCAGGAGTCCCGACTCGACAACTCGTACGTGACGACGCCGCGAGCTCCGTAGGACGCCGACAGCACCTCGCAGCCTTCGACCGCGGCCAACACCTCCGCCGGCAGATCGGCGGGGAGCTCGATCATGGCCAACCGACCCGACGGCCGAGGCCGCTCAGAGGGCAACCACCGGAATCCGGGTCGAGCGGCGGGGCGGGACCGCCACTACCTCGACCAGTCGACCGGAGAGCCAATGACCAGCGGCATCGGTGATCTCGGCCCGGGCGATCGAGCCCGGCCGGCGGACGGCCGCGCCGTCAGCAATAGGCAGGTGAACGAGCTTGTTCTGACGGGTGCGACCGGTCACGACCGACGGATCACGCTTCGACGGACCCTCCACGACGATCTCCTCGACGCGCCCGACACGATCGCGGTGCCGCAGGCGCGACGACCGCTCGACCACCTGACGGAGCCGCTCGAACCGCGCTACGGCGACATCGTGCGGGACGAACTCATCCTCACGAGCGGCCGCTTCGGTGCCTTCGCGCGCCGAATAGATGAAGGTGTACGCGCCGTCGTACCCGGCTTCCGCGACAACCTCGAGTGTGCGCTCGAAGTCGTCCTCGGTCTCGCCGGGGAATCCCACGATGATGTCGGTGGTCACGGCCAGATCGACCACGCCCCGGCGAGCGGCCGCCAGCTTCTCCAGGTACCGCTCCGCCGTGTAGCCGCGATGCATCTCGGCCAACACCCGGTCGCTTCCCGATTGCAGCGGCAGGTGCAGGTGCTCACACACCGCCGCCACCTCACCCATGGCCGCGATGGTTTCCGGCCGGAGGTCCTTCGGGTGCGGGCTGGTGAACCGGACCCGTCGGATCCCCTCGACGGCACCGACGGCGCGCAACAGATCAGCGAACAGTGGGCGGGGCCGGCGAGCGTCATCGCCGGCCCACATCGGGCCGGCCAACTCGATGTCGGCCGCCGACGCGGCCTGACCACGCAGCCGGGTCGCGAGGTCGCGCCCGTAGGAGTTGACGTTCTGCCCGAGCAGCGTGATCTCGAAGACACCGTCGGCGGCGAGGCCGCGTACATCGTCGACGAGCGACCCGAACGGCACGCTCATCTCCGGGCCGCGCACGGCCGGCACGATGCAGAAGGCGCAGGAGTTGTCGCAGCCGACCTGGATGGTCAACCAGGCGGCGTAGTCGAGCTCCCGCCGCGCCGACAGCGCCGACGGGAAGGCGTCGGCGTCGGTTCGTGCCGTCTCGTCGAGGATCTCCAGGACCGGTCCGTGTTCGGCGGCCCGGCGGAGGAGTTCGGCGGCGCGGTGGACGTTGTGCGTGCCGAACACCACATCGACGTGGCGGGCCCGTTGCTGAATCCGCTCCCGGTCCTTCTGGGCCAGGCAACCGCCGACGGCGATCTGAAGGTCGGGCCTCGACTCCTTCAGCACCTTGAGGTGGCCGAGCGTGCCGTACAGCTTGTTGTCGGCGTTCTCCCGGATGCAGCACGTGTTCAGCACGATGACGTCGGCATCGTCTTCGCTGGTGGCCGGGACGAGCCCTTCCGCGGCGAGCTGCCCGGCGATCTGCTCGGAGTCGCTCTCGTTCATCTGACACCCGAAGGTGCGAACCAGGTAGCTGCGGGTCACGAGTGATCAGGTTAGAGGCGCAGCCGGGACATCCCGGGATCGTCGGGCCCGATTACTGGGTGTCGCCAGCAGCCCGGGCGCAACCAATGCGCCCGGGCCGGGAACTTGCGAGCGACGCGGAATCGCCTGACCACAACGGCAATCGGGCCGGAACGGGCACTGGATCCCGGCCGGCCCGACGCGGCGATCAGTCATCGACCAGTGCGTCGTCCTCGAGATCGATCGGCAGATCATCGTCATCACTGAAGGTTTCGACGGACTCGTCCTCGATGACGACGGGATTCACCGTCCGCCAGACCCGCTCGGTGATCTCGACCATGATCTCGGGATTGTCGGCCAGGAACTGCTTGGCGTTCTCTCGACCTTGACCGAGTTGCTCACCCTCGTACGTGTACCAGGCGCCGGCCTTCTTCACGATCGACAGCTCGACGGCCAGATCGAGCGCCGAGCCTTCACGGCTGATGCCCCGGCCGTACATGATGTCGAACTCGGCCTGCTTGAACGGAGCGCTGACCTTGTTCTTCACCACCTTGACCCGGGTGCGGTTGCCCACGACCTCGGCGCCGTCCTTGATGGACTCGATGCGGCGGATATCGAGCCGGACCGACGAGTAGAACTTCAACGCCCGCCCACCGGGGGTGGTTTCGGGTGAATTGTGCACCATCACCCCGTCAGCGAAGTAGTTGTGCGTGCCCTCGACCTCGATGTCATATCGATGCGTCGGCTGCGAGGAGTTCATGCACTTCGGTCGTATCCGGGCGATCGGCACAGGAAGCAGCTCATGACGAGGCTCCGAGTAGACCGGTTCGACGCCGAATCGACCTCGGAACCGAGCGATGAGTTTGTACTCCATGGATGGGTGCACGAACGGAGCGATCAACGCATGCAGCTTGGCCGTCTCGTCCTTAGGGAAGGTGAGAACAGCCATCTGGCGCGATCCGCGAATGGACAGGCGAGCCCGAATGCCCCAGGTATCGGCCAGGTACTCGACGAGCCGCTCACGAGAACCCGGAGTGAACGCCTCGACGCAGATCTCCGATCGGCCCGATCCGTCCTTCGCCCGCACTGCGAAAGAACCGTCGTCCTGGTACCAGATGGCCAGCGACAGCGGGTTCAGCGCCTTGAGGTAATCGTCGCTCAGGTGCTTACGCCGGCCTCCGATGTACACCGCCTCGCGCAACTCGGCCAGCTCAGCGAGCGGCTGCACGTCATGAAAGACAGCGTCCTTGGAGTTCGTCGTACGGCTCACGGTGAGGTTTTCGAAGAGCGATGCTTTCCAGTCCCCGTAGTCAGCCTGCTTCTGTGCGTGACCCCACCGCAACCGCGCTGCGCAGCCGCTTCTGGTCGTGGAGAGCGATCCATCGCCCATCAGAGCACCAAGCACCACCTGCCACTGCATGTCCGAGAGATAGTGGAGTGCCGATCTCAGCACTCGGTCTCCGACAACAAGTTCCTGTGCCTCGCGCCAGCCTCCAGGAGTGTTGATGAGGTGATTCGGAGTAACGGCAAAGCCATGATTTGGACCGCTACCACCGACCCGCGGAATGGAGAAGTGCAGGAAATCCTCGGTCCTGCCGTTGTCGAACCAGTTCACCACGCGCTTCGGCACGACTGCGTTCAGTTGCGGGTCATACGAGAGCACTTCGACAGGAAGGCGGTTGTGGACGATCTTCTGGATGCGCATCAGTGACCCGTCTGCGAGGGACACGCGCGTGTCACCCGACAGGCAGCCGAACATCACACCGATCTTCTCTCGGAGCTGGTTGATGAAGATGCAGATGGTGTTGGACTTGTTGAGGTTGCCCGTCAGCTTGCGCAGGGCCTGCGACATCAGGCGAGCCTGGAGGCCGACGTGCGTATCGCCCATGTCGCCCTCGAGCTCGGCCCGCGGGGTGAGCGCGGCCACCGAGTCGATCACCACCACATCGAGCGCTCCAGAGCGCACGAGCATGTCGCAGATCTCCAGCGCCTGCTCACCGGTATCAGGCTGGGAGATGAGCAGCTCGTCGACATCGACCCCGATGGCCCGGGCGTACACCGGGTCCATGGCGTGTTCGGCATCGATGAAAGCGCAGATGCCGCCGTTGCGTTGCGCCTCGGCCACCACGTGCATGGCGAGGGTGGTCTTGCCGGACGACTCCGGGCCGAAGATCTCCACCACCCGCCCACGCGGGAGACCACCGACACCCAGGGCCAGATCGAGCGCCAGGGCACCGGTCGACACGGTCTCGATCCGCATCGAGCCCTTCTCGCCCATCTTCATGACCGAGCCCTTGCCGAACTGCTTTTCGATCGACGACAGCGCCAGGTCCAGGGCTTTCTGCCGATCTGCAGTCTGTCGCTCCATCGTCATCTCTGTCTCCTCGGTGGCCGGCAGCCGTCTCGGTGCCGGGGTTGGGGTTCACGGGATTCGTGTTGACGTGCACCCTACGAATGGGGTGTGACATCGACCGGGGCAAGTTCACCGGCGGCGCAACCGCCGGCGAATGACAGGAGTGTAGTTGCGAACGCCCGTTCGTTCAAGCATCGATCCCACAATTTCTCGCCGAACAACCCGGGGCGCGGGAACGTCGAGCGGGAGGTCGGTGTTGACTACAGACATGGACGACGACACGACCTCCCCCACCGACGACGACCTCCGCACCCGACTCACGCCGATGCAGTACCAGGTCACCCAGCAGGCCGGCACCGAGCGTGCATTCACCGGCGAGTACTGGGATTGTCACGACGCCGGCACCTACCGCTGCGTCGTGTGCGACGAACCGCTGTTCACGAGCGAGACCAAGTTCGAATCGGGCAGTGGGTGGCCCAGCTTCTGGCAGCCCCTGTCGGACGACGCGGTGGACACCAACTCGGACGTCAGCCACGGCATGGTCCGCACCGAGGCCGTATGTGCCAAGTGCGGCGCGCACCTGGGCCACGTGTTCGACGACGGCCCACGACCGACCGGCCAGCGCTACTGCATGAACTCGGCCTCCCTGCGGCTCGACCGAGACGCGGCTGCCGACTGACCTCCGTGGTGGAGGCATCAATGCATCTTCGATGCAACTCACGATGATGCTATGATGCACCACATGCGCACCACGGTCACGTTCGACGAAGACGTCGCCCGCCAGATCGAGAAACGCATGCGCGAGCAGGGCGTGCCCTTCAAGCGCCTCGTCAACGACTTGTTGCGTCGTGGGCTGAGAGCCGACCCCGGCGACACGACCTACCGCTGCCCTACGTTCTCGGCCGAGATCCGACCAGGCCTCGATCTCACCAAGGCATTGGCACTCGCCAGCGCGCTCGACGACGACGAGTTGCTGCGCAAGGTTGAGCTCGGCAAGTGAACCTGATCGACGTGAACCTCGTTCTCTACGCCGCGAACGAGCGCTCGCCGCATCATCAGCGTGCCCACCGCTGGTTCGAGGAGACCATGTCGAGCGGTGAGCCGGTGGGACTCCCGCTCATGGTTCTGCTCGCGTTCATTCGACTCACCACCAACCCACGAGTGCTGGACCCGCCGCTATCGCCGCGGCAGGCGATCGAATACGTGGAGCAGTGGCGCCAACACCCCACGGTGGTCGTCCCCGAACCTACCGCCCGCCACTTCGAGTTGGTGCTCGGTCTGCTGGAGGCCACCGGCACCGGCGGCAATCTCGTCAGCGACGCCCATCTGGCGGCACTCGCCATCGAGCACCGGGCCACGCTGTGTTCGGCCGACACCGACTTTCGTCGATTCCCGGGCCTGATCAGCATGAACCCACTCGAGTGACTGACGGCGGCCCGCTGATCGATCACCTCGCGGGCATCGTCCATCCCACGCCGGCACCTACCGCGGCGTCGAGCCGCTGTTCACGAGCGAGACCAAGTTCGAGTCAGGCAGTGGGTGGCCGAGCTTCTGGCAACCCTTGTCGGACGACGCGGTGGACACCAACTCGGACGTCAGCCACGGCATGGTCCGCACCGAGGCCGTATGTGCCAAGTGCGGCGCGCACCTGGGCCACGTGTTCGACGACGGCCCACGACCGACCGGCCAGCGCTACTGCATGAACTCGGCCTCCCTGCGGCTCGACCGAGACGCGGCTGAGGGCTGAGACCTCGGCCTACCGCTTCTCGCTTCATCTCCCCGCTTCTCGACCTCCATGGCGTGAACCGGTGCCCTTGGGTGCGTGCACACGATCTTTGGTCAACGCTATGGTCCGCGTTCGGCGGCCTGTTTCCTTGCCGCCTCGAACGGGAGAAGATTCATGTCACGAACGCTTACCAGGCGACCGGCGTTGCTGGTCGCCGTCTGCATCCTCGCTGCGGCTCTCACCGGCATGTTGTTGGGTCGTGTCACCATTTCGGGCGCCGCCACGAACAGTGGCGAGCGAGCCGTGGTCACCACCATCACGCCCTACCGCGTCTTGGACACCCGCGGTGCGCCCTTCGGCCCCATCGGCACGACTCCAGCCGGAGCCGTCCCCGTGGCTCCCATCGGCGCCGCCCAGACCCTGACCTTGCAGATCGGCGGCACGGGCGGCGCGACCGGAGTGCCGGCCGACGCGACCGGTGCTGTGATCAACATCACCGCCGTCAACTGCACGGCGGACTCCTTCATCACCGTGTACCCGAACGGAGCCGCACAACCCAACGCCTCGAACCTCAATCCGTTCCCCGGCCGGATCACCCACAACTCCGCGGTCGTCGACCTCCCGGCCAACGGCCGGGTGAACATCTTCAACAACGCGGGCACGTGCGACCTGGCCATGGACGTCACCGGCTTCTCCGTTGACCACGGCCACGATGATCGACTCGGCAGCGGGAGCAACGCGGTGACCCAAACCGGGTTCGAGGTCATCCTGACCACCAACAACGCCACTGCCACCATCATCGAAAACGGCCCGATGCGGTTGTTCGCCCGGTGCATCGTGAACCAGGGCGGCAATGACCGGATGGAGATCGTCGCCATTTCCACCACGCCATGGTTCGAGGACGACTCGGCGACGCCGAGGGCCGCAAACACCGAGGTCATAATCGACTCGGACAGCGCCCCGACGGGAACCACCGATATCACGACCGGTGACGTCGAGGTGCTGGGGATGTTCGATGCCACCGGCCGATTCATCGGTGCCACGGGCGAAGACTTCATCTACGGCGTCAACGTCTTCGGCAACCGTTGCTACGCACGGGGCGTCGTCGAGACGATGCCCAACGTGCGCTGACGCGTTGACCAAACAACGCTGACAGTGAGGCGCCCCTTCCGGGGCGCCTCACGTCGCGTAACGCCCGCGGCGGAGAAGAGTCGAAGAGCCTCGTTGCGCAGTGGCAACCGCTCCAGGTCACCTACAGTTCGCAAATGCGCAGATCGACGCTGTCACCGATCGGTTGGGCGATGATCGGATCGGTCTTGCTCATCGCACTCGCCGCCGGCTGCGGCACCGACTCGTCGACTTCAACATCGCAGGAGTCGCCCGAGGTGGTCGACGCCACGGCCCCGAGCGACGACGCTCCCGCGGACGACACGTCAGCTCCCGCCGACGGCACCGGCGAGGCGACGACGACACCTGGGGTCGAGGCCGCTCCGCTGCCGCCACTGCCGGATCCTGCACCCGCACTGCCCTGCGACGGGGCGACGGTGGTGTGCGTCGATTCCGGTGCGAGCGGCGAAGCCGCCGACGGGACGGCGTCGCAGCCGTTCCTATCGGTGGCCGATGCGCTGAGCGTGGCCGACGCCGGCACCACGATCCAGGTCGCGGCCGGCACCTACGCCGAGCCCGTGGTCTTCGCGGGCGTCGCGGACCTGAGCCTGCTCGGCGGCTTCGCCGCGGGAGGCGACTTCTCCGCCCGCGATTCACAGGACAACGAGACGGTGCTCCAGGGGACGAGCGAGACGTCGGTGGTCTCGATCACCGCATCGTCGGGCATCCACGTCGAGGGTTTCCGTCTCACCGGCGGTGGGGGCACGACCGACACGTACCGGTGGTTCGGTGGTGGGGTGCACATCGACGCCGAGTCGACCGACGTGGCGATCGTCGGCAACCGCATCGATGCGAACGCGGTCGATGACCACGACGACGTCGATCCGGGTGAGACCGAAGGCGGCGGCATCGCGACCTACGGCAACGGCATCTCGATCATCGGCAACGTGATCGAGAGCAACCGCGCCGGTCGTGGCTCGGGCATCTCGTCGATCGGGGAGGCGACCATCCAGGGCAACACCGTGAGGGGGAACGTCTCGGTGGGCGATCACGGCGGCGGCCTCTACCTGGCTGGCGAACCGCGCGTCCTCGGCAACCACGTCGAGGGCAACAGTGTCGGCGAGGGGCTCGGCTACGGCTGGGGCGGCGGCATGATCGTCTACGGCGACGGCACGATGGCCACCCTCCAGGGCAACGTGATCACCGGCAACCGCGCGGTGGCGGCCGGCTCCGGGGTGTTCATCGACGACGGAGCCGACGCGACCCTGACCGACGAGCTGTACTACGCGAACGAATGCACCGTCGACGGCGGGACCGAGATGCTGGTCGACTCGGGAGGAGAGACCCCCACGGTGGCCCACCTCGTCAACGTCACCATCGCCCAGACGGACTGCCCGACCTCGGGCAACGGCGGGGCGCTCCTCGCCGCGATCTCCGAGGAAGGCGCGCCGCCGTGCGAGGTCACCGTGGCGCACTCGATCTTCTGGGGCAACGGGGGCGACGACATCGTGTCGGGCGGCTGCGATCTGACGGTGACGAGCTCCGACACCGAACAGGCCATCGACGGCGACGGCAACATCAGCGTCGACCCGATGTTCGTCGATCCAGCGAGCGGGGACTTCTCGCTCGACCCGGCCAGCCCAGCCGTAGGTCTCGGTGCAGCCGGAAGGCCACCGTCGTGATCCGCTTGCGTCAGGCGAACCGACACCACGCGATCGCGCCCATGCTCGCCATCGCCGGGGCCATTCTCGCCGTCGGACTCCCGACCCAACCCGCCGACGCCGTCCCCGACCTCGTCGCGTTCCCGGGCGCGGAGGGATTCGGAGCCGGCGCCACCGGTGGCCGTGGCGGTGATGTCGTCATCGTCGACACGCTCGAGCCATTCGGTCCCGGGTCGCTGGGTGATGCGCTGTCGCCGGAGGACTGCCGCCCCCGGATCGTGGTCTTCGCGGTCAGCGGCGTCATCGAGGTGCCCGGACCCAAGTACGACATGGAGCTGCGGTGCGGCGACGTCACCATCGCCGGCCAGACAGCACCGGGCGCCGGGATCACCATCCACGGACGCGTCGACGGATACGGGGCGGGAGGAAACATCATCATCCGCCACGTCCGCTTCCGGCCGCCCCCGATCACCGATGAAGAGGGGGCCGTCGACGATCTCGGGCTCCGGTACGACTCACTGCAGCTGGGCGGCGACCCCAACACGATCCTCGATCACCTCTCGCTGTCGTGGGGCAGCGACGAGACGCTCGACATGTACGAATTCTCGCCCGACTCGACGGTGCAGTGGACCACGATCGAGCAGTCCAACCCGGAGGGCGTCGAAACCCCGCACAACGACGGGCTGATCGCCGGACCGGACAGTCCCCGCTTCACCGTGCACCACGTGCTCTTCGCCCATCACGAGGCTCGGTGTCCGGCACTCGCCACCGGGCCGATCGAGCTGATCAACAACGTGATGTACGACTGCCAGGACGGGATGGTCCATCACAACCCCGCGTCCGGCGAGTTCCACATCGCCGGCAACACGTTCATCCAGGGCCCCAGCCACGAGGATTTCACGCCGCTGTTCTTCGACGACGAGGAGCCCGGTGGCACCACGTACTGGCTCTACCAGAACCAGATCACCGCTCCGGGCCAGTTCGAGGGGATCGTCGACGACATCTCGACCACGCCCCTGGCCGAGGCGGCGTTCTCCGCCGGGACGGACCCGAGCCAGATCATCTCGGAACCGACGGACTTCACGACCGAGGCCGCGACCTACCAGCCGGTGACCATGCAGACACCCGGCGACGCGTACGAGTCGGTTCTCGCCTCGGCGGGCGCGTTTCCTCGCGACGAGATGACCTTGGAGACGGTCGACGACGTACGCACGGGTGGTGGCGACTGGACACCCAACCCACCGGAGAACCTGATCGCCGGGTTGACCCCGGGTGAGGCACCAGCCGATGCCGATGCCGACGGCATGGCCGACGCATGGGAGTCCGACAACGGCCTCGACCCTGCGGACGGCGACGATCATGCGACCGTGATGTCGTCCGGGTACACGGCGATCGAGGAGTACGTCAACGGCCTGTCCGACGCGCTGGTCGGCGCCGCACCCATCGACGGATCGACCGGACCAGGCACCGTCGAGGCCCCGGCGCCGTCCGGCAGCGCGACCGCCAGCCCGTCGGCGGCCGCCGCGCCAACGGCCGCCCAGGCCGACACCGAAGACGACGACGAAACGACCTTGCTGGCCGTGGTCGCCTTGGTCACCGCCGCCGTTGCGCTCCTCGTTGCGGGCTTCGCCCTCCACGCCGCGAAACGTCGACCATCTCCTCCGACCCACCGCTGAAGGGCCCGATCGTCCATGACCTCCGCGCACGCCTCCGACCCCACGTCCATTCGTCGCCACGCGGCGCGCCGCCGGGCCTCGTTGAGCCGACCGTGCTGTCGAACGCTCGTGATCGGTGCGATCCTCATAGGGGCGGCCGGGTGCGGCAGCTCCGACGACACGGACATCGGTCGCGACGCGGCTGTCCCGGCGGACGAGGGCGCCTCCTCGAGTGCCGCCCCCCGCGACGATGCGACCGACGAGGCCGCGACGGGGATCGACCCGGCGGCGGCCCCGGCGACCGAGCTCGCAGATGGGCCGGTCACCGTTGTCGCGCTCGGTGACAGCCTCACCTACGGCGAAGGCGACGACACCGGGCTCGGCTTCGTGGGACGGCTGACCGAGTCGATCGGGGCGATGCCGGGCCGGGAGGGCTCGTCGCTCGTCAACCTCGGGGTATCGGGCTGGCACAGCACGGGGATGGTGGAGGGCCAGGACGGCTCGCCGGCTCAACTTCCAGCCGCGGTCGACGCAGTGACGGCGGCCGTCGCCGACGGGCGGGCGGCGTTGGCCACCGTCCTGATCGGTTCCAACGACATGTGGTTCCTCTACGCCTACGGCGCGCCCGAAGGAACGTCACCGGCCGAGGAGGATGCGGCAGAGGAGACGTTCCGCAGCAACCTCGACCGAACCGTCAGCGAGCTGTCCCAGGCCGGAGCGGTCGTGGTCCTCGGCCTCCCTGACGACCAGTCACTCCGCCCCATCGCGCTCGACCTCGACGCTCTCAACGCCGTTGTGTCCGAGATCACCGCGGAGGAGATCCAGCAGATGTCCGCCATGAGCGAGCGCCTCGACCGTGTCGTCGAGGAAGTCGCCGCCGGGCACGGTGTGCGAACCGTCGACACCAACGCGCCGTTCTGGGCAGACGAGTCGACGATGGCCCCGGACCTGATCCATCCCAACGCCGATGGCTACACCATCCTCGCCGACCTCTGGATCCCGGTGATCGACGACCTGCTCTGAGGAAGCCGCTTCGGCGTACACATCAGCGGCATCCGGGCATCGCCCCGTGGCCGTGCACTCCCAACTATGCTGACTCTCCGGCAACGCGGCGCGGAGTGCCCTGTCCGTCGGCGACCCTTCGTTGCCGGTGGGAAAGCGAGCAACCGCCATGCCGCCGAAACCGATCGCCATGCTGATGCTGGCCTTTCTCGTGTACCTGATCTCGCTCAGCCCGGGCGAGGCCGGTCGCCACGGCAACAACTTCTTCGAGTGGGGCGGCGACGTCGTGAGCTCGATCGGTGAGTTCGTCGAAGGTCTGGTCAGCGACGACAACGATGACCGTCCGTCGACCACCACGCCCGACACCGTCTTTACGCCCTGACGGTTGACGCGACACGTCGTCATGGCCGCGGTCACGCCCGGCATCGCCGGCCTCTTGCGCCCTCCCGACGAGCGAGCCTTCCTCGTCAAGGGTGAACGCGTCCTCTACCGCGAGCCGCACCACTGGGCATCCCTCGTGGAACCGGGCGTCGAGACGATCTCCGTCCTCATGCTCATGGCGCCGCTCTGGGGTCGCACCCCACCGGCGCTGACCTTCATCGTCTCGTTGATGTTCGTCGTCGCCGCGTTCGTGGTCTACCGCATCGTCCAGCGACGCGACTGGGGATGGAACGAGGCGCTGGCCGGCACGATCGGTCTGCTGTTCCTCGTCAACCTCCGCCTCGGCATCGAGTCGGTGCTGCTGCTGGCCGCCACGGTCACCATCGCTCGGATGGTGCTGGTGATGCTGCGGTGGGCGTTCTTCGATCAGCGGTACGTGACCGATCGGCGGGTCATCGAGACCAGTGGGCTGTTGCGCTCGGCCGTCTCGTCGACGTCGGTTCAGAGCCTCAGCGACATCGTGCTGTACCGCTCGTGGCTCGGCGGCATCCTCGACTATGGCGAGCTCCGGCTGGAGTCACCCGGCCAGGATCAGGCCATCACCCTGATGCGCCATCTGGTGGACCCGGATCGCTTCTACACCGCCGTCGTCCGGGGCGCGACCCCGTCGCCCACGATGTGACCTGCGGGGCTCCTAGCGACAGGGATCGGGGATCGTCTCGGCGCCGGCGGCACTGAGGTCACAGTAGGTACGGGTCGACACCAACCAGCGGCCGTCGACGAGCACGGCCTGTCCGTCCTGGGGACCGACGACGACCGCACCATCGAGCAGCAGCGCGAACACCACCGCGGCCTCACCCGGTCCCGTCAGGGTCACCGCGTCGACCCGGGCGCTGACCTGCGAGGCGATCGCCAGGTTGGCCTCGTAGGAGGCGAGGAAGAACGGCCGCAGCGCCTCGCCGTTCTCGAGGTAGGACAGCTTCACCTCGGCGTCGGTGACCGAGCCATCGAACATCGCCGTGTAGGCCTCGGTCACCGCGGCGACGGTCGCATCGTCGGCCGGGCCCGCACCGGCCGGGGCTGTGGTCGTCGTCGTAGGCGGCAGGGTTGCCGTTGTGGGATCGAGGCTCCCGGAACCGGACGATTCGCACGAGAGCGCCGCGAACACACCCGTGTGGTCGGCGGGGAAGGCGAGCCCCGCCGGGTCACCCACCGCCGGATCCCCGTTGAACAGCCCGGCATCGGTCACCCGGCACCCCGGTCGGCGGATCATCAGGTAGTCGATGCGTTCGGTCTGAAGACTGGTGGGATCGGTCAAGTCGTCGAGCGAGGCGTCGTCGCGACCGCTCGTGCACTGCTCGCCCGTCTCCCCGTCGCACTCTTGGCCGCCCGCATCGAGGTGGCTGTCGGTGAATCCGGCCGAAAGGATCGCCTCGATCGTCGACGAGTCGAACGCCGCGTTGAGATCTCCGCCGAGCACGACCAGGGCGGCCGGTTCGGCCAGGTCCTCGATGAGGTCGAGCATGACGCGAGCCTGGCATGTGTTTAGCCGGTCCTCGTTCGAGCACGGTGGCGGGCAGGTCTCGGAGTCGCACGGTCGGTCGTCGCTCGAACTGGCCAGGTGGGTCGACACGAAGTCGACCAGCACGCCGTCCACCACCGCCCTCACCCAGTAGGCGGTCCTGAACCCGCCGGGCAGCGGTAGCCGCCGACTGTCGATCACCTCGGCGGTGGTGAGCACCATCTCCCGGTCGATGCCCGGGTCTCCGTCCCAGACCACCTCGTATCCGCCATCGCACACCGAGGCCACATCCGCCGCCAGCAGATCCACCATCTGCTGGTTGGCCTCCTGCACGCTCACCAGCTCGGGGCAGCCGGCATCGGCGAGCTGACGCACGAAGAGCGCCACCCGGTCGGCCAACAGGCAACCACCCGTCTCCTCGGCACACGCAATGCCGTGGAGCAGGTTCTGACTGACGATCCGCACCGCCGAGCCCGTCGCCGAACCCACGGTGGTCGTCGTGTCCGACGCGGTAGCGACGGAGGACGTCGTCGACTGGACCGCGTCGGTGTCGTCGTCGCCGCAGCCGACCAGCAGCAGGGCGACGAACACCACGACGGCGGCGCAGCGACCCACGGCGCCAACACTAACAACACCGGAGTCGTCACCACCTGAGTTCCCCCGCTCGCACCGATCGATCCTCTGGTCGCCAGATGCGCGGTCGGTCGGCCAGACTGGCGCGACCGACGCTCGGGTGGAGGTAGGACACCTATGGACATTCCCGTCGAGCTCGACCTCGACCTCACCGACGCCGAGCTCTACCGATCCGGATTCCCGCACACCGTCTTCGACGACCTCCGCGCCCGGGGTCCTGTCCTCGGCCATGCCCCCATGGCCCCCGACGAAAGGTCCCACCCGACCCCGTTCTGGGTGGTGACTCGCCACGCCGAGGTGCAGCAGGCCAACCGGGACTGGGCGACGTTCTCGGCGATCGATGGCCCCGGCATCGAGCCCTCGCCCTCGGAGCGGCGCGGTCACACCATCGTCACCACCGACCCCACGCCTCACACTCGCATGCGACGCCTGATCAGCGCCGGGTTCACGCCGCGGATGATCGGCCGCCTCGGTGACCTCGTCGACCGTCGCGTCGCCGACGTGCTCGACCGGGCCGCCGACTCGGGCTCGGTCGACTTCGTCCGCGACATCGCGTACCCGGTGCCGATGCACCTCATCGCCGACATCATGGGCATCCCGGAGCCCGATCGGCCGTGGGTCTTCGAACGCACCGACACCCTCCTCCGCTCCGGCGATCCCGCCTCCGGCCTCACCCCGGAGGATCGCCAGCAGGCGCAGCTCGAGCTCTTCGGGTACGCCACCGAGTTGGGCGAGACCAAGCGACGGCACCCGGCCGACGACGTGTGGAGCCTGCTGGCCTCGGCGGAGATCGTCGAGGACGACGGCAGCATCACCACGCTGCGCACCTACGAGCTCGACATGTTCTTCCTCATCTTGTCGCTCGCCGGCAGCGAGACCACCCGCAACGCGCTGTCCCAGGGCGTGATGGCCCTCATCGTCCACCCCGACCAGATGGCGCTGCTCCGGTCGGAACCGGCGTTGATCGACAGCGCGGTCGAGGAGATCCTGCGCTGGTCGAGCCCCGTCGCGCTGTTCGGTCGCACGGCCACCTGCGACACCGAGCTCGGCGGACGGGCCATCAGCGAGGGCGACCGAGTGACGTTGTGGTACCCATCGGCCAACCGGGACGAACGGGTCTTCGCGGATCCCCATCGATTCGACATCACGAGGACCCCCAACCCGCACGTCGCGTTCGGCGGCGGAGGTCCCCACTTCTGCCTGGGTTCGAATCTCGCCCGAAGGGAGATCCGCACCGTGTTCGACCAGGTGCTGGCCCGCTTCGATCACCTCGATCTCGCTGGCGAACCGGAGTGGATGGTGGCGGGACCAGATCAGAGCGTCGCCGTCTCGGTGGATCGCCTCCCGGTCATCATGCGCAAAGAGGCCGCGCCGAAAGGCGGGGCCGACCCAGCAGGCAACCGGGCTTGTCGCCTGCGAGAGCAGGCGACGACAGCAGTTGAGACACCCACGCGATCACCTTTGCCGGACGTTCTGAGTGATCAGACGGTGAACGATCACACGTAGGTCCGCACGACGCGCAGCGCCACCTCCGCCAGGGGACCGGTCGCCGACAACGAGGTCGCGGCCACGTCCAGACGATGGACGGCGACCCGGCACCACTCCCCCGCCGTCCCCCGGATGACCGACGGAGCGTCGCGCCGACCGGTCCACCACGCCTCCCCGCCCGGGCCCGCCAGATCGAGAGCGAGGTCGTCGAGCGGTCCCGGAGGGTCGACGCCGCTCAGGGAGAGGGCGTAGGGCAGGACCCGGTACGACTGGTGGACGATGTGACGGAGCCGGTCGGTATCGACGGGTTCCACACCGAGGGCGACAACGCAGTCGAGTCCATGCGCCCAGCACTCGGTGAGGCGGGTCGTCACCAGGGTTCGGGCCGACAACGAGGACGCCACCCAATCGAGCACGGCCCGGCTGTCGACCTCCGCCGCCCGCTCGAGCATCTCGGTCCTGGTGGCCCGCCAGGAGGCGAGGATCTCGACACCCGAAGGACGGCTGGTCAGCGCCGGGATGACCGGGTCGCTCTCCATCTTGGGCACCGCCTCGCCGGCGAGCGAGGCCAGGGCGAGGCGGTCCGAAACGTCGAGATGATGGATCTGATCGGCGATGGTCCATCCGGCCGCGGAGCTCGGCGTGTCCCACGCCGCCTCGTCGAGGTCAGCCACCACGGTATCGAGCACCGCGTGTTCGGCCGCCAGGTCAGCGAGCAGGGCATCGTCCATGGCGCCTACGGTGGACCAGGTGGAAGCCGACGTCAACCAGCGCGCCCTCGACGGTGTCCGGGTCCTCGACCTGACCCACACGTTGGCCGGCCCCCTGTGCACCCGGATCCTCGCCGACCTGGGGGCCGAGGTCGTGAAGGTCGAGCCTCCGACCGGTGACCAGGTACGCCCGTTCCCACCGGTGATCTCGGGAGCCTCGGCCTTCTTCCACCACATGAACGCCGGGAAGCGAAGCCTGGTCGCCGATGTCCGCCGCACGGACGGCGCCGAGATCGTCGCTCGACTCGCCGGCGAGGCCGATGTCCTGGTGGAGAACTGGCGCCCCGGCGCGCTGGCGCGCCGTGGCCTCGGCGCCTCCGATCTGCTGGGCCGCAATCCGAGGCTCGTCTACTGTTCGATCACCGGTTGGGGGCAGACGGGACCCTGGGTCGATCGCCGGGCGTACGCGCCGCTGGTCCACGCCGAGGTCGGCACGCTCGAGGTGGCGGCGCGCGTCCGCGGCGAGGCGCCACGCGGTGAGGTCCACCAGCAGGCCGATGTCCACGGCGGCCTCTCGGCGGTGACCGCCATCCTGGCCGGTCTACTCCTCCGTGATCGGACCGGCGTCGGGCAACACCTCGACTGCACGCTCGCCGAATCGCACCTCTTCGTGAGCGATCAGGTGTCGCTCGACCTGGCCGGGTACGACGGCATGCAGATGATGGACACGTGGAACTTCCCGGTCCTTCGGGTGGGCAGCGGCGAGTACGCGTGCCTCATCTCCAACCCGATCCGCGGCTTCCCGCTGTGGGTCCAGGTGCTCGGTGGAGAGCCGGTCGACAGTGACCCGCGTTTCGCCACCATGGAGGCCCGTGCCGCTCGGGTGCCGGAGATGATCGAGGTGCTGGCCGAGCTCTGCCGTCGCATCCCGACCTACACGGAGCTGGAGGCGCGATGCGAGGGTCAGCCCGTGTTCGTGAGCCCGGTGCGATCGACCTTGGAGCTGGGCCGGACCGACTGGGCCGGACACCGACGGCTGTTCGCCGAAGCCGCCGACGGCGTCGACGTCCCCACGGCGTTCTTCCGGGCCAGCGGCATGGAGACCGGCTTGTGCGGCCCGTCCCCGGAGCTCGCCGAGCACACGGGCGATGTCCTGCGCCGATGGCTCGGCCTCGCCGACGCCGAGATCGATCGGCTCGTCGAGAGCCACGCCATCGCCACCTGATCCCGCTCACGGCCTCACCCCGGGTGAGCTTCTCCTATCGGAGAAAGTGTGGCGCGACGCGTCGCAACGTCGACCAGGATCAACGACATGGAGCCGACACCTGCCGAGTTCGACGACGCTGGTTCGCGAAGGACATGTGAGTCTGAGGTTCTTCGTGCTCGTCGCCGGTGGGGCGACGGTGCATCGAGGCGGCATGACCATCCGGCGCCTTCGGACCGGCGACACCTTCGACGACATCTCGGCGGTCGCTGGCGAGGCTGGGCGCCGGCGCTCCGCGGACCCACCAAAGGGCGGCGGACGGACCGCAGGTGCTAGAACCGTCGTCATGACTCAAGGCTCAGGACGGTTGGCCGGCAAGGTGGCAGTGATCACCGGCGGCGGGAACGGAATCGGCCGGGCGACCGCCGTGAGGTTCGCAGAGGAAGGCGCGGCAGTCGTCGTGTCCGACATCCTTCCCGAGCCCGGCGAGGCGACGATCGCCGCCGTCGAAGCCGTCGGTGGACGCGCCGTTTTCGTCCCGGGCGACGTCACGAGCCGCCTCGACAACGAGGCCATGGCCCGGGCGGCCTACGACTCGTTCGGCGGTCTCCACATCGTGTTCACCGCCGCCGGCGTGAGCGGCCCCGGGTACGTCTCGGGCGACATGGAGCGCTACGTCAAGCAGATGGGCCGCCGCCGGGAGATGAGCCCCGCCGAGGCGTTCGTCGACCTCGACCGCGACGAGTTCCAGGAGGTGATGGAGATCAACCTCACCGGCACGATGCTCACCCTCCAAGCCTGCCTGGCGGCCATGTTGGAAGCCGGCCAAGCCCAAGGATCCAGTCTGATCACCGTGGCGTCGATCGCCGCCAAGAACCCGAGGGCGGGCACTGTCCCTTACGGCACCTCCAAGGCGGCGGTGTGGTACCTCACCAAGATCCTGGCCTTCCAGCTGGCCGCCGAGGGGATCCGCGTCAACTCGGTCGGGCCGGGCTTCATCCGGACCAACATGACCTCGATCCTCGACGTGACCGACGACGGTCAGCAGTCCGAGTTCTACAAACACATTCCCATGGGCCGGATGGGTGAGCCGCGAGACATCGCCAACGCCGCCCTGTACCTCGCGTCGGACGAATCGTCGTACATGACCGGTGAGATCCTCCACCCCGACGGCGGGTTCTACACCGAATGAGCCGCACGGCGCGGCGAAGCCGCCCGAAGGCGACCAGGGCGGAACCGTGAGCCGCACGGCGCGGCGAAACCGCCCGAAGGCGACCAGGGAGCAAACATGAGCCGCACGGCGCGGCGCAGCCCGCTCGAGGATCGCATCGCCGTGGTCACCGGCGGGGGACGCGGGATCGGTCGAGCCATCGCCGAACGGTACGCGCAGGAGGGCGCCACCGTCGTCGTGTCGGCGCGCACCGCCTCGCAGCTCGACGACGTGGTGGCCACCATCACCGCCCGCGGCGGCCGCGCCAGTTCGGTCGTCGCCGATGCCTCCGACCGCCAGCAGTCACGCTGGCCGGTGGAGCAGGCGATCGAACGATACGGCCGGGTCGACATCGTCGTGAACAACGTCGGTGGCTCGGTGGGCCGTGCCCCCGACCCCTTCACCGGAGACGACGACACCTTCGAGGGCACCCTGGTGCTCAACCTGACCTCGGCGTTCTGGACCACACGAGCGGCGCTCCCCGGCATGCGTGATCGGGGCTTCGGTCGTGTCATCAACATCGGCTCGGGAGCCTCACGCCGTGCGGCCGCCTCGCTCGGTTACACGGCGGCCAAACACGGACTGGTCGGGTACACGACGCAGCTGGCGCAGGCCTGTGGGCCGTTGGGCATCACGGTGAACTGCATCTGCCCCGGGTGGACCGACACCGACCTCGTCGACTTCGACCGCATGGCCCGAGCCAAGGGCACCACCCCGGAGGCGGAGCTGGAACGGGCGAAGGGCGAGAGCGCCCAGCACCGCATAGTCGACCCGACCGAACTCACCGGCATGGCCGTCCTCCTCGCCAGCGAGGACGGCCGCGCCATCACCGGCCAGGTCATCGGCGTCGACGGCGGCTACCGCCTGTAACCCGAGGCCGACACCCTGATGGCTCACCTACCTCCGACCACCTTTGCCGAGCTGGCCACGCGGCGAGATCTCGACCATCTGGCGGACCAACTGCGCATCGAAGCGGCTGAACTCCGTACCGAGCTCAAAACCGAGATGGCCGATCTCCGCACCGAGATGGCTGGACTCCGCACCGAGCTCAAGACCGAGTTGGCCGAAGGCCGCACGGAGTCGCGCACCGGTCACGCCACCCTGCGCGCCGAGATGGAGCGATTGCACACCTCCACGATCCGGGTCATGGTCGTCACGCAGTTGGCCGGCCTGATGTCCGCCGCCGGCCTCGTTCTCGGCATCGCTCAGTTCACCTGATCGATCAGCCCGGAGAAGGCCGGTTCAGCAAGCGGGCTCGTAGCGCGTTGAGCGACGTGATGACGGTGTACTCGCGCACCCGTTGCCGGTCGAACGGGTAGCGGATCCGCTGGGCCTCGACGACACCATCGACACTGGTGGCGAACCACACCGTGCCGGGCTCCTCACCGTCTTGAGGTGCCGGACCGGCAACCCCGGTCACCGCCACCGAAACATCGGCACCGAGGACCCGGCACACGTTGGCGGCCATGGCGGTCGCCGCGACCTCCGACACGACCGGGCCGACGGGCACGCCGAGCAGGCCGAACTTCACGTCGCTGGCGTACGACACCACGGCGCCCCGAAACACGTCGGACGACCCGGCGATGCTCGTGAGGCGAGCCCCGATCAGTCCCCCGGTGATGGACTCCGCGGTCGCCATGGTGAGTCCCTGCTCCCGACACAGGTCGAGGACCACTGATTCCATCGACTCCTCATCGACGCCGAAGACGATGGGACCGATGATCGATCGCACCCGCGCATCCTCGTCGTCGAGCAGGGCGTGGGCCTCACGGTCGGTCGGTGCCTTGGCCGTGAGTCGCACCTTGATGCCCTCGATGCCGCTGGCGAGGAACGCGATCGTGACGCCCCCCACCTGGTCCAGCCGCTCGATCTCGGCGTGGAGCGTCTGGGCCAGGCCGGACTCGGACTCCCCCCACGTGCGAAGCGTGCGCGACACGATGACCGACGTGATGCCCGCCCGCCGTTCGAGATCGGGGAGCACGCACTGCTCCACCATGGCTTTCATCTCCCAGGGCACTCCCGGGACCGCATAGATGACCTTGCTTCCGTCACCGAGGGTGCCGTCCGGACCCGGGATCGGGCAGATCAGTCCGGGAGCGGTCCCCGGCTGCACGGGCATCGGTGTCGCGCCGACCGGCACCTCCGCCTGGCGCAGGTTGTTGGCCGGCATCTCCATACGGGCCCGGGCCGTGAAGAACGCTCGGATCTTGTCTTCCACGGCCGGGTCGTTGCGCAACTCGACACCCATGATCTCGGCCAGGACATCGCGGGTGATGTCGTCCTGCGTCGGGCCGAGCCCTCCGCACACGATCACGGCGTCGCTCCGGGACAGGGCCAACTCGATGACGGACCGGATGCGCGCCGAGTTGTCCCCGACCTTGGTCTGGTAGTGGGAGTCGATGCCGACGAGCGCCAGTTGCTCACCGATCCACGACGAGTTGGTATCGACGATCTGGCCGAGCAACAGCTCGGTCCCGACCGCTACGACTTCACAGTTCACGAGCACTCCTCGGTGATGGCGACGAGATCAGGGATCGGCCCGGCCGCCGAGGTCACACCGCGCCGACCCGGGCACCGTTGTGGCTGAGAGCCTCACGACCGTCGCGCCAGTACTGATAGCCGGTCCACAAGGTCATGGCGACGGCAATCCAAAGGGTCCCGTCGACGATGCCTTGGTGGTCTTCGAGCGGCGGCACGATGGCGACGCACATGGCGACACCTTGCACGAGCGTCTTGTACTTGGCCGATCGACGGGCCGGGATGGACAAGCCGAAACGAGCCCAGTAGCTGCGGTACACCGTCATTCCGACCTCGCGCACCGCGATCAACGCGACCGGCAACCAGTGATACCGATCGACGGCGATCAGGCACGCCATTCCACCGAGCACCACGAACTTGTCCGCCAAGGGGTCGAGGAACGCACCCCACCGCGAGACTCGACCCCGCCGTGCCAAGATGCCGTCGTAGTAATCGGTGAATCCGAGAGTCCAGCCGATAACGACGCCGGGCCACGAGGTTCCGAGCTCGTCGTCGTGCTGCAGGATGACCCAGAAGAGAACGGGTGCCGCGACGATCCGGGCCACGGTTAGCCCGTTCGCCCAGTTGAGCACCCCGGCCTGCCGGGCTGTCGTCACGGTCATGACCTCCGCTCCCCACCACGGACGCCGGCCAGCGCAGGACGCGCGGAAAAGGGACCGAGGCGCGGACACGACCGGCAGACTAGCCCGCGCGGCGAGAATCAGCTGGCCTCGACGGATCCTTGGCCGTCTGAAGCCGACATCGGACCGTCGTCAGCCTCCAGATCGGGACCTTCCACGCCGGTGATCGCGACGTCGAACAGCTCGCCGACGGTGAGGTGATCGGGGACGACGATGATGCCGTCGATCTCGGGCGCCTCACGAAACGAGCGGGCCACACCGGGCTCGTCGACGAGGACCTCGACCGTCGACCCCACCAGCTCGACCCGCTTCTCGGTGGTGATGCGGTCCTGCATCTCTCGCAACTCGGCCAACCGGTCCGCCACGAGCCCCTCGGCAACACCGTCGCCGAGGGTCACCGCGTACGTTCCGGCCTCGGCTGAATAGGCGAAGAACCCGCACCAGTCGAGCCGCGCCTCCTCGACGAAGGCCAGGAGCTGGTCGTGGTCGGCCTCGGTTTCGCCCGGGTACCCGACGATGAAATTCGTCCGGAAGGCGGCGTCGGGCTCGCGGGCCCTTATGGCGGCGATCCGTTCGAGGAACCGTCCGCCGTCCCCCCACCGCTTCATCCTCCGCAGCAAGGGGCGGGACACGTGCTGGAGAGACAGGTCGAAGTAGGGGACGCCCGTGTCGCAGATCGTGTCGACGAGCCGATCGGTCAGTTCGGATGGGTAGAGGTAGAGCAGCCGCACCCGATCGACCTCGGCGGCCACCGCCTTCACGAGCGGGACGATCGCCTTGCGGCCTTGCCCCTGGTCACGCCCGTAGCTGGCCAGGTCCTGGGCCACGAGCACGACCTCACGTACGTCGAGCTGATTGACCTCATCGAGCACGGCCTCGATGGTGCGAGAGCGCTGTGGACCTCGAAATGACGGGATCGCACAGAAACCACAGGCACGGTCACACCCCTCGGCGATCTTGATGTAGGCCCATGGTCGGGGCGAACGGGGTCGGGGCAGGTTGAGCAGATCGAAGGCGGGAGCGGCGGGCCTGCGACCCAGGACGACCGGGGTGGCCGGCGCCAGGTGACCGGATTCCATCAGCGGAGCCGCCGAGTGACCGGCTCCCATCAGTGGAGCCGCCAGCTCGGTGCCGAAACCAGCGACGGTGTCGACCTCGGGCAACGCTTCGGCCAGCTCCTCTCCGTAGCGTTCGGCCAGACAGCCCGTCACCACCAGGCGAGCGCCCGGTCGGCGTTCTTCCGCCAGACCGAGCACGGTGTCGATCGACTCCTGCCGCGCCTCCTCGACGAAGGCGCACGTGTTGACGACGACGAGGTCGGCGGCCGATGCGTCGTCGGTGGATTCGTAACCGTCGGCGGCCAGGCGCCCGGCCAACTTGTCCGAATCGACCTGGTTCTTGGGACAGCCCAGCGTTTCGAGATAGAAGGTCCGAGCCATCCGGCCAGGCTACGGCTCCGTACGCCGCCTCGACCCTGCCCGCTCACGGGCACGTCGGAACGCCGCCACCCATTGCGAGACGGCGATCACGGCATAGGTCCCGATCACGATCAGCGCTGTGCCCAGGTTGAGGCCGATACCGACCGCCGCCGCGCCGACGAGAACCACCGCCACCAGTCCCCACAGCAGGATGCGGGTGAGCGCCTTCAGATCAGCCGTGCTGTCGAGGCCGCGATCGAGGGTGCGATCGAACTCGTGTTGGTCGACATCGACCGAGCGAACGGGCCGCTGCCCCTCCGGGGCCGCCCAGGAGTTCGGTTCGTCAGCCACGACGACGATCCTATCTCGCGGAGCAGATGTCGAAGGGCTCGTGGATCAGCTGAACAGGCGGTCGTTGAGCGCGATGTCGGCGAAGAAGTCCTGAATTTCCGTCACCTTGCCGTTGACCAACGTGAACAGCAGCGCCTCGGTCTGGGTGAACGTCTCGCCGTCTTTGTCCAGGGTCGATGTGTGGATCGCCACCACTCGGCTTCCGCCGTCGGACAGCACGTGGTCGAGCTCGATGCGCAACGTGCCACCACTCAGCTCGAACAATGCTCCGTAGAGGGCTAGGACGCTGTCTTTGCCTTTGTGCGCACCAGAGACCCGAGACGCTCCAGGCACGATGTGCGAGACATCGTCGTTGTAGAGCGTCATCAGGGTGTCCATGTCGCCGCTACCGAACGCGGCGTAGCCCCGTCGAACCGTCTCGAGATTATGCTCAACGTCCATCTTGGTCCCTCCCCGGGCGCCCGGGAGGGCGCACGATCAAGTGTGTACCTCTGTCCGGCCGCCGACAAGGGGCGACAACGTCGGACGTACCTTTGATCGACGGCGACGGATCGGTCAGCGCGAGCCAGACTTGAGGTCTTCGAGGTCGTCGGGGCTCATCAACACCGAGCGGGCTTTGGAGCCTTCGGAAGGCCCGACCACGCCCCGCTCCTCCAGCAGGTCCATGATGCGCCCGGCGCGGGCGAAGCCGACGCGGAGCTTGCGCTGCAGCATCGATGTCGACCCGAGCTGGGAGCTCACCACCAGCTCCATCGCTTGCCACAACATGGGATCACTGTCGCCGTCGTCGTCGGCGCTCCCCGCGGTCACGGGGTCCTCGAGGCTCAGCGCCGAGATGAGACCGGCCGGTGGAGGCCCGAACCCGCCCTCGGGGCGCCCGGAGAACGAGCCGCCGGCGGGCGCGATCGAATCGGAGACGACGGCGTCGACCGAGCCCCCCGCATCTGCTGCCGACTCGGCCGCAGCCTGGGCCTGCTTCCGCCACAGTGCGACGATCTTGCGGACCTCGCCCTCTTCGACCCATGCCCCTTGGACGCGTTGAGGCACGTTCGACGCCGGGCCCAGCAGCAACATGTCGCCCCGGCCGATCAGGCGCTCGGCGCCCGGCTGGTCGAGGATCACCCGGCTGTCTGTGAGGCTGGAGACGGCGAACGCGATTCGGGCCGGGATGTTGGCCTTGATCACGCCGGTGATCACGCTCACCGACGGTCGCTGCGTGGCGATGACGAGGTGGATCCCCACAGCCCGGGCCATCTGCGCCAGCCGGCAGATCGACTCCTCGACATCGCGTGCGGCCACCATCATGAGGTCGGCCAACTCGTCGACGACGACGAGGATGAACGGCAGGCGGTGGAAGCTCTTGGGTCCTCCGTCCGGCCCGACCTCGCCGAGGCCGGCCTTGAGCTCGCCTTTGTCGTAGGCGCGGTTGTACCCGGTGATGTCTCGGAACCCGCACTCCGACAGCAGGTCGTACCGCCGTTCCATCTCCCGGACCGCCCAGGCCAACGCATTGGCCGCCTTCTTGGGGTCGGTCACAGGCTGGGTCAGCAAGTGCGGGACACGTTCGTACTGGCCCATCTCCACCCGCTTGGGGTCGACGAGGATGAGCCGGATCTGGTCCGGCGTCGTGCGCACCAGCAAGGACGTGATGATCGAGTTGATGCACGACGACTTGCCCGAACCAGTGGTGCCCGCGATCAGCAGGTGCGGCATCGTGGCCAGGTTGAGCATGACGGACCGGCCGTTGATGTCACGGCCGATGGCGACCTCGAGCGGGTGTTCGGCCCGGCGAGCCTCGGGCGACGTGAGGAGATCGCCGAGCGCCACGACCTCGCGTTCCTCGTTGGGCACCTCGACCCCGATGGCTTGGCGTCCCGGGATCGGCGCCAGGATCCGGACGTCGGCCGCGGCCAGGCTGTAGGCGATGTCCTTGTTGAGGCTGGTGACACGGGCCACCTTCACGCCCGCGCCGAGTTCGAGCTCGTACCGTGTGACGGTCGGGCCGACAACCATTCCGACCAGGCGGGTCTCCACCCCGTGAGCCGCCAGGGCCCGTTCGAGGCGCCGGCCTCGCTCCTCGACGGCCTTCTTGTCGACCGCTCGGGCATCGATCCGGCTCAACAGCTCGAGGCTCGGGAGTTTCCACGAGGAGCCTTCGGCCGCCGGGCCGAGGCCCAACCCGAGCTGCTCGGCGTTGGTCACCGCGTCGGCGGGCGCGGCGGCGGACGGTCGGCGGGGCTTGCGTACCTTGGCCGCCGGGGCCGGCTCCGCGGTGGCATCGGGGTCGGTGTCCTGGTCGTAGGGACCGGTGCGTACCGATGGAGTGCCGACGTCGGTGAGATCGACCACCGACCGGTCGACGGGGGCGCCGAGTCGGAACAGCCCCCGGAACGACCGACCCACCGCGCCGGCGAACGGTCGGGCTCCGACCGAGGTGGATCCACCGAGTCGAGCGACCAGTTGGCGCGGCGAGCGGCCGGTAAGGGCGACGAGGGCCACGAGGATCAGCGCCGCCAGCACCACGACGGCACCGGGCACCGATGCGACCGCGGCCAGGGAGCCACCGACCGCGAATCCGAGCGCTCCGCCGGCGCGACCCAGCTCGTCGGGGCCCTCGCCGATCCCAGGCCGACCGGCGGTGAGATGGAACAGGCCGCTGACCGCGATCCCGGCGACAACGGCGCCCACTCCGAGTCGAAGGCTCGGTTCGTCGTCAGGTCGAGTGCCGGCCGGTGTCCGCTCATCGGTGACGCGGTCGTCAGCGCGGACCAGGGCGACACCTCCCCACACGAGCCCGAGCGGCAGGAGGAACCGAAGGCGACCCACCGATACGGCCGCGGCATCGTCGACCGCTCGGCCGAATGGCCCGGCGAGATCGGCGTACACCGACAAGGCAACGATCACGCCGAGGACGATCGCGGCCACCCCGATGAGCTCGTTGGCATGCGGCCCGAACGCCGACCGCAGGGCGCGCAGGAGAAACGAGGGGCGCTGACGGGGCTGACGGCCCGACGAAGCGGGCGCCTTCGCGTTCGCCTTCGACGACGAGCGGGAGGTACCAGACGGGCGCGACCGGGGTTTGGGGCCGGCTTTGGGCTTGGCCGGGGCGCGCTTGCGGTCGTTGGAGGTGGTGGCCACAGCGCTGCTGACGCTAGCACCGGCATGCTCACCATCGGTGACATACACCGCACGTTGCGTAGCGGCGTCGCCCGCAACGGGATCCTCATTTCAACGAGGTGATGGCCGATTGCTGATCATGCGTTCTGTGCGAACCCTGGCCGTCCTGACCATCACCGTCGTGCTCACCCTTGCCGGGTGCGGGGGTGACGACGACGACTCGTCCTCATCAGCGCCCGACGATGTCGCCGCAGTCGACGATGTCTCCGATGTCTCCGCAGCCGACGATGTCTCCGATGACGTCGGGGCCGTCGAGGCCGACGCGGACCTCGAGGCCGGTGACGTCGACTGTGAGGCCATCGACCCTGCGCTCGAGGTCCTCGGGCTCAACTGGGTCTACCTCCAGAACGTCGCCGGTTCCGGCACCGTGGACCTGTTCGATGACATCGCGCCCGGTGGCCTCATCCCGGTCGACTTCGACGCGCTGAGCGCCAGCATCGACGAGCTCCGCGTGCTCGAACCCCACGGCGAGAACGTCGCCGAACTCCTCGATCGGCTCGAGGAGACCGCCGACCTCGCTCGCGGGGCGATCGACGCCGACGAAGCCGCTCAGGCCGAGGCCATCGCGGCGATCACCGAACTCACCAACTCCGGCCAGCAGATGGTCAGCGACCAACTCGACCTCGGCCTGGCGCTGAACGCCGCAGGCTGCTGACCCGGCGGCTCGCCCCGATCAGTCCAACTCGTCTTTCAGGAACGAGATCACGTCCGGCCACACCCGTGTCGCCAGCGATTCGTCGTACGTGCCGAGCGCATTGTGCCGGCTCATGAAGGCATGACCGCTCCCCGGGTGCACGGTGAGCGTGACGTCCTTACCCAAGGCGCGGCAGCTTGTCCTCCAACGCGCCGGCCGCCTCGGGTCCGAAGAAGTCATCGACCTCCGCCATGTGACCGCGGATCTTGGCGGTCATCGGCGTCCAGTCGGGCTCGCCATCGCCGCTCGGGAACCCGTAGAACGGCACGACGGCTCTCACCTTGTCCGGGCGATTGGCGGCGATCAGGAACGCCAACATGCCGCCCATGCAGAAACCCACGACTCCGATGCCGTCACCGGTCACACCGTCGAGCGAGGCCAGGGCATCGACGGCCACCGACATGTCCCGCGCCGCCCGCTCGGCGGGCATGGACGACATCAGGTGGCCGGCCTTGTCCATCTCGTCGTGCTCGGCGAGCTCGCCCCGGTAGAGGTCGGGCGCCAGGGCCACGAAACCCGCCTCGGCCAGACGGTCGACCATCTCCTTGATGCCCCAGTCGAGCCCCCACCACTCCTGGAGCACCAGCAGTCCCGGGCCTGAACCGCCCGCCGGCCGGGCCAAGCACCCGCGGCACTCACTGTCCAACTCGATCATCTCACCCATGAACGCCACGCTAGCGCGACACTCCAACCTCGGCCGATGGGGGAAGACGAGGACGTGTCGCTCCATCCCCCCAACTGGGAGACCGACCCGTCGCCCACGCGACGGCTGCGTCTCCCAGTTCGATGGCGGGGGGGGTCAGAGCTCGATGATGGTGGGGACGATCATGGGGCGGCGTTTGGTGCGGTCGGCGACCAGCTTGCCGACGGTACGGCGGGCCACCCGCTCGATCTCGCCGGTCGGGGCGGGCACGGTCGAGTCGAGCAGCTCTTCCACCGAGACCAGCACCGCGGCGGCCAGGGCCTTGTGGTACGCCTCGTCGACCGGTGGTTCGAGCCAACCCTTCGACGACACGACCGGGTCGGCGGCGAGCCGATTGGTGCGCCGATCCACGACCACGCTCACCGACACAAAGCCGTTGTCGCCCAACGAGAAGCGGTCGCCCAGCACGGTGTCGCCGAGGTCGCCGACCATGCCGTCGACGTAGATGTACTTCCCGGACGTACGGGGGCCTCGCTCGATGCCGCGGTCGGTCAGCAGGACAGAATCACCGTCCTCACAGACGACGACGCGATCGTCGGTCATGCCCATACCGGCGGCGATGGCCGCATGGGCCTTGAGGTGGAAGAACTCGCCGTGCACCGGCACGAAAAACTCTGGCGATGCCACCGAATGCAGGGTGCGCAGCTCATGGGCCTTGCCGTGCCCGGAGGTGTGGACCTCCAGGAGGCCCGAGTGCACCACCTCCGCCCCCATCCGGGCGAACGAGTTGCGCATGCGGGCGACCGCGGCCTCGTTTCCAGGGATGGGATGGGAGCTGAACACGACGGTGTCGTGTTCGCCGATCTGCACGAACCGGCTATCGCCTGAAGCCATCTGGGCCAGAGCGGAGCGGGGCTCGCCCTGCGAACCGGTGCAGACGATGCACACGGTCCCCGGGTCCATGTCGTCGACGTCTTCGACCTGGCAGATCTTGGGGTCCGGGATGCGGAGGAGCCCGAGCTCGCGGGCCAGGGTCACGTTGCGTTGCATCGAGCGACCGAGCACCGCGAACATCCGTCCGTTGGCGATCGCCGCGTCGGCCACCTGCTGCAGACGGTGGATGTGGCTGCTGAAGGCGCCGACGATGATCCGCTGGCCCGGGCGTTGTTCGAACACCCGACGGAGCACCCCACCCACGTGGGATTCCGACTGCGTGTAGCCCGGCGATTCCGCGTTCGTGGAGTCGCACAAGAGCAGACGAACCCCGGGGTCCGACGCCAGGGCGCCGATCCGGCTCAGGTCGGTCAAGCGGCCGTCGACCGGGGTGAGGTCGAGCTTGAAGTCGCACGAGTGCAAGATCACGCCTTGCGGCGTATGGAAGGCGGTGATCAGTCCCGACGGCGTGGAGTGGGTGACCGGGATGAACTCACAATCGATGGGGCCGATGCGATGGGTCTCGCCATCGTTGATGACCCGGAGATCTGCCTTCCCGGCGATGCCGACCTCTTGGAGCTTGTGACGCACGATGCCCAACGTGTACGGGGAACCGTACACCGGCATCGGGATCTCGCTCAGAAGGTACGGGATCCCGCCCACGTGGTCCTCGTGCGAGTGGGTGGCGATGAGCCCGACGATGTCGTCGGCCCGGTCACGGAGATATCCGAAGTCGGGCAGGATCGTGCCGACACCGGGGGTACGTTCGTCGCCGAACATCTGGCCGCAGTCGAGCACGATGAGCTTGCCGGCGACCTCGACGACAGCGCAGTTGCGGCCGATGTCGCCGAGTCCGCCGAGGAACGTGACTCGAACTGGTGGGGCCATAGGGTTTGCTTCTCTCTCGTCACGGGTTCGGGCGTCCGAGGCCGGCCAGCACGGCGCGGGCACGGTCTTGGAGGCCATCGGGTTCGGGTCCCATCGGAAGGCGGCAGTCGCCGCCCGGGAGTCCGAGCACCTTCAGCATGGCTTTGGTGGGCACGGGATTCGGGGCCTCGAGGCCGGTCTCGAAATCGTAGGAGGGGATCAGGGACCGGTTGACCGCCGTGGCGCGAGCGTTGTCGCCGGACCGGAACGCGTCGATCATCTCTCCCAGCTCGGGCGCGGCCCAGTGCGACGCCACCCCGATGACACCGACGGCTCCGACCGCCAGCAGTGGAAGCGTCAGGGAATCGTCGCCGCTGTACACCTCGAAGTCGGGAGGGGTACGGGACAACAGGGCCGCCGTCTCGGCCGGATCGCCGGCCGCATCCTTCACCGCCACGATGTTGTCGACCTCGGTGGCCAGGCGGACCAGCAGGTCGGTCGAGATCTTGCGTCCGGTACGAACCGGGATGTCGTAGAGCACCACGGGAAGGTCGGTGGCGGCGGCGATGGTGCGGAAGTGCCGATCGAGGCCGGCCATCGAGGGCCGGTTGTAGTACGGGGTGACGGACAAGATGGCCGCGGCACCCGACGCGGTGGCCTTCTCGGTCAGCTCGACGGCGGCGGCGGTGTCGTTGCTCCCGGCGCCGGCGATGACCGGTGCATCGACGCACGAGCACACGGCGGCGATCAGATCGATCTGCTCGGCGTGGGTCATGGTGGCGCTCTCGCCGGTGGTTCCGGCCACGACGAGGCCATCGTTGCCGTGCGCGAGCAGCCAGCGGGCCAGCCGCTGAGCGCCGTCGATGTCGAGGCGGCCGTCGGCGGCGAACGGCGTTGCCATGGCGGTCAGCACCTGACCGAATCGGGCCATCACAACTCCCAGGAAATGCTCACGGCCGAGGGGCAGTTCCCCGGTCTGAAGGATCAGCTTGCCCGATTCTGCCCGAGAGGCGGTGCCGCCGAAACGAATTCCACCCATCCCGGGCGACTCACGACGCCGTCTCGACCTGCCGAGGCTAGAGGTCCCAGGGCACGGCGACGTCGCCCTTGGACTGGTCGGCTCGGGCGACCTTGCGCAGCACCAGGCCGTAGGCCACCAACCCCATGCTGGCGAACAGGTACCACTGGATCGCGTACGACAGGTGCGGGCCCTCGCCCAGCTCGGGCGGCGGCACGACGAAGGGGAGATCGCCCGGATCGGGGGACTCGCTCTGGATCTGGAGGTACACCGAGCCGAGGTCGACGCCGATGGCCTCGCGAGCCGCCGCCAGATCGATGCGCGAGATCTCGGGACCGGCCGGTCCGGCCGCATCGGCGGCCACCCGCCCTCCGCTCGCCGTCGGGAAAGCCAACGCTTCGATCGTGACCGTCTCGGCCACCGGGGCGTACGACACGATGTCGTCGACCTGACCGCGAGGCACGAAGCCCCGGCTGACGGCGATGACGGTGCCGTCGTCGGCCTCGAACGGTACGAGGATCCACTCCCCCGGCTGGCCCTGCTGGGACTGGTTGCCGATCCGGACCTGCTGATCGAGCCGGTACCGACCGGTCGAGCTCACCCGACGAAATCGAGCTTCGTCAGGTTCGAGGCCCGCCACCTCGGCCGGTGTCAGCGGGGTCGCGTCGGCGCGCGAGGTCAGGTCGTCGTTGAGCGATCGACGCTCGTCCAACCGGTGGAGCTGCCAGAACCCCAGGAACACGAACGTGATCGCCACCGCAGCCACGATCGCGTGCGACACGATCCACCGCGGCCGGCGAGCGAACTCCCACACGGTCACGCGCGATCCTTGGGGCTCGGCATCGACCGGGTCGACTCTCAGGACAGTCCGAGCAGGGTTTCGAGGCCTCGGGTCAGCCCCGGTGTCTCGCCGATGCGCCGTATCCCGACGATGACGCCCGGCATGAACGACGTACGATCGGTGGTGTCGTGGCGCAGCGTCAACGACTGGCCGGCGGTACCGAGGATGACCTCCTGGTTGGCCACCATCCCCCGCATGCGTACCGAGTGCACCCGGATGCCGGCCGGGCCGCTTCCACCCCGGGCGCCCGGGTACACCTCGGTGCGCGTGGGGTCGGCACCGAAGGGTTCGGTTCGGGCCGCCGCCATCCGCTCCGCCGTGACGACGGCGGTCCCTGATGGTGCGTCGATCTTGGTGTCGTGGTGCAGCTCGATGATCTCCGCGGTGTCGAAGAACGGAGCGGCGAGCTCGGCGAACCGCATCATCAGCACGGCGCCGATGGCGAAGTTGGCTGCGATGAGGACATTGCTCCGGGTGAACGTGGCGGCCAGTCGATCGAGGTCGGCGTCGTCGAGCCCGGTGGTGCCGACGACCGCGTGGATGCCGGCGGCGGCGCACGCGGCGAGATTGCCTCGAGCGGCCTCGGCGTGGGTGAAGTCCACGGCCACCTGGACCCGGGCCTTCTCCATGGCGGCCGCTTCGCCCACCACGACGAGTCCCTCGACCACCTGGCCCACTCCACCCGGGTCGACCGCCGCCACGAGCGTCATGTCGTCGGCGGACGCCACCGCTCGGCAGACCTCGAGGCCCATGCGCCCCGTCGCCCCGAACACCCCGACACGAATCGTCACGAGCGGCAGGCTAGGCGCTCCAGGCCAGCGAATCGGCGTCGACCGGGCCGACGATCGCTCGGGTCGGCGGGGTGCCGAGAACCCGCCGGATGACCCGGGCGACATCGGCGGCGGTGACGGCCGTGATCGCTGCGAGGTACTCGTCGACCGAGGTGACGGTGCCCCGGATGGTCTGCAAGCTGCCCAACCGGCTCATCCGGCTGCCGGAATCCTCCAGGCCCAGGATCGTGCCGCCCTCGAACCCGCTGCGCGCCACCTCGAGCTCCTGGTCCGTGACTCCCTCGTCGACCAGTTGGGCCAGCTCGTGGTCGAGGACCTGCCCGAGCTCGTTGAGCCGGCGTGGTGAGCAGCCGGCCGCCACGATGAACGCCCCGGTGTCGACGTAGGCCGACGTTCCGGAATACACCGAGTAGGCGAGGCTCCGGCTCTCCCGGATCTCCTGGAACAGTCGGCTCGACAGGCCGCCGCCGATGATCTGGTTGGCCAGCGCCAGGGCGAAACGGTCGGGATCACCGTGGGTCAATCCCCGCCAGCCGTACGCCACCTGGACCTGTTCGGTCGGCTTGCGGATCACCACCAGCGACGTCGCCTCGGACTCCGGCGCCTGACGTCGGGGTCGGTCGCCGGTCTCGGAGCCGAAGGTCGCCGCCACCTTGGCCACGATCGCATCGTGATCGACCCCACCAGCGGCGGCGATGACGAGGTTCGCCGGCCGATACCACTCGTGGTGGAACGCCCGGATCGCCTCGACCGACATGTCCTCGATCGTGTCGGCATCTCCGAGCACCTCGCGTCCGAGCGGATGACCGGGGAAGAGGGCTTCGTCGAGTTTGGTGTGGACGAGATCGTCCGGGGTGTCCTCGCTCATGGCGAGCTCTTCGAGGATCACCTGGCGCTCGCCCTCGACGTGTGACGCATCGAAGGCGGGAGCGGCGACCACCTCGGTCACGAGGTCCGTCGCCAGCCTCCAGGCGTCGGCGGGCACCCGGCAGTAGAACGCCGTGTATTCCTTGGTGGTGTAGGCGTTGAAATCGCCGCCCACCCGGTCGACGGCTTCGGCGATCTCGCGCGCCGTGTGACGCGCAGACCCCTTGAAGAGCAGGTGCTCGAGGAAGTGCGACGCCCCGGCCACGGGCGCGGGTTCGTCACGACTGCCGACGCCGACCCAGCAACCCAACGACATCGACCGCATCCCGGGCACGTGCTCGGTGACGACGGTGATGCCGTTGGGCAGTCGGGTTTGGATGACCTGGGGATCGAGCGTTGGCTCGGACCCGGAGTCGTCGGTCATCGCCCTGTAGGGTGCGGACTCAGCGCCGACGGCGGCCTCCGCTGTCGCCACGGCCGCCAGCACCGCGACCACCACGGCCGGCACCGCCGCCGCTGGCCGCCCGACCGGGCACGGACGGACCGAGGTCACCGAGCTCCTTGCGGAGCTCCTCGTCGAACGCGTCCTCGAAGGACACCTCGACACGATCCTCGCGAGGCGAGGAAGAGCCACGATCCTCGCGAGGCGAGGAGGAGCCACGATCCTCGCGAGGCGAGGAAGAGCCACGATCCTCACGAGGCGAGGAGGAGCCACGATCCTCACGAGCCGAGGAGGAGCCACGATCCTCACGAGCCGACGAATCACGATCGTCCGACGAGGAACGCTCGCGGCGGGCCGGGCGCTCGCCGTCGGAGCCGCCAGACTCGCCGTCGGACGACGCACCTTCGGCGCCGACCGGGCGCAGCGAGATCTTGCCGTTGGGGTCGATGTCTTCGACGACGACCTCGATCTCGTCACCCAATTCGACGACGTCTTCCACCCGATCGATCCGCTTGCCCTGGCCCAACTTGGAGATGTGGACCAGACCGTCACGGCCGGGGAGGATGTTGACGAAGGCGCCGAACTTGGTGATGTTCACGACGCGGCCGCTGTAGACCTCACCGACGTGCGCAGACGGCGGGTTGACGATGAGGCGGATCTGGCGTTCGGCTTCGTTGATGGCGCCACGGTCCGGCGAGGAGATGATGACGATGCCGACGGAGCCGTCGTCGTCGACGGAGATGTCGGCACCCGTCTCGGACTGGATCGTGTTGATCATCTTGCCCTTGGGGCCGATGACCTCACCGATCTTCTCCACCGGGATCTCGAAGCTGATGATCTTCGGGGCGTGTTCGCCGACATCGTCGCGAGGCTCGGCGATGGCGTTGGTCATGACCTCGAGGATCTGCATGCGGGCGTCCTTGGCCTGCTGCAGAGCGGCGCCCAGCACGTCGGCGGGGATGCCGTCGATCTTGGTGTCGAGCTGGAGGGCGGTGACGTACTCCGCCGTACCGGCAACCTTGAAGTCCATGTCACCGAAGGCATCTTCGGCGCCGAGGATGTCGGTCAAGGTGACGTACTTGCCCTCGGCGTACACCAGGCCCATGGCGATGCCGGCCACCGGCGCCTTGATGGGCACACCGGCGTCCATCAGCGACAGGCTCGACGAGCAGACCGAACCCATGGAGGTCGATCCGTTGGAGGAGAGCACCTCGGAGACGAGACGGAGGGTGTACGGGAACTCTTCCATCGTCGGGATGACGGGGAACAGAGCCCGCTCGGCCAACGCTCCGTGGCCGATCTCGCGGCGCTTGGGGCCACGCATGAACCCGGCTTCGCCGGTGGAGAACGGCGGGAAGTTGTAATGGTGCATGTACCGCTTCGACTTGGTCGGCGTGATGCCGTCGACCATCTGATCCATGCGCTTGGTCCCGAGGGTGGTGACGTTCAGGACCTGGGTCTCGCCCCGCTGGAACAAGCCGGAACCATGAGCGGTCGGGATCAGCGCCACCTCAGCCGACAGCGGCCGGATATCGGCCAGGCCTCGGCCGTCGATACGGATCTTGTCGTTGACGATGCGGGCCCGCACCACCTTCTTGATCACAGAACGAGCAGCTGCTTTGGCCTGCCGCGCCGCCGTGGGATCGTCGGCGAACTGGGCGGCCACGGCCTCGACGACCTCGGTGGTGGCGGCGCTCTGCGCGGCCTCACGCTCGGCCTTGTCGGTGATGGTCTGGGTGGCGGCGAGTTTGTCGGTGTGGGTGGCCACGGCCGCAGCGATCTCGTCGGTGTAGTCGCGACCGAGGTTGTAGGGCATGGTCTCGATCGGGCCGTGCGCCTCGACGTAGGCGGCGACGAGCTCGTTCTGCAGCTCGATCGCCTCGCGGATCCATACCTTCGACGCCTCGAGGCCGCCCGCCAGGACGGCTTCGTCGACCTTGGGAGTACCGGATTCGTAGAGGTCGCAGCCCGCCTCGGTGCCGCCGGCCTCGACCATCATGACAGCGACGTCGCCGTCGTCGAGCAGGCGGCCCGCGACGACCATCTCGAAGGCGGACTCGTCGCCTTCCTCATAGGTCGGGAAGGGGATCCACTGACCGTCGGCGCCCCAGGCGATGCGCACCGCACCGATGGGCCCGTCGAACGGGATCCCCGAGATCATGAGTGCAGCCGACGCCGCGTTGATCGACAAGATGTCGTGGGGGTTGCTCATGTCCGCCCCGATGACGGTGCCGACGACGTGGACGTCGTTGCGGAATCCATCAGGGAAACAGGGGCGCAGCGGACGGTCGATGAGACGAGCCACGAGGATCGCCCCTTCGCCCGCACGACCTTCACGACGGAAGAACGAGCCGGGGATCTTGCCGGCGGCATAGCTGCGCTCCTCGATGTCGACGGTGAGCGGGAAGAAGTCGGTGCCTTCGCGGACGGACTTCGATGCCGTGGCCGTCATCAGGACGAGGGTGTCGCCCTGGCGCGCCATCACGGCACCATCGGCGAGCCCGGCGTACTTGCCGGACTCGAAGCTGATGGTCTTGGAGTCATCGCACCCGGTGAGGGAACGAGTGACGGAAAAGGGTGTTGCCATTCTGGAATGTCTCCTGGATGTGCCAATGCAGGCGCACAGGCCTGATCGGGTGCCACCCGGCGGAGCCAGTTCCCAGTGGTCTACATCCCGGCTGGCTCTGTTGAGCGCAGCCGAGCGGCAGGCCACTGGCACTGACCACCGCGGCGGGGTGGTTCTTGGTTGGTAACGCAACGAAGCGGCCCGGAGGGCCGCTTCGGAGGTGGTTTCAGCGCCGCAGCCCGAGGTGGGCGATGACGGCACGGTAGCGCTCGACGTCCTTGTTCTTGACGTAGTCGAGCAGCCGGCGTCGCTGGCCGACCAGCATCAGAAGGCCTCGCCGGCTGTGATGGTCCTTCTTGTGGACCTTCAGGTGCTCGGTGAGGTGGATGATGCGGTCGGTCAGGAGTGCGATCTGCACTTCTGGCGATCCGGTATCGTTCAGGCCGAGTTCGAAGGCCTCGCGCATGCGAACCATCGTGTCGGCTTTGGGTGGCAGGTTGGCAGCAGGCATGGCCGTCCTTGGGTCTCGTACCCGGCCTCGGGATGCGCTGGGACCGGCTCGTCCGGCCCGCTGGCGTCATGCCGACGCGGTGTTCGTTCGCCGGTGCCCGGATAGGCGCTCGACATGTCCCGCCATGGGACCTTGAGAGCATAGCGCCACCGGTCGCCAACGGGGTGATGCCGATCGGGCTGAGCGAGCAGGTTCGCCGCACGCCACGACCTGTCGTGACACTTCATGTCGGTGACCGTTGTGCCTTCTGAAGTGTCATCCGCTAAGTTCTGGGTAGCGGGATACCGATGATGCAAAAACGAGCTGTCGATCGACGGCTCGCCGTTCGACCACCAGCGAGTCTCCGATGACCTCTAGCCGACACCAACTTCGACGAGTGCTCTCGGCCCTTCTCCGCCCGATACCCACGGTCGTCTTGACCGATCTGGCCTCGGCGAACCTCCGCCCGCTGGCCGTGCTGGGTCGAGCCGGGCTGCAGAATCGACCGGTTCGAATCCCTGCGGGCGTAGCCGCCGGCATGACCATCGACGTCGGCTGGGGGGAAACCGCGGCGGCCCTCGGTCGGTACGAACCCGAAGTGCAGCGGGCCCTGGCCTCCCTGCTGCGATCCGGCGAGGTCGTCTACGACATCGGCGTCCATTCAGGATTCATCGGATTGATCGCCGGACGGCTCTGCGGCCACGGTGGCGCGGTGTACGGCTTCGAGCCCGACGCCAACAACGCTGCGCTCTCCCGTCGGAACTTCGCCCGCAACGGTCTCTCCCAGGCGTACGTCGTGGAGTCGGCCGTCGGCTCCTTCTCCGGCACGGCGCTCCTCCGCCGATCCCCGGTCCTCGCTCGGCATGCCATCGTCGACCGAGCGCAGGCGGCCAACGAGCCGGACATCGTCGAGGTGCCCCTCCTGACCCTCGACGAGTTCGTCACCCGCCCCGGCGTGCGTCCGCCCGATCTCGTCAAGATCGATGTCGAAGGCCACGAGCGCGAAGTCGTCGCCGGCATGACCACCCTGTTGAGGGATTCGGCGCCGACCCTGCTCATCGAGTTCGACGGCCCCGACCGCGCCTCGGCGCTCGCCCGTGCGGACGCGGTGATCGAGCTCCTGAACCCGTACGGGTACGACACGGCCGAACTGGCATCGAGCTACCAGAGCGACGACTTCGCCGTGGTGCACCTGGTGGCCCGGCCTGTACCCCGCCGTCGCAACCACTACCTTCCCGGGGAGCGGCTCCTGGCGCTGCGCCCGGTCGAGGCGTGAGGCCGGCGGCGGAGGTGTGCTCCCCGCCGCCGACCGCATTCGTCGTCAGCAGACCGGCTCAGCCGATCCGCTCGACGGTGACCGAGGCCACGGGTCCAGCCCAATCGTAGGACGCGTCGAGGTCGCCAACGCCCCCGATCCCGTCGTGCGGAGCGATCACGCCGCCCTCGGCAAGCTCCGGGTTCGACACACCGGTACCCACCTCGGGGGTGAGGCAGAACGGCGCGCGAACGATGTCGGCGTCGGCTTCGGTGTTGAGCTCCGTGCCCGCATCGAACGCATTCACCGCGTAGGTCCGGATGGCGCCGACCCGGCTCGGCAGCGGTCGGCCGTCGAGCCCACCGAACCCGTCGTTCGTACAGATGATCATCGACACGATGGACAACTGCCGATCCCCCCTCAGCGCAGTGATCTCGAACGAGATCGCGTCACCGGGGGCGATCGGCCCGTCGCCGCCTACGGTGCTCACTCCGGCGCCCGCGGCGTCGAGCGCGGCCGCGAGCTCAGCGGCCAACGCCGGTACGTCGCCGTTCTCGGCCACCGCCCGAACGCCTGGGCTGGCCGGGCTCCCGACCTGGAAGACGTCGGCGGCCGGGGCATGGGCGGCCACGTTTGGTGGAGTCAGCCATTGCCCGCCCGTCAGGTTGGTGAAGGTGATCTGGTAGGTGGACTCAGGCGGCGGCGCCGATGCGTCGGCTGTCGTCGTGCTCAAGCCAGCCGCGCCAGCCGCCAGTGCTGCGACGGCCATCGTCTGGCCGAGGGATCGGGTCAATGATCGGGTACGCATGAAGGACTCCAGTCAGCCCGGCTCGGAGTGGGCCGGTGCGACTACGACAACCCGCCGCACCCGGCCCGACGTCCCAGGTTCGAGCCTGCTGCGTCATCGTTTCGCGGGCGTTGTGCCCGACGATCCCTCTCGTCGGGACCGACCACCAGTCGGACCGAACCCGGTCGGGACCGTGACCGAAAGGTCAGGCTTGCGCGACCTGACGCTGAAAACTCAGGCTGTCCCAGTAGTCGACCCGGCGGACGATGCTCGCCCCCTCGACCTCGAATCGCATCACGCCACGTAACCTCACGGGGTACCCGTCGTGGGTGGCGACGAGCGTGTAGGCCGCGACCACCCGGGTCCCCTCCACCACGGTGTCTTCGATCTCGTAACGCAGGCCCGGAAACTGGGCCAGGAACCCGGGCAGGCGCTCCCGGTATGAGTCGCGCCCGACGCAGCCGTCGCCCAAGGCCGAGGTGTGCTCATTGACGAAACGGTCCGCCACGAACGAGGCGATCAGGTCCGGGTCACCCGACTCGAAGGCCGCCAGATACCCGTGAACGACCTCGGCCGGAGTCAGCCCCACACCTCTTTGGCCGTGGTGTACACACCCTGGTCGTAGCTGAACTCGATGGTGTTGCCATCGGGATCACGCAACATGCAGATGTACCCGATCGGTGCCGGCATCTCCGTCGGCGGCATGCCCAGGCAACCCCCGACCCGGCCTCGCTCGGCGATCTCGTCGATCTGCTGGCGGGTAGTCATCTCGATCCCGAGGTGGGCGAAGGGCGCCAGGATCTCCTGGGGTGCGTCCTTGAACGGATCGGTGGCCGGGAGGAACTGGGCCAGCACGAGTAGGAACGGCGTGTCGGGTTGGTCCGACATGCCCAACCAGGCGCCGAAACCCATCTCGTCCTGCCGACGGGCGAGCAACTCGAGCGGGGTGTACTCCCGGTACCAGTCGATCGACGCATCGATGTCTTTGACGCGGAGCGCGACATGGGTCCATCGAGGTTTCGGTGGATGCAACGCGTAGGTGTCACTCATCGGTCCAGCCTTCCGGGATCGCGGGGTCGTCGCCGCCCTTGGTCCACAAGATGATCGTGGTCCCCCAGGGGTCCTCGAACGCGTCGTTGAAGCCGTTGAATTCGGCCCAGTAGTGGTGACGCCACAACTCGGTGGCCCCACGAGCCACGGCGCGATCCATGATGTCGTCAGCGTTCTCGTCGTCGTCGACGAGGACCCAGACCCGAGCGGCGCGACCCGTGCGGTTCAGCTGGCGCGGATCGACTCCGCCGGCATCGGGGTGTGGCCGGGCGTTGGCGATGTCGTAGATGCCCATGTGGAGGTTGCCCACGCCGGACGGCGAGCCGTCGTCGAGCGGGAACTCGCCACCGGGAACGATGCGATGGAAGACACCCGCCGGGCGGGGCTCCACCAGCCACCCGAACACCTCGGCGTAGAAGACCGCGGAAGCCTCGGGATCGTCGGACGGGAAGTCGACGAAGATCAACGTGTTGGGCACGAACCAGCTCCTCGAGGGCGCCCGGCGCCGATTCGACGCCGTCGCACCGGACCCTACCAGTGGTCCGATGGTCTGACCATCGGGGCCCCACCTTCTGGGCCGATGGTCACGCCATCGGGGCCCCACCTTCTGGGCCGATGGTCACGCCATCGGGGCCCCACCTTCTGGGCCGATGGTCACGCCATCGGGGCCATCGGCCACCGCGATGCCGGCTCGATGCCGGCGCGGCGGAGCAGGTGGCGGCGCCGGTCGTTGGCCTCGGCGACCAGCGCGTCGACGTCGACCGTCGAGCAGCGACCATTCTCGACGACAACCTGGCCATCCACGACGACGTCGCGCACGGACCGGCCGTCCGACGCCCACACCAGTTGCAGCACGGGATCGGCCGAGCGGGTCGCCCACTGGGGGCCGGTCGTGTCGTGCACCACGAGGTCGGCCCGCTTGCCGACCTCGATGCTGCCGACGTCGTCGCCCCACCCAATGGCTTCGGCGCCGCGCCCAGTGAGCAGCTCGAGGGCGTCGTGAGCGCCGAAACGGGTTGGATCGGCCCCGACATCTTTGGCCAGCCCGGCGAACAGGGCCGCGGTGCGAAGGGCGTCGATGGCATCTCCGGCGTTCTCGGCATCGCAACCCAAGGCGAGCCGACCGCCGCGACGCCAGAACTCGACATGGCGGTTCGCCACGGCGAACCCCTGCCCGAGGCGAAGGTACGCCCAGGGACAGCTGGCGATCGTGGTGCCGGAGTCGAGTATCAGGTCGAGCTCGGATCGATCGAGGTGGACGGCGTGGGCAAGGAGCACGTGGGGTCCGAGAGCCCCGAGGGCGTGCAGGTGCTGCACCGGCCGAAGGCCGGTCCGGGCCAGGTAGCTCTCCGGATCGCTGGTGGTGGGCGACAGGTGGAACGTCAGGCCCACACCGCTCCGGCGGGCCAGCTCGGATGCGGCCGTCACCAACTCGTCCGACATGAGGTCGTGCCCGACCAGGGTCACCCACGGGCGCACGAGGGAACGCTCGCCGTCGCCGTCGGCCGTCAGGGCGAGCAGCGCCGCCTGTCGAGCGATCACCTCGTCGACCGCGCCGCTTCCCGGCAGCCCCGGCGTATCCGTGCCCCACGTTCCGATCGTGCCTCGCACGCCGACCGCCTCGTACGCGGCGAGCACCCGTTCGGGGTGGGCGACGGTTCCCGCCTCCACGGTCGACGTGATGCCGTTCCCCACCGCTTCCACGAGCGAGAGCAGCGCGGACACCTCGTCGTCGCGACCGTCGACTGCCGCATGCACCGGGACGATCCAGCCGAAGATCGAGGCGCCGGGGGGAAGGTCGTCGGGGATGTCCGATCGCACCAGCCGGTCGGCCGTCAGGTGCTGGTGCGCGTTCACATAACCGGGGGTGACGAGATCGCCGCGCCGGCCGAGCACGCACACGTCCCGGTACTTCTCCGACAAAGCCGCAGCCGCTCCTACCTCGACGATCCGTCCCTCCCCCACGGCGACGGCGCCGTCCACCACGATCCGTCGCGCCGCGTCGACGGTCACGACATCCCCGACGACCAGCAGATCGACGAGCGGAACAGGCCCGGCACCCGGTGAAACCTCGGTTCGAATCACGTCAGCCATCGTGGCGATCTTGCCACGCGCACCAGGGGCGAACGGTTCCCGCAACAAACGGTGAACACGGCCGGGCTGCCACCACCAGCTTCCTACGGTGACCGCACCCATCGACATGGAGGACCCAATGACCCGTATCACCCCGCGCCGTTCGATCGCCGCTCTCGCCCTGCTCGCCGCCGTGGCGGCCGGCTGTGGCGACGATGACGACACCGCCACATCCGCTCCCGCCGCGGACGCCGCCGCAGCGGCGGACGGCTCCGAGGCCACGGAAACCACCACCGCCCCGGCCGCCAGCGGAGCCGAGGAGGACATGACCGACGAGATGACCGATGAGGCCGGAGCTGCGGCCGCGGGCGATGTCCTCGCGGTCGCCGAGGCCGAAGGCGATCTCGGGACCTTCCTGGGCGCCCTCGGAGCGGCCGGGATCATGGAGGACTTCCACGGCGCCGGCCCCTTCACCCTCTTCGTGCCGACCGACGCCGCGTTCACGGACTACCTGGCCGAGTCGGGCATGACGCAGGACGACCTGTTGGCCGACCCGGCTGCTCTCACCACGCTGTTGCAGAACCACATCGTGAACGAGACCGAGACGGCCGACATGGTGATGGGTATGGCCGGTCAGGCGTTCACCAGCGCCGCCGGGAACCCCCTCGACGTCACCGTCGAGGGTGACACGGTGATGGTGGCCGGCGCGACCGTCGAGCGCTACGACCTCACCGCATCGAACGGCGTGGTCCACGTGATCGACAGCGTGCTGGTGCCGGCGGCCTGAACGTGTTCGGCCCGGGTTGTGAAGGTTCACGAAACATGACCCGGGCCGCTCAGGTCTGCGCTCCGGTCGGCCGTAACCTCGCGGTGTGACCACCGCGCCTTTGGCCCCGCCGATCGCGGCCCGAGTTCTCGTAGTCGACGACGAACCAATGGTGCGTGAGGTCGCCGTCCGGTACCTCCAGATCGACGGCCATGAGGTCTACGAGGCGGCGGATGGTGAGGCGGCTGCGCTGGCCCTGGCCCACCTGAAGCCGGACCTCGTCGTGCTCGACATCATGCTCCCGGGCATCGACGGCCTCACGCTGCTGCGTCGACTGCGTGAGGTCAGCCAGGTGCCGGTGATCCTGTTGACGGCTCGCGTCGAGGAATCCGATCGGGTGCTCGGGTTGGAGTTGGGAGCAGACGACTACCTCGTCAAGCCGTTCTCGCCCCGTGAGTTGGCGGTTCGTGTCCGCACGGTGCTGCGCCGGACGCGACCAATCGATCCTGCGTCCGGGTCGGCCATCGACCTCGGATCGCTCGTTATCGACCCTCGGAGCCGAGAGGTCACGGTCGACGGCTCACTCGTGACCCTGACGCCCAAGGAGTTCGACCTCCTCCACTGCCTGGCCCGGGCGCCCCGGCAGGTCTTCAGCCGGCGCGAGCTGCTCGCCGCAGTGTGGGATTCGGCCCCCGAGTACCAGGACTCCGCCACGGTGACCGTGCACGTGGGCCGGATCCGGCAGAAGATCGAGGCCGACCCGGAGCAACCCCGCTGGATCATCACCGTGTGGGGCCTCGGCTACCGGTTCGAGCCATGAGCGCCCTGGCGGCCAGCATGACACCTGGCCGTAGCTCGCTCGCGGCCAGCATGACACCTGGCCGTAGCTCGCTCGCGGCCAGCATGACGGAGCCGCTGTTCGAGGCGCTGTCGGCGGACCCGGTGGAGACCATCGCGCTCCTCGCCGGGCTGCTCGTCATCACCGTGGTGGCGGCCGTCGGCCTCCGGCGACTCGATCGCCATCTGCGGTCCCTGCGGCACCAGGTCCTGGCCGTGACGTTGGTGGCCCTCGGAGTCGGCGCGGCCGCAGCCCTCGGGCTGACCCAGATGATGGTGCTCGACGACGCGCAACTGCGCAACGTGGTGGCCGTCCTCGCCGTCACCGCCGTCTTCGCCGTGGTGCTCGTCTTCATCGCCTCCGCTCCGCTCGGCCGGGACTCTCGACGTCTCGAACGCGCCGTCCGCCTGATCGACGACGGAGACCGGGAGGCCCGCACCGGCGTCGACCGCGCCGACGAGCTCGGCGAGGTGGCCCGAGCGGTCGACCACATGGTCGAGCGGCTCGGCACCCTCGAGCGGGAGCGGGCCAACTACGAGGCCGAACGATCCGCCCTGCTGTCGAGCATCAGTCACGACCTGCGTACTCCGCTGGCCGCGATGCGGGCCGCGCTCGAGGCGATCACCGATGGCGTGGCACCGGACCCGGAGCGGTACGTCCGTTCCATGCGAAACGATGTCGATGCGCTCACCAACATGGTCGACGACCTGTTCCTCCTCACCCGCATGGACGCCGGCCGGCTGGATCTCGTGTCGGAGGTCGTCGACCTGTCGGAGTTGGCCGACGAAGCGGTGGAGTCGCTGGCGCCGGTGGCAGCCCGCCGGCACATCGAGCTCGACGTCCGGGCCAGCCAACGATTGTCCGTCGTGGGGAACCCGGCCGCGTTGGGGCGGGTCGTGCGAAACCTGGTCGACAACGCCATCCGCCATGCTCCGGAGCGGTCGACCGTCACCGTGGCCGTGGCGGACGAGCAGAGCCCGACTGTTCGGGTGATCGACGAGGGTGAGGGGTTCCCGTCCGAGTTCACCGACACGGCGTTCGAACGGTTCACCCGAGCCGATGCCAGCCGCGGACGGACGACGGGCGGCAGCGGCCTGGGACTGGCCATCGCTCAAGGTCTCGTCGAGGCGCACGGAGGCCGGATCTGGATCGAGGATCCGCCGGGTGGGCGGGTGGCGTTCTCGATCCCGGCCGCCTGACGGCCCAAGCCACTGTCTTCGTTGGGCCGATCACCGCCACGCTTCGTGCCGCCGGAGCGCCCGGCTATCCTCTCTCCCATGATCGGACGGCGCCCATGAACGGACGGCGTCCATGACCGATTCCTGGTCCCTGGTCGACACGCCGGCCCTGGCCGACCACTGGTACGCCGTGGGCCGCAGCGTCGAGCTGACCTCGGCGCCGCGCCCCGTCCGGCTGCTCGGCGCCGACTACGTGGTCTGGCGGGGCGCCGACGCCCGGCCGGTGGCCGCGCCGGATCGCTGTCCCCACCGCGAAGCGCCGTTGTCGTACGGCCGCGTCGTCGACGGCGTGCTCGAATGCCCCTACCACGGCTGGCGGTTCAACTCCGACGGGGCGTGCGTCTCGATTCCGTCATCCGGTCCGGACTCCCCCATCCCGCCCCGGGCCGGGTTGGGGGTGGTGCACGTGGCCGAACGGTACGGCCTCATCTGGTTGTGCCCGGGCGAACCCGCAACCGGCATTCCCGAGATCGCCCACGACACCGACCCCGCCTTCCGGCGCATCAACACCCCGGTCGATGTCTGGCGGGTCTCGGCCACCCGCATGACCGACAACTTCCTCGACATCTCGCACTTCCCGTTCGTGCACCAGGGCACGTTCGGCATCGCTCAGGACACGCGGGTCCCCCACGTCGAGATGGACGAGCTCGACGACGGCTGGTTCGGCTACCGGTACGAGGTGCAGGTCCGCAACGAGGATCTGGGCCAACGCGTCACCGGGCTCCGAGCGCCCGTGCTGACCCGCACCATGACCAGCGGCTTCACGCTTCCGTTCTCCTGCCGCTCGACCATCTTGTACGAGTCCGGCCTCGAACACGTCCTGCTGCTGCTGTCGACCCCGGTCGAGGACGACGTCTCGTTGTTCACGTTCGTGGTGTGGCGCAACGACGACTTCGCCGTCTCGGCGGAGGAGATCATCCGTTTCGATCTGGCCATCGGCGCCGAGGACAAGGTGATGCTCGAGAAGGTCCCGGGCGTGCTGCCTCTGGCCAACACCGGCACGATCAGCGTTCAGGCCGATCGGGCATCGGTGGAGTGGCGCCGGCGACTCGGCCAGATGGTCGGGGGCTGAGTGGGCTACTACGCCGTCGACGATGGCATCGCTGCCCTGCGCGGCGGTCACCCCGTGCTGGTCGAAGCGGGCCCGGCGACGGTGATCGTGTCGCCGCCCGGGCATCACCTCCTCGCCCGTCTGGCCGGCGGGCGAAGCGTTGTCTCCACCTCCGGTCTCTTCGACATCTCCGGCACCCTCGGTCGACTAGATGCCGGCGCGGTCGCGCTCGACCTGCTGCGCTTGAGCTCGCTCGACACCTTGGCCTTCGGCACGCTTACCGATGCGCCCCCTCGCCTCCCCGTCGCCTCCTTCGCCGCCCGGGTGGCCGAGGACCACAACCTGGTCCTCCTCGATGCCATCGACATCGCCCACCACCGGTGGCGCGTCGAGACCCTCATCGACGAGGTGGCGGTGGCCCACCTACCCCTTCCCGCAGGCGACTTCCTCGCCCACGCCTTCCGCTCCCGACTCACCGCGGTCGAACACCTGGCCCTCGTCATAGGCGACATCTCCGGCGACATCCCGGTGTTGTGCCGGGTGCACTCCGAATGCGTCACCGGTGACGTGCTCGGCTCGCTCCGGTGCGACTGCGGGGAGCAGCTCGACGCCGCACTCCTGGCCGTCGCCGCGGCCGGTCGTGGGGTGATCGTGTACCTCCGGGGCCATGAGGGGCGCGGCATCGGCCTGGCCGACAAGCTGCGGGCCTATGCGCTCCAGGAGCAGGGTCACGACACCTACGACGCCAACGTGCTTCTGGGCCATCCGCCGGACGGGCGCGATTTCGGCGATGCGGCTCAGATCCTGCGGCTCCTGAAGGTCGCCCCGGTCCGGGTGCTGACCAACAATCCGGCCAAGCTGGCCCGGCTCGACGCCCTGGGCGTCGCCGTCGACGGCCGCGTGCCGCTCGTGATCGAGCCCAACCCGCACAACGAGCGCTACCTCGACTCCAAACGCAGCCGCTTCGGCCATCTCTAGCCGACCGGACGCGTCCGCGGGCGCGCCAAAAGTTGGTCGGCACGTGCCGAGGTGAGATCCGCGGATCCCACCTCCCGCTTCAAGTGCTGGTGGGTCCCGCGGGACCACCCCTTTGCAGGCCGTTCATCTGCCCTCATCGGCAGCGGGCGTCGATGTCATACCCCCTTGTTAAGGTCGACCGTAGGTCGACCAGACGGGGTTGCTCGAAGGACGCCAATAGAAGCACCAGAGGTGGGGAACTCCGAGGAGCACCCATGGGGAGAATCACCTGAGCGCGATCAACCCCGCAATGAGGCCGGGGTCCGAGGCCCCCGGAGAGCTCTGCGCCGAACCCGCGCACCCGACCGACCAGGTTGTCTCGCAATGAGGCCGGGGGCCGAGGCCCCCGGAGAGTCGGCCACGAACAACATCATGGGATCAAGTCGATGTACCCGCAATGAGGCCGGGGGCCGAGGCCCCCGGAGAGCGCTCAGCCGCCGAGTTCGTCCGGGTGGTCTGCTCCATCCCGCAATGAGGCCGGGGGCCGAGGCCCCCGGAGAGCAGCCTGATATGGGGTGCCGTCGATGATCGGCGGGTCCCCGCAATGAGGCCGGGGGCCGAGGCCCCGGAGAGGGGAGCCGGAGCCCGACGACCGGGTCACCGGCCGTGCACCCGCAATGAGGCCGGGGGCCGAGGCCCCCGGAGAGTGCTTCCTCACGGTCCGGGCCGGCCGCAGCGGTCCCTCCCCCCCCCCAATGAGGCCGGGGGCCGAGGCCCCCGGAGAGCGGAGCGATCCCCGACGCGCCGTGCTCGGCGTGCAACAACCCGCAATGAGGCCGGGGGCCGAGGCCCCCGGAGAGCGGGACACCCATATGGCGTGTGCTGCACCGAGAGCGGCCGCCCGCGATGAGGCCGGGGGCCGAGGCCCCCGGAGAGCTCCTCCACGACGCCGGACGAGCCGCCGGCCCGGCCACCCGCAATGAGGCCGGGGGCCGAGGCCCCCGGAGAGGCAGGCACTCAACGACCGAGGTGGGTGCCGCCGACCATCCCGCAATGAGGCCGGGGGCCGAGGCCCCCGGAGAGCCCCGGGCATCGGGCTGGTCATGGGTTTCGCCGGTCACCCCGCAATGAGGCCGGGGGCCGAGGCCCCCGGAGAGCGGCTTCGAGTCCGCGTCCGTGTCGGAAGTGCTCGCCTTCCCCGCAATGAGGCCGGGGGCCGAGGCCCCCGGAGAGTGCCGCTGGCGCCGGCTTTGAGGTCGACCTCCTCGACCCCGCAATGAGGCCGGGGGCCGAGGCCCCCGGAGAGCCATCACCGCCGCCGCCGCCGACATCGAAATGACGCCCGCAATGAGGCCGGGGGCCGAGGCCCCCGGAGAGCAGCAACGACTCACCGCTACCGCCCTCGCGACCGCAACCCCGCAATGAGGCCGGGGCCGAGGCCCCCGGAGAGGTGCCGGCCTTGACTCGAGCCGCGGCCTGATGCGACGTCCCGCAATGAGGCCGGGGGCCGAGGCCCCCGGAGAGCCCTCGCGAACGCGGGCGCCGAGGTCCTCCCCAAACGCCCGCAATGAGGCCGGGGGCCGAGGCCCCCGGAGAGCGCTGGTGGGCGTACGCGCTGACGGCTTCGGCGGTCCCCCGCAATGAGGCCGGGGGCCGAGGCCCCCGGAGAGACACGCCGAGCGATATCAGTTCGGGGGCGGCGTCGGGCCCGCAATGAGGCCGGGGGCCGAGGCCCCCGGAGAGGATCGATCATCACCGCCTCGTCAACGGTTCCGAGGGCACCCCGCAATGAGGCCGGGGGCCAAGGCCCCCGGAGAGAGTCGACGCTATGACCACCCCCACCCCCACGCAGTCTCCCCGCAATGAGGCCGGGGGCCGAGGCCCCCGGAGAGCAGCCGGCGACGTAGCGGTCACCGGTCACGGTGAGGACCCCGCAATGAGGCCGGGGGCCGAGGCCCCCGGAGAGGCGTACGGTGGTGGCTAGCCAAGCGGGCCGGTGTGGCCCCCGCAATGAGGCCGGGGGCCGAGGCCCCCGGAGAGCTGACCTACGTTGCGACGGATCACCCAGACGTCACCGTTGGGCCCGCAATGAGGCCGGGGGCCGAGGCCCCCGGAGAGGGAGCCCTCGGTGCTGTGCCGAGCCTGTGGGGATCATGGCCCGCAATGAGGCCGGGGGCCGAGGCCCCCGGAGAGAACCACGTCGACAGCACGGCATCGTCGCCGGTGTTGTCCCCGCAATGAGGCCGGGGGCCGAGGCCCCCGGAGAGCGACGACGTGTCGGCGTAGGCGATTTCGCCGGTGAGGCCCGCAATGAGGCCGGGGGCCGAGGCCCCCGGAGAGTGCGCCATTTCCGGACCACGGTTTTGCCGCCACGGTCCCCGCAATGAGGCCGGGGGCCGAGGCCCCCGGAGAGGCCGCCCATGGCGGAGATGACGGAGGTCTGGTGATGGGCGATGTGCCCGCAATGAGGCCGGGGGCCGAGGCCCCCGGAGAGAGTCGGCGGCGGCGAGCGTCACCAACACCGAATAGGTTTGCCCGCAATGAGGCCGGGGGCCGAGGCCCCCGGAGAGACCAGCAACGGTCGACATGGGTGCCGGACACGTTCACCCCGCAATGAGGCCGGGGGCCGAGGCCCCCGGAGAGCATCCCGTCCACGGGGCGTCGACGGCGGAGACTATGACCCCGCAATGAGGCCGGGGGCCGAGGCCCCCGGAGAGGCGTCGTTGGAACGTTTCGATGAAGCCACGCCACATGACCCCGCAATGAGGCCGGGGGCCGAGGCCCCCGGAGAGTCCGAATAGGTGTTCGCCCCGCACGTGAACGCTGTCCCCGCAATGAGGCCGGGGGCCGAGGCCCCCGGAGAGTGTCGAGCTCCACCATCCCGTGGGCCGTGAGGCATTCCCGCCCGCAATGAGGCCGGGGGCCGAGGCCCCCGGAGAGCGGGCTGGTGCTCACAGCGTCAACGACATCGTTTGTGATCCCGCAATGAGGCCGGGGGCCGAGGCCCCCGGAGAGCGGCGCCCAGCCCGGGCGTGACCGTGCGGCCATACCTGCCCGCAATGAGGCCGGGGGCCGAGGCCCCCGGAGAGGAGCGGCGGGTGAGTCCGGAGCCGTCGACGGTGGCGTACCCGCAATGAGGCCGGGGGCCGAGGCCCCCGGAGAGTCGGCGCCGGCCGGGTCGGGCTCGGCCCCGCCTTGGACGCCCGCAATGAGGCCGGGGGCCGAGGCCCCCGGAGAGGGCGTCGACCAGGCGTCGATGAACCCGCAGTTCGGGGACCCGCAATGAGGCCGGGGGCCGAGGCCCCCGGAGAGGCGCCCCCGGCGCGGTCTCGGCGTACCGGGACGGGTACACCCCGCAATGAGGCCGGGGGCCGAGGCCCCCGGAGAGTCCCCGGGGTGACGGTCCTCCTCGTCTTCGCTGGTGCCCTCCCGCAATGAGGCCGGGGGCCGAGGCCCCCGGAGAGCCACGACGAAGCCGTAGCGAAACTGTTCCCCGATGGAAAGCCCGCAATGAGGCCGGGGGCCGAGGCCCCCGGAGAGCCCACCCACCGCTACCCGCACAGGAGACCTCATGAAGCCCGCAATGAGGCCGGGGGCCGAGGCCCCCGGAGAGCAGTGAACGCCACAGCAGCCACCACGGCGGCTGTGGCCCCGCAATGAGGCCGGGGGCCGAGGCCCCCGGAGAGTTGACGCCGAAGTCCGGGATCTCACGCCATTGGTTCATCCCGCAATGAGGCCGGGGGCCGAGGCCCCCGGAGAGTCTGGCACCAGCACTTGCCTCCACAGAGGGGCTGGGAACCCGCAATGAGGCCGGGGGCCGAGGCCCCCGGAGAGACGACACGGACACCGTCGTCGCTGTCGTCCCTATCAACGTCCCGCAATGAGGCCGGGGGCCGAGGCCCCCGGAGAGCTTGGATCGGGCACCCGGGCACAAAATCACCGACCCCGCAATGAGGCCGGGGGCCGAGGCCCCCGGAGAGACCTGCGTCAGCGACCACGACCCCCGCGAGTAGCCGTCCCCGCAATGAGGCCGGGGGCCGAGGCCCCCGGAGAGCCCTCGACGCCGAGATGCCGCAGTTGACCGATGACCGCATCCCGCAATGAGGCCGGGGGCCGAGGCCCCCGGAGAGGGGTGCCACATTCTGCCCTTTCGTAGCACGGGACGCGTCGACCTTGTGCGAGCGAGTCATCGCTGTGGGCGGCTTTCGATCAACGGCAAACCGCTCTACGGGCCGTTTCCCCCGGTCGTGAGCTTGCGAGCGACCCTGGGACCACCGCAGCGACTTCGCCTCTCGCATCAGATCACACGCGGCCCGTCGGCGGGCAGTGGCAGGGACATCCCGAGGAAGAAGAATCCGCTCTCATCGTCGACCTCGCCCAGTTTGATGATTGCCACTCGGTCGAAACCCGGTTTCAGAATCCGCCGAAGCCGCTCGACGAGCCTGCTTCGCTCCAAGGCGGTCAGGTCGCACACGAACACCGAATATTGCATTGCGTCACCGAAGCCCTTCACGGTTTTGTGCACACGACGTAGCCGCACCGGGTCTCCGATGTCGTACGCAACGAGATACCGCTTGCGCTTCATGCCTACCTCGTGACGAACGGCTGGTAGTGCTCGATCTCGCCGAGCAGGACGGCTGCGACCATGCGGACCTGCACCTCCACTGCCCGGCGATACGAGACCCGGTATCCGAAAACGGGGTGGCGGACCTCGGTGGTCATTCGTCGGTCGAAGGCCTTGAGCACCTTGCGCCGGCCAACAGTGGTCAGGGCGCACGACCCGGCTCGCGTGACGAAGTCGTGCGGCCTGATCTCGCCCGTGTTGATCAGCGTGATCGCCACCGAGTCGGCGACGAGGGGCCGGAACTCCTCGGCGACGTCAAGCCCCATCGCGGGCCGGCCGAACCGTGGCTTGTGCAACACGCCAACGTAGGGGTCGAGCCCCACCGAGAACGCCGCCACCGTGCACTCTCGAACCAGCTGCCCATAGAGGTACGACAACAGACAGTTGACGGGGTCCTTCGGAGGTCGCCGGTTCCGCGTTGTGAAGTCGAAGTCGGCGCTGTCTCGCTTGAGCATCGTTGCGAAGGCTCCGAAGTACCAGCGCGCCGCGGCACCCTCGAGTCCGAGCAAGGTAGGAACATCCTCCACCTTCGCCGCCCGCACCGCGAGTCGCTTCATCTCCCGGATGAGCGTCGAGGTTGCGTCAAGGTCCGAGTTTCGCCGCAGCAGCGTGCGCTGATTGAGGATCTTGCCTTCGATCATCGCGCAGGCCACACCAAGCCGCCGTGACTCGTCAGCCAGGACCTGCTGCCGACGAATCTCGACGTTCTTCCCCGGAAGGCCGTGCGCGAGACCGGAGAACCATCCCCCGCTGCTGAACCAGCACACGGGGATGTCCCGAGCAAGCAACTCGCGCATCAACGGGGTGCTGACGTTGACGTTCCCGAATAGTGCGAGCTGAGAAACGTCGATCAGCCGAACCGACGCCAGCTCCTCCCGTTTCACTCGAACGACGAGGCGTTCTCCATCCTTGCCAGCCGAAGATCCAGGCTCCGTGACGTAGAGCGGTCGGGCCGCCGAATCGGTCGGGAGTAGCCGCCTCGGAGGACGAGGGTGTCGATCCCGGAGCAGGTTCTGCTCGTCCGGCAGGCAGATGCCGACGAGCACGCAGGCCGGGCACTTCGGTGAGTCGACCAATGGCGGCGGCGGAAGCGGATCACTTGCGACTCGTCGCATCTCATGGAGCTGCGTGAGGACGAGCTCGACCAACTCGTCGGTGAAGTCGACGCGCACTCGGCGACGAGCGCCGCTGAAGTAGATCTCGCCGTGCGACACCGTGTAGCCGGCCTCACGAAGAAGAAGGCCGGCGACGGCCAACTGCACCTGCTCGGGTAGCCATACCGGCTCATCGGGATCCTTCGGTGATCCGCGCTTGTGGTCGACCGGCACAGCCTCACCATCGCGACCTTCGACGAGATCGATGCGGGCCACAACGCCGAGCTTCGTCGACGAGAGCGTGACCGACCTGGCCGCGCCGTTCCACGGATCGGCATTGTCCTCGATGTCGACCGAGAACGAACCCGACGGCCTGTCGACCGCTCGGTGGTTGTCCTTCCCCTCCACGGTGAAATCGTTGTCGGCGTCCTCACCACCCGACCAGGACAGGTGGAAGAAGCGCGGACAGTACGTGAACTCATTGACCATGCGCGCCGGTAGCAAGCGCGGGATCGTGTCGAAACCGTCGTCGGTGTCGGTCACAAACTCCTATCGGCACTCCAACGCAGGTCTGGAGGACCGTAGGCGCCGTCGTAGTTGCCCTTCGCTATCCGTCGGGTCTCGTAGACGGCTGTGACGCCGAGGGATCGGAGGCGGCCCCCGTCTCCAGCAGTTGCCGGCGCGCCGGATGCGGTGCGGAAACCCTGAATCGCCGGGTGAGCCAGCATCACCGTCACCGCGTCGATGTCGAGCATGTCCTGCCACACCGGCCAGACCACGGATTTGGCGAGGCGCCCGCCCTTGCCCCACGCCAACGAGGTTCGCGCCGTCGTATCGATCACCACCGGCGCGACGCCGATGGCGAACAATCCGAGCAACGTCAGCACAGGGTCGCCTCGAAGGCCGCTGTCCTTTCGGGACGCCATCGATGCCGCATCTCGGTCGGCTCGCCAATCGAGGTAGCCACCCACGCTCCCCGCGACACGACCAGCAACACCAGCGAAAGTCTCCGCGACAGCCACCGGGTCGAGACACGTCCTCCGAGCGCCGGCCAACGTGCCGCTCACCGAGACGGTTCCAGGCCCAGCATCGAAGATCGGGTGGCGGGCACAGATGTCAGGTGAGTCGGCAAGGACGTCGTTAGCGCCGAAGAGCGAGGTGAGCCATGTCGTCGCCGAACCGCCCTTGGGTTCCTCGCGCCGGCTCGTGGCCGCCCACCCAGCGAAGGTCGACCGCAAGGTTCGGCGCGACGGGTCACCCTCGGTGCCTTCCTTGACGGGCGGCACCCCTGGTAAGGAACCCGGGAGAAGCTCGTCGGCCAACTCCATGCGAGTAGCAGCGTCGGCGACGAACGCGGCGAAATCGCTGAGCGTCTCGGCACCCGCCAGCTCGACGACAGCGCCTCCGCGAGGGCCGTCGGGCCAGCCGAGTCGAGGCGAGCGACCTTCGATCTCGCCGAGCTGAAGGAGCCCGACTGCAGCCAGGAAGCCCGGCAACTCGGCGCCGCCGAGCCCCGGTAGTGCGACCGCAGTCACCGTCCCTCCTCCGAGATCGAGATGTCGGCAAGCCGCAGCACCATCTCCAGATAGGCCAGACCCCAAACCCCGTACCGCTGGCAAAGTCGACGGAAGCGTGCCGGCTGGCTCCAATCGACGATCACGTCGTCGCTAGCACACGTCGCCTCACCAAGCGGCGTGTGGACCACCACCGAGACCGGATCGCTGTCCACGACGCCCGGGAAGAGCGGCCGCGCATGTCCGTGATGTGCGGCGACAAGGTGTTCGTGCAGATCGGCGTCGGCCACCGGCCACGCGTGCTGACGAACCAGCGCGACCGAGACCGCTTCGTGCCGGAATCCCGACGGCAGTTGCGCCACCTTGGCGGCGGCGGCGCGAGCAGCGCGAGTCGACGGTGCCGATTTGGCCAGAATGTCGTCGGAGCCATCGAACACCTCCGCCGCAAGCACGTCGCCCCCACGAAGGGCGGCCTGGAACCGCCGGTCGGCCTTGCCGAGGTCATGGGCCTGCCCAGCCGCCTCGAGGACAGCGACCAGATCGGGTGGCAGTCCAGCCGACTCGGCGAACTGGCGCGCTCGTTCACCCACATCGGAGAGATGGGCACGTAGCTTCGGCGGGCCGGTCAGGCTTCCGGCCGATGAGCCGAGCGCGGTGGCATCGTCGGGCTCGGTCGCGAGCCGGCCTATCGCCAGGTAGACCAACGGCGGGTCGCCGTAGCGCGACGGGTCGGCATCGTCGTCGATGAAAACATTGCCGCCGACCATCCACGATCGCCCGGCCAGGGCCTGGGCAAAATCGCGCACCAGCGAGCCATAGCGCCCAGTAGCCTCCCGCACGCAGGTGCCCAGGAACGATTCGACGACCTCCGTCACGTCGTCGGCGTCCTCGGCCGTGATGGCACTGCGAGCCTGGTGCACAGCATGAAGCAATGCTGGTGCGAACGTCGTCCAGGCCTCTGCGCCGAGGCGCAGCACTCGCCCGGAGCGAGGGCGATCACAGAAATCGGCGATGTCGGCTGTTAGGCCATCCTTTTCGGGCGCCCAGCCGAACTCGTCGTGACCGCCCCGGCTCGCTCGTAGCACCACCACGTCGCCGGGCCGGATCTCACGACCGGTCCGTACTGGAATGAGCTCCCCGTCGCCCAGACCCCGCACGATCCATCCCACGTCTTCGCTGCCGGCTCCGGGTTCCTCGATCGCGTCGATCACGGTGTCGAGATCGGACAAGTCCACGGTCGGCTGGCGAGCGACAAATCGCCGCAACGCGACCAAAGGCACGTCGACCTGCTCGGCCTCGGCAGGGGCCACGATCGACAACGACCGTTCTAGCGCCTCAGCGCTCGACACGGCACGCCACAACAAGGTGACCGTGGGCTGATCGACGTTGAGGCCATGCAAAAACGGCCCGACCGGCCGATCCGGTTCGGGCGCGGGCGCGGTACGCGCCCAGTCGAACAGCATCGGCCACAGCAGATCAGGGGCGGGCGGCGGGTCTGCGGCCAATTCGGCCCGGTCGTCGGGATCGGTTGCCTCCAACCGCTCCTGCAGGGCCGCGATACCGAGATCGATCTGGGGTCCATCTCCACCGACCAGGGACCCCGCTTGGTTCGACTTCGCAGGCGTGGCCCCGCCGGCCCCATCGATGAGCCACGACCATGTTCGATCTGTCGCCGGTCCGTAGACGGGGTCGGTGCTCGAGCGCGCCGCAGCATGCACGATCCAGGAGACGGTCGACCCGACAGCGCCGAGTCGATCGACCCGCCCGAAACGCTGGACGAGCGCGTCGAGCGGAGCGACCTCGGTGATGAGCACATCGACGTCGAGATCGGCACCGACCTCGACGGTCTGAGTGGCGACGAGGACGAGCGGCGACGTGGCCGCAGAACGCTCTCGGCCGGCCTTGGCGCGATCCCACCAGTGAAGCCGGCTCACTTCGCGGTCGATCGAACGGCAGCGCCCGATCACCAGCTCGCAGTCGCCATGGGTGAGGTGCTCAGCCACATGTTCCCGAACGCTGCGGGCTAGGTCGATGGTGTTGACGACCACCGCAACGACTCCGTTGCCTTCCAGCTTGGTGGCTGCGACCGCGAGCTCAGCGAGCACCTCGACCATGGCCGCAGTAGCTGTGGCACGACTTCGACCGGCGTCGGAGATCTCGACCAGCCGAGCGGTCTTGGTGGCTTCGAGTCGACGGGCGGCGACTGGGTGCTGCCGGTCAGCGTCGGTGAGCGCCATCTGACCGGTCGTTCGGCGCGGGGGCGGCGTGGCGGTCATGGCCACGACCCGGAGCGGGCGATGCCAACCGGGCGCAGCGTGAGACTCGATAGAGCTAGCGGTCGAGATGGTCTCCAACATGGCCTGCGAGAGGTGGGCTTCATCGAGGAAGAGCACGCTGTCCTGCCCGCACAGCCCGGCGTCGATCGGCCGAAGTTGGGCACCCGTGCCGTAGCCACGAAAGAGCAGACGGCTGCCGAACTGGTCGACGGTGGCACACACGATTGTTGGTTGGGCTGGTTCGCGAACCCATCGCCACGACCAGCTCACCCCGCCTCGCATCCGAACGACCTCGAGCGGAGACGAATCGCCGAGGATCGGGAGCTGCCGAAGGCGGTCCGCCACCCACTCTGTCGACGAACCAGGCGGGGGCTCACGGAGGAGACGCTGCAACTCGGTGGCCGACTCGAACGCGGCGTTGACCACGATGCGGCGATCGACGACGAAGAAGGCGCGAACGGGAACGCGACCCTCTCGGCCCTGCGCGCCGATCGACGATGCGAGCGCCCAAACGAACGCATCGAGCACCGCTGTCTTGCCCAAGCCGGTCGGCGCCACGATCGTCTCGGGCCACTGGTCGGCCCGCAATGAATCCGCGAACGCCGCCTGCCAAGGGAACGGCGTGCGGCCACGCACCTCAGCGGTGAACTCGGCGAACGTCGGCCCGCTCACGCGTCTGGCCGCATCAAGCCAAGTCCGAGGTGGCGCAGGTTGCCGAGAACGACGGGGCCCACCACTTCCTCGGCGAAGGTAATGCGGACGTGTACGGCGGGCTTGGCTTTCTCGCCTGGGCGTCGGATGCGTTGGTTCGGGCGCAGATCGGGAGCACCAGTCAGAAGCGGATGAGCCGACCACGTGATCGACTCGGGCACCGGAAGGCCCGCTCTTACCGCGGCATCGCCAACGCTGACCGCGACGAACTGATCGGTCAGAGGGCCTTTGACATGACGGTCGAGCACCATCGGTAGCGCACTCACCCATTGCCGGCTGGGACCTGTCCATGTGTGTTCCTGCAATCCCTGCGCCGCAGGCGTGGACCCGGCCTGAACTCGTCGGTGAAGCTCGACCGGGCGCCCGACGCTTACCGTCAGGGTGGTCACGTCGATCAAGCCTCGCAGGATCGAGCGGACCTCGGCCTCCGGGACACCTGGGGGCACGGCAAGCGCGAACCCGAGCAGGTGACCGTCGGCGTGAGGGTGTCCAACATCGGGAAGGGCGAGGCACGCCACCTGTCGCCAGTCGGTGCCGACGTCGCCGTGCCCGTGCAGGGCAACAGGTCCACCATCGAGTCGTTTGATCAGCGCCTGACGAAGAGCAGTCGTGTAACGAACAGCGGCAGTCGCCGGCGGTCGAGTTCGATTGGATACGGAGAAAACGATGAACCGGTCGAACTGGCGCGCTGGTGGATGATCCGGTTCGTTAGCCGGCGGGCCGTACCCGACCCAGCCTCGCGTCACCTCCCAAGGCTGTCGCCCGGCGAGGTGGGCGGCGATGAGCCCATCGACATAGCCAGGCAGCGGCACCGACACGTCGACGGAAACCCTGCTCGCCGTCGGCGCGATCCATTCGGTACCCGGAGGCGGCTCCTCTGCGGGCTCAACGACACAGGCCACGATCGGGCAGGTGGATCTGCCCAGGTAGGGCAATCGCCTGCACAGCGCGGCTACGGCATCCTCGTTGGGCGTGTCGCCCACCCACCGGAACTGCACCACGGGCTCGGCGGGGAACACGCGAGGCCACCGACGCTGACCGGCGCCAGACCGGCCGGGGTATTCGTGGTACGACTTCTCCTTCACCAGCTCGTTCGTCGGCACGAAGTTGCCCCGATCGGTCGAATCCGAGTGTCGTGCGGACCTGGCGATGCGCGGAGGAGCGAGACCCTCGAGACGGCGGATCGCGTCGAGGAGTTCGGGCTCGTCGTCGGCCACCGACACCAAGGCCGAGACGAGCCGGCTCGGGTGCGGTGGCCACTCGGGGCGATCGAGGTCATCGAAGTCGGCGGCCTCGAAGGAGCCGTTCACGAACCGGACCTCGATGGCCAGCTCGCCCATCGTCACTCGCTCTCGTCGGGCGGCAGGGCAAACGTGTGGGCGAGCAGATCTCGTAGATTCGCCTTGGGCCGAAGCGGCACCGGCTCGGAGAACACGAAGCCGCGCTGCTCGGCGCGAGCACGAGCCGTGGCCCACAGGTCGATCGCCGTCGACGTGTCGATCGTGAACGCCTCGGTAGTGGCACCGCGGCCGAGCCACGCAATCTCTTCCGACAGAGGAACGAGCTCACATCCGGATCGCAGCAACAACGCCGGTCCGCCGAAGGCGAGACGGTCACCGAGCAACGCCAGCGCGGCGAGTGCCACACGGGCCGCCTTGTCGGCCTCGCCGTCGGGAGCGCCAGCAGAATCAGGGAACCGCAGACGAGCCAGCCCGGCAAAGCTGAGGAAGGCGGATCGCCGGGCCAGGGCGATGGCCACGCCCGCTGGACCGTCGGTCGAGATGGCGTTTCCATGCCCGACCTCAGACGGCTTGCCCTTCTGCTGGCCCTTTGGTACGCCGGCGTCACCGACGACGACGAACTCGCCTGGCTGCTTCTTCGGGAAGGCGATCTCCACCTTCTCGATGTTGTATGGGTCGAACCGGATCGCGCCCCTCATCCCCTTCTGAGGATCGAGACCGACGACCTCGGACGTGTAGGAGCGAGCGAGTTTCACCCCTCGCCCTCCGCGGTGGCTATCCCAGAATCCGTAGACGAGGTCGGTGGGCACGAGTTCGAAGAAAGCCCGAGCCGACCGCGCGTCGGCGTGCCGAAGCCGTTGCCCGACATCGCAATCGTCGAACGCCGTTCCCGTCGTGTCCTCGGAGTCACGGAAGTAGGCATCGGGACCACGGTGGGGCGCCTGCAGGCTGGTGACGCGCACGGGCACGCCGTCGATGTCGGCTCGAAGGTCGAGGAACGGGAGTGAGATGCTCCGATCGTCGGCGGCGTCGAGCAAGGCCTGCTCACAGCGGTTGGCCTGGGACTGGTAGGAATCGAGGAGCACCGTCGAGCGCGATTCGCCCGCCTCGTATCTCTCCTCGATGACGTAGGGGCTCTCCGTTCCGAACGGATACGTGGGTGGGAAGACCTTGACGCCTGGTCCCGCCGCCGGCTCGAGGATGGCCTGGATGCGAATGCCCGCATCCTCGCCAGCAAGGGTCACCCCACGGGCGAGCCGTTCAATCACCTGCTCGACATCCAAGGTCGGCCTCCTCCGTCGGGCGAGGAACCGGAGCCCCGCACTTAAGGGTCACGCCTGCCAGAATCCGTAAACCCCGCAATGAGGCCGGTTCCCCACACCCGACACGGTAGCGAAAGTTGGCGAACCATGTCAACTACGTTTAGGGATTGTGTGAGCTCCGCAGTGCACACCTACTACACACGGCGTGTCATACCCGAGCCGTAGGGTGGAGCTCATGAGACTGCACGGACGACAACGAGAGCTGCGGGCACTTGGCGAGGAGATCGATGAGGCAGGGTCGGGACTCCCTCGACTCGTGGTGCTCTTCGGCCGCCGTCGCGTTGGCAAGACCTACCTTGTTCGCCATCTGCTGTCCTCGCTTCCCGCGGAGGTCGTCGGCATCTACCACTCGGCTTCGCGCCAACCGACGGCCGCCGAGAGATCCAGTTTCCGCGCTTGCCTGTGACAGTGCAGGCCTGCCGCTGACCTCGGCGGATTCGTGGACCGCCATGTGGGACCAGATCGTCGACCACGCCACGCACCGGGCTGTCGTCGTGGTGCTCGACGAGGTGCCCTACCTGATTGACGGCGACACGTCGTTCGCAGCGCAATTGCAGCGCTCGTGGGACCGTGCCCGTCAGCAGACCAACCCCACTCACCTCGTCGTCATCCTCACCGGCTCGGCGCTGAGCACCATTCACACGGTGACATCAAGCGGAGGAGCGCTCTACGGCCGCCCCGATCGCCAACTCCGACTCGACCCCTTCGACCTCAACGAAACCGCCACGTATCTGCATCTCGATGGAGCAACTGCCATCGAGGCTCTCGCCGCGACAGGCGGATACCCGCTTCTCCTCGATCGCTGGTCGACGACCGACTCCACTCGTGAAAACCTCCTGAACCTTGCCACCGACGGCCTCGGACCTCTCGTCGCCAATGCGACATCTTTGCTGCTGGATCTGCCCGAGGCTCCCGGATTCCGCCGCACGCTGTACGCGATCGGGCGCGGCGCAAGCCGACATTCCGAGATCACCAACCACGCCGGACAACGTATCGACCGCACTCTGTCGTATCTCGAACGTGCCGGGCTGGCACGGCGGGTCACGCCGATCGGCGAGAGCCGAAGCGCAACGCCTCGTCACGAGGTCGCCGATACCTACCTCCGCTTCTGGTTTGCCGTGATCGAACGCGATCTTGAGTTGATCGAGGGTGGACAAGGCCGCGCCGTGCTCCAGCGCGCGCTGACGCGCTGGCAGACCCACGTCGCCGACGTCTTCGAGAACGAGGCTCGTGAGCACATGGTCCGCCTGGTGCGGTCAGGTGAGCTCCCATCCGACACGATCGTCGGACGGTGGTGGACCGACCGTCCTCGACAGGTCGAACTCGACGTCGTGGCGGTCCAGGGTCGCACATGGGTGCTGGTCGGAGAGGCCAAATGGTCGGACGCCGCAACCGGCCGGCACCTTCGCGAACTTCATTCGAAGTTGGTGGTCCTGGGCGACCGCGCCCGACGAGCCCAACTCGCTTACTGGGCGCGCCGTTCGTTCACACCCGACTTCGTCGCGGCGGCCGGCGGCACCGTCCGTCGCTACACGGCCGACGACATGCTTGCGTGACATTCCAGCCCGGCATCGCATGCCGAGCACAAGTCGGCGTGGTGGCGGGACACGGAGCGCGATGTCCACGGCGCCCAGACGGTGGCTGTACGGTCGTACCGCGTGGGTATGAGTCGGCGGGATCGAACGTCGACCATGGGATCCACGGGGCGAACCCCAGCGAACGCCTTCGTGACGGTCGATGCGCGCCGCATGCGCGGTGCTCGTGGTCCTGGCGTCGGTTGTGCCGTGGCGATCGACGTCACGACCGACGTTCTGACGGCTGATCTCCGCCAGGAGATCTACGACCTGTGCCTCGGATACCTCGCCGCTCGCTCACCATGATGGCGTCGACGCTCGGGTCTGAACTCAGGGGGGTCAGGTGCTGACGAGCCACGGGTCACGGAGGTCGATGTAGCGCTCGACCTTCATGACCCGCTGGAATTCGTCGAAGAGCTCCTTGGCTTCGCCGGTTGGCATCTGCTTCTCGGCATCACGGGCGGCGCCCTCATCGGTGAAGTAGGCGAGCTCGGTGAAATCGCCATCGTCGAAGAACGCAGTCACTGTGCCCAGGAGGTCCGGTCGCATCGTGCCGAGCATCTGATCGGCCCGCCGCTCGATCTCCTCTACCCGACTCTTGTCGGTGACGTGGCCCTCCATCGCCTGCACGAAGTGGGCCCGATTGAGATCACCATGCTGCATGACGTGGACGTCGGTTGTGTCGTGGAACCGAGCCGGACCGTCGAAGCACTTCTCCGTCTCCATCCACCAGGCGGTCTGCTCGGGTCGCTCGGCGTTACGCCGGGCGGCGGCCTGGCTCTCGAACCGGGCGATGAGGATGCAGTCTCCTGCCGACGTGCACCCTCCCGTCGAGCCGAGGTAGCCGATCGCTCCCGGCATCAGCTCCCGTTCCCACACTTCCAGGCACCTGTGGAGGGCCTCGGCGTCTCGGACCTTGCCCTCGATGACTTGAATGAACATGGGTCTCTCCTTCCCATTGCGTCACGAATTCGAGCATGCGCTCGGAGTCCGGGTGCGTCAAGGGTGCGCGACGACGCTGGCGACCACCGCCGAAGCCTCGGGGGCGGCGGGGCGAAGGGTCAGCGGGCGCGTTCGCAGTAGGTGAGGCGCTCGTCGGCCGGCAGGCCCCGCTCGAACACCGCGTCGCCGTTGAGGATCGCCGCGGCCGACGCGACCGCCGCACGTTCGATCTCGGCCTCGACGGCGCGCCTCTCCGCAGTCGTGGGCGCCTCGGCCAACTGCCGCCCGAAATCGAACGCCCGCTCGCGCCACAATCCGATGAGGGCGGCGGCGTCGAGGTCCGGATCCGGGGCGAGGTCGGCCTCGAGGTCGGCGAGGGTCGGGTCGAACCGGTCGGCGGCCGCGATGAGCAGCGGGCCCCTCACCTCGGCGATCACGCGGTTCACCAGGGTGAAGTCAGCCGGGTCGGCCGTCATCTCCGGAGCGGCCTCCAGCACCAGGGCCACGGTGTAGGCCAGATCGCGGCTGATGTGCGCGTTCATGCCGAGCAGGAGGTCGGCGGCCGCGCTGGCCGTTTGTCCATCGGCGGCCGCGAAGGCCATCTGCCACGCCCCGGGTACGTCGTCGTGTCGTCCGGCCACCCAGTTGTCGAACGCGTCGAAGTACAACTGGGCGAACAGGGCATCGAGCTGGGCCAGCATCCGCGGATCGGCGAAGAAGTCCGGGTCGTCCAGGCGGTCCTCGACGCCCCTCGTCATCTGGAGGTAGGTGAACGCGAACGGTGCGGCATGGCCGCATTCGAGACGCCCGAGACGGGCATCCATCTCCCCCACGACGGCATCGAGACAGTCCGGCCGACCCGCCCGGCAGGCGTTGGCGCTCCTGGGATCGAGGCCGGCCGTCAACCCGTCGACGGCCGCCGCCCATTCCGCCGTGACCGGTGTCGACGCTACGACGGGACCACGGCCGAATCCCGGGCCCGGCTCGGGAAACGGTGACTCCACGGACGCCCCGACCAGAACGGCGCCGACGGTCACCGCGATCGCCCCGGCGACGAGACCGGCCAGCAGCCCGCGCCGGGTCACGGGGCTCGGGGCCATCCGGTCACCGTCCGGGATCGAGGCGGCGAAGCAGGGCGACCGATGCGGTCAACGCGACGGTGGTCAACGCGACGAGCGCTCCGACGGCGGTCAGCCACGCCCGCGGCGTGTGCGCCCATCGACCCTCTGGAGAGTCGTCGCCGGTCAAGGTGGCGACCGCACCCACGGGATCCCCGGCGTCGATGACCCGCAGGTCGCGCAACCGGGCATCGAACAGTTGCAGCTCGTTGAGATCGGTGGTCGACGCCGCCGCGGCGACACCCCACTGGGCACTCGAGAGGTTCCCGATCTCGCGCAACACGGGCGTGTCGCCGATCTCGGGCAACACCACCCCCGCCGACAGAACGAGGTGCAAGATGAGCAGCATCGGCAGGATGCTCGTGGCCCTCTCGGGCGACCGCGCCACCGTCGAGACCAGCAACGCCACCGCCATCGAGGCGACACCGGCGACGGCGACCACGACCGCGAGCTCGCCCTTGCCCCAGCCGAGCAGGACCGCCTCGGTCGGCCCGCGCTGGCGAACGGTGGCCAGGGCGACCAGAACGAAGGCCTGGAGGACGGTGAGGGTGGCCAGCACCACGAACTTGGACGTGAGGTACGCCGACAACGACAAGCCGAACGCTCGCTCGCGGCGCAGGATGGGGAGCTCCCGCGCCACCTCGCGCACGGCGTTGTTGGCACCGATCCAGGTCACCCCGAGGAGGATGACGAACAAGACGAGGCCGGCCGTGGAGACCAGTCGCACCTCGGGTTCGGCCGGCATGGCCAGCTCTCGGGCCGGCAGCGCGGCCAGCATGAGCACCCCGAGCACGGGCGCCTGCAAGGCCAGCAGCGTCACATTGCGCCGATCGGCCAGGAGCACCGCAACATACCGGGCGCTCAACGTGCGGACCTGGTTCCACCAACTCTGCCGCCGCACCGGTGCGGGCACCGCGGCCACGGCGCGGTTGGGCACTCGCACCCCGCGTGGCGGACGCGCCGCTGATTGGACGGTCGCGGGCCCGGCGGCCATGGCCCCGAACACGTCGGCCAGATCGTGCTGGTCGAAGTGCGCCGCGGCCTCGCGCGGATGGCCGACGAAGGCCGGTACGCCGCCGGGGGCGAGCAGCAGCAGTTGGTCGCAGCAGTCCAGGTTGTCGAGATCGTGGGTGACCACGACGATCGTGCGACCACCGTCGGCCAGGTCCCGAAGCAGACGCATCAGGACTCGCGTCAGCCCGGGGTCGAGGCCAGACGCCGGCTCGTCGAGGAACAGCAGCGACGGTTTGGTCAGCAACTCGAGGGCCACGCTGGTGCGCTTCTGCTCACCCCCCGACAGCAGATGGATCGGGAGGTCGGCGCGGTGGCTGAGCCCCAGTTCGGCCAGCACCTCGTCGACCCGTTCGCCCCGCTCGGCACTGGTGACCTCCGCCGGGAAGCGGAGACGCCCGGCGTAGTTGAGAGCGATCCGCAGCGGAAGTTCGCGATGGAGCACATCGGACTGGGGGACGTAGCCGATCCGGTTGCGCAACTCCGCGTAGTCCCGGTAGAGGTCGCGCCCGCCGTACAGCACCTGCCCGATCGGCGCCGGGCGCAGTCCGGCCAGGGCTTGCAGCAGGGTGGACTTGCCGGAACCCGACGGACCGACGATGGCACACAACGACCGTTCGGTCAGCGAGAGGCTGACCTCGTCCACCAGCATCTGATCGCCCGGACCGGGAACGCTGATGCCGATCGCCTCGACGCTGACCGCGCCGGTGTTCCTGTACTCGGTGAGCACGTTGCCGACGACCAGGAACGAGCTGAGCCCGATGGCCACGAGGTCGTGTTCGGCGAGGGAGACACGGGTGATGCGGCGGCCGTTCACGAAGGTGCCGTAACGGCTCCCGAGATCGACCAACTCCAGCCCGGTTTCGTCATGCCAGCACAGTTCGGCGTGGTGGCGGGACACGAGCAGGTCACGGACCACGATGTCGTTGCTCGATTCGCGGCCGATGCGGACGCGAGGCGCGCCGTGGTGGGCGCTGAAAGGCGCGCTGCTGGCGGAGGCGGAGTCGTCCGCCGGCCGGTCGGGGATCACCACGGGGTGACTCTAACCGTGGCCACCACAGCACCCCGACGGTGGTTGTACCGTCGTACCGGAATGACCACGACGTGTGAACGATGAGGATCCTGCTCTGTGGAGTTCGAGGCTCGACGGCGGCTCCGGGACCGGAGTTCGTCCGGGTGGGCGGTCACACCTCCTGCATCGCGATCGAAGGAACGGACGGTCGGCGGCTCGTGCTCGACGCCGGAACCGGTTTCCGACGGATCGCCCGTGACCTCGGCGACGAACCGTTGCGGGGCTCGGTCCTGCTCACCCACCTCCACTGGGACCACGTCCAGGGGCTGCCGTTCCTCCCCAACGCCGACCGCGAGGACGCGGAGGTCGACCTGTATGTGCCGCGTTGGGGGACCATGTCCGCCCTCGATCTGCTCGCGCGAGCGATGGGACCGCCCCACTTCCCCATCGCTCCCGACGGCCTCCGCGGCCACTGGACCGTGCAGTCGCTCGACCCGGGCCGTCATCGCATCGAGGGGTTCGACGTGACCGTGGCCGAGGTCGCCCACAAGGGCGGGCGCACCTACGGATTCCGCGTCTCCGACGGCCGCACGACCATCGCCTACGTTCCCGACCACGCGCCGACCCTCGCCACGCCGACGGAACTCGACGCCGCCCGGCAACTCGTCGCCGGCGTGGACCTCCTGCTCCACGACGCGCAGTTCCTCGACGAGGAGCGTTCGCTGGCGGACGCGTACGGACACTCGACGCTCAGCGATGCGATCGACCTGGCGGCCGTGGCGGAGTGCGAGACGCTCGTTCTCGTCCACCACGCCCCCGACCGGTCCGACGATCAGGTCGAGGTGCTCGCGGCCCTGGCGAAGACCCGGCGGGTCGAGGTCGTTCTCGGCCGGGAGGGCCAGCGGTTCGTCCTCGGCGAAGGATACGTGAACACCCAGACAGCCTGAACACCCAGGGAAACCAGCCGTCGGGTGCCTCGTCGGTTCCGAACGATGACCATCACACCACGGGGAACTTGGCCTTGTCGGGAAGACCGGAGCGGATCACGATCTCCTCACCCATGCGCTGAGCCTCGGCGTAGAGCCGTTCCTCGTCGACCGTCGTCATGCGGCCGTCCTCCACCACCACGTGACCCCCCACCAACACGGTGTGCACACCCCGACCGTCCGCCGACCACACCAGTTGGTTCATCACGTTGAGAAGCGGCCGCCACTCGGGTCGGTCGGTGTCGTGCAATACCACGTCGGCCTGCTTTCCCACCTCCAACGAGCCGATCTCATCGGCCATCTGCATAGTCGTGGCCCCACCGATCGTGGCCATCTCGTAGGCCATCTCCGCCGGGAACATCTGCGGGTCGACGCGTGCGTCCTTGAACAGCCCGGCCACCAAGTACGCGGCCCGATGCAGGTCGCTGTAGTTCGACGCGTTGTTGCCGTCAGTCCCGATCGACACGTTGATGCCGGCCTGCACCATCTCGGGCATCTTGCCGAATTGGGTCACTCCGTAGCTCACCTTGAGCGCGGTGGTCGGGCAGTGGGCCACGTTCACCCGGTGTTCGGCCATGATCCGCAGCTCCTGGTCATCGACGCGCACGCAGTGGGTGATGGCGACGTCGGAGCCCAGTACACCCAGCTCGGCCAGGTGGACCATGGGCCGGTGGCCGAACTCGGCGATGAAACCGTCAGGGTCGAGCAGCGCCGGCGACATGTGGAAGCTCATGCCCGTGCCATGGCGCGTGGCGAGCTCCCGGGCCGCCCGCCACAGAGGATCAGAGCACGTGGTGTGACCCACCAGGATCGACCAGGCGCCGATGCGCCCGTCGCCCACCGAACGGAGATCGGTGAGCTGACGATCGAGGTGGGCGATGGCCTGGTCGGTGTCTTGGCGGTAAACGTCGGGCTCGGGCGGGAGGTCCCATACCCACCGGCCGACCCGGCCCCGGATGCCCACTTCCACCAAACCGTCGACAACGTCGTCGAGGAAGCGGATGGTCCCGGCCTCCAAGAACGTCGTGGTGCCCGACTTCAGCATCTCCACGGCCGCCAACTGGCCCGACACCCGCTCTTCGTCGGCTCGGTGCACCGAGTACAGGGGGCAGAGCCACATGAACACGTTCTCCTCGAACGGCGTGTCGTCGGGAACGTACCCGCGTCAGCGGTTCGCCAGTGACGTGGATGTGCGTATTGACCATCCCGGGCGTGACGACGAACCGGTCACCGCCGATCACCCGGGCGGCGTCGTATCTCGCCTCCAGGTCGCTCGCCCGGCCGACATCGACGATCAGGCCGTCTCGGATCGCCACTGCCCCGTGGCGAATCACGTCACGGGTGCCGTTCATCGTGACGACGTACCACCCCCTTATCAGCGTGTCGATGTGTTCCATGACGCCACCTCTCGGGGTTTGGACGCAACCAGGACCTGTTGGAAGCCGATCGGCTCGATGAGACGCACGGCCTCGAACCCGGCCCGCGGAGCCAGCCGGCGAAGTCTTCGTACGTGAACGTGAATCCTCTCCGGGTGTTCGCCATCATCGTGGCTCCCATGTGCACCGCGTGCGGGTTGACCTTTCGGGTCGAGTCGGGGAAGTAGTCCGCCACCAGGACTCGGCCCTCGGGCTTCAACGCGGCCATGGCGCGCTCGATCAGGTGACGCGCTCCATCGGCACCTTCGGTTCGACAGACATGGCCGAGCACGACCAGGTCGTAGCTCTGTGGCTCGATCTCGATGGTGTGGAAGTCTCCAGGTCGAAAGGTGCAGCGGTCCGACACGCCGTGGTCTGCCGTGGTGCGCTCGGCCACGGGGAGCACATCGGGCCAATCGTTCACGACGGCCGACCCCGTGGGGCAGGCCTGGAGCACGGCGATGGCCCACGGCGCTCCACCGGCGCCGAGATCGAGCACCCGCGTGTCGGGCCGGCGGCCGTAGCCGACCTTCAGATCGGCCCTCGTGGCCGTGCGCCACATCGTGGTGAACGTTCCCTCCACCAGCGGTACGTAGAACGCAGCCGGGTCGTCGTCGATCGGTGTGGCCGGGCGACCGTGGCGGACAGTGTCGGCCAGGCGGGTCCAGTTGCCGTGGAAGCCGGGGGCCACCGGCACCAGGTCGGCCATGCAGGCGGGCCCGTCGGACACCAGGTAGCGACGGGCGGCGTCGTTGAGGTCGTAGCGGTCACAAACTTGATCGAGCAAGCCGAGCGCGACCACCGAGTCGAGCAACGAGCGCAGGTGGGGCACCGAGGCGTCGATGTGCTCGGCCACGTCCTCGATCGGTGACGGCCCCAGATCGCGCAAGGTGTCGAAGATGTCGAGCTCGAGGGCGGCGACCAGCACGTAGTACGAACCCAATCCCTGGATCACCCCCCACACCAGTGCGGCGGGAGGCGGCTTGCGATCAGTCCATGGGCGGCCCACATGGGCCATGGTGTGGGTCTTCTTCAGCTCCGGATACGGCGGGTCCCGATCGACGAATGTCACCGAGCCCACCCACTCAGCTCCTCCTGGCGAGGAACCAACCCGTTCTGGCAGGGAGATTGCACGCTGGAGCGTGCAATCTCCCTGCCAGAACGACGAGGGCCGCGGACGTTCACGGCTTCAGCAGGACCTTGCCGAAGAAGTCGCTCGACAGCAGTTTGTTCTGCGCCGCCGCGGCATCGGCCAGGGCGAACTCGCTGTCGATGGCGACCTCGAAGCGGGCCTCACAGAACGTCTGCCACACCGGACCGAACTCCTCGGGGCGGTACGGGTCCGAGCCCATGATCGAGATGCCGGCGTGGAACAGGTAGCCGAGCGACGGGATGGTGGCGGTGTCACCGCTCGTGTTCCCACAGTTGACCAGGCGGCCCCGGACGCCGATGGCGAACAACGAAGGTCCGAACAGCGCGGTGCCGACGTGGTCGAACACCATGTCCACCCCTCGGCCTTCGGTGGCACCGCGGGCGAATCCGGTGATGTCGTCGGTGCGGTTGTTGCACACAAGGTCGGCGCCAATCTGCACGAGCCCGGTCAAGCTTGTCATCGGACCCCGCGGTGGCCAGCACGGTGGCTCCGGCGCGCTTGGCCAACTGGATAGCCGCGACCGACACGCCGCTTCCCGCAGCGTGGATCATCACCGTTTCTCCCGCCGTGAGCCGACCGACGTCGAACAGGGCGTGGGCGGCCGTGAGATAACACGTGGGGAAGGTCGCTGCGTGCTCGAGGGACATGTCGTCGGGAACGGGGTACACGTGGGTGTCGGGCACGAGGCACCGCTCGGCGTAACCGCCGTCGACGGTGGCACCGATGATGCCCAGCTCGCCGTAGAGATCTCCCCGGCCACTCAGGTTCGATCCCTCGGGCACACCGGCCAGCGACGGATCGGCGACCACCCGATCGCCCACGGCCACCGTGGTGACCTCGGACCCCACGGCCACCACATTGCCGGCCAGGTCCATGCCGGCGATGTGGGGATAGGCGAACCCGGGCATCTGATACCACCCGTGGCGTTGCACCACGTCGAGGCGGTTGAGGGCGCACGCCGCCACCTCGATCACGACATCGCGGGCGCCCGGCTCGGGATCGGGGACCTCGATGTGCTCCAGCACCTCGGGGCCACCAGCATGGCGGTAGAGCACGGCTTTCATCGTGATCGCCTCCGGTTCTCGGCGGCCAGTGAAGGTGGGATCCAGCCGACGTCGGCCGGGTTGAGATCGACCCCGGGAGCGACGATGGAGTCGACGGCATCGAGGGTGTCGGAGTCGAGCCTCAGGTCCGAGGCTCCGAGGAGGTCGTCGAGCTGGGCCTCCGTCCTGGGGCCGATCAGAGCGCACGACAGCACCGGGTGCTCGACCACGAAGGCCAACGCCAGATGAGTCAACGACACGCCCGCCTCCCGGGCGACGCCCGCCAGGCGATCGAGGGCATCGAACTTGGCCGGGTTGGCGCCGTCGAAGTGATCGGCGTGGGTCTGCGCTCTCGTACCGGCCGGCGCGGGCTCGTCGCGGCGATACTTGCCGGTGAGCCACCCACCGGCCAGGGGCGCCCACGCCAGCACGCCCACACCGAACTCGGAACACACCGGCAGCACCTCCCGTTCGATGCCGCGGTTGAGGATCGAGTACGGCGGCTGCTCGGTGCGCGGGGCCACCCGCCCGGTCCTGGTGGCCGACCACTGGGCGGCGACCAGCCGAGACGGCGGGAAGGTTGAGGTGCCCCAATACCGGATCTTGCCGGCGCGAACGAGGTCGGACAGGGTGTCGACCGTCTCGTCGAGGTCGGTGGCGGGGTCGGGGCGATGGGCCTGATAGACGTCGACGTGGTCGACGCCGAGCCGGCGGAGGCTGGCGTCGAGGGCATTGACGATGTGACGCCGGGAACTGCCCGACCGATTGGACCCCGGGGCCAGTGGGTGGTGGAACTTGGTGGCGAGGACGACGTCATCCCGGCGGCCCCGCAATGCCTGCCCGACGATCTCCTCGTTCTCACCACCGCCATAGACATCCGCGGTATCCACGAGATTGATGCCGGCGTCGAGAGCGCGATGGATGATCCGCTGACACGCGTCGAGATCGGTGTTGCCCCAGGCGCCCAGCACCATGGTGCCGAGCCCCAACCGGCTCACCTGCACACCGGTACGACCCAGAGGTCGAAGTTCCATGGCGTCTCCCTACTTCAACCCGCGGACGAACGGCTGCGCCAACGCCGACGGCTGGCGCACCCGTTTGGCGAACACGGCCATCGCGATCAGCGTGACGAGATAGGGCGCCATCGCGATCAGCTCGGTGTTCAGGTGATACCGCTCGAGCGCGGGAGAGAACCGGAACGAGGCCACGGTGCCGAACACCAGACAGCCGGCGATCGTGCCCCTCAGGGTCCACCCACCGAAGATCACGGCGGCGATGGCGATGAATCCCCGGCCACCCACGTTGGAGTCCTCGAACTCGCCCACCTGCCCGAGCAGCAGACAGCCCCCGGCCAACCCGGCGTGGAGCCCACAGACCAGAATCGCCTGGCGGCGCCGGCGATTGACGTGCAGACCCGACACGTCGGCCGACTGCGGGTTCTCCCCCACCGCGCGAATCTCCAGGCCCCAGCGAGTCCGGTAGACCAGCCACCAGGCCAAGGGAACGACGAGCACGATGAGATAGAAGGGCCAGCGTTGGGCGAACAATGCGTGACCGACCAGCGGGATGTCGGAGAGCACGGGAATCTCGGCGACATCGGCCCGACGGGAGTTGGGATCCCACTCCGAGTTGAGGAACCCGACGACCCCGAGGACCAAGATGTTCAACGTCAGCCCGACGACGAACTGGTCGGCGGTGAGCCGGTGGCTCATCTGGGCCTGCACCGAGGCGACCAGGAGACCGACCGCCATAGCGCACAGCAGCCCGAGCGCGACATTGCCCCAGGCGTCGTAGCTGACCGCGGCGGTGAAGGCACCGGCCAGCATCATGCCCTCGACGGAGATGTTCAACGTCCCGGCCTTCTCGGCGATCCACTCGCCGGCGGCGGCCAACGCCAGCACCGTGGCCAGCCGAACCGCCGACTCGTAGGTCGTCTCGGCCCCGAGCACGCCCCAGAGCCCGGAGAGGAAGCCCCCCACCGTCACACCCTCTCGTTCGTGGCCGCCATGGCGCGGCGACGATCGCGGATGAAGAGCAGCGCGGGAGGCACCAGCAGCGCCAGCACCAGGAGCCCTTGGACAACATCGGTGATGCGCCGCTCCACCCCGGTCGAGGCCAGGAACCCCGACCCGGTGCGCAGGCTGGCGAAGACGAAGGCGGCCGCCACGGCGGCGACGGCTCGCTCCCGCGCCACGAGGGCGACCAGGAGTCCGGTCCAGCCGATGTCGACCGAGAACCCCGGCACCAGCTGGTAGCTGCCGAAGTCGCCTCCCGCCAGCATCACGGCGCCGGCCAACCCCGCGAAACCGCCCGAGGCCAGCATGGCGGCCATGCCGTAACGGGTCTGGGAGACGCCCGCCCGCTGTGCCGCCCGCGGGCTGCGACCCAGCATGCGAAGACGGAATCCCCACACCGAGTGCGCCAGTCCGAGGCCCACGAGCACCGCGGCCAGGATCCCGATGCCCACGGCGGACGGGATGTCGTTGCCGAACAGGGACCCCCGAGGAAGCCGGGCGCCCGTGTCGAGGACCTCGCTCACCTGGTTGCGGTTGCCTCGGCCCTCGGCGGGAGCGAGCAAGAGCGACGTGTTCTTGAGTCCGTAACCCACCGCGTTGGCGGCGACGACAACCATGAGCAGGGTCGACAGCACTTCGGGCACGCCGCGCCGAAATCGCAGGAGCCCGGCGATGCCGGCCCAGGCGGCACCACCGACGACGCCCGCGCCGAGCAGGGTCACCAGCACCACGGGGCCGGGGCCCGCGAGACGGGTTCCCACATAGGTCGCGGTGGCGGCGCCGATCAGGACTTGACCCTCCTGGCCGATGTTCACCAGACCCGCCTTGGCCGAGATGATGGCCCCCAGGGCGACGAGGAGGAGCGGGGCCGCCGTGCCGAGCGTCAGCCCCCAGCGGCCGGGTTTGCGCAGGCTGCCGTCGAGCAGGGCGTTGAAGACGTCGGTCCACGAACCGCCGGTGCTCGCCACCAGGACCGCGGCGAGCACCAGGGCCACCACGATGCACGCGGCGTACAGCCCGGCGATCTCGAGCCCGCGGGCGGACGAGCGGCGAGAGGCCAGTGAGTGGGCCGGTGGGGTCGGGGCCGGTGGGTTCGCGGCCGACGTCACGAGACGTCCGCCTCCACACGCCCGCCGAGCAGCAGGCCCAGCCGCTCCCGCGTGGCCTCGGATCGAGGCATCTCGCCGATGATGCGCCCCTCGAAGATGACGACGATGCGCGACGCGAGATCGAGGATCTCGTCGAGCTCGCTGGAGATGAGCAGGACGCCGACCCCCCGTTCGGCCACCTGGCGGATCTGGGCGCTCATGTAGTCGATGGCGCCGACATCAAGGCCTCGGGTCGGTTGCGCGGCGACGAGCACCTTGGGTTCGTGGGACAGCTCGCGCGCCAGCACCACCCGCTGCTGGTTCCCGCCCGACAACGACCACATCGGAGCGTCGATGCCGTCGCACTGGACGCCGAATCGATCGACCAGCTCTTCGGCCCGTTGCCGCATACGGCGACGGTCGAGCCAGCCGTAGCTGTGATGCGAGTCGACGTCGACCAGGAAGAGGTTCTCCGCCACCGTCATGTCGAGGACCACGCCCGAGTCGTGGCGATCCTCGGGGATGACCGCAACACCGGCGTCGGCCATGGCGCCGGCCCGCCCGGCCACAACCCGCTGCCCGGCGACCTCGACCCGGCCCGCCGAGAGATGCTCGAGGCTCGACAGCAGGTCGGCCAGCGCGCGCTGACCATTGCCCTCGACCCCGGCGACTCCGACGATCTCGCCCGGCCGGACCTCGATGGTCAAACCATCGAGGAGGCGGCGACCATCGCGTCGGCGCACGACGACATCGTGCAGGGCCAACACGGGAGCAGCCGTGCCCTCCGAGATGGGCGCCGGCGCATCGCTCGCCGTCAGCTCGTCGGACAGACCCAACGCCGCCGCCTCGCCCCGGAGCGACACCGCCCGCCCCACCATGGCGCGAGCGAGATCGGCGGCCGTGGCATTCCCGGTGGCCACCCGCTCGACCACGGCGCCGCGCCGCATGATCGTGATCTCGTCGGTGGCGTGCAACACCTCGTCGAGCTTGTGGCTGACCAAGGCCACGGCCCGGCCTTCTTCGTCGACCACCCGGCGCAGCGCGACGAAGAGCTGTTCGGACTCCTCCGGCGTGAGCACCGAGGTCGGCTCGTCGAACACGAGGATCTGAGGATCCCGGCGGAGGCACTTGATGATCTCGACGCGCTGACGCAGCCCGGCCGGAAGGTCACCGACCAGCGCGTCGGGTTCGATGTCGAGCCCGTAGTGGCGACTGAGCTCACCCACCCGCTCGCGCACGGGCGCCGGATCGAGGCGGCCCGAGTCACCGAGCGCAACGTTCTCCCACACCGTCAAGGTGTCGACGAGGCTGTAGTGCTGGTGCACCATGGCGATCCCGTGACCGGCGGCGTCGATCGGATCGCGGATCTGGCGCCGCTCACCCCGGATCTCGATGTGGCCCGCGTCGGGCAGGACGAGCCCGATCAGCACCTTCATCAGCGTCGATTTCCCGGCCCCGTTCTCGCCGAGGATCCCGTGGATCCGTCCCGGGTAAAGGGCCAGATCCACGGCGTCGCAGGCGACCACGTTGCCGAACCGCTTGGTGATGGCCATGAGCGCAACCGCGGCGGACGAGGGGGCGGTCGCCCCCCCGTCGCCACGATCATCGGATGATGGCATCAACCTTCGGCGTAGGCCGTGCCCTTGATCTCGCCGAACGCCGCCGCGAAGTCGCCGGCGGCGATCGCCGCGTAGGCCTCGTCCATGGCCGTCTGCTGATCCGGTGTGGCGTCGCAGATCGCGGCGCCCGGCTCGGCATCCACGCCGACCTTGAAGGTACGGATCGTGCCTTCGGTCAGCTCGCCGCTGAGGATCTCCGGCAGCAACGCCCGGAAGTAGTCACCGCCGTCGAAGCGCACCGCGATGTCGTAGGCCAGCTCCTCGGTGTCGTCGCACACGGTCGACGAGCCGGCGGACATGGTGATCAGCCCGGCCTCCTCGGCCAGTTCCACGATGGGCCGGTGGGCGCCGCCGAGGAACGGATAGACGGCATCGGCGCCGTCCGCGACGGCTTGGTTGAGCGCCTCGGTGGCGTTCGCCGTGTTGTCGAAGTCGAACGGGAAGTCACCGGTCTGTACGTACGTCATGGTGAACGCCGGGTCGACCGATTGCAGGCCGAGCTCGTAGGCCATGTACGACTCCTTCTCGAAGCCCAGGTCGCAGCAGCCGATGAACACCGCGCTGTCCCCCCCGGAATCCTGCAGGAGCAGACCAGTGGCCACCCCCGCGGTGTAGTTGATCTCCGAACCGTCGTCGAGGCTCTGAGCCAGCCCGGGGTCGGCCGGGAAGCCGGCGCCGCAGTTGCAGTACCAGAAGATGTCGGGGTACTCGGCGATGAGCTGGGGCAGCGGTTCGGCGATCTCGCTGGCGCCGATGATGATCACATCCACGCCTTGCTGGGCCAGGTCGCCGATGGCGGTGGCGGCATCGGCGGCCTCGATGTTGTCGACGACGATCGGCTCACCGAACCCGTTCTCGGCCGACGCTTCCGTGACGGCGCTGACCACGGCCTCGTAGTAGGCGCCGTCGTCGCGCGGGCCAGCGGCGGCGACGCCGAACACCACGCTGCCGTCACCGTTGGTGTCGAGGTCGACAGTGACCGCGGCACCCGTGGTCGTGGTGTCACCGCCCGTGCCGTCGTCGGCCGCATCGGTCGCAGCATCGGTGGATTCGGCGCCGGCGTCGTCATCGTCGTCGTCGTCGCCGCAGGAGGCAGCCACGAACGAGAACGCAGCCAGCACCGCCAGCAGTTTCAACAGTCGTTTGCTCATGTTTGTCGTTGTCCCTCTGTTCAGTTCGGATCGAGCCCGAACGGTTCCCCTCCCACCGGCCTGGTGGCCGGCAGAGATCTCATACGGCCGACGGTCCCCCGTCGGTGACCGCCTCGGACGGCCAGTGCCGGCGGTACCGCTGCACGAGCCACCGATTGAACTGCACGTGGCTCTCCTCCTGCCAGGAATAACGGCCCCGGGGCGCATACCGCGAGCGGAGGCCCCGTTGCACCTTCGTGGTGGCGTCCTGGTCCTGGCGCACGAAGACCTGCACCCCGGCGTCGGACAGGACGAGCTTCTCGGCGAACAGCGGATCGTCGAGGGCCGACGGGTGGAACAGGTAGCCGATCTCGACGTCGATCGTGCCGGCCGACTTCGGACGGATCAGGAAGAAGAAGCACTGATCGGGCGCCGTCCCGAAGCACAGGGTCGGGGGCACGAGGGCGAACGTGGACCGCATGCGGTCCTCCTCGGTGAGACCGGGGAACAGCGGCATGATCGTGCGATGGGTGGCGTTGAACCCACCGTCGATATGGGTGTAGCCCGCCGTGCGGAAGATCACGCCCGAGTCATCGGACCACGGCTCGGGAAAGCCGCTGTTGGCGCTCGGGCAGAAGTCCTGGACGAACTGGTGCAGCCGGTTGGCGTGGTAGCCGTCGTTGAAGTTCTCGAACATGACCTTCCAGTTCCACGGCATGTCCGGCAGCGTGAAGGTGCCGGGGCACACGGCGGTGCTGAGGTCGTAGTTGGCGATGTAGCTCTCGTACCGGGCCAGGGTGGGCCCGAGCGGCGGGGCCGACAGATCGAAGTTCACGAACACGAACCCGGCCCAGACCTCGACCTGAAGGATGGGCAGGCCCCAGTCGGCCTTGTCGAACCCGTCCGTACGGTCCATCGCCGGAGCCCCGAGCAGGCGGCCGTCGAGGCCGTAGATCCAGTGGTGATACGGGCATTTGAAGGACCCGGTGTTGCCCGAACCTTCGCAGACCTGCATGGCGCGGTGCTGGCAGACCGCCGAGAAGCATCGGATCTCGTGGTCCTTGCCGCGGACCACGATCAACGGCTCGTCGATCAAGGTGATGGTGAACCAGTCGCCCGGTTCGGGGATCTGATCCGCCCGGCCGACGCACAACCACTCGTGCGCGTACAGCGCCTCCTTCTCGAAGGCCAGGAACTCCTCGGACGTGTAGAGCTCGGCCGGCAGGGTCTGGGCCTTCGCCACGTCGGTCACGGACGCCTCGAGGGCGACCAGGAGATCGTCGTTCAACCGAGGGTCACTCCGCGGGGCCATAACCGCCTCCTCCGGGCAGATCGAGACGAACGATGTCGCCCGCGGCGAGCGTGATGCGCTGCTGCGTGCGGACCGGCTCACCGTTGACGGTGAAGGCGCCGGTCGCCCCGGCCTCGCCACCCAGGATCCCGGCGGGCGCTTCGGCCAACCGTGACGTGACCGCGTTGAGTTGCCACGGCCGATCGGTGTCGACGGTGAACTCGATCGTCTGGCCCAGGCCACCGACCTGGCCGCCGGCGCCACCGGAGCCGTCTCGCAACTCCTTGCGCAGGAAGCGGATCGGCGCCGACGCCTCCACCACCTCGAGTGGAACGGCCGCCACCCCGGTCGGGTAGGAGCAGGCCGACAGGCCCGGTTTGGTCGCCCGCGCGCCGACGCCACCGGCGTAGGTGAACATGGCGGTGATGAACGGCGAACCGTCGGGCTCGTTGCCGCTCACCTGCATGGTCCACACCGCGCCCGAACCCTCGGCCATGGCTTGATCGGGGCGAACCTGGGCCAGCGCCTTCAACAGCGCGTTGGGCAGGAACATGCCGACGACGTGCCGGGCCGTGCCGGGCTGCGGCGAAACGGCGTTGACGATCGAGCCCGTGGGGGCCTCGACCTTGATCGGCGCCAAGCTGCCGTGGTTGTTCGGGATGTCGGGACACAACACGGACCGCACGGCGAAGGTCGTATAGGCGTGGGTGTAGTTCTTGACGACGTTGATGCCCCACGGACTGGCCGGCGACGTGCCCTCGTAGTCGACGGTGATCTCGCCCGCGCCGGGGTCGACGATGACCGCGCACACGATGTCGACGATGCTGCCGTCCGCCAGGTCGAGCACCGCGCTCGCCTCGTAGCGCCCAGCGGGCAGAGCGCTGATGGCGGCGCGGGTGGCGTCCTCGGATCGCCGGATGATCTCGTCGGCCAAGGCCTCGATGTCGTTCAGATCGTGGTGGTTGCACAATGCGGTGAGCCGCTGTGCGCCCACCTCCCCGGACGCCATCTGGGCGTGGAGGTCGCCGGCCATGTGATCGGGCTGGCGGACGTTGCTCAGGATGAAGCGCCAGACGTCGTCGTTGCGCTCCCCGGCTTTCATGAGCTTGCAGATCGGGATCCACAGACCCTCTTCGAAGACATCGCGCCCGCCGGCCCCGATGCCGTACCCGCCGACGTCGGTGTGGTGGATAGTCGATCCGAAGAAGGCGATGACCCGGTTCTCCCCGGTCGCCGGATCCCGCCGGAACACCGGATAGAGCACCGTGACATCGAGCAGCTGGCCGGCGGTCTTGTAGGGGTCGTTGGTGATCAGGACGTCGCCCGGAACCAACGTGTCCGGTGGGTACTCGGCCAACATGTTGGCGGCCCCGATGGCCAGGGAATTGATGTGGCCTGGGGTCCCCGTGACAGCCTGGGCGACCATGCGACCGCGCCGATCGAACACGGCGTTGGCGAGGTCGCCGGCCTCGCGGACGATGGGACTGAAGGCGGCGCGCTGGAGGGCCTTGGCCTGCTCGTTGACCGTGGCGATGAGGCTCTGCCACAAGATCTCGAGCTCGATCGCATCCAACGTCGCACCCCGCGTGCCGTTTTCGAGAACTCATCTTACATCCCGTCGGGCGAACAGAGAGCCGTCGCCGGCGACCTCGACGGACCACCCCGGCCGTATGACCGCGGTGGTCTCGCGTTCCTCCACGATGGCGGGGCCGTCGAACCGATCGCCGGGCACCAACGTGTCGCGGCGGTACACCGGGACCTCGGGGGACGACGACGCCCGGCCGAACCGAACGGCCCGAAAGTGGTGCGGTTCAGGCGGGGCGCCGACCGACGCCGTGGCGCCGGAACCGAGGGCCAGACTCCCGTCACGTCCTGTCGGAGCGGCCGGGGCGAACGCCGACAAACGCCACGTCACGGCCTCGACGCCGACATCGGGGATGGTCAGGCCGTACACCCGCCGGTATTCGGCCTCGAAGGCGTCGTGCATCTCGTCATCGGTCGCCGGCCACCGGTCACCCTCTCCCACCCAGATGGTGATCTCGTTGCCCTGCCCGGCGTAGCGGGCATCCACGCCGTACCGGAATCGAACCTCGTCGTCGGCCACGCCCGCAGCGGACAGCACCCGGCGACCCTCGTCCCGCAAGGCGTCGAGCACGGCGTCGCGGTCGGCGGCCGCCCCGTCGTCGGGCCGATCGAGACGTTGGACCAGGCTCCGACCGAGGTCGATGCGCACCGGGGTCACGAGGGTCCCGAACGCCGAGAGCACGCTGGCGTTGACCGGGAAGATGACGGTGTCGGACTCCAGCAACTCGGCGACGCCGCAGGCGTGAACCGGCCCGGCTCCTCCGAACGCGATGATCGGCACACCACGGAGGTCGACGCCCTGCTCGACTCCGTGCATGCTCGACGATGCCGCCATGTTCTGGTTGACGACGTCGTGGGCGCCCGCGGCGATCTCGGCGACGGAGAGCTCGAGGGCTTGGGCCAGCGGCGCGAAGGCCGAGGCGGCTGCCGCCACGTCGAGCACCATGTCGCCGCCGAGGAAGTAGTCCGGGTCCAACAGGCCGAGCAGGGCATCGGCGTCGGTGACGGCCGGTTTGGTTCCCCCCCGTCCGTAGCTGGATGGACCGGGCTCGGCGCCGGCGGATTCCGGGCCGACCTTGAGCAGGCCGAGATCGTCGACGCGCGCCAGGCTGCCGCCGCCGGCGCCGATCTCCACCAGGTCGACGGAAGGGACCGAGCACGGGAACCCGGAGCCCTTCTTGAACCGGTAGATGCGCGCCACCTCGAAGGTGTTGGTCAGCTCCGGCTCGCCATGCTGGATCAGGCAGGACTTGGCCGTCGTGCCCCCCATGTCGAAGCAGAGCAGGCGGTCGAGGCCGTGGCGCCGGGCAAACCAGGAGCCAGCCAACGCCCCGGCGGCCGGGCCCGACTCCACGAGTCGAATCGGGAACCGGGCGGCGTCGTCGGCCGACACGACACCACCGTTCGAAAGCATCATCAGCACCGACCCGCCAAATCCTTCGGCCGCCAGCCACTTCTGGAGCTCGTCCAGATAGGGCCCGATGACCGGCATCGTGGCCGCGTTGCACGCCGTGGTGACCATACGCGGGTACTCACGGATCTGCGGTGAGACCTCGCCGGAGATGCACACGGGGACCCCGAGGTGGTGGCGCAGGTACCTGGCGACGACCTGCTCGTTCGCCGGGTTGGCGTAGGCGTTCAGCAGACAGACGGCGACGGCTTCAACGTCGGCCGCCCGGAGCGAGCTGGCCAGGTCAGAAAGCGCCGCATCCGTCGGGGCGACGATCACCTCGCCCGTGGCCCGGGTGCGCTCGTCGATCTCGAACGTGAACGACCGGGCGATCGGAGGTTCCGGGAACTCGATCTGGAGGTCGTACATGTCGTACCGGTGCTCATCGCGGATGAGCAGGGTGTCGCCGAACCCGGCGGTGGTGACCAAGCCGGCTCGGCCCGTCTTGCCTTCGATCAGGGCGTTGGTGATGAGGGTCGTGGCGTGCACGATCGGGGCCGAGATGTCAGACGGAAGGGCGTCCGCCTTGGCCAGCACGGGGCCACGCCAGTACGGACACCCTCCAAGGGTGCCGCGGGCGTGGTGAGCGTCTTGTCGACGACGACCCGACCGGAGCGGGCATCGAGGAGGACCACGTCGGTGAAGGTTCCGCCGATGTCCACGGCCAGACGCCAGTCGTGATCCGTCGAGGGGGGCATGGTCGTCACCCTTCGGCCCGGAGGTGGTCGGGCATCAGGTCGTCACGGGGCGGGCTGAACACATCCAGGATCCAGCACTCGCCGTACTCGGGGTCGCCCCCGAAGATGCTGTCGCCGTGCCACACGCCCCGCGGCGCCAGGTACACCTCGCCCTCCTTGAGGACGGTGCGCTCCTGGACATCTTCGCCGCCGATCCGGAAGTCGAGCTGGCCGCGGATGACGATGCCCAGCTGCTCGTGGTCGGGGTGGTTGTGCAGGAACGAGCCGGTCGCTCCGCCGGAGATGCGCCAGAAGCACAGCTGCACGCTCTCGCCGGTGATGACCCGCCGCCGGAAGCCGGGCCGATCGGTCTCCTGGAACGCGGCGTCGTCGAAGAAGTAGTTGTAGTTCTCGTTGGCGTTCACCGTCATGCCAGGCGCTCGATCATTCGGGTCTCGACATCAGCGAGATGGGTTTCGACGGCCGCCACTACGCCCACGGGATCGCCCGCGGCGAAGGCTCGGGCGATGGCGCGGTGATCGTCTCCCGCGCACGCCACGATGACCGCCACTTCCGCGCGATTGGCGGGGGCGTGGAGGAGCTCGTCGAACGCGGTGTCGCTGAACAGGGCGGCGAGGACCTTGCCGTAGACCTCGGCGAGCAGTTCGTTGCCGCTGGAATCGGCGAGCGCGCCGTGAAACCCATGGTCGAGCCGGCGGAACTCGTCGACCGACAGGTCGGGCCCGAACTCGGCGGCCAGCGCGACGAGGGCCTCGCGCTCAGCGCTGGTGGCGCGACAGGTGGCCAGCTCGACCATGGGCAGCTCGATGAGTCGGCGGGTCTCGAAGAGCTGATTGACGCGGCGCTTGCGCTCGTCGGTCGGGGTCAGATCGAGCTCGGGGAGGTGATCGACGACGAGCGTGCGGTTACCCCGGCGTTCCACCACTCCCGCGGACACCAGGTGCTGGAGGGCTTCGCGAACGGACGTGCGAGCCACGCCGAACTGCTCACCCAGCACCCGTTCAGCGGGGATGGTGTCACCAGGCGCGAGCCGCCCGTCGTGGATCGATGCCAGCAGGGCCAGGCGCACCTCGTCGGCCACGGTGCGCCGTGACACGGGAGCGAACGCGGGCGTCACGACAGGCCGAACGAGGCGAAGCGCACCCGTTCGGCGTCCAGGTCGAGCGGTTCGATGATGGCCTCGTGGGCGGCGGCGCCCCAGTGCTCGGACGGCACCAGCCACATGACCTCGAATTCGAGGCCGTCAGGATCTCGGGCGTAGAGGGACTTGTTGGCACCATGGTCCGAGGCGCCGATCAACGCTCCGGCGACCGAGAGCTTGTCCCGCATGACCTCGAGCTCGGCCAGGGTGGGCACCTCCCAGGCCAGGTGGTACATCCCAACGGTGGACCGACCCGCGGCCGACGCCCCGGCGCCCGCGCCGATGGCGAAGAAGGCGATGTCGTGGTGGTTGTCGCTCGCCGGAGCTCGCATGAACACGAACGCCCCACCGGGATGGTCCATCACCGTGGAGAAGCCGAGCACCTCCGCATAGAACGATTCGTGCGCCCGGGCGTCGCGGACGTACAGCACGGCGTGGTTGAGGCGCGAGATGGGCATGGAGCGACCCCCTGGTCCGATGGTCAGACCATAGTCGGTGCAGACGCCGGTGGGTCGACGAGGTGGCGGACGTCATTGAACGAGGACAGCAGCAGCCCGCCGGGACCACGATCGATGACGGTGACCGAGGCCAGCGACACCCGGAGCCGCATCATCATGTCGGCCGTTCCGCCCAAGGCCCAGACGGCCGCGGCTTTGATGGGCGTGGCGTGGGTGACGACGAGCACCGTCTCGCCGTCGACGGCGAACCGGAGCTCCTCGCACGCCGCCGACACCCGTCGAAAGACCGCGCCCATTGACTCCCCGCCCGCCGGCTCGTACTCGATGTCAGCGGCCCAGCGGCTTCCCAGCTCAGCCATCACCTCGCGCTGGGACCGCAGGTCGTACTCGCCGAAGTTGATCTCGGCCCAGCGGTCGTCGACGTGACCGGGCAGACCGCCGAGCCCCGCCGCCTCCGCGTGCTCTGCTTCGTACGGGTCAGTTGGGAGGTGAGCACCCGGTCGATCGCGAAGTCCCGACGCAGGAAATCCCCGGCGCGGCGCGCCTGTTCGAAGCCGACGTCGTCGAGCGGCGAGTCCTCCTGGCCCTGGAGCAGGGCATTGGCGTTGTTGGGCGTGCGCCCGTGCCGAAGGAAGACCAGCATGAGGTGAACGTAGTGCCGTTCCGACTCGCCCGCTCAGACCCGTCCAGCCCGACGACGGATGGACTCGTGCTCCTGGGACCGTCGCCAATGAAGGCAGCGCCACCGCATCGACGGGCTGAAGGCCGACGGAACGGCCTGATAGCGACCACGAGCCGTACGACGGACCCGGCCGAGACGCCGCTGGTAGTCGAGCAGGTCCGCCACCCTCTTGTTCACGGTGCGGCTGCCATCGGGAGTGCCCCGTCCCACGTTCAGCGTCCTCACTTTCACGACACGAACGGCATCGACGAGCTCCGAAATGGACATCGACCGCTCCGATCGCAGGAGCAGGCCGAGCACCAATCGACGGAAGTCGACGTTGTTCACGACTTCTTCGTGCCGGGCACGATGCTGTTCTTCGTGCCGGGCACGATGCTGTTCTGCGTTCATGGCACGATCTTGCCGACGAGCAGTGACAGACAGACCCGGGTCCCCCGATCTCGCTCCCGTCCGCGGCGCGTCAAGACGCAGTGGTCGCCGGTCAGCAGGACGACCGAGAGGTTCCCCTCGCCCGTTCGAGGTTCGCCTCGCTCAGAAAGTTGGGGACATTCTGACCGAGGCGAAAACCACACGAGGCCGTCGACACCCGACACAGAGACCGACCGTCACCTTTCGCGCCCGACTCGAGCCGGCTCACTACCCGCCGAGGATGGTTCGGCACTGAGCGACGTCGAGCTGGAGTTGCGCCTTGAGCTCGTCGAGCCCCGACATCTTCCGGTTCAGCCGGATCTGCTGGACGAACCGCACCTTGGCGGGCTCGTCGTACAGGTCGCCGTCGAAGTCCATGAGGTGCGCCTCGACGAGCAGCGCCCCGTGGGTGTCATAGAACGTGGGCCGCGTGCCGACCGAGATGGCGGTCGGGTAGATGGTCCCATCCGCTCGCTCGTACCACCCGGCGTAGACGGCGTCGGCGGGGAGCAAGATGCTCGGCGGAACGGTCACGTTGGCGGTCGGGAATCCGATCGTGCGACCTCGCTGATCGCCCCGACTCACCACTCCACGCACCTCGTAGGGGCGCGTGAGCATGGCGTTGGCTGCCTCGAGCTCACCATGAGCCAACGCGCGCCGGATCGCCGTCGACGACACCTGCTCGTGATCACGAGCCCGGTTCCCCGCCATGTCCATGAGCCCTTTGCCCAGAACCTCGAAACCGTACCGGGCGCCCATCTCGTCGAGGAGGGCGACGTTGCCCTGGCGCTGGTGGCCGAAGTGGAAGTCCTCTCCGACCACGACCAGCTTCGCCCCGAGCCGCTCCACCAACACCTCTGTCACGAAGTCGGACGCGCTCTCCTGGGCCCGCACCGCGTCGAACTTGAGCACCAAGGTGTGATCCACGCCCGTCGAGGCCAGCAGTTCCAGCTTCTGGTCGAGATCGGTGAGCAGGAGCGGCGCCGATTCGGGGCGCACGACACGGGCGGGATGCTGATCGAACGTCACGACGACCGTGTCGAGATCCTGAACGGTCGCCATCGCCCGCAACTGCTGGAGGAGGAGCTGGTGCCCGCGATGGACGCCGTCGTAGGCGCCAATCGACACCGCCGTACGACGACTGATGGGCTCGACCGTGCCGTCCTCACGATGGATACGCATGGTTCTCCATGGTAACTGAGGCCCGGCCAGGTCCTCGGCCTCGGGGCGGCACGACCCCCCCTTCAGCCGCGGGGCGGCACGACGAGGTCTGGGCGCACTCCTCCACCGGGTGAGCGCTCGTAGACGGCTCGCACCTCACCCTCGACGTCGACGACGAGCCAGGGCCCCTCGCCCTCGGCACCGGGCAGCTCGTCCAACGCACGACCGTTGGCGACCGACGCCGCCAGGTCAGCCTCGACCGTCACTTTGTCGAGGTGACCCAACGCCTCGGCCATGGGACGAAGCTCCAGCGCGTCGAGCGGGCAGGCCGCCTCGACGCGGAACGAGCCGATCGCCGTGCGCCGTAACGCCCGAAGGTGGGCACCGCCGCCGAGTGCCTGACCGATGTCGGCGGCCAGGGAACGGATGTAGGTCCCCGAGGAGCAGTCGACGGACAGATCGAACACGAGCGGGTTGTCGGTCGGCTCGACCGCGATCCGGTGCACGGTGACCGGCCGCGGCTCACGGTCGATCTCCACGCCTTCACGGGCGAGCTCGTGGAGGCGCCGACCACCGACCTTGATGGCGCTCACCATGGGCGGGATCTGCAAGATGTCGCCTTCGAAGCCCGCGGCGGCCGCCCGCACGTCGTCGAGCCCGACGCCGCTCATGTCGTAGATGGCGGTGACCTCGCCGGCAGCGTCGAGCGTCGAGGTGGCCACGCCGAGAACGATCTGACCGACATACGACTTGGGCAACGCCGTCATGTAGCGCATGAGACGGGTGGCCCGCCCCACACCGACGAGCAACACGCCGGTCGCATCAGGGTCGAGCGTGCCGGCATGCCCCACCCGGCTCGTGCCGAGCGCGCGCCGGACATGTGCGACCACGTCATGAGAGGTCATCCCGGCCGGCTTGTCGACCACCAGGAACCCATCGACGCCACCGTCGCGGCCCCGCCTCCCCACCGGTCAGTCGTCGCCCGGGTCGGCCGGTTCGTCGGCCGAGGTGGCGGACGGCTCGACAGCCAGATTGAGGCCGGCGAGGATGCCGTCGATGCGCTCAGCCGAACGGGCGACGGTATCGGGGTGGAACACCAGCGGCGGGACCCGGCGCAGGCGGGTCTGCCGACCGATCGCCGACTGGATCTGCACCCGGTGCTGGCCGAGCGCGGCGGCGATCTCGGGATCGCCCTCAGCACCATCGAGCGCCGTGAAGTACACCGAGGCCTGCGAGAGCTCCTTGTCGGTACGCACGTCGGTGATGGTGACCCACTCCAGACGTTCGTCGCCGATGCGCACGAGCTCCTCCGCGACGATCTCGCGCAACAGCTCGTTCAGGCGATCGACGCGGTCGAATCCCGCTCGCGACGGCGGCCGGTGACCTCGTCGGCGACGGGTGTTCACCGACCGATCATCCCTGCTTGAGCTTCAGATATTCGTCGCGGGCCCGCTTGTGGCCGTTGGCGCCGTGGCCCATGAGTCCACCGGTGCGCACCTCGTTCACCGCTTCCTCGAGCTTCTTGAGTAGGCCCGAGAGATCATCCTCGGGTCCCGCCTTCTCGACCTCGTCGAGGCGCTTGTGGATGTTGTCGAAGTTGCGGCGCACCTGGCCGAATTCATCGTCGAGACGGCTACGGGCTTCTTCGAGGCTCTTGGCCATGGTTCGCTTCCTCCACCGGTGCTGCGGGCTGGGACCACGGTAGCGGGCGATCGGCACGGTAGGGACAACCCCACCCTGAAGACGCCAGGTCTCCGGATGGGCTCGCCCGCCGGTCACCGTCACGCTGTACCCATGCTCGCGTTGGAGATCGTCCGAACGTTCCTTCACCTCGTTGCCTCCTCACCCGGACCCTTCCTCTCGGGCTGCGTGGGCGGAACCGGGTTGCTGGCCGCCCTCACCAGAGGCCCACAATGGGATCGGTGACCAGATGGTTCGCTCCCCTGGCCCAGGCCCGCACCTGGCGCACGACCGGTCATCTCCTGCTCGACCTGGCCTTCGGCGTCACGTGGTTCACGGTGGTGGTCGCGCTCCTGTCGGTCGCTGGCGGGATGATCGTCACGCTCATCGGGCTCCCGCTCCTGGCCCTGACCGTGACCTTCGTGGGCCGCTGGATCGGTGCCGTCGAACGGTGGCGCGCCCGGGTCTTCCTGTGCACCACGCTGCCGGCGTTCGACACCCGACCCACCGACACCTCGTGGTGGCGCCGCGCCTGGCTGGCCATGTCCGATCCTGCCGGATGGCGGGGTCTGCTGTTCGGCCTCGTCGCCCTGCCGGTGGGCATCGCCACGTTCACGGTGACGGTGGTGCTGTGGAGCGTCACGGTCGCGCTCGCTGCTGCGCCGATCGCCGACGGCGTCGCCGCCCTGGCTGGTGACAGCTTCTACGAGTTCGGCGAGGGCAACCACCCGGACACTTGGCTGCGGGTGCTCATGGCGCTCGGTGCCGGAGCGGTCGGCCTCGTCCTCCTCCGACCGGGGCCTCGACGCCGCCGTCTCCTCGGTCGCGGCCCGCAGCACCGTGCCCGTAGACGTCGACATCCGTCTCGACCGCCGACCCCCGGCCACGATCGAGACGGCCGCCTACTTCGTGATCGTCGAGGACTCCGTGCTGCTGCGCGAGGGCCTCACCCGCATCCTGGCCGAGCACGATGCCGAGGTCGTGGCCGCCCTGGGCGACCCCGGCCCATTGCTCGACACCGTGGCCGAGCACGATCCCGACCTCGTCATCGTCGACGTGCGGCTCCCGCCCACGTTCACCGACGAAGGCGTCCGGGCCGCCGTGGCACTGCGCCGGGCCCGACCGGGTACCCCGGTGCTGGTGCTGTCGCAGTACGTGGAGGAGCGCTTTGCCACCGAGGTGCTCGGCGGCAGCACGGTGGGCGTGGGCTACCTCCTCAAGGAGCGGGTGGCCGAGGTGTCCGAGTTCGTGTCGGCCTGCCGACGGGTGGCCAACGGCGGCACTGCCCTCGACCCCGAGGTGGTCGCCCAACTCCTCGTCCGCTCACGTCGAGCCGAGCCGCTCTCCTCGCTCACCCCTCGCGAGCGCGAGGTGCTGGCGCTGATGGCCGAAGGGCTATCAAACACAGGGATCGCCCGGAAGCTGGTGGTGAGCGACGGCGCAGTGGAAAAGCACATCACCTCGATCCTCGCCAAACTCGACCTGCCGGCGAGCGACACCGAGCACCGGCGGGTGCTCGCCGTGCTCACCTACCTCGGATCGTCGAGCTGACGTTGCCCGTGCGACAAGTGGGGTTGATCACAAACCGAAGGCCACGGGATCGCGGGCGATGGCTCGCGCGACGCCCGCATGTTCGCTCGCGTCCGTGCCGTGGGCGTTGACCAGGTTGTGCAAGATCGTCGCCAGAGGGTGAGATCCGAGGTACGCCCGGATGGTCACCAGGTGCGCCTCGGCCAGCTCACGCCGACGATCTCGCAGGCGCTTTCGGTTGAGGTTGAACACCTCGATCGACGGCTTCGCCTTCCTGCTCCCGGCCAGCGCCACGGCGCTGCCCGTGGCGTCGAAGGTCAGGTGACGATCCGGTTGGTCGGCGCAGGGGTCGAGCAGCAGCCGGCCTTCCTTCGAGAGGCTGTCGCCGTGTTTGATCGCCCGGTACGAACCGGAGAGCGGGAACTGGTCGAGTTTGCCGGCGGACGGTCCCCACGCCGGATCGTCCCACATCGGTCGATCTCGACGCGCCTGATTGCAGTGGGCACACGACAGGTAGAGGTTCGTCCACTCGTAGGTCAGCCAGTAGTAGTGCGACTTGGGTCGGAAGTGCTCGACATCCCAATCCGCAGAGGCGGCGGGCTTCGATTCGCAGTACACGCACTTGAGGTGGAACAGCTTCTCGAGGGCGGCGTGCACCTGATCGTGGTGATACACACCGGCATCCGCCTTGTGGTTCGCCTTCTGCTGCTTGGCGACCGACGTCCGGGCCGCGGCCGAGGCGAACCAGGCCCCGTCGGGCTCGACCGGTCGGCCCTGCTCATCGACTCGACGGCGCGGATACCGGATCACGACGCTAAGACTCGGCCATCAACCGCCGGAACGTGGCGTCGGCCTCGTCCTTTCGGGACTCGATCACGGGCGGGAGTTCGACCCCCTGGACTTCTTTCGCCAGACGACGGAGCTCGCTGTCCTCGGCGTCATCGCGGGCGTCAGGGCCCTTGGCCACCAGCTCCTGGTACGACTCGAGCTGCTTCATCATCTCCGGGGCATGGGCGGCGGTCGCGAACAACCGAGCGTCGGTCAGCAGATCCTCGACCGACCAGGTTCGATAGTCGGGAACGCGGGGAAGGACTTCGACGTGGTCGTCGACCCGGTGGAGGACGACCAGCTGTTCGGGTTTCGCCCCGATCGCCACCAACGGGCTGTGGGTCGTGACGACGAACTGCGTCGTCGGCAGCAGATCCGAGAGCTGGGCGACCACGCCGGCCTGCAGGGCCGGGTGAAGGTGCTGGTCGATCTCGTCGATCAGCACGACTCCGTCGACGTAGCCGTCGTCGTCGATGCGATCGGCCTGGAGCGCCCAGCCGTAGAGGTCGAGCAACCACGTGAAGGTGAGCCGGTAGCCGTCGGCCCACGCGGTGAGCGGAATGCTGCCCCCGATCGCCGGACCGGTGATGGACACGCCACCGCCCCGGGGCAGTTCAATCGTGTCATCGGGGCCGAGCCCGAGGACACGCCCGATACCGGCGATCGTCCGTTGGTACCGCTCCGAACCAAGATGGTCACGCAATCGACGCAGGGTCAGCTCCGGGTCGACGAGAGGCCGCGAGTAGTCGAACAACGACGTGACGGCGTCGAGCGGACGGTAACCACGCCCGGAATCGGTGCCGACGACGCCCCGCCCCGCCCCGTATCCACAGACGAAAACGGAACCGCTGTCACCTGGGTTGGTCGAACGGCCGAGTCGCTCGCCGCCGTCCCACCGCTGAATCTGTGTTCGGCGCCGCCCCGCAGTCGTGCCCAGAACGATGTCCGCCTTGTCTTCCCCGGCGCTGACGAACCCGCCCGTAGGAAACGACAGCAGTGCCTGTCCGTCCTCGGGACCAGCGAGGTTCACCGCGATACACCGGAGGAGCGTGGTCTTGTTGGTCCCGTTGCGTCCGATCAGGACGGTCACGCCGGGAGCGAGGGAGATCTCCTGGTACCGGAATGCTCGCACATCCCGGAGCGCTACCGTCTTCGAGCCGCAACGCTGCCGGGGCGGGTTCCTCCATCGACTCAGTGTACGACGCAGACGCGCCCGCATCTCGCCGACCCTCGAGGGGTGGGCCGACGACTCGGCAACTCAGGGGGCCCCGGGGAGGCGGCCACCGGCGGCGATCCAGCGCCCGAACATGTCCTCGCCCTCGCGGGGGTTGTAGATGTCCTCCTGGTAGGAGAACTGGCCGTCCCCGGCGTACTCGAGGATCGTGATACAACCGAACCGGTAGATCTCGCTCCCGCCCGCGGGATCGGGGAGACATTGCGCCGGGTAGTACACGACCCGCGAGCCGTCGATCAGCACCCAGTCGACCGGGAAGTACATCTCGGTCGGGGCCTGGGCCATCACCGACATGATCGCCTCGCGGATCGCCTCCCGCCCACGGAACGTGCCCAAGTGATGCTCGACCCACACGCCATCCTCAGCGAGCGTCACCGCTCGGTATCCAACCAGAATCGGTGCACGGCACCGACCTCGACATCGGCGGAGGCCCAGACGAGGCGCTCGATCTCATCGAGCACCTCCTCCACCATGGCCATCGTTCCGGACACCGCGGCGAAGGCCAGCACGGCCTGCTGGACGTCGTCCTGCCGGTCGACCTCGGCGAGCCCGACCGCAAAACGGTGCCGCACCCGATCCAGGATGGGACGCAACCGGGCGCGCTTGTCCTTCAGGGTGCGACACCCTGGAAGGACCAGCTCGATCTCGAGAGCGCAGACATGCAGTGTCACCGCTCAGCGGGCCCTCACGTGCGCGGGATCTCCCGCTCCTCGAAGGTCTCGATGATGTCACCGTCTTTGAGGTCCTGGAAGTCCGACAGGCCGATGCCGCACTCGAAGCCGGCATGGACCTCGCGAGCATCTTCCTTGAACCGTTTGAGCGAGCTGACCTCGCCCTTCCAGATGATCGTGCCCTCGCGGAGGAAGCGCACCTTGGAGCCCCGGGAGATCGTGCCGTTGAGCACGTAGCAACCGGCGATCTTGCCGACTCGGGGCACCGAGAAGATGTCGCGCACCTCGGCATCGCCGGTCACGACCTCCTCGAACTCCGGGGCCAACATGCCGAGCATGGCGGCCTCGATGTCCTCGAGCAGCTTGTAGATGATCTCGTAGGTACGGATCTCCACCCGCTCCTGCTCGGCCATCTCACGCGCCTTGCGATCGGGACGGACGTTGAAGCCCAGGATCGTGGCGTTGGAGGTGGCGGCGAGCTGGATGTCGCTCTCGGTGATGCCGCCCACGGCTCGGTGCACGAACGCCAACTTCACGTCGTCGCGTTCGAGCTTGCGCAAGCTCTCGGTGACCGCCTCGAGCGAGCCGTTCACGTCGGCCTTGACGATGAGGTTGAGCGTGGCGGTCTCGCCGGCCTGGATCTGCTTGAAGACGTCCTCGAGCTTGGCGCCACCGGCCAGGGCGTGGCTGTCACGGCCCATGTGGGCCAGACGCTGCCAATGCTCTCGAGTGGAGGCCACCCGGCTGGCGATCTTCTCGTTCGGCGACACGACGAGGTCGTCGCCGGCAGAGGCGACATCTTGGAGGCCGAGCACCTGCACCGGGGTCGACGGGCCGGCCGACTTGACCTGGTTGCCGTGATCGTCGATCAAGGCTCGGACACGACCCCAGGCGGCGCCGGCGACCACGGGGTCGCCGACCTTGAGGGTGCCCCGCTGGATGAGCACGGTGGCGACCGGGCCCCGGCCGATATCGAGGTGCGACTCGAGCACCGTGCCCCGAGCGCGACCCTTGGGATCGGCGCGCAGGTTCTCGACCTCGGCGACGACGAGCAGGTTGTCGAGCAGCTCGTCGATCCCGATGTTCTGGAGCGCCGACACCTGGCAGTAGATGGTGTCACCGCCCCACTCCTCGGGGATGAGGCCACGCTCGGCCAGCTGGCTCATGACCTTCTGGGGATCGGCCTGCTCACGGTCGATCTTGTTGACGGCCACGACGATCGGGACGTCGGCGGCCTTGGCGTGGTTCAGCGCCTCGATGGTCTGGGGCATGACGCCGTCGTCGGCGGCGACGACGAGCACCACGATGTCGGTGACGTCAGCACCACGGGCCCGCATGGCCGTGAAGGCCTCGTGACCCGGGGTGTCGATGAACGCGATGTGGTGACCATCACGCTCGACCTGGTAGGCGCCGATGTGCTGGGTGATACCACCGGCCTCGCCGCCCATGACATTGGCCTTGCGGATCTGGTCGAGCAGTTTGGTCTTGCCGTGGTCGACGTGGCCCATGACGGTGATGACGGGTGCCCGCTCGGGCCACGACTCGTAGGCCGCTTCGTCTTCTTCGTCGTCGGTCAGGTCGAGCATCTTCTGCAGCTCGACCTCTTGCTCCTCGCCCGGGTCGACGAGGCGGATGGTCGCCCCGATCTCACCGGCGAACAGCTCGATCATGTCGTCCGACAGCGACTGGGTCGCCGTCACCATCTCGCCGAGCTGCATGAGGAAACGAACGACGTCGGCCGCCGTGCGATTCAGCTTCGGGCCGACATCTTGGGGTGTCGACGCCCGTTCGATGACGATCGTTCCATCGGGAACCGGCGCCGAGGTGGGCGTATACGTGGGGACACCCATCGGCTGGAGCTCTTCGAGCACGCGACGACGACGGCTCTTGCGACGGGGACCACGACGATCCCCGGGACCGCCGGGACGGCCGCCACCAGGACGGCCAGGGCCGCCACCAGGACCGCCGGGGCGGGAGCCGGGCGCTCCACCACCACCGGGCACGCCTCCACCACCACCGAAGGGTCGGCCGCCACCAGGGGCACCGCCACCGGGGCGAGCACCGCCAGGACCGCCACCGGGACGACCGGGAGCGCCTGTGGTCGGGGCACCCACTCGGCGGCCACCGGGCGGCGGCGGGATCGGACGGCCGGACGACGACACGGGCGGGCCGGGAGGCGGCGGGATCGGCTTACCGGAGGTCGAACGCGGGGGCACCATGCCGGGCGGGCGCGGCCGCGGCGGCGGCATGCCGGGCATCGGCGGGCGTTTGAGGCCCGGCGCGGCACCGGCCCCGGCGCGAGCTTCGGCCGTGTCGGACACGACCGGCGGGAGCGGCGGACTCAGCACAGGGGGCTCCAGAGCCATGCGGCGCGGCGGTGCGGCACCACCGGACGAGACGACCCGGCGCGGCGCTTCCGCGCTCGGCGCGATCGAGGCGGGAGCCGATTCCGTCGGCAACGACGCCGCGGGAGCCAGGGGCGCGGGTTCGGCCTCGACGGGAGCGGGCACGGATTCGACGACGGCGGCGACGGGTGCGGCGACGGCTGGCTCGGGACGAGGTTCCGGCGCCGCGACGGCGGGCGCGGCCGCCGGGGCCTCGACCGCGGCGGCGGGAGCGATGTCGATCTCCGGGGTTACCGACGGCGCCGGGGCCGGTTCGGCAGACACGGGCTCGGCGGCGACGGCAGGAGCGCCGTCGGCCTCGATACCGGCGGCGGCCTTCTTGGTCGTCTTGGTGGCCTTCTTGGCCGGCTTCTCTGGCACCTCTTCGGGCGGTTGCTCGTCGCGAACCATCCCTTCGCGATGCGCCTTGCGGCGCGCCCGGTCAGCCTGAGCTTCCTCCATGCTCGAGGAATGGCTCTTGACCCCGATCCCGAGTGAGACGCACAGGTCGAGGCACTCCTTGTTGGTGAGCCCCAGTTCGCGCGCCAGCTCGTACAGGCGGATCGACTTCGACAAGTTCGCTACGTCCCTTCGACTGTGTATCCGCCCACGGGCAGGAGCCCAGGGCGGGGGCGTTCTATCCTTCCACGCCAGCGGAGAGGGAGCGAACGCCCATTTCAGCTCCGCTCGGGGCACCCGAGGGGGAGCTGTTGTGTGGCCGTGGCCAACGACCATGTCCCGCGCAACCCCTCGATCGCCTGGTCGGAGATGTCGGAGCGCAACGCGGCGGGGCAGCGCGTGACGCCTGATGGCCCGTTCGAGACAAAGGCTCGAGGGACCGATCCAGGCACCACGCCCAGGAGCCGACTGATCGAGGACCAGTTGACCCTCGGCAAGCCTAACCCGTACCAGCGCCGAAACGGGGGCCGCGTGCCGACAGCCGACGCAGGTTCGGACCGGCCCGTCAGCTGTCACCACCCTCGATCTTGGCATCGGCGGGCGATTCGGTGTCGGGCGGACCTGCGTCCGTCGCACCCTCGGCCGGCTCGCCGGACGTGGCCCACGCCTCCGCCGACATGGCCGGACCACCTTCGGCCGGCTTCCACACCTGCTCACCGGACTCGGGGTCGACGACCCACTCGCCTTCGGCCCACTCCACGTCCTCGCCGTAGCTGGCCAGGCCCGCGGCCTCCTCGGCCATCTGCGTCTCGGACTTGATGTCGATGCGCCACCCGGTCAGACGGGCGGCCAGACGAGCGTTCTGCCCCTCCTTGCCGATGGCCAGGGAGAGCTGGAAATCGGGGACGATGACATCAGCGATGCCGGTGGCGTCGTCGGTCCGGACCTCTTTGACCTTCGCTGGCGACAGGGCCTTGGCGATGTAGTCGCGGAGGTCTTCGGAGAAGGGAACGATGTCGATCTTCTCGCCCCGGAGCTCATTGACGATCTGACGCACACGCGCCCCTCGGGCGCCCACGCAGGCGCCGACAGGGTCGACGTTCTGGTCGTTCGACCACACCGCGATCTTGGTGCGGTGACCTGGTTCGCGGGCGCAGGCACGGATCTCGACGATGCCATCGGCGATCTCGGGGACTTCGAGCTCGAACAGTCGCTTGACCAGCCCGGGGTGCGTGCGGCTGACCACGATCTGCGGGCCCTTCGCCGTCTTGCGAACCTCGACGATGTAGGCCTTGACGCGACTGTTGGCCTCCGGGCGCTCGTACGGCACCTGCTCGGACTGGGGCAGCAACGCCTCCACCCGACCCAGATCGAGCAGCGTGTAGCGGCTGTCGGTCTGCTGGACGACACCGGTCACGATGTCACCCTCTCGCCCGGCGTACTCCTCGTATTTGAGCTCCCGCTCGGCTTCGCGAATTCGCTGGGTCATGACCTGGCGCGCGGTCTGAGCGGCGATGCGGCCGAAGTCGCCGGGCGTGACGTCGAACTCCTCCCCGACCGGGTTGCCCTCCTCGTCGAGGTTCTGCGCCGACACCCGGATCTCGCCGCTGTCGGGATCGATCGTGACCCACGCGTACTCGTGGGCGTTGGGCATGCGCTTGTAGGCCGACTCCAGGGCATCGGCCAACGCACCCAGCAGGGTGTCGACCGAGATGCCTCGATCGGCGGCCAGTAGGTGCAGCGCCTCCATGAAATCCGGGTTCATGCCGGGTCTCCTCAATTGTCGAATTACGCGTGATCGAATCGGGAGTCGTGGACTCACGAGGTATCGAATCGCTGGTGGCGGCCGGGGCCGGCTTGGGCTGCTTCGGGCCCTTGCCCGGCTTGGGCCCGGGACCCCACTCGAACACGGTGCGAGCACGGTCCACATCGGAGTAGGAGACGGTACGCACGGAACCGTCCTCCAGCGCCACCTCGAAGGTAGCCTCGCCCGCGGCGATCAGTTGTCCGTCGGACCGGCGCTCGCCGCCGACATCCACCTTGGTCTTGACCTTGACCCGCTGGCCGACGGCGCGACTGAAGTGGTCAGGGGTTCGTAGCGGCCGTTCGAGGCCGGGGCTGCTGACCTCGAGGGTGTAGCGACCCGGGATGGGATCGGTGTCGTCGAGCAGGCGCGAGACCTCTCGGCTGAGATCCTGCAACGTGGCGAGATCGATCCCGTCACGTTGATCGGCACTGATGCGCAAGACCGCACCCAGGTGCTCCACATCGACGAGATCGACACCCCATTCGTCGAACAGCGGGGTCACCAGAGCAATCACACGTTCTTCGACGCCCACGGGGACCCTCCTCTCTTCGACCAGTCTCTCGACGATCAGGCGCAACTGCAGTGGCGCGTAGCGCCACGACCCGGCTCCGATACGGGAGGACCGAGGACTGAATGAAACAAAGGCGTGGGCCGAGCCCACGCCTCCGTCCTCCGGATCAAGATGACCGGACCGTGAACAGCACGCGAGGACGAAGTATAGCCTGGCCGAGGGCCTGGGCGGACCCATCGAGTAGAAGGGCGAACCATGTCAGGTAAGGCCAGCGACCTCGATCGGCCCACCATCGCGCCGAGCGTCGACGACGCAGTCCCGGGCCTCGTAAACGGGGTCCGAGCCGCCTTCGATCGGGGCGAGACCCGCCCTCTCGAGTGGCGTCACCGCATGCTGGCCGGGCTTCTCCGGCTGCTCCACGACGGCGAGGCGGAACTCCTCCGCGCCTTGCACCAGGACCTGGGCAAACCAGCCACCGAGGGGTGGGCGACCGACATCGGCACCACCCGCGGCGAGATCCGCCACCTCGACAAGCAGCTCGGACGTTGGGCCGCCCCCCGCCGGGTGCGCCTGCCGATCACGTCATGGCCGGGGCGAGGCTACGTCCAACCGGAGCCTCTCGGTACGGCCCTCGTCATCGCTCCGTGGAACTACCCGATCCAGCTCCTGATCGGTCCCCTCGCCGCCGCGCTCGGCGCCGGCAACGCCGCCGTCGTCAAGCCGTCCGAGCTCGCTCCGGCCACCAGCGCCGCCTTGGCCCGGCTCGTCCCCCGCCATCTCGACACCGACGCCGTGGCCGTCGTCGAAGGTGGCGCCGACACGGCGACCGCGCTGCTCGCCGAGCGGTTCGATCACATCTTCTTCACCGGCTCGACCCGCATCGGCCGGGTGGTCATGGAGGCGGCGGCGCGCCATCTCACGCCGGTGACCCTCGAGCTGGGGGGCAAGAGCCCGGCCATCGTCGACCGCACCGCCGACATCGCCGTAGCGGCCCGCCGCATCGCCTGGGGCCGCTTCCTCAACGCCGGACAGACCTGTGTCGCCCCCGACTACGTGCTCGTGGACTCCTCCGTGCACGACCGATTCATCGACTGCCTCGTATCGGCCATCCACGAGTTCTACGGCGACGACCCACGATCGAGCACGTCGTACGGACGGATCGTCAACGACACCCACATGACCCGTCTCGAAGGTCTGCTCCACCATCCCGGAGCGGGACGAGTGGTCACCGGCGGCGTCACCGACCGCGACCATCGTTACCTGGCGCCGACGGTGCTCGAGGGACCCGACCCCGATGCGCCGATCATGCAGGAAGAGATCTTCGGACCCCTCCTTCCGGTGATCTCGGTGACGTCGACCGCCGACGCGGTGGCCTTCGTGCGCGAACGCCCCAAACCACTCGCCCTGTACCTCTTCGCCGAGGATCCCGGCGTGGTCGACGATGTCATCCAGACCACCAGCGCCGGTGGCATGTGCATCAACCACACCTTGTTGCACATCTCGGTACCCGACCTGCCGTTCGGAGGGGTCGGCCCGAGCGGCATGGGCCGCTATCACGGCCAGGCCGGTTTCGAGACGTTCTCGAACCTGAAGTCCGTGCTGCATCGCCGCAGCCGACCCGACCCCCGGCTGCTCTACCCGCCCTACTCCCGCCTCAAGGAACGGCTCGTGCGCCGTGCCCTCTGACGTCGAGCCGTTCGACCTCGACCGAGCCCGTCACCTGCTCCACACACGGTTTCCCATGGTCGACGACCACCCCGACGTGGCCGGTGTCTTGCGTGACCCAGACCTCCTGACCCTTCTCGGGCGAGCGTTGGCCGAACCCTTTCGCGACGCCGGGATCAGCGTGGTGTGCGCACCGGAAGCACGCGGTCCCATCCTGGGCGCCCTCGCCGCGATCGTGCTCGGTGCCGGTCTCGTCCTGGTGCGCAAGGACGACCGCAATCACCCGGGAGCCGATCGACGAGTCGAGTCCGCACCGACCTGGCGCGGTGCCACCGAGACGTTCCAGACCCGGTCGTGGGACATCTCGCCGGACGCCCGTGCCCTGGTTGTCGATGACTGGGTCACCACCGGCAGCTCCGTGGCGGCCATCCGGTCGTTGATCGACTCCGCCGGGGCGACATACGTCGGCGCCTCCGTGCTCGTGAACAAGGCGACGGACACGGTGTGCGACGACCTTCGCGTGCGCTGGCTGGTGCGCTTCACCGATCTCGTGCGCTGACGCAGGAACCGGATCGCCGTCCGCCGCTCAGTGCCGGTCGGCGGCCAGCAACCCGGCGCGCTCGACGGATGCGGCAAACGTCGGGTGCACACCCAGTAGGTCGACGTCACCCCAGCTGTGCAGCCGAACGCTCGGCTGCGCCCACCCCGCGGCGGTCGACGCGTAGAGCGACGCCAACAACGCCACAGATGCCGCCACCAGGAGCGGCGCCCCGTAGACGCCACCTTTGATCAGTAGGAGGCTGCCGACCGAGCCGAACCCGAGGGTGGCGAGCGGGGCCCGGAACCGCATGAGGTGGAGCCGGGCCCAGCGACCATACGCCTGGTCCCCCATCGGCACGTACACCGTGATGCGGCTCCGGAACATCGCCCACAGCGCCAGAACGGCCCAGCCGGGCGGACCGAAGACGACGAGCACCCAGCCGACGCCGATCGGACGGGCGGGCAGCGAGATCGGCACGAACCCACGTGCGGGCTGACCGGTCATCGCGGAGACATGCGGGAGTCGTTTGCCCCGCATCGCCGCCACCGGCACCGTCACCGAAGCCACGGCGCGACTGTACTGGGAGACCAACCCGTCGGCTCCTTCACGTGGTGGGCGCGACCACCGTGTCTCCCAGTTCGCTCCGTTGGTATGGGTGGGGGCGTCAGGTGGCGCGTTTGCGGATGAGATCGATACGGGAGCTGTTGTCGTTGACGTCGGCGCCCCGGTCGGCGAGGAGCCGGGCCCGGTCCCGTTCCGCTTCCCGGGCCGCCTTTTCGGTGTCGACGCGAGCCAGGGCCGCCTCCACCCCGTGTTCGGTGATGAACTCCGCCCATTCGACGAGGGTCTCGACCATCTCGTCCTCGGGCACGACGGCGACGTTCTGGCCCTTGATGAACAGGTGCCCCCGCTTGTTGCCGGCGGCGATGCCGATATCGGCATCGCGCGCTTCACCCGGCCCGTTCACGACGCACCCCATCACCGCCACCTGGAGCGGGATCTGGCGGTCAGCGAACGCTTCCATGGCCCGGCGGGCCACGTCGATCACGTCGACCTCGGCGCGGCCGCAGCTCGGGCATGCGATCAGGTCGACATTGCGACGCTCCCGGAGCCCGAGCGCTTCGAGCAGCATCCGACCCGCACGAGCTTCCTCGACCGGATCGGCCGTGAGCGAGTACCGGATGGTGTCGCCGATGCCTTCGGCCAACAGCGTGGCCATGCCGGCGGTCGCCTTGAGCAGTCCGGCGGGGGGCGGTCCGGCCTCGGTCACGCCGAGGTGCAGCGGGAAGTCCGTGGTGTCGGCGAGCTGACGGTACGCCTCGATCATCAGCGGAACGCTCGACGCCTTGACCGAGATCTTGACCAGATCGAAGTCGACCTCGCGGAAGTACTCGAGCTCCTGCTGGGCCGACTCCACCATGGCCTCGGGAGTCACCCGGTCGCCGTACTTGGCGTACAGATCCGGGTGCAGCGACCCGCCGTTGACCCCGATGCGGATCGGTACCCCCCGGTCCCGACATTCCGACGCCACCAGCCGGATGTGTTCGGGCCGGCGGATGTTGCCCGGGTTGAGCCGCAAGCAGTGCACGCCGGCATCGAGGGCAGCGAGCGCCATCTTGTACTGGTGGTGGATGTCGGCGATGACCGGGATCGGCGACCTCGGCACGATCTGGGCCAGCCCCTCGGCGGCCTCGATCTCGTTGCACGTGCACCGGACGATGTCGCAACCGGCGGCGGCCAGCGCATAGATCTGGGCCAGTGTCGCCTCGACGTCGGCGGTCTTGGTGATGGTCATCGACTGCACCGTGATGGGCGCCCCACCGCCGACCGGGACCGAGCCGACCATGACCTGGCGGGTGGCACGACGGGGGAAGCTGGCGGTGAAATCCATCGAGGGGCCGGTCTTCGATCAGTTGGGCAGGTTGACGGGATCGACGATGTCCCGGAGCACCGCAACGGCGCCGACGGCGACCAGCAAGGCCACCACGGCGTAGGTCAGCGGCAACAGCTTGGCGACATCGGCGTGATGCCGGCGTCCGCGCCGTGAGCGCAGACGCTCGTAGGTGGCGACGACGACGTGTCCTCCGTCCAGGGGAAGGAGCGGCACGAGATTGAAGGTGCCGACGAAGATGTTGAGGATGGCGAAGAAGCCGATGCCATCACCGATGTTCTGCTCGGCGGCCTGAGCTCCGAGCCTCACGCCGCCGACGATGGAGATCACGCGATCCTCGTCGCCGGAGTCGAACCGTCCTTCGTCGCCGATCGGCACACCGTCATCATCGCCGCCAGTGATCGGGTCCGAGAAGAAGCCTCCCAGCCCATCCGGGCTGAACAGGCGGCCCATCGCCGGCACGACCTCTCGGATCACCCGGCCGAAGACCGTCACGCTCTCCTGGGCGGCATTCGCCGGCGACAACGCGACCCTCGGGAGATTCGGAGCCGATGCCGAGGAAGCCGTCGGTCGCGCCTTCGGTGACGATCCGGTTGACGATGATCGACACCCGCAGGATCTCGCTGTCGTTGATGACCTCGGCCTCGTACGCCCCACCGGGCTCGACCAGGGACGCGAACTCCGCCCACGATCCGACCGGCTCCCCATCGAGCGCAACCAACCGATCGCCGCTGACCAGACCGTCGATGCCGGCGGCGGCTTCGTCGCTCACCCGTTCACCGATCGTCGCCGGGAGCTCGATGGTCGCTCCGTCACGCTCCACGGTGAGGGTGACGTCCTGGGCGGCCAGGGGCCGGACGACCTCGATGAGGTCGACGAAGTTCGTGAGTTCCACACCGTCGATCGCCAGCAGGCGATCCCCTTCGACCAATCCCGCCTGCTCGGCGGCGCTGCCCTCGACCACCCCCGTAACCTCCCACCGATCCTCATCAGGGAGACCGATGAAGGCCAGGAGTCCGAACAGGCAGACGATCGCGATGATGAAGTGCATCACCGAGCCGGCGACGGCGACGCCTATCCGGGCCGGGTAGGAGGCCTGACGGTAGGTGCGGGCCTCGTCGGCCGGATCGACCTCGTCGAGGTTGTTCATGCCGATGATCTTCACGTACGCCCCGAGGGGGATGACCTTGAGGCCGTATTCGGTCTCACCGCGATGGAACGACCAGATCCGCGGCCCGAAACCCAAGAAGAACTCGGTGACCTTCATACCCGCACGCCGGGCCATGACGTAGTGACCGAGCTCGTGCAGGAAGATCATCCCCGCCACGGCGAAGACCATCCCGACGTACCACCAACTCCCGCCGACGCCGAGCCAGACGAGCAGGACGGCCAGGATGGCCAACCCGACGTAGTCGGTGCGTTCGACGGTACTGTCGCCCCCGTCGAGCCCGGGGGTGTCGTCGCCCCCGCCGACCTCACGGTCGCCGCCGCCCGGCGCGGGAGGCGGGAGCGAGTGAGGCGGGGCCGTAGTGTCGATGGTCATGGGCGAGCCAATCGGTCGTCGATCACCCTTGAAGCTACCTCTCGGGCCTGACGATCGGCCGTCAGGACGTCGTCGACCGACCCAGCCGCGGCGCCGCTCCACCGGTCGAGCGAGGCGTCGGCGACCTCGGCGATGGTGGTCCACGGGATCGCACCGGCGAGGAACGCCTCGACGGCGACCTCGTTCGCTGCGCTCAGCCACGCGGGGGCGGTGCCGCCGGCCCGACCGGCGTGATACGCCAGGCTCAGGCACGGGAACGCGTCCAGGTCCGGCGGTTCGAAGTCCAGCCGGCGAAGGTCAGCCCAGTCGATGGGTCCGAACGGGAGGTCGAGGCGATCGGGGAACGCCAGGGCGTACCCGATGCACAGCCGCATGTCGGGGTTGGAGAGCTGCGCCATGGTCGCCCCATCGGTAAATGTCACCATGGAATGAACGATCGACTGCGGGTGGACGATCACCTCGATGGCGTCGTAGTCGGTTCCGTACAGCTCGTGCGCCTCGATCACCTCGAGACCTTTGTTCATCAGGGTCGACGAGTCGACGGTGATCTTCGGCCCCATGGCCCACGTCGGGTGGGCCAGGGCATCGGCGACGGTGACCTCGGCCAACTCGGCGCGGCTTCGACCCCGGAAAGGCCCCCCACTGGCCGTCAGCACCAACCGATGCACCCGCTCGACGACATCGTTGGCCCGGAGACACTGGTGCAGGGCGCAGTGTTCGCTGTCGACCGGGATCAGCTCGGCGCCCGGGGTCGCCCGGAGCGGCTGGACGACCGGCCCCGCCGCGATGAGCGACTCCTTGTTGGCCAACCCGAGGCGCCGCCCCGCCGACAGCGCAGCCAACGTGACCGGCAAGCCGGCAAACCCCACCACGCCGTTGATCACGACGTCGCCGAGCGTCGCCGCCTCCCCCAGCGCCGGAGCGCCGTCGGCCACCACGACGGACGGATCGACGCGCTCGCGCAACGCGGCGGCCTCGACGACGCTACCGACGGCGACGAACCGTGGTCGGAACTCCTCGATCTGGGCCACCAGCAGGTCGGACGCTCGGCCGGCGCCGAGAGCGACGACCTCGAACCGTTCAGGGCGGGCCCGAACGATGTCGAGAGTCTGTGTACCGATGGAGCCGGTCGACCCGACGACGGCGAGGGTCGTCACGTCAGGACGACCGGGTCAGCCGACCGAGTAGAGGGTCACCCGGGCGACGTAGTAGGTGACCGGGAGCACGAAGAGCAAGGCGTCGAAACGGTCCAGCAGACCGCCGTGGCCGGGGAGCACGCTGCCCATGTCCTTGATGCCGAGGTCCCGTTTGAGCAACGACTCGAACAAGTCGCCGATCGGCGCCACCACCCCGGCGATGACGCCGAGGATGACGGCATCGAACAAGGTGCCGGGGTCCTTCCCGAACGGAGCGATCATGATCACGCCGACGATGATGGTCGTGGCCAGCACGGCGGTGATCATGCCGCCGACCAGGCCCTCGACGGTCTTGTTCGGACTGACCGACGTGAGCGGTTGGCGACCGGCCGCCCGGCCCACGAGGAACGCACCGACGTCGTACGCGACCGTAGCGATGATGGCCGCGATCACCATGCCCGTGCCATCGGGGGTGCGGAGCATGACGCCCGCGAACGAACCCAGCACGCCGATCCACACCACACCGAGCAGTGACACGCCCAAGTTCATGAGCGGCGCCTCGGAGCCCACTTCGGTCAGGTACCACAGGGCGCCGAAGACGATGAACAGGAACAACACCACGCCGATGGCGACATCGCCCTTGTAGTACCCGGCCAACGACGCCGACACCACGCCCGTGATCATCAACAAGGTCGCCGGGCGATAGCCGGCGTTGGTCAACGCCATGCCGAACTCGACCGCCGCGAGCCCGAGCAGCAGCGTGATCAACACGATCGACACCGCCGGGCTGATCGAGAACGCCACCAGGGCGACGACCGCCAACCCGACACCGGTGGCGATGGCCATCGGCATGTTGCGGTCGTGGCCCGGGGCGCCCACCGTCACCGGAGCCCGACCGCCGGTCGAGGTCGCGGGGGTGCCGTCCGGGGCGTATGCGGCCTCGTAGTCGTCGGTGCCCAGCCGGGCGAGATCTTCGTAGCTGCCACTGTCGTCGTAGGTGAAGAAGTCATCGTCGCCGTCGCCATAACCACCCACGGTGGGCACGGGCTCCAGGGGCGGCAACTCATCGTCGTCGGACCAGCGGGGCTCGTCGGCGCCCCAGGCGGCGGCCAGGCCTTCATCGTCCATGGCGTCGTGGCGACCGGTCGGCGGATCGGTCCAGTGCGGGAGTTGGTCGGCCTCGGACGTGCTCCACGTGGTCTCACCCGCGGCGACCGACTCGTCGGCCCAGGCATCGTCGTCGTCCCAGTCATCGTCGCCCGCGGCGACCACGAGCGGAGAATCACGGAGGTCGAGCGGGGGCGCCCACGGCGACGATTCCTCGTCGTCGTCGTCCCACGTCTCGGCATCGGCGTCGTCGCCCCAGGCCTCATCGTCAGCCCAGTCGTCGTCGCCGAAGACCGATCGGCCGGTCGGGAGCTCGTCGTCTTCGTCGATGATGCGCATTCCTTCGTACTCTTCGTCGTGTCGACGGATTCTGTCGTTCACTGCTCGCCCTCCCTGACCCACGGGTCAGACTTCGAGCAACTCCTGCTCTTTGGCTTGGAGTGCCTCGTCGATGCGCGCCTCATGAGCATGGGTCATGCCGTCGAGACGCTTCTCAGCCCGCTGCAGGTCGTCGGTGGAAACATCGCCCGACTTCTCGAGGTCCTCGAGCTCCTTGCGGGCCGCTCGCCGGGCGCCTCGCACCTTGACTCGGCCGTCCTCGGCCATGGCCTTCACCATCTTCACGAACTCCTTGCGCCGCTGTTCGGTGAGCGGTGGGAAGTTCAAACGGATGGCCCGGCCATCGTTCGACGGCGACATACCGAGGTCGGAGTTGCGGATCGCTTTCTCGATAGCGGCGATGTTCTGGGCGTCGTGCGGAGCGATCAGCAGCTGCCGGCTCTCCGGGATGGAGAACGTGGCCAGCTCCTGCAATCGCATGTCGGAACCGTAGGCCGACACCATGACCTTCTCGACGAACGCAGACGAGGCCCGACCGGTGCGCACGGTGGCGAACTCCTGGCGCGTGTGGGCGACGATGCGATCCATCTTGTCTTCGGTGTCGTCGATCACCAGATCGATCATCTCGTCGCTCACGGTCGTGTCACCTCCCTAGGCGGGTCGAGTCTGGGCTGGTCGAGCTCCGGCCCCCCGGCACGGGGGTCTGGCTGACCAGCGTACCCACCGACTCTCCAGCGAGCAGGGACCTCACGTTGCCCTCACCCATCAGGTCGAACATCACGATGGGGAGATCGTTGTCCATGCACAGCGAGATCGCCGTGGTATCCATCGCCTTCAGGCCCCGCTGCAAGACTTCGAGGTAGGTCACCTCGTCCAGCTTGGTCGCTGTCGGGTCCTTGCGGGGGTCGGCGGTGTAGATGCCGTCCGTTCCCGAGTGGGTGCCCTTCAGCATCACCTCGGCCTCGATCTCGATCGCGCGTAGGGCGGCGGCGGTGTCGGTGGTGAAGAAAGGATTCCCCGACCCGGCGGCGAAGATCACCACACGACCCTTCTCCAGGTGCCGGACCGCCCGACGACGGATGTAGGGCTCGGCGATCTGGGCCATGTGGATCGCCGACTGGACGCGGGTGGGTTGCCCGAGCCGCTCCAGGGTGTCCTGCAGGGCCAACGCGTTGATGACCGTGGCCAGCATGCCCATGTAGTCGGCCTGGGCCCGGTCCATGCCGGCGTGGCTGCCGGTCAACCCGCGCCAGATGTTGCCACCGCCGACCACGACCGCGACCTCGACGTCGAACTCGCGGCGCAGGTCGGCGATGCTCTGCGCGATCTGGGCCACGACCACGCCATCGATGCCATACCCGTCGTCGCCGGCGAAGGCTTCACCCGAGACCTTCAGCACCACCCGACTCCAACGGGCCGGGCGGAGAGCCGGCAACGCCGGGAGATCCGCAGAAGGCTCGAGGTCGGGGGCGTCGGTCATGGATCAGGAGCCGACGTAGGCCTGGACGAACCGCACGATGCTGCCCGATCCGACGGTCTGCTTCACGGTGGTCTTGTCACCGAGCAGACCCTGCTCCAGCAGCACCCGCTCCGCCAGCCAGCCGTTGAGGCGCCCGTCGACGATCTTCTCCCACGCCGCCTCGGGTTTGCCCTCGGCTTTCGTGATGGCCAGCAACGACTCGCGCTCTTTCGCCCGGTCGGAGTCGGGCACCTCGTCTCGGGAGAGGTAGCTCGGCTTGGCGAAGGCGATGTGGAGGGAGATCTGGTGCAGCGTCTCGGGATCGATGTCGGAGCCCTCGACGATCACGCCATTGACCCCGCGCCCATCTTGCATGTGCAGGTAGGCGTCGATCGTATGGCCCGGTGCCGCTTCGATCCGCTCGACACGTCCGAGGGCGATGTTCTCCTTGATGGACAGCCGGAGGTCGTCGATGGCGTCGGCCTTGCTCGCCGTCGCGTCCGGACCGCCCGCCAACACCAGATCGGCCAGTTCCTTGGCCAAGGTCACGAAACCCTCGGACTTGGCCGAGAAGTCGGTCTCGCACCTCAGCTGGACCATTGCGGCGACGCCTCCTGACGTCGCCACCGCGATGACGCCCTCGTTGTTCTCGCGGTCGCTGCGATCGCCGGCCTTGGCCAACCCCTTCTCGCGCAGGAGCTGGGCCGCGGAGTCGAAGTCGCCTCCGGTCTCGATCAGCGCCTTCTTGCAATCCATCATTCCGGCGCCGGTGGCGTCGCGGAGGGCTTTCACATCTTTGGCGGATACGTCGCTCACGTCTCTTCGTCCTTCGTGGCGTCTTGGGTCGCGTGACTCTCGGGCGTTACCAGCGGTCGAAGCGCGGGGCTGCGACCTCGTGTCGTAGTGGATGGGGCCCCAGGCCGGTGCAGTCGTGGGCGGCGATTCGCGCCCGTCGACCGCACCGTAGTTGCTGGGTGAGCGGCCTGCTGCCGCCTGTCACTCCGCGGCAGGAGCTTCGGCGACCACGGCGGCGGCGTCGACGAGAGCGTCGGCCGGAAGTACCGGCTCGGCGGCCTCGACGGGAGCGTCGGCCGAAGCAACCGGCTCAGCGACCTCGGCGGCCTCGACGGGAGCGTCGGCCGGAGCAACCGGCTCAGCGACCTCGATGGGAGCCTCAGCGACTGGGGCAGGAGCCGGCTCCGCCACGGCGGCATCGGCAGGTTGCGACGCGGCCACCAGGCGAGCGTCACGGGCCGCGGCCGCAGCAGCGGCCTCGTCACGAGCGCGAGCCTGCTGTTCGGCAACCTCGGCTTCCTGCTCGGCGGTGCGAGCGGGTCCGGCACCGTCGCCGCCCCGACGAGAGGCGATGAACCGACCCTCGAGCACGGCGTCGGAGATGACGCGGCACAGCAGCTGACCGGAGCGGATGGCGTCATCGTTGCCCGGGATCACGTACTGGATGAGATCGGGGTCGCAGTTGGTGTCGACGACCGCCACGACCGGGATCCCGAGGCGATTGGCCTCGGTCACGCCGATGTGTTCCTTCTTGGTGTCGAGGATGAAGACCGCTTCGGGGAGCTTCTCCATGCCGCGGATGCCACCGAGGTACCGCTCGAGCTTCTTGAGCTCGCGGCTCAGTCGCAGCGCTTCCTTCTTCGGCATGGCTTCGAACTCGCCCGAATCGCGCATGCGCTGGTAGTCGAGCATCTTGCCGACGCGGCGATGCATGGTGGAGAAGTTCGTCAGCATGCCGCCGAGCCAGCGCTGGTTGATGTAGGGCATGCCGCACTTCTCGGCGAACGACTGCACCGGATCCTGGGCCTGCTTCTTCGTCCCGATGAACAAGACGGTGCCACCCTGAGCCACGGTGTCACGGACGAAGGTGTAGGCCTTCTCGATCCCGCCGAGGGTCTGGTGCAGGTCGATGATGTAGATGCCGGCCTGTTCGCCGTGGATGAACCGGCGCATCTTCGGGTTCCAGCGGCGAGTCTGGTGTCCGAAATGGACACCTGCTTCCAACAACTGTTTCATCGTGACAACGGCCACGGTGTCTCCTTCCCCAGCGGTTCGATGAGAGCGGGCGCCGACGCAACCGGAGTTGCGACCGTGGGATGGCGCCAGCCACAGGGATCGTCCGGGCTCCAAGCCCGACCGGGCTCCGTGGACGGCGCGATCACGCCGACTCAGCAGAGCCGGGGAGCAGTGTAGCCGGTCGCGTCACGGCACCCCACGTACCCGTCGAGCGGGAGGTGCGCCGACGCCGCTCGCCGCTCGACCCGGAACCGCCACGAGGCGCACGCGGACGACTCGCTCACCGAACAAGGTGGCGGGATCGAAGTAGACGCCGTCCATCCGTGCGCCGAAGTGGAAGCCGGGCCGAGCACGGCCGATCCGCTGCCCCTGTCGCACCTCGTCCCCCTCCGTGACCAAGATCTCGGTCAGGTGGGTGTACGTGGTGCGGAGGTGGGGGTCATGACGCACCGTGATCGCCGCGGTCGCGCCGACGGGTCCGGCGAAGGAGACGGTCCCCGCCGCCGAAGCGACGACGGCATCACCGTCACGGGTCCCGTACTCCAGCCCCCTGTTCCCCGGTCCGTACGGTGAGACGGGCGGACGGAACGGGTCGGTGACGGGTGCGTCCACCGGCGGACGGTGGTTCGCCACCGGTGCGTCGGTCACCTCCGCGCCGACCTCGGGTGGGCTGAGACAGGGCGTGCCGAGGAGGACCAGGGTCACTGACACGGCGGTGAAACGAGAACGGCGGGAACGAGTCATGGGTCCGACTCCCTCTCGAGCGTGCCGCGTCGGCGGCTCGTCGATGGTTGGCGGGACCAGGGGTCCAACGAGCTGGGCCCGAGTCGGGTCCGCAGCGACGTGATCGGACCGGGAGCGCCGGGTCCGACCGGGGTCAGGCCAGTTCGCGCTCGGACGCGGCCAGACGCGACCGGAGTTGGAGGACGGCTTTGGTGTGGATCTGGCACACCCGGCTCTCCGTCACGCCGAGCACCTGGCCGATCTCGGCCAAGGTCAGCCCCTCGTAGTAGTAGAGGGTGAGGACGATCTTCTCCCGCTCGGCCATGCGGTTGATGAGCTCGGCGAGGATCTGACGCATCTCCTCCACCTCATAGATGCCCATCGGGCCGTCGTCGCCATCGGCGAGCGTGTCGCCGAGGGTGACCCCCTCGCCGCGATCGGCGCCGCCGGTGAGCATCTCGTCGAGGGCGACGAGGCCGAGTAGCGAGATCTGGCCGAGCAACAGTTGGAGCTGGTCCTCGGACATGGCCAACTCGTCGGCCAGCTCCAAGTCGGTCGGGGGTCGGCGCAACATCGCTTCGAGCTTGGTGTAGGCCCGCTCGACGGCCCGCGCCTTGGCCCGCACCGAACGTGGCACCCAGTCGATGGACCGGAGCTCATCGAGGATGGCACCTTTGATGCGGGCGATGGCGTACGTCTCGAACTTGTACCCACGTTCGGGATCGAACTTCTCGATGGCGTCGATGAGCCCGAATATGCCGTAGCTGACCAGGTCCGCGTGTTCGACGCTCTGGGGCAACCCGACCGCGACACGGCTGGCCACGTACTTGACCAGCGGCGAGTAGTGCACGATCAACTGGTCGCGCGAACACTGGTCGCGCTGGGCCTGATAGGCGTCCCAGAGGCGCCCCATCTCGGCGTTCGAGGATTGGTCGCGTTCAGCCATCGTCACGAGGCCCTCGGGTGGGTGCGCCGATGGACGGACTGGAGCCGCTCCTTGCTCACGTGGGTATACACCTGTGTCGATGTCAGATCGGCGTGGCCCAGCAACTCCTGCACAGCCCTCAAATCGGCACCACCATCCAAAAGATGAGTGGCAAATGTGTGACGAAGTGCGTGGGGGTGGGTCGGGGTCGCCGAACGCCGATCGAGGATGCGCCGAACGTCTCGAGGCGTCAACCTCCGACCCCGGAGATTGACGAAGAGGGCATCGGCGGGCGCCGCTGGACCCACCATGTGGCGGCGGCCGTCCTGCAACCACCGATCGATGGCCGTGACGGCGGGGGTGCTCAGCGGCACGACTCGCTGCTTCGAGCCTTTGCCCCACACCGTGGCGCGGTGGTTCCGCAGGTCGACATCGGCCGGGCTCAACCCACAGACTTCGCTCACCCGGAGGCCGCTGCCGTACAACAGCTCGACGACGGAGTCGTCGCGTTGGCGGCGCCATGTCGTGTCGCCCTCGACCACCGATCGGGGCCGGTCGAGCACGGTGTCGAGCTCGCGGTCGCTCAGGACGTGGGGAAGTCGGGCCGCACCACGAGGCGCCGACAGGTTGGTCGAGGGATCGACCTCGATGCGCTCGCTGCGCCGGCACCACGAGAAGTACCGACGAAGGACCGACGCCTTGCGGGCCACCGTGCGCCGGCTGATCCCCTTCTGGTCCAAGAAGGCGAGATACCGACGTAGGGTCCGACGGTCCACCGCCTCGGGCCCGGCCACGCCCGCCGCTCGGGCCCAGTCCACGAAGGCCTCGATGTCGCGTTGGTACACGGCGAGCGTGCTGTCGGCGACCGAGACGAGTGATGCCGAGAATGCATCGAGGGACCAGGACACGCCGACACCGTATCGGCCGACCCGTCCGGTCACGAGCACCCATCGTGACCGAGCCAACACGGACGGTCGCCGCGCCCGGAGGGCGCGTGACGGCCGCCGGTTCATCGACCGACCCGTTCGAACCAGCCGGATCGAGCCTCGATGAGCCGATCGGATTGGAGACGGTCGAGGGCCTCGGCGACGAGGGTCAGATCGAGTCGCGATCGCTCCACGATCTCGTCGAAGCTGACCGCCGCATCGCCGATGAGCGAAAGAACGGCCTCGGCGTGCAGGGTCAGCGCCACAGCAGGCGGGGTTCGCTCGGTCGGTAATCCGGTCGCGAGCATCGAGCCGGTCACGTCGGCCACGAACTCATCGAGGTCGACGATCGGCCGCCCGACGTCGGAGATCAGACGGTTCGTCCCCCGAGACGACGGGCTGGTGATCGATCCGGGCACGGCATACACGGGGATGTCGATCTCGATCGCCCAGTCGACCGTGGTGAGCGCGCCGCCCTGCTCGTGAGATTCGACGACCACCACAGCCGAGCTCAACGCGGCGATCAAACGGTTCCGGGCGACGAACCGCCAGCGCGCCGGACGAACCCCGATCGGCACCTCGCTCAGCAGCAGGCCCCGATCGATCACCTGCCGCCAGAGGTCGACATTGCGACGGGGATAGACGACGTCGATGCCACTCGCCACGACCCCGATCGGGGGAGCGGCATCGCCGGCACGATGCGTCATCACGCCCCGGTGCGCGGCGGCGTCGATCCCCAGCGCCAGCCCCGACACCACCCCCACGCCGGCGGCCGAGAGAGCCGAACCGAGGTGACGGGCGATGTCGTGCCCGTACCGGGTGCACCGACGCGTGCCGACCACCGCCACGTTGACCTGATCCTCAGGCCGTGCCCGGCCGGCGCAGTAGATGATCGGGGGTGGCGCGACCAAGCGGTCCAGGGGTGCCGGATAGTCCTCGTCTCCCGGTCGAGCGGCCTGGATGCCCAACGCTTGGAGTCGCTCCCAGGACGAGAGCGGGTCGACCGATCGAGCCTCGTTGGCCAGCTTGGTCAGCAGCTCCATGTTCAGCTGAGGTGATGGCCGGATCCCGCACGGCCGAGCGACGAGTCGCTCCCAGACGTCTTCGGGCTCGCCCGCCGCCAGCAGCGCCTCCAACCGGATCGGTCCGACCGATTCCAGGCCGGCCAGCGCGGACGTGTACTCGATGCCAACGGTCATGGTGACTCCACCGAGAGGGCACGGTGGTACGGGTCGGCCGCCGCCAGGGAACTCGATCCGAGCAGGATGCGATCCGAGTCGTCGATCGCGTCAGCGGGACCGATGACACGGCTCCGAAGTTGCGTCGCCAGGGCGATGTCGCGTCGCTCGGCCGGCCCGTGCCGGCCCGCCAGATCGGACAGGGTCAACGCGACCCGACGTACCCGATCGACTCCACGGGCGCTGAGCTGACCGCCTTCGATCAGGTCGTGCAGCAGGTCGCGTGCGTCGGTCGACAGCGGCGAGACCGCGTCGAGCACCGCCGCCGGGCACTGAGCGTTGCTGCTCACGCCCCGCTCCCGGGCGTGTGCTCGAACCCGCGCCACTCGCTCCGCCACGTCGTCGGAGCACTCGCCGGGGCCGGCATCCAGCAGGTCGAACGCGGCCGGTCGCTGCACTCTGATCCGGAGGTCGAACCGGTCGACGAGCGGGCCTGACAGGCGGCGGTGATACCGCGCCTGCGACGCCTCCGAGCACGTGCACGCCCCCGGGCCGCCTCGCTCGCCGCAGGGACACGGGTTCATCGCCGCGACCAGGAGGAAGCGAGCCGCGTACTCGATGGTCGCGCCGACCCGGGCCACCCGCACGATGCCCTCCTCCAGCGGCTGGCGAAGCGAGTCCAGGACGGCCGGCGCGAACTCGCCCAGCTCGTCGAGGAACAACACGCCGCCATGAGCCAGGGAGATCTCACCGGGTCGCATCGCAGCCGCTCCCCCGCCGATCATCGCCGCCGCCGAGGCGCCATGGTGGGGCGCCCGAAACGGAGGACGTTCGATCAAGCCCAGCCCGATCGCCAGGCCCGCAGCCGAGTAGATCCGAGTCACATCGAGCGCGGTGGCTCGTTCGAGCGGCGGGAGGAGTTCAGGCAACCGGCGGGCCAGCATGGTCTTGCCGGCACCAGGGGGACCGACCATGAGCACGTGGTGGCCCCCCGCCGCCGCCACCTCCAAAGCGAGCCGGGCCACCCGCTGACCGCGGACATCGGCGAGATCGGGGCCGGGGGCGCGGGCTCCGGATCTCGCGGCGCCGGCTGGGCCGGCCATGGAGCATCACCTCGGAGCGCCTCCACCACCTCCAGGAGCGTGCGCACTCCGATCGCCTGATCCCCGACCACGACACGGGCCTCGGCGAGGTTTGCGACCGGGACCACCACCATCCGGGCGTTGACGGCATCGGCCAGAGGCACGGCACCGACCACCGGGCGGACCGATCCGTCGAGTCCGAGCTCACCGATGAAACCCACGCCTTCCAGCGCCGCCGGTGGCACCTGTCGGGTCGCACCCAGGAACCCGATCGCCATGGCCAGATCGAGCCCGGCACCGAGCTTGCGCACGCCTGACGGCGCCAGGTTCACGGTGATCCGCCGGAGCTGCCACTCGAGGTTCGACGACAGGATCGACGCCCGGACCCGGTCGCGAGACTCCCGGCACGACGGGTCCGGCAACCCCACGATGGTCAACCCCGGCAGCCCGTTCGAGACATGCACCTCGACGGTCACCGGTCGCCCGGACGACCCGAGCACCGTCGCCGATTCCACGCAGGCCAACATGGCCCACCTCCGCTTCACTTGGCCGTTCCTGTTCGAAGGAGGCGCACGCGCACCGAAGGGATGCCGTACCGACGAGGAGGCCGCGGTTACGGAATCGATCACTGGTTGGCTCCGGGGAAGCCGAGTGGTTCCCCGATATGCCAGCACTGGTTGGAGGTCAGCATAAACACACCCACTGACAACACGACCGAGCGACCACGTCCTCAGAGGACCTCACGCGTGTAGAGGACGACGGCGCGGATCTGGTCGTCGCTCAGCGCCTCGCCCCATCCGGGCATGGCTCCTCGGCCGTTCGTGACGACGGCCACCTGATCCGCGATGTCGGGGAATCGCTCCTCGACTCCCGCAAGATCGGGTCCGCTGCCCCCCCGACCGTCCGCCCCATGACAGCTTCGGCACCGCTCCTCGAAGATCGATCGCCCCTCGACCAACGCGGGGTCGTCGGCACCCTCGGGTACCTCGGGGAGGTCAGCCGAGGCGCACCCCGCCGACGCGGCGGCGACGAGCAGCGCGGCGGCGACCATCCGGACTGTCATCCGACGACTGGGTTGATTCGCCGTCATCCGACGACTGTGTTGATTCGCCGTCATCCGACGACTGTGTTGATTCGCCGTCATCCGACGACTGTGTTCGATCGCGGCCCGCGTCGCCAATCCGGAAACGGCGAGGCTCGCTGTCGTTGTCCGAGCGGAAGCGGCGCGGTGTCCGGCGATACTGGAACCATGGGACTCGACCCCACGCGCCGGCACCGTCGCCGCCCATCCGACTACGTCTACGTGGCCACCGCCATTCTCGTCGGCCTTGCGTTGGTGGCCTGGGCGTTCCTGGGATAGCGGTGCAGGACCCTCGCGTACTCGGGGACCTCGAGGTCCGATCGATCCAGCCATACCAGGCTGCGAAGCCCTACATCTGCCCGGGCTGCAATCGTGACATCCCAGCCGGGACAGGCCACGTCGTCGTCGTGCCGGTCGATGCCACAGACCTGCGCCGGCACTGGCACCGCGGCTGCTGGAATCGGCTCACCCGCCGCCCAGTGCGTCACCATCACGCCTGATCCCGCCGGCGGTGTCACACCCGCGGCGGAGAATGCGGTCCATGACCGGACGGAACCAACGCATCGGCGCACGCGGCGAGCAACTCGCGGCCGCGCTCTACCACGGGGACGGTTTCGTCACCGTCGACCAGAATTGGCGCTGTCGGGCCGGGGAACTCGATCTCGTCATGGCCCGCCGAGACCTGGTGGTGTTCGTCGAGGTCAAATGGCGTTCGTCGGATCGGTTCGGCACCGGCCTCGAGGCCGTCGACCATCGGAAAATGGCCCGGCTCCGACGGTTGGCTGCGCAGTGGCTCGCCGAACACGACCTCCGCCCGCGCCAGATTCGCATCGACATCGCGTCGGTCGGTCCGACCGGCGTCGAGGTGGTCGCCGGGGTCGGCGAACGTTAGGGACGACTCAGCGGTCGCGCTTCTCGCGGATGCGAGCACGCTTGCCCACGCGATCGCGCAGGTAGTACAGCTTGGCCCGACGCACATCGCCCCGGGTCACGAACTCGATCCGGGCGATGATGGGAGAGTGCACCGGGAAGGTGCGCTCCACGCCCACGCCGAAGCTCAGCTTGCGGACCGTGAAGGTCTCGCTGACGCCACCGCCCTGGCGGCGGATGACGTACCCCTCGAAGACCTGCACCCTCTCACGGTTGCCTTCGACCACCCGCACGTGCACCTTGACGGTGTCGCCTGCGTTGAACTCGGGGATGCCCTCGCGCAAGCTGGAGGCATCAATCAGGTCGGTGGCTTTCATCACGACTCCGCGGAGAAGAGGGGGTAGGGCCCGGTCCGGCCGGCGACCTCCTGCCGAGGCGAGAAGGGGGGCGGTTGGGCCGACCGCCAAGTCTAGGGGCTACGGGTCGCGACTCCAATCGGTCACGTACAGATCGATCAGTCGCCGCTCCTCGGCGCTCAGTCCGCCCCGTGCCTCGATCAGATCGGGGCGACGGGTGAGCGTCCGGTGCAGCGCCTGCGCGGCGGCGCCACGCCGCGATTCGGGCGTGGTCACCTGAACGCAGCACGTCGGGCACGTCCCACCCCTGGTACGAGGCCGGCCGGGTGTACTGCGGGTACTCGAGCAGGCCATCGGCAAAACTCTCGTCGACCGTCGACTCGGTGTTGCCGAGCACTCCCGGCACCAGACGACCCACCGCCTCGATCACCACCAGCGCCGCGACCTCGCCTCCCGCCAACACCACGTCACCGATGCTCACCTCACCGTCGACCAGGTGATCCCGGACTCGTTCGTCGATCCCCTCGTACCGGCCGCACAACAGGGAGAAGCCGGCCCGGCCGCTCAGGTCTCGCGCCATCGCCTGGTCGAAGACCTGGCCGGCCGGGCTGAGGTACAGCAGTGGCCGCGGCGGATCGATCGACTCGACGGAGTCGAAGATCGGGGCGGCCGCCATCACCATGCCGGCACCGCCGCCGAACGGCGCGTCGTCGACGGTTCGGTGCACGTCGGTGGCCTGGGCACGGATGTCGTGAACCCGGATGTCCAGCAGGCCGGCGGCTCGGCCTCGTCCGATCACGCTGTCGCCCGTGCCGCTTTCGACCAGGCCCGGGAACAGCGTGAAGACGTCGATCCTCACGGCCCGGCGGGCTCCCCCGAACCGTCCGGGCCGGGCGGCTCGTCCGAGGCGGTCAGCAATCCGGAGGGCACGTCGACGGTGATCGTCTCGCCCGGCACGGAGTCGACCACGAAGACGAGCGGCACCAACTGACCGTCGGCCAACTCCAGGAGGTCCGAGGCCGGATTGTCCCGAACCGCCACGACCGGCCCGTGCGCGCGCCCGTGTTGGTCGATGAGGATCGACCCGATCAGGTCGTGCACCCAGAGCTCGTCGGGGTCGTCCATCGACTCGGCCCGTAAGACGACCCCCCGCAGCCTGTCGGCCGAGGTGCGATCGCTCACCCCATCGAAGGCGACGATGAATCGCCCGAGATGGGGCACGGATGATCGAACCGTCAACGGTCCGCGATCGGAGTCCAGCACGCTGCCGGGGTCGATCCGCTCCGTGCGGTTCGTCACCAGGCGGACGATGACTTCACCCTTCAGCCCGTGGGCCTTGTCGATGCGCCCGACTTCGAGCAGCACGTCAGGCGACGCGCTCAGTCGATGAATTCGATGTCGACATCGACCTGATCGCGGGTGGCAGCGGCGCGTACCAACGTACGGATCGCCTGGGCCACACGCCCGCGTTTGCCGATGACCCGGCCCATGTCGCCCTCGGCGACTCGGACCTCGAGCACCGCACCGTGCGAGCCCTCGCTCACATCGACCCGGACCTGGTCCGGATGGTCGACGAGGGAGGTGACGATGTGTTCCAGAACCGCCGCCGCCGTGGGGGCTGGAGAAGCGGACTCGCTCATCAGGCCTCACCGCCGACAGGCTTGCCGGCTTCGTCGACCGCGCCGCTGATCTTGAGCAGCTTGGCAACTCGATCCGTCGGCTGGGCGCCGTTGCGGATCCAGCGGGCGGCCTTGTCGTTGTCGATCTTGATCAACGACGGATCCTGGCGGGGATCGTAGGTGCCGACGATCTCGATGAACCGGCCGTCGCGGGGCGAACGGGCATCGGCCGCGACCACGCGGTACGTCGGTTGCTTGGTCTTCCCCATCCGCATGAGGCGGAGCTTCACGGCCACAGTTGTTCTTCCTCTCTCAGGATCCGACGACCGGTTACGTCGGGCCCGTCAGTTACGTCGCGTCGATGTTGGAGCCGAGCCGATTCCGGGACCACGGGGCCGCCGACGCAGGCAGAACCAGGGGAAACGCTCGAAGGCCGGCCCGCTCACGTGGGCCCCAGGCCCAACCAAGCTACCGGCCCGGCAACACTTCGCCTCAATTCATGCCGTCGAGACCGGGGAGGGTCAGCGGGATCTTCGGGACCTTGGTTTGGCCCTTGGCGGTGACCCGGCCGCCGCCGCTCGAGCGGCCCTTCTGTTTCTTGCCCTTGGTCTTCTGGCGTTTGGAGCCGAGCCCACCCATCTGCTTCATCATGTGCTGCATCTGGCGGAACTGATCGATGAGGGCCTTGACCTCGGCGGCCTGGGTGCCGCTGCCCACGGCGATGCGACTCCGGCGGGAGCCGTCGATGACCTCGGGGAACACCCGCTCCTGCAGGGTCATGGACCGGATCATGGCTTCGATGCGGGCGATCTGCTTGTCCTCGATCTGGACGTTCTTCACTTCCTTGGGGATGCCGGGCATCATCCCGAGCAGGCTCCCAAGGGGACCCATCTTCTTGATGGCCTGCATCTGCTCGAGGAAATCGTCGAGCGTGAATCGGCCCTCGATGAGCTTCTGCGCCGCTTCTTCGGCTTCGTCCTGGTCGTAGGCCGCTTCGGCCTTCTCGATCAGGGTCTGGACGTCGCCCATGCCCAAGATGCGAGAGGCGAGACGATCGGGGTGGAACTGCTCGAAGTCCTCGATCTTCTCGCCGGTGGAGGCGAACGCGATGGGACGGCCGACGACCTCTTTGACCGAGAGCGCAGCGCCGCCGCGAGCGTCGCCGTCGAGCTTGGTCAAGATGATGCCGTCGAGGGCCAACGTCTGGTGGAACGACTCGGCGACGGTGACCGCGTCCTGGCCGGTCATGGCGTCGATCACCAGGAACGTGTAATCGGGGGTGAGCGTCTCGGAGATCTGCCGGACCTGCTCCATGAGCTCGACGTCGATGGCCAGACGGCCGGCGGTGTCGCAGATCAGCACATCGCGACCGGTCCGGCGGGCCTCGGCGAGGGCGCTGGCCGCCACCTGCACGGGGTCGGTCGGCTCGCTGAAGACGGGGACGCCGATGCGGTCGCCGAGGGTACGGAGCTGCTCGACAGCCGCCGGTCGAGCAAGGTCGGCGCCGACCAGCAGCGGGTTGCGGCCCTGGCGCTTGAACCAGGCGGCCAGCTTGGCCGCGTTCGTGGTCTTGCCCGATCCCTGGAGACCGGCCATCAAGACGACGGTTGGCGGCTTGGAGGCGTACGCGATGCGCATCGTCTCGCCGCCCAGGCTCTCGGTGAGCTCCTCCAGCACGATCTTGATGACCTGCTGTGACGGGTTGAGCGCCTTGGAGAGCTCGTCGCCGATCGCCCGCTCCCGGATCCGGGACACCATGTTGCGCACGACGCCGACGTTGACGTCGGCCTCGAGCAGGGCCAGGCGGATCTCGCGCAGGACGTCGTCGACATCGGCCTCGGAGAGGCGGCCGCGACCCCGGAGCCGGGTGAAGATGCCGTCGAAACGGTCGGAGAGGGCGTCGAACATCGGGTCAGAGCGTACCGGTAACGACCAGTCGATTACGGTAGGCCGCCGTGACCGCAGGCGGGCCCGACCCCTCACCCGACGCTCATCGCCCCGCGGCCGACACCACCGGCGGCGCTCGGGGCCACGGGGCGCAGGGCCACGGTGCGCTGGCCGCGCTGTTCCGCGGGAGCGCTGGCCGCGCTGTGCGTCGCCGGGGTCGTGATCGCCCTGGTCTGGATCAACCGGGTCAGTGCCGACGTGATGGCCGGGGGCGGTTCGTGCGCCAGCGGCGGTCCCTATGTGAGCGTTCGCCCATGCCCGGAGACCACATGGATGATGCCTGCGGGCATCTTCGGCGGACTGGCCCTCGCCGCCGCGTACAGCGCCGTCTCGGTACCCGGCGGTCCGAAGTGGGCGCTGCTCGCCTGGCCGGCTCTGTTCGTCAGCCTGGGCGTGCAGTTCGCCCGGTTCGCCGACGACGTCCAGACGGTGCCGTACATCATCTGTGCCGCCGTGTTCCTGGCCATGGGTGCCGGACCCGTCGTGCTGGCCCTGGTGACGGCCCGGCCGGCCGTGTGGGAGCTGCTCGTCGGCGACCCCGCCGAGCACGGCCGGAGCACGGACCTGGGCGCGGGCGCCGCGTCAGTACCCGATCGTCTGGCCGGCGCGATCGGTCAGGCGAGGGCCCGTGTTTCGGGAGATGCGGAGCGGATGCTGGCGAGCCGCCGGCACACCACGGCGGCTGAACGCATCGGACCCGACGCGGCGTCGGCACCCGCCGAGGTGGTCGCGGCTTTGAACCGGGTGGTGAAGCTCCACCGTCAGGGCGCCCTGACCGTCGACGAGTTCGAGGCCGCCAAACGCGCCATCCTTCGGATGGACGAAGGTCAGTCGTGACGACGATGCCCACATGGCTGCGCGCCGGGCTCGTCGCTCTCCACCTCGCTGGCGTCGCCGCGGGTCTGTGGGCGGGCAACGCCATCTACGATCGGGTGTCGACATCCGGTGATGATCCAGCGCCGGTCACCGACCGCTGAGCACCGCATCTCCGCCGGGGTCTCCCGCCCCGTCGATCAGGATGTGGTCACGAGAAGAGCGCCTCGACGAACTCGTGAGGATCGAACTCGACGAGATCGCCGACCGCCTCGCCAAGGCCGACCAGCTTGACCGGGATGCCGAGCTCCTGCTGGATCGCCAGCACGATGCCACCCTTGGCCGAGCCATCGAGTTTGGTGAGCACGACGCCGGTCACCTCGACCGCGTTCGTGAACTCCCGCGCCTGAACGAGGCCGTTCTGCCCGGTAGTGGCGTCGAGAACCAACAAGACTTCGCTGACCGTGCCGGCGCCCTTCTCCGCCACCCGGCGAACCTTGCGGAGCTCCTCCATCAGGTTGGACTTGGTGTGGAGGCGCCCGGCGGTATCGGCCAGGACCAGCTGAGCGCCCCGCGCCTGGGCGTGCTCGACCGCGTCGAACACGACGGCGCTCGGATCGCTACCTTCGGCGCCGCGGATGAACCCGGCGTTCGATCGTTCGGCCCAGGTGCCGAGCTGCTCGGCCGCCGCGGCCCGGAAGGTGTCGCCGGCCGCCAGCACGACAGTCCGGCCCTGATCGATCTGGAGTCGGGCCAACTTGCCGATGGTGGTGGTCTTGCCGACGCCGTTGACACCGACGAACAGCCACACCGACGGGGGCTCGTCGGCCAGGTGAAGCGATCGATCGAACCCCTCGAGCCGACGCTCGATCTCCGCCTTGAGCAGGTCCAGCACGTGACCGGACTCGGTGATGTTGCCAACCGATGTCTGGGTGCGAACCGCTCCGATGATCTCGCCCGTGAGGCCGACTCCGACGTCGGCCCGGATCAGAGCCTCCTCCAGGTCGTCCCAGGTCTGCTGGTCGACGCCGCGTGACAAGACGCCGCCGACATACCCGGACAACGTGCCGCGCGCCTTGGCCAGCCGGTCCCGGAACGACGGGCGTTCGACGACCTCGATGACGGGCTCGACGAGCGGTTTCGACGACCAGCGACTCATCGACCGGCGCCGAATCGACGCCTGGTCGGGCGGAGTCTCGGAGCGGCGGAGCGGCCGGGCGATCCAGCACCGCCGTAGGGCCGGCGGCATGGTCGGCCCCGTCACCGCGGCCGCGGCCGACGTAGAGGCCGAGCCCGACAATGACGAGCAGGCCGATGACGATGAGGACGATCACGATCTCCATGGCGTGCCGATCCTACCGGTCGGGCCGACCCGGCCGAAGCGCCCGGCACACGGGCGCCCAGCAACTCGAGCGCCCGGCACACGGGCGCCCAGCAACTCGAGCGCCCGGCACACGGGCGCCCAGCAACTCGAGCGCCCGGCACCCGAGCGCCCGGCACCCGGGTGCTCAGGAACAGGCGGTGGAGGCGCTGCGATCGGCGGGGTCGCCGAGAACGGCGGTGAGCTCGATCTCGTTGCCGTCACGCAGCACGGCGATCGTGATGTCGTCGCCCGGTTGATGGAGCTGGATCGTGGCGGCGAGGTCACCCATGCTGCCGATGGGGCTGCCGTCGATCGACACCACCAGATCACCCGGCTCGAGCCCGGCGTCCGCGGCCGGTGTATCGACGCTCACGCAGTCGACCAGCGCACCCGCTTCACCGGTGGTCGGCGTGATGCCCTGGATGCCGAGGAAGCCCGTTTCGGTCGACTCGCCGGCCAGAAGTCGCTCGGCCACCAGGAGGAACGTGTCGGCCGGGATGGCGAAACCGACGCCCACGTTGCCGGCGGTCGCGCCGTCGGTCCGGATCGACGTGTTCATGCCGATGACCCGGCCTTCCCGGTCGGCGAGGGCCCCGCCCGAGTTGCCGGGGTTGATGGCCGCGTCGGTCTGGATCATCTCGACCAGGGCGTCGGCCTGGCTCGGAACCGCCCGGCCGACCGCGCTGACGATGCCGGCGGTGACGGTCTGATCAAGGCTGAAAGGGCTGCCGATGGCGACGGCCATCTGCCCCACCTCGATGGTGTCGAGGCCGGCGAACGAGGCCGGCGTGACCTCAGCCGCCTCGGCCAGCTCCACGACTGCGACATCGCGGTCGACATCGACGCCGACCACGTCGGCCACCACGTCACGACCAGTCGACAGACGCACCACCACCTGCTCGGTGCCGGCCACGACGTGTGCGTTGGTGACGACATGGCTGCCGTCGATAACAATCCCCGAACCCTGAGCGATAGCCGTCAGCGGGTCGTCGATCGCCGTGCGGATGTCGATCTGGACGACCGACGGCAGGACCGCAGCGGCCACCGCGGCGACCGGCTCGGGGTCGCCGGGAGAGGTTTCGGTGGCCAGCGGAATCGAGAGCTCGTTGGCGACCGAGACATCGGCACCATCGGTGTCGGCCATCACCTCGCCGACGGTGTCGTCATCACCGGCGAGCCGGCCGAGAGAAAAGGCAGCCGCACCGACGGCGGCGACGAGGAACGCAGCTCCGACGATCACCCAGCTCGACCGGCGACGAGGCGGCTGGGAGGGAAGCGGGTCGGCCCCGAGATCGGTCGGCGCGACCGGCGGCTGCGCCGGCATGTCGACCGAGCTCGGGTACGCCGGCACCCACTCGAAAGCCGGACGCGGCTCGGCGACGGGAGGGGTTGCCGCCATCGGGGACGAGACGGGCACCATCGGCGGCGGCTGCGGGGGTGTCCCCGATGGTGTCAGGTCGTTCCCAGGCCAGGACCACGGCGATTCATCCATGGTGCGAACCTATCGACGGCGGAGGAAAGCAGGATGAAACGTCAGCTGAGAAGTTGCTGTGAAGCGGCGGGCACCGCGGGTTCGGGCGGGCGGGGCGCGGGCGCGGCGGGCACCCAGACGACGAAGGTGGAGCCGAGACCCGCTTCGGACCGCAGCGTCGCTCGCCCGCCATGAGCCTCGGCGATCTGGCGCACGATGGTGAGTCCGAGCCCGTTCCCGGTGCGACGATCGCGCCCTCGCCAGAAGCGCTGGAACACCAGCTCCTGCTGTTCTGGTTCGATACCGGGACCCTCATCCACCACCGACAGGAAGACCCAACCTTCGGCCCGGCCGCAGGAGATCGTGATGGTGGACTCAGGCGGCGAATGCCGTACGGCGTTGTCGAGCAGGTTCGCCCCCGCTCGGCGCAGGGCGAACGAATCGCCCCGGCACCAGCAGTTCGGCTCGGATCGCAGTTTCACCGTGATGCCTTGGCTCTCGGCGGGGATTCGGAACTCGGTCGCCAGTTCGTCGGCGAGCGCCGACAGGTCGACCGGACCGACGCGGGTGGCCGGCATCTCGTTGCGGGCATACACGATGAGGTCGTCGACGAGGGTCGACATGCGCTCGGAGGTGCGACTCACGACCTCGGCGGTGTGACGGAGATCGTCGGCCGACGCATCGGGGTCCGCCAACGCAACCTCGAGGTTGGTACGCATGACGGCGAGCGGATTGCGCAACTCGTGAGACGCGTCCTGGATGAACCGCCGTTGCCCCTCGAAGGCGTCATCCAACCGGGCGAGCATGTCGTCGAACGTGTCGGCCAGCTGGCGCAGCTCGTCGTTCGGTCCACGGAGATGGATACGTCGATTGAGGTCCGTCGCCGAGATCTCCCGAGCGACGGAGGTGATGCGCCCAACAGGCCGCATGACCAGACCCGAAACCCACCAGCCGACGCCCAAACTCGCAACGAACAAGCCGGCGATGGCGCCGAAGGACCACTGTCGCAGTTCCTCGAGTGTGCGCCGGTTGACTTCGCGTTCGAACACGGCGAAGAACTCCGGCATGTCCACTTCGCCCTCGAAGATGACGACCGGTTGGCCGTCGGCGGTGCGGGGGATCACCGCCACCGACTGGGTGCGAGACACTGGTTCGTCGTCGAGTGACCGCCACAGGGCGAGGTAGAGCAACCCGACGACGATCGAGGCCAGCCCGAAGAGGAGCACCGAGTAGAGCACGGCCAACCGCACGCGGATCGACCCCATCCACGACGGCATCCGGCCCGCGGCGCCCGTGGCGGCAGCGGTTGCGCTCACGGCGTAGGAGTGGTGTCGTCGACCAAGCGATACCCAGCCCCCACGACGGTCTCGATGACGTTGGTTTCGTCGCCGATCGTGACCTTGCGACGGAGAGTTCCGACCGTGACCCGAACCGTGTTGGTGAAGGGATCGGCGTGCTCGTCCCAGACGTGCTCGAGCAGATCCTCCTGCGACAAGACCTCGCCTGCTCGCGACATGAAGTACCGCAGCAGGGCGAACTCCTTGGCGGTCAGGTCGAGCTCGCGACCGGACCGGAAGGCGCGATGACGAGCCGTGTCGAGCTCGACGCCGCCGACGCTCATGACGGCCCCGCCTCGGCTCGATTCTCGGCGCAGGAGCGAGCGGATTCGCGCCGCCAGCTCACCGAAGGCGAACGGTTTGATGAGGTAGTCGTCGGCGCCCTGGTCCAGGCCGGAGATGCGATCGTCGATCGAGTCCCGGGCGGTCAACATCAAGATGCGTGGGGCGGCGTCGCCCTGGTGATCCGCTCGGATGCTGGCGCACACCGCGAGTCCGTCGAGGTCGGCCATCGTGAGGTCCAGGCAGATGAGGTCGTACGGGGTGAGCCGGGCCTTCTCGACCGCGTCGACCCCGCCGTAGGCGACGTCGACCGCGTATCCCTCTCGTCGCAGCCCTCGAGCCACGGCATCGGCCAGATCGATCTCGTCATCGACAACCAGTACGCGGATCGTCGCGAACGGTATCCGCCCCGGGATAAAGCTCGGCGTCGGCTCGGCGTCGGTCACGCCGGGCCCAGGAGTACCGCTCGGCGTCGGTCACGCCGGGCCCAGGAGTACCGCTCGGCGTCGGTCACAGGGTCGCTTTATCCGTTTCTTCGTCGCCATCGGCTTCACTGGGGGAGCCGCTCAGTCCTGAGTGGCGCTCGACCCCCGAGGATGCAATGACCACCACCCCCTCCGGCGTGACCGCTCAACCCGATCAACTCGAACGAGCATTGTTCGAAGTCAAGAAAGTGATCGTGGGTCAAGACCGGGTGATCGAGCGGATCCTCGTCTGTCTGTTGAGCCGGGGCCATTGCCTGCTCGAAGGCGTCCCCGGCGTGGCCAAGACGCTGGCGGTGGAGACGATCGCCCGGGTCACCGGCGGATCGTTCACCCGCATCCAGTTCACGCCCGACCTCCTGCCCTCGGACCTGATCGGCACCCGGATCTACCGGCAGTCCTCCGAGCGATTCGACGTCGAGTTGGGTCCGATCTTCGCCAACTTCGTGCTGGCCGACGAGATCAACCGCGCCCCGGCCAAGGTGCAATCGGCGTTGCTCGAGGTCATGGCCGAACGTCAGGTCTCGATCGGCGGGACCACCTACCCGGCGCCGACTCCATTCCTCGTCTTGGCCACGCAGAACCCGATCGAATCCGAAGGCGTGTACCCGCTGCCCGAGGCACAGCGCGACCGATTCCTCATGAAGATCAACGTGGGCTATCCGACTCCGGCCGAGGAGGTCCAGGTGGTGGTGCGCATGGGCGTATCGGCTCCGCAGCCCGAGCAGATCCTCGGTCTCGATCAGCTGGTCGCGCTCCAGGAGCTCGCGGACCGGGTGTGGGTCGATCAGGGCGTCATCGACTACGCCGTCAGCCTCGTCCTGGCCACGAGGGACCCGAGCACGTTCACGATGCCCGACCTCGCCCCGCTCATCTCGTACGGCGCCAGTCCCCGCGCCAGCCTGGGTCTGGTGCGGGCGGCTCGGGCGCTCGCCCTGATGAGAGGCCGGAGTTACGCCTTGCCCCAGGACGTCTTCGATGTCGCGCCCGACATCCTGCGCCATCGGTTGGTGCTCACCTACGAGGCGCTGGCCCAGGAGAAGACCCCGGACCACGTCCTGTCCCGCATCCTCGGGACCGTCCCGGCACCGTCGGTCTCGCCTCGTCAGAGCGGCCGACCCGCCCCGAGCGCGGCACCGGCCGCCCCCGCCTCGTCGAGCCCGCCGCCCCCGCCACCGACGGGCCCGGCGCCCGAGGTCACGCCCCCTCCCCCGCCTCCGGCGGTGGCGACCCCCACCCCCGCGATGCCGGTCACGGAGCCGACTCCGGCCGTGGCCACGAAGTCGGTGCTCGACGAGGTCGTCGTCGGCTCGGCCGCGGACACGGCGACGGCGCCGCTGGTCTCCCCCTGGGCCCCCGCGACGTCGGCCGAGGGCGACTCAGCGTCCGGGAGCGGGAGCACCCCGGAATCCCCAGGCCACCCATGACCTCGAACGACATCGGTCTCGGCTCCGCCGATCACGCGGTGTTGCGGCGTATCGAGCTCCAGGTCACCCGGCGGCTCGACGGCCTGCTCCACGGCGACTACCGCGGCCTCGTGCCGGGTCAGGGCAGCGAGGCCGGCGAGGCTCGTGAGTACGCGCCCGGCGACGATGTCCGCCACATGGATTGGAACGTCACCGCCCGCACGACCGTCCCCCACATCCGGGAGATGATCGCCGACCGGGAGCTGGAGAGCCGCCTGCTCGTCGACCTCTCCCCCAGCCTCTCCTTCGGGACCGCCGACCGGACCAAACAGGACCTGGCTTTCGTCGCCGCGGCCGCGGCCGGGTTCGTGACCTCGCGCCAGGGCAACCGTTTCGGTCTGCTCGCGGTCGGCGGCGAGCGCACCATCGAGATCCCGGCCCGTGGTGGCCGGTCGCACCTGCTGGGCGCGCTGCGACTGCTGCAACAGCGTGGAGAGCCGAGCGGAGCCCAACCCTTGTCCCTGGCCGCGGGGCTGCACCGGCTCGGGGCCACGTTCCCGCGTCGGGGCCTGGCGATCGTCATCTCGGACCTTCTGGAACCGCCCGGTTGGGAGTTCGGCCTCCGGCGCCTCGGCATCCGGCACGACGTGCTCGTCGTCGAGGTGGTCGACCCCCGAGAGCTGGAGCTCCCCGCCGTCGGTCTGATCTCGCTCCAGGACACCGAGTCCGGACGGATCCGCCAGGTTCAGACCAACGATCCCAAGTTGCGCCAGCGCTACCGCGACGCCGCCGCCGCCCAGCGCGCCGCCAACGCGGCGACGGTGCGCGCGGCCGGCGCCGATCACCTCGTCCTGCGCACCGACCGGGACTGGCTTCTCGACCTCGTTCGTTTCGTCGCTACCCGGCGCGAGCGACTGGCCCTCACGGGAGGTGCGCCGTGACGTACCTCCCTAGCCCGACCGTGGCTTTCGGTTTCGCCGCGCCCGAGCGCCTCGTGTTGTTGATCGTCGTGGCCGCGCTCGTGGTCGCCTACGTGATCGTGCAGCGATTGGGGCGGCGTTACGCCGTCCGATTCACCAACCTCGACCTCCTCGACACCGTTGCCCCCGAACGGCCGGGCTGGCGGCGCCACGTGCCGGCGCTCGGCTTCGTGCTCCTGTGCAGCCTGCTCGTCGTGGCCTTCGCCCATCCCGAGCGGGAGGAACAGGTGCCGCGTGAGGAGGCCATCGTCGTCATGGCCATCGACGTCTCGCTGTCGATGGAGGCCGACGACGTGGACCCCACCCGGATCGAAGCGGCCCAGGAGGCCGCGCAGAGCTTCATCGACAACCTTCCCGACGACATCCGGCTCGGACTCGTCTCGTTCTCGGGTACGACATCGTTGATCCCGCCGACCCGGGACCACGGCGAGATTCGAGACGCCATCGCCCGGCTCCAACTCAGTGAGGGCACGGCCATCGGTGAGGCGGTGATCACCGGACTCGACGCGATCCGGTCCGAGCTCGACGCCCTCGCCGACTCGTCGGAGGACTCGTCGGACCAGGACGACGGTGGCGACGGTCCCCCGCCCGCCGTCCTGGTGGTCATGTCCGACGGCGAGACGACCGTCGGACGACCGGTCGAGGAAGCGGCCACCGCCGCCGAGGAGATGGGCATCCCCGTCTCCACCATCGCCTTCGGCACCGAAGACGGCGTGATCGACGTGCCCCTCGAGGGCATCGTGGAGGTACCGGTCCGAGAGGGCGACCTGCGTGATCTGGCCGACGAGACCGGCGGGACGTTCTTCAGCGCCGAATCCCTCGACGAGCTCGAATCGGTCTACGCGGACATCGGCTCGGCGTTCGGGGTCGACACCGTGACCCGCGACATCAGCGCCTGGTTCGTCGGTGCGGCTCTCCTCCTGGCCTTCCTCACCGGAGCGCTCTCGCTGCTCTGGTTCTCCCGCCTCCCGTAGCGCCTAGTGAGCGAGGACGGCTTCGGTTTCGCCGCGGGGGTCGGAGCCGCGGGCGGTCACGACGTCGGACCGCTCGCTGACGACCTTGGAGCTGCCACCCGGCTGCATGGTGACGCCGTACAGGATGTCGGCCGCCTCCATGGTGCGCTTCTGGTGGCTCACGATGAGGAGCTGCGCTTCGTTGCGGAACTCGTCGACGAGCGACAGGAACCGGTGCAGGTTGAGATCGTCGAGCGCCGCCTCGACCTCGTCCATCACGTAGAAGGGTGACGGGCGGGAACGGAAGACCGCGAAGAGGAACGCCAGCGCGGTCAAAGACCGCTCACCGCCGGACAGCAACGACAGCTTCTTGACGTTCTTGCCCGATGGTTTGGCCTCGACCTCGATGCCGGTCTCGAGCAGGTTGTCCGGTTCGGTGAGCCGCAGGCGGCCTTCGCCGCCGGGGAACAAGGTCTGGAACAGCGTCTCGAAGTTGGAGCTCACATCGGCGAACGCGGACGCGAAGACGTTGACGATCTCCTCGTCGATCGAGCGGATCACGCGAGCCAGATCTCGGCGAGCATTGCGGATGTCGTCGAGCTGATCCTGGAGGAACTGGTGGCGTACCTGGAGCTCCTCGAACTCCTGCAGGGCCAGCGGATTGATCGGGCCCATGAGTTTGATCTCGCGCTCCAGCTCGCGGATACGGGCCGGAGGGGAAACGCCTTCGGCCAGCGGCGGGCACTCGGCGGACGCCACGGTGTCGGGGTCGGTGTCGAGCTCGGCACGAATGCGCTCCAACAGACCCTCGAGCCGCAGCCCCACCTCGGCGGTCTCCATCTCGGCGCGGTGCGAGTGCTCACGCAGTTCACCGAGGCGGACCTCGGCCGCCTGGCGGCGGCGGCGGAGACCTTCGAGCTCAGTCGCCACGGCACGCGACGCCTCGGACTGCGCCCGGCGTCGCTCGCGGAGACGGGTGAGGTTGGCCTCGACATGGGTCAGGCGATCGGCGACGACGACCGCGAGCTGCTCGATGAGCAGCTCGCGCCGATCCAGCTCCAGCCGGCGTTCCTCAGCCTCTTCGCGTTCCGCGACGAGGTGGACGAGGCGACGTTCAACCTCCTCGTGACGGCCCCTCAACAACGTTCGACGCTGCTCGATGCCGGCGGCTCGCACCTCGAGGTCGGTGCGAAGGACACCTACCGCAGTGGCGTGCTCCTCCAGCTGATCGCGCGCCTCCGCCATGGTTCGAGACAGCGCATGGGCCTGGGCATCGGCCGCTTCCAGGTGGGGTAGGCGCTCCTTGAGCTCGCGGATGCGGCTCACCTCGTGCGCGATCCGCTCGGACAGCTCATCGATCTGCTTGCTGACGGAATCGATCTCGGCATCGATGCCCTGGCGCTCGGCGTCGAGGCGCTGCAACTCGGACGCGGCGGACGACAGTTGCTGGTCGTGGCGATCGAGCGTGGCGTGGGCGTCGGTGGCTCGGGCGCGTCGGCCAGTGAGCTCGCCGACCACCGTGATGCGCTGCTGCTCGACCGTCGACCGCTCGGTGGACGCCTGGTCGGCGCGCTCGACGGGCTTCGTCGAGGGCGGCGCCGGTGGCGCCCGTACCGGCCATCCCGACTCGCCACCCCGTCGGACCGAGACGGTCGCCGCTCGCCGTGACGACGATCAGATCGGGATGATCGAGCGACGCCTGGACCGCCTGATGCCAGTCGTCGATGCGCACCACGTTGGCGACGAGAGTATCGAGCAGGCCGTCGAGATCGCCCCGGTGAGATCGCACCCGAGGGCGTACGGGATCGCCGACGGCGGCGGCGAGTGGCGCTGTCGGCCGGGGTCGACCCAGGACCACCAACGCACCGCTGACATCGCCGGAGCGGAGCGTCTCGACAGCCCGCAGGCCACTTTGGGGATCGGCGACGACGACGGCCGCCAAGGCGTCGCCCAGGGCGACCTCGACGACCGTTTCCCAGCCCGCATCGACATCGATGAGCTCGAGCAACGTGCCGAGCACGCCGTCGATCCCGACCAGCCGTTCGGCACCGGCACGCGCTCGCGCCTCGCCGAGCGCCATCTCCAGCGCATCGGCGCGCGCCTGCCAGGCTTGCTGCTGGCTGGTGAGTCGAGCGAGCTCAGCATCGACCCCGGCCAGTTCGGTCTCGCCCTCGGCAACCGCGAGGTCGGCGGCGTCGACCCGCTCGACCAGGCCCCCCTCCCCTTCGTCGGCCGCGGCGAGGCGCTGCTGGATCTCGAGCCGGGTGGCGGCAAAACCAGCCGTGCGGGCGGCGAGCGCATCGAGCCGGGTGGTGAGCCGCTGGCGTTCGCGATCGGCCTGCTCGGCCGCCGACCGAAGGGCGGTGAGCGCACCGCGGACCTCGGCTGCTTCACCCGACGGCGGAGCCACGCCCTCGCTCCAGGTCTCCTGGTAGTGGCTGCGTCGGGCGTCGAGCTCGCCCTCGGCCTCGGCGAGACGATCGGCGTCGGGGAGCAGTGCCTCGGCCTCGGCCTCCACGGCGGCGAGGTCGGTCGCCAGGCGTGCCGCCTCGGTTTCGAGTGTGGCGACGACCGCCTGGTCGACGAAGGAGGCCCGCTCGCGCTCGATGGTGCGACGCCGCTCGGCCAGCAGGGCCGCCAGTCCGCGAGCTCGTTCGCGCAACGCTTCGTAGCGGGCCACGGTGTCGCCGAGGTCATCGCCACCTTGGGCGGCCAGACGGGCCTCGGTGGCCAGGATCGACGCGTCGAGTCCGGACAGTTCAGCGCGTGCCGCCACGTCGTCACGCTGGAGCTGATGCTGGCGTTCGACACCGGTGCGCTGGCGTTCGCGCAGGGCGGACAACTCCCGCCCGGCGGCGAATCGTTGGAGCGCGGCCAACTCGGCGGCGACGGAACCGTGGCGGCGGGCGGCATCGGCCTGCCGCTCCAGCGGGCGCAACTGGCGACGGACCTCACGCAGGAGATCCTGGACGCGCGTCATGTTCGCCTCGGTCGAGCGGAGCCGGCGCTCGGCCTTCTCCTTGCGCCGGCGGTACTTGAGCACGCCGGCGGCTTCCTCGATGACCGACCGCCGATCCTCCGGGCGGGCATTGAGCACGGCGTCGATCTGGCCCTGGGAGACGATCACGTGCTGTTGCCGACCGACCCCGGTATCGGACAGCAGCTCCTGGAGATCGAGCAGCCGGCACGGCGCGCCGTTGATGGCGTATTCGCTCTCACCCGTGCGGAACAACGTGCGGGTGAGGGTGACCTCGGTGAAGTCGATGGGCAGCAGGCCCGCCGAGTTGTCGATGGTCAGTGAGACCTCGGCCCGGCCGAGCGCCGTTCGTTTGCTCGTGCCGGCGAAGATGACATCGTCCATCTTCTGGGAGCGCACGGCGCTCGGAGCCTGCGCCCCGAGCACCCACGCGATCGCGTCGACCACGTTCGACTTGCCGCTGCCGTTGGGACCGACGACGACCGTGACGCCGGGCTCGAAATCGAGCGAGGTCGGGTCGGCGAACGATTTGAAGCCCTTGAGGCTCAGCGACTTGAGGAACACGCGCGAGCACCCTAACGCCTGGATTACAGCGGTGTAGTTCGACCCGTTGCTCTGGTCAACTACTGTGCCCAGTGTTGCCAGTGTTCGCGATGTTGTCGTCTCGGATCACCCCACGGGGTCCAAACCCAGGGCGGCCCGGCCCGTGAACATCGCCTGCTGGGCGGCAGGGAGGGGATGGAACAACGTGCCGTGCGCATCACGATGGAGCCGCTCGATGCCGGCATCGGTCGAGAAGGCTCGACCTCCGCCGGCCTCCAGAGCCAGCCGGGTGGTGTCGAGCACCGCGGTCGCCACGGCGGTCTTGCGAGCCAGGGTCATCGCGGCAAGGTCGATCGTGTTGTCGAATCGGAGGTTCTCCGCCGAGTCGATCATGGCCCGGGCGACGTCGCGAGCCACGGCGAGATGCGTCAGCATCCGTCCGACGAGTGGCGCCGACACCGACGGATCCCGGCCGACCGCCAGGGTCACGGCCCGCGTCGCCGCGGCCTCGGCGACGCCGACGTACGCGGACATGATCAGGGGCATCGCCACGCCGAGCACCGTGCTCCACACCGGGTGCCACACGTCAGCGGGGCGGGTGAGCGCGATGGCGGCGTCGGGCACGAACACGTCGTCGAGCACCACGGTGTGCGACCCGGTGGCCCGCATCCCCATGGTGTCCCAGGTGAGCTCGATGCTCACTCCGTCGGCGGAAAAGGGCACGGCGGCGTGGATCACCTGCGGACCGTCAGGTCCGTCCTCCCAACGGACGCTGGTGACGAGGATGTCGCCAGCCGGCGCGCCGCTCGCCGGCGCCTTGCGGCCAATGACCCGGAAGCCCCCCTCCACCTTGGTGGCGGTGCCGTTCGACGCCAGCCAGTCCGACGCGCCGGTCGAGACCAGAACCAGCTCCGCGTCGGCGACCTTCGTGAGGACGGGTGCCGGGAGGTCACGATGGTGGCGCCACACCTGGGCCGCCACCAGGTGGTGATGCATCGAGAAGGCCAACGCGGTGGCCGGACAGCCGTGCGCCAGCTCAGCGAGCAACGCACACGTCTCGGCGAGCGAGGCGCCCCCGCCCCCGATCGCGGTCGGCACGAGCATCGACATCATCCGGCACTCGCGCAACAGGTCGTACGCCTCGTCGACGAAGGTGTTGTCCCGGTCGTGCTCCGCCGCCCGTTCGCTGAGCGGCCCGATCAGACCCTCGGCGGCGAGGAGCCAGGGGCTGGTCCGGCTCGCCCCGGTCCAGTGACGACGCGAGGTCGGATCGGCCGCCACGGCCGGGGCGGTCGACGTCATCGTGGGCGCCCCGAGCCTGGTATCAGTGGTGGACATAAGGTTCTCTCCCGTTGGTCAAGAGCCACGTAGCGGCTCATCGGACTCTGAGGTCGACGGTAGGAAGGCCGGTCGCCGCTGACCAGTGCAAGATGTGGACTCAGGGCGGTCCAGAATCTGCACTCGCGTGCACCGCTTCGGGCGCGTAGGGTCGGCGCATGGGCGCGACCCCGTCATTCGCCGGCCCGACCAGCCGCGATCTCCCGAAGCCGGATGACCTCGACGCGGGGCTGGTCGAGGTCACGCCACGCGGATACGGGCAGTACTGCCCCATCTCACGGGCGGTCGAGGTGCTCGGTGAACGATGGTCGATGCTGGTGGTGCGAGATCTGCTCTGCGGGGCGACACGGTTCAACGAATTGTCCCGCTGCAACCCTCGATTGTCCCGGACCCTCCTGTCGAAACGACTCCGCCAACTCGAACGGTCCGGCGTGGTCGACCACATCGGCGACGAGTACCTGCTCACGCCGGCCGGCCGGGAGCTCTACGACATCGTGTTCGGCCTCGGGAACTGGGGCGCCAAATGGATGTTCCACGAGCCTCGTGACGAGGAACTCGATCCTCAGCTCCTGATGTGGTGGGTGCACGACCGTCTCGACTTCTCCGGCGTGCGCGCCGAGCGAATCGTGCTCGAGTTCCGGTTCGAGGGTCTTCGTCTGCGTATCTGGATCATGCACGACAGCAGCGGTCCGTCGGTGTGCACCTTCGATCCCGGCTTCGGGGTCGACGCCGTGATCGCCGCCGACCTGTCGACGCTGTACCAGATCTGGCTCGGCCGCATCGACCTCCGGCGCGCCATGCAGGACGAGCAGCTCGTGGTCACCGGCTCCCCCTCGATCGTGCGCCGGATTCCCGAGATCTTCCTGCTCAGCCCGATCGCCCCGGCGGTCACCGCGGTCGCCAACGCTGGTTCACCGTCGCACCCGGAGGCGAGCGACTAGACCTGCGTGTCGCAGTAGTAGGTCCAGCGTCCGTTGAACTTGATCTTGCGGATCGGCGTGCGGGAGCGAGGACTCAGCTGACCCTCGCGCCCGTACACCTGGAGGAACTCGCCGTAGCCGCCCGGTTGGCCCGCGAGGTCGCCGAAGTCGTCGCCTTCGAGGGTGGTGCCCCGGTGCTTGATCGCATCGTGCAAGATCTCCACCAGGGAGCGGTAGAGGCGCCGGATCTCCTGGGTCGACAGCGAGTCGCTCGGCCGGTCGTACCGGAGCCCGGCTTCGAACAAGATCTCGTCGGCGTAGAGATCACCGATGCCGACCACGACCTTGGGATCCTGCATCACCAGCTTGAGCTTGTTGCGTTGCCGCATCACCAGCTCCCCGAATCGGAGCCACGACAGGGCGCTCTCGACCGGATCGAAGCCGAGCTGATCGATCTCGGGAAGCGCCTCGGCCAGCTCTTCCGGCGCGCACACGAACATCTCGCCATCGCCGCTCGCGTCGACGAACCGCAGCTGCGGACCCTGCGTGAAGGCGATCACGATCTGCGTGCCGGGCTCAGTGGCATCCTTGGCCTGATGGCGGCGGATCTTGCCGCTCCCGGCCAGGGTGATGACCAGCAGGTTGCCGTCGTCCAACGCGGCGATGAGGTGAAGTCCCTTGCGGGTGACGCCGGTGATCTTCACGCCTTCGAGTTTCGAGGTGAAGCCCTTCCGGTTCGCGTAACGAGGCAGCAACGCCATCCCGGCCGCCGTCACCTCTTTGACCTTGCGCGTCGCGACCTCCCGCTCGAGCTCTCGACGCAGCACTTCGATCTCCGGCAGCTCACGCATGGGCCCGGTTCTCCTCACGATCCGTGGATCGTCGTGTCGTGGACGAGGGTCGACCAGGCCGAACGGGCCGCCGCCTGCTCGGCCTGCTTCTTCGATGTTCCTTGACCCGTGCCTCGCACCTCGCCGCCGATGAGCACGGCGGCGGTGAAACGCTTGTCGTGGTCGGGACCCTCGGAGGACAGCTGGTAGTCGGGCGGTTCGGTTCCCTGGCGAGCCAGCGCTTCTTGGAGCCGGGTCTTGTAGTCGTCGGCCCCCGGGCCGTGGGCTGCCGATTCGATGCGGTCGGCCAGATGGTGGAGGACGACGTCGCGGGCCACCGACCAGCCGGCATCGATGAACACGGCGCCGATCACCGCTTCGAAGGTGTCGGCCAGGATCGACACCTTGGCCTGGCCACCGGTGGAGATCTCGCCACGGCCCAGGCGCATCATGGCCCCGAGCTCCACGCGACGGGCGACATCGGCCAGCGTCGATGCTGACACCACCTCGGCTCGGACCTTGGCCAGCTGGCCCTCTCGCATGTCCGGGAACGACCGGTAGACGTAGTCCGCGACCGCGAGGCTCACCACGGCGTCACCCAGGAACTCGAGTCGCTCGTTCGACTGCTCGCCGGGATGCTCCGCACACCAGCTCCGATGGGTGAGCGCCTGGTCGAGGAGGTACGGATCGGCGAAGGTATGAGCGAGCGAGTCGGCTGGCACCTCAACCCAGCTTGGCCATCACGTAGTCGACGGCATCACGAACGGTCCGGAGATCTTCGAGGTCTTCGTCGTCGATGCGGAATCCGATGGAGCGCTCTCCGAGCTCCTCCTCGATCCCCTCGACCAGCTCGATCAGGGCGAGTGAATCCGCGTCGAGATCGTCCTGGAAGGAATCGCCCTCGTTGATCGAGGACGGTTCGATCTCCAAGATGTCGGCCAAACGGTCGCGTACGATGGCGAGCACCTCGTCACGGCCGATGGGGCCTCGTTCGACATGAGTTTCGGCGGGCAAGGGAACCTCCGGGGACCGGCGGGACCGGCGACGGCGGGAGTGTAGTCCCGATTCCGATGTCGGCGGGCGATCTGTGGGGAACGGCGACGCACCCCAAAAGCCGGTGAGACGGCGTCTAGTCTCCGGGCGAGACCGCAGCTGCGAGCTGGCCCACCACGTCTCGCTCGACCATCTCGGCGGCCACTTTCAGGGCGTTCGTCATCGCGCCCGCCCGGGACGAACCGTGACTGATGACACACACGCCCTTCAGGCCGAGCAGCATGGCGCCACCGTACGTGTCGGGGTTGAACCGCGCGTACAGCTGGCCGAGGGCCGGCGCGAGCACGTCGGCGGCGGCCGATGCCTCGGGCGACGAGCCGAAGGCGCCGAGCAGGCCGGCCATCATGGCCTTCAGCCCACCTTCGAGGGTCTTGAGGGCGACATTGCCCGTGAAACCGTCCGTCACGACGACATCGGCGACCTCGGCCATGAGGTCACGACCCTCGACGTTGCCGATGAACTGGGCCGGGAGCGACGCCAACCCGGCCGCCTCGAGGAGCGCGAAGGCTTCCTTCACGAGGGGTGTGCCCTTGCCGGCCTCTTCGCCGATCGACAGCAGCGCAACGCGCGGTTCGGCCACCCCGAAGCGGATCCGGGAGTAGACGGCGCCCATCTGCGCGAACTGGACCAGCCATTCGGGCTGGCACTCGGCGTTGGCGCCCGCATCGAGCAGGACGGTGGGGAACCCGGTCGGGCTCGGGATCGGGGTGGCGATGGCGGGGCGCTGCACGCCCTTCAGCCGGCCGATGCGGAGCAGGGCGCTGGCCATCGTGGCGCCGGTGTTGCCGGCGCTGACCATCGCCGAGGCGGCACCATCGCGGACGGCCTCGGCGGCCCGGACGAGCGACGAGTCCTTCTTGGTCCGGACGCTGTTGCCGGGCTCATCGTCCATGGTGATGACCTCGGACGCGGCGAGGACCGGCAGACCGCCGGTATCACCGAGCTCGTCGGGGCGGCCGACGAGGAGCACGGGGATCCCGTGCTGTTCGGAGGCGATTCGGGCCCCGGCGACGATCTCGGATGGGGCGAAGTCGCCCCCCATGGCGTCAAGGGCAATGGGTAGCACCGTGATGGAGCCGGTTCTCAGTCGACGGTGACGGCCTGGCGGCCGGCGTACCAGCCGCAGTTGCCGCACACGACGTGTGGGGTCTTGGTCGAGCCGCAACGATCGCACGTGGACCGGGCGGGCATACGCAGACGCCAGGCGGAAGCTCGACGGCTTCGACTCTTGGCTTTGGAGGTCTTCTTCTTCGGGACTGCCACGAGGGAGAAAGGCTAGCGGGCCGGCGAGGCTGCGCGACACCCACCCTGCTCCTGACGCTCAGAAATCGGGTCTGGGCGACGGTTCACCTCGAGAAAGGAACAGCGGTGGGAGGCAATCAGTCGAACGACAGGTCTCCGAGGGCGGCCCAGCGGGGGTCGGGCGTCGGAGGCGCGGCACCCTCGACGACCGCGGGGAACCGTTCTGGGTCGGGCCCGGCGCACACCGCGGCGCAGAGTCGGCGCGAGCGGCAGCGCCAGAAGGAGCGCATCTCGAACGAGCAGTCCGAGATCCACCCGCTGGTCGACGATCGGGTAGGTCTCGCCCTCGGGGTCCGGGGCGTCCTCGAACACCTCGTCGAGCTCGGCCGCGTAGTCGCCTTCGACGGGCTCGAGGCAGCGTCGGCAGGCGCCCCGGAAGCGCCCCGAGGCCACGCCTCGGGCTGTCACTCCACCGACTGCGGCCTCGAGCATGACCACCAGGCGAGCCTGGCCGTCCACCAGCTCGGCGGTCGAGGTCTCGACGGCGTCGACCTCGCCGTCGACCTCGAGCGAGACCGAGGAACCGAGGCGCTCGCGGAGCTTGGCCACATCGACGACGAACGAGGACCGGCCCGAGGTCGCACCGCGGGGCCCGGTCATTCCGCGTCCTGATCGAACGGTCCCGCCGGGGCCGGCTCCGGCTCCGGGGTCGGCGGTTTCTTGCGCCGGCGGGGCCCCGCCATGGCGATGCGACCCTCGATGATCTCCGTTCGGATCCGTTCAACGATGCCCTCGAGCTCGGCGAGCCGAGAGTCGCACATGTCCTCGACCTGGCGCCGGATCCGGCGGCCTTCGGCCTCGGCGTCGTCGACCACCCGGCGGGCCCGCATCTCGGCGGCCTTGACGATCTCGTTGCGCTCGACCATGCGCTCGGCCTGGGAGCGGGCCAGGGTCAAGATCTCGTCACCGTCGCGTCGAGCGGTGGCCAGGTACTCCTCCCGCTCCTTGAGAAGCCACCGGGCGGCCCGCAGCTCCTCGGGCAGGCGGGTCAACGCGGTATCGATCAGCTCCAGCAGCTCCTCACGGTTCACCATCACCGAGGTGGAGAGGGGGACGGGACGCGCCGCTTCCAGCACGGCCACCACGCGCCGGAGGACGGTGTCGGTCGGCGCAGGAGCGGCGGAGGTCGAGCCGGTGGGGACCGTGGACGATCCGCTGAGGGCCGACGGTTCGTCGTTCACTTCCCGAACCGCTCCGCGATGCGCTTGGCCGCGGGCTCCGGGACCATGCTCGACACGTCGCCCCCGAACTTGGCGATCTCCCGGATCAACTTCGAAGCCAGAAAGGTTCGGCTCGATGCCGCCGGGATGAAGAGGGTGTGCACGCCCGAGACGGCGTTGTTCATGTGCGCCATCTGCAACTCGCTCTCGAAGTCCGAGACGGCTCGTAGCCCCTTGACGATGAAGTCGGCCTCGACCTCGCGGGCCAGATCCACGACCAGGCTGGAGAAGCTGGTGAAGCTCACGTTCGGAAGGTGGGCGAAGGTCTCGGACAGGATCTGCGCCCGTTCGTCGAGCGTGAAGAAGGGCTCACCCTTCTGAGGGTTGCGGACGGCGGCCACGACGACCTCGTCGAACAGCTGAGCTGCGGTCTCCACGATCTCCACGTGCCCGTTGTGAACGGGGTCGAACGAACCGGGGTAGAGCACCCTCGTCACGAATGGTCACCTCTCTGTGAATTCTCCGACCCGGCGCGGGTCTGTGCGTTCCCGGACCCGGCGCGGGAGCCGCAGAACGTCACCACCGTACCGCCGTACCGCTTCACCTTCAGGACTTCCCATGCCGGGGAACCGTCGAGTACCCGATCGGACTCGAGGACGGCGATGTCCGCTGTCAACGCGGCGAGCAGCACGTCCCACCGGTCGTAGCCGTAGGGAGGATCGGCGAACACCACATCCGCAACCACGGGTCGCCCCGCTCGTTCGACCCACGTGATGGCGTCACCAGCCACCACCTTCGCCCGGTGCGTGAGACCGAGCGCGGTGAGGTTCGCCGTGATGGCGGCGCGGGCCTGCCGGTCGTCGTCGACGAAGACGGCCGACGCCGCGCCGCGAGACAAGGCCTCGATCCCGAGGGCGCCCGAACCCGCGAACAGGTCGACCACGGTGGTGTCGGTCAGGTCCACCAGCCCGAAGAGCGTGTTGAAGATGGCCTCCCGGACCCGATCACTCGTCGGGCGGGTGAGGGTGCCGGGAGGGGCGACCAGTCGGCGTCCCCGGTAAGTGCCTGCCACGACGCGCACGCCGGAAGGCTAGGGGCTACACGGTGAAGCGGTACCGCACGGGGAGGTGTTTGTAGCCGACGACGAAGCTCGAGGAGATCCACTGGGGATCGCCCGTGCGCTCGATCGACACCACCCGACGCGAGAACTCGTCGAGGAGCGCCCGCTGCGACATACGGGCCAGGTGAGCGCCCATGCAGTAGTGCTCACCGATACCGAACCCCATGTGCTTGTTGGCCTCGCGGTCGATGCGGAACGCAAAGGGTTCGTCGTAGTGCCGCTCGTCCCGGTTGGCCGATGCGTAGAACTGGAGCAAGTGGTCTCCGGCGCTGATCTTCTGTCCGGCCACCTCGGCGTCGGTCTTGGCGGTGCGCATCATGTAGTTGACCGGAGACGCCCACCGGATGACCTCGTCGACCGCGGACGGGAGGAGATCGGGTTCCTGCCGGAGCAGCTCGAGCTGGTCGGGGTGTTCGATGAAGGCGTTGAGGCCACCGGCCAGGGCGTTCTTGGTCGTGTCGTGCCCCGCGGTGAAGGTGATCAGGCAATACCCGAAGGTCTCGAGCGGGCCCATGGGCTCGCCGTCGACCAACCCGTTGGCGATGATCGAGATCAGGTCCTCGCGCGGATGGGCCCGACGATCGGTGATCACTTCCTCGAACATCGCGAAGAGCTCCCCGGCGATCTCCATCATGGCGGTCTGGTGATCGACGCCGGGGCGGGCCAGCTCGGCGTCGTCGGAGCCGAAGAGCTGGTTGGTCAGGCGCAGAATGGTGGGCTCCTGCTCTCGGGGCAGACCGAGCAGGGTCGACAGGATCCGCAGCGGATGCGCCGTGGCCAGGTCGGTGGCGAAATCGCATTCGCCCTCGCCGGTGGTTCCGGCCAGGGCGTCGATCAGTTCCTTGGCGCTCCGGCGCGTCGCCTCCTCGTAGCGGGCGATCGACCGAGGGGTGAAGAACGGGGCCGCGACCTTGCGAAAGGCGCGGTGTTCGGGCGGATCCATCTCGACGATGGTCCGCAGCTGGCCGACCCCCTGGCTGCGATCCGCGTACCCCTCGGCGGTCAGGACGATGCCGGGCTGGTTCAGGAAGATGTCGGGCTGCGTGGAGATCTCGAGGATCTCGTCGTGCCCCGTCACGGCCCAGAAGGCGGGATAAGACCGGGGCTCACATCGATACACGGGCGAGTGGTGCCGCAACGCCGTCCACATCTCGTGCGGCGGACCGAACTCTCCGTAGTAGGCGGGATCGACCAGCTCTTGGCCAGAGGTGAGGGTGTCGGTGCGCATGGCGTCCTCTCGGGATTCGGATCGTGAGTAGGGGTGTGATCAGCGACGGGTGCGGCCGAGATGCAGCCCGACGGCGGGAAGCAGCCGTCGCTCCAGGTACGTACCCAGCTCAGCAGCGGTGCGCTCGGGGAGCGGTGAGATGAGCAGCGACAGGGCAAACCGGAGCGTGGTCTCGACGCACTCGTGCGCCTCCGATGTGGTCCAGCCCGCCCGGTCGATCACCGGCGCAAGGGCGAGCGACGCGAACTCGATGGCGGCCTCACCGGTGAAGGTGCTGACGACGGTGCCATCGGACGCGGCGGCGTTCCAGATGGCGGACAGAACGGGGTCGGCCTCGAGGAAGGCCAACGCAGCCATCGCCGCCTCGACGAGCGCATCAGCCGGATCGGTGACGCCGTCGAGGGTGAGGGCCACATCCTCCCGCAGCCGTTCCGCCGCGGCATGGAACGCCTGACGGACGAGCGCGTCGCGGTCGTCGAAGTACCGGTACACGGTGGGGCGGCTGACGCCGGCTTCGGCCGCCACGGAGGCGACCGAGGTGGCGGCCAGACCGTCACGGGCGATGCACCGCTCCGCGGCCTCGACCAGCCGTTGCCGGGCCGCCGCCGGGTGGGGAGGGTTGCCGGCCCACGGCGCGCTGCCCGCGGCGACCCGGGATGACAGGGGCCGTTCGAGGTGCAGCGACGACATACCGCTCATCGTAGCGACGGCGTTACATGCTGTCCATGACTGTAATTCAGGTCAGCGACTCCAGGTCCGCTACGAACTCAGGTCAGCGGCGGCATGGTCACGCTGAGGCCGACGGGTGTGGAGTTGTTGCCCCGGCTGTCCTGGGTGCGGACCTCGACCAGATGCGGTCCCGGTGCGAGGTCGAGCGTGATGATGCAACCACAACCGTAGAGGCCAGATCCGACGGGCACCCACGCGCGGAACTGCCCGTCCACATGGACGAGCGCGCCGGCGGCCAGCGATCCGAACTGGTCGTAGCTCCAGTTGACCAGCGCAGTACCCGGAGGCGTGGGGCTGCTGTCGAGATTCACCTGCGTCGGCGGTCTCGGCGCGCCGGGAGGTTCGGCGATGGTCACCGTGTCCCCCGACGGGTCCGAGTACCGACCGTCGCGCAGCTGAGTCCGGACGGTGTAGCTGTGACTCCCGGGGGACTCGAGTTCGCTCGACCATGTCGGCGAGCTCCCGGCCGGCACGAAGGCGACGTATCGGTCGTCGCGGTGGATGACCCATCCTTTGAGCTCGGAGAGGCTCGACGGCGGGGCGTCCCATGTGACCGTTACGCCCCCCGCAGCCGTCGGGACGACATCGACTCCGATCGGATACGGAAGGGATTCGACGCAGAGGCAGCCATCGAGCAACCACAACGTCGTCGGCACCGAGTTGTTCTGGAACATGTCCTGAGCCCGCACGTCGACTCGGTGCCACCCGGACGAACCGGTCATCGTGTAGAGCTCTGAGGCGGCCAGGACCGGGCGCAGCCCGGCACCCCAGGGATCGTCGATCGGGACCAGGGCGAGGGGGCGACGGAACATCCGGTAGACCCCGTCGACGTGGATGAGATACCCGTTGATGCCGTTGGCATCGGTCGCGGGCCCGAGCAGCAGGAACGGAGCCGTGGTGAAGGCGAAACTCTCCGTGACCGCGGGCGGCGAGGGCGGGGTGGTGTCGGGACCACCAACGGTCACCGTGACGAACCCCGAGTAGGTGACGTTCCCTGCTGGGTCGACGGCGCCGACCCGGACCCGATGGATACCGGGGGGCGCGCCCGGGATGGTGAACGATCGCGCGTTGGGGCCGACTTCATCCCGGCGAAAGAACGAGTAGACGCGGTAGCCGACCACACCCACGTCGTCAGTCGCTCCACTCCACGTCACGGCGATGGACGAACCCGACACCGTGGCGCCGACCGACCCGGGCGCCGACGGTGCGGCACCGTCTGCGGGGCCCACATAGACGTAGCGCGAGGCGGCGGTCGGCTGAGCCGTACCTGATTCGTCCGTCGTCCCCCGCACCGCGTAGTGGCGGACCCCCCGTGACAGCGTGGTGTCGGTGTACGCCCGAGTCGAGGCGTTCACATGGCTGAGCACGACACCATCGCGCAGGATGTCGAAGCCGCCGGGCGACGCGCCGCCGCCCAAGTTCCAGGTGAGATCGACACGAGTCGCCGCCGCCGTCGCCTGCAACGACACCCCCTGTCCGAACGAACTCTCGAGGCCCATGGTCACGGGCGCCGACAGGTTGCCTGCGTTGTCCTGGGCCCGGAGCTCGTAGCGGCCACCGGCGCCGACCCTGACCGCGAGGCGTTCGTCGACGCTCCGGGGATTCGGGACGAACCGATCGAACCGTCCGTCGACGTGGATCAGGTAGCCGCGTATGCCACCGGCGTCGTAGCTCTCGTTCCACTCCATGATCTCGTTGTCGATGCGGGCAAAGGTGTTGTAGTACGTGAACGCACCCATCGGGATCGTGGGTGGCGTCGTGTCCTGCGCCTGCGCCGAGACCGGTCCGGCACTGGCCAGCCCGGCCAGGAGAAGACTTCCGGCCAGGACCATCGAGCGCGAATCGCGAAATTTCACCCTGTTTCCGCCTATTTCTGTGCATGATCGCAAATCTAGGATCGTGGTCGCAGCTGGGTCAACGGCGCCCGATGCGGGTCGCGATAGCGTCGCCGCCATGCCTACCGACTCGGCCCGGACGATCCTCATCACCGGCGGCAACGCCGGGATCGGGCTCGCCACGGCACGAGCCCTCGCCGAGCAGGGCGACCGGGTCATCGTGACCACCCGTGACGCCGCCAAAGGGATGGCGGCGGTCGCCGCTGTGAGAGCGACGGTCCCTGCAGCAACCGTGGAGCATCGCCAGCTCGACCTCGCCTCGCTGGCGTCGATCCGCGAGACCGCGGCCCAACTCCGCGACGAGCTCGGCCACCTCGACGTGCTGATCAACAACGCCGGGATCGTCCAGCTCCACCGCTCCACCACCGTCGACGGATTCGAGACCACGTTCGGCGTCAACCACCTGGGCCACATGTTGCTCGTCCACGAGCTGTTGCCACTCGTCCAGGCGGCCGAGGCCGGAAGGATCGTCGTCGTCGCCTCCGACGCCCATGGAATGGCGAAACGCGGGTTGAACTTCGACGACCTCCAGACCACCAGTGACTACAAGGTGATGCGGGTCTACGGCGAGTCCAAGCTGGCCAACATCTTGTACACCCGCGAGTTGGCCCGCCGACTGGCCGGCACCGGCGTCACCGCCAACTCGTGTCACCCCGGTGCCGTCCGCACCCGCCTCGGGCGCGACGGCGACGGCGGCCGGCTCGGCGACTGGGCGATGCGGCTGGCCAGCCCCTTCTTCATCACCCCCGAAAAGGGGGCGCGCACATCCGTGTTCCTCGCCACGGACCCGTCGGTGGCCGAGGTCAGCGGCGAGTACTTCGTGAAGTCCCGGCGCGCCGAGCCGAAACCGTTCGCCACCGACGACGACGCGGCCCGCCGGTTGTGGACTGCGAGTGAGCAGCTGCTCGGATTGGCCTGACCATGGGCGCCCGGATCCCGACCACCATCATCTGCGTCGACTGCGGCGGAACCTGCCACCTGCTCGGCGCGGCGGCAGACGCCGAGTTCGACGAGGGCGACATCGTGGCGTACCGATGCTCCGATTGCCTCGATCGCTGGGACATCGTCGTCGAGTTCGACGACCTCGACAGCTGAGTCGTCGAGTTCGACGACCTCGACAGCTGAGTCGTCAGCAACTGACGGCGTACCCCACCGGCACCTCCACCGTGAACTGCGCGCGCAGCGCAACCCAGGAGGGCGCTCGCCGCGCGCAGTTCGAGGGGCTGATCGGCACCGGCGACGCGGCTGGGATCAGTTCTTGAGGAGGAAGTCGGCTTCGTCCTCGCCGAGCAGGAGGTCGATCTCCTCCGCCAGCTCGCGGTGCCGGGCCAGGGTCGGGTCGGCGTCGACGATCTCCACGGCGACGTTGCGGGCCACCTCGACCCACTCACGATCACGCCGCAACGAGGCCAGCTTGAGGTCGTTGCGGCCCTTCTGGCGCTCGCCCATGATCGTGCCCTCGCCCCGCAGGTCGAGGTCGACCTCGGCCAGCTCGAAGCCGTCGGTCGACGCCACCAACGCCTCCAGTCGCGCCTGCCCGTCAGGGGTCGACGGTTCCCCGACGAGATGGCACGTGGACCGGTGGGCGCCTCGCCCGACCCGGCCCCGGAGCTGGTGGAGCTGCGCGATCCCGAATCGGTCGGCGTCGAGGATCACCATGACCGTGGCGTTCGGCACGTCGACGCCGACCTCGATGACCGTCGTGGCCACCAGGACATCGACCTCGCCCGCCCGGAAGGCCGACATCACCCGCTCCTTTTCGGCCGGGGCCAGCCGGCCGTGCAGCAGTCCGAGTCGGAGTCCGGAGAGCTCCCCGGCGTCGAGCCGCTGGTACGTCTCCTCGGCCGACGCCACCTCGAGCTTCTCCGACTCGTCGATGAGCGGACAGACGACGTACGCCTGGCGACCGTCGGCCACCTCGGTGCGCACATGGGCCCACACCCCCATCTCGGCGTCGTCACCCATGTCCCACGAGGTGACGATCGGGGTGCGCCCCGGCGGCAGCTCGTCGAGCACCGACACGTCGAGATCGCCGTACACGGTCATGGCGGCCGTGCGCGGAATCGGGGTGGCGGTCATGACGAGGACATCCGGGACGGTGCCGTCGGCGTTCTTGTCCCGCAACGCCGCCCGCTGCTCCACCCCGAACCGGTGTTGCTCGTCGATCACCACCGCGCCCAGCGAGGCGAAGGCCACGCCCTCCTGGATCAGCGCGTGGGTGCCGATGGCGAGGTCGATCTGACCGCTGGCCAGGTCGGCCAGGACCTGGCGCCGAGCCGCGGCACCGATGCGGCTGACCAGGAGCTCCACCTTCAGCGGACGCTCGCCCATGAGCGTGTCCGGGTCGGGGACCGCGAACCCATCGAGGAGCGCCGAGATCCCGAGATGGTGCTGCTCCGCCAAGACTTCGGTAGGCGCCATCAGGGCTCCCTGGTGGCCACCCTGGACGGCCGCCAACAACGTCGACACGGCGACCACGGTCTTCCCGGAGCCCACGTCACCCTGCAGCAGCCGATGCATCGGGTGGGGCGCGGCGAGATCGGCCTCGATCTCGGCGATGACCCGTTGCTGCGCCCCGGTGAGCGGGAAGTCCAACCGCTCGTGGAACCGACGCACCAACTCCCCGCCGACCAGGTGCACGATCCCTTTGGCCGTGCGCTCGAGCTCCCGCTTGCGCTGCACCAGGCGCACCTGGATGCGGAGCAGCTCGTCGAAAACCAGTCGGCGGCGACCCTCGGCGACCTCGGCCATCGAGCTCGGGTGGTGGATGCACGCCAGCGCCCGCTGACGGTCGACGAACCGGAACCGTTCGACGACGGCGTCCGGCACCGGGTCCTCGATGCCCCGGGGTGCCGATTTGGCCAACGCGTCCTCGGTCCACGCCGCCAGGTCCCACGTGGCGATGCCGGCCTTCTCGGACTGCGGGTAAACCGGCACGATGCGGCCGGTGCGATCCCCCAGCAGGTCGACGATGGGGTTCGTCATCTGCCGGGCCTCGCGGTACAACTCGACCTTGCCGTAGACCGCCGCGGTCATGCCTTCCTGGAGCTGCCGCTCACGCCAGGGCTGGTTGAAGAAGACCAGCTTGAGCCGACCGGTTTCGTCGCCGACGGTGATCTCGGTCATGGTGCGACGGTTCTTCAGGCGCCGAGACGTCACCGACCGGATCTCGACCAGGACCATCCCCTCCTCACCGGGTACCAGTTCGGCGACCGTCGCCTCCCGGGTCCGATCGATGTAGCGGCGTGGGTAGTAGGTCAGCAGGTCGAGCACCGTCGCGATGCCGAGCTCGGCGGCTGACTGGGCCTTCTTCGGCCCGACCCCCTTGATGCGCTCGAGCGGCAGCGCGGCGAGGTCCGCCAGGCGCAGGGGAGGGTCACCGACGGGCATGGCGGGTCCCCGGTGAGGCGGTCACTCCACCCCGAAGTAGTACGGGTACAGCGGCTGCCCACCGTCGTGGACCTCGACTTCGACGTCGGGACGTTTGGCGGCCAGCCACTCCACGATCGCCGAGGACTCCGGCTCGGTGGCGTCAGCCCCGCAGATGACGGTCACCAACTCATGATCCAGCGTGACGATCTCGTCGAGCAGCCGGCAGGCCGCTTCGACAACCGTGGAAGCCACGGACACGATGCCCTCGCCGGCCGCCAAGCCGATGTAATCGCCGGTGCGGATGGCCCCAACCGAGGACTCGGTGTCGCGCACGCTGCGGGTTACTTCGCCGGTGACGACGTGGGAGGCGGCGGCGGCCATCTGGTCGTGGTTGTGATCGGCGCCATCTTCGGGGTCGTAGGCGACCAAGGCGGCAAAACCCTCAGCGACGCTTCGGGTGGGCACGACCCGGACCGACTTGTCGGTCTGGCTGTCGACCTGTTCGGCGACGGCGATGATGTTCTTGTTGTTGGGCAGGATGACGACCTCACCCGACGGGACCGACTCGACCGCTTCGAGCAGCTCGGCGGTCGACGGGTTCATCGTCTGCCCACCGACGACGACGTGCTGCACTCCCATCGACTCGAAGATGCGGCGGACGCCGTCACCGATCGCGACGGCGACGACCGCGCACGGAACCATCCGGACCTCACCCGTGTCGAGCGCCTGCGCCACCCACGAACGTTCGGCGACCTCCTCGAACAAGTCGGTGACCCGGATCTTGTGGGGTCGGCCGACCTCGATCCCGGCCTCGATCGCCGCGCCGATGTCGTTGGTGTGAACATGGCAGTTCCACACGCCGTCACCGCCGACCACCACGATGGAATCGCCGATGCCACCCCAGCGCTGCTTGAACTCGCCGATCCCGTCGTCGGGAGCGTCGAGGAAGTACATGACCTCGTAGCGGAGGTCGGCGATCCCGCCGGCCTCGTGGACCACGGTCTCGGTGAGGAGGGGCGCCGAGATGGCATCAGGCTCGGGTAGGTCGCGTCCGTCGACGACGTGCAGGAACGCGTCCAGGAAGAGCACGAAGCCGCGACCGCCCGCATCGACCACGCCGGCGGCGGCGAGAACAGGGAGCAGTTCCGGCGTCCGGTCGAGCGCATCTTGAGCGGCGAGCCGGGCGGACCCGACGACACCGACCAGATCGGCGCCGTCCTCGGACTGGTCGACTGCCGCCTCCGACGCCTCCCGGACTACGGTCAAGATCGTGCCTTCGACGGGTTTGAGGACGGCACCGTACGCCGCGCTCGAGGCGGCGGCGAGAGCGGCGGCGACGTGGGCCGGGCCCGCCGCGTCATGGTCGTCGAGCACCCCGCACAAGCCCCGCAAGATCTGACTCATGATGACGCCGCTGTTGCCGCGTGCCCCCATGAGCGACCCGTGACTGATCGCCCGGGCCACCGCCACCATGTCGGCTCCGGCGGGCAGCGCATCGAGCTCGCTCACGACCGACTTCAACGTCAGGGTCATGTTGGTGCCGGTGTCGCCATCGGGAACCGGGTACACGTTGAGCTGGTTCACCGCGTCGCGGTGCCGGGACAGGAGGTCGGCGTAGGTCCGAACGACCGTGTCGAGGTCGGACGCGCCGAGCTGGGTCAACATCGGCGGCGATGCTACCGGCCGGCAACGGCGAAGCTGGTGCTGTCGACCTCGCCGGCGGTGCGGATGTCGACCGGACCTCCGAGCTCGACGACGGGGATCTGGCTCTTCCGCAGCTCCTCGGCGAGGTACCGCCGGGGCACCGTGATCAGTACGACGACACCGCTGAGGGCCGTCGCGGCGGCCGCCACCACCACCGTCTCACGAACACCCCAGATGTCCGCGGCGACGCCACCGAGCAGCGCACCGAGCGCTTGGGAGCCGAGCACGAAGCCCTGGAGGATGGCGAAGGTGGAGGAACGAACCTCATCGGGCACACGTCGGCCCGCGGCGGCGTTGGCCGGGATCGACGAGAGGAACGCCACACCGACACCGAGGTAGGCGATGTAGGCCAGCAGGACGGTCGGTTCGAGGCTCAAGGCGATCAAGCTGACCACGCCGCCGATCAAGCCGGACACGCCGGTGAGCCGAGCCAGCCGCAGATCGTGGCCGCGGACAGCGCAACAGGTAGGTCCCGACGATGCCGCCGATCGTCACCATGGCGGCCAGCAACCCGATCTGGCTCTCCGGCATGCCGAGCACGCCCTGCCCGAACGGCGCCACCTGCGCCTCGATGGCCATGGCGAACATGGCCACCATGCAGAACGAGAACATGCTGTGGGTGATCACCCGATCGGCACGGATGACCGCGATGGCCTGGCGCACCCGGATGATCTCGGGGCGGCCGGTGATCGGCCGATCGGGCGACATGCGCAGCAACAGTCCCGCCGAGACGACGAACGACAGGGCGTTGACGCCCAAGGCACCCCGCGTGCCGACCCACCCGACCAACGCACCGCCGAGCGCATACCCGCCGAGAAGGCCGATCTGGTCGAGACCGGCGGACAGGGCGATGGCGTCGGGGTAGTCGTCGTCGGGGACGGAGTCGACGATCGCCGACGACCGGGCGGCCTCGAACGGTGCGTCGATGCAGCCGGCGACGAAGGCGGCCACATAGTAGACGGCGATCGGACTGTCGTCGAAGACCACCAGGGCGGCGAAGATCAGCGCTCGGGCGAGATCGGCGATGATCATGACGCGGCGCCGCCCGTAGCGGTCGCCGAGCCCGGCCAGCACCTGACCGATCCCGAGCCACGGCAGCATGGTCACCGCGACGACGATCGCCGTCTGGGTCGGGCTCTCGGTGCGGTCGTAGACGAGCAGGGCGAGGGCGAGCCGAGCCGCCCAGTCACCGAGCTGGGACACGATCTGGGCCGCGAGAAGCAGGCGCAGGCGTTGCGAGCGCAGAGGCTCCCGTAGTTCGTCCAAGCGACTCGCCACCGCCGACCAGCCTAGAGCACGCGCCGCACCGTATCGATCCGAGCGGTCACTGTTCGAGTGATCACTCGTAGACACGATCACTGTTCGAGTGATCACTCATAGACTTAGCCCGTGAACGCGATCCGGGTCGAGCAGTTGGCCACCGACGCCGGGGTCAGCGTCGCCACCATCCGGTACTACCAGTCGCGTGGCTTGCTCGATCCGCCCCGGCGGGACGGGCGGGTGGCCTGGTACGACCGTCACCACACGGAGCGCCTGACCTCCATCCGGGATCTCGCCACCCAGGGGTTCAGCCTGGCCCAGATCAGCCGGCTCCTCGCGGCCGGTGGCGGCGTGCCGGACCCGCTGCACGACGCCCTCCTCTCATCGCAGCTTCGCGCCTCCTTCGACCGCGACGGCCTCGACCGCGACGGGATCGCCGAGCGATCCGGGCTGCCCCGCCCCGCGGTCGACCTCCTCGTCGGCGCCGGGCTCGTGACCCCGGTCGCCGGGATCGAAGGTGAACGCTTCGACGACGGCGCGGTGGCCATGCTCGACGCCGCGGCCACTGTCGGTCGAGCCGGGCTGCCCATCGACCGCCTCCTCGACCTGGCGCTCCGCCATGAGCGTCACATCCGTCAGCTCGTCGACGACGCGGTCCGGCTGGTGCACGAACACGCCACCAGCGCCGGTACGTCCCGAGAGGAGCTGGCGGGGATCATCGAAGGGCTCGTGCCGGCGGCGTCGACCCTGGTGGCGGACCACTTCCGGCGTGCGCTCCTCGACCGGGCCATGCTCGAGGTCCGCCCGGACGAGCGGCTCACCGTGCGCATCATCGAACTGGCCGACATCGACGGGAGCCCCTCGCCCGACGGGCTCGATCTCTTCCGGCGCGCCGAGGCTCCCGACACCTGGCGGGTGCTGTGGCACCACCCCGAGCGCGATGTGACGCTGTCCGCCACCGGCACGGCGGCGATCCTTGATGCCGCGACCCCGGCCACCGCCGGCAGGACGGCTGAGCCTGTGGTCATGGGGGACGATGCCCGCTTCGTCCAGGCCGCCGCCGCGCTGGATGACCTGCGCGATCGGCTCGTCGTGGAGGCCGAGCCGGGATCACCGGCCCCGACCCTGGTCGGTGGGTTCGCGTTCGCCGACGCGGCGTCCTCGGGCACCGACGCTCGATGGGCGCCTCTCGGCGAGGGAGCGTTGATCCTCCCGGCCATCGCCGTGCTCCAGCGCCACGGCCGAACGTGGCTCCAGATCGCCGGTCCCCACGACCAACCCGCCCAGCTCGACGACCTCGCCGACCGCGCCCGCGACCTGCTGTCGCCCCGCCCCGCCGCCTCGACGCACCTCGCCGCCTCCACACAGGGGGCCGACTCGACACAGGGGGCCCCGACATCGGAGCCGGGCGACCTCACACCCCGTTCCGATCCGGCCGTCGATCAGGCCTACGAGCACCTCGTCGCCGCCGGGCTCCGGGTCATCCGGGCCGGGCGCGCAGACAAACTCGTGCTGGCCCGGGCCATCGAGCTGACGGGATCGACCGATGTCACCAACGTGCTCGACCGCCTCCGTCACGCCAACCCGAACTGCGTCACGTTCGCCTTCGGGTACGGCTCGACCTGTTTCCTCGGCGCCACCCCGGAGTTGTTGGTGGACGCCCGCGACGGCGTCATCGCCACCACCGCCGTCGCCGGCACCCGTTCCCGCGGCACCGATCCCGCCACCGATCGGGCCGCCGCCGACACCCTTCGTCACAGCGCCAAGGACCGGGCCGAGCATCAGTTCGTCGTCGATCAGCTCACGTCGTCCATGGCCGAAGCGGGCGTCGCTGTGGCTCCCACCGGGCCCACCGATGTGGTGTCCTTCGCAGCCGTGCACCACCTGGTGACCCCGCTGGTCGGCCACGCCGAGCTCGGGGCGGGCGGACTGGTACGGCTGGTGGGCCGATTGCACCCCAGCCCCGCGGTCGGCGGCAGCCCGACCGACGTTGCGACCAGGTGGTTAGCCGAACACGAGGGCCTCGACCGCGGGTGGTACGCCGCGCCGATCGGCGTGCTCGACATCGAGGGCAACGGTGAGTTCTGGGTCGCCCTCCGGTCTGCGCTCGTCCACGACGACGGCGTGGTGGCGTTCGTCGGAGCAGGGGTCGTCGAGGGATCCCAACCGGCCGACGAACTCGACGAGACGACCGCCAAGTTCGCCACCGTCGCCAGCGCACTCGGGCTGCCATGACGACGCCGGTCGACGAGGCGGCTGAAACTCATCGCCAGCGCGTGTACGACGCCGTTGCCGCCTTCTTCGCCGGGGTCGCCGACTCTGGCGTCCGGCACGTCGTCGTCTCCCCCGGATCCCGGTCGACCGCCCTCGCCGTGTCCGCCCACCGAAGCGGGCTGCGGGTCTGGGTGCACCACGACGAACGGTCGGCGGCATTCTTCGCACTGGGTCTGGCCCACGTCACGCGCCTCCCGGCCGTGCTCGTCTGCACGTCGGGAACCGCCGTCGCCAACTACCTCCCAGCGATCGTCGAGGCTCACCACAGTGGCGTCCCGATGCTGGCGGTGACGGCAGACCGGCCGCCTGAGCTTCGCCAGTTCGGCGCCGGCCAGACCATCGACCAGGTCAGCATCTTCGGCTCGAACTGCCGCTGGTTCGCCGAACTGCCCGTGGCCGGGGAGTCCGGGTGTTACCCCGACGCCACCACCCGCTGGGCCCGTCGCGCCGTCGCCGAGTCCACCGGGGCCCGCCCGGGACCGGTCCACCTGAACTGGCCGTTCCGTGAACCGCTCGAGCCGCCGGCGGCGCCGCTCCCCCTCGCCGGTGCCCGCCCGGCGCCGCTCCCCCTCGCCGGTCCCCGCCCGGCGCCGCTCCCCCTCGCCGGTCCCCGCCCGGCGAATGCTGGCTTGCTCGCCGGTCCCCGCCCGGCGAGTGCCGACCAGGCCGCGGCGTTGGTCAACCTGGCCCTCGGACACGAACGAGGCGTCTTGGCCGCGGGGCCGCTCGACGCCGGGCCGGCCACCGTCGCCGCCATCAGCCGCTTTGCGGCCGCGGCCGGGTGGCCCATCATCGCCGAGCCGACGTCATCGCTCCGGTGTCCGTCCGTCGACGGCGCCATCATCGCCACTGCGGACTCCTTCCTCCGCAACCACGACCTCGGTCACCATCTCGCCCCCGATGTGATCGTCCGGGTCGGCCTCTCCCCCACCACGAAACCGCTTCGCCTGTGGGCGGAACGCGAGCGACCCGCCCATGTCCTTCTCGTCGATCCCGGCACGGATTGGCCCGACCCGTCGTACTTGTCCACGGCGGTGATCGACGCCGATCCGGCCTCGCTGTTCGACGCCGCCGCCGACGCTCTCGGACGGCTGCGTCTGGATCGGCGATCGTCGAGCTGGGTCCTCCGCTGGCACGCCGCCGACCGGGCCGCGGAATCGGCCATCGGCGAGGGCCTCGGACTCATCGAGGATCCCCGGGTCCACGCCCCGGCCGTCGTCAGGGCCCTCGCCCGTACCCTCCCGACCGGGTCTGCGCTCTACGTCTCGAACTCGATGCCCGTACGCGACATCGACACCTATTGGCCGCCCCACCCCGCCAAAGTCCTCGCCAATCGTGGGGCGAGCGGCATCGACGGGCTGATCTCCTCGGCGCTCGGCGTCGCTGCGTCCGGACAGCGAACCGTGCTGCTGACGGGCGACCTGGCGTTCCTTCACGACTTCGGCGGGCTCCTCGGCGCCCGGCGCCTCGGCGTGAGCCTGGTCGTCGTCGTTGTCGACAACGACGGCGGCGGCATCTTCTCGTTCCTGCCTATCGCGGCGGCGCTCGACGACGGGTACCAGGAGCTCTTCCACACGCCACACGGGCACGATCTCAACGCGCTGGCGGAGGCGGCCGGAGCCGCGGTCGCCACCGTCTCGACCCTCAGTGCTCTCGAACCGGCGCTGGCGCGGGCCATGGAGGAGACCTCGGGTCCGGAGCCTCGCGTGTCCGTGGTCCACGTCCGCATCGACCACACCCACGACCTCGCGGTGCACCGATCGGTCCAAGCGGTCGTCAGCACCGCGCTCGACCGGGTCAGCCTTCCGACCGATCTCACGGCGCGGTCGCGTATGGTCACCACCGCCGGCGTCGCCCTGCACGTCGTCGACCGACCCGGCGACCGCACCGACCTCACACCCGCGTTGGTGATCCACGGGTTCACCGGATCGGCGACGGCGATGGCCCCGTTGGCCGAGCACCTGAGCCGTTCCGGTCGACGGGTGCTGACGCTCGACCTTCTCGGGCACGGCGCGAGCGATCGCCCGGCGACCGACGACGCCTACACGATGCCGGCCCTGGTCGAGCAGGTCGCCGGCGTCGTGGCGGCGGAGGTGAACGGCCCGGTGCACATCATCGGATACTCGCTGGGCGGACGCCTCGCGTTGTCCTTCGCTGCCACCCACGCCGACATGGTGGCCAGCCTCAGCCTCATCGGGGCATCACCCGGCCTGGCGGACGCGGCTGAGCGGGCAGAACGGGTCCGTTCCGACACCGAGCTCGCCGACCGCATCGAGACCGATGGCATCGAGTGGTTCGTCGACACCTGGGCCTCCAACCCGCTGTTCGCCAGCCAGGCACACCTCGGCCCGGTGGCCCTCGCCGCCGGTCGTCAACAACGGCTCGCCAGCACCGCCGACGCCCTCGCCCGCACGCTGCGCGGCTCCGGGACCGGTGCTCAGGCGCCACTCCACGACCGGTTGCCCCATCTCGGAGTGCCCGTCCTGCTGATCGTCGGCGAGCTCGACACCAAGTTCACCACCATCGCCACCGCCATGACGGCTGTCCTCCCCGCCGGTCAGGTCCACGTCACGCCCAACGCCGGTCACGCCGCCCACCTCGACGCCCTCGACGACGTCGCCCGCACCATCGACGCCTTCCTCGCCACCTAACACCCCGTCCGCCGGGCGAAACTTGGCGAGAAATCACCCCTCAGCGCCGAAAACCCACCGCAGAACGGCCGGACGGGAGGGGCGCTCACCCGTCGGCGAGGTACCCCTCACACGTCCGCACGGCGACTCGGGCGGCGCGTGCCAGTTCGAGCGAGGTCATCGGGTTCTCGGCCCGGCGGCGCCACGTATCGAGCCGATCGAAGAGAACGACCCGCGGATCGATGGGATCGCCGGCCGACAACCCGAGGCGGTGGGCGAGGGTCGAGCCCTGGCCGCCGAGCAAGCGCTCGAGCTCGGTCATGTGCTCGGCCCGGCCCTCGATCCAACCGGCTCGGATGGCGCTGAGCACCCGGAGCTCGTTGAACGGATGCGCCCCGGCGATGGTCTCCTCCAACCGAGCGGCCAGCGCGTTGCTGCCCGGAACGGGGTGAACGCGGATGACATCGTCGAGCGTCAGCAGCGCAGAACGCGCCTTGAGGAGATCGGCCCGATCGGCGAACAGGGACGTCAGGAGCTCACGCACCTCGATCAGCCCGGATCGTTTGATGAGCTCACGGGCCAGGTCGGTGGCGGAGCTGGTGACGTCACGTCGCATCAAGGTGGCGGCGACGCGCACACCGAAGATACCGAACCGGTCCAGCAGGTGGTGCCGCTCCAGTTCGGTCAACCCGAGCTCGGGGGTCGAGGTGATGAAACGGTCGGTCGACACCAGGAGTCGCTCGAGATCGGCGGGCGCCAACCCGCCGAGGGGCCGCAACCACCGGAACTCGTCCTCGGTGAGGGTGGCCGCCGTCTCCGCGAGCAGACCGGCCACCGGCACGACGGTCTGGACCAGACTGCGCACCTTCGGCAGGTCCCGGTAGCGCTGGGCGATCCGCCGTGCTGACGCCATGGCATCGAGCCGACCGACGCCGATCTCGTCCGCCCGCGACAACACGGCAATGGCGTTCACCGGGCTGGCCCGGGACACTTCGACGTCGTGGAACGACTCGAGGAACGAGACATCGTTGGCGTGGAGGTGACGCATCAGGTAGAGCACGGCGTCCGCGGGAGCGGCCTCCTCGTCGGCCGCGACGAACCGCGCCATGCGCTCACTCAACGACGTGGTCAGCGAGCCGATGCCCGGCGTGTCGATCAGGGTCACCGCCCGGAGGGCGCTCGACGGCCAGGTGACCAAGAGTCGGTCGACCTGCTCCGGGGCCAGGTCACCCATGTCGATGTCGACGGCGCCGTCGGCTCTCGTGAACCGCAGCTGGCGGGACCCACCGGCAACGAGCTCGGCGCGGACCTCGTACGTGTGGCCGTCGCGATACCAGGTGACGATGCGGGTGCACTCGCCCTCGTCGGTGGGCGCGAGCTGCTCGCCGACCAAGGCGTTCAGAAGCGTTGACTTACCCGCCTTCACCTTGCCGGCGATGGCGACACGCAACGGCTCTCCGAGTCGTTCCCCGGCCCGGGCCAGGCGCTCGGCCTCTGGGTGTCCGTCGTAGCAGGCCCGGCCGGCATCGATCAGTTGGCGGGCCGAGTGGAGAAGGTCGGCGTTCATGACTGGCGGCTCCCGGCCACGGTGCTCACCCGGTCGGAGAGGGCGCTCAACCGGGTGAGCTCGGCATTGACCGCGCGGAGGCGCTGCTCCCTCGTGGCGTTGTCCTGCTGGACGGACTGTTGGGCCGCCTTGAGCGAGTCGGCGGTCGAGCGGTGCAGCTCCTCGGCGCGGGCCGAGTAGTGATCACGAAGTTGCCGCTGGACCCGACGGAGCGTGTCCCGGGAATCCTTGCCGACGTGGAACGTGACGTCGTCGCAGTACCGGCGTACGGCGTTCTTCGCCTGCGCTCGACGCAGCGCCAACTGTCGCGCCTTCTCCTCGCGCAAGCCGCTGCGGCCCATGACCAGCCCGATCACGTACACGAAGGGCCCGAGGGTGACGCTCGTGAGGGTGGTGAACATGGTCAGCATCAGGGTCGAGGAGTAGAAGCCCCGCAGCAGGGTCATGCCCTGCTTGGCGGTGGTCATGGCGCTGATGTCGGCGCGGGCCTGGCCGACCGCCGCCATGGCGGACGATGGCAGGGCCACGCTGAGGCGAGCGCTGATCTCGCCCCCCTCCCCCTCGAACAACTCGCCGACCCGCTCGGCGAGCTCGTTCGACCGGGTGCGCAGCAAGGCGTAGTTGGCGACGATCTCGCCGCCCATGCGACCGTACAACCAGGATTCGAAGTCATCCCACGCGTCGGCGGGGTCGAAGCCGTCGACGGAGGCGTCGGCGTCCTCGAGCACCTTGCGCACCCGGAAGCGCAGGTCGTGGTCGACGTCGGCGGACAGGTCCGCGATGCCGTCGCCGAGGGTCTGGCTCCATCGGGCCAAGCTGCCGCGCAACCGGTCAGTTCGGTCCTTCAGCGCGGTCAGCTCTTCGAGCGTGGCCTGGGCGGCCTCGGGATCGGTCAAGACGGCCCGCTCCGCTTCGAACTGCACTCGCAGTTGCGCCACGACATCTCGGAGGTCGCCGACGACGCGGCTGACGTGAGCGGTCCGCCGCTTCCCGGCCGAGCGCGGTGAGCCGATCGACCAGCGGCGGGAACCCGGACTCGACGTTGAGCTCGCGATCGCTGTTGCGGTTGGCCAGCTGACGAAGCGTGGACGAGACCGGGATGATGTCGACCGACAAACCCTCGGCGGCGAGATGGGCCCGGTTCAGCTCGAGGATGCGGCGCCACGACGGGTAGAAGTCGGTCTTGGTCATCACCAGCAGGACCGGGGGTCCGGAGTTGCCGGCGTGGCGCATGAAGTCGACCTCGGCCCGGGTCAGCTCCTGGGAGGCGTCGGTGACCATCACGACGAGGGCCGCGCCACCGATCGTGGCCAGCGTGGCCGACGCATGCCGGGACGCCAGGCCACCGACGCCGGGGGTGTCGACGACGACGAGGCCACCGCCCAGGATCCGGCGCGGCATGCGGACCTCGACGGCCCGCACCGGCCGTTCCTGCACCGCGGCCTCGGTCACGTACGAGGGCAACTCGACCATCTCGATGGGCTGCGATTCGAGCTCGTCGCCGTCGGCGGCGTTGACGGGCTCCCGGAAGACCGTCGCCGCCGCCTCGTCACCGAACCGGCAGAAGGTGGGGACGGCGGTGGCGATGTCGTCGTCGACGGGGCAGACGTTCACGTTGAGCAAGGCGTTCACGAGGGAGCTCTTGCCTTGCTTGAACTCGCCGACGATGACGGCGTGAGCGTCGGCGGCGGTGAGAAGCGGACGCAGACCCTGGACTCGGGCGAGCAGGTCGTCACGGCCGTAGGCGTCGCACGCCTTCTCGGCGAGATCGATCACCGGCCGGATGTCGGCGAAAGCGTCAGCGACGGCCGGCGGGGCGGTCGATGAGATCTGAGATGTCGGGGTGGAGATGGCGTTCATGAGGATCCAGGGCGAGGGTAGCGGACGGCCAGGTGGGGGTACCGAGAGGGGCCGGCGGCCAGTGGCCCCGACCACTGGGGTCGGGGCCACGTCGAGGGCCGTTGGCATGTTTCGGGAGGGTCAGTCCATCTCCATCCCGTCGGCCGGGGGAGCTTCGGCGGCGATGGCCTCGACGGGCATCGACACGGCGGGCTCGTACTCGGGCTCGTACTCGGGCACCGAAGGCACCTCAGCCTCATACGTGGCATACCCGGGATCCTCATAGGCGGGCTCGGTGACATCGACATCGAAGGTCAGATCGGTGGACTGATCCAGGCTGGCCTGGCTGCCATCGACCGCCACCGGCGAGTTGAACGCATCGATATCGGTCAGATCACCGTCACCGGACTCCACGTTCCCGTAGTTGTCACCACCAACACCCGACGAACCGTTCCCGGTCACGATCACCGTGTTCTCATCATCATCAGGCGGGAACCCGAACCCACCGTTGGGCTCGGTACCGATGTCACGGACCAGCGGACCGCTCCCGCCACCGAACACCGGGATGATGACGTTGGTGTCGTCGGCATCGTTGACGACGCCCTGATCACCCGTGTTGGTGTTCTGAGCATCACCACCGATCTGCGCCGAGTTGTCACCACTGTTGGTCTGCGCCACATTGTCCTGATCGATATCGATATCGATCACCGGCACCGGGTTCCCGTACTCATCGAACCCGCCGCCACCAATGCCAACCGCATCGATGTCGATGCTGTTGTCCTGGAACGTCTGCGTGATGTCTTGGTGCACCACCGTGTCATTGTCCTGCACCTGCGTGTACGTATTCGACACGTTCGTGATGTACTCCCGAACCTCCGGATACGACGGCGCCGCCGGCGGAGGCGGCAACACCGCAGCCACCGGCACCACCGGAGCCGCAGCCAACGGACCGACCGCAGCCACACCACCAACCTGCACGTTCGACACCCCCAACGACGCCTGCACCGGAGCCGGCACGTTCGCGGCCGACAAGGCCGACGACAAGCCCGCCGACAACGACGCCCCCGACATCGGAGCATCCGTCAACCCCAGAGCCGCCATCTCACCATCGAGATCACCCAGGATCGCCTGACGCTCAGCGTCGCTGCCCGCCCCGAACACCCGAGCAAACAGATCACCAACCGCTTGCACCACCGCATCATCAACCTTCGTATCCACAACACCATCTCCTTGTTTGGTCAGGCCCCCGACCACCGGGAAGCTCATGAACCGAAACCTAAGACGACCCCCCACCCCCACCATCGGGAACACCCCCCAACCACCACACCCCCCATAGGGGAAACCCCGGCCCCGGACCCCGCCCTCCCCCCAAACATGTGCACTCCGTATCGCCGTGCGACACCCAGCGCACACGACATCGACCACACGCCCCGGTTCGGCTCGGCAATCAGCCGGCGAGTACGGCGCGGATCTCGGCGAGGAGCTCGGCGCGGCTGCCGGCGCCGAGTTTGGTGCGGATCCGGGCGACGTGGTGCTCGACCGTCTTGGCCGAGATGTAGAGCTGGGCGCCGATCTCCTTGTGCGTCAGGCCGTCGAGCAGATGCCCGGCCACCTCGACCTCCCGCTCCGACAACCCGCCCCGATCTCCAGTCGGCGCCACGTCCGGACCGGTGGGCGCCTTGAGGTCGCGGGCGCGCTCCAGGAGGGCACGCGTGGCGCCGGCATCGGAGCTGCGGATCGCCGCCTGGCCCAGCAGGCGAGATGCCTCCCAGGGGTACCCGAGATCGACGAGACCTTGCGCCGCCGCGTCGACCTCCTCCCGGTCGAAGCGGCCGGCGAGGACGAGGGCCCACGATCGGGCGGCTGCGGCAAGGGCCGCCGCGGCCGAGGTCGATTCCCCCGGGGCCACTCGACGGGCCAACGCGTCCGCCGCGGCCGCCGCAGCGTCTGGATCGTCGCGGACGATGGCGATCTGCACGTCGAGCCAATCGAGGGCGACGACGAGGGGCCCGGGGTCGCCCGCCACTTCGACCTGAAGGCGCAGCTCGTCGATCACCGGAGTGGCGCGGTTCAGCGCGCCCGTTCGAGCGGCAGCCACGATGAGCTCAGACCAGGGATCGATCGACGGGAGGTCCGCTCCCTGGCGGGCCAGGAGGAGCTCGGCCTGCTTCCAGGCGGCCAGCTGCCCGGGCACATCGCCCGAACGACGCGCCAACAGCGCCTCGATGGCGACCCGCAACAGCCGATCCCTCCCAGGCAACTCGCTGCTCGCGAATCGGTCGTCGGCCACGACCTCCAGCGCCGTGTCGTACCGACCGGAGCGCAGCCGGACCCAGGCCAGCAGCAGCCGGTGGCGACGATCACCCACCGGGCCACCGGTACCGGCCACGATCGCTCGCTCGAGGATCGCTTCTGCGGCCAGGCGGTCGTGGCGTTGGAGGCAGGCGAGAGCGGCGGTGGCCGCCGCAGTGTCGACCAACGGCACCCGCCACCGCACCCGCTCGGCCGCTTCGGCGACCTCGACGGCCAGCGGCACGACATCGGTCGCCGAATCCAGCGTCGCCCGGGCCAGCGTGGCGTGGAGCAGGAGCGCCCGATCGTGGAGGTCGAGTGGGCGCAGCGAGCGGTCGATCTCGGAGATCAGGGTGGCGGCCTCCGCGGATCGGCCGAGCCCGGCGACGGCGACGGCTGCCGAGGCGAGCGTCGCCGGCTGGGCCGGATCGGCGGGGTCCATCAGCCGGACCAGGTTGAGGAGCTGGTCCGCTGATCGGCCGAGCCGACCGTCGCCGGCGAGAAGCGCGGCCGTGCACCGGTCGTGGCGTCCCGCTTGCGATCGGTCGGTGAGCGTCGGGCCACCCAGGGCGTCCCAGGCGCCCGGCTGGGCCCCGAACCACCGAGCTTCGGCGCGACCCACGGCGACGGCAGACTCCAAGGCGCCGGCGAGCACGGCGTCGTCGTACCACTGCTCGGCGCCGTCGGGATCGGTGAACACGGTGGCATCGCCGGCAGCCACGAACGCCGACGCCGCGGCATCTCCCACGGCGCCGGCATCGCGCAGAAGGGGCGCCAGTGTCGCCGGAGCGACACCCCGGGCGAACTGGACCTCCGCGGTCCGTTCCAACAGTTGGTGACGGCGACCCGCGGCCAGGTCGATCCGGCGAGCGTTCGCCACCAGCGGGTGAAGGCGGCCGTCACCTTCGACGAGCCCGGCGCCGCGGAGCTCGTCCTGCGCGGCGCCGAGATCGCCCCGATCGACACCGATGACCGCGCTCGATGTCGGCGTCGGGGACGGGACCGGTGACGGCGAGGAGGTCGAGCAGGGCCAGGGTCGGCGACGCCAACGTCGCCCAGCGTGACGCCACGATCAGCCGGAGCGCGGCGGGTATGTCGCCGACCTCGGGATCGGCCGGCGGACCGTCGATCCGCCAGGCCGACGCCACGGCGGCGACCAGTCCGAGGTTACCCCCGGTGAGGTGGCGGAGAAACGGCACGAGATCGCTGGGAACGGCCCGGTCGAGGTGACGGGCGGCCACGACCGCCACCTCGTCCTCCGATGCGGGGCCGAGCTCGATCACCCGGCCTCGGCGGGCCACGGCCTCGCCCAACCGCTGCAGCGCCGGACGGTCCGGCGGAGGCGGTTCACGGCGCGAGACGAGCACCGTCGCCCCGCCCTCCACTGCGGAGAGGAGTTCGTCGAGAACGATGTCGTCGGCCCGGTCGATGTCGTCCACCACCCGAGCGGTCGCGCCCTCCGACTCGGCACGGCCGGCTTCGACGGCCAACCGATGGCTACGCCCACTTCCCGCCGGCCCGATGACCAGCACCGGAACGACAGATGCGGCGCCGTTCACCGTCGCTCCTGAGGGTTCAGCGCGTCGAGGTACACGGCCCGCACGGCCAGCGCCTCGCGGATCTCGGCCGCCATGTCGGCCCGGAACTCGGCTCGGGAGGCGGGATCGCTCAACAGCGAGACCGTGAACTGCAGACCGGCGAACGCAGCGATGAAACCCGCCACCTTCAGAAGTTGGGTCGTCAGCAGGATGCGGTGATCGGGCGACCAGTGCGTGTCCCAGACGATGTTGCCCTTGAGCCCGGTGGCGCCGACCCAGGCCTCGATGGTCGAGCTCCGGACCGTGAACAGCCCGAACACGACGTAGAACGCGAACACACACGACGAGACGAGCACCACGACGATGCCGCGGCTCACGAACGCCAGCAGCTCCACATTGACCCGGGCCCGGAGACCGAGGGGCACGATCACTGCCGCGCCGTCGGGGTCCTGGGGGCGCAACCCGGCGACCGGCGAGCGACGGCACGCCTCGTACACGTCGGACCAGCGATCGAACCGTTCGACCGTGTCGACCTCGCGACGCAGCGACAGACGGATCGACGCCGACCCGACGGCGACGATGAGCGCCATCACGACCGCGTAATAACGCCACGGCATGTCATGCATGACCTGCCACATCTCGGCGTTGAGGAACAAGAAGGTGGAGAACACCATCATCAGGGGCAGGGCCTTGCCGGCCAGCACACCGAGTTCGGTCACCTGACGCTCCAGGCTGCGCAGCGCCCAGCGCGTCATCGGCACGACCCCGTAGCTGGTCGCCAGGTAGACGACGAGGAGGATGACGATCTGCCCGAGCACCAGCAGCGCCGCCCGATCGGCTCCGTGGCCCGATTCCAGCACCACGATCGGCGGCACGAGCACGAACACCGCCAGCTCCAGGAAACCCACGCGGTCGGGGAGCTGGAAGGGACGACGGCCGCGTAGCCGGTTGAGCGCCACCACGGCACCCACCAGGACGGCGAGACCACCGAGGAACGCCCCGAGCTGGGCGACCCCGCGAGCCTGATCGCCGAAGCTGAGCGCCAGTTCGCCGACCATGATGAGCGTGAGGAACGGGATCGCCCGGGTCAAGATGTCGCCGGTCGCCGAGTACCCCTCGATGAAGTGGGGGAGACCCTGGCGCAGGAGCCACCGCTCCACGTCCGACCGCAGGTCGACCAGATCAACGGGTCCTGCGGGTGCCACCTCGTTCGCCTCCTCGGCCACGTCGTCCACGAGGGCAGAGGTTACTGGCGCCTGACCAGCCACCTGGGCGGCCAAGTGCCCACTACATTTCCAGCATGAACATTTCGTCAAAACGGCCGAGCGTTCAGGTCCGAGCGCACCACCTGCCGGCCTCCACGGCGCCGCTGGTCGACGCCGGCCGTTTCGGCCTGCTCACCGAGATCGCTGATCCGGGCACCTACGAGCGCTCGGTCGACCGTTTCCGCCAGCAGGGCATCGTCTTGCCCACCTTCGCCCAGCTCGCGAACCCGTCGTCGCTTCCCGCCGAGATCCTCGATTCGCTCGCCGATGTCGACCCCGACACCGCCGATCCCCGCAACCTCTTCCGGGTCCACTGGTACAACCCGTGGCACGGCGCGCGGCCAGGTCCCCATTCCCGAACACGTCGTCCTCCCGCCCGAGCTCACCGGCGTGCCGTCGCCGATCGTGGTGTTGTTCGGCAACCGGTTCCCGATGATCGGCGCCCACAAGGTGCTCGCCGCCTACTCCTGCCTCGTGCCCCGCATCGTCAGCGGGCAGCTCGATCCCACCCGTCACCGGGCCATCTGGCCGAGCACCGGCAACTACGCCCGTGGCGGGGTCGCCATCTCGAGGCTCATGGGGTGTCGCGGGGTCGCCGTGCTGCCGGAGAACATGAGCCGCGAGCGATTCGAGTGGCTCGACCGTTGGGTGACCGATCCGGCCGACATCATCCGCACGCCCGGCTCGGAGAGCAACGTCAAGGAGATCTACGACACCTGCAACGCCCTCGATGAGGACCCCGACAACTTCATCCTCAACCAGTTCTCCGAGTTCGCCAACCACATCGGCCACTACCACGTGACGGGTCGGGCGCTCGGGCAGGTGTTCGAGGCCGTCGCCGAGGACCTCGGGGGCGCGCCCCATCTGGCCGGCGTTCGTCTCGGCCTCCGGATCGGCCGGCACGCTCGGCGCCGGCGACTACCTCAAGCACATCTACGGCGCCCGCATCGTCGCCGTCGAGGCGCTCGAGTGCCCGACCATGCTCTGCAACGGGTTCGGCGAGCACAACATCCAGGGCATCGGCGACAAACACATCCCGCTGATCCACAACGTCATGAACACCGATCGTCGTCGTCGCGGTCTCGGACCGGGCGACCGACGAGCTCGAGCTGGTGTTCACCCAGGCCGCCGGCCACGAGGCGGTCGCTCGCCGGTACGGCGTCAGCTCCCGAGCTCGTGGCCGCGCTCCCCCACTTCGGTTTCTCGAGCATCTGCAACGTGCTGGCCGCCATCAAGACGGCGAAGGTGCTCGACCTCGGCCCCGAGGACGTCATCGTCACCGTGGCGACGGACGGCAGCGAGATGTACACGAGCGAGACCCGAGCGCGATCTGGCCCGCTCCTACCCCGACGGTTTCGACGAGTCGGCCGCCCACGCCATCCTGGCCCGGCACCTCGACGGGGCCGGCACGGGCGACGTGCTCGAGCTCACCCACGCCGACCGCACCCGGATCTTCAACCTCGGCTACTTCACCTGGGTCGAACAGCAGGGCGTGCCGGTCGACGAGTTCGACGCCCGCCGCGACCTCGGCTTCTGGCGCTCCCTCCATGGTCTGGCCGACACCTGGGACGACATGATCGTCGAGTTCAACGCCCGCGTCGCCAGCTGAGCCGATGACCCTCGTTCATCCGCCCCGGTCGGCCGGATGGCTCGGATCGCCGCCATGGCCGGGTCGCCGACCGCCGCGAGGAGCCCAACCCGTTCCTGCGCTGGCGGGAACTGTTGTGGTCCTACGACCGCGCTCGTTCGGCGGGCTGGGACGACGACCACTTCGTGTCACTCGTGCGCTCGCTCGACGACTCCGTCGCCACGGTCGCCGGCACCGGCTTCCGGACCACCCCGCTGACCGTCGAAGCGGGACTGGCGGCGGCGATCGGCGTCGATCCCGACCTGCTGCTGGTCAAGGACGAGACCGGCAACGTGGCCGGCTCCCACAAGGCTCGCCACCTGTTCGGCCTGCTGCTCCACCTCGCGGTCGACGACACCCCGCTCGACCGGCTGCTGGCCATCTTCGAGCTGCGGCAACGCCGCCCTCGCTGCCGCCACGGTGGCCCATGCGGTGGGCCGGCCGCTGCGCGGTCTTCATCCCGACCTGGGCCGAGCCCGGCCGTCGTCGATCGGCTGGATGAGTTGGGAGCCCAGATCGAGGTGTGTCAACGACGCGAGGGCGAATCGGGCGACCCGTGCTACCTGCGGTTCCGCGAGGCCGTGGCCGCCGGCGTCTACCCGTTCGGCTGCCAGGGCACCGAGAACGTGCTCACCATCGATGGCGGCCGAACGCTCGCGCTGGGAGCTTGTCGACCAGGTTGCCCCACCCCGGTCGGCTGTTCGTCCAGGTGGGCGGCGGAGCGCTCGGCAGCAGCATCGCCCAGGGGTACGTCGACGCCGTCGATCTCGGCGAGACGGAACGTCTGCCCCGCATCCACCCAGTGCAGGCGGAGGGGTGCGCGCCGCTCGACCGGGCGGTGCGATCGGCCGGCACGCTCAACGCTGCCGTGGCCGACCCCGGCCGACACATGACGCCGTGGACCGATCCCCACAGCGCGGCGACCGGCATCCTCGACGACATCACCTACGACTGGCTACCGCTCGCCTGGGCCGTGTGGTCGAGTCGGAGGTTCGACCGATCGTGGCCCCGGAGGCGACGATCGTCGAGGCGCACCAGCTGGCCCGGCGGCACACCACCATCCCAGTCGACCCCACCGGCACGGCGGGACTGGCCGGCCTGCTGCACTGGTGGCGAACCGAGGGTCCGAGGCGGTGGGGCCCGCTCAGCCGGTGGGTGGCGAACCACTGCTTGTCCTGTTCACCGGCATCGAACGCTGAGGCAGGGGGTTCTCCCAAACCCAATGATGCAGCTGGGCGAAACCGCAGCTGAGAACTCGGATTGCTGAGTCCGATACGATTGCGAAGGTCGTCAACGGGGCTCGGACGCAGAGGACGGTTCGTGAAGGCGGAAACGCGGAAGCTGGTGCAGCTCTTCCAACTGCCGGTGGTCTACTCGGTCCCGCTCTACCAGCGGCCGTACGTCTGGACACACACGACGACCAGTGGCAGCCGTTGTGGGAGGACGTCCAGTCCGTCGCCGACGCCTGGATCCACGCCGAGGAGTCCGGCCTCGATCCTGAATCTGCGTCGCCTTCGCATTTTCTGGGCGCCGTGGTGCTCCAGCAGATGCCATCGAAGGCCGGTTTCGTGGGCCGATGGGGGGTCATCGATGGGCAACAGCGGCTGACGACCCTCCAGCTGATGCTCGATGCGATCCAGTCGGTGATGAAGGAGGCGGCCTCCCCTGATGAGGCGGAACGGCTCGGGATGTTGATTCTCAACAACAAGCTGAACACTGCCGCGCCGGACGATCGGTTCAAGGTGTGGCCGACCAATGCCGATCGTGAGGCGTTCCGGGCGGTCATGGACGACGCCACCGACGCCTCGGCCTACGGCAGCTCCCGCGTGCTGCAGGCCCACGAATTCTTCCGAGCCGCCGTTCGTGACTGGGCTGGCAGCGGGCACAACGCGGCCGATCGACTTCGTTCGCTGTCACACGTCCTGATATCGAAGCTCGAACTGGTCGTGATCGATCTCGAGTCCGGCGACAACCCGCAGGTCATCTTCGAGACCCTCAACGCTCGTGGCACCCCACTCCTGGCGTTCGACCTGGTCAAGAACTACCTGCTCCGAATGCCTGGTTTGGATCAAGAAAGGGTTCAGGCGATCTACGAGGGGTCGCTCGCGCTGTTCGATCGCCCGGAGTGGCGCGCCCCTGTCTTGCAGGGTCGCTTCAAGCGCCCGCGGGCCGACGTGTTCCTCTTCCACTGGCTCACGCTGAGGCTGCGTCGAGTGACATGGGTCGGTCAGGAGTTCACCGACCTGCGGGACTACGTCGACCGCGATGGGCTGAGTGCCGACGAGGTCGCGGCCGACCTCCGCAGCATCGCCGAGCGCTTCGCCGCCATCGAAGACATCCCGTGGAACACTCGTGAGGGCCGTGCCCACTACCGGCTCGGCGAGTTCGATGTCGGCTCGCTCACGCCGCTCCTCATGTTTCTCTACGGCGACGCAACGGAGCTCTCGCCCCCTGATCGACTCCGGACGCTGGAGATGCTGGAGAGCTGGGTGATCCGCAGAGCGCTGTGCGGGCGACCCTCTGCGAGCAACGCCCGGACGGCCGCAGAACTCGTCGATCTGCTCAGCCCGCTACCGGCGGCCGACATCGTGAATGTGGTCAGCGACTGGTTGCATGCGCAGACTGCGGCCGAGTCGGACTGGCCAGACGACGTCGAGGTCATCGCTGCGTGCGTGCATCGCCCGGTCTACACAGCGATGGTCCGCCGACGTGTGCGCACCGTCCTGGAGGCGCTAGAGGATGACGCTCACGGCAACCTCACCGCCGCGCACGTTCAGCAGGGGAAACTGACGATCGAGCATGTGCTGCCCCAGCAGTGGACGATCGAGACGTGGCCCCAGGAGAGCGTGGCAGATGCAGCGGAGCGCCGAGTCCTGGTGCACACGCTCGGCAACCTCACTTTGGTGAACGGCAAGCTCAACGCAGCCCTGTCGAACGGTCCGTGGCCAACCAAGCGAGCGCTCCTCGATGAGCACAACGTGCTGCACCTGAACAAGAGCCTGATCAAGCTCGACAACTGGTCGGACGGCGCCATCGCCGAGCGCTCCAGGTCGCTCAGGCCAGCGCGTCGTGGAGATCTCGCCAGCGCGGCTGAGGTCCCTCCCGCGGAGGCGGCGACGGTGACTCGATCCGGGAGCTCTACGACGACTACTCAACCGTTCGGTCCAACCTGGCCAGGTCGGCCGGTCCCACGCCATCGTTATCCTCGAAGTTGTTTGTGCGGATCTTGAGGAGCGGCGGTGCCGGATGCAATCGTGTTGGCGGGGCCGAACGGAGCCGGGAAGTCGACGATCGCTCCCCGCTTGATCGACGGCCGGGAGTACATCTGCGCTGACGACAAGGCGGCTGAGCTGGTTGCTTCCGGGCAGCGAAACGCGATTGCGCGATCGACGTCGAGGCGAGTCGATGGGTGCTCGGCCGTATCCGCGCCCACGAGAAGGACGATGTCGGGTCGTTCGTCGTTGAGCTGACGCTGTCGGCCCGTGGTTTGGCGAAGCACGTGCAGGGCTGGCGAGCGGCCGGCTTTCGCTGCCATCTGGTCTTCCTGTCACTCGCCTCGGCGGATCTGGCCGTGGCACGGGTCGACGCCGGGTCGAGGCTGGCGGCCACGACGTGGACGAGGCGACGGTTCGGCGCCGGTACCGGCTCGGGCTGCAAAACCTGACGTGGGACTACTTGCCGCTGTTTGACACGTGGCGCATCTACGACAACTCCGACCGTGACCTGCGCCTGGTAGCCGCCGCCGAGGTGGACGACTACCGGCGTTGGCGGCACCTGGTCAGTTCGGGCGGCTCGCCCGGTCGAACTCTGACTACGCGGTAGCCTCGATCCTCGTGGCAACGCGGGCACCTGAGGTCAACATGTTGCCGTTTGCTCCTCCACTCCTGGGAACCCTCGGGCAGGACAACCACGGGAAAGCGACGCTCGTCCGGGCTCTCCACGCGGTTGGCCACGGTGTCGAGGTCGGCCTTGCCCCCATCTCCGTCGACTACAGCAGGGGCCGACCGCCTCGAATGGACGAGCGACCCTGCCAGCTGGCCGTGGCGCTGGTGGTCATCGCGGCGATTGAACCGGTCGATCCCACGGCGCTCGATCAGCTCCGAGTCCTTCGGGAACGACACGTCCCGACAATCGTCGTGGTCACCAAGGCAGATCTGGTTCCAAGTGGAGACCTCGGGCGACGGGTGTCTGTCGTACCGCGACGAGATCGAGGCGGCAGACACCGATCTCCGAGTGGTCGCCGTCTCGGCCCACGGACGCGCTGCTGGGTGACGAAGCGGCCATGCGGAGAAATTGCTGACCTCGCCGGATTGGCGAGGTCGCTGGTGTCTCCGGTCGATGTCGGCGAGTTCGATGACTCGTCCCCGTTCTACGTGTCGAGTCCCGGCGCTCGACGAGTTGCTCGCTGGACAAGTCACCCGAGCCCTCCAGGATCACGCTGATGCTGGGCGCTCCGTCAGCGTGTGGCGTGACGGCCGAGTGGTCACGCTGACCGCCTCCGATCTACGTCTGGAACTCGCCGACCGACGCTGACGCCCCGATGGGCAACGTTGGGGACGCCACGAACGCGGCCCGCCATTCATGGAGAGGGGGGCTCTCACTGCACTCTGTAAACGACCACAAATGAGCCCGCCACCGGCTCTCGCCCTGCTCCGTGGGCTCGGCCAGGTAGGGGCCGGCATCGCCGTCTCGGTCGAGGTTGCCGCAGAGGCCAATGAGGTTGTCAGTGGAGCGGACGCCGGGAGGTGGTGCGGTGAAAGAGCGGACTAGGTCCTGACGCTTTCAGGTGAGACCGCGCGGCTACCACGGACCGGCGTCGCATCAGAGCGTCGCATCCCCGTAGTCAGGGATCTGACGGGGGGGTCGACACTTTCCCTATGAGTGAACAACTGGCACGAAACCTGCACGACGTGCATTCCGCGCGACCAACGAGGGAAGAGTCTCGTAGGGTGACGCGATGGAGGTTCGGCCACGTGCATGGTCCGTCCGGTTCCGGCTGAACATCAACGCCCTGCCCGCACACGACGTGAAGGGCATCGAAGACGTGCCGCTGCGCAACTACGCCGACAGCAGACGCATCTCGACCTCGACAAGGATCTCAGTTGCGTCATTTACATGCATCGGGTGCAGCCCGACGACATCGTCCGTGGCGTTGCCCATGTCCTGTCGGGCGACGTCGAATCTGATGTAAAACGGTACGTCCGGTGGTAATAGCGGAAATCGGACCGCAGCATCGATACTCGAACCAATGCCGACTGAGTGATGCGATCGACCGGTCCCGTAGGTACTTTTTCGGAGCAGATAAGCTCGAATGATGACGCCACTTCCGACTGCACTGCCTCGATTAGCGGACGCGGATAGCGAAACGCCCCTGACTCGGATTAAAGGTCATAAAGTCGCCAACATGAACCTCATCCTGGTCCGGCAACAATAGGCGATAGACCACCAATGCAGGAACCAGTGCAAGCCAAGCCACGCCTCCGACGATTTGCAGGCTAACAGCCGTTCTGCCGACACCCGGTTTAGCCACAATGTCACCGAAACCAACAGTTGCCTGAGTGACCAGGCTAAAATACAGCGAATCAAGGAACCCGGGCGTGGATCCGTCAGCGTAACGCAACAAGTTGAACGATGAGTAGAGCACGGCGAATAGAGCGACTACTATTGCGAACAGAGAAACGCGAGTGCAACGGTCTTGCGCTTAGAGCGAGGACGTGTGTTGAAGCTATCTCGCAGTCGTCTACGGGCAGACAGAGTGACTATGGTTGGCCTGAAAGCGGTCATGAAGAGGAGGTCGTGTTCGTCGTATTTGCATCAATTCGATGAGGGGCGTGAGGTTCCAATCGAACCAGGTCGCAAGCTCGATGGCGGCTGTCTGCCGAGTTCGTGACCATCATCGAGTCGCGAACACCTTGATGACTTCGTCGCCGTAGTCGTTGATGACCTTGACGGCGATCTTGCCGGTGTCGGGCTTGGGGAAGGGGCGGCTGACGGTGCGGTAGAGGGTGGCCCAGGCGTCTTCGTCGATGTCGGCCTTCAGCGCTCGTCTTCAGCCGCTTGTAGGGGTCGTTGCCGCCGGTGAAGTAGCAGTGGCGGACGAAGAACGACTCCTCGTTGTAGTTGGTGTCGATCATCCACAGCGCGATCTGGTCGGTGTCGCGGCTGCGGACCTCGCCGGTGGTCGGGTCGTACACGTCGACGCCGAGGATCTCGACGACCACGCTCGTCGCCGCTCGATCCGCGATGTCGATGTCGGGCTCGCCGAAGACGGTGAACAGGTTGCCGGCGCCGGTCTTCTTGAGGTCGTCGCCCATCACCAGGTCGTTGTTCATCCGCACCAGCAGCACCGGCAGCCGGCCGAGCGTTGCGCTCGGCGGCGACGTCGGCGAAGCCGTCGTCGCTCGACACGTAGTCCTCGGTCGGCGCCGAGCGCCTGCGGGTCGAAGGCGAAGGCGAGCACGCACAGCAGGTCGAGCGTCGCTCGGCCTTGATCGCCTCGCGGGCGGCGTCCTTGATGAACGCCGGGCCGACCGTGCCGTACTGCGGGCCGATCGCGATGCCGATCCGCTTGCGGCGACGCCGTCGTCGACCTCGCGTCTCGCCGACGGCCTGGATGTAGTCGCCGGCGTAGGGCTCGACGGCGGCGAACGTCGAGCCGCTCGTTCCGTCGGCCGTTCTGGATGCCGGCCTTGCGAGGTTGTCGAGGATCATCTGCTCGAACGACGCCGACGTCGGCCGCCTGGTCGGCGGCCTGCTCGCGACTTCGGCAGGGCTCGGTGCGCTGACCGGCGAAGGCGAGCGACCGGTGAGGCGACAGGCTCTCGACGGTGAACGGCCCGGCGACCCGGACCTTCTTGCTTGTCCTCGTACGGCTTGTCGTAGAGCAGCTCGAACTCGGCGTGGCGCTTGATCGCCGCGTCGATCTCGTCGCGGCTCATGCCCTCGACGATGTCGGGGTTGTTGGCGATCGACTTCAGCGTGATGTGCTGCACCCGCTCGTAGACGAACCCCTGCCGAATGTCGCCGGTCGTCGGTCGCGACGGCAGCGGCGTCGCCGGTGAGCTGCCGCCTCCTTCGTGCGGCCCTCGGGCGAGTCGGCCAGCAGGTAGTACGGGAACCTGGCGCCCATCAGCCGCTGGCGGGCGAGCGCGAGCGCGACGCGGGACGTGTCGATCGTGATCCAGCGCCGCCCCCACTGCTCGGCGACGTAGGCCGTTGTGCCGGAGCCGCACGTCGGGTCGAGCACGAGGTCGCCCGGGTCGGTGCACATCAGCATGCAGCGCTCGATGACCTTGGTGTTCGTCTGGACGACGTAGACCTTGTCGTCGCTGAAGCCGCCGGTGCCGGTGTCTGTCCACACGTTGGTGATCGGCAACGGCGGAAAGTCGTCGAGGTATCGCACGTAGCTGAATGCTGTTGCCGAGTCGGGCTGCAGCCGGTCGGCGGCCATGCAGGCGCGCCATGCCCGTCCGCGTTCGGTCTTCCAGCCGCCGCTTCGCCGGGCAGTACGTCCTGCCATCGACCTCGACAGGAAACGTCGTCGCCGGTCGGCCGTCTGGCTCGTGAGGTCGCCGAGTCGTGAAGAAGCCGAGCACCGTCGGGAGCAGGCTCCGTCCCGCGATCTCGTCGCGCGTCAGCCGCGCGCTCGTGCACCGTCCGGCTAGCTCGACCAGCGTAGTACGAGCTCGGCGCCGGCAGCCGCCGACGTCTTGGTCGGAACAGCTGTCGGTACTTCGAGTACTCGCGATCGTTCGGCGTACCAAAGCACGTAGTCGGCCAGTGCCGGCAAGAGTGCTCGCGCCGTCGCCGACCGGTCGTCGTCGTGAACGGTGATCTGGCTCACGAAGTTCTCGCTGCCGAAGACCTCGTCCATCGAGGCTGCGGACGAGGTGGACGTTCTCGTCGCCGATCTGGACGAAGCAGCTGCCGCTCTCGGTGAGCAGGTCCCTCGCCACCACGAGGCGGTCGCGCAGGTAGGTCAGGTAGGAGTGGATGCCGAGTTCCCACGTGTCGCGGAAGGCCTTGATCTGCTCGACCTCGAAGCGTGGCGTCTTCGAGCTTGCCGTCCTTCACGTCGCGCTTGCGGGCGCTGACCTGCCAGTTGCGACCCGAACTTGATGCCGTACGGCGGGTCGATGTAGATCATCTGGACCTTGCCGCGCAGGCCCTCGCGCTCGGCGAGGCGAGCCATCACCTGCAGGCTGTCGCCGAGGATCATGCGGTTCGACCAGTTGGCCTCGTGCTGGTAGAAGTCGACGATGTCGAGCTCGTCGAGGCCGTCGAACGTGTCGAACAGCGTCAGCTCGGGCTCGGGCTCGCCGGCCTTCGGCGGTCTTGCGCAGGTTCTCGACCAGCACCCGCGGGTCGATCTTCTCCTGGATGTAGATCGGCGGCGCGTCGACCTCGAGGTCGTCGGCGTCCTGGTCGTCCTTGCCCTTCCACACGAGCTGCGGGTCGAGCGACGGGTCGCGCGGGTAGCGCAGCGTCACCGGCTGCCTCGGCCTCGGGCGACACGAAGTCCTGGGCGTCGGCGGTGGGGATGTTGGTGCGCTTGTCGTGGTGGATGGTCGCCTCGACCGGCGTCGGGTCCGCGTCGTGCTTCTTGCGGTGCGGCCATCAGTGCTCCTCCGTCAGACTCGGTCAGGCCGGTGAGCAGGGCCGTCGGCGAACAGGTCGGCGATGCCGTCGTCGAGCGCGGAGCCGGCGTGAGCTCATGTCGTCGATCTCGATGAAGCCCCAGCGGCCGAAGCCGCCGTGGTTGTTCACCGGCGGGCACCACTGCTCGCGGGCCGGTCTCGGCCTTGGCTGGCGCGGGCGCCTGGTCCTTGCGGCCGCCCGACACCTCGACGATCAGGTGCGCTCGATGTCGTCGTCGTCGCGGGACGAGCCGGACGAGGAAGTCGGGCACGTACTCGTGGCTGCACCCCGCGTGCACGTAGGGGATCGTGAAGCCGAGGTGGTCGTTCTTCACGTACGCACACCACCTCGGGGTGGTGCTCGAGCAGGTGCGCCACCGTCTCCTCCCACGTGTTGCCCTTGATGCCGTCGAGCATCACGTCGGTTGACCGGCGACTTGGTGGCGTGCGACGACGACCTTGCGGGTGAAGAAGTGCGACGTCGTCGGTGGAGCCCACGGGGTCGAAGCGGGCGAAGCATCGGCGTGCAGCACGCCGTGGCGGTGCCTCGGGGTAGCGGATGATCGACGCGTAGAGCCGCTCGGCGGCCCGTGGCCCGCCACTCGGCGACGGCCAGCAGCATCGACCGATCGCAGCCCGGCTCGTAGGTCACGCACTCGTCGAGCCACGCGCTTGGCGATCGCGACGAGCTGCGGGAAGCCGGGTGTGCATCGGCATCGCCGTCGTGCGCCAGGTCGAGCTGGTTGACCACGTACCGCTGGCGAGCTCGTAGGCGACCTGCTGGCGCGGACGGGCGTCGCGACTCGTCGAGTGCGTGCTCGTCGCGCTCGCCGACCACGCCCTGCACATCGGTGCACGGTGGCGAACGCTGGTCTTGTCGACGTGGAGCGTGCGAGTCGTCGTCGAAGTCGGCCATCGAGCGGCTCGTCGGGACAGCTCGATGCGGTAGCCGTCGAGCCGCGGGAACGTGATCCGCAGGTGGCTCCGCTCGGGCAGCGCGCGCACCTCGACCGCCGGCGAGCGTCGGCGTCGGGGTCGCTCGGCACCCGGTCGGTCGGGATGAACGCGAACGGCACGCCGTAGACCTCGGCGTACTCGGGCTCGAAGCGGCCCTCGTCGTTGACCGCGTAGCTGCGGCGGCGCAGGCCACGGCCCACCACCTGCTCGCACAGCAGCTGGCTGCCGAAACGCCCGGATGCCGAGGATGTGGGTGACGGTGTTGGCGTCCCAGCCCTCGGTGAGCATCTACACGCTCACCACGCAGCGGACGTCCTCGCCGAGCTTGCCCTGCTTGCCGACGGTGTTCATCACCTCGCGCAGCAGGTCCTCGTCGGTGAGCTTGTCGACGTCGGCGCCCGGGTTGCGGCGGCGGATCTCGGCCTTGAACGCCTCGATCTCGTGTGCCGGCGGCCTCCTTGAAGTCGTGCCTTCATCGCCTCGCCGCGACTCGAGCTGCGCCGAGTCGATCAGGATCGTGCGCGGGCGCGTCGAGCCAGCGTCGCCGTCGACGACGTTCGACAGCAGCGGCAGCTCGCCGGGCCGGAGCACGCGTCGCGTCGCCGTCGTCGCGTCGCTCGACGTCGGCGCCGGCGATCCAGTCGTAGACGAGCTTCGACACGATCGTGTTCGGGCAGACGACGATCATCACCGGCGGCGGCTCGCCGAGCGGCGCGAGCGTCTGCTCCCACGTCGTCGAACGGCTGCGCGTAGCTGCGGTAGAGGCTGCGCAGCGCGCCCTCGAGCGTGTCCGGCGGGACCCACTCGGCGTCGGTGCTCGGCCTTCTTGCGCTTGCGCTTCGGCAGCTTCGTCGCCGACGTGGTCCCACAGCCGCAGGTAGGTGACCAGGTTGGCCGTGGCGTCGTCGTCGACCGGGATGCGGGGCACCTTCACGATGCCCGCCTCGATGGCGTCCATCAGCGAGAAGTCGCTCACCACCCACGGGAAGATGAAGCCCTCGTTGTAGCCCGAGCCCTTCAGGTAGTAGGGCGTGGCCGACAGGTCGTAGACGGTCTTGATGCCGACCTTCTTCGCCACCGCCTGCAGGCCCTTGAACCAGCACCCGGGCATCCTCGTTGCGCTCCTTCGCCTCCTGCGTCGAGCTCGTCGATCGGTCCGTCGGCGTCGAGTCGAGCGGCTTGTCCTGGTAGCAGTGGTGGGCCTCGTCGTTGAGCACGACGATCTCGCTCGTCTTGCCGGCCCGGCCGCCGAAGGTCGCGCAGCACCCGGGACACGATCTGGTCGTCGGTCTCCATGAACGGATCGACCGTCTTGCCGTAGGTGAGGATCTTGCGGGTGTTGGCCGACGACGCCCTGCATCTCCTTGGCGGTGCGCGGCAGGAACGCGTGGTAGTTGGTGATGACGATCTGCGCCTCGATCAGCGCCGCCCACAGGTCGCCGGGCACGAGGTCGCGCTGGCGGTAGTAGTTGTCGGCGTCGCTCGGCTGGATGCACCCGCAGCCGGTCGCGGATCGTGATGCCCGGGCGTGACGACCAGGAACCGCTTCGCGAACCGGGCGTCGCGCGGGCGAGTACGACCTTGTTGATCGTCTGCCAGGCGATGAGCATCGCCATCACGACCGTCTTGCCCGAGCCGGTCGCCATCTTCAGACGCCGACCCGGGGCAGGCCGGCGTTGTGGACGCGCGTTCTCGCTCGTCGAGCCGGTGCCGGAAGTCGGGCTCGCCGTGGCGGCCGGCCGACCTCGGCGAGGAAGATCGCCGTCTCGGCCGCCTCGCGCTGGCAGAACATGCACCCGGTTCTCCCGGCTCGGGGTCGGCCCAGTGCGGTCAGCAGCTTGCGGGTGATCGGCGTGACGCCCGGGTAGCCCCGGCGGCGCCACAGCTCGACCTGGTAGCGGATCTCGTTGATCAGGTCGTTCGGCTCCCGGCGCTCGCCGAGATGTCGAAGTCGAGCGTCGCTGCTCGGCGACTGACCCTTGCTGCGGAACCGGCACCGGGATGAACGACTCGCTCGGCCGGCGGCCGGGCAGCTCGACGCCGGTGGGCCCGTGGGGGCCCAGCTCGAAGTGACGCCTCGGGCGGATCGTACGGCCCGTTGAGGATCGGATTCTCGATTGCCTCAGCCGCCACGGTCATGGTTGTAGCAGACCGAGCCGGCCTCGGGCTCGAACTGTCGCTCGGGCAGAGGAGCCTGCCGATCGGCACCCACTCGCGGCGTCGTGCAAAATACACCCTTCTAGGTACGTATTTTCGTCCCCCAATGGTCCTTTACTGTCGTAGGCTGGGAATCGTGACGCTCCCGAGATCGCTCGAACCGCTGCTGGTGGCGGCCACTCGGACCGTGCCCGTGGTGATCGTCGAGGGCGGCCGCGCCACGGGCAAGTCGACGATGTGCGATCGAGTCATCGCCGCGAACGGGTGGCCCCCGCGGGTTGATCTGTCCGATCCCGAAACACTCGCCCTGGTCCAGCTCGATCGCCACCGCTTCTTGTCGAGCCAGCCGACACCGTGCGTGATCGACGAGGCCCAGATCGACCCGGACCTCCTGATCGCCGTGAAGCGGGTGGTCGACGCTCGCCCAGGTGCCGGCCAGTTCGTGCTGACCGGGTCGGCTCGGCTGGGCCGCCATCAGTTGGGAGGGAGCGATCCGTTGGCCGGGCGGGCCGTCCGTCTGCGGCTGTGGTCGATGACCCAACGTGAACTGGTGGACCACCCGGCCGACGTCATCGAACGCGCCTTCGGGGACGGGTGGGACGTCGGCGTCGACCACGGCATCGGCGGCGCCGCGAACTGGCTCGGCGGCCTGCCCGGCATCTCAGGCGTGATCGACGGCCGTCTCGCCGACAGCTGGGAGCGGGAGATGGCGACCTATGTCGAGTCGGTCATCCCCCTCGGTGTGGTGGGCACCCGGGTGGATCACGGTCGGCTCCTGCGGGCGTTCCGCTACCTCGCCGCCAACAGCGGGCAGCTCTACAACGGGTCCCGGGCGGCCAGCGAGCTCGGGCAGAAGGCATCGACGGTGCAGTCGTACGTCGACCACCTCGACGCCGCGTTCCTCGTCCACCGCATCGAGGCCCATCGCCCGTCCGAGCACCGGGTGCTCACGGCGCATCCGAGGATCGTGGCGACCGACCCTGGCCTGGCCACCTGGGCCAGCCGAGCCTGGTCCGGGCCGACTACGGCGGCGTTGCTCGGTTCGCTCACCGAGACCGTCGTCGCCCATTCCGTTCTCGCCGCGGCCGACGCGGCCGCCGACCGGGTCGTGGTCCGGCACTGGCGTGACAAGCGGAACCAGGCCGAAGTCGACCTGGTCCTGCTCCATCCCGACGGCCGGATGGTTCCGATCGAGGTGAAGGCGTCGACGACCGCAGGGCCGGCCGACACCGCCGGCCTGCGGGCGTTCGCCGCCGAAGCGGGCGACGCCTGCGAGCGAGCGATCCTGGTCTACGAGGGCGAGCGGACCCTCGATCTCACCCCGAGCGGGGACGGTCCCGAAATCCTCGCCGTGCCCCGATCATTGATCTGAGGGCCCGTAGGCAGCCGACCGGAAGACCACGAAGAATCTTCCGACAAATTTCAGCCGTTCCTATTGCATGATGATACCGAACACCTGTACGATTCACCCATGTTCTCGGACTCCCCTTCCGACCTCACGGCGTTGCTCGATGCCGCGGCCGATTGTCTCGCTCCCGTCGAGGGCGGCATCGATATGGTCGAGTCACTGGAGTCCGCTCGCTCGATGATCGAGCGGGTGCGGTCCCTGACATCGCGGCTGGCGGCGATCGAGGCTCGGGTGGTCGACCAGGTCGACCGGGATGCGCTGTTCGTGGCCGATGGGCACCGCACAGCTGCGTGCTGGCTCACCCACGTGGCCCGCACCAGCCGAGGCGATGCCGCAGGGGTGGTGGCCACCGGGCGGATGCTGCGCACCTGCGAGCGGGTCGCCAAGGCGTTCTCGATCGGCGAGCTGGGCGTCGGTCAGGCCCGGGCCCTGGCCCGGGTCCACCGCAACCCCCGGTGTGGCCACACACTCAACGAGTTCCAGGAGCCACTGCTGGAGGCGGCGGGCATGCTGTCGCTGGCCGATTTCGGCACCGTCTGCACGCAATGGGAACAGATGGCCGACGAGGACGGCACACTCGCCCGCCTGGAGAAGCAGCACCGCGACCGCGCGGCCACGTTCACTCAGCGGGCCGATGGTTCCTGGAAGCTCGAGGGCACCTTCGCCCCACTGCCCGGCAAGGCCATGGCCGACATCTGGACCAAGTACGTCGAGGCCCAGCGTCTGGCCGAGGCTGACGACTTCGACCTGGCCGGGCGCACCAAGGGCCAGCGGGGAGCGGACGCGCTGTACGCCATCTTTCTGGACGCCGCCTCCACACCTCCCGAGGCCCGTCGTCCCGAGCCGCTGGTGAACCTGGTGGTGGGTATGGAGCGGGCCGAAGCCTGGCTGGCCGGCACGCCCGACCCGGGTGGGTTGTGCGAGACCATCGACGGTGTGCCGGTCCACCCGGCTGACGCGTTGGCCGCCATCCTGGTCGGGCAGCTCCGGCGCGTCGTGGTCGACGCCAAAGGAGTCGTCATCGACCTCGGCCGCAGCAGCCGCCTCTTCCGGGGTGGCGCCCGCGAGGCGGCCATGCTCCAGGGTCGAGCTCGGTGCAAATGGCTGAGCTGCGGGCGCACCGGTCACGCCGTCCAGGTCGATCACACGACCGATTGGCAACACGGCGGGTCGACCAGCCCGGACAACAACGACCTGCTGTGCGATTTCCACAACCATCTCAAACAGAAGGGGTTCCGGCTGTGGCGTGACCCCTCCGGGACGTGGCACTTCTACAGACCCGACGGCACGGAAATCCTCTGACGACGCGGGCGAACGGGCGCGGTCCGCGCGCCGGCGGACAGCCCAGGCCACGCGACCGTCAGGGCAGTGCGAGCCAGCTCTCGATGATGCGCTTCTGTCGATCGAACTCGGCGCGAGTCGTCGCCGGCGCGAGGCGGAGCGCTTCGGCCGCTGCGGCAGCCTGCAGGAACGGCGTGTCGGCGGTTCCGTCGAGGTTGGTGTCGACCAGACGGGTCGGCTCCATCGCACCGTTCGCAAAGTTGAGCCATGCCGCCAGGAGCTGCTGGTCGAAGAGCTGACGCATGTCGGACGTGCCGTTCGTCCTCAAGACGTCGAGCGCCCGGGGGAACGTCGCCGCCGCCGCCGTCTCGCTGAACACCCGCGACATGAAGCCGACGATCTGCAGGTAGCAGGCCAGCCGGGCACTCGAGAACGCCGACGTGCCCCGGCTCTCCACGTAGTACCGGAACTGCTGGTGCCAGTAGCCGTGCGGCCGGTTCGGATGGTTGTTGCCGAGGATGATCACCTGGGCTGTCGCTGCGGCTGAACCGGCGTCGTCGTCGCCCACCGAGAAGGTGGTCTCGTAGGCGCACGCCTCGCCGAAGGCGTGCGAGGAGTCGAAGGTGACGTTACGAGGCTGCACGCTCGGACTGGCCGCCGGATCAGGGTCGGGCGGGTTCACCAGCGACACCTGTGTCGACGTCGGGGTCGAGTCACCCCAGTTCCAGACCTGGGTCAGGTCGTCGCTGCCAGGGTCGGCGGACCCACCCGAGAACGACACCGACTGGCCGGAGTGGGCGATGATCGTCGGCACGCCGTTGACCAACGTCGCCCCCGACAGATCGATGGTCGCCGTCGGACTGGTGTTGGTGACGGTCAGGGCGACGCTCCGGCACGCCGACGAGTCGACGTCGGAGCCGCACACCTCCACATCGAACGATCCGTTGTCGCCGTAGGTGTGGTTGGACGTGTACGTGAACGAGGCGTCGGGACGGGCATTCTCGGTTACGCCGCTCAGCGGCAGAGGTCCGGTGCCGTCGCCCCAATCGACGGTCGCTGAGAGCGGATCGAGCCAGCCGGGATCGGTGACCACTCCCGATATCGACGACGCCGTGTTCTCGGTGGTCGCGGCCCCGCCCGTCAGCGACACAGCCGGCGTGACGTTGGTAACGGTGACCGTCGTGGTGTCGTCGTCGGTCAGCCCGGTGGTGTCGGTGACGCAGAGCCGCACGCTCGTGACACCGTCCTGTCCGACGGCCGTGAAGTCAGGCGTCGGGTCGTTGGCGATGTCGTCGCAGGCGCCATCATCGTCGAGGTCCCAGGCGTACGTGGCGATCGAGCTGTCCGGGTCGGTCGATCCGGTGCCGTTGAGGGTGACGTTGGCCCCCTCGATGGTGGTGTACGGGCCCCCAGCGCGGGCGACGGGTGGCTGCGACATCACGACCCTCACCCGCACGTGCGACGCCTCGAGGCCGTTGTCGCCGTCGCTGCCGAGACCCTGCCCGCACGCTCCTGACAGCTCACCCGTGATGGCGCCGGGCGCTCGTGTCAGGCAGGCCGCGAGGTTGACGTTGAAGTCGAGCGTCTGATCGTCGTCCTCGTCGTCGGGATCGATGTCGGAGATGTCGTCGCTGCCACCGAACGGATTGGCGTCGTCCTCGTCGCCGTCGTTGTCCCAGATCTCGACGTGGATCGGCACCGAACCCGTCGTCCCGACCGTGACGCCGAACCCCCAGTTCGGATCGATCGTCTCGCTCTCGATCTCGTCGCCGCGATTCTGCGAGGCGACGCCGTTGACCGTGACCTTCGTGTAGTAGTCGGGATCGCTGACCTCGACCTCGCCGCACACGATGCCCGGGCAGACGTAGTCGTGGTCCTCGAGCTCTTGGACGTGCTCGACGATCAGCGTGAGCTGGGTCTGGCGGACGGTCTCGAGGAAGACGGAGAAGAGCCCGGCGATCGACCGGATGCCCCGGAGGTAAGAGTGCTCGCGGATCCGGCCGAGGTCGCCGTCGTCGTTGTTGTTCCCACTGTCGTTGTCGTCGAGGTCACTGCTCACGCGCGGCGATGGCACCGTCGCCGCCAGCGTGTCCAACTCACCCTGCACGAACCCGAGCGGGTCGAACGTGTCGCCGTTGAACGAGCCCGACTCGGTGATCCCACCTTCCGAGGCGAAGAAGTCGGCAATCTGGTTGGTCGTGTACAGGAGGTAGTGCAGCGGGTCGGTGTTGCCGGAAGGAACCGTGATCGGGCCGTCGTCCATCAGGCTCTGCAGCTCCACCGGCGTGACCTGGGCGTTGACCGGCTCGGAGCCGTTGGGCCCGGGCACGCTCATCCACTCCTCGAAGGAGTCGTCGTCGAAGAAGTCGGGACCGTGCATGTCGTCATGCACGTGGGTTGGGATGGTGCTGTCGCCGAGGAGGTGCACCACGTGTCCGAACCAGTGGTACGCCTCCGGAATCTGGTTCTGCGCGTACGCACCGAGGGCCATCGCCCACAGCGCACGAGCCTTGGCCAGGTTGTTGGGGAAGGCGCCGAACACGTTGGTCACCGGGTCGGTCGGGCCGAAGTCGGACTCCCAGAAGTGGGTGATCGTCACGATGCCGCCGAACAACCCACTGAGTTGGTAGACGTGGTCCAACTCGTCCTCGTGGGTGATCCCCTCTGCGATCGACGACCAATTGTCGAAGATCTCGTCGACGAAGTCGGGTCGTGTCGCGCCAAGGGCGTCCTGGAACACGGCGAAGGCCCGGGTCGCCATGTACTCGTGCGTGCAAGCACCGTCAGAGCACACGTCGTACGCGGCGGCCGTCGGCGCCGTGGCCACGGGTACCGCCGCCAACGCCGCGCTGAGGACGGCAACGACCAACACTCCCGGCACTGTGCGCCGCACCCGACCAGCCCTCCGAACACCCCCGAGAACCCGACCCATGGCCCCTCCCCCCGCCGCCGCACCGCGCTCGCAGCCGCCAGCAACGCCGACGCTATGACCGGAGGAGGCACTGCGCAACCAGTCATCGCCTGGGGCAGGTCTCGCCTCCGACGAGGTGAGGCGCACCGCGCTGTGTGGGCCACAGAGCGCTTTGGCGCGATCGCCTGAACCCGGGGCGTCGGGTACGGGTCCCGGGTCCGCGCATCCCCACCCCCGAGGGCGCGGCCTCCGCTACGGTTCCCGTATGTCGATCGTGCCCGACGACAAGAACTGGACCTGGGTGCTCGAGACGCTGTGCCCGGATTGCGGGTTCGACGGCCCCGCCTTCGATGTCACCACTGTGGGCGCGTCGATCCGCGCCAACGCGGATCAGTGGGTCGCCGTGCTCGGCCGCCCCGACTCGGCCCGCCGCCCGGACGACTCCACCTGGTCGCCGCTCGAGTACGGCTGCCACGTACGCGACGTCTACGAGCTGTTCAACGCTCGCCTCGGACTCATGCTCGATCAGGACGACCCGCAGTTCGCCAACTGGGATCAGGACGTGACGGCGGTCGAGCAGCGATACGACCTCCAGCAGCCCGACATCGTCGGAGCCCAGATCGTCACCGCCGCAGGCGTGATCGCCGACCGCTTCGACGACGTCTCGGGTGCGCAGTGGCACCGAACCGGCCGGCGCAGCGACGGCGCCACGTTCACCGTCGACAGCTTCGCCCGGTACCTCCTGCACGACCCGGTGCATCACCTCTGGGATGTCGGCGTCAGCTGACCCAGGCGATCAGGCCGCGGCGCGAAGGCCAAGGATGACCGCGTTGACCAGGAACTCGAAGGTCGTCTCGGTCTCGGCGAACGGTGCATCCCGCCGGTGTTCGAGATCGACGAGCCCGTGGAGTGCGGCGAGGAACGTGCGCCCGGCGGCCCGGGCTTCATCCCCGTCCAGGCCATAGGACCGGATCACCGTCGCCACCGCTCGTTGGGCCTGGCGGCCGGCGTGGGCTCGCTCCTCGTGTCCTGGTGCGGTCGGCGCCATGGCCAGCCGGTACCGGGCCGGGAACGACCGGCCGTAGTCGAGGTAGGCCGCGGCCATGGCCCGGATCGCGTCATCCCCGCTGCGCCCGACTGCGGCGTCGCGGAGATGCTCCCCGAACTCCAGCATCGTCTCGGCGGCCAGCAGCTGCCGCAGGCCGGTCAGCCCGTCGACGTGGCTGTACAACGAAGGCGCGGCGATGTCGAGCTCGGTCGCGACGGCCGTCAACGTGACGGCATCGGCCCCGTGACGGTCGGCGAGCTCGAGCGCCACCCGCACCACCTGCTCACGATCGACACCCCGGCGTCGAGCCACGCTGAACCTCCTCGTCAGCGGTGACGAGCGCCACGACGTGAGGCCTAGTCACCATCGGCTCTAGTCTACTATCATTAGACACGAATCCCGTACCGACCAGGAGGCCCGGCCGTGAGCTCATCCACCAGCGAGCGCTACACGATCATCTCGTCCGACTGCCACGCCGGTGGCAACCACGCCCAGTACCGCGAGTACCTGGATCCGGCGTACCTCGACGACTTCGACGCGTGGCGTGGCAGGTACAGCAATCCGTTCCGTGACCTGCAGGACGACGGTCGCAGCCGCAACTGGGACGACGATCGCCGCAACGCCGATCTCGACGCCGAAGGCGTCGCCGCCGAGGTCGTGTTCCCCAACACGGTGCCGCCGTTCTTCCCGACCGGCGTCGTCATCGCTCCCGCACCGTCGCCGGAGGAGTTCCCGAAGCGACTTGCGGGCATCCGCGCCCACAACCGCTGGCTGGCCGACTTCGTGGCCGCCTTCCCGGATCGCCGCTGCGGCCAGGCCCAGATCTTCCTGAACGACGTCGACGAAGCCGTCAAGGACGTGCGCTGGTGCAAGGACCACGGCATCAACGGCGTACTGCTGCCCGGTTCGTCACCCGACACCCCGTGGATCGAGGCCCTCTCCTCGCCGGCGTACGACCCGCTGTGGGCGGCGTGCCAGGAGTTGGACATGCCCATCACCCACCACGCCGGCGGTTCGGGTATCCCGAAGGTCGCCGACACGCCGATCAAGAACCTCATCTTCGTGATGGAGACCGGGTTCTACGCCAACCGGGCGCTGTGGCACATGGTCTGGGGCGGCGTCTTCGAGCGGTTCCCCCGCCTCAAGCTGGTGCTCACCGAACAGGGCACCGATTGGATCCTGCCCACGCTCGACAAGATGGAGGGCTTCTACCGGCAGATGAAGGCCGGCCGGATCGGCGAGTTGGGCGTCCCCGCCGAGGCGGTCGGCTCGTTGTCGCCCAAGGAGATCTTCAATCGCAACATCTGGGTGGGCGCCAGCTTCCCCGGAAAGACCGACGCGTCCCGGTTCCACGAGATGGGTATCGACAAGATCTTGTGGGGAAGCGACTATCCGCACCACGAGGCCACGTCGCCCTACAGCATCGAGTCGCTGCGGCGGTCCTTCGAGGGTTGGAGCGAAGCCGATCGCCGCAAGGTGCTGGCCGAGAACGCCGCCCACGTCTACGGATTCGATCTGGCCAAGCTGGCTCCTCTCGCCGGCCGGATCGGCCCGACCGTCGAGCAGCTCGCCACCCCGCTGACCGAGGTCCCCGCGGATGCCACGAGCATGGCCTTCTACAGGTAGACGGCAGGCCAGCACGGGCCTTCTACAGGTAGAAGGCAGGCCAGCACGGGCCTTCTACAGGTAGACGGCAGGCCAGCACGGGCCTTCTACAGGTAGAACGCAGGCAGCATGGCATTCTTCAGATAGGGCGCGACACCAGCGTTCAACCGTTCGATCAGCAGGGAGACCTCGTGGAGTTCGGCGTGTTCATGAACGGCTACCTCCCCGGACCGGCGGCCCACGACCGGGCCTCAGAGCACGAGATGCTCATGCGGGAGGCGGCGTACGTCGTCCACGCCGACCAGCACAACTGGAAGTACGCGTGGTTCGGTGAGCACCACGCCCTCACCGAGTACTCCCACATGTCGGCTCCCGAGGTCGTCATGGGGTACGTGGCGGCCCGCACCGAACGCATCCACCTCTGCACCGGCATCACCAGCCTGGTCACCACCAAGGAGCACCCGGTTCGTTTCGCCGAGCGGGCCGCGATGATGGATCACATGACCGAGGGTCGGTTCGAATTCGGCACCGGGCGGGGCGCTGGCAGTCACGAGGTCGCCTCGTTCAACGGCACGACGCTCGATCAGACGAAGGCCATGTGGAACGAGGTCGTCCGCGAGATCCCACGCATGTGGCGACAGCTCGACTACACCCACGACGGCATCCACTTCTCCGTGCCGGCGCCCCACAACGTGCTACCCAAACCCTTCGGCCACAGCCATCCGCCCATCTGGGTGGCCTGCGGCAACCCCGCGACGTTCGCCGAAGCCGGATCGGTGGGCATCGGCGCCATCGCCTTCAACTTCCGTCCGATCCACGACATGAAACCGCTCGTCGACGCCTACAAGGAGGCGGCGGAGCACCCCGTAGAGATCATCGGCGAGTACCAGAACAACAACCTCATGCTCACCAATTCTGTCATCTGTCTGGAAGACCGCGACCGCGCACGCGAGATCGCTCGCACCCAGGGCCGGGGGTACCTCGGAACGCTGCTGAGCCTGTACCACGACTCCATGCCGCGGCGCGACGGCGCCGCCGTGTGGCCGTCGCCGCCATCGCCGCCGCTCACCGTCGAGCAGCTCGACTACGTCATCGGCACCGGGCTCATGTTGTGCGGCAACCCCGACGAGGTGTCCGAGCAGCTCCAGACGTATCACGATGTCGGCGCGGACCAGGTGTGTTTCGGGCTCCCAGGCGAGGGCATCGAGCACGACGAGATCCTCGAGTGCCTCGAGCTCTTCGGCGACCGGGTGATCCCCGAACACGACGCCGACCCGGTGCACTCGACCGCCCGCTACCGCGCCACCGGCGTGGCCCGCCACCCGGAGTTCCTCGGGCCCCGCCCCGACATGGCCGTCGACGTCATTCCCGAGAACGCATTGCTCCCGCTGCGTTGACCGGTCGCACTCAGCCCGGCCGCGACCGAGGGTCCACGGCCTTTGTGAACCAACGGGCCAGCTCGGCGTGGGGCAACGCCTCGACCCGCATGCCTCCTCGACCTTCCATGGTCTGGGCGGCGACGAGTGCGTTGAGAACGGCTTCCTCGGTGGCTTGCACCACCGCCTCGAACAACGGGTCGATGCGTCCCCAGGGTACGAACGTCAACTGATCGAGGGCCCGCCCGTCGCCGCCCAGGCCGAGAGCGTCGAGCGAGAACCCGCCCGGGTTGGCGACCGAGAGGGCGAGCACGATGTCGCCGCTGTAGTGGCTGGCGTGAGTGCCGGTACGGGCGAGACCGAGAGGTGCCCGCCGGGCGAGCGCCCGGCACTGGTCTGGAAGCAGCGGTGCATCCGTGACGACGATGACGATGACCGAGCCGGCGCCTTCGGGGGGTGTCGCGCCCACCACCTGAGAACGTCGGCGCCCGAACGTCCAGCCCTCCTCCACCAGCTGGCGGCCGACCGGCACTCCGCCGATGGTCAGGTTGCGCATCGACCCGAAGTTCGCCTGGACGAAGGCCCCCACCACGTACTCGCGATCGCCGAGCGGCGCCACCCGGGACGCCGTGCCGTTGCCGCCCTTGAAGCCGTAGCAGATCATCCCCGTCCCGCCGCCGACGGATCCCTCGGCCACGGGACCGGTCGAGGCTCCATCGAGCGCGGCGACTACGTGCCCGGCAGTGACCGATGGCCGGGTGATCGCGTTGAGGTGACCGTCCCACGTCTCGCCCACGACCGGCAGGAGCCAGCTTTCAGTCCCGGCCGACCGCCGGGCGTTGTCCCACTCGACGACCGCGGCATGCACCACGCCCACCGCGTTGGTGTTGGTGAGGCAGATCGGCCCGCTCATGGTTCCGCTCTCCCCCACCCAGTGCGAACCGGTGAGCTCGCCATTCCCGTTGAGCGAGAACATGCCCGCGGCGCACGGATCGCCCAGATCGCCTCGACCCCGGGGATGGAGAACGGTGACGCCAGTGCGGATGTCGTCGCCATCGACGATCGTGGTGACCCCGACCTCGACGCCGGCGACATCGGTGAGCGCGTTGATCGGACCAGGCGCTCCTTCGACGACGATGCCCAGATCCCTCGCCCTCATTTCGGCAGCCCCAGCACCCGCTCGGCGAGGACGTTGCGGAGCACGTTCGAGGTCCCACCCATGATCGTGTAGCCGGGGGCGTACACCAGCCCGCGGGTGATCTCGTCCCACAGCAACACGTCCGGCCCGAGCGCCCGGGCCACGAACTCAGCGACCCGCTGCTCGTGCTCCGTGCAGAAGACCTTGGTGGCGGCGCTGAACCCGGCCGGCGCCTGACCGAGCACCTCGCGGGCCACCAGCAACCGGCCCAACTGGTAGCCGGTCTCCAGCCGGGCGATCTCCTGACGCATCACGGGATGCGACCCGTCAACGCGGTCGAGCGCCAGCCGGTAGAGCGCCAGGTTGGACACGAGACGATCGATGCCGCCACGTTCGTGCTCGAGCTGCCGCATCGTCTGGGCGAAGCTGTTGCCCTCCTGCCCGACGAGGTTCTCGACCGGCACCTCGACATCGGTGAAGAACACCTCACAGAAGTGCCGATTGGTGGTGAGATCCTCGATCGGTCGCACGTCGATGCCCGGCAAGTCCATCGGGACGACGAGCTCGCTGATGCCCGTATGCCTGGGCATCCGCTCGCTGATGCCGGTGTGTTTCGGCCCGTCGGAGGAGGTGCGGCAGATCAGGTAGCAGTAGTCCGCCTGCGCGCCGAAACTGGTCCAGATCTTCTGGCCGTTGACGACGAAGACGTCGCCCCGTCGTTCAGCCCGAGTCGACAACGACGCCAGGTCCGAGCCGGCACCGGGCTCGCTCATGCCGATGCACCAGGTCGACTCGCCCGCACGGAGCTCGGGCAGGTACCTGGACTTCTGCTCCTCCGTGCCGTAGTTGATCAGGGTGGGGCCCATCTGACGATCGGCGAACCACGACGCGGCGATGGGCGCACCCGCCGAGATCAGCTCATCGGCGATGATCAGACGATCGATCGGAGGTCGGCCCCCCCCGCCGACGTCGAGCGGCCAGGTGAGCCCGATCCAACCGCGGGCGCCGAGCTCACGACTGAACTCCTTCGAGAACCCGTTGATCCAGGCGTCGTTGGCCCGCCCGAACCGAGCGACGGCATCGGCCGCCACCTCCCGCGCTTCCTGGCGCAGGCGGCGCTGGTCGTCCGTCCATCCGAACTCCACGGTCCCTCCCTGCGATGCCTACGGCAGGGTACTTGGGCGTGACGTGACGGTTACATACCCTCGAACGGGACAAAGGTCCCGGGCCGTGGCTGCCGAGCCTTCCTACAGTCGACGTCGATGACGACCACGACACCTGCACCCCCGAATTCCCCCGCCCCACCCGCCCCTCAAGGCTCCTCCGCGGGCCCCGGTGTCGTTGGTCTCCTCGCCATCGTCGGGGCCTTGGCGGCCGCCGCACTCGGTTTGGCCATCGCCTCGTTCTTCACCAACGACGGCGACGGAGGTGGAGGCGGCTCCTCCGAGTCCGCCGGCTCGACGGCCATCACGGCGACGTTGACCGAGTTCGCCATCGACGTGCCGGCCCAAGTTCCCACCGGGGACGTCGAGATCACCGTCGACAACGCCGGCACGCTGGTGCACAACCTGGCCTTGCGCGAGACGGGCGCCACGACACCTGACCTCAATGCCGGCGAGTCCGGCGTGCTCTCGCTCCCTGGCCTGCAGGAGGGCACCTACGAGCTGTACTGCACCATCTCGGGCCACGCCGAGTCCGGCATGTCGACCACCCTCACCGTCTCGGAGGGTGGCGTCGCCACGCCGGCGAGTGACCACGCCGACCTCACCGAGGAAGATGCCACCCTGCGCAACCAGGCGATGATCAACTCGATCCTCGAGTTCCCCGCCGAGACGGAAGGCGTCGGCAACCAGGTCCTCGAGCCCGAGATCCTCGCCAACGCCACCAAACACTTCGAGCTCACCGCCGCCATCACCGACTGGGAGGTCGAGCCCGGTGTGATCGTCCAGGCGTGGACCTACAACGGCATGGTGCCCGGGCCTCGGATCAACCTCGAGGTGGGCGATCAGGTCGAGGTGCAGATCACCAACAACCTGCCGCTCGGCACCGACATCCACTGGCACGGCATCGACGTCCCGAACGCGCAGGACGGTGTCGCTCCCCTGACCCAGGACATGATCCTGACCGGCGAGACCTACACCTACGAGTTCACGGTCACCGAAACGGCCATCGGCATGTTCCATGCCCACGCTCACGCCCAAGAGGCCGTCCCCAACGGGATGTTCGGCACGATCTACGTCGGCGAGGTGCCCATGCCGGTCGGGCAGACGATCTCGGGCATCGAGGTACCGCAGGACCTCGAGCTGGCGGTCGACATCCCGATGGTGCTCAACGATGCCGGCGTGATCGGCTTCTCACTGAACGGCAAGAGCTTCCCGGCCACCGCTCCCATCGTGGCCGAACTGGGCGATTGGATCCGGGTCACCTACTTCAATGAAGGCCTCCAGGTGCACCCCATGCACCTCCACGGCATGGAGCAACTGGTGGTCGCCAAGGACGGCGAGCCGCTGGACTACCCGTACGCCGCCGACACCGTCCTGGTGGCTCCCGGTGAGCGCTACACCGTCCTGGTGCGAGCCGCGGAACCCGGAGCCTGGGTCTGGCACTGCCACATCTTGAACCACGTCGAATCCGACGAAGGCGTGTTCGGCATGCTGACCGCCCTGATCATCGAATGAACCGGGACGACAGACCAGGCCCCGGCACAGGAAACGCACAGGAAACGAGGAGCAGATGACAGCGATCACGGATTGGAGCGGGCTCGAAGTGCTCCCCGACAGCGTGTGCTGGGGGTTGCTCACCGAGATCCCGATCGGACGGGTCGCGTTCGTCGCCGACGGTGAGCCGAGGATCCTCCCGGTCAACTTCGCCGTCGACGATCACAGCGTGGTCTTCCGCACCGCCTCGGGCTCCAAGCTCGACAACGCGATCATGGAACGCCCGGCGGCGTTCGAGGCCGACCGCTGGGATGTCGACAAGCAGGTCGGCTGGAGCGTCGTCGTGCAGGGGTTCACCACCCAGGTGCTCGACGACGCCGAGATCGCCCGGCTCGACGCTCTCGGGGTCGCGCCGTGGGCCAACGCCGTACCTCGCGCCAACTGGGTCCGCCTCCAGCCCAACGAGATCAGCGGTCGCCGCATCCGCGTCACCCTGGCGTTCTGAGCGCGGCGACTCGGGCCCTCACCTCGGTTTGCCGCGTCGCCCCGCTTCGCTCAGAGTGGAGGCGAATCCAGCGGACCGACAGGGGTGAGCGTGAGCGACGACCGCGTCAAGCTCGAGATCGATGGCGCCCTCGCCATCATCACCAACGACAACACGGCGAAACACAACGCCTTCGACGACGCCATGGACGGCCGACTCTGGGAGATCCTCGCCGAGCTCAAGGCCCGACCCGAGATCCGGGCGGTGATCTGGCGGGGCGAAGGACGCTCCTGGTCGTCGGGACGCGATGTCGGCGCCATCGGCGGCGGCAACGTCGACATCAGCCACCACGAGCTCATGCGACGGGGCCATCGGGGGATCCTGCAGGTCTTCGATCTCGACGCGCCGATCATCGTGGCCATTCAGGGCTGGGCCATCGGCGGTTCGTTCCAGCGGGCCCTGCTGTGCGACATCCGTATCGCCGCCGAGGGGGCACGGTTCATGCTGCCCGAAGTCGGCCACGGCGTGATCCCCGACACCGGGGGGTGGGTCGCCTCTTCCAGATCTGCGGCCACGGCGTGGCCAGTGACATGGTTCTGACGGGTCGTGCCATGTCGGCCGAGGAGGCCCTGGCCCACGGCGTCGTGTCGCGCATCGTCGCCGCCGATCAGCTCGATGCGACCGCGCGCGAGATGGCCGAGAAGATCGCCGCGGCGCCGGCCGTCACCGTCAAGATGGCCCGGCGGGTCATAAGCGGCCTCGCGGACCCCGAGGTCCGGAGCTCCATGGCTGACGAGCTGATCTTCCAGACCTTCATCAGCAGGTCCGACGACATGGCCGAGATGCGGGCCGCACGCGCCGACGAACGCCCACCCCACTACACCGGGAGCTGACATGTCCGACCCCATAGGTATCCCAGAACCGCCGGCACTGGGCGCCAGCGCCCTCCCTGCCGGCACCTACGACGGAACGGTCGTGTTCATCACCGGCGGCGGCACGGGCCTGGGTAAGGCCATCGCCACCGAGTTCGCCCGTCTCGGGGCCAGCATCGTCATCGCCAGCCGCAAACCCGAGCACCTCGATGCCGGCCGCGAGGCCATCGAGGAGCTCGGCGCACCGGTCCTCGTCACCGCCTGCGACATCCGCGATCCTGACAGCGTGGCGGCGGCGTTCGCGGCCGCCGTCGACACCTTCCGGCTGCCGGACGTCCTGATCAACAACGCCGCCGCCAACTTCCCCGTCCCCGCGGAGGACATGTCACCCAACGCCTGGCGCACCGTGGTCGACATCACGCTGAACGGCACATTCTTCTGTTCCCGCGAGTTCGGTCGCCGCCATCTCGCCGCCGGCACGCCAGGATCGATCGTCAACGTCGGGGCCAGCTACGCCTGGACGGGAGGTCCCGGTTTCGCCCACTCCGCCGCAGCCAAAGCCGGCGTCAAGAACATGGTGGAGACCCTGGCCGTCGAGTGGGGGCCCTACGGGATATCGGTCAACGGACTCGTTCCGGGTCTGTTCCCCCACGAGGACATGACCGCAGATATCAAGGGCAACCTGGCCCGCACGTCCGACAAGGATGTCTGCCAGCCGGCGCTGCGAGTTGGTCGGCTCCGGGAGCTCGGGTGGGCGGCGACGTTCCTCGCCTCGCCCTACGCCCGGTTCATCTCCGGGCACACCTTGGTCGTCGACGGCGCCAACTGGCAGCGCCGCCTCCTCACGAATCCGCCGGTGGTGACGGTTCGGGACCAGATGGGGAAAGGTCCGTTCGAGCCGTAGCCGGCTAGGCCGACTGCTCGTCGGTGTCGTCGCTCGACTGCTCGTCGGTGTCGTCGCTCGACTGCTCGTCGGTGTCCTCGGTCGACTGCTCGTCGGTGTCGTCGCTCGACTGCTCGTCGGTGTCGTCGCTCGACTGCTCGTCGGTGTCGTCGGTCGACTGCTCGTCGGTGTCGTCGCTCGACTGCTCGTCGGTGTCGTCGCTGGTGGCCGGTGGTGGCGGGGTGAACTCCTCGGTCGGCACCCAGCCTCCGGAGTCGGCGTCGCCGTTGGTATCAGAAAGCAGGTTGGCACTGGCCGCCAAGGCGACCGCCAGAGCCGCAGCTCGTTCGACGACTGCCACCATGTGGTGACCAGCGGCGACGCTGGCCGACAGCAACGGTGGATCACCGAGTGAGCGGATCAAAACCGTCGGGTCCTGCGCAACAACGATCGGTTTGGCCTCGGGAAGCTCGGCGACCGGCACCCACAGATTGACCGCGTGTTTGCGGGCCCGACGCCGGCGACGCCCGCTCTGACCGTTGCGTTGCCGACTCATGCGCCGACGCTCGGGGTGTCGTCGGTGAGGACCGACTCGGGGCGCAATCCGAGGGCCACCCGGAGCTGCTCGGCGTCGAGGTCGGCCAGCGAGCTCGCTCGGGGGAGCACGAGGCCCGCGATGTGCCGCTTGCCGGACACCACCTCTTCGACCCGCTCGTCGACGGTGCCCGGGCACACGAAACGATGCGAGATCACGGTGCGCGTCTGACCGATGCGCCAGGCCCGGTCCCGCGCCTGATCCTCGACGGCCGGGTTCCACCAGCGGTCGTACAAGACGACGTGGCTGGCGGCGGTCAGGTTGAGGCCGGTGCCGCCGGCCTTGAGCGACAGCACGAGCGCTCCCGGACCGTCGGCCTTCTGAAAATCGGCGACCATCCGGTCGCGTGCGCCGCGGGCCAGGCTGCCGTCGTAGCAGGTGATCTTCGTGTCCATGACCTCGCTGAGGTACTCGGCCAGACGCCGGCCCCACGAGGCGAAGTGGGTGAAGATCAGCACCTTCTCGCCGGACTCGAAGACCGCTTTGACGATCTCCTCGAGCCGGTCCAGCTTGCCGGACCGTCCGGCCAGAGGTTTGCCGTCGTCGAGGTACGCCGCGGGATGGTTGCAGATCTGCTTGAGCGCCGTGATGGCGGCCAGGATCGCTCCCTGTTGCATCGACGAGTCGGCCTCGTTGGGTCGAGTCAGCAACTGGTCGAGGACCGCCTGGTAGAGGCCGATCTGCTCGGGAGTCATCGTGCAGTGGTCGAGCTCGTCGATGCGGTCCGGCAGCTCGGCGGCGACCTCGGGTTCGGTCTTGGTGCGACGGAAGACGAGCATGCCGTTGAGGGCCCGGAGCGCGGCGTCCTTATCGCCGGCGAGCTGGGCCACGAAGGTCGGTCTCGGACCGACGAGGCCCGGGTTCGTGAAATCGAGGATGGCCCACAGATCGCCGAGACCGTTCTCGATCGGGGTACCCGTCAAAGCCACGCGGGTGCCCGCCGGGATTCGGCGCAACTGCTGGGCCGTCTCGCTGGCCGGGTTCTTGATGGCCTGGGCCTCATCGAGGATGAGACGGCTCCACATTCGCGCCGAGATGGCCTCCATGTCTCGGACGGCGGTGCCGTAGGTCGTGATCACGAGATCGGCCGCCGAAATGGCTCGCTCGAGCTGGGCGGCCGACGAGCGGGACGCGCCGTGGTGAACCACCACCCGGAGCCCGGGGGTGAATCGAGCCGCCTCGGCCGCCCAGTTCCCGACCACCGCCGGGGGTGCGACGACGAGCGCCGGCCCCTCGATCGGCGATCGATGCGACGTCAGATGGGCCAGGACGGTCGGGGTCTTGCCGAGCCCCATGTCGAGAGCCAGGCATCCACCGAGCTGGGCGGAATCCAAGAAGCCGAGCCACGCCAAGGCCTCGGCCTGGTAGCTCCGGAGCTCCCCGACGAACCCCTCGGGTTTCGTCTCGGGTTCGAGGGTCGCCTCCCGGGCTCGGGCCATCAGCTCGCTCGCCCAGCTCGAGCCGCCCACGGCGACCCCACCGGACAATCCCGCACCCTCGACCCCCATGCCGAAGCGCAGTATCTCGGCGCCGGTGAGGCGGTTCACGTTGGCCCGCTCGGCGAGGGCCGCGGCCGCTTCCTTGAGGTCGACCCGGTCGAGTTCGATCCACCGACCGCGGGAGCGGACGAGCGGCCGCGCATCCGCCGCGAGCCGGGCGATGTCGGCGGCGGACAGCTCCACGTCGTCGAACAGGACCGACCATCGGACGTCGCTGAGCTGATGTGCGCCGACGACCGACTCGCCGGTTCGTTCCGTGAACAGCTGCAGGACGGGTTTGGGGCGGCGACGCGACAGCGACGGCACACGAACGATGAACCCGGCTGTCTCCAGATCGCGACCGATGACGGTCATGAACTCCCAGGCTTCGTCCTGGCTCAACACAACCTGGCCGCGCCGGAGCTCCCCCGGGCGTTTCAGGACGGGGAACATCCGTTCCAGACGCACGAGCTCGTCGGCCAGGCGCCGCGTGTTCGGGCTGTCCGTCAGCGCCAGCTCGATGGGAAGGAGCCGGCCGTCGGCGCCGGGTCCGAGCACCGAGAGGAACCAGGCGTCTCGCAGATCGGGGGGATCGAGCTGGATGACCAGTCGGGGCCGGTTGGGGGACGTGATGGTCCGCGTCCATTGCTCCAGCCGTTGGGTGAGCTGGCCACCCACGGCCGTAGGGACGGTGAACGGTGTGCCATCGAGTCGAGACGACACCGATTCGGCGACCTCGGTCGGTGTCTTGGTGCGAGGCGGCGGCGCCGGGAACTCGATGCGGGATGCCGCGCCGGTGACGATGGTGTCGACGACGGCTCCGAGCACGGCGAGGGTGATCGAGCGGGAGTCGTTGCGTTGCACCGCGGTGATGGGTCCGGGCATGGCACTGGCCAGCGCGGAGATCTCGCCGTCGGAGTACAGGGCTGGAACCCAGTTGACGGCGATGCGGGTCGGCGACGTGTCGGGCGGGTTCTGCCGACGAACGGTCGGAGCGATCGAGCCCTTGGCGACCAGCCGCACACCCATGTGGGCGACCCGGGCCAGCCACATGACGCTGTCACCGACGCCGTCGGTGCCGACACCGCCGGCGAGAGCGATCAGCCACCCGAGAGCATCCCGTACCCCGATGGCCAGCGCTTCGGCACGGTGATTGCCCGCCAGCTCGACGTCGGGGTGGACCGACCACCCCTCCGGCGGGCCGGCGATGGACTCCAGGCGGGTGGCCAACTCATCGTTGGTCTCGGGACGGCATCCCGGTCCGCCGGCCCAGATGACCAGGCGCCCTGACACCCACGACGCCTGGAGCTGGACCTCGCCGGGCGGGCCCGGATCGAGCTCGATGTCGTCCTGGGCGTCCTCGGCCGCCATGGCCGCGGCCGCCTTGGAGCGCCGGCGTCGGCGTTTGGCGGGTAACGGGGGTTCGGCCTCGTGGTCGGTCGGCGCGTCCGTCTCCTCGAGCGAGACCGCGGCGGCGAGGTCGTCGGGGAGCAGGTCGGCCGGCGGCTCGACACCGGCCGGGTCGAGTTCCGGTTCGCCGCTCGACGCCGACGCTGCGGCGGTCTCGGTGAGCTCGGCCGGCGCTGCTGCCGGATCCGGATCGCTGTCGGTGCCCTCGGTCTTCTTGGCTCGGGGTTTGCGGACTCGCTTGACCGGGGTCTTCGGCGCGTCGATGAGGCTCAGCTGTTCGGGCTCGGAACCGGTGGGGTCGGCCGCCGCCGGTGAGGCCGTTTCGAGCAGCGCCGCGGGCTCGACGGCGTCGAGAGACGCCGCGGGTTCGACGGCCGCCTTCGTCGTGCGCCGGCTCACCCGCTTACGGGGCGCGGGTGGGGCCGGTGCTGTCGTGGCGCTGCCCACGTCCGTGGCCGCCGCTGCGGATTCGCTTGTTCGGAGAGCCGTCGTCGACTCTTCCACGTTCTCAGGCACGATCTCTAGGGCTCCCTGCCCCGGCTCCCCCGTCACCAAGACGGAAGTGGAAAGCTGCCCGTGGCATCTCGGAGGGGCCGTCCACCCCTCCACCGCCGAATCGGCGGGACGCCACGTGGTGTCAGAATACAAGGTAAGGGCGAACATCGCGCGGTCGGCGCCCGGCAACTTGTCACGCGGCCCGGGTTGGGGCCGTCCGACTCATCGCGGGGGAGCCCACTCAGGTGTGCCCCCACCGCGCGCCGAAGTTCCAATGGTGACAGCTCGGCGCCCCGGAGCCCGCCACCGCCTGGAGTCGCGGCGATGACCGCCGTTCTCCTCGCCGCGCTCTCCGGTCTGGCGTACGGGGCGGCTGACTTCTCCGGTGGTCTGGCCAGCAAACGTGACGATTCCCTGCTGGTGACCGTCGTGGTCCAATTGATCAGCCTCATGGCTCTGACCCTGGTGCTGATGGTGTGGCCGGCTTCCCACCACACCGCTGGTGACCTCGCGTGGGGTGCCCTGGGCGGCACCGGCGCCGGCTTGGGCCTCGCCGCGTTCTACCGGGCGTTGGCTCGCGGGCCCATGTCGTCGGTGGCCGCCATCACGGCCGTGGTCGGCGCGGCCATGCCCGTGATCGCGGGCATCGCCCTGGGTGAGCGACCCGGGACGATCGCCCTGACGGGGATCGTGCTGGCCCTGCCGGCGGTGCTGCTGATCTCGTGGACCGGGACGGGCACGCGGATGCTCCGCCACATCATGTCCGAGGGGGAGCGACGCCAGTACGACCGGCGGACCAACGTCACCCGCGCCATGGCTGCCGCCGCCGGACTCGGGTTCGCGGTGTTCTTCATCGCCCTGTCCCGCACGTCGAGCGAGGCGGGGCTCTTCCCGCTCGTCGGCGCCCGGATCGCGTCGGTGGCCGCGCTGACCGCCCTCCTCGGCATTCGGCGCGGTCTGGCCGTTCCCGACCGTTCGGCCTGGCCCCACCTGGTCGGCGCCGGCGTCCTCGACTGCGTCGCCAACGCCTTCTACCTCTTGGCCGTCCACCGGGGATCGCTCGCCTGGGTGGCGGCGATCGGCAGCCTCTACCCGGCGAGCACCCTGATCCTGGCCCGGGTGGTGCTCAAGGAGCGCGTCTGGCCTCCTCAGATCGCGGGCCTGGCTCTCGCGGGCGGGGCGCTCGTCCTGGTGGGTGTCGGCCGCTGATCACAGTGCCGTAACCGAAATGACCCCCTGGTAGGTCACTCGAACCTTTCCTGCCGCCGGGTCCGATTGAGGCTCAACCGAATGAGTCGCCTGTCCGATGGTCCGGCTATGTCGCGTCCGGCACGGATTTTCCTCACGTTCTGCCTCGTCGCCAGTGCGGGGTACTTCGTGCTCCCGCACTCCTCGACGAGCAAGCTGGTCCTCTACAACGGCGTCGGTCTCGTCTCGGTATTGATGACGTGCTACGGCATCCGTCGTTACGACCCCCAGCCCCGAGCCGCCTGGCGATTCTTCGCGGCCGGTCAACTCTCGTTCCTCACCGCCGACGTCATCTACTACGTGACGGAGCTGATCACCGACGGCAACCCACCGTTCCCGTCGATCGCGGACCGCGTTCTATCTCGCCATGTACCCGCTGGTGATCCTCGGCCTGTCGAGCCTGGTTCGGTCGGTGACCACACAGCGGAACTCCACCAGCGTCATCGACGCCGCCATCGTGGCCACGGCCATGTTCGGCGCGACCTGGGTGCTCTTCGTGGACAGCGTCCTGGCCGACACGTCGTTGTCGATCCCTGGCCGCGTCACGACCATGGCCTACCCGATCATGGACGTCGCGATGCTGGCGGTCGCCGCCCGCCTCGTCGTCGCCGTGCACCTCAAACACCCGCCGTTCGCCTTCTTGTCGCTCGCCATCATCTCCTTGGCGTTCGCCGACACGATGTACGGGATCTACAACGTGAACGGCACGTTCCACACCGGGCTGTTCATCGATGCGTTCTGGCTCGGCTTCTACGTCCTGTTCGCCCTCGCCGCCCTCCACCCTTCGGTCGGGTCGACGGCGCGGACCTACCTCGACGGTTCCGGGCGGTTCACCGGCCGCCAGCTCGTCATCATGGGCTCGGCCACCCTCGGCATGCCGGCCATCGACCTCCTCTGGGGCAACGAATCCGACCGCCTGGTCACCACGACGTCGTCCGCCCTGCTCTTCGTCCTCGTCCTGGCCCGCGTGCTCGGGCTGATGCGGGCGCTGCAGCGCGGGCAGGAGCAGCTGCGCCACGAAGCCGTCCACGACAACCTCACCGGCCTGGCCAACCGGGTGCTGTTCAGCCAGCGCACCGCAGCCGCCCTCGAGCGGCAGGGTCGCAACCGGGTCGCCGTGCTGTTCGTCGACCTGGACGACTTCAAGACGGTCAACGACAGCCTCGGCCACCACGCCGGCGACACCCTGCTGACCGAGATCGCTCGGCGCCTCGCCTTGTGCGTCCGAGATGGCGACATGGTCGCCCGGCTCGGCGGCGACGAGTTCGCCATCTTGTTGGAGTCGGCCGTCGATCAACAAGATGCCGTCTCGGTGGCCCAGCGGGCGCTCGACTCGCTCTTTGTGCCCATCGAGGTCGGCGACCGGACCATCCAGACCTCGGCCAGCATCGGCATCGCCATGGACCTCGATGGCGAGCTCAACGTCGACGAGCTGCTCCGCAACGCCGACGTGGCCATGTACCTGTCGAAGTCACGGGGCAAGGGCCGATTCGAGTTCTTCGAGCGCCGGATGCACAACGACGCCGTCGAGCGACTCGACCTCCGGGCTGACCTCCAAGCACGCGCTCGATCAGCGACAGTTCGTCCTCAAGTACCAACCGATCTTCGATCTGGAAACCGGGCGTCCGGTCCTCGTCGAGGCGCTGCTCCGCTGGAACCACCCCGAGAAGGGCCTGATCGCCCCCGACCGGTTCATCTCCTTGGCCGAGGACACCGGGCTCATCGTGCCCATCGGCGAATGGGTGCTCTCCGAAGCCTGCCGCCAGGCGCGCCAGTGGCAGCGCACTTGTGGTGGCCAGGAGGAGCTCGGCATCACCGTCAACCTGTCCATGCGCCAGCTCCACGACACCCGGCTCTTGGGTTCGGTGACCGAGGCGCTGCGAGCCTCCGGGCTCGAGGCTCGCCATCTCGTCCTGGAGATCACCGAGTCGATGCTGGCCCTCGACGCCACCCGGAGCGCCCGCGTCCTCGAGCAGCTGAAGACCATCGGCGTCAGCATCGCCATCGACGACTTCGGCACCGGCTACTCCTCGCTCAGCTATCTGCGGACGTTCCCCGTCGACTCCATCAAGATCGACCGATCCTTCGTCCACGAGCTGCACCGGTCCCCCACGTCGACCGCACTCGTCGAGGCCGTCGTCAACCTGTCGAAAGCGTTGGGCGCGTACACGGTCGCCGAGGGGATCGAACACGACGACCAGGCCGACATCTTGGCCCAGCTCGGCTGCGACCGGGCCCAGGGCTACTTCTACTGCCGGCCCGTCAACGCGGCTGCGCTCACCGCCATGTTCAAGGAGCACGACGCCTCGCAGGCCGACGTGTCCCCGAGCTGGAGGCAGTCCGCTGGCGCCATCGCCGACCGCATGTACGAGATCGAGACGTTGCACGGCATCAGCGAGATCGACCTCATCGCTCCCGAGCTGGCTCAGCTGACCCGAGCAACCGGACAACCCGTCATGGCCAGTTGGCCCTGGCTCGAGGCCTGGGCGACTGCGTTCAACGAATGGGAGCCGATCCTGGTCGGTGTCCGGACCATCGAGCGTGGTGAGCTCGCCGCCGCCGCCCTCCTCGCTCGGAGGCCGCGTGAGGAAGGGACCGCGATCGTGGCCATGGGCCACGGCAGCTCGCTCTACACCGCACTTCCGGCGATCGACGACGGCGCCGCCGTGGCGCTGGCTGACGCCATCCGATCGATGCTGACCGATCTCTCGGGACCGTGGTCGATCGAGATCGAGCAGCTGGTCGACTTCGACCCCGTGGCTGTGGCGCTCGCTCAACAGCTCGAACACGCCCAGATCCTCCCCGAGTTGCGGGTACCGCGGGTCCTGTTCGCCCAGCGCCAGACGGTGGACACGTTGTTCTCGAAGAACCTGCGCAAACAGCTCCGGCGAGCCAAGGCCAAGGTGACGGACGACGGCTTGAACATGGCCATCGCCTTCGACCGCGGCGCCGCCGTCACCACGAGCCTGATCGACGAGGTCGAGAGCATCCACGTGGCTCGCGACCACGACGCCCGCCGCAAGAGCGACCTCGATCGGCCGGCCGAGCGGACGTTCTGGCACGCCGTGGCTGGCGCCCGCGGCAACCACTGGGAGGTCGAGATCGCGACATTGAGGCTCGACGGAGATCTCGCCGCGTACGTCGTCGCCCTGCTCGACGGCGACACCTACCGGGTGTACGACGGGCGCATGAACACCGAGTACCAGAACTACTCGCCGGGTCGCATCATCGAAGCGGCGGCCTTGACCCGAGCGATGGGCGACAGTCGCTTCCGCGCCGTGGACTGGATGTCCGGCGTGGCCGCCGAGAAGCTGCTGGTCGCGAACGGTGCCGAGAGCCGCACCCGCCTGGTCGCGACCTCGGGCAGCGGGTTCTCGTTCAACGCTCGTCGCATGGGTCGCGCTCCGGCGTCGGTCTGACGAGACGCCCCGACAATTCAGCAGTTCGGCATTGGTGCCGACAAGAGACTGTGCGGAACTTCACGCGCGGCCAGTGGCTGCTCCTGACCATCGGGGTCATGGCGTCGATCGCGTACAGCACGATTCCGTTCTCGTCCGGTCTCGAGCTCGTCTCGTACGACCTCCCGATCGCCATCACGGTCTTCGCCATTTGGCATGGCGCTCGCCGGTGTTGGACCCAACGCCGGTGGCCGTGGGCGCTGATCGGCCTCTCTCTCAGCGGTTTCCTTGCCGCCGAGCTGATCTGGTGGATCTACCAGTATCAGGGCCTCGATCCGTTCCCCTCGATGGCCGACGTGGTCTTTCTCATCGCGTACGGGCCCCTGGCTCTCGGTGCCGCCGCCCTGGCCCGGGGCGACGATCCGTCACAGCGCGAACGGTTCGTCTGGATCGACGCCACGCTGCTGACCATCGTGGCCGGAGCCTCGATGTGGGAGCTCCTGCTCGAGCCGTACGCCACCGACCCCGAGGCCAGTTGGCTCGAGCGGACGGCCGGCCTCGGGTACCCGCTGGCCGACATCCTCGTCCTCGGGTTCCTGGCCCGCCTGGTGCTGATGCGCTCGGTCCGGACTCGCGCGACGACGCTGTTCGTCGCCGGTGTCGGCCTGATGCTCGTCGCCGATGTGACCTTCAGCTACACCGACCTCTACGGCGAGTACCACGCCGGCTCTCTGCTCGACGCCATGTGGCTCATGAGTTACATCTTGATCGGCCTCGCCGCCCTCGACCGGACCGCCGGCGATGTGCCCGTGTACCGAGCCGACGCCCGACTGAACCGCACCCGCTTGCTCGGCATCATGGCGGCGCTCGTCGTACCCCAGGTCGTGCTGCTGATCGAGCTCGGCGACCTCGGTCAGGCCGGCATGTCCACCGCATTCGTGACCGGGTTGTTGTCCGCCGCCGTGGCCATTCTCGTGGGGTGGCGGCTCTGGAAGCTCAACGTCGAGACTCAGCGTCTCGAGGCCCAGCGGGGATCGGATCGACTGTCGGCGCTCATCGAGCACTCCACCGACGCCATCGTGCTACTCGACGCCTCGCTGGTCATCACCTTCGCCAGTCCCTCCGCCATCGGTGTGTTCGGCATCCCGCCGGACCTGATGGTCGGATCCCACCTCCTCGACGTCGTGATCGCCGACGATCGTCCGGCGACGAATCGCATGCTCCTCGATCTCGTGACCGCACCGGCCGGGAGCCTGGTCGACCTCGAGCTCGGCCTGCACCGGCCCGACGGCGACGCCCGAACCGCCGAGGGGACGGCGCGCAGCCTGCTGTCGGACCCGAACGTTCAAGCCTTGGTCATCACGCTTCGCGACGTGACGTCGAGGCGAGAGCTCGAGGCCCAGCTCGAGCGGAGGGCCTTCCACGACGACCTCACCGGCTTGGCCAACCGAGCCCTCTTCTCCGATCGGGTGGCCCACGCCTTGGAGCGTGTCGACCGCTCACCCGACGAACCTCTCGCCGTTCTGTTCATCGACCTCGACGACTTCAAAGGCGTCAACGACGGTTTGGGCCACAACGCCGGTGACGAGCTCCTGCGCCAGGTCGGCGACCGGATCCGCCTGTGCCTCCGACCCGGCGACACCGTGGCCCGCCTCGGCGGCGACGAGTTCGGCGTGCTGATCGAGACCCTGCCCTCGCCACTGCACGCCACCCGGCTCGCCGAACGCATCCTCGAGATGTTGGCGTTGCCCATGCCGGTGACCGGGGTCAGCTTGGCCGCCTCGGCCAGCATCGGCATCGCCCCGGCGGGCCCGGGGGTCTCGGTCGACGACCTGCTCCGCGATGCCGACATCGCCATGTACAGCGCCAAGACCAAGGGCAAAGGGCGGTACGAACTGTTCGACGACGATCTTCGGCGCGCGGCCGAACGGACGCTGCAACTCAAGATCGACATGCCCGGGGCGCTTCGATCCGGACAGTTCCGGGTCGTCTATCAGCCGATCCGCGACGTCGAGTCGGACGAGATGGTCGCCCTCGAGGCCTTGTGCCGGTGGGATCACCCGACCCTCGGCAATGTCGTGCCGGTGGAGTTCATCGCGGCGGCCGAGGAGTCGGGGTTCATCGTCGAGCTCGGGCGCTGGGTTCTCCGCGAGGCCTGCCGCCAGGCCGCCCGCTGGAACGTCGGTCGCACCCGACCGATCGGCATCAGCATCAACGTGTCGGGGGTGCAGTTCGAGCACTCGGGGTTCGTGTCCGATGTCGCCGCCGCGCTCGGTCGGGCCGAGCTCGCGGCGGAGCTGCTGACCCTCGAGATCACCGAGTCGGTCCTGATCGACTCCGACCGGATCGACGCCAACCTGCGGGCCCTCCGGAACCTCGGGATCGGCATCGCCATCGACGACTTCGGCACCGGCTACTCATCGCTGTCGTACCTCCAACGGTTCCCCGTCACCAGCGTCAAGATCGACCGGGCGTTCGTGTCCGAGTTGGGCTCGGCCGGCGCCGGTGGCCTCGTCCGCAGCGTGATCGCCATCGCCGAAGCGCTCGCCCTGAACACGATCGCCGAAGGCGTCGAGACCGCCGAACAGCTCCAGGTGCTGAGTCAGCTCGACTGTGGCATGGCTCAGGGCAACTACCTGGGCGAGCCGGCCTCGCCCGAGGCGATCGACGCGATCCTGGCCGACTCGATGGCCCGGCAACGCCCCGGACCTCACGGCGCCGACAGCACGTAACGAACCCGCGAGCTCACATCAGGTTGGGCCCGGGCGCCCGCCATCAGGTCCGGGTACCCGCCCACCAGCACGTCGGCCGGCGTGTCCAGGTGTTTGTCGCCCACCAGACCAAAGCGGACCGGCGCGACCTCTGCGGCGTACGTACCGAACAGCCGGTCCCAGATGATGAACACCGCACTGAAGTTCTTGTCGATGTACTCGGGATTGCTGCCGTGATGGACCCGGTGGGTCGACGGCGTGACCAGGAACCAGTCGAGCCAGCGGTTCCGGCGCCCGGCTGACGTGTGGTAGAGCTGCCCGTAGGTGGCGGCCGCCATGTCGAGGATGGCGAAGGCCAGCGGGTTGAACCCGATCAGCGGCACCCAGAGCCCGATCCATGGCTTGTACAGGGCTTCCATCCACGGCACTCGCACGGCGTGGGTGAAGGTCATCTCCTCCGGCGAGTGGTGCACGAGGTGCGAGGCCCACAGCACGCGGACCCGGTGCTCGGCACGGTGCACCCAGTAGTAGACGAAGTCCCGGAAGGCGAAGGCGCCGATCCACACCAGCGGCGATCCGAGGTCGAGGTCCCAGATCCGGTAGCGCTCGTAGACGTGCAGGGCGACCGCCAGGAAGACGAGTTTGCCCACGATCGTCTTGGCGACCAGGAAGGCGATACCCGACGTGACCGAGGCCAGGTTCTGATCGAGCCCGTCCCGGGCCGCGGCCCGCCGGCGCCAGCTCAGAAGCTGTTCGACGACGATGGCGCCCAGAACAGCGACGGCGAAGAGGGCGGGAGCGTGATCGGCGTACCAGTGGACTGCGATGGAGAACATGCTCGTAGCGTGCGCTCACCGGCCCGCCCCAGGAATCAGGGGCGGCCCCCACGGCCCCCTGGGGGTCCCCCAAAGCACCCACCGCGCCATCCAGCTGAACTGGGAGACCAGGTGGTCGCCTACGCGACGGGTTGGTCTCCCAGTTCGAGGTGGTGTCGCAACGGCGCGGGTCAGGTGGTGTCGAGACCGTGGTCGAGGGCATACCGGACCAGCTCGTGACGTCTGGTGAGGTGCAACTTGCGGAGAATGTTGCGGACGTGGTTCTCGACCGTCTTCTCGGCGATGAACAGCTCGGTGCCGATCTCCCGGTACGTGCTGCCGCGGGCGACGTGCTGGAGGATCTCTCGCTCCCGATCCGACAGACCCTCGGCGGGCCCTCCCGACTTCTTCAGCCGGCGGAACTCGGACAGGACCAACGCGGCAAGGGACGGCGAGAAGACCGGCTCGCCGTCGGCCGCCTTCCACAACGCCTGGCGGAGCTCGTCGCCGGTCGTCGACTTGACCAGGTAACCGACCGCACCCGCGGCCACGGCATCGAGCAGGTCCCGCTCGGCCTCTGAGACGGTGAAGATCACGACTGGAGCGATCGCGCCGCAGTCGCGTGCCACCCGGAGGCCACCGCCTCCAGGCATGTGCAGGTCGGTCAACACGAGGTCGGGCCGATGACGCTGCACCGCGGCGACCGCTTCGTCGCCGTCGGCGGCCTCGCCGACCACCTGGAAGTTGCTCCCCAGGTCGGCCTTGACGCCTGTCCGCCAGATCGAGTGGTCGTCGGCGACGACGACCCGTATCGGTGTGGACCTCATCGAACCCACATCCGAACCTCGGTCCCACGATCTGGTCGACTGTCGATCTCCACCCGGCCTCCCTGCTCGACGATCCGTTGATGAATGGATCGGCGCAGACCCTCACCACCCTGAGGGTTCTCGGTTTCGAATCCCGGCCCGCCGAAACCCCGCCAGTCGAAGCCCCGCCCGTCGTCACGAACCGTGCAGACCACACCATCCCCGCCTTCGTCCGGCTCGGCGTACACCACAAACTTGGTGCCCGCGCTGTGTTTGGCGGCGTTGGTCAGCGCTTCGCCGACGGCGCCTACCAGGGCGGCCCGCGCCGGTTCCGGGAGCTCGGGGAGGTCGTCGGCGAGAACGATCGTCGGATCGATACCGTGGGCCATGGCGACTCGGGACGCTACGGCGCGCAGCGCGACGGGCAGCGGATCGGTGCCAGGCCTCGTCCCGAAGAGGAAGTCGCGCAGCTCTCGCTCCTGCTGCCGGGCCAGGGAGGCGAGGTCGGGATCGGTGGCGCGGCGCTGGACGACCGCCAGGGTCTGCAGAACGCCATCGTGCAGCTCGCGCGCCATCTCCTCGCGTGCCCGGGCCACAGCCACCTCGCGCTCAGCCCGCCGCAACCGCTGCGCCAAGGTGGCTGCGGCCGTCGCGGTCAGGACGAAGAGCGCCGATTTGCTGAGCACAGCGACGCTGAGATCCTCGCCTCGTCGAACGCCGCTCTCCCCGGCCAGGCTGGCAGCCGCCATCAGGACCGAAACGCCCAACGCCCAGCGCAGCCCGGCCACGACCGCGACCGACACGATCGACGCCGCCGGCCACGCCCAGGCCAAGGACTGCTCACGACCCGACGAGTAGACGTACGAGTCCGCCATCAACAACGTGACGGCGAGGCACACTTCGGCGATCAAGGGTGATGGCGATGACAGCCGGTGTGGAGCTCGCCGGGCCATCAGGGTGGCCCACGCGTTGAACACCCCGGCGGACGTCAGCAAGAGGATGGCGACCTCGGGCTCTTCGATGTACCGCCGAGACAACACCGCGCCGGCGACCGCCCACGTCCAGGTCAACCACCGCACGATGGCGATGCCCTGGAACCACCCCCGATCGAGCTGGTCCTGCACGGCTGTGAGCGTACGACCACGCGGCGTGCACCCCGCGACCGTCGAGCGCGGCGGGACGTCAGGCGCGGCCTTTGAGCATCAGGTTCCAGTACAGGAACGGCAGCCCGTACCGCTTCAGCAGCCACATGTCGTACCGCTCCTTCTTCGTATTGATGAACGGGATGCTGGGCGTGGCCTCCATCGTGTAGTCGAACTCGGCCAGCACCATCTTGTTGCGGGCCGTCGTGATGGGACACGACGAGTACCCGCCGTACGACGCCGCCATCGGGCGACCGGCCCGAGCCGCGTGCAGGTTGGCCACCACGACGGGTGCCTGCTTTCGAATGGCGGCGCCCGTCTTGGAGTTGGGTGTGCTGCCGGCATCGCCCAGCGCGGAAAACGTTCGGCCATCGAACGTGCTGCATGGTGTTCTTGTCGACGTCGACATACCCCTTCGCGTCGCCCGTCGACAACGGGCTGCGTTTGATCCAGTCCGGGGCGCTCTGGGGCGGCACTGCGTGAGCGAAGTCGAACGTGATGTTCTCTGATTGCTCCGCATCGCCCGACTGCACGACCAGGGTCGCGGTGCCGGCCTCGCCGTCGATCGAGTTCAGCTCGGTCGAGGTTCGCAGATCGATCCCGTAACGACGTATCGCCCCCATGAGGGGTTCGGCGAAATCAGGAACACCGAAGATCTTCGGGGTCGGCACGGCGAGGATGACATCGATGTCCTTCAGCACGCCCTCCTGCCGCCAGTGATCGCAGGCCAGATACGCGATCTTCTGCGGCGCTCCCCCGCACTTGATCGGGCCTGACGGCATGGTGAACAGCGCGGTCCCGCGACGCATCGACCGGATCAGCTCCCAGGTCTTGGGGGCGAGGTCGAACCGGTAGTTCGTCGACACGCGGGGACCTTCGACCGAGTCGGCGAGGCCTGGCACGTCCGCCCAGTCGAGCTGGATGCCGGGGCACACCACGAGCCAGTCGTAGGTGACGGTACGACCCGAACCCAAGGTGACAACCTGCCCGTCCGGATCGATCTCCACAGCAGCATCGCGGATCCACGCAACGCCTTTGGGCATGACGCTCGATTCTTCACGCACGCTTTCGGCCGCGGGAGCGCGGCCGCCGCCGACCAGGGTCCACAGTGGTTGGTAGTAGTGCTTCGTCGACGGTTCGACGACGGCGACGTCGTTCTCGCCGGATCGCACCAGGCGAGCGGCCACCGAGATGCCGGCGGTCCCCCCGCCCAGGATCAGGATCTGGTGGTGGCCGTGGCCACCGTTCGTCACACCCATGGCGCTCCCCGTGAGGTCGAATGTCCGATTATTAGGATATTCAGGGGGTACTCGCCGCACAATGGACCTACGACCCTCCCGCAGGACTGAGTACCCGTCGGGACCCCGCGAGGCAGAAACCCGGATGTTCCGCTGAGCTGTGACGTTCGTCTACTGTTCACCACCGTCCGAGCCTTCCGCGCCCGACCGACGAGGTGAAGTTCCGATGTCTTCCCGACCCTGGGCCCGCTGCGGCCATCTCCTTTTGGCGTCTGCGCTCCTCGGCGTCGCCCTCACTGCGTGTGGGAAGGACACCGTCGAGGGCGCGGCAGTCATCCGTACCGCCGACGGCGTTCAGGTGATCGACGCCGATGAGGCCGAGCTGATCACGAGCGAGGCCGAAGCCGGCGCGGCCGGCGCCTCCGAGGGCGAAAGTGCCGCCGGCGCGCCCCCCGCAGACGGTGAGGCGAGCGACGCCGCGTTCGACGAGGAGACGGCCGACACCGTGCCCGTCGAGGACGACCGCTCCCCCGACGAGGTGATGTTCGAGGCCTTCAACGACTTCCGAAGCTGCCTCGAAGAACGCGGCACCACGTTCATCGGAGGGCCTGACCCCTCGGGTGAAGGACCAACGAACGATCCCGCGTACCTCGAGGAACTCGGCGTATGCGCCACGCAGTCGAACATCGTCGAGGCGCTCGAGAACCAGCGATCGGCACTGGAGGACATGACTCCCGAGGACATCGAGGCCCGGAACGAGGGCACGCTCGTGTTCGTCGACTGCATGGAGGGCCGGGGCTGGGACGTGGAGATGACGACCGGCGAGAACGGCATGATCACCCCGTCCAACATGACCGGCCCGAACGGCGAGAGCCCGCTCGAAGGCGGCGACATCGAGGATTGCGCCGGGGAAGCCCAGGCGGATGCCGAAAGCGAAGAGTCCTGATCATGAGCACCGCCGCCAAACGCATCGTCGCGGTCATCGTTGTGGGAGCCCTGCTGGTCGGAGTGTGGATCCTCGCCCAGTCATTGGTCGACAAGGAGGTCGACACCTCCACCGGACCGCTCATCATCCAGCGGGAGGTCCAACGGACGACCCTGCAGGACGTCCTCACCGTGCAAGGTGAGTTGCTGCGCGACGAGCTCCAGACGATCAACTCCCCGGTCGACGGCCGGGTCAGCACCGTGTTCGTCGAGGACGGCGACACCGTCGAACCCGGCAATACGCTCTTCTCGCTCGACGGGCGGGCCGCCGTCGCCGTCAATGGCGACTTCTCCTTCTTCCGCAATCTCGATGTCGGCTCCGACGGCCCCGACGTCCAGCAACTCGAGACGATCCTGAGCCAGACCGGGTACGACGTCGGCGAGGTCGACCGCCTCTTCACCGAAGCCACCCGCCGTGGGTTGACGCGATGGCAGGTCGACAACGGCTACGGCGGAGCGACCCCTGAGCCCGGCGAAACCGTCTCGGTCACGCTGCAGCAGAACCAGGCGGGCTACACGATCGGCGCCCAGAACACCATGGCCGTCATCATCGGTCCGTCCGTCCCGGCGGGCGCCCCGGCGCCGGCGCCGAACGCGGCCAACCGGTCGATCGCTCCGGCCTCCCGGGCCCAGGTCGCTCCCCCGATCCCCCGGGTCGAGGTGACGGTCGACGTGACGCAGGTGACCGAGGGCCAGCAGGCCACCTTCACCTTCACGGTGGATCGCGCCTTCGAGACGGCGACCCTCGTCGAGATCACCGCTGATGGCGACGCCACCGAGGACAACGCCACGACCGACCAGGACAACGACGAGTCGGACTACGAGGACATCCCTGAGTCGGTGCGGTTCGATCCGGGCGTGCTCTCCGTCAGCCTCGTGGTCACCACCCGGGAGGACGCGGTCCTGGAGACCGCCGACGAGGACCTCACCGTGTCGATCTCGGACTCGTTCGACCAGGACCCGATCTACAACACCGGCGGCCTCAACTCGGCCACCGTGACCATCCTCGCCGACGGCTCCGACGAGCACCCCGTCATCCGGATCGACGCCGCCGAGCCGCTCGTCGAAGAAGGCGGCGGAGGCGGTGGAGCTGCCGGCGGAGGAGGCGCGGCGGGTGGCGGAGGCGGTGGTGGTGACATCACGATGACGCTCACCTCGACGCTGCAGCTCAACGAGGACATCGACATCTACTACTGGCTCACCGGGTCGGCGGTGCTCGGCGACGATTTCGAGGACCCCGACGAGGAGACCGACGGCAACATCGGCTTCGTCACGCTGCCCTCCGGCGACACCTCGGTTGACCTCTCCATATCCGTCCGCGATGACGACCGCGTCGAGTTCGACGAGGACATCACCGTCAACCTGGGCTTCGACCCCGAGGACCCCCCCGGCGACCCCGGCTACTTCATCGCCGTCGGTGCGGCCGCCGCCACGACCTCGATCGAGAGCGACGACCTGCCCGAGCTGACCCTGCGCGGCGGCGGCACGGTCGGTGAGGGCGGCACGGCCAGCGTCGTGGTCGTCGCCGATCAAGCCCCGATCGAGGACACATCGGTCAACTACCAGGTCAGCGGCAACGCTCAGGCCGGCGAGGACTTCGAAGCGCTGACCGGAACCATCCTGCTCCGGGCCGGTCAGACCCAGGTATCCGTGCCGATCCGATCTCTCGACGACGACGTGCTCTTCCAACCGAGCGACATGATCGTGGCCGACTGGCCCGCCCGGGTCGGTACGGTCGAGGTCGATGATGGCGAGTTCGTCCTCCAGGGCAACCCGTTGATGTCGCTCACCGAACCGGTGTTCACCATCAAGCTCTACGCCAATGCCACCCAGTTCTCCGACCTCGTCGTCGGTCAGGAGGTCACCGTCGAGCTGTCCGCCGGGGACCAGGAATCCCCCGGCATCATCACCGAGCTCGACGAAGCCGCCACCATCACCGACGATGGCAGCGAGCGGTACGAGGGAATCGTCGAAGCGACGGCCGAGCTCGCGGCGGTCGACGGTGCCGTCGTCAACATCGACATCGTCATCGACGAGTCCGTCGACGTGCTGGCGGTACCCATCTCCGCGGTCACCCAGGACGCCACCGGCAACAAGGAAGTCAGGCTGCTGAGTCCCGAGGGCACCGTCTCCCGGGTCCAGGTCGAGACCGGCCTCGAGGACGGGTCGCTCATCGAGATCACCTCGGGACTGAACGGTGGCGAGATCGTCATCGTGGAGATCGACCCGACGTGACCGACCCCGAACCCAGCGATGCGCATCACCATGTCCCCGGCGAGCCGGCTCCGCCGCCGCGGGGTCAGCCGCTGCTGGAGTTGAAGCAGGTCACGCGTTCCTATGGTGACGAGGTCGTCGTCCACGCGCTTCGATCGGTCTCCCTGCAGATCTTTCCGGGCGATTTCCTCTCCATCGTCGGCCCATCGGGTTCAGGGAAGTCGACCATGCTCGGGCTGCTCGGCTGCCTCGACCAGCCGACGAGCGGTGAGGTCTGGATCGGCGGCGAGTGTGCCACCACGCTGCCCGAGATCGAGCGCACCAAGCTCCGGGGCCGCACCATCGGTTTCGTGTTCCAGCAGTTCCACCTGATCCCCCACCTCAGCGCCCTCGGCAACGTCGAGACCGCGTTGCTGTACCGCGGGCTCAAGCCGAAGGAACGGCACGAGATTGCCATGGACGCCATGAAACAGGTCGGGTTGGACCATCGTCACGACCACCGGCCGGTCCAGATGTCGGGCGGTGAGCAGCAGCGTGTGGCGCTCGCCCGAGCCATCGTCGGCCACCCGTTGATGGTGCTGGCCGACGAGCCCACCGGCGCCCTCGACACCAAGAACGCCGCCAACGTGATGGACATCTTCGCCCGCCTCCGGTCCGACGATCGAGCCATCGTGATCGTGACCCACGATCTCAATGTGGCCGATGCCGCCGATCGGAAGGTGTCGATGCGAGATGGGGAGATCGTCGCTGACGAACGGCGCACCGCCACCGCCTACGTGGGAACCACCCACCGGTGAGCGCCGTCCGCGACCTCCTCGGCGTCGCCCTGGGCGGCCTGGCGGCCCGCAAGGTACGCACGGCGCTGATCCTGCTCGGGCCGATCGTCGGCGTCTCGATGATCGTCGCCGCCGTGGGTTTCACGTCGAGTGCCAAGGGCGACCTGCAACGCAAGCTCCGCGAGCTCGGCACGAACCTCGTCGAGTGCGGCGCGGCATCAGCGTTCGGTAGCCAGGACCCTCGCCTCCCCGAAGATGTCGTGAGTCGGGCCATGGCGCTGCCCTTCGTCGAGCAGGTCGCGCCGGTGCTCGACCTTCAGGGCATCCTGACGCTCCCCTACCCCGAGGCCCAGACGTTCTACGAAGCGTTCCCCGTCCCGGTCGTCGCCGCCGACACCGTGCTGCCTACCGTTCTGAATGTCCCCATGCTCTCCGGCCGATGGCTGGACACCTTCGACAACGAGGACCCGGCTCGGGCGGCCGTGATCGGCCGCGACCTGGCGGCCGAGTACAACTACCTCCAGGGGGAGGGTCGCACGATCGAGCTGAACGGCATCGAGTACGGCGTGGTCGGCGTCCTCGACAGTGTCGCGTTGGTGTCGAGCTTCAACACCGCCGTGTTCATCTCGTTCGGCGCCGCGGAAGACGACTTCGTCGAGGAGATCGACCCGAACCGGTTCTACGCGCGCGCCACCCCGGGATCCGAACAGCGGGTCAATGACTCCATGCCGGACGCCATCGGGTTGGGTGGAACCGACGAGGTCGAATGCTCGGTGCCGAGCGACCTGCTCGAAGCCCAGGCCCAGACCGACACAACACTGCGAACCATCGTGGCCATCATGGGTGGTCTGGCGCTGCTGGTCGGGGCCATCGGCATCGCCAACGTGATGACCATCTCGGTCATCCAACGATCGTCGGAGATCGGCATCCGGCGCGCCCTCGGTCACTCCCGCGGCACGATCGCCTGGCAGTTCCTCGTCGAAGCGCTCGTCGTGGGGGTCCTGGGCGGGGCACTCGGCGCCGCGGTCGGTGCCGGCGTGCTGTGGATCGGCGTGCAGATCAAGGACTGGGTGTTCACCCTCGAGTGGGGCGTCATCGCACTCGGGATGGGCTCGGCGCTCCTCATGTCGATCCTCGCCGGCATCTACCCGAGCATGAAAGCCGCCCGTCTCGAACCACTCGAGACGCTGCGGCTGGGGTAGTTTCACCCTCGCTCGGTCGCTTCGCTCGGCACGAGCCGGCGCACGATGCGTCAGTAGCGGTCGGTGATCTCGTCTATGAGGGTCGCCAGCAGGGCTGGGTCATCGCGCGCTGGGGTGTGGCCGGTGTCGATCTCGATGACCTCGGAGGCGCCCGAGGCGGCGACGAGTCGGGCCTGCATGTCCGGGGTCTGGATCTCGTCCCGACCGCACCGGATGTATGTCCTCCCGACGTGGCCCCCCACCCCCGACCACGTCACCACCTGGAACATCAGGTTCAGGGAATCGATCCCCTGGACGATCGACGGGTCCGTGATCGCGGCCAGACCCGGCGGCGCCAGAGCCGCAGAATGCACGAAGACGCTCCCTCGGCGGTCCGCCAGCAGGCCGACCCGGCGTTCGGCCATGGCGGCGACTCGTTCGGGGTGCACGATGTCGGCCGGCCGCGCCCCCTCCGGCGCGATGAGGCCGGCGACGAACACCACGTGAGCGGCGGCCGACCCGAGATGGGCGAGGAGCTGCGGCGCCACGATGGCCCCCGCCGAGTGCGCCACGACGACGATCGGACCGGCACCGAGGACGGCGATCGCCTCCCCGGCCAAGGCGGCCGCCGCATCGTCGATGGTCCACGCAGTGATGTCCGTCGGCCGGCGGCCCCGGCCCGGGAGATCGACCGCGTGAGACCCATGGCGCAAGGTCTGCTGGACCCGTCGCCACACGCGCGACGTGTTGCCGGCCCCGTGCACCAGGAGCACCCGTGGAGTCGTTCCTGGCGGCGAGACGGCGAGCGGTTGATCCATGGTGGGCCGCAGTATGGCCTGGGCGACCGGCGGCGCTCGGATCGGCGGACGGCCCAACGGGCGAACCGAGCGCCCCGCGTGGCACGCTGATCCCCCATGCTCGAAACGCTGAGGTCCGTCGTCCAGTTCCGTGAGCTCGAGCTCGACCCGGTGGCTCGGCGGCTCCGTGGGGCGGCCAGCATCGACGACCTCCGCCGCCTCGCCAAACGTCGCCTGCCCGGCGGCGTCTTCGACTACATCGACGGGGGCGCCGAGAGCGAACGGACCCTGGCCGAGAACGTGTCGGGATTCACTCGCCTCACGTTCCAACCGCGAGTTCTTCGACGGGTCGCCCAGATCGATACCGCCACCACGCTCCTCGGCCAGCCGCTGGCCCTTCCCATGGTGCTGGCGCCGACCGGGTTCACCCGCATCGCCGATCCGCAGGGCGAGCTGGCCGTGGCTCGCAGCGCCGCCCGGGCCGGCGTGCCCTACACCCTCTCGACGATGGCCACTCGCTCGATCGAAGAAGTGAGTGCGGTATCGTCGGGCCGGCGCTGGTTCCAGGTCTACTTCTGGCGTGATCGTGGGCTCGTACGGTCGATGGTGGAGCGGGCGGCGGCCGCCGGGTACGAAGCGCTCGTGCTCACCGTCGACACTGCGGTGCTCGGCCGACGCGAACGTGATGTCCGTCGCGGCTTCTCACTGCCTCCGAAGATCGGTCCCGGCACGCTCGTCGACGGCGCGCTCCACCCGTCATGGACCTGGCGATTCGTGCGATCCGAGCCCATCCGGTTCGCCAACGTGAGCGGCGCGGAAACCAACGGTTCGACCGCCGTCTCCCCGTCCGATGGTTCGACCGCCGTCTCACTGTCCGACTACATCAACGCCCAGTTCGATCCTGACCTCTCTTGGGACGACGTGACGTGGCTGCAATCCATCTGGAACGGCCCGATCGTCATCAAGGGCATCCAGTCCGTCGCCGACGCCCGCCTCGCCGCCGACGCCGGCGTCGCCGCCATCATGCTGTCGAACCACGGTGGCCGTCAGCTGGACTCCGCGCCCGCGCCGATCGACCTCGTCGCCCCCGTGGCCGACGCCGTGGGAACGCGCGTCGAGATCATCTGCGACGGCGGGATACGCCGCGGCGGCGACATCATCAAGGCCTTGGCCCTCGGTGCCCACGCCGTGTCGATCGGGCGGGCCTACCTCTACGGGCTCGGGGCCGGAGGGGAGCGCGGTGTCGACCACGCGCTCGGGCTCTTGGCCGACGATGTGCGCCGTACCATGGCGCTGCTCGGGGTGGAGACGATCGCCGGCCTGGGTCCGGACGTGATCACGAAGGAAACGAGATGAGCGCACCAACCACTGCCGACGACGCGTCGAACTCCCCCAAGTTCCACCAGGATCGCCGCCACTATCGGAGCGCGCTGGAGCGGTGGTTCTCGAGGGCCTCTCCTGGCGTCACCGATGTCGTCGTCGGCGAGATCGACATCCCGGCGGCCACCGGCTTCTCGAACGAGACGGTGTTCTTCGACGTCGCCTGGGCGGAAGGTTCGACCGCCCACCAACAGCGGTTCGTCGCCCGCATAGAGCCCGCAACCGGTGGATTGTTCCCGCCGCAGACCGCGGCGTGTTCGGTATCGGTCGACGTGCAGCACCGGGCGATGCAGATCGCCGGCCGGCACGGCATCCCGATGTGTTCGCTGGTCGGTCACGAAGCCGATCCGTCGATCCTCGGCCAACCGTTCTTCGTGATGGAATTCGTCGACGGGGTCGTTCCGGCCGATGTGCCCCGATACTCCGAGGCCGGGTTCCTGGTCGACGAGGCCAGCCCCGAGCAGCGGCGGCAGATGGTGCGCTCCGGGCTCGAGGTCATGGCCCGCATCCACGCCCTCGATTGGCGGACCGCGGGCCTCGACTGGCTCGACGCGAGCGGAACCGGTCACCCGACCCAAGCCGTGCAACTCCAGTTGTACCGCCGTTTCGTGACGGAGAAGCTGGCCGGCCGCGAGCATCCCGTCATGTTCGCGGCGCTCGACTGGCTGGAGGCCAACGACCCCGCCGACGAACGCATCGGACTGGTGTGGGGCGATTCCCGGCTCGGCAACATCATCTGGCGCGACTACGCACCGGTCGTGGTGTGCGACTGGGAGGCGTGCGCGCTCGGTCCGACCGAAGCCGACCTCGGCTGGTGGCTCATGTTCGACCGCATGTCGTTCGATGATCTGGGCGCCTCACGCATGGATGGTTTCCCGACCCGGGAGGAGATGGTCTCCATCTACGAGGAGATCTCCGGCCAGGGGGTGCGCAACCCCCACTACTGGGAGGTGTTCGGCGCCATGCGCTTCGACGCCATCATGATCCCGCTCGGTGATCGCATGGTCGACGCCGGGCTCGTCCCGCCGGAGCTCAACATGCCGGTGGCCAACGCCGTCACGGCTGCCGTCGCTGCCCTCCTCGGCATCGACAACCCGACCCCCAGCGTTTTGAACGCGGGCATCAGGTCGTGAACCGGGCGCCCGATCCCGCCCCGCTCGCCGGCCACACCGTGGTGGTCACGGGAGGCAACCGCGGGATCGGCCTCGGGCTGGCCGAGGGCGTCGCAGCGGCGGGGGCCGACGTCGTCATCTGGGCCCGCAACGCCGAGCGGAACCTCGCGGCGATCGAGCAGTTGTCGAGCCGCGGCACATCCGTCCACGCCGTGGTGTGCGACGTCGCCGACGAGACCGCCGTCGACCGCGCCATGGCCGACACCCTTGCGCTCACCGGCCGGGTCGATTGCCTCTTCGCCAACGCCGGAATCGTGGGCGGAGCCCAGGCTTTCGGCGAACTCGCCCTCGACGAGTGGCGGTCGGTGCTGGCCGTCAACCTGGATGGCACCTTCCTCTCGTTGCGAGCGGCGGCGCGGCACATGATCGAGCGGGGCAGTGGCGGCGCGCTGGTCGGCGTGTCGTCGATGGTCACCCGTTTCGGCGCGCCGGGCAAGATCCCGTACGCCGTCTCGAAAGTCGGGGTCGACGCCATGATCCGCTCTCTCGCGGTGGAGCTGGCCCGCCATCGGATCCGGGCCAACGTCTTGGCCCCGGGCTGGACCGACACCGAGATGCTGGAGCCCGGCGAGGGATTCGGTGCGCAGGATCACGACAAGTTCCGCAACTCGACCGTACGCCGCACCCCCGCTCGCCGCTGGGGACAACCGGCGGATTTCCACGCCGTCGCCGCCTACCTGGCCGATCCCCGCCACACCTTCCACACCGGCGACACCATCACCGTCGACGGCGGTTACTCCGCCTTCTGAGCGCCCGCCAACCGCTACCCCCAACAGTTCTGGCAGGGAGATTGCACGCTCGAGCGTGCAATCTCCCTGCCAGAACGCCTAAAAGAGGGGAACGGGGGCAGTGACGGGCGCGGTCAGGGAGTGACGAGAACCTTGCGGTCGGTGGTGGCGCCGGATTTGAGCTCGGCGAACGCCGGGCCCATGGCGTCGAGGCCGACCCGGCGGGTCACGAACCCGTCGACCGGGAGGGCTCCCTCGCCCAGCAGCCGAGCGGTGACATCGAACTCCGGTCGCGTGTAGAAGACCGCGAACCGAACCTCTGAGCTCCTTCATGAGCGCGGTGACGGGCACGATCGGATCGGGGGCCATGCACACGCCCGCCACGACGACTCGGCCCCGAACGGCGCTCGCGTCGAACGCCGCCTGCACGAGCCCCGGACCACCGACACACTCGTAGACGATGTCGTAGACGCCGAGGGGGGTGCCGCTCGATGGATCCACCGTGTCGGTCGCCCCGAAGTCCGCTGCACTCGCCCGTCGCTCCGGCGACGGATCGCTGATGACGACTTCCGCGGCGCCCAACCGTCGAGCCCACATGGCCACGGCAGCGCCGACCGAGCCCCCGCCCAGGACCAGCACCCGAGCGCCCACCTGACGGCCGGCGGATTGAACGGCGTGCAACCCCACGGCCAGCGGCTCGACCAGCGCGCCGAGATCACCGAGGCCGCCCGGCAGCCGGCTGCTCGTCGCCGCTCCCACCCGGACGAATTCGGCGAAGCCCCCTGAGGTCCCCCCGAGCCCGAGCAGGTCGATCCTTTCGCAATGGGCCACCTCGCCGACCTGGCACCATCGGCACGTGCCACACGCCATCAGCGGCATCGACGCGACTCGATCTCCGACCCGAAAGCCGTCCACGCCTCCGCCGCACGCCACGACCTCCCCGCAGAACTCGTGGCCGAGCACGACACCCGCCGGCATGTGGCCCAACGACTTCAGATCCGAGCCACAGATCCCGCACGCCTCGACCCGAAGCACCAGCTCGCCCGGACCGGGCGTGGGGTCCGGCACATCGTCGACCTCGAAGTCATGATCGGCTGTGACGACTGCTGCGCGCACGATGTCTCCTCGTCGCCGGGTGGATCAAGGTTCGTCCCGCCGACCGCGCGCAACCTAATCTCACGCCGTGACCGACGACAGCCGAACCAGCTCGAACTCTCGCTCCGACACCCGCGACATCGACCTGCTCGACGGTGCCTTCTACGTGAACGAGCCCTACGAGACGTATGCGTGGATGCGGGACCACGCCCCGGCGTACTGGGATTCCATCAACGAGTTGTGGGGCATCAGTCGCTACGCCGACATCGTCGAGATCGAGACCCGCAAGGAGACCTTCATCTCCTCGGACCGGGCCAAGGGCGGGTATCGCCCCAACCTGCCGGCCGACGATGCGTTCATCGGCATGGACGACCCTCTGCACCACAAACGCCGCAACCTGGTCTCACGACGGTTCACGCCCCGGGCCGTCAATGCCTGGGAGGATGACGTCCGGACCAAGGTCACCCGCCTGCTCGACACCGCCCTCGGCAAGGCCGACCGTGGGGAGAGCGTCGAGGTGGTGGAGGAACTCGCCGCTCCCCTGCCGGCCATGATGATCGGCAAGCTGCTCGGCTTCCCCGACGAGGACTGGCCCCAGCTCAAGCACTGGTCGGAGTCGACGATCGTCCTGGGCGGCGGGCCCCGCTACATGGACGACGCCGGGGTCCTCTCGGCGGCCGAGTTCGGCATGCGGTCGCTGGAGCTCTTCGAGGAGAAGAAGGGCTGCCCGATGGACGATGTCCTCTCGGTGTGGACCACGTCGGAGATCGACGGCCAGCCGGTCACCCCTTCCGAGGTGGCGTCGGACTGCCTGCTCATCCTCGACGGCGGCGCCGAGACCACCCGCACGGTCATCGCCCGCACCCTGCTCAACCTGGCCCGCTTCCCTGAACAATGGGAACTCCTGAAGGCCGGCGCCGACATGACGGTGGCGACGGACGAGTTCATCCGCTACGTCTCGCCTGTGCTCAACATGTGCCGCGTCGCCAACCGGGACTACGACCTCAACGGCACGGTCATCCCGCAGGGCCACCAGGTGGTGCTCATGTACTCGTCAGCCAACCGGGACCCTCGTCGGTTCAGGGATCCGGAGACGTTCGACGTCACCCGCAAACCGAACGACCACATCGCTTTCGGTTTCGGCACCCACTTCTGCCTCGGTGCCGCGCTGGCCCGCATGGAGATCCGGGTCTTCTTCGAGGAGTTCGTCCGCCGGGTCGATTCCTACCGGGTCGTCGATGGTTCCGTGGTCGATCTTCCCAATGCGTTCGTCTATGGCTTGACGGCGGCCGACCTGGAGCTCGTTCCCGCTCGCTGACCAGCCCACGGGCTGGCGTGCTCGCTGACCGGGCCGGCCGGTCCGAGCCCACCCGGGCGCCCACGGTCAGAGCGGCGGCAGGCCGAGGATCTGGGTGGTCTGGGTCGGTGAGGCGACGGGTCGGCCGACGGCCTGACACAGCGCCACCGCCTCCGCGACGAGTTCCACGTTCGACAGCACCCGATCGCCCGCGTGATCCTCCAACCCGACCCGGAGGTGGCCACCCTGCTCCACCGTGGCGCGAGCCACCGGCGTGGCCATCAGGTCCCCGCCGACCACGGCGGAGAACCAGGGCAGCGGGCAGCCGTCGAGCTCGAGGATCTCGCGGTATGCGGCCAGGCCCGTGAGGGTCGGTGGAAGTCCGAACGTGACCCCCCGACCGCGGGCCAAGATGCCGTACGGGCCGCCGAAGTAGAACTTCACGAACGATCCGGGCGACAACCGACCGGCGCGCCAGTAGGACATGACGTTTCGGAGCCATCCGGGTTCGAAGATGGCGAAGTGCATGGCCATGCCGCGGGCTCGTCCGTGATCGATCGCATAGGACATGGCGTCGTAGTTGAAGGCGTAGACGATGCCGTCGGGGGCCGGCGCGCCGTCGGGGCCGGGCCATCCGAAGACGGTGGCTCCGGGATCGACGAAAGCCAGTCGGAGGGCTCCCTCGTCATTGAGGATGAACTGGTGACCGAACCGTTCCTCGAACGTGTCACCGAACCCGTTGGTGGGGAGGGCGAGCACGTCAGGATCGCGATCGAGCCACGGCCGGAAGCACGTCAGGTACTGATCCGCGGCCTCCCGGGCCGGGAGTTGCAGATCGGGGAGGTGCATGTGGACGATGCTGGCGCCGGCGTCGATGCAGGCCAGACCCTGTTCGGTGGCCTCGGCCAGCGAGCGGGGCGCCGTCGGGTTGCGGTCGGGTCGGGTGGACAATGCGACCTCGATGATGACCGGGGCGACCTCGATGATGACCGGGGTCGCGGGAGTGGCACTCACCGCCGCGCCGCCGGCGAGACCACGTGTCCGGGCAAGCCGCGCTCGGCATCGGGGACGGGTGATCCGTCGATCCGGATCCCCACCCCGTTGACGAACACATGGTTCACGCCGGTCGGTTCATCGGCGGTCAGCCGTTCGGAGCCACCCGGGAAGTCACGGACCCGGCGCAACGGGCCCGGGGCCACGGTGTCGGGATCGAAGACGACGATGTCGGCCGCCGACCCCACCCGCAGATACCCCCGGTCCGCCAGACCGAGCAGATCGGCCTGGACACCGGTCAGCTTTCGTACCCCGGCCTCGAGGCTCATGAGCTGGCGATCCCGGACCCAGTTGCCGAGGAAGTCGGTGGCCTGCGGCGCGTCGCACAGCTGGCCGACATGGGCGCCGGCATCGGACAACCCGAGCGTGCAGTGTTCGTCGGTCAGCAGGCCGACCAACTCACCCGCGTCGTCGTTGGCGACGTAGCCCCGTACCCGGAGACGGAGGTCGGGTTCGGCCAAGGCGAGATCGGCCAACACGTCGAGCGGGCTGACCCCCGCCGAGTCGGCGAGCCCCATGATCCGCACGCCGTCGAGGTCTGGCCGGCTGGCGTTGTCGGCGATCTCGTAGGTCTCCCAGCGGGGTCGCATGACGACTCCCTCCAGCGCATCGAAGGCCAGGGCCCGCCACGACGGATCGGCGTAGGCGGCTCGCCGGGCTTCGAGGCCCTGGCTCCCGAGCTCCATGAACGGTCCGGCCGAGTTGAACAGGTACGGCGCATCCATGGTGAAGGCGAACGCCAGGGGCCGGGGCGTGACCTGCGGCCACACCTGCGCCCCGGCCGCCCAGCCCTTGGTGTTCATGGCTTGCAGGTGACGATGGCTCCCGGTCGGGCTGGTGAGCAGCGCTCCGTACGTGAACGGAAGGCCGACTCGCGGCTGGATCTCGTACAGGTCGGCGATGCCGAGGGTCCCTCCGGGCGCGACCGACACGACGCCGCGGCCGAATCGGGCCATCACGTCGAGCAGCGCATCGACCTCGGCGCGGTCGCTGACCCGGCTCGGCACCGGCCGTCCGTCGGCGCCGTTGTGGGGTGGCGCGAAGCTGGACGCGAAGCCGGCCGCACCCGCCTCCATGGCCGAGCGCAGCTCGGTGGTCATCGCGTTCACTTCATCCGGCGTGGCCACCCGGTCGTACGCCGCCTCGCCCATGGCGTACAGGCGCAACGCGGTGTGGCCGATGTACGCCGCGAAGTTCAGCACGCTGCCCCGGCGGCGGACCGACTCCAGGTAATCGGCGAAGGTGACGAAGTCCCACGGCACGCCGTCGAGGAGCACGTCGTAGTCCATGTCCTCGACCTTCTCGAGGGTCCGGGCGATGAGCTGGCGCATGTCGGGACGGGTCGGCGCGATGGAGAAGCCGCAATTGCCGGCAACGACCGTGGTGACGCCGTGATGGCACGACGGGGTGAGGGCTGGGTCGAAGAAGACCTGGGCGTCGTAGTGGGTGTGGATGTCGATGAACCCGGGGGCCACGACGTGCCCGGTGGCGTCGATCTGGCGGCGACCGGACAAGCCGGTGCCGATCTCGGTGATGCGACCGTCGGTCACGGCCACATCAACGTGCTGCTGCGGCGCTCCGGTACCGTCGATGACGGATCCGCCGGTGATGACCAGGTCTGCTGTCACGTCGCGCTCCTCAGGTGGTGGCGGGTCCAGCATCGCGCGACGGGTGTGACGCGCCGAAATGGGTGAGCGGCCAGCAGCTCCTGCGGCTCAACCGACGACGTCGACGGACCAGCCGTGCTGGGCGCAGGCGGCGTGCACGGAGTCGCGGTCGAAGCCGTCGAGGAACACGACCGGCTCCCCGGCCGGCGTCGACATGGTCAGAAACGCCCGGCCTCGATGGATGCGGTTGAAGATGCTCACCTGCCCCCCGGCCGCCTCCCGACCGATCGCTTGACGTAGCTGGCCGGGGGACCACAGTTCGATCGACGTCGGCGAGATCCTGAGCTCGGGCCGGGGACGGCGATGCATCACGAACCCGGCCACCAGCACCGCAGTGGCCATGATCAACGCAACGACGGCGACGCCGGTGTTCCCACGCAGGCCGGCGGACATGGCAATGGCGATAAGAACCAGCACGAAGAAGCCGAGGCTGACGTTCAGATCCCGACCGCTGATCTGCAGGGTCGTCATTCGCCGGAGCGTAGCGCTACCGGTCCACCATGGCATTGGTGATCGCCGCGGTCGAGGACCCCGACGCGGTTGGAGCAATGAGCATGACGTTTGCGTGGCACGAACCAGCCTTGAGGAGCACCCATGCGCATGGGATCCATATCGGTCATCATCGCGGTGCTCGTGGCCGCGCCCCTTTCGGCGTGCGGCGAGCCGGCGACCTACCGGATCGCCGCGGCGGTGCTCAGCCGGCGCCTCAGAGGCTGTTCGCCGTCAGCCGGCGCCTCAGGTCCTGTTCGCCGTCAGCCGGCGCCTCAGGTCCTGTTCGCCGTCAGCCGGCGAATTCGGGATCCGGGGTGGCGGCGCCCGTCATGATGGCCACCGCATCGGCCATCGAGTGCGAGGCCGGGGTGACGGTGGCGACCCGGGCGCCGAGCCGCTGGATGTGGATCCGATCGGCCACTTCGAACACGTGAGGCATGTTGTGGCTGATCAAGATGACCGGCAGCCCGCGCTCACGGAGATCGCGGATGAGCTGGAGCACCTGGCCCGACTCCTTCACGCCGAGCGCCGCGGTGGGTTCGTCGAGGATGACCACACGACTCCCGAAGGCCGCCGCCCGGGCCACCGCCACCGCCTGGCGCTGCCCACCCGAGAGCGTCTCGACTGCCTGGGTGATGTCCTGCAGGGTGCCGATACCGAGGTCATCGAGAGCCGCCTTGGCGTCACGACGCATCCCGGCCCGATCCACCATGCGGAAGATGCTGCCGAGAGGTCCGGGGCGGCGCTTCTCCCGGCCGAGGAACATGTTGGTGGCGATGTCGAGCGCGGGCGCCACGGCGAGCGTCTGGTACACCGTCTCGATGCCGGCCGCCTGCGCATCCTGGGGACCGCGGAAACTCACCGGCTCGCCCTCGAGAAGGATCTCGCCTTCGTCGGGGACCATGGCGCCCGACAGGCACTTGATCAAGGAGGACTTGCCGGCTCCGTTGTCACCGATGACGGCCAGCACCTCGCCCGGAAAGAGCTGTAGGTTCGAGCCGGTCAAGGCGGTCACGCGACCGAACCGTTTGACGAGATGGCGCGCCTCGAGAACCGGCGCGGGGGCCGCGACGGTCGCCGGGGTCGGCGATCCGTCGAGGCGAACCTTGGCCGACGGGCGGGGATCCTGACTCGAGGTCGCGCTCACTTGCCCACCCTCCGGATCCACTGGTCGAGAGCGACGGCCACGATGATCAAACATCCGATGGCGAAGTTCTCGTAGTACTGGTTCACCCGCGCCAGGCTGAGCCCGATGCTGAAGACGGTCACGATCAGGGCGCCGATCAGCGTGCCCCACAGGCGACCTCGGCCGCCGAACAGGCTCGTTCCGCCGATCACCACTGCGGTGATCGATTGCAGGTTGACGTCGGTCGCGGCATTGGCGCTCGCCGACAGCGATCGGCCGAGCTGGACCCAGCCACCGATGGCGTAGATGAGTCCGGCGACCATGTAGACGCTGAGCAGCACGCGGTCGACGTTGATTCCGGCCAATCGGGCCGCCTCTTTGTCGTCGCCGGTTGCGTAGACGTGCCGACCCCACGCCGTGTTGGCCAAGACGTAGGCGAACACGGCGTAGAGCACCAGGGCGACGAGCACCCCGGTGGTTATTCGCATGTCTCCGATCGAGATGCCTCGACCGGTCCACAACAAGAACGAGTTCTCACCGCCGAGTTGGTCCTTCGAGAAGGTCTGAGCGTCGCTGTAGACGAGTCCGACGGCTTGATAGATGTAGAAGGTGCCGAGGGTGACGATGAACGGCGGGAGACCGACCCGGGTGACCACGGTGCCGTGGAAGGCGCCGAGCGCCATGCCGACCAGGGCGCCGAGCAAGAGCGCCAGCACGCCGGGGACGCCGTTCTCGTAGGCGACCTTCGCCACGATGAGATGGGTCAGCAACATCGCCGTGCCGACCGCCAGGTCGATGCCTGCCGTCAAGATGATGAGGGTCTGCCCCACGGCCAGAGTCGCCATGACTGCGGTCTGTTGCAGGATGATGCCCATCGTCTCGGGTCGCTGCATGCGTCCGTGCCCGAAGAAGATGAAGACGATGTACGACAGCACCAATACGAAGAGTGGGCTGATCACCGGTGATCGGTGCAGCAGATGTTGGAGACGGTCCAGCGGGCTGTTCGTGCGTGCAAACAGCGAATCTGCTCCGTCGGTGGCGACGTCAGCGCTCATTGAGACCCCCCGGAAGCTCCCACCCTGGAGGGCGAGAGTAGTCGACAAACGGGTAAGGGCGGCCGGCCGAAGACCAGCCGCCCTTTCGAGATGACTCACAGACCGGCGGATCGGGCGAACGCGCCCGCCCGATCCAAACCGGTCAGGTGAGGGTCAGCCCCAGCACAGCTCCTGGCCGTCGGCGACGGAGATGCTCTCCACGCCGTCGACCGCGGCATCGGTCACGAGAGCGACGCCAGTGTTGTAGAAGTCGAGACCCGCGGAGACCGCCGGGGCGGAGCCGCCGTCAGCGAGCGTCTTGATGGCCGCCATGCCGAGCGTGGCCATGCCACCGGGGTACTGCTGAGCGGTGGCGCCGATGGTGCCATCAGCGACCAGCTCGAGGCCGGGGGAGCAACCGCCGTCGACCGACACGATGATGACGCCTTCGGCGGAACCCGCAGCCGTCAGGGCATCGAACGCACCCTGAGCCGCGGGCTCGTTGATGGTGTACACCACGTTGACGTCGGGGTTCAGCGCCAGGCAGGTCTCCATCGCGGCGCGGCCGCCGTCGACGGCGCCGTCGGTCGGCTCGTGGCAGACGATCTCGTACTCGCCGCCGCTGTAGGAGCCGGTGGCGGGTTCGTTGCCGTTGCCAGAGGTGTCGTAGTCGGCCTCGGCGATGATGCCCATGCCGACGAGGAAGCCCTGGTCACGGGCGGTGTCCACGGAGACGACCTGATCGTTGAACAGGTCGAGCATGGCGATGACCGCCGGCTCGCCGCCGAGGGTGGCAGCGGCCCACTGGCCGATCAGCTGGCCGGCGAGGAAGTTGTCGGTGGCGAACGTGATGTCGACGGCGGTCGCCGGGTTCGGCGGCGTGTCGAGCGCAATCACGTACAGCCCAGCTTCGCGGGCGGCGTCGAGGGCGGGGACGACAGCGTCGCCGTTGGGCGTGATGAGGATGCCGGCGTCGCCGCGGGCCACGGCCTCTTCGATCGCGGTGATCTGCGTGGCAGTGTCGCCATCTTCCTGGCCGGCGGCCACGGTGAGGGTGACGCCGAGCGCGTCAGCCTCAGCCTCTGCGGATTCCTGCATCGACACGAAGAACGGGTTGCTGGTGTTCTTGAGGATCAGCGCAACGCCGACGGCGCCGCCGGCTTCTCCGCCGGTATCGCCGGCTTCTCCGCCGGTATCGGCCGCTTCGTCAGCGGCCGGGGCATCGTCGTCATCGTCGCCGCAAGCCGCGGCGATGAGGCCGAATGCCATCAGAGCGGCGAGCAACCTCAACAGGTGACGCTTGGACATGGACTTCATAGAACGATCTCCCCCTCGGGAAACATGGACCACGTGTCAGTTGACAACGTTGACAGAGACCCTAATGACGCTTGACAACGTTGTCAAGCCTGCGGCAGTGTGTTGCGTAACCCCTCCCAGGACTGCTCCATCTCGTCGGATTTGATCCGATGGGGTGGAGCAGTCTTCTTCTCTGGAACAGAGCTCACCTATGGCCACGGCACGACGACCCACGTTGCGAGACGTCGCTGACCGGGCCGGGGTGAGCTTCAAGACGGTGTCACGGGTCGTGAACGGTGAAACCGGGGTAAGCCCCACCTTGGTGGCTCGGGTCCAAGCAGCCGTCTCGTCGCTCGATTACCGGCCCGACCACCGAGCTCGCCTCCTCCGCCAGACCGGAGCCGACGCCGCCACCATCGGCTTCGTCCTGGTCGACATCGCCAACCCGTTCTTCAGCCGGATCCTCCGAGGCATCGAGCTCGTGGCGTCGATGCACGACTGCCTCGTGCTCGCCGGCAGCACCGAGGGTTCGGTCGAGCGGGAACGCCAGCTGATCGAGGCCTTCGTCGGCCGCCGGGTCGACGGGTTGATCGTGGTGTCGTCGGGATCCATCGGCCGGCCGCTGCGGTCCGAGATCGAGCGTGGCACGCCCGTGGTCTTCATCGACATCGAACCTGGGTACGACGGTCAACCTGGGTACGACGGTCAACCTGGGTACGACGGTCAACCTGGGTACGACGGTGGAGATCTCGCCATCGACCTCGTCCGGAGCGACCACCTCGCCGGCGCCCAAGCGGCCACCCGCCACCTGCTCGACCACGGTCACACCGACATCGCCTACGCCGGCGACGATCCCGCCATCTTCTCGGCCCGCCTGCGCCTCGACGGGTTCCTCGGCACGATGCTGGCCGCCGGGTCCCCCGTCGACCCGCGACGGGTGCTGACGGGCTCCCGGTCCGAACGCGAGTGGGAAGAGGTCATGCTCGAACTGCTCGAGGACACGCCGCTCCCCACTGCCGTGTTCAGCGCTCAGAACTTCGCCACCGTCGGCGTGGTCCGCGCCTTGCACCGCCTCGGTCTACGCCAACGAATCGCGCAGGTCGGCTTCGACGACGTGGAGCTGGCCGACGTGGTCGAACCCGGCATCACCGTGGTCCCCCAACAACCGCGCGACCTCGGTCGCCGCGCGGCTGAGATCCTCTTCTCTCGCATCGACGGGGATCGCCGCGGGGCGGTGCACGAGATCATCGCGTCGCCGCTCATCGAACGCGGCTCGGGTGAGATCCGAGCCTGAGCCCTCAACCCCACGCAAGCTCCGCCCTCAATCCCAGGCGAGCTCCGCCCTCAATCCCAGGCGAGCTCCGCCCTCAATCCCAGGCGAGCTCCGCCCTCAATCCCAGGCGAGCTCCGCCCTCAATCCCAGGCGAGCTCCGCCCTCAATCCCAGGCGAGCTCCGCCCTCAATCCCAGGCGAGCTCCGCTCGGTGCGGCGGATCGGCTCCGAGGCGCGAGCACGTGATGGCGGCCGCGTCGACCGCCCGCCGCCCCACGACGGCCCATTCGTCGAGCCCGAGGCGAGCGGTCAGCGGTTCGGCCGTCGCCTCGGCGCGCTCCCACAGTGACACGAGCACGGCCGCGACGATGGTGTCGCCGGCGCCCACGGTGTCGACCACCGTGACGCTCGGCGCCGGTACGGCGGCCGCGCCGTCGGCGGTGACGACCGTGAGCCCATCCGAACCGCGCGTGACGATCACCGCCGAGACGCCGCCAGCGAGGAGCTCCTCGGCACACGCCTCCGGATCTCGCCCTGGCCAGATCCAGGCCAGGTCCTCGTCCGACGCCTTGTACACGTCGGCGTGGGCCAGCCATCGCTGGTGGAAATGATCCCACCGGTCCCGATCGTCGATGATCGACGGGCGGGTGTTCGGATCGAGCGAGACGAGTCCCGGGGCCGACTCCACCAACCGTGCCAGCGTCTCGGCCGTCCGCCCCCGGAACAACCCCAGGGTGCCCCCGTGCACGATGTGCGGCCCAGGACCGAGCGGTCGCAGGTCGACATCGGTCAGGCGCGTGTCGGCGGTGTCGTCTCCTTCGAATCGGAAGACCAACCGCGGGGTGTGCTCGACGATGGCGCGCGCCGTGGGTCGGTCGGAACGCTGGGCGGCGCCCAACGCAACCCCGTTGGTCACGAGATGACGCCAGATCAGCTGGCCGTACTCGTCGGTCGACACCGATCCGACGAACGCCGCCGGTGCCCCGAGTCGTGCCGCGGCGATGGCGACGTTCATGGGGCCACCGCCGGCCACGGCATTGGGCACCAAGTCGACGAGTGCCTCTCCGCAACTGACGATCATGGCCGCGGAAGATACACGGCGAACCACCGCTTGCCGCTTGCCGTGTGCCGCGTGCCGCGTGCCGCGTGCCGCGTGCCAGCATCAGCCTCGTGGAGACCGCCGCCCTCGTGGCCGCATCGTTCGGGGCCGGCGTGAACGCCTACCTCACCGTCATCTTGCTCGGCGTCGGTGGCCGGCTCGGCTGGGCCGAAACACCGGAGGCGGTGCAGCGGCCCTGGGTCATGGCCCTGAGCGCAGTCATGTTCGCGGTCGAGTTCGTGGTCGACAAGGTGCCGCTGCTCGACAGCGCGTGGGACCTTGTCCACACCATCGTCAGACCGAGCGTCGGCGCCGCACTCGGTGCCGCCATCGCCGGCGCCGACCTCGGTCAACCCCAGGCTTCGATCCTCGCGGCAGCGCTGTCGCTGTCGGCACATGTCGGGAAGGCGTCGACCCGGCTCGCCATCAACGCGTCGCCCGAACCGTTCACGAACATCGCCGCCAGCCTGGCCGAGGACGGATTCGTCGCCGGCTTGATCACCTTGGCCATGTTCCGGCCTCGACTGGCCGCCGGGGTGACTGTCGTCGCGTTGGTCGTCGCGCTCACGGCGGGCCTGGTTGCCCTCCGACTCGCCCGGCGCGGTTGGCGACGGCTACGCCGCCGAGGGCGCGAAACGCCTGCGCCGGCGACGTGACCGGGGGATGCGCGATGTTTTTTGTCGGCTCCGGTAGCATCTCGTCAGCGGCGGGGTCGCCACTGCCCCGACGGTCAGTGGTGCTACCAGCATCGTCACTCATGTGAGCCGCCTCATTGGCCTCGTGAGCGATGATCACCGCCGTTTCCCCGGCATCCAGGAGCTCACACATCATGACCCTTCGCCGCTACCTCATCGCTGGCGCGATCGCTGCCGCCGTCGGAATCGCAGTTCCGATGCTCCCCGTCGGCGCCGATGACCACGGAATCGTCGTCACGTGCGCCAGCGTCGACGTATGGAACCACGCCGGCCTCGGCACGGTGACGGTCGTTCGTACCAACGGGTCGGAGACCTTCCAGCCCGGCAACGCGCTGAGCGTCCCGCTCGTGAACGCCTCGGGCACCGTGACCGCGGTCGACACGTCCACCTTCGACTATGTCGTCACGGCGCCCACCGGCTGCGTCGATCCGACGACGACGACCACGACCACGCAGCCCGGCGCGACCACCACGCAGCCCGGCGCGACGACCACCCAGCCCGGCGCCACCACCACCCAGCCCGGCGCCACCACCACCCAGCCCGGCGCCACCACCACCCAGCCCGGCGCGACCACCACCCAGCCCGGCGCCACGACCACCACCATCCGGCCGGGGGCGATCACGACCACGACAGCGCCGAGCGTCCTCGGCGCCAGCGTCAACGCACCCAACCCGGCACCCGGCGCGCTGCCGGCCGCCCAGCCCGCCACCCCGGTGGAAGCTCAGCCCCGCTTCACCGGCTGACGCTCGTCGGCTCGTCCGAGCAACCGTCATTCGAACCGAGAGGCCGGGCCTTCTGACCCGGCCTCTCGTTGCGTTCGACCTGGAGGCCGCGCCGATAGGCGGGGCCGACCCAGCGAGCAACCGGACTTGTCGCCTGCGTGAGCCGGCGACGACAGCGGTTGAGACACGCACGCGATCACCTAGTGCCGGACGTGCCTGGGTCACAGGGTCGTCGGTCGGTTGACGAACCGTCGGGCCGACGGGGAGAAGAACCAGCCTCCGCCCGCCTTCGATCCGCCGTCGACCGGGATGTTGTGGCCGGTGACATAAGCGGACAGGTCGGAAGCCAGGAACAACGCCACCCGTGCCTGATCCTCCGGCCAGCCGAGCCGGCCAACCGGCGCCCATGACGGCCACAGGTGCTCGTGTTCCTCGAACCCCGAGATGTAGTCGACCTGCGGCGTCTGGGTGAGATCGGGCCCGATGCCGTTGACCCGGATGCCGGCTCGGCCCTGCTCGGCGGCGAGGCACGTCGTGAAATGAGCGACGGCCGCCTTCATCGCACCGTAGACCGGTTCGCCCGGATACCCCCGCAGTCCCTCGACCGAGTGCACGTTCACGATCGACCCGCCTCCGCTGTCGATCATCGGACCGAGGAACGCGTGGGTCACCAGGAAGAAGTGGTGGAGGTTGACCATGTACATGGCTTTCCATGACTCCGGTGACGACGTCTTGAACCGGACCAGCGGGCGATAGTCGCCCACGTTGTTGACCAGCACGTCGACCCGGCCGTGTTGTGCCACCACGGCGGTCGCCAACCGGTCGACATCAGCGTCGTCGGTCACGTCGACGACGTGCGCCCGGACCGTGCCGCCGGCCGCGGCGATCTCCGCCCGGCTCTCTTCTGCCCGCTCGGGGTCGATCTCGGCGATCTCGACCAGGGCACCGTGTTCGGCGAACAGTCGGGCGACGGCCCCTCCGATGCCACCCGAGCCGCCGCCGGTGACCACGGCGACCTTGCCATCGAGCAGCTTGCTCCAGTTCTCGATGGGCGGGACATCAGTTGGTTGGCTGGACACGAGGACCTCCGAGACGATGGGCAGTGGTGACGCGGACCTGGAAGGGCCCCCGTGTTCCTCTCTCTATCATCCGACGGGCACCGTCACCGTCGATGAGCACGGCGACGTCTGAACCCGGCCGCGGGTCATCGGTAGGGTGGTGACCATGGCGCACGTCAACACCGTCCTCGGCCCGATCGACTCCGGCGATCTCGGCCGCACCCTCATGCACGAGCATCTGGTCATCGGCTATCCGGGTTGGGAGGCCGACACCGCGTTCGTGAACCCGAAGCGGGCCGACCTGGTCGCTCGTTGCGTCGATCGCATCGCCGAGCTCCAGGACCTCGGGTATCGGTCGATGATCGACCCCTGCCCGAACGATCTGGGCCGCGATGTCGACCTCATGGTCGAGGTGGCACAACGAACGGGGTTCACGATCATCTGCGCCACCGGCCTCTACAAGGAGGAGGAGGGAGGAACCCCGTACTGGAAGGCCCTCCAGCATCAAGGCGGCATCGTGGGACCGGCGACCGAGCTCTTCACGACCGAGCTGGAGGCGGGCATCGGCACCACCGGCGTCAAGGCCGGCATCATCAAGGTGGCCACCGGGCCGCACGTGATGTCCGCCTACGAAGGCTCCGTGTTCGACGCCGCGGCTGCGGCCGCCGTAGCCACCGGCGCGCCGATCATGACCCACACCGACCAGGGAACCGTCGGCGACATCCAACAGACGCGGCTCCTCGACGGTGGCGTGGCCCCACACCGGGTGATCATCGGCCACTCGTGCGGCACGAACGACCACGCCTACCACCGAACTATCGCCGACCGGGGCTCGTACCTGGGCTTCGATCGATTCGGGATCCCCCTCAACCCGGACGAGGACCGGGTCCGGTCGATCAAACGGCTCATCGACATCGGCGCCGGTGACCGCATCGTGGTGTCCCATGACACGGTCTGGTGCTGGCGAGGGCGTTCGATCGTGCCGCCCGACGTCTACGACCGGCCCGACGCCGTATGGCACCCGACCCACTTCGAACGGCGGATCATCCCCATGCTTCGTGACGCCGGCGTCTCCGATCAGGCGATCGACGCCCTCGTGATCGACAACCCCCGACGCTTCTTCGACGCCCAACCCCTGCCCGGGCTCGGCGATCGAGATTCAGCCGACATTCAGGCCCCATCGTCCACGATCTGATCACGATCGAGCCGTGGAGGTTCCAGCCATGTTGTCAACGCCGAAGTCCAAGAGAAGGGCGGTCGTCGCCGCCGCGGTCAGCGCCGCCGCGATCGTGGCCGGTGCCGGCGTCGCCATCGCTGGTGGTGCAGGCGACGACACCGAAGCGCCCATCACCGGGGTCGACCTCGAACGTGCGAGCGCCGCCGCGTTGGCCCACACCGGGGGCGGACGGGTTACCGAGACCGAGGTGGGCGACGAGGAGAGCTACTACGAGGTCGAGGTCACGCTCGACGACGGGTCCCAGGTCGACGTACAGCTCGACGCCCAGTTCAACGTGGTCGGCGACGAAGTCGACGCGGACGACGTGGTCGGCGACGAAGTCGACGCGGACGACGAGGTCGGCGACGAAGTCGACGCGGACGACGAGGTCGGCGACGCCGATTGACGTTCGACAGGGGTCGTGCGCGGCCAGCCGGGCCGGCTAGACAACTCGTCTATGCCACACCCCTTCGCCACGGACCCGCGACTGACCGCCCTGGTCGAGACGACCGAACGCCTCACCGCACCGGGGATGCCGTTCGAGATCGTGACCGAGGATGTCCTCGGCGAGCAGATCCCGGTGTTCAGCGTGAGGGCCCACAACCTGCGCGATGTGTTGGCCGGCGGAGTCGAAGCCAACGGGGGAGCGGACGCCTACATCTTCAGTGACGGTCGGCGCTTCACGTACGACGACCTCCGAGATCAGGTCGGGTCGGTCGCTCGCGCACTGGCCGAACAGTACGGGATCGGCGCCGGCGACCGGGTAGCCGTGTTCGCCGCCAATGGACCCGAGTGGCTGCTCACCTTCTGGGCTGTGGCCAGCCTCGACGCAGTGCTCGTGGCTATGAACGGTTGGTGGACGGGTACCGAAGCGGCCAACGCCATCGAGTTGACCACCCCGAAGCTGGTCGTCGTCGACGAGAAGCGGCGCGCCCGACTCGATGGCGACCATGGCGTCCCGTCCGTGCTCATCGAGCGCGACTTCGAGGCCCTGACCCGGCATCCAGCCCCGCTTCCCGATGTCGCAATCGGGGAGGACGACCCGTTCATCCTCATCTTCACGAGCGGGACCACCGGACGCCCGAAAGCGGCCGAACTTTCCCACCGCTCGCTCATCTCCTACCTCATGCTCCAGGCCTTCATCGGAGCCCGCGGGATGGCCATGGCCGGTATGTCCGGCGCGTCGGCATCCCTCCAGCCGCCGCGTCTCGCCCCATACCCGATGTTCCATGTGTCGGGCCTGTCGATGGCCGTGGGCACGCTCGTCTCGGGTATCCCATCGGTCTGGCCACTCGGTCGTTTCGATCCGGCCCAAGTGATCGCCTTGACCAAGCAGGAGGGCGTCACCCAGTGGGGCGGAGGCACCACCCACATCGTGCGTCTGCTCGATCACCCCGACATCGAAACCATCGACCCGGCCCAGATCCGCAGTGTCGGCATCGGGGGCTCCGCGACACCGCCCGAGGTCATCCGCCGGGTCGAGGAGCGCTTCCCCCACATCACCAACACCATGTCGACGGGCTACGGCTCGACCGAGACCGGCCTCATCAGCTGGGCGCCGGGGTGGATGCTCAAAGCCGAGCCGTCATGCGTGGGCACCCTGATGCCCACGGTCGAGGTCCGGATCACCACAGACGAGGGCGACGTCCTGCCCGAAGGCGCCGAGGGGAACATCGAGGCCCGAAGCTGGATGTCGATGATCGGCTACTGGGACAACCCGGAGGCCGATGCGGAGACAATCCGCCATCCCGGACGCTGGATCCGTACCGGCGACTTCGGCCGGCTCGAGAGCGGCGTCTTGTTCATCGCCTCCCGCAAGCGGGACCTCATCATCCGGGGCGGTGAGAACATCTACCCGTTCGAGATCGAACATCGGCTCGACGAACACCCCGACGTCGTCGAAGCGGCCGCGTTCGGCGTCGACCATCCGGTTCACGGCCAGACGGTGAAGGCCGTTGCCGTCGTGCGTCCCGGTTCCGTCATCACCGCAGCCGAGCTGCAGGCCTTTTGCGCCGACCAGCTCGCCTACTACAAGGTCCCGGAGGAGCTGGAGATCACGACGCAGCCACTCCCCCGCAACGCCACCGGCAAGGTCATGAAACACGTGCTGTCGGGCGATGCCGACAACACCTTCGTCGAGGAGTGACCGGCCTCGTGTCCGACGTGCCCTCGAGTACGTCCACCCGGCGATCGTGCTCACCCCGCGCCCGTTCGCCGTGGCGGCTCTCCCTGATCCTGCTCGTTCTCCCGGTTGCTGGCTGCAGTGACGACGGGCGTTCGGCCGGTGCGTCGACACGGCCTCCGCCCGACGGCCTGACCATGTTCGCCGACTATCCGCGCTATCTGCATCACACGCGCCGTCTCGCCATCGCCGTCACCAACGACGCCGACGGACCCATCCAGGTCACCCGCCTCCAGCTCCAGGCCGACCATTTCGAGCTCGAACCGCCCGAGGACAAACCGCATGCGGTCATTTCCGTGGGCAGCCGGGTCGATCTCCAGGTCGACTTCGGCGCCCTGACGACATGCGAGCCGGATGATCCCCTCGCCGCCGCCGTCGAGATCGACATCATCGGACCCGGTGCCACGGAACCGGTGACCCACATCGTCGAGCTCGACGCCGCGCCGCTCGATGAGATCCTCGAGCGCGAGTGCGGCCGGATACGCATCGACGAAGCCCTCGTCATCCAGTTCGGCGACGACATCGTCGTCGATGGCCTCGACCTCACGACCGCGCTGGCGCTGACCCGCCAGGCGGGCGACCCGGCCGTGATGGTGGAGTCGGTCAGGGGCAGTGTCCTCATCGACCTCGACGCCGAACCGAGTTCGGAGCCGGTCGTGGCCCTCGACCCGGAGTCCGCTTCGGTTTCGGTTCCGGTGCGATTCCACGTCTTCCGTTGCGAACCGCACGCCGTGGCGGCGAGCACGAAGACCTACGAGTTCCTCGCCTGGGTGGCGCTCGACGGCGCCGCCGCCGCGTCGTACGTTCTGCCGTTGTCCGACCCCCTCCGGTCCGCTCTCGAAGGCCTCATCCAGTCGTGCATCGCCACGCAGCCTCGGGAGTAGCGGATCACGTCGTTCGAAAACGGCCGGTGGCCCCGACCGTTGGGCGGTCGGGGCCACGTCGAGGGCCGTCGGCATCGTTCGGCCGGGTCAGTCCATGTCGATGACGGGATCGGCCGGGGCCGCTTCGGCGGCGATGGCCTCGACGGGCATCGACACGGCGGGCTCGTACTCGGGCTCGTACTCGGGCACCGAAGGCACCTCAGCCTCATACGTGGCATACCCGGGATCCTCATAGGCGGGCTCGGTGACATCGACATCGAAGGTGACATCGGTGGACTGATCCAGGCTGGCCTGGCTGCCATCGACCGCCACCGGCGAGTTGAACGCATCGATATCGGTCAGATCACCGTCACCGGACTCCACGTTCCCGTAGTTGTCACCACCAACACCCGACGAACCGTTCCCGGTCACGATCACCGTGTTCTCATCATCATCAGGCGGGAACCCGAACCCACCGTTGGGCTCGGTACCGATGTCACGGACCAGCGGACCGCTCCCGCCACCGAACACCGGGATGATGACGTTGGTGTCGTCGGCATCGTTGACGACGCCCTGATCACCCGTGTTGGTGTTCTGAGCATCACCACCGATCTGCGCCGAGTTGTCACCACTGTTGGTCTGCGCCACATTGTCCTGATCGATATCGATATCGATCACCGGCACCGGGTTCCCGTACTCATCGAACCCGCCGCCACCAATGCCAACCGCATCGATGTCGATGCTGTTGTCCTGGAACGTCTGCGTGATGTCTTGGTGCACCACCGTGTCATTGTCCTGCACCTGCGTGTACGTATTCGACACGTTCGTGATGTACTCCCGAACCTCCGGATACGACGGCGCCGCCGGCGGAGGCGGCAACACCGCAGCCACCGGCACCACCGGAGCCGCAGCCAACGGACCGACCGCAGCCACACCACCAACCTGCACGTTCGACACCCCCAACGACGCCTGCACCGGAGCCGGCATCCCCACCGACGAGCACGCCGACGACAAGCCCGCCGACAACGACGCCCCCGACATCGGAGCATCCGTCAACCCCAGAGCCGCCATCTCACCGTCGAGATCACCCAGGATCGCCTGACGCTCAGCGTCGCTGCCCGCCCCGAACACCCGAGCAAACAGATCACCAACCGCTTGCACCACCGCATCATCAACCTTCGCATCCACAACACCATCTCCTTGGTTCAGTCACGCTCCCCGACCACCGGAAAGCTCACAACCGAAACCTAAGACGACCCCCCACCCCCACCATCGGGAACACCCCCCAACCACCACACCCCCCATAGGGGAAACCCCACCCCCGGACCCCGCCCTCCCCCCAAACATGTGCGCTCCGTATCGCCGTGCGACACCCAGCGCACACGACATCGACCACACGCCCCGCCGGGCCGGGCACTCAGCCGTTGAGCATCGTGTCGACGATCGCCGCCATGCGGACGGGATCGCGTTCGACCTCGCGGGTCTGCCCGCCGGCCGCCATGAAGGTCGCCATGGCGTCCTGCCGCGCCGTCGAGGCCATGAGCTCGCCGAGGGCGTTGGTCTCGGCGACCAGCGCCGGTTCGAGGCTCCCGAGCGAGATGTCGACCACCCGCTTCACGGCGGCGATCGACGCCGCCGGCATGGCGGCAATCCGACGGGCCAGCGCCCACCCGGTGTCGTACAGCTCGTCCGTTGGGACGAGGCGATCGAGCCACCCCATTCCATACGCCTCGTCGGCAGTGAGATCTCGCCCGGTCAGGATGACGTCGAGCGCACGTCCTCGTCCCACCAACCGGGGCCACCGAGCCGTCCCGCCGGCGCCGGGCAGGATGGCCATGGGCACCTCGGGTTGGCCGATCACGCTGCGCGGTGTCCCGAGGCGCATGTCGAGTGACGAGAGGAACTCGCACCCCCCGCCCCGTGCGGCACCGTCGAGCAGACCGATGGTGACCAGCCGCCCGGAGGACAGGCGCCCGAAGGTCACCGCGGCGATGTTCGGCGTCTCGACTGGCGTGTGCGGTGTCGCGGGGACGGCCTGGATCATGGTCACGTCACCGTGCATCAAGAAGAAGTCCGGATCGACGCTACGGAACACGACGACCCGTACGTCGGGGTCGGGCTCCAGCACGTCGAGCAGGCCGATCAACGATCCGACGAAACCACCGTCGACGAGGTTGAGCGGGGGATGGTCGATGGTGACCACCGCGACGCCGCTGTCGATGCTGTGCGAGAGCGTCATCGCAGGCCAACCATCACGGTGCCCATGGCGAACGGTTCGTCGCCGACTGCGGTCCAGCGGTGGTTCGTCCCTCGTTGGACGACGCAGTCCCCGGGCCCGAGCTCGACCGGGTCGTCTCCGTCGAGCTCGAGGCGAACCCGGCCCCGCGCGACGACGTCGATGTCGATCGTGTCGGTGGCATGCCAACCGGCCTCGCTCGGCGGACCCGGCGCCATCTCGACCATGCGGAACCCCACGCCCCCACCGATCGGGAGTAGGTTCCATTCGCCGGACGGGTCGCCACCTTGTCGGGGCGTGACGAGTGGTCCGCCCGTCTGCCACAGATCGGAGATCACCACGTTCGGCGTGTCGATCCCGGCGGGAGCGTTGGCATCGAGCACCGGCGATACGCCGGTGACGATTCGCCGCACCGGACCATCACCGGGCCGGATCTCCAGCGGCGTCGGGGCGGCCGGTGCCCGGTCGGGGCGCAGCATCGTGACCCAGTAGATGCACGGCGTGTCGCCGCTGACCCGCCATCGGTGCGCCGTCCCTTGCTGTACGACGACATCGCCCGCGCCCAACCGGAGCTCCACCCCGTCGCCCGCGCCGACGCGGTGATCCCCACCGGGGAGACCCAACGTGATCTCGCCGGCGAGAACCATCATGAGGTCGAGCGTGTCGGTGGCGTGCATGCCGGGGTGGTCGGGGTCGTCGCCGTCGATACGCAACCAGTCCGGGCTCGGTGGCATGGAGATGATGCGGGAACTGAGCCCACCCGATGGTGGCTCCAACGGGTAGCCCGAGCCGCGTCGATCGCCGCCGGCGTCCACGTCGGCTGCGGGTCCGTCGAGCCACAACACCTCGGTGACGCCAAAGCCCTCCGGCGACGCCACCGAGTTGGGCGGCATGCCGTCGGAAGCGAATCGACCGAGGCCGGCCTCATCGAGTCGGGTGACCACCCGGCGACGTGAGAAGCTCACAGAACGCTCCTATCGGGTGGTGACGTGCGGGTTGCGCCCGTCGAGGGACATGACCGTGACCCCGAGCTCGTCGAGTAGATCGAGGCTCACGTGGATCCGCGCCGTGCGTTCGGCCGGGCAGTTGCACAACGTCACGATGCTCTCCACCATCTCCTCCATGGACTCGATCTGGTCCGGGTCGACCTGGCCGCCCACGAGCGCCTCGGCCCCCTCGCTCATCACCGCGGCCCGCGGTTCGACGGCGTTGACGCGAATCCCGGTGCCGAACAACTCGACGCCGAAGGCGTTGGTGATCCGGTTGAGCGCCGCCTTGCTGGCGCCATAGACACCGATGGTGTTGGTCACGGGCGACATCTGGAAAGGAGGGCCATCGAGCACGACCGCGCTGCGGCTCCCGACGTTGACGATCCACCCCTCACCGCGAGCCGCCATGGCCGGGATGGCGGCCTGCATGAGGTCGACCGGGGCTTGCACGTTCACCTCGAAGCTGATGCGGCGACGCTTCAGCGGATAGGTGGCGTTGGTGCCGTAGATCGCCGCCGCCGCGTTGTTGACGAGGATGTCGATCCGGCCGCCGAAGAGCTCCAGCGCGGCCGGCACGATCGCGGCACGACTGTCCTCGTCGGCCAGGTCGGCGGCGAAGGGGTGGATCGTGCCGCCACCGGTCTGGGCCGCACGCGCCACCGTCTCGGCCAGGCTGCCGGCCAGGTGATCGTGCCGGTCGACGGTGCGGGCCACGGCCATCACGTCAGCGCCCTCCGCCGCCAACCTGACGGCCGTCGCCGCGCCGATGCCCCGGCTCGCCCCGGTCACGATCACCTTCCGGCCTTCGAATCGACCCACGGTCAGGCTCCCCTCGTCGTTGTCGTGGTCGTCGTTCTAGTCGCCGCACGAGGGAGCGGAGCGGACCAGAAGGCGACCCAGGATTGCCGGTCGCCGCACGAGGGAGCGGAGCGGACCAGAAGGCGACCCAGGATTGCCGGTCGCCGCACGAGGGAGCGGAGCGGACCAGAAGGCGACCCAGGATTGCTAGTCGTTGTCGTAGTACTCGCGACCGAGGTGGGTGATCTGCTCTTCGCCCATCATCCAGCGCAGCGTGTTCTTGAGCTTGGTGAGCTGGATGAACACGTCGTGCTCGGGGTGGAGCCCGGGGGCCGCCATGGGCGCCTTGTAGTAGAAGCTCAACCACTCCTGGATCCCGCCCAGACCGGCCCGCTGGGCGAGGTCGCTGAACAACACCAGATCGAGGGCGAGCGGCGCGGCCAGGATCGAGTCACGGCACAAGAAGTCGACCTTGATCTGCATCGGGTACCCGAGCCAGCCGAAGATGTCGATGTTGTCCCACCCCTCCTTGTTGTCGCCCGCGGGGGGTAGTAGTTGATGCGCACCTTGTGATAGACGTCGCCGTAGAGTTCAGGGAACTTCTCCGGCTCGAGGATGTGTTCGAGCACGCCGAGCTTGGACTCCTCCTTGGTCTTGAAGTTGTCCGGATCGTCGAGGACCTCGCCATCGCGGTTGCCGAGGATGTTGGTGGAGTACCAGCCGCTCAGGCCCAGCATGCGCGCCTTGAGCATCGGGCCGAGCACCGTCTTGATCAGGGTCTGACCGGTCTTGAAGTCCTTGCCGCTGATCGCTACGCCTCGTTGCGTCGCCAGGTCACGCAGGACCGGGATGTCGACGGTCAGGTTGGGCGCTCCGTTCGCGAACGGCACCCCTTCGAGGATCGCCGCGTATGCGTAGAGCATCGACGGCGCGATCGTCGGATCGTTGGCGTCAATGGCGGCCTCGAACGCTTCGATCGTCTGATGGGCGGGGCCCGGCTCGATGAAGATCTCCGTCGACGCCGCCCACAACATCACCACGCGGTCGACCTGCTTCTCGTCGCGGAAGCGGTTGATGTCCTCGCGGATGGTTTCGAGCATGGTCCGCTTGTCGATCGTGCCGAGCGTGTTCTCGCCGTCCAGGCGCTTCACGTACTCGCGATCGAACGCGGCCGGCATGGGCCGGATCGACCGGAGGACGTCGGAGATCCCTTCGAGGTGTTTGCCCGGTTCGAGCACGCCGGCCCGCATGGCAGCGACGTAGGCGTCGTCGGGGAACGGGTCCCAGGCGCCGAAGACGATGTCGTCGAGGCCGGCGAGCGGGATGAAGTCACGGATCAGTGGCGACCGGTTGTCGGTGCGTTTGCCGAGCCGGATGGTGGCCATCTGCGTGAGCGAACCGACCGGGACGGCCTCACCGCGCCGGGCGAGCTCGACACCGGCGATGAGCGTCGACGAGACGGCACCGAGGCCGACGGTCAACACGCCGAGTTTGCCCGTCGCCGGTTGGATGGTGGGGGTAGGTGGAGTCATGCGGGCGATCTTAAGCAAATGCGCATCGCAGTGTCGGTCTGTGAAGCATGACTGAACTAACCTGCGCCGGGTGCGCTCCCCATCCGTCCTTCCCGACATCTCGATCCGCCAACTCGAGTACCTCGTGGCGGTCGCGGATGCACCGACCTGGTCGGTGGCGGCGGCCAACGTCGGCGTGAGCCCGTCGGCACTGTCCCAAGGCCTGGCCGAGCTCGAACGCCGGCTCGGCATCGAGCTCTTCGAACCGTTGGGGCGTCGACGGGTGCTGCGCCCGTCGGCCACCCCCCTGCTCGATCACGCCCGCCACGTCGTCGCCCTCACCGGCGACGTCGCCGGCTGGGCCGACCGGATTCGCACCGCTTCGGCGGGCACCGTGCGAGTCGGCATGATCGACGTCTCCGCCGTCGTGCACCATCCTGAGGTGATCCGAGGGTTTCGAACCGAGCGCCCCGCCGTCGATCTCCGGCTCTCGGTAGCCCCGTCGGCCGAGTTGCTCGACGATCTACGAGACGCACGGCTCGATCTCGTCGTGTGCGTCGAGCCCCCCGACCGCCCGGCTGGGATCGAGACCGAGCCGCTCCTGAGCGAGCCGCTGTGGGTGCTGGCGCCCGAAGGCGCAACGTTCGACAACCCGTCGGCCTGGGGTCCGTGGGTGCTCTTCCCCCGAAGTTCCCACACCCGGCAGCGGATCGACGCTGCGCTGCAGGCGCTCGGTGCCCCGGTGCATGTCGCCGCCGAGAGCCACCAGCCCGACGTGTTGCACCAGATGGTGCGACTGGGCATGGGCTGGACGGTTCTGCCGGTCGACGTCGATGGTCCGGGGCCAGGCGTCGTCGTCGGGCCGCGGCTCCTCTCCCGCCAGCTCGTCATCGCCCGCCGGACCGGAGCGGTCCTCGACCCCGCCGTCGACGAATTGGCGGCACGGCTGCGACGAGGCGCCGACGCCGCCAATGACCTTGTGCTCTTGCGCCGGAGGAGGGCGAGGAGGACCCTGGAGCGGTGATCGTTCTGTGGATCGTGCTGGCCGTCGTCGCGGTGGTCGTGGCGCTCATCCTGATGTCGCTTCGCGTCGTCCCCGAATACGAGCGGGCGGTGCACTTCCGGCTGGGTCGACTCAAAGGCGCTCGCGGCCCCGGCTTGATCATCGTGTTGCCGATCCTCGACAAGATCACGCGGGTCAGCCTGCGCACGATCGCCATCGAGATCCCGACGCAGGAGCTCGTCACCCGGGACAACGTGACGGTCCGGGTGAACGGCGTGACCTACTACGTGGTGCGCGATCCCGTCCGTTCTGTGATGTCGGTCCAGAACCATCACTACGCCACCGCCCAGGTCGCGCAGGCCACTCTGCTCACGGTGCTCCGGCAGGTCGACCTCGATTCGCTCCTGCGCGATCGTGAGGCCAACTCCGATCGTCTCCGCATTCTCATCGACCAGGCCACCGAACCGTGGGGCATCGAGGTCACGATGGTCGAGCTGAAGGATGTGGAGCTCCCCGAACAGATGCGCCGGGCCATGGCCCGCGAAGCCGAGTCCGAGCGCGAGCGGCGTGCCAAGGTGATCCACGCGGCCGGCGAGTACGAGGCCGCGGAGAAGCTCGGCATGGCGGCGGAGACGTTCGAGCGCCACCCGTCAGCCCTCCAACTGCGGACCCTCGCCACCCTGGCCGAGATCTCCGTGGAGAAGAACTCCACGATCGTGTTCCCGCTTCCTTTCGAGCTGCTCCGGCTGCTCGACCGGTTCGGCGGACCACCGGCCGCCTCGCCGCTCGCGGCGGTTGACGGGGGCGACGACGGGCGCCCCGAGCCGCCGTAGCTGGTGCCGGTCGGGACCGGGCCGTACATTGGCACCTCGACGGCGCCGTCCCGAGGGAGCACCCATGCACGACCTGGTCATCCGCAACGGACTCGTCGTCGACGGCACCGGCGCGGTACCCGTCGTCGCCGACGTCGCCGTCGACGGTGGCCGTATCACCCTCGTCGGTCGAGTCGAGGCGGGCGGCGCGGAGGAGCTCGACGCCGGCGGCCAGATCGTCACTCCGGGGTTCGTCGACATCCACACCCACTACGACGGTCAGGTCACGTGGGATCCCACCCTGTCGCCCTCGTCGTGGCACGGTGTCACGACCCTGGTCCTCGGCAACTGCGGTGTCGGTTTCGCCCCGGTGGCGCCCGACAAACGTGAGTGGCTCATCGGCCTGATGGAGGGCGTGGAGGACATTCCCGGCACCGCCCTACACGACGGCATCCGCTGGTCGTGGGAGACCTTTCCCGAGTACCTCGACGCCCTGGCCGCCGAACCGAAGTCCATCGACGTGGCCGCGCTCGCTCCCCACGGCGCCATCCGGGCCTACGTGATGGGCGACCGCGGGGCCCGCAACGAGCCCGCCTCCCCCGCCGACCTCGACCGCATCCGGGCGATCGTGCAGGAAGCGGTCGAGGCCGGTGCCGTCGGCGTGTCGACCAGCCGGACCATCCTCCACAAGGCGATCGACGGCGAACCGGTGCCGGGCACGTTCGCCGCCGACGACGAGCTCTTCGCGCTGGGCGACGCCCTGGCCGCCGCCGGGCGTGGGGTGTTCGAGCTGGCGCCCGCCGGCATCCAGGGTGAGGACCTCTCGGCCCCCGATCGGGAGATGGCGTGGATGCGCCGCCTGGCCGAACACACCGGGCGTCCTATCACCTACGGCTTCGTGCAGCACGACGTCGTCCCCGACGATTGGAGACGTCTGCTCGACGCCGCCTCGTCCGCCTACGCCGAGGGCATACCGCTCCGCCCCCAGGTCACGGGCCGCCCGATCGGCATGATGCTCGGCCTGCAGAACTTCCACCCGTTCCGCACCCGCCCGACCTACCTGATGCTCGCCGACCTCCCGCTCGACGAGCGGGTAGCGCGCCTGCGGGAACCAGCCGTGCGGGCGTCGATCCTGGCCGAGGACGACCTGGTCCCCATGCCCAGCTACGTCGGCATGGGCCTCGACCGCATCTTCGAGCTCGGCGACCCTCCCGAGTACGAGCCGCACCCCGACACCTCGATCGCCGCCCGCGCCACGGCCGCCGGCCTCGACCCCTACGGCCTCCTGTACGACCTGCTCCTCGGCAACGACGGCCGCAGCCTGCTCGTGCGTCCCCTCCTCGGATACAGCGATTTCAACCTCGACCCCGTGCGCGAGATGCTGCTGCACCCGGCAACGGTGCTCGGCATCGGCGACGGCGGCGCGCATGTCGGCGTCATCTGCGATGCCTCCACCCCCACCACCATGCTGACGATGTGGACCCGGGACCGCACCCGCGGCGCGAAGCTGCCCATCGAGACGGTCGTGCACAAGATGACAGCCAACAACGCCGAGTTGTACGGCCTCACCGATCGGGGCACGCTCATCCCGGGCCTCCGGGCCGACCTCAACATCATCGACCTGGAGCGCCTTCGTCTCCACCCACCCGAGTTCCGCAACGACCTGCCCAGCGGCGCCCGCCGGCTGGTCCAGGAAGCCTCCGGGTACACGGCCACCATCGTCGCTGGCGCCGTCACCCGCCGCCACGACACCGACACCGGGGCCCGACCCGGCCGACTCGTCAGGAGCACCCGATGACCACGTTGGAACCCGATCTGATCGATCCGTCGAGCGACGCCGCGCTCGAACGGGAAGTCGAGGGCCTGGCCATCACCGCTTCTGGCCTCGATCGCCGCGGGCCCACCAAGGTCTCCATCGACCGCTACATCTCGCCCGAGTGGGCGGCCCGCGAGAACGAGCGGGTGTGGCCGAAGGCGTGGCAGATCGCCTGCAGCGTCGACCACGTGGCCGAACCCGGCGACTACTACGAGTACCGGGCCGGCTGGTTGTCGATCCTCGTCGTGCGGGGCTCCGACGGCCAGCTCCGGGCCTTCCAGAACACCTGCCGGCATCGCGGCAACGCCATCTGCCAGGGCACCGGCGCCGGGCTCACCGAGCTGCGCTGCCCGTACCACCGGTGGGCCTGGACGACCGAGGGCAGGCTGCGCGAGGTGCCGTCACGGAAGGGCTTCGGCGTGCTCGACAACGACGAGTACGCGCTGATCCCGGCCCAGGTCGACACGTGGGGGCGCCTGGTGTTCGTGAACCCCGACATCGACGCCATGCCGCTGTCGGAGTGGCTCGAAGGCATCCCGGAGGACGTCGCCTCGTTCTGCCCAGTCGACGACTACCGCTGCCAGCACCTCATCGTCTCGAACATGCCGGCGAACTGGAAGGTCGTCGCCGAGGGGTTCTCCGAGACGTACCACATCCAGGGCATCCATCGAGAGATGCTCGGCCACATCGACGACATCGATGCCCGCCAGAAGCTCTGGTACCGCCACGGCGTGTCCTACCAGCAGTACGGCGTGCCGTCGGGCCGGATCCGAAACGCCACCGACGAATCGGTGTGGTCGAGCTGGATGGTGTGCCAGGGCGGGCGCATGGGTCTCGGCGCTGACGCTCCGCTGCCGGCGCTCGCCGAGGGCGAGACCGCCCAGGACGCCATCGCCGCGGCCATGGCCTCGCACTACGCGGCCAAAGGGGTCGATCTGTCGGGCTACGACTCCGCCGCGCTCACCGCGCTGCACCAGTACAACCTCTTCCCCAACGCCACCGTGCTGGTGATGCCCGACATGGTCTCAGTGCTGTCGAGCCGCCCCGGCCCCACCGCTGACGAATGCCAGTTCGTGATGATGACGTTCCACCGGTCCGCTCCCGGCGCGCCACGCTCGGAACCCGTGACCATGGAGGTGCCCGACCGCACCGACTTCGGATTCGTGATGAACCAGGACGTCGGCATCATGCGCACCGCGCAGCTCGGACTGCACCAGCCCGGCCAGCAGCACATCACCCTGTCGGCCGAGGAATGTCGAGCCATCAACCTGCACCGCAACCTCGACGAGTGGGTGACCGGAGTCCGGTCGTGAGCCGCACGGCGCGTGCCGCAGGCACGCCCGAAGGCGAACAGGAGAAGTCGTGAGCCGCACGGCGCGTGCCGCAGGCACGTCCGAAGGCGAACAGGAGAAGTCGTGAATGTCGAGGAGCTGATCGCCCGCCAGGAGATCACCGACGTCGTCAAACGATTGGCCCGGGGCACCGATCGGCTCGACGAGGAGCTGATGGCGTCGTGTTACCACCCGGACGGGTTCGACGATCACAACAGCTTCCGCGGCTCGGGCACCGAGTTCGCCCGCTGGGTCTGCGAGGTGCTCCCCCACTTCCGCGCCACGCACCACTTCATCGCCGACCCCTCCATCCGGCTCGACGGCGACACCGCCCAGGTCGACACCTACTGCGAGGCCCACCACGTCGGTGATGACACCGACATGGTGCTCGGCCTGCGCTACGTCGATCGGTTCGAGCAGCGCGACGGCACCTGGCTGATCGCCAAGCGGGTGTGCGCCTTCGACTGGACGTACACGATCCCGTTCGACCCCGACAAACGCTTCGTCTTCGGCGCCGATTTCACGGTCGGCTCGCGAGACCGTACCGACATCACCTATCGGGGCGTATAGAGGCCTCGATCGGGGACGTTCGACTCTGCCGCCCGGGACCCGCCGCGGCGATGCTGGGCCTAGTCGCTGCGGGCCCGGGCCCGCGCTGGGGAGAGGACGGGATCCATGAGGAAGGCACCGATGATGGGAGCGGTCGGCGTGGGGATGGCCGCGGTGTGGCGCCGCCTTCGGTCCGATCCGGCCGAGCCCGATCCCGCTCATGCTCCCGGCCACCATCACCTCGGCCCTCCACCCGAGCAGGCAGGCGAGCGGAAGGCCGTAGCTCGCCCCGGCCGCAACCAGCCGTGGATCCGAACCACCCACAGCGACAGCCAGAAACGTCGGTTCCGTCGCTGAGCGGCCCACACCGCCGTCGGACTACCCTCCGTCCATGGTCGATCGCTCGAAGCAGGCTCGTTTTCAGAAGGCGATGAACGCGGTGTTCAACCGCTGGTTCCACTTCCGCAAGGGCAAGGTGTCGTTCAAGGGCGCCCCGATCTGCATCCTGCACACCGTCGGCGCCAAGACCGGCAAGGCGCGACAGACCCTGCTGCTCTACCTCGACGTGGGCGACGGCACGTTCGCCGTGGTCGGTTCCAACGGCGGTGACGACCGTGATCCGGCCTGGGTGCACAACCTCCGGGCCAGCTCGAGGGTCGAGGTCGAGGTCGGCGGCGGTCGTCAGATCATGAACGCGGCCGTCGCCGATGACGCCACCCGCGATGCGCTGTGGCCCCGCCTGGTCGCCATCTACAAGCAGTACGCGAGCTACCAAACCAAGACCGACCGACGCATCCCCGTCATCCTGCTCACCCCGGCGGCGTAGCCAGCGGCCGAGCGCCGGCCGGGGCCGCGTGCCTCAGTCGAGTTCGGCGATCTCGAAGGTGTCGTAGTGGATGTGCACCACGGTCGAGTCGGGGCTGCTCAGCAGGACGAAACCGCTCGATGACCCGGTGGCGTCGGGGATCGAACGGGTGTGCACCAACGTGTCGCCCGCGTAGAAGCTCGAAGGTGCCCTCACCGTCGGACTCGACCCGCAGCTCGATGCGATCGGGCCAGTTGAACGGGCCCTCGGTGAGCACGTCGTACCCGCCGCCCGGCTGCCGCTGGCACAACAGCCACAGCTGATTGCGGGGATCGGCCAACAACACCAAGCCCGGACGGTCGTCGCTCGACGTGTCGAAGGCGAACGCGATCCCGAACTTGAAGTCACCCTCGGGTCCCGTGAGGTTCGGTTCGACCTGGGCGGCCGTAGAGATGGACACCGCCCGCGTCGGGTCGAGGACTGTCGGGCCGAAGGCCAGCACTTCCTCGCCGCCGACCTTCGTCTCCAGGTGGAAGTACTCGTTGGGGTGATAGCCGAATCGGCCCTGCTCGTTGCTGACCTCGATCCACCCCGAGGTCGGGTCCTGGAAGGTGTCGAGCACCAGGACCCCCTCGGGAAGCGGCTCGGGTTCGATGGCCGGCGGCGTGGTCGGGCGTTCGTAGTCCCCGAAGGCCAACGGCGAGATGCCGTCGTCGACGGCAGATGCCGCGCACCGGAAGCCGGCGATGTTGACCGCGTTGGAGCGAAGTGGGTCGAGCGGCAGCCGGGTGGTGTTCTTGCGCACGTAGCCGTTCTGGCCACCCCGCAGCACGCGCAACGAGGCGTCCATGCGGGGGTCGTAGGTGTCGGCCACCCACTCCCAGGCGTTCCCGACGAGGTCGTAGATCCCGAACTCGCTGACGTTGTCGCCCAGCGACCCGACCGGATATGTGCCGGTGCCGGGGAGCGTTACGTCGTTGGCGACGTCACCCCACGGGATACAGCAGTCCGCTTGCGCCGCTCGCCGCCACCTCCCATTCGGCTTCGGTGGGCAGGCGTTTGTCGATCGACGTGCAGAACGCCGTGGCCCAGTCGTAGGTGACGCCCCGAACGGGATGTTCCTCCTCGCCGGCAGGCAGGACTCCGCCGCTCCACGTCGCGGGCGGCTCGGCGCCCGTGACGTCGATGAAGGCCCGATAGTCAGCGTTGGTCACCTCGTACTCGTCGAGGGCGAATTCGTCGAGGCTGACGTCGGTCACCGGACTCTCGGCGAGGAAGGGCTCGGGGTTCTCGGCGCCCACCGAGTACGAGCCGGACGGGATCACCACCATGCCGGTGGCCGATGCGACGGGTCCGTCCCCGGCGGATTCTCCCGCGCCATCGACGCCCTGTTCCCCGTCCCCCTCGGAATCGTTGCCCCCGGAATCGCCGGCCTCGTCGCTCCCGCCAAGGTCGGTCGCAGCTACTTCGCCGCCATCGTCGTCGTCCCCGGTCAAGGCGACGAACGCCGCAGCTCCGAGAGCCACGACCGCGAGAACTGCGGCGGCCAAGATCAGTGGCCTCCGCCGGCTCGGCGATGACGGAGCCCGGGTTGGCGGCGAGGACGGGAGCTGGGTCGGTGGCGGAGCCGGGGTCGCCGCCCTCGGCTCGGGAACGGGAACAGCCGGCGCTTCTTCCACGGGCGCCGAGGCGACGGCCTGTGGTGGAGCGGCAAGCGGCGGTGGACTGGTGAGCGGCGCGGGCGCGGCGGTCGTCGAAGGGGCGGTGAGATCGATGTTGAGGTCGATGCTGCGGCGATGGGCCGTGAGGGCGGCGCCCCGGGCCACTGCGGTCTGCGGATCGACGTCGTTGACGACCCGATCCCCGAAACGATCGCGGAGCGACCGCATCACGATGGGCATGCGGCTCGACCCACCGATCGGCATCACCGCGACGGGTGGGACGCCGCCGGTCGTGGAGTCGATGACCGACGACAGCGCGGTGACCGTACGTTCGACCTGGTCACCGACCATGGTCTCGAAGTCGAGACGAGACACCGACACGACCTCGACGCCTGCCGGCATGGGAACGGGGATCTCGGCTGAGTCGTCGATGGTCAGCAGGTCCTTCGCCTCCGAGCACAGGTGCCGGAAGCGGGGGTCTGCGGTCGGGACGGTGCTGGCGTCGGATCCTCGGGTCGCGAGCTGGTGCGTGACCAGCGCGACGACCGCATCGTCGAACCACTCGCCGCCCAGCCCGGGAATGGTCTGGCAGGCCAGCACGGAGAAAGAGCCCGCGTGATAACGCAGCACTGCCGCCTCGAAGGACCCGGCACCCAGCTCGTACGTCGCGATGGTGTCGCCGTCGGCCAGTGAGTGGCGGGCGAGGTAGGTCTGGGCCGCCGCTTCCGCCTCGGTGGTCAGCGAGCAGCGGTCGATGTCGGCCCGTTTGACGGCCTGCTCCACCAGGTCGATGCGAAAAGCGTTCCACGAGGTGGGGTGCGTCACGACGGTGTGCCCGGGCCCAGCGCCTTCGAGCTCGGTCACCCGCTGCACCACGTGGGCGATGATCTTGGCGAGCAGGGCTTCGGCGGCGAACGGCGACGTGCGAACGATCAGCGAGTCATTACCACCGACGTGGCGCTTGAAGTCGGTGGCCAAGCCGGCAGGGTCGCGCTCGCCGAGACGGGCCGCCGCTTCGCCCACATGGATCTGCCCGTCGACGGAGAGGAACACCGCGCTCGGGATGCGGTCGTTGCTGGCCCCGAGGCTGACCACATCGACCGCCCCTGACGGCCGGCCGATCGCCGCGGTGGTGGTCGTGGTTCCGAGGTCGATTCCGAGGTCGTAGCTGGCCGGCATGGGCCAAGCCTCCCACGTGACCCGATCGCGGAGCCAGCGACCCGCTTTCCCTCGTTCTGGCCGGGAGATTGCACGCTGGAGCGTGCAATCTCCCGGCCAGAACGAAACAACGCGGGTGTTCCGAGCCGAACCTCTGGTTCGGCTCGGAATCTCCGGTCAGATGGCGCGGGTGCGGCCTTCCCAGTACGGGTCGCGGAGCTTGCGCTTGTAGAGCTTGCCGTTGGGATCGCGGGGCATCTCGGTGGTGAAGTCGATGCTGCGGGGATGCTTCTGGCGGGCCAGGTTCTCCTGGCAGAAGGTCATGATCGACTTGATCGTCTCATCGCCGGGTTCGAATCCCTCGCGGAGCTCGATGACGGCTTTGATCTCCTCGCCGGTGTCCTCGTTGGGTACCCCGAACACGGCCACGTCAGCGACCATCGGGTGCTGGTGCAGCGCCCCTTCGATCTCGGCCGGGTAGATGTTGACGCCGGCCACGATGATCATGTCGTTGCTGCGGTCGTTGAGGAACAGGAAGCCGTCGTCGTTGAAGTACCCGACATCGCCGACCGTCCAGAAGCCGCTGTCCTTCAGGCGGCTCTTCGTCGTCTTGGCGTCGTCCTTGTAGTACTCGAACTGGTTGCCACCCATGCGCATGTAGATGGTGCCCGACTGGAAGGTGGGCAGCTGCTCGCCCTCCTCGTCGACCACGATGACCTCGCTGTTGGGCCACGGCTTTCCGACGGTGCCGGGGTACGACATCCACTCCTTGGCGCTGACGTAGGTGCCGCCGCCCTCGGTCGCCGCGTAGTACTCCCAGATCGCGTCGCCCCACCATTCGATCATCCGGCGCTTGGTCTCGACCGGGCACGGCGCCGCGGCATGGACCATGGACCGCAGCGACGACACGTCGTAGGTGAGTCGCACCTCGTCGGGCAGCTGCAACATGCGGTTGAACATGGTCGGCACCATGTGGCTCTGGGTCGCCTTGTACGTCTGGTAGCGCTCGAGGGCACCCTCGGCCGTCCACCGGTCCATCAGCACGACGGTGTGGCCGATCTGGAGCGAGGTCGTGGCCCAGTTGTTGACCGCGGTGTGGTAGAGCGGCGCCTGGGTGATGTGCACGTTGTCATCGTGCGGCCGGCAGTCGAACAGCAGGAACAGGCCGCCAGACATGGCGCCCATCTCGTCGGGACCGATCTCGGGAAGCGCCCGGCGCACGCCCTTGGGCCGGCCCGTCGTGCCCGATGTGTAGAACATGTAGGCGCCCGTAGCCAGGTCGTCGGGGCGGCCGGTGCCTTGGTTGTCGATGAGCTCGATGAAGGGTCGGAACCCGTCGACCGCCCCGACGGAGAACCGGTTGGCGATCGGCACGTTCACCTCGGGAACCACCCGGACCGCTTCCGGGGCGAACCGTTCGTCGACGATCAACGCCTTCGTCTCGCTGTCGTTGACGATGTAGGCGATCTCCGGGCCGACGAGGTGCCAGTTCACCGGGGTGAAGTAGAAGCCACCCTGGAAGCAGGCCAGCGTGATCGCCATCTGGTGAATGCCGTTGGGCAACACCGTGGTGACCTGGTCGCCGTGCTGCAGGCCGAGCGCCCGCAAGCCGTGCACGATCTGGTTCGTCAGCTCGGCGACGTCTCCGAAGGTGTATTCGTCGTACTCCGGCGTGACGACGCCCAGGTGACCGGGATCGGCCTCGGCGATCTTCCAGAATCCCATGGCGGTGGTGTTGGCCACGTCAGGCGCTCCTTGTTAGCTGGGTCGGATCGCCCGAGGGCGATCCTTGGCTGGCTGGCTGGGTCGAATTTGGGTACGTGCTGGATTCACCAGCCGGGCGGCAGGTTGGTGAAGTCCGGGGTTCGCTTCTCGGCGAAGGCGGCGAGCGCCTCCTTGTTGGCCGGTCCGGCCATCAGCTTCTGGAAGGCGGCGTTCTCCCGCAACCGGGCGGCGTCGATCTCGGCCCGGAACGGCGCCTTCATGGCCGCCTTCGACTCGACGAGCGAGCTGATCGGTTTAGCGGCCAGGTGAAGGGCGTGGCGCATGGTCTCGGCCATCAGGTCGTCGGGCTCGCACACCTTCCACACCAGCCCCATCTCCTTGGCCTCCGCGGCGCCGATCCAGTCGCTCGACAGCAGAGCCCAGAACGCGTTCTGCCACCCGACCTGACGGGGGAAGGTGTAGCTCGAGGCCGCTTCGGGCGCCACGGCGAGATCGGTGAAGGGGCACTTGAGACGAGCCGACGTCGACATGAACACCAGGTCGGCGAAACCGACGATGGTGGTGCCGATGCCGAGCCCGATGCCGTTGACGGCCAGCAGGAGTGGTTTGGGGAACTCGATGAGCGTGTCGATCATCCCGGCGAAGCCGTACTGGCCGGGGACGAAGGCGGGATCGGTGCCGCGGGCCGCCATCTCCAGCAGATCCGTGCCGGCCGAGAAGGCCCGACCCGATCCGGTCAGCACGACGACGGCGACCGTATGGTCCTCGGCCGCCTCCCGCAGGGCGATGGCGGTGGCGTCGTACAGCGCCTCGTTGAAGGCGTTGAGGGCGTCGGGCCGGTTGAGGGTGAGGGTTCGGACTCGACGGTCGTTCTCGACGAGGAGCATGGGGCGAGCGGTCCTTTCGGAGTTACCGCCGTGCAGGATGGCTCATCACGGGCCGACGATGCGAGTTCACCGGAGCTCGTCGACGTAGCGATCCGTTCCCACCGATGTCGGCACGAACGGCCCCGAGAATCGCAGCTCACCCCGCCCACTCGCGGCCAGGCCCTCGTGGTGTGAGCGCAACCGCGCGTCGGTCAGCTCGTTGGGATCACCGTCGAGGAACCAGAGCAGGCACAGCTGCCGGCCCACACCGTCGGGCGGCAACACCGGCTTCGTGCCGGGCTGGTCGATGCGCCCCTGCGAGAACGGGACCGGTGTGAACGCGAGCACCATGCCCGCCGGAGACGAGGCGAGGACGCTCGGCAGGTGTTCGTCGCGCAGCCACGACTCGAAGGTGTCGAGTGACTCGGGCGAGGGTGCGTCGACCACCTCGACGAGCAGGCCGCTGAACGGGGCATCGAGCGCCAGGTGCGGCTTCATCGGCCCGGCATCTCGGACGAGGCCGAACCGGTAACGCTGGAACGCCGTGTACACGTGGGTGCGCTCGGTGAACCCTCGCCCATACGGCATCAGAGCCTCGCCCATGGCGTGGAACGACCACCGCTCGTTGTTCTCCTCCTGGCCTTGCGTGATCCAGTACAGGGAGATGTAGCAGCCCGCATCGGGAGGTTGGACCAGGCTGTCGGCCACCTCGGCCCGCCGCCGACGCAGCGCCTTGGTGGCCACGAAACGGCCGCCGGCGAACGTCCACGGACCCTGCATGGCCCCCGAGTAGAAGTGGTCGTCCTCGTACCAGCGGTTGTACGCGTGCTCGTGGCCGAGGTGGGGTTCGACCATCGTGATGAGGGCGCCGCCGATCGCCACGTCGTTCGGGAGGTGGAGGGCGATCTCGGTGTAGGGATCGGTCATGCGGTTCTCCGTGCGTCGGTGGCGGGCCGATCGTACTCACGACGCGACGCGGGTAACGTCGCCGCCGGAGGGGATCACCATGGGCACTGTTTCGAAGGGGTGGGCCGGCGCGCTGGCGGCCGTTCTGCTGATCTCTGGTTGCAGCGACGACGCGGATGACTCGTCGTCGGAACGTGCGACCACGACCGTGGCCGATGAGGCCGCCACGACCACGACGTCGACGGACGACGGCGGGGCCGATCCCACCACCACGGTGCCCAACGAGACGACCACCACCGCCGCCGCACCGATACTGTTGAGCGAGCTCGACCTCTCGGCCGCGACGCTCGAGTCGCTCGACGGCGCCGGCGCAGGCACCGCCCACCTCAGCGACGCGGGCCTCGACCCGTCGTACGTCGAGACCGAGCAGCTCCTGGCGGGCGTTGCGAACACGTACAGTGGCCCGGCGACCGGTCCGGCGGAGGTCGCGACCGAGGACAACGCGTACGCCACCCGTCTGTTGGTGCGGATGCCCGCCGACCCGGCGGACTTCAGCGGTCGGGTCGTCGTGGAGCCGTTCAACACCAGTGGCGGCCCCGATGCCGATCCGGTGTGGGGGTACCTCGGCGACATGTTCGTGGCCCAGGGCGATGCGTGGATCGGCGTGTCCAACCGGTTCACCTCCCAGACCAATCTCCAGGAGTTCGACCCCGAGCGGTACGCAGGCGTGTCGATCCCGTCCAACGGCGAGGCGTGGGACATGCTGAGCCAGATCGGGGGTCTGCTGCGCGAGGGTGGCGAGCGCAGCCCGCTGGGGGACACCGGCATCGCCGCCCATCACGTCTACATGGCCGGCTACTCGCAGAACGGCATCGACACCGCCACCTACGCCAGCACCTTCGGTGAGCTGGCCCGCATGTCCGACGGCTCGGCGATCTACGCCGGGTACCTCCCTCTCGCCCACAGCGGCAGCATCAGCCCGCTCGACTCGGGCCAGGCCGGTCTGCCCGCGTTCGAGATCGTCCCGTTCGGCACCACCGACGTACCGGTGATCGACGTGGAGAGCGAGACCGATGTCCTCGGGTTCTCCGATCCCGCGTACACCAGCGCCAGCCACGCCGCGGTTCGGCGCGACGACAGCGACGAGCCGGGCGATCTCTACCGGCTGTACGAGATCCCCGGCGCCTCGCACGCCCCGACCATCCCCGGCTGCGACCACGACGGCACCACCTTTCCGCTGCAGTTCTTCCTGCGCGCCGCCTACCGGCACCTGATCGACTGGGCGGAGTCCGGGATCGTTCCGCCTCGGGCCGACCGCATGAGCCTGACGTCGATCGACACCGTGGCCGTCGCCGAGCGGGACGAGCACGGCAATGCCCTCGGGGGCGTGCGCTCGCCGTTCCTCGATGTCCCTGTCTCGACCTACCAGGGCAACGACACCGGGAGTGTGATCTGCAACCTGGCCGGCGTGGAGATCCCGCTCGAACCGGCGCTGCTCGACGAGCTGTACGACGGGCTCGACGACTACCTGGCCCAGTTCGCCACCGAGCTCGACGTGGTGTTCGACGACGGATTCCTCCTCGCCGAGGACGAGGCGTCGATCCTCGCCTACGCCGAGGAACGGGCCGCGCCGCTGCTCGGGTAAGACGGGCCCGAGCCGCGTCCACCCTCCTTCTTTCGACCACGGATCCCGTGGTACACTGATCCCGTGGCCAACCTCACCCTTCAGCTCGACGACGAGGTGCTCCGCCGCGCCCGCATCCGGGCCTTGGAGATCAACACGTCGGTCAACGCGCTGGTCCGGGAGTACTTGACCGAGTTCGCCGGCACCGACCCCCAGGTCGAGGCCCGGAAACGGCTCCTCGATCACGCCCGTCTCCACCGCGGCGGCAGCGGCGGCCACGGTCACACATGGACACGCGACGAGCTCCATGAGCGCTAGGTGCTTCGTCGACACCAACGTGGCCGTGTACCTGTACGACGACGACGAACCCACCAAACGCGACCGGGCCTTCGAGGTCTTCGCCGATCCTGCTCGACACCTGGTCCTGAGCGCGCAGGTGTTGTCGGAGTTCTTCGTCACGGCCACCCGAAAACTCACCACCCCACTCGATCACGCGGGTGCCTCCGAAGCGATCGGCTCGTTGAGCGCGCTCGACGTCGTCGCCATCGACGACGTGCTCGTCGCCCGCGCCATCGAGACCTCGGCACGTCACCAGCTGTCCTATTGGGATGCCCTCATCGTCGAAGCCGCGGTCAGCGCCCGTTGCGCGACCTTGCTGTCCGAGGATCTGGCCACCGGGGCGACCATCCGCGGCGTCACGATCCAGAACCCGTTCGCGGCCTGAGCCGCCCGCGAAAGGGCGGGCGATCAGCCGAAGGGCTGCAGACTGCTGGCCACGATCCACATGCTGAAGTACTGGCTGTTGGCGCCGTACGCCATGGCCAGGGCGACCTTGGCACCGTCGACCTGGTGCTCCCCGGCCTGGCCGCGGACCTGGTTGGCGGCCTCGGCGAACCGGAGCAGCCCGGAGGCGCCGATCGGGTTCGACGACAGCACGCCGCCGGAGCAGTTCACCGGGAACGAGCCGCCGATCTCGGTGGAGCCGTCGTCGATCATCTTCCAGCCGTCGCCCTCCGGCGCGATGTGGTGGGCCTCCAGCCAGATCGCCTCGTGCCACGAGAACGGCACGTAGAGCTCGGCCATGTCGATCTCCTCGCGCGGGTTGGTGATGCCGGCCATCTTGTAGACGTCGTCGGCACAGGTGAGGCACGCCAGCGGCCGCACGGGATCACGCCCCGGGAAGTTCGGTGGCTCGGACCGGGACGACGTGGCCAGGATCCAGGCCGGCGGGCGACCCGCGGCGGCCGCCGCCTTGCCACCGTCCTCGTCGGTGATGACCACCGCGCACGCGCCGTCGGACGACGGGCACGACTTGAGGAACCGCAGCGGATCCCACATCATCGGCGAGTTCTTCACCTTCTCGATCGAGATGTCTTCGATCTTCAGGTGGGCGTACGGGTTCTTCAGCGCGTTCAGGCGGTCCTTGACTGCCACCTTCCAGCCGATGTGCTCGGGCGCCTGGCTCCGGTGGATGTACGAGCGGATGAACGGGGCGAACGAGCCGCCAGCGCCGAGCGAGGCTCCCCGGCCGCTGCCCAGGGCGAACTGGGCGTTGCCTTCGGACTGCTTCTGGAAGGCGACGGCGAGCACCGTCTTGTGTTTGCCCGCCTGCACATGGGAGGCGGCGACGATGCCGGTCGTGCCGCCGACCGAGCCGGCGGTGTGCACCCGGAACATCGGCTTGCCGGTCGCCCCCATGGCGTCGGACAGGTAGAGCTCGGGCTTCATGACGCCCTCGAACAGGTCGGGCGCCTTGCCGATGATCACGGCGTCGATGTCGGCCATGGTCATCTGGGCGTCTTCGAGGGCCCGGAAGACGGCCTCCCGGACGAGCCCGCCGAAGGAGACGTCACGGCGGCGAGTCTTGTGGTGGGTCTGACCCACGCCGACCACTGCGCACGGCTTCATTGGTGGTCCTCCACGATGCAGATCAGGTTCTGTTGCAGGCACGGGCCGCTGGTCGAGTGGGCCAGCGCCCGGGAGCCGCCACCGAAGATGTGGTCGGCGGCGTATCCGATCCGGCACAGCCCGGTGGCCATGATCGGGTTGTGCTTGAGGGCGCCACCGGAGGGGTTCACCTTGACGTCGTCGCCCAGGTCGAGCACGTGGCGCAGCAGCAGCTCCTCGTGGGTGAAGGCAGTCTGGAGCTCGGCCACCTCGACGGGCGCCCGGCCCAGGCCGGCCTCGGCGGCGGCGATCCGGGTCGACGGGGAATCGTCGAGCGCCCGGAACGCCGGGTTGTGGCACTCGGTCCGGTGGTCGAAGCCGGTGATGTAGGCCGGTCGCTCGACGAGTTGCCGAGCCCGCTCGCCCGTCACCAGCACCATGGCGGCCGCGCCGTCGGTGATGGGCGGCAGGTCGTGGCGTCGCAACGGCTGGCGGACATAGTCACCCGCCAACAGCTCGTCGACCGTTCCCTTCCCGCGCGATCGCACCGACACCTCGGCCATCGATCGCTCGTCGGCGATGCCGGCGGCGATCACCGCTCGGGCCTGGAGGGCGGCGAAGGTCACGGGGTCGGCGCCGAGGGGGGCCAGGACGTAGGGGTCCATTTCCATCGGGTAGATGAGGGCGGGATCGCCGGTCGACGATCGTCCGGAACCGGTCACCACGGCGATCTCGATGTCACCTTCGTGGAGGCGGAGCCACGCCTCGTACAAGGCCCAGGCGCCGTCCATCTCCACGTGCGAATCACGTTTGGGCGGCCACGCCCCGATGGCATCCAGGTTGGTGACGAACGAGAACGCCTGCCCAGTGATGTAGTCGCACGAGCCGAGGCAGGTGAAGTCGATGTCACTCCGGGTGAGGCCGAGCGGGGTGATGGCATCGGTGATGACCCGCATCAGCAGCTGGGTCTCGGTGAGCTCGGTGTGGCGCTCCATCGGCGACTGCGCCCAGCCGACGACGGCGATATCGGTTCGGGTGGCCATCAGAAGATCCTGTTCACGAGGTCGGGGTCGTCGATGTCGGGTTCGCCGCTCGGTATCCAGCCGATCAGGCTGCCGAGCTGCGTGCCCATGCCGCCGCTCTCCACGTCCTCGGCGGGTGAGGCCCACACGGCGGCGACCCGCCGGCCGACCCGGACGTCGCCGACGGGGAGCTCGATGACCGCTTGGTACCCGAGCACCACGTCGAAGCCGTCGAGCAGGACGAAGACCCGGGCGAACGGCTCGGTCTCGGTCTGGCCGGGGTACTGGGTCGGCGTGACGATGACGTAGTTGGTGATGGTGCCGGTGTGGGGCAGGTCGATCTCGGCTTCGGGGCCGAGCTCGATCGAATCGATCGGGCAGTAACCGCGACCTCCGACGTAGACCCGATCGCAAATGGGGCAACGCAGGCCGACGAGGCGATGCTGCCGGGAGGCCTCCTCGGCCCGGTCGGTCATAACCGGGACCGGGTTCCGGTAGGTGATCGAGGCCAGGTACTCCATCAGCTCGATCGGCTCGCCTGCGGGACCGGCGTCGTCGCCATCGACCTCGGATTCTTCGCCGGGGACGAAGCACACGATGTCGTCGATGCGGCCGAGCCGGCGGCCCCGCCATCGGGGCGCCACCCGCATGCCCTCGGCCATGGCGTCGACCGAGCCGGAGTCGACGGCGTGCAGGAGCGGGGTCGTGGCGCCGTCGAGCCGGATGAACGCGAAGCCGAACGGGCGATCGACCGGGTGCTGCGAGGACGGGACCGGCACCCAGGTCCACGATTCGACCGTGCCGGCCGGGCCGACCTCGACGAGATCGCGCGCCAGCTCCGCACCGGTCGCCGGATCCCATTCCATGGGTGGGACCAGCACGGCGTCGCCGTTGCGGATGCCCAGGATCCGCTTCTCGGTCAGCGCCGTCATGAACGCCCCCGTCACCGGCCCCAACGACCGCTTGTACGGGAACGTGATCGTGCTCTCGACGAACCTCGTCACGCGCCGTGCTCCTCTCGCGTCAGACCACCATCGGCCCGGCCATTGGATACCACGCCACCCGCCCTCGAGGCACAACGACGGCCGTTGCCGTCGACGAACCTTGGGCCGTTCCGCCGCGGCGCGGTACCGTGCAGGCCAGCCAAGTGGCACGTTGGAGGCAGCAATGACGGTCGATCTGGTCATCCGGAACGGGCTCGTCGTCGACGGCTCCGGTGCCGAGCCGGCCGTGGCCGACGTGGCCGTTTCGGGAGGGCGGATCGTCGCGGTCGGAACGGTCGACGATCGCGGACACCGGGAGATCGAGGCCGACGGGCACGTGGTCACCCCCGGTTTCATCGACCCCCACACCCACCTCGACGCCCAGATGTTCTGGGACCACGTGGGCGCCAACTCGTGCTGGCACGGCGTCACCACCGCGGTGATGGGGAACTGCGGGTTCACGATCGCGCCGGGGTCGGCTGACCAGGCGCCGCTGCTCGTGCGCAACCTGGAGCGAGCCGAGGACATGTCCGCAGCCGCCCTCGATGCCGGGATCGACTGGAGCTGGACCACCTACCCCGAGTACCTCGACGCCCTCGACCGGTTGCCCATGGGCATTAACTACGCCGCCCAGGTCGGCCACTCCGCGGTGCGGTGCCACGTCATGGGCGAGCGGGCCTTCACCCACACCGCCACCGAGGCGGAGCTGGCCGCCATGGCCGAGCACGTCCGCCAGGCCATCACCGCCGGGGCGTGGGGGTTCACCACGTCGCGGACCGTCCACCACCAGACCCCCGATGGTGGCCCCGTCGCCAGCCGCCTGGCCCCGTGGACCGAGGTCGAGCACCTCCTTCGGGTGGCCGCCGAGGCCGGTGGAGGCATGTACCAGTACGTGGAGGACAACCCGACGGACCGGTCCCTCGAGGATCACCAGCAGGCCCAGTTCGAGCTGTCGGCGCAGACGGGTATGCGGTTCGTCATCCCGGCCGGCGGTGACCCGAACCGCACGCTTCCGTTCCTCGAACGCGCCGCGGCCGCAGGGGCGCACTTCGTCGGCGTCACCCACCCCCGTGGCATCAGCAACTGGTCGTCGTTCCGCAACCGGCTACCGTTCGACTCGCTGCCGGAGTGGGCGGCGGTCCGCTCGCTCCCGCTCGACGAACAGGAACGCATCCTCGCCGACCCGACCCGGCGCGATGTCCTCGTCGCCGCCGCCCTCGGCGCCACCTACGCCGCCAGCACCGGCGCCGAGGCCCGCCCACCCGACTACGACCGCATGCGGGTCCTCACCTCACCCACGCCCCCCTGGCCGACCGTCAACGAGGTCGCCGCCCAGCGGGGGGTCGACCCCGTCACCGCCATCATCGACCTGTCGCTCGAGTCGGGGTTCGACCAGTTCTTCGTGCAGCCCCTCGGGCCGTTCGACACCGAGAACGTGGGCACGCTGCTGGCGCACCCGAGCGTCGTCATGGGCTTCTCGGACTCGGGGGCCCACGTCAGCCAGATGGCCGACGCCTCCATCACCTCCCACATGCTCGCCTACTGGGTCCGGGAGCGACAGGCCTTCCCGATCGAACGGGCCGTCGAGCTGATGACCTCAGCCGTGGCGAGAGCCTGGGGCCTCACCGAGCGGGGCCTCGTGCGAGAGGGCTACGTCGCCGATCTCAACGTGATCGACCCGGCGACCGTCACCCCCGCCATGCCCCGCATGGTCGCCGACCTCCCAGCCGGCGCGAAGCGCATCGAGCAACGGGCGACGGGGTACGCCGCCACGATCGTCGCCGGCGTGCCGCTGGTCGAGCACGGCGAACACACCGGCGCCCACCCCGGCGCACTGCTGAGGCGATGCCACGGTTGCTGAAATCGAGCGACGCACAGGGGCTCGGGACCTCACGGCTGAGCGATGGCACGGCCTCCCGATCGTTCAAGTGCTGCCGCGACCGTTGCGAGATTCTGGCGCCACACGCCCTCGTCGATCGGGGGGAGGATCTCCGCCCACAACGGCACACCAAAGCCGAGCGCCTGAACACTGCCGAACGGCCTCCCGTAGATCCACATGTGGAAGTGCGACCCGCCGTCCCCCCACCGGTTCACGTGGGTGCGACCGACGCCGTCGAGAGCGCCGACGGCCCAGTCGAGCCTCACCAGCAACTGGCCGAGCTCACATGACATACCGTCGTCGAGGTCGCGCAGGTCGACGTGAGCTCGTGTCTCCAGGAAGAGCACGACCGGTAACGACGGTGGGGTTTCGGTGGCCCGGACCCGCCAATGATCGTCGACCCAGATGTAGTCCTCATCGGCCGACCGACAGCTCGGGCACGGCGCACCGCCCGGTTCACCAGCTCGAGGCCAATCCGAGTCCATCGGCGGCAGGAGTGGTTTGATCCGAAGCTCTCCCTCGAACGGGAAGATCGGCCAGTCCACGTACCTAGGCAGCCCGTCGTCACCGCTCACCACGATCTCCTCTCGCGAATCCATGCGGACCACCGGTTTCGGGAAGCATGATCGTGCGACCACTGGACCAGGCCCGCGCCGGAAATTAGCAGCGATCGACACAGACTGATTCCGCGAACCCCGCGGAAACGTAGGCTCCGGCGCATGACCAGCGTTCTCTTCGATGTCGACGGTGGCGTCGCGACCATCACCCTCAACCGGCCCGAGGTGCGCAACGCGTTCGGGGCCGGCATGGGGCAGGCGCTCGCCGACGCCTACGCCCGGTGCGACACCGACGATTCGATCCGCGCCGTCGTCCTCACTGGCACGCCACCTGCGTTCTGCGCCGGAGCCGACCTGGGCAAGGGCGACGCCACCTTCGCCAAGCAGGACGAATCGACCTTCAGCGCCGCTGCGCTCCCGATGCCGGCGTGGCAAGTGCGCAAGCCGGTGATCGCTGCGGTGAACGGCCACGCCATCGGCGTCGGCTTCACGATCCCCTTGCAGTGCGACATCCGAATCTTCGCCGCCGACGCCAAGTACGGCATCGTCCAGCCCCGTCGCGGCGTGATGGGCGACGGCTACTCGCACTGGACCCTGCCCCGTCTGGTCGGCATGGCCGCCGCCGCCGAGATCCTCCTCGTCGGCCACACCTTCGACGGGCATCAGGCGAAGGATTACGGCCTGTGCACCAAGGTCCTCCCGAACGACGACGTACTCCCAGCCGCGCTGGCCCTCGCCCACGACATCGCCGCCAACACGGCGGCGCTGTCGGTCGCCTACAGCAAGAAGCTGCTGTGGGACACGTGGCTGCTCTCCGCCGACGACGTCGAGGCCCGCGAGACCGAGTACCACCACCACCTCATGGGCGCGCCGGATGCCAAAGAGGGCGTGATGGCGTTCCTCGAACGCCGCCCGCCGCAGTGGCAGGGCCAGGTCACCACCGACTGGCGAGCCTGACGGTCACGCCCTCCGGCCCCGATACTCAACTGGCTTGGATCGCTTGCCAGACGCGTTCCGCGGTGAGGGGCATGTCGATGTGGCCGACGCCGAGGTGGGCCAGCGCGTCGCACACCGCGTTCTGCACCGCCGGGGTGGCGCCGACGGTGCCGGACTCGCCGATGCCCTTGGCGCCGAGAGGGTTGCGAGGAGTGGGGGTCATGTGGTGGTGCAGCTCGAAGCTCGGCAGCTCGGCCATGGAGATGATGCCGTAGTCGGCGAAGTTCGAGGTGAGCGGGTTGCCGTCGGCGTCGTACCGGACGACCTCCATCAGCGCCTGGGCGGCGCCCGACGCCATACCGCCGTGGACCTGACCGTCGAGCAACATCGGGTTGATGATCGTGCCGGCGTCGTCGACTCCGATGAGGCGCCGGAGGATGACCTGACCGGTCTCGGTGTCGACGTCGACCACGGCGATCTGGGTGCCGAAGGGGAACGTCGCGCCCTCGGGCGTGAAGTCGGCCTCCTCGGCGAGCGCTTCCCCGGCCGGCATCGACGCCGCCAGGTCGACCCAGCTCACCGCCTTGACCGGTGTGCCGGCCACGTGGAAGGCGCCAGCGGCTCGGTCGAGCACCACATCGTCGACGTTCGCCTCGAGCAGGTCCGCCGCCATGGCGCGGGCGCGATCGACCAGCGCCCGCGTGGCCTGCTGCACCGCCGAGCCGCCCGCCTGCAACGAACGCGAACCGCCGGTGCCACCACCGCGCGGCACGAGATCGGTGTCGCCGTACACGAAGCGGATCCGGGCCAGCGGGATGCCGGTGAGGTCGCTGGCGATCATCGACCACGCCGTGGCGTGACCCTGGCCGTGCGGCGAGGTACCGGTGCGGACGGTCGCCGTGCCGTCACCGTGGACTTCGATGGCACCGAACTCGCCGCTGCCCCCCGGGTTGGTGATCTCCACGTAGCTCGAGATCCCGATGCCCATGGCCACGGGATCGCCGGTCTCGCGTCGGCGCTCCTGCTCGGCCCGTAGGTCGGCGTATCCGGCCGACTGCAAGGCGAGATCAAGGGCCGACTCGTAGGCGCCGCAGTCGTAGCTGGCCCCGGTCGGCGTGGTGAACGGGAACTGGTCGGGGCGCACGAAGTTGATGCGCCGGACCTCGACCGGGTCGAGCCCGGCGTCGGCGGCGAAAAGCTCCACCATGCGCTCCAGGGCCGCCGCGGCCTCGGGGCGGCCGGCCCCCCGGAACGCCCCGACCGGCGCCGTGTTCGTCAGCACGGCCCGACTGGTGTACTCGACCCGGGCGATGTCGTAACAGCCCGACGCCATCATGCGGGTCATCCGGGGCATGAGGCATCCGAAGTTCGACGGGTAGGCACCGGTGTCCTGGATGACGTCGAGCTTGTAGGCCAGCAACCGGCCGTCGGCCGTACCGCCCAGGCTGGCCGTCTGCACCTGCCCCCGGGCTCCGACGAACGCCTGGAGGTGTTCGGTGCGGGTCTCGACCCACCGCATCGGGCGGTCGAGTTGGATCGCCAGCCAGCCGGCCAGGACCTCTTCGGGCGTGGTGCCCTGCTTGCCGCCGAACCCGCCGCCGACATCGGGGACGATCACGTGCACCTGCTCCGGCGCCAATCCCAGACGTTCGGCGATCCCCGCCCGCGTGTTGTGGGCGCCCTGACTGCACGCCCACTGGGTCAACCGCTCGCCGTCCCACACGGCGGCGACCGCTCGGGGTTCGATCGGCGCCACCGCCATCCTCGGGTTGAGGATCCGGGCCGACACGACGATGTCGCACCCGTCGAACAACGCCGCGTCGGCCGTGACCTTCACCGCATCGACGATGTTCGATGCCGCGCCTTCGAACAGTCGGATGTCGGAGACGATCGCCGCTTCCGGATCGACGAGCGGTTCGAGCAGCTCGTAGTCGACGACGATCAGCTCGGCGGCATCGACTCCCTGCGTCGGCGTCTCGGCCACGACCACGGCCACGGGCTCGCCCACGAACCGGACCACGCCATCGGCCAGGGCCGGACGAGTCAGCGACTGGTCGAGGAATGCCAGTGCCGGCGGGAACGGGGCCAGGCCCCCGGCGGCGAGCTCAGCGGCGGTGTAGATCGCCACCACGCCGGGGGCCTGGGCGGCCTCCGACGTGTCGATCGAGGCGATGCGGGCGTGAGCCACGGGCGAGCGCAGGTAGGCGAGGTGCGCGGCGCCGGGCAGGTCGAGGTCGGCGATGTACTCGCCGCCGGTGGTCAGGAACTTGGGGTCCTCGACCCGGAGCACACGGGTGCCGAGGATGCTGCCATGCGTGTCGATGATGGGCGTGTCGATCATGGGCGTGTCGATCATGAGAACGTGAGCACGCCGCGGGCGAGCTTGCCCTCGTGCATGTCGTGCACGACGTCGTGGAAACGGTCCAGCGGATAGGTCTGGGTCACCATGCTGTCGAGATCGAACAGGCCCTTCTTGTAGAGGTCGACGATCACCGGGATGTCCTTCTGCGGGCGAACGCCGCCAGCACGCGACCCGATGATGCCGCGGTCGACCTGCGTCAGGGCGGTGACGGGGATGGCGTAGGTGACGCCCGGTGCCATCTGGCCGACCTGCACGCACACGCCGCCCCAGTCGAGGCACCGCACCGCGGCATCGGTCACCGCCGGGTGCCCGACGCACTCGAACGACCAGTTCACCCCGCCGCCGCCGAACGGACCCTCGACCACATCGGCCGACCACGGGAGCAGCTCGCGGATCTTCTGCACGGCGTCGTCCTTCGACGCGTCGACGAAGTGGGTGGCGCCGAGCGCCAGGGCCAGCTCACCCTTGGAGGCGAGGGTGTCGACGGCGACGATGGTGCTGGCCTGCTTGATGCGCAGCGCCTGGATGGCGGCCAGACCGACGCCGCCGGCTCCGAACACGGCGGCGTTGTCGCCGGGCTGCACGTTGGCCCGGTTGAAGACCGACCCGAGGCCGGTCACGACGCCGCAGGCGATGAGGCAGGCCGAGGTGAGCGGCACGTCACGGTCGATGGGCACGGCCTGCACCTCCTTGACCACGGTCAGCTCGGCGAAGGACGACGTGGCAGCGAAGTTGCCGGCCGCCTGGCCGCCGACGGTGAAGGGTTCGGTGCGGTTGGCGATCGACTGCTTGCACCAGGTGGGACGGCCGGCGTTGCAGCGGTCGCAGATGCCGCAATTGGCGACGGTGGCGATCACGACGTGGTCGCCCGGCTTCACCCTCGTCACGCCGTCACCGACGGCCTCGACCACGCCCGCACCCTCATGGCCCATGACCGACGGGGCCGGCCACGGGATCGTGCCGTCGACCACGCTGAGGTCGCTGTGGCACACACCGGCCGCGACCAACCGGACGAGCACCTCACCCGATCCCGGCGAGCGGACCGTCACGTCGTCACGAAGCTCGGCGTCCTCGCCGTTGAACACGATGGCACGCACGGATGTCCCCTCTCGTCGATCGGTGATGATCGACGTCCATCGTCGCCCCGGATGCCTCCCACCCGCCAGTCCGGCGTTTGGGCGAGGATGTCGGGATGACGACGGACACGCCGATGCCCGGCACCGAACCGAACGGGACGCACGAGCCCGCAGATCTGCTCGACAGCGTCAGGGTGGTCGACCTCACCGACGGCTACGGCGCCTTCGCCTCCCGCCTTCTCGCCGACCTCGGGGCCGACGTCGTGCGCATCGAACCCGTGGCCGGCGGCGACGCCCAGACCCGTTCGCCCCGCTCGGCGAGCGGGCGGAGCCTGCACCACCTCCACCGCAACGTCGGCAAGTCGATCGTCACCGTCGACCCCGCCACACCCGAGGCGGCCTCGATCGTCGACGGCCTCCTGGCCGGCGCCGACATCGCCTTCTGCTCGCCCGGCGGCGTGCCGGGGTACGAGGCGACCTCGGCTCCGATGGTCGCCGCTCGGCACCCGCATCTGGTGGTGACCGCCGTGTCCCCCTTCGGGATCGACGGCCCAACGACGGACCGGCAGGCCACCGAGCTCGTCGCCCAGGCGCTCGCCGGTGTCGTCTACCGGTCCGGCGTGCCCGAGCTGGCGCCGGTCGCCGCGCCCGGCTCGTACTGCGAGGATGTGGGGGCCGCCGTCGCCGCCCTGGCCTCGCTCCTGGCCCTGTGGCAGGTGCGAGACGGCGGGCACGGGCAGCTGCTCGATGTGTCGACCATCCTCGCCCTGGCCCAGTGCACCGAGATGGCCCTGCCGTTGGCGTCGGTCTTGAAGAACGACCAGGTCCGCAACGGTGCCGGGCTGTACCCGTTGTACGAGTGCACCGATGGGCTGGCCCGGCTCGTGCTCCCGATGGCCGGAGGGGAGTGGCGCAGCCTCATCACCTGGCTCGGATCACCGCCGGAGATGGCGGGCCCCGAGTGGTCGCACCACCCGCTCGCCGGCGAACGGCGCGACGCCATCCTGGCGCTCCTCCCCGACCGGTTCGCCGCGGCCACCCGGGCTGAGGTGGCGGCGGAGGGCGACGCCCTCGGGGTGCGAATCACCCCGGTGCTCACGCCCGCCGAGGTCCTTGCCAACGAGCACGCCCGAGCCCGGGGCACGTTCGGCGACGTGTCGGTCGACGGGGCGGCCGGCACCTTCGGCGACGTGTCCGTCGACGGAGCGGCCGGCAAGGTCACCTCGGGGGTCTTCGTCGTGAACGGGCACCGGCCCCGCCCGGTCGTCGAGCCCGTTCCGACGACGCCACCGGACTGGTCGCGCCGGCCCCACCCCGATACCGGCCGGCCCTCGATCGCTCCTCCACTCGCCGGTGTCCGCGTGCTCGAGCTCGGCAACGGCATCGCCGCGCCCGAGGGTGGTCGGGTGCTGAGCGAGTGGGGCGCCGACGTCATCAAGCTCGAGTCGTCGAAACGTCCCGACTTCCAACGTCGGGTCTTCGGTTCGGACATGAACCCGGCGTTCGCCAGCCCGGCCCGCAACAAGCGCAGCTTCGCCGCCGATCTCGGAACCGACGAAGGTCGCCAGCTGGTGCTCGACCTGATCACTCACGTCGACGTGATCATCGAGAACAACGCGGTAGGGGTGATCGACCGGCTCGGGCTCGGCTGGGACGCGGTGTCGGCCATCAACCCGCGCCTGGTCATGGTCGGGACCCAGCTGTACGGCGACCTCGGACCATGGGCCGACAAGAAGGGGTACGGCCCGAGCGCCCGAGCCATCGGTGGCCTCACCTGGCTGTGGGCCCACGGACCCGAATCGCCCCGCGGCGTCATGACGATCTACCCCGACCACCTGGCCGGCCGGCTGGTGGCGATGTCGGCGGTCGCCGGCCTGATCTCTCGCGAGCGTTCCGGCCATGGCTGCCGGGTCAACCTGGCCCAGTTCGAGGTCGTCGCCACCCTCGTCGGTGACCTCCTCCTCGCCGAGAGCCTCACACCCGGCGCCGCCCAGCCGATCGGCAACCGCTCGCCCGACCACGCCCCGTCGGGCCTCTATCGCTGCGCCGACGACGACACCGGTGCCGAACGTTGGCTGGCCCTCGGGATCACCGACGATCGGGCCTGGTCCGCGCTCGTGGCGGTGGGGCCGGCCGCACTGGCCCAGGGCGAATGGGCCTCCACCGACCAGCGCCGTGCTGCCCACGACGAGATCGACGCAGTCCTCGCCCGGTGGTTCCGGTCCGAAGATGCGGGAGTCATGGAAGACCGACTCCAAGCCGTAGGAGTGGCCGTCGGCCAGACGCTCTTCCCACGGGTCCTGCCCGACCATCCGTTGTACAGCGGGCGGGGCTTCGTCGTCCCCGTCGACCAGCCGGGGCTGGGCCCGCTGCTCCTGGAGGGCCCGGCCTACACCGGTTCCCGCTTCGGCTCCCCACGGTGCGATCCGGCGCCCCTCACCAGCCAGCACACCGCCGAGATCTGCCGCGACATCCTCGGCCTCGACGACACCGAGATCGCCCGCCTCGTCGCCTCCCGCACCATCGAACCCTCGCCGCGTTCGATGACTAACGATCACTAACCAATACTAGGGAAAACTTTAGTACCGACTAGATATTGTTAGACTTCCCCGGTGGACCCGAGAACGAACCCGTACAACCCAGGGGCGGGACTTCGTCCCATCGCTCTCGCCGGCCGCGCGGCCGACATCGAGGCGTTCGAAGTCCTGGCCGACCGATCCCGCAACGGGCTCATGTCGCGGAGCGTGGTGTTCAGCGGATTGCGCGGGGTCGGCAAGACCGTCCTCCTCGGCGAACTCGCCGGACGCGCGTTGGAACGCAACTGGCTCGTCGTACAAGTCGAGGCCGAGCACACGCAGCCCGATCACTTCTCGATCGCCCTGGCCCTGGAGCTGGCGAACGCGGCGCGGCGACAACGCAGCTGGCTCGACCGAGCGACCGCTCGCGTCAAGGAGGCTCTCGGCACGATCACATCCTTCCAGGCCTCGGTCGGCGCCCAAGGGATCACGCTGGGCATCGACCGACTTGCCGGAAGGGCGGACAGTGGCAGTCTTCAGTTCGATCTCATCGACCTGGCCGAAACGGTCGGCGCGGCAGCCGACGAGGACGGCATCGGCGTCATCTTGTTGATCGACGAGATGCAGGAGTTGACGACCGACCAGATGTCGGCGGTCTGCAGGTCCTGCCATCGAGCCGGTCAGGCCGCGCTTCCCTGGTTCGTCATGGGTGGCGGGCTTCCGAACCTGCCGACACGACTGGCCGAGGCAGAGTCGTACGCGGAGCGTCTGTTCGACTACCGGGTGATCGATCGTCTGGCCGAGGCAGACGCGATGTCCGCCCTCGTAGAACCGGCGGCCACCCAGCGAGTCACATGGGAGCACGATGCCGCCCAGTTCGTCCTCGATGAGTCGCAGGGGTATCCCTACTTCCTTCAACAGTTCGGCAAGACGGTCTGGGATGCGGCCACAGGGCCGGACAGCATCACCCTCGACGACGCCACCATCGGTGTCACCGAGGGCCAACAGCAACTCGATGTCGGCTTCTACTCCTCCCGTTGGGAGCGAGCGACCAAGGCGGAACGGCAGTTCCTCAGGGCGATGGCATCGGACGAAGGGCGGCCGTCCCGGTTCGCGGACATCACCGAACGACTCGGGAAGGCCAGCTCGAAGTCGCTTGGACCGGCGCGAGCGAGCCTGATCGGCAAGGGCATCGTGTACTCGCCCGAACACGGCATGATCGCATACACGGTGCCCGGCATGGCTGACTTCGTCCGCCGTCGCGACGACCAGTAGCACGGATTGCCGCGGCCCTATCCAGCCCTCTCCACAGCGCTTCTCGGTGCGGTCGTGCGCGTCACCCGATTGAGAGGGTGAAGCCGCCGGAGACGCGCAGCGTTTCGCCGGTGACGAACTTGGCTTTCGCCGACACCAGGTAGAGCATGGCCTCGACGATGTCGGCCTCTTCGCCTTCCTGGTCGATCGCCTGCTGCGCCATGACGCCGGCGACCATCGCAGGCGGCAGCTCGGCCCGGATGGTCTCGGTGAAGATGAGCCCGGGAGCGATGGCGTTGACCCGGATGCCGTCAGGCCCCAGCTCGCGTGCCGACGTCATGGTCACACCCCGCACGGCCAGCTTCGACACCCCGTAGGCGGTGGGACACGGGTAGCCGGCCGACGACGAGATGTTGACGATGCATGCGTTGGGACGGCCCTTCATGTGGGGCGCAGCCGTGAGGGTGCCGATGATCGTGCCCATCAGGTTGACGTCGAAAAGCTGTCGCAGCCTCGGGATGCCGGTGGTGGCCATGGGCACGCTGAACTCCGCCGAGTGCAGACCGGCGTTGTTGATGTAGATGTCGATGCCGCCATGAGCAGCGGCGGTGTCGTCGACGAGCCGCTGGACTTGGTGCTCGTCGGCCACGTCGCACTCGAAGGCCGAGGCGGTACCCCCGGCGGCCGTGATCTCAGCCGCGGCTGCCTCGGCCGCCCCACGGTCGATGTCGGCCAACACCACGTGCGCGCCCCGACCAGCGAGGGCATGCCCGAACGCCTTGCCGAAACCCCGCCCTCCCCCGGTGATGACGGCGACCCGACCCTCGTGTTCCCAATCGTTGGTACTCACGTCGACGCTCCTCGATCGGGACTGCCGCATGTTATTCACGGCGGCATCAAGGTCGCAGGCCGATGACCGGTGACCGCGGGTCGCTGTCCGCCCAACGGCCCGCCGAACCATCGTCCTCGTGACTCGAGTCGATGCCGGCGCGCTGCCGGAGCCAAAGGAGCAGTTCGTGCACCGGCACGGGCCGCAAGATGTGGAATCCCTGGCCGATGTCACAGCCGAGTTCACGCAGCCAATCGAGGGCAACGGAGTCTTCGACCCCCTCGGCCACGACCGGCAGGTCCAGCGCGTGGGCCAACTCGATCGTCGACCGGATGATCGCCGCGTTGTGATGGTCGGCGGGGACGCCATGGAGGAAGGAGCGATCCAGCTTGAGCTCGGTGATCGGCAGATCGCGGATGTACGACAGCGACGCCTGACCAGTGCCGTAGTCGTCCACCGAGATGTCCACGCCGGTCGCGCTGATCTGGTGGAGCGTGCGCAGGCTCCGGATCCGGTCGGTCATGACCGAATCCTCGGTGATCTCGATCACGAGTAGATCGGGCGTCAGGTTGTGTTCGGCCAGCATCGTGACCACGGTGCTGGCCAGCTCCTCGCTGATGAGATCCGACGCCGCGATGTTGACGGACATCCGGAGCGGGAATCCCGATCGATAGAGAAGTGAGCAATCGCTGAGGGCCTGGCGAAGAACGAAGTCGGTCAGCGGATCCATCATGTTGAATCGCTGGAGAAGGTGGAGGAACTGAGCTGGAGCAACCAGCCCATGTTGAGGATGGTGCCACCGGACCAGGGCCTCGACCCCGATGATGTCGCCTGTTCCAAGCCTCATCTGCGGTTGATAGAACAACTGGAACTGGTTCTCCGCGAACGCCGCCCGTAGATCGGTGACCATCTTGAGTCGGCCGCGGGTTGGGTTGTCCGTATCGGTCTGGAACAGCTCGACGCCTGTTCGTCGTCGCTTGGCCAGATACATCGCGATGTCGGCACGCGACAAGATGCCTTCGGCAGTCGAGCCGTGCGCCGGCGAGCACGCGATACCGATACTGGCATCGACCGCCACCTGGATGCCCTGCAGGCTGAACGATTCATGCAGTGCGCCTCGGAGGCAGCTCGCGACCCGCATCGCGTCCTCCGACTCAACGCCCGGAAGGAGGAGGGCGAACTCATCTCCGCCGAGTCGGGCGAGCACGCCGGATGCGGATACGGCGGAGAACCGTTGTCCGACCGCATGAAGGAGCTCATCGCCGGCGACGTGGCCCAGCGAGTCGTTGATCTCCTTGAAGCCGTCCAGGTCCATGACCAGCAGCGAGGCGACGTCGTCCGATTCGTCGACGGCGAGCGCGAGCCGCTCGAGCAGCAGCCGGCGGTTCGGTAGGCCGGTGAGCGCGTCGGTACGAGCCTCGCGACGTGTCGCCGCCAGCGCTTGGACCTCCCGAAGGGTGAGCGCGAACCGCACCACGGCGGCTCCGAGCGCAGCGATCGCCAACACGACCGCCAACACCGGGATCGTATGCCGTTGGCCGTACGCCAGCAGCCCGACCGAGGAGATCGCGAACACCGCAGGTACGAGGAACAACGGCTTCTGGTCATCCGGTGACGGACGAGTCAACCCTCTCGTGCTCGAGGCGAAGCCGATGATCACCGCGCTCAACGGCCACGAGACGTCGAGGAGTCCGCCCTCGACATAGGTACCGGAGGATTCTCGGAACAAGTACACGACGTCGCCCACCGTGGTGACCGCAAGCCCCGCCCCCAACAGCCAGAACACGGCATCTCGGGCCCGGAGGGCCGAGGTGGTCGTGACCAGCAAGGTGACGAGCAACACCTCTGCGGTCGGGTAGGCGAGGTTGGTCGCCACCACGGCCCGGCTTCCGTCGGTCACCTCGAGCGCTGGGCCGAGGGCGAACGCAACGATCAAAGCTGCGGCCCCCAGCCCTCCAACCCCGCCGTCGAGCCACGTGCTGGGTTGGAACCTCGTCGTTCGCGAGCGGCTCAGTTCAACGATCGCCACGTACAGCAGGAGGTAGAACGTCAGCCACATCGCGTCAGCTGGTGACGGGTAGATGTCCTGGTCCCCTACGACGAGGCTGCCGTAGAGGTTCCCCGCTACGTACAAGGCGTAGCCGAAGCCGAGTGCACGCCACGCCTTCCACCCGGCGTCGCGTCGTGCATATCGGACCCAGCAACTTATCGAAGCGAATGCGAAGGGAACATTGTACAAACCAGCATCGAACCACGGGTTGTACTCACCGCGGTGAGGCCGGAACAACACCGACGCCGTGAAGATCACGAAGCTGACCGCCATCAGCCATCTCAGCATGACGAAGATCGACCAGTCGTCGTCGGTCGCCGCGCCTGTGTTCGTGTCCGACCGTGGTGGCGTCACGCAGAACCTCGTCTCGTCGCCAGAGTCATCGACACCCCCCACGGGGGGATTGATGGGGCGGACGGCTCAATGGCGTGTCGTACCGCCCGCGACTCGACCCAGCCGGCTGTTACACGCCGAGGCGGGCGAAGGTGTCGTGGAACTCGACGGCCGAGCCCAGGCGGTGCATGAACGCCTCGATGATGGGACGGTCGACCCGCCGGGTGATGCCCCACATGTAGTAGCCGTAGGCCAAGCAGTCCCGGTACTGGTCCCACGCCTCGGCTTCGGTGGGGGTCGGACCACCGAGGGACCGCCGCGCCTCCAGGTAGTGACGGATCAGGTCTCGCTCGGACCGTTCACGATCGGCGACCTCCAGCACGGCGGCCAGGTGGTACGCCACGTCCATGGCCCACGGTCCCCGTTGGATCACCTGCCAGTCGATCAGGCCGGGCTGACCGTCGGCAGTGAGATACAGGTTGCCGGCGTGGGCGTCGCCGTGGACGTAGTGGTTCGGGGCCGCCGCCGCCCGCTCGGCCAGGACGCTCAGTGCCGCCCGCAGGCGGGAGGCCCGTAGGGTCTCGCCGGCCAGCGTGACGCCTCGCCCGTCGTCGAGGAGCGCCTGCAGCTCTGCCTCGGTCATGACGCTGAGGTAGCTGCCGAACCGCGTGTCCAGCCAGCCGGCGTCAGCCGGTGCCACCACGGATGGATCGACCCTGTGGAGGCGGGCCAGCTGCTCGAGCGTGGCGGCGGCCTGATCGACCGAATACGGGCTCAGCGCGGTCAGGAAGCGGCATCCGTCGGCCACCAGATCGCGCATCATCACCATGCCGTGGCCGGTTTCGGGGTCGATGCCGGCGTGGACGCACGGGGGCACCCGCAGGTCGAGCAGCGGCGCCAGGTCGGTGTAGAAGCGGGTCTCGATCTGACCGACACCGACCATCATGCGGCTCTGCTCGGCGAAGTACCCTTTCACGCAGAACGACGCCGGCCGATCGTTCGCGTCACCGTCGTACGTCACCGAGAACCGCACCTTGGAGGCGATGGTGACGAGGTGCTCGACCACCTCCGACGACGCGACGGGTACCCCCAGGGTGGCCGTGAGCCATTCGGGCGAGAGCACCACGTCGAGGTCGAGCGGAGCGGGCGAGAACCCGAGAGGTCGGGTCGATGGGGTCATGGCACCGGGATTCCCGTGTACTCGGCGGGGCGGGACAGGGCCATGCGAGGCCCGATGTTCGTGGCGTCGGGGACGCCCTGGAGCATCATGGTGCGGGTGGACAAGATGGCCACCTTGAAGCCGGTGAACACCTCGTGCCAGGAGAGGTCACCGGCCGTCTCGCCGGTGATCGACTCCCACAGATCGATCGTCTCCTGCCGCGAGAGGAGCCCGTCGAGCGGGGTGATGCCCCGGCCCTCGCCGTTGAAGTGGTCGAAGTAGAGCCACCAGCCGAGGTCCTGGCGGGTGCCACCGTCGTTGGCCTGTTCCCAGTCGAGGACGCCGGCCACCTCGAAGTCGGGGCCGAAGACCATGTTGCCGGGGCGGGCATCACCCCAGGAGAAGCCGTTCGGGCGATCGGCCGGCTTGTTGGCCTCCAGCCACTGGGCGTAGGCGACCAGCACGTCGGGCGGTTCACCGCCGGTCACCCAGTCGAGGGAGCGGCGCCAGTAGTCGAGCTGGCGGTCGAGTCCGCCCACCGTGGTCCCGGACGGGGTGAGGAACGGCACCGAGTCGAGCGGGGTGAGCGCGAAGCGGGCCATCTCCGACACGGCCGACTCCCAGGCGGTGCGCCTCTGGGTCGGGGTGGCGTCGGCCAGGAAGCCCTGCTGGTTGTACGGCGGCGAGGTGACCGGCACGTGACCGAGGGCCTGGGCCATGACGAAGAACGGCAGCCCGACCGCGTCGGCGTCGTCCTCGACGAACAGCACCTCGGGGACCTGACGGCCCTGGCCGTGGAGGACCTGCAGCACCCGGGCCTGGAGCAGGAAGTCCGGGTCGAGGAAGAGCTGGAACCGGTCGGGAGCCATGCGGAACACCACGTCACGACGGTGATCGACCGAGCCGTCGGTCCAGCAGGCGGTGGTGAGGATGGTCTCGCTCGACGTGCCCGCGCCTTGCGGATAGCGGACATCGACCAAGGCGACGGAGTCGGCACCGAGCTGGCCGGCCAGCCAGCCGGTCAATCGTCCGGTGATCTCCTCGATGGTCCAGCGACGGCTGTTCCGCGCCGCCGCGTAGGTGTCGTGGGCCGCAGAGTCGGAAGGACCTTCCGCGCTCATGGTCAACCCCACACCGTGTGGACCGACTTCGGGCCCCGCTCATACACGCCGGTGATCTTGGGCGGCTCGGCGTCGGGGTCGATCCGAAGGTTGGGGAGCCGCTCGATGGCGGCGCCGATGGCGAGCGTCATCTCGGCTCGGGCCACGTGCATGCCGAGGCAGATGTGCGGTCCCCCACCGAATCCGAGGTGGGTCTGCATGGGACGGCCGGGATCGAATTCGTCGGGCCGCTCCCATCGCTTCGGGTCCCGATTGGCTGATGCGAAGCTGGCATGGATCGCCGACCCGGCCGGCATGTCGACGCCCGCGAGCGTCGTGTCGGACCGCACGAACCGCGAGAACATGGGGTCGGTCGGCATCCACCGGACCGACTCCTCGATCACCGGCCTGAGCACGGTGGGATCCTGCCGGATGCGCTCGATCCACTCCGGGTGGGTCAGCAGCGCCGCCATGGTGATGCCCATCTGCTTCCATGTCGTGCCCGACCCGGCGGCGAGCAACAGGAAGGCGAACCCGAGGACTTCTTCGTCGGTCAGGACGTGAGTCCCGGCGTCGTCCGTGAGCTCGGCTTGGACGAGGACGCTGATGAGGTCGTCCCCGGGCTCGGCGCGCCGGGCCTTGACGATCGGCATGACGATCTCGAAGAAGCGGCCGAGGCCGACGCCGTCGCTCGTCACCGCCTCGCGGATGTCCAAGGCGTCGGCGATGCCCACGCCCAGACTGCCGCAGATGGTGAGCATCGGTATCGGGGCGAAGAACTCGACGTTGAGGTCGGCCCGTCCGTTGGCTTCGATGTTCTCGATCAGGCCGTCGACCGTGGCGCGGATCCATTGATCGATCCACCACTGGGCCTTCTTGGGCACGAACGACGGCTGGACGAGGGCGCGGTAGCTGCGGTGCTGGTCGCCCTCCATGTACAGCATGGTGGTCTCGTGCAGCGGCGTGGCGGACTCGTGGGCGTTGGCCTGGGGCGTGAATCGCTCGGCGTCACGCATGATGATGTCGCACGTCTCGAAGTCGAAGGCGGTGAAGTGCCGGCGGTCCGGATACGGCAGGCCCTGGAAGTACCCCTCGCCGTGGTAGCCGACCATCTCGCCGAAGATGCCTTCGTGGACCGGCGCCTCGTCACGCAGTCGGTTGATGATCGGGTAAGGATCGGTGTCGAACGAGCCGCCCCGGGTGGCGTAGATCGGGCTGTTGAGGTCGAATAGCTCCTTCAACCGAACCGGATCGAGCCGGAGCTCGGCGCTCACGACGGCGCCCGTTCGAGCACGACAACGGGGATGCGCCGGGTGGTGCGCTTCACGTACTCGTTGTAGTTGGGCCAGTTCTTGGTGACGATCTCCCACATGCGGTCGCGTTCGTCGCCCTCGACGGTGCGGGCCACGGCGTCGAAGACCTCGGCCTTCACCTGGACCGTGACCTTCGGCTCGGCGACGAGGTTCAGATACCACGCCGGATGGGTCGGCGACCCGCCATAGGAGGCCACGACGACCGGGTTGTCACCGTCGAAACCGCAGATGAGGGCGACATCGCGTGGTTGCCCGGTCTTGCGGCCGGTCGTGCCGAGGATCAGGCACGTGGCGCCGTTCCAGAGGTAGCCGACCTCGCCGCCGGTCTCACGGTACGCCGTGATGTGCTCCTCGCCGAGCAGGGTGATGTCCGGCGGGGTGTAGTTGCTCTCGGTCACGATGGCTCCTGGATTGCGGTGGGACTTCGGTTGGCGACACGACTACTTGGCGACGTAGCCGCCGTCGATGGGCAGCAGCACGCCCGTGATATTGGCCGAAACGTCGGACGCGAGAAAGAGAGCGGCCTCGGCGCAGTCCTCGGCCGTGATGAACTTGCCGTTCGGTTGGAAGGTGGACGCGAACTCGAGGTACTCGGCCGGCGGCGCCGCGAACGGATTGTCGGGGTCCGTCATGATGAAGTTCGTCAGCGGCATCGTGCCCGGGCAGATGGCGTTGCAGCGGATGCCGAACGGGGCGCACTCGATGGCGACCCCCTTGGTGATCTGGTTCACCGCCCCCTTGGTGGCGCCGTAGACCACGCTGCCGAAGCCGACCATGCCGGCGATGGAACCGGTGTTGACGATGACGCCGCCATCGCCCTGCGCCTTGAACTGCTTCACCGCGTGTTTGCAGCCGAAGAAGACGCCGCGGAAGTTGATGTCGGTCAGTCGCTCGAAGTCGGCCGCGGTTTGATCCTCGAACATCTGACCCGGCTTCATGCCGGTTACGCCGGCGTTGTTGAACATCACGTCGAGGCGACCATAGGTCGCGACGGCCGCGGCGACGGCCGACTCGACATCGGCCTCGACCGTCACGTCGCACCGGTGAGCGACCGCGGTGCCGCCCGCGTCAGTCACCAAGCGCGCCGTCTCCGTGACCCAGTCCTCCTTGACATCGGCGCACACCAGCTGCGCTCCCGCAGCGGCGAAACGCAGGGCCGAGGCCCGGCCGACACCCGAGCCACTCCCCGTGATGACGACGGACTTGCCGGTCAGATCCATTGGACGAGATCTCCGTTCTCAGTGGCCAGATCGCAGTCGACCTTGGCCTTACTCGTATTTCAGCGCTCGCAGCAGAATGCTAGCTACTTCACCCCCAACCTCTCAACTGCGCGCGCTGGAGCGACACCGGACGTCGGCCCGCGCGCGCCGTTCGGGGCTGGGCGAGACCGGCGCGCTGCTTTCGACGGCGCCCGGGCCGGACCGTACGCTCGGCGCCATGACTGCTGACGGACGTCGACCGCACCCCGTGCGGCTCGGACTGCTGCCGCCGTTCACCGCCGAGACGATCTCCAACCCGGCGTACCTGCAGGGTTTGACTCGGGCGATCGAAGAGGTCGGCGTCGAATCGATCTGGACCGTGGAGCACATCCTCGTCGCCGAGGAGTACGAGCCCCGTTACCCGTACTCGGCCGACGGCCTGATGCCCGGCGGCGGAGGCGCCGTCATGCCCGACCCGCTGCAGGTCCTGGCCCACATCGGCGCCCACACGAGTCGCCTGCGCCTCGGTACCTCCGTCGTCGTCGCCACCCAACACCCGGCCGCCGTCCTCGCCAAGACCGTCGCCACGCTCGACGCGCTGACCAACGGCCGCGTCGAGCTCGGCGTCGGGATCGGCTGGCAGGTCGAGGAGTACCGGGCGGTCAACGTCCCCTACGAGGGCCGCGGCGCCCGGCTCGACGACACCATCGGAGCGCTGCGCTCGTTGTGGGGTCCCGACCCCGCTTCGTTCACGAGTGAAACCGTCAGCTTCGATCGCGTCCGCAGCGCCCCCAAACCCGCGCAGCCCGACGGCATCCCGATCGTCATCGGGGGATCCTCGCCCGCTGCCGCTCGACGCGCCGGGCGCCTCGGTGACGGCTGGTTCCCCTACGTCGTGTCCCCGGACGAGGTGGCCGCCGGCATGGCCACCATCCGCGCCGGCCGCCGAGGCGGCCGGGCGTGATCCCGGCCGGATCGAGGTGACGGTGTGGCCCGGGAGCTGGGACTTCTCGCGCGGCACCGATCCCGCCGTCTTCGCCGAGCTGGCCGCCCTCGGCGTCGATCGCATCGTGGTGTCGTCCAACGAGGCGGGATCGACGTCCATCGACGCAGTCGCCGGCCTGACCGCCCGTCTGCTCACCGTGCTCGACGACATCAGCGCCTGAACGCTCGGAGGAACCGTGACTCGACGAGATCTGCGGATCGCCATCATCGGCGCCGGGCCGGGCGGCATGTGCATGGCCATCAAGCTCAAGGCCGCCGGATACGACGACATCGTCATCCTGGAACGCACCTACGGTGTCGGCGGCACCTGGAACCGCAATCGCTACCCGGGGTGCGAGTGCGACGTGCAGAGCGAGTTGTACTCGTTCTCGTTCGAGATCAACACCGGGTGGTCACGGCCCTACGCCGGACAGGAGGAGATCCTCGGCTACCTGGAGCGTGTCGCCGAGACCTACGACGTGCTCCGCCACTGCCGTTTCGGAGCGACCGTCACGGGCGCGCGATGGAGCGACGAATCGGCCACCTGGGCCGTCGAAGTCGACGGTTCCGACCCGGTCGTGGCCGATGTCCTGGTCAGCGCCATCGGGATGTTCAACGACCTGACCTACCCGTCGATCGAGGGCCTCGACCGTTTCGCCGGGCACCACCTTCCACAGCGCCCAGTGGAACTGGGATCACGACCTCGCCGATCGCCACGTGGCGGTCATCGGCAGCGCCGCCAGCGCAGTCCAGTTCGTCCCCGAGATCGTGAAGACGGCCGGTCAGGTCGACCTGTACCAGCGCACCGCCAACTGGGTCCTGCCCAAGGAGGACGCGCCCTATTCGGCCGAGGAGCTCGAACGGCGGAGGCTCGATCCGAGCATCGTGCTGGCCCGCCGTCAGAAGCTGTGCGACCAGGTCGAAGTCGGCATGGCCTTCACCAACCCCGCGGCGCGAGAACGACTGGAGGCGCTCGGCCACGCGGCGATCGACGTCGTCGACGACCCCGAGACCAGGCGTCAGCTCACCCCGACCCACCCGTGGGGATGCAAACGACCGCTGTTCCACAACGAGTACTACCGCTCGTTCAACCGACCCGAACCTCGCCCTCGTCACCGATCCGATCGAACGCATCACGCCCACCGGTGTGGTCGCCGGCGGTATCGAGCGACCGGCCGACACCTTGATCCTCGCCACCGGGTTCGCGGCCGATCGTTACCTGTCGTCGCTGAGGGTCGTCGGGCGCGGCGGCGTAACCATCGCCGACGCCTGGTCCGACGGTGCCCAGGCCTACCTCGGTGTCACCACCGCCGGGTTCCCGAACCTGTTCATGCTCTATGGACCCAACACCAACCAGGGCTCGATCATCACCATGATCGAGTTCCAGGTCGACCATGCCCTGGTTCTCGTCGATCGGATCGCCGACGAGCACCTGGCCTGGCTCGACGTCCGCCCCGATCCGATGGCCGCCTTCAACGACGAGCTCCAGGTCGCCATCGCAGGAGTCGACGTGTGGCACGCCGGGTGCAACGGCTACTACCGCAGTGCCTCGGGACGCGTCGTCACCCAGTGGCCCCACAAGATGAGCGAGTTCCGAGACGCCCTCGCCAAGGTCGACCCGGCCGTCTTCGACGTGTCCGCCGCCTCCTGACCAACCTCCCATCGGACCGACACCCCAGACCGAACTGGGAGACCCATCGGTCGCCCACGCGACGGGTTGGTCTCCCAGTTCGGGGTGGTGTGGTTGGTCTCCGTTAGAGGCGGCGCAGGATGGCGCCTTGCGGGTTGAAGAAGAAGCCGCCCGGGGTGACGAGGGCCGTCTGCGCTCCGGGTACCTGACGGTCGCCTGCCTCACCCCGGAGCTGCACGACGGCCTCCCGGATGTGACCGGTGCCGCGGGTGGCGCCCTCGGAGAGCGAGCCACCGTGCGGGTTCACCGGCACCCGGCCGTCGATCACGATGCGGTTGCCGCCCCGATCCCAGTTGTCGGCGAGGAAGCGATCCGCCCCACCGGGCGGGCAGTACCCGACGTTCTCGAACCAGGCCAGCGTGATGATCGTGAAGCCGTCGTACGGGAAGAACACGTCGACATCGTCGAGCCAGACATCGCTCTTCGCCTTCAACGAGTCGACCACGACATGCTGCCCATGCCGGGCGAGGCTCGGCAGCTGGTCCTCGTGGGCCGTGCCCAAGCCGACGCTCGCCGCGTGGATGGTGACGACGGGACGCTGCAGCTGCCGAGCCTGCTCGACGGTGGTCAGCACGAAGGCGTCGGCGCCGTCCACGGGCACGTCCATGTCGAGGAGGCACAGCGGCTCGCGGATCATGCGAGCCTCGTGGTACTCCTCGAGGGTGATGGGTGTGCGCATGGCGGCCAGCGGGTTCTGCGTCGCGTTGGTTCGCATGTTGACGGCGATGCGCCCGAACGGATCCTTGGTGACGCCGTACTCGTGCATGTACCGGCTGGCCCACGCGGTGTACGCCGGGGCCATGGCGATGGTTTCAGGGATCCCCTTGGCCGGCTGGGAGCCGAGGTGCCGGCGGAACGGATCGTTGGCCGCACTCCGGGAGTTCCACGGCAGACGGGTGACCGGGGTGCACACCAGCACCGTGTCGCACGATCCGGAGAACACGGCGTTCATGGCATCGACGATCGAGTTCATGACGACGGGCGTGGGCTTGGAGAAGTGCGTGACGTCGGTGAGTCCGAGCGCGGTGGCGAGCGCTTCGGGCCCGGGCGCGCCCGGCTCGGACGTCGCCACCACGCCGTTGATGTCGCCGGCGCGGAGACCCGCATCTCGGATCGCCTGCGTCGACGCATCCAACGCCAGGGCGAGGGCGGTGCGGTCGCTCGTCCGCGAGAACCCGGTCGTCCCGATTCCCACGAACGCGACCTGGTCCTTGATCGGGTTGCGCGCCATCACGCCGCCCCCCTGTCAGCGCCGGAGGCAGGCTCGGGCCGTTGGGACGGTCCAGACGCCGGCTCGAAGACGGGGAAGGGCGCGCCGTACCGATCGATCCACGTCAAGGTGACGGGCATGTCGATGCGAATGTCGGCCGGGTCGCAGTTCACCACCGTGCTGGTGAAACGGAGCGACCCCTGCTCCTTGAGCTCCACGGTGACGACCGGGTAGGGGCCGGCGCCGTAATCGAAGTTGGGCGCCGAAGGCCCCTGGTGCAGGCGCATCAGCAGGTGAACACGGCCCCGACCGCTGACCGGGGTCGGCACCACGTTCCACGACCAACACGCCGGGCACATGGGACGGGGCGGCTGATGCCACAACCCGCAGTCGGCGCACCGGTGCACCAGGAGTTGGTGATCGAGCGACCCTCGGTAGACGGCGGCGTTGTCCCGGTCGACCCTCAGGTGGGCGAACCGCTCCACCAGCTCGGCGTCGGTCAACGTGGCGGAATCGGTCACGGGTCCTCCTCAACAGCTCGAACAGCGAGCCCGCCGACTGTAGGTCGGCTCAGCTGCGGACGGTGGCGGCGACGATCTCCTCGACGTCGCGTTTGAGCACCTTGCCCGTGGCCGTGTAGGGCAATTCGTCGACGAACACGATGTGGACGGGCACCTTGAAGGCGGCCAACCGCTCGGCCACGAACGCTCGGATACCGGCCTCGTCGATCGCCGCGTCGGGTTGGCGCACCACGGCGGCGGCCACCTCCTGGCCCAGCTGGTGGTGGTCGACGCCGACCACACAGGCGTCGGCGATCTCGGGGTGCTCGGCCAGCCGGTTCTCGATCTCGATCGGGTAGATGTTCTCGCCGCCCCGGATGATGAGATCGCGCATCCGGCTCTCGAGGTAGAGTACGCCGTCGACGATCCGGCCGAAGTCGCCCGTGGAGTACCAGCGCTCGCCGTCGATCACCCGGCGGCTGGCCTCCGGATCGTTCCAGTACCCGAGGAAGACCGAGGGACCCTTGATGTGGATCTCGCCGACCTCGCCGAACGGCAACGGAGTGCCGTCGGGGTCGCGTATCTGCAGTTGGCACAGCGGTTCGACGGCGCCGACCGACGCCGGGTGCGTCTCGAGGGTGATGCCGCCCAGGCGTGCGCCCGAACCGGCCGTCTCGGTCATGCCGTAACCGGTGCCGATGCGCGCGTGCGGCAGCTTCTCGCGGATGAGCCGATAGAGCTCAGGCGCGTACACCGCTCCACCGCCGCCGACCGTCATCACGCTCGACGTGTCATACCGATCGAAGTCTGGGTGCTCGAGGAGTCGCCAGAACTGGGTCGGGACCGCGCTCCACCCGGAGATGCCGTGGTCCTGCGTGAGCTGCAGGTGCGTCGTCTCGTCCCACCGGCCGGGCGGCGGGAACACCACCGTCGTCCCGAAGGCCGGGGCGATGGACAGGGGAAGCGAGCCGGAGATGTGGAACAAGGGCGCCGGAAGGAGCGTGGCCGGCGGACGCGATGGGGGCGGTACGGGAGGCGTGTTCGGCGGCGCGGCGGTGGCACCGCTCAGCGCTCCCGCCATGGCTGCGTGCACGAAGGTGCGGTGCGACAGGGTGGCGCCCTTCGGGCGGCCGGTCGTGCCGCTGGTGAACAAGATGATGAGCGGGTCGTCCTCGTCGATGTCGACGGTCGGCAACGGCGGGTCGTCGGGCCGGGGCGGCCCGAGGAGCGACTCGACGGCGCTCAGGTCGACGACGGGAGCGGCGGTCTCCGCCAGGAGTGCGGCATGCCGGGGGTCGGCGAGCACCACGGTCGGCGCAGTGAGTTCCACCCCGTAGGCCAGCTCCGACGCGGTCCACCATCCGTTGAGCCCGGTGATGATGGCGCCGAGGCTGGCCGCGGCCCACCACCCCACGACGTGACCGGGCAGGTTGGCTGCCGCAAACGCCACTCGATCGCCCTTGGCGACGCCGTGCTCGCGGTGCAACCACGCCGCCAGACGCGACGCGGAGGCGACGACATCGGCGTAGCTCAAGGTCCGGTCGTGGAAGACGAGATAGGGCGAATCGCCGTGGCCCTCACCCGCTCGCGCGAGTACGGCGCGCATGTTGGCGGCCCTCTGCGCGAACACCGATGTCGGCACTCCGAGGACATCGTCGACGACGACCTGGAGCGGGCTACCCGGGCCGACGACGGCCGCGTGATGGTCGGGTACGCGCCAGGCGAGCGTGTGCGCGTCGCGGACCGCGTCGGGGCTCACTGGAGTTCAGCCGACCAGCAGGCGCCCCAGCGTCTGCAGGTGCTCGCTCGCCCCGCCGAGGTGGAGCTGTAGCCATTTGGCCCAGAGGTAGTAGCGGTGGAGCGGATAGTCGGTGTCGACGCCGATGCCGCCGTGCAGGTGCTGCGCCGCGGCGGCGACGCGCTGGCCGCCGTCGGAGAGCCAGTACTTGGCGGTGGCGACCTCCATGGCGGCCGGCAGGCCGGTCTCCAACCGCCACGCCGCCTGCCAGGTGGTGAGACGGATGGCCTCGGTGTCGATGTAGGCGTCGGCGGCCCGCTGACCGACGGCCTGGAAGTGGGCCAGCGGCTTGTCGAACTGCTTCCGGGTGCTCGTGTACTCCGCGGTCATGCGGACCTCTTTGTCGAACACGCCGATGCCCATGGCGCACAACGCGGTCACGGCGTGTTGACGGGTCCACTCCAACGCCTCGGCGCCCTCGACCAGCAGCTCGGCCGGCGCGGCCGACAGGACGAGGCGGGCTTCCGGGATGTGGTTGGTGGTGTCCTGGCGGATGACCTCGACGCCGGCCGCGGTGGGGTCGAGCAGGAAGAGACCCACGCCATCCGCGGTTCGAGCCGACACGACGATCTGTCCGGCATCGAGGCCGGCGGGCACGCAGTCCTTCTGCCCGGTCAGCGTCCAGGCACCATCGGCGCCCGGTGCCGCGGTCGTGTAGGGATTCTCGGCCTGGGTGCCGAGCTCGATGTACGCCCCGGTGAGGATGAGCTCCCCGCTCGCCGCGGCCGGCAGCAGCCGTTCCTTCTGCGCCTCGGTGCCGAACTGGGCGATCGGCATCGCTCCGAGCACGGCCGACGCAAAGTACGGGACGGGCGCCACGTGACGGCCGATCTGCTCCAGCACCAGCACGGCCGACACGAAACCTTGGCCGGCTCCGCCGTACGCCTCCGGCAGGGCGATGCCCACCAAGCCGGCGTTGGCCAGTTCTGACCACGCCCGCCGTTCGAGGTGCTCGCCGGATGCCTTCATCTCACGGAGCCGCTCGTGGCTGATCGTCCCCTCGAGGATCTGGCTCGCCAGATCCCGGACTGCCTGCTGCTCGTCGCTGAACTCGAAATCCACTGTCGTTCCTCGTCTCTTATCGCATCGGCCGGGGCATGCCCAGGCCGAACATGGCGATGAGGTCGCGCTGGACCTCGTTGACGCCGCCCCCGTACGTGAGGATGGTCATGCCTCGGTACTGGAACTCGAGTTGGCCCTTGAGGATCGCGCCGGGGGAACCCTCGGTCAGATACCCGGCGGCGCCCATGATGTCGGACAGCAGCTTGATGGCCGTCATGTTCATCTCGGTGCCATGCACCTTTATGCTCGAGGCGTCGGCGACATCGAGCCGGTTGTTGGCGGCCGACCAGGCGACCTTCCAGTTGATGAGCTTGAGGAACTCCAACCCGGCGTAGACGCGGGCCAGGTTCATCTGGACCCACTCCTGATCGGCGACGCGCCGACCGTCGGCCATACGGGTCTCGGTGGCCCAGTCGAGCACGCTGTTGAGCATCCGCTCGAGCACCCCCGACGAGCACAGGGTGACCCGCTCGTGGTTGAGCTGGCCGGTGATGAGGGTCCAGCCCTGGTCGACCCCGAGCACCACGTTGGACACCGGCACCCGCACGTCGGTGTAGTACACGGCGTTGATGTCGTGCTCGCCAATCAGCGTGAGCGGCTGGACGTCGATACCCGGGGTGCGGTTGCCGTGGTCGTCCTTGAGCGGCATCAGCACAATCGAGATGCCCTGGTGCTTCTTGACGTTCTGGTTCGTGCGCACGGCGAGCCAGCACCAATCCGCATCCGAGGCCAGCGAGGTCCAGAGCTTCTGACCGTTGACGATCAGCTCGTCGCCGTCGATGTCGGCGCGGGTCTTGAGGTTGGCCAGATCGGTGCCGGCCTCGGGCTCTGAATACCCGATGGCGAAGTGGATGTCGCCGGCGAGGATCTTCGGGAGGAAGTAGTCCTTCTGCTCCTGCGTTCCGTGTTTCATGATGGTCGGGCCGACGGTGTTGATGGTCAGCATCGGCACCGGCGCCCCGGCCCGCATCGACTCGTCGAAGAAGATGAACTGCTCGATCGCCGAACGGTTCTGGCCGCCGTACTCCTCGGGCCAGCCGATCCCGGCCCAGCCGTCCTGGCACATCTGCTTCCACACGCTGCGGACGTGCGGACCGATGCCGCCGCTGTGGGCGAGAGAGTCCTTCACCTCCGGTGTCAGCAACTGCCCGTAGTAGGCCCGGAGCTCCTGGCGCAGCGCCTCGTGTTCCTCGCTGTACCCCACGTACACGGTGTCATCCCTCGGTTGGCGTTGAATCCGCCCGGCACCGTAGCGGCACTGGCCGCGACGGGTCGAAACGTCGACGCGCAACCCGCCGGATTGCACCGCGCCCCCCACAACGTGACCCTAGGGTCGCTTGCCCTTCTGTGACGGTGTTCCTAACATGCCGCGACGCAAGCGCCCGCTGGATATTCCGGCGGGACTTTCGATCAGGAGGGGATCCGGATGACATCCAGGTTTGGAGCGCGCCGTCGCGCATGGCTCGTGGCGTTCGCTGCACTCGCCATCATCGCTGCCTCGTGCGGCGACGATGACGACGACAGCGCCGACGTCGACACCACCACCACCGTGGCCGCCGAAGGCGGCGACGACACGACGACCACCGCCGCGGAAGCGGGTGGCGACGAAACCACCACGACCGCCGCCCCGGACGAGACCACCACGACAGCTGCGGCTGCGGTGGACTGCACGCTCGACGCGCCGGTCCGTCTGATCAATGGCCTCGGCGACCCGTACCAGAGCGACGATCCCAACGCCGCGTCGGCGACCGATCCGTTCGACGGCATGCAGATGGCGATCGAGGAGATCAACGAGGCCGGTGGCATCTGCGGCCAGCCGATCGAGTTCGAGACGCCGGTCATCACGCCGGCCACGTTCGGCGATCAGGCCATCGCCGATGTCGCCGCCTGGTTGGCGGCGGAGCCCACGGTGATCTTCGGCTTCGGCTCGTCGAGCGCGCTCGACGCCGCGGCCGCCGACGTCGCCGCCGGTGGCATCCCGCTGATCAACTTCTCGACCAACCCGCAGGCTCTCACGGGCGGCACCGCGGCCAGCGAGTGGTTGTGGTCGATCCGGGTGCCCAACGACGAGTCGGCCAGCGCCGCAGCTCAGTACGCCATCGACGAGCTCGGGGCGTGCAACTTCGGTCTGCTGTACTTCAACTTGTCGTTCGGTCTGGCCGGTTCGGACGCCCAGAAGGCCACCATCGCCGAGAACGGGTGCACCGTCGGAGCCGAGGCTCCGCACGACTTCAACGCCGAGGATCTGACCACCGAGGTCCTGGCCATGGACGGCACCGACGTCGTGCTGTCCTGGGGTACCCCGAACAACCTGCTCCTGGAGATCCCGACCTTCGAGGCCCAGGGCCTCGACATCCCCCTGGTGATGCCAGGCAGCGCCGGGTTCTCGAGCTTCTACACCGCCTTCGAGCCTGACCAACTCGACAACATCATCATGAACCTCGACTGCAACCCGCTCGACGCTGATCCCGAGTGGTCGGCGGCGTTCGAGGAGCGCGCCGGGTACCTCCCGTCGTACTACGCCGCCCAGACGTACGACACGGTGTACATCCTCAAGGCGGTCATCGAGGCCAACGGCGCCGCCGACCCGGCCACCCTGCAAGCCGCCTTCAACGGCCTCGACACCGACGGTGTCTGCGGGCCGTACGCCAACAGCGACAACAGCTGGGCGGTGGAGAGCACCTTCGCCGAGTTCAACGACGAAGGTCTGCCCGCCACGCTGGCCGTCATTCCCCTGGGCTGAGGACGAACCACCGATGATGCCGGTCGAGAGGATGGAACGATGATCGAGGTGCTCGCGGTCAGTGGTCTGGCCAAGTTCCTCACCATCCTCGCGACCGGCATCGGTGTCGGATCGATCGCCACGCTGGTCGCCTTGGGGTTCATGTTGATCTTCAAGGCGACCGGCGCGGTGAACTTCGCCCAGGGCTCGCTGGTCACGGCCGGGGGCTACTTCGCCTGGTGGGGCGTCGAGAAGCAGGGCTGGTCCTATCCGGTGGCCCTCGTGGTACTGATCGCCGCGCTGTTCGTCATCGGGCTGGCGGTCGAACGCTTCTGCTACGCGCCGCTGCGGGGGCGCTCGATCCACGTGATCGTCATCGCCACCTTCGCGGCCGCGCTGATCATCGACCAGAGCATCGTCCGCACGATCGGGAGCGACCGCGGCCAGAAGCTCCTCTCGCCACCGTTCCAGGGCGTGTGGCGCAGTCGGCGGCGCCCGCATCCAGTACCAGACCATCTTGATGGTCGGGGTCACCTTCGCCCTGCTGGCCGTCCTCATCGTGTTGTTCAACAACACCCAGTTCGGGCGGCAGGTTCGGGCGCTCGCGTCCAACCGGGAGGCCGCTCGGATGCAAGGGGTACGCGTCGACAAGATGTCGCTCCTCACGTTCGGCGTCGCCTCGGTGCTGTCCGGAATCGGCGGCATGCTCATCGCCCCCAACAAGTCGCTCACGACCGAGCTCGGGTTCGCCCCGATGCTCACCGCGTTCGCCGCCGCCGTACTCGGAGGCTTCGACAGTCTCGTCGGGGTGGCCGCGGCGGCGCTCATGCTGGGACTGGCTCAGGAGTTCGGATCGGGGTACATCTCCCCCGACTTCACTGCGGCCTATCCGATGATCGTCATGCTCGCCGTCATCGCGTTGCGGCCTCAGGGACTGTTCAGGGGGACCAGTGGCCGACGCCTCTGACACCGTCGCACTCGCCGGACGCCCGGCACTGCTGCCGTCGATCTACCGGCAGAAGCACTACCGCACCCTGGTTCTGGTGCTGCTCTTCTTCGTGTTGGCACCGATCCGGTACGGCAGCGACGTCGACCTGCTGCTGTTCACCAACTGGGTGACCCTCATCCTCCTGGGTGCCTCGTTCTACCTCGTGTTCGGCGTCAGCGGGATCTTCGCCTTCTCCCACACCGCCTTCTACGCCCTCGGCGCGTATGTGTCGGTGTGGGCGTCTCGCGGCCAAGATTTCTTCGGCTTGTGGGAGTGGCCGCGCGGCTTCACTGCCGGGTTCATCGCCGCGGTGGTGATCGGCGCCTTGGTCGGAGCGTTCTTCATGGCCATCGTGTCGCGAGCAGCCCACTTCTACTTCGCCATCGGCACCATCGCGTTCTCGACCATCGTCATCCAGGTGGTCTCGAAGTGGGAGAGCTTCTCGGCGCCCGGCGGCGAGATCACCAGCGGCGTGCCTCTACCGAGGTTGTTCGGCTACACCTTCGAAAGCGTCCACTCGCAGTACCTGCTGATGGTCGGACTGATGGCGTGCATCTTGCTCCTCATCGTCTGGGTCGAGCGGTCGCCCCTCAAACGCGACGCCATCGCCAACCGCGACAACTCCCAGGTGGCCGCCACCAAGGGCGTCGACACGTTGCGCATCAACTTCGTGATGTTCGCCCTCTCGTCGGCCATGGCCGCCGCGGTCGGTTCCCTGTTCGCCCATCGAGTCGGTGCCATCGCGCCCGACTCGTTCGCGGCCACGTTGTCGCTCGACCTCTTCATCATCGTGCTGCTCGGGGGCATCGACTCCCCGTGGGGCACGATCCTGGGCTCGGCGTTCATCATCTGGTTCGAGGAGTGGTTCGAGTCGCTCGCTCGGTACCAGACGTTGATCAAGGGCCTCGTCATCCTGGCCATCATCGTCTATCTCCCCGATGGTCTGGCCGGTGGTTGGCACAAACTCCGCCGGTGGTGGGACCACCGCCAGGGTCGCTCCGTCGAGATGCGTCCCGACGGACCGTCGCTCACCGAGCGGGTCGAGCGCGCCCTCGACGGCATGCCGGTCGCCGGGGCCGGCGGGAGGTGAGTCATCGTGACCGCCACCTTCGAGGCCCGCGACATCACCGTGAACTTCGGGGCCGTCCGAGCCGTCGACGGCGTCTCCTTGGAGGTGCGCGACGGTGAGATCCTCGGGCTCATCGGCCCCAACGGCTCGGGCAAGTCCACCTTCCTGAACGCCATCAGCGGCGTGGTGCCGGCCTCGGGCACCGCCAGCGTCCACGGTGCGCCGCTCGCCCTCGGGAAACCGCGCCGTATCCGCCACGCCGGGTTGATGCGCACCTACCAGACCCCCCAGAACATCTACTCGCTGACCTGCGTGGAGAACGTGCTGCTCACCACGACCAACCAGCACCGGCGCGGTCTGCTCGGCTCGTGGATCGACCGTCCGGGCATGGCGCGGGCCGAACGTGAACGATGCGAGAAGGCCCACGCCGCCTTGGCGCGGGTGGGCCTGGCCGAGCTGGCCCACGCCCCCACCGGGCTGCTGACGTACGGCCAGCAGCGCATGCTGGAGCTGGCCGGGGCGCTCGCCGGAGACCCGGTCATGCTCATGCTCGACGAGCCGGCAGCCGGCCTCAACGAGGCCGAAACCGGGTTCCTCGGCTCGATCCTGAGGGAGATGAACGCCGCCGGCACCGCCGTTCTCCTGGTGGAGCACAAGATCGACTTCATCGACCAGCTGTGCAGCCGAATCGTGGTTCTCGAGCTCGGACAAACCATCGCCGAAGGCCCGCCCGCCGAGGTGTGGAAGGACAGCCGGGTCATCGACGCCTACCTGGGCCAGGGAGCGAGCCAGGATGCCTGAACCAACGTCGCTCACCGTCCGGGGCCTGCGGGTCACCTACGGCGCGGTCCAGGCCGTCAAAGGCATCGATCTCGACGTGGGGACCGGCGAGGCTGTCGCCCTCCTCGGCCCGAACGGCGCGGGCAAGTCCTCCACGCTTCGGGCCATCTCGCGACTCGCCCCGAGCGAAGGCTCCATCCAGATGTCCGGCGTCGAGCTCGGCACCGTCAGCCAAGGTCGACGCGACACGTTGGGTCTGGTTTCCAACGCCGCTCTGGGCACGGCCGTGCTCGGCACGTTCGGCAACATCCACTTCGGCGATGCGGGGGCCGTCGGCCTCGGTGCCGCAGGGATGGCCGCCGGTGCCGGCTGGTCGTACCTGTCCGCGTCCGCGAGGGTGGCGCCGGAGAGCCGAGCGACCCGAGGAGGTCACCCGGCTCGGACTCATCCACGTGCTCGAAGGCCGCCAGATCTTCCCCAACCTCACGGTCGAGGAGAACCTGGCGGTCGCCCGCACCGCCCGCGCCGGGCGTCCGCCCCGATTCGAGCTCGACGATGTCTTCTCGCTCTTCCCACCCCTGGCTGATCTCCGCCACCGGGGAGGCTGGGCGCTGTCGGGAGGCGAGCAGCAGATGCTGGCCATCGGCCGGGCCTTGATGGCCTCCCCACGCCTGTTGCTGCTCGACGAGCCGTCACTCGGCCTGGCCCCGCTCGTCGTCGACACTGTGTTCTCGGCCATCGGTCAGGTCAAGGCCGAGGTGCCGATCCTCCTGGTGGAGCAGAACACCACCAAGGCGCTGACCCTGTGTGACCGGGCGTACGTGATGGCCCAAGGCGAGATCGTCCTGTCCGGCACGGCCGCCGAGCTGGCCGACCGCCAGGCGTTGATGGACGCCTACCTCGGCCAGGCCGACGCCCACCGGTAGGTCGCGGCCTCACTCCAGGCCGTACCGGGCCAGGAGCCGCCGAAGGCGTGCTGGCGCTCGTATCCTCGGGCGCCCACGACACCCGTGCATCTGTTTTCCCGTACCGCAACGTACTACCGGGCAACCCCCCCAGTACCGGAGGCATTCGATGCCAGACTCCATCCATCGATTCGCGTGAGGCTCCCGTTCCGCATACAAGAAGGCCAGACATGAACGGACCAGCGACACCGCAACGGAGCTCCGAAAGCACCGAGTCCGTCGCCTCCGGTGTCACGCCGGAGCGCCTGGCGGATCTGCTCAGGTGGAACCTCGGCCTGACGGTCCTGCACGCCGCGCAGGCGGTGCTGATCCTCGTGATGGCGAGCGACTTCGCCATCACCGTCACCTCCACCTATCCGCAAGGGCCACCGGGCACACCGTTGACCGCACCCGAGGGGCTGTTCGACGTCCGGATCGGCCCGGCCATCGCGGTGTTCTTGCTGTGTGCCGCATTCGACCACTTCGCCACGGCCACGTTCGCACGTCGCACCTACGAGAGCGACCTGCGCCGAGGCGTCAACCGGTTCCGGTGGGTGGAGTACTCGCTCAGCGCCACTCTGATGGTGCTGTTGATCGCGTCGTACAGCGGTATCACCGACATCGCCGCCATGGTCGCCATCGCCGGCGCGAACATCGCCATGATCCTGTTCGGCTGGCTACAGGAACGCATGAACCCGCCCGGCCGGACATCGACGACGATGATGCCGTTCTGGTTCGGCACGATCGCCGGTGTCGCCCCGTGGGTAGCGATCTGGGTCAACGTCGTCGGTGCCGACACGGTGCCCGGCTTCGTCTACGGCATCGTGATCGCCGAGCTGATCTTCTTCTTCAGCTTCGGGCTCAATCAGTGGTTGCAGTACCGAGGGATCGGCCGCTGGCGCGACTACGCCTTCGGCGAGAAGACCTACCTCGTCCTCAGCCTCGTGGCAAAATCGGTGCTGGCTTGGCAGATCTACGGCGGGTCACTCGCCACCTGAGCGATCTATCAGCGCGTGGCGCAGCCGGGTCGGCGTCGACCGCTTCGCCACCTGCCACGCGAGCCAGATGAAGAGGAACTGGAACGGCAGACGCGCGTAGGCGATCAACTGCTCGCCCGCCGGCCGATCCCGCCAGTCCCACGCCATGTAGAGGTTCGCCGGGTACACGAAGACCAACAGCCCCACCGCCGCGTACGCCGCCCGACGCCTCGTCCGCTCCACCAGCAGCATCGGGCCCACGACCAGCTCTGCGACACCACTCACGTAGGTCCAGAACCGTTCGCTCGGCGGCAACCACGGCGGCACGATGTCGTCGAACAACATCGGTGACACGAAATGCATCACCCCGGCAATCGTGATCGACACCCCCATCGCCCAAGCGATCCGGTCACCTCGGTCCTCGACCACCGGCGCACCGTATCGTCACCTCCGCCGATGCCCGCGCCTCGGACCGGCACAGCCAACCCAACGGCGCCGTTGCGTTGTCGGCTCGGGTGGCGCACCTCAACTAAAGCGTCACGCCGCGGTCGATGCGGAGGATGGCGCCGTGAATGCCGGGCGCTTCGTCGGACGCGACGAAGGCGAACAAGGCGGCGACCTCCTCGGGCTCGTTCATGCCGCGGTAGCCGGCCATCCGGCCAACGAGCTCGAAGTCGATCGTGTCGGGCAGATCCATCGAGTTGCCGATGTTGGTGTTGGTGCCCGCCGGCGCGATGGCGTTGACCCGCACCGGGGTCTTCACCAGTTCGAGAGCGAGCGAGCGGGTGAAGGCGACAACTGCACCTTTGCTCATGGAGTACGGGACGATGTAGGCCACGCCCTGCAGTCCCGCGTTCGAGGCGATGTTCACGATCGAGCCCTCGGACTTCAGGAGGTGAGGTATCGCCGCCTGGCTCAGGAAGAACGGGCCGTCGACGTTGACGGCCATGATCCGCCTATACGTCGCTTCGGCGACATCGGCGGTGTACCCGCTGGCCAGGATCCCGGCCACGTTGCCCAGCACGTCGAGCCGGCCATGGTCGCTCACGCATTGGGCGATGGCGGCGAAGTCGGCATCCCGGGACGATACGTCGAGCTCGATGCCCTGCACGTACCCGGGCAGGTTCGACGTGGCGGCCAAGGTGGCCTCGAGGCCGACCCGATCCACATCGGCGGCGACCACCGTCGCTCCTTCGGCCACGAGTCGTTTCACGACCGCGGCGCCGATACCGCTCCCCGCCCCGGTGATGAATGCCACCTTGCCATCGAAACGGCCGTCACTGATTCGTGTGTCCACGTGTGCCTCCCTGGAGTGGGGGGGATCGTAGGCGCCGCCACGGCGACGGTCGAACGTCGTCACCGAACACCACCGACGGACCTTGCCTCACCGGTGGTGATTCCCTAGTGTCCCCGCAGCACGCGCGTTCCGTGGGGGAGCGTGACCGCGTCGCCGAGGGGGACCTTCCGAATGATCGCTGCCGCCACCATGAGTCGCGCCGAGTGACCGACGGCGAAACCTTCTCGAACGCGGCGTCGTCCGTCCTGGACGCGGAAGCAGAGCGTCAGGCCACCGACGATGAGTCCCGCCGGCGTCCCGTCTTCGCCGACGACCTGCTCCCGGGGGTGGGCGAGGACGAGGTGAGCCTGGCCGACGGTCTGCGTCAGGGCGGACACACGACGCTCATCGTGTTGATGCTGCTGGTGGCGTTCGACGAGTTGGAGGCGGCCTCGCTCAGCGTGCTGGCGCCCGACATCCGCGACACCTTCGGCGTGAGCGACGGCACCATCGTGTTCATGGCCGCCGCCGTCGGCGGTTTCATCGTGCTCGGTGGTCTGCCCCTGGGGTGGCTGGCCGATCGGATGCGCCGCAGCCTGATCATCGGTGGAGCGGGTTTCGTCTTCGCCGCGATGGTGACGCTGTCGGGGCTGGCCACCAATGCCTTCATGCTGTTCTGGACCCGCGCCGGGTGGGTATGGCCAAGGCCAGCACCGTCACCGTGCACGGTTCGCTGCTGGCCGACACCTACCCCATCGGCGTGCGGGGTCGGGTCGGCGCGAGCCACTTCATGTCGGGCCGGATCGTGGGCTCGGTCAGCCCCCTCATTGTCGGCGGAATCGCCACCTTGGCCGGCGGCGCACGAGGGCTGGCGGTGGTCGTTCCTCGTCCTCGGGATACCGACGGCGGTGATCGCGTTCTTCGCCCTACGTTTGCCGGAGCCGGTGCGGGGCCAGCACGAGAAGCTCGACGTGCTCGGAGAGGCCATCGAGGACGCATCGCCGACGCCGATCAGCATGGAGGCCGGCTGGGCCCGCCTGATGGAGATCAAGACCCTGCGCACCACGATCATGGCGTTCGCCGCGCTCGGGTTCGGCATCTTCACCGAGCCGATCCTGGCCAACCTCTACATGGAGGACGAGTTCGGCCTCTCGTCGTTCGAACGGGGCCTGGTCACGACGGTGAGCGGTCTGGGCGCGCTGTGCGTACTTCCGTTTGTCGGCCGGTCGTTCGACCGCCGGTACCGGCGCGATCCGTCCCGGGCGCTCGCCACCGTCGGCTACCTGGTGATCCCGGTCTCGGTCCTGCTGCCCGTGCGATACGCCATGCCGTCGGCCTGGTCCTTCGCCGTCGCCGGCATCCCTCCGGCCATTCTGCTGTCAGCGTCGTTCGTGATGATCGGACCCGTGATCCAAGCGGTCGTCCCCTACCGGCTCCGCGGGCTGGGCTCGGCCCTGGCCGGCGTCTACATCTTCTTCGTCGGAGCCGTCGGCGGAGGGTTCGTGTCGTTCCTCCTGCTATCTGCCAACGGTCCGCGGCCCACGGCCATCATGATCATGGCGCCCGCGTCCCTGATCGGCGGCTGGCTCCTCGTGCGCAGTTCGTCGTTCATCCGCAACGACCTGTCGATGATCGTGGCCGACCTGCGTGAGGAACTCGACGAGCACCAGCGCCAGCAAACCGATCCGGCCCACGTCCCCGCGCTCCAGGTGCACGACATCGACTTCTCCTACGGCCCGGTGCAGATCCTCTTCGGCGTCGACTTCGAGGTGGCCAAGGGCGAATGCCTGGCCTTGCTCGGCACCAACGGCGCCGGGAAGTCCACCATCCTGCGGGTGATCGCCGGTCTCGGGACACCGTCTCGCGGCAGCGTGCGCCTCCACGGTCGGAACATCACCTACGCCTCGCCCGAGCAACGCATCGCCGCCGGCATCCAGCTGCTCCCGGGCGGCAAGGGCGTGTTCCCCGCCCTCACGGTCGGCGACAACCTCGAGGTCGGGGTCGTTCGCGCTCCGTCACGACCCGAACCGCCGCCAACGCAGCATCGACCGGGTCACGACCCTCTTCCCGGCGCTGGCCGAGGCCTACGACCAGCCGGCGGGAACTCTGTCAGGCGGCCAGCAACAGATGTTGGCGCTGGCCCGGGTACTGCTCCTCGAACCCGAGGTCCTCATCATCGACGAGCTGTCACTCGGCCTCGCCCCCGTCGTGGTCCAGGACCTCCTGCAGGTGGTGGAGCAGCTCAAGGCGGACGGCCTCACCATGATCATCGTCGAGCAGTCCCTCAACGTGGCCCTGGCGGTGGCCGACCGGGCCATCTTCCTCGAGAAGGGTCAGGTGCGCTTCGACGGCTCGGCGCGGGACCTCCTCGAGCGTGACGATCTGGCCCGCGCCGTGTTCCTCGGTTCGGCCCCGGGGGGCGGGTGAGCATGCTCGCCACGTGGATCACCCGCCAACTCGTCTTCGACGGCGCGATCTACGGCCTCGTCATCGGGCTGATGGCGATGGGGGTGGTCCTCGTCTACCGGACCACCCGAGTACTCAACTTCGCCGTCGGCAACATGGGGTTGATCGGCGCCGCACTCCTCGTGCTCGTCGACCTCGACTACGGCTGGCCGTTCTGGCTCAGCGCCGTGCTGGCTCTCGTGGTGGGCACGCTCTTCGGGGCCGCGATCGAGCTGTCCGTCATCCGTCGCCTGTTCACCGCGCCGCGTGTCATCGTCATCGTCGCCACGATCGGTGTCGCCCAGCTCGCCCTGGCCATCGTCAGCGTGTATCCGGAGGTCGACAACGCCAGCTCCCGGTACCCGGTCCCCCTCGGAAGCGAGTGGCGATGGGCCGGCGTCCGGGTGACCGGTCCCCAGGTGTCGATGCTGGTGGTGGCGCCCGTCGTCGCGCTGGGCCTCGCCTGGTTCCTGAACCGCACGCTGCTGGGCAAGGTGGTGCGGGCCTCCGCCGACAACGCCGACCTGTCACGCCTGTCCGGCATCAATCCGAAGGTGGTCTCGACGGCCATGTGGGCGCTGGCCGGGTTCTTGTCGACGATCTCCATGGTCCTCATCGCCGGGAACAACCGATCGGCGTTGGCGCTGGCGTCGCTCGGCCCGTCGACGTTGGTACGAGCGATGGCGGCAGCCGCGCTGGCCTCGTTCGTCTCGGTGCCGCGTGCGCTGATCGCCGGGGTGGCCATCGGCGTCATCCAGAACGTCGTCCAGTTCAACTTCCTCGACGATCCGGGGTTGATCGACTTCCTGCTCCTCCTGGCGGTGCTGGCGGCGGTGGCGGCCCAGGCACGCCATGGCGAGCGGGAGAGCAGCAGCTTCCGGTTCGCCCCGCGGAGCCGCCGACTCCCCGAGAGCCTGCTCGGTGTCTGGTGGCTGCGACACCTCGACCGGTTGGCGTTCGCGCTGCTGGTGGCGGGCGCAGCGGCGATCCCGTTCACGACCGACGCCGGGTCCCGCCATCTCATCTATGCCGTCGTCGCGGCGTTCGCGGTGTGCGCCCTGTCGGTCGTCGTGCTCACCGGTTGGGCGGGCCAGCTCTCGCTCGGTCAGATGGCCTTCGCCGGGATCGGCGCTCTCACCGCCGCCGCGTGCTGACCCGGGGCGTGACCGCCGACATCGGGTGGAGGGACACCCGCTTCCTAAAGGGTGAGATGCCGGCGTTGCCCTTCGCGCTGTCGAGCCTGCTCGGCGCCCTCGTGGCCGCCGCCCTCGCGGCGCTGGTCGGACTCGGGGCCTTGCGGGTACGTGGCCTGCTCCTGGCCGTCAGCACCTTTGCGTTCGCGGTTTCCGCCGAGAGCTACCTCTACCAGCGCCCGATCTTCACCGCCGGCGAAACGCGGGTGAGGTTCCCCCGAGGCGCGCTGCTCGGTTTGAGCCTCGAGTCCCGGCGCACCTACTACCTGGTGACCCTCGGGGTGTTGGTGCTCGCGACTGTGGTCGTGACGCACCTTCGGCGCACGAACGTGGGCCGGGCCACCATCGCGGTCCGCGACAACCCCGACGCCGCGGCGTGCGCCACCGTGCCGCTCGCCGCGACCAAGTTGCGCGCCTTCGCCCTCGCCGGATTCCTCGCCGGGCTCGGGGGCGCCCTCCTCGCCGGGGCCATCGAGCGGGTCTCGACCCCCGATCAGTTCTTCCTCGTCGGCGACTCGCTGACCCTGGTGGCGATGGTCGTGATCGGTGGTCTGAGCGGAGCGACGGGCGCCGCATTCGGGTCCTTGTGGATCATCGGCATGCCGGCGTTCTTCCCGGGGAACGAGCTCGTGCCGTTGTTCACCTCGAGCATCGGCCTCCTCGTGCTCCTGCTCTACTTCCCGGGCGGCATGCTCCAGATCGCCCAGGGAGCACGGAGCGCGCTGATCGACTGGGCCGAGCCCCGATTCGGAGTCGCGCCCGCGCCAACCGAACGACCGGCCACCATCCGTACCGGCCGGGCCGACCGGACGGCCGCGATCCGCACCGGCGACCTGCTCGTCACCCACGAGATCACGGTCCGGTTCGGGGGCAACACCGCCGTCGACCAGGTGTCGTTGCGCGTCGGGATCGGGGAGATCGTCGGCCTGATCGGTACCAACGGTGCCGGCAAGTCGACGGTCATGAACGCCATCAGCGGGCTGGTACCAGCCTCGGGTGCGGTCACCTTGTTCGGTGCCGACGTGACCGGCCTCGGGCCCGCCACCCGCGCTCGGCGCGGGCTGGGGCGGACGTTCCAGTCCGCCACGCTCTTCCCGGAGCTGACGGTGCTGGAGACCGTCCAGGTCGCCCTTCGATCGCAGCACCGCGGGCGAGCGGCGGGCGGACGTGGCGAGCGCCGCCTCGTCGCCGAGGCGAGTGAGATCATCGGGTTCCTGGGCCTGGGACGCTACGCCCCGGTGCCGACCAGCGATTTGTCCACCGGAACCCGACGAATCGTCGAGCTGGCGGTCCTGCTGGCCCTCGACGCTCGCGTGCTCCTGCTCGATGAACCGACCGCCGGCGTCGCCCAACGCGAGACGGAGGCGTTCGGGCCGCTGATCGTCGGACTGCGCCGGGAGCTCGACGCCGCCGTGCTGATCGTGGAGCACGACATGCCGCTGATCACGAGCATCTCGGACCGCCTGTACTGCATGGAAGCCGGCGCCGTCATCGCCGAAGGTCCACCCGATGTCGTCCGTCGCGACCCCCGCGTCGTGGCCAGCTATCTCGGCACCGACGAGCGCGCCATCGCGGTGGAGCGGCGCGGCAGCCGGGCTCGCGCCCTGACATCGTGTCCCGACTCCCGCCTCACGAACACCATCACCAACCCGAACACCGGAGGATCCCGATGAAAAGACTTCTCACCGTGTTGCTCGCCGCCACGCTCGTCATGGCGGCGTGCGGCGGCGATGACGACGATGCCGCCGAGCCCGATTCGTCGACCAGCACGGCCGCATCGACCGACGCCGGAGGCGACGGCGGGGCCATCGAGGAGACCACCACGACGGTCGCCAGTGGAGCACCCGAGACGACCGTGGTCCTGACCGACTCGTTCCGGGGGGTCACGTCGGACATCATCCGGCTCGGTGTCACCTACCCGGACCTGGAAGCGATACGCGACGTGGTGGAGCTCGACCACGGCAGCTACGAGACGGCGTTCCAGGCGGCCATCGACGAGATCAACGCCAGCGGAGGCGTGTTGGGCCGCCAGATCGAACCGGTCTTCGCCGCCGTCAACCCGATCCTCGCCGCGTCCCAGGACGAGACCTGTGTGCAGCTGACCGAAGACGAGGAGGTGTTCATGGTGGTGGGCTTCTTCCTCCAAGACGCCGTGCTCTGTTACGTGCAGGACCACGAGATGGGCGTGATCGGCGGCGACCAGAGCACCGCTCGGCTCGAGGCCGCGGCGGCCCCCTGGTACGCCTATCCGGCGGCCAACGCGGACAACGCGAGCCGGGCCGGCACCGTGGCCCTGATCGACGCCGGAGAGTTCGACGGCGCCGCCCTCGCCGTGGTGTCCGACGCGTTCAACGAGGGAGTCATGAACGACGTCGTGCTCCCCCTCCTCGAGGAGGCCGGCATCGAGGTGCTCGAGACCGCGGTCATGGAGGACACCCAGGGCGACGTCCCGGCATCACAGGCCAACGTCGCGGTGATCGCCGAGCGCTTCGCCTCGGCCGGCGCCGACTCGGTGCTGTTCGTCGGCACCGGGTTGACGGCCTTCCTCGACGGTACGGCACTCACAGACTTCCGGCCCCGGATCCTCAGCCTGGACCGTGACACCGCCCAGGCGTTCACCCAGGGCGAAGGCAACGATCTGTCGCTCGTCGAGGGCATGGTGGTGGCCGGCGCCGAGGAACTCGACTTCGACGATCCCGCGCTCCAGGAGTGCTTCGGCCTGGTCGAAGCGGTCACCCCGGGCCTCGAGATCCTCGACACGCGCGACAACCCGGATCTACCCGAGCCGTGGGTCTCCCCGGCGAGCGTGTGCGGAGTCATGGACCTGTTCGTGGCCATCGCCACCGCCGCCGGACCCGACCTCACCTACGAGTCGTTCCAGGCCGCCGGCGACGCGTTGGGCGATTTCGCACCTCCCGGCCGGAGCGTGCGCAGCTACACCGCCGAGACGCTCGACGGGAATCCGAGTCGTGGTCTCTTCGACTGGGACCCCGCGGCCAACCGCTTCGTGGCTCGCTGATCAGCCGCGGTCGGGGAGGTCGTACTCGGCCACGTAGTACGGATGGTTCGGGTCGAACGCCGTCAGCGGGGTCGGCTCGGCGACCTCCCCGATCGGTCGCACGCCGCGGCCGGCGCGCCCCAGCCGGGCGTCGCCCAACTCGTCTCGCGCGTCCTCGGCCAGTCGGTTGAGCGCAGCGACCACGTCGGGCTCGGCCGCGAACACATCGTGGTCCTCACCGACGTCGTCGACCAGGTCGTAGAGCGCGTCGAGCGGCTGCCCGTCACGCGCCAGATGAAGCTTCCACCGACCGTGGCGCACCGCTTCCAAGTTGTTGGACCAGTAGTAGAGGAACGTCTCCCGGGTCGAAGTCGGGCTCCCCTCGAACACGTCGGTCACGTCGACGCCGTCGATCGACCGGTCGCCGGGCACCTCGGCGCCGCCGAGCGCGGCGAGCGTGGGGAACAGGTCCATCGAGGTGACGAGCGCCGAGGACACGACCCCGGCGGGCACGTGTCCGGGCCAGCGCACGATGCACGGGACTCGGAGGCCGCCCTCCCAGGTGGTGCCCTTGGTCCCCCGCAACGGGTGGTTGCTCCCACCCTCGTCCCGGGCGCGCGAGCCGTTGTCGCTCGTGAAGATCACGACCGTGTCGTCGTCGAGCCCGAGCCGGCGGAGCTCGGCCATCAGGACGCCAGCCGCCCAGTCGATGCTGGCCACCGCGGCGCCATACCTGCCGTTGCGTGATTCGGCGGCGAATCGCTCCTGCACGTAGATGGGCAGGTGCACGTAGATGTGCGCCAGGTAGAGGAAGAAGGGACGGTCCCGATTCGCCCGCACGAACCGCACCGATTCATCGACGAAGCGGGCGGTCAGCGACGCCATGTCGGGCTGCTGCTCGAGGACCTCCTCGTCGAGGATGAGCGGCAGCGGGGGCATCTCGGCGACCGGGAACGAGAGACCGAACTGAGCCATCAGCTCGGGCATCGGTGGCGTGCCCTCGGGCCAGACCTGACGGCCCATGTCGTTGCTGTAGGGGATGCCGAAGTAGCCGTCGAAACCGTGGCGGGTGGGCAGGAACGGCGGTTGGTCACCACAGTGCCACTTGCCCACGATCTTCGTCGCGTAACCGGCGCCAGCGAGGACGGAGGCGATCGTGACCTCGTCGGGGCTGAGCCCGATGCGGTGACCGGGGAAGAGCACCGGCAACCCGTCGAAGTCGCCGAAGCCGATCCGCGGCGGGTAGCAGCCGGTCAGCATGGCGCCACGCGACGCCGAGCATACGGGCGACGCCATGTAGAAGTCGGTGAACCGCATTCCCTCGACGGCGAGCTGATCGAGCACCGGGGTGTCGTTGGCGGTCGACCCGTAGCAGCCGAGGTCGCCGTAGCCGAGGTCGTCGCAATTGATGAGCACGATGTTGGGTCGGCGGCGGGTCACGGCGTGTCTCCTCGTGAGCGAACAGGTCGGCCGAGACTACGCTTTCGCGCGACCCCGGGAGGCCGCCGTGGCCCACGCCATCCAGCTCGACCGACGTAGCCGTCTGCGATCCGACGTCGTCGCGACCGACGCCCCCACCTGGTTCAGATCCGAACTGCCCACGCTCCTCGACGAGCGCGGCGAGATGGCGGCCGCCGCCGTCGCCCGATTCGACCTGCCGCCGATCACGTTGACGGTCGACGGTGAGCGATTCGGCCTGAGCCTGGTCGATGGCGAGCTCACGCCGGGCCCTTCGGACGGCGGAGTCCAGATCACGTTGAGCACGGATGCGTTCTCGGACTGGATCCGACACCTGAGATCGGTCATCGCGCTGACGGTCAGCGGGTCCATGGCCGTCCGCGGCAACTTCGAGCAGGCCCTCGTCTGGGAGCGGGTGCTGCGCACCCTGACCGACGGCGTGCCCGTGCACGAACCCGGGTCGATCGCCTTCGTCGATCGGCACGGCCAACCTCTCGAGCTCGACCGTTGCTTCACCCCGGACGACGATCCCGCCGATGTGGCCCACTTCCTGCGGGCAGCCGGCTTCCTCCACCTTCGGGGCTGGCTCGACGCTGACATGGACCTGATCGCCGCCGAGATGGACCTCGCTCGCGGCCGCTACCACAGCGGCGACGGACGGTCCTGGTGGGCCACCCTCGACAGCGGCGACGAGGTGTGCGTCCGCATGCAGTGGTTCGCCGACGAGTCGCCCGAAACAGCTCGACTCCTGGCCAGTGACTCGTTCGATCGCCTCCGCCAGGTCATCGCCGGCGACGAGACGCTGATCCACCGACCGGCCGGCGAGAACACCGTCGAGGGGTTGTTCAAGCCGCTCGGCGTCCGTCAGGGGATCTCCGACGTTCCCTGGCACCGCGACTGCGCCTTCGGAGGCCATCCCTTCGACTGCTCGGGCGTGACGGTCGGGATCTCCGTCACCGAGGGCGCCGCCGACTCGGGGATGTTGCGGGTGGTGGCCGGCTCGCACCGGGCCGCCACCATCGATCTCGCCGAGTGGAGCGGGAACGATCTGCCGATCCGGGAGTTGGCCACGGAACAGGGCGATCTGACCGTCCACGTCTCGTGCACGATCCACGAGGCCCTGCCCCCGACTGCCCGGCCCCGCAAGGTCCTCTACACCGGGTTCCGCCTCCCCCCTCGTGAGGCGGCCCCACCGCCCGCCTCTGACCGCGGCGTCAACCTCCGGGAGAACGCATACAGGGTCACCTCCCAACCGGCCAACGAGACCCGGCGCTGAGCCGACCGTCAGGAGGCGACCATCATCAGCCCCTTGGAACCGGCCGAGCTCCCGCTCGTCCCCTGGCCCGACCACGTCTCCACCCGACCGGGCGCGCTCGTCGTCACGCCGGACACGCCGATCGTCGCCGAGGACTCCCGGGTGGACCCGATCGCCGCGATCCTGGCCGGCGACCTCGTCGCCGACGGCGGGCCCGCCCTCACCACGCTCACTGGAAGCGAGGCCCCCGATCCCGCGGTACCGGCGATCCGGCTGCGCCTCGATCCTGCGCTCCGGGCCCTCGGTGTGCTGGGCGTGGCTCCCGATGGCGGCGACCCCGGTGACGACGCCTACCGCCTGGAGATCGGTCCGGCGGGCGCCACCGTGACCGGTGCCGGCGCCGCAGGGGTCCACCGCGGCGCCCAGACCCTGCGCCAGCTGATCGCCCAGCAGCACAGCCGGCCCGACGGGCCGGCCCAGCAACACAGCCGGCCCGACGGGCCGGCCCAGCCGCACAGCCGGCCCGACGGGGGCGAGGACTGGCGGCTGCCCAGCCTCACCATCGACGACTCGCCCGCCTATGCGTGGCGGGGTCTGTCACTCGACGTCGTCCGCTGCTTCCACCCGCCCGATGTGGTGCGACGCGTCATCGACGTGCTCAGCCTGCACAAGTTCAACGTGCTCCATCTGCACCTGACCGACGACCAGGGCTGGCGCCTGGAGATGCCGAGCCGGCCTGAGCTCACCCGGATCGGGTCCACCACCGCGCTCGGCGACCGGCCCGGGGGCTCCTACAGCCCGGCCGAGTACGCAGACCTCGTCCGCTACGCCGCCGCGCGCTTCGTCACCGTCGTCCCGGAGATCGACATGCCCGGCCATGCCGCGGCCGCGATCCGATCCTACCCCGAGCTGTCATCGCGGGCCGAAGGCGTCGAATCGTCGATGCCCGACAACATCCTCGATCCCGCCCACCCGGGGGTCATGGCGTTCGTGGCGGACGTCGTTCGGGACCTGACGGCAGTCACCCCCGGGCCGTTCGTGCACCTGGGCGGCGACGAGGCGTTCGGCATGGACCCGGACCGGTATGCCAGCTTCGTCGATCAGGCGCGGTCCCTGGTGACCGCCGCCGGGAAGCGACTGGTGACGTGGCAGGAGTCCGGCCGGAGCTCCGTCCATGCTGGCGACATCGTGCAGCACTGGATCAGCTTCGGAGAGCCGCTCGACTCCCTCCTGACCCAGGGGCAGCTCGACCTGGCCGCGCTACCCGACAGTGTCATCGGGACCATGCCGGTGCCGGCGGAGATGCTGACCGCGATCGCCAGTGTGCTCAGTGCCGGTCGAGCCGACCTCGATCGAGCGATCGACGCCGGGGCCCGCGTCGTCCTGTCCCCCGCCTCTCACCTCTACCTCGACCGACCGTACGCCGAGGCACCCTCCGATCCGTCCCAGGCCCCAGCCGCCGAGCGGCTCGGGCTGGCCGTCTACCCTCGCATGACCGTCGAGCAGTCGTACACCTGGGACCATGCCCGGTCCACGGTGCCGGAGGCGTCGGTGGCCGGCGTCGAGGCCGCCCTGTGGTGCGAGACGATCTCGCACGCCGACGACCTCTTCCTCCTGATGCTGCCTCGGTTGGCCGGGGTGGCCGAACACGCCTGGACCGGACCCGATGCGGCACCGTGGTCCGGGTTCCGCCGCCGTCTCGGCCCGCAGGCCGCCCTGTGGTCGGCGCGGCGCTGGCCGTACTTCACGTCGTCCCTCGTCCCCTGGGCCACACCTCTCACGCGCTGAGCGCCAGGTGGGCGGGGATCCGTTGGCGTATGGCCCACGTGCCGGCGACGCCCGTTATCGACACCACCAGCGGGATCAGCCACACTGCACTCAACGAGTGCTCCATCACCAGCCCACCGATGGCGTTGGCGAGGCCCATGCACCCGTGGGTGACCATCGTCGCCAGGCCGTGATAGCGGCCCTGCAGCTCACGGGGCGCCAGGTCGGAGGTGAGCGGATGCCGGATGGCTCCGAGGACGGCCTCCCCGAACCCGCCGAGCACCTGGGCCAACGCGATGATCGGGATCGCCACCGCCACCGCCACGTGGGGCGTCAAGGTCATCAACACGAAGGCGCCCACGAACCACAGGTTCATCACCGCCAACCAGTGCATGCGCCGCCCACCGCGCACCCATCGGAGAGTCGGGATCTGGGTGAAGACCACGCTCGTCGCGCCCAGCGTGAACAGGATGCCGATCGTCGCGTTGTCGATGCCGAGCTCGGCGGCGTAGGCGGGCATGAACGCCCACAGGAATCCGAAGCCGAGCGCGATGGCGATGTCGGTGACGAGCAACCGCACGAAGAAACCGTCTCGGAGCACGGCGCCGAAGCCGGGGTCCGGTGCTCGCTCGAGCGTCGCCGGAGCGCGACCCGTCGGTAACCCGGGCAAGACCGCGAGGAACACGACGTAGGTGGCGACGTTAACTCCGAACAGGAGCCGGAACGACGCCAGGCTCTCCGATCGGACGAGGAACCCACCGAGGACCCCGCCGAGCGCCGCGCCCAGGTTGAGCGCGGCGCGCTGGAAGGCCGAGACCGCCGGGCGCTCGTGCGGTTCGACGATCACGGCGAGCAGGGCCGACTGGGCGGGGAACCACATCCCGTTGGCCACGCCGAGCAGCGCCGACACGGCGACCGCCCCGGCGAACGTCGCCACCGTCATGTAGAGCGAGCCGGCCAGGATCGACAGCACGCACCCGGCGGTGAGGATGCGGCGGGGCCCGAAGCGGTCGCTCAGCGATCCGCCGAGCGGCGTGAACACGACCATGGCGAAGCTCATGGCGCCGACGGCCAGGCCGGCCTGCCCCAGCGGGATGCCACGCACCTCGTGGAAGTAGATGAGCACGAACCCGAACAGCGCCGCGGAACCCACCATGTTGAACACGGTGGCGACGAAGAACCACTGGAGCGCGGGGCTGAAGGAGCGGAACCCCGGACTCGACACGCCCACCAGGGTAGGCGGCCGGCCTCCGCCGGTCAGCGGAGATTTCTGCGGTTCAGGACCGGAACGTCTGGATCGGGATGTGGCGAGCCATCGCCGAGCCCGCCGGGCCGTTGAGCATCTGGGCCCGCAGGTTGCGCTTGTGGAACAGCTGGCACAGCGCCACGTCGTGACGACCATCGGCGTTGCGGGAGATTACGAACTCCTCCAACAGTCGATCGCCGTCACGCATGGTTTCGGGGCGGGCGCCCAGCAACTGATGCAGGTCGTCGAGGTTCTGGGCGACGATCGTGCGGCCGATCTGGTCCCACCGCTGGACGTGCCGAGCCTCGCGGAAGGCGCCGCGGAGCTTGTACTGGGCGTACTCGTCGTCGACCTTCAGCGTCGAGAGGGTCCTGACGAGATGATCGATCGCCGCCGCGGCCATCGTCTCCTCGTCAACCGGCAACTCGACCGTCGGCAGGTCGATCCCGAGGTACTCCCCCAAGGCCTCGGTGGCGTAGATGTTCGTCTCGTTGCACCACTGCATGTTGGTGGCGAAGTCCGATTCGAGCGGCGGGTCGACGCGGGCGTGGGAGAAGGCCAACTGGTTCGACAGCGTGAAGTAGATGTGGTGCCACTGGATGGCGTCGATGTCGACCGGAGCCCCGATGAGGTCGGCATAGCGGTCGTAGATGGCGTTGAAGTCGCCAAAGTTCATGATCGAGTCGCGCATGCGCCACCCGGCGAGGTCGACCATGGGGTCGCCGATGTGGCCGAGCTCCACGTCGATGATGTGGGTGAAGTGGCCCTCGTGGTGCATGAACTGCCCGGAGTCCCACACCACCGCCGCCTCACGATCGTTCGGGGCGATGGGGTGGCGGGTGAGCCAGTCGATGAAGAACTCGAGCAGCGGATCGTGGTGGTGCTTCTGGCGCCGGTACATGGCGTTCATGCGGTTGAAGCTCACCAGCGCCGGGTTCTCCCCGGGACCGGCCCGATCGATGCCGGCCTCGAGGAACGGCGTGGTGTCGAGCTGGTGGAGGCGCACCAACTCCTCGAGGTACTCGTCGACGATCTGCGCGGTGACCTCCGGAGGCAGGTCCTTGGTGTCGTGGGTTCCCGGGACGAGGTCCATCACGTAGGCGGTGGGGTGATCGATCCAGCCCCACACCTTCGGGACCCGGATCCCCTGATCATCCATGATCCGCTGGAAGTCGGCTTCGTGCCGGAGCGGCCACGTCATGTCGCTGTCGTACCGCTCGCCACGGACCATCAACGACACGAGGTCGTTGTCCCGCTCCACCTCGGCCAGCCATTGCGGGCGCCACCGGGCCTGCCGCTCGATCGACCGCACCCGGCCGCCGATGTTCTCGGCCAGCCAGGCGCTCACGGCCTCGGTCTCGGGATCCTGCGTGCCGAATTCGGTCATCGATTCCCCTCGTGTCGATGGGGGGATCGTAGGCGATCAGTCGGTGCTGAACCCTGCCTCCGGGCGCCCCACCAGACGGAACAGCCACACCAGCGGGGGGCCGACCACACACAGGGCTCCCACCCCGACGATGATCAACGCGCGCATCGTCGACGGAGCGCCGGCCGCCTCCTCCACGGACCGATCGTCGAGGACCCTGGGGTACTGGGCGAACCCCCACCCGGCCACGACCGTGGCCACCGCGACCACTCCCGCCGCCCGAGCCTCGACGTCGCGGCGACGGTGGACGAGCACCACACTGGCCGCGCCGGCCAGGGCCGAGAGCATGACCAGCGGCAGACCGGGCCCGTTGAGGCGATCGAACAGCCGGGACGCGTCGGCCCGTAGGACCAACCCGCCGATCAGCACCGCCGCGCCGGCCACCACGGCCACGAGGAGCACCTTGCGCCGGAGCGCCTCGGCCAACGTCTGGTCCTCCCGGTCGGCGTCGACCAGAAGGAACAGCCCGGCGAGATAGGCGCACGTCACGACGGCGAGCACACCGCCCAGGATCGACGTGGGGTTCACCCACGTCGAGACGCCGGTCCCGCCGGTCGAGGACACCCGGCCCGAGGCGAGAGCGCCCGCCACTGTCCCGAGGAAGAACGGCGTGAGGACGGACGAGGTGGCGAACACGACGCCGAAGGCCTGGGCCTGGGGAAGCGAGTCGGCGAACTTGCGGAAGGCGAAGCTGGCGCCCCGCAACACGATTCCGATCAGCGCCAGCCCCAAGGGCACGGCCAGCGTCGTCATGATGGTGCTGAAGGCGGAAGGGAACCCGGTCCACAAGAACACCAACACGAAGATCAGCCAGACGTGGTTGGCTTCCCACACCGGACCCAGGCTGTGGTCGATCCGGGTGCGGAGCCGGGCCCCGCGGCGTGGCCCGCCCGCGGTGAGATCCCACCAGCCGGTGCCGAAGTCGGCGCCGCCCAGCACGGCGTAGGTGATGACACCGGCGAACATGATCCCGGCGACGACATCGGCGCTACTCATGATGCGGCCCCCCGTGGCGCGGCGTCACCGATCGGTCCAAGAGCGCGCCGTACGGGGTCGGCAGGTCGGAGCCCGGGTCCGCTCGCCACCGTCGAGCCATCGACCGGAGCACGTTCAACCCCACCACGGTGAGCGCGGCGTACAGCAGCACCACGAGCGCCAGGGACACAGGGATCCACCCCGCGGACGTCGCCGCCTCCTCGACCCGCATGACCCGATAGACGATCCACGGCTGACGCCCGACCTCGGTGGTGACCCACCCCGCCTCCAATGCCACGACCGCGACGGGACCCGCAGCGACGAGCGCTCGAAGCACCCACACCGGCCACTCTCCGGTGCGTCGGTGGCGCCACCATCCGACGACGGACAGCGCCGCGAGGCCCGTGCCCAGGGCCACCATCAGCTGGAAGGCGAGGTGCACGACGTTCGCCGGCGGGCGTTCGTCCGCGGGGAAGTCGAGCAGCCCGGGTACCTCCCCGTCGAAGGAGTTGGTGGCCGCGAGCGACCCGAGCCGAGGGATCGTGATGGCGAACCGTCGTTCACCGTCGATGAGCAACCCCCCTATGGCGAGCGGAGCCTCGGTCTCGGTCTCGAGGGCCAGCTCCATGGCGGCCAGCTTCGTCGGTTGTTCGTCGGCGAGCCGGGCGCCGGTCAGGTGTCCGATCATCGGCTGCACCACCGCCGCCACCGCGGCGAAAGCGAACGCGACCCGGAGCCCGAGTCGGTGGTGGTCGTCGTCGCGCCCGCGCAGGAGCCCGAACGCGTAGACACCGGCCACCACGAACCCGACCACCATGAACGCGCCGACCCACATGTGGAGGAACTGCATGAACGCGGTGCGCGACACGAGCGCGGCCCACGGATCGACATCGACGACCTCGCCCGTCGCCGTAAGGGTGAATCCGCGGGGATCGTTCATCCAGGCGTTCACGGCCACGACGCAGAACGAGCCGACGACCCCGGCGATCGCGACCGGCACCAACACCAGCACGTGGCGAACCGGTTCGATGCGCCCCCAGCCGTACAGGTACCCCCCGAGGAAGATGGCCTCCGTGAAGAAGGCGATGCCCTCCAGGGCGAACGGGATGCCGAGCACGTCGCCGAATCGATCCATCAGACCCGGCCACAACAAACCCATCTCGAAGCTCAGGACCGTGCCCGAAACGGCCCCCAGCGCGAACAGCAGGGTGGCGACCTTGGCCCAACGCCGGGCCAGGTCGAGCGCCACCTCGTCGCCACGCCGGACACCGCGCCAGTGCACGACGGCGATCATGGCCGGGAAGGCGACACCGAAGCAGGCGATCACGATGTGCCACCCGAGCGAGATCGCCATCTGCTGGCGCGCCGCCCACGTGGCACCGTCGGCCACGACCTGGCCCAGGGGCACGGGCGGCATCGGGACGCTCCTCTCGCCGAGCGGACACGCCGGCTACACCAGACCGTACCGGTCGCACCTCTGCCAGACTCACACCTCTGACAGACTCACGGGGTGCAGCTCGCCATCTGTGTTCGCCAGCTCCCTGCCCACGACATCGCAGCAGTCGGTCGGTTCGCCGAGGACCACGGCTACGCCGAGGTCTTCCTGCCCGACGGTGCGCACGGTGGATCGGTCGACGCCGACGGCCGTCTGGCTGGACGAGATGCCATCCCCGGCTTCGCCGCCATGTTCGCGAGCACCACCTCGGTTCGCGGCACCCTCGGCGTCGCCGCCGCGCCGCTCCATCACCGCCTGGCGCTGCCGACCGTGGCGGCCACGCTCAACGAGATGTCCTGCGGTCGGTTCTCCCTCGGCATCGGCGTCTCCCACCCCGAGCAGACCGCCTCCTTCGGCGTGGCCTATCCACCGGACCAGGTCGAGTTCATGCGCGGCTGGTTGCGCGATCTCCGCGCCCGGTCAGCCGGCGGGATGACCTACGGCGGTGGCTGGCCGGTGCTGCTGGCCGCCCTCGGACCACGGATGCTCGAGCTCGGCGCCCACGACGCCGACGGCCTCATCCTGAACTGGTTGACCCCGGAGCACGCCGCCGTCTCGGTCGCCCGGGTCCGTGCGGCCGCCCCGCCCGACCGGCGCCCCCGCGTCGCGCTCTACCTGCGGCTCATGGACGGACCGGTGCTGCATCGTGATGCCGTTTTCTACGACAGCATGGCGAACTACCACCGTCACTTCGTGAGCCAGGGGCTCGTTTCCCCGGCCGACATCGTGGCGGGCACCACCCTCCCCCGCGACGATCTCGGCGTCGCCCGAGCTCGGCTCGACGAGTACCGCCAGGCCGGTATCGACACCGTGTGCCTCTACCCCATCGGTTTCGACGACGAAGACCGCCGCGCCCTGTCCGAGCTCACTCGATAGCCCCCGCCACCAACCCGAGCAGTCGACCGACCCGCTCGTCGTCCGGTCCGAGGTATCGCACCAACACCCCCACCACCCGGTCGATGTCGAGCGTGCCGGCATCGAGCATCTCCTCGATGTCGGCCCAGTCCTTCGTGCGGTTGAAGAACGCCTTGAAGACGGCGAGGTCGGAGCAGGCGAGAAATGGAAGGTCGCGCCCGCCGAGCCGGTGAACGACCACGCGTCCGGCGGCGTCCCGGTGGAACGGTGATACGTCGAGGAAGAGGTCGATCGGCGTGGTGTCCCACCACAGGCGCACCTGGCCGTCACGACACGCCCGGTCGAGCTCGTCCGGCCCCCGGACGATGTCGGTCGGTAGTGCCTCGAACACCGACGCCGCAGCCGACTGCTCCACGAACACGTTCACGTCGATGTCGATGGTGCCGCGCGCCCGGTGGGTGCACCACGCGAGGGCCAATGCCCCGCCGAAGGCGTGCGGAAGTCGCTGCCCCTGGAAGCTCTCGTTGATGGAGATCATCCGGGCGACGATGAGGGGGAGATCCGGTTCAGCAGTCATGGCCGGGGAACGGTAGGACCGCAATGTCATGACGGTGCCGGGCGGGGAAGGTCGCCGCGAGCTCGAGCACCTCGATCAGCTCGCGACCGCGGGCGTCGTCCGTGTCGACGCGAGGCTCGACGGTGACCATCACGTTGAATCCGGCGGACGTCATGATCCGCTCGAAGGTGTCGACCGTCGGCGTGACCCGGCCGGCTTCGTACGCCGCCAGCGCCGAATGGGAGGTGTGGGCGGCGGCGGCGAGCGCTCTCAGCGTCAGGCCGGCGCGATGTCGTGTGTGTCGAAGTATCTCGGCGCTGTCCACGAGGTCAATGGTATCGGATCAGATACCAGATCGGATCAAAGAGGCGTGGACAGGAGGTCGTCGGAGAATCCGAACAACCGAGCGGCGTTGGTGCGGAACACCAGGTCGATCTCGACGGGGTTCAAGATGGCCGACAGCCGGGCCACGACCTCACGAGAATGCGGGTACGTGCCCTCCTCGTGCGGATAGTCCGAGCCCCAGATCAGGCAGTCGGCCCCGGTGAGCGCCCGGTTGGTCAACCCGACCGGGTCGTCCTGGAACGTGGCGTGGACCTGCCGCCTCAGATAGTGGCTCGGCGGTTCGGGCAGATCAGGGTTGACCCACGGTTTACCCGACGGCGTGGTTCCGTAACGGCGGAACGACTCGGTGTAGAAGTCGAGGGTCTGCATGGTCCAGCCCAACCACCCGGTGTTGAACTCGACGAACACCACATGCAGGTCGGGATGGGCGGCCAGCACGCCGGAGGTGGCCAGGAGTCCTGCCGCTCGCGGACCCATCGACTGCGTGGCGAGCAGGTTGGAGACCCCGGCGCCAGGACCCCGGTAGAAGAACATCGAGTGTCCGGTGCCTTGATGCATGACGACGGGGAGACCGGTCTCGGCGATGGCGGCCCACAGGGGCGCCCAGCTCGAAGTGGTTCCAGTCCGGCGCCGCCACCGCCGGGAGCATCAGCGAACCGAGACCGGCATCGACGATCCACGCCACTTCGGCGAGCGCGTCGTCGATCGTCCACGTCGGGACCAGACCGGCGCAGCTGAACCGGGGCGACCGGCCGAGGGTGTCGGCGATCCACTCGTTGTCGACGCGACACGACGCCGCGCCGCCCGCGGGATCGTTGAGCATCCACACGTACAGCCCCACCGTCGGGAAGATGCACTCGGCGACGATGCCCTCCTCGCGCATGATCGAGTACCGGTACGCGGGGTCGGCCATGCGCATGCGGTCGTACTCATAACTGGCGCTCTGATCGGAAGCCTCGGCGTCGAACAACAACTCCCAGTTGCCGTCGTCGCCCGCGGCAATGCCCCGCATGGCCTGCTCCCGCAGCGAGGGCGGAAGGTTGGCCGACCACAGGTCTCGCGGCTCGTTCACATGGGAGTCGCCCGACACCCAACCAGTCGACGTCATGGGTCCCATGGTGTCACGCCTCTCCGATCGTGTGCCGGCCCTGGAACTCCCGCCACGTCGCGAACGCCTCCGGGAGCGGTTGCTCCCCCCGACTGGCCGGGAGTTCAAGATGGAGCAGCGCCTCGGTGCTGTACCAGCGACCCACCCGTCGCCTCTCGAACAGCCACCGACGATCGACGAGCCGATACACGTCCCAGTACTGGATCATGCCGAGGTCCCACTGCCCCGAATCCAGGCGCGTCACCTCCTCCCGGCAGTACACCACGCCCGTCGCTCGTCCGTCGCGAACGTCAGCGAGGTCGACGACGTGGTTGCCGACCATGTGGATGGTGGCGCCGACCGAGCTCAACGATCGGTCGTACCAGTCCTTCAGGGCGGCGCGGCCGGACTGGCCGGGCCCGACCCTCACGTCAGGGACGAACAAGCTGACCAGGAGGTCGAGGTCCCGGGACCTGTCGTTCGGCGCCCTCTCCGCGCAGCTGCACGCACGCCTCCCACAGCTGGAGGAACCCATGCAGCCGGCCCCCCGAGAGCTGCCCACCTCCCGTGTTCAGGGGCAGCTCCCCGTTCCGGCTGATCCGGTCGCCGCCGTCGACGAACCGTCCCGCCCCGCCGGGTGGGCAGAGGCGGAGCGCCTCCAGCCATTGCAGGGCCAGGATGCTCCAGCCGTCGTACAGCTGAGCGAACTCGACATCGGCCGGGGTCAGCTCGGTCTTCGACCACATCATGTCGCCGCACGCCTCCATGCCGGGCGCCGCGCCCATCGCCTCGACATGAACCAGCGCGCCGGACCGAGGGGTGGAGTCGCGGCGCGAGACCACGAACGCGATCGAACCGTCGACGGGCGGGTCGCAGTCGAAGATGCACACACGACCTCGGCCACTCACCCGCTCGGGCGCCACGTCGAAGGAGCGACACCGCGGGCAGATCGGCGACGGTGGGTGCAACCACCACCCACACGCCGAGCAGCGCATGATCTCGAGGGAGCCGGACGCGCCGCTGCACCAGAAGTAGCGGTTGGCGTCGGTGACCTTGGGCAGGACCCGCTCGAAGGACTCCTCGATGACGTTGCCGGGGCGAACCCGGCTTTCCGAGGGCCGCTCATCGGGTCATGCCGGCATGTACTTGCCACCGTCGATCACCAGGACCTGCCCGGTGACGAAGCGGGCCTCGTCGGTGGCGAAGAAGACGGCCGCGCCCGTCAAGTCCTCGGCGTGCACCACTCCCGGAATCGGTTGCTTCTTGGCCAGCTCCTCCAGGATCGACGGCGGGACGACATCGAGTGTCGCCTGGGTGTCGATGACCCCCGGCGCGATGGCGTTGACGGTGATCCCATACCGACCGAGTTGCCCAGCCGCGAACTTGGTGAGTCCGATCACGCCCCACTTGGTCTGCTGGTAGTTGAACGCGCCGAGGCCAGTGAAATCGGTCTCCGGCAAGCCGCCGCCGTAGTTGTAGGCCGCCGCCGACGACTGGTTGATGATGCGGCCCGATCCTTGACGCACCATCGCCGGGGCCACCGCTCGGGTCATCAACCACACGCCGTGCTGGTTCACGTCGAACACCCGGCGAAGGTACTCCTCGCTCTGGTCCGCCATGTTCCAGTCGCCGTAGAGGGCGGCGTTGTTGATGAGCACGTCGATCCGGCCGTGACGATCCAGCGCCGTCTGAGCGACGGCCTCAGCCGAATCGGCGGAGGCGACATCACAGTGCTCGTAGGAGATGGTGCCGATCCCCGACAGCTCGTCGACGCAGGTTGCCCCGGAGGCATCATCGACGTCGGCCACCACAACCGACGCGCCCTCCCGGAGGAACCGCTCGGCGTAGGCCCGGCCGATGCCTCGGCTCCCTCCGGTGACGATGGCCACCTTGCCCGCGAGTCTCATGCCGTCCTTCTCCCCGTCTGCTCCCGGCGCCTATGGTCGCACCAACGACGATCATGCCGCGAGGTGACACGTGCTCCCAAACGACGCTCGCATCAATTCGGCTGACGATCACTTGATCGAACCGGCGCACCGACCAGACCCGGTTTGACGGTGAAGACGGTCCCGAGCGGGAGGCCGGCGGATACGACCACACCGACTTCTGGGCCCGCACCGGCATCGGCCATGCCGCCTCGCCAGCTGTACGACGTGGACAACATCCCCCGCTTCCGCCACGCAAAGCTGACCAACCCGACCCTCGCCGAGTGGTTGCCGGTGCTGACGCAGATGACGACCCCGTGGTCACTCGTCCAGACTGCGGCCGAGGCCGCCGTCGATCCTCAAGCGGTGGCCAACGGCTACGTCACCGAGGTTCAGGGGGCTGAGCGAACGTGCCCGATGGTGATGAGCCCGGCCCGGGTCGACGAGCAACCGACCACCTTGTCGCGGGCTCCCGACCACGGCGAGCACACCGAGGAGATCCTGCTCGAGATGGGCCGGAGCTGGGACGAGAATGTCGCCCTCAAGGCGGCAGGCGCGATCCTCTGACCAACCCCCGGGTTCGCCGGAGAGCTGGAGGGTCAGTACGGGAACTCGGAGATGCAGTCGATGGTCGAGGCGCCGGCGTCGGGCACGTTTGGTTGGCGCCACGCTTCGATGGGGAACGACACGGTGACCAGCGAGCAGAACAGCCACAGGAGGTGCTGGGCGTCGTCGGGAAGGTCGGTGAGGTCGAACCGATCGATGTAGGCCATGCCGTCTTCGAGCCGGGCCATGGCAGTGTCGTAGAAGTCCTGCATCTGGTCCATGGTGCTGGACATGCGTTTGTCCCAACGCTGTGGCTCGGTGGCCAGGGCCCAGCCGGCGAAGGGTTCGAGGTCGCTGAAGTCGCCTGGGAGGACGGTCGTCGTGGTGGTCATATGGACACCGCCGTCTCCGATTGCGCCTTCTGGTACTCGGACACCCGTTCACGTACGACGTTGTGGAGGTGACGGATCATGACCTCCTGGTCGCACAGCGGGAAGCCGTCGACCACACGCGATTCGAGCATAATCTGGGTGGCTTCGAGCGTGTTGCCGTCCTGGAGGCCGTATTCCTTGAACGACGAGGCCGCGATCTCTTGCGCCAGACGCTCTCGGGCGGTCTTCGGCGGCACGAAGTAGAGGGTGCACTCGAAGACGTGACTGTTGTAGGCGGTCGGCCAGTAGTGGTACGTGAGGTACCAGTTCGGCTTCCAGATCAAGAGCATGAAGTTGGGGAACAGGAGGAACGAATCCTCGCCCCACACCTTCGATCGGGCCGGGTTCACACCCTCGGGTAGCGGCCCGACATCGGGGGCGTCCCACGGTCCGAACAGGCCGGACCGCAGGATGCGTTCGATGGGCTTGACCATGGAGAGGTCCTTCGGGGGCGACATGCCGCCCCACGACGAAACCATCTCGTGGGGGCCGTCGATGTCGTAGTGCAGCGCCTCGTAGCCGTAGCTTTGGAGCTTCTCCGCCTCCTCCGCCACCGCTTGGCGGACGTGCAGAACCGGGGCGTGGTAGAACTCCATGAAGGCGTCGATGAACAGCTTCCAGTTGGCCCCGATGGTGGCCCGGTAGGTGACCGACTGGGTCATCTGATCGAAGGGGTAACCGGCGAGATCTCGGCCGTACTTACCGAGGAAGTCCCGCGCCGATGTCGTGTTCTCGGGGTCGAGGTTCACGAAGATGAACCCTTCCCACACCTCGAGTTGGACCGACACGAGCGGGAAGTCGGCCTTGTCGACGTCGAAGAACTCCGACTCCTGCTGGATGAACGTGAGATCGCCGTCGAGGTTGTACCGCCATCCGTGGTACTTGCAGGTGAACTGGCGGCAGGTGCCGCTGGTCTCCTCCCGCGGGAAGTCCTGCCACACCAGCTTGTTGCCCCGGTGGCGGCAGACGTTGTGGTACGCCTTGATCTCGGTCGCCGAGGAGCGCACCACGATCACCGAGGTGCCGGCGGCCTGGATCTCCTTGGTGAAGTAGTTCCCGACCCGCGGCAGCCGCTCCACCCGGCCGACGTTGAGCCAGGTCTTGGCGAAGATCGCCTTGCGTTCGAGCTCGTAGAACTCCGGGGAGATCGAGTCCTGGTAGGAGACGGGCGCGGTGCCGACACCGAAGTGCTCGGTCCAGCTGCCCGCTTCGGGTTTGGGAAAATGCGCCATGAAAGACCCCTTGCTCCGACGACGGCGACGACGATATCACTAATAGTCAGAATTGAGAAGAACGTTCTCGGGCCCGATCTCGGGCCGTGCTTCAGTCCTCGAGGAGGGGACCCAGACCGTCTCGGGCGACGTAGGCGCGCAGGTCGTCATCGAGCTGGATCCCGGCGGTGCGCATCATCATGGCCAGGAGCTCGTAGGCGCCGACCGTGAAGATGATGTCCATCATCTGGCGGGTGTCGAACGCGGCCGACAGCGTCGCCCACGTGGCATCGCCGATCCGGGCGTCAGCGATGAGCTCATCGACGGCCACCAGCAACGCCCGGTCGAGCGCGTCCCACCCCAGAGCGTCCGGGCCGACGATCACCCGCGCCACCTCGTCGGCCGACAGGCCGGCATCGGCCCCCTGCACGACGTGCTGAGCCCATTCGTAGGAAGCCCCTCGGACCGCGGCGGTCCGCAGCACGAGCAGCTCGCGCTCCCGAGGCTCGATCGTCGAGGCGAACAGCACATGGCCGTTGAACACGTTCCACGCATGGGTCAGCTCGGGGTGGTGGGCGAGCATCCCGAGTACGGCAAGTCCCTTCGGGCGGGCGTCGTCCCGGGGGGGCAGGGGCCGGCGCGGGTTCTCGGGCCGCAACGGGGCCAAGGCCTGCCGCATCTCCGGCGGCCACTCCCGCGGCGGCAAGGGCGGGACGCGGGGTGGGACGGTCATCGGATGGCCTCGTTGCCGTAGAGGGTGGTGCGGTGCATGTCCCGCTCGGAGGCGGGGTCGTACGGGAGCGCTCGATGGAGCACCCCGCGGTTGTCCCAGATGACGAGGTCACCGACCTCCCAATGGTGGCGGTACACGCGCTCGGGACGGGTCGAACGGATGACGAGGTCGTCGAGGAACGCCCGGCTCTCCGCCGGCTCCATGCCCACTACGTGATCGGTGGTAGCCCCCACGACGAGGGACCGGCGGCCCGAGTCGTGCGTCCACACGAGGGGGTGCTCCTTGGGAGCCCGCTGACGCCACATCGCCCTCTCCTCCGGCGACGGGTCGGGCCGGTGCAGCAACTGAGCCGCCTCGAAGGAGTGCACCACACGAACCTGGAGGAGCCGCTCCTTCTCCTCATCGGTCAGGTCCTCGAACGCCATGTAGCTGCTGGCGAACTCGGTCTCCCCGCCCTCGGCGGCGACCCCTCGGGCGCTGAGCAGGGTGGCCATGATCGGGATGTCTTCGGTCATGCCGTCGATGTGCCAGTCGAACGTACCCTTGAGGTACGCCGCCGAACGGCTCTTGGCCGGATCGAGGGTCACGACGAAGATCTCGGGATGGTCGCCCTTGCCGAAGACCTCGACTCGCCCGAGCCGTTTGCTGAACGCCACCTGAGCGGTGTCATCGAGGTGCAGCCCGCGGAAGATGAGGGCGCCGTGGGTCTCCAACGCCGCGAGCACCCACGACGGAACCAGGGGATCGTGGAGCAGCGTGGCGACATCGGCGCCATGCACCTGGGCGGCGACCGTGGAGCTCAGCCGCTCGGCGGTCAAGCTCATGAGGTCACCCGAGCTCGCAGCTGGTCCTTCACCACCTTGCCGGTGGCGTTGATGGGCAACTCGTCGAGCACCTCGACCCGGCGCGGCACCTTGTAGTTGGCCATGCGCTCCCGGCTCCAGGCCATGACCTCGTCGGGGTCGAGCAGGGAGCCGGCTCGGGCGACACAGAACGCCAGGCCCACCTCTCCCATCCGTTCGTCGGGGATACCGATCACCGCCACCTGGGCGATCCCCGGGTGGGTCATCAGCGTGTTCTCGATCTCGGCGGGATAGGCGTTGAATCCGCCGACGATGAACATGTCCTTGAGCCGCCCGACGATGCGCAGGTACCCGCGCTCGTCCATGGCTCCCAGGTCGCCGGTGTGGAGCCAGCCGTCCTCGTCGAGCGCCTCCCGGGTGGCCGCCGCGTCGTCGAAGTACTCGCTCATGATGCTGTAGCCCCGCGCCACCACCTCGCCCGGTTCGCCATGTGGCAACTCGGTGTCATCGGGTCCGACCACGCGCACCTCGAGCCCGTCCATGGCTCGTCCGGCCGTGCCGGCGATGGTCTCGAAGCTGTCGCCGGGCTGGCTGCCGGTGAGCGTCGCTCCTTCGGTGAGCCCGTAGCCGGTGACGATGGATTGGAACGGCAGCTCCTCGGCCATGCGGCGGATGAGCTCGACGGGGATGTCGGCGGCGCCGGTGACGGCGACTCGCAGCGACGAGATGTCGTGTCGGGGGAGGCTCGGATGTTCGAGGATCGTCTGGTAGATGGTCGGTGCTCCGGGCAGGAAGGTGACCTTCTCCCGCTCCACGAGCGCCAGCACGGCGTCGACGTCGAACACGGGCGCCGGAAGCACCGTGGCGCCGGCGATGAGGCAGGCCATCCAGCCGGACTTGTAGCCGAACATGTGGAAGTACGGGTTGACCACGAGGTAGCGGTCACCGGCCCGCAGGCCCGCGAAGACGCACCACCCGGCCGAGAACTGCAGGGTCTGGCCGTGGCGCATGATGACGCCTTTGGGTCGACCCGTGGTGCCCGAGGTGAACAAGATGTCGCAGGTGTCGTCGGGCCCGATCGACGCCACGCGCTCGTCGACCTGGGCATCGGCCACGTGCTGGCCGGCCGCCACGAAGTCGGCCCACGACGTGCACCCCTCGGGCGTTTCGCCGCCGAGGATCACGATGCTCTCCAACTCCGGGAGCTCACGGTCGGCTCTGGCCAACATACCGACAGGGTCGATGTCGAGGAAACCGGTGACCGTGCAGAGCAGCTTCGCGCCGCTTCGTTCGAGGATGTACGACGCCTCCTCGCCCTTGAAGCGGGTGTTGATCGGGACCAGCGCCGCGCCGGCCGCCTGCAGACCGATCGCGGCCACTTCCCATTCGATGGAGTTGGGCGCCCAGATCGCCACCCGGTCGCCCGGTTCGATGCCGGCAGCGATCATCGCCGCGCCCGCCCGCCGGAACCGTTCGCTGAGCTCGACGAAGCTCACTCGGGTGTCGCCCTGCACCACCGCCTCTGCGGTTCCGAAACGCGCGGCGCTATCGAGCGCCATGGCGGGGATGCTGGACCAGGCTGCCGGCTCGACCAAAGGGACATTCCTTCCTACACGCGCCTGTCGTCAATGCGATTGCCCTCGGATGATAATCCTGTTCTCGATCCGCAGCAGACTCGTCGGACGCGTTCGGCGACACCGGCTGGCCGTGACCATCGTCACAGGAGGCGTTTCCGCGGTAACGCCTCCTGTGGACAACTGCCGGCTGAGTCGGCCTCACCAGTGAGGAAACGCTGGTCACACGCTGGCAACGCGGACTGTCGCTGGTCTCGCCCGAGATGGCGGCAAGTGCAGTGATCTAAAGGTCTTTCGCTTCGGTCAGAATTGGTGTCGCAGGCCGCCGATCGAAGGGCACCGATGTCCTGGCGTACGACGGAGCGGAGCCGTCGGCGACGGGAGCTCCGTGGAACCTGCACAACCGCCGGCACCTGTTGGCCATCACGAATGGATGGGGATGGCGGCGTCACGTTCGTTGGGGATGAAGCGGTGGGTTTGGTGCTCGTTGAGCGTTGCGGGAGATCTGTGTCTGGGCCCGTCGAAGTAGGCGGTTGGTCACGTTGACGGGTACCAGGCGAGTTGGTGGGGGTGAGGGGCGAGGATCCCGGCGCGGGTGATGGCCACGGCGAGCTGCCACGGCGGGTAGAGGGGTCCGAGCCGGCGGATGTGAGCGGCGACGGCCAGTCCGACAGCTTCGACCATGTCGCCCAGGGAACTGCCGGTCGGGTCGATCTTGGCGGCCATAGGGTCCAGGGCGTGGCCAGGGCGTGGCCGGCGATGGTGGCGTTGGCCCGGATCGTGTCACTGTTGGCTCTGGCGCGCTGGAGCCAGCCCCGAACCGTCGTGGCTGGGACCTCGACCCGCTCGGCGACCCGGCGGTAGCCGAGACCTTCGACTGCTGCGAGCAGGGCAGCGCCGACGGTTTCGGCGGTGTCAGGTCGCCGCGGGTAGGTCCGGGCGGGGATCACGACGTGGGTACGGCCACAGGCCCGGTAACGGGCGCGGCCGGCGTGTATGGCTCGGTGCGTCCGGGACCGTGACGGAGCCGGCGGGTGCGGGCGTGACCCCACAGCCTGAGCACACCCGCGCAGGCGTTCTCGCGGCGCCGGCCGCCTACGCCTCGGCGATCGCCGGTACATGCCGGCCGCACCCTTCGATTCTGACCGAAGCGAAAGAGCGGTGGACGACATCGCCGGGTCTGGCAGCTGCTCCACGCGATCAGGCGGGCCCCCTCAGGCGGGTACGTCGCCGGCCAAAGTGATCCGATGCATCGTGCGGGCGAAGCCGTCGTAGTCGTTGATCGGGTTGTGCATGGCGCAGCGGTTGTCCCATAGGGCCATCGACCCGACTCGCCAGCGGAACCGGCAGGTGAACTCGGGCCGCACCGAATGGGCGAACAGGTACAGGAGGAGCGGCCGGCTCTCCTCCTCGGTCCAGCCCACGAACCGGGCCGTGTGCGCGACGTTGACGTAGAGCGCCTTGCGTCCCGTCTCGGGATGGGTGCGCACCACCGGATGGTCGGCCTCGTAGTCCTTCGGAGCGGCGGCGCCGCTGTCGCGAAGGCGGTCCTCTCGGGTCTTGGAGACGTCGGCGAGGGCCGAGCTCGCCACCGCCCGCAGGCCGTCGAGCATCTGCTGGAGGCCTGGCGACAGCGACTCGTAGGCCGCGTACATGTTGCTCCACATGGTGTCGCCCCCGGCCGCCGGTACCTCACGAGCGATGAGCATCGTGCCCATGGGTGGTCGGCCGAGATAGGTGGTGTCGCTGTGCCAGATGCCGCCGAAGTTGACCCTCTCGTGCGGGAGCTTCGCCACCGCGATGATCTTCGGATACCCATCGAGTCCGGCGACGAACGGGTACTCGACCGGTTCGCCGATGCGGTTCGCGAACGCCAGGAACCGGTCGGGTCCCAGGTCCTGATCCCGGAAGAACACCACCAGATGACGCAGCCACGCCTGCCGGATCTCGGCGACCATCTCGTCGTCGAGGTGGGCGAGGTCGACGCCGACGATCTCCGCACCGAGGGATCCGGCGATCGGCTCGACGGTGATCGTGCGGTAGGACGGGTCGGCATCAACCATCGACAGCCTCCGATCGAACGGGGTCCCGGCCGAGCTCGACCAGGATCTCCTCGGTGTGCTCCCCCAACCGCGGCGCCGGCCGGCTCACTCCGCCCGGAGTGCCGGTGTACTTGATCGGGGTGTTGACGAACGTCGTGGGCCGGGTCGCCCCCGGGGTGTCCATCTCGACGAGCATGTCGCGGGCCTGCAGATGGGGATCCGCGAACAGCGCCGCGTTCGTATTGACCGGTCCGACCGGGACGCGGCCCCCGAGCGTCGCCACGACCTCCGCGGTGGTTCGCGCCGCCGTCCACGACGAGACGAGCTCCTGCACGAGCTCCCGGTGCCCGTTGCGATCACGGTTTGTTCGCGTGCGCGGATCGTCGACGAGATCGGGGCGGCCCATGATCTCGCACAGGATCGGCCAGTGGGTGGTCGGTGCGGCCAGGGCGCAGGCGCCGTCGGCGGTCGGGTAGATGCCGAACGGCAGGTGGATCGGATGGAAGTTGCCGGCCGGCTCGTCGACCTTTCCCCAATAGCTCCAGCGATAGATCGTCTCCTCGCACAGGGCGACGAGGGCGTCGTACATGGCGACGTCGACGAACTGCCCCTCGCCGGTGCGGCGAGCGTGGTGCACCCCGGCGGTGATGCCGAGGGCCAGCAGGGTGGCCGGGTAGATGTCGCCGATGCTCGGGCCGACGCGGGTCCCGGTGGTGCCGGGTTCGCCGGTCGTCGCCACCAGGCCCGACATCGCCTGCGCCACCACGTCGAACGCCGGCCAGTCCATGTACGGGCTCGCACCGGTACGCGGATCGCCGAACCCCCGAACCGCGCCGTAGACGAGCGACGGCCGGCGGGCCGCCAGGGTCTCGTACGAGAGGTCGAGCCGATCCATCACGCCGGGGCGGACGTTCTCCACGAAAGCGTCGGCGCCGTCGACCAGCTCGAGCAGGATCTCACGATCCGCCGGCTGCTTCAGATCGAGGACGATCGACCGTTTCGAACGATTGACGCTGGCGAAGTAGCCGCCACACATCCGCTCGGTATCGCCCTTGGTGAACGGTCCTCCGACCCGGGTGAAATCACCCTCCGGCGGCTCGACCTTGATGACGTCGGCACCGAGATCGGCGAGGAGCATCGTGCAGAACGGTCCGGCCAGCGCCTGGGTGAGGTCGATCACCCGGACATCGGTCAGCGGGCCCGACCGATGACCCAGGACACCACCCATCACATCCCCCGACGCTCAGTACGACCTGGGCAGGCCCAGGACCTTGGACGAGATGAAGTTGAGCACCATCTCCTGGCTCACCGGGGCGATCTTCATCAACCGAGCCTCGCGCCAGTACCGCTCGACGTGGTACTCGGTGGCGTACCCGAATCCGCCGTGCGTCTGCAGCGCCCGGTCGGCGGCGAAGAAGCTCGCTTCGGCCGCCAGGTACTTGGCCGTGTTGGCCGCCTCGGCGCACGGAACACCGTTGTCGTACCGCCACGACGCTTCACGGATCGCCAGCTCAGCGGCGTGGAGCTTCATGTGCGCCTCGGCCAACGGGAAGGCGATGCCCTGGTTCTTGCCGATCGGCCGGTCGAACACCACCCGTTGGTTGGCGTAGTCGACGGCCCGGCGGATCGCCGCGCGCCCGATGCCGAGCGCCTCGGACGCGATCAGGATGCGTTCGGGGTTGAGTCCGTCGAGGAGGTAGGTGAACCCGCGGCCCTCCTCACCGATGCGCCTCGCCACCGGCACCCGCAGTCCGTCGTAGCGCACCTCGCACGACACCACCGCGTTGCGGCCGAGCTTGGGGATCGGGGTGATGTCGACCTCGGGACGCTGGAGGTCGACCAGCAGCAGGGTGAGGCCGTCGGTCGGGTTGACGCACTCGTCCTTCGGGGTCGTGCGGACGAGCAGGAGGCACATCTCGCACAGCGGCGCCTTGGTGGTCCACACCTTGGCGCCCCGCACGACGTACTCGTCGCCGTCGCGCTCGGCGAACGTGCGGATGTTGGTGGTGTCGGTCCCCGCATCGGGCTCGGTGACGCCGAACGCCACGTGGAGCTCGCCCTTCGCCACCCGGGTGAGCACCGAGGCGGCCAGTTCGGGAGCGCCGTACCGCCGCACGGGCTCCATCCCGAAGATCGACAGGTGGATCGCCGAGCAACCGTTCATGGCGGCGCCCGAGGCGGCGATCTCCTCCAGCATGATCGAGGCCTCGGTGATGCCCTGCCCGCCGCCGCCGTACTCTTCGGGGATGGCGATGCCGACCCAGCCCCCTTCCGCGAGCCGGTCGTAGAACTCCCACGGGAACTCGTGCGCTTCGTCCTGACGGGCCCAGTACTCGTCCGGGAACCCGGCGCAGATCCGCCGGATGCCGTCGCGTATGGCCTCGTGATCCTCGTTGGGGCGGAAATCCATCGCCCTCATAGTCACATACCGAAACCCGGGCCGCCGTAGCCTGCGTGCCCATGGACGTCGTTTCGTTCCGCCGAGATGTCGAAACCTGGCTCGACGAACACGCCGACGAGCTCGCCCCTGGGTATGCCGGCAACGGCTCGCTCGACGAGCAGATGGCGCAGCTCAACAAGGTCAAGCGGCTGCTGTTCGACGCCGGCTGGATCCAGTGGGGCTGGCCCGAACGGGTCGGGATGAAGGGCGGCAGCCCGTTGCTGCGCGCCGCCCTGGGCGAAGCGATCACCGACCGCGACCTCGTCGTTCCGGGCTACTACTCCATGAACGAGGTGCTGGCGCCCACCGTCATCGACTTCGCCTCGACCGAGGTCGGCGTCCGCGTTCCTGCCCCGCCTGCTGTCCGGCGAGGAGATGTGGTGCCAAGGGTTCTCCGAGCCCGGCACCGGATCCGATCTGGCCGCTCTGTCGTGCCGAGCGACGCCGGACGGCGACCACTGGGTGATCAACGGTCAGAAGCTGTGGACGTCGCTCTCCCAGTACTCGTCTCGCTGCGTCCTGCTCACCCGTACCGGTACCCCGGAATCTCGTCACCGGGGCATCACGGCGTTCTTCGTGGACATGGACACGCCGGGCATCACCGTGCGACCGTTCCCGATCATCAGCGGGGACGACGAGTTCGCCGAGGTGTTCTTCGACGACGTCCGGGTCCCCGCCGAACGAATGCTCGGTGACCTCCACGGCGGTTGGAAGCTGGCCATGGCGCTGCTCCCCTTCGAGCGGTCCACGAGCTTCTGGTTCCGGGTGGCGTATCTGCGCCATCGGCTCGAGGCCCTCGTCCGGGAGGTCGAGCCTGGCCACCAGAATGAAGCAGTCCTGGGCGATGCCTTCCTCCACCTGTACGCGCTCCGGGCCCAATCGCGACGAACGCAGCATCGCCTCGACTCGGGTCACCAACTCGGCCCCGAGACATCGATCGACAAGGTGCTGGTGGCCACCGCGGACCAGAAGCTCTACGAAGCGGCTCGCCACCTGCTCGCACCCGGCACGATCGAGCTGGCCGCCGACCCTGCCGCCGAACGCTGGCGAGACGGCTACCTCTACTCCCGCGCCGCCACCATCTACGGGGGTACGTCCGAGGTGCAGCGCAACATCATCGCCAAACGCCTCCTCGATCTCGGAGACGATGCCTGATGAGCACCATGACTGACGACGACCGCGCCCTCTTCGCCGCGACCGTCGCCCAGGCTCTGGAGCCTCGGCGTGGCGGCGACGGCGACCACGTCCTCGCCGAGCTCGGCTGGCACGACGTGCTCGACGCCGAGCCCCGCACGGCCATCGCCGTCGTGTTCGGCGCCCTCGGCCGGACCAACGTGACGTCGTCGTGCCTGTCCGACGTGGTTGCGGCGGCGGTCGGAGGCGCCTCCGGGAAAGCGGTCGTGTTTCCTGCCTACTCGACCGCCTCACCCCCTGGGCGCATCGACAGGGCCGGGATCGAGATCGTGGTCGACGGGGTGGGCCTCGCCGAGGCCACCCGGGCCGACGTACTTCTCGTTCCGTGCGGGGGCGACGGGCTCGCCGAGGTCCCGGCCGCTCAGCTCACGATCGAGGGCGGGCCCGGCACCGATCCGACGCTCGGCCTGTGCCGGATCCGCGGGCGAGCCACGGCGACGTCGACCCCGGCGACAGCCGGTGGGTGGGACCTCGCCATCGAATGGGCGCGACTGGCCCTGGCCCACGAAGTCGTCGGCTCGACCCGCACCATGCTGGAGCTCGGCGTCGACCACGCCCGCGGTCGGGTGCAGTTCGGTCGAGCCATCGGCTCGTTCCAGGCGGTGCGCCACAAGCTCGCCGAGACGCTCGTCGCCGTCGAGGCGGCCGAGGCCGCGCTCGAGGCGGCCGAGGTCGAGCCCGGCCCACTGACGGCGGTGCTGGCCAAGGCGCTGGCCGGCCGGGCCGCCATCACGGCCGGCGCCCACGTCCAACAGGTGCTGGCCGGGATCGGCTTCACCCGCGAACACGAGTTCCACCACCACCTCCTGCGCACCATGACGCTCGACGGTCTGTTCGGCTCGACCGCCGCCATCACCCGGGAGCTCGGGGCCCAGCTCCTGGCCGATCGACGCGTGCCCAAGGTCATCAACCTCTGAACGATGGAAAGTTGGGAAAGAATGACCAAGGGAGCGAATCATGGGTGAGCTCGACGGCAAGATCGCAGTCATCACCGGGGCCGGATCGGGGATGGCCCGAGCCTGTTGCTCGGTGTTCATCCGTGAGGGCGCCAAGGTGCTCGCCGCCGACATCAGCGGGCGTGAACAGGAGACCGCCGCCGAGCTCGGCGACCACGTGGTGCCCTTCCGTTGCGACGTCACGAAGGAAGACCAGGTCGAGGCCATGTTCGCCGCGGCCATCGAGGCGTTCGGCCAGGTCGACGCCGTGCTGAACGTGGCCGGCATCGGCAGCGCCCAGCGAATCGCCGAGATCACCATGGACGAATACGACCGGGTCATGGACGTCGACCTCCGCGGCGTGCTGCTCGGCATCAAACACGGCATCAAGGCGATGCTGCCCACGGGCGGTGGCTCGATCGTCAACTGGTCGTCGATCGGCGGTATGAACGCCTCGGTGCTGCCGACCAGCGCATACTCCGCCGCCAAAGCCGGCGTGATCTCGTTCACCAAAGCCGCCGCCGTCGAGTACGGGCGCAAGGGCATCCGCGCCAACGCCATCTGCCCCGGCCTCATCATCACCGAGCTGTCGGGCGGCCAGGAAGCGATCGACAACTTCCCCCAGCTCGTCGAGGGCGCCGCCATGAAACGAGCCGGCCAACCCGAAGAGGTCGCCGAACTGGCGTCGTTCCTCGCGTCGGACCGATCCAGCTTCATCACCGGCGCCGTCATCCCCATCGACGGCGGCAACACTGCGTGTCTGCGCTGACTCGTTCGCGAGAGGAAGGCATCGGACCCCACGACCTTCGCCGGCTCCTCTGCCAGCTCGGCGACCACCTCCGAAAGACCGTGATCGGGGCGAGGGGCATCGACATGGCCGCCGTCGACAGCGAGACCGTGGCGGACACGATCTACGCCATCGACCGCATCGCCGACGATGCGCTGATCGGGTGGTTCGAGCAGCACTGGTCCGGGGTCGAGATCGTCTCCGAAGGCCTCGACGAGCCCGTCACGGTCGGTTCGAGCGCGGAGTGGACCGTCATCGTCGACACCATCGACGGCACCCGTGGACTCATGTACGACAAACGGCCGGCGTGGGCCCTCGCCGCCGCGGCACCTCACGGCGGTTCGCTCGACGACATCGTCGCCGCCGCCATGACCGAGCTCCCGACCACCAAGCAGGGGGCAGCCGATCAGCTCAGCGGCACGAGGGGTGGAGGCGTGACCGCCACCCGCGTCGCCCTGGACTCGGGCGCCGTTTCGAACCTCGTCGTGCGACCCTCCACCGCGACCGACCTCGAACACGGCTTCGGGGGCCTCGCCAAGTTCTTCCCACCGGGCAAGCCGGTGTTGGCCCAGATCGAGGCCGAGCTCTTCGCCCGCCTCGGCAGTCAGGTGGTGTTCGACGACGAGTACATCTCATCGGGAGGCCAGCTGCACGAGCTGATCACCGGGCGAGACCGTTTCGTCGCCGATCTCCGACCCCTCGTCGACCCCTCGGCGCTGGCCTGCCACCCCTACGACCTGTGCACGGCGATGCTGCTCACCGAGGCCGGCGGGGTCGTGACCGACCCGTGGGGCGGACCGCTCGACGCCCCCCTCGATACCACCTCGCCCGTCGCGTGGGTCGGCTATGCCAACCCCACGCTGGCCGCCCGCATCGGACCGATCCTGGCCGAGATACTGCGGGACCGGGCGGTCAGGCCGTGAGATCGCGGGCGGCGGCGTACTGGGCACGGCGGGCCGCGGCATCGATACCCGGGCGGGGGTCGACCTGCTCGGCGGCACCCAGGACCCACCGCGCCACGACCTCGGCAGCACCGCTACCGGCGAGCACGGCCGCGGCCTGAACGGCGGCGCCGGTCGCCACCGCCTCGTCGAGAGCCGGGACCAGGATCGGCGCTCCCACCAGATCGGCCAGGCGCTGACGGTACGCCCGGGATCGAGCGCCGCCGCCGACCAGGTGGATCCGGCCGCCGGTACTGGCCCCGGCCGCGGTGAGCGCATCCACGCCATCCAGCAAGCCACACAGGACGCCGTCGAACGCGGCCCGGGCGAGCTCGGCACGGCTGGTGCCGGTGCGCATGCCCGTCATCAGGCCGGTGGAGTCGGGCCGGTTCGGCGTGCGTTCGCCGTCGAAGTACGGCACGAGGATCGGGCTGCTCTCATCGTCGCTGTCGCCGCCGGATCCGTCGCCGGCCGTCAGCGCAAGCTCTCCGAGCTCGGCGGCGTCGACACCGAGCCACGCGGCGACCGTGTCGGTGACCCGGGTGGCGTTGAGCGTGCACACCAGCGGGAGAAAAGCACCAGCCGCATCGGCGAAACCGGCGACAGCGCCGCTCGCGTCGGCGGTCGGTCGGTCGGACACGGCGTACGCGGTGCCCGAGGTGCCGAGTGAGACGGCGACATCGCCCGACGCCAAGCCCAGACCGAGGGCGGCGCCCATGTTGTCACCGGTGCCGGGGCCCACGGTGGCGCCACCGGGGAGGCCCAACACCTCGGCCGCTCCCGCCGAGAGCGGTCCGGCCGCTTCCCACGGTCCGAGCACCCGTGGCAGGAGATCAGAGCTGAGGCCGACGAGGTCGAGCACATCGTCGCGGTACCCAGCGGGGGACCACCAGCCGGTGCCCGACGCGTCGCCCCGGTCGGTCACGTGCTCGCCGGTGAGCCGCCAGGTCAGGTAGTCGTGGGGCAGCATCACCCGGCGGATGCGCGCGTGGTGGTGCGGCTCGTGGGCCGCCAACCAGGCCACCTTGGTCACGGTGAACGCCGCCACCGGCACCGACCCACAGGCGTCCGCCCACCACGGCGCGCCCAACCGGGCGACGAGGTCGGCGGCCTCGGCCGCCGAGGTGGTGTCGTTCCAGAGCTTGGCCGGTCGCACCACCGCACCGGCGGCGTCGAGCACGACGAGGCCGTGCTGTTGCCCGGCCACGGCCACGGCCACCACGCGCCGCCGCAGGTCACCGAGCGACGACACGGCCTCGATCAGCGCCTGCCACCACGACTCGGGATCCTGCTCGGAGATCGGCGGATGGGTCTCGAGGTGCCGGGCTCGTCCCACCCCGAGGACGGCGCCGGTCTCGAGGTCCCGGGCCTCCACCTTCGTGGACTGTGTGGACGAATCGATACCGAGAACGACGCGGGTCATGATCGAGGGTCCTCCCACGTCAGACGCATCTCCAGGGCCAGCGAATCGCCCGACTCGACCACCAGCGGCTCACGATTGAAGGCGTCCGGGGGCTGGCTCTGCGGTTCGACGCACACGATGTCGGGCTGCTGGTCGTAGACCACCCAAGTGTCGACCCCGGGTGAGCCGGACCCGTCCAGGAACCGCGCCTGGAGGCCGAGGGTGCCGACCCCCGGCCACTGGAGGGTGGGAGCCTGGGCGACGCCGCCGAAGCAGTCGTCCCACGGGCCCGGTGGGGGCGGATCGGTCCGACCGGTCGGAATCCCGACGTCGTCGCGCTCCCACATGAACTCGGGTGAGAACTGCAGCTCCACCGGCTCACCGAGGTCGAGACGCCGACGGAAACATGGGTGCCAGCCGAGCATCACCGGCATCCGGTTCGTCGCCCGAACAGTCATCGTCACGACGATGTCCGAGCCTTCGGTTCCGAAGGTCTGCGTGACCTGCCCGCCGTACGGCCAGGTCCCCGCGAGGTCGAGTCGGAGCTCGGCCGGACCGACACGAGCCCAGGGCACCTTGTGACCCAGGCCATGGCACGCATGGGGATACAGGTCGACACCGAGCTGGTGCTCCTGGCCGTCGAACTCGAATCGGCCGAACCGAACTCGCCCCGCCCATGGCACCATCGGATAGATCCCCCAGAGCAGCCACTCGTCCGGCCCGGTGCGGGGCGCCAGCAACTCGACACCATCGACGGACAGCGAGCAGATGCGACCGCCGAGTCGGGCATCGACGACGGCGCGCAGGCGGTTCGCGTGGACGGTCAGCATCGAATCCGAAGGGTCTATGGTGGCTGACACTAGACAGTCATCCCGCACTGGGCAGTCATCCCACCGGAGGCCTCGATGAGCCGCGCACCTCGCCCCGACGACAAGTTCTCCTTCGGCCTGTGGACCGTCGGCTGGTTGGGAGTCGACCCGTTCGGCACCGCCACCCGCCCGGCGCTCGACCCCTGGGAGTACACCGAACGTCTCGCCGAGCTCGGCGCGTGGGGCATTTCGTTCCACGACAACGACGTGTTCCCGTTCGACGCCGACGAAGCGACCCGATCGGCCCGGGTCCGCCGCCTCCACGACACGGTGACGGCGTCCGGCCTCGTCATCGAGATGGTCACCACCAACACATTCAGTCACCCGGTGTTCAAGGACGGCGCCCTCACGGCGAACGATCGGCAGGTCCGCCGCTTCGGTCTGCGCAAGATCCTCCGCGCCGTGGATCTCGCCGGTGAGCTCGGCGCCTCCACCTTCGTCATGTGGGGCGGGCGTGAGGGCAGCGAGTACGACGGCTCGAAGGATGTCTACGCTGCGCTCGAACGGTACAAGGAAGGCCTCGACACGGTCGCCGGATACATCAAGAACCAGGGATACGACCTCCGGATCGCCTTGGAGCCCAAGCCGAACGAACCGCGGGGCGACATCTTCCTCCCCACCGTCGGCCACGCACTGGCCCTGATCGCCGAGCTCGACCACGGTGACATCGTCGGCCTCAATCCCGAGGTCGGCCACGAGCAGATGGTCAACCTCAACTTCACCCATCAGATCGGCCAGGCGCTGTGGAGCGACAAGTTGTTCCACATCGACCTCAACGGTCAACGGGGCATGAAGTACGACCAGGACCTCGTCTTCGGCCACGGCGACCTGATCTCGGCGTTCTTCACCGTCGACCTGCTGGAGAACGGCTTCCCCGGATATCCGGAGGCGCCCCGATACTCAGGCGCTCGTCACTTCGACTACAAGCCGTCGCGTACCGAGCACATGGAGGGCGTGTGGGTGTCCGCGGCGGCGTGCATGGACTCCTACCTGCTGCTGGCCGAGCGGGCGGTGGCGTTCCGAGCCGACCCTCGGGTCCAGGAAGCCATGGTCGCGTCCGGGGTCCTCGACCTCGCCGTCTCCACCCTCGACGCCGGCGAGACCGCCGGTGATCTGCTGGCGGCCGACGACGCGTTCGATCCTGACAAGGCGGCCGAACGCGATCTGGGTTTCGTCCACCTTCAGCAGCTGGCCCTCGAACACCTGGTCGGCGCCCGCCGCTGAGCCCCCGCCGGGCCTGCGCTTCGGGTGGCGTCACGTCCGCCGTTCCGGGCTACTCGGCCGGACCGGCGAACCGACGGCGGAGGATGACCTTCTCGGCTTTGCCCATGGCGTTACGAGGAATCTCGTCGACCACCTCGAGCCGCTCCGGGCTCTTCTGACGCGCCAGGCCCCGCTCGGCGCAGAACGACGCGATGCCGGCCAGGGTCGGCACGTCGGGGCCGGCGGCCACCACCACTGCGCAGACCTTCTCGCCCGTGCGGGGATCGGGCACGCCGATGACGGCCACATCGGCGATGCCGGGATGCTCGTGCAGCAGGTTCTCGATCTCCGCGGCGGAGATGTTCTCGGCGTTGCGGATGATGATGTCCTTCACGCGGCCCGTGATGGTCACGTGCCCCGCCGGGCCGACGATGCCGAGGTCGCCGGTCCGGAAGTACCCCAACTCGTCCTTGGCGCCCGCATCGAGCGCCGGGTCCGCGTAGCCGGCGAACATCTGGGGACCCCGCAACCGCAGCTCGCCCTCCTCGCCGGGACCGCACTCGGTGCCATCGAGCGCCACGACACGGATCTCGACCCCGGGCGACGCCACCCCCTCGGTGGCGGCGAGCTGCTCGTCGTCATCGTCGAATCCGCCGCTCGTGGCGACCGGGAACTCCGTCAGACCCCAGCTCCCGACGACCCCGAGGCCGCCGAGCTGCTCTTTCACCTCGGCATGAAGCGTTGGCGGCTTCGGAGCACCGCCGTTGACGCAGGTCCGCAACCTCGGGAACAACGGCTCCTCGCCGTACTCGCGCTGGGCCTGCAGGTAGGCGACGAAGAACGGCAGGGCGCTGCCGAGGAACGTGGCTCCCCGATCAGCCATCAGCTGGGGGCTGGTCGCCGGATCGAACGTGTGCAGGAGGACGATCTTGAAGCCGACGGTGAGCGCGGCCGACAGCATGCAGACGCCGCCGATGTGGGCGATCGGGAAGGCGATGGGAAGCACGTCGTCGGGCCGGGGGCGGAGGTTGCCGACGAAACCGTTCCTCCCAGCGACCGCCGACCCGTCGCGGTGCCAGACGCCCTTGGGGTCAGCAGTCGAACCCGATGTGTAGAACAGCCACCGGAGGTCGTCGCCCGCCGAGACCGGGGGCAGGGTCGCGGGGTCGCCCATGGGCAGGGTGTCGCTCGAGCGGACCTCGAAACCCAGCTCACCGGCCAGTTCGTGGGCCAGACCTTCGTGGTCGAACCCGCGCCAGACGGGGCGTACGAACAGCGACGACGACTTCGCCTCGCTGAGGATGTACCGCACCTCGCGCTCGCGCAGGATGGGGATGATCGGGTTCTGGGCGACCCCGAGCCGGGCCAGCGCCGCCATCAGCACCACGGTGTCGATGGTGGTCGGGAGCTGCCAGCTGACCACACCCGACAGGTCAACCCCCTCGGCGATCAGGCCGGCGGCCACCCGCTCGGCGAGCGAGCGAAACTCGCCGAAGGTCACCGACCGGCGGTCCTCGTCCTCCAGGAAGGGAGAGTCGGGCGTAGTGTCGGCGCGGGCGGTGATGAGCCCCCAGAACGTTCCGTCGTGTGCGCTCACGTGCTGGTGCCTCCGCTCGAGAAGAAGAAAGCCTCGGCGTTCCCGTAGAGCCAGCCGTCGAGGATGTCGTCAGGCAAACCGAGCGCCGTGGCCTCACCGACGCAACGCTCCATGGTGAGCACCGGGTGGTCCGACGCGAAGATGACCCGGTCCTTGCCTCGGGTCTTCATGAAGTGCAGGAGCGATTCGGGCAGACGCTTCGGTGACCACGCGGAGGTCATCAAACGCAGGTTCTTGTACTTGATCATGAGCCGGATCGCGGTGTCCCACCACGGATCGGCGCCGTGGATCATGCACAGCTTGAGCTCCGGGAACCGAACGCACACCCGGTCGAGATAGATGGGGTTCTGCACCTCCCCGGGGATCGGTGGACCGGGGAGGCCCGTGTTCATGCACAACGGCAGATCGAGGTCGCAGCACTTCGTATACAGCGGCGCGTAGACCGCATCGGTGGCCGGATACATGCCGTCACCCCAGAAGCTCGGCCCGATCACGGCGTAGGAGACGGGCAGATCTCGCGCCGCCACTTCGAGCTCCCGCAGCGACGGCATGGGGCGCAGCAGGTTGAACCCGCCGATGCCGAGCGAGAACCGATCGGGCCGGGCGTCGGCGTACCGGCGCGCCCGGTCGTCCGGCGTGGACAGCTGGGTCAGGAGGATGGCCCGCTCGACGCCGTTGGCATCCATGTGGTCGAGGAACTCGTTGAGGTCCTGGCTGGCCATGAAGCCGTCGCCGCCCTTGAAATAGTCCTCCTTGACCCTCGTCATCCAGTCCGGCTGTTTCGTGTCACCCAGCCCGACATTGGCAAGGCAATCGATGGCTTCGAGTCATGAGCGCGTTTCTCCATGCTCCGCGACGGTGGCCGAAAGGCATGGCGTCCGGTGATCATCGGGAGATCGAGGAACGTGCGGACTCCCGGTGCCGCCGCGCACACGTGCGGGATGGCGTGCACGGCGTGCATCGCGGTGCCCATGCAGCCCTGGTCGTTCTCGTCCTCGCCGTGGACCCCGATCTCCGACACCAGCGACATCGAGGGCGAGCCCTCGACCTCGACCGTCCAGCCGCGTCCGCGTGGCCAGTCCGGGGCCTGATCGTCGCGAAGCCGGGTGATGTGCTCGATGGTCAGCGCTGGTCGGCCGTGGATGATCGCCGTGAACGAGTACCGCTGCGCCGACACGGTGCCGGCTTCGATGCGGGTAGCGGTGATGTCGAAGCTCTCCTGGGCGACTGCGACCTCACGGTGGTACACGAACTCCTCGATCGTGGCGCCCAGACCCTCGGCCACCAGCATGAGCGGCGCCTTGAAGGTGACGCCGACGAGATCGGCATCGGCGAGGGCGACCGGGGCATCAGGCGGCAACCCGAATCCCATGATGTCGACGAGCATGTCCCGACTGTCATAGTTCGAGTAGTCCATCAGCTCCTGGACACGGATCGACTCGATGTACCGGAACAGGCACGACATGGTGAGGGGCAGGACCTCGCCGGCCCACCCGGGCTCGATGCCCGTGCCGTGGAAGGACGTGCCACCAGCCCGGCACGCCGCCTCGAGTCGATCGACGAACACCGGTCCGGCGCTCTTGGGATAGATCAGTGCTGTGACCGCCGTCGACACGACGTTCTTGCCCGACGCGAGGAGCAGGCAGATGTCGTCGAGTGCACCCAACGGATCCATCTCGCCCTGGGCGGCGTAGATCACGCAGTCAGCGTCGAGGCCGAGGATCTCGTCTCGATCGGCGGTGGCGAGGATGCCGGTGGGGCCGATGCCGCAGAGCTCGCCGACATCGCGACCGGCCTTGTCGGCGCTGTACACGCGGGCGCCCACGAGCTCCATTTCCGGATGATCGTGGATCGCCGCGACTGCATGTCGGCCGACGGCACCAGTCGCCCATTGGATGACCCGGTACACCGTCACCGCCGGTCACTCCGCATCGTTTGCCTTCCTACCCGAAGTCGGTCGGGACCGGTTCGCCCCACTCGAGCGTGTCATTCGGCCAGCACAACCACGGCGTGGTGTCGCCCGAGATGGCAATGAAGTCCTGGCCGTCGAACTGTACGGCGGCGAAGCATTCCTGCGCATAGTCGTTGGCGGGATCACCCTCGACCGGCGGCGTGTGCTGACGAGTCCAGTCGATCGGGACCACGAGCCCGCCGGCGCTGTAGTCCGTGATGGCGTTCGTGGCGGCGAGCACCGACGGGCGGTCGAACTCCGGACCGGCCTCGATCAGGCCCCGGACCGCAAGATCGGCATTGAGCCAGCCAATCATCGAAGCTTCGGTGAGGTCCTGGTCGAGGGCCTCCATCTGCTCGAAGAAGGCGGCGATGGCCGGATTGTCGCCCGCCGCCTCGAAGGGCCGGAACGCCGTGATCACGTAGTCGCCGGCGAACAGGTCACCAGCTTCACGGGCGAAGTCCAGGTTGTAGGTGTTGGGGTGCTGGAGCACGACATCCTGGCCGCCCTGACGATCGAGCTCCTGCGCCAGCGTCAGCATGCCGTTGAGGTCCATACACGTCGCGACGAAGTCGACCCCCGCCTCGAGCATGGCCGTCACCTCGGGGGCGATGCCGTTCGACAGGCCGAAGTCGAGGTCGTCGTTGAAGTAGCCGACGGTGATGCCCCCGACGTCCTCGCTGTACTGCTCGATCGAATCCCGGTAGGCGCCGGCGCACTGCTTGGAGTTTTCCGATATTCCGTACCCGAGCAGACCGACAGACGTCGCCCCGGCCTCGCGGGCCAGGTACGGGATGGTGCGGTTCGTGCACGTGGCACAGGCCTGGCCGTTGTGACCGAAGATGGCGTCACGATCGGCCTGCTCCACGGCGTGAATCCCGAAGATGTAGGTCGGTACCCCGTTGTCCTGCAGCACCGGCGCGCCACTGAAGACGAGAGTCGAACCGAACACGCCGAACGCGTCTCCTTCGGCCAGCACCTCCTCCGTGCGCACCTGGTTGTTGGACAACTCGTCATCGAGGTTCTGGCCGATGACGAGCTGGCGGCCGTAGATGCCGCCGTTCTCGTTCACGTACCGGAAGTAGGCCTCGATGCCGTCCGTGTAACACGGTCGGATGCAGGTCCCCAGTGGGTTGTTGGCCTCGGTGGCGATGACCGCGTACCGGATCTCGGTGTCGGTCACGCCGGGCACGTCGAGCGCCACGAAGTCGGCGGGGAAGCTCGTCGGAAAGGTGCTAGCCCCTGTGCCCGAGCTGCCTTCGTCTGCCTCGGCCCCCGTCGTCGTCGTCGCACCCTCGGCGGCGTCCTCGGCGGGCGGCGCGGTCGTGATCGTCTCCTCGGCTGCGCCGCCGTCAGTCGATTCGACCGTCTCGGACTCGGCGACGTCGTCGTCGTCTGAGTTTCCGCACGCTGCGGCGAGTAGCCCCATCGTCATCGCCAGCGCGAACAGGCAGCGGCTCGTCCTTGTCGACATGTCTCCCCCTAACGTCGGCTGCACCATCCCCAGTGGCCGACCTGAGGAACGTAACATGCGTGCGGAGAGGACGTAAGTCCGGCACAGCGTTCGGAATCGAGACGGTACCGATGACCTACGATCCCCGTTCATCGCCAGCCGACGAGGTCGAGACGATGGCTGACACGCCAGCCCTCTCCGCCCGCTACGGACCGTGGGCGCTCGTCGCCGGAGCGTCCGACGGTGTCGGTTCGGCGTTCGCCCACGCCTTCGCCGAGCACGGACTCAACGTCGTCCTCGTGTCCCGACGCCCGGCGTTGCTGGAAGAAGTCGCCCACGACATCCGGTCACGCCATGGTGTGGAAACGCGCTGCGTGGCCGTCGACCTCGCCGACGCTGGCGCCGCTGCGGAGCTGACCGACACCACGACGGGACTGGAGGTCGGCATGTTCGTCTACTGCGCCGGAGCCGATCCGTATTACGAGGAGTTCCTCGACCTCCCGGTCGCCGATGCGCTGGCGATGGTGCAACGCAACTGCGTGGCCCCGCTTCAGCTCTGCCACACGTTCGCGGCACCGATGCGCGATCGCGGGCGCGGCGGCATCATCCTCCTGTCGTCGGGAGCGGTGATCGGCGGGGGCGTCAACCGCGTCACCTACTCGGCCACCAAGGCGTTCGACATGGTGCTGGCCGAGGGGCTGTGGGCTGAGCTCGAACACCACGGCGTCGACGTCTTGTCCCTCGTCCTCAGCGTGACCGACACACCTGCGCTCCGCACGCTCCTCGTCAAACGCGGCAACCTGGCGCACCCCGACGACGGCACTCCCATCCCGGGTGCCGCGACACCCGAGGAGGTCGTGGCCGAGGCCCTGGCCAACCTGTCGGACAACGGCCCGGTGTGGTTCGTCGGACAAGAGATGCGTGACGGGGCCAAGGCGATGGGCGGCATGGGCCGCAGCGAATCCGTCCGCATCATGAAGCAGATGGGTGACGGGGTCATGAGCGCGAAGCTCAGCTGACGGGATCGGGCGCAGCTCGTAAGCTGGCGTCTGTGACTCGACTCTCGCCGAACCGATTCCGGGCGTCGGATTGCCGGCTCGAGGACTTCCGCACCGTCGTCGAAAGCGAGACCAATCCGATCGACTACCCCCTGGCCTCGACGGTGCGTTCGGGGATTCCGGTGTACGACGGCCCCGAGCTCCGCCGCCGGCTCGACTCCGATACGACCGACGATGCCCTCCGAGCGGAATGGGCCTTCGTCTTGTCCGACGGTCCCGGGGTTCTCGTCATCACCGCGGCGGTGCCACCGGACATCGTCGACCGGGCTTCGGACGCCTTCCGCACGATCATCGAACGTGAGCGTCAGGCCGGGATCCAAGCCGGTGATCACTACGCCAAACCCGGGGACAACGACCGGGTCTGGAACGCGCTGGAAAAGCTGGCGCTGCTCGATCCGGAGACCTTCGTCGACTACTACAGCAACGACTTCGTGGCCCTCGCCGCGTCAGCGTGGCTCGGACCGGGCTACCAGATCACCTCGCAGGTCAACGTCGTCAATCCCGGGGGCGACGCCCAGATGCCCCATCGCGACTATCACCTCGGATTCCTCACCGATGAGACCGCCGAGCAGTACCCGCCGCACGTGCACCGCATGTCCCCGCTGCTCACCTTGCAGGGTGTGGTGGCGCATGTCGACATGCCGGCCACGTCCGGGACCACGATGATCCTGCCCTGGTCGCAGCTGTACGAGCCCGGCTACCTGGCCTGGCGGCGTCCCGAGTTCGTCGAGTACTTCGCCGAGCATCACATCCAACTCGACCTCGGCCCGGGTGACCTGGTGCTGCTCAACCCGGCGGTGTTCCACGCCGCGGGTACCAACCGCACCCCGGACGTGATCCGGATGGCCAACCTGCTCCAGATCTCCTCGGCGTTCGGCCGGGCCATGGAGTCGGTGGATCGGTACCGGATGTCGTTGGCGGTGTATCCGGTGGTGCGCCAGCGGTGGGCCGCCGGCGACATCGACGGTGCCCGTCGGGCCGTCGCCGCCTGCGCCGAGGGCTACTCGTTTCCGACCAACCTCGATCGGGATCAGCCCGTCGGTCGGCTCACACCCCCATCGGCCGCCGAGGTCCTCCTCGACTGCCTGGAGCGGGGGGACGACATCGGCACGGTCGGCGCCGCGCTCACCGACCACGCTGCTCGGCGCCTCACCGCCTGAGGGCGCTCGCGCCGCCTACAGCAGATCGAGGGCCACCAGCCCGGCCCCGATGGCACCGGCCCGGTCGCCGTATTCGGACAGGCGGATGACCGCCGGCTCTCGGGCGTCTCGATCGACCACGGCCAGTCGGTAGGCCGCCTCGACCGCCGAACGGAACGTCTCACCGGCTTCGCTGACCCCGCCGCCCAGGACGAAGGTCGACGGATCGAGCACGTTGGCCAGGCTGTCGAGGCCGACAGCGATCCAGCGGGCGTGCTCGTTCACGAGCGCCTGGGCGATGAGGTCGCCTTCGCCGGCCAGCCTGAGGACGTGTTCACCCCGGACCGCGTGAGGGTCGCCCCCCGCCGCGGCCAGCACGGACGGAGCCCGGCCGGCGGCCACCGCATCTCGGGCCTGGTGACCGAGCGCGGAGCCCGACGCATAGCGCTCCCAGCAGCCCCGCCGGCCGCACACGCACAAGATGCCGCCCGTCACCACGGTGATGTGGCCGATCTCGCCGGCGAATCCCGAGGCCCCCCGGTAGAGGGAACCGCCCAAAACGAAACCACCGCCGATGCCGGTGCCGAAGGTGACGAAGGCCAGGTCCGAGGCGATCGAATCCCCCACCGACGCTTCCGCCCAGGCCGCAGCGGTGGCGTCGTTCTCGACGGCGACCGGCAACCCAGTGGCACCGGCCACCTGGGCGCGCATCGGGTAGTGGCTCAACATGGCGATGTTGGGTGACGTGCGAACGGTGCCCTCGCGGTCGACGACACCGGCACAGCCGACCCCGATGGCACCTATGTCGTGGCTCTCCGAGGCCTGGCGCCAGAGACCGACGATCGCCTCCAGCATGACCGTCGGATCTTCGGGTCGGCGAACGTGGATCCAGTCACCGAGGGGGCCGCTCCGGCTCACCGGAATGGCCCGGATGTTGGTCCCGCCGATGTCGAAGCCCAGGGCGACCGGCCCGTGATCGTTCATGGTCAGCCTCTCGCTCGCGCCGGATCGATCTCGGCCAAGGCCACCGCGCGACCCTCGCGCTGGGACAGCATGGCCGCCAAGCCGATCACCAGGGGTTCACGTCCGTCCTTCATCGTGACCGGGCTGGGACCCCCGGACCTCACCGCGGCGACAAAAGCCTCCCATTCGGCGAGGTAACTCGGCACGTACCGATCGAGGAAGAACCACGGCAGTGGCGACGACTCGCCGCCGTCGAGCCCGCGATACACCGTCGTCGTGGCCAACGGATTCTCCGATGCGGCCATCCCGGCCGACCCGAACACCTCGACGCGCTGGTCGTATCCGTAGACCGCCCGCCGTGAGTTGTCGATCGTGGTGATGGTGCCGTCGACATGGGTGAGCACGACCGTCACCGTGTCGAGGTCGCCCGCGGCGCCGATGGCCGGGTCGACCCGGACGGCACCAGTGGCGAACACCGAGGCGACATCGGAGCCGGCGACGAATCGGGCCATGTCGAAGTCGTGGATCGTCATGTCGAGGAAGATGCCACCCGAGCGTTCGATGTAGGCGATCGGTGGAGGCGCCGGGTCGCGGCTGGTGATCCTCACCATCTCCACCGTGCCCACCTGGCCGGAGTCGACCCGCCGCTGAACCTCGGCGTGGCTCGGATCGAACCGCCGGTTGAAGCCGATCTGGAAGAGCACGCCGGCTCGCTCCACCGCGGCGACGGCCTGGTCGATGGCGGCGAGGTCGAGTGAGACGGGCTTCTCGCAGAGGATGGGCTTACCGGCCGCGGCCGCCGCCACGATGAGGGCGACATGCGTGTCGGTCGACGTGCAGATGGCGACGGCATCGACGTCCGGTGAGCCGATGAGCTCCTCCGCCGACGAGAAGTTGACGACACCGAGCTCTCGGGCGACGTTTGCGGCCGCCTCGGCCACCACGTCATAGACACCAGAACACGTCGCGCCGGGCACCCGCCGGGCGAGCAACTCGGCGTGCATGCGCCCGATGCGTCCGCACCCCAACACGCCGATCCGAAGGGTCGGGTCGGTCATCAGATTCCTCTTCTCTGGCCGTGACGGCCGGTTTCCATCGCCTCACGTGCGGCACGCACGCGGGTTGATTCACTCACCTCGGGCACCCCCACCTCCCAGAAGGCGCCACCTTCCGTCCAGGAGAAAGGGTCGGTCCTGAGCACGATGACATGGGTCCGCTCTGATCCCCGGGCACGACCGAACGCCGCCTCGAGTTCGGCGATCGACCCGACATCCTCGGCGACACATCCCATGGCGGCGGCGTGAGCCGCGAAGTCGACGCGCACCAGCTCCCGGTGCCGGGTGTCGGCGAGCAGGTTGTTGAACGGCTCACCACCCTGGTTCACCTGGAGCCGGTTGATCACCGCATACCCGCCGTTGTCGCACACGATCACGATCAACTTGTGACCCGACAGCACCGAGCTGTACAGGTCGCTGTTCATCATCAGATAGGAGCCGTCACCGACGAAGACGATGACCTCGCCGTCGGGCCGGGCCATCTTGGCGCCCCACGCCCCCGAGATCTCGTAGCCCATGCACGAGAACCCGTACTCCACGTCGAAGCTACGGATCTCCTTGGCGCGCCAACCGTTGTTGAGCTCGCCGGGGAACCCGCCCGCCGCCGACACCGCATAGTCGCCGGGCCGTGACAGGCGGTCGATGGCGCCCACGACCTGGGCGTAGGTCGGATCACCCTCGGTGCCGGTGCCGGCGGTGGCGATGTCGTCGATATAGGCGTGGTAGTCCGCCGTCAGCTCGCCCGCCCGCTCGACCCACCCGGCTTCGGAACGCCAGCCCTCGAGGTGCGGGCCGAGCTCGGTCAGCGTCTCCCGGGCGTCGCCAACCACGGCGATGGAACGATGTTTCACGGCGTCGAACCCGGCGGCGTTGACGGCCACGAACCGGGTGTCGTCGCCGAACACCGTCCACGAACCGGTGGTGAAGTCCTGCAGCCGCGTGCCCACCGCCAGCACGATGTCGGCCTCGGCGGCGAGCGTGTTGGCCGACGCGCACCCGGTGGCCCCGATCGGTCCGGCGTTGAGGGGGTGGTCTGCCACCAAGCAGGCCTTACCGGCGACCGTCTCGACCACGGGGATGCCGTGCGCTTCGGCGAACGCCGCCAGCTCGCCCTCGGCGTCGGCGTAGTGGACACCGCCTCCGGCGACGATGAGCGGACGCCGCGCGGTGCGGAGGGCGTCGGCCGCCGACGCCACCTGCCCCCGATCAGGCCGCGGCCGAGGGGCCTCGTGCACCGTGAGGGCGAAGAAGGCGTCGGGATAGTCGTAGGCCTCGGCCTGGATGTCCTGGGGGAGACCGATGAACGCGGGGCCGCACGTGGCCGGGTCGAGCATCGTGCGCAGCGCTTGCGGCAGCGAGGCGAGGATCTGCTCGGGGCGCACGATGCGATCCCAGAACCGCGTGACCGGTTTGAAGGCGTCGTTGACGGTGATGGTCGGATCGCCGAAGTGCTCGACCTGCTGAAGGACCGGATCGGGCAGACGGCTGGCGAAGGTGTCACCCGACAGCAGCAGCACCGGGAGTCGGTTGGCGTGGGCCACGCCGGCGGCGGTCACCATGTTGACGGCGCCCGGGCCGATCGAGGTGGTGGCCACCATGATCTGGTGCCGGCGCACCGCTTTGGCGAAGCCGACGGCCGCGAGCGCCATGCCCTGCTCGTTCTGACCGCGCCAGGTGGGGAGGTCGTCGCCGGCCCGATGGAGGGCCTCGCCCAGGCACGTCACGTTGCCGTGACCGAAGATGGCGAACACGCCCGGGAACAGCGGGCGATCCTCGCCGTCGATGATCGTGCGCTGGGCCACGAGCCAGCGGACGATGGCCTGCGCGGTGGTGAGGCGGACGGTGTCCATCAGACCCCCTCGTGAGGTTGAACGCGGTTCACGCGGAGGTGGCCGTTCTGTGCTCGGCGACGTGTACCCATTGGCCCGACGTGCACGATTCGAGCCACGCCGCCTGCACGGCGACGTAGTCGAGGGCGGCCTCGAACCCGGGATCGTGGGGGCGACCGGCGGCCACTGACGACAGGAACTCGAACCCCTCGATCACCTTGAGGTCCTCGTAGCCGATGGCGTTGGCGTCACCCGGTACGAAGTGACCGTGGTAGGGATAGCGGTCGCCAGCGTACACGGTGGTGTACCCGCGCGGCGCCCGACCCGCCTCATCGACGAGGAACACCGACAGCTCGTTCAGGGTCTCGAGGTTCCAGGCGATCGAGCCCTTCGTCCCGAACACCTCGAAGGCCATCTGGCTCTCCGGGCCGACCATCGACCGCGACGACTCGAACGAGCCGAAGGCACCGTTGGCGAACTCGCACAGCAGGGCGGCGTAGTCCTCGTTGGTGACCGTGCCCGTCGGGTCGCCGGGCCGGCCTCGCTCGTAGTGCGTCCCGCCACCGGCGGGCAGCGGTCGCTCCGGAATGAACGTGGCGCGAGTTCCGGTCAATCGGTCGATGGGACCGATCAGGTAGTGAGCGAGGTCGACCGCGTGGCTCAAGATGTCCGACGACACGCCGTAGCCGGCCTGATCGACGAGGAACCGCCACGACAGCAGCCCGAGCGGATCGCTGCCGTAGGAGGAGAAGAAGCGACCCCGGTAGTTCGTGATCTGCCCGAGCTGCCCCGACGAGATCAGGTTGCGAGCGTGTTGCACCATCGGAGCCCACCGGTAGTTGTACCCGACCCCGGTCACGACGCCGGACGCCCGCGCCGCGGCCGCGATGCGGACGGTCTGCTCGGGTGTGCCACCGACCGGCTTCTCGCAGAAGACGTGTTTTCCCGCCTCCGCCGCCGCCACCGCCACCTCCTCGTGGAGCATGTTCGGTGCCGACACGTTCACCACCGTGATGTCCGGGTGGTCGACGACGTCACGCCAATGTTCGGTCGCGGCGGCGAAGCCGAAATCGTCGACGGCGCCGCGGCGGCGATCCTCCATCGGATCGGCGCACAGGATGAGCGCCGTGTCGAAGGTCCGCTCCGGGAACAGGCTGGCCAGACGGCGGTACGAGCGGCTGTGGGCCTGGCCCATCCATCCGAACCCCACGACCCCGATTCCGATCACGGGTCTGTCAGCCCCCCGTTTGCGGCTCACTGCCTCCTGGTCGCCTTCTCGCGCCCCTTCGGGGTGCGGCGTGCGGCTCACTGCCTCCTGGTCGCCTTCTCGCGCCCCTTCGGGGCGCGGCGTGCGGCTCACTGCCTCCTGGTCGCCTTCTCGCGCCCCTTCGGGGCGCGGCGTGCGGCTCACTGCCTCCTGGTCGCCTTCTCGCGCCCCTTCGGGGCGCGGCGTGCGGCTCACGAGATCCCCGTCATGGGGCAGCGGGGATCGGTTGGCATACCGGCCCAGGTGTCGCGGACCCAGTGGTGGGCGGGGTCGTCGCAGAAGGCCATCGAGCGCGCACCTCCTGGTCCGGCGAGGACGTTCAGGTAGTACATGGGGTACCCGGGAGCGGCGATGCACGGCCCGTGATAACCCCGGGGGACGCAGAACACGTCACCGTCGCGGACCACGACGTTCTGGTCGATGTCGCCGTCGGGCGTGTAGGTGCGATGCAACCCGAATCCGTCGGCCGAGTACCGATAGCCGCCCCCGGGATCTGGCTCGCCGATGCGGAAGTAGTAGATCTCCTCGTTGTTCACCGGGCACTCGGGCGAGTCGTCGTGGCGGTGCGGTGGGTACGAGGACCAGTTGCCGTCCGGGGTCAACAGCTCGACCGCCATCACCTTGCTCGCATGGTTCCAGGTGTCGGGGCTGGCGAAATTGGTGACCTGGCGGGTGGCGGGCCCGGCGCCTCTCGTCTCGATGGCCACGCCGTCGGCCGGGCCGTACCGGGGAGGCAGATCCTGATCGGCCCGGGCCATGGCCAGCGCGACCTCACCCCCGTGTGGAGCGATCAGCTCCATCGACGCCGACCGGCCGACGTACATGAAGTCGCTGACCCGAGCGAAAACGCTCGTGCGGCCGGTCAATTGGACCCGTTCCCCCGCCACGGCGACCGTCAGGTCGGTGGCGGACAGCGGAAGGACGATCGCCTCGTAGGGTCCGGTCTCGATCACCCGGGGAACGCCGGGATCGAGCTGGACGATGCGCAGCGCCGTCCAGTCCCACCCGGCATCCTCGGCGGACAGCCAGACTGGGTCAGGTCCCTGGGCGAGGGACCCGCGCTGACGGTGGAGCACCGGGCCGGTCATGGCTCGGCCGTCTGGCCGGCGGGGCGCACGATGCGCGCCGCGCCATCGGGGCGCACGATGCGCGCCGCCCGGTCGATCGCCGCGGCGACGTCGCCATCAGCGGGGTACAGCAGGGCCCGACCCACGACGAGACCCCGCACGTTCGGCACCGCCATGGCGGCCTCCCACGCGGCGTACGCCGCTTCGGGATCGGGGCCGGGCGCCCCGCCGAGGATCAAGGCCGGCAGCGTCGTGGTGGACAGCATGCGGGCGGGGTCACGGCCGGCCGGCACCTTGAGCCACGTGCTCGTCGTGGTGTGGCCGAGCGAGCCGGCCACGGCAACGGCGCGAAGCAGCTTGTCGTCATCGTCGAGGAGCTTGGCCTGCCCTTCGGGCGTGATGTGATACGGCAACGGCTCCACCATGATCGGCAGTCCGAGGCGGGCCATGTCGCTGACCGCCCGAGCACACGCCTCGATGGTGGGGGCGGTGCCGGCGTCGTCGTCGGCGAGGCGCAGCAACACCTTGCCACCGTCGAGCCCGAGGTCGGCGATCGACCTCGGGTCATAGGCGGTCATGCGGTCATCGAGCTCCCAGTGCGCCCCCATCAACCCACCGCGGTTCATGGTCCCGAAAGCGAGCTTGCCGTCGAGGGCACCGAGCAGGGCCAGCTCCTCGAGCACGTCGGGGCTCCCGAGCACGCCATCGACGCCGGGGTGAGCCAGGGCCGTGACCAGGGCGTCGAGCAGGCGGCGTCGGTCGGCCATCACGAACGGGTCCGAGCCCACACCGAGCATGCCCCGAGCGGTGTGGTCGGCGGCCACGATCATCAGGCGACCATCGGTCAACAATGGACGGCGAGCCCGGGCCTGCAGAGCCGCCAGGGCGGACCGGGGTTCGAGCGCTCGCCGCTCGACCAGCTGGGCCCAGCGGGCATCGGAAAGGTTCATCGACTGTCCCCAAGGTTCGGAGCTTCCACGGTCACGATCGGTCCTCCAGCATGGCCTCGATCTCCTCGAGATAGGGCATGTCATCTGCACACATCAGGCGTGAGGCCACGATGGCTCCGGCGGCGTTGCCGGCACGGGCACACCGGGCCAGATCCCAGCCGGCCAACAAGCCGTGACAGACCGCGCCACCGAACGCATCCCCGGCGCCCAGGCCGCAGACGACATCGACCCGATAGGGCGGGATCTCCTCCCGGACTCCATCGGCGCTGGCCACCAGGACACCGTCGCCGCCCATCTTCACGATGGCCGCCTCGAGCCCACGCTCGAGCAGCCGATCGGCGGCCCGATGCGGATCGGAGGTGCCCACCACCACCTCGCACTCGGTCCGGTTCCCGATGGCCATCGTGACCCCGTCGAGCAGGGCGCCGATCTCCCGTCCCGCATCGGTGGGGTCGGACCAGAAGTGGGGCCGCCAGTCGAGATCGAGCACCGTGTGGGAGAAGCGCCCACGCTCAGCCAGCTCCGTGTGGGAGAGGCGCCCACGCTCAGCCAGCTCCGTGTGGGAGAGGCGCCCACGCTCAGCCAGCTCCGTATGGGAGCGGCGCCCACGGACGGCGAGCAGCTCGTGGATGGTCGACCGGCTGGGCTCGCCCGACACGCACGAACCGGCGATCCACAGGATCGGGACATCCCGGACGATGTCGGCGGGCACGGCCGCGGCGTCGATCGTCATGTCCGGGGCCTCGGGGGCCCGGTAGAAGATGATCGTCGGCTCGGCCGGATCGGCCAGCTCCGCGAACGCCAGCGGGGTCAGCAACTCCGGGTGCCGGCTGATGAATCGGGTGTCGACTGCGAACGAGTCGTCGAGCGCACCGACGATGTAGTCGCCGAACGCGTCGGCGCCGACCCGCGTGAGCACGGCGGCTCGTCGCCCGAGGCGCGCCGCCGCGACCGCCACGTTGGTCGCGGTACCCCCGACCGACTTGCGAAAGGAGGTGACCTGGGCGAGAGGAACCCCCAGCTGCTCGGCGTAGAGGTCGACGCTGATCCGTCCGACGGTCAGCAGGTCGAGGCCGTCATCGTTCAGCGGGCGCTCTCTATCTCGTGGTTCAGCTGCTCCAGTTCCGCACCGCCCGCCATCAGGGCCACCAACTCGTCGCGGCTGATCTCGTCCTTGCCGAAGTTCCCGAGTGACCGCCCGCGGTTCAAGATGAGGAAGCGGTCCCCCACCGGGAACGCGTGGTGCGGGTTGTGGGTGATGAAGATCACCGCCAACCCGCGGCGCCGGGCCTCGAGGATGTACTTGAGCACGACACCGGACTGCTTGACCCCGAGCGCCGAGGTGGGCTCGTCGAGGATGAGCAGCTTGGCGCCGAAGTAGGTGGCGCGAGCGATGGCCACCGATTGGCGCTCACCTCCGGACAACGTACCCACCGGTTGCTCAGGGTCCCGGATGTCGATGCCCATCTTGGCCAGCTCGTCGACAGCGACGCGCTGGGCCTCCTCCTTGTCGATCCACCGGAACGGCCAGAAACCTCGGCGAGGCTCGCTGCCCAACCAGAAGTTCCGCCAGATCGACATGAGGGGCACCATGGCGAGGTCCTGGTAGACGGTGGCGATACCGCGGTCGAGCGCATCGCGGGGCGAAGTGAACTTGACCGGCTCCCCGCTGAGGCTGATCTCCCCACCGTCGTGCTGGTGGACGCCGGACAGGACCTTGATGAAGGTCGATTTCCCGGCGCCGTTGTCGCCCAGCACGCAGGTGACCTCACCCTGGTTCACGTGGGTGGTGATGTCCTTCAGGGCGATGATGTTGCCGTAGTACTTGTCGACGCTACGGATGTCGAGGAACGGTGTGCTCATGACAGGCTCCTATCGCGCGCGCTCGGCTCGGCGGCGGACTGCGTTGTTGACGATCACGGCGAGCAACAGGATCAGTCCGTTGAGCAGGAACCGCCAGTCCTGCTGCCACCCAGCGAACGGGATGCCCTGGGTGGACATCGACATGATGATGGCTCCGATGGCAGCACCGGCCGCCGAGCCGTAGCCACCGGTGAGGAGGTTGCCTCCGACCACCGCGGCGATGATGAACTCGAACTCGTTGCCGTTGCCGACGTCGGCTTGCACCGAGGTCAGCCGGAAGGCGATCAACATGCCGGTGAGCCACGCCGCACCCGACACCAGCATGAACAGCGAGGTCTTCACTCGGGCCGCGGGCACACCCACGGAGCGGGCGGCGTCCTTGTTGCCACCGACGGCGAAGATCCAGCTGCCATAGCGGGTGCGGGTGAGAACCCACGTGGCCAGCGCAGCGAACCCGAGGAACCACAGGATCGACACGCGGTAGCGGATCACGCCGGGCGTCGTGTCGACCTCGAGTTGGGTCATGAAGGCGAACTTGACCAACGTCGCCGTGACCACCGCCAGTACGCCGCCGAGCGATAGCAGACGCCCGAGCCGGTCCGACCCAGCGGCGATGGTTCGACGACGGGCGAAGCGGTCCGCGGTTACGGCGTCGAGTGCCACCATCAGACCCACCAACACGATCGCGCTGAACAGCTCGACCCGGATCTGCCGGCCCGAACCCTCGGACCGGATGAAGAAGGCGACGGCGACGATGAGCGCAGACAGGCCCAGGTTGACGACCAGGGCACCACGAGCCGATGCCTCGGCGGCCCGATGAGCGGCCGAACGGATGAGCAGGAATCCGGCGACCACGGCGACGGTGAACAGCGTGGCCCGTGCGGCCTGGATGGTGGTGACGAAACCGAGCGCCGGCAGAGCGGCCACACCGATCGGGACCAAGCACCAGGTCTGCCTGATTCGACCTGAAGCGGCCACGATGGCGACGACGCCCGTCGCCGCGATGCCCATGTAGAAGACAAACCGGGAGAAGCCGTCGCCGAAGAACCCCACCGACGCTTCGTCGGTGGAGTCGAGCCAGGCGGCCATGACCACCCCGACTGCTACCGCGGCCAGACCGAGGCCCCCCCGGCGGAGGGCGGCTTGGCCGAGGAGTGAGGTTCCGGTGCGGTCCGTTCGCGATTCGAAGCGCCACAGGCCCCACCCGACGGCGGCCACGAGAACGCCCACTCCCAGAACCGCGCTCGAGTCCGATGTTCGCACCCGTGCCGTCGGTGCCGAGCAAACCGAACAAACCGCCGAGGCTCATGGCGGCGCCGACGACGAACACGCCCAGGCCACGAGGGTCGAGCGATGATCTCCGCTGGTACGTCTGCTCGACGACGCCGAGCACGATGGCCACGAAGCCGCCGATCAGCAGGATCGCCCACAGCTTGTCCCGGTCGTCCCACACATGGTTGTTGCGGACGTACGACCAGGCGAAGATCTTCTCCCAGAATTCGAAGCCGTCGGCTTCGTCGAGGCCGGCGACCGTCACCTCGTCGGTGAAGCGTTTGGCGAAGCCGAGCTTGGCGCCGATCAGAGCGAAGAACATGCCGAGCGTCACGATGAAGCTCGGGAGCCCGGTCTTCTCCACGATCGTCCCGTTGATCCAGCCGACGAGCATGGCGAAGGCGAACGAGAGCGGCACGGCGAGGTGAAGGCTGATGCCGGTGTAGCCCAAGTTGGGCAGGTCCTTGGAGACCATGACGACCATGATCGCGGTGGCGCCCGTCATGGCACCCGAGCTCAGGTCGAACTCGCCGCCGATCATCAGCAGGGCGACCGCCACGGCCATGATGCCGAGGGTGGCGGCTACATCGAGGTAGTTCTGGGTCCCGGCCGCCGTGCCGAACACTCCACCGACGAGCCAGAAGAACATCCAGATCCCGGTGGCGCCCACGAGCGCACCGATCTCGGGTCGGATGAGCAGGCGCTGGATCGGCCCGCGGGCACCCATGCGTTCATCCCCCGGTCGGCCGATGGCCCCACTGCGCGGTGGCAGTTCGGCGGCGTCAGCATCGATCGCCGCGGTCTCGGCGGTGTCGGTCATGGATCCTCCCCCAGGTCGACAATTCCGCAGTGCGGGTAGCGCAGGTAACACAACGACCGGCCGCCGTCGGAGCAGGCAGCTTGGCCTGCTCCGACGGGCGTGCCGGTCACACCATCAGATCACCGATGGCGCGATCTTCTCATCGGGTGCCGGCGTCGGCCAGAGCCGTTACTGCCGCAGCATTCTCGGTGTCGACGAAGCCGGGGCCGGTCAGGATGGGCAGACCGCCACCAGCGGTGTTGAGGTTGGTCGCCTGGAGGTACATGAGGACGACCGAGAGGTAGCCCTGCAGGTACTGCTGCTGGTCGACCGTGAAGGCGACGGTGCCGCTCTCGATCTCAGCGATCAGCTCAGGCGACAGGTCGAAGCCACCGATGGTCAGCTCGACACCGGCAGTCTCCTGCGCGGCCAGCGCACGCAACGGCAGGTTCGGGCCGGTGCCCATGAAGCCGTCGATCTCGGGGTTGGCTTGCAGGAGGGCCGCAATGGCGGCTTCCTGCTCGGTCGGATCGGCATCGAGGCCGACGAACTCCGAGATGACCTCGCCCGAGAACGTCTCGGCGAGACCGTCGCAACGCTCTTCGAGAGCCACGTTGGTCTGCTCCTGGCGGGCGCAGAGGATCGTGGTCACACCGAGGTCGTTGAAGCGCTCTCCCGCGCCGTTGCCGGCGACGAGCTCGTCCTGGCCGACGTGGGTGGTGGCGCCGAGCTCCTGGTAGTTGTTCAGGCCCGAGTTGAGCGTGTACAGCGGGATGCCGGCCTCGGTGACCGCGGCAGCAGCAGCGCTGACGCCTTCGGGGTCGGCGAGGGAGATGGCGATACCGGCCGAGCCCTCGGCGATCGCGGCCTCGATGGCCTGCGACTGGGCCTGGGCGTCGTTGTTGGCGCCGATGTAGTTCACCGTGATGCCGAGGTCGTCGGCCGCCGCAGCGACCGCGTTCTCGACGACGGACCAGAACACGCCGCTGTCACCGTGGGTGACGACGTGGAAGACGAGATCCTCGCCCTGGTTCAGATCGACGTCGTCCTCGGCCGCAGCCGTGGTCTCGGTCGCTTCTCCGGCGGCAGTCGTTTCAGTCGCACCGTCGGTGGCTTCGGTGGTGTCCGTGCCACCATCAGCGGTGTCGTCGTCATCGTCGCCGCAGGCCACAGCAACCAAGCTGAAGCTCAGCAGCAGGGCCAGCGCAAAACGCAGTTTTCTCATGTGGGTGTCCCCTCCTGAATGGGATAGGTGTGCTGAGGGTCTCAGCGGTCCGGCTCGCCAGCGCAGCGACGCTGCTCGTCGAGGTTCCGGAGGTAGGCGACGCTGCGGGCAACGTCGCGATCGGGGCCTTCGCCGACTGGGGGTTCCCCACCGGTGAGGGCGATGTCTTGTTCGATCACATACAGACCGCCGTATCCGGCGGTCTCGAGAGCCTCGATCGTGGCGGCGATCGGCACACACCCGTCGCCGAGCGGCGGGAAGAGCCCGGCCTGAACGGCCTCCATCCATGTGGCGGTCCGCTCGGTCCATCGGGGCGCCACCGCAGGATCGACATCCTTGAGATGTACGAGTTGAACCCGCGACGACCACCGCGTGGCGATGTCGACCGGGTCGGCCCCGCCGAGGAAGAGGTGCCCGGTATCGAGGCAGAGCGCCACCGGGCTGGCGGCGAGCACCCGCTCCACCTCGGCCGCCGTCTCGACCAGCGTGTCGGCGTGCGGATGGAGCACCTGGGTGAGGCCCTCGCGGGCCACGATCTCCTCGATCTCGGCCAAACCGTCGACGATGTGGCCCCAGCCGGTGTCGCCGAACTCGGGGCGGCCCCAGGCATCCGGATCGCTCACGACCGCGGTGACGAAGTACCGCGCGCCGACCGCAGCCATGGAGGCGGCGACGGATCGGGCGGTTTGGCGACTGACTTCGCGCGCACCCTCGGTGTGCAGCGCCAGCGGAACGAACCCACCGATGACCGTCATGTCGTGACGTGACAGCATCGAGCGAACGGCATCGGACCCCTCCGGGAGCCAGCCGACCGCGCCCATCTCGGTGGCGGTCACCCCGAGGTCAGCCATCTCGCCGAGCACCCGCTCCACGGGGAGCTGAAGGCCCCACCCCGGGACCTCGCACACGCCCCAGGAGATGGGCGCGGCGACGATGCGATCGACCAGCGTCGGCATATCTGTGTATCCCCCTGAAGTTCACTTCTCGTGGCCCGTGCCGTGCGCCGGCATTGGTCGCTGCGGCTGGAACCCCCCTGAGGCGACCCGTCAGCGACCCGAATTAGAGCGCTTCATTCGTTGAAGCGCTCTAATCCTAGTAACGTCCGAACCGATGTCAAGTGCGACCCGACCGACGATGGACGACGTCGCCGCGGCGGCCGGCGTGTCGCGTGCTCTGGTGTCCCTGGTCATGAGCGATTCACCCAAGGTCAGCGCCGGGAGCCGCCAAAGGGTTCGAGCCGCGGCCCAGGCGTTGGGATACCGACCGCACCTGATGGCCCGCACCCTCGCCAGCCGCCGCACGATGCTCATCGGCGTCCTGCTCGACGATCTCCACAACCCGTTCTACGCCGAGATCGCCGACGGCATCCTCGCCGCCGCCGACGAGTCGAAGTACCGGGTGCTGTTCACCACCCGCAACCCGACCGCCGTCTCGCAGCGTGCCGCATTCGACACCCTGCTCGAGCTTCGGGGCGACGGCGCGGTTCTCGTCAGCCCGAGACTCGCCGTTCGCGCAGTCGAGCAGGCGGCGGCCACCACACCTCTGGTCGCCGTCAGCGAACCCCTCCTCAGCAACCGCGTCGACACGGTCACCAACGACGAAGGGCTCGGAGCCCGGCTCGTCGTCGATCACCTCGTTGCGCTCGGCCATAAGGACATCGTCCACATCGACGGTGGCAAAGGCGCCGGCGCCAAGGCCCGCCGACGGTCCTTTCTCGAAGCGATGAAGGCGCACGGGATCGAGGACTACGCCCGCGTGGTCGAAGGCGGCTTCAGCGAGGAGGCGGGATACACCGCCGCGCGCACCATCCTCGACAGCCGCGCCCGCCCCACGGCCATCTTTGCCGGGAACGACGCCGCCGCGGCCGGAGTGCTCGACCTGCTCTACGAGCGCAACGTCTCGGTCCCCGGCGAGATCTCCGTGTGCGGGTACGACAACGTCGCCCTGGCGCACATGGGCCTGCTGTCGCTGACCACCGTCGATCAGCCCCGCTTCGCCATGGGGCACCTGGCCGTGACCACGCTGTTGGAACGTATGGAGAATCGCTCGAGCCGGGCCGCCCACCACGTGATCCCGCCCACCCTGGTGGTTCGTCGGTCGACCGGCCCGGCGGTCAAACGGCGTCGCGTGCCGAAGCCGGTGCGCTGACCGCGGTTCGGTTCCGGCCCGCCGGCCGGGTGATCAACCGGTGGACGACCACCAGCCACACGAGACCGACCGCCGTCAGGACCGCTTCGCTCCGCGGGAGGGCGGCGGGGCCCGAACCGTCGATGGCCAGGCCGATCAGCCACGGGAACGTCAGACTCGAAAGGCCGGCCGCGCCGACGAAGACCGAGGTCGACCGGGCGCTCAGCACCATGTGACGGCTCACGTGCGCCATCATCATCGGGAACTGCGGCCCGACCGCCAGCCCGTAGAGGACGACTGCGGGCCAGACGACCTCCGCTCGTCCGTCTCCGGCCAGCAGCAACCACGCTGCGGCCACGGAGGCTCCCGCGGACCACGCCAGCAGAGGCATCGGGCCGTGCCGTCCCGCGACAACGACGGCCACGATCCGCCCGGCGGTGAACGCGACCCAGACGGCCACGTTCAAGCCGGTGATCGCGGCTGCGCTCCCCAGCTCGATCTCCTCGCCGTAGGTGTGGATCCAGCTCGTGAACCCGACCTCGATCCCGACGTACAGCAGGAACCACACCCCAGCCGCGGCGATCACGACCCACGCCGCCCGCTGGCCACTGTCCGTTCGGTGCGCGGTCTGGCCCCGGTGGGCCGGCGCCTCGAACCGCGCCGCCGACGCTGCGACGAGGAGCCCGAACGACCCGATGGCGATGCACGCCAGCCACAGGTCGTCGCCGATCGACAGCGAGATCCGGCTGATCACTGGTGCCACCAGGGCCCCGAGCCCGAAACACAGGTGCAGGGCGCCGATCATCCTTCCGACGGCTTGGCCTCGGCTCCACACGAGCATGCTGTTGCAGCCGACGTCCATCGTGGCGGCGCCGAACCCGATGATCGAGAAGAGCCCGGCGAGGCCGAGGAGGGTCGAGGCCGCCGGCACCGCGATGAACGCCAGCGACAAGGCGGTCAGCCCACCGGTGAGCACTCGATGGCCGCCACCACGGTCGTAGAGGTGGCCGGCGACCTGACTGCCCACGAGATAGCCCAATCCCTGGGCGGCGAACACCTTGCCGATCGACCCCGTGTCCACACCGACCTGTTCCCGCAGGGCGCTCACCGAGGGGCCGAGGAGGCCGAGGGCGAGGCCGACGACGACGAAACAGGCCAGGTAGAGCCACGCCGGATCGGAGGGCCGGGGATCCGGGCGAAGCGACATCGGGTCGTGAGCCTACGGTCTAACGTGACCGGCATGGAGCCGGTTCGGATCGCCATCATCGGACTCGGCCGGATGGGACGAGTCCACGCCGAGGTCGCTCGCGACGTGCCCGAGGTCGAGGTCGTCGCGATCGCCGACCCGAGTCCCGATGCCGTGGCCTTCGGCCTCGGCCTCCATCCCGGCGCGGTGGGGTGCTCGGATCCGGGACACGCCGTCTTTCTCGACGACATCGACGCCTGCCTGATCGCGTCGCCCACCCCCACCCACCCCCACCTGGTCGAAGCGGCCCTCGACGCGGGGCGGCACGTCCTTTGCGAGAAGCCCCTGGCCCTCGATCCGGCGCGAGCCATCGCCCTGGGCCATCGGGCGCTGGCCGCCGGCCGCGTGCTCCAGGTCGGGTTCTGGAGGCGGTTCTCCCCACCGTGGGCGGCCGCCCGCGACACCGTCGCATCCGGCGCCATCGGGCGACCGCTCTTCGTTCGGTTGTCCCAATGGGATGCCGATCCCCCACCGCCGTCGTTCTGCGATCCGGCGGTGAGCGGTGGCCTGGCCGTCGACTGCGGCGTGCACGAGTTCGATCTCGCCGAATGGCTCACCGGCGCCACAGTCGAGTCGGTCCAGGCATGGCCGCTCCCCGTCGTCGACCCCGCGATTGCGGCCACGGGTGATTTGGAGAACCTCGTCGCGGTCGCCCAGCTGACCGGTGGCATCGTCGCCACGGTCGACCTGTCCCGCAACGGCCGTTACGGCGATGACGTCCGCACCGAGATCCTCGGCTCCGACGGCGCGGTGTTCGTGGAGCTGCTCCCCACCAGCCGCGCCCGGATCGGGGACCGCTCCGGGCTCCGTGTCCTCCCGGGCTCCGAGGTCGACGACGCCTTCACCGCGGGTGTCGCGGCCCAGCTTGCCGCGTTCGCCCGCTCTGTACGCGGTGAGCCGACCGAGCATCCCGGAGCGATCGAGAGCGCTCGCGCCACTCTCATCGGACACCGAGCGACCGCCTCGGCCGCCGACCGCCAACCCCGTTCCATCGACGATCCGAGGACCGACCCATGAGCCCCAGAGTCGTGCTCCATCAAGACGACGTCGGCATGTGTCACGGCGCCAACTCGGCGTTCGTCGAGCTCTCCCAGCTCGGCACCATCACCTCGGGATCGGTCATGGTGCCGTGCCCGTGGTTCACCGAGATGGCCGACCTCTGCGCCGCCCACCCGGAGCTCGACATGGGGGTCCATCTCACCCTGACCGCCGAGAAGCAGTACTACTCGTGGGGCCCGCTCACCCGCCCGCCACAGTCGGCGGGCCTGACCACCGAGCTCGGCTCCTTCTGGCGCGACGTGGCGAGCGTGAGGCGCCACGCCGACCCGGAGGCGGTCGAGGCCGAGATGCGGGCCCAACTCGATCGGGCCCTGACCGCCGGGATCGACGTCACCCATCTCGACGCCCACATGGGCGCGGCGCTGGCGCCCGAATTCGTCGACGCGTACGTGCGCATCGGGATCGAGTACCGGCTCCCGGTGCTCCTCACCCGGCGGCTCGAGGACTACGGACCCAACAACCATCTCGTCGGCGCCACCCAGGAAAGCCTCCAGGACGCGCTCGACCTCGCCACGGGAGCCGGCATGGTCCTGTTCGATCGCGTAATGGAATCGGAGTGGCGCACCCACGCTCTCCCCGAGCCGCGGTTGTCGAGGATCATCGGCGAGCTCGACGACGGGCTCAGCTTCGTCTGCCTCCACCCGAACGCTCCGGGCGAGTTGGCGTCGATCGAGCCGGAATCGGCGCACATCCGGACCGACGAGTACGACCTGTTCCGCACCCCCGGATGGCGGTCGTTCGTCGATCAGCTGACTGCGGAACCGGTCGGCATGCGCTGGTTGCGGGACCAGCTACGCGCCCGGTGACCCGCGGCGCGCGAGTTAGCCGGGGGACGGCGTGTCGTCCGGGCGAGGGATGGGAGCGTCGCCCGCCCCTTGGACCGACTGGTCGATATCGATGCAGTTGCCGGTGAGCAGTCCGGCATCGTCGGACAGGCAGTAGGCGATCATGTTCGCCACCTCCCACGGCTTCACCAGGCGGCCGAACGGCCGGCCCGCCTCGGCGGCCACCAACCAATCGTCCGGCGCACCGTCGTAGGTGGTCTGGGTGACGTGCTCGGACTCGGTGTCCATCCACCCCGGGTTCACCTGGTTGACCCTGATCCCGTGCCGCATCAAGGCGTACGCCAGGTTCTTGGTCATGATGGTCAGGGCACCCTTCGACATGGCATAGGCCGAGAGTTTGGGCTGGCCGCCGTGCCCGGTCGTGGAACCCACGTTGACGATCGAGCCCCGCGCCCCTTCGCGCAACATCACGGCGACGGCCGCCTGGATGAGGAAGTACGGCGCCCGGACGTTGACCGCCATGTGGGTGTCGAAGTGCTCGACGGTGTCGGTGAAGACCGTCGCTCGCGAGGTGTAGGCGGCCACGTTCACCACGCCGTGCACGACACCGAACCGGTCATCGGCCGCCGTCACGATGCGCGCCGGAGCCTCGGGGTCCGCCATGTCCGCGGCGACGAAGACGGCCGGGGTGCCGCTCTCGGTCAGGTCGGCGGCCAGGCGCTCGCCTCGATCGGCCGATCGTCCGGCGAGCACCAGCCCCGTCGATCCTGAGGCAGCGAGCTTGCGGGCGAGCGTCTCCCCCAGGCCCTGGGTGCCGCCGTTGATGATGGTCACGGTCATTGGGGCGCCTCCGGGTGCTCATGTTCTGCGCCGGCCACCATGGCCCGAACGCGGCCGTTCGTGATCTCGACCGCATGGACGCGGATGGCCTGGGCGGCCGGTCGTCTCGTCGCCTCGCCAGTGCGGAGATCGAACCGCCCGTTGTGCTTCGGGCACTCGATCTCACATCCCAGCACCAGGCCGTCGGCCAGGTGGGCGTGGCCGTGGGAGCACACCCCGTCGAGCAGGTAGACCGTGTCCGCGTCGGTGCGACACACCACGAACGTGTCAGCGCCGACATCGACACGCCGGGCCACACCGATCGTCATCTGATCGAGCGGACCGAGGTCCACACCGTGCGCAGTCGCGTCAACCGACCCGTCGGTGACGGCGCTCCAGCGATCGGTTCCGGCATCGATCCGGTGGCGCCGTTGCGCGGGGTCGGCCGGGACGGGCCGATCAGGAATCTCCCACGACGGGTCGTCGTGCTGGCGGCGCACGGCCGAGAGCAGCTCCCGGTAGGCCTGCCAGGAGGTGCGGGTCGGCGGAGCCAGCTGGGCACCGATCTCGCGGTGCAGCGCCGGCAGGGCGGGGTAGGGCACGGTCGGGAAGATGTGATGCTCGACGTGGTAGTTCATGTTGAGGTTCAAGAACCTGAACACCGGGTTCATGTGCACGGTGCGGGTGTTCAGCCGGTGGTCGAGCACGTCCTCGCGTAAGCCGGCGTGTTGGGTGAGCCCGAAGAACACCCCCAGCCACACTCCGTAGAAGCTGGGCAGGATCACGTAGAGGAGCGGGACGAAACTCGTCGTGCCCGCGGCCACGAGCACCACGGCCCCCCAGATGACGACGTACCCACGGGCTTCGAGCACGACCCGTGACCATTCGGATCGGGGCACGAAGTCACGGGCGTCGTCGTCGAGCCGGCCGGCGGCATGGCGGAACGTGCGGACGAAGTTGCCGGTGACGTTGCCGTAGCCCAGGAACAGCCCGACGATCTGGAGGCGGCTGGTCGGGCGCGGGGCGGCGATCTCCGCGTCACGCCCGACGATGATGGTGTCGGTGTGGTGGCGAGCATGGGACCACCGCCACAGCGTCGGACCACGCATGATCATGAACGACGCCAGGTAGTACACCGCGTCGTTGATCCATCGCGTCCGGAATGCGGTCCCGTGGCCCATCTCGTGCCAGCGGGCATCGGCCGAGCCTCCGTACAACGCGCCGTAGGCGGCGAACGCCGGCACGGCCTGCCACGTCCCGAGCGCGAACCACCCCGCCGTGCCGGTCGCCACGAGCAGGGCGATCCACAACGAGGTGTCGACTGTGGCGCGGCCGTTCGTGCGCCGGGTGAGCCCACGCAACCGCTCGGGGTCGATGGCGGGCCGATACCACTCCGAGTCCGCCAAACCACGGTCACGGGCGCGGGCGGATTCGGATCCCGTCAGCGAGTAGTCGCGCTTCATCACCGGGCTGGTCACGGATGTCATGTCGTACCGATCGTTCTGGTCATTCGGCGCGTCCGGGGCAGTGCGTATCCTGCCAGGTCTGATGCACCGGCTCCTCACGTTCGGCACCGTCATCCTGCTCGTCACCGGGGCCGCAGGCTGTTCGGATCGGGAGGACACGGCACACCGACCAGGTCTCGACGCCGCGGTCGGGATTCGGGCGTCGGGATGCCGGACCGCACCCAGCCTGGGCGGGGGCGCAGTCGTGGGCGACGGTCTGGTCGTGACGGTGGCCCATGTCGTGGCCGGAGCTGACGCGATCGACGTCGTCGATCGGTTGGGTGACTCCCATGCGGCGCACCCGGTGTTCATCGACACCGTCGACGACATCGCCATCCTCTCCGCACCCGACCTATCCGCCGATCCGCTGGAGATCGGCTCGTTCCCTGACGGGCAGACGGGGTTCTACGTGACGTTCGACGGCGACGGAGCGCCGACGGCGGAACCGTTCGAGATCATCCGCCGTGTCGACATCTCGATCTCGGACATCTACGACGAGGGCGATCACCGGCGTCCCGGATACGAGATCCGAGCCGATGTCGATCCCGGCAACAGCGGCGCGGTCCTCGTGTCGCCGAGCGGCATCGCCGGAGGTCTCGTGTTCGCTTCGAGTCGACGCGAGGAACCGCGGGCCTGGGCCACCAACCTGGCCCTGCTGGCTCCCATTCTGGACTCGATCGGCGCTCAGCCCGCGCCGGCCGTGCCCTGCTCCCCCTGAGCCCGACCCGGTCTTCCCGAACTGGCTCCTGTTCGACGACCCACCCCACCCCACCGTTCTGGCAGGGAGATTGCACGCCAGAGCGTGCAATCTCCCTGCCAGAACGCGGGTGTGACGGGCCCAACACAGCCGTTGACCCCTGCAGATGCGGGCTACTCTCCCCTCCTCAGCGGGGACACCTCCCTGAGATCCAAGGAGTTGGCCATGACGTTGAGCGGCATCGGGGTGTGGAGCGGCGAGCTCCGGTTCGGCGACCCGGGCGAGATCGCCGCATCGGCGGCCGAGCTGGAAGCGCTCGGCTACACCGCGCTGTGGATCCCCGACATCGGCGGCCCCGTGCTCGATGCGCTCGACATCCTGCTCGGCGCCACCACCACGGCCACCGCGGCGACCGGCATCCTCAACATATGGAAGCAGGAACCGGCCGACATCGGGACATGGTGGGCGGGCCTCTCCGACGATCATCGGGCCCGGATCATGCTCGGTCTGGGGGTGAGCCACGGCCCGTTGATCGGCGAGACATGGGGCAAGCCGCTGGCCACCATGAACGCGTTCCTCGACCAACTCGACGATGTGAGTGTGCCGGCCGAGCGCCGCTGCCTGGCCGCGCTCGGCCCCAAGATGCTCGACCTGTCGAGACGCCGTTCCGATGGCGCCCACCCCTACCTCGTGACGCCCGAGCACACCGCTACCGCTCGGGAGATCCTCGGCTCGGGCGGCCTCTACGTCGAGCAGGGGGTCGTGCTGTCCACCGATCCTGAGGTCGCCCGCACGGCCGCCCGCGGCGCGTTGGAGCACTACTGCCTGCTGCCGAACTACGTGAACAACTGGAAACGGCTCGGCTTCACCGACGACGACGTCGACACCCGCAGCGACCGGCTGATCGATGCCCTGTTCGCCTGGGGCGACGACACCGCTATCCGCGAGCGGGTCGAGGCCCACCGCCAGGCGGGCGCCGATCACGTCTGCATCCAGGCCGTCGGTGTCCCGGGCATGTCGGCCCAGGACACCTGGCGGGCGCTGGCTCCGGCCCTGCTCACCTGAGGCCGCTCAGCCGCGCTGAACCTTCAGCCGTGCTGACGCTCAGCCGCCGCGGGCGTCGATCATCGCTCGCCGGTTGACCTTCGTCGCCTCGCTGCGCGGGATGACCTCGACGATCTCCACCGTCTTGGGCACCTTGTAGGGAGCGAGCCGGCTCTTGGCGTAGGCGATCACCTCGTCGGTGGCGGGCGGGGCGGCCGGATCGGCAGGCTCGATGATCGGCGTGGACCCGGCGTCCCCACTCCGGGTCCGCGAGGCCGATGACGACGACATCGGCGATCGCCGGGTGATCGATCAGGGCGTGCTCGACTTCGGCCGGGAACACGTTCGCGCCGCCGGTGATGATCATGTCGACGCGTCGATCGACCAGGTAGAGAAAGCCGTCGTCGTCGACGTAGCCCATGTCGCCGACGGTCTGGAAGCCGTCCGCCGTCATCGGGAGTGAGGGCGCCTCGCCCAGGTATCGGTGGCCGCCGTACTGGCCCGACCGCAGGAAGATCTCGCCGATCTGGCCGTTCGGCACCTCGTTGAGGTTCGAGTCGAGGATCTTGACCTCGGTGCTCGCGGCAGCCGCGCCCGACACTGCCCGGGTGCGCCATCCACTCGTCGCCCCGGAGCGCGGTCAGACCGAGCCCCTCGGTCATGCCGTACGACCATCACGATGCGGTCGGCGCCGATCAGTTGGTCCCAGCGATATACCAGTGACGGCGGCATCGGGGCCGCCCCTTGGAGCATGAACACCAGGCTCGACAGGTCCCGGGAGTCGATGTCGGGGAGGTCCGCGATGCGCTGCAGCATCGTCGGGGTGGCGGTGAACGTGGTGATGCGATGCCGCTCGATCGCATCGACGACCCGGGCGGCGTCGAACTTTTCGACGACGACCAGATCGTCGGCGGTGAGCAGGCTGAAGAGCGTGGCGAACCCGTTCGTGTGGTACATCGGTGCCAGCGTGAGGATGCGCTGGGGCCGCGGCACCGGCGCCCAGGCCTCCATGAACGGCACGCTCGAACAGGGGCGTCGTACTCGGCTGTCCGTTCGCTGACGATGACCTTGGGCGTGCCCGTCGAGCCGCTGCTGCAGATCCCGTTGAGGCACGGCGAGGTGACGTCCGGGAGGTCCGAGGCATCGAGCTCGACTGACGCGTCGATCCAGCCGAGGTCGTCGCCGCTGATGTAGATGCGGGGATCGACGACCTCCCGCAAACGGTCCAACTCCCAGTCGGGGACGTCCCATCGGATCGGGATGGGCACGGCGCCGAGCTTCCACGCGGCGAGCACGCAGAAGACGAACTGCGGGGAGTTGCGTAACCCCAGGCCCAGGCGGTCGCCGAAGCCGAGGCCGCGCTCGGCCGAGCGCGACGGCCACCTGGTTCGATCGTTCGTGGAGCTCGGCCCAGGTGAACGCGCTCTCGCCACCGTCGATCGAGAGATGGGTGAACACGGTCTCGGGGCCTCGGGTGGCTGCGAGCTCCAGGATGCGGGCCGGGATGCTGGTCATCGGTTCGACACCGTACTCAAGCGGCACGTTCCCGCTCACATCTCGGGAGGTCGGGTCGACAGGCCGCCGACGCGGTGGCGAGTCCGTCGTAGCCGAGACGGTAACGTTCGGCGCCGCACAACCGAGCATCACAGGAGACCCCCATGCCCAAGGCCTATGTCCTCGTGACCGAAGCGATCCATGACCCGGAGGGCATGGCGGCCTACATGAAGGCGGCCGGGCCGACCATCGGCACCAGCGGCGCCGGCGTGTGCGCGGTCGACCAGAACGTCGAGGTCCTCGAGGGAGAGTGGCACGGCAACCAGACGGTCATGCTGGAGTTCGAATCGGTCGAGGCCGCCCACGCCTGGTACGACTCGCCCGAGTACCAGGCCGCGGTCAAACTCCGTCAGGCCGCCTCGGTCTGCAACGCGGTGATCATCAACGGTCTCTGAGCCCCGTCTCTACGCCCGGCTTCCCGGCTTCTGAGCCCGGGCTGCCGACGTGTCGGCGTCAGGACTCGATCTCGGCGAGCAGCGCCACCGCGCCCGCTCGATCAGCGTCGTGGACCAGCCGCGCCCACCGTAGAACGGCATTCGGGTACCGCATCGTCGGGTCGCTCCGGGAGTGCTCGATGCTCCGATCGAGCTCGTCCAGCCGTGTGTCGACCCCGGCAATGTGGTCGCGCAACAACGCGGCGAGCAAGCCGGTGGCCCCCACGTGGCCGAGCCACAGGCGCAGTGCCACCGGATGTTTGAGCACCGTGGTCTCGCCATCGGACTGCCCCACCCACTCCGCCAGCGCCTCCCGGCCGGCCGCGGTGATGCGGAACGCCCGCCGCTTTCGCGGACCGGGCGCGGCCTCGATCCCCTCGACCAGCGAACGCTCCTCGAGACGCGCCAGCTCGCGATAGATGTGGCTGAGCGCCGGCGACCAGTAGAAGAAGCCGAGGCTGGCATCGGCCCACTTCTTGATGTCGTACCCCGACAGCTCCTTGCCGAACGCCAGCGTGCCGAGCACGGCGTACGCCGTCGGCGGCAACGCCGACCCAGCTGACACCGTCGGCGGCAACGCCGACCCAGCTGACACCGTCGGCAGGCAACGCCGACCCGGCCTGGTCGGTCACCGGAACTTGGGGATGACGTGTTCGCCCAGGTTGCGGATCGTCTCCAGGCACGCCCACTGCGGCACGGTCCCCATCTGGCAGATGAACATGACCTCATCAGCGCCGGCGTCGATGAGGCGCTCGACGTAGGCGATGGCGTCGTCGACGGTGCCGTAGGCGTGGTTCGGGTTCAGCAGGGCGAACCGAGGGTCGGAGAAGTCGATCGAGACCGCTTCCTGACCGATGTGCGCACTGACGATGGCGGTGCCGTCCTGGGTCTGGGCTTCGAACAGGTCGTCGGGCCACGTATCGGGATCCGGGAGCGGCATGGCGCCGCCGGACGACCAGTGCGAGATCGACTCCATGAAGAACCGCTGACCTCGCAGGCCGATCCGCCGAGCCTCCCGACCGTCGTCCAGCACGATCGCCGGGCACAAGGCGGACAAGTGCTGGTTCGGCGAGAACCCGACCTGGGTCTCTGGGGTGCGGCGTGACCAGGCGTCGCGATAGATGGCGTTCTTGCGGGCCACCTCCTCGGGCCCGCCGAAGCCGAGGACCAGGCCGCCGATGCCCCGCAGTCCCGCCTGTTCGAGCGACGGATCGTTCGTACAGGCCAGGTAGAGCGGTGGGTGCGGCTGCTGGTAGCAGCGGGGGTGCACCGGACGGTACGGGATCTGGGTGAACTGGCCGTCGTGCTCGACCTCGCCCGTGGCCAGGATCTTCGGGATGAGGTACATCGACTCGTCGATCATCGGACGCAGGTCGTCGAGGTTGTACCCGAAGGTGCCCGCCTCCTGCTGGGTGCCGCCCTTGCCCATGCCGAAGTGGAGCCGACCCTGCGAGAGGAGGTCGAGCGTGGCGATGCGCTCGGCCACCTTGACCGGATGGTTCATGTGGGGCGGCAGGCACACCACACCGTGACCGACATGGATGGTCGTGGTGCGCCCGGCCAGGAACGCCAGGAACGTCTCGGGCGCGCTCATGTGGGCGTACTTCGTCAACGCGGTGTGCTCGACCGCCCAGATGATGTCGAAGCCGACCGACTCGGCCAGCAGGCTCTGCTCCACGATGTCGTGGAACATCTGGTGGTCGGCCTCGGGGGAGACGATGGCCGTCTGGGCTTCGTAGATCAGCGAGAACCTCATAGGACTAATAGTAGTATCGCCATGGGTCGGGCTGTCAACCGATCCGACCTCACTCGATCGCGATGGCTCGCTCCGGGCACTGCCCGACCGCCTCGCGCACGCGGCCCTCGTGCTGTGCGGGCACCTTGTCACCCAGCACCACGGCGTACCCGTCGTCGGTCAACTCGAAGACCTGCGGGCACAGGCTCCAGCAGATGCCGTGGCCTCGGCACCGATCCGGGTCGACGCTCGCCTTCATCAACCGGCCACCGGGGTCAGCTCCACGTGCAGCCGGGTCAGACCGCGGAAGATGAACGTCGGCACGTACTGGAACCGGCGGGCATCCGCAGGACCGTGGTGCTCCTCGGACAGCCCGATGGCCGACGTGCGCTCGAGCAGCCGCTGGATGCTGATCTGGGCCTCCGTGCGGGCGAGCGGGGCGCCGGGGCACGTGTGCACCCCTCGCCCGAAGGACATGTGCTGGCGGGCATTGGCCCGCGTGGGGTCGAACGTCGCCGGGTCCTCGAACCGTCGAGGATCCCGGTTGGCGGCGGCGTTGAGCAACATGACCGTCGTGCCGGCCGGGAGGTCGACCCCGCCGATCGTGACCGGCACCTTCGAGAGACGGAAGTCGCCCTTCACCGGGCTCTCGTAGCGCAGCATCTCCTCCACGAAGTTCGGGATGAGCGCACGATCTGCTCGCAACCGGTCCTGGAGATCGCCGTCCTCGGCCAGGCGCTGAACCGCGGCGCTGAGGAGCCGCACCGTCGTCTCCTGACCAGCGGCGAACAGGTTCGAGGCCACCCGGACGACATCGATGACCTCAGGGGTCGAGCCGTCGGGAAAGGTGGCCGACGCCAGCCCGGTCAGGACGTCGTCGCGCGGGGATCGCCGGCGGTCCTCGACGTAGTCGGTGAAGCGCTCGTACAGGTAGGCCAACGGCGAGTGACCCAAGGTGTCGTCGCCGGTGCTGCCGATGCCGCCCTCATGGGGACGTTCGAGCAAGGCCTCGGTGAATCGGGGATGGTCGGCCTCGGGCACGCCGAGAAGATCAGCGATGACAAGCATGGCGTACGGGGTGGCGAACTCAGCGATGTACTCGCCGCCGCCGTTGGCCAGGAAACCGTCGAGCTGACGGTCAGCGAGGCGCCAGATGAACGACTCGTTCTCCTTGAGCCGCTTGGGGGTGATCAGTCGCATCAGGAGCGCACGGTGATCGGTGTGCGCGGGTGGGTCCATGGCGGGCAGCTGATCGCTGAACGGGAGCTCGTCACGATGGAGGGCGATCAGCTCGCTCACGTCGTCACCTACGAGCGGCACGGGGAACCCGGGGAACGGACCGGTCACGGCGGTGCACGACGAGAAGCGCTCGGTGTCGTTGTAGATGGCGGCCGCTTCGTCGTAACCCGTCACCATGACCACGCCGTGGTGGGGTTCGCGGCGCAGCGGGCACCCGGCTCGCAAGGCCTCGTAGTAGGGGTATGGATCGGACACCATCTCTGCGTCACGGAAGAAGTTGACAGCATCGATGTCGGTCATGGCACTCCTCGGCCCGTGGTCACGGGCATCGGTAGGTATCGCACATCCGGGCGTGCGTCAACCGGCCGGTAGGCCGAGGATGCGTCCGGCGATGATGTTGCGCTGGATCTGCGCAGTCCCGCCCATGACGCTCTGAGCACGGCTGTAGAGGTACGTCTTGAGCCAGGAGTCGTCAGCCCCGGGGACGCCACGATCGCCGGCCAGGTCGAGAGCGACGCTGCCCACCTCTTGTTCGACCCAGGTCATCAGCATCTTGTCGATCGAGCCGTCGGACCCGGCATCGGGGTGATCGTGGCGCTCGGACAGGCGCCGGGACACGTGGAGTCGCAACATCTCCGCCTGCACGTGCGCCCACGCCAGATCATGGGCCTGCTGGGGCCGGAACCGCTGCGGCTCGGCCTTCACCTTGGCCTCGAGCTGCTTGACCGTTTTGCGGTAGCGAGCCACGTAGCCGAGCTCGGCCGGCTCGCGCTCGAACGACACGATGGTCATGGCGAGCGGCCAGCCTTGACCCGGTTCGCCGATCATGTTGGCGGCCGGTACCCGGGCACCGTCGAAGAGCACCTGGCCGAACTCGTTGCTCACGCCATTGATCATCTGGAGGGGGCGCTGCTCGATGCCGGGCTGATGCATCGGCACCGCGAACGCACTGATGCCCTTGTGCTTGGGGACATCACCGTCGGTTCGGGCCAGGAGAAGGCACCAGTCGGCCACGTCCGAGTAGCTGGTCCAGATCTTGTGGCCCTCGATGACGAACTCGTCGCCGTCGCGGGTGGCGGTGGTACGCAGCGATGCCAGATCGGATCCCGCGTCGGGCTCGCTGAAACCCTGGCACCAGCGGTCACGGCCGTTGATGAGGCCGGGGATGAAGCGGTCGCAGAGCTCGGCGCCGCCGAACCGGGAGATGCCTTGGACCAGGTAGCCGAGGCTGGGTTTGGGAGGCGTTCCGGCGCGGGCCAGCTCGTCGTCGACGATGACCTCGAAGACGTGTGGCAGCTCGTGCCCGCCCCACTTCTTCGGCCAGGTGAGGGCGAAGAAGCCGGCATCGAACAGGGCCTGGTGCCACTCGGCCTGGTGGGTCCAGTACTCGTCGTCCGTGGACGAGGCGGGCAGCCCGGGGTTGTTGTGCACGAGCCATTCACGGAGGCGAGCCCGGAACTCGGCTTCTTCTGGGGAGTCATGAAAGTCCAACGCGATACCCCGTTCGTTCGGCCGCCAACGCGTCGAGCAGTGCGCCATCGCCGCCGAGGAGATCGGTGCTCTGGAGTGCTCGTCGGAGGAAGACGTGGGCCAGGCATTCCCACGTGTTGCCGATGCCGCCGTGCACTTGGATGACGGTCTCGCAGACGGTGCGGGCCGCCCGCGACGTGTAGATCTTGGCCACCGCGCCGGCCTGCCACGCCTCGGCGGGCGGCAAGGTGTCGACGGCCCAGCCGGCGTGGAGCGTGCACGAGATCGAGCCCTCCAGCAACACCTTGGCATCGGCCAACATGTGTTGCACGGCCTGGAACGACCCGATCGGCTTTCCGTACTGGTGACGCTCGGCGGCGTAGTCGACCGCCAACTGCAGCGCTCCGCGCATGACGCCGACCAGGTCCGCCGCCGCGGAGGCGAGGGCGAGGGCCGACCACGCCCTGAGATCATCGGCCGTGAGGGGGCGCGCCTGGCCGTCGACCTCGGTGACGGGCGCCGACGCGGGCACCACGGCGACGCGGCGCGTCAGGTCACTTCCGGTCGCGGTGTCGGACACCGGGACCGAGCCCAGACGCCATCCGTCACCGGACTGGAGCAACACCAGTGCAGATGCGGCACCCGCGGCATCGAAAGCGACGATGTCACCGCCGGAACCGGCGACAGCGAGACCGCCGGAACCGGCCACGGCCAGACCGAGCAGGTCGGGCGTCAGCCCGATGGTCGGTCGGGCCTCCGAGGACGGCGCACCGACACGGCGCAGCAGATCACCGGCCAGCACCGGACCGAGAAATGCGGCGTCCGCAACGCTCGCCGCCATGGCCTCGGCCACGATGGCGACCTCGGTCCCGGAGGCCATTGGTTCCGGCCCGTCGTCCATCGAGTCACGCAACCACCACCAGCCGGCTTCGGTGACCGCGTCGGCCAGTCGGCGACGCCGATCCTCGTCGTCGAGGTCCGGGACGGCGGAGGGGCCGAGGCGACGGGCCAGCCGCACGGCCGTATCGCGCAATGCGGCCTGTTCTGCTGAATACCTGGTGTCCATGTCGTCGCTGACACTAGGCGCCCCGACGATCCTCCGCTCAGGCCGGAGTCAACATTCTCCTCAGCGGAATCGCTGTTCTCGATGCGCTCGGGCCCCATGCATTCGGAGAGTGCGGCTCGTACCTCGACCGTGTTCAGATCTCGGGCGCCAGATCGGCCAGGTAGTCGCGGGTGCGGCGCATCGAGGCCAGGAGCTCATCGCGGTTGTCGCCGATGGGCACGACGCGGATCGACATGTCCGTCACGCCGGCGTCGGCGAAGGAGCGCAATCGCTGGAGGACCGACTGCTCGTCCCCCGCGGCCAGGATGTCGCCGACGTTGTCGGCGTTGCCTCGATCGAGCAAGCGTTGATAGTTCGGCGAGATCGAGGCCTCCGACAGCACCCGGTTCGCTCGGTCCTTGGCCCGGTCGATCTCGTCGTTGCCACACAGGCACACGGGTACGCCGGCCACGATCCGGGGGGCCTTGCGGCCCGATCCTTCGGCGGCGGCGACGAGGCGGGGGGCGATGTAGTCGCCGATGGCTCGTTCGTCCGCCAGCCACAGGCTCGTGCCGTCGGTCCGCTCGCCGGCGAGTTTCAACATGACCGGACCGAGGGCCGAGACGAGGACTGAGGGGCCGGGCTGGTCGGTGATGTCGATCGGGTTGTGGATGTGATGGTGATCGTTGTCGACGTCGACCGTGGCCGGCCCCGAGAAGGCGGCATCGAGCACATCGAGCAGAGATGCCACCTGCGCGGCGGGACGGTCGTAGGAGAGTCCCAGCATGTCCGTTACGACCCAATGATGCGACGGGCCGAGCCCGAGGGTGAACCGGCCGCCGCAGACCATGTGGGTCGACAGCGCCTGCTGCACGAGGGCGATCGGGTGCCGGGTCTGGATCGGGACGACGGCCGTGCCGATCTCGATGCGCGAGGTGCGCATGCCCATCGCCGCCACTGCCGTCATGGCGTCGAACTCGTCGGGGATCTGGGGGACCCAGATCGTGGCGAAGCCGTTGTCCTCGGCCCAAACGGCGTCGGTGAGCATCCGCTCGACCTTCGTGGCGTAGCGCCCTCGTTCGGGGCCGATCATGATGCCGAGTCTCACGACGGCAACGTACTGCAGGCGTTCCGCCGAGAACAATGTTTCCATTCTCGCCCAGGCGGCGTTCCCGTTCTCGGGACGCCACGATCTCATCCCCGCGCCGGGAACCCTCCGGTTTCATCGTCCCGGCCGGTACAGCCGGTACGTTGGTGCGCCATGGCTTCAGGGGATGACACGAACGGGGCCATTCCGGGCGACACCCGACCCGATGCGACCATCCTGCCCTGGCGAGACCAGGCGGTGGCCCGCTCGCTCGACACCGCCCGAGTGCGGGTGGAGCATCGGGTGCAGCGGTTCCTCGACGCCACGACCGACCTGATCCACGAGAAGGGCGGACTCGACTTCACGGTGCAGGAGGTCGTGGAGCGTTCGCAGCAATCGCTCCGCAGCTTCTACCAGTCGTTCGAGGGCAAGCAGCATCTGCTGATGGCGGTGTACGAGGAGGCCATGCACGCCACCTCGCTCGAGATGCGCTCCGTCGTCGGCGAGTCGGGCCCGGTGATCGACCGGCTCCGCACCTTCGTCACGACGTTGTACGCCTGGTCCGAGCGCGATCCGCTCGAGGTGCCGCCCCGCCACAGCCAGACCACTCGGGCCATGGCCGACTTCGTGTTCGAGCAGCTCGTCTCCGACCCCAGCCGGGCGGCCACCGCCACCGCACCCCTGTTCGACCTGCTGGTCGAACTGATCACCGAAGGCCAGATCGAAGGCGTCGTGGCCCCCGGTGCCCCGCGACGCCTAGCCGCCCTGGTGCTGCAGTCCACGATGTTCTGCCGCGTTCGGCGCGGTGCTCCACCCCGAGCCCGCCGAGCACCACTCTCGGGCCGACGAGATGTGGGCCTTCTGCTTCCGCGGCTTCACCAACGCCTGATCCCGCCCGGCCCCACTCCGAACAGGCCCGAACGTTCAGGTGGACAGCTCGTCGCGCAGGACGCGACGCAACACCTTGCCCGACGGGAGGCGGGGGATCGTGTCGACGACGATCAGTCGCGAGATCCGCTTGTAGGAGGCCAACGAGTCGGCGACGAGCGCCTCGAGCTCGCCGTCGGAGATCGTGATCGACGGCGCCAATTGCACTGCTGCCCACACCGCTTCGCCGGCCTGTTCGTCGGGCACCCCGAAGACGGCACAATCGACGACCGCCGGGTGAGCATGGAGCACGGCCTCGACCTCGGCGGGGGCGACCTGGAACCCCTTGACCTTGATCATCTCCTTGACCCGATCAGTGATGTGCAGCCACCCTTCGGGTTCGAGCCAGCCGACATCGCCGGTGCGGTACCAACCACCATCGGCGAAAGCGTCGGCGTTCGCCGCCTCGGGGAGGTAGCCCACCATCGCCGACGGGCTCGACACCTGGATCTCGCCCACGCCCCCGGATTCGAGCACGGCGCCGGATTCGAGATCGACGATGCGGATGCGCACGTCGTGCAGCGGGAGGCCGGCACTGTCGAGGCGCCAGTCGTCGGGCCGGTGGACCGGGTTGCTGGTGATGACGGGAAGCTCGCTCGCCCCGTAGGCGGGAAGGAACCGCACCCCTGAGCGGGCGGTGACGGTTTCGGCGACGCTCGCCGTGACCGGGGTCGCGCCCCACATGATGTACCGCAGTGACGACAGGTCGTAGGACTCGAGATCGGGGTGGTTGGCCAGGGCCAGGGCGATCGGTGCGACCGCCATCTCGAGCGTGATGCGGTCGGCTTCGATGTGGTGCAGGAGGGCCTCGAGGTCGAACCGGCGGTGCAGACGCACCGATGATCCCGACGCCACGGCGGCGAACAGGTTCAGCAGCCCAAGGATGTGGAACGGTGGCGTGGCCACCTGGAACCGGTCGTCGGTGGTGAGCCCGAGAGCCGATGCCCAGTGCAACGTGGCGGCGCCCATGGTGGCGTGGGTGTGGAGCACGGCCTTGGGGAGGCCGGTCGTGCCCGAACTGAACACCAGCACCGACTCGGTGCGGTCCCAGTCCCGGTCGACGTCGGGCCGCTGGGCCGAGCCGGCGAGCAGGGTGGCGAACACGTCGTCGTCATCGAGGTGGACGACGGATCCTGGCTCGATGATGCCGGTCAGGCGAGACGCCGTGTCGCCGTCGCAGATGGCGAGAGACGGGGCGGTGAGCGACGCGGCGTGGGCGATCTCGGCCTCCTTCCACGCCGGGCTGATCATGACGACCGATGCACCGAGCTTGAGCACCCCGAACAGGGCGAAGCAGAACTCCGGCCGATTGGAACACATCAGGGCGACCCGCTGACCAGCGACGACACCCCGGCCGGCGAGCAGGTGGGCCATGGCGTTGCTCAAACCGTCGAGCTCGCGGAACGTGAACCGTTCCTCCTCGAAGGTCAAGGCCAGCCGTTCGCCGTGGCGGTCGGCCGCCTCGGCCAGCCGGCCCTGGAGAGACAGGCCGGCCGGGTAGTGGATCGGAGGGAACGCCGGGGACCTGCTCGTCATCGTCTGCGGCCGGGTGGTGCGGTCTAGTACCGGCCGAAGAGGAACATCGCGGCGCCGACCGCCGACTCGTAGGAACCGGCCAGGCCCGACGACATGTACCCGGCGTCGGTGATCATGATGATGCCGTTGACGTAGGACGCGGCGTCCGAGCAGAGGTAGACGAGCGGGTACGCCTGCTCCTCCGGAGTCGACGCGGCGATGCCGGTGTCCTGGCGGTAGTCGGTCCCGAACCCGAGCCACACCTCGGCGTTGGCCTGGGCCAGCGGCGTGTCGGTCGGGCCGGGGCAGATCGAGTTGATGCGGATGCCCTTCTTCAGCATCGGGTAGGCCTGGCCGGCGACGAAGAGGTTCATCGCCTGCTTGCTCCACATGTAATCGGCCTTGTTGTGCTCGATCGCCCACGCCGATCCAGTCGCCATGTCCGGCGTGGCGAGGTACTCCTTGAGCTCGTCCAGGTTGGCCTCCCAACCCAGTCCGGCGGCCGAGGAGATCATGCCGATCGCGCCGCCCCGGGGGATGAGGTCGTGGGCCAGGGCGCGTTCGATGAGGTGCCGGTGGCCGAGGAAGTTGACCTTCTCGATGCCGGGGGTGCCGTCGGCCACGCCGGCGCAGGAGAGCAGGACGTGGATGGGCCCGCCGCAGTCGTCGAGGGCGGCATCGATGCTCGCCTCGTCGCGCAGGTCGACCTGGATCGCCTTCACGCCGTCCTGGGTGACCGGCGCGTAGTCCATGACGACGGTCTCGGCGCCCAACTCCTGGACGATGCGGGCTGCTGCCGCGCCCATGCCGGTGGCACCGCCGACCACGAGAGCGCGCTTGCCGTCGAACCGGAACTTGTCGATACCCATGATCTCTACCTCTGCTGGTCGGGCTGGTGATTGTAGGTCTGGCACGCGGTCAGCGGTCGACCGGGCAGCACGCACATGGTCGCGCATCTGTCGCGTTCACGTCGTGCCCGACGCGCCGGGGGCGACGAACGGGAAGATCCGGGTGAAGTCGACGCCGGGTTCGTCGGCGGCGAACCGCTCCCAGATCTCCGCCGTCAACGAACCCATCTGCGCCGGTCCGTCGTGTTCGGCGACCGACTGGAGATAGAGCCGAACGTCTTTGGCCATGAGGGTGTTGGCGAATCCCGAGGCGTAGGTGCCGGTCAGCACGTGGTGCGGGAACTTGTCGAGGGTGGCCATGCTCTGACCGCTCGATGCGTTGATCACCTCGAGCAGGGTTCCCATCTCCACCCCGGCCGACAGACCGAAGGCGACCGCTTCGCTCGCGGCCGCCAGCGCGGTTGCAGACAAGAAGTTGTTGGCCAGCTTCACCGCCTGAGCCATCCCGGGCTCGTCGCCGACGACGACGTGCCGGTCACTCAATCCGGCGATCACCGGGGCCACGACGAGCCGGGCCTCCCGGGAACCGGCCACCATCACGGTGAGCGTTCGAGCGCGCGCCCCGGCGACCCCGCCAGAGACGGGTGCGTCGACGTAGGCGATGCCCGCTCCCGCGAGCAGTGCCCCCACCTGCTGGGCCGCGCCGGGGCCGACCGTCGACGTCTCGACGACGACCTGCGTACACCGTTCGACCGAGTCGACGATCGCGCCGGACACGCTCCTGGCGATGTCGCCGTCGGGGAGGCTCAGGACCACGATCGACGCTCGGGCGACCACCGCCTCGACGCTCGGCAGGAACTCGGCACCCGACGGCGCCCGGCCAGGCCCGGCGATGTCGTAGCACACCACCATGTGCCCGGCACCCACCAGGTTGGCGGCCAGGACCGCACCCATGTTGCCCAGCCCGATGAAGCCGATCGGATCGTTCGCGGCCGTGGTCACGACGGGCGGGCGGCCCGGGCCGCCTTCACCGCCCGTCGAGCCGAGACCCCGGCCGGCACCCCGCAGTAGGCGGCGACCTGGAAGAGCAACTCGTCGACCTCCTCGTCGGTCACCCCCGCACGTGAGGCGGCACCGGCATGGAGCTCGAACTCCTCCATGCGCCCGAGCGCCGCCGTCATGGCCAGCACGAGCAGGCTTCGATCGCGGGTCGACAGAGGCCCTTCACGCGTCCACACCCCCCACGCCGTCGCGGTGAGGTAGTCCTGGAACGCCGCGGCCACCGGATCGGGATCCGCCGTCGCCGCGTCGACATAGGCGTCGCCCAGGATCGCTCGTCGCTGGGCGTACGCCGCTGACAGTCGGTCGTCCGGTTTCGTCAATGTCGCCTCCTGGCGTGGTCCGCCGTCAGCCGGCGAAGGTCGGGATGATCTGGGGTAGGTCGACGGTCGTGCGGATGCCGGGCTCGGCAGCACAGACGACGGCGACGGCGTTGACCGCGCGGTGGGCGGTGTACCCGGGCGTGGTCGCGGCCATGCGTTCCTCGTCGACCGGAAAGGTGATGGCCACATCGAGCGGGGTGTCACCGTCGACCACCACCCGCCAGCCCGTCGATCGCAGGTCCCAGTCGACCTCGAGATCGGTGGCGCAGTACCAGGTGGCGTGGAAGGTGATCAACGGCCGACCCGCCCGCAGACCGGTGACCGTGGTGCGCTGCGCCGCCACGGTCCCCGCTTCCAGCCGGCCGGCGGCGATGTCGACGCCGTTTCGGGTCGCGGCGACGGTTGCGTGGGCCTCGACCTCGTCGAGCGGCAGGCCGACGGCGTCGGCGAGCAGCTGGAGCGACGGCCCGAACGCCGCCTTCAGGTGGTTGGCCCGGCGCTGATCCGCGGGTCCAGGGGGGCGCCCGAACCCCATCACATCGAACAGCAGACCCGGCGAATTCCGGCTGGCCATGTACGCGTACTCGTTGATCTCGAGGTGGTCGAGTCGACGCTGGAGCGACGACAAGACGATGGGGAGCGCCTCGGTGATGAAGCCGGGGCTGCTCCCGGTGCTGTGGATCGAGGTGCCGCCCGCCCGGCAGGCCGCCTCGACCGCGCTCCGCAGCGCCGGTTCCATGCTGGCCGGGCGGTGGAACTCGCCCCGGGTGGTCACGATGTTCGCGCCCGATTCGAGGATGGCACACACCTCAGCGGCGTTCAGCGCGGCCGGCATGTAGATCACGCAGTCGGCACCCAACGCGATCACCTCATCGAGCGACCCCGTGGCCGCCACCCCGGCGGTCGGGAGCCCGCACAGCTCACCCGCATCGCGCCCGACTTTGTCCGCCGAGTGGACGTAGAGCCCGGCGAGGTCCAGGTCCGGGTGCTCGATCACGGATCGGAGCGACTGCGTGCCGATGTTGCCGGTGGCCCACTGCACGACCCGCAGGCGCTGTGGCGCGCCCGACGACGAATCCCTCATTCCACAACCCCCGAGCCCGAGAACGTGCTTCTGGAAATACGATAGTGAACCTTCCGCGACTCCATTGGATCGTTCACAGATGGTCGATGTCTCCACGGTGGTCCGAGACCACGGTTACCACTCCCTCGTCGTGTTGGACGTCGTCGTCGACACGCCGGACACGCGGTCCTACGTCCTGGGCATCCCGGACGAGCTCGCCGACGTGTTCGGGTACCGGGCCGGGCAGTTCTGCACGTTCCGGGTCGAGGTGGACGACGATGTCCACCTGCGCTGCTACTCGATGTCGAGCGCGCCGGAGCATGGCCGCGATCTCACGGTCACCGTGAAGCGGGTGCCCGGCGGTGTGGTCTCGAACTGGTTCCACGATCACGTCGGCATCGGCAGCCGGCTGGCGGTGTCCCGCCCCGCCGGCGTCTTCTGCATCCGGCCCGGGGAACGCCCGCTGCTCGCCTTCTGTGGTGGGAGCGGTGTCACGCCCGTCATGTCGATCGTCCGGAGCGTGCTGACCTCGACCGACCGGTCGATCGACGTGCTGTACGCGAACCGCGATCGATCATCGATCATCTTCCACGACGAGCTCCACGATCTGGCGAGCCGACATCCCGACCGCTTGCGGGTCACCCACCATCTCGACAGCGATGCGGGATTCCTTCACGAAACCGCGATCGAAGAATTCGTCGCCGGTCGGGTCGACTCCGACTTCTACATCTGCGGGCCGACCCCGTTCATGGATCTCGTCGAGGCCGTGCTCCACGACACCGACGTGACCCCTGATCGCATCGCCATCGAACGATTCGGCACTCCCCCACCCACCGATCACGCCGATGAGCCGGACCTCGACGGGCCACCCACGGCGGTATCGCTGGCGCCGGAGGCGGTCCTCATCGTGATGAACCGCAAGCGCACGTCCGTCCCGTACCGCGCCGGTGACACCGTGCTCGAAACGGCTCGTCGCGGCGGGTTGAAACCACCGTTCTCGTGCGAGGCCGGCAACTGCGCCACCTGCATGGCGCTCATCCACGAGGGCACGGTCACCATGCGGGTCAACAATGCGTTGACCCCCGACGAGGTGGCATCGGGCTGGGTGCTGACCTGCCAGGCGATCCCGCAGAGCCCATCGCTCACCGTCGAGTACGAGACCTTCTGAGGGGCGACCGAGCGTGGCTCCGCCAGGTTGCCGGCGCCATAGTTGGCGCGTCACCGCCTTTGTGCAATACGCATATGAACTCCAGACCGGTCGACACGACGGCCCACCCGCCCACACCCAGGGAGAATTCCATGACCGAGACGGTCGACAGCGCCTTCATCCGACGCGGCGTCGAGCTCGCGGATCTGAACGCCGTGCGAGTCGCTCTCTACCAGCACACCGGTGATCCCGAGCTGGCGGCACTCCCGGTGGCTGCGCAGCTGGACGACGCCGGCCGAGAGCTGCTCATCAGCAAGGCCGTCGCGTGGCTGGAGCACAACGCCGGTCCGGGCATGCCGCCCGAGCCACCCGAAGGCGAGCTGCGGGCCCTGATGAACATGGCCACGGGTGAGCAGATGCCCGACCTAGAGTTCGAGGCTCGCCGCGAGCTCCCGGCGTTCCAGGACTTCCCCTCGTTCGCCCAGTGGGGTGAGGGCCGACCCGAGCTGCCCGAGGGATTCTCGGTGGCCGTGATCGGCAGCGGGTTCAGCGGTTTGGCCATGGGTGTGCAGTTGGAGCTCCTGGGGATCCCGTATGTCGTGCTCGATCGGCAACCCGAGCCGGGCGGCACGTGGAGCATCAACCGATACCCCGACATCCGGGTCGACACCATCTCCATCACGTACGAGTTCAGCTTCGAGAAGAACTATCCGTGGAAGGAGTACTTCGGTCGCGGCGCCGACGTGCGCGAGTACCTCGGCCACATCTCGAAGAAGTACGGCGTTCACGACAACACCCGCTTCGGTCGGGATCTCAAGAGCGCCCGCTTCGACGAGGATCGCAACGTCTGGGTCCTGGAGGTCGCCGCACCGGACGGCACGGAATGGCTCGAAGCCAACGTGATCGTCAACGCGGTCGGTACGTTCGCGAATCCCCGTCAGCCGGACTTCGAAGGCCTGGAGGAGTTCCAAGGGACGATCATCCACCCGTCACGCTGGCCCGCCGATTTCGACCCCACCGGCCGTCGTATGGCGGTCGTCGGCAACGGCTCGACCGGCGTGCAGATGGTCTCGGTGCTCGCCGACGCGGCCGACCACGTCGACGTGTACCAGCGCACCCCCCAGTGGATCAGCCCTCGCGAGAAGTACGGCAAGCCCATCGAGCCCGAGGTTCGCTGGCTGCTGGACAACTTCCCCGGATACTGGAACTGGTGGCGGTACATGGCGATCGCCGCCTTGTTCGGCACCCACGGTTTCCTGATGCCCGACGATGAGTGGAAGGCCCAGGGCGGCCACGTCAACCCGATGAACGACAAGCTGCGCGAGGACCTCACTGCCTACATCAAGAACGAGACCGGCGGCGACCAGACCCTCATCGACCGTCTGATCCCGGACTACGCCCCCTTCTCTCGTCGACCCGTCGTGGACAACGGCTGGTACCGCTCGTTGACGCGGGACAACGTCGAGCTCGTCACCGACGGCATCCGTCGCCTGACCCCCACCGGTATCGAGGCGACCGACGGCACCGTGCGCGAGGTCGACACCATCGTCACCGCCATCGGGTTCGACGTGATCAAGTACCTGTGGCCCGCCCAGTATCACGGCGTGGGCGGGGTCGATGTCCACGACTTCTGGTCCGCCGACGGGCCGCGCGCCTACCTCAGCATGATGGTTCCGAACTTCCCGAACATGTTCATGTTGTACGGCCCGAACTCCCAACCCGTGTCGGGCGGCACCGGCCTCCCCGTCTGGTACATGGTGTGGGCCGCCTACAGCGCCCGCTGCATCATGAAGGTGCTCGAGACCGGAGCCTCGCGCGTCGAGGTCACCACCGAGGCGTACGAGCAGTACAACACCGCGCTCGACCAGGAAGCCAGCAAGCTCCTCCTGCTCCAGGACGAAGGTGCGCCGGACAAGAACTACTACGTCAACGAGCACGGTCGGCTCCAGGTCAACGCTCCCTGGTACGGGCCCGAATACCACCGCCTCTGCACCCAGATCGACTGGGATCACCTCCAGATCAGCTAGCCCGCGGGCCAGGCAACACCAGTTGATCGGCGACTCTTCGGGTTGCGATGACCGGGCCGACGCTTACATACTGCAAGCATGCCGAACATCTTGGTCAGGGACCTCCCCGACGATGTCCACGCCGCACTACAACGACGCGCCCAGAACAAGGGCCAGTCGCTCCAGCAGTACCTGTCGGCCGAGCTCGCTCGTCTCGCGTCACAGCCCTCCGTGGAGGAGTTGTTCGACCGTATCGGTCACCGCCGCGGAGGACGGGTAGGGCTGCAGACCGCGGTCGACGACCTCGATGCTGAGCGTGCTGACCGATGATCGTGGTCGACGCGTCCGTCGTTGCCAACGCGCTCGCCGACGACAGCGACGCCGGAAGGCTGGCCCGGCGACGCCTGGGGGCGGCGGGCGCGCTTGCCGCGCCTGACCTCGTCGATGTCGAGACCGTGTCGGTGTTGCGCCGCCGATGGCGCGCCGGGGATCTGACGGCACGCCGATTCTCGGCTGCCGTCGACGACCTCGCTGACCTCGCCATGGTTCGCCTGCCCACGCTGCCGCTCATGCGTAGGGCGTACGAGCTCCGAGCAAACGTGACCGCGTACGACGCCACCTACGTGGCGTTGGCCGAGCACCTCGAATGGGTACTTCTCACCGCCGACGGCCGTCTGTCCCGCGCCCCCGGGATCCGTTGCACCGTCGAGGTGATCGGGGCCTGAGTGTTGCTCCTTGGCGACGACACGGTCCGAAAGCGGCCGGGTGACCGTCAAATGCGAAGGGTGACCTCGACCGGGACGCCGACCATGAAGGCCATGCTGCTGTAGGGCTCGTAGCTGCCCGGACCGGACGGAAGCAGGCGGTTGACGTTCACGCCCACCTCGACATCGCTCGGCATCGTCGGCGGTGCGTTCGCCGTAGCCGTGACTGAGGGCGACGACGCCGGGGCGGAGGGCATCGTCGATGCCGACCACGGTGTCGACCGAGCCGGCGGCGGACCGCACGGTCACCGACGCGCCGGCCTCCAGGCCACGCGCCGCCGCGTCGTCGGGATGGAGGAACAGCGGGTTGCGGGCATGGTCACCCTCGCGCAGACCCGGCATGAGCCGCCGTCCCCACGTGTTGTGCTGACGGCGGTTGCGCCACTGGATCAGCTTGAGCTGATCCGTCGGCTCGGCCTCGAGCTCGACGAAGATGTGGTTCGCCCGGTCGAGTAGCGGCGCGAACGACGGCGGGCAGCAGTCGACCCGACCGTCGGTGTAGGCCACGAGCTTGTCGATCGAGGTGGTGGTCGGGGGTGGCAGCACCTTGGTGTTCGACGGCAGCGTCCGCAGCTCGTCGATCGTCGTCCCGGCCATGGTGGCCATGGCGTCGAAGATCACGCGGGTCGGGTCGAGGCCGTCGTGATCGAGCGCCGAGGGGAGGCCGAGCTCCTGCTCGATGCGGGCGAGGATCCACCATTCCTCCTGGCGTTCGGCCATCGGTGGCACGACCGCGTCGCAGTACTGCGCGGTGGGCACGATCGCCACGCCACCGCTGCGGTAGTCGGCCCGTTCCAGCCAGTCGCTGACGGGCAGCACGAAGTCGGACAGCTCGGCGGTAGCGCTGCGGTAGAGGTCCATGGTGACGACGAGCTCGAGGTGAGGGAACGCCTCCCGGAGCTGGTCCTCGCCGGGGATGGCCATGATCGGGTTGCCGCCGATGACGACGAGAGCCCGCATCGGATCGGTCGGCGTCTCGATGGAATCGGCCATCAGGTTCCCGGGGAGGTGGCCCCAGACGTGGCGGACCGGGCCGACCGGCGAGTCGAAGAACCGCTCCGGGAGCTCGTCGAACCGCTCGGCGGGAGGTGCGCCACGGAGCAGGCCTCCACCGATCCGGCCGAGGTTGCCGGTGACGAGGTTGAGCATCTGCAGCAGCCAGTACACGGGAGTGCCCTGGCGACCCATGTTGCCGCCGGTGCCCATGTGGGCGATCGGCCGCCGGGGCCTCCGAGAACGCTCGCGCGGTGCGGCGGATGTCGTCGGCGGACAAGCCCGTGACGGCGGCGACCGATCGGCGTCGAAGGGGGCGATGAACGTCCGCAGGCCGTCGACGTTGCGGCCGCAGCTGGCGAGGACCTCGTCGTCCCACCCGCCGAGACGGTCGATCTCGGTGAGCATGGCGGCGAGGAAGTACAGATCGGTGTCGGGCCGGATCGGCAGGTGGTCGCCGAGCCCGAGCTCGACGGCGCGGATGCGGCGCGGGTTCACGAACGTGACCCCGCCGCCCCGCTCCCTGATCCCGCGGATGGCCTCGATGGCGTTGGGGACCGACACCGCGGTGAGGTGGCTCCCGCTCGGGTCGCTGCCCAGGCACAGGAAGTAGTCGGTGTGGTAGAGGTCGGGAGCCGGGAACACCGCCTCGGCGCCGAACATGGCGTCCGCGGCCGCGAACTTGTTCGACAGGTCCTGGGTGAGGCCGCCGAAGAGCCGGGTCGACTGCATCTTCGCCCAAAAGCTGTAGACGGTAGCGATGCCGGTCGACGTGTAAGCGAGCGGGTTCCCCCAGTAGCAGCCGACCGCCTCGGTCCCGTGGGACTCCCGTATCGACCGCAACCGCTCGCCGATCTCGCCGAGGGCGTCGTCCCAGCTCACCGGTTCGAAGGTGCCGACCGGTTCGGACTTCGGGTTCGTCCGGCGCAACGGGTGGTCGAGGCGATCCGGGTCGTGGTGCACCTCGTGGAACGACGTTCCCTTGTGGCAGGCGAACCCGCCGGACACCGGATGGTCACGATCGGGATGGATGGCCAGCACCGTGCCGGCACCGTCGGTCTCGGCGACCAGCGGGCACAGCGGTTCGCAGATCCGGCAGAAGGTCGACACCCGTGTCGTGGTCATGGCCACCCCAGCTCGCTCGCCCCCACCGCAGTTGCGGGAGGATCGCCCGTACGTCTAGCGGCTGGGGAGTCACCGCAGCAATTGACCGCAAGGCATGCGGCGTCCAGGGGACTACTGTGCGGGACCAGGAGGCCGGGCGAGGCGAAGGACGGCGGAATGATCAATTGGAACGACGCACTGTTCGGATCATCCGAGGCCGGGCTACGGGCGTTCGACGAGTTGGCGACGCTCACCGGGGGAACCCTCGGACCTCCACGCTTCGCCGATCGGTGCTCCTGGCATCGACACCACGCTCAATCGAAGACGGGCAGCGCGGTGCTCGTGTGGGCCACCTCGATCGGGTTCGTCCACGCCGCCACCAAACGCGAAGCCGAAGCCGAGCTCCACGATCTCTCGGGAGCGACTCTCGCCTTCGAGGTGTCGCCCTCGGACGAGGCGATCTGCACGCTCGCCACCGCTCGCGGTCGAGTCGACTTCACGACCACCCCTGGCGTGGCCCGCTCGATCCAGCACGTCGTCGGGCTCGAACCGGGCTGGTGGCAGAACGTCGCCGAGTGGCCGGCACCGGTTTCGGCGACCCTGTTGGATCACACGCCGAATGGCCAGCGGTACGACTACCCGTGCTCGTTCACCTGCCGCCCGGCCGGGGTCGAGATCCGTACGGACGACTTCGGGAGCCGGCTCATCCCGTGGGACTCGCTGGCCGAGCTGACGATCGAAGGCGCTGACGAACTGCACGGCCGGCCGTCTCCGGCCGCCGTGCTCGCGTTCGGGGTCATCGGCCTGGCGTTGCAGACCTACGACTCGCGCTGCATCGTCATCGTCCAGCCCATCGACGGCCCGCCCTTGATCCTCGCGGTGACCATGCTTCCTGCGGCACTCAGAGGTCAGCTGGCCGCCGTCCTCGACGAGCGGCTTCGAGCCGGCTCCCCGGCGATTCCCCCGCCGCCGCCACCGGGTTCCGACCCGCCCGCGTGGAGACCGGACCCGACCGCACGGCATCAGCTCCGCTGGTGGGACGGTCAGCGGTGGACCGAGCAGGTCGCCGACGACGGCGCCACGACCATCGACCCCATCAGGTGATGCCGGGCGGCGTGCGCCTCGATCACTCGCCTGGTTCCACCGGTCAGTCGAGAGACCCACAGGTCAGCAGACACGACTCGCCGACGTCGACGGTGCAGTCGACAGCGACGCCTGGCTCGATGTCGACGGGCACGGACGACGTGAACAGCGAGGCTTCGCCGGGCGACAGGTAGGGCCGCTCCAGCTCGTGACCCAGCACGTCGCCCGAATCGGCATCGCGTATGGAAACGTCGAGCACGTAGTCCACCGGTCGTTCGAATCGGTTGTTCACCGCCAGCTCGACCTCTACGGACCCATCACCACGCTGGCACGACCGGATCTCCACCGACCCGGCGAGCAGCGACTTCGGGAAATCGGGTAGGTCACGGATCCAGAGGTACCCGAGGCCACCCAGGCAGGATGTCGGGATGGCCACGATCATGGCCACCACGGCGAGAACACGGATCATCGTGCCCGCTCGACTCCTCGCCGGGGGCCGGGCGTCGCCACTCTCATCGTCCATCCCGACCACACTCCCACAGACCTGAACACCCGGACCGCGGTGAGCCGATCAGTCGTCGGTCACACCGGCCGCGGCTGTGCGAGCATCAGGCCATGACATCCCGCAACCTCTACCTGTACGAGGTCGTCGACGTCGTCGGCCAGGGCCAGTACGACTACATGGAGCACCTGTGGAAGGACCCGGTGCTGCGCATGCCCGAGATGTTCGGCCTGCAGGGATCGTTCTACGTGTGCGCGGCCGGGCGGCGGCCGCTGGCCCCAGGTGATCAACATCTGGGACATCGGCTCGAAGGGCTGGACGGGCTGGGCGTCGAACGTCGACCGCATGAACCTCAAGCGCCGCAAGGCGTTCTACGGCGACTGGTGGGACGAGGCGGCGAAGTGGCGTACCGGCGGCTTCGACCGGCTGTGCGGCGGGGTGCCCGGCAGCCCGACCACCGAGGAGATCAAGGCGGCCGGGCATCAAGGGCACGCTGTTCGTCAACGAGATCCTCACCGTGCGCCCGGGCAGCACGCTCGACTTCCTCGCCGCGGTCGCCGAGGTCACGCAAGCCGTTGATGGCCGAGTACGGCCACCACGCCACCGGCCTCTACGAGGTCACGTCGAACCAGCACGAGGTGGTGATGGTGTGGGCGACCGACATCGCCGTCGAACGTGCGGCTGGCACCAGAACCGCGACACGACCCGCGGCCTCGGCGACGAGGGCGACGGCCGACGACCGGATCGTCGCCTGGGAGCAGGTGTCGGCGCGAGTTCGTCACCGGCGGCGACACCCACATCATGACGCCGCTGCCGCGCACCGTCTACGGACCCGACGACTGGGAAGACGCCTCCCTCGACGACTGGCTCAACGCCCAGCCATAAGCGGCATCACCGGGTCCGGGTGCGGTGGGCCCAGCGGTCGAGGGAGCGGGTGAGCACGGTGTAGGTCAACGGGCTGTAGGGCCACTGGGTGACGATCTTGCCGGACGAGGTCTTGAAGTAGTTGTTGCTCACCTCCCACGCGGTGCCCTTCATGGACTTCTGCAGAAAGCGGTCGTAGCGGTCGGCCCACCGCTTCTTCACCTCGATCGTGGCGGCCCCGGTGCGATCGAGGCGCTCGACGGCCCGGACGGCGACCTCGGCCTGCCGTTCGAGCATCCACACGATCTCACCACCGTTGGTGCCTGGGCCGTAGAGCATGAAGAAGTTCGGGAACCCCGGCACCGTGATCCCGAGGAAGGCTCGGGGCTCGTCCGCCCAGACGTCGTGCAGCTCACGGCCGGACCGCCCCACGACACGCAGATGCGCCAGGTAGCGCGTGGGCTGAAAGCCCGTCGCCATCACCAGGACATCGGCTGGGTGCTCGACTCCGTCGGTGTCCACCACGCCGTGCGGGGTGACCGCGGTGACCGCTTTCGGGATCAGCTCGACGTCGTCACGCTTCAACGCCGGGTAATACGACGACGACATGATCAGCCGCTTACCCCAGAACGGGTACGTCGGGGTGAGCGCCTCCTCGAGATCCGGTCGCTCGGCGAACTGGCGGGCCAGGTAGGCCCGGCACATCTGCTCGCTCGCCGAGTTGACCTTGCTCCCCGGGCGATACGTGCCTCGGCGCCACAGGCTCTTCTCCACGACCTTCAGCTGCTTCAGACGCGCCCGCCGCCAGTTCTTGGGCTGACGGAACTCGGCCCGTTCCTCCGGAGTGAAGTCACGATCGCCCTTGGGCATCACCCAGCCCGGTTCACGTTGGAACAGCAGCACGCGGGCGGCGACGGGCGCGATCGCCGGAACGATCTGCGACGCGCTGGATCCCGTTCCGACGACGGCGACCCGCTTTCCGCTGAGGTCGTGTTCGTGCTCCCAACGCGCCGTATGGAACTTCGGCCCCGTGAAGGTGTCGAGACCTGGCCACTCCGGGTACCGGGGCACGTTGAGGAACCCGACGGCGCTGACCAGTACGTGACACGTGGCGACAGAACCATCGCCGAACGTCAACCGGTAGAGGTGCGCACGCTCGTCCCACGCCGCTTCGTCGACGGAGGTCCCGAATCGGAAGTGGCGACGGAGGTCGTGCTCGTCGACGACCTCCTCGATGTACTTCTGCAGCTCGGGCTGGCGGACGTGCGTCCGTGTCCAGTCCGGGTGGGTGAACGAGAAGGAGTACAGCAGCGAGTTGGTGTCGACCTCGCAGCCTGGGTACGTGTTGTCCCTCCACGTACCGCCGACGCCGAGCGACATCTCATAGATCGTGAAGGTGTCGATCCCCGCCTGTCGGAGCTTCACCGCCGCCGCCACTCCCGCGAACCCGCCGCCGACGATGGCGACGTGCGGAGTTCCGCCTCCGACGCGCCCGAGCGACCACGGACTCGCCGGGCCCACGACCCGAGAAGGGCTGCCATCGTCACCGCCTTTCGTGCCGAAACATCTACAGGATCTTCGTCCAGCTGCGCCAACGTGATAGCACTCTCCACGAATCGAAGGACTCGAAACCCGGGGGAACTCTCATGCGGCTCGACGGGAATGTGGCGATCATCACGGGCGCCGGCTCGGGCTTCGGACGGACCACGGCCGTCCGCTTCGCCGAGGAGGGAGCGCTGGTCGTCATCGCTGACCTGAGCGCCGCCGGCGCGGAGGAGACGGCCGCCCAGGTGCGAGACGCCGGCTCGGAAGCCGAGACCGTCGTCGCTGACATCTCGACGGCCGGCGGCGCCCAGGAAGCGATCGACTGCGCCGTCAGCCGGTTCGGCGGCCTCGACATCCTCGTCAACAACGCCGGGATCGTTCAGGGCACCGACCGGGACACCTGGGACATCGACGAGGAGCTGTGGGACCGCGTCCTCCAGGTCAACCTCAAGAGCGCCTACCTGTGCACGCGTGCGGCAGTGCCGAAGATGCTCGAGCGGGGCGGGGGATCGATCGTCAACACCGCCTCGATCGCCGCGTCGTGTTGTGTCGGCGGAGCCGCCTACGCCGCCTCCAAGGGCGGCATGATCAGCTACACCCGCCACATCTCCCACGAGTTGGCGGGCCGGAACATCCGGGTGAACTGCGTATCACCCGGGTTCATGCGCAGCCCCATGACCACCGGCGAGCGCGAGAACCTCGACCCCGATGCGCAGGAGGCCCGCCTGCGTGAGTTCGGCAAGAAGATCCCCATGAGACACGTCGGCGCCGAGCTCGATATCGCCAACGCGATGCTCTATCTGGCCAGCGCCGAGAGCGCCTACGTCACCGGGCAGGAGATCGTCGTCGACGGCGGCTACCTCGTCCGCTGACGGTTGTGCGCGAGCGGTCGTCACCCGATGCCGAGGGCAACCCGCAACGCGCTCGCCGTGGCGTTCTCGATGAACCCCAGTTGGTCACCGTCACCGATGCGATGGACCACCCGGCCGGCCGTGACCAGCTCGTCGGCGAGCGGATTCGGTGGCACGGTCGGCCGGATGGCGATCACCGTGTCCGCAGGCAATGTCTCGAGTCGATCCCGAACCGTCACCTCGACGTGATCCGCGAGGATCCGGTCGAGCGTCCCCGCCGCGTGGAGCTGCGCCCCGGCGGCCTGCAACTCGGCGATGAGCCGGAACCGCCCCGGCATCCCGAGCTCGCCCGCGAAGTAGCCGGCGTCGCCGACGACGGTCGTCGTGCGGCCCCGACGGAGGCACATCTCGGCGATCGACAACGCCGCCTTGGAGTGCCCCACGATCACCACCGACGACCCGACGGAGTCGTCGTCGGCCCGGAGCCACCCTCGGATGTCGGCCAGGGCCAGGGCCGATCGTTCGCTCTCGAACGGCGGCGCCGCCCAGGATGCACCGGTGGCGACGATGACCTCGTCGACGTCAGCCGGTATCGAACCGGGGTCGACGGGGGCGCCGATCTGGATCTCGACCTCGGCCTGTTCGACCTGGCGTATGAGCCAGCCCAGGAAGGCATCCAGCACGGGATCGGCGAGCGCGGCATCCACGAGCGTGCCGCCGAGCTGGGTGGAGGCCTCGCGGATCGTCACCCGATGCCCGCGTTGGGCGAGGAGCCGGGCGACATCGAGCCCGGCCGGACCCGCCCCCACGACCAGCACGTGCTTCCGATCTGTCGCCGGTCCGATCACGATGTCGTGTTCCCGGCCGGTGACCGGGTTGACGACACATCGCATCGGCGTGCGCACCGAGATGTTGCCGATGCACCGGTACTGGTAGATGCAGGGGCGGATGTCGTCGACCCGGCCGATGGCGAGCTTGTTGGGCAGCTCGGGGTCGGCGAGCAGCTTGCGGCCCATCGCCACGAAATCCGCCTGGCCGGCGGAGAGCACGTCCTCGGCCTCGTGGGGTTCGAAGCGGCCGAAGGTGATGACGGGAACGTGGAATCGCCGGCGCACCTCGGCGGCGTACCCGGCGAGCGGGCCGACGACGTGCGGTGCGTAGGAATCTGTCGCGGATGTGGCGACATCGGTGTTGGCGTACGACGTGACGTGGACGGCGTCGACCCCCGCCTCGACGGCGAGACCGATCGCCTGGCACTGCTCGTCGAACTCCTCGCCGACCGCGTGGTGACGCTCGACGGCGTTGATGCGCATCCACACCGGGTAGTCGGGGCCGACCCTGCCCCGGATGGACCGAACGATGTCGACGAGCAGCCGGGCCCTTCCGGTGATGTCGCCACCCCAGGCGTCGGTCCGGGTCGAGCGAGGCGAGAGGAACTCGTCGATCAGATACCCGTGTCCGGCGTGCAGCTCGACGCCGTCGTAGCCGGCGCGCCGGCACCGCTCGGCGGCATCGACGTACTTCCCGATGACCCAGGCGATGTCGGCCTCATCCGCGACCTTGAAGCCGAGCTCGGCGCCCGGTCGCATGAACGGCTCCGCCGAGGCAGCCCGCTCGTCGGCCGACACCTGGGCGAGAACTGGGTCCGGCCGACCCGTCTCCGGGATGTACGGGACGAGACGCTTGCGGCCGTTGACCACGTCGACGAACGAGTACACACCCATGTAGTTGAGCTGCGCGGCGATGCGTCCGCCGTGCCGGTGGACCCGTGCCGCCAGGTCGCTCATCCCCGGCAGGTACCGATCGTCGGAGACCGCCGGCATGCGTTCGTGATTGGTGCCTTGGGGGTAGGCGACGCAGGCGGTGCCGATGATGAGCAGCCCGGCGCCGCCCCGGGCCCGGGCCTCGTAGTACGCCGCCTCGTTGTCGCTCACCGAGCCGTCGTCGTTCCCGAGAAGAACGCCCATGGGACACATGACGATGCGGTTGCGGAGCTCGAGGGTGCCGATGCGCCCCGGCGACATCAATTGCGGGAACGGCTCGATGACGTGGTCATCGGCACTGATGATCGTGGGCAGCTCGCGCTTCATCTGGGCCTCGCTCTCCGGCGGCGAGCGTAGCCAGGGACCCTGAGTGGGTGTGAACGGCGCGGTGCTACTTTGACCTCTATGCACGCCCCCGTCTCCCGAGCCGAACCCCGGGGCGGGCCATGACTGGGCGCGTCGCCCTCGTCACCGGCGCCAGCCGAGGTGTCGGAGCCGCGACGGCGATCGCGCTGGCCGAGGCCGGATACGCCGTGGCCTGCGCCGCCCGATCCACCCGCAACGCGCCGCAGCGCACCCCGGGCACGATCGACGATGTCGTCGACCGGATCCGGTCCGCCGGGGGAACGGCGATCGCCGTTCCGACCGACCTGTCGGACCGGGCGCAGGTGCGGGCGATGGTCGACACGACCGTCGCCGAGCTGGGTCGGCTCGACGTGTTGGTCAACAACGCCGCCGTCACGTTCGTGGGCGACCTCGACGTGCCCGAGCGGCGCCACGACCTCATCATGGCGATCGATCTCGACGCCCCGCTGGTGGCGTGCCGCCACGCCGTGCCGCACCTACGAGCGGGGGGCGAGGGGCGCATCATCAACGTGTCGTCGCTGGCCGCGCTCGTGCCCTTCCCGGGGAACATGTCGTACGGCATCGCCAAGATCGGCCTCGAACGCCTCACCGTCGACTTGGCCCGCCAGCTCGCACCCTCGGGTATCGCCGCCAACGTGTTCCGGATCGACGTCGCGGTGGCCTCGGAAGGGTTCGTGGCCAACACTCCGAGTGCCGATCACTCCGACTGGGTGCCAGCAGAGGTCGCCGCGGAAGGCATCCTGTGGATGGTGCGCCAGCCGCTCACGTACTCGGGCCAGCGAGAGAGCATGGCCCATCTCGCCCGCCGAGAAGGCATCATGGCGCCCGTCGCCACCCGGGCGGCTGCGCTCACCCCGACCGAGCTCTTCACCGGAATCCTCGACATGCAGGAGAACATCTATGTCCACGACCAGTGACTCGACTACGCGGGCCCCCGCACGCCCCACCGTCGCCGTCGTCACCGGCGCCGGGAGCGGCATGGGCGAAGCCTGTGTCGACAGTCTCCGGGGGCTCGCCGACATCCTCGTCGCCGTCGATCTGCACGAGCCCGCGATCGAAGGCACCGTCGGCGTGGCCTGCGACGTCTCGGATCCCGCCGCGGTTCGAGCGCTCGCCGATCGCGTGCGAGAGCTCGGCTCGTTCCGGGCGCTCGTGCACGCCGCCGGCATCTCCCCCACCATGGCCGATGCCCGCCGGGTGCTCGACGTAGATCTCGTCGGCACGCAGCTGATCATCGACGCCTTCGAGCCGCTGGTCGGGCCGGGATCCGCGGCCGTGTGCTTCTCGTCGTCGGCGGCGTACATGATCCGCCCGCACATGACCGCCGAGCTCGAGGCGCTCCTGGCCGATCCACTGGCGCCGGGATTCCTCGATCAGGCGACGGCCATCGCCGGCAACGACAGCGGGTTCGCCTACTCGCTCTCCAAGATCGGCGTCATCCGCGCGGCCGGCCGGGCGTCGGCCCGCTGGGGTGCGCTCGGCGGCCGCATCAACTCGGTGGCCCCGGGACTGATCGACACGCCCATGGGCCGCCAGGAGTTCGCCCAGCAGCCGATGATGAAGGACATGCTCGAACGCACCCCGCTCGGCCGGTTCGGGCAGCCCCACGAACTCGCGTCCGTCGCGGCCTTCTTGGTCTCGGACGCCGCGTCGTTCATCTCCGGCATCGACGTCCTCGTCGACGGGGCCCTCGAGCAGAATCCCCCTGGCTGACCGGAACCCGACCGCCGGGGTCACGCCGCAGGATGGCCCGGCCCGAACCACCTCGAGAGTGCGCTCGGCAGCTTGGGGTCGGTGGGCACGCCGGTCCAGGCGACCTACCCGTCGGGGCGGATGAGCACGGCGGTGGGCGGGTCGACCACGCCGATCACCGGGATCTCCCACACGCCGTCGTAGGTCGCGTCGACCGACTGGACGCGATCGGCCCACACACCGATGTCGAAGGATCCCGGCTCGCCGAAGTTGAGCAGGACGGGCCACGCGTCGTGCAGCAGTTCGTAGACCCGCGTCGCGTTGACCGCCGTGTCGAGATCGAGGTCGGGCATCCGGCGGCCGAGCAATGGGTGGCCTTCACCGAGGTCATAGCGAACATCCAGACCGGTCAGCATCGCAGCGGTGCGCTGGCGCGGCTCGTCCAGGGCCAGCAGGTCGGCCATCGTCTCGTGCAGGGCCCGATGACGGTCATCGGGTGTCGAGAGCGCCACCTGCGCGCTCGTGTTGTGCAACACGCGCGCCCCGATCGGATGGCGCTCGTCGTGGTACGTGTCGAGCAGACGGTCGGGCGACGTTCCCTCGATCACCTGCGCGAGCTTCCAGCCCAGGTTCACCGCGTCCTGGACGCCCAGGTTGAGCCCCTGTCCACCTTGCGGCGGGTGCACGTGAGCGGCATCGCCGCAGAGCAGCACGCGGCCCGCGCGATACGACTCCGCCTGCCGCGACATGTCCGTGAAGCGGGAGATCCGATTCGGAGTGTGCGCCCCGAAGTCGGTGCCGTACGCAGCGACGAGCACGCGTCGCGGAGATCCGATGCCCCCGCCCTCGCGGCGCGTTCCGATCACGGGCGCGTCGCGCATCTCGACCTCGGCGATGATCCAGCTGGCCGAGGGGTCCAATCCCGGGAAGTCGATGCCGGCGGTCTTCCGAACCAGACTGCGCCCGCCATCGCACCCGACCAAGTAGGCCGCTCGCAGCATCGTGCCATCGGACAGCTCGACGTCGACTCCCCCGTCGTCCTGTGTGAAGTCGACCACCTCCCGGCCGCGCCGCACCGGCACGCCGAGCTCGTCGACCCAGGATGCGAGGAGGCGTTCGGTGTCGCGCTGCCAGAGCGCGAGCCGGCGCGCGAACCGTCGAGATCTTGTGTGGTGCGCCGTTCGACGACGACCACATCGGTGCCGGCCAGCGCCAGCTCGGCCGCCAGCATCAAGCCCGTCGGACCACCGCCTGCGATCACCACGGCATGCTCGCTCGAGAGATCTGCAGCCATCTCTCACCTCCAGAGGTCTTGGCACTTCGCGGGCGGTCCGACGGTGTGGGCGCGGCTCACCGAGAGTGGGCGGGTGGCCCTTTCGGGATGTCGCGGAAGGCGATGTCGCGTTCCACCGTCCGCTCGCGCGGCATGCCCAGCACCCGTTCGCTGACGACGTTCCGGGCCATCTCGGTCGTCCCGCCCCCGATCTCCCCCGTCTGACGCCCCAGGAACGCCACGCCGCGGTCCCCGAGGTCCGAATCGGTGTCCTCGTCCCACACGGCGGCGGACCCGCCGGTGATCTCCCAGCTGATCTGACCCATCCGTCGCGACAGGAGGCAGCCCATGAGCTTCCCGACCGACGCGCCCTGGTCCGTCATCAAACCGGCCCGCATCGCCTTGGGCAGGCGGCGGGACAACTCGCCGGTGGCCAGCAACAACGCGTACGCCTCACCGAGGAGCTGCCGGGCCGCCGGATCGTCGGCCCGCCCGGCCTGCCTGGTCACGTCGAGCAGGCCCCGCTCCCACGTACCTCCCTGGGCACCGAGCGCCCCGACCGGGGCCAGCACGTACGGCGAGTTCATGAACATCCGCTCGTGGAACATCCAGCGCGTGCCCACCGTCCAACCGGCATCGACCTCACCGATGCGGTAGCTGTCGGGGATGCGCACGTCGGTCAGGAACTCCTGGCAGAACTCCTTCGACCCGTTGAGCATCTCGATGCGGTGCATCTCGATTCCGGGAATCTCGAACGGGACCATGAACACGGACAGCCCACGGTGTTTGGGAACGTCGGGATCGGTGCGCGCCAGACACAACGCCCAGTCGGCCCACCAGGCCCCGGTCGTCCAGACCTTCGACCCGTTGAGCACCCACTCGTCGCCGTCCCTCACCGCTGATGTCTGCGCGCCGGCGACATCGGAGCCACCGCTCGGCTCGGACAGCATCTGCATCCAGATCTCGTCCCCCCGCAGGATCGCGGGAACGTGGTCGCGCTTTTGCTCCTCCGTGCCGAACTCGAGCAGGACCGCCATGCACGGCGACATGGTGGGCACCTGCAACCGGCTCGGGTACTCCCGCCCGGCCATCTCCTCGTTCAGGACTCGGGCGTGGTCGAGCGACAGACCCTGCCCGCCGTATTCCTTGGGGACGACGATCCCGGCCAGGCCGCCGTCGAACAGCCGGCGCTGCACCTCGCGGGACTGCTGGACCTCGACCAACTCTTCCTCGTCGGACATCTGGCCACGCGGCCACTGTGGAGGTGGCGCCAAGGAGATGTTCTCCTGGATGAACGCCCGGGCACGCGCCCGGAACTCGTCCAGGGTCTCCATGTCCGTGTCGTGCACCGCGCTCACGCCGCGCTCCCTTCGCGCATCACGCTCGCCTCGAGGGCCTCGGTGAGGCGGAGACGATGGTCACGCACGGTTCCATACAGCGCCGAGTTGATGACGATCCTCCGGAGGTACAGGTGGAGGTCGTGCTCGAACGTGACACCGATGCCACCGTGCATCTGGACGCATTCGTGGCCCAGCTCGGGTCCGTGGTGACCGATGTACGCCTTCGCCCCGCTCACCAGTTCGATCATGTTGTCGCTGCCGTTCTGGACCGCGCGGGCCGCCGCATCGGCGATGGCATGGCTGGCTTCGAGCCACACCTTCATGTCGGCGAAACGGTGCTTCAACGCCTGGTACGAGGCCAGCGGGCGCCCGAACGAGTACCGGTCGAACGCCCACTCGACCGTGATGTCCATGGCCTTGTCCATGGCGCCGACCATCTCGGCGCACTGGATCACGTTGGCCAGGTGCTGCTGCCGCTCGATGTCGGCTGCGGCCTGGCCGGCGCCGCCGACCAGCACGCTCGTCGGGACGGTGACCCCGTCGAACTGGACGGACGAGTACCGCCGGGTCAGGTCGAGGCTCTGCATCGGGGCCACGGTGACGCCGCGGGTGTCGGCCGGCACGAGGAATTGGCTCAGGCCGTCGCCGGTGCGCGCCGACACGAGGAAGTGGTGCGACGTTCCGCCCGCTTCGACCGCCACCTTCCGGCCGGTGAGTCTCCAACCGTCACCCACCTCGGTGGCTTCGAGGACGACCGCGCCGAAGGCGTCGGCTGGTCGGGGCTCGGCGTGGGCCCAGCTGGCCACGACATCACCGGATACCAGCCCGGCGAGCACGGTGGACTTCTGGTCAGCCGAACCGGCACGGCTGAGGGCCGCGGCCACGAGGTTCGTCGCCAGGAGAGGCCCGGGCGAGGCGTGGCGGCCGAACTCGTAGGCGACGAGGGCGAGATCTTCGACCCCCGCCCCACTGATGCTGCCGCCGCCGTCGTTCTCGGACACCAGCAGCGAGGTCCAGCCCAGCTCGCATCCCTGGCGCCAGTACGTTGGGTCGTATCCCTGCTCGTCGTCGCGCAGGCTCCGCAGCACCGTGACGTCGACCTTGTCGTCGAGGAATCGACGTGTCGTCTCGACGAAGAACTCCTGGTCGGATGTGAGTTCGGGCTCCATCAGCCGCAGCTCCCTTCGGGCTCGGTCGAACCTAGGGGATCGACGCACACCGGACCAAGCGGCACGCGTGTCGCGACCACACCCACGGGTTTCGGCTTCTCGATCGAAGCCGCCGGATCGGGCCGCTCACAACGTAGGGTCATGGCTTCGTGCGCGTGACCCACCCGATCGGGGCCCTGGACCATGTTGTCGCTTCCGGTCACCCGCCATGACAACGCGCGCATCGTTCCTGATCCCTCCCGCGTGATCACGAAGCCGTTCCTCCCCGGGGAGGAGCTGCTACCGGACGGCAGCCAACGAATCGATGTCGCCGTCCGGCGGCTCCTCGCCATGCCCGAGACTGATGTGAAAGCAACGCTGGAGGGGACGAGAGACGATTTCGCCGCACGCCACCGCGCGTTCGACACGATCGTCGACGACAACTTCGCTCTCGTTGCCGATCGGTGCTCTCTGCCCGACGATCTCTCGGCCGACCGGAGAGCGTTGATCGGGACGTACTTCACGCACGAGTACTCGATCGAAGCGGCAGCCATCGGGAATCCTTCGATGGTGGTGAGCCCGGACCAGTCCGGCGTCGAGGACGGCGCCTGCCGGTTCGTCATGAGCCTTCGGGCGATCGGCGAGGGTCACATCTCGAGCATCGAGTTCCGCTCGGGCGTGGTCGGGGCCGACATGCAGGTGCGCATCGAGACACCCAGCCGGTTCGCCGCCACGGGTCGGCGCAGCTCCGTGGTTCACGAGCGGGCGTTCTTCGTCACCAAGCTCTCCGAGCTCGGCGTCTTCGACGCGGCGACACAGGCGGTCATCGAACGGCTCGACACCCTGTTCACGATGTCCGACCTCGAAGCGGCGATGCGGGTCAACGACGCCGGCGACGCCGGACCGTCCATGCCCCAAGCGGCGGCCCATACCTTGCACTGGCTGGCGTCGTCGAACTATTCGACCGCGTTCCCGGCCGAGAGCACGCTGTCGGAACGGGTGATCTTCCCGGCCGGACCGACCGAGAGTCGCGGCATGGAGGATGTTCGGTTGGTGCGGTTCGTCGGGGACGACGGTGCGGTCACGTACTACGGGACGTACACCGCGTTCGATGGTCATCAGATCATGCCGCAGCTGTTGGAGACGGCCGACTTCGTGTCGTTCCGGATCACCACGATGGCCGGGCGGTGCGCGCACAACAAGGGCATGGCGCTGTTCCCGCGGAAGGTGAACGGCAGGTATCTCGCCCTGGGTCGTCACGACAACGTGAACAACTTCTTGATGAGCTCGGACAACGTTCGGGTGTGGTACCAGACCGAACTGATCCAGGAGCCCGAACAGCCGTGGGAACTGATGCAGCTCGGCAACTGTGGATCGCCGCTCGAGACCGATGCCGGCTGGCTGGTCATCACCCACGGGGTGGGGCCGATGCGGCGCTACAGCCTGGGGGCGCTGCTCCTCGACCTCGATGATCCGGCACGGGTGATCGGCCATCTCCGGGCACCTCTGCTCGTGCCGATCGACGAGGAGCGCGAGGGCTATGTTCCCAACGTCGTGTACTCGTGCGGCAGCATGATTCACCAGGGTCACCTGGTGATCCCGTATGGCTTCGCCGATGTCGGTGCCGGTGTCGCCACCGTCCCGCTGGACGACCTGCTCAGCCTCTTACAGGAATGACGCCGGACGCGGCGAGGACGGTCCGTCCGAGTGATGCAAGTCGCTCGCCGTGTTGCAGCACCGAGATCGCCGCCAGGGTCGACTCGGCTCCCTGGTTCTGGTTCGGTCCTGATCGGGTGAGACCGTCGAATCCGCCCCCCGACGCCGGGTCCCACATCGGCACCCCGAGGTCGTTGGCGCCCCCGAACCATCGAACCGCAGCATCCAAGCCGTGCGTCCAGCTGGCGTCGTTGCTGATGCGGGACGCCCGCGAGCACGCATCAGCCATCGCGGCGACCTCGATCGGCTGCTGGTCGTAACCCGGGGCGCGGTCGCGGGGTCCGGATCCGCCGACGGGGGTCGGGGAAAGGTGTCCGTCGATGGTCTCGCGTTCGAGCAACCAGGCCAGAACGATCATGCCGTCGCGCAGCAGATCGGCTCGGCCGAGGAGGTCGCCCGCGGCGATGAGCGCCTCGGCGACGGCCGCGTTCGCGTAGCTGAGGCGCGGCTCCATCCAGGACCAGGCCGGATCCGGCGAGGGCGCTCCGATGGACTCGGCCGCGTCGATCAACAATCGTTGGGCGTCGGTGTGGCCGGGGATCGACTGGAGTACTTCAGCGGCTCCCAGCGCGGCGAACGCCATCGCTCGCCGATGCGGGGAGCGTTGGTGGGCGCTGCGCTCGAACGAGACCAACGCCGCCCGACGAAGCGCGCCGTTGTGACCCAGGCGGACCGCCGTCCCGAGCCCCCACAGGCTGCGTCCCCAACAGTCGTCGACGCCATGGGCGTCGGTCCAACGCCCGTCGGCGTCGCACCGATTGCGGATCTTGCCGTCAACGTCCTGCGCGTCGGCTACGAACCGGTAGGCGGTCTGGGCGAGTTCGACGACGGCGGGCGCCGGAGCCGGCTCCCGACTCGCCACGACCAAGACCCGTGCCAAGTCGTCGGTGCAGTACCCGTGCTCACGACGCGGGTTCCGTCCTTCGGCATGCTCGAAGGTTCCGATCGATGTCGATATCGACAGCAGGTGGTCGAAGGAGTACCCGATCATGTCAGCACCGGTCGCCGGGCTCGGAGGAGGTCCTCGGCCAACGAGGTGTACTGCTCGGCCACGGCCGTCCACGACAGGCCCGGAGCGAGGCGGCGCGCCTCATCGCGCATCTTCTGAGCCCGACCCGGTTCGGTGAGAACCGTCCGTATCGCGTTGGCGAGGCTGACCGGATCTCGCTGGGGGACCACGATGCCGGCTCCGCTGGCGAGGAGCTCCCGGGCATGCGGGAAGGCGGTGGACACCACGGGTATCCCCGCCGCGACCGCGTCGACGAGCACCCCCGACGTCACCTGGTCGGCGGAGTCGTAGGGCAGCACGACCAGGTCCGCGGCGCGGATGAGCGTGTTGAGCGACGGGAGATCCCGGTAGGCGGGATCGAACGTCACCATCGACCGGGCATCGGAGGCGTCGGCGCGGCTCATCAGCATCTGGCGATAGCTCTCGCCCGACCGCTCGAGCACCTTCGGGTGGGTGGCGCCGGCGATGACATACCGCGGTGCCGGCGACAGGTCGTGCAGCAGAGCGAGGGCGTCGATGGCCCATTCGATGCCCTTGCCCGGACCGAGCAGACCCCATGTCAACAACTGCGGACCACGCGAATCGGTCGCCGCCGCCACGTGATCTCCGATCGACGGTGTCGCCGCACCGTGAGCGATCACCCGGACCTTGGCGCCCGTCACGTCGTACGATCGCACGAGCCGGTCCCGGGCCGTTTCGGTCATGACCACGACCGCGTCGGCCGATCCACAGACCCGTTCGAGCACCGACTTCTGACCCGCGGTCGGTTCGGCGAGGACGGTGTGAGCGACCACGATGGTCGGGACGGTGAGCCCGTTCAACAACTCGAGGACGTCGCGGCCGTCCGCACCCGGGAAGATCCCGTACTCGTGCTGGACGATGGCCACCTCGGCGCCGTTCAGCACCGCGAGTGCGGCGTGGCTCCCGGCCCGGGGGTCACCGGCCATGCGGGCCAGGACGGATGCGTCCTCGATGGCGGGAGCGTCGCCGACACGAACGACGTCGACGCTGCCGCCCGACGCGATGATCCCGGCGCTCAGGGCGGCGGCGAAGGTTGCGATCCCACACTCCGTGGGCGGGAACGTGGACAACATGCCGAGGCGGGGACCGTCGGCGGGGACTGACGGGATGAGACCCGCAGTCGAAGAAGATGACTGGATGACGAGCTCCGGTGGTCGGCTCGGTCAAGGCGTCGGACCTGCGACGGGCGACGAGACCGAAACGGTCGTCCAGCCCAAGCGAGGCGCACTCTCCCAAGGAGGTGCCCTGAGTGTACCGCCGTCTCGGTTCAGCCCACGGCCGGTACGGTTGGCCCTGTTCCACTCCCCCGCCAATCCATCGCCCTCGACCCGCTACGGGTCGCCGTGCTCTCGCCGATCTCCTGGCGCACGCCGCCTCGGCACTACGGACCGTGGGAGATGTTCGCCTCGATACTCACCGAGGGACTGGTGGCGCTCGGGCACGAGGTCACCTTGTTCGCGACCGCCGATTCAATCACCGCGGCAACGCTCGCGTCGACCTGTCCGACGGGCTGGTCGGAAGATTCGACGATCGACGCCAAGGTCGCAGAGTGCGTTCACATCGCCGATGTGTTCGAGCGCGCCGCGGACTTCGACATCATTCACAACGGCTTCGACTTCTTGCCCCTGACCTACAGCAGCCTCGTCTCGACGCCAGTGGTCACGACCATCCACGGCTTCTCCTCCGAGCGCATCGTCGCGGTCTACGAGCGCTACAACCCGACGGCGACCTACGTCGCGATCAGCGACGCGGACCGGCATCCCCGACTCCGCTACGCCGCCACCATCCATCACGGGATCGACACCTCGGCGTTCGCCGTCGATCCCGCCCCCGGAGATCACCTGCTGTTCTTCGGGCGCATCCACCCGGACAAGGGGACCGCTCAGGCCATCGCGGCGGCCCGCCGGGCGGGCCGTCCTCTGGTAATCGCCGGGATCATCCAAGACCACGGATACTTCGACGCCGAGGTCGCACCCCATCTCGACGGCGACGAGGTGTCGTTCATCGGTCCGGTCGGCGCTGCCGACCGTGCGGCAGTTCTCGCCAACGCCCACGCCCTGCTCCATCTGATCGACTTCGACGAGCCGTTCGGGTTCAGTGTCGTGGAGGCCATGGCGTGCGGCACACCGGTCATCGCCCACCGACGCGGCTCCATGCCCGAGATCGTCGACCACGGTCTGTCCGGATTCCTCGTCGACGGGCCCGCTGATACGGGCAGCGCCATCGAGCAGGCCGGATCGCTCGACCGAAATCTGATCCGCTCGGTCACCGCAGCCCGGTTCGGAGCCGCGGCGATGGTCGATCGCTACATCGACGTGTACCGCGCGGTGCTCGCCCATTCATCAACTACTGGAGGTCCCCAACGTGTCACGATCTGACTGGGTTCAAGTGATCGTGCGGGTGGACAAGCCCTGGGGCCACGAAGAGCGTTTTGCGCTCGAGCCGGGGAAGTACTGCGGGAAGTCGCTCCACGTCGACGCCGGCCACGCTCTGTCCCTGCAGTACCACGAAGGCAAGGAGGAGACGATCGCCGTGCAGTCCGGTCGGGTGCAGCTGGAGATCGGCTCCGACGAGGACCACTTGGAGAAGTTCGACCTCGGGCCCGGCGACGCGGTGCACCTCATTCCCGGCACCCGCCACCGCCTCACCGCGATCGTCGACTGTGTGATCCTCGAAGCCAGCACGACCGAACTCGACGATGTCGTCCGCCTCGAAGACCGCTACGGCCGGGCGTCCGTTCAGACCTAACCGCACCGACCCAACCGCACTGACCAGCGACTGAACTGGGAGACCAAACCGTCGCCCACGCGACGGGTGGGTCTCCCAGTTCGGATCTGGAACCTGTGGGGCGGCCGGCCGGCCAACCGGCCGGGCCGGTCAGGCGGACGGCCGGTCATGCGGCTTCGGACCTGCCGCGCCACGTGCTTGTTGACGCCGTAGTCGGCCGCCATGGTGGCGAGCGACCGGATAGCCCGCTCGGATGAGTAAACGCCGTGTTCGGCGACGTGCTCCCCAACCGGGCCGCCCAGGCCTCGAACTCCGGGGCCGACGGATCGGGATCAATGGACCACTTTGACGCCGGAGCTCCTGGTCGGCTTGGACCGATCGTCGCCCGTGCCGCTCGGCTTCCAGCTCCAGGAGCAGTTTCGTGAGGCGATCCGGACCGGCCGCCTGGGCTCGGACGACCGGGTCCCCTCGACCCGCCAGTTGGCCACGTCGATGGGCCTGTCGCGGGGCCTCGTCGTCGAGGTGTACACCCAGCTCGAGGCGGAGGGGTATCTGTCGACCGTGCCCGGGTCGGGGACCCGGGTCTCGTGCCGCGCCGCGCCGCCGTGCGAGGAACGTGCACCCGAGCCGGCGCGGGGATCGTTCGACGTCGACTTCGAATACGGTGAGCCCGACCTCGTCGGCTTCCCCATGAGGGAGTGGCTACGGGCGTTGGCCGAGGCCGCCGAGCGCCCGATCGAAGCCCTCGGCAACCGGCACCCGCAGGGTTCGCTCGCGCTCCGCGAGGTCGTCGCGGCGTACGTCCGGCGGGTGCGAGGCTCGGTCTGCGACCCACAGAACGTCGTGATCTGCGCCGGATTCGTCCAAGGCCTACGGATCATCACCTCGGTCCGAACACGAGCGGGTCGTCCCGTCGTAGCGATCGAGGACCACCGCCCCACAGGCACCGAGCAGATCATCCAGAGGTCGGGAGGGACGTTCATCCCGATCCCGGTCGACCACCACGGCATCACCCTCGAACCATTGATCGCCTCGTCTGCGCAGACCGTGGTGGTCACTCCCGCCCACCAGGCACCGACCGGTGTCGTGCTCGCCCCCCATCGCCGGCAAGGCCTGGTCGCCTGGGCTCGCCGGACCGACGCGTACATCGTCGAGGACGATTATGACGCCGAGTTCCGCTACGACCGCCAGCCGGTCGGTTCGCTGCAGGGCCTGGCGCCGGACCGGGTGGTGTCGATCGGGACGGTCAGCAAGTCGCTCGCCCTCGGCCTTCGTCTCGGCTGGATCATCTGCCCGCCCTCGCTCGTGGATTCGGTGGTCGAGGAGAAGCAATGGATGGACCGGGGCACACCGGGGCTCGATCAGATGGCGCTGGCCTGGTTCATGGAAACCGGGCGATACGACCGCCATCTGCGCCGCATGCGAGCCACCTATCGAGAGCGCCGCGAGGCCCTGGTCCAGGCGATCCATCGTCACGCTCCAGGGGCCGAGCTGTTCGGGCTCGACGCCGGTTTGCATGCCGTGGTGTGCCTCGACCCGGCGCTGGACGAGGCCGACATCATCGCCCGAGCGGCGGACCGAGGCGTCGGCGTGTACGGCATGAGCGGCTGGCGCAGCGGCGGGTCGGTGACGCCACCTCGCCTGGTGCTCGGATTCGGGAGCCTGACCCCCAGTGCCATCGAACGCGGCATCGCCGCCATCGGCGATCTCCTCGTTCCCGGCTGAACGCATCGATGGGCCTCGGAACGTGGGCCGCCGCCCACACGCGTCAGGGCGTCGACGACGAGCCGATCACCAGGTCGAAGCGATTCGCCGGCATGAGCAGCCCGAAATAGTGGTCCTCGGCCTCCGACCATCGTGCCTCCCAGTCGGCCCGGTACTCGAAACCCTCCCGTTCGAGCAGCCGGCGGCGGCGAAGGTCGCTCGGGAGGTCGAGCAGCACCCGTAGGTCAAGGAGATCGTGCAGCTCGGGTCGGCAGCTGTACGCGCCTTCGAGCATCACGATGGGCGCCGCATCGCTGCGCACAGGTTGGCTCGCCCGAGGGACGACATCGGAGTCCCAGTCCTCCGAGCCCCAGTCGAACGGGAACCACTCCGCGGTGCCATGGTCCCGGAGATGCTCGAGCACCACCCGCTGGCGCCGCCAGTCGATGACCCCGTCGGCCTTTTCCGGCGGCGTCCGGGCATCCCACCAGGACGCGCTGTGGCCCGCGTAGAACTGGTCACCTTCGATCACCGTCATGCGGGGTGCACTCTCTCCCCCGCCGACTCCGAGCACGACCGCCGCGGCGACCGTCGATTTTCCGGCTCCGCTGCGTCCGTCGATCCCGACGAACAGCGGCGCCTCACCGGCATCGAGTCCGTAGAGCAGCCGTTCGACCAGCGGCCGAGCCATCTCGGCCGGTGTCAGATTCCCCCCGGGCAGCGATGCAGTGGCGTCCACGGCCAACTCCTCTCGAGCGCATTGTCCCGCGGGCCACAGCGGGTGGTCGAGCGACGCCAATGGACGGGTGAACGGCGGACGCGCTGACGGGGGGATTCTCAGCAGTCCACGGCGACACGGATCGCCTCGCAGGCCTCGACCATTCGGAGGGCATCGAGGGTGCACTGCCGTTCGACGAGGTGCGTCTTGGGGATGACGCGCAGGTTGTCGAGGCTCGCGGCGCACTCCGATGGCATGCCGTCGACGGGCCCGAGCCGGAGCTCGGTCGGGATGTTTCGGACCGTTCGGGTCACCGGTGCCGCAAGGACGCTGTGGAGAACGGGAATCGCCGCGGCGCGGGTCATCACGAGGAACGGTCGGCGTCCGACGCCGTCGAGCTCTCCCCACCAAACCTCCCCCCGGGTGGGTTCGTTCACCACGGCTCCTCGGCGATGGCTTCTCGAAGTGACGCAGTCGCCGCCTCCCGTTCTGCGCTGGTTGGCGGAAAGCGACGGTAGCCATCAACGATGGCGGCATCGACCCGTCGACGACGGTCGACCTCGGCAATGGCCTCGATTCCCGCCCGCACAGCAGCCGCCCGGCTGTCATAGACGCCTCGACTCACGAGGTCGTCGAGCACCACCAACTGATCCTCGGGAAGCCGCACGGCGATCTGCTCCGTTGCCATAAGACAAGCATACCGATCCGGTTGACATGATGGTATGCGTCACACCATCGGGAGCCGGGCTTCCCCCGACGAAGTTCCAGAAACTCCTTGACCCTCCTGCGGCAGGAGGCGCAACGCTGCACGGTATGAACGGTCCCAGCGACGTTGTGGAGATGCCGATCGGCCAGTTCGCACGGATGTGTCAGGTGAGCGTGAAGACCCTGCGTCACTACCACGACGTCGGAATTCTCGAGCCGGCCCGAATCGATCGGAGAACGGGCTACCGGTACTACCACTCGCACCAGATCCGAACGGCGTCGGCGATCGTCTCCCTCCGAAACGTCGGTATGCCCCTCGTTGACATCGCGTGCCTCCTGGCCGCCGACCACGAGAGAGTCCGCGGCCTGCTCGGTGCTCATCGTGATCGGTTGACCGGGCAGTTCGATGATGCCAAACGTCGGCTCGTGCTCATCGAGGCGCTGATCACGAAGGAGATCGACGACATGTACGACATCACCATCGAAAGGGTTCCCGCGATCCGCGTGGTGAGGGAACACCTTGACGTACCGTCGAAACTCGGTGCTGTCGCCGAAGCCGCTGCTCTGGCTCGACTCGCGACAAGGCTGATGCAGCACGGAACGGTGCCCTCCGCCCAACCGATCCTGGTGATCCACTCCGCCGACGAGCAACGCACCACCGAGGACGCGTGTCTGCCAGTTGCCGACGGCGCCGATCTGGGCTCCGAGTTCGACCAGACAACTCTGCCCGGGTGCGAGATGGCCACCGCTACCCACATCGGCCCTCTCGATGAGCTCGTGTACGTCGTCCATGCCGTGATGGGTTGGCTCACGGGGTCCGGCCGTCATGTCGAGATGCCGTTCCGGGTCCAGCTTCTCTCCATCCCACCCTTGTTCACGGTGGAATCAGCCGGCGGCCACGAACAACCCGTCGCCAAGGTTCTCGTGCCCTTCAGCTGACGACCGTCGCATCAGCCTCGACGGCGTCGGACGTGGCGGTTGGCGTGCCCACCTGCGCCACCTGGGGGCCCCTGAGCCGACGCTCATGGTCCAGCCTCCCCTGCAGTAACCTCACCGGAAGGGGTGCTGGCATGGTCTCATCGGTACCGATCGATCTCGACGGCCTGACATCGGAGTGGGTGTCGGAGGCGCTGCAGCGGCACCATCCGGGCGCGCAGGTGGCCGAGGTCCAGGTGCTCGGACAACGTGGCTCCACCAACCACCACGTCAACCTCGGCCTCACCTACGACGTGCCGGCCGGGGCGCCGGATCGGCTGTTCTGCAAGATGGCGTCGCTCGACGCCGACCACCGGCAGGCGATCGGGTCGACCGGCATGGGCGCCCGGGAGGCGCGTTTCTACCGTGACCTCGCGAACATCGCTGCCGATGCGCACGCCGATCAGCTACGTCGCCGAGGCCGACGCCGATGGCGCGTTCGTGATCCTGCTCGAAGATCTCATGGCCAGCGGTTGTTCGATCATGGACGGCATCCAATGCATCTCCCCCGACCTCGCCGCCGGGGCGCTCACCGACCTGGCGCACCTACACGTGCGGTTCGAGGACCAGTCACGACTCGATGCCGTGCGGCCGTGGGTGATGTCGAACCCGGCCAGCGCGAGCGAGTTCACGTCGAACATGCTGCGGCACGTCATCGACACGAACCGCGACATCCTGTCCGACTCCTATGTCGCCGTCGGTGAGATGTACATCGCGAACCCGCAGGCGGTGATCGACCTCTGGGACGCCGGCCCGCAGACGCTGATCCACGGCGACACGCACATCGGCAACGTCTTCGTCGACGGCTCGCGCGTCGGGTTCCTCGACTGGGGTTTGACGACCATCATGAGCCCCATGCGCGATGTCGGCTACTTCCTGTCGATGTCGATGACCGCCGAGGATCGCCGAGCGTCGGAGCATTCGCTCGTCGAGCACTACCTCGAGGTTCGCCGATCGCTCGGCGGAACCCCCATCAGCGTCGACGACGCCTGGCGTGCCATCCGCGTGCACAGCGCCTACACCGTGCTCGCCTCGTTCCTGTCGCTGGTCCCTCCGTACAACGGCGAGGATCAACGAGCGTTCTCGGACGCGTTCCGCAACCGGTCGATCACCTTGCTCGACGACCTCGACACCGTCTCGGCCATGCGAGCCGCGCTGACCTGAGGATTCCCATGCTGCAGATGTTCGGGTTCGAGAAGGTGGCGATGGTGCTGAGCGACCTCTACTTCGTGGATCCCTCGCCGGAGCCCGGCCAGGAAGGCGCGGAGCGTGGTGTCCGTCTCGAACTCCGCCGGCTGACGGCCGGCCAGATCGACGGCTCGATCTACGCATCGCGTCCCATCATCGTGGACGAGCCGCTGTGGCGAATCGACCTGCTCGAGTCCGTCGACGGGCCCGTCGGCTCGTTCGACCGAACCCACCACCACCCCCGCTTCCGCGGGTGGGAGCCCGGCCGGCGCACGTTCGTCCCCGAGCTCAGCGCCTCGCCCTTCGACTGGTTGGAGGAGCAGCTGCGCGACCTCGGCCCCGTGTTGGCCGACGCCCGGGTCGACCCCGCCGACGTGTCCGGCGCCGACATCGAACGCATCAGTGAGGCGACGCCCGCGATCGTGGCCGCCGCCCGACACCTTCTCGATCAGGTTCACCAGGGCCGCCTCGCCGTCGCCCCCGACGGCGACGACATCACCTCGGCCCGGGTCAGCTGGCTCTGAGGAGAATCACCCTCACTCGCTCGCTCCGTTCGGGCGAGTTTCTGGAGGTGCCGGCTTCGCCGGCGCTCATCGTGGCTGCACCGGGATGGCCAAGCCACACCGGCACAGGCCGGGGCCTGGCGCGACCGCCGGACACCATTCTCATCCGTCGTGGCGGCCCAAGGCCATGGAATCTCTGACCAGCCCCACTCCGCCGGCGCCATGGCGCGACCCGCCCGGCTATTGGCCAGACGGGACCTCGAGCCCGAGGAGCGTGCGACCGCCGAGCGCGGGGCCTTCCGTGTGGAGGTGGCACCAGCTCGTCGAGTCGTCGTCGGCCGTGACCGGGGGCGGCGGAACCGATCGGCACACGTCCATGGCGAACGGGCACCGAGTCTGGAACGAGCACCCAGCGATCTCGAGCGTCGACGACGGGAGGTCGCCACGTAGGACGATCCGCTCCCGGCGGCTCTCGCTCAGCTCGGCTCTCGGCACCGCGGAGAGGAGAGCGAGCGTGTACGGGTGCTTCGGAGCGTCGACGACGGAGCGGGTGGGCCCGCTCTCGACGATCTTGCCCAGGTACATCACCGCGATGCGGCTCGACAGATGGTCGACGACCGCGAGATCGTGACCGATGAAGACGAAGGCGACGCCGGTGTCGCGCTGGAGGTCGCCCAGCAGGTTCACGACCTCGGCCTGGGTGGAGACGTCGAGCGAGCTCACCGGCTCGTCGAGGACGATCAACTCCGGGCCGAGGGCCAGCGCCCGAGCGATGGCGATCCGCTGGAGCTGCCCGCCCGAGAACGACGGCGGGTACCGGTGGGCTGCGCCGATGTCGAGGCCGACCTGGCCGAGCAGTTCGGCCACGGTCTCGCGGTGGGCGGCCTTGGTGCCCAGGCCGTGGGCCCGCAACGGCTCGGCTATCGAGTCTCCCACCGTCGCGAACGGGTCGAGCGACGAGTAGGGATCCTGGAAGACGAACTGCACCCGGCGCCGCATCTTCAGCCTCGCCTCACCCCGAAGCGTGGACAGGTCGGTGCCGGCGACGAGAACCCGACCGGCGGTCGGGTTGAGCAGACCGAGGGCCAGGCGCCCCAGGGTCGACTTACCCGAGCCGGATTCGCCGACCACGCCGATGGTCTCGCTCCGGCTCAGGGCGAGGTTGACGCCGTCGACGGCACGGACATGGCCGACTGTCCGCCGAGTCAGCGCGCTGCGCCGGGCGAAGTGCATCTCGACGTCGCGCATCTCCAGCACGAGGTCACGCTGTTCATCGCGACAAGGGTGCGCGTCCACCGACTCCGTCGAGCTCACGACGTCGCTGCACCTTCGGCAGACAATGGCGAGTCCGGCTCGCCACGACCCACCAAAACACAACGAGCCGCCCGTTCGTCGCCGAGCATCACGAGGTCGACCGGAGCATGCCGGCACTCGTCGCCGACCATCGGGCAGCGGTCCTGGAAGCGGCATCCCGTCGGCATGGAGCCGGGGGCCGGCACGATGCCGGGTATGGCCGTGAGTCGTTCGGCCACGCCGCCGAGCCGCGGTCGCGATTCCAGCAAGGCCGTCGTGTAGGGGTGCTGCGGGCGGCTGAACACGTCCGTCACCGGCGCCGTCTCGACGACCTGACCGGCATACATCACGACCACGCGATCGCACAGCTCCTGGACGACCCCGAGATCGTGGGTCACGAACAACACGGACATGTCGAAGGCATCCCGCAGGTCTCGCAGCAGCTCGAGGATCTGGGCCTGAACGGTGACGTCGAGCGCCGTCGTCGGCTCGTCGGCGATCAGGAGCTTCGGGCGATTGGCCAGCGCCATGGCGATGAGGGCTCGCTGGCGCATTCCGCCCGAGAAGGTGTGCGGGTAGTCGTCGAGCCGGCGTCGGGCATCGGGGATGCCGACGAGATCGAGCAACTCGACCGCCCGACTGCGCGCCGCGGACTTGGTCACCTTGGCGTGGAGTCGCTGCGCCTCCACGATCTGGTCGCCGATCGTGAAGGCCGGGTTGAGGCTGGCCATGGGGTCCTGGAAGATCATGGCGATGTCGCGACCCCGGATGTCGCGCATCTGGCGGTTGGTGCACCGGAGCAGGTCACGGCCCTCGAACCGGATCTCGCCGCTCAAGATGCGGGCGGGGGGTGACGGCAGCAGCCGCAGGATCGATTGGGCGGTGACCGTCTTGCCGCACCCGCTCTCCCCGACCACGCCGAGCACCTCGCCGCGGCGCACGTCGAGATCGACGTTCTCGACCACCCGCACCAGGCCACCGGGCGTGTCGAATCCGACGGTGAGGTTGCGGATGGAGAGCAGTGCACGCTCGCCGCCGCCTGTCCCGCCGGCTGCCGACGCGAGCCGTGCGGCCACCTCCGGCACCGGCACCGAGGTGATGCCCAGGGCGTCACCCGATTGCCGTCGGTGCTGCCCCGAACCCGTGACGGCGTCTCGCAACCCGTCGCCGATGGCGTTGAAGGCCAGCGTGGTCAGCGCGATGGTGATGCCGGGAATCAGGATCTGGTTCACGTCGATCGCCATCAACGTGAAGCCGTCCTTGAGCATGGAACCCCACGACGCGTTCGGCGGGGGGCTGCCGAGGCCCAGGTAGCTCAGCGATGCCTCGACGACGATGATCGTGCCGAGGGCGACGGACACCTGGACCAGCAGGGGTGACAGGGCGTGGGGGAGCACCCGACGGAGCATGACCACGCGCGGTTTGGTCCCGATGGCACGGGACGCTTCGACATAGCCCTCCTCGCGAACGGCCAGCGCAGTCCCGCGCACCAGCCTGACGAACCCCGGCACGATGACGACGATCAGGGCGATGATCAGGTTGCGGGTACCCGGTCCGAGGATGCCGGCGACGGCCAGAGCCAGCACCAACGGCGGGATCGACATGACGGCGTCGACGACTCGCATCACGATCACGTCGACCTTGCCCGAGAAGTACCCCGAGGCCAAGCCGACCGGAACGGCGATGAGCGAGCTGATCAGCACCGTGACGACCGAGATCAGCATGGTGGTGCGGGCGCCGTACACGAGCCGCGAGAACGTGTCACGGCCGAGGTCGTCGGTTCCGAGCAAGTGGTCGGACGACGGGCCGGCAAACCGGTTGAGGAAGTCCTCGTCGTCCACGGGATGGTGGGTGGCCACGATCGGAGCGAACACGGCCATGACGATGACGATCACGATGAAGGCCAGGGCGATCATGGCCACCCGCTGACGGCGGAACCGTCGCCACGTGGTCCGCCAGTGTGACGCGGCGACCGGCGCGGAGTTCATCGGACCTTGCTCACGAGACCGTGCTCATGGGTCTCGCTCACGAGACCGTGACCCTGGGGTCGAGCCAGCCATACAGGAGATCGACGACGACGTTGATGACGGCGAAGGCGAGCACGAACAGGACCGCGGCAGCCTGGATCACCGGGAGGTCCTGAGCGGTGATGGACTGCACCAGGTACTCGCCGACTCCGGGCGAGGCGAAGATCCGCTCGATGATGACCGCCCCGCCGATCATGCCGCCGAGGATGAGCCCGGCGACCGTCACGGTCGACTGGACGGCGTTCTTGAGCACGTGTTTGCCGATGACCCGGTACGCCGGGCAGCCCTTGGCCCACGCCGTCCGCACGTACGGCTGTTCCAGCACGTCGAGGACGCCGCTGCGCAACTGGCGGGCCAGCCGGGCGGCGACCCCGATGCCGAGGGCCAGCGATGGCAAGACCAGCGACTTCAGCCAGCCGGTAAAGGACTCGGAGAGTCGGGTGAAGCCGACGGCGTCGAACCACCCCCACCGGTTGGCGAAGTAGTTGATCAGCACGATCGCCAGCACGAAGTTCGGGACGGCCAGCGCGGTGCTGGTGAAGGCCAGCAGGGCTCGATCAAGCCATCCTCCGGCCCGGGCGCCGGAGATCAATCCGAGGGGGATCCCCACGATGAGCCCGATCACGAGAGCGCCGAGCACGATGCTCAACGTGACGGGCAGGCGAGCCGAGATCTCGCTCATCACCGACTCGCCCGAGTCGAGGCTGTTACCGAAGTCCAGCCGGACGGCGCCGCCCAGCCACCGCCCGTACTGCACGAGGAACGGGTCGTCGAGACCCAACTCGTCGCGCACCAGCTCGATCCGCTCCGGCGTCGCGTTCTGCCCGCCGGCCAGGGTCGTGGCCGGGTCGCCCGGAACGAGGACGATGAGCGAAAACACGCCGAAGCTGACCAGCAGCAGCGTCGGAACGAGCAGGAGCAGGCGCCGGCCGATCACCGGCAGCACAGACCACTCCTGGATTCAGCTCCCGGCATCGGTCGAGCCAGCTCAGCCGGCCCGCACCGCGCTGGCGCGGAGGTCGGGCCAGAGGATGAGGAAGGGCACGGGCGTGAACAGAGCCACCCGGTCGGTGTCGATGGCCGCGGTGAGCGAACCGAACAGCAGGAAGATGCTCAGCGAATCCTCGCCCATGATCTTCGCCTCCAGCTCGTGCCACAGCTCGGTGGTGCGGGGGTCACTGTCACTCAGCGTGTTGAGCTCGGCGACCATGGCATCGATCTCGGGATCGACGTAGTTGCAGGTGTTGCCGCGGACTTCGCCACTCCACTGACCGAACTCGCCTCGGTTGGCGCCCCAGGCGGGAACGAGCCCCAGCCCCGGCTGCTGGGCCGTGAGGAATTCGTCGACGTAGTTCGGCGACGGGATGATGTTCAGGGTGACGCCGACGTCGGCGAACATCTGCTGGACGACCTCGGCCACTGTCGGCATCGGCTCGGCCTGGATGACGTAGAGGTCGACCTCGAGGCCGTCGCCGTACCCGGCCTCGGCGAGCAGTTCGCGGGCCCGATCAGGGTCGTATTCGGTGGTGACGTCCGGGTTGTCGAACTGGTGGCCCTCCGGCCACAACCCGGTCATGGGACTGGCCAGGCCGTTGTAGGCCACCTCGTTGAGCGTCTCCCGGTCGACGGCGAGGTTCAGCGCCTGGCGGACCAGGACGTCGTCCAGCGGCGCGTCACGTTTGCACGTCATGAAGTGCACGGCCCGGTCCTGGCCGGGGAGGACGAGGAGCTCGTCGTCCTCGAACTGTGCCGCCTGGATGGCGTCGATGGTCCCCACGTCGATCTGATCGGACCGGATGCCGTTGGTCACCGAGACCGGGTCGACGGTGTGCACGACCTCGAGCCCGCCGAGGGTGATGGAGTCGGCGTCCCAGTACGTGGGATTGGGTTCGAAGGACATCGACTGCTCCGGCCGCCACTCCGTCAGCACCATCGGGCCCGCGCCGATCGGGTTCTGGTGGTCGGTGTGGCCCGGCTTCATGATCATGGTCTCCCACGACCCCATGAACGTGTCGTGCCACGCCGCCGCGGCGCCTGCTCCGATGTTGAGCTGGACCTCGATCGGGCTCACGACGTCGATCGTCTGGAGGTTGAAGTACGCCTCGATGAAGGCCGCCGGATCGCCGTCGGTGAGCAGCAGCTCGAAGCCGGCCTTGACGGCGTCGGCGTCGAACGGCGTGCCGTCGGAGTACGTCAGCCCCTCGCGCAACGTGATCAGGATCGTGGCGTCGTCGACGATCTCGACGTTCTCGGCGAGATCGGGGACCATCTCGCCGGCGGCGGTGCGCCGCAACAGGCCGCCGTACACCGTGTAGAGCATGCCGACGTCGGTGAGGTTGCCGGTGATGGCGGTGAGGTCGAAGGTGATGCCCCCGGCGCGGGCCGAGGAGATGAGGTCGTAGCCGATGCGAAGGACACCGTCGGGGTCGGCCCCTTCGGGCAGACCTTCGGCGACGGCGACCGCCGTGGTCGTCGTGACGTCGGCCGCAGGGTCCGACGGTGGCTCGGTCGAATCGCTCGGGGCCTCGTCGGTCCCGTCGTCGGTCGCGGCCGTCTCCTCGGATGCTGCGGGTTCGCTGGTCGCGTCGTCGTCGTCATCGCCTCCGCACGCCGCCGCGACGAGCGCCACGGCGACCAGCAGGGCCGTCAGTGCCGAGCGACGGCTGCGGCGCCGAACAGGGGGCAGGTCATCACCAGTCGACGGATCGAGTTGAAGCGTTGCCACGGTTCCTCCACGGTCTGACCGCAGCCCACTGACGAGCGCAGCAGGCCGGGTCCGCGGAGCCTAGGTCATGTGACCGACGGCACCAAGACGTCGCTCCCGCCGTCACGCGTCCCCCCTGCCGAACCCGTAGGTTCATCCCGACCAGCTCAACGGAGCTCCGACCAGGACGGCGATCATGCTCGAAGGCGTCGACAACTTTCGTGAACTCGGTGGGCTCCCGACGGTCGACGGCCGGTCCGTCCGGTCGGGTGCCCTGTTCCGGTCCGGCCACCTCGGCGCCGCGACCGACGATGATCTCACCCGCCTCCGCGGCTTCGGAGTAGCTGTCATCGTCGACTTCCGGAACGACGAAGACATCGCCGCCGACGGGTTGGACCGCGTGCCGGACGGCGTGCGCCACGTCCGCGCCCCTATCGGCGACGACGCCGGCCGCACGTCGTCGATCCGGTCGATGATCGCCGACGGCGGCTCGCTCGAGGAGCTCTTCGGCGGTGGACGGGCCCAGCAGATGGTGGTCGACGGCTACCGGCGCAACGCCGTCGCCCCGTGGTGCGTCGAGGCGTACTCGACGTTCGTCGCCGAGTGGGTCGCGCATACCGGTTCGCCGGTCCTGTGGCACTGCAGCGCCGGCAAGGACCGGGCTGGTTGGGCCGGCTGTGTCGCGGCGCTCGCCCTGGGCGTGGAGCGTGACGCGATGATCGCCAACTACCTGGAGAGCAACGTCCACCGCAAGGTCGACGAGGTGCTGGCCCAGTACGGCCAGCGGGGTGTCGATGCCGAGCTCCTGCGCCCGTTCATGGAGGTGAGAGCCGAGTACGTCGAGGCGTCGATCGCCGCGGCCGAGGGAGAGTGGGGCTCACTCGATACATACCTGCGCGACGGTCTGGGCCTGACCGACGCCGCCCGGGCTGAGCTGCAGAACGTCTACCTGGTCTGATCCGCCCGATCGTGCTCAGTCGGCGTGAAGCGCTTCGGCGATCGCTGCCGGTGTCGGGCGGAACGCACCCATGGCGCTCTCCAGCGCGACCTCGTCGAGCTCAGCCGTCCAGGGGAACGGGCAGGCGTAGTCGTCGCAGACCGGGAACCCGCTGTCGTCACCGATGTTGAACGCCGTGCCGCCGTGCTGCCACGCGAACGGGGTCGCCAGGGCTGACACGGCCTCGCCCATGACGTCGCCGTCGACCGCGACGCTGACCGCGGTGCCGCCACCGGGGGCGGGGGCCATTCGGCCGACGATCTCATGGGCGCCGGGCTCGAGGGCGCGGTCAGAACGGGCCACCGTCTGCTCGCTGCCGATCGTCACCGCGAACGTGGGCCGGCCGTCGACCACGAAGAGACCGAAGCCGCTGTTCCAGTCGCCCAGCGCGGCGAGCACGCCCTCGGCGCCGCCATCCGGCACGACGACTCGGGCCGACACCGTGCCTCCGCCGAAGCCGACGAGGGGGATCATGTCGTCTCGTACCCGGCTCCCGCCGGGCCGGTACACCGCCCGACCGGCCCGCGGATACGGGGGGAACAACATGTTGGCGGCGGCGGCGACCAGGTTGTCCTTCAGGGGGAGGACATTGTTGCGTTCGGCCTCGGCCTGCCACAGCGCTTCGAGCTCGGCCAGCACGTCGGGGTGTTCGGCGGCCCGGTCGTGCACCTCGGCGAAGTCGTCATCGAGCTTGTAGAGACTCCACACGTCGTCGTCGAACTCGCGGCTGCCCGACAGCAGGCGCTCCTCGTCGGCCACCCCCTGGGACACGTGGTTGGTGGTGGCCTTCCACTCGCCGCTGATGATCGAGCGCGAGCCCAGCATCTCGAAGTACTGCACCTGTCGCGGGGTCGGCGCCCCCGGGTCGGTGAACGAGGCGGCGAGGGAGCCCCCGTCGACGTGTTGCTGGGAGAGGCCGTCGAGGACCTCGGGCAGCGGCACGCCGCAGGCGTCGAGCACCGTGGGCATGATGTCGACGATGTGGGCCATCTGGTTCCGCACCGCGCCGGCGTCGGTGATGCCATCTGGCCAATGGACGATGAGTGGACTGCGGGTTCCGCCGAGCCACGTGTACCGCTTCCAGAGGTGGAAAGGCGTGTTGCCGGCCCACGCCCAACCCCAGGCGTAGTGGCTGTACGTGCGGTTGCCACCCCAGTCGTCGACGTGCTCGAGGTTGCCCGCCACCGACTCGGGGAGCCGGTGGGAGAACCGGTGCTCGTTCACCGTCCCGAGCGTGCCGCCCTCGGCGCTGGCCCCGTTGTCGGACATGACGAGCACGATCGTGTTGTCGAGCTGGCCCGTCGACCGGAGGTGATCGAGCACTCGACCGATCTGAGCGTCCGTATGGGAGAGGAATCCGGCGAAGGTCTCCTGCATCCGGGCGAACAGGCGACGGGAGTCGTCGTCGAGGTCGTCCCACGCGGCGACCCACTCCGGACGTGCGGTGAGCTCGGCGTGCTCCGGAACGACCCCCTCGGCCTTCTGCCGAGCGAACGCCCGCTCCCGGAACACCTCCCACCCGTCGTCGAACCGACCCCGGTACGGCTCGACCCACTCGGGTCGCACGTGGTGGGGTGCATGCATGGCCCCGAACGGCAGGTAGAGGAAGAACGGTTTGGCCGGCGTGGCCTGGTGCTGGTCCTGGAGGTACCGGATGGCGGTGTCGGCCAGGTCCTCCGACAGGTGGTAGCCCTCCTCGGGCGTTCGCGGCGGGTCGACATACTGGTTGTCCTGGACGAGGTTCGGGGTCCACTGGTTGGTGTCGCCCTGGAGGAACCCGTAGTAGCGCTCGAACCCCCAGCCGAGTGGCCACGAGTCGAACGGGCCCGAGTGGGAGCGCTCGCCGCCCGGAGTCAGGTGCCACTTGCCGACCGCGTAGGCGTTGTACCCGGCCTTCACGCAGCGTCCGCGCCAGCGTTCCGGCCGCCGGCGGGCGATGGGCGTTGTAACCGGGGTGATCCTGGGGCATGTCAGCCAGGAAGCCCATGCCGACCGCGTGGTGGTTGCGACCGGTGAGCAGCGCGGCCCGGCTCGGCGAGCAGATGGCGGTGACGTGAAAACGGTTGTACCGCAACCCGCCGGTAGCCAGGGCGTCGAGGTTGGGGGTGTCGATGTCGGAGCCGTAGCAGCCCAGCTGGGCAAAGCCGAGGTCGTCGAACAAGATCACGACGACGTTCGGCGAACCCGCAGGGGCCGACCGAGGAAGGTGATCCATGGCGGTCGTCATGCTGGTCCTCCTGGATGCGCTCAGCCGGAGCGGCCGGTCGAACAGCCGCAAGCGCGGAAGGTAACACAGCGGTCGTCGACGGTCGGAAGGAGCGCCCTCGTCGCCTTCTTGGCCAGCCCCGCAGCGTCGTGGATCACCGGCCAGAACATCGTCGTCGACGGCGGTTTCACCCAGCGGATCGGCTACTGACCGCTTCCGCGAACCCGCAGGACCCGGAGGAAATCGGGCTGAGATCCGACGAGGTGTGGTTCCGGTGGATGGCATCAGGATGGTAGCCTGATGGCATGGGATCACCATCCACCGCAGTGGTGAAAGTCGATCGGCAAGGGCGGCTCGTGCTGCCGCAGGGCTTTCGTGAGAACTTGACGACGACACCGGGCGAAGTCGTCTTGACCCAGACGGACGATGGTGTGTTGATCACATCGCTTCCAGCCCACGGGAATGTGGGGATGGGTGACGACGGGCTACCGGTGCTTCGCCTCGGACGCCGCGTCACGAACGATCAGGTCGCGGCGGCGATCGACGCCGAGCGAGGCTCTCGTTGATCGACACGTCGGCGCTCCTCGCCGCCCTGATCGAGGATCACGAGCTCCACCGTGTCTCTCGGCCGGCGCTCACCGCGTCGACCCGAGTCCCGGTGATCGTGCTGGCTGAGACGTTCTCGCAGTTGCGGCGCACGTTCGGCCAGTCGGCACGGAGCGCTTCGCAACTGTTGGCCCCGTGGGCAGATCCGGCCCGGCTGATCCCAACCACCGCGGAGGCGGCGGCCGCAGTGCTCGGCCGTGCCGCCGAGCTCGACCTCGGCGGCAACATCCACGACGCGCTGATCGCGCAGGCGTGCAAGGAGGCCGACGTCCCATTGGCCACCTGCGACGGCCGGCAGCACCGCATCGCTCTGGCGCTCGGTGTACGCAGCAGCTACCTCGTCGCCTGACAGCCCACCACCTACAGTGCCCCCGTGGACGTCGTGGACCTCCAGGGCCCTCCGATCGAAGTCGCGCGCTCGATCGACCAGGCCTGCCAGGACGTCGGCTTCTTCGCCGTCGCCGGTCACGGTGTCGACCAGTCGCTGGTTCGGGCGGTCGTCGCCACGGCGGAGGCCTTCTTCGCTGAGCCGCTGGACGTCAAGCTCCAGACGCGCCATCACGATCCGAGCCACCCGTACGGCTACTTCCCGATGGCGTCCGAGGCGCTGGCCCGCTCGACGGGTGCGACGGCGCCGCCCGACCTGAAGGAGAGCTTCAACCTCGCCCCGCCGTTCGAACACCGCGACGACACGGGCCGCTTCGGAGGCGTGGCCCGCATCTGGCCCGGGGTCGAGGGATTCGAGGCCACCTGGACCACCTACTACGACGCCATGGCGCTGCTCGCCGACCGCCTCCTCGACCACATGGCCGACGCTCTTGCGGTGGACCACGCGGTCTTTCGCGATCGGACGCGCCGGCACATGAGCGCACTACGGGCGGCGAGCTATCCGCCTCTCACCGATCCACCGGCACCCGGTCAGCTACGGGCCGGCGCCCACACCGACTACGGCACCCTGACAATCCTCCTGCCGGGTGAGGGAAGCGGCGGGCTCGAGATCTTGACGGCGGCCGGATCGTGGGTGCCTGTCCAGCCGGCACCAGGAGCGTTCGTCGTCAACATCGGCGATCTCATGGCCCGGTGGACCGACGATCGCTGGCGTTCGACGACGCACCGGGTGGTGTTGCCGAGTGACGAGACGGCGCGCACGGAGCATCGGCTGTCCCTCGCCTTCTTCCACCAGCCCGACTGGGACGCCGAGATCACCAGCCTGAGTGGGCGCACGAGGTACCCGACGATCGCCTTCGGCGACTGGCTCACGTCGAAGTTCTCCGCGGCCTCCACTGTCACCGATGAGCCACCACGCCAACGAGCTCTTCAGTGAGCGCTGGGCGGATCCACCACAAGTAGCCCCGCTAGTTCGCGCACCAGCGACCCTCGACGGCATCCTCGCCGGCATTGCCAGCTACCGGGTGGTCCACGTCTGTTCAGTTCACGAGCGGCGCGCCGTCGGCTTCGTCCTGCTGGCCACCGCCACACGACCACATTTCACCCTGCGCGACGGCAACTCGGCCACGACCCTTGATCCGGAGCGGTTTCTCGAGGTACTCGGGAGGCTTCAGCCCAACCCGTATCACCGGCGAGCACCCACCGGGAGGTGACCATGCACATCGACCTCGAAGCGGACCTCAACGCTAGAGACCACACCGGCATCTGCTGGTCGTTCCTCGACGAGGCACTCGATCAGGCGCTCATCGAAACCCGGGGCGGTGATCACCGTCGGCTACACCGACTCCGCTTCGGTTGCGCAGGTGGTCGAGCTCGAACGGATCGACACCGGAACGATTGTGCGCTTCCGGCTGTTGCCCGGAACGCTGGATCAGTACGAAGCCCTCGGTGAGCAGATTCACCTGAGAGCTTGCTCTGCGCCAACGCTGCGGGGAGAATCGCAAACCGCAGGTCAGGCCCTGTGCCCGGGGTGGGACTCGAACCCACAAGCTGTTGCCAGCCGAGGGGGTTTTGGTTCGAGCCCGAACGTCCAGCACGTCCGCCGGAGTCCAGATTCCCTTGTGCTTTCCGGGGTCGCCGTCCGGCGAGTCCGATCCGGACCGACCCAGTCCAGCCGGTTCTGGCGAGTCCTGTGCGCTTTCGTGCGCTCACGTCATAAGGCTTCTATAAGTGTTCCTTGCCCTCCGATCAGAAGGCTTATAGGCTCGGCGTCGTGTCGAGAACCGCCAGGCGATGGGGCCCGGGAACCTCCGCAGTCGTCCGGGCGCTCGTCGCGGCGGACCGCCCTCTGACCCAGGCGACGTTGGTCGCGCTGGTCGGCGTCACCCAACCGCGCGTGTCCCAGATCCTGACCATGCTGGCCCGGCACGACGCCGTACGAGAGAAGCCGGCCGGGTACCTCGGTGACCGGCGCCGCCTCGTCGACCTCTACCGCGTGCACCATGGTCCCGCGCTGAGGTCTCCGGAGTCGCCCTGGTACTCGCTCGAGTCCACGACCGAGGCGGCGGCGACCGCCGTCCGCCACGCCGCCACCCGCAATGTCCGCGTCGCTGTGTCCGCCGACCTGGCCGCCGACCTGATCGCCCCCTGGCGCCACCCGACGCTCACCGTGATCTACGCCGCCAGCGACCTCGACCTCAGTGACGCTGGGTTCGTGCGTGCCGACGGCCGCGTCGACGCCACCGTCGTCATCCGCGCCACATCGGACAAGACGCTGTTCCAGGCGTTCGAGCCCTGGCCCCGCACCGTCGATGGCATCCCCCTCGCTGACCCGCTGCAGCAGATCTGGGACCTCCACGACCTCGGCGGCCATGACCGTCTCGACCACGCCAAACGCCTCACCGCCGCTGTCCTCAAACGCAGCCTCGTGTCATGACCACGGTCGGCATCGTCAGCTCGTCGCGCGCCATGGACGGCGGGTCGTTCGTTCCCATCGGTTGCCGGCAACTTTGCGGTAGCCCAGCGCCTCGATGCGGTCGAGCGGCAGTCGGCTCCGGAGCAGGAACGGGGTGAGACCGATGTCGGCGTCGGTCCGTTCGTGACGACCGAGGTTCCCGGCCTCGCGGAAGCCCTTCGACGCCCGGTCGTCGAGCTCGACCTCCACATCACTCACACCGATCGCACGGCGCGACAGACACGCGTCGCCGTTCCCGACGCTGCGGCGACCCTCGCCCTCAAGGCCTGGGCGCGAACTGTGCGCACCGAGACCCGCGACGCAGAAGACCTGTGGCGATGCCTGGAGATCGCCGTCGCCGACGGCGTCAGCGTCGACACGCTGCGCAGCGACCCATCATCGAACTCGACACGCGTGCTAGATTGGACCACCTGTCCGATCCGGCGCAGGCTGGTTTCGGCTTCTGCTGGGCTCGGCACCATCTTGCGCCGAGCAAGACGCTGCTCATCGTGGATAGCTGCTTCTGGGCCTGCCCGTACGAGCTGGTCGCCTTCGACTTCTCGAAACCGATGGCGTTGCCCTACGAAGAAGCCGATCGCTGGGCTGGTGATCTGCTCCACGTCGATGGCTTCGACGAGGACGGTCGGCTGACCTGGACGTACGAACGCGATGTTCGCCTTCCCGACGGCACACCCTACGACGAACTGTCCGATGTCGAGACAGCCGAGCTACTCAACGCCGACGGCCATTACCTGCCAGGGGTACCCGGCACGCAGAGGTACCGGGCCCGGTGGATCGAGGGCACGCCGTTCGACTCGACGGTCATCGAGCCCCTGGATCCGTCGATGTAGCTCGCAGCGAGTGCAGGAGATCGACCGTGTCCGAGAAAGAGCGTAGCGATGAATCGCTGCGGCCGCTCGGGTCGCGTGGTGCCGCGCTCACGGGTTGTCGGTCGTCGACGTGCGCCTCGCGGAGCGGGCCGAGCGGCTCCGTCTGGTGGGGTTCGACGACCCGGTGCGGTCGTTCCCCGCCGATGGTGAACCGGAGGGTGATGGCGATGACTGACGGCGTCAGAGATTAATTCCTGAGCACGTATATCGCCACGGGTGACATCTTAGTTTCATCCCGCCACTCTATTGAATCATCACTAGAACCGAGTGGTTTGTGAATCTTGGCAAGCACTAACCCAGCGCGTTCGGCGGCCCGTGTGTAATCATCACCAGTCCAGTAGTAGTCATACAATACTACGTCAATGCCCCGAATAAGCAGTTTTACCGTCTCGCCGCTACGGAGCGGCCTGTCGTTCTCTGGAAACGAGTATGACAACGATACCCAGTCTCCTTTGCTAGCTTCCATTGAAGCGGTTACGAATATGATGATGCCATCCTTCCGAAGCACTCGTTTCATTTCTTTGAGGATGCCCTCGATCTCTTCGATTCGCGACACTTCCAAGAACACAAAGCTCGAAAAGACCAGATCGAACTCAGAGTCCTCAAAAGGCAGGTGCCCGCTGGGAATATGGTGATACTCGCCCGACCTATCTTTGGATCGAGCCTGTTCGAGCATCTCCTGGCTAACGTCTACGCCAACTGCATCGAAGCCTAGCCGCTTCAGAAATCGTGTTGAACGCCCTGCGCCGCAGCCATAATCAAGCGCGGATGCGATGGATCCTGCGTACTCCTGGATCAGCATGGGAATGTCGCGAAATGCCAGGTATTGTGTTCCTTCCATCCCGAGCTCGGCATATTCGCCGGCATGTTTTTCATAGTCATGCGTCTTGATGCTCATCTGACCCTCCTCCGCAAACGAATCTGCTATCCGTTGATCATCGGCGATGATCAACGGATAGCAATTCTACTCGTTCGGTGATGCGTGCCCCGGTCAGCGATCCCGGCGGTGATGTTGTTGTTCGGCGTGTAGGCGGCCGGCCGTGGCGACGACGCCACTACGACAACTGGCGGCTCGGGACGCATCGACTGTTTCGTGGAGGTCAACACCGCCCTCGCCGCCGAGACCGACTCCGACTTTGCCGTCACTGCCTCACCATGTTCGACAGCACCAGCGATTCGTTCCATCAGGCTGACGACGTCGGCAACGTGGCCGCCACGGTCGCGGACTGGCCAGGTTCTTCGATCGATACGAACAACCCGAGGTGGCCGCCACCCTCTACGGCAGCAGCACCGGTTACAGGAGCATCGTGATGGTCGCCAACCTGCCCGCAACCATCGAACAACTGCGCACCGTGCTCGGCGAGCCGCAGTTCGCGGAGTGTGTTGCTGCGGGAGAGGCGATGGAACTCGCCCAAGTCGTCCAGTACGCACGAGGCCAGATCCAGCACACCCGCCTCCGACTCGACGACCAACCCTGATCACGGCCGGCTGGCCCGCACAGGTGACTGAACGTCGCCGCGAACAAGACAGCCGGGTGAGCGTCGTGTGAGATGATCCTATGCGTGCCGGCTCGGGCAATGGGCCCCGGGGAACTCTCTTCCGGCAACCTGCCACCGAAGCAGATGCTCCGGTGCGATGTGCGGACTGGCCGCACCACTTCACCACCAATCGTCAACATATGTTGACGTCGAGCGACCGGACGCCTATCCTTACGATGTGGACATCGAGGCGAGCGCCCGCAAGCACGGTGTCCCCGACGACGACATGCTCTACGCACTGCGACACCACTGGCGAGGCTTCGAGACCGATGATCCCGACGTCACGATGTTCATCGGACCATCTGCGAACGGTGAGCCGCTGGAGGTTGGTGTCGTCGATGATGCCGATGGCGTCGCGATCATCCACGCGATGCCGGCTCGATCCAAGTTCCTGAAAGGTAGGTGGACGCCATGACGAAGACACGAGCGCAGCGCGAGGACGCCCTCGAGCGTTGGGCCGACAACGTCGACGCCGACGATCTCGTCGAGGCGAAAACTGCAGCGCTTCGGACCATCGCAGAACTTGTGGAACGGCGAGACGAGGTTGACACAGCGTTGCTCGATGCCATTCGCATTGCTCGCCACGATGATCGGTCCTGGTCTGAGATCGGAGCGATACTCGGCGTGTCCAAGCAGGCCGCCCAACGCAAGTACGCCGCCAAGATCTCGGCGTAGTCGGCCGCTGAAGTCGCCGGGCCAGGCGCACACTTCGCTCACCCCGATCGGCCCCGCCCACCCCGGGGAACCGGCGAAGTGCATGGCCACGTTGCCCCATAGCGTGCCTCCGACTCGAGGATCGCAGCAGTCATCGAAGTGCCGGTAGATGATGCCCATCCCCCGCCGGAGGACGCGTGCCGGTCATCGGAGACCTGGGCGAAGAAGTCACGCAGGTCGTCGGACGACCACGTGCGTTGCTCCTTGCGCTCGGGCACCGGCGGCCGGGCGATCGCGGCGGGGTTGCGCTGGATGAGCCCGAGGCGTTCGGCGTCGGACAGGGCCTTGCGCAGGACGACGTGGAAGTTGCGGATCGTCTTGGCCGACAGCGGCCGCCCATCGGACGCCGCGTCGCCGAGGCCCTGGTAGAAGCGCTCGACGTCGCGAGCGCTGAGCGCCTGCAGCTTGGTCCGCCCCATGGAGGCTTTCACCCTGTCGACCGCGATCCGGTAGAGCTCGCCCACGACGTCTCCTTCAATCGCTGTCGCTCGCCGGCCAGCCACTCGTCGAGGTACTCGCCGAGCGTCATGGCCGAGCGGGACACTGCCGTGCCGGAGCGGGCGGCGCTGAGCGCCTCATCAAGCGCAGCCTCGGCTTCCCGCCGTGTACGGAACCCCTGCCGGTGGACCTGGCGCCGGGTGCCCATGGCTGGGTCGGGGCCGAGGTCGACCCGAACCCGTATTCACCGTGGCGCTTGATGATCGATCTCCTCGCCATGGGCAGTGGCTACCAGAGTTCTGTGCGCTTTTCGTGCGCTTTCCGGTCGAGGCGAGGCATCGCCGGATGCCAGAATCAGAAAGCCGCAGTTCAGAGCATGTGCCCGGGGCGGGGATCGAACCCGCATGACCTTCCGGTCAGAGGGGTTTAAGTTCGAGCCCGAGCGTCCATCTCGTCCGACGGAGTCCAGATTTCCTTGTGTTTTCCGGGGTCGCAGTCCGGTGAGTCCGGCTCGGTCCGGGTGAATCCGGCTGGTGCTGGCGAGTCCTGTGCGCTTTTCGTGCGCTTTTCGAGCCGGAGGTCCCGTTGCTTCATGTCGAGCGCCGATCGGTAGCGTCGGGCCGTGACCGGGCGGATCGAGCAACGACATCGGCTGCGTAACGAGGCGACGCCCGGTGACGCAATCGTCGTCGTTCGTGGCGGGCCTGACACCGTCGACAAACTGCGCAAGCACGCCACGCGTACCTCCCGTGCCTGGGCACTCGGCGGTGCTGAGGATCACCGAACCCCTCACGGGCATCTCGGTGTTCTGCGCGCTCGACGAGATCGGCGACGCCAGCCTCGACGGCATCCTCACCGCCATGGCCAGCTACCGGCTGGTGCACCTCTGCTCGGTTCAGGACCTGAACAGTGCCGGATTCGAGCTACTGGCGGCGGGAACCCGACCGCACTTCACCCTGTGCCACGCTGAGCCGGCCACTACCCTGGATGCGGAGCGGCTCCTTGAGGTGCTCGGGAGCCCACAACCGAACCCGTATCACCGTCGACCACCGACTGGGAGGTGATCATGCACATCGACCTCGAAGCTGACCTCAACACCCGGGACCACACCGGCCTGTGCTGGTCGTTCCTCGACGAGGCACCCGATCAGGCGCTCATCGAACCCGGCGCGGTGATCATCGTCGGCGACACCGACTGCGCGTCGGGCGCCGAGGTCATCGAGCTCGAACCGATCGACTCCGGCACGATCGTGCGCTTCCGACTCCTTCCAGGAAGGCTCGACCAGTACGAGGCTCTCGTCACCCGGCTCCACCTCAGCGCGTAAGGACGAGACGAGAACTACTCGACGCGGCGATGCGAACTGCGAGGGGGATCGGCGGCTTCGTGACCGTGGCGCTGGTGGACGGCGCTCTGTCCGCGTGCTGAAGAAGGCTTCGGGGCCAAGCCCATCGACGACACCTTGAGAGGGCGATCGGAGCTGTCCAGCCTGGTCCAGCCAATGGCAGAAAATGCCGTCTGACCGGCCCAAACGGGCTCTTCGGATCTGAGCGGGGCGGGGTCCGCGTGCGCGGTACAGGGGCTCAACAGAATCGGTGCTTGCGACAGACGCCGATCGTGGAGAGCCCCTGTGGAGACGAACCCTACGCGCATGTGTGAGCTGCTGGTCGGCTTGCCCGAGGTCGAAGTGCTGGCCGTGGAGGACGTGGCGGGTGGGCCGCTACGGATCCATGTCCGTTCCCGGGTCGAGCAGCGCTGGTGTGCTGAGTGCGGGGGTCAGGCGTCGGTGAAGGACCGCACGGCGGTCACCTTGGTGGATCTGCCGTGTTTCGGGCGGCCGACCCGGCTGGTGGTGCACAAGCTGCGGATGTGGTGTCGTGACCGGGTGTGTGAGGCGGGGTCGTGGACGGTCCTCGATGAGCGCATTGCGGCGCCGCGGGCGGTGTTGACGGCCCGGGCTGGGAGGTGGTCGACCATTCAGGTCGGGCGTCTCGGTCGGGCGGTGTCCGACGTCGCCGGTGAGCTGCATTGTGATTGGCACACCGTCAACGACGCCGTGGTCGCGTACGGCGAGGCGCTGCTGGAAGCTGACGTGGACCGGGTCGGCGCCGTGGAGGCGGTGGGGCTTGATGAGACGTTGTTCGTGCGCCGCGGGCCCCGTCATCACAAGGCGTGGGCGACGTCGGTGGTCGATGTCGGCGGCCCGGGCCGCCCGGCCCGGCTGGTCGAGATCGTCGAGGGCCGCACCGCCGTCAAGGTGTCGGCGTGGATCGACGAGCAGCCCCACCCATGGCGGGCCGGGATCCGATGGGGTGTGTTGGACATGTCGGGCCCTTACCGGAAGGTCTTCGATGACAGTCTCGGCCACGTCGTCCAGGTCGCCGATCCGTTCCATGTCGTGAAGCACGCGAACTCGATGCTTGACGTGTGCCGGCGCCGGGTCCAGAACGAGACGCTCGGCCATCGAGGACACAAGGCCGATCCGCTGTATCGGAGCCGGCGGCTGTTGACCAAGAGCCACGAAGACCTCGACGCCGCCGGCGACGCCAAGCTCATGGGCCTACTCGAAGCCGGCGACCCCAAAGGCGAGGTCCGCATGGCCTGGCACGCCAAAGAGACCGTGCGGGGCCTGTACGCCATCGACGACCCCGCCGCCGCCGGCGTCTACATCGACGAGCTCATCGCCGACATGGCCGACGACACGATGCCCGTCGAGGTCCGCTCCCTCGCCGGGACGCTGAAACGATGGCGTGACCACATCGTCGCCTGGCACACCGCCCGAGTCACCAACGGACCCACCGAAGCCATGATTCTCTGGAGCGGCCGTGAGGGCGTTGTTCATGTAGCTGACGATGCTGGAGGGGTCCGTCGGGGACGCGTTCTTTGGAGCGTGTCTTTGGTGTTCATGACGTGTTCGTCCTGATGGGGTAGTTGGCATGGGCGGGTGGGTTCACGCTGGCTGTTGTGAGGGTGCAACGGGTGGTCATGCCGGTGACCGGCGCCGAGTCCTGGACGGTCGTTGACGCTGATTGGGTCCAGGTCGTGCCGGTCGAGCGCTACTTGGCACATCTGGCGGGGATCGAGCGCTCACCGAACACGGTCCGGGCGTACGCGCATGGGCTGCGATTGTGGTTCGAGTTCGTCGACCTGCGTGGTCTGGCCTGGGAGAGCATCGGGGTCGAGGACGTGTCACGGTTCGTGGCGTGGCTACGAGCCCCGGCAGACAACGTGATCGTGCTCGACGAGTCCGCCGCGGCGCGCTGCGAGGCGACGGTGAACCGGCACCTGGCGGCGCTGTTCGGCTTCTACGATTTCCACGCGCGCCACGGCGTGGACCTGGCCGCGGATCTGGTGGCGTGGCGGCGAGTGTCGAGGGGTTCTTACAAGCCGTTCCTGCATCACGTCACCGCGGGCAGGCCCATCGCGACGCGGCCGGTCAAGCTGCGGGTTCCTCGCCGTTTGCCGGCGACGCTGGGCATCGAGGACATCACGTTGATCCTCGCCGCGTGTGAGCGGCTCCGGGACCGGTTCCTGTTCGCGCTGTTGGCCGAGACCGGCATGCGGGTCGGTCAAGCACTCGGGTTGCGACATGAGGACTTCGTGAGCCGCCAGCGGCGGGTGACGATCGTGCCCCGAACGGACAACGCCAACGGTGCCCGAGCCAAGACCCTCTCACCGACGGCGGTGCCGGTGTCGGCGCCACTGGTGCGGCTCTACAGCGACTACATGCACACCGAGTACGGCTCGCTCGACTCGGACTACGTGTTCGTGAACCTGTGGTCGGCGCCGGTGGGCCGCCCGCTGCGCTACGGGGCGGTCGCCAAGCTCGTCGGCCGGCTCCGGGCCCGCACCGGCATCGAGTTCACCCCCCACATGTTCCGCCACAGCCGGGCGACGGAGCTGATCCGTGGGGGCGTGCCGATCGAGGTCGTGTCGAAGCTGTTGACGCACCGGTCGGTGACCACGACCAGCGACGCCTACGTGCACCTCGACGTCGAGGACCTCCGCGCCGTGTTGGTCCGCGCCGGCGCCTGGGGCAACGATCGATGCTGAGCGCTGTTGGGGTCCCCGAGATCGGCCACGACGACCTGCTGGTTGCGTTGCTCGCTGGTGTCCGACCCGAGTTCGCTGGCCCGGTCATCCGTGTCGATCCAGATGACCCGGTGTTCGGTCGCGGCCGCTGCGCGGTCGCCGGGTGTGAGCGCACGTCGTGGGCGCTGCGGCTGTGCTCGGCTCATCACCAGCGTTGGACCAAGCACGGCAAACCTGACGTTGACGAGTTCCGGGCCAGCGCCGGCCCGGTCGCGATCCGTGCCGGTTCGGAGATGGTCGATGTCTTCGACCTGTCCGAGCTCGCCCCCCGACCCCGGCTCGAGGTCGGCTACATCCTTCAGCGCCGTCACGACGACCGCAGCGTGCGGGTTCTGCCGTCAACGATCCGTCACCTCGTCGGGCTCCTCGTCGACACCGAGACCAACTCGCTGTTGGACCGACCGCTCGACGCGTGGCTCGCCGACGTCGGAGCCCGACGCTGGAAGGACCCGACCCGCACGATCGCTCTGTTCCGCTACGCGTACCGGCATCTCCGCGACCTCGGCGGGATCGACGTCGAGGCCGAGTACGCGAGCGACGTCTGGGTCGCGGCCCGGCTCGGGATCCATGTGACCCGGTCACCGAACCAGACCCGTTTCGACACGATCGTCCAGCCCTGGCTCCGGGTCGCGGTGAAGCGCTGGGCCCGCCTGCGGCTCGGATCGGGCAAGACCTTCGGCACCGTCCATGTCGATGCCCGGGCCCTGTTGTGGTTCAGCCGGTTCCTCGGCCGACGTCATCCCGGCGCCGGTGACGAGACCGCCATCACCCGTGACGCCATCGAGGCCTACCTCGTATGGGTCACCGCCTCCCACCTGGCACCGCACACCTCCAGCACCTACATCACCTGTCTGCGCGGCTTCCTCGACACCTGCCGGCGCCACGACTGGCTACCCGGCCTGGCTTCAACCGCTGCTCTCTACCACGACGACCTACCGCGCCGGCCCCGGCCGCTGCCCCGCTTCATTCCCGAGTTCGTCATGAACCAACTCGAACACCCCGACCACCTCGATGCCCTCCCCGACGCCACCACCCGGGCGTTGGTCGTGACCATCACCGAGACCGGGCTGCGAGCCAACGACGCATGCACGCTGGCGTTCAACCCGATCATCCACGACAGCGCCGGCTGGCCGTGCCTGCGCTACTACAACACCAAGATGGCCGCCGAGCAGCTCGTCCCGCTCAGCGCCACCGCCGCGGCAACGATCCGGGTTCAGCAGGCCGACCTGCTTCGCCGCTGGCCCGAGGGCCGCCCGTGTTGTTCCCCGCGCCGCACTCGAACCCAGACGGGACCCGCCCGTTCAACTACGCCACCCTCCGGGCACGCCTCGCCCGCTGGCAAGACGACATCGACGTTCGAGACGAGGCCGGCCAGCGAGTCCGAGTGACCGCGCATCAGTTCCGTCACACGCTCGGGACCAGACTCATCAACCAAGGCGTCCCCCAGCACGTCATCCAACGTCTCCTCGGGCACGCCACACCCGCAGATGACCGCCCGCTACGCCACCCTCCACGACACCACCGTGCGCCAGGCCTTCGACGAGTACTGCCAGCAACGCGTGGACCTCCACGGCGAACGAATCGCCTACGACCCCGTTGCCGTCACCGCCGATGCCGAGTGGACCAAGCACAACATGGCCCGAGTCCAGGCCAGCCTTCCCAACGGCTACTGCGGGCGACCGCCTCAACAGGACTGCCCACACCCCAACGCCTGTCTCACCTGCCCCGACTTCCAGACCACCCCGGCGTTCCTCGACATCCACCGCCGGCAACGAGACGAAACCCGCACCCTCATCGCCACCGCAGAGGCCGACGGCCGGTTCCGGCTCGCCGCGAACCACCGCCAGGTCCACGACAACCTCGACCAGCTCATCGACGCCCTCGAAACCATCGGAGACCCCACGCCATGACCAGCGCCCTCGCAGCCGCTGCGCAGCAGCGCAGCCACGACACCCGCCACCGCACCATCAAGGCCCTCCGCGACCTCGACGCCGCCGGCGCAGCAGTGACCTTCGCCAACGTCGCCCGGACCGCAGGCGTGTCACGGTCCTGGCTCTACCGCCAACCCGAGGTCCGCGCCGAAATCGATCGCCTCCGCAGGACCACCACCGTCGCCGGAGTCCCCTCCACCCAGTGCGCCACCACCGACTCCCAGAGCCGGCGCATCGAGGCCACCCTCGACGAGATCCGACGCCTCAAGGCCGAGAACCATCAGCTCCGAGAACAAGTCGCCAAACGCTTCGGCCAGCAGCGCGCCGACGGACTCACCTGAACACCCGTCGAGGACATGTCCTCCACGTGAAAGCCCAGCCCTACAAGGCCTCGCACCCGAGCGCTCCAGATAACCATGAACAACCTCATCAAGCGCATCAAACGCGTCGGCTTCGGACTACGCCACTTCCGCCACTACCGGATCCGGACCCTGCTCTACGCCGGACGACCCAACTGGGACCTCCTCGACACCGTCACGCCCCGCTGAAATCCGAAGAGCCCCCAAACGTACTCTGGGTGTCCGAGCCGGTCCAGCCTGTACCGACTCGTGCCGCCGCGTTCATTGGCAAGCTCATTGGCAAGGTAGAACGACGTGAGTCGGTCAGGAGACGGTCGATGACTACATACATGAGCCGGCGTCGAATCTTGCCCCGGGTTGTGGGCGGGCGAAGCATCGCTAGCCGGTCGCGACGGGCACGACCGACCATCTGCCACCACTGCGCATCAGGAGGCCGCTGATCGGCATCAGGGCCCGTACGCCAGTCGATCCACTCGTTGACAAGTTCGTCGCTACCGTATTCACTACGAACGGCGAGCCGTCTCTGCGTTCAACTGACACAGGACCGGCGGAAATTGCTTCTCGGCCGCGGTGCAGACATTTCCGATCATGAGACAAACTGCCCCGCCATCATCAGTGTACCTTCTGTTGCCCATGTCGCTGGACACTCCGCGCTAAGACTACCTGACAGAAGGTCAATGCCGCGAGCTACCAGCGCAAGCTGTTCCTCCGATAGTATGTCTTCCCACTGTGGAAAAAGGCTAACGTCATCGACGTATTGAGTTCCGAGCCATATGTCCGCTGCATTCGAAGCGCTGACCGCCGTATCTCTCCGAGCGGCCTGTCGAAGGTCATAGAGTCTCAAATGCCATTCGACATCCGCTCGGTCAATGGCATCGAAATTTGATCCCCCGTTGGACGATTCCTCTGCTTCCACTAGCCGTTCCAGTGCTCCACACACCGTAGTCGACATACTATCGCTCGTGAGAAAAAATGGGCTTGAGATCTCTTCATCGTTCGTCGTCTCTCGCTCGCCGCCCGTACACGCAGGCAGGGCGCTGACGACTAGCGCTAGCCATATGAAAAACCTAGGGGTGCATCTCGACCGCTCGGATTGAGCCTCGTGCAGCATTCCATCGGCTAGTGCCGGGCCATCCTCTCGTCGCATGGTGCTGTTGAGCATCCATACCCGGGTCGGAAACATAACTGCGCCTTCTTTACGTTCGCTGCGGCAGTCGACCTGCGTTCATACGCATCTACCCATTCGACAACGGCAGGAACTCGTCACTATACCACGCGCTCCAGACTTCGATGGCCGATGGCGAACCATCCAGCGCCATCGTCGGCGGATCCGGAGAATTGTCGATCTGGGATCGAGTCGGGTAGGTTCCGGTTACAAAGAGATGGGCCTCAGCCACGGCTCGAGCGCACGTTCCGAAGGTGGCACAGGTTCGACCGTTGCTGATCGCTGTTCGGACGCCAACGTCTGCCCAGTTCGTGACCAATGCTTCCTCGTCACTAGCGTCTCCAAGATTGACCCCCCCTGCTCAATTGTGGACGATCCGGGCCTGAGTCCATTATAGAATCTCAAGAAGACCGCATCAGATTCAGGTTGTGTCAGCGGAATGCTGATGTCATTCTCAATTCGGCGCTCGAACTGAAGACTGTCGGAGCGGAAGAACTCCACAGCTTGATCCGACGTTATACTAGCTCCGTCGAGCCCACGATTTCCACACGAACTCCCAGTTGCTCCCGGCATCGTGTGCCCGTAACCGACGGTGCACGTATTGGTCGCAGGGTTGCTTGGATTGTCGTCATACCATTCCAGCGCTAGCCCCTGCGCTAGCCCAGGAACACCCTCAGCTCCCACGCCGACCCCCGCGGCCGAAGGAAGCCTTTCATCCGTGCCCCTTTCCCGTGGTCGAGATGCTGCCATGTCCGCCGCAGATTCATTGGCTTCTCATTGGCAGGAGGGGGCGAGTTCAAGGGGTGACGGCATCACTGTGAGGTGATGGGTTCCACCGGTCGGAGCGTGATGGCGTGCATGATGCGCGCTGTCTACACACGAGCCGACCAGTGGAGTGTTCAGCATGCCATCGGATCCGTTGACGTTGAGCGAGCGCGAGGAGATTCGGGCGGGGATCGAGCGGGGTGACACTGACGCGGCGATCGGGTTGGTGCTGGGCCGGCACCGGTGCACGATGACCGCGGAGGTCGGCCGCAACGGCGGCCGGGGCACGTATCGCGCTGTCGAGGCCCAGGTCCGCGCCGATGCGGCGAGGGCCCGCCCGAAGGTCCGGTGCCTGGTCGCTGACCCGATGCTGGCGGCTCACGTGACGGCCCGGCTGAAGGCGAAGGACTCGCCGATGACGATCTCGGTCGAGCTCGCCCGGGGCGTCTACCCCGACGTGGCGGGCACGGTGTCGCACGAAACGATCTACCAGGCTGTCCACGCACAGGGCCGGCGCGGTCTCCCCAAGGGCCTCCACGCCGGCCTGCACCGGGGACGGCGGTGCCGAAAGCGCCGCCGAGGGACCGGCATCGCCGCTGAACCCAAGGCTGGGCCGCTCGGGACGTTCAACCTGATCGGCCTGCGACCTGCGGTGGCCGGCGAGCGAAGCGAGGTCGGTCACCTCGAAGGCGACCTGATCTGCGGGGCGTTCAACCGGTCCGCCATCATCACCATGTTCGACCGGGCCAGCCGCCACCTGTGGCTCGCCGATCTCCCCGAAGGACACGGCGCTGATGCCACCCTCGCCGGGCTCGTCGAGATCCTCGAGCGCATCCCACCCGAGCTGCGCCGGACCTTGACCTGGGACCAGGGCTCGGAGATGGCCCGCCACCAGCGCCTCGCCGAGCTGTGCGCCATCGACATCTACTTCGCCGAGCCCCACAGCCCCTGGCAACGCCCGACCAACGAGAACGGCAACGGCCTCATCCGCCGCTACGTCGGCAAAGGCACCAACCTCAACGCCTACACACCCGACGACCTCCGAGCCATCGAACACCGCATCAACACCATGCCCCGACGCAGCATCGGCTGGTCAACCGCCACCGACATCTACAATGCCGCTGTCGCGATGACCGGTTGAACTCGCCGGGCCGGGAAACGGCGAGAGCCACTCCGAGGAGTGGCTCTGCGCTGGATCGTTTCAGTACCCCGTACGGGATTCGAACCCGTGCCACCACCTTGAGAGGGCGATCGGAGCTGTCCAGCCTGGTCCAGCCAGTGCCAGAAAATGCCGTCTGACCGGCCCAAACGTACTTCGGGTGTCCGAGCCGGTCCAGCCTGTACCGCCTCGTGCCGGCGCGTTCATTGGCAAGCTCATTGGCAAAGGAGGAGGAGGGGACGACGGGAGTCGGTCAGGAGGCCGTTCGACCACTACGCATCGTCGGCGTTGCATCCTGCACCGCCGGTCGTGTCGAGCGTGGCTTCAGGTAGGGCCGAAGTGTGAATGGCGAGCGTTGGTCGTCGGCAACCTTTCATCGGAGATCGCTGTGCTCCTCCGAAAGGCCGGGCACGACGCCGTCGCTGTGCGCGGGTTCCCGGCCGTCGGCCGCGGCGAGCCTGGGTGGCGCCTCCATGGCTGGTCAGATAGCGCCGTCGCGCTCTAGCCGGTCAGCCATCTCTAGGATCTGCGTCGCAGTGACGTCGTCCAGCGATTCGGTAAGTCTGATGATTCGCCCCTGCCCGAATGGCTGACCAGCATCGGTTTCCTGGCCCTCTCCGGTCCGATGAATGTTAGCCAACCGATACACGGCTGCCCGGCACACCATTCCCGTGCTCCTCTGAGGAGTGGTGACGTGACTACACCCCAGTCAGGTTCGAACGCACGTGCCACGGCTTCCAGTACCGCACCTTCCCATCCACGGACCGAAGGGTCTTCGCAAAGACTCGCCGGCGGATTGAGCACACATGCATTTCCACTTCTCCCCGTGCCTCCAAAATGTACATTAAATGCCGCCGCTGTTTCGTTGGTCCCCGCCCCATTCCATGCGCTCCAGCTAAAGCCTCCCCCCTCCATAACCCCGCCGAAACTATCTCTCAGCTGCGATGTCGCGACCATTCCCCTGATCTCCTCGACCCCTAAAGGGGTTGAGGCAACTGCGTCCCGTTTCGATTTGCCCTTTCTTCTCCAGCCGGTCAACAAAGGCGATACGCTTGCAAGGTCACTCAGGCAGACGAGCAGTCGATCTGCGCATTGATCGGGCGTCTCAGCGCGAGGTCCCCAGTATGCACCGACGTATAGCGATCCACTCATGTTCTTCTTCCCTTGGACATCACTCGGCCGGCGGAACAAAGATAACCTCGATCTGGCCGTAACCACCAGCGGCTAGGAGCGAGCTAATAGTTGTGGCTGCCGCAGGCTCGGCTACATACCACTGTATCGGCGTGCCTCCAGCAGCATCAATCTGGCGCCTTGCTTGGTTGAGGAGCAGGTCGCTACCTCGGTACCACGTGTAGAAATCTCCACTTGGGCCGATGAAGCCACTGTACCCTGGCCCCTTCGCCTCTATGAGCGTTCCACCCTCATAGCCGTCGAACCGCACGTTGCCGACAACGTACGCTGTACCGGGTCCTGCGCCAGTCGTTTGCGCCTGGTAACGGCGCGCCCGCTCTTTCATCGACTCATTGACATTTGCCCACGCTCCTGGTCCACCCCCGTAGCTCGGGCAAGCCCCGGAGGAGACTTGTTCGCCGGTGCACATCGCCGTCGGTCCAGGCCCGAGGTTCACAGGAGGCGGGCCGATGTATCCGCCCTGTGCCGCGATCTCGGCGTCCGAAGGCGTATTCCGAATATCGGACCAGACCATCCAGCCGAATGCAACTGCAAGTCCGACCACCCCGGGGCCAAGTGGCCGGACGCCCGGAGTGCCAGGTGCGGCTCCTGGTGGGGTAGACAGCGGCAGACCAGGCGGCGTCAACGTTGGCCATTGAATAGGTGGTGGCGTCGCCCAGCCATTGCGGGCACCTGGACCTCGTGCCCCGCCCCGACCCGTGTGAGTCTGCGCTGGCGCGGACCAGTTCGGGTCATTCACGCCGTGCCTGGCCGACTGGACGGCGCTCGCCGAGCAAAGGGCGCTCTGGCCGCTTACACATGGTTCGTGTCCGGATGGATCGGCGAGAGTGGTGGGGTTGTTTTTGACATAGCTGTATCGGTTGAGTGACTGACCAGATGCACCAGGAATGATCGAATCTGGTTGGGTGAATCGGCCGGTGTTGGGGTCGTAGTTGCGGCTGTTGTAGTGGTAGAGGCCGGTGGGTCGGTCGTGGGTTTGGCCGGTGTATTGGTGGTCGGTGCTGAGGTTGGGTGGGTTGGGGCCGTTGTTGAGGGTGTTGCCGAAGGGTCCGTAGCGTTGTGGTTGGTTGCCTGCTCCGCCGGCTTGGACGGTGCCGGCGGTGGTGCCGATGAGGTCGCCGTATGAACCGCCCTGGGTCTGGTGGAGACTCAGTGGTTTGGTTTCCCAGGTCCGCTGGAGGCGGTTGAGATCATTGTAGCAGTCAAACGTGTGTTCGATTGTTGGTGGTGGTTGTGTTCGTATTCGGCGGGCGGGATGTCGCCGCAATGGCCATGGAGTCGGTCGTGGTTGAACCAATGCACCCACGACAAGGTGGCGAGCTCGAGCTCCTCGACGCCGTCCCACCCTGTCGTGTCGGGCCCGTAGACGCATTCGGTCTTATAGAGCCCGTTGGTCGTTTCAGCGAGCGCGTTGTCGAACGAGTCGGCGACGGTGCCGATGCTGGGCCGGGCCCCGATCTCGTCGAGCCGCTCGGTGAACCGCACCGACGTGAACTGGGAGCCGGCATCGGAATGGGTGACCAGGCCGACGAGGCGGTTGCCGCCCCGGCAGCGTCTCGCCATCTCAAGCGCGTCCAGGACCATGTCGGTGCGCATGTTCGCCGCTACCCGCCAGCCGACGATGCGGCGACTGAACGCGTCGACGATGAAGCACACATACGCCATCCCCGATCTCGTGGGGACATAGGTCAGGTCGGTGACCCACAAGGCGTCGGGCCGGTCCGCCCGGAACATCCGGTTGACCAGGTCCGGTGCCCGCAGCGCGTCGGGGTCAGCGACGGTCGTGAACACCTTGCGTCGCCGCCGACTGATCCCTTGGATCTCCAGGCCTCCCATCAGCCGGGCGACCTGGTCGCGGCCGATGTCATGACCCGCCCGGCGGGCCGCCTTCCAGAGCTTGTGCGCCCCGTAGACCTTGCGGTTCGCCACCCACAGCACCATCAGGACCTGCATCATCACGGCGTCACGCGTCGCCCGCGCCGACGGCGGCCGGGACTTCGCTGCGTAGTAGGTGCTCGGAGCGATCTTGGCGCCGGCCCCACTGAGGACCCGGCAGATCGGCTCAACTCCGAACTCGCTGGCGTGCTCGTCGACATAGGCGACGATCACTTCGAGGGGCGGTCGAGCTCCGCCGCGAAAAAGCCGACGCCGACCTGAGGATCGAGTTGGCCCGGCGCAGCTCCTTCACCTCCTGACGCAACGCCTTGAGCTCCCCGGCCTCCACCGACGACGTCCCCGGCCGCTCACCCCCGTCGATCTCGGCTTGGCGTACCCACGACCGCAACGACTCGACACCGATATTGAGCTGGGCCGCCACCCGAGCCACCGTGCCCTGAGACGTCCCCAGCTCACGACGCAGCACGAACACCATCCGCACCGCCCGCTCCCTCTCCTCAGGCGAGTACCGCCGCGTCGTCGGCTTGCGCTTCACATCCATACTCATAGCTCTCATCCTCATTCAAAGGTCGAGAGCCTCCACGGATCCCAGGGCGGTTCAGTACATCACGAAGTTGTCGCTGGTGGTGGGTGTGGATCGGCGGTAGGAGACGGTGGCGTTGCCGTGGGTGGCGTAGCGGACTTGGACGGCGTTGTTGTTGTAGGTGCTGCGTTCCCATCCGGGGAGGTTGACGGTGACGGCGGGCCCGACCGCCCAGTTGATGGTTTGGACGATGAGCGCGGAGCCGGCGGCGGTGAGGTTGGTGAGGGCGGTGGTGCCGGTGCCGACACCGACTCTGCGTGCGGCAGCGGTGCCGGTGGTGAGGATGGCTCCGGTGTTGTAGGTGATGATGCTGTTGCGGTCCGTTGTCGGGGTGCCGTTGGTCGGGTCTTGCCAGTCCCAGACCTGCGCGGCGCCGCTTCCGAGTTGGGCGTTGGTGGCGTAGCTCCAGGATTGGGTCGCGGCGTGCATGGTGATGTCGCTCCCGGCGGTGTAGCCGGCGGCGAGGGGATGGGCAGGGGTTTCGACCCGGAGCCTGGTTGTCGCGGCTGCGGTGGTGGCGGTGGCGAGCCGGTTGTTGGCCCAGGTGCCGGGGGCGAGGTTGACGACGGGTCGGGTGACGTCGCGGTATTTGATGCCGAGCGTGGCGGTGGCGACGTCGGGGGAGATGACGGCGATGTCATAGGTCGTGGTGGAGGGGGCAGCGGTGGCATCGTCGATGTTCGTGACGGCGTAGCCCTCGTTGGTGAGCCGTGTCCGCAGGGCGGTTTCGCCGGCGGTCAACGCGGCGGGGTTGGCGACCACATACAACAGGCGTGGTGCGGCGGTGTAGACGCCGGCGCCGAGATCCGCGGGCGACGCGAGCTGGGACCGCAAGATGCGGGTGCCGTCGGCGTCGAATCCGTAGGTAGCGGCCACGTCGGGCGACACCATTGTTTCGGCCCGGTTGCGGGTGTCGTAGGTGAGCCGGCCGGTAACACCGTCGATGGTGCGGGTCGTCGTGTTGCCGTTGGCGTCATACACGTACGCGTCGTTCGTCGTGGTCGAGGTGACGGCATGCACCCGGCTCGGGTGATAGGTGTAGGTGCCGACGTTGAGGCCACCGATCGCCCCGGCGGTGCGGGTCACGATGTTGCCGTTGGGGTTGTAGGTGTAGGTCTCGTCGAACGGGGCTTGCCCACCGGCGGCCGGGTTCGGGGCACTGTGGTTGCATGCGGCGGTGGTGGTCCAGGCCCGGGTGAGGCGGTCGAGGTCGTCGTAGTTGTGGCAGCGGCGTTGGTTGGCGTTGACGGCGTCGGTGACGGTTTGGACGTTGCCGACGTCGTCGAACGTGTAGGTGACGTCTTGCAGGTCGCCGTTGCCCGGGTTGGAGATGGTGGCCAGGACTTGGCGGTTGATGCGTCCGGTGGCGGCGTCGTAGTGGTAGCGGCGGCCGTAGCCCCACAAGCCGACGTAGCGCTCCAGGCGCCCTTCGGCGTCATAGATGGTGGAGCCGACAACAGCCAAGAAGTCCGATCCTGATCCGCCGAAGCTCGCTTGCAGGGTGTCGGGTGCGCCGGTGCGGCCGTTGTAGCTCTGATAGAGCGTCTCGCTGAACGCGAGCGACGGCGCCATGACCGGATCCGGGGGGTAGGTGACCGACACGAGCTCATCGCCCGGCCCATACGTCCACGACATCTCGTAGTGCCCGTCGAAGGAATCCGCGAGCGCGTCGGGCACGTTCCATTCCGTCGCCGTGGCGCGGCCCCGTATGTCGTGGGTGTAGGTCGTGGTGAGCTGCCCGGCCGCGCCCGCCGCGAACGCGGTTTGCGACATCGACCCGGTCAACCGGCCGACCTCGGGCGCCGCGGTGCCGTACGTGTAGCTGGCCACGAGCGGCCCCGCCGCGGTGTTCTCACTCACCGTGGTGAGCTGATCGATCGTGTTGTAACCAAACACCAGGGTCTGGGTGCGGCCGTCGCGTTGGCTCGTCATGTTCCCCGCCGCGTCGTAGCCGTACAGCCACGTTCCCGAGTCGGCATCGACCAGCGAGATCTTGCGGCCCAACCAGTCGTAGTCGACCGTGCTCGTCGTCACGCCGTTCGTGTCGAGCACCGAGGTCAGCTCACCGATCGGGCTGTAGCCGTACTCGGTCGCATGGGCGGCGGCGCCGTTACGTTCCACGACCGACTCCAAGCGGCCATCAGAACCCGTCGTGGACTCGGTGACGTGCCCGTTGGCGTCGGTATCGATCATGGTCCACGCGTTGTACTCCGCCGTGGTGATCCACTGCTCGGCGCCGGCGCCGTCGCGGCGTTGCGACAACGTGGCGCGACCGAGCGCGTCGACGCGGGTCCTGGTGTTGCGGATCCCGGGGAAGTACCGCAACGTCGGGGCGACGCCGACGCCGGGCTCACCGGCGGCGGAGAACGGATCCGAAACGTACGTTTCGCTGTGGGTGATCCCGTTGACGTCCGTCTCGACGAGGTGCTGGTTCGAAACGACGATCCGGTTCCCCGACGTCGTCGCCTGCGTTTGGGTTTGCAGGACCTCGCCGAACCCGTTCAGGTACGACACCGACGGTATGTAGGTCTCCTGGTACGTGAACGGCGGAGCGGTCGTAGCGCCGCTGGACATCAACGTGTTCGTGACCACGTAGGCGGGCCGGACGTTGGGGTGGTACTGGTAGGTAACCGAGGGATCGCCGGTCTGGCCGGGCCGGTTCACGGCGGTCACCCGGTTGAAGTCGTCGTGCACCGCGGTCGTGACCGCACCGTTGGCGTCGATCACCTGATTCGCCCGGGCACGCCCGTCATAGTTCGTGTCGGCGACGTGACCGGCGGCGTTGGTCACCGCATCGGGCAAACCATGAATCGTGTACGTCGTGGTCGCGGTGTGACCGTTCGGGTCGGTCACCCCAGTGATGCGGCCCCTCGCATCGCGGGCGTAGCTGGTCGTGGCGGCGATGTTCGGGACCGCTTCGAGGTCGCGGGCCGTGGTCGATGACACAAGCCCGGTCGTTGCGTTGTAGCCGTTGTCGGTGACCCGCAGTCGAGTCAAGCCGTTGGTGCCGATCCCGGCGCCGGGCCAGACCGTGACCACGTCGACCCGCCCCAGCCACCAGTTGTTGGGGTCGTCGGCGTAGGTGTAGTCGGTGTAGGTGTCGTCGCTGACGTCGCCGATGAGGCCTTCGTTGTGGACACCGAGCACGTTGCCGAAGTTGTCGGTAGGCGACGCGTTCTCGATGTCCCAGAAGTACGAGGTGCTCGTGAGCCGGTCGAGGTTGTCGTTGGGTACCCCGCTGTCGACGTAGTCGGTGGCCGCCAGGTCGACGTCGACACGAACGATCCGGGCGGACCATCGGCCGTCCAAGAAGAACGGGACGGGCGCCGTGACCGTGGCGGTGTAGAGACTCTCCGACGACGACACCCGTTGCGGGTTCGTGTTCGCGGCCCCGAAGTACTCGAACCGGTCCGTGTACAAGACACGGCCAGCCAGCCAGTTGTAATCCCAGAACATCTGGTTCGACGCGTCGGCGAGTTGCCTCGGCACCGGCGCACCAGCGGCGTCCTGGTCATCATGGAGGCCCTGGAAGAAGTGGGTCTCGGTGTAGCCGTCGACATCGATCGCCCGGACGTGTTCGTGGCCACGGTAGGTGTCCCACAACGAGTCGAGGCCGTCTTCTTCCATGTTGTCCTGCGTCTCGAGCCAGTCCGGCGTCGAGTACTCGTACGCCACGGCGCGGGGGTCGCGCGAACCCTGAGCGATGTCGGTCGTTGCGACCTGCGTGACGACGTAGTTGTGGAACCACTCAGCGTCGAACGCGCCGTCGAACGTCGGATGGCAGTACCGCTGCCAGTCCGCCGCGGCCGCTGCAGTGACGGCGACGACCGACGGCCTGGTGCATTCCACTGGCGCCGGTGTGCCGCTGTGGGAGTACGTTTCGTTCATCGTCGACGCATCGACAGGGTCCGGGCCGTAGGTGACTTCGATGTTGCCGCCGAGCTCGTTGGTGATGTGCGCGATGCGGGGCAGGAACGCGGGGGATTCCTGATCCTCGTTGGTCACGTCGTTCTCTTCGTCTTCGGAGTCGACCCGGGCCGGGAGCCACCGCCACGCGTCGCCGCCGGCGACCCAGCCGCCCGACCAATAGTCGACGAACGGGACCCGATCGGTGCGCGACTCGAGCGCGTCCCACGACGCCGGCGCCAACCGCACGAACGCAACATCGGCGTCGACGCCGGTTCCGTACGCCACCGTCACGTCAGCGACACCGTACGCGTCGCTCGGAAGCGTCACGTAGAACGTCCGCCACGCATTGTCGGCCTCCGCGGCCGAGATCGCGACCGCGACAGGCACCCCGGCACCGACCGTCACGTTCAGACTCCCGGCAGTGGTCGAACGGGCTCGGACCGCGACAGTGTGCGACCCGACGGTGCCGCCCGTGTCGTAGCCCAAGAACACCTCGTTGAACCGCAGGAAGTCACCGGTGGAGTCGAACGGGCCGGCCAGGCGATCGAACCCGGTTTCGTCGTCGTGGTTGCTCGGGTCTTGGTTGTACATCGGCAGCACCCCGCCGCCGTAAGCGTCGGCGCGGGCGGCGGCCATCGCAGTCCACCCCCAGTGCTGGTAACCGCCGCCGGCTCGGGGATGGATCCGAAACATCGTCAGCTTCTGCTCAGACTGAACCGCCCTGGGTCTGGTGGAGACTCAGTGGTTTGGTTTCCCAGGTCCGCTGGAGGCGGTTGAGATCATTGTAGCAGTCAAACGTGTGTTCGATTGTTGGTGGTGGTTGTGTTCGTATTCGGCGGGCGGGATGTCGTCGCAATGGCCATGGAGTCGGTCGTGGTTGAACCAGTGCACCCACGACAAGGTGGCGAGCTCGAGTTCCTCGACGCCGTCCCACCCTGTCGTGTCGGGCCCGTAGACGCATTCGGTCTTGTAGAGCCCGTTGGTCGTTTCCGCGAGCGCGTTGTCGTACGAGTCGGCGACGGTGCCGATGCGGGCCGGGCCCCGATCTCGTCGAGCCGCTCGGTGAACCGCACCGACGTGAACTGCGACCCGGCATCGGAATGGGTGACCAGGCCGACGAGGCGGTTGCCGCCCCGGCGAGCGTCTCGCCATCTCAAGCGCGTCGAGGACCATGTCGGTCCGCATGTTCGCCGCGACCCGCCAGCCGACGATGCGGCGACTGAACGCGTCGACGATGAAGCACACATACGCCATCCCCGATCTCGTCGGGACATAGGTCAGGTCGGTGACCCACAAGGCGTCGGGCCGGTCCGCGCGTGAACTTCCGGTTCACCAGGTCCGGTGCCCGCAGCGCGTCGGGGTCAGCGACGGTCGTGAACACCTTCTTCGCCGCCGGACTGACGCCCTCGATCTCCAGTCCTCCGCATCAGCCGGGCGACCTGGTCGCGGCCGATGTCATGACCCGCCCGGCGGGCCGCCTTCCAGAGCTTGTGCGCCCCGTAGACCTTGCGGTTCGCCACCCACAACACCATCAGGACCTGCATCATCACGGCGTCACGCACCGCCCGCGCCGACGGCGGCCGGGACTTCGCCGCGTAGTAGGTGCTCGGAGCCATCTGCGCAGCACTGACCCGGCAGATCGGCTCGACTCCGAACTCGCTGCGTGCTCGTCGATGTAGGCGACGATCACTTCGATGGGCGGTCGAGCTCCGCCGCGAAGAAAGCCGACGCCGACCTGAGGATCGCGTTGGCCCGGCGCAGCTCCTTCACCTCCTGCTCGAGCGCCTTGATCCGCTCCGGCCTCCACCGTCGTCGTCCCCGGCCGCTCACCCGTCGTCGATCTCGGCCTGGCGTACCCACGACCGCAACGACTCGACACCGATATCCGAGCTGGTCCGCCACCCGCGCACCGTCCCTGAGTCGTCCCCAGCTCGACGACGCAGCATGACGCACCAGCCGCACCGCCTGCTCCTTCTCCTCAGGCGAGTACCGCCGCGTCGTCGGCTTGCGCTTCACTCCATACTCATAGCTCCATCCTCATTCAAAGGTCTGGAGCCTCCACGGATCCCAGGGCGGTTCAGACAGGTCCTCGTCGAACGCCACGTAGGCGTTGTGCTGATCCACGAACGGCGCCGCCCTGAACGGCGGCACGGTCTGGGCAGTCTCCCACGTGCCCTGCGTGTTCCACGACGTGCCGTCCCACACCAGCGTCGACACCGACGCCAACTTGACCGACGACCAAAACGACGGCGCCGCCGAGCACGTGGCGGCTTGCTCGGGCGGGCACAACAGGTCCATCGGCGTGTCATAGAAGTCCGCTCGGGCGTCACACTCCGTGGCGATCAGATCGTTGTTCCCGCACCGCGAGTTCCACCCGAAGTACACCGCGGCGTTCGGCTGCAACAAGTTCAGGGTCGGGTTCGTGCCGTACTCGACGCTCACCGGGTAAGCGTTGCGGACATACCAATGACGCTCGAGCCCGCTGCCCGCATCGATCACCACGGCGTCGAGGAGTTGCCCTCCGCCTCATAGAAGTACGTCGCCGTGTTCCCCGTCACGTCGGTCACGAGATCGAGGTTCCACTGATACACCTTCGGGCAGTACCCGTCGTCGGAGAACGCCGGATCGTTGCACCACTCATCGGGAAGCTCCGCCGGCAACGTGATCGTCGGGTCCGCTGCAGGATCACGAACCGGTACCCACTGCGCCGACCGCAATTGACGGCCCGCCGTGTCGTACTCGCCGCCGAACCGGTACGTCATCCCGTCGGGTGTCTCCACCACCCAGTAGTGGTTGTGAAAATCGGGGTGAAGCGATCCCGGAGTCGTGTCGTTCACCCGGAACACCCGCCACGTCGGATCGTCCTGCAGTCGGTACTCCTCACCGAACAGGACCGAACCAACCCACACCAGCTCCGACGTCACCCCATTGAGCGTCAGGACATACGGGCCCAGCAGATCGTCTGACTCCGCGGAGTAGTCGCCCGTCGGGACGAAGTCGGGGTTGCCGGCAACGAACTCCACGTAGTCAGCGGAGTAGCAGCGATCAAACGACAGGCGCACCGACCCCTGCCCGAACGACCAACCAACCCCGAGCGGCCCGGACTGGTTGTTCGTGTCATCGGTCATGCCGTCAATCGACGCCGACGAGTACGAGAACGACACCGACGGCGACGGCCCCGCCGACGACGACGGCACCGGGATCTCATAGGACGTCTCGAACGAACCCGTGTACTCGCCGACCGAGAACTCGTTGAGCTCGAACGCCGACGCCGAGAAGTCCCCGCTTTCGCCGCCGGGGCCCGACCCCAACCCGACACCGGAGCCGCCGCCTGGTCCACCCTGGAACAAGAAGCTCACGATCCGCGCCGATCGGCCACGGCCGCCGGCGCCGAACGGCACCCCCGGCGCCGGCCCGTCGACCGGACCCGCACCCGGCGGGAGCTCCACGCCCGACAACCCCGCGAGCGCCTCGTCGAACGACACGCCACGAGCCATCAACTCATCCACCCGAGCCTGCACCGCCGCGACCATCGCCACCGGGTCGACGGTGGCGCGAACCACGTCGCCGTCCACGACACTGTCGAGGCGTTGACTCCACGAGCACGACACCTCGCCGCGAACGCCGGGCCGGCACCCCGAATACCAGATCAGCTCGAGGCGCGAACTCGATGTTGGCGCCGTACAACGCGACATCGGACGTGTCGAACGAAACCTCGAACGGGCCCAGCTCCTCGAACTGATCCCGCACCCTCGGCACAGCACCAGCGGCTCCGGACGTGTCCGGGGCCTCGGTTGGAGCCTCAACCTGAGCCTGACCCACCCCGGTAGTGGCTGGCGGCTCGGCTCCCGGCACAGCATCCACCGGTGCCGCCTCACCAGCCGCAGCGGCCGGCGTATTCGACGGCCCGCCAGCGGGGAGCACATCGAGCAACACGGCCGCCCCGAACGGTGACATCGCGCGCCGCGTCCACCGGTGCCAGAACCTCAGCCCGCACCGAACGATCCTGCCCACCCGGCCGCTCACACGCCGCGTCGCCTTCGGGAGCGTTCACGTGCTCGCCGCGGCGGCCGACGTCGAGCTGAACCGGTACGCCATCGGCGAAGCGCACCACCGAACAACCAGGCGGCACCACCTGCGTGCCCACCGTCGGCGTCAAACCGGGCCGCAACGATTCCGGCCGCGTCGGCGGCACACCCAGCTCGGCCGCACGCTCGCCCCGCTCAGCGGGATACGACAACGGCGACTCCCGGCCCGGCGGCGACGGCTGAGCAGGAGGCGTGTCCGGCTGATCCACCCCCACCGGTGGCAACTGAGGCGGCCGGGCCTGCCCCGACGCCACCGGCAACCCCGCCGACAAAACGCCGATCACGGTTACCACGACGAACGCGGCGCGCCATCGGCCGCCTGACTTGCGTCGACGACGGCCACTACCCAAAAGAGCCGAAACAGGAGTCATGCCAGGACACCCCTTCTGGTCAGGGCCGATCGGCTCAAATCCGCTGAGCCGATCGACCTACCCGTACCTGGGTCATCGGCACTACGCGTGACCAACTTGAGCAGGAATCTCACCCAATGCGCTATTCCTTCCGAACTGCGGCGCTCTGGGTGACATCGGGGCAGGAACGGACGCAACCGGAATCCGGCTGCTCGTGTCACAGAACACGGCGGTCGATGTCCCTCGGGGGCTATGCGTTCACCGTCTCGAACCCGCGCCGCGAACGAGGTCGGCATCGGCTGTGTCGATCTCGCTGTCGCATTCCGTGCGACGCGATGTCCCTCGTAGGGGCATGAGCACGACTTCGCCCAGGAACGGTCGACGCCGCGTCCATCTCGCCGTGTCGACCGATGCCGGCGGGGGGTTGGCTCGTGGCCGGTGACGCCGTGACAGCGCGTCGCACGATCCGGTTGGTGTACTCGGTCACCGAGACCGCCGAGCTATTGGGTATCAGCCGGTCAACGGCGTACGAGCTCGTCGCCCGCGGTGAGCTGGCCACCATCCGGATCGGCAGCACGCCGCATGGTCACGCGGCCCACGCTCACCGGATTGCTCGGCATCGAACCGCCGTGGCCCGGCGACCTCGACAACCTCCGAGACCCGCCAACAGCCACGCCATCTACTCGACCGAAGCCGCTGCGTTCCCCGGTCCGCCCCCGTCGTGGCGACGAGCCGGCGACCCTGCCGTTCCGCGGTTGTAAGGCCCCCCTGATGAACCGAGCACCGCACCCCCACCACCAAGCCCAACGAGTGACAGACGAGTGCACGACCTCCCGCTCCTCGCCTGTCGACGCGGGAGGTGGCTCGACGTGACGGCGCGGGTCACGACGTTGAAGGGCCCGGCTGCCGGCGCCTACTACGTCGAGGCGCTGCCGCGCTACTACCTCGATGCCGGCGAACCGAAGGGCGTCTGGCACGGCCGCGGCGCCGGTCTGCTCGGTCTCGCCGGCGAGGTCGTCGACGACGAGTTCCTGCGGGTGATGGCCGGGCTCGACCCCGACCGGCACGGACGGTGCATCTGGGCCGCCCGTATGGCGAGGACTCGGTGCGTGGGTTCGATGTGACGGCGTCGGCGCCGAAGTCGGTGTCGGCGCTGTTCGCCCTCGGCGACGACCGCCACCCGCACCGAGGTGCTCGGCGCGCATGACGCGGCGGTGGCGGCGATGGTCGGGCTGGATCGAAGCCCACGCCCACACCCGGTACCGGATCGGCGGCCAGGTCGCCGTCGTCGACGCCGAGGGGATCGTCGCGGCGGCGTTCCGTCAGCACACCTCGCGGGCGCTTGACCCGCAGCTGCATACCCATGTGGTGATCGCCAACCGGGTCCGCTCCCCGGATGGGCGCTGGCTGGCGCTCGATGCCCGCATCGCTGAAGATGGACCAGCGGACCCTGTCGGCGATCTACCACGCCACCCTGCGCTCGGAGTTGACCCGCCGGCTCGGGGTCGCGCTGGCGAGACCGGTCACCAACGGCATCGCCGAGATCGACCTCGTCCCCGACCGCGGTGCTCGAAGAGTTCTCCCCGCGCACCGCCGACGTGCAACGCCGGATCGACGTGAAGCTCGACCGGTTCACCGACACGTTGGGCCGCGACCCGACCCCGCGGGAACGGTGGCGGCTCGAGCGCGAAGCCGTCATCGACTGCCGGCCCGCCAAACCCCACGCCGCCGACGCCGACGCGCTGCACGACGACTGGGCCGAGCGGGTCGACGGCGCTCGGCCTCGACCCGCACCGGGTCGTCGATCACGCCACCGGCTGGCTCGCCGCCCACGACCTCGACCCACAACGCCGAGACCGACACGATCGACCGCCGCGATGGCGGCGTTGGCGGAGAAGCAGTCGACGTGGCGGCCCGCCGAGATCACCCGCGAGCTCGCCGCCGCCCTCCCCACCGACACCGGCATCGACCCGCAACGTGATCGGCGACATCCTCGACCAGCTCACCGATCGCGCCATCGCGCGAGCACTGCGTCGACCTCTCCCGCCCGGTCCCCGACGGTGCGCTCCTGCGCCGTGATGGCCGGCCGGTCACCGAGTCGATCGCCGACCGGGCCCTCACCACCCCCGACGATCCTGGCCCAAGAAGACTCGGCTGCTGGAGTGGGCGCGAACGCCGCACCGCCCACACGGCCAGTGCGCTCCGCCGCGCGCCGTGGACCACAGCGCGTGCGCGTTGACGGGCCCCCAGGCCGAGACCGCCGCCGCGGTCGCCGGGCACGGCGACCTGGTGCTGGTGGTCGGCCCGGCCGGCACCGGCAAGACCACCGCCCTGGCCCCGGCGGTCGCGCACCTTCACGCCGAGGGCCGGGCGGTGTTCGGTGTCGCCCCCTCCGCGACCGCCGCCGACGTGCTCGCTGCGGAGACCGGTGTCGATGGCCGACACGATCGACAAGCTCCTCACCGAACACACCCGGCGCCGCCCACCCGACCACCGCTACGACCTCCCCGTCGGGCGCCACCATCATCGTCGACGAAGCCGCCATGGTCCCCACCGACCGGCTCGACCGACTCGCCGCCCTCGCCGACACCCGAGGCTGGCGCATCGCCCTGGTCGGGGACCCGATGCAGTTCTCCGCCGTCGGCCGCGGCGGCATGTTCGGCCTCCTCGTCGACACCTACGGCGCGATCGAGCTCGACCGCGTCCACCGGTTCACCAACCATGGGAACGCGACGCCATCCCTCCGGCTCCGACGCGGCGACACCGACCGTCGCCGACCTCTACGACCGACCACGGCCGCCTCCACGGCGGCACCGCCACCCGATGCGAACGGACGCCCTCGACGCCTGGTGCGACCGCCCGCCGACACGGCCAGACCGTCGTGCTCGTGCGCGCCGACCAACGACACCGTCGCCCGGCTCAACCACGCCGCCCAACAACGCCGCATCGACACCGGCGAACTCGACCACCAGCGGCCGCACGTCGTCGCCGGCGGGTACCGGCTCCACGTCGGCGACGAGATCGTCACCCGCCGTAACGACCGCCACCTCCTCACCGACCGCGAGCATGGTCCACAACCGCGACCACTGGACCATCACCACCGTGCACCGCAACGGCGACCTCACCGCTCACCGGGCCGACCGGGCACGCGTCCGGCTCCCCGCCTCCTACGTCGCCGAGCACGTCGAGCTCGGCTACGCGCAGACCAGCCACGCCACCCAAGGCCGCACCGTCGACCGCTCCATCCTCGTCCTCGACGGCCCCACCGACATCCGCGGCCTCTACGTCCCCCTCACCCGCGGCCGGGACAGCAACGACGCCTACATCGCCCTCACCGGCGAAGACACCGCGCTCGACGTGTTCGTCCGAGTCCATGAACCGGTCCTGGATCGACCAACCCGCCCACACCCGCCGCGCCCAGCTCGCCGAACAGCTCACCCACCGGCCCGGCACCCTCCCCGCCACCGACCTCCGCCGCCTCCACGACCGAACGAGCCGCACTCATCGAACGCCTCGACCAGCTCGACGCCGCGCTCACACAGCTACCCCTCGAAGCCAGGTGGGCCCGAGAAGACCACCGCCGCGCAGCCGCCACCCTCGACGCCCTCCACGCCGACCTGCAGCGCGCCCGCGCACGCTCGCCGAGCACGACCGGCCGTTCCGGCGCCGCGGTCACGAGACCGACATCGCAGCCGCCAAACGCACCATCGCCCACCTCCCACACCAGATCGACGCTCAGACGACCACGGTCGAGCGGCTCGCCCGCCACGCCGAGGCCGTCGAACGACGCCTCGCCGAGGCCCGGCAGGTCGCCGTGAACCGGCCCGACTGGCAACACCAGCTCACCGCCATCGATGACCAACTCGAACCCGACCGGAAACTCCGCGCCCGCCAGATCCGCCGCCAGCCACCAAGCCTCATCCTCGACACCATCGGGACCCGACCCTCCGAACGGGAACCAGCCCGAGCCTGGGACCACGCCGCCGGCCACCTCGACCAACACCACGCCGCCCACGATCACGCCGGCCTCCGGCCAACCCGCCATCGCGACGACCCAGGCCGCCAACACAGCATCGACCTCGCCAACCAGGCCATCGCCGACCTCACCCGAGCCACGGCACCGGCGAAGAGCCGAGGGATCGACCACGACGGGCCCCACCTCGGTATCGGGAGATGACCGTGGCTACGCCGCGCCCGGCCGGGCGAGGCGATGTCGATCCTGTCCCCAGGGATCGGCGTCAAGGGCCGGCTGCGGGACTCCGCTCCGCTCCGTGTCCTCGCCTCCGCCCAACCGGGCGGCCCCTTGACCCCGCAGGACCACTGATCCTGAGAGGCCCACGAGACACCAGCTCCTCATGTCAGAAGGAACGGTCGTCCGGCAGCGACCCAAGATGAAAACGCTGCGGTCGTACGCGTGCTGGCCGCCGCCATCAGCCTCTCGAACGGACCGGGTCACGACCATACGAATCTCGCTCGCGGATGAGGCCGTCGGCGCCGTGGATGTAGAGCTCGGTCTTCTGCTTCTTGGCAAGATCGCGCGCCCGCTCGATCGCTTCCTGCTGCGTCGCGTACGTGCCCGAGGCACGGCTGGCCCCGGCCTTGCGGACCGCCCAGCCGCTGCCCGCCGGCATCACGTGCTGCCCTCGCTTCGACATGTGAGGTCCTCGCTTTCGTCTGACGCCAGAGCACCGACTGTAGCGACTGACCGCCGAGCGAACGCCCCCCGCCGCCCTCACCCGAAGATCTGGGCAGCGACCGTGTCGGCAGCGTCGCGGCCGAGGGCGGGGGTGACGTGGGAGTACAGGTCGAGGGTGATGCCGACGGTGGCGTGGCCGAGGCGCTCGGACACGACCTTGGGGTGGACGCCGGCCTTCAAGGCCAGGGTCGCGTAGGTGTGGCGGAGGTCGTGCAGGCGGATTCACCGGGAGGCCGGCCTCGGCGGACCTGATTCTGCGAACGCTCGGCTGAAGACGTCGGGGTGGACGGAGGCCGCCCAGCTCGTCGGTGAACACCAGGTCGCGACGTGGCGTCCCACGCGGGCCCAGCGGCCAGGCGCTCCTCGCGCTGGCGCTGGCGGTGCTCGCGCAGGACATCGACCGTCTGGGCGTCGAGGTAGACGATCCGCGCGGCTGCGTTTGGTCTTGGGGGTGGACACGATGACCTCATCGTTGACCGTGGTGAAGGTCTGGACGACGCGAGAGCTCCCGGCCGTCGAGGTCGACGTCGGACCAGCGCAGGCCGAGCGCCTCACCACGCCGCAGGCCGGTGGTGGCCAGCAACACGTAGACGGCGAACAGGCGGTCCTCGGCCACGTGGGCGAAGAAGTCGCGCAGATCGTCGGACGACCAGGTGCGCTGCTCCTTGCGCTCGGGCACCGGAGGCCGGGCGATCGCTGCAGGGTTGCGGGAGAGGACGCCCAGGCGCTCGGCGTCGGACAGCGCCTTGCGCAACACGACGTGGGTGTTGCGGATCGTCTTGGCCGACAGCGCCCGCCCACCCGTCTCCGAGTCACCGAGGCCCTGGTAGAAGCGTTCGACATCCCGCGGCAGACAGCGCCTGGAGCTTGGTGCGGCCCATGTGCGCCTTCACTCGGGCGACCGCGATCCGGTAGCTCGCCCACGACGTCTCCTTGAGCCGCTGACGCTCACCGGCCAACCACTCGTCGAGGTACTGGCCGAGCGTCATGGCCGAGCGCGACACCGCCGAGCCCGATCGGGCGGCGCCGAGTGCCTCCTCGAGCGCCGCCTCGGCCTCCCGCCGGGTGCGGAACCCCTGCCGGTTCAGTTGGCGCCGCTTGCCCGTGGCCGGGTCAGGCCCGAGGTCCGCCCGGAACCCGTAGCCGCCGTGGCGCTTGATCACCGAGCCCCTCGCCATGACCAGATTGTAACACAGGCTCTGTGCGCTTTTTGTGCGCTTTTCGGCATTCTGCGAGCTCCGAAGCAGTGACGTCTAGGTGCCTTGGACGGACAAAACCCCAGGTCAGAGCATGTGCCCGGGGCGGGGATCGAACCCGCATGACCTTACGGTCAGAGGGGTTTAAGCCCCCTGCGTCTGCCAGTTTCGCCACCCGGGCGGGTGGCCCGTCACGGTAGTGCCCGGTTCGCGGATCACGCGGCGGCGTGGGTGGCCGGCTCCACGACCAACCACAGCGCCGATCGCGCCATGTCCGCCTTCGCTCCGGTCAGACCGTTGGCCACGACGATGCCTTCGATCATGTCGGACACGACCGCCGCCCACGGCCGGCCCCGGAGACGCACTGCGACCGTGGCGGACTGGCCCCGACGCTTGATGCTTCGTTGCACCTCGCTGATCCCGGGCGGGCTCCGGAACGACGGCACCTCGAGCCCCCGCAGACGCGGCCGCTCGACCCAGGTGCCGAGCCGTCTCGGCGAACCGCACGGTGGGCGCACCACCGTCTTCTGCCCTCATGGCCCCTTCCTCTCCTCCCCGACGATCCTGTCGGCAACCTTCGCTTCGCCCATGCCGACCATCATGCCCACCCCCTGTGACACTCGAGTGAAAGGCGCCCTCGGCCCGTGGGGACGCCAGCTTCTAAGCTGGGGATGTGACCGTCGCTCCCGCCGCAACGCCGTGGTCCGGCCGGAGCGCGCTCGATGGCCTTACCCTGGCCTCGGTGGCCTCCATCGGCGCCGGTGCCATTCATGCGGCCGCCGCGGGCATCCACGCCGACCACGTCGGCCTGACCCGGTTGTTCGTTGTTTTGGCCCTGGCGCAGATCGGCGCCGGCGTCATGGCTGTCATCAGGCCCGGCCGGCTGTCGTCGTTCGCCCTCATCGCGATCAACTCGGTCGCCGTCGCCGGGTGGCTGACCACTCGGCTCACGGGCCTCGACGCAATCGGCGGCCTGGAGACGCGTGAGGCTCCCCAGTTCGCCGACAGTGCCTGCGCCGGCATGGGCGTGGTGTCCGTAGTCACGGCGATCGTCTCCTTGCGTCATCGGCACCTTCCCGCCACCCGGCCGATGAAGCTCCTGGCGGGGCTGGCGGTGTCCGCGTTGGTCGTGCCGGCGATGTTCAGCACGACGTCGCACGCTCATGCCGACACCGACCATGCCCACGACGCCACCGAGGCCCACGACACCACCGAGGCCCACGATCCGGCGGAGGCCCACGACACCACGGTCGGCGACGGCGCCCCCACGGTTCAGCCCTATGACCCCTCGCTCCCCATCGATCTGTCGGGAACCCCGGGAGTCACGCCCGCTCAACAGGCTGCGGCGGAGAACCTCATCGCCGTCACCCTCCGGTACCTCCCCCAATGGTCCGACCCCGCCATAGCCGAAGCGGCGGGCTTTCACTCGATCGGCGACAGCGGCACCGGCCACGAGCACTTCATCCAGTGGGACTGGATCGACGACGACATCACCCTCGATCCCAACTTCCCGGAAAGCCTCGTCTACGAACCGCAACCCGACGGGTCCAAGGTGCTGGTCAGCGCCATGTTCATGCTGCCGCCGGACATCGCGTTGGACGACGTTCCCGACCTCGGCGGTCCGCTGATGCAATGGCACATCCATGACGACCTGTGCTTCACGCCCGGCGACGCCCCTCAGGTGCGCGGGCACGACGCTCGCCGGCGAAGACCTGCCCTGACGGCCTCGTGCACTTCCAACCGTCACCGATGATCCACGTGTGGATCACCCCACATCCGTGCGGCCCGTTCGCCGCCCTCGAAGGGGTCGGCGCCGGCCAGATCGCCGCGGGCGAGGAACCGACCTCTGCGACCACCAGCACGGTTCCGGAGGGGACTGTAGACCGACCGATCGTCGGTCCGCAGGGGCTACCCGGCAGGAAGAACCACAGAGGCTCCGAGGAGAAGACCCCGGCGGCGTCCGCCACCATGTGAGTCGTTTCCTGGGCCAGGAAGCAGACCACGCCGACTTCCTGGGTTGTCGAACCGTAGGTCCCGCGGACGATGACTGAATTGGCGACTGTCTCTCCGGCGACGTAGTTCAGGTTCGATGTCTGTGGCACGGCCCGATCACAGGGGTACACGGTGGCGTAACCCGCCGCCTCAGGTTCGGTGACGGTGAGATTGAGAAGCACCGCCTCCGGGTCGACGTCGAAGTCCTCAGCCAATCGGTAGGAGAGGTACTCGTCCGGAAACAATGCAGCACCGTCATCGCGGTGTTGAAAAGCCGATACGGGCTTCTGCCGCAGTACCTCGCGGTCGCTGTCGGACCGAACCACCCGTAGGCGTCGGCGACGAGATGGGTCGGTTGCGAAGAGATCAGGCACATGCGACCCCCGACGCCGACCTTCGTGACGACGAGGTTGGCCACCGTCTCCCCGGCGACGTAGTTGAGGTTCGACGCCAGCGGCGGCGCCTGACCGCACGGGTAGACCGTCACGAATCCAGCGGCCTGCGGATCGGTGACCGTGACGTTGAGCGCGACCGCCTCGACTCCTGACGCCGGCACCTCACCGGTTCCCGTCACCCGAAGCTCGAGCACAGCACCGGCGGCGTGGCGGATGGGGACGATGGGAGTGCGAGTGTCGAGCACCCGGTACGGCGTCACCTGGGCCAGCCCCAAGCCGGCGCCGAACACGAACGTGCCCGAGAGATCGACGACCAAGTGCGTGCGCGCCTGGCTGAAGAAACACACCTCACGGCTGGCCCCGACGGCGACGACAACGGCGTTGGGCACGGTCTGGCGGGCCACGTAGTTGATGTTCGAGGCCACCGGGCGCGGGGAGTCGCACGGCCACGCAGTGAGATGCCCGGCCGTGTCGGGTTCCGTGACGGTGACGTTGAGCACGACGTCGGTGAGATCGGCGGGATAAGGGCCGACAGGGAACGCGATGCGGTGGACGCCGGCCGCCGGCACCGGAGGGCCCCCTCGTGTGTCCACCAATCGAACCGGGGCAGCGGGAACGAGGCCCGGGGCGAGCTCGATGTCATGGAGGTTCCACGGTGGTCGAACCGATGTGACCGGCGAGGGGCCGAACCATCCGAGCACCTCGAGGATCACCTCACCAGACCCAGTGACTCGAGCGCACACGTCGCGTTGACCATCGATCAGACGTGGCCACGCGATACCGAGGTTGGCTCCGACGCGGAGCCGCGGATAACGCTGTTCGCCGCAGTCACCGTGACACCAGCCGCGGGAACGTTCTCGTGGCAACCGTAGACCGACACCCGGGCACCGATCCCACGTTGGATGACGGTCGCCGAGACCGCCACCCCGGTCACGCCGGTCGCGGGAATCCCGGCAATCCCAGAGACCGTGCCGCGGACAACCTGGTTGATCGGATCGAAGGTCCGGTCGACGATGGACACCGGTTGGGCGAGGGGGTGGTAGGAACCCGACGGCGGCGTGACCTGCACCGCCGAGAATCTGGACACTGGCGCTGGTCGTCACACACCGGCCGGCAGCGCCAGTTCGACGCCGGGTTCGAGTGCGTAGCCGGGATTGGCGCCGGATCCGTCCCCGTAGAGCACCTCGTCGGCTGATGCCTGAGGCATTGCCACCACGCCGAGCGCCAACACGACAACACGTCCGAGGAGCTTCCGCCGCGCCATGCCTGGTCCTACTTATCAGTGCCCATGAAGGCTAGTCGTGTCGACCTTTGGAGGGACGTCGCCTGCCGGTGAGCGTGTGTCGGCCGTAGACGGACCGGCCGTCCGGCCGTGATGAGTACGGTGGGCTCCATGCCCCACAGAACCGGCCTCGACCACAACGACGCGGGCGATCTCGCCGATGTCGACGCCGCGCTGCGCAACGACATCCGGCGTCTGGGTGCCCAACTCGGTGATGCACTGGTGCGTCAGCACGGCCAAGGTCTGTTGGACCTGGTCGAGAACGTTCGTGGTCTCGCCCGAGGGGTTCGCCGGGCCGGGCAACCCAGCGCCGACCTCGTCGACGTGCTCGGCGATGTCGATGTCGTCGACGCCATACGGCTGGCTCGTGCATTCACCATGTACTTCCACCTGGCCAACACCGCCGAGCAGGTGCACCGCATCGACACCCTGGACTCCGAAGGTGCCGCGTTCGGCAGCGAGTTCGCAGCGATGGTCGCCCGACTCGTGGAACGCGGCATCGCACCTCGCGACATCGTCGACACGACGATCGGAGCCCAGCTGCAACCGGTGTTCACCGCACATCCCACCGAAGCGTCTCGCCGGTCCATCCTCGACAAGCTGGCCGTCGCCGCAACCCTCATCGAGCGACGCAACGAGGCGTCGTACGAGCACCGCCGAACGGGCCCGGATCGACCGGCGCCTCGACGAGCTCATCGACGCCATGTGGCAGACCGACGAGCTTCGACGCGAGCGTCCGAACCCCCTCGACGAAGCGCGATCTGTCCTGTACTTCCTCGCCGTCATCGTGGCCGACGGCGTGCCCGAGCTGTTCGACGACATCGACGCGGTGCTGCGCTCGATCGATGGCGAGCTTCCGGGCAACCGGGTGCCGGTGCGCTTCGGGTCGTGGGTCGGGGGAGACCGCGACGGCAACCCGAACGTGACCAGCGAGACCACCGTCGCCGTCCTCGCCGTGCAACGGGCCATGGCCCTTCGGCTGCTCGTGGCCGAGATCGAGCGATTGTCGGCCGAGCTGTCGGTGAGCACGTCGGTCGTCGGCGTGTCACCCGAGCTGATCGCCGCGCTGGGCCGGGAGCGCTCGCTCATCGCCGGTTCCGCCGAGCTGCTCGCCGGGCGTGAACCTCGACGAACCGTACCGTCAGCGCTGCACGTTGATCCACCACCGGCTGATCGACACCGCGGCCACACCACCCGGTGCCCGACGCCTACACCGGCCCCGATGTGCTCGAACGAGATCTCGCCCAGATGGCGACATCGCTCGAAGCCCACGGTGGGGCCACGATGGCCTACGGCCGTCTCGCCCGGGTCCGCCGGACAGTGGCGATGATCGGTTTCCATCTCGCCTACCTCGACATCCGCGAGCACGCCACGCGTCATCACGAGGCGCTCGCCGAGCTCTTCGAGCCCCTCGGCGTCGACTACCGGTCTCTCGACGTCGGTCCGAACGGATCGAGCTCCTTTCGGTCGAAGTTCGCCAGCCGCCGACCCTTGGCGCCGCCCGTCACCTCCGACGGCCCGGAGCCGGTCGTCGCTCATGGCCACGCTCCGAACGGTGATGGACCGCTGGGGGAACCAGGTGATCGGCAGCTACATCGTGTCGATGACCCAGGGTGTCGATGACGTCCTCGCGCCAATCGTGCTCGCCCGCGACGCCGGCCTCATCGATCTGCCCAACGAGGTCGCTCGTCTGCGTTTCGTGCCCCTGTTCGAGACGATCTCGGACCTCCGAAGCATCGGGACCGTGCTGCGCGAACTGCTCGCGGTCGACGGCTACCGACGGATCGTCGAACTGGGCGGCGGCGTGCAGGAGGTGATGATCGGCTACTCCGACTCCAACAAGGACGGCGGCATCACGACGTCCCAGTGGGAGATCCACAAGGCGCTGCGCGAGATTGCGATGGTGTCCGACCGAGACCGGCGTCCGCATCGTCGTGTTCCACGGCCGCGGCGGGTCGGTCGGACGAGGCGGCGGCCCGAGCAACGCGGCGATCTTGAGCCAGCCCGCCGGGCGTGGTCGACGGCGAGATCAAGGTCACCGAACAAGGTGAGGTCATCGCCGACAAGTTCGGTCTCCCCGGCCTGGCGCGCCGCAATCTCGACCTGGTGGTGTCAGCACTCGTCGAGGCATCGCTGACCCATCGCCTCCCCCGCCACGACGCGGTCACCGTCAGCGCCTGGAACGACGTGATGGAGCTGATGTCGGTACGCGCGTATCGCCGCGTACCGCGCGCTCCTCGACGCCGACGGACTCGCCGAGTACTTCGTCAGCTCGACACCGGTCGAGGAGTTGGCCGCCATGAACATCGGGTCCCGACCGGCGCGCCGTTCGAGCCTCGCCACCGACTCCGGGGGCCCGGCGCGCATCGACGATCTGCGCGCCATCCCGTGGGTCTTCGGATGGACCCAGTCGCGCCAGATCATCCCCGGCTGGTTCGGGGTCGGTGCTGCGCTCGAGGCCGCCCGGGCCGCCGGTCACGCCGATGTCCTGACGATCATGTTCGACGATTGGCGAGTTCTTCGCCATCGTTCGTGTCGAACGTCGAGATGACGCTCGCCAAGACCGACCTGGCGATGAGCCGGCACTACGTCGAGCAGCTGGTCGATCCCTCGCTCCACCACTTCTTCGACGTCATCGTCGACGAACACGAACGCACGACACGGGAGCTCGCGCCTCGTCACCGGTGCCGGCCTGCTCGACACCGTGCCGCTTCTGAAGCGGACCCTACGAGTCCGCGACGCCTATCTCGACCCGCTCAACGTGCTCCAGGTCGAGCTGCTCGCCCGCTCGCGTGCCGCGGCGTCGGGAGACGACACAGAGCGCCTCACCGAGCGGGCCCTCCTGCTGACCATCAACGGCATCGCGGCAGGACTGCGCAACACCGGCTGACGGGTTTCGAACACAGATCGAGCGACACCCGGGAACCGACGTCACAGCGTCAAGAGGTGGGTGACGATGGCCGGGTCAGCTGACCTCGATCTCCGTATACATGCCCTGTTCATAATGGTCGGGCAGGTTGCACACGAGCACGTAGTGCCCGGCCTCGAACTCGAACGTGCCTGACTCGACGCCTCCGGCATCGAACGACTCGATCTCGCCCACAAAGGTGAGACCCTCACCGTCCTCGGGAACTCGACCGGCGTCGACCGGCAACGCATCTGCCGCAAGGTCGGTACGGAACACGACCAGCTCATGCGCTTCGGCTCCAACGTTGCTGGCCTCGATCACGTGATCTCCCGCCGACAGCGACGGCTCCGACATCGTGATCGACCACTCGTCGAGCACTGCCTCCACGTCGGCGCTGGGCGAGTCGCCACCCGCATCGGCGTCGTCGTCGTCGTCGCCACACGAGGCCAGCAACGCCACGAACGCTATGGGCACGAGGACTCCGCATCGTTTCATGATTCCCCTCCTGAGCGCCTCAGAGGTTCTCGTCGAGCGCGCCACCTGATCGAACCCCAGTCCAGGGCCTGTCGGCAGAGGCAAAGGTCACCCTTGTCCGCCTGCCGGACCCGACCGGCTCGATTGGGCTGACCGTGTCAACCGATCGCCTGGCGCGAACGTGTACCTGGTGATGGCTCCCGACGGCGGCGACGATTTCGAGCGGTTCTTCCGAGCCACGCTGCCCCGAGCGCTCGCTGTGGCCCGTCGCATCGTGGCCGACTCGACAACGGCCGAGGACATTGCGGCCGAGGCTTTCGCCCGGGCGTACGCCCATTGGCGCCGCGTGCGCAAGCACCCCGCGCCCGATGCGTGGGTGCTGCGGGTCACCACCAACCTGGCCATCGACCACGTCCGGCGCCGGCCGGTCTCGGTCGAACCGGTCGACGTGGATCCGAGCGATGCCGCCGCCACCCGACTCGCGCTGGCCGAAGCCCTACGCCAGCTTCCCGCGCGCCAGCGCGACGTGACTGTGCTGAGGTACCTGGCCGACTGGCCCGAGGCCAAGGTGGCCTCCGCCCTCGGCATCTCCGCCGGGAGCGTCAAGACCCACCTGCACCGGGCTCTGGCCCGGCTCCGTATCGAGATGAGCGACGAGGAGATCGTCAATGGCACCGAATCCCGCTAGCCGACCCGCCCGCACCGTCGACGAACTGTTGACGGTCGCACTCACGCTGTGGCCGGGCGCTCCGACGTCGACGCCGACTCGGGCTGAGCGGCCTCGGGGCTGTCGCGCTCGTCGGCCTCGTGCCGGTCACGATGTCGGCACTCGAACGAGACGAGACCAGCACCGTCGCCGTCGCCCGAGACGGCGACGGAACGACTGACGGCACCGGCCCCGTCGTCGACCCGGCCACGACGTCTGAGAGCACGACGACGCCTGAGGACGTGCCCGACAGCAGCTTCGACTTCTCGCCGAACACGCCGCAGGTTGGCGTTCCGGTCACGTTCCTCAGTTCGTCAGCCAACGCGCTGACATCGTTGCACTGGGATTTCGGCGACGGCACCAGCGCTCAGGGAGCTCGGGTCGAACACACCTACGAGTCGCCTGGCAGCTTCCCCGTGTCTCTGCGAGCAACCGGACCCCGAGGCATGAGCGAAAGCGTCCTGACAGTAGTGGTCGATGCCGCAGCAGCCGAAGGCCAAGGCACCGTTCCCGCAGTGGTCGGGTTGCTGGCCGATTCTGCACTCACGCGTATTCATCAGGCGGGGCTGACGGGAATCGTCACCTTCGCCGAGCTACCCGACGGCTCCGCCGACATTGGTCGGGTGCTCGAGCAGAGCCCGCCGCCGGGCACGATGATGGCCAGCTTCGAGGTAACCCTCGTCGTCGGTCGATAGTCGCAAGTCGTCCACAGAGCAACGTTGTCCACAGGTGACGTTTCTGCGGAAACGTCGGACTCGCCGTCGGGTCAGCCGACCGAGCCTTCCATCTGCAGCTCGATCAGGCGGCTCCACTCCACGGCGTACTCCATGGGCAGGGTGCGGGTGATGGGCTCGATGAAGCCGTTGACGATCATGCCGGTGGCCTGCTCCTGGGTGAGCCCACGGCTCATCAGGTAGAAGAGCTGCTCGTCGGCCACCTTCGACACCGTGGCCTCGTGGCCGATGACTGCGTCCTTGGCGCCGATCTCCATGTACGGGTAGGTATCGGAGACGGAGTCGTCGTCGAGGATCAGCGCGTCGCATTGCACGTGGCTCTTGCACCCGTAGGCGCCTTCCTCCACCCGCACGAGACCGCGGTAGCTCGTGCGACCGCCGTCCTTGGAGATCGACTTCGACACGATCTTCGAGGTCGTCTCGGGGGCCGCGTGCACCATCTTGGCGCCAGCATCCTGATGCTGGCCCTGACCGGCGTACGCCACCGACAGCACCTCGCCGGAGGCCTTCGGGCCGACCATGACCACGCCCGGATACTTCATGGTGAGACGGGAACCGATGTTGCCGTCGATCCACTCCATGTGGCCCTCGGCGAACACCTTGGCCCGCTTGGTGACCAGGTTGAAGACGTTGTTCGACCAGTTCTGGATCGTCGTGTAGGTGACCCGGGCCGACTCGCCGACGATGATCTCGACCACCGCCGAGTGGAGCGAGTCCGACGTGTACACCGGCGCGGAACAGCCCTCGATGTAGTGCACCTGGGAGCCCTCGTCGGCGATGATCAGCGTGCGTTCGAACTGGCCCATGTTCTCGGCGTTGATCCGGAAGTAGGCCTGCAACGGCATCTCGACCTGCACACCAGGCGGGACGTAGATGAACGAGCCGCCCGACCACACGGCCGAATTGAGCGACGAGAACTTGTTGTCGTTCGGCGGGATCACCGTCCCGAAGTACTTCTTCACCATGTCGGGGTACTCGCGCAGGGCGGTGTCCATGTCGGAGAAGATGACGCCCTGGGCCTCGAGGTCCTCCCGGTTGCGGTGGTACACAACCTCGCTCTCGTACTGCGCGGTGACTCCGGCGAGGTACTTGCGCTCGGCCTGAGGGATGCCGAGCTTCTCGTAGGTGTCCTTGATGGCATCGGGGACGTCGTCCCAGTCCGAGACCATGCCTTCGCTGGGCTTGATGTAATAGAAGATGTCGTCGAAGTAGATCTCCGACATGTCGCCGCCCCACGTGGGCATGGGCCGCTTCGTGAAACGGTCGTACGACTTCAGCCGGAAGTCGCGCATCCAGTCCGGCTCGCCCTTCATCCCCGAGATCTCGCGGACGACGTCTTCGCTCAGGCCGCGCTTGGGCGTGTAGACGTACTCCTGCTCGTCGTGCCAGCCGAGCTTGTACTTGCCGAGGTCGATCCCGATGTCGGTGGCGCTCATCGCATGGCTCCTGGGGAGACTGGTCGAGGGGTGGATTTCTCCTACGGCCATAGTAACAAACCCCACCGCCGGTCCCGCCGGCGCCAGGGAAACCGCCGGTCGGAGCGGGCGGCCGGGGCGGCCGGAAGGCGCGAACACTCCGATCGGCCCATTGCGGGAGGGTCAGCTACCGGACCACGCTCGTGACATGGACACGACGACATCTCCCGGTGAGCGGCTCACGGCCCGCTCGACGGCGTTGTCATCGACCGGCGTCGCCGTCACGGCGCCGGTCCCCTCGTTCGGTGTGATCGTCTGCGAGCCCGATCGGTCAGCGATGCTGACCATCTGCGACGCGGTCGACCAGGCCGCCGGCTTGTACGTCATCGCCGCCTGCACGGTCGGCGTGCAGGCACTCGAGCTCGTCCGCTCGACCAACGCCAGCGCCATCGTCCTCGCCTCCGAGACGACCGGTATCTCCGGGTACGACATCGCGCTCGAGCTCCACCGCTCCGACCCGGCCTTCCCGATCGTGCTGGTCACCCACGACCGTGAGGCTCGCCAGGTCGCCCGCCGCCACGGATTGTTCGGCGGCGTGTACCGGTTCAGGTTCGCCGAGCTCACACCGCTTCTCGACCGCCTCCACCGCTACCTCGACTCCCCCGATCGATCCCAGCTCGATCGACGGGCCGGGGAGGAGCGGCGTCGGCGCCAAGTGTGGGGATGCGTCACACGACAGCGACGCACCGTCGACGAGCGCCGCACGAAGGACCTGCCCCCCGAATCCTGGCCTGTCAACCAGCGCTACAGCTGAACGTCGCCACGACATCCCGCGAGTCAGTCGATGCGCCGCAGCTGCTCGCGATACTGGCGGCCTCGCTCGACGTAGATCCGGGCCATCCAGTCGTTCGCGTTCTCGCCGACGGTGTCCTCGCGGATCTTGGCCGGCACGCCGAGCGCCATGGCTCGAGGCGGCACGACCAACTTGTTCGTCACGACAGCTCCCGCACCGACGATCGCCCCTTCGCCGACCACGGCTTCGTGCAAGACGGCCGAGCCCACACCCACCAACGCTCGGTCCTTGATCGTGCACCCTTCGAGGTGGCACTGGTGACCGAGCACCACGTCCTCGCCGACGATCGTTTCGAGCTGCGCGGTGCAGTGCAGAACGGCGCCGTCCTGCACGTTCGAACGCGCCCCGATCACGATGCGATTGTCGTCGGCGCGGATGACCGCCGCGGGCCACACCGTGACATCGGGCCCGAGGATGACGCTGCCGATGATCACGGCGTCAGGATGCACGTAGGCGGTCGGATCGATCTGGGGAACACGGTCCCCGAGGGCGTAGATGGGCACGTCGCCCGCTCCTTCGTTCGGCTGCCCGAAACCGTACCGGGGGACCAGCCCGTTGGGAGGAGGCCGGTCGGGAGGAGGCCGGGCGTCAGTCGCCGATCGTCATCCGCAGGCCCTCGAACGCTGCTGACGACGGCGATGTCCGACGTGCCGCAGGGCCAGGCGCGGGCTTCGTCGAGCTGGGAATCGAGCGCGTCGTCGTCGTGGGAGGGATCGTGGTGGAACAGCACCAACGTCTTCACACCGGCCTGTCGGGCGACCTCGTAGGCGTACCGCACAGTGCAGTGACCCCAGTCGTGGCGGCTCCGGAACTGCTCGGGCGTGTACTGGGCGTCGTGGATCAAAATGTCGGCGCCGGCGGCCAGGGCCAAGACGGCATCATCCACGACGGAAGGATCGGCAGGCTGCTGGTGGTCGCTGATGTACACCACCGCCTTGCCGGCCGAGTCGACGCGATAACCGTTCGTGGCGCCGACATGGGGGACGGGGGCCGCCGTGACCGTGGCGCGCCCGAGGTCGACGACGCCGTGATCGAAGTCGAAGAACCGCACATCTCCGATCAGTTGGCTGTAGTGGATCGGGAAAAGCGGTGGGTTCATGAAGCGGCTGAACGAATCCGCGAAGCTGACGCCGTCGTGGGTGGGACCGTAGATGTCGACCAGAGAATCCGGATGGTGGAGCGGGTCGAAGAACGGCAGCCCTTGGATGTGGTCCCAGTGGAGGTGGGTGACGAACGTGTGCCCGCGGATCGGCTGGCAACCGCCGTGATCGTTGCCGAAGTACTGGAGCCCCGTTCCCAGATCCAACAGAATCGGGTCGACGTCGGTGGCCTCGACCACAACACACGACGTGTTGCCGCCATATCTCTGCAGGCTGGGTGATGCACACGGAGTCGATCCACGAACTCCGAAGAAGGACACGCGCACGCTCGATCCCCCATCAGGTGTCGTGCGAACACTACGGGTGGTGAACAGCCCGCGAACAGGGGGTGTGACCCATTTCTCCCGGTGTGACACACGTGGGATGCTGATCGGCGATGTCGCTCCCCTCCCTGCCGGACGGACTCGTCGCCGTGGTCAAACGCGACTGCCCGACGTGTGAGCTCGTCGCGACGGCGTTGGTTGCCCTTGCGGCCGGGCCCGGGGATGTCACCGTCTTCAGCCAGGACGACCCCACCTTCCCGGCCGACGCGCCATGGGTCATCTTCGACGACGAGCTCTGCGTGTCGTGGCACCACAGCATCGAGACCGTGCCCACCCTCCTCCGGGTCGTCGACGGAGCGGAGGCGGCGCGGATCGTCGGCTGGGATCGAGACGAGTGGCAGCAGTTCACCGGCGTCGACGATCTGGGCGCTGACCTTCCCGCGTACCGACCGGGGTGCGGCTCCCTGTCCGTCGACCCGAAGGTGGCCGACGAGCTGGCCGTGCGCTTCGGGAGTCGTAGCCTGCGGAGCCGCCGGGTCGAGCTGGCCGAGCTCGAGGACGAGATGGAGGCCATGTTCGAACGCGGGTGGTCCGACGGTTTGCCGCTCGTGCCGCCGACGGAGGAGCGGGTGCTCCGCATGCTCGCTGGTACGACCCGCAACCCGGACGACATCGTCGCCGTCGTGCCGCCGAACCTGATCGAGTGCACCGTCGAGAAGGTGGCGGTCAACGCCGTCATGGCCGGCTGCCGGCCGGAGTACCTGCCCGTCGTGCTGGCCGCCCTCGAAGCGGTCTGCACCGACGAGTACAACATGCACGGCGTCTTGGCCACGACGATGGGCGTGGGCCCCGTGCTCGTCATCAATGGTCCGATCCGGCGCCGGTTGGAAATGAACTCGGGCATCAACGTCCTCGGCCCGGGCAACCGCGCCAACGCCACGATCGGGCGGGCCCTGCAGCTCGTCGTGCGCAACATCGGCGGCGGCCGTCCCGGCGGCATCGACCGAGCGACGCTCGGCAACCCGGGCAAGATCGGGTTGTGTTTCGCCGAGGACGAGGAGGGATCGCCGTGGGAATCGCTCGCGGTCGAACGAGGCTTCCCCGCCGAGGCCTCCACCGTCACCGTCTTCACCGGTGAAGGGCCCCGCACCCTCGTCGATCAGCGGTCCCGACGCCCGGAATCGCTGGTCGCCGCACTCGCCGAGTCGTTGAAGGCCACCGTCTCACCCCGCATGGTCATGGGCATGGACGCGCTCCTGGTCCTCTCGCCTGAGCACATGGCCCGCTTCGCCGACGCCGGGTGGTCGAAACAGCGCTTTCGCGACGAGCTGTCCGACCACCTCCTGGTCGACGCCGACACGGTCCTCGCCGGAGCCGGCGGCGTCGACGAAGGTCTCCACCCGTCGCTCGCCGGTCAGCGCATCCCCAAGTTCGCCCCCGATGGCGGCCTCCTGATCGTCCACGCCGGTGGCCCGGCCGGCCTCTTCTCCGCCGTGTTCGGCGGCTGGGCCCGGGGTGCGCTGGGGAGCACACCCGTCACCACCGTCATCACCCCTTGACCAGCCGACCTGGAGGTCTGCCCGTGACCCGCATCCTGCTCGATCCCACCGACGAGACCACTCCGATCACCCGCTCCCGGGCGGCTCGTCCCGAGTCGCTCGCCGGCCTCACCGTCGGCCTGCTCGACATCGCCAAACCCCGCGGCAACGTGTTCCTCGACCGCATCGAGGAACGGCTCACGGCGCTCGATGCCCGTGTCGTGCGGTACGCCAAACCGACCTTCACCAAACCGGCCCCCGCCGACTTGCGCCACGAGATCGCCACCTCGTGCGACGCCGTGATCGAAGCGCTCGCCGACTGAGGCTCCTGCACGACGTGCAGTGTGCACGACATCGCCGATCTCGAGCTCCGAGGCCTCCCAGGAGTCTTCGTCGCCTCTGAACCGTTCACCGACGCCGCCGCTACCCAAGCGGCCGCGCTCGGATTCGACACCGCCCGCGTCTTCGTCGGCCACCCCATCCAGGACCGCACCGACGACGAGATGCGCACCCTCGCCGACCACGCCTTCGACGCCCTCGTCGCCGCCCTAACCGGACCACCCGCCTGACCCGTCCCGCCCGCCCGCCGCCCCCGCCCTCGCCCTCGCCCTCGCCCAAACTTGGCGAGGAATCACCTGTGGCAGGCGAAAACTTGCCGTAGATCGTCCGGCGGACGGGGGTGAGCGCAGGCCGACCTCGCTACGGCAGGTGGTGGGTGCCCGTCGGGTCGGTGACGGCGAGACCTTGGGCGACGACGGTGGCCGCCACGCGACGTGCTCTCTCCGGGTCGTCGGGCCAGCCCATCGCGGCGGCGAGCACCGCTGACCGGACCGGACCCGACGTCAGCGCCCGCACGAGGGCGGCACCTCCCTGCCGGTCCGATCCGTCGAAACGGGACTGACCGCCGCTCACTGCCGCGGAGCCGGTCGCGGGGTCAGGCCGCTCGGGATCGCTGCGCCACGCGCACCCGTCGGCGACCGGGCAACGGCCGCACCCCGGATCCCGAGGGCCACAGACCGTGGCACCGAGGTCGAGCATGGTCTGATTCCACGCCCAGCCTCGCCCCGTAGGCACGAGGGCATCGGCCGCCGCCTGCACCTGGCGAGGCGTGAGGCGCCGCCCGGCCCGACGCGCCAAGATGCGGCCGACGTTCGTGTCGACGACGGCCACATCACGCTCGAACGCAAACGCCAGCACCGCCCGGGCCGTGTAGGGACCGACGCCCGGCAGGGTCAACAAGCTCGCCAGATCATCGGGAAGCAGCCCGGCGTGCTGCTCGACGACCACCACGGCCGCCGAGTGCAACGACACCGCCCGACGGTTGTAGCCCAGGCCGCTCCACTCGCGTACGACATCGGCCACCGGCGCCGCCGCACACGACGTCGGAGTCGGGAACCGTTCGAGGAACCGGTGGTAGCGCGGGACGACCCGGTCGACCTGCGTCTGCTGCAGCATCACCTCCGAGACGAGGATCGCCCATGGGTCCCGGGTCCGGCGCCACGGCAGGTCTCGCCAGCTCTGCTCACCCCACGCCAGGAGCGCGTGCTGCACGTGACGGGTCGAGCTGTCGGTCGTCATCGGCGAACGAGGCCCACCAGCTCGGTGCGGTGCGGGAACACGATCGACGCCCGGCCACCGCCGCCCCGTACGACGACCTCGGTCCACTGCCGCACCCGGTCGTGACGGTCGGCGAGGTCGATGGTGAGCTTGCCGGTGCCGGCGGCCGCGGCGATGGGCTTGACGCCCGCAGACGTCACCCGGCGTCCTCGGCCGACACCACTCCGCCCCGGCTCATCACCTCGACCGTGCGGTCCCACGACGCCTGCAGCGCACCGCGCCCATCACCGGGCGTCGACTCCTCGGCCAGTGCGTCGGCGACGGGGACGACCGTGTAGGTCGAGCGGTCGACCGACGTCGGGACGAACCCCAGATCGGTCACCTCGAAACCACCATTCGCTCGCTCGGTGATCTGGAGTTCGACGAGCACGCCGTCTTGGGTCGCCGCCGGGCAGCATCCGGCGGACTGGTTCGACAGGAAGTTCCCGAGGCCGAACACGACCACCTTGTCGCCCACCCGTTCGATGGTCTGGACGACGTGGGCGTGGTGGCCGATGAGGAGGTCGATATCGGTGCTGGCCAGGAGCTGCTCCGCCACCGCTCGCTGCTCGTCGGTAGGATCGACGACGTACTCGACGCCCCAGTGGAGGCTCACGATCACCACCTCAGCCCCGGCCCGCCGGGCCTCGGCGGCCTCCTCGGTGATGGCCGCCGGATCGATGAGGTCGGCGAGCCACGGCGAATCACCCGGCAGGCTGAAACCGTTGAGCCCGTACGTGGCGGAGATGTGCGCCACGGACACCGTTCCACCATCGCCGCCATCGACCTCGTACACCTGCGGCGTGGCGTCTCGGAAGACACCGTCGGCCACACCGGCGATGCCGAGGCCCAGGCGGTCGAACACGGCGACGGTGTCCAGAACGCCCTGCCGACCCTGGTCGAAGGCGTGGTTCGACGCCGCGGAGCAGCCGTCGTACCCCGCCGACTGGATCGCCTCGGCCAGCTCCGGCGGCGCGCTGAACGTCGGGTACCCCTCGACGACGGTGCCGTCGGCCGACAACGGTGTCTCCAGGTGGCAGAGGGCGAGATCGGCGGCTTCGACTCGGGGACGCACGAGGTCGAACATCGGCGCGTAGTCGTACGTGTCGTCCTCGATGAGGTTCGCGGCGGCGATCGATCGGGCGCGGGCCGTGACCGGGACGTGCGGGATGATGTCGCCGGACACCATGAGGGAGAAGGAACGCGGCGGGGGTGGCGCCGTCGTGGTCGGGGCGGCCGTGGTGGCCGGCGCGGCAGTCGTCGGTGGGGCGACCGACGTGGACGTGGCGCTCAGTTCGGTGGGGCCGTCGCCGTTGGCCAGCAACTCGACTCCGATGACACCTCCCGTCAAGCCCACCCCCAACACCGCCAGCGCGCTCAGCAGCCGACCGGGGAGGTCCATCACGTCAACCGGAGCTCGGCCAGGTCAGGGATATCGACCTCGACGAGTCGCTCGTGGGTGCCGCGGTGGTCGACGAAACAGCCGGCGAGGTCGGAACGCACCGTCTCGAGGGTGGCTCGGGGGGTGTCGACCTCCGCGCCCAGACGGCTGATCATGGCGGACAGCACTCGCGACGGCATCGACCGTCCGAGCGCCACGGCCGTGAGGACAGGGGTGCCGTAGGCGTGGGCCACCGCCGCGGCGGCCCGAGCGCCACACAACGCGACGACGCGATCCGGGGCGGCGGCGACGGCCTCGATCAGCAGCAGATCGGCGTCGACCACGGCGATGCCCGTGCTCTCGGCGCTCACCTTCTCGACCGGATTGTCGGCTCGCTCGAGGCGACGCAGGAGGCCATCGGCCAACCCGAGCGAGTCGACGATGACCGCCTCGACATCGCCTCGCCGCAGGAACGCCTCGGCCAGCAGCTGACCCGAACCCACGATCGCCACCGTGCCGCCTTCGGGTAGCGCCTCGGCCACGGCCCGATAGGTGGTGTCACGGCGATGTTCGTCGGCGACGACCGTGAGCTCCTCCTCCGGGTCGAGGGCGCCCAGCACCCGACCGGCGAGCCACACCAGAACGGCCGCACGCGGCTGGTTGGCCACGAGGCGCTGGCAGATCGGCACCAGCTCGGTCGAGTCACTCGCCGCCATGGCGATACCGCGGGTGCACTCGGCGATGAGCTCGCTGTCGGGCACGTCACCCGCACCCACCACGTAACGGAGGTACTCCATGGGGTGCACGGCCTCGACCCTATCAAGGGCGCCCCGCCGGGTGGTCAAGGGCATCCCGCCTGGTGGCTCCCTCTCGTCGTGCCCGGCCGGTGACCCGATGAAGCTCGCCCAGAAACCGGTGCGCTACCGTTGGCGGCCGTGGCCACCGACGCTTCCTCGCCCGCGCTGACCGACGTCACCCTCTCGGCCCTCGGTGGCGACAGCCGCCCCCTCGGGGAGTGGCTCACCAACTTTCACCTGTTGCTCGCGGTCGTCGACCCGTACACGATCCAGAGCTCGTGGATCCTCGACACCGCTCGCCGTGTGTTGCGAGGGTTCTTCAACGCCGATGTGCGGGTGGCCTGGCTCGTGACCGCGGACCCCGAGGGCACCGAGCGGTTCCTCGGCCCCCTGGCGACCGAATTCCTCACGTTCACCGACCCGGACCGCACCGCCGTCGCCGGACTCGGCCTCGACACCCTGCCGGCGCTCGTGTTCGTGCGACAGAACCTGACGGTGACCGAGCAAGCGCAGGGCTGGAATCCCCAGGAATGGCGGGCCGTCGCGGAGACGGTAGGTGAGGTCACGAGCTGGTCCGTGCCCGCGATCCCGGCCGTCGGTGACCCCGCCGCCTACGCCGGCTCCCCCGCCCGCCCCTGACCCTCGCAGCGACACGGAGCGCACACGAAGTCCAGCTCTCGGTGGCCGCGGGCTTCAGCCCGGCAGGATGGCGAAACCTGGGGGTGGATCGGTGAGGGCAGAAGGGGCAGCTTCGGATTCAGCTCGGGCTCGACCACGGTCTGCACACCGGGAAGGTCGCTCACCCTCTCCGCTAGGTCGGCGTCGTAGCCGTCGGCGAAGTCGATGATGAATCGAGTCGGCAGATCGGCCGGACGCACGGTTTCCAGCAGTTCCGGTTGATCGGTGAAGAAGGCCCGGAAGAACTCGTACTCTGCCTGCTGGTCGGTGTACGTGTACGTCTGGACGAGACGGCTCGAATCCACGGCGAGCTCAACCGCCTCGCGCTCCGAACCCGAAGCGTCGGGCTCAAGGAAGATCATCAGATCGACGTCGGTCGATCCCTCGGCGGCGGTCGATTCGTCGGTCGAGGTGGTCGACCTGTCACGAAGGTCGAGGATCCACACCTCGCGCTCGGCCTCGAGGCCATCCATCGACGCGGCCGACCGACCGCCGATGACGTACATCCGGTCCCCGGCGTCAACGACGACGATCGGCTCGCGACGAGCGGCGAACGGTGCCTCCACCGCCGGCGCCCAGGAGCCGTCCGGCTGAAGCACGTGAGCCGAGAACGGTTCGAGTGGGGGATCGTCGACGACCGGGTCGTTGACGGCGATGGCGTAATCGTCCCACGGAATGACCCGTCGAGCCGGCGCCCCGATCCAGCCGAGCGACGGGTCGAGGTAGTGGGAAACGCTCGACGGATCCTGCACGAAGGTCTGCCAGTCCGGACTGGTCAGCACGGCACGCTCGTCCACATCGAGCGGAGGGAAGCTCCACCAGATCGCGTAGCCGTCGCCACCCGAAGGCGGAATCTTGAGCCACGACTCTGACTCGGGGTCGTAACGGGCCACCTGCACTTGGTCCGGGTCGTTCGTGAGAACCGATCGCCCACCGGCGACGACGAGGTCACCGTCGTCGAAGAAGACACGAGGCACGGTCCGGTGACCGACCGGCCCGGGCACGATCCGCGTCCAGGAGTCCGAGGCGATGTCGTAGATCACACCGTCGTCGAAGGCGCCCTGGGCGTTGGGCCCGCGCCATACGGCGACGCGGCTCGACGAGCGGGCGACCGAGGTGCAGCAGTGCTCGACGAACGGCGGCGGCGCACCCTCGGTCCAGGACGCGTCGCCCAGGTTCCACCGCAATGTCAGGGCATCGGCGGTGGATAGGTCGACGACCGCTCGGTCTTCCTCGAGCCGGACGGCGTCGGCATCGGGCGACCACCGGAGGAGCACCAGTGTCTCTCCCGACCACGCCACGTTCACGGGTCCACCTACGATCTCGCCAGGAACGGGGGGTACCTCCGTCCACATCTCCGACGCCACGTCGTACACGACGGCATGGAGCTGGCCGCCGAGGCCGGAGACGACCACGGCGAGCTTGTCGCCGGCCACCGCCGAATCCCACAGGAGCGAACCGTCCGCCGGGAGGACAGCCGGGAGCGGAGCCGGCGGAACCAAGGACCAGGAGTCGATCGACGGGTCGTAGATGCCGGCTTCCCAGTTGGCCCCGTTCATCGGACGTCCGACAACGAGTAGACGGCCGTCCGACAACCCGGCGGCGGACGCGAAGAGGGTCTCGAACGGGACATCGGCAGCTCGGCGCCACACGCCGATCCCCGCCCGCGGCTCATCCTGCGTGGCGACATCAGCCCGGTGATCCGGCCCGAAGGCCCGGACACCAGCGACACTCATCGCCACCATCGCCACCGCTACAGCAGAGATCGTCACCACTCGACGGCGCCGGCGTCGGCGTCGAGACATCGCGACTATCAGCTCGGGGTCGACCGACGTTCGCGGCGTCCCGGCCGCCCGTTCCAGCAGATCCACAACGTCAGGCATGCTCGGCCTCCTCAGCCACGTCGGGGTCAAGTACGTGCGCCCGCAGCGCCGTCATCGCTTTGTGCGTCAACGCCTTCACGGTGCCCTCACGGCAGCACATGGCCACCGCCGTCTCGGCGACCGACAGGCCCGCGAAATATCGCAGCGTGACCGCGGTTCGCTGCCGCGCCGGCAGGGCGACGACGAGGGCGCGGACCACCAGCGTGTCATCCTCGTCAGGTTGGTGAGGCGGCGCGGCGCTCCCCGCGCTCCGACGATTGGCGCGACGTTCCGCGAACGACCGTCGCCACCACGACGCGGCCATGTTGACGGCCACCCGGTGCGCCCAGGCGTCGGGGTTGTCCATCTGCGAGACCTCCGTCCATCGCTGATGGACCCGGACCAGCGTGTCCTGAGCGAGCTCCTCGGCGATCTCGGGACGGCCGGTCTGGAGCGTCAACAAACCAACCAAACGCGGGTGGATGCGCCGGCAGAAGGCTTCGAAGGCAGGTGGGGCATCGGCCGCAGGAGTGTCGCCGCTCATCTCGACCTCCAATCGCACCAGCCGCCCGATCGGTTTACCCGGCCCGCCACCCCACCCGACTGTCTCCACCTCTCAACTGCGCGCGCTCAGCGACCTCCCGTGTCGGACAACGCGCAACGGTCGCGTCAGGGGACTGGCCCGGTCGGGTCAGCCGCAGATGGTGAAGCGGACGACGCCCTCGGTCGGCTCCTCGATGGTGGCGCCGGAGTCGTCCGCCCAATCCTCGAGGCCGGCGACCAGATCGGCGAAGTCGTCGCCGGTGTCGGACACCATGTCGGTACGGACGCAGGCGTCGCCGTCGTCGATCAGCCAGGCCACGTACGCGTCGCCACCCCATCCCTCTGCCACGTCCCGGGCGTCGGCCACGCCGAGCGACGCCTCCAGCATGACCTGGAGCGTGACCTCGCCGAACGTGCCCTGATCGAGGATCTCGCCGTCGGCGGGGGGCAACGGCACGGCGGCGGCGGGCTCGGTCAGGCGGTCCGGGTGGAGCACCTGCTCGCTCGATGTCGGGGGCGTCACGAACAAGGCGTCGAGCGCCGGCTGACCCGACTCCTCCAGTACGTCGAGCACCAGCTCCTCGCCCTCGATGTACGGCGCGATCTGCAGGCTCAGGAACTCGTACCGCAGGATCGAGAAATCGTACGAGTAGCTCGACTCCTCGGCGAACGCCTCCGCCTCCTCATCGGCGGTGAAGGTGGCCCGGTAGGCGTCCTCGACGCGGCTGGCGTTGCCCTCCACGACGGCCGAGAGCCCGAATCCGATCTCGTCATCGCGGTCGTCGTACTCGGGACGATGGAGCTCGAAATGTTGGTCGTCGAGGGCATGCGTGAGCTCGTGGACGATGACGGTTCGTACGAACGGCGTGACCTCATCGCCGCGGACGAAGAGCTCGTTGACCTCCGTCTCGTAGTAGCCGAGGACGCCGTCCGACCCGATGGCCCTTATGGCGTCCTCGAAGGTCACCTCTTCATCGAGGAAATCGGCGGCCTGCAGAACTTCGGTCGCCTGGACGTACTCGTCGGCGTACTCGACGAGGTCCTCGTCGACCAAGGCGTTGTACCCCGCCACGAACTCGGCCTCCGGCTGGACGACGACCACCGGTTGGGTGATGAAGGTCAGACCCCGCTCCGACTCCACGAAGGCGATGAGGTCCGGCAGGATCTCCTCGAGCGCCCCGTCGCCAGCGGGAGCGGGATCGCCGCCCTCGCCGTCGTCCGGCACGGTGTTGCCCGGCAGTGTGTTCGGGGGGTCGCTGCTCTCATCGCTCGTCGCGTCAGACGACTCGTCTTCGTCGGACGCGGACTGCTCGTCGGATTGGGGCTCATCGGACTGGGGCTCGTCGGAGGAAGAACCGTCATCGCTCGAATCGTCACCTTCGTCGGCCTGGGCGACCACCTCAGAGGAATTCTCGTCATCGAGGAAGAGAAGTCCGGCGAGCACGGCGACCACCGCAGCTGCCGCGATCGCCGCGACGGCGAACCCGACCGCTCGTCGAGCCGACGGCACCTCCGGGGGCGAAGAAGGGGATCCAGGGCTCGTCATCGACTCATCACCGCGCTGCGCACCCTGTGAAGGTACCCGCGGAGATCCGATACCCGGTCGCGCCCGCTCGACGTCCGGGAAGGGGGCGTGGCAGGGTGCCGGCATGGACCGTCGCGACATCGCCGTCGCCCCCGACACGAACGCCGAGATGCACGCGGCTCTGGCCGCCGCCGTGGTGGAGGCGGGCGGGCGGCTCGTCGCGCCGGCCGATGCCACCGCGCTGATCTGGGCCGACCCCGGCCGACCGGACCAGTTCCCTGCGATCATGGCCGACGGCCCCGGCATCGAGTGGATCCAGCTCCCCTACGCCGGGATCGAGAGCTTCAGCCACCATCTCGACGGCACCCACATCTGGACGTGCGGCAAAGGTGTCTACGCGCGCCCGGTGGCCGAGCACGTCCTGGCGTCGATGTTGACCGGCCTCCGGGGGTTCATCGGGTTCGCCCGAGCCACCTCGTGGCCGACCGAGACGGGAACGAACCTGTTCGGCGCCAACATCACCGTGCTCGGGGGTGGCGGCATCGCCGAGGAGCTTCTTGAGTTGCTCCAACCCTTCGACTGCCGGGTCACCGTCGTCCGCCGCCACGACACTCCGATGCCCGGCGCACACGCCACGACGACACTCGACCGCCTCGCGGACGCAGTGGCCGACGCTCTTGTCGTCGTCGTGGCCCTGGCCCTGACATCCGAGACGATCGGGATCATCGATGCCGAGGTGCTGCGCGTCATGAGGGACGACGCGTGGCTGGTCAACGTCGGTCGAGGACGTCACGTCGTGACCGACGATCTCGTGCACGCGCTGACCGAGCGACAGATCGTCGGCGCGGTCCTCGATGTCACCGACCCCGAACCGCTGCCCGATGGGCATCCGCTGTGGTCGCTCCCGAACTGCCTGATCACGCCCCACATCGGGAACACGCGGGCGATGGGTCGACCGCTGCTGGCCGCCCGGGTGGGAGCGAACGTCAAGCGCTGGATCTCGCACCAGCCCCTCATCGGCCTCGTCGATCCCGATGCCGGATACTGACGAGGGATCAGGGAGTGGTCCGGCGTTCCTGCTGGAACGACGACCCGTCCGCCGCGTGGCCTCGGAGCACGGCACCCCGAGCACCCGCGTCGGCGCCGCCGGCATGATCGGTGGCGCTGAACGTGATCGAACCGATCGCCAGCTCGAGCGGTCCCGCTTGTTCGATGGCGAGCGCCAGGGTTGAGCCATCGGTTGCGCCGGCCGCCCGATTCAACGCCTCGATGACGAGCTGCACGGCCGCCACTCCGCCGAGGTCGGTCGCGCCCCTGACGGCTCCCGTGTCGATCAACGACTGCTGTTCGGGGACCAACGCTCCGGCCGGTGGGCCCAGGGACAACACGTCACCCGGCATCGCGGCGACCAGCGCATTCGAATCGCCGCCGGAGGACACCACGATCGGGATGACCGTCGAGTTGGCCGCGTTCAGGTCGAACAGCGCGAGCGACACCGCGGGCTCCCGCAGACACGACACCAACATCCCCGGCTCCTCGAAACGCGCCACCGTCTCAGCGACCTGATCGACCGATATGCCCGCAGGGTCGATCTCCACCTCGGCCACCACGCGCCCGCCCAGGGCCTGGTACCGCTCGACGAAGGCGGCACACAAGGTCACCGCGGTCGAGGTCCACCGCCTCCGCCAGCGTGATCGCACTGAGTCGGCCTGCCTCGATCGTGTACTCGGCCAGCATCCGGCCCTGCAGGGTCGACGGCAACCCGAGCTGGAAGGTCAGCCAGCCCGGCGGGCCGAGACCGAGCTCGGGGGCGACGGCGCATGGCGCGATGGCCAGAACCCCACGAGCCTGGGCGACATCGGCGGCCGCCAGGGCGGGGTCGGAATCGCACCCGAGCACGATGGCGACGGCGTGCCGATCGGCCAGCTCGCCGGCACCGTTGGTCGCGCCGAGCACGGTGCCACCGCTGTCGGCCACGATCAGGGCCACCGGTCGACCGGCGACCCCACCGGCAGCCTGCAGGCGCGCCACTTCGGCCTGCACCGCCACCCCGAGCGACACGTCGGCGGCGGCGCGCGGCCCGCTCAGATCGAGCAAGGCGCCCACGACGATCGCGTCAGCAGGCACCGGAGCACCGACGGCGTCGGTCAGTACCCGGGGCACGGTCGAGGTGGTGAGCGCGAGGGTGGACGACGTGGAGGGAGGGTCGTCGTCGTCGGTGCAGGCGCCCGCGAGCAGGGCGAGCCCGACCAGCACGGACATCACCACCAGCCACGGCGACGGCACGCCGGCTGGGGGGCGGTGTCGCATCGTGACCCAGCCTACCGACGACCCACGGGTGCGCTGGATCGGCCGGCCCACAACGCTTCCGGCCCACGCGGTCGTGTTGGCCGGCCGTTCTGGACGCGGTCACAATGGTCTCACCGTCCGGGGGGACCAGCGGCTGGGGTAGGCGGTGTCGAAAGGTGCCTTGTGGAACTCGATGTCATGGCGACCGCCTTGCCGCTCCGAGCGATGCAGAAGCTGGCCATCGAGGTCGAGGACGCCGGCTTCGGTGCGATGTGGCTGACCGAGAGCGGCCGTACCGCCTATCTCGGCTGCGCCGCGTCCGCACTGGCCACGACCCGGCTCGGTCTGGGCACGGCCGTCGCCGTGGCCTTCCCTCGCAGCCCGATGATCACCGCCTCCACGGCCTGGGAACTGGCCGATGCCAGCGGCGGTCGTTTCGTGCTCGGTCTCGGCACTCAGGTCAAGGCGCACGTCGAGCGCCGGTATTCGGCCGAGTACTCGTCACCGGGACCCCGCATGGAGGACTACGTCCGCGCCGTCAAGGCCGCCTTCGCCGGGTTCCGCGGCGAGCCGCTGAACTACCACGGGCGGTTCTACAACCTCGACCTGCTTCCACCGCAGTGGTCGCCGGGCCCCATCGACGTGCCCGACCCCCCCGTCTACGTCTCCGCCGTGAAACCGTGGATGTGCACCATGGCCGGTCGAGTGTGCGACGGCGTCCACGTCCACCCTTTCCACTCCCCCGACTACGTCCGCGAGGCCATGCTCCCGCACGTCGAACGAGGCCTCGCCGAGTCCGGTCGCACGCTCGACGACCTCACGTTCGTCGTGCCGATCATGACGGCCGTCGGCGACACCGACGAACAGATCGCCAAGACCCGGGAGCACGCCCGCGGGATGATCGCCTTCTACGGCTCGACCCGGACCTACAGCTCGGTCTTCGAGCAGCACGGCTACGAGGGTCTGTCCGATCAGCTCCACGCCAAACAACGAGCGGGGGACATCGCGGGAATGACGAGCCTCATCTCCGACGACATCCTCGACCACTACCTGGTGTCGGCACGGTGGGGTGACCTCGGCGCCGCCCTCGTCGCTCGGTACCGCGATCTGGCGCCGAACGTCCGGGTGATGTCCTATACGGCCAACACCCAGTGGCGATCCGATCCGACCGTGTTCGAACGCTGGGCCGAGGTCGCCTCCACGATGCGGCACTCGGGGGCATGATCCGAATCGACCCACCGGGTCCTCGTCGTGCCTGACCACACCGTCCGCCGCGTTGCCGCCACCGCGGCGCTGTCCTGGGTCGCCGTGTTCGGAGGTGTGCGCGCGTTCGTCGCCCAGCCCGAGGTCTGCTCCAACCCCGGCGAGGCGACCATCCGCACCGCCGTCGACGAGGCCGTCGGCTGGTTCGCCCGCAATCAGCACGACGACGGCACGTGGTTGTACCGCTACGACAAGGACGCCAACGTCGACGTCGGCGGGTACAACGTCGTCCGCCACGCCGGGGTGACCATGTCGCTCTACCAAGCGGCTACCGTCGGCTCCGCCGACGCCTTGGCCACAGCCGATCGAGGGCTGTCGTGGGCGCTCGAACGGTTGGTTCCCGCCGGCGACGGGCTGGCCCTCAACGACAGCGGGCAGATCAAGGTGGGCGCGACCGGCCTGCTCGTCGCCGGGATGATCGAACGTCGCGAATCGACCGGGGAGACCATCCACGACGACGAGTTGGTCGGCCTCGGGCGCTTCCTACAGGCCACGGTCGAGGACACTGGAGCCGTGCTCGCCTACTGGGACATCGAGGCCGATGCACCCGTTCCGAACGAGTATTCGCACTACTTCACCGGCGAAGTGGGATGGGCGTTGGCCCGGCTCCATCACGCCTTTCCCGAGGACGGTTTCGGCGCCGACGCGCTCGCGGTCGCCCGCTACCTGACCGTGCGCGACGAGCGCGAGAACCGATTCCCGCCAGTCCCCGACCACTGGGCGGCCTACACGTACGACGAGATCGCCCGCTGGTCGCCCGACGGGTCGGATGTGGGCGAACCGGAGTTGGCCCAGGTGCTCCGGTTGGCCGGACTGTTCGGCGCCGAGGTGCGCTACGAGTCCCAACGAGGCGACAGCTGGTGGACCCACGTCACCCGGGGTCGCCGCACGCTCGGGGCCGGCCTCGGCACCCTCGGCGAGGGGATGACCGGCCTGTGGCGGGTCGCGTCGACCGCGACCGGCGACAGCTACGAGCCGCTGGCCGACGAGCGCGACGACATCGCCGAACGGGCGGTGTGCGTCGCGTCGATGTTGGTCGACCGTCAGATCGACGCCGAGGAGTCGCTCTCGGAGCTCGACCCGGACCGCGCCCGGGGCGCCTGGTTCCAGTTCGGCGTGACCCAGATGGACGACCAGCAACATGCCATGTCGGCGTTGCTGCGCACGCTCGTGATCGTTTCGGAGGATGAGACATGAACACCACCGTGGCCGTGCTGGCCCTGCTCGGCGCGCTCAACCCGACCCGGCGGGCGGTCGAGGCGGGGCGGCGCCCCGCGGCTGTCGCGGCGACCGGCGCGGCGATCGCGCTGGCGGTCTACCTGGCGTTCGCCGGCGTGGCCGACCGGCTGCTCGAGGAGCTCGACATCAGCGGCCCGAACGCCCGCATCGGCGCCGCCGCGGTCGTCGCCCTCCGAGCCGGGATCGAGCTCGCGGTCCCGGCCCGACGGGAGACTCTCGCGGGGAAGGGCGCCGTCGTCCCGGTGGCGTTCCCGATCCTGGCCCGGCCCGATGTCGCCGTCCTCGGTCTGGCCGTCGCTGCGGAAGCCGGTATGGCGCCGGTCGCCGGGGTCTGCCTCGGTGGCCTGCTGCTGGCCGCGACCCTCATGGTGCGCCGAGTCGAGCACCCGGCCCTGCAGTGGGTCGGGACGGCGATGTCGGTCGTCGCCGCGCTGGCCGCCGTCGACATCCTCGTCGACGCCGTCCTCGACGTGTAACCGGGCGACCGGTTAGTGGAGGGGGCCGGAGGAGGCGATGACGTGCTTCTGCAGGTCGACACCCTGGACGCCGCCGATCTTGCCCATCTTCTCGCCGAAGGCCGCCATGTGGGTCTGCTTCATGTGCGAGCCGAGGCAGTCGTCGTCTTCCCACTGCTCGAAGATGCGCACGACGTTGGCGTCGATCGGGTCGGCCACGAGGGTGTAGCTGTGGCAGCCCTTCTCCTGGCGGGTGGCCGCCATCAGATCGTGGGCTGCGGCGAGCAGGGCATCACGCTTGTCGGCTTCGATGGTCATGGTTCCGCTGATGATGAGCATGGCGTCTACGTCTTCCGAGTCGTGCCCGAGGCCGATTCCTGGGCGAATCGGGGGTCACCGTACACTCCGGCGATGGATGTTCACGAAGTCTCCGCCCTGGTGACCGGCGGCGCGTCAGGTCTGGGCGAGGCGACAGTCCGCCGCCTCGTCGCCGGCGGCGCCCGGGTGGTCATCGTCGACCTGGCGACGGACCGCGGCGAGGCGCTGGCGGCCGAGCTCGGCGACGCGGCGATCTTCGCCCGAGCGGACGTGACCGACCCCGAGCAGGTGGCCGCTGCGGTGGCCGCCGCCGGTGAGATGGGACCGCTGCGCGTCGTGGTGAACTGCGCCGGCATCGGCTGGGCGCAGCGCACGATCGAACGAGATGGCACGCCCCATGACCTCGCCGGGTTCGTCAAAGTCGTCCAGATCAACCTCGTCGGCACGTTCAACGTGATCGCCCAGGCGGCGGGCGCCATGAGCCGCACTGCGGCCCTGGCCGACGGGGAACGAGGCGTGATCGTCAACACGTCATCGATCGCCGCCTACGACGGGCAGATCGGCCAGGCCGCGTACGCGGCGTCGAAAGGCGGGGTCGTCGGGATGACCTTGCCGATCGCCCGCGACCTGTCCTCCGCCGGGATCCGCGTCTGCACGATCGCCCCGGGGTTGGTCGACACGCCGCTCCTTGCTGGTCTGCCAGAACCGGCCCGGGAAGCGCTGGCCGCCAACGTGCCATTCCCGAAACGGCTCGGTGTCCCCGACGATTTCGCCCGCTTGGCCATGGCCATCATCGACCACGGCTATCTCAACGGCGAGGTCATCCGCATGGATGGCGCGCTGCGCATGGCCCCGAAGTAGGTCCCTTCATGTCTCCCCGTACCCGCAACCTGCCCCGCCGCTCCTGTCTTTCCGTGCCGGGCTCCAGCGAGAAGATGATGACGAAGGCGTCGGGCGTCGATGCCGACATGGTCATCCTCGACCTCGAAGACGCCGTCGCCGCCTCGGAGAAGGCGAGCGCTCGCGGCAAGGTGGTCGAGGCCGTCCGCTCCCTCGACTGGGGCGACAAGATCGTGTGTGTCCGGGTCAACGCGTGGGACAGCCGGCACACGGTCTTCGACCTGAGCGAGATCGTCGCCGGGGCCGGCGAGCGGCTCGATGAGGTGATGCTGCCCAAGACGCAGTCGGCGGCCGAAGTGATCGCCACCGACCTCGTGCTCACCCAGATCGAAGCGGCGGCCGGCCTGCCCTCCGGCCATCTCGGTTTGGAGGTCCAGATCGAGACCGCCGGCGGGTTGCTCCACGCGGCCGCCATCTGCGCAGCGTCACCACGCCTGGAAGCGGTGATCCTCGGCCCGGCGGACTTCTCGGCGTCCATGGGCATGCCGGTGCTGACGGGCGGCGTGCAGATCCCGGAGTACCCGGGCGACCACTTCCACTTCGCCTACGCCACGCTCCTCACCGCGGGGCGGGCCGCCGGAATCCAGGTCATCGACGGCCCCTACCTCAACATCCGGGACCTCGACGGCATGTCCGACTACTGCAAACGGGCCCGGTCTCTGGGATTCGACGGCAAGTGGGCGATCCACCCGGATCAGGTGGCATCGCTCAACACCGCCTTCTCCCCGACCCAGGAGCAGTTCGATCGCGCGCACGCTCTGCTCACCGTGTACGCCGCGGCGACCGATGTCGAAGGGCGGGGCGCAGTGCGGTTCGGCAACGACGAGATGATCGACGAGGCCAGCGCCAAGATGGCCAACAAGGTCGTGACCATGGGTGAGCGGGCGGGGCTCGCACCCACGCCGTGACGTCGGCGCGGGCGGCGGCGTTCGCCCGGGACGGCGCCGTCAAGGTGGCCGGTCTCCTGTCGCCTGCCGATGTCGAGACGGCGCGGGCGGCCGTGGAGGAGATCCTGGCCCGACCAGGACCGCTGTTCATCGAAGCCAGTGGCCCGGACGACCCCGGCCGCTTCGTCGAGGACTTCTGCCGGGCCGGCGACATCCCTGCTCTGGCCGAGCTCGCCCGTGGGGCCCGCATCGCTGCTGTCGCCGCCGAGCTCATGGGCAGCACCTCGGTGCGGTTCTTCCACGACCACGTCCTCGTGAAGGAGCCCGGCACGCGCCAGCGCACGCCGTGGCACCAGGACCAGCCGTACTACAACGTCGACGGCCGGCAGAACGTCAGCTGCTGGATCCCGCTCGACCCGGTGCCGGCGGAGTCGTCGCTCGAGATCGTGGCCGGATCGCACCGCGGACCGTGGTTGATGCCGCGGACGTTTCTCGACGGTGCGGCCCGGTGGTTCCCGGAAGGCGCTCTGGCCGAACTTCCCGACATCGACGCCGACCGGCGGTCGCGCCGCATCCTGGCCTGGGACCTGGAGCCGGGCGACGCGGTCTGCTTCCACTTCCTCGCCGTACATGGCGCCCCGGGTTTCCCTGGACTCGGCCGCCGTCGGGTGCTGTCGTTGCGATATCTGGGCGACGATGCCCGCCATGCCCCGCGGTCGTGGCGTACCTCGCCGGACTTCCCCGGCCTGGCCGACGAGCTGCCGGCCGGGGCACCGATGGAGCACCCGCTGTTCCCCGTCAACTGGCCCGAAGGGTCGATACCGATCTGAGTGCTACACGACCGCCGGGAGCTCCCACCGCACGCCCGCGAACCGGCCGAAGTCGTTGTCGAACGACACGATCGTGCAGCGATGCTCGACCGCCAGCGCCGCCAGGTGGGCGTCGTTCACAAGATTGCCCGCCGTGCTCAGGGGCGCCAGGAGGCGCCGCAGGATGGACGCGTGGTCGACGGTCGGCTCCAGGACGACGGCCGGCCCGGCCCCCAGCCAGGAGTCGACCTGGTCCATCGCCTGCTCGATCGTCAACGGGTTCGGGAAGAGCGACGTCTTGGTGACGAGGCGAGTGAAGGCGAGCAGCGCGATCCACGCGAAACCGATTGTGTCAGCCCCCGACAGTGCTGCGTCGAGCCAGCGCCGGGAGCGCTCGTGGTGCTGTGCATCAGAGTTCACGGCATACAGCAAAAGGTTGGCGTCGACCAGTTTCACGACGCGCCTTGCATGCGGCGGAGCAGCTCGTCGTCCTCGATCTCACCGGCCAGCTGAAGGGCCCGATCGAGACTGACGACGCTGCGCCCGAGCGCCACGGCCTGGGTGACGAACGGCGAGCCCGTCCGCTTCGCCGAGGCGGCGCTTCGAATGGCGTCGTTGACGGCTTCCTTGAAGGTCATGTTGCGCTCGCGCATCCGGGTGCGGATCACCTGCTCGGTGTCCGGATCGAGCGTCACGGTGGTCCTCATGCGGTCTATCCTACCACTTCGAGCGCATCACAGCATCACGGAGGTTGATGCTATGATGCCACATTAGCCGGCGATGGTCTTGGGAAGCCAGCTCTGGCGGATGCGTTCGGCCCAGCCGTAGCGGAGCGGTTCGATGGCTTCGAAGGGGCCGTCCAGCACGACGGCCGCCTGGTCGTGATGGGGGGCGGCGGCGCGCAGGGCGGGGACGACCGTTGCCGGATCGCCTTCGATCAGCACCAGGTCGAGCCGCCGAGCCGGGACGTACGCCGACTCGAAGCTGACCACCGCGTGCACGCCGTCGACCCCGACGGCGAGGGGCGCCCACTCGTCGCGGTACCAGGCGTCCACCTCGTCGGCGTCGGCCCCGTCCACGACGTCCCGCAGCACCACGACCTTCCCGGTGTGGGCGATGAAGGGCACGTCGATGTCGTCGGCGAGCAACGCCGGATCGGCATGCTGCCAGCGGCGGTACATGGCGTCGCCAGCCCGCACGACCTTCTTCTCGGGAGCAAACATGCGTCCGGCGTCCTCCAGCATGTCCCGGTAGGTGGTCATGTCCGCCATGACGTCGAGCGGGTCACCGCACAGCAGATAGACGGTCGTGTGCACGCCCCGACCCTCGGAGAATCCTTCGAGGGCGCCCGGGGCGCGAAGCTCATGAAGCTCGGGCGGGGCCACGTACCGACGCCCGCTCATGATGCCCGGCAAGGCGATGTTGGGCGGGAGGTGGCAAAGGTCGTACCAGCGGTTCCAGTCCTCGATGGCGTCGACGTCGCAGTCGACCGAGGCGAAGATGATTCCCGTCACGTTCATGGTGAGGAGTCTCGCGCTGGCCGGGTCAGGCGGACGAGCGCCGATCGGCCACCTTCACAGAGTTCGCCTCGGTCAGAAATCCCGGCGGCTGGGCTGGAGTGCCGCGGCACTCCAACGGGCCGCCCGCCACCACCACCCACACGCCACACCACGGGCCGCCCGCCACCACCACCCACACGCCACACCACTGGCCTTCCACGTGTCCTGCACCACCCACACGCCACTACCAGCTCGGAGTCGATTCTGAGCGAGGCGAAATCGGCGCACGACACGACGAGGGACGGCGACGCTTCACCCCTCTCGCCAGCACGCCGACTCGGCGTCGATTCTGAGCAAGGCGAAAAATCGGACCGGTCAGCGCTACCCCCGGCGTGGCGGCCACCGCAACGTCCACCGCTACGACCCGCACCGGTGCACGCGCCAGGTTGGTGGTCGTGCCGGCCGCGCAGGAGGCGCGATCATGGACCTGTGCACCGAAGCCGGCTCGCCTCGTTGTGGATGGACGTACCTGGAGAGGTCGCTGACGCCCAGTTCCGGTTCTGGACCGACGCGCTGGGCAGCACGACCTCGCGTCCGGCGGTCAACTATCCCGGCACGTATTCCTTCGTCGGCACCGTCGACCACCTGCGTCTCGGCGTACAGCGCTTGGAGGACGGCGACCTGCGCTGGCACTTCGATCTCGGCGCCGCGACGCCTGGTGCCGGCGCCGAGCGGGTGCGGACGCTCGGCGCTCGAACGGTCGACGAGAGCCACGACGGTTGGGTCGTCCTCCGCGACCCGGCCGGACTCCTCTTCTGCACGGTTCGGGAACCCAACCACCTGTGGCTCGACGTTCCCTCGGACCTGCTCGACGCCACCGTGGCCTTCTGGTCCGCCGCGCTCGGCCGCGAGGCGGTCCCCGAACCCGGCGACGAGGACACCTACTTCCTCCTCGGAACCACGGGCGCCGGTGTGACCGTCGGCGTGCAACGACTCGACGACGAACGACTCGACGACGGCGAGGCCCACTCCGAAGTCCCCCGCTGGCACGTCGACATCGAGACGGACGACGTACCCGCCGAGGTGGCTCGGATGCTCGAGCTCGGGGCCACCGTCGACCGCGCCGTGGACTCGTGGCAGATCCTGCGCGATCCCGCCGGTCAACCCTTCTGCGTCGTGCAGGTTCAGACCGAAGGCTTCGCCGACGCGGCACGAGTGGTCTCGGTGACATCGCCACTCGCCAGCGAGTGGTCCTAGCATCGCCCGTCGTGCACGGCCTCACCGATCTTCGCGTCGTCGACTTCTCCACCGGGATCGCGGGCGCGTACTGCGCCAAGCTGCTCACCGACGCTTGCGCTGACGTCGTCAAAGTCGAACCCCGGGGCGGCGACCCCCTTCGCCGCTGGACCGCGTCGGGACGTGATGTCGGCCTCGACGGCGCCCTCTTCCGCTTCCTGCACCACGGGCAACGATCGGTCGTCGGCGCCCTCGGCGATCCTGCTGTCGACGACCTGATCGCCGATTCGGACGTTCTCATCGAGAGCGGCGCGCCCGGCACGATGCCCATCGCCGAGATCCGATCCCGTCACCCGGGCCTCGTCATCTTGTCGATCACGCCGTACGGGCAGCACGGCCCGATGGCCGATCGGCCGCTGAGCGACCTGGTGATCCAGGCCGAGTGCGGCGCCCTCGCGATCCGTGGTCGCCCCGAGTCGCCCCCGATCCAGGCCGGCGGGCGGGTGAGCGAGTGGGTGTCGGGTACGTTCGCCGCGGTCGCCGTTCTCGGAGCCCAGCGCGGCGCTCGGACCACGGGCATCGGCGAGCACATCGACTTCTCGATCGCCGAGCTCATGAACGTCGCCGGCTCGAACTACGCGGACCTCGGGTACAGCCTGTTCGGACGTCCCCCGTTCACCAAGCCCGGCCGCACCCTCGAGACGCCGTCGATCGAACCCACCCTCGACGGCTACGTCGGTGTCAACACCAACACGAACCAGCAGTTCCAGGACTTCTGCGTGATGATCGAGCGACCCGATCTCCTGATCGAGGGTGACTGGGCGATGATCGGCACCCGGCAGGCCCGCTTCGACGAGTGGCAGGAGATCGTCCATGCCTGGACGACGCGGCACACCACCGCGGAGGCGGTCGAAGCGGCGTCGATGCTGCGCATTCCGGTCGCCGCGGTCTGCCACGGCGGAACCGTCCAGGACCACGATCACTTCGACGAGCGGGGCGTCTACCTCGACGATCCCACCGGAACGTTCCGCATGCCCCGCCGACCCTGGATGATGGACTTCGAGCGCCCCGGCCCGCCCGCGCCCGCACCCGCGCTCGGCGAACACACGGGGCACATCGAGCGGCGGCCCCGGCCGACGCCCACGACGCCGGATCCCGAAGCGGCAGCCCGAGGCCCCCTGGCCGGCCTGCGCGTGCTCGACCTGACCGCCTGGTGGGCCGGCCCGGCCTCGTGCAACATGCTGGCCAGCATGGGCGCCGAGGTCGTCCACGTCGAAGCGATCCAGCGGCTCGACGGCATGCGCATGAGCGGCGGCATGTTCCGGGGCCACGAACTGCAGTGGTGGGAATGGAGCGGGTTCTTCCTCCAGGTCAACAGCAACAAGCTCGGCCTCACCCTCGACCTCACCTCGCCCCGAGGCAAGGAGATCGTGCTGCAGCTCTGCGAACAGGCCGATCTGGTCATCGAAAACTTCACGCCTCGTGTGCTCGACAACTTCGGCCTCACCTGGGAGCTGCTGCACGGCCTCAACCCGCGCCTCAGCCTCATCCGGATGCCGGCCTTCGGGCTCGACGGGCCCTGGCGTGATCGCACCGGTTTCGCCCAGACCATGGAGCAGCTCTCGGGGCTGGCCTGGGTGACGGGCCACGTCGACGATCAACCCCGGATCCAGCGCGGCCCGAGCGATCCGAACGCCGGGATGCACGCCGCCTTCGCAGCGCTCGTGGCGCTGACCGAGCGCGATCACGACGGTCTCGGGCACCACATCGAGGCGACGATGATCGAAGGCGCGCTCAACGCGGCCGCCGAGCAGGTGATCGAATACACGGCCTACGGAAACCGGCTGGACCGCGACGGCAACCGGTCACCCTGGGCCGCACCGCAGAACCTCTACCCGGCCCCCGGTGTCGAGCGCTGGCTCGCCCTCGCCGCCGAGAACGACGAGCAGTGGCTCGCCCTGTGCGAAGTCGTAGGCCGTGCGGACTGGGCCGCCGACGCCGGCCTGGCCGACCTACGGGGGCGGCGAGCCCGCCACGACGAGCTCGACGAGTTCCTGGCTGAGTGGGTCATGTCCCGACCGGCCGAGGAGAGCGCCGAAGCCCTGGTGGCCGCCGGCGTGGCCGCCGGCGTCATGTCGGACGCCCGCGAGACCTACCGCCACCCGCAGTTCGTCGCCCGGCGGTTCTACGAGGAGGTCGACCACCCGATCGTGGGTCGTCATCCCGTCCCCACCCAGCCGTTCCGTTTCGCCAGCCGTGACGAGTCGGGCCAGCCGTGGATCCGGCGACCCGCGCCGACCCTCGGCCAGCACAACCACGAGGTGCTGGCCGACTGGATCGGCCTGCGCGAGGACGAGATCGCCCAACTCGAAGCCGACGAAGTCATCGGCACGTGGCCCAAGGGCGTCTGACGGGCGCGCGTCCTGCTCAGTCGGTCTTGCGGGCTCGGCTGGGCGCCACCCTCGACGGCTCCCCCGGCATCTTCGGGTAGACGGGGGGCCAGGGGGCATCGAGCAACCCGGCCTCTTGGTCGGCGTGCACCATGTCGAGCAGCGGTTCGAGCGACTGCGGATCGAGGTCCATGGTCGCCCAGGGATCGCCGGACTCGGCGAACCTCGCCAGCACGACCTCCATGGTCAGCGCCTGAGGATCGATGGTGTCGAGGTCGGACCAGAGGAACGGGGTCGACACCTGGGCGCCGACCCGGGGACGCACCGACCACGCTCCGAACACCGTCTTGTGGGGCGCGTTCTGGTTGAAGTCGATGAAGACGCGGGTGCCGCGCTCCTCCTTCCACCAGGCGGCCGTGCAGAGGTCCGGTCGCCGCCGCTCCAGCTCCCGGGCCAGGGCGACGGCCGCGGCCCGCACGTCGTAGGAGCTCCACTGCGGCTGCAGCCGCACGTAGACGTGGATGCCCTTGCTGCCCGTCGTCTTGGGCCGACCGTCGATCCCGAGCTCGTCGAGCAGGCGCTTCACCTCGGCGGCCGTCTCGCGCACCTGATCGAAGACGACGCCCGGCGTGGGGTCGAGGTCGATCCGCAGCTCGTCGGCGTGCTCCTGATCGTTCGCCTTGGAGGGCCATACGTGGAAGCCCAGGCAACCCATGTTGACCGCCCACACCACATGCGCCAGGTCGTCGATCACCAGGGCTCGGGACTCGGTGCCGTTCGGGGTCGAGACGATCGCCGTGCTCAGCCAGTCGGGCGCCGAATCGGGGATCCGTTTCTGGAAGAAGGAGTTGCCGCCGGCGCCGTCGGGATAGCGCTCCAACAGCACCGGCCGCCCACCCATGGCCCGCATCAGCGGCTCACCGACGGCCAGGTAGAAGTTGACGAGGTCGAGCTTGGTCTCGCCGCGCTCGGGGAAGAACACCTTGGTCGGGCTCGACACCGTCACAGTGCGCCCGGCCACCTCGAGTGTGATCTTCTCGCTGGCCACAAACGTGCTCCCCGGTCGGCCCCGATCGTAGCTGCGCCCTCCGCCCTATTCGGTCGGTCAGCGGATGCGGGGGGTGATGCGAGGTTGGTTCTCGAAGGCGTCGTTGCCCGCCTTCATCACGTCCTTGTCGGTGGCGGTCGACAGGATCGACGGGGCCATCGCCAGCGCACCGAGCCGGCCCAGGTCGTTGGCCGCCCAAACCGCCCGCAGGGTTCCGGACGACACGTTCGGCGCCAGGCTGGCCACGGCACTGGCCAGCCACTTGGCGGTGGCCAGCAGCTCCTCTTTCGGGACGACCTGGGTCACGAGGCCGATGCGCAGGGCCGTCTCGGCGCTGATCCGTTCGTGGGCGCCCAACAGCGACATCCGCATGACGTCGCCGAGCGAGATGTGCTGAAGCATCTTGATCGGCTCGTAGACGGCGGCCTGCCCGTAGGTGACGTGCGGATCGAAGAACGTGGCGTGTTCGGCAGCGATGATGATGTCCGACTCGGAGATGAAGTAGAAGGCGCCACCGCACGCCATGCCGTTGACGGCGCAGATGACCGGCTTCCACAGATCGTTGGCCTTCGGACCGAGGAACTCGCCGGGGTCGTCGTACATGTAGTTGTTCGACGTCCCGTAGAAGGTGTCGCGCTCGAATACCACGTAGGTGTCGTCGGCGTTGCGATCGATGCCGACGCAGAACGCTCGCTCGCCCGAACCGGTGAGCACCACGCAGCGCACGTCGTCGTTGAGCCGGAGCGATCGCCACAGGTCCTTGATCTCTCTCTGCATGGCGGAGTCGAAGGAGTTCAGCGCCTGCGGGCGATTGAGGGTCACCCAGGCGACGCCGTCGCGTTCTTCGTAGATGATCGTCTCGTAGTCAGCCATGCGCGAATCTTCGCATGCAGGCCGGGGCAGATCACCACCGACCGAGACCGTCGAGCTCAGGGACACCGAAGCGCTCGCCCCAGGTCGACGGCTCGACGAGCTCACGGGTCCCGGCGGGCACGTAGTGGAAGAACAGCAGGTCGGTCGACGCGCCGGGCAGGGCCGAAGGCAATGGCTCGCGGAAGTGCCACTGGCTGCTCCCGGCGAACACGATGGCGTCGCCCTCCTCGACGGTGTACCCCCGGAACTCGTTCGCCGGATCGGCCTTGATGGCGGCGTCCCAGTCGTCACCCCATTCGCGGCCGATGGCGACCGACCACGGCCGCACCCTCCCGATCTGGATGGGCCACGGTCGGGGCTGGTTGACGCAGAGGTCGAGCGTCCACTTGGCCTGCGGCGTGTCGAGGTGGACCGGGCACAGCCCGCTCGAGCTGTACAGGCTCAAGAAGTTGTACGCCGGCTCGACCGCTTCACCGACCGCCGCGCTGACCAGGCCCGCATACCGCGCCCCGAGGGCGGTGAAGTACGGGTGGTCGTGGACGACGAACCGGCGGAAGGTGCGGGCCTCGTGCAACTCGAGCGCCGCCGGATCGAGCCCGACGATGACCTTCCGGATCTCGCTCAGGGTGTCGTCGTCGACCAGGTGCTCGATCACCGTGGTCTCGAACGACGGATCCGTGACGAACACCGAACACGCGGCAACGAACTCGTCGAGCCGCTCCGGGGCGTGGCGGCCGATGAGATCGAGCGCCGACTCGTAGTCCTGCAGCCACAAGGAGTCGTACCACGGGAAGCGGGAGCTCCGTGATGGACGGCGAAGACCGGCCTCGGACGGCATGTGCTGAGGCTACCCCTGCGCCGCCGACACGAACGTCGGCGTCACGTCGCCCAGACCCGGTCGAGCGGAACCGCCCACACCGACGGCGAGAGCTCTGAGGCATGGGCTCCCGTGTGGATGACGACACCCCCGAGCCAACGTTCCCCGACCACCCGGCCGAGGTACGCAAGATGTCGAGCGTCTGTCGCGCGCGCCACCGAACTGGCCTTGACTTCGATACCGACCACCCCGTGCGGACCGTCCAGCACGAGATCGACCTCACGGCCGTCACGATCCCGGTAGTGCGACGCTCGCAGGCCCAACGTCCAGTCGGCCTGCCTCAGGATCTCGTTGACGACGAACGTCTCGAACAGCGAACCAGTCTCCCTCGTGCGCGGATCCGCCACCGCCCGCGCATCGAGTCTCATCGATGCCGCGGCAACACCACTGTCGATCAGGAGCAACTTCGGTCGGCGTTTCGCGCGGGTCGCCGCGCTCGACGCCCAGGCCGGAAGCAGTTGCACCTGGTGGAGCGTCTGAAGCAAGGACAGGTACTCGTCGACCGTCACCCGGGAGTGTCCAGCATCGCGGGCGAGGTCCTCGGTGTTGAGTTCCTGAGCCGTCCGAGCCGCGACGAGATCGAACAACCGTCGGAGCGTCATCGGATTTCGACGGCTGCCGGCGTCGCTGAGCGCCTCCCGCGAGAGCACGGTCCGCATGTACGACTCGAAGTAGGAGCCGCGCATTCGAGGGGAGGTCGCCAACGCGACCTCCGGGAAGCCGCCCGTCACCACCAGCTCACCCATCACTTCGCGCTCGACGCCGGCGCCTGGCCTGGCGACCGACGACGGGTCGTCCACCAGCCGGGCCACGAAGCTCTCTCGATGCCGCAGGACCTCGCCGCGGGTCAAGGGTCGAACGGGCACCAGCCCGACCCGGCCGGACAGGGAATCGCTGAGTTGGCTCGTGGTCAGGAAGTTCGTGGACCCGGCGAGCAGGAACTGCCCGGGCGCCGTGTCCCGATCGACGAGGTACTTCATGGCCAGCAGGAAGTCGTCGCCGGCGCGTTGGAACTCGTCGACCACGAGCGGGCGACCGGCGCTCGAGAGATAGGCCAGCGGATCGGATCGTGCTGCTGCCAGCTCAGCAGGATCGTCGAAACTTCGCACCGACAACGTGCGCTCGTCCGCCAGCTGTCGGAGGAGGGTGGTCTTGCCCGATTGGCGCGGACCATCGAGCACGACGATCCGAAAGGACGTCAACGCATCCGCGGCGATCTCGGCCGCCCGTCGAGGAAGAGGCACGTTCACGCCTGAAAGCTATCAGTTCTGCCGGGCTGAAAGTGCGACTTTTGCCGAACGCCGAATGTCGGTTTCGCCGGCTCAAGCGGGGTGAACCTCGACGGGGATGCCGTTGAGCACGGCGTTGCCGGAGGGAACGTCGATCGCGTCACCGTCGGTCAAGGCGTTGCTGTTGACGCCGGGCCGACCCGCCGCCACGGTCATGCGGGCACCTGGCGAATCATGACCCCACCCGTGCGGCAGGCACACCACACCGGGCCGGCACACGTCGCTGACCTCGACGGCGGCCACCACCTCACCGACCCGGCTGGTCACCCGAGCCCGCCCACCGTCGACCACGCCCGAGCGGGCGGCATCGTCCGGATGGATCTGGAGGGTGCAGCGCTCGCGCCCTTTCACCAGCACCTCGATGTTGTGCATCCACGAGTTGTTGGAGCGCACGTGTCGCCGGCCCACCAGCACGAGACCGGGGACCGGCCGCCCGAGACGTTCGGCCAGCCGGGGCAGATCGGCCAGCAGCGCCGGGTGGGCCAGCTCCACCATCCCGCTGGGGGTCGACAGGAGTCCGGGCAACCGTGATTGGAGCGGTCCGAGGTCGACACCGTGCGGGGTGTCGACGAGCGTCGCCAACGACAACCCGCCCGGGCGGGCACCGAAACCATCGCCGTAGGGTCCGCAGCGCAGCATGACGTCGAGCGCCCGGTCGGCGGGGTCATCGCCGGTGACCAGGGCGGCCAGCTCGGCCGGATCGCGCTCGAACACCGGCCCGTGCTCGTTGCGAACGGCGGCCCCCAGCAGCGTGTCGATGACCAACTGGTCGACGATGGCCGGGTCGGCCCGCGCTCCCAGGCCCGAGGCGACGAGGGCCAGGCGGGCCAGGATCTCGCTGTCGGACGGTCCGGTCGCCGCGAAGACGGCCGGCGACCAGTTGGCCACGTTGCGCACGGCCAGGCCGGTGAAGGCGATGTCGTAGTGGCTCTTCTCCAGGGTCGACACGGGTGGGAGCACGATGTCGGCCAGGCGGGCGGTCTCGTTCAGGTACGGGTCGAGGCACACGAGGACATCGAGCGCTCGCAGCGCGTCCTCCATGCGGTTGCTGTCCGGACAGGACCGGGCGGGGTTGCCGGCGACGGTGACGAGAACCCGAATCTGGCCCTCGCCCGGTGTGAGGATCTCGTCCGGCAGGGTGGCCACCGGGAGCTCACCGATGACCTCGGGCAGGTCTCGCACCCGACTCGACCACCGACCCGTGGTGAACCCTCGACCCGCGGTCGAGTCCGACCCCACCGGCTGGCTCACCGCGGCGAGCGGGAACATGATCCCGCCCGGCGAATCGAGGCCCCCGATCACGGTGGTCAACACATCGACGAGCCACGCCGCCAACGTGCCGAACTCGGCGGTGTGGGTCCCGATCCGACCGTAGACGGCCGCGGACGGCGCGTCGGCCAGCTCACGAGCGATCCGCCGGGTCGTGGTGGGCTCGATGCCCGTCGTCGCCGCCACCGATTCGGCGGTGAACCCGGCCAGCGCCGACCGGACCTCGGCGATCCCGCTCAGCCACGGTTCTACCGGACCGGGCCGGCACCGACCATCCTCGAAGACCGTCGTGACCAGCGCGGCAAGCCACGCCGCGTCGGTGCCGGGCCGGATGGCGAGATGCTCGTCGGCCACCTCCGCGGTCTCCGAACGCCGCGGATCGACCACGACCACCCGGCCGCCACGTTCTCGGATCGCGGTCAGCCGTCCAGGGAAGTCGGGTGCGGTGCACAGGCTGCCGTTCGACGCGAGCGGGTTGGCTCCGAGCATGAGCAGGTAGCCGGTGCGATCGAGGTCGGGCACGGGGATGGCGAGCGGGCTGCCGAACAGGTACCCACACGAGACGTGTTTGGGCATCTGGTCGACGCTGCTGGCGCTGAACTGGCTGCGGGTCCCGAGCGCTTTCAGCAACGGGCGCAGGAAGATGGCATGACCCAGGTTGTGCACGTTGGGGTTGCCCAGGTACACGCCGATGGCGTTTCGATCGCCGGCGAGGTACGGACCCAGGAGCCGGTCGACCTCGACCCAGGCTTCATCCCATCCGACCTCCACCAGGACCCCGTCACGACGCACGAGCGGTTGGCGGAGACGGTCCGGGTCGACATGGAGCTGCTTGAGGGTCGAGCCCTTCGGACAGATGAAACCGTGCGAGAACACGTCGTCACGATCGCCCCGGATGCGGGTGATCTCGAGGCCTTCGACGTCGATCTGCAGCCCGCAGGTGGCCTCGCACAGCGGGCAGGTACGGAACTCGACACGCCGCTCGTCGACCATCATGACGACCTCCCTGTCGCGGTCGACAATCGCCACTGGATCGTGGGCGGCCGCTCTGACCCCGAGGGTAGCGTTGTCCCGTGACGACAGTCCCGCCCACCCCGGCCCCGCCGCACCCATCCGGGCTCCGGGCTGGGGGTGCTCACCGGGCCAGCGCCGTCGAACCCTTCCACGTGATGGAGATGATGCGGGCGGCGGCCGAACGCGAGGCGTCCGGCCGACCGGTTCTCCACCTGGAGGTCGGCCAGCCATCGACACCGGCGCCGCGGAAGGTGATCGAGGCCGCCCACCGGGCGCTCGATGCCGACACCCTCGGCTACACGGTTGCGCTCGGCATCGAACCCCTCCGAGAGCGCATCGCCCAGCACTACGACGACTGGTACGGGCTCGCCATCGACCCGGCGCGGGTGGTGGTCACCCAGGGCGCATCCGGAGCGTTCGCCATCGGCCTCTTGGCGCTGTTCGATCCCGGAGACCGCGTGGCGGTCCCGTCGCCCGGATACCCGTGCTATCGAAACATCCTCGCCGCCCTCGGTTGCGAGCCGATCGACATCCTCACCGGCCCCGAGACCCGCTTCCAGCCCACGCCCGACCACCTGGAGCCGCTGCTGCCGCTCGACGGACTGGTCGTGGCCAGCCCGTCGAATCCTTCCGGCACCATGATCGACGCGCCCGCGCTCGACGTTCTGGCCCGATGGTGCCATGACCATGGCGTCCGGCTCGTCAGCGACGAGATCTATCACGGCATCACCTACGACCCCGCGGTATCGCTCGGCACCGCCGTCGCGTCGAGCTCCTCGGCCGTCGTCGTCAACAGCTTCTCCAAGTACTTCTCCATGACCGGGTGGCGGCTGGGTTGGATGGTGCTCCCGACCGATCTCATCGAACCCGTCGAACGACTGGCCCAGAACTTCACCATCGCCCCCAGCACCTTGGCTCAGCACGCCGCCCGAGCGGCCTTCGACTGTCACGACGAGCTCCGAGGCAACGTGGCCCGATACGCAGAGAACCGGGCGATCTTGCTCGACGGCCTCCCGACCGCCGGGCTCGATCGCCTGGCTCCCGCTGATGGGGCGTTCTACGTGTACGCCTGCGTCGACCATCTCACCGACGACAGCCAGGCGCTGTGCCTCCGCTGGCTCGACGAGATCGGTGTTGCGGCCACCCCGGGCATCGACTTCGACCCGAGCCGAGGGCATCGCTATGTCAGGTTCTCCTTCGCCGGCTCACCGGTCGACATGCGTCGCGCCGTCGAGCTGCTCAGTCGTCGCTGAACTCATCGCTGTTGTCGTCGTCGCTGTCGTTGTCGTCGTCATCATCATCATCGTCGTCGTCGCTGCCGCTGCTGCCGGAACCTGAGTTGTCGTCGTCATCGTCATCGGAGGACTCGTCGTCGCCACAGTGGCCGTGGCCGCTGTTGTCGTCGTTCTCGCACCCGCGGTCATTGTCGACGGGCGCGGGCGCAGGCGTGGACCCGGGGGCCGCTGTCGTGGCGGGCTGGCACTCGGGGTCGTTGGCGTGTTCCGCCTCATCGCAGTTGCCCGAGATGTCCTCGCCGCCCGGAACGGTGGTCGACGAACCGGTGGGCACCGTGGTGACGGAGCCGCCGCCGGGGACCGTGGTCGGCACCGGGTTCACGCCGAGACACCCTGGATCGTTGGCGTGCTCGGCCTCATCGCAGTTGCCCGAGATGTCGAGGCCACCCGGAACGGTCGATGTCGTAGCGGGGATGGATGTAGGAACGGGCTGAGGAACGGTGGTCGACGTCCCGGCCACCGTGGTCGGCGTGACCGCGGCACCGATGCAGGCGGGGTCATTGGCGTGTTCGGCCTCGTCGCAGTTGCCCGAGATGTCGACCGCCTGACTCACCGCCGGTCGAGGACTGTTGTCGACTGCGGCGTACACGGCGCCGCCGAAGAGGCTGACGGTTCCGATGGTGGCGAGGCTGCCGACCAGAAGTCGTGCGTTCATGTGATCTCTCCTGAGGTTCAAGTGACGGCACCTCGCCCATTGGGCGCCGGACCCCGACCGTGGTGGCGGGACATCCGATGAACGTCACCACGGCTCTCCGAGGTTTGGTCGGGCCGGCACAACCCGAGAGAAATGTGCGACGATCACACCCAATGTTGGAGGACCAGTGAGCGACCCCATCCGCCCCATGATCATCGGCGACTCCCGACCCACGACCGACGACACGATCGACGTGCGCTCCCCCTACGACGGCCGCTTGGTGGGCCGCACCGCCAAAGGGGAGCCGATCCACATCGACCGCGCCGTCGCCGCGGCCCGGGCCGTGCTGAAGCCTGGGCCACTGCCGGCCCACCAACGCGCCGAGATCCTCGACCGGGCCGCGGTTCGGCTCACCGACCGGCTCGACGAGTTCGCAGCCTCGATCTCGGCCGAATCCGCCAAGCCGATCACAACAGCCCGCGGTGAGGCCAGCCGGGCCGTCGACACCATTCGATTCTCGGCGGCCGTGGCGCGCACCCTCGGCGGCGAGCTCATCCCGCTCGACGCATCCTCGGCCGGGGTCGGCAAGCTCGGCTTCATCAAGCGGGTACCCATCGGGGTCGTCGGCGGTATCTCCCCGTTCAACTTCCCGCTCAACCTCGTCTGCCACAAGGTGGCGCCGGCCATCGCCGCCGGCTGCCCGGTCGTCCTCAAACCGGCGTCCTCCACCCCCCTCACCGCCCTGCTCCTCGCCGAGATGCTGATCGACGAGTGCGGCCTCCCGCCCGGTTGGCTCAACGTGGTGCCGTGCCCCGGTTCGGTGGCGAACACCTTGGTCGATCATCCCGACGTGGCCATGATCACCTTCACCGGCTCGCCGGAGGTGGGCTGGGGCATCCGGGCCCGGGCCCCCCGCAAGAAGGTGAGCCTCGAGCTCGGCAACAACTCCCCGATCGTCATCGAACCCGACTCCGACTGGCGTACCGCCGCGGCCAAGATCCGCATGGCCGGATACTCCTTTGCCGGGCAGTCCTGCATCTCGACCCAACGCCTCTACGTCCACGCCGACATCGCCGCGGAGTTCACCGCCGAGTTGGCCCACCAGGTGTCGACCTTGGTGGTGGGCGATCCCGCCGACCCCGCCACCGAGGTTTCCGCCCTCATCGACCGCGGCGAGACCGAACGGGTCAAGGGGTGGATCGACGAAGCCCGCAACGAGGGTGCGTCGATCGCCGTCGGGGGGGAGTTCCGCCCGGACGGCGTGCTCGAACCGACGTTGATCACCGGGGCCGAGCCCGACATGAAGGTGTGCCGCAACGAGGTGTTCGGGCCAGTGGTCACCGTGACCACCTACACCGATTTCGACGACGCTCTCCGCCTCGCCAACGACTCCGCGTACGGGCTCCAAGCTGCGGTGTTCACGAGCCACCTGGGTCGGGCCCTGCGGGCGGCCGAGGTTCTCGATTACGGCGGGGTCCTCATCAACGAGGTCCCGACCTGGCGGGCCGATCACATGCCGTACGGCGGCCTGCGAGACAGCGGCAACACCCGTGAGGGGCCGGCCTGGGCCGCCCGGGAGATGACCGAAGAACGTCTGGTCGTGCTCCAGCCCTGACCCGTACTCGGGCCCTCGCCGGACCGGGCCGAACGAACCAATCACCGAGGCCATTTCGTTCATCTGTGGTTCACGTGCTCAATGTCGTGGGCGCCCCTGCCGATACCAAGAGCGCAGGGCGGCTAACGAGGAGCAGTGATGGCAACCTGGGAGCGCCGTGTGCGGGAGGCCACGGAACGATCGTCGCGCGACGTGAAACGCCGCGATTCGGTCGACGAGACCCTTCCCGAGGGGTTTCGTGCCGAGGATCTCCACCCCCACGATCTGTTGGCCCTTCAGGCCATCCGGCGCATCGCGTCGGACCGCGCCGGGTTCTCGGCCACGCTGGCCGTGCGCACCCGGGAAGGCGCCCCGCTGGGCGACATCGAGGTGCGGTGCGCCGACGACGGAGTGACCGTTGGCCTGTGCGAATCGCTCACCAACCGCAATCCGGCCCTGACCATCCAGAGCCGGCAGCTCTTCACCACCCGGCTGAACCAGGCGCTCGAGCGCAGCGGCCTCACCGGAGAGTTGGTCGGCGTCGTCTCCTGCGAGGTCGACCGATTCAGCACCCTCCTGGAGTTCGGCGGCATTGACCTGATCGAAGGGATGCTCACGTCCACGTTCGGACTGATGACCGAAATCGTGCGCGAGTCCGACACGATCATGCGCACCAACGACGGCCAGTTCACGATCCTGCTGGGCGAGCTGCTCTCCCCCGCCGATGTGGAGCTGGTCACCGCCCGCCTCCACGGTGCCATCATCGACGCCCGCGAGGATCTCCTCGCCGGCGCCACCGTCAGCTTCGGTGCGACCGTCGGCTTCGGCCATCGGGACGCCAACGAGCTGTTGCAGGAGGCGGAGGCCGCCCTCAGTCGCGCCCGGGACCAGGGTGGAAACACGTTCGTCTTCTACGACGACGATGTCCACCAGGTCACGACGAAACGTCGCTCGCTCGGAAACCGGCTGCTGCGGGCCTTCGGCGATCAGACCATCGACGCTGACTACCAGCCGATCTTCGAGGTCGACACCGGCGCCATCTACGGCTTCGAGGCGTTGCTGCGCTTCCGCGACGGATCGGGCGACGCGACCGCCAACCCGATCCAGGTACTCGAGCTCGCCGACGAGAGCGGCATGCTCCGCCGCGTCGAGGGCACCATGGTCGCCCTGGCCTGCGCCCGGTTGTTCGAATGGGGCGAGCAGAGCCCTGACCTCCAACTCGCCGTCAACCTCTCGAGCCGCCAACTCCACGACCGTCGGGTCGTCGACCTGGCGCTCGACAACCTGTCCCAGCTGCGCATCTCACCCTCTCACCTCGACTTCGAGATCCCGGCTGCTGTCGTGCTGACGCACGATCTGGACGCCAACCTGGCTGCCATCTCACGTCTCACCCAGGCCGGGTTCGGCGTCGTCATCGACGAGCTGTCCGGACCGCACGCCGCGCTGCGGGCCTTGGCCGGGGTCGGCGTCAAGGGCGTGAAGCTCGACCGTCGACTCGTGGCGACGAGCCGCAACGAGTGGGAGCTGTCCGTCGTCGGCACGATCGTCGAGATCGTCACCTCGCTGGGCCTCGACGTCACCGCCGTCGGCGTCGAGGAGCCGGGGCAGCTGGCCTCGCTCCGCGCCTCGGGATGCCGCTACGCCCAGGGTTACCTCTTCTCGGCCCCCATCCCACTGCACGAGGCCGAGGCGCTTCTCCTCCGCGCCGTACCGACCGGCGTGACGTTCTGACGCGATGTCGCCGCTCGACTGCGAGTCGAGCTGCTAGACGTTGAGGGATGACGCACGAGGCTGACGACCGACCGGTGTCGCCGCGGCGCGCCCGGGACCGGATCGTGGTCGACGACCGGCTCACCATCGACGGCGACGAGATCACGTGGCGCTTCAGCCCCTCCGGCGGGCCCGGCGGGCAACACGCCAACCGCTCGCACACGCGAGCCGAAGCCACGCTCGACCTGGCCGGATCGCCGACGCTCGACGAAACGACGAGGACCCGCCTGGTGGCTCGCCTCGGGCCCGTGGTCCGGGTATCGGCCGACGAGCACCGATCGCAACGTCGCAACCGTGACGCGGCGATCGAGCGGCTCGTCGACATCCTGTCGCGAGCGAACCGCGTCGCTCGCCGGCGCCGCCCGACATCACCGGGCCGCGGCGCGACCGAACGTCGCCTCACCGCCAAACGCGAGCACAGCCAACGCAAAGCGGACCGCCGCCGACCCACCCGCGATGATTGAGGCCTCATGAGCCGCTTCACCCACCCGCAGCTGTCCGCTCTCGATGCCGACCAACGGGCGCTGGTCGACGACATCACCACGGGACCACGCGGCGATCGACCCGCCCTTCCCTCTCACCGATGAGGCGGGCCACCTGATGGGCCCCTTCGGGCCCATGGTCGATGTCGGCGCGCTCGGCGGGGCAATCGCCGCGCTCGGCGAGGCGCTCCGGTTCCGGGGGCGGCTCAGCGACCGGGAGCGAGAGATCGCCATCCTCGTCACCGCCTCCCACATGCGGTCCAGCTTCGAGCGGTACGCCCACGAACGGGTGGCCCGGCGCCTCCAGATGACCGACGCCGAGATCGATGCCCTCCGCCGCGTCGACGCCTCCGCGTTCCCCGACCCCCGCGAGGCGCTGGTGCTCGACACCACGGAGCGGGTGCTCCGGACGGGGTCGCTCACCGATGATGAGTTCGGCCGGTGCCGGGACCTACTCAGCCAGCCCGAGCTGTTCGAATTGCTCGTGCTAGTGGGCCACTACCGGAACCTGGCCACCGCCATGACCGTGTTCGCCATCGAGGCCCCGGCGGCGACACCGGACGCCTGACCGACGACCGATCCCACCACCAACTCGACCGGGCGGCCGGTCCCGGCCAGACTTCGGGCGGTCGAACGGGGAGGACCAGCGTGGCGCGTGCCGTAGGGGTGGTGGAATTCGGAGGGCCCGAGGCCTTGCGCCTCGTCGACCTCGACGAGGTCCACGCCGGTCCCGGCCAGGTACGGATCCGAGTCCACGCCGCAGCGGTGAGTCCGACCGATACGCATCGCCGGAACGGCAACCTCGCGGCCACCATGGCGGTGGACCCGCCACCGTACGTCTTGGGAATGGATGCGGCCGGCGTGATCGACGAGATCGGCCCGGACACCGAGACTGATCTGCAGGTCGGCGATCGGGTGATGGCCATGGTGTCGCCCAAGGGCACCCGGGGCGGGTACCGCGAAAGCCTTGTGCTCCCGGCCGTTTCGGTAACCCGGGCGCCGGCGGGCAGCTCCTTCGCCGAGGCGTCGACGCTGCCCATGAACGGCTTGACGGCACGACTGACCCTCGATCAGCTGGCCCTGGCCCCCGGGCAGACGATCGCGGTGACCGGCGCCGCCGGCGCCTATGGCGGCTACGTGGTCGAGCTGGCCAAGGCCGATGGCCTGCGCGTCATCGCTGACGCATCCGAGGCCGACGAGCCGCTGGTGCGTTCGCTCGGCGCCGACCTGGTGGTCCGACGCGGCGACGAGGTGGCGGACCGGATCCTCGCCCTCTGTCCGGGTGGGGTGGACGGCCTGGCGGACGGTTCGATCCAGAACGAGCTCGTCGTCTCGGCCATCCGGGACCACGGCGCCTACGCCGCGGTTCGGGGCTGGCCGGGAACGGGCGAACGAGGGATCACCTTCCACACCACGTGGGTGTTCGCCTACGACCGGCGAGCCGACCTGCTCGACCAGCTCCGCCAGCAGGTGGAGGACGGCCTGATCACCTTGCGGGTCGCCGAGGTGATCCCCGCCGAGCGAGCCTCCGACGCTCACCGACTGCTGGAAGCGGGCGGCCGGCGGGGCCGGTTCGTGATCTCCTTCGACTGACCGATCAGGCGACTGACCGATCAAGCGCGTGACCGATAAGGCGACTGGCCGATCAAGCGACCTCGGCCACGGCGCCGGCCGCCGCGCCCGCACCAGCGATGTCCGCGCCCGCCTGCGCACCAGGCACACCGGGTTGGCGCACCACCGAGCCCGTGCCGTCACGGCGTCGCACCACCTCGACCCCGACCGGCAGCGCCTGCTTCAACGCCTCGACGTGGGTGACCACGCCCACGAGCGCCCCCCGGGTGCGGAGGCGATCGAGGGTGTCGATGGCGAGGTCGAGAGACTCAGGATCGAGCGACCCGAAACCCTCGTCGATGAAGACGGCATCGACCCGGATACCCGACGCCCCAGCCGTGACGACATCGGCCAGACCCAAGGCCAGCGCCAGGGAGGCCTGGAAGGTCTCGCCCCCGGACAAGGTGCTGGTCGGGCGGCGACACCCCGTTTCGTCATCGTCAACCTCGAGGTCGAGCCCGGCCAGCGCCCGGCGGTCGACCACCTCATCGGCAACGGCGAGCCGGAACCGGCCCCCCGTCATCGGGGTCAGGTGCACGTTGGCCTGGGCGACGACCTCACGGAGGTGGCTCGACAAGACCCAGGCCTCCAGCGACGTATTGCGTATGTTGCGGCCGCGGCACACCTCGGCCACCTGGTGCAGCAGCTCGGCTCGACGGCGGGAGGGACCAGACTCTCGATCGAGCTGATCGATCGCCTGGCGGGCGCGGTCGATGCGGGCGCGGCGTTCCAGCGCCGTGGCCTCGGCGGCCACCAGTATCCGAACCCGGTTCTCGGCCTGATCCGCGATGGCGGCGAGCGCGGCGAGATCATGTGGTGCCTCCGGCAAACCCTGCGCTTCGAGCGACGCCACACCTCCTTCGAGGTGAGCCAACGCGCCCGACCAGCGAGCGTGGCTCGACTCCATGGTCTCGATCTCCGGGGCCGGCCGCGCCATCTCGGTGGCGAGCATCAGCGACTCGTACCCGCTCTCGGCCAGCGCGCCGTCACGCTCCGCCTCGGCGTGGTCGAGGATCCGTTCGGCGGACTGCAACCCCCGGCGCCGCTCGCCGACCAGATCGACGACGGCGGCCACCGCGGCGACGTGGGTCAGACGTTCGGTCGGATCCTCGATGCCGAATCGTTGCGTCACCGCGGCGCGAACACGGGCGGCTTCTCGGGCCAGCGACTCGGCCGCGACCCGTTGCTCGGCCACGGCCACCGACAGCGCCGATCGGTGAGAGTCGAGCTCGGCCCGCGCCTGCTCGGTCCTGAGCCGTAGCTCGCCGAGCTCGACGAGCCGGGCGGTGGCCTCCTGGGCGTGCGTGGCGGCGGCCCTCGCCGCCTGAGCCACGGACCGAACGTCGGCCACCGAGAGGGCGGCGTGATCGCCCAGCTGGGCGCGCAGGATCGTGATCTGCGATTCGATCTCCCGGGACCGCTCGGTCTCGGTGACCAACTGAGCGGTGAGCTCGGCCGCAGCGGCTTCGAGGCGGGACAACTCGCTGTCGATGGCCGCGCCCCGCTCGGCGCGGAGTCGGGTGTCGTCACGGATGGCGGCCAGCTCGGCCGCGTGCGTATCGAGCACGGCAACGGAACGATCGGCATCGGCGCCCAGCAGCTCGAGCAGCTGCTGTTGTTGAGCTTGCAACCCGGCCACCGCGGCGACGGCCGCTGACACGACCTCGTGGGCTCGGTCCACCGCCGTGACCTCGACCGGAGGCGGATCCTCGTCCCGATCGATGGCCCGATCCACGACCGGCTGCGCAGGGCTCGGGTCGGAGGACGGCTCGGGTTCGGCGTGCGGATGGTCGCAGGACCCGCAGACAGGGCACGGCTCACCTTCGACCAGGGTCGCCGCCAGCCGGCGGGCGGCGCCGGCGACGAACGCCGAGATGGTCGCCGCGGCCGTCGCCTGAGCCGCCTCCAGGACCTGGATTCCCGCCGAGAGGTCAGCCTCGACTTCGCCGAGCCGGGTGCGCCGGAGGGCCGTCGCCTGGGCCACCTCGGCGGCGGCCGTCCGCTCGGCCACCAGCGCCGACGCCGCCTGGGCCTCGGCCAACTCCTGCCGCGCGTCCTCCACCTGGGAGGCCACGACGGCGAGCTGGCCGTCGAGATCTCGTCGGGTCGTCGCCGACTCGACGAGTGCGGTCATGGCGACATCTCGGGCCGTCGCCAGGTCGACGAAAGCGAGCGCCACCGCCTGCTCGGCCGCCAGGACTTCCATGCGGGCAGCCACCGGCGTCGCCTCCGCCACCCGGGAGTCGATGTCACGCACGAGCAGCAGCAGGCGGTCGAGCTCGGCCGTCAACTCCGACTCCCGAGTACCCAGGCGCTCGATCTCGTCCTCAACCAGCTCGTGTTCCCGATCGAGGCAACGGGCCCGCTCGGTCTCGGCCACTGCCGTGGTCAGGTCCGCCGTGAGCGTCGCCATCTGATGGCTGAGGCGATCGAGGTCATCGAGGTCGAGACCGGACCCGATGGCTGACTGATCGACCAGGAGCTGCAGGTGGTCGGTGACCTCGGCGAGTTCGACGCGCTTGCGATGCACGACTCGTCGCTGCTGTTCGACCCGTTCCTCGGCCTGGACGACGGGACGGGCTCGTTGCGCAGCTTCGATCATGGCGAGCACCTGCTCCCGAGCCTGACGCTCCGACTCCAGGGCGGCCTGCTCGGCCTTCAGCGCCGCGTGGCGAGCGAGGCGTTCGTTGTCCTGCCGAGCCGCGGCCCCGACCTCGGTCGCGGCTCGGGCGATCTCTCGCGCCTCGGCACGGAGGTGGGCGAGCACGGCCAACGCCGGATCGAGCTCCCGGTCGAGACGGAAGTCGAGACGGGCGACCCCGACCGGCTCCTCGCCCACCGCGGCGACCGGAGCCATCAGCACCGGCGCCGGCACCGGCACCGTCCCCAGGTCTGGGTCTGGGGCTGGGTCTGGGTCTGAGGCTGAGGCTGGGGCCGCCGTGAGATCCCACGCCCCGAGGCCATCCATCGCTGCGTCGAGCTCGGCTGACGCGGCGGCGAGTTGGCGTTGCCGCTCCTCGGTCGATCGTTCGGCCGCCGCGGATGCCGCCGCGGCCAACTCGATGAGACGGCGCTCGACCTGCTCGAAGGTCTCACTGGCGAAGAGGGTGCGCAAGAGATCTCGACGCTCGATCGAGCGGGCGTGGAGCAGCTGCTGGAATCGTCCCTGAGGCAACAAGACGACCCGCTGGAACTGATCCGCATCGAGGCCGACCAACTCGATGCAGCGGGCATCGACCTCCGGAGCGCGGGTGGTCACACCTTGCCAGCCGCCGGCTTCGAGCCGGTACAGCACCGCGTCGGCGGGATCCTCGATCGTCCCGGTACCACGCTTCTTGGCCCGCAGGTGCGCCGGGCGACGGCGGACCCGCCAGCGTTCGCCAGCCGCGTCGAAATCGAAGATCACCTCGCTGCGCACGGACGGGGCCGCGTGATCGGAGCGCGGTCGACGCACGCTCGATCGTGCCCCGGGCAGCTCGCCGTACAGGGCGTAACACATCGCATCGAACAGGCTGGTCTTGCCGGAGCCGGTGGGCCCGGCGATGACGAACAGACCGAGCTCGCCCAGCGAATCGATATCGACCACTTGACGATCGGCAAAGGGCCCGAAGGCCACCACCTCCAGGCGGCCCGGCCTCACGACGAACTCCGGGCGGCCAAAACGTCCGAGATGGCCTCGACGAACACGTCGTTCACGGCACCATCGGCCGTCTCGCCGACGACATCGGCCCAGAACCACGTCGTCAGCTCGAAGGGGGTCGGGGGGGCGAGCGGGCCGGTGCGGATACCGAGATCGGGGCGGGCCGCGGCACCGACCCGGACGATCTCGACGAGGAAGGGAAACCGCGCCTCGAGCTGGCGGCGGGCATCGGGCACGGGAGCAAGGTCGGTCAGCTCGACGCGCAGGAAGGCGGAGCGGAGATCGTCGTAATCCGGATCTGACAGGAAATCGGCGAAGCGCCCGCGCACGGTGGCCACCCGCCGGCCGACCGGCACGGGTACGACCTCGACATCGCAGCGGCCCGCACCGACATCAGCGATCACGACGTGTTTGGGGTCCACCTCGGCGAATCCGTAAGCCAGGGGCGAACCGGAGTACCGCATGGCCGCACGACCGCCGACGGTCTGGGGCCGGTGAAGGTGACCGAGCGCCACATAGTCGAACCCTTCGAGGATGGGCGCCGACACGCGACCGGCCGAGCCGACGGCGAGCTCCCGTTCCGAATCCGACGGCAAGGCGCCGGCCACGAACGCGTGCGCCACGGCGATCGACGGAAGCCCCGCGGGTAACGCGGCACGAGCGGCGTTCATCCACGTGGCGAGCACGCCCTCGTGATTGGTGCGATGCCCCGAGGCGGGATCGACGAAGCCGGGCGGCGCCAGGAGCGGATCGAGATACGGGACCGCGACGATGGCGACCGCCTGCTCGCGACAGGAGCGGACCACGACCTCGCCCGGGTTGCGGTACCCGCCACGAAGGAACACGCCGGCCAGATCGGTCAGCGGGGCGAACGCCGCCAGCCTCGCCGCACCATCGTGATTGCCGGCGATCGCCACCACATCGGCTCCGGCGCCCCGCAGCTCGACCAGCGATTCACCGAACACCTCGACCGCCTCGACCGGCGGCACGGCGCGATCGAACACATCACCGGCGACGATCACCAGGTCGATCTGGGCATCCGCGACCACCGAGACCAGCCAGGCCAGGAAGGCCTGCTGGTCGGACAGCAGCCGGTGCTCGCCCAGCGAGCGACCGAGGTGCCAGTCGGCGGTGTGGAGGATCCGCATGAGTCGAATCGTAGAGAGGGGGTGTGACAGTGCTGGGGAGGGTCGCCTCGACATCGAGGCGACAGTGCTGGGGAGGGTCGCCTCGACATCGAGGCGACAGTGCTGGGGAGGGTGGGGCAAGCTGACGCCCATGTCAGGACCACTCACGGGGAAACGGGCGCTCGTCATCGGCGGAACGAGCGGAATCGGGCTCGCCACGGCACGGCTGCTGGCGCTCGATGGCGCGTCGGTGTGGGTCGCCTCGCGCACCCAGCCCCGCCTCGATGCCGCCGTCGACGAGCTCGCCGACGTGGGCGCCCACGTGCACCCGCTCGTGTGCGACGGCATGGACGGCGCCCAGGTCAAAGCCGCGGTCGACGCCGCCTCCGACGGCGAGGGGCGTCTCGACATCGCCGTCGCCGTTCCGGGTGGCGGCTCGATCCGACCTGTCCTCCTCTACGGCGACGACGAGTTCGGCGACGACATCGACCGCAACGTCCGCCCGGTCTTCCTCGCCCTCAAATATGCGGGCCGAGCCATGGTCCGCAACGGCGGTGGAGCATTCGTGGCCATCTCCTCTACTGCGGCGGTCTTCTCGTCCCGCTACCTCGCCGGTTATTGCGCGGCCAAGGCTGCGGTCGACCAACTCGTGTCCGTCGCCGCCGACGAGCTCGGCGAGTACGGGGTCCGGGTCAACGCCGTCCGCCCCGGCCTGACCGAGACGGCCGCGACGTCTGGCATGTTCCGGAATGACACCATGCTCGCCGCCTTCCTGGAGGAGCAGCCCCTCAAGCGCAGCGGTTCGCCGGACGACATCGCCGCCGCCATCCGCTACCTCTGCGGCCCGGAGGCGGGGTGGGTCACCGGTCAGCACCTCACGGTCGATGGCGGGCACACCCTGCGCCGCTTCATCGACTACCGCACCCTCATCGCCATCCCCGATCAGGGCGAGGCCGCCCGCGCCGACGTGTCATGAAATACGCCCTCTACCTCGCACCCTTCAACGCGCTCGCCGATCCCCGCATCGTCATGGACATCGCGGCGGCCGCCGAGGCAAGCGGATGGGACGGCCTGTTCCTGTGGGACCACGTCCTGCGGCCACCCCAGGAATCGCTCGACATCGCGGACCCGTGGGTGACGCTCGCGGCGGTCGCCACCTGCACGAGCTCGCTCACCATCGGTCCGATGGTCACGCCGGTGACCCGCCGACGACCGCAGAAGTTGGCGCGGGAAGCCACGACCCTCGATCACCTCAGCAACGGCCGCCTCGTGCTCGGCCTCGGACTCGGAGTCGACAGCGGACGAGAGCTTTCCGGTTTCGGCGAAGTCGTCGACCTGAGGCTTCGGGCGCAGCGTCTCGACGAAGGCGCCGAGCTCCTGACGTTGTTGTGGTCCGGCGAGGTCGTCACGTTCCGGGGCGAGCACTTCGTCGCCGACGACGTGGTATTTCTCCCCCGGCCGGTCCAGCAGCCGCGGATCCCGCTGTGGTTCGCCGCCCGGACCGACGCGCTCGCCCCCATCCGCCGGGCCGCCCGGTACGACGGGTTGTTCCCGATCGACCTCGACGAGGCCCGCTACCGACGCATGATCGATGCCGTGGCCGAACATCGGGGATCGCTCGACGGGTTCGACATCGCCGTGCTCGCCGAGCCGGGGTCGGCCGTCCCGAGGTGGGCGGCCGACACCGCGACATGGGCCATGCACGACTTCGGCCCCCAAACGACAGCCGACGAGGTCATTCGGGTCGCCACCGCCGGCCCGCCTCGTTGATGCATCCCCGCCAGACCGCGTCTCGGCGCCGTTCGCGTCGGCTGGGCGCCGGCTCGTCGTCGTTGACCTATGAGTATGGGCTCGCTACCATATTCATATGGCTACCAAGACGACGGTCAACTTCGATGACGAGATGCAGGAGGCCCTTGCCGAGCTGGTGCTCCTGGATGGCACCAAGACGCTCGCCATCAAGCGATCCCTGCTCGCCGAGGTGAAACGTCGGCGTCGTAGTCAGGCCATGCTGGACCTGATCGCTTCGTGGGAAGCAGACGAGGGCCCGATCGACCGTGAGCATCTGGACTGGGCCGATGCGGTCCTCGACCGCCAAGGCGTAGGTCGTTGATCGTCGACGCCGGCCCGTTCATCATCGATGGCGAGAACCTGAACTCCCGGCTCTGGGCCCTCATCAAGAGGGCGACCGAACGCGGCGACGAGTTGCACACCACCCACCCTGTCCTCGCCCAGGTATGGCGCGAGCCGGCACGGCAGGCCAATCTGGTGCGAGCAGTTCGCCATTTCGACATCCACCCTCTCGACGACTCGGTGACGATCGGTCGCCGGCTCGCCCAAAGCAGGACGTCCGACGTCGTGGACGCCCACCTGACCGTCGTGGCCGAGAGCCTGGGCACCTTCGTCCTCACCGGAGACCCCGATGACATGTCACGGCTGAACGCCCGATTCGAGGCCTACTGAACCGATCCGGGCCGAGCGAGACGTCTCATTCCATCGGCGCGCAGACCTCGAGCTCCATGCCATCGACATCCCGGAAGAACAGGGACCACATGTCACCCAGTTGCTGGATCTCGCCGATGTCGGCGCCCCGGGCCACGAGACGATCTCGGACCTGCTCCAGGGTCGCCCGCGAATCGACGTTGATGCCGAAGTGATCGATCGCGCCACGCCCGCCCTGGCGTCGGCGCTCGCCGATGATGTCGCCCTCGGCCACCTCGAACACGTTGAGGGCGGCACCGTCACCCATGTCGAGGATGTACATCTTCGGGTGGTCGGCGGCGGCGTCCATCCGCAACGTGACCTCGGCGCCGAACACCTCGCCGTAGAAGTCGGCGTAGCGGTCGAGATCGGTGGTCAGCGTGGCGACGTGGTTGAAACCGGTCGTGACGGGCATGGCACACTCCTCTGATCGGGTGGGCGACTAGAAGTAGATGATGCGTTTGGCGCGCTCTTCGACGTCGTCGATGGGGTCGGTCCAGGCGCCGGTCGAGAGGTACTTCCAGCCGCCGTCGCAGGCGATGAAGACCACGACCCCCTCGTCGATGCGTTCGGCGACCCGCACCGCTCCCGCCAGTGCCGCGCCCGAGGAGATGCCGGCGAACACGCCGCATTCTGCAGTGAGGCGGCGCAGCCACTCGATCGAATCACGGGGACGGACGATGCGTTTGCCGTCGAGCAGCTCGTAGCCACCCCACTTCTCGAAGACGGGCGGGATGTAGCCCTCGTCCATGTTCCGGAGCCCCTCGACCGTCTCGCCGACCGGCGGCTCGACCGCGTAGATCTTGACGTCGGGTTTGTTCTCCTTGAGGAACTGGCCCACCCCCATGAGCGTGCCGCTGGTGCCGAGCCCGGCCACGAAGTGGGTGATGTCGGGAACGTCACGCAAGATCTCGGGCCCGGTCGTCTCGTAGTGAGCCCGGGGGTTGGCCTCGTTGGCGTACTGGTACAGGAAACACCACTCGGGATGCTGATCGGAGAGCTCCATCGCTCGGCGTACCGCACCGTTGGACCCCTCGGCACCTGGGGTCATGATGATGTCGGCCCCGAACAGCTCGAGGAGCTGGCGCCGCTCGATCGACACGTTTTCGGGGAGGACGATCTTGATCGGGTACCCCTTGAGGCGGGCGATCATGGCGAGGGCGATGCCGGTGTTGCCCGACGACGGCTCGATGATCGTGCGCCCCGGCCACAACGTGCCGTCGGCCTCGGCGACTTCGATCATGGCCTTGGCGATGCGGTCCTTGACCGAGCCGGCCGGGTTCTGCCCCTCGAGCTTGCACAGGATGCGGACGGCGGGTTTGGGGCTCAGACGGCTGACGTCGAGCATCGGCGTATTGCCGATGAGATCGGTGATCGATCCGTGGACCATGTCCGGCGCCTCCGCGGTCAGCCCGTCCAGGCCGGCCGAATGTCGAGTACTTCGATCGGGATTCTACCGATTCGAGACCCGCACCGCCCCTTCGGTGATGATGCCCCCGGCCTCGTTGTCGATCCGGAAGGCGCGGAGCGTCGGCTCGGCGTGTTTGAGGGAAACGATGACGAACCACCACGTGCCGAACGGGTCGAACCGGGCGGCATCGGCGACATCGGTCGGCGACGGATACGCCGTGGTGTGGGTGTGGCTGTGCATCACGCCCAGGATGGCTGTGCCGGCCGCGTCAGCCCGGCGCTCGACGTCGATCATCTCGGCGCCGTCGAGCACATACAGCTGGGTCGATGCCGCCGTGTTGGTCATGGGCCAGAAGTCGGTGATGACCCCGGGTCGACCGGGCTCGACGTACGGTCCACCGAACAACCCACACGCCTCGAACGGAAGACCGCGCAGGGCGTGGGCCACCATGGCGTCGTAGATCTCGGCGGACACCTCCAACAGCACGCGCCGATCGTATCGGTACGCTCGACGGGTCATGTCCGCCGCCAAGAGCCCGCCCAAACCCGGCGCCGTGAAGCCCAAACCCGGCACGGTGAAGAAGGTCGACCCGGCCAAACCGGTGATCGTCGCCTCGAACCGCGCCGCTCGTCGGGAGTACGAGATCCTCGACGAGTTCGAGGCCGGCATCGTGCTCAAGGGCAGCGAGGTCAAGTCCCTCCGGGAAGCCCAGGTGCGCCTCAACGAGTGTTACGCCTACGTGCAGGGCAACGAGGTGTGGCTCTTCGGGCTGCACATCGCCCCCTACGGCAAAGCCACGAACGCGGCGTTCGGCCACGAGCCGGCCCGGCAGCGCAAGCTGCTCATGCACCGCCATGAGATCAATCGGCTGCGGGCACGCATGGAACGAGAGCGCCTCACCCTCGTGCCGCTGTCGATGTACTTCCTGAACGGGCGCGCCAAGGTCGAGCTGGCCCTGGCCCGCGGCCTCAAGCTGCACGACAAACGCCAGGTCCTCGCCAAACGCGACGCCGACCGCGACGCCGCTCGGGCCATCGCGGCGGCCCGCCGCCGCTAGAACCAGCATCGCGGCGGCCCGCCGCCGCTCGAACCAGCATCCGGCGGCTGATGGTTACCGTCGTTCGAGGATGAACAGCCGCTTGTGGAGGTGGTCGCCGTAGAAGTACGCCAGGCCGAGCACGCAGGCGGCGAGAGCTCCGGAGCCGACTGCGCAGGCCCAAAGCCCTTGGCGGGCGAACAAGGTCGTCCAGACGATCTGATGGACGACGAAGAACAATTCGGCCGCCACGTAGGGGCCGTGGATCTTGACAGTGGCGCGCTGTCGACGGGGCAGGCTCGGCGATGCCGACGTCGATCCATTGTTATAGGGGCCGATAATGGTCGCCGCCTTGGGCGTGCGCTCGAACTCACTGTGGAGCGGACCGAAGAGACCCTCGGTGAAGGCGCTGAACTGATGCGGGAGCATTCCGGCATTGATCACGGCATGCGGAACCACTCGGGCAAGCCGAGTGAGGAAGACCTTCGCAGTGAGTCGCTCAGAGTAGGTCCACCTCGTCTCGACCGATGCGATCGAGGCTGAGGTCAACAGCCAGATTGAACCGCCCTGGGTCTGGTGGAGACTCAGTGGTTTGGTTTCCCAGGTCCGCTGGAGGCGGTTGAGATCATTGTAGCAGTCAAACGTGTGTTCGATTGTTGGTGGTGGTTGTGTTCGTATTCGGCGGGCGGGATGTCGCCGCAATGGCCATGGAGTCGGTCGTGGTTGAACCAATGCACCCACGACAAGGTGGCGAGCTCGACTCCTCGACGCCGTCCCACCCTGTCGTGTCGGGCCCGTAGACGCATTCGGTCTTATAGAGCCCGTTGGTCGTTTCAGCGAGCGCGTTGTCGAACGAGTCGGCGACGGTGCCGATGCTGGGCCGGGCCCCGATCTCGTCGAGCCGCTCGGTGAACCGCACCGACGTGAACTGGGAGCCGGCATCGGAATGGGTGACCAGGCCGACGAGGCGGTTGCCGCCCCGGCAGCGTCTCGCCATCTCAAGCGCGTCCAGGACCATGTCGGTGCGCATGTTCGCCGCTACCCGCCAGCCGACGATGCGGCGACTGAACGCGTCGACGATGAAGCACACATACGCCATCCCCGATCTCGTGGGGACATAGGTCAGGTCGGTGACCCACAAGGCGTCGGGCCGGTCCGCCCGGAACATCCGGTTGACCAGATCCGGTGCCCGCAGCGCGTCGGGGTCAGCGACGGTCGTGAACACCTTGCGTCGCCGCCGACTGATCCCTTGGATCTCCAGGCCTCCCATCAGCCGGGCGACCTGGTCGCGGCCGATGTCATGACCCGCCCGGCGGGCCGCCTTCCAGAGCTTGTGCGCCCCGTAGACCTTGCGGTTCGCCACCCACAGCACCATCAGGACCTGCATCATCACGGCGTCACGCGTCGCCCGCGCCGACGGCGGCCGGGACTTCGCTGCGTAGTAGGTGCTCGGAGCGATCTTGGCGCCGGCCCCACTGAGGACCCGGCAGATCGGCTCAACTCCGAACTCGCTGGCGTGCTCGTCGACATAGGCGACGATCACTTCGAGGGGCGGTCGAGCTCCGCCGCGAAAAAGCCGACGCCGACCTGAGGATCGAGTTGGCCCGGCGCAGCTCCTTCACCTCCTGACGCAACGCCTTGAGCTCCCCGGCCTCCACCGACGACGTCCCCGGCCGCTCACCCCCGTCGATCTCGCCTTGGCGTACCCACGACCGCAACGACTCGACACCGATATCGAGCTGGGCCGCCACCCGAGCCACCGTCCCCAGAGACGTCCCCAGCTCACGACGCAGCACGAACACCATCCGCACCGCCCGCTCCCTCTCCTCAGGCGAGTACCGCCGCGTCGTCGGCTTGCGCTTCACATCCATACTCATAGCTCTCATCCTCATTCAAAGGTCGAGAGCCTCCACGGATCCCAGGGCGGTTCAGATGATCATCGGGGCGAGGTAGGTGAGCACACCCACGGGTGTACCGAGCGCGCCGAACCACAGTCCGCTCATGATGAGATAGGGCAACGTGAGCATCCATATGCCCCACAGCGCCCACTGCCACGGAACGCACATGTGGTAGAGCAGGTGGAGCCGCCGGATCGGAGCGGATTCGTAGTGGGACAGCAGGGTGCGCAGGTGCATCCGCTGGAGTTGCACCCACCCCTGGGTCCATCGCTTCTGCTGGGCTTTGTACGCGGTGAACGTCGCCGGAAGCTCAGCAGGGACGACGATCTCCTTCACGAAGGCCGTGCGGTACCCGGCGAACAGGCTACGGAAGCTCAGTTCGCAGTCCTCCACGAGGCTGGCGGCGCGCCAACCGCCGGCTCGATCGATCGCTTCGGCTCGCCACACACCCGCCGTTCCGGTGAAGTTCACGAAATCCCACTTGCTCGAACGCCACGACATCTGCACGGTGTGGTGATCGTCGACCCACAGAGATTGTGCCTTCGTGAGCGCCGACTCGTCCGCGTTGAGATGCCCCCACTGCGCCTGCACGAGCGCCAGGTCGGGCTCCCATTCCCCATGGTCGTCAAAGAAGTGCGGGACGATGCGGGTCAAGAAGTCAGGGGGAGCGATGAAGTCGGCGTCGAGAATCGCGATCAGGTCGGCCTCGGTCACCCGACGACCCACCTCGAGCGCGCCCGCCTTGTAGCCCACTCGATGTTCTCGTCGGAGGAGCCGACAGTTCACGCCGGCCGTGCGCATCTCCGCGCACACGTCATCGACGAGTCGCCGGGCGTCCGGATCGGTGGAATCGTCGAGCACCTGGATCTCGAGTGACTCGTGAGGCCAGTCGAGTGCGCAGGCCGACTCGATGGTCCGCCGGGCCACTTCGCGCTCGTTGAACATTGGCAACTGCACACAGACCCGGGGGGCGCGCGGGGGTGGCCGACCCGGACGACGAGGGGCACGAGCCCGGGCGAGGTAGCCGAACCGCTCGACGAGCCCGGCGGCGAGAAAGACCAGGATGGCGAGGAATGGAGCGTGCAGGCCGATCGCGAGATACCACCAGATGACCGAGCCGGTCGAGACCAGGGTGATCGGGCCGATGGCCACGGCACTGACCAGGCCGAGAGCGCCCGCCATCGCGATGACTGCGTTGAAGGTCCACCAGGGGCGCGCCGCAACGGACTGTGCCGGATCAGATTCGGTGGGCTGGAGCAGAGCCCGCAGCGAACGATGTGGGTCGGACCACGGCGATGCTCCACCGAGCGTCTGAGGTCGAATCGGGACGGCCGTCAACGGCTTCACATCTCTTGCACTGGCAGGGCTCATTCGTCCGCCTCGTCATCTCGGGTGTCTCCGATTGTGAGATGGCCACATGAGGCTCCAGTGAGGTCGACATGAGACGTGTCTCATCACGACCCGGGGACGGCAACGGTGACGACCGGATCGACAGGTGGGTGTGGTGTGACAGGCTGACGGCTACGTTTCGTGCAGCGGGAGGCGCCATGGATTTTCCCACCGAGCCGCGACCCCCAGCGGGCTGGTTCCCCGATCCTCATGGCCGCGCCGAGCTGCGCTGGTGGGATGGTGGGCGGTGGACCGACACCGTCTCCGATCATGGGCAGACGCGCTCCGAAGCGGCTGCGGCAACCCCTCCCCCGCCCGGGCCGGGTCCGGCCGCGGAACCTTCGGGAAGCGGGCGCCGGGGGTTGCTGGCGGCGATCGCCGCCGCGGTGGTCGTCGCGTTGGTGGCGGCGGCGGTGATCGTGCTCCGAGATGCCGACGACGACGATGACGTCGCAGCGGACGGCACGAGCGACGACGAGAGCACGAGCGACGAAACGAGCGACGACGAGTCCAACACCGTCATCCGGATCGAGCAGACCCTCACGCCGGACGGCGGCGAGATCAAGGTCGACGTTCCTGACGTCGGCCAGGTAGGGGTCTCTCTCCCCGCCGGGGCGGTGACCGCAGACGTCGATGTGGAACTGATCGTGATCAAACAACCTGCGATGCCCTTCGTCGACCTCGCCACGGACGATTCGGCGATCTGGGACGCCGTCGCCGAGCACGCGGTGGCCGCCGATGAATCCCTCCTGCACCCCTTGTACGGCCCGGCGCTCCTGGCCCAGCTCGGCCAGACCGCATCCGTGACCGTCGGCCTCGAACCGGACGGAACCCAGCTGTCCACGCCGGGTCAGATCTCGGTGCCCATCGGCGTCGCCGACCCCGACGACTCCGACACGCTCCTCGTCCTGGTGCGGACCGAAGGCCGTTGGGAGGTGATCGAGGGAGTGGTCGTCGACCGTGACGCCGGGACGCTGGCCTTCCCGATCGTTCACTTCAGCGAGCACGTCATCGTCCGGATCGCTGGCAACTTCTTGAGCAACCCGCTGGCTCACGTTGCCCTCACCGACTTCCGGACGGCCCTGCAGACCCTGGGGAACGGTCCGCTGAACGGCCAGATGGACGGCATCGTGCGGGCAGCACTGTGCGGGCCGTCACGATCGTTCGACGCCACGGCCATCCCCCCGCTCGAAGATGTCGTCAACTACCTGGGGTTCGAGAGCAGCCGGATCTCCACCGCACCCACCGGGGCCGGGACCCGCATCCGCGACGCCCTCCGCACGATCGCCGACGATGCCCGCAATGCCGGATCCGCTGACCCCCACAACGTGTCACTCGAGACCGTGGTGGCCATGGCCATGATCGAGACGAGCAACGACGTCTTCCAGGCCCTCGTTCTCGCCCACGACGTCCTGCGCGACAACCGGGAGGATCCCCGGGTCCAAGGAGTGTTGGCCAACGTCCGCGGCGACGCCGGCGGTGACGAGCGGGGCGGCCGGTACCACTTGCTCGGCATGGCCGTGTACGCCTTCGCCTACGAGAACCAGCACGCGACCAGTGGTACACCGTGGTGGCCACCCCCGCCCGAGGTCACCGCCCAGATCGAGGAGGCGTGGGTGTCGGGCGATATCCGGACCGACCCAGTCGAGTACGCCCTCGACCGCCGAGGCGCCGGCCTCGGGCGGCGGATCCTCTCCGGCTACCAGCTCAGCGACGCCGAGCGTCAGGCGTTGTGCGCCGAGATCGCGGTCCCGACCACGACCACAACGACCACGACGACGACCACGACCACCGTGACACCTTCGACTGCGCCGCCCGACCTCGGGAGCGGCGACGTGCAGGTCACCCTGCTCTGGGCCGGTGACTCCGACATGGATCTACACGTCATCGATCCCGGTGGCGAGGAGATCTTCTACTCGTCGACCACCTCCTCGTCGGGCGGTCAGCTCGACCGCGACGACATCCCGAGTTGCGGCGAGACCGGCGACCACGCCGAGAACATCTTCTGGCCCACCGGCGGCGCCCCGCCAGGCGAGTACCGGGCCTACGTGCACTTCTTCCGGAGCTGCGTGACCGGGGCGAGCCAATCGGTTCAGCTCACCATCAGGGTCGGCGGGGTCGTGGTGTCGGAGAGCTCGAGTGTCCTCGCCGAGGACGGCACGTCCGATCTGGTGCCCTTCAGCGTGGGTTGACGGCCACCTCGACGGGCTGAGCCACTCGGCGGCCGGGATCGCTCACCTGCCACAACACCGTGGCCACGAGCGCGGCCCCGATGATCGAGCCCGACAGCGACGCCACCAGGTCACCCATGGTGTCCTGGTAGGCCGACTCGTACTCGTTCGGGTTGTCGCGGATGAACGCCACGTACTCGAGCAGCTCCCAGATGATGTGGGTGACGGCCCCGAAGCCGACGGTGAGCCCAGCCAGGTTGAGCCGACCGAGGGGGAGGTACCGAAGGGCGAGCCCGACCGCCATGACCCAGGGGATCCAGGTGACGACGTGCATCAGGTCATCCCACCAGTCGATGGCGTCGTAGAGGTTCGCGGCGTTGCCGGCGGTGTCGATCAGGAACGGCGCCACCGCGCACACGTCGATGAGGTGCGGGTACGGCCGTCCCGCGGCTCGTCGTTGGGCCCAGAAGCGCCAGACGAGCGGAACGATGACGGCCGATATGGGGTAGAGGAGCAGCCGCCAGCCCATGCCCTTGCCCTGATACTGGGGGAGGTCGGGGTACGCCACGCCGTGGATGAGCAGGGCGACGAGCGAAATCTTGGCCAGGGCATTGAGCTTGGCGGCAATGGGCATCTGGAGAACGGTAGCGACGTGGGACCCGCCGTCACGTCAACGTGATCTGCCGGCCGGCTCGTTCGATGGCCACCGGGTCGTGGCTGACCATCAGGATGGTGGTGCCGCGCTCGCCTCGCTCGCGGTCGAAGAGACCGAGCACCCGCGCGGACGACTCGGCGTCGAGGCTGCCGGTGGGCTCGTCTGCGAGGAGCACGGCCGGACCGTTCACCAGGGCACGGGCGATGGCCACGCGTTGGCGCTCGCCCCCTGAGAGCCGGGGCGGAGCCCGTTCGACGGTGTGCGACAGGCCGAGCAACTCGAGCAGTTCGGCCGATCGTTCCGACCGATCGCGCCGCGAGACACCCGAACCGAACATCGCCAGCTCGACGTTGCGTGCGGCGCTCACGTGAGGGAGGAGGTTGTGGAGCTGGAACACGATCCCGATGTCGTGGCGCCGGTATCGGTTGACAGACCGCAGTCGGCTCAGATCATGTCCGTTGACGACGACGCGCCCGCTCGTCGGTCGGTCCAGCGCTGCGAGCAGGTGGAGCAGGGTCGACTTCCCGCAACCTGACGGTCCCGTGATGGCCACGAACTCCCCCGTCGCCACGGAGAACGTGACGCCCTTGAGCGCATCGACGCGACCGAAACGCTTGTGGAGCGCAGCGCACTCCACGATCGGCGGATCGCCTGCGGGCCCTGATGACTCATTCACGCCGCAGCGCCTCCAGCGGCACGAGGAACGCAGCACGGAGGGCCGGATACAGCGCGCCGAGGAACCCGATGCCGACCGCAGTGCTGAGGGCCCGCACGAACACGCCGGTCGTGTACTCAGGATCCAGCACCCCACGCAGCGAGGCCAGGTTCTCGAGCAGTTGCACGGCGAAGAAGGACTGGCCGACACCCACGCCGGCACCGACGAAGCTGAGGATGAGCGTCTCACCGATCACCATGGCCATGAGCCGCCGCCGCGACCAGCCGATCGACCGCAGCACACCGAACTCCCGGGTCCGCTCGGTGAACGCCAACAACATGGTGTTGGTGACGATGATCACGCCGAACACCAGCGCCACCAACGTCACCGCGTCGTCGGCGGCGGTGAGCAGCGCCACGTTGCGATCCGCCCGCCCGAACTCCTCGGCCGTGCGCACCGTGATGAACTGCGGGAAGTCGGACTCGATGCGCGCCCGCAGGGCGTCGACATCGGTGGCAGGAGCGGTGCGCACGAAGGCCAGTGTCACGTAGCCGCCGAGGCGTTCCTGGGCCTGCAGGGTCACCAGCGGCACCATGGAGGCAGCGTCGCCGAACTCCTGACCGGTGGAGTAGAGACCCACGACGGTGAACGGGTTGTCGCCGATGGCCACCCGGTCGCCGACCTCCCACCCGAGGTTGCGGGCGGCCCGGTACCCGAGCATCACCTCGTCCGGGGCGGTTGCCGTGAACGCCCGGCCTTCGACGACCCGCACCCCGAAGTCCTCCATCGACGCCGGATCGATCCCGATGCGGAGGAAGAACGGGTTGTCGTCGTCGAGATCGATCGGTGAGACCAGCACCCCCGTCATGCTCTCGACGCCGGGCAGCGCGGCCAACTCGCCCAGCTCGCCTTCGTCGATCGTGCTGTTGAGGAGGTCGGAGACACCCTCCTGGGAGACCGAGAACTCGGCCTGCCCGATGGCGAGGATCTGCACCGCCGTCTGCCGGAGGCTGTGGGTGACGATGCCCATCGTGATCGCCGTGCCGATCCCGATCGATACCGCGAGGGCGGTGAGGAACGAGCGCAGCGGCTTGATCATGACGTTGCGGGTGATGAACCCGAGGAACGTCATGCCGGAGCCTCGGTGGACTCCGGCGCCACCTCGTCGGCGCAGGAAGCCCCACCGATCGCCACCACGTTGCACCAGGCCGCCGACCCCACCAGCCACGTGCTCCCGGAGCGCTCCGCCGGGCTCGAGATCCCCGCGGCCATCGGGAACCCGCTCACCAGCAGATCATGGACGACCACCGCGCAGCCCTCGCCGGCACCGTACGACTGGCACTCCGCCGACGTCCCGGCCCGTACCTCCCGGATGTCGGTCGACATGCCCTGGAACTGCTCGTTGCCGGCGGCGTCCTCGATCATCCCCCGGTACCGCTCGCCGTCTTGCAGGACCGCGAGCTTCTGGTCGACCGTGGTGGTGGCACCACCGAAGAACGCCTCGAACACCCGGGTGATCTCGTCGACGTCGGCCGCCGGGAGCTCGGTCGACGGACCGACCGCCGAGGTCGTGGTGACACCGGCCGTCGCCGCGGTCGTCACCGCTGGAGCGATCGTCGTCGTCCCGCCCGGCTCGCTGTCGTCGTCACCGCAGGAGCCCAGGACCAGCACCGCCAACACCGCCACCATGAGCACCACGATGCGTGGTCGCCGGGCGACGTCGACGACGGGCATGGGATCGACTCTCGGCCAGCCACCCGGTTCGGAGAAGGGGCCAAGGTCCAATGCCTCTTCCTGATCGGTGCACAACGGGTGATCGTGCGGCCATGGTTCCCGACACGCCACGACCTCTCGTCGAGCTGCGCAACGTGTCGCGTCGGTACGACACCGCGATCGGGACCGTGACGGCGCTCGCCGATGTCGACCTGGTGGTCGCCGAGGGAGAGCTGGTCGTGGTCCTGGGGCCGTCGGGATCGGGCAAGACCACTCTGCTCAACTTGATGGGCGCCCTCGATGTGCCCAGCGCGGGCACGGTGATCCTCGATGGTCGAGACGTCTCGTCGCTCGGGCGGGCCGCCCTCGGCGACGTTCGCCGCTGCGAGGTGGCGTTCGTGTTCCAGAGCTTCAACCTGTTCCCGACCCTCACGGCGCTGGAGAACGTGCAGCTCGGGGCCGAGACGGCGGGGCGGGACGACGGGTACGGACGAGCGATCGATCTGCTCGGCCGAGTGGGCCTGCCGGAGCGCACGCACCACTTCCCGCACCAGATGTCCGGCGGCGAGCAGCAGCGGGTCGCCGTCGCCCGGGCGCTGGCGACCGGCAACCCGGTTCTGCTGGCCGACGAACCGACCGGCGAGCTGGACTTCGAGACGGGCGTCCAGATCCTCGAGTTGTTGCAGGGCTCGGTAGGACCGGGCCGGGCCGTGATCCTCGTGACCCACAACCGCGAGATCGCCCGGACGGCGGACCGGGTGGTCGAGCTCTCGAGCGGACGGATCGTCGCCGATGGCCCGCCGAGCGGCGGGCGGGCGCCGGTCCGGGAGCTGCGCTGGTGACGACCGCCCGCATGGCCTTCCGATCGGGCTTCTGGCTGCGGTGGGCGTGGCGCGACGGGCGCCGCCGATGGCTGTCCGTCGTGGTCATGGGTCTCATCGTCGGGACCGGCACCGGTACCCACGCCGCGCTGTCGTCGATGTCGGAATGGCGACGGGCGTCGATCGGAGCCAGCTACTCGACACTGGTCGTCCACGACGTGCGGGTATCCCTGGCGGCGGGGGTCCCCGAGGGCTCCCTCGTCGCCGTCGTCGATGCCATCCCCCACCACGCCGATGTGGTCGCCCGCCTCGAACGCCTGGTCGCGCCCACCACCGTCGACGCGACCGCCGGTGATCAGACCGTGCTCGTCGAGGGCCGAATCGTCGGTGCCGACGAGGGCGAGGGCGACGGCCAGGTCGATCTCGTCCACGTGGACCACGGGCACGCACTTCCGTCGGGCACCACGTCGGCCGTCGGGATCCTCGAATCGAAGTTCGCGGCCTACTATGACCTGCCCGCCCAGGGGACGATCCACCTGGCCGGTGGAGCGACGGTGGACTACGTCGGCCTCGGGGTCGCCCCCGACGAGTTCGTCGTGACAGGTAGCCAGGGCGCAGTCGAGAGCGACGCCACGTTCGCGACGGTGTACACCACGCTCGCCACGGCGCAGGGACTCGCAGCGACACCGGCTCAGGTCAACGACATCGTCCTGCGGCTGGCGCCTGACATTGATGTCACCACGGTGACCGCCGAACTCGAGTCGGCGCTCGCCGCCGCGCTGCCGGCCGCCGAGGCCGAGGTCACTGCGTTGACCGATGAGGAGAGCTACACGTTCCTGTACGAGGACATCGGCTCGGATCAGCAGTTCTTCGACGTGTTCGCCACCATCATCCTCGTGGGTGCGGCGCTGGCGACGTTCAACCTCTCCCATCGTGTGGTCGAAGCGCAGCGACGCGAGATGGGCATCGGCATGGCCCTCGGCATGCGCCGCCGCGAGGTCGCGCGACGTCCCCTGCTCATCGGCGCCCAGTTCGCCCTGGCCGGCGTCGCGGCAGCGTTGCTCATCGGTCTCGTCCTGAGCGTGGCGCTCGGGGCGTTCCTCCGAGATCTCCTGCCATTGCCGGTCTGGGAGCGACCCTTCCAGGCCTGGATCTACCTCCGATCCCTGGTGATGACGGTCGTACTCCCGATCGGAGCCTGCACGTACCCCGTGTGGCGGGCCACTCGCCTCACGCCGGTCGAGGCACTTCGGCCCGGGTCACTGCGGAGCTCGCGCGGTGGCTGGCTCCGACCCGGCCGCCGGGGCCGACGCCTCGGGAAGGTCACGACGCTCCTGCCCATCCGGTCCGTGCTGCGAAGCCCTCGGCGAAGCCTGTTCACCGCGGTCGGCATCGCGGGCGCGCTCACCACGGTCGTCGCCGTGCTCGGGGCGTTCGACACGTTCGACGCCAGCATCGCGACCAGCCAGCGGGAGCTCCACGGTGACTCCCCGAGCCGGGTCGGCGTGCGGCTCGACGGCTTCTACCCGGCCGACGCAGCGGAGGTCGCCCGCCTCACCGACCGGACCAGCGTGGCCCGCGCCGATGTCGGGGTGATCCTCGACGCCGAGCTGATCGGGCCCGACGGTGGCGACCCCATCGAGGTCATCGCCGAGAGCTTCGAGGACGACGAAGTGTGGCGACCCACCGTCGCGCGACCGCACGAAACGCCCGGGCAGCCCGGGATCGTGATCACCCAGACGGCCGCCGACGAGCTCGGGGTCGGACCCGGCGACACGCTCGTCGTCCGCCACCCGAAGCTGAGTGCCACCGGTTCGATCTCGTACGTCGACTCGATCATGACGGTGGCCGGGCTCAACCCGGATCCGTTGCGCGGGTTCGCATACATGGACGACGATGCGGTGGCGACGGCCGGCCTTGTTGGGTACGTGAACCACCTCACGCTCGAGCCCACGGCCTCGACCGACAGTCTGATGCGCGATCTCTTCGAGGAGCCGGCGGTGGCCGTGATACGACCGGTCACGGCTACCACGCGCATCCTCGTCGACTGGGTGGGCCGGTACCACGATTTCCTGAGGATCGTCGAGATCGTGGTGATGCCCGTCGCCCTCCTGATCGCCTACAACGCGGCCAGTGTGGCCGGGGAAGAGCGAGCACGCGAGCACGCCACGATGCTGGCCCTCGGCATCCGGCGGCGCACGATCATCGCCGGTGCGGTCGCCGAGTCGACGTTGATCGGGGTGCTCGGCACGGCTATCGGTTTGGTGGGCGGCTGGTTCACCCTCGGGTGGGTCATCGACGTCACCTCGCGGACCGTCCCGGAGGTCGGGCTCGACCCTCGAATCGATGCCGGCACCGTCGGCGTCACGCTCCTCCTCGGGATCGTCGCTGTCGGGCTGGCACCGATTGCGCTGACCCGCCGAGTCGGTCGGATCGACATTCCATCCAGCATCCGCACGGTGGAATGACGATCCACACCGCGTCTTGGGCACTTGTCCTCTGGAAACCAGCCCGTGCCCGGGTTGAGATACGGGACACACGCCCCGGAACATCGGAGGGAGGCATGATCCGTCACAGTAGATACCGCAACCGCCGAGAGGCGGGCTCGGAGCTCGCCGAGCTGCTCACCGACTACGGCGGTACCGACACCATCGTCCTCGGCCTGCCCCGCGGTGGAGTGCCGGTCGCCGCCGAGGTGGCCGACCGCCTCGCGCTACCTCTCGACGTCATCGTCGTGCGCAAACTTGGGGTGCCGTTCCAGCCCGAGCTCGGCATGGGCGCGATCGGCGAAGAGGGTGTCCGCGTCCTGAACGAGGAGATCGTGGCGGAAACCAGGGTGACGCAGGACCAGATCGCCCGTGTCGAGGACGCCCAACGCGCCGAGCTGACGAGACGCGTCGAGCGTTACCGGGGTGGTCGGCCACCCCTTCCCCTCGCCGGTCGCACTGCCCTGCTCGTCGACGATGGCATCGCCACCGGGTCGACGATGATCGCGGCGTGCCAGGTCGTGCGGGCCCGGGGCGCGGAGAGGGTCGTCGTCGCCGTGCCGGTGGCGCCCTCGCACTGGCAGCGCCGCTTCGCTCACGTCGCCGACCAGCTGATCTGCCCCTGGACCCCGGAGCCGTACTACGGCGTCGGCCAGTGGTACCTCGACTTCGCGCAGACGACCGACGACGAGGTCGAGGCATGCCTCCGGGCCGCCCACCACGCCACCGATGGACGTCCGGTCGGTCGCCTGCTCCCCCGTGACGAGGAGGTGGAGATCCCGGTCGATGGCGTGCATCTCCGGGGTCACCTGACCGTGCCCGACGACGCCATCGGCGTGGTGCTGTTCGCCCACGGCAGCGGGAGCAGTCGCCTCAGCCCCCGAAATCGGTATGTGGCCGACGCGCTCGGGCACGAACGCCTCGGCACACTCCTGTTCGACCTGCTCACCCCCGCCGAGGAGCGGGATCGTAGCCTCGTGTTCGACGTGGACCTGCTCGGCCGTCGGCTGCTGGAAGCAACCCGTTGGCTCCGCGACGAGCTCGCGCCGGCCCGGGTGCCCCTCGCCTACTTCGGCGCCAGCACCGGTGCGGCCGCCGCGCTGTGGGCCAGCGCCGAACCAGGCAACCCGATCGCCGCCGTCGTGTCGCGCGGCGGCCGACCCGATCTGGCCGGGCCCCGGCTGTCCCGGGTGACGGTGCCGACGCTCCTGATCGTCGGCGAGTGGGACACCGCGGTGCTCCGGCTGAACGAGGAGGCCCGGCGTCAGCTCTCCGGTCCGAGCCAGCTCGTCGTCGTGCCCGGGGCGACCCACCTGTTCGAGGAACCGGGCACGTTGCGACTCGCCGCCCGCGCCGCTGGCGACTGGTTCGAGCAACACTGCGGCGAGCCGCTGTCGTCCCGGGACCTGTGACTCTGTTGCCGGCCCACCGCGCCGATCAGGATCACACGCATGGGTGACGACGTGACAGCCTTGCTCGAGCGGGCGATGACTGCCGTCGAACCCGTGGTCGCGTCGGTGGGCGCCGACGACCACGATCGTCCGACACCGTGCCCGGGCTTCGACCTGGCGGCGCTGCTCGGCCATGTGGTCGGGGGTCTCCGTGGGTTCGGGGACGTCGGTGAGGGACTCCCGCTTCGGTTCGACCTCGATCCCGACGTTCGGGTCGAGCCAGTCGCGGACGAGTACCGCAGGGCGGCCGACCGACTCCTGGCCGCGTTCGCACGTCCCGGCGTCGTGGAGCGGACCTATGCCATGCCGTGGGGTGACACGACGGGACAGCAGCTGTTGGGTTTCGAGCTCATCGAGTTGGTCGTGCACGGGTGGGACATCTGCCGGTCGCTCGGACGAGCCCTGGTGGTCGATTCCGACATCGTGGAGGCCACCCTTCGGGGTGCCCAGATGTGGGTCGACGACTCGGCTCGAACTCCACAGCTCTTCGGTCCCGAGGTGTCGTCGAACCCGGAGGCACCCGTCCTCGAGCGACTCGTCGCATTCCTGGGGCGACATCCCGAATGGTCTGTCGACACCCCATGACCTGGAGGTAGGAACATGCGTGCTGCACTCGGAGATCGATTGGTCGTCCGGAGTCACGAGATCGGCGTGCCGGACCGGTCCGGCGTGATCATCGCCGTCGAGGGCGCCGATGGCGCGCCGCCGTATCACGTGCGTTGGGACGATGATCACGAGTCCACCTTCGTACCCGGATCCGACGTGATCGTCGAGCACCTGCCAGTGACGACGGATCAGGACTGAGACGGCGATCGACGTGTCAGACGCTCCGACCCCGACCAACCCACGCGGTTCAAAGGCGACCGACAGCGGCGCCGAACCCGAGCCCGCCCGGTTCGAGGTGAGCATCTACGAGGGCGGGGAGTTGCGGTCGACGGCACGCTTCGACACCTCAGAAGAGGCCGAGGAGTACGGCGAGATCTGGGCCGACCCGACCAAGGGCCGCACGGCGTCGTTCGGGATCGTGGGCTCCACGGGAGAGCCGATCGACGAGTTCGCCGACATGATCGAGGACTACCCTCGCCAGGCTGAGCCGGGCCCGGTCGAGCCGGGTTGACCGACCTTCGAATGCCCGTCAACCCGACAGGGTGAGCAGTCCGTCGTGACCGTTCGCGGCACTCACTCCTCGTCGGTCTCGGCATCAGCGCGAGCCTTGGCCTGCTCGTCATCGGCAAACTGCTCGGCTCGTTCGATCTCGTCGCCGCTCATGGTTCGACGCGAGCCCATGCCTTCACGGGTCTCGTGCATCGCCGACTCCTCGGGCCCAAGAGCGATGTCACCGACCGGTTCGTCCTCGTCGGGGAGGGCATCGAAGTTTTCGTGCGCCCGCCGCGCCATCAGGTCGTCGATCGATTCACCCTCGCCCGCCAGGATCGGCGCCACGCTGTCGAGGGTGATGCGAGACAGCTCCCACTGCCGCCGGTGTTCGGCGCAGTACCTGGTCGCGGGAACGGATTTGAGACGTTCGTCGGGGATCACCATGTCGCACGATTCACATCGTCCGAAGGTCCCGGTGCCGATCCGCTCGAGGGCAGCCGCCACGTCGGCCAGGTCGGCCTCGACCCGCTCGATGATCGAGAACTCCTTCTCGCGCTCGACCAATTCGCTCGCCGCGTCGGCCTGGTGCTGGTCGAGCGACGACAGGTCGCCAGCTCCCCGTTCGGTGAGATCGCCGGCGGCGCTCTCGGCGTTGAGTGCTCCAAGGATCCGTTCGAGGCGGGTGCGTTCCTCAATCAGCAGCTGTCGTGCGGCGCCAACGTCCACATCGCCTCCTTGGGGTGTCCGGTCACGGGGATCACGCGACCACGTCGAGGGACTCCCGTTCAGTGCCAAAGGTCCTCGTCTGGGCGGGCGGCGCGTCGTGGCCTCAGCGCGGGGCCGGCGGCCTACACTGGGTCGTGCCGGTGCGAGCCGGTGCACTACCCACGGGGCTGATCGGTTTCGACGTTGGGACCGGAAGTCGATGCGGGCGACCGGAGTTGCTCAGACTCCTTAAACGGGGCACCAAACAGAGACGCCAACACTGACGATCTCGCCCTCGCCGCCTGAGTAATCAGGTAGCAATGGGTTCATTGCGACCGGGAAACCGGCACGCGGGGCCAGTCCATCGCAGCCTGCCAACAGAAGCGGTGGAGACAGCTGGGACAGACCGCTGACGGCGTGAAAGAACGCTGACCCCAGGGAAAGACCGGCGGCGGGCCCGCGAGGGCCACCCGACCCGGCGAGGTGGCTGCCGTAAGCCACGAACTCGGGAATGGTCGTAGCTCGTTCGGTGACCGCCTAGCGGACGGGGGTTCGATTCCCCCCAGCTCCAAGAGTGCTCAAGCTTGCTTGGTTTGAGCATTGTTGGAGCTGCCCGATGCCCCGTACCGGTCGACGATCTGCAACGCCCAGACCAGCGCATCCGAAGCCCGGATCCCGCTCGGCTGCGGGCGCACCCAGAGTTCGAGGTTCTCCGAGCGATTGTCGTCCTTGACGCCGTTCAGATGATGCACCGACTCGTCGGGATGCAGATACCGGCCGAGCCGCGACTCCATCACGAGGATGTGTTCGAAGACGTACGGGCTTCGCGGACGAGCCCGACGGTGTCCCGGTACTCGCCGCATCACGCAGCCGGCCTTGTGGTGCGTCATTCCTCCGCGCCAGTTCCCGTTCGCCTCCCCGGCGCTGGACTGACACCCGCGGCACGCCGATGACGTCGGCTGCTTCGACCCTCCGCATGCGCACCGGTCTCGCGATCCGTGACGACGGCAGGCCGGACACAACAGGTGCCGGCTCGACGGCGTGAACTCGCGATTGCAGCCAAGGCAGCGCTTCACACAGAACAGCCTATCGTACGTCTGTTCGGTGGCGCACCGCCCGTTGAAGCGAGCCACCCGCGCCGGACGGCGTTGCGCGTGGTCTCATGCGGCGAACGCCGCCAGCCGCCCCCTCCACGAGAGCGAGTTGCCGACGCCGGCACGCCGACGGGTTCCGCGCGGCCGCGCACGACGAGGACCTCCAACTTTCCGCACGACGACAACCTGCTTGCGCCCACACTCGCCACTCCCTCGGGCCACGACCGGCCAGCAACCCGACACCGTGGGACCGCGCCGTCGACGAGGTCGCCCTCTACCGGGCCCGCTGGTCAGCCGAACCGAACACGCTCGTCCCGCCGCTACCGGACGATGGTTCGGTTGAACAGCACCGAGATCATCAACGACTGAACGGCGCCGTCCACGACGCCCGCCTCCAGGCGCTATCGACGCGTACAACCCCTGACCTCGCCTCGCAACGCCGCCACCACATGGCCTCCATCCATGACGTCCCGCACGTCGACCTCGGACTACTCGAAGGCGACGTCCCAGACGGCCACGGCTCCCCGAGACCGCGACCGAGCGCTTCAGGCGCTCCGAAGCGCCAGTGACCAACAGTGGCAACGAGACCATCACCGAGCCGTGGTCGCCGACATCGACGAGGCGCTCGAACCCCGAATCCGGCAGGCCGCGGCAGCTCCAGCCAGCTACGTCGACCAGGCCCTCGGACCGAGGCCGACCGGCGACGCTCGCCGATGGGACCGGGCGGCCACTGCCATCGAGCGCTACCGTCACGGCGTCCTCGGCCTCGAACCCGCCGACGGACCAGCCGGACGACGAGACCCTGCCATCGGTGCGCGACCGACCACCCTCAGAGACGTCGCCGCGTGGGACCGCGCCCGTCGCACCGTTGAACAGTCCCGAACCGGACTCGAACGACTCGTCAAGCGGCTATGAGCGCGCCGCGCCCGCCCACCACCGCCGGGGAACGAATCGACCCGTGCGCGCGCAGTACGTCCGATAGGCATCCCCGTGGGTGCGGTACAGGTACGGCTCCTCCACACGCGGACCTGAACCTGCACAGCCACGATGAGCACGACAACCGACGCCACGCTGACAAGCGACGGGACCATCGCCGCGACCCCAGTCTGGGAGACGACCATGGCGGAGAAGATCGGGTTGCGAACCGAGCCGAACACCCCTCCGGTGACCAGCTCGGTCCGCTCCGCCGCGTCTACCCCGATGCGCCACGATGCCCCCATGGCCGACTGAGCACCGGCGGTGGCCACGAACCCGACAACCGCTGCGACCAGCCCGATGATCTGTAGCCAGTCGGGAGCATCTTCGCCGATCGAGCATGACCGCCGCCACGAGGAGCACGCCGCCCCACCATTCGACGCTGCCCGGCGCACCCGAAATGCCCTTGAATCCGCTCGACCCGGTCCGCCGGTGGTGCACCCAGCAACGCACGCCGAACAGCACCACCAACCCCAGCAGGTACAGCGCCAATGCGACCGCTGCCATCACAGACCCGGCCCGAGGTCATCGTCACAGCAGGTGTCGTCGCGGTCCGGGCCGAGAACCAGCATCGCCGGTGACGCGCAGCAGGTTTCGCCGTGCAACGCAGCGACGCCTTCGCGAACAGCCACCGCAGCGATCACGAGCGCGGCAACGGGGTCGGCCCACGACCAACCCGCCACGCTGTTGGCCACCAACCCGAACAACAACACTGCGCTCAGGCCGGCACAGATCATGGTTTGGCGGCTGTCGGCGACAACGGCGGTCGAGCCGAGTCGGCGCCCCAGGCGACCCTGCGCCAAGGCCAGTCCCGGCATGACCGCCAAACTCACAGCGGCGAGGACGATCCCGACCGTGCTGTGTTCAGGTTCCGCACCTCCAGCAAGGGACCGGGTCGCTTGGTAGGCGACGAACACGCCCAGCGCGAAGAACGATCCGGCCACCAACCGCAGCGCCACGTGCTCGCGTTCGGCGTGCGGGCGCCCACCGGCGAACTGCCATGCGATGGCCAAAGCCGACGCGACTTCGACGGCGCTGTCGAGCCCGAACCCGATCAAGGCAGACGACGCCGCCGCGGCGCCCGCGGCGATCGCCACGATTCCCTCGGTGACGTTGTAGATCAGCTTGGCGCCGACCACGGCCCGCACGGCCCGCCGGGCGTGTCGCATTCCGTCCGAGTCGAACGCCGGTGCCAGCACTGAAGCGTCGATCACCGAGCTGACCCGTCGTTGTGGGGGCACAAGACGACTGAGTCTCCGGTTGCGGCCAGCAGCTGCTCGGCTGCCTTGAGGAGGTCGAGGAGCTCGGGCCTGGCCAGCGAGTACACCGTCGAACGGCCCTGCGGCCGCGACTGGACCAGCCCGCACTCCGCCAGGCACAGGCAATGCGCGGACACGGTGCTCTGCGCCAACCCGAGGTGATCGACCAGATCACGAACCCGATGCTCACCCAATGCCAAGTGCTGAAGGATGGCCAAGCGGTTCGGATCACCGAGGCCACGGAACAAGACCGCCGCCGGCGACAACGCCGCGACCTCAGGGAACACCACAGGTAACGTTGCATCGTCTTCTGTCCGTATCATCGTCCTATAACGATAGAAGCCCACTTTGCCGATGTCAACCGACACGGCCGCAGTCAGCCGCCCTCTCCGAAGGGTGCTTCGTCCTCCCACCGGTCGACGGGTGGATCCTCGCCGTCGGAGCCGATGTGCTGCTCGTACCGATCGATGTCCCCGCAGTGGCGGCGACACTGCGCGCCGAGGTCCAGCTCTTCCGGACCCATCGGGTGGTCGAGACCCATGAGTGGTGCCGGTCCGGCAACGGCCCTGACCGACGGGTGGAGGTCAGCGGCGACCAGGGAACCTGGACGGCCCTGGGACCCCCGACACCGGCCGAGCTGGAGCTCGGTCTCGAGGACGCGGACCGTGCTGTGGTCGAGCAGGACGTGTTCGCCCTGGCAGCACGGTGGTCTGTCGACCCCACCACCTTGGCAAGTCGGCTGGCCGAGGCTCCGACCGGATCCTGGTGTCGCCTATCCGACGAACCCTGAGCCGGCCGAACCGCCGCTCGGTTCGGGCCGCGCAGCCTCAACCCAACAGGCTGGGGAGCTTCTTCAGCAGATCGTCGAGGTCGGTGCCGCTGGCCAGCGCGCCCTTCGGAGACAGCGAGTTGACCACCTGGGGGAGCAGCTTGCTCAGTCCGTTGGCGGCCTGGCGGTTCGACACCCCGTTCTCGGCCGCGATCTTGCCGATCACGTCGGCGCCGAGGGCACCGGAGAGCGCCTTGGGGGAAACCGAAGCGTTGGTACCGGTGCCGACCCACGAGTCGACCTGGGAGCCCAACCCGGCCTGAGTGAGCTTGCCGAGGATCGAAGTGAGCCCACCCCCGGAGAGCATGCCCCCGAGCGAACCGAGGAGCGCCGACTTCTGCTTGCCGCTCAACATCCCGAAGAGCTTGAGGAGGAATTGCATGGCTCGGAACCAACCTGTCTGTGCGGCCCCGTGGCCACACCAGGTCGGCAGCGTAGGTGACCGATGCGTTCCCCGCTGGCATCCGGCGCGCCCGGAAGGGTGCGGATGCTGGGCCCACGGCCCGACGACGGGGCCGCGAGCCACACGCGAGCCCCGTGGAGACGCAGCGAGTCGAACCGCTTCTTCCACGGTCTCCTCGAGGGAGGTCGTCTCGAGCTCAGCGCCTGTAGCAGGGGCCCGAGTTCACCCCTCGACCGGTGACCCCGATGGGTGTGCTCTTGTGATCTCGAAGCGATCCCGGACCGCCAGGTCTCCGACACGACGCCGCGAACGCGCCGCTACCAGTGGTTCCGCTGGCGCGTTCGAGGCCACCAGGAACCACGCCCTCTGCGGCGTATCACCGCGTCGTCGGGTCGCCGGCTGGGAACGATTCGCGATGGCACCACGCTGTTCTCCGGCGGATTGCGGAACCAGCGCACTGCTCGACACGCGCGCGAACACGTAGTCGCGAGCGGTGCTCGGCTCGACGAAGGTGGCGAAGTCAACCGCTCGCCGCGGCCGGCAACTCGACCCTACTGCCGATCGCCCGGCCTTCTGACCTACGGGTCGATCGAGGACTGCGGCCACTCACCCCGCGACCGCTGCTCCGCACGCCGGCGCACATCGAGGCAGGCGTCGGTCAGCTTCCTGCCGAACACCGGGTTGATGCACGCCACGTGGCCGTCGTCGAGCAGGTTGACGTGCGCGTTGGGAATCGCGCTCGGCCAGCCGGAACTGCCCCGATGGCAGGACCGCAGAGTCGCGTGTGGTCACCAGCACCGAAGTCGGCACGTCGATCCCGTGTACCCAGTCCTTCGAGCTGAACGTGGCGATCGCCTGACCAGCTTCCAGAAGCATGCGCGGGCTGTGCTTGCTCATCTCCCTCCGAGCCCAGGCGGCCATGGGCGCGGAACTGTCGCCGCGTGGGAGGTTGAGCACTCGGCGCGCCACGGTGCCGGGGAGCCAGGCGACGACGGTGCCGAGCCGTGTCGTGCCGACGAGTATCTGGGACATCGCCACCATGGCGTAACGCTCCCGGTTGCCAGGGACGAACTCGGCCCCGGTGGCGCACAACACCATGCCGCTCACGACATCGCGATGGTCCCGCCAGAGCAGTTGGGCGACGGGTCCACCCATCGAATAGCCGACGACGATGGCGGGATCGGCGTCGAGGGCCCGCAGCGTCTCGGCCACGTCGGCGGCACAGTCGGCCAGCCTGAACCGCCGACGGGACCGGATCCCGCGGCCGTGGCCCCGAAGGTCGGGGGCGATGACCCGAAAGTGCTCGGAGAGCGGTTCGAACGCCTGGTGCCAGTTCAAGGCCGCCGTCGCCGCCAGACCGTGGAGCAGGACGACCGTCGGCGCTCCCGCCGGGCCCTTGATGCTGCGCACGAACGTCGTCCCCCGCCGGTGCAGCTCGATGCGCCGGCCCCGGGGGATGTTCGGAACCGGCGCCCGATCGTCGGTGGTGGTCGCGGCCGTTTCGGCACCGGTCATCTTGCCGCCTCGGAACGTCGGTGCCGCTTTCGCGGGAGCACGGCTCGGGTCAATTCGACAAGTGCGGGGACGAATCGGTCGGCGATCAGCCAAGGATCCGGTACCAGTTCCCGGCACGTCACGAGGCCGACATCGATGGTGGCGCCCTTGCTGAACACCGTGATGTTCAATCCACCTCCGTAGAGCAGCGGCCCCATGGGGTGGATCGAGACGATCCGTGCCCCCGCCATGTAGAGGTCGACCGGAGGACCGGCGACGTTCGAGACGATGGCGTTGTACGGCGGGGGCGTGCGAGCGTCGAGATGGGCCATCGCCCACATCTTCGACGCGAACCCGAACAAGCCCGGCGGAATCGCATCGGTCAATCCGAGCTCGCGGTGCGCAGCCAGCGTGCCGTTCAGCCGCTTCGCGGCCTCGGAGCTCCGGTGGACCGCCTGGAGGCGTTCGAGCGGATCCTCCACATCGGTCGCCAACGACACGAACATCGACCCGACCTGGGTCCCGATGCGCGATCGCGTCGCCTCGGTGCGGGTCGACACCGGCACCTGGGCGATCAGAGGCTTGTCGGGAAGAGCTCCGAGGCTGTCGAGATGGCCACGCAGCGCGCCCGAACAAACGGCGAGCACAACGTCGTTCACCGTCACCCCGGCGGCGTTCTTGACCCGCTTGACGACATCGAGCGCGAGCGTCGACGCGGCAAAGGACCGATGAGGTGAGAGCTGTCCGTTGAAGGGTGACCGCGGGGCTTGAAACGGACGGGCCGCCGCGCCGGCGCCAAACGCGGAGGGCAGCGCGACGATGCCTTCCTCGACGAGTTGGCGACCGAGCCGCACGGTGCGCAGAGGAAGCCGGAGCGCGGTGAGGCTGTTGCGGGCAGCGATCTCGAGACTCGACGGCAGGGGCCTGGGGTGGAACGGTGGGGGCGCCGGTAGGTCTGGGGGATCAGGCATCGTGTCGTACAGCGTCGTCGCCAGGTCGACGCCGGACTGCCCGTCGATGATCGAGTGGTGCACCTTCGTCAGCACCGCGGTCTGGCCGCCCTCGAGCCCCTCGATGAAGCACACGTCCCAGAGCGGACGACGGCGATCGAGCGGCTGGCTGACGAGGTCTCCGACCAGCCGGCCGAGCTGCTCACGGTTCCCTGGCGCCGCCGAGCGCGATCTCGTGGACATGGTGGTCGAGATCGAACTCGGGATCATCGACGAAGTACGACCACCCGACGTTCAGGGGCGCGCTGACGAGCTTCCAGCGAAACTGGGGAGCCAGGTGGATGCGCTTTTCGAGCAGCGCCCGGACCGCCTCGAACCCGAAGCCGGGGGCGTTGGCCGAGTCGACGATCTGCACCACGGAGACGTGGAACTGCCACTCGGCGGTCTCGGCCGCGAGGAACGCAGCATCGATTCCTTCGACACGTCGCATCGTCATGGTTTCGTCCGACCTTGGTCCGCCGGTTCGTGCAGCGCTCCCGGGCTTCCATGCTTGGCGGACGTCGCGACGACGCCAAGGGCCGGAGGTCCCGAGGGCGGTTCTGCAGTCGCGTGTGCACCGTCACCCACGCCCCGGCCGGTCAGCCCCGAGTCAGTGCCTCCAACCGGGGGCCGAGGTCGCCGCGGCCGGTCACTTCGATTCGGTCCAGCTCCAGCCAGCCGGCCATCAGCCGAAGCTCCTCGAGCATCTCGGACGCCACCTGCCCCTCGTCGACGCCCGGCTCGGACCAGGCGTGTTGCACCATCAGCGTCGAGCGAGCGCGATCAGCCTTGAGGTCGACGCGACCCACCAACGCGTCGTCGAGCAGGAACGGCAGCACGTAGTACCCGTGCTGCCGCTTGGGCGCCGGGGTATAGATCTCGATGCGGTAGCGGAAGCCGAACAGGCGCAGCGCCCGGTCCCGGTTCCACACGACGGGGTCGAACGGGCTCAGGAACGCTCGGGCTCGGATCCTGCGGGGCCGACGGGCTTCGGGGTGGAGGTAGGCCGGCCGATGCCAATCCGTCACCGTGGCCGGCATGACCCGCCCCTCCTCGACCAGCTCGGCCATCGCCAGACGAGCGGGGCCGATCGCCAAGCGGTGGTAGTCGGCCAGATCGTGGAGGGTGCCGATCCCGTGATGCTGGACGGCCAGGGCGAGCAACTCCTTGTGGGCCTCATGCGAAGCGGGCGCGGTCCGGGCCAAGGCGTCGGCTGGAATTCACGCGCTCGCGGACGTCGTACACGCGGGCGAAGTCCCGGAGTCGGCGTCGTGCGGCCACCCGACCGTCGGAGAACAGCACCTCCAACGCGATCTTGCCGTCGTCGTAGTCCCACCACGTGCTCTTCTTGCCCACTCGGGCCTTGAGGTCCCCCGCCACCAGCGGACCTTCCTCGAGCAGACGCTGATACACCAACTCGATGTACTCGGCCTGCTCCTCGGCCTGCCGGCGCATCCCGGCCCACCGGTGCGGCTCATCCATCCGCCAGCGGTGCAGGTGGTAGTGCTCGGCGGGAACCAGGCTGGCCTCGTGCACCCAGTACTCGAACAGCTCGCCGGCCCGAGTGGCCTCGTGGATCAGCGTCCGAGGATGCGGCCCGAGCCGCGCGAACAACGGCAATTCCTGGCTGCGGACCAGCACGTTCACGGAGTCGATCTGGATGAGGCCCATGCGGTCGAGCACGCGCCGAAGATGCCGCCGGTCCACCCGCCCCGTCGGACGCGGCTCGCCGAAACCTTGAGCGGCCAGGGCGATGCGCCGGGCCTGAGCGTTCGTGATGACGACGGACACCGCCGGCATTCTGCCCGGCCCGGCTGAGGCGCGGGCATTCCGCCTGGCCCGTGCTGTGTCGCGCCCGAATCCGCCGACCCACAACAACCGCCGCCACCGTGTCGCAGGTGATGGTTATCCACAGGAGACGTTCCCGCGGAAACGTCGCGGCCCGGACACCGTATTTCTGCTGGGTAGAGGTCCCAGAAACTGTTGGTTAGCCCGGTCGGATTCGCCTCATCACTCCCCCACGGAAGCGTCATCGACGAATTCCAGCGAGCGGGCGAGGGTCTTCTGCTGGCGGTCAAGAGGATTGTCGACGCTGACCCAACCAAGGGCCGCTTCATTCTGACCGGCTCGGCCAACTACTTGGCCTCCAGAGGAATCACCGAGACCCTCGCCGGCCGGGTCGGGCGGGTCCAGGTCTGGCCGCTCTCCGTCGGCGAGCGCCTCGGCCACCGCCGATCCTTCGTCGACGACGTGTTCGAAAGCGCGGGGAGCTGGGCTGGATCACCGGTGCCTATCGATCCGGCCCACATGATTCAACTCGTGATCGAAGGCGGGTTTCCCGAAGTGGCGTTGGGCGAGCTCACGGCCCGCCAGCGCGGATACTGGTTCGACGCCTACGTCAACGATGTCGTGAACAGGGAGGCTCTCCGACCGATCGCTGACGTGAGACGCGAACACGAGCTCCGGCGGACGTTGCGGGCCATCGCTGCTCGCATCGAAGGCGAGCTCGTCGTCGCCGATCTGGCTCGCGACCTGGAGCTCGACCGCAGCACCGTCACCAACTACATCGCCATCCTCGAAGCGCTCCACCTCCTCCACCTCATCCCCGCATTCGCCCCGAACGCGGCGACCGCGGCCAAACGGCGATCACGCATCCACCTGGTCGACTTGAGTCTGGCCGCCCATCTCAGCGGTGTCGGCGAACGCGATCTCGCGGGGTTCAGCACGTCACCCCTGCGAGGACCCCTCATCGAGCAGTTCGTCGTGGGCGAGATCCTGAAGCAGTCCGAATGGTCAGAGCGCCGCGTGACCGTTCAGCACTTTCGCGACAGCGAGGGTCGGGAGGTCGACGTCATCCTCGAGGACAATGCCACGGGCCACGTCGTCGGCATCGAGGTCAAGGCGACGTCAACGCCGACCAATCGAAGCGCCCGCCATCTCCGATACCTCCGCGACCGGCTCGGTGACCGATTTCGACTCGGCATCGTCCTGCACCTCGGTGAAGCGACGATCCCCCTCGACGATCGGATCTGGCTCCGTCCCGCCAGCTGCTTGTGGGAGCCGTCCAGGTAGCCCACTCCGCTCCCACACGTGCGCACCGGCTCGTCCAGTTGTTATCCCCGCGATCTGTGTTATCCACAGGAGGCGTTCCCGCGGAAACACGGTCTCACCGGATCTCACCCCCAAACAGATACGGAGGGCGGCCACGTCTGACCCGGCGACGGTGCGGTACCCCAGCGTGCCCAACCGGCGGCGAACATCCCGGCGACGCCGGCGATCGCCGCGACGACCAGCAACCCGTTGGCCACGCGTCCGTCGGCGACGCGGCCGAGGATGGCAGCACGTCCCGGATCGAACGAGTCGGCGTCATCGACAGGGCGTCCGTCCAGAACGACCCACGCGGCCCACGTCACGAGCATCGATGCTTGGACCCCGAACAACACCTGGGCCTTCCTCCATGCCGCGGCGATCCGGCGCGGCCCGGCCGCAGCCCACCATCGACGCATGGCCCCGAGGTAGGCCACTGCACCGGCCAGCGCCAGGAGCCAGGCCAGGATCCCGAACCCTTCGTCGCTCACCGGGCGAACCCACGACAGGGCGGCAGCCGGCACCGAGGTCGCCACCAGCACCATCGCTCGACGGAAGTCGACAGAGACCGAACGATCGGGCGCGGCATGCGCCAAGGAGCGAAGGCTCCCCAGGGCGACGATCGCCGCGGGCACGAACAGCGGCGACGCCCAACCGGAGGACAGGAACACGGCCGCTACGAACGAGATGTGCAGCCATCGAACCGTCCGCCAGTTCGTGCCGCCTGCCGCCATCGGACCGAGAGTACCGCCCGAATCGAGAGTTGTCGGCGCCGGTGTAACACGGGCACCCCTCCACGCAACCGTTCACATGGAGACTTCACTCTCACGAGGAGGAATGGGCATGACGACAACCATTGACAGGCAAACCGTCGACGAGGAGAAGCTGGGCGAATTCATGGGCCAGATGGTCGGTCACATGACCGGCAGCGCGCTCTGTTTCGCCATCTGGCTCGGCGACGAGCTCGGCTTCTACAGGCTGCTGGCCGTTCGCGGACCGGCCACTGCAACTGACCTCGCGGGCGCGTCGGGATGCAACCCCAGGCTCGTGCGTGAGTGGCTCGACGGCCAGGCGGCCGGCGGGCTCCTCACCTGGGACGCCGGAACCGATCGATACACGCTGACTCCTGAAGGTGCGATGGCGCTGGCCGACGACGGTTCGCCGGCCTTCGTGGCCCGCGCCATGAACGCCTTGGGCTCGCTGTTCATCGACATGCCGAAGGTGGCCGCGGCGTTCCGCTCCGACGGCGCTCTGTCGTGGGGTGATCACCACCCGTGCCTGTTCTCGGGAACGGAGTGGTTCTTCCGCACGGGCTACCGGGCCGAGTTGCCGAACTGGATCAATGCGCTCGACGGTGTGGCCGCCAAGCTCGACGCCGGAGGCACGGTGGCCGATGTGGGGTGCGGGCATGGCGCCTCAGCGGTGGTCATGGCCCAGCACTTCCCGAAGGCGAAGATCAGCGGATTCGATTTCCACCCACCGTCGATCGCGACAGCACGTGAACGTGCCGCGGAAGCTGGAGCGGGCGCCGGAACCACCTTCGAGGTCGCCGATGCCAAGAGCTACACCGGCACCTACGACCTGATCTGCTTCTTCGACTGCCTGCACGACATGGGCGACCCCGTCGGCATCGCTCGTTACGCGCTCGACCACCTCGCCGACGACGGAACGGTGCTGCTGGTCGAGCCGTTCGCCATCGACGGTCGGGCCGACAACATCGCGGGCAACCCCATGGCCGCGCTCCTGTACACGGCGTCGGCGTCGATCTGCACGCCCAACTCCTTGTCCCAGGAGGTCGGCCTCGGGCTCGGCGCCCAGGCCGGCGAGGCCCGTCTGGGCGAGGTCCTCAACGAGGCCGGCTTCACCCGCTTCCGACGCGCAGCCGAGACCCCGCTGAACCTGATCCTGGAAGCCAGGCGCTGACCATCCGCGGGTGACCAGATGCCCCCTGACGTCGCCGCGCGACAGGTGTAGCGTCCGTCGATGTGGACGACGACGAAGAGTTCGTCGACCGGCTGCGGGCGGGCGATGAGGGCGCGTTCGTGGAGATCCTCACTCGCTACCAAGCCCGACTCCTGCGGTTGGCCGAAGCGACCGTAGGTAACCGCGCCGTGGCCGAGGAGGTCACCCAGGAGACCTGGCTGGCCGTCGTGCGCGGCATCGACCACTTCGAGGGGCGATCGTCCTTCAGGACATGGCTCTTCCACGTCTTGCGCAACCAGGCTCGGTGCGCGGCGCGGCAAGAGCGCCGCTGCGGCCGTCCCGAGGCCGACGTGGCCGACCGGTTCTCCGCGTCCGGCATCGTGGGAGATCCCGCCGGCTCCGTGGGCTGACGAAGTCGACGACCACATCATGGCGGAGGAGGTGGCGGCAAGGGTGAGAGCGCTCCTGGTACGGCTGCCGCCAGCGCAGAGACGGGTCGTGGTCCTGAGAGACATCGAGCACATCGGGCCCGAGCAAGCGGCGACGCTCCTGGGCATCACCGACGGCAACCTACGAGTGCTCTTGCATCGGGGACGCGCCCGCCTTCGTGCTCTCCTGGCGCTCGAGATGGACCTCAGCGCCGAGTCCCCGGTCCCGAATCGGGCGTTCAGGCCACTCCGAGCTCGGAGATGAGATCGTCGAGCAACGCCCGGCCTTCGGGCCACGCGCCGAGGTCGGTGTCGGCACCCAGGTGGCCGTGGGCCCCGAGGACCTTGACCTGCGAGCCCCACGCCCAGCCGAGTGAGCGGGCCCGATCGACGGTGATGTATGGGTCGTCCGTGCTGGCCACCACGACCGACGGGAACGGCAGCCGATCGACGGGGATCGGGGCGAACCTCCTGTACAAGCTGCCGGGCTCGGCCCACGAGTCCTCGACATCGGCCGGGCCGACGAGCAGCGCCCCGACCACCGGCCCGGCGTGGCCCGCCGCCCGGTTCGAGGCGGCCCGGCACGAGGCCACCCAATGGGCCACCACGACGGTGGCGAGCGAGTGGGCGACGAGGACGGTCGGCGACGCTGACTCGCCGATCACCCGGTGGAGCGTGGCGACCCAGTCCTGGCGCGTCCCGCCGAACGGGTCCGCCTGATCGACCCAGCGGCAGCGGTCGTCGGCCGCCGCCCAGGCGTGATGCCAGTGAGCCGGGTCGGACCCGCCCCCACCCGGAACGAGCAACAACCGCAGTGGAAGCGCGTTGCTCCCTTCGGCCTCGGCTTTGACCGACACCAGGGTCCGCATCATGTTCAGGCCCTGGCCCCGCAGCCGGGAACTGATGATCGCCGACTCCTTGTCGGGCATCTGGTCGATCACCATCGACAGACCCGATGGCCCGGGACCGACGCGGTAATGCTGGCGCAGCACCGTCTTCTGGCCCTGGGCCTCGAGCTCGAACGACCAACGGGCGGCGCTGGCCTCGATGTCGACGACCGCCCAGGAGAAACACCGGCCCGGCTCCCATTCGGTGACGTACGAGGTGGTCGTCCACTGACCGAGGGCGTCGTTGCGGTTCGTGCCCATGATCGTGCTTCCGACACCGGGCTCACCCGAAGGGTGCCGTCCCCACGCCGCCTCCTGCAGCTCATCGCTGGTCGCCACCGGCCGCGCCGGATCCGACACCAGGTCCCATACCCGCTCCGCCGGCGCGTCGATCAGGAGCTGGACCGACGTCCCCGGGCAATCCGCATATCGCACCGCCGCACCGTAGCGGTGCTCGACAGACCGGGGCGCGATTCAGGTCAGGCGCGAGAGGGCCAGCTCGACGAACCGGTCGACATCGACCTCGATCGCCACCTGCACGACTCGATCACCAACCGCCGGCGAGAGGTCGAACACCGTCTCGCCCCGGGTCGGCCCGACACTGGTGTCGACGAGGACCGAAGCCGGCGCGGTGGTGATGATGCTCGGTTCGACCAGCGCCGCCACCGCCAGCAGGTCGTGCATGGCCCAGGTCCCGGTCTGGTCCAGATACCCGCGCACGATGTCGGCGAGGATCCGACCGGCCGGAGAGCGCTCGCCGAGGGCAGCGACGACGTCGGGAGGCAACGAGCAACGATTCGTGACGTCGAGGCCGACGACGGTGATCGGCCACGGAGCCTCGACCAGCACCCGATAGGCCGCCTCGGGGTCCGCCCACACGTTGAACTCGGCGTGCACCGTCACGTTGCCGGTCCCGATCGAGCCACCCATCACCATCAGGTGCCCGACCCGGTCGGCCAGATCCGGACGCAGCGCGAGCAGCAGGGCCAGATTGGTGAGCGGACCGACGGCGGCGATGGTGACCGAACCCTCGGGCGCGCCGTCGAGGAGCGTCACGTACCGATCGATCCCCCGAGGGTCGACGGTGGCGTCGAACCGGGTCGACAGGTCGACGTCGCCGAGCCCGTTCACTCCGTGCACACGGCGGAACACCGGATTGGTGCGGACGAGTGGCCGATCCGCGCCGGCGGCGACGGGCACGTCCGGGCGTCCGAAGGCCTGGAGGAGCCGGCTGGCGTTGGGGGCCGTGTGTTCCAGCGGCACGTTGCCGGCGACGGCGATCACGGCCCGGAGGTCGAGTTCGGGGCTGTGGGCGGCAAAGGCGAGGGCGTAGGCGTCGTCGACGCCGGGGTCGCAGTCGATGATCAGTGGAAGGGTCATGCGCCCGCCTCCAGGACCGCTGCGTCGAGCGCCGCGGCGGTGGGCATCCCACCGCGCGCTCCCGGCCGGGAGACGGACAAGGCTGCTGCGACGACCGCTCGCCGCGCTGCGTCGATGAGCGGCAGGCCGCCCGCCAGGCCGGCGGCCAAGACCCCGTTGAAGGTGTCGCCAGCCCCCGTCGTGTCGACTGCCTCGACCGGCCATGCGGGGATCTGCTCGACGACGTCACCGTCGATCACCAGGACGCCTTCGGCGCCCAAAGTCACCACCACAGGAGACCCGGTGTGATCCGCCAGGACCCGAGCCGAGGCCTCGACGCCGTCGCCCGGTACCACATCGCCATCGACACCACCGACCGCTGCCACCAGGTCGGCGAGCTCGCCCCGGTTCGGCGTGAGGATAGGACCGGACTCGAGAGCGGAGGCCAGACCCGGCACCACCGGCGCCGGGTTCAGCACGCACAACACCTCTGCCGCGTGGGCCGCTCGCACGGCCGCCACGACCGCCAGTACGGGAATCTCCGTGCTCACCAGCACGCATCCCGCCACGGGAAGCAGGTCGTCCAGCGCCTCAGCCACCGCATCGGCCGCCACCGCCGCATTGGCCCCGGCGCCGACCGCGATCAGGTTCTCACCCGCCTCGTCGACCACGATCAACGCCACCCCGGACGGCCGGTCGGCCAGCTCCGCGACGTACCTGACGTCGACGCCATCGGCCCGCAGGTCGGCCAGAGCATCTCGACCGGTGCTGTCGGTGCCGACCGCCCCCACGAGCGAGACCGCCGCCCCGGATCGGGCGGCGGCCACCGCCGCGTTGGCTCCCTTGCCGCCCCCGTGGACGGTCATACCGTCGCCCACCACGGTCTCGCCGGGGGCGGGCAGCCGGGGGGCGATCACGACGAAGTCGACGTTGATCGCCCCCACGACCACCACCTGCCGGCTGGCGGCCTGAGGAGGAGTGGGACTCGAACTCACGGCCGCTCAGCCTGGCGGGTTCAGGCGATGGCGTCCAACACCGCCAACTTGCCGGCCCGGCGAGCGGGGAACCACGCCGCCAGGAGTCCCGAACCGATGGCGATGGCGACGAGGATCCCGATGCGCTCGTACGGGATGGCGACGATCGACGACAGGTCCTCGGGCAACGCCGTCACCAGCGCCCACCCGAACAGCACACCGGTCAACACGCCCAGCACGGCGCCGAACCCGGCGACCAGGCCTGCTTCGAGCCGCACCATGCGCCGCAGCTGGCGCCGGCTCATCCCCACCGCCCGCATCAGCCCCAGTTCCCGGGTGCGCTCCACCACCGAGAGGGCCAGCGTGTTGGCGATGCCCATGAGGGCGATGATGACGGCCAGGGCCACGAGGACGTTCAGCACGGCCAGCGCACTGTCGATCTGGCCTTCGAGCCGATCCTGGAACTCACCGGAGTCCTGGACCTCGACCATCGGGTAGGCCGTCTCGAGCTGTGCAAAGGCCGTGTCGAGCTCGGAGGCCGACACACTCGGATCGACCACCAGACCGAGCCAGTCGAGGCGGGCGTCGACGCCCTCCACCTCGAAGGTGGCGTTGTCGAACAGGTACGGCTCAGTGACGATCGCGTTGTCCTCATAGATGCCGGCCACCGTCAAGTCGGTCCGGGCACCCGTCGCGAACTCGACGTTCACCTGGTCGCCCACCACGAGTCCTGCGGACTCGGCTTCTTCCGCCGACACCAGCAGCGAGCGGTCGCCGGAGCCGACACTGCCGTCCCGGATCTCCAGGTCGATCACGTCGGCGAGCTGACCACGGTCGGCGGCCACAATCGCCTCGACACGGCCGTCGACCTTGACGTCCGTGTACCGGAAGCGGCTGATCGAGGCCACCGGACTCTGAACCTCGATGTCGTCGTAGACGGAGACGGGCAAACCCGAGAACGAGCTCTCACTCACCACGTAATCGCCGACGAACGCCGTACCGACTGCCTCACGCATCTCGGCCTTGACGGACTCACCGACGACGAGCGCCATGCTGACCAGTGACAGGCCGATCATCAGCGCCGCCGCAGTGGTCGCCGTGCGCCGCGGGTGGCGGCCGGCATTGCGCCGAGCGAGACCACCGGCCACGCCCATGGTCCGCCGGAGCGGCCAGCCCATGGCCGAGGTGACCGGGCGGGTGAAGAGCGGGCTCACCATCGTCACGCCGACGAAGAAGCTGATGGCGCCCACGGCGAGCGCGGTCAGCGTGCTCGATGTCGATCCGAGACCGGTCAGCCCCGCCACGCCGAGCCCGCCCCCCAGGGCCAGCAGGACGGAGCCGACGCCGATGCGGCCCCAACTGGCTCCGGCGATCTCTCGCCGCCAGCCCACCCCGTTTCCGGTCGTCTCCACATCACGCATGGCGGCGATAACCGGAACCCGAGACGCCCGCCGGGACGGACCCCAGGCGGCGATCAGGGTCACCCCGACGCCGACCATCAGCGCAGCGATCACCGTGCGGGCGGCCACGATCGTCGGAGCGTCCGGCAGATCGAGCCCCATCGCCGACATTGCCCCGCGGAGCCCGTAGGCCAAGCCGACACCTCCGGCGATCCCCGCCGCCGATGACAACAGACCGAGCAACAGAGCCTCGCCCATCACGGAACGGCGGAGTTGCGACGGGTCGGCGCCGACGGCCCGCAGCAAGGCGAGCTCCCGGGTGCGCTGACCGAGCACGATGGCGAACGTGTTGGTGATGATGAAGATCGAGACGAACAGCGACACTCCCGCGAACGCCAGGAGGATGTTCTGCACGATGTCGATGCCCTCGCCGAAGTCGTCGTTCTGGTCGGCCTCGACGGTCTGCTGATCGACCACATCCGTCCCGGACACCGCGGCCTCGATGGCCGTCGCCACAGACGTGGCATCGGCACCGTCGGCCAGCGCGATGGAGATCGAGTCGGTCGCCGACGGCCCGAAGATGGCGTCGGTCTGGTCCGGAGCGACGTGCATCAGCACGGCGCCGAGGGTCTCGTTGTCGGACCCGAAGGAGGTGGTGCCGACCAGCTCCAGTTCGTGCCGCCCGGTCGAGGAGATCACGGTGTAGGTGTCCCCGACCACGAAGTCGTGACGGTCGGCGCTGTCGACGTCGACCACCCATTCGCCGGGCCCGGTGGGGCCCCGACCGTCGACCACGCTGAACTGGGCGAGGTCCGCGTCGTCGACCCAGCTGAAGGCCAGCTGGGGTGGTCCGTTGACGGTGATCTCCTCGCCGTCCGGGGTGATGGGCCGGACGGTGTTCTCCTCGGCTTCGGTGGCCAGCACCGCCGAACGAACGCCGTCGACCGAGGTGACCGCGGCGAGGTCGTTGACGCCGAGCCGCTCGGGATCGCCGAACTCGGGTGCGACCGGTTGGACCTCGAGATCGACTCCGGCGGCGATCTCCTCTGACACCTCCCCGAAGGAGGATCGAAGGCCGTCGGCCAGCACGAACGCCGACACGACGAAGCTGACGGCCAACGTCACGCCGAGGGCGGTCAGGGTGAATCGGATGCGGTTGGCCCGCAGGCTGCGCCAGGTGAGGCGAAACATGGCTGTCTCCTCGTTTCTTGAACGGTGTACTGGGGTTCAGGCGCCGAGCAGGCGCATGTGATCGATGACGCGCTCGGGCGTCGGGGCATCGAGGGCGTCGATCACCCGGCCGTCGGCCAGGAAGACGACTCGGTCGGAGTAGCTGGCCGCCACCGGATCGTGGGTGACCATGACGATGGTCTGGCCCAACTCCCGGACGGCGTGGCGCAGGAAACCGAGGATCTCCGAACCGGTGCGGCTGTCGAGGTTCCCGGTCGGTTCGTCGGCGAAGATCACCTCGGGCTGGCTGACCAGCGCCCGGGCCACGGCGACCCGCTGTTGCTGGCCGCCCGAGAGCTCCGACGGACGGTGACGAAGCCGCTCGCCCAGCCCGACGGCCGAGATGACCTGGTCGTACCAGCCCGGATCAGGCCGGCGACCGGCCAAATCGAGTGGGAGGGTGATGTTCTCGGCCGCCGAGAGGGTCGGAACCAGGTTGAAGGCCTGGAACACGAACCCGATCCGGTCACGGCGCAGCAGGGTGAGCTCACGCTCGCTGAGCGTCGACAACGCCGTCGAGCCGAGGTACACGTCGCCCGAGCTCAGGCGGTCGAGGCCGGCCAGGCTGTGGAGCAAGGTCGACTTGCCCGAACCGGACGGTCCCATGATGGCCGTGAAGGTCGAGCTGGGGAAGTCGATGTCGACACCGTCGAGCGCACGAACCTCCGTGGCGCCGTCGCCGTAGACCTTGACGGCGTCACGGGCCGATGCGGCGGTCGTGCTGATCGGGGTGCGGGGGATGGTCTGCAAAAGGGTCATCGGGGGCCTCCGAAAGGCGTGATAGGTGACCCTGCTGACGGTAAGGAAGTCCCCTCGACGCGTCGTCCCGCCCGAGGGTGATTCGCCCCTCCCGCCGACGGGGGACCCGGACCACCCCCGATGTCGTCCTCAGGGATGATCGGACCCCTTACGGCGTCAGCCCTGCCCCGGCCGGACGAGTCCGGCCTCGTAGGCCACGACGACGGCCTGGACGCGATCGCGCACGCCGAGTTTCATGAGCACGCGGCTGACGTGGGTCTTCACCGTGGTCTCACCGAGGTACAAGGAGTCGGCGATCTCCTGGTTGGACAATCCGCGCGCCACCAGACGAAGCACGTCGGTCTCGCGGTCCGTCAGCGCGTCGAGCGCGGGTGGTGGGGCTTCCGCGCCGGATGGTTGGCGAGCGAACTCCTCGATCAAACGGCGCGTGACCGACGGCGACAGCAGGCTCTCCCCGGCCGCCACCACCCGCACGGCCCGAACCAGCTCCTCAGCCGGTGAGTCCTTCAGCAGGAAGCCCGATGCACCGGCCCGCACGGCGGAGTACACGTACTCGTCGAGATCGAACGTGGTCAACACCAGTACGCGGGTGATGACATCCGGATCGGCGCGCAGGAGACGGGTGGCTTCGATGCCATCCATCTCGGGCATGCGGATGTCCATCAGGACGACATCGGGCCGCTCCCGACGGCACAGCTCCAGGCCCAATACGCCGTTGGTGGCGCCGCCCACGACCTCGATGTCCGGCTCGCAGTCGAGGATCATGGTGAACCCGGTGCGCATCAACTCCTGATCGTCGACGACCGCAACCCGAAGCGTCACCGGACACCACGCCCGACACCGGCCGGAGCTGGCAGGTCGGCGCCGCTGTACGGGATGGCGGCGTGTACACCGAACCCGCCGCCGGCACGGGGGCCGGCGGTGAGCCGCCCCCGGTACAGCTCGACCCGCTCGCGCATCCCGACGAGCCCGTGACCACCGGGCGGCGACGCACCGGCGATCGACACCGCCGCCCCCCGTCCGTCGTCGAGGATGTCGATGAGCACATGGTCCGTCTCGAACCGCAGGGTCACCGCACACCGGGCCGGGCCGGCGTGACGGATGACATTGGTCAGCGCCTCCTGCACGACTCGGTACACGGCCAACTCTCGGCCGGCACCGAGCTCGGGCGGCTCGCCCTCCATCTCGAACGTGACGGACAACCCTGCTTCCCGGCAGTGGGCCAGCAGACTGTCGAGGTCGGGCAATGTCGGCTGCGGGGCCAGGACCGCCGCTTCGTCAGCCGATTGGCGAAGCACGCCCAGCATGCGCCGCATCTCGGCCAGCGCCTCCCGGCCCGTGGCCTCGATGGTCGCCAGCGCCTCGGTCGCCCGCTCCGGGTCCGTGCCGAGTACCCGACGAGCCGCTCCGGCCTGGACGACCATGACGCTCATCCCGTGGGCCACCACGTCGTGCATCTCACGGGCGATGCGGGTGCGTTCGTCGAGCACGGCCTGCCGGGCGTTGGCCTCGCGTTCGGCCTCCGCTCGGGCCGCCCGTACCTCGAGATCGTGGAGCCGTTGGCCTCGGCCGTACACGATCTCGCCGACCGCGGCGGCCGTACCGAAGATGAGGAAGACGCCCACCGCCTCGGCAAACGTGAGCGCCTCCTCGGTCACGATCACCCCGGTGACCGCGACACCGGTGATGACGGTCAGGGAGGCGACGACGGTCCGAGCAGTCAGTCGGCGATCCTTCCCGTGCGCGGTGGCCGCGTACATGGCGAAGACCATCGCCGGGTCGAAATCCGTCGGGTAGTCGAGGATCCAGAACGAGATGACCGCCGCGGTCGCCACCCACAACGTCGTCAGCGGAGCGCGCCGACGCCAGGCCAGCACTCCGGCGCTGATCAGGACCAGAAGCAAACCGAACGCGTCAGCGTCCCGCTCGCTGCCTTCCGGTTCTGCGGTGAGGAACCCCGCCACGCTTCCGATGGTCATGACCGCCGCGAACGCGATGTCGAACTCGAACGGATGACGGCGTACAACCGCCATCACCCACCGACCGGGATGCCCCATGGGAGCCATGGGGAGAACGGTACCTCCACCGAACGTCCCTGGCATCGGTCCTCACGACGACCCGCGCCTCCTCCGCGAGGAGGACACGCTCATCGCAGGAGGAGGACGGCGAGGGAGGGGAATCGGTGCGGACCGGGCCAAGGCGGGGAAGGGGTGGTCAACCGGCGACGAGGTCGGCGCAGGCGGCGGCAATGGGTTCGAGGACCGACAGGTCGATCGGCGGCTGCAGGTAGACGATCGCCTGATCGATGCCGGCCGCAAACACCTGCTCGGCCTGGTCGGCCACCGCCCCCGGGCCCTCGCCCTCGCGAGCGAAGACGTGCGTCGAGCGTTTGATGGTGGCTGGATCCCGGCCGATGGCCGCGCAGTGCTCGGCCAGGACCTCCGACCTGTGGGCATACCGTTCGGGCGTGAAGTACGGGATGTTCCAGTGATCGGCGACGCGCGCCACCGTCCGCAAGGTTCGGCGCTCGCCGTCGCCGCCGATGCAGATCGCGAGTGGCTGCTGAGGACCCTTCGGTTCGTTCCGGGCTTCGGTCAACGTGAAGTACCGGCCTTCGTACGAGGTCGTCTCCTCAGCCAGGAGGGATCGCACGATGTCGCACGCTTCGTCGAACCGATCGAACCGTTCCGTCAACGTGCCCAACTCGATGCCGTAGGCGTCGCACTCCTGCTCGTTCCAGCCGGCGCCGAGACCCAGCTCCAAGCGCCCGCCCGACACGATGTCGAGCGTGGACGCCATGTTGGCCAGCACGGCCGGGTGCCGGTAGACGACGCCGTTCACCAGACAGCCGACCCGCAGGCGATGCGTCGCCTGCGCGGCAGCGGTCAGCGTGACCCACCCTTCGAGGCACGGCCCGGAGGTATCGCCCTGGATCGGGTAGAAGTGGTCGAAGTTCCACCCTTGGACGTAGGTGTCGATGCCATCAGCGATGCGCCACCCTTCGAGCAGGGTGGGCCAATCGACGTGGTGGGGAGCGATCTTGAAGGCGAGCTCAGGCATGCCGCGAGTCTGCCAGAGGCCTCGCCATGCGGGGTGAGGTTCGACGCTGACCAGTCAGGTGAGCTCGAGCACGTGGTCGAGCAGTGTCAGGTGAGCTCGAGCACGTGGTCGAGCAGTGTCAAAACCGTGTTCTTGACGGCGCTGATGTTGCGGGCGTCGGTCGTGACCACCGGGATGTGGCTCCCGATGCCGAGAGCGGCCCGCACGTCATCGGCGTGATGGTGCAGCTGCCCATCGAAGCAGTTGATGGCGACGACAAACGGCAGCATGCGGCGCTCGAACCAGTTCACGGCGTCGAAGCAGTCCGCCAACCGGAGGGTGTCGACGAGGACCACGGCACCGAGGGCACCTTCCGCGAGGTCGTCCCACAGGTAGCCGAAACGACCCTGGCCCGGCGTCCCGAAGAGGTACAGCACGAGGCTCTTGTCGAGCGTCACCCGGCCGAAGTCGAACGCCACCGTGGTGGTCGTCTTGGTCATGACCGTACCGGTGTCATCGACACCGACGGAGCGGTCCGTCATGGCCGCTTCGGTGTTGAACGGCGGGATCTCCGAGAGAGTCCCGACGAAGGTGGTCTTGCCGACACCGAACCCGCCGGAGACCAAGAGCTTGGCCGGCATGGGGAGGTCGTCGATGGGCTCAGAGTGCACGGACACCCTCCCGGACTCGTTGGACAAACGATCGATCGTGGGCGACCTTGGCCGAACACCGCAGCCAACCGGCGTCGACCGCATCCCCGGCCAGCACCAGGGCGACCCCGAGGGGCAACACCGCCCGGTGGGCCACCTCGACGATCGACCGCGGACGGTCGGCGTGGGCCACCAGCGCCGCGATCTCAGGGGTGAGGCCGGGCTCCTCCTGACCCGACGGAGTGGCCACGATCACCGACTCGAAACGAACGTCGCCGCGAGAGGCCTCGGTGCGGCCCCCGGTGATGGTGTACGGGCGGACGATGCTGGTCGACCCCTCCCCATCCTCCTCCTCCTCACGGCGGTAGGTGGTGAGGAAGGAACGGACGAGCTCGTCGCCCGACGAGCTCTCCGAATCGCTCACCGAAGGACACTCCGCTTCAGCTCGGTCATGAGCGTGGGCGTCAGAGCCGCGCCGATCCGCGTGGCGGTGAGGGCCAGCTCGTACCCGATGAGACCGAGATCGCAGGGTTTGCTGGCCACCACACCCAGGGCCGAGCCCTGACCGACCGCCGACACCACGAGGAAGCCCTCGCTGGCCACGAGCACGACCTGTTCGGGCTGCCCGACGCCGAGCACGGGTGCCGCGCCGTCACCGAGAGAACGGAACCCGGCGACGACGGCGGCCAGGTGTTCCGACCCGACTCGATCGAGGGTCGACGAGCGGGCCATGAGCAGCCCGTCCGACGAGACGGCCAGCGCGGCCTGGATCGCCGGGACCCGGGTGACCAGGTCTTCCATCAACCAATGGATCTCGCGGGCGGCGGGACTGAGTTCGACCGATCCGGTGCTCATGAGTTGGCCTTCCTTGCAGCATCGTGGCCCTGCTGGAACGACCCGAGGGCCGAGCCGATCGCCGAGGCGTCATAGACGGGCGCGGCCGCCGCCGCCTGGTGTTCGTCGTCGGCCGGCGCAGCCGGGGCCGACGCCCGGGAGGGAAGCGCCGCCCCGACGGTCGTCGGGACCTGGGGGGCGACCGGCTCGGCCCGCTCGGCGGAGGGCTCAGCCATCGCTTGGAGTCGACTCATCACGGCGACGCGGCGTTCGGTGTCGGGTTGGCTCGCTTCGGCGAGGACACCCGGGTCGGCGGTGGCCGGGGCCGTCGGTCGAGGCAGGTTCGGAGCCTCGACCAGATCGGTTTCACCCAAGACGCTGGTCGGGAGCACGACGGTCGCCACCACACCCTCACGAGGCGATCGGGTGAAGCGCATCAGGATGCCGTGACGGGCCGCCAGGCGACCGACCACGTGCAACCCCATGGTGGCCAGCGAGGCATCGGACACCGAGCCGGATTCGGCGACCCGCTCGTTGGCGGCCGCCAGCTGCTCGTCGGTCATACCGATGCCGGAGTCGACGACCGCGATCTGGTAGCCGTTGGACAGCATCCGGCCGTACACCTGGACCTCGGTGCCGGGCGGCGAGAAGGCGGCTCCGTTCTCCAGCAGCTCGGCCAGCAGGTGGGAGATGTCGGCGACGGCGGTGCCTCGCACCGTGGCCGCTTCCAGGTTGGCCACCGACACCCGATCGAAGGCTTCGATCTCGGAGATGGCCGAGCGCACGACGTCGAGCACCGAGACGGGCTTGGACCAGGTGCGAAGCGGCGGGTTGTCGGCCAGGACGAGCAGCGATTCGGCGTTCCGGCGCATGCGGGTCGTGAGGTGGTCGACCTTGTACAGGGCGTTCAGGCGCTCCGGGTCGCGCTCGTCGGACTCCAGCTTGGACAGCTGCTCGAGCGAGCGGCCCAGGAGACCGTGATTGCGGCGACCGAGCTGGACGAACGAGTTCGTGACCGAGGCCCGCATGGCGGCCTGCTCAGTCGCCAGCCGTAGCGCGGTGTCCTGCACGCCGGCGAACGACTTGGCCAGCGAGTAGATCTCGTCCTGCGCCTCAGGGAGCTCGACCGGCGGGATCGCCACCTCGACGCCTGATTGCACCTGGGCCACCGCGGCGGGAAGCCATTCGCTGGCCGTGCGCTCGGCCTGCTCACGTAGCCGGTCGAGCGGCCGCCGGATGCTGCGGGTCAGGACGGAGGCGATGATGCCCACACCGACGACCAGCGCCACCGCGGCACCGATCAAGAGCGTGAAGCGGCTCGACACCAGGTCGGAGGCCTCGGCCTCCAGCTCGACCTGACGTTCCAGACCCAGGGCCACCACCTCGTCGACCGCAGCACGGTGGGTGAGGTAGGCGGGGCGGATCACGTCGTCCAGGACAGCCTCTTGGGTGGCGTGATCCTGGTCGAGGATCGGGATCAGCTGGGTCTCGATCGCCGTGATGAGTGCGAGCCCGGAGTCGTACGCGGCGCCGTTCAGCGCCTCGCTCAACACCGGCTCCTCCGACAACTCGCCGGACAACCAGTACTGGTGACGTTCCTCGAACTCGGCTTCGAGCTGATCGAGGCGGACCAGCAACTCCTGCTTCTCGGCCGGATCCTGCACGCTGACGACTTCGCGCGCCGTGAGATAGGTCTCGATCAGGTAGTGCGGAGGCGGAAGGACGTCGGCGACGATGTCTTCGGCCTCGATGATCTCGTCGTACTCGGCGCCGTTGATCTGCACGGCCCGGAACGTGGATACCGCGATCAGCGCCAGCGGGATGAAGGCCAGGATGGGGATTGCGACCGCAGCGATGAGCTTGGTGCGCAGGGGAAGGCGATTGAACACCGGCGTGCCTCCTTCGACGGGCCGACTTCCGAGTATCGGGGTCCAGGAGGGCCGTCTTGAGGGCAACGGGCCGTTCGACTCAGGTGGGTACGAGCAGCAACCGGCGGAGCCGGGCGACCGTGTCGTCGGTGACGCCGTGCGTCGCGGCGTAGTCGGGCCATCCTCCGTACTCCTGGCGGAGGAGCTCGATCAGCTCGGCCATGGCACCGATCGGGGCCCCCGTGATGCCCTCGGGCAGACGGGACCAGACCTTCTCGATGCCGGGTGACTCGATCATCGAACGGTCGGTGATGGCCTTGGCCCGCAGATCGGTGACCGCGAAGTCAGCCATGACATGGTCGTCTCCGACTCCGACGAGGCTCAGGATCAACGCCGACAAGATGCCGGTCCGGTCCTTGCCCGCCGAGCAGTAGTACGCCACCGGTCCGTCGGACTCGGCGATCACGGTGACGGCCTCGGCGAACGCCGCACCGGAGCTCCTGGCCATCGACAGGTAGATCTGACCGACCGATGTCGCGGCATCGATGCTGGCGCGGTTGTGCGACGCGTTCATGCCCCGATCGATCACGTCGATGTGGACGCACCGAATGCCCAGATCCTCGGGCAACATCCCAGTCCGTTTCCGCTCCTCGGCGGAGCGGAGATCGATCGCGGTCGTCAGCGCGTATCGGTCGACGAGGAGCTGGCGGCCGGCGGGCGTCGCTCGATGGAGCGAGTCGGAGCGGAAGACCCGACCTCGTTGGGTCGATCCACCGTCGATCGATTCATACCCACCCAGGTCGCGGAAGTTCAACAAGCCTTCGATCTCGGCAAATCGCACCACAGCAGATCTCTCTTCGTTGAGGGTGGTCCGAACCCTGACGCTCAGACCGCCCGGACGGGTTCAGACGTACGGCGCGATCAGCGGGGCGAGGTCGTCGAGCACGCCGACATCGACGGTCGTGGGGACGAGAAAGACCTCGTCGCATCCGGCCTCGGCCAAACGGACGAGGCCGACGCTCACCCGTTCGGTCGAGTTGGCCGACGCCAGCGCGGCCATGAAATCAGCTGCTTCGTCCCCGGCGATCGCCATGTAGTCCCGGGCGTATCCGGCCAACATCGTGGGGCCATCAGCCCCGAGCGCGAACCAGAAGCTGGAGGCCAGCCAGGGCCGCTCGCCCCGCCCGGCCGCAGACCACGCGTCGACGACGGAGCTGAACCACACCGAATGATCGTCGGTATCGGGGGCCAGCGTGAACCCATCGACGCCGTCGGCCCATCGGGCCGAGCGAGCGATCGACTTCGGACCCATGCACGCCGACAGGACGGGTGGTCCACCGACTTGGACCGGCGGCGGGCCGACGGGCGGCGAACCCTCGAACGGTGACGCGCCCGACCAGATGTGACGGAGCGCTGTCACCTGATCGTCAAGCGTCTGGTGCGTACGACGGTAGGGCTTCTCCAGCGAACGATAGTCCTGCTCGCGCCCGCCAACGCCCACGCCCACGGTGAGGCGGCCGCCGGACAGAACATCGAGCGTGGCCAACGCCTTGGCCATGGCGACCACCGGATGGGCGGGAAGGATCACGATGGTCGGCACGATGCGCACCCGCTCCGTCACGCCCGCCGCGAACGACAGCGTGGTGTGCTGATCGGTGTTCCAATGATTGATCCGCTCACCGACCGCCAGCGAGTGAAACGGACCGTCGTCGATCAGCCGGCACCACTCCAACGCCCTCCGACGATCGAACCCGGGCAACATCGTGGGCAGGGTCATGCTGATCTTCATGGGCGCGTATCCTCACCCGAACCGGGGTCCCGGAGCCAAATGACCTCGCCATCGTCCCGGCACTCGAACGTGGCGATGTCGGCCTTGTCGTCGCGGCGACCTTTCACGTTGACCTTGGTGCCGCGACCGTCAGCATCGAACCGCCAGAAGTGGGCCAGGCAGACGAGCTCGTCACCATCGACCGCGCCCTCGAATGCGAGGTGCGACCACTGGTGCGGGCATCGGGCCTCGAAGACACACGGTCGACCCCCAGCCGTCCGCCACACGACCAGATCGAGGTCACCGACCTGGGCCTCGGCCACCGCTCCCGCGGGCAACCCGCCGGCGACCGCGATCCAACCGGCCGAGCTTGCGTCGATCGGCCGGTCGCTCCCCCCGGTCACGTGATGTGCGTGCGCTCGGCGCCGATGCTCGTGGAGTCGCCATGGCCGGTGTGCACCACCGTCGCGTCCGGCAGCACGAGCAAACGATCCGTGATGCTGGCCACGATCAGGTCGTGGTCGGAGAAGGAGCGCCCGGTCGCGCCGGGGCCCCCGTTGAACAACGTGTCGCCGGAGAACAACACCCCGTCGGCGCGGAGGTGGAAGCAGCAACCGCCGGGAGAATGCCCGGGCGTGTGCAACACCGAGATCTCGACGCCACCCACCTCGATGCGCCGACCTTCGGCTAGCGGATCATCGACGCGCCGGTCGGGGTACACGACTTCCCAGAGCATGGTGTCGGCCGGATGCAACCAGATCGGTGCATCGACCGCCTCGGCGAGCTCGGCCGCGGCGTTGATGTGATCGTTGTGCCCGTGGGTGAGCACCACGGCCTTGACCCGACGGCCACCGACCGCCGCGACGATGGGTCGGTGGTCATGGGCGGCGTCGAAGACGACGACCTCCTGATCGTCACCGACCAGCCAGATGTTGTTGTCGACCTGGAAGTCCTCGCCGTCGAGGCTGAAGATCCCAGAGGTGACGACCCGGTCGATGCGGGCCATCAGATGATGACCACGGAGCGGAGGACCTCGCCGCGCTCCATCCGGTGAAAGGCCTCCTCGACCTGATCGAGGGCGATCGTCTCGGACACGAAGCCGTCGAGATCGAAACGGCCCTGGAGGTAGAGGTCGGTCAGCATCGGGAAATCTCGGCTGGGCAGGCAGTCGCCGTACCACGACGGCTTCAGCGCGCCCACCGCGGCCGAAGAACTCGATCATCGGGATGTCCGGGAACCGCATCTCGGGATTGGGCACCCCGACCTGCACGACCGTGCCCGCCAGGTCCCGGGCGAAGAAGCACTGCTCCAGCACACCGGGGTTCCCGACGGCTTCGATGCACACGTCGGCCCCGTGGCCATCGGTGAGCGCCTTGATGGCTTCCACCACGTCGTTGGCGCGGGCGTTGATGGTGTGGGTGGCGCCGAATCCTTTCGCCCACTCGAGCTTCTTGTCGTCGAGGTCGACGGCGATGATCTTCGAGGCGCCCGCCAGCCGAGCACCGGCGATCGCTGCGTTCCCCACCCCACCACAGCCGAACACCGCGACCGAGTCGCCACGACCGACGTTGCCGGTGTAGACCGCGGCGCCGAACCCGGCCATGACCCCACAGCCGAGCAGACCAACCGCCTCGGGTCGCGCTGCCGGGTTGACCTTGGTGGCCTGACCGGCGGCCACGAGCGTCTTTTCGGCGAACGCACCGATGCCGAGGGCCGGCGAGAGATCACGTCCATCGAGGGTCATCTTCTGGGTGGCGTTGAACGTGCTGAAGCAGTACTGCGGTCGGCCCCGGCGACAGGCCCGGCACTCGCCGCACACGGCCCGCCAGTTCAAGACGACGAAGTCTCCCGGCGCGACTCCCGTCACGCCCGCGCCCACGGACTCGACCACCCCGGCCGCTTCGTGACCGAGCAGGAAGGGGAAGTCATCGTTGATCCCACCCTCGCGGTAGTGGAGATCGGTGTGGCAGACGCCGCACGCCTGCACGGCGACCAGCGCCTCGCCGGGCCCGGGATCGGGCACGACGATCGTTTCGACCCTCACCGGCTGCTTCTTGGCCGTCGCCACGACGGCCCGGACTTCGTGGGCCACGCCCGATCCTCCTGTGTTCGAAGCTCGGCGTTGATGCACGCGCTCCGGATGGTGCTGATCGCCCGCACCCTAACGCGCCGGAGCCGACGGGCTCCTCAGCGGCCGGGGAGCCGACGGGCTCCTCAGCGGCCGGGGAGCCGACGGGCTCCTCAGCCGGCTGGTTGGGCGAACGGCAGCGGTGCCGTCGGCTCCTCGGTGCACTCCGGTCGCGTCTCGAGCAGCTCGATGTCGACCGGATCGGTCGACGCCAGCAGAACATCACAGGGCGGCAGCGCCAGCACGTCCATCAGTCCCGTCGGCTCCACCGGTTCACCCAACACCCGAACCTCGAAATGCAGGTGGGGACCCGTCGAGTACCCCGTCGAGCCCACCCGACCGATGATCTCGCCCCGACGCACGAGATCGCCGATGCGCACATCCATCTGCGACTGGTGCGCGTAGACGGTCGCGTACTGCCCACCGTGATCGATGACCACGACGTTGCCGAAGCCTTGGCGGAGCTCAGCCATCACCACGGTGCCATCGGCGGCGGCGCGAATGGGCATGCCCTGGGGGGCCCCGATGTCGACACCGTTGTGCATGCGAACCCCGCCGAAGATCGGGTGGACTCGGGGCCCGAAGTCGCGGCCGACCGGCTGGCCTGGCAATGGATGCGAGAAGGTGGGACGGGCGCCACGTGCCTCGCCCCGTTGCCAGCTCTGCAGCACGGCGGACACGCCGTCGGAGTCGGCCTCCAGAGCGTTGAGACGCTGGGTGTAGAGATCGATCCGGGACCGCAGGTCGGCCAGGAGCCGTTCCTGGATCTCGATCTCCAAGGACAGCAGGTAGGCCTGCTGCTCCTGCTCGGCACGGAGCTCGGTGAGGTCGTCCCGCAACGCGACGACCTCGCCGCGGTGCGCGACCGACTCCCGCAGCGATTGCGTGGCGACCTCACGCTGGTGCTCGATCTCGATCTCGAGCTCTTCGATCCGGTTGATGGTCGATTGCTGGTCACCGAGCGCCACCGCGGCGTACTGGTTGATCACGTCGACGGTGCTGATGTCGTCCTGGCCGAGGATCGCCTCCGACACCGGGTCGCCCCCGGCCCCGCCGACGTAGGCATCGACGGCGATGCGCCGCAGCCGCGCCACCTCGTCGACGAGCTCGCCCCGGCGCCGAGCGAGGGTGAGCTGAGCGACATGATGGTCGGTCTCGGCTTGGCGAGAAGCGACGATCGCATCGGCCAGCGCCGCCTCGGCGGCAACCAGCTCGAGCTCGGTGGCCGCGATCTCGGACTCGATCTCGGATTGCCGGACCAGGGACAGGCGATGCTCTTCGAGCACGGTGGCCTCGGCCGCCAGTGCTTCGTCGTACGCCGTGCGGATGCCCATCATCAACTCGAGGTTGGCGGCGGAGGGATCCGGCCCTGTCGTGGTCGGCGCACTGGGAGGAGGGTTCCCTCCCTCGGGGACCGTGGTGTCGGTCGGGATGGAGGTCGAGGGAACGGTGTCGGTCGGAACCGGTTCAGTCGGGACCGTGGCGGTTGGCTGGGTCGCCGGCGGCTGGGTCTCCGGCGGCTGGGTCGGAACCGGTTGGTCCTGGGCGTAGCCCGATGGCACGACGACCGCGAAAACCGACGCGAGTACGACGCCGAACGCGCTCCACCGACCTCGCGTACCTCTGGACACGGTGAGCTATCGGCTCGTTGGCCTCCGGCATGAGCCGAACCCCGGTGGTGGCCAACCGCTATGGATCGAGCGCCAGTGTTTCTGCGGGGGGAGTGCGAGGGGGGCGACTCCGTCGGCCCCCTTCGACCTTGCCGGATCCGTCGTCGGCGGATTTAGCGCCGGCAAGCCGACACGGCGCCGGTCCGGCGAGCGTAAGAACGCGGCCGGAAGGCCGACCCGAAGTAACTCGACCGGCAACCTCTGGTTGCCGGTCGAAGCTACACATCCAGGTGGCGGGAGACGGCGAAACCGGCACCCAGGAAGGCGACGACCGCGCCGCCGAGCACCAAGACGATCGCCGTGAACTGGAACTCCCCGGAGGAGACGTCGAAGCCGTCGAGCAGCTTGAGCGCCGATGCCGTGTTCAGCGAGTCGATGACGTACTTGTCGACGATCCGCACGCCGAAGATCGACAGGCCCGCCCCGAGCAGACCGTGGGCCAGCCCTTCGAGCATGAACGGCACCCGGATGAACCAGTTGGTGGCGCCGACGAGCTTCATCACCTCGACCTCGCGTCGGCGGGCACTGATGGCCACGGTGATCGTGATGGACATGAGGATCAGGGCCACCCCGACGAGGACCACCGAGAAGATGAACATCACCGTCCGAAGCCGATCGGTGAACCGCTGCATCTCCTTGACCGCCTCGTTCGAAGGAATGACCGTGCGAACGCCGGGTCGCCCCTCGAACGTATTCGCCAGGGCGTCGATCGCCTCGGGATCGGGGTCGACCGGGACCACGCGGTAGGAGGGCGGCAGATCCTGAGGACGCACCGTCTCCAGGAGCTCGGGCTGATCCGAGAAGAAATCCTGGAACTCGGCGTACGCGGCCTGCTGATCGACGTAGGTGAACGTCTCGATCTCGGGGCTGTCGTCGATCGCCTGACGGATGGCGGTGTCCTGCTCGGGGGTGGCGTCGGGGTTCATCCACACCACGAACTCGATGCCGCCCTCCCAGCGCTGCGTGGCGTTGTCCACCGCGTACCCCACCAGCAGGAATGACCCGAACAGGGTCAACGAGACGGCCACCGTCAAGGTGGCGGCGATGGTGTGAGTCCAGTTCCGGATGAGGTTGGACCCCGCCTCGCGGAGCATGTACGTCGCTTTGAAGGCCATGACCCGCCCCTACTCGTAGACGCCCTGGGCTTCGTCACGCACGATGACGCCGCGATCGAGCTCGATCACGCGGCGGCGCATGGTGTCGACGATGCCTCGGTCGTGCGTGGCCATGACCACGGTGGTTCCGGTGCGGTTGATGCGATCGAGCAGACGCATGATCCCGACCGAGGTGGCGGGATCGAGGTTGCCGGTCGGTTCGTCGGCCAGCAGGATCAACGGCCGGTTCACGAACGCCCGGGCGATCGAGACCCGCTGCTGCTCACCGCCGGACAACTCGTGGGGAAAGTTGTCGACCTTGGTGGACAGGCCGACCAACTCCAAGATGGCGGGGACCTGCTTCTGGATGACCTGCCGGGGTCGGCCGATGACCTCCAGGGCGAACCCCACGTTCTCGGCCACCGTCTTCTTGGGCAGGAGCTTGAAGTCCTGGAAGACGCAGCCGATGTTGCGACGAAGGTACGGGACCTTCCACCGGCTCAGGGTGCCGATGTCCTTGCCGGCGACGAAGATGCGGCCCTTGTCGGGCGCCTCCTCCTTGTTGAGGAGCCGGATGAAGGTGGACTTGCCCGAGCCCGAGGCGCCGACGAGGAACACGAACTCGCCCTTGCCGATGTCGACGCTGGCTTCGCGCAGGGCAACGACGCTGCCCTTGTAGACCTTGGAGACCTGTTCGAGTTTGATCATGGAAAGGTGGTCGCGCCGAAGAGGAGGGAGAATGCTGCGGCGGGACGGCCAGCCACGGTACCAGCGCCCCATCGCCGCGAGGCGTCATACCAACCGCGGTCACACGCGGGCCACGACGGTCACCCTCACGACTCGCTCGCCACCCAACGCAAATAGGCCTCGATGAACTGGTCGATGTCACCGTCGAGCACGGCGTCGACTGCCGAGGTCTCGTGCTCCGATCGCAGGTCCTTGACCATCTGGTAGGGCGCCAGCACATACGAGCGAATCTGGCTGCCGAAACCGACCTTGGCGGACTTCCCGGTGATGGCGGCGAGGGCATCCTCACGCTTCTCCCGCTCCAGCTCCAGCAGGCGCGACGCCAGCATCTGCATGGCCCGATCCTTGTTCTGGTGCTGGCTGCGTTCGTTCTGACACGACACCACGATGCCGGTCGGCAGGTGCGTGATGCGCACCGCGGAATCGGTCACGTTGACGTGCTGACCGCCGGCGCCCGACGAGCGGTAGGTGTCGATGCGGAGGTCGCCTTCGTCGATGTCGACCTCGCTCGTGACCTCCTCGAAGAACGGCGACACGTGGAGCGACGCGAACGCCGTCTGACGTTTGCCGTCCTTGTTGAACGGTGACATGCGGACCAGCCGGTGCACCCCGTGCTCGGCGCGAAGCTGCCCGTAGGCGTACCTGCCCTTCACCATGAAATCGGCCGACGAGATCCCGGCCTCGGTACCGGCATTGACCGACAAGACATCGAGGTCGAGGCCGTCGCGCTCAGCCCAACGCCGATACATGCGCAGCAGCATCTCGGCCCAGTCCTGGGCGTCCGTACCGCCCTCGCCGGACTGGACGTGGCACACGGCGTCGAGTTGGTCGTACTCGCCCGTGTACAGCGCCCGGAGCTCGACCGCGTCGAAGCCGCGCCGGATGGCGGCGATGAGCTCCAGCACCTCGGGCTCGAGCGAGTCGTCGGACTCCTCCCGCGCCAGTTCGTGAAGCGTCTCGGCGTCGTCGATACGCAGGGCCAGACCGTCGTAGGTGGCGAGATCGTCGTTGACCCCCGTCAGCTCGGTCTGGATCTGGCGGGCCAGCTCGGCGTCGTCCCAGAGATCCGGCCGCGACATCTCGGCCTCCAGCTGGGGCTGTCGGGCCCGCAGCTCCTCGACCTTGAGGAAACCCTGGGCCTGATCCAAGCGGCGCCGGAGCGCGGCCAGCTCGTCGGTGAGATCCTGCATGTTCTGGTGTCGTCCTCAGCGTCCGTGGCAGAGCTTGAACTTCTTGCCGCTGCCACACGGGCATGGCGCGTTGCGGGGGGTCTTCTCCCACTCGCTTTTGACCACCGGGGCGTTCACGGGTTCCGGAGCCGCGGCGCCCGGCTCCGCTTCGACCAAGGTGTCGCCCGGGGCAGCAGCGGCCGCCGCCTTCATGGCGCCACTTCCCTGAACCGGCCCATCGGGCGCCGAGTAGCTGACGTCACGCACATCGCCCGAGAGGCCATCGGGAGCCGTCGCGGCCGGAGCGGTGGAGGGGGCGGCGCCCGCCGGCGGGTCGGTGCTCACCTGCACGTGCATGACGTACTTGACGAAGTCCTGGGCGATGCCGGTCATGAGGTGCCCGAACATGTCGTAGCCCTCCCGCTGCCATTCGGTGGCCGGATCGCGTTGCCCCATGGCCCGCAAATGGATGCCATCTCGGAGGTGATCCATCTCCTGCAGGTGTTCGCGCCACTTCTGGTCGATGATGCGCAGCATGAGCTGACGCTCCACCTTGCGCATGGTGTCGGGTCCGACCTCGGCCTCTTTGGCCTCGTAGTGGGCCTGGGCCTCGCTCATGAGCCGGCCGTAGAGTCCGTCGGTGCTGGAGATCGGTTCGAGGTCGGCCTCGGTCGTTTCGGTCGGCCAGTAGGTCCCGACCTCGGCGATCAGACCTCCGAGGTCCCATTCCTCGTTGTGGTCGCTGACGCAGAACGTCCGCACCACGCCGTCGACCGCCTCGGCGAGGTACTCGAGGGCGCCTTCACGGAGGTCGGCTCCGTCGAGGATCTGATCGCGGCGCCGGTAGATCACCTTGCGCTGCTCGTTCATGACCTCGTCGTACTTGAGGACGTTCTTGCGGATCTCCGCGTTCTTCTGCTCGACCGTGTTCTGCGCCCGCTCGATGGCCTTGGTCACCATCTTGGACTCGATCGGGATGTCGTCGGGGAGGCTCTTGCCCATCGCCCATTGCAGGGCACCCGTGGCGAACAGGCGCATCAGGTCATCGTCGAGCGAGAGGTAGAACCGGCTCTCGCCCGGATCGCCCTGGCGGCCGGATCGGCCCCGGAGCTGGTTGTCGATGCGGCGGCTCTCATGACGTTCGGTGCCGAGCACGTACAACCCGCCGAGGGCGCGAACCTCGTCGCCTTGGGACCTGCACTGGGGTTCGTACTTGGCCAGGAGCTCGCGGTACCGGGCCTGCCCTTCGTCGGTCTCGGGCTCCAGACCCTCACCGCGAAGGTCGCGGCCGGCCAAACCTTCGGGGTTCCCGCCGAGCAGGATGTCGACGCCGCGGCCGGCCATGTTGGTGGCGACGGTGACGGCGCCCGGGCGGCCGGCCTGGGCCACGATCTCGGCCTCACGGGTGTGCTGTTTGGCGTTGAGCACCTCATGGGGGATGCCGCGCTTCTCCAGGAGCCGCGCCAGCTTCTCGGACTTCTCCACCGACACCGTGCCGACCAGGACGGGCTGGCCTCGGTCGTACCGCTCGACGAGATCGTCGACGCAGGCGGCGAACTTGGCGTCCTCGTTCTTGTAGATGAGATCGGCCTCGTCGATCCGGCCGGCTGGACGATGGGTCGGGATCGGGACGACCTGCAGGTTGTAGGTCGAGGCCAACTCGCTGGCCTCGGTCAGGGCCGTTCCCGTCATGCCGGCGAGCTTCTCGTACATGCGGAAGTAGTTCTGGAGGGTGACCGTCGCCAGGGTCTGGTTCTCCTCCTTGATCTTGGCACCTTCCTTGGCCTCGACCGCCTGGTGCAGACCGTCGGACCAGCGGCGACCATCGAGGATGCGACCGGTGAACTCGTCGACGATCTTGACCTCGCCGCCCATGACGACGTAGTCCTTGTCGCGTTTGTAGAGCTCCTTGGCCTTCAGGGCCGAGTTGAGCTGGTGCACGAGGTTGGTGGTGGCCTGGTCGTACAGGTTTTCGATGCCGAGGGCCGCTTCGACGGCATGCACGCCTGGTTCGAGGATCGACACCTGGCGCTTTTCCTCGTCGACCTCGTAGTCGACGTCGGGCTTCAGGCCCCGGACGATGCCGGCGAACGTGTAGTAGAGCTTGGCGGCATCGGCGACCCGACCGCTGATGATGAGCGGCGTGCGGGCTTCGTCGATGAGGATGGAGTCGATCTCGTCGACGATGCAGTAGACGTGGCCCCGCTGGACCTGCTTCTCCCGGCTGAGCGCCATGTTGTCGCGCAGGTAGTCGAAGCCCAGCTCGTTGTTCGTCCCGTACGTGATGTCCGCCGCGTACTGCTCACGTTTGTACTCGGCACCCCGCTCACCGGGCACGATGAGGCCGACCTCCAAGCCGAGGAATCGGTGGATCCGACCCATCCACTCGGAGTCGCGACGGGCCAGGTAGTCGTTGACCGTGCAGATGTGCATGCCCCGGCCGGAGAGGCCGTTGAGATAGGCGGGAAGGGTCGACACGAGGGTCTTGCCCTCACCGGTCTTCATCTCGGCCACCCAGCCCAGGTGGAGTGCGGCACCACCCATGAGCTGGACGTCGTAGTGACGTTGGCCGATGACGCGCTTCGCGGCCTCGCGGGTGACGGCGAACGACTCGATCAGCAGATCGTCGAGCGTTTCACCCCGTTCGAGACGGGAGCGGAACTCGCCGGTCTTGCCGGCGAGTTGATCATCGGAGAGGCGGGCCAGCTCGTCCTCCAGCGCGCTGATGTCGGGCACCAGCGCCTGCAGGGCCTTGAGCTTGCGACCCTCACCGGAACGGAGGATGCGGTCGAGCAATGCCATGGAGCGTCAAGTGTACCGAGGGGCCGGAGGTCCCCGAGGTCAGCGTGAGCCGCAGGCCCGGCGCCGACGCAGGGTCAGACCCCGGTCACACGGCCTGATCGATCAGACCGACGTCTCCGTCGTCACGGAGGTAGACGATGGCGGTGTGACCGGTGGACTCGTTCTGGAACATGAAGAAGTCGTGGCCGAGCATCTCCATGCGCAACACCGCGTCATCGGCGGACATGGCTTCGAGGGCGAAGGCTTTCGTCTTGACGATCCGGGGCACGCCCTCGATGATGACGTCGCCTTCACCATCGGCATGGCGGATCGTGAGGTCCTGGCCGTGCTGACGGTGCTTGAGTTTGGTCTTCTGCTTGGCCCGGCGAAGCTGCTGCTCCAGCCGGGCGATGGCTCGATCCAGCGCCGTGGTGGGATCAGGCCCACCGACTTTGCAGCGGACATGGTGACCGCCACCCTCGAGCGTGACCTCGCAGATGTCCTTCTTGTCGGCGATCCGCGGATTCCGTTCCTCGTCGAAGTGGACCTCAGCCCGTACCAACCCATCCACGAACCGCTCGAGATGGTTGATCTTCTCCCGCACGAGAGCGTCAAACGCTGACGTGTGGTCGAGATGACGGAAGCTGATGCGGACCTCCATGGGGGACCTCCTCGGTCAACCGTTGCGTTCGCCCGATCGGGCGTGTCCCCGATGGTAGAGCGTCGGCGCGCTCATGACCGGGGCCAAGGGCCTCATTACCGCGCCCGGCACCCGGCCCGCGGCTGCGAACGCACGGCCGTGCACCTCCGTGGCGCCCAGTTCCCGCAGGACCAACGCCGCGGCAACCATGCTCGAGCCCGTCGCGACGACGTCGTCGACGAGGAGGACTGACCGGCCGGCCACGCCGGCCCGCACCGTTCGCCGTCGCGTCGGGACGAGGCGGGGCCCCGCCAGTCGACCCTGCCGGTCGAGGCTGGCCTGCGGATGGTGATCGACCCGGCGCAGCACACCGTGCACCGGGAGCACGAGGTTGCGGGCCACCCGGCGGGCCAGGAGCTCGGCCTGGTCGAACCCGCGCTGACGGCGGCGAGCAGGGGTAGCCGGAACCCAGCAGACCAGATCGACGCCGCCGGGCACGATGGCGCTCAGCCAGTCCCCCACCGTCGACCAGCCGTCGCGTCGGCGGGCATATTTCGTGGCGGTGACGAGCCGCGGAGCCGGGCCGCTGTAGTGCACCACCGCAGCCAAAGAAGCCAACGGTGCCCGGGCGGGCAGCGCCGGCGCGGGGCCGAGGGCCGCGACGCACATCGGGCAGGGGGCCGGCCCGATGACCCCGCAGCACGGGCACCGAGGCGGGATCACGACGTCGAGAATCGCCGTGGCCAATCGCTGGATCTCCATGCGACCGACCCTATGCCGCACCACTGACACTGAGCTCGCTCGTCGGGTCTGCGGCCGGTACCCGGGCCGGGGAGAGGTGATCAGTCGTCAGCTTCTTCACTGACCGAGGCGGCGGGGCTACCGGAATCGCAGGAGACACGGATCCGGGATTCGTGGCCATCGGAGCGGAAGCGGACGTCGGCGTCGTCGCCGTTCATGCCCAGATCCGCCTCGAATCCGGTATTGGGCACGGCGGACTGGATGCTGGCCGTGGTGCCCGAGCACGCAACCCGGGTGGCGCCGCCGATCGACGACACGGTGACGGGTCCGCTCGAGGGGATGGGCGCGGACGACGAGGGTGGCGCCGTGGGGGTGGGGGTCGCCGGGGGCGCCGTGGGGGCCGGCGCCGCCGGAGGCGGGGTGGCCGGAGGTGAGGTCGGCGCGGGTGGCGCTGCGGTCGTGTTGACCGACGGCGCCCCGGACGAACCGCTCGACGTCGACGGGCTCGACGACGAGCCAGAGCTCCCGGAGGACGAGCCCGAGCCCCCCGATGGCGAGCCAGAGCTCCCGGAGGACGACCCCGATGTCGAGGGCGTCGACGGAGTCGTCGCCCCGGTCGAGCCGGAGGAAGCGGCCGTGGTCGCCGTGGCCGTCCCACCGCCGCCACTCGCCGAATTCGAGCTCGACGTTGGTGCCGGCAACGGAGACGATGGCGCGGCATTCGACACTGCCGCGCTGCCGGCGACGGAGCCGGAGCCCGCGGATGGAGACGCCGATCGGCTGTCGCCCGCGGCCAGTGACGAACTCGTGGCGTCCAGAACCGAGGTCGGCACGGCGGTCGTCTCGGCGATCGGAGCCGTGGTCCCCTCCCCCACCTCGACGGCCGGATCGAGACGGGTCGGTTCGGTGATCCAGACCGCTTCGGCCGACTCGTCGGCCTCCGGAAAGGCCACGCTCCTGACGATGACCGCCGCGACGAGGACGACGGCAAAGGTGCCCGCCACGCCTGCGACGCCACCCATCCGGCGCATCCACGACGGCATCCCACGGCGGGGACCGAGCCCGATCACCTCGCGCAGCGGAACCGAGCGGCGCGCCGTCGCGGCGGCCGGTGCGGTGTCCACGACGACAACCCGTCCGGCGGAGACGTTCGCGTCAGCATCGAACTCGGCGACATCGGCATCGACCTGGCCCGTGGCCGCCGAGGACGGCGCACCCGCAACGTTGGGACGGGCCCAGATGGACGCGTCGCCCACGGGGTGAACGGATTCGGGGTCGGGTGCGGGTTCCACGCCTCCATCCTGCGCCATCCGGGCCAGATTGCCCATTGGACCATGGTCGTACGACCTTCGACCGATGTGTTCGAGCCTTCCCTCGGGCGACAATGGCGTCGTGAATCCATTCCGTCGGGACCGCGCCAACAAGCCAGAACGCCCGATCGCCGGCGCCGCAGCACCCGTCTCGGTCCTCGGACTCGTCTGGCGGTTCACGATGGCGGGGCTCATCGCCCTCTCGGCGGTGGCCATCATCATGGCCGTCTACAGCCGCCATGTGGGCACCGATCGAGCCATCCTCGACGCCCGCAGGGTCGCCACCTTGACCGGCCGCGGCATCGTCGAGCCGGCGTTGCAGAACGCCATCGTCGACTTCGACCCCGCCGCGGTCGCCGCTGTCGACACCGTCGTGCACCGCTCGGTGCTCCAGGACTCGCTCATACGGGTCAAGATCTGGCGGGCCGACGGCACGATCGTGTACTCGGACGAGCCCCAGCTCATCGGCCGCGTCTTCGACATCGACGACGCCCAGCTCGACGTCCTGGTCAACAACGGGATCGAAGCCGAGGTGAGCAGCCTCGACAAGCCGGAGAACCTGCTCGAAGCGGTCGAGGGCGAGCTGCTCGAGGTCTATCTCCCGATCCAGACCCCTTCGGGGGAGACGCTCCTGTACGAGGCGTACTTCCGCTACGACGGGGTGATCGAGGCCGGACGGGAGTGGTGGTTGAGCTTCGCCCCGGTCACGCTCGGTTCGCTCGTAGTGCTCGAGCTCATCCAGATCCCGCTGGCCTGGTCGCTCGCCAAACGGCTCCGCCGCGGCCAACAGGAACGGGAACGACTTCTCCACCAGGCCATCGAGAGCTCCGAGACGGAGCGGCGCCGCATCGCCAGCGAGCTCCACGACGGAGTCGTGCAGGACCTCTCCGGCGTGAGCTTCACGCTGGCCGCCGCGGCCCGCCGTAACGGCGAAGCCGACGGTGTGTTGACCCAGTCGTCGCAACACCTGCGCGACACGATCCAGTCGCTCCGCTCGATGCTCGTCGACATCTACCCGCCCAACCTCCAGGAGGAAGGCATCGAGGCGGCCCTTTCCGATCTCCTGGCCCGGCTCCGCTCGCGCGGCGTGACCACCGAGCTGGATACGGACATGGGCGTCGTTCGTCCCTCCCCACCCTCGACCGCGTTGCTCTACCGGGTCGCCCAGGAGGCTCTGCGCAACGTCGCCGGCCACTCACAGGCCACGCGCGTGGCCGTGAACGTGCGCGGCGGCGCGGGCCTGGTGACGATGACGATCGACGACGACGGCCGTGGTTTCGACCCCGCCGATGCCGAGACGGCGAGGCAGGAGGGCCACTTCGGCCTCCGGCTCATGGGCGACCTCGTGGCCGAGGCCGGAGGCGAGCTGCGGGTATCGTCGGCCCCCGGGCAGGGAACCAACGTCGAAGTGAGGATCCCAGCGTGATCAACGTCTTGGTGGTCGACGACCACATGGTGGTGCGAGCGGGGCTGGAGCAACTCCTCTCCACCGCGCCCGACATCACGCTGGTCGGAACCGCCGCCGACGGCCTCGCCGCCATCGACGAGTACGAGCGGCTCCGGCCCGATGTGGTGCTGATGGACCTGTCGATGCCTCGGTGCGACGGTGTCGAGGCGACGCGTCGGATCCGGGCGACTCACCCCGATGCGCACATCGTGGTCCTGACGTCGTTCAGCGAACAGGCCCGCATCCTCGCCGCGCTCGAAGCCGGTGCCGATGGCTACCTGCTCAAACACGCAGACCCCGAGCAGATCCTCGATGCCATCCGGGTCGCCGTGGCCGGTGGAGCTCCGCTCGATCCTCAGGCGGCCCGAGCCCTGCTCGACGCCCGCCGGGTCGCCACACCGTCGGTGGCGCTCACCGACCGGGAGAAGGAGGTGCTGGGCCTCGTGCGCGACGGCCTGGCCAACAAACAGATCGCCCGCCGGCTCGACATCAGTGAACGGACGGTGAAGGCGCACCTCACCAACGTCTTCCAACGCATCGGGGTCACGGATCGCACCCAAGCAGCGATGTGGGCGGTCGACCACCTCGACCCGGCCTGACCCGAATCGGCGGACCGGACCGGTACTAGCACCAAGGTCCAATTCCCACTGCCCTCCGGTGGCCTCAGGGTGGAGGCATGACCAGCTACCTCCTCTCGTCGCACGACGGATTCGGGCTCGGACACGTCCGCCGGAACCTGCAGCTTGCTCGGGCGGTGGCCGTAGCCGATCCAAACGCCCAGATCACCTTGGTGACCGGCGTCGCCGTGCAGCCGCGGTGGCTGGCGGCCGCCGAGCTCGAGAGCCCGATAGACATCGTGCGGGTGCCGTCGCTCGTCAAGGACGACGCCGGCACCTACCGGAACGACCGCTTGGAGTTCGAAGAGGTCATCGGTCAGCGGGCCCGCACCTTCTCCGAGCTGGTCGAGTCTCGCCGCCCTGACGTGGTGCTGATCGATCGCCACCCCTACGGCACGGCCGGTGAGTTGCGCCACGGAATCGAGCACGCGGTCGGGGCGGGAGCCCACGTGGTGCTCGGGCTCCGGGACGTGATCGACGAACCGGTCGCCGTTCGAGCCGAGATGGCCGGGGCCGGGTGGGACGACGTGGCCGACCTGTTCGACGACGTGTTCATCTACGGCGAGCGGGCCCTGTGCGACCACGAAGCCGAGTACGGCCTGGTCGTCGAACCCACCTACACCGGATGGGTCACCGCGCCGGTCCGTCCCGGGCCAGTCGACCACCGACACCTCGTGGCGGCCGGGGGCGGCGGCGGCGACGCCCATCCGATCTTCTCGCTCGTCGCCGACCTGCTGGAACGTCGGTCGGACTGGCGGGCGACCATTCTCGCCGGCCCGTACACCGGCCGCGAGAAGCCCCGTTCCGGCGTGGCGAGCCGCGTCGCCTGGGAACGCAACGTCGACGGGTTCGCGCCCTGGTTCGCCCGGGCCGGCGCCGTCCTGCAGATGGCTGGCTACAACGCCACCGCCGAGGCCATCGCCGCCGGGTCACGACCGATCCTCATGCCCCGACGCAGCCCGCGGCGCGAGCAGGCGATCCGGGCCTCCCGCCTCGCCTCGCTGGGCCTGGCCGATGTCGTCGACGTGGGCGCCGACGTCTCCGAGGTCGCCTGGCTCCTCGACCAACCCCGCCGGCTCGACGTCGGAGCGGTGGAGCGGGCCGGCATCCGACTCGACGGCGCCGAGCGGGCGGCCCGCCGGCTCGTCCGCCGGGCCAGCCGGCGGAGCCTCCCCCGGCTGGCTGTGCGATGAAGGGCGTCTCCGCCATCTGGCCCTTCGTCGGGCCGTATCGGCGAGCGCTGGCCACCGGTGGCTTGCTCGCCGCGCTCGAGGTCGCCGTCAGCCTGGCCCAGCCGTGGCCCCTGAAGTGGGTCGTCGACGAGGTCATCGGTGCGGACGCGGCACCCAACGCCCGGACGATCCTCGCCGTGGCCTGCGCGGCGTACGGCATCATCGTGGGCCTCTCGGCGCTGCTCGACTACTGGTCGAGCCGGCTGCTGTCCTCGGCCGGTCTGCACATGGCCAACGCCATCCGGGAAGCCGTCTTCGCTCACCTCAATCACCTGTCGCTCCGCTTCCACGGCGAGAATCGGGTCGGCGACCTGTCGTCCCGGGTCACGAGCGATGTCGACCGCACGCAGGACATGATCGTGCAGACCCTCGCCGTCATGATCCCGAACGCGTTGCGGCTGGGCGGCATGATCACCGTGATGGTGCTGCTCGACCCCGGCTTCGCCCTCCTGTCACTCGCCTTGACGCCGCTGCTCGCCATCACGGTGTTCCGCGCCACCCGACGCCTGCGCGAAGCAGAGAAGCGGGCTCGCAAAGCCGACGGCATGGTCGCCGCGGCGACCTCGGAGAACCTCGGGGCCATCCAACTCGTCCAGGCATACTCGTTGGAGCCGTACCAGCAGGAGCGGTTCGACGGTCTGACGCAGACCAGCCTCACCGCCGGGCTCGACGCGATCCGGTACCAGGCTCGGTTCAGCCCCGCGGTCGATGTCACTGCCGCGCTGTCCACCATCGCCGTCATGTGGTTCGGGGCCGACCGGGTCATGAGCGGCCAGCTGTCGGTGGGCGAGTTCCTGGTCTTCGTGAGCTACGTGGGATCGGTCTACAAGCCTCTGAAGGCGCTCTCGAAGCTCGGGCGCGTCGCCGCCAAGGGCAATGCGGCCGCCGAGCGCGTCCGCTCCGTGCTCGACGAGCAACCGCAGATCCGCGAGGCGGCCCGACCGCGTCTCGCGCCCCCGTTTCGAGGAAGCATCTCCTTCCGCGACGTCAGCTTCACCTACGGCCGCGAGCCCGTGCTCGCCCATCTCGATCTCGAGGTGGGCGCCGGCGAGACCATGGCCCTGGTCGGACAGACCGGAGCAGGGAAGAGCACGATCGCCTCATTGGTCCCTCGCCTCATCGACCCGACCAGCGGCCAGGTGCTGATCGACGGGATCGACATCCGGTCCCTCGTCACCCGCTCGCTCCGGAGCCAGATCTCGATGGTGCTGCAGGACACCGTGCTGCTGCACGGCACGATCTTCGACAACATCGCCGCCGGACGGCCGGGCAGCAGCAGTGCCGCGGTCGAACGGGCGGCCCGCCTCGCCCTGGTCGACGAGTTCGCCAGCCGGTTGCCCAACGGCCTGGCGTCGATGGTCGGCGAGCGGGGTGCGAACCTGTCAGGCGGCCAGCGCCAGCGCATCGCCATCGCTCGGGCGATCCTGCGCGACTGCCCGATCCTCCTGCTCGACGAGCCCACCAGCGCGCTCGACACTCAGTCCGAGGATGCCATCGTCGAGGCCCTCGCACACCTTCCGTCGCACCGTACGACAGTCGTCATCGCCCATCGACTGTCGACGGTGCGGCGGGCTGATCGCATCGTGGTCATCGACCAGGGGCGCATCGCCGAACAAGGCACACACGACGAGCTCATGGGGATCGACGGCCGCTACCGACGCATGAACGTCGGGCGGGCCGGCCTCCAACTCGTCTCGTCGACCGATCAGAGGTACAGCTCATGACTCCCCGGTTGAACCCATGAGTGGGGTCCGGGTCCTCTACGTGCTGAAGCGATACCCGCAACTCAGCCAGACGTTCGTCATCCGAGAGCTGCTCGGGATCGAGGCGGCGGGGCTCACGGTGGGCATCGATGCGCTGGGCCGACCGGGCGACGGTCCCCAACACGACGAGGTCGACCAGGTGGCGGCGATCGTCCGCAACGTGCCGCGGCGGCCGCGCCTTCGCGACCCGCGACGTCAGGTGGGTCCACGCCCGGCTGGCGGCGCGCCGGCCGCTGACCTGGCTTCGCTGCGCCCATCGGGCCCGCCTGGGCGAGTGGCGACGGTTCGTCCAGGCCGGCCTGGTCGCCGATCGGATCCGACGAGAGGGCTTCGATCACGTGCACGCGCACTTCGCGTCGGCGGCCAGCGAGGTCGCCCGCGATGCCGCGGCCCTGGCCGGGAAGACCTACTCGGTCACCGCCCACGCCCGGGACATCTTCACCGACCAGCACGCACCGCTGCTGACCGGGCGGGTGCGGGAGGCGGCGGCCGTCGTCACTGTGTCGGAACACAACCGCCGGCACCTCGAAACGACGCTGCCGGGCACCACCGTGGTCCACATTCCCAACGCCATCGCCGCATCGGAACCTCGACTGCCGCGTGCGGATGGCCCCGTGCTCTGCGTCGCCCGACTCGTGGACAAGAAGGGGATCGACACCATCATCCGGGCCCTGGCCTACCTGACCGCCAGCCACCCCGAGCTCCAGGCCGAGGTGGTCGGCGACGGTGAGCAGCGCCGGGAGCTCGAGGAGTTGGCGGTCTCGTTGGGAGTCAGCGGTCGCGTCACCTTCCTCGGTGCACTCGACTCCACCGGTGTCGATGCCGCGTACGACCGCTGCTCGATGATGGTTCTCCCTTGCCGGGTGACGGCCGACGGAGACCGGGACGGCCTGCCCACGGTCATCGTGGAAGCCATGGCGCGCTCGATTCCCGTCATCTCGACCGACATCGTCGGTATCCCCGAGGTGGTCGAGCACGGCGTCACCGGCCTCGTCGTCCCGCCAGACGATCACCAGGCGCTCGCTACTGCCATGCTGTCGTTGTGGACCGATCCCGAACGCTCGGCTGCGCTCGGTGCCGCCGGACGGGCGGTCGCCGTCCGAGAGTTCGACCCGGAGCGGTCGGCCCAGCTCCTCAGCCGGGTGTTCGCCGTCGCATCAGGAGGACGGTCACAGTGATGGCTGCGAACCCATCCGACCCCACCCCGACCATGGGTGAGCGCCACCACCCCGACCGCGCCGTGACCCTCAGTCGGGTCGGCGCCCGAGCCGTCATGTGCAAGGCCTACACCGACGCCGATGCGGAGGAGATCCACGTCGAGATGGCGGCGCTGTGGGCGTCGTCGTTCGGCCGAGACCGCACCCCCGCCGGCATGCCCGAACCACTCGGCTGCGACGGCGGGGTGATCAGCATGAGCGTGCTCGACGGCTCTCCGTTGGCGAGGCGCGGCGACCCCGGCACGACAGTCGAACGGCTCGAAGAGATCGTCGAGCTGCTCGCCGACCTCCACGCCAGCGGCGTCGTGCTGCGCCGCCGCCGGCACGCCACCAAACTCGTTCGCTCCCTCAGGCGCAAGGCCGAACGCATCCACGTCGACCTTCGTTCCCCGTATCAGCACGCCATCGACGCGATGGCCGCAGCACCACCGGCCGACGAACTGCTCGTGCCGAGCCACGGCGACTTCTCGCCCCGCAACGTCTTGAACACCCCGGCGGGCCTGACCCTGATCGATTTCGACCGGCTGCAGATGGCTGGCCGGGGGCGCGACCTCGGCTACCTCGCCGCGTGGCTCTGGGTCACCGACCTCCAGAACGGCATCGCCCCCGACTGGTCGGTCGGCGATCGGTGTCTCGACCTCTACACGAACCACAGCGACGACCGCGTGGCCACCGAGCGGCATCTGCGATCGACGGCGGGTTTTCACCGCGCCGCCGCCCTGCTCCGCATCGCCGAGAGCTGGTCCGCCATGGCGGACCGCCCGGCGGACGCCCACGTGGTGATCTCGGAAGCGATCCGGTTGACCCGCCCGGGACACGTCGCGCCATGACCGGGGGCGTGCTGTTCCATGCCCGGAACCGACGGGGCCTCGGACACCTCATGCGGGTGCAGAACCTGGCCCGCGCCGTCCACGAGCGGGCCCCCGAGACGGGACTGCACATCCACGCCAGCCGGCGACCGGACCCTGCGCTGTGGGACCGCACCGTTCCGTTGACGACCGACGCCGACGAATCGTGGGCGGCGACCTGCCGGCGCGTCCGCCCAGCAGTCGTGGTCCACGACACCAAACCCGCCGACGACCTCGCGAGCCCCGCTGGCGGTCCGGCCACCGTCCTCGTCATGCGCAAGCGACGAGCCGATCAGCACGACGTGTTGCTGCGAACCCCCGGTCTCGACCGCGTCGACTGCTTCGTGATCCCCCATGAGGAGGACGAGTTCGATCTGCCCTTGCCGCCCAGCATCGCTCACCGATGCCATTTCGTCGGCCCCATCGCCCGGTCCGCTCACCCGCAGGCGCGGGGCGAGATGCGATCCCAGTTCGGACTCACCGATACCGGCCTGCTCATCACCGCCACGGTCGGCGGCGGCGGATTCATCGAGCAGGCGAACCGCTTCTTCGAGCTCGTGTCGGAGATCGTCCCCGCCGTGACCGAAGGCCGGCCCGGCACTCGGGCCGTGATCGTGGTGGGCCCGAACTACGACAACCCGACCATGGTCCAGAGGCTGCGCGAGCTGCAGGCCACCACGATCGTCGACGTCGAACCGCGCATGGTCGACCTCCTCGCCGCCTCCGACCTCGTGATCGCCGAGGGCGGCTACAACACCGTGACCGAGATCCGCACCGTGGGTGTCCCCGCCGTGTTCATACCCAGCGTGCGGACACTCGACGATCAGCGGGAACGGGTCGAGCACGTCGCCGCCACGGGCGCGGCGATGGTCGTCGACCCGTCTCGCCCCGCATCGGATGCGGTCGCCGTTGTCCGAGAGGCCCTCGCCGGCAACCGGCTCGCGGTCATGCGATCGGCGATGGCCGCCCATCCGCCGCGGTTGGGTAACCACGCCGCCGCGGACCTCATCCTGGGGCTGGCGCGATGATGAACCCGGCGGACGCGGCGCGGGCGGCGGCCGCGCTCCTCGGGGGGCCACTGCGAGACATCGAGGTGCTCGTCGATGCGAGCGAGCGCTTGGTGCTGCGCGGGCAGGTCGGTGACCGATCCGTCATCGTCAAGGCGTTCGCGGACGCCCGCCACCTCCGCTCCGCCGGTCTGGTGACCTGGCTCGATCGCCGACTCCCTCCGGCCGGACCCGCCGTCGTCGCCCCACCGATCGCCGTGGACCACGATCTCGGGATCGTGGTCGCTCCCGACCTCGGCCCCACGAGCCTCCACCAGGTTCCCGGAGGGCCCAGCACCGAGCAGCTGCGCAATGCCGGGGCCGCCCTCGCTGAGGTCCACCGCCTCGTGCCGGAGCCGGACACCGGCCTCGTCGCCACCACCGCCCCCGATCATGTGGCCCAGCTGATCGACCCCGGCCGAACGCCGCTCGCCGCGTGTGTCCCCCACCGCGCCCCCCTCATCGCGGCGGCCCTCGACCGGATCGAGAGCGGCGATCGGGCGTGGCGTCGGCATGGGCACCCCGCCGTGATCCACCGCGACTTCCACCTGCGTCAACTCGTTCCCGTCGGCGATCGGATGGGCATCGTCGACTGGGACCTGGCCGCGATCGGCGATCCGGCGTTCGACCTCGCCTACCTCCTGACGTACCTCGAAACCCACCGCCCAGACCCCAGCGGCCCAATCCACGACGGTCCAGACCCCCACAGCCCAGACGCGGCGGCGTTTCTCGACGGCTACGGCCGCGGCGAGCAGGGAGCGGCGCTGCTCGCCGAACCCGACCTGGCCGAACGGCTCCACAGCTACCGGATCTTCAACCTCCTGCGCCGGGCGTCGCGTCGCCAACGACTCGGCGATGCCGGCTGGGTCGCCGAACGCGACCGCATGCTCGATCTGATGGAGGAAGCGCTCGGCGAGGGGTCGGTCACGCGATGAGGATCCTCTATCTCTGCCCCGACACGGGCATCGACGTGCTGGGTCGCAAAGGGGCGGCGATCCACGTGCGGGAGATGATCGCCGCCTTCACCCGCGCCGGCCACGAGGTGGAGCTAGCCGCGCCTCGCCTCACCAAGGTCGGGGCCGAACCGGCCGCGGTCGACGCTTCGGTGCGCCGCGTCCGAGTTCCCGATGACGTCCAGGCCACCAAGAGGTCGCTCGATTCGTGGTGTGAGAAGTTCGAGCCGGCCACGTCACTGCCCAAGGACGTCCGGCGGATCCTCTACGACGCGCATCTCACCGGTGTCCTTCTCGACCTGTACTCGGCGGATCCTCCAGACCTCGTCTACGTACGGGCGTCGCTGTTGTCGACCGCGGGAGCGACCCTCGCCGCGGCCATCGACCGACCTCTGATCGTGGAGCTGAACGCACCGCTCGGCCAGGAGCAACGCACCTACCGGCATGGGGGGCTGGAGGCTCAGTATCGGGCAGCCGAACAGGCACTCCTCGGCGCCGCGACCGCGGTCGTGGTCGTGTCGTCGGAGCTGGTCGAGCATGTCGTTCGAGCTCGGTGTCGACGCGGCCCGCGTCCATGTCCTCGAGAACGGCATCGACCCATCCCGATTCCATCCCGGTGAAGGCGTCAGGACCACCGACGCGCCGGTGCTCGGGTTCGTGGGCGGCCTGCGCCCGTGGCACGGTGTGGAACTGCTCCCGGCGATCCTCGCCGAGGTGCGGCAGCGGCATCCCGACGCCCGTTTGGTCGTCGCGGGCGACGGTCCGGTCCGGTCCGACATCGAACGCGCCGCGGACGCCGCCGGAGTCAGCGATGCCATCGACTTCCTGGGCGCCGTCGACCACGACGACGTGCCTGACATCATCCGTGGGTTCGACATCGCGCTCGCGCCGTACCCCGACCTGCCGCACGACTTCTACTTCTCCCCGCTCAAGCTCTACGAGTACCTCGGCTGCGGGGTCCCGGTGGTGGCGAGTGCGGTCGGCCAGATCGACCTCGTCCTGACCGATGGCGTCGACGCTCGCCTGGCGCCGCCGGGCGACGTGCACCGGTTGGCCACCGCCTGTGTGGACCTGCTCGACGACGCGTCGGCCGCCGCCCGGATCGGATCAGCCGGCGCTGCGCTGGTGCACTCCCGGTTCACCTGGGACCGCAACGTGGCCTCCGTCATCGACCTCACCACCCCCCGCCCATGACCGTCGACGACCGCACCCGTGCGCGACGGCCGACCCCTGGCGTCGTCATACGCGGCGCAGTTCGGGGATGAGACGGGGACAGTGGCGCAGGCAGTGGCGCAGACAGCGGCGGCGACAGCGGCGGCGGATCCGGCGTTGCCGCATCTCGCCACCGCGCTCGATCCGGTGGCGATGAGCCGGCATCTGGGCACGCCGGTCGACGCGGCCACGTTGATGCGACACAAGCCGGGCAAACGGGCGATGGTCCGATACGAGACGGGGATGGGGCCCCTCCTGGCCAAGATGCGCGCCGGGCATCGGGCCACCTCGCCGGCCAAGCTGCTGTCCCAGTTCCGCGCTCGCGGGTTCGACGACGATGCATCAGACGGCATCTCCGTGCCCGCACCGGTCACGGTGGTCGACGAGCTGGAGCTGTGGGTGCAGCGGCTGGTACCCGGCGTGTCCGCGGAACGCCTGGCCGCCTCTGGAGCCGACCGCGCGGTGCTGGTTGCCGAACGCGCCGCCGAGGCCGCCAGCAAGATCCATCGTGCCGACGTCCCCACCAAGCGGGTGCACACACCCGTCGACGAAGGCCGGATCCTCCAACAACGACTGGCGGAGGCGACGATCTCGCACCCGCGCCTGACCGTCGGCTTGGCCGAGGTCCGGTGGCAGGCGCGCCGGCTCGTCTCGGAACTCGAGCGGATGGGACGCCCGGTCGCCGGGATTCACCGCGACTACTACGCCGACCAGCTCCTGATCGACGGTGACCGGGTCACCGTGTGCGATTTCGACCTCTACTGCGCCGGCGACCCCGCCGTCGACATCGGCAACTTCGCCGCTCACCTCACCGAGCTCGCGCTCCGCGTCCTCGGTGATCCCGATGCTCTCGCGGACGCCGAACGCGCCCTGGTCGCCGTCTACCGAGACGCGGCGGGACCAGGGAGCGAGCGCGCCATCGAGATCTACGCCGCGCTCACCCTGGCCCGCCACATCAGCCTGAGCACCCAGATCCAAGGCCGCGGCCACCTCACCGAAGGGCTCGTGGAATTGTCCCTACGACGCTGCCGCGCCACCTAGCCCGCAGCAGTCCGGAGCCGCTGTAGGGCGCAGCAGCCCCTGCGCCGGTGTGGCTCGACGTAACCCTGTGCCGGTGTGGCTCCGCCAGCCCGGCACAGCAAAAGTGAGCGCCGGCGAAGCCGGCACGACCCAAACTCGCCCGAACGGAGCGAGCGCAGCGAGCGAGTAAGGGTGAAACCTCACCCTGTGCCGGTGTGGCTCCGCCAGCCCGGCACAGCAAAAGTGAGCGCCCGGCGAAGCCGGCACGACCCAAACTCGCCCGAACGGAGCGAGCGCAGCGAGCGAGTGAGGGTGAAGAGAATCAGTACTTGTACTGGTCGCTCTTGTACGGACCGCCGACCGGCACGCCGAGGTAGTCGGCCTGCTCCTGGGTGAGCTCGGTGAGGCGCACGCCCAGCGCCTCGATGTGCAGGCGGGCCACCTTCTCGTCGAGGTACTTCGGCAGGGTGACGACGTCGATGCCGTAGCTCTCGGCCTGGCGGTGCAGCTCGATCTGGGCGAGGACCTGGTTGGCGAAGCTGGCCGACATCACGAAGCTCGGATGGCCGGTGGCGTTGCCCAGGTTCAGCAGGCGACCTTCGCTCAGCATGATCACCGAGTGGCCGTCCGGGAAGACGAACTCGTCGACCTGGGGCTTGATCGTGACCCGGCGAATATCGGACTTGCGGATCAGGCCGGCCATGTCGATCTCGTTGTCGAAGTGGCCGATGTTGCCGACGACGGCGTTGTGTTTCATCCGGCTCATGTGATCGGCGGTGATGATGCCCTTGTTGCCGGTGGCGGTGATGAAGATGTCGACCTCACCGAGCACCCGCTCGAGCGTGGTGACCTCGTACCCCTCCATGGCGGCCTGCAGCGCGCAGATGGGGTCGACCTCGGTGATGATGACCCGCGCGCCCTGGCCGCGCAACGTGTCGGCACACCCCTTGCCGACATCGCCGAAACCGGCGACGAGGGCGACCTTGCCGCCGATCAGGAGGTCGGTGGCGCGGTTGATGCCGTCGAGCACGGAGTGGCGGCAGCCGTACTTGTTGTCGAACTTCGACTTGGTGACGGAGTCGTTGACGTTGATGGCGGGGAACAGCAGCTGACCGGCGTCACGCATCTGGTACAGCCGGTGCACACCGGTCGTGGTCTCCTCGGAGACGCCGCGGATCGCCGGTGCCGTCCGGCCCCAGAACCCGGGGTTCTCCGAGGCCATGGCCTGAAGGCAGGCGATGAACTCCTGCCAATCCTCGGGATCGTCCTCGGTCGACTCGGGGATGGCCCCGGCCTTCTCCCACTCCAGGCCCTTGTGGACCATCATGGTGGCGTCACCGCCGTCGTCGAGGATGAGGTTGGGTCCGCCACCGTCAGGCCATTCGAGGACCTTGCGAGTGCACCACCAGTACTCGGCCAGGGTCTCGCCCTTCCAGGCGTAGACCGGCACGCCGCGCGGGTTGTCGACCGTACCGTCGGGGCCGACGGCGACCGCCGCCGCCGCATCGTCCTGCGTCGAGAAGATGTTGCAGGACACCCAGCGCACCTCGGCACCGAGGGCGACGAGGGTCTCGATGAGCACGGCGGTCTGGGTGGTCATGTGGAGCGAGCCGGTGATGCGGGCCCCGGTGAGGGGCCGTTCGTCGGCGAACTCGCCCCGGATGGCCATGAGGCCGGGCATCTCGTGTTCGGCCAGCTCGATCTGCTTACGGCCGTACGCGGCCAAGGACAGATCGGCAACCTTGAAATCAGTGAACGGGCCCAAGGGCATGGGGATCCTCCAGGAGGGAACGGTGACAGGTTGGGGGATTCCCGGGCTGGGGCCAGCTGACCCGTTCACATCAGCCCGAACGGAACGGGGCGAGTCTACGGGCGTGAGGACTTCGACGCGAGGCGATGAGGCTGCGGTACCAGGCGAGCCTGAATGTGTCGATATCAACACATCGCTGCCTTGGTCATCGAGTGTGCCTATTACGGAACATCTTGGGTTGGGCTGCTACTGTTCCGATATGAGCACACGACGATACCGGATCAGGTCACCCGAGGATCTCGGACGCACGCTCGCGGAGGCACGACGCTTTCGGGGGCTGACGCAAGAGCAGTTGGCGGGCCAGGCGAGGATCCAACGAACCTACGTTGCCAAGCTCGAGGCCGGGCACACCGTCCTGCAGATCGAGCGGCTGTTGTCCATGTTGCGCGAGCTGGGGGTCGAGTTGCACGCGACACAGGAGACGGCGGATGGGTAGGCGCCCGCCGCTCCGGTGCTGGTGGGGCGATGTTCACGTCGCCGACATCGAGGCGCTGAAGCCCTGGGACCTGCGATGCCGGTACACCGCCGAGGCGCTCGACCGATGGGCGATCGGCACCCCGCTGCTGTCGTGCTCGCTGCCCGTCGAGACACGACCGAGGAAGGCGACCAACTTCTTCCGGGGTCTGCTCCCTGAAGGCCGACACCTCCAAGCGGTCGCTCACCGGGCCAAGGTCACGACCAACGACTACTACGGGCTGCTCGCTCGATTCGGGCGCGACATCGCCGGAGCGCTCGTCATCACCACTGGCGACGTCGCCCGTCCCCGGCACGGGAGCGTGGCCGAGTACTCCGCGGAGGAACTCGACCAGGAGATCGCCTCGCTCGGCGACAACTCGCTCGGACTGCATCCCGACAGCGAACTGTCCATCGCCGGCGTCCAGAACAAGCTCCTGCTCGTGAAGCTGGCCGGTGGACGCTGGGGACGCCCGATGCACGGCTATCCATCGACGCACATCCTCAAGATCGATGACGAGCGGTTTCCTGGGCTCGTACGAGCCGAGGGAGAGTGTCTGGCGCTCGCTCACGCCATCGGGGTGACCGACGTGGCCCCGCACATCGAACGGCTGGCGGGCGTCGAAAGCCTCATCGTCGAGCGCTATGACCGTGCCGTCGCAGAAGGTGTGGTCATGCGCAACCACCAAGAGGATGCGTGCCAGGCGCTCGACGTCGACATCGACGCGAACAGAGGACGTGGCAAATACGAAGCTCACGGCGGCCCGACCCTCCACAAGGTTGCCGATCTGCTTCAGGTCAACGCACGAGCCCCCGCCGCCGAGATCGAGAAGCTCGTCCGACTGGTGACCTTCACCGCGTCCATCGGCAACGCAGACCTGCACGGCAAGAACATCTCCCTGATTCACGACGAGGCCGGCAATGTCGCTCTCGCTCCCGCCTACGACACGGTTCCGACGATGATGTGGCCCACGTTGAGAGCGACTTCGGCGGTTGCGATCGATGGGATCGTTGACTTCGCGAGGATCAGGGTCGGGAACATCGCGGCCGAGGCGAGCGCCTGGGGACTGTCTCCCGAACGCGCTCAGGAGGTCGCGGTCTCCACCGTCGAGGCGATCGTCGAATCGGTACCTGACGTCATCGAAAGCACCGAGTTGGCGAACGCGATCCGGGACCGGACCGCGACGCTTTTGTCGTGACCCGACCCGTCGACGCTCAGTCGACGGCGAAGGTCGGGGCGATGCCGTCGGCCTTCGCCTTGGCCACCAGGCGCTCGTGCTCGGCCTCGTCGACCGTCGTGGCTTCGTCGATCAACATGTTGGGGATCTCGTCCTCGATGCGGTACGCCCGCTTCAGTCGCGGGTTGTAGAGCAGGTCCTCGTCGACGAAGTAGAGGAGGGGACCTTTGTCTTCGGGGCAGGCGAGGATCTTGAGGAGGAGCGGATCGAGGGCCATCTGGGTTCGCTTTCGCTAGAGGGTCGGGCGTCAGCCGGCGAACAGGGCGCGGACCTCGGCGACGTGGCGGTCGCAGGCGGCCCGGTTCGCGGCCTCGAGGTTGAGGCGCAGGAGCGGCTCGGTGTTGGAGGGGCGCAGGTTGAACCACCAGTCGCCGAGATCCACCGTGAGTCCGTCGATCCGGTCCGACGGCGCATCGGCGAAGGCCGCGGCCACCCGCTCGATCACGGCGGCGGGGTCGTCGACGACGGTGTTGATCTCGCCCGAGGCCGCGTAACGATCGAGTGGCGCCACCAGCTCCGACAGGGGTTGGCCCGACACCGACATGGCATGGAGCACGAACATGGCGGCGATGAGCCCGGAGTCGGCCCGGAAGTTGTCCCGGAAGTAGTAGTGGCCGGAGTGCTCCCCCCCGAAGGCGGCGCCGGTCTCGGCCATGACGGCTTTGATGAACGAGTGGCCGACACGGGTCCGCACGGGCGTACCGCCCAGTTCGGTGACGAGCTCGGGCACCGTCTTGGAGCAGATCAGGTTGTGGATGATCGTCGCCCCGGGTTCGCGATGGAGCATGCCCTGAGCCACCAGAGCCGTGGTGAGCGAGCCCGACACGCCCTGCGCTTTCTCGTCGACGAGGAACACGCGGTCGGCGTCGCCGTCGAACGCCAGGCCGATGTCGGCGCCGGTGGCCAGCACCCGCCGCTGCAGATCGACCAGGTTCTCGGGCTGGATGGGGTCGGCGGGGTGGTTGGGGAAGGTGCCATCGAGCTCGAGGAAGAGGTGCTCGACCTCGAACGGAAGGGTCGAGAACACCGCCGGGACCACCAGTCCGCCCATGCCGTTGGCCGTGTCGACGACCACCTTCAGCGGCCGCAAGTCGCCCAAGGGCACGAAGGAGCGGACGTGGTCGGCGAACGCATCGAGCAGGTCCCGATCCGTCACCTCCCCACGCCGGCCGGTCGGCGGCGGCGGATCGGCGGCCAGCTTCTTGATGTCGTCGAGCCCCGTGTCGACGCCGATCGGCTTGGCTCCCGACAAGCACATCTTGATGCCGTTGTACTGAGCCGGGTTGTGCGACGCCGTGAACATGGCGCCCGGAACGCCGAGCTGGCCGGAGGCGAAGTACAAGAGATCGGTCGACACGAGCCCGATGCGCACCACATCGAGGCCCTGCCCGGTCACGCCGTCGACGAACGCGTCGACCAGCTCGATCCCGGTCGGGCGCATGTCCCGCCCGACGACGACCGTGGTGCCTCCGTCCGGCGCCGAGGCGACGAACCGGCCGAACGCGGCGCCGATCGCTCGACAGGTGTCGGCATCGATCTGGTCCGGGTAGGTGCCCCGGATGTCGTAGGCCTTGAAGATGGCGTCGAGGCTGGGCATGGCGACAAACGTTACCGGGGTGGAGTGGGTGACAAACGTTACCGGGGTGGAGTGGGCGACGGTCCGCGGTCAGGCGGCGGGCGCGGGCAGATCGACCGGTTGCGAGTACACGCCTTGTCGCCCCCATCGCCGGATTCGCATCAGGTCGCCCAGCAGCCGCACGGCGTCTCGGGTGATGCGGACAGTGGACCGCTCCGAGTTGACCACCGACACCGGCAGCTCACACAAACTCAGCCGGTACCGCTCGACGAGGTGGAAGACCTCGACATCGAACGCGAACCCGTCCACCCGACCGGGTCCGAACACCACCCGGGCGACGTCGCGTCGGAAGGCCTTGATGCCGCACTGGGTGTCCCGGTACTGCCCGACCAGGAGGACGAAGGTGGCCAGGTTGATCAACCGGCTCCCGATCTCGCGCACGTGGGCCGCCCGGACCACCGTGGTCGTCCCGATGTGTTGACGACTCCCGACCGCGACATCCCAACCGTCCTCGATGACGGTCAGGAACGGCACGAGCTCGCTCGGCTCGTAGGACAGGTCGGCATCGGTGAAGGCCACGGTCCGCCCGGTCGCCGCCATCATGCCGGCCCTCACTGCGCCCCCCTTCCCGCGGTTGCGCGGGAGCACGATCACTTGATCGGCGCCGGCCGCGCGGGCCCGTGACCCGGTGGCGTCGCCCGAGCCGTCGTCGACGACCACGATCTCCAAGTCGTCACCGACCGTCGGGGCCAGCTCGGCCCGGAGTCGATGCACCGTCGTGGCGATCCGGTCACCTTCCCGGAAGGCGGGCACGACCACCGTCAGGCGCGGTCCCTCGGCAAGGGGCGAACGACGAGCCGGGCTCCCGAGCTCCGATCGGATCCGCCGGAACAGGAAGGTCCGGTGCAAGACGAGACGGACCAGCGCCGCTCCCGCGATCGCCGCCACCTTGGCGGTGACCGCCGAGACGTGTGGGCGGGCCTGCACGAGGACCAGCAGGTCGACCGCACCGGCGAGAACCGCGCTGCCGACGAAGATCTCTGGGTACCGGATCCAACGGGTCGACGGATCGTCGTGGAGCGTCACCAATCGATGCAGCGCGAGGGACACGGACGCGGCGACAACCAGGGCGGCGACATCGCCGGCGACCAACGGCCACCCGGCGTCGCCCCCCAGTTCGTTGCCCAGGAGATAGACGAGGAGGTCGACCGCCGTGGCGATGGCGCCGACAGCGATGTATCGACCGAGTCGACGTCTCACGAGTTCACCTCTCGCCGGCCCTCATCGAGGCGGGTTCAGGTGCGCGGGTCGGGGGCGTCGTGAGGACCAGGGGCCGGACGCTCGACGGGAGGCTCGGTCTGGGCCCATTCGTCCCAGTCCCCCCACTCGTCAGCTGTCCCCGAGGCGTCAGCTGTCCCCGGGGCGGTCGACGACTCGCTCGGCGGACTCGCCACCGCCGCATCCATCGCCGCATCGGTCGGCTCGGCCCGCTCGTCGAAGCCCCAGTTCTGGCGCAGGGCGCGTGTCGCGGAATCGAGGGCCCCGACGAGGTCCAGCCCTCGGTCGTCGACATCGAACTTGGCCCGGCGGAACAACACGACGAGGCCGACCAGACCAACAAAGGTGAGCCCGTAGCTCAGGAACTCGAGCCCGGTGCGACCGTAGGACAGGTGCACGTCGTTGCGCGTCGGCACCACGACCATGAGGTTCGGGGCCACCCGCCACGGACCGTTGGCGCCGTCGACCTCCCAGTTGGGGAAGTACGACATCCGCACCAGCACCGGGACACCGACCTGATCGACCCGGAAAGAGATCTCGTCCTGGTCGTACACGATGTCCGACACGACGACCGGGTCGAGCGGCCGAGCTTCCGCGCCGACGACCTCGCTGTCGAGCACATCGTCGGCGCCCTCGTTCGCCACGCCGACCCGTTGCCAGCTCGCCGGCCCGCCTTGGGTCAACATCACCGGCCATTCCTCACGATCGAGGAACCACGGCACCGCGACATCGAGCCATTCCGCTTGATGGTCGTGGACCCCGGTCAGCACCGCTGGTTCGTTGGCCAGGGGAGCGACGATCTCGCTGCCTGCGACCTCGTACACGTGCCACGGGCCGCTGGACGCGATCTCGGTGAGGTCGGGGTGCGTCGATGCGGCGGCGACGGCCGTCTCGGAGAAGGCCAGGTAGTACCGGACACCGAGCATCTGGAGGTGGTCGACGCCGAGGTCGATGTCGAAGGCCCCATAGGGCAGCCCGCGCATGGGCCGGGACGGGCCTCCGACGAACGTGCCGTCCCCCTCGGGGTCGACCGACGGCCCGGACAGTTCCGCCTGCATCAAGAAGTGATACGGAACCGTGGCCGACGCCTCGAAGTAGAGGCCCTCCATGCTGCCCACACACCCGTCGGTGAAGTGAGGCAGCAGCATCGGCACCATCGTGCTGCCGTACCGGCTGAGCTCGGGAGCGAACTCCCACAACGACTGCCCGCAGCCGTATTCGGCACCCACGCTGTCCATGGTCTGGACCAGGTCGTAGAACTCGGGGTACTGGTCAGGGTTGACCTTGCCCTCGATGCCACTGAAGTTCCAGCGGGCCCAGCCCGGCACGAAACTGGTATCGACGTCGATGCCCATCCACGTCCGCCCCCCGCCCTCGGCGGGCGAGCTGCCGGGAACGGCGCCCATCGGGAGGCCGACGACCACCCACACCAGCAGCAGGATCCCGATCGGGGAGAAGGCGACGGACCAGCGACGGATGGCATCGGGATCGTGACGGGGACCGGAATCCCGGAACGCCCACGCCACCAATCGGCAGATCTCCGACACCAGCACGGCGGCCAGGAGGTACAGACAGAGGTAGTAGAAGGGCAGCACCCGGGCGTTCCAGAGCCGACCCTCGGGCAGCAGCACGAAGGACCCGGCCAGCCCGGCCGCCCAGATGCCGAGCAGGATGCCGATGCGGTGGCGGCGAACCACCGACACGACGAACCCGGCGACGGCCATGGCCAGCACGAGCTCGAGGGGCGGATAGTCGCGGAGGAAGTCGGGATTCAGGTTGCTCCGGGTGACCAGATAGTCCTGGTACGTCTCGATCTTCTCCCACCCCATGTTGTTGAGGTAGGCGTGGCGCCCGAAGAACGGCAGCACCCAGAACGCGCTCAGGAGCGCGCCGACGGTACCAACGACCCCCAGGTACATCAGGCGCCGCACGCTCATCCTGATGGCGATGATCACCAGCGTGGCTCCGCCTGCGAAGACCAGCGGGATCACATGGCACAGGGCGGTGAGTCCGAGAAACAGCGCCGCCCAGCCGCTTCCCTTGCCCGTCTCGAGTCCCCGGATGAGAAAGGCGAGGAACAGCAGGGCGAACGCGAGGCTGATGGCAAAGGAGAACTCCCCGGCGAGGGTCGACGCCGCGTTCCCACCGTAGATGTTGAACGAGCGGTCGAAGACGAAGAACAGGCTCCCGAGGGCCAGAACCTGAGGGCCGGGGAAGGCCAGCCCACTGAACCGACCGAGGAGATAGGCCGAGAAGGGAAGAGCGACGACGCCACTCACGGCCACGAGTTTGAAGGCCACGCCGTAGGGCATCCCGACCGACAGCACGACGATGAGCACGGCCGCGGCGACGATCCAGGGCCGCATCCCGGCCAGCCGCGGTTGCCGATAGGAGAGCCACACTGCCGCCGCCGCGGACAGGACGCTCAACGCCGCCGGCACCGGATCGAGCCCGACGTTGAGGGCGACGATCATCAACGCCGGGACCACGAAGTAGAACTGGTAGGCGGGGAACCCGGCGTACCAGTCGGTGGTCCAGCCCGAAAGCTGCCCATGGGGAAGCAGCTCGTCACGTAGGAACGCCGGACCCCACACGTGGGCGCCCATGTCGCCTCCGGTCGGGACGTTGTCCTCGAAGATGAGCCCGTCGGGGTTCAGCTGATGGAAGACGAAGTAGGTGGCGAACGCCACGACGACGAACGTGACCCATTCCTGCGGTGAACGGGTGCCCAGCCACGTGAAGAGGCGGGACAGTCCACTCGGCGGCGCGCTCGGGTCGCGGTCGTGGTGGTGGTGGGGGCCCGGGCTCTCGCCGACCAGCCCGGGGTCCGCGCCGGGCAAGCCAAGATCGCCACGACCGACGTGGTCGATCCCGGGGCGTGGTGGGGCGAGCGTGCCCCCATCGGAGGCCTGAGTGGTCGAATCCATGAAGGCTCACATGGTGGCAGGTGCCGGGACCTCGATGAGGTCACGGCGACACTACCGACCCGATCGGCCGGTGCGGCGCCAACGTGAGGCGGACGGCAACCTCAGCGGAAACGCCGACCGGGCAACAAGTCCCGCACGGCGTACACATCCGCCAGCACGGCGTGGCGTCCGAGGCGCTCGCCGTCGCGGACCCATTCCCGGACGTCGCAGGATCCGCACGATCGAAGTTCGTGTCCCAGCCCGGCGCCAAAGGTCAAGATGACCATGCGCCGCCCGCACTCCGGGCAACGCAATGCCGAAGGCACCTGTTCCGCCACGTCGTGTTCCACCATGCCGCTTGTTTGACCCACGTTGCGAGTTCTCGTCGCGATACCGGGGCCATCTGGATAGTTCGTTCGGCCCCTCACCTACTCAAGGGTAGTATTGCGTTCATCGGGACTACCTGAGTTGGGTCGTTCGACTCAGCGACATCCGCCGAGCGTTGGGAGTTCTTGCCCAAGGCGCCTCGAGTCAGTCGCGGACGGTCGACATTCGTCTCCACCAGTATCTCTCTCCGCGGTGGGCGTGGTCACCCAGCGAGCAGCGTGACGACCGTCGTGAGATTGAAGCCCAAATGGGTGGCGATGGCCGGGGCGAGGCGACCGGTGCGTTGGGCGACGAGACCCAACACCACGCCGATCAGCACCAGAGCGGGCAACTGGATCAGCTGGAAATGCGAAACGGCGAACATGATCGAGGTGACCCCCAGCGCCGCCACGGGTCGCATCGTCGCCTCGAGTGAGCGCAGCAGAAGGCCTCGATAGAACAGCTCCTCCACGACCGGCGCCCCGATCACCACGACCAACGCCAACACCGCGATCCCGAGCCCGTTGGCCCGGGCGACCAGATCCTGGGCCGGGCCGGCGACATCGGAGGAATCGAGATCAGGGATCAGCCAGAACAGGGGGGCATACAGCGCCGGCACGGCGATCACCTGCATGACAACGCCCACCACGATGCCCGCCGGCCAATCCGACCAGCGCACCTTCAACCCCATCGCCGTGTCGAGCTCCGGGGCGCGCCGTCGGAACACCAGCGGGGCCCCGGCCAACCCGACCCACAGCGGGATCTGCAGCACGCCCACCGCCCACATGGGCACATCGTCGAACGACAGGTGCTCGCCAGCGGCAGCGCGTCCGGCGACGTGCCCGGCGGCCGAGCCGAGTCGATGCTTCACGTCCGGGTCCCACCCGGCCGCCGCGATCACCGCGGCCCCGACGAACGAGGCGAGGAGCGCGCCCGTCAGCCACCCGGCGAGGGCATACCAGCGTCCCTGAGCCAGGCGTCCCTGATCCGGGCGTTGCGGAGCCGGGCCCGACCCGACGATCGCGGGGCGATCAGCCGGCCGCGCTGGCCCCGGCTCGTCAGCCGGCCGCGCTGCCCCCGGCTCGTCAGCCGGCCGCGCTGCCCCCGGCTCGTCAGCCGGCCTGGGCGAAGGGGGCACGTTCGAGCCGAAGGTCTCGGCGCGTCCACCCCACCGGCACGCCCAGGCGATCGGCATGCCGCAGGCACAGATCGTGGGTGGCCGGATGACCCTCGGCGTGCAGGGGCTCGATCCACACGACACGCGCGGCATAGTCGTAGGACAAGGTGGCCGCAGCCACAGCTGTACAACCCGGGCGGGCACACCTGCGCGTCATGGCGGCCCACCGTACTGGGCCACAGCGCCGACGGCGCGGATGTCACAGCGCCGACGGCGCGGATGTCACAGCGCCGACGGCGCGGATGGCGAGAGCCGCGCGACGGTCCGTCCCCCTACCATGGAGACATGTCGCCGCCGCCGCCTCCGCCTCCCCCACCGCCTGGGAACCGTGGGTCCCGGCCGTCGCGCCTGTCTCGCGAGAGCGGTGGGTTGCCTCGGTGGACCCTCTGGTTGCTGCTCGCCCTCGTGGCGGGCATGTTCCTCCTGCCCAGCCTTGTTCCCGGTGAGGACCGAGAGGACCTCCCGTACACCACGTTCGTGGCGCTCGTGGAGGACGGCGAGATCGAGGAGATCAAGGTCGACAACGACACCGGACGCATCACCGGCGAGTTGATCAACGGCGACAAGTTCGTGACCACCGGCCCGCTCGTCCTCCCGGAAGGCCAGGTCGATTTCCTCCAGGACAACGTCGACAAGGTCGTGTGGGACACGCCGCAGTCGAGCTTCTGGGCCTCGATCCTGCCGCTCTTCCTGCCCGTGCTGCTGTTCATCGGCTTCTTCGTCTGGATGCAACGCCGAGCGCAGGGCCAGATGAGCGGCATCATGTCGATCGGCCGGTCGCGAGCCAAGGCGTACGTCACCGAACGTCCCGGCACGACCTTCGCCGATGTCGCCGGGTATCAGGGCGTCAAGCAGGAGATCACCGAGGTCGTCGACTTCTTGAAGACCCCAGCTCGGTTCGCCGAGATCGGCGCTCGTATCCCCAAGGGCATCCTGCTCGTCGGCCCGCCGGGCACCGGGAAGACCCTGATCGCCCGCGCCGTCGCCGGCGAGGCGGGGGTCCCGTTCCTGTCGGTCACCGGGTCGGACTTCATGGAGATGTTCGTCGGCGTGGGCGCCAGCCGCGTCCGCGACCTGTTCGACTCCGCCCGCAAGCTCGGCCGGGCGATTATCTTCATCGACGAGATCGATTCCATCGGCCGCAAACGCGGCGCCGGCCTGGGCGGCGGCCACGACGAACGCGAGCAGACCCTCAACCAGATGCTCTCGGAGATGGACGGCTTCGAAGCCACCGAGGGCATCGTCATGATGGCGGCCACCAACCGTCCCGACATCCTCGATCCCGCCCTCCTGCGCCCCGGCCGGTTCGACCGCCAGGTCGTCGTCCCCCTTCCGGAGCTGAGCGATCGGGTGGAGATCCTCAAGGTCCACATGAAGGGCAAGCGGGTCGCCCCCGATCTCGACCTCAACGTCTTGGCCCGCGGCACGCCCGGGATGAGCGGCGCCGACCTCGCCAACCTCATCAACGAGGCGGCGCTGTTCGCCGTACGTGAAGGCGCCGACACCATCCACATGCGCCACATCGACGCAGCACGCGACCGCGTGATCATGGGCCAGAAACGCGAATCGCTCGCGCTCTCCGATCGTGAGAAGGAGGCGGTGGCGTACCACGAGGCGGGTCACGCCGTGTGCGCCGTCGTCCTCCCCACCGCCGACCCCCTGCACAAGGTCACCATCATCCCGAGCGGGATGGCCCTCGGCGTCACCATGCAGCTCCCCCTGGAGGAGAAGCACATCTACCGCCAGGACTACATCGAGGATTCGCTCGTCGTTCGCATGGGGGGTCGCATCGCCGAGGAATTGGTGTTCGGCATGGTCTCGACCGGCGCCAACAACGACCTCGTCGGCGCCACCGAGCTGGCCCGCAAGATGGTCCGCGAGTGGGGCATGAGTGAACGTATCGGACCCATGGCCTGGGGCTCGCAGAATCAGGTCTTTCTCGGCGACGATCTGATGCACAGCCGCGATTACAGCGACGACACGGCCCGCGTGATCGACCAAGAGGTCGAGCGCATCCTGCGTGACCAGGAGGACCGCTGCCGGTCGGTGCTGACCGATCATCGGCACGGCCTCGACCTCGTAGCCCGTGCCTTGCTGGAGCACGAGACGATCGACGGTCTCGAGGTCAAGCGCCTGCTCGACCTCGGCCTCTCCACCCAGATGGTGGCGGGCGGCACCAGCTCGAACGGGGCCGACCACCCCCCGGCCCCCGTCACGGCCCCGGGCCCGGCCGCCGTCACGGTCACCGTGCCCGGGCCGATCCCGGCCCCGCCCGACCGCTGATTCATCGTGCCGTGGAACGGTTGATCGTCGTCGCGGTCGTCGTGGTCGTAGCTGTGGCCCTGGCCGCAGCCGGGAGACGCCGACCGTCGGCCTCGCCGGTCCGCACCGGTGGAGTCGTACCCACTCACATCGACCGGGCCGACTTCACCTCACCCGGCAGTCCGTGGCTCGTCGTCGCTTTCACGTCCGCCACCTGCCGGACATGCGCGTCGACCTGGACCGAAGTCCAAACGTCCGCGGCGGCCGACATCGCGGTCGCCGAAGCCGAAGCCACTGTCGACCGCGCCATCCACCAGCGCTACGGCATCGATACGGTCCCGCTCACCATCATCGTCGACCGCCACGGCGCCGTCCGCCGTTCCTTCCTCGGCCCCCTCGTCCCCGGCGCTCTCAGGAGCGCCCTGGCCGACCTCACCAACATCTGAGTGCCCGCCCGATCCCCTGCGCCGGTGCGGCTCCGCCATCCCAGCGAAGCCAAGACGAGCGCCGGCGAAGCCGGCACGAACAAACTCGCCTGAACGGAGGGAGCGAAGCGACCGAGTGAAGGCGACTAGAAATTGGGGCCCGGTATGGGGACCAAGGCCGATATCGCTGGCACGGACGGCACGAGCAGCCGTGACGCCAGCCGCAGCTGTTCCACCTCGGCCGCCACACCCGTCGTCGACTCCACCACGAGTACGAGATCGCGTATGCCCAAGTCGTCGAGATCGACGACGACGCGACGGCCCGGCCCCACCTCGACCGCCAGCGCGTCAGTGGTGGCGCCGTCACCGAAGACGCGGATGGTCACTTGGGCGGGGTTCGGGCTGGCAAAGTCGGGATTGACCAGCGCCAAGGTCGACCCTTGTTGAGACGCCGCGCCGGTGAGCACGATGATCTGGCGGGTGGCCAGCATCGACACCCCTCGGCTGACCGCCACCCCCGGCACGATCTCGAACGCTGTGCCGCCTGGTTGGCTCGCCGGGTTCGACGGTGCCGTGGTCGTCGTCGGCGGCACGGTGGTGGTCGGCGCCACCGTGGTGGTCGCGCTCTCGTCGGTGGTCTCGTCGCCGTCGCCGGGCGCGGTGGTGGTCGTCTCGTCGACGCCGTCGACACCCTCCTCGGCGATCGTCGTGGTCGACTCCTCGGGAATCACGGTGGTCGTGGTCGTCGGTACCGGCTGCTCCTCCAGGATCGACGCCGTGACGGTGTCGATCCGGCTGGCCACCATCGGGACGGAGTTGACGGAGCGGACGAGCAGGGAGAAACCCGACACCTCGGCCATGCGAGGCTCCTGGTCGAGGTCCACCGTCACCGATTGCCGGGCCAGCACGGTCAGCTCGAACGGTTCGACCGGGATCGACGGGTCGTCGGTGATGACCTCGACGTCGACCTCGGCCTGTTCGTCGGACGGGTTGAACACGACCAGGCGGGACGCGATGCCCTCGTCGAGTCGCCCGGTCGGGAACACCCACGCCTCCGCGGTGGCCGGCGACGGCAGGCCCACGACGAGACCCTGGAGACCGTCGGACTCGAGGGGATCGAGGTCCTGCATCCGTTCGGCCACGATCCGTCCGCTGCGCACGACGACGGCCGCGGAAACCCGGTCCGCCACCGTGATCGGGCCGCCCAGATCGACATCGGTCTCGTCGAGCTGGCCGTCGGCCAGGAGATCCTCCGCATCCGGCGTCTCCGTGCCCCCGACCGCCAACGGCACCACCGACCGTCCGGGCACGACGATGCTCTGGAAGTCGCTCGGCTCCCGGACCCCGTTCTCCGTCGCGAACGAAACGTCGACCACCGCGTCCTCGGGGAAGGGGTTGAACAGGACGAGCGACAGCTCGGCGCCGAGCACGGTGGTCCCCCACGGCTCGTACCAGGTGCTCGACCCTCGATCGGCACAGGGTTCGCTGTCGCCGCCGTTGACGCCGGACACGCTGTGGTTGACGACCGTCTGCCCTCCGTCGAGCTCGACTGTGGCCGACAGCCACTCGGCGCCGGCGAGCACCTGGTCCAGCGGCAGTGACAGCCGCCCTCCCGCTTCCACCGACAACGCTTCGGTGACCGGTTCCGGCCGAGCCGAGCCATCGGCGGGCGCCGAGCCGAAGACGGTGACGGTGCCGACGGCCGGCTCGGTGCCGACATTGACGATGGTCACCTCGTGCGCATCGCTGGCGCGACCCGCGACGCAGAACCACGAAACCGGCCGATCGAGCACCACCGAGGCCAGCGACGCGGGAAGGGCGGACTCGATCGTCGTCGACCCGTCGGGTCGGTTGTCCGCGTCATAGCGTGCCGCGGCGATCATCACGGCCGGGATGGCGAGTACCGCCGGCCACCGGAATGCTCTCATCCGCGCCTCCTCATACGAAGCCGGATGGACAGCAGCCCGGCGAACACCCATGCCCCCAGCTGGGCGAGCCGGGCCACCTTGCTCGCCGACGTCGCCTCGTAGTGCAGTCGACCGTCAGCGCCATCGGCGACCGAGAAAGCCATGCGGCTGTCGGCGACCCGCTGGACCGGGATGTCCTCACCGCCCACCTCGAGACGCCAGCCCGGGTCGTAGCTCTGGGCGACGAAGACGTCGTGATCACCGAGGACCACACCTGACCACGCCGGGCCGGCAGCGGCCTCGGTGAGGACGGGGACGGTGATCGCATCGTCGTCGACCATCTCGGCTTCGCCGCCTTCGGGTCGAGGCGAGGCGGCCCGCACCGAAATCCACGACGAGTTCTCGTACACCGTGAGTGCGGCGTTGACATTGAGCCGTTGCAGGTCGAGTTGCTCGGACAGGCCGTCGCCGACTTCCCGGGGGACGGCCCGCTCGATGTCGCCGAACGGCTCGGGAGCCAGGCGGTGCACGAGCACCACGTACCGCACGCCATAGGCCGCCAAGGACGCTCCGAGGCGGTTCGTGTCACCCTCGACCGCGGTCGTCAACGCCTCTCTCAACCCCTGCAGGCCGAGATCCGATTCGTCGACGAACCGGTGCGTGAACTGAGGGGGCCCGTCGTCCGACGTGGTGAACGCCAGATCTCCGAGGAGGGGCCATCCAGTCGCGGGCAGGACGTCCTGGTCGCCGATCCACACGATCCGGAACGAGCCTTCGGCGGGATCGCGATCGAAGAGGAGCGAGAACGCGTTGTCGAAGTCGCCCCGGGGGGTCTCCCACCGACCCTCGATCGCGGCGGCGAAGGCCAGGCTGGACGACCCCGCGAACGCCACCACGGCGACGGCAGCGGCCACCGAGCGCCAGTTGACAGACCAGCGGGCCGCGTCCGCCTCCACCGCAGCGACCGACATCCCCGTCGCCAAGGCCAAACCGGCGGCCGCCATGGCCAGGGTCGCTTCGGAGGCCGGGAGCGGCATATCGAGACTCCCCCATTCGCCGGCCCAGGTGAGACCCCAGGCGGTCAGGGCGACGAGCCAGCCACGGACCGCCCAGGCCAGCCGCCACCCGCGGGCCACGAGCAGCGCGTACGCCGGCGGCGCCAGCACCGCCCAGGCCAGCCACGACCCGCCGAAGGGCCCCGTGTCGAAGTGGAACAGGTCGGCGAGTGCGACGTCGCCGGGGCCGACCGATCCCGACCCGCCGACGGTCGCCCATTCCCCACCATTTCGGGTGACGTCGAGCACCCAGGGCAGGTGCAACCCCACCGCCAGGAGGGTGCCGACGATGACCACGACCACCAGCCGATGGAGCCGGCCGATGTGGCCGACGACGAGTCCCCCGGCGATCAGACCGACCGCGGCGACTCCGACCAGGACGACCACGTACGGCGTGATCGCTCCCGACAGGGCGAGAACTCCGGCCAGGCCCATGGCCAGACGGGTCCAGGAGAGCGACGCGGTGGGACCAGCCCGGCCGCCCGCGGTCCCCCACGGCGTGGCCCCCAGGGCCCGGCTGAGGGCGCCGAGGATCCACGGCGCCGCCGCGTAACACACGAGCCCCGTGAGGCTGGCCCGTGCCATGGCGTTCAGTGGCACCGGCACCACCGCGTACAACGCCATGGCGCCCACGCGGGCCCGCCGCGACCCGGCGGGCGCGAGCAAACGCCAGCTTCCGAGCAGGCCGATCGGTATCAGCCCCAGGATCAGCAGCGTTCTCAGCGCTCCCGTCGCACCGAACGTGACCAACGAGGCCAGACCGAGGATGGCCTCGGCGAACGGAGTGGCGCCGCTGTCCCCCAAACCGCTCGGCCGCCAACCAGACCACCACTCGCGGAGGAGATCGCCCGCCCCGTTCGGGAGTGGCGCGAATTCACCCACGTTCGGCGGCCCACCCACGAGGTGGCGCGACCCGAGCAGGTACACCGCCAACACCACGGCCCAAGCCAGCATGGCGTTGCGCACCGGGCTGTCGTGGAGACCCGACGAGATGGCCCGGCGCGTGTTCTCGACGAGGCCATCGTCGTCGTCGATCTTCAAGAGTCGGCGCAGCCCGCGGTTGATCTGGGCGCTCCCCCGCTCCTGCATGGGGCGGATCTCGTGATCGTGCAAGCGCCGAACCTGATCGAGCGCCCGACGCCGACGCCGAACCTGCGGTCCACGCTTCAGGTTCCAGGTCCACGCCCCCCACACCGCACGCGCTCGGCGAGGGTGCAAGGTGATGACCGCGACGACCGTCTCGATGACGGTGAGGGCGAGGAGCTGCGGCAGGACTCGTAGGCGGTGCAACCACGTGTAGTTGGACAGCACCATCCGTAGGCGGTGCCGGGCCTCGGTGGCTCGGGTGTCATCGCGTTCTCGACGAGCGAGCAGACGGTGACGATGTCGGACGACTGCGTCCGGCGCCACGATCACCCGAGCGCCCGCCACCTGGGCTCGCCAGCACAGGTCGACGTCCTCCCCCCGGAACGTCATGACCTCGTCGAACCCACCGAGGGCGTGGAAGAGATCCGCCCGCACGAGCAGGCATGAAGCCGGGATGGCGAAGACGTCACGAACGGCGTCGTGCTGCTCCTGGTCGAGTTCGCCGGGCTCGACGATCGGATCGACGACCCCGAACTTGTCGACGCCCCAGCCCACGTCCTGCAGCCGTCGGGGATCGTCCCAGTCGACGATCTTCGGCCCCACGACGCCCGCGTTGGACTGACCGGCCTCCCGCACCAACGTCGAAACAGCGGTCCGAGCCAACGCGACGTCGTCGTGGCAGATCAGGTAGTAGGCGCCGACACCGGCGTCCTGGCCGAGCACACGGTTGGCGGCCTCGGCGAATCCCTCGGCCTCGGGAGCCTCGAGGACGACCGCCTCGGGCAAGAACTCATGGACCCACGCCGCCAGGCTGTCGGGATCTTCGACGACGTCGGGACCCGTGCGGGACCCCGGCCGATCGACCATCTCATCGCCCAGATCGTCGTCGAGGTCAGTGTCGTCACCCTCGCCACCGTGACCCTCGCCACCGTCGACGCCGGCCGCGTCGACGTCGACACGGCGGGGAGCGTCCGGCCCGGAGGGCGCATCGGCGAACGCCGGCTCGACGAGGTCGTCGTCATCCTCGCCGCCCTCAGGCGCACGGTGGACGTCATCGCCATTCTCATCGTCATCGATCTCGTCGTCGTCATACGCGTCGTCGTCATCGTCGTATTCGTCGTCGTCGTATTCGTCGTCGTCGTATTCGTCATCGTCGTATTCGTCATCGTCGTCGTATTCGTCGTCGTCGTATCTCATCGTCGTCGTATTCGTCGTCCTCGTCGTCGACATCCGACGTGGCGCCAGCAGGTCCCCGGGCGTTCGCCACGCCACGGCGGGCTCGGCGGTCCGCGGCGCGGCCCGTGACGGCGCCGGCACTGGTGTCGACCACGACCACCCGAAGCGACGGATGATCCTGGGCGGCCAGTCCGCTCAGGGTCTCGTCGAACCAGGGCCCGGGCTCGTGCGCCACCACGACGGCCACGACCGACGGCACTGGGGCCCGGCGCGGCTGGGGAGATGAATCGGGGGCCACGATCGGAGGAGGCTATCGCTCAGCCGGCCGCCTTCCGGGGCGGGCAGTGCGCTCCCGAGGTGGTGCGGCTCGGCTCGGACGTTACCTGACCGCTAGGGTCGTCTCGTGGACCGAAGGACGACCCCCGCCATCGACGGGCCCGCGCCTCGACACGGGTATCGGAGCTCATGCGGGCCCTGGTAACGGGCGCCCAGGGTTTCGTCGGACGCCACCTGGTCAAACACCTCCTCGAGGCCGGCGACGACGTGACGGCCACCGACCGCCGCCCCGGCGGACCCGACGACACCGACCGCCGCCCCGGCGGACCCGACGACACCGACCGCCGCCCCGGCGGACCCGACGACACCGACCGCCGCCCCGGCGGACCCAGCCACCGCCGCCCCGGCGGCCCGACATCACCGATCGTCCGGCCCTGGCCGAGTTCATACGGCAGGCCCGCCCGGATGTCGTGTACCACCTGGCCGCCCAGAGCGATGTCGGGCGGAGCTGGACCGCCGCCGACGAGACGTTCGCCATCAACCTCGACGGAACCCGATCGGTGCTCGAAGCGGCCCGGGCGGCGTCCGTCGCCCGTGTGCTCTCGGTGACCAGCGCCGACATCTACGGTCTGGTCGGCTCTGACGACCTCCCCCTGTCCGAGTCGGCACCGCTCCGGCCGGTCAGCCCCTACGCGGCCAGCAAGGCCGCCGCCGACATGGTGTGCCTGCAGGCGTACCTCGGCTACGGCCTCGGCGTCCTCCGGATTCGTTCGTTCAACCACCTCGGCCCCGGCCAGAGTCCCCAGTTCGTCGCGCCGGCCGTCGCCGCGCAGATCGCCGCCAACGAGCGATCCGGCGAGGACCAGATCCGCGTCGGCAACCTCGAACCACGACGCGACTTCACCGACGTCCGCGACGTCGTGCGCGCCTACCGTTTGCTCGCCGAGCACGGCACGCCCGGCGAGGCGTACAACGTGTGCACCGGCACCGACGTCTCCATTCGAGAGCTGGCTGCCCGCCTCGTCGCCCTCGCCACCCGACCCATGCACCTGAGGCCCGATCCCGACGTCCAACGGCCCGTCGACCTTCCGGTATTGCGTGGTGACAACACCAAACTGGTCTCGGCCACCGGGTGGCGACCGGAGATTCCCCTGGACCGTACGCTGACGGACCTGCTCGACGACTGCCGCACTCGTGCGGCCGCCGTCCACGACCTCGGAGGTTCCCCCACCTGATGACCACGCGAGCCTTCATCACGGGCATCACGGGGCAGGACGGCTCCTATCTCGCCGAGTTGCTGCTCGCCCAGGGCGTCGAGGTGACCGGCATGGTGAGGCGTTCGAGCACCGTCAACTTCGAACGCATCGCCCACATCCAGGATCGCATCACCTTCATACCGGGCGACCTCCTCGACCAGGTGTCGATGATCGACGCCCTGCGGGAGCACCGCCCCCACCACGTCTACAACCTGGCCGCCCAGTCGTTCGTCCAGACCAGCTTCGGCCAGCCGGTACTGACCGGCGAGACCACCGCGCTGGGCGTGACCCGCCTGCTCGACGCCATCCGCATCGTCGACCCCGAGATCCGTTTCTACCAAGCGTCGAGCTCGGAGATGTTCGGCAAGGTCCGAGAGGTGCCACAGGTGGAGACCACACCGTTCCACCCCCGCAGCCCGTATGGCGTCGCCAAGGTGTACGGGCACTGGATCACCGTCAACTACCGCGAGTCGTACGACCTCCATGCTTCCTCAGGCATGTTGTTCAACCACGAGTCGCCCCGCCGCGGCATGGAGTTCGTCACGCGCAAGATCAGCCACGCCGTGGCCCAGATCAAGCTCGGTCGGGCGACTGAGCTCCGGCTCGGCAACCTCGACGCCCAGCGCGATTGGGGATTCGCCGGCGACTACGTCGAGGCCATGTGGCTGATGATGGAGCAGGACCAGCCCGACGACTACGTCGTGTGCACCGGCGAGACCCACTCGGTACGAGAGTTCTGCCAGCTGGCCTTCGATCACGTCGGGCTCGACTGGGAGCGCTACGTCGTCATCGACGAGAAGTTCTTCCGCCCGGCCGAAGTCGACCTGCTCGTCGGCGACCACACCAAGGCGACCGAACGCCTGGGCTGGCGCCCTCACACCTCGTTCGAGCAACTCGTTCGCAAGATGGTCGACGCCGACATCGACCTGCTCACCGGCAAGCTGCGCGCCCTGTCGTGACCGCGGAGTCACCCCGAGTCGCCGTCATCGCCGGCGGGGTCGGTGCCGCCCGATTCCTGGCCGGCCTGCTCCCCGTCGTCGGCGCCACCAACGTCACGGCGATCGTCAACGTCGCCGACGACACCATCCTCCACGGACTCCACGTCAGCCCTGATCTCGACACCGTCACCTACACGTTGTCGGGACAGGTGAACCCGGAGACCGGGTGGGGTCTGATCGGCGAGAGCTGGCAGGCCATGGACGCCATGGAACGCCTCGGCGGCCCGGCCTGGTTCCGGCTCGGCGACCGCGACCTCGGCACCCACCTCTACCGCACGCACCGGCTGCACGAGGGCGCCCGCCTCACGGCCGTGACCGCCGAGATCGCTCGGGGGTTCGGCCTCGAGCTCACCATGCTCCCGGTCACCGACGATCCCGTGCAGACCTATGTCACTCTCGCCGCAGTCGGCGACGACGTCACCCTCGCCCCACGCGGCGAGGAGATCGCCTTCCAGGACTACTTCGTCCGCCGCCGTCACCAGGATCCGATCGCCGCCGTCACCTTCCGGGGCCTGTCGGTGAGTCGTCCGGCGCCCGGCGTGATCGAGGCGATCGAGGAGGCCGACGTCGTGGTCATCGCCCCGTCCAACCCGATCGTGTCCATCGGACCGGTGGTCGGCGTTCCCGGCGTTCGTGAGGCGTTGCGGAGCCGCCGCGGCGTCGTCGTGGCCGTGTCCCCCATCGTGGCGGGAGCGGCGCTCAAGGGCCCGGCGGACCGCATGCTCGCTGAGCTGGGCCACGAGGCGTCGGTGCGAGGCGTGGCCCGGTTGTACACGGACATGGCCCGCGTCCTCGTCGTGGACGATGCCGATCGTTCCGCGCTCGCCGACATCGAGGCCGAGGGTATGGATGCGGTGGCGTGCCCGAGCATCATGTCGACTCCGGCCATCGCCCAATCCCTCGCCCGGACCACGTTGACCGCGGCCGGGATCGAACTGCCTGGGGGAACCCGATGACGCCGATCTCGTTGATACCGATCGCCGGGCTACCCGAGATCGAGCAAGGCGCCGATCTCGCCGGATTGATCGCCGGCGCCGCCGAGCTCCGCGACGGCGATGTCGTGGTCGTGACCCAGAAGATCGTCTCGAAAGCCGAAGGCAAGATCGTCGCCGTCGACCCCGACGACCCCCTGAGCCACAAGCCGTTGGTCGAGCAGGAGGCCGTCCGGATCCTGCGGCGCCGCGGCGAGCTGCTGATCACCGAGACGAAACACGGCTTCGTCTGCGCCAACGCCGGCATCGACCTCAGCAACGTGGAGCGAGGCCACGCGGCGCTGTTGCCCGACGACTCCGACCGGTCGGCCCGCCGTATCCGCGACGGCCTGCGGGCCCGGGCCGGGGTCGAGGTGGCCGTCATCGTGTCCGACACCTTCGGTCGGCCGTGGCGACGAGGGGTGACCGACGTGGCCATCGGCTCGGCTGGCATCATCCCGGTGGTCGACCTCCGGGGCACGACCGATGCCCTGGGGCGGGAGTTGCACGTCACCGAAGTCGCCGTCGTCGACGAGCTGGCGGCCGCCGCCGAGCTGGTGATGGGCAAGGCGTCTGGCATACCGGTCGCCATCGTCCGCGGTGTCGACCCGGCGTGGCTGGGAGCGGGCAACGTGGCCGACGACCTCATCCGCCACCCCAACGACGATCTCTTCCGCTAGTCCCGAGACGCAGCGACGGAGTGTGACCACGGGCACGGGTGTCCGGTAGGGTCCGCAGCCATGGAGTTCGGAATCTTCAACAGCCTGTACCTGCCCCAGCGCCTCCGCGACGAGTGGGGACCCGGAGCCGAACACCGGCGGTTCATGGACGAGGTCAACTGGACCCTGGCCGCCGACACCGCCGGGTTCAAGTACACGTGGGCCACCGAGCACCACTTCCTCGACGAGTACTCGCACCTGTCGGCGAACGAGTCGTTCCTCGGCTACATCGCTGGGCGAACACGTCGCATACACATCGGGTCGGGCATCTTCAACATCACGCCGCCGGTCAACCATCCGCTGCGCATCGCTGAACGTGCCGCCGTGCTCGACCACCTCTCCGAGGGCCGATTCGAGCTCGGCATGGGACGCGGGTCGTCCACCACCGAGCAGGCGGGATTCGGGATCCACGATCCGGAGCTGACCCGGGAGATGTTCGACGAGGTGGTCCGCGAGCTCCCGAAGATGTGGCGTGACGGGCTGTACAGCTACGACGGCCGGTTCTTCTCGTCGCCGCCCCGACAGGTGCTGCCCAAACCGTTCACGAATCCGCATCCCCCGATGTGGGTGGCGGCCGGGTCGCCCGGCACGTTCAAGAAGGCCGCGGAGTTGGGGCTCGGGGTCTTGTGCTTCACGCTCGGCTCGCCCGAAACCCTCAAGCCGCTCATCGACGCCTACAAGACCGAGATCCAGAACTGCCAGAACCCGGTCGGTGGGTACATCAACGACAACATCATGGTCACGAGTCAGATGTTGTGCCTCGAAGACGGCCACCGGGCCCGGTCGATCGCCACCGACATCACCAGTGGCTACCAGAACAGCCTGGTGTTCCGGTACCTGGACACGTTCCCCAAACCCGACGGCCTCCCCGAGTGGCCGGCGCTGATCCCCGAACCCACGCTCGACCAACTCGAAGCGGCCGCCGACGCCGGCCTCAGCTGCATCGGCGACCCCGACGACGCCGCCCGGGCCGTGGAGGCCTACCGGGCCGCGGGCGCCGACCAGCTCGTGTTCGGGATGTTGTCGACGACGATGCCGGTCGAAGTCGCCATCGAAGCGGTCGAGACGTTCGGCAAACACATCATCCCGAACTTCGACACCGACCCCCAGCACAGCACCGCCCGTCAACGCCTCGCCCAGTGCGGGGCGTCGGCTTGAATCCGCCCGTGCCTCGATTCACCGGGCGGCGGGCCGTCGTCACCGGGGCCAGCCGCGGCATCGGCGCCGGCATCGCCGAGCGCCTGGCGGCGGAAGGCGCCGACGTGGTGCTCGTCGCCCGCACGCTCGACTCCCATCCGACCCTGCCCGGTTCGCTCATCGAGGTCAGCAACCGGCTCCACCACTTCGGTGGGATCGTCGGCATGGTGGTCGCCGACCTCGCCGACGCCGACGACCGGGCTCGCATCATCCCCGAGGCCGTGGAGACCCTGGGCGGCCCGATCGACATCCTCGTCAACAACGCCGCGATGGCCATGTACCAGCCGGTGGCCGAGTTCCCCCTCGGTCGGCGGCGGAAGATCTTCGAGGTCAACGTCCACGCGCCGGTTGACCTCATCTCGGCCGCCCTCCCCGGGATGCGCGCCGCCGGGCGGGGATGGATCGTCAACGTGTCGAGCGGGACGGCCCGGCACCAACCCGGACCGCCGTTTCGAACCTCGGGACAGGCATTGACGATGGGCGTCTACGGCGCCTCGAAAGCGGCCCTCAACCGGTTGACCAACGCGTTCGCCGTCGACGTGCACCGGGATGGCGTGTGCGTCAACACCATCGAGCCACGTGCGGCGGTGCTCTCACCGGGGGCCGATGTCCATGTCGGTGCCACGCTGCGACCCGACCAGATCGAGCCGCTGGAGGCGATGGTCGAAGCCACCGTTTCCTTGTGCGACTGCAGCCTCGACACGAACGGTCAGGTCGTCGTCAGCCTCGATCTCATCGAGGCGCTCGGCCTGACCGTCATGCAGCTCGACGCGTCGGGGCCGTACCTCGGCGGGTAGACCCTCGGCGGTGCATCCGGCGCGACGCCGACGCTCGGGGGTCGGTGATCAGACGGCTTGGCGCAGGGCCGCGGCCGCACGCTGCTCAGCCACCCGGCGGCGGCCGATGATCGGCGTCGTCGGGGCAAACCCGGCGGCGGCCCGCTCGGCCTCGCTCTCGCCACCCCAAAAGCCGAGCTCGCGGTTGTCGCGGGCGTAATCACGGCAGGGCGTGACGGCCACGCAGGCCTGGCAGATCGATCGAGCCTGCGCTTCACGGCGCACCCGGGCCTCGGGGCGCTCAGCGAAGGGAGCGAAGAACAGCTCGCTCCGTCCTCGGCAGGAGCCATGCTCCATCCAGGACGCTGCGCCCAGGGACACCCGAACGTCGGGCTCGTCGAGCATGGTCATCTGTGGCCTCCGAAACGGCAACGGGGCCGCTCCGGGCCGGAGCCAGGCGGAGCGACGAATCGTGTATGTGTCTGCCAGGTGAAGACTCTAGGAACATCGGCCCACCGTTGAACAGAAGCACGTCGATGATTGTTAGCGGGACCACCTATCTACAAGAGAGATAGGTGGTCATTCTCCGTGCACTTTCAGCGATGACGAGGGCGCGCCTCATCACCGCTCGCGAGCGAGCGGTCGACCGGCACGCCCGTCGGGGCGCCCGGGTCTGCGGGAGTCAGCTCAACGCCCGGATGTCCCCCAGGACGACATCGGCGTGGGACGCGAGGTCCTGCCCCGTGAGGTCGTAGCTGCGGCGGATCACGCCGGCCGGATCGATGAGGTAACTGATACGTCGCGGGATGCCCGCTTCGTAGTACTGCTCCCCCTCCACGCGCACGGCGTCGTAGGCCGCGCCGACCTCCTTGGTGGTGTCGGCCAGCAACGAGTACGGGAATCCCTCGCCGTCGGCAAAGGTCTTCTGCTCGGCGACGGTATCGAAGCTGGCGCCGACGATGACGGCATTCGCCGCCTCGAACTCTGGGGCTCGATCACGGAACCCCTGTCCTTCCAGCGTTCAGCCGGGTGTCGACGCCTTGGGGTACCACCACATGGCCACCCAGCGTCCCGCGAGGTCGTCGAGCGACACGATGGTGCCGTCCTGATCCGCCAACGCGAACGCCGGCGCCGTGGTTCCTTCAGCGAGCATGCCTGCCCTCCTGTTCGCCGCGACCCTACCCCAGCTCGCGTGCCGCCACCTCGGAGGCGCGCGCATCGGAGAAGAGTCGCGAGTCGTCAGTCCAGTTGGGGCCACAGCTCGATGGCCAGACGGAGATACTCCACCGTGGTCTCGATCGGGCTCATGAACCACTGACCGTCACGTTCGACCGTCACCACGAAGAAGCCCTCGAAGTCGGTGAGCTGCTCGAGGTCGACATCGACCTCGTCCTCCAGGCACGCCGCATCGGACTCGTCGAATCCGCCGAACTCGTCCATCACCGTCGTCGCAAACTCGACACAGGTACCGTCGGTCACCTCGGCCTGAAGGTCGACCTGCACAAGCTCCCCGTCCTCGACGAACCCGACTCGGGCGTCGAGCTCGGCGCCCCGCACCGTCACCTTCACCCGGCCGTCGCCCAACTCGTCCTCGACAAGATCGAGATCGAGATCGATCTGCCACTGCGGGTTCGCCTCGTCGATCTCCCCCTCGAACTGGCTGAGCAGCTCCTGCGCGGCACCCTGAAGATCTTCGCCGTCGATCATCTCACCGGTATCGAGTTCCGGAGCCAGCGCGCCGAACGCAGCCCCGAAGCTCTCCTCGATCCGCTGCGGGAGCGCCGACAACGTCTCGGCGTAGTCGATGAACACCTGGACCTCGTCGGGATTGACGAGGGCGCCGAACGCATTGACGTCCGCCTCGATGTCCTCGCCCGCGATGATCGCGTCCAGGTCGTCACGCTCGAAGGCCCCGATGAAGTCGGCCACCCCCTGGAGCACGCCCGAGGGTGAATCGGCGCCGGTGAACTCGAACTCCCGTGCCGCCGCGATGTCGGGTTCAGGGAGATCGAAGAACTCCCGCGCGTACTCCATGGATGTATAGGCCGGAGACACGTACCACTGGCCGTCGTGCTCGACCGTCATCATGAACAGGCCCGAGATCTCCGGCTGGAAGCTCAAGCTGCCTTCATCGAGGGCCTGTTTGGCCTCGTCGTTGAACTCCTCGATCTGGTCGAGCACCTCGGCGACCGAGATCGACTCGTCGATGTCCTCCGCGCCAGCGAGGGACAGAAGGTCGATCAGACCAGGATCGATGGCCTCGGTCAGGATCGACGCCGAGAGCTCACCCTCGGTCACGTACACCTTGCGAACATCGTCGTGGAGCTCCTCGACCTCGAACACGAGGTCCGTGGCGACGAGGTCGACGCCCGCCATGGGATCCCCGCTCTCGAGCACACCCTGGTTCTCGGCCTGGGTCACGAACGGCTCGTACAGTTCGGCGGCGTGGCCGATCTCGGTCGGCGAGATCAACGACAACGCACCGACGAGATCATCGCCTTCGAGGGCCGCCGCCAACTCTCGCACCGCACCGTCAGCCGACGAGGCGCCGGTCCCGTCCCCTGACGTGCTCGAGGTCAGCCGCCACGCCACCAGTCCGAGCACCACGACTCCCGCCAGCGCCGCACCCCCGGCCATCACCCGCGTGGATCGGCCGCCGGACCTCGCCGGTGGCACGGGTTCGCCCGGGCGGACGACGCCCAGATCCGTGGGCGGCGGGGGCGGTGTCAAAGTCGGAGCATTCGCCGGGGGCTCCGCCGGCCAGGTCGGTTCAGGGGGATTCGCCATACCGGCGAGTGTGGCAGGCCACACCACACAACAACAACAGTCCACTTGACCCACCCAGCACGGCCCCGGGGCGGAGCGACACCGTGACGGTTCGCGCCACGGCGATGGCCAGCGCGCCGGTCACCACGGAGATGACGACGGCCGCCGGCAGGTGGAACCGGGGGCGCACGGCGATGCCCGGCCAGAAGGTGGCGATCCACGCCGCGGCACCGGCGATGGGGATGAGGTACCACACCACACCCACCCAGGTGGGCGGCGCCACCGCGAGGTCGTCGCCCAGGCTGATCACCAGGTCGGCCATGCGGTAGCCGGCGAGATCGTCGCCCAGCACCCGAATCCACGGGGCCGAACCGGACGCCACGGCCAACGCCGAACCGAGCGCCACGTACCAGGGACCCGCCGCCGCCGACCACATCCAGGAAACGGCGTGACGCCCCGGTCCCGTCACGATAGCCAGGTGCCCATACTCGTCACGACTGCCATGTGATCGACTGGAGCTCGCTGTACGCCTCGAGGCCGTACCCACCTCGATCACGACCGACGCCGGACATCTTGAATCCACCGAACGGGGCTTCGTTGTGGGGAGCGACGCTGTTGAGCCCGACCAGGCCGGAACGGATGCCCTTGGCGATCGTGTAGGCCCGGCTGCGGTCACCCGCGTAGACGTAGCTGTACAACCCGTAGTCGCTGTCGTTGGCCAGAGCCACGGCGTGATCGTCGCCATCGTGGGGCAGCATCACGACCACCGGGCCGAAGAACTCCTCACGAACGCAGTACATGTCCGGTCTCACGTCGACCAGCAACGTGGGCTTCACGACGTACCCGGGGAGGTCCGGGCGACCCCCGCCGACGGCCAGCGTGGCGCCCTCGTCGACCGCCCCCTGGATCATGGACTCGACGCGGTTGCGCTGGGTCTCGGTGATGACCGGTCCGACCAGCGTCGTGTCCTTTCGGGCGTCGTCGACCGTGAGTTTGCCGGCCACCTGGGTGAGCGCCGCCGCGGTCTGATCGAAGAGGCTCCGGTGGCAGATCACCCGGGTCGGGGCGGTGCAGATCTGACCGGAATGGAAACCCCACACCGAGGCGATCCCGCTGACGGCGGCGGCGATGTCGCAGTCCTCCGTCATGATCAACGCGCCCTTGCCGCCGAGCTCCATGAGCAGGCGCTTCATGGACCGGCCCGCGTTCTCGTAGATCCGGGCGCCGATCGTGGAGCTGCCGGTGAAGCTGATCATGTCGACATCGCGGCTGTCGACGAGGGCGGCCCCAGTGTCGGGTGCCGAACCGGTGACGATGTTGACGACGCCGGGCGGATAGCCCGCTTCGCAGATGGCTTCACCGAGCAGCAGGATCCCGAGCGGGTCCTGCGGCGCCGGTTTGATCACTATGGTGTTGCCCATCGCCAAAGCCGGGGCGATCTTGCCGGCCACGTTGGTCAGGGGGAAGTTGTGCGGCGTGATGCAGGCGACGACCCCGACGGGTTGACGCAACGCGACCGCGCCGATGAGGCCGGCCGGGGCGAGGGCGGTGGCAGGCGCCGCGGCGGGCGCGAAACCTCGATCGAGGTCGAACGGACGGGCGTAGTGGCGTATGCGATCGATGAACACCCCGGAGACCTGCATGGTCCGGGCCACGTTGATGGTGGACCCGGTTTCGGATTGGACGAGATCGACCCACTCGGTTGAACGGCGCTCCAGCACGTCGCACAGACGGCTCGCCAGTTCGGCCCGATGAGCCGACGTGGTCCGGCCCCACGTGGCCAGGGCGACCCGGGCGGCCGCGGCGGCGTCGTTGGCCTGGGCCACGGACGCTTCGGGGGCCCGCCCGACCACCTGCGTGGTGTTGGGGTCGATGATGTCGTAGGTGCCGTTGGCACCGGGGACCCATTCGCCGTTGATCAGCACCTTCCACTCGTGGTCAGCGTCGTAGGCACTCACAACGTTCGTCTCCAGTCGAGGCGTTCCGGGGCACCAACGATGATGCCCGAAGGTGGTGGCGAGGCAGAGATCGGGGCCGACGAGTCGAGCACGGTCGACGATCGGGCCGTGAGCTGGCGAGAGGAGGGTCGACCGACGGACAATGGGCTCCGGTTCGATCCGGGAGGCACCACCATGTACGACCTCGTCATTCGAGGTGGCGACATCGTCGACGGTACGGGCGCAGCCCGGTACCGGGGCGACGTCGCCATCGCTGGCGGTCTCATCGTGGCCGTCGGCGACATCGCCGACGGCGGCGACACCGCCCGGACGATCGACGCGGCCGGCGCCGTGGTCGCCCCCGGCTTCATCGACGTGCACACCCACCTCGACGCCCAGGTGTTCTGGGACGACACCGTCGGCCCGTCCCCGCTGCACGGCGTGACGACCGCCCTGGCCGGGAACTGCGGATTCACCATCGCCCCCCTCTCCGCCGATCCAACCGACGGCGAGTATCTGAAGCGCATGCTCGCCCGGGTGGAGGGCATGCCCCTCGAATCCCTCGAGGTCGGCGTGCCCTGGGGTTCGTGGACCACGACCGGGGAGTATCTCGACGCGGTCGATGCCCGCCATCCGGCGATCAACCTCGGGTTCATGGTCGGCCACTCGGCGATCCGGCGGGTGGTGATGGGCGAAGCGTGCGTCGAGCGCGAGGCGACTCCCGATGAACTGACCCGCATGTCCCAGCTGCTCCACGACGGCCTGGCTGCTGGGGGCTTGGGGTTCTCGTCGTCGTGGGCCCGCACCCACAACGACGCCGACGGCCACATGGTGCCGAGCCGGTACGCCAGCCGAGACGAGATCATCGAGTTGTGCCGGGTCGCGGGCGAGTACGAGGGCACGTCGCTCGAGTTCATCCCGTTCGTCGGTCCCATGGAACAGCGCCACTTCGAGCTGATGGCCGACATGTCGGCCGCCGCCCAGCGCCCGCTGAACTGGAACGTGCTGACGGTGTCGGCCTCCAACATGGACAGCGTGTATCACCAGCTCCAGGCGGGCGACATCGCCCGCCAGCGCGGCGGCAAGGTGGTGGCGCTCACCGTCCCGTTCACCTTCGGGCTGCGCCTCAACCTGGCCAGCGGCTTCGTCCTCGACGCCATCCAGGGCTGGGAGGATGTGATGCTCTTGCCGCGGGACGAGAAGATGCGGCAGCTGGCTGATCCGGCGGTGCGGGCCCGGTTGGCGGAGCTGGCGGCCACTGAACCCGGGCCCCTGAGGGGCATGGCGAACTGGGACACATACACGATCTACGACGTCAAACACCCGGACAACGAGCGGTTCCGCAACCGCCTGGTCTCTGACATCGCCGAGGAGATGGGGACCACGGCGTGGGACGCCCTCGTCGACATCGCCCTCGTCGACGATCTCCAGACCTCGTTCGGTCGCGGCGATCCGCCGGACAATCGGGCCGACTGGGAGGCCCGGGTCAAGGTGTGGCGGGACGGTCGGGCCATCGTCGGTGCCTCGGATGCCGGTGCTCACCTCGACCTCTTCGGCAGCTTCAACTACAGCACCCGCATGCTGAGCGGGGCGGTACGCACGCACCAGCTGATGCCCGTCGAGGAAGCAGTGAACCTGCTCACGGACGTGCCGGCCCAGCTGTACGGGCTCCGGGGTCGTGGACGTCTGGCCGCCGGTTTCCACGGCGACGTCGTCGTCTTCGACGAGGATTCCATCGGGTCCGACACGCTGGCCATGCAGTTCGATCTGCCCGGAGGTGCCGGACGTCTGACGGCGGGTGCCACCGGGGTGCGCAACGTGGTGTGCAACGGCGCCGAGATCGTGCGGGGAGGCAGCTACACCGACGCCCGACCGGGCCGGACCATCCGCTCCGGTCGCGACACGGCCACAGCATCTCTAACCTGAGCCCCATCACCCTGTGAGACCGGATCACCCGGCTCTGACCTCGAGGACAACCCATGACCGAAGCCGTCATCGTCGCCACCGCCCGCACCCCCATCGGTCGAGCCGCCAAGGGATCGATGGTCGACGCCCGCCCCGACGATCTGTCCGGCTTCATCATCGCCAACGTGTTGGGCAAGGTGCCCGGACTCGACCCCCGTGAGGTCGAAGACGTCATCTGGGGTTGCGGGCAACCCGCGGGCGAGTCGGGCTACAACATCGCCCGGGTGGCGGCGTTGCTGGCCGGTATCGACGCTCCTGGCGTCACGGTCAACCGCTACTGCTCGTCGTCGCTCCAGGCGATCCGCCAGGCGGCGCACGCCATCAAGGCCGGCGAGCACGACGTCATCGTGGCCGGCGGCGTCGAGACAGCGAGCCGCTTCGCCAACGGGATGGCCGACGGTGGCCCTAAGAACGAGAAGTTCGGTGACGCCCAGGCCAGGAGCGCGTCACGCACGGGCGAGGGTTCGGAGTCGTGGAGCCCGCTGAGTGGCCTCCCCGACATCTACATCTCCATGGGTCAGACCGCCGAGAACGTCGCCCAGTTCAAGGGGGTCAGCCGGCAGCGTCAGGACGAGTTCGCCGCCCGGTCACAGAATCGGGCCGAGGCGGCCCAGAAACGCGGCTTCTTCGAGCGGGAGATCACTCCCTACACCTTGCCCGACGGCACGGTCGTCAGCACCGACGACGGCATCCGCGAGGGCACGACGGTCGAGTCCCTCTCGGGCCTCCGGCCGGTCTTCCGGCCCGATGGCACGGTGACCGCCGGCAACGCCTGCCCCCTCAACGACGGCGCGGCCGCCGTCATCGTCATGAGCGACACCCGGGCCAAAGAGCTCGGACTCGCACCACTCGCCCGGGTCGTCGCCACCGGTGTCACCGCGCTGAACCCCGAGATCATGGGCCTCGGCCCCGTCGACGCGATCAAGCTCGCCCTCATACGAGCCGGTAAGACGGTGGCCGACATCGATCGTTTCGAGATCAACGAGGCGTTCGCCGCCCAGGTCGTGCCGAGCGCCGATGAACTCGGCATCCCGCTCGACAAGCTCAACGTCAACGGCGGCGCCATCGCCCTCGGTCACCCGTTCGGCATGACCGGTGCCCGCATCATGACCACCCTCCTCAACGGCCTCGACGACGCCGATCTGGAGTGGGGCGTGGAGTCGATGTGCGTCGGCGGTGGCCAGGGCCTGGCCATGGTCATTCAGCGCCTCCGCTGACCTCCTGTTCCCTCCCCCCCACATTCGAACTGGGAGACACAACCGTCGCCTACGCGACGGGTTGGTCTCCCAGTTCAGAGTTTGGGGGGCTGATGTGTTTCGGGGTGGCGCGGTCGAGGATCGACAACTTCTGCCAGACCTTGGACGACAGTGCGGTGGTGAGCTCTTGGATCTCGCGCACCGTTCCGAGCACGACCGGGTCGCGGGTGTCCTGCGAGTAGAGCGCCGCGAGTTTGCCGGTGAGCGACAGCATCTCCGAGCAGTAGTCGAGGTAGCGAGCCATCTCGGCCGGGCCCATACCCCGATCAGGGGACGACTCGGTCGGTCGGTACGCGGCAGCCAGGGCTTCGGGGTCCTTCGTGAGTTGGTGCATGTCGATGACGTGGGCCAGCGAGCGCAGCTCGTGCAGGTCGGCCAGCGCCTCTCGCCGACGGAGTCGACCCTCGATCCCGAACAGGAAGATTCCGGCGGCCCCGACGAAGACCAGATCCTGGAGCGCGCTCTCCACGACATCGAGCCACTCGTCCAGCCCGTCGACTGATGTCCGACCTGACACCGTCGGCGCGGCGACGACGACCAGCACGACGGCCGCCACCACGACCGAAACCACGATCCACCGGACCCGCCACCGTGGTCGCGTCACCCGAGCGAGGCGCGCCGGAGCTCCATCGGCGAGGCCGACCAGGTCGCTGGCCAGTCCGTGCACGCCTCGTTCGGGGAACCGGTCGGCGACGCGCGCATCGAGTCGGCGTGCGGTGTCAGCGATCGCGGTTGGATCGAGGCGGGTCGATGTCACTGGTCAGGTCCATCGCCAGCGCGTGGCACGGGCGGCGAACTCCTCCTCGCGTTCGATGATCCCGAATCCACGCTCGGGCATCATGACGAAGAACGGGTTGGTGCGCATGAAGGTCGCCATGTCGTCCTCACCGCCGGGTTCCGCGTACTTGGCGACGACCGCGACGACGGCGGCATCGACCTCGTCTGCGACGGCCTCCCGGGCCCGACCCTCGATCGACACCACCTCGACGGTGCTGTCGATGGTCACCACCATGGCCGGGTTGGCCCGCAGGTTCCGGGCCTTGCGGGCGGTCGAGGCGCAGCCGAACCAGAAGGCATCGGCTTCAGGCAGCCACACCCCCCAGACCGGCATGGCGTGGGGACGGGCATCCGGCGACGCGGTCACGACCCAGTAGTTGCGGCACGCCACCAGCCGCTCTTCGGCCCAGGCCCATGGCAACAGGCCCTCCGGCCCGTCCGGCACCCCGTACTCGGCCATCGCCGGGCGTTCGCTGATCGGCGCCATGACCTGGTTCTACAACGAGTCGCCGGGGGAGGGCCAGATGCGGCGGGCGGTCCCCGCGAGGAAGGCGTACCGCTCGGCGGGGTCGAGCGCGGCGGCCGAGTCGAGGGCGAGCGCCACCGAGCGCGCCATACGGTCGGTCGTGCGTCTGACTGAAGTCGGATCCCCACATCAGCCGCTCGGCTCCAACCGCGTCCGCCAACCAGCGAACCGTCCTCGCCGGGTCCTCGACCTGCTCCAGTACGTGGGACGTCACCTTCAGGCACACGTTGGGCAGACCAGCCACTTCGCCCAACGCCTCCCGGCCCTCGACCGTGTCGAGATCCACGAACCCGCAGTGTTCCACCGTCACCTCCGCATCGACCCGACGAGCCAGATCGGCGACCGACCCGAGCCCCGGCGGTAGAACCGTCGCTACGAGGGCTACGCCGCGATCGACCGCGACGTCTGCCACCGCCCGGCCTGCGGCCGAGGTGAGGAGCGGCTCGCCCCGAGGGGGAATGTCGAACAGCCGCACGCCCGCAGCACCGGCGTCGATCGCCTCCTCGAGTTGGGCGACACCGCGACCGGACCAGGCGTCGACAACGACCACGGCGTGAAACCGTCCCGGGTGTGCGGCCGCCGCGGCCAAGGCGTACCGGTTGTCGCTGCCGTACGCCGCCACCGGTTGGACGAGTACGCCACCGGCGACCCCGGCCTCGTGCTGGTACGACGCCATCTCCTCGGCCGACACCGGAACGTCGAGGTACCACGCACCGTTGGGCAAGTCGACCGGCGCCAAGGGGTACGACCTCCTATCGGGGCTGACGACATGGAGATGGGCGTCGACGATCATCAGGAACGTCCTCGAAAACGGCGGCGGCCCCGGCGGGACAGCACGAACGCCGTCGACCCCCGGGGCCAGCTCATCGGATCTGCGTCAGGCCGGAGCCGCGCCGTCCTTGTCGCCATCGAGCTTGTCGATGCCCTTCGCGACGGCGTCGTCGACCTTGTCGAGCTTGTCGCTGTACTTGCCACCGGTCTTCTTGTCGACCATGTCGGTGGCCTTGTCGACGCCGGCGACGATCTTGTCACCGGACTTGGCCGCCATGCCGGCCGCCTTCCCCGCCACCTTGTTCTTCTTGAACATGTCCAACAGGCCCATTCAGGGACCTCCTCAACTTCGTTTGACCGCGCCCGTGCTCCAATGGCAGGGATCGGCGGGCGCCATGTTAACGAGCCGAGTTCCCGGAACGCCGAAAATCCCGACAAGCCCCGGGTCGGAATGCCCATTGTGACCAAACCGACATCTGGGCGACACTGTGCGTGCCCGCACAGCGACCAGACTGTGCGTGCCCGCACACCGACCAGACTGTGCGGGCCAGTCGAGCGGGCGACGACGTGCGCAAACGCTGTCTCGCGCCCGATGGCTGGGCGGTCTCATCAGAAGTGGAGAGAACACATGGACCTGTGGGAAATCGTTGTCGTCACCATCCGGCGGTGGAAGGTCACGCTGCCCGTCGCCGCGCTCGGCCTCGTCGTCTTGCTGGTCGTCGCCAGCGGCGTGGCGCCCACCTACAAGGCCAAGTCCGGCATCGGCTTCCTGAGCGGAAGCGGGACACTCGAGGCGAGCGCCGACGACCCGAGCGACGTCCAGGTCGGCAGTCTCACCAACCCCTTCAGCGCCGGCGACAGCCGCAACATGGCTCGTTACGCCCAGACGGCCGCCGCCTCGAAACCGGCCCAGATCGCCCTCGGCGAGAACGGTGTCTCGTCCGACTACGAGGTCCTGCTCGACAACTTCTACCCGGTGATCACCATCGAGGCCGAAGCAGCCACCCCCGAAGCGGCGCTCGAGACCAACCAGTTCCTCTTCGAGCTCATCAGCAGCAACGTCGCTGGGTGGCAGCAGGACGCTGGCATCGACGAAGACAGCACGCTCCGGCAGCGGACGCAGCTCCTCTTCGCTGACGAAGAGGCGAGCCAGGACACGACGAGCCGCACCAAGGTTTTGCTCCTCGGCACCGTGGCCCTGCTGCTCGTGACCTGCGGATCCGGCATCCTCGCCGACCTGGTCGCCTACCGCCGCAACCGGGCCACGCGGCCGGTCCTCGCCACCGCGTCCGCCGGCGCCACCACGGTGCCCCAGGAATGGGTCAACGCGGCCCAGCCCAGCCCTGCCGTCTGGAACGAGGCCGAGGAGGTGCTCACCGAACCCGGCGAGCGCGTCGGCGCCGGCTCCGAAACGTCTCGCTGGGGACGGCGCTGAGCGTCGTCGATCCGTCAACCTCTGACTCGACCGCGCGATGACGGCGACCCTCGGACCGAGCCGCACCTCGGACCAATTCTCCACCTTCGACAGCCGCACCCTGACCACAGTCGGCCCGAAACCCGCCGGGAAGCCCTCGTTCCGACCGGACGCGGTCGACCTGCTGTCGCTGTACTACGCGCTCGCCTTCATCGTCCCCGGCGACCGCGTGATCGGGCCGCTCGGGTCGGCCGGACGCCTCAGCTACGTGCTCGGTGTGGTGCTGATGTTGATGTGGGTGACCACGAAGTTGATCCACCACCCTCCTCGTGCCACCCGTCCTCCCGCGCAGCCTCAGAACCTGCTGTTCTGGCTGTATGGCCTCGCCCTCGTCATGTCGGGGTTCGTCGCCATGCTTCGAGCGATCAGCGGGCCGGAGTACCAGCTCTTCCTCCTGAACGTCTTCGTGTTCGCCAGCATGTTCGGTGTCGCGCTCGTCGCTCGCGATGGCATCACCAGCATGCATCGGCTCCACATCCTGCTTCGGCGGATCGTGATCGTGAGCCTGTTCTCGACGACCTTGGCCGCCATCGAGTTCGTGACCAACAACGATCTGTCGCTGAAGCTCAACCTGCCCGGCCTCACCCAGATCCCGCCGATCGCCCAGCGCAGCCGGTTCGGTGTGGTGCGGGTTCACGGCACCGCATACCACGCCATCGAGCTGGGAGTCGTGCTGCCCATGGTCGCCGGTCTGGCGATCCATTGCGCGCTCCACGCCCGCTCGCATCTCGAGCGCCGGTTCATGTGGGGCGTGGCTGCGGCCAGCCTGGTCATCTCGACCTTCAGCTCGTCACGGTCTCAGTTCATCGCCGTCGGACTGGTGTTGCTGCCGATCTATCTGGCGTGGCGGGCCGGCTGGAAGCTTCTCGGTGTGGCCGGGTTCGTCGCCGGCATCCCGGTCGTCAACCTGATCGCTCCCGGCCTGCTGGCCGGCGTGTTGGGGCTGTTCAGCGAGATCGGCAGCGACGACAGCGCGGCGGCCCGAACCGGCGATTACCCGATCGCGTTCAACGCCTGGCGCCGCTACCCCGTCTTCGGGCGAGGTCTCGGCACGTGGGGTCCGACCAACCTGGCCGACATCTCCAAACCCGGTCGGCTGCTCGACAACGGGTGGCTCGGCGAGCTGATCACCACCGGTGTCTTCGGCGTGGCGACGCTGGCCCTCCTGCTTTTCGGCACGATGGCCATGGCCCGCCGGATCTACCGGTGGGGCCGCACGAACGAACAACGCCACATGGCGCTCGTCTTGTTCTCACTGGTGTTGACCAGCGCCGTGACCTTCCTCCTGTTCGACGGCTTCTACTACTCCCAGTTCGTGGCCCTCATGTTCGGGTCGATCGGCATGGTGGGCGCGTTGTGGCGGCTGGCCTCCGATCCGAACGCACCCGACGACGAGCGCATCGATCCTGACGTCCTTCGTTTCCGCCGCACCACCCGGCGCTCGCCGTGGCGGGCGTCGCTCGCGCCGGACCGCACCCTCGGACCGAGTCGCTGGGAATCGGTCACCTCGCTGCCCGACAGCCATGCCGAGTTCTGGGAGCGCCGCGAGGCGGGGCGGGAGAAGTGGGACCGGGCCATGGATCTTCAGGCCGGCTTCGAGGCGAGAGACCACCAGCCCTGACCGGCCCGCCCTGACCCGCCGGCGCTGACACACCGGTCGCCAGCTGCTGTACTAGCGGCCCATGACCGACGTTCCTCCTGGCCACCTGTATCTCGGCGAGCAGGTCGACCCGACCAATCACACGCGCCGCGGAAACGCGGTGATGGTCGAGGCCGCTGACCTCACCACCCACGGCGTCATCGTCGGCATGACCGGATCCGGCAAGACCGGTCTCGCCATCGTCCTGATCGAGGAGGCCCTGCTCCAGGGCATCCCGGTGATCGCCATCGACCCGAAGGGCGACCTGGGCAACCTGGCGCTGCGGTTCCCGGACCTGGCGCCGGCCAGCTTCCGCCCGTGGATCAACGAAGCCGATGCCGGCCGCGAAGGTCGCACACCCGACGAACACGCCGCGGCCGTGGCGACCTCGTGGTCGGAGGGTCTCGCCTCGTGGGGCATCCCCGCCGCCCGAATCACCCAGCTCAGCGAGTCGAGCGCCGTCACCATCTACACGCCCGGCAGTACCGCCGGCGTGCCGATCGATCTGGTCGGTCGGCTCGACGCGCCGGTCGGCGCCGAAGATGCCGAGGTGACCCAGGACGAGATCGAAGGGTTCGCCTCCAGCCTCCTCGGTCTCGTCGGTATCGACGCCGATCCGTTGTCGAGCCGTGAACACATCTTGATCAGCAACTTGATCCACCACGCCTGGAGCCAGGGCCAGAGCCTCGACCTCGCCACCCTCGTCGGCCAGGTGCAGACCCCGCCCATCCGCAAGCTCGGCGTGCTCGACCTCGACTCGTTCTTCCCGAAGGACGACCGCACCGAGCTCGCCGTCAAGTTGAACGGCCTCTTGGCCTCGCCGAGCTTCGCTGCGTGGGCGCAGGGCAGCCCGCTCGACATCGACGGCTGGATGGACACGACGGGCGGAGCGAAAGCCTCGGTCGTGTCGCTCTCGCACCTCTCGGACGAGGAACGACAGTTCGTGACCACGCTCGTCCTGTCGAAGATCGTCACCTGGTTCCGCCGCCAGCCGGGCACACCAGAGCTGCGGGCGCTGATCTACATGGACGAGGTCTTCGGGTTCGTTCCACCTACGGCGGCCCCACCGTCCAAGAAGCCGATCCTCACCATCATGAAACAGGCGCGCGCCTTCGGCGTCGGAATGGTCCTCGCCACCCAGAACCCCGTCGATGTCGACTACAAAGCCATCTCCAACGCCGGCACCTGGATGGTCGGGCGCCTCCAGACCGAGCGGGACAAGGCGCGGCTGCTCGAGGGCATGTCGTCAGCCAGCGGAGCCGTCGACCTGGCCCAGATCGACGCCACGATCAGCGGCCTGGCCAAACGCGAGTTCGTGCTCCACCAGGCGAAGCGGAGCACCCCCATCATCTTCGGCACTCGCTGGGCCATGTCGTACCTGGCCGGACCGCTCACCCGCGACCAGATCGCCCGGCTGACGAACAACGCCCCTCCGTCGCCGACGGCCGCGCCACCCGCCGCGGCGCCCTCGGCCGATTCGGCGGCCCCCGCTCCATCTGTCGCGCCAGCTACTTCTGTCGCGCCGACCCCCGGGCCGAGCCCGTCGGTCGCCCTGGCCGCCGACGAGATCCCCGTCGCACCGGCGGTCGCCGATGGGGTGCGGGTCCGCTACGTCGATCCGGCGGCCCCGTGGTTGCCGGCGGTCGGCGGGCACCCGACCGGGCGCCGTCTCAGCGCCGGCCTGGTGGCCCGGATCTCCGTCACGTTCGACGAGACCGAGCTTCGCCATACCGATGAGTACGAGCTGGTCGTGCACCCGCTCACCGATCCGGTCGATCCAGCAGCGGCCCTGACGGTCGACTACGACGACCGCGATCTCATCGACGCGGCCCCGGCCGGGGCCGTCTACCTCCTGCCGACTGCACCGCTCGACACCAAGTCGTACCTCACAGGCGCGCAGAAGGCGATCGCCGACCACGTGATGCGCACCCATACCCTGGGGTTGTTCCGCAACCGTGACCTCAAGCTCGTCTCGCGGCCGGAGGAAATGCGGCAGCAGTTCGAGGATCGCTGCGGCCACGTGGCCGACGAGGGAGCCGATGCTGACGCCGCCAAGATCCGGGCGGTGGTCGAGAAGAAGCTGGACCGAGTCAACGACGCCATCGCCAAAGCCGAGGATCGCCTGCGCGAGGTGCAATCCGACGCCGAGGGCCGCAAGCAGTCCGAGGTGTTGTCACGGGCCGGTGATCTTCTCGGCGGGCTGCTGGGCGGCCGGGGCGGGACCCGGAGCATTCTGGGCAAACTGCGGCGGGCGGCCGGCGATCGCCGTCAATCCTCCAACGCCGGCGAGCGGGTCGCCTCGGCGGAACACCGGGTGGCCGAGAAGGTGGACGAGCTCGAGGCGCTGCAGACCGAGCTCGAAGACACGCTCTTCGACATCCAGGCGGACTGGGACTCGAAGGCCAGGAGCATCGAAGACCTCACGATCGCCCTGGAGCGAACCGATGTGAGCATTGCTGACTTCGGAGTGGTCTGGATACCGACCTCCTGACGACGTCGACGCCAGCGAGCGGGAGCTCGGGCGTCGTGCCTGCCGTCACGTTCCGTCACCATTTCTTCACAATTTGTGTGCCAAGTCGCCATACATCGAACGCACGGTGCGTGGCATCATGACGTGGCTTTCACACGCCGGGCGAAGTGGCCCGCGAGCGAGGCCAGGATTTGGGTAGGTCGGCCTACAGCGTGGATCAGCACCGCCACCTAGGGTGGCGAGCACGCAACAGAGCGCGGGATAGAGAACGATATGGCACTCCGGGCACCGGACGAACTCGAAAACCTGAGCATCTACCCCGACCACAACCTGGTCGTCGGATACGAACAGCCCCGGCCGTCGAAAGCCGCCACGTCACGCAAGGTCGCCCTCCTCCTCGGTGATCTGAATGCGCTCGCGATCGCGCTGTTCCTTTCGGTGCTGATACACCGGGAGCTGAACCCCACAGACCCGGTAGAGAACCGGTCCTACTTCCTCCTCCTCCTGGCGTCGATCCCCCTATGGCCGGTCTCCTTCGCCGCCCAAGATCTCTACAAGGCCCGGTTCATCGCCCGCGGGGCCGATGAAGGTTGGCGCATCATCAAGGCGGTCGGCGGCGGTTTCGTCGGCGTCGGCATCTTGTCGATCATGAGCAAGATCACCCTGGGTCGCACCTGGCTCCTCGTCGCCTTCCCGTTGGCCCTGGCCGCCGTCGCCGGTGAGCGACTCGTGGCGCGGCGTCTCTTCAAACGAGCCCGCCGTCGTGGGCAGATGATGCGCCGGGTTGTCATCATCGGGCGCAACACCGAGGGCATCCTCGTACGAGACATGCTCGATGTCGACACCGAGCACGGCTACGAGGTCGTCGGCTTCGCCGAGGATCTCGTCGAGGATCTGGGCGCCCGCAACGCCGAACGAGCCGTCACCGACGCCGCCCTCATGCTCGACCTCGTCCGCTCGGTTGACGCCGCTGGTGTGATCATCGCGGCCACCGCCATCGACATCGGCACGTCGAATCGCCTGATCCGGACCTTCACGGAAAACGGCATCCACGTCGAGCTCTCCTCCACCTTGTGCGACATCGCCTCGCACCGGTTGACCATCCGCCCGCTCGGCCGCTTCCCGATGGTGTACATCGAGCCCACCCAGCGCCACGGCTGGCGCCCCGTCGCCAAACGCTCCTTCGATGTCGCCGTCTCGGCCTTGATGCTCGTGATGCTGGCGCCGCTGTTCATCGCCGCCATGGCGGCGGTCAAGCTGACCAGCCACGGCGGCGTCTTCTTCCGCCAGGAGCGGGTCGGACGAAACGGTTCCACCTTCAAGGTGCTCAAGTTCCGCACGATGGTGGCGGATGCCGAGAAGCAGTTGGCCAATGTCCGCCACCTCAACGAGGCGCAGGGCCCGATCTTCAAGATCAAGAACGACCCCCGCATCACCAAGGTCGGCCGACTGCTCCGTAAGACGTCGATCGACGAGTTGCCGCAGCTGGTCAACGTGTTGAAGGGCGAGATGAGCCTGGTCGGGCCCCGGCCCGCCCTACCGAGCGAAGTCGATCTGTGGGATGCCAGCCTCCACAACCGGTTGCGGGTTCAGCCCGGCATCACCGGGATGTGGCAGGTCAGCGGTCGCTCGGATGCCGGCGGCGATTACGGCCAACTCGACCTCTACTACGTCGACAACTGGACCCTCTTCGCCGACCTGGTGATCATCATGCGCACCATCCCGGCCGTGATCACCCAGCGCGGCGCCTGCTGATTCCCGCCCGGCTGCCGCTGTCCAGCACGGCCGTGCCGGAGAGCCACCCGTAGGATCGGGCCCGATGCCCGAGCCCGACGTCTCCGCTTCACGCTGGGACCAACCGTCGAGGCAGGGATTTCGAGCGCTCCGCCACGAGAACTACCGGTACCTGTTCGTCGGTCAGGTGGCCACGTCGTTCGGGTTCTGGCTCGGGCACGTGACCTTGCAGGGCCTGGTTCACGACCTGTCCGGCGGCGATGCCCGCCAACAGAGCTTCCTGTTCCTGGCCATGTTCCTGCCGGCCCTCGTCGTCGCCCCGCTGGCCGGCACCCTCGTCGATCGCCACGACCGCCGGCGGGTTTTGCAGATCTGCTACTTCGGCTCGACCATGTTCGCGGCGTCGATCGCCGTCTCTGCGTTCGCCGGCAACACGTCGACCGCTCTGATCTTCGCCCTCGTCCTGCCGCTCGGCGTGTTCCAAGCGGCCATCGGCCCGGCCCAGTCGGCCGCGGTCGCCAACTCGGTTCAGTACGGCGACCTGACCAGTGCCATCTCCCTCCACGCCGCCATCGCCAACCTGTCCCGGGTGGCCGGACCGATCATCGCTGCCCCCCTCATCGCCGCGCACCGCTACGAATGGGGCATCACCATGTTCGCGGTGGGCTCCCTCCTCGGCGCGACCGCCACCATCCCGCTCCGCGTCCCGTCGCCCCGCGCCCGCAGCTCGGCGACAGTGTTCGGCCGAATCGCCGAAGGGTGGCGCCATGCCCGCTCCCGGCCCCCGGCGGTCAGCATTCTGATCACGATGGCGACCCTTTCGATCTTCGGTGTGTCCCAGACGGTGCTCATGCCGGACTTCACCGAGGACGCCCTGGGCGAGCCCTCAGGACGTTTCGGATGGCTGGTGGCCGCACTCGGCGTCGGCGCCGTGATCGGTGCGCTCCTGAGCGCGTACGACAAACGTCCGACCGACGTCAGCCGCGCCGGCTCGTACTACTCGTTGTACGCGGTCATCTTCGCCGCCTTCGCCTTTTCGCCGAACTTGCCCATCGCCATGATCGGCGCGGCGATCGAGGGCCTCTTCTACTTCCGGTGCGTGACCCTGCTCCAGACGATCATCCAGCAGGTGGTCGACGACGACGCCCGCGGGCGGGTGATGTCGCTGTTCCAGATCAGCTGGTCGGGTCTGGTTCCGCTCGGGACCTTGGCCGTCGGTTTCCTGGCCGAGAGCATCGGCATCCGCGAGACGCTGTTTGCGTGCGTGTGCGTGTGCCTGCTGTCGTCGATCGTCGGGCGCCGGGGCTGGCCCGGCCTGCACTGAGGCGTCGCCGTCGTGATGTGTCGCCCGGCGTGGCCACAGGTTATTTGGCGGCCGCGAAACCGATCTCGAGGTCGGCGATGATGTCGTCGATCGATTCGAGGCCGACGGACAGGCGCACGAGACCGGGCTCGACTCCCGTCGACAGTTGCTCCGCGGGAGTGAGCTGGCTGTGGGTGGTCGAGGCCGGGTGGATGACGAGGCTCCGGACGTCGCCGATGTTGGCGACATGGCTGTGGAGCACGAGCGCATTGACGAACTTCTCCCCGGCCTCCCGGCCCCCCTTGATGATGAACGCGGGCACCGAGCCAAAACCTCGGCCGGCCGAGTACTTCTTGATGCGCTCGTGCCACGGGCTCGAGGTGAGGCTGCCGTGTTGCACGCGCTCGACCTGCGGATGGGCATCGAGGAAGGCGGCCACCGTGTCGGCGTTGGCACAGTGCCGTTCCATGCGCAGGCTCAACGTTTCGAGGCCCTGGAGGAAGTAGAAGGCGTTCTGCGGGGTGACGGCGGCGCCGATGTCGCGCAGCAGCTGGACCCGGGCCTTGAGGATGAAGGCGCCGTGGCCGAGGGCGGGCCAGTACGACAAGCCGTGGTAGCTGGGATCGGGCTCGGTGTAGTTCGGAAAGCGGCCGCTGGCCCCGAAGTCGAACGAGCCGCCGTCGACGAGGCAGCCGCCGATCGAGTTGCCATGGCCGCCGATGAATTTGGTCATCGAGTGGACGACGAAGTCGGCGCCCCATTCGAGCGGCCGGATGAGGTAGGGCGACGCCACCGTGTTGTCGATCATCAGCGGGATACCGGCCGCGTGGGCGACCCCGGCAACGCCTTCGATGTCCAGGCAGTCGTTCTTCGGGTTCCCGATGGTCTCGGCGTAGAACACCTTGGTGTTCGGGCGGATCGCCGCCTGCCACTCGTCGAGGTTGTCGGGGTCCTCCACGAAGGTCACCTCGATGCCCATCTTGGGCAGCGTGTAATGGAGAAGGTTGTAGGTACCGCCGTACAACGATGTCGACGACACGACATGGCTCCCGGCCTCGGCCAGGTTCAAGATGCCGAGGGTCTCCGCCGCCTGTCCGGACGACACGGCGAGCGCACCGGGGATGCCGAGCGCGGTGGTGCAACCCGACTCGAGGGACGACAACCGCGCCTCGAGCACCCCCTGGGTCGGGTTCATGATGCGGGTGTAGATGTTGCCCACCTCGGCCAGCCCGAAGAGGTTGGCGGCGTGGGTGGTGTCGCGGAACACGTAGGACGTGGTCTGGTAGATGGGCACCGTCCGGGCACCCGTTTCGTCCGGCACCTGACCGGCGTGGATCTGGCGGGTCTCGAATCCCCAGTTGTCGGACATGGTGCCTCCTGGTCGCGGCGTCCGGTGCCCGCCGGGTGGCGGCGGTCGACAGCCCGGCCAAACCTAGGCGGTGGAATCCCGACCAAACAAGTCGACTATTTGAAGGGTTCGATGTCCTGGCGTTGTCAGCCCTGGCCGCCGGACACGGCGGTGACGGACTGCTTCCCGGCGGAGATCCACGGCATCATCGAGCGGAGTTTGCCGCCGACCTTCTCGATGCGGTGTTCGTGACCATCGGCTTCCAGGCGGAGGAAGTTCGGACGCCCGGCCCGGGCCTCGGCGACCCACTCCTCGGCGAACGTGCCGGTCTGGATCTCGGTCAGGATCTGCTTCATGGTGGCCCGGACGTGGTCATCGATCACTCGCGGGCCCCGGGTGAGGTCGCCGTACTCCGCGGTGTCGGAGACGGAGTACCGCATACCGGCGATGCCCTCTTCGTACATGAGGTCGACGATGAGCTTGAGCTCGTGGAGGCACTCGAAGTAGGCGATCTCGGGCTGGTATCCGGCGTCGACGAGGGTGTCGAAGCCACTGCGCACCAGCTCGGTGAGCCCGCCACACAGCACGACCTGCTCACCGAAGAGATCCGTCTCGCATTCCTCGGTGAAGGTGGTCTCGATCACGCCGGCGCGGGCGCCCCCGATGGCGTCGGCGTAGGCGAGCGCCAACGCCTTGGCGGTGCCGGAAGCATCGTTCTCGACGGCGATGAGACACGGCACCCCGCCACCCTCGGTGTAGGTCCGGCGCACGAGGTGGCCCGGCCCTTTGGGCGCCACCATGGCGACATCGACCCCGGCCGGGGGCTTGATGAGCCCGAACCGGATGTTGAACCCATGGCTGAAGAACAGCGCCTTGCCATCGGAGAGGTGCGGGGCGATCTCGGTCTCGTACACCGCGGCCTGCTCGGTGTCGGGGAGCAGGATCATGATCACGTCAGCTTCGGCGCTGGCCTCCGCGGTCGACAGCACCCGCAGGCCGGCGGCTTCGGCCTTGGCACGCGAGCTCGAGCCATCGCGGATCCCGACGCGGACATCGATGCCGGAGTCCTTCAGGTTCAACGTGTGGGCGTGGCCCTGCGAGCCGTATCCGAGCACGGCGACCTTGCGGCCCGCGATCACGGACCGGTCGGCGTCGGCCTCGTAGTAGATGTTCGCCACCATGGGTAGTCCTCTTGTCTGGGTGCTTCTGGTTGTCGGGGTCTGGTTGTCTGGGGGATTCGGTTGGTCAGGTTGGCCGATGGGATGGGCCGGTGAGCCGGGTTCGACGCCGGCTCAGGCCGGCGGCGCCTGCTTCTTGAGCGCCGACAGGGCGATGCGTCCCGAGCGCTGGATCTCGACGATGCCATAGGGTCGCAGCAGGTTCTCGAAATCGTCCACCCGGGACGGCGATCCGGCGAGGGACAACATCATGGCCGTGTGGCCGACGTTGAGCACCTTGGCCTCGAAGATGCGCACCAGATCCATGATCTGGGAGCGCTGATCGGCCGTGGCCGACACCGTCACCAGAATCACTTCGCGCTCGACGCTGTCGGTCGGGCTCAGTTCGCGGATCTCCACGACGTTGATCAGCTTGTCCAGCTGCTTGACCACCTGCTCGAGCGGCGCCGACTCCACGTCGACGGTGAAGGTGATGCGGCTGAACCGTTCGTCGTCGGTGGGGGCGACGGCGAGCGACTCGATGTTGAACCCACGGCGGGCGAAGAGGCTGGCCACCCGGGCCAGGACACCGGGCTTGTTCTCGACCTTGGTGACGACGGTGCGGTAGCGGGCATCGGACATGACGGTCACCGTCCTCCCCGGGGATCGCCCTGGTCGGGGTGCACGAGCACCTCGCTGTTGGTCGCCCCCGAGGGAACCATCGGGAACACCTTCTCCCCCGCTTCGACGTGGAACTCGAGCACGACCGGCCGGTCGTCGATCTCGTTGGCCTTGAGAATCGCCGGCTCGACCTCTTCGGGGGATTCGACCCGCAGCGCCATGCAGCCCATGGCCTCGGCCCACTTCACGTAATCGGGCAGGCTGGGCGACAGGTACACCTCGCTGTACCGCTCCTCGTAGAACATCTCCTGCCACTGGCGGACCATGCCCAGGTAGCCGTTGTTCATGATGGCGATCTTGACCGGGATACGTTCGGTCGAGGCCGTCACCAGTTCCTGCGCGGTCATCTGGAAGCAGCCGTCGCCGTCGACGGCCCACACCATGCGGTCGGGTCGGCCCACCTTGGCGCCGATCGCCGCCGGCACAGAGAAGCCCATGGTGCCCAAACCGCCGGAGTTGACCCACGTGTAGGGGTGCTTGAACTTCCAGAACTGGCTGGTGAACATCTGGTGCTGGCCGACACCCGAACAGATGATGGTGTCGTCCGGGGTGTTCGCCCGAAGTTGTTCGACGACGAACTGGGGTTTGAGGGCCTCGCCGGGCGCCGACGGTTCGTAGTACAGGGGATAGCTCTCTTGCCAGCCGCTGATGCGGCTCTTCCACGCCGACCGGTCGGCCTGCGCGGAATCGCCGCCCGCCTCACGGATGGCGGCGACGATGCCCTCGATCGCCAGCCGGCAATCGCCCTGGATCGGCACGTCAGGCCGGCGGACCTTGCCCAACTCGGCCGGATCGATGTCGACGTGGATGATCTTGGCGTCGGGGGCGAACCCGCCGACCTTGCCGGTGACGCGGTCGTCGAATCGGCTGCCGAGCGCCACGAGGAGATCGGCCTCCTGCATGGCGGTGATCGCCGTGTAGGTGCCGTGCATGCCGGGCATGCCGAGGCACAACGGGTGTTCGTCGGGAAAGGCGCCGCGAGCCATCAGCGTCGTGACGACCGGGATCCCGGTGAGCTCGGCCAGCTCCCGCAACGCCTCGGCGGCGCGGGCCTTCAAGACACCGCCGCCGACGTAGAGCACCGGACGGGTCGACTGGTTGATCAGGTCGGCCGCCGCGGCACCGCTTCGGGATCGGGCGTGGTGTTCGGGTGGTAGCCGGGCAGGTCCATCTCGGTCGGCTCGTACCACTCCATCGCCGACGCCGGACTCCGCGGATCCACGATGTCCTTGGGGATGTCGACGAGGACGGGCCCTGGGCGGCCGGTGGTCGTGATGTGAAACGCCTCATGGATGATGCGGGGGATGTCCTGCGCCGAGGTGACGAGGAAGTTGTGCTTGGTGACCGACGTGGTGATGCCGGTCGTGTCGCACTCCTGAAAGGCGTCGGTGCCAATGGCGGCCAGCGGCACCTGGCCGGTGATGCAGACCATCGGCACCGAGTCGAGGTAGGCGTCGCACAGGGGCGTGACGATGTTGGTCGCCGCCGGGCCCGACGTCACCATGGCCACGCCTGGTCGACCGGTGGCGTGGGCGTAGCCCTCGGCCATGTGCCCGGCGCCCTGCTCGTGGCGAACGAGGATGTGCCGGATCGGCGAGTCGATGATCGGGTCGTACACCGGGAGGATCGCGCCGCCGGGAAGACCGAAGATCACCTCGACACCTTCGTACTCGAGCGCCTTGATGAGCGCTTGGCCACCGTTCATGTTCGTGGGGGAGCTGGTCATGGCTGGGTACTTTCGGCGGGGCGGAGGAGGAGAGGCAGGAAGATCGGGGCGGAAAACGACGACGACCTCCCTTTCGGGAGGTCGGAGGCGCACGACACCGCAGAGCGGCGCGTGCGTAGCGGACTACGAGAATCGAGCTGGCGCGGTGATGGGCTCGGGGTGAGGTGTCCATAAGCCCGCCAAGTATGCCTCAGTTGCGAGCCGGTGGCAACACCTCGTCCTGCTCGACCATGCCCCCGGTCGGTTGACCGACCGGCACTCTCGACCATGATGGGCGCGGTGACCGACGAAACATCCCCTTCCGTCCGGCGGTCGCTTCCGTCGCTCATGGTCGGCCGGTTCGTCACCAACCTCACCTACCGGACCGTCTTCCCGTTCACGAGATCGATCGCCGACGACCTCGAGACGTCGCTCAGCACGATCGGCATCCTGCTCAGCGGGCGGGACCTGGCCGGGCTGTCCGCGGCGCCGATCGGGGCCCGAGTCGACCGGGGGCACCACCGCCGGGTCATGGTCGTGGCCGTCCTCGCGGCGGCCGTCAGTGCCGTCGCCCTGGCGATCGGTGCCTCGTTGTGGTGGCTCGGCGCTGGCCTCGTGCTCTTCGGCGTGGCGAAGCCGGCGTTCGACACGGCGATGGGCGCGTGGATCGGGGAACACGTCGCCTTCCACCGCCGGGGTCGCATCGTCGGCATCACCGAGCTGACCTGGGCCGGCTCGTTCCTCCTCGGTGTGCCGTTGGCAGCCCTGCTGGTCGAGCGGTACTCCTGGCGGGCGCCGTTCGCCGTGCTCGCCGGCCTCCAGGTGATCGCTGCGCTCGGACTGGCTCGTTCCCTGCCGCCCGATCAACCTCACCCGGCGAGCCATCCCCATGTCCGTTTGACGCTGCGACCCCGCACCATCTGGCTGTTCCCGGCCGTGGTGGCATTGGTGTTCGGCCACCAGCTCGTCATCGTCACCTTCGGAGCCTGGCTCGACGACGAGCACGGCCTCGATGCGGAGAGCCTGGGATTGGTCGCGGTCGGGCTGGGTTTCGCCGAACTGGTGGGCACGGCGGCGACCGTGTGGCTGGCCGATCATGTGGGCAAGAGCACGACCATGGTCGGCGGCATGGCGCTCATGTTGCCCGCCGTCGGCCTGTTCGGAGTCGCGGAGTCGACAGCGGCGAGCGTGATCGCCGTCGCAGTCGCTCTCGCCGGCTTCGAGGTCGCCTTCATCGCCAGCCTGCCTCTGACATCGGAGATCGCCCCTGCCTCGCGTGGTGCGGTGATGGGGATGATGACCGCCGCGTGGACCGTGGCCCGGGCCGTCGGCGCCATACTCGGAACCCGTCTCTACGATCAGGCAGGGATCGGCCCGGTCGGTGTCGTCGCCGCCGTCGCCATCGGGGTGGCCGCGCTCCTGATGATCGCCGTCTTCCGGGAGCCCGAACCATGAGCTCGTCTCCGACCCGCCGCCGTGGCGTGACCGCATCACTGACACGCCGCCGTGGCGTGTATCCGGGGTCGTTCAATCCGCTGACCCGGGCGCACCTGGCCATCGCCGAGGCCGCCCGTCAGCAGCGGCACCTCGATGTGGTGGTGCTGTGCGTCTCGAACGTCGCCCTGGTGAAGGAGGCGGTGGACCGCCCTCGTTTCGCCGATCGCCTCGACGTGCTTCGTCGCGACATCGACCGGGTCGAGGGGATCGAGCTCATGGTCACCGATCGGCAGCTCCTCGCCGACATCGCCACCGGGTTCGATGTGCTCGTGATGGGCGCAGACAAGTGGGTGCAGATCCACGAGTTGCGGTTCTACGGCGACGATGCGTCTCTGCGGGACGCCGCGCTGGCTTCGCTCCCGGAGCTGGCCATCGCACCCCGCCCACCACACCAGGTTCCCGAACCGCATCTGCTCCGGATACCAGCCGAACATGCCGTGGTGTCGTCGACCAGTGCTCGGGCCGGCGCGCGGGCGCTCATGGCCCCGGAGGCTCGGCGCTTCGACGACCGCACCGGCGCCTGGACGGACCCGGACCGGTACGACGATTGGGTCCGTCGCCACGGCCCGTGAGGTACTGACGCCGCCGCTCCACCCTGGGTGAACGGCTCTGAAACATCTGCGGAAATCCTTCACACGGCGCTGGCGGCGCCGAATCGAGTCGTGTGAACACGATCAGCGCTCCGATGGCCGAGGTTCGCCTCGCCGCCGATCTGTCGACGTGGGTGATCGACCTGCGCCAGCAGGCCACGACCATCGTGATCGACACCGACTACGTGATCGACGCGCTGCTCGACCTTCGCAACCTCGGCGCGTCGGTCGACCTCGGACTCGCCTTCACCGTGGACGAGTTGCTCGAGAGCGTGCCCCGGTCGGCCGTGGTCAGCACCGAGTGGTGGCACACCGCGCTGAGCGAGCTCGCCGACTACGCCGGCTTCCTCGTCACATGACGAACCGACGTCGCGCGGCCTGGCTCCTCGCTGTCCTTGCCGTGACGGGCGTGACCGCCTGCGGCGACGGGGACGACGACGCCGAGAACACCACCGACGTGCCGTCCGACGACGCGGCCGAGACCCCCGTCGACGACGCCGAGACCCCCGTCGACGACGCCGAGAACACCACCGACGAGGCCACGTCAGCGCCGGATGCCGCCTGCCCCGTGGCCCCGTTCGAGTTCGAGCTCCAGCTGGCCAACGAGTTCGCCGGTGAGCCCACCGTGCCCCTGGCTCCGATCGTCTTCACCGACGCGCTCGCCCTGCAGGTCGACGAGAGTGGCGGCGCCTTCACCATCTACCTCGCCGACTACGACCTCGACCCCGCCGACTTCGAGGGGTTCTTCGACGAACCAACCCCCGCCGCCGATGAGACCATCGTGGTCACGTACATCACCTCGTTTAATGCCACCGAGCCCCTCGAACCACTGGCGGCGGGCGACGTGATCGAAGGCGTGGCCGCGTTGGACACGCTGACGTTCCAGGTGATCGGGCAACGAGGCGACGCCCTGTACAACTCGGGGAGTCCAACGGGCACGATCGAGATCCTTGCCGTCGACGACGCCTACCTGTGCGCCACGATCGACTACGTCGACCTCGTCGACCAGAACGACCCGGAGTCGGCCGAGCAGAAGATCGTCCGGGGCTCGTTCACCGCCCCGGTCATCGAGTGGCACGCGACCGGTTGAGACACGGCCCGGGGATCGAGCACGCCGTTTAGGCTCGGCGGGTGATCGACAGGGTCGAACGCTCGCCGTCACTGAACCGGGAGATCCTCCGCCTCGCCGTACCGGCGCTCGGGGCGTTGATCGCCGAGCCCCTGTATGTCCTGACCGACACCGCCGTGGTGGGGCACCTGGGCCGCGATGAGCTCGCCGGCCTGGCTCTGGCCAGTGCTGTCCTGCTGACCGTCAACGCCCTGCTGACCTTCCTGGCCTACGGGACGACCTCGTCCGTCGCCCGCCTCCTCGGGGCCGGGCGAACCCGCGACGCCGCCGACCAGTCGGTGCAGGCGGTCTGGCTGGCTCTTGCGTCCGGTGTCGTGCTCGCCGCCGTGTTGTGGCCCCTCGCGCCCACGATCATCGAAGCGCTCGGCGGTCGGGGCAACGTGGCTCGCCAGGGTGAGATCTACCTTCGCGTCAGCCTGCCCGGACTTCCCGCCCTGCTGGTGATGATGGCGGGTGTCGGCTACCTGCGGGGACGCCGGGAGGCCGCTCGGCCCTTGCTCGTCGCCGTCGGCACCGCAATGGTGAACCTGGTCATCGAGCTCGTGCTCATCTACGGGTTCGACCAGGGGATCGGCGCCTCCGCTCTGGCCACGGTGATCGCTCAGTGGACCGGCGCCGCGATCTACCTGGCGTGGATCATCGCCGGAGTCCGCCACCACGATGTCGCCCTGACGCCGGACCTCCGCGCGATGCTCCGCCTCCTCCACGTCGGCGGTCACCTGGTGGTGCGCACCTTGTCGCTCCGGGGCGCGCTCGTCGTCGCCACCGCGGTCGCCGCCGGCATCGGTGATGTCGACCTGGCCGCCCATCAGATCGGGTACGAGGTGTGGAGCTTCCTCGCCTTCGCCCATGACGCCGTGGCCATCGCGGCGCAGTCGCTCGTCGGGCACGCCCTCGGGGCCGGCGACGTCGCCTACGCCCGAGCGGTGGCGCGCCGCACCGTGCACTGGGGGGTGGCGTCGGGGGTGATCTTGGCGGTGCCCGTGGCGTTGGCCCGGCACCCTCTGGCCTCGGCCTTCACCGACGACACCGCCGTGGTGGATCTGGCGGCGTTCGTGCTGCTGTGGGTGGCCATCGTGCAGCCGGTCGGCGCCGCCGTCTTCGCGCTCGACGGCGTGCTGATCGGCGCCGGCGATGCCCGTTACCTGGCGTTCGCGATGGTGGCGGCGGCCCTGTGTTTCGGGCTCGCCGCCACCATCGTGGTTCTGGCCGATCTCGGGATCGGTTGGTTGTGGGCGGCGGTCGGGGTCTTCCTGACCGCTCGCCTGGTCGGCCTGACCGCGCGTTACCGCAGCACGGCTTGGCTGGTCACCGGCGCCGGCTGAGCGACGCCGGCTCGATCAGCCGCAGTTCTCCCCGATGTACTGAACGACGTTGCCCAGGGCCTCGGGCAGCTGTGCCGGGTCGAAGTCCTGCGCGATCTGGGAGAACTCCACCGCGAGTTCTGGGTTCGCCGCCAGTTGACTCGTGTCGAAGTCGACCGAGTCGAAGACGTCGTGAAGGGCCGAGAAGTAGCCCCCGACGAGCTCGAAGTCGTCCTGGAGATCGTCCGGGGCGTCGTCACTGGCGTTCTCGAAGAACTCGATCGCCTGCTCGAAGTTGGCCCGCGTCTCATCCGGGGAGGAGTTCGGGTCTCCAACGCCGTTGAAGGCGCCACTGATCGCCGCTTCGTCATCGCAGTCACCGGCCACGACGTCCTCGACGTCCGCGTCGCTGGCGTCCTCGACGGCGTCGCTGACGTCGTCGGCCGCGTCCTCGGCGGCGTCGCTGGCGTCGTCCGCCGCGTCGCCTGCCGCGTCGATGGCGTCAGAGGCATCGTCGTCATCGCCGCCGCAACCGGCCGCGAACAGCGCTACGACCGCCAGCAGTGCGAGCAAAGATCGGAACTTCATCGTGTGCTTCCTCCCGTTGGGCCCACCCACTCGGGCGTGCCGAGGCGAGGGTAGCCAACACCGCAGTCGCGGCATCGTCACCTCTATCGGCCGCAATACGTCAAACTTCAGTACGGCGGGCCAAGATCTCGGCGACGATTCGTCCGTCGGCTTGACCCTTGGTCGCCTTCATGACGAGCCCGGTGAAGAACCCGGCCAGCTTCTTGCGGTCACGATCCTCGGTGGCGGCCCGGTAGGTCGCCCAGTCGTCCGGGTGGGCGGCGATCAGGCCGTCGACGATCTGCTCCAGCTCGCCCGACGCCATGGCCTCGAAACCGAGCCGGGATGCCACCTCGGCGGGCGTGCCACCATCGGACACCAGCTCGGCCAGCACGGTCTTGGCCTGGGTGGCCGACAGCTCGCCCGCCGCCTCCATCCGCACCAGCGCCGCGAAGGCCGCCGAGCTCAGCTCGCCCAGGCCTCCGGCAAGGTTGTTCTCCAGGTGGACGAGGACCCGGCGTGGATCGGCGCCGGCATCGATCGCCGCGAGGGCGAACTCGTCGGATCCCCGCGCCACCACGAGGGCGGCTTCGGTGGGCGAGATGCCGGCGGCGGCCGCCAACCGGATCCGTTGGGCGGCGGGCATGACGGGGAGTGAGGCATCGATGGCCGCGACATCGTCTGCACTCGGTTCGAGCGGGACGAGATCGGGCTCGGGGAAGTAGCGATAGTCCTCCGCCTCTTCCTTGGACCGACCGGGTCGGGTGCGATCGTTCGCTTCGTCCCAGTGCCGGGTCTCCTGGAACGGTCGATCGCCGGCGAGGTAGAGGTCGACGTGGCGCTGGGCCTCGTAGTCGATGGCCCGCCCGAGCGAGCGCAAGCTGTTGATGTTCTTGATCTCGCACCGGGTACGCAGCTCCGAGGCGCCGGCCGGGCGCACGGAGACGTTCGCGTCGACCCGCATCGAGCCTTCCTCCATCTTGGCGTCGGACACGCCGAGGGCGGTGACGATGGCCCGCAGCTCGTCGACATAGGCGCGCGCCTGGTCGGCGGTGCGGAGGTCGGGACGCGAGACGATCTCGACGAGGGGCACGCCGGCCCGGTTGTAGTCGACCAGGGAGTGCGACGAATCGTGGATACGGCCGTCGCCCCCGACGTGCGTGATCTTGCCGGTGTCCTCTTCGATGTGCGCCCGCTCGATGCCGACGACGGTGCCGTCGGGCAGGGTCAAGGCACCGTCGGTGTTCGTGGGCCGGTCGTACTGGGTGACCTGGTAGTCCTTGGGCATGTCCGGGTAGAAGTAGTTCTTCCGGGCGAACACCGCCGAGTTGACCGTGCACCCCAGCGCCCGACCGAGCCGCATCGCCCCGTCGATGGCCGCCGCGTTGAGCACGGGCAGCGAACCCGGCAGACCGAGGCACACCGGGCAGACGTTGGTGTTGGGTTCGTCGCCGAACCGGTTCGGGCACGAGCAGAACAACTTGCTCTGGGTGGCCAGCTCGCAGTGGACCTCCAGCCCCACGACGAGTTCCCATCCTTCGGTGAGGCTCACGACCGGCCTCCTGATGGCATGGGCATCGCTGCGACGGGTGCGGCGGCCTCGACGGCCGCGGCGACCTGGTACATCAGCGGCTCGGCGAGCGAGGGCGCCAGCACCTGCACGCCGACGGGCAATCCGTCGTCGCCGGTGCCGAACGGCACCGAGATGGCCGGCTGCCCCGACAGGTTCGACGGGATCGTGCACACGTCGTTCAGATACATGGTGAAGGGGTCATCCACCTTCGCTCCCAATTCGAACGCCGTGGTCGGTGAGGTCGGCGAGAGCAAGACGTCGTACCGCTCGTACGCCGCCTCGAAGTCGCGGATGATGAGCGTGCGCACTCGCTGCGCTTTGCCGTAGTAGGCGTCGTAGTAGCCGGCGGACAACGCGAAGGTGCCGAGCATGATCCGGCGCTTGACCTCGTCGCCGAAACCTGCGGTGCGGGTCGCCTCCATCATCTCGGCCGTGGTGGCGGCTTCGACCCGGCGGCCGTAACGAACACCGTCGTACCGGGCCAGGTTGCTGGAGGCCTCGGCCGGGGCGATCAGGTAGTACGCCGACAGGCCGTACATCGACGACGGTACGGACACCTCCCCGACCGAGGCCCCAGCGGCGGCCAGCGCCTCCGCTGACTCGCGGACTCGGGCCGCGACATCCGGCGACGTACCCGTGCCCATCATCTCGGTGATCACACCGACTCGGAGTCCTTCGACGCCGCGTCCGATGTGACCGGACACCGGCCGCGCTCGATCGACTGAGGTGGAGTCCCGCGGATCGTGGCCGCAGATGACGTCGTACACGGCCGCGCTCTCCGCGACCGGTGCGGGCGAACGGCCCGATCTGATCGAGGGACGAGGCGAACGCGATCAGGCCGTAGCGGCTGACCGCGCCATAGGTGGGTTTCATCCCCACCACACCGCACAGGGCGGCCGGTTGGCGGATCGATCCCCCGGTGTCGCTCCCTAGCGCCACCGCGGCGAAACCGGCCGCCACGGCGGCGGCCGATCCCCCGCTCGAACCCCCCGGGACCCGGCTGATGTCGTGCGGGTTGCGGGTCGGACCGAACGCCGAGTTCTCGGTGGAGCTGCCCATGGCGAACTCGTCGAGGTTGGTCTTGCCGATCATGATGGCGCCCGCGGCCGCCAGCCGGGAGACCACCGTGGCGTCGTAGGGCGGTTCCCACCCCAGCAAGATCTTGGAGCTGCACGTCGTGGCGACCCCACGGGTGCACAGGTTGTCCTTCAAGGCGACGGGGACGCCTGCCAGGGGTCCCGGATCCTCCCCCGCGGCCACCCGGCGATCGACGTCGGCCGCCGTGGCGCGGGCGTGATCGGCGGTGACGAGGTTGAAGGCGTGGATCTCCGGTTCCCGCTCGGCGATGCGGTCGAGGTGGTCCTCGACCACGGAAGCCGCGGAGCGTTCGCCGCGACGGACTGCGGCCGCGATGTCGATGGCGCTCATCACGCTCACGGCGCCTCGCCCAGGATGCGCGGGACCCGGAACTGCCCGGCTTCGACGGCGGGCGCGTGGGCCAGAACGGCCTCCCGGACCGACGCCGGCGTGACGATGTCGGGGCGGAACACGTTGGCCAGGGGCAGCGGGTGAGCGGTCGGTTCCAGGTCGGACACGTCGAGCGCTTCCACATCGGCCGCGTGGTCGAGCACCGCCGCCAGCTGGCCGGTGAAACGATCCAGCTCTTCGTCGGTGAGGCGCAGCCGGGCCAGGTGGGCGACGTGCGCCACATCGTCTCTGCTGATGCTCGACATGGCCGGCATCGTAATGGGGTGGCCCGGCGACCCGACTCACATCGGCCGACCGGAGGTCGGTAGGCAATGGGCCGACCGGAGGTCGGTAGGCAATGGGCCGACCGGAGGTCGGTAGGCAATGGGCCGACCGGAGGTCGGTAGGCAATAAGGTGAGCGACCATGGATCGGCACGAGTTCTTGAGCCCCGGGTGGATCACCGCCGCCCGTCGGTTGCGTGACGACGTGACCGTCGACGCCCCGCCCCCGCCCGTCGCCGTGCGAGTCAACGTCGTCGTGACCGAGTCGCCGTTCGACGACGAGACCATCCACGGCCACGTCGACACGAGCACGGGCCAGCTGTTCATCGACGAGGGCCATCTCGACATCGCCGACCTCACCCTCACCCTGGCGCACGAGATCGCCAAGGCCCTGTTCATCGAACGCGATGTGCAGGCCTTCATGCAGGCGTTCCTCAAGGGCCAGATCCGCGCCGAGGGCGACGTGATGAAGTTGTTGGCCCTGGCGCCGACCCAGACCGACGATGTCGACGCCCGGGTCGTCGAGGTCTACCGACGCATGCGGGCCTTCACCAGCTGACCCGCACCGCCGTGACGTGTCGTCACGCGAGGATGTTGACCACCGCACCGCCGACGAGGCTGACACCAGCGACGCCCAGCAGGATCTTGGTCAACTGGCGGTCCTCGAAGAGCGTCGCGATGCCAGCCATGAACAGGCAGATGGCCAGCAGCACGCCGGCGAGCTCGAACTTGTCGCCGAGTTGGTCGTCGTCCTTGGCCTGACGAGCCGACTCCTCGGCCGCCAACTGCTCCTCATCTCCGAAGCCGATCGCTTCGGGGAGCACGTAGGTGTCGCCGTCGAACGGAGTGGCGAGGTCGGTGGAGCGCCAATCCTCCACGGCCGACCGGAGGTTGTCGCTCATCAAGGTGTTCTCGATGTAGTCGGCCGTCACCGTCTGACCGCCCTGCTCGGCGACGATCAGTTGGAGAAACAGGTCCTGGTCCGAGGTGAGCTCTCCGTTGCCCTTCGCGTAGAAGAAGTTGGCGTCGCTCAGATGGGCGTTCGACTCGGCGAATCCGGCCGCGGCATCACCATCGGCGAGCGCCGATCGGTACGCCGTCACCGCGGCGACGAGCGCGGCCAACCCGAGGATGATCGCGGCGATTCTCTCGAGGCGTTTCGACTCGGATTCGTCCTCGCGCTCGCTGATCGTCTGTGCCATCGGGACAACGTACCGGCCGCCCTCGTCGGCGTCGAACACGACCGACGTCGAGACGACGAGCGGGTCCAGCGAGGACCGGACCCAAGGTCTCAGGCGAGGGCGATCGTCACCCGCTCGCCGGGTCGCAGCAGGGCACCGGCGTCGGGGGTCTGCCCAAAGACGGTGCCGTCGACATCGCCGGTCACGTTGACCTCGAAACCGGCCAACTCGAGCTCGGACTTGGCGTCGGCCAAGGTCTCGCCATCGACGTTGGGCACCTCGACCTCGCAGAGGCCATCGGAGACGCTGATCTCGACCGCACTGTCGGCCGGGACTTCGACCCCCTCGGCCGGGTTGACCGAGATGACCGCACCCACGGCGACGGTGTCGCTGCACGCGTCGAGCCGCGCCGGTACGAGGCGGACCCCGGTGAGTTGGGCCGCGGCTTCGTCGTAGGTGAGACCGGTCAGCCCGGCGGGGATCGCCCGGGGCGCCGGACCTTGCGAGATCACCAGCGTGACCTCGGACCCCTGGGGGAGCTCGGTCGCGCCGTCGGCGACGTCGAGGCGGATGACCGAGTTCGGGGGCACGACGTCATCGAATCCCGGCACCTGAGGGCCGGCGACCAAGCCGTACTCGTCGAGCCGGGCGATCGCCTGCTCGATCGTGATGTTGGCGACGTCGGGGAGCAGCACGAGCGGCGGCCCGTCCGACACCACGAGGGTGACCGTTTCGCCTTCGGCCAGCTCGATTCCTTCCGCGGGTTCGGTGCGGATGACCTGACCGGCGCCGACGAGCGGGCTGCGTTCCCCGGCCGTCGCCACGTCGTAGCCGAGGTCTTCCAACGTCTCCGACGCCTCTTCAGGGCTGAGGCTGATGACCTCAGGGATGGCGTGGGTCTTCTCTCCGGCGACTGCAGACCACACGGCGTACCCGCCGATGCCGGCCGCGGCGAGCAGGAGCACGGCCAGCAGAGCGCGAGGCCCGCGCCGGCGGCGCCGGCTGAGACCGGGGATGTCTCCGGCCGCCACCTCGTGGGCGGTCGCGGCCGAGCCACGCTTTCTCTTCGACGGCCGTTCGGGGGTCGCCGATTCGTTGCGGGTGGGAGTGGTGACCGCAGCGGTCGGTGCGACAACCGTGAGATCCCGGCCGTGGTCGACGATGCGCGACGCCGGGCTGATGGCGCCGGCGAGCGGGAGCGGTTTCGGTCGGGGCAGGCCTTCGGCGGCCGCCATGAGCGCGGTGGCGAACTCACCGGCATCGGGGCGGAGCTCGGGATCGGGATCGGCCGCCCGCGCCACCGCAGGCCGCAGCGGCCCGAGCTCGATCGGGGGGACGAGGGTGGCGTCGACCCGCGCCATGAGGGTGCCCACGGAGGTGTCGGCGGCGAACGGCACGGTGCCCGTGACGGCCTCACACAGGACCAGCGCCAACGCGTACACGTCGGACCGCTGATCGACGGGGAGACCCTTGGCCTGCTCGGGCGACGCGTACCGGTAGGTGCCGATGACGCTGCCCGTGGGTTCGGTCACCGACGCCTCGGCCAGGGCCCGGGCCAGACCGAAGTCGGCGATGCGCAGGCGGCCCTCCTCGTCGAACAGGAGGTTCGCCGGTTTGATGTCGCGGTGCACGAGGCCCCGCCGGTGGGCGTGATCGAGGCCTCGCGCGGCGGCGAGCCCGACAGTGACCGCCTGTGAGGGGGTGAGGCGAGTCCCGGAGTCGAGCAGGGCCCGGAGCGAGCCCCCACCCAGGTACTCGGTGACGAGGTAGGGGCCGTCGTCGTTGCCCCAGTCGTGCACGGCCAGGATGTGGGGGTGGTTCAACGCGGCCGCGGCCTGGGCCTCGGCGCGGAACCGACGGAGGAAGGTGTCCTCGCCGGCGACGGCGGCGCGCAGGATCTTGACCGCGACCCGGCGGCGGAGGGTCGTGTCGTCGGCCAGGTACACGTGGGCCGAGGCCCCGGAGCCGATGCACGCGATCAACCGGTATCGGCCTCCGAGCACCCGCCCGACCTGCAGATCGGCGGCACTGGTGGTCATCATGGCCGAAGGCTAGTCCCCCGCAACCCGCTGATGGTGGCTCTCTCGCCACAACGAGTGAGATTGCCCGACCCGGCACGCCCGCCCGCCTCGACGCGGCGTTCTCGCGCCGCGTTCCCCGATGTTCCGGCGCGGCCTTTTGAGCCCGGATGACCGGCGGAGCGATCCGAGTGGCAGGATGAACGCATGACCGCGCAACAGCGTCTCGTGGTCGCCGTGATGATCCTGCTGGCCGTCGGATTGATCGCTGTGGCGTACGCCCGAGCCGACACCGATGACTCCACGACGGCGAACCCCGCGTTCGAAGTGCTCATCCCCGCCCCGGCTTCGGAGATCCTGGCCCAGGACCGCGTCGGGGTCGACCTCGCGCCGGGGTACGACGCCGAGCTCACTGTCGACGGCATCCCGATCCCGGCCGATCAGCTGAACCGGGTGGCCGCCCTCAACGAGGTCACCTTCCAGCCCGGACCGGACAAGGAGTTCGAGAGCTGGCCGGGTGGCCCCAACTGCGTGGAGGCCACCTACTGGCTGATCGCCGCTGGCCGCGACGACGCCCAGTCGTTCGTGTGGTGTTTCGAGGCCACCTGACACCGGGGCGGTTCGTCCCGGCCGTCGCTCACCATCTGATCGTCACAGGCCGACCAAGCGCTCGAGCTCGTCCATAGCGGCCTCGATGTCGTCGCCCGCCACCACACCGGCCATCCCCAAGGCCCGGGCGGCCTCGACGTTGCTTTCCACATCGTCGACGAACACCGTCCGGCCTGCGTCGGCACCCATGCGTTCGAGCGCCAGCAGGAAGATCCCGGGGTCAGGTTTGCGAATGCCGATGGCGCTGGAGTCGACGATGTGTTCGAACGCCGAGATGTCGAGCATCCGCTTCCACCCATCGGCGAACTCGGCGATGTTGTTCGTCACCAGCGCGTGGCGGACCCCCCGTTCGGCGCAGGCCTGCAGTGTCCGCATCGAGCGGGCCCCCCGGGCCGGGCCGTCGGCGCCGCCCATCCTCGAGAACAGGGCGCCGCTGTCGAACGCCACCCCCGCGGCGGCGGCCTGGTCCTGGATGGCCGTCACGGCCTCGGCCACGGTGACCTCGCCCCGCTCCAACCGGTGCCACGGATGATCGGTGTCGGCGTGGTAGGGCCCGAAGACGAGGTCACGGAGTTGTGCGGCCGGAAGCCCGAGCTCCGCCGCATAGACCTCGATCCCGACGAAGGGAGAGGACGTGAACACGCCCCCGAAGTCCCACAACACGACATCGACGTTCACGCGGACCTCCTGGAGTTCGGCTGAGCCGTGCCCCGAGCCGGAACGCGCGCGAGGACCGCCTTCAGGTACGCGCCCTCGGGGAACGTGATGGGGTGATCGACTGCGTGACCGGTTCGGGCCTGGATCTGGAGCTCGACCGCCCGAGCCGCGGCCACCTCGCCGACGAGGGCGTGGAACTCGTCGGCGGCGATGCGGCTCGAACACGAGGCCAGGAACACCAATCCGCCGGGCTCGACCAGATCGAGGCTGAGGCCGACGAGCCGGCGGTACGCCCGCCGGGCGTCGGGGACCTGCGACGCGCTCGACGCGAACGACGGGGGGTCGACGACGACCAGCCCGTACCGATGGCCGGTCTCGGCGAGCGCGCCCATCAGCTCGAACGCATCGCCGCACCGGGTGTCGTGCTGGCACGCCGCCACGGCACCGACCATCCGGTTCCGGGTCAGGTTGGCCACGGCGGAATCCAGTGCCGGCTGGCTGATGTCGAGACTGGTCACCGCAATCGCCCCACCGGCGGCCGCGGCCAGGGAGAACCCACCCGCGCACGCGAACACATCGAGCACGGTGCGGCCCTCGGCCACACTGCCGACCAGTCGCCGGTTGTCCCGCTGGTCGAGGAAGTAGCCCGTCTTGTGGCCCCGGATGATGTCGGCCTCCAAATCGAATCCGGATTCCCGGAACGCCACCGGCGCCGTGACGTCGGCCCCGATGATGGAGTCACCCTCGTCCCACGGCGACGCCCACACGGTCGGCGACGAGCGGACCTGCCGGGACCATCGCACCACGACCTGATCGAGTCCGACGGCGTCGGCCACGAGGTCGGCGACGATGGCCAAGTGAGGCACCCACGCCTCGCTGTACACCTTGACGACACCGACCGTGTCGTACCGATCGACGACGAGCCCTCCGAAGCCGTCGTTCTCCCCATGGATCAGGCGGTACGCCGTCGTCTCGTTGCCGATGGCGAGTCCGGCTCGCCGCGCCGAGCGCGGTGTCGATGCGCGAACGCCAGAATCCCTCGTCGATCGGCACCGGCGATCCCCGGTGCAGGATCCGGATCCGGATGGGCGACGACGGATCCCACAGACCGATGGCCGCGAATCGACGATGGTCGTCGAACATGACGGCCAGGTCGCCGGGTTCGCCCTCGCGAGACACCGAGCGGATCGAGCGGTCGAACACCCACGGGTGGCCGCCGCGCACCTGGCGCAAGCCGTCGGGGGTCAGCCGGACGGCCAGCCGAGGTCGATCAGGCGACGAACCAGCTCCGGCCGCGGTCACGCCGGAAGCGATTCAGCCAGGGCATCGCCCGAGTCCGGCAGCTGGCCCGTGGCCAGCAGGTGCTCGAAACCGGCCAGGTCGAGGATGGGGATGCCCAACTCCTCGGCTTTGGTCAACTTCGAGGCGCCTGGGGTTTCGCCGACGACGAGGGCGAGGGTCTTCTTCGACACCGAGCCGGGCGACTTACCGCCCCGAGTGGTGATCGCCAGTTCGGCCGCCTCGCGCGAGTACCCGGGCAGCGACCCGGTGACCACCACCGCGTGGCCGGCGAGGACCTGGGGCACATCCAGCGGCGCCGGGCCCTCGATGTTGACCCCCGCGTTCCGCAGCCGTTCGAGCAGGGCGCGGTTGCGCTCGTCGGCGAACCAGGCCTGGACGGCCACGGCGATGGTCGGGCCGATGCCGTCGACCGCCGAGAGCTCGGCGACGGACGCGTCCTGCAGGCGGTCCAGATGTCCGAATGCTCGGGCCAGGGTCTCGCCGGTCGTTCCGCCCACGTGGGGGATACGCAGGCCGAACAGCAGCCGGCCGAGCGGGCACGACTTCGATCGCTCGAGCGCCGCGGCCAGGTTGGTCACCGACAGCTCACCGAACCCTTCGAGGCCGCGGACCTGGTCGAGGTCGATCGTGTAGAGGTCGGCGACGTCGCGGATCAGACCGAGCGACACGAACAGGTCGATCCGCTGCTCGCCGAAACCCTCGATGTCCATCGCCCCCCGTGACACGAAATGCTCAATGCGGCCCCGGACCTGGCGGGGACACTCCGGGTTCGGGCAGAACGTGAACGCGCCGCCCGCGGCGCGCACGAGCGCGACCTGGCAGACCGGGCAGTGGGTCGGAAAGGTCCAGGGGGCGCTGTCGGCCGGACGTTCGGCCAGCACCGGACCGACGACCTCGGGGATCACATCGCCGGCCCGACGCACGATCACCATGTCGCCGGGTCGGACGTCTTTGGCCGCCACCTGGTCCTGGTTGTGGAGGGTGGCCGTGCCCACGGTGACACCCCCGACGAAGACCGGTTCCAGCCGGGCGAACGGCGTGGCGACGCCCGACGGCCCGATCGAGACCTCGATGTCGAGAAGGCGGGTGACGCGCTCCTCGGGTGGCAACTTGTAGGCGATGGCCCACCGTGGCGCTTTGGACGTGGAGCCGAGCGTGCGCTGGAGGCCACGATCGTCGATCTTCACGACGACCCCGTCGAACTCGTAGTCGTAATCGTGACGGTGCTGATCGTGGCGGGCGATGAACGCCTCGACCTCGCCAAGCGAGGCCACCACGCGGGTGTGATCGTTGACGGGCAGGCCGAGCGAACCCAGGTAGCCGAACGTGTCGTGGTGCGAGGCGAGCTCGGGCGCTCCCTCCACCTGACCCAGCTGATAGGCCCAGAACGAGAGCCGGCGGGTGGCGGTGACGGTGGCGTCCTTCTGGCGGAGCGACCCGGCCGCGGCGTTGCGGGGGTTGACATAGGGCTTGCCGCCGAGCGCGACGACCGCCTCGTTGATCGCCGCGAACGTCGAGCGACGGAGGTACACCTCACCCCTCACCTCGATGACCGCGGGCGCCCCCGGCGGCAGCTGGTGGGGTAGGTCGGCGATGGTCATCACGTTGGCCGTGACGTCCTCACCCGTGCGGCCATCGCCGCGGGTGGCGGCCTGGACGAGCCGCCCGTTCTCGTACCGGACCGACACCGCCAAACCGTCGAATTTCAGCTCGCACGCGAACGCCGCCGGTGGGGAGCCATCGAGCCGGCGTACGACGCGTTCGTGCCAGCCGCGCAGCTCCTCGACCGAGAACACGTTGTCGAGCGACATCATCGGCACCGAGTGCGTGACCGGCGCGAACGCGATCGACGGAGCGCCACCGACGGTCTGGGTCGGCGAATCGGGCTCGATCAGCTCGGGAAAGGCATCTTCGAGATCGCGCAGCTCACGCACGAGGAGGTCGTAGTCGGCATCCGGAATCTCCGGCTCGTCGAGCTCGTGATACCGCTCGTTGTGGTGGCGGATCTGCTCGCGCAGCTCGAGGATGCGGTGCTCGGCATCGGGAGCAAGCCTGTCGGCGGGATCGATCACGCCGGCGATCCTACCGGCGGCCCCTGACACGAAGATTCCTCACGGGGGGCGACGCACCGCGCCGGAGGCGAGGCCGGAGTGGTCACGCCCTCAACCGACGTGCGAGCGTGCGCGGATGGCTGGGCCGTCGTCGTCCGAACCCGGATCCGCCGGGCCTTCGTCGTCGTCGCCCGGATCCACCGGGCCTTCGTCGTCGTCGCCCGGATCCACCGGGCCTTCGTCGTCGTCGCCCGGATCCACCGGGCCTTCGTCGTCGTCGCCCGGATCCACCGGGCGGCGCGCCGAGAGGGTGGCCCTCTGGTCGCTGTTCCTTCTCTGGCTGGCGGCACCGTTCACCGTCGGCTCGTCCTTGGCGGACGCCCTCGATGACATCGACCGACCGGCGCGCACCGTGGCCTCGCTGATCGCGTGGACCGGCTGGTCGGTGACCCAGGCGGCCATCCTCCTGCCCCGCACGCTCACCCTCACCGTCGTCCGCACCGTGGTTCCGGCCAGCCTCCTCGCCGCCGCGTGGGCGAGCCTCGACTCCTCGTTCGACGTCGCCGCCGCAGCGGGCCTCGCCGTCGCGACGGCGGCCACCGCGGTCGCTCTCAACGCCGCCACCGCCGATGGGTTCGTCGACGGTTCGTCCTACGGGTCCGAACGCCGACTCTCGCTCAAAGTTCGGCCGGGCGCTGTTGCTGGGCCCCATCCCTCTGGCGTGGACGGTGGTGGTGGCGGGTGTCGTGGTCGGGCCCCTGCTGCTCGCCCACGAACGATGGGTGCTCGGCGTGCTCGCCACCGTGGTTCTCGGCGCGGGCGCCGTGGTAGCCGCTCGATCCCTGCACCAGCTGTCGCGCCGCTGGCTGGTGTTCGTGCCGGCCGGTCTGGTGATCCATGACCTGCTGACCCTTCGGGAGCCGGTCCTCTTCCAGCGGCACGGCATCACCGGGTTCGGTCCTGCTCCCCATCAGGCCGACACGCCAGCGCTCGACCTCACCGGTGGTGCCGCCGGCCTGGCCCTCCGACTCGAGCTCGTCGCCCCCGTAGACCTCCCCCAGCTCGGCCGTTCCGAACCGGCGCTGGTGTCAGCTGGGTCCGTGTTGGTGAGCCCCGGCCGGCCCGGTGTCACCGTGGCCGAAGCCCTTCACCGCCGGCTACCGATCCGCTGACCAGGTGAGCGGGGTGCTCTGGCTTCGGCTCTGACCGGTCGTGACGCCGTTCGACGATCGTTCGGCCGAGCCGGGACCCGGCGTGCACATGCAGGATCACGCCAGCGCCGATGACGAGCGCGACGTCGCCGATGCTGAACACGTTGGCCAGCGGCATCGGTTCGGGCCAGGCGAAGATGTCGCCGAGAAACCAGAGTCGGGCATCGGCGACGGCGGTCGAGTTCGTGAAGCCCTCCACCGCCGCCGCCCGGCCGGCGGCGGCCAACGCGCCGGGTCGAGCGGGCATCACGCCCCCGTTCGCGGCGATGGCGATCAGGTTGAGTGCTCCGCCGACGCCGACGATCCACAGACCCACGATGTGCCGGTTGGCGACCAGAAAGGCGACGACGAAGCCGTAGCTGGCCAGGTGGAGCGCACTCGACACCGCGGCCGGAAGCACGGTCGACGCGACGTTGACGACGAGGATCTGGATGAACGTCGCCACCACCACCAGCTCCAAACGACGGAAGGGCATGCGGGCGAGCCAGGTGAGGCGCCCTCCCGTCATCGGGACGGACACGGTCACCAGTGCGAGCGCGACGAGCAGGATCATCCGGCGACCTGGGCGAGCGCGAGCCGCTGATCCAACCAGTGCGTGATCCGGTCGGCCGGCTTCGGGACCGAGACGAGAAAGCCCTGGATCAGATCACATCCGAGGTCGGTCAGCGCCTCGACCTGCGCGACCGTCTCCACGCCCTCCGCGACCGTGCTCAGACCCAGGCCATGAGCGAGGTCGATGATCGACCGGACGATCAACCGATCCTCGATCGACTCGGTCATTCCCGTCACGAACGACCGATCGATCTTCAGTGAGTCGACCTGCAGACGGCGGAGATTGGCGAGCGAGGAGTACCCGGTTCCGAAGTCGTCGATGGACACCTGGACGCCGATGCGGCGCAGCTGGTCGATGACCGCGGTGGCCCGGATCGGGTCGACCATCACCGTGCTCTCCGTGATCTCCAGCTCCAGCGCTCCGGGCGCAACGGACGCCGCTTCGAGCATCGCTTCGAGCCGCCGGGGGAAGCGGAGGTCATGGAAGTTTCGCGCCGCTGACGTTGACCGAGACCGACAAGCGGGGGTGGCGCACGATCCAGATCGACGCCTGCTCGATCGCCTGGCGAAGCACCTCATCGGTGAAGCGACCGACGAGCTCGGTCTGCTCGACCAGCGGGACGAACTGGTCAGGCCGGATCGTGCCGTACGTGGGGTGGTTCCAGCGCACGAGCGCCTCGAGTCGATCGACATCTCCCGTCGCCAGTTCGACGATGGGTTGGAAGTGCAGATCCAGCTGGCGATCGTCGAGCGCCACCATGAAATCGGTGAGGATCTCCATCCGCGAGAGACCTGCGGTGACGACCGCGTCCTCGTAGAGTCGCACGCCGCACGAGCCGGTCTTCGCCTCGTACATGGCCAGATCGGCGTGGTGGAGCAGCGTGGCGACCTCGCGCCCGTGGTCGGGATAGACCGCGATGCCGATGCTGGCGCCGACCCGAAGCGGAACCGATTCGATGATGATCGGTTCCTCGATGGAGCGGAGCAGCGACTGGCACCGCGCCACCGCCTCGTCGGGTTCCGCCTTCAGCAGCAGCGCGAACTCGTCACCGCCCAAGCGGGCCACGATGTCCGACGGGTGCTTTCCGGCGGCCAGACGAAGCGCCACCTCCCGAAGGACGAGATCGCCGTACTGGTGTCCCAGGCGATCGTTGACAGCCTTGAACCCGTCCAGATCTATGTGGACCACGGCGTACCGACCGCGCTCCTCGGTCGACATGATCATGTCCGCCTGTTCGTGGAAGAAGCGGCGATTCGGAATCCCGGTCAGCAGGTCGTGCGTGGCGTCGTGTCGGTTGCGCAGGGCGAGCACCGCGCTCTGGAAGATGACCCAGATCGTGACCATGAGGAGCGGGAGGAGCACGATGCTCCGCAACGCCACCACCACCGTGATCGGGGCCAGCGCCAGCAGGAGACCGTCCATCGTCAGATTCACACCCAGCGCACCACGGATGACCGGCACGACGGCCCGGCTCTGATGGAGGGCCAGCGCACCACAGGTGAGCAGGCTGTTCAGAAGAAAGGCCACGAAACCCGCCGTCAGCGAGCCGAGGAGCCACATCACGCCGACGGGATGACTGGTGGTGAGTCGGTAGGGATCCCCGACCACCTCGAAGCAGGCCAGCCCGACCCAGAGCGACAGCATGATCTGCGCCGCGTTGAACACCGCCCGCTGAGGCGGCTTGCGATGGAGCAGCTCGGCCAGGAGGGTGAGCACACCGACGACGACGAGGGCCGTGCGCATCGGCGCGATCAGGAGCATGGAGAACGCGAAGGTCCACGACGCGGTGACCTCGCCGCCGTCGAACTTGCTCAGCCAGGTCATGGGTCGCAGCTCGCTGAGGGCGTACATGATGGCGAAGGCCAGGAGGGTGAGGCGATGGTCACCGGTCCAGGACATCCCCGGATTTCCCAACGGAACCAGGAATGGGAGAGCGAGACCGACTGCGGTCACCGTGCTCGTGTAGATCCTCAGCCGATCCGGCGCCTGGATTCGCATTCTCGGCTCCTTGTGAGAACAAGGTGAGGGGTCAGCTGACGCCGACCCCTCACCCCTTGGAACTCTCCATCACCACTTCACGGGCGCACCGAGCGCCGCGACGGCACCCACGACGCCGGCAACGGCAACTGCGGCCTTGAAGGCCATTGACTTCACGTTCTGCTTCATTCAAATCACCTCGCTCTGTTCGTTGGTGTCAGTACTTCGTCGATCTCTTCACCACTTGCGAGGCGCCCCAAGGGCGTTCACCGCGGCGGCCAGACCGGCCAGTGCTTCTGCAGCTCGGAACATGACGACGGTGGATCGCTTCACCATGTCTGCCTCCTGGACTTCCACCGACCCGTTGTGAGCCGGTGATCATGTATCGGACGCAGCCGGGGAGGTCCACATAGATCGGCGGGATCAATTGGCGGGCGCGCCATGGGTCTGGACGGCCTATTGCGTTCGCGTTCTGGACGACGAAGGACGTTCGTCAGGTGGCGATGCCGCCGCCGAGGACGCTGTCGGCCTCGTAGAGCACGACGCTCTGGCCCGGAGCGACGCGTCGTTGCGGGGTCCGCCACACGAGACGATCCGCCTCGAGGTGCGCGGGCACCGGGATGCCGTGGGCGCTGACCTGAACGGTCACCGCGCCAGGCCCTTGCGGTTGGTCTGCCCAGACCAGATCGACGAGGTCGACGTGATCGGTGAGCAGGTCGGCGCGACGGCCGAGGGTGACCGTGGCCGACGGGACATCGACCTCGACCACGTAGTGGCGTTCGCCACCGGCCACGCCCAGGCCCTTGCGTTGCCCGATCGTGACCAGCTCGACCGCCTCGACCTGACCGACCTGGGTCCCCTGCTCATCGACGACGCGACCCGGCGTCAGCGCCATGCGGTCGCCGAGGAAACGCTGACGGCCATCTCGTGCGGTGATGAAACACACGTCCTGGCTGTCCGGCTTGGACGCCGTGCGAAGGCCTCGCGCCGCGGCGATGGCTCGGACCTCGTCCTTGGTGAGATCGCCGATCGGGAGATGGAGCCCGGCCAGGGTGTCCTGCCCGAGCATGTACAACACGTAGGACTGATCCTTCGGTCGGTCTGCTCCTCGAGCGATGCGGAACGAGCCGTCGTCTTGAGGCACGACCCGGGCGTGATGCCCGGTGGCGAGGTGCTCGAAGCCGAGATCGCGGGCCCGACGCACGAGGACGTCGAACTTGATGTGGCGGTTGCACTCGATGCACGGGTTCGGCGTGATGCCCGCGGCGTGCGCGTCCACGTAGTGGTCGACGACGTGCGTCTGGAACGAGTCTCCGAAGTTGAAGACGTGGTGGTCGATACCGAGGCGGTCGGCCACCCGTCGGGCATCGTCGACGTCGGCGATGCTGCAGCAGCCGGAATCGCTGTCGCCGCCCCACAGCTTCATGGTGACGCCGGTGACGTCCCAGCCGTCGTCGAGCAGACGGGCCGCGGCGACCGACGAGTCGACGCCCCCGGACATGGCCAGCATGATCCTGCGCTCAGCCGACCCGGTCGGCCCGGTCGGCCCAGTCTCAGCGGGCACGGTCACGCGGCCCGGGATCGGAGCTGGGCGACGGCCGCCGGCAGGGCCTCCCGCGGATGGTCGACATCGCCGCTGGTGCTCGTCGGGCCGAGGGTCAGGCGCACGGCCCCGCGTATGTCGACCTCGGACAAGCCCATGGCCACGAGCACGTGCGAGAGCTGTTGGGCCCCGCTGGCACACGAAGCCGCGGCCGAGGCGTCGATGCCGGCTTGTTCGAGCAGGAAGAGCAACGCCTCGCCCTCCACGCCCGGGACCCGCACATGGGCGTGCCCGGGCAGCCGACGATCTCGTGATGTGGCCCCGCCGGTCTCGACGAGTCCCGGGACGCCGGCGAGCAGACCGTCGAGGAGGCGATCGCGGAAGGCGTGCACGTGCGCGACATCATCGGCTCGATGTTCGACGAGCGCCCCGATGGCCGCTCCGAGCGCCACGATTCCGGGCACGTTGTGGGTCCCGCTGCGCCGCTCGCGTTCCTGCCCGCCGCCGAGTACCACGGGCGAGATGGCGACACCGGACCGGACCGCCAGCACACCGACCCCTTGTGGCGCGCCGAGCTTGTGGCCGCTGATCGAGATCAGGTCGACGACGGTGCCCAGACTCGACAGGTCGAGCCACGGCATGGCCTGGACCGCGTCGACGTGGATGACGGCCTCGGGAGAACGTCGGCGGACCAGTCGGGCGACGGCCTCGATGGGCTGGATGCGTCCGGTCTCGTTGTTCGCCATCATCACCGATACGAAGGTGACCTCGGCGTCGAGGGATGCGTCCAGGGCGTCGAGGTCGATCTCGCCCTCATCCGTGACGGGCACGACCGTGCCACCGCGAGCGTGGATGGGCCCGAGCACGGCATGGTGCTCGATCGCCGAGCAGACGCCTCGTCCCGGCCGGGCGGCCAGCGCGCCGAACACGGCCAAATTGTCGGCCTCGGTCCCACCCGAGGTGAAGATGATGCCGCCCGGGTCGACTCCGAGCGCCGCGGCGACCATGTCTCGGCTGTCGTCGACGGCGCGGCGGGCCGCCCGCGCCGATCGGTGGGCTCCCGACGGATTGCCCACCCGCTCGGTCAGCCACGGCATCATCGCCGCGACCGCCTCGGGCCGCACCGGAGTGCTCGCCGCGTGGTCGAGATACGTCACCCCCCCATTGTGGTCCGTCTCCCCACCGTTCTGGACCGTTCTGGCAGGGAGATTGCACGCCCCAGCGTGCAATCTCCCTGCCAGAACGACACATGAACCCAGCGAGGGCGACTAGATGAACGTTGCGAACTCGGCGCCGGGGCGGCGGGGGGTGTCGCGGAACTCGGTGCCGACGGTGTAGGCGATCGGGAACAGGCCGACCTGGGTCCACTTCTCGTACGGCACGCCGATCACCTCGGCGACCTCGCGCTCGGCGAGCAGGCTGATGGTGGTCCAAGCCGAGCCCAGTCCGCGTGACCGGAGGGCGAGCATGAACGACCACACGGTCGGGATGATCGAGCCCCAGCGGCTGGCCTGCCAGAAGACGTTGCCGCGGTCGGCGGGGCCACCGTCGCCGGTGCCGCGATCGTCGAGTCGGCCGCCGGCGAGCGGGATGCAGAGCACCGGCACCTCGTGCAGGTGATCGTGGAGGAAGTAGACGCTCCGGGCCACCTTCTGCTGCTGCGGCGAGCTGCGATCGACGTTGTCCTCCGGCGCGTCGCTTCGCGGGCGGGCGACGAACGACGCCATCGATCGGCGGTAGATGTCGGCCAGCGCGGCCTTGCGGTCGGGGTCGTCGACGAAGACGAACCGGTACGACTGCTGGTTCGATCCGTTCGGGGCGTGCACGGCGAGATCCAGGCACTGCTCGATGACGTCGCGTTCCACGGGACGGGTCAGGTCGAGGCGCTGACGCACCGACGGCGTGGTCCGCAGGAGGACATCGGGGTCGGTGACGACGAGGTCGCCGCTGAACAGCTTCTCCCACGCAGTCAGAGTCCCCCAGTGCTCCCAGATGCGATCGATCAGACCGTCGTCGTCGAAGCGGAACAGGAAGCCGTACACGTTCTCGTAGTCGCGGCCCCGGAGCGTCGTGGCCCGATAGGTGTGGTGCCGAAAGATGTAGGGGCCGTCGGCCAGGACATGCACATCGTCGAATTCCTTCGTCGACAGGTCGTACCGGTCGACCTTGCGGCCCGACGACGGGAGCGGCGCCGGGGCGCGGCCGAGGATCTGGTCACCGATCTCCTGACGGCCCCGGAAGACTGTCTGGCCGGGGGCGCCGGGGAACTTGCCCATGCCGTTCCACCACTCGCAGTCCTCACTCATCAAGGTGAGGCGGTCGATCGGGGCGTCGCCGAAGAACTGATCCTGCACGACGGCGAGGTTCCGCTCTCGGTTCTCGGAAGGTCCGGCCTCGGGAGGGCCTGCCTCCGCAGGGCGGGCGTCAGGTGCCATGTCAGCTCTCCTTCGAACGGCCGCCGGTGATGGCGCGGCTGTAGGCGGCCATGTACTCCTGCACCTCGCGGCTCTGCGCACCGAGCTCTTGGTTGCGATTCTCCATCGCCAGGGCGGCTTGAAGGCTTGGGGCCTCGAGGTTGTGCCACATGACTTCTTTGGTGCGGCGGAGGCCGAAGGAGGTGAAGGCGGCGACTCCCGTCGCCAGCTCCACCGTGGCGCCAGAAAGATCGTCGTCGGCGAGGACCCGGGACACGAGTCCGATGCGGTACGCCTCGTCGGCGCCGATCGTGCGACCGGTGACGATCAGGTCGAAGGCGTGGGAGGCGCCGATGAGCCGGGGCAGGAAGTAGGTGATGCCGACATCGGTGCCGGTGAGCCCGGTCTTGATGAAGGCGGAGCAGAAGCTCGCCGAGGTGGCCGCCACTCGCAGGTCGCACGCGGCGGCAAGGGCGAGACCACCGCCGAAGGCCGCCCCGTTCACCGCGGCCACCACGATCTGGGGCATGTCGTGGATGTGCTGGGTGAGGTTGGCGAGGAACGCCTGTCCGGTGATCCCGGCGTGGCGATGCCGGTGGGCGCCGACCTCCGGCACGGTCCCGAAGTCGCGGAGGTCGAGCCCGGCACAGAACCCTCGACCGGCGCCGGTGAGGATGACGACCCGGCAGTCGTCGTCGCCGGCCACCGCATCGAGGGTGTCGTGCAACTCGGACACCAGCTCGTAGTTCAGGGCGTTGAGGCGGTCGGGTCGGTTCAAGGTGAGGCGGGTCACCCGTTCGGCGGGATGGTCGATCGCGACGGCGCTCATCGGTGTCTCCAGGTCAATGGTCGTGGATGTCTCGGCCGGGGACTGGATCACCGATTTTGCGGGACCGGTCGGCGGCCACGACACTCCCTCACGAGCCGTCACATCGTCCAGTCCCGGACGCCCCTCGAAACAGGAAGTCGATCGCATGGATCCCGAAGGTTTTGCGTCGCTGTTCGACCTGAGCGGTCGGGTCGCCGTGGTCACGGGGGCGTCCCGGGGCATCGGCCGCTCGATCGCCGAGGGCCTCGTCTGTGCCGGCGCCCGGGTGGTGGTGTCGAGCCGGAAGGCCGACGCGTGCGTCGAGACCGCCGCGGCACTCGCCGAGCTCGGTCTCGCCGCCCACGACCACTCTCCGGCGGGCGGTTGGGCGCTCCCGGTCGCCGCCCACATGGGCGAACTCGACGCCATCGACTCGTTGGTGGCGACGACGGTCGCCCACTACGGACGCCTCGACATCGTGGTGAACAATGCCGCCAACGGGATGACCCAACCCATGAAGGCGCTCACCGTGGACGGGTGGGACAAGTCCTTCAATGCCAACCTCCGCGGCCCGGCGTTCCTCGCCAAGGCGGCGTATCCGCACCTGGTGGCGAGCCCCCACGCGGCAATACTCAATCTGATCTCGGTCGGTGCGATCACCTGGTCGCCCGGGCAGAGCATGTACAGCGCCGCCAAGGCCGGGCTGCTGGCCTTCACCCGCAACCTGGCGGCTGAGTGGGCCGCCGACAACATCCGGGTGAACGCCCTGGCTCCCGGCACGGTCGATACCGACATGCTGCGCAGCGGCGGGCCGGGCACCCTGGAGCGGGTCGCCCAGATCAGCCAGATGAAACGGGTGGCGCACGTCGACGAGATGGTCGGCCCGGCGCTGCTGCTCGTGTCCGACGCCAGCAGCTACATGACCGGCCAGATGATCGTGGCCGACGGCGGCTACGCCGTCGCACGATGACCAGCCGGCGGCTACGCCGTCGCACGACCGGAGGAGTGACGTGATGACGGAACGGGTCTTCTATTCGAGCAGCGTGCACGACGAGGCCGAGATCGCCGCGGTCGTGGACGTGTTGCGCTCTGGTCCCCAAGGCCTGTGGCCCGGGCGCCGGGTGACGGCGATGGAACGCCAGGTCGCCGAGCTGTTCGGCAAACGTCGGGGGGTGATGTGCAACTCCGGTTCGTCGGCGCTCTACCTGGCGTTGGAGCTGCTCGAATTGCCGCCCGGCGCCGAAGTCGTGACCTGCGCGCTCACGTTCTCGACCGACGTCGCCCCCATCATCCGCGGCGGGTGGGTGCCGGCGTTCGTCGACTGCGAGCTCGACACCTTCTGCATCGACGTCGCCGGGATCGAGGAGATGATCTCCGAGCGCACGGGGGCGTTGCTGGTGCCGAACCTCGTCGGCAACTGCCCGGACTGGGACGCCATCGCCGAGATCGCGGCCCGACACGACCTGCCGATCATCGAGGACTCGTGTGACACCCTCGGCGCACGTCTCCGAGGCCGGCCGACGGGCGAGCGCTCCACCCTGTCGGTCACCAGCTTCGCCAACTCGCACATCATCACCTGCGCTGGCAACGGCGGCATGGTCATGACCGACGATGACCGCTGGCGCGACCGCGCGCTCATGCTGCGCCGCTGGGGGCGCCGGTCCGAGCTCCAGTACTACGGATCCCGCAAGCAGGAGCGGAACTTCTGGGAGGACCTCGACGGCATCGAGTACGACAACCAGTTCATCTTCGACGAGGTGGCCTGGAACTTCGAGCCGTCCGAGATGGGCGCGGCGTTCGGGCTGGAGCAGCTCAAGAAGCTGTCGGGGAACTTGGCCCGCCGCCAGCGCCACTTCGCCCGCTACCGCGAGTTCTTCTCGTCCTACCAGGATCGATTCGTGCTCCCGCGCCAGAGCCCCGAGCTGGAGACGGCGTGGCTCGGCTTCCCGCTCGTCATCCGCCCCGACGCCGGTTTCGTCCGTCCCGATCTGCAGCGCCACCTCGACGAGCGCGGCATCGACACCCGCACCATCTGGACCGGCAACGTGACCCGGCAACCGATGCTCCAGGGCGCGACCTACCGCCTGCCCGACGGTGGGGCACCTCGGGCCGACGAGGTGATGGCGCGTGGCGTGCTGCTGCCGCTCAGCCACGCCATCGACGACGAGACGCTCGAACACGTCCTCGATGTCGTCACCGAGTTTCTCCGCCTACCGCGGTGACCGCCGTCTCGCCTACGATGTGAGAACTGCCATTACAACCCGTCCCAACCAGTGAGGACCTCCATGGAATTCGGCATCTTCTGCAACGGCTACATCCCGGGCCCCGGTGCGCACCAGACCGAGTGGGAGCACACCAAGTTGATGCGCGAAGCGGAGTACGCCGTCTTCGCCGACAAGCACAACTGGAAGTACGTCTGGTTCGGCGAACATCACGCACTGGCGGAGTACAGCCACATGTCGGCTCCCGAGGTAGTGATGGGCTGGGTGGCCGCCCAGACCGACTACATCCATCTGGCCAGCGGCATCAACAGCCTCTCGCCCCGCAAGGAGCACCCGGTTCGGTACGCCGAGCGGGCCGCCATGCTCGATCACGTCACCAATCGCCGCTACGAGTGGGGCACTGGCCGTGGCGCCGGCAGCCACGAGATGGCCAGCTTCAACATCTTGGACAAGGACTCCACCAAGCCCGAGTGGGAGGAAGTGGTCCGCGAGATCCCGCGCATGTGGGAACAGGTCGACTACGAGTTCCACGGCGAGCACTTCACCGTCCCGTACCCCCACAACATCTTGCCCAAGCCGCACGGCCAGGGCCATCCCCCGATCTGGGTGGCCTGCGGCAACCCGGGCACCTTCTCCCGGGCCGGCGAGCTCGGCATCGGCGCCATCGCCTTCAACTTCGAACCCATCTACAACTTGAAGGGGCGCATCGACGCCTACAAAGAGGGCATCGCCAACTGCACCGAGCCCCTCGGCCAGTTCATGAACGACAACATCATGATGACCAACGGGGTGATCTGCTTCGAGGACCGCAAGCGGGCGCGCCAGGCGGCCCTCGAGCGACTCAACAGCTACCTCGTCACCATGGTGAACCTGTATCACGACACCATGCCCAAGTCACCCGATGCCATCACCTGGCCGGAGACATCGATCCGCTTGCGCGACATCGCCGGGCCCGATCCCGAGGCGTTCCTCGACCAGATGATCGAGGGCGGCTACATGATGGTCGGCAACCCCGAAGAGGTGTCGAAGCAACTCGAGGCCTACAAGTCCGTCGGCTGTGACCAGCTGGTGTTCGGCATCCCGGGCGACTTCCACCACGACGAGGTGCTCGAGATGATCGAGCTCTTCGGCGACCAGGTCATCCCCGAGCACGACCCCGACCGTGTCCACTCGACCGACAAGTACCGGGCGACCGCCAAGGCCAAGTACCCCCGGTTCAACAACCCGCTGCCCGATGTCGAGTGGCCCTCGGTCATCCCCGTCACCGCGTCCGGCGCCCGCCCCAGCTGACGCCTCGTCCGCAGCGGTAGGGTGCGGCCCATGACTGCCATCGCCGACATCCCCGTCTCCACCATCACCGGTTCCCCGAGCAGCCTGGGCGACTACGCCGGCCAGGTCCTGCTCGTGGTGAACGTGGCCTCCCAGTGCGGCCTCACCCCCCAGTACGAGGGCCTCGAGGCCTTGTACACCACGTACCAGGACCAAGGCTTCGCCGTTCTCGGCTTCCCGGCCAACAACTTCGGCGCCCAGGAACCCGGGACCGACGAGGAGATCCAGCAGTTCTGCTCGACCAGCTATTCGGTCGATTTCCCGATGTTCTCCAAGATCAGCGTCGTTGGCGCCGACCAGCACCCGCTGTATGGCGCCTTGACCACGGCCGCCCCGCGGGCCGCCGGCGACCCCGACGGCTTCCGCGAGAACCTTCGCGGCTACGGCATGACCCCCAACGAGGACCCGGATGTCCTGTGGAACTTCGAGAAGTTCCTCGTCGGCCGCGACGGCTCGGTGATCGGCCGCTTCGCCCCCACCGTCACCCCGGACGATCCCGCCCTCGTCGCCGCCGTCGAATCCGCCCTCGCCGGCTGAGAATCCTCAGGACGGCAGAACAGAGCTCGCGCGGCACGGGCCAGTGACGGCGTTGATATGCCGCCGCTACGCACACGAGGAACGTCTCGGGGTGCACCGACGGCGGCAGCGTCAGGTTCATCGCCGCCGCCACGCGCCGGCCGAGGGAGTCGGCCAGCGACCAGCGGGCCTCGGGCGCCAGCACCAGGACCCGCAACAGGAACGAGCGAACGACGGTGTACTGGGCCGGCGTGAGCGATCCCACATCGAGCCCTGCGGCGTAGTGCTCCCATCCGTACGGCGGGGCGAAGTGCACCGGCGTCGTGGTGGTGTGACCCACCCGCTCCCGGATCACGATCGTGCCGGCGGCCAGATCGCCGAGCCGCTGGTTGCTCGGCGACAGGATCATCGTCGCCATACCGATCCCGCCCGTGCTGAAGTACACGTCGACCAGGTCGAGCATGGCTCGGGTGGCCGCGGCGCGCAGCGTCACGGGGCCGCCGGCCACCGTCACCACCCGTAGGCCCAGGACGCGTTTGCCGAGCGTCCGGCCGCGACCGAACGCTTCCATCACCGTCGGGTAGACGAACACCACGGCAAAGACGCTGACCACCACGATGATGATGGCGAGCGTGGGCGACGCCTCGACCCCGAAGGTCACGATGGCGATCAACAGCACGTAGAACATGGCGCCCACGCACGCCACGTCGACCAGGCGGGCCATGACCCGGGAGCCGAGACCGGCCAGTGGGAAGTCGAGCAGTACCGCCTCGGGGGTCACGATGCCGCGCCCGGCGCGCTCGGCCGAACGGATCCGAGCTTCGACGACCGCGCTCACGAGCGCAGGGTACCGCGGCGCGCCGTCTGCCACGGTGGAGCGCCCGCCTCGACCCCCCGGTGTACCCTGCGCCCAGGTGGACATCGACCGGTACATCGCTGACAACGACGCGTCGTGGCGAGAGCTCGCCGAGGCGACGAGAGCCTCCTCGCGGCGCGGGCGAGGGCTCGACGCGGCAGGTATCGACCGGCTGCTGGCCCTGTACCAGCGGGCATCGAGCCAGCTGTCGCACGTCCGCACTATGTACGACGACCCCACGCTCACGAGCCGCTTGACCACACTGGTGGCCGACGCCCGGGCGGTGATCTACGGCACCCGACCCCGGTCGTGGCGCGCCCTCACCAACACCGCGACGTACACGTTCCCGAACGCGGTGTGGCGCTGCCGCTGGTTCGTGGTGGCGTCGGCCGCGCTCTTCTTCGTGCCCGCGCTGATCTTCGGGATCTGGCTCGCCAACAGCGAGGTCGCCCTCGACACCGCGCTGCCGCCCGAAGCCCGAGATGTGTACATCCAGGACGAGTTCGAGGACTACTACTCCTCCGCACCCGCGGCGCAGTTCTCGACCCAGGTGCTGATCAACAACATCCAGGTGTCGTTCATCGCGTTCGCCGGGGGGATCCTCGTGTGCCTGGGCACCGTGTTCATCCTGGTCACGAACGGCGCCCAGGTCGGCATGGTGGCCGGCGCTTTCCATCACGTCGGCGAACCGGGTCGCTTCTGGGGCCTCATCACGCCCCACGGGCTCCTCGAGATCAGTGCGATCGTGATCGCCGGCGCCGCCGGGCTCCGGCTGGGCTGGACCATCATCGACCCCGGGGACCGAACCCGCACCCGCGCCGTGGCCGAGGAGGCCCGCACCGCCGTCACCATCGTGCTCGGGCTCGTGGCCGCGTTCGTCGTCGCCGGCCTGATCGAAGGGTTCGTCACGCCGAGCGGTCTGCCCACCGCCGCCCGGGTCGGCACCGGCATCGCCGTCGAGCTGGCCTTCGTGGCCTACATCCTCACCTTCGGGCCTCGCCAACCCGCCTCCGAGCTCGCCGTCGCCCCGTTCTCAGATCACAGAGAGCCGGTGGCTTTGATGTCGAGGTAGGTGTCGGCGAGCCGGGCCGCCAACTGGTCGGGCGGAGCGTCGACGACGGTCGCGCCGAGTCCGCGGAGTCGGGCGGCCGTGCGATCCCGCTGGGCCAAGGCCCCCCGGGCGGCCACGGCCCGGTAGGCGCTGGCGCCGTCGTCGGGTTCAGCGTCGGCCCAGGCCATCACGGCCGGGTCACGCACGGCGGCGACGATCACCAGGTGGGATCGGGCGATCAACGGAAGGGCCGGGATGAGGTGGAGCGCCGCCGCCTCCTCGACGAGATCGGTGAAGACCACGATCATCGAACGCCGCCGGAACCGCGTCATCGCCTCCACGAACCCGCGGCGATAGTCGCTCTCCACGAGCCGGGCGTCGAGGTCGAAGCAGGTCTCGAGCACCACACCGAACTGATCCGGGCCCGCAGCTGCAGACACGGTGGCGCGGATGTCGTGATCGAACGCCACCAGGCCGAACCGGTCGCCGAGCCGGGTGGCGACCGTGGTCAAAGCGAACACGGCGTCGAGCGCGTGCTCCAGGCGAGGAACCCCGTCGACCCGGCCCGCCATGAGACGACCGGTGTCGAGCAGGCCGAGGACCGTCTGATTGCGTTCGGCCCGGTAGGTGCGCACGATCGGTCGCCCGGACCGGGCGGTCGCCGCCCAGTCGATGCGGCGCGACTCGTCGCCATCGGTGTACTCGCGCAGCTGATCGAAGTCGGTGCCCCCGCCCCGACCTCGCGTCGACCGGAGCCCGACCTCGAGCAGCCGGGCCCGCTTGATGCGCAGCTCGGCCTCGTCTCGCGATCGGAATCGTGGGTGCACGCGAAGCTGACCCGCCTCGGGTCGCCGGCGTTGGCGACCGGCCAGGCGCAACGGCCCCTCGGTCCGCACGACGAGCTCGCGGAGCAGGAACCGGCCGCGGCGGGTGGGACGCACCGTGGCCTGGACCAACGCTTCGGCGCGGGGTCCGAGCACGACATGGGCGCGGCGGCTGGAGGCCCGCAACGACGGCGCCAGGTCGTCGGCGATCGCCAGGCGGGCCACCCGGTCGGTCGGGTTGACGATGCGCCACCGGAGGGAACCGGTCCCGCCCAACACGACGGCCCCCGGGAACTGGCGTTGCACCACCACGGCCCCGGGATCGGGGGCGAGGGCGACGTCGACCGCACCGGCGAGCAGGACCGCCGCCGTCACCACGATCATGCCGGCCGGCTGGTCGACGGGAACGGCCGCCGTGGCCACCGCGGTGACGGCCAACAGCACGGCGAGACGCCACGTGGGCACCGGCCAGATCACCGGGTGCCCTCCCCCACCGCGGCGGCGGCATGGGGCCCGAGAGGTACGGCGATCACCGCGGCGCCGGGACCGAGAGCAGCAGCCCCTCGAGCACGGAGTCGGCGGTCACGCCGTCGAGCTCGGCTTCGGGGCGCACGACGAGACGGTGGCGAAGCGTCGGCTTGACCACCGCCTTGACCTCGTCGGGACCGAGGTAGGAGCGTCCGGCGAGCCAGGCCCACGCCTTGGCCGCCTTGAGCAAAGCCGTGGCGCCTCGCGGGGATGCTCCGAGCAGGACGGAAGGTTGCTCGCGGCTCGCCCGGCACAGGTCGACCACGTAGCCGAGGACCGCGTCGTCGACGGTGACCGCCTCGACGGCGGCGCGGGCGAGCGCCAGGTCGGCGGGTCCGGCGACCGCGCGCACCCCGGCCGCCCGTACGTCGTGGGGGTCGAGTCCTTGATCGTGACGGCGCACGACGAGGCGCTCCTGATCGGCGGCTGGGTAACCGACGGTCACCTTGAACAGGAATCGGTCGAGCTGGGCTTCCGGGAGTGGGTACGTGCCCTCGTACTCGATCGGGTTCTGCGTGGCGATGACACAGAACGGATCGGCGACGGCGCGGGTCTCGCCGCCGATCGACACCTGCCGCTCCTCCATCACCTCCAGCAGCGACGCCTGGGTCTTGGGTGGCGTGCGGTTGATCTCGTCCGCCAGCAACACGTTCGTGAACACCGGGCCGGGTCGGAACCGGAACCCACCCGTCGACTGTTCGTAGATCATCTGGCCGAGCACGTCGGACGGCATCAGGTCGGGCGTGAACTGCACTCGGCCGAACTCGAGGTCGAGCGACGCGGCCAACGTCTTGGCGATCAGCGTCTTGGCCACGCCGGGCACCCCCTCGAGGAGGACGTGACCGCGTACGAGGAGCGCGGACACCAAGCCAGTGAGGACACCGTCTTGGCCCACCACCACCTTGGCCACCTCGTTGCGCACCGCCAGGATCGGGTCGCGGGGGTCAGGGTTCATCTCTATCTCCTCCGGGAGGGTGCGGACTGGGCCGCCGGGGACGGGGCCGCCGGGGACGGGGCCGCTGAGGACGGCGCGGGTCGGACGGCGTGGCGAACGGACCGCACGTGGCGGGAGTAGGTGACGAGGGACGCTTCGCCGGTGACGGTGGCCGGCGACAACGCCGCGCCCACGACGCCGATGTCGATGCCGAACCGGGTCGCGACCAGGGCGGCGAGTTCGGCGGTCGGCACCCCCGGCGCGACGCCGAGCCGGGTGACGAGCAGACGGTGCAACTCGTCGTACAACCGGGCGGCGCTCTCGCTCGATCGATGGGACCGCTGCAGGAGCGCCCCGGTGGCGACCACGAGGTCGGAGCCGTCGAGGGCCACGGGTTGGACCTCCGGGACCGGTCGGCCGAGCCGGCGGCCTCGCCACCACATGAGGAGGCCACCCGCGAGGACGACCTGGAGCAGCCCCCAGCGGACGCCGTCGTCGATCAGGGACCACAACGATCGGTCGCCGGTGGCGAAACGGGTGCGTTCCAAGAACCCGACCCGGGTTCCGTCGGCGGGAGCGAGGACCGCCGCCGCCAGCACGGCGTTGTCGGCCTGCGCGATGTGGTCGTTGACCCACAGGGTCGGATCGATCGCCACGATCACCCCACCGTTCGGGCCGATGTCGGCGACCGAGACGGGGCCACTGGCCTCGGCGGCGCCGGACCGGGCGGGTGAGATCTGGCGGAAGCAGGACTCGAACACGGCGTCGTCGCCCGCACCGGAGGTGGCCGCCGACCGACCAGGGCCGTACGCGATGAGGCTCGGCGCCTCGAGCCGATCAACGGACGACAGGGCCGGTTCGTCGCAGTCGCCCGAGCGTCGTTCGGCCGACACGGATTCGCCGGGGACCACGGTCTGGCTAACTGGCGCCAGGAGGGACGTCGGGTCGAGCACGACGACCACCCCGCCATCCGTCACGTACTCGTCGACCGCGTCCGCCGCCACCTCGTCCAGGTCACCTTGGACGATGACGACGACATCGATGTCGGCGAGGTCGTCGACGTCGGTCAGGGACGTGTCGATGTCGCTGCCGAGCTCCCGAACCAGGCGCACCAGACCCTGGTACCCGAGCGGGCCGACGCTGTCCGGATCGAACGGTTCGCGATTCAACTCGCCGTTCGAGTTCAGCGCGAGGAGCGCGAGAGCCGCCACGAGCACGGCCACGATCGCCACGGCGCGGGTGTTCACGATGCCGCCCCCGCCCGGGCTCGGGTGGGACGCTCCCTGCTGGCGTGCCGGGCTCGCTCAGCCAGGTCCTGGAGGCTGACCGCTGACGATTCGGTGGCGGGGTGATCGGCGTACCACACCCGTTCGAACTGCTCGGTCGCCGACGCCACGATGTCTCGAATCGAACCCTCGGGGACGCGGGCGAGAACCTCCCGAGGTGTCCACCCGGCCACGTCGTCGATCACTCGTTCCTCGACGAGGCCGGCCACCAGGACCCGATACCAACCGCGCACGGCCAGCCGCCACTCCTGCGAGCCGTGCAGTTCCTCGGCCTCGCGCCGGAGCTCGGCGACCGACCGCCGGCTGAGGATCGTGACGTCCAGCTCATCGGGGTCGTCGTCGGGTCGCCGGATCGGGTTCAGGCCGGCGATGACCTTCCAGGCGATCCAGATCAGCACGGCCGCGGCGACGGCGAGCACGATCCACGAAAGGACCGCCGAACCTCCGGAGCCGCCCACCGTTCCGCCGACCTGGCTCAGCCGATCGCCGATCCACTCGAGGATCCGCTCGAGAACGGACGGCTCTGGTTCGTCGAAGTCGCCGGAGGACACGATGCGCTCGGCGATCCGGCTCACCTGCTCGGGATCGGGTTGGGGCTCGGGAATCGGGAGCGACATCAGCCCCGACCCCGCCCGGGCCGCCGACCGCGATCGAAGACTTCGATCGCTCGCATCTCGAGGTCGAACCCGTCGCGGCGCGACCGGAGATCGATGTACTGCATGGTCGCGGTCGCCCCGACCAGCGCGACCGACAGGACCGACACCGCGGTGCTCACCACGAGGGCCGCAACCCAGCCGTAGTCGGATCCGATCGCCGCCGCCAGGGCCAGTGGGACGGCCGTGAGCCCGAGCTCGACGAGCGACGTGATCAACGCCACCAGCAGGCACAGGCCGAGAACGGCACCGAAGCGTCCTGATGTCAGCCGGCGCGACCTCCCCATCGCCCGCCACGGGCCCAGGTTCTCCACTGCCATAGCCGGCGCGCTGACACTGAACACGACCATGGCGGCCACGGACCCGAGCCCGCAGGCGAGCAGGCCGACGGCCTCGGCGGCGTGCACGAGGGCCCACATCGCGGCCAAGGCAGGAAGGCGACGACCACCCCACCGCAACACCTCACCGGCGGAGATCTCCGACTCGGCGAACCACGCCCGAACCACTCGAGCCAACATCGCACCGACGACCGCGACCGCGAAGGAGGGCGCCACCAGCGACCAGGCGACGCCGGCGTCGCTGACCCGGGCGGACGACGATCCCGGCACGGTTCCGTTCAACAACCCACCGAGACCCTCGCCCAGCTGGTCGCGGTTGAGCCACGCCCCGATGAGCTCCACCGGGACCACGACGCACGCCGACAACCCAAGCAACAGGCCCGGACGCGCCTTCAACACGTCGAAGCCGCCGTCGATGATCTCGAGCACGGCGAGCGGCCGCAGCGCGATGGGCACGGGGACGAGGCCCGGCGGTTCCGCCGCCCCGACGTCTCGAGCTCGCGGACGGGGTGACGGCACGGCATCGGCGCCCGGGGCGGCCCACGGGCCGGATGTCGACGGAAGGCTCATTTGCGACCATTGTGGCCTACCGTCGCCGACAGGGGGTTCGATGGAGGGCTTCAGCTCCGAGACCTACGGGCCCGACGCCTACGGGCGTGCCTTCGCAGATGTCTATGACGAGTGGTACGGCCCGGACGGGGACGGCGACACCGCGGCGGCGCGCCTGGTGGCCCTGGCCGGCCCGGCGGGCCGGGTGCTCGAGCTCGGCGTCGGGACCGGTCGGCTGGCGCTGCCTCTGGCCGCCGCCGGGTTGAGGGTCACCGGCATCGACGCATCACCGGAGATGTTGGCCGTCCTGGAGTCCAAACCGGGAGCCGACGCCGTGACGACGGTGCTCGCCGACATGGCCCGGCTGGACGACACCCTCGCACCGGCGTTCCGATTCGACCTCGTGGTCTGCGCGTTCAACACCTTGTTCCTGCTCCCGTCGAGCGACGCCCAGCAGCAGTGCCTCGACGGAGCCGCACGCCGATTGGATCCCGGAGGGCTCCTCGTCATCGACGCGCTGGCCCCCGAGGGTTCTCACGAGGACGCACTCGAGGGCGTTGAGGCCGCGCCCACCGGAGACATCACGGTCGGTCGGGTCGAGGTCGACCGGGTCACGCTCGTCGTCACCCGGCACGATCGAGCGGGACAGACGATCGCCGGTCAACACGTCGACCTCACCGATTCGGGCGGGGTGCGCCTGCGGCCGTGGTTCGTGCACTACCTCTATCCCGAACAGCTCGACTCCATGGCGGGCCGAGCCGGGCTGACGTTGATGAGCCGCCACGCCGACTGGGACGGCGCCACGTTCGGCTCCGAGTGCTCCCGGCACGTCAGCGTGTACCGACGCCCCTGACCCGCGTGGTCGGGGGGCGAGCCGGCTCAGGCCCGCAGGAGCGGTAGGTCCGGCATCTCTCGAAGCGACCGTTTGAGCTCCGCGAAACCAGGCCACCGCGCCAGCTTCATGACCGTGTCCCAGAGCTCGACGGCCTCATCGGCGGCCGGGAGGCGGGAGATGACCGGCCCGAAGAACGCTGGCCCGTCCGGTGGGTCCACGGCGATAACGGGTGTCCCCAGATCCCGGCCGGCGCGGCGTAGTGCCTGCTCCGTCTCCGCGAGCAGGAGGGCGTCGTGGGTGTCGCTGTCGGCCGCGTCAGCCAGGTCCTCGGGCAGCCCGGCGGAACGAAGCGCACCGACCAGGTGCTCGTCCGAGGCCACGCCGTGCATACCCGCGGAGAGGGGCCCATCCGTGAGGGAATCGCCCTCGACCTGCTCGCCACGCGGCCGGTTCCAGATCGACTCCCCGAGCGCCGTGTAGAGCCGTCCAACGGCTTCGTCGCCTCCGCATGCCCGAGCGGCGGCGCCCACCCGCAACATCCGGAGGCCCTTGGTGTGGAGCTCGAGGTAGCCGGGCGGAAAGTCGGTTTCGTAATTGCGGCCCTCGTTCAACAACCGGAGGGCGATGAACCGCCACTCGATCCGCATCGGACGTTGCCGGGCCACCTCCACGATCCAGCGGGAGGTGATCCACGCGAACGGGCAGATGGGATCGAGGTAGAACTCGACGTGGGACGGCGCAGCGTGCTGGAGGTCGGTCACCGGTCAGACGGTAGCCACCGGTAGGGTCTCGCGACGTGGCATCGATCACCGTGCACATCGAGATCGCCGCACCACCAGACGTGGTGTGGGCCGACGTCGCCGATATCGCCTCGCACGTCGACTGGATGGCCGACGCGGAAGCGATCCGCTTCACCTCCGACACCACCAGCGGCACCGGCACCACCTTCGAGTGCGATACCAGGATCGGACCGCTCCGGCTCACCGACAAGATGACGGTGACCTCGTGGGAGGCCGGCCGGTCGATGGGGGTGCGCCACG
>CAVTAI010000012.1:0-518688 GCA_963732655.1 uncultured Acidobacteriota bacterium | reverse complement strand
GCCGTCGACCTGAACCCGATCGACGACGTGATCCACGGCGTCGGTGACCTTCTCGGCGGCGCCGTGTCGGCTGTCGGCGAGGCGGTCCTCGACCTGGTCGTGCAGTTCGTCTTCGGCCTGATCGCCGACGCGGTTGCGGCGATCACGGACACGATCATCGCCGCCATGTCGTCGACGACGGCGGTGGATCTCGGCGGCGGGTTTCTCCCGGCGCTGACGCCGATCCGCCAAACGGTGCTCGGCATGGCCATGGCGCTCGTGCTGGCGTTGCTGTTGTTGTCGGTCATACGGTCGTTGGCGGCGGGGGAGCCGGGGGCGATCATCCACGCCGCGCTGGTCGACGTACCGGCTGCGTTGTTGACGATGGCCTTGTCGGTGACGGTGGCCTGGGTCTTGATCCGGGTGGTCGACGAAGCGTCGTTGGCGGTCACCGGCGATGTCGGAGCGTCGATGGGCGAGTTCTCGGCTTCGCTCGCCGCGGTCGACTTGTTGACCGGCGCCGGGCTGCTCGGGATCATCTTCGGCCTGTTGTTCATTGCCGGCGCGATCTTGGTGTGGCTGCAGCTGCTGGTCCGGTCCGCGCTGATCTACATCTTGATCGTGATGGCCCCACTCGGATTCGCCACTCGAGCGCATCCCGGCCCGCCAGATCGCCCGCCGCACCATCGAGATGGGCGTCGGGTTGATCCTGGCGAAGTTCGGGGTCGCGGTGGCGTTCGGTGTCGGCGCCGCAGCCATCGAGTCCTCGAACGGTGTCGGCGCCGGCGAGGGCGTCGACCTGGCCGGGATGATGACCGGTGTCGCGGTGATGCTCATGGCGGCGTTCATGCCGTGGGTCATCTGGAAAGCGATCCCGATCGTCGAAGCCGCCACCGCGACGGCGGGTGTCGAGCGGGCACCGATGCGCGGCGCGGTCGTGGCCGGGTCACTCGCCGTCGCCGCAACCGTCGGAGGAGCACAACTCGCCGGGCTCGGCGCAAGCCAAAGCGCCGCGTCGGCGGGAGCAACGGGGTCACTGCGCGGCCGGTTCGAACGGCTCCGGCGGCGGCCCGGGACCGTCGGGACCGTCGGGTGCAGCCGGCGGCGCCGGAACCCGGCCGGGGGTTCCTCCGGCAGGGGCGACAGCCGCGCCGGCAGCTCCCGGTGGCCGGGCGTCCGTCGGAGGAGGGGCAGCGATTTCGGTCGCCGAACCCGCAGGCGCGGCACCGTCGCGATCCCGGCCTCGCCGGGATCCTCGCCGTCCGTCGAGACGGAGGCACCGTCGCCGCTGGTCCGCCGAGCCGATCGGAGCGAACCGTGACCACACCAACGGCGACGAAGGCGCGGACCTACCGGCTGTCACCACCGGACCGGACGGGCTGGATGTTCGGCCTCTCCCTCGTCCAGCTGCTCGTCGTCGGCTGCGGAGTAGTCGCCGGGACCGTCCTGATGGTCTTTGGGTTGGTCCCGGTCGGGTTCGCGGTCATGGCTGTCGTCGGCGCGATCGGCACCGTCCGGGTGCACGGGGCGTCGCTCGTTGAGCTCATACCTAACGGCGCCCGGTACGTCCGGTCGTCGAGCGCGGAGCACGACATGGCTGTCGGCCCTCCCGGTCGTCACCCCGAACCCCGACCACCCGGCGCCGCCGGCGTTGGCGGGCCTCGAGCTGCTCGTGGTCGACGCAGCCGCGCTCGGTGTGGGCCGGCCCGGGGAACGCATCGCCGTCTCCCACGACACCAGCAACGACACGATCGCCGCCACGGTGCGCGTCGCGGGCCGCCAGTTCGGGCTCCTCGAACCCGGCGAGCAGGACTGGCTCGTGACCCATTGGGGCATCGCGCTGCAAGCCTTCGTCAGCGAACGAACCCCCGTTGTCGGTCTCCGCTGGGCCGAGTGGGCCGCCCCCGCCGGAATGGACGAGCACCGGGCCTGGATCAGCGAGCACCTCGCCGCCCAACCCCTCGACGGCGCCCGCCTCGCCTACGAAGACCTCCTCCGCGACGCCGGCTCGACCGCCGTCCGCCACGAAACCCTCGTCACCGTCACCGTGCACATCGGTCGAGTCCGACGCCGCCGCAACACGGATCGGGTCGCCGAAGCCGTCGAGACGCTCCTCAAGGAGATGCGCCTGTTCGGCCACCGCCTCCAAGGCGCAGGGCTCATCGTGTCGGCCACCCTGTCACCCGCCGAGTGGTCCCGAGTCGTGCGGCTGCGTCTCGACCCGGCGTCGCGCACCGCGCTCGACGGGCGGCTCCGGAGCCTCGGCGACACCGACGGCGCCTGCACCCCCGCCAACGCCGCACCCCTCGCCGCCGAAACGACATGGACCGCATGGCACACCGACGGCGCGTGGCACCGCGCCCTGTACGTGTCGGACTGGCCCCGACTCGACGTCCACGCCACGTGGCTTCGCGACCTGCTGCTGTTCGCGGGCAGCGTCCGCACCGTCGCGGTGTTCATGGAACCCGTCGCACGGTCCAAGAGCCAACGCTCCATCGTCCGAGACGCCGCCAAGATCGAATCCGACGCCGCCCATCGAGCCGAGAAAGGGTTCCGGGTCGGCGCCCACCACCGCCGAGCCCGCCAAGCCGTCGAGGAACGAGAAGAGGAACTCGTCGCCGGGTACGGCGAGTTCAGCTACGCCGGCATCGTCACCGTCACCGCCGCCGACCTCGACGAGCTCGACAGCGTCACCAACGACATCACCCAAGTCGCCGCCTCCATCGGCTTGGACCTGCGGCCCCTCCACGGCCGCCACGACCTCGCCGTCGCCGCCACCCTGCCCATCGCCCGAGGCCTCATCCCCAAGGACTGGCTATGACCCGACACCCAACAACCCCAACCGACAGCACGAAAGACGCCCGCACCTCGCCGCAGCTGCGACGCCGGCAAGGCCTCCGGCTGCCCCGACACCGGGCCACCACCGCGGACGTCTGCGCTCTACCCGTTCCACGCCACCGCCGGGCTCGGACCCCGCGGGATCTACATCGGCGAAGACGTGTCCTCCGGCGGGGCGGCCTGGTGCTACGACCCGTTCCAGCTCTACACCGACGGCGTCCTCACCTCCCCCAACATCTTGGTCCTCGGCGCCATCGGCTCGGGCAAGTCCAGCGCCGTCAAGACGCTCTTGTACAGATCGATCGGCCTGCTCGGTTCACCCGGCGGGCTACCCCGCTGGTGCGCCATCCTCGACCCGAAAGGCGAATACGGACCCCTGGCCGACGCCCTCGGGCTGGCCCGACTCAACCTTCACCCCGGCGGCGCCACCCGCCTCAACCCGCTCGACGCCGGCACCCACACCGTCACAACCGACGAGCTCCGAACCCGACGAACCCAAACCGTCGCCGCGCTCGCCGCCGCCGTGCTCACTCGAGAACTACGGCCCCTCGAAGACGCCGCCCTCGGGTGGGCCATCGACACCGTCACCATAAGCGAACAACAAGGCGCGTCGCCGACCCTCGTCGACGTCGTGAACCTGCTCACCAACCCGACCGGCGAGATGGTCGACCGAGCACAAGCAGACGGTCCCCGAGATCTCGCTCGCGACGTAATGGACGTCCGCTACGCGCTCGGCAAGCTGCTCGACGGCCAACTCCGAGGCATGTTCGACGGCCCCTCCACCGAAGCCATCGACTGGGCCGGCCGAGGGGTCGTCATCGACCTCTCCGCCGTTCACCAAGACAACGCTGCGCTCACCGTCGTCATGATCGCCGCCACCGGGTGGCTGCAATCCCTGCTCGCCGCCCCAGAGTCCGGCGACGTGCCCCGACGAGTCCAAGTCCTCGAAGAGATCTGGGCGCTCCTCGGATCAGAACGCGTCGCCAAGTACTTCCAGTCCTGCCAGAAACTCGCCCGCGCTTACGGAGTCGCCAACATCTCCGTCGCCCACCGCCTCGCCGACCTGCGAGCCCAAGCCGACGACGGCACCTCCACCGCCAAGGTCGCCATGGGCATCCTCGCCGACACCCAAACGCAGATCCTGTTCCGCCAACCGAGCGACCAGATCGCTGAAGTAACTGAACTCCTCGGCCTGTCCAGCTACGAAGCCCGCCGCCTCCCGACCCTGCCGCAGGGGCGCTCGCTTTGGCGCGTGGGCGACTTAACCGCCGAAGTCCAGCACCGCATCGGCACCGCCGAGCACCAGATCTGCGAGACAGACCACAGGGTGGCACTAAAGCCTTCTGGGTTCCGGGCTTCTGCGGCGGAAATCTCGGGAACCGAAGGGTGTGTGGCGTGATGACCCTACTGGGAGGTTCGGGTTCGGGGAACCGGCGGGGGCGGGTGCTCAGGTCGGGGTGGGCGATGGTGTTTGAACCGCCCTGGGATCCGTGGAGGCTCTCGACCTTTGAATGAGGATGAGAGCTATGAGTATGGATGTGAAGCGCAAGCCGACGACGCGGCGGTACTCGCCTGAGGAGAGGGAGCGGGCGGTGCGGATGGTGTTCGTGCTGCGTCGTGAGCTGGGGACGTCTCAGGGCACGGTGGCTCGGGTGGCGGCCCAGCTCGATATCGGTGTTGAGTCGTTGCGGTCGTGGGTACGCCAAGCCGAGATCGACGGGGGTGAGCGGCCGGGGACGTCGTCGGTGGAGGCCGGGGAGCTCAAGGCGTTGCGTCAGGAGGTGAAGGAGCTGCGCCGGGCCAACTCGATCCTCAGGTCGGCGTCGGCTTTCTTCGCGGCGGAGCTCGACCGCCCCTCGAAGTGATCGTCGCCTATCTCGACGAGCACGCGAGCGAGTTCGGAGTTGAGCCGATCTGCCGGGTCCTCAGTGGGGCCGGCGCCAAGATCGCTCCGAGCACCTACTACGCAGCGAAGTCCCGGCCGCCGTCGGCGCGGGCGACGCGTGACGCCGTGATGATGCAGGTCCTGATGGTGCTGTGGGTGGCGAACCGCAAGGTCTACGGGGCGCACAAGCTCTGGAAGGCGGCCCGCCGGGCGGGTCATGACATCGGCCGCGACCAGGTCGCCCGGCTGATGCGGAGGCCTGGAGATCCAAGGGATCAGTCGGCGGCGACGCAAGGTGTTCACGACCGTCGCTGACCCCGACGCGCTGCGGGCACCGGACCTGGTCAACCGGTGTTCACGGGCGGACCGGCCCGAACGCCTTGTGGGTCACCGACCTGACCTATGTCCCCACGAGATCGGGGATGGCGTATGTGTGCTTCATCGTCGACGCGTTCAGTCGCCGCATCGTCGGCTGGCGGGTAGCGGCGAACATGCGCACCGACATGGTCCTGGACGCGCTTGAGATGGCGAGACGCTGCCGGGGCGGCAACCGCCTCGTCGGCCTGGTCACCCATTCCGATGCCGGCTCCCAGTTCACGTCGGTGCGGTTCACCGAACGGCTCGACGAGATCGGGGCCCGGCCCAGCATCGGCACCGTCGCCGACTCGTTCGACAACGCGCTCGCTGAAACGACCAACGGGCTCTATAAGACCGAATGCGTCTACGGGCCCGACACGACAGGGTGGGACGGCGTCGAGGAGCTCGAGCTCGCCACCTTGTCGTGGGTGCATTGGTTCAACCACGACCGACTCCATGGCCATTGCGGCGACATCCCGCCCGCCGAATACGAACACAACCACCACCAACAATCGAACACACGTTTGACTGCTACAATGATCTCAACCGCCTCCAGCGGACCTGGGAAACCAAACCACTGAGTCTCCACCAGACCCAGGGCGGTTCAGTTCGCGTAGCGCTGGGCGCCTACGACGCTGAGGCCGAAGAGGTCGCAGATCTGGCGGATGTCGCCTCCGGTGGCGTGGATCTCTTGGAGGATTCGGTCTTCTCGCAGGGCTTGGGGTCGCAGTTCGGTCTTGGTCCACGGGAACTGTTTGCCGACGGGTCCGAGGCGGGGCGCGCTGCGGATGCCGACGAACAGGTGCGGGTTGATGCTGGCAGGCCATCTCTGCGTGCGGTGGTCGAGCCACGCGGTGAGTCGCCCCACGACGGGGCCGGCGAGGGGGATGTCTCGACCGTCGAGAGCGAGTCGCCCATCGACAATGTCGGTGAGCTTGAGTTCCTGCACCTGTTTCGCGGTCAGGGCGTGGAAGGCGACCAGTGCGACGGCGAGCGCGGTTGCAGCATCGGGCGAGTTCAGTGCGCGGCGGACGGCCTGGGTGTCGAGGGGCAAGGGAACGTTGGTGTTCACCGGCGTGGCGCGGATCGTGGCGGTGGGGTTGGTGAAGATGAACTTGTTGCCTTTGAGCACGGTGAACAGCGACCGGAGTCCGTACTCGGCGAAGTTGCGTCGCGATCCGGTGGCGGGCAGCGCGGCGAGGACCATGGCGGGGGTGATCTCGGCGAGGGACTGGTGTCCTGCTTCGGCCCACGCCTGCAGGATCGGGGTGATGCCGAGGATGTGCACGCGGGTGGTCTGAGGATCGCGGGGGCGGCGGCGAGGCGCCTTGTTGGTTCCGTCGAGCATGACCGTGAGCCACACCTCGAGCTGTGCCTTCATTGGTTCGGGCAGCTGGTCGGTCTTGTCGGCGAAGTAACGCTCGATGTGGGAGACCCGGTCGTCGATGAGCAGGCCGGCCGCGGCGAGGACGTCGATGGTCGAGCTGACGTTGCCGTGATAGCGCGACAGCGCCAGCACGTCGGTGGCGTTGACCTTCGCGGTTGGGGTGTCTTGGAGGACTTGGATCATCCGCAGCGAGCGGATCACGTCGTTGGCTTGGCGTTTGCTCCACCCATGTCGGGCGGCGTGGTCGCGCACGACGCCGCGGCAATAGGCGATCAGGTCGGAGTCCGCGACCAGGGCCCGCTCGCGTACGACTGCGGGGTCGTGGGCGACGTCGACCAACGTGAGCTGTTGGCTGGTCGGCGGTCGGAACCCGGCCGGCGCCGCCGGGGGGATGCGTGGACGGCGCGGGGTGGGGTTGGCGCGCGCGTCGGGGCGCCGTTGCAGCGCCATGTTCGCGAGGAACAGCTGTTGGCCCCAACGGTTGGCGTCGTCGAGGTGCAGGGCACGCCCGGATTTTCGCTGCACCATCCGGGCCTGGGTGAGGCACAGCCGGCACGCGCCTTGCTCGCCGATACGGGTAATGCGCTGGCAGTGGGTGCAGTCGCCGAGCGGGTAGTGGGTGGCCCACCACCGGCAGCTCCAGCAGTGCCAGTTGTGGGTTCGGACTACACCCCAGGCCAGACAGCCCCGGCACGAGCCGACATGCAACGGTCCGCCGGCGTGGCAGCTTTCGCACAGACCGTCGCTGAAATAGTCGCCCGACCCGCAGGCGCTACATGCCGGGGCGGGGAACGGTCCGCCGGGCAGACACGCATAGCAGAAGTCGACGCGTGGTTTGACCCACGCGACCCGGTTGTGTTGACAGGCGAAGCAGCGCGCCGGCGGGCGCGTCAAAGCGGCGGTTCGGACTTCGATGACCCGAACCTTGGCGAGACAACCGACGGGCCCCGTTCCGCCGTCGCGGCCTGGTCTCGTTGGGGTCGGCGGGCAGCGACGGCGCCCGGTTCGCGGATCAGCAACGCGTCGGCGTCGCAGTCGAGCACCGCGGAGATCACGTCGAGATCGTCGAGGCGGATCGTCTTGGGGGTTCCCGCCCACAACGCCGACATCTTCCCGGCGCTGAGCTCGAGGCCCGCGTCGCTGAGAAGGCGGCGCATCTCACCAGACTTCCAGATCCCGCGCTCGGCGGCCTTCAGGCGCATGTTCCATCGCATGTGGTCATCCTCCTTCGCCGAAGCGCGTTTCCAGACGCCGGTTGGCGGTCGTCCAGGCGTGTTCGATGTGATCGCTACGGACGTGGATGTAGCCCGACGTCGTCGCCAGCCATTGATGCCCCAACAGCTCCTGGAGCGCTTTGAGGTCCATGCCGCTGCCATAGAGCGACGAGGCGCAGTAGTGGCGCAGAACGTGCGGCGTCAGCCGAGCCGACCACGCCGGCAGCCACCTCGCTGTCTGCACGCCGAGTCCGTGCCGGAGCGCGTTGGCGCCCACCCGCTGACAGGTCTCGAGGTCCGGGCCGTGGCGCTCACTCGGCAGCATCGGCGCGTCAGGGTTGGACCAATCGCCGCCGAACTGGTGACGGACCTCGGCCAACCACCAATCGATCAGGCGGTCTGCCCCGTTGATCGCCGGGACCAGACGCGCTTTAGGTCCTCGGCCGCGGCTGCCCTTGCCGTGGCGCACGTGGAGCTTGCCGAACTCTCCCAGGTCCGGTCGCCAGTCGCGGATATCGAGCATCACCGTCTCGTTGATCCTCAACCCCAGCCGCCGCCACAACGACGCCGCGAAGTAGTCGCGCGCCGCCGGCAGGTACTTGCGGGCGTCGGGAACCGAGCGGCGCCACGCAATGAACAGAACGTCGACCTCGGCGTCCGAGGGCGGGACCCGCACTTTGCCCAACGTGTTGCCGGACTGGCGGTTGAACTCGTCGATGGGTTGGTCGACCACGACGCCGGTCAGGGCGTGGATGTCGCCCTGATAGCGGCTGATCACGAAGTCGAAGAACACAGCCAACATCCCCGCCTTGCCGGCCCGGGTGCTCACCGCGTGGCCCCGCCGGCGTTGCTCGGCCAGGAATCGATCCGCGTCGTCGCACGTCGCCGCCCACAGCGGCCCGGGCAACGACCGGGCGAACTCGATGATCGTCGACCGCGTATTGCTCACGTGCCCGTCGCTGAGTCCCGCAGCGGCCATGGCCAAGGCGTGCTGGTCGACGATCTCCTGCTCGAAGTCCTCCACGTCTTCAGCAGTCCGCAACGCCCGAGGCGAGCTAATCGTGCGGACCACCGCGAGGCTCAACGACCAACCAGTTCACCGAATGAATGCATCGGTCAACTATACCGACTGACCGTCGGGAATCCCGACCATTCGTCATGGAAGGTCACCAAGCGTCGCAACCCCGCCCTGCCTGAAAGGGCAGGCCGTCAGCCCGCGGAACGCCGCGTCGAACCTGAGCCCATAGGGATTTGAACCTGCAGCCCCTGCCCGAACGCTTGCCGGCTCGCCCGGTTCGCCAATGGTTGCTCGCGTGGCACCTCTGGACTGGCGACCCGCCGGCTTTCATCGCCCGAGGTTTCCGCCTCGACCCGAATCTCGTCGAGGAACTGCTCGGCGCGGAGCCGCCGAGGATGATCAGCGCCTCGGAGGTCAAGCAGGTGTGCGCAAGCCTGGGTTGCTCGCCAGAGGAATTCTGGCGTCCCGACGTGCGCAGTGCAGCGGATTGCGCTGGGCTGTGGCGGGAGATCCCCGAACCCCTTCGGTCCGTGTTTCGTTGAGGCGTCCGACGATCTGCCCTGGCCCCGTCGCGCCTCAGAGCTCTAGCTGAGGCAACGACTCAACGATGTCCAGGGTGCGCATCGATACGGTGACGACGCGGCCAACGAGGTCGAGGATGTACGTCGGGTCGTCGTGCTCGGTCGCCCAGTCGTTGGGGTCGTTTCGGATCCCCGATGCAGTGTCGGTCTTTACCCGGTTCGACTCGATGACCCAAGCGATCGCCGATCTCGACCCAAGCTCGTACTCGTAGGCCCGCTCCGGGATGCCCTCGATGGTGATCCAGTCGTTGTAGATGATCCGGCTCCGGTCGTCGATCTTGGCTGCGTCAGGATCGCCGGGGTTCGCGATCTTCGGGTGCTTCATCTTGAGCACGCGGTAGGCGTCGGGGTGGCTCGCGTTGAAGCCGGCGGCGAACGTGTAGCTGAGTTCGGGCCACGGCTCCACGGACTCGTACTCGGTGTGGAGGTGGGCCAGCGCTCGGCCTGCCTTCGAGAAGGCCCAGAAGCCCGCGGCGGTGGCGACCTGCGGGATGCGGGGAAGCGACTTCTTCAGGTCGGCAGCGAATGCGGTGCGGTAGTCGGGCGAGTGCAGGATCCCGTACACGTAGAAGTAGATGTCGTCCTTCGTGATCGCCGCATCCAGCGCCCGATAGAGGCCAAGTGCGTGATCGGTGACGTTGTGCTGGCGGCCGGCCCCTGACCCTGGTGAGGCCGAGATGTCGAGGCCAAACAGTTCGGGCGGGGGGTGGGCTGCCGTCGGTGCGGATTCGTCGTAGAGGTAGCGAGGCAGCCACTGCATCGCGTTGCCGGCACCGACGACGACGAGGTCAGGCGTCTCCCGGGTAATGAACGGAGTAAACGGAGCGGATCCTCCAACGCCGTTAAAGCCGATAGTCAGGTTCCCTGCGCCATCCTCTCGGTAGACGCGGTTGAGTTGACTCGACTCCTTGTTGAGCAGTCGTCCTGCAGTTACATGACGCCGGTGGAACGGGCGGTACGTGGCGACCATCGCAATCGCGTCGACCTCGGAGTAATGGCGTCCACGGGCCACGTCGACGAAGTTCGCCCGGTCCCAGCTGAACCTGGTCGGGTCGAGGTCCACTTCGACCTTGGCGATCTCCGCACGAGCTTTGAGAGTGCCGGTCAGCCCTGGGTGAGCTTCGGCGAAGAGCCGGACCTGCTCGTTGTAGTGGACGAGCATTCGGCGGAGATTCTCGTCGAGTTTGGGTCGTGAGCTGTTGTAGTTCCAGGCGTCTCGGTTGGTTTGGAGCCCGTTGGACCGCAGGGCGAACACCGACGGTCCGTCAGGATCATGCGAAGGCAGGAGCGACGCGAACGAGGCCGACCGCTGGTTGATCCAATCGCCGTGTTCGTTCGGCTCGATGACAGTCCACCCGACTGCGTCGAGAGTCGGCAGAGTGTCGGGCGTGGCCGGAATCGTCGCGACCAGGATGTCGAGCTTCTCCTGGCGTGTGAGGTAGTCGCCGATGTCGCGGTAGTGGAGGACTGCCCCCTGTAGCTGGCACCGCGCCGGGCTCCTTCACGAGCAGCATGATCGCCACGGTTGCCCGACTGCCTGCGTCGAAGATCTTGCCGCCCTCCTTCCGCGAGACCTCGCCCGCAGTTCGCTGGTTGCCCCGGAGGTTGAAGACGTAGAGGTGATGGAACTCGTCGCCGAGGGTGAGCCGTAGCCCGTCCGCGGTGTTGGAGTCGATGTATCCACCGTTGGTGACGAAGGCGACCACGCCACCCTGCGGTGAACCAAGCAGACGGTCTGAGGCCCACCGGATCGCCCGCACGTAGGAGTCGTAGAGGCTGTTCTTGTTGGTTGCCGTCGACCGCTTCGCGTAGCTGTCAGCAATCGAAGTATCGAGTCGCCCGTACTTGAGGTTGGCGTTGTTGTCGTTCGCCGACTCCTGCCCGGAGGAGTACGGCGGGTTGCCGAAGATCACTCGGATGTCGAGCGCCTTCTGCTTAGTCGCCCGCTCGTTGTTGATCGGGAACACATCCCACTGGCCGCCGCCCTCGTCGGCTTCGCCGAGTTGAAAGGTGTCGGTGAGCACGATGCCGGGGAACGGCTCGTACCCGGGGTCGGCACCAGCGTGACCGCGCCCTCACCTGGCGATATGTCGCCTCGATGTTGACCGCGGCGATGTAGTACGCGAGCAACAGAATCTCGTTGGCGTGTAGCTCCGAGCCGAACTTGCGCTGGAGATCGCTCGGACGAATGAAGCCGGACTGCAGCAGCCGGGTCATGAACGTCCCGGTGCCAGTGAAGGGGTCGAGCACGTGGACGCCCTCGTCCGAGAGGCTCGCGCCATCGAAGTGCTCGGCGAGGGCGGCTTCGGTCGCGCGGATGATGAAGTCGACGACCTCGATGGGCGTGTAGACGATTCCGAGCGACTCGGCGACCTTCGGGAAGGCGATCTTGAAGAAGCGGCCGTAGAGGTCCTTGATGATCCGCTGCCGAGCTTCGCCGTCGCCAGGAGGGATGCCTTCCACACGCCGACGGATCGGACCCGTAGAAGTCGTCGAGCTTCGCGGTCTCGGTCTGGAGCTCGTGTTCGTCGAGGACGCTGACGATGCCGCTCATCGCCACCGACACCGGGTTGGCCTGACCGAAGGCATCGTCGCCGAACAGTGCTTCGAAGATTGGGCGGGTGATGAGATGCTGGGAGACCATCGACACGGCGTCGTCGCGGGAGATGCTGTCGTTGAGCGTGGCGTGCAGTTCGGTGACGAACTCGTCGAACGCGCTCGAGGCGTCGGCGCGCTGAGCAAGGATCGCTGCGATGCGGGTCTCGTGGCTGGCGGCGATCTTGGCGACGTCTCGGGCCCAGTCCTCCCAGTAGGTGCGCGAGCCGACCTTCTGGACGATCTTGGTGTAGATCGCGCTGGTCCACTCCTCGTACTCGAAGAGCCGTCCCTGGAGCTCGCCGGGCGAACCGTCGGGTCCGATCAGGTCGACCGGGATCACCTTGATCGGATCATCGGGGCCGGTGCCGGGTTTGGTGGAGCCCAGAGCGATGCGGTTGATGTAGGCGTTGAATCGTTCGTCGTGCGCCGCGCAGCGCCTGTAGGACTTCCCATACGGCGTCGTAGTCGGTGTTCTGGTCGAGTGCGGTCGCCGGGTCGAGCCCGGCGGTGATAGCGATCGGAAGGATCACGTAGCCGAGCTGCTTGCCAGGCGGCTTGCGCATCACGCGTCCAACGGCCTGCACGATGTCGATCTTCGACCGTCGGGGCGTGAGGAACATGACAGCGTCGAGGGCGGGGACATCGACGCCTTCGGTGAGGCACTTGGCGTTTGTGAGTACTCGGCACTCGCCTTCGGCCGGTGTCTCCTTCAGCCAGCGGATGTCGGTGCGGCGGCTGCTGATCTTGGTCGTGCCGTCGACGTGGCGGGTGGGTACTGAGAGCGGTGCGATGTCGTCACCGCCACGACCGGCCTCGAGCTGATCGAAATACGAGTCGGCTACTTGCTCGAACTGCTGTGCAAAGCGCTCCGAGTCGGCGATCTTCGACCAGAAGGCAACTGCCCGCTGCATGGGCTTGTCGCCGTCGGTGAACTCGACGCCGGCCGCGCCGGGGAGTTTGGCCAGGCCGGAGAGGCAGCCGACGAAGCGGGCGACGTCGGGGAGGCTGAGCTCGCCGTTGGACGAGAGCAGCTCCTGGAACGACTCGCTCACCGACTTCTCGTCGACGGTCAGGATCAGGACGCGGTAGTCGGCGAGCAGCCCTCGCTCGACCGCTTCGCCGAATCCGAGCCGGTGGAACTCCTCGCCGAAGTATTCGGGGTCGTCCATCGAGGCGAGGATCGCGTCGGCCTCCTTCGCGGCGTCCCTGGCGACTGGCTTGAACAGCCTCGGGGTGGCGGTCATGTAGAGCCGCTTGACCGCGGGGACGATTTCGTCGTCGTGGACCAGGGCGAATGCGCTGTCCTCACCGGCGACGCTCGCGACACCGGCAGTGCGGTGCGCTTCGTCGCACACCACCAGATCGAACCGGTGGCCGGTCGCCGCCTGCATGTCGGCGACGACCTGGATCGACTGATAGGTGGAGAACACGACCGTCATCTGATCGGCGGGGAGGTCGTGCACTCCGGCGTCGACAAGTGCCGCAGGGTCGGTGGTGGGCGGCACGACGAGGTCGTGTGGTGTGGCGTTCTCGCCCTCGATCGGCTTACCCGCGGTGGCGTCGGAGCACACGGCGAACGGGCGGATCGGGATCTCGCACTCGCCGGTCCACTCCTTGAGCGACTGGGCGACCAGAGCGATCGAGGGCGCGAGGAACAACACGGACTTGCCGGCGCCGGCGTGTTCCTCGGCGATGCGCAGCGCGGTGAACGTCTTGCCGGTGCCGCACGCCATGATCAATTTGCCGCGGTCGGCGTGCTTGAAACCGGCCCGGACCGCGTCGGCCGCGTCGACCTGGTGTGGTCGCAGGACATGTCGCTCCGTCGGGGCGAGGCCGGCTGGATTGGCGATGTCGTAGGTGGACCAGTCGACGGTCATGGCGTCCAGGTCGTCAATGCCGATCCGCTCGACCGGCACGGCATGGCCTTCGAGCGACTTCTCGGCGTTCGTCGACCACAGGTCGGTGGTGGCCACGATGATCCGGCGCGACCATTGCTTCTGCCCGGACAAGGCGACGAAGGAGTCGATCTCCTCCTTCGTCAAGGTCGCGGTCGGCGTCGTAGCACTTGCACTGGATCGCGATGAGGCGACCGTCGGCGTCGGTGGCGACGAGGTCCACGCCGATGTCGGCCCCGCTGCGACCCGGCCAGTCCATCCACCGCCAGACCTTGGTGAACTGCTGCTTGAACGTCCTGTCGGTCTGAAAGGCGTGGAGCATGAGCTCCTCGAAGCGGTCGCCCTTGCTGTGCTCGTCCGTCGTTGTCGCCCGAATCTTTTCGAGCACGAGTTCAACGGGAGTCATCTCGAACCTCGCTCTGCCTCGTCAGCACACGTGGATTGTCGCACGGCGGAACCTGTCGGCCTGGAACTCATGGGCCCAACCGCCGAAGGTGAGCTGTCGGTTGTCGAGGTCCACCGAGCCCCGTTCCACCACCTCCGGCGGTGGAGCCCAGTCGGGTCGGCGTACCAGCCCGGCTGCAGGGCAGTAATCGCCTTGAGCGTGACGCGTCGAGGCCGGGCGCCGCGGAGGACGGCATCGGGGTCGAAGCCGGCGCGCTGGAGCTGTTGCCGGTAGATCCGGACGAGCTGCAGCCCGGCGTGGTGTTCGCTGGGTCCCCACCGCTCGGCGGGTAGCTGGGCGAGCCCGTGGCCGAGGGCGACGTGGTCTGCGCCGAAGCCGTGCCGGTCGCGACGAACCGCGCCGTCGCACGCTGAGGCGAGGAAGCGGATGGCCTCGTGGACGGTGGCGTGGCCGGGCCACGGGTAGCGCTTTCGTCGGAACATCTCGCCTCCTGCCAACGGTGGACAACTCGTCGATCGTCGCGCGAGGCCGTGACAGGTCGGCCGGAACGGTAGGAAACGCCTGCTCATGGCAGCGGTAGGTGGCCACCTACCGCGATTTCTTGCCGGATTCGCGAAGTAGTAGGTGGATCGGTAGGTGCAGCGGTAGATGGATCGGTAGGTGCCTGTCGGACCGTTCCCGCATGGAACCTGTTGCCGAGCGGTACCTGCTGCGTGCGTTGGACGTCGAGTGGCGAACGATCGTCGCTGACGACGCGCATGAAGACTGGCTTGCTGGCCTCGCTGTCGACCGTCTGCCTCTCCGGGGGCTCGATTCGTTGAGCGAGCTGGTGGCCGTGGTGCGGACCGGCACGATCGAACGCTCGACCGAGATCGTCTGGGAGCTTCTGGACGTTGCGGTCGCGGACCGGTTCGCGCTGCGGGTGCTCCTGCAATGCATCGTGCCTGGCCTGAACAAGGAGGTCCGCCTCCTGACGTACTGGGCCGACCAGCTCGGCGCCGACGACGTGACGACTGATGAGATCGATGGGCTCTTGTTGTCGGCGACGCTCGAGGCGATCGGCGACGTGGTCGGGAAGCGACGGAACTGGCCGATCAAGTCGATCCTGCGACGGACCCATCGGATCGTGGAGCGCGAGCTTCGAGCTGAGGAGCAGTGGCGCTACCGAGTCCAACTGGCCGACCAGCCAACGGGCCTGCGCACGGTTCAACCGGAGCCGTCACCGGCGGACGCGCTGGCGGAGCTGCTCAGCGACGCCACCCAGCAGGGTGTGGTCGCTCGGCGCGACGCCGAGTTGGTGTGGCTGGTTGCCGTCGAGGGCTACGCAACCGAGGAGCTCCAGGATCACTTCGGCGCCACCTACGCCTGTCTGCGGCAGCGTCAGCATCGAGCGGCGAGCCGACTCGCCGAGCTTCGGGTCGCGGGATGAGCGCCGACGGTTCTCAGCGTGCGCCAGGTGCGGCCGGCGACGACGTGCTCGCGGTCGCCGTGATCGCTGCCGGGGTGGCGTCGTTCGCGGTGTGGGTCGGCGCCCAGCTCGCGTCGCTGACCGGGTCGGGTCGCGTGTTGGCGGCGTCACCGGCCGACGGTCTCGGCGCGCTCGATCCGTCTCCCCGCCCACGGTCGAGACCCCGCGGGGGCGTGGCCGGCCGAGGCCCGTGCCACGCTTCCCGGCCCGATCCTGTATTGGACCGCTACCGCGGTCGCGGTCGGGGTGCTGGTCGGCGCGGCCGTGTGGCTGTGGCTACGACTCGCACCCACGATCGGGACCCGTCAACGGCGACGACTCGGCGTGATCGTCGGCGCCCGCCTCGCCAACACCCGGGAACTCGCTCCACTGGTCGTGCCCGGCCCGACCACCGGTCGATTCATCTTCGGCACCGCTGGCCGGAAGCTGCTGGCCACCGAGACCCGCCGCCCAGTCGAATCAGCCGGTCGACGGCGGGGAGCTCGGCCGGGCGGGCGATCTGCGTTGGCGGTAGTCGGCCCGTCGCAGTCGGGCAAGACCGCGACCGTGGTGGCCGGGATCTTGGACTGGAACGGCCCGGCGATCTTGTCGTCGGTGAAGAACGACTTGTTCGCCGACACCGTCGCCCGCCGGCTTCAGCTCGGCGACGTGTACCTGTTCGACCCGATGCGGACCATCCCGAATCCGCCGCCAGGGGTGATCCGGGTGGGGTGGTCTCCGCTGCCGGTGGCCCGCACGGTGCCTGGGGCGATCGAGGTCGCCTCCGCGTTGTTGGACGCCGCGCCGACCGACGGCGTGACGAACGCGTCGTACTGGACCAGCAAAGGCCAGGCGCTGCTCTGGCCGATCCTGTTCGCCGCCGCCCATGGCGGGGAGACGTCGATGGCCGACGTAGTCCGATGGCTCGCCTCCCAGGACGGCAACCTCGACGACACCGACGGCGACCTCGACGCGGTCATGTTGAGCGAGATCCGCACGATCTTGTCGACCCGCTCTCAGCACCACGACCGTCGGATCGCTCTCCAGTCCCGCCACGCGCTCGCTCAGTTCGACGGGTTCTTCCACCTCGATCACCGGACGCGCTCCGACATCTACTCGACGTCCCAGACCCTCGTGCAACCGTGGGAGGACCCCAACGTCTCCTACGCCTCGACGCGCCAGGCTGGGCCGACCGCAGACATGGGCCTCGTCTTGTCCGGGGCCAACACGCTGTACGTGTGCATGCCGCTCAAGGATGCCTCCCGGTATGCCGTGGTGTTCGGTGGGCTTCTCGGGTCGCTGCTGAGGGACCAGGCCTACGACATCGCCAACCGGCTCGCCGGCCCGATCCCGGATCTGCTGTGCGTGCTCGACGAGGCCGGTAACACGCCTCTGCGCTGGCTCCCCGAGGTCGCGTCGACCTGCTCCGGCATCGGGGTGCAGCTGGTGACCGCGTGGCAGTCCAAGGCCCAGATCGACGCCATCTACCAATCCCAGGCCGGTCCGATGCTCACCAACCACGCCACCAAGCTGATCTTCGCCGGCGTTTCCGATATCGAGACCCTGCAGTACGTCACCTACCTCGGCGGCGACGAGGAAGTCGCGCAGCGGTCAGCCAACGCCGATGCCCACGCCGGCGGTCACCGCCGAGGCGTCGGCGACTCGACCGTCCACCGACCCCTCCTACCGGCAGAGGTGCTGCGCCAGGCCCGACCCGGCCACGCCCTGCTCATCCACGGCACCCTGCCGCCTGCCCACGTGCAAGGCCGCCACGCCGGCAGCGACAAGCGCCTCGCTCAGCTGGCAGCGGGGAAGGTTCCTGCGCCTGGCCGTGGGGCGCCGTCCGAGGCGCTGGAGGAGGCGCTGAACGCTGACCCGACACCACCGCTTGATGTGCTCGAGCACCTGCGGCCAAGTGGACCCGGGGCGCGGACTCGCGAGCCCACGCCGATCCAGGCTAGCGAGGGCCAGCGAGGCCCGTCCGAGCCCGTTCCGCAGGTGCGACGAACTCATATCGGGCGAGGCCGGTAGCCGAACCTGGATGGCCGTCGCCCAACCTGCCCAGCGCTACGACGAGCGCCCCACCGACGACAGAAAGAACGATGTCACGGCAAGCCGACTGGCGCACAAGGAAGTGCACGCCGCGCCCTGCTACGCCGGGAGTAGTGCGGGTTGTAGAAGGATCATCGCTGAGCGAAGCGCGCGCCCGGACCCGGCGGTTGGAGAGCCCGCATGTGGCCGTCGCGGCCTGCGAGCACGCGAACGTGCCGGACGCGGCCGCTACGGTGCAGCCCACGGATGCGGTGCTTCAGACACGCACCTCGAACGAATGGCGGTTGGGCCGGGCCCGATTGCATGTCCGGATGTTGCGGCAACGAGACCTGGAGTGAAAATGGCAAGCTGGCGAACGAATCGGCAGACAATCTCGTGGTTCGTCGATCTACACAAGCGCGGGCTCCTTGACCGCGACCCGCCTTACCAGCGCCGGTCCGTTTGGAACCGCACGTACAAGCGAGACTTCATCGAGACCGTCCTGCTCGACTATCCGTCACCCACGCTGTTTCTTCATGAAGAGATGTCCGCGTCAGGCGTCGCGCGGCAGGCCGTAGTCGACGGCAAGCAGCGACTTACGTCCATTATCGAGTTCGTCGAAGACGAGTTCACAACAAATGACGCGAAGGAAACACAACTTCCATCACACCTCCAAGGTGTGTATTTCTCTCAGCTTGACACCACCGATCGGAAGCGCTTTTTCGAGTACGAACTCACGGTTGAGTACGTTCCCTCGACTGAAGGCTCATTTCTGAACGAGGTTTTTGATCGATTGAACCGGAACGTGGCCAAGCTCTCGCGCCAAGAACTGCGGCATGCGCGCTACAGCGGCATTTGGGCATCCACCGCAGAGGATCTTGCGGAGGAGTTGTTCTCGACGTTGGGAGCTGGATTCCCACGCATTTCCAATGCGGCTCATCTGCAGATGAAGGATGTTGAGTACACCGTCCAGCTCATGGTGCTGGTCGAGTCGGGCCCGTCGTCGATCACTCAAGATGGGATTGATGAGCTCTACGCCGACAGGGACGAGGAATGGAATGCATCGGCGGTTCAGTTGGCCTTCAGGAAGACCTTGCGTGCAACGGCACGGATCACGGAGGCGGATCCGGAGCTCTTGACTACTCGATTTCGCAATCAGGTCGACTTCTACAGCCTGTTTGGAGCCATCCGCGAGATTGAGGCCGAGGGATTGAAGATCGACTATACCGCCAGCGCGGCCGCCTTGATTACATTCGGCGAGCGGGTCGATGACATGGCCAAGCTCGACAACCCGGACCATAGCGATGACGTAGGGCGGTACCACTTCTCCACAAGGTCGGCGGCGAACAACGTGGGATCGCGTAGAACGCGAATCGAGGTCCTCAAGTCGGTTCTAGTTGCGGACTGAGGCTGCAAGATGGATGCCGTTCAAGAGGTGCGCGATGCGTACACCGGATCGGAGCCGATCCTTCGCGGGCTAGACGGATATCTTGGCGGGCAGTTCGCGGCGTACTGTGACGACAAACCATTCCAGTTCAAACACCGCGTCAAGGAGTTGCCGTCGGTGGCAGCGAAGCTACAGCAAGGCAGATATGAGTCATGGTTCGACCTTGACGATCTAGTCGCCTTCACCGTTGTCGTTCCTACCCGAAGTCGCGAGACTGAGGTTATTGAGTGGTTAAATACGTCGTTTGATCTTCAGACGATCCGCAGTCGATCCACTGCCCAGAAGCCGCCCGACACCTTTCGCTTTGATGCGACTAGATGGTATGGCCGTGTTAAACCCAGTGCGCTGGTGCTCCCTGAGTACGAGCACTTTGGCCGCTTCACGTTCGAGGTGCAGATCAAGACGGTCTTCGAGGACGCGTGGAGCGCAGTTACGCACGATGTTGTATACAAGGGAGACGAACCGTCTTGGGGCAAGCTTCGCCTCGCGAGCCAGCTCAAGGCAGCGGTCGAGCAGCTCGACGAACTCGTTGATCATTTCGAGGCCGCCGCCGACCAGATTCCGAGTTCTCCCCATCGGGAAACCGAGTTGATCGTCGCGAACTTGGCCAAGATCCGGGCTCTATTCGAAGATGGACACCTCAGCGATGACCTGCTCCCAAACAGCTGGACTTCGATGATCAACAACTTGTGGTCGTTCTCTCGTAGCCAGAAGACAACCGACGGCGACGGCTACCGGCGTCCAGACCGTGTGTTTCCCCAGATCGTCGCCGAGTTCGACGCAGCGGTTCGCGCGGGGGAGTTCGAACCCCTGCTGTCGGCGACGCTATTTGATTCGATCATCGCCTGCGCCATAACCCGAGGGATAGCGTCCGGCGACGAGTTCCTCCTCGTAAGCAGCGAGATTGTTGCTACCGCCTACCAGGTGCATGTGGCCAGACCGATCAACCTGACCATCGATCCTGCAACGGAGTAGGCCGAACGGGCGCGGTAAGCGGTCTTCTCCAGTTCTGGCGCTGGCCGGTGAGCGAGGCGCGGTCATAGCCGCCGGACGAGCGGCTCGTGACCGACTCGGGACTGGTCTATGGCTCGGTGAGCGCGATCCCAAGCAGCGGCGTCCGCAATGCCGTGATCGGGTCTCGGCCCGATAGCGGGGTGCCGTGGGTCAGGCGATGCGTCGCAGGGCCCGAGGCCGAGGACGCTGTGGCGGTAGTGCTCGATAGCGGTGGCGGCTCGGTCCCATCGGCGAGCGTCGCCGACGGGCCTCGGTCCGAGAGTCTGGTCGACGTACCTCCGTGGACTTGCGACGGCCTGCTGGATCCTGGGTCCGAGCGCGGCGTCGACCTGGGCGATCTGCTCTTGGTGGCTGCTGCGTTGTTGTTGCTGGTCGCGGGCGCCGTGAAGTACCTGGAGCGCTCGCTTGCGGTCGCCGGGGCTCGCCGGCGCCTCGACGTCGCGTTCGAGCAGCCCGAGGTCGACGTGCGGGAGCTCACGGAGGCAGGCCATGTGATGACGACGCTTGGCTGCCAGGTCGGGGGTGGTCCATGTCGACAGGGCTTCCACTCGCGCGTCGAGGACAGCGCCCACGAGACGTTGATGGTCCTGGCGCTGTGTAGCGGACGCCGCGTCGGGCCGTGCGGGGACGACCCGGGTGTCGTCGGAGGGCCAGCGGGTCCGGTACAGGGCGATCTCGTTGACGGCCCGGTCCCATCGCACCGAATTGGTCGTCGGCCGTGGCCCGAGCTGGTCGCGGACCACCGGGTCGGCTTGGGCGCGAGCCGCGGTGGTGATGCGGTCGCCGACGATGGCGGCTGCGCGCCGGGCCAACGGGTCGTCGGATGCTTCGAGGCTGGGGAGGGGGAGGCGGGTGAGGTAGAGGACTCGTGCGATGTCGGGGTCGGCGACGGTGGCAAGGTCGGTCGGTTTGGGGCGTGAGAGCTGTTCGGTGAGCGCTTCGGTGGCGGTGCGGGGGTCGGTGATGCGTGGCAGCTGGGGGTCGCTGTCGACGGTTGCCGGTTCCTGCTTGACGCTGTAGAGGCGAGCGTCGTGGGTGCCGCGGGTGAGCCCCACGTAGACGGCTTCGGTGGCGGAAGTGTCGGTGGCGAGCATCCTGCCGGACCGATAGGTGTCGCCTTGGGCGGCGTGGCTGGTGACGGCGTAAGCGGGGGCGAGACCGCCAGCGACGCCGGGACGGATCTGTTCGGTGAGCCACGTACGTGGGACGGTGACGGGGCCGCGGTGTTCGAAGTCGACGGTGAGTCGCTCGTGGCCGGCGCGGCCGTCGATGGCGGTGATGGTGCCCACGGTTCCATTGCGGATGTAGTTCTTGGGGTTGCCGTCGGGGTGAAGGGTCCGGTTGGCGGCGCGGGCGATGACGGTGTCGCCGACGTGGAACCTGGCCTCGCCGATGCGGACGCCGGGTCCGGTGAGGGTGCCGTCGGCGCGCAGGAGCGCTTGGGCGCGGGCGTTGAGGGCACGGCGCTCGTGGTGGTGCTCGGCGATCATCCTCGACTCGGTGCCACCGTCGCGCCTTGTGGCGCGGTGGTCGACGTACCAGTCGGCGGCGAGCTGGTCGAGGAGCTCGCTGTTCGTGGGGGCGGTGACTATGCGTTCGTTGGCGTGGAGGCGGGCGACGGCTTCGGCGATGCGCCCGGCGCGGTAGTCGGCGTTGGCGAGGCGCACGTCGTCCATCTCGGGGGCGGCTTGGCGTCGGTTCTCGGTGAGGCGGGGTGTGCGGTCGGGGCGCTGGTTGACGAGGTGGGCCCACATGCCGCCGGCTTCGACAGCGCCGTGTTGATGGGGGTCACCGATGGTGCGCATCGTCGCCCCGGCCGCCTGGACGTGGTGGGTGAGGCGGGCATGGTTGCGGTTCCCGAGCGTGGATGCTTCGTCGACGAGCACGATGGTGCGGTCGTTGAGGACTGGGGTGGTGGCGGTGTCGAGCCGGGTGACGAGGCCGGCGACGGTGCGCGAGGCGATGCCGGTGGAGCGTTGCAGGACCTCGGCGGCGGTGCCGTTCACGGCGGCGCCGACCACGGTGAAGCCCGCCGCGTGCCAGGCCCGGGCTGCGACCTCGAGGGCGGCGGTCTTGCCGGACCCGGCCGGGCCGACGACGGCTTGGAACCGGTCGCCTGATCCGCAGATCGCCCGGACCATCGCGGCTTGGTCGTCGCCGAGCCGACGTCCCGACGATTCCTCCCATTGCGTGATGGCGGTGTCGATGATCGCTGCGGGGACGAGGCCGGCGTGTTGGTCGTGGCCGTTCTGGTAGGCGGCGGCGATGGCTTCCTCGATCGCGACCATGGTTGGGGTCGTGTACCACTGGACGCCAGCGGCGAGGGTCACCTTTCCTTCGTGTCCGATCAGCTCGGCGTTGGCTGGGGCTTGCTGGAGTGCAATGGCGGCGTCGGTTCCCAGCCACGTGTCGGCGTGGGCTTCGATCTGGTCGGCGCCGAGGCGGCCGTCGGCGTGGTCGACGATGGCGCAGATCACGTCGCGGCGGTCGAAGATCGCCTGCTGCTCGGTGACCCCGGCGGGTCCGGCAAGGTGCCAGCGCAGGCGGCGGGTGTCGTCGGCGCTCCAGGGCCGGGGCGGGTCAGCGGTGGTCGCAGCCTTGAGCTGGGTGGGTCCGAACCCGGCGTCGTCGAGTCGTTGACGCCAGCCCTGCTTGAGGGAGGCGGGGTCGACGCTTGTGTCCTTGGGGGCGCGGCTGGCGACCGCGGCGGCTTGTCGTGCCTCGGGTGCTGGTGGTGCCGAGCTCGCCGGCGAGAGTGAGGATCTGCTCGCGGCGGGTGGACATGGCCCGGATCGCGTCGTCGGGGACCTCGGCGACGTTGGCGATGCCCCGGTGAGTAGGGGTCCAGGCGATGCCGCGTTGGTTGGCGTAGTGCTGCATCTCGGCCTCGGCGAGATGACCCGCCGTGGTGGCGTGGGCAAACAGGCCACGTGCGTCGAGGGCCTGGACCCGCCCGTCGCCGGCGGTGGCCATGTTGGCGATCACGACGTGTTCGTGGAGCTGGGGCTCGAGAGCCCGGTTCGTCGAGTGCCGGTACGACGCGGCGATCATGCCGCTGGCTTGCTCGTGGCCGCGTCCTCGGCGGACCCAAATCGCCTGCTCTTCGAGGTATCGCAGTCCTCGGGCGACGCCGGCCTCGAACGCCTCCTCGCACAGCCGTCGGGTCGCCGTGTCGCCGACCGCCCACACGATCGACAGGGACTTGGGTGCAGAGAACGTGACGTCGTAGCCGATCACCACCTGCGGCTGACGGCGGGCGGCCATGAACCGCACGATCTCCGCGCCGGTGACCATCCATTCGCCGTCGCGTTTGACGGCGTCGAGGCGAGCGGTAGGTGAAACGGTAGATGGAACGGTAGGTGACGTCGATCGATCGTCGGGGCCCGAGCGGGCGAGTCGCCGCAGGTAGGACACGTCGACACCTACCAGTCGGGCTGCCTCGGTGAGCGTGACGACCTGATCGGCGGCGACCCGCAGATCATTCCTGGGCCGGTTCGCCCCTCGACCAGCGGAGCCCGATGGCGCCACGAGCTGTGCACCGGTGACCGGGTCCTTGCCAAGGAGCACACGCTCAAGCGCTTCTGGGGTGACCTCCTCGCCAAGTCCCGCTGCTCCTCGACCCCGCCACTGTCCCGGGCGTTCCGCGGAGTCGGTGTAATAGCGACCTGGCGAGGGCTGCGACGTGGCGCCGGGCGGCTGGGAGCCGGATTGGTTCAGGCGAGTCGCTTGGTCACCTCGGAGGTAGGCGACGACATCACGTGCAGCGGCGCGCACGCGGTCGGGTGAGGCACCCAAAGCCGTCACGCTGACCAGCATCGCCAGCCTCGTCGCCTGGATGCGAACATGCACCCCTAGGGACACCAACTCAGCGCTGCGGTGACATCGCCGACGCTGACTTGATCTGGAGGTCCGGCAGGACCTCCAGATGTGTCTGCACGTTTTCTCTTCCTGGTTGAGGGCTCGGGTAGTCGGTGGCGCGCGGCTCAGCGGGGCGGGTGCGGCGACTGGGTGTGGTGGGCGAGGTGGTTGGCGTCGAGCGTGGCGAGGTTGGGACCGGTGAGCGCGGGGATGTGGGTGATCTCGGCGCCGAGGGGCACGCTGGGTAGGTAGGCGGCGAGTTCGGCGACGTCGGCGAAGCCAAGCTCTGCGACGATGAGCTCGGTGCAGGCAAGGTGGTAGTGGTCGACGGCGGCGTCGTGGCCGTCGTGGGTCCATCGGTAGCGGGTCTTGGTGATCTCGACGCCGGGCAGCCCGCCGAGGGCGGCTGCCTCGGCGGGATTGAGGTAGAGGCTGGTGTGCCACACGACGGTTGCGTCGTCGGGGTTCGGGCGGACCTTTTGGCCGAGCTTCCGGTCGGTCACACGGCCGGTGGATGCGTCTTCGACGGTGCGGAGCCGGAGTCTCGTGTTGATGAGATACCGATCGGTGATCCGGCGGGGATCGGTGGCGTCACGGGGGACGTGTTCGAGGAGGAAGCGACGCTCAAGCTCGGGTTGGGCGTACTTGTCGGCGGAGGTCACTGCCACAGTGTCGCCTGTCGCCTGTCGCCTGTCGCCTGTCGCCTGTCGCCTGTCGCCTGTCGCCTGTCGCCTGTCGCCTGTCGCCTGTCGCCGGGCGGTGTCGTTGGTCGGTAGACGCGGGAGAGCCCGGGTGGCGGAACCCGGGCTCTCCCTGTCGAGTCTGCTGACCGCGGCGGCGAGACTCGTCTTGTCAGTATGGCGGGAGAAGGGGAGGGCGGCCCGGCCTTCCCGATCCGGGCCGCCCTCGATCTTGGGCTAGAAGGCCTCCTCGCCGGGCTTGGGGTCAGTGCTGGTGGCCTTGACCTTCGGGGAATCGAGGAACGTGGTGACCGCTGCGATCACTTCGTGTCGTTCCCGGTTGTTGCCGTCGTCGTCGGTCCAGGTGTTGTGGTGGAGGCGTCCGGTGATGGCGACCAGGCGTCCCTTGGCGAGGTACTTGGCGTCGTTCTCGCCTCGGGTGCCGAAGCTGACGACGGTGATGAAGTCGGTGCCGTCGGTGCCGATGCGGTCGATGGCGATGCGGTAGCGGCAGACCGGGTTGCCCTTGGGGGCGGTCAGCTCGGGGTCGGCGGTGAGGCGGCCGATGAGGTTGATGGTGTTCATGTCGGGTGCTCCTTGTTCTGGTGGTGGTGCCCTTGGTGGGCTTGATGGGGCGGCCAAAGCCCCGGGCCAGGAAGCGGCCGGTCAAGGACACCCGGAGGGTGAGCGAGGAGATTCCCGTGGACCTCGGAGCCGAGCGCAGCGTCCCCGCAGGGGCGGCGAGAATGCTGGAGCGGGAATACCGCAGCGGTCCTTGACCGGTCGCGGGCCCGGGGCAGCGTGTCGTCCTGCTCAGGCACACCAAGGGCGGCCGGCACCGGTTGCGAGGGGCACGGGGGTGGGCAGCGATGGTCGTCGGGTGTCGCTGTGATCGGCGGGGGTGGTGGCGTGCATGAGGTGGGCCGGTCTGCCGGGGGAGGATCGCGGTCGGCTCGGCGGGCTGGCTGTGGCGACGTTGGTCGGTCGTCAGCTTCGGTGGTCGTGGCGTTGGAGGCGGAGGCATCCCCTTGGCTGGTTGGTCGGCAGCGGCGGGCGGCTCGGGCGCACACTGACCGTCCGGCGGCGGTGACGGGTGGGAGAGGCGAGGCCGGTCGTATCGGGGCGGGTTCGTCGGTGGTCAGGGGTTGTGCCAGTCGGTCCAGATGTTGGCGGGGTGGTAGCCGAGGGCGACGGCGGCGTGGTCGGCTTGGGTGTCGGTGAGGCCGGTGTGGTGCCAGCGCCAGACGGTGCGGGCGGTGACGCCGAGCCGGGTGGCGAGGTCGTGGGCGGCTGGGTGTCCGGCGGCGCCGAGGAGCGGGGCGACGGGCCAGCGGACCCGGTGCAGGGTGGCGGCGCTCATGGCGCCACCGCCTGGGTGCTGTAGGTGTCGAGGTGGTCGACGGCGGCTTGGGCCTTGGCGGCGACGGTGAACAGGGCCTTGGGGTCGGCTCGCAGGATCGTCAGCCAGTGGGCCAGGTAGCCGGCGTGATCGTCGCGGGGCGTCGGTGCGATGGTGAGGTGGGCGCAGGCGATCGCGGCGCCGAGCTCGGCGACGAGTTCCTCGGCGGCGTAGGCATCGTCACCGAACCGTCCCGACAGGTCACGGGCCAATCGCGAGTGGTGCCCGGTCCAGTGGGTCAGCTCGTGCAGGACGGTGGCGTAGAAGCTCTCAGTGTCGGCGAAGGCGCCGGGGTCGGGCAGTTCGATCCGGTCGAGCGCGGGCCGATAGCAGGCGTGGTCGTGGCCATAGGCCAGGTCGGCGCCAGTCGCGGCGATCCACCGATCGGCTGCGACGTCGCGTTCGACGGTGCCGAGTGGCGCGGACTCGGGCGGTGTCCAGCCGTCGGTCTGGGCGACGTTGAACACGGCGTAGACCTTCGGGACCAGCGTGCGGCCAGGGGCGGCGTCGTCGCCGGTTGGGTCGGGGGCGTCGGTGGTGCGTCCGGGTACCCACTTCACGATGCGGGCGCCGGTCTCGCCTCGTCGGACTTGGGCGTCCAGGTCGGACCATTGCCGGTAGGTGGACCACCAGGCCAACGGGTAGCCGGCGTCGAGAGCGATCACGGCAAGGGTCACCGTGTTCGCTCCCCGATACCGGGTGCCGGTGGAGGCGTTGCGGGCGTCGAAGAGGCCGGGTGTGGTGTGCCATGGCATCTGCCAGTCGGTGGTGCTGGCTTCGATCTGGGCGACGAGCCGGGCGGTGACGGTGGCGGCGAGGTCGGCATACGTCATCGCGCCATCTCCCCTCGGGCGGCGGCGAGGGAGGCGGTGTGGGCGTCGTGGAGGTCGGCGGGGAGGCGACGGAGCCGGGTGGGGCTGATCGGCCAGGCGTGGGCGAAGACCTCGAGCGCCCGGTCGGTGCCGCACAGGTGCCAGCACCCGAACCCGAACTGCGCGAGCCGGTTCATGGTCCGGGCGATCGGCGAGGACCTCGTGACGCCGGCGCCGAGACCGAGCCGGGTCGCGAGGTCGGTGAGGTCGACGCGGTGGCCGTTGCCGGCCCAGGCATCGAGGTCGCGGGCCAGGAGGCGAAGCAGGGCGACGGTGGAGGGTCCCAGGGTTGGGGTCCAGTAGCGCTCGACGTAGTCGGATCCGATCGGCACGCCGGCGTGGGCGCGGGCGGGGTCGACGGTGACGAAGATCCATGGATCGGTCACCACGGCGGGCAGGGGGAATGAGGCGGCAAGGGCCATGACGGTCATCTCCGATGATCAGGAGCGGTTCGCTCTGTGCGGACGCAGCGCTGCGCTGCGCTCGCATAGGCGCCCCGTCACCGGGCCGACCGGCGGAGTCAAGACCCACCCGACGCTCCCGAAGGGAGCGGATCACGCCCTCACATCACCGTCGTGCGGTGGGTCTTGACGCCGACAGCCGGGCGGTCTGGTGCCAACCGGATGTGGCCGCGCTGGTCCTCGTTGCGGCTCGCGGGGCTTCCGTGATTCGCCGACGCGAGGTAGACCGAGGGGGTGGACGTTGGAACCCACGGCGTGAACAGCATCGACATCAGAGGTGTGGCCCACCTTCTCGTCGACGGGGGGCGGGCTCACCTGGTGGCCGAGACCGCGTGCGCGCCTGGTCGCCCGGCGGTTGATCCGGAGTACCTGGAGCACGCCGGGGACTTGGCTTCGGGCTACGACCGTGCCGCTCTCGCTGAAGCCAGGTGGTCAGAGCGGACGTTGTGTGGACGGCGGTGGGTGAGGATGGTCGCAGGCGATGGCCCGCCGCTGGACCGGTTCGACGACCCCGTGCACGCACCCGACTGTTCGACCTGTCTGCGATCGGCCTCCCGGCAGCTCGACAACTCGGCATGTGACGAACGCATACCCCTGATCGCTGAGCTCGTCGCCGAGGAGCTCGACGAACTCGGCTCGGCTCACGTGGTCGGCGTCCCCGGAGACCAGGTCGACCGGGTCAGAGCAGCGATCCGTCCCGCGATGCGACGGCGCGGTCGACGGTGCGGCACCCTGGTCGGCGACGACGGGACCACTGTTCATGTGTGGTTGGCCGAACCCGTGGACGAAGACGTCATGAGCGAACGGCTGCGAAAGGCGATGGAGCACGTCGCGCTGCTCGGCACCGATGAGGTGCGACCTCGCGAGGATCGGGCGATCTACTGGAACCGGTGGGGTAGTTGACGATTGCCAGTTGGTCGCCTTGGGGGCCATGTGACGACTCAGCCCTCGAGATGGCGCCCGTTCCTGGACGCACCGGCTCGATCTCGTCATCGTCACCGGCCGCCCCGCAGCCGCTCGGGGTGAGGCCCTCTGGTCGAGACGCTTGTTACCTCGCCTCGACCTGAGGCGACGACTAGTTGACGCCCGCGCCGCGGGCAGGCCAGGAGGCGCCATGACCACGACCGCCGCTAGCACCGACAAAATGGGCAAGACCGTCGACGTGACGGTCAAGACCCCGGCCGGGCACGCACACCCCTTCAGCTTCAAGGACGACACCCGAGTGTCAAAGGTCATCCACGAGGCGACGAAGTACTTCGTGGGCGCCGGCCGGCTCGACGACGGAGAGTATGGCCTCGCCCTCATTCGCGACGGCCGCACCACCGAGCTCGCTCCCGCAGCTCGTCTCGACGACTACGACGTCGTCGATGGCGAGACGCTCGCCCTCTACCCGCTGAAGCCGCAGGTGGACGGCCAGGCCGATCTCACCGCCTGATGCTGCACCCACTTGTCTTACGGGAGATGCTCGATGACGAGGTCGCGGCCTCCGAGGACCGCCTCGGTGGCCGGATCGGCACCATCGAACGGCGGGGCGGGTCGGTTTCGGTCAGCCTCGGCAGAGGCCTTGATCTCGTGCTCGACGGGAGCCGGTACGACGCCGAGCCGTTCCGCGTCTCGATCGTTGATGCCCGAGGTGAGCCGGTTCCCCACGAAGCCTGGCCCGCTGGGATGAGCCTCGGGCAGCACCCGGTTCTTGAGCGTCCCTTCGCTTGCATCCAAGGGACCTACGAGTACCACTGTCACCCGTCACACCTCACCGACCACTGGGCGATCTACCGCAACAGTCTGCGCCTGCCCGACCTGCTCGACCACCTGCTTCGGAAGGCGGGTCGATGACCGTTCTTCTCGATCACACCACCCTGGACAACGCGCTCGAGTTCTTTGCCGAGCGTGGCAGCCATGGATGCGAGGGCACCGCAATGATCGCGTCGGACGGACGCTCAACCCGGCTGGTGGTTCCCGACCAGAGGGCGACTCCAGTCCCGCACTGCACGGTCGAGGTAACCCACGCTGGAAAGCTTGAGCTCGCGGCCGAGCTACGAGTCCGCGAGATCTACGTCGCGCGGATCCACTCCCACCCGGCGCTCGCGTTCCACAGCCGGACGGACAACGCCAACCCGGCGCTGACGTTCAACGGTGCCCTCTCGATCGTCGTGCCCTACTTCGGGCTCGGCCTCCGTCACGGCCTCGATGCGTGCGCTGTCTTTCAGCGGCTCGACGGCGCCTGGATCGACTTACCACCAGGCCCTCCGCGCAATGCACTGGTGGCCGTTCGGTGAGCGATCTTCGCGTGGCTCTCGGGATTGGCACGACCTTGTCCGCCGGCAAACACGTGAGAGAGGCTCTCGATGAGGTCCGAGTAGTTGTTCGCCTGGCTGCCGGTCTCGACCCGCGCGCCGCCGTGGCCGCCGCGGCCCTCGTCTCGATGCTCGCCCGGCTCCACGCGCACGTGGTTGTCGACGGCGACGCCTCGTGCGGCGCGAATCCCTGGGCAGCGACCGACGTCGCTGACGTCCTCGGCAAGGTCGCAGCTCACCGTCCGGAGGCTGCAACTCAGCCCGTCAGGGACATCATCGTCGCTGTTGGCAGGGCGCCCGGCGACATCTGCATCGGCGGAGGCGACTGGGCGGTCATGGTCGGACCGCACCCGTCGGCGGCCGTCGCCGACTGGACTGGGCTCGGCCTCCACGCTGCAGCAGCCTTCGGCGCCGCGGAAGTGTTCAAGCGAGCTCTCGCACCTCTCGGCATGGCGAGCGTTCCCTGCGACTTTGCGTGGGACCTGCACTCGCACTCGTACACGACGAGCGTTCCCGCCCGCGAGCGACGGCACGCGTCCGCACCGCTCCTCTTCGCGGGTGCAGGGTCCGTCAACTCGTCGACCGCGGCACAGCTCATGGGCGTCGAGCTCGAAGGCGAAGCCATCGTCGTCGATCACGACTCATTCGACCCCATACGCAACCCCTATCGATACCCGGCATCCACATCCGCAACGGACGGACCGAAGGCGGCCTGGGTCAGCGACCTCCTCCGCGCCGGTGGGTGGAGTTCCACGGCGATCGACAGCGAGATCGCCGACTGGGTGACCGTTCAGCCGTCCCCCGGGTTTGGGGGGATCGTCGTCTCGTCCGTCGACAGCGTGAACGGTCGAGCTGACGTCGCCGACATCCTGGCCCGGACGACCCTCTCCGCTGGCGTCCACGGCCTCCGGCTCCACGTCCAGCGTGAGCACTGCTTCGACGGCTTCGCCTGCCCAAACTGCGACTTCGTCGACGAGGGCGATCCCTTGACCCAGGTCCAAGTCATCGCCGATGCGACTGGCCTGAGCCTTCCTCGCGTCGCCGAGCTCGTCCGCGGCGCGGACCTCGCTGACGACGACCTCGACCGGGTCGCCGCGACCGGCCGCCTGCCACATGAAGCAGCTGCGTGCTTGGTCGGACGGCGGATCCATGACCTGGTCGGGAGGCTGTACGCCGATGCGTCGATCAACGTTCTCGACCAGACTCAGCCGGTGACCGTCAGCGCCCCGTTTGTCTCCTGGTTGACCGGAACTCTTCTCGCGGCCGAAGTCATCAAGTCGACCCTCGGCACCGGCATGGTCAACCGGCGGGTCGACCTCGACCTCGCGGGCGTCCCCTCGGGAGCGGTCGGTCGCCGCGACAGAGACGCCTCAGGTCGCTGCACCTGCCACTCACCTTGGCGCCGCCGCGCCGCAAGCCGTCTCGCCGCCGGTGCATGGGACCCGACCCCGTCGTTCACCGAGTAGTCGAAACTTTCTTGTTACCCCTCGTCCGCCCCGATCGACAGGGGGTCAGTGCCGGTGCCGGATGACCCGCTTGCAGGCCTCACGGCCCACTCGACGTCATGGTGGGCCGCGGTCTACAAGGCCTGGGGCCCGTCGCTCCAGGAGGGCGTCCTCGCCGTGTACAAGAGCCGCTCTCGAATTATCGACGGCGCCACGTTCGACGACGTCGTCCAGGAGGCGTTCACGGAGGTCATGGACCACAAGCTGATTGACGGCGCGACGACCAACATCGGCGGCTTCCTACGGACGGTCGGCAGGCGACGCGCGCTTGACCGCGTGAAGCGAGACACACACGTCGCCGGCGCCGAGGTGCCCGAGATCGGTGCCGTCGATACGAGGATCGAGGACGCCGAGGACTCGATCCTTAGCGAGCAGGTCGGCGGTATTGCGTGGGACAACCTCCATCGGCTCAGGCCGCGTGAGATCAGGGTGTGGCGCGCCCTCGGGCAAGGACGCACCCACGCCGACATTGCGGCAGAGGAGGGGATCACGCGGGAGGCTGTCAGCCTGCTTGCGAAACGGATCCCCAGAAAGCTGCTCCGCGGGACGGGGTGGCTGCCAGACGAACGAAGGGGTGAAGAAGATGACTGAGCATCGAGAGCCGATCGACGAGATCCTCGACTATCTGTCCGGAGCGGCGGCACGACCGACCTTCGAGGACCTCGACGCCGAGGCTCGAGCCGAGGCGCAGCGCAGGCTGGCCATCCTCGAGGATCTACGAGGGGTTGATGTCGATGCGATCGCCCCGTTCGAGGAGGACCCGGTCGCTGTCCGCCTCGGCTTCCGCGATGGCCCCCCGGAGACCCGGGTCTACGGACCTGCCGTACGTACCGCGCGTGAGCATGCCGGCTTGACGGCTGCAGCTCTGGCCGCGGCCGGGTCCAAGTCCGGGCTCACCATCGACGCGGGGTACATCGAGGCTCTTGAAAGCGAACGGTGGCAAACGATCCAGACACGTCTCGCTGAGGCGCTCGCGGACGCATGCAGCGTCGATGTTCAGGGTCTGACCATGGACCGCGTCCGGGTCGATCCCGTCGCCATCGCCGCTGTCAACGCACACGACCGGATACTGGTCACGCGATACGCCGGCCGTGTCGCATCGGAGTTTTCAAGACGGTTCGAGATCGGCCTGTTCGACCTCTCGATCCTCGCGATCGCGGGTGTGGCCAACGAAGAGCGAGCCACCACTCTCCACATCGCCACCCGGGAGCTGACAGAGGTTGGCCAGTTCGACCGCATCATGGTCGTCGCCGACGACGACGAGCTCACCACCTGGGCGCTTGCCACCGACGACGTCATGTCGTGCTTCCACACGCCTGACGGCCAGCACCGGCCGGCTACGACCGATCCGACGGTCGCTCCGCTTCCATTCGAGATGGCGATTGAACGGATCGTCGAGCGAGAGGTTGTCGAGTGGGTTGACTTCGCCGGCTCGCTACGCCCTGGCCTCGACGCTGACACAGACCGCCTGTGTGGCGACGCGTCCGCCGAGGCGTACCAAGCCTTCAAGCGCTCGGCCTCTCGCGTCGCCGACGATCGCAGGGAGGCGTTCGCCTCGGTCGATGAGTCCGTCGTGGCGGCCGTCGCCCACATGACGCGGACACTGCTCGTCGACTCCCGAGTCGGGTTCGACCCGGTTGCGGCACTGGACGATGTCTCGTGATCCGTAGCGTCACACTCGAAGGCTGGAAGGCGTTCGACCACGTGGAGTTTGAGCCGTCGGACGGTGTCACCTTCGTCGTAGCCCGCAACGGAGTAGGCAAGTCTTCGCTTCTCCAAGGAATCGCCTGGGCGGTCTTCGGCAACCGCTCAGGAATCGACCCGGAGGTGATGCGCCGCGCTGGCCATGCCCACACGGCGACGAGCGTTCTGCTGGGCATGCCAGACGGCCGCGCCCTGCGGATCGATCGGGAGGTTGGAGGCCCTCAAGTAGGTCGAGTCGACAACCGGACTGTCGATCTCGACGAGGCCCTTCGCAGAGTCGTCGGAGCGAACCTCGAGTTCGCCGCCCGCGCTGTGACGTTGACCCACCAGACCCTGATCGACCACGCCGCCTCGTTCGAACACCTGGACGCGCACCTTGCCGAGGTCTTCGGGATCGCCGAGCTGCGGACTGCGGCTACCGCGATGGCCGCAGAACACAAGCGCCTCAAGTCGGAAAACCAACGCTTGCGCGCCACCTCCAAGCCACGAGCAGCCGACACAGCCGAGCTCGCTGGTCGCCGCGAAGCCCACGTGCTACAGAGAGAACTACTGACCGCTCAGCGAGTTGAGCTGACCCCGGCACTCGATGCAGCACGCGTCGCGGTCCGGCAGTCGCAAGAGGAGCGCGCTGCGAGAGACGCGCTCGACGAGTGGGATCGTCGCCATCGTGAGCTCGCAGCGCAGGCCGAGGCGCTCATCGGTCACAACGACGACCCATTGGCGACGCTGCGCGAAGAAGCACCGAACCTCAGCCGGGCCATCTCGGATCTGACGCTCGCAATCGGAGCCGCACGGGCGCGGTCCTCCATGGCCGCAGACGCGCTAGCTCTTCTGGACAGCCCTGGTGCGCTTTGCCCAACCTGTCAGCGGCCGATGTCTGATCACGAACGCTCGGAGGCGCGCCAGATCCATCTGATCTCAATCGAGCTTGCCGATCGCGAAGCCGAGGAAGCCACAAGGCAGTCCGCCGAGAAGGCTGACCGGACCGACTTGCTGAGTCGGCTCATCCAAGCATTCGACCGCTTGGGCGATCGCCCAATCGTGCTAGCCGAGGGTGCAGACACCGCAAGCGCGGAGGCACGCCTGGCAACAATCGAGGTTAGGGTCACGGAGTTGGATCGGGGAATCGCCGAGGCCAGCGGGGCGATTACCGAGATCGACCGAACGGTTGAGGCGCTGAAGGCGTCCGCCGCCGAGCAGGCTCAACGACACGCAGCGATTCGCCGTGAGGCCGTCGCCCAGCTGACTGCCGACACGATGCAGCGGACAGTCGATGCGCTGATGACCGACTATGTGGCGCCTGCCTCTGCCGAGGTCGCAGCTCGCTGGAAGCAGGTGTTCGGTGACCGAGGAACGCTTCAGCTGAGCCCGAAGGGCATCATCTCGATGGAGCGGGAGGGCCACCGGATCGAGTTCGCGCAGTTCTCTCCCGGCGAGCAGGTCGTCGCCATGCTGGCGCTGCGGTTCCTCACCGTGGGCGCCTCAACGACCGCGCCGTTCATGCTTCTTGACGAGCCGCTCGAGTGCCTCGACCCCGCCAACCGCCGACTTGTGGCCGGCGTACTCGTCGGCCACCAGCGCCCAGTCGCGCAGATGATCGTGACCACCTACGAAGAACCCTTGGCCAGGCGGATCCACGCCACGGTCCCAGCCGTAGCCGTCCACAAGATCGACTAGACCCGAGCGAGCTCGGAGCCGCACCGCCGCTGATGAGTCCAGAGAACGATCTTCCCTGTCCTTGCGAACACCTGCGAACTGCGGGCGAAGCTGTTCCTCGACTGTCCTCCCGGAGGCTCGGACCGTCAGGCGCAACCTGACCCGTCGCGACACTTGCGGTTGAAGACCGAGAGTGGATCGACGAAAACGGAGGCGAGGATCCGGCCGGCCGGCTCGGGGAAATCGTTGTCAGCTACCTGGCGGAGGCCCCCCATCAGCTGTCCCCCTGCCACCAGAATAGGTCCGGGTCAGAAGCGGTCTCGGCCAGGCGAGGCCCCGAAGGCGCCCCGCACGTCGATGAGATCGATGAGGCCACGCTCGCCAGGTTCGACGATCTCGGCTCAACGACCTGATTCGCCGAAGGTCAGGAACTGCGATGCTGTGCGAAGGGGGTTGCGGCTCAAGGTTCCGAGCGTTGCACTTGTTGCACTTGAACGGTACCATGCCGGTATGGCGTCCACGACAGAAATCCGTCCCGGCTCGGTAGATGAACGTGACCTCGGGTCGGTAGCGCGTGCCCTAGCCGCCGACGGCACCGGTGCTCGCTTGGTTGACGGGCACGGCCACCCGGTGTCGGTGCCCGACGAACTGCTCGAGGTGCTGGCCACGATCGTCAAGCACCTTCAAGCCGGCGACGGGGTGTCGGTCGCGCCGCTGCACGCTGAGCTGTCGACATTCGAGGCGGCGGACCTGCTGAACGTGAGCCGCCCACACCTGATCAAGGTGCTCGAGAGCGGCGCTATGCCCTTCCGGCTGGTTGGCACCCACCGCCGAGTGCGACTGATCGATGTCCTCGCCTACCGCGACCATCAGGCGGAGCGCTCGGAGAAGGCACTCAGCGAGCTGACACGCCAGGCCGAGGATCTCGGCCTGTACGAGTGATTGAGCTCGAAACCCAGTGTCGGGTCGGGTTGCCGTAGTCGACGCGAACGTCTTGTACTCGATCGAGCTCACCGACGTCCTGCTCACGCTCGCGACGCAGCACCTTGTGCGCCTGCACTGGTCGGCTGAGATCCTCGACGAGGTCCGACGCAACCTTGCTCTGCGTCCCGACCTGGCACCAGGGGCCATCGACTACCGCATCGACCAGATGAACGCAGCCCTCCCCGGGGCGCTCGACCAGCCGCCGCAGGCGCTGGTTGACGAGATGTCGGTCAACCAGAAGGATCGCCACGTCCTGGCCCTGGCAGTGCACGTGGAGGCAGCCACCATCGTCACGTTCAACCTGCGCGACTTCTCCGCTCCGGCATGCGAGCCCCATGGCATCGAGGCGATCAGTCCCGACGACTTCCTCGTCGAGGTCGTGCACGCCGACCCGGATGGCACGATCCGAGGGATCGAGGCCGTCGCTCGCCGTCGAACCCGGCCGGCGATGACCGCCGAGACCGTCCTCGACCGTCTCGCCTCGACCGTCCCGAGCTTCGCAGCCGAGGCTCGCCGGCACCTCACGACGGGCCTGTGACCATCATGAACCGCTGCCGGAAAATCTCACAAAAATCTCACAGCACAGCGGCAACTTGGGGTATCCTGGGGGCAGCAGAGGGCAGGTCAAAATGTGCCCTGACCTGGGATGATGTGCTCCACGCTGGGAGAGTAGAACCCCGGCCATCAGTCTCATAACCCGAAGGTCGCAGGTTCAAATCCTGCCCCCGCCACCATTTGAAGCACGAAAGCCCAGGTCACAGGCCTGGGCTTTCGCAGTTCACGGGTTGTTCCTCCGGATCAGGCGGTCTTCCTCCGGCTGTTCCTCCGACGGTCTACCGTGTCGGTGTTGGCCGGTGGAACGGGGCGGCCGAGCCGTTCGGCGGTGGTCGCGGCGTCGTCTTGCATTCCGGGCAGGAGGTGCTGGTAGGTCTGGATCGTGAAGGCGATGTTGGCGTGGCCGAGGCGTTCGCTTACGACCTTCACGGGGATGCCTTCCTTGATGAGCAGGCTGCCGTGGGTGTGCCTGAGGTCGTGGAACCGGATCGTTGGCACGCCGGCGTTGTGCACGATCCGCCGGAACGCTTCGTAGACGGCGTGGGGGTGGACGTTGTGTCCGTCGCCGTCGGTGAAGACCCACTGTTCGGCGTTGTCGATGCCGACAGCGGCGAACTCGACTGCCTGGAGGGCCCGCCACCCGGCGAGAACGTCGAGCGGTGGTGTCATCGAGTGTGATGGGGCGTCGGGCGTTGCGGGTCTTGCCGCGGGTCTGGTGCACCTCGTAGCCGACGGCGACCAGGCCCCGGTTGAGGTGGAGGCGCTTCTTCGTGAAGTCGATGTCGGGCCACTTGAGCCCGAGGACCTCGTTGCGGCGCATGCCGGTCATGGCGGTCAGCCACAGGATCGGGAAGAACCGGTGACCGGCTGCGGTGCGCAGGAACTGGCGGAGCTCGTCGTCGGTCCAGGCTTGGCCTTCGATCTTCTGGAGCGACCGCTGCTTGGGGGCCCGGGCGACGAGCGCGACGTTGCGGGTCACGAGCCCTCGACGGTGCGCGTCGGTGAGCGCGCCCCGGATAAGGAGGTGGATCTCGTACACGGTCTTGGGGGACAGGCCCCGTCCTTCGGTGGGGTGCAGGAGCGAGTCGTAGAGTGATTCGATCTGCTGGTAACGCAACCGACGGATCCCGATCCGCCCGAGGACGGGCAGGACGTGGAGGGCGACGTTGCGTTCGTAGCCCCGGTAGGTGCTCGTGGCGAGGTGCAGCTTCTTGGCCGGGAGCCACTGGCTGGTCAGGTAGGCACCGAACGTCAACGAACGGACCGACGTCGGTGCGCTTGCGTTCGGCGGCGGCCAGAGATGTGGCGAGTCGTTCGGCTTCGGCCCGGTCGGTGCCGGCTGGGTGCCACCGCCGCATCTCCTTGCCGGTGACGGGGTCTCGGCCTTCGTAGATGACCGCGTAGAAGCGGCCGCGCCGCTGTGCTACGTATCCGTTCATGATGTTCTCCTTCATGTGTCCGGTCCCGAGAGTCGAGACCCGGAGGAACAATCGGTAGACGACCCAGCCATCGCGCCACCAGATCGCTCAACGCATGCCGAAGCCCCGGTCAGGGAGGTGAACGGCCCGCCGGCATGGTCGGTGGAACGATCACGAGCCGCGGCCCTGCTCGCCCGTCGCCAGCCGATCTGGTAGGGCATGGCGGATAGGACGGCGATACTGGGGCGGTGGTGAGGTTCGAGGACGTGGCGGCGATGGTGGCGGCGGGTGAGTCCGAGACGGTCGAGTTCAAGCGGTCAACGGGTGCGCGCAGGGAGGCGGCGCGGACGTTGTCGGCGATGTTGAACGGGTCGGGCGGGGTGGTGCTGTTCGGGGTGCTCGATGACGGGGCGATCGCGGGCCAGGACGTTTCGGCCAGCACGTTGGAGGACTTGACGCAGGCGTGTCGTCAGATCCGACCCGAGTTCCCGCCGGCGATCGAACGTGTGGACCTGCTGGGTGCGGGCAAGGCGGTGCTCGTGGCACGGGTGCCGTCGGGCAACGCCAAGCCGTATGCGTACGGGTCGGGCTACTACGTTCGCTCGGGGGCTTCCACGGTGGAGATGCCGGCGGAGACCGAGTTGACGTTGGTGCTCGAGCGCGCTCACGGGTTCGATCGATGGGAGAAGGCGGAGTCGCTGCTCGACCTCGACGCAATCGATTCCGGCGAGGTGGTCACATTCCGCGACGCAGCGATCGGACGAGGCCGCGCCGCGTTCGAGCCGGCTGCCTCCGTCGTCGAGGTGCTGCGCTCGTTGAACCTGCTCGACGGCGACGGCCGCCCGAACCGGGGTGCGATCGCTTTGTTCGGTCGACGAGACGCGTTCGCGTACCACTACTCGATGCTCGGCTGTCATCTGGTCGCGGTGGACGGGACGGATCTGGCCGAGTCCTTCCTTGACGAGAAGCTGGTCGAGGACAACGCGTTCGCGGCGCTGCGTCGGGCTATCGCGTTCTGTCGGGAGCATCTGCGTACCCCGCTGCGGATCGCGGGGTTCGAGGCGGAGACGGCCTTGGAGATCCCAGAGCCGGTGCTGCGCGAAGCGCTGGCGAACGCGTTCGCTCATCGCAGCTACACCGTCGCAGGGCACGTCCAGGTTCGCGTTTACGCGGACCGGGTCGAGGTCGTGTCGCCGGGTGGTCTGCACTTCGGGCTCGTGCCCGAGGACCTGTATGTGCCGCATAGTTCGATGCCGTGGAACCCGAACGTGCTGGCAGCCCTGTACCGGAGGGGGCTGGTGGAACAACTAGGGTCGGGCACGCTGCGCATGGCGAGGTTGTGCCGAGAAGCCGGCCTGGGAGAACCGCGCTTTGAGTCCACCGCCTCGACGGTCACCTGCACGATCCCTCGTGCCGGTCACTGGTTCGCCTCTGACGGTCGTCATGTGGTGCTTGACGATCTCGAGCAGGCGCTGCTTCGCGAGCTCGGGAAGGGGCCGGCTCGGCGGGGGGATCTTGCCGCCGCCGTGGACCGAGGCGATCTCCACGTACGCGACGCCCTGAATCGATTGCGGGGCCATGGGCTGGCGCACACGACCGGGCGCGCCCGCGGCGCCCGTTGGGCACTGGGGGTCGCAGAGCCATGACGTCACGCGCCGATTGGGACTTCGTTGGGACCCCGACCGACCCGGTCGGCGGCAAAAGCCCAGGTCACAGAGCTGTCCGCCGGCCGACTTTGGGACCTCAATGGAACCCGACTGGCCTTGAATCGGCCGCTTCCCGTCAGGTTTGCGATCGAGGCCGGCGAGACCGGGGGCTGTCGTTGGCACTCGGCGAACCCATCACACCGTTCAGCCGCGCGTGAGTTGGAGACGGCGGTCGCGGCGGTGATCAAGAGTGCCACGTGCTCCTCGACGACCTAGGACGACGGCCGCAGCACAACCGCTCCAGGTAACGTGGAGGTAACAGCACAACCGTAAACAGGGGGGTCCAGGGGGGTACAGATGGGTAGTCCGGCCTATCGACAAATTGCCTGTGACCAGGGAAAATGTGCATCGCCGCAGGTCAGCGTGGGTATGCACGAAATTGACTCAACGTCTCATAACCCGAAGGTCGCAGGTTCAAATCCTGCCCCCGCCACTCCCGAGAAGCCCGGAATCCCAAGGGATTCCGGGCTTTCGTCATTCTCGGGTTGATGTGTCGTCTACCGGGGTGTCTACCGTCGCTGGCGCGGGCGGGGCTGTGACCGGGTGTTTCGCGCCGTTGGGCCGGTAGATGATCTACCGGCAGTGGTCAGGCGGCCTAGTTCTCCCCGACGTTGTCGGCGTCGCCGGAGTCGGCGGTGTTGTTGAGGAGTTGGGCGAATCGTGTTGCGGCGGCGGCGCCCATGGCAGGGAGGAGGTGTTGGTAGGTGTGCATGGTGAACGCGGGGTTGGCGTGGCCGAGGCGTTCTGACACGACCTTGACGGGGACGCCGTCGGCGATGAGCAGCGAGGCGTGGGTGTGGCGTAGGTCGTGGAACCGGATCCGGGGGAGGTCTCCGTCGTTGCGCTCGACGATCCGGTCGAAGAGTTGCGTGAAGGTCTCGGGGTGACAAGCCCGGCCTGATCGGTTGACGAACATGGCGGCGTCGCCGCCGGTGGGGTGACCGGCCGTGTGGCTGGCACGCCGCCAGAGTTGCAGCGTCGTGACGGTGGCCGGGTCGAGGTCGATGCTGCGTCGGCTGGTGCGGGTCTTGACCCCGAAGGTGACGGGTTGCCCGGCGATGACTTGCAGGGTCCGGGAAATCGACAGCGTTTGGCGGCTGGCGTCGAGGTCGCCCCAGCGGAGCCCGGCGAGTTCGCCGCGGCGGATGCCGGTGTGAGCGGCGAGGTGCAGGGCCGGGTAGAGCCGGTGAGGGCGGGCGATGGTGAGGAACTCGCTGAGCTGGCTTGGGGTCCAGATCTTGGCGACGACGGTGGTGGCATCGACGCGCGGCGCCCGCGTCTCTCTAGCGACGTTGGTGGCGACGACGTGTCTCGTGACGGCGAGGTCGAGGGCGTTGCGGATGATGACGTGGACCTCGCGGACGGTCTTGGCGGCGATTCCGCTACCGGTGCGGCCGCCGGTGGTGAGGAGATGCGTGTAGAGGGCGTCGAGGTCCCGGGAACGTAGGTCGCCGATCCGGGCAGATCCGAGGGCCGGGAGGATGTAGTTGGTGACCATCCACGTATACCGGTAGGCGGTGGTGGATCGGACGGTCATCTGCTTGTTGGGTAGCCAGGTCTCGACGAGGAACCCGCCGAGTGTTGCGGGGTCGCTGGTGCGGTGGTCGTAGCGGGCGGCGATGCGTGTTGCGAGGTCCTCGGCGTCGCGGCGGTCGAGGCCGGCGGGATGCCAGCGGCGGCGTTCCTTGCCGGTGTGGGGGTCGTGGCCGTCGTAGGCGACGACGTAGAAGCGGGACTTGCGTTGCACGATGTAGGTCATCGCCAGCCATCGACCGTGACGCCGCCAACCCGAAGGTGAAGCGCGCGTGGCGGTGCCGCGGCGCTCCGGCGCGTGGCGGTGCCGCGGCGCGGCGTGTGCTTTGGCACGATGAGGGCATGGCTGTTCGTCGATCCTGGTTGTCGGTCACCGTCGAGCTGATAGAGGGGCGGGGAGCGACGGTGTGGCCACGGCCGGGGCGGGTGTTCGCGGTGTCCAAGCAGCACACGTTCGAGCAGTTCGCGGTGGCGATCGACGATGGGTTCGCTCGTTGGGACCGGGCGCATCTGCACGAGTTCCACCTGTTCGAGTCGGGTGAGACGTTCGAGGCGATGCCTCTGCGTGTCGCTGACCCGGACCCGGACTGGGATGACGTCGGGCCGGTGGCGCCGATCCGCACGACGAAGCTGTCGAAGCTTCGGCTCGGGCAGAAGTTCTTGTACGTGTTCGACCTCGGTGATGACTGGACGCATCTGTGCACGGTGGCCGACTCGTTGATCGACCCGGCCGAGTGCGTCGGGCTCGACGCGGCCGAGATGCCTGGTCCGTTGCCGTACTGGGGGTGGGGATCGATCCCGGATCAGTACGGGCGCCGCTGGAACGGCGACTCCGGCGACGACGACAAGGTGCCGCCTGACCCGGGTTGCGGGGACCTGCCGGCGTTGCGGCCGTGGTGGGGTGACCGCCGCGGCCGCCGGACGTGATGATGGTCACCGGCGGCTCGACCCCTGGCTTGGCGGAGTTTCTGGCCGAGTTGGAGCGCCGATTCGACGACCTGGGCGCCGATGGCGTCAGGGCTGCGTTGCGGGCGGCCGCGGCGGGGCTGCCCGGGTCACAGCGACCGGCGTTCCTGGCCATGTTCGACGCTCGGCCAACCGAGCCCGCTGAGCGCCTGTTGGCTGACGTCGAGTCGTTCGTCGCCGAGCGAGCCGCCACGACGGACGCGACCTACGACTCGTGGCGCCGCGGCCGCTACCGGCACGACCGCTGGGACGACGACCACGATGGCTGGATGGAGTCGGCGGAGGCCGACGACCTGTATCGGCGCCTCGGCGACCGGTTCGTTCACGGTGACTGGGCCACCGCCGTGGCCGGGTATCGACGGCTGCTGTATGCGTCGATCGAGGATGTCGACTCACCGGACGGTGTTGTCATCGGTGGTTCCGCCGAGGTCGTGTCCGAAGCAACGGCCCGGTACGTGCGCTGCCTGCTCGGTGACGTCTCGCGACCAGCGCCGGATCGTGCTGCGCTCGTGGTGGAGGTCATCGATGATCTTGCGTCGGGGCTGGGCGCGCCGTCGCTGGGCGACGTCGTGGGATCACATCCTGAACCCGTCGCCGACCTCGACGCCGTGCTCGGCGCGCTGGGCGCAGCCGCAGAGGATCGGGCCCGTACGGAGCCCTCGTGGAGCTTCCGGCGATTCCACGATCTCGCCCTCGACATCGCGGTCACGCTCGACGGCCCCGACGGTCTTGCCCGACTGGCACGCGACCCGACGATGCCGCACCGCCACCGCGCCTGGGAACGATGGAGGACCGAACTGGTCGTGGCCGAGCGGATCCCGGAGTCGGTTGAGGTCGGCGACGAAGCGCTCCGGTCGCTCGAACCGTCCCGGGACCGCGCCCGCGTCGCCGACCAGCACGCCGAGTCTCCTGCGAAGCGTCGGCCAGCATCGTGGCGCGCTGGCGTCGGGGCTCGTCGCGTTCATCGACGCCCCGACGCTGCTGCGGCTCCGCTGGGTCCTCGACGACGCCGACACCGTAGGAAGCCGAGTCGACCTCGACGACCTCGCCGGACGTGTCGACGACCCCGCGGTTTGGTTGGTGCTTCACCATCTCTCGGGCCGGCCCGACCTACCCGATCCGGTCGTTCGGAGACCGGCCCGCTTCGACGCTCGAGCTCGCAGCCGTCGCGGTCGCCGGGCTGCTGTTGACCTCCACGGCGAGCGCCGGTGTCCACACCCGCCTCTCCGAGGCCCTCCTCGCGACGCTCGACGCCGGACGCGTCGCGTGGGACATCGGGCTGCGTCGCACACCCCGTCTCGACACCGCCGACCCCGACCCCGAGCCGAGGCCGCTCGCTCCGAGGATCGCTGCGGCGCTCCACCAGGTCCCGCCCGACCCCGAGCGTCTCACCATCGCGGCGGAACGTGTCGACGCCATCGCCGCAGACGTGCTGTCGAGCAAATCGAGAAGCGCCTACGGGCTCGTCGCCCGACTCGTCGTGGCGCTCGCCCACGCGTCTGCCGCGGCAGACCAGGCGACAGCACCGAGTGTGATCGAACATTACGACCGCACCTACCGACGATTCGCCGCGTTCCGCAAGGAGCTCAAGCAAGCCAGCGGCGACACCTGAGCCGGCACCACCGTGCAGGACGCGTGTTGACGGGATCGGATCGTCAGCTACCGCCAGGTGCGTCTGTCGACCTTCGGTCGAGTTCGCGAGGCCGGGTTCGCGTTGCTCGCCACGTTCGATCACCCGCACTTCACGCTCGTGCTCGCCGATCTGAGCGAGCTGACGCTGGCCAGGCTCGACCGGTGCTTCGACGAACCAATCCCCAACCCTGGGCGACCACCCGAGGGGTAGCCTGGCCTGACAGGAACGGAGGATCGGAGATGGACGACTACGACATCGCGGTGGACTTCATGGACATGACCAACGACCGACGCCTGTGGGCACGCGGGTGCGATGCTCGACCCGGCGTCGAGTTGCCCGTCGGACGGTACGTCGTCGTCGGCGACGACGACGCCGATCCCAGGGTCGCGCGGATCTTGACCGTCGATGCCGAAGGGAACATCGAGCTCGAGGTCCTGCCCGGCAGCGTCGCATCCCACTCGGATCTACTCGCCCCAGCCTGACGAGCGCTAGCAGGGTGGCGAAACCACCGAAGGGCGAGACGGGACACACCTCGGCTGGTGACACCGCCAAAGCGTGACCCCGGCCTCCACCGGCGGCCGACGGTCGATCGGATCAGCGGGTTGCGGCGTCACAGCATGCGAACCTCGGACCAGGGAGGGCCCAGCGCGCGTCCTGTTCGCGTGCGAGCCGCGGCAACAGGCGATCCTGCTGCTCGGCGGCGACAAGACCGGTAAGTGGGCCGAGCCGCTCATTCAGGTCGAGGTCGCCGGGCGCCTGGAGATCACCCAGCGCTGTCTCCAAGCTCGAACACGCTGAGGACGTCCGGGTGTCGACGCTGAAGGACTACCTCGACGCGCTCGGAGCTCGTCTCGAGCTCGGCGCCGTGTTCGACGACGACGAGCGCCGCGTGCCGATCCACCTCGGCACCACGAGTCGGCCTGCTCGGGCTCTGTTGCATGAACCGAATGACCCTCCCCAATGATAGTGTTGTGTTGTGCTTCCGGAGTTCGATACTCACACGGGTCGGTTGCCTCCCGGCGAGCACGTCGCGTCCTGGGACGAGGTTGTCGACCGGTTCGGGTGGACCGAGCGTCGTCGTCGGCTTCTTGATGGCCTGGCAGAAGCGATCGACCTGTTGGCAACCGCAGGTTGCCGCCGCGTGTGGGTCAACGGCAGCTTCGTGACCGCCAAGGACGAGCCGGGCGACTTCGACGCATGCTGGGACACGTCCGGCGTCGACCTCGACTTCGTCGATGCTGTCCTGCTTGATCTGTCCGACCATCGCCGTGCCCAGAAGGAACGCTTCGGTGGCGAGTTGTTCCCGAACGTGATCGAGACGCAATCGGGGCTGTCGTTCGCCGAGTTCTTCCAGAACGAACGTGACACCGGCCGCAAGGGCATCGTCGTCATCGACATCGGCAAGGGAGACACGCCGTGATCACCAACGAAGTGCAGTACCGGGCGACCAAGGCTCACCTCGAACGCTTCGAGGCCGCCGCCGCCAACATCGAGGCCCGCCCGGGGAAGCGATCTAGGTTGGAGCTCCTCGAGCTCGATGCGCTGCGTGCCCAGGCCGACGATCTGCGGACCGAGCTCGCCGAGTTCGAACTCCTACGAGGCGGTGGCGTGTCGACGTTCGATGCCGCTTCGTTGGAGGACCTGTCGACCGTGCTCGTCAAGGCCCGGATCTCGAGGGGCTGGACCCAACGCCACCTCGCCGAGGCGCTCGGGATGGCCGAGCAACAGATCCAACGCTACGAAGCCACCGACTACCGCTCGGCCAGCCTCGCTCGCCTGTGCGACATCGCCAACGCGCTGGGCGTCACCGTCGCCCAGCACGGCGAACTGAAGCACTCCGCGGCGTGACCGCGCGTCTGCATCGGAGACGTTCCGATCGTAGGTCCGATCAGCAGAGCCGACGGCTCCACACCCCTCGGCGCCCTCCAGAACCGAGTCGCCGCGGCCACCGAAGGCTGATGCATCCCGGCCCGACCTACACCGGCGACCTGCGGATTCGGCCGGTCCAGTCCGACCTCACATCTATGACTCTTGACTCATTATGAATAAATGCTCATACTGGCTCGGTGTGGGAGGTCGAGTTCACCGACGAGTTCGAGGACTGGTGGGTGATGCTCGACGTGGATCAGCAGGCCGCGCTCGGGTTGCGGATTGACCTGCTCTCGAGTCGAGGACCGAACCTTGGTCGACCGGCGGTCGATCGGATCAGCGGGTCGCGGCATCACAACATGAAGGAACTTCGGGCCAGTGAGGGCGGAGCGCTTCGCGTCTTGTTCGCGTTCGACCCGCGGCGCCAGGCGATTCTGCTGCTCGGCGGTGACAAGACTGGCCAGTGGGCGGAGTGGTACGAGTGGGCGATTCCAGCTGCGGACGACCTGTACGACGAGTACTTGAACGAGCTCCGTGAGGAGGGTTTGATCGAATGAGTGGGCATCGCAAGTGGTCTGAACTTCGCGACAAGATGATGGAACGCCCTGGCGCGCCCGAGGCCCTGGAGCGAGCGTGGGCGGCCCACGACGAAGAGGTTCGCCTGTACGAGCTCCGTCGCGCTGAAGCGCTGAGCCAGGTCGAGGTCGCCGGGCGTCTGGAGATCACCCAGAGCGCCGTCTCCAAGCTCGAACACGCTGACGACGTCCGGGTGTCGACGTTGAGGGACTACCTCGACGCGCTCGGAGCTCGACTCGAGCTCGTTGCCGTGTTCGACGATGACGAGCGCCGCGTACCGATCCACCTCGGCCACGACGACGCGGCCTGAACGCGTCGCCGCAGAGCGGGTTGCCGAGGTAACACGGAGGTAACAGCACAACCGTACGCAGGGGGGAACAAAGGGGAACAGGTGGGCAGTCCGGTCCGTCACCAAATGGCCCCTGACCTGGGCAAACGTACGAATCCGCAGGTCAGCGTGGGTGACCACGAAAGCGGTTCAACGTCTCATAACCCGAAGGTCGCAGGTTCAAATCCTGCCCCCGCCACCATGTGAAGTACGAAAGCCCAGGTCACAGGCCTGGGCTTTCGTACTTCATGGGTTGTTCCTCCGGTTCAGGCGGTCTTCCTCCGGCTGTTCCTCCGACGTTCCACCGTGTTGGCCTCGGCCGGAGGAATGGGGCGGCCGAGTCGTTCGGCGATGGTCGCGGCGTGGTCTTGCATTCCGGGTAGGAGGTGCTGGTAGGTCTGGATCGTGAAGGCGATGTTGGCGTGCCCGAGGCGTTCGCTTACGACCTTCACGGGGATGCCTTCGCGGATGAGCAGGCTGCCGTGGGTGTGTCTGAGGTCGTGGAACCTGATGGTTGGCACGCCGGCGTTGTGCACGATCCGTCGGAACGCTTCGTAGACGGCGTGGGGGTGGACAGTGCGCCCGTCGCCGTCGGTGAAGGCCCATTGTTCGGCGTTGTCGATGCCGACAGCGGCGAACTCGGCGGTCTGGAAGGCCCGCCACCCGGCGAGGACGTCGACGGTGGTGTCGTCGAGGGCGATGGGGCGTCGGGCGTTGCGGGTCTTGCCGCAGGTCTGGTGCACTTCGTAGCCGACGGCGACCAGGCCCCGGTTGAGGTGGAGGCGCTTCTTGGTGAAGTCGATGTCGGGCCACTTGAGTCCGAGGACTTCGTTGCGGCGCATGCCGGTCATGGCGGTCAGCCACAGGATCGGGAAGTACCGGTGACCGGCTGCGGTGCGCAGGAACTGGCGGAGTTCGTCGTCGGTCCAGGATTGGCCTTCGGTCTTCTGCAGCGACCGCTGCTTGGGTGCCCGGGCGACGAGCGCGACGTTGCGGGTCACGAGTCCTCGACGGTGCGCGTCGGTGAGCGCGCCCCGGATGAGAAGGTGGATCTCGTACACCGTCTTGGGGGATAGGCCCTGCCCGTGGTCGGGGTGCAGGAGCGAGTCGTAGAGTGATTCGATCTGCTGATACCGCAACCGGCGGATCCCGATCTTGCCGAGGACGGGCAGGACGTGCACGGCGACGTTGCGTTCGTAGCCTCGGTAGGTGCTCGTGGCGAGCGCTTGCGTTCGGCGGTCGCCAGAGATGTGGCGAGTCGTTCGGCTTCGGCCCGGTCCGTACCGGCCGGATGCCACCTCCGCAGCTCTTTGCCGGTGACTGGGTCTCGGCCTTCGTAGATGACCGCGTAGAAGCGGCCACGGCGCTGTGCCACGTATCCCTTCATGGGTGTCCTCCGTGTTCGTGTGTTCCCCGACGGTCGGGGCACGTGGGAACAATCGGTGGAACAACCGTCATCGAGACGAGGCGACCTGGACATGTCAGATTGGGAGGGCCAACCCGGGGTGTGGAGGCCGTGTCCGCTTCGGTGGAACGATCCGAACCGGGTGCCCGGTGGCGAGGAGCGCGCCCTAGCGGTCCAGGCCGAGCCACCGCCGGTAGGCGCGCGTGAGGCGCACGAACCTGGCGTGGGAATCGGGGACCTCGACGTCGAGGAGTGAGACCGTCCAGGTGCGAGCGTCGCGCGTCACCTTGGCGACGAGGCCTCGGCGTTCGTCGCCGTCGAAGTCGATCTCGGTGATCGTTGCCTCGGCGCCGATCACCGTGGTCTCGATGGGGAAGTCGACGTGGTCTTCGAAGGCTTGACGGAACGACCAGTAGCCCTCGTCTCGGTAGGCGTCGACGGTGATCTGTTCGATGAGTTCGTCGAGGTCGAGGTCGAGGTCGGGATCGTCGAGGTCGGTGAGGCAATCGTCAGAAGGCATCGGTGGTGGTCCCGGTGGTGGGTGGGCGGCGGCGGGTTTTGGGGATGTCGAACCCGAGGGTGGCGTAGGCGGGGAGCCGTTTGGTGTGCATGCGGTCGAGGACGGGGATCCGGCTGTCGACGTAGTCGTGGAGCTCGACGTGGTGTTTGCCTTCGTGGCTGCGGAGCAGTCGGCCGACGTACTGGACGACACGGCCTTTGAAGGCGAGGGGGAAGGCGAGGAACAAGGTGTCGAGCTCGGGCCAGTCAAAGCCCTCGCCGAGGTAAGAACCTGTGGCGACGAGGATGATCCCGTCGTCGGGGTCCCTGGCCGCGATCGCGTCAGCGACGCTCTGGCGCGGCCCGCTTGCCGAGACCGCCCTTCAGGACGAGCGCTTCGTCGCCGAGTGAGGTCAGCCCGGAGACGATGGCGTCGATGTGGTCGGTGCGCTGGGTGAGCACCAGGCAGGTCCGGCCTGCTGATCGGGCCTCATGCACGTCTTGGCAGATCTGGTTCGGTGCGCTGCTGGTCCTCGCTGATGACGCGAAAGACGTCCTGGATGTGCTCGGCGTGTCGGCGGTCGCCTCGGTGGGAGTGTGGTGCACGATGAGCTCACGGCGCACGAGCGCCGTTCCCTCGACGGCTGCGGGCTTGATCTCGTGGCGGGTTGGGCCGCACTGGAACGCGATGAGCGCCTCGAGCTTGTCGCGTCGGTACGGGGTCGCGGTCAGGCCGAGCCAGCGGCGAGTCCGCGCCGCCCGCATGCACGTCGTGAACGACACTGCGGGGAGGTGATGGCACTCATCGACCACGATCAGGCCATAGTCGTCGAACAGCGAAGGATTGTCGTTTCGGGTGAGGCTCTGGATCATCGCCACGTCGATGATCCGGGTCGGTCTGTTGCGGCCACCTCCGATCTGGCCCACATCGGCGGGCGCGGTGCCGAGATGGTCGTGCAGCCGTGTTCGCCATTGGTCGACGAGCTCCTTGCGGTCGACCACTACCAGCGTCGGGGTGCGATGGTGGGCGATCACCGCGCAGGCCATCACGGTCTTGCCCGCCCCGGGCGGCGCGACGAGGACGCCGAGGTCGTGTTCGACGAGATCGGCGATCGCCGCGGCCTGTTGGGGACGCAACGTCGCTCGGAGCTCGACATCGATCGCTGGTGGGTCGGGCCGATCGTCGGTGACGTCGACGGTGGTGCCGAGCGCCGTGAACAGGTCGTTGACCTTGGCGGTCAACCCTCGGGGTAGGTGGAGCCACTCGAGGTCTTCTCGGTAGGCGCTGATGAACCGGGGTGTGTCCCAGGTCGAGAACCGCATGGCGCTGCTTCTCGTGGAACTCCGGGTTCGCGACCGACCCGAGATGCTTCAGCCCGGCGATCACGGCGGGCGGGAGGCCTCGCCGTTCGATCGACAACTCGGCGCCGAGCCGAGCGCGCACCAGCGGAGGCGGCGCCGGTCCGTCTCCTCGGGCCAGCTCTGCCAACGACAGCATCGGTCCGGCGTCGACGGGTCGCAGTGTCTCGGCCAGTGACTCCACGGCGTTGGGGACTCATGCGGGCGACCGACGACAGGAACGCCCACTGGTCAGGCCACGGCTCCATCGTTGTTGGATCGAGAAACACGGTCGTGCCCTTCGCGGTGCTGCTGCCATGCAGCGGCAAGGCGATGAGGTTCCCGAACCCGGCCTTCGGCAGGAAGTCCTGCGACGGGAAGAACCGGTCGTAGCTCGACAGGTCCAGTTCGGCCCGCGCGGTCATCGCCTGTCGTAGGAGTGCGGCGCCCATCGCTCGGGCCGCTGACGCCGCGACCGGGGCGTCGAAGAAGACCCAGACGTGCGCCCCGTTGCCGGACCGGGACCGCTCGAGCGCTGCCGGCACGGAGTTGCGGTGGCAGGCGTCGAGGTACGCCAGCGCGTCGAGCGCCCACGTCCCCTTGTCGAAGTCGCAGGCCAGCAAGGCACAGGTGTCGTTGCGCAGCAGCGGGTAGATGCCGATCGTCGCGTCGCCGCGCAAGTGGGAGACGAACACGTCGTCGGTCAGCGGCAGGTGGTGCTTGGGTGGACGGCCCTTGGACCAACGGTCTTTCGTCGCCGGCGACCAACCGGCCTTGCCGCTCGACGTGCTTTCCCACCGATACGCGTACACGTCGGAGCGGGCACCGAACAACGACCGGAACAATCCGACCTTCTCCGCCGCCGTCGACGAGCGGTCGACCGTCGCCCGGTCGGTCGGTTCCTCGAGCAGGGTGGGGACCCACACCTGCGAGTGGCCGTCGCTGGACCGGTCATCCAGACCGAGCAGTCCCCGCAGGCGGGCGATCTCTGCCCTGAGGCCTTCGATCTCGCGAACCAACGACTGGTCGGTCGGGTCGCTCTCGCCCGTCGATACGGTGATCGGCGAAGCACCGTCGCCGGGCAAGGCCGATCGGCTCCTACAGGCGCACCAGTTCGGGACGGAGCGCTTGGTCGGAGCCGAACTCAAAGCCGATGACCGCGTGGCCGTCGAGGGCTTCGGCTACGCGGCGCAGTGTGTCCGTACTCGTACGATGCTGGCCGCTCTCGATGCGGGAAATCACTGACTTCGTGGTGCTCATCCGCGCGGCCAGGTCCTGTTGGGTCAGCCCAAGCTGTGCGCGTCGCATCACGACGACGCGAGCGATCTCCTCGAAGGGGCGAAGGCGGTCCTGCATCTCCCGGAACCTGGTGGAGCGGGCGCGACGTTGTTCGATGTCCTCGGACACGCTGGTACCGGCAGGGCTGTGCTTCTTCGTCATAGGGCTCACCTCTCCGACCAGGTTAGCAGTTCTGCGAACCATGGCGTCATGGCGCATCATGGCCAGCGGGGCGCGGCGGGGTACGCGGGTCGGCGTCCATCCGTTCCTTGAAATCACCCCATCGATCCCTCGCCACGCTGATGTCCGAGGCCGAGATCGTCGCAGTGCGCTTCGAGAAGATGTGAAGCAGGACGATGAGGCGGTCCGAGCGTCGGTAGAGCACGCGGAACAGTTGGCGCCCGTAGTGGCAACGCAGTTCTCGCAACTCCCCGTCGACCTGGGACGTGTGAGGGAACGGGAGGTGTGGCACGTCGTCGCTGAGCATGTTCAGGCGGTCGATCTGTTGGGCGAGCACGGCGGCGACATCGTCATCGAGGCCGTCGAGGTACGCACGGACCGGCTCGGCGCCGGAGGCATCCCGGTAGTAGACGGCGTGGAAGGCAGCCATGGCGAGAACTTACGTCAGACTGATGGCGCCTCGGCGGGCCGACGCCCCGCTGTGAACGAACGACAACCCCGCGCTGAGCAATCTGACCAGACGTCAGCGGAGGAGTTCGAGTGATGGACGACCACGACATCGCCGTGGACTTCATGGACATGACCAACGACCGGCGGTGCCCTCCTCGCGACGCTCGACACCGGACGCGTCGCGTGGGAGACCGGGCTGCGTCGCACACCCCGTCTCGACACCGGCGAGCCCGACCCCGAGCCGAGGCCGCTCGCTCCGAGGATCGCTGCGGCGCTCCACCAGGTCCCGCCCGACCCCGAGCGTCTCACCGTCGCGGCGGAACGTGTCGATGCCATCGCCGCAGACGTGCTGTCAAACAAATCGAGAAGCGCCTACGGTCTCGTCGCCCGACTCGTCGTGGCGCTCGCTCACGCGTCTGCCGCGGCAGACCAGGCGACAGCGTCGAGTGTGATCGAGCACTACGACCGTACCTACCGACGCTGCGCCGCGTGCCGCAAGGAACTCCAGCAAGCCAGCGGCGACGCCTGAGCTGGCCGAGTCCGTGCGCCGTAGGTTGGGGACGTGACGCGGCCACTGCCCCTTCGACCCGAGCAGCCGCCTGACGACACGGCCGTGGTGGTCCGTGCGGGTGTGATGAGCCCGGACAACGTCACGAGGGCTGCTGAGCGGACGTTCGCGTTGTACGCCGTGTACGGGGTGTCGGTCGAGGGCGTGATCGACACCACCGTGCAGGACGCGTGCCGACGGGATCGGATCGTCGGCTACCGCCAGGTGCGTCTCTCGACCTTCGGTCGGGTTCGTGAAGCCGGGTTCGCGTTGCTCGCCACGTTCGATCACCCGCACTTCACGCTGGTGCTCGCGGATCTGAGCGAGCTGACGCTGGCCAGGCTCGACCGGTGCTTCGACGAACCAATCCCCAACCTTGGGCGACCGCCGGAGGGGTAGCCTTGCCTGACAGGAACGGAGGATCGGAGATGGACGACTACGACATCGCGGTGGACTTCATGGACATGACCAACGACCGGCGTTTGTGGGTACGCGGGTGCGATGCTCGACCCGGTGTCGAGTTGCGGATCGGACGGTACGTCGTCGTCGGCGACGACGACGCCGACCCCAGGGTCGCGCGGATCTTGGCCGTCGATATCGACGGGAACATCGAGCTCGAGGTTCTGCCCGGCAGCGTCGCCTCCCACTCGGATCTGCTCGCCCCAGCCTGAGCGGCGTCAGCGGCATGACAACACCACGGAGCGGCGAGACCGAACAAACCAGGGCGGGTGACACCACCGATGTGACGCCGACCTCCGTCGAGCCAGCGACGATCGCGGAGGTGTTGAGGGACCTCGAGCCCATGGGGAGACCTGCGCAGGTTCGTCGTCCATGACCTCACACTTGAGGAGGAGGACGACGACTTCTTCCGGATCCTCGAGGACATCTGACGCCACGTTGACGTCCTTGTCGACACGATGATCGCCAGCATCTGGCTCGGTCCTCGTGACTTCGCGCCGGTTCGGTGGGCGCCGCTGCTGTAGACCTCTGAACGAGCAGCGCACGCCCCGTCGAGGCGCCGCACCCGGGCCCCGAAGGTCGCGGGTTCAAATCCCGCCCCCGCCACCACATAGCTGCAACCGAACATCCATGGTCGGAGAGTCTCCGACAGGATCGAGGAGCAGTTCGAGATCGAGGGCCTGGTACAGCCGGGCCCTCGTTTCGCGTTCGGCCTCGGACAGCATCGCGGCGAGGTTCCCGGCGTGGTCGAGCGCCTCGCGGATCTGGTCGGCGGTGAGCGGGGCCGGTGCGTCGTGCTGGTGTTCCCAGGCGCTGATGGTGGCTTCGGCGGCGGCGAGGTCGCGTTGGATCTGCTTGGTGGTGATGACGGCGAGGTCGGGGTCCATCCCGGCGCGGATGGCTGCGAGGACTCGGTCGAGCTCGACCGGCAGGTCCCGCAGCGCCCGCCTTGCATCCTGCACCTCGGGCGGCTCCGGAGCCTGAGTGGCATCGGCGGCGAGCGCCGCGGCGATCGTGGTCTCGCGGTGCTCGGCGTCGGTGAGCTGGCCGAGCCAGTCGTCCAGGACGCTGACGATGCGGTCCTCACGGATGGCCGTAGTGCGCGGGTGGCCGGTGTCGGCGTAGTCCGGTCGGACACGGTCGCACCGGTAGTACGGGTTGCCCTTCAGCGTGGCTCCGTGCATCGACCGGCCGCACACCTTGCAGCGCACGAGCCCGGCGAGCAGGTAGGTGCCGGGAGTAGCTCTCGGGCGGCGGCGCGCCGGCCCGTGCGTGTTCGTGATCCTGGCGTTCACGCGCTCCCATAGCTTAGGGTCGACGATGGCCAGTCACGCGGGTTCGTCGGAGGTGACCCAGCTGTTGCTGGGTTGCCAGCGTTGGCGGCTGGTGGTCCCAGCGGCGGGATCGGTCGGGTCGAGCGGTTCGTCCTTGCGGCGCTGTCGTCCGGCGACCTGGTGGCCGAGGTAGCGCGGGTTGGTCAGTATCGCACGCACCGCCGACCCCGACCACACACCCGCCGAACGCCGGTGCGGGATCGGCCCGACCTCACCCGGCGACGGGAGACCGTCGGCTTCGAGGCGGTTCGCGATCGAGCGGTAGCCGACCCCGGCATCGAACAGCTCGAAGATCCGTCGCACCACCGGTGCCGTATCCGGGTCGGGTTCGAGGACACGGAGCCTGATGCCCGCGGCGGCCTTCTGCCGTTGCGGGTGCGGCTGGTCGGTGTCGACGAGCTGGTACCCGTAGTTCGGGCGCCCGCCCAACCAACGCCCGGCCGCCGCGTGAGCGAGCATCGCGTTGCGCGTGCGGATCTGCAGCCGGCGACGCTCGGCCTTGGAGAGGCCGCCGAAAAGGCTCATCAGCATCTCGTGGCCTTCGCTGTCGGGATCGATCCGACCGCCGAGCTCGGGCCCACAGCTCGACCCCGTAGTGGGTGAGTTGCGGGAACACCAGCTGGAACTGCCCGCCGGAGAACGCCCGCTGCGGCTCGGCAATCACGAGCGCCGACCAGCCCCGATCCCGGTCGGCAGCATCCTTCAGGAGTCGGGAGGCTTCAGGGCGGCGGGACCACGACAGCTCGCGGGTGACGTCGATGTCGTGGTACACAGCGACGATCTGGCCGCCGGCCGAACCGACGAGCCGGGAGGCGATGTCGAGTTGCCAGCGGCGCGAGTCCTCAGGCGACTGCTGATCGTCGGTGCTCGTGCGGATGTACGCCGCGCACGCCAGCCGGGCCGTGCTCATCGCTCCAGTCTCCCAGATTCGTCTCCCGAGTTCCCCCGAGCCCGTGCGCCCGCCGGTACCCGCGCACGATCTCCGCCAGCACCACAGCCGCGCCGGGGGTGAGCGCCACCACACGCTCGCCCTCGACCACCGCTGTCGTCGTCTCGTGCTTCATTCACAGGTACGCACCCACGAGCAGCGGCGAGCGTGACACCCCAGCGCCGACCGGCCGCCAGCAGCCCGACGAGATCGTTCATCGGGAGCAAGATCGGGCAGCACTCACAGATAATCACCGGGACGGTGTGCACGGATTTCGGGCGTCGCTGGCCCGCGCCGCGTGCGACGATTGGCGACGTGAAAGGCGGTGGTTGGTTCGAGTACGGGCCCGGTCCGGTTCGTCTGCGGCGGCCATCGGCGCTCTCGTTCTTGCGTGGCGGCCCGTTCCGGATGGTCGAGCTGAATGTCGTTGGATGGGCGGCGCTCCTGGCCCCGCCTGCCCTGGCTGGCGGCGTCGCGCCGCTCGTCGTGGGCTGGCATCCGACGGTGGGTGCGCTGGCAGGTGCCGGAGCGGCTTTGGTGGTCGCTGTCGCCTGGGATCGGTGGCGTTGGCGGAACAGCGTGGTGTCGGTGTCGAGTGACGTCGATCTCGAGCAATTGCGTCGGGTCGCCGAGCGCCTCCGTGCTGAGGGCATCGACGTCACCGTCGATGCCGCAGATCCCGGCCGGTCGTGGCGCCAGACTCAGACCGCGAGGACGTCGACCGCTGGCGGCTCACCACACGTCAGCGCTGGGTCAACCGTGTCCTCACCGCCCTGGTCGCATCAGCGGCTCCGCCTCGCCACTGACGAGCACACCGGCCGGCAAGCGGGAGCAAGTCCGGGAGTTCCGCCGGGAGTTCGACGGTGTCGAGAGCTGTCGCCACCGGAGCCGGACAACGCGGTCACGAACGCGAAGGCGGCGACGCTCCCGGCGCGTCGCACTCCTGGTGTTCACGATCGCCCGCTCCTGAGCGCGAGGGCCAACGCTCGCGTTCCCGCCGTCGCAATCGACCTACCTCACAGACGCGTTGGACCACTGCATATCGCCGGTTACGAGCGGGTATTGATGGGTGGGAGTGCGCGCCGGACCGGGCTCGGTAGCTGGGTCGATTCACGGTGGGTGCGACGGTTGATCCGCCGATCGACCGATGGGTAGCGTTTCCGGGTATGGCCACTGAGTTCGATGATGTCGTCGGCTATCTGGACACCGTGCCCGAAACGCACCGTCACACGCTCGAGAAGCGGTACGGCCAGATCAAGAGGTTCTACCCTGACGTCACCGAGCACATCCGTTGGAGCCAGCCGCTGTTCAACCTCGATGGCGAGACGCTGTGTGCATTCAAGGCCTACAAGAAGCATTCGTCGCTGGGCGTCTGGAGCGAGACCGCGCTGAGCCGCATCGCCGACAAGCTCGCCGACTACGACACCGCACAGAGCACCATCCGGTTCCCGGCAGACAAACCACTCCCGGACCGCATCGTCAAGGCCATCCTCGACGAACGCGCCGCCGAGATCAGACAGAAGGTGGCCCGGTGAGCTTCACCGCTGCTGAGATCGAGTTCCTCGCCTCGCAACCACTCGCGCGTCTCGCAACCACCGACGCCACCGGCCAGCCCGACGTCGTCCCGGTGGCCTTTGAGCTCGACGGGACCAACATTTGGATCGGTGGTCCGGGCGACGCATTTCTGTCAACCCGGAAAGTGCGCAACATCACCTCCGGCGCCCGCAGTGTCGCGTTGGTCATCGATGACATGGTCTCGCTCGAACCGTTCATTGCGCGTGGGATCCGTATCTACGGCGTAGCCGACGACCCTGTCGAGCGAACCGGTCTCATCGGTCCCGGTTGGTACGTACGGATCTCACCCACTGTCTCGTGGAGCTGGAACATGGACGGCCTACCAGCCGGAGATGAGTGGTACACCACACAGCGACGCGTCCATCGTGGTTGAGAGAGGCCCCCGCTTCAGAAAGTGCCACTCGGTATCGGCCCGAGTCGGGTGCTCGAAATCGCAGCGGGAGAGCCGAAGGGCGTCAGATGGCGACGAGGCGGACTGACGCGTTGAGCGTCTGGAGTAAGTGTCGGAGGTCGGTTGGGTCGGAGGTGACGAGGGCGGTGGGGCCGGTTTGCGATCGGGCAGCGGCGACCAGGGCGACGGAAGCGTCGACGATGTCGGCCGTGCCGGCGCGTCCGCACAACAGCCCAGTTGCGCGTGCCAGCGATCCTTCGAGCGGTACCTCGTCGCAGTGGGTCAGTGCTCGGGAGAGGAGGGCTTGGCGGCTTCCGTCGCGCCATGCCTGTGCGATGACGCCTGCGGGCACGGACACCTGAGCGGAGTCGTCGGCAGCGTTGCGGAGCATCGCCCAGACCGTGCGGTCGTTGCGGTCCAGCGCGATCAGCGCGCCGGTGTCGAGGACGAGTGCGCTCATCCGTCGACGAGGGCGCGCGCGGCTGCAAGTTCTTCATCGCTGAAGGCGCCGTGGTCGCGTTCCCACTCGGCGACGACGTCGCGGAGGCCGCGATTGGCGAGCTGGCGACGGGCAGCGTCGGCGAGCCAGGCGGACACGTTCTGCTCGTCGGCTTCGGCGGCCTCGCGGACGGCGATCGCGAGCTCTGATTCGATCGAGACGGTGAGTCGTTCGACAGTCATAAACCGATCATACTTCGTCATACTGGGTGGAGCAACGCTGATTGCCCAAGTTCGAGCGTTGCAGTCAAGGCGCGGTTCGGGCCCCCGCCACTGAAAGAGCCCTGGTCACAGCGTTGCTGAGACCAGGGCTTCGTCGTTGTCGACGGTCCGAGGTATCAGGCGGGTCCCGACGCTTGTTGTCCGAGTCCGGTTCATGCTGGACGCTGCCGCCGTGATGTCGACCGGGGTCGACGCTAGGGGGCGGGGATGACTCCGGCCAGCTCGAGGATGCGGGCGGGCGGCAGGTACGACTCGGTGATCCGCACGCCGAGGTGGGCCAGCGCGTCTTCGATCGCGTTGGTGAGCGCGACCGGGGCGGCGATCATGCCGCCCTCGCCGACGCCGCGGTAGTTGGCCTCGACGTCGGTGGGGGTCTCGACGTGATGGATCTCGATGTCGGGGATCTCCATGGCCGTCGGCAGCAGGTAATCCATGTAGGTGCCGGTCTGGAACACGGCGGAGTCGTCGTAGCCGATCTTCTCGTAGAGCACGGCGCCGATGCCTTGGGCGACACCGCCGCGGATCTGGCCGTCGACGATCGCCGGGTTGATCAGCGCCCCGCAGTCCTCGACCACCACATATCGAGGGATCCGGACCTGACCGGTCTCGAGATCGATGTCGACCCAGCACACGTGCGTAGCCTGCGCCCACCCACCCTCGCCGCCGTTGAAGTCGCGAGCGACCTGAAGCGGTTGCGGCGAGCGCGCCGCAACCTCGGCGAAGTCGACGGCGATCGCCGGGGTACCGATCACGTGGATCCGCCCGTCCTCGATCACCAGGTCGTCGTGGTTGGCTTCGAGCATGTCGGCGGCCACTCGCAGGATCTGGTCGCGTAGCTCCCGCGCCGCGAAGGTCACGGCGCCGCCCACCATGGCCCCGGCCCGGCTGCCGCCGGTGCCCATCAGGCCGAACGGCGACTGGCGGGTGTCGCCCCAGCGGAAGCGGATCTGCTCGATCGGCACGCCGAGCTCGTCGGCCGCGACCTGGGCGAACGTCGTCTCGTGGCTCTGCCCGTGAGGTACCTGCTGGCTGTGGATCGACACCGTGCCGTCTGGCTCCACCACAAGCGAGATCGGCTCGCCGGTCGCCGCCGCGCCCATGCCCGGCATGAGCGCGTCGCCGAAGTCGGGTGGCCCGGGCGCGGCTTCGATGAAGGTGGCGAGGCCGAGGCCGACGCAACGTCCCTCGGCGCGGGCCCGCTCCTGCAGGGCTGGCCAGTTGTCGAAGTCGGCGAGCTCGAGCGCCTCGTCGAGGGTGCCCCGGGCCGACATGCGGATGTCGAGCGTCGGGCCGGTGACCATTGCCGCGGGCAGCTCGTCGGCGCTGTACATGTTGCGCAGACGGATCTCGGCTCGACTCATGCCGAGCTCGCGGGCCGCGATGTCGAGCAGCCGCTCGCGCACCCATGTCTCGACGGCCCATGGGCCGCGGTAGGCGACGTAGGTGGCCTTGTTGGTCGAGACCACCCGAGCGTCGAACCGCAGGGCCGGCACCCGGTACGGCCCGGGGATCATCACCCTCATGATCTGGGTGAACATGCCGGCGCCGAACGGGAACGCCGGGTAGGCGCCCTGGTCGATGACCAGGTCGGCGGCGAGGGCCCGGATCGTGCCATCGCGGTCGAGGGCGAGCCGCAGATCGACGGTCTCGTCGCGGGCATGACCGCCGACCATCAGGTTCTCGTTGCGGTCCTCGATCCACTTGATCGACCGGCCGAGGCGCTGGGCCACCGCGAACACGGCGACGTCCTCGCGCGACACGAGGCCCTTGGACCCGAACGCGCCGCCGATGTCCGGAGCGACGACCTCGGGACGGTCGGCGGGGTCCTGGGCGAGCAGGCTGGCGAACGCCTGGTTCATGGCCAGGGTGCGTCGAGGGTCGCGGGCGAGCTGGCGCAGCAGGTCCCGGATCATCGCTCTATCTGGCGGCGCGGCGTCGGTCGGCTGGTTGGCGCCCGCAGCCTTGGCACCGTCGAGGAAACGCCGCACCCGATCGCGGTTGCGCGCCAGCGTCGAGAGCGACCGTCGGATCGTCTGGTGCCCCGACATGAGGGCGAGGGTCCACTTGAGCACGTGAGCGGTCTGGGTACCGGCGTGCACGATGGGTGGCCCAGACCCGGCGATCTCGACGACCAGGCCGCGTGTCTCCATCGGTTGGTTGGCGATGCGGTGCTGCACGAACCGGCGGGCGACCACCACGTCGGCCCGTGCGAACTCGGCGTCGACCGCTCCGTAGTCACGTTTCGCGTCGAGCAGCACGTTGCCCTTGGCGATCGGCCACACGGGCGCTGTAGCGGGGTCGAGGGCGTCGCCGATGGTCGCGACCGATCCCAGCGGCCGGTAGTCGACGATGATCAGCTCGCAGGCGTCTTCGGCTTGTCGCCGTGACTCGGCCACGACGATCGCGACGGGGTCGCCCACGTGGCGCACGCGGTCGACGGCGAGCGAGTAGAAGGTCGGGTCACGCCAGCCCGCGAGGGGCATGAGGCTCAGGAACGGATCGGTGAACGTGGCCATCTCGGCGCCGGTGACCACGACGACGACACCGGGAGCGCCGCGGCCGCGCTGGTGTCGATCGACGCGATCGTGGCGTGGGGGTGTGGGCTGCGCAGGAAGGCGGCGTGAGCCATGCCAGGCACCACGATGTCGTCGACGTACCGCCCGGTACCGGTGAGCAGTCGCTGGTCCTCGACTCGCCGCACGCTGTGGCCCACGTACCGCCCGGCGATCGCCTCACGCATCGCCCGACCTCCCCCGGATGACGGCCGCTACGCCGGCGAGGATGCTGGCGTAGCCGGTGCAGCGGCACAGGTTGCCCGAGAGTTCCTCGCGCACCCGGTCCATCGACGGCGCCGGTTCGTCGTCGAGAAGGGCCTTGATCGTCATGAGGAAGCCGGGAGCGCAGAACGCGCACTGGAAACCGTGCTCGTCGACGATCGCCTGTTGGATCGGGTGAAGCTCACCGCTGCTACCCGCGAGCGATTCGATCGTCTCGACCGAGCAGCCGACGGCCTGCACGCCGAGCATCAGACACGAACGCGCCGCGGCGCCGTCGACGATCACCGTGCACGCTCCGCACACGCCGTGCTCGCAGCCGAGGTGGGTGCCGGTGAGGCCGAGGTCCTCGCGCACGACCTCGGCGAGGGTGTGGTTGACGTGGATCTCGACATCGACCGGCTCGCCGTTGACGATGAGTGAGATCGAGCGGCGGTCAGGCTCCATGGTGATCTCCGCGGGCTCGGGCGAACGCCTCGACCAGGGCACGGCTGGTGACCACGCCGGCCACGTGGCGGCGGTACGCGGCGGTCGCGTGCAGGTCGCCGACCGGGTCGACATGGTGGCGGACCAGATCGGCGACGGCCTCGGCGCTCGGTCTGGAGCACACCGCACCCGTCAGTGCAGCCTCGATCTCAGTGAGCCGGACAGGCGTGGATGCCACGCCGAACAGGGCGACCCGGGCGTCGGCGACGGTGTCGTGGGGGGTCCTGGTCACCTGTACCGCGGCGCCGACGAGGGCGAAGTCTCCGTGGCGCCGACTGACCTCGTACACCGCCGCGCCGGTTCCGGGCGGAGGGGCCCCGAAGGTGACTTCGGTGAGCAGCTCGTCGGCGGCCAACTCGGTCGACAGGTAGCCGGTGAAGAAGTCGGCCGCGTCGATAGTACGGAAGCCGCGTGTGGAGCAGGCGGTGAACCGGGCGTTCGACGCGAGCGCCACCGCGGGGAGCTCGGCGGCCGGGTCGGCGTGGGCCAGGCTCCCGCACACGGTGCCTCGGTTGCGGATGGCCCGGTGCCCCACGTGGGGCAGCGCCGCTGCGGCCAGCGGCGCGGCGTGCGCCACCGTGTCGGCGCGCTCAGCGGACGAGTGCCGCACCAGCGCGCCGACCGTGACGCCGTCGGGAACGGCGTGTAGGTGGTCGAGCGCGAGTCCGCCGATGTCGATCACGTGGCCGGGCGAGGCCAGCCGCATCGCCATCAGCGGCAGCAGGCTCTGCCCTCCGGCGAGCACCTTGGCCTCGTCGCCCAGCTCGGCGAGCAGGGCCACGGCGTGGTCGAGGGTTTCGGGCCGGTGGTACCGGAACCCGGTCATCTTCATCCCTGCGCCTCGCTCGGTCGGTGTCGACGAGAAGGTACTCGCGGCTGCTCACGGGTGCGACCATGTCGTGACCGCGGTCGCCAGGAAGGCACGCTCGGAGTTCTTCGAGGCCCGGGGCACTGGGTCCCCGAGGCCAAGGCCGGCACCGGTCCGACCGCGGCCGAGCCCACCGGGATCCGCGAGATGAAAGCCGAGCTCGAGCGGGTCACCCGTTGAGAGCGACATCTTGGGAAGACGCAGTCGCCTACTTCTCGGCGTTGCACCCGCAGCACGTGTGACCGCCGTGTGCACGTTCATCGCCGAGGAGCGGGCTGATCCTGCGGGCGAACGGTCCCTGGTCGAGATGTGCCGGGTGCTTGAGGTCTCCCGGTCCGGGTTCTACGACTGGTCGATCGGTGGCCCGTCCCAGCGCGAGCGTCGTCGTAGCACTCCCCAGGTCTCGTGGATCTCGGCGTGAGCCAAACCAAGGGCGGCGGCGCCGGCGATGGCGGCGGCGCGGGTGGCTGATGTAGCCGGGTTGTTCGGCGACGCGTGGGAGGAAGGCGTGGATGTCGGTGCTCGACGGATTGCGCCGGTCGCGGTGAGTCCGCCGAGCATCGTTTGCCCGGGGTGCGAGATCCATGAGGGTGCACGCTCGGTTCAGTTCGCTGGTCGGGCCGCTGGCGGCGCGGACGGCGAGTCGCTCGGGCATGCTCATCGTGGTGATGCTCACGAGATGGCCGCGTCGTTCGCGAGGTGGGCTGCGAACAGGTGGAGCTGGTACCCGGCGGTGTCGACGGTGTGATGGTCGACGCGGTCGAAGCCGGTGGACGTGAGCATCGACGTGAGGTGGGCGGCGGTGGGGATGCGGTAGATGACAGGGTCCATCCATGCCGGCACTGGCGTGTCGCTGGTGCGGCAGGCGAGGACGAGGGTGCCGCCGGCGCGCAGGACTCGGGCGATGTCGGCGAAGGTTTCGTTCGGGTCGGGTATGAAGTAGACGGTGTGGACGCTGAACGCGACATCGGCCGCGTGGGCGGCGAAGGGGATCGTGGTGCCGTCGCTGTGGCGCAGGTCTGCACGACCGTCGCGGCATGCGGTGCGGTTGCGGCCGGTGGCCTGTTTCACCATCGTGGCGGATGGGTCGACGCCGAGGACGTGGTGGCCGGCGTCGAGCAGGATGGCGGCGGTGCGTCCTTGGCCGAAGCCGACCTCGAGCACGGTCCGGGGTGCGGTGAGCTCGAGCAGTGCGAGGGCCCGGTCGTTGGCATCCGCGGTGTCTTTCACCATTGCGCGTCCGAAGATACGACCGACGAGCCCCGTGGGATGCCCCGATTGGCGGGACCGGAACCGTGCGATCACCCCAGGGCGTGCCGCGACGTCGGCCCTCATTGCCCTGGTCCCGTGAGGAGGTGGCGGATCATGGCCGCGCATGCTGCTGCGGTGTCGTCGGGGTAGGGGCGGGGTGCGGGATCCCAGGGCATCTTGACGGCCCAGGTGGTGATGAGTTCGACGATGGTGCGGGCGAGGATCGCCGGGTCGACGTCGATGGTGAGGTGGGTCGATCGCAAAGTGAGGTAGTCGTGCAAGAGATCGAGGAGGGCGTAGCGGCCGTCACCGAACCAGACGGTGGCGAGCCCGGGCATCTCGCTGGCGCATCGGTCGAGGACCATGATCGCGGTGCGCCGACCGCGCATCACCCGGAACAGGCCGGTGGTGACGCGTTCGATCTCGTCACCGAACCCGCTCGCTGCCCGGAGGCGTTTGCGGTCGGCGACGATCGTGGTGAGTTCGAGTCCGGCGACAGCGTCGGCCAGTTCGGCGGCCACCGTGGTTGCGACCGAGGTCACGTCGTGGGTCGGGGTGAGGCCGTCACCCGGTACCTCGTCGGAGCTGTCGCCCCAGGCGATTACGGCGGCGAACAGCGTCTCCTTGGAGTCGACCGCCCGGTAGATGGTCCCTTTCGACACGCCGAGCCGATCCGCGATGTCGTCCATCTGAGTGCGCTGGAACCCGTGTTCGACAAAGGCTGCCGCAGCGGCGTCGAGGAGCTTGACCAGACGATCGGGGGGTGTCGTGCGAGGCATCGAATGATGATAACTGACTCAGTCAGTATTATCCGAGCGTCGGCCGGCACGAGCGTCGGTCATGACCGTGACGGTCGGTAGGTCTCGTGCATGCGGGCGATGACCACGACACCGGAGAGTGCGGTGAGACCGGCGACGGCGTAGATCGCCGCTTCGATGGAGGCGAGGTCGGCGAGGACGCCGGCAAGGAGGGCGCCGAGGGCGAATCCGCCGTCGCGCCACAGCCGGTAGATGCCGACGGAGCGACCCCGCCAGGTCGGGTGGGCGACGTCACCGATCGCGGCGAGCAGGGTGGGATAGACCATCGCAGTGCCGATACCGAGCACGACCGCGCCAGCAGCCCACGCCCAGAAGCCGGTGACGGCCGCTATCCACACGAGCGCGGCTGCCTGAGTGAGCATGCCGCCGGCGATGAGCGGTTTACGGCCGATCCGATCGGACAGCCCGCCGGTGTAGAGCTGCCCGAGCCCCCACGCGGCGGGGTAGAGCGCGGCGAGGATCCCGATCCGTCCGACCGAGACACCGGCCGCGGCGAAGAAGATCGGGAACAACCCCCAGGCGAGGCCGTCGTTCAGGTTGTTGACCAGCCCAGCCTGTGAGCACGACGAGAGCGCCTTGTCGCCAAACGAGGTGATCCGGAAGATCTGCCCCGTGGTCAGTCCGGCGTGGTGGTCGGCGCTGGATGCCACATGATTCGCGGCCTCGTGATGGGCGTGGGCGCGGGTCTCCTTCACCGCGAGAGTGGACAGCCCGAGCCCGAGAGCGGCGTAGGCGATGCCGAGATAGAACGGCGCAGGGCGCAGGCCGTGTTCGGCGGCGATCCATCCGGTGGCGAGGGCGGTGATGGCGACGGCGCCGTAGCCGGCGGCTTCGTTGAGGCCCATCGCGAAGCCGCGGCGGGCGGGGCCGACGAGGTCGATCTTCATGATGACGGTGGTGGACCAGGTGAGGCCTTGGTTGACGCCGAGCAGGACGTTGGCGAACACCACCCATCCCCACGTGGGCGCCCACATCAGCAGCAGCGGGACAGGGATGCCGACGATCCAGCCCGCGACCAGGACCGGCTTGCGGCCGTAGCTATCGGACAGGGTGCCGGCGAAGAAGTTGGTGGCTGCTTTGACGATGCCGAACGCGGCGATGAAGGTGAGGGTCGCGGTGTACTTGTCGAGCCCGAACTCGTCGGTGGCCAGGAGGGGGAGGACGGTGCGCTCTTGGCCGATCATGCCGCCGACGAGCGCGTTGACGCCGACGAGCAGCATGAACTGGGCGAGGTTCTCCCGCAGCCCGAGCCGGATGCCAGATGGAGCCGGTGTGGTGGTGCTCATCGGCCGACCTCCAGAGTTCGACCGGTCGCGGTGGCCCACGTGTCGGGGCCTCCGTCGAACACCATGGCGGTGACATCGCGTGCGGTGAGGATGCTGGCGGCGGACATGGCGCGCTCGCCGTGCCCGCACATCACCGTCACTGCTTCACCGGCCGTAAGCGGTGCGATGGGGATGGAGCCGAGCTCGATGCTGTGTGCTCCCGGGAGATGCCCGGCCGCGTACTCATTCGCTTGGCGCACGTCGACCACGTTGCCGTCGATCTGGTCCGCGCCGACGACTGGGATCGTGGCGAGCGGGCGGTCGCTGGCTTCCCATGCGTCGACGCTGCCGTCGAGCTCGCCGATGAGGTGTTCGTAGCCGACGTCGAGGCACTGGCGCACGAGATCGCTGCGGTCCTGGTCGGGGTCGAGGATGAACACGAGCGGCGTGCGGGCGGGGACGAGCCAGCCGAGCCACGACCCGAACACCGGTCGCAGCGTGTTCGAGATCGACCCGGGGAGGTGGCCGGCGCCGAAGGTGACGAAGGGCCGGGCATCCACGATCGTCGCGCCGGACTCGAGGTGGCGGGCGACGGTGTCGACATCGAGCAGAGGCAGGGCCGGGAGGGTGTCGATGCGAGTGGGGCCACGACGGTTCAGCTCGGGCAGCCGCGCGAAGTAGGTGGGGAACGTGCCGAACCCGTCGACGAGTCGCTTCACGAACGCCTGCTCGTCGGAGATCGACAGCAGAGGATTCGTGGTCCGTTCGCGGCCGAGGGTGGTGGTGCGCTCCGCGGCGCCCGGGGCGGAGCAGAACGACCCGGCACCGTGCGTCGGGTAGACGGTCAACGTGTCGGGGAGGTGGTCGAAGCGGTGCAGCGAACGGAACATCTGGTGGGCGAGCGGCACCGTCAGCTCGGGACCGCACAGATCGGTCCTCCCGACCGTGCCGACCATGAGCGACCCACCCGTGAACAAAGCCACGGGCGCACTGTCGGCCTCGAGCACATAGGTGTGATGGTCCGGTGTGTGGCCGGGGGTCGCGATCGCCGTCACGTTGACGCCGGGGGCGAGCGCGACCTGCTCGCCGTCGCTGACTGCCCGATGTGGGGTCTCGAGTTTCGATGCCGCCGGTGCGATGAACGTGACACCTCGGCGGGCGAAGAGGCCGGGGCTGCCAGTCACGTAGTCGGCGTGGGAGTGGGTGTCGATCGTCCACGCGAGACGCCAGCCCGACGCCTCGACCAGTGCTTCCTGGTGGGAGGGGAAGCGGGGTGGGTCGACCACTGCCGCGGTACCGTCCCCGAGGTCGATCACGTACGACGAATGGCCGAGACCCTCGTCGACGAACCCGTGCACCTGCATCTGGAACACCTCCACCACATCTTCAAAGAACGACTTGAATAATGGCGCAACCGAAAGTAGCTTGTCAAGCAGATATTTGAATAGAGTCGTTGGTGGAGGTGGTCTATGGGTGATCGGGTCGCGAAGGATGCGTTGTTCGACGGGTTTGCCGAGGTCGCGAAGGCGATGGCGAACGGTCGGCGGGCGGAGCTGATCGACGTCCTCGCCCAAGGTGAACGTCATGTGGAGGAGTTGGCTGACGAGATCGGTCAGAGCGTCGCGAACACGTCGTTCCACCTGCGCACCCTCGCGACGACCGGTCTGGTGACCACACGCCGGGATGGCACCCGGATCTACTATCGGCTGACGTCGGTTCGTGTCGTGGAGTTGTGGTCGGCATTGCGGGACGTCGCGGCCGCACACCATGCCGAGTTCGAGGCGCTTGCCGCCGCCTACCTCGGCGATCGCTCCCGTCTCGAAGAGATCACCCAGGCCGAGCTCGCCGCACGCTTGGCCGCCGGTGACGTGATCGTGCTCGACGTCCGACCGACCGCCGAATACACCGCCGGGCACATCACTGGAGCCCGCTCACTCCCGATCGACCAACTCGCCGTGTCCTTGAAGTCGATCCCACGAGACGTCGAAGTCGTCGCCTACTGCCGAGGCCCATACTGCGTGATGGCCGACGACGCCGTGCGACTCCTGCGCCGGCGAGGTCGACCGGCCCGCCGCCTCGCCGACGGCTTTCCCGAATGGCAACGGGCGCAGCTGCCCGTCGAGATGGAGGTGGCATCGTGAAGAATGCGCCTGCAGACGCCGCCGCCTACGACGCCTGGTTCGACCAGCCGTGGGGTCGAGATGGAAGCCGCCGCCCTCTACGCCTACGCCCAGGCCGACAGCGTGACGTGGTGTGCGTCGCGCACCAACATCAGACGGAGAGACGCTGACGTGAGGACTGAGCTGCCGGACGGACTCGAACACGTCCGCACGACCGAGACCTTCGACCAGGACCACCATCCGGCCGGTCTCCGACGCGCGCACCGCGTCGCCGATGGGGTCTGGGCCCGGCTCACCGTGCACACCGGCGCGCTCGAGTTCGTCTTCGAGGACGAACTTGACCGCATCATCGACGTAGGTGCGGAGGCGAGCGTGGTCATCCCTCCCGGGCGGCTTCACCACGTCGACGTCACGGGACCGGTCACCTTCGCGCTCGAGTTCCATCGTGAGCGCGACTGCGCACCGTTCGACAGCGGGCGTGAGAGTTCCGGACTCGGCAGGGAGTGACGCTCGCAATCCGTCCCGGCCTGTCAGCTCGATCGGATCCTCGACTCACGATGTGACTCGGACACTCACGCCGCCCGGTGTTGACGGCATCGACCGAGGGCTTCGATTCGATCGAGGCGGCACTCGCTGCGCCGGCCTATGGCAACGCCTTCATCACTGCGGGCTAGCACTACCCAGATAGGCACCCTCCCGGACTCCGACACCGACGGCGTCAACGCCGACGGCAGCCCCCAGTTTCCCGACGAGGTGATCGGCACCTGGACGTGCACCGGCTACTTCATCGCTGACGGCGCCCGCACCAGCGAAGGTGCGACGATCGTCGTCAGCGGGTTCGAAGGCGCCGTGTCGGGCGAGGCGATCACCGGCGCGATCACCGGCGGGACCGGCGAACACGACGACGTCCAGAGCGAGGCCGCCCAGACGTTCCTCGGCATGAGCAACCCCGAACTCCCGACGATGGGCATCAACAAGACCGTCGAACTCCGCATCACCGACTGACCGGCAGCTGAATCCATGCGGAAGGGGTCTCGCGCCGGCGAGGCCCCCTCTCCGGGGCCAGAACATCCTTGGTCACGTCGTGACGTACCGCAGGCCGTGGCCGAAGCGGAAGACCGGGTCCTCGGTGTCGAAGGGGACGTCGCTGCGGCTGGCCACCACGGCCGCCATCGATCGGGGGAGATCGAAGGGCAGGTTGCCTTGGGGTCGGGCGTGGCCGAACAGCACGTCGAGCAGGGCCGCCTCGTCGATCCCGAAGTTGGCCGTGATGGCCGCCGCAGGGGCCACGAACGGGGTGAGCACCGCGGGTCGATCGAGGTAGATGTCGATCACCGTGGGCACGTGGTCGCAGATGGTGGTGATGCGCTCGATCTCGCCGGGGGTGAACTCCAGGGTGCCGTGCTGGATCATCACGCCCGGCTCGGACGGGGCCTTGAGCCGCAGGAGCGCCACATCGGCATCGGCGGGGTCGGTCACCACCGTGGCGTGCCGCTCGACGCACTCGGCTGAGGCGCCCTCGACGTACACCTTGAGGCCGGCGGTCAAGGGGAGGGCAGGGGCACCCGTGCCCTCGCGGTTGGTGAGCAGGGTCACCGATGCCTGCTGAGCGCGGCGCCCGGCGTCTCGGAACTCGGCGCACCCGACCACGGCGGCGGCGTGGCCCTCGTCGACGTAGGGAGCGTCGAAGAGTCCGAGCACGAACTTCTCCCGCAGGAGCCGACGGGCCGACTCGTCGACCCGCGCTTCGGCGAGCCGACCGTACCGCACCAGCTCGACCACGATGTCGGGGCACTCCTCTCCGCCGAACTGGTCGACCCCGGCGTCGAGGATCTTGAGGAGGCGGTCCTCGGTGTCGAGATGCTCGACCCCCCAGGCCCGCGCCTTGGCCAGGTCGGCCAGCGCGGGCATGAGCTCGATGAGGTGGTCCAGGTCGGTGTTGTCGGTCACCAGGCCCCAGTCGGTGCACACCACGCCGTCGAAGCCGAGCTCCTCGCGGAGGATGCCAGTGATCACCGACCGGTTGAAGGAGAACCCGACCTCGTCATAGGTGGTCCCGACGGGCATCCCGTAGTACGGCATGATCTGGGCGACGCCCGCGGCGATCAAGGCCCGGAACGGTTCGAGGTGGTAGGCGAAGTGGTTCCCCGGGTAGACCTGCTCCCGGCCATAGGAGAAGTGGGGGTCGGTGCCGTCCTTCTGGGGCCCGCCGCCCGGGAAGTGTTTGGCCATCATGGCCACCGACCCCGGTCCGAGGCTGTCGCCTTGGAACCCGCGGACATAGGCGATCGCCACGCGGGTGCTGAGTGCGGCGTCCTCGCCGAAGGTGCCCGAGATCCGGCCCCAGCGCGGTTCGGTGGCCAGGTCGACCTGGGGGTGCAGCCCGACCCGGATCCCGACCGCGGTGTACTCCTGGCGGGCGATGTCGGCGAATTCCCCGATGAGGTCCTCGGAACCTATGGCGGCCAATCCCAGCGGCTCGGGCCATTGTGAGAAGGGCCCGGCCACCATCGACGACAGCGGGTTGTCCATGAAGTGGTGCCGGGGATCGGTGGACAAGGTGACGGGAATCCCCAGCGGCTGATCGGCCGCCAGGCGTTGGAGCTCGTTGTGCCATCGGGCGAACGCCCGACCGTCGGGTGCGGCACCGAGCAGGTTGAAGTGGGTCATGTGCCGCTCGACCACCAGAGACTGCGCCGACGGGGTCTGGAGGAACGGGTGAGGAGCCGCGAGATCGCCGGGTGCCGTGACCGTGTGGAACAACAAGCCGGCCTTGTCTTCCAGGGTCATGCGGCCGAGCAGGTCGTCGACTCGCCGGTGAACGGGCAGAGCGGCATCGCGGTACGGCAGCGTCATTCGTTGGGCCTCCCTCGGTGGCCGGCCGACAGTACCTTGCCCGGGTCCACGCCGGCTCGGAGGCCGGTCCTGGTGACCGTCAGGTGCGCGCCATCGTAGATGCCGGTGAATACGGCCCGGCCCAGGTGTTCGCGAACGACCCGAACAGGTGGGGGTCGACCTTGCCGACGCGGAAGTCCGGGTCGGCGATGAGGTGCGCGGTCTCGGCGGAGGTCATGACGCTGGCTCCTTGTTCGGGAGATAGGTTGCACGACACGAACCAATCGGGAGGGGCACCCATGCGGATGCGATTCGGCTCAGTCCTCGTCGGTCTGCTCGTCGCGGCGCCGCTTGCGGCGTGCGGCGACGACGGGGCCGACCTCGGGCCCTACGTCGACGCGGTCGCCGCCGATCTCGCCAAACCACCGGACGACGACGGTCCGCCGCTCTCCGAGGAGCAGGCGCGCTGCGCCGCGGAACACGCCGTCGACGCGATCGACGAGGACATCATCACCGGGTTCGACACACCGGAGGATCTCGTCGTTGCCACTGAGGAGAACCTCGCGTCACTCGATCTCGACGACGCGACACTCGACACGATTGCCGACGACTTCGTTGCCTGTTTCGGCGGAGTGCAGTTCCTTCTGGACTTTCTCACTGAGTTCGGCGTGAGCGATGAGCAAATCGACTGCGTTCGCGACACCATCACCGACGATGAAGTCGTCGGCAGCGTTCGGGCCGATCTCGCCGGCGAGACGAACGAGGAGTTCGACAATGAGATTGGCGCCTGCCTCGGCGAATGATGCCGTGAGCGCTCTGCATCGACGATGACGGTGCTCACTCGGCGGCGCCGGGACCCAATCGCAACGAGCCGCTTCGTTCGTAGGTGTTCACGTACCGGGCCGGATCCCAGGGCGGTTACGCGGACGCCGGCGGCACGTGCCCGAGGACTCCCGCGACCGGGTCGCGGCGGGTGACGCAGTAACGGTGACCGGATAGTCGACCAGCACGGTCCAGAGATGCTCTCGGCTCACCAACTCGGCGCCCGCGGCCACGTGGTCGGCGACGCCGTCGCCCTCGTCCAGACGTTGGAACAGCAAGCGCGTGGGGATGCCCTCGGGGCGTGCGAGGCTCGCGAACTCGGCCCGGATCGTCGACGAGGTGGCCGGCCCCAGGTGAGGTGGGGAGGGGGTCGCGTCGCCGTGCCAGTTCACCGCGCACCAGGGGTACCCGCCGGGGGAGCGAAGGACGCTGACGGGATCAACGTCGATCAGGGTTGCGCCGGGGCACCTACAGCTCGGCGACGGTGGAGCGAATCCGTTTGGCTCGCCGGCTTCAGGCCTTGGGGCTGTCGCGCAGCTGCGCGCCGTTCGCCGCGAGGTGAACGAGGTGATGACCGCCTGCGATCGGGGCGACTGTGTCTTTGCCGATCCCGAGATTTCTTCTTGACCCGGTGGTCTCGATCACACTTCTCCTCTCGACGGTGTCAGGTGTACCATCCGCGTCGGAGGCCGCCGCCGCTTTGTTCGCGTGCTGGCCATCCACCCGAGTTCTCTTCACGAGGAGATTCCCGTGCCCGTGATCGAGTTGGCCGAAGGCGACGAGAGCAAGGTCGAGGAGTTCGCGGGCAGCCTGTTCGGCGCCTGCCTCGCCGCGATGGAGCTCGCCAACGTCGAGCTGGGCATCCGGCTCGGGCTGTATGAGGCACTGGCCAGCGGAGGCCCGGCGAACGCCGCCGATCTGGCGAATCGAGCGGGCATCGCGGAGCGCTACGCGCGGGAGTGGCTCGAGCAGCAAGCGGTGGCAGGTGTCGTCACGGTCGACGACACCACCAAGGCACCCGAGCACCGCCGGTTCGAGCTGCCGAACGCGCATGCCCATGTGTTGCTCGACGACGACAGCGAAGCCTGCATGAAGCCGTGTGCTGCGGTGGTGCCCTGGCTGGCCAAGGCGATCGACATCATGGTCGAGGAGTTCCGAGACGGCACGGGCGCCGCGTTTGGGCTGTTCGACCTCCACGACCTGCAGGCGGCATTCACCCGTCCCGTATTCATCAACCACCTGACCCAGAACTGGCTGCCGGCCCTGCCCGACGTGCAGGCGAAGCTCGATGCCGGTGGTCCAGTGCGAATCGCCGAGGTGGGGTGCGGCGAGGGACTCGCCGCCGTGACGATCGCCCGCGCCTACCCGCACGTCGAGGTCGACGGTTTCGATCTCGACCGAGCATCCGTCGAGGTGGCACAGCGAGCGGCCGCCGCCGCCGGCGTGAGTGATCGCGTGCGGTTCGAAGCCCGGGACGCGGCCGACTCGACCATCGAGGGCGACTACGACCTCGTCATGGCCATCGAGATGCTGCACGATGTGCCCGACCCAGTCGGCATCCTGCGGACGATGCGCACGCTTGCCGGTGATGACGGAGCGGTGTTGGTCGTCGATGAACGGACCGAGGACACCTTCACCGTGCCGACGAACGAGATGGAACGGTTGTTCTACTCGTTCAGCACGATGCATTGCCTCGCGGTCAGCATGCAGGATGGCGGCGCAGGCACCGGCACCGTCATACGCGCAGAGACCGTCGACCGGTACGCGACCGACGCAGGGTTCACGACCGTCGAGGCCCTCGGCGTGGAGCACCCGCAGTTCGTTCTCTACCGCCTCCGCTGAACGACGACTCCGCCGAGACGGCGTCGATCATCGACGGGGGCGGTCAGTCGCCGCCGTGGGCCGCGACGATGGCGTCGGCGGCGGCGGTGGCAAACCGGCTCAGCACGTCTGGTGGGGTGCTTGCTGAGTTCCCGCCGATGGTGTGCGCGTTGAGGGGCGCACCGACCGCTGTCCAGGTGAACTGGTGGGCGGCGAGCCACGGGTCGGTGACGTGCAGCCGGCGCTGAGCCGCGAGGTCGGTGAGGGTGTCGACGAGGGCGTTGATGTTGCTGGTCCAGCTGTCAGCGAGATAGGTCGCGGCGGTGTCGGGGAACCGGTCGGATTCCGCAGCGACGAGGCGACGCATTCGGATCACGTCGGGGGCGAGGACCGCCGCTTGGAGGGTGGCGGCGAGCTCGATGAAGGCCTGGTGTAGGTCGGCCGCGGCGAGGAGCCGATCGAGGTGCGGTCGCATGGCGTCTCGGCCGTGTGCGGCCCAGTCCTTCACGACCGCGGTGAACAGTTCGTCTTTGGACTCGTGTTCCCGGTAGAGCGACGTCTTGGAGATCTGGGCGCGGGTCGCGACTTCCTGCATCGTGGTGCCGCCGAAGCCCAGCTCGATGAAGGCTTCCCCGCGACGGCGAGAAGCTCCTCGCCTTGGCGCCCCGCGGGTCGTCCACGTCGGCGATCCGTGCCGCTTGGAAGAGGCAACGTGTCCTCCGATCACATTTGATACTTGACGGTACTCTATTCCGCCCGTATGGTATCAGTACCGAAAAGTACTTTATCTTGGAGGTTCACGATGATCGCAGTTGGGATCGTCATCGCGGCAATGGCGGCGTTCATCCTCAGCGTCGTCTACTACGGCGCGATGCCCGCACCCGGTGCCCCTGAGCCGGCACGTCAGCGGGCTGTGGCCGTGCAGCTCCTCGTTGAAACGGTGCGCAACCTGGCGGTCGCGGCGCTCGTCGCCGGGCTACTCGCCGTCGCGGATTGGAGCGGGTTCGGCGAGGGAGCTCTGCTCGGCCTGTCGTTGTGGACAGTTCCCGTGGTGCTCTTGGCCGGCTCGGTCTTCCACGAGGGCGTGCCGACGCGACGTGCCGCCCTCCACGCCGGCGACTGGTTGATCAAACTCGTGGCGATGGGCGCGATCCTCGGCCTCTTCAGCTGACCGACAGAACTCGACGACAGGAGCATCGCATGAAGAACTCCGCCATCGGCCCGCTCGACATCACGTTCACGGCCACGTTGGGACGCGTCGCGCGACGGCGACACGTGGACGTGCGTACAGCTGCCCGACTCCGCCACCGTGTTCGGTACTCGAGGGCTCGTCAAGGTCTCCGGCACCGTCGACGGCGTCCCGTTCCGCAGTGCGTTCATGGCCCTCGGCGACGGCACCCACAAGCTCCCGATCGCCGCCGGCACCCGCAAGGCCATCGGCAAGACCGACGGAGACGTCGTGGTCATCCACCTCGAGCAGCGACTCAGCTGAAAGGCCCTCGGGGCAGTGTCCACCGGTCGCCTGGCTCGATGGTGAGACCGTCGTCGCGGCGCCGACCACGCCGAGCCGAGGCAGCTCGAGCCGGACGGGCGTCGGTCTACGATGGCGCAGGATTCCGGAAGGCGCAGCCGTGACACAGAGTTCGAGGCTCCTGTTCACGTGTCGTCCGCTGGCGGGCCACTTCGAGCCGCTGCTTCCGCTCGCCGTGGCCGCCCGAGCCTCTGGGCACACGGTGGCGTTCGCGTCGGGTGTTCCGGTTGTTGAGAGGGCACGAGGGGCAGGTTTCACCGCATTCGAGGCGGGTCCGCCGGAGTCATTTCGCGCCGAATGGGCGCCGAGGTATCCGGCGGTGTCCACATTCGTCGGTGACGACCAGCGCAGGTTCTTCTTCACCGAGATCTTCGCCGGTCTCGAGCTCGCAACTCGTGCGGTCGATCTCGAGGCGATCATGGCGACATGGCGGCCGGACCTGGTCGTGCACGAGATGGCAGAGTTCGCCGGGCCGATGATCAGCACGGCGTTGGGAATCCCCTACGTCGACGTGGGGTACGGCGCGCTGATCCCGCGAGCGCTGCTCGAGGACGCAGGTTCGGCCGCTGCCTCACACTGGTCTGCGCGTGGACTCACACCCCATCCGCTCGGCGGAGCCTTCCGGTACCTGTACATCGACCCGTGCCCACCCGCCCTCCAGATCCGCGAGATCGCCGACCTCGACGCTGTGCAACCGATGCGGCCGGCCGCAGGACAGGCGCGCGCGTCGCAACGATCCGAGTTGCTCGATGCCCTGCCGCCCGGACCGGTCGTGTACGTCACGTTGGGAACGATCTGGAACACCGACATGGACGTATTCCGCCTCCTGATCGACGCCCTCCGCGAGCACGTCAACCTGGTCGTCACCACCGGCCGCCAGAACGACCCGGCCTTGCTCGGCGTTCAACCGAAGAACGTGATCATCCGTAGCTACATTCCGCAGGACGAGTTGCTGCCGTGGTGCGACGCGATGGTCGCGCACGGTGGGTCGGGGACGGTGCTCGGCGCGCTGGCTCACGGCGTGCCCTTGCTCGTCATTCCCCAAGGCGCCGACCAGTGGAGCAACGCCGCCCACGTCGTCTCCGCAGGTGCGGGTCGGCGGCTCCTCCGCGACGAGCTGACGATGAGGGCCGTGCACGAAGGCGTGACGGCGCTGCTGGGCGACCCCTCGTATCGTCAGGCGGCGTTGAGCATCAAAGCCGAGATCGCGGCGATGCCCCCCGCATCCGAAGCCCTCCTCGCGTTCGAAGCGTTGTTGTGACTCGGGTCGCGCCGCAGCGTGGGCAACCCCGTGAGCTCATTCGGTGTCCGAACAATCAACTCCCAATCGGAAGGAAGCCCCGACATGTTGGACCACGTATCGATCCAGTGCCGTGACCTCGCGGTGAGCGCTGCGTTCTACGACGCCGTGCTCGGCACGCTCGGCGGCCGCCGGATCTTCGACCGGGTAGAGGGCATCGGGTACGGCACGGAGTTCCCGACCTTCTGGCTGGGCCCGCAGCGCACGGGGGAGGGGTTTCGCGAGACGCACCTGGCGTTCCGAGCCCCTGACCGGGCTGCCGTGGTGGCCTTCTGGGACGCGGCGGCCGCGGCAGGGGTGGAGGTGTTGCACGAACCGCGGGTATGGCCCGACTACCACGCTGGATACTACGGGGTCTTCGTCCGCGACCCCGACGGCAACAACGTCGAGGCGGTGCATCACACCTTTGAAGGGACGGGGTCGTGATCCGGGCGGGGCGTGCCGACTTCGCCGGGTGGATGGGCTGACTGGACGGGCACGCAGAAGCGATCTCCGTCACCGCTCAGCCGCTCCGGGCCGCGAGAATCAGGAGCCCGAGCCCGTGATGCTGGCGACGGCCCGGAACTGGTGAGCAGCCTCAAGAGCCGGCGGGAGGCTGTGCGCGACGAAGGCCTTGTGGATGGCGATGGCGGCCACGGAACCGTCGCGGGCGGCGAGTATCACCTGATGCGGCATGGGCGGCGGGCGACGGACGTCTCCGGCGGCCCACACGAGTGGATGAGTGGTGGCGCCCGTCTCGCTCGTGACGATGTAGCCGTCCACGTCGACCTCGCAGCCGAGCGCTCGTGCGATCGAGCTGCGCGGCACGACGGGCGCCTTCACGAACGCAGCTGTCGCCGGGATGGCGCGACCGTCGCGAAGCGTGACGTGGCTGAGGGTTGTTCCGCCGCCGCCGAGCGCTAGGACTTCGGCCGCGTTGACCACCGTCACGTGCGGTGTCCACGAACGGAGCAGGGTGGCGAGGTGGTCGGCGCCGGGCGCGGCGTCGATGACGACGACCGGTTGGTCGCGATGCTCCCACCCATCGCAGAACGGGCAGTTGAACACCGACTTGCCCCAGCGGTCGGCGAGACCGTCGATCGGTGGTAGCTGGTCAGAAACCCCGGTGGCCAGCGCCACCGCGTCGCCGTGAACACTGGTGCCGTCCGTGAGCGACATCGAGACACTCCGGTCCGTGGTCCTCGCACTGGTGACCGCCGCGCTGACGATTGCCACACCGTAGGAACTCAGCTCGTCGAGAGCATCCGTGCGGAAGCGGCTGGGTGCGGTCGCGTCGCGCGTCGGGAAGCCATGGAACTCGTCGACCGCAGCATTGCGGTGGGTCTGGTCGTCGACCACGGTGACCCGATGCCGGGCCCTCGCCAGCACGAGGGCGGCGGTGAGGCCGGCGGCGCCGCCACCGACGATCATCATGTCACGAGCGACATCGCCTGCGCAGATGGTCATGGCGCCGACACCTCAGCCGACGCGGTGATCTCGATTGGCGCGATGTGCGGACCGTGACTGGCGTGGGCCACGGCAAGGTGATCTGCATGGTCGACCGCGGCACCGTGGGCGCCGTGAACCGTCTGTCGGGGCAGCTGGGTGACGGTGACGACTGCGGCGCAGAACGCCAGCCCCGCGGCGATCCACAACGAGCTGTGCATGGAATCCACGAATGCGGTGCGGGCGGCGCCGGCGATCTGGTCAGCATGGGCGCCGAGGTGCTGGCTCGTCTCGATGGCGGCGCCCACGTTGTTGACCAGCAGGTTGCGGTCGGCGCCGGTCAGGTCGGGGAACCGGTCGAGTTCACTGCGCATCGAGGTCGCGTAACTCGTGGCGGCGACACTGCCGATGACCGCGACGCCCAGTGCACCACCGAACTCGCGGACGGTGTCGTTCACGGCGGAGCCGACCCCGGCGCGGGCCGGGGGAAGTGTCGCCATGATCATCTCGGTAGCAGCCGGCATCGCGATGCCGGCGCCCAGGCCGAACAACAGCAGCCCCACACCGGTGGGCAGGTACGAACCCCCGTCGACGAACGCGGCCTGCGCGGCGACGCCGGCAGTGGCGATCAGCGTGCCGGTGGTGACGGCGATGCGTCCGTCGTGCATCTCGGCGAGATGCGCACCGGCTCCGGTGCCGAGCAGCATCCCGATCGCAGCAGGAACGAGCGCGAAGCCGGCGGCCAGCGGTGTGTACTCGAGGACGAACTGAAGGTACTGGGCCTGCATGAACACCGTTCCGGCCATGGCGAAGAAGAGCAGCGCGAGCGCGACGCTTCCGGCGGAGAAGCTGCGGTTGCGGAACAGCGACATGTCGAGCATGGGATCGTCGCGGCGCATCTCCCAGCCGACGAACAGGATCGCGATCGCGCTCCCGGCGGCCAAGTTCACCAACGACGTGCCCGAGGTCCAGCCTCGTTCGGGTGCCTGGATGATGGCGTAGACGAGCGTGCTGATCGCGGCGATGGAAAGTACGGCGCCGACCGGGTCGAGCCGAGTGGCGTGGGGGTCGCGGGAATCGGGAACGAGGTGCAGCGCTCCGATGACGGCGGCGACGAGTAGCGGCACGTTGATCCAGAACACGGACGACCACGAGTAGCTGCGCATCAACGCGCCGCCGACGATGGGTCCGAGCGCGATGCCGGCGCCGCTGGCCGCCGTCCATCCGGCGATCGCCTGGGCGCGCTCGCGAGGATCGCCGAACACGTTGACGAGGATCGACAGCGTGGTCGGCATGATCAGCGCACCGCCGATGCCCATGACACAGCGGCCGGCGATGAGCGCCGCCGTCGAACCGGTGGTGGCAGCCACGACCGAACCGGCGAGGAACGTGGCCAGGCCGGCGAGAAGTGCGCCTCGGCGACCGAACCGGTCGCCGAGGCTGCCGGCGGTGAGGAGCAACCCGGCGAACACGATGGTGTACGACGCGACGATCCACTGCAGTTGGGCCGAGCTGGCGCCGAGATCGCCGACCAGGCGCGGCATGGCCACGTTGATGATGGTGTGGTCGATGGAGGTGACGAGAAGGGCGAGGACGAGCACGCCGAGGATGCGCCAACGGTTGGGGTGGCTGGCGTGGGTGTCGCCGAGGGACTGGGTGGTGGGACGGCCGTGCATGGTGACTCCTTGGGTGTGGTGGTTCGGGTTGGGTTGGGTGGGTCGTGCGCTACGGGAGCAGGCGGGTGATCTCGTCGGTGACCACGGCGGGTTGGTCGATCTCGATGTGGTGGCCCGTGTTGTCGACGGTCACCAAGTGCGCGGAGGTCGACAGGTCGGCCCAGTCCTGTTGACCCTGGTTCCACACGTCGGTGAGCCGTGCCGCCTCCGGTGCGGCCAGGCCACCGAGCTGACGGTCCCTCGCCGTGATGACCGCCGTCGGTAGCGCGCCGAGCGGGCCGATAGCGGAGACCTCGGCGAACGCCGCGATGGCGTCCAGGCGTTCCCTGTTTCCGGTCGGAAGGAACAGCCCGGTGCAGGTGGCTCGGAGCATCGTCGCAGCCTCGGAGCCGTCGTCGGCGACGGAGCAGAGGGCGGCCGGCCACGTGGCGGGGGTGGCGTCGATGAGGACGAGGCCGGTGACCTCCCCGGGGAACCGCGAGACGAACGCGACGGCTTCGGCGCCTCCGAAGGAGTGGCCGACGACCACATACGGTCCGGGTTCGCCGATCGTGGTCAACAGCGCGTGCAGGTCTGTGGCCTGGGTGGTGAAGGTCGATGTCGACGTGGGTGGGTCGCTGGTTCCGGTGCCGGGCCGGTCGTAGGAGCACACCCGCGAGCGGCCCGACAGGGTTGGCTCGATGGCGACCCATCCGTCGGAGCTCGATTCGAAGCCGGCGATCAGGAGCACCGTCGTGTCGCCCTGGCCGACGCATCGCACGTGCAGTCGTTCGCCCTCCTCGCCGACGAGTTCGTCAATGGCCGCCGTCGGTCGTGGTGAGGCTGTCGTTGTCGGGGCGGGCGGCACCGTCGTTGGGGTGGGCGGCACCGTCGTCGTCGGGAGGACGACGGAACTGCTCGGGGTGACCGTGGCCGCGGTCTCGGTGTCGCTGCCACACGACGTCGCATTCATGAGCGCGGCGGCGAGGAGGGCGACGCCGAGGCGACGTAGCTTCGCCGGGCGGGTGTCGGAGGGGCTGTTCGGTGGAATCGTCTCGATGGTGTCCATGGAGGCCACGATCGGGCTAAGGGGTGGCGGCCCGCATCGGCCATCCCCCCTCAGATCCGCAGGCGCGAGGAACGAGCGCGCCGGCCACCTGGGCGGGTGGCAGCCCGCACCACGCGATACTGAACACCATCGTCCACGATCGGCTGCCGGCATCGGACTTCGTCGGTCGGCTCGCAGAGCTGGCCACGTTCGAGCGCGCCATCGCGGACGCCCACAATGGGCTGCCATCGGTCGTGTTGGTCGGTGGCGACGCGGGCATTGGCAAGACGACGGTCGTGAGTGAGAGCGCCGTTCGGGCCGGAGTGGGCCTGTTCCTCGGACGGTCCACCCACATCGGCGGCGACGCCATCCCGCTCGCACCGCTCACCGACCTGGTGCGCCAGGTCCGCCGGGCGAAGCCGGATCTGCTGAGCGATACGCCGGCGCGAGCGCCGCTGCACGAGTGGTTCGCTCCCAGCGCTGCTGTACCGGAGCTGAACGGTTCACCACACGGGGGGCTGTTCGTCGCCGTCCTGGATCTGATCACCCAGCTGGCCACCGATGCCGCCGTGATCGTGGGATTCGAAGACCTGCACTGGGCCGACACGGTGACGTGGGACCTGTTCGAGTACCTCGCCCGCAACCTCATCGACGAGAAAGCGGTCCTCGTCGGCACCTACCGTGAGAACGAGATTGCCGCCCGCCCGAGCCAACGGGCCCGGTTGGCCGAACTCAGCCGCCTTCCCGCTGCTCATCGAATTCACCTGGAAGGGCTGAACCGCGCCGAGATCGACGCCCGAATCACGTCGCTGCTCGGGGCGCCCGCCCCTCACGCCCTCGTCGATCAGGTGCTTGCCCGGGGTCGCGGTAACCCCTTCTTCACCAGCGAGCTCGTCGCTGCGCATGTGTCGGGCGAGACGATCCCGATCGTGCTGTCCGATCTGATCTCCGCCGAGATCGCCGACCTCGACGACCGCTCCATCCTCGTCTTGGGTGCGGTCGCGACGGTTGGTCGCGAGGCGAGCCATGAGCTGCTCGCGGCGATCGTCGACCTGCCAGATCACGAACTGGAAGCAGCGGTGCGGACCGTGATCAACGAGCGGATGCTGATCGTCGACAACGACGCATACCGCTTCCGACATCCGCTGCTCGGGGAAGTCGTGTACGCCGACCTGCTCCCGCCCCAGCGGGCACGCCTACATCGCAGTATCGCGGTGACTCTTCAAAAGCAGACCGCCGATGTGTTGCGAAGAGCGGATCGGGCCGGTGAGCTGGCCTTTCACCTGGACCGGGGGGGCGACCGCGAGGCGGCCTTCTCGGCGTTGCTCGCTGCGGCGGACGCGGCTGAGACCGTCGCCCCGGGCGCGGCTTTCGGTCATCTCGAGCGCGCGTTCGAGTTGTGGGACTCGGTCAGCGAGGCCTCCGCGGCTGCCAACCGGAGCGATCGCTTGTGGCAGGCCGCCGACATCGCAACCTCGACGGTCGGCAACGAGCGAGCGGTGCAGCTGGCGCGCGCGGCGTTCGAGAGCGGGTCGCCGCCACTCGGTGCCGCATGGGGTCACGAACGACTCGGGCGCTACTTGTGGGCCACGGGGCGCCTCGACGAGAGCCGGGCCGAGTTCGGGCTGGCGGCTGTGCTATTGGCGAGTGACGAACACCGCGAGGCCGCCGCGGTGTATGCCGGTCTCGGCCAAGCCGAGCTCATGGCCGGCAACTACGCCACCGCGGAGGCGTGGTGCACAAAGGTCTTCGACCTGGTGCCGACAACGGTCGAGAACCCGTTGGCGTGGGGGATGGCCCGACGGGTGCTCGGAATCGTCCACAGCAACCTGGGTGACCCGGCCTCGGCCGTCGAGATGTGTCGTGCGTCGGTCGCTGCCGCCACGAACGCACAAGCTCGCGCCCTGGCCACGGTCTATCTGTGTGTCGCGCTCGGCGACGCCGGCGATCACCAGTCGGCCCTCAACACCGCCCTCGACGCGGTCGCGGAGGGCCAGCTGACCGGCCTCGATCGCGGCTTCGGGTGCTACTTCGATTCGCTCGCCGCAGAAGCGCTCACCCGCCTCGGCCGGTGGACCGACGTCGCAGGAGTGCTCGCCCGCCAACCCCTCGCCGACACGCTCCCCGTCGGCTTGCTGCGTCTCGCTCGGGCCCGGGCGATGCTCGCGGCACGACGCGGCGAAACCGATCAGGCGCTCGACCAGCTCGCGGCGGCGAACATGTTGCCGATCGACGGCTGGCATCAGACCGTCCGCGTTGCCACGATCGCCGATGTCCATCTCGCGCTCGGCCAGTGGAATGACGCGGCGCGGGCCGCCGAACAGGGATGGGTCGCGACGGGCACAGGCTCGGCGCTGTGGGCGTCCCGGTTCGCGATGGCGTGGGTCGTCGCCGAGGTAGAACGAACGCTCGACCAGCGAGCGCGTCGTGAGCCGGTCGACGTCGATGCGACCATCGCACGCCTGCGGCAACGCATCGACGCTGCGCGCTCCTTCGCCGAAGGTGTACCGGGTGGGCCACAAATCGACACCAAGGCGCACCTCGCCCACGCCGATGCGAGTCTGTCCCGTCTCACCGTCTCAGATCCCGATGCGTGGGCCCACGCCGTCAGATGTTGGAGCGACCTCGGCGATCGTTGGGCGACGGCGTGGGCGCTCGTCCGCGACGCGGAGGCGGCGGCGATGGTCGGCGCAGCAGATCGAGCGGCCTCGTCGCTCCGGCAGGCTCACGCCACCGCATCCGAGATGGGCGCCAACCCGCTGCTGACCGAGATCGACGCCGTCTCCAGCCGTACGCGGCTGAGTGTCGAAGCGCCCACTCGCATCGCCCTCGATGAGAGCTCTGCCGAACGCCTGGGCCTGACGCCGCGCGAAGCCGAGGTGCTGTCCCTGGTCGCCGCCGGACGCACCAACCGCCAGATCGGCGACGAGCTCTACGTGTCGGACAAGACGGCCAGCGTCCACGTCTCCAACATCCTGCGCAAGCTCGGTGTCAACAGCCGGGTCGACGCGGCGGCCGTGGCGCAGCGCTTGGGCATCGCCTGAGCCGGGCCTCGTGATCTGAGGGGGATCGCCCGATGTGCCCGCCGCGGCCTTAGTCCGACGATGCGGTCATGCCCTCGCCGACCGACCCGTGGAACCCGCCCCCGCACGGCACCGATCTCGGCGCGCGGGGCACCGTCCCGCCAGGGCTCTCCGGCCGACTGGTGGGGATCGGCCGAGACGGCGTCGTCCATTCGGTCCACACGCACGACGGCCGGGTGTCGTACTGCGCACGTCGCCTCCTGACGGACGCCCCTGTCCACAACCTCGTCGCCTTCGGAGGCTCGATGCTCGCGTTCGGCGACAACGCACCTGCGTACGAGCTGGTACCCGGCGTCGACACGTTGCTTCGTGTTGATCTTGCGGGCCACCGGCGCTCCCTTGCGCCGTATCCGAAGCACGATCCGGCGACTGGTGAACTGCAACTCATCGCGAGCGACACGGACGGCGTTCAGGCGCACGTCGTCGTCTCCGCCGGTGCGCTCACTCGCCACAGCCGGCCCATCCTCGACGCCCCGGACCGAATCCAAGATCTCGTGCTCAGCCGCGACCACGCCGTCCTCGTCGCTGATGGTTTCGTGGGCGCGGCGCGTTCGCGACGGCGAGCCCCGCACGATCTGGATCGCGACCGGCGTGGCCGCCCCGCATCTCGTGCACGCGTTCGAGGCGGGCGACTCGGTCGTCGTGCTCGCGCTCACGCCGTTGCTCGAGCGATGGACGCTGCACCCTGGAGCCGGGAAGATCCAACGCGAAGTCCTGGATCCGACGCCGCGACGCTTCGCCCACTGCGGCAACGAGCGTACTGACGGGGCGCTCCGCTGCCTGTGGACCACGGGCCAGGGAACCATCGGCCACCACGAACTCGCCAGTGGGCGTCACGTGCACCACAACCTCCGAGCCGAGGTGCCCGGCGACCTGGTGTTCGTCGCCGACGCGACGCGAGACAGCAACCCCGACGGGGGCTGGCTCGTCGGGTTCATCCACGACAGCCCAGGCACCGCGATCAACAAGGAGCACTCACCATGAAGACCATTGACCACACTTCGTCAGCGACTGAGCGGGCACCGGTGACCGCCACCACCGTTGACCAGCCGATCGTCGTCGACGAACCCCGACGGGACCCCATCTGGTGGGTCGTGGGCGGTTCGATCGCCGCCGGCCTGCTGGGAGCGACGGTGCTGACGCTCGGCGTCTTCGGCGGGGCCGCCGAGCACATCATCTCCGCGACGGCACTGCTCTCGTTCGCCGTTGGCTGGACGATGCTCGCGCTTCTGTCGAGCCGCTTCACCAGTCAGCCGCAACGCTGGGCAGGGGTGCCGGCAGCCTTCATGGCGGTCGCCGGGCTGGTGCTCCTGGTCGCGCAGCCGGACGATCAGGCACTCAACGCCGCCGGGTGGGTGTGGCCACCAGCAGTGCTCGGACTCGCCGGTTGGATGGTCGTCCAACTTCGCCGGAACCTCAGCGGCCGTGTGCGCTGGGTGATCTACCCGGTCGCCGCTTCACTCGCCATCGGCGCCGCCGGTGGGATGTACGAGACCGCCGCCCGGGCGCACGACCAGAACGAGTACCCGGCACCCGGCGCGTTGTACGACGTCGGCGGTCGCCGCCTTCACCTGAACTGCACGGGAACCGGCAGTCCCACGGTCGTACTCGAGAACGGGCTCGGAGCGATATCCGCAGGGTGGACGCGAATCACCACCGAACTGAATCACACGACCCGCGTCTGTGCCTACGACCGAGCCGGTCAGGGCTGGAGCGACGACGTCGGCGCCCCGCAGGATGGCCTCGCCATCGCTGCCGACCTGCACACCCTGCTGGCGCGGGCGGACGAACCAGGTCCCTTCGTGCTCGTCGGCCACTCCGCCGGCGGGCCCTACGCCATGACGTTCGCCGCCAGATACCCGGATGAGGTCGCCGGCATGGTGCTGCTGGATTCGATGAGCCCGTACGAGTTCACCGAGTTGCCCGGCTTCGCCAGCGAGCAGTCGATGATGAGCCGAGGGCTCGGGGTGCTCCCCAGCCTTGCCCGGTTGGGGGCCGCACGAATGTTGCCCACGTCTGCGTGGTCGAGCATCCCGGAGCCGGCCGCATCGCAGGTGCAGGCGTTCGCCTCCAGCGCCCGCGGGATGCGCAACATGCGTGACGAACAGTCGATGTATCGCACGGTGTTCGAGCAGGCCAGAGCGCTGACGTCCCTCGGCGGCAAGCCCCTCGTCGTCGTCACCGCGACCGAATCGATGCAGCAGCACGAAGAATGGATCGATCTGCAGGACCGCCTCGCCGCGCTGTCCACCAACAACGATCACCGAGTTGCCGACTCCACCCACGCCGGGCTGATCGACGAAAATGCGAGCTTCGAAGCCTCGGTGCAGGCCATCGTCGACGTCGTCCACTCGGTCCGGACCGAGCAACCCGTAACCAGCGACTCGACAGGAACGCCATGAACACGACAGATCACGCGCAGACCGGCGCTTCGCCCGAACTGGCGACCACCGAGGCGATGACGATGCGAGCCATCGTGCAAGACCGCTACGGCTCCAGCGACACCTGGCAACTGACCGACATCGACCGCCCCGAGATCAAGGCTCACGAAGTGCTTCTCCACGTGCACGCGGCGGGCCTTGACCGTGGAACCTGGCATGAGATGACCGGCCGGCCCTACCTGATGCGCATCATGGGCTTCGGTCTCCGCTCGCCGAGGAACCGTGTGCCCGGACGTGCCGTCGCTGGGACCGTCGCCGCCGTCGGCGAGAGCGTGACCCGGTTCAGGGTCGGCGACGAGGTCCTCGGCGTGAGCCGAGGAGCCTTCGCTGAGTACGCCGCCGCCCAGGAAGACAAGCTCGCTCACAAGCCCTCGACTCTCACCTTCGAACAGGCCGCCGTTGTTCCCATCTCGGCGACGACGGCGTTCCAAGGGCTGCGCCTCGGCCGGATCGAAGCCGGACAGAAGGTCTTGATCATCGGTGCATCCGGCGGTGTCGGCACCTACGCCGTGCAGATCGCGAAGACCTACGGCACCGAGGTGACTGGCGTGTGCAGCGCGGCCAAGACCGACCTCGTCCGGTCGCTCGGCGCCGATCACACAATCGACTACGGGAACGAGGACTTCACCGACGGATCACGCCGATATGACCTGATCCTCGACATCGCCGGCAACACCTCACTTCGACGCCTACGGCGCGCCCTCAACCCGTCGGGCAGCCTTGTAATCGTCGGCGGCGAGAGCAAGGGAAACCTGACGGGAGGCTTCGGCAGAAGCTTGAGAGCACCACTGGTGTCGCTGTTCGTGCGTCCGCGACTGACCATGCTCGCCTCCAAGGAGCATCATGCCGACCTGGTGTCGGTGACCGATCTCATCGACGCCGGAAGGCTCACGCCGAGCATCGACGCGACCTACCCGCTCGAACGAGCAAGGGCCGCGATGCGCCAACTCGAAGCGGGCACAGTCCGCGGCAAGATCTCGATCGCGATGACGCCGCCGGTCCCTGGGCACGACCGAACCGGCGGCCGCTTGCGACTCGCTGAGGTCGGCGACCAAGGGACCGGGTCGTGAACCCGGGTGCTGGCGCGGTTGGCGAAGTCGTCAGAGTAGGGCGCCCGGGGACTACCTTCTCCGGCTGATGCCGACCGATGTGACCGCTGCAGGATCAGTCGGGCGGCAAGCGTCCTCACCCCCTGGCTGGCCCCGAACGGGGCAGGAACGCGCCAGCGTCGCCATGCTGGGCATCGTTGCCGGGCTGGACGGCATCGGGTTCGCGGTCGCCCTCGCAACCCTGATGTTCACGGGTCCGCTGTCTGCCGGACTCGAAGTGGCGACGGGGTCGGCGCTGCTCTGTACCGCAGTCGTCGCGGTCTTCATCGGACTCCGGAGTCGCGAGGCGACCAACATCGGCCAGATCCAGGATGTGCCCGTCGCCATCCTGGCGACGACGTTCGCCGCGTCCGACATCTCGGTTCCCACCGCCTTCGCCGTCATCGCCGCCTCCTCGCTGGCGACTGGCGTCCTCTTGTGGATCACCGGGCGCTTCCGGTTCGGCCGGATCGTCAGGTACTTCCCGCAGCCGGTGCTCGCCGGGTTCCTCGCCGGGACCGGATGGCTGCTTGTCCACGGCGGGGTCTCCACGGCCGTGGGGTTCGCGCCGTCGTTGGGCGAGCTGAGTGATCTCGATGCCCCTGCCCTCCGCCGGCTGGTCCCGGCGGCGCTGCTCGCTCTCCTCCTGCACGTGATGGTGAAGCGATTCCGGCATCCGATGGTCCTGTTGACGTCCCTCGTCGCTTCACTTGTCGCGTTCTACGGGTGGATGGCGGCGACGGGCACGTCGATGGCGACCGCAGTCGCCGACGGTCACTTTCCGCGGAGTGCGCGCGATGCGTCGCTCCAGCTGCCGTTCCCGGGCATGCTCGACGATGTCGACTGGGCCGACGTGGGCGGGGCGGCGCCGACGATCCTCACCACCGCCGCGCTGTGCCTCTTCGCCATGCTCATGAACAGTGCCGCGCTGGAGACGGCGACCGGGCGTGACCTCGATGTCGACACCGAACTACGCACCACGGGGCTGGCCAACGCCGTGGTGGCGGCGGTGGGCGGGCCACCGGGGTATACGGGGCTCTCGATCTCGGTACTCGGCAACAAGTCAGGGGTCCGACACCGCGGCGCAGGAGTCGTCTCCGGCTCGGTCGTCCTGCTCGGCTTCTTCTTCGCCGGTCAGATCATCACCCACATCCCGACGTTCCTGAGCGCCGGTTTCATCATGTTCCTCGGGATCGAACTGCTCGTCGGGTGGTTGATCGAGGCGGCACGAAGGTACAGCGTCACCGAGTCGATCACGGTCGTGGTGATCCTCGGGTTCGTCGTGTTCTCGGGCTTCCTCGAGGCGACGATCGCCGGGTTCGTCGCCGCCAGCGTGCTGTTCGCCTACTCGTACGCACGCCTCCCGATCGTCCGGTCGACAGCGTCTCTCGCCAGCATCCCCAGCACCCGTGACCGGCCGCCGCACGAAATCGCGTTCCTCCGCCAAGTCGGTGACAGCGTGGAGGTCGTGCGATTGCACGGCTACCTGTTCTTCGGTTCCACGGAGCGGGTGGTGACGCACGTCAGGGAACGGCTCGACGACGCCTCCCGTTCTCCACTTCGGGCGCTGCTCATCGACGCCACGCTCGTTCCCGGGATCGACGCGGCATCGGCGGCGGCGTTCGAGCGGGTGCTTTCGCTCGGAACCCATCGGGGCGTCCGAGTCCTCCTGTGCGGCGCCAACCCGTCGATCCTCGCCGTGCTCGGGCGGTGTGGGGTCACTGTCGTCGCGGGTGACGCGCCGCCAACCGAGGCGCCGTACGTGGCGATCACGGCGTTCGACCGGATCGATCCGGCGCTGCACGACATCGAGGCCTGGCTGCTCAGCTCGGCGCCTCGGCACGCCGAGCCCACGCTGCGCGAGCGGGTGGCCGGCGATGTGGACGACGACCTGTTCGACTCGCTGATCGCGCTGATGCGCCGAACCTCTCACGACGCCGGAGAGGTGATCCTGCGGTCCGGAGAGCCGGGAGACGAGCTCCTCGTCGTGGAGCGCGGCGCGGTCGCGGTGATGCGTCGCACCACGTCGGGCGACGCGGAGCGACTACGCGAGATGACCGCCGGCGCCGTGGTGGGCGACATCGGCTTCATCCTCGGTCAGGGCCGCAGCGCCGACATCGTCTCCATCGAACCCACGACGGTTCTTCGCCTCAGCCGCCGCGAGCTCGACTCCCTGGAGGAACGCGAGCCGGCGCTCTACGCACTCGTGCACCGGATCATCAGCCGCGCCCTCGCCGAGAAGGTCATCACCGCCAACCTCATGACCGACCAGATCAACCGTTGACGGCCGACGGCGAGCCTTCAGGAGGAGTAGGCGTCGGCGATCCAGTGGAGCCGGTCGACCACCTGCGCGAGGCCGAGCTGGGAACCCTCCGACCATGCTCGCTCCAGCTCCTCGTCGCCCAACACCGTAGCCAGCTGCTCGCGCAGCATCGCTCGGCGGGCCCGGTGCTTCTCGGCGCCGATGTAATGCTCGTTCCCCCCCAGGCAACCGAGCGCAGCGGTCATCAGCGCCGCTTCTCTCGGGAACCGATCAAGGACCGACGTGGGAACCCAGTGGAGCATCTGCACCACGCTCTGCGGCTCGGCGTCGAGCGCGAGCTCGGCGGTCTGTACGACGCCGGACAGGAACCCGGCGATGTCGCCGTCCCGTCGGGCCCGGTGCGCGATCGAGGCGTAGGCCAGGGCGAGGGTCGTCTTCCGTCCCATCGTCCGGGCCAGATCGACGACCTCGGTCATCATCTCAGCCACCTCAACGGAGCTGGGTTGGATCAGAATCCGGTTTCCCAGCGCATTGAGCAGCAGCAACGCCCCGACGCGCCGGGCCTCGGCCACCCCTTCGTCGGCGACTCGAACTCCACGCTCGGGGTCCCCCAGCACGGCCAGCACCATGCCGAGCGGAGGAAAATGCCGGGCCTTGTCGGCCTGCCGGCGTTCGTCGTCACGCCCAAGGATCTCGCGCTCGGTCCTGGCGGCCAACTCGGCCGCCGTCTCCGGGTCGGAGAACGCACAGAGGAGGACGGCCGCCATCAGCGGGAGCGGGAGCTCATGCTCGTGCGCCATGGCCAGGGCCCGCTGGGCGGCCCGGTCACCGTCGTCATACCGGCCGAGCGTCCACGAGAACGCCGCTATTGCACCCAACACCTCGACTCGGAGCGCCGTCGGTGTGGTCGCAAGGTCGCAGTCGGCGAAACGATCCAGGGCGACGCTGTAGCGGGCACGGGCCATGTTCGCGTCGAAGAGCTGGAGCGACATGTCGATCGCATCCTCGACGCGATGGTCCACCAACCAGCGGTGCGCGGCGTCGATGTCGTCGGACGAGTTCGCGATCCGCTCCAACCGGGCATTGACCACGTGCGGGTCAGGGTGATCGAACGGAACTGGGATCGACTCGCGGACCCATACGGTGTGGCGCGCCCGGATCGTCGATTCCCGCCCGCTGGCGGCGAGCTCGGCACCGCAGAACAGGCGCAGCGGGACGAGCATGCGCAGACCCTCGCCGCGTCGCACGAGCAACGACCGTCGCGTCAACTCGTCGAGGCTGTCGGCCACATCGAGCGGGTCGCGGCCGGAGACGGCGGCTGCTCCCTCCCACGTGAAGTCGCCGTTGAACACGGACAGGTCGATCAGCAGCGATCGATCCTCGGGCGACAGGAGATCCATGCTCCACTGGATCGCCGCCGACATCGTCCGGTGACGCTCGGCGCCATCGCGCGATCGCAGGAGGTCGAAACTCGTCTCGAGGCGATCGGCGATCTCGCGCACGCTCATCACCCGCACTCGGGAAGCCGCCAACTCCAAGGCGAGGGGGAGACCGTCGAGGCGACTGCAGATCCGCCCGATGGCCGACGCGTCCTCGGGTCCGGCGCGGAACGTCGGATCCCCGCGTGTGGCCGCCAGGATGAACATCCCCGCCGCGGGTGAGTCGTCGATGCCGGCATCATCGCCGGCTTCGCAATGCAGCGGAGCGATCAGCTCCACCTGCTCGCCCGCGATGCCGAGGCCGCGCTGCGACGTGGCCAGGATGCTCGTGGGCATCCGGTCCGAGCACGCAGCACGAACCAGTGCGGTCACCGAGTCGAACACCTGCTCACAGTTGTCCAGGACCACGAGCATCTGCCGGGTGTGAAGGGCCTGGCGCACCGACGAGGCGAGCGTCTGCGTCGATTCCTCGGCCACGCCGATCGTGTCGGCCACCGCAGTGATCACTCGCTCGGCGCTGAACACCGAGGCGAGGTCCACGAACCAGACGCCGTCATGGAACTGCTCCTGAGCGAGGTAGGCGAGCTGAAGAGCGAGCCGGGTCTTCCCGACGCCGCCCGTTCCGACGAGGGTCGTAATGCGCCCCGCCCGAAGTCCGGGAAGAATGTGGGACACCTCCGTCTGGCGTCCTACGAATGCGTCCACGTCGATCGGGGGCAGGTTCCCGATCGACGCCACGTCTCGGAGGCCACGAACCTCGATCGGGACATCGCGTCGATACAACTCGCTCAGCCGCTCGGGCTCGTGGAACCCCTTCAGCCGCTGTATTCCTCGGCTCACGATGGTGAGCTCGATCGACGCCGGGTCGGCTGCCACCGCAGCCTGGAGTTCATCCCCGATGACGGCGCTGATCAGGATCTGGCCACCATGACCGGCGGCCATGACGCGCGCGGCGCGGTGCATCGGCGGTCCGTAGTGCTCGCCGTCACGACGTTCGACGACGCCTCGGTGCAGTCCCACCCGAATCAGTAGCGGTTCCGCCGAGAGGCCCGACGCCGTCGGCCCGTCGGCGATGAGCGCCTGCAGCTCCAACGCACTCTGGGCCGCCTCGACCGCGGAGCGAAAGAGTGCGATCGCCCCATCGCCCGTTCGAGCCCCGATCACACCACCGAAGCGTTCAACCACTGAGGTCACCAACTCGTCGTGGTGGCGCATCAACGCACGCATGACATCGGGTTCGAGGTCCCACCGGCGCGAGGACCCCTCGACATCGGTGAACATGAGCACCCGATCGAGGAACGTGCCCTGCTCAGTTGGCCCGGCCATTGCATCACTCACAGTGCTTACGAAGGTAGCCGACTCCCTCGACGCCCTCGTTACGGTGCTGGTGAAGGTGGCGGACCGCCGGCTGCATAGCGGACGCGGTGCGGTCAGCGCCGTGCCGCCCGCGGAGTAGCGTGCCGCGATGAGCTTCGATGGCGTCAGCGGAACCTTGACGGTGGCGGCCATACAGGCCACACCGGTGGTGCTCGATCGCGCCGCAACCATGGAGGTCGCGGCCGGCCATGTTGTTGCGGCGGACGCCGAACTGATCGTGTTCCCCGAGTCCTTCGTGCCCGGCTACCCCGACTGGGTCTGGCGTCGCCCGCCGATGAGCGACGGCGACTGGTACGCCCGTTTTGTCGCCAACGCGGTGCGCGTCGAGAGCGCCGATCTCGATCCCGTTCGTGATGCGGCACGAGAGGCGGGGGCGTGGGTTGCGCTCGGCATCACCGAGCGAACCCGGTCGGACACGCTCTACAACTCGGTCGTCTACGTCGGGCCCACGGGCGAGATCGCTGGCCGCCACCGCAAGTTGGTGCCCACGGGCGCCGAGCGGCTGGTGTGGGCCAACGGCAACGATCACCTGCTGACGGTCATCGACGTGAACGGCGTAAGGGTCGGTTCGCTGATCTGCTGGGAGAACTACATGCCCCTCGCACGGATGGCGATGTACGAACGCGGGGTGGACGTATTGCTGGCGCCGACCTGGGACAACAGCGACGAGTGGGTGCCGACCCTGCGCCACATCGCCAAGGAGGGTCAGATCTTCGTGGTGGGCGTGACCGCCTTCCTGCGCGGCAGTGACGTCCCTCGGGACCTGTCCGACGCTGATGAGCTGTACGGCGGTGATGACGACTTCTTGTCGCGTGGCAACACTGCGATCGTCGCGCCGGGCGGTGAGCTGATCGCCGGGCCCTTGATCGGAGCGGCGGGCGTCGTGCGTGCCGAGCTCGATCTCTCTCGCATCGCCTCCGGCCGCCGCATGTTCGATCCGACCGGTCACTACGCCCGTCCTGACGTTCTCACCCTTCGCCAACCAGCGGTGAAGCGGTCCACGTAGGAGTCAACGTCGCTGTAGAGGCGGGCCGGGTGATCGGTCTCGGTCAACGCAGCGGCCGGAAGGACGCCCGCACCTCGTCCACGAAGATCCCCGGCTGTTCGAATGCAGCGAAGTGGCCGCCCTTTGCGGGCTCGCTCCAGTAGTGCAGGTTGGTGAAACGCTGCTCGGCCTGCCGTCGGGACGGACGTCGCAGCTCCCGCGGGAAGACGGAGCATCCGGTGGGAACGGTGATCTCGCCGAGCTGGAGGATCTGCGCGCTGGTCGGATCGTCGCGGGCGGCGGGACCGGCACTCTCCCAATAGAGACGACCCGAGGCGGCGCCGCTGGCCGTGAGCCAGTACACGGTTGCGTTGTCGAGGAGCTGGTCGCGGGTGAAGACGGTCCACGGATCGCCGGCACAGTCGGTCCAGGCCGCGAACTTTTCCACGATCCAGGCGAGCTGGGCGACGGGCGAATCGACGAGGCCGTAGCCGAGGGTCTGCGGACGGGTGGACTGGATCAGTTGATAGCCCGTGCCCCACGTGCTGTGGCGCTGGAAGTCCTCGTGGCTGCGGCGCTCCGCCTCGGTCGAGTCATCCGTGGGCGGGGGCAACATCACGGTCGGCATGTTGACGTGGATCCCGACGACGTGGTCCCGGTCGCGTTCGCCGAGGATGCACGTGACGGCGGACCCCCAGTCGCCGCCCTGGGATCCGTAGCGCTCGTAGCCCAGCCGGGCCATGAGCGTGCTCCACGCCTCGGCGATCCAGGGCAGGCCGCGCCCGCGTGTCGAGGGTCGACTGCTAAACCCGTAGCCGGGCAACGACGGGCACACGACATGGAAGGCGTCGGCCGGATCACCGCCATGCGCGGCAGGGTTGGTCAGCGGGCCGATCACGTCGAGGAACTCGACGAACGTGCCGGGCCAGCCGTGAGTGATGATCAGAGGCAGTGCGTCGGCCTCGGGAGAGCGGGCATGCACGAAGTGGATGTCGAGGTCGTCGATCGGAGTCGTGAACTGCGGCCACTCGTTGAACCGCTCCACGGCGGCGTCGACGTCGTAGTCCTCGCTCCAGTAGTTCGCCAGCTCCTGCACGAAGGCCAGTGGCACGCCCTGGGTCCAGTCATCGACGGTCTCTCGCTCGGGCCACCGGGTCGCGCGCAGACGCCGGCGCAGGTCCTCGACGTCGCTGCGATCGAACGCGACCGGAAAACGGTCGCACCGGGGTCCGCTCGCTCACTCGTCACCCACCCTCGGGACGCGGCCTGCCCATCGGCGAAGAGTAGCGTTTAGGTCGGATTAACAGAGACTGTCGCTCCTCCAGCCCCTCGGCGACGCCGATGCGGAGCAGCGGGAAAGGATCGGCGACGTGGCTGAGCTCGAGTTCGGGGTGTTCGTTCCGCAGGGGTGGAGGATGGAGCTCGTCTCCATCGAGGAACCCGCGGCCAAGTGGCAGAAGGCGGTCGACATCGCCGTGCTGGCGGAGACACTCGGCTTCGACTCTTTGTGGGTGTACGACCACTTCCACAACGTTCCGCGGCCGGCGAACGAGACGGTCTTCGAGTGCTGGACGACACTCGCCGCCATCTCGCAGCGGACGAGTCGGATCAAGCTCGGTCAGATGGTCGGGTGTGCCCCGTACCGCGAGCCCTCGCTCCTGGCGAAGATCACCTCCAACCTGGACGTCATCTCCGGCGGTCGGCTGATCTGGGGCGTCGGCGCCGGCTGGTACGAACACGAGTTCAGGGGGTACGGCTACGACTTCCTCGCGCCGAGCGACCGGATACGGGTCCTTCGAGAGACGGTCGAGATCGTCACCGCGCTGTGGTCTGAGCCCACGGTGTCCTACAAGGGAAAGTTCTTCGAACTGGAGGATGCGCGCTGCGATCCGAAGCCGCTCCAGTCGCCGCGCCCGCAGGTGCTCGTGGGGGGCGGTGGAGAGCAGCTCACCCTGCGGGTCGTCGCGCGACTGGCCGACGCCTCGAACTTCGGGGGGACGCCCGAGGTGTTCCGGCACAAGTGCGATGTGCTCCGTGGTCACTGCGACGAGGTGGGACGTGACTACGACGACATCCAGAAGACCTGGACTCCGGAGATCTTCCTTCGAGGCACGGAGGAGGAGATCATCGCCGGCGGGTCACGCAGCCTCGCGGGTGAGTCGATGGACGGATGGCGCGCGGGGAATCTGGTGGGAACGCCCGAGCAGGTGGCCGAGCGGATCCAGACCTACATCGACATGGGGTGCACGGGCTTCTATCCCTGGTGCTCCGACTATCCGGACACCGAGACCATGTCCCGGTTCGCCGAAGAAGTGATCCCGCAGTTGCGACACCGATGACCTACCGCACGTCAGGTGCTCAGAGCGGTGATCTTGACGGCCGCCAGGCCGAGTTCGCATCGGAAGGACTCGGACTCGTCGCCGATGGTCGGCGCATCTGCGAGCGGTGCGTATTCGAGTGAGCTGTCGGCACCGCACGCTGCGTAGGCGGCGGCCAACTCGTCGAACAGCTCCCCAGCCTCGCTCGAGCTGAGCAGCACCTGCATCAGGTTGATGCCGGCCATGGTCGACACTCCTCGATGGCGGGAACCTTCGACTTGATCTTGAGCGGCAGCTACACCTGCGCCGAGAGGCGAAGGTCTCATCTGCGGCGCAGGTTCCCGCGGAACCGTGTGCTCTCGGGTTTAGTTTGCGGCCGAGGACAGGATGGTGTCAGTGACGGCCGGCCCATGGCCACCCTCGACGAGCACTCGCGCCGAGGATGGGTCGGAAGTCGTCGTGATCAGCACGATCTGATCGAGATCGTCCTTCACGACGAACCACTGGCCGTCGGGAGACCAGGCGGGATCTCCGAAGGTGTATGTGTTCGGGGCGCCCACCGAGAGGAGCTCACGTGTCCCGGAAGCGGTCGTCAGGGTGACACGAAGCCGCCCCTCCTCCGTTTCGCTGACGACCTGCTCGCCGTCGGGCCCTCGCGAGTCGACTGGTGGAGCCTCTTCGGGGATCTGGGCCTGGGGGACCTCCTCGGTCGTCCCGGCGCGGAGATCGATGATCAACCGCCATCTGTCCTCGGGATGATCGACACTGCCATATCCCGTGACCTCGAGCCGACCGTCGGGCAACCAAGCGAGAACATGCACAGAGCTGTCGAAGCAGCGAAGTCGCGTCGACGGTGTCCCCGAAGCGGGCACGACGTCGACACAGTCCCGTCCGCTGTCCGATGCGATGTAGGCGACCGTGCCGACGAGCGATGGGTCGGGGTGATCACCCAGCACCGCGAACTCCGGGGTCGGCCTCAGCCCGAACCAGAGTTCTCTGGCCAGGACGACCCCACCGGCAAGGCCGCCCAGAGCGACGAGCGTCAGGATGACCGGCCGTGAACGACGCCGAGTGGGATGCGGGTGAACGCGCCACTGACGAACCAGGAACACGGCTACCGCGAGCGCGGCCAACGTCACGAGAGCGCTCACCAAAGCCGTCATCGACCCTCCTTCAGCTCTACCCCGCCAATCGTCGTCCCAGGCTGTCGAGAATGACCAGAGTCCCTGGTCCTTCCTCTCGACATGCGGTCCCACCGGCGACGAAGGGGACGACGACGACGACCGCCATGACGTCCTCAACCTGCGTCGGCGGTTCGGCCTGGCGTTGCCCCGCGACCACCGGCACCGTGACGGTCGGTGAGCCGTGCCTCAGCAGCGCGAGCGCAAGGTGGCCACCCCGTCGCCGGTGCAGCTGTCGAGGGCACCTCCGCGACCGGACGTGGCGAGGATCAGGTCCATCGCCGGCCCAGCCACCTCGGGCCCGTCGCCGAACGTCCAGTCGACGTCGGTGGCGCGCAGCCGCAGACCGGCCACCCTCTTCTTGCCGTTGAGCGGTGCGCCGCTCCTGCGGTACCGGTCGGCGAGGAGCACGAGGTGTTCGGCAGGGTGGTCGCCCTTCCTGCCGATCGCCCGGAGGATGTCCTCGCCGTGGCACATGATCTCGCCGAGCGACACGTACTTCAGGCCGGGCACCGACGTCGGGTGCTCGACGGTCTTGGCGAACCGCGCGAGCACGTCAGCGTTCGATCCCTGGTTGAACCGGGCCAGGTCCTTGTTCACGAACTTGTCGAAGCTGAACCCGCTGCCGAGTAACCCGGTCATGAAGTGTGGCACCGTCTGGTTCCCGAGCGCAGTCATGTGGGCCACGAGGTGGCGCACCGTCCACGGCGCGCACACCGTCATCGTCGACCACTGGTCGTCGGTCAGGCCCTCGAGCTCGGCGAGCAGCGTCGCCCGCTCGGCCTTCGTCATCGCTGCAACATCTGTCATGGTCCGGCTCCTCCTCGTTGTGCCACGATGCACGCTTCTCCCGCGCCAGACTCACACGGGCTGCTCGGTACCGCAGGACGGAGATCAGCGCCTACGCGCTGCAGTTCGGTCGAATGACGCCGGACACTGCCCGACGATACAACAGCGGTACACCACGAGGGCACCTACGGCCTCCCATCAGCGCAGACGAGCCGTCCTTCGACCGTGCCGGGAGCGCCGCTGACCTGCGGCATCGTGGTCCTTTGCCGCGGGTCGATCTCTCACTTTGCTCGAACGAAGTCGACGTTGCGTGTCCCGTGTCGCTCAGGACCAGAACTGGTCCCAGTTGTGGAGGTCGAAGAAGTACTCGGTGCCGGACTTGATCTGGCCGTCCTGGACCTCGAACACGATGTAGCACATCGTGTCGAGCTGCCTGCCGTCACGGTCGCCGACGTTGCGGTGCAGGCCGACGACCCGGCCGTCCTCGGCCTCGAAGTCGTTGTGGAGCTGGGCCTGGAAGGTGCCGTTGGTCTCGCCGCCGTAGCGGCCGTACTGGGCCAGGACAGCGTCCCTTCCTCGCGCCGTGCCCGCGACGGTGCTCTCGCCGGGCGTCGTCCACGTGACGTCGTCTCGCCAGAGCCGGATGATGGTGTCGATGTCGGCCTCGTTGAGCGCCTGGTAGCCGCGTCGGACGACGTCTGCGTTGGTCATGGTTTGGGTCATGGTTCGCTCTCCTTGTGACTGGTTTGTGCTGACGAGTCGATGATGCGGGAATCGTCGGCGGGGCGCATCGGGAGACCTCCCCATTTCGTTCGCGCGACACTCTGCAGTTGGCAGGGTCGACCCTGGGGAGCGTGCGGATCGCCTTGGGAACCCTCATCGGTCGAGATGACCTGCTCCCGTTGGTCGTCGAGCGCGTCGGCGCGCACCGCCTGGTCACGCTCACCGGTGTCGGCGGGGTGGGAAAGACCAGACTCGCGGTCGAGGTCGCCGCGACGATCGGACCACGCTTTCGCGACGGCGCGTGGTTGGTGGACCTCGCTGCGGTCGGTGACGCAGCGGCGGTGCCCGATGCCATCGCCAGCACCCTGGGTATCACCCCCCAGGCCGAGACGCCGATGGCCCAGACGCTGATCAACGCGCTGTCCCGGCAACACCTCTTGCTCGTGCTCGACAATTGCGAGCATGTGCTGAGCGCGATCGCCGAGCTCGCCGAGCTGCTGTTCGCCCGGTCAGATGGACCGCGGATCCTGGCGACCTCACGCGAGCGCCTCGAGGTGGGCGGCGAGCACGAGGTGCCGGTGCTTCCACTGACGGTCGATGATCCGTCGTCCCCCGCGGTGGTGCTCTTTGCCGAACGGGCCCGGTCGGTGAGACCGAACTTCTCGTTCGACGACCATCCCGCAACGGCGTCCGCCGTGTTGGAGATCTGTCGCCGGCTCGATGGCCTCCCGTTGGGGATCGAGCTTGCGGCCGCACGCATGGCCGGCATGAGCGTCATCGACGTCCGCGATCGTCTCGACGATCGGTTCCGCCTCCTCGCGGGCCGCCCCGGCGCGCCGCCACGCCAGCAGTCGTTGCCCGAGCTGGTGCGGTGGTCCTGTGACCTGCTCGACGACGCCGAGCGCGACGTGCTGCGCCGGGCGGCGGTGTTCGTCGGCGGGTTCGACCTCGACGCGTTCAGGTGTCTTCGGCAATGACGACTTGGTGGACGGGCTCCAAGCCTCCGGTCGGCTGGACGAGGCGCTCGGGCTCATCGACAGCTCGGTCGCCGCGGCTCGCGAGGTGGCGAACCCGTTCTGGCTCACGTACGCCTTGTGGATCGCGGGCATCACGCTGTCCAATGTTGACCCGCCCCGCGCCCTGTCGGCCTGGGAGGAGGGGCTCGCGGTGGTCCGCGAACGCGGGGTCGACTTCTTCCGCGGCTTCCTGGCCCGGGACGCCGCCCGGCTCCACACGACGGCGGGAGAGGCCGACGCGGCGCTGGCCCAGTTCGATATCGCCATCGAGTCGTTCCATCGGGCGGGGAACATCGCCCAGCTGATCATCACGCTCGCCTCGATGCCCGAGCTCCTGGCGCGGCTCGGTGAGCTTGCGGCGGCCGCCACGCTCCACGCCGCGATGGTCAGATCCCCGCCAGCGTCGACCACGTCCCTGAGCTCGCCGATCTCGGAGAACGGTTGTCCACGCAGCTGGGCCCCGCAGCGACGGCCATCACCGCCACGGGCCGAGCCATGGACCTCGACGAAGCGGCTCTCTACGCGCGGGCCCAGATCGAGGAGCTGCAGCACCGACGATCGCCGGTCAACGACCGGCCCGGCGGGCTCTCCCGCCGGGAGCTGGACGTGCTGCGCCTCCTCCCCGACGGCCTCACGACCCGTGAGATCGCCGAGGCATTGGACAACGGCCTGGTGGCGGGCACGGCTGGCCGCCACGGTGAATCAGCGTGATCAATCGCAGGTAGGAGTCCCTCGCTCCTGTGTTGAGCGGCGCGCTCGTCCGACAAATCCAACAGCCCCATCGACTGGGAGAACCTGGTTGGGCCGTTGGCCCCTGGGTCAGGCTCGGCCATCTGCTGGAGGCTGTTCGTGTTGCTCGTCGCTCAACGCGACGGTCCCCCGCGGGCGCGAGGGACGACGTACGTCGAGGCGGAGAAGCACCTCGGAGAGGGTCCTGTTGCGATGGAGAACGCTCTGATCGTGAATGACCTGCGAAAGCACTATGGCGAGATGACGGCCGTTGACGGTGTTTCGTTCGAGGTCAAGGCGGGTGAGATCTTCGGGATCATCGGGACGAATGGTTCCGGCAAGACCACCACCGTGGAGTGTGTTCAGGCTCTGCGGCAGACCGGATTCGGGATCGGTGCGGGTGTTCGGCATCGATCCTCAGGCCGACCGAGGGCGGCTTCGCAGCGAGGTCGGCAGTCAGCTCCAAGAATCGGAGCTACCGGACCGTTTGCGGGTTTGGGAAGCGCTTGACCTGTTTGCCGCCATCTCGCCGGCCTCCGCCGACTGGCGGGAATTGCTCGCCGACTGGGGTCTGGCTCGACAAGCGGGACACGGCATTCGCCAGGCTGTCGGGTGGCCAACGTCAGCGGCTCCTCGTTGCCCTCGCCCTTGTCAACCGTCCGCGGCTGGTGTTCCTCGACGAGATGACCACCGGCCTCGATCCGGCAGGTCGTCGTGTCGCATGGGATCTGATCGATCAGATCCGCGCTCGCGGTACCACCGTGGTCCTGGTCACCCACTTCATGGATGAGGCCGAGAGGCTTTGTGATCGCCTCGCGGTGTTCAGCCGTGGTCAGATCATCGCCGAGGGCTCACCCCAGAGCTGATCGGTGCCCATGCTGGTGAACCGACGGTTCACTTCACGAGCGACGCGGCCGACCTGTCCTGGCTTGCCGAAGCGAGGGGGTGGAACGCATCGACCGAGCCGGTTCGCGAGTCACTGTTCACGGCAGCGGGCCGCTCCTTGCCTACACGGCCGCAGCGCTGGTGGAGCACGGGATTCGCTCCGGCTGATCTTCGGGCCGAGCGCAAGTCGCTGGAGGATGCGTTCCTGGCCCTCGCAACCCAAGATGCGGCGGTCTCGGCGTGAAAGCACTGCGCAAGCTCACGTGGGTCGAGCTCAAGCTGTTCACCCGAGACCCGGTCAGCCTGGTGTTCACGCTGGCGTTGCCGTTCTTCTTCCTGATCGTGCTCAACGGCGTGTTCGGCAACGAGGTCGAACTCGACCCTGAAGAGGACGTCTGGCGAGGCGTTGGTCCCTCGGACTACTACGTGCCCGCCTACCTCGGTCTCGTCATGGCAGCGACTGGCGTGCTGAGCATGCCCATACGGCTCGCCAGCTACCGCGAGCGAGGTGTCCTGCGACGCTTCCGCGCCTCGGCGATGCCGCTCTGGGCGATCCTCGGCTCCCAGATCGCGATTGCCGTGCTGACCGCGGTCGTGGGTGCCGTATCGATCACTGTTGCGAGCACGTTGATCTACGGCACCGAGCTGCTGCCCGCCGACGGCCTGCTGTTCATCCCCGCGTTCGCGTTGGCGGCCGTTGGCCTTCGCCGCCCTGGGTGTGTTGCTGGGATCGGTCCTGCCCACATCGCGATCTGCGCAAGGGGCGGGGCTCATGCTCTTCTTCGTGATGTTCCTCCTCTCGGGCTCGGGGCCGCCTCGCGACGCTCTCACCGGGCGCCATGCGAGGCGTCGGAAACACGCTTCCGTTGACCTGGGTGATCACCCTGCTTCAAGATCCCTGGCTCGGGTTCGGCTGGCCCACCACGGCCTCATTGGTCGTCGTCGGCATCCTCGTCGGCTCGGTGGCGCTCTCGGTCCACTTCTTCCGCTGGGATTGACTCACTCGTCGTCCCCTTCACGCAAGCCCAAGCACGCTCCCTCGACGTGATCGGGGGCTTGGTGTCAACTCCCGGTGGCGGTGTCGATTGCGGCGATGTCGATCCTCGCGCGAAGGATCGGATCCACCGACGTCACCCGATCAGGCCAAGCCGACGGGACAGTCGGCGAGAGAACCTGGATTGGGGTCGAAGCATGTGACCCTGCCTTGAAGGAGCGGGTTCAGCGGCGAGTGGGACTGGACGTAGGCGGTGACGTCGGCATCCAACGGATTCCGGGTGACGGACCGGGCGATGACCACGGGATATCCGTCACCTCCGTTGGCCATGAAGTCGTTCATCGCGACCGTGAATGTCGACGCCGAGGTCAGATCGACGGGCGCTCCGGTACACGTGCCATCGCCTGCTTGACGGACGCTCGAAACGACCCGACTTCCGGCTGCGGCCTCGATGTTGTACGTGAAGCAGAGGCCGGAAACCTGAGCGAAACGACCATCGACGCCCGGCATGGCCGACACCCCCCGCTCGAGCGCCGATCTGACCTCGGCACCATCGAGGGTGACCGTGGTCGTGAGATTGCCGAACGGCAACACGGCGTTCACCTGACCGATCGTGATGGCGAAAGGTGGGGGCGTGAACGACGGACAGAAGTCGGTGGCGCTGTCGACCGTTGGGCACGTCAGGTTCGCCCTCAACCCACCAGAGTTGGTGATGGCGAAGTCGGTACCGTACGTGGTGCGCATGGCGTCGGTCACGATGTTGCCGACGAGCGACTCACACGTGCGGCCTGCGGATTGTCCGCACGAGTCGGCTCGCGGCACGACGACCGAAGAGGAGCCGACCACGGTGCTGAAGATGCCGCTGAGCTGGGTTCGATAGCCGGCGAGCATGGTCGCGATCGCCGGGTCGAGACCGCCGGGGGCCGAGGCCGTGAACGGTGTCACGAACTGGACCGACCGATTCACCACTCGTCGTCCACCTGTCTGGGAGACCTGCAACTGGATTCGCGAATACCCCTCGCCATGGCTGAGGTCTTCGACGACGAGAGCGCCATTGTGGGTGCCCGAGTACTGTACGTCGGTGTGGTCACCGAGAATGAGATCGAACCCGGTGACGGCGTTGGCGAAATCGATCAGCGGGCCCTGGGCGATGCCGCCACCCGAGATCGACGTGACGCCCTTGTGTGCGATGACGATGAAGACGCTGGCGCCCTGCTCGCGAGCTGCTTCGCGCGTGGCCATGGCCGCCGCCACGGAGTCGGTCGGCACGATCGTGCCGAAGTTGCCGGGGAACACCAACGTTGGTGCTTCCTCATTGGTGATACCGATGACTGCGACCTTCACCTTGTCGATCACGTAGATCTGGAACGGGGCGACGCCGGTGAGGTTGTCGTCCACGTTCGCCAGGTTGGCCGACACGATGTCGTAGTCGGCCAGGTCGATGAGCGACTGCAGGTGAGCGATGCCGCCGTCGAAGTTGTGGTTGCCGAGCGTGTCGGCGGTCAGTCCCATCATGTTGAGGGCCCGCACGGCGGGCGCGTCACCGAAGTAGTTCGAGATCGGCGGAGTGGCTCCGAATGCATCCCCGCCGGTGAGGGTGAGCGTCAGCGGATTGTCCGCGCGATCCTCCGCGAAGTAGCTCGACAACGCGGGCGCCCCACCGACTTGAGTGGTCCCAACGACCGTCGGGTCGACCTGGCCGTGCCAATCCGACAGATGCAGGATCTGAATGTTGATCGGGGGCTTGTCGGGCTTCGCATCCGCGGTCCCGGGCGCGACCACGATCATCGACAGCGCCAGCGCGGTGACGGCCAGCAGACCCCTACATGACGGCCTCATGAGTACCCTCCGATTCACCACTGAGCGTGAGGTCGACCGTAGCGTCTGCTCCCGGCGTGCGCCAGTGAGCCGGCATGGGGCAGCCGTAGGTCCGAGGCAGACCGCGGCCGAATCTCCGTTGACTATCGACCACGGCTATGCGCTGATGCGGCTGGTCGAGGAGCAGAGCGAGGGTTCCGTGCGGATGGGCCCGGGCACCCTCTACGGCACGCTCAACCGATTTGCTCGCGGACAAGCTGATCGTCGAGACCACCGACGACACGGACCGCACCGGCAACGAACGCCGCCGCTACTACCGCCTGACGATCGACGGCAACCGGGTGGCGATGCATGAGCTGAACCGGCTCCCGGCCATCGTGAGCCGCTTCCGCGCCATACCCGGGCTCGGGGGGTCGGTGGCATGACCGACTACAACGTGAACATCTATCGGCACATCACGGCTCTTTATCCGAAAGCCTTCCGCGACGAGTACCGCAGCGACCTCGTCCACCTCTTCGCTCAGCAACTCAGCGACTCTTCGTTCTGCTGGCGTTCGTCGTCAACGTGCCGCCAGCCAGCAACGACGATCTGCCGGGCCCGGCGTGGATGGTGATGATGCTGTCGCTCGTGACCAGCTTCGTTCTCATCGCCGCCGGGGCTCCCAAAGCCATCACCGGGCGATCCGCCCGCTACTGAGCCCGCGTGTACGGTCCGCCCCTGGAGCTACGCCCGTGGCTCGAGGAGCTGAGATGCCCGTCGGGAGACGACCTTCACCTCCGTTCCATGAACCGGCCCATCGGAGGGAGGCACGATGAAACTTCGTCACGGAGGGGCGGCAGCCGCGCTGCTCGTGGGATCGGTCGCCGTGAGCGAAGGCGTCCTGATCCATCTCGGGCGGACGTACGGCTCCACGCCGACAGAGCGTGCGTCGCGCCTGCCGGGCGATGACGTAGTAGCGGAGCCGACGGTCGTGACGAACCACGCCATCACGATCGATGCGGCACCGGAGGATGTCTGGCCGTGGGTGGTGCAGATGGGTTGGGGACGCGGCGGCTGGTACACCGCCCGCTGGGTCGACCGGCTCCTGTTCCCGGCGAACGGCCCGAGCGCGACCGAGGTGATCCCCGAGCTGCAGGGCCTCCGCGTCGGCGACTTCGTGCCCGACGGGGCGCCCGAGACCAAGGCCGGTTTCGTCGTCGAGGACCTGGTGGCGAATCGTGCGCTGGTGCTGCACTCGACGAGTCACCTGCCGGCGAGCTGGCGGGAAGCCGAACGGGCCACGCTCGACTGGTCCTGGACGTTCGTGCTGACGCCGCTCGATGGCGGAAGCCGTACCAGGTACCTCTTCCGATCGCGCTGGGCGACGGCGCCGTGGTGGTTCTCGGTCGGCGGCTGGTTGGGCATCGTGCCCGCCGACTTCGTGATGTCACGCGACCATCTCCACGGCATCAAAGATCGATCGGAGCGTCAGGGGTTGCGGTGATGTGGGGTCAGATGGCGTCGACCTTGGGCATGATCTCGTCCTTCAGACGCTTCAGGTCGTCGAGCGTCTTCGACACCGGCACATCGGCGAACGGCGGCCAGAGGAGCGGCATCGTCATCCCCGCTTCCTTGAAGCGCTTGAGGTTGTCGGTGATCTGCCCCGAGGTCCCGACCAGCAGGTTGCTGAGCTTGCGGTTCGGTGTCTGATCGGTCTCCTCGTCGGTGATTGTACTTGGCGATCCGACTCGCCGAACGCTTCGGGTCCTTGAGCCCACTGCAGAAGATCGGCGGGTGGGGTTGCTGCACCGGCTTGGCGCCAAACCCGCACCGGTCGAAGTCGGCGAACTCGCCGTGGTACTCGAACAGGTCGTTCGTCCAGATGCCCTGCATGACCTCGATCGTCTCGCGGACGTGCTTGTGCCGCTTGGGGAAGATGTGCGCAGCGCTGGCGGCCGCAAATTCCTCGGGCATCCAGCCGGACCCGACACCGACGTTGACCCGGCCGTGCGAGAGGTGGTCGATGGTGGCGGTCTCGGCCGCGAGCACGCCCGGTGCGCGGTAGGGCGTGTCGGTGATGCTCATGCCGATCCGGACCTTCGTCGTCCTCGCGGCGAGCCACGGGATCAGGGGCCAGCCCTGGAGCCACTCACCCCGGGCCGACACCGGCAGCGCGGTCGGGAACTGCTCCATCGTGCCGAACGGATACTGGAGCTCCTGGCGGTCCGAAGCCTCCGGCACAACGATCCGGTCCAGTGTCCAGACGGAGTCGAAGTCGAGCTGTAGGCGTAGTACACGCCATCACGCACATCTACCGACCGCTGCAGAAGCGTCGCTGTGGTGACCCGGTCTGGCATGGGGGCTACCCATCCTGGGCACGGTGCACGCCGAGCGGGGCGTCGACGCCGTACCCGTCGCGTACGCAGTGGACGTGGGCTACGTCGGCGTCCCCGTCGACCGGGTGAAACCGAAAGCGTCGTCCCGGTTGCAGCGGGAGCGGAACTTGGAGGGCGATCCGCGGGCCACTCTCCTGGTCGAGCACTGGGACCCCGATGACTGGTCACGACTCTGGTGGGTTCGGGCTGAACTGCGCTTCCAGCACGACGATGACCGGGCCGCAGCTCTGGCGACGCGACTGGCCGAGCGCTACCCGCAGTACCGAGACCAGCCCTTCACCCGCGTGCTGGTGTTACGCATCGTCGGCGTCACCGGTTGGGCCGCCAGCGGCGGCGTTTGACCGTCGACGTGCTCGAGACCGGCGGCCTGGTGTCGCTCGTCGGGTTCAAACTGACTTGGGCAGGGCTCCGGATCGTGCGCAAACGAAGCGGATCACCTTGTGGGCGAGGTCGGAGGCTGGCGGGTACATGAGCGGGCAGCCACCGTCGATCACGGTGATCCCGTGCTGTCGTCCGATGGCGGCGGCTTCCGGGGACACGCTGCCCTCACCGAAGGCCCGGTGCATCCAAACATGTTGGATCCCTAACACGGCACACTCGTGCATCGTCGCTTCCGCCTGGTCAGGACGGGTTGCGATCACGACCGCGTCGACGCCGCCGGGAACAGCCTGCACGGACGCGTGACACGGATCGCCCTCGACCTCGACCGTGTTCGGGTTGACCGCGAACACCTCGTAGCCGCGCTCGCGCAGGCGTCGGTACACGGTGTTGGAGCCGTGTCCTTTCGCGGTGCGGGAGACGCCGGTGACGGCGATGCGCTTGCAGCGGAGGAACTCTTCGGCCGCTTGGTTGATGTCGATCACTGGATTCCCCTTTGAACCAACCGCATGGCTCGAGCGTTGTCTTCCGCTTCCTCACCCGCCAGAGCCCTTGGTCCGGAGGCGTCGACGAGCCTGCGTATCTTCAGTTGGGCCAGCGGTGCTCATCATGGACGAGCAGCCCGACCTGGCCGGCGCCCACGTCCCTGCGGCGGTCATCGTGTTGACGCGGAATCGCCAGTCGATGGTTCGTTTCGTGCCGCCAGGACAAGCGCGGCAGCGAGGAATGCGTAGAGAACGAGCCCACCGACGCTCACCACGGCGTCCGTTCGCCCGAGGTCACCCGTGCGAGAGAGATGGTAGGCGAGGTGGGGAAGGCTCCAGACCAGGGAGGCGATCGCGGTGATCGCGAGCCGGGACCGGGTGGGGTGCATCGCGGTAGCGAGCACGAGGGTCAGGAGAGCGAGGTTGAGTGCCCCGATGTCGCGGACGAGATGCTCGTTGTAGGGCCCGTCGATCGAAACCCAGTGCCGCCCCAGGCCTGGGTAGTCCTCGAAGAACGAGCGGGGGGCGACGAGTGCCCAGAATCCGATGTGGGCGCTGACTACGGCGAGGTAGGCGAGTGCGGCGCGAGCGACCGTGCGATATGTCATGACGTAGATGCTACGAATCGGGAATCAGGGCCGGATCGTGATCCAGAAGGACCCACGACGGCGTGAAGCTGCGCGTGAACGGCCCGCCGCGCCGATCACGCAACGGCCGCCGGTGTACCGATCGTCGGCTGTGGCTTACTCCCACAACGTCGGTGCCCACGTGACGAGTTGGGGCTCGATGGGTTCAACGGATGGCGGCCCGCAGAGGCGTTCGACCAGGCCGGGCCAGTCGTAGGTGTCGGTCACCTCCGACGCCCAGAGCTCCACGAGCCGATCCGGCGGCACGTAACGAGGGATGATCAGGTCGAGGATCTTCTCGATCTCGTTGCGAAACCGGTCATTGACGCTGCGGACTCCGTCGGCGAGGAGCGGCGTGTCGGGCCGCAGGCGCACGAACAGGTCGTAGGTGGTCGACCAGCGAGCCACCAGTGGTGTGACGTCGAAGGGGTCCTCTCCCTTGGTGACTCGCAGGAGGTAGGCGAAGTTGTCCACCACGGCGCGGTCGAGCACCAGCACGTCGGATCGGCTCCGTAGCTCGAGCTCCTCTCGGATCTGGGCCATGATCACCCACAGTTGCGCCTCGGGGGTGGCCCGCTCATTCATCCCGAGAGGGCTGAAGCGCACGACCTCCCGCCCGACCTCCACGCTGCGACCGCTCCGACCCACGGCGCCGGCGAACGAGTGCACGGCGTTGGTCTTGCGAACCGAGTGCGACCCGATGAAGGCGATCTTCCGAGCGTGCGTCATCCCGCCGGAAGCTACCGCACACCGCGGCGAATCACGGCTGAGCCCGACGCCGGATCGGCGCCAACGTGACCACTGGATCGGTCGTGAGGAAGTCGATGAGGATCGACTCGCACAACTCGGGCTTCTCGACCACGAGGCCGTGGGATGTCCCGGGTACGACGGCCAGCTCCGCCTGGGGGATGGAGCGGTAGACGTCGATGGCGTGCTCGAGTACGACCTCGTCGTCATCTGCGATCATGATCAACGTGCGCGACTGGATCTGGGCGAGTTCGGCGGCGTTCAAGCTGGGCCCGACGAGGTGCATCTCGGCGGCCTTGCCGACGACGGTCGAGAAATGCTCGATGCCATCCGGCGATACCTCGCCGTACATCTCCCGCATGAAGTCAGGGGGTTCGTTGTCCGGGTCGATGGCTTCGGGGATCCATCCCTGCCAACGGGCGGGGGCAGCGATCACCGCGAGTCGGCGGGCGAGGTCAGGTCGGCGTTGGGCGACGAGGAGGGCAACGATGCCGCCGTCACTGACACCGACGAGGTGGGCGGGCGCGCCGATCACGGTCTCGATGAATGCCGCCGCGTCATCGGCGAGCTGTTCGAAAAGGTATGGGCCGGCGACGTCGGGTGTGTGACCGTGCCCACGCCGTTCCGGGGTGTAGACGCGGAAGTGGTCCGCCAGCGCGGACTGTGGATGGGGCTGCAAGGCACGCGCGTCGACCAGGCCCGGATGGAACGCGACGAGCGGCTCGCCCTCGCCGTACGTCGCATACCAGGTCGGTACTCCATTCGTCTCGACGTGCACGCTCAGTGACCGTCAGGTTCCGAGGGCGTCGATCGAGCCCCGCATGTAGGTGTCGATGTCCTGGGTCTTGAACACGGCGACGCCCTTCATGTCCGGGAGGTAGTACTCGAAGCCGTCGTCGTCGAGCGCCGCAGCCATCCCGGCCGCGACCTCCTCGGCCGGTACCTTCGGTCCGTCGTAGGCCGCGCCCTCCTCACCCGGTCTGTCCCAGATCTCGGTGTCGACGGCGCCGGGGATCACGAGCTTCACCCCGATCGGCGTGTTCCACAGATCGAGCTTCACGGCTTCGGTCCAGCCGCACAGGGCGAACTTGCTGGCGCAGTAGGCCGACTCCCGGGCGATACCCAGCCGGCCACCGAGGCTCGTCACGTTCATGATCGTGCCCGTCCCACGCTCGAGCATCTTGGGTAGAGCGGCCAGCGCCAGGCGGACGGGGGCGTGGAAGTTCACGTCCATCACCCGCTCCACCTCATCCGGGGTGGACCGGGACACGGGCCGCACGCCGGGGATGGCCGCGTTGTTCACCAGGACGTCGATCCCGCCCCACGCGTTCCACGCCGTGTCGATGATCTGCTGCGCCGCCCCACGTTCACCGACATCGGCGACCCACCGGGCGGAGTTCGGCGCGGTCATCTGGCAATCGGCGAGCACCTGATCGAGCCGGCCTTCTCGTCGAGCGACCAGGCCGACCGTCGTACCCGCGGCGGCCAAGTGGCGGGCCAGAGCGGCCCCGATCCCCGATGAGGCTCCGGTGATGAGCACGGTTCGAGGGCTCACGTCTGTGCGCTGCGTCGAACTCATGGGGCCGCGCCCGGCGATCCATGGCGGCTGACGAGGATCTGCTCACGGAGGATGTCGCCGTGGCCTGCGTGACGGGCGAACTCCTCGATCATGCGACCGACGGTAGCTCCGTCGACGCACGAGAGCGAGAGCTCAGCGAAGCGGCACACTCACCTGATCCGGGTCGTTCGCCGCGTCCAGTCCGGACAAATAGGCGCGGCGACTGCGTGCATGACCCCCGTTCTGCCGCATCGGTGACCACCGAGGGCGTGACACGCGGTCGACCGGCGACACCGTTCGAACCTAGGTTGTCGGTCTCGGGACGAGCACCCGAGGGGGGAGCGCACATGGTCAGCTGGGACGCCATCGATCGATACCTGATCCTGTCCTCTGATGCTCACGCGGGGAACTCCATCCGGGGGTACCGGGACTACCTCGACCCTCGATGGCACGAGGAGTTCGACGCTTGGGCCGCGGCGGTCGTGAACCCGTGGCACGACCCGAGGGACACCACCAACTGGGACAGCGACGCCCGACTCGCGGCCATGGACGCCGAAGGCGTCTCGGGCGAGGTGCTCTTCCCGAACACGCTCCCGCCGTTCTACGACATGCTGACCCACCTCGCCGGCATGCCACGCGAACGCGCGTCCTTCGAGCGTCGGTGGGCGGGTCTGCAGGCCCACAACCGGTGGGTCGTCGAGTTCAGCAACGCGGTGCCGGATCGCCGTCGCGCCATCGTGCAGCTCCTGCCCAACGACATCGACGCCGCGATCGCCGAGGTGCGCTGGGCCGCGAAGCAGCCGGTCGTCGGCGGGGTGATGCTGCCCGCAGTACCGCCGAATCACGATGTCCTCCCGTATTACCACCGCAGCTACGACCCGTTGTGGGAGGCGGTCGTCGCGGCCGGCTTACCGGTCCACCAGCACCAGGGATCCGGGAGTCCCGACGGTCCGACCGAGACCGATGCTGCGATGTCGGTGATGTTCGTCGACATCGAGCTGTGGACCCGCTTGACGATGAGCCACCTGATCGTCGGCGGCGTGTTCGAACGCCATCCCGATCTTCGTTTCGTGTGGACCGAGATGCCGGGCCTGCGGTGGGCGCTCGAGGACCTCGAGCGGCTCACCCGGGGTCTGAGGATCGTCCAGTCCCGCTACTCCGACGATCCTTCCCAGCTCAACTTCTCGCCCACCTTCGGGTCACCCACCACCGAGGGCCTCCGCCTCACGCCCATGGAGTACTTCTCGCGCAACTGCTACATCGGCGCCAGCCTGGTGTCGCGCTACGACGCCCGCTACATCAGGCCGCTCGGCGTCGATCGGGTCATGTGGGGCCACGACGCGCCGCATCCGGAGGGTGCGGGCGGGCGCACGACGGAGTCACTCCGTTCGGTGTTCTGTGACTTCGACCCCGAGGAATGCCGTCAGCTGTTCACGTCGACGGCGGCGCAGCTCTACCGGTTCGACCTCGGAGCGCTCACCCCGATCGCCGAGCGCGTCGGGCCTCGTATCGCGGATGTTGCCGAGCCGCTGACGACGATGCCGGCGGCGACGGGCGCGGCCTTCTCGGAGCCCAACGAGGTGCGCGCGGTCCTCGATCAGATCCTGGCGGCGATCGACTGACGGTCGGCGAAGGTCAGGTGCCGGTGATGACGATCGAACGGACGATCGTCTCCCTCAGAGCGTGACCACGGTGCGATCGGTGGCGCTTCGCCGGGCGGCACCGAGGATCGTCGCCGTCTCGATGGCCGCCGAGACGGGGACCGGGACGGGGCCGGAACCTCGGATCGCCGACGCGAACTCCGAGTAGAACTGCTGCCATGCGCCGGGCACGCTGGCCACGACCTCCGTTGAGCCGTCCGCATGCGACAAGGTGCCCCACCGGTCGTCGGGTTCCACGCCCCACCGACTTCCGAGCGTGGCGGGCGAATCGCCCGCCACCAAGGCGGCTTCCTGCCCATCCATTGGACCGTCGACCGTATAGGCCGCCACGGTCCCCGATGCCCGGAACCGAGCCCCGGGTGCCGCTTGGGACCAGCTGCCCCAGAGGTGGGAGCGGGCGCCGCTCTCATGGGTGAGCGCCACGAACACGTCGTCGTCGAGTCCCGAATCTCGCAGGCGCCACTCCGCGTAGACCTCCCGAACCGGTCCGAGAAGGAAGTGCGCCTGATCGACCAGGTGGCTGCCGAAGTCGAGCAGCGTCCCGCCACCCGAGGCACCGGGGCCGTTGTCGGGGGCCATGCGCTCGAATCGGGACTCGAAACGTCGGAGCTCACCGAGCCGGCCCTGATCGACGAGTTGGCGGACGGTCAGGAAATCAGAGTCCCAGCGTCGGTTCTGGAACGGCGAGAGCACGAGCCCGCACCGCTCGGCCAGCTGGCTCGAGCGCGTCGCCTCCGTCGCACCCATCGCGAACGGCTTGTCGCACACGACGTGAAGGCCGAGCTCCAGGGCCTGATCGGTGAGGGCACTGTGGGTCATGGCCGGCGTCGAGATGGCCACGGCCTCCACCCCCGCGGAGACGAGCTGTTCGAGATCGTCGAAGCAGGTCACGGCCGGGTGTTCCTCGGCGACGAGCGCACGGCGCTCCCCCGACTTGGTCACCACGCCGACGAAATCGCACTCCTCCACACTGGCGAGCAGCGGAGCGTGGAAGAACCGGCCCCCGAAGCCATACCCCACGAGCGCGATGCGGACTGGTTCGACCACGTTGTTGGCCCCATTCAGGTTGATATCGACGGTGACGCCGACACGATAGGCAGAGCGACGTCAAGGTCCCGACGCTGCGGGGCCGGCGACGGCTGACAGATCCCAGAACGTCTCGGTGAGGCCGAGGCGGTCGAGGATCGCCTGGTTGTCGGCGCGGGTCCGGGGTCGCCAGGTCGGGTCGACCCGCGTGCTCCACCAGGCGTGCGCCAGGTCACACAACTTCTCCACGCCGATGGTTGCGCCGGGACTCCTGGATCCGAGCCACCGGTCGATGTGCTCCTCCGACCGGAAGAGGTTCATCGTCCCTCACGTGAAGGCGATGTCGTCCCACCATCGCCCGGCGGGAACGAGGCAGTGAAAGACCAGGTCGTCGGCGTCGGGCCGCTGATCGACGACCTGGACCGAGATCGTCTCCCCGCAATCCGGGCACGACGATTCGACCCGCCCGTCGACGCCCAGCGCGGCGCAGACGCCGAACGCGTCCCAGGCGCAGTTGGCGTACCACCATCGTCCGTCCGCCGCGACCCGATGAGCCGTTGGGACGGCCGAGAACGGGTTGGCCATCCGAAGCTCTCGGGTGTGCGTCTGGAGCACCAGCGCATGCTCGTCGTGCAGCCGTCGCCAACCGGACCAGACGGCATCGGGAGCGTCGCCGCTCGTCGCCGCGACCTCCTCGATGGTCGGGGCGCGGCCGAACTCGACGAACAGCCTGTAGGTCACGTTTCGCAGGGCGAGGTCGACATCGTCCATGCCGAACGGTACGGCCAAAGGTCACCGTCGCACAACGGAACGTCCCCGCGACCGATGGAACCCCGGGCGGAGGTCTGGCACAGTTACGGAAGTGGATCACCCGTGCCCCCGTGCCTGCGATGGTCCACGAGAGTTCGCGTGAGGGAGAAGGCCATCGGTCTGTTCCGTGAGGGCGAGAAGCGCTGAGTCGGGCCGATGCGTCAGCGATCGCCGCCGGGCGAGTGGCTGCGGTCCTCGATCGTCCTGAGGGTCGGTTGGACCTTCTCCGGTCCGCGTACGCGCCCCGGCCCACCGGCGCCCCCGTGCACCTTCGGTATCGGCGCGCCGCGCTCGCGTTCATGAGCTGGCAGGTACGGCGCGGGCTCCTCAACCCGCTCGACCACGACCGTCCGGGTAGCCCCTGGTGGCGGGCGGTCAACGAGCGGCTGCTCCGCGACACCTGCGAGGCGCACTCGCTGGCCCTCGGCCACGCCGGCCCCCCGTCGTCGCACGGCGTCGAACTGTCGGTCCGGTTCGCCCTGCAGCCCTCGACCCGGTCGTGGTACCAGGGCCACAACGCCACGATCGTCAGTGCGTACCTCGACCACAGTGAGCTCGCCGAACGCGAGAACCGGGCCGAGCGCTTCTTCATCAACCTCGTCCTGATCCGACTCCTGTATGCGCACGCCCTTGTGGCCGCGCCACGGCTCGCGATGTCATGGCTTGCACCGACCGCCCGGTGGTTGGGCGATCCGCGCCGGGCGATGACCGGTATCTTCCTCTCGTTGTCTCGGGTTCTGCCGGACCGGTATCCGCTGGAGGGCGAGCTCGACGACTACGTCGCCGACGAACACACCATCGGTCGGCTCCTCGATCTCGGGGTCATCTCGCCTCGCCTCACCGAGCTGTACCGCTGGTCGGCCGATGAGTTGCGCATCCCTGAGCTCACGGCACTCGTTGCGGGGGCGACGCCGTCGTATGCGTGGGATCCTCGTGACGGCACGCCGTGGCGACCCGAGCCGACCCGCCTCGTTCGCGTCGTGCGACGGGTGCTACCACCGCCCTCGCCATGACGAGCTCCGCTCGATGGCGCGGGTTCGTTCGACGAAGGGGATCGCTGATGCGCCGAGTACCGATGAAGCTGATCCTGGTCGCGGTGGCCGCCGTTGTCGCGCTGGCGGCGACCATTGTGGCCACGACGGACGACGGCGAGGCCACGACCTTCGATCCCGCCGAGCGGACCTGGGAGGAGGTGCTCGGTGCTGCTCGCGGGCAGACCGTGCGCCTGTGGATGTGGGGCGGCGAGGCGGCCCTGAACGACTACATCGACGACCAGGTGGCGCCCGCCGCGGCGGCGCTCGGTGTGACCCTCGAGCGCGTGCCGATCGACGACACGGCGTCCGCGGTCGCCCGGCTGGTGGCCGAGGTCGACGCCGGGGAGGAAGATGGTGCGATCGACCTCCTGTGGGTGAACGGCAGGAACTTCGAGCAAGGGCAAGCGGCTGGTCTGTGGCTCGACAACTGGGTGCCCGCGCTCCCCAACGCCGTGCTGCTCGACCCCGACGACCCCACCGTGTCGAACGACTTCGGCGTTCCGACCCGGGGGCAGGAGATGCCATGGAGTCGAGCGGCCTTCGTCTTCGCGTACGACTCCGCCGTCCTGGACGCGCCACCTCGGAGCTTCCCCGAGCTCCTTGACTTTGCCCGGGCGCATCCGGGGCGGGTCGCGTATCCCGCGCCTCCGGACTTCACTGGTTCGGCGTTCGTGCGGCAGGCAGTCCAAGCCCTCGGTGAGGATGAGGCGTTCGCGTTCCTGACCGAGCTCGACCCCCTACTCTGGCGTGGCGGCGAGACCTACCCCGCCGACCAGGCCGAGATCGAGCAGCTCTTTGCGGCGGGCGAGATCGATCTGGCCATGAGCTACAACCCCAACTTCGTCGAGGTGGCGGTGGATCGCGGTTCGTTCCCTCCGACGGCGCGTCCCTTCGTGTTCGAGGGTGGAACCCTGACGAACGTCAGCTTCCTCGCCCTCCCTGCCCGCGCGTCGAGCCCAGAGGCGGCCATGGTCGTGGCCGACCTGATGCTCGGCTCCGGCCTGCAGTCAGCCAAGCTCGACCTCGTGGGCATCCCGTCCGTCCTGGCGGCCGACGCGCTCACCGTCAGCATCGAGGCGTCGCCTCATCGGCTGGCCGACTTCGGCCCACCGCTCGAGGAGCTGGCGGCGGACCGAGTGCCCGACATCGATCGCCGCTGGCTCGAAACGCTCGGTTGATGGGCTCGCTCCGTATCGACGATGTGTCGGTTCGCATCGATGGCCGCGCCCTGCTCGACCATGTCGACCTCGGCCTCGACGACGGCGCTTCGTGCGTGGTCATGGGGCCGTCCGGGGCGGGCAAATCGACGCTTCTTCGTGCAGTCGCCGGCCTGGTGCCCTACGACGGACGGATCACGTGCGGTGGTCGTGACCTCGCAGGGGTCGCCCTTCACCGGCGTGGGGTCGGGCTGCTTTTCCAGCGCCCCCGACTGTTCCCGACGATGTCGGCGCTCGACAACGTCGCCTACCCCCTCCGACTGAGGAGGGTGGGACGCAGCCGGCGCCGCGCCCTCGCCGCCGAGCTGCTCGCCGAGGTCGGGCTCGGCGACCGTGCCGACGCGAGATCACACGAGTTGTCCGGCGGAGAGCAACAACGAGTCGCCCTCGCTCGAGCGTTGTGCTCGGGACCGGAGGTCCTTCTGCTCGACGAGCCCCTGACCGGGCTCGACCTTCCTCAGCGCCGCGCCCTCGTCGGCGTGTTGCGGCGCATCCAGACCGACCACGAACTGACCTGGATGGTGGTCACGCACGACCCCGACGACGCCGCGGTCCTCGGCGACACGATCGCCGTGCTCGACCATGGTCGACTGGTCCAGCACGACACGGCGGAGGCCGTCCGAACCCGACCTCGGTCCGCTCTGGTCGCCGCGCTGTCGGCCAATCCGAATCGGCTGTGCGGCGGTCTGGAGGATGGGCGCTTCTTCCCGTCCGAACCGGGTACGCGGTTCTGCGTTGCGGGTGGTGGTGTCTCGTGGTCTCGTACCACCCGGCATCGAAGCGTGGTGCGGATGACGGTGGGTGGCTTCGAACACCGGGGACCGCAACGGGTGGCAGTGGTCCACAGCCCAACGGGGCACCTCGAGGTGCCAATGCCGCCGGGCGGACCGGAAGCGGTCGGACCGGTTGACGTATGGCTCGACCCCGAGGCGTTGTGGCCGATCGACGACGGTGGCCGTGTCGGCGCGGCGAGAGAAGGGCCGGTATGAACGACCGCTTCGAACTGGTGACCATCGGCGGCGGCACGGCCGCGCTGATCGCGTCCTTGGGCGTGGCGGGACTCGGCGGACGCACCGCGCTGATCGAACGAGACCGGGTCGGCGGCGACTGCCTGTGGACCGGCTGTGTGTCCTCGGGCGGCGCACATCGCCACCGGGTCCCATCCGGTGATGCCCCCGTCCCGGGACTTCTCGCCGCCGACCCGCTCAGGTCGGACACGGTCTGGGCGCTCGACGAGCTCCCCCCGCGCCTCGTCATCCTCGGCGGCGGAGCGATCGGCTGCGAGCTCGGCCAGGCGTTCGCTCGGCTCGGCTCCTCCGTCACGATCGTCGAGGCGATGCCGACGTTGTTGCCGGCGGAGGTCGCCGACGTCGGGCTCTTCCTCGCCGAACACCTCCGATCTGGGCCTCGACCGGGTCGGTGTGGACGTGACCGACAGCGGTCAGATGATCGTCGATGATCTCCTACGCACGACCGGAGACCGGATCTACGTCGCCGGTGACTTCACCGGCCGGATGCCGTTCACCCACGTCGCCGCGTACGAGGCTCGGCTGGTGGTGACGAGTGCGATGTTCCGCGCCCGTCGCTCGGCCCGTTACGACCTCACCGAGCTCGACCGGGCGGTCATGCACGCATCCAACCGGGGATGGACCGAACTGGTGGGCGACCCTCGGCGCCGCCTGGTCGGGGCCACGATCGTGTCGACCACGGTGCACGCCTACCCGACCTTCGCGGAAGGCCCGAGCCGGGCGGCCGACGATGTGCTCCGATCCCGCTACTTCAACCCGCGCCTCACCCGGTTCACCGCGAAGCTGTTGGGTGTGCTGCGACGACTCGACGCGCCCCGCGGGTCATGAGGGGCGAGTCAATGCCGTCCGCGGTCGGGCGTCAGCTCGAGGTCTCGCAGCGCGAACACCACCCGTTGGAGGGCCGTGATGCCGACCAGGGCGGCGAACACCCACAGAATCGTCTCGGCGTGGACAGGCCAGACGCACACGATCGCGTAGGCGGCCACGGTCTCGAAGCCCTCGGCCAGACCGCCGACGAATCGCACCGTCCGGTCGTCGTCGATCTCGAGCCCGCTGCGCCCATGGTCGGCGGAGCGGCCGTCCGATCGGCCGTCGGCGAGCGACGACCAGGCCAGGAATGCGGCGCCGGAGACGTAATAGGTGCTGAGCAGGACCACGGCGGCCAGTCGCGCCTGCGGTATCTCGACGGCGATCCCCGCGACGAACGCCGCGTACACCGTGAAATCCGCCAGGAGGTCGGCGAAGGCGCCACGAGCGGAGGGCCCTTCGAGCCGGGCGACCGCGCCGTCGAGACCGTCGACGGCCCTCGACACGAGCCAGAGACCGAGGGCGAGCCACCATCGTCCGGTTCCCGCAGCCCCGGCCGCGCCGAGACCCAGGACCAGACCGGTTGCGGTGATCGTCACCGCGCGGATGGATCGCCCGTGCACCAGGCTCGCGACACGAGCGGTGGCCGGGGCGTAGGCCCGGCGAAGCGCGGCGTCGAACATCGAGCGCGCCTCGACCGGTTTGTCGGCCGGCGGTGGGGTTCCGTGGTCTGCGGCTCCGGCGTTCTTCATCGTCGGCACGCTGACTCTCGGCGGGCTGACCGGAGTCGTGCGCACGTCGCTCCGCGAGGGGGTGCTGGGCGAACGTGGCATCGGGTTCGGCGCGTGGGAGCGGGTGCTCCGTGACCCGGCGTTCGTCGACGCGGTCGGATTCACCCTCTGGATCGCCGCCGCCTCGACGGCCCTGTCGGTGATCGGCGCGGTGGCGCTCAGCTCGGTTCTGCGGCCGAGCCGCTGGGCCGGTGGGGCGCTCGGGCTCCCCGTCGCCTCACCGCACCTGGTGGCCGCCGCCGTCGCGGTGGTGTGGCTGGCTCCGGGAGGCATCGTCGATCGGGTCGTCGAGACGGTGCCCGTGGATGTCATCGGGCACCGGGCCGGGATCGGCATCATCATGGTGTACGTGTTCAAGGAGCTGCCGTTCCTGACGTTGCTGGCGCTCGCCGCGCTCGACGAGGCGACGGCCGAGCTCGACGACACGGCGGCTCTCCTCGGCGCGTCGAGGTGGCGGCGCCTGCGCGACGTCGTGGCGCCCCGGCTGTTCCTGCCGCTGGCCGCCGCCGGATTCGTCGTGGCGTCGTTCGTCATCGGGGCGGTCGAGGTGCCGTTGCTCGTCGGGCCGACGCGTCCGGACATGATCGGACCCTACGCGCTCGATGCCGTGCGCATCGATGGGCCGCTCGCCCGGGCTGATGCCGCCGTCGCCGAGCTCGTGGCGGCGGGCATCGTCGCTTTCACGGGAACCGGGTTGGCGGCCGTGGTGTGGCGGAGGCGGCACCGATGAATCACCCCGGCTCTCGCGCTCCTCGTCTCGTACCCGGGATCGTCGTCGCCGCGTTCCTCGTGCCCTTTCTGGCCCTGATCGTGCAGGCCGCAGCCGACCGCTGGCACGGGCGGGCGCTCGTACCCCAGGAGGTCGGCGCTCGCGGCGTCCGTGCCGTGCTCGATGACCCGACGATCGTCGACGCCATCGCCGGTTCGCTCGGCGTTGCCGCGATCGTCAGCGTGCTGGCCGTCGTGATCGCGTGGCCGGCGGCCCGGTACCTCGCCGTCAGTCGTTCGGTGACCGGCTGGGCCGTGCTCGCCGCGCCCGTGCTCCTGCCCCCGCTGCTACTCGGCGATGGCCTGTCGGCTTGGCTCCTCGATCTCGGATTCGGTGGGGGCCATGTCGGTGTGGCGATCGCGCACTCCGCCGTCGCGATCCCCTATGCCGCGTTGGCCTTGGTGCCGGCCTTCGGTGCCGACCTGGACGAGCTCGAACAGACCTCGGCTCTGCTGGGGGCCTCGGTGCGTCAGCGGTTGGCGTCCGTGGTCGCGCCGGCCGCGCGCCGTCATGTCGCGCTGGCCTTCGCGCTGGCTTTCACGGTGTCGTGGAGCCAGTACGCGACAAGTCTGGCGGTCGGTGGCGGCACCCCGATGCTGCCGCTCGTCCTCGTGCCCTACGTTCGTTCCGATCCCCAGATCGGGGCCACCCTGACCCTCCTGTTCATGGTGCCGCCGGCCCTGGCGTTGGTCGTGGCGTCCCGGGTCGGTGGTCCTGCACGAGGTCGAGCCCCGAGACGGTCGACCGCGTCGATCGCGATGCCGAGCGCATCCAACTGATCATGATGCGCTCACTCGCCCTGCTCCGGCGCCTCGATCAGCTCACCCGGTTGGTCGACCCTGACACCAGCGAGGCGCTGCGGCGCCGCTGGGACGACCTGCCGGACGTGTCGCAAACGCCGGGCCAGCTTCTCGGCCGCCGGAGCACCGGGTGCGAGGGAACCCACGGCGTGTTCCCCCAGTGCAACTTCGGCTGCCGACCCTGCTACCACTCGACCGACGCCAACCAGGTCCGCATCGACGGCCCCCACACGATCACGAACGTCGACGCGCAGATGGCGTTCGCACGGTCGGCCCGCGGCCTCGGGGCCTATGCGCAGCTCATCGGGGGTGAGGTCTCGCTCCTCGACCCCGACGACCACGCCGAGGCGTTGCTCGCCATGCGCCGGCACGGTCGGGTGCCGATGAGCTTCAGCCACGGGGACTTCGACGACCAGTACCTGGAAGCCTTGGCGCTCGACGCCGACGGCCGACCACGGTTCGATCACCTGTCGTTCGCGATCCACGTCGACACGACCATGCGGGGCCGCCGCGCCGTTCCCCATCCCACCTCGGAGGCCGAGCTCGACGGCGAGCGAGCGAGGATCGCGGCCATGTTCGATCGACTGCGCCGCCGACACGGCATCAGCTCGTACCTGGCCCACAACATGACGGTCACGCCCGACAACCTGGACGAGGTACCAGGGGTGATCTCGCGCAACCGGGGCCTCGGGTACCGGATGTTCTCGTTTCAACCGGCGGCGTACGTCGGTCATGAAGGCCGCTGGCAACCGGGGTACCGAGGCTTCGACGACGACGATGTCTGGGCTCGGGTCGAGGATGGTGCGGGGGCGCGGCTGCCCTTCCGTGCTCTTCAGTTCGGCGATCTGAGGTGCAACCGGGTCACCTGGGGCGCCTACGTGGGCGACCGGTACGTGCCGGTGCTCGACGACACGGACCCGCGTGACCTGCTCGTGCGCGATCGCTTCCTCCAGGCCCTGCCGGGCCCCCTGGGCTACGGGCCCTGGCCGGTCCGGGTCGCCAAGTTGACTCGAGCCGCGGCGCGCCATCCACGCCTCGTTCCCGCGGTGGTCGGCTGGGGCCGACGCTTCGTGGGTCGCGCCGGCGGATTGGACCGACGGTGGCGGAGCCTGACGCCGACGACGTTCGTCATGCACCGGTTCATGGACGCCGCCGATGTCTCGGCGGCCTGGGCTCACCTGCAGGCCGGGACGACCCCGACGGAGCAACGCCTGATCGACACCACCGAACGTCTCCAGGCCTGCGTCTACTCGATGCCCCATCCGGAGACGGCGTCGATGGTCCCGGCATGCGTCCAACACGCCGTCCTCGATCCGGCGGAGAACGCCGCGCTCGTCACCTCTGCTCCCGCGCCGCCGGAGCTCGGGCGCAAGGTGACGCGATGGAGGACGGACCCTCAGACGTGACAGAGTCAAGCGTGACCAGAGAGACCGGTCAGCACCGAGGGGGATCGTTGGAACGAGCGGAGTGTCCGGTGGCGAAGGTTGACTTCGTCAACCTGGTCGCCGCCTTCGGCGGAGTCGGATCGAGCGAGCACGCCCAGCCGGGAAACGCCGCGCTGGTCGAGCAGGGCACACTGCTGATCGGCGACGCGGTGATGGTCAACACCCGTGCGCTCGTCGACGAGGTGTTGCGCGACCCGGGTCTGTATTCCTCGGACGATCTCGTGGAGCAAGGCAACACCCTTCCCTTGATCCCGCTCAACATCGACCCGCCCGACCACGTCGGCTACCGGAAGCTGCTCGACCCGCTGTTCGCGCCGCGCCGCATCGACGTCCTCGAAGGCCAGATCGCCGAGCGAGTGAACCACTTCATCGACGCGTTCGCCGATCGTGGTTCGTGCGACTTCACCGGCGAGCTGGCCGAGCTGTTCCCGTCATCGGTGTTCCTCGGGATGATGGGCCTGCCCTGGGAGGAGCTCGACACGTTCGTCGCGATGCGTGATGGCCTGCTCCGACCTGGAGACCACACGATGGCGCCGGAGGCTCGCTCGGCGATCCAGCGCGACACCGCCGCCAGCGTCTACGCGTACTTCGACTCGATCCTCGACGCGCGGGCCGCCGATCCACGAGAGGACATCCTGTCGCTGCTCGTCGGCCTCGAAGGCGACGAAGGGCGCCTGACGCGCGACGAGGTGCTGGCGATCTGCTTCGTGCTGCTCACCGCGGGCCTCGACACCGTCACCGATTCGCTCACCTGCTTCTTCGCCTTCTTGGCGCAGAACCCCGTCCACCGGCGCTGCATCGTCGACGATCCTGATCTCATCCCGGCCGCGGTGGAGGAGCTGTTGCGGTGGGAGACCCCGGTGCCGTCGGTCGTGCGTTGGGCCCGGGAAGACGTGATCCTCGGTGGCGAGGCGATCGGAGCGGGGAACCACGTGATGGTCAACCTCGGTGCCGCGAACCTCGACCCGGCGGAGTTCGAGGTCCCCATGGAGGTTCGATTCGATCGGCCGGTGAACCGCCATCTCGCCTTCGGCGGTGGGGTGCACCGGTGCCTCGGATCGCACCTCGCCCGCCGGGAGCTCCGGATCGCGCTGCGGGAGTGGCACCGGCGGATTCCCGAGTACACGTTGACCCCCGGATACGAGGTCACCTACCTGCCGCCGCTGCGGTTCGTGCCGGATCTCCACCTGACGTGGCCGGTATGACTCGAGTCGTGCAGTGGGCGCCGTCGCTGCGCTGCAGCCTCGAGCTGGGCATCCACGGCGAGGACCACACGGCGATGGGATGCCTGGCTACCGCGATGCACGCGGTGCACGCGATCCCTTCCGTGAGAGCCGCAGGTCCTGGCGTGCTCGACCTCGCTGACGTGACCACCTTCGTGGGGAGACTGACATGAGCACGGTGACCCCGGCCCGCATCGGCGTGCTGATCGACTACCTCGATCCGGAGGGCAGCTACGACGAGAACATCCTGCGCTCCCTTCAGCTCACGGTCGACGAGTTCGTCGAGCAGGGCATGCTCGAGCGCCCGGTCGAGTTCGTCATCCGCGCCGTGCAGGGTCTCCCGAACGGGACCTTCCGGGCCGTTCGGGACGCCTTCCACGAGCTCGTCGACGAGGGCGTGCTCGTGATCTTCGGTCCGTGGGTCTCGGAGAACGGTGTCGCTCTGGCGCCCTACGTCGAGGCCGCGGCCGAGGTGGTCTGCATCACGATGGGGGCTTCGGAGACGATGCTCGGCGAGTGGGTCTTCGGTCTGCCGGCCGGCTCGATGGAAGAGGAACCCATCATCATGGCCACGATCGCCGCGCTCGACGGTTGCCGGTCGGTGGGAGTCGCCTTCGAGGACTCCCTCATCGGCAACGAGTACCTCCGGACGACCCGAGTGGCGTGCAAGGAAGCCGGTCTCCGCATCGCTGCGGAGGTGGCGATTCCCCAGGTCGAGGCGGAGAAGCAGGCGGCGATGCAAGTGCTCGCCGATGCCCGACCGGACGCCATCGTGCACGTCGGGTTCGGCCTGGGCATCCCCGGTATGAACGATGCGCTCGCGGCGATGGGGTGGATGCCACCTCGCTATACGACGACTGCGTTCGAGTTCGCGGCGACCAGCGACTGGTGGCGCCACCAGCTGGCCGGCTGGATCGGTCTCGACCAGTTCGACGAGCGCAACGAAGTGGCCCGAGGATTCCTCGATCGGTTCGAGGCCCGCCACGGCTACCGGCCCGCGTACTTCTTCCCGCCCTATTGTTATGACGTCGGCCGGATGATGCTCATCGCCATCGCGACGGCCCGACCGCTCACCGGATCGGGTGTCAAGGATGCGCTCGAGAAGATCAAGATGCTTCCGGCCGCCTCCGGGGCGCCGGGTACGCGTCTCCGGTTCGGTCGCTACATCCGGCACGGATGGATGGGCACGGAGTACCTCGTGGCCCGACGGGTGCCCCCCGACGGCAGCCCAAGCGTCCTCTATGGGACCATCGAAGGCCTGGTCGAACCACGGCCTGAGAACGTGACCGAATCGTGACCACGCGTGTCGTGCAGTGGGCGACCGGAGCGGTCGGCTCGGCTCAGCTCCAGCAGGTCATCGACAGCCCGGACCTCGAGCTCGTCGGTCTCTTCGTCTACAGCCCGGACAAGGTCGGACGCGACGCTGGCTCCCTCGTCGGACGCCCACCCACCGGGATCCTCGCCACTGACGACAAGGCCGCCGTCGTCGCCCTCGACGCCGACCTCGTCCTGCATGCGGCCAGCAAGGCGTTCCCGGACAACACCAACTCCGACGACATCGTGGCCCTGCTCGAGTCGGGCAAGGACGTCATCACCACCACGTCCTACAACCACCTGGCCACCTTCAGTCCCGAGATCGCCGGGCGTGTCGGGGCGGCGTGCCGAGTCGCCGGCACCCGCTTCCACGCGGCTGGGGAACACCCGGGATTCATGTTCGAACGCCTGGCGACCACGCTCACCGCCCTGTCCGCCCGGGTCGACCGGATCACCGTGCAGGAGCTGGTCGACTGCCGTGCCATCTCGGCCAAGGTGATGCTCGTCGACCTCATGGGCATGGGCAAGCGGCCCGACGAGATCAGCACTGAGTCGGCCATGTTCCGGGCGGTGTCGGTCCAATACGAGCAGGCCATCGCGGCGACGGCGGAGGTCCTCGGCCTCCGCTTCGACGAGATCCGCCGCTCCGTCACGACGGCCACCGCGCCGCACGACATCGAGCTCCCAGCGGCCACGATCCCGGCCGGCAGCGTCGCGGGCCAGATGCTCGCCTGGGCCGCCTACCTCGACGACGAACCGGTGCTGGTCGCGGAAGAGGTCTGGACGGTCACCGATGTCCCCGACTGGGGTCTCACGCTCGACGGGGAGTTCCTCGTCCGCGTCATCGTCGATGGCGTACCGCCGCTGCGTCTCGACCTGCGGATCGGCAATGATCACGTCGATGGCCTCCCGGGCGTCGCCGGCGGCCAGCTCGCGGTCGCCGCCACCGCGATCCGCGCCATTCCCAACGTGCGCGCCGCGCCCCCGGGTGTCGTCACCGCCCCGGTCTTCGGCGCCTACCAATGGCCCCGAGGTTGACCGGGAGCGCGAGCCGGTCGATCCCCCGCCGCGGTGTCGGTCGGTGCGTGGCGGCGGCATTGCTCTTCGGCGTTGCCGCGCCCGCGGCATCGGTGCTCGCCGGGGACATGCCCACGCTGGTGCTCGCCGGGCTGCTCTACGTCGGAGCGGCACTCGCCATGGCCCCGACCGTGTCGCGCCACCGGCCCACGGTGGCGAACCTTCGGGCCGGGGGTCCCGCCCTCGCCCTCGCCGTCGTGTTCGGCGGTGCGATCGGTCCGGTGCTGCTCGTTGCCGGCCTCGAGCGGATCCCTGCGGCGACGGCGTCGTTGCTGCTGAACGTCGAGCTCGTCGCCACCGTCGCGTTCGCTTCCGTCGTCTTCCACGAGCACATCGGCCGCCGACTCCTGATCGCCGCCGGTCTGCTCACCTTCGCCGGGATCCTGCTGATGTGGGAGCCCGGCACGGCGTTCGATGTCGGCGGACTGTTCGTCGTCGGTGCGTGCGTCGCATGGGGTATCGACAACAGCGTGACCGCCCGCATCGACCAGCTCAGCCCGGAGCAGATCACGTTCACCAAAGGTGCCGTCGCTGGTCTGGCCAACCTCGTCCTCGGCGTGGCGGTCGCGTCCGGGGGGCAGGTCGAAGTCGGTGAGATCGCAGCGGCGTTGTTGGTCGGGGCGCTGGGCTACGGCGCGTCCATCACGCTCTGGGTCAAGGGCGCACGAGATCTCGGCGCCGCCCGCGGTCAGGTCATCTTCGCCATCGCCCCGTTCGTGGGTGCCCTCGTGTCGTGGACCGTGCTCGACGAGGGCATCACCGTGGTGCAGGTCGTTGCCGTCGGGATCGCGGCCGCCGGGGTTGGGCTCTCGCTCAGGTCGAGCCACGAGCACGTCCATCGCCACGAAGGGGTCGACCACGAGCACGAACACAGCCACGACGAGCACCACGTCCACGAGCATGAGGGTGTGGTCAGCGGTCGGCACACCCATCGCCACCGACACGATCCACTCGAACACGCTCACCCCCACGTTCCGGACCTCCACCACGGTCACTCCCACTGACCACAGACGCAGGTCCGGTTCAATGGCCGACGGTGGCGCGGAACGTGGCCTGGAGAGCCGTGTCCCGCGTCTGTTGCTCTGGCGTCGTCAGCGCTCCTCCGGTGGGCGGAGTCCCCGGAACTGGACGAGCAGGATCACGTCGTAGAGGGCCTTGATCGAGCCGCCGATGATGAGCGGCCAACCGAAGGTCGAATGGCTGAGCATCCAACCGGCCGCGGTGGGCGGTAGGGCGGCGGCCAGGCTCCGGGGGACGTTGGTCACGCTGGCGGCGGCCGGGCGCTCCTCGGGGGTGACGACGGCCATCACGTACGAAGTGCGGGCGGGGACGTCCATCTGAGACAGCGCGGCGCGACCGAGCAGGCACGCGACCGCGAGTCCGGCGTTGGGCATGAAGGCGGTCAGGATGAGCAGGCCGTTGGCGGGCAGGTGGGTGAACACCATCGTGCGAACCAGACCGATCCGGCGGGCGATGACGACAGCCACGGGGGCGGAGAGGGCGGACAGCAGCCCCGCCCAGAAGAACACCGCTCCGCTGACGGCGAGAGACAGTCCGAAGCGGCGCTGGAGCCAGAGCGCGACCAGCGCCGTGATCACGAACCCGCCCCCGAGCGAGTCGAGGCTGAACAGGGCGGCGAGCCGGTACACGATCGATTTCGAAGGGCCGAGCGGGCGCGAGGCGGCGGGTCCGGTGCGTTCGACCGCGGGGCTGAGATGTCGGTATCTCAGGTAGACGGTCACGCCGAGTCCCGCGTACGCGAGGAACGTGCACCTCAACGCCGTGGCCGTGGAGATGTCGAGACCGTCGGCGACCCGCTCGGGTACACCGGCGAGGAGGGCGCCGATCGCGGCGACGAGGGTGCCGAGCATGCTGTAGCGAGCGAACAGGGCCGTCCGCTGGTCGTCCGGAACGGTGGCGGGCAGGAGCGCCTGCTCGGTGGGGAGGAACACGCTCACGTCGCCACCGCTCGGGTTCAGGGTGCCGATCAGCCCGATCACCGCCAACGGCCAGAAACTCGTGAACGTGGCGAAACCGACGCCGGTCGCGACCATCAAGACGGCGACGATGCTGAGGAGCCGCCGACGAGGGTACGCGTGGCCCCGTAGCCCGACCACCAGCGTCAGAGCGGCCGAGCCGAGCAGCGTCATCGAGACCACGATCCCGATGCGCACGTCGCTGAGCCCGATGGTCGTGAGGTAGGCGGCGAGGATCACGCTGATGGTGCCATCGCCGAGCGCCCGCAGCGCTCGGGTGTGGAGCAGCACGGCCGCGTCGGAGGTCGCCCCGGGCGGGAGGAGCCGGATCCGCTTCACGATCGACAGCATGCGGGGGAGCGGCGTCGTGGAGGAACGGGGTCATCGCAGGCGTGCACGGTGAGATTCTCCTGCTGATCGGCCCGCGGCGGCGTCTCGAACACGGACGACGTGGGGCGGGTGAGCCACGCCAGGGTGGTCACCTGGAGCGAGGGGTACAGTCGGTGAGGTCATGATCCTTCGCGGGCTGGTCGTCGCCGCACTCGTCGTCCCGGCCTCCTGGCTGGCGCTCATCGTCCTCGCCCGCCGTCTCCCACCCGGCCTGGCCAAGGATCTCGCCACGGTCCTGCCGGCCTGCGTGACCACGGCCCGGCGGCTCCGTGCCGACCCGCGCGTGCCGCGACGAGTGAAGGTCGTCGTCGCGTTCGCGGGGCTGTGGGTGGTGTCACCGATCGACCTGATCCCCGAGTTCCTACCGGTGATCGGTCCCCTCGACGACATCGTGGTCGCGGCGCTGGCCCTTCGTTACGCCGCCCGACGCATCCCACCGCAAGCACTCATCGACGCCTGGCCGGCAGACCGACGACTCCTCGAACGCCTCGTTCCGGCGACTCGCTAGCCTGTCCCATTCGTGTCGATCCGCGCCGTGCTCCAAGCCTTTGGCACCGTGTTCCCAGCTGAACTGCCGGACAAGACGATGATCGCCACCATCGTCCTCGTCACCCGATTCCGTCGGCCGGGCTGGGTGTGGATCGGCGCGGTGGCGGCGTTCAGCATCCACGTGACCGTCGCGGTGGCCGCCGGGAGCGCACTCAGCCTCCTCCCCGACGTGATCGTCAAGCTGGTCGTGGCGACCATGTTCGCGGTGGGAGCGATCGTGCTGCTGCGGGCCGCTCGCAGTGCCGACGCGGCGGCGTCCACGACGGATGTCGAGACGAACGCCACTGTACGAGCCACCGTCGTCGGCAGCTTCGGACTGATCGCTCTCGCCGAGTGGGGAGACCTGACCCAGCTGGCCACGGCCAGCCTGGCCGCCAAGAACGGAGAACCGGTCTCGACCGGCGTCGGGGCCCTGCTGGCGCTCGTTTCGGTGGCGGCCATTGCGGCAACGGTCGGCCAGAAGCTCGTGGCCCGGGTTCCGATCCACAAGGTCAACTACATCGGGGCCGCGGTGTTCGCCGCCCTCGCCGTGTGGACGGTCCTCGAGCTCGCGCTCTGAGCCATGGCCGGTACCATCGCGCCATGCTCGGGCCGGCAGGTGTGATGTGACGGAAGACTGCCGCACGAGGGTCTGGCGCAAGGGTGTACTCGTTGGCGAGGACTTCCCGCTCGCCGATGTGTCCGACCAGCTCGAGGATCCGGACACGCTCGTCTGGGTCGACCTCTGCAACCCCTCGAAGGAGCTGCTGTTCGAACTGGCGGGCGAGCTCGGGCTTCACGAGCTCGCCGTCGAGGATGCGCTCGGCCCTCATCAGCGGCCGAAGCTCGACAAGTACGAGAGCCACTCGTTCCTGTCCTGTCATTCGGTGACCATCGACTCGGAGGCCTCGAACCTGGCCGAGACCGAGATCGACGCCTTTATCAACTCCCGCTGGTTGATCACCGTCCGCAAGGACGACCGGTTCTCCATGACGTCGGTCCTGCGCCGCTGGGACCGTTCGCCGGATCTCGTCGTCCACGGCGTGAGCTTCCTGCTGTACGGGCTGCTCGACGTCGTGATCGACGGCTTCTTCGACGCGGTGCAGAGCTTCGACGACTACTACGAGACCGTCAGCGCGGGCCTGTTCGCCGACGAGCCACTGTCGCCGGAGGATCAACGCAACTGGTTCGAGATGCGCCGGGCGCTGGTGCGGTTCCACCGGCTGGTCGTCCCCATGCGCGAGGTCATCAGCGGCTTGATGCGGCGTGAGCATTCGGACATGCCCGAGGTCCTGTACCCCTACTTCCAGGACGTGTACGACCATATCCTGCGGGTCAACGAGTCGACCGACTCGCTCCGAGATCTCGTCTCGACGATCGTCGAGACCAACATCAGTCTTCGCGACTACCGCCAGAACCAGGTCATGAAGAAGGTCACGAGTTGGGCGGCCATCATCGCCGTGCCGACGCTCATCACTGGCTGGTATGGCCAGAACGTGCCCTACCCGGGATCGGGGCAGACGTGGGGTGTCTACGCGTCCGCCGGGCTGGTGGTCGGGATGTCCGGCGGTCTGTATGCCCTGTTCCGGCATCGCGATTGGCTGTGAACCCGAGCGCTGCTTCGAGCGGCGGGTCCCCAGTTCTGTGCCGTCGGCCCGCGCGGCCCAGGGCGTGGCGGTCGTCGCTCGTCGGCCACGAAGTCGATGTGCAAACCGACTGAGACGGCGGCGTCTGGTATCGACCGAGGTGAGGTTCGGCTCCGATCTTCGTGGTACGAATGCCTCCATGAAGCGCGATGCCGTCCCCCTGTCGATCCTCGACCTGGCGATCGTCGGCCCGGGCCAGACACCGGCCGAGGCTCTCGCCAACAGCGTGGCGCTCGCCCAGCGGGCCGAGGCGTGCGGATATCGGCGGGTCTGGTACGCCGAGCACCACAACATGGACATGATCGCCTCGTCGGCGCCCGCCGTGCTGATCGCCCACATCGCCAACCACACGTCGACCATCCGGCTCGGGGCGGGCGGCGTGATGTTGCCGAACCACTCGCCGCTGACCATCGCCGAGCAGTACGGCACGCTCGCCACGTTGCATCCCGGTCGGATCGATCTCGGGCTCGGCCGCGCCCCGGGCAGTGACCAGGCGGCCATGCGAGCCATGCGCCGCGACGATCAGTCATCGGACCGTTTCCCACAGGACGTGCTCGAGGTCCAGGGTTATCTCGGCGCCGCCAGCCTAGTGCCCGCCGTCACCGCCACCCCTGGTGCCGGGACCAACGTGCCCCTGTACATCCTCGGGTCGTCGTTGTTCGGGGCGCGGCTGGCTGCGCACCTGGGGCTGCCGTTCGCGTTCGCGTCTCACTTCGCGCCGGGGTCGCTGGAGCAGGCGATGGCCATCTATCGCGCCGAGTTCCGGCCCGGAGAGCAACTCGACGCGCCGTACGCCATGGCGGCGCTCAATGCGCTGGCCGCCGACACCGACGACGAAGCGGCAGACCAGTTCCGCATCGCGCTGCGGGCTCGGGTGGGCCGATTCCTGAACGTCGCCGGCTTGTCAGACGACGAGATGGACCAGGTGATCGCCAGCCCCCAGGGTCGCCAGATCGCCCAGATGATGCAGTACTCCGCCGTCGGGTCCGCGGCCACGGTGGCCGACTACGTGGAAGCCTTCGCCGAGCATGCCTCGGCGGACGAACTGATCGTGGCTCACGCGGCGCCCACCGTCGAGCAGCGACTCCGGTCGGTCGAGCTGCTGGCCGAGGTGATGGGCCAGACCTCGGCGCCAGACGGCTCCAGGGTCGGCTGACTCTAGGAGCGCACTGGCTCGTCGAAGAAGTCGACCAACACGGGGGCGGCCTTCACCCAGGGATCGAAGATGTTGCCCGTGCCGGCGTCGCGTGCCTCCGAGGCGCGCTCCCAGGCATCTTCGGGCCAGGGCGGCTCGATCAGGCGCGATCCCCTGATCAAGCTGTGCACCTCCATCGACGTGCGAGGTGGGTGGTCGAAGTCCCTGGCGCCGCCCCGGATGATCAGGGTCGGAACGTCGATGGTGTCGAACTCGAAGTCGGCCACGCCCGGGATCGACTCGTTCGGCTTCGGGACGAACGCGTCGAGCCACCGGTTCATGACCCGCTCGAACTCGTCGGCGCCGAGGGAGATGAGCCGCTCACGGTTGCGGGGGTTCGCCTCGACCATCTCCTTGAAGCTGCCGGCCGGACCGGAGAGCTCGAGGATGCCCTCGATGCCGCGGCTGCGGACCGTTCGGAGCTCGTTGAGGATGTAGACGCCCGCCAGGCTCATGGTGCTGTAGGTGCCACCGACGATCGACCACACCCCCAGTTTCCTCACCATCTCGGGCCACATGATGGTGAAGATGATCGAGTCGCGGGCCCCGCCGGAGCCGCCGGCCACGAACGTCGTCTCGACGCCGAGCTGTTGCAGCATCAGGCCGAGGATCTCGGCGCGCATGTGCGACTCGGACCGTCCGAATAGCTGGACATCGGAGCGTCCGCAGTTCGGGCGATCCCACAGCAACACCCGCTTGCCGCCGTCGGCCATCGCCTGGGCGAGTTCGTGCACACCCGGGAAGTCCTTGCTGAAACGACCGCCCGGAGTCAACACGACGGGGTCGCCATCGTCGGGACCGACCCATTCGTAGACCACGATCCCGCCCTTGACTTCTATTTCTTGCTCGGCCATCACGTCTCCCAAAAGCAGTGGTAGGCGCATGATGTCACGCCCGTCGGCCGTGACCAGAGAATCGGTCTGCACAACCGATCACGCCACGGGCAGCGGCGCAGCCAGCTCCTCGCCGCGCGCGATCAGCGCCGCCGAGTCCTTCGGCAGGATGACGCCGTCGACGACGAGTGCTGCGACCGCCTCCGCCCAACGTCTCCGGTAGCTCTCGACGGGGGGGTACACGTCGCGGAGGTCGTCGTCGGAGAACATGCGGGCACCTCCGAACAGCGCCGGGCGTCCGGTGCGCATCTTGCGCCCGCGATGCTCAGCGATCGGCACCGAGAGCTCCGGGAGCCGGATGCCGCCGACCGCGTTGCCGTAGTCGTCGCGCAGAATCGAGGGCGGCCGGCCGTCGGAGATGGCGATGCGGGGTTGCGCAGTAGGGGTGGTGTCGTCGGTGAGCCACCGGTGCATGGCGCGCCGGGCGGCGTCGTGAACGGGGGACCAGCTCACCGGGCTCGGCGACCAGGTTCGGTCGCGGTCGTAGCGGGCCTGGCGCGATTGGCCGTGTCCGGCGCCGGTCACTTCCCAGACGCGACGGCGGTGGTGATCGTCCAGGCTCAAACCGTGCGTCGCCGTGGCCTCGAACTCGCTGTTGACGATCATCACCGGGACATCAAGATCGTCGCGGACCGTCGTGCGCCGGTACATCGGGATGGGGCCATCGTCCAGCCTCGGCGCCCGGCCCTCCCACACGGAGAGCACGTAGCCGTCGACGACGCGATGGAGGTCGTGGATCCCATTGGCGTAGGCGCACAGGCGCATGGCCGACTGCGAGCCGCCGATGGCGACCACCCGCTCGACCAGAAGCCCACCCAGGGGGTCGAGCTCGCCGTCAGCTGCGGTTCGGACCGAGCAGGCGGCGGCGGAGAAGATGTCGAAGCAGGCCGGGTCCCCGGGATGGCGGAGGTCGGTGTACCGGTCGGGATCGGCATCGAGCAGAGGAAGGCCGTTGCCCCCGGCGGATGGGCGACCCATGGGTGCGCCGTAGAGCCCCACCTCTTGTGCGCTCACCCCCGACCCAGGCGTACCCCCGGTAGCTCTCGCCCTCGGAGGGAGCGTGCTGCTCGAACCCGGCCGAGACGTTCTGCCAGTTGAGCAGGACGGTGCCGTTGAAGGTCGACGGATCAAGCGGCCGCACGACGAGCAACCGGGTGCGGTACGGAGCCTCGCCGTATGGAAGCGGGTCCCAATGGCCGCCGAGGTCGATGTCCTGGTCGTGCGGGTGGGTGTAGGCGATGGCCTGGCCGGCCAGGTGGTACTCCTCACAGACGTATCCGCGGGCGGCGAGTAGCTGGTCCGGCGGCGCGCCATATGGGCCCCGGGCCCCCTCGATCGGACCCTCGACCCGGAACGACAGCGGAGCAGCCACGAACGACGTCCAGTCCGGCGGCCGACTCAGGCGCCGGTGAAACGAGGTGGGCGCTTCTCGATGAAGGCCTTCATGCCCTCCTGGGCGTCGGCGCTCCGCGTGACCATGGCCGCGTAGCCGCCCTCGATCGGCCGCGCTTCGGTCTCGGGGAGCCAGCCGGTCTCGATGGCCGACGCCTTGCTCGCCGCGACCGAGAGGGGGCCGTTGGCGGCGATGGTCTCGGCGATCTCGAGACCCTTGGCGAGGCCCGCCCCCGTCGGTACGACGTGGGTGACGAGTCCCCATCGAAGGGCCTCCTCGGCATCGAGGATGCGCCCGGTCAGGAGCATCTCCATGGCGACCGCATACGGGATCTGCCGTTTGAGCCGCATGGTGGAGCCGGCGCCTGCGATCAGCCCTCGTCGCGCTTCTGGCACGCCGAACCGGGCCTGCTCCTCGGCGATGCGGATGTCGGTCTGCTGGAGCATCTCGCACCCGCCGCCCAGGCAGTCACCGTTGACGACGGCGATGATCGGCGTGCGCAGCCAACTGGTCAGCAACAGGCCCCGGCCGACGATCGACATGTCCTCCATCGCCCGGCGCTCGTGCTCGGTCGGTTCGCTCGATCGATTGCCGGTCATCCAGCCGGCATCGAGGTCACCACCCACGCAGTAGGCGCCCCCGGCGCCGGTGAGGATCACCGAACGGACGGTGTCGTCGGCGTCGATCGCGTCCCACGCGTCTGCGAAACGCACCAGCATGTCGAGCGACAGCGCGTTGCGCCGCTCGGGTCGATGCATCGTGAGCACCACGGTGTGGTCTCGGCGCTCGAATCGGAGACTTGGTTCGACGGTGGTCATCGACGGTCCTTTCGTGGCTCGAACGAGAGTCCGTCCAGCAGCACGGTAGCCCTGGCGCCTCGGCAGCACGGTTGCCCTGGCGCCTCGGCAGCACGGTTGCCCTGGCGCCTCGGCAGCACGGTTGCCCTGGCGCCGCGCCTCCTGGCGACGGATCATGGAGGCATGACCACATCTGAGGCTGAACTGCGATCGCCCGAGCTCTCCCCCTGGGTGCAGGGAGCGCACGCGCCCGTCAGCGACGAGGTGACCGTCACCGATCTGTCGGTCACCGGCCGGATCCCCGCCGAGCTCGACGGGCGTCTGCTCCGCAACGGGCCCAACCCGGTCGGCCCGGTCGATCCGGTCCGGCACCACTGGTTCGTCGGCACCGGCATGGTGCACGGCGTGCGACTCCGTGACGGCACCGCCGAGTGGTACCGGAACCGGTGGGTGCGGACACCGGATGTCACCGACGTCCTCGGTGGGCCGCGCTGCCCGTCGCCGTTCGGCGACGATGTCCGGCTGTTCGCGGCGAACACGAACGTGATCGGGCTCGCCGGGCGGACCTACGCCCTGGTCGAGGCGGGGGCGCCGCCGGTCGCGCTCACCGACGAGCTCGAGACGGTGGGCGCCAGCGATTTCGGCGGGACCCGCGACCATCCGTACACCGCTCACCCGAAGGTCGATCCGGCCACCGGCCACCTGCACTCGGTCAGCTACTTCTGGGGCTGGGGCGACCAGGTGCGCTACGAGGTCGTCGGGACCGACGGCCGGGTCTGTCATCGCGCCGACATCTCGATGGGCGGGCCGGTCATGGTCCACGACATGGCGATCACCGAGACCCGGGTCGTGGTGTTCGACCTGCCCGTTCTCTTCGACCTCGACGCCGCCATGGCGGGCGCGCAGCTGCCCTACCGGTGGAGTCCGTCCTACCAGGCACGGGTCGGAGTCCTTCCGCTCGCCGGCACGGCGGACCAGGCGCGATGGGTGGACATCGAATCCTGCTGGGTGTTCCATCCCCTCAACGCCTTCGACCGTGGCGACCAGATCGTGGTCGACGTCGTTCGCTACGACACCGTGTTCGACGTCGACATGACCGGCCCCGCCGACGGACCGCCTCGACTCGAGCGCTGGGTCATCGACCCCGTGGTCGGCACCGTGGCGACGGAGGTGATCGACGAGGGGACGCAGGAGTTCCCCCGGGTCGACGAGCGGCTCGTCGGGCGTCAGCACCGCTACGGCTACACGGCGGAGGTCGGGGTGCGCTTCTCGCCGGGAGGGGCGCGACGCCACGACATGACGACCGGTCGAACCGAGCGCCACGACTTCGGGCCCGGGCGCGCCACCGGCGAGCTGGTGTTCGTGCCTCGCCATGTCAACGCCGCGGAGGACGATGGCTGGCTGCTGTCGTTCGTCCAGGACACCACGACCAATCGCTCCGACCTCGTCATCCTCGACGCGTCGGACTTCGCCGGCGACCCGGTGGCCACGATCCATCTCCCCGTGCGCGTTCCCGCCGGGTTCCACGGCAACTGGGTTCCGACCCCCTGAGAAGCCGGGGGTCATTCCCCTGGGGTAAGCCGGTGGTCGCGCATCAAGCGCCTATGGTGGTGTGCATGGCCCTCGAACCGAGATCCGTGATCGACAGGATCCGGCGACTTCGCTGCTGCCCACCACCGCCCGCCGTGACCGGTCTCAGCGCCGTCGCTGGCGGAGGAAGCGGCGAAGTGATGGTGACCTGGAACCCGGCGCCGGTCAGCGCGAACGCCGCGTTCTATCGCGTATATCACAGCAAGGGTCCGGGCCAGTGGTGGCAGCTGGCGATCGTGGATGACTCGACGCTCGGGTTCCTGACCCCGGGCAAGGTGGGCATCGTCGATGCAGCGGACTATTGGCCGTGGCCGACCATCGGCTCTTCGTCTCACTGCTACACCGTGACCATCGTGTCGCGAACCGGCCTCGAAGGCCCGATGTCAGCCGAGGTCTGTTTCGGCCCCTGACACGGCGGCGACCGGTTCGAGCCCGAGCAGCCGGCCGAGGGTGCCGCCCACCATCGCCGCCTTCTCCGGCGCTGGGACACCGGCGAACTGGGTGGCCAGGAGTTCGCGGCTGCCGCGGAACGTGCCCTCGGCGTGGGGGTAGTCGTTGCCCCACACGATGGTCGAGAGGCCGGTGACGTGGCGGCAGGCCACGGCGACGGGGTCGTCCTGGAACGAGATGTGGAACTGGCGCTGCACGTACTCGCTCGGCTTCAACGGGTAGGGCCACTTCTCGTTGAGACGGAAGAGCTGCGCCATGCTGGGCTGGTCCGTGGCCGGCCGCTCGGGATCCCAGTACCCGAGCCACCAGTCGGCGTCCTGGCCGATCCCGGTCACCCAGCACTTGTCCATCGACCCGACGAGCGACCCCAGCCAGTGGGCGTTGAACTCGATCAAGGCGAAGTGGAGATCGGGATACCGCTCGGGCACCCCTCCGCCGATCAACTCGCAGATCACCTGCTGGGGCACCATGGCGCCGTAGATGCACTGCGTGATCATCCGCTTCGAGGCCGATCGCTCGGTCATCGGTTGATTGACCTGCGCCGCCGATTCCATCACGACCTTCAACGTGGTGGACTCGGGGTCGTTGACCTTCACGCCGCCGGTCTGGGTATGGATGAACACGTGGACGCCGTTGGCCTGCGCCGCGGACCACACCGGGTCGTAGTGCCGCGAGTAGTACGGCTTCGGGGGCGTGGACGGCAACAGGATGGCGCGGAACCCGGACCCAGCGACCCGCTCGATCTCGGCCACCGCGTCGTCGATGTCGGTGAGGGGGATCGGTGCGGTCGGAACGATGCGCGAGAAGTACGGCGAGAACCGCTCGATGAGGTAGTCGTTGTACACGCGGGCGTGGGCCATCGACAGCTCGTGATCGTCGGAGTAGAGGCCGAACAGCGAGAGGTTCGGGTGCATGATCTGGGCGTCGACACCGTCGAACGCCATGTCCTCGAGGATCAGCTCCGGGTCGCCCTCCGGCATGCGCCCGCCGGTCTGGCGATAGCGGGAGATCGTCCACCCTTCGAAACCGGGCGTGTGCAGCCGCCGGAAGATTCGAGCACCGTTCTCCACGAGAGGCTCGATCTCGAAGTCTTCCTCCCACACCGCCCGGTCGCGAAGATGCTTCGGCATGCGGGTGGTGAACAGGTCGATCGGTTCCAGGACGTGCCCGTCAGCGGACACCACGAAGTCCTTCTGCGTCATCGTTGCGCTCCTTACGGCCGTTCTACCGGGCGAGGTTAGGGCAACGGGTACGAGATTGGGAGGGGTGGTCGTCTCGTGCCCGCCGTCGACGATCCTGACAACATGGTCGGACAACGTGTACGGGCGACCGCACCGTGCGAAGGGAGACCCAGTGACACAGTCGATGGACATCGTGCTGGAACACCACGAGGCACGCGTGCCGACCGTCGTCCACCGGCCCGACGGAGCCGGCCCACATCCGGCCATCGTGATCGCCGCGGAGGCGTACGGCGTCAACCGGTTCACCCGCCGGGTGGCCGCCGACCTTGCCGCCGCCGGCTACGTGGTCATCGTGCCGGACTACTACCGGGGCCACGGCCTGTCCCGGCCGGACGACTACTCGGACTTCACCGAGGTGGTGTCGTTCATCGGTGAGCTGGACTTCACGGGCGCCGCGAACGACATCCTCGCTGGCATCGATCACGCCCGGTCGATGCCCGATGTCGACCCCGCTCGGGTCGGCGTGTGGGGGTATTGCACCGGGGGCACGTTGGCCATGCTGGCGTCGATGCTCGACCGCGAACTGGCCGCCGCGGTGTGGTTCTTCCCGAGCCAACCCACGTTCCACGACCTGGGACCCCGCCAGCCCTTCCACCCCGTGGATCTGATCTGGAGCATCGCCTGTCCGGTTCTCGTCATCTACGGCGACGACGACCCGATCGCGCCGCCGGAGTTCATCGCCGACCTTCGGGCCCGGTTCGAACGCTGGAAGGTCGAGCACCAGATCAACATCTATCCGGGTGGCGGCCACGCCTTCAGCGCGCCGGACCCACCGCTTCACCACGAGGCCTCCGATCGGGCCTCGTGGGCCGACGCGATGGAGTTCGTCGGTCGCCACCTCGGCTGAATCGTCCCCGTTAGGACGGGCGAGGGAAGTTGAAGACCCGGCGGGTGTTGTCCTCGGCGAACTTGCGGGCCTCGTCGTCGGGCACGTTGGCGAGCATCTTCTCGAGGACCACCCGGCTCGACGGCCAGTTGCTGTCGGAGTGGGGGTAATCACTCTCGAACATGATGTTGTCGACGCCGATGCGGTGCGCGTACCTCGATGCCCGTGTCGTCGGAGATGAAGCAGCCGAAGATGTGCTTCCGGAAGAGGTCCGACGGGCGGACGTCGGGGTTGCAGCCCGTGTAGTGGCGGTGGCGCTCCCACGTGTAGTCGATGCGCTCGAGCATCCACGGCATCCAGCCGATGCCGCCCTCCGACGAGCGCGACCCTGAGGTGCGGGTGCTTGTGGAACGTCGGGGAGAGCAGCAGCTCGGTCATGGTGAACTGCGAGTTCGTGCCGAACAGGGCGATGGCCACGGCGAAGTTGGCGTCGGGCGCGACGTTCGGCGCGCCGCCGCTGCCGAAGTGGAGGCACATCGGCATGTCGGCATCCTGTGCGGCGGCGCAGCAGGGTGTCCCAGTGGTCGCTGTGCCACGACGGGAGGCCCGCGGCGTGGGGCATCTCGGTGAACGACACCGCCTTGGCGCCCTTGGCCGCCACCCGCTCGACCTCCGGCGGTGCTGAGATCGGCGTCCCAGTAGGGAAGGATGGCCAGCGGGATCTGGCGGTCGGGGTAGGCGGCGCACCACTCGTCGATGGCGAAGTCGTTCCAGGCCTGGACGCACGCGTGGGCGAGGTCCTTGTCCTCCATGTCGAAGAACGTCGAGCCGGCGAACCCGGGCAGCGAGGGGAAGCAGAGCTGGGCCTGCACGCCGTCCTGGTCCATGTCCTTGACCCGCTCGTGGATGTCGTAGCAACCGGGTCGCATCTCGTCGAAGCGCACCGGATCGAGGCCGATCTCCTCCTTGGGCTTGCCGGCGACGGCGTTGAGGCCGATGGTCGGGTACCGGACGCCGTCGATCTCCCACACCTGCTGGTCGCCCGTGTGGACGTTGCCGAGCGGGTCGATGGTCGCGCCCCTTGATCTCGACGATCCTCGGGCCACGGTCGCCGAACTCGCTTCGGGAGGCGGCCCTTGAACGCATCGCGGTGCTCGATGACATGGTCGTCGACCGAACAGATCTGGACATCGGCAGGCAGCGGCATGGTCCCCCCTCGGACTCCAACTTGACGAAAGTGTAAACCAGCCGACCGAGGCACGTACCGCTGCAGGGCTGCGCCGATGCCAGGTCCCGGCAGAGCTACCGCCGAAGATTCGCGATCAGGTGACCAGTGCGCGCGACGGGCATGCGGAGCTCCCGGGCGACGGTGAGCATCTCGGCGGCGGCCGCCACCTCGGGTTCGATTCCACTGGACGGTCGCGAGCGAATCCAGGTGGTGACGATCGCCTGAATGGCCGAATCGTCCAACCCGGGTGCCTCGCGTCGGGCCCGCTCGCGCCGCATCTCAACACCCAGGTCGAACATGTCATCGACGAGATCGAGCGCGTGCGTGTCCATCGCTTCATCGTACCGAACGGCAACAGGCGCGAACCGATCGACCAGCTCAGGTGGACACGGCTATCGGCGGAGGTCGAGCTCGCCAGCGCTCGTCTAGGGTTCGTCGACCGGCACCGACGGCCGGGCGAGCATGGGGCAGGTCGATGTCGGAATCCGAGCTGATCGAGCAGTTGACTCAACGTACGGCCCGAGCCTCGCAGTCGTGGCGGCCCGGCGCCCGGGTGGTGGCGGTCGAGCCGCTGACCGGCGGTGCCTCGAGCCTCACCTTCACGGCTCGCTTCGAGGGTGTGCCTGCCGCCGACGAGGTCGTGGTGCTCAAGGTGGCGCCGCCCGGGCTCCCTCCGGTCCGCAATCGTGACGTGCTCCGTCAAGGGACCTTGATGCGCGCCCTGGCTGGCCGCGACGGTGTGCTCGTGCCCGAGGTGCTCTTCGAGGATGCGGGAACACCACCCGAGATCTCGCCGTTCCTCGCCATGAACCTGGTGCCGGGCGAGTGCCTCGAGCCCATCCTCCAGGACAACCCCGACCCGCGGCGTGCCCCGCTGTTCGAGGCCCGCGCGGTCGATGCGGCCCGGGTGCTGGCTTCGATGCACCGCCTCGATCCGGCCGCCATCGGTCTGGCCGATGAACCGGTCGTCACCGTCACCGCGGAGATCGACCGCTGGGTGCGGGCCTACGAGACGTCGCCGCCCCACCTCCAGTTCAACTACCCGGACGTGGCCGCGTCCCTGTACGCCTCGGTGCCGCCGGCGGTGCGCCCCGTCGTCAACCACGGCGACTACCGGCTTGGCAACACCCTGTGTGAGGGCGACCGTTTGACCTCGGTGATCGACTGGGAGATCTGGTCGGTCGGGGACCCGCGCGTCGACCTCACCTGGTTCACGTTCTTCTGCGACGACGCCGGGCATCCGAGCAAGGTCGGCGACACCCCGTCCGGTATGCCGAGCAGCGCCGCGCTGCGGGCGGCGTACGAACACGCCGGGGGCGAGGCCTACCCCGACATCGAATGGTTCGAGGCGTTGACCCTGTTCAAGGAAGCGTCGCTGACCTCGCTGCTCGTCAAACGAGCGGAACGGTCGCCCGATCCGGAGATGGTCGAGCGCATGGCGAGCTACGCCCCCAAGTTGGGCGAGATGCTCGACATGGCGTCGGCCAAGCTTAGCGGGACAGGATCGTGACCCCGGCGGTGCCGGGAGCGCCGTAGACCTGGGCGTACCCGACCTTGGGCTCGCCAGGTACCTGACGGTCACTCGCCTGGCCGCGGAGTTGGAGCACGAGCTCGTGCATCTGCCGGAGGCCGGGTGCACCGATCGGCTCGCCGTTGGCGATCAGACCACCATCGGTGTTGATCGGCATGGGGCCGCCGATGTCGGTGGCTCCGTCGGCCACGAGGCGCTCCTGATCACCGTCGACGCAGAAGCCGTTCTCGGCCATGTGGATGACTTCGGCCCCGGCGTCGGATCGCCGATGCCCACCGGGGGGAGCGCGGGTGCGACGGGAACGTCGCCGCTGCGCAGTCAGCCGACGCCGAGAAGCCCCATGAGGTTGCCCCCCATGATCTTGGCCAGATCGGTCGGGTCGATGTCGCCCAGCTCGTCGGCGTAGCTGAGCGGATCGGCGAGGCCTTCGATGTGGGGGTAGTCCGACCCGAAGATCACGCGATCGGCGCCGAGGACATCGATCAGCTCGCGGGGATCTTCCTCGTGGAACGGGTGCATCCAGAAGTGGCGTTTGAAGGTGAGCGACGGCTTCTCGGCGAAGTCCTGCGGTTGGTTGCGATAGGTGTAGTCGAGGTGGTGCAGGAGGAAGGGCACCCAGCCGGCGCCGTTCTCGACCAGGCAGAACCGGAGGCCGGGGAACCGGGCGATGGTGCCGTGGGCGATCAGCGACGCCACGGCGTCTTGGATGTCGCGGTGGGAGTTGCGGACGACGGCGCTGAACGCACGCGGCTGGGCGAACGCGAGCAGCTCGCCCGGCGACTTGCCTTCCCACTCGTCGCTGTATCGCGTGTAGCCGGTGTCGGACCCATGGATGACGACGAGGGTCTGGGTCTCCTCGATGCGCTTCCAGAAGGGGTCGTACTCGGGGAGTGCGAACGAACGGGGGCCGTCGTAACCCCACGCTGGGGCGGGGCGCATCAAGATGACCTTGGCGCCCTGCTCGAGCACCCACTCCAACTCGTTCATGGCGTGCTCGAGCACACCCGGGGTGATGATCGGGGTCGAGAAGATCCGGCCCTCGTAGACGTACGGCCACTCGTCGACCATCCACCGGTTCAGCGCGTGGATGGCGGCCGCGCAGAGGTCGGGGTCGTCTCGCAGACGCTCCTCCACCAGGCTGGCCAGCGTCGGGTACATCATCGAGTAGTCGAGGCCCTGCTCGTCCATGAGCTCGAGCCGGGGAGCGGCGGAACGGAACCCGGGCAGGCAGTCGATGCCGCGGCCGATGATCTCCTTGTACGGCTTCCCCTCGGGATTGCCGATCTTGAAGTACTCCTCTTGCGCCCCGGGGCGGCCGACCCGGTCGAACGTGGGATTGGGGATGTAGTCGCTGACCACTCCCCGCACGGCGATCTTCTGCCGACCGTTCACGTCGACGTACGTGATGGCGCCCTCGTACTGGGAGGGCAGGTACTTGGTGAGCGCTTCGCTCGTCTCGTACAGGTGGTTGTCGGCGTCGAATACAGGGAATGCGAGACGGTGGGCCATGGTGTCCTCCAGGCGCGGATGTGCAGCTCCTCCGAGGCTACTGCGGCAACCCCGGGCGCCGAAATGCCGGTCGATCGGGGGCCGAATCGGCCGATCTCCCCAGCTGATACCTTGAGGCAACTCGTTCGGCGGGGGGCTCCGATGACAGCGGCAACCGACGTGGGCCTGTTCCACGACATCCACGTGATCGACGCTGACACCCACTTGACCGAACCGCACGACCTGTGGACGGCCCGAGCGCCGAAGGGGTTGGAGGATCGCGTGCCCCAGGTGCGAGAGATCAAGGGCCGCCAGATGTGGCTCATCGACGAGAAGCCATTCGGCATGGCGGTCGGCGCCGCCGTCGTGCGACGCGACGGTTCGAAGTCGATCGGGGCCGACTTCATGAACTTTGGGATCGACGACGTGCACGAGGGCGCCTCCCAGCTCGAACCTCGCCTGGCCGTCATGGATCAACTGGGAATCCACGCTCAGATCGTGTACCCGAACGTCGTCGGCTTCGGCGGGCAGCGCTTCGCCGAGGTGGCCGACCCCGCCCTCAAGATCCTGTGCGCCACGATCTACAACGACGCCATGGCCGAGTTCCAGGACGGGTCAGGCGAACGGATCTTCCCGATGGCTCTCATCCCGTGGTGGGACCTCGAGGCGGCCGTCGCCGAGGTGGCGCGCGCCCATGCCATGGGTCTTCGGGGCGTCAACACGAACTCCGACCCGCAGAACGAGGGCCTTCCCGATCTCGCCGACCGGCACTGGGATCCGCTGTGGGAGGTCTGCGCCGATCTCGAGATGCCGGTCAACTTCCACATCGGGTCGTCGGCGACCGGTATGAGCTGGTTCGGGAGTTCGCCGTGGCCGTCGCTCGACAACGAACGCAAGCTCGCCCTCGGCTCGCTGATGGTGATGATCTCCAACTTCCGCACCCTCGGGAACCTGCTCGTATCGGGCGTGCTCGAGCGGCACCCGACCCTGCAGGTCGTCTCGGTGGAGAGTGGACTCGGCTGGATCCCGTTCCTCCTCGAAGGTCTCGACTACGAGGTCGGTGAATGCGCACCCCACATCGGCGAACACCTGTCGATGAAGCCGTCCGAGTACTTCCGCCGGCAGGTCTACGCCTGCTACTGGTTCGAGCGGGACAGCATGAAAGGCGCCCTGGACGCCCTCGGCCCGGACAACATCATGTTCGAGACGGACTTTCCCCACCCGACCTGCCTGTACCCCGACCCGCTGACCCGGGCCGCCGAGCCGCTGGCCGACGTCCCCCACGAGGTGCGACGCAAGCTGCTGAGCGCCAACGCCGCCCGCGTGTACCGCATACCGCTCCCCGTCTGAGGATCACCATGGACACCGCGACATCGACGCCGTACGTCAACATCCTCGATCCTGCCTTCTATGTCGATCCGTGGGAGGCCTACGGCTGGCTGCGCGACGAAGCCCCGGTGTTCTGGGGTCCGGCCCAGAAGATGTGGGCCATCTCGCGATACGCCGACCTGGTGGCCGTCGAGAAGGACGGTGAGCGCTACTCCTCGTTCAACGGGTCCCGCCCGCACATCGATCAGCGGGACGACCAGTCGATGATCAACCTCGACGACCCCGACCACCAGGCGCAGCGCAACGTGGTGGCACGACGCTTCACCCCGCGGTCGGCGCGCAGCCACGAGGAACGCGTCCGCCAGGTCGTCACCGCCATCCTCGATGCCGTCACGCCGCTCGGAGAGTGCGAAGCCGTGGAAGCCATCGCCTCACGCCTCCCGGCCATGATGATCGGCGAGCTACTCGGCTACGAGCCGGAGGACTGGGAGAAGGTCCGCTTCTGGTCCGAGTCGACGATGCACCAGGGCGGCCAGACCAACCCGGCGGGACCGCCCCACTGGGATCTGTCGCAGCCGTCCGTCGCCGGGGGCGAGTTCGCCCAGGTCACGATGGAGGTGATCGAACGGCGCCGGGCCGACCCCCACGACGACCTCATCTCCGTGTGGATCGAGCAAGGCTGGGGCGTCAAGCAGATCCTCGAGGAGACCCTCCTGGTGCTCGACGGCGGGGCCGAGACCACCCGCACGGTCATCGGAGCGATCATCCGCGAGCTGGCGCTCCGACCCGAACAACGCCAGCGGCTCATCGACCACCCGGAGCTGCTGTCGACGACTGCGGTCGAGGAGTTCATCCGCTGGGTGTCACCCGTCCTCAACATGCGACGCACGGCCACGGTCGATCACGAACTTCACGGGCAACAGATCCATGCCGGCGACGAGTTCCTGCTGCTCTACGGGGCGGCCAATCGAGATCCGCGCGCCTTCGACAACCCCGACACCTTCGACGTGAACCGGGGCGGTAACCGGCACGTGGCCTTCGGCTTCGGCACCCACTTCTGTCTGGGCGCGCACCTGGCGAGGCTGGAGATCCGGGTCATGTTCGAGGAGCTGCTCCGGCGGGTCCCGAACTGGTCGCTCGTCGATCCCGATGAGCCGGCGATCATCCCGGCGACCTTCGCCCGGGCGTTCGACCGGGTGCGCATCCGCTTCACGCCCAGCCCAGCCATCGGAAAAATGACCAGTCCGGGCAATTGGTTGACAGGAGCGTCATGTCGGAAGCCTCGGAGCACGAAGGCGCGGTGCCGGTCGCCGCGGCGCAGGACGGCATGAAGGTCGGGGTCCTGTTCGACATCGGGTTCGTGGCGGGCGAGATCGACTTCGAGCGGGACTTCATGGACTCGATCCAGCTCGTGTTCGACGATGCGCTGGCCGCGGGCGTGTTGGAGCGGCCGATCGACATCGTCTTCAGCCAGGGCGAAGGTCTGCCGCGGGGCTCGGTGAAGTCGGCGATCGATGCCACCCGGAAGCTGGTCGACGAGGGATGCCTGGTCGTCATCGGTCCGATGATCTCCGAGAACGCGGTGGCGATTCGTGAGTACCTCGATCGCGAGGGCCGGACTCCGTGCATCTCGTGGTGCGGCACCGACGACTGGTTGGGCGAGTGGTCGTTCGGACTCTCCGCCGGGTCGCTCACCGACGAGCCCTACGTGCTGGCCAACCTCATGGCCCATGCCGGGCATCGGCGCATCGGCGTCGTCGTCGAGGAGTCACTCATCGGCGAGCAGTACTTCTCGTTCTTCCGGCGCGCCGCCCAGGTCGAGGGACTCGACATCGTGGCCGAGGAGCGAATCTTCACCGTCGACCATGACCTGTCGGCGGCGGCGGGACGCCTCCAGGCCGCGGCCCCGGATGCATTGGTCCACTTCGGTTTCGGATTCGGCGTCGTCCGTCTCAACCATGCGCTCGCCTCGCTCGGCTGGTCGCCGCCTCGGTTCATGGGTACGGCGTGGGAGAACGCCGTCTTCTCCCAGTCGGTGCGTGAGTCGTACCTGGGGTGGATCGGCCTCGACCTTTTCGACGAGGAGAACCCGGTCGGGATGGCCTTCATCGATCGTTTCGAGCAGCGATACGGGCGTCGCCTGGAGTACTTCGCCCCGATCGCCTCGCGAGATTTCGCCACGATCGTCGTGCAGGCTCTGGCCGACGCCAAACCGCTCTCGCCGCGCGGTGTCTGCGAAGCCTTGGAGCGGGTGAAGATGCTTCCGGCCGCCTGCGGCGCTCCGGGCACCCGCATCTCCTACGGCAAGTGGACCCGCCGCGGCTGGATGGGCGAGCGATATCTGGTAGCCCGTGAGTTCGATCCGGACAACCCGCCGAAGTCGGTCTTCCGCGGTCGGTTGCGCGAACCCAAGGTCTGGTAGCCGGCCCGGACGTACTCCGGAGCGAATGGCGGCCACTCGGCTACCGTCGCTCCGGTGAGGGATCCTCGCCCGACGTGGCAGCTCGTTCTCAGCGTCGCTCAGGGCCTGAGCGCGGACCGGAACTCCTTCCGTCTTGCGGAGATCGTCGAAGGCGTTCAACGGCTCGACGCAGCTCGAGCTCGAACATCCATTCAGCCTGTAGTACAGGGGATGACGAGCAACGCCGGTCGAGGTCCGCAGCAACCGTGCGGAAAGGTTCTCATCCGTACTGATCACGGTTGGTATCGGCTCCTTCCCGCTGGCTACATGGCCGCCTCGTCCTTGCCGCCAGGTACCAGACCGCTCGTCGTGCGTCGGCCCTCCCGGCAAACGCCAACCCTGATCGACGTCAACCAGCGTGTGCAGGAGGTCATCGAGGACTTCGACGGGCTTATTGCCGAATACGACAGGGAGGTCCCGTTTCAACGAACGGGCCAGTATGAGCGGCATCGTGCCACCATCGACCGCCGGCGCGAACTCGGATCAGCCCGCGCCGCCATCAGCGACTACGCATTCACCGCCCTCTTGCATGCAACTCTGCAGTCATGGGGCATCGGCCGGCGTGGATCACGTCTCGCACCCGTCGAGGCATTTCGGCAGCGACTCGTTTCGCTTGCGGACGACATCGCTGCGCTGGAGGACTTGGAGGTCGCTGACGAGCACCTCGCCGCCACCTCGGTCGCGGCAACGCTTGATCGACTCATTCGGGAGCTCGGCATCGTCGACAACAAGTCCTTGATCGTCGCTGGGACCAAGACGCTGCACCACCTCCTGCCAGAACTGGTGCCCCCGATGGACCGGCGGTACACCGGTGCCTTCTTCGGCTGGCGGCCAGCCGACCCGCAAACACACCAGACAACCATCCTCGGCCATGCCTTCGACTCGTTCAGTGAGATCGCGCGACGCACGAATCCTTCCCGGCTCGTTGGCGACGGCTGGCGCACGTCAACCACCAAGGTCTTGGACAACGCCGTCGTCGCCTACTGCACCCGGAACGGATTGCGGCAACGCTGACGGCTGTCTCGTCGCAGTCGGACTTCAGATCGAGCACTACGTCACACGTCGCCGGCGGCGAGGATACCGGTCGGCGCGATCCCGTAAAGCGCACCGACATCGATCCCGGCCTTGTCGGGCGACCAGGCGGCGCAGCGACCTGCTCGAGGTCCGGGGGAGCGACGATTGCCGCGGTCGACTGTGTAGTCCGCGAGCCGTCGCGGCCGAGTCATTCCATGGTGAAGATCGCGACCTGGTCGAGGTCGAGGCCGAGTGCCACCATCACCTTGTCGCTGCTGAACCCCGTGAGCTTGAGCACGAGTTCGATGACCTGCCGAGGTTCGAGCTCGCCGGCCACCGTTCGGCGCGCCGTGTCGGACATCTCGGCCGGAGAGGTGAGATAAGCGTCGGCGAGGGTGAGGGCGGCGCGCTGAACCGGTGTGAACGCACCCGACTCCGGGTCATCGACGGCGGCCAACAGGTCTTCATCGACTCCGTGCTGCAGCGCAACTGCGCTGCGGGCACTCATTCAGAAGAAGCACTGCTGGAACCGGGCGTTGCGGATCCGCACGAGTTCCGTCGTGGCCGGGTCGACCGACCCCATCCGGTGGGCGGTTCGCCGCACCTGGTGACGGGCCGACCTGATTCCCGGGGCGAGGCCCGAGGTATCGGGGAGTCCCCGGGAGTCGAGGGAGTCCGCGGGCAGCGGGATTCTCGGAGCGGTCACGGGTGCACCTCCGGCATAGTCGTGATCCCGAGCGTGAGGCACGCTCGCTGGTAGCCCTCCAACGCCGACACCGCGGCCGCGAAGGCGTAGCAGCCGGAGGGCCCGAGGTGCTCGGTCACGGCCGCGACGTCGTCGTCGGTGATCCCGTTGGCGTCGATGACGAACTGTTCGGTGAATCCGAGGCAGGCACGGTCGGCTGCGGTGAACAGCGTCGATGTCGGCCAGGCGGCGAGGGCCGCCACTCTGTCCTCGCCGAGGCCCGCGCTGCGCGCGCGTGCGCTCCGTCGGTCGAGCTCGGCCGGGTTGTCGAGCAGGGTGGCCATGCGTAGTCGCGCCAGCTCGAGCAGGATCGGATCGGTGCCGGCCCACGCGGCTCTCACCAACTCGGCCAGGGACTGGAAGGCGTCCGGGGCGATGGCCGCCAGTCGATCCCAATCGGTGCCCGCCGGCGGCGCTTCGACCCAGATCATGAGCCGACGCTACAACCTTGCGACTGCCGCTCCGGCTACAACTTGGCGACGGCTCCGCCGGCTACAACGTCGCGACGGCTCCGCCGGCTACAACTTGGCGACGGCTCCGCCGGCTACAACTTGGCGACGGCTCCGCCGTCGATGTCCAGGATGGCGCCGGTGATGAAGGCCGCCTCGTCCGACGCCAAGAACGCGACTGCAGCCGCGACGTCCTCCGAGCGACCGTGGCGTTTGAGGAGCTGGATGCGCTGGTAGTGCGACCAGAATAGGCCGTTCTCGCCCATCCAGCCCTCGTACTTCTGCGTGAGGATGCGTCCCGGCCGTACGGCGTTGACGCGCACGCCATGCTCGCCGCCGCGCCCGGCGAGGTGTTTGGTCAGGCCCTCGATCGCCGCCTTGGACGCCTGGTACGACGCCGATGGTTGTAGGCCGCCCATCTGGTCGATCTCGTTCTGGCCGACTCCCATGATCGCCGACAGCGACGAGACGATCACGACGGACCCAGCCGCCGTCACCAGGTGGGGCCAGGCGGCGCGGCAGGTGAACATCGTTCCGTTCAGGTTGAGGTCGACGATCGACTGCCACTCGGCCGTGGTTTCGTTCGGCCACTGACCGATGCTCGCCGTACCGGCATTCGGCACGACGACGTCCAGGCGGCCGTAACGAGCCACCAACTCGTCGACCACGGAGGCGATCGAAGTCTCGTCGGTGACGTCGGCGGGCAAGAAGGCCACGTTCTCGTGGACGGGGTCGGTCGGCGCATGACGTGCGCACGTCATGACCAGCGCACCCTCAGTGGCCAACCGGGCGGCGATGGCCGCTCCGATGCCCGTGCTCCCGCCCGTCACCAGGGCGACGCGACCGGAGAACCGTTCAGCCATTCTTCCAGACCCTCCGAGTCAGCCTCCGCGTACGAACCGGTTGCCCGAGGCGACGGCGAGATTAACCGCCGAGATCTGGAAAGAGTGGGGGATAGGGCTCACGAACGCCGCCGGCGTTCGTTACTTGCCCGGTCGCATTGGGTGTGTCGCCGGCTCAGGCTTGGGTGTCGGTGAGGTCGGGCCGCCACGTCGGGAGGGGGGCGGCCGCTCAGGAGCCTGGGCCGGGGCCGTGAGGTGTCGCGGATTCGCCACGGCCAGCCGATCGCGAACGGCGAGGGCCAGCTCCGGCCAGCTGGTGCCCGGACGTGCGGAGGCGGGTCGGGCCAGCTCCCGCTCGACGAGCTCGAGCACGTTGGCCGCGACCCGGCCGTGATAGGCGAGCGCGGGGTCGTCGTTCGTCATGACCCGCCCGGTGAGGAATTCGCGCACAGCTTCGATCAGCTCTCGCGCCGTCGGCCGACCGTAGAGGGTCGGGTCGTCCGGTTGCGGCGGTGGGAGCGGTGCCGCGAGGGCGGTGCGGCACGCTTCGGGCTCGAGCAGCTCGATGAGGTCCCACTCCTGCTCGGCGACCCGGCGACCGACGGCGGCCAACTCGACGGAGCGCACGCCGCCGGTGAGGTGGACGTGCCCCTGGAGCATGCAACCGACGCCCCACACGAGGGTCTTCAGCACCAACCACCAATGGAGCGCGTCCCGGTCGACGCGGGGGCCGCCAGCGGCCTCGTACGCCATGACCAGCTCGTCGATCGTGCCCAGGCCGCCGACCTCGGGTGTTTCGCCGAAGCGCCACGCCTTGAGGCACAACCAGGCCAGATCCTCCAACGGATCGCCGAGGTGGATCAGCTCCCAGTCGATCACGGCTTCGAGACCTTCCGGACCGACGATGATGTTGCCGACGCGGAGGTCGCCGTGGATGAGGGTGTCGGTGCGGCGCTCGGGCCGGTGGGCCTCGAGCCACTCGTAGACCCTGTCGAGCGTGGCACTGTGATCGTCGAGGTGCTGGTACTTGGCCCAGATCGACGCCAGTGGGTCGGGCGCCTCGACGCCGGGAACCTCGGACGGATCGATGGCGTGGAGGCCGGCCAGGAACCGGCCGAGGTCCTCGACCAGGACTCGCCGCGCCCCGGCCAGCTCGTCGGAGCGGAGGATGCGGCGGGGGCGGGTCTCGCCCGGGACCCGAGACATGACCAGGCCAGTGGTGCCAAAGTGGGCGCCGTCGTCGAAGGCGAGAACCTCGGGAACGCGCAGGCCAGCGCGGCGACACGCCCGCATGGCGTCGGCCTCTCGTTGCATCGCCCCGGAATGGCCACGCCGACCCGGAGGGTCGCGCCGCAGGATGAGCTCGACTCCGTTGGCGGTGAACGACCACGTCTCGCGTGACGCGCCGCCGGTCAGCCGTCGAAGGTGGGCGATCTCGACCGGGCGGCCGAGCTCAGGCGCGAGCACGGCGGCCAGGCCGTCAGATGCCGGCAGCGATTCCGACGGGGACGTCATCGACGACCTGATCCAGATATTCGGTGAGGCCGCCACCCTGGTGGCCCTCGCACGACCAGTTGGTCATGCTCTCGGTCAAACGGGTGACCTTGCCATCACGGCGGTTCCGCAGCGGGATCCCGGAGCGGATCTCCCCCCGCAGCTCATAGGTGTGGTCATCCGTGGTGACGAGCATGCAGTTGCTGATCGGAAAACCTTCCTCGTCGTAGTCCGAGGACAGCTCGGCCTGGCGGACCGGCACCCACTGCGTGTCTCCGTACCGGGCAACATCGAAGACATGGCCCTTCACGTGGCGCATCCCGTCTTCCTCCGTACCTCGCACGGTGCACGCGATGCCCAGGTTGTCGAAGGTGGCGGTGAGCCACCGGTACCACCAGATGCTCTGCCACACACGAGGTCCCCACGAGTGATCCCGCAGGCCGGTGGCGGCGATGATGTCGAACCGTCGGTCGCCGATCTGCACGGCACCGGTGAGCGACATGTGCTGCTCGGTGTGACCGGTCGCGAACCCGGCGGCATAGGACGAATCGGGCTCCTCGTCGTCGTCCCACACCGGCTCGCCTCCGTAGGGGACCGCGATCGCGACGACCCGGAGGTCGAGGTGCGCGTCCTCGTGGGGGTTTCCGGCAAAGGCCGCGCTGGGGTCGGCCATCTCCCGAGGGTTGGCGAGCAGGCAGAGCTGACCGTCATAGGAGACGCGGTGCTCGACGAACGGTGCCACGACGTCGAACCGCAGGCCGCCCGAATCGTGGGCCGTGTGACCCTCGATCTTCGGCCGCCTGAACATGAAGGCGACGCGGTCGTCCGGGAGGTAGAGGCACACCGTCATCTCGGCATAGCCTTCGTTCGGGCGATTCCCCATCCGCATCCATCCGCCCAGGCCACTGTCCCGGTCGAGGAAGTTGTAGTAGCGGCTCTCGTTGAAGTTGAGGTCCGACGTCGGCGCGTGAAGGAGGTCGTCCTCGGTGTCGAGCCTCAGGCTCATGGTCACCTCCGGTGTCGTGGGGTGCTGACGGGTTCTGGGTGCGAACCTAGCCGCGACGCCGGTCGCCGCCCCAGGTGGGTCAACGCGACGGATCAGGCGGGATGAACGGCGACCTCGGTCGCCTTGACCGCCGCCCAGACCGGGGTGCCGGGTCGCAGGTTCAAGGTCTGCGCCGCGCCGGGGGTGATGTCGACGGCGAGGGCCAGGGGTTCCCCAAGGGTGACGCGGACGGTGTCGCCGAGCGGTTCGATGAGGTCGACGACGGTGGGCCAGGTGTTGCGCGGGCTGCCGTGCGGCTGGTCGAGGTGGAGCGCGACGGCCGACGGGTGGATGGTGACGAGCACGGAGCCGACGGTGTGGGTGTCCGCCGTGTGGAGGGCCAGAGCGTGGCCGGCGAGGCGGAGGGTGCCGCCGTCGTTGGCGCCGGCGAGCAGGTTCGTGCCGGCCAGCGCGGCGACGTACGGCGTGGTCGGTCGGCGCCGGATCTCGTCGGGTGTCCCCGACTGCGTGATGCGGCCTCCCTCGAGGATGAGGATCCGGTCGGCGAACAGCATGGCGTCGGTCGGGTCATGGGTGATGAGGAGTCGCGGACCTTCGAAATCGGCCATATGGGCCCGGAGCGTCCGCCGGAGCTCGGCTCGCACCGACACGTCGAGCGCGGCGAGCGGCTCGTCGAGCAGGAGGAGGTCGGGGGCCGTGGCCAGAGCTCTCGCGAGCGCGACGCGCTGGGCCTGTCCGCCGGAGAGCTGTCTGGGTCGACGGCCGGCCAGGTCGACGAGCCCGAGAGCGGTGATCCACGGTGCAGCGGACCGGCGCGCCTCGTGCCGAGAGCGCCCGGAGGTGGCCAGACCGAACGCCACGTTGTCCTCGACGGTGAGGTGGTCGAACAACAAGTACTGCTGGAAGACCACACCGACGTTTCGGTGCTCGGGGGGGACGAATACCCCGGTTGTCGCGTCGTCGAGTGTGCGGCCGGCGAGGGTGATGTGGCCGTCGTCGAGCGGGAGGAGCCCAGCCAGGATCTCGACCGTCGTTGACTTCCCGGCGCCGTTCGGGCCGAGCAGCGCTGCGGTCGAACCACCCGGTATGTCGAGCTCGATGTCCAGCGTGAACTCGCCTCGGCGGGCCACGAGGTGTGCGTTCAGTCCCGACGACGGTGTGCTCACGAGGAGCCGCCCCACCAGCGATCCCGAAGCGAGATCAATACGACGAGGGACACGGCGACGAGCAACAAGCTGATGGCCACGGCGGTGTCACGATCGGATTCCAGGGCGATGAACACGGCCAAGGGCAGGGTCTGCGTGCGGCCCTGGAGGTTGCCGGCGAAGGTGATCGTGGCGCCGAACTCGCCGAGGGCGCGGGCCCACGCCAAGACCGCGCCGGCCCGAAGCGATGGGGCGATCATCGGCAAGGTGACCCGGCGGAACACGGTGAGTCGCGATGCGCCCAAGGTGGCCGCCGCCGCTTCGAAGCGTTGGTCGATGCCACTGAGTGCTCCCTCGACCGTGATGACGAGGAACGGCATGGCGACGAACGTGTTGGCCACGATCACGCCCCACGTCGAGAACGGGAAAAGGAACCCGGTGGCCTCGTCGAGCGGCTCACCGACGAGGCCCCGTCTTCCCAAGGCGAAGAGCAGGGCGGCGCCACCGACGACGGGTGGCAGCACCATTGGGAGAGTCACCACGGCGCGCAGCACGTTGCGGCCCGGGAACTCGATCCGAGACAACACCCACGCCAGCGGGACGCCAAGGACGACCGAGATGGCGGCGGCCGCGACCGATGTCAAGAGCGACAGCCGCAGCGCGTCGACGACGACGCTCGATGTCAGTAGAGCGGGGAGGTCTCGCCACGGGGTGCGGGAGAGCAACCCGGCGAGCGGGACGAGGAAGACCGAGACTCCGAGCGCCGCGAGGACGGCGAGAGGCCACGGCGGGCGCGATCGACCTCGCCTCGACGATCGCGACCGAGCGCTCACGCGGCGGAGAAGCCGAATGTGGACAGCGTCGCCTGGCCTTCGACAGACACGACGAACTCGACGAAGGCCGCAGCGGCCACCGGGTTGGGCGACTCGTCCAAGGCGGCGATCGGGTACCTGGCCACGACGTTGACGTCATCGGGGATCTCGATGCCCTCGACCCCGTCCCCGGCCGACACGATGTCCGTCACGTAGACGATGCCAGCATCGAGCTCGTCCGCCTCGATCTTCGTCAGGAGGCTGCGGACATCCGGCTCGTTGGTGTCGATCGACGGGGTGACCCCGGCATTGGCGAGCGCGGCACGGCCGAACTCTCCGCACGGCACCACGTCGGCGCACAGACCGATCAGCAGGCCCGCGTCGGCGAAATCGGCCAGGCCCGTCACCTCCCCAGGATTGCCGTCCGGCACGGCGATCTCCAAACGGTTCTGGACGAACACCTGGGGTTCGGCGGTCACCGCACCTCCTTCGACCACGGCGTCCATGTTGGAGGCGTTCGCCGAAGCGAAGATGTCGGCTGGCGCGCCTTCGAGGATCTGCTCCCGCAAGGCCGAGCTCCCGGCCAGGTTGAGCTGCACGTCGACCCCAGGGTGGGCTGCCTCGAAACCGGCCTCGATCGCGCCGAAAGCATCGGTGAGCGACGCCGCGGCGAATACCAGGAGCGATCCGTCGATCTCACCCGACGCCGCCGAGTCGGTGCTGTCGTCGTCGCCGCAGCCGGCGGTGGACACGGCGAGGGTCGCGATGAGGAGGATGGAAACCAGGCGGGCCATGTCGAGCTCCTTGAACTCCCGATCGGACGATCTCACCGATGCGGACGTGTAATCTCAGTGATACTAATTGATTAGTCCCATTGGGACTAGCCGAGCATGTCGGTCCACCCTAGGCTTCGTCCATGGGCACGAACGGCGCGGATACCGAGCTGTCGCTCAACGAGTGGGTCGTGCTTGCGGTGCTGGCCGAACGTCCTGCCCACGGGTTCGCCGTCGCTCGCGAGCTGGCCGCCGGTGGCGACTTGGGTCGCATTCTCACCGTGCATCGACCACTCGTCTACCGGGCCCTCGATCGAATCGTAGCCGCCGGTCTGGCCGAGCCCGCCCACGTCGAGCCGGGGGCGGCGGGGCCGAATCGCACCGTGCACCGCCCCACCCGGCGAGGCCGTACGCGGCCTGGAATGGTGGCTCGGCGAACCGGTGCACCACATCCGTGACCTCCGTATCGAGTTCCTGGTGAAGATGCGATTGCTCGAACGCGGCCGTCGGGATACGGGCGCCCTGGTCCGGGCCCAGCAGGCCGCGCTCGAGGCTCCCTTGCGCCGGATGACCGAACTCGGACCGAACACCGATGTCGTCGACCGGTGGCGTCAGCACAACGCAGCGGCGGCCCAGGCGTTCCTTCACGAGTTCGGAGGATTGAATCCGATCCCGAGTGCAGATCGGTCCGTCCGGTGACCGGGGAGCGGGTCGGTTCCGTGGACGACGAAGCTTGGGCGTCGATCCTGGAGAAAACACGAGACGTGTGCCTGGCGCGTCCCATGGTCACCGAGGAGGAGGCGTGGGTCGGAACCCGATGGTCAGTTCGACGAAAGACCTTCGCTCACCTGGTGCCGGTCATCGACGGATGGCCGCCGATTTATGCCCGCGTGTTGGGATCGTCTGGTCCTGCGTTCCTCTTGACGTTTCGCACGCCGGATCCCGGGCCGTACATCCACGCAGAACCTGGGTGATTCGCGCCGGTACATCGGCGCCGGCCGAGATCTGGTTGCCGTCATCGTCGACGAGCACACCGACAGGGGTGAGGTCGACGAGGCAGTGGCCGAGAGCTACGGCCTGATGGCGCCCCGAGGTGAGATCGGCCCTTTCCGAGGTAGACGGGCGCGAAACGTCGAATCCACTCAGTACTCTCGGGTCGTGGTGGGCGCCGTCGGGCCGGGGCGAGGGCCAGCAGGCCGACGATGGGTCGAGGTGGCCCGGGTTTTCCTCGTGCTCGGGACCATTGGTTTCGGGGGACCGGCGGCCCACATCGCCCTGATGCGCACCGAACTCGTGCGGCGGCGCTGCTGGACCGACGACGAACAGTTCCTGGCCTTGGTCGGCGCCACCAACCTCATCCCGGGTCCGAACTCCACCGAGCTGGCCATCCACCTCGGCCACCGTCGAGCCGGCTGGCGCGGCCTACTCGCTGCCGGGATCGCCTTCATCGCCCCAGCGGTGCTGATCGTGTCGCTGCTGGCGTGGTTGTACGAGCGACACGGCACGGATCCGGCGATCGTCGACATCCGGTACGGGGTCCTCCCGGTGGTCGTGGCGGTGGTGATTCACGCCCTCGTCGGGCTCACCCGCAGCGCCGTCCGGAACGTCGTCGAAGCGGTGGTGGCGGTCGCCGCGTTCGTCGGGTTCCGCGACGGGGTGCACGAGTTGGTGATCCTGCTCGTCGCCGGTGCGGCGCGCGCTACGTGGTCGCTGCGCGAACGTGTGGCTCGATCGAACCTCATGGCCGTACTGCCTGGCTTGCCGATGCTGTCCTGGTTCCGCGTGGTGCCGGGACTGATGATGGAGGAGACCACGCGCTCGACGCGGGCCAGCCTCGGCCGCCTCTTCCTGGTGTTCCTCGAGATCGGCAGTGTCCTGTACGGCTCGGGCTACGTCCTGCTCGCGTTCCTCCAGCGTCGGCTCGTCGACGACTACGGCTGGCTGACCACCCAGCAGATGCTCGATGCAGTAGCCGTCGGTCAGGTGACGCCGGGACCCGTGTTCACGACCGCCACGTTCGTCGGATGGCAGATCGACGGCCCCGTCGGCGCTGCGGTGGCCACGGTCGGGATCTTCCTGCCGTCCTTTCTGTTCGTGGCGCTCCTGGCGCGCATCGTGGGCTGGATGCAGCGGCGTCCAGTCGCGACGGCCTTTCTCCGTGGCGTTACGGCCGGTTCACTGGGCCTCATGGCCGCCGTGCTGGTCGACCTGGTTGACGTGGCGGCCACCGACGCCTTGTCGGTGGCGGCCATCGTGGCCTCGGTGGTCGTGCTGGTGCGGGCCAACCTGAACTCGGCGTGGCTGATGGGAGCTGGAGTGGCGATCGGAGTGATCCACGGCCTGGCGGCGTGAGCCGCGCAACCGGATGGCTGGAGTGCGGCGATCCAGGTGGTGGAGACGACGTCAGTCGTAGGTGCTCGCCGTACGGACGCTCAGGAACAACATGAGCGCCCCGGCGACACCGATCACGGCAAAGGCTCGGATCAACGAGGTGGCGTCGAACCCGTCCAGGATCAGGGACCGGAGGCCTTCCATGATGTAGGTCACCGGGTTGAACGAGGCGGCGATCTCCATCGGTCGGGTCAGGAGGTTGCGTGGGACGAAGCTCGGGGTCAGGAACAGCAGGGGGAAGAACACCATGCTCGCCCCCTGGGTCGCCGCGGCGTTGCGGGCCCGCAGCGCCACCAGCTGCAAGAACCCATTGAACACCATGCCCCACAGCGCGGTGATCAAGACGATGACGACGAACCCGCCGACGCCCGACTCGATGTGCACATCGAACAGGAAGGCGATGGCGATCATGACGACGGCGATCACCATCGTCTTCAAGAACTCGGCATAGAGACGACCGAGCAGGATCGACATGCGACTGATGGGCGTCGCCCGCAGCTTGTCGAAGTACCCGCCCTCGATCTCCTCCACCAAGAACATGGCGGCCGTGCCGAACGAGGCCGCCGCCAGCAGCGACGACGGCAACACAGCTGGTCCGCTTCCTCCAGGTATTGGGTGGTCAGGAAGACGGTCGTTCCGACCTCGTTGATGCGGCGCACCTCGTCCCACACGGTGAGTCGACTCGCTGGGTCGAGGCCGGTGGTGGGCTCGTCGAGGAACAGGACCTCGGGAGCATGAACGAGCGCGGAAGCCAGATCGAGCCGGCGCTTCATGCCGCCGGAGTAGCCCTTGATGCGCCGATCTGCCGCCTCGGTGAGCTCGACGAGTTCGAGCAGCTCCTGAGCACGGGCGGACGCCGCCGCGGTGGAACGACCGAACAGGCGGCTCTGGAGCGTGAGCAGCTCGCGGCCCGTCTGGCGTGCATCGAGTCCGGCTTCCTGCAGGGCCACGCCGATCTTGCGGCGCACTCCGTGAGGATCCTTGCTGACATCGATGCCCGCCACCTCCGCTCGACCGGCGGTGACGGTCATCAGGGTCGTGAGCATGCGCACGGTATAGGAGACGCGGTGCTGGACGAACGGTGCTACGAAGTCGAACCGCTGGCCGCCCGGATCGTGCGCCCTCATGGCCCGCCTGAACGATCCGATCGAGAGCACTGATCACCGGTCCAGTCGTTTTCGGGCCGGCTCCTTCAGCCGCCATAGCGAGCTTCTGGACGATTCGAGAGCTTCCCGATTCGCGGCCTCAGCGTTTCGAGCTCCCCGGACCGAATGTTGAACGTTTGTTCGGTTTCGGAGCGGGATTGCAGCCCTCAACCCACGCCGCAGCAGCTGGTGGCTCGATCTGGCGACGGCGGCGTGTTGGCGGTAGGCAGTCTGCCCGGCTCGAAAGCGACGCGGCGATCGAAACGCCAGGGCACGTCGCCGTCGCGTCATCGCGAGGACACCTGGGCGGGGTTCCCGACTGGGTCGTCGATTTCCGAAGCCGCAGTGACCGCGGACAATCTGTACGTATGCAGGCTCAGCGTAGTGTACACTTTGGCAATGGATGTCGCCGTTACCGAACTCCGAGCTCACCTCGGCCGCTGGATCGATGCGGCGCGCGAAGGCACTGACATTGTCATCACGGATCGAGGTACGCCGGTTGCCCGAATCGTCGCCATCGACACCACGCCGATGATCGACCGTCTGACAGCCGAGGGCATCATCAGCCGTCCGACCAGCACGACCCGGCCCGTCGCGGGCGGCAGGCGCCGGCCCTCACCGAAACACCCGGTTGCCGACATCGTCAGCCAACAGCGTCGCTGAACGTGGCCCTCGTCTACTTCGATTCCAGCGCACTGGTGAAGCTCGTACTCGACGAGGCCGGATCCGACATCGCCGCGACGCTGTGGAACGGGTGCGATGCCGCCCTATCGAGTCGCCTGGCGTACCCCGAGGTGTGCGCTGCAATCGCTGCGGCCGGGCGCAACCATGATCTCACCCAGTCCGAGACGTCAGCCGCGACTTCGGATTGGCAGAGCTTCTGGGCCTCGATTCGTCCGGTCGAACTGACCCCCGCGGTCGAAGAGCACGCCGGCGTGCTCGCACGAGATCATGGGCTCCGTGGCGCTGATGCAGTCCACCTTGCGAGCGCGCTTGCGCTCGGCGTCACCGATCTCACCGTGGCCGTGTGGGACCGACGTCTCCACGCCGGGGCCGCCGCAGCCGGCTTCGCGGTCGCACCAGCCACCATCGACTGAACCGCTGGGACGTTCCTACGTCTCGAATGATGTAGCGCTTAAGTTGAGGCAGCGGATGATCTCGTTGGCGTCGAACATCCGTCCGGCATCGGAGGACCGTCCTCACGAAGCCCACCATGGCTGCTGGCTAGTGCCTTGGCAGTCAACGTTCGGGGGGTCGCGTCCACCACTTCGGGCTGCTGGTCTGTTTTTGATCGGTGGATGAGCAAGAAGCTGAGGGTGCGGGATATCTCTGAGGAGGGCAACCGGTTGTTGCGGGTTGTGCGCCGTGAGAATGTCAATCGGAGTTGGCTGAACCGCCCTGGGTCTGGTGGAGACTCAGTGGTTTGGTTTCCCAGGTCCGCTGGAGGCGGTTGAGATCATTGTAGCAGTCAAACGTGTGTTCGATTGTTGGTGGTGGTTGTGTTCGTATTCGGCGGGCGGGATGTCGCCGCAATGGCCATGGAGTCGGTCGTGGTTGAACCAATGCACCCACGACAAGGTGGCGAGCTCGAGCTCCTCGACGCCGTCCCACCCTGTCGTGTCGGGCCCGTAGACGCATTCGGTCTTATAGAGCCCGTTGGTCGTTTCAGCGAGCGCGTTGTCGAACGAGTCGGCGACGGTGCCGATGCTGGGCCGGGCCCCGATCTCGTCGAGCCGCTCGGTGAACCGCACCGACGTGAACTGGGAGCCGGCATCGGAATGGGTGACCAGGCCGACGAGGCGGTTGCCGCCCCGGCAGCGTCTCGCCATCTCAAGCGCGTCCAGGACCATGTCGGTGCGCATGTTCGCCGCTACCCGCCAGCCGACGATGCGGCGACTGAACGCGTCGACGATGAAGCACACATACGCCATCCCCGATCTCGTGGGGACATAGGTCAGGTCGGTGACCCACAAGGCGTCGGGCCGGTCCGCCCGGAACATCCGGTTGACCAGGTCCGGTGCCCGCAGCGCGTCGGGGTCAGCGACGGTCGTGAACACCTTGCGTCGCCGCCGACTGATCCCTTGGATCTCCAGGCCTCCCATCAGCCGGGCGACCTGGTCGCGGCCGATGTCATGACCCGCCCGGCGGGCCGCCTTCCAGAGCTTGTGCGCCCCGTAGACCTTGCGGTTCGCCACCCACAGCACCATCAGGACCTGCATCATCACGGCGTCACGCGTCGCCCGCGCCGACGGCGGCCGGGACTTCGCTGCGTAGTAGGTGCTCGGAGCGATCTTGGCGCCGGCCCCACTGAGGACCCGGCAGATCGGCTCAACTCCGAACTCGCTGGCGTGCTCGTCGACATAGGCGACGATCACTTCGAGGGGCGGTCGAGCTCCGCCGCGAAAAAGCCGACGCCGACCTGAGGATCGAGTTGGCCCGGCGCAGCTCCTTCACCTCCTGACGCAACGCCTTGAGCTCCCCGGCCTCCACCGACGACGTCCCCGGCCGCTCACCCCCGTCGATCTCGGCTTGGCGTACCCACGACCGCAACGACTCGACACCGATATCGAGCTGGGCCGCCACCCGAGCCACCGTGCCCTGAGACGTCCCCAGCTCACGACGCAGCACGAACACCATCCGCACCGCCCGCTCCCTCTCCTCAGGCGAGTACCGCCGCGTCGTCGGCTTGCGCTTCACATCCATACTCATAGCTCTCATCCTCATTCAAAGGTCGAGAGCCTCCACGGATCCCAGGGCGGTTCAGGCCCCGCTGTGCTCGGTTGATTTGGCCCCACGTGGTGGGTGGGTCAGGTGGTGTTGTGGCGGGTTCGGGCTTTGGTGGTGCGGAGGCGGTGGCTGTGGGTGCCGGTTTCGAGGATGTGGGCGTTGAAGGTGACGCGGTCGACGATGGCGGCGACGAGGCGGGGGTCGGGGATGACGGTGCCCCATTCGCTGAAGGGGAGGTTGGAGGCGACGGCGATGCTGGCTTTCTCTTCGCGTTCGGTGAGGATCTGGAAGAGGAGTTCGGAGCCGCGGGTGTCGAGTTGGACGTAGCCGAGTTCGTCGAGGCAGAGCAGGTCGAGGTTGCCGTAGCGGGTGATGATGCGTGAGAGTCGTCGTTCGTCGGCGGCTTCGGCGAGTTCGTTGACGAGTTGGGCGGCGGTGGCGTAGCGGACTCGGCGTCCTTGTTCGCAGGCGGCGATGCCGAGGGCGATGAGGAGGTGGGATTTGCCGGTGCCGGAGTCGCCGAGCAGGACGATGGGTTCGCCGGCGTCGAGGTAGGCGCCGGTGGCGAGGGTGGCGAGGGTGGCGGGGTTGATGGTGGGGGCGGCGTCGAGGTCGAAGTCGGCGAGTCGTTTGGTGCGCGGGAAGCGGGCTTCGTTGATGCGGCGTTGTCGTCGGCGGTCGATGCGTTCGTCGACTTCGGCGGCGAGGACTTCGGCGAGGAAGGCGAGGTAGCTCTGTTGGGTGCGCTGGGCGATGTCGGCGAGCCGGGTGGCGTCGGTGCGTATGACGGGGAGGCGTAGCTCTCGGGTGGCGGCGCCGATGGCGGCGGTGGCGGCGGTGTCGGTCATGTTGGTCATTGGGCCTCCAGGAGCTGGTCGTAGTCGGTGATCGATGGTTTGGGACGGTCGAAGCGGCTGAGGCCTTCGCCGATGGGGATGACCGGTGCGAGGCAGGGTTCGGCGGCGCGTCGGGCTTCGATGGCGATCACGGCGGGATCGATCGACCCGGCGCTCAGGGCGTGTTCGATGCCGACGGTGAGCGCGTCGGCGGGGATGGTGCGGTGCAGGAGCAGCACTTCGATCAGGGCGCGGGTGCCGTCGCGGTCACCGAGCCGGCGGCGTGCTTGGGTCCAGAACCGTTCGTGGGTCGGGCCGAACGCTCCGCCGGCTCGGGCCCGGGCCAAGGCGGTGGCGCCGGGGAACGCCCCGGTCTTGATGGCCAGGACCTCGAGGTAGTGGTCAAGGGCCAAGACCTCGTCGCCTTTGAGGGCCCGGGCGTGGCGGGCCACGACGGCGGCGCCGTCGTAGACGTCGATGGTGTCGGCGCCGACTCGGACGTCGAGGCGTTTGCCGACGTGACGGGCCGGCACCGAGTAGAGGCAGCCACGAACCGACACCCGGCTCTTGCGGTCCACTCGGTGGCTGGCCACGGCGCTGACATCGAACGCCTCACCCGGCAGTGCCCCCAACGCGGCGGCCTCGAGCGCGAAGTGTTCAGCGACGGTGATGCGTCGCTGAGCGATGAAGCGGTGGTCGTCGCGGGCGGCGCCCGCAGCGAGGAGCTCGTTGAGTTCCGCCATCGAGTCCACCCGCGGCACCGGCACCATGTGGCGGCGCCGGAACCGGCCCACCTCGCCCTCCACGCCGCCCTTCTCGTGGCTGCCCTCAATGCCGGGCCGGCAAAGAAGCTGTCGAACCCGTAGTGAGACCGCATAGCGATGAACCGGTCCGACTCGATCCGGTCGCGGCCCTTGAGGACCCGTTCGACGGCCGCCTTCAAGTTGTCGTAGCGGATCCGGCGCGGGACCCCACCGAAATGCTCGAAGGCGCGGACGTGGCCGTCCAAGAACACCTCCTGGGCTTCGTTCAGATACGCCCGCGGGAAACTCCGCCCCGACGCCGACAGGCGCATGATGAACATCGACACATCAACCGGCACCCCCGCCAAGATCACGCTGGCCGTCCCGAAATCGACCTCGGCCTCCTCGCCCAACGGATGATGCTGGGGGACCATCACCTCGACCAACGCCACGTCGGCCCGTCGGCGGGCCTCGGCCACGTAGCGACGCACCGTCGACTCGCCCACCAGCGCCTGATGCTCTTCGGTCAGGCGCTGCCACACCCGCCGAGCGGTATGGCGCTGCTTGCGCGGCGCCGACCGGTCTGCCGCCAACCACTCATCGATCGTCGGCTTCCACTGATCCATCAACGGCGCCGACCGTTCCGGCCGCTTGCGTTCAGGCGGCACCGGCGACGCCAACGCCAAACGCACATCACGACGATGAACACCGAACCGCGGGCCAGCTCACGCACCGAGACCTGCTCGCGCTCGTGAGCCCTACGGATCTGCTCGTACAACTTCACTCTCGACCTCTTCGGCATCGCCCACCATCGACGGCCGAGCGGCCCCACCGGTGGACCCCCACAGGTGGGGCCAAATCAGACGAGCACTACCCGCCCAAGTGGGGCCAGATCAGAAGAGCACACCCAGCCGGTCGTCGGGGTCGGTGGTGACGTGGCGTCGATCGCAGATGGTGCTGCTGTCGGCGCAGGGCATGGACGTCGCCCAGATCGCTTCGGTGGCGTTCACGTCTGCGGACCGGGTACGTGAGGTGATCCACAACTTCAACGATGACGGGTTCGACTCGCTGTACCCGAAGTACAGCGGCGGGCGACCACCGAAGTTCACGTTGCCGCAGCGCCGCGAGATCAAGAAGATCGCGTTGGCCCGCCCGCAGGACCACGGCCTGCCGTTGTCGACCTGGTCGCTCAGCAAGCTCGCTGACTTCCTGGTCGCTGAGGGGGTGGTCGACGACATCAGCCATGAGGGCCTCCGGGTTCTGCTCCGTGAGGAGGGCGTGTCGTTTCAAGTGATCAAGACCTGGAAGCAATCGACCGACCCGGACTTCGAAGTGAAGAAGAACCGGGTCCTGGAGCTCTACGAGATCGCCGACGGCAAGACCGAACCGGGCCCTGGGGGCCCGACGGTGGTGTTCTGCATGGACGAGTTCGGGCCGTTGAACCTGCTGCCCGGACCCGGGCGGCAGTGGGCACCCGTCGCGGTCAAAGGCGACGGCGACGCGCAAACGTTGCCTGACGCGGCACTAGCTCACGGCCGGTCGTCACCGCTCGTTCAACGAGCGTTGCCCATCCGGTTGGGGACCTATGAACCGCTGGGCGACGGACCGCAGCGGTCTCAATGACGCTGGAAATAGAGACGTGCAGAGGAAGACCGCCCAGTGAAGGGCAATCGCCAACGGCAACACGGCGACGAGACTCCACGGGTACGTAGGGAGCAGGAACAAGGGGACCGCCGCAGCAACTAGAGACGGCAGGAGGGCGAGCCGAGCGACAGGTCGCCAGGAGGATGTGGCCGCATCTGCGAGTATCCCAATCGCTGACACCGTCAGTCCGGCCAGGACCGCTCCAACGAGGATTCCGGCGAACCCGAGTCCAACACTCGGAGCGAACAGCTCGCCGAACGCGTCATCTACGAACGCCACGGCCAAGGCTGCGAGCACAAGCACCACGACCGGAACCCATGCGCAGAGCTGCACCACAAGTGCGGGGATGACGTGAACAAGGAATCTCCGCCGACGCCGAACGTCCTCGGGTCCTCCAGGAAAGGACCACATCAGATCTCCATTCGAATTGGGGGTGCGGTCTGTGTGACACAGCACACACACCCTCAAACTGCATGGGACTCTAGTTCGGAACTACTCGACCAGGTCGATGTCTGACCCGACCGGCTCGCCGTCCAACTCCACGATGCACCAGCCCGCTTATGGGAGCTGGAGTGCGGCGATCCAGGTGGTGGAGACGACGTCAGTCGTAGGTGCTCGCCGTACGGACGCTCAGGAACAACATGAGCGCCCCGGCGACACCGATCACGGCAAAGGCTCGGATCAACGAGGTGGCGTCGAACCCGTCCAGGATCAGGGACCGGAGGCCTTCCATGATGTAGGTCACCGGGTTGAACGAGGCGGCGATCTCCATCGGTCGGGTCAGGAGGTTGCGTGGGACGAAGCTCGGGGTCAGGAACAGCAGGGGGAAGAACACCATGCTCGCCCCCTGGGTCGCCGCGGCGTTGCGGGCCCGCAGCGCCACCAGCTGCAAGAACCCGCTGAACACCATGCCCCACAGCGCGGTGATCAAGACGATGACGACGAACCCGCCGACGCCCGACTCGATGTGCACATCGAACAGGAAGGCGATGGCGATCATGACGACGGCGATCACCATCGTCTTCAAGAACTCGGCATAGAGACGACCGAGCAGGATCGACATGCGACTGATGGGCGTCGCCCGCAGCTTGTCGAAGTACCCGCCCTCGATCTCCTCCACCAAGAACATGGCGGCCGTGCCGAACGAGGCCGCCGCCAGCAGCGACGACGGCAACTGGAACGCGGCATAGTTCTGGCCACGCAGGAACTCGGTGCTCCCGGACGGGAAGATCCTCCCCGCCTGGCCGACATTCACGACCAGGAAGAAGAGCGGGATGAAGATGGTGGGACCGAGCGCGTCGGGGGTGCGCAGTGCTTCTCGAAGTGCCCGTTGTCCGAGGATCAGTGATTCGCGCATGAGTCAGACCTCCTTCACTTCACCGGCGACGCGTTCGCGAGTGCGGCCGGTGGCGTCGAGGAACACATCGTCGAGGGAGGGTTCGGTATCCGTGCCGAGGCGGCGCTGAAGCTCCTGCTTGAGGGCCGAAGGGGTGCCCTCGCGAACGATGGTGCCCTGGTCGATGATGGCGAGCTGATCACACAGTTGGTCGGCTTCCTCCAGATACTGCGTGGTCAGGAAGATGGTGGTGCCGAGCTCGTTGATGCGGCGAACTTCATCCCAGACGGTGAGCCGGCTGGCCGGATCCAGACCGGTGGTGGGTTCGTCGAGGAATAGGACCTCGGGCCGGTGGACCAACGCCGATGCCAGATCGAGCCGGCGTTTCATGCCGCCGGAGTACCCCTTGATGCGGCGATCGGCGTCGTCGGTCAGCTCGACGAGCTCGAGCAGTTCCTGAGCCCGGGCGGCAGCAGCGGCGGTGGAACGACCGAACAGCCGGCTCTGGAGCGTGAGCAGCTCCCGCCCGGTCTGGCGTGCATCAAGTCCGGCTTCCTGCAGGGCCACGCCGATCTTGCGGCGCACTCCGTGAGGATCCTTGCTGACATCGACGCCGGCCACCTCCGCTCGACCGGCGGTGACGGTCATCAGGGTCGTGAGCATGCGCACGGTGGTGGACTTGCCGGCGCCGTTGGGGCCGAGGAACCCGAACACCTGGCCGGGCGGCACGTCGAGATCGACGCCGCGGACGGCCTCGACATCGCCTTCGCGCCCGGAGTAGGTCTTGACCAACCCCTCGGCTCGTATCGCACTGGTCATTCGGTGTCTCCGTAGGTACGTCGTCCGGCGAGTTGCACGCCGATGGACAGTACCCAGAGCGTGTGACAGCCACACCATTCGTCCTCATCTGTTCCCGCCGAATGGTCACGACCCGGGCTCTGGGGTGGCCTCGTGGTGACGGCGTCCCCGACTTCGCCGCTGCTCTTTCATCTCCGCCTCGAAGACATGGCGCCATCCGCCCATGACGTCCGACTCCAGCTCGCGCTGCGCCTCCCGTACCGCTGACCAGTAGGTGTCGTCGTACTCCTCGACGATCTGGAAGGTCCAGCGGCCTTCGATCACGTTGCGCCCGACGAGGTCGCGCCGGACTCGGTCGGCCCAATCCGTGTGGCCGGCCGCCTCGAGATCGTCCGCCGCTTCGCCGAGGAGGAGGTCGGCGTGACCGCTCATCTGGTGGAAGTCGTACAGACGGCCGCGGGCGCGTTCGATCCATTCGACCGCCTCGCTGAGCTTGCCGGCGGCGGCGACCGTGGCGTCGTCGACGCCGGGTGGGCGCCGATCGAGCGTGGCCTCGTCGCGAACGCTGATCGTCGGTTCGTCCATGGCCCGAAACTACCGGCCGTGGTCTACGGCGACGTTGGTCACAGAAGGTTGACGTATCATCAACTCGGCATTATGTTGATGTTTCAACCACAACCCATGACCGAGGAGCTTCCAATGAGCACACAGATCGCCACCGCAACCGGTACCTACAGCATCGATGCCAGCCACAGCCGGATCGGCTTCGTCGCTCGCCACGCCATGATCACCAAGGTGCGAGGCTCGTTCGAAGAGTACGAAGGCACCGGCACCTTCGATGCCGAGCAGCCCGCCAACTCGTCCCTCAGCATCACCATCCAGGCCGGCAGCATCACCACCCTCAGTGCCGACCGCGACGGCCATCTTCGTAGTGCCGACTTCTTCGACGTCGAGACCTACCCGACGATCACGTTCGCGTCGTCGGCGGTCGAGTCGACCGGTGGCGACTCGTACCGGGTCTCGGGCGACCTCACCATGAAGGGCATCACCCACCCCGTGTCCTTCGAGCTCAAGATCGCCGGCACCGCGATCGATCCCTTCGGCAACACGCGCCTCGGTCTGGAAGGATCGGCGACGATCAACCGCAAGGACTGGGGTCTGACGTGGAACGCCGCCCTTGAAACCGGCGGCGTGCTGGTGTCGGAGAAGATCAAGCTCGAGCTCGAAGGTCTCCGCCATCCGTACCGGCGACTGACGGCGGGCCAGAACCGGCGGCGAACGCCGGAGGACGAAGCAGTGAACGAATCGACGGTGATGCCGAGCGTGTTCATCGGGCACGGAAGCCCGATGAACACGCTCGAAACCAACCACTACACGGAGATGTGGAACCGGTTCGGTCGATCGGTCCCGACCCCCCGGGCCATCCTCGCCATCAGCGCCCACTGGTACATCAACGCCACGGCGGTCACCGCGATGGCGCGCCCCAAGACCATCCACGACTTCTACGGTTTCCCCGACGAGCTGTTCGCCGTCGAGTACCGGGCGCCCGGTTCCCCCGAACTGGCCGCCGAGGTCGTCGAGCTGGTCAAGCCGACGTGGGTCGGCCTCGACCATGATTCCTGGGGCCTCGATCACGGCACCTGGTCCGTGCTGGCGCACATGTTCCCGGCCGCCGACATCCCCGTGGTGCAGCTGGCGATCGACGCCAGCAAGGGACCGGACTACCACGTGGCGCTCGGCGCGGCGCTCGAACCGCTGCGGCGGCGGGGAGTCCTCGTCGTCGGCAGCGGCAACGTGGTCCACAACCTGCGCCGTATCGAGTGGGGCAACCCCGAGGGAGCGTTCGACTGGGCCCGGGAGTTCGACGACGCAGCCCGCGAGCTGATGACCGAGCGCCCCGGGGACGTGGCGTCGCTCGCCGGTCACCGCCACGTCGCTCTCGCCGCGCCCACGCCGGATCACCTCCTCCCGCTGTACTACCTCGGCGGTCTCGCCTCGGCCTCCGGCGCCACGACCGAGGTGTTGGCGCAGGGCTACGCCATGGGCTCGCTATCCATGACGAGTTATGTCCTCCCCGGTTCGGCATCGACCGGGTGACGCCACCGGGCCTCGGGCCGAAGTAGCTATCGTCGGCCACCATGCACCTCGACGACTATCCCCGTGTCCCGTTGATGTTCGGGCCCTCGCCGATCCACCCGTTGCGACGACTCAGCGAAGCCCTGGGTGGGGGTGTCGAGATCTGGGCCAAACGAGAGGACTGCAACTCGGGCATCGCCTTCGGCGGCAACAAGGTCCGCAAGCTGGAGTACCTGGCCGCGGAGGCCCTGGCCCAAGGCTGCGACACGCTCGTGTCCATCGGTGGCGTGCAGTCGAACCACACCCGCGCCGTCACCGGGGTCGCCTGCCACCTCGGCCTGCGGGCGGTGACGGTTCAGGAGCACTGGGTCGATTGGCCGGACGTCGTGTACGACCGCGTCGGCAACATCCAGCTCACCCGGATCATGGGCGGCGACATCCGGCTCGACGCCTCCGGGTTCGACATCGGTGTCCGCGACAGCTGGACCCGAGCACTCGAATCCGTCCGGGCCGACGGCGGTACCCCGTACGCCATCCCGGCCGGGGCGTCCGACCACCCGCTCGGCGGTCTGGGATTTGCCAACTGGGCCCGCGAGGTGGCCCATCAGGAGTCCGAGCTGGGGGTGTTCTTCGACCACGTGATCGTCTGCACCGTGACCGGATCGACGCACGCCGGCATGATCGCCGGGTTCGCCCTCGAGGATCGTCCGAACCGGCGAGTCGTGGGCATCGACGCGTCGCTCACCTACGCCCAGACCCTCGACCAGGTCACCCGCATCGCGACCGATACGGCGGAGCGCATCGGCCTGGGTCGTGCCCTGCGACCGGAGGAGATCGTGCTGGTCGAGGGGTATGCCGGCCCGGCCTACGGCGTGCCCGATCAGCAGACCGTCGACGCGATCCACCTCTCGGCCCGAACCGAGGGCATGCTCACGGACCCGGTGTACGAGGGCAAGTCGATGGCCGGCCTGATCGGCATGATCCGCAACGGAGAGATCCCTTCGGGCTCCCGTGTCCTCTATGCCCATCTCGGCGGCCAGCCGGCCCTCCCGGCGTACGCCGGATTCCCCGGTCTGGGCTGATCCAGCTCCGGGCTCCCGGTCAGGGGATCTCGGCGAACGCTCTCACGGTGAAGGTGCCGAGCCCGGCGATCTTCGGGGGCACGGCGGTGAACCAGAAGCCGCTCGCCGGGAGCGCGCCCAGACCGGTGAGGTGTTCGATGATCGGGATGCCGGCACCCAGCAACGTGGTGTGCACAGGTCGCCCGGCGCCGGCGGCGCCGTCGGTGGCGTCGATGTTGAGCGAGTCGATCCCGGCGCACGCGACGCCATGGGCGACGAGGAGTTGCGCCGTGCGCTGGTCCAGATACGGGTGGGCCTCGAAGTACTCGGGCGATCCGAAGTGTCGGGCATGGTCCGTGCGGAACACCACGGCGTGGCCGGCCAGGTCGAGGCCCCCCAACACGTCCGGCGGGATGGAGCTCATTCCCCGGGCGTCGATGCACACAGCCGTGACGCGAGCCACCCGCTCGAGGGCCAGGCCGGTGAGGTCGTGGCCGTCGGCGAATCGGTGCGACGGCATATCGATGTAGGTGCCCGTGTTCGCACACATGGCGATGGTGCCGATGTGGAAGGTCACCCCTGGCCCGTACACGAGCTCGGCGGCTTCGCGCGTCAGGTGGTCGCCGATGACGGGGACCGGGAGGCCGGGATAGGTCTGCAGGCCGTCGGTGATGACGTGGCTCAGATCGACGAAGCGTACGGGCACCTGCCGAGACTAGGCCGGGGCGTCCTCCCATGCCTGGTCGCCGAGACGACGCCCCCGTCGGCCCGGCTACCCTCGTGGCGAGGGCGCGACCGGCCCGGGGGAGGTAGCAGTGGAGCTGAGCTTCGACGACCTGGAGTCACGAGCGGGGTTCTTTGCGACCACCAAGCCGGCGACCCCGACGTTCCTCCCGGATCCCGAGCGGCGCCATCGGTACATGACCCTCATCTCGGTCGATGACCATCTGGTCGAACCGGCTGACCTGTTCGAGGGTCGGGTCCCGGCACGTTTCGCCGACACCGCGCCCCGGGTCGAGATCGACGACGACGGCATGGAGTTCTGGGCCTACGACGGCCGTCGCGATTACAAGGTCGGCCTCAACGCGGTCGTCGGGCGGCCGGTCGAGGAGCGCACGTTCGAGCCGTCCCGCTTCGACGAGATGCGGCGAGGCGCGTACGACATCCACGCCCGTGTCCATGACATGGACCTCAACGGCGTCTACGCGTCCCTGAACTTCCCGTCCTCGTTGGCGGGGTTCGCCGGTCAGCGTTTCCAGCTCGGCGTAAGCGACCCGGACCTGGCGTTCGCCGTCGTGCGGGCCGCCAACGATTGGCACGCTGACGTGTGGGCCGGCACCTACCCGGACCGCATCATCCCCCTCCAGTTGCCGTGGCTCCTCGACCCGGAGGTCGGTGCCTCGGAGATCCGGCGCAACGCGGCGCGGGGGTTTCACGCGGTGACCTTTCCGGAGCTCCCCGAGCGGCTCGGGCTACCGTCGCTGCACAGCGGGTGGTGGGACCAGTTCATGGCCGCCTGCGAGGAGACCGACACCGTCGTCTGCCTCCACGTCGGCTCCTCGTCGAGCGCACCGCTCACGTCATCCGATGCGCCGTCGGACACGGTCGGCGTGCTGTTCTTCGGCTGGGCCATGTTCGCGGCTGTCGACTGGTTGTACTCGCGGCTCCCGGTGCGGTTCCCGAACTTGCGCATCTGCCTGTCGGAGGGCGGCGTCGGGTGGGTGTCGGGACTGCTCGATCGGCTCGACCACGTGACCCGCTACCACCAGATCTACGGCACGTGGACCGGAATCGACCTGTCGCCCCGCGAGGTCATGCAACGGAACTTCTGGTTCTGTGCCATCGACGATCCGTCCGGACTCGAGCACCGGCACCGGATCGGCATCGACCACGTGCTCCTCGAGTCCGATTACCCACACCAGGACGGATCGTGGCCCGACACCCAGGCGCTCCTCCACGAGCAGATCGGATCGTTCCCGGCCGACGACATACAGAAGCTGTCGTGGGCCAACGCCTCCGCGCTGTTCTCCTTCCCCGTACCGCCGGCGGTGCAAGCCGATCCCGATGCCTTCTGAGTCGAGGCCACGATGACCGACAGCGACGACCCCCGCTTCACGATCGCCGCCGCTCGGCGCATGCTCTACCGGGAAGGGTGCGACTCCGACGTGGGCGGTCACGTGACGGCCCGAGCCGCTGGCGGGGAGACCTTCTGGGCGACCGGTTTCGAGTACTTCGACCAGACCACCCCCGACCGCGTGGCCAAACTCGACTACGGGCTCAACGTGGTGTCCGGCGAGCTCGCCTTCTCGCCGGCGCTGAACTTCCATGCCCGGATCTACGAGTTGCGGCCCGATGTCAACGCGATCGTCCATCTGCACTCGCGGTACCTCTCGGTGCTGTCCTCGGTCCCGGGTCAGACCATCGGCATGTACAACGTGGCCGCAGTCTTGTTCCACGAGGATCAGGCGGCCTACCACGACGACGGGGTGAAGCCGCACGTCTCGGTCGCCGATGCGCTCGGGGACAAGCGCCTCGTGATCATGAAGAACCACGGCGCCATCGTGGCGTCGCAGTCGATCGAGTCGGCCACGATCGAGGCCATCATGGCGGAGCGGTGCGCCCGGTATCACCTGGAGTGCGAGGCCATCGGAGGAACGCCGATCATGCACGACGAGGTCGTCGGCGGTCGGACCATGTACTTCCGGCACTTCATCCCCAACATGTGGCAGGCCAACCTGGCCCGACTCCGGGGCAGCGACCCCGACCTGTTCCCCTGAGCTGGAGCGGCCCGTGACGCCCGATGAACGACGTTCCGTGAATCAGGACACCCTGCGGGTGATGCTCGATGCGTTCAACTCCGGAGACCACGCCGGCCTGCTCTGTCACTGCGACGACGACATCGTCTACGAGGCGCCCTACTTCGTCGACATGGCGGACCGGCACGGTCGGGCGTCGATGGCCGCGATGCTCGGTGCGGTCGACGAGCGCTTCGACCGTCTGTCGTACCAGGTCGTGGCCGTCGTCGACGCCCTCGATCCGGACCTCGTCATCGCCGAGGTCCGTGGCGATCATCCGGTCAGAAACACGGATCGCCGATATCAGAACCACTACGTGATGTTTCTTGAGTTCCGTGACGGTCTGGTGGTGCGGTGGCGAGAGTTCTCCAACCCCGACGAGTACCGGCGCGCCGTCCTGGGCCGCTAGCGCGGAACCGGATCGGCCAGGAGCGCCCGGAGTTCGGCGAGGCGCTCGGGGACAACCGTGCAGTTCACCCAGCGCCCCACCTTCACCTTCGTGATCAACCCGGCTTGGGCGAGGATCGACAGGTGATGGGAAACGGTCGGCTGGCTCTTGCCGACCGGCGCCTCGAGATCGCAACTGCACGCGGTGCCATCCGGCGCCGCCGCTATGAGCGAGAGCAGCTGCAGGCGCACGGGGTCGGCGAGGGCTTTGAAGCCGAGGGCGAGCGTGGCGGCGGCCTCGATCGCCAGGGGTTCGGCAAGGAGCGTCGGGCAGCAGCTCGTGTCGAGATGAGCAGGAGTCATGGTCACCGCACCAGAAAGGAAGTTGCACACATCGACATCTGTCGATATATTGAGGTTCTTCAATATGTTATCCAGGAGGATTCGACATGTCACGAGTGCAGCTCGCCCTGAACGTTTCGAACATCGACGACGCGGTGGCCTTCTATTCGAAGCTCTTCGCCACCGAGCCGGTCAAACGGCGCGAGGGGTACGCGAACTTCGCCGTGGCGTCGCCACCGCTGAAGCTGGTCCTGATCGAGAACGCCGATGCTGCCGGGACCTTGAACCACCTGGGAGTCGAGGTGTTCTCGACGGACGAGGTGACCGCCGCCCAGGCTCGGCTGGCGGCCGACGGGTTGTCGACGGCGACCGAGGAGAACGTCACGTGTTGCTACGCCGTGCAGGACAAGGTGTGGGTCGACGACCCGGACGGCGCCCCGTGGGAGATCTACACCGTGCTCGGCGACAGCGAGACCCCGAGCGGTGAGCCGGGCACGGTCGACGTGTGCGGACCCGGTGCCTGCGGTGCGACCGACATCGTGGCCGACGCGAGGGACGGCACGGTCGTCACCGGATGCTGCTGACTACAGTTCGACGATGGCGCGGCGAGACGAACGGGTCGATCACCGGACTTCGACGGCCAGCAAACCCGTAGCGGGGCGGTATCCCGATGCGGCTCCGCTGGGCGCGTCGGTCGGTGCGGAAACGCGAGGGACTCGACATCGGTGCCGGCGTCGCGGTGTCGCTCACCCTCATCGAGGACTGAGGCGCCGGGCCGGGCCCGTCGCGCCGCGTCAGAACTTCACCTGTGTTTCGTCTCGTTGTCGCTCGGGGCCTCGGGAAGCGCACTCGGGTGTGGTGGGGAGCGGAGCGGTCGCCACCACTCCACCAGCGCGAACACGGTGGCCCCGCAGACCACGAACACGTCGGCCAGGTTGAACACGGCGTACCAGGTCACGTCGATGAAATCGACGACGGCGCCCGACAGCACGCCGTCATCAGCGCGGAAGATGCGGTCGCCCAAGTTCCCGAGGGCGCCGCCGAGGATCACCGCGGAAAAGGGCGCTGCGCCGACGGGTCGTCTCGCGCCAGGTCATGAAGACGAGCCAACACACCAGGGCGAGGACGAGGACGCCGATGAAGCGCCCGGCTCCTGCTCCGGTCCCGAACGAGAAGCCGGAGTTGTAGGTGAGGTCGAGCTCCAGGGTGGGGATGAGCTCGATCACGCGACCGCCGTCGAGGCGCCGTTGCGCCCAGCCTTTCGACAGCTGATCCAGCACGACCTCGGCCATGACGATCGTGGTCGCCAGGGCCCGTCGATGCACGGGAGGAGCGTAGCGACGCGTGTTGCCGAACGGCTCGCACGGGATCGACATCCGCGAGATGATCCCGGGCGTGTCACGCGTTCGACTCGTTGTCGGTGTCATCTGATGGCCGACGTGCGCGACGAGTTCTCGCCGGCGCGCGTGGGTGTCCTCTCGGAGGTCCTCTCGGGGGTGTGGCACGGATTCGATGCCGAGACTTTCGGGCGGGGCATCGCCGGGGATCTGGCGCCGGCGACCCTGACGGGTCGCATGGCGATCGTCGCCGATCGGTTGGCGCGCGTTCTTCCCGCCAACTTCCCGGAGGCGGCGGCGGTCCTTACGAGCGCCCTCGACGACGACCGGTTCACGGGCTGGATCACGGTGCCGTGCGGGAGATATGTCGCCGAACGCGGCTTGGACCATCCCGATGTGGCGCTGTCGCTTCTGGAGCGACTCACGCCGCGGTTCTCGAGCGAGTTCGCGATACGCACGTTCATCGAGCACCGACCGTCGGTGACGTTCGAGCACCTCGACCGCTGGACGCGGCACGAGGACGAACACGTGCGACGGCTCGTCTCGGAGGGAACTCGCCCTCGACTCCCATGGGCTTCCCGATTGCGCACGCTGATGGCGGATCCCACCCCTGTAGTGCGCCTGTTGGATCGCCTCTACGACGACCCGTCGGCCTATGTCCGCCGCTCGGTGGCGAACCACCTGAACGACATCGCCAAGGACCACCCCGAGGTGGCCCTGGACTGTGCCCGACGCTGGTTGCCGGTCAGCGCCGAGGCGGCATGGGTGGTCCGCCATGGCCTCCGGACGATGGTGAAGAACGGCCATCCCGAGGCGCTGGTCCTTCTCGGCGTCGCACCGGACGCGCCCATCGTTGTGACCTCGTTCGCCGTTCACCCCGACATCGTCCCCATCGGCGGAGAGATCGAGTTCTTGGCGACACTGGTGCTCGATGCCGAGGCCCCACCTTCGGACGCAGTGATCGACTACCGGGTGCACTACATGGGTGCGTCGGCGCTGAAGGCGCCCAAGGTCTTCAAGCTGACGCGCCGGGCCCTGGAGCCCGGGCAGCCTGTGGAGATCGTGCGCCGGCATCGGTTCGAGCACGTGTCGATCCGTCGCATCAATCCCGGCCGGCACGTCGTCGACCTCCAGGTCAACGGACGGGTTCTCGGCACGGCCGAGCTCATGGTGGTCGATCGCGCGCCTATAGGTGACGTATCAACCTCATGGCCCGAGGGCTAGGATGGAGGGGTGGGCGAACCAGCGTGGTTGAGCGACGACGAGCAACGGGCATGGAAGGGCTTGACCCTCATGAACCTGCAGCTGTCGGCGGTTCTGAGCCGTGAGCTCTCGGGCAGCGGGCTGTCGTTGCAGGACTACGCGGTGCTCGCCGAGCTCAGCGACCGTGTGGATCACCAGGCGCGGCTGAACGAGCTCGGCCGTCAGCTCGGCTGGGAGAAGAGCCGCCTGTCGCACCACGTCAGCCGCATGGAGCAGCGCGGCCTCGTGAGCCGCGCCCGTTGCCCGACCGACCAGCGAGGCTGGTTCGTCGTGATGACGGCGGCTGGGCATGCCGCCATTGCTGCAGCCGCACCCGGACATGTCGACGGAGTCCGGCGCCACTTCATCGATGTGCTCACGCCCCGGCAGATCGGTGAGGTCGACAAGGTCGCTCGTGCGGTGCTCGATCATCTGGCCGACGAATCGACCTGCTGAGAGCAGCACCCCGGCCTGGTCCGGGCGACCGCCTCACGGACCAGGAACGAGGGCTTCGAACGGCTCGTCGACGCTCACGCGTTCTGATCGGGGCGACGCCTGCGCCTCGATCCGAGTGATGACGTCGAAGACCTCGTTGATGGGATGCGCACGAGACCACAAGAAGCCCTGCCCGGCGTCACACCCGAGGGCCCGCAGCTCCTCGAGTTGAGCCCCGTCCTCGATGCCTTCGGCGACCGTGCGCACTCGCAAGCTCTTCGAGAGGCTGACGATGGCATTGAGCAGCGCGATGCGATCCTGGCCTGGCAAGGCGCTGCCGCTGACGAACGACCGGTCGATCTTCAAGATCTGCACCGGGAGCCGCTGCAGATAGTTGATCGACGTGTACCCGGTGCCGAAGTCGTCGACGGCCACCTGTACGCCGAGGCCGCGCAGCTCGTGCAGCCGTTCGACGGCCAGAGGGTCGTCGAGGAGACATCCTTCGGTCACCTCGAACACGAGCTGATCGGGGGTCACCCCATGCCGGGCGAGGGCCAAGGCGACGGTGTTCACGAGTGACGGATCGTGGAGTTGGCGAGGGGAGAGGTTGACGCTGACCAGGAACGTCGTCGCCCGACCCTGCTGCAGGCGCACGGCGGCGGCGCAGGCCTGATCGATGACCCATCGACCCACGGGGAGGATGGCGCCGCTGCCTTCGGCGATGGGGACGAACGTCGCCGGTGAGATGTTCCCCAGATCCGGGTGACGCCATCGCAGGAGCGCCTCGACGCCGATCACCGACCCGTCGCCGAGAGCCACCGTCGGCTGGTACTCGACCGTCAGCTGGCCCTTCTCGAGTGCCGAATACAAGTCGTTCCGAAGCATCAGGTGCTCCGTGGTGACCCGGTGCATCTGGTCGCGGAACACAACGCTGCATCCGCCGCCGGCCCGTTTCGCCTGGTACATGGCGATGTCGGCGTTCCGGAGGAGCTCCTCGCTCGTCGTGCCAGGCGCGGCGGAGGCGATGCCGATGCTCACCGATGGGTGGAGGAGCCGACCCTCGAGCAGCACCTCGTAGCCGATGACATCGATGATCCGCTCGGCCAACGTCTGGCCATGGGCGGCTCCCGAGCCTTCGAGGAGGACGGCGAACTCGTCTCCACCCAGGCGGGCCACGGTGTCCGGCTCACGGACGCACCCGGCGATGCGAGTGGCGATGGTCTGGAGCATCCGATCGCCCACCCCGTGGCCCAGCGCGTCGTTCACCGACTTGAAGTCGTCCAGATCGCAGAACAGCAAGGTCACCGGCCGGTTGGAGCGAGCCGCCACGCTGATGGCGTGGTCGACGCGATCGCGGAGCCGCGACCGGTTGGCGAGGCCCGTGAGCGGATCGTGGAACGCCTGATGCATCAGTTGGAGCTCCAGCGCCTTGCGGCTGGAGATGTCGCGCCAGATCCAGACGTTCTCGCCGAGCTCCTCGTCGAGCACCGATCCCTCGGCATCGAACCAGGCCACGGCGCCACTGGCCAGGGTGACCGTGAGCTCGATCGTCTGACGACAGCCGGTCTCGCGGAGCGTCCGGTCCGTCTCCCGCCAGCGCTCCAGGCCGGCGGCAGGAAGCAGGCGATCCATCGACGTGATCTGACCGGCGTCGAACTCCTTGAGCAGCCCACCGTTCGAGGCGGTTAGGGCGGAGACGGACTCATCGTCGGAGACCACCATGATGATGTCGGCGGACCCGTCCACGAGGAGGCGGAGGCGTCGATCGGTCTCGCGACGGCGTTCGCGTTCGTGGCGCCGTTCGATGGTCGCGGCCGCCGTGAGGAGAACAGCACCGAGGAGGATCGCGGCGACGACCGCGGAGGTCCAGATGAGCAGACGGGCGACGCGTTCGATGCCCGCAGCCGCATTCGTCCGGTCGTCAGCGATCTCGCCGAGCGATTCCAGGGCCGCGTCGAAGCGAGGATCGACGAACGTCTCATCGATGGCCTCGGCAGTGTCGACCTCCCCGGCCTCGTAGGCGGCCAGCATCGACAGGACCGCGTCGACATACAGGTTCACATCGTCGAGCGCCCGGGTGGCGGTCGCGGAGTTGTCGATGGAAAGAAGGTTGGTCAGCTCGATCGCCTGGCCTTCGATGACGGTGACGGCGTCAGGAAGCGCCTCGCCGGCGGCGACGCGCCACTCGATCCCGTCGATCGTCCGTAGATGGTCGAGTGCGGACAACGTCGCCTCGGCCCGTTCGTGGTGGTGGCCCGCCTTGTCGACCAGGTGGGCTTGGATCACCCCGACGACGATGGCGAACGACAGCAGCAGTGCGAGCGCGACCAACCGGATCGTGCCCGACCAGCCTCGCCCCTCGGTTGACCGTCCGCCATGAACCACGATGGGAGTATCGGGCGAGGCGGCCGACGGGTTGAGCCGCTCTTGCCCGTCGACCAACAGAAGCCGGGCGCGGCGCCGCGGAGGCCGGTTGCGTCCGGGAGGGTCAAGCTGCGGCCAGCGTGGCGACCCATCGGTCGATCGCAGCTCGGGTCGAGGTGCTGGTCGTGGTGCCGTTGACGACGATGGAGAATGCGATGTCCGTGCCGTCGCTGAGCTCGAGGTAGCCGGACAGGGAGCGACTGATCTCCAGGGTTCCGGTCTTGGCGCGCACGTTGCCGTAGGTCGAGGGGGTGCGAAGGCGGCTGGCCAGAGTCCCGGTTCGGGCCGCGATGGCCAGCCCGTCGCGCACGTCCTGACCGATCGGGGTGCCCCGGAGGGCGACCAGGAGCGCGACCATGTCCCTCGAGGAATGCCGGTCGGTGTGGCTCAGACCGGACCCGTCGGCGGAGACCCCGGGCGCCACGCCGAGCCCGCTCACGGCGGCGGCGATGCGGTCGAGACCGCCGCGAGTGGTGCCCGCGCCGCCTGCGACCACATCGATCTCCCGGACGAGCGCCTCGGCGATCTCGTTGTCACTCGAGGTCAGCATGACGTCGACGAGGTTCGGCAGCGCCGCTGACGATCGCTCGGCTCGTGTCGTGGTGCCGGCAGGAGTGACCCCGGGCCGGACCACGCCGGACGTCGTCACCCCAGCGGCGACCAGAAGATCGCGGAACAGCGCGCCGTTGGCGGCGTCCGGGTCGGCATGGAAGGCCACATCGGTGCGGTACCGGTTGTCGTCCACCGTGAGCGCGGACAGGGGCCCGAACTCGCTTCTGAGGAGGTGCTCCCAACCGGGAAGGGAGCGATGGGGCTCGTACCGGGTCGCGTCGATCACGATGTCGGTGACGGACGTGACCCCGCTCGCGCGAACCTGGTTGGCCAGCGCTTCGAGGTCGGATCGGCGCAGGGTCGGATCGCCGCGCGCGGTGAGGTACAAGGCACCGGTCACGTCCGTGGACACCGTGGTCACGAAACGGTGGTCGGAGGGAAGCAGCAGCAGCGCCCCGACAGCCGTGTAGAGCTTCTGATTCGAGGCCGGGACGAGGGCGGCGTCGGCCCCTCGCGTGTAGATGTGGCCCGATCCTTCGGCCCACGCCGTGGCCGAGACCGACATGCCCCGCAGCGCCGGCAGGGCCAGCACCGAATCGAGAGCGGCGCCGACTGCGAGATCCGGCCCGGGCGGGTCGAGGCTCACGCCGGGCTCGGCGGGTCGTGGCGCGCCGAGGAAGTAGCCGGTGACGTCGGCGGCCAGCTCGGTGCCCGCCGACGACAGCAGGCTGATGCGATTGGCATGGCCCAGGCGGGCGATGGTCAGGCCGGCCCGGGTGTCCCCATCGGCGGGGTTCACGCTCGATGCCACCGGGAGGGGCGAGGCGGCGGGGTACGCGGTGACGAAGCCGTCGCCGTAGGCCTCGGTGGCGGTGAGGTTGACGACGACCGCGGCGACGTCGGTGGCCGGGACTCCGGCCTGACCGCCGAGCGTCAGGTCGACCCGGCGACCCGGCGGGAGGCCACGGACGCCGTGCTCGACTCGTGTGTCGGCGACGCGCCGTGGTGTTACAGGGACGAACAGGCCGACGGTGGTCGCAGGAGCGCCGGAGGAGGAGGCGCTGAACCAGCCGACGATGTCGACGACCAGATGGGTGTGGGTCTGGGCGTAGAGGTCGACCGACCCGCCCGTCCCCACGGGCACGACGACGGCGTTGGGCACGGTCTCGCCGGACCGGGTCGTATTGAGGTTCGACGCCACCGGCCGGTCCTGACCGGTCGGCCACACCGTCACGAACCCGGGCCCCGAGGCCTCGACGGCGGTGACGTTGAGGACGACGGCGGCCACGCCGGCACTCGGCACGCCGCTCCGACCCAGCACGCCGAGCCGGAGGCTGGAGTCGTCGACGAGTGGTCGAGCCAGCAACGTGCCCAAGCCGATCCGGGTGTCGAGCAGACGAGACGGGTCGACCGCGTTGAAGCGCCCACCACTGGATGCGCCGACGGGAAGGAAGTACCCCGCCACGTCGGCGACGAGGTGGGCGCCGCCGCTCGAGAAGAGTTGGATCGCCCCGGACGCGCTGAGCGGCGTGATGACCAGGTTGGCTCGCGTCTGCCCGCCGCCGGTCAGGTTGAGGCTCGAGACCTCCGGCATCGAGGTGCCGGCGGGCCACACGGTCAGGTGGCCCGCCGTCGCGCTCTCCGTGGCCGTGAGGTTGAGAGCCACCGCGGAGGCGTCGGCCGGGACACCGGCGACGCTGGCGATCTGGAGGGTCATCGAGCTCCCGGCCGCCACGAAGCGCGCCCCGGCGGGCACGGCGATCCGGGTATCGAGCACTCGGACGGGATCGACCGCGACGAACCTCGACGCGCTTGCGGGAGTGGTGACCTGGGTGACGGCCGCCGCGTTGCTCGCCCCCGCCGGCGCGGCCGACCCGACGATCGACAGCGTCGCCGTCAGGATCGCAGCGAGGGCGATCCACACGGGCGCGGTTCCGCGCGGGACGACGCGCCACCTCAGCGGGACGCCGCACCCCTGGCCAAGATGTCGGTCGAGGGGCACGGTGACCTCCAGATCGAGCCCGGCAAAGCGTACCGTCGAGCGGTGACGGGGATGGGCCACCTCGTATGGTTCGGCGCTGTCCTGGCGGACGCGCCGTGACGGTGGCAGGCTTCCCGCCATGCGCGCTGGAGTGTTCACCGGGGTAGACGAACCGCTGTCGATCGAGGATGTGGAGCCGTTGCCGCCGGGGCCTGCCGACATCGTGGTGGCGATCGATGGCAGCGGGGTGTGTCACACCGAAGCGGCGATCATGCACGGCCATCTGCCCTATGCGGCGCCGGCCATCCTGGGCCATGAGGTGACGGGCCTGGTGGTCGAGGTCGGGCCCGCGGTGACGGGTATCCGCGCCGGCGATCGGGTGATCAGCGCCGGCATTCCGGCGTGCGGGACCTGCTTTCACTGTGTTCGGGCGGAGACGCACCTGTGTGACCAGACCTTTCTCCGGCCCAGCCCTGCTCGCGCCCGCCGGTCTGACGGCTCTCAGGCCGTGGCGTTCGCCGATCTGGGCGGGTTCGCCGAGAGGATGACGGTGTCACAGGACTCGGTCGTCGTGGTCCAGTCGAACCTGCCCGCTGAGCAGTTGGCGCTGATCGGCTGTGCGGTGATCACGGGGGTCGGCGCGGCGCTCAACACGGCGCGGGTCACGCCCGGCTCGACCGTCGTCGTGGTGGGCTGTGGGGGAGTGGGGCAATGCGTGGTGCAGGGCGCCCGGATCGCCGGCGCCGCCCACATCATCGCGGTCGATCCGGTGGCCTCCAAACGAGCGTTCGCGGCTGCCCAGGGAGCCACGGCGGTGATCGATCCGGCCGACGGCGACATCGTCGACCAGGTCAAGGCGCTCACCGGCGGGCGGGGCGCGGACTACGCGTTCGAGGTCGTGGGACGGGCGGACACCTTCGTCGCTACGTACAACTGCGCCCGCCGTGGGGGCATCGTGATCATGGTGGGCATGCCCCCGGTGTCGGAGACGGTGTCGCTCCCGGCCATGAGCTTGTTCATCGACGCCAAGGAGATCCGGTCGTCGAACCTCGGCTCCTCGCAGATCCGCTACGACATCCCGCGCCTGGTGGCGTTGGCCGAGACCGGCCGGCTCGACCTCGCCTCGATGGTGTCGCGTCGCATCGGCATCGACGACCTCAACGACGCCTTTCGAGCCATGGACTCCGGTGAGGTCATCCGCAGCGTGATCGTCTGACGCGTCTCGGCTTCGGCCTCAGTGCTGCGAGTCGCCTCAGGAGCCTCAGTGCCGGTGGTCGTGAGTTGACGTTTCGGGGTCGATGTCGTCGCCCATGACGATGTCGAGCAGCTTCGAACGGCGCATGCTCAACACGATGGCGGCGGCCAGCATCACGACGATGACGGCGAGCGAGAGGTACGTGTTCATGTGGTACCAGTGCGAGACCGTCATCTTGAGGCCGACGAAGATCAAGATGCCGCCGAGGGCGTGCGAGAGGTAGTGGAACTTCTCCTTCGCGTTGGCCAGCAGGAAGTACATGGCTCGTAGACCCAGGATGGCGAACGCGTTCGAGGCGAACACCAGGAACGGCTCGTTCGACACGGCCAGAATGGCGGGCACCGAGTCGACGGCGAAGATCACGTCGGTGAACTCGACCACCACGAGCGCGGCGAGCAGCGGGGTAGCGGCGCGCCGGCCGTTGATCTTGGTGAAGAACTTCTGGCCGTCGAGCTGGTCGCTCACGGGCATGACCCGGCGCAGCAGCCCGAGCCCCCGGGTCGCGCCCTCCTCGCCTTCGTCGTCGCGGTGGCGGATGATCTTGAAGCCGGTGTAGATGAGGAAGACGCCAAACACGAGCAGCAGCCAGAAGAACCGGCTGATGAGCGCCGTTCCCAGGACGATGAACAGGGCCCGGAGCACGAGGGCGCCGAAGATGCCCCAGAACAACACCCGGTGCTGGTACTTGACCGGGATGGACAAGGTGGCGAACAGCATCGACCAGACGAACACGTTGTCGACGCTGAGCGACTTCTCGATCAGGTAGCCGCTGATGTACTCACCGAACGCGTCGCCGCCGAAGGCGATGGCGATGACCCCGGAGAAGGCCAGCCCGCACGTCACCCAGCCGATCGACTCGATCGCGGCTTCTCGCGGCGTGGGCGCGTGGGCCTCGCGGTGGCGGTACAGGTCGACGCCGAGCATCACCAGCAGCAGAGCGACGAGCGCGAACCACGCCCAGACGGGTACGTCCAGGTCCACGAAGTTCGATCGATCAGGGTTGGAGGCGAGGAGCACGGGTTTCCTTTCGACTGACGCGCACAAGGGGCTTCAGTCGAAAGTCTCGCTCCCGGGCCGAACCCCCCCTGCGGGGTGGTGTCGATCCGGTCGGGTGGCCGGGCAGCGAGCTGCCGTACTGACGAACCAGTCCCGTGGGGCTACTCCCCTTCGACGCCGTCAGTATGAGTGGCGGACTGCGAAATGGCAACCAGCGCCGACCTGGATGTTCACACGTCCACCGCCAAGGCGGCCGCGTAGGCGCGTTCGGCCTCGGCGTTGAAGCACACGAACCGGACCTGTTCGACGTTGGTGCGGGTGCTGCGCACCGTCGCCACCGCGATGTGGGCGGCGGGCCCTGAGGGATAGCGGTAGACGCCCGTCGAGATGGCGGGGAACGCAACCGTCCGGGCGCCCACCTCGTCCGCCCGGGCCAACGACGCCCGGTAACACGAGGCCAGCAACGCCGGTTCCCCGGCCTCACCGCCGTGCCAGATCGGGCCCACCGTGTGGATCACCCAGGCGGCGGGCAGGTCGAAGCCGGGGGTCAACCTTGCCTCGCCGGTGGGGCAGCCGCCGAGTTGGCGGCAGGCCGCGAGCAACGCGGGACCGGCGGCCCGGTGGATGGCGCCGTCGACCCCACCCCCGCCGAGGAGGCTGCTGTTGGCCGCATTGACGATGGCATCGGTGCGTTCCATGGTGATGTCTCTGACCACGACCTCGAGCGCGGGAGCCGGGTGCGCGGTCATGTCACCCGGTCGCGTCGTCGTGTTCGGTCACCGATTCGGCCAATGCGGCTCGCGCGTTCGACGGCGGCCTCGTCGACACACGTGCGCAACGGGTCGACCACTCGCTCCATGCCGACCATACTCGGCCCGGTCCGGATCCGCCGACAACTTGTGGGAGCTCCTTCGACCGAGGCGGCCCACGCCGGTCTGCGGTGCTGCCGCGTCGGTCGCTCGCGGTCTGGATCGCGAGGACGAGACCGGTGACCCCCCTCGCTTGACCGAAGTCACACGGTGCGACGGGAACTGGACGTGCTCGACTGGCAACCTGTTGGGCGAGGACCCGCGGCCGCGGGTGAACCCTGTGGATGTCGAATCCTTCCAGCTCTTCTTCGCTCTGCTGGCGCTCGTCGCGCTCGCCGGCACGGCCGCGCTCGTGGTCCTGCGGTTCTCGTCCGGCCCCGCGGCGGGAGGGGTCATCGGTTCGGTCACTGCGGCGCGGCTCCCGTTGGCCACGGTCGTCGCCGGCACGGCGATGGCGGGCAGCCTCTACTTCTCCGAGTCCGCCAACTACATCCCGTGCACGCTCTGCTGGTACCAACGCATCGCCATGTACCCGTTGGTGGTGCTCGCCGGGGTGGCCTGGTGGCGAGGGGACGACCCTCGTTTCTCCATGGCGCCGCTCGCCGGGATCGGCGCCGTCATCTCCTCGTACCACTGGCTCGTAGAGCGGATCCCTGAGCTCGACAGCGGGGCGTGTGCCGCGTCCGTCCCGTGCGACTTCGTGTGGTTCGAGGAGTTCGGTTTCGTCACCCTGCCGTTCATGGCGCTGTGCGGCTTCCTCACCGTGATCGCCCTGGTGACGCTGTCACCGTCCCTCGCCGACTCTGACTCCTCGGAGGTCTGAACCATGGCCCGACGGCCGCCCGCGAAACCACCGGAGAAGACGCCGATCGGGCTCATCCTCGGGATCGTCGCCCTGCTCGTGCTCGGTATCGGGCTGATCGCCTTCGCGGCCACCCGCACGAGCGATGAGGGTGAGGACATCGCCGGCCTGGAACAGGTTCAGGCCGTCGCGGTCGCCGGCCCGGTGCTCGATCCCTTCGTGTTGGGCGCCGAGGACACTGCGGTGGGTGCGGCGGCGCCCACGCTCACCGGATCGTCGTTCGACGGCAGCCCGGTGACCGTCGAGCCGGGACGCCCGACCCTCGTCATCTTCCTGGCCCACTGGTGCCCGCACTGCCAGCGCGAGGTCCCGGTCCTGGTCGACTGGTTCGCCTCGGGATCGGTGCCCGACGAGCTCGACATCATCGGTGTCGCCACAGCGACCGACAGGAGCGCGCCGAACTACCCGCCCTCCGCGTGGCTCGAGGAGGAAGGTTTCCCGTGGCCGGTCATGGCCGACACCGCGGACCAGGTCGCGGCGGCGGCGATGGGTCTCTCGGGCTACCCGTACTTCGTCGTTCTGGACGCCAACGGCACCGTGGTGCAGCGGGCCTCCGGCGAGGTCGAAACAGCCGTGCTCGACGCCGCCATCGCCCAAGCATTGGCGCTGGGCTGAAGATTCGACCGGCAACTCATGGTTTGCCGGTCGAAAGCACTACCTCCGTCGGCGGGCTACGAAGCAGTCGCGGGGGGTGCGGTCCTCGCTCGTGACCTCGGTGACGTGTTCAGCGTCGAACCCGGCGCCGGCGAGCACGGCGAGCCACGTGGCGCGCGGGAAGAGGCCGGTCCGGTGGGTCTCGTGCACGATCGAAACCACCCTGGTTGGGTCGCGGAGCACGAACACGTACTCGGTGGCGGTCCAGGTGTCGGCGGGGTCGGGGTCCCATGACCAGGTGAGGTAGCGGACCGCCCGACCGTCGGGTCCGTCGGAGCCGTCGACGTCTTCCCCATCCTCGTAGATCTCGGTGGTGGCGTCGGGCATCACGACGACCACGCCCCCGGGCCGGCAGTGCTCCCACGCCGTGCGCAGGGCTCGGGTGAGATCGTCGACGGTGACCATGTAGTCGACGGCGTCGTGGACGAACACGGCATCGAACGTCCGGCCCAGCCGGACGGTCCTCATGTCGCCCACCACGTGTCGGCACGAGGGATTCAGCTGGCAGCGACACCTCGAGCATCTCCGCGGACAGGTCCACGAGCGTCATCTCGAAGGAGGAGCGGAGGTGGAAGGCGTTGTTCCCACCTCCGCTCCCGAGCTCGAGCACGTCGTTCACGGGCCCGTCGGCCGTTCGCAGCAGGGAGGCGGCGAACGCCGCTTCCTCGGCGTAGTCCGCGACCGGCGAGATCAACGGCCACCAGTTGGCCAGTTCGGAGTAGAGGCGGTGGGAGGGAGAGTCAGTCGCTTCGGCGACGCCGAGCACAGGGGCGAGGGCGTCGACCTGTCTGGCGAGGGCGTCCGGGGTCGAGGAGTTGTCTACGACGTGATCGGCGAGCGTCCGCCGTTCCGCGTCGGCGAGCTGATTCGCCATGCGGGCCCGGGTATCGCCTTCGGTCAGACCTCGATGCGTCATCAGCCGTTGCATCCGCACGGATTCGTCGGCCACGACCACGACGACGGTGTCGTACCCGCCGCCGGGCCAACGCCCGAGCTGCGGGTACTCGGCCAGGACGGCCATGTCCAGGACGACGACCGAACCGTCGGGGACCTTGTCGACCTCGGCTGCCATGACTCGGTTCGCGGCGGGATGGCTCAGCGCGGTGAGCGTGGCGAGCGCAGTCGGGTCGGCGAAGACGATGCGGGCCAGCGCAGCCCGGTCGAGGCGGCCGTCGACGATGATGCCGTCGCCGAACGCCTCGAGTAGGTCTGAGTGCGCCGGACCGCCGACGTCGATCACGTCACGGCAGACCTGGTCGACATCGATCACATGGGCACCGCGTTCGGCGAGGAGCCGGGCGACGGTGGACTTGCCGGCCCCGATGCCGCCGGTCAGGCCGATGACCCTTCGTGCTGTCACCGGGCCAGTGTGCCCGCCGGAACCACCGGGCAGCCAACGGCCGGGTTCCGTGCCGGCCGAGTAGGTTCGTGATCGTCGTTTCCTTCCGAGGGCTACGACAAGTGAGGTGGTCATGGCCGAGCACGATCTGGTGATTCGCAACGGTTTGGTGGTCGACGGCACGGGGGCGCCGGGCTGGGCCGCGGATGTCGCCGTCGACGGCGAACGAGTCTCCGTGGTCGGGGTCGTGGCCGGCTCGGGCCGCGAGGAGATCGACGCGTCGGGGTTGCTGGTGACCCCCGGCTGGGTCGACGTCCACACCCACTACGACGGCCAGGTCACGTGGGACCCGTTTCTCACCCCGTCGAGTTGGCACGGCGTCACCACCGCCGTCATGGGCAACTGCGGCGTCGGCTTCGCCCCGGTGCGCCCGGACCGCCACGCCTGGCTCATCGAGTTGATGGAAGGAGTCGAGGACATCCCGGGCACGGCGCTCCACGAGGGCATCACCTGGGGATGGGAGTCCTTCCCCGAGTACCTCGACGTGCTCGAACGCACCGACCGCATCTTCGACATCGCGACCCAGGTGCCTCACGCGGCGTTGCGCGGCTACGTGATGGGTGACCGTGGCGCCGACCACACCGAGGTGCCCACCCACGCGGAGATCGCCGAGATGGGGCGGTTGGCGGCCGAGGCGATCGAGGCCGGGGCCCTCGGGTTCTCGACCTCGCGCACGGTGGCGCACCGCTCGACCGATGGTCGCCACATCGCCAGCCTGACCGCCGGCCGCGACGAGCTCGTCGGCATCGCCCGCGCCGTCGGTCAGACCGGCCAAGGGGTCTTCGAGGTGGTGGCCGATCTGATCGACCTCGACGACGAGTTCGCCCTCCTCCGACAGATGGTCGAGGCGAGCGGGCGTCCGATGTCGGTAACCACCTTGCAGCGACCGGGCATCCCGCCGGACGAGTTCCGCCGCATCCTCGGGCACATCGAGGCCGCGTCCGCTGATGGCCTTCCCATGATGGGGCAGGTGGCGGCGCGCCCCGTCGGGCTGATCCTCTCGCTCGACGGTCGGGCCAACCCGCTCGCCGGGTCCCTGACCTACCAGTCGCTGGCCGGCCTGCCCCGCCCCCAGCGCGCCGCCGAGCTCCGCCGGCCGGACGTTCGCGAGCGGGTGCTGGGTGAGCTCGACGATCGCGCCGGCTCGCTGGCGGCGTTCCCCCACATCTTCACGCTCGGCGACCCGGCTCGGTACGACCAGCCCCTCGACCAGACGATCGCCGCCCGGGCGGAACGAGCGGGGGTGTCGCCGACTGCGGTGGCGTACGACGATCTCACCGCCGGCGACGGCGACGCCATGCTCTACGTGCCCGTCACCAACTTCGAGGAGCGGTCGTTCGGGGCGGTGCGGGAGATGCTCGCCCACCCGTTGACGGTGCCAGGGCTGGGCGATGCCGGCGCCCACTGCTCGATGATCTGCGACGGCAGCTTCCCGACCTACATGCTCTCGTACTGGGGCCGCCAGGCACCCGACGGCGAGCGGTTCCCGATCGAGTGGCTGGTGAAGAGCCAGGCCGCCGACACCGCGGCCCTCGTCGGACTCGGCGATCGCGGCGTGCTCACCCCCGGCCGGCGGGCCGACGTGAACCTGATCGATATGGACGCCCTCGACATCGTTCGGCCCGAGATGGTCGCCGACCTACCGGCGGGCGGTCGCCGGCTCATCCAGCGAGCCCGGGGCTACCGCGCCACGCTGGTCGCCGGTCAGGTCGTGATGCGTGACGGCGAACCGACGGGAGCGCTGCCCGGTCGGGTCGTCCGAGGTGCACGTTCGGCATGATCGATGTGATCGTGGTCGGCGCAGGCGTCGCGGGTCTGGTGTGCGCGGCGGACCTCAGCCGCAATGGTGTCGACTGCCTGGTCGTCGAGGCGTCCGACGGGGTCGGGGGCCGGGTTCGCACCGATGTGGTCGATGGGTTCCGCCTCGACCGGGGGTTCCAGATCCTGCTGACCGCCTACCCGCAGGTTCGGGCCCGCCTCGATCTCGACGCCCTCGACCTTCGGCGTTTCGAACCCGGCGCGGCCGTGTGGCGCCAGGATCGTTTCCACCATGTGGCCGACCCGCTCCGAGCCCCTCGACATCTCCTGAGCACGGTCCGCGCCCCGATCGGCACGCTCGCCGACAAGGCCCGGTTGGCCCGCCTGGTGCTCGACGTCCGCCGGGGACGGGTCGACGAGCTCCTCCGCCGACCGGACATGGCGACCGCGGCGCGACTCCAGCGGGCCGGCTTCTCGGCCACCATGATCGAGGCGTTCTGGCGGCCGCTGTTCGCCGGCATCCAGCTCGACCCGGATCTCGAGGTGTCGAGCCGACGGTTCGACGTGATCCTGCGCATGCTGGCAGTCGGTTCGACGGGCGTCCCCGCGGCCGGTATCGGGGCCGTCGCCGATCAGTTGGCCTCCACTCTGCCCGCGGGCATCGTGCGGCTGGACAGCCCGGTCGGTCGCGCCACCGACGCCGGGGTCACGCTCGTATCCGGTGAGCGACTGACGGCCCGCGCCGTGGTGGTCGCCACTGACGGCCCGGCCGCCCATCGTCTGCTGGGTGAGCGGGTACCCGATCCCGGGTCGCGTGCGGTGGCGGCCTGCTGGTTCAGTGCCGCAGATGCGCCGCACGCCGGACCCGTCCTCCTGCTCGACGGCGACGGCGACACGCGCGGCCCCGCCGCCAACGTGGCCGTCATGAGCGAGGTGGCCCCCACCTACGCGCCTCCGGGCCGGGCCCTGGTCGTCGCCGCGGTGCCCGGCCCGGCGGCTCTCCGGCCCGACCTCGCCAACGCGGTTCGTGAGCAGCTGGGGCGTTGGTTCGGATCGACCGTGGGGGATTGGACCCACCTCCGCACCGATGTGATCCCGCACGGGCAACCGCTACAAATGCCTCCGTTCGCACCTCGGCGCCGGGTGGCGCTCGGCGATGGGTTGTTCGTCTGCGGCGACCACCGCGACACGGCGTCGTTGCAGGGGGCGATGTTCAGCGGCGAACGTGCCGCCCGGGCGGTGCGCACCCACCTGGCCGGGGCCTGACTGGGATCTAGGTGGTCGGTGGCGGATACTGGTCCCGTCGTGAGCGGGCCACTCGGACATCGTCGTCGAACGGAGACACCCTCGTGACCCGCCGCCCCCTGCTCGCGCTCCCTGCCGCCGCGCTTCTCGCCCTTCTCGCGCTGCTCGTGTCATCGCTGGCGATGACATCCGCGCCCTCCGCTCACGCGGCGGCGGCACCCTCGGTACCCGGCCTGGTCGATGTCACGGTGGCCACCGGGGTCGGTACCCCGACCGCGTTGGCGTTCGCACCGGACGGGCGTCTGTTCGTGGCGTCGAAGAACGGCGCGGTCCGGGTGGTGGAGAACGGTGCGCTGGTCGCGACCCCCGTTCTGAGCCTGTCCGTCAACACGGACGGCGAGCGAGGCCTCATCGGGATGGCGTTGGCGCCCGATTTCGCCACCAGCGGCCGCCTCTACGTGCACTACACCACCCCGACGAGCGCCCACGGCCGCGTCTCGTGGTTCACGGTGACGGGCAACGTGGCGAGCGACGAACACGTCATCCTCGACCTGCCGGCGCTGGCGGCCAACAACCACAACGGCGGTGCCCTGGCGTTCGGGCCCGACGGCATGCTCTACGTCGCGGTCGGCGAGAACGCCGTGCCCGATCGGGCCCAGGATCTTCAGTCGCCGTTCGGCAAGATCCTGCGCCTCACCCCTGACGGTGGCGTCCCCCTCGACAACCCGGCGGTGAGCGGGCCGATCGGGTACCCGGACATGGTGTGGGCCTCGGGACTGCGGAACCCGTTCACCATGGCGTTCCAGCCCGGCACCGGTCGCCTGTTCATCAACGACGTCGGATCCTCGCAGTTCGAGGAGATCAACGAGGGGGCCTCCGGCGCCAACTACGGCTGGCCGGCGACGGAAGGGCCGGGCTCGCCTGGCCTCGTGTACTCCTACGGCCGGGGCAGTGGCTGTTCAATCATCGGCGGTGCCTTCTACAACCCGGCGGTCGTCGAGCTGCCGTCGGACCTCATCGGTCGCTACGTGTTCAGTGACTTCTGCGGCGGATGGATCCGGGCGCTCGACCCGGCCAGCGGTCAGGTGACGGAACTGGCGACCGGGCTGCGTTCACCCACGGCGCTGACCGTCGGGCCCGATGGCGGCATCTACTACGGCGAGAACGGGCGGGTGGGCCGGCTCGGGGCCACCCGGGCCACGCCCTCGACGCCGGTCACCATCGGCGATCCGAGTCGATTCGTCCCGGTGACACCCGAGCGCCTGCTCGACACCCGGATCGGCCTCGGCGCCCCCTCGGCGGCCCTCGGCGTCAACAGTCAGATCCGGCTCTCGGTGGCCGGCCGGGGTCCCGTGCCCAGCTCGGGCGTGGAGGCCGTCGTGCTCAACGTCACCGCCACCCAGGCCGCCGGCGCCGGTTTCGTCTCGGTCTTCCCGGCTGGGGGGTCGCGCCCGTTCGTGTCCAACCTGAACCTCGAGCTCGCCGGCCAGACGGCCGCCAACCAGGTGACCGTCGAGCTCGGGGCCAACGGGGCCGTCGATCTGTTCAGCCAGAGCGGCACCCATCTCGTCGCCGATGTTCAGGGCTACTACCTGTCCGCCACCAGCTCACGTGCCGGTCGGTTCGTGGCCGCACCCACACCGCATCGGCTGCTGGACACCCGCGACGGCACCGGCGCCGCTGTCGGGCCGCTCGGAGTCGGCGGTCGGGTCGACCTGCTGGCTCGAGGCGCCGGACCCATTCCCGCGTCCGGGGTGTCCGCGATCGTCCTCAACCTCACGGGGGTCAACGGATCGATTCCCGGTTTCGTGACGGCCTGGCCGAGCGGCGCCCCGCGCCCCGACGCTTCGAGCCTGAACCTGGCGGCCGGCGAGGTCCGCCCCAATCTCGTCACCGTGCCGCTCGGTGCCGACGGACGCATCTCCCTGTTCACCCAGGCGCCCGGACACCTCGTGGCCGACGTCATCGGTTGGTTCACCGACAACACGTCGCCGGAGTCCTCCGCCGGCCTGTTCGTTCCCGTGTCGCCGACCCGCGTCCTCGACACCCGCACGGCCCGCCTCGCCCCGCTCGGCGTGGGAGAGACGATCCGGGTCGCCATCGGTGGCTCGACCGTGGACCCGGATCGCCGAGCTGCGGCCGTCGTCGTCAACGCCACGGTCACCGCCGCCACGCAGGCCGGATTCGTCACCTTGTGGCCGGCCGGCCAGATCCGCCCTCTGAGCTCGAACCTCAACGCCAATCGGCCCGGCCAGACCGTGCCCAACGCGGCGGTGGTCGGCCTCGGTACCGGCGCGTTCGACGCCTTCAGCCAGAGCGGCACCCACCTCGTCTTCGATGTCGCCGGCTGGTTCCAGAGCTGAGGCCCTTGCTGGCGGGTGAGACCTAGCGCCCGCGCAGCATCCCGTAGATCGGTGCCATCTTCTGGCGGGTGGACTCCGGGAGCGGCACGGGTTCACCCAGCGCCCGCGCCCCCCACACCATCTCGGCGGTGATCTCGACGAGGTTGGCGATCTTGAGCGCATCGCGCGGCGACGTGCCGACGGTGAGAAGTCCGTGGTTCGCCATGAGCACCGCGGCCCGATCGGCCACCCAGCGGCAGACTTCTTCGGCGAGCTCGTCGGATCCAGTCATCTCGTAGTTGGCCACTGGCACGTCGCCGCCCACGAAGACGTCGACCTCCTCGATCACGCACGGGATCGGTTGGCGAGTGATGGCGAACATGGTGCAGAACTTGGCGTGGCAGTGGATCACCGAATGGATCTCGGGATAGGCCCGGAGGCACGCTAGGTGGAGCGCCTTCTCCGTGGTCGGTGACCGCGTCCCCTCGAGCACGTTGCCATCGAGATCGCAGACCACGAGGTCGTCGATGGTCATCGTTTCGTAGGGGAGCGACGACGGCGTGAGGACCACGGCGCCGTCCGGCAGCCGGGCCGAGAAGTTGCCGGCGGTGCCGTGGACCAGGTTGATGCGCAGGCTCTCCTGCGCCACCCAGAGCAACTCCTGCTTGATTTCCTCGGGGGTGCCGTTCACTGCTGGCATCACAGACCTCCTTCGAGCGCGGCCGCGTAGCTGCTGACCAGCAGGTGGCCTTCGGGTTGTACGTCGCTGACCAGGCCGTGGCCTTCCAACACGGTGGCGATCTCGGGCCCGTGCATGGCGCCGGCGGCTCGCACGGCGGCGGCGAGGGCGACCAGGGGTTTCTGGTGATCGCGAAGGAGCTGCCGAGTCTCGGCGACCAGGCGCGCCATCATCTTCTCGATGTCCGGATCGGTCACCGAGCGGTCCATCGACGCCGGCCCATCCAGGGTGTACGTGGCCTGGAACTCGGCGTCGAAACCGTATCGACGGACCACCTCGATCACGGTCACGGTGGCGACCTCACGATCGTGCCCCCGGCCGATCGACGCGTTGCCCTCGCCGAAAACGAGGTCTTCGGCGAGTCCGCCGGCCAGGAGAACCTTCACCTTCTTGACGAGAGAGTCACGGGTCTCATGGATCTGGTGAGGGAAGGTGAAACCGGCGGCGTAGCTTGACGCCACCTTGGCGGTCAACTGGAGCGGGGTGACGCCGAACAGCACCGAGTAGGCGACGGCGTGACCCGCTTCGTGCACGGCGACGTTGGCCACCACATCGTCCCGGTTTCCCTGGCGGATGCTGTCGATGCGGCCGGTGTAGGGGAGTCGTCGATCGGTGTCGCCCACGGTGATGGCCAGCGTCGCCGCCGCCGTGTCGTAGGCCAGACCGACCTGACTGGTTCCTTCCATCAACGCGTCGAACAGCGCTCTGGTCAGATTCGTCTCGACGATGTCGATCACGCTCGAGAAGACGGGCCGGACACCCTGAACGGGGAACACGCCGTTTCTGTAGACGAGTCGGTGGACGGACGATTCGATCGTCACCGACACCCCGAACAGTCGCTCGACCCGTTTCGCCACCCGCTCGATCTCTCGTCGGATAAGTTCCTCGAAATCCCGTTTGCGCAGGCTCCGGTAGACGAGGTGGATGTTGCCGAAGCGAGCCACCTGTTCGGGTCGGAACCGGCGAAGGAGGGCGTTCTTCACGTCGACCACGGTGATCTTCGCGGTGTAGGCGGCGAAGATGTCGGCGTCGACGTCGGCCTCTGACGCTTGGCCAGACATGGCGAACGCCTCGTCGAGGTTGCCGCTGATGATGCACAGCGTGCGGGAGTGGTCGACCGGCTCGTACGGGACCTTCGAGGCCCGGAGTCGTTCGAGCTCACGCGCCATCTTGGCCATGGTCCAGGTGGCGACGGTGGCGGGGTCGGCGTCGAGTCCGGTGAGGGCGATGATCTGGTTGGCGTCCCAGATGCCGATCTCCTGATCGGCCGGATCGGGGCTCTGGTCGGTGGGCGCGGACCGCTGGCGAAGGCCGCGGTCGTACTCGATCTGGGCGACACGGTCCTTGAGCATCCACTTCAAGGTGCTGCGATCGCGTCGGGCCAGCCGGCCGTCGCTCAACAGCTCCCAGAAGTCGGCGAACTTGCCGCCGTTGTCCTTGTCGGTGCCGTCCGGGTTCCTGGTCGCGAACCGCTGGATCTCGTCGAACAACACGATGGCCGGTCGGCCGTCGTCGATCCCGCCGTTGGCGAGGACGGAGGCCACGGTGGTCGCATAGCTGTCGCCGCCGAGCTCGACCTCGCAGAACCGGTCCTGAAAGCCGAGATGGCTGACCAGCTTGCGCACGAGGTCCGTCTTGCCCACCCCCGTCATGCCCCACAGGTTGACGATCACCGGCCTGGTGAGCAGTTCGGGGATCAGATACCAGATGCGCACGTAATCACACAGCTCGTCGATGATGCCGTCGATCCCGACGAACTCCCGTTTGAGTTGGCGCCGAGCTCGATCCAGCGTGCGCTGGCGGCGTTTGATCGCGGCCTGGTCAACTTCGAACTTCGGGGGGATGGGCACCGAGTCACAGTAGGCGCCGTTTGTCGCCTCCGTCCGATGCCACGGTACGGTCGGGGGCGGAGCTGGACCTGCGGTGAGAAAGGCATGCCCATGGCCACGGATCTGTTCGAGCGTTACTCGGTGATCGATGTCGATGCCCACCTCACTGAACCTCCCGACGTGTGGACGGCGCGGTTCGCCTCGGCGCACCACGACGCCATCCCCCACATCGAGCGCATCGACGGCCGCGACACGTGGATGGCCGGCGGCGAGCGGATCGGCTCGCCGGGCTACTACTCCATGGCGGGGTGGAACGGCGTCATGCCGGCGTCGATCCCGGAGACCTTCGACGACATCCCGGCGTCGATGTACGACGCCTCGGCCCGGCTGGACTTCCTCGATCAGCAGGGCATCCAGGCCCAGGTCCTCTACCCGAACGTGGGCGGGTTCGGCAACGGGTACTTCCTCCGGCTCGGCGATCGTGCGCTCGTCGCCGAGTGCGTGAAGGCGTACAACGACTTCTTGACCGATTGGTGCAGCGCCGACCCCGAGCGCCTCGTCGCCGTGACCGCGGTGCCGTTCTGGGACCTCGAGTTCGCAATCGCGGAGGTGCAGCGCTGCGTGGCCAACGGCCACCGCGCGGTGAACTTCTGCAACCAGCCGCAGGACTACGGCGAACTGCCGCTCGCTCACCGGCACTGGGATCCCCTGTGGGCGGCCATCCGGGAGCTCGGCGTGTCGGTCAGCTTCCACGTCGGCGGCGGGTCGATGGGAACGCAGTTCGGAGATGCGGCGGAGATGGGCTGGATGACCAACTTCGCCCGGGTCTCGACGACGATCTTCATGGACAACATGAGGTGCATCGGCGACCTGATCTTCGGCGGGGTGTGCCACCGATTCCCGGACCTGAAGTTCGTCTCGGTCGAGTCGGGCGTGGGCTGGATCCCGAGCGCCCTGGAGACCTTCGATTGGCAGTGGCGCAACGGCGGGGTGCTCGACGAGCACCCGGAGTACGACCTGCTGCCGAGCGAGTACTTCCGGCGTCAGATCTACGGCTGCTTCTGGTTCGAGCGCCAGACCGCGCTCGACGCATTGGCGACCTATCCGGACAACATCTTGTTCGAGAGCGACTACCCGCATCCGACCTGCCAGCACCCCGGTCCCCGCAGCCCGGCGCAGCGGCCGCGTGACTACGCCGCCGAGCTGATGGCCGATCTCCCGGCCGACGTCGTCGGCAAGGTCCTCCACGACACCGCGGCGTCGATCTACAAGCTGCCATGAGGAGAATCACCCTCACTCGTTCGCTGCGCTCGCTCCGTTCGGGCGAGTTGTCTGGAGGAGCCGGCTGCGCCGGCGCTCATCGTTGCTGCACCGGGATGGCAAGCCACACCGGTGCAGGGTGGCCGAGGGCCATGGAATCCAGGAACACCGCGGCGACCATCTACAAGCTGCCATGAGCGAACCGTCGGCGCCCGATCTCGGGAGCCCGCACCTTCACACCGACGTCACCGGCGGGGTGCTCCACGTCCGGATCGATCGGCCGGAGCGACGCAACGCCTTCGCCCAGGACATGTACCGCGGCATCAAGCGGGCGGCGATCTGGGCCGACCGCGAAGCCGACATCGATGCCGTGTGCCTCACCGGTACCGATGCGTGGTTCGGCTCCGGCGGTGATCTGAGCCGCCGGGAGGACATCCCCGACCTGGCCACGGAATGGGATGGAACGGACCACTTCCCGTTCCGTCACATCGAACGCTGCCGCAAGATCTGGGTCGCCAAGATCAATGGGGCCTGCCACGCGGGTGGACTCGGCATCGCCTTGCACTGCGACGTGACCATCGCGTCCGATCGAGCCACGTTCCGCATTCCGGAGCTGCTCCGGGGCATACCCGATCCCTACATGCCCGACCGCCTGGTCGCCGCAGTCGGTTTGGCGCGGGCTCGGTATCTGCTGTTCACCGCCGCGCCCATCGACGCCCCGACCGCGGCGGCCATCGGCCTGGTGGGTGCGGTGGTCCCGCACGATGATCTCGACCGTCACACCGAATGGGCACTCGACCAGATCCGCCTTACCGGTCCGCACGCCCGGGCGACCATGAAGCGGGCTATCAACCGTCGCCTCCCGATCGGTGACCCCACGTTGTTCCACTCCGTCCCCAACGCCGAGATGGTGGAGGGCATGGCGTCGTTCCTCGAACGACGACCGCCGGCGTGGCCGCGTTGAAGGGATCGGTTGAGCAATGGACATGGGTTTGACGGGCAAGGTGGTGCTCATCAGCGCCAGCCATCGTGGAACGGGGGCCGGCACGGCCCGCGTGTTCGCCGAGGAGGGCGCTGTGGTGGCGGTCCACGGATTCGAGATCGGGCAGGCCGACGCCGTGGTTGCTGGCATCGTCCGGGCGGGCGGCCGAGCGCTGGCCGTGCACGGTCCCCTTGACTCCGACTCCGACGCCGGGGCCATCGTCGCCGACGTGCAGCGTGAACTCGGTCCGGTCGAGGTCCTCGTCAACAACTACGGTGAACCACGCGGTCACTCGTGGCAGACCCCGGCCGATGAGTGGGTGGACGGGCTCGACCGCAACCTCCTGACGGCGGTCCGGTTGACCCAACAGGTCGTGCCCGGCATGGTGGAACGCGGCTGGGGGCGGGTGGTGTTCCTGTCGACCATCGGTACCGCTCGGCCGGGTCGCGACAACGCCGACTACTACGGCGCCAAGGCGGCGCTGCACCCCGTCGCCCGGAGCCTGGCCAAGGAGCTCGGGGGGACCGGGGTGACGGCCAACGTGGTCAGCCCAGGACTCATCGCCACCGACGAGGTGCGCGAGATGGTCACGCGCCGGGCGGCGCGAGATGGGGTCACGGGATCGTGGGCCGACATCGAGATGTGGGGCTCCCGCAACTTCCTGCCCAACCTCACGGGTCGCCTCCCCACGCCAGAGGACATCGGCCGCCTGGTCGCCTTCGTGGCCAGCCCGGCCGGTGGGCACATCAACGGTGCCGACCTGCGGATCGACGGCGGGGCCCTCGACGCCTGAAAGGCGTGCATGTGACCGACGCCTGAAAGGCGTGCATGTGACCGGCGCCTGAATGGCGAATGGCGCAGATCGTGGGGATGGCGTCATTGACGCCAGCGACCCCGCCGCCGACGATGGGCACATGACCCGTCGCCGCATCGTCATCGTCGGTTACCCGCGGGTGCAGTCGCTCGATGTGGTGGGGCCCTTCGAGGTGTTCGCCGGCGCCTCGAAGATGGTGGCGGCGAGCCATGCGGGCCCGGGGTACGACATCTCGCTCGTCACCACATCCGGCGGCTACTGCCGCACCGAGAGCGGCCTGGCGTTCGAAACCGAACCCCTCCCCGACGACCCTGGGGGCATCGACACACTGATCGTGCCCGGCGGTGATGGCGTGCACGACGCTCGGACCGATGCGGCGCTCGTCGAGTTCGTACGCCGGGCCGGATCGGACGCTCGGCGCCTGGCCACGGTGTGCTCGGGAGCGTTCCTCGCCGCTGAAGCCGGGCTGCTCGACGGCCGGAGAGTGACCACCCACTGGGCACGCGCCCGGCGGCTGGCCGCCGAGTTCCCGTCTCTCATCGTCGACGCCGACCCCATCTACATACAGGAAGGTCGAGTGTGGACGAGCGCCGGCGTCACCGCCGGGATCGATCTGGCCCTCGCGCTCGTGGAGGCCGACCAAGGCCCCGAGGTGGCCCAGACGGCGGCGCGTTGGCTCGTGATGTTCCTGCGGCGGCCCGGGGGGCAGACACAGTTCGCGGCTCCCGTCTGGATACCCCGTGCCGCCACGCCCACCGTGCGGCAGGCCCAGGAGCTGATCGACGCCTCACCGGGAGCCGACCATCGGGTGCCGATCCTGGCCGGCGCCGTCGCCATGAGCCCGCGCCATTTCACCCGGCTGTTCACCGCTGAGGTCGGCGAGAGCCCGGGGCGATACGTGGAGCGGGTCCGGGTGGAAGCCGCCCGCCGTCGACTCGAGGAGACGGGCGAGACCGTCGACGTGGTCGCCGCGAGGTGCGGGTTCGGGACGGCCGAGACGCTCCGGCGGACGTTCCACCGGCGACTCGGCGTTGCCCCGGACGACTACCGACGGCGCTTCCGGATCACTCCATCACCCGATAACCCCATCTCCAGATAGCCCGCCCTCAGAGAAGGACTTCAGAAAGAGAGGTGTCGCCATGCGCGTCGCCATCCCCTTGTTTTCGCAGGTCACCGTGCTGGACGCCGTTGGTCCCTACGAGGTGCTTCAGCGCGTGCCCGAGATCGATGTCGTCTTCGTCGGTCTCGAGCCCGGCGAGGTGCGCAGCGACAACGGCATGCTCGGGTTGACCGTCGATGCGACGTTCGAGGAGGTGCCGCGCCCGGACGTGATCGTCTTCCCCGGCGGGGTCGGAACGCGCCGCCTGCTGGCGGACCGGCGGGTCTTGGACTGGGTCGCCCGGGGGCACGAGACGACGCTCTTCACGACCTCGGTGTGCACCGGTTCGCTCGTGTTGGGGTCGGCCGGTCTTCTGGCTGGTCTCACGGCCACGACGCACTGGTCCTGCTACAAGGAGCTCGAGCAGGTCGGGGCCACCGCCACCGCCGAGCGGGTGGTCGAACACCTCGATCGGCGCATCATCACGGCCGCGGGCGTGTCGAGCGGGATCGACATGGCGTTGCGACTGCTGGAGCTTCTCGTCGACAGCACGGCGGCCCGAGCCGCGCAGCTCATGATCGAGTACGACCCCCAGCCCCCCTTCGATTGCGGCTCGGTGGCCCGAGCCGGAGATGAAGTCATGACCAGGCTGGTCGAGTACGCGGCGCAGCGGGAATGATCCCGGGCCGACGCGACGCGCCTACACATACCATACCCCTGTAGGGTATACGCAGACGGTGATCGACAGCGTCGGCGAGGAGCGGCATGGCTGGCTACCACGAGCACAAGGGCGACGTGCAGACCCGCCTGCGCCGGATCGAGGGTCAGGTGCGAGGCCTTCAGCGGCTGGTGGATGAGGACACCTATTGCATCGACGTGCTCACCCAGGTCGCCTCGGTGACCCGGGCCCTGCAGTCGGTCGGGCTCCTTCTCCTCGGGGACCACATGAACCACTGCGTGGCGGACGCCGTCAAGGAGGGCGGCCCGAGCGCGGCCGCCAAGGTCGACGAGGCCCTGAAGGCCGTCGAGCGGCTGGTGCGGTCGTGACCGCCCGCGGCTCCGCCGGGGCCGGTGGCCCGACCGAGGGGTTCGGACCCCGATGACGTCTCGTTGGCGTCTGGCCGGTTTCGGCCTGGCGGTCGTCGCCGTGCTCGGCCTCTCGTACGGCGCCGGTACGGTCACCGAGGGCGACCCATCGCCTGGTCCAGCGCCGGCCCATGAGCCGGCCGGTGAGTCTGACGGTGCGGATCATGGCTGACACCGTCGCGACCGCCGCCCCCGATCGGGCCGTCATCGATCTGGCCATCGCCGGCATGACCTGCGCGGCGTGCGCCAACCGGATCGAGAAGCACCTCAACGGACTCGACGGCGTCGATGCGTCGGTCAATTACGCGACGGAGGTGGCCCACGTCCGGTACGACCCGGATTCTGTGGGCCCGGCGGACCTGGTGGAGGCCGTCGAGTCCGTCGGTTACCGGGCGACGCCCCCACCGGTGGCGACGTCGCGGGTCGCGTCACCCGGGGCCACCGCGGCGGCGCCCGAGGTCGAGGTCCCCGCCCCGCTTCGCGATCTTCGTCGGCGGGTGATCGTCTGCGCCGTGCTCACGGTCCCCACTCTCGTGTTGTCGATGGTGCCGGCGGCGCAGTTCGACGACTGGCAGTGGCTCGTGCTCACCCTGGCCAGCCCCGTCGTGGTGTGGGGGGCGTGGCCCTTCCATCACTCGGCCTGGCGGAACCTGCGCCACGGGACCGCGACCATGGACACGTTGATCTCGGTGGGCACGTTGGCCGCGTACCTGTTCTCGTTGTGGTCGCTGTTCTTCGGTCATGCCGGGGAGACGGGCATGACGATGGAGGTGTCGTTTCGAGCCGATCGTTCAGCGACCGGTGAGCACATCTACCTCGAGGTCGCTGCCGCCGTCACCACCTTCGTCACGCTGGGTCGGTACTTCGAGGCCCGGGCGAAACGGCGCGCCGGTGCCGCATTGCGCGCCGTCGCCGAGCTGGGGGCCAAGGAGGTGTCCGCGCTCGACGAGTACGGGGTTGAGCGCCGGATCGGGATCGACGCGTTGGCGGTCGGTGATCGGTTCGTCGTTCGCCCCGGTGAGCGCGTCGCGACCGACGGTGTGGTGGAATCCGGGTCGTCCGAGATCGACACCTCGATCATCACCGGTGAGTCGGTCCCGCGTGAGGTGGCGGCCGGCAAAGAGGTCATCGGTGCCACCGTGAACGGCAGCGGCCGCTTGGTGGTCCGGGCCACCAAGGTGGGAGCCGACACCGCGCTGGCCCAGATCGGGCGCCTCGTGGCCGAGGCCCAGTCGGGCAAGGCCGACATCCAGCGACTGGCCGATCGCGTCTCCGGCGTGTTCGTCCCGGCGGTGGTCCTGATCACGGCCGGCACCCTCGGCTTCTGGCTCGGGCACGGCGCTTCCGCAGCGTTCGCCTTCTCGGCCGCGGTCGCCGTGTTGATCATCGCCTGTCCCTGCGCCTTGGGCCTGGCGACACCCACCGCGTTGCTGGTCGGCACCGGTCGAGCCGCGCAGATGGGCATCGTGATCCGCGGGGTCGACGTGTTGGAGAGCACCCGCCGTGTCGACACGATCGTGCTGGACAAGACCGGCACGGTCACGACCGGTCTCATGCAGGTGGTCGACGTGATGGCGTCGTCGTCGACCTCAGCGGGAGAGGTGATGAGCCGAGCCGGTGCGCTCGAGGGGGGCAGCGAGCATCCGATCGCCCGGGCGATCGTCGCCGCCGCCACCGAGGAGGGCCCCGTCGCGGCGGTCGACCAGTTCGTGAGCGTCGCCGGTCTCGGGGTGACGGGGTTGGTCGAGGGCATGGAGGTGACGGTGGGGCGCCGAGCCCTCGTCGAGCAGCGTGGGCTGGTCGTCGGCCCCGAGATGGCGGCGGCACTTGCGCAGGCGGAGGACCGCGGGAACACCGCCGTCCTGGTGGGCTGGGGGGAAGCGGTGCAGGGTGTGGTCCTGGTCGCCGACACGCCGAAGCCGACGAGCGCCGAAGCGATCCGGCGGTTCCGCGCTCTCGGGCTGACCCCGGTCCTGTTGACGGGCGACAACGAGCCGACGGCCCGGGCGGTGGCCCGGCAGGTGGGGATCGACGATGTCATCGCCGACGTCATGCCGGCGGGCAAGGTGGCCGTGATCGAGCGCCTCCAAGGTGAGGGCCGCGTCGTGGCCATGATCGGCGATGGGGTCAACGATGCCGCCGCCCTGGCCCAGGCCGATCTGGGCCTGGCCATGGGCACCGGAACCGACGTGGCGATCGAAGCCAGCGACCTCACGTTGGTCACCGGCGATCTGATGGCCGGCGTCGACGCGGTGGCGTTGTCCCGTCGAACGCTGGCGGTCATCAAGGGCAACCTGTTCTGGGCGTTCGCCTACAACCTGGCGGCGATCCCGGTGGCGGCCACCGGCTACCTCAACCCGGTGATCGCCGGGGCGGCCATGGCGGGGTCCTCCGCCTTCGTCGTGACCAACAGCCTGCGGCTGCGCCGGTTCCGGCGCTCATAGGAGTCGTGCCGGTTCCGGCGCTCGTAGGAGTCGTGCCGGTTCCGGCGCTCGTAGGAGTCACGCCGGTTCCGCTTTCGGCGTTCGTGGCGCGCCCAGGACAAGATGGGCGGCATGTCCGACCTGCGCCGCATCCAGCTCAGCCGCCACGTCCACGCCGGCGAGCAGCGGCGGTCCGGGACCGGGTGGTCGAACTCGGGCCTCGTGGCCAGCGGTGACGGGCTGGTGGTCGACACGCTGTACGACCTCCACCTGACCCGGCAGCTCGCGGCGCTGTACGCCGAAGTACAACCGACGGCTCCCGCGCAGGTGGTCAACACCCATCACAACGGTGACCACTGCTGGGGCAACGAAGTCTTCGCAGGAGCCGAGATCATCGCCCACAAAGGCTGTGCGGAGCGGTTCGCCGCCTTCACCCCAGCGGCGGCCGTGGCCCTGCAGCGCCGTCCTGATCCGCCGGCGCACCTGCGTGAGTTGTGTGAGGAGTGGGCGCCCTTCGACTTCGATGGAATCACCCTCACACCACCGACCCGGGTGATCGATGGCGACGCCACCCTCGACGTGGGCGGTGTCCGAGTCGACCTTCTCCACGTCGGTCCCGCGCACACCGAAGGCGACCTGGTGGTCTGGGTGCCCGAGGAAGGGGTGGTGCTCATGGGCGATGTCCTCTTCCATCAGTGCACGCCGATCGGGTGGGAGGGCTCGACCGAGCAGTGGATCGCGGCCCTGGCCCGGGTCGAGGAGCTGGCGCCCGAGCATGTCGTGCCCGGCCACGGCCCCGTCTGCGGGATCGACGGCGTGGCGGCCGCCCGCCGGTACCTGGTCGATGTGCAGGCCGCCGCCCGCGACGGGTGGGAACGAGGGGTCACCGTCCTGGAGTGCTGCGCTGGGATCGATCCCGGCCCCTGGGCGATGTGGGACGAGCCGTGGCGGTTGGCGGCCAACGTTCACCGCGTCTACCGCGAATGCGATGGTGCGGGGTGGGACGATCCCTTCGACACGGTGGCGGTGATGTCCGATGTGGCCACGCTGCGCCATCAGATCGAAGCGGCCCGGTGACCTCGCTCGGCATCACTATGGCCGGACACCGCCGCCTCGTGTTCGACGACGGGCGACCGGTGCGGGCGGCGTCGGCGATCGCCCGGCTGGGGGACGGGTGGCTCGTCGTGCAGGACGACGGCACCCATGGCGCGTGGTGGCGCGGCAGTCACGGTGACTGGTGGAACCACCCAACTGTCACCGAGGTCAGACTGCTCGCCGCGGTCGACGGGCATGAGCACTTCAGCTCGCGGGCGGGGACCAAACACCTGAAACCCGATTTCGAAGCGGCCTGTGAGATGGTCATCGACGGTCAGCCGGGGGTGCTCGTCCTGGGATCAGGGTCGAGTGATCGGCGGATGCGCGGGGCGGTCGTGACCGTCGAGGGTGACGTCGTACGGGTTCGCGAGGGCGATCTGTCGACCTTGTACGCCGCCGCCGCCCGGGTCCTCGGCGCCGGGCCCGGGGAAGTGAACTTCGAAGGCGCCTGCTGTGTCGACCATGTCGTTCGGTGGTTCAACCGCGGGAACGCAGCCTTGGGCGTTCCGTCGGCCAGCATCGATATCCCCCAGGGCGCGCTGCTGGCTGCGTTTGGTTCGGACCCGGCACCGACCTGGGATCTGACCGGGCGGACCGCGCACGATCTGGGCGCCATCGACGGCGTCGGGTTGGCGGTCACCGACGCCGTGACATTGCCCGACGGGCGACTTCTCGTCAGCGCCGCCGCGGAGGACACGCCGAACATGATCGACGACGGGCCCGTCGTGGCCTCCGCGCTGGCGTTGATCGACGGCCATCATCTGGTGGCGGTCGCCACGGTGCCCCTCGTCGACGGCGTGGTGGCCAAGGTCGAAGGCTTGGCCCTCGTCGCCGCGAGCCAGGACCGGCTCGAGGTGCTCGCCGTGGTCGACTGCGACGACGCCGAGTCGCCGTCGTTGGCGCTGGATCTCATCGTCGATCTCCCCTGACCGACCGCCCCTGATCGGCAGCCGTCGAGCGGCCGAGCCTGAGGGGTGTCCGCGCCCGTACGATGGAGGCGTGGCCTCGTCGATCATTCCGGCCGCAGAGCTTCGGCCCGGCGTCTTGCCCACCGAGCGTCTCCACGCTGATGGGCGACCGAAGGGATCGTTCCGCGAGCAACTCCGGGTCATTCGCGGCTGGCGCAATGGCGTCACGGTCGCCGCGGCCTGGGCGCAGATCGTCGGCGTCACCGTGGCCGCGGTGATGATCGATCATCCGGTCGCCTGGGTTGCTGCGGTGCTGCTCCAGGGCCGGGCGTTCGCCCTCCTCCTGATCTTGGGGCACGAGGCGGCCCATCGGCTCCTGTTCCCGAACCGTCGGCTCAACGATCTGGTCGGCCGCTGGCTGCTCGGATACCCCGCCTTCAACCCCATCGACACGTACCGGCGCGGCCACATGGCGCACCACCGAGATGCGCTCGGGCCGGCCGAACCCGACAAGGGGCTGTACGCGCGGTACCCGATCAGCGCCTCCTCCCTGCGTCGGAAGCTGGTGCGAGACGCCATTGGCATCTCGGGCTGGAAGAACCTGAAGCCTCTCCTCGTGGCGCTCGGGAAACGATCCGCCCGGCCCGTCGCCCTTCGCATCGTCGTCGCCCAGCTCGTGCTACTCGGTATCGTCGCCGCGTTCGGCCGGCCCGAGCTCTACGTGTTCTTGTGGTTCCTCCCGTGGATGACCGTGTGGCGAGTCCTGAACCGCCTCCGGGCGATCGCCGAGCACGGCGGTATGACGGCCAGCGCCGATCATCGGCTCACGACCCATCACGTGCGTCAGTCGTGGCTGGCCCGGTTCTGGATCGTGCCGTACAAGACCGGCTGGCACCTGGCGCATCATGTCGATCCGGGCGTGCCGTTCCGCAACCTGCCTCGCCTCCAACACGAGCTCGACCAGGTCGGCTGGGCGCAACCGGGTCTGCGGTGGCCCAGCTATCGGTCGTTGTGGGCAGCACTGGCGGGCGGTTCACGTGACCCCGATGACCGACCTCCCGCCGTGACCTAGCGTTGACGATTCCGGGCCCGGGAGGGACATGACCGATCAGACGTACCACCTCGAGGACAGGTACACGGCGGAGCGGTCGCACGCGTTCCTTTCGGGGATCCAGGCCCTGGCCCGGCTCCCGGTGGAGCAGCTGCTCGTCGATCGCCGGGCGAGATCGAACACGGCGGCGTTCGTCTGCGGCTATCCGGGTTCGCCCCTCGGCGGTTTCGATGGTGCGATCGCCGAGGCGGCCGCCTTGCGCCCTGATCTCACCATTCACCATCAACCGGGAGTCAACGAGGAGTACGCCGCTACCGCGGTGATGGGGTCGCAACTCACCGGCGGACGACCGGACGCCATCTTCGACGGTGTCCTCGGGATCTGGTACGGCAAGGCCCCAGGAGTCGATCGGGCGGTCGACGCACTTCGACACGCGACCTTCGCCGGTACGTGGCATCGCGGTGGCGCGGTGGCGTTCGTGGGCGACGATCCGGCGGCGAAGAGCTCCACGATCCCGTCGTCGTCGGCTGGTGTTCTGTCCGACCTGCACATGCCGATGCTGTATCCGGGCGGACCAGCCGAGGCGCTCGACCTCGCCCGTCACGCCGTTGCGCTCTCCCGCGCCAGTGGCCTCTGGGTGGCGATCAAGATCGTCGCCGACGTGGCTGACGGCACCGCGTCGGTCGAGCTCGATATCGACCGGGTGCAACCCCGCATCCCCACCATCGAGGGGCACGAGTACGACCGGTCGCCGAACGGCACGTTGTTGACCCCGTTCACGCTCGACGTGGAGCGAGAGATCTACGAGATCCGCTACCCGATCGCCGTCGAGTACGCAGGACTGAACCGGCTCAACCGGGTGACGGCGGGGTCGGCTGATGCGTGGCTCGGGATCATGGCGTCAGGCGTGTCCTATGGCGAGGTCCGTGAGGCGCTCGCCCGGCTCGGCCTCCGTACCGATGACGAGGTGGCGAGCGTCGGGCTGCGCGTGTTCCGAATGCAGATGCCGCTGCCCTTCGATCCGGCCTCGGTGCGAGCGTTCGCCCGTGGGTTGAGCGAGATCATCGTCGTCGAGGAGAAGCTCCCGAACATCGAGACGTTGGTCAAGGACGCCTTGTACGCCGTCCCGGATCGGCCGCTCGTCGTCGGCAAGTTCGACGATCAGGACCGCCCGTTGTTCCCCGGCTTCGGCAGCCTCACCGCCGACGCCATTGCCCCGTTGCTCCGCCGTCGCCTGGAGCCACGCCTGGCCGAACGGTTGGCGCCGGCCCCTGAGGCCCGGCCCGTCCGCATCCCCTTGGCGGTCGAACGCACACCGTTCTACTGCTCGGGTTGCCCGCACAATCGTTCCACCCAGGTGCCCGACGGGTCGCTCGTCGGCGCCGGCATCGGGTGCCACACCATGGTGCTGTTCATGGACCCGGCGCGGGTCGGCGATGTCGCTGGTCTCACCTGTATGGGGAACGAGGGCACCCAGTGGATCGGTATGGCGCCGTTCGTGGATCGTCCGCACCTGATCCAGAACCTCGGCGACGGCACCTACTTCCACAGCGGTCAGCTGGCCGTCACCGCGGCGGTCGCGGCTGGGGTCAACATCACCTACAAGCTGCTCTACAACCGAGCCGTGGCGATGACTGGCGGCCAGCAGCCGCAAGGTCAACTCGAGGTACCGGCCATCAGCCGCATCCTGCTGGAGCAAGGAGTCAAACGGGTCCTCATCACCGCGGACGATCCGGGGAAGTATCGCCAGGTGGCCCTTCCGGCCTCGGTCGACGTCTGGCCGCGAGAGCGGCTCGTCGAGGCGCAGGAGAAGCTGGCCGAGATCCCGGGTGTCACGGTGCTGATCCATGACCAGATGTGCGCCGCGGAAGCGCGCCGCCTCCGCAAGCGGGGCCTCATCGAATCACCCACACAACGAGTCGTCATCAACCAGCGGATCTGCGAGGGCTGCGGTGACTGTGGCGAGGTCAGCAACTGTCTGTCCGTACAGCCGGTGGAGACCCCGTGGGGCCGCAAGACGCGCATCGATCAGACCACCTGCAACCTCGACTACTCGTGCCTCGAAGGTGACTGCCCCTCGTTCATGGTGGTCGAGACCGAACCGTCGTGGTGGGGTCGCCTCTCGGCGCGGATGTTCGATCCCGCGAGCCGCCGGTCGTCGAAGGTCACACCGTCGCCTTCCTCCCCCGGGGTGGCGGCCCCGCCGTCCGGGGCGACCGAAACGACCGAGCTCCCGATCCCCGAACGCATCGTTCCCGATTCGGAATTCGCCCTGCGCATCACCGGGATCGGAGGTACCGGGGTGGTGACGGTGGCTCAGGTTCTCGGCACGGCCGCGCTGCTCGACGGGCTCGAGGTTCGGGGGCTGGACCAGATCGGACTGAGCCAGAAGGCGGGCCCGGTCGTGAGCGACCTCCGTTTCGTACGAGGTGCCGAGGCCGGCACGAACCGGCTCGGTCTCGGTCAGGCTCACCTGCTCCTCGCGCTCGACCAACTCGTCGCCGCGTCGTCGAAGGGGCTCGATGTCTCGGCTCCCGCAACCGTCGTGGTGGGCTCGACCTCCACCACCCCGACCGGAGCCATGATCACCCATCCGGCGATGGAGACGCCCTCGGTCGACGACTTGTGCCGGCGCATCGCCGACGCCACCGATCCCCGGCACCAGTACTGGGCCGACGCCCTCGCGGTGACGTCAGCGGCTTTCGGCAACGCGATGACGGCGAACGTGTTCGTCGTCGGCCTGGCATTCCAGGTCGGGGCGCTGCCGCTGACGGCCGAGTCGATCGAGGAGGCGCTCCGGATCAACGGGGCGGCGGTGGAGGCCAACCTGGCGGCGTTTCGACTCGGGCGCTGGCAGGCGGTGTCGGCCATGCGGACCCCGGTGTCTTCGGTGCCGGGACACGGCGCCGAGGTGGACCGCCTCGCCGCGGAACTCGTCGCCTACCAGGACCGTCGGTATGCCGAGCGGTTCGTGGACGCCGTCGAACGGGTGGAGGCGGCCGAGCGACAGGTCACGGCCGACGGTGCCGAGATGGCGCTCACCTTGGCCGTCGCCCGCAATCTCTACAAGCTGATGGCGTACAAGGATGAGTACGAGGTGGCGCGCCTGATGTTCGATCCTGAGGCCCGTGAGGAAGCCCAGCGTGTCGCCGGATCGAAAGGGGTGATCTCGGCCAAGCTGCACCCACCGATCTTGCGGGCCGCCGGGTTGTCGCGGAAGCTGACCTTCGGTCCCGCCACCCGGCCAGCGATGGCCCTGCTCCGCCGCGGCAAGCGGTTGCGCGGCACCGTGCTCGATCCCTTCCACTGGGCCGAGGTACGCCGGGTCGAGCGGAGTCTCATCCCCGAGTACCTGGCGGCGATCGATCGGGTGCTCGACCGGCTCGACTCGTCCAACCTCGACGCCGCGCTCAGGCTGGCGGTCCTCCCGGACACGGTTCGTGGCTACGAGCACATCAAGTTGGCCCGGGTCGCCGAGTACCGCAGCCGTCTGGCCGACGCCCTCGCCGCCTGGTAGGCCCCACGCCCGCTCCCGTGCTCCCTCCCGAAACTTGGCGAGTTCTCCCCCCTGGGAGGTGATGGTGTACCAAATTTCGGGAGACGGAGGCTGCTGGGACTGGCATTGTGGTCGCCGTGACGGGGATCAGCATCCGGGTGGTCGACGAGGCGCAACGTCGAGAGGTGGCCGCCGTGGTCCGGGCCGCGCTGCTGCACCCGCCGTATGACGACACGGCCTGGGTGCAGGCGGAGACGACGTGGGCCGACATGGAGTCCTGGGCGGCCTGGGACGGCGCCGACTGCGTCGGTCACGCCGGGCACTACCGGTTCGACACCCTCGTCCCCGGAGGCCGGTGGCTGCCGTCGGCCGGGATCACCCGCGTCGGCGTGCTGCCGACCCACACCCGTCGGGGCGTGCTCACCGGACTCATGACCGATCTCCTTCTCGGCGCGCAGGCCGAGGGCCGGATCCTGGCCAACCTGCGCGCCACGGAAGCCGGCATCTACGGGCGGTACGGATTCGGCGTGGCGACCGAAGCCGAGGTGGTGGAGGTCGACACCCGGAAGGCCCGGCCGTTGACGGCGGAGGCCGGGTCGGGTTCTTGCCGGCTGATCAGACGTGAGTCGTGGCTCGAGACCCTGCCCGAGCTGTACGAGCGGGTGGCGAACCGCAGTGGGGCCACCACACGGAGCCGCTGGATGTGGGAGCGGTATCTGGAGGGCGGTCTGAAGGGAACGGAGGCGCACCACGTCGTGGTGCACGCATCGCCCGACGGAATCGACGACGGGTTCGTCCACTATTCCACGACTGAGGTCGAGGAACCGGCGGCCTGGCACTGGGGTCGAGCGGAGGTGTGGGATCTGTGGGGCACGACGCCCCAGGTCGAGCTGGCGCTGTGGGACCACGTGGTCAACGTCGACCTCGTCACCCTCGTTCGCGTCGAGGAATGTCCGCGGCGACCTCTCACTCCGCGCCGCCCTCGCCGATCCGAGGGCGTGCGCGACACGTCTCCGATACGACGAGACCTGGCTACGGCTGCTCGATGTCGATGCGGCCTTGGCCGCCCGTTCCTTCAGCCCCGTACCTCCGCTGGTCATCGCGGTCACCGACCCGCTGATCGCCCGGAACAACGGACGCTGGCGGGTGGGGGGCGACGGCGTGGAGCGCCTCGACGGCGACCCGTCCGGACCGGCCGATCTGGCCACGGACATCTCCGCCCTGAGTGCCACCTACCTCGGTTCGTCGAGCTGGTGGGAGCAGGGCACGGCCGGGCGGGCCGTACCGGCGACGAACGACGTGGTCCGACACGCCGATGCGCTGTTCGGTTCGCGGCCTCTGGCCTTCTCCGGCAGCTACTTCTGATCGACGTGTCGCCCGGCGACCCGAGCGATGGGTTCGAGATGGGGCCGACCGCCGGGTGCCCCCACTACCCTTCATGCCGATGAGTCCCCATGACTGATGCCTTCGAGGTCTCCCCGGGCGGCGTCCTCGCCGGTCCTGTCGGGCGGCGACGGGACCGCCTCGCGGCCCGGAACGACCTGCCGTTGCTTGCGGGCGTCGTGGCCGTCGTGGCCTGGGGGATCGGGCCGCTGTTCATCCGTGGCATGTCCGTGTCGTTCGCCACCATCGTGTTCTACCGGCTCTGGGCTGGGATGGTCATCATGATCGGCATGGCCCGGATGACCGGCGGTGCCGTCGATCGGGCGACGATGCGAGTGACGTTGCTGCCCGGAGTGTTCTTCGGGTCCTCGATGGTGTTCGGCTTCTGGTCCTTTCAGGAGACGTCCATCGCCAACGCCACGATCATCGGTGCCATGACCCCGGCCATCATCTTGGTGGCGGCGGCCAAGCTCTACGGCGAGCGCCGGAGTGTCGCCCAGCTGATCGGCGCGGCGACCGGTTTCGCCGGGGTGGCCATCGTCGTGGTCGGCGCCGGAGGAACCGGCGGAGCAGCACTGAAGGGTGATCTGGCCGCGGTGGTCAACTTGGTGTTGTGGTGCGTGTACCTGCTGGTGACCAAGCGGGTTCGTGCCGGTGGGATGCATGCCGGCTCCTACATCGCGTCGATCTTCTTGTGGAGCGCCATCGTGGTCACCCCGTGGTCGCTGGCGGTCTCCAACGACCTCGGGGCCATGACTGTGAAGGACGTCGTCATGATCCTGGGGATGTGCCTGATACCGGGCCTCGTCGGGCATTCGCTCATGGCGTGGGCGCAGAGCGACCTGGACGTCTCGGTCGTGTCGTTGCTGGGTTTGGCCAATCCCGTGGTGGCGGCCGCAGGCGCGTGGCTGGTCTACGACCAAGGCCTCAACGGATGGCAGTACCTGGGCTCGGCCCTGGTCCTCGTGGGGCTGGCCTCGGTGGTCGCCGACCAGCGGGCCACGACGCCGCGGGGCTCGAGGACGGCGGCTCGCCGGCCGTCCGACACCTGACCGAGGGTCGGGGTTCTCAGCCGCGGGCCACGAGCCGCGCGTCGAGCCGGCTCGGTCCGTGGGCCCACATCACGGGCACGTTGTCGTAGGCCCCCGGACGCTCGGGCCGGATGCTGCTGATCCGATCGAGCACCGCGTTGAGGGCGACGCGCGCCTCCAGGCGAGCGAGACTGGCTCCGGGGCAGACGTGAGGCCCACCCCCGAAGCCGAGGTGATTTCGGGGGTCGGGCCGATCGAGGCGGAACTCGTGCGGAGACTCGAACAACGACTCGTCCCGGTTGGCCGAGAAGATGCCGAACGCCACCTTGTCGCCCGGCGAGATGGCTTCCGCTTCGACCGTGACGGCGTGGTGACACGTCCGCATGAGGAACCACACCGGAGGGTCGAGCCGAAGCGATTCCTCCACAGCCCGATCGATGAGCGAGCGGTCAGCGGCCAATCGATCGAACAGAGCGGCGTCGTTCGCCAGCCGCCACAGGAGGTTGGCGATCAGGTGCCGCGTCGTCTCGTTGCCCGAGATGAACAAGAAGACGAGTTGGGTGCGCGCCTCGGTGTCGGTCAGGCGACGCCCGTCGATCTCGGTGGTGAGCAGCCGGGTGATGAAATCCTCCCGGGGCGTAGCTCGGCGGTCGGCGATCAGCGCGTCCACGTAGCCGGTGAACTCGGGATGAGCTCCGGCGAGGCCTTCGCCGCGTTCGTTGCGGTTCTCGACCGGCCACGTCCCCGTGACCACCTCGTCGGACCAGGCGGACCAACGCCGGAAGTCCTCCCGCGGGGCGCCGAGGAGCTCGGCGATCACGTTGTTGGGCACCGGCATGACGAACTCAGACACCAGGTCGACGGGGCCGGTCCGGCTGAGGAGCTCGTCGAGGAGCTGATGGCACAGCTCATGGCAGAAGGGCTCGATGCGGCCGATGCGGTGCTGGGCGATGGCCGAGTTGATGATCCGGCGGATCTGTCCGTGCCGGGGTTCGGGGATCTCGCTGACGAGCTGCTCCTCGTCCGGGACGACGACCCCGGGGGCGCGGAAGCTGGCCACGAACGTGTCCACATCCTTGGCCGCCGACACGACATGGGTGTGGCGGGCCAGGAACCACGCACCTGACGGCGTCCTCGTGACTGGGCACTGGGCCCGGAGCTGCTCCAACTCTGCGGCGTCGCCCGGCAGGGTCCAGGGATCGACGGGCGGTGTCGCCGGGGTGGGGGAGTGATCGGGGGTGGTCATCTGAGCCTCGGGCGATACCTGTGTTGTTCGTGGTGGTTACCGGCGCCAGAACAGCAGGTGGGTCACGCCGCTGGGGCTCGGCACGGACTCGAGGTGGAACCGATCGAGCAGGTCCTCGGGGGAGGTCCAGAGTCGCTCACCTCGGCTGAGCTCGAATGGTGCCACGGCGACATGCATGGTGTCGACGAGGTCCGCCTTCAAGAACTGCCGGACGGTGGCGACGCCGCCCCCGAGTCGCACGTCCTTCCCGTCAGCCGCGTCCTTGGCCCGCTGCAACGCCTCCGCAGGTGTGGCATCGAGGAAGTGGAACGTGGTGTCGGCCAAGGTGAAGCTCGGTCGGTGGTGGTGCGTGAGGACGAACACGGGTGTGTGGAAGGGCGGGGTGTCTCCCCACCAACCTTCCCAGTCGAGGTTCTCCCACGGGCCCCGCTGGGGTCCGAACTTGTTGCGACCCATGATCTCGGCACCGATGTTCCGCGAGTAGTCGCGGGTGAAGTAGTCGTCCAGGCCGCGGGATCCGCCGGGGTCGGTGCGGTTCGGCCAGCTCGCGGTGGCAAAGGCCCACGAGCCCAGGTCGGCCGGGTTGGCATGCCCGAACGGCCGGTCGAGGCTCTGGCCTTCACCGGCACCGAACCCGTCGACCGACACGAAGAAATTCTGCACGCGGAGCAGTTGGGACATCCGTTGATCCTTCCACGGGTTGGTGTCGGTGAGGCGGCGGTCGATCTCGCTAGACGACGGCCGCTGCGGCACGGGACTGACGGATGTCGTACCGGCGGAACTCCGGCCACATCGCGGCCAGGATCAGGATCCCGACGACGCAGGCCACTCCACCGCTGGCGATCGAGATCTCGGTGCTGGTGAGCTCGGCCACCAGGCCGGCTTCGGCGTCACCGAGCGCCGGGCCGGCCGCCCACACGGCCATGCCCATCCCCATGAGCCGCCCCATCATCTCGGGGGGCGTCCCGGTCTGGAGGATCGACATGCGGAAGACCCCGCTGATGGAGTCGCCCGCGCCAGCGACGGCCAGGGCGAGGAAGCTCAACCAGAAGGGCCCGGTGATGGAGAAGGCGGCGATCGCCACGCCCCACACCGACACGGCCGCGATGACCCCGAGGCCGTGCCGGTGGACGCGGCGGGTCCAGCCGCTGAACAACGCAGCGAGCAGCATGCCCGCAGGTACGGCCGCGTAGAGGAAGCCCTTGGTGATGTCGTTGTCGCCGTATCTCTCGGCTGCCACCGCCGGCAACAGCGCGGACGGCATCCCGAAGACCATGGCGATGGTGTCGGCGAGGAAGGAGGCTTGCAGCGGTTTGCGTCGCCGCAGGAATCCCAGGCCTTCCCGGATCATCCTGAGCGGTGGCAACGAGCGAGGCGGCGGCGTCGGGAGTGCACCGGCGCGAAGGATCAGCACCAGGCCGACCACGTAACTCACGGCGTCGATCAGGTAGGTCCACTCGGTGCCCGGTCCGGCGATGAGCAGGCCAGCCAGCCCAGGTCCACCGACGAACGCCAGTTGGAACGCGATCTGATCGAGGGCGGCGGCGGCGGGGATGAGCTCGGGGCGCACGAGGAGCGGGGTGAGCGACATGCGGGCTGGGCTGCTCAACGCCTGTGAACAGCCGAGCAGTGTCGCGACGACGAAGAGCGGCCACACCCGAGGCTGGTCGCTCGACGCGTTGACCCACAGGGCGGTCGCGCAGAGCGCGCCGGCGGACGCCGACGACACCATGATCCGGCGACGGGGGATGCGATCCGCCAGCACGCCGCCGTAGAGCGAAAGGAAGAGATAGGGCAAACCGGCGCACAACCCGAGCAGGCCCGTTTGGCCTTTGGAGTCGGTGAGGTCGAACACCTGGATCGCCATGGCGACGGCGGTGAGCCGGGAACCGACCGCCGACAAGGCCCCCGCCGTCCAGAGCCTCCGGAGGGTGGGCGATTCGCGGAACGGGCTCAGATCGAGCGTGTGATCGCGGACTCGGGCCATCGCCGCATCATGGTCGCGCCGGGTTGTCAGTGGCGAAAGGACTGGGGGCGCACGGCGCGTGCTTGCTCCCGATGGTCCCGCCGAGAAACACTGCGGGACCGGATCGATGGGTGACGGGGACTGGGGGCATGAACACGGTGAAGGCATGGCGCGTGCAACGTCACGGTCGACCATCGACGGCGCTCGATCTCGACGAGATCGACCGACCTGAGCCCGGCCCCGGGGAGGTCCTGGTCCGAGCCCACAGCTCGGCGCTCAACTACAACGAGATCGACGGCTGTCATGGCCGTTACCTCACGATCGATCCGCCGCTGCCGTACACGCTCGGGATGGAGGTGTTGGGCACGGTGACCGCCATCGGGGTCGGTGCCGAGGCCTGGATGGGGCGGCGGGTGGTGGCCACGGGGAAGGGCGCCACCGGCGCCTACGCCGACTACGTCGTCGCTCCGGTCGACATGGTGTTCGACGCCCCTCCCACCCTCGACGACGTGGCCGGGGCGGCGTTCTTCTTCCCGTTCCACCTGGCCTGGCTGGGTTTGCACGAGCGGGGTCGGCTCGTCTCCGGTGAGACGGTCCTGGTCCACGCCGGAGCCGGAGGCGTCAGTTCGGCCGCGATCCAGCTCGCTCGCGCCGCCGGGGCGCGCGTCATCGCCACCGCCGGGGGCCCCGAGAAGGTGGAGTTCTGCCGCTCGCTCGGGGCCGAGGGCATCGACTACCGCGCCGATGACTTCGTTCCTGTGGTGGACCAGCTCACCGACGGGCGTGGGGTCGATCTCGTGTTCGACACGGTCGGTGGCGAGGTCGCGGTCCGATCCCTTGCGGCCCTGGCCCGCAATGGTCGCCTGATGATGATCGGCTTCGCCGGGGGCATCGAGGTCGAGGATCAGCCGATGATGCCCCCCCGGGCGCTCATGTTCGGCAATGTCTCCATCGGGGGCGTGCTGCTCTCCTACAGCAACCACGCCGATCTGGCCCGTGCCCACGCTGGGTACAACGTCGTCCCGAGATCGGTCGGCGACACCATCCATGCCGAGCTCCTGCAGCTGCTCGAAACGGGGTCGATCGTTCCGATCGTCGGTCGAGTCGTCGACTTCGCCGACCTCCCACGCGTGTTGGAGGACATGGAGGATCGGCGAACGATCGGGCGGGTCGTGGTGGTTCATGCCGGCGTCGCCAACCGTAGGGACGATGCCGCGTCAGGTCACCCGGACGGAGGAGCGACATGACGACAGGCCCGGTGTCCTACGGAGAGAGGGTCCGCCTGCTGGCTCGGCAACACCCGGATGAACGGGCCTTCCTGTTCGCAGCGCGCGACGGGCGGGACATCGCCCTCAGCTGGGCCGAGCTCGATCAGCGGTCGAACCAGGTCGGACGCCTGTTGGCGGCGAACGGTGTCGGGTTCGACGACCTCGTCGTCGTCGGGCTCCCCAACTCGGTGGAGCATGTGCTCGTCACGTTCGGGGCGTGGAAGATCGGGGCCTGTGTGCTGCCTCTGCGCTGGGACCTGCCGAGCTGGGAGCGAGAGAAGCTGCTCGAGCTGGCCGAGCCCCGTCTGTGCGTGGCGGACTGGTCGGATTCCGCTCATCGCAGCATCGACGCGGCAACCGTCGCCGGCAGCACCCATCTCGATGCCGGCGATCTGCCCGACGTCACCCCGCCGCGCTCGGGCGGTATCGCATCGTCGGGCTCCACCGGCCGTCCCAAGATCATCGTGAACCCGCAGCCCGCCGAGATCGATGTCGACACGATCGTCAGCATGACCGGGGTCGCCTCGACCTTGCAGCTCATCCCGGCGCCGCTCTACCACACCAACGGCTTCTCGATGTTCCGCACCATGCTGCTCGACGAACCCGTCCTGTTGATGGAGAAGTTCGACGCCGAGCGGTTCGTCGGCCTCGTGGAGCGTTACCGCGTCAACATGTTCATCGCCGTGCCGACCATGCTCTCGCGCCTGGCCCGCCTCCCGGGTGTCGACGAACGGGACTGGTCCTCGGTGCTGGCCGTCCAGCAGGGCGGTGCCCCGATCCCGGATTGGCTCGTCGAGCGATGGATCGGCCTTGTCGGTCCCGAGCGGTTCTTCATGTCGTACGGCTCCACCGAGCGGGTCGGGTTGTGCATCATCCGGGGAGACCAGTGGCTCACGCACCGTGGCTCCGTCGGTCCCGGCCACGACGGCACGGAGATCCGGATCGTCGGTACCGATGGTCAGGTCCTGCCAGTCGGAGAGGTGGGCGAGATCTTCATGCGCAAGATCGATCCGCTCGGCCCGGCGTTCGAGTACGTCGGCTCGAATCCGCCCCCCGCGACCGACGACGGCTTCACCTCCATCGGCGACCTGGGTTGGGTCGACGCCGACGACTTCCTCTACGTCGCCGACCGGCGGGTCGACCTGATCTTGTCCGGCGGCGCCAACGTGTATCCCGCGGAGGTGGAGGCCGCGTTGTCCGAGCACCCGGCCGTCGGCGATGTCGTGGTGGTCGGCGTGCCCGACGAGGAGTGGGGCCAGCGGGTCCACGCGGTGGTGGAGCTCGACCCCGCGGCTGCAGGCGCGCCGACGACCGCCGAGCTCATCGGCTGGTGCCGGGAACGGTTGGCCTCGTACAAGTGCCCGAAGACCGTCGATCTGGTGGACCGGCTGCCGCGGACCGAGGCCGGCAAGCTCAACCGCCAACGGGTGGCCGAGGGCCTGGCCGCCGGCTGAGCCGACGAGGCGCCGGCCATGGAGGCGCCCGCCATCGGTCGGGCCACCGCCGGAGGAGCGACCGGCTCCGCTACCGTACGCCGATGCCCAAGCCCCAGGTCTCCATCCCGCCCACCGATCCTCCGGCTGACCTCGTCATCGAGGACATTGCCCTCGGCGAGGGTGACGAAGCAGTGTCGGGCCGCCCGGTGCACGTCCACTACGTCGGCGTGGCCTGGTCCACCGGCCAGGAGTTCGACTCGTCGTGGGGTCGCGGCGAGCGGTTCACCTTCGGTCTCGGAGCGGGTCAGGTGATCTCGGGGTGGGATCAAGGTGTGGCCGGTATGAAGGTCGGTGGGCAGCGCCGCCTCACTATCCCTCCCCACCTCGGGTACGGCGCCCGGGGGGCCGGCGGCGTGATCAAGGGTGGCGAGACGCTGGTCTTCGTGGTCGACCTGCTCGGTGTGGGCTGATCCTTCCAGCCTTCTTCGTGCCTTCCGACCCCGATTGCGGCACACTCTGCCTATGACGGTCATCGTGATCAGCCTCATCCCTACGGTCATCGCCGTGGTCATCGCCATCGTGGTGATCACCAAGGTCCGACGCAAGGTCGGGGGTCTCACGTCGTCGATCCCGGGTCTGGGCGGCACCGGTTTGGGGCTCGCCGGGGGGACCGACGACGACAAGGCGGCGCTGGCCCAGCAGCTCTACGCCACCGGCCGCAAGGCCCGGGCCATGGTCACCAACGTCCAGTCGACCGGGCTGATCATCAACCACCTCAACGTCCAGTGCGACGTCAGCTTTCAGATGACGCCCCTCGACGGCTCGCCGCCGTTCACCGGCCAGAAGCGCATGACGATCAACCAGACGGAGATGCCCCGCGTCGGCGACGTCTGGCCCGCGTGGATCGACCGATCCGACCCGTCGGTGTTCGCGGTCGGCAAACCCGATGGCGCCTCGACCGAGCAGATACCGCTGTTCCGGGAGTTCGGCATCCCCCATCCGCTCGACTCGTCGGGCGCGGTGGCGCCGCCGCCGCGGACGGTTCCTGGGCCTGCTGTTCCCGCGTCCCCGCCGGCGGCGGCAGCGTCCGGTTCGCGGGTCGCGGAGCTGGAGCGACTGGCCAAGCTCCGCGACGAAGGCGTCGTGAACGATGCCGAGTTCCAGGTCGAGAAGCAGCGGATTCTCGGTTCGTGAACCGGCGCCCGTCGCGATGACCGATCGTCACCGTGAGGTCGCCCGGTACGAACCGGTCATGGGCACCGTCGTCGAGCTCCGCACGGAGGCCACCGATCCCGAGGTAGCCCGGGCGGCTGAGAGCACTGGGTTCAGAGTCGGTCGAGCACCTCGACCTCTCGTGCCGGCGTCATGCCGCTGGCCATCGGCCAGGTCTGCGGGCGGGAGCGGTCCCAAGCCAGGGTGCCGGAGATCGTCTGCTCCACCGGCCGATGCGTGAGTCCGGCAGCGGTCGACGCCGAGGGATCGACGAGGTGGGCGCCCGGCTCGGCGGGATCCCACAGGGGGAACGCCTGTGGCGCGTCGGGGCCCAGCAGCGCCCCGATCTGCTCCGCACCGAGCCAGGTCACCTCGGTGTCGACCCCGGCGATCTTCGCCGCCGTGTCGACCACCGTCGCCAGGGTGGTGGTTCCGGGCGGGTGGACGCACGGGAACACCCCGCTGGTGTGGTGCTCGGCCAGCCGGAGTACGAAGGCGGCGAGGTCGCGGGCGTCGATGAACTGGACGGCCTGGGTGCCGGGGCCGGGGGCCACCATCCGCCCACCTATCGAGGCTCGGCGGACCCAGTACGTGAAGCGGTCGGTGGGATCGTTCGGGCCGACGATGTACCCCGGCCGGATGATCGCCGAGCGGACACCGAAGGCGTCCGTGACGACCTGCTCGCAGGCCACCTTGAGCGGTCCGTAGGTGTCGTCCGTGACGGTTTCGGTGTCCGGGAACGGAGGTGCGTGGGCGGGGGAGCGGTGATCGGCTCCGGGTTGCCCGAGGTCGGCGTAGGCCGAGATCGAGGACACGAAGCCGTACCACCCAGAACCGGCCAGCCCGCCCGTGGTCAGCCGCACCGCCTGCGGTACGTACCCGCAGGTGTCGACGACCGCGTCGAAACGTCGGCCGGTTGCGAGGCCGAGGGATTCGGTCCGGTCGGCGATCACGTGTTCTGCGTCGGGGAACAGGCCCGGGTTCGTGTGGCCGCGGTTCAGCAGGGTGACTCGGTGATCGGCCGCGAGCGCCTGCTCGGACAACCATCGGCCGAAGAAGCTGGTTCCGCCGATGACGAGAAGGTCCATGGCCGTCGACGATACGCTTCGAAAACCGGGGGTGGAGATCGATCGGGGACCCATGGACCGTGAGGCCATCACCATCGACACGCTCGATCTGGCGTCGGCTCCGTTCTTCGCGATCACGATGCTGGCGGAAGGGTTCGTCCTGGGCCGGCGCCGTGATCTGCGGCCGATCGGCGACCTGGCCGGTGCCGACGACATCACGCTGTCCGGTCCTCAACTCCCGCCCGACCCGCTGGTGCCAGTCGGGTACGAACGACGGGACACCGCGGCCAGCCTCGGGGTGCTGGCCGGGCGGGTCGTGACCGGAGTCGCCACCCTGACGCTGCTGGCTCGCTTCGACCGCTTCGTCTTCCGACACCGTGTGGCCGATGTCGGTCGCCACCCGCGTACGGCGTTCGCCCTGGCCCTGGTCCTGTGGGACTTCCTCTACTACTGGGACCACCGTCTCCAGCACGAGCGCCGACTCCTGTGGGCCAACCACGTGAGTCACCACTCGAGCCAGCACTACAACCTGTCGACTGCGCTGCGTCAACCGTGGACCGGGTTGATGATGACGTGGGTGTTCGCGCCGCTGCCGCTCCTGGGCATCCGACCCAAGATGGCGATGCGGGCCGGGCAACTCAACCTGCTGTACCAGTACTGGATCCACACCGAAGTGATCGACCGCCTCCCGAAGGCGGCCGAGAAGGTGCTCAACACGCCCTCACACCACCGGGTCCACCACGGCTCGAACCGGCAGTACCTCGACAAGAACTACGGCGGCATCCTGATCGTCTGGGACAAACTGTTCGGCACCTTCGAACCGGAGCTGCGGCGAGTGCGGTACGGGCTGACGAAGAACATCGATACCTTCAATCCGATCCGCATCTCGCTCCAGGAGTTCGTGGACATCGGCCGAGATGTCGCCGGCGCCCGAGGCTGGCGAGCCAAGGCTCGGCAGCTGTTCGGACCGCCGGTCTCGGGCCGGTCGGCCCGGGCCGCGAGCTGACGGCTCGACGAGGAAAGGTCGCGACAGATGGCCAAGACAGCTCTGATCTCGGGAACCTCGTCCGGCATCGGCGAAGCCACGGTTCGGCGACTGGCCCGCGCCGGCTGGACCGTCTACGCCGGGGTGCGCCGCACCATCGACGGTGAGCGCGTGGTCTCGTCGTGTCCGGGCGACGTGCGGCCGATCGAGCTCGATGTGACGGTCGGCGAGCAGATCGCCGAGGCGGTCGCCCGCATCGAGCGCGACGTGGGTCGGCTCGATGGGCTGGTCAACAATGCCGGCATCGGGGTCGGCGGACCGGTCGAGATGCTGAGCGAGGACGGCTGGCGCTGGCAGATGGAGGTCAACTTCTTCGGGCTCGTCAACCTGACCCGGGCCGCCTTCCCGCTGGTCGACAAGGCGAACGGCCGCTTCGTCCACGTGGGATCCATCGCCGGTCGCATCACTTCGCCGTCGTTGGGCGCCTACTCGGCCAGCAAACACGCCGTCTCGGCTTTCAACTGGGCGCTGCGATCCGAGCTCGGTCGCACGACCGGGATGCAGTCCTCGGTGGTCGAGCCCGGCGAGATCCGCACCGACATCTGGGACAAGGCCGACGACGCGGTCGACGAGTTCGAACGCACGCTCACCCCGCGCGACCGAGCTCGTTATGGCCACCTGCTGCCTCAGCAGCGGGCGTTCGTCAACGAGGGCCGCACCAAAGGCGTCGAGGCCGACAAGGTGGCCCAGGCGATCGAGAAGGCGTTGACGGCGAAACGCCCCAAGGCCCGGTACCTGGTTGGCCCCGATGCGCACATGATGGGGATCGTGACTCGCCTCCCTGATCCCGTCCGCGAGCTGGCGATCCGCGCCAATTGCCGGCGTCTGGAGCGCGCTGGCAAGAAGATCACGACTCGTTGAGCGGCGGCCCGAGGAGGTCCCACTGGTTGCCAGCGATGTCTCGGAAGACGGCCACCTGGCCGTAGGGCTCGCGACGGGGCGGCCGGGTGAACGCGACCCCTCCGTCCCGGAGCCGGGCGTACGTGGCATCGAAGTCGTCGACGCGGAGAAAGAAGCCGACTCGTCCGCCCGTCTGGCGCCCGACGATCGCGACCTGATCGGGCCCGTCGGCCTTGGCCAGCAGCAGGCCGGTGACGGCTCCCGGCGGGCGCACGACGACCCACCGTTTGGCCCGCCCGTCCGTGGTGGTCGCCGGTTGGTCCTCCACGAGCTCGAACGCGAGCACGTCGACGAAGAAGGCGATGGCGTCGTCGTAGTCGTCGACGACGATGGTCACGAGGTCCAGGTGGGTCATGTTCGGAGTGTGGCCGAAATCCGTGGGCATCGCACCGGGATTGGCCTCCTCTGCTACGGCGAGCGAAGGTGACGGCTCGAATCGTCAGGGAGCGCTCATGGCCCAGCTGAACCAGGAGGAGTACCCCGTCGACCTCGCCGAGCTGCTCGGCTGGGCGACCGCCGATCGTCCGGCTCCTGCCCGAACGCTCGAGGTGGGATGCGGGGACGGCACCGTCACCCGGAAGCTGATCGGGCTCGGATACGACGCGGTCGGCATCGACCCGCATGCGCCTGACGGGCCCATGTTCGTCAGCACCCGGGTGGAGGACTTCGCGGCGGAGCCGTTCGATGTCATCGTCGCCAGCGTGTCCCTGCACCACGTGTCCGACCTCGACCTCACCGCCCGCCGGTTGCGCGACCTACTCGCCCCCGGCGGGCGCCTCGTCATCCGGGAGTTCGACACGGCCGAGATGGCCGACCCGGCGACCCTGCGGTGGTGGTTCCATCAGCAGCATGCGTGGGCCGCGGTGAGCGAGAGCGAGGCGCCGCCCGCGGAGTTCGACGAGTTCGCGGACGACTGGCGGCATTTCACCGTGGACCACATCATCCCATGGGCGACCGTACGGGGAGCCCTCGAAGCGGCCGGGCTCCGGACTGTGAGCGAGGAGCAGGGCCCGTATCTCTTCCGTCACCGGTTGAGCGAGGCCCACCGGCCCCTCGAGCTCAGCCTCATCGCGGCGGGGCACGTCAAGCCCTGCGGCGTGTGGTGGACGGGCGACGTGGGACCCGGCGAATGAAGGCGGCGACCGAGATGTCCAACCCGCTCTGCGTGCTCGGGGACTTCGCGTGGGATGTCCTCATCCGTACCAACACCGAGTTGCTCAAGGGTGGCGACACCTTCGGCGAGGTCATGCTCACACCGGGGGGCAGCGCCGCCAACGTGTCGGTGTGGGCCAGCCGGTGCGGCACGTCCACCCACTTCATCGGAAAGATCGGCCGTGACCGTTTCGGTCAACTGGCCCAGGAGGACCTCGACCACGAGGGCGTCAACGCGCACCTCGTCGAGACCGATGCGCACCTCACCGGCTCGGTGGCGGTCTTCGTCGACCACACCGGCGAGCGCTCGATGGTGTCGGGCCACGGCGCCGACTTCTACCTGCTCTCGTCGGAGGTGCCCAAGGACGTCGTGCGGAGCAGCCGCCACCTCCACCTCACGGCCTGGTCGTTCTTCATCGATCCGCCTCGATCGGCCGCACAGCTGGCGGCCCGCGTGGCGAAGGCGGCCGGGGCGACCCTGTCGTTCGACCCCGGGTCGTTCCAGATGATCGGCGAGATGGGTGTCGACAACTTCCTGGCCCAGACGCAGGAACTCGGTATCGACATCTTGCTGCCCAACCAGGAGGAGGCGGCGATGCTCACCGGACTGAGCGATCCCCCGGCCATGGCGGCCCGCCTCACCGAGCTCTATCCGGGTGCCCTCATCATGCTCAAGCTCGACGCCGCCGGTGCGTATGTCCATCAAGACGGTGGGGGCACGTCCATCCCGCCGGCCACCAACAATCTGGTCGACGCCACCGGGGCGGGCGACTCCTTCGCCGGATCGTTCCTGGCCCACTACCTCCGCCACGGCGACGCGGTGGAAGCCGGCCGATTCGCCACCCGCATCGCGGCGTGGGTCATCGAGCACCTGGGTGCTCGTCCGGCGGTCGATGCTCGATTGCACGCGATTCTCGCCCAGCTTGACCGCCGCTGACCTCTACAGTGCGTGCTGAGCTTCCCGACCCTGGGCTTGCATGGTTTCCATGAACGACAATCCGACCTCCGTCACCAGCAACTCGGGCACGGACTTCATACGCGACCTGATCCGCGCCGACAACGAGGCCGGCACGTTCGGCGGTCGCGTCCAGACACGCTTCCCACCGGAACCGAACGGCTACCTCCACATCGGTCATGCGAAGTCGATCTGTCTCAACTTCGGCGTGGCGGCTGAGTTCGGCGGCACCTGCAACCTGCGGTTCGACGACACCAACCCGATCACCGAGGACGAGGAGTTCGTGCGGGGCATCGCGGCCGACATCGCCTGGCTCGGGTTCACGCCGAGCAGGCCCACCGTCTTCGCGTCGGACTACTTCGAGCAGCTCTACTCCTGGGCCGAGTCGCTGGTCGAGCGGGGTTTGGCCTACGTCGACGATCAGGACGCCGAGGCCATCTCCGCCACCCGGGGTGGTTTCACCGAGCCCGGTATCGACAGCCCGTTCCGGGACCGCAGCCCCGCGGAGAACCTCGACCTGCTGCGGCGCATGCGGGCCGGCGAGTTCGCCGATGGCTCCCGGGTGCTGCGAGCCCGGATCGACATGGCCCACCCGAACATGGCCATGCGCGACCCCGTGCTGTACCGGATTCGGCGCGCCCACCATTTCCGTACCGGTGACTCGTGGTGCATCTACCCGACCTACGACTGGGCCCACGGCCAGTCCGATGCCATCGAGGGCGTGACCCACTCGTTGTGCACGCTCGAGTTCGACGTGCACCGCCCGCTGTACGACTGGTGCCTCGACCAGCTGCCGCTGCCGAACGACCGGCCCCGCCAGACCGAGTTCGCCCGCCTCAACCTCACTCACACCGTGCTGTCCAAGCGCAAGCTGGCCCAGCTGGTCAACGACGGTCACGTCGATGGGTGGGACGATCCGCGGATGCCCACGCTGTCGGGCCTGCGTCGCCGTGGGTACCCGGCCGGCGCGATCCGCGACTTCTGCGGTCACATCGGTGTGGCCCGCGTGAACGGCACGCACGAGATCGAGCTGCTGGAGTCGTTCGTGCGCGACGAGCTGAATCGCACCGCGGAGCGCCGGACCGGCGTGTTGCGACCGTTACGGGTGGTGATCGACAACTGGCCCGAGGGTGTGGTCGAGATGCGCCGCGCCGTGAACAACCCGGAGGACCCGTCGGCGGGGGAGCGCGATGTCCCCTTCTCGGGTGAGCTCTACATCGACCGCGACGACTTCATGCTCGACCCGCCGGCCAAGTTCTACCGTCTCGCTCCCGGGCGGGAGGTCCGGCTGCGTTTCGGGTACTTCATCCGCTGCGTCGACGTCGTCACGGACGCTGCCGGTGAGGTCGTCGAGCTGCGGTGCACGTACGACCCTGAGACGAGTGGTGGTCAGGCTCCCGACGGCCGCAAGGTCAAGGCCACCATCCATTGGGTGTCGGTCGCCCACGCCGTGCCCGCCACGGTGACGCTGTACGACCGGCTGTTCACCGACCCGCATCCCGATTCGCACGACGGTGTCGATCCGCTGTCGTTCGTCAACCCCGCCTCGCGCCAGGTCCTGATCGATGCCGTCGTCGAACCGGCCGTGGCCGAGATCCCGCCCGGCGGACACGTTCAGTTCGAGCGCGTGGGCTACTTCGCCGTCGACCTCGACACCCCCGGTGTGTTCCACCAGACGGTCGGCCTCAAGGACGAATGGGCCCGCGTCCAGAAACGGGCCTGAAGTTCGTCGTCTAGCTTCGGATCCATCAGAAGCGGGCCTGGGCTCGCCGACCGAAGGGATGTGACGATGCAGCGACACGAGTTCACCTTCGACATCGATGCCCCGCCGGAGGAGGTCTGGAAGGTCTTCCATGGCCCCAAGCCACGGGTGATGGAGCACGGCGACGTCCGGATCGAAATCCTGCACCCGGGCGACGAGCGGGGCAACGGTTTGGTGCGGCACTGCCATTTCCGTGTACCGAAGTACCTGCTGTCCGGCGGGGTCGCCCGGTCGTGGGAGTGGCTCACCGACCTGGATGCGCCCCGGTACTGGCGCTATGACGCGATCGGGAAGCCGCTGTGGTCACGGGCGACAGGTGAGACGTGGCTCGAGCCCGTCGATGGCGACCGCACGCGGCTCCGGTTTGTCGAGACCTACGAGGTGTTCAACCCCGTCATGCGGGTGCTCTTCGAGCATCGTGTCCACCGGTTCATCTCGAAGGACAACGACCGCCTCATGAAAGCCGGGGTCGAGGCTGGCCTGTCCGCCCTGCGCCGGCGTCGAGGCGAGTAGCCCTCGGGGCCGAGCCAGGTGGTGACGGCGACCATGACGTGATGCGGCACAGTGAGCTGTGTCCTCGACTACGGGTCGAGCCGGCTTCGAGCTCGCCGATGCCGGCGAGCACACCCGCCCGGTTCTTGGCCGACGTCATTCAGGCCGGTAGCCGGCTGGCCATGGAGTGGTGGTGCCACGAGCGTCGTCGGCGCAGGTCGGCGCCCACCCAGTCCCGCAGGAACGCCAGGTGCTCGTCGTTGTACGCACGGTCTCGCCGTGCGAGCTCCCCTATTGCGTGACCATGACCCGGACCCAAGCGTTGGACATGCCTCCGGGTCGGCGTGGCACACTGGACCATGCGTTGGTTCGGTCGGTTGGTCGTGGTGGCGGCGTTGCTGGCAACCGGGTGGTGGCGACGACGATGATGACGGCGGTGCCTCGATCGAGCCCGACGCAGCGATCGAGCCCGATGCAGCTTTCGAGGAGGACACGCCGGTGACCACGACTGCTTCGGGCTCGAGCTCGACCGATCCGGCTCCGTCGAGCGTGTCCGTAGCACTCGTCGACTACCCGCTGTTCGGCAACGACGCGTTGATCGACGACCAGGCCGGCCTCGACGCCATGGCCGCCGAGTACGCAGCGACCATCGACGGCGAACCGGAGATCGAGCGGTTCTTGTTCGGCAGCCTGCCCGTCGCCGTGTTCGACCGGCTGCTCTCAGAGGCCCCCGACCCCGACGCAACCCGCCGACTGTTGTGGCAGCTTCACCTGTCCGGGTACTTCGGCGGCCGCTGGTTGCGAGGCGAGATCGCGGCGGCCCAGCCCGAGGCCCTGATCGTCAGCTTCTCGATGCCGCCGACGCCCGAGTCGTTCGGCGCCACCATGGCTCGCGCCAGCGAGGCCCTCGCCGTGACTCAGGCCGACGATGCTATTGCGATCGCGTACGCGTCGTCGAGCCTGTTCGACACCCCGAACCCCGACGGCGGTGATCCGACCCGGGGTCTCGCCGACAACTTCGGATACAACCAGGGCTACCTCTTGCAGATCCTCGAGGAACCGCCCGAGGGAATCGTCGCGTCGCCCGAGTACGAGATCACCTGCAGCGGGCCCCTGTCGTGTTCCTACGCCACACAGCGCCTGTCGGCGCTAGCCGCCCTCGCCGATGTCGAGTCGTCGCTTTCGACCGATCCCGCTTATGCCGAGATGGTCGCCCAGATCCTGCCGGTCCAGGAAGCTGCGGTGCCGCGCGGTCGGGCCGTATGGAACGGCGGGTTGTCGGTTCAGGGGTTCCCCCAGCGCGAGTACGACCAGTTGCTTGACGTCTCGTCGTCGTATCTCGAAACCGTGCAGGCGGCGGCGCTCACCATGGTCGATGCCTCGGTCCGTGGCGACGCGGCCGCGGCACGGCGCGGCGCCGCGGCCAACGCCGGCATGATCGTGTGGCTCGGCGGCTACTTCGCTGGGCTCACCAACGGCGAGGGTGACATCGAGCTGCCGGAGTTCACGACCGGCTGACTCACGCCGAGATCAACGGCACCGCGGCGGGGCCAGCGCTACGCCGACCAGTTGCCACACGTGCGGCTCGTCAACGTAGGAGGTACCAGGTAGGTGACCCTCGACAGCGACCACACCGACCATTGAGGCGATTGGCCCCCGACGTTGTTCGAGCGGATGGGCGGGCGCGACGCGATCGAGCCCGTCGGCGGACAGCGGCCGCACTAGCGGCCAGCACGGCGGTGCGTGCGACCCCCATCGGTCGTCGATCATGGCGACGGGTAACCTGTTGCCCGACCTCCGCGACTGACAGCAATCACCTGGAGAAGCATGGGACGCGTGATCGACATCGACTCGCACAGCGAGCCGCCGCCGGGGTGGCTCGATGAGTTCCCGATGCTCAAGGACGCGCTACCGCCCCGCATCCCCGAGAGCGATCCACAGTTTTGGGCGGGCGACGGTGGTGCCGAGGCGTTCGGCTGGTTCGTCGCTGTCGACCTGCAGCGGGGTCTGCCGGTCGATCAACGCATCTCCGGGCGCGATCTGGCGACGCCAGTGCTCGAGATGTTCTACGACCGTAACCGACCGGAGGGTTTCATCTATCCGGGCGCTGACCAGCACCCGACCCTCGACACGACCCGACGCCTGGCATGGCTCGATCAGCAGGGCATCGATGTACAGCTGCTGGTGTCGGGCGAGGCCTACACGATGGCTCGTGCGATCGACGACCCGGTCGTCGCGATGGATGCGTGCGAAGCTGCGAACTCGTGGATGCTCGACAACGTCGGTGTCGCCATCGACCGCCTCAAGCCGGTCGTCACCGTGCGGCTCGACGACATGGACCGGGCCATTCGCGAGCTCGAACGATGCCGAAACCGCGGCAGCCGCACCTTCCTGCTCTCCGGCGAGCCGGTCAACGGCATCCCGCATTTCGATCCTCACTTCGACCGCTTGTGGTCTGCGGCGTGTGATCTCGGGATCATGCCGATGCTCCACGTCGGTATGGGCCCGGCGTACATGCATCCCGGCTGGGGGCGAACCTCATCGCCCGCGCTGATGAAACGCATGGCCACGTCGATGTCGTGGCAGAACGCGCCGATCCTCCTCAATGCCATGATCTTCGGTGGGGTGTTCGAGCGGTACCCGAAGCTGACGTTGCTCATCGGCGAGTACGGCATCGAGTGGGTGCCGTTCGTGGTGCAGAGCATGGACGGTCGCGCCGCGCCTGCGGCGCCGTTGCTCGGCGACTACGAGCTGTCGCTCACCCCGAGCGAGTTCATGCGCCGAAACGTGCGGATCACCCCGCTGCCCTCGGAGGCGCAGAACCCGGTCAGGCTCCTGGAGTCGTTGCCCGAGTGCGTGGTGTTCTCGACGGACTACCCGCACCTCGAATCCAATCCGGAGCCCGCTGCGCACTACGCGTCGATCCTCGGCAACGTCGAGCCCGCGTTGCGGGACCAGTTCATGGGCGAGAACATCGCCTCGGTGTTCGCCGGCCTCGGAGATCCGCTGTGACCACGTCGGTCATCGACGTCGACACCAATTGGGAAACTGAGCGGATCGGCCGAGCTCCTGAGCTCGCTCGTGAGCCTCGACGACGTGTCGCCGGACGAGGCACTCGTCGAGCCGCCACCCGCGGTCGGTGAAGCGGTCGTCGCCTACGACAGCACCCACTGCACCTACGACGGCCCGACCACCGTCACGGCCGGGCGAATGGGATTCAGGTTCGAGACCGACGACCCCGCATGGGTCGCAGGCGTCGTCCACCTCACCGGCGAGTCCACGATCGAAGAGGTCGTCGCCTGGGTCGCGGTCAACGTCGACGTGCCGGAAGCTCCACCCGGCGTCGACGAAGTCACCGTCGTCCCAGCAGGGACTGCGACATACGTGACCGTCGAGGCACCCGGAGTCGGCGTGGTCTGCTCGCCCTACGAACCTGGCGAACTACTCCTCGCCGCCTCGCTCATCGTCGACTGACGTCGCTCGGAGAGCACGCCCCCGCTCCCCGGCCTGACCGTTTCACCGGGCTCGACCGCCCTGAGTGACCCCGCCGATACAGGCGACCTGTCGTCGGCACCGAATCCGCAGATGGATCCCGGCGTCGTGGTTGCGGCGGCTCTGGCGCCAATCGATACTGGAGTTGCTGAGGGCGGTAGCCCGAAGAAGTGGGCCCGGCTCCCCTCCGGACGGCGGGCGGCCGGGATTCGCGCATCTCGGCGAGGTTGAGTGCCGGCTCCATGGGTCGAGCGCTGTGGGTTGAGGATCCCCTTGGTCTTGTCGATACTGGGAGGGCGCCAGGGTGCTGTGTCGTGGCGAAGCCGCAATTCCCGGAGTGCCAGGCCGAGGGTCACCGATTCGGTGGCCGACTAGGACGGGAGCCGGGGCTTCCGCATTCCGGCGTCATGGCGCCAGTTCATCTTGGGTGCCAGCCGCCGGGGAGTGGCCGCTCGAACAGGTCCGCTCATGGGGCGAGCTTGCGGACTCCGGCTGATGAGATGCTGTAGATGAACGGACCGGGAAGCAGCGCTGTGTCCTCGATGCGGTCCCAGTGCTGCACGAGCAGCTGCAGCATGTCCCATCGGGTCTGATTGCCGCTGCCGGTCAGGCAGAACGCCTTTACGCCGTGCGCCATGAGGCGATCGCGTTCTGGTCTGCGGTAGCGGATGCGCTTGTCGCGCATCACGACGATCCATCCATTCACGCCGACGATGGGGAGCCAGCTCTCGTCGGCTGTACCGCGTGCGATCGGGCAGTTCGGATGTCCGGGGTAGACGACGTCGTTGCGAACGGCGGCCAGTGCCTTGCCGATGGCGATCATGCTCTCGTCGACGAACCATCGCAACGAGGGATCGGCCTCGCTGCCGCTCATGGTCAGGCGGCCGAGGAGGCGGCCTCGCGTCGGGGCCGTGATGTTTCGAAGCGGACGGCGGCCTCGACCTGTGTGCGGTCAAGGTCGTAACCGTCGGCGATTTCATCGATCGGGTCGCCGGCGGCGAACATCTCGTAGAGGACCTCAGTGCGGATGCCCTCGACCGTTGGCGCGCCGAACGAGCGCTGCGGATCGATGACCACCGCCTGATCCCGTCCTGCGGGCCAGTACCTGCTGGCTACGTGGCGGTCGAACTCGACCTTGCGGACGAATTCCTGGGCCCAAGGTGTCAGCGTCAGCTGGCCGTCGTGGAATCGGTAGATGACGGTGTCGCCTTCGTCGGTTTCGGCGACCTCCATGAGATGACGTCCCGTCCCGGCGTAAGGCTGCTGATGCGCCAGCGGGTAGGGCACGTCGAGTTTCTTGCGCCACGCGTCGATGTAGGAGCGGATCTCCGGGAGCGGGACCCGTTGGACGCGGCGGTACTCGTTCAAGAACCCGGCCTCGACGAATTCTCCCCACGTGAGGAGGTCGGAACCCGTCGCTCGCCGGCGCAGCACCGGCCGGTAGGTCGTGCCGCGAGCGGTGTATCCATCGAGCCAGTTGCGCAGGGTCCGCGAGTGCACGCCGAGCAGGCGGGCGGCTTCGCCCACCTCGTAGATCTCGCGCTCGAGCACCGTCACGGTTGCCACGTCGATCTCCTCGTGCCTCTGCCCGAGGTTAGCTCGCGGGTGAGACAGCCCACGGGACGAGGCGCGTGGTGGAGAGCGCCCACCGACCGGGCGGGTAGCGCAGTTGGTACAGCCCGTAGTACCCGATGCGACGCAGCAGGAGCAGCTCGAGGTACTCGGCGAGCAGCTGCGAGGTATCCCACACGAGCTGCTCGATGCGGTACGGCTCCTCGGCGTCCTTCGGGTGGGTGAGCCGGTTGCGCACCCAGGTGATCGCGTCGGGAGCGTCAACGATGTCAGGGCTCAATTAGCCCGGAGATCGAGCTGAGGTCCTGAGGAACGGACATCGGTATTCCGGCGACCCGCAGCAGCATGCGGAGACGTTCGGCAGCCCGCAGCTTCTTGTAGACGCTTCGTGTCATCCCCCCTTCGAGGACGAGCGTCACCCACCCCAGATACTCGAGACCCGCCTGTGCGATGAGGATCCGGGCCTCCAGAGTTGTACCGGAGTGGTTGGCGGCGAGTGCGTGCTGGGCGACGTGCCGCACGACGACGCGTCGTGTCGGGTCGAGCCAGTGCTGAAGGAAGAGATCGACGAAGGTGGCGAGATCATCGGCGGTGTGATCGTCCCACCATGCGGACGGCGCGCCCGCCAGGCCGTCGCATCGCCATGGCGCCCACATCTCCCAGGCGCTCACGCCGTTCTCATCGGTGCCGACCGGCAGGGCTGGTGCGACCCATCGCCCGAGAGCGAATGACATGGCGAGTTGCCACCCTTGGAGCACGTCCAACGCTTCGGCAGGGCTGAACGTCCCGCCGTCACTGCGTGTGAGAACGCCGATGTGCGTCGTGGCGAACTTCTCGTCCAGCTCATCCGCCAACTTCATGACGTCGTCGAGGTCGGGCCGGGCGTCGAGCGTCAGCTGCCAAGGGCCGCAACTCGCTGCCCATCGCCCGGCCCACCACAGCGCCAGGAGCGCTCAGTAAGGAGGCGGGCTGGAGATGCGGCAGGTTGAACCAGTGGGTGACGACCCTCGCCAAGGGGACTGACCCCTCGATGCCCAACTCGACCTGGCCAACCCGACCTCGTCCTCGTCCGAGGTGGGTGAGGGGCACGCTCGACTCGCCATCGGGGCGTTGGATGAGCGCCGGCACCTCCATGCTGCCGAGAGGGTCGAGCGGGATGTCGTCATCGAAGCACTGCCATCGAAGGGCCAGATCGTGACGCAGAGGCGCCCAGATCCGCAGTCGCTGAACCGCATGCTCGCCCAGCTGTGCTGGACCGTCGTACACGTCGAGCTCCTCACCCGGCATGACCATCGGGTAGACGGATTGATGGGGAGTCTCGTCCCGCCGTTGGTCAAACTCAGGGCGACTGGTCATCGGGTGAGGTCCCGGTTCATCCGCGCTTCCATGGCGTCGGCGATCTCGGCGTCGCGGCGGGCTGATGCCTTGAGGTAGCGAAGGGAGGCGTCGGCTGAGGCGTGGCCCATCCGGGCCATGACCTCGCGGAGGGAGGCGCCGGCGGTGGCGGCGGAGGTGCCGGCGTGGTGGCGGAGGTCGTGAAAGCGGATGGACTCGTCGAGCCCGGCCGTTCGTAGCGCCCGCTTCCAGTAGGGGGCGAAGTAGCGGTTGATCAGCGGGCTGCCCTGGACGGAGGTGAACACGAGCGTCGTCCGGCCCCTCTCCGGTGTACGTGCCCATGTGCTCGGCCAGCATCTCGGCTTGGCGGCGGGTGAGACCGGTGAGCTCCCCGTAGCGGAGACCCGACATCGCTCCGACCCACACGAGGGCCCGGAACCGGGGATGGATGGCGTCGGCGATGCGCTGCACGTCGTCCCAATCGAGGATCGAGCGCTCGAACCATGCGCTCGACAGCTGCGCCCTTGATGTGCACCGGGTTGGTCCGGAGCAGTCCGTCGTCGACCGCGGTGTCCAGCATCGTCCGGAACAGCCGGTACACCTTGGCCACCGTGTTGGCGTGCAGGCCCGACTGGGCAAGGCGGCCGTGCCACACGCGCACGGCTGTCGGCGTGATCTTGCGAAGCTCGGCGTTCTCGAACCCGGTCAGGATGTGGGCCAGTTGCGAGGCGTAGGTGTCGCGGGTGCGGGGACGGAGTGAACCGCCCTGGGATCCGTGGAGGCTCTCGGCCTTTGAATGAGGATGAGAGCTATGAGTATGGATGTGAAGCGCAAGCCGACGACGCGGCGGTACTCGCCTGAGGAGAGGGAGCGGGCGGTGCGGATGGTGTTCGTGCTGCGTCGTGAGCTGGGGACGTCTCAGGGCACGGTGGCTCGGGTGGCGGCCCAGCTCGATATCGGTGTCGAGTCGTTGCGGTCGTGGGTACGCCAAGCCGAGATCGACGGGGGTGAGCGGCCGGGGACGTCGTCGGTGGAGGCCGGGGAGCTCAAGGCGTTGCGTCAGGAGGTGAAGGAGCTGCGCCGGGCCAACTCGATCCTCAGGTCGGCGTCGGCTTTTTTCGCGGCGGAGCTCGACCGCCCCTCGAAGTGATCGTCGCCTATGTCGACGAGCACGCCAGCGAGTTCGGAGTTGAGCCGATCTGCCGGGTCCTCAGTGGGGCCGGCGCCAAGATCGCTCCGAGCACCTACTACGCAGCGAAGTCCCGGCCGCCGTCGGCGCGGGCGACGCGTGACGCCGTGATGATGCAGGTCCTGATGGTGCTGTGGGTGGCGAACCGCAAGGTCTACGGGGCGCACAAGCTCTGGAAGGCGGCCCGCCGGGCGGGTCATGACATCGGCCGCGACCAGGTCGCCCGGCTGATGGGAGGCCTGGAGATCCAAGGGATCAGTCGGCGGCGACGCAAGGTGTTCACGACCGTCGCTGACCCCGACGCGCTGCGGGCACCGGACCTGGTCAACCGGATGTTCCGGGCGGACCGGCCCGACGCCTTGTGGGTCACCGACCTGACCTATGTCCCCACGAGATCGGGGATGGCGTATGTGTGCTTCATCGTCGACGCGTTCAGTCGCCGCATCGTCGGCTGGCGGGTAGCGGCGAACATGCGCACCGACATGGTCCTGGACGCGCTTGAGATGGCGAGACGCTGCCGGGGCGGCAACCGCCTCGTCGGCCTGGTCACCCATTCCGATGCCGGCTCCCAGTTCACGTCGGTGCGGTTCACCGAGCGGCTCGACGAGATCGGGGCCCGGCCCAGCATCGGCACCGTCGCCGACTCGTTCGACAACGCGCTCGCTGAAACGACCAACGGGCTCTATAAGACCGAATGCGTCTACGGGCCCGACACGACAGGGTGGGACGGCGTCGAGGAGCTCGAGCTCGCCACCTTGTCGTGGGTGCATTGGTTCAACCACGACCGACTCCATGGCCATTGCGGCGACATCCCGCCCGCCGAATACGAACACAACCACCACCAACAATCGAACACACGTTTGACTGCTACAATGATCTCAACCGCCTCCAGCGGACCTGGGAAACCAAACCACTGAGTCTCCACCAGACCCAGGGCGGTTCAGAGATCACGGGCGGCGAGCCATTGCTCGGCGAAGGTCCCGAACAGCTCTCGGCCGCTCGAGGGGTTGACGTGGCGACCACCGAGGATGTCGGTCTCCATCGTCGCCAGCCAGCCCCGGGCCTCGGTCTTGGTGGCGAACGTGACGTCGGCTGGGATCTGCTTGCCGAGGTGCCAGTAGCGCGCCTGATACCGCCCGCTCGGAGGCTTGCGGATGTTGCCGAACGGCCTGCTCGATGCCCATTCGTGCCTACTGTTACCCGGCGTTCTGGGCACAACATGAGGCACGGAACCGAGTGGCGATCCAGGATCTCGAGCTCCGCAGGGTCTCTGACCTGGAGTTTCGTGTGGAGCGGGTGACGAGAGTCGAACTCGCGTTCTCAGCTTGGGAAGCTGCCCGAGCCGGCGGGCGGGGAAGTCCACTGAGCGGCGTTTCCGAAGGTCAGGGGCCATTTTGCAGGTCACGGCAGCCATCCGCCGGACCCCGTCCACGACCCCTGTTCCCCGATGCTCTAGGCACGTTGTAGGCACGAACGCTGTGTCACCAGCTTGCGGACCATGCGTACCAGTTCCCGCCGAGGCTTCGGTACCCGATGGTGGCGAGCTCCGGCCCGCTTCCCCGCCAAGCGACTCCCGCCGACCCGGGGACTGGCTGATTTGTCGCGATGCGCTCGTCGCCCGAAGTACGTCGGCGCCAACTACCATCCGCTGATGACCGAGAATAGATGGCCTGATCCCGTTCCCTGGTACCGGGAACGAGACGTTGTTCTCGGCCTCCTCGTCGCGCTGGGCATCGTGGGGTTTGTCGTCGCGGTGTTTGTGCAGGCGTACGGCGGCGAAAACAACGTCGATAGTGGGCGCACAACGACTCGCAACGACGCACCGGCCGACGTTGAGAGCTGCGGGCGTGACCCGGACTGCGTAGATGCCTTCCGGAGGCTGTGTGAAGATGGCTCAGACGACGCGTGCATCGTCTACGACAGGCTTCGCCTCGGATGACTGAGGCCGGCGCGATGGTTCCTCATCTTGCTTGTGTCCCCCGCAGTAGGAAGGCGGTGAGTCCAGTGCTCGACGACGAGACGCTCGCTGGGGTCGCTGGGGTGAGTCGTCGAGTTCGATCACGGCCCGCTGCGTGAAGGGAGCCCGGCCTAACGAGGCAGAAGCAAGCGCTTTGTCCGACGTTGAGGGCCGCGCCGGCGGAGTCGCCGAGCGAAGGTTCGCGTGAGGGCGTGAAGGCTCAGGGGCCGAGCCTCGGAACACGGGTCGAGATGTGGCGCGTGGTCGACGGTCGGCTTGAACGAAGCGCAGAGGGGTTGCGAGTTCGTCCGCCGTCGGCTCGGGCGCTGTCGAAGACATCGGGTCAGTCGGAGGCACGACTAGTCCACCTTGGACGCCCGATCGACGAGGTGAACGACGTAGGACATCACCGCCAGCATCTCAAGAGCTTCGGTCTCAGTCGGGTCCGGCCACTCCGGGTGGGAGACGAGATTGCGAATGCCCATCATCGCTCCTCGGATGAGACTCGCCGCTCCGTCTCGTGCGCTCGCATATGTCTTCCCGTCGGGCTCGAGATCGGAAAAGTGCAACCGTGGGCCGGCACCTGTCGCCGCAAACAACTTCGCCAAATCCTGTCCGCTCAGCGACGGGCCGGAGATCTCCTGCAGGTGACTCTCGAGTGCCTGACCTGCGGTCTGCACCGCTTGTCGGTAATGGCCTCCGTCGAACAGGTGAGCGGCCGAGTGCCAGATAGCTGGGTGCAGGTTCGACGTGGACAGCTGCGGTCCGGTCGGGCCGAGGATCGCGGCCATTCGATCGCGCTCCGCGAGGCGCGTCCGAAGCACGACCAGAGCCGCACGGTTCGGTCCGAAGGGATGCGAGTTGTACATCGCCTTGTCGGGCGGGTTGGCAATGGACAAGATGTCGGCGCCGATGTGCGAAGCGATCTGGCGTGCGAGCTCCAACTGGGGGAGGACACGAGTCTGCTCAACTCGGAGCGACTCGCCCCACAGCCGCTGGAAGGCCTCACCGGTCTTGCCCGATGTCTGTCGGTAGAGGGCGTCGAACTCGTCGATTGCGGCGAGTGCATCGTCGATGATCTGAAGCGCCGCGGTCGTGTCCACGGGGACCAGAATGCCGGGAGCCCAGCGATTCGCCAAGCGCCTCGACGTACCGGATCGGGTGGCGCCGGGGTCACGTCGGACCGGCGACAGCCAGATGACCTGTGGTTGTCGTCGAGCTGGAAGACGGTCGATGCCGCGCCACCGCCAGCGCGCGCGGCGCGTCCTACGAGCGTGGAGTGATCGACCTCGACGCGGTTGCCGAATGGGTCAGCGGCGTAGCCGCGGTCGTCCATCGAATGGCGGTTCAGCCTGCACCAGATGGGAGTCCGAGGCGCACGGCGTCGGCTGGGCAGTAGATGGTGCCGACATACCCAGCGAGGCGGGCGAACTCCTCGGAAGTTGCGGGGATGTCGGTCGGCCCGCCGCCGCTCACTCCAGGCAGCGCTGCGTCCCACGTGTCGGCCTCGGACATAATGTCGCACCATTCGTACGCGATAAGCGCCGCGGTGGCCGGATGTAGCGGCGAGTCGAGACCTTGGGCGGCGCTGGCCCCGTCGAGGAACGCCGCTACAAACGACATGTCAGAGCTACCGAAGACGGCGTAGTCACGCGTGGTCAACCCGAGCCGGTCGACGTGCTCAGGGCAGTACAGGCTGCCGAGAGCGCCCATCATCGCCCGCGCGCCATCGAGAACCTCGCTGTCCGTCACCGGACCTGCCAGTGCCTCTTCGAACGTGTTCGCGTCGGTCATCCGTAGGCACATCGCAAGGCCAGCCAGACCGGCCGCATTCGAGTCGAGTGTCGCCCACTCCGGGTCGTTCAGGCCGTCGAAGAGCGCTGCGGCCAGCTGGTCTCGCTCCTCAATGGGTACGAGGTCGATCAACGCTGACGTAGTCGTCGTAGGTGGGACTGTGGTGGTGGTCGTAGACGTAGTCGGAGCTTCGGTCGTGGTCGTGGTCGTGGGGGTGGCCGACGTGCTCGTCTCGGCGGTCGTCGTCGCGTCAGCGATGGCTCCTTGCGCCTCGCGGCCGTCGCCACCGCAACCCGCCAATGCTGCCACCAGGGCGATCAACGCCATCGTTCGCTGCATCATCTGGTTCCTTCCGCCTTGCGAAGGTGGTTGTTCAGCGCAGTGCTCGGTGACCGGAGAGCTTGCGGTCGAGAATCTCCCCGATCACTTCGGCTACGGCATCCAGGAATTGAGGCTGCGGTCAATCGGGTGCAAGAAGGGGCTCTTCCCGCAGCTCACCGACCTGGCGGACCTCACCGGCTGGACCTCCAAGACTGATCCCATCGGGACCGCCTGCCTGCGCGACGAGAACCACTGCACCCCGGCGCCCTACGATGCTGGGTGCGCCTCGGCCTGTTGTTGGCGGCCACGCCGTCTGGGCATCGGTCAGCTGGAGCCTTCGGCGCTACGACGTCTGGAGGTCATCGACCCGTCCGGAGTCCCCGTTCGATGCCCCTAGGTGGGCCGTGATCCACCTCCCCTGTGCTGCGCAGGGAACGGAAGGCGTGCTCGACTGCTCGGGTGCTGTCGGCGACGTCCGGTGGGTCGTAGGCCCAGCTCGCTCTGGGGCTGAGCCCCTCGCCGAAAGCCGCGTAGTGCTGGTCGACTCGTCCGGCCAAACGGTCCCAAGCGGCAGCTGCCTCGTGTCCCCTTGGACGCTCGGTCTGGAGTAGAGGCGTTCCGCTCGCGAGGTGTCGGGCTCGCTTGTCGGCGTCGCGGTCGAGCCGCTCGCTGATGACGTCCCGACGGTCCTCCAGCGCCGGTCTGGTGTCGAGCCGAACGTGATGGGCGCAAGTGTCCGTGTGGAGGCGGTCGATCCGGTTCCGGCTCCGATCCCTGTCGGATCGGAGCCCGTGGAGGGCGTCGTGGTGGCGGGTGAGGTTCGACCGTGTCGCTGCGATGTCGGCACGATTCGCCAGCCGGGCGACGGGCCCTCGCAGGCTGTCCAGTCGAGTGGTGAGGTCGTTGATGGAGGACTCTCGGTAGCTGATCTGCTGGTCGATCCGTTTGAGGTTCAGCCGCTCGCCGCGGAGGTTGGCGGCCAGCTCCCGGTTCCGTTGATCGAGCCGAAGGATCTCGATCCTGATGGCGACCCGCTCGCCGAACAGCTCCTTCAGCTCGGGACCGGACAGCAAACGTTCCGGCCCGGTCAGCACGTGGTCGGGCTGGGTGGGAACGTGCGTGTGAGCGGGGCGGTCGATCCAGTGGCGGGCCATCGAGGTGGCGATGACGTCGCGCGCGGTGTCGTTGCCGGTGACGGCGACGTAGACGTCGTTCGACATCCGACCCCTGGTGAGCGGGACGTAGATCCCGGGCAGATCGGTGGGGCCGTCGAGGATGAGGATGGAGCGGTCGACGGTGCGGCCCTGGGCGGCGTGGCTGGTCTGGGCGTAGGCGAGTTGCACGTGTTCGGTCACGTAGTCGGCCGGGAGGCGGATGTGTCCTGATGGTCCGGCGACGGCGAGGCTGCCGTCGGCGCCGACGCGTTCGACCGTCCAGGTGTCGCGGTTACGGACGATGCTGCCGTGGTCGGTGGTGAGCGCCCGCTCGTTGCGGCGGGTGACGATGTCCTCACCGCAGTGGATGCGGTGCTCGCCCACGCGGACCGATCGGCCGTTGGGTTCGAGCTCGCCGGTGTCGATTCGGATCTGTTGAGCCATCGTGTTCAGACGGCTCACGGCCTCGTTCGTCGGGGCGATGAGCAGGACGGTCTCGCCACGGGCGTGGGCGTCGCGCCATGCGGTGAGGGCGTCGGCCTCCATGCGGGTGGACGTGCCGCCGTGGATGCGGCCGTGGTGGTCGTACAGGTCGATCACGCCGACGTCTCCGTTACGGAGGCGCAGTGAGGCGGCTCGCTCCCATGCATGGTGGAAGCGGTGCACGCGGTCGAGCTCGATGGCCCCGTGGGTATCGACGAGAACGTCGAACATGCCGCCGCGCCCGACGGCGGAGAACTGCAGCGGGTCGCCGATGAGGGCGACGCGCCAGCGGTGACGGTCGGCGAGGCTGGCCAGTGCAGCCAGCTTGTCGGTGGACACCATGCCCGCCTCGTCGACGAGCAGTGTGGTGCCGGCCGGGAGCGTGTAGAGCTTGCCGGGCGGTCGCAGACCGTCGTGCTCGACGAGGAGCTTGTCGATCGTGTCGGCGACGACGGCGGTCTCGTTCGTGAGCACCTGCGCGGCGGCGGCCGAGGGTGCGAGCCCGAACACCGCCCGCCCTTGAGTGTGGAGGTGGCGGACTGCAGGGGCGAGCGCGGTCGTCTTGCCGGTGCCCGCAGGACCGACGACGAGGACGAGTGGGTCGGTTCCGGCAATGGCCGTGGCGGTCTGGACTTGCGGGCCGCTCAGGCCGGACAAGGCGTCGTCGGCAATCCGGGCCGGCGGCGCCGGTTCGGCGTCCATGCGGTGCTGAGCCCAGTTGAGCAGCTCGGCCTCCTGCCGGAGGATGGCTTCGGTCGTGAGCGACCGCTCGATGACCGACTCGGTGACCGGTCGCCCGTCCCGACGAGTCGGTGTTCCATCCAGGACGGGAGCTGACAACTCGATGCACCGGCCAGCGATGGCCGTCGTCGTGAGGGCGTCGAGAAGATCGAGGAGTTCGGTGGGCGAAGCCGTGAGGTTGGTGGGGAGGTTCCGGGCGATCTCTCGGGTCAGCTCGGCTGGGCGCCACGTGGACTGTGTCGCCTCCAGGTGCGCGACGGCATCGTCGATCACGGATCGGGCTACCTCGCGGTCGAGCGGTCCACCCTCGGTTTGGCCGAGGGTGTCGCGCAGCAGGCGAGGCGGGCGGACGTCGAGCGCCTCCGCCCGCGCGTTCCACTCGCGGTGGAGTTGGGCACTCGAGACGGCCTGCGGCTTGGAGGGACGGGAGTCCACGACCGCCTCCCGCTCGAGCCGCCACCGCTCCTGGGGTGTCGGCGGACGACCCATGGTCTCCTCGAACCGGTCGATCTTGAGGTCGGTACGGCGGCGGATGGCGTCGGTGCGGGTCGAGAAGGCGGCCAGGAGGTCAGGCGGGAGACAGTCGACCTCGGCGAAGGAGTGGTCGGCGGTCACCCACTCGACGCCCAGGCGCCTGGTCAGCTCGGTGTGCAGCGCCGCGTGGTAGATCGCCGACGCGGTTCGTTGATCGAGCTTGAGCCCGCGTGCGTCGAGCGCCAGCCAGCGATCGTCCGGCGCGATCACCCGGTTGTTGACGACCAGGTGCGTGTGGAGCTGAGGGTCGAGTGCCCGTGAGGTGTGCTGGCGGAACGCGGCCGCGATGATGCCCTCGGCGTCGACGACGGCGATTTGGCCGTCGATGCGCAGCCGGGTGAGCGCGGTGCGTTCGATCCAGCCGGCCACAACGGTGACGGCCGCATCGTGAGCCTCGGTGACCTCCCGGCGGGTCTCCCGGTCGGCGAGTGCGAACAGCACCGAGACCGACTTGGGAGCTGAGCAGGTCACGTCGAAGCCTCGGACCGACGTCTCGCCGAACCGGCGACCGAGGGGCGTCCCGGGTCGGCGTGGGTCCTCGCCGGCCATGACAGCGAGGAACTCGTGGTCGGCGACGTCGCCGTGCAGGCCGAGCCGGGCGGCACCGATGCCGAGCCACCGGCCCCGTGGCTCGCCGGCGTCGAGGTAGTAGTTGGGTAGGGCCTCGACGTAGTAGGCGCCCGCCGTCGAGCCCTTCAGCGTGATCACCCGGGCGGTCACCGTGGCACCTCTCGGTGAGAGCGGGAGGTGGGCCGCACAACCCGTGTGCACCCGTCTGCTGCTCTTGTCGTTCCGGTAGGTGGGCGCGGCGATTGTGCTGGTGGCCGTACCGGGCCGTGGGGTGGCAGGGTCATCGCCGGGCGGTGTCGATGCGGCCGGCGGCGATGTACTGCTCGACGTCGTCGGGCTCGAATCGGACGTATCGGCCGATCTTGCAGAACGGGATGCGCCGCTCGTCGACGAGGCGACGGACGAATCGGGTCGGCACGCCGAGCCGCTCAGCGACGTCGTCGACCGTGAGGAGTGAGGTGCTCATGTCCGTACAAGGGACGCGCTGCGCCGCTTGCGTGTGACAACGAAATTCAAGTGAGGCCGGCCGGTGTCACCGCCGCCGTCGACGCCTTGGCGGTGACGGGTCGGACGGGAACTCATACCGCCCTAGGGACCTCCGACGGGGAAACCCGTGACGAGGTGTTCGCCGGTAGCAGTCACCCAGGCGCAGGCCCGTGGCGACGAAGTGGCGAGCGGTGTCCGACGGGTCGCAGAACCTGTGTGGCTGGTTGCCCTACGTCACCGTCACCTGGATCGACAATCGGTTCTCGCGGTCTACGAGTACAGCCAGGGCGGTGAGGAACAGTGTCATCGTCTCGATGACCTCAGCCATTGTCGGGCTCCGGACACCGCCCAGCTTGCCCACGAGGCGATCGACCTCTGCTCGAAGTTCAGATCTCCTCCCGTCCCCGTCGAGGGGTGGCACGCCATCGAAGAGAAGCTGCAGGAGTTCCCAGAGGTTGCCGGTACCCGAGAGCTCCTCAGCTACCCCTGGAACAGTCAGCTCGGCGCGGCGAGCCAGCGCATGGACGACCTCGATCGAGCCATCAGGCAGATCCTGTCCCCATCGAAGGGGCCACAACCGCGTGGCCGCGTGATCGACGATTCTCGACACGCTCGCCCCGGTAAGCGTGTCCGGCGGATGGGTGACCAGCTTGTTTCGGAAGACTCGGAGGCGATAGGCGCCGAGGAGCGCCGCTTCGTCGAGTGCTGCGAATCGGGCACGCGTGCCGTCGGACTCAAGGAGCCTATTGATGGAGGCGTCTCTCTCGCCGGTGACGACGCGTAGGACGTCGCCGTGGACTTGGTCGGCAAACACGATCGCGGCGCGCGAGCATCGCCGTCTGTCGTCTACCGAGGGCGAAGTATCGGAGGACTTGCTCCCGGGAAACCTCGGTCGCTCCCACAGGAAGCGCGTCAAGTTCAGCCGTGGCGTCGTCGAAGACGTGACGGAACTCAAGTACCTCTTGAGCCTCCGCAATGAGCGTCGATCCAATGCCCTCCGCATCGCATGCTCTCGCGATGCGGTTGATGACGCCGTCGATCTGCCCGTCGCTCATGGCCCATACTGCTTCACGGCTACGCATGCAGGTCGGCCGGTTAGGCCCAGCCGCACATGAAGCGTTGCTCGACGCGGCGTCTTGCGACGGACCGTGAGTATTGACGTGACCTGCGGTGGGGTGGCCGAACGGGCACCTGACATCGGACTGACGAACGCGCATCGGTAGGGCAAGGCCCTACGGCACCGCCAACGCGGCCGCAGTTCAGTCCTGGCACCTCAACCCACGGTGTCTCACCGCCGCAGTCGTACCCCACGACTACGCTGGCAACATGGCTGGGGACTCCGTGACGTTTCGCCTGGACGGCGAGCTGACGATCGAGAAGCTCGCTGACGCCTTCACCCGCTTCCGAAACGTCCTGCGAGCACTAGAGGAGGATCAAGGTGCCCACGTCAGGTGGGTGCTCGCCGGCCTTGACTACGGCTCTGCTGGGATCACCGCTCGTGCCGAACCGCTCGACGACGACGCCATCACGAAGATCCCGAGGATGACGGAGCGTTACCTGTCCGTCGGTCGCCTGGTATCCAGCGGCGAACCTGACCAGGGGCGACCTCTTCTCCGAGTCGTTCGCGACCTCACCCACGTTGCGGATGAACAGAACCGAGTCATCTTGGAGACGGCCGACGACGATGTGATCTTTACTGCGCCCGTTCTCCAGGTGAGCCCGAGCGTCCCGCCTCAGACCTCGAAGTCGCTTGGCACCGTCCGGGGTCGAGTCGAGACGTTGTCTCACCGGAAGGGCTACCGCTTCACGCTCTACGAGCTCACGAGTGATCGGCCGGTGTCCTGCTATCTGCAAGCCGATCATGAGAACCTCATGCGCGACGCGTGGGGCCGCATCGCCGACGTCACCGGTGTCGTCACGCGTGACGATGAAAGCGGCCGCCCACTTGCTGTACGCCGTGTCACCAGTGTTGACACCGTGCCAGACGGCGAAACGATGGGATACCTTCGGGCCCGCGGGAGCGGTCCAAGGGACCGAGCCTGCGGAGAACGTAATCCGGCGGATCCGAGATGCCAGCTAGTCCGCGGCGGATCTACTTCGACGCCAACGTGTTCCTTGCCTACGTCGGCAACGAGCACGGACGAGCAGATGTCGTGCAAGCCCTGCTCGACGAGGCGCGCCGAGCCCAGATCGAGATCCTCACGTCGGTTCTCTCGATCGCCGAGGTCGCGTTCGGCGCCCATGAGCGAGACCACGGCCTGACTGAAGCTGGCGAAGAGGTCATCGAGCAGCTTTGGACGCCGGCGGCGCCGGTCACGCTCGCCGACGTCTCCCACGCCGTGGCGCGAAACGCCCGAACGATAATCCGTGCTGCGAAGGCCCAGGGCTTCAGCGGTCTGCGGGGAGCTGATGCCGTCCACCTGGCGACTGCCCGCATGTTCGGCTGTGACGAGATCTTCACCTACGAGGCCGAAGCCCGTCGGCAGCAGTGGTGCCAGGTCACCGGTATCGACGTGTCGGAACCGACTACGAACACCCCCCAGCTCGGCTTCTGAACCCACACCCTTGCGGGCTCACCGTTGTCGAGGTGGACACCCCGGAGGAACAGGTCCGGCCACCTAGGTCTCGTGCTCGACCACCTTCACGGCTACAACGTCGCTCTCGCCGGCGCCGCCCAAAAGAGGCGCTCCGGGTGAACCGGCCCAGGGGACGAGCCGTGTGGTGGCATGCGCCCACCGGCCGGGCGGGTAGCGCAGTTGGTATCGCCCGTCATACCCGATGCGGCGCAGCAGGAGCAGCTTGAGGTACTCCGCTAGCAGCTGGGACGAATCCCATAAGAGCTGCTCGATGCGGTATGGCTCCTCGGCGTCCTTCGGGTGGGTGAGCCGGTTGCGAACCCACGCGACCGCATCGGGCGCGTCAACGATGTCACGGCGCAGGAGCGCGAAGATTGAACCGAGGTCGTGAGGAACGGACGTCGGGATACCGGCGCGCTGCAACATCGTTCGGATGACCCCGCCTGCACCGAGTGCCCTGTAGTCACCCCTCGGCAGCCCACCTTCGAGTACCAATGTCACCCACCCCAGAGTACTCGAGACCAGCCTGTGCGATGAGGATCCGGGCCTCCAGAGTTGTACCGGAGTGGTTGGCGGCGATGGCGTGGTGAGCGACGTGGCTTACAACGGCACGACGCGTGGGGTCGAGCCAGTGCTGAAGGAAGAGATCGACGAAGGTGGCGAGATCGTCGGCGGTGTGATCGTCCCACCATGCGGATGGCGCGCCCGCCAGGCCGTCGCATCGCCATGGCGCCCACATCTCCCAGGCGCTCACGCCGTTCTCATCGGTGCCGACCGGCAGGGCTGGTGCGACCCATCGCCCTAGAGCGAACGACATGGCGAGTTGCCACCCTTGGAGCGCGTCCAACGCGTCGGCACGACTGAACGTCCCGCCGTCAATGCGTCTGAGAACGCCGATGTGCGTCATGGCGAACTTCTCGTCCAGCTCATCCGCCAACTTCATGACGTCGTCGAGGTCGGGCCGGGCGTCGAGCGTCAGCTGCCAAGGGCCGCAACTCGCTGCCCATCGCCCGGCCCACCACGCGCCAGGACCGCTCAGTAAGGAGGCGGGCAGGAGATGCGGCAGGTTGAACCAGTGGGTGACGACCCTCGCTAAGGGGACTGGCCCCTCGATGCCCAACTCCACCTGGCCAACCCGACCTCGTCGTCGTCCGAAGTGGGTGAGGGGCACGCTCGACTCGCCATCCGGGCGTTGGATGAGCACCGGCACCTCCATGCTGCCGAGAGGGTCGAGCGGAATGTCGTCATCGAAGCACTGCCATCGAAGTGCCAGGTCGTGACGTAGAGGCGCCCAGATCCGCAGGCGCTGCGCCGGATGTTCGCCCAGTTGTGCCGGGCCGTCGTACACGTCGAGTTCCTCACCCGGCATGACCGTTGGGTAAACGGACTGATGGGGAACCTCGCCCCGAAACTGGTCTGACGCAGGGTGATCGGTCATCGGGTGAGGTCCCGGTTCATCCTCGCCTCCATGGCGTCGGCGATCTCGGCGTCGCGCCTGGCTGAGGCCTTGAGGTAGCGGAGGGAGGCGTCGGCTGAGGCGTGGCCCATTCTGGCCATGACCTCGCGCAGGGAAGCACCTGCGGTGGCGGCGGAGGTGCCGGCGTGGTGGCGAAGGTCGTGGAAGCGGATGGACTCGTCGAGCCCGGCCGTGCGTAGCGCTCGCTTCCAGAACGGGGCGAAGTAGCGGTTGAGAAGCGGGCTGCCCTGCACCGAACTGAACACGAGGGCGTCCGGCTCGTCTCCGGTGTACGTGCTCATGTGGTCGGCGAGCATCTCGGCGACGCCGGACGGGATCGCGACGGTCCGGTGCGCGGCGCTCGACTTGGGTCGGCCCATGGTCGGCCCCTCGCCGCGAACGAACACGAGCGCCTGGTCGACCCGCAGCGTTCGGTCCTCGAGGTCGACGTGGCGGCGGGTGAGGCCGGTGAGCTCGCCGTAGCGGAGCCCCGACGTCGCGCCCACCCACACGAGGGCCTTGAAGCGGGGATGGATGGCGTCAGCGATGCGCTGCACGTCGTCCCAATCGAGGATCGGGCGTTCGACCATGCGCTCGACGGCAGCGCCCTTGATGTGCACCGGGTTGGTCCGGAGCAGTCCGTCGTCGACCGCGGTGTCCAGCATCGTCCGGAACAGCCGGTACACCTTGGCCACGGTGTTGGGATGCAGACCCGACTGGGCCAGCCTGCCGTGCCACGCCCGGACCGCCGCAGGCGTGATCTTCCGAAGCTCGGCATCCTCGAACCCGGTGAGGATGTGGGCGAGCTGGGAGGCGTACGTGTCGCGGGTGCGGGGACGGAGGTCGCGAGCGGCCAGCCACCGGGCGGCGAACACGCCGAACAGCTCCCGGCCACTCGACGGGTCCACGTGGCGACCGCCGGCGATGTCGGTCTCCATCGTGGCCAGCCAGGCTCGGGCTTCGGCCTTGGTGGCGAAGGTGACGTCGGCCGGGACCTGCTTGCCGAGGTGCCAGTAGCGCGCCTGGTAGCGCCCACTGGGGAGCTTGCGGATGTTGCCGAACGGCCTGCTCGTGCCCACTCGTGCCTACTGTTGCCCGACGTTCTAGGCACACTGTAGGCACGGGATCGAGTGGCGATCCAGGGTTCCGGCCCCGCTAGGGCCTCTGACCTGGCGGTTCCTCTGGAGCGGGTGACGAGAGTCGAACTCGCGTTCTCAGCTTGGGAAGCTGATGTTCTGCCACTGAACTACACCCGCAGCGCCGCGCATCGTACTGGCCCCGGCAGGCGGGTGGCTACCCGCCCTGTCGCGCCGGGCCGGTTGCGACCGACACGTGGGGTCCGTGTTGAGCAGCTGGTGCCTCGACCAGGACCCGCCGTCGAGCCTCCAGATAGGCTGCGCCGGCCATGATCCTGTCCGACCGCACCATCCGAGAGTCGATCGCTGCCGGGCGCATCGTCATCGACCCCTTCGATCCCGTGGACATCCAGCCGTCCTCGGTCGATCTCCGGCTCGACCGCTGGTTCCGGGTGTTCCGCAACCACACTGTCGGCCACATCGACGTGAAACAGAACCTCGAGGAGCTCACTGAGCTGGTCGAGATCGCCCCCGACGGCGTCTTCATGCTCCACCCCGGCGAGTTCGTCCTGGGTTCGACCTTGGAGCGGATCCGCCTGCCTGATGACCTGGTGGGTCGCATCGAGGGCAAGTCGAGTCTCGGTCGGCTCGGCCTGCTGATCCACTCGACCGCCGGATTCGTCGACGCCGGCTGGGATGGTCAGCTCACCCTCGAGCTCTCCAACGTCGCCAACATGCCGATCACCTTGTACCCGGGCATGAAGATCGGCCAGATCTCCTTCATGGTCATGACCTCGCCGGCCGATCGGCCATACGGCTCGGCCGACGTCGGGTCGAAGTACCAGGGCCAGGTCGGCCCGCGGCCGAGCCGGTACTGGGAGAACTTCGGCTGAGTCCCGAACCGACTTCAGTCGTCGGAGGTGGACTTCTCGGCGGCGAGTCGGGCGGCCTGGCCCCGCCAGTCCTCACGATCGATGCGGTCGGGGAACGACTGCTCGGTCTCCAGCGCGTCGACCTCATCCTGAGTGAGCGCCGCCACCTGCTCGAACGTGGTGATGCCCTTGTCGTAGAGCCACGCTTCGAGCTTGGGGCCGATGCCCTTGATCAGCTGCAGGTCATCGGGTGCGCCGGCCACCACCGAACCGGTCTCGCCAGGCTCGGCGACGAGTGTCTGCACCGCCGCCTTGGCGGGTGATGGGGCGATGGCGACCGCGGTCTCGCGGTGTCCGGGCGGGGCGCTGAGCATCGACGGGACGAGCGCTCCATCGCGGTCGCCCCGCTCGAGCGCGTCGAGCAGGTGCATGGCGATGTCGCCGACCTTGACGGTGTCCTCGTCGATTCCCTCACCCTTCACGCCGTCGTCGATCATGATGTAGCAGAACGGACAGGCCGTGGCGATGCGGGTGGCGCCGGTGGCCAGCAGCTCCTGGGAACGCTCCACGTTCACCTGCTTGCCGGTGTGCTCCTCCATCCACATGCGGCCGCCGCCGGCGCCGCAGCACATACCTTTCGTGCCGTTGCGTCCGGCCTCGACGATCTCGATGCCACCGAGCGACCCCACCACCCGGCGGGGCGCCAGGTAGATGTCGTTGTGGCGACCCAGGTAACACGAGTCGTGGTAGACGAGGCGCTCTTCGAGCCGGGCGTTCGAGGTGTCGAGTCGGCCGTCGGCGATGAGCTGGTCGAGCAGCACGCTGTGGTGGATCACCTCGTAACGGCCGCCGAGCTGCGGATACTCGTTGGCGAGCGTGTTGAAGCAGTGCGGGCACTGGGTGATGATCTTGCGCACGCCCATGGAGTCGAGCGTCTCGATGTTCTGCATGGCCAGCATCTGGAAGATGTACTCGTTGCCCGATCGGCGGGCTGGATCACCGGTGCAGTTCTCGGACGGGCCCAAGATCGCGAAGCTGACGTCGGCCCGTTGCAGCAGCTTGGCCATCGACTGGGTGACCTTCTTGTTCTTGTCGTCGAAGCTGCCGGCGCACCCGACCCAGTACAGGTACTCGGCCTCGAGCGGGTCGCCGCCGTCGAGCACGGTGATGCCTTCGAGGTTCTTGGCCCAGTCGGCCCGCTCGCCCTGGCTCATGCCCCACGGGTTGCCCTGGTTCTCCATCGCCCGGTAAGCGTTTCCGAGCTCGGTGGGGAAATCGGACTCCATGAGTGACAGGTACCGCCGCATGTCGAGGATCTTGTCGAGGATCTCGATGTTGACCGGGCAGATTTCGTCGCACGCCTTGCACGAGGTGCAGGCCCAGACCTCGTCGGCGGTCACCCGCTCGAAGACGCTGTTGGCGCCGACGGTGATCTCCTTGTCGACGCCGATCGGCGGCGACACGGCGGGCGTGCCGGTGCGAGCCATGACCTCGCCGGTCTTGAGCACGATCTCGCGGGGATCGAGGGGCTTGCCGGTGGCGTGGGCCGGGCAGACGCTGGTGCAGCGCCCGCACATCGTGCAGGCGTCGGTGTCGAGCAACTGCTTCCAGGTGAAGTCCTCGATGGTCGCGGCCCCGAAGGTCTCGAGCTCGGTTTCCATCAGGTTCGGCATGGGCTTCATCGCGCCCTTGGGTCGTTCGCGATCCCGGAGGTACATGTTCAGCGGCGAGGTGAACATGTGGCGCAACATGGTGATGGGAAGCAGCACGAGGAAGGCCACGAACGAGACCACGTGACCGATCCACCAGGCCTGATGCCAGCCGGCGAGGTGGTCGGAGCCGTCGACGAGGGTGGCGAGCGGGTACCCGATGATCGACCACTTCTCGAAGTCCGGCAGCTCGCCGGTTTCGTGGCCGACGAGGGCGATCCGGAACGCCTCGGCGCCGAACCCCGTGAGACCGATGGCGAGGAACACGCCGAGGATGGCCATGTGCTCGGGCCGGCTCTTGATCCGGATGCGGTACGGACGGAAGCGGCGGGGGCCGTAGCGGCGGGCGATGGCGATCAGCACGCCGAGGAGGAACAACCCGCCGGCGACATCGCCGACGAGGCTGTACCCCTTGTACACGCCGCCGTGCAGGAACTTCGCGCTCTCGGGAAGCTGGTGATTGATCTCCAGCGTCGTCGTGACGCCGAGCAGGATGATGAAGCTGAAGTAGATCAGCGTGTGCATGATGCCCGCGCCGGGCTCGCGGATGAGGGTCTGCATGTAGACACCGGCGCGGAAGTCCGCCATTCGCTGCTTGAGGTTCTTCGGGGTGGTCCGTCGGTTGTCGGGGCCACCGCGTTGCCAGTTGCGCACTCGCTGGGAGAACAGGACCGCGCCGATCACGAACATGATCGGCAGCACGGTGTAGAAGGCCAGTTTGAGAGCGCTGGGGACGTTGACGAACGTCTCGCGGGTCTGCTCGCTGTCGTCGTGCCACTGGTCGACGGTCGCGGCGATGCCGGAGACGACCGTGACCAGGGCGAAGGCGACCCCCAGGCCGATGACAAGGTGGTGAGGGCGTAGGCGCTTGCGATTCATATCGGGCGTGACACTACCCGAGGTGGTGCGGGGAGCCGAAGGTGGGGGCCGGCGGGTCCCTGCCTGTCGGTTCGTTCAGGGCCCGGACCAGGTCACGGGCCCTGAACGGGACGTATCAGGCCGCGTCGAGCTCGGAGCTCATCTGGCTGAACTGCTCGGATGTCGTCGCGCCCAACGCGGTTACCGCGGCGATACACACCATGGCGAGAAGGGCGACGAGGAGCGCGTACTCGACAAGGCTGGCGCCTCGATCGGGCACGCGCCACTGAGGTGCCGGTGGCTGGCGCTGCACGTTCATCAGGTGGACTCCTGGTTGGATGGAATGATGGCGGGTGGACCCGTGGTTGTCATCGTCCTGTCAGGCGTGAAACTTGAGCGCTGAGCCGCGTCTCGCCGGCTCGGGGCCGCATCGGTCCAGTACGCTCGGTCATATGAACGACACCGAGTTGCTGAGCGAGCTCGAGCCGGTGGCCGAACAGCTCTACGAACGTCACCTGGCCAACGCCCGCACGTGGTATCCCCACGAGTCGGTGCCGTGGGATCTCGCCCGGGGTTTCGAGGAACTTCCGTGGGCCCGCGACCAGTTCCCGCTCCCCGAGGCGGTGCGGAGCGCTCTCTTCGTGAACACGCTCACCGAGGACAACCTGCCGTACTACTTCCAGACCATCGACCGTGTCTTCGGCCGTGGTGGTGTCTGGCGGGATTGGTCTCACCGCTGGACCGCCGAGGAGGGCCGCCACGCCACTGCGATGCGCGACTACCTCATGGTGACCCGGGCCATCGATCCTCGCGAGCTCGAAGAAGCGCGCATGATCCAGATGTCCGGTGGCCGCGTCCCCGAGCCCGCGTCGGTCGCCGACGGGTTCGTGTACGTGGCGATGCAGGAACTGGCGACTCGGGTCGCTCATCGCAACACTGGTAAGGCGCTCCTCGAGGCCGCCGACGATCATCCGGCCGCCCAGTGCGGGTACGACCTCATGGTGCGGGTGGCGACCGACGAGAACTACCACTACCTCTTCTATCGAGATCTCACGACGGCGGCGATGGAGATCAACCCGTCGCTGGTGATGCGGGCGCTCGAACGCCAGGTGAGCGGTTTCGAGATGCCGGGCACGGGAATCCCGGGGTTCAAGGCCCACGCCGATGCCATCGCCAAGGCGGGCGTCTTCGGCCTGGTCGAGCACTACAACAACGTGCTCGTGCCCTTGGTCCACCGGAAGTGGCAGGTCGAGCGCGTCGAGGGGCTCGATGCCGACGGTGAACACGCTCGCGATCGGCTGGTGGAGCAGGTGGGCCGGATCGGCAGGGTGGCGCGGCGTTTGGCCGATCGAGCCCGAGATGCCGCCGAGAAGGCGGGCGATCGAGCCAAGGACGCACGGGAACGGGCCGGCCTCCGGGCTCGGGATGTGCGCTCCCGGGCCTCCGATCTCGCCCAGCAGCGTTCCGCCGGTGCGTCGCGTCGAGCGGGCCAGGTGAGGTCCACGCCGTTGGTGCCCGAGCTCACGGAAGAAGATCTCGATACCGGTTTCTGAGCCGGCGAACGGCCCCGGTCAGCCGGCCTGCCGGGCCACAGCCTCTGCGGCCGCCCGCGCTGATTCGGGATCGAGCGATCGCTCGAGGACCGCTCTGGCCTCGAGCGGCATGAGATCGGCTCCCAGCGTGTAGACGAGCGGGTCGCCGGTGGGGATGTTGAGTTCGGCGATGTCGTCGTCGGAGATGCCGTCGAGGTGTTTGCACAACGCCCGCAGGCTGTTGCCGTGCGCCGTGACGAGCACGATCTTGCCCGCCTGCAGGTCCGGGACGATGGCGTCGAACCAGTAGGGGAGCATCCGCTCCACCACGTCCTTGAGGCACTCGGTCCGGGGAATGAGCGACGGCGGCAGCGATGCGTAGGCGGCGTCGTGGTTCGGGTTGTACGGGTTGTCGTCGGCGATCGGCGGTGGAGGCGTGTCGTAGCTGCGACGCCACGCCATGAGCTGGGCCTCGCCGTGGCGCGCCTTGGTCTCGGCCTTGTCGAGCCCAGTCAGATCGCCGTAGTGGCGTTCGTTGAGGCGCCAGCTACGCCGGACCGGGATCCACTGCCGATCGAGTCCGTCGAGCGCCAGGTTCGCCGTCCGGATGGCCCGTCGTTGGAGGGACGTGTGGCAGATGTCGGGAGCGACCCCGGCCGCCGCCAGCAGGTCGGCCGCCCGGCGGGCTTCCGTTTCGCCTTTGGCGGTCAGGTCGCAGTCGTACCAGCCCGTGAACTGGTTCGACAGATTCCATTCGCTCTGGCCGTGACGCAGCAGGATCAGCGTGTACATGGGCTGCAGGGTGCCTGAACGCGCCGGGGTTGGCAAGGTGACAAGGGCCCGGACCGTCGGTGACACACGTCGCTGCTGGATTCGAGCGTCGTAGTTGTCAATATCACGCTCAACTTTCTAGGATGTTGTCGTGCAGGTTTCCCGCTCGGGAACGCGGCAGGATGCGCAATCGCTCCTGAAGTCCCGAACCGAGCTGCCGATGATGAACCTGAACCCGACCCACGAGCCTCGAGGAGTGCATCATGCCCAAAGCCGTCGGAATCGACCTCGGAACCACGAACTCGGTCGTCGCCGTGCTCGAAGGTGGCGATCCCGTGGTCGTCGCCAACGCTGAAGGTTCGCGAACTACGCCCTCGGTGGTGGCGTTTGCGAAGAACGGCGAAGTCCTCGTCGGCGAGGTGGCCAAACGTCAGGCCATCACCAACCCGGATCGCACCATTCGTTCGGTCAAGCGCCACATGGGAACGTCGTGGTCGCTCGACATCGACGGCAAGGACTACACGCCCCAGGAGATCTCCGCTCGGGTGTTGATGAAGCTCAAGCGCGATGCCGAGGCCTACCTGGGCGACACCGTGACCCAGGCCGTGATCACCGTGCCGGCGTACTTCGATGACGCCCAGCGCACCGCCACCAAGGAGGCGGGCCAGATCGCCGGCCTCGAGGTGCTCCGCATCATCAACGAGCCGACTTCGGCCGCACTGGCCTACGGGCTCGACAAGGAAGGCGCGGACCAGACCATCTTGGTGTTCGACCTCGGTGGCGGAACGTTCGACGTGTCCGTCCTCGAGATCGGCGACGGCGTGTTCGAGGTCAAGTCCACCCACGGCGACACCTACCTCGGCGGCGATGACTGGGACGACGCCGTCATCAACTGGCTGGTGGAGTCGTTCCAGAACGACCACGGCGTCGACCTGGCTGCCGACAAGATGGCGGTCCAGCGGCTGAAGGAATCCGCCGAGGACGCCAAGAAGGAGCTGTCGCAGGTCCAGGAGACGCAGATCAACCTGCCGTTCATCACCGCGACCAGCGCCGGCCCGCTCCACCTCGACTACAAGCTCAGCCGGTCGAAATTCCAGGACCTGACTCGTGAGCTCATCGAGCGGTTGCGGAAGCCATTCGAGCAAGCCATCACCGATGCCGGCCTGACCAAGGGTCAGCTCGACCACGTGATCCTCGTCGGCGGCTCCACCCGCATGCCGGCGGTCGTCGACCTCGTCAAGGAGTTCACCGGCAAGGAGCCGAACAAGACGGTCAACCCCGATGAGGTCGTCGCCGTCGGTGCGGCTGTTCAGGCGGGGGTGCTCAAGGGTGAGGTCAAAGACGTCCTGCTGCTCGATGTCACCCCCCTGTCGCTCGGCATCGAGACCAAGGGTGGCGTCATGACCCGCCTCATCGAGCGCAACACGACCATCCCCACCCGGCGCACCGAGGTGTTCACCACGGCCGAAGACAACCAGCCGTCGGTGGAGATCCACGTGCTCCAGGGCGAGCGCGAGATGTCCCAGTACAACAAGACCCTAGGCAAGTTCCAGCTGGTCGATCTGCCGCCCGCCCCTCGTGGGGTGCCGCAGATCGAGGTCACCTTCGACATCGACGCCAACGGCATCGTCCACGTGTCCGCCAAGGACCGGGCGACCAGCAAGGAGCAGTCGATGACCATCACCGGTCAGTCGTCGCTCTCGCGAGATGACATCTCCCGCATGGTCAAAGATGCCGAGGCTCACGCCGAGGATGACCGCCGACGCCGGGATGAAGCCGAGGTCCGAAACAACGCCGACACGCTCGTCTACCAGACCGACAAGCTGCTCCGCGAGCAGGGCGAGAAGCTGTCCGACGACGATCGGGCCAGCGTCGAAGCCAAGGTGGCCGGGCTCAAGCGAGCCCTGGAGGGCAGCGATGTCGACGCCATCAAAGACGCCACCGAGTCGCTGATGACCGCCAGCCAGGACTTCACCCAGCGTCTGTACGACGCCGCGGCGGAGTCCGACGGTGGTGGTGCGTCGGCGGGTTCGGGTGCCGGCCCGTCCGACGACGACGTGATCGATGCCGAGATCGTCGACGAAGGGTGATGACCCGTGACCGAGTCCACTCCGGACAGCGGTAGCCCACCGGATACCGAGCCGGCGGAAACCCCCGAACGCCGGAAGGTCAACGCGCAGCATCTCAAGAGCATGCGCGACGGGCTGTTGGGTCGGTCGGGTGGCGAGACGTCTGCGCCGGGTCCCGACTCCGAGGAGCCGGCCCCGGCCGATGATCCGCTACCCGATGGCTCCGAACCCGACGATCACCAATCCGACGACCATCAATCCGACGACAGTCAATCCGACGACAGTGTTGAGGAGGATCCCATGGGAAGTTCTTCGTCGGTCCCGGATCTCGATGAGGTCTTCGCAGCGCTACGAGCCGACCTCGATCAGATCGACCTGGACGAACCGATCACGATCGACGAATCGGCCCCCCTGTCCTCCGGAGAGTTCGCTGAGGTGGTCGCCGAACGTGACAGCTTCCTCGACGACCTCCAGCGGGTCAGCGCTGAGTTCGCGAACTACCGACGCCAGACCGAACGACGGGTGGAGGAAGCGGCCGAACGCAAGCTGATCAACCTGGTGGAGAAGCTCCTTCCCGCGCTGGACGCGCTGGATTCTGCGGTCGAGCAGGGTGCTCTCGATGTCGAGCCCGTTCGTGTGGTGCTGCTCAACGCGTTGGAGAAGGAGGGTCTCGAGCGCCTGCAGCCCTTGGGCGAGGAATTCGACCCCAACTGGCACGACGCAGTGATGCGTGAGGACGGTGACGGCGACGTGATCGAGGTCGTCGAAGTACTCCGAGCGGGGTACGGCTGGCGAGGCCAGGTGGTCCGCGCCGCCATGGTGAAGGTCCGGGGCTGACGCAACAGACGGTGACAGGGGCGGGCCGTCGACCCGTCGATGGTAAAGATCAGCGCGAACAGGTCAGCGGTAACAAGGGAGGTGACGTGGCACCGCAACGAGAATGGTTCGAGAAGGACTTCTACAAGATCCTCGGTGTGAAGGCAGACGACTCCGCCAAGGAGATCACCCGCGCCTACCGCAAGCTGGCCCGTCAGCTCCACCCCGACGCCAATCCGGACAATCCCGCGGCCGAAGATCGATTCAAGGAGGTGTCGGCCGCCTACGACGTCCTTGGCGACGACGAGCGCCGCCGAGAGTACGACGAAGTCCGACGACTGGGTCCGGCGGCCGGTGGTTTCGGCCCCGGCGGGGGTGGGTTCCGCTTCGAGTCCGACGACCTCGGAGATCTCGGCGGACTCTTCGGCAACCTCTTCAACCAGGGCTCACCCTCCGGGGGCCGAGGACGTCGCGGGCCCCGGAGGGGTGCCGACCTGGAAGCCGAGCTCACGCTCTCGTTCGCCGACGCCGTGCACGGCGTCACGACCACCGTCCACCTCACCAGCGACGCCACGTGCTCGAGTTGTGCCGGCTCGGGCGCGCGAGCGGGGACCCGTCCCATCAGTTGCCCCCAGTGCGGCGGAGCGGGCGTGCTCAACGACAACCAAGGCTTGTTCTCCTTCAGCCGCCCGTGCACCCGCTGCAATGGTGTGGGTCACATCGTTGAGGATCCGTGCCCGACCTGCGGTGGCCGCGGGATCGAGCGTCGCCCTCGTGATGTCAAGGTGCGCATCCCCGCCGGTGTGGCCGGTGGCCAGAAGATCCGCTTGCCGGGTAAGGGGGCGCCGGGAGCCGGCGGAGGCCCGGCCGGCGACCTCATCGTGCGGGTGAACGTGGGAGTCCATCCGCTCTTCGGCCGGAGGGCCGACGACCTGCTGCTCACAGTGCCCGTCAGCTTCTCGGAAGCAGCACTCGGGGGCGACATCGCCGTCCCGACGTTCGACAGCGAGCCTGTCACCTTGAGGATCCCGGCGGGGACCCGCTCGGGTCGCACGTTCCGGGTCCGGGGCCGGGGCATCGCCAGCAAGAAGCACACCGGTGATCTGCTCGTCACCGTCGAGGTCGAGGTACCGGCGGAGCTCACCGACCAGCAACGACAGGCGATCGAAGCGTTGGCGGCGGCGACCGACCGGTCACCACGAGCCCATTTGGGTGTGTAGGAGGTACCGATGATCGACAACACCCCAACGAGTTACACCCGAGCGGTCTACGTCATCTCGGTCGCCGCGGAGCTGGCCGGTGTCCATCCCCAGACGCTGCGGATCTACGAACGCAAGGGTCTTCTCGACCCGGCGCGCACCGGCGGTGGCAGCCGTAGGTACAGCGACGCCGACCTGGCGCAGCTCACCCGGATCCAGGAGCTGACGAACGAAGGTCTGAACCTGGCCGGCGTGAAACGGGTGCTGGAGCTGGAGGCCCGGTTGCAGGCGCTGGAGGCCGAGGTCGAGCAAACGCGCCGCCAGGGGCGCGCCGAGGTCGAAGACACCCATCGGCAGTATCGGCGCGATCTCGTGCCCCTTCGGCAAGCGGTCACGCTCTACCGAGGAAAACGCTGACGACTCGGGGTCCACGAGCGGTTGTCGACCCGTTCCACAGTCTTCGCTTGTTTTCAACAAGTTTGTCCCCACATCAGCGTCGGAGACACCCAGCCGATACGGCGTCCGGGGCGGTCGGTGGTCACACCCTGTGGAAAACTCTGTCCCAAACCTGATAGCATGACTATCAACTTTCATGACGGCGGGACGCTCCTGCCCTTGACCCGGGAGGGGCCCGATGGCGCTCGATCCGAACCGGTGGACGCTCAAGACCCAAGAGGCCGTCACGGCAGCCATGAGGCTGGCGACGGACAACAACAACCCCGAGGTCACGCCGGATCACCTGGTCCTGGCCCTGCTCGGGCAAGCCGACTCGGTAGTGCTCCCGATCCTTCAGCGGGCCGGCGTCGCGCCGCTCGAGATCCGCAACGCCCGATCCCAGGCCGTCGCCTCGCTGCCCCGTGCGTACGGCGGCGGCGATCCCCAGCTCGGCCGGGCATTCATGGCCGCGTTCGAGGCGGCCGACAAGGACCGCACGTCGATGGGCGACGAGTACCTGTCGACCGAGCACCTCCTGTTGGCCCTGGCCGATCGGGTCGGCGTCGATCACGGCACCCTGCTCCAGGCCCTGAAGGAGGTCCGCGGATCTCATCGTGTGACCTCCCAGAACCCCGAGGACCGTTTCCAAGCTCTGGAGAAGTACGGGCGGGATCTCACCGAGGAGGCGCGTCGGAACCGGCTTGATCCTGTCATCGGTCGTGACAGCGAGATTCGCCGGGTCATCCAGGTGCTGTCCCGCCGGACCAAGAACAACCCGGTCCTGATCGGCGAACCCGGCGTCGGCAAAACGGCCATCGTCGAGGGGTTGGCGAGCCGAATCGTCGAGGGCGACGTACCCGAATCGCTCCGCAACAAGCGGGTCATCGCCCTCGACATGGCGTCGATGGTGGCGGGCGCGAAGTACCGCGGCGAGTTCGAAGAGCGACTCAAGGCGGTCCTCAAGGAGATCGAGGATTCGGCCGGGGAGATCATCACCTTCATCGACGAGATGCACACCGTCGTGGGGGCGGGCGGTGGAGGCGAGGGCGCCATGGACGCCAGCAACATGCTCAAGCCGATGTTGGCTCGCGGCCAGCTGCGCATGATCGGTGCCACCACGCTCGACGAGTTCCGGAAGTACGTCGAGAAGGATCCCGCCTTGGAGCGCCGCTTTCAGCAGGTGTACGTGGCGCCGCCGTCAGCCGAGGACACGGTGGCCATCCTGCGCGGTCTCAAGGAGCGGTATGAGGTGCACCACGGCATCCGCATCCAGGACGCAGCGCTCGTCGCCGCGGCGGTCCTGTCGGATCGGTACGTGACCGGCCGGTTCCTTCCGGACAAAGCCATCGACCTCGTCGACGAGGCGGCGAGCAAGCTCCGCATCGAGATCGACTCCGTGCCCACCGAGATCGACGTGATCGACCGCCGGGTCCGCCAGCTCGAGATCGAGCGGGTCGCGCTGTCCAAAGAGACCGATGCGGTGTCCCTCGAGCGCCTCGGGCCCTCGACGAGGAGATGGCCAACCTGCGGGAGACCCTTGCCGGGCTGACGGCCCGGTGGCAATCCGAGAAGGACCAGATCGACATCATCCGCGACCTCAAGGAGCAGCTCGAACAGCTGCGAGGCGAGGTCGAGCGGGATCGCCGATCTCGAGAGGGCGGCCGAGATCCGATATGGCCAGATCCCCGAGTTGGAGCGCGAAGGTCGCCGAGGCGACCGAGCGGCTCGAAACGCTCCAGGGCGGGCAGAAGATGCTCAAGGAGGAGGTCGACGAGGAGGACATCGCCGAGGTGGTGTCGACCTGGACCGGCGTACCGGTGTCTCGACTGATGGAGGGCGAGGTGCACAAGCTGATCCGGCTCGAGGAGGTGCTGCACAACGCGTGTCGGCCAAGACGACGCCGTCGCGGTCGTGGCCAATGCCATCCGCCGGAGCCGAGCGGGCCTGGGCGATCCGCACCGGCCGATCGGCAGCTTCTTGTTCCTCGGTCCGACCGGCGTGGGCAAGACCGAGCTTGCCCGCACCCTGGCTGACTTCTTGTTCGACGACGAGCGCTCGATGGTCCGCATCGACATGTCGGAGTACATGGAGAAGCACTCGGTGAGTCGCCTCATCGGCGCGCCGCCCGGGGTACGTCGGGTATGACCAGGGCGGCCAGCTCACCGAGGCCGTGCGTCGGCGCCCCTATGCCGTCGTCTTGCTCGACGAGGTCGAGAAGGCGCACCCCGAGGTCTTCGGTGTGCTGCTGCAGTTGCTCGACGACGGCCGCCTCACCGACGGTCGGGGCCGCACGGTCGACTTCTCGAACGTCGTCCTCATCATGACCTCCAACCTTCAGGGCGATCCCCAGCAGTTCTTCCGACCCGAGTTCATCAACCGGATCGACGACATCGTGCGCTTCCGGGCGCTCGAGCCGTCGGATCTGCGCCGCATCGTCGACATCTCGCTCAGTCATCTGGCCGACCGCCTCCGCGATCGACGCCTCGCGCTGTCCCTCACCGACTCGGCCAAGGATCACCTCGCCGAGGTCGGGTACGACCCCGCCTTCGGCGCCCGCCCTCTTCGCCGGCTCATCCAGCGGGAGGTGGCCGATCCCTTGGCCATGGCCATTCTCGAAGGGCGGTTCCGCGAGGGCGACCTCGTCCTCGTCGATACCGGCCCTGACGGCCTGGTGTTCACGGCCAGCACATCGGAGACGCCCGACCCAGACCCGGACTCACCGGTTCTGACGTCGTTGAGCTGAGGGGCTCCCACCGGGTGCGTCGCGTCCCAACGGCGCGGCGCGCCTCTAACCTTGCCGGGTCACCGGTCGTCGCGAGGAGCCCGGCATGTCAGCAACGATCGTGGTCGGCGCCCAATGGGGCGACGAAGGCAAGGGCAAGTTCACCGACCTCCTGGCCGCCGACATGGAGCTGGTGGTTCGCTACCAGGGTGGCCACAACGCGGGCCACACCATCGTCGTGAAGGGCGAGACGTTCGCCCTCCAGCTCATCCCGAGCGGGGTGCTGTACCCGCACATCACGCCGGTGATCGGCAACGGCGTCGTCGTCGACCCTCGGGTTCTGCTGGCCGAGATGGATCGCCTCACCGCCAAGGGCGTCGACTGCTCGAGGCTGAAGGTGAGCGGCAATGCGCATCTGATCTTCCCGTACCACCAGCAACTCGACGCCTTGCACGAGCGCCACCTGGGCAAGAACCAGATCGGCACGACCAAACGAGGTATCGGTCCCGCGTATGCGGACAAGGCGATGCGGGTCGGGCTGCGGGTCCAAGACCTGCTGGACCAGAAGATCTTCCGGGAGAAGCTCGAGGTCGTGCTTTCCCACGTCAACAAGGTGCTGACTCGCGTGTACAACCGCCTACCCATCGATGCCGACGAGGTGTGCGATGAGTATCTCGGTGTGTGCCGTCCGCGCCTCGAGCCGTACATCTGCGACACGGTGGGCTTTGTTCACGAGGCCCTGGAGACAGGGCGTTCGGTCCTACTCGAAGGGGCCCAGGCCACGTTCCTGGATCTGGACCAGGGCACCTATCCGTTCGTCACCTCGTCCAACCCGACTGCCGGCGGCGCGTGCACGGGTGCTGGTGTCGGCCCGCGCCACATCGGCCGCATCATCGGCGTGGCCAAGGCGTACGTCACCCGGGTGGGGTCGGGGCCGTTCCCCACGGAGTTGTTCGACGAGATGGGCGACTATCTGGTCGACACGGGCCGTGAGTACGGGACGAACACGGGTCGCCGTCGCCGGACGGGGTGGTTCGATGCCGTCATGATGCGACACGCGGTGCGGCTCAACTCGTTGACGGAGCTCGCCATCGCCAAACTCGACGTGTTCGACGGGCTCGACGAGATCAAAGTGTGCACCGCCTACCGGCACGAGGGTGTCGACCACCACCACCTGCCGTACCACCAGTCCGTCGTCCACGAAGCCACGCCGGTCTACGAGACCTTCCCTGGATGGTCGTCGACGATCTCAGGGGCGTCGTCGCGCCGAGAGCTGCCACCTCAGGCGGAGGTCTACTTGGGCTTCCTCGAACAGCAGGTGGGCGTACCACTCCGGCTGGTCGGAGTCGGCCCGGGACGGGATCAGGTTCTCGATTTCGGCTCGTGAGCGAGCGATCACCGGTTGGCGTCGTTCAACGATCCGCGAACGGATCGCCCCACTCATCAGCGTCGTGTCGCAGCGACGGGCGAGCGGCTGCTCCGGCCAGCTCTCGACCGCTGATGTCGGCCGGCGAACCGGTGCCGGTGAACCGGGGTGCCCGCATGGGCCGAACCTCCGCCGGTCCATGGGCGACGTCTTGGTCGGGGGTGAATCCGGCCCACGCCGAGGGGCGGTAGGAGTCGCTGTCACTGGGTTGGGCGGCGGGTGGCGTGGCCCACGGCGATCCGGTCGGCGACGGTGTGGCGAACTGGTGCGTCACGGACTGATCGGTGATGTCGACGGCCGCGGGTGCCGAAGGTTTCGGCGCCTCGTCGGGCCGGGCTCGGCGGCGCCACGGTGGGGCCGGCGCAACCTTGGCCGCGGGGGTCGCGACGGCCGCGATGGTCTCGGTGGAGTGGCTCGACCACACGTTAGCCAGGGACCGACTCGGAGGCCGGTGGCCGACCGGAGCCGGCGGGGCGACCCCATGGCCGGGGGAGGAGGGTTGGCGGGCCGTCTCGGGGGCAGTCGGCAGCGGCGGGCGGCCCGATCGGGGGGCGTTCGGTAGTGGTTGGTTGGCCGATCGGGGGCCGTTCGGTAGTGGTTGGTGGGCCGATCGGGGCCCGTTCGGCGGTGGTTGGTGGGCCGATCGGGGCCCGTTCGGCAGTGGTTGGCGGTCCGTTGTTGAGTGTTCCAGCGGCCGGGTCGGCTCGAGCGGGCGGCGGGTGATGACGGTCGTGTCGATCGGCGGGTACTGGGCCGACTCCCGGTCCCGGGTGGCGAACGCGGCAGCCGTGAGATCCGGGTCGAGCGCAGAGTGAGCGGGCACGACTGGCTCGAGCAGCGCCCGCCGGGCGAGCTCGGGATCGGTCCGAGCCGACGAGGCCAGCGCCGCGTTCACCAGTTGCCAGGGCGCACGGTCGATCTGGGCAGCTCGATCGACCGCCTCCTGGCGGGACCGCAACGACGCCTCGCGACGTTTGCGGAGCTCGCGGCCACCGATCGGGCGCACACGCTTCTTGGCTGTGCTGCGGACGCCGGCGGCGGCGAGCGCACATCCGACGCACAGGGAACGCTTGCTGGACGTGGTGCCGACGAGGCAACCAGCACAGAACTCGTCTCCACATGTCGAACACAGGTCCGAGGCGAGCTCGTTCGTGTGTGCGATGCAGCGACCAGAGATGTCTCGTGGCATCGTGGGCTCCTGGGTGCAACCATCCACGGGTGTGGCTGGCCGGATTGGACTCTGAGCCTCATGTCGTCCTCTGTCCACCTGGTCTTGACCTGAATTGACCAATCGACCCGTGCGAAGGGGTCGTTCGGACTACCGTCAACCGTCCGTATTCGTCGTTTCTGGTCCGTTTGGGCCGCGAGGAGCACATCATGGCTGTGGACAACATCCTGGCTTCCCGCTACGCCAGCGCAGCGATGTGTGACATCTGGTCCCCGGAAAACAAGGTCCGCCTGGAGCGACAACTCTGGATCGCCGTCCTCGAAGCCCAGGTCGAGCTGGGGCTGACTGCGCCGGCCGGCGCGATCGATGCCTACCGTCGCGTGGTCGACATCGTCGACCTGGACAGCATCGCCGCCCGGGAGCGGGTCACGAGGCATGACGTGAAGGCCCGTATCGACGAGTTCTGCGCCTTGGCCGGCTTCGAAGTCATCCATCGGGGCATGACGAGCCGGGACGTGACCGAGAACGTCGAACAACTCCAGATCCGTGACAGCCTGGTGCTGCTCCGGCGCCGCAGCCTCGCGGCGTTGGCCCGACTCGCCGAGCGGGCGATGGAGTTCGACGACCTGGTCATCACGGGCCGCACCCACAACGTCGCCGCCCAGATCACCACGTTGGGCAAGCGGGTGGCGACGGTCGGTGAGGAGTTGCTCTGGGCCTACCGGCGGCTGAGCACGTTGATCGACGGCTATCCGGCGCGCGGCATCAAGGGGCCGGTCGGGACCCAACAGGACCAGCTCGACCTCTTCGAGGGGGACGACGGCAAGGCCCGAGAATTGGAGCACAAGGTCGCCGTCCATCTCGGGTTCGGGTCGGTGATGGGGTCGGTCGGGCAGGTGTACCCGCGCTCGCTCGACTTCGATGTCGTGTCGGCGCTCGTGCTCCTCGCCTCCGCGCCGGCGAACTTCGCGCTCACGGTCCGCCTGATGGCGGGTCACGAACTGGTGACCGAAGGGTTCCGGCCGGGACAGGTCGGGTCGTCGGCGATGCCCCACAAGATGAACACCCGCTCGAGCGAACGGATCGGAGGTTTCCTCAACATCTTGCGCGGCCATCTGGCGATGGCCGGCGGCCTCGTGGGAGACCAGTGGAACGAGGGAGACGTGAGCTGCTCGGTGGTGCGCCGAGTGGTGCTGCCCGATGCCTTCCTGGCCACCGACGGGATGTTCGAGACCTTCCTGACCATCCTCGACGATTTCGGTCCACATCGTGCCGTGATCCACCGGGAGCTTCGGCGCTATCTCCCTTTCCTCGTCACCACACGTATGTTGAGCGAGGCGGTCCGAGCCGGAATGGGTCGGGAAGAGGCACACGACATCATCTTGGGTCATGCAGTATCGGTGGCCTTGGCGATGCGCGAAAGCGGAGCCGAACGCAACGATCTCCTCGATCGACTTGCCGCTGATTCACGGTTCCCGCTCGACCGCGCGATGCTCGATCGAGTACTAGCAGATCCGCTCGGATTCGCCGGGAATGCACGACGTCAGGCGGCCGGCTTTGCTCGCGATGTCAAGCAGCTGCTCGCTGAGGACCCCGGCGCGGCAACGTACTCGCCCGCACCGATTCTGTGATGCGGCGGACGCCAGATCACCCGCGCTGCCGCGCGGATCCGCTGGTTCGCAGGTGCTCCGATCCGCGACTGCGGGACGCAGTGCCGGGTCTCAGCGTTTGATGCCGGCGCGAGCCAGCACGGCGGGGTTGACGCCGATCTGGCGCCACGACGCGTACGAGATCCCCTTGCGTTCCCCGTAGCCTTTGGCCGAGGTCACGAAGGCGTCTTCGAGCGCCGTCATGTCGACTGTGTCACCCATGGTGGCCAGCTCGACCTCGAGATCTTGCAGCTCCTGAATCAACAGCAGCTTGTCGAGACCGCCGGCGCTCCCAATGAGGCCATCGATCTCGGTCATGCGGCGGTGTACTGATTCAGCAGTGCGTTTGCGGCCGCGCTTGGGCCGGTTGGCCTCCAACGCGTCGAGATAGACACGAACAGCCCGGCCCTGCTCGCGTCCTTCTGCCAATGCCGCCTTGTGTTCATCGGACATTGATTTCTTGGTTGCCATGACGTGAATCTAGCAATACCACTTGCGGTTGCGCGTGCACGGACGGAAAGAACGAACGCAAAAACCCCCGATGTCGCATCGACAGACGCAGATCCGCAGCGATCCCGCCTCGACGGCTCCGCCGCCAGAGGCTTAGCGTGTCGCCCCGATGGCTCTCCCCACCGCCGCCTTCTCCGTGAACCTGTCCGTGGCGATCCCGAACGTTCCGGGGGCGCTCGGATCCCTGGCCGCGGCGATCGGCGGAGCCGGTGGCAACATCACGGCGCTGTCGGGGTTCGATGTGCGGGGCCCGATCCTTCACGAGAACGTCGTCGTCAACTGTCGCGACGAAGCGCATTCGCTCCGCATCGTCGAGGTGGTGCGAGGTTTGGACGGCGTCGAGCTGACCGACTGGTGGGACCGTACCTTTCGCATGCACGAGGGCGGCAAGATCCACGTGCAGTCCGTCTGTGCCGTCAACGATCGAGAAGACCTGTCGATGGCGTACACCCCCGGCGTCGCTCGGGTCTGCACCGCCATCGCGGCCGACACCTCGGCGTCGTTCCAGTACACGATCCGGCGCAACACGGTGGCGGTGGTCAGCGACGGCACGGCGGTGCTCGGCCTCGGCGACATCGGGCCGTACGCCGCGATGCCGGTCATGGAGGGTAAGGCACTCCTTTTCAAGGAGTTCGGTGGCGTCGACGCCTTCCCGATCTGCATCGACACCAAGGACCCCGACGAGATCATCGAGACGGTCGTGCGGCTAGCACCGACCTTCGGCGGCATCAACCTCGAAGACATCGCGGCGCCCAACTGCTTCACGGTCGAGGAAGAGCTCAAGAAGCGACTCGACATCCCGGTCTTCCACGATGACCAGCACGGCACCGCCGTCGTGACGCTCGCCGCATTGTGGAATTCCCTGCTCCTGGTCGGCAAGGAGATGGGCGACATCTCGGTCGTGATCGCCGGCATCGGCGCCGCCGGGGTGGCGATCGGCAAGATCTTGATCGAGGCCGGCGTCGGGCAGATCGTCGGCACGGACCGGCAAGGCGCCATCTTCGAGGGGCGCGACAACCTCAACTTCGCCAAGGAGTGGTTTGCGGCCAACACCAATCCGGATCGGAAGTCCGGCACGGCCGGGGAGGTGCTGGCGGGGGCCGATGTGTTCATCGGCGTCTCCGGACCGGGCCTGATCACCGCCGCCGACATCCGCACCATGGCGAACCAGCCGATCGTGTTCGCCATGGCGAACCCGGATCCGGAGATACGTCCCGAAGACGCTGATGGCCTCGCTGCGGTCATGGCCACCGGGCGGAGCGATTACCCCAACCAGATCAACAACGTCTTGGCGTTCCCGGGCATTTTCCGTGGTGCCCTCGACAGCCAGGCGTCCGATATCACCGAGGGGATGAAGCTCGCTGCGGCAACCGCCATCGCCGAGTCCGTGACCCCGGACCAACTGAGTCCGGGACACGTGATCCCGTCGGTGTTCGACAAGGAAGTGCCTTACCGCGTGGCGGCTGCGGTCGCCGAGGCGGCCCGGGCCGAAGGCGTGATCCGCCCGTGAGCCCATTCGTGATTCGATCAATTCCCAGGGAGAGCTTCGTTGCGCGCCGTCACCTTTGACTTCTGGGAGACTCTCGTCCACACCGATCCCGCGGCCCTGCGGGATGCGCGGGTGAACGCGTGGGTCGACGTCTTGGCGTGTTGTGGTCATCCGGTCGAGCCGCCGGTGCTCGGCGCCGTTCTCGACCGTGTCGCGGAACGGTTCGACAACGCCTGGACGGCGAACCTGCAGTACGGGATGACGGAGGCGGTGTCGGAGGCGACGGAGTTGCTGGGTCTCGATGCGGACCTTCGCCCGGCGTTGACGAGTGCTTGGCTCGGCGCCTCCCGGCGGGCGACCGTCGAACCGGCCGCCGGCATCCACACCGTTCTCGACTCTCTCGTGGCCCGCGGCGTGGCGCTCGCAGTGGTCTGCGATGTCGGTCTCACACCCGCCGAGGTGTTGCTCGACTACCTCGAGCGGCTCGACCTCCTCCGCTACTTCTCGCACTTCACGTGGTCCGAACAGGTCGGGGTGTTCAAGCCGTCATTGCGCATGTTCGATCACGCCCTCGAAGCGCTCGGTGTCACCGATCCGGCGACCGCGATGCATGTGGGTGATCGACGGCGGACGGATGTGGCCGGAGCTCGAGCTCGCGGCATGGTGTCGATCCGCTATCGGGGTTTCGTCGACGACCTCACCGATCTCGACGAGGCCGACGTCGTCGTGTCGAGCCACACCGAGCTGCTGCCGATGGCGCTCGGTTCGCCGGTGCGTTGACCAGCGGCCATGACCACCTACGTGCTGGTACACGGTGGTGGGCACGGCGGGTGGTGTTACGCGAAGGTGAAAAGGATTCTCGAGGCGGCCGGGCACGAGGTCTTCGCCCCGTCTCTCACCGGTCTCGCTGAACGATCACGCTCTCTGTCGCAGTCGGTCGACCTCGACCACCACATCGATGACGTCGTGCAACTGCTGCACTACTGGGACCTCACCGATGTCGTCCTGGTCGGCCACAGCTACGGCGGCATGGTGATCACGGGAGTCGCAGATCGGTCGTTCGAGCGGATAGGCAAACTGGTCTATCTCGACGCGGCGAACCCGAGAAACGGTCAGTCGCTCCTCGATGTCGCCGGCCCCGTCATCGAGATGACCCGGCCCATGGGGACGACCGTCAACGGTGTCGAGCTCGTGCTGCTCCCGGCTCCGGGGGCTGCCGCGTTCTACGGCGTGAGCGATCCCATCGACCAGGCGTGGATGGACAACCGCCTCACCGCTCACCCGTGGCGGTGTTTCGAGCAGAAGCTCGACCTCCGCCACGAAGACGAACTGTGGGAGATCCCGCAGTTCCACATCGTCTGCGAGTCGACGCTCCTCACCCGTGACCCTGCGATGATCGCGGCGGCCCGGGCGGCAGGCCGCCTCTGGCACACCGACACCGGCCACGACCTCATGGTGACCGAACCACGGTTCGTCAGTGACGCGCTGATCGAGATCGGATCCCGCTGACCGGTCGAACCAGGCGCGGCGTACCGACACGCGGCGCGCGACGAGCCTGAGGCCACCGCAGAGTTACCATCCGGCGGGTGACGACCCCCCGAGCTCCGGTGATGGCCGACGTCGCGAAACTCGCCGGCGTCTCGCACCAGACGGTGTCGCGGGTGCTCAACCGCCACCCGTCAGTGCGCCCAGGGACCCGCGCCCGCGTGGTCGAGGCCATCCGAACGCTCGACTACCGTCCCAACCTGGCGGCTCGGGCGTTGGTCAGCCGTCGAACCGGGACCGTGGGCGTGCTGGCGCTGGAGTCCACGCTGTTCGGGCCGTCGAGCACTCTGCACGCCGTCGAGCGGGCCGCTCGTGCGGCCGGCTTCTCGGTGGTCATCACCACGCCGGACGGCGATGTCGGCGATCCCGTCGGCGACGCCTTCGACCGCCTTCTCCGCCAAGCGGTGGAGGGAATCGTCGCCATCGCTCCGCGAGCCGCGCGATCTCGAAGGGGTGGCGGCGGTCCCTGACGACCTGCCGGTGGTGCTCGTCGAAGGTGGGGAGGGGGCGGGGAGGCTCACCGTGGCGGTCGACCAGGTCGGTGGGGCGGCGGCGGTCACCGAGCACCTCCTCGCGGAAGGCGCCTCGACGGTGTGGCACCTGGCCGGCCCGTCGGACTGGTTCGAGGCCCAGGCACGCGTGCAGGGGTGGCGCTGGGCCCTGCGGCGTGCCGGCCTCGACCCACCGCCGCTCGTGCACGGCGATTGGACCGCGGCCTCGGGCTACCAGCTCGGCCTTCAGCTGGCGGCCCGGCCTGGCGTAGATGCCATCTTCGTGGCCAACGACCAGATGGCGATCGGCCTGTCACGTGCCCTCTACGAGCGAGGTATCGGCGTGCCGACAGACGTGCTGGTCGCCGGCTTCGACGACATACCCGAGTCGGCCTACCTGACCCCGCCGCTCACGACGGTTCGCCAGAATTTCGGCGCCGTGGGTCAGCACGCCGTGGACCTCCTCGTGGCAAGCCTGACGGGCGATCCGGTGGCGGAGTCGGTGGTGGTGCCGGCCGAACTCGTCGTCCGGGAGAGCAGCATCCGTCCGTCCCGCGGGCCGTCGCCGAGGGGGTGGACACCGGCGTGATGTGAACGTTAACATCTGGCGACCGGCAGTGGCTGCGCCAGGTGGGTACGGCCCCGAACCCGAGGAGCTCCCGAGCGTGCCTTCATTGCCCACATCCCCGCACCGGTTCCCTGACGGCGGGGCGTGGCGGATCGAGATCCCGTCGGTCGAAGGTCCCGAAGCGATGTCAGCCCTGTTCGAGGAGGCAGATCGTCTGGAGGTCCCCGTCCACCGGGTCAGCCAGGGCAGCGGGGTGATGATGCTCACCGACTCGGAGATCATCGAAATGGTCCGCCTCGGCGACGAACACCGCACGGAAGTGTCGCTGTTCCTCGGGCCCCGAGGCACGTGGGACATCGGCGGCGCCGTGAAAGCGGCCACCGGCGGCTCGGGGCCTCGGGTCCGCGGTGAGGATCAGGTCCAGTTCTGCCTCGAAGACGCCCGACGGGCCGCCGCGCTCGGTGTGCGCAACGTGCTGGTCGCCGACGAGGGTGTCCTGTGGACGCTCCACGAGCAGCGATCCCGCGGTGCGCTCCCGGCCGACATGCGGTTCAAGATCAGCGTGCTCATCGGGCCCGTGAACCCGCGGTCGTTCCGGGTGGTCGCCGCGCTCGGAGGCGATTCGATCAACGTCCCGAGCGACCTCACCATCTCCCATTGCAGCGAGATCCGCGAAGCGTCCGATGCGGCGTTGGACATGTACCTGGAGGCGCCCGACGACATGGGTGGGTTCATCCGCCTCTACGACGCCGCCGAGCTCATCCGGGTCGCTGCGCCGATCTACCTCAAGTTCGGGCTTCGCAACGCACCTCCCACCTACCCGTTCGGCGGTCACCTGCTCGCCGCCGCGATCGCCACCGGCCACGAGCGCGTCCGTCGGGCTCGCCTTACCCTCGACATCCTCGAACGGGCTGGCGGACCGCCGCTCCCGATGTCCCCGATGGGCGACCCGTCCCTACCGGTGCCGCCGCGCTTCGAGGTGTCGTGACCATCGTCGAGCAGCACACGGAACCGCTCGCCTTCCACGGCGAGGGTCCGATCTGGGATCACATCGCCGGGTGCCTCCGCTGGATCGACATGCTCAACGGCGACGTGCTCACCCTCGCCTCCGACGCAACGGTCTCGCGCCGGCACGTCGACACGGTCGCCGCCGCCATCAGGCCCCGGATCGGCGGGGGCCTCGTGGTAGCAGTCGAACGTGGATTCGCCCTCCTCGATGCGAACGGAACGATCGAGGTGCTGCCCGAGCTGTGGACCGACCCATCGGTGCGAATGAACGACGGAGGGTGCGATCCGCAGGGCCGCTTCTACTGCGGATCCATGGCCTACGACGCCGCCCCCGGGCGGGGGAACCTCTTCCGCCTCGACCTCGACGGCACCGCCGCGCTCGTGCTCGAAGGCGTCACCATCTCCAATGGCCTGGCGTGGCGGGCCAACGGCACCGAAGCTGTCTTTGTCGATTCTCCGACGCACCGGATCGACATCCTCGACTTCCACGCGGCCACCGGCACCTTCGGCGACCGGCGCACCCTCGTCGAGATCGACAGCACTCTCGGAAGCCCGGACGGCCTGGCTCTCGATGCCGAAGGCGCAGTCTGGGTCGCCCTGTGGGAGGGCGGGGCCGTGCACCGCTACCTGCCCGACGGCACCCTCGACGCTGTCCTCTCCGTGCCCGTACGCAACGTCACCGCCTGTGCCCTTCACGACGGCGACCTCTTCATCACCACGTCGGCCGTCGACACACCCGGAAACCCCCTGGCCGGCGCCGTCTTCCGCGCCGAGGTCGGCGTCGCGGCCGCCCCGATCGGAGCCTTCGCAGCATGACCAGAACTGCCAGAACCGCACCGATGCTCCGCGCCGTTGCCGACGCGTTGGACGCCCGGCGCGCCGACCTCGTCGCCGTGGCGATGGAGGAGTCACACCTACCCGAGGGGAGGCTCACGGGGGAGCTGGCCCGGACCACCTTCCAGCTCCGGCTCTTCGCCGACCTCGTCGACGACGGGACGTGTTTCGACGCCGTCATCGAGCACGCCGACCCCGACTTCCCGCTCGGCCCCCGACCGGACCTCCGGCGCGTTTCGGTGCCGATCGGCCCGGTCCTGGTGTTCGCGGCAAGCAATTTCCCGTTCGCGTTCTCCGTCGCCGGGGGCGATACCACCGCGGCCCTGGCCGCCGGCTGCCCGGTCATGGTCAAGGCTCATCCCGGTCACCCCCGTCTTTCCGACGCAGTCGGGGCGATCCTCGCGTCCGCCGGTGCGCCGGTGCTGGTGATCCACGGCGAGGAGGCGGGACGGGCCGCCCTGCTCGACCCGGCCACCAAGGCCGCGGCCTTCACCGGATCGACCGTCGGCGGCCGGGCCCTCTTCGACCTCGCCGCCTCGCGGCCCGACCCCATCCCGTTCTACGGGGAGCTGGGCAGCGTCAACCCGGCGTTCGTGTCCCGCCGGGCCGTCGAAGCGCGGGGGCCGGAGATCGTCGCGGGTTTCGTCGCGTCGTTCACGCTCGGCGTGGGGCAGGTCTGCACCAAGCCGGGCATCGTGTTCCTCCCGAGCGGCCACGGCCTGGCCGAGGACCTCGCCGAGGCGGTCGGCCAGGTCGCCGCCGCGCCGATGCTCGGCGACTGGATCGAGTCCCGCTACACCGCGATGCTCGCCGACCGGCGCGCCGCCACGACGACCATCCACGCCGGCATCGGGACGGCCCCGACGCTCCTCCACGCGCCGATCGCGTCGCTCGTCGACATCGCCGAGGAGTGCTTCGGTCCGGTGTCCATCGTGGTCGAGTACGGCGACGACGACGAACTGCTCGCCGCCGCTCGGTCCTTCGAGGGCGTGCTCACCGCGACAGTCCACATCGAGCCGGACGACGATGGCTGGGCGGCGTCGCTCCTCGATGTGCTCGCCGAGCGCGCCGGCCGCGTCGTCGTCAACGGCTGGCCCACCGGTGTTGCCGTCAACGCGGCGATGCACCATGGCGGTCCCTGGCCGGCCACGACCGCACCCCTCCACAGCTCAGTCGGAGGGAACGCCATCACCCGGTTCCTGCGGCCGGTCGCGTTCCAGAACGTCCCCGACGCGCTGCTCCCCGCCGCGCTGCAAGAAGCCAACCCGCTCGGCATCCGCCGCCGCACTGACGGAGTCCTCCGATGAAGATCAGCAAGATCACCACCCACGTGGTCGGCACGCCCTGGCGCGACCTCATCTACGTCCAGGTCCACACCGACGATGGTCTGACCGGCGTCGGTGAGACCCGCATGCTCAGCCACACCCAGGCCCTCGTCGGTTACCTGGCCGAGGCGCAGAACAACCACATCCTCGGGAGCGATCCCTTCGACATCGAATCGCTCGTGCACCGCATGAAGTTCGGCGACTACGGCCGATCGGGCGAGATCGTGATGAGCGGCATCGCGTGCGTGGAGATGGCCTGCTGGGACATCGTGGGCAAGGCGCTCGACCAGCCGGTGTACCGGCTCCTCGGTGGCCAGGTCCGGGACCGGATCAAGGCCTACGCCAACGGCTGGTACACCGTCGAGCGGACCCCCGAGGAGTTCCACGCCGCGGCCCGCACGGTGGTCGATCGCGGCTACCAGGCCCTGAAGGTCGATCCGTTCGGCCCGGGCCGCTTCGAGCTCGAGCGCGACGAGCGGGTCCGCTCGGTCGAGCTCATCGAGGCTGTCCGCGACGCCATCGGTCCGTCGGCGGAGCTGCTCCTCGAGATGCATGGCCGGTTCGCCCCCCACGAGGCGCTTCGCATCGCCAAACTCGTCGAGCCGTTCGAGCCGTCCTGGATCGAGGAGCCGGTGCCGCCCGACAACCTCGTATCGCTCGCCATCGTCGCGCAGGGCACGACGCTGCCGGTGGCGACCGGCGAGCGGATCCACGACCGCACCGAATTTCGCGAGCTCTTCGAGCTCCGTGCCGCCGGCATCATCCAGCCGGACATCGGTCACCTCGGCGGCATCCTCGAGACCCGCAAGCTGGCTGCGACCGCCGAGACCCACCACGTCCTCGTGGCTCCCCACAACGTCGGCGGCCCGGTCCTCACTGCGGCGAACCTTCACCTCGCCGCGTGCACCCCGAACTTCAAGATCCAGGAGTACTTCAACGACTTCGCGGACGCCGACATCACCGCCGTCGCCCCCGGCCTGCCACCGGTCGTCGACGGCCACTTCGCCCTCCCCGAAGGCCCCGGTCTCGGCGTCACCCTCGACCTCGATTACGTCGCCGAGCACCCTTCGACCGGCGCGCACTTCGATCTCTTCACCGACGGCTGGCAGTACCGCGGTGGTGAGCGTTGAGCATGCGGGCGAGTGAATCGAGGTCTGGGCGCGGACGGGCCGTCGTGTTCGAGGAGCCGGGGCAGGTCGAGGTCCGGTCGGTCGACCCCCCGATGATCGCGCCCGGCGAGGTCGTCGTCCGCGTGGCGTGGGCCGGCATCTGCGGCTCCGACCTCGACCTACGCGACGGCCATCGCCCGGCGCCGTACGCCCGGTACCCGATCGTCCCGGGCCACGAGTGGTCAGGTGTCGTCGAGGCGGTCGGCGACGGCGTCGACCGGTCCTGGCTCGACCAGCCGGTGGTGGGGGAGAACATCCGGCCCTGCGCCCGGTGCGCTCCCTGCGGCCTCGGGGCCGTGCTCGACTGCGAGACCGGGTACGACGAGACCGGGTTCACGATCGATGGGGCGTGGGCCGACCTCGTCGTCGTCCCCGCCGCCCTGCTCCACCGCCTCCCGGCCGGCGCCGATCTCCGCTCCGCCGCGGGGATCGAACCCGCCGCGTGCGCCGCAGAGGCCATTCGTCGCGCCGAACTCGCCGAGGGGGAGCGCGTCGCCATCGTGGGCGGCGGCACCATCGGGCTGCTCTGTGCTCAGCTGGTGCGCCGGTCAGCGAGCGAGCTCGTCGTCGTCGATCCCGATGCGACCAAGGTCGTCCTCGCCCGGCAATGCGGCGTCGACCGGGTCATCGGACCCGAAGCCGTGGGCGGTGAGTTCGAGGGCCGCTTCGACCTGGTCATCGAGGCGGCGGGCGTGATCGGGACGGCTGCGCTGTCGGTGACCCTCGCCCGTCGTGGCGGCCGCGTCGTCCTCCTCGGCATCCCGCCCGCCGCCGACTCCGTCAACACGCTCGCTCTGGTGGCCAAGCGACTCGAGCTCGTCACCGTCTTCGGCGGCGTCGCGGCCGGCGTGGTGCGACGCGGTCGACGCGTTCGCCGAGGGGCGCCTCGATCCCGGGCGACTCGTCACCCACGAGCTCGCTCTCGACGACATTGCCGAGGCCCTCGACCTCGCCGCAGGCCGCCGGGCCGGCGTCGGCAAGGTGCTGCTGCGACCATGATCGGGTGAGTCAGGTTCGGACCCAGCCGCGGGGGAGGGGGGTGTCGAGGTTGGCGTAGGTGACGATGCCGGGGGCGGCGGCGACGACGGCCGGGATGGCGTTGAGCGCCGGCACAGCGGTGATGATGTGACCGATCGTCATGAACTCCTCGATCGTCTCGGCCTCGAAGTCCGGCGGCGGCAGGAAGTCGAGCCTGGCGGTGACAGTGGGCAGACCCTCGATGGTGATCACCCATCCGTCCTTCTCGATGATCCAGTCGGGGTCGAGCGTGGCGCCCTTCTTCCAGCGGACGTTGAGGTCGATGATGGTGCGGCCGCCCATCCGCCCTTGCCAGCTGGCGGCGACACCGGCGACGTGCCCGGCGGGGATCGTCCACGAGGACATCACGAGGTCCTCGGTGGTCTGGGCGAATTCGGACTCGCAGACGATCTCGTCGAGCTCGACGCCGAGGGCATCGGCGACCATGGCGACGGCCTCGCCGAACACCGCCGTGCCGGACCGAGCCATCTCGGCGAGGTTCGGATCGTCGATCGGATGACCGAACCCGGCGACGCGCTCGGTGTCGGGAGAGTCGTAGAACGTGGTGTCCGCCGTTTCGCAGACGATGACCTTGTCGACCCGGCTACAGATCCCGGCGATGGTGACCGCAACCAGCTCGGCGAAACCCGGGCTGATGCCGGTGCCCAGCAGCGACGACTCCCCTCGGGTGCACGCGTCGACGATCCGGTCCCGATCAGCTCCGAAGTTGGTGCCGGTGATGAACGCGGCGGTGGTGACGACGTTGACGCCCGCCTCCAGGATGCGGACGAGCTCGTCGACCGACGGCCACATCGGGTTGTAGACGACGCAGTCAGGCCCGAGCGCCAGCAGGGCATCGACATCGTTCGTTGCGGCGATGCCGAGGGCATCGATGCCGACCAGCTCCCCGACGTCGACGCCGCACTTCTCCGGGGACCAGGCGAAGCACCCGACCAACTCGAGGGTCGGGTTGGCGGTGATGGCCTTCACCGACTCCTTGCCGACGTTGCCCGTCGTCCACTGCACCACGCGAATCGGCATGTCGTTTCCCCCTCGGTGCGCCCCTCGCCGTCGCCGTCGCGGGGGACCACGTTGTTGTACCAGAGCATGGTCCCACGACGGCAGTGGGTGCGAAGGCCGGAGGCTGCGGGATGGACGCGGGATCGCCGGCCCCGAGAGGCCGGCGATGTGCGCTTCGTAGGACAGAACCCGTCTTCTGACCTGTGTTCTCAGTTGTGGTCGGGACCGGCGTCGATCCGGTGACCTACCGCTTTTCAGGCGGTCGCTCTGCCTACTGAGCTACCCGACCGGATACCGCACGTACGGCGGTAGCGGTCCCGACGGGATTTGAACCCGCGACCTCCGGCTTGACAGGCCGGCGTGCACTCCAAGCTGCACTACGGGACCAGCTTGCGTCCCGCAAAATGGCCGGAACGACGAGACGACAGGGTAGCGGCCCGGCCATCGGAACAACACGCGTTGCCGGCCGAGAATCTCAACCACGTCGCGTGTCATCAGCACCCCCAACGGGATTCGAACCCGTGTTGCCGCCTTGAAAGGGCGGTGTCCTAGGCCTCTGGACGATGGGGGCCGGATATCGACAGTGTTTTCTAGCGCCCGTTTTGCCCGAATCCGCCTGGCGGTCCGCCCTCATCTGGGCCGGGGACAACTCGGCGGGGTGGGAGCGTCACCCGTCGTCGGCGAGCGCATCGACCGCAAGGCCGAGCAATTGCGACAGGAGGTCGTACACGTCGTGTGCGAAGGCGTCGGGATGGTCGGCCGGAACCCCGTGGTGATCCTCGGAGACATCGAGTCGGGTACCGAGCACCAGGCGGACATCGTTGACGACGCCGACCCACGATTCGAGCTGAGCGCTCGTGACCTCGCCCGCGTCCACCGTCGCCTCGACGACGTCGATCGCGTCGAGGCGACGGGCCAGCAGATCGTCGCGCACGAGCGCGTCGTACTCGGCTTGGCGGGCTTCGTCGTCGGCGTAGGCCGGGGGGTACAGCCGGCGGAGGGCGTCCGGGTCGCCCATCAGGAGGGCATCTCGCAACTCCTCGAGGACGTGACCGAGCAGCTGACGGATCGAAGGGTCGAGCGAGATCGTGTAGCCGCCAGCGGTTCGGCGGAAGGGGCTGCCCACCGGGTCAGCGGTCCTGCTGCATGGTCGCCCACAGGCCATGTTCGTGTAACCGGAAGACGTCGAGCTCCGCCTGCTCGCGGCTGCCGGTGGAGACCACCGCCCGGCCCTTGTGGTGCACGTCGAGCATCAGTTCCTCGGCTTTGGCCTTGGAGTACCCGAAGAGCTTTCGGAAGACGTAGGTCACGTACACCATCAAATTGATCGGATCGTTCCAGACCAGCACGATCCAGGGGATATCGGGATCGACCGTGGTGTCACTGTCGATGCCGGGTGACTCGACTTCGGCGGGAGCGGCGGTGGGCATCAGGTCCGGGCGGGTTCGGGTAACTGCGTCCCGGCCGGGGGGCCGGGTCGCAGACGCAACGTCCCGGGCCGTCGGCCGAGTCGCCGCGGTGGGATGAGCCTCAGGTGCAGGCTCATCATCGTCGCCCACAAGGCTACGGCTCCGGCGACGTGGATGGCCACCAGTCCCTCGGGCACGTCGAGGGCGTACTGCACGTACCCGATTGAGCCTTGGACGGTCATGACGCCGAGCGCCACGTGGACATGGGTGCGCGCCGCGTCGGTCGCGCCGGCGGTGCCGGTTCGGAGGCGGAGGGCGAGGGCGATGGTCCCGATCACCAGCATCCACACGAGACCGCTGTGGAGCCGGGCGACATCGGGGATGGCGTAGGGCAGCCGATCGATCGGTTCGTCGAGGCTGCCGGTGTGGGGGCCCGAGCCGGTGACCACCGTGCCGGACACGAGAACCGCGGTGGCGGCGAACGACAGCGCCCGGATGTGCGTGGTCAGCGTTGGTGTCGGGCCCGGGGCGGCGCTGACGTTGGCTGGAGCGCCGTCCGGGGCGGCGCTGCGGGTCTTGTGATGCAGCACCACGGCGTTCCACAGCAGGACCATCGACAGCAGGAAGTGGCCGATCACGAGCCGCGGATCGAGGTCGAGGTAGACGACGACGGCGCCCAGGGCGATCTGGCCGACGACCCCGGCGACCAGTCCCCACGCCCAGGGGAGGAGATCCGGCCGAGGTGGACGGAGACGGTGGGCGCCGAGCGCCGCCAGCACCACGGCCAGCGATACGAGGCCGGTGATCAACCGGTTCCCGTATTCGATCCAGCCGTGGTAGCCGAAGTCGCCGACCAGCTGCTGCTCCTCGCAGGTCGGCCAATCCGTGCAACCGAGGCCCGAACCGGTCAGGCGTACGGCGGCTCCGCTCACGATGATGGCCCCGAGGAGGATCAGGGCGGCCCCGGTGACCCTGCGGTAGCGGTCGAGATCCACTCTGGGGACCCTATCTGTGGATACCGGGCGACACCGGCCTTGGCGGCCCGAGCATGCCGGTCATAGCCTGACCCCGATGCTCCAGTCGGCCCGCGTCCCCGTTCGCGCCCGCATCGCGGGGTTCGTCGCCCTCACCAAGCCGAGGATCATCGAGCTGCTGCTGATCACGACGGTCCCCACCATGGTGGTCGCCGAGCGAGGTCTGCCGTCGGTCTGGCTGATGGTGGCGACGGTCATCGGCGGCACGTTGTCCGCCGGGGGCGCCAACGCCATCAACATGTACGTCGACCGCGACATCGACCGCCTGATGCAGCGCACCCGTAACCGCCCGCTCGTCACCGGCGTCGTGCGCCCCCCCGAAGCCCTGGTGTTCGCCGTCGCCCTCGAAGCGGTGGCGTTCGTGTGGCTCTGGGGCTTCGTCAACCTGCTCAGCGCCGCGCTCGCCGTCGCCGCCTGCTTGTTCTATGTCTTCGTCTACACGCTGTGGCTCAAGCGCCGGTCGACGAGCAACATCGTCATCGGTGGTGCCGCGGGCGCTGCTCCCGTGCTCATCGGGTGGTCATCGGTCACCAACTCGCTGGCCTGGCCACCCGTCGTGTTGTTCGCAGTCATCTTCATCTGGACCCCACCGCACTTCTGGGCGCTGGCCATCCGCTACGCCGACGACTACCGCGCCGCCGATGTGCCGATGCTCCCGGCGGTGGCGTCGCTGCGCACCGTCGGCCGTCAGATCCTGATCTACACGCTGGCGTTGTGGGCCACGACCTTGGTGTTTGCGCCGGTCGCGGGCATGGGTTGGTTGTACTGGGGAGCTGCGGTTCTGCTGGGCGCCGGGTTCACCTGGTTCGCGGTTGCGCTCCTGCGTCAACCCACCGCCGCCCGGGCGATGCGGCTGTTCGGCTACTCGATCACCTACGTCACGGTGCTGTTCGGCGCCATGGCGGCCGACGAGTTGCTCCGGAGCGGGTGGTGACCCTCGTGACGTCGAGCCCGCTCGACCATCGCCCGGTTCGATGGTCGAGCGGAGGGAAGATACTGTGTCCGCCCGTGACCGGGCCGTGCGTCGACCCGTCGGACGCCTCGTCGTGCCCGGCTCGGCGGCGACCGTGTCATTCGATTCTGACCGGGCCTTCGCGCCGAGGAACTACACGCCTATGACTGTCACGGAAGCACCTACGACCGTACAGGTGACCGCCGCGGGGCCCGTCGAGTCCGCCTGGTTGTACGACATCGTCACCTCGACCGATCACAAGGTGGTCGGCCGCCTCTTCATGGGGTTCGCCTCGTTGTTCCTCGTCGTGGCCGCCGTGGTGGGCGCCGTGGTGGGCATCGAGGGGATGGACCTCGACGATCTCGACCTGTTCGAGACGGTGGACAGCGTCACCCAGGCGGCGACCCTCTCCCAGTTCTCGCTGGCCTTCCTCGTCGTCGTGCCGTTCTTCTTGGGTCTCGGACTGGCCATCGCACCGCTCCAGGTCGGTTCGCCCGCCGGGGCCTTTCCTCAAGCGGCGGCGGCCTCGTTCTGGGCCTGGTTGATCGGTGCGGGCCTCGTCATCGGCTCGTGGGCCGGCGATGGTGGCCTGGGCGGCTCGGTCGAGGGCACCAACTCCGACGCCGTCGCGCTCTCGCTCGCCGGGCTGATCCTGGTGGCGCTGTCCCTCGGGCTCGGGTCGATCTGCCTGGCTACGACAGTCCTCGCCCTTCGTGCTCCGGGCATGTCGCTGCACCGGGTGCCGATGTTGTCGTGGACCGGTCTGGTGTCGAGCGTGCTGCTGGTGTTCTCGCTCCCGATCCTCATCGCCGACCTCCTCCTCGCCTATGTCGATCTCCGGGGCCGCCCGCCGATCGCCTACGGCATCGAGTCATCGATCTACGGCGAGGTCAGCTGGGCGGTGTCGGCCCCGCAGGTGTTCCTCTACGCCCTCCCAGTGCTCGGCATCATCGGCGACATCATCCCGGTCCTCACCCGGACCCGGCCCAAGATGTACACCGTGCTGCTCGGCGCTGCGGCCTTCTTCGGCGTGTTGGGTTTCGGCGCCTTCGCCCGCGTGGCCTTCGAGGCGCCAGGCGCCCAGGACAGCACCCACGAATTGCTCTACCTCGCCATGGGTCTGGCGGTGATCCTGCCCGTCCTGGCCTCACTCGGCGGCTGGCTCGATTCACTGCGGGTCGGTGGCCGTGCGTTGCGGCTCTCGGCGCCGCTCGTGGGGACCATCGGTGCTCTGCTGCTCATCCTGATCGCGGCGGTGTCGAGCACCGTCCGTGCGTTCGAGCCGTTCGAGCTGGTCGGTACGGCCGCCGATGCCGGTGTTGCCCAGGCGGCCCTGTGGGCGTCCGTGGCCGGAGCGATCGCCGCACTCGCCTTCTGGGGACCCAAGTTGACCGGCCGTCAGCTACCCGTCCCTGCGGCCGGACTCGTCGTGGTGCTCCTGCTGCTCGGCACCGTGTTGGTCACCGCCGCCCCCATCGCAGCCGGGTTCGTCAAGGACACCGAGGAGAATGCCGATCTGCTCGACACGCTCCGGGTGCTGTCGGGTATCGGCAGCGTGGTCCTGGCCCTGGCAGCGTTGTTGGCCTTTTTGACGTTCCTCCTGGTCACGTTCGGGCGTGGTGAGGCTTCCGGGTCCAACCCCTGGGGCGGCCACACCCTGGAATGGGCGACCAGCTCACCGCCGCCGGCCGGCAACTTCGCCGCCCCGGTCGCGACGGTGCGTTCGGAACGACCACTGCTCGACGAGGAGGAGGCCGTCTGATGTCCACCGCCACCGCACCTCGGGCCTTGCCGGTTGCGCCGGCGACTCGGCCCCGCACGTTGCTGATCGGCAGCGGTTTGGCGACCGGCGCCATGCTCATGCTGTTCGCCGGGTTGTTCGGCGTGTACTTCTCGGCCCGCGATCAGGCCATCGGCGCGGGAGAGCAGTGGTTCCCCGAGGGGGCCATCTCGCTCGTACCGGGCGGCATGATGATGACGACGCTGGCCATGTCGGTGGTCACGGTCCAGTGGGCGGTGTATTCCGTCGCCCGCAACGACCGGGCCCATGCGGTGCTGGCGTTGGCGGTCACCGCCGTGTTCGGCGCCGCCACCGTCAACCAGCAGGTCTTCTACTGGAAGGACATCGCCCTTCCGATCGACGCTTCCAGAGCGGCCCTCTTGCTCTGGGTGATCACCGGCGCCTTCGTCGCCATGCTGCTGGCCGGCATGGCGTTCCTCGCCGTCATGGCCATCCGCGCCTTTGGCAGTTCCGACACGAGCCGGCAATCCGACGGCATGGTCGCTGCGGCGATCTTCTGGTACGCCCTCGTGCTCGTGTACTTCGTCATCTGGTACGGGATCTACATCTCCAAGTAGGGACTCCATGATCTCCACGGGTTTCAAGCTCTTCTTCGCAACGTGCATGGCGGCGCTCGCCGCGGCCATCGCCTATGGGTACTCCACCGGTGGAGCCGGCCTCGGCCCGTTGACGGCCGGGTTCAAAGGCGCGGTGGGCGAGCACGTCGGGTACGTCGCCCTGCTCGTCCTGGCGTTGGTCTTGGCCGGGCTGGCCGGGATGTCGGTCGCGTACCGAGATGCCGATGCCGAGGCGGCCGCCTCGTATCTCGGAGCTGACCTCGCACCGGCCGGTCAGGTGCCGGTGCCGGCCAGCATGTGGCCGATCCTCGCCGCGTTCGGGACGGGCGCCATCGCCATCGGTCTGGTGCTGAGCCCGGCGATCTTCGTGGCGGGCATCGCGCTCGTGACGGTGAGCGTGATCGAGTGGGTGATCTCGGCGTGGTCGGATCGGGCGACGGGCGACGCCGCCGCAAACCGCACCCTGCGTCGCGAGCTGATGCGCGGCTACGAAGTGCCGGCGTTGGCCGTGATCGGTTTCGGGGTGATCGTCTTGGCGCTGTCCCGGGTGCTGCTCACCGTGTCGAAGGTGGGTTCAACCTTCGTGGCCATGGTTCTCGGCCTCGTCATCTTCGGCGGGGCCATCCTCCTCGTCCTGCGGCCCAAGGTGTCGCGGAACCTGGCCACGGCCCTCGTGTTGGTCTGCGGAGTGGGGCTGCTCGGGGCGGGCATCGTGTCGGCCGTGAACGGGGAGCGCGAGTTCGAACATCACGAGAGCGAAGGCGAAGAGGGTGAGGAAGCGGTGACGGAGGAGCCGGCCAGCGATGGCGGCGCCACCGACGGCGCGTCGACCGAATCCGAGGCGCCCGCCGCCGATGAAGGAGCCGAGGGCTGACATGGCCGATTCCACGAGCACCCGACCCTCCCGGCGCCGCCGGTTCGGCGCGATCGTCGCCCCGATCGGCCTCCTGCTCGCCGGGTGCGCCAACGATGCCGAGCTCGACAGCCTCGATCCCAAGGGCGACAACGCTCAGGCCATCGACAAGCTGATCGGGCCCATCTTCATCATCGCCGGGATCGTCCTGGCCCTGGTCGCCGGCGCCACGCTCTACATGGCGTACCGCTTCCGGGCCTCCCGGCATCCCCACGACGAATGGCCGGAGCAGAACGAGGGCAACACCACGCTCGAGATCCTCTGGACGATGATCCCGACCGTGCTGCTCGCCGGCATCGGTGTGTTCAGCCTCATCGCCCTGGTCGACCTCAACGACACCGATGCCAACGCCTTCGAAGTCGAGGTCGACGGTGAGACGGTGAGCTGGGAACCCACGGTCGTGGTGGTGGGGCAACAGTGGTGGTGGGAGTTCCGCTACTACTTCGACGGCATCGACATCACCGACATCGACCACGCCAACGATCTCCCCCCGGCCGACATCGTCACCGCGACCCAGATGGTCATCCCGGCGGGCCAGGAGATCGAGCTCCACGTCACCTCCCGTGACGTGCTCCACAGCTTCTGGATCCCGCCGCTGAACGGCAAACGTGATGCCGTGCCGGGGCGGTTCTCGCCGTGGGAGGTCTCGGCGGACGAACCCGGGACCTACTTCGGTACCTGCACCGAGTTCTGCGGTCTGTCGCACTCCCGGATGCAGATGGAGGTCATCGCCGTCACCGACGAGCAGTTCCAGACGTGGGTGACCGAGCAGATGACCCCCTACACCCCCGAAAGCGTCGACGCTCAGGAGTATCTCGCCGCCGTCGCGGCCGGTGATACCGAAGCGGTCGCGCCGACGGCAACGGCGGAGGAACGCGGCATGACCGCCTTCCGGACCCGCTGCTCGAGCTGCCACCTGCTCGAGGGAGTCAACGACGACCTGTACGACCCCGCCGCGGTCGCCGAGGCGCTGGTCTCGGAGGCCGCACCCAACCTCACCCACTTCGCCAGCCGCACCCGATTCGCCGGGGGCACCCAGGTGCTCTACAACGAGGACGGTACCCTCGCCGTGAACAACCTCGAGGCGTGGCTGCGCAATCCATCGGCCGTGAAGGACATGGCTCCCGGCGAAGGACGTGGCATGCCGAACCTGGGTCTCTCCGAGACCGAGATCGACGACCTGGTGGCCTTCCTGGCCACCACCGGCGCACCGCCGGATCCAGCGAACATCGAGCAGGCTCATGTCGACTGATCTCTCGACACCGGCCCCATCCGTGATCCCGACCCGTCTGCGGGGAGCAAAACGATGACGATCACCGAAGAACCTCCCAAGGAACTCCTGCCCGCCGGCGGCACCGGCGCGGTCGCCATCGTCGAGCGTCCCCTGGGTGGCTTCACCCGGCCCCGCTCGCATGGGGGCTGGACCAGCTGGCTCACCACGGTCGACCACAAGAAGATCGGCATCTTGTACGGCGGCGCCGCCCTGGTGTTCTTCATCATCGGTGGCATCGAGGCGCTGCTGATCCGCCTGCAACTCGCCGTCCCGAACGGTGAGGTGCTCGGGGCGTCGGCCTACAACCAGGTCTTCACCATGCACGGCATCACGATGATCTTCATGGCCGCCATGCCGCTGGCGGCCGCCTTCGCCAACTACTTGATCCCGCTGCAGATCGGCGCCCGAGACGTCGCGTTCCCGCGGCTCAACGCGCTCAGCTTCTGGATCTTCATCTTCGGCGCCCTGTTCGTGAACGCCGCCTGGTTCGTCGATGGTGCGCCGGACTGCGGTTGGTTCTGTTACGCCCCGAACAACGGCGTCACGTTCTCGCCGTCCCACGGCGTCGACTTCTACGCGGTCGGCCTGCAGATCGTCGGCATCGCATCGCTGGTCAGCGCGGTGAACCTGATCGCCACGGTGCTGAACATGCGGGCGCCGGGCATGAGCCTGTTCCGCATGCCGGTGCTGACCTGGATGCTGCTCGTGGTCCAGTTCCTGCTGTTGTTCGCCATGCCGGTCATTGCGGTGGCTCTGTTCCTGCTCACCTTCGATCGGCTCTTCGACGCCAACTTCTTCAATGTCGAGGCCGGCGGTGATCCGTTGCTGTGGCAGCACCTGTTCTGGATCTTCGGCCATCCCGAGGTGTACATCCTCGTCCTCCCGTCGTTCGGCATCGTGTCGGAGGTCATCCCGACCTTCAGCCGCAAACCGATCTTCGGCTACAGCTTCATGGTGTTCTCCGGCATCGCCATCGGCTTCATGGGCTGGGGCGTCTGGGCGCACCACATGTTCGTGTCGGGCATCGGGCCGATCTCGGTGGCCGCGTTCTCCTTGTCGACGATGTTCATCGCCGTGCCGACGGGTGTGAAGATCCTCAACTGGCTCGCCACCATGTGGGGCGGGCGGCTGCGGTTCGAGGCGCCGATGTTGTTCGCCATCGGCGTCATGTCGATGTTCACGATCGGCGGCCTGTCCGGTGTCACCCACTCGTTGGCCCCGGCGGACACCCAGCAGACCGACACCTACTACATCGTCGCCCACTTCCACTACGTGATCTTCGGCGGCATCATCTTCGGTCTCTTCTCGGGCCTGTACTTCTATTGGCCGAAGGTCTTCGGGTACAAGCTCTCGGACCGTCTCGGCAAGGTCAACTTCTGGATCATGCTGATCGGCTTCAACTTGACCTTCGGCCCGATGCACATCCTCGGTCTCCAGGGCATGTCGCGGCGCTACGACACCTACGCCGAGGGGTTCGGGTTCGAGTTCTGGAACATGGTGGCCAGCATCGGCTCGTTCGTCCTCGCCTTCAGCATCTTGGTCTTCCTGGTCAACGTGATCCGCAGCACCCGCAGTCGGCACCTCCAGCCGCCGGTCGGGCCCGACCCGTGGGACGCTCGCAGCCTCGAATGGTCGATCCCGAGCCCGGCGCCCGAGCACAACTTCGACACCATCCCCACCATCGTCAGCCAGGACGACTGGTGGCACCGCAAGTACGGCCATGACGAGAACGGCAAGGTCGTCCGCCTGGCGTACCCCGAAGACATCGCGCAGAAGGGCGATGCGGTGGGCGTGCATCTGCCGGCGCCGTCGTACTGGCCCATCGTCTTGGCGGCCGGGTTGCCGATCATCGGTTTCGGCCTGATCTTCAACCTGTGGCTCTGCATCGTCGGTGGCCTCGTCGTCGTCGGTGCGATCTTCGGGTGGGCCATGGAGCCGGTCGACGATCCCAACGCCGGCGGCCACGGGCACGACGATCACGGCCACGATGATCACGGACCGTCCGACCACACCGCGGAGCTGCCCTCGGCCGGCGAGGAACTGGTGGCCGTCGGCGCGGGCGCCGACAAGGTGGCCGATGCCGGCGCTGGCGCCGACGACGAGGGAGCGCACTGATGTCCGCCGCGACCACCACCACGCCTGCGTCGGCCGAGACCACCGCGACGCCGGCCGGCACCTCGCCTGCTCCCGTCGACACGTCCCACGCCACGAACACGGGCATGTCGAACACCAAGCTGGCCATGTGGCTGTTCCTGGGTTCGGAATGCCTCCTGTTCGGCGGCCTGATCTCGACTTACCTGCTGTACCGGCACGAGACCAACGGCGGCCCGGAGCCGAGCACCGATCTGTTCGACATCCCGTTCACCTCCGTCAGCTCGTTCGTGCTGCTCATGTCGTCGCTCACCATGGTGTTGGCCCTGTCGGCGTTGCAGCGTGGCGACATCCGCAGCAACCGGATCTGGTTGGGCACAACCGCCCTCCTCGGCGCCGTGTTCCTGTCGGGCCAGGTGTACGAGTTCACGGCGTTCTACCGCGAGGGCCTCGGCTACACCACGAGCCCGTTCAGCTCCGCGTTCTTCACCCTGACCGGCTTCCACGGTGTGCACGTGTCGCTCGGGGTGATCATGCTGCTGTCGCTGTTGGTGGTGTCGTTCCGGGGCGAACTGACCCCGAAACGAGCCGAGACCGTCGAGATCATCGGTCTGTACTGGCACTTCGTGGACATCGTCTGGGTGTTCATCTTCACCGTCGTCTACCTCACCGCCTAGCCGATCTGAGCTGCTGGAGCCACCGTCATGAGCGAAGCAACCGTCCAGGCGCACGATGCCGCCCACGATCATCACGGCCCGAGCGACCGTGAGTACGTGAAGATCGCGGCGATCCTGGCCGCGCTCACCGCCGTCGAGGTCGCGACCTACTTCGTCGACATCGGCGAGGCCTTGGTGCCCGTCCTCATGGTCCTGATGGTCATCAAGTTCTTCATGGTGGCGGCGTGGTTCATGCACCTGAAGTACGACATCGGCCTGTTCACGAAGATCTTCGTGACCGGGTTGGTGCTGGCGTGCGGCGTCTACATCGCCGCGCTGAGCGCCTTCAAGTGGTGGGACGCCTTCGACTTCTGATGAGGCGGCCATGATGCTCGCGCTCGAGCCGTGGCGTTTCCAGGCCCACCCCGAGGTGTGGGGCCTGATCCTGACCATCGTCGCGTTGGGCGGCTACGCCGTCCGGGTCATCGGACCCAAGGTCGTCCCCCCTGGGGAGCCGATCGTCACGCCTCGCCAGAAGCGCGCCTTCCTGGGGGCGGTCGGCCTGTTGTGGATCGCCGCGGACTGGCCGCTCCACGACATCGCCGAGCGATACCTGTACTCGGTGCACATGGTCCAGCACATGCTGATCGTGTTCGTCGTGCCGCCGCTGTTCATGATCGCCATGCCCGAATGGCTGGCCCGTCTGATCTTCCTCGACGGCGGGCGGGCCTCGAAGGTGCTGCGCTTCCTCACCCGGCCGTTGCTGGTCGGCGTGGTCTTCAACGGGCTCCAGGCGTTGACCCACTGGGAGGCGGTCGTCAACCGGTCGACCGAGTCGGGGGTGTTCCACTACTCCATGCACCTGCTGCTGTTCAGCACCGCGTTGCTGGCCTGGAGCCTGATCGTGTCGCCCCTTCGGGAGCTCCGACTGCCGCTGCCCGGGCAAATGCTGTTCCTGTTCTCGATGTCGATCATCCCCACCGTCCCCGCCGGGTGGCTCACCTTCGCAGACCAGGCGGTGTACTCGGCGTACGACCAGCCGGTACGGCTGTGGGGCATCACCGTGGCCAGCGATCAGCAGGCGGCGGGGCTGATCATGAAGGTGATCGGCGGCCTCTATCTCTGGGTGCTGATCACGATCCTGTGGGTCAAGTGGACCGCCCAACACCGAGGCACCGATCAGCGCACGATCGTGCGCACCACCTCCACGCCCGGGCTCACACCGAAGCCCACCCCACTGCCCACCCCCTCCCCCTCCGGCGTACTGGGAGACTGACCCGTCGCCGACACGACGGTCTGGTCTCCCAGTTCGCCGATGGTCTCCGGTTCGACGAGTAGTTGCAGGCCGCGGGCCTGTGGGCCGCTCAGCGAGCGGGGATGTGGTCGAAGCCGCAGAACGGACGCAGGACCTCGGGGACGAGGAACGAGCCATCGGGCTGTTGCGCGTGTTCCATCAGGCACACCAGGGTGCGGCCGACGGCGCAGGCGGTGCCGTTGAGGGTGTGGACCAGCTCGCTGCCGGCCTCGGTCTTGACCCGCGTCTTGAGCCGCCGGGCCGAGTAGTCGAGGTAGTTCGAGCACGAGGTCAGCTCCCGGTACCGCCCCTCGGAAGGGAGCCACACCTCGCAGTCGTACTTCTTGGCCGCCGGGGCCCCGAGGTCGCCGGCGGCGACAACGATGACTCGGTACGGCAGTCCGAGACCGCCGATGATCCGCTCCTGGAGTGACCGCAGGACCTCGAGCTCGTCCCAGCTACGTTCCGGAGAGGCATAGGAGAACATCTCGACCTTGTCGAACTGGTGGACCCGAAACATGCCGCGGGTGTCTTTGCCGTAGGTCCCGGCCTCGCGGCGGAAGCAGGTGGAGAACCCGGCGTAGCGGCGCGGCAGCACGGCGGGGTCGAATCGGTCCTCACGGTGCAGGCCGGCCAGGGCGACCTCCGACGTGCCGATGAGAAAGAGGCCGTCCTGGTCGAGCTCGTAGACCTGGTGGCGATCGGTCGGGAAGAAGCCTGCCTCCACCATCAACTCCTCGCGTACGAGGACGGGTGGCACCACGGGCGTGAAACCTTCCGCCACGAGCTGGGTCATGACCCACTGCACGAGGGCGAACTCGAGGAGAACGGCCTCGCCCATGAGGTAGGAGAACCGGCTGCCCGAATTGACCGACGCCCGGGTGGTCTCGACCCAGCCCATGCGCTCGCCGTACTCGGCGTGATCGAACGGGGGAGCGGGCACGGTCTCCCCGACGACGGTGAGGACCTCGAAATCGTCCTCGCCGCCGGACGGCACCGACTCGTGGGCCGGGTTCGGGATGGTGACGGCCAGCGCGTCGAGCTCGTCGGTGAGCGCAGCCAGGGACGACTCGAGGTCGGAGAGCTGCACCTTCAGTTGCCCCGCCGCCTCGATGCGGGCCGGCCGCTCCTCGGCCGACGATCGACCGATCTCCTTCGACGCCTGGTTGGCCTCGGCGCGAAGCCCCTCGACCGTTGTCTGGCGCACCCGGCGATCGGCGTCGAGTGCCGCCACCCGATCGACGAGGTCGGCGTCGGCGCCCTTGCGCAGCACGCCCCGGCGGTAGTCGTCGTCGGCCAGTCGTCGCACGTCGATCATGGGGCCTGACGGTAGCGTGAGCGACCCACGATGAGCGGTTCTCGGGCCCACCTGAGGAACCAGTGGACGCCTCCGGAGGGAGCGGACATGGACGGTATGAACGTCGAGCGTCTGCGGAACCGCAACGCCACCCAGGACCTGGATGTGACCGACCTCGACCCCGAACCGTTCACCCAGTTCCGACGTTGGCACGAGACCGTACGGTCGAGTGGCCACCCGGAGCCCGACGCCATGGTGTTGAGTACCGTCGACTCCGAAGGCCGGCCGGGTGCTCGGGTGGTGTTACTCCGTCAGCTCGACCACGGTTTCGTCTTCTACACCAACCAGACGAGCGACAAGGCGGTGGCGCTGGCGGCGACCGGACGAGCGGCGCTGGTGTTCGCCTGGCAGGCGGTCCGGTGGCAGGTCCGGGTGGAAGGTCGAGTCGAGCTGGTCAGCAATCAGCAGGCTGACGCCTACTTCGCCGGCCGTCCCCGAGGCTCCCAGATCGGAGCGTGGGCGTCGGATCAGAGCCGCGTGTTGCCGGACCGGGCGGCCCTTGATCGTTTGGTGCATGACACCGAGGTTCGTTTCGACGGCCTCGATGTGCCCCGGCCGCCGGACTGGGGCGGATATCGAGTCATCCCCGATCGGTTCGAGTTGTGGCAGGGGCGCCCCGACCGGCTGCACGACCGCCTCCGGTACCGCCGTCCCGACGGGTCGGCGTCATGGACCATCGAGCGGCTGGCGCCGTGAGCGTGGCCCGGTGTCGGGAATGTGGCCGGTCAGGTCGTCGCGGGGGCCGTGGTGGGTGGCGGCGGGCGGTGACGAAGCCTCCGGGCCACCAACCAGCCGGTCGCCGCGATGGTGAGCATCTTCGAGGGGTACGCCCCACCGCAGTGGGTCGGTGAACCAGTGACCGATTCGCGCAGGGAGGCCACCGACGAGACGGGCGGTGGGTCGGAGGTAGAGGTCGGCCTCGTTGAGCGCCTCGGCGAGCAGCCATACGGCTGTCGCGGCGCCGACGAGTTGCAGGCGCGCCCGGCTGCGGAGCTGGAGCTGGGCTGCCCACACGAGGAGAGCGGCGATCCCGAGAGCGAGGATGAGGCCGAGTCGTTCAGGCCCGACATCTCGCACCCACTCCGACACCGTCGTACGGAACTCCTCCAGCCGGGTCTGGGCCGGGTTGTCGAAGGCGCCAGTCGGGTCGTCGAGCACCTGGATCTCCCACCAGCCGTAGCTGACGACATAGATACCGCCGAGGATGAGGAGAATCCCCGAGACCCGGTTCACGTACGGCAGGACCCGCCGAAGGTTGCGAGCGACCGATGCGCGGGCGAGCGCGACGGCCATGGTCAAGAAGATGACGATGAGCCCCATACCGGCCGAGTAGGCGAGGAATGACGCGACGCCCTCCGTCGTGCCGTCGGATGTGAACGAGGTGGCCACCTGGGAGATGAACAGTGGCGCCGTGCAGCCGAAGGAGACGACGGCGTACGACACGCCGAACAGGAACATCGACGCCAGCTCACGGCTGTCGCCGCCCTTCTGGAAACGCGGCAGCGACAACTTGGGTTCGACGCCGGCCACCATGGCGATCCCGAGGGGTATGAGCAGGGCGCCGATCACCAGCGTGACCCAGGGGAGGCGGTCCTCGATGGCCCCGTTGGTGAAGAGGTTGCGGGTGATGATGCCGATGATCCCGAACACCGCGACGAAACCGGCGGTGACGGTCGCGCCGACGATCAGGCCGCGCACCATGTTGCCGAACGGGCCCCGGTCGCTGTCCTCGACGCCGACGAAGTAGGCGAGGTACGTGGGCAGCATCGCGAACCCGCACGGGTTGAACGCAGCCACCAGTCCGAGCGAGAAGGGGTAGGCGAGGGAGACGTCGATCACGCGGTGACCTCGGCGAGGAGGCTGGTGAGGTCGTCGGAAGACATCTGGCCCGTGTGGAAGTCGACGGGGTCGTGATCGGAGTCGAACACGACGGTGACGGGGAGCGCGATCACCCCGAATGCCGCGGCGATGATGCCGTCAGGGTCGCGCACGAGGGTGTACGTCACCCCGGTGGAGGCGGCGAACTCGTCGGCATCTCGGACCCGATCGGCGGAGTTGACCCCGACGAAGGTCACCGAAGTCCCCAAGGTCTGATGGACGGCCTCGAACTCCGGCATCTCGTCGACGCACGGGGCACAGTAGGAGGCCCAGAAGTTGACCACGATCGGACCCTCGATGTCATCCATCCGAAGCGTCTGCCCGTCGAAGGTCTCCAACGGGAGATCGAGGACCGACGGGTCGATGTCGGGCTCGGGCAACTCGTCGGCCGAGATCGGGTCGCCTCCGAGATCGAGTGCGTCATCGTCGTCGGACGCCGTACAGGCGGACGAGCTCACAGCTAGGACCAGCGCAAGCGCAAGCGCAAGCGCAAGCGCGAGCTTCGGGCTCCGGGAGATCCGCATCGAGTTCACTAGGTCACCTCAACCCGACCCGACCATACCGGCATTCCCGGTCGTGGTCCGTGCCGGCCGTGCCCACCGCGACGAACTGGGAGACCGGGTGGTCGCCCACGCGACGGGTTGGTCTCCCAGTTCGGGGGTGAGACTCGACCAGCAGACAGATCAGGGCTCGATGTCGTCACCCTGATCCGTCGTGAGCTGGTGGAGGTCACCCGCCTGGGTGCCTTAGGGAAACCGGGTACCCCGGAGCCCCGCGACCCGGCTCAGCCGGCGATACGGTGCTGCAGGTGGACCGGGATCGGGACCACGGGCAGTTGGTCCTCGGGGCGGGGCCGCTTCGGGGGCCGCCCCCGACGCCGCTTCTGCGCCAGGACATGACCGTTGGCGAAGAGCTGGCCGCCCCACACTCCACAGGGCTCGGCCCGCTCCAACGCCGCCTCCAAGCAGTCGGCCAGGACCGGACACTCGGTGCAGACGCGCTTGGCCGCCGCGATGTCGCCCAGGTCGTCGGAGAAGAACAGGTCGGTGGCCACGTTGGCATCGCGGCAGGCGGCGAGAGCCTCCCAGGCGCCGGCGATGGCACTGGGTGTCGGGATCTCGGTCAGGCTTGGTGCGGTGATCTCGATGATGACGGCGGACATGTCCGCATCTCCTCGGTGGGTATGTGTGTGATGTGTCGGTTGGGTGGGCGAGTTGGCGATGGGCGTGATGGACCCGGAAAAACCAGAAGGGCCGCCGGATTGCGATCCGGCGGCCCAGGGGAGACTTGGTCAGTCTTGGTTACGTCTGTGGAGACGCTCCCCTGGGCCGGTGGCAGGTGGTGGTGACGTGCATCGGCTTGGTGGCGGGCCAGTTGGCGTTGCCGATGCCGGCGTAACCGTTGGCGGTCACGGTGTGGAAGCGACGGCGCGCGACCACAGCGGCGGCGGCGAGGGCGGTGAGGCCTGCCTGGTGCTGCTCGATCGTCTGCTTCATCGGGTCGCTCCCTTTCCGGGGTGGCTCGAACGTCTGGAGAAGTGCGCGACCGTTGACGGCCGTGCGGAAGAAGTGCACCACGATACCGGCGGAGCCGTCAACCGATTTATTTCGAGCCGGCCGGCTCGGAGTTCAGTCGGTGACGATGTAGGTGCGGAGTCCGTCGCGTTCGCCGACAGTCGCCTGCCCCAGCAGGCGGAGGTGTTCGAGGTGGGCGTAGGTTTCGCTCTCGGCCATATGACCCCAGGAGCGCTCGCGGAACAGCCGCTGCATGTACTGGTTCACGGTTCCCTCCCCGATGTCGACCGAGGCGTGCCGCAAGATGTCGAGTCGTTCGAGGTGGTGCTGGCAGATGTGATCGGCCCGCTCGCCGAGCTCGGTGAAGGGATGACCGTGGGCGGGCAGGACGAGCCGGGTCGGGAACTCGTGCATGCGTGACAAGGACGTGAAGAACGCGGCCAGGGGATCGTCCTGCCCGGCGATGCCGCCGATGTGAGGCGTGATGGTCGGTAACACGTGGTCACCCGACAGCATCAGTTGTTCGACCGGGTCGTAGAGGCAGAGGTGGTCCTCGGTGTGCCCCGGTGTGTGCACGGCGACCCACTCGCGCCCGGCGAGCTCGACGATCTGGGAATCGTCGACTCGGATCGTGGGATCGGGCAGGTCGAATCGGGAGAAACCGGGCGACGCGGTCAGCACCCAGTTGCGCAGCGCTTCATCGGGGGGCGTGATGAACCCGCCCCATGGGGTCGGGCGGCGGAACCGCTCCCGCAGCCGCTCCAGGTCGTCGTCGGTGTTGAGCTCCAGCGCGCTGAGATCGAGGTTCTCGGTCACTTCTCGCACCGGCATGGTGCGACGGAAGCTGCGATGGGTGAGCAACTCGGTGGCGTTCTCTTCGCGGAGGCGGTGCACGCCCCCGAAGTGATCGACGTGGGAGTGCGTGGCGATCGTGGTGTGGATACGTCGCTGCGGGATGCCGATCTCGGCGAGCCGCTCCTTCAGGGCGGTCCACGACTCGTCGTCGGGGAGGCCGGGGTCGACCAGGACGGCGCCGCGGCTGTCTTCGAGCACGTAGCAGTTGACGTGTCCGAGCCCCTGCAGGTTGACGGGGAGCTGGATACGCAAGACGTTGGGCGCCAGCTCCTCGATCGTGGTGCCAGCGGGCTCCTGCTCTTGCTTGTGATAGGTGGTGAGAGCGGGGTCTTTCGGGGCCGTCTCAGCGGTGGACGCTGGGGGTGTCGACGGCTCGGCGCTCACCTCGGGCACGCTACTTGGCGCCCCCGGCTGGGGTGACATCTGCACTGGTCGGGGCCTGGAACACCGTGGCCCGGTAATGGCGGAGCTCCTCGACGCTCTCGCGGATGTCGTCCAGGGCCCGGTGACCGAGGGCCTTCTTCGGCGCGTTGGTCAGCGCTCCCGGGTTCCAGCGGCGAGCGAGCTCCTTGATGGTCGAGACGTCGACCGAGCGGTAGTGCAGCCAGTTCTCTATGTCGGGGAGGTAGCGGGCCAGGAATCGGCGGTCGGTGCCGATCGAGTTCCCGCACAGGGGCACGGTGCGGGGCTCGGGGACGTGCGCCTGGATGAACTCCAGCGTCAGGCGTCCGGCGTGTTCGAGCGTGATGGTCGATGCCTGGATGAGGGGGAGGAGGCCGCTGCGGGTGTGCATGTCCCGGACGATGGTCTCCATTGCGTCGAGCGATTCCTGGGGGCACGCCACCACCAGATCGGGGCCGACGGCGGTGATCTCGAGGTTGTCGTTGGTGATCAGCGTGGCGATCTCGACGATGTGATCCCGGTCGGGTTCGAGCCCCGTCATTTCCAGGTCCATCCATACCAACATGGAGGGGCAGGTTAACTGTGCCGGCCCTCGATGCGGCCGGGGCTCGGCGGGGGGCAGGCTCCGCTGACCTCCGTGTAGCGTCGCCTCCGTGCTGGAACTGCCCGTGACCCGACTCGACCCCGCGCTCCCGTTGCCCCGGTACGCCCGTGAGGGCGATGCGGGGATCGATCTCCTCGCCTCCGCCGATGTCGAGCTGGCGCCTTCCGGTGGCCGGGCGCTCGTCCCCACCGGCCTGGCTGTCGCGATCCCCGCCGGGTACGCCGGTTTCGTGCAGCCCCGCAGCGGTCTGGCCCTCAAACATGGTGTCACCTGCCTCAACACCCCGGGTCTGATCGACTCCGGGTACCGAGGGGAGCTCAAGGTGCTCCTGGTGAACACCGACCCGACGGAGCCGTTCCTCGTGGCCCGGGGCGAGAGGATTGCCCAGCTCGTGATCCAGCGGGTCGAGACCGTGGTCTTCGTCGAGGTCGACGAGCTCCCCGACAGTGAGCGCGGCGCCGGGGGCTTCGGCTCGACCGGTCGCTGACGACGCGTGCCCGGGTATGGCGCTGTTCGTCGACGAGGCCCGCTGGCGGTGGCGGGATCTGCGGTGGGCCCACCTCATAAGTGACCAGTCGGTGGACGAGCTCCACCCGATCGCCCACGAGGTCGGTCTCCGCCGCATGGGTTTCCAGGGCGATCACTACGACGTGCCTGAGACACTCGTGCCCGCGCTACTGGGCCTGGGTGTCGAGCAGATCCCGAGCCGCCAGCTCGTGGTGGCGCTTCGCATGTCCGGCCTCCGACGGGCGGCGGGGATCCGGGTCGGTCACTGGGAGGCCGGCGGCGAGTTCGGTCCGTCGCCGGATGCGGCGGCTCGGGCGGTCGAAACGTTGACTGGTTTCCGCGAGCAGACGGAGGCGGCTCGGGTGGTCGCCGAAGCGTTGGCCCGAGCCCCGGAGGTCGTGAACCAGACCCAGGTGACCCTCCTCCAGCGCAACGTCGGCGTCGCTGCCGTCATCGAACCGGTCGATGTCGGCCCGGCGTGGTCGGAGCTGGCCGCTCATTTCGAGGTGCCTTCCGTGCCTGGCGAGGGACCTGACACGTTGAGCGTCGGCGACGGCCCGGCCGACTCCGGATCCGGCCGGCGGCGGCCGATCGTCGTCGTCCACCGTCGGCCCGGAGCTCGACTCATCGAGGTCATCGGCGCCGAACCCTGATCCGTCGCGCGTCGCTGCCGATGGGTACGGAATGGAGAACGGTGCTGATCGGGCAGATCTGCTCGATGGGTTGATCGCCACGCATGCGAGCGCGGTGTACCGATTCGCGCTGTCCATCGTCCGGGACCCTGCGCTGGCGGACGACGTGGTCCAGGAGACGATGATCAAGGCGTGGCGCTCGGCGCCGACCGAAGCCGACGGCACGGTCCCACGAGCTTGGTTGTTCCGGGTGGCCCGCAATACGGCGATCTCGATGCTGCGCAGCCGCCGCGATGTCGTGCTCGGTCCGGAGGCGCTCCCCGATGGGTCGAGCGGGCCCGGGGTGTCTCGCACCGTGGAGGGGCGGGCGGCGCTGGCCGATCTCTGGGATGCGTTGAACGTGCTCAATGAGGACGACCGAGCGTTGATCGTGCTCCGCGAGCTCGACGGCATGTCCTACGAGGAGATGGCCGAGCTCCTCGGCCTGCCGTTGTCGAGCGTGAAGACCCGCCTGTTCCGGGCCCGACGAGTCCTGGCCAAATCGATGGAGGAGTGGCGATGAGCCGAGCTCTACATCCCTCACGCGAGCGATTGCTCGACTGGCTCGAGACGGGCTCGCCCGACCGTACGAGCCGGCACGTGCACGACTGCGAGTCATGCATGGCCGAGCTCGAGCGTCTGAGCGAGCTCGAACCGGCGATGGTCGCCCATCTGGGCACCACGCTGGCGCCGCCCGCTGAGGTTTCGGCGCGCACCGCACATGCGGTCGATCGCCGCCTTCGGGATCGAGGCGCCTTGTCCGTATTCGCTGACCTGTTCACCGTGGGCGGGGAATGGGCCCGCATCGTCCTGAATGACGATCCCGAGGAGGAAACTCGATGATCGAACCGTGGATACTCGCCATAGGCGGCGTCGTCACCGGACTGTTGTCCGGCGTCGTCGGTGCCGCGCTGGTTCGCCGCATCGTCACGTCCGGACGCGACGATGTACCCGAGATGGCCGACGCGGCCCGCGCCGCGGCGCTGTTCGTCTTCGCCTTCTTCACCGTGGTGGGCTTGGTGGTGGCGTTGGGTGCGGCCAGTCCCGACCGGCTCGAAACCGTACCCGAACGGTTGCTCGTCTACTCGCCTCGGATCCTCGCGGCCGGTCTGATCGTGATCATCGGTCGGGCCGCCGCGCTGGCGCTGGCCGGGATCGCCGGCCGGGCGCTGCTCGGATCCTCGGACCGTTCCCGCAGCCAAGCGATCACGCTCGTGAGACACGTCGTGACGGCGTCCTCGCTGGTGCTGGCGATGGGCCAGCTCCAGCTCGACACGACGATCCTGATGGTGTTCACCGGCGCCGTGTTGTTCGCTCTGGCCGGCACGTTCGTCCTGCTGGTGGGCCTCGGCGGTCGGTCGATGAGCGGTGAACTCGCCACCGGCCGGTACCTGCATCGTCTGCTTCGTCCCGGCGAGCGGATCCAGCTCGGGGAGGTGCGAGGCCGAGTCCGTGCCATGCATCCGGCCTCGGTCGAGGTGGTCTGCGACGACGGAGCCATCGTTCACGTCCCCAACTCCGTGGCCTTCGCCTCGGCGCCCCGGGTGATGCCGGGGGATTCGACGGAGCCGGTGGACCGGGGATCCTGGTTAGGGCGTATGGCCCGCCATCGTGAGGCGAGCGAACCAATCGAGGAAAATTTGTCCTGATCGCGCGACTTTCGCTCCCCCGGGGCGTTGTACGTTCAGCCTCACGGATCGCCGCACGTCGATCCTGGGTCATCGGAGTGGACTCCCGATCTTCCGTGAACAACGGCCCTCCGGGGCCGTTGTTCACAATTTCGGGGACCGGTTCGGCCGTGTGCGGGGCTTTGCCAGCTCGACATGACGGCTACTGTCGCCCTGTGCGTCTGACCCGGAGCCCGACGGGGGAGCGACCCTGGTGGTATCTGGCCCGGGCCACTCTGCTGCTGACGGCAGTCATGGCGAGCCTGGGTGCCGCGTGTGGCGGCGACGACGATGACTCCGCCGCTATCCCCGACGACGAAGCGCTGGCGGGCCTCGACACCAGTCAGACGCTGCTGGAACCGGGTGGGTCGTCGGCAGTGGTCGAGGTGGGTGGCGCGACGTACGAGTTCGAGGTCGTCTGTTACGAGGCGGGAGCGGGTGAGTTGATCGCCGTTGGGTCCGGCACGACGCCCGACGGCAACCCCGTGGACCTGTTGGTGGAGGCGTCGGTGAGTCAGCCGTACATCGGCCTCCACCTCCAGCCCGATGGGCCGATCATCGAGTCGGCGCTGAATCAGCCTCTGAATCTGGTCGTCCAGGACGACCACATCCGCGGCGGCGCCATCTACTTCCTCCGGGACGTGGACCTGGACACGGGTGTCGGTACTGACGCCGGTGTCGGCGACGTGGATGTCACGTGCACGGGGTACGAGCGTGGCGCTCCGGCGGGCTACTGAACGGTGACCCACGCTCCCTCCAGAACGATCGCGTTGTTCCTGGCCCTTGCCCTGCCCACCATCGCGTGCGGCGACCCGAGCCGTCCGTCGATGACGGCCGAGGGTGGCGCACCGCCCGATCTGGTGAGCCCGACCACCCTCGGCGGCAGCGACGTGGACGACGTGGGTGCCGCGCTCACCACGACGACGACGGCCACTGGCGTCGATCCGACGACGTCGGCCCCTGGCGTCGTTTCGACGACGGCGCCTTCCTCGCCGGCGGACTGCCTGCGCGAGCGGGTTCCGCTGCGCGGCCGGTTGGCGCAACTCCTGTTCCCGCTCGTGTCGATGACGGATCTGTCGTCGGCCGCCCAGGCCACGGCCGACGGTGAGATCGCCGGGATCGTCCTGCTGGGCAACGGTCCGGCTGATCTGGCCCAGCAGCTGGCCGGGTTGCAGGCCGCTGCGCCGCTGGGCCTGCTCATCGCCGTCGACGAAGAAGGCGGCCGGGTGCAGCGCCTCCGAGACCTGGTGGGGTCGGTCCCGTCGGCGCGGACCTTGGCCGACGCGGGTGACGCCGCGGCGGCGCGAGCGGTCGCCGAACAGCTCGGTCGCGACCTCGCTGCGCTCGGCATCACGATCGACCTGTCGCCGGTGCTGGACGTGGGCGGGGGGCCGGGAATCGGCGATCGATCGTACTCCGAGGATCCGATGGTCGTCACGGAGTTCGGCTTGGCCGTGCTCGACGGCCTCGTCGCAGGCGGCGTGCTCCCGGTCGTCAAACACTTCCCCGGCCACGGGCGAGCGAGCGGAGACACCCACCAGGGTCTGGCGATCACGCCCGCGATCGACGAGATCCGCACCACCGATCTTCCCCCCTTCCAGGCCGCCATTGCCGACGGTCGGGCGGCGGTCATGGTGGGACACATGGCCGTGCCGGGCCTGACATATGCGCCGGGGTTCACCGAGCCGATGCCAGCCTCTCTCTCGCCGGAGGCGGTGACCGGGCTCCTCCGCGACGAGCTCGGTTTCGACGGGTTGGTCGTGACCGACGATCTGGGCATGGGCGCGGTCGATCAGCGATTCGGGGTGATCGAGGCGGTCGAGCGGGCGATCGCCGCGGGCGTGGACCTGGCCATGATCCCTCGCCCGGCAGACGCGGCACCGGTGCTCGACGCGCTCGAGACGGCAGTGGTCGAGGGGCGCCTGACCGAGGAGCGCATCGACGAATCGGCGCTCCGGGTCCTCGAGGCCAAAGGGGTGGACCCGTGTGCGGTGCTGTTGCTGCCACCCGGGCTAGCCAGGCAGCCCGCCGAGGCGAACGAATGAGCGTTGCCGCCCGGTCCCGGTCGCCGTGGCTCACCTTCGCGCTGGTGGCGGGCGCCGGCATCATGGGCACGCTCAACTACTCGATCATGTTCGTGGCCTTCCCCGAGCTTCAGGCCACGTTCCACGCTGAGGCCACCGACATCTCGTGGGCGATCACCGCGTTCTCCATAACGGTCGCATCGCTGACGGTGCCGGGCGGATGGTTGGCGGATCGCTTCGGACGCAAGCGGGTGTTCCTGCTCGGGTTGTCCACCTTCGTGGTCGGCTCCACCTGCGTCGCGTTGGCGCCGTCGCTGCCGTTGCTCGTGGCCGCCCGGATGATCCAGGCCAGCGGACTGGCGTTGGAGAGCCCGGCCGCGCAGGCGATCGTGCTCGAGGTCTTTCCGCCCGAGCAACGCTCCACCGCCTACGGGGCGTTCGGTGCGCTCGGCGGCATCTTCTCGGCGATCGGGCCGGCGGTCGGAGGTGCCCTGATCGATTCTGTCGGATGGCGTTGGACCTTCGCCTCGAGCATCCCGGTCGCGCTGGTGACGCTGGTGATCGGTGCGATCTACCTGCCCGAGTCGGTGCCCGCGGGCCCGACCCGTCGTCGGCCGGATCTCATCGGCGCGGCGATGCTGATGGTCGGTGTGGCCACGTTGGCATTGGGGATCGTCCAGGCCGACGACTGGGGATACGTCGACGAACGGGTTGGCGCGGCGTTGCTGATGGCCGTGGTGCTGCTCACGACGATGGTGCGCCGGTCCGCCCGGCATCCCGATCCGATCCTCGACGTCTCGCTGTGGAAGCACAAGAACTTCCGCGTGGGGAGCATGCTCGGTGTGATCGTGTCGGGCCACTTCGGTGCCGTGTACCTGACCTTCGTGGTGTTCATGACCGACGTGTGGCATCTGAGCCGGTTTCGCGCCGGGCTGGCGGTCGGGGTCGTGACCGTGATCGCGGGTCCGCTCACCTTCGTGGCCGGACGATTGGCCGACCGGCGCGGCCACGCTCGGGCCATCGTGCCGGGAACGCTTATGTTCATCGTGGCGGGCGTGTACTTCCTCCTTCGGTTGGGTGAGGCGCGCCACATCTGGTCCGTGTGGATCCCCGGTGCGGTGCTGTATGCCGTGGCGGTCGGGATGGCTCATGCGGCGTCGCAGTCGTCGGCCATCACCGCGGTTCCGGCGAGCAAGCTCGGGATCGGCGGTGCCATGACGCGGATGTTCAACGACGTCGGGAACACCATGTGGGTGGCGATCAGCCTGGCCATCCTGGCGTCGACCGATGATCCGGTCGCTGGTACGCGTGGGGTGCTCCTGACGTTGGTGATCGTCGGTGTGGTCGGCACGGCACTGGCGCTCCAGTTGGAGCGGCCGGCCCGGCCCGCCCGCGAGGTCGGGTGACGGCGGGTGCAGTCAGGTCGTTCGCAGCTGGTCGAGGAGTTCGCCGGCTCGGGCGGCGTGGACCAGATCGAAGCGCGGGTTCAGGTCGAGCGCCTGGTCGAGCAAGGTCGCGGCCTGCTCGTCGTGACCGGCGGCGGCGAGAATCGACCCGGCTTGATAGAGCAGCCAGGCGTCCTCGGTATCGTGCGCCAGCATCTCGTCGACGAGCTCGGCGGCCGACTCGACCTGCCCGTCTTGAAGCAGGGCCCAACCGAGCCAGCCGTACGATGCGACGTCGCGGCGAATCCCCAGATCCTGCTGGGCGAGCTCGACGGCGCGAGCCGGCTGATGATCGGCGTAGAAGCCGATGAGATGCCGTCGCTCCGCCGGGAACGCGTCCGCCTGCGCGGCCGCTACGGCCAGTCCGAGCGCGATCTGCTCCTCGGCCTCGGCGATTCGCCCGTCGGCCCGGTATAGGTCGGCCAGCCGGCCATGAAGATCAGCGGCCGGAGCCCGTTCGATGAGACCTTCGTAGAGCCCGGTTGCGGCACCGAGCTCCCCGCGCGCGATCAAGACGCTGCCGAGCAGCTCGGTCGAACCGAGGTGGTCCGGCTGGATCGACAGTGCCGCCTCGATGCGCGATTGAGCGTCGTCGTAGCGCCCGGTCTGGAACTCGTAGGTAGCGAGCTGGAACCAGTAGAACGCCGCAGTTGACAGGTCGAAGTCCTCCTCCCCCGCGGCAACGAGCGCGGCTCGCGCCTCGACGCGGGCCTGTTCGATGTCGCCGGTCAGCGCCCGCAAGCGAGCGATGCGGCTGAGTACCGGTGGCTCGGCTCCGACCTCGGACGCCACCTCGCTGTACAGGATGCTTGCGGTCTCGTAGTCGCCCAGCTCGAGGCTCGCGTCGCCGAGGGTGAGCCGGGCGCCTACCGAGCCCTGGTTCCGGTCGAGCACGCCGCGGGCGAGGTCGGCGGCGCCCGTAAAGTCGTGCTGGCCCGCGAGCGCCGCCGCGAGCGCGAGCGCCGCCGGCTCGGACGTCGGGTCGAGGTCGACGGCGGCTCGAGCCTCGGTTTCGGCTTCGGCGTAGAGAGTCAGGTCGCCGGTGTCGCTGGCGAGTTGCATAAGGCTCTGCGCCAGCTCAGCGCGAGCAGCGGAACTCTCAGGTGACGAGTCCACCCGAGCGTCCCACAACTCGACGATCTCGGCGGCTGAGTCTCGGCCGCCGCCGAGAGCCGCCATCTGCTCCGGCGACGGTAGTGCGTCGGCACCGCCGCCGGCCCACGGTGCGTTGCGCACCACACCGATTCCGAGGGTCAGACCGGCGACCACGAGCAGCGCTACTGGTACCCGGGCACCGAGGCTGTTGCGCCTCGGCTGGTGCTGGATCATCACGCTGCTCGTGCTCGTCGTCACGTCTGTTCCCTCTCAGTTCTCGGTGATCGGGCGGGTCGGCTACTGCGCAGCCGCGAGGTAGGGGAACACGCCAGGGAAGGCCACGTCGTTCGACGGGACGCCATCGGTGGTCAAGCCGCCGTTGGTGAGCACGCCGAGCTCGATGTCGATCACGTCGTCAGCCAGCCGGCGGCCGTTCAGGAACCCGCCTCCGTCGCCGAGTTCGAAGGTCAACACGTCGGGCAGGAGAATGTCGGTCACGGCCGCGGCGTAGGCGGCGTCACCGGAGAGGGCGGTGATGGTCGATCGGACCTGCTCGCCGAACAATGCCCGGTGGTCAGCCGGCGCGGCCTGGTTGAACGCGTCCTTGCTGGCACTGTTGATGAGCGCCGTGCCGATGGCGGGCCGGCCCATGTGGTCGATCTGCTGGCCGTCGACCGAGGTAGTCGCCCACACGCCGATGCCGCCGTCGCCGAGGCGGTGGCTGGGCACCTCGATCACGATCGCGCTCACGTTGAGCCCGGCGAAGAAGTTCGTGCCGGTGAACTGGAAACCGTTGCGGAAGCCCTCGAGGTCGAAGAAGAACGGGTCGTCGAACACGCCGGCCGTCGCCGTGCCGCCGTCGCGCAGGCGGATGTTGTTACCGACGAAGCCGCGGCCTCGGATGTGGTTGTCACCGTCGACTTCGATGCGCTGCCGGCCGTCCCGCCGGACGCGATCGAACTCGACCTCGATGACCGAGTCGGCAATGGCGTCACCGTCGTCATCGATGTTGAACGCATACTCCGCATCCGGGTGGAACGTGGTGCCCGAGCGGACGCCGGCGATCGGGTTCACGGTCATCACCAGGACGGTGTTGTCCGGGTTGGTGGGAGACTGGAAGACGTAGAGATCGTTGATGTCGGTACGGCCGTCGGCCTGTACACCGGGGGCGTCGAGGTGGTCGGCGGCGCCGACTGTGACTGCAGTGGTCGTCGCGGCGGCGGCGATCGCGAGAACCCCGATCGCCGTGGTGGCCTTGCGCTTCAGTGACATGGGTGCACTCCCTGGGTGAGCCGGGCTCGCACCCGGGTGTTGGTTCGGAGTGCGTTCGGAGCCGGAGCGAGATCGGATTGCCGGTCGTTACCCGACTGGCCCGGCTGGCGTCGCCGGCCGATCGCGAGAGCGAAGGTGACGAGCGTGGAGGTCGCGTTGTTGGCGGTGACGCCGGACGTGCCAGCGACGGTGATGGCCGAGCGGATCGGATAGGCGGGAGGGCCATTCGAGATGGATCCTGGCCTGGATGCGCAACCCCTCCCCTGCGCTGCAGCCTTGTATCGTTCGGTGCCGCCGAGCTCTACGGCGGTCACCCGTGTCGAGGGTGTCGCGTTGATCGTGTCGGAGCGCGACCACCTGTGAGTTCGTCCACGACGCACGGTACGGATCGTGATGGGTCCAGCGGGCGGTCATGGAGTCGGGCCACGGTGACAGTCCGTCGTCGCTGGTGAAGCGTGGTGGCGGTGTGGTCGTCGAGGTGGCGTGCGCGGGTGGAGCGGGTCTGGTGGGTTGGTGATGCGTATGCCGAGGAGGGCGACGTGGCTGCGCGCGACGGTGATGGTTCCGTCGTCGGCCTCCCGCTTGCCGGTGGGGCAGCGCTATGTGGTGGGCCGCCTGGGTCTCGAACCCAGCACCTTGGGATTAAAAGTGCTTAAATAGCATGTCAGATAGTGTTGATTGGTGCGTCGGCGCCAGTGTTCGTCCGGGTTCGCGTCCGCCCCGTGCAGTTTGGTGGGGGACGGTGCCGGATGGTTTCGCGGCAAATTCGCGGCGAAGGCTACTTACTGGCCGAAGCTGTCGGGCAAACTGGCGCTACTGCCACGGCACGTCAGCGGTCGCACAGCACCACACCATCGGGCGTCTCGTAGGTCGGGTCGACGTTGCCGAGGGCAGGCGTGCACGGCAGTGGGCTCAGCAGAGCGTCGATCTCGGCTGAGAGATCGTCATCGCTGAGGTGTTCTGTCGTGCGCACGACCACTCGTAGGTAGTCGCGTCGGTACCCATCTCCCGGGTTCTCCGCTGCTTCGATGATGAGCTGCCACGCGCCCTGATTGTTCCGCGGTGTGATCAAGTAGCCGGTCTGGAAAACATCGAAGTCACCTAGCTCAGGCTCTGAGGTTGCGGTCAAGGCGTAGGACGACGAAGGACCAGCGAGCATGTCGGCAAGCGCCTGCAACCTGGCGAACTCAAGCACCCCCCAAATGGTGTAGGTGGGTCCGTCGCCGACGAAGGCATGGGTGTAGGGCTGGTCGTCGGGGTTACCGGTCCAGTCGGTTCGGGAGATGACTTGGATGAGGTTGGGGCAGTTGCATTCGCCGTGTTCGATGCCGTCGGGCCAGGGTGGGTCGTCTTCGAGGTCGTCGATCGGGGGTGCCGCGACCTCGCACGCGGTCAGGGCGAGCAGGGCGACGAGTGCGACGGCGATGTTGGCTCGGTGCGTGTGGTGGCGGCGGGCTCGGGCGATGAACGTTACGATCGGCGTTACCGGGTCGCGGGTTGAGTGTTCGATCACTTCCACGTACGTGGCCATCGCGTCAGAGTTGCCCATCAGCGGTCACACAGCACCACACCACCCGCTGTCTCGAAGGTCGGGTCGACGTTGCCGACGGCAGGCGTACACGGCAGTGGGCTCAGCATCGCGTCGATCTCGGACGCGAGAAGTTCATCGGAGAGTTCTTGACGAGTGCTTAGGACGACCCTGAGGGTGTCGCGCCGAAAGTCCTCGTCTGGCTTCTCTGCGGCCTCGAGGATCAGTTGCCACCGATCTGGACTGTGTTCAGGCGAGATTCGATAGCCGACCTCAAAGTAGTCGTAGTCGCCCAGAACTGGCTCGACCGTCTCGATTGCCAGATACCCAGATTCTGCTCCGGCCAGCGTTTCGACCAACTCCGACAGTCGGTCGATTGTTCCGTCCGGGCTATCGGAGTATTCATTCACTCCGAACTCAAGTACCCCCCACATGGTGTAGGTGGGTCCGTTGCCGACGAAGGCGTGGGTGTAGGGCTGGTCGTCTGGGTTTCCGGTCCAGTCGGTTCGGGAGATGACTTGGATGAGGTTGGGGCAGTTGTTGGCGGCCACGTTGTCTGCACATGTTCCGGCGGCGTTCGGTGCTGATGGGTCGGCAGGGTTGGATGCTCATGGGAGCCGGGGTGCTGTCAGTCGCGGGTGAGTTCGGCGACGGCTCTTTTGGCGCAGGCGTCGTCGATGAGGGTCTTGTTGTCGGCGGCGCCGGCGATGAGGGCGGCGGTGGCGGCGTTGTTGAGCGCGCGTGGGAGGCCGTTGGAGACGCGGTGGAGTCGGTTGATGGCGTCGTCGGCGAAGAGCGGTTCGTCGCGTCCGGCCAACGCGATGTGGTGACGGAGGTAGGCGGCTGACTCGCCGATGTCCATGGGCTTGATCGTGAAGCGGGTCGCGATGCGCTGGTCGAGGGCGGCGAAGACGCCCATGCGGAGCTGGCGGTTCAACGTTGGTTGACCGATGAGGATCCCGGCGAACGGTGACGTCGAGTCCATGTCGGAGTTCGTGAGCAGGCGGAGCTCTTCGAGTTGGGCTGGAGCGAGGAGGTGGGCTTCGTCGCAGATGAGCACGACGCGTCGGTGTCGTTCGGCGGCTTCGGCAGCGAGCAGGTCGGCGGCTTGGGCCATGAGTTCGGCTTTGAGGTAGCGGGGCTCGGCGCCCAGGGCTCGGACGATGGTGACGTAGAGGCCGCGGGTCCCGAAGGCCGGGTTGGCGATGTAGATGATCTGGTGGCGGGTCCGGTCAAGGGCGTCGACAGCGGCTCGGACCGAGACGGTCTTGCCGGCGCCGACGTCGCCGGTGATGACGCCGAGGGCGGACTCCACGACGCAGAAGTTGATGCGGGCCACGGCTTCTTGGTGGGCTTGGCGGGTGTAGAGGTCTTTGGCCGGGATCGTCTTGCCGAACGGGGTTCGCGTCAACCCGTAGTGGGCGGCCCATGGTGCGGCCGGCATCACCCGACCTCCCCATCGTGAGCTTCGGTGTCGAAGAGGGTGAGGTTGGTGAAGTCGATCTTGTTCCCGGTGCCGGCTTCGTTGTCGTGGGCGGCGGCGACCAGTGAACCGCCCTGGGTCTGGTGGAGACTCAGTGGTTTGGTTTCCCAGGTCCGCTGGAGGCGGTTGAGATCATTGTAGCAGTCAAACGTGTGTTCGATTGTTGGTGGTGGTTGTGTTCGTATTCGGCGGGCGGGATGTCGCCGCAATGGCCATGGAGTCGGTCGTGGTTGAACCAATGCACCCACGACAAGGTGGCGAGCTTGAGCTCCTCGACGCCGTCCCACCCTGTCGTGTCGGGCCCGTAGACGCATTCGGTCTTATAGAGCCCGTTGGTCGTTTCAGCGAGCGCGTTGTCGAACGAGTCGGCGACGGTGCCGATGCTGGGCCGGGCCCCGATCTCGTCGAGCCGCTCGGTGAACCGCACCGACGTGAACTGGGAGCCGGCATCGGAATGGGTGACCAGGCCGACGAGGCGGTTGCCGCCCCGGCAGCGTCTCGCCATCTCAAGCGCGTCCAGGACCATGTCGGTGCGCATGTTCGCCGCTACCCGCCAGCCGACGATGCGGCGACTGAACGCGTCGACGATGAAGCACACATACGCCATCCCCGATCTCGTGGGGACATAGGTCAGGTCGGTGACCCACAAGGCGTCGGGCCGGTCCGCCCGGAACATCCGGTTGACCAGGTCCGGTGCCCGCAGCGCGTCGGGGTCAGCGACGGTCGTGAACACCTTGCGTCGCCGCCGACTGATCCCTTGGATCTCCAGGCCTCCCATCAGCCGGGCGACCTGGTCGCGGCCGATGTCATGACCCGCCCGGCGGGCCGCCTTCCAGAGCTTGTGCGCCCCGTAGACCTTGCGGTTCGCCACCCACAGCACCATCAGGACCTGCATCATCACGGCGTCACGCGTCGCCCGCGCCGACGGCGGCCGGGACTTCGCTGCGTAGTAGGTGCTCGGAGCGATCTTGGCGCCGGCCCCACTGAGGACCCGGCAGATCGGCTCAACTCCGAACTCGCTGGCGTGCTCGTCGACATAGGCGACGATCACTTCGAGGGGCGGTCGAGCTCCGCCGCGAAAAAAGCCGACGCCGACCTGAGGATCGAGTTGGCCCGGCGCAGCTCCTTCACCTCCTGACGCAACGCCTTGAGCTCCCCGGCCTCCACCGACGACGTCCCCGGCCGCTCACCCCCGTCGATCTCGGCTTGGCGTACCCACGACCGCAACGACTCGACACCGATATCGAGCTGGGCCGCCACCCGAGCCACCGTGCCCTGAGACGTCCCCAGCTCACGACGCAGCACGAACACCATCCGCACCGCCCGCTCCCTCTCCTCAGGCGAGTACCGCCGCGTCGTCGGCTTGCGCTTCACATCCATACTCATAGCTCTCATCCTCATTCAAAGGTCGAGAGCCTCCACGGATCCCAGGGCGGTTCACAGGCCGAGGTAGTCGACGCCGGTCGGTTCGGGCTGGGGTCGCTGTGCTTGGGGGACGGCTTTGTGGACGTGGCGGCTGATCTTGAACGGGACGGCGATGCCGGCGGCTCGGCTGTCGAGGTAGACGTCGAGGCGGGTGAGGTCTTCGGGGTCGTAGCGCAGCTCGACGCGGCGGCCCACGAGGGATGGGTCGACGGCGTAGGCGTTGCCTTCCAAGGGGATCGTGGCGGTGCGGGTGACCTTGCGGGTCACTGACCAGCGGAACGCTTCGGCCAACTTGTCGGGCTGGGCTTGGCGGCGTGGCCCGCCTGCTTCGAACCGGTCGATGGGACGCTGGTCGGTTTCGGCGTGGCGTCGCCGGTTGGCGACCTGTTCGACCCAGGCACAGAACCGGTCGTTGAGGTCGTCGAGGTCGTCGATGCCGTGATGGCAGGCCTCGGCGAGGAACGCGTCACGGATGTAACGGTTGACGCGTTCCTGTTTGCCTCGGCCTTGGGGTGAGTAGGGCTTGGAGTGGATGAGGCGGACGCCCAGGACTGCGCAGGTCCGGTTGAGCCACCCGTTGTTGAACGGGCTGCCGTTGTCGGCGTAGAGGACCGTCGGGAGACCGCGTCGCACGATGGCCCGACGCAGCAGGTCCTGGCCGGACCGGGTGTTCTCATGCGTGTAGAAGCGGCCATCGACGATCAGTCTCGAGTGGTCATCGACGATGAGGAACAGTCGGGCCCGGATCGAGGACGCGGTGCGGGGGAACGGGACCCAGGGGTCGACCAGGACGTCGGTGATCCACCGGTCGTTGGAGTGTTCGGCCTCGTAGCGGCCGAACACCTTCGGCTCGGCTTCCAACGCGGCCCGATGCAGACCGGCCCGACGGAGCTGGGCCCGCACGGTCCGTTCCGAGACGGTGATCCCGTGGCGGTGGAACAGGATCGACGCTATCTGCGCCGCCGAACGCGAGGGCAGCTCCAAGCGGAGCGCGGCGGCCTCGGCGAACAACTCCGGATGGGCCCGCACGACCCCGGTGTCGGAGCGTTCCGAGGGTCGCAACGCGTCGAGACCACCGGCCCGCCACGTTCACCGCAGCCACCGGTCGATCGTCGCCCTCGAATAGGACCGGTCGGTTCCATCCGGATGCGCATGACGACGCCCGGCGATAGCCCGCACAACCGCGCCCCGCTCTGCTGCGGTGAGCCGGTCGTTGGCTGCTTCGGCGATCACGCCCCAACGATGCATCGCTACCCGTTCGACATCTGCGTGCTCCACGACCGTCCCTCCTCGACCCCGCTCACGGTGAGGGGGTTGGAGGCATGAAACGACGACTGCCGACGATGAGATAGGGCGTATTCGTGTTGGCCGCCAGCACCGCCCCGCCGCACACCGTGGACGCGAACCGCCACCGGCCCAACACGAGCCAGCCGGGTAGAGCGCTCGCCGCGTCGAAACCGGCCGTCACCGCCGCCACCGCGTAGGCGGCCGCGTCGATGACGACCGGGATCGGATCGCCGCCGAGCTCCACGACCAGCGCCGCGAAAGCGACCGCGAGCACCTCGGCCCGCGACCGGAACCGACGCACCCAGCCACGAGCGGTCGTGTGCGGCACATCCACCGCGGCGGCCGCCGGCCGGACCCCGCGCACGCCACCCACGACCGCGTCGAGGACAGCGCCGATCGACTCGACCACGTCGAGGCGACCAATCACCAGGAACGACGGAAGAACAGCAGCCGTCTCCAGGCACGACGGACAACGCACCCGACGAACGAAGATCGGGCGAGCGGCACCACCGGATCGCACGAACCGTGTGTAACCCGACCACCACGACACCGCCCCATCGCAGCCAGGACACCGCGGGCGAGGAACAACGACACTGCGGCCAGCCGCCGCGTACTCGTCGACGGACAAAGGGCAAGACCATACGATGCTCACCGGTGGCAACACCGCCTTTGGGCCCCTCCCGACCCAGCGACCAACTGAAGGGGAGGGGCCCGCTCGCGTACACGGACACCCCATCCTCACCTGTCCACACCGCACCACGCCGTGCAAACAACGTGACCAAACAAGCCGCCTACAACCTCACACAGTCAGGCCGTCAACAGCAGTTGCATTCGCCGTGTTCGATGCCGTCGGGCCAGGGTGGGTCGTCTTCGAGGTCGTCGATCGGGGGTGCCGCGACCTCGCACGCCACCAGCGCGAGCATGGCGATGAGTGCGACGGCGACGTTGGATCGGTGCTTGGGTTGGCGGCGAGTGGGAGCTATGAGCGTTCGATCGGTATGACCCGGTCGCGGGTTGAGTGTTCGATCACTTCCCCGTACGTGGCCATCGCGTCAGAGTTGCCCATCAGCGGTCACACAACACCACACCACCCGCTGTCTCGAAGGTCGGGTCGACGTTACCGAGGGCAGGCGTACAGGGCAGTGGGCTGAGCAGCGCGTCGATCTCGGACGCGAAAAGTTCATCGGAGAGTTCTTGACGAGTGCGTAGGACGGCGGTGGACGACGGCGCCTCGATCAGGAGCCGGTTCTCAAGGATTGGGTGCCCGTTGGTCAACCGGCTGGTGGCCTGTCGCACAGGGTCACTCCGGTCGATGTCGGACTTGATAAGGGTCCGTAGATGGTCTCAGAGTTGGGGACGCAGGGGATGGGGTCGAGGAACTCGTCGAGGGCGACGGCCATGTCTTCGTCGCTGAGTGTTCTGGTCGACGCGACTACGCGTAGGTAGGAATAGGACGGTTCACCGGTGAAGGACTCCAGCTGGACCTCCCAGGTGTGGCTTGCGTCGGCGGGGGAGAACCGGAACGCTTCGATGAACGTCGGGTCCGTCGAAAGGGTTGGCACGCCGGTTTCGAGGAGGTAGTCGCGACCGTCGAGTGACCGGACCAGCGAGTCCATATCGATCGCGCCGGGAAGGAGGGACCACGCGTCTTCGATCATGAGCCAGTGTTCATAGATTGGGCCGCCCCCGGTCGAGCGAGCTAGCGCTGAGCTGCGACCATTTCCATTCCAGTCGGTGACTTCGATGAGCCGGGTCGTGATCGTGCAGTCGCAGTGGCCGTGCTGCTGGCCTTCAAGCGTGATCGACTGATCGGCTGGGGGCGGATCCTCGAGGTTCTCGGGGCACCCTGTCGCGAGTGCGACGATCGCAGCCATGCTCGCCAACAGCCGACCACTCGTAGCGGTACTTTGCCCATGGCGGGTGGAGACCATGGAGTAGATGGTAGAGGGCTCCGTTGATATCTGCCTGCGAGGGCCTTGTCAGCAGATCCTGCGTCGGCTAGAACGGTCGGTACATGTTGTTGTAGGCGGAGGCTAATCGTGATGCGTCGTATGGTGCTGCTTGTTCTGAATGGATTGTTGGTGAGTCTGTTGGTGGTGGTGTCGGCGGCGCCGTCGGCGGCCGCGCAGACTTCGTCTGATCAGTGTTCGATTGTGGGCACCGCCGGGAACGACATCCTGAACGGGACGTCTCAGGGCGACGTGATCTGCGGCTTGGGCGGTAACGATGTCGTGCAGGGCGGCAACGGCGACGACGTGCTGATAGGGGGCGAAGGGGACGACGTTCTCGAAGGCGGAAACGGGACCGATGTGCTCGACGGCGGCGCTGGAGCGGACACGTTGGTGGGTGGTAACGGTGATGACACGTTGAGCGGCGGCACCGGGGCCGATGCGGTCGACGGCAGCCACGGCGCCGATCACGTGTCTGGCGATGCTGGTAACGATACGGCGTTGGGTGGCAACGGTGATGACATCGTCGATGCCGGGTCAGGCACCGACAGTGTCGATGGCGGCAACGGCGCAGATGTGTGCAAGTCAGCGGAGAGCCATATGCGGTGTGAGACGGTGCAGCCCGGTGACCCTGAGGTCGCGGTTGTCGTGACCGCCCCATCGCCGGGTGCTTTGGTGTTCGGGGAGGTGTTGGTGGCCGCTGGTGTGTCGGGTCCGGTCACGAGTGTCGAGTTCCGAGTCGATGGTTCAACGATCGGGTCAGACGCGACGGAACCGTTCGAGGTGGCGTGGGACACGACGTCGGTGGCGGACGGGTCAGCACAACTTGTCGCGGTCGCGGCTCATGGGGGCGGGTCGGCGACGTCGGCTGCGGTCCGGTTGGTGATCGCGAACGATCCGGGGTCGGGGTCTGGTCCGGACAACCTTGACGGGGACTTGGCGGTGGGGCGGGTGACGCCGGGTGAGTGGTGGATGGTGTCGGCGTTGAACGTGTTGACCCCATCGGTCGTGCCGCCCCGATATCGCGATCCGAGTGTCGTTGACGTAACCCCGGCGTTGTACGAGTTGTCGATGATGTTCGGCGCGTTGGACGCAACCGAGCAGACGCAGCTTCGGCCGCTGTATCAGGTCCGCCAGGGCGCCGCGGCGCAGGCCGTCGCGGCGCCGTCGGCGTTTCCCGGCACTGACGTGGCGGCCAGTACGGCGAACCCGTCGGAGTGCGCGGAGACAGCGTCAGTGGCGTTCCCGTGGTTCAACGATCCCGACGTGGAGTTGTCCGGAGCGGTCGTTCCGAACATCACGCTGGCTTTGGCCGACTTTGTGTTTTCGTCGCTGCCGGCGGAACTGTGGTGCGTCGCCCGTTTTACCGACGGCACGACACCGTTGATCATCTACTACAAGACCGACGGCCCGGAGCGGCCGCTCGGTCCCGACTCCGCTGACGACGACCTCGACGGCTACCTCGCCCAGATCGCCGACAACATGTACGCGGCCGGGAACGTCTATGAGGGTCTCGGATCATCCGGTGCCGGGTTCGAGCTGAAATCGCAGTACCTCGACGGCGGGACGCCGATCTCGGTGGTCGTGAACGACGCTGGCCGCGGGTTCGCGAACCCGTACTGGAACCCAGGGTTCGGCCACATCGTGACTGTTCCGAACCATGACGGCGTTCCCGGCGATCCTGACTTGGACACGGCTCGTCACGAGATGTTCCATGTCTATCAGTACAGCTATCTGAGTTTATGGGACGTGCTGGGTGACTGGATCGGAGGCACCTGCCCGGGGTGGTTGCCGCTGGTGGATTGCCGGGAGGGCACATCGTGGTGGATGGAGCTGACCGCGAACTGGGCCGACCAGCAGTACGTGGTCGACTACCGGCGCACAAGTCCCGGTGATCCGAATGGGCCCCTCGACGAGGACCCAACCAGCTACGCGTCTTCGTCTCCACGGTTCTTGGACGAACCGGCGGACCGGTTGGTGCACTTCGGACGTTGGTTCAACAAGCAGCAGTACGGGGCGTGGTTGCTGGCCGAATGGATCGACGAGCACGGCGGCCTGCGAGGCTTGCCACCCGGTGACCACTCGGGCGGCGTGTTGCAGGTCTTCGAAAGCCTCGATCTCCCAGGTGGACGTTCTGCTGTCGATGCCATCGACGACGTTCTGGGAACATACGGCCGTTCGTGGGAGTCAGTGTTACCTGAGTTCTGGATCGCGAGCTACCTGTTGGCCGGCGACGCCGTGCCTGGGTCAGGGCCGAGTCCGTACAATTTTTACCCGACGAACTTGTCGGCCGAGGCGGCGTCGAGCCTGCTGACCGAGTGGCGGGCGCCGCTCGGCGGCCAAGGTCCAACGGTCGGCGACGATTTCCTGGGTGGCTTGGGAGCCGATGCGCGACCAGGCCGTCAGCATCAGTTCACGGCTGCGGCATCGGGTGCCCCGACGACCCGGTTGGTGCACACCGGTGCGGGCGGCTCCGCGTTCATCGACGTGCGAACCGAGCCTGGGTACAGCGGTCAGCTTCGTGTTGGCCTGGAACCAGCGGACAATGTGACCGGGTTCTTCGACCTTCGCCTCAGCGTCATCAGCTACAGCTCTGCGGGCTACCCGCACGTTTGCGTTGGGCTGGGAACCGGTGGGGTCTACACCGTCGACCCGGACGTGCGATTGAGTATCCCAGTCGGCCCCGAATGCCCCAACGCCACGGTGGTGATCACCCACACCTACCCGAAGGGCCACAACACCAGCGACCTGTTCGACCAGTTCTACGCCAACCTGACCGTCGACTACATCGACGCGCTCCCGACGGGTGAGCTCGGCGGCACAGTCTTCTTCGACGAGGACGGAAACGGTGTCGCGGACGGCGACGATTTCGGTGTGCGTGATGTCGATGTGTCGGTGACCCGTACCGATGTTCCCGGCCCCACGACTGTCGTTGCGACCGACGTGGACGGTATGTGGGGTTTGGGTGGTCTGGTGCCGGGGACCTATGAGGTGACGGTCGATGATGCGACGTTGCCGGGTTTGGTGGCGGGGACGGTTGATCCCGATGGGTTGGGCAGCGCGCATTCGGCGACGGTGACGTTGTCGGCCACGGATCCGACGGCGGCAGGCCTGGACTTCGGGTACACGGGCACGGGTTCGGTGTCGGGGGTCGTGTTCCATGACGTCGATGACTCGGGTGGGGGTGTGCTGTCTGGTCCCGATGTCGGCCTCTCCGGCGTCGGTGTCGATGTGTCGTGGGTGGTCCGCGGCGTCGCTTACGAGGCTCGTGCCGTGACGGGACCGGATGGTTCGTGGTCGTTGGGTGGGTTGCCGGCGGGTGCGGTGTCGGTCACGGTGGATCGGTCGTCGTTGCCGGTGACGTCGGGTCAGTGGGCGCCGGGGTATGACACCGATGGTGTGGCGTCGCCTGATGTTGTGGTGGTGGCGTTGAGTGCCGGGTCGTCTTCCTATGCGACGGCGTTTTCGTATGTGGCGGTGTCGGGGTCGTGGGAGGTCGTGGTTCCGGCGCCGTTCCAGACGCCGTGGTGGACTGAGGTCGACGCACAGGACCGGTTGGTCGTCGCGGGAACCGACGTGTTCTTGGGCGACACACTGGTGACTCGCCTGGCGTCTGACGGCACCGTCGACTCGTCGTTTGGTGTCGGCGGGGTGCGGGAGCTTGATGGTCGAGGCCTGCCGTTGCTGTCGGGTGACGGGATCTATGTGTTCGGGCAACGCGGCAATGCGGGGTGGGTGACTCGACTCACCGTTGACGGCGACCCTGATCCCGGGTTCACGCCGGTGGAGTTCACCTATCCGGGGTTCGCGTTGGCGGAGGTGAAGGGTTTGGTGGAGGTCGGCGGCGAGTTGATCGCCGCGGTCGAGTACAGCGGGCCGGGCACCCGCGGGTTCTCGCTCGAGCGGGTGTCCACGGCGGGCGTGGCGCTCGGTGCGGTCTCGGGCCCGGCGGGTTCGAGCACGGCCTATGGTCCGGCCGGCCGTTGGTTCGTCGAGGACCTCGGTGTGAGCTCTGATGGTCGTTTGATGATCGCTGGCCAGTATTATCCGGGCGCGTCGTCGGCTGGCGGTCAGGGGTACGCCGCGTTGGCGGATCCTTCTGGGTTGTTTTCGGCTGGGTTCGGGACGGGCGGCGTGGCGATGTTCACGACGGGCACGGTCGGGGACTTCGATGAGGTCACCGGCGGGTGGGTGATCACCCGTGACGGACTCGTGAAACGCTTGAGCCCGGTCGGTGTGACCGATCCGGGGTTCCAGGACCTGAGTTGTGCCAGCGGGTCGTTGGACAACGCAGGGTGGGTCGACGTGAACAATGCCGGTACGAGGATCATGGGGGTCTGTTATCAGGACGGCCTCGTCACCCTGGTCGACGCCGTCACCGGTGTGGACGTGGCCGGGTTCGGTACCTACGACGACGACCTCGGATTCGGGTACTACCTACCGGGCTGGCCACAAGCCGAATGGCTCTACGCCGCCACCCTCAACGACGACGCGGTGTACGTCGTCGGCACCGCAGGACTCAACCTCTGGGGAGTCTCACGAGTCGCCTACAGCTGAACCCGTGCCTTGTGATCGGTCGATCCACGGACGGCCGCAACCGATCAGGAGGCGGCAGAGCGTGGCTGCCTTCACATCTCGACGCCGAAGTCGGGGCCGTCGCGCTCGATTCCACGGCTGGTTTCACGTGTGGTGGCTCGTGTGAGGTTGCGCACGGCGTCTTGGGTGAGGTCGTGGCTGTGTTGGCGGCCGGGGTCGTGGCGGTGCCGCCCTGAGGCGAGGCCGGTGGTGCCGTGGGCGGCGTGGTGTTGGTCGAATTGTCCGGCGGCGTGGTCCCACGCTCGGCGTGCTTCGGCGCTGGGTGGCCGGGTGCCGATGGTGTCGGTCACGTGGCTGGGTGGGTCGCGGCGGATCTGGCGGGTGCGGATGTGTCGGTCTTGGTCGAGTTGTTGGTCGATGCCAGCGAGGTCGCGCTCCCATCCCGGGAGGTGACCGGCGTCGCGGCGAGCTTCCGCCAGTTGCTGTTCGATGCTGGCGGCGTGGCGGGCGAGTTGGTCGACCTTGATGGCTTGGTCGGTGATCTGGCCGGGTAGGTGGTCGAGGGTGCGTTTGGCCAATGCGATGGCGGGTTCGTGGCCGCGGCGCCGGAACGGCCGGTCGTGCTCGGCGAGCGTGCCAGCGGCCTGCTGGAGGTCGGCTCGTAGTCCGTCAAGGGCGGCGGCTTCTCGGCGGTGGTCTTCTCGTGCCCATCGGGTTTCGAGGGGGAGTTGGTCGAGGTCGCCGCTCAGCTGTGCGATGCGGTCGGTGAGTTGGGCTCGCTGGTCGTAGAGGTGACGGAGTTGTGGCCCGGTGAGGGTGCCGGGTCGGTGCCGGCGACGTTCGGCGATGTCGACGAGGTCGGCGTGGTGGGTGTGGGCGGGTTGGTCGATCCAGTTCCGGGTGAGCGATTCGGCGAACACGTCGGTGGCCGTGTGTTCGTTGGTGGTGGCGATGTAAACGTCGTTGTGGTGCCGGCCGCGGGTCATGGGGACGTAGACGCCTCTGACGTCGGTGGGGCCGTCGAGGACGAGGATGGATCGGTCGACGGTGCGGCCTTGGGTGGCGTGGCTGGTTTGGGCGTAGGCGAGCTCTACGTGGGCTTGGACGTACGCCGTGGGGAGCCGAACGCGGCCGTTGGCGCCCGTGGCCGTGAGGTCGCCGTTGCGGTGCACGGTGTCGATGGTCCACTGTTCACGGTTGTGGACCGCCAGGCCGCGGTCGGTGCGCAGGTCGCGTTGGTTGTGGCGGGTGGCGATCTCGTCGCCGACGCGGAGCCGGTAACCGCCGGCGTCGATGGTCCGGCCCCGCGGGTCGAGTTCGCCGGCGTGGAGGCGGCGTTGCTGGGCGGCGTGGTTGAGCCGGGTAACGGTGTCGTTGGTCGGGGCGGCGAGCACGACGGTCTCGCCGTGTCGGCGGGCGGTGTGCCAGGCGTCGAGGGCGTCGCGTTCGATTCGGGTGGCGGTCCCGCCGTGGATCCGGCCGTGAGCTTGGTAGGTGTCGACGATGGTGGGGTCGCCGTTGCGGAGCCGGAGCGAGGCGTCTCGTTCCCAGGGGTTGGTGAAGCGGTGGACGGTGTCGAGCTCGATGGCGCCGTGGGTGTCGATGAGGAGTTGGTACATGCCGCCGCGCCCGACGGGTGAGAACTGGAGCGGGTCTCCGATCAGGGCGATCCGCCAGGCGCGGTCGTCGGCGAGGGCGGCGAGGCGGGCGAGGGTGTCGGTGGGGACCATGGCGGCTTCGTCGACGATGACAGTGGCGCCGACGGGCAGGTCGTAGCGGTCCCCGGGCGGGCGGCGCAGGTTGTGTTCGGTGAGGAGTTTGTCGATGGTGTCGGCGGCGACGCCGGTCTCGGTGCCGAGCACTTCGGCGGCGGCGGCGGATGGGGCGACGCCGAACACGGCTCGGCCGTCGGCGTGGAGCTGCGCGACGGCGGGCGCCAACGCGGTGGTTTTGCCGGTGCCGGCGGGGCCGACGACCATGACGAGGTCGGCGTCGCCGGCGACCGCGGCGGCGGTCTCGGCTTGGGGGCCGGTCAGGGCCACATCCGTTCGTTGGAGGGCGGCGGTCGACGGGTGGCCATCGTGGTTGAGTCGGCGTTGCGCCCAGGCGAGCAGGTCGGCTTCTTGGGTGAGGATCGCCGGGGTGGTCAACGCCCGGTCGGCGACCGATTCGGTGACCGGACGTCCGTCACGGCGCAACAGAGCGTCGGCGGGGACCGGGCGGGAGATGTCGATGCAGCGTTGCGTTATGGCGGTGGTGGTGAGTTCGTCGAGAACGGTGGGGAGGTCCCGGGCCGGGATGTGGGTGTCGGTCGAGATGGCGGCGGCGATCTCGCGGGTGATCTCGGCGGGCCGCCACGTCGACTGTTTGGCCGCCAGAGCCTCGATGGCGTGGTCGATCGCGGCCTGCGCTACGTGGGGGTTGAAGGGTTGGGCGTCGAGCCACCCGGTGGCTGCGTCGACCAGGGCGGCCGGTTCGAGGCCCAGGTCACGGACCCGGTCTCCCCAGGCGGCGTGGAGTGCGTTGGCGTCGCCGGGATGAGGTTTGGTGGGTCGTGAGTCGATGACGGCTTCGCGCTCGAGGCGCCAGCGTTCCCGTGGGGTCGGGTCACGGTCCATGGTGTCGGTGAACCGGTCGATCTTGACGTCGATGCGGTGCTGCACGTCCGATGTCCGGGTCGAGAACTCGGCTAGGACCGTGTCGGGGACCAGGTCGAGCTCGGCGATCCCGTTCACGACCGACCGCCATGCCACGCCGAGGCGTTCGGTCAACTCGCCCCGCAAGGCGGTGTGGTAGATCGCTGACACGGTCCGCTGATCGAGTTTGACGAACCGGGCGTCGAGCGCCAACCACCTCCCGTCGGGTGACGCGACGCGGTTGGCGATGACGACGTGGGTGTGGAGCTGGGGGTCCAGCGCCCGTGACGTGTGCTGACGAAACGCGGTCGCCATGATCCCGTCGGTGTCGACGACGCAGACGTGGCCGTCGATCCGGTAGCGGGTGTGGGCGTGGGACTCGACCCAGTCGATCATCGCGGCGACGGCGGTGTCGTGGGCGGCGAGGACTTCGGCTCGGGTGCGGTGGTCGCCGAGGGCGAACAGCGTCGACACCGACTTCGGGGCCGACGCCGTGATGTCGAACCCTCGCACCGACTCGTCGGTGTAGGGCCGGCCGAGATGGAACGCGGTGCCGGTCGGGCTGTGCCCGGCCATGATGCGGAGGAACTGGGCATCGACGACCTCGCCGGACAGGCCCAGCCGCTCGGCGCCGTGGCCGTGCCAGCGGCCCTTGGGTTCGCAGGCGTCGACGTAGTACGACGGCAGCGCCTCGACGTAGTAGGCGCCCGCCGCCGGGCCCTTCAGGGTGGTCACCCTCGCCGTCATGGCGTCCACCTACCGATCCACCTACCGCGCCTCCCGCTCGGGTTGGTGCACCTCAACGCACAGTCCGTGCACTCGTCTGTCACTGTGTGGTTGGGGTTGGGGGAGGTCGTCGGCTTGGTCATGGCGGTAGGTCAGGCGCTGAACGGGAGATGGGTCTGCGCGTCGGGCCGGGGAGCGGCTGGGCGGCGGCGGTGACCGGGGCTGGTGGAACGCAGCTCGGTGCGGGGCGCGATGCGGGTGTCGGGTTGGCCGGGAGGGGGCCAGGTGACGGGGCCGCCGAGCATTTGCTCGAGCAGGTAGCGCGGGACACGGAGTTGGTGTCCGATCCGTCGGCACGGCAGACCCTCAGCGCCACCGGTGGCGAGGTGGACGTTGGCGAGCCGGTACGCGGCAGTCCGCCCGACGCGCAACACGGCGGCGGCTTCCTCAATCGTCAAGAAGTCCGGTGGCTGCTCACTCACGATCCGGCAACGCTCCTGTGCAGTGATGACATCGTTTACAGATAGTACCACGGTCACGGTACGTGGTCACTGTCGACACTGCGCTGGTGTCGTGTAGGGTTCGGGTGTGGTCAGACGCACCAAGAAGCCCGAACCCACCGAACCCTCACCGGTACGCGAGACCGTCGATCTCAACCAGGTCGTGGCCTACAACCTGCGCGCCGGCCGCGAACTGCGGGGCTGGACCCAAGAAGACCTGGCCCGGCAACTCGAACGGTTCCTCGGCACCCGGCCCACGCAGGCGACGATCTCAGCGCTGGAACGAGCGTGGGACGGTGAACGGCGCCGCGAGTTCGACGTCCACGAGATCGCCGTATTCGCCACCGCCCTCAACCTGCCGATCATGTGGTTCTTCCTGCCGCCACCCGACGACCACCGCGAGATCCACTCCATCGGGCGGCCCCTCCAAGAGCTGTACATCTTGTTGCTGGGCCGCCACGACCAACTCGACCCCGTCTACGAACGGCTCCGCGCCATCGGCATCGACGACCCCACCCCCGCCGAGGAAACCGTCGAAAAGATCACCGGCGCCCCGAGCATCAGTCGCCAGTGGAGCTACCGGCAACGACGCAAAGACCTGCTGCTCGCTGTCCTCGACGACCACGCCGACGACCTCGACCGCGCCGCCGATGACCTCGGCCGCTTCTTCGACCACCTCCGCCAAGTCGGCGTCCGCGGTTTCGTCGCCGAGACCACCCACGACAGCGACTACGTCACCCGCCCCGAACACCGCACCGGCCGAGACGACATCGGCCCGAGGTGAGACCCCTGGGTTCGTCGGGTCACGTCAAGTACTCTTGGCCACATGTCGTCGGTGTACGCGGTTCGAAACAACCGGGCTCTGTGGGCTGGTCGTACGTTGCGGGCGTGGACCGACCTGCTGGTCGAGCGACTTGTCGAGGACTTCGACCCGGCGGTGATCGTGTTGTTCGGTTCGGTCGCTGAAGGTAACGACGGCCCGGATTCGGACATCGATCTGCTCGTCGTGCTCGACGACGCCCCGCCGTCGCAGCGTCGTGGCCTGATGGTGGACCTACGCAGGGCCTCGCGTGGCGTTGCCGCACCTCACGACTTGCTGGTCACGAGCGTGGCCGACTTCGAACGCCGACGCGACGTGCCCGGCACGACAGAGCATCTGGCCGCTCATCGGGGCGTGGTGATGCATGAGCGAGTCCGAACCTGACGAGCCGACTCCCGCACAGCGTTGGTTCCGGCTCGCCGAGGACGACGTTGCGGCGGCACGGGTCCTGGTCTCCGACGGGACGGCGGCGCTTCGTATTGCCGGGTTCCTCTCCCAGCAAGCGGCGGAGAAGGCGCTGAAAGCCGGGCTGTTCCATCTCGGCGTCATGGCACCGAAGATCCACGGGTTGACCCAACTGTTGGACTGCTACCCGACCGACGACGCCCCCGACGTCGACCGTGACGATCTCGACCGACTCGATCCCTGGGTGATCGACGGACGCTATGCAGCTGACCTACCCGACCTAGACGCGGACCCGGCGCAAGCGCTCATCGCCGCCGCCGACCGCGTACTCGGTGCCGTCGCCACCACACATCGGTCAGTGAAGCGATCACGCTGACGCGCCGGCCGACAAGACCGACGGCCAGGCGGCCCTGCTTGAGCTGATCGAATGTGCGTTGTGCGGTCATCGGTCGTCCGTGTGGTCGGGTCGCTTTGATCCGCGTCGGGGCTCAGGGGCGACGGTCAGCCAGGTGCACGCTGATGTCGAGCTGGCCGGCGATCGTCGTGAGGGTGGGTCCAATGTTGCGCTCGAGTCCGAACCACAGCTGGTGGCCATGAGCGAGCCCGGCAGCAAGCGTCTCTGCGATGAGTAATCCCCCGGCATGGTGGCGGCCGGCGATCTGGGCGGCGACGTCGAGCAGGGGCCTGGGGTCGAGTATCTGCAGGATCTCGGGATGAGGGAACCGCACCACGGAGAGGTCCGATTGGGGCAGAGATGCCAGTAGTTCGGAAAGTTGCCCTCCGGCTGGGTTGTGGATTCGTTGCAGGAGCCGCCAGTGACGCGAGGCGGGGAGGGCCAGTTCCTCGTTGTCGGGAAGGTCCGCTGGCCAGTCGCCGCCGAGCACGCGTACGGCCAGGTACTCATCGATGACGAGCATTGATCGCTCTCGTTCAGTCGAGGTCGTTGTGCCCGCCGAGTACGGCGTCGCTGGTTTCGTCGTTGTCGAGGGCCGCCTGGAAGGCGTCGACGAGATCGCCGGTCGTCATTCGAGTGAACAGTGCCCGACCTTGAGCTGACAGCCGAGGGTCGCCAGCTCGGCGGCGTCGTCGTCGCTCCTCGATTAGGTCCTCTCCGATAGTGCTCATGCGTTCCATTGTGCCGTCCTTGGGCGTGGGTGTCACCACGATGTCAATCGTCGGCGAGGGCAGCGCCGACGACGAGGGCGGCGGCTTGGTCGGCTCGGGGGGTGCGGTGGGCGTAGATGGCCAGGGTGGTGGTGCCGTTGGCGTGGCCGAGGCGGGCGGCGACGCTGGGGACGGGGACGCCAGCGTCGAGGAGCTGGGTGGCTTGCCAGTGGCGTAGGTCGTGGAGGCGAACCGTTTCGGGGACGCCGGCTTGACGGCGGACACGGGCCCAGCGGGCGGTCATCGAGTCGGGGCGCCACGGGGTGGCGCCGTGGTCGCTGGTGAACACGTAGCCGTCGTCGTTGGCTGTGTGGCGGTTGCGGGCCGTGCGCAGGATGGTGACGGTGTCGTCGTCGAGCAGGATCGGCCGGGTGGAGCGGGTCTTGGTGGGTTGATCGATCCGTACGCCGGGTAACGCGACGTGGCTCCGGGCGACCGTCAACGTGGTCCCGTCGGCGCTCAGGTCGCTCCAGCGGATGGCGCACGCTTCGCCGCGGCGCATGCCGGTGGCGGCGACGAGGCGGACGTAGACGCCGAGGAGCGGGTCGATGTCGTGGGCGGCGGCCATGAGAGCGCGGACCTGCTCCGCTGACGGTGGGTGTTGCTCGCGCTGGGGCATCGACGGCGGCGACGCGAGCTTGGCGACGTTGCGGCCCACCAGGCCCCACCGCTCGGCCTGGTTCAGCGCCGCCCGCAGAAGCGCGTGGGCTTGGCGGACCGTGGCCGGTGCCCGGCCTCGTTTCGTCGCCTCGGTGTAGTAGCGGTCGACCTGGAGCACCGACAGCTTGGACAGCCGGGTGGATCCGAACGCCGGCATCAGTTCGCGTTCGACGTAGCGCCGGTACCCGTAGAGCGTGTTCGCCGACCGGCCCTTGGCCTCCAGGTTCTCGAGCCATCGTTCGAACAGCTCGGCCATCGTGATGTCGGCCGGGCCGACCTTGCCGGCCCGGACCTCGACCTCGAGCGCGGCGAGCGCGGCCTTGGCCTCGCGCTTGCTGGTGGTCTGCACCGTGCGGATCACCCGGCGATACCGGCCCGTCGACGCGTCCCGCCCCATCGACACCGCGAGCTCCCACGAGCCGGGGCTGCGTTCCCGCATCGTTCCCACGTTTCACCCCCAACTTTCGCGGCATATTCGCGGCAGAGGGTATCTGCGGGTCGGGGCGGTGTCCAGGGAAAGGGTCCCTGACCTGCGGTTTTGTGGTGGGCCGCCTGGGTCTCGAACCCAGCACCTTGGGATTAAAAGTCCCCTGCTCTAACCAGATGAGCTAGCGGCCCGGTCGGCCGCGATGGCGGCCCGATGGGCGAGGATAGACGCGCATGAACGGCGTGCCACCCGCAAACGACCGCATCGAGGCCGACGCGGGGTCTGCTGGGCGTCGGCTCGAGGCCGACGCAGTGCTCACCGGTGAACCTGGTGGTGTCTTTCGCCCCGGCGTCGTCGACGTCGATTCCAGTGGGCGCGTCGCCTACGCGGGCCCACCGGACACGGCCCCCGCTCGGAGCGCCGCCTGGTCCACCGAGCGCGTCGGCGGCCTCCTCATGCCCGGTCTGATCAACGCTCACGCCCATACACCGATGACCCTCGTCCGGTCCGTCGGGGACGGCTTGCCGCTGCACCGCTGGCTCAGCGAGGCGATCTGGCCCCGGGAGGGTCGCATGACCGCCGACGACGTGTGGTGGGGCATGGCCCTGGGCTCCCTCGAGATGCTGCGGGCCGGCGTCACCACCAGCTGTGAGATGTACCTGTGGGACGACGCCATGGTCGACGCCGTGGCCTGCACCGGCGCCCGCATGGTCATCACCCCGGGGATCCTCGGGTTCCTGCACGGCGCCGACCTTCCCGGGCGCGTCGCCGAGATCGTCGATCTCCATGCCCACCACCACGACCCGCACGGTCTGATCACCGTGGGGTTCGGCCCCCACTCCCCCTACGACCTCGCCCCTGAGATGGTCCGCGACATCGCGGCCGAAGCCCGCCGCCTCGACACCTTCGTGCACATCCACCTCGAGGAGACGCAGGCCGAGCGACAGCAGGTGATGGATTCGCACGGCACGTCGGCCACACAGTTGCTCGCCCGTCACGGGGTGTTCGACGGACCGGTCCTCGCCGCCCACGGGGTGTGGCTCGACGACTCCGACCGCCGCACCCTCGGGGAGGCGGGAGCAGCCGTCGCCCACTGTCCCCAATCGAACCTCAAGCTGGGCTCCGGCATGGCTCAGATCGTCGCGCTTCGGGCCGTAGGTGTCCGAGTGGTGGTGGGCACCGACGGTCCGGCGTCGAACGACGACCTCGACCTCTGGGACGAGCTGCGGCTCGCACCGATGCTGGCCCGAGGACTGGCTCTCGACCCGTCCGTGATCGGCGCCGACGAGGCTCTCGCCATGGCCACAGTCGACGCCGGGCCCGCCATCTGCCGACCCGACATCGGCTCACTCCGACCCGGCTCGTGGGCCGACATCATCCGGCTCGACCTCGATCATCCCGCCTTTGTTCCCGCGGTTGACGCCGCCGACCTCGTCAGCCATGTCGTGTGGGCGGGCGGGGCGCACCACGTCACCGACGTCTGGGTGGCGGGCCGACCCGTGGTCGCCGGGGGCGAGGTCCTTGGTGTCGACCGCCGCGAGGCGGTCGCCGAAGTCCGTCGCCGGGGCGCCCGCCTCGCCGGATGACGCCCGGTATCGTGACCGTCGTGACCGAGCCGGCGACCACCCCCTCCCCCGAACGCGTCGACCGAGGCCGCGAGATACATCTGCTGGCCCGGCTCGAGACCGACATCGCCCAGGTCGATACCGCCATGGGCCTCGTCGAGAGCGGCGACCTCGACGCTGCCTCCACCATGGTCGCCCAGCTCGCCCCTTCCAGCGATGAGCCGGCCGTCGCCGCCGACCTGTCGCCCGACCCTCATCACTCGGCTCACCCAGCCCCGGCGGGCGATCCCAACCCGTCGCCGGACGCCGATCCCGACCCGACCTGACCGACGTGGGACAAGCGTCGTGACTCGACGCCGCCGGGCCGCGGTCGCCACCGCGGCGGCCCTCACCGTGGCCACTGCGGCGGTCGGTCAGCGCCTCGGCACCGATGCGGCGCTCCGACACCGCATCGAGCGCACGTTGCGAATCTGGCGCCTGGCCACCCGGCGGGGGGCTCACTTCGCCACCGTGAAGGTGCGGGGGATGGCGGCCGACGAAGAGCGCCGACGGATCCTCGACGAGCAGTTCGCGATCCGATCCGCCGAGGATGTCGCCCGCGAGCTCGGCCAGATGAAGGGCGCGGTGATGAAGGCCGGGCAGATGATCTCCTTCATCGCTGACGGTCTGCCCGAAGCGGCGCAGCACGCCCTGGCTTCGCTGCAGGCCGACGTCCCGCCCATGGCGCCGTCGCTGGCCGAGGATGTGGTCGAACGAAATCTCGGCTCCCCGCCCCACAAGCTGTTCCTCGACTGGCAGGAGGTGCCGGTGGCCGCGGCGTCGATCGGCCAGGTACACCGAGCCGTGCTCTGGGACGGGCGGGAGGTTGCGGTCAAGGTCCAGTACCCAGGGGTCGACACCGCCATCGAAGGCGACATGGCCAATGCCGAGCGACTCTTCGCCATGCTGTCGAGCGTCACCTTGAAGAGCCTCGACACCGACGCCCTCGTCGCCGAGCTGCGGCACCGCATGCGTGACGAGCTCGACTATCGCAAAGAGGCGATCTGCCAGGCCGAGTTCGCTCAGCGGTACCGGCACCATCCGTTCGTGCGGGTCCCGGATGTCGTCCCGGACCGATCGTCGCGACACGTGCTGACCACTGAGTGGGTCGACGGCTGGCGCTGGCAGCGGTTCCTCGACGAGGGGTCCGAGGCCGCGCACCAGCGCGCCGCAGAGGTGCTCTTCCGGTTCGTGCAGGGTTCGATCTACGAACACGGGGTGTTCAACGGCGATCCTCACCCCGGCAACTACCTCTTCACCCCCGACGGCTCGGTCACGTTCCTCGACTTCGGGCTGGTCAAACGTTGGGCCCCCGGCGAACTCGACTCCCTCGAGCCCCTGATCGACCCGCTCCTGGCCGGCGATGCTGCCGGCGTCGTCGATCGCATGGTCGAGGTCGGGTTCATGGGCGCCGACCACGGGCTCGACCCCGACCACGTCTGGGACTATGCCAGCCGGCCGTACGTCCCGTACCTGACCGACCGATTCCGGTTCACGCCCGACTTCACATCGAAGACGATCGCCGTGCTGCTCGACACCCGGGGCCCGTACGCCGACGTCATGGCCAAGCTCCAGATGCCGACATCGTTCGTCGTGCTCGACCGGGTGGTGTGGGGTATGTCGGCGCTGCTCGGGCGCCTCGGAGCCGACAACGCATGGCGTGACATCCTGGCCGAATACCGCACGGGCGCTCCGCCCGCCACCGAGATCGGCCGCGCCGAGTGGGAGTGGCGGGGAGGCCCGGCTCGGCGGTCCTGATGGGGACCAACCGTCAGGACGGAGGCTGTCAGGTGGCGGACAGGGGATGCTCGAGGGCGAGCAGGAAGCCTCGGGCCCGTTCGGCGAGCGGGTAACGATCAACCAACGTGTGGAACGCCGGACCGTGGTTGGCTTCGACCAGGTGGGCCAGCTCGTGGACGAGGACGTAGTCGAGCACCCACTCCGGTGCGGCGGTGAGGCGGCTCGAAATGCGAATCGATCCATCGGCCGGCGTGCACGAGCCCCAACGATGCTGTTGATCGTGCGCCCAGCGGATCGATGTCGGCCGGGGAAGGTCGTGCCGGCGGGCGAGGTGCCCAGCCCGCTCGGTGAGATCGACCGAACCCGACCGCTGCTTGCGCATCACCTTGGCCACGAGATCGCGGACGTACTCGTCGACGACGGCAGACGACATGCGAGACGGGACCCGCACCTCGATGACGCCATTGACGAACCGTGCCGACACGGTGCGCTTGCGTTTGTCGCTGCGGATGATCCGCGTGGGATACGGCGCCGAGCCGTGGAGTGGCAGGGTCAGCTGATCGGGTTGGTCGGTCAGGCCCATCAGAGGAGATCCGGGATGGGGGTGGCGACCGCATCGGGATCGGCGAGGGCGACCCGTTCGCCGAGGCGCAGTTCGCGGCCCGACACGTGGATCCATCGCCCCTCCAGGTTGGCGATGCGATCGAAGGTGGTCCCGAGTTGCTGCTCCAGGACGTAGATCACGCCGCCATGGCACACGGCGAGCGATGACTCGCCCGGCTCGGCGGCGGCGATGTGCAGCACGGCGCGCTCGACCCGGGCCAGGAGCGCATCATCGGGCTCGTATCCGGGTGGGCGGTCGCCCGAGGCCAGGTAGCCCGGCCACTGCGCGTCGATCTCGGCTCTTGTCAGACCGGACCATTCGCCCGCCCCCCGCTCGATCAGGTCCGGGCATGCGATGACGGGACCCACGCCGACGAAGGCCGAGATGATCTCCGCCGTGTGGGCGGCGCGCTGGAGGGTGGAGGCGTAGATGCGCTGCACCGGTGGTACGGCGCCGGCGGCGGCGACGGCCTGGGCTTCTCCCAGAGGCGAGAGAGGAGGATCGGCTTGACCCTGCCAACGACCATCGGCGTTCCAGATGGACTGGCCGTGGCGCACGAGCAGGATGTGGGCGTCGGTGGACGAAGGCACGAGTCGAGACACTACCGGCCGTCAGTGACAGGCCGGGGTCCTCTGAGCGGCCGAGTCGAGGTCGGTCGGCGGGCGGGCTCGGTAGGGTGGCGGCGTGCCGACACTCCGCCTGTTCGCCTCCGTCCGAGTTGCGGCCGGCACCGGCTCCGACACGGTTCCCGGTGCGACCGTGGCGGAAGTCGTCGACGCGGCGATCGACCGCTACGGCCCCGATTTCGCCCAGTTGTTGCAGCCCTGCCGCTTCTGGGTCAACGGAGAACCGGCCGCGCTGACCGACCCCGTGGTGCCGACCGATGAAGTGGCGATCCTGCCGCCGGTCTCAGGGGGATCATGAAGGCGCTAGTCTCAGGCCGGGCGAGAGGATGTGTGAGTTGGTGAGGTGCCATGACTCCTGAGATCGAACGGGTCATCGATCCGGCGTTCGTCGTCGGCCTGTCGCGCCTGCCGATCGACGACGTTCGCGCGTGCCGCCGTGATGCCCAGGCGGTCGAGAACGCCCTTTCGTATGTGCGCCGTATGGTGCAGGGCCGGCTCGACATCGTCGGGGCCGAGCTCCAGCGTCGCCGTGAAGGCGGCGATCCTGGCGACCTCTCCGACCTCGTCTACCGCTTACCCGACATCTTGGCCGAGAACCGGCCGGGTGGCCCCGGCAACGGTGGTGCGGGCGGAAGTGGCGGCAACATGGCCCGCCCGCCGCTCGAGCTCGAGCCTGATCGCGCCGTCACCGAGGCCCTCGAGGCCCGGCTCGACGAACTGCTCGACCTGGCCCGCGCTTCGTCGCTCGGAGACCTCGACAACGAAGGCCTCCTCGATCTGGCCGATCGGTTGGCCGCCCTCGAGCAACAGGTGTCCGCCCACCGCAGCACCTTGCACGACGTGATCGGTGCCCTGCAGGTGGAGATCACTCGCCGCTACCGCACCGGCGAAGCGTCGGTCGACTCGCTGCTGAGTTGAGGTCACCCCGGTGACGGTCCCGTTGTTCCTCGATCCGGCCGGCCCCGACCCGTCGACCCCGTCGATCGATGACATGGCGCTCGACGACATCGCCGGTGCCGATCGCCCGCTCTTGCGGGTGGCCATGGTGTCGATGCACACGTCGCCGCTGCTCCAGCCGGGCGTGGGTGACAGCGGTGGCATGAACGTGTACGTCCGGGAGCTGGTGTCGGCGCTGGCCCAGGCGGGAGTCGAGTGCGACGTGTACGTGCGGCGCTGGGATCCCGACCTCCCCGACCTCGTCGAGGTCGAGCCGGGCTTCCGGGTCTGGCACCTCGACGCCGGTCCGCCCACGTTGGCCAAGGAGGATCAGGTGTCGGTCCTCCCGGCGTTCTCCGATGCGTTGCGGGACGCCCTCGCCCGTCGGCCCGTCGACCTCATCCACGCCAACTACTGGTTGTCTGCCGAGGCCGCCCACCCCATCAAGCACGAGCTCGACCTGCCCATGGTGTGCACGTTCCACACGCTCGCCCGGGTGAAGGCCGAGACGGGCGACGAGGAGCCGCAGCGCCGCATCGACGCTGAGCACCGGGTGGTGGCGTGCTCGGACGCGCTGGTGGCGAACGCGCAGGCCGAGCTGGAGCAGCTCGTGGCCCTGTACGACGCGCCGATCGACCGGGTCGAGATCGTGCCGCCGGGAGTTCTCCACGCCTTTTTCTCGCCCGGCGATTCACGCGGCGCGCGTCGCGCTGTCGAGCTCCCTGCCGGGCCGCTGCTGCTGTTCGTGGGTCGGATACAGCCGCTCAAAGGCGTCGATGTCGCAGTTCGGACGTTGGCCGAGTTGGGACGCCCGGATGCCACGTTGGTCATCGTCGGGGGCGCCTCGGGGGTCGAGGGGCCCGCCGAGATGGAGCGAGTGAGGTCGTTGGCCGACGAGCTCGGGGTTGCCCAGCAACTGCGCTTCGTGGACCCGCAGCCGCACCACACCTTGGCCTCCTACTACCGCGCCGCTGATGTGTGCCTGGTGCCGAGCCGGTCCGAATCGTTCGGCCTGGTGGCGCTGGAGGCGGCGGCGTGCGGCGTGCCCGTGGTCGCCTCCGCCGTGGGCGGCCTGCTCACGTTGGTCGAGCACGAGCGGACCGGGTATCTCGTGGAGAACCGGGACCCCGTCGAGTTCGCCTCCTACGTGGCCCGAATCCTCGATGATCCCGGCCTCGCGGCCGAACTGGCGGCCGGTGCCGTCGAGCTGGCGCGCCGGTACACCTGGTCGGCGACCGCAGCCCGGTTACGACGTTTGTACGTGGAGCTGAGCCAACGCATCCCCGTCGACTGCGGAGCAGCGCGATGAGGACCGACTGCGGAGCAGCGCGATGAGGACCGACTGCGGAGCAGCGCGATGAGTGATCGGCCGCCGCCCGACCAGGAGGTGCGCTCGGGCGTCGAGCGCCTGCTCGACTCATGGTTGGCCGAGCAGCTGGAGGGCAACGACGCGGTGGTGGCGGTCGAGCGCGACCCGGGCCCGCCCACGCGTCGTTTCGCGTGGTTGAACGGCGAGAGCAAGGACGTGTACAGCGTCTGGTTCACGGTGCGCCAGCGCACCCTCCACGTCGAGACGTTCGTCATTCCGGCGCCGGAGGAGAACGCAGACGCTTTCTACGCCCAATTGCTGCGCCGCAACCGGTCGCTCTACGGCTTGTCGTTCGCCATCGGTGAGGAGGAGGCGATCTTCCTCCAGGCCGAAGTTCCGCTGGCCTCGGTCACTGCGGAACGCCTCGACGAGCTGCTGGGCTCGATCTACGAGACGATCGAGCGGGCGTTCGTGCCGGCGCTGAGTCTCGGCTTCGCGTCCCGTTTCGCCTGATCGGATCCCGAACCGAACCGGATCCTGCTGTCCCGCTCGACCCGGCCCGGGTGCGGCGGCTTGGTGGACGTTTGGAGACGATTGGGCGGACCGGCCCAGAGTGAGGTTCGTGGTCTCGGGCCGAACACGGGGCGGCGTATCGGGAAGTCGGCGAGACGTGTCCGGTCCGAGACCACTGCCCCCCTCCGGTCCATGCTCGCTACGGTGGCGAGCATGGACCTGGGGCTGCAGATCATCGGCGGGGGCAAGATGGGCGAAGCGCTGCTCGGCGGGCTTATCGCTTCGGGGTGGGCGCGCCCGGATCAGCTGGGCGTCGTCGAGGTCGACCCGCAGCGGGCGGCCGATGTGGCAGCCCGCTTTCCCGGCGTCGCAGTCGGACAGGAGCCGTGGCACAGCGTGCCGGCCATCGTGGCGGTGAAACCGGCGGTGGTCGACACGGTGGCCGCCGAGCTCGGCCGGCGGGGCTGCCCTCGGCTGCTCTCGATCGCTGCGGGGGTGACGATCGATCGCCTCGAAGCGGCGGTCGGGGCCGGCGTGCCCGTCGTGCGATGCATGCCGAACACCCCGGCTCTCGTCGGCCTCGGCATGTCTGCGGTCGCTCCGGGTACGAACGCCGACTCCGGCGACCTGGCGTGGGCCGAGGCCATCCTGGGCTCGGTGGGCCGGGTGGTCGTGGTCGACGAGCCCGACCTCGACGCGGTGACGGGGCTCTCGGGGTCCGGCCCTGCGTACGTGTTCCTTCTGGCCGAGGCCCTGATCGCGGCAGGGATCGAGCAGGGCCTGTCGCCGGCTGTGGCCGTGGCGTTGACCGAGCAGACGTTGCTCGGATCTGCCTCGCTGCTCGTGAAATCCGACGATCCACCGGAGGTGCTCCGAGCGAACGTCACCTCGCCCGGGGGAACGACGGCGGCCGGGCTGGCGGTGTTCGAGCGTCGTGAGTTCCGGAGTTTGGTGGCCGAGGTCGTCGCCGCCGCGACGGACCGGTCTCGCGAGCTCGGCCGACCTGTCATAGGAGACGTTTGAGCGGCCCGACCAGACAACGATCCTCGGACGCGCAGAATTTCATGCGCGGAATCGGACTGCGGCGTTTGTTGACCGCCGATCCCGGACCTAGAGTTCCGGGCTGCGGAGAGGGGACCCTTGGTGGCTCAGACAGACGGACGAAACCGATTTCTCACCGTGGCCGAGGTCGCCCAGCTCATGCGGGTGTCCACGATGACCGTGTATCGGCTCATCAAAGCGGGTGACCTCGGAGCCGTTCGAGTCGGCCGGAGCTACCGGATCCGCGAAGACGACGTCGATCGCTACCTCGCCGACCGCTACACCGAAGCCGGCTGACCGCCCGGGTCAGCCCTCAGGCGAGCCTTGGGCGCGCCGACGAGCATGCGTTACGACACCGTCACTCTCCTGACCGACTACGGCTCCCGCGACGAGTTCGCGGGCGTGCTCCGCTCGGTCATCCGCTCGCTGGCGCCGTCGGTGGCGGTCATCGATCTGACCCACGGCATCGATCGCCACGATGTCCGGGGCGGCGCCTTGGCTTTGGCCCGCAGCGCGCAGTACCTGGCGCCCGGCGTGGTCGTCGCCGTGGTCGACCCCGGCGTCGGCACCCGCCGGCGCAGCATCGCTGTCGAGGTCGGTGATGGTGCGTCGGTGCTGGTGGGGCCTGACAACGGCCTGCTGGCGCCTGCGGTCGCCCTCGTGGGCGGCGCTACAGCCGCAGTCGAGCTCACCAACCCCGAGTTCCTCCTGCCGGCGCCGGGGGCGACGTTCGCCGGTCGCGACGTGTTCGCGCCGGTGGCCGCGCACCTGTGCAACGGTGTGCCGTTGGCCGATTTCGGCCCGGCCATCGACCCCGCCTCACTCACGCCGCTGGTCGTGCCGATCACCCGGTTCGAGAGCGGGGAGCTCGAGGCCTCGGTGTTGTGGATCGACACCTACGGCAACGCGCAGCTCAACCTCGACCCCGCCGAGCTGGTGACGTTCTCCGAACACGTCGAGCTCCGCATCGGAACCGCTCGCCACCTGGCTCGTCGCGCCGGCACCTACGGCGATCTCGGGCTCGGTCAGGTCGGGCTGGTGATCGACTCGTACGGCCTGGTCAGCATCACCGTCGACCAGGGTTCGGCGGGGGAGACGCTCGGGCTCTGCGCCGGCGATCCCGTCACCCTCGTCGACTCGCCCGACGAACCGATGTCCGGCGGGGCGATGTCGGCGCCCGTCGAGCTCCGGGCCCGCACCCGGGAGGACCGATGAGACCTGGAACCACGATCGCTGTCGCCATTCTGCTGGCCCTCATCCTCGGCGCGGCGGTTCTCCAACTGTTCGTCCTCAGCCGGTAATCGGCCAGAGACACGCACGCCTCGTCGGGTCTAGTGTCGGCCCAGGGCCGGGCACAGAGTCGCCCGCCAGGCGAGGGAGGCCACCATGCCGGAGATCGACGGACACGAAGCCGGCACGCCGTGCTGGATCGACATCGGAACCAGCGACGTCCACGCCGCCGGGGCGTTCTACTCGGCGTTGTTCGGATGGGAGATCGAGTACGGACCAGAGGAGATGGGGTTCTACTCCTTCGCTCGAATGAAGGGCCGGGACGTGGCCGCCATCGCCGCTCAGCAAGTGCCGGACGTGGTGGTGTGGACCACGTACCTGGCGACCGACGACGCCGATGCCACCGCCGGCAAGATCCGCGCCGCTGGCGGCACCGTGCTGGTCGAGCCGATGGACGTCATGACGTTCGGCCGCATGCTGGTGGCCTTGGACACCAGCGGCGCCGCCATCTCGTTCTGGCAGGCCGGCGAGCACCGGGGGGCCGGCCTGGTCAACGAGCCCGGCACCTTGTGCTGGAACGAGCTGACCACCCGGGCGGTCGACGAGTCGTTGGCCTTCTACGAAGCCGTCGCTGGCATCGCGGGCCACAAGATCGACATGGGTGAGGAGGGCGACTACTACGAGTGGCGCCTGCCCGACGGGCGCGGCGTCGCTGGCCTCATGCCGATGGTGGGCGACATGTGGCCGCCCGAGCTGCCCAACCACTGGATGGTGTACTTCGCCGTCGAGGACACCGACGCCACGGCGGCGAAGGTCGTCGAGCTCGGTGGCCAGGTGCACGTCCCCCCGACCGACATCCCACCCGGTCGGTTCGCGGTGGTCCAGGACCCCCAGGGCGGTCACTTCTCGATCATCGCCATGAACCCCGACTTCATGGTCTGACGAGCGGCTGGTCAGGCCATCGCGGTGTTGCTGGGCGCTGGTCAGGCCATCGCGGTGTTGCTGGGCGCTGGTCAGGCCATCGCGGCGAGCCGGTCGCGGGTGAAGCGTTGGGCACCGCGGACGTTCAACGTGACGGCGATCGCCCACACGATGCCGCCGATCGTCATCGCCATCGGGAGCGACACCAGGAGCAGGCCCGTCGACTGACCGACCATGACCACGATCAGGGGCAATATCACCGCGCCCCCGAGCTGGTTGGCTTCCTGCGCCGTTCGGGCTCGGGCCGATACCCGGACCATGACGCCGAGTCCCAGAGCGGCGACGGCGGGTGCCACCCACAAGATCACGACCAGCCACAGGCCGGTGGGAACGAAGATGCGTTCCATCACCGGCCATGCCACCACGTTCGAGATGACGGCGAAGATCACGAACCCGACCCACGAGATCGTGACCGCGGGGACGAAGCCGGTCAGCAGCTTGGCCACGTAGAGGTCGCGGTCGGGGATGGGGAGGTGAAGGAGCGACTCCAGGGTCCGGCGTTCCTTCTCGCCGGCGAAGGCGTCCGCCGCGATCACCGCCGAGACCATCAGCGGCACGATCAGGAACAGGGGTGCGAGGAGGTACCCGAGGATGAGCTGGAGGAGCTGTTCCTCACGCGGGAGGGCACGGATCTCGCCGGCCAGGCTCGAGGGAAGCGCCGACAAGAAGCTGTCGGCACCGAGGTCTCCTTGAGCGCGGGCGGCGATGGCTAGGGCCAGAGGAAGGATGACCAACAGCAGCAACGGCACGAAGAGCATCGGGAGGACGATCGCCTTGGAGCGGCGGATGGCCAGGAGGTCCTTGTAGATGATGGCGCCGATCGCCGCCCGGCGGTCACGGTCACGCCACATCGCCGGCCTCCGAGAATCCACGGCCCGGCCCATCAGGACCGTCGCTGTCGTCGGTCGAGGTCCGGGCCAGGTGGCGGCGCTGGATCTCGAAGTACACCTCTTCGAGAGACGGCTTGACGGCCGTGGCACCCAGGACGTCGATGCCGCGGCCGACGAGCGCCGCGACGATGCCGGCGACGACGCGCCGGTCGTCGACGACGAGCGAGGCACCGCCATCGGTCGTGGACACGTCGTTCACGCCCGGCACGGTCCGGAGGAGGGCGTGGTGCTCGGCGTCGGCTGGTCGATCGAGCTCGAGCTCGACCCGCACGCCCGACCAGAGCCCGGCGGCGATCGTCTCGGGCCGGCCCAGCGCCACCAGGCGACCGCGGTCGAGGACCGCCATCTTGGCGGGGAGCCGGCCGGCCTCTCCGAGGAAGTGGGTGCACAGGATGATCGTCCGGCCGCGTTCCGCCGCCAGGCTGCCGATGAGCGTCGTCACCTCCCGCGTCGCCGCCGGGTCGAGACCCGACGTGGGTTCGTCGAGGAACAGGACCTCGGGATCGTGCAGCAGGGCCCGGGCCAGGGCGATGCGTTTGCGTTGACCGGTGGAGAACCCGCGGGTCGATCGGTCGGCCAGGTCCGCGACACCGAACCGCTCCAGCAGGTCGACGATGCGCCGGTCGACGCTCGGACCACGGAGGCGGCGCATGGCCGCGGCGACGGCGAGGTTCTCGCGAGCGGTGAGGCGATCGTCGAGCCCGGCGTTCTCGGTGAGCACACCGGTCCGGGCCCGCACGGCGTCCCCATCGGCGGCCGGGTCGAAGCCGAGCACCCGGGACCACCCGGTGTCGGGCTGCAGGATGCCGTTGAGGAGGCGGACGGTCGTGGTCTTCCCGGCCCCGTTCGGGCCGAGCAGGACCAGGATGTCCCCGCGGCCCAGGGTGAGGCTGAGCCCGTCGAGCGCGACCCACTCACCGAACCGTCGACCCAGTTCGTGCACCGCGACCGCGATGTCGCCGTTCAGGTCCGAGGCGTCGGTCTGCATGTCGAGTGTGATCGCCGTTTCCGTCATCGGCGCTTCTAGGAAGTGGCGCCCCGGAGCGCGTCGAACACTCGGAGGGTGCGGTCACGGTCGGTGGCGGCTTGCGTGGAGAAGGGCGGCAACGTGGTGGTCGTCGCCGGCGCGGCCGTTGTGGTCGTGGTCGGTGAGGTGCCGCTGGTCGAACCGGGCGTCGTGGTGGCGACGGGGAACCGAGGGGGTTGGCTGGTGGCGACGTTCGGTCGAGCCGTGGTCGTGGTGGCGGCCGGCGGGGCCACCGGCGGGGCGGTCGTCTGCGGGGCCGCCGTCGCCGGCGGCGCGGTGGTGGCCGGCGCCGGGGGCGCGGTCGTGGCGGGGGAGGACCCCAACTGCATGAACCGGTGGACGGTGTAGAGGGCGGAACCGGACCACACGACGCCGACGCCGATGTGGGTGAAGGCGGGATCCATGATGTTGGCGTTGTGGGCGGGGCTGCCGACGAAGGCATCCATGACCGCGCTGACCGTCGGGCCGGTTCCCACGTTCTCGCCGACCTTCAGCCAGTAGGCGGTGATGCCGTCGGTGATGTCGGGGGCGTGACTTATGCGGCCGTTGGCGGCCATCTGCTCGGCCCACGATCGGGCCGCGTCGGTGAGTTCGGTATCGACGGTGAGCGCCGGCAGGCCCGCGTTGGTGCGCCGGGCATTGACGGCGGCGACGAACGACGATTCGTCGGCCGGGCTCGGCGCCGCGCCGGCCTGGCGCGCCGAGCCGAGGAGCGCGGCGCAACAGAGGAAGAGAACCAGGACGGCAGCTCGGGCCCGGATCGGAAGGGACACACCAGTGATGTCGGCACCTTGGCCCCGCCTCTTGAGGCAACGGCATGACCGGCCGACCCCGGGTGGAGGCCGTTGCGACTCGTTCGTGATGCCAGACTGGGGCGGTCGACCCGGGGGAGGAGTTCGCTGGCATGAACCTGGCTTCGCTCATCGAGCATCACGATGCGGCGCGGGTGGCGCTGGTCGTCGGGGACCGGACCGTGCGCTACGGCGACCTTCGGATGCGGGTCGCATCGCTCGCTCAGGCGTTACGGGCGTCGAGCGCTGGGGTGGGCGATCGGGTGGCGATCGTGGCCGGGAACGACGACGACTTCGTCGTGGCCTACCTCGCAGTGCTGTCGGCGGGATCGATCGCCGTGCCGCTCAACCCGGCCAGCCCGAGCCCCGAGCTGGCTCGGCAGTTGGCCGTGGTTGCGCCGACCGTGGCGCTGGTGGCGTCCCGCTCCTCGGCAGCCGTCCTGGCCGCCGGCGAGGTGGCGGGTGCCGTCGTCGTCCTCGACGGGTACGGCGTGGAGGGTGGCGTGAGTGCGGGTGTCGTGTCGTTGGCGTCGTTCGTCGACCGCGGGAGGGTCGCGGCAGCCGAGTTCACCGATCCCTCGGTCGGAGGCGACGATCCGGCGGTCCTGCTGTTCACCAGCGGGACGGCCGGGGCGCCTCGTGCGGCGCGGCTCTCTCACGCGAACCTGCTGTCCAACCTGGATCAGCTCTCGGCGCATCCCGGCGGGTTGGCCGACCAGCCCCGGGTCGCCCTCGGCGTGTTGCCGCTCCACCACGTGTTCGGTCTCAACGCCGTGCTCGGCCTGACCCTACGGCTCGGTGGCACGCTCATCCTGCACGACGAGCTCGACACCGAGCTCGTGGCTCGTGACCTCGTGCGGCACGAGGTCGACGTGCTGGCCGGGTCGCCGACGATGTGGCGGATCCTCGCGGACTCGGGGCTGCCGGCGTCGGCGTTCGCAGGCGTTCGTTACGCGACATCGGGGGCGGCCACCCTGCATGCCGAAACCGCCCGCCTCGTCGCCGATCGCCTCGGGGTCGACCTCCGCCAGGGGTACGGCCTCACGGAGTGCTCGCCCGTCGTGACGAGCGCCGTCGGAACCGATGCGCCGGCCACCTCGATCGGCGTTGCCCTACCCGGCGTCGAAGTCCGGCTCGTCGATGCCGACGGCGACGACGTGCTCGTCGACGACGAGGGCGAGCTGTGGGTTCGGGGTCCGAACGTGTTCCACGGTTACTGGAACGATCCCGAGGCGTCCGAGCACGTCCGGGCGCCCGGGGGTTGGCTCCGCACGGGCGACATCGGCGTGGTCGACCCCCACGGCCACCTGTACCTCGTCGATCGGGTCAAGGACCTCATCATCGTGTCGGGGTTCAACGTCCATCCCCTCGAGGTCGAGGCGGTGCTGGAGTCGCACCCGGCGGTCACCGGAGCGGCGGTGGTCGGCGCCGCGGACGCGCGCACTGGTGAGGCGGTGGTCGCGTACGTCACCGTCAATGGCCCCGTCGACCCGTCGGACCTCACCGAATTCTGCCGGACCCAGCTCGCCCGCTACAAGTGCCCGCGACGCGTCGACATCGTCGACGAGTTGCCGGTGGGTCTGAACGGCAAGGTCCTGCGGCGTGAGCTCCGTGACCGCTGAGGCAGGACTCGACCCTGCGCCTGGACCGGAGGACGCCGAGGCCTGGGGATTCATGTACGGCACTCGGCTGGGGCGCCTGCTCATCGGCATCCTGGCCGGGCTGCTCGTGTTCAGCGTGGTGGTGTGGAACCTGCCGGCCGGGGAGGTCCGCGACGACCTCCGCGCCGACGTCCGCCCGCTGGTGCGCACCCTCGGCCTCGACCAGACGTGGTCCCTCTTCTCGCCGGACCCGTCCCGGACATCGGTCGACGTGCGGGCCGAGATCCATTTCACCGACGGCATCGTCGAGATCGATCGGTTCCCGGACGGAGAACCACTGGTCGGCGCCCTGCGCGAGTACCGCTGGCGGAAGTACGAACGGAGGCTCCGGGAGGACGACAACCTCCGGCTCCAGATACCGGCCGCGGAGTGGTTCGCGCACCGCAACGCCTCGCCCGGACACCCCGTGGTGCGCGTCGTGTTCATCCGACGCGTCTCCACGACACCGGAACCCGGCTCAGGCGATGAGCGGGTGTGGGAGGACGAGGAGTTCTACTCCCGTGACTTCGATCCGCCCGTCACGGCGGAGGACCCATGATGGCGACGGCCCGGGTGCTCGCCCCGGCCCGCGCGTGGAGCCGCTTCTGGTTCGCGCCGATCCGGTCGGCGTCCTACGTGGTGTGGCGGACCGCGCTGGGCCTCGCCGTGGGCTGCTGGCTGCTGTCGCTGGCACCGGATCTGGTCGACCTCTACGGCGAGAGCGGCATCGCTCCGAACCCCGTGTACCGGGACTACCGGTGGAGCTTGTTCCGCTGGTTCACGTCCGATCGGACCGTCCACCTGGTGTGGTTGGCCGCGGCCGTGAGCGTCGTGCTGACGCTGGCCGGCCGGTGGGTGAAGCCGGCCGCGATCGTCCTGTTCGTCTGCGTCGTCTCGTTCACGAGCGACAACACGGACCTGAACAACTCCGGCGACGAGCTGCTGCGCATCTGGTGCGCCTACCACGCAGTCTTCGCCCTGCTCACCCCCAACCGGTTGCTGTCCGTTCCCCTCCGTTGCCGTGACGACCCCCACGAGCGGCCGGCCGACTGGCCGTGGATGCCCGGCTGGTTCATCCGGCTCGCCCAGATCCAGCTGACGGTCATCTACGTGTTCTCGGTGATCGCCAAGTTCCGCGGCCAGACCTGGCTGGATGGAACCGCCTCGCTGCTGGCCCTGGAGCTGGTCGACTTCCAGCGCTTCCCCGTGCCCCGGTTCCTGATCGAGTCGCTGGCGTTCGGCGCCATCCTCACCTGGGGCACGCTGGCCATGGAGATGTCGCTTCCGTTCCTGTTGTGGACCCGCCGGACGCGGCGTTTCGCGGTGATCGTCGGCGTCGGGCTCCATGTCTCGTTCGACTACGCGCTCCGGGTCGGATTCTTCGGGTGGGCGATGGTGGTGGGCTACGCCAGCTTCCTCACGCCCGGAGAGGCGGCGACGATCCTGCGGTGGATCACCCACCCCCGGGCGGCCTTCACCGGCTGGCGCCGCCGGTCAGGTGCGCTGCGGGGCGGTGAGGAACCCGGCGAAGAGGAGCCCGGCGCCGACGACGAGCGAGACGGCGAACCCGGTCATCTCGTCGACGACCGAGTTGAGCAGCCCGCCGGCTGAGAGCACCACGGTCCCTCCGGCGAGGAGTAGGTTGGCGGTGACGAGTCGTCGGGCCGACAGCGACGGCAAACGACCGCGCACGCCCCTCCACACCGTGAGGGCGCATCCTCCGAGGATCACCAGCGCTCCGACGCTCGAGGCGACGGCGGCGAGGAGCCGGGGGAGCACCCCGAAGAGCTCACTCCCGCGGGGCAAGCTTCCCGGATCGGCGATCGGGTCCATGGGCGCCACGGCGAGCACGCCGAAGGAGAACATCGTCAACGCGGAGACGCCGAGCGCGACCCGATCCCCTCGGTGGGTGCCGCCGAGGAGGTAGACGGTCCCGAGCGCCAGGACCGGCACGTTGACGATGGCGCCGAAGAGGTAGAAGAGGCGGAACGCGGTCGGAGTCCAGCCGGATGACGCGCCCCACCACAGAGCGCCGGCGGCCACGGCGAACATACCGAGGGCGATCGACCAGGCCAGGTGGTGCCGGCGCCGGCTCACGAGCCAGCGTTCGAGGGTCGACGCTCCGAACGCCACGGCGAGCAGCGTGGCACCAGCGGCGGCGGCGGTCGTCGGCACGACCGAGAGCCTACGGGTGCCTCGCGCCTGCGTGGTAGGTGGTACCCGGAGCGTGTGTCTTTGGTCCCTGAGGACCCGTGCGACGTTGAACCGGAGGGAGAAGTTGGCAGGATGACCTCGGGTCGGGAATGCTTTTCCTGCCGAGTGACGCGCTGCCCAGCGCCGAGGAGCAAGAACTGTGTCCGTGGTCGTGATCGGTCTGAACCATCGCACCGCAGGTCTCGACCTGCTGGAGCGGGTCGCCGTCGACGCGCCCGGGCTGCCGAAGGTGCTCCACGACCTCATCAGCCGGGACAACATCAGCGAAGCGGTGGTGCTCTCCACCTGCAACCGCACCGAGATCATCGTCCACGCCGAGCGATTCCACGGTGCGTTCGACGATGTGCGCAACGTGCTGTGCGGCCACGGATTCGTCGCCCCCGAGGACCTCGCCGATCACCTCACCACCCGGTACGACAGCGATGCGGTGTCCTACCTCTTCGCCATCGCCGCCGGGCTCGAATCGGCCGTGCTCGGCGAGAACGAGATCCTCGGACAGGTGCGCGGGGCCTGGGAATCGGCTCGAACCGAGGGCACGGTCGGCCCGGTGCTCGGACCGCTCTTCCGTCACGCCATCGAGGTCGGCAAACGAGCCCGCACCGAGACCTCCATCTCTCGCCATCTGGCGTCGGTCTCCCAGGCCGCCGTCGCCATGGCCGACCAACACCTCGGCACCTTGGCCGGCCGCTCGATCCTCGTGCTCGGCGCCGGCGACATGGGGGCCGGTGTGGTGCAGTCGCTCCGCGAGGCCGGCGCCCACGAGATCCTCATCGCCAACCGCACGTGGGCCAATGCCGTCGCCCTCGCCGAGCGCCTCGGCGGCACCCCGGTCGAGCTGGCCGGTCTCCCCGGCCATCTGGCCTCGGTCGACCTGCTGCTGACCTCGACGGGTGCGTCGTCCCTGATGATCGAACACGCCGATCTCGTCGCCGCCGTCTCGGCGCGTGAGGGCCGGCCGCTCGTGATCGTCGACATCGCCGTCCCGCGCGATGTCGACCCTGCCGCGCGTGATCTGGCGGGCGTCACCCTGCTCGACATGGACGACCTCCGCCGGTTCGCCGACCTCGGCGTGCAGGAGCGCCGCCGAGAGGTGGATGCCGTCCGTGCCATCGTCGCCGACGAGGTGGCCCGCTACACCGATCTCGCCTCGGCCCGTGAGCTCGATCCGCTGATCACCGAGTTCCGAAGCCGGGCCGAAGCCCTCCGCCAAGCCGAGCTTGAGCGCCATCGAGCCGACCTGGCGGCGCTCAGCCCGACCGAGCGAGATCTCGTGGATGCCATCACCCGTGGCGTGCTGAACAAGCTGCTGCACCAGCCGACCGTCCGCCTCAAGGACGCCGCCGGCACGCCCCGTGGGGTCCGTCTCGCCGATGCGCTGCGTGACCTCCACGACCTGTGATCTGCCCGACCCGCGCTGATCGTCCTCCGGCGTGCTGATCCGCGCCGCGACCAGAGGCAGCCGCCTGGCTCGCTGGCAGACCGAGCACGTCGCCGAGCTCCTGGCGGCGATCGATCCGTCGATCCGTGTCGAACCTGTCGTGGTCACGACCACCGGTGATCAGCGCGTCGACGTGCCGATCCACGCCATCGGCGGCAAGGGCGTCTTCGTCAAGGAGGTCCAGGCGGCGGTCCTGGACGGCCGGGCGGACATCGCCGTCCATTCCGGGAAGGACCTCCCCGCCCTCACCCCTGACGGCCTGGTCGTCGCCACCGTGCCGGAGCGGGCCGACCCTCGCGACGTGCTGATCGGCTGCCGGTTGGCCGACCTGCGACCGGGCGCGGTCGTCGCCACCGGGTCGGTGCGCCGTCGAGCCCAGCTGGCGGCGATCCGGCCCGATCTGGTGTTCGCCGAGATCCGGGGCAACATCGACACCCGGCTCGGTCGGGCGGGGGAGTTCGACGCCATCGTCCTGGCCGCAGCGGCGCTCGACCGGCTGGGGTTCGAGCCCGAGATCGCGGACCGCCTCGATGTCGACCTCGTGGTCCCGCAGGTCGCGCAGGGCGCCCTCGCCGTCGAGTGCCTCGAGGGCGCGGCCGCCATCCGGGCGGCGTTGGCCGCCATCGAGCACGGCCCGAGCCGGCGCCGGTTCGATTGCGAGCGGGCCTTCCTCAGCGAGCTCGGCGGCGATTGCGATCTGCCCGCCGGTGCCTATGCCGTGGTGCACGAATCTCGCCTCGTGCTCACCGGGGTGCTGGCCCAGGTCGACGGACGGGTCGTGCTGCGCGACCGGCGCGAGGGCGACCGAGGCGAGGCGCTGGGACGGGCCGTGGCCCGGCACCTGCTCGACGATGTGGGCGGCGCGCGCCTCCTGCGTTGACGTGCGCCGCCCGTAAGCTCGGCCGCTGATGCTGCACGTCATCGACGCCCGTCACCCGGACCCAGATCTGCTCCCCATGGCGGCGGTCATGGCGATCACCTCGGCCCGGAGCGTCGTCGTGGATGCTGGCGTGGCCGAGTCGCTGGGCCGTGCCCTGCCCGGCGGCGTGATGCCGATCGTCCTGCCCTCCGATGCCTCGACGGACCAGTCCATCGCGGCTCTCGCCGTCGCGGCCGGTGGCGGGTCAGCGGTGTGGTTGGTGGCGCGGGACCCGGCCGACATCGCGCTCGGGCCGGTGATCCGGTCGTTGTCGGGCGTCGGCCTCGACATCGCGATCGTTCCCGGCGTGGGGAGCCAGGCGGTCGCCGGCCGCGTCGAGGTCGATCGGTGGCCGGGCCGGCCTCTGTACGGCCGATCGGTGGTCGTGACGCGGCCGGCCGGTCAGTCCTCGCAGCTGGCCGACGCGCTGACCGCGGTCGGTGCCGTGGCGGTCGTCGTGCCCACCATCGCCATCGTCGACCCCGCCGACGGCGGCGCGGCGTTGCGCTCGGCGCTCGGTCAGTTGGGACGGTACGACTGGCTCGTCGTCACCTCACCGAACGGCGCGACCCGCGTGTTGGCGGAGGTGCGCGATGCCCGAGCCCTGGCCGGCGTGAAGGTCGCCGCCATCGGCCCCGGCACGTCGGCGCGCCTGCGCGCCGGCAACATCGTCGCCGACCTCGTGCCGGAGCGGTTCGTGGCGGAAGGGCTGCTCGAGATCTTCCCGGCGGCGCCGGGTTCGGGCGGCCGGGTGCTCCTGGCGCGAGCCGCGGTGGCTCGTGACGTGCTGCCGACCGGGCTCGAATCGCGGGGCTGGGCAGTCGACGTGGTCGAGGCCTACCGCACCGAGCCGGCGCCGCTCGGTTCGGGGACGGGTGAGCGGGTGGCCGGGGCCGACGCCGTCACCTTCACGTCCTCCAGCACGGTCACCCAGTACCTCGATCGGTTCGGACCGGACCTCATCCCCCCGGTCGTCGCCTGCATCGGCCCGGTCACGGCCGCGACGGCTCGCGAAGCCGGCCTCCACGTCACGGTCGAAGCGGAGGTCCACACCATCGAGGGTCTCGTGCAGGCATTGGTGGGCCACTTCAGCAGGTAGCTCGCCGCGATGACCGCGGGCAGTTCCGTCGCCGCGAGCCCCCATTAGGCTCGCGGCCGATGACGTTCCCGCAACGCCGGCTCCGCCGGCTCCGCCGCACCCCGGCCCTGCGCCGTCTCGTCGCCGAGACCCGGCTCAGCGTCGACGACCTGATCGCCCCGCTCTTCGTACGAGAGGGGATCGACGAACCGCAGCCCATCGTCTCGCTCCCCGGGGTCGTGCAACACACCATGGCGTCCCTGACGCGCGAGGTCACCGAGCTGCGTGACCTCGGCGTGCCCGGGGTCGTGCTCTTCGGCGTTCCTTCCCACAAGGACCCCGAGGGATCCGGAGCGTGGGATCCCGACGGCATCGTTCAGGTGGCGTTGCGAGAACTGCGTGGCGCGTTCGGCGACGACATGGTGCTCATCGCTGACCTGTGCGTCGACGAGTACACCAGCCACGGTCATTGCGGCATCCTCGACGGTCGCGGATCGGTCGACAACGACGCCACCCTGGAGCTGTACGAGCGCATCGCCGTGGCCCAGGCGACTGCGGGCGCCGACATCGTCGCCCCGTCCGGGATGATGGACGGCCAGGTCGCCGCCATTCGTGATGCCCTCGACGAGGACGGCTTCGGGTCCGTCGCCATCCTCGCCTACGCCGCCAAGTACGCCTCTGCGCTGTACGGGCCCTTCCGCGACGCAGTCGACGTCCAGATCGAGGGCGGCGGCGATCGCAAGGGCTACCAGCAAGACGTGCGCAACGCCCGGGAGTCCTTCGAGGAGATCTTCACCGACATCGCCGAGGGCGCCGACATGGTGATGGTCAAACCGGCGTTGTCCTACCTGGACATCATCAGCCAGGCCCGAGCGCAGATCGACGTGCCGCTGGCGGCGTACCACGTGTCCGGTGAGTACGCCATGGTCAAGGCGGCGGCGGCCAACGGCTGGATCGACGGTCCGGCCGTGGCTCTCGAGCAGACGATCGCCATCAAGCGGGCCGGGGCGGACATGATCCTCACCTATTTCGCCCGTGAGCTCGCTGAGGGCCTCAGCGGCGGGGGACGGCGTTGATGGTCACGAACCAGGAGCTGTTCGATCGGGCCCGCGCCGTCATCCCGGGCGGGGTCAACTCGCCGGTGCGCTCCTTCCGATCCGTCGGCGGTACCCCGTACTTCGTCGACCGGGCCGAGGGCGCCTACGTGTACGACGTCGAGGGCCGCCGCTACATCGACTACGTCCAGAGCTACGGCCCGGCGATCCTGGGCCACGCCCACCCAGCGGTCACCGAGGCGATCGTGCGCGCCGCGGGCGCGGGTACGTCGTACGGCGCTCCGACGCCCCGTGAGATCGAGATGGCCGAAGCGCTGTGCTCCCGCGTCGCCGGCCTCGAGATGGTGCGCCTGGTGTCGTCAGGTACCGAAGCGTGCATGACCGCGGTGCGCCTGGCCCGCGGGGCGACCGGCCGTTCGACGATCGTGAAGTTCGCCGGCTGCTATCACGGACACGCCGATCCGCTCATGGCCGCCGGGGGAAGTGGCGTGGCCAACCAGGGTTTGTCCGGCTGCGACGGGGTGACCCTCGGAGCCGTGGCCGACACCGTCGTCGCCCCGTACAACCAGGTGCCGGTGCTCGACGATCGCACCGCGGCCGTCATCGTCGAGCCGGTGGCGGCCAACATGGGCCTCGTGGCGCCGAGGCCGGGTTTCCTCGAAGGCCTCCGCGCCGAATGTGATCGGGTCGGTGCTCTGCTGATCTTCGACGAGGTGATCACGGGTTTCCGGATCGGTCCCGGCGGCGCCTCGGGCCGCACCGGCGTGCGCCCCGATCTGTGGTGCTTCGGCAAGGTCATCGGTGGTGGGCTACCCATCGCCGCGTTCGGGGGCCGGGCCGATGTCATGGCGCACCTGGCGCCGCTCGGCGGCGTCTACCAGGCCGGCACCCTGTCCGGGAACCCGCTGGCCACCGCCGCCGGACTGGCCACCCTCGCCGAGCTCGACGACGCCGCCTACGAGCAGCTCACCGCGACCGCCGCCCGCTTGCAGGAGGGCCTCATCGACGCGTTCGCGACTGAAGGCGTGCCCGCCGTCGTGCCTCGCGAAGGAACGCTGGTCGGCCTGTTCTTCGGCGATCGGGCACCTACCGATTTCGACGAGGTGCAGCCGCTGGCCGAGAACGGCGTGTACGCGAAGGCGTTCCACGGCCTGCTCGATCGCGGCGTGGCGCTGGCCCCGGGGGCCTACGAGATCCTCTTCCCCGGGCTCGCCCACACGGACGCGATCGTCGACGAGACCATCTCGCACGCCGCCGCCGTCGCCGTCGTGCTCGCCCGGGAGACCTGAGGCTCGCCGCATGAGCGTTCCCCCCGCGGGCGCCCCTCCCGCGGGCGTCCCTCCCGCGGGCGTCCCTCTTGCGGGCGTTCTGGCAGGGAGATTGCACGCTCGGGCGTGCAATCTCCCTGCCAGAACCATCAGCATCAGCCGCGGCGGCGGCATCACCAGGGTCGGCGTGACTGGACACCGGTGGGTGACCGACGCCACCGACGGGCTCGGCGGGGCGATCGATCGGCTGCTCGACGAGATCGAATCGCTCACCGACTCCGGTGGAGCAGCGTGCGCGCTGGTCACCGGCCTCGCCGACGGCGCGGATCGGTGCGCCGCGATGGTGGCGCTCGAACGGGGCTGGCAGGTCGAGGCGGTCCTGCCTCTGCCGGTCGACGAGTATCGCCACGACTTCGACCCGGCGTCAGATCGCGAGTTCCGTCGCCTGCTGCGGCGGTGCGCCTCGGTCGAGGTCGTGGACGCCGGTGGCTCCGAGCGGGAGGACGGGTACCTGGCCGCCGGGGTGGCGATGGTGGAGCGCAGCCAGATCGTGGTGACCGTGTGGGACGGGGCTCCGCCTCGGGGTCGTGGAGGAACGGCCGAGATCGTCGACCTTGCGCGACGGCGAGAACGACCGATGGTGTGGATCGAGGTCGAGCGCGGAGGAAGCGGTGATCCGGGACGGGTCGTCGGCGTCGTGCGGGAGAGATGGTGGGAGCAGTGATCGCCCTGGTACGACAGCTCTGGTCACCCCGGAACCGGTGGAAGACCCTCTTCGTCGTGTGGCTGGTGGTCGCTGCGCTCTACTGCTGGGGTATCGCCGGGAAGTCACCCGACGGTGACGACTGGACGTGGTGGGACCGCCTCTATGCGCTGCCCGACATCTACAGTTTCGGGCTCGGCAACGACGTGGCGGCCCTCGACACCAGAGTTCAAGTGGCCCGGTTCCTCGGCCCCGGAGTCGCAGCCGCCTCCTTCTTCCAGGCCTCGGCGGTGCTGTTCAAGGAACAGCTCGACGCCTGGAGGCTGTCGCGGCTGAAGGGCCACGTGATCGTGTGTGGTGCCGGCGACAAGGGCGGCCGGATCGCGGTCGATTTCGCCCGCCAGGGTCGAGGCACCGTCGTCGTCGACCAGGACTCGGGTTCGGCCGGGGCGGCGGCGGCCAAGGCGGCGGGCGCCTTCGTGGTGGTCGGCGACGCTGGCGACCCCAACGTGTTGCGTCGGGCCGGCGTCCGCCGGGCGGCCGACCTGGTGGCCATCACGGGCTCCGACGGCCGCAACGTGGAGATCACGACGGTCGCCCGCGATCTGCACCAGCCGGCCGACACCGCGCTGCGGTGCTCCGTTCACCTGCTCGATGGCGAGCTGTGCAACCTCCTCCGGTTGGAAGAGCTGCAGGGCCAGCAGCGAGGCGTCAGCACCGACTTCATGAACGTGTTCCAGCGCGGCGCCCGATTCTGGTTGCGCGAGGCCGATCCACTCGCCCCCGCCTCGGGCTCGCCGCACATCGTCGTCATCGGATCCGACGACCTCTGCCTCGAGCTGATCGTGGCGGCCCTGCAGGCCGTGAACGTGTCCGACGAGGTCGAGGCCACGCTGACGCTGGTGGCGACGGATGCGTCGGACCAGATCGCCTCGCTCCGGCTCCACCATCCGCTCCTCGTCGAGTCGGCCGAGCTCCAGGCGGTCGATCTCGACCCGGGGCGCCCCGGCGCGAGCGCGGCGCCCCGCTTCGCCGACCTGCTGACGCACGGCTCCGTGACGTCGGTCTTCGTCGGTGTGCCTGAGGAGACCGCCGCGTTGCGTACCGGCCTGTTGGCCCAGCGCCTGTTGACGCCGCGCCCGGTCCCGGTGCAGGTCCGCACGGCGGCTGAGGGTGGTCTCGCGTTCCTGCTCGGCCGTCACCACCACGCCAGCGGTCCGACCCTGCACGGGTTCGGATTCTTCGATCGGACCTGCACGGCGGCGGCGATCGATGGCGGCACCGCCGAGGCTCTCGCCCAGTCGATCCACGCCGACTACCAGACCACGGCCCGGCGCGACGGCACCACCGGACCTCTGACCGCCGACTGGGACGACCTGCCCGAGTCCGGTCGGGCCTCCAACCGGGCGGCGGCGGGCCACATCGTCGAACGGCTGGCCGCCGTCGGGTGCGCCGTCGTGCCGATGTTCCGCTGGGACGACTCCTCGTTCGTGCTCTCCGACGATCAGGTCGAGACGTTGGCCCGCCTCGAGCACGAACGCTGGATGGCCGAACGGCACGCCGCGGGATGGCACCACGGCGACGTGCGTGACAACGATCGCAAGCTCAACCCGCTGCTCCGTCCGTGGGCCGAGCTCGATGACGCCGGCCGCGCCGCCAACCTCGAATCGGCCCGCGCCCTCCCCGGCCTCCTGTCCCGCGCCGGCTTCGCCATCGTCGCTGCGTGATCGAAGTCCTGTCCTTGCCGGAGCCGGCTCCGCCGGTCCGGAAAGCCACAACGAGCAGGCCGAAGGCCTTCGCTCAGACTCGTTCGGAAACCTCCGGATTCCGAACGAAAGCGTCAGCCGCCGAGCTGGCGGATGAGGGCGTCGATCTGGGGGACCATGGGGGCCATGCCGTACTGGCCGGCGAGCTGGCGGGCCTGCTGGAGGAGGGCGATGCCTTCGGCTCGGCGCCCGGGTAGGCCAGCGGTGACCTCGCCGCGGTTGGCGATGGCGATCACGTAGCTGCCGGCGTTGCCGATCTGCTGGCAGAGCTGCTCCTGCTCGATCAGCTTGGCGACGGCGGCCTCGTCGTCGTGACGGGCGTGCAGCACGATGGCCTCGTTGCCGACCGCCGATTGGAGGCCGTTGAGGTCGTTGATGCGTCGGCAGATCGCCTCCGCCTCGACGAGGGGCGCCCAGGCCGAGGCGGAGTCGCCGCTCTGGTGGAGGGCGAGGCCGAGGTTCCCGAGGGCCATCTGCAGGCTGGTGTCGTCGCCGGCGGCCCGGGCTGCTGCTTCGGCCTCGGCCAGCAACGGCACGGCCGCGGCGGGGTTCCCCATGTTCATGACCATCGTGCCCTGGTTGACGAGCGCCGCGGCCACGGCCCGCTGGTCGCCGGCCTGACGGGCAAGCTCGACCTGCTCGGCCATCAGCAGCGGAAGCGCGTCGGTGTCGCCGAGGGCGGTGCGGAGCTGGATTCGTCCCGCCAGGTTGCTCGCCAGCCCGGCGAGATCTGCGGTGGTCCGGAGCAGGGCCGCCTGCTCGTCGAGCCGGGCCAGGGCGCCGGCGTGATCGCCGAGGTGTCCGGCCACGGTCGCCTGGTTACCGAGGCAGGTCGCCAGCGCTCCGGTGATGCCGTGCTGGCGGCACAGCTGCTCCTGGGCCTCGAGCAGGGCTCGGCCGCGGGCCACATCCCCGCCAGCGAGCACCGCCGCGGCCTGGTTGCCGAGGCACGCCTGCAGGGCGCTGGGGTCGCCGATCCCGCGGACGAGACGTTCCTGCTCCGCGTAGAGCGTCATGGCTCCGGCGAGGTCGCCCTGGGCCTGGCGCACGATGCCCTGGTTGCCCAGGCTGGCCGCCACCCCCGAGGAATCGCCGGACTCCCGGTAGAGGCGTTCCTCCTCGACGTGATCGGCCAGCGCCCCGGTGTCGTCGCCCTGCGCTCGCCGAACCAGAGCGCGGGTGCCGTAGTTCTGGGCCAGCAGCGACGGGGTTCCGAGCTCTCGGGCGACCGCTTCGTGGCGGGTCAGGAGGTCGAGCGCACCGGTGGCATCTTTGCGTTGGACCGAGGCCATGGCCTGGACGAGGAGGCTCCGGGCGAGCGACGGCCGGTTGCCGGTGCGTTCGGCCAGGGCGGCTTCCTCGACGGCGAGGGCGACGGCCCGGTCGGTCTCGCCCCGCTGGAGCAGGATCGACGCCTGGTTGCCGAGCACCACCGCCAACGTGGCGAGGTCGCCCACCCGGCGCGACACCGCTTCCTGCTCGGCGTACGAGGCGAGGGCGCCGTCGAAGTCGCCTCGCGTGCTGGCGACCGAGGCGATGTTACCGATCGCCTTGCCCACGAGTACGGGGTCGCCGAGCTGGCGGGCCAGGGTCTCCTGCTCGGCGAACTTGGCCCGCCGCGCCGTCGAAGTCGCCGCCGTCGAGCAGGGTGGCGCCTTGGTTGGCGATGCTGGCCTGGAGGCCCGTCCGGTCGCCGAGCACCCGGCAGAGCAGCTCCTCCTGACCCATGAGGTCGAGGGCCTGGGCGCGGTCACCTTTGGCTCGCCAAGCGGCGCCCTGGTTGCCGAGGCTGACCTGCAGGCCGTGTCGATCACCGGATGCTCGACAAAGCTGCTCCTGCTCGGCGAAGGCGGCGAGGGCGTCGTCGAGCTGGTGTTGCTCGAGCAGAGCGGCTCCCAGGTTCGCCAGCCCGGCGGCCAGGGTGGGGCTGTCGTCGCGGGAGCGGGCGTCGGCGACGATGGACCGGTGCACGGTGAGCGCCGGCGCCGGGTAGCCGCCGTCGGTGAGGAGGCGAGCGACGGCCCACGTCATGTCCGGCGCCGTCGACGGGTCGGCGACCACGGGGGCGTACACCTGGTCCATCCGGTGGCCGGACATCGTTTCGAGCCGAGCCCAGTGTGATTTCAGATCGAGCAGGTCGGCCCGGTAGGCCGTGTCGAGGTGTGTTGCACTGGCGAGGGTGCCGGCGAGCTGGTCCCAGTCACCGGCCTCGGCCTGCTGCCACGGGAGCTCGTCGACGACTCGTGGGGTAACCGGCCGGGCGGCGAAGTAGTGCGCGAGCCGGCGATGCGATTCGGCGCCGGCACCCGATCGGTTGAGGTATCGATCGGCGACGGCGCGCCGCACGTCGGGATGGGCGAGGACCACACGACCCGACCGGAGGGCGAGCGAGGACCCGGCGGCGAGGAACAGCGGGGAGTAGGTGCGGCGGGGGAGCGGCTCGCCCGGCGCCGACCCGAGGAGGTCGAGCAGCTCGGTCTCGGCCAACCCTCGCCGCCCCGCGGCGACGAGGGTGAACGTGTCGGCGACCAGACCGGGTCGGTCCCGTTCGTAGTCCTGCTCGTACCGGGCGAAGACGAGCTCGAGCAGATCGTCGACGGTGGCGGCGGCGAGGTAGTGCTCGATGCGGTCGCCGAGCGTGAAGTGGTCGCCGTGCTGGCGCAGCTCGTCGAGCACGATGCGCAGGAACCGGGGGTTGGCCGCTCGCTCGGCTCCGGCGACGCGATCCTCGTGGACCTCGTCGAGCGCCTTGGCGTAGTCGGCGAGGAAGCGGCGCGTCAGCTCGCGGCGGGCCGGTCCGTCGAGCAGGTCGAGGTGATGCTCGCCGAACCGCCGGCGGCGGCATTCGTCGAGGGGACGGCCGGGGAGCGTGGTGACGACGAGGCGTAGCCCGGGTGGGAGGACCGGCGGCAGCCACGCCACGTCGAGGGCGCCCTCCCGATCGTCGAGCTGGTCCACGCCGTCGATGACGAGCACGATGCGGTGCGCCGCCGCGGCGCGATCGAGGGCACCGGCGAACGCGACCCGCAGCTCGTCGCCGCCGTCGGGGATGGTGAGGCCGAGCCCGAGGCGTCGATCCAGTTCGCCCATGATGCGGCGGACGACCGCTGACCAGTCGCTGCTCGAACCTCCGGCCCCGACGTGGTGCACGAGGACGGGGACGGCCGACCACGCCGGGTCGGCGCCCAGGCGGTGCGCCCAGGCCGCGACCAGCGCCGATTTACCGGCCCCGGATTCGCCGGTGACGACCAGCGGCGCCCCGTCGCCGACGGCGTGCGCGTCGAGAACGGCCATGCCGGCGGAGCGCCCGACGAACAGCGACCGCAGGGCCGACGCGTGGACCCCGTGCTCGGCGGCCTGGGCATCGAGCGGATCGGTGGGCGCCCCGGCCGGGTGGAGGCGGTCGAGCAACGCCACGAGATCGGCGCGGACCTGCGCGGCCAGCGACGCGGGGTCCGCGTAGTCACGAACGGGGTACCCACTGGTGCGTACCCGTCCCTTGAGCTCGACGAGTTGCTGACGTCGGTGCTCCGCCCGTTGCTCGGCCGCAGCCTGGCCGAGCGTGGAGATCTCGTCCGCGGTCGGCAGTTCGCGGTGCTCGGCCTGCTCGGCGGCGGGCATGCGGTCCACGTAGGCCGGATCACGAAGGTAGAAAAACGCGTGACCGGCCATGTCGGTGTCGTTGAGGACACCGTGCAGGATCTCGAGCTCGGTGACCGAACGCCCACCCATGTCGCCCAGCCACCCGAGTTGGGACACGAGGTCGGCCGGGAGCTCGTCGGGGACCCAGCCGTACCGTTCGCCGAGCAGGCCGAGGAAGTACGGCCGGCTGAGCTCGATCTCGCTCAGGCAGATGGGTAGTACCTGACCCTCCGCCTTCTGCTCGTCGGTGACCCCCCATCGGAGGTCCACCTCGCTCCACGCCACCCCCCGCTCCTCGCAGAGCCGGCGGATCTCGGGGAAGACCTGCTTGACCAGCTCGTCGCGTTCGGCCTGCATGTCCCGGAAGGTCGACGAGATGAACACCCGCAGCGTGCGGGACGCGGCCGGGACCGCCGGGTCGCCCGACTCGGTGTCGTCGGGCATCACTTGACGGCGAGCGGGTTGAGGGGCGTGCCGACCGCGTTCGCGATCTTGAGCACGGGGGCGCACAGCAGGAACTCGTAGATCCCGTCGGCCTCACAGTCGTCGGCCAGGGCCTCGAGGTCGAACATCTCGCCGAGGGTCATGCCCATGTCCCGGATCAGGACGTAGTGGACGGGGAGCCGGGCGTCGGGGTCGCGGCTCGGGTACAGCTCCACCGCCCAGTTGTCGACGGCGACGGCGGCGATGTCGTGGGCGTGCAGCCACCGGCAGCAGTCGACGGTGAGGCCGGGTTCGTCGCCCATGAACTCGTCGGGCGACCCGTGGGTGAACTTCGTGGTCCAGCCGGTCCGGATGACGAGGATGTCGCCGGGGGAGATCTCGACGCCCTGGCGTTGGGCCGCGGCATCGAGCTCGTCGGGGCCGACGCCGTGGTCGACGGGCAGGCACTCGACCCCGTGCAGGCGGGCGATGTCGAGGAGAACCCCGCGGCCGATCACGTTGCGGCGGAGGGCCTCGATCGACAACCGTTGGGCGCCGCGGGCGGTGATGACCGACGAGGGGATGTTGTTGTAGCAGATCTCGTCGTAGAAGACGTGGGCCAGGCCATCCCACTGGGTGGCGCATTGGAGGGGCATGAAGATGTAGTCGTCGGTGAACCCGCCGCCATCGGGGAAGCTCGACTGGCCGGTCATCGACATGAGGTGCACCGGGTTGATCCGGCCGCCCAAACCGATCTGCGGGCCGTCGGCAGCGAGCCGGTAGCCGAGGTCGAACACTCGACCGGTCCGGGCCAATGTCGCGGCGGCGGCGACGCGTTCGGGCGTGATCAGGTTGAGCGTGCCGAGCTCGTCGTCGTCGCCCCAGCGTCCCCAGTTCGACAGCTCTCGGCCCAGGGTGCGGAAGTCGGTGGTCACCGGGCCGAGTTTGCTACAGGTCCGTGTCGAGGGGCCAGGAGCGGCGGGCGCGCAGAGCGGCGATCACCTCGTCGAAACGGGACCGCGGCAGGGCTGAGCCTTCCCGGCGGACATCGGCGGCGGGCCGGCGATACAGGTGCTCGAGCTTGGCGTAGCTGGGGCGGCCCTGCGGATCCCAGCCGCCCGTGCCGACCGGAACCTGGTCCTCCCGCCCGCCTCGACTGGTGAGCGCGACCAGGGCCAGCTGGTCGCCGTCGAACCCGATGACGAGGCACGGACGATCCTTGCCCTGCGACGGGTCGTCCTCGTACGGGATCCAGGACCACACCACCTCACCGGGATCCGGCCGACCATCGGCCTCCGGGGCGTACTGCACGGTCACGGTGCTCTCGCCGCCGCCGACCGACGGCGTGGTTCTCTCGCCGCCGCCGACCGACGGCGTGGTTCTCTCGCCGCCGCCGCTGCCGCCGCCATCGACGTGCTGCGGGCGGCGTGAGGTCACGAGGCGACGGAGGCGATCCACGAGGCGCCGGCGTCCGCTCACGGCCCGCGACCCTACCGGCCGTCGCCGCGACCGCGTGCGAGACTCACCGCATGACGGATCTGCCCGCTGAGCCGACCGAACCCGCGGGCCCGGCCGCGCCGACCGGCCCGGCCGACTCCCCGACTGGGACCGACGTCCCGGCTCCGATCGTTGAGATGGGGCCGGTGGCGCCGGCGTTGGCTGCGATCATGGGCGCAGGCGCCATGCCGAGCCCGCCGCAGCTGCCGGGCACCGGTGAGTTGTCGGCCGTGGCCGACGAGTTCCTGCGGAATCAGATCGACCGGCTCGAACCACTCGAGTACGTGCTCGTCGGCGTGCCCCGCCAGCTGGTCCGCCCCGTCGAGGTCGCCCGGACCGACACCAGCTCGCTCGTCGTGCGGGTGCCACCATTGCCCACGGGCGAGCCGCTGTCGCCTCAGCACCGGGCCCTGCTCGCCGAGCGGGGGTTCTCGTCGGTCGACCCCAACAGCCCGGCGCTGGCCTGGGAGCACGCCGTGGCCGACAGCACTGACGGCGCCTCGGTCGTCGCCTCCGTGTTGCGTGATGTCTTCGCCGCCCAGCTCGGCGACCAGATCGACCTCTTCCACGGCAGCCACCGCATGGAGCACGAACGCCGCGCCCGGCTCGCAGCCGTCCGGGACGAGCTCGAACCGGTGCTCGCGGGCATGCTCGGCGCCGATCCGGAACGCGATCCCGATGGCGACTACCTGGTCCCGATCGGCGATGTCGACGTCATCGTCGCCCCTCGTTCCGGGCTCGACGGCATCGTCGTCGTGCGGGTGCTCGCCATCACCAACGTCGGCATCGAGGTCAACCCGGACCTCGGCCTGTTCCTGGCCCGCCTCAACTTCGGTCTGATGTTCGGTCGATTCGCCCTCGACGTCGAGCGCAAGGCCGTCTGGTTCGACGAGACGTTGCTCGGCGGTCACATCGACGGCTTCGAGATGCAGTTCACGGTCGGCATCGTGGCCACCACGGCGCGGTCCTGGGACGATCAGCTCAAGCAGCTCTTCGGTGGCCTCACCCAGCGGGAAGCCAAAGGCAGTCAACAATCGGTGGTCGCCCCGTCGGTCAAGCCGGGGCAGGGAGGGTATCTCTGATGGGAGCCGAGCTCACCGGGACATGGTCGGCGCCCGATCGGGCCGCGGTCGACACCGTGATCGATGACCTCCTCGCTCGTGACGCCGTGAACCGGATGTGGTCCGGCGATCACACCCTCTGGCAGGACGACCCCACCGAGTGTGCGGACCGGCTGGGGTGGCTCCACGTGATCGACGAGGTGCCGGCCGCCGTGGCCGAGCTCGAGTCGCTCGCCGAGGAGTGCGCGGCCGATGGACTCACCGATGCCGTGGTCCTCGGCATGGGCGGATCGAGCCTGTTCCCCGAGCTCCTGGCCAAGGCCTTCCCGGCCCGGCCCGGCCGTCTCCGGGTGCACGTGCTCGACACGACCGACCCGGCGGCGATCCGGCGTGTCGACGATCGTTGCCCGCTCGACACCACACTGTTCGTTGCCGCTTCCAAGTCGGGTTCGACGATCGAGACGAGCAGCCAGCTGGCCCATGAGTGGTCCCGGTACACGGGCCGCGCGGATGCCGGGTCCCACTTCGTCGCCATCACCGACCCCGGGAGCGCGCTCGGCGCGCTCGGTCGGGAGCGCGGGTTCCGGCAGGTGGTGGAGAACCGCTCCGACATCGGGGGCCGGTTCTCGGCGTTGTCGTTCTTCGGCCTGGTGCCGGGCGCGCTGCTCGGCGTCGACCTCCGCGAGCTGCTCGCCCAGGCCTCGGCGATGGCCGAGCGTTGCCGGGCGTCGGATCGGTCGAACCCGGGGCTCGTGCTCGGTGCCGCCATGGCCGCGGCGTCCGCTCGTGGGCGGGACAAGCTCACCGTCCTCACGGATCCCTCGGTGCCGACGTTCGGTGCCTGGCTGGAGCAGCTGGTGGCGGAGTCGACCGGCAAACACGGTCGAGGCGTGCTGCCCGTCGTCGACGAACCCGATGAGTTCGCGGCGGCGCGCATGGGTGACCGCTTGATGGCGGGCTGGTCCGGTACCGCGACGTTGCCGACCGATCAGCCGGGTGTCTGGCTGGCCGAACCCGGTGGGCTGGGCGGTCTGGTGTTCGTGTGGGAGGTGGCCACCGCGCTGTGCGGTGCGGCGATGGGTCTGAACCCGTTCGATCAACCAGATGTCGCGGCGGCCAAATCCGCCACCTCGGCGGTCCTCGCCGGCGGTCTGCCGGACATCCCGCTCACTCCAGTAGCCGACATCCTCGCCGAGGTCGGCGCGGGGGACTACGTGGCGTTGTGCGCCTTCGTCGATCCCGGGTCGGCGCTCGTCGATCATCTCCAGGAGGCGCGGCTGCGGATCGGCCGGCGCCTCGGCGTCGCCACCACGTTGGGGCTCGGCCCCCGGTTCCTGCACTCGACCGGTCAGCTCCACAAAGGCGGCGCGCCCAACGGCGTGTTCATCCAGGTGGTCGGCGACGATCCGGACGACATCGACATCCCGGGTCAGCCCTTCAGCTTCTCGACCCTCAAGTGGGCCCAGGCCGCCGGTGACCTCCAGGTCCTCGGCGACCGAGCCCGAAGGGTGGCACGGGTCGCCCTGTCGGACCTGCTCGACGTCTGATCGATCGGGCCGATTCAGGCTTCGGCGAGGGAGTCGGGGACCAGACGGGCCAGGAGGCTGGCGGCCTTGTAGACGCTCTCGGCCGGGCCGAGCTCGTCCTCCTTGAGCAGGTTGGCCATGATCCGTAGCGCCCAGTCCATGAGCGTGTGTGACCGCATGCCCACCCCAGTGAGCTGGCGCAGCAGGGCCGGGTTGCCGATCACCTTGGCGAACAGGCGGGCCACCTTGAAGTACAGGCGATACTCGTCGTCGAGCAGGCGTGGGTACTGCTGCAGGGCGAGGCCGTCGCCGGTGAGGACGGCCTCGGCGACGAGGGTGGCGGCGAGGCGTCCGGTCTCGTAGGCGTAGTCGATGCCCTCGCCGTTGAACGGGTTGATCGCTCCGGCAGCATCGCCGACCAGCGCCCACGTGGGCCCGACCTTGGGGCCGACCGAACCGGCCATCGGCAACCGGCCGCCGTTCGGGGCCTGGGTGGGGTTGTCGGGATCGATGCCCCAGTAGCTGGGCAATGAGTGGGCGAACTCGGTCATGAGGTGCGAGGTGTTGACCTCCCGCCAGTCTCGGAACGTCGACAGCAGCCCGATGCCGACGTTGATCGTGCCGTCGCCCACCGGGAAGATCCAGCCGTACCCGGGCAGGCTGTTGCCGTTGCGATCGCGGACATCGAGCGCGCTCTCGATCCAGGGATCGGCGTGGAGCGGGCTCTCGAAGTAGGTGCGGATCGCCATGCCCTGCGGGTAGGTGCGGTCGCGGGTGGCGCCGAGGGAGCGACCGAACCGGGAGTTCGAACCGTCGGCGACGATCACGTACCGGGCGTGGATGTCCTCCTCGACGCCGACCGCCTTGTCGACGACGGTGGCACCGACCAGCTGGCCGTGATGCCAGATCGGCCGTACCGCCTCGGTCCCCGATCGCAAGGTGGCGCCGTGGGCCACCGCGTTCTCGGCGACGAACGTGTCGAGCTCGCGGCGCTTCACCACATAGCCATAGTTCGGGTAGACGGGATGGTCTGGCCACGCCAGCTCGAGGACCCGATTGTGGGCGACGGCGCGGAGGCCATCGACGCGGTGGAAGTCGGTGAGCCGCTCGGCCAACCCCATGTCGGCCAGTTGCTTGACCGCCCGCGGGGTGAGGCCATCGCCGCAGGTCTTGTCGCGGGGGAACGTCTTGCGCTCGACGACGCACACGTCGATGCCGTGGGCGGCGGCCCAGTAGCCGGCCGCCGCGCCGCCGGGTCCGCCGCCGATCACCAGCAGGTCGTGTCGATGCGGGGAGCCGTGGGTCATCGCGTCGAGACTACCGGCGCAGGCGAGTTCGGCTGCTGGTCGACCGAGCCGGGTTTCACCACACCCGGGGGGCGGGTGGCATCTCCGCGACCTGACGTTGCAGCGCGGCGTCGAGATCCGCACGCCGTTCGGCGTGGCGGGGCCGGTCGTCCTCGTGGGTGAGGATCAGGAATTGGTCAGCCTCGACGGCGTCGGCCACGATCGGCCCGACCGCCTCGGCCTCGATGCCCGACGACATCATGTACTCCGGCATGTGGAACCACGGGGCACCGACGGGCACCCCGGACAGGCGAGCGTTCTCGCCCAGGTTCGTGTGGATCACGCCGGGGCACAACACCGACACACCGATGCCCTGTGCCTTCAGGTACACGTAGAGGCCCTCGGTGAGCCCGAACGCGCCGAACTTCGAAGTGATGTACGGGATGGCGTCCCAGCTGTAGGCGTAGAGGCCGGCGACCGATGCCGTGGTGATCACGTGGCCCGACCCACGCTCCTGCATGTGGGGGACGAAGGCCTGGACTCCTCGCACGACGCCGAGCACGTTGACATCGAAGATCCAGCGCCAGTCGTCGAGCGGCACCCGCTCGGGCGGGCCGAGCACGGCCACCCCGGCGTTGTTCATCAGGAGGTCGACGTGACCCATGGTGTCGAGCGCCTGGTCACGGAGGTTGGTCACGTCAGCGTCGCTGGTGACATCGCACCGGACTCCGACGGCCCGCCGACCCAACGCCGCGACCTCGGCGACGGTCTCCGCAAGGCGCTCCTCGTTGATGTCGGCGACGACGACATCAGCACCCCGTCGGGCGAACTCGACCACGCAGGATCGGCCGATCCCGCTGGCACCACCGGTGACGACCGCGACGGTGCCCGCCTCGATCTTCATGGCGGCGATCAGCCCTCGGGGCTGAGGAAGGGGTCGAGGAGCGTGTGCAGCTCCTCGCTGGTGACGTCGGTGGACCACTCCTCCGGAAGCTCGAGCTCGCCAGAAGCCAGGGCGGCGTCGAGCGCGAGGATGAGCTCCTCCTGGGCGGGGTCGCCACCGAACTCGGCTCGCTCGTACATGACGACCGCCAGCACCTGCTCGGCGGGCGCGGCGTCGCCAGCGAAGCCCGGCATCACGCCACCTCCGCCCACGGGTTTGGCGGTATCGCCGTACGTAGGCTGACCCCAGTTGGCCGAACCCTTGATGACCCATTCGAGGTGATCGATCGGATCCGAGAACGTCTCGACGATCGCGCCACCGGCGAACGCCGGGCCGACACCGCCGCCGCCGTTGGCACCGTGGCAGCCGGCGCAGCCGAGCGCCCCGGTCCCGGTGGCGTAGGACTCCTCACCCTCGGCGAGCAGCCCGGCGGCCTCGACGGGTGGGTCCTCGAGGGTGCCGACGTAGGTGTAGGCCCAGATGGGCAGGCCGAGCAGGACCGGCATGGCCCACAGCGGCACCTTCTTGCGACGGAGGGCGGCCTCGACGTGGGGCGGGGGCGGAGCGACGACCTTGACGGGCGCCGGGGCCGGCGCGGCTTTGACCGGAGCAGAGGCGGCCGCGGCCGCAACGGGAGCGCTGTCGCTGCTCGGCGCCGCAGTCACCGGCGTGGCCGGGGCGTCGCCACCCAGCCCGAGGGCGTCTCTCCGCTCACGCGAGCGTTGGAGCAGGTGCTCGGGGATCTCGGTCACGTAGTGCCTCCGCGGCGGATGCTGGAATCGGGTGGCGAGCGGTGCTCGGGCCTGCGACGGGGGAGCGCAACGCGTGCGAAAAGGCGCGGCGCGCCCCATCGAGACGCGGTCACTGTAGGCCCATCATCTCGCGTCAGGCCAAGGCGAGGAAGGACCCTCGCCGCCGCCTCGTCCGATGTGCCAGCCCGATTTGGCCCGTGGTAGACACGTCCCCGGTCCGGCCGTCGCGGCCGACCGCTGGGTACTATCTCCCTTGAGCGGCATTTCCGTATCGATCGGCCGCCAACCATCACCGCAGAGCACCATCAGCACTGCACAGCAGCATCCGCAGAGTCATGCCGAGAAGAGCCATGCCGAGAAGAGAAGGAGGTGCCTGAACCGTGGTTTCGTTCGTGGTCTCCATCGTGATCTCGATGATGCTCATCGGGGTCGGCGTCTGGTACATGAAGCGCCGCCCCGCCACCGCCGCCACCACGTGGGGCGAGGCCATGGCGGGGGCGTTCTTCGTCTTCCTCGTCTTCTTCCTCGTCTACGGCGTCGTGCCTCACTACTGGCTCAACTGGGCCGACGGCGATCTCGCCTGGCGTCCCGACAAGCTGGTCTTCGGCCCCGGCGACATTCTGAAGCCCAAGGCCGAAGGCGGAAACCTGCCCTTCACGCTCTCCTACCAGACGCTGCGCGACTTCATCGCCGTCGGTATCTACGGCGTGTTCATCGGTGCCAACGTCTCCCTGTGGTCGATGTGGCAGAGCCGTGGCAAGACGGCGCCCGTCGAACCGGTGTCGGAGTACGGCCGCCCCCTGGTGCGCGAAGGGGTCTGAACGTGGCCGTCACCGATGCCAATCCGCCGCTCCCGGAGTTCGTAGCCGACTACGTCCTCCAGGAGGTCGACGCGGCATGGCTGCAGGCCCAGGTCAAACCGAAGCAGTTCATCCACATCGATCAGTCCGAGTGCATCATGTGCGAAGGCTGCGTCGACATCTGCCCGTGGAAGTGCATCCACATGGTGCAGACCGGTGCGGTCGACTCCGCCATCGGCACGGAGCGCCCGGGCAGCGACCCCAGTGACCAGGTCATCTTCGTGATCGACGACGATGTCTGCACCCGGTGCGCCTTGTGCGTCGATCGGTGCCCCACCGGCGTCATCATCCTCGGCAAACTCGGAGATCCGTCCGCCAACGGCGACCTCCACCAGCGAACGAACACCCACGGCTACGGCTACGGCATGCGGCTCGGCTGAGCCAGCCCCCGAAACCTCCAGCCCCGACACCAATCAGTCCACCCACCAGCGACACCCCTCACAGCACGGGTTACAGGGAGATTCCCAACGTGGCGAGCACGAAGCCGCCGCTCCCAGAGCGGTTGCAAGAGCAAGTTCAGAAGACACTCGACAACGTCCAGGGCTCACAGACCTGGACCTCGATCTTCCGTCCCGGCTCCATCTTCCGGAAGGGCTACTCCGACAGCCCCCGCAACCGGTCCTACGTGATCATGAACAGCGTGCTGTACCACCTGCACCCGGTGAAGGTGAAGCGGCATGCGGTGAAGGTCAGCTACACCCTCTGCCTGGGTGGACTGAGCTTCTTCCTGTTCATCTTGCTGACGGTCACGGGCATCTTCTTGATGTTCTTCTACCGACCCACCGCCGCCCAGGCGTGGGACGACATCTCGACCCTGCAGAACTCGGTGACCTTCGGCCTGCTGGTGCGCAACATGCACCGCTGGGCGGCCCACCTCATGGTGCTGTCGGTGTTCTTGCACATGGCCCGCGTCTTCTACCACGGCGCCTACAAGCCGCCGCGCGAGTTCAACTGGGTCATCGGTGTGATGCTGCTCCAGCTCACCTTGCTGCTGTCGTTCACCGGCTACCTGCTGCCCTGGGACCAACTGGCCCTGTGGGCGGTGACGGTGGGTACCAACATGATGGGCTACACGCCCGTGTTCGGTAGTCAGGTGCGGTTCGTCTTACTCGGAGGCGTGGAGATCGGTACCGACACCTTGTTGCGTTGGTATGTGCTCCACGTCCTCATGCTCCCGTTCGTCATCGTCATCTTCATGGCCATCCACTTCTGGCGGGTGCGCAAGGATGGCGGCATTTCCGGTCCCCTCTGAGCCGAAGGTCCACGAGCCATGACCGAAATACCCGAACACCTGCTCAAACGAGCAGCCGAAGCCAAAGCCAAAGCGGCCGCCAAGGCCGCTGAAGGCGCGCCCGCCGACGCGGCTCCCGCGGCGGCGGCCGATGCCGGGCCGACCTCGGAGGCCGAGAGCAAGATCCCGGCCCACCTGCTCGAGCGCAGCAAGGCGGCCAAAGCCAAAGCGGCCGGCGGCGGCGGCACCGCCACCGCGACTGCGACCGCTCCGGCCACGACCGCGGCGGGCGCCTCACCGGTGGCGGCGGGCGGCCCGGCGCCGGTGCCGGTCGGACCTGGTGGTCACACCCAGCGCCTGCTCACGGTCGTCAAGTCCGGCTCCATACAAGATGTCAAGGCCACGCCGCAGGACAAGGTCCACACCTGGCCCCACCTGCTCGTCGTCGAGTTCGTCGCTGCGCTGGTCATAACTGCCTTCACGTTGTTCTTCTCGATCTTCGTCAACGCCCCTCTGCTGGAGTTGGCCAACTTCAACCAGACGCCCAACCCGTCGAAAGCACCGTGGTACTTCCTGGGCCTCCAGGAGCTGCTCACCATGTTCCACCCGATGGTCGCCGGCGTGACCGTGCCCGGTATGGGCCTGATCCTGCTCACGCTCGCGCCGTACATCGACAAGAACCCGAGCATCCGGCCCGAGGATCGCAAGTTCGCCATCTCGCTCATGACCATCCACATGATGTTCTGGGTCGTGCTGGTGATGATCGGCTCCTTCTTCCGGGGCCCCGGCTTCAACTTCGTCTTCCCCTGGCACGCCGGCCTCTTCTTCGAGCTGTGAGGATGTTGTCGTGAGCCCGCAACCCTGTTGTCCAATGGCGGCGCCGTCATGCGCCGCGACGAGGAGTGCCTGACATGGGTGCCATCGCCATCGCCATCCCGATCCTGGTGGTGCTCGCCATCGTGGTCGTCCTCGTCGCCATGCGCCGCCGCGATTCGGGCGACGCCATGGGCGCGCTGTCTCGCGAGACCGTCAAGCGCGACAAGTCAGAATCGCTGGCCATGACATCGTCGGCCCCCGGCGAAGCCGCGGTCTCGCTGACCGGGCGGGCCGTCGAGAAGGCGGCTGTCCTCGAGCGCAAGGGCGAGCTCGTCCCCGCCGCCACGGCGGCACCGGTGCCGTGGGTGCCACCCACCGAGGAGCAGGTCGGCGTCGCCCGCCGGCAGTTCCTCAACCGCAGCATCGTCGGGTTCATGGGTCTCGGGTTGTCCGGTTTCGGAGCGTCGTGCATCGCGTTCCTCTGGCCCGGCGGCGCGAGCGGCTTCGGATCTAAGATCCGGGTCGGCAACATCTCCGACGTGGTGGCCGACATCCGGGCCGCCAACGGGTTCCTCTACCGACCCGATGGCCGCATGTGGCTCGTCGAGTATCCCGCTGCCGCAGTGGAGAAGGGGCGAGCGGTGTACGGCGCCACCCCGGCATGGCCGGGTCTGGAAGCTGGCGTGAAGGCGCTCTACCAAAAGTGTCCTCACCTCGGTTGCCGGGTGCCGGAATGCGCCACTTCCCAGTGGTTCGAGTGCCCCTGCCACGGCTCCCAGTACAACCAAGTGGGCGAGAAGCGGAGCGGCCCGGCTCCTCGCGGCATGGACTTCTTCGGCATGGCGGTCGACGGCGGTGTGCTCACCGTCGATACCGGCACCATCGTCGGCGGTCCGGCCATCGGTATCAATACCACCGGCCAGGAGGCCGAGGGTCCCCATTGCCTGTCGAACTCCGAGCACTGAGGCCCACTCGATGTCTGTGCTGTCCACTTCTTCTGTGACGTCCACCGTGACGTTCGCCGCCAACACCCAGCGGGCCATCGGGTGGGTCCTGGCCGTCATCGTGCTGGCGGCGTTCGTGATCTATCTCGTCCTCAACATCCGGTCGGGCAAACCGGAGGTCGGCTCGGAGATCGAGCTCGCCCCCAACCGCAAGCCCTACTACGACGACGACATCCTCGAGACCAAGCGGCTCGACCGCAGCCTCGTCCAGGCCCTCGGTTTCCTCGGTCTCGTCGCCGTCGCCCTCCCGGTGTACTGGCTGCGCGAGCCCGGCCGCATGGAGAACGCCCAGGTCGGTCAGGTGCGGACCTTCACCAGCCGCGGCGGTGAGCTCTACGAAGCGCAATGCGCGCGCTGCCACGGCCCCGGAGCGACCGGCGGTGTGGCCGCCCGTACGCTGACCGACGAGTCGGGTGGGTTCGTGGCCACCGTCACCTGGACCGCTCCGGCTCTCACGACGGTGCTCACCCGGTTCGACGAGGACGAAGTCCGGTACATCCTCAACTACGGCCGCAACGGGGTGATGCCGGCCTGGGGCGCGCCGGGCGGCGGGCCGCTCACCGAGCAGCAGCTCACCACCCTCATCTATTACATGCGCAGCATCCAGCTGGCCCCCGAGGAGGTCCAGTCCGAGGTGATCGCCGGCGTGGTCGCCGGCATGGGTGAGGACAACCCGATCCTGGCCGAGCAACCCCTCGCCGGTGCGCTGGCGGCGTTCGACGATGCCGTCGCCGCCGTCGACACGGCCGGCAATGACGAAACCGCTCGCACGGCCGCGCTCCTCGGGCTCTCCGAGGCGCAGTCCGCCGTCGACTCTGCGTTCACCGAGGCGCTGGGCGCGGAGGGTTACGGCGAGCTGCTGTTCAGCAACCAGGGCAGCGCCGGGCAGTTCAACTGCGCCCGGTGCCACACCGCTGGATTCTCCTACGGAGGGACCTCGGAGGAGGGCGTCGCCGACCTGGTCGACGAGTGGCCGAACCTCGACACGTCCGGAACGCTCGCGGCGTACGAGCCCGGAGGCGGCTTCTTCGGCCCCAACCTGACCAACGGCTCGACCACCCGCCAGTTCGCCACGGCCGACGAGCATGCCACCTTCATCGAAGGCGGAAGCCAGGTGGGCATCCGCTACGGGCAGGGTGGTCAAGGGAGCGGCCGGATGCCGGGCTTCGGCCTTCGTGACGATGCCGACCTCGGTCGGAGCTTCAACGCCATCCTGACCGCCGAGCAGATCGCGGCCATCGTGGCTTACGAGAGGGAGCTATGAGGGAAGCGCAGCGACCGAGTAGCGCAGCCGAGGACGCGGGAGCGGCCCGGCTGCTCATGGGGTCCGGGGGCGCAGCCCCCGAGGAGGTGGTGTGATGCAGGTCCTCGACCTCATCGCCGGCATCGCCTGGGATCCCAACATCCGTGGCGTGCTCGTCGTGCTGACCGGCATCTCGGTGCTGTTCGGCTCGATCTGGTTCATCGTCAGCACCAACAGCGGATTCCGGCTGGGCACCCTGCTCTCTCTGGCTGCCCTCTTCGGGTTCATGACGATCCTCGCCGGGTACTGGTGGGTGACCTCGCCCAACGCCTGGAAGGGCACCGATCCGAGCTGGGTCGTGGTCGACATCAATACGGACGACCACAACGCCAGCGTCGTCGACGACGTGAGAGAACTGCCCGACCACGCCGAGCTCGTCACCGAGTACGGCACCGCGTACGACCTCGTGGTGGCCTCCGGCAGCGAGCAGGCCACCGCCGACTTCAACAGCCCGCCATCGGAGGACGAGCTGGCCGGACTCGAACCCGAGGCCGCCCAACGCCTCATCGACGACCGCCGGCTCCGCAACGAGAACATCAACTACTCCGACCTCGAAGGTGTCGACCCCGAGGTCATCGAGAACGCCGACCTCGACTTCGGCGGATGGGACCTCCTGGCGGCCGCCGACGCCGGCGAGCCCCAGACCGTGGCGGCGGCCGAGCTCATCGAGTTGGGGGTCTTCGACGACGCCACCCAGTTCCTCAACCTGGAGGCCTTCGAGATCGGCGGCAAGCCGAAGCTCACGCAGGACCCGAACCGACTCGACCGCATCGGCCACTGGTTCGCCAATGCGGCGCGGCTCACCCATCCACCGCACTACGTCGTGGTCACGGTGCAAGGCGTCGATCAGGATCGGATCGCGGATCTCACGGTTGCGGGTGCGCCGCCCCCTCGGCCCATCGTCGACGAGGACGCGCCCATCGTGTCGGTGGTCATGCTTCGCGACCTCGGCGACCGCCGCCTTCCCCCCGCGTTGCTCACCATCGCGTCGGCGCTCATCTTCGCGGCGTTGTGCTACGTATTGCATGTGCGCGACAAGGTGTCGATGGCCCGCAACGCAGCGACGAGGTAACGAACCATGCTCGGTCAGTACCTTCCGGTGATCCTGCTGCTGGGCTTGGCCGTGGCGTTCGGCGCCGGCAGCTTCCTGGCCTCTGGCCTGTTGGCCCCCCGTCGCCCGCACGATCGCAAGCTGGCGCCCTACGAGTGTGGCATCATCCCCACCCGGGAAGCGCCCGAGCGGTTCCCGGTGCGGTTCTTCCTCGTGGCCATGATCTTCATCGTCGTCGACATCGAGATCATCTTCTTCTACCCGTGGGCCATCGCCCACCAGCGACTCGGTGTCTTCGGACTCGTCGCCATCATCATCTTCAGCGTGGCCGTGTTCGAGAGCTTCGTCTACCTGATCAGCCAGGGCGCCTTGGAGTGGGGTCCGGCCAAGCAGGTGCGCCAGCGGCTCACCACAGCGGTATCGGCCGAACGCACCGCCTCCAGCACCGTGCGCCGTGTCGGCCTCGAAGGCCGCGCCGACCGGGGCGAGGCCGCCTGATGGGTCTCGTGCAGGACGTGCGCGAGGATGGCTTCGGCGGTCTCCAGCACAACTTCCTCACCGGCAAGCTCGAAGACCTCGTCAACTGGAGCCGGGCCCGTAGCATGTGGCCGGCCACGTTCGGCCTGGCCTGTTGCGCCATCGAGATGATGGCGTCGGGCGCCGCCCACTACGACCTGGCGCGCTACGGCATGGAGGTCTTCCGGGCGTCGCCCCGGCAAGCCGACCTCATGATCGTCGCCGGGCGGGTGAGCCAGAAGATGGCGCCTGTGCTGCGCCAGATCTACGACCAGATGATGGAACCCAAGTGGGTCATCTCCATGGGCGTGTGCGCTTCGTCGGGGGGCATGTTCAACAACTACGCCATCGTCCAAGGTGTCGACCAGGTGGTCCCGGTCGACGTCTACGCCCCGGGCTGCCCGCCAGGTCCCGAGACCTTGATGCACGCCATCTTCACGCTGCACGCCCAGATCCAGTCGGGCGAGTTGCTCCGCCGACGCGACGCCACCGGCGCCGGCGCCAACATCCTCATCGAGCACCGTCCGGCCGACTCGGTCGCCGTGCAGACCGTCTCCATCGGGAGGCGTTGACCATGGCCGACACTCCCGCCGCCGACTCTGACGCGCCCGACATCGAGCCGCCGCCCGAACCGGAGCGGGCCTATGGCGCGCTGGTCAGCTGGTCACGCGGTCAGCGGGTCATCCACCCCGAACGCAGCGCCTACCTGGCCACCGTGAAGGCCATTCGGGCCGACGGCTTCTGCATGGCCATCGATGTCACCGCGGTCGACTACCTCACCGCCGATGCGGCGCGCCCGCTCCCCGCTGGAGTCGCAGCCGAGCGGTTCGAGGTGGTGGCGAGCTTCATCAACCACGATCGCCCCGAGCGCATCCGGGTGCGGGTGCAGGTGCCCGCCGACGACCCGAGCGTAGCCAGCCTGTTCGACGAGTACCCCGGCACGGAGACCCTCGAGCGTGAGGTCTTCGACATGTACGGGATCAGCTTCGACGGTCACCCCGACATGAGCCGGATCCTCATGCCCGAGGATTGGGAGGGCCACCCGTTGCGTAAGGACTTCGCCATCGGCCGCATCCCGGTCCAGTTCAAAGGCGCGCCATCATGACGTCGATGCCGGCGGGGTTGGCCGAGGAGCTGCTGCTGATCCGGTCCGAGAGCGATTCTGACGAGCGCGTCCGCCGCCGGGGCGACGATTCTGCGGTGCTCCGGTACAGCGAGACCGCAGTGGCCGAGATGGCGGGCGACCCGTCGAACCCGGCAGACGACGAACGCATGATCTTGAACATGGGTCCGTCGCACCCCAGCACGCACGGCGTCCTGCGGCTCATGTTGGAGCTCGAAGGCGAGACCGTCCAGCGGTCGAAGGCGATCATCGGCTACCTCCACACCGGCATGGAGAAGACCGGCGAGGACCTCACCTACCTGCAGGGCCCGACCAACGTCACCCGCATGGACTACGCCGCGCCGCTGTTCAGCGAGCTGGCGTTCTCCATGGCCACCGAGACCCTGCTCGGGGTCGAGGTGCCCGAACGGGCCACATGGATCCGCATGTTGATGTGCGAGCTCAACCGCATGTCGTCGCATCTGCTGTTCATGGCCACCAACGGCATGGACCTCGGCGCCGTCTCCATGATGATCTACGGCTGGCGCGAGCGCGAAGAGGTGCTCCGCCTCTTCGAGACCATCACCGGTCTGCGGATGAACCACAACTACATCCGCCCCGGCGGAGTGGCCGCTGATCTCCCCGACGGCTGGCGCGACGACATCCTGCGCATCTGCGACATGATCCCGCCCCGCCTCGACGAGTACGACATCCTCATGACCGGCCAACCGATCTGGCGGGACCGGCTCCAAGGCGTCGGCCCGCTGTCCACGGCCGAGGCCCTGGCGCTGTCGGCCACCGGCCCGCTGTTGCGCTCCACCGGCTACCCGTGGGATCTCCGGCGCACCATTCCGTACCTGGCGTACGACCAGCTCGAGTTCGACATCATCGTCGGCACCTACGGCGACAGCTTCGACCGCTACGCCATCCGGCTGAACGAGATCCGCGAGTCGATCCACATCGTGCGCCAGATCGTCGACCGGATGCCGTCGGGCGACTATCGCGTGCAGGACCGCAAGGTCACCCCCCCGCCCCGCGCCCGCATCGACGAGTCGATGGAAGCGTTGATCCACCACTTCAAGATCTTCACCGAGGGGTACAGGGTGCCGGAGGGCGAGGTGTACGTCGCCGTCGAATCGCCGCGCGGGGAGCTGGGCTGTTACCTCGTCTCCGATGGCACCTCGAAGCCGTACCGCATGCACGTCCGGGGGCCATCCTTCGTGAACCTCCAGACGCTCCCGCACCTGTTGCAGGGCAACCTCATCGCCGACGCCGTGGCCAACATCTCCACCGTCGACCCCATCATGGGCGAGGTCGACCGATGAGCCTGACCGTTTGCCGCACGCTGCCGCGTGGCGGCGCCGCCGCCCACCTGCGTGAAGGCGAACCAGAGATCAACGCGCACGCAAGGGGTGCGGAATGTCCCTGACCCCAGAGAACGTCACCCTGGCCCTCGAGATCATCGGGCGGTATCCGCGGCCGAAGTCGGCGCTGATCCCGTTGCTGCACCTGGCCCAGGAGCAGGACGGCTACGTCACCGAGTCCGCCATGGCCCACATCGCCGAGCTCGTCGACGTCACGCCGGCCGAGGTGATCGGCACGGCGAGCTTCTACGAGATGTTCAAGTTCCACCCCACCGGTCGGTACATGGTGAACATCTGCACCAACATCTCGTGCCAGGTGCTCGGCGCCGAGGACCTGCTCCACCACGCCGAGCACGCCCTGGGCATCCGCGCCGGGAGCACCACCGCCGACGGTCTGTTCACGCTCGAAGATGTCGAGTGCATCGCCGCCTGCACCGAGGCGCCGTGCCTCCAGGTCAACTACCGGTACGCCCTGCGAGTCACCCCCGAGAGCTTCGACACCATGGTCGCCGACCTGCGAGCCGGCAGGACCCCGGCCAACGTGATCGTCGCCGAGCCGGGTGAGTCCATCCCCGACCACGGGACCCTCGGGCTCGTGCGCCAGAGCATCCCCGCCGCCCAGGCGGTCGGGGCGGTGCCGCCCGAAGCGGTCACCGAGGGTCCGGTGTGGCTGGCCCGCAATGCCCCGGCCGGAGGTCAGAGCTGATGGCCACCAACACCTACGTCGAGTACGCCCCGGGCTACGTCGACAACGACGGCCCCAAGATCGTCAGCAGCCGGTTCCCGCTGGCCGACAGCTACACCCTGTCGCGCTACGAGGCCACCGGCGGCTACCAGGGTCTGCGGTCGGCTCTCGCCCGCACCCCCGACGAAGTGCACACCCAGGTCAAAGACGCCACCGTGCTCGGGCGTGGCGGCGCCGGTTTCCCGGCCGGCACCAAGTGGGGGTTCTGCCCTCCCGGCGTGTGGCCCCGGTACCTCGTCGTCAACGGCGACGAATCCGAGCCCGGCACCTACAAGGACCGCCTGCTCATGGAGCGCGATCCGCACCAGCTGATCGAAGGCTGCCTCATTGCCTGCTACGCCGCCGGGCTGTCGCAGTGCTTCCTCTATGTGCGCGGCGAGATGGCCCTGGCCCAGCAGCGCATCGCGGTCGCCCTCAACGAGGCGTACGAGGCCGGGTACGTCGGCCGGTCGATCCTGGGCAGCGACTTCTCCGTCGACATCGTCCTGCACTGGGGGGCCGGGGCGTACATCGTCGGCGAGGAGACGGCGCTCATCGAGAGCCTCGAAGGCAACCGGGGCATGCCGCGCCTCAAGCCCCCGTACTTCCCCGCCTCGATCGGCCTGTACGGCAAGCCGACCGTGGTCAACAACGTCGAGACGCTGTCGAACCTGCCGTGGCTCCTCGTCAACGGCAACGACGCCTACAAGCAGTACGGCAGCGAGGCGTCGCCGGGCACGCGTCTCGTCGCCGTCTCCGGGCACGTCAAGCGGCCTGGCGTCTACGAGATCCAGCAGGGCGTCACCACCTTCCGCGAGCTCTTCTACGGCGACAACTACTGCCAGGGCATCCGCGACGGCCACACCCTCAAGATGTTCATCCCCGGTGGCGGTTCGGCCCCCTGGTTCTTCGAGGAGCAGCTCGACCTCCCGATGGAAGGCCGCGCCATCGGCGGCGCCGGGTCCATGCTGGGTTCGGGCGCCCTGGTCGTGATGGACGACACCGTCGACGCCGTCAAGGCGTGCCTCCGCGTGGTGCGGTTCTACGCCCGTGAGTCGTGCGGTAAGTGCACCCCGTGCCGTGAGGGCACGACCTGGGAGGAGCAGATCCTCCAGCGCATCCTCGACGGTCACGGTCGCCCGTCCGACATCGACCTCCTGCTCGACGTGGCCGACAGCATCAGTCCCGGCCCGTACCCCGTGGCGTCCTGGGAAGCCGAAGGTATGGCCGCCATTCCGTTCCCGCCGAAGCAGACCACCATCTGCCCGCTCGGGCCCTCGTCGGTCGCCCCCATCGCCTCGACCTTGCGCCGTTTCCGGCACGAGTTCGAAGCCAAGATCACCCGCCGCGACTCCATACCGGTCGTCGCTGGACCGGTCGTCTCTGGCCCGGTCGCCTCGGTGGGAGCCCATCATGCCTAACGCCTCCGACAGTACTGACACCTCCGAGAGCCGCGCCGCCACCGCGGCCCCCGACACCGTCGCCGTCACCGTCAACGGGGTCGAGATCGCCGCCCGCCCCGGCGAGCTGCTGATCGACGCCTGCGAGCGCAACGGCACCTACATCCCCCGCTTCTGCTACCACCCGCGGATGGAGCCGGTGGGCATGTGCCGCATGTGCCTGGTCGAGGTCGACACCGGCCGGGGGCCGGCGTTGCAGCCGTCGTGCATGCTCAGCGTCTCGCCGGGCATGAAGGTCGCCACCGAATCCGAGCTCACCAAGAAGGCCCAAGACGGTGTGCTCGAGCTGCTGCTCGTCAACCACCCGCTCGACTGCCCGGTGTGCGACAAGGGCGGCGAGTGCCCCCTCCAGGATCAGACGGTCGCCTTCGGCCCGGGGGAGAGCCGCTTCGTCGAGGAGAAGCGGCACTTCGAGAAGCCGATCCCGATCAACGACAACGTGTACCTCGACCGCGAGCGCTGCATCCTGTGCGACCGCTGCACCCGGTTCGCCAAAGACGTCGCCGGCGATCCGCTGATCCACTTCCAGGGCCGCGGCAACAACACCCAGGTCAACACCTTCCCCGATGCGCCGTTCAGCTCGTACTTCTCGGGCAACGTCGTCCAGATCTGCCCCGTGGGTGCGCTCACGGCCAAGCCGTACCGGTTCAAGGCCCGCCCCTGGGACCTCGAGGAGACCATGTCCACCGCCACGGTGGATTCGGTGGGCAGTCGGGTCACCATCCAGTCCTCGCGCAACCGGGTGTTGCGATACATCGGCGTCGACAGCGACGCGGTGAACTGGGGGTGGCTCTCGGACAAGGAGCGCTTCTCCTTCGACGCCCTCGACGGCCCCGACCGGCTCGCCGGCCCCAAGGTCCGCTCCGGCGACACCCTCGTCGACGCCACCTGGCCCATGGCCGTCCGGAGAGTGGCCGAAGCGCTCCACGGCGTCGACCCGGCTCGGGTCGGTGTGATCGGAGGCGCTCGCCTCACCAACGAGGCCCAGTACCTGTGGGCCAAGCTCGCCAAGGGCGTGATCGGGACCGACAACGTCGATGCCCAACTGGGCGACGGCCTGCCCGCCGAGTTCGTGCTCGGCCTGCCCCGAGCCACCATCGCCGACGCCTGTACCCCCAAGGGCACCATCGTGCTGCTGGGGTCCGATCCCAAAGAGGAGCTCGGCGCCCTCTACCTGCGGCTGCGCCACGCCGTCGTCAACGACGGCGCCCGGCTCATCGAGATCACGCCCCGATCCACCGGGCTGTCGAGGTATGCGGCCCACTCGCTGCATCCGGTGCCCGGCGAGGCGGCCGATGTCGTGCGCGCAATGCTCAGCGACTCGCCCTCCGACACCGGCGGCATCGACTCCGCGGCGCTGGCGGTCGCCGGCACCGCCCTTCGGTCGGCCGCCGGACCCGTCACCGTGATCGTGGGCCGGGCCTCCGTCGCCGAGGGCGCCGGCCACGTGGTCGACGCCGCGCTCGCCCTTCGCGACGGCCTGAGCGACGTCCGGTTCCTGCCCGCTCTCCGTCGCGGCAACGTCCACGGCGCCCTCGACATGGGCCTGACCCCCGGCCTGCTGCCGGGCCGGGTCACGCTGTCCAGCGGTCGCGCTCAGGTCGCCGCCCACTGGCCGGGCACCCCGACCACGTCCGGGCTCGACACCACGGGCATCCTCCAGGCCGCCGCGGCCGGCCAGATCGATGTGCTCGTGCTGCTCGGTGCCGACCCGCTGGCCGACCACCCAGATGCCGACCTGGCTCGCCGGGCGATCGCCGGCGCCGGCACCGTGATCGCCGCCGACCTGTTCGTTACCGCGTCGGTCGCCGAGGCCGATGTCGTCCTCGCCGCCGCCGGCCCGGGTGAGGTCGACGGATCGTTCACCAACCTCGAAGGCCGGCTCAGCGTGCTGGCCCAGAAGGTGACCCCGCCGGGAACGGCTCGGGCCGACTGGGTGCTCGCCACCGAGATCGCCGGCGCGCTCGGTTCCGATCTGGGTGTCGGGTCGCTCGACGACGTGTGGGCCGAGATCTGCGCGGTGGCGCCGATCTTCGCCGGTGTTTCGCCGTCGGTCATTCGGGACTCCGCGGCCGAGGGCCTGCTCATCGACGGATCGCTTGCCGGTGCCGCCGATCCGACCCCCACCCCGACCCCCACGCACGACGCCTACGCGGTGCGGCTGGTGACCACCCGGGCCATGTACGACCAGGGGACGCTCGTCCAGCAGAGCCCCTCCCTCTCCGGTCTGGCCCAAGCGGCTTCCGTGCGGGTCAACCCGGCCGAGCTCGACAAGCTCGGTATCGCAAGCGGTGAGCGGATCAAGGCCACGTCCGGCAAGGGCTCCCTCACGCTGACCGCCGTCGCCGACCTGGGCGTACCCCGGGGCGTGGCCGCCATCGTCGTCAACCAGGCCAATGCCGGGGTCGCCGACCTGATCGACGCCACCGCCTCGGTGACCGACATCCGATTGGAGAGGCCATGAGCCGCACGGCGCGAGCGGTAGCGAGCCCGAAGGCGACCGGGTCAGGAAGCCGCACGGCGCGAGCGGTAGCGAGCCCGAAGGCGATCCAGCCATGAGCCGCACGGGGTTGCTGTCCTCGGTGTTGGCTGCCGATCCGTTGTTGGTCGACGTCGATTTCGGCGTCGTCCTCATCGTCATCGCCAAGGTGCTCGTCACCTTCGGGCTGCTCCTCGTGGCTGTCATGTTGATGATCTGGTTCGAGCGCAAGATCATCTCCGATCTCCAGAACCGCATCGGCCCCACCGTCGCCGGTCCGTTCGGCCTCCTCCAGACCCTGGCCGACGGCGTCAAGGCCTTCTTCAAAGAGGACCTGATCCCCGACAAGTCGGATCGTTTCGTCTTCAAGCTGGCGCCCTACCTGGCCTTCGTGCCGGCGTTCGTCACCTTCTGCGTGATCCCCCTGGGGGCAACTTCACGGACAAGGGCGGCGCCATCAAGGTCGGCGACAACTTCACCTTCCTCCAGCTGGCCGACCCGCCGGTGGGGTTGCTCCTCGTCCTCGCCATGTCGTCGATCGCCGTGTACGGCGTGATGCTCGCCGGCTGGGCGTCGGGCTCGAAGTACCCGCTGCTCGGCTCGGTCCGGGCCTCGGCCCAGATGGTCAGCTACGAAGCGGCCCTGGGGTTGTCGGTGGCCGCCGTGTTCCTCCAGTCCCGGTCGCTGTCGACCCACGACATCGTCGCCGACCAGGAGATGTGGTCCTGGAACCTGTGGGGGACCGGCTTCGTGCCCTTCGTGATCTTCATGATCGCCGCCACCGCCGAGCTCAACCGCCCGCCGTTCGACCTCGTCGAGGCGGAGCAGGAGCTGGTGGGCGGCTACCACACCGAGTACAGCTCGATCCGGTTCGCCATGTTCTACCTGGCCGAGTTCATGAACACCGTCACCATGTCGGCCATCATCGTGACCCTCTTCCTCGGCGGCCCCAACGGCCCCATCCTCACCGACTCGTTCGACTGGATCTGGCCGATCCTGTGGTTCTTCCTCAAACTGCTGGTGTTCCTCTTCATCTTCGTGTGGATCCGGGCTACCTTGCCCCGGTTGCGGTACGACCAGCTGATGAATCTGGGCTGGAAGGTGCTGATCCCCGTGGCCCTGGCCTGGTTCTTGTTCCTCGGCGCCCGCAACGTCGGCGACGACGAAGGCTGGAACCCCGTGCTCGTCGTGATCGTCACCGCCGTCGCCATCACCCTCGGCGCCGCCCTGATCTCGGGTGCCTTGCGCAGCGCTCGAACCTCGGCCGAGGAACTGGCCGCCCCGACCCCGGTCGGCACCACGGGAGGTGATCGCTGATGGGCTACCTCGAAGGCTTCGCGGTGACGCTGCGCCAGATCGGCGACACCGTCACCATCCCCTATCCCGAACGCAAGCGTCCCAAGGCCGAGCGTCTCCACGGCCGTCACGTGCTGAACCGGTACGAGGACGGCATGGAGAAGTGCATCGGCTGCGAGCTCTGCGCCGGGGTGTGTCCGGCCCGCTGCATCTACGTGCGCGGCGCCGACAACCCCGACGACGACGCCCGTCTCGCCCGGTGAGCGCTACGGCTTCGTGTACGAGATCAACTACCTGCGCTGCATCCACTGCGACCTCTGCGTCGAAGCGTGCCCGACCGAGGCCATCACCGAGTCGAAGCTGTTCGAGTTCTCCTTCACCAACCGCAGCGACGCCATCTACACCAAGGCGGAACTGGTGGTGGGCGACGACGGCCTACCCCAGCACATGCCGTGGGAGGACTGGCGTGAGGGTGAGGACCTCCACACGTCCGCCTGGATGCGCGCCACGTCGCCCGCGGGAAACGCCGCCTACGAAGGCCGCGTGGCGTGGTCGGGCGAGCTGGGTTACGGGGTCCGGGCCCCTGAGATGGGTCAATCCGGTGACGTAGGCGCTTCGGCGGACGACGACAGCACACTCGGCGGGCCCAGCAGCTCCGCGGCGGACCAGCAGGGCGGGCACTGATGGAGATCGCGGTCTTCGGCGTCGCGGCGGCCATCGTGCTGACCGGTGCGCTCGGGGTCATCGTGGCCCGGAACCCGGTGCACTCGGCGCTGTTCCTGATCCAGACGTTGTTCGGGGTGGCGGCCCTGTTCATCCTGCAGGAAGCCCACTTCCTCGCCGCTGTGCAGATCATCGTGTACGCCGGCGCCATCGTGATCCTGTTCCTGTTCGTGATCATGCTGCTCGGTGTCGACCAGGCCGAGGATCTCGACATCGAACCCATCGCCGGACAACGGCCGCTGGCCGCCGTCATCGGCGCGGCGGTGATCGGCCTCCTCTTGACGGTGATGATGATCGCCGTCGAACGCGTGACCGGTCTCCCGGGCGCCACGAAGCCCGTCGAAGAAGGCGTGGCCGACATCGAGCAGCTCGCCGAGGTGCTCTTCACCGACTACGTCTTCGCCTTCGAGCTCACCGCCGTGCTGCTGACCATCGCCGTCGTGGGCGCAGTGGCCCTGGCTCGGAAACCGTCCGGGGACCTGCAACCGATGCCGACGCCGGATCCGGTGGCCAGCCCCGATCCAGTCACGAGCGAGGGGGGCCTCTGATGGTCAGCCCCAACTACTTCCTGGTGCTGTCGGCGGTGTTGTTCGGGCTCGGCGCCATCGGTCTGCTGGTGCGCCGCAATCCGCTCGTCATGTTCATGTGCGTCGAGTTGATGCTCAACGCCGTCAACCTGTCCTTCGTCGCTTTCGGCACGGCGTTGGGCGATGTCGGCGGCCAAGCCGCCGTGTTCTTCGTCCTGGTCGTGGCCGCGGCTGAGGTCGTGGTGGGTCTGGCCATCGTGGTCGCCATCATGCGCCGGCGTCAGGGCGCCACCGCCGACGACCTCACGGTGTTGCGGGGCTAGAGGAGACCGCCACGATGCTCGACGCCACCTGGCTCATTCCCGCGTTCCCCCTCGCCGGCTTCCTCCTCCTGGTCGCGTTCGGCCGCCGTCTCGGCGAGCCGCTCGCCGGCTGGTTGGCGACCGGCGCCATGGCGGGTTCCTTCATCTCCGCCGTCGCCGTCTTCATCGGTCTCGCCGACCGTGACGCCGAATCTCGCGCCTTCAGCCAGGTGCTCTTCGATTGGGTTCCCGTCGGCGATCTCCAGGTGAGCGCCGGCTTCCTCGTCGATCCGCTGTCGATCACCATGTGCCTGTTCGTCACCGGCATCGGCATGCTCATCCACCTGTACTCGATCGGGTACATGCACGGCGACGAGCACTTCTCGAAGTTCTTCGTCTACCTGAACCTGTTCGCCTTCTCCATGTTGATGCTGGTGTTGGGTGACAACCTGCTCCTGACCTTCCTCGGCTGGGAAGGCGTGGGCGCCTGCTCCTACCTGCTCATCTCGTTCTGGTTCACCGAGGAATCCAACGCCTCGGCCGGCAAGAAGGCGTTCGTCACGAACCGCGTCGGCGATCTCGGCTTCATGATCGCCATGTTCCTGCTGTTCGGCGCCATCGGCTCGCTCCGTTACGCCGACGTGCTCGGCGCATCCGCCGGACTGTCGGAGACGACAGCGACCGCCATCACCTTGCTGCTGCTCGTCGGCGCCGCCGGCAAGTCAGCCCAGCTGCCGCTGTACCTGTGGCTGCCCGACGCCATGGCCGGCCCGACTCCGGTGTCCGCCCTCATCCACGCCGCCACCATGGTCACCTCCGGCGTGTACCTGCTGACCCGCATGAGCCCAGTGATCTCGGTTTCGGCAGACTGGGCGCCCGATCTCATCGCCTGGGTCGGCGCCATCACGGCGTTGTTCGCGGCCACGATCGCTGTCGCCCAGAACGACATCAAGAAGGTGTTGGCCTACTCGACGGTCAGCCAGCTCGGCTACATGGTCCTAGCCGTCGGCGTCGGCGGGTACACGGCCGCGATCTTCCACATGATCACGCACGCCTTCTTCAAGGCGCTGCTGTTCCTCGGTTCGGGATCGGTGATCCACGGAATGGGCGGCGAGCAGGACATGCGCCGCTACGGCGGGCTGCGCAAGTTCATGCCGATCACCGCCATCACGTTCATCATCGGCTGGCTGGCCATCGCCGGCGTGCCCCCGTTCGCCGGCTTCTGGTCGAAGGACGAGATCCTCCTCGACGCCTGGCGTGAATCGAAGCTGCTGTGGGTCGTCGGTCTGATCACCGCCCTGCTCACCGCCTTCTACATGAGCCGCCAGGTCTTCATGACCTTCTTCGGCGAGCGTCGCGCCCGTTTCGCCGAAGGCGAACCAGAGATCAACGCGCACGCCGCGTTCGCCGAAGGCGAACCAGCGGTCAGCGCGCACGCGACGGGTGATGAAGCCCACGCCGGAGCGCACCATGGCGATCCCCACGAGTCGCCGTGGCAGATGACGGTTCCCCTCGTCGTCCTGGCCGGGCTGGCCATCGTCGGCGGCGCGCTGAACCTGCCGTTCGCCGATTGGTGGAAGCACCTCGAACACTGGCTCGAGCCATCGTTCGCCCACGCTGAACACGCCGAGGTGGCCAGCGGCACCAAGGTCGGCCTGGCGGTCGTCGCCGTCATCGCCGGCGCGATCGGCATCGCCATCGCCGCCGCCACCTACCTCAAGGGTCGCATCGCGGCCTCCACCTTCGAGTTGCCGATCCTGGCCAAGGGATGGGGCTACGACGCCGGGGTCTCCGCCTTCATGGGCGGCCCGGGCCGCACGTTGTTCGACGGCATCGCCCGGTTCGACAAGGTCGTCATCGACGGCGCCGTCAACGGCGCCGGCGTCGTCGTACGAGGCCTCTCCGGGCGCCTCCGAACGCTCCAAGCGGGGCTCGTGCGCACGTATGCCGCCCTCATCTCGCTGGGGGCCGTGGCGCTGCTCGGCTACTTCCTCGTAAGGGCGACCTTCTGATGCTTTCCGTTCTCGCCTCCGAGGTCGGGTTCCCGATCCTGACCACCCTCATCGTCTTGCCGGCGATCGGCGCGCTCGTCCTGGCCCTCGTGCCGACCAGCCGCAGTGAGCTCTTCCGGCCGCTCGCCCTGCTCTTCTCGGCGGCCGGTGGCGCCATCAGCATCTGGGTCATGGCCGCCTTCGAGAAAGGCGATCCGGGCTTTCAGTTCCGGAGCGTCCACAGCTGGGTCGAAGGCCTCGGCATCAGCTGGAACGTGGGGGTCGACGGCATCTCGTTGTTCCTCGTCGTGCTGACCGGCCTGCTCTTCCCGCTCGCCATCGTCGCCGTCACGCCGGAGCACGAACCCAAGTCGTATTACGCCTGGCTGCTCATCCTCGAGGCCGGGTGCATGGGGGTGTTCCTGGCCCTCGACCTGATGATGTTCTTCGCCTTCTTCGAGATCGTGCTCGTGCCGATGTACTTCCTCATCGGCAAGTGGGGCCACGGCAACCGGGTCTACGCCGCGACGAAGTTCTTCCTCTACACGATGCTCGGCTCGGCCTTCATGCTCGTCGGCATCTTGGCGCTGGCCTTCCTCGAGTCGTCGCGAGGCGGCGGCGACCTGACGTTCAGCCTGGAGGCCATCGCCAACGGGCAGGCCCTGGCCGAGTCGTCGACGTGGGGGGCTCGATTCATCTTCTTGAGCTTCGCCGTGGCCTTCGCCGTGAAGGTGCCCCTGTTCCCGCTCCACACCTGGCTTCCCGATGCGCACACCGAAGCGCCCACCGCCGGGTCGGTGATCCTGGCCGGCGTCATGCTGAAACTCGGCACGTACGGGTTCCTCCGGTTCGGGCTCTACCTGTTCCCCGAGGCGTCGGTGTACTTCGCGCCGCTGCTCATCACGCTCGGTGTGATCGGCATCATCTACGGCGCCGTGGTGGCGACCATGCAACGAGATCTGAAGCGACTCGTCGCCTACTCCTCGGTCGCCCACCTCGGCTTCATCGTGCTGGGCACCTTCTCCATCAACACCGAGGGCCTGACCGGCGGCCTGCTCCAGATGATCAATCACGGTGTCTCGACCGGTGCGCTGTTCCTGCTCGTCGGGATGATCTACGAGCGGCGCCACACCCGGGAGATTTCGGCCCTGTCCGGTCTGCAGAAGTCGGCGCCGATCATGGCTGGCGTGTTCACCGTGGTGATGCTGAGCTCGATCGGCCTCCCGGGTCTCAACGGGTTCGTCGGTGAGTTCCTCATCCTGCTGGGCGCCTTCACCGCCCATCGGTGGTGGGCGGTCGTGGCCGCCGCCGGCGTCATCCTCGCTGCGCTGTACCTCCTGTGGGCCTACCAACGGGTGTTCCACGGCAAGGCCGAGGGCGACAACGCCACCATGCGCGACCTCACCCTCGTCGAGGGCATGGTGCTGGCACCACTGCTGGGGATGATCGTGTTCATGGGTGTGTACCCGAAGCCGGTCACCGAACGTATGGAACCCGCCGTCGACGAACTGATCGCCCACGTCGAGACCCATGTCGAGGATTTCACCGAGCCCGTCGCCGATCACCTCGACGCCGTGCCCGCTGACCACGGCGAGGGCGAAGGCGAATCCACGGAAGAGGAACCTGTGGGCGCCGAAGGAGGGGAGGGCTGATGGCCGTCACCCTCGCGACCGGGATTCTCGCCATCGTCGCCCAAGCCGACGCCTCCGAAATCGTCCCGATCGACACCCCGTCGGTCGACTGGCCCTCGCTCGTTCCCTTCCTGATCCTCGCCGTGGGCGGATTGCTCATGCTGACGGTCTCGTCGCTCGCCAAGGGCCTTCCGTCGTGGGCCTACTCGGGGGCGACCGCCGTCATCGCCGCGAGTGCCGGCATCTCCACCATCCCCCTGTGGATACGAGTCGAAGGCGATGGCTCGGGGGCACTGAGCACGCTCGATGGTGCGTTCGGCTTCGACCGGTTCGGGCTCTTCGCCGCCGCCGTGATCGCTGCGGGTGCGTCGCTCGCCGCGCTGCTGTCGTGGGACTACCTGCGCCGTGAGGGTCTCGAGGGTGTCGAGTACTACGTCCTCCTGCTCCTGTCGGCCTCGGGTGGCGTCGTGATGGCGGCGGCCAACGATCTGATCGTGGTCTTCCTGGGGCTGGAGATCTTGTCGATCGCCGTGTACGTGCTGGCGGCGCTCCACCTGCGCCGGATCCAGTCGCAAGAGGCCGGGCTGAAGTACTTCGTGCTCGGCGCCTTCTCGTCGGCGTTCTTCCTCTACGGCATCGCCCTCGTCTATGGGGCGACCGGTTCGACCAACCTCGCGGTCATCAAGAACTATCTGGCCAGCACGGTGCTGGCCGACGACGCTCTGTTGCTCGGCGGATTCGCCCTTCTCCTGGTCGGCTTCGGCTTCAAGATCGCCGCCGTCCCGTTCCATGCCTGGACGCCCGATGTGTACCAGGGCGCGCCCAGCCCCGTCGTCGCCTTCATGGCCTCGGTGGTCAAGGTCGCCGCCTTCGCCGCCCTCATGCGGGTGTTCGTGGAAGCCTTCGGCGCCTACGCCGACGACTGGCAGCCGGCCATCTACGGCCTGGCCGTGGTCACGCTCGTCGTGGGCTCGGTCCGGGCCGTCGCCCAGACCGACGTGAAGCGCATGCTGGCCTTCTCCTCGATCAGCCACGCCGGTTTCATCCTGCTCGGTGTGCAGGCAGCGACCGACCGAGGGGTGGCGGCATCGCTCTTCTACCTGGCCGTCTACACGTTCATGACGGTGGGCAGCTTCGGGGTGATCACCCTCGTCGGGCGCGACGGCGACCATCGCCACGACCTCGACGACTACCGCGGCCTGGCCAAGAACCGGCCCGCGCTGGCCCTCGGCTTCACCATCTTGCTGCTCGCTCAGGCCGGCGTGCCGTTCACCGCCGGCTTCATGGCGAAGTTCGAGGTCATCGGTGCTGCCGTCGATGCCCGCAGCTACCCGTTGGCGATCGTGGCCATGGTGTCGGCCGTCGTGGCGGCGTTCTTGTACCTGCGAATCGTGGTGGCCATGTACCTGGACGACGGTGACGGCGGCACGGCTTCGGTGGTCATCCCGTTCCCCGCCGGCCTGGCCATCGCCATCTCCGTGGTCGTGACGATCGCCGTGGGCCTGTACCCCGGCCCGCTCGACGAGCTCGCCCGCGACGCCATCCCGCGCCTCGTCGCCGCCGGCTGATCGCCGCCGGCTGATCGCCGCCGGCTGGTCGCCGGGGAGCCGGCGACGACCGGCGAGCTGTGCGTGTGGGGCGACGCCGGGGGTGGCTGTGTGCGCGCAGGTCGGTGGGTGCGCGTCTCGAATGGTCGTCGTCACACCGTCGCACACATCTTGGCGGCCCGAGAAGGGCACCAGTAGGCTCCGCGGCCGTGTCGGACTTCCTTCGGAATTGGCTGACCGTCGTCATCTTCGGCGCGGTGGCCGTCTCGCTCGTGGGTGCTTTGCTCGGTCTGTCGAGCCTCATCCGCCCGAGTCGGCCCACCGAGCAGAAGGGTCTCACCTACGAGAGTGGCGTCGATCCCACGGGCAGCATGTGGTCGCAGACCAATGTGCGGTACTACGTGTTCGCCCTGCTGTTCGTGCTCTTCGACGTCGAAGCGGTGTTCATCTTCCCCTGGGCCACTCGCGTCGAGATCTACGACGTGTTCGGTCTCGTCGAGATGGGCATCTTCATCGGAATCCTGGCCCTCGGGCTGGCCTACGCCTGGCGTAAAGGGATGCTCAAGTGGATGTGAAGCCGGCGGTGCCCGTGCCATCGAGTCCGAGGGAGGGCTGACCTGTGGGTCTCGTCGAGAGCGGCAAGCTGCCCAAGTCGCTCACTACCCTCCTCAACATCAGCCGCAAGTACTCGCTGTGGGTCTACCAGTGGGGCCTGGCGTGCTGCGCCATCGAGATGGGCGCCGCCTTCGTGTCGCCCCGCTACGACGTCATGCGCCTCGGCGTGATCCCGCTGCCGGCCAGCCCTCGCCAGGCCGACCTCGTCGTCATCTCGGGGACCGTGACCGACAAGATGGCTCCGTCCATCAAGCGCCTCTACGAGCAGATCCCTGATCCCAAGTACGTGATCTCGATGGGTTCGTGCGCCAACTGCGGTGGCCCGTACTGGGATTCCTACTCGGTGACCAAGGGCGTCGACCAGATCATCCCGGTCGATGTGTACGTTCCCGGTTGCCCGCCGCGGCCCGAGGCCCTGCTCGAGGGCATCGTGTTGTTGCAGCAGATGATCCGCAACGAGGATCCCGCCCGACGATGGAAGGGTGAAGACGTTGTCGTCGGCTGACATCGCTACCACGGGCGATACCGAGATCGAGCCCGTCGAGGTCGATGAACGGCGCGAGGCGCTCGTCTCGAATCTGCGCGCCGAGCTGGGCGACGCCGTCGTCGACACCCTCGTGCGGCCCGGCGACGACCTCTGGGTCCGCGTCACGGCTGACGCCTGGGCCGACGCCGCGCGCGTGGCACGTCACCACCTCGGTTTCCGCTACTTCAACTTCTTGTCGGCGATCGACTGGCTGCCGTCGCCGTTCGGCCGGGAGATGGACAGCGAGGTCGACACCACGATCTCCGGCGCCACCGGCAAGGATCCCGAGCCCATGCGTTGGGGTGTCACCGGCGGCGCGACGCGATTCCAGGTCTTCGCCCGCGTCAACAACGTCGTCGAGCACCTCGGCATCACCTTCAAGGCCGATGTCCCGGAGCCAGACCTGGCCGTGCCCACCTGGATCGCCGCCTACTCCGGCGCCAACTGGCACGAACGAGAGGCCTTCGAGATGTACGGCATCTCGTTCACCGGCCACCCAGACCTCCGCAAGCTCTACCTGCCCACCGAATTCGAGGGCTACCCGCTCCGCAAGGACTTCCCCCTCCTGGCCCGGCGGGTCAAGCCGTGGCCCGGCATCGTGGACGTCGAGCCGATGCCCGGTGACTCCGGCGGCGACGAAGAAGCCAGCGAGGAGCCCGCATCATGACCGTCGCTTCTCGGGGGTTGCACCCCCGGACCCCATCGTCGTTCGACTCGCTGGCGCTCGTCCGCCCGACCGGTCAGGAGCTTCGCTCATGACCGCTGTCTCCGACCGCAACCAGGTCGCCGCGATGGCGGCGCGCGCCGCCGACAACCGCATCAACCTGGAGATCGAGACCGAGGGCATGACCCTCAACATCGGGCCCCAGCATCCGGCCACGCACGGCACCCTCCGCATCATCGCCAAACTCGACGGCGAGCAGGTCGTGGCCGCCGAACCCGTCCCGGGTTACATGCACCGCGGGTACGAGAAGCTGACGGAGGTCCGCACGTATCCGCAGGTCACCACCTTGGTGAACCGGATCGACTGGTTGGGCAGCTTCGCCAACGAGGTGCCGTTCATCCTGGCCGCCGAGAAGCTGATGGGCGTCGAGGCGCCGCCTCGAGCCCGCCACATCCGCACCATCTTGTTCGAGATGTCCCGCGTGTCGAACCTGATCCTGTTCCTCGGCGACATGGGCATCCAGCTCGGCGCCATGACCCCGGTCTTCTACGCCTTCCGCGATCGCGAGTACGTGCTCAACCAGATCGAAGCGGTCACCGGTGGTCGGTTCCATCCCAACTTCGACCGCATCGGTGGCCTGAAGGACGACTTCCCCAAGGGCTGGCTCGACGGCACCCGCCGGGCCATGGAGCACGTGCGGACGTTCTGCGACCAGATGGAGACCCTGGTCCTCGGCAACGAGATCTTCCAGGCCCGCACCCGCGGCATCGGCGTGATCCCTGCTGACATCGGCCTGGCCTACGGTCTGTCCGGCGCCAACATCCGTGCCTCGGGTGTCGATTGGGACCTCCGCCGGGACAACCCGTGCGGCCTCGTCTACGACACCATCCCGTGGAAGGTCTGGACCCATCCCGACGGCGACAGCTTCGCCCGGTTCTGGGTCCGGCTCCAGGAAGTTCGCGAGGGCGCGGACATCGTCGACAAGCTGCTCGACACCTTGCCCAAGGGTCCGATCATGGCCAAGGTCCCCCGCATCATCAAGGTGCCCGAGGGCGAGGCCTGGGTCGAGACGGACAACCCGCTCGGCGCCATGGGGTACTACGTGGTGTCCAAGGGCGACCTCGTGCCCTTCCGGGTCAAGATCCGTTCGGCGTCGTTCAACAACGTGTCGATCACCCCATGGCTGCTCAAGGGCGTCTACGTTCCCGACATCATCACGATCCTGGCCAGCCTGTACTTCATCCTCGGAGACATCGACCGATGACCCCCGTGCTCGCGGACCTTGCCTACTGGCAGCAGACCATCATCCGTGTGGTGGTGGGCCTCGTCGCCGTGCTGATCCCGGCCGGCACGCTCGTCTACGTCTATCTCTTCAAGATGATGAGCTTCATGCAGAGCCGGCTCGGTCCCATGGAGGCCGGGCCCTACGGCTCCATGCAGCTGCTCGCCGAGGTTGGCAAGTGGATCCAGAAGGAAGACATCGTCCCCCGCCGGGCCGATCGCATCGTCTTCGTGGCCGCGCCGTTCCTCGTCCTCATGAGCACCTTCCTCCTCGTGCTCGTGCTGCCCGCCGGGCCCGATGCCTGGTTCATCAACCTGGAGACGGGTGTCTTCTTCGCCCTGGCGGTGGGTTCGATCTCGGTGATCGGCATCCTCATGGCGGGCTGGGGGTCGGCCAACAAGTACTCCTTGCTCGGCGGACTGCGGGCCGCGGGTCAGCTCATCGCCTATGAGCTGCCGATGGTGCTCGCCGTCGTCGGCGTGGTCATCCAGGCCGGCACGATGAACATGCAGGGCATCGTGCTCGCCCAAGCCGACGGCGAGATCTTCGGGTTCGGCGGCCTCGGCAACCCGTTCATCCTCACGCAGCTGATCGGCTTCGCGGTGTTCCTCATCGCCGTGCAGGCCGAGCTGACGCAGACCCCGTTCGACATGCCGATCGCCGAGTCCGAGCTGGTGAGCGGCTACCTCACCGAATACTCGGGCCTGCGCTTCCTCCTGTTCTTCATCGGCGAGTTCGCCACGGCGGGCGTCTTCGGGGCCATCATCTCGGTGCTGTTCCTCGGCGGCTGGTACGTCCCCGGGATCGACTCCGACGAGAACCTGTTCAACGTCATCGGCCCGCTCGTGTTGTTCGCCAAGATGATGCTGGTGACGTTCCTGATCTTCTGGTTCCGGTTCACCTACCCCCGGTTCCGCGAGGATCAGCTGCAGAAGCTGGCCTGGAAGTTCCTCGTCCCCGTCTCGCTCCTCAACATCGTGGCCACCGCGGTGTTGAAGGTGGCGTTCTAGGTACGGGCGGAAAGGACGACACATGGGACTCGTACCGGGAATGATCAAGGGCCTCGGCGTCACCGCCAAGACCGCCCTCGAAACGCTGTTCCCCGACGGCCTCAAGAAGCCGGTTCCGGCCCCCTCCCGCGGCGCCCACACCGTGCAGTACCCCCACGAGAAGGAGGCGCCGGCGCCCCGCGCTCGCGGCGTCATCGCTCTTCACGAGGAGAACTGCACGTCGTGCATGCTGTGCGCTCGTGAGTGCCCCGACTGGTGCATCTACATCGAGGCCCACAAGACCAAGGCCCCGCCCCGTCGGGCCGGTGGCAAACCGCGCGCCGTGAACTCCCTCGATCGTTTCAGCATCGACTACTCGTTGTGCATGTACTGCGGGATCTGTGTCGAGGTGTGTCCGTTCGAGGCGCTGTTCTGGAGCCCCGAGTACGAGTACTCCGAGTTCAAGATCGCCAACCTGCTCCACGACAAGGAGCGTCTCGGCGACTGGATGACCACGGTTCCCGAGTTCGAGGACTACGAGGCCGGTGCCGAGGTCAAGAAGAAGAAGGTGCCGCGGTGATCTGGGCTCAGTCGTCCGGCGGCGACCTCCTCGTCGCGCAGAACATCGCGTTCGGTATCACCGCGTTCGTGATGCTGGTCTCGGCCTGGCGCGTGGTCACCACGTCGAACGTCGTCCACGCCGCGTTGTACCTGGTCCTGGTGCTGGCGGGGGTGGCGGCCAACTTCATCCTGCTCGGCTCGGAATTCGTCGGAGTCACGCAGATCCTCGTCTACATCGGTGCCGTGGTGGTCCTGTTCCTGTTCGGCATCATGCTGACCCGGGCCGAACTCGGTGACGACGACACCGTCCACCGCGAACGCCGACTCATGGCGACGCTTGTCGGGGCGCTGCTGATGGTGGTGATGAGTTATGCACTCATCGACGCCTTCGACGACACCCGCGTCGATCTCGAGGGGCCGCGCTCGGTCGCCGAGGTGTCCGATTCGATCTTCGCCGACTACCTGATCGCGTTCGAGGCGGTCTCGGTGCTCCTGCTCGCCGCGCTGATCGGCGCCATCGTCGTGGCCCGGAAGGACTGACCCATGGTCCTCAACCAGTTCCTCCTCCTCGCCGCGGCTCTGTTCTGCATCGGTGTCTACGGCGTGCTGGCCCGTCGTAACGGTGTGCTGGTGTTGATGTCGGTCGAACTGATCCTCAACGCCGTCAACATCAACATGGTGGCGTTCGGCGCGTTCACCAACTCGGTCGCCGGCGACGTGTTCGCGCTGTTCGTGATCGCCATCGCCGCCGCTGAAGTCGGCGTCGGTCTGGCCATCGTGCTGCTCATCTACCGCAACCGCAGGAGCGTCGATCTCTCGGAGATCGACGCCATGAGGGGCTGACGTGAACCTGTCGAGCACGCTCCTACTGGCCGCCGAAGGCGCGGCGACGGGAACCTCGGTCACGACCGAGGGCGGATTCCTGCTGCGCAACGCGTGGATCATCCCGGTGTTCCCGTTCGTGTCGTTCTGGCTCATCCTCTTCGTCGGCAAGCGTTTGCCGAAGAAGGGTGCCGAGATCGGTATCGCCGCCGTCGGTATCGCCTTCGCCCTGGCCATGATCACCGGAGTCCAGTGGATCGACCACCGCGACAACTTCGCCGGAGGCGAAACTGAGGTCACCGCCGCCGAAGGCGGCTCAGAGGTCAGCGCAGAAGCGACCACCGAGTCCGCGGGGGCGGAGACCTCCAGCGCAGAACACACGACCGAGTCGGAGGGCGCCGCCGAGGGGGAGCACGAAGAAGCGCATCCGAGCGTGGCCGTGTCGAACAACATCGAGTGGCTCACGTCGGGGGGCCACAGCTTCCGAGTCGGGTTCCTCGTCGACGGACTGGCGGCGATGATGCTGTTCGTCGTCACCCTCATCTCGTTGCTGGTCCACGTCTACAGCACCGACTATGTGAGCGGGGACCGCCGGTACACGCACTACTTCGCCTTCCTCAGCCTGTTCACCGCGTCGATGTTGTTCCTGGTGTTGGCCGAGAACACGTTGCAGATGCTGGTCGGTTGGGAGCTGGTGGGTGTCTGTTCGTTCGCCCTGATCGGGCACTGGTGGGAGGAGAAACCGAACTCCGACGCCGCGCTCAAGGCCTTCCTCACCAACCGCGTCGGCGATGTCGGCCTCCTGGTCGGGGTGAGCATCTTGTTCTTCACCGCCGGGGGCACTTTCAACATCGTCGAGATCAACACGCTGGCCAACGAGGGGGCGCTCAGCCACACCGCGTTGCTCGTGGCGTCGATCTCGCTGACCGCCGCCGTCATGTCGAAGTCCGGGCAGTTCTTCCTGCACACCTGGCTGCCCGACGCCATGGCCGGCCCGACACCGGTGTCGGCCCTGATCCACGCCGCCACGATGGTCGTGGCGGGCGTGTACATGGTGGCCCGCCTGTACGGCGTGTTCTACGAGGGGTACTCGATCGGTGGGAGCAGCATCAACCCGCTCGCCCTCACCGGCGCGGTGACCCTCTTGGTCGGGGGCTCGCTGGCCTTCGTCCAGAACGACATCAAGAAGGTGCTCGCCTACTCCACGGTCAGCCAGCTCGGCTACATGGTCATGGCGCTCGGTGTCGGCACGTGGACCGCAGCCGTCTTCCACCTGTTCACCCACGCTTTCTTCAAGGCCGGGCTCTTCCTCGGCTCCGGATCGGTGGCCCACGCGGTCCACAGCTTCGACATGAAGAAGGACATGGGCGGTCTGCGCAAGTACATGCCGACCACCTTCATCACCTTCATGATCTGCTCGGTGGCGTTGATGGGCCTGCCGCCCCTGGCTGGCTTCTGGTCGAAGGACGAGATCCTGGTCGGCACCGGAGGCTGGGGCCTGTTCGGCGGTACCGGCGGCAACGGGGCCTACACGGCCATGCTGGTGATGGGCATGCTCGGTGCCGCCATGACGGCGGCGTACATGACCCGGTGCATCTACCTCACCTTCTTCGGGGAGTGGCGAGGCGCTCACGCCGGCCACGACGCGCACGGCAGCCACGACGCTCATCACGCCGAGCCTCACGAGTCGGGCCCGCGCATCACCGTCCCGCTCATCATCTTGTCGGCGTTGGCGATCGGGGCCGGTCTGCTCAACCTGCCGGTCGGCTTCCAGCTCGTGCCCGACAGCTTCACCGAGCGGTTCGGTCACTTCGTCGAGCCGGTCAACCCGTACTTCCCGGCCATCTCCCACGGCGCCCCGAGCTGGACGCTGGCCATCGCATCGACGCTGGTCGCGCTCCTCGGCCTCGGCCTCGCCTACTGGTACTTCTTCATCAAGGTCGAGTCGGCCTCCACGGCGGCCCACGAATCGTTGACCGAGCTCGCCGACGGTCCGACCTCACGCAACGCCCTGCTCCGGACCGGTCACCAGGTGTTGGTCAACAAGTACTACCTCGACCACCTCTACACCGACGTCATCGCCGCCGGCACCAAGGGTCCGCTCGCCAAGGGTGTGTACTGGACCAACCAGCACCTGCTCGACGGCACCGTCAACCTCGTCGGCACCTCGGCCGTCAAGGCCGGGCACCTCGTGTACGAGCAGTTCGACCAGAAGATCGTCGACGGCCTCGTCAACGGCTCGGGTCTGGCTTCTGAGGCCAGTGGCGAGGAACTGCGCAAGATCCAGACCGGCAAGGTCCAGCAGTACGCCGCGCTGCTGTTCCTCGGAGCCACTGTCCTCGCCGGCATCTTCATCATCGTGATCTGACAAGGGACTCACTGAACCATGCAAGAGTTTCTCGACGACTGGGGCCTGACCCTCGCCACCTTCCTCCCCCTGGCGGGAGCGGTGCTGGTGATGCTGCTCCCCAAGGCCGAGGAGGAGTTGGCCAAGGTCATCTCGCTCCTCACCAGCGTGGCGGTCGGGGTGATCGGCGTCCTCCTGCTCACCGAGTTCGACTTCGACAACACCGACGTTCTCCAGTTCGAGCAGAACAAGGAGTGGATCGAGGTCATCAACAGCCGCTACCACATCGCGCTCGACGGCATGTCGCTGCCCCTGGTGGTCCTCACCATGCTGGTGGTGCCCTTGTGCATCATCTACTCGTGGAACCATTTCCCCGAGCCGCATAACCCCAAGGCCTTCCTGACGCTGATCCTGATCCTCGAGACCGGCATGATCGGGACGTTCGTCGCCCAGGACCTGGTGCTGTTCTTCGTCTTCTTCGAGGTCGTGCTGCTGCCGATGTTCTTCATGATCGCCGTCTGGGGCGGTCCGAACCGTCGGTACGCCTCGATCAAGTTCTTCCTCTACACCCTGTTCGGGTCAGCGCTGATGCTGCTGAGCTTCCTCGCCATCTTCTTCCTGGCCGAAGACGCCACGACCGGTGAAGCACTGCGCACCTTCGACATGGTGGAGCTCAGTCAGTGGAGTGGTGCCGGGCTGGCCCGCTCCACCGGGCTCTGGCTGTTCGGCGGCATGTTCCTCGGCTTCGGCGTCAAGGTGCCCATGTTCCCGTTCCACACCTGGCTGCCCGACGCTCACACCGAGGCCCCCACCGTCGGCTCGGTCATCCTCGCCGCCGTGCTCCTCAAGCTCGGCACCTACGGCTTCATCCGGGTCGCCATCCCGATCCTGCCCGAGGCCGCGGTCGAGTTCGCCCCGTGGATCGGGCTGCTGGCCGTCATCGGCATCATCTACGGAGCCCTCGGCTGCCTCGCCCAGACCGACATGAAACGCCTGATCGCCTTCTCGTCGGTCGCCCACATGGGTTTCGTGATGCTCGGCATCGCCACGCTGACCGACTTCGGCATCAACGCCGCCATCTTCGGCATGGTCGCCCACGGTCTCATCACCGGCATGTTGTTCTTCATCGCCGGGTCGGTGAAGGAGCGTTACCACACCCTCGAGATCAGCCGCCTCGGCGGCTTGCTCATCCAGGCCCCGCGTATGGGGTGGATGCTCGGCTTCTGTGTGATGGCGTCCCTCGGCCTCCCCGGGCTGGCCGGGTTCTGGGGCGAGTTCCCCGCCATCTTGTCCTCCTACAACCCGGGCAACGGTGTGCCGGTGGAGACCTTCCGGACTTTCATGGTCATCTCAGCGATCGGTACCGTGCTGGCCGCGGGCTACCTGCTCTGGCTGCTCCAGCGCACCGCCTTCGGGACTCCGACCGAAGAGTTCGCCGACGATCCCCGCATCCACGATGCCAACATGTCCGAGTACCTGGCCTGGGTGCCGATGCTGGTGCTGATCGTCGTGCTCGGCGTGTACCCGAACCTGTTGTTCAAGACCACCGACGCGGCGGTGATCGACTCGCTGCACCCGTGCCTGTCGATCAGCGAAGACGACCCGAACTCGGTGGAGTGCGCTGAGGTCTACGACGTGGCGCCCCTGGCCGAAGTGGCTGATCGGGAGTGATGACCGGTGCCGGCTGATCTCTCCCTGCTCGCCGCCGAATGGGCGGCCCAGCCCGATGTCGACTACCACGCTCTCGCGCCCGAGATCGTGCTGGTGGGTGCCGGCCTGCTCCTGATCCTCCTCGACGTCATCCAGCTCGACAAGGCCCGGCGATTCATCCCCGCCCTGGCCGGGCTCGGTCTCCTCGGTGCGCTGATCCCGATCCTGACGTTGGCCCATGACGGCGCAGACCGCGCCATGTTCGGCGGCGCTTATGTCGTGGACAACTACGCGCTGGTGCTCAAGGCGCTGTTCCTCGTCACCGGGTACGTCGTCGTGCTGCTGTCGACCAACTATGTGGCCGAGGGCGACTACTGGGAGAACGAGTACTACGAGCTCCTGCTCGCCTCGATCATGGGCATGGTGGTCATGGCCTCGGCTCGCGATCTGATCACGATCTTCGTGGCGCTCGAACTGCTGTCGATCCCGGCCTACATGCTGGCCACGTGGCGCAAGCGGGATCCCAAGTCCAACGAGGCCGGGCTCAAGTACTACCTCATGGGTGTCTTCGCCTCGGCCATCATGCTCTACGGCATGTCGCTGCTGTTCGGGTACAGCGGGTCGACCCTGCTGAGCGAGATCGGGACCTCGATCAACGGTCCGGCCGACTCCCCGCCGATCATCACGTTGGGCGTGATCTTCGTGATCGTCGGTTTCGGCTTCAAGGTGTCGTCGGTGCCCTTTCACACGTGGGCGCCCGACGTGTACGAAGGGGCTCCCACCCCGGTGACGGCGTTCCTCGCCGTGGCCTCGAAGGCGGCTGGGTTCGTGGCCTTGATGAACCTCGTCTTCATCGGCTTCGCCGGCCGCGACGACGTCTATGAACCGATCTTCTGGATCCTGGCCGCCGGCTCGATGACCGTCGGCAACCTCATCGCTCTACGCCAGACGAACATCGTGCGGCTCATGGCGTACTCCGGCATCGCCCAGGCCGGCTACATCATCGCCCCCCTCGCGGTGGCCAGCGATGTCGGCGACGACGCATTGCAGGCGATGATCCTCTATCTGATCGTTTACGCGGCGATGAACCTCGGGGCGTTCGCGGTGATCATGGCCGTGGCCCGGCGTACCCGCACGGCCGACGTCGATTCGTACCGAGGGCTCTTCCAGTACGCCCCCGCCTTGACGTTGACCATGACCGCGTTCCTCTTCAGTCTGACCGGCATTCCGCCCTTCGGCGGCTGGTACGCCAAGTTCGCCGTGCTCAAGGTTCTCATGGACGCCAACACGCCGGCCGGCGCCGTGCTCGCCGTGGTGGTCGCCGTGAACTCCGTCATCGCCGCGTTCTACTACGCCGGCATCGCACGCCGCATGTGGGTCGAGGACGCTCCCGACGGCGACACCCGTCCGATCCGTGTCCCGCCGGCGCTCACCGCCGCCCTCGCCATCACGGTGATCGTCACGCTGGTGTTCGGCGTCGCCCCCCAGGTCTTCGACGAGATGACCCGGGTGACGCTGCTGGCCGGCGGCAGCTGAGCGGGCGGGGCTCCCAGCCCGGCCAACTCGTGATGCCCGACGGCCGCCCCGATCTGTACGAGAGCCTCGCCGAGCGCATCCGCGTGAGCGGACCGCTTCCCTTCAGCGAGTACGTCGACATCGTCCTCTACGGGCCGTCCGGGTTCTACAACCGAGGCGGTCGAGCTGGTCGACGAGGTGACTTCCTGACCAGCGCCGAGGTCGGGCCGCTGTTCGGGCGGTGCGTCGCTCGTGCCCTCGACCGGTGGTGGGAGTCCCTCGGCCGGCCCGATCGATTCACCGTGGTCGAACACGGGGCCGGTCCGGGCACGCTGGCCCGCTCGGTCCTCGGCTCGCCGATGGTGTGTCGGGATGTGCTCCGGTACGTGACGGTGGAGATCTCGGCCGATCAGCGTGCCCTTCACCCCGACGGCGTCGTCAGCCTCAGCGAGGCCCCGGGCGGAGGGCTTGTCGGTGTCGTTCTGGCGAACGAGCTGCTCGACAACCTGCCGTTCGATCTGTACCGCCGCGGAAAGCTGGGCTGGGAGGCTCTGGTGGTCGAGCTCGGGGCCGATGGCCTGCGGTTCGAGACCGGCTCCGTTGCCGCCGATGATGTCGAGGCCCGTCTCGAGGCGGTTGCGCCCGCCGCGACACCGGGTCGTGTCGTGCCCGACCAGGTGCGAGCTCGGACCTGGCTGGCGGATCAGCTCGCGGCGCTCGATCGAGGGTACGTCGTGACCATCGACTACGCGGCGTCGACGGCGGAGCTGAGCGCCCGGGCGGACTGGGGGTGGCTGCGCACCTTCCGGGACCACGAGCTAGGCACCGGTCCCCTCGCCGATCCCGGCCGGCAGGACATCACCACCGACGTCGCGCTGGACCAGCTCGCCCTGGTCGCTCTGCCTCGGCGGGTGACCCTCCAGCGGGACTGGCTCGTCGAGCTGGGCATCGACGATCTGGTGACCGAAGGCCGGCGAATCTGGGCGGAACGAGCGGCCATCGGCGACCTCGCGGCGCTCCGGGCGCGGAGCCGGGTGGCCGAAGCCGAAGCCCTGCTCGACGCCTCTGGGCTCGGTGGGTTCAGCGTCGTCGAATGGTCGGTTGATCGATCGGTGACGGTGGTGTGAACGATCGATGACATGGGCCGATGGGCCCTTTCCACGGACGGTGACCTGTGGCACCATGCTCGCCATGGTGGGTGGGCAGCAACGACGATCAGAGCAGGCAGATCACCAACTCGACGCGTTGGTGATCGACCGTCACGAGATCCGCTGCGGCGGCGTCTCGGTCGGCTTACCGCCGAGTTGCTCGGTGGATACGGTCCTGCGATGTTACGGCGAGCTCCTGCGCTCGATCGGCAGCTCGGTCGACATGGCGCTCGTGACCCGCCGGGACGATCTCGCGGCCCTGGGTCGGCTCATGGGACTGACGGCCGACGCCGTTCGGAATCGTCTCGTCGCCGTCGTGCCGGCCGCCGCCTGAACGCACGAGTCAGCTGACCGCGACGGTCTCCTCGCCCGCGACGAGGGCGGCGTGGGTCTCGGCGTGACGGGAGCCGAGGATCAGCCACCCGACACCGGCCGCCGCCACCGCCGCCACCAGGATGGCCAGCTTGACCTCGGCCAGCACGTCGCCCTCCAGGGACAGCTCACCGATGAACAACGCCACGGTGAAACCGATGCCGGCCAGGGCGGCACCACCCAAGATGTCGCGCGCGTCGAGGCCAGTCGGGAGGGTGCCGAGCCCCACTCGCACCGCGAGCATCGTGGCCGAGAAGACGCCGATCGTCTTCCCGACGACCAACCCCAAGAACACCCCGATCGCGGCCCGGCTCGTGACCGCATCGGCCACCATGTCCGGGCGCACCAGCACGCCGGCGTTGGCGAGCGCGAAGAGCGGAATGACCACGCCGGCCGAGATCGGGTGGATCCGATCCTGGAGCCAGTCGCGGACATCCCAGCCTCGGACCGGATGAACCGGGGTGAGGAGACCGAGGATCACGCCCGAGATGGTGGCGTGAATCCCGGACTCGTGGAGCGCGAGCCACACCACGACACCCGGTACGACATAGGTGAGCGGGTGCCCTGCGCCGAGGGTGCGCAAGCCGACGACCGTCGCGACCGCGCCGGCCGCGATCAGCAGTGCCGTGCCGTCGAGACCGTCCGAGTAGAAGATGGCGATGACAACGATCCCGCCGATGTCGTCGATGATGGCGACGGCGAGCAGGAACAGCCGGAGGCCACCGGGCGCCCGTGGGCCGAGCAGCGCCAACGCGCCGAGGACGAACGCGATGTCGGTGGCGATCGGGACCCCCCAGCCGTCACTCGACGGCTGCCCGGCGTTGAGCGCAGTGAAGATCAGCGCCGGAACGAGCATCCCGCCGAACGCCGCGACCAGCGGGATGGCCGCGTCGCGGGGCCGCGCCAGTTCCCCCGTGACCAGTTCGCGCTTGATCTCGAGTCCGGCGACGAAGAAGAAGATCGTCATCAGGACGTCATTGACCCAGTGGGCCAGGCTGAAGTCCAGATGGAACGGCGCATCCGGCCACGGCACCCAGGTCCACAGATCCACATAGGACGTGTGGGCCACGTTCGCCCACACGAGCGCCGCGACGGTCGCCGCGGCCAGAACGAGCCCACCGACGAGCTCGTCGTGGAGGAACTCGGCCAGGGGACGGCGGTCGGTGCGGCGAAGGGTCAATCGGGTCATCGGAGCTCGACGATGCGGTGAGGAGGGAGCCAGGCTCGGCAGGACGACCAGCTTGTCACGCGCGGTCGGACGGACCGCAGGTGTTGTGTGACGCGACCGTTGCATTCCTGTTAACGCCGTCGGGGGCGGGGTTCATGAGCCGCCGATGACGTCGGCCCCGAACCGAGACATCGCCGTGTCGAGGTCGGCCAAGAGGCCGAAGACCGGGATGACCAGGCGATGCACGCCGAGCGCCGCCATGGCCCCCACATCGGCCATCGGGTCGTCTGACTCGTGGAGGTCGGGGGCCACGGTCGTGATCTCGATGTCTTCGGGGCGCCGCCCGGCCGCCTCGGCGGACTCTCGTACGACCCGGATCAGGTCCGGAAGATCGCCCTTGGCCGGAAAGAACCCGTCGCCCAGCCTTCCTGCTCGCGCGGCCGCCGCCCGGGTGTGCCCCCCGATCACGATGGGCACGGAGCCCGACGCCGGTTTGGGGCTGCTGGTCACCCGGTCGAATGAGGCGAACTCCCCATCGAACGACACCTCGTCGCCGCGCCACAGGGCGCGCATGGCGGCGACGTACTCGTCGGTTCGGGCACCGCGCCGATCCCACGGCACCCCGAGGGCATCGAACTCCTCGCGCAACCACCCCACACCGACCCCGAGATCCACCCGACCGCCGGTCAGGTGATCCAACGTGGCCACCTCCTTGGCCAGGACGAGAGGGTTGCGCAGCGGGAGGATCACGATCCCGGTCGCCAGACGGATCCGGCTGGTGCGCGCCGCCGCCCAGGTGAGCCAGATCAACGGATCTGGTAACGGGTCGGTCGGTCGAAGCGGCATCTTTCCCGACCGGGCGTACGGATACGACGACTCGTAGCCGGATGGGAAGATGACGTGTTCGATGGTCCAGATCGACTCGAACCCGACCTCCTCCGCCATCACCGCGACGCGTCCGGCGTCGTCACCGCTCGTGAACGGAGCGGTGTTGACGAACCCGAGGCCGAACTTCATGGCCGTACCTCCCTCACCGAGATGCCTGCTCACGGCGGTCACCATCATGGGTCCAAACGGCGACCTTCACCCTGGGGTCACATATATACCGTGGCGACCAAACCTGACCGGCCGGTCGCGACGTGTGCACAGTGATGCCGTCCTGCTCCGACCCCGATCGTCTGGTTCCTGGTGTGGTTTCGCCACTCCGGGTTGGCACCATGGTGCCCATGAAACGCGCCGGGGCGGTCGGGGGAACACGTGGCCGACCGTGATGTCGAGTTCGACGCATTCTTCTCACAGCATTGGGCGCCGACCGTGCGAATGCTGACAGTCGCCACGGGCGATGCCGCCATCGCGGCCGACGCCGCCCAGGATGCCTTCGTACGGGCGTATGCCCGGTGGGGACGAATCCGCCGGTACGACGCCCCCGTGGCGTGGGTGCGCAAGGTGGCCTTGAATCGCTGCCGGGACCTCCACCGCAGTGACCAACGACGCCGCCACCGTGAGGAACGCACCGCGATGCTCGACGGTACGGGCGGATCATGGGAAGGCCCTCCGGTCGGCCTCGACCTCGATCACGACGGTGACCTGACCCAGGCCCTGTCCGGGCTTCCGGATCGGCAACGTACTGCGGTCGCCCTGCACTACGTGGCCGACATGTCGGTGCGAGATGTTGCGGACGCTATGGGCATCTCGGAAGGAGCCGTGAAGTTCAACCTGCACCAAGGTCGAGCCCGGCTCGCCGAGGTGCTGGGCAAGGATCGGGCCGAGCGATGACCGACGATCTGCCTCCCGACACCGACACCGACGATCTCGCCCTGCGGCGGGCGCTGCGCGGCCTCGGAGGAACGCCCACTCAGGCCCCCACCGTGCTCGACGGCTTGCGTCCCACGTTGCGCCGAGCGCGGCGCCGTCACCAGGCTGCCGTAGCCGTACGGACGGGCACTCTCGGGGCCCTCGTGCTCTTCGGTGCCGCAGCCGTGAATCGTTCGCTCGGGGACGACGGCGCGGCGGAGATCGATGTCGTGAGCCCCGATCTCCCGGTCACCACGGATCTCCCCCCGGCGAGCGTCGACATCGGTGACGGGTTGTCCGTCGACTCTGCGCCGATACCGACATCAACCACGACCACCGCGGTCGGTGGGATGGCGACGGCGCCGACCCCCGCAATGAGCGCCCCTGCGCCCACGGTTGGCTCTGGTCCGGTCTCGGGGCCCACGTCGACCGCCGCCGTCCCGCCCGCGTCCGCCGCTCCACCGACCCCCACGACCGCTGCTGCGCCACCGGCTACCGCCTCGCCCGGCACGAGTCCCTCCGATGACGACACCTCGGACGACCACGATGACGACGAACCCGACCACGACAGCTCCGGTTCAGGGTCAGGCGGGTCGGGGACGCCGCCGGCCTCGCCACAGACACAGGTTGTCGCGTCGAACTGCGGTACGGCCACGTTTTCCTGGACCGCCAGCCAGGTGTCGCTCGTCTCGACGGCCCCCGGTCCCGGGTTCCCGCCGGCCGAGGTCGACCTGCGTTCGGCGACCGAGATCAGTGTCACCTTCGACATCGACGACGGTGACGAGTGCCAGATCGAGGCCCGTATCGAGAACGGCACGTTTGTCCCCCGGGTCGACAACAGCTGAGCGCCCGACGTCGAGCGACGACGCTGTCGAGCGACGATGCCTCTGGACGCGAGACGGGGGGCGACCCGGTCGTCCGGATCGCCCCCCGTCTCGACGGTCGAGGGACTACTTGCGCAGCGAGTCGCGGATCTCGGTGAGCAGGTCGACTTCGGTCGGGCCGGCTGCCGCGTCAGGCTTCTTCATCTTGTTGTAGGCCCTGAGCACCAGGAACAGGACGGCCCCGATGATGACCAGATTGATGAGGGCGTTGAGGAACTTGCCGTAGAAGATCTGGCCATCGCCAATATCGATTGTGAGCGCCGAGAAATCGGGCTCGCCGAAGATGGCACCGACGATCTGCATGAGGATGTCCTGGGTGAAGGACACGACGGCAGCGCCGAACGCCGCACCGAGGATGACCGCGACGGCCAGATCGACGATGTTCCCCTTGAACAGAAATTCCTTGAATTCCTTGAGCACGTTTCTCTCCAGTGTTGGTTGTGAGCTTCAGACGCCGTCCCACCCGTCGAAGTCGCGGCCGACTCTATGACATCGGGGTCACCCTGTCACTCGTGCGCAACGTGATGGCTACCATCGGGAGGTGCCAAGGACCGCTCCGGGGAGCAGACGATGACCGAACCCACGATCGAGGACTACTACGTCGAGGAACGCACATTCCCGCCGTCGCCGGAGTTCCGGGCCGACGCCCTCGTCTCCGATCGATCGATGTGGGAGGAGGCCGAAGCCGATCTCGAGGGCTTCTGGGCTCGGCAGGCTCGTGAGTTGCTGGACTGGGACACCGACTTCCACACCACCTTGGAATGGAACCTGCCGTTCGCCAAGTGGTTCGTCGGTGGCCGACTGAACATCTCGGCCAACTGCCTCGACCGCCACGTGGTGGCCGGCCGGGGCGACAAAGTGGCCTTCCACTGGGAAGGGGAGCCGGGCGACACCCGCACCATCACCTACGCCGAGCTGCTCGACCAGGTCTCGCGGTTCGCCAACGTCCTGCGGTCGATGGGCCTGGAATCCGGCGATCGCGTCGCCATCTACATGCCGATGATCCCCGAGCTCCCGATCGCCATGCTGGCATGTACCCGGATCGGCGTGGCCCACAGCGTCATCTTCGGCGGGTTCTCGCCCGACGCGATCGTCGATCGTTGCGAGGATGCCGAAGCTCGGGTCATCATCACCGCCGATGCCGGTTACCGCCGCGGCGTGCCGTCCGCGCTGAAGGTCAACGTCGATCATGCCCTCGACACCGGCGCACCGTCGGTGGAGAAGGTCATCGTCGTGAACCGCTGCCACACCGACGTGACCATGGTCGACGGACGCGACGTGTGGTGGCACGAGGTCATGGCGGAGGCGTCGCCGGACTGCCCACCGCTCCCTGTCGACAGCGAGCACCTGCTCTACCTGCTGTACACCTCCGGGACCACCGCCAAGCCCAAGGGCATCATGCACACCACGGGTGGCTACCTCACGCAGGTCGCCTTCTCCCACCGGTACGTCTTCGACCTCAAGCCCGATCAGGACATCTACTGGTGCGCCGCCGACATCGGGTGGGTGACCGGGCACAGCTACATCGTGTACGGACCGCTGGCCAACGGCGCCACGTCGGTGATCTACGAAGGCACGCCCGATACGCCGCGTCCGGAGTTCCGGATCGGCGACCACGCCTCGTGGCCCAAGGACCGGCTGTGGGACATCGTCGAGCGGTACGGCGTGACGCAGTTCTACACCGCTCCCACCGCCATCCGGACCTACATGAAGTGGGGGGCGGCCGAGCCGGCCGGGCACGACCTGTCGAGCCTGCGTGTCCTCGGCACGGTGGGCGAGCCGATCAACCCCGAAGCGTGGATGTGGTACCACAACCACATCGGCATGGAGCAGTGCCCGATCGTCGACACGTGGTGGCAGACGGAGACCGGCGGGCACATGATCACGCCGCTGCCCGGGGTCACCACGACCAAACCTGGGTCGGCGTGTCACCCCATCCCCGGCGTGGGCGTCGAGCTCGTCGACGACGCCGGCCGGCCCGTCGAGCGGGGCGGGGGTTACCTGACCATCACGACGCCGTGGCCCTCGATGCTGCGGGGCATCTGGGGTGATCCCGAGCGATACGTGGAGACCTACTGGAGCCGTTTCCCGGGCCGCTATTTCGCCGGCGATGGCGCCAAGATCGACGACGACGGGTACCTGTGGCTCCTGGGTCGGGTCGACGACGTCATGAACATCTCGGGACACCGCATCTCCACCACCGAGGTGGAGTCCGCGCTGGTCGACCACCCGGCTGTGGCGGAGGCCGCCGTGGTGGGCGCCACCGACCCCATCACCGGCCAGGCGATCGTCGGCTACGTCATTCTCCGGGGCGGCAACGAGCCCACCGACGCGCTGGGCGAAGAGATCCGCCAGCATGTGGCCGTGAAGCTCGGGGCGATCGCCCGACCCAAGATGGTGATCCTCGTCCCTGACCTGCCGAAGACCCGCTCGGGCAAGATCATGCGGCGCCTTCTGCGTGATGTGGCCGAAGGACGGGCGCTGGGTGACACGACCACCCTCGCCGATCCGGCGGTCGTCGAGGAGATCCGCACCCGCGCTGCGGACAACGCGAGCGAAGAATGAGCATCGCGAGCGAGGAATGAGCTCGCCCATGAGCATCGCGAGCGAGGAATGAGCTCGCCCATGAGCATCGCGAGCGAGGAATGAGCCTCCCAAGTCACTGGCGCTGGCGCGACGATCCGGTCGAATCCGGGCCGGCCGTCGTGTTCGATGTCGACGGAGTCATCTCCAACGCGGCGGGACGCCAGCACCTGCTCGAGGGTCCCCGGCGTGACTGGCACGCGTTCTTCGATGCGTGTGGCGGCGATGATCCGCTGCCGGATCAGGTGGTCCTGACCGAACTGCTCTCGCCCGGCCACACCGTCATCCTGCTGACGGCTCGCCCGGTTCGCCTGCGTCCGATCACCCTCGATTGGCTCGACCTCCATGGCGTCACGTGGGACCTCCTCATCATGCGCGATCGGGATGCGTGGGAGGCGAGCGCCGTCTTCAAGACGGGAGAGGTGGACGAGCTAGAGCGCCGAGGCTTCGACCTGCGCCTCGCGTTCGAGGACGATCACCGCAATGTGGACATGTACCGCGAGCGCGGCATCCCCTGCGTCTACATCCACTCCGGCTACTACTGAATCCGGGCGAGTCGTCGACCGAGAAGGCGGGCCCGGGAATGTCGGTTCGACAGCTAGCGTTTCTCTGCAACAGTTGCGTTTCTCTGGAGGAACGATGAAGAACACTGCCAAGACGTTCATGTTGCTGGCCCTGCTGGGCGGCCTGTTCGTAGGCATCGGCGGCTCGTTGTTCGGGCAGGGCGGCCTGATCATCGGATTGGTGCTCGGCCTGCTGCTGGTCGGCTTCTCGTACTGGTTCTCCGACAAGCTGGCCATCAAGTCGGCCGGCGCCGTCCCCGTCACCCGGGAACAGGCGCCGGAGTACTACGAGATCATGGAGGACCTCACCACCAGGGCCGCCATGCCGATGCCGAAGCTGTACATCACGCCCAATCAGCAACCCAATGCCTTTGCCACGGGCCGTAACCCTCATCACGCCGCCGTCGCGGTGACCCAGGGTCTGCTTCAGAGCATGGGCTGGGAGGAGGTTCGCGGCGTGCTGGCCCACGAGCTGGCCCACGTACGCAACCGGGACATCCTGATCGGGTCGGTGGCGGCGGCCATCGGTATGGCCATCACGATGCTGGCCCAGATGGCGATGTGGGGGGGCCGGATGTTCGGTGGCGGCGGGGGCGACGACGATCGCCCCAACCCCTTCGCCATGTTGGCCTTCGCGCTCCTCGCGCCGATGGCCGCCGGTGTCATCCAGGCGGCCGTGAGCCGGAGCCGGGAGTTCCAGGCTGACGCTTCGGCGGCCCGCCTCATCGGCGACGGCGAACCGTTGGCTCGGGCGCTGGAACGGCTCGAGTACGCCGCCGGACGTATTCCCTCCAATGTGAACCCGAACCAGGCGTCGGCCTACATCGTGAACCCGCTCAAGGCCCAGGCTCGTGGTGCCGGTCTCGGCGGCCTGTTCTCGACCCACCCGCCGACGGAAGCTCGGATCGCCGCCCTGCGCGGCGGCACGTGGCGCTGACCTACCGGTGATCGGGCTGGCGTCAGTCCCGGAAGTTGGTGAACTGCAGGGCGATGTCGAAATCGTGCTCCTTCAGGGCGGCGATGGCGTCCTGGAGCAGATCTCGCTTCTGGCCGCTCACCCGTAGTTGATCACCCTGCGTCTGGGACTGGATCCCCTTGAGACCCAGACCCTTGATGTAGATGTTCAGCTCCTTGGCCTTGTCGCTGGCGATCCCCTGCTTGAGGGTCACGACCTGGCGGGCCCGTCCCTTGGTGGCTTCCTCGACCTTGCCGTAGTCGAGGGACTTGAGCGACACCTTGCGCTTGACCAACTTCTCCTCGAGCACCTGGCGTAGCGCAGCCAGCCGATCCGCGGTGCTCGACTCGATGGTGATCTTCGTGTCGGTGAAGTCGATCGAGGAGTCCGTGTTCTTGAAGTCGAAGCGGGTTCCGACCTCCCGGTCGGCCTGGTCGACCGCGTTGCGGACCTCTTGGAGATCGAGCTCGGACACGACATCGAAACTGGGCATGGCCGCGACGATATCGCGGCCGTCGAATCGGGTTCCGGTACGGCCGGGGGACCGCTATCGTTTCTCTCCGCACGGGTCGGTGCCCGAGTGGCCAAAGGGAACGGGCTGTAAACCCGTCGGCATCGCCTACGGAGGTTCGAATCCTCCCCGGCCCACGTGCGAGAGACGCCCGCCGAGTCAAACCGGCGGGCGTCTCTTCGTCAGCGATTGGTCCGGCGGGGGAGTTCGAACGGGGCGACCCTGGTCGGCCCCCCGTTCTTGCCGGAGCCGGCTCTGCCGGTCCGGCAAGCGATAACGACGCGGCCGCCAGGCCGTCAGGAGCAGAATCGCCCGGCAACCTATGGTTGCCGGGCGAAGCACTACAGCAGAAGCTGCAGCACGGCGACATCGAGCCAGGTGGTGAACTTCCGGGCGACCTCCCGCTCGATCCCGACGTCGGCGAAGCCGAGCGATTGGTGGAGCCGGAGCGACGCCTCGTGCCCGACCACCACCCGGGCCATCACGGCATGGAACCCGTGCACGCGGGCCAGCTCGACGATCGCGCCGAGGAGGAGCCGCCCCACACCGAGGCCCTGGTGCGCCGGATCCACGTAGACGGAGTCCTCCACCGTCGTGCGGTATCCGGGCCGCTCCCGGTAGGCCGACAGCGACGCGAATCCCACCACGACGCCGTCACGGTCCGCCACGACGACACCGTGGGCGCCCGACCGTTGACTCATCCACGACCGCTGTTCCTCGACGGATCGGGGCACGAGATCGGTGGTGGCGGTCGACGTCGTGACGTGGTGGTTGTAGATGACGCGGATCGGTTCGGCGTCGGTATCTGCGGCGAGGCGGACGATCACGCCGGGAAATCTACGACGGTCGACGTCGCCGGCGGGGCCGATTCCCCTACGAATCGAAGTTGGGGAACGGGTGCGCCCATGGCATCATGGTCGCCGCACGATTGCGTGCTGGCTCCCTTAGCTCAGCTGGTAGAGCGTTTCCATGGTAAGGAAGAGGTCGACGGTTCGATCCCGTCAGGGAGCTCCCCGCGAATCGCGGCGGCGTAGCTCAGTCGGTGAGAGCGCTCGACTCATAATCGAGAGGTCGACAGTTCGAGTCTGTCCGCCGCTACACGCACCCGGGCGGCGTTTCGCCCGACCCACACACGCACCGGGCGGCTTCGCCGCCCGACACGATCCATACAGAAGCCAGGAGCATCAGCATGGCCTCCGACAAACGAGTCAAGGTGACGCTCGAGTGCACCGAGTGCAAGCGCCGCAACTACATCACGATGAAGAGCAAGGTCAACGACCGCGAGCGCATCGAGCTCAAGAAGTACTGCAAGTGGGAGCGCACCCACACGGTGCACAAGGAAACTCGCTGAGGTCGGGAAGCCGCTGAGCCAGGACCGGACACCTGTGACACGACACGCCGCCTCCCGGCTCGGGTCACTGTCACGCCGTCCGCGCCGCCGGCTCGATCCCAATCCTGAGCGATCGGGCGTCGATGCGCTGGCCCTTCAGTTCCGGTCCGGTGATCGCGGGGCCTTTGCCGACCTGGTGCGGCTGACCACACCGTCGACCTACACCCTGGCGTACCGGCTGGTGGCCGATCCCGACGACGCCCGTGACGTCGTCCAGGAGACCTACCTGCGCGCCTACCGGGGCCTGCGCACCTTCCGGGGAGACGCCTCGGTGACCTCCTGGCTCCATCGCGTCACCACGAACTGTGCACTCGATCTGCTGGCTCGCCGGCAGCGCCATCGGCACGACATCATCGATCGAGCGGCCGATCTGGTCGACGAGCGGCCCGACGCTGATCCCGCGCTGTGGACCGATGCGGCCCTCCTGCGAGACCACATGGTTACCGCGCTGGTGGGTCTCCCGGACTCCCTGCGGTCGGTGATCGTCCTGCGCGACATCTACGAGCTGAGCCATGCCGACCTCGCCCGTCGACTCGGCATCACGGAATCGGCCGCGAAGGTGCGGTTGCACCGGGCTCGCGTGGAGTTGCGGCGCCGGCTGGCCCCGGTCATCACGGAGGAACGCCATGCGGTGTGACCAGGTGCTCCACCACCTCGCCCTGGCGACCGACGGCACCGAGCCACTCGACGCGCTGCGCCGGCACCACCTGAAGCGCTGCCTGGGGTGCCAGGACGAGTGGCGGGCCTTGGATCAGCAGCGACAGGGGTTGGCGGCGCTGTCGGGCCATCCGGCGACGGTCGATCCTGACCTGTGGGCCGAGATCGTGGCCGCGGTGGAGGACCGCCTGGCTCGCGGTCGTCGCCGGGTTCGTCACGTGCTCGTGACCTCGGGCGGCGTCGCCGCGGTGGTCGCCGGTGTCGCGGGCTGGAGTCGGGTCGCCCGCCGGAGTCGGGTCCCCGCCTCCGGTTGACCGGGCAAACAGGCCGCCTCCGGCGGACCGGCACGAATTGTCGGGCGGGAGCCGCGAGGGTGGCTGATATCCTGCTGGCGTCGCGACGACAGAGGGCAGTAGCTCAACTGGTAGAGCAACGGTCTCCAAAACCGTAGGCTGTGGGTTCGAGTCCCTCCTGCCCTGCATCTGTGCCGGCACGACGGTCTCCGTCGGACCGTACCCTCCGGCGTCGGCGGACGTACCACACCGTCGAACCGCACCCGAGCACGGGAAACGATATGTCACTGAATCGTGAACAGAAGCGCATGCTGCGTCGCCAGGGCGAACTGGGCCCGGACGATCAGCCCGTCGCCACACGCCGGTCACCCACCGCGCCGGCGTCCGAACGCACCAGCCCCGGCCAGTTCCTCCGTGAGGTGCGGGGCGAGCTGCGCAAGGTCGCGTGGCCGACCCGTTCCGAGACCATCAACTTCTCGCTCGTGGTGCTCGTCACCATCGTTTTGCTGACGGCCTTCGTCGGCGTCCTCGACTGGGTGTTCGCCCGCGCCATCCTCGAGCTGTTCGACACCTGAGACCTCGGCCGGCGCGCCCGGCCCTTTCCACCAAGGACCCCTCCATGGCCGACGACCTGCTGCCCTCCGGCTCCCCGGCAGCTGACGACAACGACGACGACACCCCGGACGGGGCGGTGCTCACCGACCTCGATCCCGAGGGCGACACGGTTCCCGTCGACACCGGTTCCGTCGACACCGGCACCGACGGCGTGCTCAGCGAGACCGATCTCTTCACGATCGAGCTCGAACCCGTCGAGAGCCCCTTCGACAAGCCGGGCCGTTGGTACGTCGTGCACACCCAGTCGGGATACGAGAAGAAGGCCAAGCACAACCTCGAGGCCCGCATCGCGTCCATGAGCATGGAGGACCGCATCTACGAGGTGGTCATCCCGCTCGAGGATGTCGTCGAGTTCAAGGGCGGCAAGAAGGTCGTCGTCCAGAAGAAGATGTTCCCGGGGTACGTGCTCGTGCGCTGCGATCTCGATGACGACGCCTGGTATGTCATCCGCAACACGCCCACGATCGTGGGGTTCGTCGGCCCGGACAAGAAGCCGGCGCCGCTCTCTCGTCGTGAGGTCGAGACCTTCCTCCACATCCGAAAGGAAGAGGTCGACCAGGGCAAACGAGGCGGCCGCGCCCGCCTGGAGTACGAGCTCAGCGAGACCGTCCGGGTCAAGGAAGGTCCGTTCGCCGACTTCTCCGGCCAGATCATCGAGATCAACGAGGATCAGCTCAAGGTCAAGGTGCTCGTCGACATCTTCGGACGAGAGACACCGGTCGAGCTGGAGTTCTCCCAGATCGCCAAGCTCTAGTTGTCGGGCCGTGCCGCCTCGGCGGCCACGATGTCCCCACCCGTCCCGTTGGGCCTTGGGGTGCGAACCGCTAGCCTTGCCCAGTCGGAGTCGGCCTTCCCGCCGCGCTCCACCCCGAGATTCGTTCGCCGGTCGCCTCCGAGCCGGTCGATGTACTGAGGACCATCCATGGCCAAGAAGCAGATCCGAGCTGTCGTCAAGATCCAGATCACCGCGGGACAAGCCACTCCCGCTCCGCCCGTCGGCACGGCGCTCGGCCCGCACGGTGTGGCGATCATGGACTTCTGCAAGGAGTACAACTCCCGGACCGAGTCGCAGCGGGGCACCGTCATCCCGGCCGAGATCACGGTCTACGAGGATCGCACCTTCACCTTCGTCACCAAGACGCCCCCGACCTCGTTCCTCATCCGTCAGGCGGCAGGGCTCGATTCCGGCTCGAAGACCCCGGGCCGTGCCGTCGCCGGTGTGCTGACCGACGAGCAGGTGACCGAGATCGCTCGCGTCAAGCTGAACGACCTGAACGCCAACGACCTCGAAGGCGCACGAGCCCAGGTGCAGGGCACGGCCCGCAGCATGGGCATCACCGTCGGCTGATCGGCTGATCGGCTGATCCGCACACCGTTCTCCGTCCGAACCCGCCGGGAGTACCTCGCCCGGACCCTCGGCCTCGCCGAGTCGGACACCCACCGAGCTGCCGATCCCGGCCGTTCGGACACCACACAACCCGAGGGAGCACACCATGTCGCGAGGCAAGAACTACGTCGATTCGATGAAGCGGTATGACCGCGATCGATTCCACACCGGCGCCGAGGCGCTCGATCTGGTCCGGAGCTTGGCCACCGCCAAGTTCGACGAGACCGTCGAGCTGGCGGTCCGTCTCGGGGTCGACCCGCGCAAGGCCGACCAGGTCGTTCGAGGCACCGTGGCCCTGCCGTCCGGTACGGGCAAGGACGTCCGCATCGCCGTCTTCGCTCAGGGCGAAGCGGCCGCGCAGGCCCGGCAGGCCGGCGCGGAACACGTCGGCGCCGACGATCTGGCCAAACTCGTCGAGGGCGGCATGCTCGACTTCGACGTCGCCATCGCCACGCCCGACATGATGCCCGTCGTCGGCCGTTTGGGCCGCGTGCTCGGCCCCCGCGGCCTCATGCCGAACCCCAAGAGCGGCACGGTGACCGACGATGTCGGCAAGGCCGTGACCGACTTCAAGGGCGGCAAGGTCGAGTATCGCACGGACCGGTACGGCAACGTGCATGTGCCGCTGGGCAAGGTCAGCTTCGAACCCGACGCCCTGACGGCCAACTTCCGTGCCGTCATGGACGAGCTCGCCCGAGCCAAACCGCCGGCGGCCAAAGGCAAGTACATGCGCAAGGTCGTGATCAGCTCGAGCCAGGGACGCGGCATCCGCGTCGACCCGAACCGCGTCGAGGACTGATCCGCACCGAATCGAAATGCCGGCGAGGGCAGTACACTCGCCGGCGAAAGAGAGATCTCGTTCGCCAGAGACCTCCGGTGCGACATCGTCGCTGAATGGGCTCCCGCCCGCCGGACGAGGTGGATTCCTCACCCCCCGTGCATCGCTGCGGGGTGTCGGGCGTTCGTCCTCCTGGTTGGACGGGCGCCCGTCGTCGTTTTCGCCGGGTTGCGTCTGATGCCGAGTGACGCCGGCCTGCAAACCGTGAGAGGAGGTGTGGTGGAGAATCCACGACCAGAGAAGGTCGCCGTGGTGGCCGAGGTGCGCGAGCGCCTCGATACCAGTGAGGCGGTCGTCCTGACGGAGTACAAGGGTCTCAGCGTGGCCGAGATGCAGGCGTTGCGGCGTTCGTTGGCCGATGTCGGTGGCGAGTACACGGTGTACAAGAACACCCTGGTGCGATTCGCGGTTCGAGATGCCGGACTCGAGATCGAGGACCTGCTGACCGGTCCGACCGCCCTGGCGTTCGTCGGGACCCGTCCCGACGGCACGAAGGGCGATCCCGTCGGTTTGGCGAAGGCGTTGCGCGCGTTCGCGGCCGACCACGAGAAGTTCGTCATCAAAGGTGGTGTGCTGAGCAATCGGCGCCTGACCAGCGAGGACATCATCGAGCTGGCCAAGATCGCACCACGCGAGGAGTTGCTGGCACGACTGGCTGGGGGCTTTGCCGCCCCGATGCGCCAGTTCGCCGGGCTGCTCCAGGCGTTGCCGCAGAACTTCGCCTACGCCCTGAAGGCGTTGATCGAGGCCGGAGGCGCCCCCGGCGCCCCTGTCGATCCCGAACCGGCTCCGGCCGAACCCACCCCGGCCCCCGAGGCCGTAGCCGAAACCCCGGCTCCAGAGGCTGAGGCCGAAACCCCGGCTCCAGAGGCTGAGGCCGAAACCCCGGCTCCAGAGGCTGAGGCCGAAACCCCGGCTCCAGAGGCTGAGGCCGAAACCCCGGCTCCAGAGGCTGAGGCCGAAACCCCGGCTCCAGAGGCTGAGGCCGAAACCCCGGCTCCAGAGGCTGAGGCCGAAGAAGAAACCCCGGCTGCTGAAGCCGCTGATGAACCCGCCGCCGATGAGGCTGCATCCCCTGAGGAAGGTTGACATGACCAAGGATGAGATCCTCGACGCCATCGCCAGCATGACGGTGCTCGAGCTGAGCGAACTGTTGAAGGAATTCGAAGAGAAGTTCGGCGTCACCGCTGCGGCCCCCGTGGCTGCGGTTGCGGTTGCGGCGGGCGACGGTGGCGGCGCTGCCGCGGCCGAAGAGCAGAGCGAGTTCGACGTGATCCTGCTCGGCGCGGGCGCCGAGAAGGTCAAGGTCATCAAGGAGGTTCGCACGCTCACCAATCTGGGTCTCAAGGAGGCCAAGGATCTGGTCGACGGCGCCCCCAAGCCCGTGCTCGAGAAGGTGTCGAAGGAAGACGCCCAGAAGGCCAAGGAAGCCCTCGAGGGCGCCGGCGCCTCGGTCGAGGTCAAGTAACTCCTCGACGCTTCATTGCGGTCGTTTCGGTGCCCCGGGGTCCCAAGCCCGGGGCACCGCCGCGTCTCGGGCCCGGCCCCGTATTCGGCACCCGTGGCACCGCCACACCGAATCTGCGCGCGTATCCCGACCCGGCGTGTCGTCCTGCGCGCGCAGCTCGAGCTGGTTGGGGCGACTGACGGCTGAGGTGGGGGACTGGCGCGGTTGTTAGTGTCGTCGGCGTGGGCGTGACGCATCTCAACGTGGAGCGCCACGGCACTGACCTGCTGGTGACGTGGCGAGGTGGCAGTGCGGGCACGTCCGTGTTCGTGAGCGACGATCCCGACGATGCCGGGGTCGACCTCCGATCGCCGCGGCGGCCGGGTCTGTTGGCGGTGACCGGGGTGGCCCCCGAACGCCGGGTGTTCATCCACGTCTTCGACCCCGACACCGGCTTCGTCGTGGGCGCCGAGCGCCTCGTCCCGGTGCCCGGTACCCGCAACGTCCGAGACCTCGGGGGATTCCCTCTTTCCGCAGGAGGTGCCACCCGCTGGGGTCGAGTGTTCCGGGCCGATCGACCTGGTGCCCCGGCGGGCCGACACCTCGCCGCCTTGGGCGTCGTGCGAGCTATCGACTTCCGATCCGATGCCGAACGGGCGGCCGAACCGTCCGACCTCGTCGACCACCCCGACATCGAGGTCCACGAGCTGGCCATCTCGAGTGACCCCGTCCAGCAACGCACGCAGTTCGATCGGCTGCTGGCCGGCGAGATCACCAAGTTCGGTGTCGACGAGATGGCCGAGCTCTACGCCACGCTCCTGGCCGACCATTCATCCACCTTCGTCAGAGCCGTGGAGCTGGTGGCCACCGCGCCGGGACCAGTCGTGTTCCACTGCGCGGGGGGAAAGGACCGCACTGGTCTCACGTCGGCGCTGATCCTGTCCACACTGGGGGTGTCACGGGCCTCGGTGCTCGACGACTACGAGTTGACCGAACGTGCCGGTGATCCTTCCCGCCATGCCGTCCTGTTCGAGCAACTCCGCGCTGCCGGGGTGAATCCGGACGACGTGGGCCCCTATCTCGGGGCTCGGCGATCGGTGATGGCGCGCACCGTGGATCATCTGGAGAGTCGGTACGAAGGCGCCGAGGGGTATCTCCGCCAGCACGGAATGGTGGACGAGGTCGTGTTACGACTTCGCGCCAGGTTGTGTGACTAGGCCTTCAGAACCTTGACCCCTGGGGCCGGTCGTCGTACCCTGACGCCCGGTCGCTCCCCATGGGGCCCGGCCCACGCTGAGTAGTCATCGGAGCGGTTTTCCTCGACGCGCGCGTGGGTTGCCCTGTGGACGAACCGGCAGTAGAGTTACCCGTTGCCGTGTTCCACTGCGCTCGTTGGTGTCAACTCTCTCCTTCAGTGCGGCGGAAGCGCGCTCGCACATCGTCACTTCGATGTGTCCACCCATGCGCCCGAGGAGTCGTAAGTGTCCGCACGCGCCATCGTCCGTGACCGCTACTCCTTCGCCAACCTCGATGAAATCCTCGATCTCCCGGATCTGATCGCCATTCAGCGCGAGTCGTTCCAGTGGTTGCTCGAGGAAGGTTTGGCGGAGACGTTCCGAGACATCAGCCCGATCCGGGACTTCCAGGATCGCCTTCAGCTGGAGCTGGAGTTCGACCCGAACGACGAGGACCTCAAGCCGCCGCCGAAGTACACGGTCGAGGAATGCAAGTCGCGTGACATGACCTACTCGGCGCCCATCTTCGTGCGCGCCCGTTTCATGAACTCCGACACCGGCGAGATCAAGGAACAGACGGTCTTCATGGGCGAATTCCCGATGATGACCGACAAGGGCACCTTCATCATCAACGGCACCGAACGTGTCGTCGTGTCCCAGCTCGTCCGTTCGCCCGGCGTCATCTTCCAACCTGGTGAGCGGTACCGGTTGCGCAACCTGTCCAAGAACCAGCTCGTCACCGGCACGGTGCACCCCTACCGCGGCGAGTGGATCGAGTTCGATGTCGAGCAGAAGCCGGGCAAGGACGTCACTGCGGGTGCGCGTGTCGCCCGCAAACGTCGTCTGAGCATGTTCGTCTTGCTGCGGGCCCTCGGATACGACGAGGAGAACTACCCCGGCCTCATCGACCGCTTCGTCAACCACTTCGACTTCCTCGAGGGGCAGTGGGAGAAGGATCGCGACCTGTCGCCGACTCAGGACGAAGCACTCGTCGAGATCTACAAGCGCGCCCGCCCCGGCGAGCCGCCCACGCTCGAGTCGGCCCGGGCCTACTTCCGCAACGCATTCTTCGAGTCCCGCCGCTACGACCTCTCGCGAGTGGGTCGGTACAAGCTCAATCGCAAGCTCGGCCCCGAGATCGACAAGCTCAGCACCTTGCTCGGCGTCGACTTGGAGCGTCCGGACCCCGATCAGCCGGTGCTGGTCCAGAGCGAGGTCCTGGCGGCGTGCAGCTATCTGCTGCACCTGGCCAAGGGCGAGCCGGGCTACCGCCTCGACGATCAGGATCACTTCGCCAATCGTCGCATCCGCTCCGTCGGCGAGCTGATCCAGAACCAGATCCGGATCGGCCTGTCCCGTATGGAACGCGTCGTCCGCGAACGCATGACGACCCAAGACGTCGAGGCCATCACGCCCCAGACCTTGATCAACATCCGCCCGGTGGCGGCGGCGATCAAGGAGTTCTTCGGGACCAGCCAGCTGTCGCAGTTCATGGACCAGGTGAACCCGCTGTCGGGCCTCACCCACCGCCGCCGCCTCTCGGCGCTCGGCCCGGGTGGTCTGTCCCGCGAGCGGGCCGGCTTCGAGGTTCGTGACGTGCACTTCAGCCACTACGGCCGCATGTGCCCGATCGAGACCCCGGAAGGTCCCAACATCGGCCTCATCGGTGCCTTGGCCACCTTCGGCCGGGTGAACCGCTTCGGCTTCATCGAGTCGCCCTACCGCATCGTCAAGGACGGCAAGGTCACCAAGGAGATCATCTACCTCGCCGCCGACGAAGAGGAAGAGTACGTGGTGGCCCAGGCCAACACGCCCATCGACACGGACGGCACATTCAAGGCCGACCGGGTGCTCGTGCGCCGTTCGCCGCAGGCGGCCTCGCTCCAGGACCTCCGTCTCCAGCTCGAGCAGGATGTCTTCTTCGGTGCGACGACGGAGATCTCCTTCGTGCCGCCGTCCGAGGTCCAGCTCATGGACGTGTCGCCCCGCCAGTTGGTGTCGGTGGCCACGGCCCTGATCCCGTTCCTCGAGCACGACGACGCCAACCGCGCCCTCATGGGCGCGAACATGCAGCGCCAAGCGGTTCCTCTGGTCACCGCCGAGGCACCGTATGTGGGCACCGGTATCGAGATTCGCGCCGCGAAGGATGCGGCCGACATGCTCGTCGCCGAAGACGACGGCACCGTCATCGACGTCGACGGCCGGTTGATCACGGTCGAGTACGCCTCGCTGGGACGCAAGTCGTACCGCGTGCTCAAGTTCGAGCGTTCGAACCAGGACACCTGCATCAACCAGAAGGCGCGGGTGATCGAGGGCCAGCGGTTCAAGAAGGGCGACCTCATCGCCGACGGACCGTCCACCGACAATGGTGAGCTGGCGTTGGGCAAGAACCTGCTGGTGGCCTTCATGACCTGGGAGGGCTACAACTTCGAGGACGCCATCATCTTGTCGGAGCGCCTGGTCCGCGACGATGTGCTGACGTCGATCCACATCCACGAGCACGAAGTCGACGCCCGCGATACCAAGCTGGGCGCCGAGGAGATCACCCGGGACATCCCGAACCTGTCCGACGAGATCCTCGCCGACCTCGACGAGCGGGGCATCGTGCGCATCGGCGCCGAGGTCGGGCCGGGCGACGTCTTGGTGGGCAAGGTCACCCCGAAGGGCGAGACCGAGCTGACTCCGGAGGAGCGGCTCCTGCGGGCCATCTTCGGCGAGAAGGCCCGTGAGGTGCGCGACACATCGTTGAAGGTGCCTCACGGCGAGTCGGGCAAGGTCATCGACGTCAAGGTGTTCACCCGTGACGCGGGCGACGACCTGCCACCCGGTGTCAACCAGCTCGTGCGGGTCTACGTGGCGCAGAAGCGCAAGATCAGCGTGGGCGACAAGTTGGCCGGCCGTCACGGCAACAAGGGCGTCATCTCCAAGATCCTCAAGATCGAGGACATGCCCCACCTCGAAGATGGCACGCCCGTCGATGTCATCTTGAACCCGCTCGGCGTGCCGTCGCGCATGAACGTGGGTCAGGTTCTCGAGGCTCACCTCGGGTACTGCGCACGCTGGGGCTGGGAGTACGAGGGCTCGACCGTCGGCGCTCCGCCGATGCGTGGCACCGAGCTGAAGACTCGACCGAACACGGTTCCGGCCACGTTGATCGCCACCCCGGTGTTCGACGGCGCCACCTGGGACGAAGAGGACCGGCGCGGCAAACACCCGACCATGAAGTCGATGCTGCAGCACCTCAACCCCGATGGGGTCGATGGAGAGCGGCTCGTTGGTGACGATGGCAAGGTGCAGCTGTACAACGGTCGCACTGGTGAGCCCTATGACCAGCGGATCATGGTTGGGTACATGTACATCTTGAAGTTGGCCCACCTGGTCGACGACAAGATCCACGCCCGGTCCACCGGCCCGTACTCGATGATCACCCAGCAGCCGCTCGGCGGTAAGGCCCAGTTCGGCGGCCAGCGATTCGGCGAGATGGAGGTGTGGGCGCTCGAGGCGTACGGCGCGGCCTACTGCCTCCAGGAGCTGCTCACCATCAAGTCCGACGACGTGTCGGGCCGGGTGAAGGTCTACGAGGCCATCGTCAAGGGCGAGAACATCCCCGAGCCGGGCATCCCCGAGAGCTTCAAGGTGCTCATCAAGGAGATGCAGGCCCTGTGCCTGAACGTCGAGGTCCTCTCGACCACGGGCGAGGAGATCGAGATCCGCGAAATCGACGAGGAACACTTCCGCACCGTCGAGGAGCTGGGCATCGACCTCTCCCGTCCCGAGCGTGGTTCCGACGACGAAGACGAACGCCGCATCGCGGCCCGAATGGGCCGCTGACCAAACGGTGGCCCGAATGGGCCGCTGACCAAACGGTGGCCCGAATGGGCCGCTGACCAAACTACTCAGACACTCACAACGCACACACACCACCACCACTCGGGCGGATGTAGGACAGGGGTCCGGCATGCGCCCAACGGATCGGGGTCGGGTCCCCGGTCGTGAAAGGAAGCGATGCTCGACGTCAACAACTTCAGCCAGCTGCGTATCGGGCTGGCCACCGCTGACGCCATCCGCATGTGGTCGAACGGCGAGGTCAAGAAGCCCGAGACCATCAATTACCGCACGCTCAAGCCGGAAAAGGACGGCCTGTTCTGCGAGAAGATCTTCGGTCCCCAGAAGGACTGGGAGTGCTACTGCGGCAAGTACAAACGCGTCCGGTTCAAGGGGATCATCTGCGAGCGTTGCGGCGTGGAGGTGACCCGCTCGAAGGTGCGGCGCGAGCGTATGGGCCACATCGAGCTGGCGGCCCCGGTCGTGCACATCTGGTACCTGCGCGGCACCCGTTCGTGGTTGGCCTACCTGCTGATGGGCACCGAGCCTCGCGAGGAACTGAAGGCCAAGCAGCTCGAGAAGGTCATCTACTTCGCCGCCAACCTGGTCGTCTGGGTCGATGAGGAGCGCCGCGACAAAGACCTGTCGAGCATTCAGGCCCAGGTGCTGGCCGAGAAAGACGAGATCGTCAAAGAGCGCGAGCTCGCTCTGGCTCGGCGTCAGGAGCAGCTGGAGAAGGAGCTCGAGGAGCTCGAGAAGGACTCCGCCAAGGACACCGAGATCCGTGCGGCCCAGAAGGCCGCTGACCGTGACCTCACCTCGCTGCGCGAGCGGTACGACGCCGAGATCGACGTGCTCGAACGGGCAGTCGACGAGTTCAAGAGCATGTTCTCGCGTCAGATCATCGACGATGAACCGTTGTGGCGCGAGCTCACCGATCGATTTGGCGATTACTTCGAAGGTGGCATGGGTGCCGACGCCATCGCCAAGCTCATCGATCGCATCGACTTCGACGACGAAGAGGTCAAGCTCCGCTACATGATCGATCCGCCGGAGGGCACCCGTCCCCTGTCGGTCCAGCGCAAGCAGAAGGCCATCAAGCGCCTGAAGATCGTGGCCGCATTCAACCGTCGTGACGATCACGGCCGCCGGGTCAACGATCCCCGCGCCATGATCCTCGACGTCGTGCCGGTCATCCCACCGGAGCTGCGCCCCATGGTGCAACTCGATGGTGGTCGGTTCGCCACGTCGGACCTCAACGACCTCTATCGCCGGGTCATCAACCGCAACAACCGCCTGAAGCGACTGCTCGATCTCGGCGCCCCCGAGATCATCGTGAACAACGAGAAGCGGATGCTCCAGGAGGCGGTCGACGCGCTGTTCGACAACGGCCGTCGCGGCCGTCCTGTCACCGGTCCGGGCAACCGTCCGCTCAAGTCGCTCTCCGACATGCTCAAGGGCAAGCAGGGCCGGTTCCGCCAGAACCTGCTCGGCAAGCGCGTCGACTACTCCGGCCGTTCGGTCATCGTGGTCGGCCCGACGCTGAAGCTGCACCAGTGTGGCCTGCCCAAGATCATGGCGTTGGAACTCTTCAAGCCGTTCGTGATGAAGCGGCTCGTCGACCAGGAGTTGGCGCAGAACATCAAGTCCGCCAAGCGCATGGTCGAGCGCCGTCGGCCCCAGGTGTGGGACGTCCTCGAGGACGTCATCAAGGAACACCCGGTCATGCTCAACCGGGCCCCGACCCTGCACCGCCTCGGCATCCAGGCCTTCGAGCCGGTCCTCGTCGAGGGCAAGGCGATCCAGATCCATCCGCTGGTGTGCACGGCCTTCAACGCTGACTTCGACGGCGACCAGATGGCCGTTCACCTGCCCCTCTCGGCCGAGGCTCAGGCCGAGGCTCGGGTGCTGATGCTCTCGGCGAACAACGTGCTGTCTCCGGCCCACGGTCGTCCACTGGTCACCCCGACCCAGGACCTCATCATCGGTGCGGCGTACATGACCACCCGGGTCGAGGGCGACAAGGGCCAGGGCAAGGTGTTCCGCTCCATCGCTGCGCTCGAGCGCTCCTACGACGCCGGCGATGTCACGCTGCACACCGAGATCCAGTTCCGTTCGCCACGCCTGATTGCCACCCCGGCCAACGGCGTGGCCGCCACGTACACCCCGACCACGGTCGGTCGCGTGTTGTTCAACGAGGCGCTGCCCGAGCAGTACCCCTACGTCAACACGATGGTCGACAAGAAGGTGATGGGCCAGATCGTCGACGAGCTGGCTCGTAAGTACCCCAAGTACCAGGTGGCCGAGAGCCTCGATGCCATCAAGGACCTCTGCTACCGGTTCGCGACCCAGTCCGGTGTCACGGTGTCCATCGACGACGTCAAGACGCCGCCGGACAAGAAGGAGATCCTCGACCGGTACGAGAAGGAAGCGGACAAGGTCGAGCAGCAGTTCCGCCGGGGCATCATCACCGACGGCGAGCGCCGACAGAAGGAAGTGGAGATCTGGTCGGAAGCCACCGAAGAGGTGCGTCGCCGCATGGAGGAGGAGATGGCCCGTCACCAGTTCAACCCGGTGATGATGATGGTCGGCTCCGGTGCCCGCGGCAACATGATGCAGGTACGCCAGATCGCCGGTATGCGCGGCCTGGTGGCGAACCCTCGTGGTGACATGATCCCTCGACCGATCAAGTCGAACTTCCGTGAAGGCCTGTCGGTGCTGGAGTACTTCATCGCCACGCCCGGCGCCCGCAAGGGACTCGTCGACACCGCGTTGCGTACCGCCGACTCGGGGTACCTGACTCGTCGCCTGGTCGACGTCGCCCAGGAGTTGATCATCAACGAGGAGGATCCCTTCGAGCGCCCCGGACCGGTTCGCGGCATGTGGCTCGAGGACATCTGGCCGGATGGTTACTTCTCGGAAGAAGGCGCCTACGTGGGTCCCAAGCCCACCGCTCCGGGCGACACCATGCGCCGCACCTACCTCGAAACCCGGCTCTTCGGTCGCACGCTGGCCGACGATGTCACCCTGGATGACGGCGTGGTGATCAAGAAGGGCACCATGGCCGAGGAATGGCTGATGGACCGCCTCCGCGATGACCAGGTCGTGAGCCGTGTGCGGGTGCTGTCGCCGCTCACCGACGACTCCAATTTCGGTATCTCTCGTAAGGCCTACGGCATGTCGCTTGCGACCGGTGGCAACATCGAGGTCGGCGAGGCGGTCGGTGTCATCGCCGCCCAGTCGATCGGGGAGCCCGGCACTCAGCTGACGATGCGTACCTTCCACACCGGCGGCGTCGCTGGTAAGGACATCGCCGGTGGTCTCCCGCGCGTGGTCGAGCTCTTCGAGGCCCGCAGCCCCAAAGGCAAGGCCGTCCTCACCCGCTCGACGGGTGTGGTGCGCATCGGCGACGACGACGGTCGCGGCCGTCAGGTCACGATCGTGGCCGACGACGGCACCGAAGACACCTACACCATCCCGACCGGGCTCCGGCTCGAAGTCGTCGACGGGCAGGACGTCGTCGCGGGCGACGCGTTGGTCGAAGGCCCACGCGATCCGAAGGAACTGCTCGAGATCAAGGGCGTGCGCGAGACGCAGGCCTACCTCGTCGAGGAAGTCCAGAAGGTCTACCGCGATCAGGGCGTGTCGATCCACGACAAGCACATCGAGCTGATCGTCCGTCAGATGACCCGACGGGTTGCCGTCCAAGAGCCCGGCGAGAGCGATTTCCTCCCCGGTGAGCGGGTCGACCAGAAGGTCTTCGCTGACGCGAACCGTCGTCTCGTCGAGGAAGGCAAACGTCCCGCCGAGGGCCGCCCGGAGCTCATGGGCATCACCAAGGCGTCGTTGGCCACCGATTCGTGGTTGTCTGCGGCGTCGTTCCAGGAGACCACCCGGGTGCTCACCGAAGCGGCCATCGAGTCCCGCAGCGACGGTCTCATGGGCCTCAAGGAGAACATCATCATCGGCAAGCTGATCCCGGCCGGATCCGGTCTCGACTGCTACCGCCGGGTGGAGACCACCGCTCCCGACTACACGCCGATGACGTACTACTCGACCGCCGACGAGGGCGAAGCCGATCTGTCCGATTGGCTGGCCCGAGGTGGCGATTCCGACGCCGCCACCGTCGACCTGGCTCGAGTGAACGACTGAACTTTGGTCACCAGCTGCTGGCCGGGCCCACCGTTGCGGCGGGGGCCCGGCCTTCAGCGTTTTCGGGCCCTGGCGCGGTCAGGACCAGAGGGGCTGGTCGACCTCGAACCCGACCGGTGAGCCCCAGCGGTTGCGGTAGCTGACCTCGTGCACCGGCCGGCGCGGCGCCACACCCCAGCGACCTGTCGGGAACCCGAAGGTGACGCAGGCGGCCATGTTCCAGCCCTCGTCGGCCGGGACACCGAGCACGGCGAGCGTCTCCGCGTTGCGGAACGCCAACACGCTGGTCAGCGAGCTGCCGATCCCCTCGCCTCGGGCCGCCAGCTGGGCACTCCAAATGGCCGGGAAGATCGAGCCCCCCGACGCGTCGTGCAGGGCGAAACCGAACAGCAAGAGCGGGTAGGTGGCAAAGTTGTCGGCCAACCAGTCGGCTGACTTCTTCACCTTGAAGAACGACTGCGACTCGGGGTCTTCCGGGTTCGCGGCGGCCGCGTCGAGGCGGGGTTTGTAGTAGCTGCCCCACAGCTCATCCAGGGACGCCCGGTACAGGGGCGCCAACGCACCCTTCACCGCCGGGTCGTCGACGAGCAGGAAGCGCCAGTTCTGCGTGTTGCCGCCGCTCGGGGCCCGGATCGCCGCATCGAGGATGCGCTGCTGCGCGTCGTCCGGGATCGGGTCGGGTCGGACTCGTCGCATGGCGCGGGTGGTGTAGAGGGCTTCGTTGATGTCCATCACCCCGAGCCTGCCACATGCCACGTGGCTCCGGTGGGGGTCCGAGAGTCGAGCCAAGCAGGTTCGGTCGGCCCATCCGGACGAGGAGACCCGTTCGGTACCGTCGCGAGGTGCGCCGTCCGACCCACCGGTCCGTCCTGGATCATCTGCCGCTTCGACGCGTGGCAGCCGTTGCGGCGGCGTCGGTCTCGGTGACCGTCTGGGGATGGCGAGTCACCGCAACCGCGCCGACGGGTTCGAACTCGGTCGCGCTGTGGTCTTTGACGATCGTCGCCGAGCTCGTGGTCGTGCTGCGGGCGGTCGTGGATGCTTCGTCGCGACCAGCGCTCCCCACCGTACCCTCGAACCTGTGGTCGCGTACGACGACCGATGGATCGGCCGACGGTTCGTCGGTCTGGTTGGTCGTGGAGCGCCCGGACCTCGTCGAACTCCGGGCGGCCGTTGCGAAGGTCCGAACCATCGGAGCGGCGACGATCCTCGACCAGACCGCAGATCCGCGGGTGGAGCGGGCGGCCCGAGCGATGGGCTGCGGGTACCGGTCGGTGGCCGCGGCAACTGCGGAGAGGGTCGTCAACGAGCTCCTCGCCATCGAGTCGGATCTCATCGTGGCGGTCCCGCAGCCCGGACGGCTCGACGCCGCGTCGGTTCTGCGGGCCGGGCGTCTCGTCCGATCCGGGGCGGTCGACGCCGTGATGATTCCCTCCAACCTCCTGCCGCAGAACCGAATCGATCCGGATGCGATCGTGGTGATGTCGAGAACGGCAGTCATTGCGGCGGGTGGTGCCTGCGGTTCCGGGCAACTCGGAGCCCACCTCGCCTTCCATCTTCATCGGCGCGGTCGGATCGTCCTCACGGCGCCGGCCGGGCGACCTCATCTGGGGGATCGGCCTCACCCCGTGCGCGCCCTGGAGGAGGACGGTCGTCTCGTTCGACTCGGCCTCGCCGGGGCCGGGCGGCGATGGGGCGCTCTCCTCCCCCGCGGCGACCGACGCCATCGAACGGCTCGATGGGGCGCAGTCCTGGATGGCCTCGTTCCGGCCGCCGTCCTCGTCTTGATCGCGATCCCGGTGCTCGCCGTCGTCGGGGTCGAAGCGGTCCGGAGTGGTCTCGCCTCGGTGACCCTTGCGGTCGTCGGGGTGGCCGGCCTGGCGCGGGCCGCCACGGCCGGCCGCGACCTCGAACGAGGGGGATGGGTGGTGCGGCCTCTCTTGTCCGCGGTCGTGTGCGCGCGGTCGGGACGGAACCGGTCCGAACCCGGTCGGTCAGCCCTCGGCGACCGAGCCCGCTTCTGCACCCGGGCGGTCATGGCGATGGAGGTCGGCGCCGTGGTGATCATGACGAGCCGACTGGTGTCGGGAGCCGGGTCACTCCGAGTCGTCGTTCCCTATGCACTGCTCGCGCTCGTTCTGGGGCTCGACGCGTGGCGGGAGCACCAGCGGCTCGCACCACAGCGACAATCGCAATCTGATGACGCCTTGCGAGCCTGGGCCCAACCGGTGTCGTCCGCGATGGTCGTGGGGCGCAAGGTAGAGACGATTGGCGGGTGGCCCGCATGGTGATGGCGATGATCGCCGGGTCGGTGGCCGCGGCGCTCGCGGTGCATTGGTTCGTGGTGTCGATCGGCACCGCGCTCCGGCGCCGGATCGACCCGGGTCGACCCGGGTCGACCTTCGACGGTGCGCCCGATGATCTGGTCGACCTGGCGAGCCTGGTGGCCGGGGCCATCCGTTCGGCCGGCGGTCACGGGGTGATCCGCGCCTGGATCTCGGTGCAGAGACGCGACAACGCCTCGCGAAGCCTGGAGACGGTGATCGACCTCGACCGCGCCCGACCGGCCGTCGTTCCCCTCAGGAGCCCGACGGATCTGAACCGCGCCGAAGGTCCGGGCGCCGCGAGATCCGTCTCCATGGATTCCATGGGCGCGGCGTTGGCGGCCACCGGCCCGCCTCCTGGATCTGGCCACCGCAGCCTCATCGTGCTGGGACCGACCTGCGCAGCCCTCGCCGCTCGCCTCAGCCCGCGCCTGCTCGACGGCACGACCGCCACCGTGGTGCTCGGAACGATCGTCACCTCCACCGAAGGAGGTGGGCGGGCAACAGTGCTTTCGGTCACGGTGAACCACACCGGTCTGCTCCACGCCGCAGCGTCCGATCGAGCGTATGAGCGGGCGCCGACGCCGACGCCGACGCGGATGGTGCGAGCGGCGGGCTGAGATTGGTGCGATCGCCTCATGACGTGGAGGCGGTCGAGTGCGAGCCTGACCGCATGTGTCACCGCTCCCGCCGTTTCGGTGGTCTGTCGCTTGTCGCCGCGGTCGTCGCTGGAGTGGTGTTGGTCGGTTCGCCCGACGTCGCGCTCGCCGCGCCGTTCGATTGTCAGATCGGCGATCTGTCACCCACCGAGCTCGATGTCGGCGCCGTGGCGTCGTGGCCGGGACCACTCGTGGTGGGCGAGGTTGCGACGCTGTCACTCGAGGTCGATCTCGGTTCCGGCATCGCCACGATTCCCGACCTCCGGGGCCGGATCTCAGAGGTCGTGGTCACTGTGACCGAACCGCAGCTTGATTTCGCTGGTGGCACCGCACAGTTGGGTCGCACCGAGAGTTTGCAGGAGGTGACCGTGGTGGCCGACGGCAACACCGCCACGTTGACCTTGACGGAACCGGTCACCATCTCGGGGGAGCGGCCCCTGCCGCGCATCGTCGCCGAGCTCGAGGTCACCCCCAACGCCGCGGGTGAGCTGTCGATCGATACGGGTGATCTGTCGGCCACCTACGTCTTGGCCGCCGACGGGGTGGAGGATCCGTATCCGACCGAGTGCGCCAGCTCCGAGCCGGTGCCGATCGTGATCGCCACCGTTCGCGGCGGGGACGCCGGCGAGGATGATGGCGCCGGCGGCGGGGACGCCGGCGAAGATGATGGCGCCGGCACGGCGACGACCGTGCCGACGGAGGTGCTCGGGGAATCCGAGACGCTCCCTCAAACCGGACCACCGATGGTCGTATGGGTCTGCTTGATCCTGGGCCTCGTCGTCATCGACCTCGGTTGGGCGTTGCGGTCGGCTGCCCGGGCGGACGGCCGGCGGACCCGCCTTTCCCTCCTCCAGCGCCGCTGGTGACCGATAGGATCTGCGCCGGTCCGGCTGGTCCCGGCGGCTCCTGGCCCGCCTTTCCGATCACGCCTGAGGGCGCGAGCCGGCTTCCCCGTACCGAAGAGGTGACATGTCGTCCCCCCGCCCCAACCTCCTGGTGCTGACACCGTCGGCCGACCTCTACGGGTCGGATCGAGCGTTGTTGCTGGCCCTGCCCGAGATCCTGGTGGCGAACGATGTCGTCCTCGTTTCCGCGGTCGATGGTCCGATGCTCGATCAGGCCCGATCCATGGGAGCCGAGGTGCACGTCAGCCCCGACTGGGCGCTCCGTCGGCGTGGGTTGCGGCTCGTCGCTCTGCCCGGGACCACCGTGCGTGTGGTTCGATCGTTGGCACTCGTCCGCCGGCTGCGCCGGCGCCGCCGGTTCGACCTCGTCTATGCCAATACGGTGGCCAACGCCATGTTGCCGTTGGTCGGGCGGGCGGCCCGGGCGCCGATCGTGGTCCACGTGCGCGAAGTACCCCGCGATCGTGGCGGCCTGGCCCGCGTCTTGTTCGGGGTCGTGGATCGTGTCGCGTTCCGGGTGCTGTGCAACTCAGGGTTCACGGCGTCGCTCGTGACGGCGATCGTGCCCGATCTTGCGGATCGATTGCGCGTGGTACCGGACGGGATCGAGCCTCTGGATGCTGTCGAGCCGGGCGCCGAGGACGGCGTGCTCGACATCGTGTGCGTGGGCAGGATCCACCCGAAGAAGGGACAGGGTGTCCTGATCGAGGCGGCCAAGTTGGCTCGACAGCGTGGTCACTCGTGGCGTCTGCACTTCTGGGGCGATGCGCTGACGGAACACCGGGAGCTCGAAGCCGACCTGCACCGCGCCGTCACCGAGGGCGGTCTGACCGACTCCACGACATGGCACGGCTACAACGCCGACACACGCCACCTCTACGAAGGCATGGACGTGGCCGTCGTCCCGTCCGTGCTCCCGGAGGAGTTTTCGCTCGTCACGGCCGAGGCTCAAGTTGTCGGCCTGCCGGTCGTGGCGACCGGTCCCGGCGGACCGTCGGACATCCTGATCGACGGTGAAACCGGACACATCGTCCCGCCCGAGGATGCCGAGGCGCTCTTCGCCGCCATCGCCGATCTGGAGGACGTCGCCCGGCGCCGTTCGTTCGGCGCCGCGGGGCGCACGCGGACGCTCGAACACTTCACCATCGAACGGTACGCCCCGGCCGTCGCCGCCGAACTGGCGGACGCCGTGCGCGATGCAGGACCGAGCGGGCACGCTCGCCGTGCAGGACCGAGCGGGCACGCACGCCGCCCCGGGGCGACAGGCCCGCGGTGACCATGGCCGCCCGCACCAGCCGCGGGACCGAATCCCCTCCCGGCGCGGCGACCGCGGCTCAGGGCGAAGCGACCACCGCGGCGCGGGGATCGGCGCTCTACTTCGTCGGCACGTTGCTGGGCGCGTTGGCGAACTTCGTCATGCTGGCCGTCGTCCAGCGGTATTACGGCAAGGAGGTCTTCGGCGTCTTCTCCGGGGTAACGGCTCTTTTCCTCATCTTGGCGATGGTGTCGCGCCTGGGCGCCGATACCGGAATCACGTGGTTCGTCGCCCGTCTCGTCAGCCAGAAGCGCTCCCGAGAGACGCCCACCGCCGTCTCGGTCGCAGCCCTGCCGGTGGTGGCGCTGTCCGTCTTGGTCACGGTCGTGGTGTGGACCCTGGCCGGCTCCATCGCCGGCTGGTTGACCAAGCCGCCCGAGCACGACGAGTTCACCATGATGCTCCGGGTGCTGGTGATCGGCTTGCCGATCGCCACGGTGGGCGAGGTCTTGATGGGGGCGACCCGCGGCCTGGGTTCGATGAAACCGACCGTGCTCGGCAACCAGATCGGTCGGCAGGTCGGTCAGTTCATGCTCGTGGTCTTGGCGATCCTGGTCTCGGACGATCTGCGCCTGCTCGCCCTGGCCTGGACCCTTCCGTACGTGGCCGCGCTGGTGTATCCGGCGATGTGGTTGCGCCGGAAGCTGCACGACGCCGTGAAACCGGGCGGGTCCCCCTGGCGGCCGTTCTGGTCGTATTGCGGCCCGCAAGCCGCCAACTCGTCGGCCCAGATCGGGCTGGAGAAGTTCGACATCTTGGCCATCGGTTCGCTGGTGGGAGCCGCGGGCGCAGCCGAGTACAGCGCGGCGAACCGGCTGGCTCACGTCGTCGTCTTGGGGTGGTACGCCATCAACACGGCCCATGGGCCCCTGTGGGCGCGCATGTTCGAGGAACGCCGGGACGCCGAGGTGTCCGGTAGTGCCCGGATGGCCAGTATCTGGTCGGTCCTCTTCGTCGGCCCGCTCCTATGGTCCTTCGTCTTCTTCGGTCGGGGCTGGCTCGGACTCATCGGCTCGGACGTGACCGACGGCGCCAAACCGCTCGCGGTGCTGGCCGCGACGCTGATCGTGGCGCTGCTGATCGGCCCCAGCGAGAACCTTCTCCTCATGATGGGTGGCAGCGGACGCTCCTTCATGAACAACGCGCTGGCCCTCGGTGTGAACATCGCCCTCAACCTGCTGCTCATCCCGAGCCACGGGACGATGGGCGCCGCCGTGGCCTGGATGGCGGCTCTGCTCACGGTCCGGGGACTGGCCACCCGCCAGGTGTGGCTCGAACGCCGGGTGCTCGTGGTCGGAAAGGGGTTGGTCGAGGCGTGGCTGGTCGTGGCGGCGATCGGCGTCGTGGCCGGAGTGGCCGCTCGAGTGTTCGTGGGCGGGTCGTTCGCCGGTCTCCTGCTTTCGGGCGTCGTGACCGTCGCGGTGCTGATACCGATCGTGTGGGCCCGCCGCGGACGCGTACGGAGTGGCCCACATGGCGACCAGCCTCATGCGACGCGGAGGCCAGGGCGCCAGCCGTCCCGAACCGAGCCGGGGCGAGCCGGAGGCGCGTGCCCACCTCGAGCCCCAGGCGGTCGAGTTGCCGGCACCCTTCCCCTCACTCGTCGGCCCCCACCTGGAGCTTCGTCTCCGGAGCCGAACGGTGATCCGTCACCCGTTGACGCGGCACCGGGTCCACCTCCTCACCGACGCGGTGCCGGTGGCGGGGTGGAAGGGCCGGGTTCTCCGAGGCGCCATCGAGCGGGTCGTCACCGTGGCACCGAATCAACTCACCCGGCTGCCGTGGTTCGAGCTGCACCCCAACGCGCCGATGCCGATCGAGCCCCGACGGATCCGGCCCCTGCTGAGAGCGGCACTGACCTACCTTCCCGACCGGCACATCGATGGCGTGTTGTGGCTTCTGCCTCCGCGGGGGGACGAGGTGCGGGTCGGTGCGCTCCTGCTGCAGGGCGCGGAGCCGGTGGCCCACTTTCGCATCAAGCGTCGTACCCGCTTCGGGCCGGGGCCTCGGCCGGCGCTGCCCGTCGGCCCCCGCACCGGTGTTCGCTGGTCGACCACGATCGCTCGGTGGGACGACGGTCAGCTGCTGTGCGAGCTGGCCTCGCCCTTGTGGATGCCTCGCCATCGGCCGGCCCGAATCAGCGACGCCGATCTCCTCGCGCTCGTCGATGACATCAGCGATGCGCTCCGGTGTGACGACACCCGCCCGCCGAAGGCGGCCCAGGACCTGTGGCCCATGCACGGTGACCTGACGCCCTGGAACCTGCGGGTGGACAAGGCGGGACAGATGGCGTTGTTCGACTGGGAGCACGCCGGTTGGGGGCCAATACACGCCGACCTCGTGCGCTATTGCATCACCTCGGCCGACGGCGCCGACCGGTTTGCCCGTCTCCCCGCGTCGGTGCGGGCCGAAGCAGCCGAGGCCATCGAGCATTGGCGATGGGTCGCCAAGGCCCGAGCGGCCCAACCAGCTCAGACCAAGTGGAAGCAGGCGGATCGGCTCAACGAGATGCGGCGCATCGACGCCTTGACGGTCCTCGCCCGAAACGGGAGCGGCCAGCTGTCGTCGGTCACCAGGTGAAGGTCTGACCGGTCAATCGTTCGAGCGCCTCGTTGTGCGGCGCGAAGTGCTCGGCGAGTCGGGCCGCCGTCGCCGACGACAGGGGGGTGGATGTTCGGTTCGGCTTCACCGCGTCAGCTGCCGTCGCGCCGATCTCCGGTCCCGGCGGACCATCAGCCCGGTTGCGATGCTCGGCCCGAAACGCGAAGGCTGGGAGCCCGAGGAAGTCGCCGACCATGGCCAGAGTGCCGACGACCTCGGCGTAGAGCAACTCGGACTGGAGGACCAGAACCTGATCCCGGGGAAACCTGGACATCCACTCGGCCAAGGCGGTGTCGTACTCGCTCTGGCGCCGGTAGGAGACGTGCTCGGTGGCGAACGCCGGGCTGTGACGGCGACCATCGGGCCCGACGAAACCGTTCCGGACCCGCTCGTCCTCGGCGACCAGCGCGTCTTCGAAGCTCGTCAATGGTTCGTGCCCACGCCGGCGTTGTTCCTGGAACTGGCTGAACGGCGCGCGCCACCGGTTCGCGCAAGACGACGATGACGCGGGCGCCGGGCGCTTCGCGCGCCGCCCGTTCGGCCGCCCCCGGCGCGCACAGGTACCACGGCGTGGCTTCACCGGTGACTCCGGCCCCGACCCGCTTCGCCGTACGACGACGGGTTGCGGCGGTGGGGAAGTGGGCTCGATACCACGGGCCGCCGCGGCGTTCTGCGTCGAGCCAGCGGTTGCCTTTCCGGTGCTCCCGCATCGGTAACCAGCGGGCGCTCAGGACCTGGGGAACGACCGCGGGATGTTGCGAGAGCCCGTAGTAGAGCGTGGTGGTGCCACAACGGCGGCCGCCGATCAGCAGGAAGTCGGGCGGCGGCCGCCAGAAGGCCGTGGCCGCCCCCCAGGTTCGCAGCGCAGTTTCTGCGGCCGGGCGGGCGCTCGACCACAAGCGGCCACGTGCGGGTTCGGTCATGCCGCCAGTGTGGTCGTCGCGGTACGCCCGGACGTGGACCGGGGTAGCCGGCCCGGACCGTTGATCCAGGCGACCCAGCCGACCAGGATGAGGAACGTCACGTTGGCCCCGGTGCCGGACTGCGCCAGGTACTGGGCGGTGATGGCGTTGACGAGCATCGTCACGAACAGCCCGGCGAGCACCGGGCGATCCGGGTGGCGACCGGCTCGGAGCAGACCACGGCTGATCTGGACGAGCACGATGGTCAGGAAGGCGACCCCGACGAGACCGGCGCTGACGGCGACTTCGATGTACAGCGTTGTGCGCGCCGCCGAGGCCGATGCTCTCGAGGAAGATCTCCCGGGACGAGAAGTAGCCGCGGCCCGTGAACGGATGTTCCTTCAAGACGTCGAACGCTTCGCTCCACAGCCGGGTGCGCGAGTTCAGCTCTTTGAGGTTCTCCGTGCCCTCACCTCGCGTGGCGAACGCCGTCAACAGCGACCACGAGCCCACGAGCACCACCGGCACCGCAACGGCGCCGAGCACCACGAGGTCGCGGCGCCCGCGCCCCGGGGCGGCTACCCAGATGACGGTCACCACACCGATGGCGGCGGCGACGACCGACCCGCGGGTCTCCGTGAGCAGGAGGGCGACGCTGTGGGCGGCGAGGAGGAATGGATAGGACTTCGTGGGGAACCAGCGGGTCAGGTTCGGATCCTTGATCCACGCCGCGAGGCAGACCACGGACAACGCGAGGAGCGATCCCGAGACCACCGGGTGACCGTAGAGCCACAGGAATCGACCGCTCAGCTGCTGCTCCGGGGGCCGGGCGTAGACGAGGCCGATGGCGAGTCCGAGTGTGACCAGCGCCAGGTAGGCGTGCACGATCAGGTGCCAGGTCCGTGCTTCGGCCCGGCGGGTGATGGCCGCGATGAGGCCCATGGTGCACAGCAGTTGGACGCCGCGCGCCAGCCCGAGGTTGCGACTGGGCGCCCAGACCCCGGAGAGGGCGAGCGCCAAACACAGGGCCCAGGCGGCCGCCATGGGGGAACGGGGCAACGTGCCCCTGGGTGGCCGCGCCACGGTGAGGAACAGGTAGCCGGCGATGCTGAGGTAGACGAGCAACTCGACGATGATCGCCAGGTCGACCGAGCTCGAGAGGGCGGCGCCGGTGGCCCGTCGTCGGAACTCGAAGTCGCCGGCAAAGATGAGCGCGGTCACGCATCCGGCGGGCCACAGTGCCACCCGTCGTGGCCGGGCGGGCCCCGGTGCCAGCCGGCCTGACCCACTCGTCGTCACCCTTGCGTCCACGACGTCTGGACGACCACGGGGGCTTTGCGTACTCGGGCCGCCTCGACGAGGACCTGGCGATATGCGTCGACGACGGCATCGACCGAGAACCTTGTCTCGGCCCGGTCGGCGGCTCCCTGGCGGGAGGCGAGGTCGGCCTCGGCGGGCTCGGCGAGGATCGTGGTCACGGTCTCGACCAGGTCGGGTGGATCGAGTGAGAAGTACCGGCCGGCCGACCCGACCGTCTCGCGATTGAAGGCGTTGCCGAGCGCGCAGATCCGAGCTCGCGTGCCCATGGCTTCCACCAGACTCGGGTTCGTTCCCCCGACCGAATGGCCGTGGATGTAGATCGCTGCGTGATGGATGAGATCGAAGAACGCCGGCCGGTCACCGATGTGGCCGAGCATTCGGATGCGCTCGTCGCGAGCCGCGAGGTCCGCGATCTGAGCGGTCACCGGCGAGTCGTAGTTGGCCGTACCGAGCACGACAAGCGGGATGTCGAGATCGGAGGCGGCGATCTGCTCGGCGACCCGATGGATGTTGTTCTCGGGGTTGTGACGGCCCCCGACGATCAGGTAACGACCAGGTTCGAGGGCGTGGGCTCGAGGCGTGTCGGGATTCGGCACCCAATCGAGCGCGGGGACGCAGTAGGGGATCACCGTCGAGTCGGCATGGAACTCGTCGCGATAGACGGCCGCCATGGCCGCGCAGTCGGCGATCAATCCCGTGGCGCACCGGCCGGCGATCCGAGCCGAACCCTTGAAGATCCGGCGGGCCGTGGTTCCCCACTTGTCGCGAAGCCACTCCTGCCCGTCGGTGTTGAGGACCACGGGCTGGCGGGTGTACCGACCCAGCGCGCAGTAGGCGGCGTTGGCAACGTTGACCACCAGCACGACATCGTGCCGCGCCACCCGGGCCACGGCCCCAGCCACCAGCCCGTGGCTGAGGGTGTTGAGGTTCTTACCCGGGATGGCAGGCAGGACGCGACGGCGCACGCCCTTCCAGTCGCCGGCCCCCAGCTCCTCGCCGGTTCGGCAGTACATGGTCACGCGGTCACCGCGGCTCACGAGCTCGGGCAGCAGCGTGGTGAGGAACGTCTCGTAGCCGGAGTACGTCGATGGCACCCCACGCGTGCCGTACACCCCGATGTCGAGCGAACCGGAGGTGTAGCGACTCATCGTCCGCCCGCTCCGCGGGTGAGGGCGTTCTGGCTACGGCGGCGAACGTCGCGCGATGGCAGCGTCACGATGAACCCGGCCGGTTCGACGCCGACGGTTTCGAAGAGACGTACGGCTTCGTCGACGGTTCGGAGATCGCAGCCCTTGCGGAGGACGAGGACGACCGCATCGAGGTCCATCCCGAGGCGGAGCGCGGTGCTGTCCAACTGCGGAGGTGCGCAGTCGAACAAGACGACACCGTGGTCGCGGAGGGCGCGGTCGACGACTCGGCCGTCGATCCCACCCGGCCGCCGCCGGGCGTCGGCATCGATCACCTCGGCCCGGGCGCCGTTGTCGAGCGCCGACTGGGCCAACATGCGGGCCGTCGCCGTGACCCCGGCTCCGGTCTCGGCGGACGTCAACACGACGCCGTAGGCCTTACCTCCGCTGCGTGGATCGAAGGTGCGCAGTTGGTTCGCCAGAGCGAGCATCGTGATCTCGAAGGCGGCTCGGGAGACTGCATCACCCGGGACCTCGCTGCCGATCTGCGGAACGGTTCCCAGGTGAACCATGCCGTACCGGCCCACGAGATCGGAGGGCTCGATCAACTTCGGGCGTCGGTCGGCGAGGAGCCATGCCGCGACGAGACCGCCGGCGAGGCCCGCCAGCCCTCCGAGGATCGGGTAGGCGAGCTTGGTCACCGCGCTGAGACCCGAGGCCGCCGGATCGCGGGCCACGAAGTTGATGCCGTCGGCATAACTCGACACGGCGATCTCCAGCTCGCTCGCCTGCTGGGCGAGATCGGCGTCAAACGCGGCCACGGGATCCTGCTGCTGGGCGGCGATGGCATCGAGGGCCTGCTGGGCCTGTTCCTGGACCAACGCACGCCGTTGACCGGAGTATGCGTCGAGGATGGCGTCGCGCCACGTCTCGGCCGCGGCGGCGGAGTCGGCCGTGACGGTGAGCAGGACGAGGTCACCCTCGGCGCCCGGCGCCGCGGTGGTGGCGGCCTTCAGTGTGGTCTGGTCGATCGCGGCCTCGGTGGCGGCGATCGAGAGGATCTCGTCGGAGGTCATGTATCGCGACTGGGCCCGGATGAACCGTTCGAAGTCGCCCCCGACCGGGTTGTCGGTCGTGGCGAGGTCGGCGTCCCATGGGTCGCGCAGGATCACTCGGGCCGTGGCGTTGTAGGAGCTCCAGTTGAGCGCCACCCACACCAGGCCCAGGAGCACGCCTGCCGTCACGCAGGCGAGGATCAGCGGACGCGCTCGCGAGGCCGCCTGGAGGACGGTCGGGCCGTCGTCGTTGTGGCCGACGGCCATCATCGAGTTCCGGGGCGGTGTCGCGGGTCGGATGACGAGTCGAGCGCCGTCTCCGACGCCCTCGTCGGGGGCAGTCTGCGAGGCAGCGCTGGGTTCGGACACCATCGTCACGTCGGCCTTCCTGATGCTCGTCTGTCGTGCGTGTGCGGTCAGAGAATCATCGCCCGGCGGCGACACCACGCATCATCTCCGATTCCATCGGCCAAAGGGCCGCGAGTCGAAAGCTTCCGTCCTGGTTGTTTTCGGATTCGTCCGCGTCGCAAGCGCGGGTGATTTTCCCTGTGGATGGTGGATAGAGCGGCCCCTCTGGCAAAGCCGGACGACCTATTGCGAGACGTCGCGGCGACGTCCCACCCTGTGAGGGTGCTGATGGACAAAGGTTCCGTCGGTTTGGAGTCCGAGCCGATGACACCCAATGAGATGGTCCCGAATCAGTGGAGTCGCAGGCGGCCGTTCACCGTTCTCGCCCTCGCGTTGGCCGCCGCGAGCCTGGCCGGCGTGCTGTCCGTGGCACCCGCTGCGGCCGGGTCCGTGGCGCGCGCGCCGTCGGCCTCCGCCGCGATCGGTGCGCCCGTCCCGGTGCCGCCGGCCGTCACACCGTTGCCTGCGCTCGACATCGATTCTCTCGATCCCACCCCGGTTCCGCAATGGGGTGTGGTCGGGACCGGCCTCACGTTGACCGTGCCGAAACCTCACGTTTGGGACTTCGCCGAGATCGGTGACCGCATCTACGTCTCGGGGACGTTCACTGGTGTCCAGCGCAATGGGTTCGACCCGACCTCGCTCGTCGAGCCACAACCGTATGTGGCCGCGTTCGATCGGGACTCCGGCGAATGGGTCTCGACCTTCCGGCCCGTCGTCAATCGCACCGTGTACGCCCTCGAGGTGACGCCGGCCGGTGACCTGCTCCTCGGCGGCGAATTCGACACGGTGAACGGACAGACCCGTCGTGGTCTGGCCGTCGTCGATGCCGACACGGGGGCCACGGTGTCCTCGTTCACCACCGAGGTGGCCCGCACCAACGGTCAGGCCATCGTTCGCGAGATCGTCGTCGACGGCGCGGACATGTACGTCGTCGGCGAGTTCAACTACATCGTCCTCGCCGGTACTCAGCATTGGATCTGGAACGCGGTGCGACTCCGGTCGACGACCGGCCAGCTCGACCCGACGTGGCTCCCGCAGTTCGCCGGCAGCGTGTGGGACGTTGCCGTGGACAGCTCGCGTGGACGCGTCCACGCCGTGGGGTTCTTCACGTCGGCCAATGCCACTCCCGGAACGGCCCGCATGGCCACCGTCACCCAGGCGACCGGTGCTGCGATCCCCGGCCTCGCCCCGCTCGAGCTCAATACGACAGGTCAGCAGGACACGATCGCGGTGGCGTACGCCGACGACCATGTGTACGTGGGCGGTGCCCAGCACGTGCTCCAGGTGTTGAACCCCGACACCAATGTCCGGATCGGTTTCAGCGACACCGGCATCACCTGCGCCACGTTCACCGTCAGCAACTGCGCCTTCACCGCCGGTGGCGACTTCCAGACCCTCGAGGTCACCGGTTCGGGTCAACTGCTCGCCGGATGCCATTGCTTCCGATCGACGGAAGGCGGCTGGAACCAACCGGCCTGGATGGGGCTGACCCACTACAGCTCGTTCACCGGCCAGCGCTCGGACCATCGGGTGGCGATCGCCTACGACACGACCACCAACGAGCCGGCGTCGGACTTCGTTCCCGGCCTGGCCGCCAACTACTACGGAACCTGGTCCCTCCACGTCGACACCAACGGCTGCCTGTATGTCGGCGGCTACTTCACCCGCACCGAAGCCGGTGGCTGGGTCGGTGGGTTCGGCCGCTTCTGCGAGCCGACACCGACTCCTGCGGGGCTGATCGCTTCGACGGGGAACCAGACGGTGCGTCTCGATTGGACGGCCCCCGAGAGCCAGTTGCCGATCGTCAAGTACAAGGTGTATCGGGACGGCGTGTTCCTGGGCGACACCACGGGGCTGACGTACTCGATCGGCTCACTCGCCGCGGGGAGCGTCCCGGTGTTCACCGTCGAGACGGTCGACTCCTCGGGGCGTCGATCGCTCCCGGCGGAGGTCGCCGTGACGGTGGCCGGACCCGATGTCACACCCCCGAACCCGCCGGCGACCGTGACCGGCTCGGTGTCGGGCGCCGATGTCACCGTGACCTGGGCCGCCGCGGACGACGACCAGGGCCTTCGTGAGTACCTGGTCCACCGTGACTATCAGTTCGTGGCGGTACTCCCACCGAATCAGCTCCAGTTCGTCGATCCGGGCGTCAGCAACGGACCACACCGGTACGACATCCGAGCCCGCGATCTGGCCGGATTGCTGTCTGATCCGGCATCAGCCGCGGTGACGGTCGGTGCGCCCGACGTACTGGCGCCCACCATCCCGCAGGGGGTCATGGGCGCCGCCGACGGATCGACGGTCACCCTGCAGTGGGCCGCCTCGACCGATCAACCGAACCCTGGTGGCACCGGGGTCACTGGTTACCTCATCCACGACAACTGGCAGTTCGTGGCCTGGGTTCCCGCGGGCACCTCGTATACCCACGTCGGTGCCGCCAACGGATACCACCGATATCACGTTCGGGCCCAAGATGCGGCGGGCAACAACTCCGGGCCGTCATCGTTGGTGTCGGTGTGGGTTGGGCCACCCGATCCTGAAGCCCCCGAAAGCCCGTCAAACGTCACATACACCTCAGTCGGATCATCGGTTACTCTTTCGTGGTCGGCCGCGGCCGACCTCCCGAATCCAGGCGGATCAGGCGTCACCGGTTATTTGGTGCACCGCGATTGGCAGTTCCTCGCTTGGGTGTCGGCGGGAACCATCTTCACAGACCCCAGCGTCCCAGCGGGACAGCATCGCTACGAGATCCGGGCCCAGGACGGTGCCGGGAACAACTCCATTCCTTCCACCCCTCTGATCGTGTCGGTGAACTGAGATGACTGCAGGACCATTGTCGACCACCGATGATCCCAAGGCCGTTTCGATCGTGCCGGCTTCCGAGTCCACCGAGGAGGGCTGATGCTCGATTCCCGCCCCGCCGTCCGAACCCCTCGTTCGAACGTGCGTCGTTCACCGTCTCATGGGCCGAGCACCGGCACCGGGCCCGGGAACCGTCGCCCGATCGCCAACCGTGGCTCCGAGGCGACCTATGCCCGAGTCGACGGTTTCTACGCCCGGATGGGCAAGCCGACGTTCGACCGCGCCGCCTCCGCCGTCTTGCTGGTCGTGCTGTCGCCAGTCCTCGCGTTCACCGCCGCTGCGCTGCGTCTCAAGCTCGGTAAAGGAGTCTTCCTGCGTCAAGCCCGCGTCGGCCGAAATGGGCGGGTGTTCATGATGTGCAAGTTCCGCACCATGCTTCCCGATCGCCGAGCCGATGAGCGACCGATCGTCTTCGACGACCGGCGGACCCAGCACAAGACCGTCGCCGACCCCCGCCACACCGACATCGGCCGTTTCCTGCGCCGGATCAGCCTCGATGAGCTGCCCCAGCTCATCAACGTCCTGGCGGGCGAGATGAGCCTGGTCGGCCCACGTCCCGAGCTCGAGCGAGAAGTGCGGCGCCACGATCTGTGGTCCCACCCGCGCCATCTCGTGCGGCCCGGCATCTCCGGGCCGTGGCAGCTCTCCGACTGCCGAAACGACAACATCGTCGACTCCGCCTTCCTCGACATCGAGTACATCGAGGACATGAGCCTGGCGACCGATGTCAAGATCCTGGTCCGGACCCTCCTGGTGCCCTTCAGGAAGACCGGGTCGTGACCGTCGCGTGGCGACATCCATCCCTGGTCGTGCTCGCCGCCGGTCTTCTCCTGATGTCTTGCTCGGGCGACGACGATGACGCCGCGGATGCGATCCCCGCGACCGAGTCGCTGAGCACGTCCGGAGAGTCCTCGACCAGCGAGCTCTCGACTACCTCTCTCCTGGCGCCGGAGCCCTCGACCACGGCGTTGGGCGACGGGTCCGAGACGGTCGTCGACCCCACGACGACCACCACCCCCGCACCAGGGTCATCTTTACCCGGACCGGGCGACGACGGCTCCTCGCCGGCGTCGGTGCCGACCACTGTCCCCGCCGTCGTGGCTCCGACCGTCACCCTGGCTCCGGCCGGCGTCGGCGTGCCCGAGGTCCCACCCCTCAATGAGGCGGGCTTGCCCATCACCATCGATGAGACGGCGCAGCTCGCCTGCGCGAACAGCCAGTTCGCATGGGTCGCGCTCCAGCAGGACGACCCCAGTGGCGCGACCGAGGAACTGGCGGTCGCCTCCCAGCGGGCCGCGGCGAGCGCGGTCACCGCGGTGTCGGCGTACTCCGATGACCTCGCAGGAGCGATGGCGACGAACGATCCGCTGGTGATCGTCGAGGCGTTCCTCGATCTGTGCGTGGCCAACGGCTTCGAGTACTGACGCGAACAGCGCACGTCGATACTGACGCGAACAGCGCACGTCGATACTGACGCGAACAGCGCACGTCGATACTGACGCGAAAAGGGTCAGGAATACCGGTCGCCGGACGATTGCGATTCCCGTCGGCCTCCCCCTAGACTTGCTCCTTGGTCCGCCAGCAGGCGGCCCCCGTCGCGGGAGCATCCCCGGTCCGGCCGTGTCAGGCCAATCGGTCACCGGACTCCCGATCGCATCCACCGAAGATTTTCCGAGAGGTTCGTCGTGCCCACGATCCAGCAGCTGGTCCGCAAGGGCCGCCAGTCGAAGCGGCGTAAAGAGTCCACGCCTGCGCTCAAGGGCGCGCCGCAGCGGCGGGGTGTGTGCACCCGCGTCTACACCATGACCCCGAAGAAGCCGAACTCTGCGTTGCGCAAGGTCGCCCGCGTGCGGCTCACGAGCGGCATCGAGGTCACGGCGTACATCCCGGGTGAGGGCCACAACCTTCAGGAGCACTCGATGGTACTGGTTCGCGGCGGACGTGTGAAGGACCTCCCCGGTGTCCGCTACAAGATCATCCGCGGTCATCTCGACGCTTCGGGCGTGCGGGACCGCAAGCAGGCGCGTAGCCGCTACGGCGCCAAGAAGGAGAGCTGACGTGCCACGCAAAGGCGCTGCCCCCCGTCGCGAGTTGCAGCCGGACCCGATCTACCGGTCGGTGTTGGTCACTCAGGTGACCAACAAGATCCTGCTCCGCGGCAAGCGTTCGGTGGCCGAGAAGATCGTCTACGAGGCCCTCGAGATCGTGGCCGAGAAGACCGGGGGCGACCCCATCCCTACCCTCAAGCGTGCGGTCGACAACGTTCGGCCCCAGCTCGAGGTACGCAGCCGCCGTGTCGGCGGTGCGACCTACCAGGTCCCCGTCGAGGTGCGCCCTCGCCGGGCGAACACCCTGGCGGTGCGCTGGCTCGTCGGCTACTCCCGCAAACGTCGTGAGCGCACGATGGCTCAGCGGCTCGCCAACGAGTTGATGGATGCGTCGAACGGTGTCGGTGATTCCGCCAAGCGCCGCGAGGACCTCCACAAGATGGCCGAGTCCAACCGGGCGTTCGCGCATTACCGCTGGTGATCGAGCGGTTTCGGCCGCCCGTTTCGTTCATCTCGGTGTCGATCCTTCGACACCGCATGCTGATAGTCCGGTGCGCGGGATGAGTCCCCGCGTCGGGATCATTGGGATGCCGTCCGGCACCCCCAGACCTGAGCACTCGGCGAGACGCCGAACCCTGTAATGAGATTCGAGGATTTACACCATGGCCGTTGAGCGCATGCCTCTCGAGCGCACCCGGAACATCGGGATCATGGCGCACATCGACGCCGGCAAGACCACCACGACCGAGCGCATCCTCTACTACACCGGCCGCACCTACAAGATCGGCGAGGTCCACGAGGGCGCGGCCACCATGGACTGGATGGTCCAGGAGCAAGAGCGCGGGATCACCATCACCTCCGCCGCGACCGCCGCCATCTGGAACAACCACCGCATCAACATCATCGACACGCCTGGTCACGTCGACTTCACCGTCGAGGTGGAGCGTTCGTTGCGCGTCCTCGATGGCGCCGTCGCCGTGTTCGACGGGGTGGCCGGCGTCGAGCCGCAGACCGAGACGGTGTGGCGCCAGGCCGACAAGTACCACGTTCCGCGCATGTGCTTCGTCAACAAGATGGACCGCATGGGGGCCGACTTCTTCTTCTGTCTCGACACGATCAAGGATCGGCTCCAGTGCAACGCCGCGGTCTTGCAGCTGCCCATCGGCAGTGAGTCGGAGTACGCCGGGGTCGTCGACCTGGTCGAGATGAAGGCCCTGGTGTGGTCGGGCGAGGAGCTCGGCGCGTCCTGGGACGTCGTCGACATCCCCGACAACCTGAAGGACCAAGCCGACGAGTATCGCCAGCAGCTCATGGACACGCTGGCGACGTTCGACGAAGGCATCCTCGAGAAGTACGTCGGCGAGGAGGAGATCACCGTCGCCGATCTGAAACGGGCGATCCGCACGGGCACGATCCACGGTCACATCGTCCCGATCCTCAACGGGTCGGCGTTCAAGAACAAGGGCGTGCAGCCCCTGCTCGACGCCGTCGTCGACTATCTCCCCTCACCCCTCGACCTGCCGCCAACCCAGGGCACGCACCCGAAGACGGGCGACATCGTCGAGCGCATGGCCAGCGACAAGGAGCCCTTCGCGGCTCTGGCGTTCAAGATCCAGAGCGATCCCCACGTCGGCAAGCTCACGTACTTCCGCGTCTACTCCGGCACCCTCGACAAGGGCTCGCAGGTGATGAACACCCGCACCACCGGCTCGGAGCGGATCAGCCGCTTGCTGGAGATGCACGCCAACTCCCGCGAGGACCGAGATTCCGCCTTCGCCGGCGACATCCTGGCCGGGATCGGCCTGAAGAACACCCGCACCGGTGACACCTTGTGCGACCCGAAGCACCCGATCGTGCTCGAGTTGCTCGTCTTCCCGGATCCGGTGATCCACGTGGCGATCGAACCCAAGTCGACCGCGGACCAGGACCGGCTGAGCAAGGCGTTGATGTCGCTGTCGGAAGAGGACCCCACCTTCCGGGTGCACACCGACCCCGAGACCGACCAGACGATCATCGCCGGGATGGGCGAGCTCCACCTCGAGGTGCTGGTCGATCGCATGTTGCGCGAGTTCAAGGTCGATGCCAACGTCGGCAAACCCCAGGTCGCGTACCGCGAGACCATCACCCAGGCCGTGCGTGAGTACACCTACACCCACAAGAAGCAGACGGGTGGTTCGGGTCAGTTCGCCGTCGTCACGGCCACCCTGGAGCCGAACGAGTCCGGCAAGGGCTACGAGTTCATCAGCCAGGTCACCGGTGGATCCATCCCCAAGGAGTACATCGGCCCGGTCGACAACGGCATCAAGGAAGCGCTCACCAGCGGCGTCCTCGCCGGCTTCTCGATGGTCGACATCAAGGTGACCCTGACCGATGGCAAGACCCACGAGGTCGACTCGTCGGAGATGGCGTTCAAGATCGCCGGCACGATGTGGTTCAAGGAGGCGGCGGCTCGGGCTCGCCCCGCGCTCATGGAGCCGATCATGGCGGTCGATGTCGTCACCCCCGATGACTACCTCGGTGACGTGATGGGCGATCTCAACAGCCGCCGCGGCCAGGTGCAGGGCACCGAGCAGCGCGGCAAGAACCAGGTCGTGTCTGCTCTGGTGCCGTTGGCCGAGATGTTCGGCTACGCTACCGATCTGCGTTCGCGCACCCAGGGACGTGCCACGTACACGATGCAGTTCCACGCGTACCAGCAGACTCCGGCCTCGGTTCAGGAAGAGATCGTCAGCCGCGTCCGCGGCTCGTGAGTTCTTCGTCCTCAGCACGAGCACCCCGCACTCCAGCAATCAGTCCCGTAATCAGACCAGTCCCAGCAGTCAGTTAGTAAGGAAGCGTAGGAAGCCATGGCCAAAGCGACGTTCGAGCGCACGAAGCCCCACGTCAACGTTGGCACGATGGGCCACATCGACCACGGGAAGACCACCCTCACCGCGGCGATCACCAAGGTGCTGCACGACCAGGATCCCGCAGGCACGAGTTTCACCGCCTTCGAGAACATCGACAAGGCGCCGGAAGAGCGTCAGCGCGGCATCACCATCAACGTGTCGCATGTGGAGTACCAGACGAAGAATCGTCACTACGCCCATGTCGACATGCCGGGTCACGCTGACTACATCAAGAACATGATCACCGGCGCCGCCCAGGTCGACGGCGCCATCCTGGTCGTGTCGGCCGCCGACGGCCCGATGCCCCAGACCCGGGAGCACGTGCTGCTCGCCCGCCAGGTCGGCGTGCCCAAGATCATCGTGGCCCTCAACAAGGTCGACATGGTCGATGACGAGGAGCTGCTCGAGCTCGTCGAGCTCGAGGTTCGCGAGCTGCTCAACGAGTACGACTTCCCCGGCGACGACACCCCGATCATCCGGGTCTCGGCCCTGAAGGCGCTCGAGGGCGATGCCGACTACACGGCCAAGATCGTCGAGCTCATGGACGCGGTCGACGAGTACATCCCCGAGCCCGAGCGCGAGATCAACAAGCCGTTCCTCATGCCGATCGAGGACGTCTTCTCCATCACCGGTCGTGGCACTGTCGTCACCGGCAAGGTCGAGCAGGGCATCATCAACACGGGTGACGAGGTCGAGATCATCGGAATCCGGGCCACCAAGAAGTCGGTCTGCACCGGCGTCGAGATGTTCCGCAAGCTGCTCAACCAGGGCCAGGCCGGCGACAACATCGGCGCCCTGCTCCGCGGTATCGACAAGAACGAGGTCGAGCGCGGTCAGGTGTTGGCCAAGCCCGGCTCGATCACGCCCCACACCGACTTCGATGCTCAGGTGTACGTGCTGACCACCAAGGAAGGCGGCCGTCACAAGCCCTTCCAGTCCGGCTACCGCCCCCAGTTCTACTTCCGCACCACCGACGTCACCGGTTCGATCGAGCTGGTCGGCACGGAGATCTGCATGCCGGGCGACAACGCCACGATGCGGGTCGAGCTGATCGCCCCGATCGCCATGGACGAGGGACTGCGGTTCGCCATCCGTGAGGGTGGCCGCACCGTGGGTGCCGGCTCGGTCACGAAGATCAACAAGTGACCGACCGACCCGAACGAAGCGAGCAGGACTGATGGCAGCAGGACAGAAGATCCGGATCCGGCTCAAGGCCTACGATCACGAGATCATCGACCAGTCGGCCCGCAAGATCGTCGAGACGGTCAAGCGGACCCAGGCCGATGTTCGCGGTCCGGTGCCCCTGCCGACCGACATCCACCGGGTCTGCGTCATCCGGTCTCCGCACAAGTACAAGGACTCGCGAGAGCACTTCGAGATGCGGATCCACAAGCGCCTGCTCGACATCGTGGATCCCACGCCGAAGACGGTGGAGTCGCTTCAGCGGCTCGACCTCCCAGCGGGCGTCGACATCGAGATCAAGATCCAGCAGGTCTGAGCCGGACCGACGCGCCGAGGCGGCACGCCGCCGGCGTAGGTAGGCCACCAACATTGTGATGAAACCCCGGGGACAGACACCCCGGGGTTTTGTCGTTACCCGATTGTGGCGACCTGATCGTCCTCGGGTGAGCCGCCTCCGAAGCGGCGCAACCGCCGGAACCCCTTGCGGCGGCGGCGACTGGCATCGAGGGCGTCCTCGGCGATGTCGTATCGCTGGATGTAGGTCGATACGAAGGCTTGGGCCGTGGCGGCCGCAGGTAGGGCCAGCAGCGCTCCGACCACCCCGAGCACGGCGGCTCCGGCAATCACGGCGCCGAAGGCCATGGCGACGTGCAGGGACATCGTGTGGGCGGTGATGCGCGGCCCGAACACGTAGTTCTTGAGCTGCTGGTAGGCGACGACCACGATGAGCGCACCGACCCCGGCTGTCGGGTTGTCGAGCAACGCGATGGCGATCGGGAGAGCGCCGGCGATGTAGGTGCCGACGACGGGGATGAACTGCGACATCAGCCCGACCCACAACGCCATGGGCAGCGGGAACGGAACGTCGAGCAGGGCGAAGGCGGCGGCGTGCGCCAGGGTGGAGATGGCGGCGAGGATCGCCCGGGAGGCGATGTACCCGCCCGTCTTCTCGATGGCCAGGTCCCACAGTTCGAGCACCTCGCGCTGGCGCTCCGGCGGGAGGAACGAGCAGACGTTGCGGCGCAACTTGGGCCCTTCGGCGACGAGATAGAAGGTGAACAGGGCGATCGTGAAGATCTGGAACACCAGGTTCAAGAGCGTGGTACCCCAGTTGAGGAGGTCGTCAGCGAAGTTGGTCGCGTACTGCTGGACGCCACCTTCCTCCCAGTCCCGTTGCAGCTCGGTGGTGTCGACTTCGATGCCCAGGGCACTGTCGAGCCAGTCTTCGAGATCTTCGAGATAGGCGGGAACGTTGTCGACGAACTCGTTGATCTGATCGGCGAGCACGGCGCCCATGGCGAATCCGAATCCCGAGGCGGCGAGGATGATGACCAGGAAGACCGCCCAGGTGCCGACGCCCCGGCGAATGCCCCGCGTCTCCATGCGGTTCACGGCCGGTTCGATGGCGAACGACGCGAACAACGAGACGAGCAGGACGATGAACAGCGGGCGCAGGGCGGTGACGACGCCTCGGCCGTAGGTGAAGACCGCCAGACCCAGGAAATAGAGCGCGACTAGGCGTGGACCCCACGGCGGTAGCCGTTTGGAAGGCCGGTCACGCCTCGGCACCGGCTCCGGCGGCACGGTGTCGGCACCGCTCTCCGTGGCCGGTCCGGACCTCGGATCGTTCGTCTCGTCCACCCGGACCCAGACGGTAGTCGAACCTCGGCATGGCCTCGGCGATGGGCGCAGCCGCTCGGTGACCACCGGAAATCTGCTGCAGGTTGTGGAGGCGGTGGCGCGACCGGATAACGTATCCCCCTTGTGCACCCCGGCCAGTCGGCCTCGGGCTGCTGCCGGAGAACCATCCGGCTTTGTCTGTGCGAGCTTCCGCGTCGGATGCGCAGGGATGAGAGAAACCGACGTCCGGTCAGGCCCCTCCAGTGGGAACCGATCGGCACAACCGAGAACCCGCTCCGCCGAGCCAGCTCGTGCGGAGCGTTCGCATGGGCCGCCGCTCGGCGGTCCTGACGAGTCGAGGAACGAGCCGGTATGGCGAACAAGGCGATTGTCGGCCGCAAGGTGGGCATGACACAGGTGTGGGATGACCAGAACCGCGTCATTCCGGTGACCGTTGTCGAGGTCACGCCCGCTCGAGTCGTCCAGATCAAGACGACCGAGAACGGTGGCTACAGCGCGCTCCAGGTGACCTTCGGCGAGCAGAAGCCGAGCCGGCTCAGCAAGCCCGAGCTCGGCCACTTCGCCAAGGCTGGTGTCGCTCCGGGCGTTCAGCTCGTCGAGCTCCGGCTCGACGACGTCAGCGGCTACGAGGTCGGGCAGGCGTTGACCGCCGGATTGCTCGAGCCGGGTGAACGCGTCGACGTGACGGCAGTCAGCAAGGGACGCGGCTTCACCGGCGCCATGCAACGTCACGGCTTCAAGGGTCAGGGCGCGTCGCACGGCAACCACAAGAAGCACCGCTCTCCGGGGTCCATCGGCCAGTGCGCCACCCCCGCCCGCGTGTTCAAGGGCATGAAGATGGCCGGTCGCCACGGCGGTACCACGACCACGACCCTCAACCTGGAGATCGTGCGGAGCGACGCCGACCAGCAGGTCGTCCTGGTCAAGGGTGCGGTGCCCGGCCCTCGCGGCGGCACCGTCGTCATTCGTGATGCCGTGAAGGGTGGCAAGTGATGAGCAACGTCTCCGTCAAGACGGCCGCCGGAGCCAGTGCCGGCACCCTGGAGCTCGACGACGCGGTGTTCGGCCGTGAGCTCAACGTCCCGCTGATGCACCAGGTGGTGACCGCCCAGCTGGCGGCCCGCCGGGCCGGCACCCAGAATACTCGCACCCGCGGGAGGTTCGTGGTGGTGGCGCCAAGCCGTGGCGCCAGAAGGGCACGGGCCGAGCCCGCCAAGGCTCGATCCGGGCGCCCCACTGGCGGGGTGGTGGTGTGGCATTGGGCCCCAAGCCCCGGAGCTACGCCCAGCGCACCCCGAAGAAGATGATCAAGCTCGCGCTCTGGAGCGCCCTGTCGGACCGTGCTGCGGAAGGCAGGGTCATCGTCGTCGACGAATGGGCCTTCACCTCGCCGAGCACGAAAGCCGCCCGTGCCGCGCTCGACGCGCTCGGGGTGGAGGGCCGCTCGCTGGTCCTGCTCGATCGGTCGGACGACATCGCCCAGCGCAGTTTCCGCAATCTGCCGGATGTCCACGTCACCTCCATCGGGGAGTTGAGCGTGTATGACGTCCTGGTCAGCGACTATGTGGTGTTCACCAAGGCTGTCGTGCCCTCGTCGGCGCCTCGGGTCACCGAGGAGGCGTGATGAAGGATCCCCGTGACGTCATCGTGGCGCCCGTCGTGTCGGAGAAGTCCTACGGCCTCATCGACCAGGGTGTGTACACGTTCAACGTGCACTCAGGTGCCAGCAAGCCCGAGATCCGTGACGCCGTCCAGCGCATCTTCGATGTCTCGGTGGTGAAGGTGAACACGCTCAATCGAGAAGGCAAGCGGAAGCGCAATCGTCGTTCCGCCACCTTCGGCAAGCGGCCCGACGTCAAACGAGCGTATGTCACGCTGGCTCCGGGCCAGACGATCGATCTGTTCGAGGTGTAGTTCCATGGCCCTCCGCAAGCGCAAGCCCACCAGCCCTGGTCGTCGATTCCAGTCGGTCTCCGACTTCAGCGAGATCACCAAGGACCGACCGGAGAAGTCCCTCCTGGTCAAGAAGTCCAAGACCGGTGGCCGCAACAACCTCGGCCGCAAGACCGCCCGTCATCGCGGCGGTGGACACAAGCAGCAGTACCGTCTGATCGACTTCCGCCGGACCAAGGACGGCGTGCCGGCCAAGGTTGCCGCGGTCGAGTACGACCCGAATCGCAGCTGCCGCATCCTGTTGCTCCATTACCTCGACGGTGAGAAGCGCTACATCCTGGCGCCCCAGGGTGTGAAGGTCGGCGACATGGTCGAGTCGGGCCAGGGTTCCGACATCAAGCCGGGCAACGCCCTGCCGCTGCGGTACATCCCCGTCGGCACGACCGTGCACAACATCGAGATGCGCCCCGGTGGTGGCGGCAAGATGGCTCGTAGCGCCGGCACCAGCGTCCAGCTGGTCGCCAAGGAAGGCGTGTACGCCACGCTTCGTCTGCCCAGCACGGAGATGCGCCGGGTACCGATCGACTGCCGGGCCACCGTCGGTCAGGTCGGTAACGCAGAACACGAGCTGATCAGCATCGGCAAGGCCGGCCGCAACCGCTGGAAGGGCGTTCGCCCGCAGAGCCGTGGTGTGGCCATGAACCCTGTCGACCACCCGCACGGTGGTGGCGAGGGCAAGACCTCGGGTGGTCGTCACCCGGTTTCACCGTGGGGCAAGCCCGAGGGCCGCACCCGCGATACCAACAAACAGTCGCAGAAGCTCCTCGTGCGTCGTCGGCGCACGCGTGGGGCACGGAGGTAGGGGTCATGCCGAGGAGCCTGAAGAAGGGGCCGTTCGTCGACGACCATCTCTTGCGCAAGGTCGATGCCCTGAACGAGCGCAACGAGAAGCAGGTCATCAAGACGTGGTCGCGTCGGTCGACCATCATTCCCGAGATGCTCGGCCACACCCTGGCCGTGCACGATGGTCGCAAGCACGTTCCGGTGTACGTCACCGAGTCGATGGTCGGCCACAAGTTGGGCGAGTTCGCCCCTACCAGGACCTTCAAGTACCACGCTGGTCAGGAGCGGGGAGGCCGTCGCTGATGGCGCCGCCCACCCGCACCAACGAACGCCCGGGAACCCGGGCCGAGGTCAAGTACGTGCGCAGCTCGGCCACCAAGGCCCGGGTCGTGCTCGACTTGATCCGCGGCCAATCCTATGGCGAGGCCAGCGACGTCTTGAACTTCACCGAGCGTGACATTGCCAAGGTGATCAAGAAGTGTCTCGACTCGGCCGTGGCCAACGCAGAGCACAACGATGGTCTCTTGGCCGAGGAGCTCTTCATCACCGCGTGTTACGCCGATGAAGGCCCGACCTTGAAGCGGTTCCGCCCCCGGGCCCGGGGCCGGGCCACCCGGATCCGCAAGCGGACCTGCCACATCACGGTGATCGTGGCGCGGTACTCGCCCGAGGAACTCGAGGAACAACAAAAGCGCCGCGGCACCCGCGGCTCGTCCAACCAGGCCGCCGATGCCCGTCGTCGTCGTGTCGCTCAGAGCCGCGCCACCGCCGCAGCTCGGGCCGCCGAAGAGGATCATGATCACGACCATGACCATGACCATGACCATGACCATGACCATGACCACGAGGTCCAGGGTCTGGCCGAGGCCGACGAGGCCGTTGCCGAGACCGCCGTCTCGGTCGATGGCCCTCACGGTCCGGGTAGCGCGTCGCCGATCGGCGACGAGCTCGCCGCTCCCGACGGGTTCGAGATCAAGGGCAACGCCCAGTCGATGCTGTACCACGTGCCAGGCACGCAGTACTACAAGGCGACCAAGGCCGAGGTGTACTTCGCCACAGTCGAAGATGCGGAACAGGCCGGATTCTCGGCCCCGGGAAGCAGTGAGGACGCACAGGATGATGATGTCGCAGACGGCGACGCGACCGTGACCGAGGAAGAGGCCTGAGATGGGACAGAAGGTCAATCCCTACGGGTTCCGCCTCGGTATCACCACCGACTGGAAGTCCCGCTGGTTCGCAGACCGCAAGGAGTACGCGGACTACCTCATCGAGGACTGGAAGATCCGCGACTTCATCATGAAGCGCCTCCCGCACGCGGCCATCTCCCGCATCGAGGTCGAGCGCACCCGTGACAAGCTCCGGATCGACGTGCACACCGCCCGTCCGGGCATCGTCATCGGCCGCAAGGGCGCCGAAGCCGATCGCCTTCGTTCCGGTCTGGCCGAGCTCACGGGCAACAACGCCATGAAGCTCATCATCAATGAGATCAAAGAGCCCGAACTCGACGCCGCCCTGATCGCCCAGGGCGTTGCCGACCAGCTCCAGGGCCGTATCGCCTTCCGTCGGGCCATGAAACGCGCCGTGCAGAACGCCCAGAAGGCCGGCGCCTTGGGCGTGCGGGTTCAGTGCTCGGGTCGTCTCGGTGGTGCCGAGATGAGTCGCACCGAGTGGTACCGCGAAGGTCGAGTCCCGCTGCACACGCTGCGGGCCGACATCGACTACGGCTTCCGCGAGGCCCACACCACCGCCGGCCGTATCGGGGTCAAGGTATGGCTGTACAAGGGCGAGATCCTGCCCTACAAGGCCCAGGTCGAGGACAAGATCAGCCGCGAGGCCGCCATGGCCGCCGGCGACAGCGCCGGCCCGGCTCGACCCCGCAAGGTGGTCTCCTCCGCCGCCGCCCGCCGTCGCCCGGCTGGCGAGGGCACCGACGTCGCCGAGCTGGCCGATGCTCCGATCGACGAACCAGAAGTCACGCCTCTCGTCAAGGAGGCTGACCCCGAGCTCGAACGACTCCTCGCTGAGGAGGAGGAGATCGAGCGCTCCACCCGTGATCACCATGAGGCCCCGCACTTCCGCCTCGGTGACGACTGAGGACGGAGGGACCACTCATGTTGATGCCCAGAAAGATCCGTCACCGGAAGCACCAGCGGGGTCGCACCCGCGGTGTGTCCAAAGGGGCGACATCGGTCAGCTTTGGCGAGTTCGGCATTCAGGCCCTCGAGCCGGGCTGGATCACGGCCCGTCAGATCGAGGCTGCTCGTATCGCCATGACCCGCCACATCCGCCGTGGCGGCAAGGTGTGGATCAACATCTTCCCGGACAAACCCGTCACCGAGAAGCCCGCCGAGACCCGCATGGGCTCGGGCAAGGGCAACCCGGAACGTTGGGTCGCGGTCGTTCGGCCGGGTCGGGTGCTCTTCGAGCTCTCGTACCACGACAAAGCCATCGCCCGTGCCGCCATCGAGCGGGCCATCCAGAAGCTTCCCATCAAGGCTCGATTCATCGAGCGTGAGGAAGGGTTCTAGACATGGCCAAGACCAAGACCATCAACGACCTGTCCGATGCCGACCTGCTGACGACATTGGCCGAGACCCGGGAAGAGCTGTTCAACCTGCGCTTCCAGATCGTCACCGGCCAGCTCGACAATTCCGCCCGCATCGGCCAGGTCAAGAAGCAGGTAGCCCGACTCCTCACCGAGTTACGGGCCCGTGAGATCGCCGCCGCCGAGGCGCTCGACGCGTAGGCGAGGAGACAACACCATGGCCGAGACCACGAACGAGACCGAGACGACCGATCGCCCGAACCGCCGCAAGGTTCGTGAGGGCGTGGTCCTGTCGACATCGATGAACAAGACCGCGGTGATTACCACCGTCGATCGAGTTCGCCACCGTCGCTACAGCAAGACGATGCAGCGCACCAGCCGCCTGTACATCCATGACGAGAACAACGAGCTGCAGCCTGGCGACCGGGTCCGTGTCCAAGAGACGCGCCCGCTGTCGAAGCTGAAGCGCTGGCGCCTCGTCGAAGTCATCGAGAAGGCGAAGTGACATGATCCAGCAGGAAACCCGACTCCGGGTGGCCGACAACTCAGGTGCACGCGAGGTGCTGTGCATCAAGGTGCTCGGTGGAACCCGGCGTCGTTATGCCTCGATCGGCGATGTCTTCGTCGCGACCGTCAAGGACGCCACTCCGGGCGCCGCCGTGAAGAAGGGCGATGTCGTGAAGTGCGTCGTCGTGCGGACCAAGAAGGAAGTTCGTCGCCCCGACGGTTCCTACATCCGTTTCGACGACAACGCCGCCGTCATCATCAACGAGCAGAAGCAGCCGCGTGGCACTCGCATCTTCGGCCCGGTCGGCCGAGAGCTGCGTGACAAGAAGTTCATGCGCATCGTCTCCCTCGCACCGGAGGTGCTGTGATGGCTGAAGCACCGGAGGTCCTCTGATGGTTGAAGCACCGGAGGTGTTGTGATGAAGATCCGCAAAGGGGATCGCGTGCAGGTGCTGTCCGGCAAGGACCGCGGCAAGGAAGGCGTGGTGTCTCGCGCCCTCCCCAAGGACGACAAGGTGATCGTCGACGGCGTGAACGTGGCCCGCAAGCACCAAAAGCCCACCCGCCAGAGCCAGCAGGGCGGCATCATCGAGAAGGACATGCCGATCCACGTCTCCAACGTGGCGATCGTCAGCCCGGGCGACGGCAAGCCGACTCGGGTCGGCTACCGAATCACGACCGAGGGTCTCAAGATCCGGGTCTGCAAGCGGACAGGGGTGGATCTCGATGCCTGAGACCATGACCAACGCCATGCCCCGCATGAAGTCGGTGTACCTGACCAAGATCCGTGGCGAGCTCAAGGAGCAACTTGAGCTGCCCAACATCATGATGGTGCCCCGGCTCGACAAGATCGTCCTCAACATGGGCGTCGGTAAAGCTGTCCAGCAGGCCAAGTTGCTCGAGGGCGCGGTTTCGGACCTCACCTTGATCGCCGGTCAGAAGCCGATCATCACCCGGGCCAAGAAGTCGCTCGCCAGCTTCAAGCTGCGTGAGGGCATGCCGATCGGCGCCAAGGTCACCCTCCGCGGTGACCGCATGTACGAGTTCTTCGATCGGCTCGTCAGCCTGGCCATTCCTCGCATCCGTGACTTCCGCGGTCTGCCACCCCGAGCCTTCGATGGCCATGGCAACTACACCTTCGGTGTCACCGAACAGCTCATGTTCCCGGAGATCGACTACGACCGTGTCGACTCCACCCGTGGAATGGACATCACCCTGGTGACCACCGCCAAGACAGATCAGCATGCCAAAGCGTTGCTCGACGCTTTCGGCTTCCCGTTCCGACGTGAGGGGTAAGCGATGGCGAAGAAAGCGCTCATCAACAAGCAGCAGAAGACCCCGAAGTTCAAGGTCCGCGCCTACACGCGCTGCCGGCGCTGCGGTCGGCCCAAGGCGGTCTACCGCAAGTACGGCCTGTGTCGCGTGTGTCTGCGCGACCTGGCCCACGCCGGCGAAATTCCCGGCGTGACCAAGGCGAGCTGGTGAGGGAGGTACGAACCCATGACCATGTCTGACCCCATCGCTGACATGCTCACCCGCATCCGCAACGCCAACCTGGCGATGCATGACGAAGTGATCATGCCGTGTTCCAAGATGAAGGAATCGCTGGCGGAGGTCCTCAAGCGTGAGGGCTACATCCGCGAGTTCTCCGTCGAGGACGACCCGACCCGCCCCGGCAACCGCCTGCGCATCGTGCTGAAGTACTCGGCCGAGCGCGAGCGGGTGATCTCGGGAATCAAGCGGGTCTCCAAGCCCGGACTCCGGGTGTACAGCAAGTCCAACGAAGTCCAGCGGGTGCTGGGCGGCCTAGGTGTGGCCGTCCTCTCCACCAGCAAGGGCCTGATGACTGACCGTGAAGCTCGCCGCAGCCATATGGGCGGCGAGGTGATCTGTCACGTCTGGTGAGGATTCTCGCATGTCTCGTATAGGACGAGCCCCCATCGCTGTTCCGGCTGGCGTCACGATCAGTGTCGACGACCGAACGATCACGGTGAAGGGCCCCAACGGCACGCTCAGCCATGAGCTCACGGGCGACGTCTCGGTGCGTAACGACGACGGCATCGTCGTCGTCGAACGCGCCAACGACGAACGCCAGAACCGGGCCCTTCACGGGCTGACCCGGTCGCTGATCAGCAACATGGTGACGGGCGTGTCGCAGGGCTTCCGCAAGGAGCTCGAGATCATCGGCGTCGGCTATCGAGCCGCCGCTCCGGACGCCAGCACGCTGGAGCTGGCCCTCGGGTTCAGCCACCCGGTGAAGGTGGTCGCGCCCGAAGGGGTCACCTTCGAGGTGCCTCAGCAGACGCGTATCGCCGTGCTCGGGGTCGACAAGCAGAAGGTGGGCCAAGTGGCCGCCGATATCCGATCCATCCGCCCACCCGAGCCCTACAAAGGCAAGGGCGTGCGTTACGCCGGCGAATACGTTGCTCGTAAGGCCGGCAAGGCAGGCAAGGGACGATGAGCGGTCTCGATACTCGCAAGGCGCGCATCCGTCGACACCGACGGGTCCGCAAGAAGGTACAGGGCAGCCCGACGCGCCCCCGCCTGGCGGTGTTCCGGTCGAACCGGCACATCTACGCCCAGGTCATCGACGACAAGGCCGGCCGCACTCTGGCCGAAGCCTCGACCCTCGACACCGCGCTGCGCACCGGCGTCACCGGCAACGCTTCGGCGGCGGCCGAAGTCGGTCGCCTCGTGGCCGAGCGGGCCAAGGCGGCCGGTATCGACTCGGTCGTGTTCGACCGGGGCGGTTTCCTCTATCACGGACGGGTGGCGGCGCTCGCCGACGCCGCTCGGGCCGCCGGACTGGAGTTCTGACATGGCGTCCGATCACACGACCGAGGGCGAAGCCCAGCTGCGCGAGTCGCGCGTCATCCACATCAACCGTGTCGCCAAGGTGGTCAAAGGTGGCCGCCGGTTCTCGTTCACTGCGTTGGTGGTGATCGGTGACGGCGCCGGCCGGGTCGGCCTCGGGTACGGCAAGGCCAAGGAAGTGCCGCTCGCCATCCAGAAGGGCACCGAGGAAGCCAAGCGCAACCTGTTCAAGGTCCCGCTGGCCGGCACGACGATCGTCCATCCGGTGATCGGTATCCAGGGTGCGGGACGCGTGATGCTCAAACCCGCAGCTCCTGGTACCGGCGTGATCGCCGGTGGTGCCGCCCGCATCATCTTGGAAGAGGCCGGCATCCACGACGTGCTGTGCAAGTCGCTGCAGTCGTCGAATCACATCAACGTCGCCCGGGCTACCATCGCCGGGCTCAAGGCCCTCAAGCGGCCTGACCACGTCGCCGCCCTTCGAGACCTCGATCCCGAGGAGTGCGTGCCCGGTGCGCTGCTGCACGCGTACCGCCGGGCCGAGCGTGGTCTGACCCATGAGGCAGGAGCTGCCCGCTGATGGCTGCGAAACTCAAGATCACCCAGGTCCGGTCCGGCATCGGAACCAAGCCCAAGCAGCGTGGCACGCTGCGCGCGCTCGGTCTCGGTCGCATCGGCAAGAGCCGGACCCACGAGGACCGACCTGAAACCCGGGGCATGATCGCTCGGGTGCCCCACCTGATCGACGTCCAGGAGGTCGACGAGTGAAGATCCACGATCTCGCACCGGCACCGGGAGCCCACAAGTCGCGTAAGCGGGTGGGTCGCGGCATCGGCGGCAAGGGCGGCAAGACCGCCGGCCGCGGCACCAAGGGCCAGAAGGCTCGCAACACCGTCGCGCCGATGTTCGAAGGTGGGCAGATGCCCCTCACTCAGAGGGTGCCGAAGCTCAAGGGCTTCACCAACCCGTTCCGTATCGAGTATCAGGCCATCAATCTCGACGTCGTCAACGACTGCGGTCTGGACGAGGTCACCCCCGAGGCGCTCTACGCCAAGGGTCTGATCTCCAAGGGTGCCCTGGTCAAGATCCTCGGCCGGGGTGAGCTCAGCCGCGCGGTCACCGTCAAGGCGCACGCCTTCTCGAAGTCGGCCGAGGCCGCGGTCGCCGCGTCCGGCGGCACGACCGAACTCGTGGCCAAGCCGTACGGTGATCGTCGCCCGCCCGCCAAGGGCAACGCCCACACGAACCGCTGATCCGTCAGACCATGTCCGCAGGCGCGGGCCGGGCTCCTCAGGGGACCGGCTAGCGTCGGCGGTGGATTGCTCGAACCCGGGAGGGCCCACGTGCTCGCGAAGCTGGCGAACGTCTTCAAAGTCGCCGAACTGCGCAACAAGCTCCTGTTCACGCTGGCCGTGATCATGGTGTACCGCTTCGGGAGCTTCATCCCGGCGCCCGGTGTCGATCTCGATCAGGTCGAGCTCCTGAACGATCGGGCCAACCAGGGCGGCATCCTCGCCTTCATGCAGCTGTTCACGGGCGGCTCCCTGACCACGCTGGCCGTGTTCGGGCTCGGGATCATGCCCTACATCACCTCGTCGATCATCATGCAGATCCTCGGCGTGGTGGTGCCCAAGATCGAGGAGTGGCAGAGCCAGGGTGCGGTGGGGCAGCGCAAGATCACCCAGTGGACCCGCTATCTCACCATCGCCATCGCCGTCATCCAAGCCACGAGCTTCTCGTTCCTCTTCCACAACGGCGGATCGGCCACCGGCGGCTCCGGCATCGATCTCTTGCCCGACTTCGGGCTCGGCACCGTCTCGCTCGTGGTCCTGACCCTCGCGGCCGGAACGGCGCTGCTCATGTGGATGGGCGAGCTGATCACCCAGCGGGGAATCGGCAACGGGATGTCGATCCTGATCTTCTCGTCTGTGGTCGCCACGCTGCCGGCCCAGTTCGCGACCGTCGAGGCCGAGAACGGCATGGGTGCGGCGATCGGCATGGGCGTGGTCGGGCTCATGATCCTCGTGGCTGTCGTGTTCGTCGAGCAAGGCCAGCGGAGGATCCCGGTGCAGTTCGCCAAGCGGGTCGTCGGCCGGCGTCAGTACGGCGGTCAGAACACCTACATCCCGCTCAAGGTGAACCAGTCCGGCGTCATCCCGATCATCTTCTCCAGCTCGGTGTTGTACCTGCCCCAGCTGCTCTCGGTCGTCCTCCCCGATTCGGGATTCTTCGGGTCGATCCAGGACTTCGTCGACGATCACCTGGCCAATCCGACCTCGTTCTTCTACATGGCTATCATGGGGTTGCTGATCGTCGGCTTTGCGTACTTCTACACGGCGATCGCCTTCGACCCCATCAAGCAGGCCGACACCCTCCGCAAACAGGGTGGGTTCATCCCCGGTATCCGTCCCGGTCCCCAGACCGAGCGCTACCTGTCCCGCCTGCTGAATCGCATCACGCTGCCCGGCGCGGTGTTCATCGCCGCGGTGGCGATCGTGCCATCGATCCTGATCCGGGTTCTCCTCGGCACCGATGTCGGTGTGGGGCGCGGCGGGGGAGCGGGTGGTTTCCAGTTCAGCGGTCTGTCTTTGCTCATCTCCACCGGTGTAGCCATCGAGACGATGAAGCAGATCGACAGCCAGCTGATGATGCGGAACTACGAAGGCTTCCTGAAGAAGTAGTCATGGCGCTCCATCTGGTCATCCTGGGTCGCCAGGGTTCGGGCAAGGGCACGCAGTGCGTGCGTCTCGTCGAGCACTACGGCACCGTTCACGTCTCCACCGGCGACATGCTGCGGGCCGCCGCGTCCGAGGGCAGCGAGCTCGGCCTGACGGCCAAAGCGCTAATGGACGTGGGCGAGCTCGTCCCCGACGACGTCATGAACGGGATCGTGTCCGAGCGGCTCGCCAAGGACGACATCCGCACCCATGGTGTCCTGCTCGACGGTTTCCCGCGCACCCCCGCCCAGGCCGAGGCCCTGCAGGGATTCCTCGGGGACCGCCCGCTCGACCTGGCCGTGAACCTCGACGTGCCCGTGGCCGAGGTGACCACACGTATGCTCGCTCGTGGGCGCGCCGACGACACCGTCGAGGGCATTCGCCGCCGGCTCGAGCTGTACGAAGAGCAGACGGCGCCGTTGCTGGAGTGGTTCGACGACCATGGGCTACTGGTCGTGGTCGACGGTCGCGGTACTGAGGACGAGGTCTTTGACCGCCTTCGGTGCGTCATCGATGAGCGCGCCTGACGTGCCCGGATCTACGCTACGGTCTGGTTCCCGTGACCACCTGACACCTGGCCCGGCTTGGTCCGGCCGGCACCCGACCTCATCGGCACCAGCGAGTTGGTTCTGCGCGTTCGGTACGCTAGCGTCGTCTCTTGGCCCTGGGCGTCGTGTGGCGCACGTGCACGCCCGTTGGTTCGATCTGGAGGTCACCCCTGCCGAAGCCCAAGGAAGACGCGATCGTGCTCGAAGGCACGGTCAAAGAGTCACTACCGAACGCCATGTTCCGAGTCGAATTCGAGAACGGGCACGAGGTTCTGGCTCACATCTCCGGAAAGATGCGCATGCACTACATCCGCATTCTTCCCGGGGATCGGGTCCAGGTGGAGTTGACCCCGTACGACCTCCAACGGGGTCGTATCACGTACCGGTACAAGTGACGGCCAACGGGACGATGATCGTCCCCGTGGTCGTGTGAGAACAAAGGCCGATCATGAAGGTCCGTCCGAGCGTCAAGAAAATCTGTGAGAAGTGCAAGGTGATCCGCCGTCACGGCACGGTTCGGGTCATCTGCGACAACCCGCGGCACAAGCAGCGGCAAGGGTGAGCTGATGGCACGTATTTCTGGAGTCGACATCCCCCGCGAGAAGCGGGTCGAGATCTCGCTCACATACATCTTCGGGGTTGGCCCCACCATCTCCAAGCAGGTGTGTGTGGGTACCGGCGTCGATCCGAACACGCGCGTACGTGATCTGACCGACGAAGAAGTCGGCCGCATCCGTGCGTACATCGATCAGAACGTCAAGGTCGAAGGCGACCTTCGTCGTGAGGTCGCCCAAGACATCAAGCGCAAGATGGACATCGGTTGCTTCCAGGGCATGCGGCACCGCAAGGGCCTCCCGGTTCGTGGCCAGCGCACCCAGACCAACGCCCGCACCCGCAAAGGACCCAAGAAGACTGTGGCCGGTAAGAAGAAGGCGAGGAAGTAGCTGTGGCTAAACCAGCCGCAGGGGGCCGTCGTCCCCGTCGTCGTGAGCGCAAGAACATCACGCATGGTGTCGCTCACATCAAGAGTTCGTTCAACAACACCATCGTCACCATCACCGATCAGGCAGGCAACGCCATCTCGTGGGCGTCGGCAGGCAACGTGGGCTTCAAGGGCTCGCGGAAGTCCACGCCGTTCGCCGCCCAGATGGCCGCTGAAGCAGCCGCCCGTCGAGCTGCCGAGCACGGCGTGCGCAAGGTCGACGTGCAGGTGAAGGGCCCGGGGTCTGGTCGCGAGACCGCGATCCGTGCCCTCCAGAACGCCGGGATCGAGATCACCGGCATCAAAGATGTCACCCCGGTGCCCCACAACGGCTGCCGCCTCCCCAAGCGTCGGAGGGGTTGAGACATGGCGCACTACATCGGCCCCAAGTTCCGAATCTCCCGCCGGCTCGGCGCCAACATCTGGGGTACTGCCTCAGAGAAGCGGGCCCTCGACCGTCGCGGGTATCCGCCGGGCGAGCACGGCCGCACCCGTCGGCGGGGCAACGTCTCGGAATACCTGGTCCAGCTTCAGGAGAAGCAGAAGGCTCGGTACACGTACGGCCTCAACGAGCGCCAATTCCGCCGCCTCTATCAAGAAGCGAACCGTCGTGAAGGCGTCACCGGCGAGAACATGCTCCGCTACCTGGAGCTGCGCCTCGACAACGTGGTCTACCGCGGCGGCTGGGCGGCCACTCGCCCCCAGGCCCGTCAGTTCGTGAGCCACGGCCACGTCGACGTCAACGGCAAGCGCGTCACGATCCCCAGCTACCGCGTCCGCAAGGGAGATGTCGTCACCCTGCGTCAGAAGTCGCGGTCGATGGTGGTGTTCCAGTGGAACGTCGACGTTCTCGACCGGGGCATACCCGCCTGGCTCGAAGCCAGGGGCGACGACAAGTTCACCGTCACCGTGCGCGAGCTGCCCCTCCGGGAGCAGATCGACGTATCGGTGCGTGAGCAGCTGATCGTCGAGCTCTACAGCAAGTAACCGCAATCCTGGTGGGTCCTGACGGAGCCCACCGCATGCCATCGAGGGCGTCGGCCTCCGATGGGTGCCACGCCACCGTCCGAGGAGAAGTCATGCTGGTAATTCAGCGTCCGAGCGTCGAGGCGATCGGGGAGGAAGAGGGCAATCGTCAGCGGTTCTCCATCAGCCCTCTCGAACCCGGCTTCGGGTACACGATCGGGAACTCGCTGCGCCGTGCGCTGCTGTCGTCGATCCCGGGGGCGGCTATCACGACGGTGCGTTTCGACGACGCCCTGCATGAGTTCGACACCCTGGCGGGGATGAGCGAAGACGTCACCGACGTCATCTTGAACTTGAAGGACATCGTCGTGCGCTCCCACGCCGACGAGCCCATCACGCTTCGCCTCGATGTCCGGGGTCCGGCCGAGGTCAAGGCCGGCGATCTGCAGCAGCACGCCGACATCGAGGTGCTGAACCCCGAACTGCCGATCGCCACGTTGTCGAGCAAGGGCCGCCTCGCCGTCGACGTCACCATCGAGCGGGGACGCGGCTACCTGTCCGCCGACCGCACCAACCCCACCAGCACCATCGGGGTCATCCCGGTCGACGCCATCTTCAGCCCGGTGCGTCGCGTGGCCTACCACGTCGAACCCACGCGGGTCGAGCAGTCGACCGACTTCGACCGCCTCGTCCTCGACATCGAGACCGACGGCGCGGTGAACCCCCGTGATGCGCTCGCTTCGGCCGGCGCCACGCTGCGGGTGCTGATCCAGCTCGTCGAGGAGATGAGCGACGAAGCCGAGGGCCTCGAGCTCGGCGAGTCGGCGGCCACCACTGGTGGGTCGGCCGACCTCGACCGCCCGATCGAGGACCTCGAGCTGTCCGAGCGCCCCCGGAACTGCCTCAAGCGCGCCCAGATCGACACGGTGGGCGAGTTGCTCCACCGCACCGAAGATGATCTCCTGGCCATCACCAACTTCGGCCAGAAGTCGCTCGACGAGGTCATCGCCAAACTCGACGAGCGGGGTCTCTCGCTCCGGAAGAGGGATTAGTCATGCCAGGTCGCCCGAAGAAGGGTCGCCGTTTCGGTGGCGACGCCGCGCATCAGAAGGCCATGATGGCCAACCTCGCCGCCTCGCTGTTCGCGGCCGAGGGCATCGTCACCACCGAGGCCAAGGCCAAGGCGCTGCGCCCCGTGGCCGAGAAGCTCATCACCAAGGCCCGCAAGGGCGGCCTGCACAACCACCGGTTGGTCATGGCGTTCCTGCGGGACAAGGAGATGGCTTCGAAGTTGTTCGACGACATCGGCCCGCGTTACTCGGACCGTCCTGGCGGTTACACGCGCATCCTCAAGCTGGGCCCCCGCGACGGCGACAACGCCCCCATGGCCCGGATCGAACTGGTTTGACGTTTCGTTGCGAAACCGGGAGGTTCCGCAACGAGTCTCGGAGCCGGATTCGTCCGCGCTCATGGTGGAGTTGCTTCGTCCACGCCAACCAGGCGATCGCCGCGGCTTGCCCAACCGCTGGTTGAGTCGAGGGCTCGGCGCGCTCACGGCAGCCATGGTGAGTGCGGCCCCCGCATGTGGAGGCAATTCGACGACTCCGGCTGCTGAGTCAGCGGCGGCTTCGGCTGCGCTCACGACGAGCTCGACCGCGACGACCGCACCGCTCGACGAGCCGACCGAAGAACTCGTGACGCCCATCGAGTTCCTGTCGGTCGACGACGAGTCCGACCTGGTTGAGCTGCGACGCCAGACGATCCTCGCCGGCTGCATGGCCGCGGAGGGGTTCGAGTACGTGCCGTTCGTATCCGCAGACATGGTCGAGACCGGCTCCGTGCCCGACCCGGTTGCCGCTGCGGCAGAACGCGGGTTCGGCTTCTTTGGAGTCTTGATGTTCAATCCGTCAGCAGTACAGCCGACACCCACGGCAGACGCGGACGATCCCAACTTGGCGATTCGGGCGAACCTTCCGGCGGAGGAACAGGTCGCCTATGACGCGGTCATGATCGGTCGGGAGATCGATCCCGACACCGGTGCACACGTCGGTTGTGCGCTCAGGTCCTTCACCGCCGAGTCGCTGTACGGCGATATGACCGAGGAGGCCGACCGGCTCTTTGCTGATGTCGGAGCCCGGGTGGCGGCCGACGCGCGGTTGGTGGAGGCGATGGAGGCGTGGACCGCGTGTATGGGCCAGGCCGGCTACGAGGTCGGGTCGCAGGACGAGTCCTTTGCCCTCGTGGCGGAAGCGGCGGACGCAGTGACGGCGCAGGTCGACGGGCGGGATGGGTTGAGCGCCGACGAGGAAAACTGGCTCGAGGAGTTCCGGCTCTTCGAGATCGGTGTCGCCACGGCCGATGCCCAGTGTTACGCCGACGAAGTCACGCCGATCGAGGAGCAGGTCTACGCCGAAGCATCGGCGGCCGTCCTCGAGGGAAACGAAGGGCTCGTCGTGGCGCTACTCGAACGCAAACAAGAGGCACTCTCTAACCTGGACGGGTGACGCTTTTCGATCCCGTTGAGCATGTTCCGGACTGCGGCTCGCGGGTTCGGATTCGGTTGCTGGTGGCCTACGACGGAAGTGATTTCCGCGGTTTCGCGCTGCAACCCGGTCAGCGGACAGTCGCGGCAGTGCTGGCGGCCGCCATCGAGACAGTCGTCCGTCACCCGGTCGAACTGGTGTGTGCCGGACGGACCGATCGTGGCGTGCACGCCTGGGGTCAGGTCGTCCACGTCGACGTCGATCCGGCGCGGCTCGATCCCGACCAGTTGCAGAAGTCGGTCAACCGGATGTGTGGCGCCACGCTCGTCGTGCGACGGGTGGAGTTGGCCGACGCGGACTTCCACGCCCGCTTCTCGGCGGTGGGCCGCCTGTATCGCTATCGGATCCTCAACACGCCGGTCGCTGATCCGTTCCAACGAGCCTTCGCCTGGCACGTGTCCGATCCGCTCGACCTGGCCGCTTTGCGGTTGGCCGCCGACCCGCTCCTGGGCACGCAGGACTTCTCGTCGTTCTGCAAGCGTGACAAGTCCCGCGTCAGCCAGACCCTGGTGCGCACCGTGCGGCAGGCCCACTGGCGCGACCAGGGGTCGGGTCGTCTCGAGTTCGAGATCGAGGGTTCGGCCTTCTGCCACCAGATGGTGCGCAGCATCGTGGGCACGCTGGTGGACATGGGACGGGGGCGGCGCCGGCCCGGAGAGATGCGGTCGATCCTGTCCGCACGGGATCGCCACGTCGCGCCGAGCCCCGCACCACCTCACGGGCTCACGCTCCACGCCGTGATGTATCCAGGGGATCTCGACGGGCCCTGAGATCTGGGCAGGAAGGTGGGTCGGTGAGGTTGCCGTACGACGGGAGCCGCCCGTATCGTTGTCCCTCGGCCCGTGGCGCACCCGTCCGGCCGTTCCCCGACGCACCGCGAGAGAGCCGTCGTGTCCACGTACACTCCGAAAGCATCCGAGATCGAGCGCGACTGGTTTGTCGTCGACGCAGACGGGATGGTCCTCGGCCGTCTGGCCACCGAGGTGGCCCGGCTGCTGCGAGGCAAGCACAAGCCCACCTACACCCCCCACCTCGACACGGGTGATCACGTCATCATCGTGAACGCCGAGAAGGTGGTGCTCACCTCGGGCAAGGCCGACAGCAAGCTCGTCTACACCCACACGGGGTATCCGGGTGGTTTGAAGACCGAAACCTATGGTCACCTCATGGGGCGCAAGCCCGAAGACGCCATCCGGCGCACGGTTCGGGGCATGATCCCCAAGAACCGCCTGGGGCGCCAGCAGCTCACCAAGCTCAAGGTCTACACCGGCCCCACGCATCCCCACGGGGCGCAAGGCCCCAGCCCACACGCCATCCCCGGGGCCAAGGCCCGCACCAAAGCCTGAGGTCCACGACGATGCCGCACCCACTCACCCAAGCCACCGGTCGCCGCAAGCGCGCAGTCGCCCGTGTCCGCATCCGTCCCGGTACGGGCAACATCGTGATCAACGGTCGCCCGTCGAGCGAGTACTTCCCGACGGAGACGCACCGGGGCCACGCCGCCGAACCGCTCCGGCTCACCCAGACCAACGAGATCTACGACATCGACGCCACCCTCGAAGGTGGTGGAGTCAGCGGCCAGGCGGGTGCGTTGCAGCTCGGCATCGCCCGCGGTCTGATCAGCCTCGATCCCGAGCTGCGCCCGGCGCTCAAGGGTGCCGGCCTCCTCACGCGTGACCCACGCAAGAAGGAGTCCAAGAAGTACGGCCTCAAGAAGGCCCGCAAGGCTCCCCAGTACAGCAAGCGCTGAGCCGGCCTGCGACTTCGGTCGCCGTCGCATGGATTCTCACCCCCCTGCCATCCGCCCGAGCTTCGGCACCGACGGTGTCCGTGGCGTGGCCTACCGAGACCTCACGTTGGGCTACGCGCGCGACCTGGGGTGGGCGGCCGTGGAGGCGCTCGGCGCGGGGCGCTGGATCGTCGGACGAGACACCCGGGAGTCAGGAGCCGATCTCGAGGGTGCGCTGATCGCCGGCATGGTCGCCGCGGGTGCTGACGTCTCGTCGCTCGGGGTGTGCCCGACGCCGGCCGTGGCCTGGGTCGCGGCGCGGCGACGGGGTGCGCGGAGCCATGATCTCGGCGTCGCACAATCCGTGGCAGGACAACGGGATCAAGCTTTTCGCCTCGGGCGGACTCAAGTTGTCGGACCCCGACCAGGATCGGGTCCAGGCCGTGCTCGATCGTTCCGGGGGCCCAGACCGTCACGATCCGATCCCGTCGGCAGCCCCGGAGATCGCTGATGCCTCCGGCGAGGTCGAGCACTACGGCCGTTGGGTGGCCTCGACCCTCGAGGGTCGCCGGCTCGACGGAGTGCGGTTGGTGATCGACTGCGCCAACGGAGCGAACTCGTTCGTGGCCCCGGGCGTGCTGGCCGGCCTCGGCGCCGACGTCACGGTCATCCACGCCAGTCCCGATGGGCGAAACATCAACGACGGGTGCGGTTCGACCCACCTCGACGATCTCCGGGCGGCCGTGGTCAGCTCGGGCGCCCAGCTGGGCCTCGCGTTCGACGGCGACGCCGATCGAGTGCTGGCCGTCGACGGCGCTGGCGAGTTCGTCGACGGTGACCAGGTGATCGCCATCTGTGCCATCGATCGTCACGGACGCGGTGAGCTCGTCGATGACACCGTCGTCGTGACCGTGATGACGAACCTCGGATTCCGGCAGGGCATGGAGCGACGAGGCATCGGCGTGATCGAGACCGCCGTCGGCGACCGCTACGTGCTCGAAGCGCTCGATCGTGGGGGGTGGAACCTCGGAGGTGAACAGAGCGGCCACGTCATCTTCCGCGACCTCGCCACGACCGGCGACGGTTTGCTGACCGCCGTTCAACTGCTGGACGTGCTCGCCCGTTCCGGCCGTTCGCTCACCGAGCTGGCGTCGTCCGCCATGACTCGACTTCCGCAGGTGCTCGTCAACGTGCGGCTCGACCCCAACCGGCTCGCCGCCGCCCAGGAGGCGCTGGCCGAAAATGCCGCCCGGGCCGAGGCCGAGCTGGCCGGTCGAGGGAGGGTCCTGGTGCGCGCGTCGGGCACCGAGCCGCTGTTGCGGATCATGGTCGAGGCCCCGAGCCACGACGAAGCGGCCGCCGTGGCCCATCGGCTGGCCGAACTGACCACCGCAGGGGGTTGACCGCTCCAGTAGCGAAGGGCCGAATAGCCTCTCACCGCAGCCCGGCCCGCTTCCTACACTGATCCAGCGAGCGGGGAACCGGCAATGGCGCCGGCGGTCCTCCCGGCCATCACCACGAGCCCATCCACCCAGAAAAGGGGCGAAGCATGTGCGGCATCATCGCCGTCGTTCGCAGACGGTCCGTTCGGCCCGCGCCGTCGGCCGCCGAGATCCAGAAGATCGTCGACCCCGCGGTCGACCAGCTCGCGTCCATCGACCACATGACCTCCGGTCTCGCGGACCGACTTCACGACGCCGCGACGCAACTTGGCGACGCCAACGGCCTGTTGCAGGGCGTCCCCGGAGTACAGGCGCTGCTCGCCGAACCCGGCCTGGCTGAATGGTTGAACGGCCGGTGCGCTCAGGCGTGGTCGGCTCTCGAGGGTTTGGAAGCGGCCCTCGACGCTCGCCCCGACGACCTCACCGGGCCCGAGCTCGAGCGCGTGAACGCCGGACTCGTGGCGGCGCGTGACGTCGTCTGGGCGATCCAACGCGATCGGCTGCGCACGGCCACCGCAGTGGCGGAGCTGGCTGGGCCCGACCCGTCGCTGTCGGCGCTCGAGTCCTTCCTCTCCGTCCAGCAGGCCTTCAGCGCCCTCGATCGACTCGAGGTTCGTGGCCGCGATTCCGCCGGACTCCATCTCCAGATCCGGAACCACTCGCTCGATCTTCGATCTGACACGGTGTTGACGGCGCTGGCCACCCGCGGCGCGGATCCGCTCTTCCAGTCGTCGAGTGTGCGAGTTGCGGGCGACCATCTCAGCTTCGTCTACAAAGCGGCGGCCGAGATCGGTGAGTTGGGCGACAACACCAGCGAGCTCCGCCGTGCCATCAGCTCCGACACCTTGCTGAGGCAGGCGCTCGCCGGCACCCAGGCCACCACCGTGGTCCTCGGCCACACCCGCTGGGCCAGCGTCGGCATCATCTCCGAGCCCAACGCCCATCCGCTGAACTCCGAGGAGTCCGGCCGCGTCGATGGCCCGTATTGCGTGGCCGCTCTGAACGGCGACGTGGACAACTTCGGTGATCTCATCGCGGCCGACGACCTGCTGATCGCTCCCGACATCACGACCGACGCCAAGGTCATCCCGACGTTGTTGAGCCGGCGCCTCGCCGAGGGGCTCGACATCGCCGAGGCGTTCCGACGGACCGTCGCCTCGTTCGAGGGTTCGGTGGCCATCGGCGCCAGCTCGACCGTGGCGCCGGATCGATTGCAGCTCGCGCTCCGGGGCAGCGGCCAAGCCCTCTACGTCGGGTTGGCCGAAGACACCTACATCGTGGCCAGCGAGCCGTACGGCGTGGTCGAGGAGACGACCATTTTCCTCCGGGTCGACGGCGAGACGCCGGGCAATCCCGACAATCCAACGGCCAGCCGGGGCCAGCTCCTGGTGCTCGATGCCACCCGGGCCGGCACCACCGAGGGGATCGATCGACGGGCGTACGACGGCACCGTCCTGCCGGTACGGGCCGACGATCTGGCCACGGCCCAGATCACCACCCGTGACATCGACCGGGGTGATCACCCCCACTTCCTGCTCAAGGAAATCTCCGAGGCGCCGTCGTCGTTCCGCAAGACCCTGCGAGGCAAGCTCGTCGAAGTCGGCGGCCGGTTGACGGTTCGTCTCGGCTCGGACACCCTGCCCGAGGAGCTCGTCGACCGACTTCGGAGCGGCGCCATCCGGGAGATCCTGGTCATCGGCCAGGGCACCGCCGCGGTCGCCGGGCAGAGCCTCGCCGTCTGCCTGGAGAACGAGGTGGGAGCACTCGGGGTGCGTGTCGTGGCGCTTCCCGCCACCGAGCTGTCCGGCTTCGGCTTGCGAGCCGACATGTCTTCGTCGCTCGTGGTCGCCATCAGCCAATCGGGCACGACGACCGACACCAACCGTACGGTCGACCTGGTACGCAGCCGGGGTGCCTCGGTCGTGGCCATCGTGAACCGCCGCAACAGCGACCTCACCGACAAGGCCGATGGCGTCCTGTACACCTCGGACGGCCGTGACGTGGAGATGAGCGTCGCGTCGACGAAGGCCTTCTACTCGCAGATCGCCGCCGGGCTGCTCCTGGCGATCGCCATCGGCGACCACATGCGCGGCGACGACGTCGACCATCGGTCGCGTCACGCTCTCCTCGACGCGGTGCGGCAGCTGCCCAACGCCATGCAGACGGTGCTCGAGCGCCGCCCTGCCATCCGAGATGCGGCCCGCCGATTCGCTCCGTCGCGCCGCTACTGGGCGGTCGTCGGCAACGGGTCCAACCTGATCGCCGCCCGCGAGCTTCGCATCAAGCTGTCCGAGCTCTGCTACAAGTCGATAGCCGCGGACGTCACCGAGGACAAGAAGCACATCGATCTCTCTTCGGAACCGATGATCCTGGTGTGTGCCGCGGGCCTGAGTGGATCGACCGCCGACGACGTCGCCAAGGAGGTGGCGATCTACCGCGCCCACAAGGCGGCCCCGATCGTCATCGCCGACGAGAGCGAGTCACGGTTCAACGCCGCGTTCGACGTCTTGCCCGTGCCGGCGATCCATCCGCAGCTCGGGTTCGTGCTGGCGACCATGGTCGGGCACCTGTTCGGGTACGAGGCGGCCCGGGCGGTCGACGCCCAAGCGCAGCCGCTCCGCGAGATCCGTGCCGGCATCGAGCACGTCGCCGCCGAACTGGTGAAGGGCGGCGATGGCAGCACGATTCTGTCCGGGCTTCGTCCGCTCATCGAGAGCCGATCCGGCGCCTTCTTCGATTCGCTCCGCAACGGCGAGTACAACGGCCATCTCGAGGCCAGCACCGCAGTTCGTGTCGCCGTCATGCTGCGGTACGCCATCGGCACCGTGCCGCTGGAGTCGTACCAGATCGAGTTCGGCAAGATCGGCACCCCGAGTGTGGTCCTCGACGACCTGGTCATCGCGCTGACCCGGGCCATCGAGGAGCTGACCCGTCCGATCGACGCCATCAAACATCAGGCCAAGACGGTGACCGTCGGGATCTCCCGGTCCGACGAGACGCTCCTGCAGGTGCCGCTGCCCGCCGCCGTGCTGGCGGCCGGTGCACCCCGGGATCGTCTCACCTACCGCACGCTGCGCACCCTCGCTGACCTCGACCCCGCAGTGGACGAAGTGTTGGGGTACACGAGATACGCGGTCGAGGGTCTGTCGGACGACAACGACGCCGAGGGCCGGGCCGTGGTTATCGACCGCGGGGGTATCTCGCTGACCATCCCGTCACGGACCGAACGCAGCCAGAGCCTTCGGGGTACGAAACACCGCGTGGCGGTCGATCGCCAGGTCCTGGTCGCTCGAGGGCGCAACGATGGTCGCACCATCGTGATCGTGCCCGAGGTCAAGGACAACCAGACCACCGGGCTCACGCTGCTGCACGTGCGGTTCCGCCCTCGCCTTGACCTCGGCGTGATCCGCGGCGTCCTCCAGGGGTACCGGAACCGGCTCGCCGGTCTGCGCGACGTCGTGCTGGAGACGGAGCCGACCTTCCGCGAGGACGTGCTGGCCGAACAGGACACCGCTGACCTGCTGACCCTGCCGGTCATCGCCCTGGCCGACCGCTGGCGGGCCTAGGGTTTCGGCCTCACTCGCTCGCTCCGTTCGCTCCGTTCGGCCGAGTTGGTAGAGCCGGCTTCGCCGGCGCTCGTTCTGGCTGCGCCGGGATGGCAGAGCCACACCTGCGCCGGACGGTAGGGCTAGCGTCGGCTTGTGATCGGCATCGGTACCGACGTGGTGGACATCGAACGGTTCCGGAGCAGCTTGCGCCGCACACCAGGATTGAAGGACCGCGTCTTCACCCGGGCCGAACGCGAGTATTGCGACGCCCGAACCGACCCGACCGAACGGTACGCGGCACGGTTCGCCGCCAAGGAGGCGGTGCTCAAGGCGTTGGGAGTCGGCTTGGGGGCGGCGGACTTCCACGACATCGAAGTCGTCCGAGACGACGCCGGCGCGCCGTCCCTTCGCCTCGCCGGGCGGGCGGCAGCCTTGTCGGACGATCGTGGCGTCGTGCGCTGGTTCGTCTCGTTGTCCCACACCGCGACCGTGGCCCAGGCGTTCGTCATCGCGGATGGTCCGGCTGAATCCAGCACTGGTGCGCCGTGATCCCGATCGTCACGCCGAACGAGATGGCGGCGGTCGACGCCGCCGCGCCCGAGCCGGTCGAGGTGCTCATCGAGCGAGCCGGATCGGCGGTGGCTCGCCACGCAGTGCAGATCCTCGGTGGTTCGTACGGTCGGCGGGTCGTCGTGATCGCAGGCTCGGGGAACAACGGCGCTGATGGCCGGGTAGCGGCGCGGCGGCTGGCGGCCCGGGGCGTCGGCGTAGCGGTTCGCGAGGCCGGAGACACGGACGCGGTTCCTCTGTGTGATCTGGTGATCGACGCCGCCTTCGGGACGGGCTTGAGCCGGCCGTACGAGTTCCCCCTCACGCCGCCCGGGGTTCCCGTCGTGGCGGTCGACATCGCCTCCGGAGTGAATGGCCTCACCGGCGAGGTTCTGGGTGCCCCGCCCCGAGCGATCTCGACCCTCACCTTCGCGGCCCTCAAGCCCGGCCTCGTCTTGCCGCCCGGGCGTTGGTTCCACGGCGACGTGGTGGTGGCCGATATCGGGCTCGATGTCTCGGGTGCTCGAGCCTGGTTGGTCGACGACGGTGATGCCGTGGCGGGTTGGCCGCTCCGCGGCGTCGAGGCCCACAAGTGGCGACAGGCGGTCCTTGTCGTGGCCGGTTCCCCCGGCATGACCGGCGCCGCCCATCTGACGTGCCGGGCGGCGTTCCGGTCCGGCGCGGGGTACGTCGTGCTGCACCGCCTCGACGACGTCGACGACCCCGGTGCCCCGACCGAGGTGGTCCGATCCCCGGGCCCATTCCGCGAGATCGACCTCAGCCGGTTCGGCGCGGCGGTGCTGGGGCCGGGGCTGGGGCGGTCTCGAGAGACGGTGACCGCGGCCCGTGACATCGCCCTCACCGCGGATGTGCCCCTCGTCATCGACGGCGACGGGTTGTGGGCGCTCGGTGGCACGGCGATGGGAGCGGCGAGGTTGGTGAAGGAGCGTCGGGCCCCGACGGTGCTCACTCCCCACGACGGCGAATTCGAGCGGCTCACCGGGGCTCGGCCCGGGCCGGACCGTTTGGAGGCGGCGCGTGCGCTCGCCGCGGCCTCGGGTGCGGTGGTGCTGCTGAAAGGCCCCACGACCGTGGTGGCGGCACCGGCTGGCGAGGTCCGGGTGATCACCTCGGGTGATCAGCGGCTGGCCACCGCCGGTACCGGCGATGTCCTGGCGGGCATGATCGGCGCCCTGCTGGCCTCGGGCCTGGAACCCCTCGAGTCGGCCTCGATCGCCGCCCACGTGCACGGCCTCGCCGGCGGACGGGCGCCGATCACCGGCGCGGTATCCGGCGACCTCCCCGAGCTCATCCCCGAGGTGCTGGCCGCGCTCCGGACGGGGTCTGGCCGGTGACGGAGCCGATGAGGCCGACGGAAGCGGTGGTCGACCTGACGGCCATCACGCGCAACGTGCGCCTCCTCCGTGCGTTCGTCGGCCCGGTGACAGAGCTGTGCGCGGTCGTCAAAGCCGACGGGTACGGGCACGGCGCCGTGCCGGTCGCCCGAGCGGCCCTTCTGGGCGGCGCCTCACGACTCGCTGTCGCCCTGGTCGAGGAGGCCGCGACTCTGCGAGCTGGCGGTATCGACGGTCCGATCCTGACGTTGTCGGAGCCCTGCCCGGCGGCGATGCGAGCGGTCGTGGAGCTCGGTCTGGAGCCCACCGTGTCGTCGCTCTCGGGGGTGACGGCCTTGGGCGCGGCCGCGGCCGGCCGGGACGTGAGGGTGGGTGTCCACCTGAAGGTCGACACCGGCATGCATCGAGCCGGATGCTCGCCGGACGACGCGGTCGGCGTGGCCGACGCGGTGGTGGCGGCGGGGCTCGACCTCGCCGGGCTCTTCACGCACTGTGCCGTGGCCGACGTGGTCGGCGACCCGTTCACCGAGCAACAGCTCGATCGTTTCGATTCCGTCGTGGCGGACATCCGCAGTGCCGGTCACGAACCGGGAGTCGTCCACGCCGCCAACTCGGCGGCGGCGATCGCCCATCCTCGATCCCGCTACGACATGGTGCGATGTGGCATCGCCATCTACGGCATCGACCCCATGGAAGGGCGCGGCGGGCTCGGCCTGCATCCGGCGCTCGAGCTGCGATCGCGGGTGACCCGGGTCCATCGCCTGGCGCCCGGCGACACCGTGTCCTATGGCCGCCGCTGGGCCGCCGAGCGGGCTACGACGGTGGCTCTGGTGCCGATCGGTTATGCCGATGGCGTCCGGCGAGATCTGGGCCGACGGGGCGGAGAGGTCGTGATCGGAGGTCGCCTTCGCCCGATCCGTGGTGTGGTGACCATGGATCAGCTCGTCGTCGATTGTGGTGACGATCCGGTCTCGGTGGGCGACGACGTGGTGCTGATCGGACGGCACGGCGATGTGGCCATCCGGGCCGAGGAGGTCGCCGATCGGCTCGGCACCATCGGTTACGAGGTCGTGTGCGCCATCGGCGCCCGGGTGCCCCGTCGTTACACGGGCGGCTCGATTGCCGCTCTGATTGACTGAGCCGATGGAAACGTCCGGGTACTGCGATCCTCGTTTCGGCCCGGTGCAGGCCGCGTTCGAGCGGAACTTCGCCGACGATGGTGAGCTGGGGGCGGCGGTGTCCGTCGTGGTCGACGGCGAGTGCGTCGTCGACCTGTGGGGTGGGCATCTCGATCGCGCCCGAACACAGCCGTGGACGGCCGACAAGATCGTCAACGTGTACTCGACCACGAAAGGCATGGTGGCGTTGTGCGCCCACGTGCTGGTGGACCGGGGCCAGCTCGATGTCGACGCGCCGGTGGCGACCTACTGGCCTGAGTTCGCTGCGGCCGGGAAGGAGTCGATTCCGGTCTCGATGCTGCTGAACCACAAGGCCGGCCTGCCGGCATTCGCGGAGAAGATCTCGCTCGGGGAGCTGGCCGACTGGGATGCCTGTTGCTCCCGGTTGGCTGCTCAACCCCCGGTGTGGGCGCCGGGTTCGGTGTGCGGATACCACGCTGTCACCTACGGCTTCCTCGTGGGTGAGGTGATCCGGCGCATCGACGGCCGTTCGGTGGGCCGGTTCTTCGCCGAGGAGATCGCCGAGCCTCTCGGGCTCGGCGGGACTGGTGGCGCCGAGCCTCTCGGGCTCGGCGGGACTGGTGGCGCCGAGCCTCTCGGGCTCGGCGGGGACGGCGGGGACGGCGCAGCATTCTTCATCGGTGTGCCGGCGTCTGAGCACTATCGCATCGCCCCGCTTCAGGACCCGGTGGGCGACGAGGGTGGGGGCGTTCTGAACCTCGATGCCCTCCCCGAGTTCGGCCGGTTGGCCATGGGGAACCAGCCCGTCGGCACCGCCGTCGGCAACGAACCGGTATGGCGGTCCGCAGAGATCCCGGGCGCCAACGGCCATGGCAACGCACGCGGCCTGGCTCGGGTCTACGGGGAGGTGGCGCGCGGCGAGGTGCTGTCGTCGTCGACTCTGGACGACGCCCGACGGCCTCAGCATTGTGGACTGAACGTCTGCCTGGGTCTGGAGCTGGAATGGCTGCTCGGGTTCTCGGCGAACCCCTTCGGCATGTACGGGCCGAGCCCGACCGCGTTCGGGCATGGAGGCATGGGTGGCTCGGCGGCGTTCGGCGACACCGATCACCGCGTCGGTTTCGCGTATACCCAGAACGAGATCCGGGTCGACGGTGTCGACACTCGGGCGTTCACGCTGGCCCAGTCGGTGTACGAGAGTCTGGGCCGTGCCTGAGCTCGATCTCCGCGTGACCGGCGTGGGCGTCGGGCACTGGACCGATATCGAGGCGTCCACGGGGTGCACGGTGGTCGTCTTTCCCGATGGCACCGTGGCCTCCGGTGAGGTGCGAGGGGGCGCGCCGGCCACGAGGGAGTTCGCCTTGCTCGACCCGCTCCGCACCGTGGCCTCGATCGACGCCGTGGTCCTGAGCGGCGGGTCGGCGTTCGGACTCGCGGCGGCCGATGGGGTGATGTCGGTCCTGGAGGCGGCCGGGCGCGGTTTCGAAACGACGGGAGGTCGCGTGCCCATCGTGGTCGGCATGAGCCTCTACGACCTCGCGCAAGGTCGGGCCGATGTGCGACCGGGCGCAGCCGAGGGTGCGACGGCGGCCGAACGAGCGCTCGCCAACGTGGATCGACTCGTCGCGACCGGACGCATCGGTGCCGGTACCGGAGCCACGGTGGGCAAGTGGCGTGGTCCGGACCACGTCCGGCAAGGCGGCCTCGGGGGCTGGGTGGTGCGGCGGGACGAGTTGGTCGTGGCCGCGCTCGTGGCCGTGAACTCCGTCGGGGTGATCGACGATCCCGATGTCGTCGCGGCGATCCTCGCCGATCGGTGGGACGGGTGGCCGTCACCTGACGGATCGGGACCGCTCGGCTCCTCCGAGGCGACGACGATCGGCGTCGTCCTCACCAACGCCACGCTCGACAAGACCGCGTGCCAGCTCGTCGCCCAGAGCGGCCACAACGGCCTGGCGCGGGCGCTCCTTCCGGCTCACACCCGCGCCGACGGTGATGCCATGGTGGCGGCGGCCACCGGTGCGGTGGAGGCACCCGTCGACGTGGTGCGACTGCTGGCCACCATGGCCGTCGAGCAGGCGATTCGATCGGCCGCTGGGAGTAACCTGGATCAGCCGTGAATCGCACGGCGGTACGGGCTGCGACGCCCGGCTCCTCCCTCATGTTGATCGCCCGCACCGCGTCCCCCGAGCAGACTCGCGAGCTTGCCGCGGCCCTCGCCGGCCTGTGCCGCTCCGGTGACCTCATCCTGCTCGTCGGGGATCTCGGAGCGGGCAAGACCACGTTCACCCAGGGCTTCGCCGCGGCCCTCGACGTGACGACACCGGTCACCAGCCCGACCTTCACCCTGGCGCACCGGTACGACGGTCGGATGCGGGTGCACCACCTCGACGTCTATCGGCTCGAGCACCTCTCCGAGGTCTACGACCTCGACCTCCCCGAGCTGCTCGAAGACGGCGCGGTCACGCTCATCGAATGGGGGGACGCCATCGCCGCCGCGCTGCCGCCCCAGTACCTCGAATTGCTCGATCACGCTGGGCGACACCGATCCGTCTGGAGCCTCGTCCGACGACGGAGCCTCCTCCGACGATGACGCCTCCGGCCGCGACGACGGCTCCATCGCCGAAGACGAGAGGCACTTCTCCTTTCGGGCCGTCGGCCCAGCCTGGATCGCCCGGCAGCGTGCGTTGACCGAGGCCGTCGCACCCTGGTCAGGAGCCTGACCGATGCTGATCCTCGGCGTGGAGACCGCGAGTACGCAGGTCGGGTGTGCCCTCGGAGGGCCCGACGGTGTCCTCGCGGCGTTCCACACCTCTCGTGATCGGCGCCACGCCGAGCTGCTCACGCCCCAGATCGAAGCCGTGTGTCGACACGCCGGCGTCGAACTTCGGGAGCTGGGCGCGGTGGCCATCGACATCGGTCCCGGTCTGTTCACGGGCCTGCGGGTGGGCATCGCCACCGCGGTCACCATGGCCCATGCCCTCCGCGTGCCGATGGTGGGGGTGCCGAGCCTGGATCTGCTGGCGTTCCCGGTGCGGTTCTCGCCCAAACGCATCGTGTCGGTGCTCGATGCCCGTCGTGGCGAGGTGTTCCACGCCAGCTACCGTCACGTCCCCGGCGGCGTGCAGCGGCTCTCCGAGTACGCAGTGTCGCGTCCCGAGGAGCTGGCCGGCGACCTGCTGGCCACGGGTGAGGAGTGCCTCCTCGTCGGCGACGGTGCCATTCGGTACCACGAGGAGTTCGAGGCGTTGGTGCGAGCCGAGGTCGCCGATGCCGCGTTGGCGCACCCGAGCGCGGGATCGCTCGTGCAGCTGGCTCGGGCGCGGGCCCTGCGCGAGGAGTTCGTGCGGCCCTCCGAGATCGAACCGCTGTACTTGCGTCCGCCCGACGCGGCGATCAATTGGCAGACGCGGAGCGGCCGCGTGGGTGGCCAAACCGGAGGAGTGCCGTGACCGCCGGTACCGGGTTGCTGACGGTCGAGCCCATGACGATCGACCACTTGCGCCGCGTGCACGAGATCGACCGGGAGGTGTACCCCGAGCCGTGGTCCCTGGCGTTGTGGAAGCAGGAGCTGTCCCGACCCCGGGATCGGGTGTACCAGGTGTGCCGGTCCGGCGATGACGTGGTCGGGCACATGGGAGTGCTGCTCGTGTTGGACGAGGGGCACGTGTCGACCGTGGCCGTGGATCCCCGCTGGCAGGGGCGCGGGGTGGCGACCGTCCTGCTGCTCGCCACGCTCCCGGTTGCCATCGACCGGGGACTGCAGTCGCTCACGCTCGAGGTGAGGGTGTCCAACCGTCGGGCGCAACGTCTGTACCAGAGGTTCGGCTTCGTGCCCGCTGGCGTCCGCAAGAACTACTACGCCGACTCCAACGAGGACGCCATCATCATGTGGGCGTCGGCGGTGGATGCGGTCGAGTACGCAGAACGGTTGGCCCGCATCGCGGCTGAGGCCCCCGAGACCGATGAGCCCGATCCCCGGGACGAGCCCGATCCCCGAGACGAAGTGGTGCCGACATGAGCGAGCACGGGGTCAGAAACGAACAACGTGTCGAGGGTCGGGTACTGGGCATCGAGACCTCGTGCGACGAGACGGCGGTGGCGCTCGTCGACCAGGGAGTCGACGTGTTGTCGAACGTCGTCAGCAGCCAGGTCGACCTCCACGCCCGATACGGGGGTGTGGTGCCCGAGGTGGCCAGCCGCGCCCACGTCGAGCTGCTCGTGCCCGTGCTGGCTCAGGCCATGGTCGAGGCCGGCGTGCCTGACGAGAGCGTCGGCGCGGTGGCGGCCACGTGCGGGCCAGGTCTGGTCGGGTCGTTGCTGGTCGGTGTGTCGGCCGCGAAGGCGCTCGCCCTCGTGTGGGACGTGCCGTTTGTCGGTGTCAACCATCTCGAGGCTCACCTGTACGCATCGCTTCTCGAACGCCCGGACCTCGAGTTCCCCGCTCGTCGTACTGGTGTCGGGCGGCCACACGATGCTGGTCGTGATGGAGTCACACGGCGCCTACCGCCGCCTCGGTAGCACGGTCGACGACGCCGCTGGTGAAGCGTTCGACAAGGTGGCCCGCTATCTGGGCCTCGGATATCCGGGCGGTCCGCTCATCGACCGCCTCGCCGTCGACGGCGACCCCGCGGCGGTCCGGTTCCCCCGGGCGATGCTCGACGAGGGGTTCGACTTCAGCTTCAGTGGCCTCAAGACCTCCGTCGTTAACCACGTCCGCAAGCATCCGGACGCCGCGGCGGCCGACATCGCGGCGTCGTTCCAGGAGGCGGTCGTCGACGTCCTGGTCACCAAGGCGCGACGGGCCGCGGAACAGGTGGGCGCCCGGACGGTGTGCCTCGCCGGAGGGGTGGCGGCGAACTCTCGTCTCCGAACTCGGATCCTGGAAGCATGCGAAGGGGCAGGGCTCGCCGGCGTGGTCCCCGATCGGAACATGTGCACCGACAACGCAGCGATGGTGGCGGCCGCCGGGTACTGGCAGCTGCAACGGCAGGGGCCATCGCCGCTGACAACCGGTGCCGAGCCGAACCTCACGCTCGCCTGAGGCGCACTCTCGCCGAGAAATCGCCGGGGGGCGTTGCGGTCGGACGCGGCAGGCGCCTATCGTTGGCACTCGCACTACGAGAGTGCTAACGGCCCGTCCTGCTGATGTTGTGTCAGCGAACCGTTCCACATATGGAGGCGTGTATGAACCTGCAGCCCCTCGAGGACCGCATCGTCGTGCGTCCCGGCCAATCGGAGGAGAAGACCGCTAGCGGTCTGGTCATTCCCGATACCGCCAAGGAGAAGCCGCAGCAAGGAGAGGTCCTGGCCGTAGGCCCGGGCAAACGATCCGACCAGACCGGCGAGCTCATCCCGCTCGACGTCAAGACTGGCGACAAGGTCGTGTACAGCAAGTACGGCGGCACCGAGATCACCGTCGACGGCGAGGATGTCCTCATCCTCAGCAGCCGTGACGTGCTCGCGATCGTCAAGTGAGCTGACGCATGGCCAAAGAACTCCGATTCGACGACGCGGCGCGTCGTGCCCTCGAAGCCGGCGTGAACAAGGTGGCAGATGCCGTCAAGGTCACGATCGGCCCCAAAGGTCGCAACGTCGTGCTCGACAAGAAGTTCGGTGCACCCACCATCACCAACGACGGTGTGTCGATCGCTCGTGAAATCGAGCTCGAGGATCACTTCGAGAACATGGGCGCCCAGCTCGTGAAGGAAGTGGCGACCAAGACCAACGACGTCGCTGGCGATGGCACCACCACGGCGACCGTGCTGGCCCAGGCGCTGGTGCGCGAAGGCCTTCGCAACGTCACGGCTGGCGCGAACCCCATGGGCCTCAAGCGGGGCATCGAGGCGGCCGTTCGCGCTGCCGTCGAAGCCATCGCGGCCCAGGCGGTGCAGGTCGATGACTCCAAGGAGAAGATCGCCCAGGTGGCATCGATCTCCGCGGCCGATTCGTCTATCGGTGAGATCCTCGCCAACGCCATCGACAAGGTGGGCAAGGACGGCGTGGTCACGGTCGAGGAGTCCAACACGTTCGGCATGGAACTCGACTTCGTCGAGGGCATGCAGTTCGACAAGGGCTTCCTGTCGCCGTACTTCGTCACCGATCCCGAGCGCCAGGAAGCGGTCTTGGAGGATGCCTACATCCTCCTGATCCAGGGCAAGATCACCTCGGTCCAGGACATGCTGCCCGTGCTCGAGCGGGTCGATCCAGACCGGGAAGCCGCTGCTGATCATCGCCGAGGATGTCGAGGGCGAAGCCCTGGCCACCCTCGTGGTGAACAAGATCCGCGGCACGTTCAACTCCGTTGCCGTCAAGGCCCCGGGCTTCGGCGATCGCCGCAAGGCGATGCTCCAGGACATGGCCGTCCTCACCGGTGGCCAGGTCGTGGCCGAAGAAGTCGGCATCAAGCTCGACAACGTCACCATCGACCTGCTCGGTCGGGCCCGCAAGGTCGTCGTCACCAAGGACGACACCACGATCGTGGAAGGCGCCGGTGAACCCTCCGACGTCGACGGTCGCGTGGCTCAGCTCAAGCGCGAGATCGACGACACCGACTCCGATTGGGATCGCGAGAAGCTCCAGGAGCGTCTGGCCAAGCTCGCCGGCGGCGTGGCCGTCGTGCGGGTTGGTGCTGCCACCGAGGTGGAGCTCAAGGAGAAGAAGCACCGCATCGAAGATGCGCTGTCTGCTACTCGCGCCGCCATCGAAGAGGGCGTCGTCGCTGGTGGTGGTACCGCACTCGTGCGCTGCCGGGCCGCCGTGACCAAAGCCATCAAGGGCCTCGAGGGTGATGAAGCCACCGGCGCTCGCATCGTGCTCAACTCACTCGATGCACCGGCTCGGCTCATCGCCGACAACGCCGGGCTCGAGGGTGCGGTCATCGTGCGTGAGGTCGAGGCCGCCAAAGGCGCCATGGGCCTCGATGCCTCGACGGGTGAGATCGTCGACCTGATCAAGGCCGGCATCATCGACCCCGCCAAGGTGACCCGTGCGGCGCTGCAGAACGCGGCGTCGGTCGCCGCACTGCTGCTGACCACGGAGTGCCTCGTGGCTGACAAGCCGGAGAAGAAGTCGCCTGCCGGTGCCGGCATGGACCCCATGGGGGGCATGGGTGGTATGGGAGGCATGGGCGGCATGATGTGATCTCCCGGCGGGTTCGCCCGCCGGTTGACATCTCGTCTCGTGTTCGAGTGCCGGGCCTTCGGGTCCGGCACTCGCCGTTGTGGACCACGTTCGCCTCGACGGGCGCGGCGGTAGCGTGCACGCATGGACCGCGCGCCCGTTCGACCTGGCCAAGATGCTCGCCCACTTCCACGATTGGCAGCGCGGCGATCAGCTGCCCGGTCGCACCATGTCCTACTTGAAGACGGCGCGGCTGCCGATCTGGTTGGCCGAGTGCGCCGCCGGCGGTGACGAGCGGGCGGCGGGGATGCTGGCGGCGTGGGAGCCGTGGGAGCGGGCGAAGGCGGGTCCGCAGGTGGTCCTCGAGGCGCTGGTCGCTGGCGGCCTGGAGGATCTGCTCGCCGGCGCGACGGCGTGACGGAGCCGGGTGCGCCCAATCGGGGCGGCGCCCAGTTCATCCCGCGCCCGGCTGATGCCCGTGCCGGCGGTCCGCCGCCGTGGTACCGGCTCGCGGACGGCAAGCGACGGATCGATCTCGAGGTCCTCGAAGATCGCCTTCGGGCCCGGGGGCCCGGGCGAACCGTGACGGGGCACGTCGAACCAGGATCGGCGGCAGTCCGCCGTCCTGGTGGCCCTGTTCGACGTGATGGGTGAGGGTCACGTGCTGCTCACGCGCCGGGCCTCGCACCTGCGCACGCATCGGTCCGAGGTGTCGTTTCCCCGGCGGTCGAACCGACGCGGAGGACGCTTCACCCTGGCACACTGCGGTCCGGGAGGCTCGGGAGGAGGTCGGTCTCGACGCCTCCGACGCCCGCCGCGTCGGTGAGCTCGACCGGTTCGTGACGGTCGGCAGCGCGTCGCTGGTCCACCCCTTCGTGGCCGTCATCGACGAGCCCGGCGAGCTGAGCCCCGATCCCGGGGAGGTCGAGGCGATCCTGCGGGTTCCGCTGGCCGAGCTCCTGCGTGACGATGTGTTCCGGGAGGAGTTGTGGTCCTTCGAGGGCCGCGATCGACCGATCACGTTCTTCGAGCTGCACGGGGACACGGTGTGGGGGGCGACCGCGGCCATGCTCCGGCAGCTCCTCGCTGTCGGCGACAGGCACGGACGACACCCTCACGCGGTGACCCACCGTCCTCGCGAGCCGACCTATGCTCACGGTTTCCCCTGATGCCGGGCGGGGCGCTGGACGACGCGTCCACGACCTCCTCGACACCAGCGTCTCGAACCTGCGAGGAGGGCCACTCAGATGGCTGAGATCGAGATCGGTATGGGCAAGTCGGGCCGCCGGGCCTACGGCTTCGATGACATTGCCATTGTGCCGAGTCGTCGGACCCGCGACCCCGAAGACGTCGACATCTCGTGGCAGATCGACGCGTACCGGTTCGAGTTGCCGCTCCTCGCCTCGGCCATGGACGGCGTGGTCTCGCCGGCCACGGCGATCGAGATCGGCCGGTTCGGCGGTCTCGGTGTGCTCAACCTCGAGGGGCTCTGGACTCGCTACGAAGATGCCGATCGCATCCTCGAGGAGATCTCGACCCTGTCGACGGAGAAGGCCACTCGGCGTCATGCAGGAGCTCTACCAGGAGCCCATGAAGGCTGAGCTGGTCACGGAGCGGATCCGGGAGATCAAGGCGGCCGGAGTGGTCGCCTCTGGTTCGCTCACGCCGCAACGAACGGCCCAGTTCGCACCGGCCGCTCTCGCCGGCGGGCTCGACATGTTGGTGATCCAGGGCACCGTGGTGTCGGCCGAGCACGTGTCGAGCAAGGCCGAACCGCTGAATCTGAAGAAGTTCGTGCGCGAGCTGGAGATCCCGGTGATCGTCGGTGGGTGTGCGAGCGCGCAGGCCGCGCTGCACTTGATGCGAACCGGCGCGGCCGGCGTGCTCGTGGGCGTCGGTCCGGGCCACGCCTGCACGACCCGCGGTGTGCTCGGCCTCGGCGTGCCGCAGGCCACCGCCATCGCCGATGCCCGGTACGCCCGCATGCGTCACCTCGACGAGACGGGTGTGTACTGCCACGTCATCGCCGATGGCGGCATGGCCACCGGTGGCGACATCGCCAAAGCGGTCGTGTGTGGCGCCGATGCCGTCATGATTGGCTCGCCGCTGGCCGCCGCCGCCGAAGCGCCGGGCCGTGGGTACCACTGGGGTATGGCCACCTTCCATCCCACCTTGCCCCGCGGCGCACGGGTGAAGACGGAGATCCGCGGCACGCTGGAAGAGATCCTGCTCGGACCGGCCCACGAGAACGACGGCAAGCTCAACCTGTTCGGCGCGTTGCGTACCTCTATGGCCACGTGCGGCTACGTCGACATCAAGGAGTTCCAGAAGGCCGAAGTCATGGTCGCCCCGGCTCTGCTGACCGAGGGCAAGTCGCTCCAGAAGTCGCAACGGGTCGGGATGGGTCACTGATGCCCGCTGGGGGGCCCGGCGACACACCCACCGTTCTCGTCGTCGACTTCGGCGCCCAGTACGCCCAGCTCATCGCACGTCGGGTGCGCGAAGCTCGCGTGTTCAGCGAGATCGTGCCCCACAGCATCTCCGCCCAAGTCGTGGCCGAACGCCGGCCGGCTGCGCTGATCTTCTCGGGCGGGCCGAAATCGGTGCACGTCGACGGCGCCCCGATGATCGATCCGGCCGTCTATGAGTTGGGCGTACCCATCCTCGGCATCTGCTACGGCGCACAGCTCATGGCCGTCCAGCTCGGCGGGGCGGTGGAGCGCGGCGGGCGCGGCGAGTACGGCCGCACCGACCTCCAGGTCACCGAACCGGGCGCGCTGTTCGACGGCCTCAACTCGCATCAGTCGGTGTGGATGAGTCACTTCGACGCCATCGTCACCCCGCCGGCCGGCGCCATCACCACGGCGCACACGGCCGATACCCCGGCGGCCGCGTTCGAGGACCGGTCTCGCCACTTCTACGGTGTGCAGTTCCACCCCGAGGTTGGTCACACCCCGCACGGGCAACAGATGCTCGAGCGATTCCTGCACCAGGCGTGTGGCATACCTGCTCAGTGGACCATGGAGAACGTGATCGACACCGCCATCGATGCGGTGCGCGCCCAGATCGGGACCGGTCGGGCCATCTGCGGTCTGTCCGGCGGCGTCGACTCCGCGGTCGCCGCCGCGCTCGGTGCACAAGGCGATCGGGCACCAGCTCACCTGTGTCTTCGTCGACACCGGACTCATGCGCAAGGGTGAGGGTGAGCAGGTGGTCGACACCTTTCTCCGTCACCAGGGGATCGAGCTCATCCACGTCCGCGCCGCCGATCGCTTCTTCGACCGCCTGGCGGGCATCACCGATCCCGAAGAGAAGCGCAAGACCATCGGCGAGCTGTTCATCCGGGTGTTCGAGGAGGCCGCTGGTGGGATCGACGATGCCCGCTTCCTCGTCCAGGGCACCCTCTATCCCGACGTCATCGAATCGGGCACCAAGGATGCGGCCAAGATCAAGAGCCACCACAACGTCGGCGGCCTCCCGGACGACATGGACTTCGAGCTCGTCGAGCCCCTGCGCAACCTGTTCAAGGACGAGGTGCGTTCGGTCGGCACCGAGCTCGGGTTGCCCGATGAGATCGTTTGGCGCCAGCCGTTCCCCGGTCCTGGACTCGGGGTGCGCATCATCGGCGAGGTGACGCCCGAGAAGGTGGCCATCCTCCAAGAAGCTGACGCCATCGTTCGTGAGGAGATCGCCCGAGCCGGGCTCGAACGAACCATCTGGCAAGCCTTCGCCGTGCTGCCCGACATCCGCTCGGTCGGCGTCATGGGCGACGAACGCACCTACGCCCACCCCGACGATCATCCGGGCCGTCACCAGCGACGACGCCATGACCGCAGACTGGGCCCGCCTCCCGCACGACCTCCTCGAGGTCATGGCCAGCCGGATCATCAACGAGGTCGATGGCATCAACCGGGTGGCCTACGACATCACGTCGAAGCCTCCCGGCACCATTGAGTGGGAGTGACGTGATGGCGTCGACCGCACGGGAGGGCCCGGGAGTCGGACCCCGTCATCCCCTCGTCGATGCATACGTCGGAGCGCTGGCCGGGCTCGGCGCCGTTTTGCAGGCGGTGGGCGACGACGAGTGGGATCTCCCCACGCCGTGTCCCGAGTGGGATGTTCGAGCGTTGGTCGCTCATGTGGTGCTCGGCGAGCTGCAACTGGCCGAGGTCGGGTCCGGCGTCGGGGCGGGCTCGGTGGAAGCCGACGCCTCGATCCTGGGCCGGTACCCACTCGGGGTATGGCGAGGCACCGCGTTGGCCGCCATCTCTACCGCGTCCGAGCCTGGTTTCGTGGAGCGATCATTCGACGGCCCGACCGGCATGGTGTCGGCGTCGGCTCTGCTGACGGTGCGCAGCAGCGAGAACCTGATCCACGGATGGGACCTGGCCCGGGCCATCGGGCAGCCCTACTCACCGAGTCCCGGTCTGGTGGCCCTTGTGGAGGAGTTGTGGTCGGACCCCGACACCTACCGGGTCGCGCCGACCGGATTCGGACCGCCGCTGGTCCCCGAGTCCATCGACGCGTGGACTCGGCTGCTGGCCCGACTCGGCCGCCGTCCCTGATCTTCTCGTTCTGGCAGGGAGATTGCACGCTCCAGCGTGCAATCTCCCTGCCAGAACGGTCCTGGCGCCGGTTGGGGCGGTGGGAGCTCAGCCTTCCCAGAGTTGTTCGGGGACCCAGTTCGGCGCCCGCTTCTCCATGAACGCCGCCATGCCCTCGCGGGGTTCGGGCGACTCGTCGAGGGCCCAGAACATCGTCTGGTAGTCGATGTTGCCGTAGCGCTCATTGAGCATCCGCTTGACCATCATGCGGGCCATCGGAGGCGTCATCAGCACCTCTTTGGCGGCCTGGAGCGCGGCTTCGCGAAGTTGATCGTGGGGGACGACGCGAGAGATGACACCCAGCCGTTGCGCCTCGGCGGCGTCGAACCGGCGAGCGGACAGCAACAGGTCGCGCGCGACGGCGACACCGACATGTGCGGGGAGGAACGATGCGTAGGTGGCATCCGGGATGCCCCGCAGGAGCTCAGGGACGCGGAAGACGGCCCGATCGCTCGCCACGGCGATGTCGGCCGCCATGGCGATCAGGAGCCCACCGGCTTGGCAGATCCCGTTGACGGCGGCGATGACGGGGGCGCGGCTGTCTCGGATGGGGATGAACGGGAGCATGGCGCTGCCCAGGTTGTCGGGAAGCGCAGCATCGCCGGGATCGGCGCGGCCGCCGAGATCTCCGCCCGGAGCGAATACGTCGCCGGTGCCGGTGATGATGAGCGCAGCGAGATCAGGATCGTGGTTGACCAGCGCAACGGCCCGCTGGAAGCCGAAGTACATGGCGGGCGTGATGGCGTTGCGGGCGTGCGGTCGGTCGATGTAACACCAGCCGATCGGCCCTTCCCGCTCGAACCGCAGGCCGCCCGCGCCGAGATCGTCCGACATCGTCTCTCCCCACTTCGGTCCGAATCGCCGATCGGCGGCGACCGGGCCACCTTATCCCTGGGTCAACGGCGCCGATCACGTGGGCCGAAGGGATCGAATAGCTCCTGGCGGTTGAGCATCGACGACCAGCGCGGCGAGACTCCCGGCGTGTCCTTGGAACCGGCGTCGACCGACGACTTCCTCTTCGAGATCGATGAGCGCGCGGTGATCGTCCCGTCGATGTACGCGCAGGGGCCGTGGGATCCTCGCCATCAGCATGGCGGCGCCGTGGTGGCGCTGTTCTCGCACCTCGTGGAGCAGGTCCCGACCCCGGTGCCCATGCGGATCGCCCGGATGACCGTCGACCTGTACCGACCGGTGCCCATGGCTCCACTGCGTTCCCGGTATCGAATCGTGCGGCAGGGCAAGCGCATCCAGCTGGTGGATGTGATGCTCGACGACGGTGACGTCGAGGTCGCTCGCGTGTCGGCCCTGGCGCTCCACACCACCGATGTCGACGTGCCCGAGGAGCCGAACCGTCGCGCCGCCCCACCGTCGCCTCCGGCGAGAGGTCGCGGTATCCCGTTCGGGTCAGACGTGCCCGGCGAACGTCGCGTCGGGGCCTTGCCCGGGTTCGTGTTCGCATTCGACGGCGAGCGGGTGACGGGCACCCACGGAGAAGGGGTGCCGGCGGTGAGCTGGTTCCGGCTTCGGTGCCACATCGTCGCCGGACAAGCGGTGACCCCGCTGGGGCGCGCTGGCGGCGGCATCGGACTTCGTCAGCGGTCTGGCCACGTTCCTCGACTTTCGGAGCCGGGCCAGCATCAATCCCGATGTCAGCCTGCACCTGTTGCGAGAACCGGCCGACGAGTGGATCGGGCTCGACGCGTCGTACCAGATGCACACCGATGGGATCGCCCAGACCCGTGCGTTCATGTTCGATCAGAACGGGCACATGGGCACGGTGCTGACCTCGGCGATGGCCACCATCCTCGAGCCGCCGATCTGAGCGCGCCGACCCTCGTTGCGAGATCGTTTCGACGGGGTCCGGGCCGCGGAATGCCGGCGACCTCTAGGGTGTTGCCGGAGCATCACATGGGATCGTTGTCGACTGAACAGGCCTTCGCGCAGTACGTGCTGCCCGAGATCGACCTGCTGTACCGCGTCGCTCGGACGCTCACGTTCGAGCGCGCCGACGCGGAGGATCTCGTCCAGGACACGCTCGTGCGGGCCTACAACGCCATCGACCGGTTCGACGGCCGGTACCCGCGTGCGTGGCTGCTCACGATCATGCGCAATCTCAACCGGAACCGGGCGAGGCGGGCCGGCAAGATCCGTTTCGACAGCCTCGACGAATCGCCGAACGACGACGGCGGGGACACTGGCTACGACCGCATTCCCGACAGCCGCCATGGCCGCCCCGAGGACGTGATCGACGTGACGTTCGATTCGGCGGTCGCCCGTGCTCTCGACAGCCTCGGTCCACCCTTTCGGGACGCGGTGGAGCTGGTCGACATCGGGGGTCTGAGCTACGCCGAAGCCGCGGAAACGCTCGGGGTGCGCATCGGTACCATCATGAGCCGCCTGCACCGCGCCAGGAATCGGATTCGCGCCTCGCTCGACGATGCCGGCTTCATCCCGGGGGTGGTGACATGACGCCCTTCGCCCGCACGGCGCGGTCGATCCGGCGCCGCGGATCGAGGCCACTCGATTGCCGCGACGTCGGCCGGGTGCTGCAGTCCTACCTCGACCGCGAGTCCGACCCCGGGCTCGATGCCGAGCTGGCCGCCCATCTCGAGGCGTGCCGGCACTGTGGCCTCGATGCCGAGGTGTACCGGCGCATCAAGGCCCGACTCGATCAGGTCGGCGTGTCCTTGCTCGACCCCGATGCCGTGGCCCGGCTGCGATCCTTCGGCGCCTCGATCGGGTCTCACGGTCCCGGCGACACTCATCCAGGCTGATCGGCGAGCGGTGTTCGTCGCGTCGTTGTGACGCGTCCGGGGCCTGGCGCTACAGTCCCCGTCCGTTCCCTCGAACCTCCGGAGCCGAGCATGTACGAGAACGGCAGTGAGTACCCGATCAAGGTGGGCAGCATGCTGTACACCCTCGTCGATCCCAACAAGGGTCACGAGAAGGAGTACAACCGCTGGTATGAGCGTGATCACTTCTACGCCGGCTGCATGATCGGGCCGTGGCTGTTCGCCGGGAGTCGCTGGGTCGCCACCCGAGAGCTGAAGGATCTGCGGTTCCCCAAGGAGAACAACGCCATCACGCAACCGTACGACGCCGGTTCGTACGTGGCGATCTACTGGGTGCTCGAAGGGCATTACGACGACCACTTCAACGAGTGGGCCGGGGACCAGGTCCACTGGCTCTACTCCAACGGGCGGGGTTTCGCGGAGCGCACCCACCGGCACACCGTGCTCTACAAGACGGTCGAGCAGTTCTACCGGGACGAGGATCCGGTCCCCGTCGAGCTCGCCCTCGACAAGGGATACGACGGCCAGGTATCGATCGCGGTCGACCTCGCTGACGGTGTCGACGACGCGTCCTTCGGCGTGTGGCTCCGGTCCCCGGACGGACTGTCCCCGGTGCTCGAATCCGGGAGCCCGGTCGCGTCCTGCATCACCTGGATCCCCTCGCCGCGTGAAGGCTCGACCGCCAACTCGCCGATGCCGCTGGGCAGCGATCCCGGAGGCCCGAATCGGCGTATGCAGCTGTTCTTCATCGAGGGAGACGTTCGGGCGGCCTGGCCGCGGTTCGTCGACTACGCGGCGCGGATCGACGCGTCGGGTATGGCCACCGTCGTCTCGGCGGCGCCTTTTCACAAGACGATCCTCGGCACCGACACCTACGTCGATCAGCTCTGGTAACCGTGACCGATCTGGCCATACCTACCCAGCCGTCGGAGATCAGTGCTTCGTGGCTCACCTCGGTGCTGCGCGTCGCGGGACTCGACACCACCGTCACCGACGTGCGGACCGAGCCGGTGGGTACGGGACAGATGGCTCGCAGCGAGCGGGTCTGGCTCACCTCCACGCCGGCCGGTTCAGCCCCCTCGACGCTGGTGGTGAAGTTCGCTTCTTCGGATCCCACCAGCCGGTCGGCGGGGAGCTCGGGCGGGTACCGGAACGAGGTCGGCTACTACCGCGACCTGTCGGCCGGGCTCACGATCTCGACCCCGCGCTGTTACCACGCCGACCTGTCGGCAGATGGAGCGGAGTTCGTCCTCGTGCTGGCCGACATGGCCCCCGCCACGCAAGGCGACCAGATCGCCGGGTGCAGCGTCGAGCAGGCCGGGGTCGCCGTCGACAACCTGGTTGGTCTCCATGCTCCGCGGTGGTGCGATCCTGATCTTCGAGCGGTGCCGTGGATCACGAGCCGGAGCCCGGCAGCGGCGGAGTTCCTCGGTGCGGTCCTCGTCGATGACACCGCCCGTTTCGTCGAGCGCTACCGTCACCGCCTCGACGACGATCACATCGGGGTGTTGAGCCGTTTCGCCGCCGCCTCCGCTCGCTGGTGCGCCGCTCGGTCCGAGTGCTTCTCGATCCTGCACGGTGACTACCGGCTCGACAACTTGCTGTTCGGGGTTTCTGACGACGGCACGCCGACCGTCAGCGCAGTCGACTGGCAGACCGTGGCGGTCGACCTCCCGGCCAAAGATGTCGCCTACCTGCTCGGGAACGGGCTGCGCACCGAGGACCGCCGTCGGCACGAGCGTTCCCTCGTCGAGCGCTACCACGCCGGGCTGGTCGGGGCTGGGGTCGAGGGGTACACGGCGGAGCAGTGCTGGGACGACTACGTGTTCGGCCAGTTCCACGGGTTGGTGGTGACGGTCCTCGGGGCGATGCACGTCGTCCAGACCGATCGGGGCGACGACATGTTCATGGTGATGGCCGAGCGTCACTGCATCGCGATCGCGGATCTCGACGCCGAGGCCCAGCTGCCCTCCTGATCGTGGTGGTCAGGCCGGGCCGATGAGGCTTCGGTCACCTACCTCGAGGTCGACCTGCATCCGTCGGTGCTGGATGCGCCAGCCGTCCGGCGTGCGCACGAGGTCGTCGTGGTAGGAGCCGAAGACGATGTAGGTCTCGGCTTCTCGTCCCGATCCGGGCCGGCCACCGTGGGTCGCGGTCACCGAACACCGGGCGTGAGCGACATCGCCGCGAAGCTCGACCACGTGGTTGCCCAACATGTGTTGGGTCGGGCCGGCTCCGTCGAGGAACGAGGACAGCATCATCTCGAATCCGCGTCGGTCGGGCGGGTTGTAGAGGCCGTACGCCCCGGTGGCGTGTTCGGTGAACACGCGTTGGAGGATCGACCAGTCGCGGCTGTCGCACGCGTCGGCGTACCCGATCTGGGTCTCGATCACGGCAGCTCGATCGTCGGTCACGGGTGATCAACCGCGTCCGGCGAGGCGCTCGACGAGGGGCGCCATCGCTTCCATCACGTCGGCGTTGAGCCCGATATACGAGATGCCCCACCGGTCCCGCCATCGTTGGAGCGTGTCCACACATTGATCGACCGTGCCGACCAGGGCGTGGGGGGACGCCATCGCGTCCTCGGCCTCGATGCCGAGCGCCGGTGCCATCATGGCGGCGACACCGTCGCGGTCGTCGGTGACCATGGCCAGGTGGACCCGGGTGTGGATCTCGACGGTTTCGAAGCGTGACCCGGCGGCGTCTCGGATCCAGTCGAGCTTGCGGTCCGTGGCCGCGGGGGTCGCCGTCGATCCGGCCCGCTGATCGATCACGCCCGCGGCCAGGCTGGGGTTGATGCCCACGATGTCGGCGTGGCGGCCCGCAACGGACAAGATGCGCTCGGCGCCTCCGGCCACCATGATCGGTGGGTGGGGCCGCTGATGCGGTTTCGGCGTGCCCTCCAGCCCGGTGATCCGGTAGTGCTCGCCGTCGAAGTCGACGGGCCCGTCGCTGAACAGCGCCTTGAGCACCCGCAGGGATTCCTCGAGGCGGGCGATGCGCACCCCCGGACGGTCGTACGACAGCCCCGCCTGCTCGTAGTCGCTCTGCATCCAGCCTGCCCCGATGCCGAGCTCGAGTCGCCCCCCGGTGAGCACATCGATGGTCGCGATCTCCTTCGCCAGCACGGCCGGATGCCGGTAGTCGTTGGCGAGGACCAGCGGCAGGATGCGGATCGTGGGGGCGGCGAGCGCCGCGGCCAGCAGCGCGGGCAGTGGTGCGGCCTGATCGTCGAAGTGGTCGGGCAGGCTCACGGTGTCGTACCCGAGCTCGGCCGCCCGGCGGGCGACATCGGGTAGCCGGTCCAACGGCTGGTTCGTCGCGGTGACGGAGAAGCGGAAGGGGTGGCTCACCCCGCCGAACCTACAACCAGTCGTAGGATCTGCGCCGATGGACGCACCCGCGGGTCTGAGCGATTTCGACCGGGTCGACACGACGTACCTGGGGCGCACCTACCCCGTGTTCACCAAGGGGGAGGGCCCGGCTGTCATCGTGATCCCGGAGATCCCCGGCCTCACGCCCGACGTCGCCGGGTTCGCCCGCCGGGTCACCGACGTCGGCTGCACGGTGGTGGTGCCATCGCTGTTCGGCACGCCGGGGCGCGAGGTGAGTGCGTTCTACGCCGCCGACGCGATCGTTCGGGCGTGCGTGTCGAAGGAGTTCGTCGCCTTGGCCACGGCGAGCACCTCGCCGGTCACGGCGTGGCTCCGGGCGTTGGCCGACGACGTGCACCGCCGGTGCGGCGGCCCCGGAGTCGGGGCCATCGGGATGTGCCTGACCGGAGGGTTCGCCCTGGCCATGATGGTGGACCCGGTCGTCGTGGCGCCGGTGCTGAGCCAGCCGAGCCTGCCGTTCCCGGTCACCCGTCGGCATCGGGCCGATCTCGGGCTCAGCCCGGCCGACCGGGATGCCGTGGTGGCTCGTGCCGACGCCGGATGCGACGTGCTCGGCTTGCGGTTCAGCAAGGATGTGATGTCGCCGGGCGCCCGTTTCCGGACGCTCGAGCGTCTGCTCGGCGATCGTTTCATCGGCGTGGAGATCGATTCGGGTCGCGGCAACCCGTACGGGCTGTCGCGCTGGTCCCATTCGGTCGTCACCGGTCATCTGGTCGACGAGCCCGGCCACCCGACCCGGGAGGCTCTGGATCGGGTCCTCGACTTCTTCCGCGATCGCCTGCTCGTCGGCGACTCGTGACGTCACGGGGTGGTCGCCCCGTGGTGGCCACGGGTGATGTCACTGCTCGGCGGTAGGGTGCCCGGGTGCCCGACGTGGAACCGTCAACTGACTTCTTCGGTGGCCTGAACCCGGCCCAGCACGACGCGGTGCTGCACGCTGACGGACCGCTTCTCGTCATCGCCGGGGCCGGGTCCGGGAAGACTCGTGTCCTCACCCACCGCATCGCCCACTTGATCCACGAAGGCGCATCGCCGTTCTCCATCCTGGCGATCACGTTCACGAACAAAGCGGCTGACGAGATGAAGCAGCGGGTGGCGGCGCTCGTCGGGCCGGTGGCCCAGAAGATGTGGGTGTCCACCTTCCACAGCGCATGCGTGCGCATCCTGCGGCGCGACGCCGATCGGTTGGGGTTCCCGAAGGCGTTCACCATCTACGACCAGGCGGATGCCGTCCGGCTCACGAGTTACGTGATCCGCGATCTCAACATCGACCCCAAGAAGTTCCCGCCTCGTTCCATCCACGCCACCATCTCGGCGGCCAAGAACGACGGCCGTCGTGCCGAGGCCTACGCCGAGGGAGCGGCGACGATCTTCGAGCGCCGGATCGGGGAGATCTACACCGAGTACCAGACCCGGCTCCTTCGCGCCGGCGCCATGGACTTCGACGATCTCCTGCTCAACACCGTGGAGCTGTTCCGACGCGCGCCCGACATCCTCGAGAGCTACCAGCGCCGGTTCGAGCACGTGCTCGTCGACGAGTTCCAGGACACCAATCAGGTGCAGAACGAGTTGGTCAGCCTGCTCGGGGCTACGCACCGCAACGTCTTCGTCGTGGGCGACGCCGACCAATGCCTGCCCCCGGATACCGACGTTTCGACGACGTCGGGTTCACCCCGCACTCCGATCTGCGACATTCGTCGCGGGGATGGCGTTCTAGGGACCAGAGGGAGCTCATCGATGGTGTCGGGCCGGGTCGTGGAAACCCGTTCCGGTTGGTACCGAGGTCCACTCATCGAGGTTCACGTCGCTGGTCGCATCCTCAAGGCGACGCCGCTGCATCTCGTCCCCATGAAGACCTCGCTGACTATCGGCGAGCACCTCGTGTATCTCATGTGGCGCTCTGACCGAGGCTTTCGACTTGGACGCACGACCGCAGTCCGAGCCAAGAGCCGCGGCGGAGCGGAAGCTCGGTTTCGCGTTCGGTGCGCGCAGGAGCATGCGGACGCTGTCTGGATTGTCTCGGTCGTCCCGTCGTTGGCAGACGCCGCGTTCGAGGAGGCGTTGCTTGCGGCTCGCTATGGCTTGCCCACTGCTTGTTTTCACGGAGTCGGGCGCAACCTCGCGCTCGATGAGCCGAGACTCCTGCGGTTGTTCGCGGAACTCGATACAGCAACGGCTGCGAAGGAGCTGATGTTCGACTACTTGCTCGACCCAGACCATCCACACTTTCGGCCCCAGAACGGTCGACGACGGCAGACGCTCAACCTGACGATGTTCTCGGACCGTCGGGGGACGTCGCCGGTTCACCGGATCCAGTGGTCCTCGAACCGGGCCGACATCGTGTCCCGGCTCGAGGCGGCAGGTATTCGACTGCGTGCCGGCAAGTCATCGAGCCTCCGGTTCGAGACCGTTCGGCGGAGCTACGCGGAGGCGCTCCGGCTGGCGACCGAGGTGGCGGAGGCAGGAGGGCTGGAGATTCGCCGTCGAATGGCGTTCGAAGGCGAGATCCTGGATCTTCAGCCGATAGCGAACCTACGCCGAGGCATGCAGGTAGTCGTCGCCGAAGAGGCAACGACTGAGCTTCACCTTGCCACCGTTGACGAAGTTTCCCGATACGACTACGACGGGCCGGTTCACGATCTTCAGGTGGAGTCGACTAGTACTTACGTGGCCAATGGCGTGTTGGTCCACAACAGCATCTACGCATTTCGGGGCGCGGACATCCGCAACATCAACCAGTTCGAGACGTCGTTCCCGGATGCCTCGGTGGTGGTGCTGGAACAGAACTACCGCTCGACCCAGACCATTCTCGATGCTGCCAACGCGGTCATCAGTCGCAACCTGAGCCGCAAACCGAAGGAGTTGTGGACCGACCAGGGCAGCGGCGATCCGATCGTGCGGTACCACGCCGACGACGAAGGCGACGAAGCCCAATGGTTGTCCCACGAGTTGGCTCGCCTGCACGAGGGCGGGCGGTACGTCTGGGGCGACATCGCCATCTTCTACCGGACCAACGCGCAGAGCCGCGCCCTCGAGGAGTACCTCGTCCGGGTCGGTATCCCCTACAAGGTGGTGGGCGGCACCCGGTTCTACGACCGGCGCGAGGTGAAAGATGCGCTCGCGTACGTGAAGGCCATCGTGAACCCGGCCGACGAGGTGGCGATCAAACGCGTCATCAACGTGCCCAAACGCGGCGTGGGCGACAGCTCGATCGCCCGGCTCGACCAGTGGGCGGGCGCGCACGGGAAGCCGTTCGTGGAGGCGCTCCGTCACGCCGAGGACGCTGGTGTCTCGGGCAAGGCGCTCAAGGGCATCAGCACCTTCCTCGCCTTGCTCACCGACCTCGACGAGGTCGTCGAGAAGGGGCCGGGCACGCTGCTGGAGCGGGTGCTCGAGGACAGCGGCTATCTGGCCGAGCTGCAGGCCGAGCGTTCGATCGAGGCCGAGGGCCGGCTCGAGAACCTGAGCGAGCTGGTCGGTGGAGCGCGGGAGTACGAGACCGTGGCCGAGTTCTTGGAGCAGGTCAGCCTCGTCGCCGACACCGACGATCTCGACGACGACGCCACCTATGTCACGTTGATGACTCTGCACAGCGCCAAGGGTCTGGAGTTCCCGGTCGTGGCGTTGGCGGGTATGGAGGAGGGCATCTTCCCCCACGTGCGTTCACTCGGCGATCCCGACGCGTTGGAGGAGGAACGCCGTCTCGCCTATGTCGGCATCACCAGAGCCCGGGAGCGGCTCTACCTCACCCACGCGTGGAGCCGGCTGCTGCACGGCACCAGCCAGTACAACCCACCGAGTCGCTTCCTCGATGAGGTCCCGTCCCAACTGGTGCGAGAGGCCGAAGGGAGCCGGTCCACCCGGGCCGGCATGCGGTCGAGCGGCTACGGCTGGAGTGGTGGCTCGCGGGGGAGCCGGGCCGACGACGACACGAGTGGTCGCGTGTTCGGACGGGCCCGTGACGAGATCGTCGAACGAGCGATGGCGCCGGGGCCGGCGTCGTCGACGACCGGCGGTCACCTGCTCGGGCTCAAGACGGGTGACGACGTCCGACACAAGAAGTGGGGCGAGGGCGTGATCTTGGCCATCGAGGGCAGCGGCGACAAAGCCGAGGCCCGGATCCGCTTTCCGGAGGTCGGAGAGAAGACCCTGTTGCTGTCGTGGGCGCCGCTAGAGAAGGTCTGAAAGGCGAGCAACTCCACCCGTGACTCGCAAGTTCTGAGACGGAATAGGTCAAGCGACTCAGGACCATGCCGATACCTAGAGTGTGCCGCTCGCTGTCAAGTCTCCCCCGGAATCGCCCGAACCATGGATGTGGCGCGGTGTCGCCGCCCTGGGGGTGGCGGTGATGTTCCTGCTCGCGTCGACCCTCGGCCTGGTTCCGGCCGTGGTGGGAGTGGCGCTCGCCGCCGTGGCCCTGATCGGCGCAGCGTTGCTCATCCGGCGCCATGTCGCCGTGCGGGAGGCGCAGGTCGAGTGGGGCCGCGGCCTGGCGAAGCAGGCCTGGAAGGATCCGCTGACCGGCATCGCCAATCGGCCCCGCTTCTTCGCGAACCTCGAACGCACGCTCGAGAGCCAGGAGCCAGGGTCGCCCGGCTGGGCCGTGCTGATGATCGACATGGACCGCTTCAAGGCGGTCAACGACAACCACGGCCACCACGCCGGCGACGAACTGCTCGTCGAGGTCGCCCGCCGTTTGCGTGGTGTTGTTCGGTCTGACGACCTGGTCGCTCGCCTGGGTGGCGACGAGTTCGTGATCGCCTTTCCGCTGGCGGCGACCAGCGCGCTGGCGGTTCTACGTCAGCGCCTCGATCAGGTGGTCGACGTCCTGCGTGGGCCGTACCGCATCGGCGAGGAGTCCATCGAGTCGTGGGGCAGCGTCGGCGTGGCCACGTCGCCCGTCGACGGGATCACCGTCGACGACCTGGTTCGTCGCGCCGATCTGGCCATGTACCGGGCCAAGCGGTCACGCTCCGGATGGGCGTTGTTCGAGCGGGCGCTCGAGTTCGGCGACATCGGGCCCGACGGCCTGGCCGAGGACCTCGCCGAGGCGATCGAGGACGAACAACTGACCGTCAAGTTCCAGCCTCAGGTGGAGGCGAGGACCGGCCGGGTGGTCGGCGTCGAGGCGCTCGTGCGGTGGACCCACCCCACCCGGGGCGAGGTCAGCGCCAGCGAGTTCGTCCGGGTGGCCGAACGCACGGGCCAGATCCAGGGGCTGTCCACCATCGTGCTCCGGCAGGCGCTGGGATGGGCCAGGGCGTGGAAGCTGGCGGGCCACGACATCGTCGTGACGGTCAACCTGTCCGTCCTCGATGTCGATCGACACCTGGGCAGCAAGGTCCGCCGGTTGCTCGACGACTTCGGGTTGATGCCGACCGACCTCGCGGTGGAGATGAGTGAGACGGGCATCCTGCGCGACCTCGAGGCTGACGCGCTCCGTGCTGACCGAGCTCGACGGCATCGGTGTGGTCGTGTCGCTGGATGACTTCTCCGGCGGCCGGTCCGCCTTGAGCTCGCTGACCAAGCTCCCCATCCGTCTGCTCAAGGTCGGCCGTGCCTTCGTCGGCGGCATGATCGCCGACGAACGCCACGCCTCGGTGGTGCGGGCCAGCATCGATCTCGGCCACGAGCTCGGACTGGGAGTCGTCGCGGTGGGCGTGGAGTCGCAGGCCATCCGTGAGGCGCTGCTGTCGCTCGGGTGCGACCAGCTTCAGGGCTTCAGCATCTGCCCGCCCCTCAGCGCTGGCGAACTGCTGGCGTGGCTCGATGAGTACCAGGTCGTCGAGGTCGACGTGCCCACCTCCGATGTCTCGGCGGCGGTCATCGACGTCACGTCATCTGATCTCGAATCGGGTTCGACCGACTCCTGACATCCCGGTCGACGGCCCGTCGGTCACCCGGTCAGCGGTAGATCGCCACGTCGTGGTCGCCCCCGCGGTACCCCGCGGGGATGATCTCGATCAGCGAGAACCGGCCCGATGCCGTCACCGGCTCCGGGTACAGCGGGTACACATAGCCGATGGTCACCCGCCGTGGGTTGGTGTCGATGGAGCGTTCCAGGTTCGCCATCATCTCGACCATGACGTCGTGGCCGAATGGGTTGAACATGTAGACGACGGTCTCGTTGGTGAACTCGTAGGTGCTGGCGTCGCCGACCACGACGCGGGCGGGTGAGACGCGACCTCGCATGCGATCCAGGTTGGTCGTGGCTGCGGCGGCTCGATCCGTGTCGAGCTCCAATCCGATCACCTCGACGACCGGCCGTCGACTCGCGCAGGCCAGGACCCGACCCCGGCCGCAGCCGATGTCGATCAGGACGTCGGTCGGTCCGAGCGAGGCTGCATCCAGCGTTCGCTCGATGAGCCCGTAGGAGACGGTCGCGTAGTGGAACTGGCGATCGGTGTGGGCGCCTTCGACACCGCGGGTGTCGACACCGAGGCGCTTCTCCTGCACCAGGTTCGCTGCTTTGGTCACGACATCGCGTGCATTGGGCATGGCTGCTCACTTTCCACCGGAACGAGATCAGACTACATGAAATTGGCTCATGGGCCGACTCGGGGTCGTCGACGGTCAGCGGTCGTGGAGGGCGATACGCACCCGCTTGTTCCCCTTGCCCTTCGACTCGGTCTTGACGACCTCGAAGCGCCCGACTTCCCCCGTTCGCGCCACGTGAGTGCCGCCGTCAGCTTGTTTGTCGAGGCCGACGATGTCGACGACTCGGATCTCGTTCACCGATTCCGGGATCAGGTTCACCTTCGTGCGGATCAGGTCATCGTCGGCGAGAGCCACCGATCGAGGCAGGAACGACACCCGGATCTCACGATCGGCGTCGATCTCGGCGTTGACCAGTTCGGTGATGCGTTCCGAGAAGCCATCGGGCAGGGGATCGAACTCGAAGTCCATGCGCGCGGCGAGGGGCTCCATGTTCCCCCCGGTGACGAGGACCCCCCATTCGTTCCAGATCACCCCGCAGAGGATGTGCATCGCCGTATGCGTGCGCATCAACTGATGCCGACGATGAGGGTCGATCGAGCCGGTGACCGTGGCGCCGAGCGGCGGGAGATCCCCCAGGACGGTGTGCCAGACGAGTCCGTCGTGGCCGCGCACATCGGTGACCTCCACCGATCCGCCCGTCCAAGCGATGGAGCCGGTGTCGTGGGGTTGGCCACCCCCCGTGGCGTAGAACGCCGTGCGGTCAAGCGCGATCGCCGAACGATCGGGATCGTTGTCGACGACGACCGCGTCGAAGCGCAGCACCGCCGCGTCCGTGAGATGAAGGCGATCGGTCGTCGATGGGGTCATGTCGCCTCCGTGGTGGTCGTAGCGTCCGATGACGGGTTGAGGTTCACGGTCACCTCGCCGTCGTTCACGACGACCGGGAGCACGTTCAAGCCTTCGCCGGTGAGCGGGAAGGTGGTGGTCGGGTCGCACTGATCGACGAAGACATCGTCGTCTTCTCGATACTCGACCAGGCAATCGGGCCGACTCGGGACCCGGGCTTCGAAGGCGACCCACCCCGTCTCGGGGTCGTCGCCGGTGTGGTTCAACCAGATGGGGCGTTCGTCGCCGACCAGGTCGGCGAAGAAGGCCGGGCCGCGGTCGGCGATCTCGGCACTGATGCGATCGGCGTCGAGGCCCTCGAATTGATCGTCGCCGAGCCGGACGTCGACCTTGTCGCTGGAACCGGTGACCCACAGCACGAAGAGCAGCAGCATCACGGCCGCGGCGACCCCCGACGCGCCGACGACGAGAGCTGATCGGGCGCTGATTGCTGGTCCTCGGGCGACTGGCATGGACACACGCTCCGGCGGCGAGAGAGGGCACCGTGGATGACGGCTGGTGCGGCGGGCTCGCCTAGTATGCCGGCCGGCCGATGGGCCGGCCCACATGTCAGGTGGGACCGACAGACGACCGTCAGCGGTCGGGAGGCACTGTGGATCTGTTCGAATACCAGGGCAAGCAGTTCTTCGCTCAGTACGGCATACCCGTTTCCCCGGGGGAAGTGGCGTTGACCGTCGACGAGGCTGTGGCGGCCGCAGAACGCCTCGGGACCCCGGTCATGGTCAAGGCGCAGGTTCACACCGGCGGGCGCGGCAAGGCCGGAGGCGTGAAGTTCGCGGCCAGCATCGACGATGTTCGGACCCATGCCGGCAACATCCTCGGCCTCGACATCAAAGGCCATATCGTGCACCGGCTCTGGGTCGAGAAGGCGTCCGACATCGCCGAGGAGTACTACGCCAGCTTCACGCTTGATCGTTCGGCCAAGAAGCACCTGGGCATGTTGTCCGCCCAGGGCGGCATCGAGATCGAGACGGTCGCCGAGGAGAATCCCGACGCCATCTCCAAGGTCTGGATCGACCCGGTTGACGGTCTGACCGAGGAGGCCTGCCGGGCGTGGGTCAAGGCCGCCAACCTCAACCCCGTGGCCGAAGACGGTGCCGTCGACATCTTGTGCAAGGCCTACACCGCCTACAGCGAAGGCGACGCCGACCTGGTCGAGATCAACCCGCTGATCCTCATGCCCAACGGTGTCGTGCACGTGCTCGACGCCAAGGTCACCCTCGATGCCAACGCCACCTTCCGCCATGGCGACTACGAGCAGTACGACGCCACGCAGCACCGCGACGAACGCGAGGAAGCGGCCCACGCCAAGGGATTGCAGTACGTGGGTCTCGAAGGCACCGTCGGTGTGATCGCCAACGGTGCTGGCCTGGCCATGTCGACGGTCGACGTCGTGAATCAGGTGGGCGGCAAGCCGGCGAACTTCCTCGACATCGGCGGCGGCGCCAACGCCGACGTCATGTCCGGCGCCTTGGAGGTCATCAACAATGACCCCGCCGTGAAGTCCATCTTCATCAACATCTTCGGCGGCATCACCCGAGGCGAAGAAGTGGCGAACGGAATCCTCGAGGCGTTGCGGCGGGTGTCGATCGACTCACCGATCGTGATCCGGCTCGATGGCACCAACGCCGAGCTCGGCCGCGAGATCCTCACCCCCCACCTGTCCGACACCTTGATGATGGAGCCGACCATGCTCGACGCAGCCCGCAAGGTCGTTTCGCTGGCCGCGGCCCGCAGCTGAGCTGCGAAGGAGAACGAATCATGAGCATCTTCGTCGACGAGAACACCAAGGTCATCTACCAGGGCCTCACCGGCTCGCAGGGCCGGTACTACGGCCTCTTGAACCGCGAATACGGCACCAACGTCGTCGCCGGCACGAACCCGAAGAAGGCCGGGACCGATGTCGACGGCATCCCCGTCTACGCCACCGTTGGTGACGCGGTCGCCGCCACGGGCGCGAACGCCTCGTGCATCTTCATTCCGGCGCCGGGCGTCAAAGACGCCGTGATGGAGGCGGCCGAGGGCGGCGTCGAGTTCATCGTCGCCATCACCGAGGGTGTCCCGGCCCACGATGAGGCCTGGTTCTACAACAAGCTCAAGCGTGATTTCCCCAATGTTCGGATGCTGGGCCCGAATTGTCCTGGCATCATCAGCCCCGGCAAGTGCAACATCGGCATCACGGCCGGGCACATCGCCAAGGCCGGCGGCCCGGTCGGCATCGTCAGCCGCTCCGGAACGCTCACCTACCAGGCCCTGTACGAGCTGAAGCAGAAGGACATCGGCTGCACCACGTGCGTCGGTATCGGCGGCGACCCGGTCCCGGGTACGAACTTCATCGACTGTCTGGCGGCGTTCGAAGCCGACCCCGACACCAAGGCCGTCATGATGATCGGCGAGATCGGCGGCGCCGCCGAGGAAGAAGCGGCCGCCTTCATCAAGGCCAACATGACCAAGCCGGTCGTCTCCTACATCGCTGGTGTCACCGCTCCTCCGGGTAAGAAGATGGGCCATGCTGGCGCAATCGTGTCCGGCGGCAAGGGCACGGCGCAAGCTAAGATGGAGGCACTGCGCGATGCCGGCGTGCAGGTCGGGGCCAACCCGACCGAGGCCGGCGAGCTGATGGCCGAGATCGTCGCCTCGCTCTAGAAGGCCCGGCCGACCGGCGGGCCGACCCAGCGTGCAACGTCGTCTCAGGCGCCCGCTTGCCGGCCGAGCAGGGTGCGCACCATCAGGCTCTTGTCGCCTCGAGACCAGCGCCGGGCCGTGGCCTCGAGCGTGTCTCGGGCTTCGGCCGACAGGTTGACGGTGTAGTGGATGAGGGTCGGGCGGAGGCCCGGACCCTCGGGTCGGGGGCGCGCTACCGGCTCGTTTACCGTGGCGCACCCTTCGAGGAGAACTCGCGAGAGCCACGCCCACTGGTAGAGCCCCGCCTCGGAGGCGCCGTCGCGGATCTGGTCGCGGTGGCGCGGCTCCATCACGAACGTGGCTGTGGTCGGTCGTTGAGCGGATCGCCGAGACACGCGGGGCCGAACCTCGATCTCGGGGGCGGGTGCCGCGGTGCTCGTGGAGACCGGCGCTCGGGCAGGCGGTGGCGGCACGACGGATGCCGGCTCGATGGCCGGTGGCTTCGAGCGGCTGGTCGTGGGAGCGGCCGGAGTCTCGGTGGGGTCTGGAGGGGCGGCGCGCGGAGGCGGTGGTGGCAGGTCGAGGGGCGCCGTCTCCTGAGCGAACTCGACCTTGCCGAGCTTGTAACGCGTCATGGTGAGGCCTGCCGGTCGGCACTTCGGTCGACGCCGGCGAGGTAGTCGGCGATCACCTCCCGGACGAGCTGCCGGTAGTCCTCGGCGAGACCGGTCGCGGCCTGCGAGAACGTGGCAGGCGCGTCGTTGGCCGATGCCGTCACCTCGGGATCGGGATCGGGGTCGGGGTCGGGGTCGGTCCGTCGTTTGTACCAGGGCGTCGCCGAGGTCGCGGCAGCGTGATAGTCGTGAGCCGACAGCGCGAAGCGGCGCTGGTCGACCGCGGCTCGAAGCGCGTCACGGATGACGGCGTTGTAGACGGGGATGGCGGTACCGAGCGATGCTTCGAGCTCGGCTCGTGCCTCTGCTCGTATCGCGGTGGCCGCGGCAGGGATGCGGAACAGAACGACGCCGAGCAGACTCAGACCCGGATTCAACCGTTGCTTGACCTCGCTGAACGCCGATGCCGTGAGGTGGAGGCCGTTGAGGCTTCCCGGGTCAGGTGGCGTCGGGATGAGGAGGTGACCGGCCGCCGCGAGCCCGGCGTCGACGATGCGGTTCGCCCCGGTCGGTGGGGTGTCGATCAGGATCAAGTCGAACTGGTCCGAGACGCGGGTCAGGGCGCGTTCGATTCCCAGCAGGTTCTCGTCGCTCGGGTCGGCGGTCAGGGTGTTCGCCAGTTGAAAAGTGGCTCGCCCGGCAGGGACAACTGACAAGTACTCGGTGATCTCGATGATCGTGGGGAGCTGATCGGACAGCGCAGCCACGAGCAGCCCTTTGCCATCGTCGTACTGCGGGTGAGCGAGCGCACCGAGATCCTGCGACAGGTTGGCTTGACCATCGAGGTCGACCGCCAGCACCCGCCAACCGGACGCGGCGATGAGCGATGTCATGTTCGCGGTGACGGAGGTCTTCCCGGCCCCTCCTTTGGCACTGGCGATGACGATGCTGTTCCTGATCACGGCCTGGCACGGTACTCGCGAGGAGGTGCGTTGGCAAGTGCTGATGCATGTGCGGGCTTACATACGTTCACATGTGCTCCTACATGTATTAGGCAATGTGCCTCGATCTGCTCAAGGGTTTGCGAACCGCCCGGCAGATCCCCAGTCATCGCTAACCAAAATGATTTTTCACAGGCTCAACAGTTCAAACCACCAAATCAACCTGTTAGAACACGCATCAAGACTTAGAAGGCAGGCGGCCTTCGATGTGTGGGTCGCCTCCAGAGAGTGGGCGAAACATGGGCGAGTTCTCGAGCTTCCATCGCGGAAGCAAGCGGAGCCGGCGGTTCTTCCGCGGCGCGGTGGCGACCCTGTCGGCTGCTGGGCTGTTGAGCGTGCTGCTGGTCACGGGCGCCGTGGCCGAGGAGATCGCGCCTATCACCGAAGAGGTGGTGGATGTCGCCACTGACGATGTGAGCGCGCCCGCCGAGGAGGCTCCAGAGCCGGAGCCCACCGTCACCGAGGCCCCCGCGCCGGCGGTGACCGAACCCGTCGCACCCGCGGTGACCGAACCCGAGGTGACCGAAGCGCCGCCTGCGCCGACCGTCACCGAGGCGGCCCCCGTGCCGACGTCCACCACTGTGGCCCCCGCGCCCGAGCCTGCCACCACGTCGACCACCACCAGCACCACATCGACCTCCACGACGTCGACGACAACGACCACTACGACCGCAGCCCCGGCCGAGGTCGCACCGGTGTACCCGTCGTCGCCGACGATCGTCTCGGACAAGCTCGACTACCCGCCGGGCGGTTTGGTCACCCTCACCGGCGCCGGCTGGTACGACGGGCCTGACGCCGCGCCCGTCCACATCTTCGTCAACGACGACGACTTCCAGAGCTGGAGCCGAACAGTCGACGTACCCGTCGCTCCAGGCGGCACGATCACCGACGCCTTCAACCTCCCGAGCTACTTCGTGGCGAACTACCGCGTGACGGCCAGCCAGCTCCTGCCCGATGGATCGACGATCCGAGTCGTCACGACTTTCACGGACGCGCCGAAGTACGACCTGGACTTTGTCGCAGCCGCCCCATCAACCTACGACCACCTCGACGGCTCGTCGCTGGGTGACCTTGCGTACGACTCGAGAATCATCGGTACGGATGTCATCGAGCAGTTGAACGGTGGCGATTTCACGTGTGGTGACACGGTCGTGTTCATGCTCGCCATCGGGGCCACCGACGCTGGCGTCACGCAAGACCTGACCTTTGTATTCGACTTCAACAACGACACCGGTGTCTTCTTCGAGGACATCTCGCAGGTGTACCTGAACTCGAATCCACCTGACTCGGCTGTGTTCACGACGGGCACCTTGACTGCGACTGCGTCGCTGCTCACAGCGCCGAACACCGTCCTTGTCGAGGACGTCGAAGACAATGAAGAACTTGTCCTCGTGCTGGAGGCCATACTTGGATGCGACCCGAATGGAACGGTGACCGGGAACATCGCTGCGCTTCTGGACGACGCGTCTGGAACGGTGAACGGAACGGGGTTCCAAGGCGGCGGCAATCAGAACATCCCTGTACAGAGCCCTGGCGCCCTGCTTGCTGACCCGACCCTCATCCTGATCAAGCAGGTGCTGGGTGGAGGTCCTGCGGTGGCCGACGACTTCACACTGACGGCAACCGGCCCGACATCGCGGTCCTACATCGGCGATGACGGCGTTGTGCAAAGCCTCAACGCGGGTACGTACACCCTCTCGGAGACGACCGATCCCTTCTATTCGCCGAGCGTCTGGGACTGCGGGGCCCACCCTGTCACGAACACGGGCACCGGCACAGCGACGATCACCGTGGCGTCGAACCAGGACGTCATCTGCCGAATCGTAAACACTTTCGCGGCGACACCCCCCAACCTGACTAACAACATCGTCAAGACGAACAACGCGAATGGTGATCTGTTGTTCACCGACTCCGAGTCGATGCCCGAACCCGGAGGCTCAGTTCCGTTCAGCGTCACCATCACGAACCCAACGGACCTCGCGTGGAGCCTCGTCTCGCTGGTCGATGACCACGGCACGCCGGTCAACGCAGCCGACGACATCTCGGACGCTGGCGGAGGGATCACGTGCCCGAGCACCACGGTGCCCGCTGGCGAATCGCTGACCTGCACCTTCACCTACGCGGTGATCGGAAACGCCGGAGCGATCCATGTCAACACCGTGACTGGTGTCGTTTCCAACATCGCCGGACCCAGCGCGCCGGCGAGCGACACCTCCACGGTGACGCTCACCGACGTGCCATCGTCGATCTCGGTCGTCAAGACGGCTGGCGATGCCGCAGATGGCGACACGTACTTCATCAACCAGCCGGGCGGCCCGGTGTCTTTCACCGTCGTGGTAACGAACACCTCCGACGTCGATGACGTGACGCTCGATGAAGGTTCCTTCACCGACAAGGTGGGTGACGACCCGGCCACCCCGGTAGCCGTCGACTGCGACGGCTCGCTCGCGGCGACCGGATTGCCCGTGACGCTCGCTCCAGCTGAATCGGTCACCTGCACCTTCGTTCGCGACGTGGTCGGCGCTCCGAACCTCGTCGAGACAGACACGGTCACTGTGACCGGATCGGACGACGATGGCGGGACGCCGTCCGACTTCGATGACGCCGTTGTTGCGATTCTGGACGTGCCTTCGGCGATCTCAGTGGTCAAGACAGCTGGCAACGCGGCCGACGGCGCAACACTCTCGATCCCGGAGCCCGGTGCTCCTGTGACGTTCACCGTTGTCGTTGACAACGTCTCCTTGGTCGACTCGGTGACGATCTCGTCGAGTTCCTTCAAGGACGCCGTCAACGGCGGTGCCGCCAACTCGGTGATCGTTAGCTGCGACGTCGCACTACCTGTAACCCTGTCGCCGACCGATGCGCCGATCACCTGCACCTTCAATGGCGCAGTCGTCGGCAACGCCGGCGATATCGTGACCGATGTCGTCACCGTGTCGGGCACCGACTCGGACGGCCAGTCCGTCTCCGGCGCCGACGACGCAGTGGTCGACCTCCTCAATGTGGCGCCGGTGATTGTGGTGACGAAGTCGGCTGCTCCGTCGGTGGTGCCGGAGACGGGTGGGACGGTGACGTTCACGGTCGAGGTGGAGAACACTGGGGTTGAGGCGGTGACGTTGACGTCGCTGGTCGATGACCGGTTCGGTGATCTTGAGGGTCAGGGGACGTGTGATCTGGTGCCGGTGCCGGTGGTGTTGGCGCCGGGTGAGTCCTACAGCTGTTCGTTCGACAAGGTGTTGGCGTCGGATTCGTTGACGGCGCATACGAATGTGGTGACGGCGGTCGCGGTTGATGATGATGGGACGACGGCGACTGACACGGATGATGCGACGGTGACGTTCACGGATGTGGCGCCGGTGATTGTGGTGACGAAGTCGGCTGCTCCGTCGGTGGTGCCGGAGACGGGTGGGACGGTGACGTTCACGGTCGAGGTGGAGAACACTGGGGTTGAGGCGGTGACGTTGACGTCGCTGGTCGATGACCGGTTCGGTGATCTTGAGGGTCAGGGGACGTGTGATCTGGTGCCGGTGCCGGTGGTGTTGGCGCCGGGTGAGTCCTACAGCTGTTCGTTCGACAAGGTGTTGGCGTCGGATTCGTTGACGGCGCATACGAATGTGGTGACGGCGGTCGCGGTTGATGATGATGGGACGACGGCGACTGACACGGATGATGCGACGGTGACGTTCACGGATGTGGCGCCGGTGATTGTGGTGACGAAGTCGGCTGCTCCGTCGGTGGTGCCGGAGACGGGTGGGACGGTGACGTTCACGGTCGAGGTGGAGAACACTGGGGTTGAGGCGGTGACGTTGACGTCGCTGGTCGATGACCGGTTCGGTGATCTTGAGGGTCAGGGGACGTGTGATCTGGTGCCGGTGCCGGTGGTGTTGGCGCCGGGTGAGTCCTACAGCTGTTCGTTCGACAAGGTGTTGGCGTCGGATTCGTTGACGGCGCATACGAATGTGGTGACGGCGGTCGCGGTTGATGATGATGGGACGACGGCGACTGACACGGATGATGCGACGGTGACGTTCACGGATGTGGCGCCGGTGATTGTGGTGACGAAGTCGGCTGCTCCGTCGGTGGTGCCGGAGACGGGTGGGACGGTGACGTTCACGGTCGAGGTGGAGAACACTGGGGTTGAGGCGGTGACGTTGACGTCGCTGGTCGATGACCGGTTCGGTGATCTTGAGGGTCAGGGGACGTGTGATCTGGTGCCGGTGCCGGTGGTGTTGGCGCCGGGTGAGTCCTACAGCTGTTCGTTCGACAAGGTGTTGGCGTCGGATTCGTTGACGGCGCATACGAATGTGGTGACGGCGGTCGCGGTTGATGATGATGGGACGACGGCGACTGACACGGATGATGCGACGGTGACGTTCACGGATGTGGCGCCGGTGATTGTGGTGACGAAGTCGGCTGCTCCGTCGGTGGTGCCGGAGACGGGTGGGACGGTGACGTTCACGGTCGAGGTGGAGAACACTGGGGTTGAGGCGGTGACGTTGACGTCGCTGGTCGATGACCGGTTCGGTGATCTTGAGGGTCAGGGGACGTGTGATCTGGTGCCGGTGCCGGTGGTGTTGGCGCCGGGTGAGTCCTACAGCTGTTCGTTCGACAAGGTGTTGGCGTCGGATTCGTTGACGGCGCATACGAATGTGGTGACGGCGGTCGCGGTTGATGATGATGGGACGACGGCGACTGACACGGATGATGCGACGGTGACGTTCACGGATGTGGCGCCGGTGATTGTGGTGACGAAGTCGGCTGCTCCGTCGGTGGTGCCGGAGACGGGTGGGACGGTGACGTTCACGGTCGAGGTGGAGAACACTGGGGTTGAGGCGGTGACGTTGACGTCGCTGGTCGATGACCGGTTCGGTGATCTTGAGGGTCAGGGGACGTGTGATCTGGTGCCGGTGCCGGTGGTGTTGGCGCCGGGTGAGTCCTACAGCTGTTCGTTCGACAAGGTGTTGGCGTCGGATTCGTTGACGGCGCATACGAATGTGGTGACGGCGGTCGCGGTTGATGATGATGGGACGACGGCGACTGACACGGATGATGCGACGGTGACGTTCACGGATGTGGCGCCGGTGATTGTGGTGACGAAGTCGGCTGCTCCGTCGGTGGTGCCGGAGACGGGTGGGACGGTGACGTTCACGGTCGAGGTGGAGAACACTGGGGTTGAGGCGGTGACGTTGACGTCGCTGGTCGATGACCGGTTCGGTGATCTTGAGGGTCAGGGGACGTGTGATCTGGTGCCGGTGCCGGTGGTGTTGGCGCCGGGTGAGTCCTACAGCTGTTCGTTCGACAAGGTGTTGGCGTCGGATTCGTTGACGGCGCATACGAATGTGGTGACGGCGGTCGCGGTTGATGATGATGGGACGACGGCGACTGACACGGATGATGCGACGGTGACGTTCACGGATGTGGCGCCGGTGATTGTGGTGACGAAGTCGGCTGCTCCGTCGGTGGTGCCGGAGACGGGTGGGACGGTGACGTTCACGGTCGAGGTGGAGAACACTGGGGTTGAGGCGGTGACGTTGACGTCGCTGGTCGATGACCGGTTCGGTGATCTTGAGGGTCAGGGGACGTGTGATCTGGTGCCGGTGCCGGTGGTGTTGGCGCCGGGTGAGTCCTACAGCTGTTCGTTCGACAAGGTGTTGGCGTCGGATTCGTTGACGGCGCATACGAATGTGGTGACGGCGGTCGCGGTTGATGATGATGGGACGACGGCGACTGACACGGATGATGCGACGGTGACGTTCACGGATGTGGCGCCGGTGATTGTGGTGACGAAGTCGGCTGCTCCGTCGGTGGTGCCGGAGACGGGTGGGACGGTGACGTTCACGGTCGAGGTGGAGAACACTGGGGTTGAGGCGGTGACGTTGACGTCGCTGGTCGATGACCGGTTCGGTGATCTTGAGGGTCAGGGGACGTGTGATCTGGTGCCGGTGCCGGTGGTGTTGGCGCCGGGTGAGTCCTACAGCTGTTCGTTCGACAAGGTGTTGGCGTCGGATTCGTTGACGGCGCATACGAATGTGGTGACGGCGGTCGCGGTTGATGATGATGGGACGACGGCGACTGACACGGATGATGCGACGGTGACGTTCACGGATGTGGCGCCGGTGATTGTGGTGACGAAGTCGGCTGCTCCGTCGGTGGTGCCGGAGACGGGTGGGACGGTGACGTTCACGGTCGAGGTGGAGAACACTGGGGTTGAGGCGGTGACGTTGACGTCGCTGGTCGATGACCGGTTCGGTGATCTTGAGGGTCAGGGGACGTGTGATCTGGTGCCGGTGCCGGTGGTGTTGGCGCCGGGTGAGTCCTACAGCTGTTCGTTCGACAAGGTGTTGGCGTCGGATTCGTTGACGGCGCATACGAATGTGGTGACGGCGGTCGCGGTTGATGATGATGGGACGACGGCGACTGACACGGATGATGCGACGGTGACGTTCACGGATGTGGCGCCGGTGATTGTGGTGACGAAGTCGGCTGCTCCGTCGGTGGTGCCGGAGACGGGTGGGACGGTGACGTTCACGGTCGAGGTGGAGAACACTGGGGTTGAGGCGGTGACGTTGACGTCGCTGGTCGATGACCGGTTCGGTGATCTTGAGGGTCAGGGGACGTGTGATCTGGTGCCGGTGCCGGTGGTGTTGGCGCCGGGTGAGTCCTACAGCTGTTCGTTCGACAAGGTGTTGGCGTCGGATTCGTTGACGGCGCATACGAATGTGGTGACGGCGGTCGCGGTTGATGATGATGGGACGACGGCGACTGACACGGATGATGCGACGGTGACGTTCACGGATGTGGCGCCGGTGATTGTGGTGACGAAGTCGGCTGCTCCGTCGGTGGTGCCGGAGACGGGTGGGACGGTGACGTTCACGGTCGAGGTGGAGAACACTGGGGTTGAGGCGGTGACGTTGACGTCGCTGGTCGATGACCGGTTCGGTGATCTTGAGGGTCAGGGGACGTGTGATCTGGTGCCGGTGCCGGTGGTGTTGGCGCCGGGTGAGTCCTACAGCTGTTCGTTCGACAAGGTGTTGGCGTCGGATTCGTTGACGGCGCATACGAATGTGGTGACGGCGGTCGCGGTTGATGATGATGGGACGACGGCGACTGACACGGATGATGCGACGGTGACGTTCACGGATGTGGCGCCGGTGATTGTGGTGACGAAGTCGGCTGCTCCGTCGGTGGTGCCGGAGACGGGTGGGACGGTGACGTTCACGGTCGAGGTGGAGAACACTGGGGTTGAGGCGGTGACGTTGACGTCGCTGGTCGATGACCGGTTCGGTGATCTTGAGGGTCAGGGGACGTGTGATCTGGTGCCGGTGCCGGTGGTGTTGGCGCCGGGTGAGTCCTACAGCTGTTCGTTCGACAAGGTGTTGGCGTCGGATTCGTTGACGGCGCATACGAATGTGGTGACGGCGGTCGCGGTTGATGATGATGGGACGACGGCGACTGACACGGATGATGCGACGGTGACGTTCACGGATGTGGCGCCGGTGATTGTGGTGACGAAGTCGGCTGCTCCGTCGGTGGTGCCGGAGACGGGTGGGACGGTGACGTTCACGGTCGAGGTGGAGAACACTGGGGTTGAGGCGGTGACGTTGACGTCGCTGGTCGATGACCGGTTCGGTGATCTTGAGGGTCAGGGGACGTGTGATCTGGTGCCGGTGCCGGTGGTGTTGGCGCCGGGTGAGTCCTACAGCTGTTCGTTCGACAAGGTGTTGGCGTCGGATTCGTTGACGGCGCATACGAATGTGGTGACGGCGGTCGCGGTTGATGATGATGGGACGACGGCGACTGACACGGATGATGCGACGGTGACGTTCACGGATGTGGCGCCGGTGATTGTGGTGACGAAGTCGGCTGCTCCGTCGGTGGTGCCGGAGACGGGTGGGACGGTGACGTTCACGGTCGAGGTGGAGAACACTGGGGTTGAGGCGGTGACGTTGACGTCGCTGGTCGATGACCGGTTCGGTGATCTTGAGGGTCAGGGGACGTGTGATCTGGTGCCGGTGCCGGTGGTGTTGGCGCCGGGTGAGTCCTACAGCTGTTCGTTCGACAAGGTGTTGGCGTCGGATTCGTTGACGGCGCATACGAATGTGGTGACGGCGGTCGCGGTTGATGATGATGGGACGACGGCGACTGACACGGATGATGCGACGGTGACGTTCACGGATGTGGCGCCGGTGATTGTGGTGACGAAGTCGGCTGCTCCGTCGGTGGTGCCGGAGACGGGTGGGACGGTGACGTTCACGGTCGAGGTGGAGAACACTGGGGTTGAGGCGGTGACGTTGACGTCGCTGGTCGATGACCGGTTCGGTGATCTTGAGGGTCAGGGGACGTGTGATCTGGTGCCGGTGCCGGTGGTGTTGGCGCCGGGTGAGTCCTACAGCTGTTCGTTCGACAAGGTGTTGGCGTCGGATTCGTTGACGGCGCATACGAATGTGGTGACGGCGGTCGCGGTTGATGATGATGGGACGACGGCGACTGACACGGATGATGCGACGGTGACGTTCACGGATGTGGCGCCGACGGTGACGATCGTGAAGAGCGCTGTGCCGGGAACCCGGCTGGAGCCAGGTGGTGCGTTCGTCTACACGCTGGTGATCGACAACGACTCGCCAGAGGCCGTGGCCATCACGGCACTCACGGACAACTACAGCTTGTCGCCTAGCTGCCTGGCGCTTGTGACCTCGCCGCCCCTCGCTCCAGACGATGGCGATGGCCTGGGAGCTCCTGACGGTGGCCCGGACCAGGTCTCGTGCACGTACGTGGTGTCGCACACAGATGCCGGCACCTACGACAACACGGCGTCGGTGACGGTTGAGGACAACGACGGCACGACGGCAACGGACAGCGATGACGAGACGGTGACGGTGAGCGATGTGTTGCCGACGATCAGTGTCGTGAAGACGGCGAGCCCGACGAGCCTGCCGCCTAGCGGTGGCACGGTTACCTACAGCGTCTCGGTGAACAACGAGTCCGTCGAACCAGTGACGCTTTCGTCGCTGATCGACGACCGGTTCGGCAACCTCGATGGGCAGGGGACGTGCGATGTCACTCCGCCGGTGGAGATCGTGGTCGGCGGCAGCTACAGCTGCACCTTCACCAAGGTGATCACGGGGACGATGGCCGCCACGGGTGGCTACACGCCGCATGTGAACGTCGTCGAAGCCTGCGTCGCTGACAACGAGCTCAACGAGGCCTGTGGCGATGACGACGCCACCGTCACCTTCACTTGGCGAGGACGTACTCCGGGTTACTGGAAGAACCATCCCCGTGAGTGGAATGCGCCGTACACGACGAGCACGCTCGTACAGAACGTGTTCGCCATCCCAGCCTGCTTGAAGCCAGGGACGAACCTCGACCTGAGCAAGCCCACGGGTGCGGACACGCTTCTGCAGGCGCTCAGCTATCAGGGTGGCAATACGATTTTGGGCAAGGCGCAGATCATGCTGCGGGCCGCGGTGGCAGCGCTGCTGAACGAGGCCGAGTTCGGGAACGACTTCCCGCCGTACGCCACGAATGCTGCCTTGATCGCCGCGGTGAACGCCGTCTTGGCGACGTGCGACGGCAGTGCCTACACCACGCTGGGCACCACGCTCGACAACTGGAACAACGGCATCCACTGACGAGCTGGCCACGCTGACACTGAAGGAGCCGGGCCTCGAGCCCGGCTCCTTCGCGTCTGACTGGGCGGCTACCCGCCGATCGCCAGCGTCGCCGCCGCAGTGAAGGTGCCTCGTCCGGCGCTCACCACGATCGTGTACGTCCCGGCACTGACCGGAGCGGTGACGGTGAGCCCGGACGGGCCCGACCCTGTCGCCACCACCGCGCCCGCGGCGTTCCGTACCTCGGTGCGCCACGTCGTGGTGCGGCCGCCACCGTTGCCGTTGTTCTGCGGTGCCGCCGCACCCTCGGTGAGACGAACGGTCAGCGTGCCCGACGAAGCCGGTGAGATCGAGAACGTGGCGGAGGCCGCCTGACGAGTGAGGTTGCCGCCGAAGGACCACGACGTCGCTGGTGGTTGTGTCGTCGTCGTGGACGGCGGTGGTGGCGGTGGGGCCGTTGTCGTCGTGGTGGTCGAGGTCGGCACGACCACCGTCGTGGTCGTGGTGGTGGTCGACGGGGGCGGTGGCGCGGCGGGCCCCATCAGGAAACGACTGTTGGCCGTGTTCCAGTGGCTGGCCAGGTAGGAACCCGACGGCGGCGAGATCCGGAAGTAGTCGTCGCCGCCGCAGTCGAGCAGGTTCGACCACGCCGAACCGCAGGGGTACGTCATGATCACGCCCGCGGCGTCCGAGTAACACATGAGATCCCACTCGTCGGTGCAGTGACCGAGGGCCGAGGCGTTGGGCGCCGTGGACTGCACCGCTCCGAGGTTGTGGAACAGCTCGTGGGCCGCCGTCGGGCCGTTCCAGCACCCGGCATCCACCCGGGCGAACATGGCCCGGCCGCCGTTGTTGAGGTTGTCGGCGGTCGCCCGGTCATCGCCGTAGAGCTGGGCGATGCCGCAGTAGACGTTGGCGTCCATGAACACGAGGTACTTGCGGTCGGTCCGGTTGAAGCCCGCCGCTTGCAGCGCCGTGATGGTGTTCGAGATGTTGTCGTCGGCGGTGGCGGGCAGGACGACTCGGGTGACGGTGAGATCGCACGTCGACGAGGTCTCCCACCGGACGTGGCGCTCGCCCCCATGGCTGGCGGCGCTCTGGGCCACGATCGACTCGACGCCGGCCGCCCACGTGGCGATCGATGCGGCGTACTGGCTGTAGCGATCCGTCCGGTCGGAGGTCACGGCGTAGATGACTGCCGTACGGTTTCCGGAGACACCGTCGCCGTCGCACACGATGCCCGGTGTGGCGGCGACGACTGCGGGGTCGAGCGCGTCGGCGTCGACCGAGACGTCCAGACCCTCCGGGACAGGGTCGGGGCCATGGCTGCAGGCGTCGGCGGCGACGGCCGGCAGTTCGAACGCTCCGGCACACGGCCCGCCGGCCCGCCCGGGGTGGAGCCCGTCGAAGACCAAACCGTGAGCCCGGTCGTTGGCGGGAACCGACTCGTGGTCGTGCGCGTGCCCGTCGGACACCGCTGGTTTGGTGGCGCCGATCGCCGTCATGCGTTTGCCGTTGGCGGTGGTGGCCGACGCGGCGGCAGTGACGGAGAGCAGCGTGCAGAGCACGACAGCTGCGGTGAGGTAACGACGCATGAGGACCCCGATCGACGTTGTGGTCGCCGTGTCATCGGCACGAGGGGCCTAGGTCTTGAGGGCTACTCCGGTTGGGCCATCTGAATCAGCGCCGAGCTTCCGCTCGTAGGATCAGTCCGTGGCGTCAGACAGTGTGCGTAGATGGGCCGCGGCCGGCGTGGGGCTGGCGTTGTTGGGGATGAGCGCCTGCGCGTCCGACGATCGTCCGGAGTTGGCCGAGGAAGCGGCGGCCGACATCAATCCCGCGGCGGCGGCCGATCCCGCCGCGGCGAGCACCACGGTGGCGCCCCCGACCTCGACCACCACCACGATCCCGCTGCCGGTCCACGAGGGCTCCGGAGCGCTGATCACTCCCACCGGCATCGTGGCGCCGATCGTCCACCATCAACTCGATGGCACCTACCTGGTGATCGGGCCGTGCAACCGTGAAGTCGTGGTGAGCACTGGTACGGAGGTGCCGGCCGCCCATGTCGTCATCGACGCCGGCCATGGCGGCGAGGAGACGGGAGCGGTCGGTGAGGGCGGCCTGGTCGAGCGAGATGTCAACCTGCCCATCGCGTTGATGGTGGAAGAACGACTCGAAGCGCTGGGGTACGCCGTGCTGCAGACGAGGACCGCCGACTACCGGATCACCTTGCGAACCCGGGGCGCCATCGCCACCGCCGTGGGCGCCCAGGCCTTCGTCTCGATCCATCACAACGCCCTGCCCGAGCTCTTCGTGCCCACGCCGGGGGGCGAGACCTACTACCAAATCGACTCGGCCGAATCACGCCGCCTGGCCGGGCTCGTTTACGAGGAGACCGTGGCCGCGTTCAGCTCGTACGCCATCGAGTGGGGGGCGGCCCGGGATGCCGGCGCCAAGTACCGGCCCAACGACGAGGGCGGCGACTACTACGGGATCCTGAGGTACAGCGCCGGAGTTCCTGCGGTGCTGAGCGAAGCGGCGTACCTCACGAACTCGGCCGAGGAGGCGCTATTGGCCACGCCCGAGTTCCAGGCCGTCGAGGCCGACGCCCTGGCCCGAGCCGTCGTCCGCTTCCTGACCACGCCGGATCCGGGCAGCGGCTTCGTGGACCCGCTCCCTCGATCGGTGCCGGCGGGCTCCGGTGGCGGGTCGAACGGCTGCGACGATCCGCCGCTCGAATGACCCGTCCCCGGACAGCGACACCGGCCGGGCGCTACGTCCCGTGGACGGTGCGCCCGGCCGAGTCGGACCAGGATGACGCGAAGATCAGAACGTGGTGGGTGGCCGATTGCTCGGCGCCGCACTGTCGCCCTGACCCTCCATGAAAGCACCGGCGATGACGACCGCGGAGGCGATCCAGCCGAGGATGACCCCGAATCCACGCTCGTCACCGAACTGCTGACCAAAGGTGATGAGGAACGCGGCGAGGCCAAGAGCCATGAAGAGTTGGTTGAGCGTGAACCCCAGGACGCGCGCCGGCAGCTGGGTGCCGGCGAAGCTCTTGAGGGCGACGGCTACGGCAACCGCCGCGCCGATCAGGAACACGAAGATCCCCTGAAAGCCAAAGAAGTCCGTTTCCCACCCGTTGAAGCCGTCTCCGACATCGAACCACGTCAGGAAGGTGCTGACAGCCAGCACCGCTCCTCCGGCGATCAACATGATGGTGCCCGGCTTGAGCTGATTGTTCACGTCGTCTCTCCCCTGTTCGTGTACGAACGCAGGCATAAGGTATCCCGTCGCCGCGCCTCGCGCCCGGACCATCGACGCTCGACCGGCGCCCGCTAGGGTCGGCGGCACCCGTCGACTGAGCCGCTGGCTCGGAGGAACCGTGGCCGAACCCGCTGCACCCACTGCGCTCCTGTCCGTCTTCGACAAGGCGGGCATCGTCGAGCTGGCCCAGAGCCTTGCCGGCCTCGGTTGGCGGCTGGTCTCGAGCGGTGGCACCGCCCGGGCCATCGCTGATGCCGGCATCGAGGTGACCGACGTGGCCGACCTCACCGGGTATCCGGCCATGTTGGGCCACCGCGTCGTCACCCTCCACCCAGTGGTCCACGGTGGCATCCTCGCCGACCGGTCCGATCCCGCTCATGTGGCCGACCTCGAGAACTACGGCATCGCCCCGATCGACCTGGTGATCGCCAACCTCTACCCCTTCTCCTCCGATCCGTCGATCGAGCTCATCGACATCGGCGGCCCGGCGATGGTGCGGGCGTCGGCCAAGAACCATGCCCACGTTGGCGTCGTGGTCGACCCAGCCGACTACGACACCGTGGTCGAGGAGTTGCGAAGCGCCGGATCGCTCGGCGCGCCGACAAGGCGCACGTTGGCCCGGAAGGCGTTTGCGCACACTGCGGCGTACGACGCCGCGGTCGTCGCCTGGTTCGACGAATCGGCGGTTGGTGCACCAGCCGCCAGCGATCCTGGTATGGCCGCGCCGGCCGCCGACGTTTTGCCACCCACGCTGCACCTGGCCGCGGAACGGATGCAGGTCCTGCGCTACGGCGAGAACCCGCATCAGGTTGGTGCCCGCTACCGCTTCGTGGGGCAGCAGTCGTGGTGGGACCGCGCCGAGCAGCTCGGCGGCAAGGAGATGTCGTACCTGAACGTGTACGACACCGAGGCGGCGTGGCGGCTCGTGCACGCTCTCGGTGACGACGTGTCGGCTGCAGTCGTCATCAAACACGCCAACCCGTGTGGTGCCGCCGTCGCCGCGGACATCTCGGCGGCCTACCGGCTCGCCCACCAGTGCGACGAGGTGTCGGCCTTCGGTGGCATCGTCGCCCTCAACCGGCCGGTGCCCCTCGAGCTCGCCGAATCGTTGAGCGGGATCTTCACCGAGGTCGTCGTGGCGCCGTCCTTCGAGCCCGAGGCGCTGGCCAAGCTGCAGGAGAAGAAGAACCTGCGCATCCTGGCCGCCCCGGCCCCGACCAGCGCGGCGTTGGAGCTTCGCTCGATCGACGGCGGACTGCTCGTCCAGACGCCGGACACGGTGTCGCTCGACCGGTCGGCCTGGACCATTGCCACCGACCGCCCGCCGACGGACCGCGAATGGACCGATCTCGACTTCGCGTGGCGTGTGTGCGCGAGGGTCATGTCGAACACGATCGTGCTGGCCAAGGACGGGCAGGCGGTCGGCATCGGCGCCGGCCAGCAGAACCGCCGCGACGCGGGCCGCATCGCGGCCGAGAAGGCGGCCGGGCGCGCGGTGGGCGGCGCCTGCGCGAGCGACGCCTTCTTCCCGTTCCGCGATGGCCTCGACGCCGCCATCGATGCCGGCGCCACCGCGGTCATCCAGCCCGGCGGTTCCGTGCGTGACGCCGAGGTCATCGACGCCGCCAACGAAGCCGGCATCGCCATGGTCTTCACCGGCGAACGACACTTCCGACACTGATCGAAGACGGCGTCGCAACAACGAGCATTGCGTCAGAGGTCGAGCTCTTCGACCCGTCGCCGGTGCGCCGACAGGCGGGCGCGGAACGCGTCGTCGGAGCGGAACACCGCCGCCACGGCCGCACCGAAGGCGAATCCCACGACATGCGCGACCCACGCCACGCCTTCGTCGGGACCGACGAAGAACTGCGACACGAACCACAACGCCAGGAGCACCACGGCGGGCAGCTTGGGCCACAACGGGATGAACCCGAAGATGACGATGGTGCGCACACGAGCCCACGGGAACCACACCAGATACGCGCCCATCACGCCAGCTATGGCTCCGGACGCACCGATCACCGGCACCGTGCTGTGGATCTGCGACGCTACGTGTCCGGCGGTCGCAGCCGCACCGGCGGCCAGGTAAAAGGCGACGTACCGGGTGCGCCCCAGTTGGTCCTCCACGTTGTTGCCGAACACCCATAAGAAGACGAGGTTGCCGGCCAGGTGGAGGATCGAGCCGTGGAGGAACATGGAGAACAGCCCTGCCAGCCAGATGTGTTTGTCCGGGAAGACCGGGCGGCGGGTGGCTTCCACCGGGCGCACGCTCTCGTTGCAGGCCGACTCCTCGCCGGCCTCGATGGTGAGGATCACCTCGCCGCGCGTCAACGGCCGGTTCTCCACCATCTCGCACGGGATGGCGGCGTACTCGTAGCTGAACGCGATGCCGTCGTCGGTCGATTCCTGCGGCTGGACGGCGAAGTACACCGCGGCGCAGACGACGATGAGCGCCACGGTGACGACCGGTGTGCGGCGAGTCGGGTTGTCATCCCGGATGGGGAGCACGGACGGACAGTAGTGGCGCTCGGGATGGGGGGTCAGTCGTCGCCACCGCACATCGGCGGTCGGCTCGCTACGGGCCGTTAGCCTGCGAGCCGTGTCCAGGATCCATGACCTGATCGCGGCCGGGCCCACCCTGTCGTTCGAGTTCTTCCCCCCGCGGACCATCGAGGGCGAGGCGGCGCTGGCCAGCACCATCGAGCGCCTGGCCAAGCTGTCACCCTCGTTCGTGTCGGTCACCTATGGCGCGGGCGGCTCCACTCGGTCCCACACCCGGGACCTCGTCGTCGGCCTGTGCGCCGGCCAGTCCTTCCCGGCCATGGCCCATCTCACCTGCGTGAGCCACACGCGTGCCGAGATGGAAGACCTGCTCGACGACTACAGCCGCCATGACGTGGTGAACATCCTCGCCCTGGCCGGCGATCCCCCGACTGATGGTGACACTCCGGCCGGCGACTTTCGTTTCGCGCTCGAGCTCGTCGAGTTGTGCCGCTCCCGGGGTGTCGGGTCGATCGGCGTGGCGGCGTTCCCCGAATCGCATCCCCGATCAGCGTCACGAGCTGACGACCGGCGGTTCCTGGCCGAGAAACTCGCGGCGGCGGATTTCGCCATCACCCAGTTCTTCTTCGATGCCGAGGACTACTCGCGAATGCTCGACGACGTCGCCTCACTCGGGGTCGACAAACCGATCGTGCCCGGTGTCATCCCGGTCACGAACCCGGCGTCGGTGCGCCGGTTCTCCGCTATGAACGGAACCCGGGTCCCCGAACCCCTCTTCGCCCGGCTCGAGTCAGCCGACGCCGACGACCGGCTGGCCATAGCAGTAGAACAGACCGTCGAGTTGTGTGAGGCCCTCCAGCGGGCGGGAGCGCCGGGTTTGCACTTCTATGCGTTGAACCAGGCCGAGGCATCGGAGCGCGTCGTCGAAGCCCTCGGCCTGCGCTGATCGGCGCCGAACGTCTGATCCAGGGTCGGCAACCCGATAGGCTCGCCGCCGATGGCAGACAAAATCACTGTGAACAGCGACGGCACCCTCAACGTGCCGGAGAACCCGATCATCCCCTTCATCGAAGGTGATGGCACCGGAGTCGACATCTGGCCGGCCGCCAAGCTCGTGCTCGATGCGGCGGCCACCAAGTACGGCAAGACGATCGAGTGGCGTGAGGTCCTAGCCGGCGAGAAGGCCTTCAACGAGACCGGCGACTGGTTGCCCCAGGAGACCATCGAGATCTTCAACGAGTACCTCATCGGCATCAAGGGCCCGCTGACCACGCCGATCGGCGGGGGTTTCCGGAGCCTCAACGTGGCCCTGCGTCAGATCCTCGATCTGTACGTGTGCTTGCGGCCAGTGCGGTGGTTCGAGGGCGTTCCCTCCCCGGTGAAGCGTCCCGATTTGGTCGACATGGTGATCTTCCGCGAGAACACCGAGGACATCTACGCGGGTCTCGAGGTCGAGGCGTTCACGCCCGAAGCAGAGAAGATGCGCCAGTTGCTGCTCGATGCCTTCGGATGGCAGATCCGCGAGGACGCCGGCATCGGAGTAAAGACGGTGTCCAAGACCGGTTCGCAGCGCCTCCAGCGCGCCGCCCTCCTCTATGCGGCCGAGCGCAACCGTCGCTCTGTCACCTGGGTGCACAAGGGCAACATCATGAAGTTCACCGAGGGCGCGTTCCAGAAGTGGGGCTACGAGCTCGTCCGTGAGGAGTTCAGCGACCAGTTCGTGGGCTGGGACGACTGTGGCGGCAAACCCGGCGACAAGATCCTGGTCAAAGATGCCATCGCCGACATAGCCCTCCAGCAGGTCCTCACCCGTCCCGACGAGTTCGACGTGATCGCCACGATGAACCTCAACGGCGACTACCTGTCCGACGCCTTGGCGGCCCAGGTCGGCGGCATCGGCATCGCCCCGGGCGCCAACATCAACTACGTCACGGGTCACGGCATCTTCGAAGCCACGCACGGCACGGCGCCGAAGTACGCCGGCCAGGACAAGGTGAACCCGTCGTCCGTGCTGCTGTCGGGCGTGCTCATGTTCGAGCACCTGGGCTGGATGGATGCCTCGAAGGACATCACCCGGGCCATGGAACAGACCATCGCCGACAAGGTCGTCACCTACGACTTCGCCCGACTGATGGAGGGCGCCACCGAGGTCAAGTGCTCGGAGTTCGCCCAGGCCATCGTCGACCGCCTGTAGCGGCCGGTCCTGAGCATCGTCGACCGCCTGTAGGTGTCCGACCCATCGCACTCACCCTTCGGCTTCGCTGACTCCGACCTCGACGGCGCCGAGCTCGGAGTTAGCGGGCGTATGTTCGTTCGCGGCGTGCGTCTGATCGCTCGTTCGGTTCGCCTTCACCCCGTGCCGCACGTCGCGGCCATGAGCAGCGCCATCCTCTACGCCGTGGGCGCGATCGCGTTCACGGTGGTGCTCGGGCGTCTCACCGATGACGTGATCGTGCCGGCCCTCGATGAAGGGGCGACCGACCACGATCGCCTCGTCGCGGGTCTGTCCGTGCTGCTGGTGATCGCCGTGCTGCGGGGGGCCGGGGTGGTAGGACGCCGTTACTTCGGGGCGGTGGCGGAGTACCGCACGCAGCGCACCGATCGGCGGGCCGTCGTCGAGCACTACCTGGGGCAACCTCTGTCCTTCCACAGTCGGCGGCCGACGGGCGAGTTGATCGGGCACGTCGACTTCGACATGGACGCGTCGACCACCCTGCTCAAGCCGTTGCCGTTCTCGGTCGCCGTCATCGTGCTGGTGATCCTGTCGATCGTCAGCTTGCTCGTGCTCCATCCTCTGCTGGCGATCGTCGGGCTGGTGCTGTTCCCGGCGCTGGCATTGATGAACCGGATCTACACCAAACACGTCGAGGGCCCGGCGTCGCGGGTTCAGGATCGCCTGAGCGCGGTGGCCGGCCTCGTGCACGAGAGCGTCGATGGTGTCGCGACGGTGAAGGCGCTGGGGTTGGAGGACGACGAAGTCCTGCGAATGGCACAGGCGGCTGAGGCGCTACGTCACGAACGACTGGCGGTGGGGCGGCTGCGGGCCAGCTTCGAGCCGGCGATCGCGGCCCTGCCCAGCCTCGGCGTCGTCGCCCTGCTCGGCCTCGGCGGTTGGTTGGTGTCGAGGGAGGCCATCTCGGTCGGCGATCTGGTGGCGGCCATGACGCTGTTCAGCATCCTGGCCGTTCCGGTGCAGGTCATGGGTTTCATGCTCGAGGAGCTGCCGCGCTCGGTGATCGCCCGTGGTCGCATCGATGGCGTGCTGAGGGACGCCCAACCGCCGGGCGGGGGAACCGCATCCGTGCCCACGGGCCCTCTTGGACTCGAGGTCGTCGACCTGACCTTTGGCTACGGCGAACAGCAGGTGCTCCACGGCGTCACCCTCTCCGTGCCGGCCGGAGCCGTGGTGGCGCTCGTCGGATCCACCGGAGCCGGCAAGAGCACCGTGATGTCGCTGCTCGCCGGTTTGTACGAGCCGACCCACGGGACCGTGCGCCTTGGCGGCACCGATCTGTCGACCGTCGACCGTTCGCAGCTGGCCGCTGCGGTCGTCCCGGTCTTCCAGGAGTCGTTCCTGTTCGCGGACTCGGTCACCGAGAACATCGACATGGGCGCAGGACACCGTCCCGCGGAGATCGCCGCGGCCGCCGACGACGCCCGCGCCGATCGTTTCATCCGCGCCCTGCCGCGGGGCTACGACACCGTCCTCGGCGAGCGCGGTGTCACGTTGTCGGGCGGGCAGCGCCAACGCATCGCGCTGGCCCGCGCCCTGGTGCGCCGACCCCGCGTGTTGCTGCTCGACGACGCCACGTCGGCCGTCGACCCTCGGGTCGAGGCCGACATCCTGGATCGTCTGCGCTCGGCCGGCCTGGCGACCGTCGTCATCGTGGCCCACCGACTGTCCACCATCCGTCTGGCCGACACGGTGGTGTTCATGTCGGACGGCCGGATCCGCGCTCATGGACGTCACGACGAACTGCTCGCCGATCCCGAGTACGAAGCACTCGTGCGGGCGTATGACACCAGCGCCGAGGCGATCCAATGAGTGACCCGATCGCGACGGAGCAGCCCGGCGCCGACGGCTCGCCGGCGGTCGGCGGTATCGGCAGCCTCGAGGAGACGACTGGTGTGCGCGCCGTCGCCGTGTTGCGGCGCGGCATCCACGACAGTCCGCACCTCCGCCGTGGCCTTGCCCTCACGGCGGTGATGGCCCTGGCCGGCGCCGTAGGCAAGCTGGCCCTACCGGTCGTCATCCAGATCGTGATCGACGAAGGCATCCGATCCGATCAGGGCTTCCGCAGCGGGTTCGTCGCCACCGCCTGTGTCCTGGCGGCGACGGCGATCATCGGGTTCGGATGGGTGGCCCGGGCGACGTATCTCCGGCTGGTGGCCAACGCGGAGCTGGCCCTCCGCGACCTTCGGGTGGCGGCGTTCCGGCACGTCCATCGGCTGAGCCTCGAGGACCACGCGGATACCCGAAAGGGCGTCCTCGTCGCCCGCGTCACCACCGATATCGAGCAGGTGGCGCAGTTCCTCCAATGGGGCGCCGTGTCCTGGATCGTCAACAGCTTGTTGATCGCGGCGACCTTGGTCGTGATGGCGCTCTACGCCTGGCAGCTGGCCGTGGTGACCATCATCGTCTACCTCCCGATCATCCCGGTTCTGCGCATGATCCAGCGGCGCCAGCTCGACGCGTACGGACGGCTCCGCTCGCGGGTCGGCGACACGGTGAGCGTGGTGTCCGAGACGGTCATGGGCGCTCCCGTCGTGTCCGCCTACAACTACGCCGGCACGGTTCGGCAACGGCTGGCCCGAGCGACCGAAGACCAGTACCGGGCTCAGGTCCGGGCCCACAAGTGGTTCGCGTTCCTGCTGCCGATCAGCGACATGTTCGGCGCCATCGCCATGGGCGCCGTGATCAGCATCGGGGTCGTGCGGGGTGCCGAGTGGGGCCTGTCGTCGGGTGAGCTGGTGGCGATGCTGTTCCTGGTCAACCTGCTGCTCGGGCCGATCAACGAGCTCGGCGAAGTGCTCGATCAAACCCAGACCGCGCTCGCCGGCTGGGCCAAGGTCCAGGCGCTCCTCGACCACCCGATCGAGGTCGACGACCCGGTGGCGGGCCGACCCCTCCCTGATGGCCCTCTCGGGGTGTCGCTCAGCGACGTGCGATTCGCCTATCGAGAAGGCCCGGATGTCCTGCGCGGCTTGACGTTGACCATCGAGCCGGGAACGAACGTGGCCGTCGTCGGTGAGACGGGGTCCGGCAAGACCAGCTTCGCCAAGCTGCTGTGCCGGTTCTCCGATCCCACCGCCGGCGCCGTCGAGGTCGGCGGAGTCGACCTGCGCGAGGCCGATGGAACGAGCCGTCGGCGCCGCATCCGCATGGTGCCCCAAGACGGGTTCCTCTTCGACGGTACCGTCGCCGACAACGTCGAGCGAGGCCGACCCGGCGCGGGCCGGGACGAGGTCGCGGCGGCGTTCGAGCGGCTCGGACTCGGGTGGTGGGTGAATCGGATCCCTCAGGGTCTCGACACCCCGGTCGGTGAACGCGGCGATGCGCTGTCGGTGGGGGAGCGTCAACTCGTCGCGCTGGCGCGAGCGCAGCTTGCCGATCCCGGTCTTCTCGTCCTCGACGAGGCGACGAGCGCCGTCGATCCGGAGACGGAGTCGGCGTTGGCCGATGCCCTCGTCCGGCTGGCCCGGGGCCGCACCACGGTGTCGATCGCGCACCGCCTGTCGACCGCCGAGCGTGCCGACCGGGTGCTCGTCTTCGACGAGGGCCAGATCGTCGAGGATGGCCGCCATGAGGAGCTGGTGGCCGCCGGTGGCATCTACGCGCAGCTGTGGGCCGCCTGGCTCGGAAACACTCGGCGCTGAGGGGGAACCGGCGGCAAGATGTCGGCGTGGCTGATCTCCTGCTCCCCCCATCGTTCCCGACCGCGGAGCTGCTGCTGCGAGCGCCGACGCGGAACGATGTCCCCGGCATCGTCGACGCCTGCCAAGACCGCGAGATCTCGCGCTGGACGACCATCCCCTGGCCCTACACCACGGCGGACGCCCTCTCGTTCGTCGAGAGGGCGGCGGAACAGGCGCTTCAGCGATCCGCTCAGGACTACGTCATCACCCGCCGAGACGACGGTCGCCTCCTCGGTATGTGCGGTGTCCACCACGTCGACGAGCCCGCGGCGACCACGCAACTCGGGTACTGGCTGGGCCCCTCGGCCCGCCGGCAGGGTTTCGGCACCCTGGCGATCACCACGCTCGTGCGTGAGGTCCTCATCGCCGGTTTCGAGCGCATCGAGGCCGAGGTTCTGGTGGGCAACGAAGCGTCGCGCCGATTGCTCAGCCGGGTCGGGTTCGTCGAGGAAGGTGTTCTTCGCTCGGTGTACGCCGGCGGCTGCGGCACCGGCGTACCCCGGATAGATGTCCATCTCTACAGCTTGATCCGGTCTGACGCCACCGCCGAAGCTCTCATCGACGGGTAGTTCGTGAGGAGTTCGGCGGTGGCCCGGCTTCGGGTCGCCGCCGACGGCTTCCTACACTGGCGCCGTGAGCACCAAGACCCCCGTTCGAGTCGCAGTCACCGGCGCCGCCGGTCAGATCGGCTACAGCCTCCTGTTCCGGATCGCCAGCGGCCACCTACTGGGACCGGACCAACCGATCGTCCTCCAGATGCTCGAGATCACCCCCGCCCTCGGCGCCCTGAACGGCGTCATCATGGAACTCGACGACTGCGCCTTCCCACTGCTCGCCGGCACCGTCGCCACCGATGACGCCGAGGTCGCCTTCGGCGATGCCGATATCGCGCTCCTCGTCGGCGCCATGCCCCGCAAGCAGGGCATGGAGCGGTCCGACCTCCTGACCGCCAACGGTGGCATCTTCGGGCCACAAGGTCGCGCCATCAACGCGGCGGCCAAACGCGAGATCAAGGTGCTGGTGGTGGGCAACCCGGCCAACACCAATGCGTTCATCGCCATGAGCAACGCACCCGACATCGACCCCGGCCAGTTCACGGCGATGACCCGGCTCGATCACAATCGGGCCGTGGCTCAGCTCGCGGCCCGGGTCGGCCGCCCCGTCACGTCCGTGGCCAAGATGACCATCTGGGGCAACCACTCGACCACCCAGTACCCGGACCTCTTCCACTGCGAGGTCGATGGCCAGAACGCCGCCGAGCTGGTGAACGACGACGCCTGGGTCGCCGACACCTACATCCCGACGGTCGCCAAGCGGGGCGCCGCCATCATCGAGGCGCGTGGCGCATCCTCGGCCGCGTCGGCCGCCAATGCGGCCATCGATCACATGCACGACTGGTGCCTGGGTACCCCCGCCGGTGACTGGGTGTCCATGTCCGTGCCGTCCGATGGCAGCTACGACGTGCCCGAGGGGCTCATCTCCTCGTTCCCGTGCGTGTGCCGCGACGGCCGGTACGAGATCGTCCAGGGCCTCGACATCAACGACTTCTCCCGCACCCGCATCGATGCCTCGACCGCCGAACTGGCCGAGGAGCGAGACGCCGTCGGCGAGCTCGGCCTCGTCTGAGTCGGCAAACGGCGGGAGGCTCGGGGCCGATTACTTCAAGAACTTGCTGGTGGTGTTGTCGGCGAGTTCGTTCGACAGGTATTCACCGCAGCGTTGAGAGGCTCCACTCGAACGGTACCACCGGACCCACTCCAGGCTCCCGGCAGCGCCTACGTACGGCGGTGGATGACCTCGTGGGTCGAGGGCCGCCCGCGGCGTCGGGTCATTGAAGGCGGCGGGTCGAGCTTCGCGGCCGGGTAGATCGGGGCCTTGCAGCCAAGCTCGGCCGGTTGTCATCGGCTCGAGATCGGTCGCGACCACTTCCACGAACTTCTCGTCGCCCATGATTGCGCCGATCTGCTCAGCGATGGGGTGGCGGTCAGCTTCGGCATCATCAGGCGAGGCCCACAGCTTGGCGCGGATCATCGCTTTGCCGCAGTGGAAGAACGCCTCGTCCACCTCGACCACCGTCGCCATCAGCGCAGGCTTGCCCGACACCGCGAGCCGATCGAGCAGCTCCGGATCGCGTGTCAAGTGGGCAGTTCCGTTGACCCGATAGGTCTCGCGCTGCCCCGGGACCATGAAGATCAGACCGATGCGGCCGGTGGCCAGAATGTTTCGGGGCCCAAAGCCGAGCGCGTTCCCTTTCCGTTCGGGGATTGCGAGCGTCTTGGAGTCGATCACGTGGACGAATCCGGGTGGGTCTCCCTTGGGAGATGCGTCCAGCCGGCCGTCGGCATCACACGTGGCGACCACGACGAACGGAGAGCGCTCGATGAACTCTCGGGCCGTGCCGTCGACCTCGGTGAGGAGCTTCATCTTGACCCGCTCGCCAGGTGAGCCGATCAGTGCCTCCAATTCGGCATCGGTCGTCACAGTGTGCGGGCCGGATCAGCGAGCGGAAACGCGACTGCGCCCGGTGGGCGTCTGGGCTGGCCTGCCACGGCCCGAGTCTGTCGGCCCGGTCCGCACGACCCTGGCCCTCGCAGACCAGCCCAGGTTGCACAGCAGCACCAAAGATGCTACAAGTAGCACATGACTACCGTCGGGGTGCGAGAGCTACGACAACGGGCCAGCGAACTGCTCCGCCTCGTCGAAGACGGCGAGACAATCGAGATCACCGATCGAGGTCGTCCCGTGGCGCTCCTCAGTCCGTTGCCCCAAGGCAGCGCACTGGAGCGAATGCGCGCATCTGGCGACATCGAGCCCGCAACCGGCGACCTCGACGATCTTCCTGCCCCTTTGCCCTCGCGGGGCGCCGAGTCGCCATCGAGCAGGCTGGCTCGCCTTCGTGAACACGAGCGTTGATGGCGGCGACCTACCTGGATTCCTCCGCCCTGGTGAAGCTCGCGGTCGAGGAGCCCGAGTCGGCAGTGCTTCGCCGGTACCTGCGACGTCGCCGCCCGCTGGTGTCAAGCGCGCTCGCCCGTACCGAAGTCCTGCGATCGCTCCTCCTCGAAGGGGACGAGGCACTTGCGCGGGGTCGGTCCGTGCTCGACCGGGTCGAGCTCATCCGGGTGAACGACCGGATCCTCAACGCGGCAGCGACGCTCCTCCCCGTCGAGGTTCGGTCCCTAGACGCGATCCATCTCGCGACCGCTCGGCAACTGGAGGCTGACCTCGGCCGGGTCGTGACCTATGACGAGCGGATGCTCAACGCCGCGAGCCAACTCGGCATCCGAACGGCAGCACCAAGCTGAGCGCTCCACCAGCGCCAACCAGTCGCACACCAGCACCCGACCGCGAACCCGCCCAGAAGAACCAACACGAAGCGACAGCCCGCGACTTCGCGTCCTGCGCCGACTCGAGGATCGCCAGCATGCTCGACGTTGGCGTCGCTGCTGAGACGATCCAGCACGAGTCAGTGATGGTGTGCGGTGGACGATGGAACGATGGACGTCACTTCAAGAACTTGCTGGTG
>CAVTAI010000011.1:0-44038 GCA_963732655.1 uncultured Acidobacteriota bacterium | reverse complement strand
CTCCAAGATGTCTGGGGGCCTCAGTACGGCGAGGAGACGAACTACCTTCCGCTCCATGGCGCACATTCGCCGCAAGCTCGAACCGGTGCCGAGTCAACCGCGCTATTTCCACACCGAGCCCGGGCTCGGATATCGATACAAGGAGCGCCCACCCAGCCCGATCGGCCTGACGGCCTCGGTGTTGCTGGGTCGGCCTGACGCCTCAGTGTTGCTGGGTCGGCCTGACGCCTCAGTGTTGCTGGGTCGGCCTGACGCCTCAGTGTTGCTGGGTCGGCCTGACGCCTCAGTGTTGCTGGGTCGGCCTGACGGCCTCGGAGATTCCATGGCCTTGGGCCGCCACGACGGATGAGAATGGCGTCGGGCGGTCGCGCCACGCCCCGGCCTGTGCCGGTGTGGCTTGGCCATCCCGGTGCAGCCACGATGAGCGCCGGCGAAGCCGGCACCTCCAGAAACTCGCCCGAACGGAGCGAGCGAAGCGGGCACGTTGAGGGTAATTAAAGTCAGAGCCTGACGGCCTCCTCGTCGCTGAGCGGGGGGATGGTGGCGTCGGCGTCGGCAGGGGGCGGCTCAGTATCGTGGAATCCGGGGCTCAGGTGCAACGGCACCGAGACGACGATCGTGCGCGGGCGGAACAGCAGCCGCGCCTTCAGCGCGAGCGCGGCTTGGTTGTGCAGCAGCTGCTCCCACCATCGGTCGACCACGAGCTCGGGCAGGATCACCGTCGTGTTGTCGTCAGGATGGCGCAGCTCGACCTCATCGAGGAACGCCAGCAGCGGCCGGGTCACCTCGCGGTAGGGCGAGTCGATGACAGCGAGCTCGACATCGACGTTGAACCGCTCCCATTCGGCTTGGACATGCTCGGCCTGATCCTCGTCGCATGCAGTTGCGCAAACGAGGCGGTCAGGATGCATGCGCTTGGCGAACGCCATCGCTTGCATGCTCGAGCGGTGCACGCCCGGAGACGAGGACGACGGTAGTGTTCTTCCGTTGCATCGGGCTAATCGCTCGATGCGCAGCAGGTTGGCCACTCGGACTAGTGATTGTGGGTGGTCCACAACAGCACCATGACCATCGGGATGACCACCATCGGCACCCAGGCGCCCATGGTGAACTTGGGATCACCACGATGATGAGGACGATGAATGTGGCGACACAGCCCATCGCGTTGATCACCAAGCCACGCTGCCAGCCGGGCTCACGTTCCTTGCGGTGGTGCACGACCATGCCGGCCTGGGAGAGCGTGAAGGCCATGAACACGCCTACCGCGTAGAGCGGGATGAGGCGCGTGGTGTTGCCACCGAAGCCGACGATCAAAAGTCCGGCGAAGAACGACGAGCACCACCACGCCGTTGGAGAACACCAGGCGGTCACCACGGTTGGCGAACTGGCGAGGGAGGTAGCGGTCCTTCGACAGGATCGAGGCGATCCGGGGGAAGTCCGCGAAGGCGGTGTTCGCGGCCAGGATCAAGATCGAGAACGTGATGATCTGCATGATCCAGTACATGGCGCCCGAGCCGCCGTAGACGTGACGGGCGAGTTGGGACAACACCGTCTCGTCGTGGCTGGGTACGGGCTGGAGACGGCGGGCGAGCACCGAGATCCCGAAGAACATCACGCCGAGGATCGAGGCCATCCACACGAGGGTCTTGCTGGCGTTCTTCGACTCCGGCTTCTTGAAGGCGCTGACACCGTTGGATATGGCCTCGATGCCGGTGAGCGCCACCGCGCCCGATGAGAAGGCCCGAGCCAGGTAGAAGAGCCCACCCCGCTCGCGAACTGGGCATTGTCGCGGATCTCCTCGAGGCGCTCCGGATCCTCTGGGATCGAGTCGAGGTCACCGAAGAAGGACCGGCCGAGGCCGTAGAGGAGCAGACCCGACAGGGCGATGATGTAGCCGTAGGTCGGAAAGGCGAACAGGCGGCCGGATTCCTTCACGCCCCGCAGGTTCGCCACCATCAAGATGGCGATGGCGGCCAGGCAGAGCAAGACGCGGTAGTCGCCCAACCCGTCGACCGCCGACGTGATGGCGGCGACGCCGGCCGACACGGACACCGCCACGGTGAGCACGTAGTCGACGAGGAGCGACGAGCCGGCGACCAGAGCGGGCATCACCCCGAGGTTCTCCCGGGCCACCACATACGATCCGCCACCACTCGGGTAGGCCTTGATCGTCTGGCGGTAGCTCGTGGCCACGATGATCAGGAGCGCCAAGACCAGGAACGCCATCGGGTTCAGGTACTTCAACGAGGCGAATCCGGCGATCGGGAAGATGACGAAGAGGATCTCCTCGGTCGCGTAGGCCGTCGACGAGATGGCGTCCGAGGCGAAGACGGCGAGACCGACTTTGTTGCTCAGACGCTGATGCTGCTCGTCGTGGGACGGCAGCGGTTTGCCGATGAGGACTCGCTTGAGCGTGGTGTACAACGTCGGAGCTCGGTTCGGTCGGGGGTATGGCCGACGGCGACCACAGCTGTGGCGGGCGGTCACCGTCCGATCGAACGGTAGGAGCCGCTCCGCGGGGACCTGTGATATGCCGCGCTAAGAACGCGCTGAATACGCACGTGACTGGTGTCGCTGGTCCGTCGCGTGTCGTCGGCGTAGAGATCCTCGGGCGAGGCGCTACGAACTCGTCAAGACGTCGTCCCTCGCCGCAGACGGCCGGTATGACGGAGTCATGACAACGCACCCGACCCCTGATCGAGTCCCCTACGCTGCTGGCCGCGACGTCGTGGCCGTCGTGGGGTCTCTCGCCGCCGCCTCGATGCTCCTGCTCGCCGTCGAGATCCCGGCGCTGGGTCAGTGGGCCGTGCTCGCCGGAGTCATCGTGCTCATCGCGTCGCGGCGAGGGGCGGCGGCCGGCGCCTATGGCGCGCTGCTGTCGATGGCCTTGTTCGACACCGTACTGGCCGCCCGGGACATGAGGATGTCCGGTGGGATGAACATCGCCGCCATGGTCGGGTTCCTCGCGGTGGCCGTCCTCGTCGGCAGCGCTCCCCCGAAGGCCGCTCGAGGACATGTGGTCCCCCGAGCCGTCCCCTTCGGGGGGCCGTCAGGCCACGGCGCTGTCCGGTGACGGCGTAGGCACCTCCATGACCGGGAACTGCGGCGGCGGTCCCCAGGCGATCGCCGCCTTGGAGAACCCGTGCGCCACGGCCACGGTGAGCACGATCTCGGCCAGTTCGTTCCCTGAGAACTGATCGGCCCCGGCGGCGTCCCGAACCGACGCCGGGTCGGCCAGGATGGCGTCGGTGATCGCGAGGGCCGCCTTGATCTCGGGCGGGAGGTCGGTCTCGTCGTACCCGTCGTCGACGAGGTCGACGAGGTCCTCGGTCAGGCCCTGCTGCTTCGCACCTGCGAAGCGGAGGTTCCGTCATATGCCGCAGTCGACGAGCCGGGCGTTGCGGATGCGCCCGGCCTCCTTCACCGGTTGCGGGACGGCGCCATGGGTCCACAACGTGCCGTAGAACCGGTTGAAGGCGGCCCACGCCTGCGGTTGATGATCGAACATCGTGGCGGCGCCGGGTGGGGCGGCGATGGTGGGCATCAGGGGGACTCCCGGGGATCGAGGGCGAGGCGGGTGCGGGTGAGGGCATCGAAGGTCGCGAGGGCCAAAGTGAGGGCGACGGCCTCGGGTTCGCGCAACTGATCGAGCACCTGGGCGCGGTCGTTGTCACCGAGGCTGTGGGCGTCGATGACGTATCCCTCGGTGAACCGCAGTGCGGCGCGGCGTCGTTCGTCGAACGCCGGGTGGGTCGCCCACTGAGGTAGAACGGCGACGAGACCGTCGTCGAAGCCGGCCGCCACGGCGGCCTCCGACCGATGGGCTTCGCCGGCACGGTCGCCCAGGAGTTGGGCGATGCGCAGGCGGCACAACTCGACGGTGACGGGGTCGAGGGCACCCGCCCAGATCTGATCGAGCAGGTCACCCAGCTCGCGGCGGGCGACGAGCCCGTCGAGTGGGGCGAGCAGCGCGGCGTCGGTTCCAGGCATCGAGCCCGACTCTACGCCACCATCGATGACCCGACTGCGCCAGACTGCCGACAGCGACGACAGGAGCGACATCGAATGCGAGCCGTGGTGTTGGAGAGCAAGGGCGGACCCGAGGTCCTGACCATCCGGGACGTGCCCGATCCCGTGCCCGGACCCGAGGAGATCCTCGTCGACGTGGTGTCCACCGCGCTGAACCGGGCGGACCTGCTGCAACGTCGGGGGATGTATCCGGGCCCACCCATGGCCCATGAGATCCCGGGACTCGAGTTCGCCGGGCGGGTCGCGGCGGCGGGGGAGCGGGTCGTCGGTGTGGCGATCGGCGATCCGGTGATGGGCATCGTCGGCGGCGGCGGATACGCCGAGCGGCTCGTCGTGCACCATCGTCAGGTCGTGCGGGTGCCCGATGGGTTATCGCTGGCCGATGCCGGTGCGGTTCCCGAGGTGTTCCTGACCGCCTGGGACGCCCTGGTCGTGCAGGGTGGCCTCACCGTCGGACGCTGGGCCCTGGTCCACGCGGGTGCTTCCGGCGTGGGCACCGCGTCGATCGCCCTGGCCCGCTATCTCGGCGCCCACATCATCGTGACGGCCAGCGCCGGGAAGGCCGATGCGTGCCGCCGCCTGGGCGCCGATGTCGTCGTCGACTACGGGTCGGAGGACTTCGTGGCGGCGTCCCTTACCGCCACGGGCGGTTCGGGCGTCGACGTCGTGCTCGACGTGATCGGCGGCGACTACCTCGACCGCAACGTCGGCGCCGTGCGGACGCAGGGCCGCATCGTGCAGGTGGGGGTGATGGGCGGCGGGGCCGTGTCGTTCGGCCTCGGGCTGATGATGGCCAAACGAGTCGCGCTCATCGGCACGACGTTGCGCCACCGCCCGCTGGAGGAGAAGGTGGCGCTCACCCGACGGTTCGATCGGGAGATCATGCCCGGGTTCGCGAGCGGGGCTCTGCGACCGGAGATCGACAGCCGGTACCCGTTCGATGAGATCGCCGCTGCACACGAACGCATGGAGGCCAACGCCAACGTGGGCAAGATCGTCATCGACGTGCAGCCAGGGTGACCCAACCCCTAGCGTCACGCCATGGCCACCACACCTGTCCGCGACGACCTCAACCTGCTCGACGGCCGCTGGTTCGCGACCGAACCCCACGACGACTGGACCTGGCTACGTCACAACGCCCCCGTCTACTGGGATCCGAACGGCGAGGTCTGGGGCGTCTTCAGCTACGACGACATCCTCACCGTGTCCAAGGACCCGGCGCGCTTCTCGAGCTTCAAGGCGCCGCGGCCCAAAGGCGACCCGTTGCCGATGATGATCTCGATGGACGATCCCGGTCACCTGCGCCGACGCAAGCTCGTCAACCGGGGCTTCACGCCCCGACGGGTGCGCGAGCACGAACAGACCATCACCCGACTGTGCCACGAGATCGTCGACCGGGTCTGTGAGAAGGGTGGGTGCGACTTCGTGTGGGACATCGCCGCGCCGCTGCCGCTGTTGCTGATCGCCGACATGCTCGGGTTCGAGCCCGAGCACTACGACGACCTGTTGAAGTGGTCCGACGACATGATGCGCGGCACCACTGTCGACGACGACGAAGCGAGGCTGGTCTCGATGGCGGCGGGCATCGCGTTCCGGGCGTTCCAGCTCGAGGTCATCGCCGATCGCCGGTCGAAACCCCCGCAGGAAGATCTCGTCAGCATCCTCTGCCACGCCGAGATCGACGGCGACCGGCTCGACGACGAGTCGATCGTGCAGGAGAGCCTGCTCATCCTCATCGGTGGCGACGAGACCAGCCGCCACGTCATCACCGGCGGCATGCTCGCCCTCCTCGCCAACCCCGACCAACGGGCCCAACTCGCGACGGACCGGTCGCTGATGGAGCCCGCGGTCGAGGAGATGCTGCGGTGGGTCACCCCGATCAAGAACATGGCTCGAACGGTCATGGTCGACACCGAGCTGCACGGTCAGCAGCTCAAGGCGGGCGACGACATTATGATGTTCTATCCCTCGGCCAACCGGGACGAACACCACTTCGACGATCCGTTCACCTTCGACATCGACCGGGACCCCAACCACCACCTGGCCTTCGGTTTCGGCACTCACTTCTGCCTGGGATCGTCGCTCGCTCGCATCGAGCTCCGCCAGATGTTCAGCACGGTCCTCGACCGCCTGCCCGACCTCGAGCTCGCGGTCGATCGACCGCTGCACCACCGGGCCTCCAACTTCATCTCCGGTCCCGAGGAGATGCCGGTGCGGTTCACCCCGACCGCCGCTCGGACAAGCCGGTGAGCGCCTCGGGGCGCGGCGGGTCCACCACCCGCGTCGTCGTCGACGGCCTCATCTTCACCGAGGGACCGCGCTGGCACGAAGAGTCACTCTGGTTCTCCGACATGCACGACAAGCGGGTCGTGCGGGTCGTGCTCGACCCCGCCGGCGATGCCGCCTCGGTGTCGACGGTCGTGGAGCTGGAGGACGACGATCCTTCCGGGCTCGGGTGGCTTCCCGACGGGCGTCTGCTGGTGGTCGCCATGGGGAGCAAGCAGATCCGTCGCCTTGAACCCGATGGCCGCCTCGTCGTGCACGCGGACCTGTCCGACCACGCCACCACGGGCTCCCTCAACGACATGATCGTCGGCGACGACGGCACGGCGTACGTCGGCAACATGGGCTATGTGGTCCACGGAGGCAACCCCGCCGAGCTCGTGCCCGCCGAGACCTGGCGGGTGTCACCGAGTGGGGAGGTGGCCCTGGGCAGCGACGCCATGATGGCCCCCAACGGTCACATCCTCACGCCCGACGGCCGCACGTTGATCGTCGCCGAGAGCGCCGCCTCTCGCCTCACCGCCTTCCGTGTCGGCGTCGATGGCGCGCTGTCGAACCGGCGCGTCTACGCCTCGCTGGTGCCCGAACGGGAGGGCATCAAGGTCGCCCCGCCCGATGGCATCTGCCTCGACGCCGAGGGTGCGGTGTGGGTTGCCGATCCGCTCGGGGCCCGGGTGTTCCGGGTGCGAGAGGGCGGTGAGGTCACCGATTCCATCGCCATCCCCGACGGCATCCCGGTGGCCTGCGTGCTCGGCGGAGCGGAACGCCGAACCCTGTTCATGTGCGTGGCCGCCCACTTCGACAAAGCTGTTCTCGCCGGCACTCGGACCGGCCGGATCGAGTCGGTCGTTGTCACCGTGCCCGGCGCCGGGAGGCCGTGATGGACGCCATCGTCGACCCCTTCTCCATGGCCGGCCAGGTGGCGGTGATCACCGGCGCCGCTCGCGGAATCGGCCTCGGCACCGCACGTCGTTTCGCGGAGGCCGGGGCCCACGTGGTGCTGACCGACGTGCTCGACGACGCCTTGGCGGCTTCGGTCGCCGAACTGAGCGGGCGCGGACTCTCGGTCGAGGGACGTCGGCTCGACGTCAGCGATCGGACGGCGGTGGAGGCGCTCGTCGCCGATGTGGTGACACGCCTCGGCCATCTCGACGCCTGGGTCAACTGCGCGGCGATCATCATCGACGTCGATGCCCTCGACATGACCGAGGACCAGCTCGACCGGGTGTTTGCCGTCAACTTCAAGGGCACGTTCTTCGGCTGCCAGGCCGCCGGACGCCAGATGTTGACCCAGGGATCGGGAAGCATCGTCAACCTCGCGTCCGGCGCCATCGACATGCCGACACCCACCCATCTCGCCTACGCCACCGCCAAGGCCGCGGTCGCCCAACTCAGCCGGAGCCTGGCGGCGGCGTGGGGGGCCCAGGGGGTGCGGGTCAACGCCATCGCCCCGGGCTGGATCGACACCCCGATGAACGAACGCCATGTCCTGACCGAGGCGGGAACCGTCGACCCGGACCGGAAGGCGGCCTACGTCGACAAGATGTCCAAGATCGGCGTCATGGGTGTCGCCGGCCACCCTGACGACATCGCCTACGCTGCGCTCTACCTCTGTGCTCCGATGGGCCGCTTCGTCACCGGTCAGGTCATGCGCCCCAACGGCGGCGCCACGATGCCCTGGTAACACGGTGGTTGGTCTCACTCGCTCGCGAAGCCTTTCGGTCTCACTCGCCCGCTTCGCTCGCTCCGTTCGACCGAGTTTTCTGTGTGAGCCGGCTGCGCCGGCGCTCATGTGTTGCTGACCGGACCGGCACGACGTCGACTGGTCGGCGTCAATCCGCCGCCGTCGGATCCGGTCAGGTCGGGGGGAACCGCAGGAGCCGTTCCCCCCGAACCCCCCTCGACCTGCGACCGGGCGGCTTTGCCGACCCGGCGCAGCGATGGTGAGTCCCGGCGGAGCCGGGTCGATCAAGCTCGGTCGGCAACCTCTGGTTGACGACCGACTATCGACTTTCGATGGGGATGTAGTCGCGTACTTCGGCGCCGACGTAGAGCTGGCGGGGGCGGGCGATGCGTGACCCTTGTTCGAGCATCTCCTGCCAGTGGGCCAGCCAGCCCGGGGTCCGCCCGATGGCGAACAGCACGGTGAACATGTCGGTGGGGAAACCCATCGACTGGTAGATCAGCCCCGAGTAGAAGTCGACGTTCGGGTAGAGCTTACGGCTGACGAAGTACTCGTCGGCCAAGGCCACCTCTTCGAGCTTCAGGGCGATGTCGAGCAGGGGGTTCTTGCCCGTGACCTCGAACACCTCGTAGGCGGTTCGTTTGATGATGGTGGCCCGGGGGTCGTAGTTCTTGTACACCCGGTGGCCGAAGCCCATGAGCCGACCGTTGCCGGCCTTGACGCCCGCGATGAAGTCGTCGACCTGATCGTAGGTGCCGATCTCCCGCAACATGGTGAGCACGGCCTCGTTGGCGCCGCCGTGGCGGGGACCGTAGAGGCCGGCGCAGGCCGCCGCCATCGTGGCGTACGGATCGGCGTGGGAGCTGCCGACGACCCGGGCGGCCGTGGTCGAACAGTTCTGCTCGTGGTCGGCGTGGAGGATGAGCAAGGTGTCGAGCGCCCGGGTGAGGACGGGGTCACCCACGTACTTGGGCTCGGCCATGCGGTACATCATCGACAGGAAGTTCGCCGCGTAGCCGAGGTCGTTGTCTGGATAGACGTACGGGAGGCCACGGCTGTAGCGGTAGGCGCCGGCGGCCAGGGTGGGCACTTTGGCGATGAGCCGCACGATCTGGGCCATGCGGATGGCCGGATCTTCGATCTCTTTGGCCTCGGGATAGAAGGCCGACAGGGCGGCAACCGACGACACCAGCATGCTCATCGGGTGGGCGTCGTAGTGGAACGCGTCGAAGATCTTCTTGCGGAAGCTCTCGTGGATGTAGGTGTGCGTGGTCACCTGGTGGGTGAACTTCGACAGCTGGTCGGCGGTGGGGAGCTCGCCGTGGATCAGGAGGTAGCAGACCTCGAGATAGGTCGAGTGCTCGGCCAGCTGCTCGATCGGGTATCCACGATGGCGCAGGATGCCGGCCTCGCCGTCGAGCTCGGTGATGGCGCTGCTCGCCGCGGCGGTCGTGCCGAACGACGGGTCGGAGAACCACACGCCCGGGAGGAGCTTGCTCCAGGGACCAGAATCGACGCCGCCGTTGACGATGGGAACCTCGACCGATTCGCCGGTGCGGTTGTCGGTGATCGTGATCGACTCGGCCACGGGCATCCTTTGGCTGGCGTTTGACGTCTGACGTTGACGAGTGGGTGGTGCGGGCGCGGCCGAGCCGTCGGCCGGCGGGACGATCGTATCCGCGCCACCGTACCCTGCACCTACTGGACGGGCGCACCCGATGAAGTGCGTGTTACAGCGGGGTATTGTCGTGGCGCCGGCGGGGGAGGCGTTCCCGCTTGGTGGCGAGCAGATCGAAGGCGTCGACGAGGCGGCGGCGGGAATCGGCGGGGTCGATCACCTCGTCGATCGACCCTCGCTCGGCGGCCCGGTAGGGGTTGAGCAGGCGTTCCTCGTAGTCGGCCTCGAGGCGGGCCCGGGTGTCGGCGTCCTCTCGGCGGTGCAGGATCTCGACCGCACCCTTGGCGCCCATGACGGCGATCTCGGCGGACGGCCAGGCGAACGACATGTCATTGCCGATGTACTTGGAGTCCATGACGATGTAGGCGCCGCCGTACGACTTGCGCACGGTGAGGCTGACCCGGGGCACGGTGGCCCGGGCGTAGGCGAAGGCCATCTGGGCGCCGTAGCGGATCATGCCCCGCCACTTGAGGTCCTTGCCCGGATAGAAGCCGGACGTGTCGACGACGGTCAGGAGCGGCACGTTGAAGGCGTCGCACATGGCGACGAACCGGGCGCCCTTCTGCGAGGCTGCGATGTCGAGCGTACCCGCGACGGTCTGCGGCTGGTTGGCCACGACCCCGACCGGGCGCCCACCGATCGTGGCGAACGCGGTCACCAGGTTGGCGGCCCACGACGCCCGCAACTCGAGGAGCTCGCCGTCGTCGACGACCTCGGTCACGAGGTCCCGGACGTCGTAGCTGCCGCTGGCCGACTCCGGGAGCAGCTCGTACGCGTCGGACGTGAGGCGATCGCCGGGATCGTCGTTGGGCCAGAACGGCGGCAGCTCGCCACAGTTGCTGGGCAAGAAGGCCAGCACGTGGTCGACGAGCGCGGCGGCTTCCTCGCGGTCGGCGGCGAGCAGGTGGGCGACGCCGCTCTGGCGCTGGTGCACCGATGGTCCGCCCAACTCTTCCTTGGTGAGCGACTGCCCGGTGAAGTCACGGACCATGCGGGGGCCCTGAACGAACGCGTACGAGTCGCTCGTCATGATCACGATGTCCGACAGGCCGAGCAGGAGGGCCGGCCCCGACACCGCCGGCCCGTCGACGACGAAGATCATCGGGACCTCACCTGAACACGACACCAGTTCCTTGGCCGCCGCTCCCCACCCGCACAGGGCGGGAAGCCCGGCGGCGATGTCCGCCCCGCTCGACGCGATGTACCCGACGAGCGGCAGACCCTTCTCCCGAGCGATGCGGGCGGCGGCGCCGATCGTCTCCCCATCTTCGGGGCTGAGCGCACCCTCCTTGCGGTCCCGGTCTATCCGGAAGGTGACCCGGGGACGGAGGCCGACCATCTCGACGCGAGCGTGCACCGAGCCGACGGCTCGTCCTCGAATGGGCACGCTGTCGATCATCGCCATGTTGGACCTGCAGGTGGGGCGGATGGTTACGCCACGGTATCGGTCGGCACGGCCCAGCAGCCGCGCCCGGCTCAGGCGCCGCGGGTTCCCTGGGCGGCTCAGGCGCCGCGGTCGACGAGGGAGACGCCGAGATGGTTGTCGGCCTGGTCGGCGATGAGCTCCACCAGGAGGTCCTTGAGCGTGCGGGCCAGCGCCGACAGGCTGGTGCGCCGACTGAAAGCCAGGCCGACGAGGCGTTGGGGCCGGTCGACGAGGTGGACGACGGTGTAGTCACCCTCGATGCCGGCCACTGCCGTGGCGGGGACGACGGCCGGAGCGACGCCCTGGAAGGCCATCGAAGCGAGCAGCCGGACCCCGTCGAGCTCGCCAGCGATCTGAAGGGTCACCCCGGCGCGGCGAGCGGCATCGTCGAGCATGTCGCGAAGGGCCACGCCGGGCGGGCTGATCAGGATCTTGTGCTGGGCGAGCTCCACCGTGTCGACCCGGGCCGCGGAGGCCAGCGGGTGCCCGGGCGGCGCGATGATGACCGCCTCCTCCACGAAGATGGGCTCACCCTCGATGTCGGGGTGATCGACCGGCAACTGGACGAGGGCGAGGTCGAGGCGACCCTCGGCGATCTGGGGGACGAGGGAAGTCGTGGTGGCGTCGATCACGATGAGGCGGACGGCCGGGTACCGCTCACCTACGGCCTCGAGCAGCTGCGGGACCAGCCAGCGGGCTGTGGTGCCGATCATGCCGATGCGGATGGTGCCGCGGATCTCGTCCCTGAGCGCGGCGACATCGGCATCGATGGCGGCCAACTCGACGTGGATGCGCCGGGCGCGGGTCACCACGGCCACCCCCTCATCGGTGAGGTCGCCGGTGGCCCGGTCGACGAGAGGCGCGCCCAACTCCCGCTCGAGGCGGGCCACGTGGGTGGACACGTTCGACTGCACCGTGTGCAGGGCCCGAGCCGCAGCCGAGAAGCTGCGGTGGTCGGCGACGGCGACGAGCGCGGTGAGTTGGCGCAGATCCATGCGATTGGGAGCCTCCCGTGACCGTCCCGGCCATCGCTGCTCGCGATGAATCATATCACTCGAAACTGTTGGACAGATGGGTGGTGACCGTCCATACTGAAGGCACAGCAGCATCGGCGAACCCCCTTTGCACGGTGCGCTGCAAGTTGACCCGCAATCGGTTCCCCCCAACCGGCGCGAGGTCCTAGCGAGGAGGTCAGCACCCGTGCTGGCCTCCTGTGCTGTCCGGGCGTCGCCCGTGAGGCGCCGCGTGCTGTCCGGGCGTCGCCCGTGAGGCGCCGCGTGCTGCCCGGCGGCAGCGTGCGGGACCTACCATGGGTGGTGATGTCCCACGGCGCTGCGTTCTTCGACCTGGACCGCACACTGCTCCCGGGAGCGAGCGGTCCATGGGTGGCCGAGGCGCTCCGCGAGGTCGGGCTGCTGCAACGGGCGCCGAGCCGTCTCGAGAGCGCCGCGTTCACCTTCTACAACCATCTGGGCGAGACCCTGCCCAGCATGCTCGCCACCCGACAGGGCGTGCGTCTGACCCGAGGGTGGGATCGGGACCAGGTGGCCGCTGCCGGCGAGCTCGCGGCCCTACGTCTGGCCGATCTCGTCCAGCCGTGGGTGCCCGAGGTGTTCGCCGAGCATCGGGCCGCCGGTCGGGCCATCGTCTTGGCATCGTCGAGCCCCTACGAGCTCTGCCGCCCCCTCGCTCTGGCGATCGGCTGCGACGATGCCATCGCCACCCGGTACGGCGGGGGTGCGACCTTCGACGGCACCCTCGACGGGCCTTTCGTGTGGGGCCGGGGCAAGCTCGATGCGGTGCGGACGTGGTCGGCGGCGGCCGAGGTCGAGATGGCGGACAGTCATGCCTACTCCGACAGCGTGTTCGACCTGCCGCTCCTGTCGGCGGTCGGCCATCCCGTGGCCGTGAACCCCGATCCGCGGCTGCGGGTCGTCGCCGCGGTGCGGCGCTGGCCGGTGCGATGGTTCGATGCCCCCGAAGGTGTGCCCCGCCTCGCCGGATTCGAGCTGGGCGATGCGCTCCGGCTGGCCCGTCCCGAGCTGTTCCCCTACGCCCGTTTCGACTTCGACGGCCTCGAGAACATCCCGGCGACGGGACCGGCGATCATCGCTGCGAACCACCGGAGCTACTTCGACCCGGTGGTGTTGGCCCTCGCGCTCGCTCGACGGGGTCGGGTCGGGCGGTTCATGGCCAAACGAGAGGTGACCGACGCCCCCGTCGTCGGGCCCCTGGTGCGGGCCCTGGGTACCATCCGGGTCGATCGGGGCGCGGGCTCGCAGCAACCGATCGAAGCCGCGGCGGCGGCGCTGCGGGCGGGTGAGATCGTGGTCATCCTGCCCCAGGGCACGATCCCTCGTGGTCCTGCGTTCTTCGATCCCGAGCTCGTCGGCCGGCCCGGCATCGGTGAGCTGATGGCTCGAAGCGACGCCCCGGTCATTCCAGTCGGGCTGTGGGGGACAGAACAGGTGTGGCCGCGGAATGCCAAGATGCCGAACGTCATCAACGTGGTGCGCCCGCCCACCGTGTCGGCCCGCGCCGGATCGCCGGTCGAGCTCGGTCGATCGGCGCGCCAGGGTGCGACGAAACGGACGCGCGCTGTCACGTCGGTGATGACGGCTATCTCGACCCAACTCCCCGCCGAGGCGCGCCAGCCCATGGTCCCGTCGGCCGAGGCGATCGCCCGCACGTACCCGTCAGGAAAGGCTCCGGTCTGATCTCATGCGCCTCGGCATCGATCTGAGCAGTTCCGAGGTGCGCGCCGCCGTCGGCGTCGACGGTCTGGCCCGACTCATCCTGCTCTCCGGCGCGGGTGCCACCTGGCCGACGGTCGGTCACCGCAGCGCCAGCGGCACGATCTCGGTGGGGGATGGCGCGCTGAAAGCCGCCGCCGCCGAGCCTGCGGGGTTGGTGCTCGACGTGTTTGCCGCGCTCGTGCCGGCCAGCGCTGACCGGGTGGCCATGGTGGCGGCCTATCTGGCCGCGATTCGGGACCGCGTCGTGGCGATCGAGCGGTCGCCCGTCGCCGACGTCCGGATCGTCCACCCGGACGGGTGGACGGAACCTCACGTCGCCCAGTTGCGACGGGCGGCCGATCAAGCCGGGCTGCCGGACGTCGACGTGATGTCCGCGAGCGCGGCGGCCGAACTGGCCCCCGATCTGGCCGGTGTCGACCTCGACCATCGCCTCGCTCTCGCCGGTGCGTCGGGCACGGTCGTCCCCCTCCGGGGGGATCCGACCCAGTTCCTCACCCGCGATGATCTCGACCTCGAACCGAGCTCGCTTCCCCCGCCCCCGCCGGCTGCTGCCGGAGCTCTCGGCCGGGTGTCGGTGTTCGACGACGCTGACGCCGATGGTTGGGATCCGGCTCGGACCGCGGCCTATCCGCCGGTGCCGGCGCCGTCACCGGTGAACGTCGGCGGAGCGGACGACCTGGCCTGGAGCGACGACGACTTCGATGACGGACCCGACCCGCAGCGGAGCGGGCGTCGCTGGTGGATCGCCGCCCTGGCGGCGGTGGCCGTCGCCATCGCCGCGCTCGCCGGCGTGCTCTTCGCGACCGCCGGAGACGATGGCGGGGGCGACGTCGTGACCGCGCCGTCGTCGACCACCGACGCGACCGACGCCCCGACCACCACGGCCGCCGCCACCGTCGAGACCACGTCATCGGTCGTGCCGACGACCAGCACATCGACCTCGACCACCACCAGCACGTCGACCACGACGACGACCACGGTGCCGCCGCCGCTGCCCGAACCCGGGTCCGTGGCGCTGTTCCAGGGCGGGCTGGTGCTCGACTACGGCACCGACGAGGCGCGGACAATCTCCTTCGGCGACGACGTCGACGAGGTGATCGACGCGGTGGCCGACGTCGTCGGCGAGCCGAGCTCTGATTCCGGTTTCGGCGTGGATCCGGATTGCACGGCCGGCGTGGCAGTCCGGTTGGTGAAGTTCGACGACCTCGAGTTGGTCTTCATCGAGGGCGCTCGCTCGAATCGCGAGGATCAGACCTTCGAGCAGTGGTACACCAACGGGACTTCGCCACCTGGTCTGGTCACGATCGAAGGTATCGGCGTTGGGGCCACATTGGCCCAGGTCCAGACGGTGTTCGACCTCGGTCCGGTGACGCCGATCGATGGCCGGCCGGGCTACCTCTTCACGATCGACGCCGGTCGTGACGATCCCATCACCGCGGTGGCGAGCGGCCCGAACCCGACCGACACCGTCACCGGCCTGTGGTCCGGCGACGCCTGCAACCTGCTCGATTGATACGTTTCCTTCCGTGGCGGCCGGGTTGCGCGGGCCACCAGGATCGATCACCACTGCGTCCAAGGGAGCACGATGAGCGACGATGTTCGCACCGAGGTCAAGGACTGGCTGGCCGAGAACTGGGACCCCGACCTGTCGGTCGGCGACTGGTGGGCGCTTCTCGGGCCGTCCGGCTGGGGTTTCCCGACCTGGCCGGCCGAATCGTTCGGCAAGGGTCTGAGCCGGGCCGAAGCCCGGGTGGTGAGCGACGAGCTCGAAGCGGCCGGCGCCTTGCCCGCTCCGGGTGGCCTGGGTTCGATGCTGGCCGGGCCGACCATCATCGCCCACGGCAACGATGAGCAGAAGCAGCGCTACCTCTCCGACATCGTCACCGGCCGTATGGCGTGGTGCCAGCTGTTCTCCGAGCCCGAGGCAGGGTCGGACCTCGCCGGGCTGCGCACGAGCGCCCTTCGAGATGGTGACGAGTGGATCGTCAACGGTCAGAAGGTGTGGACCTCGGGCGGCCAGCACGCCGAGTTGGGCATGCTCGTGTGCCGCACCGATGCGTCGGTGCCCAAACACCGGGGCATCAGCTACTTCGTCATCGAGATGGACCAGCCCGGGATCGAGGTGCGTCCGCTTCGTGAGATGACGGGCAAGGCGCTGTTCAACGAGGTGTTCATCACCGACGCCCGGGTGCCCGACGACGCCCTCATCGGTGGTCTCGGCAACGGTTGGGCCGTGACCAACACCACGCTGGCGGCCGAACGAGCCAGCCTGGGGGCCGGCGGCAGCGGCGGTACCTCGGTGGCCTTCCCGGGGAGCAAGGTCGGCCACCTCCCGCAGCGTGCCGGTGACTTCGTGCGGGCCAAGCGCACGAGCGGCACCGGCGGTGCCATGTCGGGCAAGGGGTATCAGACCTGCCTGAGGCTGGCCACGGACTTCGATCGTCGCGCCGATGCCAACGTGCGGCAGGACCTCGTCCGGCTGTACACGCTCGAGGAGCTGGCCCGCATGGGCAACGTGGTGCACAAGGCGCTGCGTGACTCAGGGCGCCAGCCGCACCTCGCCACGCCGAACCTGTCGAAGCTGGCCCAGAGCACCATCGTGCGGCTGACCCGCGAGGTCGGGCTCGGCATCATGGGCCCGGCGGGCACGTTGTGGGGCGCCTCCGCCCCAGATGGCGGCACGATGGCCGAGCTGGCGGTGTTCTCGCCCGGCCCGTCGATCTACGGCGGCACCGATCAGGTGCAACGCAACATCATCGGCGAGCGCGGCCTCGGCCTGCCCTCAGAACCCCGCGTCGACAAAGACGTCCCCTTCAAGGATCTCCCGAGGTCCGGCACCAAAGGCTGAAGGCCGGCACCCGAACCCGCGACTCGCGTTCCGCGCATTGCGTTCTGGCAGGGAGATTGCACGCTCCAGCGTGCAATCTCCCTGCCAGAACGACAGAGGGAGATGGTTCGGGCGCCGGGCGCCGATCTACAGTCGCCGTCGTGCGGGCTTGGCGGGAACCACGACGGCGTCCGCTACGTCCAATGGTCGTGCGATGGACGACGGCCGTCTTGGCTCTGTTGCTGCTCGGTGGCTGCAGTGGGTCTGACGGGCAGGGGGCCGACTCATCGACGACGAGCGACGTGACCCGGGGCTACGGAACGCTGGCGCCGCCGGAGGCGCCCGCCGTCCTCCTCGGCTCGGCGCTGACGGACATGCCGGAGTCGTTGTCGATTCAGCGCCAGGACCTGTGCTGGGTGATCTCGAGCACGTGGTCGGAACCCGAGGTCACGCTCCTCCAGCGGCGGGGCTGCCCGCCAGTCGGCGATCTGGTCGCCCCCGAGGTCAGGGCGGTCGTCGATGACCCGGCCTGGGAAGTCATCGTGATGGGCACGGGAACCGAGGTCGACCAGTTCGCCACCCGTCTGGCGGCGCTGCCCGGGGTCCTTCCTCGCCGAACTGGCGGCCCAAGGGATCGAGCCGATCGGTCAGCTCGCATGGGGCGCGTCCGGCACCATCGTCGTGTTCAGCCGCAGCGACGGGATCGGGGGCCAGGTCGAGATCGCACTGTTCGATTCGGACCGGCTGAACGTCGGCGTCGTCGGGCTCCCGGCCCAGGCGGATCTCTGCGTGGCCACGATCGGCACGTACGGAGCCGGCGACCGGGTCGCCGTGGTGGCCTACGACGACCCCCGGATCGCTCGCGTCGAGGTGCAAGCGCCCACCACGGGTGAGTGGTCACCGGTCGAGTTCGAGACCGGGGCGGAGGGTGTGCGCCTTGGGCTCCTGTCGGGTGAGGTCGCCGGTGCCCTGATGGACGCTGGTGACGACCGTCCGATCCGGGGCTTCGACGAGAGCGGCGCCCTGCTCGACTGCGTGCGCTGACGCTCACGGACGTTCGAGGGCCTCGCGGGCTCGCTTGACGAACAGCCGGGCCACGCCATCGAGACGAAGCCTGGCCTCGGTGGTCAGATCCGGGATGATGTCGTCGCGATCGAACACGAGCGGCTGCATGCTGCCACCGGCCCGCATGTCCACAAGGACCCGCCCGACAACGACCCGCTGGGAGATTGTGATCAGCGCCGCAGCGCCGCGGGGTGTGGGGTTGGGCAGCGCAAGGTAGATGCTGTGGCTGTGCTCGGCCGGCCGGTCGGCCTCGACTGAGGTTCGCAGCACCGAACCGAGATGGTCGTTCTGCACGAGCTCAGAGACCCGTGACCACAGCTCGTCGTGGATGCGAGCCTCGGTGATCCGCCACGGATCGTCGCTCGGTCCGGGTGGCATGTTCGGGGTGCCGGGTCGGGTCTGGATCTCGATGTCGACGAGCTCCATCAGCCGGAGTGACCGTTCAACGATGAACTCGGCGAACGTGGTGGGACGGCCTTGGTCGGCCTCGTCGAGGGCGTCGAAGTAGGCCGTCTTCTGTTCTGCGAAGATCAGCAGGGGGAGCGATGTCGCCCTGATGAGCGGGACGCTCGCGAGCACGCGCGCCGACGCGGCCGTTGCCGTCGGCGAACGGATGGATCTGGGTGAATGTGTGGTGGAGATAGGCGGCCTGCAACGGCGCAGGCTGGCCGAGGAACGCGTCGCCACGGCTCTGATCGACCAGTCGCTGCATCTCGGCCTGCACGGCATCGGGCGGCGCGTACCAGTGGATCGATCCGTCGGCGAGCCGGACGTGGTTGGGATCTCGTTTATACGTGCCTTTCGGAAGCCCCCGTTGACTGGTCGAGGTTTGTCCGTCGATCTCGACCGTGACCTCATAGGCATCTTGGCCTTCGCACACCTTCTCGTGGAGCTGGCGGATCCACGCCTGCGAGATCGGTGAGGCATGTGTGGCTGCATCGAGGGCGAGCCGGAACCCGTCGACGTGCCCACGCACGAGCCTCAACGTCTCGGGCGAGGTGCGCCGAGCGACCTCGGCCTCCCAACCGGCCGCTGCTCGCAGTGTTGTGAGGGTCAACCCTCGGTCCGTCTCGTAGAGACCCTCGATGGCCCCCGAGTCCAACGACGCTGCACCGACCACGCCATCGATCACCGGCGTGAAGTCGTGGCGGAGGTGATCGGCCCAGGCCCGCGACCGGGCAGCAGCCGTCTCCCACACCGCAAGGTCGAGCGGCACCACGGAGTCGAACCACGCCGCCGCATCGGCGACCGGAATGTAGCTGTGGTCCACTTCTTCAGTCTGGCCCAACCAAGGCCCCCGGACTTGCGTTCCGCGAATTGCGTTCTGGCAGGGAGATTGCACGCTCCAGCGTGCAATCTCCCTGCCAGAACAACAGAAAGGGGCTGGGTCAGGCGCCGAGTTGCTGGCGGATGAGGTTGAGGGCGCCGCCGGAGCGGAACCAGGTGACCTGCTCGTCGCTGTAGGTGTGGTTGGCGGCGATGTCGAAGGTCGAACCGTCCGGCTTGGTGACCCGCACGGTGACCGTCGACCCGGGCGCCAGACCGGCGAGGCCGAGCACGGAGATGCGGTCGTCCTCGTCGATGCGGTCGTAGTCGGCCGGGTCGGCGAAGGTCAGCGGCAGCATGCCCTGCTTCTTCAGGTTGGTCTCGTGGATGCGGGCGAAGCTGCGGACGAGCACGACCTTGCCGTTGCGGAACCGGGGCTCCATGGCGGCGTGTTCCCGGGATGATCCTTCGCCGTAGTTCTGGTCGCCGATGGCGATCCAGGGCACGTTCGCCTCGTGGTAGTGCTTGGCGATGTCGGGGTACGACCGGGTGGAACCGTCGAGCTGATCCTTGCCCTCGCCGGTGGCGCCGGTGAAGGCGTTGGTGGCGCCGATGAACAGGTTGCCCGAGATGTTCTCCAGGTGGCCTCGGTAGCGCAGCCACCGGCCGGCCATCGAGATGTGGTCGGTGGTGCACTTGCCCTTGGCCTTCATGAGGATGGGCATGTCGACGTAGTCCTTGCCGTCCCATGGGGTCCATGGCGCCAGGACCTGGAGGCGGTCCGAGGTGGGCGACACCTTGACGTCGATGCTCGTCGGGATCCGACGACGGCGGCAGGAACCCGCTCTCACCCGGGTCGAAACCTCCGGGAGGCAGCTCGATGCCGACCGGGGTCGCCAGGCGAACCTGCTCGCCCGACGGCGTTGGTCAAGGTGTCCGACGCCGGATCGAACTCGGTCGAGCCCGACAGCGACAGGGCGACCACCGTCTCCGGTGAGGTGACCAAGGCGAGCGTCGTTCCGTAGCCGTCGTTGCGCTTGGGGAAGTTGCGGTTGTAGCTGGTGACGATGATGTTCGGGATGCCGTCGGGGAGGTCCTGCCGATCCCACTGGCCGATGCACGGTCCGCAGGCGTTGGCGAGGACCGTGGCGCCCGGCCTCCTCGAAGACCTGCATGAGGCCGTCACGCACCATGGTGGCCCGCACCTGCTCAGAGCCGGGGGTGACGTAGAGCGGCACGGCCACCTTCACGCCCTTGGCGTTGGCATCACGGATGATGCTGGCGGCTCGGGTGATGTCCTCGTAGGACGAGTTGGTGCAGGACCCGATGAGCGCGGCACTGATGGTGGTCGGCCAGCCTTCGGCGCGGCATTCCTCGCCCAGCTTCGACACCGGGCGGGCGCGATCCGGTGTGTGCGGGCCGTTGATGAGCGGTTCGAGGGTGGCGAGGTCGACCCGGATGACCTGGTCGTAGAAGCGTTCGGGGTCGGCGTAGACCTCGTCGTCGGCGCCGGAGATGGTGCGACGAGGCGTGGGCCAGATCGGCGGCATCCTCACGTCCGGTCGCCTTCAGGTACCGGCCCATGGCGTCGTCGTAGGCGAACAGGGACGTGGTGGCGCCGATCTCGGCGCCCATGTTGCAGATGGTGGCCTTGCCGGTGCACGAGATGGCGTTGGCGCCGGGTCCGAAGTATTCGACGATGGCACCGGTGCCGCCGTTGACCGTCAGGATCTCTGCCACCTTGAGGATGATGTCCTTCGGGGCGGCCCAGCCATCGAGGGAGCCGGTCAGCTCGACGCCGATGAGCTTGGGCCACTTCACGTTCCACGGGAAGCCGGTCATCACGTCGACCGCATCGGCACCGCCGACCCCGATGGCGATCATGCCGAGGCCGCCGGCGTTGGGGGTGTGGCTGTCGGTACCGATCATCATGCCGCCGGGGAAGGCGTAGTTCTCGAGGACGACCTGGTGGATGATGCCCGAACCGGGCTTCCAGAAGCCGGCGCCGTACCGGGCACTGACCGACTCCAGGAAGTCGTACACCTCGCTGTTGTCCTCGACGGCGGACAGGAGGTCCTTCTTGCCGTTGTCGCGGGCGGTGATCAGGTGATCGCAATGGGTCGTGGTGGGGACGAGGACCTCGGGCAGGCCCGCGGTCATGAACTGGAGCCACGCCATCTGGGCGGTGGCGTCCTGCATGGCCACCCGGTCGGGGCGGAGGTCTTCGTAGGACTCGCCGCGGGCGAGCTCGCCGCCGCGGGGATCGTCAAGATGGTTGATCAGGATCTTCTCGGCCAGGGTGAGCGGTCGCCCGAGGCGCTCGCGCCCGATGGCCAGCCGCTCCTCGAGCGTGGCATAGACGGAGCGGATCAGCTCGGCTGGGGTGGTGGCGGAAACAGCCATGGTGCAATCTCCTCGTTCGCTGGAGCCGATTGTAGACAAGTTAGATACAAGTATGCAACCACCGGCGATCGCCGATCGGGCCAGCACGGTGGCATCATGAGACAAGTACAATACAAGTGTGCGCACTGTGCGATATCGGGAGATCGCCGACGAGCTGCGTCGGCGGGTCGTCACCGGTGAGTTCGCGCCGGGCGACGTGCTCCCCAGTGAGGCCGAGCTGTCCATCGAGTTCGGGGCCAGCCGGGTCACCGTGCGCCGCTCCCTCGACGCCTTGCGCGACGAGGGGCACCTGGACTCACGACAGGGGTTCGGTTGGTTCGTGCCCGCCGACCCGCTCCGCCAGACGCTCGGCCGGCTCGGCACCATCGAACGCCAGCTCGAAGATTCGGGTCGCCGCTCGGCCCGCCGCATTCTCGGGTTCCGCCACATCGCCGCTCCGGCGCGGGTGCGCCGGGTCTTCGGCCCGGGACGGGTCCTGGAGGTTCGGCGCGTCAACCTGGCCGACGACCGGCCCTTCGCCCGGGTCGTCGTCTGGTGTCCCGAGGAGTCTCGTCGCCGGATTCACCCGAGCCGAGATCGAGGCCGCCCCGTTCTACGAGCTGCTCGGGGGCCGGCTCGGCAGCGCCACCCAGACCATCGGCGCCGCCCCGGCCACCGAGGCCGACGCAGACCTGCTCGATGTGCCCGTCGGTTCGCCGGTGCTGGTCTGCGAGCGGGTGACCAGGGATCTGGAGGGCCGCTCCGTCCTGCTCAGCGAGCACGTGTTCCCGGCGCACCTGACCGAGTTCTCGGTCGAGCTGCCGGTGGCCGACTCGTCGATGGCGCCCAGCGGGCTTCGCCTGGTGGAGTAGCACGTCCGTGCCGCCGCTCGACGGCCGGCCGACCAGGCTCAGCCGAGCACGGGAGCAATGTTCGTGGTGGCGAGCGCGGCGAGGGTGTCGACACCGCTGTCGGTGAGGGCTTCGATATACAGACGCTGATCCGTGGGCTCCCCGACCTGCACGAGGCGAACGGCGCCATAGGTGAACCCGTCGAGCTGGTAGCCCGGCCCGGCACAAGGCGGGCCGACCCGGCCACGTCGCACTCGACCCCGCTTGGCGTGCCGGCGCCGGCGTCGACGGTGAACAGACGACGCTGGCCGCATAGTCAGCCGTCCCTGATCTCGACCTTGGCGCCGAGCTCGAAACGGTCGACCGTGTAGAAGATGCAGTTCGAGCCGAGGCCCTCGAACGACGAGTAATCCGGCGCCTCGACATCCTCGCCGATCGCCGTCCTCGACGTCGGCCTCCGACACGAGCCCGCACAACGTGGCCTCGTCGAGGTACGCCGGCCCGGCCGGGCGCCCGCGCCCGCGGCCTCCGCTCCGGAGCCATCCGAGCCAGATTCTCCGGTGCGTGTCATCGGGGGTCGCCGGCGTCGAGGCGCCGTCCTCCCCGCGCCGTGGCTCCCTCGGTGGTGCACCGCCGTCGGCGCTGTCGATGCGGACCCGGCGTCATCGGCCGTCCGCTGCATCGTCGCCACGGCGGACAGGAGAGATCCCGAGGACGAGCGCGACCTCGTCGCGCCGGGGTCCGTCGGTTCGACATGGTGGCTCCGGCGTGTTCGGTGAATCGTGGTCGTCGTTCCCATCGGCCACGTGCCCGCCCATCTTGAGCCGACACGCAGCCGGCCGAGGTCGAACTACCGCTCACCAGGGACGTGATGTCGACGGCCAACTCGACCCAGCCCCGCACGGAATTGATCATCCACACGGCGCGGGCCCGCTCGAGATCGTCGAGGGTGATCACCCGCTCCGTCACCGCTCCGCTGGCCAGGAGCTCGGCCCGGAACGTGCCGGGCAACAGTCCGCACTGGCGGGCCGGGGTCACCATCTCGCCGTCCAGATCGAGCACCACGTTCCCGATGGTCGTCTCGGTCACTTCGTCGCGTTCGTTCGTGAGGATGACGTCGCGGCGTCCGGGAACCGCGCCCGGGCGGCGGTGTAGGTGTCGCGTTGGGTCGTCTTGTGGAACAACATGTCGTCGCTGCTGCGCACGGCCCGATGGGCGACAGGGACGATCCACGGCGTATCGGGTTTGGGCAGATGGTCGGTGACGGCCAGATCGACCGCGCCGTCGGGTCCGACGAGCAGCCGAACCCGCCGGGGACCGTCGGCGGCGATGGCGTCGATGTGGCGGTGGACCTCGGCGACGTCGACGTCGAACCCGAAGTGTTCCGCCGAGCTGCGGAGGCGGTCGAGGTGGCGGTCGAGGAGGAGGGCGCCGGTGTCGGGCTCCCAGCCCATGGTCTCGAGCAGGCGCAGCTCGGGGTTGGCCCGATCGAGCACTGCGCGTCTTCACCATGGCCTCGTGCCACTCACCGTCCGCCGTCGAATCGTGGACGATCCCGCCCCCGACGCCGTACTCGGCCACGCCGGTGTCGAGGTCGACCCAGGCCGTGCGGATGGCGATGTTGAACTCCATCGTCCCGTCGGGGGCGACGGCGCCGACCGCGCCCGTGTAGACGCCGCGGGGGTCGGGTTCGAGGTCGGCGATGATCTGGGTGGCCCGCACCTTGGGGGCGCCGGTGATGGAGGCGCCCGGAAAGAGCGCCGCGAACACGTCGACGAGGCCGGCTCGGGAGCGGGCGGTGACGGTGGAGGTCATCTGATGGACGGTGGGGTAGGGCTCGATGGCGTGGAGGGACGGAACGTGCACCGTGCCGAGGTCGGCGATGCGGCTCAGGTCGTTGCGCACCATGTCGACGATCATCACGTTCTCGGCTCGGTCCTTGGCGCTGCGGAGCAGTTCGGCGACCAGGCTCTCGTCGATGCGGGGATCGGGATGGCGCGGACGGGTGCCCTTCATGGGCCGCGACGTCAGCTGATCGCCGGTGCGATGCACGAACAGCTCGGGTGAGGCCGAGCAGACGGCCCGGTGGCCGAGGCGGACATAGGCGAGGTGGTCGGCTCGTTGCGATCGGGCGAGGGCCTCGAACAGACCGAGGGGATCACCGCGGAACCGGGTGCGCATTCGCAACGTGAGGTTGACCTGGTACGTGTCGCCGGCTTCGATGAGCTGGCGGATGTGGTCGACCTGCTGGGCGTGGTGGGCCTCATCCATCGAGGGGGTCCAGGCGCCCACCTCGCAGCGCCCACCGGAGGGACCGCGGCTGGCCCGGGGTTCGTCGAAGACACCGAACGCGACGAGGGGCACGGTGGCATGGCGATGGCTGACGAGCGCCGAGTCGAACGCCGGCGCGCCGTCGTACGAGACGAAGCCCACGACCCAGTGCCCGGCGAGCTGGGCGGCCTCGACCTCGGCGAGAGCGTCGAGCACCTCGTCGAGGTGGCGGGCCACGATCGACCGCCGTGGGCGCGTGGAACGCGAGCCAGCGCCGACCCCGGGCGCCCCGGGAAGCGCAGTAGTGCCGCATCGATGTCGATCCGCGTGGTCATGGCGCCATCAGTCTGCCCGTTCGGGTCGGCCGAGATGGGCGCGACGACGGTCACCCCGTCTGGGTCACCCGGTGTCGGTCACCCGGTCGGCGCGGTCGCCGAGGCGAGGGCGGCACTGCCGACCACCATCACCCCGCCGATCAGCGTGGTGACGAGCAGGTCCTCGCCCAACACGGTCACGGCGAGCAGCGTGCCGACGACCGGTTCGATCGTGGCGATGACGGACACCGTCGGCGGGTCGAGCCGGGCCAGCGCTGCCGAGAACGCGAGATAGGGGAACACCCCGGTGACGGCGGCCAGCCCAATCAGCAGCGCCCATGCCGAGGCGCTCTTGGTCGACCAGTCCACGAACGGGAGCACCGCGACGGCGCCGATCGGCACCGACCAGGCGAAGACGGTGATGCCCCGCAGGTGGGCGGGCAGCAGCCCGTTCACGAGATACCAGAGGGTGTAGGTGGCGGCCGAGAGCAACCCCCAGGCGACGGCCGGCACGGGATCGTCGAGCGCGTCCATCGATCCGGCGGCGACCAGGGCGACACCCGCGAGGGCCACGGCGACGAGGATGGTGCGCCGAGCCGTGAGCGGGGTTCCGAGCAACACCCGGGCGGCCACCAGGACGAGCGCGGGCGCCAGGTAGAGGAGCACCACGGCCATGCCGGCGGAACCGGTCACGATGGCCTTCGGAAGGGCGAGGAAGAACAGGGCGACCCCGAACACGCCGAACCCGATGAGCACGAGCATGGAGCGGCGATCGGGGCGAACGATCGGCCCTTGGCGGCGGGCCAGGCCGACGAAGACGGTCCCCGTCACGAGGGCCTTCCAGAACGCCTGCTCGGTGGGGTCGACCCCTCGGTCTCCGAGACCGCGGGCGAACAGCCCGATCGTGCCCCACATGCACGCCGCGGCGACGATCGCCATGACCCCGATCCGCCTCGATGCGGCCTCGCCATTCATCGAAGCGAGCGGGTGAGGGCGATCACAGCTCGGGCCAGCGGCGGCGGTGGGTGCGGCCGGCGCGGTCTCCGAGCGCCCAGGCCCGGCGCCACGCCCCCGTCTGGGGGCCCGATAGCGATGGGGTGGCGCCGGCGTGGGCGCGCTGGCGAGCCCGCCACCAGTCGCTCGTAGCCTCGTCGGCCAGGGCGGCGACGGCTACTTCGAGGCGTGCGGCGAACTTGCGGGAGTCCTCGTCGGGGACGCGGGTGCAGCGGATCACCGAAGGTGACGACGCGTGCGGCCCCGTTTGGGACGTGACGCGCCCTTGGGGAAGATGCGGCCGGTGCCGGCAACGTGCACGGGCACGACGGGTACGCCGCACCGGATGGCCAGGAACGCGGCACCACCGCGGAACGGTTGCCCCCACCCGTCCGGGCTGCGGCCACCCTCGGGGAAGATGAGCAGGCTCGAACCTTCGTTGATGAGGTCGCGGGCGAGATCGGCGGACTTGCGTCCGACCTTGGCCCGCTCGATCGGGATGGCCCCCATGATCAGGGCGGCGGCGGCGGCGCTGACCTGGGTGCCGAAGAAGTAGTCGGCGGCGGCTCCGACCACGAGCTCGTGGCGCCAGGGTCGGGGGATGGTGGTGAGCAGCAAGGGCGTGTCGAGGTGGCTGTGATGGTTGGCGGCGAAGATGACCGGGCCGTCGATGACGTCCAGCCGATCGACGCCCCGGCGTTCGGGGCTGGCCATCCCGGTCACCACGGCTCGCATCGGCCCTTCCACCACGACGCGGCGGGCCCAGCGGGCGGGGGACTTTCGGGCCCACGACGTGTCGTAGTCGGCGCCTGTCCGCTTCTGCCCCGGCGGGGGCTCGACCCCGCGGGGGACGGTGGGCGCACGCAGCGGGAACTCCAGGACGCGGATTCGCCGGGTCAGAAAGCCGAGGCCGAGGAGCTTGCTCACGTCCGCAGCCCGGTCACGTGACGTCGGCCATGAGGATGGGCGGGTTGTGCAGGTGGGTGATGGTGGGTTGGCGGCCCACGACGTCGCTCGCCATCTCGAGGGCGTCCTGCAGGGTCGAGGCCGGCATGAAACCGAGCCGGCGCACGGCCCGCACGTCGCCGCCCACGATGATGACCCGCCCGAGGTGTTGGAGGGCATGGCTGCCCCAATACCACATGTAGAACGGGTGCACGCCGTGATAGGCGTACGACGTGCGGTAGAGGTGCCGGTACCACTCGTCGGTGGCGAAGCGCTCCTCGTACTTGGACACCTCGATCGGGTCGGTCGTCTCGGCGAGGACCTGCTCGAAGAAGTCGATGTAGCTCGGGTGGTGGACCGGGTGGAACTCCCACGGCGTGGGGTGGCTCATGATGAGCACGCCGCCCTCCCGCACGAGCGGTTTGCCGCGGTACAGGTTGAAGAAGTAGCCGAGGCCGAGGCACATGACCAGGATCGGGTTCATGATCGAGTTCACGTTGTAGGGGCAGATGTACGGGAGCCCCATGGTCAAGATGTCGGTCTGGCCCTCGACGGGGACGAGGTGTTGCTTGTACACGTTCTCCGTCGTCACCTGGTGCACGGCCTCGATCTCACCGGCCTGCACCGACGTGAGCTCCATCGGCGCCTTCCAGCCCATGAAGATCTGCCGGCGGGCTTTCGACGGCATGCGGTCGAGTCCGGCCTTCATGCCGAGGAACAGGGCCCGGTCCTTGGCGTTCCACTCCCATTCCCGCTTCTGGAGCATGGCCATGGGGCCGTCGAGGCCGAACACGTTGTTGTTGACCGTCGTCTCGATCTGAAAGATCTTCACACCGGCGTCGCTGATGACCTTGCCCTGCCGCCAGTTGGAGCGGTGCAGCTCCGAGGCGTGCTGATCCATGAAGGACTTCGACTCGCGCATGGTCGCCACGTTGTGGTGGAACTTGAGTGCCGCGTACCCGGACAGCCCCGTGGCGGTCGACTTGTGGCCGCCGTCCATGGCCACCAGGTTGATGTTCACGTAGACGATGAGGTCGCTCTCGGCGGCCCGCTTGTTCATCTGGACGGCTTCGCCGTGGGGCGTCTCGCCCAGGATGACCATGCCATCGGGGTCTTCGGCATCGTGGTTGTAGAGCAGGCCGTGCGGGGCGAAGGCGTCGAAGACGCGGTCGCCGACGGCGTGGCGCAACTCGTCGTCGGTCATGCGGCGGTGCAAGGCCAGGGCCGCGATGAGGTGGACATCGTCGACGCCGGCTTCGGCGGCCATGTCGAGCACGGCTTCGATCACGCGTTGGCGTATGTCGGGGCGACGCATCTGGGGGAGCGGCAGGGAGATGTCGTCGAAGGCGATGGTGAGCTTCATGCCGGCGAAGAGCAGCTCGGGGAGCGGTTTGGAGTCGCCCAACGGGTTGAGGAGGGCGTGGCGGATCGACGAATCGGGATCGGGGAGACCGGCGAGCGGTTCGGCCGGGTAGATCACGCGGCTGCGCCCGGGCGGCAGCTTCTCGAGCCGGAACCCTTCGCCGTGGTGGAACACCAGCGGTGGGGTGTTGCGGTCGACCTCGAGCACGAACCCGGGTCGCGGAGCCGCGATTCACAGACGGTCTCTTTCTCGTTCGCCCCGCAGGTCGAAGGCGACCTTGACGGCGCCTCGGGGGCCGGCGTTGGCGGCGTGTTCGAGGGCTTCGGTGTAGCGGTCGAGCGGGTAGGCGGCGCTGACCAGCCGGCCGAGGTCGGCCTGGCGGACGAGGTCGAACGCCAGATCGAAGGTGTGCACGCGCTGCTCGCCGATCTGTTCCCACCCGTACGTGTAGGCGCCGACCAACTCGACCTCGCGGTGCCACAACGAGGTGAGCTCGACGCTGACCCGTTCGGGCATGCCGACGAGGACCACTCGACCGCGGGGGCGGACGACGGCCAGGGCGTCGGCGATGCTCGCCTCGGACCCGACGCAGTCGATCACGATGTCGGCTCCACCGGTCAGCCGGCCGATCTCGCCACCGCGGCCTCCCGCCGATGAGGCCGACCGGTTGGTGATGGCGAGGGTGCCGGTGGCCCGGCGGACGGCACGCCGCAGTTCGCCGGGCTCGACCACGGTGTCGGCACCCAGGGCCAGGGCCAGGGCGCGCTGGGCGGAATACTTCCCGGTGGCGATCAGCGTTCCGGGGGCCGCGTGGGCGCGGATGGCCGCGATGGTGAGCAACCCGAGCGTCCCCGATCCGATCACGGCGACGGTGGCGCCGTCGGGGATGTGGGCCAGCAGGACGGCGTGCACAGCGCAGGCGGTCGGCTCCACCATCACGGCCGCCTCGTCGGAGAGGTCGGCAGGGACGGGATGCAGCTGGCTCGGGTGGGCCATGAACGCGGTCGACCAGCCGCCACCAGTGTCGCAGCACGTTCCCGTCTGGATGCCGGGTTCGAGGTCGCCGAAGGTGGTGCGCTCGCAGTTGCCGAACCGGCCGTCGGCACAGGCACCGCAGACGGGGTCGATGCCGCGCGTGATGCAGCTGAGCACGGGTTGAAGGACGACCCGTCGCGCCGGAGGCGCGCCAGGGATCGACGCAGAACGCGGCGCGTCGGGGAGATCGGCGACGACTTCGTGGCCGGGCACGAAGGGGAACGAGACGAGCGGCTCGAAGTACCGGGCGCTGTGACCGTCGATGGTGGCCAGGTCGCTGCCGCAGATGCCGCTGAGTCGGGGCCGCAGGCGCACCCATTCGGGCCCGGGGGGTTTCGGCGGATCGAGGTCGCGTAGCCGGAGTGGGCCCCACGATGCGCCCCGGCCCGGGATGATCGAACCGGCGAGGCGCGACGCCGCGTAACGCGGCAGGTCCCGTGAGAACTGCAGCGCCTTCATGAACCGTGACCTCGTCGGCTCGAGCCGCCGCGCACCGGCTTGCGATAGGGAGCGAGGGGGACGACGCGAGAAGGCGCGCCGGCCGACTTCCGGAAGTCCTCGACCAACCAGCCCCGCTTGCGGGCGATGGCGGCCAGTTTCGTCTCGGGGTTCACGGCGACGGGGAACCCGACGGCCTCCAGCATGGGAAGGTCGCTCGACGAGTCGGCGTAGGCCACCGACTCGCGGAGCGCGAGCCCGTGGGTGGCGGCGTAGTCGGCCATGACCTGGTAGCGGGCTTCGCCGGTGGGGGGCACGTCGACCATCTGGCCGTTGTAGGTGCCGGCGTCGGTCACGCCGAGGCGGGCGCACACGATGTCGTCGAACAGCGGCCGGAGGGGCTCGATGACGAAGTCGAGGGCGCCGGTGATGAGCACGGTGCGGTGACCGGCGGCTCGGTGCTCGCGCACCCGGCGGACCGCCGCCGGGAACGACTTGGTGAGGATGAAATGCGAGAACATCTCGGCCGAGTCCTCCGCCAGCTGATCGACGGGGGCGTGCTCGTAGCGGCGATAGAAATAGCGGAGGAAATCGCTGCGGTCCCGACGATCGAGGGCGAGCAGAGAGGGCGCCTCGGCCACCGTCTGGGCGACGAAACGGACGCGATCGCGGCCCCGCAGGCGCCGGCTGGCCAGCCACGCATACGACGACACGACGTTGCTGGCGATGATGGTGTTCTCGAGGTCGAACACCGCCATCTGCCGTTCCGGCGCCAACACCTGGGCCCGCAGGCGTTCGCTCCGCGGCGCCGCGGTCTTGCCGCCGGGGGTGGTGCGGACCCGGGCCTGCTTGACGATCGACGGGAGGTGGATGTCGGTGGCGTACCGATCCCAGTCGACGACGCGAGGGTCGAAGCCGAAGGCGGCTTGATCGGCGGGATCGAGAGTGTCCCAGAGGGCGAGAAGGCGATCGACCTTGTAGACGGCTTCGCACTCGGCGTAGGCGCCGTAGAGCTCGACATAGCCCATGGCCCGGTCGATCTGCTCGCGGGTGTCCTCGAGATCGGCGGACCAAGCAGCCTGGCGACCGCGGAGGGGCAGCGTGTGCAGGACCTTCTCGGCCACCCGAACGCCGCGTCTGGCCTGCGTCAGCTGCCGCTGCACCCGGCCCCGGCCGGGAAAAGACCAGTCCGGGACGGAGATGGGCTGGCCGCGGTCGTCGTAGAGCGGGTGGGCGGTGAACCACTCCCGCACCAGGTCGACGAGGCGGCGGTAACGGAACGGGTTCACCGAACCCGAGGCGACCTGCACGATGTAGGGCTGGGCCTCGCCGGCGGGGGCGTCGCCGACCGGTTCACCGGGCCTGTCGGGGCCGCGGGCGGCGACGGCGATGATGGCGGCGACGACGAAGTCGACGGGGATCACGTCGACGATGCCCTCGGGGACGCCCGGGAACTCCTTCAGGAGCCCTTTGGCGTAGGAGATGATGACCGGCTCGGCCATGCGGAAGCCGCGGATCCAGCCCGGGAAGGGCTCGGCCAGCGCCGACTCGATGATCGAGGGGCGGACGGTCGAGACGGGCACGGCGCCGCGTTCCTGCCACAGGGCGCCTTCACCGAGGGCCTTGGTGTAGGCGTACGCATCCGGGAACCCGAGCGATCCGGCCCGGGCCCGGCCGGCCTCGGCCATGGCGTTGTCGACGAATCGTTTGCGGATCTGCTCGGTCTTGTCGGCCAGGGCGGGGATGCCCGCGGCGCCCAGCTCGGAACGGGCTTCGTTCCGAAAGCGGTCGAGCTCGTCGGGTCGGCGGCTGCCGTCCTCGACGTCGTGGCGGATTCGCCGTGCCGCGGCGACCTCGGCCCGCCAGTCGACGTCGACGAAGAACGGGCTGTCCGCCACCGCCTGCTCGGGGGCTTCGCCCCGGCGGCTGCCGGCGACGTAACAGGTGGATACGGCGACGAGATGGGGGGTGACGCCGAGCTCCCGCAGGGTCTGGGCGACGCGGACCGGCCCGAGGAGGTTGACCTCTACGGCGAGGTCGAGGGGCGAGTCGAACGAGACGACCGCGGCGGAGTGGATGACGATGTCGCAGGTGGCCAGGATCGCGCGGCCGGCGTCGTCGAGGCCGAGGCTGTCGATCCCGACGTCGCCAGCAACTGCGACGATGCGACGGTCGCACATCTGGTCGAACGTCTCACCACGCGGACTGCCGGTTGCGCTGGCCATCTCGGCCCGGAGGCGGTCGAAGCAGTCGTTCTTGAGGATCTCGCGGCGGACCCGATCGGCGGCGCCGCGGCGGCCCGCCCGGATCAGGAGCACGAGCTCGCAGTCCGGCACCGAGCGCAGGAGTCGTTCGACGAGGGCGGTGCCCACGAATCCGGTGGACCCGGTGACGAAGATGCGCGCGCCGGCCAGGGCTTCCGAGATCACAGCGGCCAGTCTCTACCAATTGGTAGAGAGATGTCCAGTGGGAGCTAGGGTTCCCGTGGTGACGGCGGTGTCGCCCATCAGCACTCGGTCTCGAACCGGTCGCGCCTCGGCGGCGGCCGTCCCCGAGACTCGTGATCGCATCCTGGCGTCGGCGACCGAGCTGTTCGGTACCCGAGGCTACGACGGCACGTCGCTCGACGATGTCGCCGATGCCGTCGGGGTCCGCAAGCAGACGGTGTTGTACTACCACCCGTCGAAGGACGCCCTGCTGCTCGCCGTCATCGACCGGGCGGCCGAGGACCTCATCGGGGCGCTGGAGGCCGCCGTGGTCGACTCCGCTCCCGGCTGGCCGACCGTCGAATCGGTCGTGCGCACGGCGTTTCGTGTCGCGCTCGATCGACCGGAGCTGCTCGGGTTGGTGCGAGAGGTGACGCGTCCGGGGGCGGCGTCGGCGGCGCGCCTCGTCGCCCACCTCGAACCGCTGGCCGACCGGGCCAGCCGCTTCCTCGCCGCGGAGATGCATGCCGGTCGGGCCCGGGTGGCCGATCCCCGGCTTGCGCTGGTGTCGGCGTACGCCTCGGTGATCGGCACTGCGACCGAGATCGAGGTCCTCCGTGCGGTCGGTGTCGAGCCGACCCTGCGCACCATGGCCCAACGTCGCCGGGAGCTGCTGCGGTTCCTCCACGCCGCCCTCGCCCTCAACCTCGACTGATCTTCCGACGAACGATCCCGGGAGCGGCGCACCTGCTCGGCGCGGGGCGTCGGTCAGTGGTCGGTGCGGCGGCGGCGGCGCTGGTGACGCTCGATGGCGAGGTCGACGAGGGTGTCGATGAGGTCGGCGTAGGCCAGCCCCGACGCTTCCCAGAGCTTCGGATACATCGAGATCGGGGTGAATCCGGGGATGGTGTTGAGCTCGTTGAGCAACCAGCCTCGGCCCGGGTCCTCGTAGAAGAAGTCGGCCCGAGCCATGCCTTCGCCGCGCAAAGCCCGGTACGCGTCGGCGGCCAGCCGCCTCATCTCGGCGACGGCCGCGGGTTCGAGCTCGGCGGGGATGATGAGCTCGGCCGCGCCGTCGTGGTACTTGTCGTCGTAGGTGTAGAACTCGGCTCCGGGACGGATCTCGCCGGGTACCGACACGCGGATCTCCCGGTTGCCGAGCACGCCGCACTCGATCTCGCGTCCGACGACGGCCTCCTCGACGACCAGCCACTCGTCGTACGACGCGGCGAGCGTCAGTGCAGCGAGCACCTGCTCCGGCGTGTTCGCCTTCGATACCCCGATCGACGAGCCCATGTTCGCCGGCTTCACGAAACAGGGGAGGCCGAGCTCCTTGACGATCTGGTCGACGAGTGCGGGGGCGACCTCGTCGGCGTGCAGCGAACGGTGCCGGGCCTGGGGCACGCCGGCGGCGGCCAGCAGCTCCTTGGCCACCACCTTGTCCATCGTGACGGCCGACCCCAGGACCCCGCAGCCCACGTACGGCACCCCCGACAGCTCGAGCAGGCCTTGGACCGTGCCGTCCTCGCCGAGCGGCCCGTGCAGGAGCGGGAACACCACGGTCGTGGTGGGAGCGCCGGCGGCGGCCGGTTGCTGGACCGAGGGCAGGAGGTCGAAGCTCGGCCCGGCGGGATCCAGCGTATGAGGGAGCGAAGCGGCGCCCCGGGCCAGCGCGGCGGCGGCCGCTTCGGCCAGCACCCAGCGCCCTTCCCGGGTGATGCCCACCGGCACCACGTCGTAACGGGCCGGATCGACCGCCGCGAGCACGTGCCGCGCCGTCACGCACGACACGTCGTGTTCGGCGCTCTGTCCCCCGAACACGACCACCAACCGGATCCGTTCCATGCCGCTGCAACCTAGCGGCCCCCCCAACGCCGAACTGGGAGACCAGGTGGTCGTGTCGGCGACGTGTCGGCGACGGGTTGGTCTCCCAGTTCGGGTGGGGGTGGGTGGTCCGGTGGCCCTCCTGGGGGTGTCAGACTGCGGGGGTGAAGGCTCGACTGTCGGACCTGGCGGACGCGTGTGGCGGACGGGTGGTCGGCCTCGACGTGACGGTCGACGGTGCCACGCAGGACTCGCGGGGCGTCGAGCCCGGTCAGCTGTTCGTGGCGCTGCGCGGCGATCGTGACGGTCATGAGTTCGTCGACGGGGCGGCGGCGGCGGGGGCGGTCGCCTACCTGGGCGAACGAGTCGTCGACACCGTCGAGATCCCGGCCGTGGTGACCGGTGACGCCGGTGCTGCGCTCGCGGATGTCGGGCGGTGGGCGCGGGATCGGCTCCCCGATCGGGTCGTGGGGGTGACCGGGTCGGTGGGCAAGACGTCGACCAAGGACCTGCTGGCCGCAGTGCTCGCGACCACGTTCCGAACCCACGCCAGCCACCGGTCGTTCAACAACGAGATCGGCGTGCCGCTCACCCTCCTCAACGCGCCCGGTGACACGGAGGTGGCAGTCGTCGAGATGGGAGCACGGGGGAGCGGCCACATCGCCGAGTTGTGTGCCGTCGCTCGACCGACGGCCGCGATTGTCACTGCGGTCGCCCACGCTCACACCGAGCTGTTCGGCACGATCGACGACGTCGCTCGGGCCAAGAGCGAGCTCGTGGCGTCGATCCCGTCCCACGGGCTGGTGGTGCTCAACGCCGATGACGAGCGGGTGGCGGCCATGGCCCACCGGGCCGATGCCGAGGTCGTCACCTACGGCGAACGGGGCGACGTCCGCGCCGAGGCGCTGGTGCTCGATGTGGAGCTGCGGCCCCGATTCCGGTTGTGCTCGCCGTGGGGCGACATCGATGTCGTGCTCGAGGCGCGGGGCGAACACATGGCGACCAACGCCCTGGCGGCGGCCGCCGTGGGGTTACGACTCGGTGTCCCGCTCGACGCGGTCGCGGCCGGGTTGGGCCGGGCCCGTCTCAGTCCAATGCGCATGGAGGTGCTGCGCACGCCGACCGGGGCGACCGTCATCAACGACAGCTACAACGCCAATCCCGCGTCGATGCGAGCCGCCCTGCAATCGCTGGCCTCGCTGCCGGCCCGTCGCCGGTTTGCGGTGCTCGGAGTCATGGCTGAGCTCGGGCACCAGGGCGAGGTCGCCCATCGCGACATCGCCCAGCTCGCCGCCGACCTCGGCATCCGCGTGATCGCGGTGGCGGCCCCGGCGTACGGTTCGTTCGACCATGGGGGTATCGACCACGTCGACGACCTCGAAGGTGCGGTCCGGGCGCTCGTCGGGGCCGGGGCCCTCGTCGAAGGCGACGCGGTGCTCGTCAAGGGCAGCCGGGTCGCCGGGCTCGAACGGCTCGCCGAGCGCTTGCTCGTCAGCCCGGAACCTGACGGATGAGGATGTACTGGCCGTCGGGCCAGATCGCTGCGGCATGGGCCTGGATCTGGGCGGCGGTGGTATTGCGGGCGAGGATGTCGCGGCCGTAGATCTCGCCGAAGTCGAGTTCGGGGCGTTGCGCATACGCCACCAGCATGAAGGCCAGCTCGTCGTCGCCGAATAGGGCCAGCTCGTCGCCGAGTTGCTCGTGCGCGGTGTCCATCTCCTCCTCGGTCGGCCCCGTCGTGCGCAGGTCGGCGATCACCGCCAGGACCTCGGTGGCGATCTCGTCGAGCCGCTCGGGTTCGCCCGAGATCTCGATGTAGCTCTCGGTGGCCGCGTCGGGCTGGTCGTACGAGAAGATGGCGGTGATCGGCGAGTAGGTGGCGCCGAGCTCCTCGCGGATGCGGTCTCGCAGGCGGCTGTCGAGGATGTTCTGGAGCACCCGGTTGGTGATGTCGACCTCGAGAGACGAGGCGACCGCGCCGGTCAGGCTCACCAGGACGCTGCCTTGCTCGTCCGAGCCGGCGGCGATGGTCTCGTCGATCACCCCTGGCGGGGCGGCGGCCTCGACATCGGCGAACGTCTCCTCGCGGCCGGTGGGCAGCGTGCCCAGGTACCGGCGGGCCAGGTCTTCCGCCTCGTCCATGTCGAAGGCGCCGACGAGGGCGAAGACCGATCCGGTGGCATCGCCGAAGCGGTCTGCCATGAGCGCCTGCGCGTCTTCAACGGTCACGGTGTCGAGCTCGGCGGAGGTCGGGCCGATGTACACCTGCCGGTGGCGCGAGTCGGCGCCGTAGCGAGCGGAATACAGGGCGAACTGCGCGGCGAGAGCCGGATCGGTGTCGAGGTCGCCGTAGATGGAGCGGTAGTCGTCGACGACGGTCTCGACGGCCCGGTCGTCGATCCTCGGAGCGGTGGAGTACAAGTGGACGAGCTGGAGCATGGTCTCGAGGTCGCTGGTGCTCGACGAGCCGTAGAAACCCTCGTTCACATCGGTGAGGGTGGGTTCGACGTAGGCGAGACGATCGCTCAGGGTCTGCTCGAGGGCGGTGGCATCGAGGGCCCCGACGCCACTCTCGAAGACGATGTCGGTGAGGAGTCCGGCTTCGGCGACCCAGGGGTCGGGGATGACCGAGAAGCCGCCGGGGCTCGATGAGACGAGCGTGATGGAGTCGTCGCTGATGTTGGTCGGGTACAAGATGACCTGGACGCCGTTGGCCAACGTGAGCGCTCGGCCCGGTTCGTTGGTGAACCCGACGATGTTCCGCTCCTCGATCACGTCGACGGGCTCAGGGGCGGCCATGAGCTCGCCGAGCTCCGCGTCGTCCGGGCGGGGTTCGAGGGTGACCCCGGTCGAAGCGGCGACGAGCGCCGCGAGCGCGTCAGCTGTCGGCAGGAGCGCAGCGTCGGCTTCGGGGCCGAAGACAACGATGGCCGGGTCGACGCCGAAGAGCCGGTCGATCGACGCCGCGATGTCATCGGCTTCGAGGTTCCGCAGCAGCCGCGTGCTGAGGTTGTACCGGTCGTTCTCGCTGGGGATGGCGGCGCCCGTGAGGAAGTGGGCGACGTACCGGTCGGCGAAGTCGAGGTCCTGGATCGTCTCGCGCTCGCGGTAGGCCTGCTCGTACCCCGTGGTGTACGAGTCGATGCCGCGCTGCAGCTCCTGCTCGCTCAGCGAATGCTGGCGGAGCCGGTCGATCTCGACGAGGACGTGATTCACCGAATCGGCGATGGCGGCGGTGTCGGCCTCGACCACGAAGCTCGGCGCGTCGAAGTCTCGGACGAAGGCGTTGCCGGATGGGTATGTGCTCCGGTAGGGCGCCACCGAACGGGTGGCGTCGGCGCTCAGGCGGGCGGCCATGGCGTCGAGCACGATGCCGTCGGCGATCGTGCGGGCCACCCCGGCCTCGGTGTCTGCTTGAGGGAAGGCACCAGGAAACATGATCTCGGCGACGCCGTCGGTCTGTTCGGGGTCGGTGCTGACGACGTACCGTTCGACTGCCTCGGGGTCGACCCGCGGCTCGGGTCGGTTTGCTGGCTCCGCCGGGTTGGCCAGGCCACCGAAGGCGGCCTCGATCAGATCCTCCACGACGTCCACCTCGACGTCGCCGACGACGACCACGGCCATCAGGTCGGGCCGATACCAGCGTTCGTAGTAGCGGCGGACGCGTTCGGCGTCCATGGTTTCGAGCTGCTCGATGACGCCGATCGGTTCCCGGTCGCCGTATGGCGAGGCGCCGAGCAGCATGTCCTCGTAGGTCTGGAGCAGACGGCTGTCGAGGCCGAGATCGCGGAGGCGCCATTCCTCGATGACCACGCCTCGCTCGGCCTCGACCTGGGCCGGGTCGATGGTGGCGTGGCCGGCCCATTGGGCCAGCACGTCGACGGCGGTGGCGACGAGGTCGTCGTCGTTGTCGGTTATGCCGAGTTGATAGACGGTCTCGTCGTACGACGTGTAGGCGTTGACGTCGGCCCCGAACTGGCTGCCGAAGCTCTCCAGGGTGCTGATGAGCTCGTTCTCGGGGTAGGCCTCGGTGCCGTTGAACAGCATGTGCTCGAGGAAGTGGGCGACGCCGAGTTGATCCGGGTCCTCGAGGGCGGAACCGGCGTCGACGGCGAGGCGCAGTTGAACACGGTCGCCGGGCCGCTCGTTGTGCCGGATGTAGTAGGTGAGGCCGTTGTCGAGGGTGCCGACGAGAACAGCGTCGTCGATCGGCAGCGGCTCGCTGCTGTCCGGCTCGACGTCGGTCTCGGTGTCGCTGCCGCTGTCGCTGGTTTCGCGATCCTCCCGGGCCCGGCGCCTTCGTCGTCGTCCGTGTCGCGGTCGCTGGACCCGAGCGCGTCGTCGATGCGGTCGATCGCCGAATCGTCACCGCCGGATCGTGCGGCATAGAGCAGGCCACCCAGGAGCGCGGCGATGACCACGGTGGCCACGCCGACGACCAGACCGACCCTCGACCCTCGACCCGGGCCGGCGGGAGCCGGCGGTAGCGATGGCCCGGACGGAGGCGCCGGCGGCGACGCCGCGGGCCAACGTGTCGGCGGCGCAGCCTGAGGCCACGCAGTCGTGGGGGGCGCGGCCTGAGGCCAGGCAGTCATGGGCGGCGCGGTCGTGACGGGCGGTGCTGTGGGCCAGGCGGCGGGCAGAGCAGGCGGTGCTGCGGGCCAGGCCGTCGAGGGCGGCGCGGGCGTGGCTGTGGCCCAACTCGCAGCCGGCGCAGCCGGCGCCGCAGGAGCCGAGCCCCAAGTCGCCGGGGCGACCGGGGTCGACGGTCCGGTCGTGCTGACCGGTGGTGACGGCCAGCTTGATGTCGACGCGGCCGGTCGAGTCGGGGGAGGGGGAGGGGGAGGGGGCGGCCAGGCGACCGGAGTCGTGTGCGGCGGGACAGCGGAACGGTTGACCCAATCGAGCGGTGGATCGGGGCGAGGGTCTCCCACGATCGAGTCCGGTTCCTCTGCTCCCATGGTGCCCTCCTGGAGACCCGTCGTCCCGCCATCGATCCATCGGACAGAGCGCGCCCGGACTGTAGTTGTCGGAGGAGGCGTGGGACGATGCTCTCGCATGGCGCCTCCGATCGAGAACCACTACGCGACCCTCGGCGTGGGCCGCTCGGCGAGCGCAGCTGCCATTCGCGCCGCCTATCTCGCCATGGCTCGAGACCTTCACCCGGACCGTCACATGAGCTCGACGCCTGCGGAGCAGGCTCGGGCCGAGCGGGTGATGCGCAAGGTCAACGAGGCGTGGTCGGTGCTCGGCGATACGAACCGCAAGGCCACCTACGACGAGCGGCTCGAGCAGATCTCGCCCCGATCGGTGCCCACCTCGCCTCGTTCGAGTCCCACCTCCCCTCGATCGACGCCCTCCGCTCCTCGGACTTCGGCCAGCTCGGCGACGTCCGGCCGGCCGGCCTCCGATCGGCCGCCCGCTGGTCACGGTGGGCGGGCGTCGAGGTATGACGAGGACGACGAGTCGGATCTCGATGACGACCTTGATCTCGCTGAGGTCACGCCCGGAATGGCGTGGCTGGCTCGTCTCGTGCCGATCGGTCTTCTCGTCGGCGTGATGTTCTTCCTCCTGGTCGTGACCGCGTTCGCCGGCGGTGGGTCCGGTTCGGGGAACGGCTCGGGCTCCGGTGATGGCTCCGGCGTCGGCATGAACTCGGGAACGGTTCCGGTCGGGCGTCGTTGGCGGTCCGAGCGCCGGATCGGGGCCAGGCGACTCCGCGCCGGGTGACAACGATTGCCGCCAGGCTCGGGACCGCCGAGTCGCTGGACCTCGGCGGGGTGACCTGTGCGATCGTGATCGACGCGGGCGGTGTCCTGTACCCGCAGCTCGCCGATTGCGACGGTCCCCATGATGCTATCGTCGCGGGGAAGGAGCTCTCGGGTGCCGATTGCCCGGACGGGACCGTGGCGGCCGGTTTCGGCGATCGGGTGCTGTGTCTGGTCTTCGCAGACTCGGCCGGCTGACACGTCGTCCTTGGTGGCGTCGTGCGTGTGGCGGGCGCTGGAGCGGGGTGTTTGGCCCAGGCGTGGAGGACGGTGCCGGTGGGGGTGGTGAAGATGAGGTGACCGGGTTCGGGTTGGGTGACGGTGACTCCGCCGTCGTGGATGAGGTGGTGGTGGCTGGTGCACAGGGGGACGAGGTTGATGAGGTCGGTCGGTCCGTAGGGAGGCCGGTAGGGGGTGATGTGGTGGGCCTGGGTGTAGTGGGCGGGGGCGGTGCAGCCGGGGTAGGCGCAGCCGCCCCACATGATCGCCAAGGCCTTTCGCTGGGCGGGGACGCGAAGCGGGCTTTGATGCCGAGGTCGAGGATTTCGCCTCGTGACCCGAGCACGGCGGGGATGATTCCGGCTTCGCAGGCGAGGCGGCGGAGGGTGGCTGCGGGGATGGGCGTGCCGTTGGCCAGTTGGGCTTTGGTTCCGGGGTGGAGTTCGTCGAACAGGGTTTGCCAGTCGATCAGGACCACCGGCGCCGCGGTCGACGCAGTGGCTGACACGGTCGCGTTCTGCCAGGTGCCGTGGATGCTGCGGCGGGCCATGACGACCAGGGCGTCGGCCATGAGTTGCGTGTAGCGCCGTGACGATGTCAGGACCAGGTCCGTCGGTTCGGGGCCACGACCACCACCACCACCACCACCACCACCGGCGCCGGCGGTGGATTGGCTACGCCAAAGCTCGCGAGCGATGTGGCAGATCGCGCCGACGACTTCTTGGCCTTCCACGGGAGGGAGCTCGGTGCGGATGACCTGCATGCCGTCGTCGCCCGGGAAGGCGCTCAGCTTCCGGTTGCGGTGTTGGCGGGCCGCTCGGGCCGCGTCGCTGGATTCGCTCGACGCGGCGGCGACGATCGTGCCGACGTGTTCGGCGTAGTCGTCGGCGGCCATCGACTTGGCGGCCATGATCAAGGCATCTTCGGCGCCGCTCGACGCGGCGGTGGCTTCTTGGGATTCGGCGGCAGCTTTGGTGACCGCCTCGGCGTGCGCGAACGACACATCGCCGGATCGGAGCGCGTCGCCCAGGGCGGGGAACGCAGTGAGCGCCGCGGCGTTCGTGGCGCGGCGCCGAGCCTCCGATGCTGACATGCCGGTGGCGGACCGAAGACCGGCGGTGACCTGCCCAGGCGATGATGTCCGTCCATCGTGTTGGGCGGCCAGGATCGCCGCTTCGGCGCCGTCGAGCACCCGCCGCAGGTCCGCGATGACCCGCAGCATCGTCGTGCAACGCTCTCGGTCGGTGGTGGTGCCGGCGAACTCGAGCACCGTGCCGAGCGCCTCTCGCGGATCGAACATGCATATGATGCTAACGTCACGAACACGTGTTCGCAAGAGCTGGACGAAAAGAATCCTCACGGCACGAAGGAGCTAGGGTCGATCGGCATGAGCAGCACCGTCCATCACACGTTCTGTCGGGTCTGCGAACCCGCGTGTGGCCTGCTGGCCGAGGTCGACGACGGCCGGCTCGTCAGCGTGCGCCCGGACCGCGACCACCCGATCTCGAAGGGGTTCGCCTGTTCGAAGGGCATCGCCACGCTCGATGTCCACCACGATCCCGACCGGCTCGATCATCCGATCCGGCGCCGGCCCGACGGCTCGTGGGCGGAAGCCTCGTGGGATACCGCCATGGCCGACATCGCCGGTCGTCTCCGAAGCATCGTCGACCGGCACGGCTCCAACTCGCTCGCCGCCTACATCGGCAATCCCCTCGGGTTCAACGCCGTTGGGGCTGATGGTCTCCACGGCCTCATGCACGGGCTCGGCATCCGCAAGCTGTTCAGCGCCGGCACGCAGGACTGCGCCAACAAGTTCGTGGCCGCCGAGGCCGTGTACGGCACCCGCACCGTCCACCCGCTCCCTGACATCGCCCGCACCGACCTCCTCTTGGTGATCGGCTCGAATCCGCGGGCCAGCAAGGGCAGCTTCATCGCCATCTCGAACATGATGCAGGAGATGCGGGAGGTGCGCCTGCGGGGGGGGCGGGTGGTCTTCGTCGATCCTCGCCGGGTCGAGACCCTGGAGCGGGGGATCGGCGACACCGTCCTGATCCGTCCCGACACCGACCTCTACTTCCTGGCGTCGCTGGTGGCCGCGGTCGACGATCGGGGCGGGTTCGTCGGCCTGTCCTCCAGCGCCACGGAAGCCACGTCGAGGAACTCCGTGCGTTCGTACACCGGTATCCGGCGGAGCGGACGGCCGAGGTGACGGGCATCCCGGCCGAGGTGGTCGGCGAGCTGGCCGACGCCTGGATCTCCGCCTCCCGTGCCGGCGGCGCCGCCGTGCACTGCTCCACGGGTCTCAACATGGGTCGTCAGGGGACGTTGGCGTACTGGCTCGTCCAGATGCTCAGTTTCGCCACCGGCAACCTCGATCGTGAGGGCGGCAACATCAAGTCGGACAGCTTCTACCCGAACGCCCGTTCGGGCGCGGCGGTCGTCGAGGCGGGCTATCACGACACGGAGTTCGGGCGGTTCCGGACGGGTTCGCTGCCCGCGAACCTGTTGTCGCACTGGATCCTCGAGGCCGACGAGCCGGTTCGGGCGCTCATCGTCGCCGCCGGGAATCCGCTGCTGTCGATCGGTGGCGAGGGTCGGCTGCGCAAGGCGTTCGAGAATCTCGAGCTGCTGGTGTGCGTGGACATCTACCGCAACGCCAGCGGCGAGATGGCCGACTGGGTCCTCCCGGCGACCGACCAGTTCGAGCGGCCCGACCTGAACCTGATCGGTGTCGGCCTGCAATACCGGCCGTGGGTGCAGTACACGGCCGCGTCGGTCGAGCCCAAGGCCGAGCGACGCAACGAGTGGTGGATCTTCGCCCGGCTGACCCAGGAGCTCGGTCTGCCGTCGATCCTGGACCGACCCGATCCGGATCCGTGGGCCCGGCTGCGGCACATGGTCGGGAAGTGCGGGGTCGACTTCGACGATCTCGTCCGGGAGCCCCGTGCGGTGGCCTTGCCGCCCACCGAGCCGGGGCGCTTCTACGACGATCAGATCCACACGACGGACGGCCGGGTCGACTGTTGCCCGCCGCTGTTCGAGCCGGCGATCGAACGGGCGGAGTCGCTCTTCTCGAAGATGAGCGACGAGGCGCCGGGTCTGAAGCTCATCACCCGGCGGGAGCCGACGACGCACAACTCCTGGTTCGCCAACGTCGATGCCCGCCGCCGCGGCGAGCGGTCCGGCAACCGGCTCGACATGCACCCGGTCGACGCGGCGGCGTGTCACGTGGCCGACGGAGATCTGGTCGTGTTGTCGAGCGACCACGGTCAGGTCGAAGTGGTGCTTCGTCTGTCCGACGATCTCCTGCCCGGCGTGGTGTCGCTCGCCCATGGCGGCGGGCACCGGGGAGCGAGCGGTCTGTCCGCGGCCTCGTCGGTGGGCGGCGCCAACCCGAATGCGGTGCTGCCGATCGGGCCGGGGAGTTTCGAGCCGTTGTCGTCGCAGTCGCACATGACGGGCATTCCGGTGACGGTGGCACCGGCCTGAAGGGGTCGGTGATGGGGAGGCCGTGGTCGGTGACGGACTTCCCGTTCGCCTTGTTCAGAAATTGATGCGTTTCAGTGGCTCGACGCGACTTCGCGACATTCTGTGCCCCGCGGGAGTCGAGACCGGTGAACATCGCCGTGCCGGAAAGGGCAGACCAAACATGACGAAGTTGGAGAGCATCGAGGGCATCGGGCCAGTGAGGGCTGAGAAGCTCCGAGCGGCCGGGATCAGGAGTTGCGAGAGCCTCCTGCGACTGTGCTGTGACGCGCAGGGCCGCAAGGCGTACGCCGAGCGGTCGGGTTTTGACGACTCGATGCTGCTGGACTGGGTGAACCGGGCCGATCTGATGCGCATCAAGGGCGTGAGCACGCAGTACAGCGATCTGCTCGAAGCAGCAGGGGTCGACACGGTCAAGGAACTTGGCAAGCGGGTGCCGGCGAACCTGACGGCGACGATGACGGCGTGCAACGACGAGACCAAGACCCGTACGGGCAAGGCGCTGGTGCGTCGCACGCCGTCGATCAAGGAGGTCGAAGGCTGGGTGGCGCAGGCCAAGGGCTTACCGGCGGTGGTCACGCACTGAGGCCCGCCGTGGTGCGCGCTGCCGCTTGGAGACGGTACAGTGGCGGCCCTCGGGCGATTGGCTCAGTTGGTTCCAGCGCTGCCTTCACACGGCAGAGGTCACTGGTTCAAGTCCAGTATCGCC
>CAVTAI010000010.1:0-84691 GCA_963732655.1 uncultured Acidobacteriota bacterium | reverse complement strand
CACCGACCATGCTCCGTGGTACGTGATCCCCGCCGACCGCAAGTGGTACCGCGACCTTGTCGTCTCGGAGATACTCGTCGAGACCCTGGAGTCGCTCGACATGTCCTACCCGAAGCCGGCTGAGGACCTGTCCAAGGTCGTCATCCCCGACTGAGCCCGGGGCTCGGTGATGGGCGGCCGCCTCAGTGGTGGGCGGCGCCTGCCGCGGCGGGGGCGCCGCCAGCGACGCGGAGCCGGAGGTTCGCTCGACCGAGGGCGGCCGCAGCATCGGCATCAGCCGAATCGGCGGCCAGAGCCGCTTGCGCGCTCTCGCGGGCGGCCTCGGCTCGAGGGATGTCGATCTGGTCGACCCGCTCGGCGACGTCGGACAGGATCGTGATCTTGTCGCCCGACACCTGCACGAACCCACGGTGGACGGCGAACACATCGACGCCATCAGGGCGGACGATACGGGCCTCCCACACCTGGAGCAGGCCGATGAACGGGACATGGCCGGGCTGGAAGGCGATGTCGCCGCCATCGACCGTGCGCACGATGACCAGGCTGGCTTCGCCGGAGTAGCTGATCGCCTCTGGCGACACCACCTCGACCTGGAGTCTGCTGTTTGATTCCATCACGCCTCGCGTTCTGCGTTGATCGCTGGTTCGCCTTCGGCGAACGGGAACTGCTGGCCTACGCCTGCAGTTCCTTGGCCTTGCGGATGGCTTCCTCGGCGCCGCCGACCATGAAGAAGGCCTGCTCGGGCAGGTGATCGAGGTCGCCGTTGACCAGGCTCTCGAAGGAGTCGACGGTCTCCTCCATGGGCGTGAACACGCCCGGGAGGCCGGTGAAGACCTGCGCCACGAACATGGGCTGCGACAGGAACCGCTGGATCTTGCGGGCCCGGGACACGGTGATGCGGTCCTCTTCGGACAGCTCGTCGAGACCGAGGATGGCGATGATGTCCTGGAGCTCCTTGTACCGCTGGAGGATCTCCTGCACCCGGCGAGCCACCTCGTAGTGACGCACCCCGACGACCTCGGGGGCCAGAATGGTCGAGGTCGAGGCCAGCGGGTCCACGGCCGGATAGATGCCGAGGGCCGCGATGTCACGGGAGAGCTCGGTGGTGCCGTCGAAGTGGGTGAACGAGGTGAACGGCGCCGGGTCGGTGTAGTCGTCGGCGGGCACGTACACGGCCTGGAGCGAGGTGATCGAGCGACCCCGAGTCGAAGTGATGCGCTCCTGGAGCTCGCCCATCTCGTCGGCCAGAGTGGGCTGGTACCCCACGGCCGACGGCATGCGACCGAGGAGCGTGGACACCTCCGAGCCGGCCTGGACAAACCGGAAGATGTTGTCGATGAACAGCAGCACGTCCTGGTTCTGGACGTCGCGGAAGTACTCGGCCATGGTGACGCCGCAGAGCCCCACCCGCAGACGCACCCCGGGGGGTTCGTCCATCTGGCCGAAGACGAGAGCCGCCTTGGAGAGCACCGGCGTGACGCCGTCGCCCATCACCGTCTCGCCCATCTCCTGGAAGAGGTCCGTGCCCTCACGGGTGCGCTCGCCCACGCCGGCGAACACCGACACACCGCCGTGGTTGGCGGCCACGCGGGTGATCATCTCGGTGATGAGCACCGTCTTGCCCACACCGGCACCACCGAACAAGCCGATCTTGCCGCCCTGCTTGTAGGGGGTGAGCAGGTCGATGACCTTGATGCCGGTCTCGAACATCTGGGTGCTGGGCTCGAGGGTGTCGAACGCCGGGGCGGGGCGGTGGATGCCCCAACGGGTCTCGACCTTGGTCTCGGGAGCATCGAGGCACTGGCCCATGACGTTCCAGACGTGTCCGAGGGTGACATCGCCGACGGGCACCTCGAGGCCGTGGCCCGTATTGCGCACGATGGTGCCGCGGGTCAGGCCGTCGGTCGGCTTCATCGCGATGGCGCGGATGCGGCTGTCACCGATCTGCTGGGCCACCTCGGCCGGGACATCGATCTCTTGGCCGTCGACCGAGAAGGTGAAGCGGATCTCCGTGTTGATCTCCGGCAGGTTCCCGGGGGGGAACTCGACGTCGACCACCGGGCCGGCGATGCCGACGACCCGCCCGTTCTTCAGCTCGGTAGCGGTGGCGCTCATGGCGTGGTGTCTCCTGAGGTGTTCTGGGCTGCGAAGAGAATGGGGATGGTGATGGTGATGGTTCGATGGCGAGAGCCGAAGCTCACGACGCCTCGACGGATTCGATGAGCTGCGCCAGCACCTCGGCGCCGGAGCCGGTGTTCAGGGCCTCGGCGCCGCCGACGATCTCCATGATCTCGGTCGTGATGGCGTCCTGGCGGGCCTGGTTCATCTGGCGGCTGTACTTGGTGATCAGCTCATCCGCGTTGTCGGTGGCGGCCTTCATGGCCCGCTGCCGGCTGGCGTGCTCCGACGCCGCCGACTCCAGCAAGGCGCCGAAGAGGCGGGCCTCGACGTAGCGCGGCAGCAAGGCCTCGAGCACCGCTTCGGGGCTGGGCTCGAACTCGAAGCTGGCCAGCGCCGCCGCCTCGCCTCCGCCCCGCTGAGCGATGGTGGCGGTCTTCTCCAGCGGAAGGAACTGGCGCACGGCCACCCGCTGGGTACCCATGGAGATGTACTCGGTGTACACGAGCTCGATGCGGTCGAGCTCGCCGTTGGTGAAGCGGGCGATGACATCGTCGGCGATCGTGCGGGCATCCTCGTAGCTGGGCGTGTCGCTCATGCCCTCGTACGACGAGTCGATCCGGAAGCCGCGGAACTTGAAGTAGTCCTTCGCCTTCCGGCCGATCAGGATCAGGGCGTAGTCGGCGCCGTCGTGGGTCTGAGCGGCGTTGACCTGGCGCTCGGCGGCCCGGATGACGTTCGTATTGAACGGGCCGGCCAACCCCCGATCGGACGTGATGGCCAGCACGCCGACCCGCTCGACCTTCTCGGCGCTGCGCAGCAGCGGGTGATCGACCTCGGCACCGGCGGCGGCCAGGTTCTCGATGACCGAGGTGATCTGGCGTGCGTACGGCTTGGCCTCAGCGGCGCGCTGCTGCGCCTTGACGACGCGTGTCGCGGCGATGAGCTCCATGGCCCGAGTGATCTTCTTCGTCGACTGCACGCTGGTAATGCGTCGACGCAGGGTTCTCTCTTTGGCGCCGGGCATCTAGCAGCTCCGTCCGGTTGGGTGGCTCGTCGTCTGGCTGGTCATGGCGTGATGGCTCAGTGAGCGCCCGTGCTGATGTCTTCTTCGGGCAGCGTGACATCGCTGTCGACCATCGCGGCGGTGGTGCCACCCGGATCGACGGCGGCCGGCTCGGCGACATCACCGGTGGTCTGGAACTGCTCCGTGAAGGCGCCGATGGCGGCCGAGAACGCGGTGTCGTCGGCGATGGCCCCGGTGTTCTTGATGCCGTCGAGCACATCGGAGTGCCGGGTGCCGAACCAGTCGAGGAGCTCGCGCTCGAACCGCTGGACGTCTACGATCGGCACGTTGTCGAGGAAGCCGCGGGTGCCGGCGTAGATCGACACCACCTGGCTCTCGACGCGCAACGGGGCGTTCACGCCCTGCTTGAGCAGCTCGGTGAGGCGCAGGCCGCGCTCGAGCTGGGCCTTCGACAAGGCGTCGAGATCCGAGCCGAAGGCCGCGAAGGCCTGGAGCTCACGGAACTGCTGGAGGTCCGCTTTGAGCGTGCCCACCGCAGCCTTCATGGCCTTCACCTGCGCCGCTGAACCCACGCGAGACACCGAGATGCCCACGTCGATGGCCGGGCGCACGCCGGACTTGAAGAGGTCGTCCTGGAGGAAGATCTGGCCGTCGGTGATCGAGATCACGTTGGTCGGGATGTAGGCCGACACGTCGCCGGCCTTGGTCTCGATGATCGGCAGCGCGGTGAGGGAACCGGCACCACGTTCGTCGTTGAGCTTGGCGGCCCGCTCCAGCAGGCGGCTGTGCAGGTAGAAGACGTCGCCGGGATAGGCCTCACGCCCGGGCGGACGACGCAGCAGGAGCGACATCTGGCGGTACGCCTCGGCCTGCTTCGAGAGGTCGTCGTAGACGGCGAGGGCGTGTCCGCCGTTCTCCATCCAGTGCATGCCCATGGCGCAACCGGCGTAGGGGGCGATGTACTTGAACGGCGCCGGGTCCGACGCCGGGGCGACCACCACGACCGTGTACTCCATGGCGCCGTACTGCTCGAGGGTGGCCACCGTCTGGGCCACCGTCGACGCCTTCTGGCCGATGGCGACATAGACGCACTTCACGCCCTGGCCGGCCTGGTTGATGATGGTGTCGATGGCGACCGTGGTCTTGCCGGTCTTCCGGTCACCGATGATGAGCTCACGCTGACCACGGCCGACCGGGATGAGCGCATCGATGGCCTTGATGCCCGTCTGCATCGGCTCGTGCACCGGCTTGCGGCCGGTGATACCGGGAGCCTGGATCTCCATGCGTCGGGTCTGCACGTTGGTGAGCGGACCCTTGCCGTCGATCGGCTCGCCGAGCGGGTTCACGACGCGTCCGAGCAGGCCATCACCGACCGGCACCGACAAGATGTCACCGGTGGCCCGAACGAGCTGACCTTCCTCGAGGCCTTCGACGGTGCCGAGCACCACGGCGCCGATCGAGGCTTCGTCGAGGTTCAGGGCGAGCCCGAACACGCCGCTTTCGAACTGGAGCATCTCGTTGACGGCGGCATCGGGCAGACCCGACACCCGGGCGATGCCGTCGCCCACCTCGAGGATGCGCCCGACCTGGGTCTGCTCGACCGATGGCGCGTAGTTCTCGAGGTTCTTGCGCAGGGCGGCCGTGATGTCGGCGGTGTTGATCGTGAGATCAGCCATGGTGTCGTATTTCTCCTATTTCGCCGTGGCGAATCGAAGGAGCATTCGCCGGTCAGGCGAAGCTCTCGCGCAGCTGGTTGAGACGGTGACGGACGCTGCCGTCGATGACGTTGTCGCCGATCTGGGTGATGATGCCGCCGAGCACCGACGGGTCGATGACCACGTTGACGGCGACGTCTTTGCCGGTTTTGGCCCGGAGGGCGGCGGTCAGCTTGGTGACCTGATCCTCGGACAGCGGCACGGCCGAGCGGACCTCGGCGACGACCTTGCCCCGACGTTCGGCCACGAGGTCGAGGAGCGAGCGAGCGATCTCGGGGAGCTCCTTGATCCGTCCGGCGCCCGCGACGAGCGACAGCAGAGCGGCGGCGGCCGGCGAGGCCTTGCCGGACAGGAGGTCGTCGACGATCTGTTGTCGCGTGGCCGCCGGCATCGACGAGTCCAACAGCGTGGCGCGGAGGTCGTCGTTGGTCTCGACGGCCTGCGCGACCTGGAAGAACTGGTCGCTGATGCCGACGGGATCACCTTCGGCTTCGGCGATGGCGAGCAGACCCTCGGCGTACTTGGCGACGATCGTGCTCATCGTGAACCTCCGACCTGCTCGATGTAGCGGTCGATCAGATCGCTCTGCGTGGATCCGTCGAGGTTGCTCCGCACGACGGCCTCGGCCGCGACCATCGACCGGGTGGCGACCTCGGCACGGAGGTCGGCCAGGGCCTGCCCCTTCGACGCCGCGATCTCGGCCTGGGCCCGAGCCCGAACGGTCTCGACCTCGGCCTCCGCCCGCGACATCAGGTCGGACTTCACCGTGGTGGCCCGCACCTTGGCTTCGTCGACGATCCGCTTGGCTTCGTCGTCGGCGTTGGCCAGGCTCGACTTCACCGACGCCAGTTCGGCGTCGGCGGAGGAACGAGCCTGTTCCGCAGCGGCGATCTCGGCGGCGATCCAGCTCGAGCGGGCGTGCATCGCCTTCTTGAGGGCCGGAAGTCCCTTCCACAGGAACATCGCGAACACCACGGCGAAGGCCGCCGAGCCCCAGATGACCTCGTTGATGTCACCGGGAAGCAACCACTTGTTGGGGTGGTGCTCCTCGGCGGCGAGCAGGTTGAGCATCACCGGTTCTCCTCGATGGCCTGATCGATGACGGACTGGGCGGCGGCGGCGTCGACCGGCTTCTGCACCACGAGCGATGCCGCCTGGACGGCCAGCGCGCTGACCTCACCCTTGAGGCTGCCGAGCGCTTCGGTCCGAGCGGAATCGATCTCGCTCTGAGCATCGGAGCGCAGGCGCGAGATCTCGTCGTCGGCGACGGACTGCAGCTGGCCGCGATGCCCTTCGGCTTCACCCCGGGCGGCTTCGATCAGCGCGTTGGCTTCACCGCGGGCTCCGGCCAGCGCCAGCTGGTACTCCGACCGGGTCTGGGTGACGGCATCACGGGCCCGCTCGGCCGCGTCGAGATCAGCTCGGACCTTGTCGTTGCGTTCCTGGCGAAGGCGCAGGATCGGCGGCAGGCACACGAACTTCATCAGCGCCCACAGCGCGAAGAAGGTGATGGCGGCGAAGACCAGCTCGTTGCCGGTGGGGAGCACCGGGTTCGGGGGCTCCTCCTCCGTGGCGTGCTCTTCGTCGGTCGCGCCTTCTTCGGTTTGCGCTTCGGTTTCGCCTTCTACGACGGTGGTCTCGGTGTCGCCGTCGTCCTGGTAGACGATGCGAGCCGAGGTGCCGTCGATGACCACTGACAGGGTCACGGTCACGATGTCGACCTCATGGGGTTGATGGGGGACTGGCAGCAGGGGGACTGGCAGTTCGAACGATCAGCGATGATCAGACGAACTTCAAGAGGATGAAGACCACGAACCCGATGAGGGCCAGGGCTTCGGTGAAGGCGATGCCGAGGAACATGGTGGTCTGGACCTGACCAGCCGACTCGGGCTGGCGAGCCATGGCCTGCACGGCCTGGCCGACGAGGTAGCCGATGCCGATGCCGGGGCCGATGGCCGCGAGGCCGTAGGCGTAGCCGGCCGAGCTGGCGCCCGAGATGGCCTTCTGGTCGTCGGCGGTCAACTCGACCGTCTGGGCCAGGATCGAAGCGAGGGTGCTCATTGCTGATGTCTCCTGTGGGTTTTTCCGGAAAGGAACTGGTGGATGCGTCGATGGTGCCGGTGTCAGTGGCTGGGGTGCAGGGCCCCACCGATGTACACGGCCGCCAAGATGGTGAACACGAAGGCCTGGATGAGGGCCACACCGACTTCGAAGGCGGTGAAGATGACCAGACCCGGGAAGGTCAGCGCCTCGACGACGATGGTGACCTTGGCGGCCCACAATCCGATACACAACACGCTGAAGGTCACGAGCAGGATGTGGCCGGCGAGCATGTTGGCGAAGAGACGGACGGCGTGGCTGAAGGGCCGCACGATGAAGGTCGAGAGGAACTCGATCGGTGTGACCAGCAGGTAGAGCGCCTTCGGCACACCGGACGGGAACAGCACCGACTTGAAGTAGCCGAGGCCGTTGTGCTTCACGCCGACGCAGATGAAGTACGCCCACACCACCAGGGCGATCACCAACGGCCCAGCCATGCGGGCGTGACCCGGCATGTGGAACAAGGGGATGACCTCGGTGATGTTGCCGAAGAACACGAAGAGGAACAGGCTGACGAACAGCGGCAGGTAGCGCAGCCCTTCGGGACCGATCGCCGGCAGGATGATCTGCTTCTCGACGAACTCGACAGTGGTCTCGGCCACCGTGCGGAACCCGGTCGGGACGAGCCCCTTCTGACGCCCCGCAATCAGGAACACCAACACCGGGATCGCCGCCGCCAACGTGTAGATGAAGGCGATCTTGTTGTAGGTGCCCGGCCATTCGACCAGGTTCTCGATGGGTGGGTACTCGAGGCCGAGGATCACCGGAAGGCCCTCACTTTGTGGTCAGGGATGGACGGGTGGACGGAGCGGAGCCGCGACGGGGCGGTTTGAGGCCCGGATAGGCCAGCGAACCCGACACGAATCGGAGCTCCCAGAAGAGCAGGCCGAGGTGGGTGGCGATCAGGGTCACGCCGAGCGCCAGGAGGTCGACCCACGGTTGGTTCCGGACCAGGAGCACGGCCACCGTGATCAGGCCGAGCCGGAACAGGAAACCGAAGAGGGCGGCCGCACCCATGAGGGCCAGCGACACCCGGCCGGCGGCGTGGAGCATCCACGCCGACAACACGAAGTTCACGACGACGATGGCGAGGCCGTACGCAACCGACGCGGCACCATCGGTGCCCCAGATCGCCGCGCCGATCCCAATCACCACCGGGGCGACGTACACCCCCTTCTTGGCCATGTCGACCGCGATGGGGAGGGCAGCCGGGGGGCCCTGGTAGGCCTCGGTGAGGGGGTTGGCGCTCACGGGGCGACCTGCTGCAAGGCGGCGGGAAGGGGGATCTCGAGGTCGCCCAGGTCCCGCTCGATCCACGGCGAGGAGCCATCGTCGGGCTCGATGCTCTCGGGACGAGCCACGGCCGGGCGCGACGCCTGGAAGTGAGCCATGTCGTTCCGGTAGCCGTAGAACATGACGACGAAGACGGTGACGAAGCCGACGAACGCTCCCAGGACCGTGAGGGCGGGGGTGATCTCGAGTCGACGGTCGACCCACAGCCCGGCGAGCGCGAGAACGAGCGGGGTGAGCACGAGCTCATACCCTCCCTGCCCTCGCATGAGGCCCCGTGAGACCTCCTGCGCCTGGGTGCGCACTCCTGGTTGTTCCACTCGATCTGTCCTTGACAACCTGCTCGTCGAATCGGCGTCGATCCGGCTGGGCACTGCACTCTCCGGCCCCGGAACCGACCGGAAGCACGGGCCGAGTCGGTGCGAGGGGCCCCGCCGAGCGAGGCCAACCTGCGCGCGCATCCGCAGACGCCCGCTCGTGACGGTGGCAGGGTAGGGCTGAGGAGGGCCACAAGCCAACTCCTGCCCCTGGAAAACCGGCGCGTTACCGCCGAATCCGGTTGGCCACGAGCGTGCTCAAGCCCAGGCGTGACTGGGGCAGCAACGCGCCCCACCACACCGCCATCGCGGTGGCTGCCGCGCACGCCAGACCGAAGCCGGCCAGCCCGACGTAGGAGTCGACGCCGACGGGCAATCCGATGAGCACCGCGGTCGCGGCGGCGGCGACGACCACCAGGCCGGGACGGATGACGGCGCTCTCGTACAAGGATCGGAGCGGGACGCCGGTGATGCGGTGGACGAAGGTCGGCTGAATGACCCCGCGGAAGAGCAGCGACGGCACCATGGTGCCGATCGCCACGCCCTCGAGTCCGTAGAACCGACCGAGCAGGATCGACAGGCCGAGGTTGGCGACCCCTTCGACCAGGCTGAGCCGGGCCAACACGGCATGTTTGGCCAGCGCCTCGACCGACTTCTGGCCGACGATCAGCACCATGTCGATCGCCGTGCCGATGGCGAGCAGCCGGAACACGGTCGCCGCCGTCTCGCGATCGGCCACGGTGAAGTCCTCGGCACCCCGCAGCCACACGGCGAGGATGTCGTCGATGGTCACCCAGAGCACGGCCACGATGAACACGGCCACCGAGGCCACGATGTTCGTGAAGGTCACGATGCTGCGCCGGAACTCATCCGGGCGCGACTGGATGGCCGACAGGCGCGGTTGGATCACGTCGGCGACCGCCAGGGTGAGCATGCGGATCCCCTGTACGACGATGAGGACGACCCCGTAGACCCCGGCCGCCGCCGTTGACACCACGGCATTGATGACAACGATGTCGACCTGGAATCGAAGGACCGTGCCGCCGCGGTTCACGAGCGACGTACCGGCGTACCGGGCCAGGTTCCCCGCCATCGGGCGGGAGAAGCCCACCGAGGGCAGGATCGCCCGACGGTATCGACGAAGGACGAAGTAGGACACCGCGGCGAAGTTGAGCGCCGCCGCACCCGCCGAGATCCACGCCAACCCGACGAGACCGCCACCTGAAGCCAGTACCGCCACCGAGCCCACGGCGCGGAAGATCTCCACTACGGCGCGCGACAGGTTGGTGCGGGCGAACTCCTCGTGCGCCAGCAGGACTGCGCCCACGACGAGGGCGAGTGCGGTGAGACCGGTGCTGAACACCATCACCCGCAACACCGTGGCGAACTCGGCCGAGTATTCGTTGGTGAACACCTCGGCGATCGGTCGGGCGAACACCGTGACGAGGATCAGCAGCGCCGTCACCAATCCCCCGGTGAGGCGGACGGCGGTATGGAACATCGACCGGAAGTCGTCGGCCCGACCTTCGCCTCGGTACATCGAGAGGTACCGGATGATCGCCAAGCCGATCGACAGGTCGATGAGGCCGTAGTACCCGAGCACCTGGAACGCGAGGCGCCACAGCCCGTTCGCCTCCTTGCCCAGGTTGTCGAGGATGAGCGGGGTCACCACGAACCCGGCGATCGTGCTGGCCAGCACCGTCACCCATCCGGCGATGGCACCCGCGACGAGGTGAGCGTGGCCGTCGTTCTCGCGATGGTGGGCCGCCGTGGTCACCGGCGCCCTCACGCAACTCCCCTGGCCCGCGCCTCGGACGTTCGGGTGCCGACCGACGCCGACTCGTGGAGATCCGCCAAGGCGCTGAGGCGGTCCTTGCGGGCCACGGCACGCGGGCCGAGAGCGATGCCGACCGACGCCAGCATGACCTCCAACCGGTGCACGTGGTCGTGCCGGCGCAGACATTGGGCGATGTTGCGGCGGGAGGCGATCGCCATACGTTCCGTCTGGTCCAGCAGGTGACCGACGATGGCACCCGCCTCGGGCTCGTCGAACGCCATGGGCAGGTGAGCATCGGTCCACTGGAAGTGGGCGCGCATCCCGGGGAGATCGGGAGCCACGCCGACGAGCACCGCCCCCGCGGCCGCCGCCTCGAAGAAGCGAGGCGGGAGCGAGCCCTGCCAGTTGGTCTCCGCCGGACGGCCACCCACCCCACGGTTCGAGATGGCGATGCTGGACCGTTGGAGCAGGTTGGCCATCATCACCCGATGCTGGCGGATGTCCTTCACGGCGCCAGGACGCATCGAGTCGAAGTGGTACAGGCGATCGGTGGCCAAGGACCAGTCGTACAGGGCGTGGTGGGTGATCTCGGATCGGCGGCCGATGTTGGACACCGCGATGGCGCGGGGACGACCCACCCGTTTGGGCGCGAACCGCTCCGTGTCGACGGAGAACGGAAGGTAACCGAGCGGCGCGTCGAGGCGGTCCTGCCAGTGGGGAACGGTGTCCTCGTTCGACACCCAGACGTGGTCGAACCGGTTCAACACCGCGGCCGCCCCCGCCCAGCGATCGAGCTCGGTGATGTAGACCTCCTCGACGAAGCAGATCGACGTGCGGGCCCAGCGACGAAGGTCGCCCATCCCGACGACCGCGAGCACGTCATAGGGGTGCTGGCAGTAGACGACGAGGAAATCGGCGGGCTCCTTCGGCGGGGCCACACGCTCGTAGCTCCCGGGCCCCTTCAGCCGGCCGGCGGAGAGGTGGAGCAAGGCCTCGCTGGAGCGACGCACGAATGTGCTGGAGGTGGGGTGGCTCTCGAATCGGGGCGCCCGATCGAGCATGGTGGCCTGAGTGACGGCAGCGACGACATCTTCGAACTCGTACCCCGTACAACGCCAGGGATCGGGCAGGGCCGAACGGCGCGACACGATGATCGCCGACGGATCGTCTGGGTTCGGCTCCGAGGGACCCGTCATCGCTACTCGTTCGACCTCCGGATGGATCCGGTCCACGACATCGATCATGACACCATGGTGCTTCCCTAGAACGCCGCGAGAGATGGGCTGGCCGGCCCTAATTCCAGATCCCGACCAGCGATTGAGTCGGCTGGCCCGGTATCCGCCTCCCGCAGCGGTCTACCCTCAGTGTCGTGTTCGACGTTGCGATCATAGGTGGTGGAATCGTCGGATTGGCGACCGCCCTGGCCCTCACAGAATCTCGGCCGGACTCCCGGGTTGTCGTCTTGGAGAAGGAGTCAGTTCTGGCCGCCCACCAGACCGGCAACAACTCCGGGGTGTTGCACTCGGGCATCTACTACAAGCCTGGTTCGCTCAAAGCGCAATACTGCCGCGAGGGCAACGCCCGTCTCGTGGAGTTCTGCGACGAGCACGAAATCCCGTACGACATCTGCGGCAAGGTCATCGTGGCCACCGAGGCCGACGAGCTGCCTCGCCTCGACACGCTGTACGAGCGGGCCCTCGCCCACGGGCTGACCGTCGAGCGCCTCGGGCCCGAAGGCATCCGAGCGCACGAGCCCCACTGCGCCGGCATCGCTGGACTGTGGCTGCCGAGCACCGGCATCGTCGACTACAAGGCGGTGTCACGCGCCTACGCCCGACTCGTCGAGGAGGCCGGAGGCGAGATCCGCACGGGGGTCGAGGCCACGTCGATCAGAAGCCTGGGCCAGCATCACGTGGTGATCACCTCGGCCGGGCCGATCGAGGCGCGGTTCCTCGTCACCTGCGCCGGCCTGCACAGCGACCGCGTGGCGACGCGCGCCGGCGCCCACCTCGACGCCAAGATCGTGCCCTTTCGGGGTGAGTACTACGAGCTGACGCCCTCGGCCCGTCCCCTCGTCAACGGCCTCATCTATCCCGTCCCCGACCCGAGCTTCCCGTTCCTCGGCGTGCACTTCACCCGCATGATCGACGGCTCGGTTCACGCCGGACCCAACGCGGTTCTGGCCCTCGCCCGAGAGGGCTACCGCAAGCGGGACATCGTCCCGAGGGACGCCGCCGAGAGCCTCACCTACCCCGGATTCTGGAAGCTGGCCCGCAAGCACTATCGCGACGGCGCCGGCGAGATGGCCCGCTCGTTCAGCAAACACCTCTTCCTGCGCAGCCTCCAGCGGCTGATCCCGGACGTGAAGCGCCGGGACCTCGTGCCGACCCACGCCGGCGTGCGGGCCCAAGCGCTGGGCCACGATGGATCCATGGTCGACGACTTCTTGATCGTGGAGTCCGACGGTGCGATCCACGTGTGCAACGCCCCGTCACCGGCGGCGACCTCGTCGCTCGAGATCGGGCGCGCCATCGCCGCTCGGGTTCCCACCGGCACCCAACGCTGAGGTCCCAGAAACACGAGCAGTACCGACGTGATACGACACGACGTCGGCAACGGAACGTGTGGCCCACGACCGAGGGTCGAGGTGCCCATGACCGGTGAAAGCACTCCCCGTAGGCTGGTCACATCGACGGGAACGGGAGTCCACAATGAAGGTGCTGCTCACGGGAGCGGACGGCTACATCGGCGTGCGCATGGGCAATGTTCTGATCCAGCGAGGTCACGACGTGACCGGGCTCGACAGTGGATTTCACCGCGTCGGTTGGTTGTACCCGAGCGACGAACGCCGGCCCACGATGATCACCAAGGACACCCGGCACATCACCGAGGACGACTTGGCCGGGTTCGACGCCGTCGTGCATCTGGCCGAGGTGTCCAACGATCCCGTCGGTGAGCTCAACCAGGACGTCACCTACAAGATCAATCATCATGGCAGCCTGGCCCTGGCCGAGAAGGCCAAACGTGCCGGCGTCGAGCGGTTCATCCACATGTCGTCGTGCAGCGTGTACGGCGCCTCGGGTGACAAGCCGAGCAAGGAAGGCGACTCCGTCGAGCCGCTCACCAGCTACGCCAAGTGCAAGGTTCTGATCGAGCAGACCGTCTCCCCACTGGCCGACGACTCCTTTCCCCCACCTTCATGCGCAACGCCACCGCTTTCGGCGCCTCCCCCCGCCAGCGCTTCGACCTCGTGGTCAACGACCTGGCGGCCAGCGCGTTCTTGTACAAGGAGATCCGGATGGCCAGCGACGGCACGCCGTGGCGTCCGTTCGTGCACATCCTCGACATCTCCCACGCCGTGGCCTGCGTCCTCGATGCACCACGCGAGATCGTCCACGACCAGATATTCAACGTGGGTTCGGACAACCAGAACTATCAGGTCCGCCAGATCGCTGAGATCATCGGCGACCTCGTGCCCGGATGCGAGGTGATCTTCGGCGACTCCTCGGCCGACAAGCGCAACTACCGAGCCGACTTCAGCAAGATCCACGAGCAGCTCCCCGGATTCCACTGCTCCTGGGACGTGAGCACCGGCGCCAAGGAGCTGATCGACACCTTCCAACGCATCGGGTTCGACGAGGACCTGTACCGGTTCCGGGGGCACACCCGCATCAAGCAGATCAAACACCTGCTCGGCACCAACCAGATCGACGACGACTTCTTCTGGACGTAGGACGAATGAAGTTCACCGCACTTCCTATTGAGGGCGCCTACCACGTCGCGCTCGAGCGTCGGGAGGACGAGCGGGGGTTCTTCGCCCGGGCGTGGTGTGCGCAGGAGCTCGCCGATCACGGGTGCGTCGGCGAGATCGCCCAGATGAACGTGTCGACCAACATCGTGGCCGGCACGATCCGCGGCCTTCACGTCCAGCTCCCGCCTCACGGCGAAGCCAAGTTCTTCCGGTGTATCTCCGGCGCCAGCCACCACGTGATCGTCGACGTCACCACCGGCCGCTCGTGCAGCGTCGAGCTGGCGGCCGACCGGTTCGATGCCCTGTACGTGCCGCCGTACCACGCCAAGGGATATCAGGCCCTCGTCGACGGCACCGCCGTGCTGTACGCCGTCTCGTCGCCCTATACCCCGGGCGCCGAGATCGGCTTCCGACCCGACGATCCGGCCCTCAGCATCGAATGGCCCATCAAATCCGGGGTCATCGTGTCCGACAAGGACCGTAGCTGGCCCGACTTCGTCCCTGTGCCGCTCCCTTCTCTGTAAACCCGAACCACCTCCACGACTGGAGTCCATCGTGATCATCGTCGACAGTGCGCTTGAAGCTCGCCGAGCCGCCGGGGATCCGGTACGTGTCGGCGTCGTAGGTGCCGGGTTCGCCGGCCGTGGCCTCGTGCACCAGATCACCGAAGCCACGCCGGGTATGGAAGTCAGCGTGGTCGCCAACCGCACGCTCGACGAAGCGGCCAAAGCGTTCACCGACATCGGCGTCGACGACTTCGCCACGGTGTCAACCCCCGCCGAGCTGGCCGCCGCCATGGCCAAACACCAGCCGGCGATCACCGATGACCCGTCCCTCGTCACGGGCAACGACCGCATCGAGGCCATCGTCGAGGCCACCGGAGAGATCGAGTTCGGCAGCCACACCGCCGTCGCGGCCATCGAGAACGGCAAGCATCTGGTGCTCCTCAACGCCGAGCTCGACTGCACGCTCGGTCCGATCCTGAAGAAGCGCGCCGATGCCGCCGGGATCGTGTTCACCGACGCCGACGGCGACCAGCCGGGCGTCATCATGAACCTCGTGAGGGAAGCCCGCATGATGGGCTTCACCCCGGTGGTGCTCGGCAACATCAAGTCGCTGCTCGATCACCGCCGCACCCCGGAGACCCAGGCCGGTTTCGCGGCCAACGTGTTCCAGCGACCGAAGCACATCACCAGCTTCGCCGATGGCACCAAGATCGCCGCCGAGATGGCCTGCGTGGCCAACGCCTCCGGCTTCGGGGTGTCCCAGCGGGGCATGGAAGGGCCCACCACCAGCCGTGTCGAAGAGGCGCACGCCCTGTTCCCCGTCGAGAAGCTGTACCAGGACGGCGGCGGCATCGTCGACTACATCCTGGGTGCCGAACCGAGCTTCGGCGTCTTCGTGCTGGCCTACTCCGAGGGCTGGTTCCACCAGCGCTACATGAAGATCTACAAGATGGGCGACGGACCCGTGTACACCTTCTACCGCCCGTACCACCTGAGCCCGCTCGAGACCCCGTTGACCGTCGCTCGGTCCGTGCTCTTCGGCGACTCGTCCGTCACGCCGATCGGCGCACCCGTGACCGATGTGGTGGCGCTGGCGAAGTTCGATCTGACCGCCGGCACACGCCTCGACGGCGTCGGTGGGTTCACATGCTACGGGGTCATGGAGAACAGCCCGGTGGCTCGGAGCGAGAACCTCCTCCCGATCGGTCTCAGCGATGGGTGTGTCCTCACGCGTGACCTGTCCCAGGACGCCCCGATCACGTTCGACGATGTCGAGCTGCCGGCCGGTCGCCTGAGCGATCGACTGTGGGCCGAGCAGACCGCCGCCTTCGGCGGCTGAGACACACCGCCGCCTTCGGCGGCTGAGACACACCGCCGCCTTCGGCGGCTGAGACACACCGCCGCCTTCGGCGGCTGAGACATACCTCGCTTCAGGCGTCTTCGAGTTCGGAACGACGGCCGGCGCGCCCTGGAAGGAACACGGTCACCAGCATCAGGACCAGGGCGGCGATGGCACTGGGTACGAACGCGTCGCTGGTGCCCGTGTAGATGGGATACAGCGCGAGGACCGACAACAGAGCAGTCCACGCCCACATGATGAGCACCGTTCGCACGTGGCCGTGACCGAGACGCATGAGCCGGTGATGGAGGTGCTCACGGTCAGCCGTCGCCACCCCCTTGCGACGAATGGCCCGACGCAGGATGGCGAACACCAGATCGAGCAGCGGCACGCCGAGGATGACCAGCGGGATCACGATCGGCGCGAAGAAGACGAGTGATTGACCGGTGACGTCCGAATTGGATCGCCCGCCCACCGAGATGGTGCTGGCCGCCATGAGCAGCCCGAGCAGGAGCGCCCCGCCGTCGCCCATGAAGATCCGGGCCGGATAGAAGTTGTGGGGCAGGAACCCCACACAGAGGCCGACGATGATCGCGGCGATGAGGGCCCCCGGGTTGCCCGGCAACAGCTCGTCCTGGTCGAGCAGCTCCATGCTGTACAGCCAGAACGTGGCTCCGGCGATGCCGACGATGCCGGCCGCCAAACCGTCGAGCCCGTCGATGAGGTTGACGGCGTTGGCGATACCCACCACCCACAACACGGTCAGCAGGGCCGACCAGTCCGATGACAGCACCAGCAGTTGGAAGAACGGGATCCGGAAGACGAGAAGGCTCACACCAGAGATCGACAGCACGCTGGCCGCCAGCACCATCCCGGCCGTCTTCGCCGGCGCCGACACCGGTCGGAGGTCGTCGAGCAGCCCGACGGCGTACATGACCGACGACGCCACCAAGAGGCCGACGATGTCGCTCGGAGCGATGAACACATCGTCGAACGCCGACATGCTCCACGCCGTGGCCAACGCGGCGAGCAGGCCCGCGAACATGGCTGCACCACCGACCGCGGGGACTGGTCGGGTGTGGACGTGCCGATCGTTCGGGATGACGACGATGCCGCGGCGGACGGCGACGACGCGGACCAGGGGGGTGAGCACTCCTGTGGTCACCGCCGCTACCGCCATGACCACCAGGTAGTCGCGGACGGTGGGCACAGGCGGGCTCGGGTCAGCTCGAGTACGGGGTGTACCGACCGCAGAGGTCGGCCACGTTCTGGCGGACCGCCGCCAGGTCGGCGGCGTCGCCGCGGCTGCGCAGTGCTCGGGCGATGAGGCCAGCGATCGTGACCATCTCGGCCTCGCCCATGCCCTGGGTGGTGACCGCCGGGGTGCCGATCCGCACGCCGCTGGCCACGAACGGGGACCGAGGATCATCGGGGACGGTGTTCTTGTTCAGGCTGATCCCCGCCTGGTCGAGCACCCCCTGTGCTTCCTTGCCGGTCAGCTCGGAGTCGAACGTGCGAAGGTCGACGAGCATCAGGTGGTTGTCCGTCCCGCCCGACACCAGGCGGAACCCCTGGCCCGCCAGCGCTGAGGCGAGGGCTTGCGCGTTGGCCACGATCCCGTGGGCGTAGGCGCTGAACTCGGGCTGGGCCGCTTCGTGGAAGGCCAGCGCCTTGGCGGCGATGACGTGCTCGAGCGGCCCACCCTGCAGGCCGGGGAAGACGGCCTTGTCGATCGCCGGACCGAGCTCGGCCCGGCTCAGGATGCAGCCCCCTCGCGGCCCCCGCAGGGTCTTGTGGGTCGTGAAGGTCACGATGTCGGCGAACGGTGTGGGGTTCGGATGCGCACCGCCGGCGATGAGCCCGGCGATGTGGGCGGCATCGAACATCAAGAGCGCGCCGACCTCGTCGGCGATCTCGCGGAGCGGGGCCGGCTCGATGATGCGGGGGTAGGCGGTGGCGCCGGCCACGATCAGCTTGGGTCGGTGCTCCCGAGCCAGGTCACGGATCTGGTCGTAGTCGATCCGCTCGTCGCTCGGGGTCACGCCATACGGCAGGAAGCGGTACAACCGCCCGCTGATGTTGACCGGGGAGCCGTGGGTCAGGTGCCCGCCGTGGTCGAGGCTCATGCCGAGGACGGTGTCGCCCGCCTCGAGGACGGCCAGATACGCGGCGACGTTCGCGTTCGCCCCGGCGTGAGGCTGCACGTTGGCGTGTTCGGCGCCGAACAGGGCGCAGACCCGCTGGCGGGCCAGATCCTCCACCTGGTCGACGATGTCGTTCCCGCCGTAGTACCGCTTGCCCGGGTACCCCTCGCTGTACTTGTTCGTCAGGACCGAACCGGTGGCCGCCATGACGGCCGGTGACGCGAAGTTCTCGCTGGCGATGAGTTGGAGGGTGGTGTTCTGGCGGACGATCTCGGCGTCGAGTAGTGCTGACAGCTCAGGGTCGCCTGCGGTGGACCAGGGCACGGGACGGCTCCTCTCGGATCCCGAATTCGGGACGTCCCGAGGCTATCTGGCCGGCGCGCCCGGCGGGGGCGCTATTGCTCTCAGTCCCAAACTCGCCACGGGGCAAGGTGGGAATCCCACAGGTTGTTGAGCTCGACGTACTCCCGGTAGGTGTCCATGCCCCGCCAGAAGCCCTCGTGCACCCGGTACCCGAGTTGCCCGGCCGCCACCAGCTCCTGCAGAGGATCCTTCTCGAGCATCGGTGAGTCGACGCTGACGTACTGCAGGAACTCGCGGTCGAACACGAAGTAGCCGCCATTGATGAAACCCTCGCTGAGCTCGGGCTTCTCGTCGAATCCGCTGACCCGGGCACCGTCCATCTGCAACTCCCCGAATCGTGATGTCGGGTGGACGGTCGTGATCGTGCCCAGCAGACCGTGGCCGACATGCACGTCGATCAGGTCGGCGATGTCGACATCGGCCACGCCGTCGCCGTAGGTCAGGCAGAAGTACGGGGCATCCAGGTACTGGCCGACCTGGGCCAACCGGGCTCCCGTCAAGGTGTCCAGCCCCGTGTAGACGAGCGACACCTCCCAATCCTCGCTGCCGAAGTCGCCGTGGTACTCGGTTTCCTCGGGACGCTGGAGGCGGATCGTCATGTCGCTCAGCTGCGGGCGGTAGTTCAGGAAGAACTGCTTGATGACCCAGTCCTTGTAGCCGAGACACAACACGAAGCGCCGGTGCCCGTAGTGGGCGTACAGCTTCATGATGTGCCACAGCACGGGCTTGCCACCGATCTCGATCATCGGCTTGGGCAACGACTCCGAGGCCTCCCGGATCCGTGTGCCCTGCCCGCCGCAGAAGATCACCACGGGCACCTGGGCGGGATCGATCTTGTCCTGTGCCATCTGCGCTCGGCCCCCGTTCGACGTTGTCTGGGGACCGAGGGTACAGGGCGTGCGCACGGGCGTCGCCGAGCCGCGTGACCCAATTCGGTCGTGAAAGCGCTTGCTCCTCCGGTCAGGCGCCGAGGGCGTCGATCTTGGCCACCCGGGCGGTGTGGCGGCCCCCTTCGAAGGCGGCCGCCACCCAGGCATCGAGGGCGTCCAACGCCACCTGTTCGCCGGTGAGGCGCTCACCGAGGCAGATCACGTTGGCATCGTTGTGCTGCCGTGAGAGACGCGCCGATGTGGCGTCGTGAACCGTCGCGGCCCGGACGCCCGGAACCTTGTTGGCGGCCATGGCGATCCCGATGCCGCTGCCGCAGACGCAGACGCCGAGGTCGGCGTCGCCGCTGGCGACGGCGCGGCCGACGGCGGCGCCGTAGTCCGGGTAGTCGACCCGCCCGGTGTCGTGGGTGCCGAGGTCGATCACCTGGTGATCGGCGGCCCGGAGGTGATCGGCGAGCACCTGCTTGAGGGTGAACCCGGCGTGGTCGGCTCCGACGGCGATGCGCATGCCGCGAGCCTACGCGGGCAACTCTCGGTCAGTCGGCCCAACGGGCGGTCAGGGCCCGGTCTCGGCCGGCGAGATCGGGGACGACTCTCACGTCGTCGAAACCTCGACGGCGCGCCTTCGTCACCGCGGTGTCGCCCTGCGCGAATCCGATCTCCAGCACGAGCCATCCACCAGGCAACAGCCACTCGGGGCTCTGCTCGATGAGGTGCTCGAGACATTCCAGCCCGGTTGGGCCCGACACAAGGGCCTCCGCCGGCTCCCAATCGGTCACGGCCGGATCGAGCTGCTCATCGGCCGCCACGTACGGCGGGTTCGACACCACGAGGTCGAACCGGCCGACGAGCTCCACCGGCACCGGATCGAACCACGAGCCGTGCACCATGTTGACTCGGACGGCGGCGCGGCCGATGCCGGCCAGGTTGGCCCGAGCCACGGCCAGCGCGTCGGCCGAGGCATCGGTTGCCCACACCTGCGCCGTCGGGCATTCGACGGCGCACGACAGAGCGATCGCGCCCGACCCGGTCCCGAGGTCGAGCACCCGCGGATTCGCACGATCGGCGAGAACCGCGATGGCGTGGCCGGTCACCACCTCGGTTTCGGGTCGCGGGATCAGGACCCGACGATCCACCATGAGGTCCAGCTCCCGGAACGGCCAGCGCCCCAGGACGTACTGGATCGGCTCGCCGGCCTGGCGCCGCGCCAGCATGGAGTCGAAGTAGGCCAGGCACCGGATGGTCACCGGTTCATCGAGCGTGCGGAGGTGGCTTTCGCCCTCGTGGCCCGACGCCTCTTCGACCAGCCAGCGCGCTTCCAGGTCAGGACGCTCGGCGATGTCGCGCAGGCCCGTGACGGCGTCGGCCAGCACCTGTCGCCAGATCACGACTGGTCGCTCAGCTGACGCTCCCGCTCCTCCAGCATGAGCGCGTCGCTGACCTCGTCGAGTTCGCCAGAGAGGATCCGATCCAGCTTGTAAAGGGTCAGGCCGATGCGGTGATCGGTCAGCCGGTTCTCCTTGAAGTTGTAGGTACGAATCTTCTCGGACCGGCCGCCACCGCCGATCTGACCCCGTTTGGCGGCCGACGCCTCGGCCGTTTGGCGATCCTGTTCGAGCTTGAGCAGTCGGGCTCGCAGCACCTGCATGGCCTTCTGGCGGTTCTGGAGCTGGCTCTTCTCGTCCTGCATCGACACGACGAGTCCGGTGGGTTTGTGGGTGATGCGCACTGCGGAATCGGTCGTGTTGACGGACTGGCCGCCCGGCCCGGACGACCGGTACACATCGATCTGGAGGTCGTTCTCGTCGATCGCGAGATCGAGCTCCTCGGCCTCGGGCAGCACCACGACCGTCGCCGACGACGTGTGGATCCGCCCCTGGGATTCGGTGACCGGTACCCGCTGAACCCGGTGCGGTCCGGCCTCGAACTTCAATCGACTCCAGACGTTGTCGCCCTTCAACATGAAGGCCACGTCCGTGAACCCACCCATGTCCGAAGGCTGGCTCCCGAGCACCTCGACGTTCCAGCCCATCCGACGGGCGTAGGCGACGTACATGTCGAACAGGTCCCGGGCGAACAGGTTGGCCTCCTCGCCGCCCTCGGCCCCGCGGATCTCGACGATCACGTTCTTGTCGTCGTTGGGGTCTCGGGGCAGGAGGGCGAGCCGGAGCCGCTCGTCCTGGAGCTCGATCTGGGCTTCGATCTCGGCGACCTCGGTGGTGAGGAGCACCCGGTCGTCGCCGGTGGCATCGCTCAACATCTCCCGGGCCGCGCCGAGGTCCCCGCGGGACGATTCGAGCGCGTGCCAGGCCCCGACGACATCGCTGAGCTGCTTGTACCGACGGTTCACCGCCTGCGATCGCGCCTGATCGCGAACCAAGGCCGGGTCAGCGAGCTGCACCTCGACGTCGGCCAACTCGCGCTCGAGGGCGTTCATCCGTTCGGTCAGCGATGCCACAACCGCTCAGGCTAGGGCGAGTGGGGTTAGCGCGACCCGGTCGATCCTCACGCCGGCCAGGAGGTCGGAACCTCGACGACCTCGGTGGGTACCGGCATGAGGCTGGCCAGCGCATCGAGGAGGGCGAGGTGGTCGCGAGGCGGCACGGCGAGGACGACACGGTCCGGGCGGTGGTCCTCGGCGAGCTCTGCGGCGTCCGGGACGAGCTCCAGATCGATGCCCACACCGCACACGACGAGCACCCGCTCACCTCCCACCCCGACACCGAGAGCCGGCGCGGTCGATTGCTCTCGCAGGTTCGGGCGGGCGTGGACGGGTTCGATGGCTTCGAGGGATCGGCATCCCACGACGGATGGATCAGACGTGAGATCAGCGCGCAGCCACCGCTCCCGGGCCAGTCGGTTGATGGCGTGAGGGACCCCGCCCCGGCGCCGTACGGCGATCACCTGGTCGATCACCGCGGCCAGCGCGGCTCTTCTGCCGCACCGGCGTTCAAGAGGGCGCCGGCCTCTCGGTCGAATCGCCCGACACCGGCTTCGATGGCCGCCGACCCGTCCTCGGCCCGAACCACCCGGGCCACCTCGAGGCCGAGCACTTCGCCCCTCACGACGCCCTGTTCCACGACGACATCGAGGCCCGCGGCCCGAAGGATGTCGGCCTTGTCGAGCTCGGCGGGGGAAACCGGCTCGGCTCGGGGTGCGACGCCCGCGGGGTCGATCACATCGAGACGATCGTCCTTCAGCCGCCAGGTCGTGATGGCGAGCCGGCCCGAGCGGCCCAGCAGGTGCAACCGTCGCGACAGGCGCGCCTCATCGTCGTTTGCGAGCCTGGCCCCGCTCGACCCGCCCGCGCCCCGATCCGCGATGACGTGGAGCGATGACACCGACCGCCGCAGGGCCAGCGCCAGGGCGGCACCGCCGGCGAGCAGCAGTTTGTCGAATCGAAGGACCCACGCGGTCCGGGCGCCGGCTGCGTCACGACCGATCAGCGCCGTGCCGTCAGGGAACGCCGCCGCCTCGGTCTGCGCACCCGGGAACCAGCGGGACACCACGCTGACCGCCTTCGCCTGACGGAGGGCGGACAGCCGATCGGGATCGAGGGTTGAGGTCACCGGGGCGGGCCCGCCGGTGCGGGGACTACTTCTTGCGGCGCTCGCCGTAGCGGCGCTGGAAGCGCTCGACGCGGCCGGCCGTGTCGACGATCTTCATCTGGCCGGTGAAGAACGGGTGGCTGGCGCTCGAGATCTCGACCTTGGCCAGCGGGTACTCGTTGCCGTCTTCCCACGTCGTGGTCTCGGAGGTGGAGATGGTGGACCGCGTCACGAAGCTGGTGCCAGAGGACTGGTCCAGAAACACGACGTCGCGGTACTCGGGGTGGATGTCAGGCTTCACGGTCGTCCAGTCTCACAGCAACTGCCTCCGTTCCCAACCTGTGGGGGCACCTCATGTCGCGCGCGTTCCCGAGGAGAACGAGCGACTCGTCAGCGGCCTGGCGCGAATCCTCGACCGGTCAGACTGAGGAACCCTTGGCCACCTCGGCCAGGAATTCCTCGTTCGTCCGGAACGACTTGAGCCGGTCGATCAGCAACTCCAGAGCGGCCGAAGCCGATCCGTCACCGGCGTGCGCCAGCCCGGACAGGACCTTCCGCAGCTTCCACACCTGCTGGAGCTGACGACGGTCGAACAGCAGCTCCTCGTGGCGGGTCGACGAGCCATCCACGTCGATGGCGGGGAACACCCGTCGTTCGGCGAGGCGGCGATCGAGGCGGAGCTCCATGTTGCCGGTGCCCTTGAACTCCTCGAAGATGACCTCGTCCATGCGGGACCCCGTGTCGACCAGTGCGGTGGCGAGGATCGTGAGCGAGCCGCCCTCCTCGACGTTGCGGGCCGCTCCGAAGAACTTCTTCGGCGGGTAGAGGGCACCGGCATCGACCCCACCCGACAGCAGTCGTCCGGTGGGCGGCGCCGACAGGTTGTATGCCCGGGCCAAGCGGGTGATGCCGTCGAGCACGATCACGACGTCCTGGCCGGCCTCGACGAGGCGTTTGGCGCGCTCGATCGTCATCTCGGCCGCCGCGGTGTGCTCCTCGGCCGGCCGATCGAAGGTCGATGCCACCACCTCGCCCCGCTGCAACCACCGGCGCATGTCGGTGACCTCCTCCGGGCGCTCGTCGACGAGCAACACGATGACCTTCACGTCGGGGCTGTTGGTCTCGATCGAGCGGACGATCTGCTTGACGACCGTCGTCTTGCCGGCCTTGGGCGGGGACACGATGAGGCCCCGCTGCCCCTTACCGACCGGCGCCAGGAGGTCGATGATCCGGGCCGTCATGTTCGATGGATCGAGACGCACCTCCATCGGCAGCCGCTCGTCCGGGAACAACGGGGTGAGGTCCTCGAAACGACGGCGACTCCGGGCCAGATCCGGGTCGGCTCCGTTGACGACGTCCACGCTGACCAGAGGCCGCTTGCGGTCGCCCGATCCGTGGAGCCGGGCGTGGCCCGTCACCTGGTCGCCCGAGCGGAGGCCGATCTGGCGCACCAGCTTGGCGGGCACATAGGCGTCGTCGCGGTGGGGCAGGTATCCGTTGACGTGCAGGAACCCGTACCCCTCCTCCCGCAACTCCAGGAATCCGTCGACGGGCACCGTCTCGCCGCCCTCCGCAGAGTCGTCGACTCGCGCCGAGGCGGCGGGCGTGTCGCGTCGCGGGGGTCGGTCGCGCTCGCGTCCCCGTCGCCTTCGGGCCGACGCGTCCTCCGGCGGGGCGTCGGTCGGTTTCTCCGGCCCCCCGGTGTCCATGTTCGGCTCAGCCCCGGATCAACTCGGCCATGAGCTGATGCCCCATCACCGGTTCGGAGTCGGCGACCGACACCTCGTCGTATCGGCCCCCGGGACCGTCGACCCGGGAATCCACCAGGAGGTACGGCACGGCGTCGGGCGTGTGGGTGCGCAACCGGAGCGGCGTGGCGTGATCAGGGAGGAGCAACATACGCCACGGTCCCATGGCGTCGAGACCCTCGACCAAGCCGGACAGGATCCGGCGATCCCAGTTCTCGAGCGAACGCACCTTCTCGTCGACATCGCCGGCGTGACCGGCTTCGTCACTCGCCTCGACGTGCACGATCATCAGATCGAGGCCGCTCGCCAGGTGTTCCAGGGCGGCATCTCGCTTGCCTTCGTAGTTGGTGTCGTACCAGCCCGTGGCGCCGTCGACCTCGACGACGCGCATCGAGGTCAGCACCCCGAGGCCGCGGACGAGATCGACTGCCGTCACCAAACCGGCGTCGACACCGTGCGTGTCGCGGAACGAGGGCATCGACGGCTGAGGACCCTGACCCCAGAGCCAGATCTGACTCGCCTTCGTGTCGAACTGCGCCAGCACCGACCTCGACGCGTCCATGAGCTCGACGAGGTGGGCGTGCCCGGCCCCGGTCGGGAGTATCGACGGCCGATCGGTGATGTCGTGCGGTGGGGTGCACACGGTGGCGCCCCAGGCCGCCGGGGCGATCATCGAGTGCCGGTACTGCACGCCGGGGTGGAAGGAGATCTCGCCGCCGGGTTCGTCGCCCAGAGCCGCCCGATGGCCGCCCAGCTCGGCGTCGAGCGCCTTGACGATCGCCGTGGCCAGTTCGTTGTCCGGATGACCCCCGGCGAAGTCGACCATCGTGCCGTCGGCGGCGACGGTGACCAGGTTGCAGCGGTAGGCGACCTGGTCGGGGCGGATGCGCAAACCCAGCGCCGCAGCCTCGATCGGGGCCCGGCCCGTGTGATAACGGGTGGGGTCGTAGCCGAAGATCGACATGTTGCCGACATCGCTGCCCGGCGGCATCCCGGGCGGGATCACTGCGGCCCGTCCTACCCGACCCCGCGCCGCGAGGGCGGCCAGCGTCGGCAGGTGAGCGACCTGGAGGGGGGTCTTCCCGCCCAACTCGTCGACCGGCTCGTCGGAACAGCCATCGGGGACACAGACCACGTACTTCATGACGGCCTCATTGTGGCAGCCCACCCCACCACCCACACCCTCCCCCAACCCGAACTGGGAGACCAACCCGTCGCCCACACGACCACCTGGTCTCCCAGTTCGGGACCCAAGGTGGAGGTCAGGCGCGGGTGAGGGCGAGGACGTGGGCGCGGACGACGGCGAGGTCGTTCGGCAGGGTTTCGTAGCGCTCGGGGCGCTCGAAGAGGTCGGCCAGACGGTCCGGGAGCGGAGGGCGCACCCCGGTCGCAGCTTCGACCGCATCGGGGAACTTCGCCGGGTGGGCCGTGGCGAGGCTGACCATGGGCACGTCGGGTTGGCGGCACCGCTCGGCGGCACCGACGGCGATGGCGCTGTGGGGATCGAGCAGCTCGCCCGTGCGGGCCAGCACGTCGGCGATGACCTCGCTGGCCTGGCGGTCGTCAAGCCGGTCGGCCTGCCAGTGTTCAGTCAGCCAGGCCCGTCGATCGGCGTCGACCTCGAAGGTCCCGGTCTCGCGGAAGCGGAGCATGCACTCGGCGACCGCTGCTCCGTCGCGCCCCAACATCTCGAACAGGAGGCGTTCGAAGTTGGACGACACCTGGATGTCCATGCTGGGGGCGATGGTCGGATGCACTTCCGCCATCTGCATCGTGCCGCTGCGGAAGAAGCGGGTGAGGATGTCGTTGCGGTTGCTGGCCACGACGAGCCGGTCGACCGCAAGACCCATGCGCATCGCACCGTGACCAGCGAACACGTTGCCGAAATTGCCGGTCGGGACGCAGAACGACACCGGTCGCACCCCCGACGTGGAGCCCACGCCACCGCCCAGCCGCAGGGCGGCGACCACGTAGTAGACGATCTGCGCCATCACGCGAGCCCAGTTGATCGAGTTGACCGCCGCCAACCCGACGCGCTGGCGGAACTCGGTGTCGGCGAACATGGCCTTGACCATGTCCTGGCAGTCGTCGAAGGTGCCCTCGACGGCGACGTTGTGGACGTTGGCCGATGCCACCGTCGTCATCTGGCGACGCTGGACATCCGACACCCGCCCGGCCGGGTGCAAGATGACGATGTCGATGGCCGCCCGGTCCCGGCAGGCCTCGATCGCGGCCGACCCCGTATCGCCGGAGGTGGCTCCGACGATGGTGACGCGACGACCCTGGCGGGCGAGCTCGTGGTCGAACAGGCGGCCGACGAGTTGGAGGGCGACATCCTTGAAGGCGAGCGTCGGGCCGTGGAAGAGCTCGAGCAGCCAGTGATCTTCGGCCAGCTCCTTGAGGGGCACGACATCGGGATGGTCGAACGTGGCGTAGGACTCGGCGACCATTCGTTCGAAGTCGGCGCGATCGATCGACCCTGCGACGAAGGGCCACATCACGGCGACGGCGAGGTCGACGTACGACGCCGACGGATCGAGGTCGGTCGGAAGCGCCGGCCAGTGGTCGGGGATGTACAGCCCGCCGTCGACCGCCAGGCCTTCGAGCAGCACGTCGGAGAAGTCGAGTTCGGGAGCCGAGCCGCGAGTGCTGACGTAACGAACGGGATCGGACGAAGTCATCGAGAACCGGGGTCGGGTCAGGCGCGGTCGATCACCCTGAGCACCGTGCCCAGGCTGCGGACCGCATCGAGCTGGCGGAGGTCGTGGAGAGTGGCCTGGAGATCGTGCTCCCGCGCCCGGTGGGTGATGAAGATGAGGCGGGCCTGGTCGCCGAGGCCCTCCTGTTCCATCGACCGGATGGAGATGCCCCGGTTCCCGAAGACGGTGGCGACCTGGGCCAGCACGCCGGGCTGGTCGGCGACGTCGAGGCTCAGGTAGTACGCCGTTTCGAGCTCGTCGATGGACCGGATCCGGGCTCGCGGGAGCAGCCCGATCGGGGCCGATGCGCCCCGCTCGAGTGAGAAGGCGGCGTCGACGAGGTCGCCCAGCACGGCGCTCGCCGTGGGCCGCCCACCGGCGCCCCGGCCGTAGAGCATGAGGTCGCCCACCGCGCCGCCTTCGATGAAGACGGCGTTGAAGCTGTCGCGCACCGCGGCCAGTGGATGGGTGCCGTGCACCATGGCCGGATGCACCCGGACGGCCACCTGTGGGGTGCCGCCCGCCTCGGGCGGATCGGCTTCGGCGATGGCGAGGAGCTTGACGACGTAGCCGAGTTGGCGGGCGACGGAGATGTCGGTGGCGGTGATGCCGGAGATGCCCTCGTGGTAGACGTCGCCGGCCACGACGGAGGCACCGAACGCCAGCGTGGCGATGATGGCGGCCTTGGCTCCCGCGTCGAACCCTTCGACGTCGGCCGTGGGATCGCGCTCGGCGTACCCGAGCTGCTGAGCATCGGCGAGCGCCTCGGCGAACGATGCGCCCTCCTCGCTCATCTTGGTGAGGATGTAGTTGGTGGTGCCGTTGACGATGCCCATCACCCGACTGATCGGTTCGCCGACGAGCGCTTCCCGCAGGACCCGGATCAGCGGGATACCGCCGGCGACGGCGGCTTCGAACAGCAGATCCCGCCCGGCTTTGGTCGCCGCCTCGAACAACTCCGAGCCGTGGTTGGCGAGCAGCTCCTTGTTGCCGGTGACGACCGGTTTGCCGTTGGCCAACGCGGCCAGTATCAGCTCGCGTGCCGGTTCGATCCCGCCGATGACCTCGACGACGATGTCGATATCGGGATCGTCGACCACCGAGCGGGCGTCGGTGGTGAGGATCCCGGCGGGCACCGCGGCCTGGCGTTCACGGGCGGTGCTGCGCACCGCGACCCGCGCGATGTCGAGGTGCAGCCCGGTTCGTGCCGCGATCGATTCGTACTGCTCGGCCACCAGACCGACCAGTGCACCACCGACGTTGCCGCAGCCGAGCAGGCCGACGCGAACCCGTCGTCCACCGTCGCCGAGGATCACGTCAGCGCCGTCACTCGTCATGGCGACACGTTACCGTTGGGGCGCTCCGGCCCGACCGGGATTCCGATCGGATCGCCGTCCGGTCGAGCGGTGGTGTTCACCGGGCGTCGAGGGTCACGACCGTGACTTCAGCCGTGACACCCACCGAGCCGAGCAGGGGTGCCAGGTCGACGGCGGGGCCGTACGACCGTTCGTCCAACGCGAAGTCCTGCGATGTACGCACCACCCCGGGGATGGCGCGTCCGCCGAGCAGGATGTCGAGAGCCTCGGGCACGCGCCGGGGATCGAGGAGGGCGTCCCAGGTGGCATCGGCGGCCGCACCTGCTTCCGGGATCGCCACGTCGAAGCGGACCGAGTGCGATTCGGCGCCCCCACCCGAGGCGGCGAGCCACGAGGCCTCGACCGCCGCGAGGTCGCCATCCGGCGAGAATCGCCGATCGATGACAATGTCGAGCGCCCCGTCGAGATCGCCCAGTGGGGTCTCGATGCCCGCGCTGAACGACACCGACACGCGATCGGATCGAGAGCCGTCCGCGTACTCCACCGATTCGTATCGGGCGTCCATCTCACCATCGGCGGTGATCTCGGCCGCGCCGCTGACGCTGGCGGTCGCCGAGGCCTCGATGTCCGCCGCCGTCCCGACGGTCCATCGCACCGGGGCCGGGGGCTCATAGGCCAGCGCGGCGGCAAGGAAGGCTCCGGCCGCGGCGAGTTCCCCCATCCCGATCAACGACACGTCGACATCGAAACCCGGGACGACGGGCAGCTCCCAGTCGGTGAACGGCAGGTCGAGGCCCCAGCCGTCAGACGAGACTCCGACCGACTCGGGGACCGCTGCCACGGCGGTGGCGATCGGCTCCACCAGCGGCCCGACCCCGATCGCAGTGATCAGGCGCTGGGCGATGAGGCGGTCGACCTCGTCGGGCTCGACCCGCCAGGTGCGGCTGGCGACCAGGGAGGCCAGCACGGCGACCGTGGCCTCGAGATCGATTCCGACCGTGGTCGAGCCCAGCCCCATCGTCGCGGTGACGCCGACGCCCGTCTCGCCTCCGATTCCGCCCTCGCTCAGCTCCGTCACCTCGACCGTCCCGTCCGCCAGCCGGTCGACGCGGAACCCGAACACGCCGGCCGCCGTGACGCCGACCGCGGCGCTGACCTCGAACACGACGATGTCGCTCGACACCACCGGCGACGTACGCCAAGGCGGCGCGAGCACGACCGGCGTGAGGAACTCGGTCATCCCCGCGGCGATCAAGGCACCGACCAGCGGATCGGTGAGCCGGGTTCCCGCGGCGTCGACCGCCCGGGCCATGGCCGCGATGTCGGCCACCCAGTCGTCGAACCGGAGTAGGGCGAAGCCGAGCTGGCGGGTTTCGGCCCCGACATCGACATGGGGGATCGTGGGCAGGCCGTCGAACTGACGACTCTGAAGGGCCCGGAGGTCGATGTCGACCACCGCTGCTCGCGACAGCATCACGGCCAGATGTTCGAGCGACGCGGCCCGATACCGGTCGAGGTCCTCGGGCGGGAGCGAGACGCCGCTCACGATTGCGCACCCGTGATCTCGGCCGCCTGCTGCGCTCGCTCCCACAGGATGCGGGCCTCCTGCCGCTCCTCCTGCCACACCGATGCCCGGTCGCTGGCTCTATCGAGCGAGCCGGCGACCGAGAGCAGGCGATCGGCCAGGGCATGGTGGTGCCGCACGGCCGCCGCGTGGATCCCGATGAACTCGGTGGCGTGCCCGCCCTCGAACAGATCGAGGAGCGGCCCGGACGCCATGACGCGACTCCAGGCCGCCTCACGGATGTCGACGGCCAGCCGCCGGCACCTGTCGGCGACGTCACGGACCCGGCCATGGTCGAAGTCGACGTCGATCCAGATGGGGTCGGTCACCGCGTTCCCCCTGCCTCCGATCACCCACCTCGCCTCACGCCATACCGCCACCCGCGCCGGTGATGGCGGTGAAGGTGCTGGTCGCCCAGCTCACCAACTCGTCGAGCTGGGCGGCGGTGGACGCCGCCATGGCGTCGTAGCGGGCGACGAAGTCGTCGTACCACGCCTGGCTGGCCTGGCCATGCCAGCCCGTGTCCGTGGCGATGTGCGTTCCGTGGGCCAGCACCCCGCGCAGCCCGTCGAGGATCGCCTCCCGCACTGGGCCGCCCAACGCCTGCACCGCTTCGTACGTGGCTTCCGTGACGCTGACGACTCCGCTGATTCCTGCCATGTCTCTCTCCTTCATCGGGGATGGCCGGAGTGGCACATCCACATGTTTCATGCTATTTCATGTTATCTCGATGTCAACCCCCACCATCGAGGGATGACGGAGGAGGTCCCATGGAGACACCGGTGACGATCGACGGGCGCCGCGCCACGATCGCCAACACGGACCCGACGACGGCCACCGTCGGAGACCTGGCGGCCGTGCTCGGCACCCCACCCGCGTCGTTGTCGATCGACGGGACGCGGCCACCGGCCGGAGCCCTGATCGACGACGTCATCCCGGCCGGCGCCGCTATCGGCACGAGCGAGCCGACCCGAGCGAGCACACCGCGTTCAGGCCCAGCGTTCGTGGTGATGACCGGAACCGACTCGGGTCGTCGCCTCCTCGCGCCGCCCGCCACGACGGGGCGGTGGCGGGTGGACGGCCAGGACCTCGCCGCACTCGGCCCGGGCCCGATCGGCTCGACACGCCCGGTCGGCTGGATCGGCTGGACCGGGCCGACCGCGATTCGAGCCGATCGCGAGCGTCCGCCCACCATCGCCGATCCCGTGCGTGCCGCGCTCGCCCGGGTCCCCGGCGGACGTGTCGCTCACCATCGGCCACCGCGATCGCACCCGGCCTTCGAACCACTCCCCGATCCGCCGCAACGCGACGATGTCGTGCCGTCTCGTTCGCTCGGTTCGTCGTCGGCCCGGCTGGTCGTGCCGCTGGTGACCGGCATCGTCCTGGCCGCGGTGTTCGACCCGCGATTGGCGGTGATCGCGCTGCTCGGACCCGTCGCCAACATCGCCATCGAGATCGGCCAGCGAGGGGGCCGTCGGCGCACCGGTCGCCGGTCGGCCCGGGCCCGACGTGCGGCCCTCGTCGAGTTCCACACCCTGGCCCTCGCCGCACGCCGCGCCGAGATCGACCGGCGTCGCCGTGAGGACCCGGTCGTCGCCGACCTCATCGACTGGGCGGCCCGCTCGGACCCCCGTCTGTGGGAGCGGCGAGGAGATGACGAGAACCAGATGCGGTTCTCCGTCGGGTTCGGCGATGCCTCGTGGAACGCCGGGTGGCGAGCCGACGCGGCGCCCGAGGCGACGACGCTCCTGTCGGCGCTCGATCACCTCACCGACGTCCCGATCACCCTCGACGTGTCGGGCGTGGTCGGCATCGTGGGCGACCGAGCGTGGACGGTGGCGGTCGCTCGCAGCCTCGTCGTGCAGGCCGCCACGCTCGTCGGGCCCGCCGATCTGACGCTGTCCGTCTGCACGGACGCAGCGGCCGCGTCCGACTGGTCGTGGGTGACATGGCTCCCCCACGCCGACCGTGGCGTCGGGCATGGGCTCGCCGGCGGCGCCGACGTCCTGAGCGGATTCGACGAGGACGAGATGCGCCGTCACCTCGTCGTCGTCGACGGGGACGAGTTGCTCCGCGGTCGCGACCGGCCCGCCCGCGATCATCTCGCGAGGCCAGGAGTCTCCGGGCTCGTGGTGGCCGCCCGAGCCCGCGAGCTGCCGGCGTCTTGCCGCACGGTCGTCGAGATCCGGCCGGATGGTCGGTTCCGGATCGTGTCGACCCACACCGACGACGCCGGCGTCCGACCGGCGATGGCCAGCGGCGTCTCCGCGACGACGGCGGAGGCCGCGGCGCGGGCGCTGGCCCGGTTCGACGACCCCGACCTCCGCACCCCGGATGCCGACCTGCCCGATCGGGTCGCCTTGTTCGAACTGAGGTCCGATCTCATGCAGGCCACGAACCCTGATGCACTCGTCGACGCCGTGCGGCGCTCATGGGACGGCCGTCGATCGGCGAGCTCGCTCGAGGCGTGCGTCGGTGCCGACCTCCATGGCCCGGTCGGCGTCGACCTCGTCGTCGACGGCCCCCACACCATGATCGGGGGCACGACGGGAGCGGGCAAGAGTGAGCTGCTCCGCACGCTCGTGGCGTCGATCGCCGGCGCCTACAACCCGGCCGAGGCGGTCTTCGTCCTCATCGACTACAAGGGCGGCAGCGCGTTCGATTGCTGTCACGGCTTGCCGCACGTCGCCGGGCTGCTCACCGACCTCGACGAGGCGGTGGCCGACCGAGTCGTCGCGGGGATCGACGCCGAGGTGCGACGCCGAGAGCACGTGCTGCGGTCGGCGGGCGCCGACGACCTGGCGAGCTACCGACGGCTCGATGCCACCCGCACCTCGACCCCGTTCGAGCCGCTCCCCCGGATCATCATCGTCGTCGACGAGATGGCGGCCCTGGTCACCGAGCAGCCGGCGTTCCTCGATGCCGTCGTCGACCTCGCTCAGCGAGGCCGCAGCCTCGGTCTTCACCTGGTGCTGGCGACGCAACGACCGGCGGGGGTCGTGCGCCACGCAGTCCGCGCCAACGTCAACCTGCGGCTCAGCCTGCGGACCGCGGACGAAGCGGACAGCCGTGACCTCGTCGACGTGCCCGACGCCGCCGCGCTGCCCGCTCGGCGACCCGGCCGGGTGATCGTGCGGCGAGGCGGTGAGGCGGCTCAGGCGTTTCAGAGCGCGCTCGTCAGCGGCTCGACGCGACCCGGCGGCGCGCCCACGGTACGCGTGGCGTTCGACGACCGCGACGACCCTCTCGTCCCGGATCCGGGGATCGAGTCGGCGTCGCCGTCCGATCTGCAGCGGCTGGTCGGCGCGTGCCAGAGCGCCTGGGCGGGCCCCGCCCCGCGACGCCTGTGGCTCGAGCCACTGCCCGGCCGACTGGCCGTCGATGGGACCCCGGGCGAAGTGACCGTCACCGTGTCCGGGACGCCGTTGCCTGTCCTTCCGCGACCGGTAGGGGCCCTCGGCCCGCTCGTGATCGGGCGGGCGGACCGACCCTCGGTCCCCGATCAGCCGGTGCTGGCCTGGGATCCGGTCACGGGACCGCTGGCCGTCGTCGGCATCGCGGGGTCCGGGGTCACGTCGACCCTCCGCGCCGCCGCGTGGAGCGCCGCGTCCGCATACTCACCTGACGAGCTCCACGTGTACGCCTTCGAGGGCGCGCGCGGATCGCTCGCCGGGCTCGAGGCGTGGACCCACACGGGCGCGGTCGTCGGGCCCGGCGACGATGACCGCAGGCGACGCCTCCTTCACCTGATCGACCGGGAGCTGCGGCGACGTCGAGCCGACGCCGGGCCAGGGCCGTCGATCCTCGTCCTTGTCGACGACGCCAACGCCTTGATGGCCGACCTCGACGCGGAACGCCACGGCGCCGGAGTCGAGACCCTCCGCCGCCTGGCGAGCGACGGCGCCGCTCTCGGCCTCCATCTCGGGTTCGGGGTGGATCGGGCGTCCGGCACCACGGCCGCCCTGTGGCGTGGCACGCCGAACCGGATCGTGCTCACGGTGGCCGACCCGGCGGACCGGCTGGCGCTCGGCCTCCCATCCTCCCGACCCCGAACCCGGCCTGCGGCGCCCGGACGGGGCACCTCGGTCACCGGGGCCGTCGACCTCCAGGTGGCATGGGTCGACCCCGCAGACACGCCGTTCGTCGAACGCGCCGGCGCCGGGCCGACCCTGCTCCGCACACGGCCCGAGGTCGTCGAGGTCGGCGCCATCGGATCGGCCCGGATCGACGCCACCGGGACGTGGTACCTGCCCGTCGGCGTCGACGACTCGGACCTGTCCGTCGCCGAGCTGGTCCTCGGGTCGGGCGAACACACGCTGATCCTCGGACCTCCCCGGTCCGGTCGGACGACGGCCGCGGCGACCATCACCGCGGCCGTCCGGCGGGCCGGGTGCCATCGTGTCGAATCCATCGCCGGGCGCGCTCGCCTCGGCGCGGCGCGCGAGCCGGGCACGATCGACGGGCAGCACGCGGACCGGGTACGGGACCTCGTCGCCGAGCTCCTGGCCGGCACGACGCCGAGCCTGCTCGTGATCGACGACGCGGATCTCGTCGACGATCGGCACGGGGTGATCGAGCAGCTCCTCGTCCGCGGTCCCGACCACATCCGGGTGCTGGCCACGGCCCGACCCGACCGCGTACGAGGAGGTCTTCGGCATTGGACCGGGGAGGTCAGACGCCACCGGCTGGGCCTGCTGCTGCAACCCGAGGATCACGATGGTGACCTGCTCGGCGCCCGACTCCCGTCGGACTCGGATCGAGGGCGGAACCGCACTCCCGGTCGCGGTTGGTTGGTCACCGACGGCTGCCCCAAACGGGTGCAGGTGGCCGCAAGCCCGGCCGGACCGTCGGTCACCGGTGAGCCGGGAGCAGCACGATGACGGGGCCCGTCGACCGCGATCCCCTCGGCGCACCACGGGACGGCGCGTTCTGGATCGGCGACGGCCCCGACCTGTCCCCTCCTCCCGGCCCCGACGACGACCGCCAGATCGTGTGGCTCGTCGTCGCCCTCGTCATCGCCGCCCTCGCTCTCGCGCTCCTCACCGCCGGCTGAGCCGACCCTGCTCTCACGCCGCCCACGCCAGCGAAACTTGGTGAGATATCACCCCCCACAGGCGAAATCTCGCCAATTTTCGGGGCTGGGGGTGGGTGGGGTGGGGTGGGGTGGGGTGGTCAGGTGTCGAGGCGGAGGAGGTCGTCGTGGGTTTCGCGACGGACGACGACTCGGGCCTCGCCGTCTCGGACGAAGAGGACGGCGGGACGCAGCACCTTGTTGTAGTTGCTGCCGAGGCTGTGGCCGTAGGCACCGGTGACCGGGGTGCACACGATGTCGCCGACCGCGAGGTCGGCGGGGACGTATCCGTCGCGCACCAAGACGTCGCCCGACTCGCAGTGTTTGCCCACCAAGGTGATCCGGCGGGGCCGCTCGGCATAGGCGGCTCGGGGCAAGAACGTCTCGTAGCCGCTCCCGTAGAGGACGGGGCGGGGGTTGTCGCTCATGCCGCCGTCGACGGCGACGTACTCCCGGATGCCGGGGAGGTCCTTGATGGTGCCGACGGTGTACGCGGTGATCGCCGCGGTGGCCACGATCGATCGCCCCGGTTCGGCGTTGAGCCGGGCGGTGACGCCGTGTTCGGCGGCGGCGCGGTGCGCCACTCCGGCCCACTGGCTGATCGAGATCGACTCCTCGCCCTCCACGTAGGCCACGCCGAGGCCGCCGCCGATCGACAGCTCGGACAGTCCGAGCGGGTTCACGAAGCCGGCGAGGGATCCGACCGCCTTGGCGAACGAGCTGGCCACGAACACCTGGCTGCCGATGTGGGCGTGCACGCCGACGATGTCGACCGAGGCCGACGCCTGGGCCCGCTGCACCGCCGCTTGAGCCAGACCGGTCGACACGGTGAAGCCGAACTTGGAATCGTCGCGGCCGGTGGCGATGTAATCGTGGGTGTGGGCCTCGATGCCAGGCGTGATGCGCACGAGGATCGTGGGCACGAGGCTGGTCTCGGCGTGGAGGAGGTCGAGGCGATCGAGCTCGTCGAAGCTGTCGACGACGATGCGCCTGACCCCGGCCGTCACCGCCCGGCGCAGCTCGTCGAGGGACTTGTTGTTGCCGTGCAGCACCAGCCGATCAGCGGGCACCCCCGCAGCCAGAGCCACGTGCAGCTCGCCGCTGGTCGACACGTCGAGGTGCATGCCCTCCTCGTGGACCAGGCGGGCCATGGCCCGGCACAGGAACGCCTTCGTGGCGTAGGCGGCGCCGTCGGGGAACGCCTCGACGGCTTCACGGGCGCGCCGCCGCAGGTGCTCCTCGTCGTAGATGAAGAGGGGTGAGCCGTACTCGGTCACCAGGTCGAGGACATCACGTCCGCCGACCGCCAGCCGGCCGTCGGAGTCGACGCTGGCGGTGTCGGGCAGTAGGTGCCGCGGCAGAGGTCCGGACACGGCTACATGCTCTCGGGCGCGGTGACGCCCACGAGCCCGAGCCCGGCGGCCAACCCGACCCGGCCGGCGGCGACGAGGGTGAGCCGGGCCTGGGTCTGCGCCGGCGTGATGCCCTCACCGAGCACCCAGCAGTCGTGGTAGAAGCGGTGCACCGTCCCGGCCAGCTCCCGGGCCCACGAGGTGACGCGATGGGGCGCCCGATCGGTGGCGGCCACCCGAACGGTCTCGGCGAACGTGAACAGCACCCGGGCCACGTCGAGCTCACTGTCGGAGTCGAGCACGGTGAGATCGACGTCCGCGAGCGGCGCTCGAACGACTCCGGCCTCGGCGGCCTTGCGTTCGATCGAGCACAACCGGGCATGAGCCATCTGCACGTAGAAGACCGGGTTCTCCATGGCGTGCGACGCCGCCACCGCGAGGTCGAGGGTCTGGCCCGAGTCGACCGATTGGATGAGGTAGAGGAATCGCACGGCGTCGACGCCGATCTCGTCGATGAGGTCGTCGAGGGTGATGAGGTCGCCCGATCGTTTCGAGAGCCGCACCTCCTCCCCGTCGCGTTCGAGCCGTACGAGTTGCGTGATGGCGACATCGAGCTGAGCGGGGTCCTGGCCGAGCGACTGCATCGCCGCCTTCATCCGCGGCACGTAGCCGTGGTGGTCGGCGCCCCAGACGTTGACCAGGAGGTCGGCCCGGCGGAACTTGTCCCGGTGGTAGGCGACATCGGGCAACAGGTAGGTGAACTCGCCGTCGGACTTGACGAGGACCCGGTCCTTGTCGTCGCCGTGATCGCTCGACCGCAGCCACACGGCGCCGTCGGCGTCGTAGACGACGCCCCGGGCCCGGAGGTCGGCAAGCGTCGTCTCGATCGCACCCGCCCCGATCATCGCGCGTTCGCTGAACCAGGTGTCGAACACGATGTCGAGTCGGGCCAGGGTTTCTCGGTGGGAACGCAGTGCCCGCTCGTACCCCCACTCGAGGGGGTCGACGCCGGCCGGCATCTCGTCGGCCCACTCCCGGATGTACTCGCCCTTGTACCCATCCTCGGGCACGTCTCGTCCATCACGGCAGGCGGCGAGCGACTCGGCGAACGTGAGCATCTGAACACCGCGGTCGTTGATGTAGAACTCCCGCTCGACTTCGAACCCGGTGTGCTCGAAGAGCCGGGCCACGGCGTCGCCGTAACAGGCGCCCCGGCCATGACCGGCGTGCAGCGGACCAGTGGGGTTGGCACTGATGAACTCGACGATGACCTTCGTGCCAGACCCGACCTCGGAGCGGCCGAACTCGACGGCGGACGATTCGGCGACCTCGGCGATGACGTCGTGGAGCCACGAGTCCGACAGCCGGAAGTTCACGAAACCAAGCCCCGCCACTTCCACCGCGGTGACGTGCGGGAGGTCGGCCGCGGTCAGCGCTTCGACCAGCTCGCCGGCCCACTGCCGCGGGGGCACTCCCCGGGACTTGGACGTGACCAGGGCCAGGTTGGTCGACCAGTCGCCGTGATCGCGCTGACCCGGACGTTCCAACCCGATCTCGGCCGGGACCGGGTCGAGGCCGAGCCCGGAGGCGGCGGCGCGGATGGCAGCGATGAGCTGGTCACGTATCACGGGGCCAGCGTGGCGCCACGAGGACGGGATCACAAACCCGTTTCGTGATCTACCGTCGGGGAAAGACCTTCGGGGGTCCGCTGTCTCACTGCTGCGTTACAGTCCGAGGGGGATAGCCGGACCGAGCGCCAGGAGGATCACCGTGTCACGTTTGGGACCTTGGCAACCCGCTTCGGCGGAGGAGCGGCTGGACCGCATGGAGTCGTTGGCCGAGATCCGCCAGCTCCCCATGCGCTACGCCCTCTGCCTGGATTCTCGGAACATGGACGATCTCGTCGAGCTCTTCGAACCCGACGTCAGGGTCGGGCCCGACGAGCGGGGCCGGGACGCCCTTCGTCAGTGGTTCGTGGCCACCATGGCGCAGATGCACACGAGCATCCATCTGGTCGGCAACCACATCATCGACTTCGACGATGCCGATCACGCCCGGGGCATCGTCTACTGCCGCGATGAGCTGGAGCGCCCGCAGACCGGCGATTGGGAGGTCGGCTACCTGCAGTACTGGGACAGCTACGTCCGGCTCGATGGCCAGTGGTACTTCCGGCGCCGAAAGTTCCACCGCTGGTACATCACCGATGCCCTGAATCGCCCCGCCATGGGGCTGGGCGCCGATGCGGCGACGAACAGCCTCACCACGCATCCCCTTCCGCACGCCTTCTCATCGTGGTCGGCGTTCTGGGCCGAAGCCTCGCAAGCGGGGTTGGTGGCCTGGGAGCAGAGGTCGCACTGATGCCGTTGGTCCGCTTCACCCGTCAGCTCGCCCGGGCGGTGGCGTGCCCCCCGGCGACAGTCGAGGGAGCCACCATCGGCGAGGCGCTGGCCGCCTACTTCATCGATCACCCCGGCGTGCGCGGCTACGTGCTCGACGATCAGGGCGGCGCCCGCAAGCATGTGGCCATGTTCGTCAACGGCGAACCGATCGGCGATCGCGTTCGTTTGTCCGATCCCGTCACCGAGGCCGACGAGATCGACGTACTTCAAGCTCTTTCAGGAGGATGACAGATGACGGTGTGGGTCGGGACCAAGAAGGGGCTCTTCCAGCTCACCGACGAGGGTGAGATCGTCGACGTGCACTTTCCGGCCGAGCCGGTCGTGAACGTCGCCGCCGATCCTCGTGACCGGTCTGTGATGACCACCATCAGCTACGGGCACTTCGGCTCCAAGTTGCACCGAACGACCGACGGCGGCGCCACCTGGCCCGAGCTGGCCATGCCGGCCTACCCACCGAAACCGGACGATGCCCCGGACTTCGTCGGCGTCAGCGGGGCACCGGTTCCGTGGAACGTCGAGATGCTCTGGGAGCTGGCCTCTGGACATGGCGCGCGCCCCGGCCAGTGGTGGGCGGGCACGATCCCCGGCGGCCTGTTCCAGAGCGACGACCACGGCCAGACCTGGTCCCTGAACCGCCCGTTGTGGGACCACCCGAGCCGGGAGCACTGGTTCGGTGGCGGCTACGACTTCCCGGGTCTGCACTCGATCTGCATCCATCCCGACGACCCCGACACCATGCTCCTGGGCATCTCGACCGCGGGCGCCTGGCTCACCACCGATGGCGGCGAGTCGTGGTCGGCGGCCAGTGGGCTCCGCAACGCCTACGCGCCGCCCGGGCAGGAGAACGACCCCGTCATCCAAGATGTTCACCGTCTGTCGCAGTGCGCAGCCGATCCGGACATCGTGTGGTGCCAGCACCACAACGGCGTCTTCCGCTCCACCGACGGCGGGCGTTCGTTCACCGAGCTCGACCCGCCGGTGTCCAACTTCGGTTTCCCCGTCGTCACTTCGCCGGTCGACGGTGGCACCGCGTGGTTCGTCCCCGCCATCGCCGACCAGGCGCGAGTCCCGGTCGACGGTCAGGTCGCGGTCACCCGCACGCGCGACGGCGGCCAGACGTGGACGGTGTCGACCGCCGGCCTGCCCGGGCCCCACGCCTACGACCTCGTGTATCGCCACGGCCTCGCCGTCGACGCCACCGGTACTCGATTGGCCATGGGCAGCACCACCGGCGCGGTGTGGCTGAGCGACGACGCCGGCGACACCTGGCGCGAGGTCAGTTCCCACCTCCCACAGGTGAACACCGTCAAGATCGCTTGACGCCAGCCAGCACCCGTCAAGATCGCTTGACGCCAGCCAGCACCCGTCAAGATCGCTTGACGCCAGGCGCCACGACTACCGTCGCGCCATGACGCTTCCACTTGCCGGGATCAAGGTGCTCGAGATGTCCGAGCACGGGTTCGTACCGTCGTGTTGTGCCGTGCTCGCCGACTGGGGGGCCGACGTCGTCAAGGTCGAGCGCCTCGACGGAGACCCGATGCGTCTGATCATGAAGAACAACATGGTCCCCGATGCCGACGGCTTCGACTATCTGTTCGAAGCCGTGAATCGGAACAAACGTGGCGTGGCGCTCGACATCGGTTCCGAGGAGGGTCGGGCGGTGTTCGACCGGCTCGTGGCGTGGGCTGACGTCTACGTCACCAACCAACTGCCGCGGGTGCGGCGGAAGTTCGGGACCGAGCCCGAAGATCTGTTCGCCATCAACCCGAAGCTGGTGTTCGCGCGGGGCCACGGTCAGGGCCAGCGGGGCGTCGACGCCGAGGCCGGCGGGTATGACTCGGTCTCGTTCTGGTCGCGTGGCGGTGTCGGCCACATGGTCACACCGCCCGGTTCGGATCACCTGATCATGCAGCGACCCGCCCAGGGCGACGTTCCGACGGGCATGTTCTTCGCTGGCGGGATCTGCGCCGCGCTGGTCCACGCGCAGCGGACGGGCGAGGGCGTACTGGTCGACACCTCGTTGCTGAACGGCGCCGTGTGGACGCTCGGTCCGGACATGGCGTACTCCTCGATTGCCGGAGAAGAAGCTCCCCGCCCCGACATGAACGAGAGGCAGATCTCCCCGCTCGTCGGCGACTACCGCACCGCAGACAACCGCTTCATCATGTTGGGAATGATCGGCGACGACCGCTACTGGGCGCCGGCCTGCCGGGCGCTCGGCCTCGACCACCTGGTCGAGGCGTACCCGGATGAGGCGACCCGGAAGCCGGCGTGGATGACCCTGCGGCCCGTGTTTGCGGCCGCCATCGCGAGCCGGACGAAAAGCGAGCTCGACACCGCGCTCCGGGCCAATGACTGCATCTACTCCTTCCCGGCGTCGCCGCCCGAAGTCCTGGCCGATCCCGCCGTCGTCGACAACGGGTACGCCATGGCGCACCCCGTCCACGCCACCCTCAAGCTGTCGGCCGCGCCCGCCCAGTTCGACAATGCGATTCCGGAGATCCGACGAGCCGCCCCGACCCACGGCCAGCACACCCGAGAGGTGATGGAGCAGCTGGGCTTCTCCGCCGACGAGATCGACGCGGCATTCGCCGCCGGCCGGGTCATGGACTGACCGTTCCGAGATGTTTGGGCCTCCCACCGGCTGGGTAAACGCCACGGCACGCTCCCTCCGTAGGTGACCTTGGGCTCTGGTGACGACGCATCGAGGGCGGCCACGCTGGTGCCGTGACGGAGCCCGACCCGCGGACTCACCCCTCCCGAGGTCTGAGCGCGGCTGAGGCCGCCGACCGGCTTGCTCGGCAGGGTCCCAATCGACTGCCCATCCCCAAGGGCGTTCCCGCGTGGCGCCGGCTGGCGTCGGAGATGGTCCACTTCTTCGCGCTCTTGTTCTGGGTGGCCGCCGTCCTGGCGTTCGTGGCGGGCCTTCCCCAGCTCGGCGTGGCCATCCTGATCGTCGTCGTGCTGAATGGGGCGTTCGCCTTCGCCCAGGAGCAACGCGCCGAGAAGGCGGCCGAGAAGCTGCGGACGTTGCTGCCCCGGCGGGTCAACGTGATCCGTGACGGACATCGAGTCCAGATATCGGCGGATGACCTAGTCGTCGACGACGTGGTCGTTCTCGGCGACGGCGATCGCGTGTCCGCGGACATGCGGCTCGATCAGGTGTTCTCGCTCGCCGTCGACACGTCGAGCCTCACGGGCGAGAGCGTCCCCGATCATCCGCTGCCGGGCGCAGTCGTTCACGCCGGCTGCTTCGTGACGGAGGGCGAAGCGGAGGCGACGGTCATAGCGACCGGAGCGAACACCCGGTTGGCCGGCATCGCTCATCTCACCGACTCCCAGCAACCGGTCCCGACGCCGCTTCGCGTCGAGCTCGATCGCGTCTCCCGGGTGATCGCCTTCGTCGCCGTGGCGGTCGGGGTGTTCTTCTTCGGCGTCGCCCTGCTGGTCGGGACGCCGGCGTCGGATGGGTTCCTGTTCGCCGTGGGCGTGACGGTCGCCGTGGTCCCGGAGGGGCTGCTGCCGACGGTGACCCTGTCGCTGGCCATCGGCGCGTCGCGGATGGCGAGTCGCCACGCCCTCGTCCGTCACCTGGAGGCGGTCGAGACGCTCGGCTCGGCGACCTTCATCTGTACCGACAAGACCGGCACGTTGACCCGCAACGAGATGGCGGTGGTCGAGGTCTGGACACCTGCCGGTCGGGCGACCATCCACGGCCGCGGCTACGAGCCGGACGCCGACGTGACCGGTGAGTCCCCATCGGTGGTCAGCGAGCTCCGCGAGGTGGCCCGCGTGGCCATCCGATGTTCGACCGGACGGGCGGTGGAAGAGGAGGGTCGTTGGATCGCTCGGGGTGATCCGATGGAAGCGGCGCTGGATGCGTTCGCTCGACGGGTCGGGGTCGACAGCGTCCGCGACTCCGTCGATGCGCCGGAGGCCACCCGCTTCCCGTTCGACGCCCGACGTCGCCGGATGTCCGTCGTCGCCGGAAACCGGGTACTGGTGAAGGGCGCACCGGATTCCGTCATTCCCTTGTGCCATCCCGCCGCCGGCGTCGACCAGGCCCTGAACGATTTGACCAGTCGAGGACTCCGGGTGCTGGCCGTTGCGAGCCGACCACTCGACGGAGACACTCCGATGTCGGTCGAGCACGCCGAGCGGGGCCTCACCCTGCTCGCGCTGCTGGCCCTGGAGGACCCGCCGCGCGAGGGAGCCGCAGCGGCGATCGCCGCCTGTCGACGGGCCGGCATCCGCGTCGCCATGATCACCGGCGACCATCCCGACACCGCCCGGGCGATCGCCGCGGAGATCGGCCTGCTCGACGATGAAGGCACCGTCGTGGTCGGTGCCGAGCTCCCGCCTGACGATGAACAGCTCGGGGCGCTGGTCGACCGTGACGGCATCGTCGTCGCCCGGGTCTCCCCGGAGGACAAGCTTCGCATCGCCGTGGCGCTCCAAGGCCGGGGCCACATCCTGGCCATGACCGGCGACGGCGTGAACGATGCGCCGGCGCTTCGAGAGGCTCAGATCGGCGTGGCCATGGGGCGATCAGGCACCGACGTGGCTCGCGAGGCCGCGGATCTGGTTCTCCTCGACGACGACTTCGCCACCATCGTCGCCGCCATCGAGTACGGACGGGCCACGTTCGCCAACATCCGACGGTTCCTCACCTATCACCTGACCGACAACGTGGCCGAGCTGGCACCCTTCGTCATCTGGGCGTTGTCCGGCGGCCGCTTTCCGCTCGCCATCGGCGTGCTCCAGGTCCTGGCTCTCGACATCGGGACCGACATCCTTCCCGCCCTGGCCCTGGGCGCCGAGCCGCCCGGCCACCATCTGCTCCATGAACTACCGGCTCGCCGGCATCTGCTGGACCGGGCTCTGTTCACGCGAGCGTTCGGCGTCCTCGGTCCGGTCGAAGCAGCCGTCGAGCTGGCCGCGTTCGTCGCCACCTTTGCCGCCGCCGGATGGCGGCCGGGCGATTCGTTCTCGGATGGAGACACGTTGCTCGCCGCCTCGGGCGCGGCGTTCACCGCCGTCGTCCTCGGTCAGATGACCAATGCCTTCGCCTGCCGGAGCACGGTACGACCCATGTGGAAGACCGGTTGGACGAGCAACCATCTGCTCGTCGGCGCGCTGATCGCCGAGGTCGCCATGCTGGCCGGATTCCTCTACGTCGAGCCGGTCGCCGACGTGCTCGACCAGGCCGGGCCCTCCTGGGCCGGGTTCGGGGTGGCGCTGCTGGCCGTGCCGGCGGTGATCCTGGCCGACACGCTGCAGAAGCGAACCGCCCGCCGCACCCAGGTACGCAACGGCCTGGCATCGGCTGACCCGCAGCGGGGCGCGGAAGGCCCCCGAACCTCTATGCGCCGAAGGTGAACGATTCGATGAGCGCCGCGAGTTCGAGCGGGGTGTCGCCCTGCACGGAGTGGCCGGCCTCGGCGACGTGTTCGACTCGCGCCGAGGGGCAGCGCCGCAGGAGCTCCGCTTCGTCCGCGTCGTCGACGACCGACTGCTCTCGCATACCGCGCGCGAGCATGAGGGGCACGGTCAGGTTCGATACGGCATCCCACAGGTGCGAGAAGTCGGGGTGACCGTCGCTGGTCTCGGCGGCGCGGAAGCGGGCATACCGCCATACCCAGCTGCCATCGGGCCGCTGCTCTGCGTTGTGCAGGATGCCGCGACGTAACGACGCCTCGGTCCGGGTCGGATTGTACTCGATGGTGCGAGCCAGAAGGTCGTCGAACCGGGGGAAGGACTCGGGGCCGTTGATGAAGGCGCCGATGTGGGACGCCTTGCGTTCATCCACCCCCGGGGTGACATCGACCAGCACCAGCGCGCGCACCAGGTCGGGTTCCTGGTCGGCGACGGCGAGAGCGGTATGGCCGCCGAGCGACATGCCGATCAGGGCGGCGGCCCCCGGGGCCAGCGCCCGCATGGCGAAGGCGACGTCAGCGGCGTTCGCGCCGATGTCGAGCGAGCCGTTGCGGCCGCCGTCCGAGTGGCCGTGTCCGGGCATGTCGATGCAGACGAGCGACCGGCCCAGCGCCATGGCGACGGTGTCCCAGGTGTGGGCGTTCTGGGCGCCACCGTGGAGGAACACCAGCTCAGGCGGAGCGGTGCCCCACACGAGCGCGCTGAGTTGGCGTCCGTCGTCCAGCGTCACCGACTCCCGGCGGACGACCGGCGGGCTGTCGAACGGCAGGCCGAACTCCTCGGCGTTCTCGTGGAACAACCCGAACTCGTCGTAGTCCACGTGCTCGATGTCGGACATGTCGCCTCCTGCGTCCCGGCCCGCACCCTCCCACGAACTCGTCGCGAGTTTCCACAATCAATGTGTTCAGACGCCACAAGTTCGGCGAGTGAGGGGGAGGTCGGTCACGTCGGGCGGCGGAGGAGGTGTTCCTGGACGATGCTGGCGGTGACGAGACCTTGCCGATCGATGACCGAACCGCGATAGAAGCCGCGGCCGCTCGACACGGCCACGGGGTAGTGGTCGATCAGCAGCCAGTCGTCGATCCGGACCGGGTGGTGGAACCACACGGCGTGATCGAGGCTCGGGCCACCGCGGTTCGAGCCCGGCAGCGGAGCACGGCCGAGCCCGCTCCCGAGGTCGGACACGTAGGCCAGGATGCACGTGTGCAGCAGACGGTCATCGGGCAGGGCGCCCTTGCTCCGCAGCCACAGGCGGTAGGGCACGCTGATGGGTGGGGGTTCCGCGCTGTCGAGCAGCTGGTGCGACGATGGTTCGACCCGGATGTCGAACAACTCGAGCTGCGCCGGGCCGACCTGTTCGGGCCGGGCCGCTACGAGCCGTTCGGGATCCTCCTCGACCGTCGGCGTGTCGGCTTGCCACTCGAAACCCTCGGTCTCGACCTGGAACGACGCACTCAAGTCGAAGATCACCTCGCCGTTCTGGACAGCCACGACGTGCCGGGCGCTGAACGACCGACCGTCGCGATCGCGCTCCACTCGCAGGATCACCGGGTGATCGGCTTGCCCGGAGCGAAGGAAGTAGCCGTGCAGCGAATGCGGGAACCGCCCCTCGGGCACGGTGCGAGCCGCCGCGACCAGTGCCTGAGCCGCGACCTGGCCACCGAACAGCGGATACCGCCCCTCTCGGCGGAGGTTCTGTCCGCGGTAGAGGTTCTGGTCGAGCTCTTCGATGTCGAGGATGTCGACGAGGCGGTCGATGCCGTCACTCATGACGGCACCGCCGAAGCCGTGGTGACGAGGTCATGGCTGCCAGACGGCGATGACATCGTCGACCGTGGTCAACGTGGCCAGCAGGGAGAGCGAGTTGTCGATCACCGACTGGGCGTAGTCGTTCGGGACTCCCGCCACTGCGTCACGCGGGAGGACGACGTCGTATCCGCGGTCGATAGCACCCAACACCATGCCCATGATTCCGAGGTTCACCGAGACACCGGTGGCGATGACGGTCGTGATGCCGAGGTTGCGGAGGATCTGATCGAGCTCCGTCGAGCTGAACGGGGTCATCCCCGTGATGCGGGGCACCTCGAGATCACGCTGGTCGCGCCCGAGCTCGGGCACGACCAGCGGACCATCGGTCCCGGCCTCCAACAGCCGGTGGCCGTCGGCCGTGCGCAACTTGGCCGAGAGCGCGAAGACCTTGCAGTTCGCCTTCGAACCGAGGCCGTCGGGCCGCTCCACCACAGTGCAGTGGACGACCGGGGCGCCCGCCCGGCGAGCGGCGCCGCACAGCCGTCCGAGGGCGTCGAGCATGCCGGAGCTCCGGCATTCATCGCCGAGCTGCGGGAACGTGGCGGCCGCGCCGATGACCCCCTGCTGCATCTCCATGGTGAGAACAGCGGTCCGGGTCGGGTCGACCAGTGCGGTCAGGCGCTGGCGGGCTCTGGTGGCGGGATCGGTGTCGCTGCTCATGGGGGACGACGCTACCCGGCCGCCCGACTCGCGACCTTTCTGGCAGCGCACTAGTTTCCCCGGGCCCGGCAACGCCGGGCTAGGTTCCCGGGCGGGCGGACGGAGACAGAGGCCTCGCATGACCATCGCCGGACCACAACCGATCACCAAACAGCTGCGGTGGATCCTGCTCGCCGCCGTCGTGGCCGTCGTCCTCGCCCTCTTCCAGCTCTACGTGTTCAGCGAGGAGACGCAGGATTGGTTCGCGTGGACCGTGGCGCAACCGATGTCGGCGGCGCTCCTCGGTTCCGGGTACCTGGCCTCGCTGCCGATGCTCGGGCTGACGGGGCAAAGGTCGCGCTGGGCCGATGCCCGGGCCCCGATCTACGGCACCACCGCGTTCACGGTCGTCACGTTGGTCACCACGCTCGTCCACCTCGACGCCTTCCACCTCGACGAGGGAGTGGCCACCGCCAAGATCGCCGGTTGGGGATGGCTCGCCGTGTACATCGTTCTCCCGCTCGTCCTCGGGTGGGTGATCATGCTCCAGCGGCGCACGATCGGGCTCGAGCCGTCGGTGACCGATCCGGCTCTGTCGGTCACCGGACAGAAGGTTGTGCACGCTCTCGGCCTGCTGCTCGTGGTGCTGGCGATCGTGTTGTTCGTCGGAGGCGACGAGATCACGTGGTGGCCGTGGCCGCTCACCGACCTGACCGCTCGAGCCATCTCGGCGTGGGCTATGGGGTTGGGGGCGACAGCCATCGCCGCCGCGCGCGAACGTGAGCTCACCCGCATCCGCCCCGTTCTCGTGGCGGGAGTGGTCTATGCGGTGGCGGTGCTCGTGGCGCTCCTGAGGTTCAACGACGACATCGACTGGTCTCCGTCAGGCACGGTCTTCGCGGTGGTCATCGCCGGTATCGGCGCCGTGTGCCTGACCCCGTTGCTCCGCCACGGGATGGCGTCGACCAGCGCCACCTGAGCAGCCGAGCACGGAACCCACGGCGATGGCCGATTTCCGCTAGTCAAGCGCCTGGTGATCGGGCACGATCATGTCGTGCTCGCTCCCGCCTCACCCCCCACGCTCGACCCGGATTGGTGTTACCAGGTCATCTCGGGACGCGATCCCCGTTTCGACGGGTGGTTCACCGTGGCCGTCACGTCCACGGGCATCTACTGCCGACCCAGCTGTCCGGCGACCACTCCTCGCCGGAAGAACGTCCGCTTCTTCCGCACTCCCGCGGCGGCTCAGCAGCTCGGGTTCCGAGCCTGCAAGAGGTGTCGCCCTGACGCCGCTCCGGGCTCACCGGAGTGGAACGTTCGGGCCGATCTGGCGGCCCGGGCGGTGCGCCTCATCGCCGACGGTGTCGTGGATCGGGAGGGCGTGACCGGTCTGGCGCACCGGCTGGCTTACAGCGAGCGCCATCTCGGGCGGCTGCTCCGCACCGAGTTGGGGGCCGGGCCCTTGGCTCTGGCCCGAGCCCAACGGGCCCACACCGCACGCCTACTCATCGAGACGACCGACCTCCCCCTCACCGACGTGGCGTTCGCGGCCGGGTTCTCCTCGATCCGGCAGTTCAACGACACGATCCGCGAGGTGTTCGCCTCGTCGCCGACCGAGCTGCGGGGCCGGCGGAGGGGCCCGGCGTCACCGGTGCCCGGAACCATCGAGATCCAACTCCCGTACCGCCGCCCGCTGGCCGTCGTTGCGTTGTTCGAGTTCCTCGGGCGCCGGGCCGTCCCCGGGGTCGAGCACGCCGACGGCGCGACCTACGCCCGAGTGCTCGCGCTCCCCCACGGCCCGGCCACGGTCGAGATATCGACCCCAGCCAGCACGGTCGAGATCTCGACCCCAGCCAGCACGGTCGAGATATCGACCCCAGGCAGCACGGTCGATATCTCGACCCCCGTTGGCACCGGGGCCGCCCATCTCACGTGTCGGTTGACGATGACCGACTGGCGTGATGTCGGCACGGCGGTGCAACGGTGCCGCCGTCTCCTCGATCTCGACGCCGACCCGTTCGCCATCGACGACCACCTGGCGGCGGACCCGATGCTCAGCCCGCTCGTCGCCGCCCGTGCCGGCCTGCGGTCCCCGGGTCACGTCGATGGGCACGAGATCGCCATACGAGCGGTCATCGGCCAGCAGGTCTCAGTGGCCGGCGCCCGCACGGTGGCCGCCCGGCTGGTGCGGGACCATGGCCGTGCGGCGGCGATCGATCACCCGGCCCTCACGCACATGTTCCCGAGCGTGGAGACCCTCGCCACGCTCGAGCCGACCGACCTCCCCATGCCTCGTGCCCGCGGTCGGGCGCTGATCGAGCTCAGCCGGGCGTTGGCCGACGATCGGATCGACCTCGGACCCGGCGCCGACCCCGACGAGACATCGGAGCGGCTCCAGGCCCTGCCCGGCATCGGACCGTGGACCGCGGACTACATCGTGATGCGCGCCCTGGGCCACCCCGATGTCTTCCTACCGACCGACCTGGGCGTCAAACACGGGCTGGCCGCCATCGGCGAACCGACCGACCCCCGCACGGCACGCGAACGTTCCCAACGGTGGCGGCCCTGGCGTTCGTATGCCCTCCACCACCTGTGGGCCCAACCCGGCCCCGCCTCGCCACCTCAGGAGACCCGATCATGACCACCCTCACCACCTGCACCATGCCCTCCCCGGTCGGACCACTCGTGCTCTTCGCCGACGAGACCGGCCTCCGCGCCGTCCTGTGGCCGGGCGAAGGGATCGACGCATTCAGGTTGGACGGGGCGCAGACCGAGGAAGCAGATCCGGTCCTCGTCGAAACCCGTCGTCAGCTCGACGAGTACTTCGCCGGGTCGCGCCAGACGTTCGACCTCCCGCTCGCTCCCAAAGGCACCGCGTTCCAACAGTCGGCGTGGCAGGTGTTGCGGGAGATCCCGTTCGGCGACACCATCTCCTACGGCGAGCAGGCTCGGCGGCTGGGCGACCCCAACAAGGCTCGGGCCGTCGGTGCGGCGAACGGCCGCAACCCGATCCCGATCATCGTCCCGTGTCACCGGGTCGTGGGCGCCTCCGGTCATCTGACCGGCTTCGCGGCGGGCGTCGAGACGAAAGCCTGGCTGCTCGATCACGAGCAACGGGTCCTGATCCACGCCTGACCGGGGCTCGCCGCCGAGGCATACACCCCGCCTCGCCCCCGGCGCGCTAGACCAGAGGTGAGTTCGAGCGGGCCCGAGCCGTGCTGGATCGATGCGCCCCTTACCTCACCCCACCACACCCGAAGCGCTGATCATCAGCTACGTGGTGATGCTCGAGGCCCTACGGACCCAGGTCCTCGCGGACTTCGGCTTCACGGGCGGGCTACGGGAGTTGATCGATTCCGTGGCGGCCGGCGAGGTCGCCGCGGCTGGTCGTTCGCGTTCGGGGATCGAGTACATCGTCGACGCCAATGGCTGCTGCCTGACCGACGTCTCAGGGGCCCAGATCGATGTCGACGTCCATCCCGACGGGCGTTGCCTCTTCGACGCCCGTCGTCTGGTGATCTACGCCCACTCGCTCGGTCCCGATCTGGTCGGGTTGGGCCTGGAGCACGAACCGACGATGCACCTGGCCTGCAAGGAGCTGGTCAGCCGCCAGCTCCTCACGCCGGTGAGCTGGAGGCCAGATCCGGGATCCCCGCCGACCTGACGGAGACGGGTGTCGATTCGGGACCGTCGGGCGCCAGCTGCCAAGCTCAGCGATCGTGACGACGAACCGCCGCAGCCCCGAGTTCCAGAAGCGACCGCCCGGCTTCTTCACGTCCATGAGCTCGGGCTCCCAGGTGGAGGTCGACGGGCGAGTCATCAATTGGATGGAACCGAGGCCGAGCCTCATCGACTCATTGGGGCATCTCCGGCTCGGGGCCATCACGTTCACGGCCGATGGCGCCGGGGGACTCGCCGCCGGCCTCGCCGCGCCGGAAGGTACGTGGGTCGTCACGACCGATCTGGAGATGCGTCTGGTCGCTCCCATCGGCGTCCGTCCGGTACGGATCGTCGGGACGGAAGTTCGAACCGGTTCGACCACGTCGGTCTGCGACCTCGACCTGTTCGACGACGCGACGGACGAGGTGCTCGGTGTGGGGTCGATCACCTCGCACTGCCTGACCGTCGAGTCGCCGCCGTCGACCGATCTCTGGCCGCGCGGCGTTCGGCTGGACGCCGGCGTGGAGCGCATGGACCTTCCGCTGCCGCTCGGCGAGTACCTGGGTCTGACGTCCACCCCTGACCACGAAGTCGACCTGGACGTCACCGAACAGCTGCGGAATCCGTGGGGCATGTTGCACGGAGGCCTCATCGCCATCGGGGCCGAAGAAGCCGCGATCCGGCATCCCGCCACCGCCGGGCGCCCACCGCTCGGCCTGCTCATCCGCTACCTCGCACCGAGCCGGGTGGGGCCGATTCGCTTCCGACCCGAGGTGCTCGGCGTGACCGCGGAGCAGGCCCTCGTGCGGGTCCGGTCGTACGATGTCGGCGCCGACCGCCTGACCACCTCGACCCTCGTCTCCCTCGGCGCTCGCCATCAGGGCTGAGTACTGTCCCTCCGTGAACACCAGCCAGAACTTGATGTGGGCCGCCGTGCTCCACGAGCACGGGCCGCCCGAGAACCTCGTCGTCGAGCAGATCCCTCTCCCGGAGCCGGGTGAGGGCGAGGTGCGGGTCCGGATCGCCGCCGCCGCCGCCAACTTCCCCGACGTGTTGATCATGGACAACCGCTACCAGGTGCGGGTTCCGGTGCCGTTCTCTCCGGGCAGCGAGTTCGCCGGCACGATCTCCGCGGTGGGTCCGGGGGTCGACCGCTGGTCCGTGGGCGACGACGTGTTCGGTGCCGTGATGGTGGGCGCCTTCGCCGGGGAGGTCGTCGTGTCGGCCGCCGGTCTCAAGGCGGTTCCGGCCGGCGTCGAGCCGATCACCACTGCCGGGTTCTGGGTCGCGTACGCCACGGCATACCACTCGCTGCGGTCCGTGGCGAAGGTGCAGCCCGGGGAGCGAGTGCTCGTCCTGGGAGCTGCCGGAGGCGTCGGAATGGCGGCGGTCGACGTCGCGCGAGTGCTGGGGGCGACCGTCGTGGCCGCCGCGTCGACCGAGGCCAAACGAGCGGTCTGCCTCGAGCGGGGCGCCGAGATCGCGGTGGACTACACCGCCGACGACTTCCGCGAGCAGCTCCGGGCGGCGGCGCCGAAGGGGTTCGACGTGGTGATCGATCCGGTCGGTGGCCAGTACTCCGAACCGGCGGTGCGTTCCATGGGCTTCGGTGGCCGGTTCGTCACCATTGGCTACGCAGCCGGCGAGATCCCGCGGATCCCGCTCAACCTGGTGCTGCTCAAGGGGATCACCATCATGGGATTCGAGATGCGCAGCTTCGGCGAGCGCGGGCGGGACCAGGCGCGGCGCGACGAAACGGAGCTCATGGAGCTCCTGGCGACCGGGCGACTCGATCCCTACGTGTCAGCTCGGTTCTCGCTGGCGGACGCGGGCGCCGCCCTACGCCTGGTCGCCGATCGCGGTGCCGTGGGCAAGGTGCTCGTCGTCCCCGAGCACGGCTGACGACCCCGACGGCTTCGGCGTCCCCTCCGTGTGACATCTCTCCTCTTGATCCAAATACCGGTACTCCGGTAGGATTTGTGCCATATGGAGCTCGTCCTCGTCTTTCTGGCCGGTTTCGCGGCGGCGATGGTCGACGGTTCGCTGGGCATGGGATTCGGCCCGACGTCGGCCAGCATCTTGTTGGCGGGGGGCCTGTCCCCCTCCGCCGTGTCCACGACGGTGAATCTGGCCAAGGTCGCGACCGGCGTCGCCGGCGGGGTGTCGCACTGGCGCTACGGCAACATCGACCGGCGGCTCGTGATCCAACTCGCCATGCCCGGCGCCGTCGGGGCGGTCATCGGTACGACCATCGTCACGCGGGTCGACGGCGACCAGCTGCGCCCGATTCTTGCCGCGCTACTGATCGCCGTCGGGCTGCGGATCCTGTTTCGGTTCAGCCGGGTGCTTCCCACGTCGCCGTCCCACACGCACGACACGCAGCACGTCGCCCACAGCGCCGGCACCGCCGTGGCGGCGGCGACGGGCGGCGTCACGAACGGCCTCATCGGTGCCTGGGGGCCCGTCGTCACCCCCTACTTGCTGCACCGGGGGATCCTGCCCCGTTTCGTCGTGGGTTCGGTCAACACGGCCGAGATCGCGGTAGCCACCGTCGCGTCCGGTTCCTTGCTCCGGAACCTCGGGGACGATCTCAGGGTCGGCACCGTCGTGGCCATGCTGGCCGGCGGAGTGCTCGCCGCGCCGCTGGCCGCTCGGACGGTCCGGCACCTCCCGGCCCGAGGCATGGGCATAGCGGTCGCGGGGTTGCTGCTGTTCACCAGCTCGCGTGAGCTGGCCACGTGGGCGGAGCTCGGTGAGTCGAGGTGGTTGGCGTACGGCGTCGTCACCGCCATGGTGTCGACCGCCGCCCTCGCCCCGTCGCGGGCCCGCCGCCCCGTCGTCGCCCCGGCCACCTGACCAGGCCGCGCTAGCGCGGTCGCCAGGCGTCCGGGTCGGCCACCAGTGCCCGAACCGGTGCCGGGAGCTCGCCCGCAAGCAGGTCGGCCAAGGTCACTGACTCCATCACCGATCGGATCGCCGCGCGCAGGCCGACCCACATCTCGCCGAGGTGTCGGCTGGCACCGCCGTGCACCACGGCCTCGGGCCGCTGGCCCTGGATCAACGCCAGCGGCCCGTCGACGGCCCGCGAGACATCGGCCACCGTGATCTCCGCCGGCGGGCGGGCGAGCCGGTACCCACCGGTGGCGCCGCGCTGACCGATGACCAGTCCGGATTGGCGGAGCTGGAGCAGGATGCTCTCGAGGTATCGGGGCGGAATCTCCTGAGCCTCGGCGAGCTCATCGCGTGTCATGAGCTGGTCGGGGCGGTTGCTCAGCTCCAGCAGCGCCCGCAGCGCGTAGTCGATACGAGCGGTGACCTGCATCGGGCCATAGTGGCACGCCACCCGAACGTCTCCGGGGGTCAGAGGCCGAATCGGGTCGAGACCAGGTCGGACAGGCTGTCCTCGGTCAGCGCACCGGTGTGCCGGTCGACGATCTCGCCCTCGGCGTCGATCAGCACCGTCGTCGGCATGCCCACTGCACCGAGCTCGTGGAACAGGACCGAATCGGCGTCGTGGCCCAGCTCGTACGACACGCCAGCCGCGTCAGCGATCGCCCATCCGTCACCGGAATCGGGATCGATGCTCAGACCGAGGAACGCCACCCGATCGCCCAGGTGCTGGTGGACCGCCTCGATGGCGGGCATCTCGGCGACACACGGCGCGCACCACGCGGCGAAGAAGTTCACGACGAGGGGCCGACCGGCGAAGGCGGCGAGGTCGGTCGATGCGCCTTCCCGGGTCGTGAACGCGACACCGACGGGAGCGGCCTCGGTGTCACCGACTCCGCCACCGGTACACGCCGCGGTGCCGAGGAGCACCATCACCGCCACCGCCGAGCCACGGAACAGGATGGTCCACCGTGAGGGTGCGCACGAACGAGAGCTCACTCGTCACGGACCTCGACGGCGACCGTCATCACACCCGCGTTCTCGAACGTGAGCTCCAGGTCGAAGGTGTCTCCCGCGGCCAGCGGCGCGACGAGATCAAGGAGCATGACGTGATACCCGCCCGGCTCGAGCGTCACCGTCTCCCCGGCCGGGATGTCGAGGGCGTCGACCTGCCGCATCGTCATGGCACCGTCCATTCCAACCATGTCGGCCTCGGCCGTGTCGCTCGATTCCGCAGGCACGACTTCGTGGATCTCGGTCGTCGCCGCCACCGTGGTCGGCGCAGCCGCCGCGACGAGCCGATCGGCCGCGGCGCCACCCGTGATCACCAGGTACGCAGCTCCGGTCGTTTGGCCGGCGGCGCTGATCCGGGCCCAGGCGTCGGCCAGGGTGAGGGCGGCGGCGTCCTCGGCCCCGGTGGTCTCCGGGCCACCGATCCCCGCATCGGCGGCTTCGGTCGGGCTGGTCGCCTCGTCGTCGTCATCGCCGCAGGCCACGGCACCCAGGGGGAGCAGCACGCATGCTGCAGCAATGGTCGCTCGTCGTGAGATCGATGTCATCGGTGGTCCTATCTGGTCAGGTTTCGGTTGTGTCCCGCTCACCGGTGTCGTCGAGCAGGATCTGGATGTCGCGGGCGATGTCCTCGCTTGGCGTATCGAAGGCCCATTGCACCCGGAGACGGCCTTGGTCATCGACGGCGTAGAGCCAGGTCGTATGGGCCACCTCCGGCTCGCCGTCGGCGTTGATGGTGACCTGGTAATCGGCGCCGAACGCGTCAGCGATCACTCTGAGCAGGGTGTCGTCGTCGGTTCGGAGCGCATGTGCTTCGGGCACGAACGTCTGCACGTACGCGGTGAGGAGCTCCCCGCTGTCGCGGTTCGGATCGATCGTGGCCATGGCCACCTCGACGCGGGAGCGATCACCCTCATCGAGCTGATCGAGCGCGATGCGGAGGTCGGACATGGTGGTGGGGCAGATGTCCGGGCACGCCGTGTAGCCGAAGTACATGATGAGCAGCTCCCCCTCCTCGGCCACCATGGGCAGCGCCTCATCCCCCTGGCTCGCGTCCGGCAGGAAGACGCTCGCCACCTCGGGCGCGGGCACTCGGACCAGCCCCGCCACGGTGCTGTCGTCGCTGTCCGAGTTCCGATCCCCGCACGACACCACCAGGAACGCCAGGGCGAGCGCTGCGAGCCCGTTCGCCATCGCTCGTCTCGCCGGTGTCACCATCATCGTCCCAACTCCTCGCGCTGACCGCGGACTACGGCCGGGATCTCGGCCTCGGTCAGGATGCCGCGCCGCGAGGGCGTGACGGAACGGCCATTGGTCACGACATGGAGGTGATCCGCGACGTCAGGAAGGAGGCGCGACGGGTCACGATCCGGCGGCGATCACAACCCCAGGCCCGAACGCCACAGCTCGATGACCGCCGGGTCGCCGGCCGCGGCGACGGAGGACCGCTCCCGCCCCTGAAGTTGGAGGTAGAGGTCACCCGAGAGTCCGGTCAGGGTGGCGTCGGCCTTGTCCGAGCCTCGGTCCCACCACAGTCCCGCGCGGTGAAACCGGAGCCGCCAGGTGTCACCCGTGTCCGAGGCCCGGATGACGAGGCGCTCACCCTTCGAGCGATACCGGTCCGTCGGCGCGCCCCAACGCGCCGTGAAGGGCAGGTTGGTCAGGAACTCGTCGATGCCGTCGACCGCCAGATCGGCGGAAATGGCCGGTTCGAGGCCGAGGCTCAGCTCGAGGTCAGCTCGGTGCACGACCGCCTCGTGCAACATGCGCCGCGGCCAGAACCGGGCGTGAGGGTCGGCCCCCCACACCCACACCCGCCGGTCGGGCGGCACGTTCGAGAAGACCTCGAGCATCGGCTCGAGGCCCGCGGCCAACCACGCCGCCACCTCCCCGTCGGACTCCGGGTAGGTCAGAGTTAGGTCGGTCCGCCAGGTCTCGACCGCGACCGGCCCCTCGACGAGGTGCGCGGACCACCGCTGCAGACCACCGACGTGCTCTGCGAGGTCCCGGACGGTCCAGTCCGGGCAGGTCACCACCGTGCGGCCCAGGTGATCCTGCTGGTGCGCGTCCGCCACGAGCGACGCGAGCCCCTCGGCGTGCGCTCGGAGATAGATGAGGTGATCGGCCGTGTCCATTCCCCTATCCGATCACACGATCAATGCCGGGGGGATCCCCTTTCAAAGTCGGTCGACCGCCGTTTCCGCGAGCGCGCCCACCTCCTCGATGGAGTACCAAGGTTCGACGCCGTCGCCGGCACGGATATCGACGACCTCGAGGTTCATCAAGATGGAGCCTTGACGTACCAACACGTTGTGCAGCCGCCACTCCGCCCACCCGCCTTCTTCCTCGATCGTGGTCAGGGTGCCGAGACGATCGTCACCCAGGTCTGGGACGGTCATCGACTCCGACCGTCCGGGGCCCTCCTCGCTGGCCGGCACGTCTCCGAGACACGCCTCCAGGCCGTCGCGCAGAAGGCCAAAGGTCGCCTCGACCTCGTCTGCTTCGCCGCCCAGCAGGAACTCCTGCGCGAAGACGATGTGACCCTCCCGATCCGTCGGCGGATCGATCGGGTCGTCCACCGTCAAGTTGATCTGACGGAAGGCCATCCACCGCAGATCCTCCACCGCGGCTCGCGACTCGGCGCTGGCCGCGGCGCACAACTCGAACGTCGGCAGGAGCTCCGATTGATCCTCGGAGATCACACCGGACAACGGGACTTCGGCCCCTTCGGGCCCCGCCTCGATGGTCCAGTCGCCGTCGAAGTCGTCAGCGGAGACCAGGCGCGATGCCAGTCCGTCCGGGGTTGGAGGCTCCGCCGACCCGGAGTCGTCGTCACCGCATCCAACGACGGACACAACGCACACGACGGCACCGAGCAACGTCGCCAGCCGGACTCGTCCGATCACCTCGACCACCTCACGGATCTGGACCCCGTAGGTCGGTGGTCGTTCTCCTCATGCTGGTGGAGCGTCCCCCGGCGGGGCAGGGCCGGAAGTCACCTCGCTCCCACCACCTCGCTCCCCACCACCTCGCTCCCGAACACCTCGGTGCCCACCTCCCGCCGAAGGAGCCGGGCGGCGTCGCTCAACGCCCCGATCATCGCCGGCCGACCGGTGGATGCGCTGAATCGACGGGCCGCCTCCACCTTGGGTGCCATCGAACCCGACGGGAGCCTGAGCTCCGCGATCGCCGCGGATGGGATGCGTCGAAGAGGTCGCGCCTCGGCGGTGCCCCAGTCGCGGTAGACGGCATCGACATCGGTCAGCAGGATCAGCGCATCGGCCGAGAGCTGCTCGGCGAGCAGCGCGGCCGTGAGGTCCTTGTCCACGACCGCCTCAACCCCTCGCCAGCGACCGCCGCCCGTTCGGACCACCGGGATTCCACCGCCACCGCCGCACACCACGACGACGTGGTGGGACAGCAGCAACCGAATCTCGTCGAGCTCCACGATGCGGCGCGGCTCCGGGGATGGCACGACGCGTCGCCATCGATCCCCGTCGGCCGCGACCGTCCAGCGCACGTCGTCCGCCACCTTGTCCGCGACCGCCCTCTCGTAGCCGGGTCCGATCGGTTTGGTGGGATGAGAGAACGCGGGGTCGGCGTCGTCCACCTCGACCTGCGTCACGAGCGTGACGCACCGCCGATCCGGGAGCGCGTTGGCCAGCTCGATGGACAGGAGGTAACCGATCTGGCCTTGGCTTTCGGCGTCGAGCACGTCGAGCGGCATCGGGCTGGGTCCAGCCGTCGACTCGATGGCCAGCAACCCGACCTGGGGGCCGTTGCCGTGCACGACCGCCAGGTCGGCGCCGCGGGCCAGGTCGGCCAGCGATCGCACCGCAACGGCGACGTTCGCCCGCTGGGTCCCGATGTCGAGAGCTTGGCCTCGTTGGAGCAACGCGTTCCCGCCGATGGCGGCAACGATCAGATCGCGTCGGGGCTCGGTCATCGCCGGATGAGGGTGGACCATCGGTCCAGGTAGGGAGCGAGAGCGTCGGACAGGGTCGGCGCGCCGACCTCCTGGTAGGCGTAGGTTGCATGGCGGACCGGATGGCCGAGCTCGACCAGTCGGGTGAGGTCCATCGGCGTCCCGGTCACGACCACATCGCAGGCCGAGGCGACCGCCGTGGCCGCAAGGTCCGCCAACTGGACGTCGCTGTAGCCCATGGCGGGCAGGACGGCGGTGATGTGCGGGAATCGTTCGAGCGTGTCGGCGATCGTTCCGACGGCAAAGGGCCGCGGATCGACGAACGAGGTCGCGCCGGCCTGGCGGGCGGCGACGGTTCCGGCGCCGAACGGCATGCCCCCGTGCGTGATGGTCGGGCCATCTTCGATCACCAGCACCCGTTGGCCGGCGAGCGACGGGCCGGGCGAGAGGGTGACCGGGGAGGCCGCCTTGACGATCACCGCGCCGGGATTGACCGACTCGATGTCGGACACCACCCGGGCCACATCAGCGGGTTCGGCGCTGTCGACCTTGTTGACGACCACGACATCGGCCATCCGCAGGTTGACCTCGCCCGGATGGTGGGTGAGTCCGTCGCCGGGCCGGAGGGCGTCGGCGACCGTGATGAAGAGGTCGGGTCGAAAGAAGGGGAAGTCGTTGTTGCCGCCGTCCCAGATGATGACGTCGGCCTCGTCCTCCGCGGCGTGCAGGATCTCCTCGTAGTCGACGCCAGCGAACATGACCATGCCTTGGCGGACGGGCTCCTCGTACTCCTCCCGTTCCTCGACAGTCGAGTCGGCCGCATCGATGTCGGCCAGGGTCGCGAACCGCTGGACCCGCATGGCCTCGAGATCGCCGTACGGCATGGGGTGGCGAACCAAGGCCACCCGGAATCCCCGCTCGACGAGTTGCGCTCCGATCCACCGGCTCACCGGCGACTTCCCGCACCCCGTACGTGTTGCGCACACGGCGACCACGGGCCGCGAGCTCGACAACATCGTGGCGGCGGGGCCCAGAAGGCGAAAGTCGGCTCCCGCCGCCAAGACCACCGAGGCTTTGTGCATCACCTCGACGTGTGCCACGTCGCTGTAGGCGAAGATCACCTCGTCGACTCGCTGGCGAGCCACCAGATCGGACAACGACGCCTCGGCGACGATGGGGATCCCATCGGGGTACCGAGGCCCGGCCAGCGACGACGGATAGGTCCGGCCATCGATACCGGGGATCTGCGCAGCGGTGAACGCGACCACACGCCTGGTGATGTCGTTGCGGAACACGACGTTGAAGTTGTGGAAGTCACGACCGCCGGCTCCCAGGATCACGACGGTACGCATGGATACCCCCTGTGCTCGGCGCAGACCACCAGCCTGGTTCGACAGGTCGGGCGTGGCGCAGGGTCGAAGGTCCTCACCCTCCGAACGAGTTCTCGTGTGTCTTTCGCCTCTGTCGAGCCACCGTCCGGGGGAGGATCGTTGCCCACGCCAGCCACCCCGCGTTCGTTCCACCGGAGGGTCGATGACATGACCGCGCACCTACGACGAGGCCTTGCTCTCGGCATCGTCTCCCTCGTCCTGACCGTCGGAGCCGGCGCGTGCGGCGACGACGATGACGGCGACGACACCGAGCTACCGAACCCTGCCGCCGCGTTCTGCGAGGAGCAGGGGGGCGTGGTGACGGGCGAGGAACCCATGTGTGAGCTCCCGGACGGCTCGGTGGTCGACGCGTGGGAGTACTACCGCGAGACCAACCCGGTCGAGGAGTCGTCGTGACCCGGCCAAACCTGGCGGCGGGGTGGACCGTCCGACCGCGATGTCACAGGCGCCTTCAGCCATCAGTTGGCGGCCGTGAAATCAACGAAGGCGATCATCGATGCCACGTGCAGTTCACCATGCCGACGCAGCGGTAGCTCCATCCACACGTCCTCGTCGCCATGGAACTCGGAGAGAACGTCGTTGTGGTGGCGAGAGGCCCTTCGCTCGTCCCAGCATCGTCGTTGCGTTCGAACTCGCACGAGCCTCAGAGCGATCGATGGAACTGGGCTGTCGGGGTCCCGTAGGCTCGGATCGCCGCCGACCTCGTGGACGCGGGTGGGAGGCCGAGTGCCATGCCGGGACGCACCTTGGAGACCGACTATCTGGTCGTGGGTGCGGGCGCGATGGGCATGGCGTTCACTGACGCGTTGATCGATCATGCCGACGTCCACGTAACACTCGTCGACCGTCGCCACGTCCCTGGTGGGCACTGGCAGGATGCGTATCCATTCGTACAACTCCATCAGGCGTCGCTGTTCTACGGCGTCGCATCGACCGTGCTCGGTCGCGGCACCGTGCAAGACCGCGGCCCGGAGACGGGGCTCCAGGAACGAGCCCGTCAACCGGAGATCCGGGCGTACTACGACGACATCCTCCATCGACGATTCGTCGGATCGGGCCGCGTCGCCTTTCTCCCGGGGAGCGAGCACCACAGCGACGGAACGTCCCACCTCGTCACGTCGAACCTGTCGGGCGAGACCCGGCAGGTTCACGTGCGACGCCGGGTCGTCGACGCCACGTACCTGTCCCCGACCGTTCCCTCGACGACACCACCGCCGTTCGGTGTGGCCGAGGACGCCCACGTCGTCCCCGTCAACGAACTCGCACGTTTGACCTCGGCACCGAGCACATATGTGTTCGTCGGTGCCGGCAAGACAGCAACCGACGGGATCGTGTGGCTATTGACGAACGGCGTGTCGCCCGACCGCATCGTCTGGGTCCGGCCGCGCGACCCGTGGATGTTGAATCGTGCCGTCGTCCAGCCCGATCCGGTGGTGGCGCTCGGCCTCGCAGCCACCACCATGGAGGCAGCGGCCGACGCCGAATCGCTCGACGATCTCTTCCTGCGTCTCGAAACCGCAGAGGTGATGTTTCGGATCGACGGCGACGTCGTGCCCACGATGGCCAAGACGCCGACCCTCGGCAGATGGGAGCTCGACCTCCTCCGCACCATCGAACGCGTCGTTCGCCTGGGACACGTACGACACGTCACCGACCGAGAGATCGTCCTCGACCACGGTTCGGTGCCGCTGCCGCCGGGATCGCTCGTCGTCCACTGCGCCGCCTCGGGTTTGCAGTACCCACCGCTCGTTCCCGTGTGGGGACCGGACAAGATCCGACTCCAGACGATCCGGGTCGGCTTCCCGTGCTTCTGCGCCGCGCTCGCCGGTTACGTCGAGGCCACCCGCGATGACGATCGGGAGCGCAACCGCGTGTGCCCGCCGAACACCCTTCCCGACCGACCGGTCGACTGGGCGACGATGCAGGTTCGTGGAACCGTCGCCGCCCGCACCTATGGCGCCGAGCCGGACATCGCCGCCTGGGCCAACGGATGCGCTCTGAACCCGGCGCGCCTCGAGCCGGCGCAACGAGACGACCCGGCCGTGCAGGCGGCCGCCGGGCGTCTCGCTGACGTGGTCGAGCGAGGCCTCGCTCAGATGGCCGAACTCGCCCACCCGTCGCCGTAAGGAGCCCGGGTCACTCCAGGAGTCGAGCACCGGCGAGACCGGCGCGATGGTCACCCTGGCGCCCCATCGGCCCACGAGTAAAGTTCCGCCCATGGCGAGCTGGAAGGCGATCGAGCAGGCCGAACCCGAGTTCGCGAGCCGCGTCAGGACCTTGTTCGACGCCGGTCGCCACAAGACGATCGCGACGGTGAGGGCCGACGGCTCGCCACGAATCTCCGGGATCGAGTGCGAGTTCGCCGATGGCGAGTTGCGTTTCGGCTCCATGATCGGCGCGCGCAAGGGTGCCGATCTGATGCGGGATCCGCGTTTCGCCCTGCACGGCCCGACCTTCCATCCCGAGGAGGGCAAGGAGTCCGAGTGGCCCGGAGAAGCGAAGATCGCGGGTCGCGCCGTCCCTGCCGGAGCGAGCGATGCGGAAGAGGCGGGCGACGGAGACATGTTCGTCGGCGACATCACCGAGGTCGTCATCACCCGCCTCAACCCCGAAGCGACCAGAATGGTGATCGAGTCATGGACCCCCGAGCCAGGGCGACAGCAGATCGAACGGGACTAGTACCACGTGGATTGGCGACAGCTCGACTTCCCCACTCGGGCGGGTTTCATCGCGACCGTGATGGCCGTTCTCGGCGTCCTGATCCCTCCGATCAGTGTTGCGAGCGCCTTCGTCTCGATCGTCTTCTCAGGAACGGCTGTCGCCCGCGCCCACCGCCGCCACGAACGGAATCGGGTGGCGCTGATCTGTCTAGCCGTCGCGGTGGGGTTGATCGTCCTGATCCTCGTCGGCAGTGCCATCTACGCCGCCAGCTGACCCGGTGTCCGGCGTTTGTATGTCAGGTCTGGCTCGGTGCCGATCTCCGGTGATGTCATTGACCTCGAAGAGCAGTGGGTTCAACTCCGAGATCGTCCTGGCCCCCGCCGTCGGCAACGTCTCGCGGGTGAGTCGGCGTCGGCCGCGACCGCACAGATCCGTGAGACCATCGCTGTGCTGCTGGACCTTCCTTGAATGCCGGTTTCGGACCAGCGGGCGCATGAGAGAATCGGCCCATGAAGGAGATCGTGCCGCCCGATCCGCCGCTGACCGGCGAGCGGATCAGTCTCCGGCCGTTCAGGGCCAGCGACGCTGCCGCGATCGTGGAATCGTGCCGCGACCCAGAGATTCCTCGGTTCACGATGATGGCCGAGGGTTTGACCGAGGATCAGGCCCGGTTGTGGATCGAGAACGGTCTGGAGTGGTGGCCACGAGGTGTGGCTCGTTTTGCCATCACCATCACGCCATCGGACCGCTGCGTCGGCCAGATCGGCATCCAGGTCGATCTTCCGATGCGGCGGGCTGAGGCGTTCTACTGGCTCGACCCGGTCGTGCGACAGCAAGGGATCGCCAGCGAAGCGCTCGAGCTGGTCACGGGGTGGGCGTTCCAACATTTCGACATCGTGCGGGTTCAGCTGGTGACGAATCTCGACAACGTTGCTTCGCAGCGAACAGCCGAACGTTGCGGCTTCCGTCGCGAGGGAATACTCCGAGCCTGGCAACCGGTCAAGGACGCCCAACCCGACGTGGTCATGTTCAGCCGTTTGGTTGGATCGTCCCCTACGTGAGATCTGGCCCATGGTTATACTCGCCGGTATGACTCATCGGGTCGGACCCAAGGGCCAAGTCGTGATCCCCAAGGCGCTCCGAGACGAGCTGGGGATCGAGCCGGGTGACGAGGTCAGTTTCTGGCGCGACCAGGATCATGTCGTCGTGCGACCGAGCAGCCGGCGACGACCGCTTCGGGGCCGTTTTCCGGGGCTCGAAGCTCTCCGAAGCCCTGGTTGACGAACGCGCCGCCGACCGTGCCCGGGAGGACAGGCCGTGACGGTCGTTCTCGACTCGTGGGCCGTGCTCCGATTGCTGGAGGATTCCGGCGAGCCCGCGGCTCGAGTTGCGAGGCTGCTCGAGCAGGAGCGACCGCTCATGTCGTGGATCAACCTCGGCGAGGTGCACTACGTACTCCGACGTCTCCACGGAGAAGGCGCCGCCATCGACACCGTGCGCGACATTCGCGATGTGATCGATGCCCGCCTGCCCGACGAGATCACGGTGCTCCAAGCGGCTCGGATCAAGGCCGACCAGCCGATGTCCTACGCGGACGCGTTTGCAGCTGCCCTCGCCGTCGCCTGCAACGCGGAGCTGTGGACCGGCGACCCCGAACTGCTCGTCGAAGGTTCTCCCTGGCAATGGAAGGACCTCCGGTCCGACGACGTGTAGTTCGTCGGGCCGGCCCCCCGTCGTCAGACCGATCGTGCCCACCACCGACAGAGGAGAACCATCATGAGAGAGCCGATCAGGATCGGGTGGTTGGGAGCGGCACTCGACGGCCCGGGGGGCGGCTATGACAAGGTCCACCGCCTGGCCTTCGAAGAGGCCGAGCAGGCCGGTCTGTTGGACCGCCCGGTGGAGCACATCCTCCACGCCGAGAACGGCCTGCCGTGGGGTACGGCCAAGAACGCCACCGACGGCTTCCGCTGGCTGGTCGATCAGGGGTGCATCGCCGTGGCCGGTGCCTACAGCTCCGACAACGCCATCACGGTGGCGCCGCTGGCCAACCAGCTCCAGGTGCCGCTGATCAGCTGGGCGGGCACCGAACGCCTGCAAGGCGACTACTGCTTCCGTCTGGGCAACGGCGATTGCGGCGGCGATGCCGCCTTGGTGGTGGCGTGGCTCAAGCGCCAGGGCCACCACCGGGTGGCGGTGCTGAGTGAGGTGTCGCCCAACGGTGAGGAGTACTTCCGCTTCTTCCGCCAGGAGTGCCGGCGGCGCGACATCAGCATCGCCGCCGTCGAGACGGTCAGCCAGACCCCCGCAGACCTGGCCGCCAACCTGGAGCACCTCCGCCAAGTCGAGCCCGACGCCTTGGTCTACATGGGCTACGGCGTGCTGGCCTCGACCGGCCGGCTCCGCGCCGCCCTCGACGCCATCGGCTGGGACCCGCCGAGGATCATGGGAACGGCATTCATGTTCTACCTGATGGGGTTCGACAAGTTCGAGGGATGGGTCGGCATCGACCAGTTCGACCCCTCGAACCCACTCGTACCCGGGTTCTACGAGCGGTATGTGGCTCGTTATGGCGAGGAACCGCCGATGTGGCCCAACGCCATCCCATTACTCGCCTACGACACGGCCCGAGTTCTGGTGGAGGCGATCTTCCGGGCGCCCGTGCTGTCCGGTCCCGGTATGAAGGCGGGACTGGAGACGATCCGGTTCATGCCGAGCACCACCGGTGGCCGCCAGACCCACATCGCCTGCTCGCCTCACGAGCACGGCATGTTCCGCGGCGACTGGCTGCTCTACGGCCGGGTCACCGACGGCCAGCTCGAGTTCGAGGGCCTCTTCGAACAGTGGGAGTGAGGTGGGTCCGATGCTGCCGTCACGGGCGAGCGGCGCCGGCCTCGTCGATGTCGTCGCACCCCATCGTCGTGAGTGCGGCATGAGCGGCGGCGAACAGTCCAGCCGGAGGTGGCGCCAGGAGCCGGCCGAGGATGCGGACGTCTTTGGCCAGAAGGTGCCCCGCCACCTGACCCAGACCCTCCAAGCCGTAGTCGCCGCCGGCCACGAGCTCGCCGGCATAACTGCGGGCGCTGCCGGCGGCGAACACCTCGGCCAGCGCCTCCGGGTCGACGCCGCAGCCGATGGCGGCGGTGAAGGCGTCCGACGCCAACCCGAGCTGGGCGGTGAAGACTGCGTTGTTGAGCAGCTTGGCCTCCTGTCCCGAGCCCAGCGGACCGAGGTGCACGAGCGGGTTGGCGAACGTCTCGAGGACGGGACGGCACCGTTCGAGCACGTCGGCGTCGCCGCCCACCATCACCAGAAGTCGCCGGGCCGCCGCCATCTCGCCGCCCCCGCTGACGGGTGCGTCCAGGACGTGGACCTGGGGGTGATCGGACTGCAGGCGCCGACATGTGTCGGGATGGACAGTGCTGTGGATGATCACGATCGACCCGGGTTCCATCGCCGCGATCGCGCCATCGGGGCCTCGCAGGACATCGTCGACGTCGCGGTCAGCGAGGACGCAGACACACAGCACGTCGGACGCTGCGCCCAGGTCGGCTCGGTCGCGGGCGCTCGACGCGCCGCCGGCCGCGTACGGCTCGAGGCTCTCCGGTCGCCGCGCCCACAGCGTGGTCGTGAACCCGGCCGCGATGATGCGCTGGGCCATCGGTCCGCCCTGCGAACCCAAGCCGACGAAACCGACACGCATGCCGCTCACCTCGGTGCGAGCAGGGCTCGGTGTCGGGGGATGCGTTCCAGGATCGGAGCGGATCGGGCGACCGGGCAGTATCGGAGGTGGACCGCGCCGTTACGGAATCGGCGCTCGTCGAGGAGCTCGAGGTCGACGCCCGTGTCGGTCGACAGGGCGTGCACCGCGTCGGGGTCGAAGTGGCGTTCGAGCCGGGTGTTGACGGTTGACACCGAGGCCAGGGTCGTGGAGTAGACGACTTTGTCCGCGGCCTGCCAGGCGTTCGCGAAGTCGCTCGTCAGGTCCGACTGCATGGCCAGGGCGGGGTCGGTCTCCCAGACGGCCATCGTGTCGTACATGCGCCGCCCGTAGAGGTAGGTGCCTGCGGACCGCATGAGGTCGGTGATGACGACGAACACGTCGTCGTCCGGTGGGGCCCAGTCGACGGCGCCGCGTTCGTCCTCGGTACAGCCGTCGAGCGATTCGTTCGACGCGTAGATCAGCTTCGCCATTGCCCCTCCTGCATCGCCGACGGCGCATCGCCCGACATTGTTGTCGACATCGGATGTGTGGCGGGGACACGGCGGATGCCGCGGGACGGCTCGACTTCGGGGGTCACGTCAGAAACCGGTTCAAAACAGTCAACTGGCGCGGTGTCGGTGCCGATGGAAGGCGTGACGTTTGAGGACGGGGGAACGGGTGACCGATCGGGCTGCGCTGCGCCGAGTGACGATGGCGGCGATTGCCCTGAGTGTCCTCGGAATCACGTCCTCGGTCATCTTCTCGCCGCGTGCCGACGCCTCGCCTGCGATGGTCGCCGATTCGGGACAGCCCCCCGCGCCGGCCCTCGCCTCGCCGCTGGGTGATACCGGCTACACGTCGATCACCCCGGCTCGAGTGCTCGACACGCGACCCGGCACCTCGACGGTGGACGGGCTCTCGCTCGGCGGCGGCGCCGTGGGTGCGGGTCAGACCCTGACGCTGCGGGTCACCGGCCGCGCTGGTATCCCGAGCGTCCGGGGTGGATTCGGTGGTGCTGGTCGTCACGGCCACCGAGGCCACGGCCGAGTCGTTCGTCACCGTCTATCCCGCGGGTTCGACTCGACCGACATCGTCGAACTTGAACCCGACTCCAGGGATCACCACCGCGAACACCGTCGTGGCCAAGGTGGGAACGGACGGCGAGATCTCGATCTTCAACTCGAGCGGGTCGGTGCACGTGATCGCCGACGTGCACGGTTGGTTCCCGACCACGTCGGCGTATACGTCGCTGGTCCCGGCTCGGGTGATGGACAGCCGGTCTGCGTATTCGACGATCGACGGGATGGCCCTCGGTGCAGGCGCGCTGACGTCCGGCCAGTCAGTCGACCTGCAGGTCGCCGGCCGCGGTGGAGTACCGGCCACCGGGGTCACGTCCGTGGTCGTCAACGTCACCGCGGTGAACCAGACCGAGCCGACGTACATCACGGTGCATCCAACGGGGTCGCTGCGCCCGAACGCCTCGAATCTCAACCCGATGCCCGGCGTGGTCACCAGCAACGTCGTCGTCGCGACCGTCGGGACCGCGGGCCAGATCTCCCTCTACAACAACGCCGGCACGGTCGACGTCATCGTCGATGTTCAGGGCTGGTTCGGGCCCGGCGACGGTTTCACGCCCGTCGGACCGGCGCGAGTCGTCGACACCCGCGTCGGGTTCGCTACGATCGACGGGGTCGACGCCGGCGGCGGCACGGTTGGTGCGGCGGCCGTCACGACCTTCCGGGTCACCGGCCGCGCTGGTGTGCCCGCGACCGGCGTCGGTGCCGTGGCGATCAACGTGACCGCAATAAACCAAACGTTGCTGACCCACCTCACCGTCTATCCCGCGGGGACGCCGCGGCCGACTGCGTCGGTCCTCAACCCGAAACCGGGTCTGGTGGCGTCGAACCTCGTGATCGCCAAGGTCAGTCCGGCCGGGGAGATCTCGATCTTCAACCTGCAAGGATCGCTCGATCTGATCGTCGACATCGCCGGCTGGTTCCCATCCGATGTGCAGGCGGCCGCCGACTCAGTGACGGTCGCCGAGGACAGCGCCGCGGCCGTGATCGATGTCCTTGCCAACGACGACGACCACGACGGTGCCCCGGTCACGATCGCCTCGGCGACCCAACCGTCTCACGGCGCGGTCACCCTGATCGGCGGCACGCCCGGGGCCCGCACCTCCAGCGCATACCGGCCCGACGCCGACTACTGCGGTCCGGATTCGTTCACCTACACGCTCAACGGTGGTGTCACCGCAACCGTGACGATCACGGTGGTCTGTGTCGCCGACGATCCGACGGCCGTGGCTGACCGCGTGACGGTCACCGAGGACGCCGTGTCGACGAGCTTGTCGCTCCTGCTGGACAACGACACCGACATCGATGGCGGACCACGATCGATCGGTTCGGTCACCCAGCCCGCGAACGGGACGGTCACGCCCACGATCAGCGGCACCGCCGTCGACTATCAACCCGACGCCGACTACTGCAACACCCACACCACCGGTCGCGACACGTTCACCTATGCGCTCCTCCCCGGAGCGACCAGCGCCACGGTGAGCATCACGGTCACGTGCGTGAACGACGGGCCGAGCTTCACCGCCGGATCCGACGTGTTCGTCGCCCTCAACGCCGGCCCGGAGTCGATCCCCGAGTGGGCAACCGACATCTCGGCCGGCCCGCACAACGAAGCCGCCCAAACGGTCGACTTCATCGTCACCAACGACAACAACGCCCTGTTCTCGACCCCACCCGCGGTCAGCCCCAGCGGCACGCTGAGCTTCGCCGCCGCCGATGATGCCTCCGGCGCCGCCACCGTATCCGTCCGCCTCCACGACGACGGCGGCACCGACAACAGCGGTGTCGACACCAGCGCCCAGCAGACCTTCGAGATCAACGTCAACAACCCACCCACCGCCGCCGGGCAGTCGATCAGCACCGACGAGGACACCCCCGTGGTGGTCACCGTGGCCGGGGCCGACGACGACGGTGACCCGTTGACGTTCGCGGCCGCGACCGGTCCGTCGGCGGGCTCGCTCGGAACGTTCACGGCGCCAGCCTGTGCGGGGACCCCGAGCGACTGCACCTCGACGATCACCTACTCGCCGGCCGCGAACTCGAACGGCGCCGACTCATTCACGTTCCGGGCCCACGACGGCGACGCCGACTCGCCGCCCGCGACGGTGAACATCATGGTGGACCCGGTCAACGACGAGCCCACGTTCACGGTCGGGGGCGACCAGACCGTGTCCGAGGACTCCGGGGATCACACCGTCGCCGCTTGGGCGACCGCGATCAGCGCCGGGCCGCCGGACGAATCGGGCCAGTCGGTGACGTTGGCCGTCACCAACGACAACAACTCGTTGTTCGACACCCTGCCGGCGATCGACTCGTCCGGGGTACTCACCTTCACTCCCGCGGACAACGCCTTCGGTTCCGCCGAAGTCTCGGTCACACCGTCCGACGACGGCGGGACCGCCAACGGCGGCGATGACACCGGCACCGTCCAGACCTTCACGATCACGGTCACCGCCGTCAACGACGAACCCAGGTTTACTGTCGGCGCCGATCAGGAGGCCGACGAGGACTCCAGCGCCCAGACGATCGACCCGTGGGCCACGGGCATCGGCGTCGGACCCGGTGAGGGCGGCCAGACGGCCACGTTCACGGTCGACAACGACAACCCGGCGCTGTTCAGTGCCGGCCCGACGGTCGACCCGACCGGCGTCTTGACTTTCACCCCACAACCCGATGCGTTCGGCTCCGCCATCGTCACCGTGGCCGCGACCGACGACGGCGGGACAGCAGACGGCGGCGACGACACGTCGGCCGATCAGACGTTCACGATCGGGATCCTTCCGGTCGACGATGCCCCCACCGCCGTCGACGACAGCCGCACCGTCGGCGAGGACGGTGGTGCGGCCACGTTCACCGTGTTGTCCAACGACGAGGACATCGACGCCGGTCCGATCTCGGTCACCTCGGTCACCCAGCCCGCCCACGGCACGGTGTCGATCCCGGTCGGCGGGGCGAACGTCAGATACACACCGACTGCCGACTACTGCAACACGACTCCGGGTGATACCGACGACACCTTCACCTACACCCTGGCGCCCGGCGGCAGCACGGCAATGGTGAGCGTCACGGTGACCTGCGCGGATGATCCCCCGGTCGCGGTCGCCGACTCGGCCACCGTGCTCGAAGACGCCGCCGCCACCGCGATCACCGTGCTCGCCAACGACACCGACATCGACGCCGGCCCGCAAACGATCGCCTCGGTCACCCAACCGACCAACGGCACGGTCATCATCACCGGCGGCGGGACCGGGCTCACCTACGCCCCGGACACCGACTACTGCAACACGCAGGTGGGCGGGGCGCCCGACACGTTCGACTACACCCTCGACCCCGGGGCCAGCTCGGCCGCCGTCGACGTCACGGTCACCTGCGCCGACGACCCGCCGGTCGCGGTCGCCGACTCGGCCACCGTGCTCGAAGACGCCGCCGCGACCGCGATCACCGTGCTCGCCAACGACACCGACATCGACGCCGGCCCGAAGACCATCGCCTCGGTGACACCGTCGGCCGACACGCACGGCACCGTGGCGATCACCGGCGGCGGCACCGGCCTCACCTACCGACCCACAGCCAACTACTGCAACACCCAGATCGGCGGCGCCGCGGCGACGTTCACGTACACGCTCAACGGCGGCAGCACCGCCACCGTGACCATCACCGTCACCTGCGTCGCCGACAATCCGACCGCGGTCGCCGATTCCAGAACCGTCGCCGAGGACTCCGGATCGACCACGTTCGATGTGTTGAGCAACGACTCGAATCCAGACGCGGTGGCGTTCTCCATCACGTCGGTCACGCAGCCAGCGAACGGTTCGGTGTCGATCACCGGCGCCGGGCAGACGGTGTCGTATGCCCCGACGGCCAACTACTGCAACAGCCAGCTCGGCGGCGCGCCCGCCACGTTCGACTACACCCTGACCCCCGGTGGCAGCCAGGCCTCGGTCAGCGTCGACGTGACGTGTGTCGACGACAGCCCGACCGCGGTCGCCGACTCGGCCACCGTGCTCGAGGATGCCGCCGCCACCGCGGTCGCCGTACTCACCAACGACACCGACATCGACGCCGGGCCGAAGACGATCGCCTCGGTCACCCAGCCGACCAACGGCACGGTCGTCATCACCGGGGGCGGCACCGGGCTCACCTACGCGCCGAACGCCAACTACTGCAACTCCCCACCTGGCACCACCCTCGACACGTTCAACTACACCGTCACACCGGGTGACACCACCGCGGCAGTGACCATGACGGTCACGTGCGCCGACGACCCGCCCGTCGCGGTCGCCGACTCGGCCACCATGCTCGAAGACGCCGCCGCCACCGCGATCACCGTGCTCGCCAACGACACCGACATCGACGCCGGCCCGAAGACCGTCGCTTCGGTGACACCGTCGGCCACCACGCACGGCACCGTCGCGATCACCGGCGGAGGGACGGGGCTGTCCTACCGGCCTGACGCGGACTACTGCAACGACCCTCCCGGCACCACACCGGCCACCTTCACCTACACCCTCAATGGTGGGAGCTCCGCAACGGTCAGCGTCACCGTCACGTGCGTGAACGACGCGCCGACCCCCGACAACGAGTCGTTCAGCGGCGCTGACCGGGCCATCGGCAACACGTCGCTGGTGGTCAACGACCCGACCGACGGCGCACCCAACCCCGCCGGACCCCAGAAGACGGTGACCGGCGACGTTCTCGACGGTGACACCGACATCGACGGCCCCGGACCGCTCGTCGTGGTGGCCGGACAGGTCGCCAGCACCGATGGCGGCACCGCGGTGATCGAAGCCGATGGCGACTTCACGTTCACGCCCGCCGCGGGCACCAGCTGCACCGACACGAGCGACTCGTTCGCCTACACGGTCAGCGACCAGGCCAGCCCGGTTGCGGCCACGGCGACCGGCACGGTCACCATCACGATCGCCGACTGCGTCTGGTACGTCGACGACGACGCGGTCGCCGGCGGCAACGGCACGTCGGCGCAGCCCCTCAACGCTCTGACCGGCATCAACGGGGCGGGCGGATCCGGAGACGCCGACGGCTCCAATCAGACCGTCTTCGTCTTCGCCGGTACCTATGCGAACACCACACCCGGCTTCCAACTCGAGAACGGGCAGCGCCTGCTGGCCGGGCGACACGGCTTGGTCGTGCCGGACGGCGGGGGTGGGGTCGGCACGGTCACGCTCGAACCTGCCGGTGGCGCTGTCGTCGCTGCTCAACGGCGGCGCGGTGCTCGCCACCGGCAACGACATCCAGGGAATCGATTTCGGCGACGCGTCGACGTTCGCTATCAGCGGCACGGCGGTGGGCACGACGACCATCAACAACCTCACCAGCGGAGCGATCACGAACTCGGCCGGCGGTGGTGTCAGCATCACCACGAGCGGCGCGCTGACGGCCTCGTTCACGTCGCTGTCGACATCGGGCGGGGCGAACGGGATCGCCCTCACCGGAGTGACGGGAACGTTCACGGCTCCCACCGGCTCGATCACCAACGCGACCGCCGCCGACGTGGCGATCAGCGGGGGCACGGTCGACTTCACGTACGGCGGCACCATCACCGACGACGTGGGCACTCTCGTCACCGTGACCGGCGCCACCGGCGGTACCAAGGACTTCAACGGCGCCATCAGCGACGGCGCCGACGGCGACGGCTCCGGCATCACGCTCTCGGGCAACACCGGCGCGGTCGTCCGGTTCGATGGCGGCGTCACCCTCTCGACGGGTGCGAACGCGGCGTTCGCCGCGACCGGCGGCGGCACGGTGTACGTGACCGACCCGGGGCCCGGCGGCGCAAACACCATCACCACCACGACCGGGGTCGCCCTCAACATCGCCAACACGACGATCGGTGCGAACACCACGTTCGAGCGGATCTCCGCCAACGGCGCCGCCAACGGGATCGTGCTCAACACCACCGGTTCCTCCAACGGTCTCACCGTCACCGGTACCGGCGCCGCGGGGTCGGGCGGCACGATCCAGAACACGACCGGGCACGGAATCAACCTGTCGAACACGAGCCACGTGTCGTTCGCCTGGATGAACATCCAGTCCACAGGCGGGAGCGGCATCAACGGCGTCGGAGTGGTGAACTTCGAGCTCCTCGACAGCACGGTCAACGCCGCCGGGAACAGCGGTCTCGAGGGCGCGATCACCTTCAACAACCAGAACGGCGTGCCGTTGACTGGTAACAACATCGCCGGCGTGTTCAGGGTGCAGCGGACCACGTTGAGCAACCCGTTCGCCGACGGCATCGACATCGAGAGCAGCGACGGGACGCTGCTCGATGCCCAGATCACCGACAACGTGATCAGCAACACCGGTGCGGCCGGGCGGGCGATCAACATCGTCGGCACCGGCACCGCGACGACCCGATTCAACCTCAACAACGCCGACATCGACGACAACACGATCACGAACGCCAACACCGGGATCCAGATCAACGTCAGCAACGCCAGCGCAACCGGCTCCGGCGTGACCGCCGGAGTGCCGAACGACGCGTCGCAGCTGATCTCGATCACCGGGAACACCGTGACGGTCAAACCCGGCGGCACCCACGCCGTGATCGTCAGCGTCAGCAGCGCCAACCCCAGCTCGCGTGGCCGGGCCAACGTCGACATCTCGAACAACCCGTCGTTGAACGGCGCCAACAACGGCACAGTCAGCAGCGGCATCGTCGTCGGGATCGGCAACAACGGCAACACCACGATGACGGCGACCATCACCAACAACGTGATCGACGGCAACCACCTCGCGAACAGCAACGGGTCCGGCGGGATCAGCGGCGGCAACGGCATCACCGCCAGCAGCGCCGACACGCCGGACCTCACCCTCACGGCTTCGAACAACACGATCCGCGACACGGACGGCAACGGGATCCTGCTCGTCAGCCGGGGCGTCACCGGCGCCGCCAAGCTGAAGATCACCGGCAACAACGTCGCCGCGCCACTCGGTGGCGTCCGTCCCGGCATCAGAGTCGATGCGGGCAACGGCGGAAGTGTCGACGACTCCGTCTGCCTCAACCTGTCCGGCAACACCAGCGCCGGCAGTGGCGGCAGCGCCGGTATCGGCGCTCCGCAAGCAGGGCACGGTGGCGACGACCAACGACTTCGGCCTCGCAGGGCATGTCGCCCGGGAGCACATCGAACGCCAGGTCGTCGAGGCGTACGTCCACGGGTCAGAACCCGGCGGGCAACGGAGCCCTGATCTCAGCGACGACGGCTACGTCTCGTGCACCACGGCGCCGGCATGATCGCCGACCCGAGCCCACCGACTGGAGTGACCTGATGGCCGAACCGTTCCTGTCCGAGATCCGGATCATGTCCTTCGCCTTCGCCCCGAAGGGCTGGGCGCTGTGCAACGGGCAGCTGCTGCCGATCAACCAGAACCAGGCGCTGTTCTCGCTGCTCGGCACGACGTTCGGCGGCGACGGCCGGGTCAACTTCGCCCTGCCCGACCTGCGCGGCCGCGTCGCCGATCCACGTCGGCAGCGGGCACACGCTCGGCGAGCGCGGCGGCGAGCAGGCGCACACGCTGTCGATCGCCGAGCTGCCCGACGCACATCCACACGTCGCAGCGCCACCAGCCGGCGACCGCGACGTCAACGTGCCGACCGGGCAGCGTGCTGGCGACAGTCGACGGCCGCCAACCTCTACGGCGCCGCGCACGAACCTCGACGGCGATGGCACCCGGCGCGCGTCGACCAACATCGGCGGCAGCCAGGCGCATCTCAACATGCAGCCGTTCCTGACGCTGAGCTTCTGCATCGCCCTGCAGGGCATCTTCCCGTGCCCGACCTGAGGAGGTCGACGATGGCACAACCCTACGTCGGTGAGATCCGGATGTTCGCCGGCAACTTCGCGCCCGCCGGCTGGATGTTCTGCGAGGGCCAGCTGCTGCCGATCTCCGAGAACGAGACCCTGTTCCAGCTGATCGGCACGACCTACGGCGGCGACGGGCGAGTCACCTTCGCGCTGCCCGACCTGCGCGGCCGGCTCCCGATCCATCAGGGCAACGGCTTCATCCTCGCCGAGACCGGCGGTGCCGAGGAGGTCACGCTGACGGTCAACCAGATCCCGGCCCACACCCACCCGTTGCTGGCGACCGGCGAACCCGGCGTCGACGACGCACCCGGGCGAATCGTCGTCCCGGCGGCACGCAGCTGGCGACGATCACCCCGTACGGCTCCGACGCCGCCGGCGTCGACGCTCAACCCGCAGGCGATCGCCGTCGGTCGGCGGCAGCCAGCCGCACACCAACTTCCAGCCCTACCTGTGCGTCAACTTCATCATCTCGCTCTTCGGGATCTTCCCGTCAGCCCGACCTAGAGGAGCGACCGACCATGGCCGATCCGTTCGTCGCCGAGATCCGCATCTTCCCGTTCAACTTCGCCCCGAGGGGCTGGGCGTGGTGCGACGGCCAGCTCCTGCCGCTCTCGCCAGAACACGGCGCTGTTCTCGCTGCTCGGCACCACCTACGGCGGCGACGGCAAGATCAACTTCGCGCTGCCCGACCTGCAGGGCCGCGCGCCGATGCACCCGGGGCAGGGCCCCGGCCTGTCGCTCCACGACCTCGGCGAGACGGGCGGCTCCGAGACGGTCACGCTGCTCGAGTCCGAGATCCCGTCCACATGCCCACTCGGCGAACGCGTCCGCCGGCGACGGCGTACGACCAGACACCGGCCGGCGCGAAGCCTCGCGCACGGGCATCGGGCATCGGCACCTACGCCGCACCCGGCGGCCGCCGGTCGCTCTGGCGCCCGAGCGCATCGCCCCGGCCGGCGGCGACCAGCCGCACAACAACATGCAGCCGTACCTGACCTTCTACTTCTGCATCGCGCTCCAGGGCGTGTTCCCGCCCCGGTCGTAGCACGAGCAGGCCCTTCATCATGACGATCACACGCAACGACAGCCCCGGCGGGCCCATGACCAGTCGGCGGAGGTTCATCCTCGGTGGGTCGGCCCTGCTGGGCGGTGCCCTGCTGTTCCGGGGCGAGTTCGCCGCCGGGCACTCCGGCCTGGCCGCGATGGCCTCGTCGGGCGGCCCGCGGCTCGGCGTCGGCTACGTCGAGGGCAGCGCCGGCGCCCCGTCGTTGGCCGCGTTGCTGGCCGCCGGTGGCGGCCGAGTGGTGCCCGCCCGCTCGCTCGGAGAGGGCGACCTCCGCGACGTCGCTGCTGCCATCACCGTGCACGGGTTCGGCCCCGGTGTCACCTGCGATGGCGGTTGCCGGTTCGAACGCGTGCTCGTCGACGCGCACATGGCCTCGCCCGATCCGGCGAGCGCGCACGCAACGGTGCCGTACTACGCCTGGACCTACCGCCGGGCCCCGGCGATGCTCGCCCAACCGAGCCGGTTCGTCGTCGGCGCGGCGAGCGGGCACCGGGTCGGGTTCAGCGTCGACGCGGCGAGTACCCCGAGTGCCGCGGCACCGGCATCGACGGTGTTCACCAGCGCCGGCCGCGCCGCCGAGTCTCTTCCCACGCTGCAGCGCGGCATCTACCTTCTCGGCCTCGATCAGGGCGCATGGGAGTCACGCACCAGCCTGCCGGACGGGGACGATCCGGCCTGGTCCGGCCTGGCCTCGATCGTCGTGTCGGTCGATGCCGCCTGATCTCGCCGTGATGCACGAGGTTACGCTGCGGGCGTGCACGCCGTCCGACGAGCCGTTCCTCACCGACGTCTACGCCCGCACCCGCACCGATGAGCTGGCGCCGGTCCCGTGGACCGACGATCAGAAGACCATGTTCCTCCGTCAGCAGTTCCACGCCCAAGACGTCGCCTACCGCGCCAGCTACCCGCAGGCGACGTTCTCGGTGGTCGAGCTCGTCGGCACCCCGATCGGTCGGCTGTACGTGACCCCTCTCGGCGACGACGAGGTGCGCCTCATAGACATCGCCCTCCTGCCCGACCACCGTGGCACCGGCATCGGTTCCCACCTGATCGAGCACGTGGTCGCGGAGGCCCACCGCACCGGCCGATATGTCTCGCTGCACGTCGAGCGCTGGAACCCGGCCCTCGCCCTCTACGAGCGCCTCGGCTTCGTACGAGCCGGCGAGACCGATGTCCACTGCCGTATGGAACGGCTCCCAAGCTGACGATGCGACATTCGCCCGTCGCGGCCGATCACGCGTCGATGATGCTCACCTTGCGACGTGCCGTGAACCGGGCACCCTCAGCTACGACTGGCACTACTCGCCGGAGCAGGGAAGTCTCGTGCTGCTGGAATCCTACGCCGACTCCGATGCTCACCTGGCCCACATGCAATCGGATGGTCATGGTGAGTTCATGGGCGGTCTGATGGCGCTGATCGACTCAGTCGAGTTCGTCGTTCTCGGAGAACCCACTCCGGAGCACACCGCAGCCCCTTGTCAAACGTCCCCGGAGCACAGTTCTACTCAGAAGTCGCGAGCATCTGACGCGCCCCGGCGCGTGGCTCGCCTCAGGTGGTCGTCGCGATCGGGTCAGACGTATCGCAGCGCGTCACCCGTGTGGACGCGGGCCGCTCGCCGGACCGGGCCGATGACGATGAGCGCGGCGAGCATCATGGTGGCGGCGAGGACGACGACGGCTGTTCGGGCGTCGAACACGGTGGCGATCTCGAGTTCCATGATCGTCAAGGTCAGCCGCGCGAGACCCCACGACAGCAGGTACCCGAGCGGGAGGCCGAGGACCCACCCGAGCACCGCCTGCACGACGCTCTCCGCCGCGAACACGCGACGAATGTCGCGGGCCCGCGCACCGACACAGCGCAGGATGCCGATCTCGCGGGTGCGTTCGATGATGTTCATCGTGATCGAGTTGACGAGGCCGACCATGCCGATCGCTACCACGACACCGCCGACCAAGGTGATCATGTTGAGGATGGCATCGTTGGCCGCCTCGTTCTCGGCCTTGAGCGCGTGGAGCTTCTCGGGAGCGACCCGATAGCCCGCAGCGGTGAGCGCGTCCTCGACCGCGTTTGTGGAGATGTCGATGCCACGATCGTCGGCTTGGGTCATAGACAACCAGAGCACGTTCGTAGCATCGCCCCACCCGGTGGCTTGTTGGAGCCACCGGAGGGGCACGAAGAACGCCCGTCCCCCGTCTTGTTGGCTGCCGTCGATCCCGACGATCCGAACGTCCACCTGACCACCGGTCGTCGTGACGGTGACGCTGTCACCCGGTTCGAGGTGGTTCTCGCGCGCGGCGTTCGGTCCCACCACGGCTACCGGCGCGCCTTGGTGCGCCTCCTCGGCGGTGTACCACCGGCCATCGCGCACACTCGGGCGGTAGAGCGGCGCATCCGTCATGCCGAAAACGGGGTACGTCTCGCCGACGTACTCGATCGTGTTCAGGAGGACCGGTTCGACCCGCTCGACGCCGGCCGTTCCGGCCGCGACCTCGCGAGCGACCGCATCGAGCCGCGGAGCTCCGGCTGGTGCATACATGCTCGCGTCCCACGCGATGACTGAGTAGTCGTTGTCGAGCGCCTGCCGAAATGAGATCGCCATGTTGAGGAACCCCAACGCGGTTGCGACGGCGAGTGCGATCTGCAGCGTCGTCGCCGCCGTCCGGCGCTTGTTGCGCACCAGGTTCCGCGCACCGAACCCGATGGTGCGGGGGAGCAGCCGGCCGTGGACGAGGAGGCGATCGATGGGCGACACGCCGAAGGTGACAGCCGCACCTTGGCTCTGTAGGGAGTCGCGGACAGGAATGCGCAATGCCCGCCAGAGTGCCGGAGCGGAGGCGCCGACGGTGAGGACGACGGCGAACACGGCGCTGAAGGCGATGACGGGGATGCTCACTGAGAAGCGGCCCGGGACGCCAAGGACGCTGCTCGTGACGAAGCCCGCGATTCCGTGCGCGAGCACGATGCCGATCGGCACACCGATCACGAGGCCGAAACCCGCGAGGTACAACGCAGAGCGGAGGAAGACGCCGGCTATCTGGCGCCGCCGGCCACCTATCGCCTTCATCACGCCGATCTCGGCGGTCTGCTCCGCCATGAGGGTGTTCATCGTGTTGGCGATCAGGAACACCGCGGTGATCAGGGCGAGCGCGGCGAGGACATACACGAATGTGGTCATCTGGTGGGCGAAGACCCGGCCTGGCCAGTCGCCCTCGTCACGGGTGACGGGTAGGTCGGTGAGGACGCCTGGCCCTACGTGTGTGTCGAGCCAGGTGCGCAGGCGAGTCACGGTCGCGTCCACCGCGAAGGGCGCTGTGTCGTCGAGCCGGAACGCGAGGCTGTTCACCCCAGCGACACCTGAAAGCGCACGCACGGTGTCGCTGGTCGCGTACAGGAGGAGCTGCTTCGGGTGATCCCACGGTCCTTGCCAGAAGGCGAGGCTGCGGGCGCCACCGGACACCTCGAGCGAGACGACCGACCCGTCGGGGGCGAGGAGGCGGACGGGGTCGCCCGCGTCGAGGTTGACATCGACGGCGTCGGCGTTCCCATCGTCGGCAAGCACCGCGCCATCAGAGGGGACGGCGCCGCTCGTTCTCCGCACGACATCGATCGACTGGCGTGTGAAGTCGTCGATACCCCACAGCGCCATCGGAACGCGACGATCGCCGACCAGCGCCCGAGTGGAGTACGTCACCCGCGCGCTGACCGAGTCGACGTTCGGGATGGCAGCGAGCTCGCGGGCGGTGGCGGCGTCGAACGCCATGTCGCGCACCGACAGCGTTATGTCGTACAAGTGTGTCTCGCGGACCTCGGCGCTCATGGTGTGATCGATCAGGGTCGGAACGGCGAGCATCCCAATGCCCGCTACCGCAAGGGCGATCGTGGCTGAGGTGAGGATTGCGCGAGCGCGGCGCCGTGCGAGGTCGCGCCTCGCCTTGCGGGCCAGAATCGTGCCCATGGTCAGACGCCCCTGGAGTCGCCGACGACGACACCGTCGCGGATCGTGACGACACGAGGCGAGCGCTCGGCGAGTCCATTGTCATGGGTCACGTACACGATCGTGGTTCCGGAATCGTTGAGTCGCTCGAGCAGGTTGAACATCTCGTTCGCCGTGTCGCTGTCGAGGTTGCCGGTGAGCTCGTCGCCCAGGAGGATCGGCGGGTCGCTCGCCAATGCGCGGGCGATCGCCACCCGCTGCTGCTCGCCGCCCGACAGCTCGACAGGCAGGTGGTTCGCCTTGTCCGCCAAACCGACCAGGTCGAGATTGTGGAGCGCGCGCGCCTCCCGGTCACGCGCCTTCCCGATACGGGCGAACTCCATCGGTAGCACGGCGTTCTCCAGCGCGGTCAGCGTGGGTAGCAGCTGGAAGAACTGGAAGACGATGCCGACGTGCCGGCCCCGCCACGTAGCCAGTTGCTCCTCATCGAGCGTGTCGATGCGTCGCCCGGTGACCGTCACGGTGCCCGCGGTTGGCCGGTCGATCCCGGAGGCGAGGTTCAGGATCGTCGTCTTGCCACTGCCGGACGGCCCGACGATCGCCACCATCTCTCCGGGTTCGATGACGAGGTTGACACCGCGCAGCGCCCGGTAGGAGAGCTTGCCTGTGCGGTACTCCTTCTCGACATCGGTCAATCGAATGATCGCAGTGTCCGTCCTCGGCACCGCCTCCCCTGGAGTGGCGCTTGCCTGCGCGATCACGATGGTCCTCCGAGGATTGGGGCGCCGGTGGCGCCGAGGGTGGCCCAGCGTGTGCGAGTACAGGCCACGACATCCACCTCCTGGGGTACCACCGGTCCCGTCGTCAGTGTGCGCCCGGCGGCACCGGCTCTCAAGGGTCCTAGGCCCCACGCAGCGGTGAGCCCCGAGTGCCGATCCTCAGGTGCCTTCGGCGTCGGTCGACGGGCGCCGTTCACTGAGCGGTGGTACGTCGTGGGCGGACTCGATCGACTCGATCGACTCGATCCGGCGCTCGAGGTGACGCTGCTCGCCCGGGTTCGCGGCGAGCGTTCGAGCCCGGAGGAACGCCGCCCGGGCCTCGTCGAATCGGCCGACCCTGAGCAACAGCTCCGCTCTCGTGGCGTGAAGGAGGTGGTAGCGGTGAAGCTGCGTCGCGGCCATGAGCTCGTCGACGAGCCCGAGCCCGGCGAGCGGTCCGTCGGCCATGGCGGACGCGACAGCGCGATTGAGCCGCACGACCGGTGAGTCGGCCATGGCGACGAGTTGGTCGTGGAGGCGGACGATCTCGGGCCAATCGGTGTCGGCCGACGTCGCGGCGTTCGAGTGTTTGCTCGCGATGAGTGCTTGAACCTGAAACGGTCCGGGCTGCATCTTCACGATCGCCGCCGCGAGCGTCGCGTTCGCCGCGTTGATGAGCTCACCCGCCCAGAGCGTTCGGTCCTGATCGTCGAGCATGACCAGGTCGCCGTTGGCATCGATCCGTGCCCCCGCCCGAGCGGCGTGGAACCGGAGGAGCGCGAGAAGCCCGAGCACCTCGGCGTCGGCGGGGAGTAGCCGGCTGAGGACGCCGGCGAGTCGCAACGCTTCATCGGCAAGATCGACACGCATCGGAGACGTCGTCGTCCCTCGGCTGAGATAACCCTCGTTGAAGATGAGGTAGAGGACCGCGAGTACGGCGCTCGTCCGCTCACGAATGTCGGACGGAATCGACAGAGGGATGCGGGCATCTCTGATCTTGCGTTTCGCGGGACGAGACGCTGGGCCAGCGTCGCCTCGGGCACGAGGAAGGCGGCGGCGATCTCTTCGGTCGTGAGTCCGCCCACCAGACGGAGAGTGAGCGCGACCTGGGAGTCACGATCGAGTGCTGGATGACAGCACAGCAGGATCAGCCGGAGATGCTCGTCCCCGTCCGTCGGCGAGTCGGTCGGGCCGGCGAGGTAGGCATCGTCGATGAGCGACGCGGTGGTCTGTTCGTCCCCGGCTCGTTCGGTGCGTGCGGCGTCTGACGTCGCGGCGGCCACCCGCCGTCGCTGCGCAGCTTCTCGACGGAGTCGGTCGAGCGCCTTGCGGCGGGCGACGGTGTGCAGCCACCCGCCGGGGTTGGCCGGCACGCCACCGGTCGGCCACTTGTTCGACGCTTCCACGAACGCATCCTGGAGTGCCTCGTCGGCGAGATCGAGGCTGCGGAACCGGCGCGCGAGCAGAGCGAGCACGGGCCCGCTCTGCTCGCGCATCGCCGATGTCAAGGCGCGAGGGACGGCGTCATCGTCGCCGTCGTCTGGTCGCTCCGGGATCACATCGAGGCGTCAGGGCGAAAGGCAACCGGACGGACCTCGAACGATCCGACCGGGATCGGAACTGCGGTCGCGAGGGCGATGGCCTCGTCAAGGTCCTTGGCGGAGATCAGGTAGAACCCGCCGAGCTGCTCCTTGGTCTCGGCGAAGGGCCCGTCGACGAGCGTCGGCGGCTGGCCGAACGACTTGCGGATCGTCGTGGCGGTCGTCGTCGGCGCCAACGACGCCCCGGCGATCCAGTGGCCTCCCTCGATCAGGCGCTGGTTGTAGGCCATCCATTCGGCCATCATCTCGTCGAACCCCGGTTCGCCGGGACCGGGCACGGGAAACGTCTCGTCGGAGTGGAGCGTGATCATGTAGTCCATGGGAATCGTGCTTTCGTTGTTGAAGGGGAAACGTAGGTCGGGACGGGCTCGGTCAGGCAACAGCCGTGATCGAGTGGCGCGGGGATTCGGGGTGCCGGCTCGCGGCCGCTGTGTCGGTGGTCGCGGCGTCGGCGAGTCGGGCGAGGGTTGTCTCGATGGCGCGACGCAGGTGAGCAGCGGGCCCGGACCTCCCGGGCACCTTGAAGGCGAAGCGAACGCCGCGCTCGGCGACGGTCACGGTCGGCTTCGTCGACCAGCGAGCTTTCCCGAGCCGGTTCGTGCCCTTGAAACGAGCGCCGACGTCGGGTCCGGTGGCCCCGTCGAGCCAGGTTGCTCCGGTGAGTAGCGGTGCATCGTCGTGACATCGGCGATCAGGTCGTAGAGCGTCTCGGGCGAACCGGCGATCCTGGCCTCGACCGTCACGGCGAGGGGGGCAGGTGCGGGCATGGTGCTGTCCTCTCATGGTGCGCCGGGCCTCATCGGCCCGGTCGTGAACAGATGACGCAGCACCTCCGCCGAATCGACCGGTTCGAACGGAAAAGGTTCGGAAAGAGTTCGGCACCGTGGTCGGGGATGTGTCTCGGTCGTCGCTACGGACCGGACAGGGGATCGGCAGCGTCCACCACTAGCGTCGACCTCCCCGACATCTGATTCCGAAGCGGCCGTACCGATCCTTCGGCGCAGCCGTTCGCCTACACCCTGACGTAGACCGAGGAGGAGCATGTCTCCCATCGCCGTGCCCGCCGTGATCGACACCTACCAGCGCGCCCACGATCGGCGCGACGCCGACGCAGCGCTCGCGTCGTTCGGACCCGATGCCACCGTGATCGACGACGGCACCACCTACGTCGGCACTGAGCGAATCCTCTGGTGGCTCACGAACGCGGCCAGTGAGTACACGTACACGCGCACCCTCACGGAGGTGGAGGACCTCGGCGCCGGTGCGTTCCTCGTCCACAACCACCTGTCCGGTGACTTCCCGGGCGGCGAGGCCGATCTCCGCTACCGGTTCCAGCTGCGCGACGGCCTGATCCACCACGTCGATATCGCCCCCTGACCACACCTGCGTGGGCTCGTGCCGACAGGGACGCGTGCAACCCTGCGCCGCGGATCAGGCGAGCGGAGCGAAGCCGTGGTCGGCCAGCACCTGAGCGATCTGCTCGTTGCCGAGGTCGGACGGGTGCGTGTGGTCGGCGGCCAGCAGGTCGCCGGCGGGACGGTCGCCGGCATCCCCGTTGAAGGCGCGGTAGACGTCGACGCAGACGAACCCCGCTGCTCGGCCGAGGCATAGATCATCTCGTTCCAGTCGTCGTGCACCATCGTTGTCGTCTGGTCGAGCTCGGGGGTCAGGTTGCCCGCCGGTCGCCCCGTCGCCGCTCCCAACGCATCGGCGTAACGATCGACGAACCCGGTGCAACCGGGGCAGTCGAGGGAACTGTTGTACGGAATAGAGTCGCCGATGGCGACCAGCCGCAACGGGCCCGCCGCCGCCGATGCAGCACTGGTGGTCGGCGACGCGTCCGTCGTGGTGGTGGTGGTGGTGGTGGTGGGATCAGTCGACGCCGCCGGAGCGTCATCGTCGCCGCACCCGGCCAGGGCCAACGCAACCACGACCGCAAGGAGAAGCCTCGCTGCGCCCCGCGGTGGAGCCACCACCTGCATCTTCCGAGCACCGTTGCGCGTGTCGCCCTCCCGGTGTCGCGCCGGCACCCGCCGGTCGTCGTTGAACCATCGGACCACACGCGACGGGCGGCGACAACGGCGCCATCCCCACGGTTCGTGGAGGGGTAGCCCCACCCTCCGATTGCCCCAACTCACCTGTGGCTGTCCGAATCGAGAACGCCCCGGAGCTGGACCCCGCAGACCAGCGCAAGGGCAGGGAAGACCGATCCAGCGAGCAGTCGTTGGCCCAACCCGGCGATCGCCGGGTTTCCATTGCCCAGGATCACTCCCC
>CAVTAI010000009.1:0-92841 GCA_963732655.1 uncultured Acidobacteriota bacterium | reverse complement strand
TGTGAACGGTCAATCGCTCGGTGGTCGGCTGCCACCACAAGCGGCCCACGTGGCGATCCCGGGCGTGGAGGGCGAGCGACGCAGCTGATTCCCCGCCGACCGTGGACGCGCCACTGGCGGCGATGACCCTCGTCTGGGTGGTGGTGCTGTCGACCAGCTCGATCCACGCCGCCGCCGCCCCCATGCCGGTGACGAGATCCACGACGAGTTGAGCCCGCTCGGCCACCGTGGTCACTCGATCGAGCGACTCACCCATGCTGGCCAATATCTCGGAGTCCGCCGCCGCCTGGTCGGCATCGGACTGCAGGCCGGCGCGATCGAGGGCCAGGCCGCACTGGCCGGCCAATCCGGTGACGGATTGGCGCCGCTCGTCGTTGAACCAATGGGCCGTGACATCGGCGACCACGAGGACCCCGATCGCCCGTCCGGTCTGCGTCGTCAGCGGGAGGCACGCCACGGTCTCGAAGTCGGCGAGGGCGCGCACCGGCCGGTCCATCAGGGCGTGACGGGCGATCGTCTCCCGGCGGGTCTGGAACCACACGGCACGAGCGTGGAGCACGCAGTCGGTGACGGGTACGTCGGCCGACAAGGGAACCGAGACCATGTCGCGACTGCGACTCGGGTTGGCGCCGGTCGCCGTGATGAGCGAGATCGTGTCTCCGGTCAGCATCCAGACCGCTGCGTAGCTCGCATCGAGAGCGGAGACGGCGCTCACCGTGACTTCGGCGATCTCGGCTTGCGACGCCGCCGCAGCCAGCGCGCCGGCGTGACGTTCGAGCAGCTCGGCCCGTTCGCGGGCTCGACGCTCCTCGACCATGAGCCGGATGCGTTCGAGCGAGTCACCCGTCATCCGGCGGGCGGACGCGAGCACCAGATCGTTTCGGAGCTCACCCTCCCGGAAGCTTCGCGCTCGGTCGAACGCGCTCACGCCGAGGACGGGACGAGGGATCTCGGCGGGCCATGCTTCGTCGATCCGGTGGCTCCGGAGGGCCTGGGCGATCTCGGTCGGGGATGACGCATGAACCAAGGCTTCGGCGAGTCGACCGAGGAGTTCGGCGCGGCGACGACCGATGTCGGCTTCGCGTCGCGCCGCCTCGGATTCCGTATACGCCGTCACTGTGACTTCCCTCTCGGACAGCCCGGCGGCTACCACGAGCGCGCTGCCGATGACGACCGCCAGCGCCAATTGCAGGTACAGAAGCCCGCTGCTCTCGGAGATGTCGAGGCTCGACCACCACCGGTGTCCTCGTGCGGTGTTCTCGGCGGCGATGAACGCCACCCCGGCGCCGCCGAGTGCGACTCCCCAGGTGCCGACCCGCACGGCGACGAGGAACATCAGCGCGAACGGCACGTACGCCATCGCGAACTGGTTGAACCCGAACGCAGCGGCGGTCGTGAGCGTCGTGGCGCCGAGCAGCCCGACGGTCTCGAGGCCGCGCCCGTGGGCGACGCGAACCGTCTCGGGGGCCAGGGCGAGGATCGTGCCCCCGACGACGAGAACGCCGAGACCGTCTCCCAACCACCATTCCGCCGCGAATCGGTTCCAGTCCGCCCCGTCGCTGGTGAGACCTTTGGTCGTGGCCCCGACAATCCCGCCCACCAACGGGCCGAGGACGACGGCGGAGGCCCCGAACCAGCCGAGGTCCGCCAGTCGGCTCAGGTCCAGCCGGGTCCGCCGGGGCCCGAGGACGACCGCCCCCACGAGCGCCTGGCTGAGGTTCGCGGCGACGTAGCCCAAAGACGCCGCGAACGAGATCTCGTGCAGGAGATCGAGCGAGAACTCGGCCAGCCCGGCGCCGAGCAGGATGTCGAACCACCGCGTTCTCGGGGTCAGGATCAGCGCCGCCACGGTGACGCCGGCGGCCGGGAAGAACGACGCCTGGGTGCCATCCGCGTCGAACCACACGAACGCCAGCTGCGATCCAACGGCGTAGCCAGCAGCGATGACGAGCGCGAGCCGGAGTCGGGCCGCCACCGTCGGTCCAGGCCGCGCCACTCCTCCTCGCTCCCCCACACGTCCCTCCTGCGTCCCCACGGGCCTCGACGCCGGCCGTGTCATCGAGAGTTACCCAATCATCCGCCGCACCCAAACGTGGAGGCGAACCGCGGCGGCGCGAGCCGAGGGCGGCGGCGAGGAGTGCCGGGCCGGAGGTCACGGGCCGACCTCCGCGTCACCCGTTCGCATCGCCGAGCGGTGACCATGACCGCAAACGGGGTGGATCAAACCCTCGACAGCAGGTCTGTCGGGTTTGAGAATCGGGCGGGTTTGAGATCTGGCGGCCGGGGGAACAGCTGCCTTCGACGACGACCGGCCCGAGGGCCGAAGGCAGGTGTGTGACAGATGAGTGGCGAGATGGACCAGGTCAAGGGACGAGTGAAACGAGCCGCCGGCGAGCTGACCGGAGATCGCAAGCTCAAGAGCGAGGGCACCGCCGACAAGCTGGCCGGAAAGGCCAAGGACGCCATCGACAAGGTGAAGGACGCGACGAAGCGGCGATAGTCGCATCGTCGCTGGTCATGGCTCGGCGCCGTGACCGGCATATCGCGCCGGCCCAGCGGAAGTGGTGCCGGCGACGCGCGCGGGGAGGCCGACCCCCACCGGCCTCCCCGCGCCTCTTTCTTTCGGACCTCGGACGCGTGCCTTCGGCGGGGTGCGACCACCCGATCGGAAACGGTTTCGTCGATCCAGTTCATGGGTACAGCTGTGGATATGGACGAGCGCCAACCGGTCCCTCATGCATCCGCCGCGACGGACGTGTCGCAGTCCGCGGAGACCGACACGATGGTGACGGCGCTGCGGAGTTATGAGCGAGCCGGCTTCGTCGGCGACTTCGGCATCACCGAAGGCGGGCTCGTCCACTGCTTCACGTGTGGTTCGGACCAGTCGCCGGCCGTGGTCGTGGCGCATTCAATCCGTCGGATCGAGGGGGCCTCGGACCCAGGTGACAACGCAGAGCTCGTGGCTATCCACTGCGGGGTGTGCCGCACCCCCGGGGTGCTCGTCCTTCGTTACGGACCAGAGACGCCGCCCGAGCACGGGCTGGTCGCCCGAGCCATGCGCGACGGTCGCTCGGACGATGTGCTGCCCGGTGATCAGAGCCCGTCCGAGGTCGCGTGACGATCTCGATGGTCGTGGTTTGACCCGCCAGGTGCGGGGCAGGTTTCGAACATGGTCGTGATCGGAACCGGAGGCGAGCCCCACCGACTCGACGCGTCGGGCCATGTGGTGCGGCGGTACCCGTGCGCGACAGGCGAGCTGGGCCGGGTGCGACGCGATGTCGAATCGACCGCTCGGTCCCTCGGGTTCGGTCCGCTCGACGTCGATCGAGCGGTGCTGGTGGTGAGCGAACTGGCGTCGAACGCCGTGCAGGCGTCACCGGGGGAGGTGCTCGGCGTCGACCTGAGCGCCCCGGACCCTCTGCACCTCCTCATCGTGGTGATGAACCGGTCGGGGCGAGCGCCGCCGTCGCGCGACGACTGGGGGCCGATCCATCGTCTGGCCCCTCGGGGCCGTGGGTTGTCGATCGTCGACGCGCTATCCGAGGACATGTCGGTCGACTACGACCCCGTCTCCGGGCGAGTCGTGGTGTCGGCATCGCTTCGCATGCCAGCGTCGACGCCCGAAGATCGTGATGTTTGAACGAGACGACGGTGGGTATTTATCGCAAATGCTTTACACAATCCTGATCATTCTGGCCATTATCGCGCTCCTGATGTTCATCCTGGGTCGGCGCTGATCGGCGCGTCGTCTGTGGAACGTTTGACGAATCCGCGTCCGGGGTAAAGGCCGTCGGTGAGCCATTCCGATGTCGTGATAGAGATTCCGGCGGAGCAGCGATTCGTGGTCCTGAGCCGGGTCTGTGCTGCCAGCTTGGCCATCGAGGCCGGTTTCGACGTCGATGACGTCGAGGAGCTCCGCATCGGCGTCAACGAGCTGGTGAGCCTGCTCGTCGAGTCGGTGGAGGGTCGGGCGGAATCGTTGCGGCTCGAGTTCTCGGTCACCGCCGACGAGGTGAAGGTGCGCGGGTGCGTGATCGGGCATCTCGGCACTCCCGAGCCCGATGACTTGGCCGCCCAGATCCTGTCGGCCGTCGTGGATCAGTATTGGGTGGCCCCCGGAGAGTTCGGTCTGTCGAAGAAGTCATCGAGCTCGGGGCACGGCACTCGTGACCAGTGACGACGACGCCCCGAAGCGGGGAGCCGGGCGAGCGGAGCACCGGAGCGACCAGGAGCTCTTCGAGCAGTACGCAGCCCAGCCGACGCGGCGGATGCGCAACGAGCTCGTCGAGCGTCACATGGGTCTGGCCCATCACATCGCTCGGAGGTACTCCCGTCGCGGTGTGTCAGACGACGACCTCCGCCAGGTGGCCTTCTTGGCGTTGGTCAAGGCGGTGGAACGTTTCGATACGGAGCGAGGGGTGGCGTTCTCGACCTTCGCCGGCCGCACGATCGACGGCGAGATCAAACGGCACTTCAGGGACGCGACGTGGGCGATCCACGTTCCGCGCCCGATGCAGGAGCGGCACCTCGCCGTGCGCCATGTCAGCGATGACCTTCGCCAGGAGCTGGGTCGGGTGCCGACGCCTGCTGACGTGGCCCGTCGTCTCGAGATCTCCGTCGACGACGTTATCGAGGCCCTTGCTGCGTCGGCGGCGTACACCGCCACGAGCCTCGACGGTCCGGCCCCGGAAGGGTCCAAGCGTCGCGGCCCGGAGTGGTCGACCACGCTGGTTTCCACGGGCGACGCGTCGGGCGAGGTGACGACGTCGGTGCTGCTGCAGGAACTTGTCGGCGGGCTCCCCGAACGGGAGCGCCAGATCGTCGGTCTCCGCTTCTTCGGGCAACTGACGCAGAGCGAGATCGCCGAGCGCCTGGGTATCTCGCAGATGCACGTGTCCAGGCTGCTGCAGAAGAGCTTCGACCGCATGCGGCAGGCGGCGGGTACGGACGAGTTCACTCAGGAGGGGCCGGACGTCGATCCGGATGACGGTCAGCACCCACCTCGCCCGGTTTGGTGCTCGCCTGCGCCAGATAATCCTCCAAACCAGTGATCTGAAGCAGGCGAGCGACCGCTTCGCTCGGGTCGACCAGGACGACCTTGTGCCCACATTCCTGACGTCGCTCGTGTTCGGCGAGGATCGTCCTCAGACCCGACGAGTCCACGAACCGCAGGCCGCCGACGTTGAGTCGAAGCTCGCGGTCAGGCGACAGGTCGGCTAGGCGCGAGGCCAAGCGGTCCGAGGTGTGCGAGTCGAGATCACCGTCCAAGCTGATCGTGCTCGTTCCGTCGTCCTCGACGATGGACAGTTTCGACGCTGCTTCGTTCATGCGATAGCTCCCGGTTTCGACCACTCGGTGACGAGTACCCGAGTTCCCGTTTCGGCAAACGGGTCCGGCGTTTGCCGAGCGGTGGGCGAGGATAGGACATGGACGTGGCCGACGACGAGGATGTCGTGTCGCCCTGGCGTGATGGCGTCTGTCAGCGCGCCGAGCCCGGTCGGATCCTGCACGAGATCAGGTTCGGGCCGACCGGGGCGGTTCGGCGAGCCGAGGCCGAGATGGATCGCGTACGGGAGGACCTCTCGACTACCCGGCCTCCTGCCGACCGCAGGCCTGGGCGGCTGCGGCGCCCCTGCTGGTCATGCGGGCCGTTCTGGACATGGAACCCGAGGGGCCCCGGTCTGACGACGATGTTTGATGTCGGGCGCGTCGCGGTAGGGGCGGCAGCATGAAGATCGGACTTCTCGTCGCTCCTTGGTTGCCTGTGCCGCCGAAGGCGTACGGTGGCATCGAGCACGCCGTCGATGTCCTTGCCCGGGGTTTGGCCGAACTGGGCCACGAGGTGCACCTGCATGCGACCAGCGACAGCACATGCCCCGTGCGTCGTTCAGCGACGTTCGGCAGTGCACCCCGGTGGCGGATGGGGCACAGCTCGCTCGAGATGCGTCGGGTGATCGACGGCTACGAGCGACTCGGCGACTGCAACATCATCCACGACCACACCCTGCTCGGCCCGTTCTACGGCTCGACCTGGACTCCGGCCGCGGGACGGATCGTGACGACGGTTCACGGGTCCTTCGACGACGAGCTCACGGCCCTGTATCGCTCGTTGGGTCGGCAGGTGCCGGTCGTGGCCATCTCGCACCGCCAGGCTGCGCTGTCGCCCGTCCCCGTTGCTGCGGTGATCCATCACGGCGTGCGGGTCGAGACCATTCCCGTCGGATCGGGGTCGGGTGGATACCTGGCGTTCCTCGGTCGGATGTCGCCCGAGAAGGGCGTGCACCGGGCGATCGTCGCCGCCCGATCGTCCGGGTGGCCGCTACGGATTGCCGCCAAACTGAGCGAGCCGGACGAGCATCGGTATTTCGAGACCGTGATCGAGCCGCAGCTCGGAGGGGGCATCGAGTATGTGGGGGAGCTCGGTTCGGACGAGAAGTACGAGTTGCTGGGCGGGGCCGCGGGGCTGGTGAACCCGATCACCTGGGAGGAGCCCTTCGGCATGGTGATGATCGAGGCGCTGGCGTGCGGCACACCGGTGATCGCGTTCCCAGTGGGTGCTGCTCCCGAAATCGTCGACGATGGCGTCACTGGGTTCTTGTGCGACCGTGGCGATGGTCTGGTGCGCGCGATCGGGCGTCTCCACTCGATCGACCGGTCGGCGTGTCGCGCCGACGTCACGACCCGGTTCTCGATGCAACGCGTGGCCCGTGACCATGCTCGCCTCTATGCCGAGATCATGGGGAAGCGGACTCTGCTCGTGAACCAGAACACACTCGCCCTCACATGAGGTCCCGGGCGCGTCCGAGCCGGGCGGTCAGGCTGGTTCGTTGGATGCGGGCTGATCGCCGGGGAGGTCGAGGAGGCCGGCGCCCGGGCTGTCGGCGAAGGGGTCCGCCTCGAGGTGGTAGTGGCGGCGCAAAACGTCGCGCGTGTCCCGGGTGAGGATGTGGCGTCGATCGGCCTTGGGCGACGACTTCACGGTGTGGGCTCGAAATGGGACGACGACATCGCCTCGAGCGGTTCGGCGTGAACCGCTGGCGGGTACGTAGCGTTCCGAGCGCAGCATCCCGGGGTCGACGACCAGCCACTCAGGGGTGGTCGACGTGGCACCAAAGATGACATCGCTGATGTCGCCGATGCGTTCGCCGTCCTCGTCGACCAATGTGCATCCGGTGTACTGAGTCGTGTCGGACATCGTGTCCTCCGATCTGCGACTGAGGCAGGTCTCGATGGGCGCCGAGTTGCCTCGGGACCCGGCGTCCCTCTGTCTCCGTGGGCTGGCGCGTACCCCGAACCCGCCGGCCCGAAACCTCCCTCGACGCAGACCGCTGGTTTGGATCTCGCCGCGCCCGGGTACCGCCGAACCATGGCCGTCAGCCCCGCGCCGGCCAGGAAGAAGGACATCGCCATGTACATCGGACTCGGAGCCCTGTTGATCATCCTCATCCTCGTGATGGTCCTGGCGTGAGCCACGTCCGCACCAGCGGACGGAGGTCACGATGAGAATCCTGATCGCCGTCGACGACGATGACGCCTCCCGCGAGGCACTGCGATTCGCCGAGCGGCTCGTGAGCGCTGACGACGAGGTGCTCGTCCTCAACGTCACCCGAGGTTTCGTGCCCTATGTCGCAGACCCGTTCGGCGGGTTCGGCATGGTCGCCACGGACCCGGAGGTCCTCGTTCAGGTCGAGGAGCACGCCCACCAGGTCGTCCAGGAGGCGAGCGAGCAACTCGATGACGTGGTCTGGGCGGAGCCGGTCATCGACTATGGGTCCCCCGGCGAGCGGATCTGCGCCGCGGCCGCTGACCGAGGGACGGAGTTGATCGTCCTCGGTAGCCACGATCGAGGGGCCTTCTCCCGATTCCTTCATGGTTCGGTGAGCGACTACGTGCTGCACCACGCGCCCTGTCCTGTGCTCGTCGTCAAGAACCCGCCCGGCGCCGACGATGACGGCCATCCCCAGCCCCGACGTCCCGCGGCTGATCTGTCGCCATGAGCGGCATCGCGATCATCACCGAGGCCTGCATCGGCGTGAAGGATCGAGCTTGCGTCGATGTCTGCCCGGTGCAGTGCATCTACGAGTTCGATCCGGCGACCTCGACGTTGAACTCCGAGCAGATGGCCGGAAGCGGCCAGATCGAGAACAGCCACGCGGCGAACCCCGACGCCGCCGCAGTGTTCGGCGACGGCATGTTGTACGTGAACACGGACGAATGCACGTCGTGCACGGCGTGTTACGAACCAGACGTCTGCCCCGTCGGAGCGATCTATCCCGAAGACCGTGTGCCCGACGGGACATCATCGCTTCCGTACAATCAGAACGACCCGAACAAGGGTCGAGACCAGACGTTCTTCGTCGGTCTCAGCCGAGATGTGTTCGCCTCCTAGCTGACGCCGGCGTCGCTCGGTGAAGCGGTTCGACAGACGGGGGCGTGGAGATCGATGGTGGAGCAGTGGTTGGACTCGGCTGCGGAGTGGTCCGTCCCCGTGCTCGCCCTCATCGCCTTCGCCATGGCCTACGGCGAGACGGCGCTGTTCACCGATTTCGTGGTGCCCGGCGAGGTGGCCATGGCCTTCCTCGGTGCGGCCGTGGCTGAAGGTGACAGCGGCCCCGGTGCGGTGGTGGCGTTGGCGGTGGTCGGTGGGGTCGGGGCCCTCCTGGGCGACTTCACGAGTCACCTGGTGGGCCGGACGGCGGGCCAGCGGCTCATGGAACGATGGGACTGGTTGCGACGACGCCTCGGGGAACCGGTTCAGAGGGCCCGGCACGTCTTCGGTCGACGCGGTGGTGCGGCGGTCATCGCCGCCCGCTTGATCGGACCGCTGCGGGCGGCCGTGCCGTTCGTCGCCGGATTGAGCGGGTGGCCGCTGCGTCGGCTGGCTCCGTGGAGCGCGGCTGCCTCGGTGGTGTGGCCCGCCTATGTCCTGGTGCTCGGCGCAGTGTTCGGCCGTTCCGCCGCCCAGGTGATCGACCGGGCCGGCTGGGCGATGTTCGGCGTGCTGGCGCTGATCGTTGGTGTGACGTGGATCCGCCGTCGCCGTCTACGGGCGAGGCGGGGGCCGACGCACCTGTAGCAGCGCACGGTTGTAGCGCTGGAGGACAGCCGGGTACCCGTTGATGATGATGTCGAACCCGAGAGTCCAGACCGACGCCCACCACCAGCCCCGGGCCACTGCGTGAACGACGATGGGAAGCGTCCCGATGAGGAGCAGAGCGTGGGTCGCCTCCGCGCCTCGCATGCGATCGTCGAGTTCGTCCAGATCGACGCCGCTCGGTCGATCGGGAATCCGAAGAGCCGGATTGAAGATCGTGAACGGACCTCGGCGGAGAAGCCGTTTGGCCACGCGAACGCCCAATCGCTCGTACACCCGGCCGCTCAACTCCCACGCGCGCGCAGACGATGCAGCGATGCGGGGAGCCGGATGCGCACGACGTGGCTGATCGAGCCGAGCCAGGTCATCGGTATCCACACGACCAGGAGAGCGAAGACGATGCCCTGCGCAGAGAGGCGGGTGATCACCAGTGACACACCGCTGACGGCGGCCGCCGTCAGCGCGACGATGAAGGCGGCTCGGGTCAAGGTTGTCCGGCGGAGAAACGTTCCTGAGCGCGGGTGGCGATCGCCTGGTTGTCCTGGTCGAGGTCGACGGTGGCGAGAGCGGCCCGCCCCGCCTCGCTCATCTTGGCCAGGGTCTTGGCGACCACGTCGACGAGATGATCGGTGTCGAGTCGATCCGCCGTCGTGCTCAGTTGGGTCTCGACGAACGTCAGGCAGACGGCATCCTCGAAAGCCTGGACCTCGGGGTCGGAGCCGAGCCCGATCTTGGCCACGATCGCCGTGGCCCGGTCGACCAGCGCGGGATCGGCTCCGGAGGACTCGAGGATCTCCCGGAGCTCACGGGCGTGCCGCGTCTTTTGATCACGGCGCCACCGCAGGTACCCGGCCCGGCCGGCGGGATAGGTCGATCGGGGCACCACCCATCGGCGCAGATGGTGGGCCCGGCAGGCCAGCTGCAGCGCCCACGCCGGCTCCCCGACCAGGCGGAGCACCCACTCGTGGGCCAGCCGTCCCTGCGCCCGGGCCAGCGGCTCACCGTTCCACGTGGTCGGATCGTCGCCGTTGGCGATGTCGATCGCCTCGATGGCGAGAGCCGTCGGTTCCACCCGACCACCCTATGCGCCCGCTCGGGGCGACGAGATCCGCCGATCAGCCGAAGTCGGGATCGAGCTGCGTCAGGCGAAGGTTGTTCCCCGACGGGTCACGGAACGACGAGTCGATGCCGTACGGCATCTCCATCGGGGCATCGATGAACTCGACGCCGCGGCTGGTGAGCTCGGCGTAGGACGCCTGGATGTCGTCGGTCGTCAGGAAGACCGTGCCGGCGAACCCCTTGCCCATGAGATCGCGCACCGCGGCTGCTGTGGCCTCGTCGAGCATCGGAGCGCCCGGGATGGCCATGAGCACGATCGACACATCGGCTTGGCCGACCGGGCCGACGGTCAGCCACCGGAAGTCGCCCATCTCGGGCGCGGTCACATCGACCCGTACCTCCATGCCCAGGGGGCCGGTGTACCACGCCAGGGCTTCGTCCTGGTCGTGCACCCACAGTTGTGTGGTCGAGATCTTCATGTGTCGTGCCTCCGGTCGATCGAGGTTGCTGTCGAGGGCCCAGTTCTACGACGCCGCCGGCACCCTGTCTTCTCGAAACGTGCGCACTTGCGGCCGGCCGTGGAGCTTGAGCATGCAGGCCGGGATGCGGGCGAGGTGGGATGCCGGTGGGAACGTGCGCCGGTAAGCCGTCGGGGAGCTGCCGAACATGCGCCCGAAGCTGGTGGTGAATGATCCGACGCTGGCGAGACCGACCGATGAGCAGATGCGGGCGACGGTCCAGTCCGTGGTTCGTAACATGACGGCGGCACGTTCCAGACGCCGGGTCATGAGGTACTGGTGCGGTGCTTCACCGAACGCTTTCTGGAACTCCCGGCTGAAGTGGGCCGGGGACAACCGGGCCGCCCGGGCCATGTCGGCGACCGTGATCGCGTCCTGGTACGCCGCGTCGGCGAGGTCTCGTGCCCGCACCAGGTGGCGGGTTGGCGGCAGACCGGACATGACGTGAAGTCTGCCCGGTCTGCCGCGCTGTCGGTACCCGTTCGTCGCGTGCGTCAGCCGATGGTCGTCAGCGTCTCGGATGCCGTGATGGCATCGGTGGCGCTGAAGTGTGGATTGATCTCCAGCGCGGTCGACAGGTGCTGTCGGGCTCCGTCGAGGTCGCCCAGGGCCGAGCGGATCATGCCGGCGTGGAAGTGGAATCGGGCGTTGCGGGCCCCGAGTGCCAGGGCGTTGTCGCTGGCCACCAGCGCCTCCGGATCTCGCCCGTTGACGTGGAGCGCCCACGCGTAGGCATCCCACATCTCCACGAACTGGCTCGCCTCGATGCCCGCCTCGGCCCGGGTCAGGGCCCGCTGCGGATCACCGTGGTCGGCGTCGATCAGGATCTCGATCGGCTCCGGCGTGAGGTTGCGTTCGAGCACCAGCTCCAGCGCCACCATCATGTCGGCGTACCGGGCGTCCGCTTCGGCCCGATGACCCGTCGACTCCAGGTGCTCGGCGTAGGCGAGGAAGTGGTCGGCGTCGGGGATCCAGTTGACCAGGTACTCGAAATCGTCGATCGCCGTTTGGGCCTGGCCGAGCGCCGCTTCTGCTCGGGCCTTGCCGAACGAGGCCGGATCGTTGTTCGGCTGGATCTCGAGCACCTCGAGATAGTGCCGGAGCGCGGTGTTGGGGTCACCGCTGTTCCTCGCCAGCTCGCCCAGGATGATGTTGGCGAAGACGCGGTCGTCCGGGGTGGGAGCCTCGGCTGCGGCCCGCTCCATCAGGGTGCGGGCTTGGTCGTGGTCTCCACGGAGCTCCCAGGTGTACGACGCCCGGGCGAGCGAGGACGTGTCCGGGGACAGATCCAGCATGTGCTGCACCGTCGCAAACCCTTCCTCGTACCGGCCCTGCTGGATCTGGGCGTCGCTCAAGACGCCGAGCAACAAGGTGCTGTAGGGGTTGATCTCGAGGCCACGCAACGCGTGTTCTTCGGCCTCGGCGAAATGGTGCCGACCGGCCGCGACGGCCGCGAGGCCGGCGTGGGCCAGGTCGTTGTCGGTCTCGTTGGCGGCGAACGAGGCTTCGATGGCGTCCTCGGCCTGTTCGTAGAGGGTGGCATCGTGCGTCATGGCCGCCTGCTGAACGTAGGCGATGGCGAGGGTGGCCGACGCGGCGTAGTCGCCCGGCACCCGTTCCACCCGGTCGACCAGCGTCTGCACCTGGTCAGCGAGTGTGCCGCCCGCTGCGAAACCGCTGGTGGGAGCGACCTCGAGCGCCCGGGCCGGCGAGGCGGCGGCGGCGGGGCTGGGAGCGTCGACACTCGTGTCTTCAGCCGAGCCGGCGGCGCCGACGGCAAGAAGCACCCCGGCCAGACCTACGACTGCGAAGAGGAGAGCGAGAAATCGTTTCATGTTCGTGTGATTTCCTTCCCGGGGCCCCCGGCCCACCTCCGAGGAGGCGGGCCGAGGGTCACGGATGGGGAGGGTTCGAGCAGCCGTCAACCGACCGGGACGAGGACCGAGTCGGGGAAGTACCCGGCCAGGTCCGCCACGATGTGGGTCGGAGCCGAGGTGAAGATGCACACCCGGCCTCCGTCGCCCACGGCTGCGGCCACCATGTTCGCGGTGTCGAACTCGTTGAGGTTGAGGTTCGACGCCAGCGGGCGAGGTGCTCCGCACGGGTAGACGGTGATGTGCCCAGCGACGCTGTCCGTCGAAGTCAGGGTCAGCATGACCGTTCCAGCCGTGTTGGGCACCCGGGCGGTTCCCACACCGGTGACATCGAGCTCGATGGTCTGTCCGGCGATGGGTTTGGCACCCGTGTAACCCCGCTGCTCGGCGCCGGCTCGGGTGTCGAGCAGACGTTCGGGCGACACGGCGACGTAGCTCGTCTCGCTCGGCGCGTAGCCCTGCACATCGGCGACCAGGTGAGTGGCGGCCGAGGTGTAGAGGCAGACGGTGCCGTTGGCGGCGATCGGGGCCACGATCAGGTTCGATCGGATGACCCCCGGAGCCAGGTTGATGTTCGACGCGGTCGGCCGAGTAGCACCGCACGGGAACACCGTGACGAAGCCCTGACCGGTCCCACCGACGGTGGTGACGTTCAGGTAGGCCGCTTCGGCATCATCCGGGATCGGTGAGGTACCGACGCTGGTGACGTCGAGAACGACGGTCTGTCCGGCGGCCGGCTGGGCGCCGGTGTATCCCACCTGACCGCCTGGCTCGGTGGTCCGGGTCTCCAGGATGCGGGCGGGACGCAACGCCGTGTAGGCCGCGGTCGACGGGTGATAGCCCTGCACGTCGACGATGACATCGGTCGACGACGACGTGTAGAGGCAGATCTTCCCACCGGTGCCGATCTGGGTGGCCACCAGGTTGGTGGTCGTTCGACCGACCGCCTGGTTCACGTTGCTGGCGACGGGTCGATCAGCGCCACAGGCGTAGACGGTGATGAAGCCGCCGTCCGTGGCGTTGGTCGTCGTCACGTTCACGTAGACCGCTCCGGCGTCGTCGGGGACGAGCGACGTGCCGATACCCGTGACGTCGAGCTCGATCACCGAGTTCGCGGCCGGACGGGTGGCGTTGCGGGTGTCGAGCAGGCGCTCCGGGTTCACCGAGATGTACTCGGGTGCCCGGGGTGACTGCTCCGGTCCCGTGTTGACGCTCGCCGTGTGCGGCAGCGCCAGGTAGGGGAACGACGCCCGGAAGTCACGATCGTTGCGGTCCACCGAGTCGATGGCCAGGAGGCCTTCGACGAGCTGGCCGCTCTGCGCCGCACCTTCCACGGCCTGCACGGCGATGTCGATGACGTCATCGGTCAGACGCCGACCGTTCGGGAACCCGGCAACGTCGCCGGCCAGCACGCCGTAGGGCTGGGGATCAGCAGCCGGCGGTACCGACATGTTGAGTCGCAGCATCTCCGACGGTCGGAACGGAACACCGACACCGCGTGCGGACTCGTCATCAGCGTTGAGCAGCTGTGAGTTCAAGTCGACGTCCAACACCTGCGCGGGATCTCCGTCGACACCGGCGCACGCGCGACAGATGCCGGTGAGGAAGATCTCGAACAGGTCGTTGCGGTTGGCCGGCGGTGCCGGGACGCCGTAGATGGCCTCGATCAACCCGGGGAGGATCGGATCGAGCACCTTGGCGACCACGGGCGCGACCGATGCGTCGACGTCGGGCGAGATCGAGTTGAAGGCGTCCTTCAGGTTCAGCGGTACGACCACTTCGTTGACCAGCGGGTTGCCCAGGCGCGAGACCTGGACGAAGTCGCTGTCGGCCGCCATGTCGCCGGCGACGCTGGCGCTACGACGGTCGGTCGTGCTCCAGATGCCGATGACGGGGTTGTTGGCGGCGTCACCGTTGATGGCCAGCGTGTTGCGGGGCACCTGCAGGGCGATGGTGTTCACGTTGTAGCCGGCCAGCGTGTCGTCGCCGAGCTCGGAGGCGTCGCCGCCGTAGAGCAGGTCGAAGACGCGAAGGTCCAGGAAGAACGGGTCATCGGCCTGGCCCACGTAGGTCTGCCCACCGCCCGGAAGCGACCGGGTGGCCTGGGTCACCAGAGGGGCGTAGTCCGGGACCGAACCCGGACCCACCAGCGACGGCGCCGCCACTGGATCACCCGGTGAGGTCACGCCGTCGCCGTTGCCGAGCAGGACGGTCACGTTGCCCGCCCCGTCAGTCACGGTGAGGTCGTAGGTCTGGTACACGTTCAGGTCGGGGTCATCGAGCGACGAGACCGGACCTGTGTTGTACAGGAAGTGGTCGGCGCCGTTTCGGACGACGGTGTCGAACACCCACGTGTAGGTGAGATCGGGCAACGCGTCACCGTCGTTGTCGATCTTGATGTTGTACCGGGTGTCATCGGCCCAGGCGTAGAAGTTGGGCCCGCCATTCGGCTCCTCGAAGGGAATCCAGTTGGCGATGAGGGTCACGGTGTCCGGGGCATCCGGACTCACGAAGGCGTAGACGTCGGTGTTGTCGGCACGAGGGTCGCCCGCGATCAGCGGTGCCTCCCGGTGGCTCGACGCATCGGCGCCCGAAGGTCCGCTGTTCGTGAGGAGGGTGGCCGCGATCGCAGCCAGGATGCCGGCGGCCACGAGGGCAACGAGCCGCCGATCTCGCAACCTCGTTGTCGTTCGTACTGATTCGGTCATGTTGTGTGTCCTCTCCGCCTTCTTGTTTCACTGCTCATCAGGGATCCTCTCTGTGGTGAAACTGCGGGCCAGCCGGCCCGGGCAGTCGCCCGGGGGGCAATACCCGGCAGGGCGGGTCTCCAACCACCCGCAGGCACCGTTCGTCGCCGACGTCGTTCCGGATTGGTCTCGGCGCCGGCGCTTGACGAGAACCGCAATGGTGCTGGTGCGCGACTAGATGGACGATGGAGTCGATGTCCTCGGACGCAGAGCTGCTCACGGCGGTGGCCGACGGTGATCGGAGCGCGCTCGAGGAGCTACACCGTCGGCACGCGCCCTGGATCCGCTCACGGTTGCTCCGGAGATGCGCTGATCGGGACATGGCGGCGGATGCGGTCCAGGACACGTTCGTCGCGGTCTGGCGCTCGGCCGGGGCCTGGGACGGGCGGGGTGAGCCGGCGGCATGGATGTGGGGCATAGCTGTCCGGCGGCTCGTCGGTGTCAACCGTCGGCGGGGCCGGTGGGCGCCGGTGCGGCGGGAGGGGCCGGAGTCGGCGGATGGCGGGATCGATGATGTCGTGTTGGGCGGGATCGAGCACGGCGACCTGGCGGCGGCGTTCTCGGGGTTGTCGCCCGAGCTCCGCGACGTGCTGCAGGCGACCGTGCTGGACGGTTTGACGACCCGTGAGGCCGCCCAGCTGTTGGGCATTCCGGCGGGAACCGTGAAGACGCGCGCCATGAGAGCGCGTGCACAGATGCGAGGAGCGTTGGCGTGACGAACGACGTGCAAAGGAACTGGCATGTCCCGGCCTCGATGCTGGAACGGTTCGCCCGAGACCCGTTGGCCATCGACAGCACCAGCGCGGCGTCGGTCGAGCAGCACCTCGTGTCCTGCGGGATGTGCCGGGATGTGCTCGCCGGATGTGCGGACACCATGGTCGAGGCCGGTTCGTGGCGCAGCATCGTCGACGTCATCGACCGACCGGCGCGTTCGTGGACCGAGAGGTTGATCGAGGCGGTCGGTACCCCTCCGGCCACCGCCCGGCTGATGGCGGCGACGGGTCAACTGCGCCTCTCCTGGGCCTTCTCGGTCGCGCTCGGCGTCGCTCGGAGCGTGGTGGGCGGGCGCCGCCTCCGACTCGCCGAGGCTCCTGCTGGCCCTCGCCCCGCTGCTCCCGGTGCTCGCCGTGCTGGCGGCGTTCGCTCCGATCTCCGAACCGGCGGGGGAGGCGGCGGTGGTCACCCCGGTGCACGGCGGCTCGTTGGCGGTGAGAACGCGTGCTCATGACTGCGCTCCCCGCCATGGTCGCCCTCGCAGCCGTCGGCGCGATCGGTCCGGGGCCGATGCGGACGGCCTGGGTCTGGCTTCTGCCCGGGGCGGCATTGGCGGCGGCCGCCCTGGCGGCGTCGACGTGGATGCGTTCCTCGCAGGCCGCGACACTGATGATGGCCGTGTGGCTCGTCCTCGTCGCGACGATCTCGGTGATGGACATGGGCGGCCCGCTGATCGACACGGCGCTGTTCGGTCCGCCGGGTCAGGTGGCAGCCGTGCTCGGCGGCACCGCGGCGTCGGTGGTCGCATGGCGCCGGCGCGAGATGTTCTCGACACTGGAGGTGTCCTGGTGATCGCTACCGTGACGACGGACGAGGTGAGCAAACAGTTCGGCTCCACCCTCGCGCTCGACCGCGTGAGCCTGCGGCTCGGGCGGGGCATCTGCGGACTGCTCGGTCCCAACGGTGCGGGCAAGACCACGCTGCTGCGCATCCTTGCCACTGCACTCCCGCCCGACGCCGGCCGGGTGGAATCGCTCGGCCACGACCCCGCGGACGCCGACGGCCGACTGGCCATACGACGATCGCTCGGATACGTGCCCCAGGAGCCCGGGTTCCATCCGAACTTCACCGCGTTCGAGTTCGTCGACTACGTCGCGATCCTGAAGGAATGGGGCGAGCGCAAGGGTCGGCACGACGAGGTCCGACGGGTGTTGTGCCTGGTGGGCCTGGAAGCGGTGATGCACAAACGATTGCGGAAGCTGTCCGGCGGGATGCGGCGCCGGGTCGGCATCGCCCAAGCCCTGATCGGGGACCCGGAGCTGCTGATCCTCGACGAACCGACCGCGGGGCTGGACCCGGAGCAGCGCCTGCGCTTTCGCGAGCTGCTGTCGGCGCTCGCCGATCGGTCGACGATCCTCCTCTCCACCCACCAGACCGACGACGTCGCCGCCTTGTGCAGCCGGGTCGCCGTGCTCTTGGGTGGCGTGAACCGGTTCCTCGGCACGCCAGGGGAGCTGGCCGAACTGGCGCGGGGCCGAGTGTGGATCGACGACCACCGCGACCCGTCCGCACACCTGGCGTGGGCCTCCGGCGACGGTCGGGTGCGTCATATCGGTGAGCCGCCGCCGGGCGCCACGCTCGTCGAACCGACCGTCGAGGACGGGTACCTCACGCTCACCGGCTCGGTCGCGGCCACCGTGGGAGCGGGGGTATGAACGACCGATGGCGCCCGGTTCTCCTCGGGCTGGTGCTGGCGGTCATCCCGCTCGGCGCCGCGGCCGGATTCGGTGGGGCGATCCCTCTGCTGGCCGGCGCGGTGGTCGTCGGACTCGCGACAGTGGTCGGCGGCGCCGTCCCGCGGCGCCCTGCGGTGGCGGACGGCCGTTGGGTCGGCGCCGCGGCGATCGAGTTCGCCCCGTCGGCGATTGTGCCCCGATCCCAGCCGGGCCGCGTGGCGCGTGCCCTGGGCCGCGTCGAGTCCCGGGAACTGTTCCCGGGATCGATCGCGTTTGCCGCCGGCATCGGCTTCTGCCTGATGATCGTGATCTCCTTCGGGGTGATCTGGTCTGGTGACAACGACGGCCAGATTCCCGACCTCGTCGAGGGCATGCCGCTGGCCATGTATCCGCTCGCCGGCATGAGCACGGTGGCGGTTCACCGGGCGCGAACCCGGTCCCGGCGCGACGGAGTCGAGGAGCTGTTCTCGTGTTGCCCCACCGCGACGGGCACCCGGGATGCCGCCCACGCCGTGTCCTCTGTCGTGCCGGCCCTGTTCGCCGCGGTGACGTCGGTGAGCCTGCTCGTGGCCTATCTGGCGTCCTCCACGCACGAGTGGGGCTCGTTCGACGCCCGTCAGGTGATCGTGATGGTGGGCGCGGTGTTGATCCCCGTAGGAGGCTCGTTCCTCGGTGTCGTGGTGGCCCGGTGGGCACCCTGGACGGTCAGCCCCGTCGTCGCCGTGGTCGTCATCGGACTCGTCACCGGGCGGCTGGCCGAGATCGGGGCCGGCGAGTCGGATGGCGTCAGTCAGCTCTCGCTGATCAACCCGAGCCAGTTCGTGGACGTCCGCTTCACCACGCCACGGTGGATCGCCCACTTCCTCTGGCTCGTCGGGCTGGTGACGGTGACCCTCCTGGTGACCCTCTGGAGATCGGGGCGGGGGCTGCGTTTCGCCGGGTTCAGCGCCGCGGTCCTGCTGGGAACTGCGCTCGCCGGCTACGCGGCCACGAGGCCGATCTCCGACGGGGACGCCCGGCGTATCGCCTCACTCATCGTCGAACCCGACGATCACCAGGCGTGTGAACGGCTCCGGGTTTCGTTGTGCACCTACGCCGGCGACGGTGCGCTCGTCGACAACCTCCGCTCCCATGTCGACGCCGTCCTGGCGCCGGTCCCGTCCCGCGTCGACCTCGGTGGATGGACGGTACGGCAGGGTGCGTTGGTCCGCGTCGATGAGCTCGACGACAAGGTGGCGGCCCTGCTGCCCGACGACCCGGCCCCTCCCGGGACACTGCCGGTCGCCATGACCTCCGAGGACGGGGTGCGCTTCTGGTTGGCGCTCGCGGCGTCGGGTATCGCGGATGAGGCCCGGACCGGGGAGGTCGTCGACGTGGCCGACCAGGCCCGTGGCGTGCTCGCCATCTGGTTGGCCACCCGTGATCTGCCCGTGGACGATGCGATCGAGCGGATGGCGTCGCTTCCGCCGCTCACCGACCACGGACAGGATTGGTACCCGTCGCGTCCGTGGCCAGATGTCTGTGGCGCCGGACCGACACCCGTGGTGTGGTCGACGTCCGATCTGGTCGCGGCGAGGGCACTCATATCGGGTGACGAGGCAGCGATCGCGTCCGTCGTCGACGCGGAGTGGGAGCGGTGGATCGACCCGGCGACGACCACGAACGAGCTCTTGCTGGCGGTGGGAGCGGAGCCGGTCGACTCGTCGAGCGGGCGCACGCCCGTCGTCTCAGAATGTTGACCGGGGCGATCCGGCTGGCCAGGCATCGCCTGGTCGTGCGGTCCGTGCCGTGGATCGAGGTCGGCCCGCTGATCGCCCTGGCCTGTTTACCGCTCCTGGTGACCATGGCCCGGGGTGGGCAGGTGCTTGGGACCGCCGTCGCCGCGTGGGTGGTGATCGCCAGCTCCACCATTGCCCTCGCCTTCGACGAGCCGGCGCGTCCGGTCCTCTCATCCGTACCGGTGTCGGCGCCGCGCCGGGTGTTGGCTCGTGCGGCGATGATCGCTGTCGCCGTGCTCGTGGTCGGTCTCGTCGTCGCCGGTTTGGCGACGTGGCGTGACCCGGTCGCGCTCGCCGACGGCTCATCGAGGCTCGCCGAAGGCGCCGCGGTCGCATCGATCAGCGCGGCCGCGGCGGCCTGGTCTGCCGGTCGCGACGGACCGGGCACGGGCCTGGGCGACGCGGCGGCGGGACCCGGTGTGGTGTTGACCATCTCGGCGTTCGCTCAGCGTTGGCACGCGCTGCCCATGGTCGGGACCGGTCACCGCGCTGGAGCCTGGTGGGTCCTGACGGCGATCAGCACGCTGGCTCTCGTCGCGTTCGGGGCGCGATCGCTACCGATGACCCCGCGGTGAGCCGACGTACTCCGGATTCGCTACAGCCCCCGACGCTGTCTTCTTCGGGCGACTCGACAGTGGCCGGGCCCAAAGCCCCTGTGACCAGGTGCCCGCCTCGTCGGAGGATGGTGAGCAGGCCGGGAGTTCGAGGAGCGTGCCGCGAGGAGCCAGCAGCTGATGATGGAGCAGGGGCGAGCGGTGACCGGCTCGGGAGAGCTGGCGGCGCGCATGGTGCACGGCGTCAAGACCTACGGGATGGGTGAGATAACGGTTCGAGCCCTGGACGATGTCACCGTGGGCTTCGGCGCCGGTCGGTTCACGAGCATCATGGGTCCGTCCGGTTCGGGGAAGTCCACCTTGCTCAACTGCCTGGCCGGTCTCGACGAGCTGACGTCGGGAGAGGTGTGGGTCGGCGGTATCAACCTCGCGTCATTGAACGAACGTGAGCGGACCCGGGCGCGACGTTCGGCCATCGGGTTCGTGTTCCAGTCCTACAACCTCGTACCCACCCTGTCGGCGCGAGAGAACGTTCTTCTGCCCGAGATGCTGGCTGGCACCGAGCCTGACCCACGGTGGTTCGACGAGGTCATCGAGCGGTTCGCCCTCGGTGATCGCCTCGACCATCATCCGTCGGAGCTGTCGGGCGGCCAGCAGCAGCGGGTGGCGGTGGCTCGCGCCCTGGTGGCCCGGCCGCAGCTGATCCTGGCCGATGAACCGACCGGCAACCTCGACTCTCACTCGGGGGCCGAGGTCCTGGGTCTGTTGCGTCAGGCCGTCGACGAGCTCGGGCAGTCGGTGGTGATGGTGACCCACGACCCCACAGCCGCAGCGCGATCGGATCGGGTGGTGTTCCTGGCCGATGGTGGCGTGGTGGCCGAGCTCGACGGGCCGACGACCACGACGATCTTCGAGCAGATGGCCGTACTCACCTGAGGAGAACGTCATGAGGCGAGTAGCTCTGAAGAACCTGCTGGCTCACAAGTTCCGATCGATCGCGCTGGTGCTCACCGTGGTTCTGGGAGTGGCGTTCGTGTCCGGTACGTACGTGTTGACCGACACCATCAGCGGGTTGTTCGAGGACATCTTCGACGACGCCTATGCCTCGGTGGACGTGAGCGTCCGCACGGTGAGTGCGCTGGGCAACGACGCGGCACGGACACCTGTACCGGAGAGCCTTCTCGTGACCGTTCGTGACGTCGAGGGTGTCGCCGCGGTAGAGGGGGCCATCTTCGGCGTCGGCGTGGAGATCCTCGACGCCGACGGAGACCGGGTCGGCGCGCCGATGGCGCCGGCGTTCGGGCTCAACTGGAGCGAGAACGAGGAACTGACTCCTCTCACGTTGCGCGTGGGGCGCAAACCGACCGGCCCCGACGAGGTGGCGATCGACGCCGCTGCTTTCGAGGACGGTGGGTTCTCTCTGGGTGACGGCATCCGGTTGGTGACCCCGAACGGTCCTCAGAACTTCACCTTGGTGGGGGTGGCCGGTTTCGGTCGTGCCGAAAACATCGCCGGTGCCACGTTGTCGGTGTTCGACCTGTCCACGGCGCAACAGGTGATGGACAGAGTGGGCGAGTTCGATTCGATCGACATCCGGGCGGCCGAAGGCGTGAACCCGGACATCCTGCAGGACCGGGTCGCCGCCGCCCTCCCCGGTGGCTACGAAGCGGTCACCAGCGATCAACTCTCGCAGGAGAGCGACGAAGCGATGGAGGAGGGCTTGAGCTTCTTCAAGACCTTCCTTTTAGTGTTCGCCTACATCGCCCTCTTCGTCGGTGCGTTCATCATCTACAACACGTTCGGCATCGTGGTGGCCCAGCGGACCCGGGAGCTCGCGCTGCTGCGGGCGCTCGGAGCCTCGGCCCGGCAGGTCATGGCGTCGGTCGTGTTCGAGTCCCTCCTGCTCGGCTTGGTGGCCTCGGCCATCGGGCTCGGTGCCGGCCTGCTGCTGGCATCGGGGCTCAAGACTGTCCTGGCCGGGTTCGGATTCGACGTCCCCGCGGGTTCGCTCGTCGTGTTGCCCCGCACGGTCATCGTGGCGTTGGTCGGCGGCACGGTCATCACGGCAATCTCGGCCATCGCACCGGCGCTTCGAGCGTCACGGGTGCCGCCGATCGCCGCCATGCAGTCGGGGGCTGGTGGGGGAACGACGAGGTTCGTGGCCCGCAACCTGACCGGCGGAGCACTCGGTCTCCTGGGAATCGCCTCCATGTTGTGGGGGCTCGGCGCGGGCGAGTTGGCCGCGGTGGGGCTCGGAGCCCTTGCCGTGTTCATCGGCGCAGCGATGCTCGCACCGATGTTGGCCCGCCCCGTGACCCGTTCTGTCGGCTCGCCGATCGCCCACCTGCGGGGCGCGTCGGGCCTCCTGGCCCGGGAGAACGCGCTTCGCAGCGCGCGGAGAACGGCCGCGACCGCGTCAGCGCTGATGATCGGCACCGCGCTCGATGGCCGGAGCGCTGATCCTGTCGAGCTCGATGTCGGAGTCCGTGGACAAGGCGGTGTCCCGAGGCGCCGTGTCGGATCTGGTCATCACGTCGGACAGCCCCAGTCCCACCGGGTTCAGCCCGGCCGTGGCTCGGGATGTGAGCGAGATCGCCGGAGTCGGCGGCGTGTACCCCTATCGATTCGCCAACTTCCGCCTCGGCGAATTCACCAAGGAGGTCGTCGGGATCACGCCGGAGGCTCTCGTCGTCGCCGGCCCCGATGCGGCAATGGACATCGATGTCCGCGAGGGCGACATCACCCAGCTGTCTGGTGATGGGCTCGCCGTTCAACGCGACGTCGCCGACGACCGGGGCTGGTCGATCGGTGATCGAGTCGTGGCCACCTTCCCAGCAGGTGATCGTGATCTGGAGGTCGTGGCGCTGTACGAGGACGACACGCTGATCGGCGACTACGTCGTCGGCATCGACACCTTCTCGGCCAACTTTGCCGAGGTCAACGACTCCCTCGTGCTGATCAACCTCGATGCGGGCGTCGACCAGAAGGCCGCGCAAGAGGCCATCCAGCAGCGACTCGATGCTGGATACCCCGGTGTGGAGGTCAAGGACCGGGATGAGTACGTCGGCGATGTCAAGGCGCAGGTCAACCAGTTCCTCGGCCTCATCACCGCCTTGCTCGCCCTTGCCGTGCTGATCGCCCTGCTCGGGGTGCTGATCACCATGTTGCTCGCGGTGTTCGAACGTACCCACGAGATCGGCCTCCTCCGAGCCGTCGGGATGGAACGCGGGCAGGTGCGATCCATGGTCAGGTGGGAAGCGGCCATCGTCTCGAGCTTCGGAGCGCTGCTGGGGCTCGCCCTGGGTGTCTTCTTCGGCTTCGCGCTGACGAGGGCGCTCGAGGACGAGGGCGTGACCGAGCAGATCGTGCCGCTGACGTCGCTGATCGTGTTGGCGGTGGTGATCGCCGCTCTCGGGGTGGCGGCGGCGATCTACCCGGCCCGCCGGGCCGCCCGGCTCAATGTCCTCGACGCCATCGCCCAGGGCTGAGGCAGGCCTGCCGGCCGGCTCGTTCGCCGGTCGGTCGAGGAATCTCTTGTCCCGGGTGTAGTGGTTCGGCGGCCTGCGACGATGCCCATGACCACCCACACCACCCCGTACCTGGCCGTTCACGATGGAACGGCCGCCCCGTCCTTCTACTCCTCGGCCTTCGGCGCGATCGAGGTGATGCGGGTCGTCATGGAGGAGTCCAGGATCGGCCACGCCGAGTTCCGCATCGGAGCCGCCACCTTCTACCTGAGCGACGAGTTCCCCGAGATCGGCGTCGTGTCGCCTCGCACGCTCGGCGGCTCGTCGGTGACGCTGCATCTGGAGGTCGACGATGTCGACGGGCTGTACGCCCGGGCCGTCGTGGCCGGCGCCGAGGCGCAGGCCGAACCGGCCGATCAGCCCCACGGGGCTCGTCACGGCACGCTGGTGGATCCGTTCGGACACCGATGGATGTTGTCCCAGCAGGTCGAGCAGGTGTCGGCCGACGTGTACGGCGATCGGCTGTCGTCCTACGGCATGCGGCTCGAATTGACGTCGGCCGTCCATCGCCCAGCGGCGGGCGGCACCTGGTCGTCCCGGAGGCGGAGCCGGGGATCGTCGCCCACAGCCAGTTGCGGTGGCCCGAAGGTGGGGTCATCCAGGCGGCCTCGGCGCACCGGCCCGGCAACGTGTTCTCGGACCGGCCGATCGGCAGCGACAGCATCTATGTGATCACCGCCGATCCGCTCGCGGTCTACGACCGGTGTGTCCGTGCCGGTGTCGACATCCTCATCGAACCGAGCGCTCCCGACTACGACCCCGAAGGCCTCGTCTTCTCCATCCGCGATCCCGAGGGCAACCTGTGGTCGTTCGGAACGTACGACGGCGAGGGTTGAGACTGCCTACGATCCCTGCGTGAGCTCACCCCGATTCGACACCGTCCACGTCGGCGACCGGGTCCCGGCGCTCGTGCGGACCACCGACTTCGCCCACTGGAACCGGTATGCCGCCGTCAACGACGAGTTCGTACCGATCCACATGGATCACGACGATGCTCGTGCTGCGGGGCAACCGGCGGCGTTCGGCATGGGCAATCTGCGCATCGCCTACCTGCACAATGCGCTCGGAGCGTGGCTCGGTGGCTCGGGCGGGGTCGTGGTCTTCTCCTGCCAGTTCCGGGCCCTGAACTTCAAGGGCGACACGTTGTCGACCTGGGCGACGGTCACCGGCAAGGAGATCCGCGACGGCGCAGCCCTCGTGCACCTCGACCTCGGGGTGACCAACCAGGACGGTGTCGACACCACGCCGGGGACCGCCACCGTGCAGCTGTGGGATGGCGCTCCCGACGTGCTCCCCGATCCCGGCCCGCTCCCGCCGTCCGGTGACGCCGGGCCGGGGGTGTTCCTCACCCAGGCCGAGATCGATCTGATCGACACCCGGACCGAGCCGGTCGCGAGCTGGCCGGTCGGCGTGAACGACATCCGCAAATGGAGCCTGGCCACCCATTGGCCCGAGCCGGCGCCGGCCACGATGCTCGACGAGGCGGCCGCCGCCGCCGGGCCGTGGCGCGGCATGGTGGCGCCACCGGAGTTCGAGCCGTTCGCCTGGAGCCCTCGGCGGGCGTTCGGTGGCGCATGGATGCGACCGATCAGCAACGAGCCCGGGCACCGCATTCTCAACGGTGGCCAGCGGTCGCTCTACTTCGCGCCGATCCGGCCCGGCGACGTGATCACCGGCGTGACCCGCCTGGTCGATGTGGTCGAAAAGAAGATGCGGCTGGGCCCGACGTCGGTGTTCACCGCCGAGCACCGCCTCACGAACCAGCACGGCCAACTGGTGCGTCTCGGATATGGCACGGTCCTCTACTACTGACGCCGCCCTGTGCGGCGCTGTACTACTGACGCCGCCCTGTGCGGCGCTGTACTACTGACCTCGCTACCCTGATCGACCGTGCCCGACTGGTCGACCCTCGCCGCCTTCTCGGCCGCCACGGTGGCGTTGCTCCTGATCCCGGGGCCCGCCGTGCTCTACATCATCAACCGCAGCGTGTCCGATGGTCGTGAGGTCGGGTTGGCCGCCGTGATCGGGCTCGAGGTCGGCGATGCCATCCAAGCGGCGGCGGCCGTAGGTGGGCTGAGCGCCTTACTGGCCACCTCGGCGACGGCGTTCACGGTCGTCAAGTGGGCGGGAGGGGTCTACCTGGTCGTGACCGGGCTGCGGACGCTCACTCGCGCTCCCGAGCCGATCGACCCCGACCAGCCCGGCGTGTCGAAGAGGCGAGCGTTTCGGCAGGGCGTGATCGTGAACGCCCTCAACCCCAAGACGGCCCTCTTCTTCTTGTCGATCTTCCCGCAGTTCGTCCGCCCCGAAGATGCCCAGGCCACCACGCAGTCCTTGGTGCTGGCCGCGGTGTTCGTGGTGTTGGCCACCGTGTTCAACGGCACCTACTCGCTGCTGGCCAGTGGCCTGCGCGGGTTCCTGCTCCGGGGTCGGGCTCTGCCCATCACGCGCCGCTACGTGTCCGGCGCGTTGTTCGTGCTCCTCGGCGTCGTCGCCGCCACCGCCGGTCACTCATCCACAAACGGCTGAGCCTCGAACAGCTGAGCCGGTCGGACCGAAAAGCGTTCTGGGAGACCAGCCGGTCGCCACGGCGACCGGCTGGTCTCCCAGTTCGAGTCCAACCCTGGCTTCAGGTCACCGGGGGGCGGGGATCCATTCGTCGCCCTCGATCGGCACGATGCAGGTGTTCTCTTCGCCGAAGCCCGTGCCCTCGATCACACACGGGTAGGTGAAGACCATGGTGTGGATGGCATCGGGGACAGACGGCTTTCCTGGTGCGACCGACGCCGGAACCATGTTCTGGATGTCCACGGGGCCGAGGTTGGCCAGGGCGCCGAAGATGTCGGCGCGGGTCGGGTTCTCACCGGCGTCGTAGATGGCTCGCAACGCCATGCGCACCTCGGTGCACACCGTGGTCACCATGCCGTACGCCGTGTTCTCCACCGGATCGAAAAGGTCGTACTCGACGCCGGTCGCCTCACTGAACGTGCGGTAGCACATGTCGTTGAACGGCCGCTCCTCGAAGCCGGGGTTACGGAACGCTCCGGTGTCGGCGTCGTCGACGATGATGGCGCCGTTGTACAGGTTCCCGGCTTCTTCACCGCCGAACGTGACCACTTTGCTCGACACCAGATCACCGGCCTGACTGTTGAAGTCCGAGGCGTAGAACTGGATGTCGCCGGTCTGGACGCCCTGGGTGACCATCTCGAGCAAGTACTGCGGCCACGACACCACGTTCATGGTGTTGAACAGGGAGGTGACGCCGCCGTCGATCATGTTGGTGACCGATTCCTGGATGCCCTGCGTGCAGGCGCTGCCGCCCTGGCAACCCATGACGTCGTAGATGACCTCGAACCCTGCGTCACGCAGCGGCTGGACGAGGAACGCCTCGACATCTTCGGGCTGGCCGGGGGTGTCCGGTGCCACCACACCGATGACCTGACCCTCGAGAGCGCCGCTCTCGAGGAGCGAGCCGGCCAGGAACTCCAGGCCCTCACCGAGCGTGGGCGACAAGGCGACGAGCCGGTCCTCGGACCGTTCCGTGTAATCGGCCGGGTTGCCCTGGGTCGTGATGAACGCGACATCGTGCTCTTCGGCGATGCAGAGGATGGCCGAGCCATTGAAGCCGGTGCTGTTCATCACGATCACGCCGCCCTCGTCCTCCGTCGCCTGGATGCAGGCTTCATTACGAAGGGCGTCGAGATCGGCGGCGGCGTTGAAGGCATCGACCTCGACGAGGCCGAGTTCGATCTGACGGCCGCGCACGCCGCCGCAGTTCTCGTTGGCGTAGTCGATGAAGGTCTGGAACATGAGCGCCGGATCACCGACCGGGACGGCGAAGCCGATGTCGGCCAGTTGTTCGAGACGACTCCGCAGGTGCACGAGTTTGATCGACTCGGCCGTGATGCCGGGATCGGTCTCGGTCAACTCGGCCGCGGGATCGTGCGCCACGCAGAACTCGTCGAGACCAGAGAACGGATCGTCGCGGACGAAGCTCGAGGCGAAATCGGCGAAGATGCCGCCTCGCGGATCCTCGTAGTTGGCGAACGCATCGCCGCTGGCCTCGCCGCCTCCGGCCACGGTGGTCTCGGTGACCACGGTGGTCGTGCTGTCCGGAGCTTCGGTGTCGCCCGTGCCGGTATCGGCGGCGGTCGTCGTGGTGTCGGCCCCGTCACCTTCGTCTGTCGTGCCGCCCGTGTCGTCGTCGTCGTCGCCGCAGGATGCGGCGACCAAGGTGAAGACCATCAGGCAGGACAGAAGTGCGAGCAATCGTCGACTCATCGGATCCCCTCTTTCCACCGTCGCCCCTCGACGGCGCCGACAGTCTGGCCTCACCGGTCGAACGCCCACAAGTACGCCGATCCCCCAGCCTGCGGATAGCGGCGCACTGGTGCCCGGCGGGGGTTGTCGACCAGAATCTCCCCCCTGACGGCCGTCCGGGGGGAACCGAGATCGTGAACGACATCGAGCCTGGCTTCGACGACCCGGCGGTACTCGCCGCTGCGGTGCTCGACGAGGAGGCCAAACGCCAGGCGGAGCAGGCGGCAGCGTGATCAGGTCACGATCCTGCCCGACGATCTGCTTCCGGGTGTGGGCGACGACCCCATGTCCCTCAAGGAGGCGGTGGGCGTAGGCGGGCCCTCGATGCTCGTGATGATGTTCCTCCTCCATTTCATCGACGAGATCCCCCGGGCCATCCGGGTCGTCGCCCCGGACATCCAAGAGACGTTCGACATCAGCGACACGACCCTCCAGGGCGTCCTGAGTTTCGGTGGGGTGGCCCTGGTGCTCGGAGCGGTACCCATGGCGGCCGCCGCCGACCACATCAAACGCACGACGATCATCCCGATCGCCTCGTTCTTCTGGGCCATCACGATGTTCCTGACCGGTGCCGCGGCGAACCCGTTCCAGATGTTCTGGACGAACGTGGGCACCGGCATCGGCCAGGCGTACCGCATCCCGGTGTCGAGCTCGTTGCTCTCGGATGCGTACCCGATCCAGGCCCGCGGCCGCATCTTCGGCTTCGAGGCGTTGGCCCGTCCGCTCGGACTCTTAACCGGGCCGTTGATCATCGGCGGCATCGCGACGGGTGTCGGCGGAACCGAGGGTTGGCGTACCGCGCTCTACATCCTGGCCATCCCGCCCATCATCTTGGGTCTCTTGTCGATTCGGCTCAAAGAACCCGATCGAGGCAAGTGGGATCAAGAAGCGGTGCTGGGCAGCCAGCTCGAACATACGGGCGAGGAGTTGCCGGTGTCGACCAGCGCCGCGTTCGCCCGCCTCAAGAAGGTCAAGACCTTCTATTCGTTGTGCATCGGCATCGGCGTGCTCGGGTTCGCCCTGATCGCCATCCCGCTCCAGTTCAACCTGTTGCTGGAGGAGGAGTACGGCAAGGATGCGCTCGACCGCGGCATCATCGAAGCGCTGCTGTGGATCCCGGCCCTGCTGGCCCCGATGCTGGCCGGAACGTTCTTCGACAAGCAGTTCCGGCTCTCACCGCCCTTGGTCATGCGGACCGCCGGGTTGTTGGTCGTCTTCGCCGGAGTCCTGTACATCCCCGGGTTGCGCTTCCACACGCTGTGGCTGCTGGTCGCCTCCCTCGGACTCGCCCAGGCCGCCATCTCGGCCGCGTTCGTGGCCGCGCCGATGATCGTCGGCGCCGTGTCGCCCTACCGGATCCGAGCCCAGGCCTTCGCCCTCATCCCGGTGTTCATCTTCTTGATGGGCGGCTTCATCGGTGGGCTGCTGGTCGGGCAGCTGTCCGATGCCTACGGTTCTCGGACCGCGATGACCGCCGCCGCGCCGCCGGCCGCGTTGATCGGTGGGGCGATCATCGTGTTCGGCAGCCGGTACATCCGCCGTGACATCTCGTTGGCCGTGGAGGAGTTGCTCGAGGAGCAGGCCGAGATCGAGCGCATGAAAGCCGAGCCGGACCACACTCCCGTCATCCAGGTCCACAACCTCGATTTCAGTTACGGGCCCGTCCAGGTGTTGTTCGACTGCAGTTTCGAGGTGCAGCGCGGCGAGACGTTGGCCCTGCTCGGCACGAACGGGGCCGGCAAGTCCACGGTGCTCCGGGTCATCAGCGGCCTCGGCACCCCGGACCGAGGTGTCGTGCGCCTCAATGGTGTGACCCTCACCTACGCGGCGGCCGAACGACGGTTTCGGGAAGGTGTCGTTCAGCTCCGAGGGGGCGCGGGTACCTTCCTCGATCTCACCATCGGACAGAACCTGCGCTCGTCGCTCCTCAGCAGCCGGTTGAGCAAGTCCGAGGAACGAGCCCGGATCGACAAGGTCCTGGAGACTTTCCCCGCCCTGGCCGGCCGCCTCGACGAGCCGGCCAGCGAGCTGTCGGGGGGCCAGCAACAGATGCTGGCGTTGGCGATGGCACTCATGCACGAGCCCGAGGTGCTCATCATCGACGAGTTGAGCCTCGGTCTGGCCCCGGTCGTAGTCCACGAGCTCCTCGAAGTGGTCGAGGCCCTCAGGGCGAAGGGACAGACGATGATCGTCGTCGAGCAGTCGCTCAACGTGGCCCTGGCCGTCTCGGACCGGGCGGTGTTCATGGAGAAGGGCCGGGTGCGTTTCGAGGGCCCGGCCCAGGAACTGGCCGAACGTGACGACCTCGCCCGAGCCGTGTTCCTCGGCGGGGAGAGGGGTTGACATGATCGAGCTGCTCGGTCTCGAGATCTCTCAGCAGGACCTGCTGATCGGGCTGGTCACCGGCCTGACCTACGCGGCGTTCGCCGCCGGTTTCCTCCTCGTCTACCGCTCCACCGGGACGTTGAACTTCGCGCACGGTGAGATGGGTGCATTCTGCGTCGCCGTCTTCGTGCTCCTCCATGTTCGGTACGACGTCAACTGGTGGTTGTCGTTCATCTTGTGCATCGCTCTGGGCGCAGCCATCGGGGCGGTGGTCGAGTTGATCGTGATCCGTCGCCTGTTCGCGTCTCCGCGCTTGGTGGTCCTGATCGCCACGATCGGGGTCGGGACCATCTTGGCCGGCTCGCGCATCTACCTACCCAAGGTGATCACCGGCGGCACCATCCCGCTGCCGTTCAAGGTGAAATGGGAGCCCACCGACGACCTCCGCATCCTCGAGCGCGAGGTGGTGATCCTCCTGATCATCCCGATCCTGATCATGGGACTGGCCCTGTTCCTCACCCGGACCCGGTTCGGCCTGGCCGTCCGGGCCAGTGCCTCGAACCCCGATACCGCCCGCGTGTACGGCATCAGCCCCAAGACGACATCGACCGTCGTCTGGACCATCGCGGGAGCGTTCGCCGCTGCGACGGCGATCCTGTTCGCCCCGCTCCAGGGCATCAACGCCGCCCAGGCCGGCACCGCCGCGCTCGGGCCCCCGCTCCTGCTCCGGGCCTTGGTGGTGTCCCTCCTGGCCCGGATGACCTCCATCCCGCGGGCGCTCGGCGCCGGCATCGTCGTGGGTGTCGTCGAGCAGGTGGTGCTCGGCAACGTCGAATCGACCAACCGCACGATCGTCGAGCTGTACCTCTTCGTCGCGGTCCTGCTGATCGTCGTGTTCGCCCGGCGTGGTCGCCGGTCCGACGACGCCAGTTGGTCGCTGTCGCCCAAGGTCAAACCGATTCCCGGACGCCTCCAGGACATCTGGTGGGTGCGGAACATGCCCGAGATCGGGTTCGCGGTGATCTTCGGCGCGTTGGCCCTCCTCCCGCTGTTCTTCAACTCGCCGAGCACCATGTTCACCTGGTCGGGGATCATGATCTTCGCCATGGTGGCGTACTCGCTCACCGTGCTGACGGGCTGGAGCGGGCAGCTCTCCCTGGCTCAGTTCGCGTTCGTGGGAGTCGGCGGGTTGACCATGCTGGCCGTGACCAGCGACCACGACATCCCCATCCCGTTCGACCTGTTCGATGCCTCGGTCTCGTTGCCGTGGGGGGTGGCGCTGATCGTCGCGGTCCTCGCCGGGGTGATCGCCGCGCTCATCGTCGGGCTCCCGGCCCTTCGCGTGAAGGGCTTGTTCCTGTCCGTCACGACGCTGGCCTTCGCGGTGGCGGCCAGCGCCTGGATGTTCAACCAGGCGTTCTTCTCGGGCGGTTCCACCTCACCTCGACCGCCTGCCAAGCCGGTCATCGACTGGGGTCCGGTCGAGGTCGACTTCAACGCATCGCGCCGGACCTTCTACTACCTGGTCCTCTTCTGTCTCGTGCTCGTCGCCGCCATGGTGGCGCACATCCGCCGCACCGGCCTCGGCCGATCGTTGATCGCCGTGCGGGAGAACGACGAGATGGCCAGTGCGTCGACCGTGTCGCCCACGCGGATGAAGCTCACCGGCTTCGCCATCTCGGGCGGGATCGCTGCATTCAGCGGCGCGCTCTACGTGAGCCTGCAACCGAGCCTGCAACCGTCGACGATGTTCGCGCCCTTGACGTCGATCGACGTGGTGATCGTGTCGATCATCGGCGGCCTCGGCTCCATCGCCGGTCCGCTGCTCGGTGCGCTGTGGGTGCGAGGCATTGGTGCCGTGGCCGACGACAACGAGCTCGTGCGCCTGATCACCAGCGACATCGGCCTGCTGATCCTGCTCATGTACTTCCCGGGCGGGCTCATCCAGGTCGTCTACACCGTGCGCGATCTGTTGCTCGGGTGGGCCGATCGTCGCCTCGAGGCGGCCGGCGTCGATCTCCCGACCATCGAACGGCGGATCCCGACCCGATCGGGGACGGTGCGCTCGCCCCAGCCGGAGGGTCAGCCGGCTTTGCTGGCCGACGGCGTCACCGTACGGTTCGGCGGCAACATCGCCGTCAGCGAGGCCAGTTTCCGAGTCGAGCCGGGGGAACTGGTGGGCCTCATCGGCACCAACGGCGCCGGCAAGTCGACCCTGCTGAACGCCATCAGTGGTTTCGTGCCATCGACCGGTCGCATCGAGGTGCTCGGACGCGATGTCAGCGGCATGTCGGCGGTGGCGCGCCATCGGGTCGGACTGGGCCGCGGCTTCCAGTCCGCCCGGCTGTACCCCGAGCTGACGGTCCGCGAGACCATGATGGTTGCCCTCGAAGCCCGGGAGCGGTCCCTGCTCCTGCCGTCACTGACCGGCTTGCCGCCGTCGGGCCGGGCCGAGCGACACAAGCGGGCCGAGGCCACCGAGCTGATCGACTACCTCGGTCTCGGCCGATATGCCGACCACTTCATCGAGACGCTGTCGACCGGTACCCGGCGCATCGTCGAGCTCGGCAGCCTGTTGGCGGTCGATGCTCGTGTGCTCCTGCTCGATGAGCCGACGGGCGGCGTCGCTCAGCGCGAGACCGAAGCCTTCGGTCCACTGATCAAGCGCATCCAGCGCGAGCTCGATGCGTCGGTGGTGGTGATCGAACACGACATGCCTCTGGTCATGAGCATCAGTGATCGGGTGTACTGCCTCGAAGCCGGTCAGGTGATCGCCGAAGGCACGCCCGACGAGGTGCGCAACAACCCGCTCGTCATCGCCTCCTATCTCGGCACCGATGATCGGGCCATCCAACGCAGCGGCGCCCGAGCCGGTGCGGCCAGCGCCTAAGGTCGGCACCGGTGCGGCCAGCGCCTAAGGTCGGCAACGTATCCCCCCGGCTCTCGCCCCCTGACGCCTGACTCCCGTCGCCCCTTCCCAGCGATCTGCGCCGCGCCAGGCGACGTCGGGGGTCGGCCTGCGCGCGCAGTTGGAGGTGGGGTGGGCGGGCGCCGTACCTCCCGGCGAACTGCGCGCGCCAGGCGACGTCGGCGGTCGGCCTGCGCGCGCAGTTCGAGGTGGGGCGGGTGGTGCGGCCAGCGCCTAAGGTCGGCACCGTATGACGTTCCTCTCGGCGATCAGCCCACCCGACCACGATCCGGCCCCCGCCCGCTGGATCCTGGTCCGTCGTAACGAGGTGCTGCTCGATGGCGACGGCCGTCTGGGCGTCAGCGCCGAGGTCGCGGCCGCGCTCGGACCGGATGGCGCTGACAGCCCGCACTACCTGGGCACGTGGCACGACTCGCCGGTGTGGTGTCGCGGCGTCGCCGCTGAGGTCGAGGCCCCGGACGGCTCGTTCTTCAGCGATCTGTTCTCGCTGCACTCTCGCGCCGACGATGTCGCCTGGATGCTGGCCGGTCGGGCGGTGCAGATCGTCGAGTGGGGGCGCACCCATCGGTTCTGCGGCCGCTGCGCCGCCGCCACCGAATGGGTCGACGGCGACCGATCGACGAAGTGCCCGAGCTGTGGGCTGATGTTCTATCCCCGGCTGTCCCCGGCCATCATCACGCTCGTCCACCGCGGGCCGGAGGTGTTGCTCGGGCGAGGGAAGCTGTTCCCCGTGCCCATGTATTCGGCGCTCGCTGGTTTCGTGGAGCCCGGTGAATCGCTCGAGCAGTGCGTTCGCCGCGAGGTCAAAGAAGAGGTCGGTGTCGACGTCGGCCACGTGCGATACCAGTCGAGTCAGCCGTGGCCGTTCCCGAACTCGCTCATGCTCGGTTTCGAGGCCGAATGGGAGTCCGGCGACATCGTGATCGACGAGACGGAGCTGGCCGATGCCCAGTGGTTCCGGATCGACGAGCTGCCGAACATCCCGGGGCCGATCAGCATCGCCCACCGCCTCATCACCCGATACATCGACCGCCTGGGCTGAGCGGCGACGCTCGTGGCGACGTCGTCGTTCTGGGGCTAAGGTCCGCGCAGGTCGGCACGTTCGTCGTGTCGCGGACATTGGAGGTAGGGCATGTCCCGTCACCGGTTCCTCGTCGCGGTGGCCCTCGTCGCCACCATCATCGCCGGCAGCGCGGCGAGTCCTGCGGGGGCTGCGCCGAGCCAGGGATTCCTGACCTCGACCCCAGCCATGCTCTCGCTGGCGCCGGGGTTGCCGTCCGGGGCCTGGGTCCAGCCGCTGATCTCCAGTGGCGACCACCTGGGCTCGTTCGTCTTCGAAGGCATCCCGGACGGTGTCGGTCTGCGACCCTCGGGTGCCTCCGGCCAGGTCGAGGTCTACGTGAACCACGAGCAGTCGACCGTGCCATTCCAGAACGCCCGAGACTTCGTCGACTCGTCGGTGTCGCGGCTCACCCTCGAGACGCGAGGCGGAGCGAGGCAGGGGTCCGTCCTGGATGCCTCGGTGGCGATCGACCCTTCGGCGGGCTTCCTGCGGTTCTGCTCGGCGTTCATGGGTGGGCCGGCGGAGGGGCTCGACTCGTACGTCTTCTTCACCGGCGAGGAGACCGACGACATCGTGACCGTCCCCGCGGGCGCCCCGTACGGCCCCGACCCGGGCCTGGCCGCCAATCAGCGTCAGGGCGGGTATGCCGTCGTGCTCGACACCGATACCGGCGAGTACGTGACCGTGCCCGGACTCGGCCGGATGAACCACGAGAACACGGTGGTCGTGCCGGGGGCATGGGAGGGGTTGGCGATGCTGACCACGGACGACACCTTCAACGCCCCGTCCTCCCAGCTGTACCTCTACCGCGCTGCGGATCAGGGCGCCCTGTTCGCTGACGAAGGTTCGCTCTACGCCCTGCGTATCACCGCCGACAACGGGGTGCCCGTCGAACCGGCCAATCCCTTCAACGGAGCCAACGACTACCTCGACCTGGCCGTGGGTGACGATTTCGCCGGCGAGTTCATCCCGGTCCCTCGCGACATCGCCACCGGCGCCGCCGGCGGGCGGCCGCAGGCCGCGCTCGAAACGTGGTCGAACGACAACAACGTGTTCCAGTCGATCCGCCTGGAGGATCTGGCGTACGACCGGCACGACCCCAACGTCGTGTACATCGCCGACACTGGTGCGACCAGGGTCATCCCGGACGCGACGACCGGTCGCCTCCGGCGTGGACCGTCGGGCACGATCGGCGCCGCGGACAACGGCCGGATCCTGCGTCTGGAGCTCGATCCGACCGATCCGAACCGCGTCGTGAGCCTCACGGTGCTGGCCGACGGAGACGCCGTCGGAACCTCGGCCTTCGTTCCCTTCACGAGTCCGGACAACATCGAGACGAGCCATCGCAGCCTCATGGTCCAAGAGGACACCGGCAACGCCCAGATCTTCCAGCACCTGTTCCACCAGGGCACGTGGCGAAGCGTCGTGACGGTGAACGATCCGGTCGGCGAGTCGAGCGGGATCGTCGACGCGTCGGAGTGGTTCGGAGAGGGCACCTGGCTGGTGACCGTGCAGGCGCACGGTTCCAACGTGGCCCAGGTCCCGGGTTCGCCACTGGTCAAACGAGAGGCCGGGCAGCTGCTGCTCCTGCGGATCCCGGCGTCCTGACCGCCCGACTACAGACCCAGGCCCTCGGCCCACTCCAGGTTCAGACGCGCCGACTCGATGTGGGCGCCGTGTACGACGTGCCCCTCGCCCTGGTTGGGATCGCCGTACAACACGGGGCCGAGCCCGGTGCGGTCGGCTTCGAGACCGAGCCGCACCAGATCGCGCCAGTACGCGACCTCGTCGCTCGTCGGCGTGAAGATCTCGTGCACCACGTCGATGTGATCCGGGTTGCCGAGCATCATCCCGTAGTAGCCGAGGTCGCGGATTTGGGTGCCGAACGCGCGTAGGCCCTCGAGGTCGTCGTTGGCGCCTCCCCACATGCCGCTCACGGGGTACCGGATGCCGGCCGCCCGGGCGTCGACGAGCAGCTTCGAGCGCAGCCAGTGCGTCTCGCGGCCGGCGGCGGTCCAGCGGTAGCCGAGCGCCTGGTGGATGTCACCAAAGCGCGACACCGCCCCGCCCATGTAGGCGACGCGCGGCGACGCCATGGCGATCTCATGGGCAGTTCGGATGGCCTCGGCCGTCTCGAAGATCGGGTAGATCCACGTCGAACCGAGCGGCCGCCCGACCTCGGCTTCGGCGTTGGTCACGACGCCGTCGGCGGCCGCGATGTCGCTCGCCGCGTAGGACTTGGGCACCGCGACGCCCGAGAGCGACGGCTTCAGGCACGCCATCAGGTCCGCCCACATGCCGCCGGTGCGGGCCGGCTGCACACGACAGAACAGCACCGGACGTTGGTCGGCTCTGGCCGGAGGGCAGCCGTCGAGGAACTCGGCCACCGAGGCCCGGGCCTGCTGCCGCACGGCCGTGGTCATGGGCGTTTGTGGTTCCTCGAGGTCGACGATCACTGCGTCGGCTCCGGACGCGTACGCCCGCCTCATGTCCGCGGGGTCGCTGCCGGAGGAGAACAGCACCGATCGCAGCGGCGGGACACCCGGTCGTCGGATCTGGTCGGTGCTCATCGGGCGAGCTCGGCCGTGACGGCGTCGGCGACGACGGTGCCCTGGAAGAACGCCGGGTTCGGCCCGGCGTGGAGTCGCACCGCGTTGGCGAAGGTGAAGTCGCGGAAGTTGTCCTCGGTGATGAGCCCGCCGTCCACCAGCTCCCACGCCTCGGCGAGGGGCTCGAGCATGTCGGCGACATCCCAATGGGACACGTCGCTGCCGAACAGGGCGCCGAGCCGGGCACCGAGCGGGTTGATGCGATCGTCGAAGGCCCAGGCGACGAGCGGGTCGTCGGCCTCGCAGCCCATGAAGAACGAGTCGATGAACCGGTCGCGCAGGTCGTCGGGTCGGTCGATCCGGGCGGCGGCGAACTCGTCGAGCTCGGCGGGTCGACCGGCGGGCGCGCTGAACCACGCCCGCAGCTGCTCGCCCGCAGTCCTCATCGCCGGATCGCCGTGGCGGGTCACCAGGTCCATGAGCGTGTCGACATCGAGGCGATCGGGGTCGAGGCGTCCGATGGCGGTCCGGTTGCGTTTCTCCCAGTGGCCGAGGAGCGAGCTGTAGAGCATGGCGGCCCACGCCACCCCTCCTTCGAGGAACCCGATGCGGAGGTCGGGGAAGCGGGCGGTGACGCCACCGAGGAACAGTGACTTGGCCAGGGCCTCGTGACACTTGGCGATGCCGTCGACGTGGTTGTAGACGTAACTCGACGGCGAGCGGGACAGGTCGTGGTACTGCACCGATGAGTGCACGGCGGGCGCGAAACCGAGGTCGACGCAGGTCCGCCAGAAGGGGTCGTAGTCGTGGTCGCTGTCGAGACCGAAGTGGTCGAGTCGATAGACGGTCGGTTCGAGGTCGCCGTGCTCGCGCTGGAGGCGAGGGATCGGACGGCGGGCGTAGGCGGCGATCACCCCGGCTTTGAGTCCGAGATCGGTGATCGCTTCGTTGAGCACCTCGACCGCGGTGGCGGGCGTGTTCATCGGAATGATGGCACCGACGGTGATCCGATCGGCAAAGGGTGCGAACACCCGGGCGTGGTGCCGGTTCACGGCTCGGCAGAGCGCGGACGCCAACTCGTCGTCGTCGACCTCGAGGAACGACAACGTCATCGACGGGTAGGCGATCATCATGTCGATCCCCATCTCGTCGAGCCGTTCGTAGAGGAGCCCGGGCACGTGCGCGGTGGCGCGGTCGAGAACGTTCTCGGTGGGCCACCCCCACCAGGAGGGCATCGCCGACCAGGTGTCGCGCGCGCCTGAGACGGTGCGGTCACCGAGGTTCACCGACGTGTCGGTGGGCCGGACGCGCCCGTTCAGATAACGATCACGAAGGTCTCGCCCACCCATCTCCTCGAGGGTGGCGACGATCTCCTCGTGGAGGATCGGGGCCATCTCGACGAAATGGCCGTCGGCATCGATCACGGGATGGTCGAGATCGGCCCGAACCTGGGCTGACGTCCTCGTGCTCATGGGCGCTCCGTTCCATCGCTTCGGGCCTCGAACTGGGCGGCCGATGTCGAGCCGCCCCAGCTCGACACGACCGTGTAGAGATCGCCGCGCACCACGGTGCGCCGGATCTCCAGAGGTGTTCCGACATGTTCGGTCCGCCGATCGATGACGAACACCGCGTGGCGGGAGCCGATGCCGAGCAGCCGGCGGACCTCGGGATCGGGAAGGTCGGGGTGGATGCGTTCGGAGCCTGAGGTCGGCGAGACGCCGAGCCGCTCGAGCTCATCGTAGACCGCGCCACGGGTGAGGTCTGCGGTGAGGAGTGGGCGGCCGATCGTGGCCGGCAACCACAGCTCATCTACCGCGACGGGTGTGTCGTCGGCCAAACGGAGGCGGCGGATGTAGACGAGGGGCTCGCCGGCGGCCAGGCCGAGGGACGACGCGACGTCGTCGTCGATCCGCTCCCCGACATCGAGCACCACGCTGCGCGGCTCGTATCCCTGCCGCTCGATGGACCGAAAGAGGCTGTACAGCTGGCTGACGGGCTGTTCGATTTCCGGGAGGCGCACGAAGCTGCCCCGACCCCGTTCTCGCTCGATGAGACCCTCCTGCTGGAGGCGACGGACCGCATCGCGAGCCGTGTGACGGCTGACGCCGTACTGGTCGACGAGGTCCTTGTCGGTCGGGAATCCGTCGGCGAAGTCACCCTCCGCCACGCGGCGGCGCAGATCCTCGAGCACCTGAGCCCACAAGGGCAGCGGGTTCGAACGGTCGGGCAGACGGGGCGCGGGCATGGGTTCAATGTACGGACATTGGCCAGGGTGGGCAAGATGGGCGCGACGGCGCCAGTGTGTGGTTGTCGACCAAACCTCCAGGTCGGCCGGTGGCGTTGTTCCATAGTGGCTGAGGCGAGCATCCGGCCCTGGGCCGTTGAGGAGTTCCGGGCCATGGGCAGTCCGTGCCGGATCGTCGCGCCCGATGCCCACCTGGCCGAGACCGGCCGCCGCTTCGTCGAGGACCTCGAGCGGCGATGGAGCCGCTTCCTCCCCGCCAGCGAGATCTCGCGGCTCAACCGATTGGCGGGCCGGGTGACGCTGGTGTCGGAGACGACGTACGCCTTGGTCGAACGCGCCCAGCAGGCTCGCGAGCTGACCGGTGGCGCGTTCAACCCGCTCGGTCTCGACCAACTCGAACGTCTCGGCTACGACCGGCCGTTCGAGGAAGTTCGCGGGGGTGGATCACCGGGTCGAACGTCGATCGCCACCCTGACCGACGAACCGATCGAGTGTCTGCCCGAGATCCTCGCCGTCCGCCTCCCCGAAGGATCGCGCTTCGATCCGGGCGGCATCGGCAAGGGGTTCGCCGCCGATCTGGTCGCCGCCCATCTCGTCGAACTCGGCGCCACCTCCCTGCAGATCGAGCTGGGCGGCGACGTCCATGTTGTCGGACCACCCTGGTCGGGAGCAACGTGGCAGATCGGAATCGACCTCACGCGTGACGGAGTGGCCGGTTCCTACAACCTCGGTATTCCCGCGGGGGGCGTGGCCACCAGCGGCGTCACCCGGCACATGTGGTCATCCGGCGACGAGATGGTGCATCACTTGATCGATCCGGTCACGGGGATCAGCGCCGCGACCGATCTCGTCTCGGTGACCGTGGCTGCCGCCTCGACCTGGTGGGCCGAGGTGTTGGCCAAGGTGGCGGTGATGGCCGGGTCCTCGGGTGTGGCGACGATCCTGAACCGATTCGCGGTCGCCGGGGTCATCGTGCCGGCCGTGGGCCCGGTGGTGCCGATCGGTGCCGGTTCGGAGACGTCGCGCTCGACGTGACGAGCGCGGCGCGGGGCGCGATGGAACTCGTCACCGGCCTCCCGCCAACGCTTGGATCAGGGAGTTCGCCATGTCGGCGGCCGCCGCAGCCGCGCGCGCGGTGTCGGCCGACAGTTGGTGGAGGCGCTGAGCTCGAGTCGGGTCGGCCGCGAGGTAGCGGTCGAGCGCACCCGCGTCGGCCCGGCCGTCTGGGCCGGTCAGGGTCATGAGCTCGGGATCGAGCAGCGGACCGCCGGCGTGGTCGCTGATCGCTCGCACGACGGTCCATGGACACCCGTGCCGTTCGCTGCGGGCGCCGACCGCGGCGGACTCCATGTCGAGGGCGACGAAACCCGCTCGGCTGAGCTCGGCGAGCGTGTCGGGATCGGTGAGTAGGTCGTCGCCGCAGCTGATGGCGCCACCGGCAGAGAAGCCCGGGACCGGGTGTGGGGTCAACGTGGTCGATGCCGCTCGATCGGTGACTCGATCGGGAACCAGGACCGAACCGATCGGTGTGGCTGCATCGATCGCTCCGGCGATGCCGACGACGAGGATCCAGTCGGCGCCCGACCTGATGAGTCGCTCGGTGGCGTCGGCCGCGGGCACCATCCCGATGGTCGTGATGGTGGCCAGGATCTCGCTCTCACCGGTCCGGCCCCGCCACCACGAATCCGATCCGGACACGAGACCCAGCCGTTCCACGATCGGGTCGAGCTCCAGCTTCATCGGCACGGCGATACCGATGCATCGGGGCGCCGGAGCGCGGCGGTATCCGGTCGGCACGAACGCATCCTAGATCCGACATCGGTGCCCGTGCCGGGCTGATGGGACGTAGCGATTCGCCCGCGAACCGAGGGCTGCGTAGCGTGCCAGCGGATGTCCACTCCACCGGCCCGGGCCGAACTGTCCGGCGACGAACCCGTCGTCATCCTCGGACGGACCTACGCCTACAAACACCTCGTGGCCTTCGTCTACGTGTCGGCGTTGTTCATCGACATCCTCGATGTCACGATCGTCAATGTGGCCCTGCCGACGTTGGGCCGTGAGTTTCGCACCGACGCCATCGAGTGGATCGTGCTCGGTTACACGCTCAGCCTGGCGGTGTGGATCCCGGCGAGCGGCTGGCTCGGCGATCGGGTCGGTACCAAACGCATCTTCCTGACCGCGCTCGGGTTGTTCGTCGCTGCTTCGGTGTTGTGCGGCCTGGCCCAGACGATCGATCAACTCATCGCGTTTCGTGTGCTCCAGGGCGTGGGCGGAGGCATGCTCACCCCCGTCGGCGTGGCCATGTTGTACCGCGCCTATCCGCCGGCGGAGCGGGCCAAGGCCGCCACCATCTTGATCATCCCGACGGTGCTGGCCCCGGCGCTGGGGCCGGTCCTGGGTGGCCTGCTCGTGACCCACCTGCATTGGCGCTGGATCTTCTTCATCAACCTTCCGATCGGACTGATCGCGTTTGCTGTCGCGGCCACGTACCTCCGAGAACATCGGGAACCGACGGCACGAACCTTCGATTGGCTCGGCTTCGTCCTGTCCGGCGCCGGCCTGGCCTTGATCGTGTACTCGCTGAGCGAGGGCCCCCGGGCCGGGTGGTCGTCGGCCTTGGTGATCTCGACCGGATCGATCGGTCTGGTCGCCTTCGTCGCCATGATCAAGGTCGAGCTCTCAGTAGCGCATCCCATGCTCGATCTCCGGCTGCTTCGGGAGCCGCTCTTCCGCATCACCAACCTGCTGAGCATGTTCGCCCAGGCGGCCTTCCTGGGGGTGATCTTCCTCATGCCCATCTACCTGCAGAACCTCCGCGGGGTCAATGCGTTGCAGTCGGGTCTCGCCACGTTCCCGCAGGCGATCGGCGTCGTCGCGGCATCCCAGATCGCCGGTCGGATCTATCCGCGCATCGGGCCACGACGGCTCATCGTCTTCGGTCTCGCTACCGGGTCGGTGGCGGGCGCCCTGTTCGCCCTCGTCGATGGTGGCACCTCGTTGTGGGTGATTCGCGGCCTGATGTTGTTGCGCGGCTTCTTCATGGGATTCGGCTTCGTGCCCCTGCAAGCGGCGTCCTACGCGGCAGATTCGACCCCAGGACAACGGACGGGCCTCGTCGATCTTCGCGACCGGTCGCCAGATGTCGGTCTCGGTCGCCATCGCGGTCCTGGCGACGGTATTCACGTCGATGGTCCCGTTCGACGAGATCGGGGCCCGGCCGGACGATGCGCTGGAAGCCTTCCGGCTGGCGTTCCTCGTGTGCGCTGGGTTCAGCGCCATCGGCGCCGTCTTCGCCTGGTTCGTGCGCGACGACCTCGCCGCCAACACGATGATTCGGCGACGCTGACGGTGAGCGCACAACGCTCCCCCCTTCATCAGGGGGCCGGTGGGTCGGTGAGCGCGGCGTGCATCGTGCGCCGGCCGATGCCCGCCATGACGGGATCGTCGGCGGAGGCGGAGAGATAGGCGGCGGCGAGGGAGAGCGCCCAGGCCTGCCCTCGACGCCACATCGCATCGTCGTCTGCTCCGGAGGCAGCGCGGAACGCGTGTCGGTGCTCGGTGGGCAGCATCATCCAGGCCACCGAGAGGTCAGTGGCGGGATCACCCGCGGTCAGGTCGCCGAAGTCGAGGACCGCCGTGATGCGGCCGCCGTCGACCACGATGTTCCCGGGGTGCAGATCGCCGTGGATCCACTGCTTGGGACCCTCCCACGGCGATGTGTCGACGAGGTCGTCCCACCGTCGACGGATCGAGCCACGATCGAACGAGGGATCGAGCTTCTCTATCCGTTCGGCCGTGATGGCGTGGCGATCGGCGAGAGGTCCGCCCCGGTAGGGATTGACGGGCGCATCGGGCGGTGCCGACTGGTGCAGGGCGAACACGAACTGCCCCAACAGTGCCGCTGCTGCGGCGGGTTCGGCGGGCGGAGTCTCGGCCGCCGATCGTCCGGGTAGCCAGGGAACGATCGACCAGCGCCATGGGTAGGTGCCGGTCGGATGGCCGACGCGGATCGGTGCCGGGATGGGCAGCGGTAGGCGTGGGGCCAGTTGAGGCAACCATCGATGTTCCGCGTCGACGAGCTCGGCACCGAGCGCCCGGCGGGGCAGGCGGATGGCCAGCTCGTCGCCCAAACGATAGACGACGTTGTCCCACCCGGCAGCCACTTCGACCAGGGTGCGATCGGCGAGGTCGGGGTGTTGCTCGGCCAAGAGGCGCCGCACCAGGGCCTCGTCGATCGAGAGCTCGGCCGCCGGTTTGTTGCTCGCTCTCACCGATCAGCCGGCCACGTGACGTTCGACGCGGTCGGGCATGAACGGGAGCGTACTGGTCGCCGTTCAGAGGTCATCCGACAGGGGTCAGCCGACATCGTCACGCGTTCGTCACGGTCGTACCGGAACCAGGCACGGGGTGAAGTTCGTCACATGGTCACCGCAGGGACGGCGCCTCGGATCGGCCGGCGGATCTCACCTGGAGGTAGATCATGCGACGAACCGTGCTCATGGCGGCGGCGATCGTGGCGGCGGTGACGCTCGCCGGCTGCGGAAGCAGCGGCGACGACGACGCTGCCGATGTGGAGGGTGATTTCGCGGTCGACACCGCAGCCGCGAGCGACGGCGCCGGCGATGGTGGTGTCGGCGAGACCGGTGCCGGAGCCGAGGTCGCCGACGGGGCGGCCACCGACACCACGATGGCGGCCGCGAGCGAGGCCTCAGGATCCGACGGATCGCCGCCGGTCGCGCCCGGAGGTCCGGGGGAGAACGGGGTGGAGGGCATCGATGTGTCCGTGGCGTTCCAGCCGGCGGACCTGGGCCGTGACATCGTGTTCATCGGCAACATGACGGTGGCGGTCGACGATGTCTCGACGGCGGCCATCGAGGCGCAGACCGCGCTGGCCCAGTTCGGGGCGCTGGTGTTCGGACAGCAGACGACGACGGCACCCGAGCCGCGCACCACGCTCATCTTCAAGGTGCGGCCGGCAGACTTCTCGGCGGCCATGGTGGCCGTGGCCGGACTCGGCGATCTCGCCTCGCAGGACGTCACGGCCGACGACGTCACCGAACGGGTGGTCGACCTCGAGAGCCAGATCCTCACCGCCGAGACGAGCGTCGAGCGGTTGCGGGGTTTCCTGGCGGACGCGACTGACCTGACCACGATCACCCAGATCGAACAGCAGCTCCTGCAGCGAGAGACCGACCTCGAGACCTTGCGCGGTCAGCTCCGCACCATCCAGTCGGCGGCATCGTTGGCGACCATCAACGTCACCCTCGTCGAGCGGGTTCGGCCCGTCCCGGCGGCGGCCGTGCTGGTCACGTCCGCGGTGTACGCCGGCCATGACGAAGGAGAGGGGTGCGTCGACGCAACCGAGGAGGAGATCGATGTCGATGCGGACGAGCTCGTCACGATGTGCCTCACCATCGCCAACATAGGAGCCACCGATCTGGCCGAGATCCAGGTCGACGACAGCTCCCTCGGGTTGGGGACCCCCGATTACACCGTGGTCGCGGGCGATGTCGACGCTCCCTTGCCCCCCGACTCGGACCTGGTGCTGGCCTACGAGCTGACGGCCGCCGAGACCAGCCGCTCGGCGACCACCGTCTCGGTGACCCCGGTCGATGCCGAGGGCGTGGCGTTGGGGGCTGCGCTCACCCGGCACTCGTCGGCGGTCGCCGAGGTGAGCACCGAGGCCGAACTGCCCGGTTTCCGAGAGGTGCTGGCGGACAGCTGGAGCGCCTTGCTGTGGCTCGGGGCCGCGCTGCTCGTGCTGGTGGCCGCCGTGCTGCCGTTCCTGTGGCTGCTCGTGATCGGCGTCGCCGTCTACCGCTGGCGTCGCCGCCGGACCGGCGCGTCGCGGTCGGTGGTCGAGGTGTAGATCGGTCTGCCTGGTCCATGGTTCCCTACACTGCGGGGGCCATGGACCAAGCGCAGTTGCACGATGAGGTCACCCGTCGGTTGGCCGGGGTAGGCCAGCGCTACACGACGAACCGGCGGACTGTCGTCGACTTGCTGGTCACGGCCCAGGCGCCCCTGACCCTGCCGGATCTACTGGCCAGCCGTGCCGATCTGAGCCAGAGCTCGACGTATCGGTCGTTGGCCGTGCTGGAGGAAGCGGGAGCCATCCGTCGCCTGGTGACCGGTCTCGACCACGCCCGTTTCGAGTTGGCCGAGGACCTTTCGGCACACCATCACCACCTGGTGTGCAGCGTGTGTGGCGCGATCGTCGACTTCGAGCTCGACGCGGCGATCGAGGCGCGGCTCGAGCGGGTGCTGGCCGCCATCGCGGCGGCGTACGCCTTTCGCGCCGATCACCACACGCTCGATCTCGTGGGCCGTTGTTCCAACTGCCGCTGAAGGCGTGGCGGGGCCACCGGCGCAGGCGGGGGAGCGGTTAGCGGTGGTCGTGACCGTGATCGTCGAGCATCAGGAGGTCGTGCTCGTGCCCGTGGTCCTGGTGGTCCCCGAGCACCCGACCCGCGTAGGCGATCCGGAGCAGCTTCGGTGTCAGCACGAGATCGGGGGGACCGGCGGCGACGAGGTGCTGAGCGAGCAGGATGACCATGTCGCAGTGCCGGGCCTCGTCGAGGTGGTGTGTGGATATGACGACGGTGCGACCTTCGGCGGTCTCCTCCGTGATGAGCGACAGGATGCGTTCCTGGCTCGCCAGGTCGAGTCCGGTGATGGGCTCGTCGAGCAGGAGCACCGTGGGGTCGCGGGTCAGCGCTTGGGCGACCAGGACCCGCTGGCGCTGGCCGCCCGACAGCTCGCTGAACTGGCGAGCGAGCAGGTCGGTGATCTCCATGCGGGCGGCGGCCCGATCCACGGCCTCGTGATCGGCGCGACGGAGCCGCCGGAACAGGCCGATGTCGGGCGTACGTCCCATCTGGAGGATCTCGCGGACGGTGATCGGCATCCAGCGCCGATGATCGTGTCGCTGCAGCACATAGGCGACGCGACTGCGGTCCACCGCGATGGATCCAGACGATGGCCGGACCAGGCCCGACACGACGTTCAGGAACGTGGATTTGCCGGAACCGTTGGGTCCGATCAACGCCGCCGACGAGCCGGCGGGGATGTCGACGGACACCTGGTCGAGTGCCAGGGCGCCGCCGAACGTCACCGACACCCGATCGGTGACGATGCCGGACGAGGGTGAGGCCGAGGCGTCGAGCGAGATGTGCGAAGCCAGGGCCACCACGCCAGGCTACTGACGCCGGTCAGACGAGCACACCGGCTCGCCGGTGGCGTCGTGTCAGTGCAGCACTGGTTGGCGGTGGCGCCGGAGCACGGTCGATGGTTGCACGGGATCGACCCGGCCGCCCCAGGCGATCAGGACGCACCCGATGAGGGCCAGCCAGGCGCCCATCTCGATGTCCGGTCTGACGTCGGCTTCGAACACCGGCCGCCACACCATCTCGTTGATGACGATGCCGATGCCGATGACCCCGAAGATGGTGAACGTGGTCCGTCCGTCCGGCCGTGGTGCGAACCAGTCGAACAACACGGTGATGGAGGCCAAGACCGCGAGCGTGGCCAGGGCGACGTCGGTGTAGGCGAACGATTGCCAGCCGGTGAGCTCGACGATGGAGTTCGTCGGCGTCTCCAGCGGCCGTTGCTCGAGCAAGTAGGCCGTCAGGTCGTGGCTGAACCAGACCTGCATCAACGATCCCCACACCAGCGCCGCTCCCGCGAGTGCCATGAGAGGGCCGATTCTCATGAGGCGTGCCATGACTCTGGTTTCGGCCGACGTCGCGAATTCCTTTAGCCCGTTTGGCCCATGCCGTGGCCGCCCGGTGAGAGCGTCAGTCGTGCGGGGTGGCGGAGCGTCGCCGGATCGCCACGATGGCACCGATTGCGGCCACGGCGACCACACCACCGACCGCGAGGGGCACGAGGCCGATGCCGTCGTCGGAGTCATCGCTGTCCGACACCTCGGCGGGCGCCGCCTGGGCGTCCTGGGCCGCTTGGAGGGTCGATGTGGGGGCAGGGATGGTGGTGGTGGTTTCTTCGGCGGCGGGCTCGATGGTCGTGGTCGGGGCCGACTCCTCGACCCGACCCCGGAACGGGCCGGTGATCTCGTAGGTGACGCCGGCACCGAGGTCGTCGGAGTCGATGCCGGGCACGATCTCGCGCACGGTCTGGAGCGCCGGTCCGCGCTGCGAGGAGAAGTACAGACGATCCCGTCTCGGGGTGAAGACAGGACCGGTGACCTCGGACGCCTCCTGGCCCTCGACCCGGAGGAACGGGGCGACAACGCCGTCCGGCGTGATGACGACGAGCTCCATGTTGCCGCCGTCCTCGGCGACGATGAGATCGCCCGAGCCGGCGTCGACGGTGATGTTGTCGACCCCCGACAGCACGGCACCGTCGATGCCGAGCCCGTCCGGATCTCCCCGCCAGATGAGTTGGTACGTCTGCGACCGCAGATCGATGCCGTGGACCGAGTGGTCGACCTTGGTGGTGAAGTAGATCCAGCCGGCGTGGTACCAGATGCCCTCGTTGCCCGGGAAGACCTTTGCGCCGGGGACCTGGGTGCGGGTCGGAGCCGTCGTGCCGGACGGATCGGCGACCGCGCGCCCAGGTCACCGATCCGTCGTCGGCCACGAGGCACGCTTCGAGGGAACCAGCGCTGAGATCCGGATAGGCGTCCGGAGTGAATCGGTACAGCAGGCCTTCCGGGTGATCCTGGGTCAGGTACAGCATCTCGTCGTCCGGATCCACCGCGACGGCTTCGTGAGCCCACCGTCCCATCGCCTCGTGGGCGATCGCGGCCTCGGTCCCCGTGGGGTCGCATTCGAAGACGCGGCCGGCCTCGCCGAAATTCTCCTCACAGCTCAGCCACGTGCCCCAAGGAGTCGGCCCGCCGGCGCAGTTGGAGTTGGAGCCTTCGAGGATGCGGTAGGCGTCGAGGATCTCACCGTCGCGGCCGAAGTGGATGGCCGAGACGCCGCCGGCATCGGGAGTCAGGAAGTCGAAGACCTCGCTGTTGCAGGCGTAGTACCACCCGCCCGCTCCGTCATCGAAGGTGGCCGCGCCATCGGGGAACAGGTGCCACGGATAGCTGGTCGAGCCGACCGGCTCCCCGGCGATGGCCACGACGCGTGACGTGAACCCGTCGGGGAGGAGCAAGCCGTTCTCGTCTGGTGTGGTCGACAGCGGACCGTACGGGCTGTCACCGGGGACGCCAGGAGCGACCTGCGCGTGGGCCTGGACCATGTTCAACGATGGCAGGACGGCTCCCGCTCCGGCGCCCGCTATCGCTGAGCGCAGGAAATGTCGTCGGTCCATCGTGATACTCCCCCTGGTGGTCAGGACTGTGTGATGGTCAGGACGGCTTGACCCACCGGGTCAGGATCTCGACGAGCTGGCCGTCCGGGTCCCGCACCATAATCGCCACGTCGCCGAGGCGGCTGGACCCGATGACCTCGCCACCGAGGCGCCGCACGCGTTCGAGGCAGTCCTCGAGGTCGTCGACGGTGAGCGACAGGTGGGTGAACCCCTGGTCGGCCATCGTGCGCGTGCTGCTCGTGAGGGAACGTCCCCGGTAGTGCAGCAACTCGAGGACCAACCCGTCGCACTCGAGATAAACGGCGCGCAGGTCCAGCGGAGGTTCGAGGCCGAGCAGGGGAGCGGTGCTGTCGTCGGGGGGATCGAGCTTGAGAACCCGGCGGAACCCGAACGCCTCGGTCCAGAACCGCTCGGCTCGTTCGAGGTCGGCGACGGCGTGGCCCAGATGGTTGACTCGTGCGTTCGTCACTGTCGGGTGCTCCCGGCGACTTGGTGGATCAGGTTGCGCAACTCCCGGACGGCGACCGAGAGGTGGTTGATGTCCGGCGCCACGACCTCGCGGAGGTCCGACATGACGCGTCTCCAGCGATCGACGGCGGGGGTGTGACGGATCAACCAGGCGGCCACCCGGAACGGGGCTTCGACGGCGCTGTCGTCGCCGCCCGTGGCCGGGCTCTCGCGCAAGATGCTGGCCACCAGGTCGGCATGGGCGCGGAGGAGGTCGTCGCGGAGCGCCGAGCGGGCGTTCGCGCTCCACCGGTCGAGCCGGGGAAGGGCGAGGATCCAACGGCGCAACGGGGCCAACTGCAAGTCGTCGTCGAGGGCGAAGTACGATCGGGCAACCGAATCGAGCGGTCGGTCCACGTCGACGCTCACATCGACGATGTCGAGCGTCGTGTACAGGATCGACAGCTCGGCCATCTCCGTCGCCAATGCGTCGGGGACGCCGGTGGCGGTCAGGCGAGCGTGGATCTCCTCCTGTTCCGTTCGATCCACCGGTGGGAGCCAATCGGGCAGGCGGCCACGGATCGTCGCCACCCCCGAAGCCAGCTGGTCGACCGTGCGGTCCACATCGATCGGGAATCGCCGGTTGCGGAGCACCCAGCGCGTACCCCGCTCGCCGAGTTGCTTGATCTCGAGGTGGGCGGCGAGGACGGCTTCGGCGGGGAGGGTGTCCTCGGCGGCGAGGAGCTCATCACGATGGCGGTCGAGGTCGAGGGCCTTCCAGGCCACCAGGAATGCCTTGATGATCTCGTCGAAGGGGGCGGAGGTCTCCTCGGCGAGACGAACGGCCATCGACATGCCGGAACGGTTGACGAGATCGTTGACGACGATGGTGGCGATGAGTTCCCGGCGCAGCGGATGCTCGGTCGCCGATCGGCCGAACCGTTCTCGCACGGCGGCGGGGAAGTAGGCGAGCAGCTCGTCATCGAAGGCTGGGTCGTCGGGCAAGGTGCTGTCGAGGACCGCCTCGGTGAGGGCGTTCTTGGTGTAGGCGAGGAGGACGGCGAGTTCGGGTTGGGTCAGTCCACGGCCCTCGGCGCGGCGGGCCATGAGAGATTCGTCGGACGGGAACCCTTCGAGGTCCCGGTTGAGCCCGGCGACCCGTTCCAGCCAGGCCAGCTGGCGCACGTGAACGTCGACCATCCGAGGGGCCTGGATCCGCGCCAGGGACAGCGCCAGGGATTGGGCCGCGTTGTCCTCGAGCACGAGACCGGCAACCTCATCGGTCATGGTGGCCAGGAGCTCGTTGCGATGTTTGACGGTGAGCTCGCCGATGGCGACCTCACGATCGAGGAGCACCTTCAGATTCACTTCGTGATCGGAGCAGTCGACTCCTCCGGAGTTGTCGATGAAGTCCGTGTTGATGCGGCCGCCGGTCATGGCGAATTCGACCCGACCGAGCTGGGTGAACCCGAGGTTGCCACCCTCACCGACCACCCGGCACCGCAGGTCGCCGCCATCGACGCGCACACCGTCGTTGGCGCGGTCTCCGACGTCGTCGTGGCCCTCGGACCTGGCTTTCACATAGGTGCCGATTCCGCCGTTCCAGAGCAGATCGACAGGCGAGCACAGGATCGCCGAGATGAGTTGCGGCGGTGTGAGCGACTCGGCGGTGATGCGCAGCACCTCACGCATCTCGGGGGTGACGACGATCGCCTTGACGGTGCGGTCGAACACGCCGCCCCCGGGAGACAGGCGCGCGGGGTCGTAATCGGCCCACGAGGAGGTGGGCAGGTCGAAGAGACGCTGCCGCTCGTCGAACGAGACACTCGGATCGGGAACGGGGTCGACGAAGATGTGGCGATGGTCGAACGCGGCGACCAGGCGAATCCGATCCGACAGCAGCATCCCGTTGCCGAAGACGTCTCCACTCATGTCGCCGATGCCGACCACGCTGAACTGATCCTGGGCGGGATCGACGCCGAGCTCGCGCAGGTGCCGGGTGACGGATTCCCACGCCCCCCGGGCCGTGATCCCCATCCCCTTGTGGTCGTACCCGGTCGAGCCGCCGGACGCGAACGCGTCGCCGAGCCAGTAGCCCCGGGCCATCGAGATCTCGTTGGCGGTGTCGCTGAAGCTGGCGGTGCCCTTGTCCGCTGCCACCACGAGGTACGGATCGTCACGATCGTGGCGGATGAGGCCCGGCGGGGGCACGACGGCGCCCTCGACCAGGTTGTCCGTTACGTCGAGCAGGGCTCCGATGAACATCTGATAGCAGGCTTTGACCTCGGCCCGGAGGCCGGCGGGATCGGCGGGCGGCCGCTTGAGCACGAATCCGCCTTTGGCGCCGACGGGCACGATCACGGCGTTCTTCACGTTCTGGGCCTTCATGAGGCCGAGGATCTCGGTGCGGAAATCCTCCCGGCGGTCGGACCACCGGATGCCGCCCCGAGCCACCGCGCCCATCCGGAGGTGCACGCCCTCGACGCGAGGTGCGTAGACGAAGATCTCGTGGGCGGGTCGGGGCAGGGGCATGTCCGTGATGCGGCCCGGATCGATCTTGAACGCCACACAGGGCGGCGTCCGCCCACCGTCGGCCTGCTGATAGAAGTTCGTGCGCACCGTGGCCCGGATGAGGTTGCGGAACCCCTGGAGGATGCGGTCGGCGTCGAGGCCGACGATGCTGGCGAGCTCACGATCGATCTGCGCGTCGAGTTGGCGTTCGCGTTCGGGATCGGCAGCGGTGGGATCGAAGCGGGCGCGGAAGAGCTCGACTGCGAGCTGTACGAGCGCTGCGTGGCCGACCAACGTCTGCTCGAAGTAGGCGTCGCTGTACCGGACGCCGAGTTGGTGCATGAACCGGCGCAGCGCTCGGGCCACGAGCACCTGGCGGTGGTCGAGCCCGGCCTCGATGACCAGGCGGTTGAGTCCGTCGCTCTCGGTCTCACCCCTCCACGCGGCGAGGAAGCTCTGTTCGAAACGGGCTCCGAAGGACGGGTTGGACGACTGCGAAGCGACCGCCTCGGGCAGGGCCAGGCCGAAGTCGTAGATCCACATCGATCGGGTGATGTCCCGCAACCGGTAGGGGCGCTCGTCGAGCACGGTGACCCCGTGGTCTCGCAGGATCGGGAGGACGTCGGAGAGGTGGATGGCCGAGCCCGACCGGAACACCTTGAGCCGCACGATCTCGGGGCCGGTGTCGCGCGGGTGGTAGAGCTCGACGTCGATGTCGTCGTCGTTCAGGCCTTCGACGCGGGCGATGTCGCGGACCGCAGCAGCGGGGCTGATGTCCTCCTGGTAGGCGGCCGGGAACGCCCGGGACCAGCGCTGGTGTCGGGCCAGGCCGCGGTCTTCGCCGCCGCCCTCGACCAGCGCCATCTGGAGATCGTCGGACCAGGAGCGGGTGAGTCTGGCGATTCGGCGTTCGAGCGCCTCGATGTCGACCGGCGGCACCGAACGACCCGGCGTGTACAAGGTGACATGAAGGCGGGCGAGGGCGGAGTCGTCGATCTGGGTCGTGAAGGTGAGTCGATCGGCGCCGAAGACGTCCTGCAGCAACTCCTGGATCCGCAGCCGGGTGGCGGTGTCGAACCGATCCCGGGGCACGAAGACGAGGGCGGACCAAAACCGGCCGTAGTCGTCCGGGCGGACGAACAGGCGGACGATCCGGCGTTCGTTCACGGCGAGGATGCCGCGGGCGTGTTCGTAGAGATCGTCGACGCGGATCTGGAAGAGCTCATCGCGCGGGTAGCGCTCGAGGATGTTGATCAGCTGGTTCGCTTGGTGGGAGAGCGGCACCGCTCCGCTGCGGGCGAGCACCTCGGCGACCTTCGACCGTAGGACCGGGATGTCGAGGGCGCTGCGGGTGTAGGCGCTCGCCGTCCATAGACCGAGGAAACGACGTTCGCCGAGCACGCGGCCGTCGAGGTCGACGTCTTTGACCCCGACGTAGTCCATCCGCAGGTTGCGGTGCACCGTCGAGGGCTGGTTCGTCTTGGTGAGGTTGACGAACGGCACGGGCGACACAGCCCGTTGCGCCAACTGGGGGCCGAGGTCTCCGAGCCGCCGACGTTGCGGAGCCGCGTCGCGCAGCAGCCCCAATCCGGTTCCGTCGCGGGACACGAGGTGGGCATCGGCGGGATCGGTGTCGTGCCCATTCGGGTACTCGACGTCGTACTCCCGGTAGCCGAGGAACACGAAGTTCCCGTTGGCCATCCATTCGAGCAACGCCGCATGTTCGCCCAGCTGATAGCTGTCGGGGGCCTCGGTCGACCCGAGTTCGCCGCGCCAGGTCCTGAGCCCGCTGGATCATGGCCGGGCCGTCGTCCACCGCGTCCCGGACGTCGCGCAGCACCCGATGCACCTCGTCGGCGAGGGCGTTGAGCGTGAGTTCATCGGTCACGCGGTCGATCTCGATGTGCACCCACGATTCGTTGCCCCCGTCGTCTGCCGCGGTCGACTCGCCGAGCACCCTCGTCAGTCGGCCATCGGTGCGTTCAACGGCGAGCACGGGGTGGAGCAGCAGGTGCACCGAGAGGTTGCGGCGTTCGAACAACGCCAGCAGCGAACTCACGATGAACGACATGTCGTCGCTGACGACTTGGACTGCGGTGTGGGGAGAGGACCATCCGTGCGACACGATCGTCGGCACGTAGACGTTGACATTGGGTTCGCCGTCGGGGCGCGAACGACCGAGGCGAAGATGGTCGAGGGCGAGAGCCACGAGCGACTCGGGGGTGCGGTGCTCCAGGTCGTTGGGATCGAGATCGGCGAAGTAGGCGCTGACGAAGAGGCCGACATCGACCGCCTCCGCCGCGGGGGTGATCTCCTCCCGAGCCAGTTGGACGAGCTCATGGATCAGCGCGATGGGCTCATGCCCGGTGGTGGCGCTCACGGACGGGACCGTTTCGTCGCTCCGGGTGCGGCCTTCTTCGCTCCTGATCTGGTGGCTGCTCGCTTCTTGGCCGGTCTCGTCACTGCGGTGAGCTCGGCGAGGGCCACGGGCACCGCGTCGGCCAGCGACCACTGGTCGGCGACGAGTACGCCGTCGGACACGATGCCGACATCGAGATGATCGCCGACCGACATGACCGTGATGTTGAGCCCGGCACCGTCGATGATCGCCGAGAGGGGATAGTGGTGGCGGATGAGCGTGCCGGCCAGGTAGAGGTCGACCGGTGGGCCGGGCACGTTCGACACCACGACGTTGACCAGCGGCGCGGCCGCGCCGAGCCGGAGGCTGCTGATCAGGCGGGTGGCGGCGCCGAGCACCGCCGGCGGCGCGACCTGGGTGATGTCGGTGAGGATGCTCGCCGGAAGCGCACCGTGCTGGGTCTTGGCCAGCTTCGTGCCCTCGGCGATGGCGGCGAGGCGTGCCGCGGGGTCGTCGATGTGGGTGGCCAGGGTGGTGACCATGATCGAGATGTGGTTACCCAATGCCCCATCGTGGTCCGGGCTGCGGGTCGACACGGGAATGGCCGCGGTGAGGGGGCGGTCGGGAATGCCGCCGTGGTCGACCAGCCAGAGTCGCAACGCACCGGCCGCCACCGCCAGAGTGACGTCGTTGACCGTGACCCCGGCCGCCGCCTTGATCCTCTTGACCTCGCCGAGATCGATGGATGCGTACGTGAAGCTCCGATGGGGGCCGATGACGTCGTTGAACGCCACACTCGGCGGGGTGAACGCCGGTTGGCGGATCAGGTCGATCAACGATTCCTGACCCGTCGCCGCCGGGCCTCGCGAGCCGAGCAGCGGACGGAGCGCGGGGAGCGACCGAGCCACCTGCCGCGCCATGTCGACGGCACGGATCGGGGATCGAGCCAGGTTCAGCCCGGCTCGGCTGAGCAGCCACGCGGCCGACGGGGGTTCGGTCCGGCGGTCGGTCGGTGCCTCACGACGGTTGGGGAGGGCCGGGATCAGGCCCTCGGCATCGAGGTCGACGAGCGCACCGAGGATCTCGACGCCCGACAATCCGTCGATGGCGGCATGGTGCACCTTGGTGATCATGGCCAGACATCCGTCGGCCAGTCCTTCGGCGAGCCAGAGCTCCCACAGGGGGCGAGACCGGTCGAGCGGAACGCTGTGGAACTGGCCGGCCAGGTCCGCGAGCTCGTCGCGGCCGCCTGGCGCGGGCACGACGACGCTCTTGATGTGGTAGTCGAGATCGAGTTCGTCGACGTCGATCCACCACGGCCGATCGAGCCCGAACGGCACCTCGACCACCCGCCGTCGCAGCGGGGCGACGCCCACCGTCCGGGCGTCGATGTGGGCACGGAGACGCTCGATCGTCAACGGGACCGAAGTGGTCGACGGATCGAGGAGCAAGACGCCTGTCACGTGACCGAGGAGCGAGCCGGACTCGACCGCCAGGAAGCTGGCGTCGAGTCCGCTGAGCTGCTGCATCGGTCCCTCCAGTACCACCGTGTTGGTCTCCGCCATGATTGTCCCGCACCGGCGGCCGGTACGCATCTCTCGCCGACTATTCGTGCTGCGGGCGGACGCGGATCTCCGTGAGTCGGCGCTCCTCGACCCCGGTGACGGTGAGCTCCCAGCCGGCCACCGCGACGGTGTCGCCGGGTGCCTCGGGCACGCGCTGGAGCAGGGCCAGGACGAGTCCCGCCACCGTCGAATACGCGCCTTGAGGGACTTCGATGCCGATGTCGGGCAGGTCGTGGATCGGGAACCGGCCTGGCAGCACGAAGCTGCCATCCTCGTGCCGTTGGACCTGCACGATGTCGCGGTCCGTCTCGTCGTAGATCTCGCCGACGAGCTCCTCGACCAGATCCTCGACCGTGACGAGGCCCTCGGCGCCGCCGTGCTCGTTCACCACGATCGCCAACTGAACACGCGAGACCTGCATGGCGCGGAGGACGTCGAGCACGTGCGCCGACTCGGGGAACACGGTGCCGGGCGTGGCCCGAGAGGCCAGATTCTCCCCCGCCACGTCGTCCAGGAGGTCGCGGCAGATGAACCACACCGACGACATCGTCGAGCTCGCCGCCGTCGCACACAGGGGCGCGGGAGTGGCCCGACGTGGCGAGGGTGCGACGTGCGTCGGCGACGGGAAGCGAGCTGTCGAGGGTGAACACTGCGGTGCGCGGCCTCAGGACCTCGCGCAAGGTGCGGCGGGCGATCTCGAAGGCGCCGTCGATGATGGCTCGCTGTTCGGTCGAGAAGGTGACCTGGGTGGCCACCATGTCCCGTAGCTCCTCCTCCGTTACATCGGTGCCGCCGTGGTGAGGGTCGGCGCCGAGGAGGCGGACGACGACGTCGGTGGAACGCGAGAGCGCCCACACCACCGGTCGAGTAGCCACCGCGAGCCCGCTCAACGGTCGGGCCACCAAGAGCGCCCAGCCCTCGGCGCGCTGCATGGCGATGCGCTTGGGCGCGAGCTCGCCGAGCACGAGCGTGACGTACGACAGGGCGATCGTCACCAGCACGATCGACACGGCACCAGCGGCTCCGTCGAGGAAGCTGAGGTGCCCCTCGATCGGTTCGGCCAGCGACACCGCGGCGGAGGCGGATGCCATGAATCCGGCCACGGTGATGCCGACCTGGATGGTGGCGAGGAAGCGAGTCGGGTCACGGGTGAGCTCGTGCAGCGTGCGCCCGGCGCCGCCTCGAGCCGAGAGCCGGGTGAGCTGCGCATCGCGCAACGACACCAGGGCCATCTCCGAACCGGCGAGGACTGCGTTGACGAGTATCAGGCCGAGGATGAGCGCCAGCTGGAACCAGATCCCGCTCATGTGGGCTCGTGTCGCCCGGAGGATGGCGCGATGGGGCGGGGTAGTGGAGTGCTGGGCGTCATGCCCCAGATTCTGGTCCGCCGACACGACGTGGAGCGTCGACGCTCACCTCCGCCAGTGCTCCGGCTGCACCTTCGGGCACCGCAAGGTGGCGCGGCCACTGGCGCGCAACGTGGCGGTACGGCTCACCGAGCGGCGGGCGGGGATCGGGATCACCTCGGTTGGGCCACACCGCCATGGCCCGCTCGGCGAGGGCGGTGATCGTGAGCGACGGGTTGACACCGAGGTTGGCCGGGACGACCGAACCGTCGGCGATGTGCAGCCCTGCGAGGCCGAACAGGCGATGCCAGGGATCGACCACGCCGGTCTCCGCGGTGGCGCCGATGGGGCAGCCGCCGATGAAGTGGGCGGTCATCGGGATGTCGAGGACGGCCTCGTTGAGGCTCGACATCGGTTCGCCTCCGAGCAGGCGTGCGGCCCGGCGGGCGGCGGCGTTGGCCACCGGGATGTAGGTGGGATTCGGCTCGCCGTGACCGGGCGCCGTCGTGAGGCGGGCGCCGAAGACCCCACGTCGGCGGACGACACGCAGCGAGTTGTCCACCGTCTGCATCACCAGCAGGATGACCGCCCGCTCGGACCAGCGCGGACCGAGAGGGAACGGGCGAATCGGATCGGGTGCCGGAGCACGGTCGCAGCGAAGCGGACGGGTCGAGGCAGTCGACCTCCGCCGTCGACCATCAGCGTCGACAGCAGACCCATGGCGTTCGAGCCCGGGCCATACCGCACCGGTTCGATGTGGGTCGTCGCGTCGGGGTGGAACGACGACGTGATGGCGACGCCGTGAGCGAGACCCGGGTCCGCCCGATGCGCCACCGCGCCGACGATGGCCTCGGAGTTGGTTCGGCTGAGGTAACCGAGGCGGGCGCTCAGGGCGGACAGCCGACCGGTGTCGCGCAGTTGGTGCAGCAGTCGCTGAGTGCCGAGGGCGCCAGCGGCGAAGATCACGTGATTGGCGCGGTAGGTGTGGCGGCGGCGGCGCGATGGGAGGGGATCGCGCGCGACGACGGTCCACGTCGCGCCGTCGCCGATCACGTCGATCACCTGACGATCTGGTTCGATGCGCGCCCCGGCGCGTTCGGCCAGGTGCAGGTAGTTCATGAGGAGGGTGTTCTTCGCTCCGTGCCGGCATCCGGTCATGCACGCGCCACATTCGAGGCATCCGGTGCGGCTGGGCCCGGCCCCGCCGAAGAACGGATCCGGCACCGTCACGCCGGGCGAGCCGTAGTACACGCCGACATCGGTCGGGTGGTAGCTCTCAGCGACCCCCATCTCAGTTGCGAGCTGGCGGATCAGGTCGTCGGCGCGCGTGTTGTCGTGCGCGGTCGTGGCGCCGAGCATGCGGCGAGCCTGGTCGTAGTGGGATGCGAGCTCGGTTTCCCAGTCCGTGATGCCGGCCCATTGTGGATCGGCGAAGAACGACTCGGGTGGCACGTAGAGCGTGTTGGCGTAGTTCAGGGAACCCCCGCCCACGCCGGCTGCCGAGAGGATCATCACGTCACGCAGCAGGCTGATGCGCTGGATGCCCCGCAGGCCGAGCCGGGGCGCCCAGATGAAGCGTCGGAGGTCCCACCTGGTGACCGGCATGTCATCGGGCCCTCGGCGGGGCCCGGCCTCGAGCACGGTGACCCGGTAGCCCTTCTCGCTCAGCCGGAGGGCGGCCACACTGCCACCGAACCCGCTGCCGATGACCACGACGTCGGTCTCCTCCACCGCCCCATCTCATCACGGTGCCACCGGCCCTGCCCGGTCGGTCGGCGCCCGAAGAGCAGATGGTGGCCGTGGCGGTCGTTCTCAGACCGCCAGGTCCGGTCGCGGGTAACGTCGTCGCCGAGTTCCAAACCGGCGCACTGAGGAGACCCCATGGCAAGCCTGCGCAACTTCGTCAACGGCGAGTACGTCGATCAACTCGAGGGCAACACCAGCCAGGTGATCAACCCCTCCACGGGGGAGCCGTACGCTGACGCGCCGATCTCCGGCCCCGCCGACCTCGACGCGGCGTTCGCTGCCGCGTCCACGGCGTTCGAGGGCTGGCGCAACTCCACGCCGTCCGAGCGCAGCCTGGCCATGTTCCGCATCGCTGATGCGATCGAGGCGCGCGCCGCGGAGATCATCGCTACCGAGGTCGAGAACACCGGCAAGCCCATCGGTTTGACGACGTCGGAAGAAGTGCCGCCGATGGTCGACCAGATCCGGTTCTTCGCCAGTGCCGCTCGCATGCTCGAAGGTCGATCGGCCGGGGAGTACATGGCGGACCACACGTCGATGATCCGTCGGGAGCCCATCGGGGTGTGTGCCCAGGTCGCCCCGTGGAACTACCCGATGATGATGGCGGTGTGGAAGTTCGCTCCCGCGATCGCCGCCGGCAACACGGTGGTGCTCAAGCCGTCGGACACCACGCCGGCCTCGGCGCTGCTGCTGGCTGAGATCGCCGCCGAGTTCCTGCCCCCCGGCGTGCTCAACGTGGTCTGCGGGGATCGCGATACCGGCCGGGGCATGGTCACCCATCGGGTCCCGCACATGGTGTCGGTGACGGGCTCGGTACGGGCCGGAATGGAGGTGGCGGCCGCCGCCGCGGCGAGCCTCAAGAAGGTGCACCTCGAGCTGGGCGGCAAAGCACCGGTGATCGTGTTCGACGATGCCGACATCGAGGCGGCCGCCGAGGCCATCGCCATCGCCGGCTACTTCAATGCCGGGCAGGACTGCACCGCGGCCACCCGGGTGCTCGCCGGGGCGGGCGTCCACGACGACTTCGTGGCCGCCCTCGCCGAACAGGCTCGCGGCACGGTGACCGGTGGCCCGGAAAACGAGGACGCCCTCTACGGTCCGCTCAACAACGCCAACCAGCTGGCCCGGGTGCAGGGGTTCTTCGACGCGCCGCCGTCGCACGCACAGATCCTGACGGGAGGGAACCGCGTCGGTGATCGGGGCTACTTCTTCGAACCGACCGTCGTCAGCGAGCTGCGCCAGGACGACGACATGATCCAGACCGAGATCTTCGGCCCGGTCATCACGGTCCAGCGCTTCAGCGATGAAGCCGAGGCGCTGCGGTGGGCGAACGGTGTGGAGTACGGCCTGTCGTCGTCGGTGTGGACGAAGGATCACGGGCGCGCCATGCGCATGGCCAAGAATCTCGACTTCGGCTGCGTCTGGATCAACACCCACATCCCTCTGGTGGCCGAGATGCCCCACGGCGGCTTCAAACATTCGGGCTACGGCAAGGACCTGTCCATGTACGGCTTCGAGGACTACACCCGCATCAAACACGTGATGAGCAACATCGCCCCCTGAGGGGCCGCGACCCTCCCACCGTTTCGAACTGGGAGACGCGACCGTCGCGTGGGCGACGGCTTGGTCTCCCAGTTCGGTAGGTGCGAGCCCCGTGTGACCGGGGGCGCTCATCGGGGGCGGGGTCGGCGTCGCTAGCATTTCGGCGAGCGCAGGCTTGGTGCCGGGCGTTCGAGGAGGAGGACAGAATGCGTTCCCTGACCTGGACTGCGGCGGCTGTGCTGGCCGGCGGTCTCATGCTCGGAGCCTGCGGTGGCGACGACGACGATGATGCGGGCGCCGACGGCAGTGTCCCCGTCGACGAGGGCACGGTGCTCGAGATCGCCGCACTCGACCGGTTGAGGTTCGATCCAGTAACGCTGGCCGCCCCCGCCGGGTCCGTCACGATCGACATGACGAACGAGGGTGGACTCCCTCACTCGCTCGTGATCGAGGGTGTCGACGACTTCCGACTCCTCGACGACGACCGTGGCACCGTCGAACTTGCCGCGGGTGAGTATGTCTTCTTCTGCGACATCCCCGGCCACCGCGACGGGGGCATGGAGGGCACGCTCTCGGTGAGCTGAAGCTCCACCGACGCTCACCGGCGCCACGACCAAGAAATGAAGGAGCCCGCCCCGGAAAGGGCGGGCTCCTTACATTCGTGCAGTCGGCTGGGTCAGGGAGCGCCGAGGATGAGCTCCCAGCCGATGAAGTACATCACGGCGGCGAAGATGATGCCGGCGTAGATGGTCTTGCGGTGGTCGTCGAGCACCATCTTGCAGAAGGGGCTGTCGAGACCGCCGGGCAGCTTTCCGAGGGCGCTCAGCTCGGCGAAGATCCAGATGGCCAAGAAGATGATCCACACGACCCAGCGGCCACCACCGAGCTCGCCGTCCGACTCGCCGAAGCGGCCCGAGAAGTGGCTGGTGAACACCATGAACAGGAGCATCGGGATCGAGAAAAAGGCGTTGGCGCGACTGGCCCGCCCCGCCGCCTTCGCCGCGCCGGCCGCCGCCGGGTTGGCTTCACGGCCGGCCGCCACGGCTTCGGCCGACGCGATGTTGATGCGCTGGTTCGGCCAGATGATCATCCACACGTTGGCGGCCATCGTGATACCGAGAAGCGCGCCCAGGGTGATGCTGAGGCCGGGCGAGGTATCCGGGGTGTACTCGTCGGCGCCGATGATGAACATCAAGATGCCACTCAGCAGGGTGGCCATGGCGGCCCAGCGGAACCACCACAAGGCGCGGGATGTGATCTTGCGCAGGGCCTCGGATCGCGATGCGGCTTCCATCTCGGCGAAGGCCGGCACCTGGACGAAGTTGAAGAAGTACAGGAGCCCGATCCAGGTGATGCCGAAGAGGATGTGGACGTAACGGCTCAGGAAGTGCAGACCCTGACCGAACTCGAAGAAATCGCTGAACAGCTCCATACGTGTGCTCCGTGTGGCGTGGTGGGACCCCGGCTGGGATCGGTAGGCGCACTCTAGGACTTTTGGCCCAGGCGGGAGCAAGTGTTGCGTCCATCGGGATGATGATTCTCGACGGGGAAGTGGCGCGCGGTCCCTCGCCGGGCAAACATGCCGCATGGCCGACGAAGGCGCTTCCAGTGATCCGCTCCCCAACCAGGGGATGAACGTCAAGACCAAAGGCATGATCGCGGTCGGTGGCGCGGTGGCCACATTCTTGGCCTGGCTCTTCGCCGCCGCCGCGTTGCCGCGCTGGTGGTCGCACCGAATCGGCGATGCCGTCGATGGCGGGACGGCATGGGGCGGCGTCCTCGGCGCGCTCGTCGGCTTCTTGTTCACCTTGATACCGCTCGGGGTGTTGCGGCTGGTGTTCCGGCGCCATCGGGCATGGAAGAAACGGGGACTGATCGCCCTCGGCGCCCTGGTGCTGGCCGCGCCCAACCTCATGACCCTCGGCATCGTCATGGGCAACGGCAGCGGCGCCCACGCGGGGGAACGCACGCTCGATGTCGAAGGTCCCGGATTTCGTGGTGGTTCGCTCGTCGGCGCCCTCTTGGCCGTGCTCGCCGCGGCTGGCCTGTGGTGGTTGCTTCGGTCCCGCCGGACGAGCCGGCGCGATGTCGGCCGCCTCCGTGACGAGATCCGCAGCCGCGACGACGCCTCGTCCGACGCCTGATCTCCCGCCGGACGACCCCGATGCCCTTTCGATACGACCCTGACGACGAGCTGCCGCTGCTCCGGGCACGGGTGGCCGAGGTGCCGGACCGCATGCTCGTGGTGGGGGATCCGGTTCGGGCGCGCTCGATTGCGGAGCGGCTCGACTCGGTGGTCGAGCTCGGCCAGAACCGGGAATACGTGACCTTCGCCGGCCGGTGGCGGGACGAGCCGGTGGGGGTGGCCTCCCACGGTGTCGGCGCCGCGGGCGCGGCGGTGTGCTTCGAGGAGCTGGCCCGGGCCGGCGTCACCCACCTGATCCGGGCGGGGACGTGCGGCGCGCTTCGGACCGGAATCGCCGACGGTGAGCTCGTGGTGGCGACGGCCGCGATCCGCGACGAAGGCCTGACCGTGCGCCTGGTCGACCCGATCTTCCCGGCCGTGGCGGACATCGACCTCGTGCTGGCGCTGCGGCATGCCGGCACCAGGGCGGGCCATGCGGTGCACGAGGGCATCGTGCTCACGTCCGACCTCTTCTATCCGCATGACGTGCTGGGCGGGAACCTCGATGTCTGGGCCCGGGCGGGTGCGATGGCCGTCGAGATGGAAGCTTCGGCGCTGTTCGTCACCGCGTCGCTCCACGGCGTGGCGGCCGCGGCGGTCTTCGTCGTCGACGGTGCGCCGCTGGCCGACCCGGACATGTCGGGGTACGACCCGCACCGTTCCGTGGTGCGCGATGCCGTCGACGCCATGGCCGGGGTCGCTCTCGACGCCCTCGTCGCCGACCTATGAGCGGCACCGACCCGCTGGTGTCCGTTCGCTGGGTCGATGGCGGCCTCGAGCTGATCGATCAGACCTTGCTGCCTGGCGAGCTCGTCGTCCTGCGGCTCGACGCCGTGGACGCGGTCGTCGAGGCGATCCAGCGCCTCGCCGTTCGGGGCGCGCCGGCGATCGGACTGGCGGGCGCGTTCGGGGTGAGGCTGGCGGCCGAGCGGGCGGAGCGGGAGCGGTGGCCCGCCGAGCGGCTGACCGCCGCCGTGCGGTCGTTGCGGGAGGCTCGTCCGACGGCGGTGAACCTGGCCTGGGCCGTCGACCGGGTCGCCGCTCGGCTGGTCGACGGCTGCGAGGCCGTCGCCGCTGAGGCGGACGCGGTCTTCGTCGAGAACGATCGGGCGGGTGCGGCGCTCGTCCGCCGGGGCGCCGACCTGGTGGAGTCCCTCGTTCCGGGTCCGGTGACGGCGCTGACCCACTGCAACACCGGGCCGCTGGCCTGCGGCACGTGGGGCACCGCCTTGGGTGTGCTCATCGAGCTGCACCGCCGGGGCCGGATCTCCGAGGTCATCGCGTGCGAGACGCGACCCCTACTCCAAGGCGCACGTCTCACCGTGTGGGAGCTGGCCCGGGCCGGGGTGCCCCACCGTCTGGCGGTCGACGGCGCGGGCCCGGCGTTGATCGAGCGGGGGCTCGTCGACCTGGTCATCGTCGGCGCCGACCGGATCGCCGTCAACGGCGACGTCTGCAACAAGATCGGCACCTTCTCGCACGCCTGCGCGGCGCATCGGGCCGGGGTGCCGTTCGTCGTCGCCGCACCCGAGTCGACCCTGGATCCGGCGACGCCGTCGGGCGCCGAGATCGTGGTGGAGGAACGGGCGGCGGAGGAGGTCGTGGCCTTCGGCGGCCACCCCGTCGCTCCGGCTAGCACCCCGGTGATCAACCCGGCATTCGACGTGACCCCCGCCGACCTGATCACCGCGATCGTCACCGAAGCCCGCGTCCTGACGCCCTGGGCGGTGCTCAGCCGGGGGCAGGGCCGCGCTTGATCTTGGTGGCGTCGTACGCGTCGACCGCCTTGCGTGAGCTGCGCCAGATGCCGTCGGTGCCCTGAAAGGCGTCGAGCCGGCCGCGCTGAGCGGCTTGGCGCAGTGCTGCGACGGTGTGCTGCTCGTCCGCCAGGGCGGCCAACGGCACCAGCCGGGCGGGACCGGCGAGGTTCGGGACGATGAATCGGTTCAGGTTGTCGAACATCGCTCGGGCGATGAGTTCTCCGAGCGGGCCGAAGTCGCCGGTGTCCGCTCGTCGCATCGCTCTGAGGTAGTCCTCGCGCTGCCGCTTGAAGATGATCACGGGCGGATATCCGAGGCGGACGAGGATCAGGTTCAGCGCCAGGCGGCCCGCCCGGCCGTTGCCGTCGAAGAACGGGTGAACGCGTTCGAATGAGTTGTGAAGCTGGGTGAGCTCCTCCGTCTGGCCACGACGGCGGCGTCATTCCCTCGGCGATCGGATGGATGTCATGTCGGCGGTAACTGCCGAGTGTCTCGGCGTCCGTCGCGTGCTCGTGGGGGGCGACGCCCCAGACCGGCGTCATCGTCATGGTGTGGATGCGTCGCACGTCATCGATGCTGATCAGCCCGCCGGTGCTCCACTCGTCGGGTTCAAGCGCTTGGCCGTATACCCATCGGCGGCATCCGCGTAGCCCCGGACCTCCATGTACTCCTTCAATGGCTTGGAGCCGACCGCACGCCCTTGCTCGAGCAGCGTCTCGACTTCCCGTAGAACGAGCGTGTTTCCCTCGATCGCCGTCGAGTGGTGCGCTTCGAGATGCCAGATGTCGGTCCAGATGGTCTCGGACTCCTTCGGCGACGGGAGCCCGCCGAGGTCCTTCGCCACTTCGTCGAGTCCGAGTCCGTCGACGAGGTCACCAACTCGAAGTGACCGCACCGCGCCCGGTGAGTCAGCGGATCGAATCGAACAGTTGGAGTCCACGCTCGCCCGACTGCGCTCGGCGCGTCGTGCGTCGCCCCTGCGGCTTCGCCGAGGCCGGCTTCGGCGCCGAACGAGGTTCGGGGGCCACCACGTAGCAAGTTGGCGACGAACGCCTCGAGGTCGGTGACCGGGAACCTGACACACCGACCGAAGTGCAGAGGCGAGATTGCGCCGGCGCGGATCAGCTCGTGGAGCGTGGTCCGACCGATGCCCAGCAGCCGCGTTGCCTGCTTGGTGTCGATGAGCAGTGGTCGCCAATCGACGTCGACGCTGTCCCGACGGGTGGCGCCCGTCACCCGAGTGATCAGGGAGCCCCACCCAGGTCATTACCCGGTGGGTGCGCGGAATCGTTGCGTTCCGTTACGGCTCCTCCGCCTCAGTTCCGCCAACGGCGGTCCCGCTTCGACGGCTTGGCGGCGGGCCGCTCGATTCGGCACACGGTGAGCCCTGACGAGGCGCACTCGATCATCACCTACCTGGTGACGCGCGAGGTTCCGGTTGTCGAGGATATCGACGGTCAGCCGGTGTGTTCGAAGCACCTGACCGTGTCCGACCGGATCCTCGTGTTCCTGTACAGGCCGGCGAGCCGCAGCTCCACTCGCGCTTCGCGGCGACCCGGGCCGAGAGACGTCCCGGCGCCGGGTGGGCACGGGCGACGAGCGGAGGTCAAAGAAGCCTCAGGGCCGGCTTGACCTTGAGTGCCTTGGCTGTTGGCCACCCGTGGTCGGTGGTGACCAGCTGGTCGGCGTTGTCGGCGATCGCCGCTGCGATGACCAGCACGTCAGGAAGACGCAACGCGCGGTGTCGGGCGCGCAGTCGCGCTGCGTTGGTGGCGATTTCGGTGTCGAGGTCGATGATCGCGATCGGCAGGCGCTCGACCAGACCGCGAACGGTGCTGATCGCTGATTCGCCGCGTCGGGCCGGGCCGACCAGACACTCGGCGAGCGCAGACGCCGCCATGGCCAGTCGATCGCCTGCGAGCACCGCGTCGCCGAGCACGTTCCGTGCCGCATCGTGATGGGCGTCCTCGCCATCGAGAAAGCCGATCATCACGCCGGCATCGAGATGAATCAGGGCCATTCCACGCGCAGGTCGTCGAGTTCGTTCGGGAGGTAGGCGCCCGTCATCACGCCGGCGTACTGCGCCAGCACATCATGTTCGCGCTCGAAGACAATCCGTCCCGGTCCATCGGCGTGGGCAACAACACGGTCGCCGATGGTCAGCCCGGCAGCCCTCAGGGCATCGGCGGGAATCGTGATCTGATTCTTGGTGCTGATTCGCGTTGCCCCGCGACGTCGATCCTTTACACTTGCCATGTTTGTAAAGGTACCTGGAGAACGGCACGCTGTGCAACGGGCTGAGCGGGTGGTTGCCTGCTGACTCGCTCGACGGCGCCACCACTCGTCGCCATGGTCTGCAGACATGCCGGAGTCGAGCGACAGGACCCCACGTCGTGCGCCGCCCGGATGCTCCCGTGAACCAGCGGGCGGGCAGTTGGCGTAGTAGTACGTGATCCGAGCGGGAGGCGCCATGTCCGAGACCCAGAACCCGGTGGTGCAGCGGATCTTCGCTGGCATCATCTCCGTGGCCGCGCTGTTCGTGACCTGGCTCGGCTTCTTCCAGCCGGAGCGCATGGATCGGGCCTTCACGTGGGCCGCGTTGCCGCCGCTCCACGCCCGTTTCGTGGGGGCGCTCTACCTCTTCGGGGCGGTGTATCTCTTCGGCGCCACCGTCGCCCGCCACCGCGCCCGCATGTGGCCGGCTATGACCGGCGTCGCCCTCTTCACCGGATCGATGATCGTGCTGACGCTGCTCAACTGGTCGGCGTTCGACATGGACCTGGGGCCGGTCCAGGGCTGGGTGGTCTCCTACGTCGTCTACCCGCCGATCGCGGCCGCCATCGCCGTGTGGCTCCGGTGGCGGCACGACCCCGCGTCCGGCCCGGGCCCCGTCACGCCGTGGATCCGCCAGCTGATCTGGGCCCTGGCGGTCGTGTTCGGAGTCCTCGGTGTCCTCCTGCTGACCGTGCGTGACTCGATGGTCGACGCGTGGCCGTGGCCCGTCAGCAGTGGCGTCGCCCAGTTCTACGGCGGCCCGTTCATCACGTTGGCCTGGGTGTGCGGCGCCCACGCCCGCACCGCCCGAGCCGACGAGGACCTCCTCTGGGTGACACCCGCCCTGCTGGCGTTCACGAGCACGACCCTCGGGTTCTCGATCCATCACCGCGTGCTGTTCGACGGGGGTGACCCGGCGGCCTGGGTGTGGTTCGTCGCCCTCGCCACCGCGTCCGCAGCGCTGGCCGCCGCCGTCGCCGTTCAGGTCAGCAAGGTGGTGGGGATGTCGACGACTCGCGAACGGAGCCACTCGCCCAGGCTCTTGGCCTGAGTGTCCATGCGCAGCGAGGACGCCACGCCCTCGCCGAGCAATCCGACGATCACGAAGTTGAGCGCCCACAGGTTGGGCAGGTCGTACCGGTGGACCGCCATCGGGGCCGTCTCCGGGAGCAGCTCCTGGAACCGCTCGACGGTGAGGAACCCGGCCAGCCAGTCGTAGGCCTCGGCGGAGCGAACCCACACGCCAAGGTTGGCGTTGCCGCCCTTGTCGCCCGATCGGGCGCCCATGATCCGGCCGAGGGGCCGGGGACTCGTCGACCCGCGGTCGGGCGGGGCCGGGGAGACGAGCTCCGATGGGTTCGATGGGGTGGGCTCCGGGGCCAGTCCCGGGAGCGCCGCCGGCCGGGGTGTGGCGCCGGGGACCGACTCGATCGTCAGGGTCGTGCCGTCCTGGAGGACGACATGGTGCGGCACCTCGGCGGCGGGCACGACGAACGGCCAGTAGATGCCGTACTCGCGGGCATCGCCGGGAGGTGACAGCGTGTAGAAGCCCGGGACGCTGGCCAACAACGTCTCGGTGATGACGTTGGAGAAGGCCCGGCCGGCTCGCTCGCCCCGCTGGTCCTTGACGGCGGCGGTGAACATCGCCGTGGCGGTTTCGTTGGTCGCGGCGTCGGGGTGATCCGTGCGGGCGACGCTGACGTGGAGCTCGTCGACCTGGCCGTCGAGCCGTCGCCGGAGCGTCCGCTCCAGGAGGTCGGACTTGGCCTCGATGTCGAGCCCGGTGATGGCGACGGTCATGGCGTTGCGCCAGCCGCCGACGAAGTTGCCACACACCTTGACGGTGGGCGGCGGCGGCACCCCCAGGACGCCCGAGATGCGCACCCGGTCGGGGCCGACCTGGTCGAGCCGGATGGAGTCGAACCGGGCCGTTACGTCGGGGTTGGCGTACGCCGGCCCGCCGATTTCGTACAGGAGCTGCGCGGTCACCGTCCCGACCGACACCAGGCCGCCGGTGCCGGCGTGTTTCGTGATGATGCTCGACCCGTCGGGGAACATCTCGGCGATCGGGAAACCCGGATACTCGAGGCCGGAGACCTCCTCGAAGAAGGCGTAGTTGCCGCCGGTGCACTGCGGGCCACACTCGATGACGTGTCCGGCCACGACGGCGCCGGCCAGCGCGTCCCACGCGTCCCGGTTCCACCCGAACCGCCAGGCGGCGGGCCCGACGACCATGGCCGCGTCGGTGACCCGACCGGTCACGACGATGTCGGCGCCCGCCTCGAGCGCGGCGGCGATGCCGAATCCCCCCAGGTACGCGTTCGCCGAGACCAGCTCGTCACCCGAACGGGGGAGGAGGGCGCCGGTGTCGAGGTGGGCCAAGGTGTGACCGGCGGCGCGGAGCCGGGGCAGGTCGGGGAGGATGTCGTCGCCCTCGACATGGGCTACGTGGCACGACACCCCCGCGTCGGTGGCCACCTCACGAAGCCGAGCGGCGAGCCCGGCCGGATTGAGCCCACCGGCATCGACCACGACCTTGATCCCGCGCTGGACGCAGGCGGCCAGCGACTGCTTCATCTGGCGGAGGAACGTGGCGGCGTACCCCGTCGCCGGGTCCCGCTGGCGCGCCTTCCACAGGATCAGCATCGTGAGCTCGGCCAGGTAGTCGCCGGTCAGGACATCGATCGGCCCGCCCTCGATCTGCTCCTGCACGGCGCTGAACCGATCGCCGTAGAACCCGCTGCAGTTGGCGATGCGGAGTGGTTCGTCCGTCATGGTGCGTCTCCTCCGGCTCCCGATGGCGAGTTGACGACGTCGATGTCGATGATCGCGACGGCGCGGCCCGCTTCGACGGTGTCGCCGACAGCCACGCCGAGCTCGGCGATCGTGCCGTCGTCGGTGGCTCGCAGGACCAGCTCCATCTTCATGGCCTCCATGGTGACGACCGGATCCCCGGCTCGCACCCGGTCTCCCGGCGAGACGTGGACGGCGACGACGGTGCCCGGCATCGGCGCGGTGAGCCCGCCCGCGCCGGCTCCGGCGGCGCCGGGATCGACGAACCGCGGCACCGACACCACCTCGGAGGATCCGAGCGAGCTGTCGACCCAGGAGCGGTCGGCGACGCTGTGCACCGAGCAGGCGCGTCGGACTCCGCCGACGGCGACATCGACCCGGGTGGGGCTGAGGCGATGGGCGACGAACCCGTCCAGCGGGTCGCCATCGACCCAGACCTGGAGGGCGCCGGATCGCTCGAACCGGTAGGCGACCGAGACGTGAATGCCGTCGACGACCACGGGCCACGGCGCTGGTGGCGTCGCCACGTTCCGGAACCCGCTCGGCGCCGCCGGCAGGAGGGATTCGTCGAGTCGGCGCTGGGCGTGGTCGGCCAGCACGGCCGCCACCGCGTGGAGCCGGGCGACGGCGGGATCGATGGTGGCGGCACGACACCCCAACGTGGCGGCGTCGTGCCGTTCGAGGAACCCGGTATCCGTACCGCCGGCGAGGAACTCCGGATGGCGCAAGGTGGCGACGAGGAGGTCGCGGTTGGTCTGGACGCCGTGGATCTGAGCGCCGGCCAGGGCCCGGGCGAGCGCGGTGGCCGCCTCGAGTCGGGTGGGCCGATGGGCGATGACCTTGGCCAGCATCGGGTCGTAGTGGTGGGTGACCTCGCCGCCTTCGGAGTCGAACGCGGCGTCGGCCCGTACGGCAGCACCCGAGGCGAGCAGATCGAACCGGCGGAGCGGCCCGGTCGACGGCTGGTACCCGGCGGTGGGATCCTCGGCGTAGATGCGGGCCTCGATGGCATGGCCGGCCGGGGGTGCGATGTCGGCCTGCTCCGGGAGGGCGGCGCCGCTGGCCACCTTGAGTTGGAGCCGGACGAGGTCGAGCCCGGTGATCGCCTCGGTGACCGGATGCTCGACCTGCAACCGGGTGTTGACCTCGAGGAAGTAGAAACCGCCCGAGGGATCGAGCAGGAACTCAACCGTCCCGGCATTGCGGTATCCGATCGCCTCGCCGGCCGCCACCGCCGCCGCCCACAGGTGCGGGCGCTGCTCGGCGGGCAAGCCCGGGCTGGGAGCTTCTTCGATGATCTTCTGGTGCCGGCGCTGGATCGAGCACTCGCGCTCGTACAGGTGGATGACCCGACCGTGGTCGTCGCCGAAGATCTGCACCTCGACGTGGCGCGAGGTCGGCACGTAGCGCTCCAGGTACACGGTGCCGTCGCCGAAAGCGGACTGCGCCTCCCGCTCGGCGCCCCGCACGGATGCCGTCAGCTCGGCGGGATCGGTGACGACGCGCATGCCCCGGCCGCCGCCCCCGGCGGACGCCTTGAGCAGCACGGGGAAGCCGATCGACGACGCCGCCGCGTGGAGGGAGGATTCGTCGGCGCCCGGCTCCAGCTCGGCGCTCGGGAGAAGCGGCACCCCCGCCGCCGCCATCCGGCGTTTGGCCTCGATCTTGGAGCCCATGGCGGCGATCGCCGCCGGCGGCGGGCCGACGAACACCAGCCCGGCGTCGAGGCACGACTGGGCGAACTCGGCGTTCTCCGACAAGAAGCCGTACCCCGGATGCACGGCGTCGACTCCCGTCGCCCGGGCGGCGGCGATGATGGCGTCGGCCCGGAGGTAGGACTCGCTCGGCGCCCGCCCACCGAGCGCGACCGACTCGTCGGCGTCGGCCACGAAGGCGGCGTCGACATCGGCGTCGGAGTAGACGGCGACGGTGTCGATGCCCATCTCGTGGGCGGTGCGGAAGATCCGGCGGGCGATCTCGCCCCGGTTCGCCACCAGCAGCTTGCGGATCACGATGTCGTCGCCCCTACATCCGGAACACGCCGAAGGATCGGCTGCCGACGACGGTGTTGGAGTGGGTGGCGGACAGGGCGACACCGAGGACGTGGCGCGAGTCGCGAGGATCGATGACGCCGTCGTCCATGATGCGCCCGGATAGGACGAAGGCCGGCTCCTCGCGGGTGATCTGGGCCTCGACCTCGGCCCGCCGGGCGGCATCGGCCGCCTCGTCGAACGCCTGGCCGGACGCCGCGGCCGCCTGGCGGGCCACGATCGACAAGGTGCCCGCGAGCTGCTCAGGGCCCATCACCGCGGTGCGGGCGTTGGGCCAGGTGAAGAGGAAGCGGGGGCCGTAGGCGCGGCCGCACATGCCGTAGTTGCCGGCGCCGTAGCTGCCGCCGACCTGCAGCGTGAGGTGCGGGACGCCGCTGTTGGCCACCGCGTTGACCATGTGCGAGCCGTGTTTGATCATCCCCTTCTGCTCGTACTGCCGGCCGACCATGTAGCCGGTGACGTTCTGGACGAACAGCAGGGGCACGTCGATCTGGTTGGCGAGCTGGATGAACTGAGCGGCCTTGTTGGCCTCCTCGTTGAACAGCACGCCTCGGTCGTTGGCCAGGACGCCGATCGGGAATCCGTAGAGGTGACCCCAACCGGTCACCAGGTTCGTGCCGTACGCGGGCTTGAACTCGTCGAGCTCGCTGCTGTCGACGATGCGGGCCAGCACCTCCCGGATCGGGAAGGGCACCTTGAGATCAGCAGACGGGATGCCGAGCAGATCCTCGGGATCGTGGACGGGCGCGGCGCCGGTGCCCCGGGGGGCGGCCCGAGCTTGCGCCAGGCGAGCCCGGCCATGATCCGGCGACCCAGCCGGACAACATCGGGTTCGTCGACGGCCAGGAAGTCGGACACGCCGGACACCGTGCTGTGCATCAGTGCCCCACCGAGGGATTCGTCGTCGCTGTCCTCGCCCGTCGCCATCTTCACGAGTGGGGGGCCGCCGAGGAACACCTTGGCGCTGTCGCGCTGCATCACCACGTAATCGCTCATGCCCGGGAGGTAGGCGCCGCCAGCGGTCGAGCTGCCGAACACCAGCGAGACGGTGGGGATACCCAGACCCGACAGACGGGTGATGCGCCGGAAGATGTCGCCGGCCATGAGGAAGAGGTCGAGCTGGTGCGGGAGGTCGGCGCCCCCGGACTCCACCAGGAACACCATGGGCAGCCGGTTCTCCTCACAGATCAGAAGGGCCCGGAGGATCTTGTCGATGCTGATCGGGTTCAGGGCGCCGCCGCGCATCGTCGGGTCGTTGGCGAGGATCACGCACTCGACGCCCGACACCACGCCGATGCCGGTGACGACGGAGGCGCCGACGGGGAACTCGGTGTGCGCAGCAGCGGTGACCGAGAAGCTCGAGGAAGGGCGAGTCGGGGTCGACGAGCAGCTCGATGCGCTCCCGGGCCAGCATCTTGCCGCGCTGCCGGTGCCGCTCGACGTAGCGCGCACCGCCGCCCGCCGTCGCCTCGGCGACGAGGCGTTCGAGCTCGGCCAACCGGTCGGTCATGGCCGCCGCGTTGTGCTGCCACGACTCGGACCGCCGGTCGACCGACGTCCCCAACACCGTCATGACGCCATCGCCGCGGGTGGGGGGTCGAGGCGGTCGACGATGCGGGCCAGGCGGTCGACTTCGGTGGCGAGGCTGGCGTGCGACGGGTCGGGCACGTCGAGGCCGCCGAGGAGGAGCGACATCACCTGATCGGCGAGGGTATCGATGTCGAGCCGGCCCCGACCGGTGAGCGACCGCCAGGCCAGGTGCTCGGTGCTGCCGTAGAGCAGGTCGCGGACGACGGGGACGGGGATGTCGGCGCGGAACGTTCCCTGGGCGATGCCCTCCTCGATGGCGGCCACGGCGAGCGAGGTGTAGCGGCGGCCGAGCTCGCCGACCTCGGACCGGGAATAGTCGTCGAGAGGGCGGGCCTCGCTGATGATGAGACGGCAGACCGCGGGTTCGTCGGTGAAGGCCTGGAGTTGGCGACGGACGAGGAAGCGCAGGCGCTCCCGCGGCGACTCGATCGCGGATGCACCCTCGGCGGCGGCGGCGATGAGCGGCTCGTAGAAGTCGCGGATGACCTCGGTGAGGAGCTCACGTTTGGAGGCGAAGTGTTTGTAGATCGCGCCCTCGACGACGCCGACCCGACGGGCGATGTCGGCGATGGACGCACCGTGATACCCGTGCTCGGAGAAGGCCTCACGGGCGGCCGCGACGATGGCGGCTGATCGTCCGGAGCGGTGAGCAAGACTCACCGGAGAGGCGGGAGGTCGACCTGGACCAGCCGTGGGCATGGTGAGTAGTATTCACCAGGTGAGCTTGATCGGCAACCAGACCGTCTCATTGGGGATCGACGACCGGGGCGTCGGCACGGTGGTGTTGACCCGGCCGGAGAAGCACAACTCGCTCGACGAGTCGTTGATCGCCGATCTCGGACTCGCCATGGACGAGATCGAGCGCCAGGCCGGCGCGGGGGGCGTGCGGGCCATGGTGCTGACGGGTGCCGGGGAGAGCTTCTGCGCCGGAGGCGACCTCGACTGGATGCGCCGCCAGGTGCCCATGACCCACGACGAGCGCGTGGCGTCGTCCGGAACTCTGGCCACGCTGTTCGGCCGGCTGGACCGACTGCCCGTCCTCACCATCGCCCGCGTCAACGGCCCCGCCTACGGAGGCGGCGTCGGACTCGTGGCGTGTTGTGACGTCGCCATCGGTGGTCCGACGGCCAGGTTCGCGCTCACCGAGGTGTCGCTCGGGCTGGCGCCGTCGAACATCTCGCCGTTCGTGGTCCGCCGGATCGGCGTCGGCCACGCCCGTCGCACCTTTCTGAACGCCGCGCCCATCGATGCGGCGATGGCGTTCCGCATCGGTCTGCTCAGCGAGGTGGCCGACGATCTCGACACCGCTGTCGAATCCGAGATCCGGCGGGTGCTTCGTTGCGGGCCACAGGCCGTCGCGGCGGCGAAACGGCTGATCGAGTACGTCGACACCCACACCGACGACGACAACCGCGTCTACACCGCGCTCGACCTGGCGGCGGCATGGGAGCGTGAGGAAGGCCGGGAGGGCATCTCGGCGTTCCTGGAGAAGCGCCCACCCTCCTACCGTGCGTCCACCGACTCCTCGAGGTGACCCCGTGACCGCCTTCGCCCTGACCGACGAACAACAGCAGATCCTCGACGAGGCCGATCGGTTCTCCCGGGAACAGTTGGCGCCCCTGGCGGCGGTGATGGACGAGGACGAGTCGTGGCCGGCGGACATCTTCCCCCTGCTCGGCCGCACCGGGTATCTGGGGCTGACCATCCCCGAGTCCTACGGCGGGCAGGGCCTTACCCTGTTCGAAGCCGGTCTCGTATGCCAGGCCATGTCCCGGTGGAACCCGGCGATCATGTTGAGCTGGGGGGCGCACGACAACCTCTGCGCCAACAACCTCTACCGCAACGGCTCCGAGGACCAGCGACGCCGCTGGCTCCCGGGCCTGTGCGACGGATCGATCGTCGGCGCCTTGGGGATGACCGAACCCGATGCCGGCTCCGATGCGCTCGGCGGCATGGCCACGACGGCGGTCCGCGATGGCGACACGTACGTCCTCAACGGTCGCAAGATGTTCATCACCAACGGGCCGATCGCTGACATCGTGCTCGTCTACGCCAAGACCGATCCGGCGGCCGGCGCCCGCGGCATCTCGGCGCTCATGGTCGAGAAGGGCACGCCCGGGTTCGCAGTCGCCCAGAAGCTCGTGAAAATGGGGTATCGAGGTTCGCAGACGGGTGAGCTCGTCTTCGACAATTGCCGGGTGCCGGCGGCCAACGTGGTCGGTGGCGAGCACCAGGGCGTCGCCGTCATGATGGGCGGGCTCGACCTCGAGCGGGTCTTCTTCGCTCCCGCCTGTGTGGGCATGGCCGAGCGGTGCCTGGAGCTGGCCCTCGACTACGCGACCCAGCGTCGCCAGTTCGGTAAACGCATCGTCGACTTCCAGGCGATCGGTTTCAAGCTGGCCGACATGTGGGTCGGGGTGGAGACGGCGAAGGTGTTCAGCTACTCGGTGCTGGCCCAGGCGGCGGCCATGGAGGTGGGAGGCGGCGGCCGGGGCGAACTGCACGCGTCGACCGCGGCCGCGCTGCTCTACGCCGCGGAGACCATGCGCAAGATCGCCGACGAGGCCCTCCAGATACACGGGGGGTACGGCTATCTGTGGGAGATGGAGATCAACCGGTTGTACCGGGCCGCCAAGCTGCTCGAGATCGGCGCCGGCACCAACGAGATCCGCAGGGTCATCATCTCCGAGGAGATGGTTAAGGCCCACGACCGTCGCCACGCCGTCGGCTGATCGAGGGCGGCAGCGATGGCCGAGCTCGGGACGTACTTCAGGATCACGACGCGCACCCGCGACTCCGGCGGCTGGTGGATGGCCGCCGTCGGGTTGGTCACGACGTGGCTCGGTTTCGGTGTCGAGCCTGGCAAGGTGAACCAGCTGCGCGTCGAGCGGCGTAGGGGCGAAGTCGTGCTCGTCCAGGGGAACCTGACATCGGAACGCCTGCAGACGATCGTGCGAGCCTTCCGAACGGTCGAGACCGCCCATCTCGCGGCCGCGCTCGACGCCATGTCAGCCGAGCAGATCCAAAGGCTCGTGCTCGAGCTGACCGAGGGACCCCGCAGCTGACCGGAGCGCGTCGGGCCAAGACCCCGGGGCAGTCAACATCGTTCGAGCCACAGTCGCCACCGGGAGGAGACAACGGACGCGACTGCGGTTACACCGGCTCGATGACGACGACCGGAAACGCCGCCGCAAGGCGGGTCAGATCCGATGGATCGCCGGTCACCGCGACACCTCCACCACGAGCGACGCACGCGGCGACGACGTGAGCATCGACGATGTCGAGGCTGGATGACCCGTCAGCGGTGAGCACGCCACCGACAAGTCTGGCCATGGCCCGGTCGGTCGGAAGGACGTCGATTCCGATTCGTTCTCGGGCGAGGCACGCGTCGACGACTTGGTTGTGGCCGCGGCCCCGATACAGCTCGGCGAGGACGATGGCCGGCACCTGCACGTCCCTACCGAGCCGCTGAGCGTCGCGGACGATCCGCCGTACCCGCTGCTTGCGGACAGAGTCGGGACCGGCGAGGGCCGAGAAGGCCTCGCTGTCCAGAGCGACGATCATCCCGTGCCTCCGAGGAGGCGAAAGATGCGCGCATCTTCGGCCGGATCGTCCGGCAGTGGGCCATCGGTCGCATCGAGCTCATCGAGGAACCGGGCGAGGTCTTCCGACCGCTCCAAACGCTTGACGACCTCCCATCCGGCCTCGTTCAGTTGCGTCGACAGCGCCCCGTGGCGCTTGAGCGTGGCAACCAGCCCGACGTCGAGGGTGACAGTGACTTTCCTCTTTGATGCCATACCCGAATCCTACCTGAGTCCATCTGAGCCAGGACGCCGAACCAAATGACCTCTGGCCCTGGGCACATGACCGCCGCGACCACAAGATGTGGGCAGCCGACCATGTACGACGGAGGTGAAATCATGTCCGATCCGAAGGGCCCCGATTCGAAGAGAGGAGCCCGGCTCCCGCCCCGGTGGTTCGTCAAGGCGTTCTGGTTCACGCACCGACGCGTGTACCGCCTGACCGGCGGCCGGCTCGGGCTGTGGCGGCCGAAGCCCGATGGGTGGGGAGCCATGCGTTTGACCACGGTCGGGCGCCGCACGGACCGGGACCGCAGCGTGATCGTCGGCTACTTCGTGGACGGGCCGAATCTCGTGACGATGGCCATGAACGGATGGGGCGCGGCCGAACCGGCGTGGTGGCTCAACCTGCAGGCCCACCCCGAGGCCCGCGTCGACCTGCGCGATGGCCCGCGCCTGGTGACCGGACGGGCCGCTCGTGGCGAGGAGCGGGACCGATTGTGGGCCCGGTGGGGAGAGATCGACAAGGACCTCGAGGCGTATGCGGCGCGCCGACCGCAGGAGACCGCCGTCGTCGTCTTCGAGCCCCGTACGTAGGGGGCTGGTGCTGGCCGCGCCGCTGGCCGTGCGCCACGCGGTCGCGACGTAACCTGGGCCCATGTTGCCCCGCTCTCTCTTCGACGACGACCACGAGCTCTTCCGCCAGTCCTTCCGCCAGTTCGTCGAGGCCGAGATCACGCCGCACCACGAGCGGTGGGAGACGGACGGCATCGTCGACAAGGCGATGTTCCGGGCCGCGGGCGCGGCGGGCTTCCTGGGCATGGCGGCGCCCGAGGCGCTGGGTGGGGGCGGGGTGGCCGACTTCCGCTTCAACGTCGTGATCACCGAGGAGCTGGCTCGGGTCGGCGTGCTGGCATCGGGATTCTGCATCACGCTGCACAACGACATCTGCCTGCCGTACTTCCTCACCGTCGCCGATACCGAGCAGCAGGCGCGGTGGGTGCCAGGCGTCTGCTCGGGCGAGCTGATGACGGCGATCGCCATGACGGAACCATCCATCGGCTCGGACCTGGCCAGCATGCGCACCACCGCCATCCGCGACGGCGACCACTACGTCATCAACGGATCGAAGACGTTCATCACCAACGGCATCAACAGCGACCTGATCATCGTGGCGGCCAAGACCGATCCCGCCGAGCGGCATCGTGGCATGTCCCTGATCGTGGTCGAAGCCGGCACGCCGGGCTTCGAGCGGGGCCGCAACCTCGACAAGGTCGGCCTGCACGCCCAGGACACCGCCGAGCTCTTCTTCGACGAGTGCCGGGTGCCGGTCGTGAACCGGCTGGGAGGCGAGGGCACCGGGTTCGTGTCACTGGTGACCAAGCTCCCCCAGGAACGCCTCTCCATCGCCGTGAACGCCGTGGCTCGGGCGCAGGCGGCGTTCGACTGGACGCTCGCCTATTGCAAGGAGCGGACCGCGTTCGGCCAACCGATCGGCAGCTTTCAGCACAGCCGCTTCACGTTGGCCGAGCTCGCGACCGACATCAGCGTGGGTCAGACCTACAGCGATCGGTGCGTCGAACTGCTCAACGAGGGTCGGCTGAGCACCGAGGCGGCCTCGGCGGCGAAGTTCTGGTGCACCGAGATGGAGAACCGGGTCATCGATGCGTGCGTGCAACTCCACGGGGGCTACGGCTACATGACCGAGTACCCGATCGCCCGAGCCTGGCTCGATGCCCGCGTGTCGCGCATCTACGGCGGCACGACCGAGATCATGAAGGAGATCGTCGGCAAGTCCCTCGGCGTATGAGTGGTGACAGGGGGCCGGTGCGCGATCATGCGGGGCGACGCCGAGATGAACGGGAGATGACGTGGAGGAGTATGCGCTGAGGCTGGTGGTCGCCCTGATCGCCGGCGCGCTCATCGGTGCGGAACGAGAGTTCCGCAACAAGGCGGCCGGATTCCGGACGATGATCCTGATCAGCACCTCGGCGGCGCTCTTCGCTCTGGTGAGCGAGGAAGTGTCGAAGACCAATGGCACCGACCCCAGCCGCATCGCCGCCCAGGTGGTGTCCGGCATCGGTTTCCTGGGTGCCGGTGTGATCATCAAGGACGGCGCGTCGATCTTCGGGTTGACGACCGCGGCGACGATCTGGGCGTCAGCTGCGGTCGGCATGACCATCGGATTCGGGTTCTTCGAGGCCGGTCTGGTCGCCGGTGGGATCCTTCTGGCCGTTCTGTGGCTGCTCCCACTGGTCGAGTACCGGATCGACGCGTTGAACGAGACGGCGAGCTACACGGTCGTCTACGAGGGCGGCATGGCATCTCGGACTCACGTGGACGCACTCGTGCGATCCGACGGTCTCCGGATCCTGCGGTGCTCGGAGGGCAAGGAGGGGAGCCGGTGGCGGCTCACCCTGGTGGCCGCAGGCCGTCATCGAGCGCACGAGGCACTGGTGTCCCACCTGCTCGCCGATGACGTGGTGATCGACCTGCAGGCCGGCAGCTAAGGGCGACCAGCCCGGTCCCACGCCTCGTGCGTCTCGCGAGTGTGGCGCCACAGGTGATCTCGAGCCTCGGGCGTGGACGACTCGAATCGGAGCCCGAACAGGTCCGCCAACGTGTCGAACCACTCGGTCCGGTCCAGGATCGGCTCCGAGGTCGAGGCATCTGATCCGATCCGCAGGCGGATGAGTCCCCGGACGACATCGACGCCAGATGCGTTCCGGGTCTGGGCCAGGCCCATCTTCACGAAACCGGATTCGGGCGATGTCGAGAGCCAGGCGTGCTGGCTGGCGAACCGGTCCGGTTCGGCAACCCCCATCTGCCAGCTCATCCCCGTGAAGCCCCCAGCCGGGTCGTGGGTGAGGTGCCAGCCGTCTGGCTTCTCGTCGGCCGGGTCCAGCCTCAGGGTGAACGGCGCTTGCTCGTAGGTGCCCTCGAGGAGGGGCAGCGGCTCGTGGAGCGCGTCGCCGAGGCCGACGTCGACGTACCAGGTTCCTCCCGGGTTGGCGTCCGTGGGCAGCTCTGAGACGGTCAGGAGGAAGTGGTTGCCCATGGCGCCCGGGTCGGGGCCGTCCGGACCGTGAACGCCACCCGTGTGGCGACCCACCCGGTAGCCGAGCGACTCGAGCAGGACGCCGAAGCCGCCGTTGAGGTGGTAGCAGTAACCGCCGCGCCCCTGAAGCGCGATTCGGTCGGCGGCCTCGATGGCGTCGATCCCCCAGGACTCGCCGGCATGGATCCAGAGGGTCTCGTAGGGGATCCGCTCAGCGTGACGGCGATGAAGCCGGAACAGCGCTTCCGCCGAAGGCGGCTCGACCTCGAGCCCGAGCCGGTCCAGGTACGACGATCGGGTTTCGATCCGCAGTGACGCTCGCACGCGACCCATTCTGCTCCGATCGCCTGCTGGGCGTTTGGTCCGCACCGCACCGGTGGGGGAGGCTGAAGCGGTTTGGAGACGAAGGAGTCAGCCATGGCTGAAGACGACGCAGACCGGGCCACGGTCGATGAAGCGATCGATGCGCTCCTCGCTGCTCATGACCCCCGCACCACGGAGCGCCGCGACTTCCGGGGCGCCCGGTACGACCACGGGCTGGCCTGGGTGCGCTTTCCGGTCGGGTTCGGCGGCCTCGGCGTCCGCCCGGACCTCCAGCCCTACGTGGAACAGCGGCTACGGCAGGCCGGTGCCACGTCCGAGGACCCGACGCTGTTCTTCTTGCATCTCGCCGGGCCGACCATCGTCACCCACGGCACCGACGAGCAGAAGCGCCGATACCTGCGCCCCATGTTCACCGGCGACGAGGTGTGGTGTCAGCTGTTCAGCGAGCCGGGTGCCGGCTCGGACTTCGCCGGTCTCGGCACCCGGGCCGTGCGGGACGGCGACGAGTGGGTGGTGAACGGGCAGAAGGTGTGGAACACGCTCGCCCACCTCGGTCATATCGGCATGCTCGTCACCCGCACTGACCCGGAGCAGCCCAAACACAAGGGTCTCACCTACTTCGCGGTCGACATGCACGCTCCGGGCGTCGACGTGCGTCCACTGCGCCAGATCACCGGCGAGGCCGAGTTCAACGAGGTCTACCTCACCGATGTCCGGATCCCGGATGCCGATCGCATCGGGGCCGTCGGAGAGGGCTGGCGGGTCTCGCTCACCACCCTCATGAACGAGCGCACCACCATCGGTGGTGGCGGTGGTCGATCCGTCCTCGACCAGGCGATCGAGATCTGGCAAGCGATCCCGGTCGCCCACCGGCGGGCCGCCGAGCGAGACCGTCTCGCCGCGCTGTGGTGCCGGTCCCAGGCGCTGCGGTTCACCAACTTGCGGGCCCGGGCCGCCCAACTCGCCGGCAACCCAGGCCCGGAGGGGTCCGTGGCCAAGCTGATGCACGCGGAGCTCAACCAGGCCGTCACGGAGCTCGCGATCAGCCTGCTGGGGGCCGCCGGCCAGGTCGGGTACGACTACACCTTCTCCCGTCCCGATGGTTTGTCGAGCGACGGCAGCGACCGAGATGCCCGCTACGCGTTCCTCCGATGCCGCGCCAACAGCATCGAAGGGGGAACATCGGAGATCATGCGCAACATCTTGGGCGAGCAGGTCCTGGGCCTGCCGGGCGAGCCGCGCGTCGACAAGGATCAGCCGTGGTCCAAGGTCCCGAGGAGCTGATGAATGGACTTCAACCCGTCCCCCCGAGCAGCGGAGTACCTCGAGCGCGTCGCAACGTTCATGGACGACCACGTGTATCCGAACGAAGCCCGGATGCACCGGGAGATCGAGTCGGGTGACCGCTGGGCCCAGCCGGCCGCCATGGAGGAGCTGAAGGCGGAGGCCAAGCGGCAGGGGTTGTGGAACCTGTGGAACTCCGATCCGGCGCATGGCGCCGGCTTGAGCAACATCGAGTACGCCCCGTTGGCCGAGCTGATGGGTCGCTCGATCCACGTGGCGCCCGAGGCCTTCAACTGCAACGCACCCGACACCGGCAACATGGAGGTGCTCGAGCGGTTCGGGACCGACGAACAGAAGGAGCGGTGGCTCCGTCCCCTGCTCGACGGTGAGATCCGCTCGTGCTTCGGCATGACCGAGCCGGACGTGGCGTCGTCGGATGCCAACAACATCGCCACCCGTATCGAGCGGGATGGCGATCACTACGTCATCAACGGTCGCAAGTGGTGGACGACTGGGGCCAAACACCCCAACAACCGGATCATGATCCTGATGGGTAGGTCCGATCCCGACGCCCCGCCCCACCGGCAGCAGTCGCAGGTCCTGGTGCCGATGGATACGCCCGGTGTCACGGTCGTCCGTCCACTGACCGTCATGGGCTACGACGACGCTCCGCAGGGCCATGCCGAGGTCAACCTGGAGAACGTCCGGGTACCCGTCGAGAACGTGATCTCCGGCGAGGGTGAGGGGTTCGCCATTGCCCAGGCCCGTCTCGGCCCGGGCCGCATCCACCACTGCATGCGCCTGATCGGGATGGCCGAGCGCGCGTTCGATCTCATGTGCGATCGCGTGCATCGACGCGTCGCCTTCGGGGGCCCGCTCGCCGACCAGGGTGTCGTGCAGGAGTGGGTGGCGAATTCGCGCATCGAGATCGAGCAGGCACGGCTGCTCACGCTCAAGACGGCGTGGCTCATGGACACGGTGGGCAACAGGGGTGCGGCGGTGGAGATCTCCGCCATCAAGGTGATCGTGCCCAACGTGCGCGTTGAACGTGATCGACCGAGCCATCCAGGCCCACGGCGCGGGTGGGCTCAGCGAGGATTTCCCCCTCGCCAGCCTCTGGGTGCAAGCCCGGACGTTGCGGTTCGCCGATGGGCCCGACGAGGTCCACCGTCGCCAACTCGCCCGTCGGGAGCTTCGCCGGTACGCGCCGTCCTGAACGCCCTGCGAACAGGTGGCCAGGTGTCGCGCGAGGATCACTGCGTCTGCCGGGACACCCAGCTAGCCTCGCTCGCCGTGCTCCCCAACTCGATCGTCGTGGCCAGCGGCAAGAGCGGTGCGGGCAAGACATCGCTCGCCTCGAACTTGGCCGGCGTGGCCGCCCACAGTGGCTGGCGGGTGCTCGCCGTCGACCTCGACCCACTCGGTGGCCTCGGCAACGACCTCGGCTACGTCGCCCGCGAGGCCAACGATCGAGGCCGCAGCCTGTACGAAGCGACCATCCGAGGCGGCGGTCCGGTGACGGTGCTGCACGACATCCGCCCGCATCTCGACGTGGTCTGTGCCGGGACGTACACGCGTGAACTGGCCTCGGCCCTGGGGGCGGGCGACATCGTCGATGGGCTCGACGATGGCGCTTCCGCCTTGGAAGGTGCGCTCGCGGGGCTCGCCAGCAACTACGACCTCGTGGTGATCGACACCCCGCCGGACACCACGAATCCGCTGGTCGCCGCCGCGTTCGGCATCGGCCGCTTCGTGGTGACCCCCACGCCCGGCGATCGGGGTTCGATGATCGGCTTGTTGCGCACCGTCGACCAGCTTCGGCGCACCGCCCGCGGGAGCAATCCCCGGCTCCGGCTGTTGGGGATCGTGGTCTTCCGGCAGGCGTCGACCATCGGCGCCGAGCCCGGGGAGCTCGAGGAGCAACTGTTCGATGCGCTCGGCGCCCGCGCTCCGATCTTCGCCACCAAGGTCCGGGACAACGCCGAGGTGGCAGCCCACTGCCGCTCGTTGGGGCTGCTCGCTCACGAGTACGAGACGGCGGCGGGGGAGAACGAGGGCTGGTTGACCCAAGGTGATGTGTCGGTACGCGACGTCGAGGCGTTTGCCCACCAAAGGCCGGGCCTTGCGGACGACTACCACAACCTCGCGCGCGAGATCCTCAGCGACTACCGGGCCCAGGTCGAAGCCGATCCGGTGCCGCGGCGGGTCGTCGTGACGTCGGAGCGGGCCGGTTCGCACACCAGCATCTGAGACGGTGATCAGCGGACCGGCGTCTCCCGCAGAACTCGGGCCGGACGGAGACTGCGTCGCAAGCCGAACTTCTTCACCGCGTGACGTTCGATGTGGTTGGCGGCCTCGACCGGGTCGTCGGTGACGAGGAACAGGTGCAGGTCCGCCGGGTCGATCGTCGAGGCGTCGGCCATGTGGTCGAGCTGATCCAGCATGCTCTGCCAGTAGGCGCGGCCCATGAGGGCGACCGGGAATCCTTCGATGGTCTTGGTCTGGATGAGGGTCAGCGCTTCGAACATCTCGTCGAGGGTGCCGAACCCACCAGGCAAGATCACGAAGCCGTACGAGTACTTGACGAGCATCACCTTGCGCACGAAGAAGTAGCGGAAGGTGACGACGGTGTCGACGTACGGGTTCGACGACTGCTCGTGGGGCAGCTTGATGTTGCAGCCGATCGATGGCCCGCCCACGTCCCGGGCGCCCCGGTTGGCCGCCTCCATCACTCCGGGGCCTCCGCCGGTCATGACGGTGAACCCACGCCGGCCGATCTCGGCGCCGACCAGCCGCGCCTGTTCATAGTGCTCGTGGCCCTCGGCGAAGCGGGCCGAACCGAAGACGGTCACGCACGGCCCGACGAAGTGCAGCGTGCGAAAGCCATTGACGAAGTCGGTGACGACGCGTCGCAACGTGGTGGCTTCGTCTCGACGGCGGCGGGGGCCGGTCAGGAAGACCCGCTCGGCGCGCCGCGGGTCGTTCGACGGGTCGGGCGGGGTCGGGGATGAAGACGTCGTCATGGGCGAACAGTCTGTCAGGACCGGTGTCGACCAGGACCGGTCAGGACCGGCCCCGGGCGAGGCGCACGCGGACCACCGCGGCGCCGTACGACTGCCGGACAACCCGCAAGGCCACCCGCACGGGCCGGACCATCGCTCGACCGGCGGCTCGCAGTGGGCGCACCAGCGCCGTTCGGGCACGGCGGATCGTGGCGACCATCGGCTCGACCCGGACGCGGACCGTCCGCCATGAAGCGGCCACGCGCCGCGCGATTCGCTCGACCGCCGAGACCACGACCTCGAGCGGTCGGGTCACCCGGCGGAGGGCCCCGGCAACCCGGGCGAGCGTGGCCGTGAGCGGCTGGATGAGTTCGCCGAGCCCCAGCATGTGGCGCGTGAACCGAGCCAAGATCGGATCGAGCCGTTCCAGGGCTCGGAGCCCGGCGTCGCACCAGATGCGCCAGATCGATCGTGCCGCGTCCCACCCGGCCACGAACGGGATGAGCGGCCACGCCCACCACGCCGTCCGGTCGGTCCCGGCGGCGTCTTCGGGGTACGGCATGGGGGGTGACGGTAGCAACGATGTCCGGCGCGAGGGCGGCGACCTCGGGCCGGAGGGTTGGCACCGGTGTGGCGTTCGTCCATCTACGATTCGCGGATGACGAATGCGACCACGTGCCGGGCCGGAGTCTTCGACGGGGCGGGAGGTTTCGCTGTCCGGTCCTTCCCGGTCCCCGAACCGGCGCCGGGCGAGGCGGTCCTCGCGGTCGAGGCGGTCGGCATGTGCCACAGCGATGTCGAGCAGCTTCTCGGGCACAAACACGTTCCGGGCGAGGTGGCCCCGGTCGTGCCGGGCCACGAGATCGTGGGCCGGGTGCACGCCCTCGGGGCCGGCGCCGACTTCGGGGTGGCGGTCGGGGACCGCGTCGCCGTCGACCTGGTGGTTCGCGTCGGTCCGACTCCGGAGAACCCGCACGGGCTGGCGGCGGTCTACGGCTACACCAAGGGCGTCGATGACGGCCACGGTCTCTGGGGTGGGTACGGCGAGTACATGGGCGTGGTCCCCGGCACTCAACTCCTGAAGCTCACCACGCCCCGGCCGTCCGAGGAGCTCACCGTCTTCGAGCCCCTCGCGTCCGCGGTGGCGTGGCTCGACCGTGTCGGACTGCGTGAAGGTGCTGTCGTGGTCATCCAGGGTCCGGGTCACATGGGCCTGATCACCGCGGCGCTGGCGCGGCATCGGGGCGCCGGCATGATCATCGTCACCGGGACCGAAGCGGATGCTCACCGTCTGGAGGTCGCGCGGGCGATCGGTGCCGATCACGTGATCGACGTGACGAACGAGAACCTGGTGCCGCGGGTGGCCGAGCTCACGAAGGGCCGTCTGGCCGACCTGGTGATCGACCTCTCGGCCGGCGCGGTGGAACCGGTGCGGGCCGCCCTCGACATGGTGCGGGTGCAGGGCGACATCCTCCTCGCCGGCCTGAAGGCGTTCCGTCCGGTCGAGATCATGAGCGACCTGATCGTGCTCAAGGGGCTGACCGTGCATGGTGGGTCTGGCTCCACCGCGTCGTCGATGCGCGGCGCGGTCGACTTGTTGAACGCTGGTGCGTTGCCCACCGACACGTTGCTCGGCGAGGTGTTCTCGCTCGACCATCTCGACGACGCGATGGCGTTGCTGCAACGGACCGTTCCGGGGCGAGACACCGTACGGGTCGGGCTGCGGCACTGAGATGGCGGAACAGGAGCTCGTCGACCGTGCCGATGGGGACGACGAGCTCGTCGACCGTGTCGACGAGCACGGTGAGGTGATCGACGTCGTCACCCGGGCCGAGATGCGCCGCCGCCGCCTCCGGCACCGATGCGTCTTCGTGATCGTCACGAACTCGTCCGGCGAGGTGCTGGTCCAGCGCCGCAGCCTCGACAAGGACCTGTGGCCGGATCGGTGGGACATCGGGGCGGGCGGAGTCGTGAGTGCGGGGGAGAGCTGGGATTCAGCGGCCCGACGCGAGCTCGGTGAGGAGCTCGGTATCCACGGTCCGATCCCGGCCTTCGTCGCCGCCGCCTCGTACGACGACGACGAGGTATCCGAGGTGGGCCGGATCTACCGGGTGACCTGGGACGGGACCGTTGAGTTCGCGGATGGTGAGGTGGTCGAGGCCCGCTGGGTGACCCGACCCGAGCTGGACGAGATGATGGCGACCGAGCCGTTCGTCCCCGACGTGATCGCCGTGGTCGTCCCCCATCTCCGATTCCCTGCGTAGGCCGTTCGACCCAGTTCAGCCCGGCCGGGCATAGGCCGAATGACTCAACTTGGAGCCCGTGGATGCCGATGGATGGTGGCGATCCGTTGGAGGTCCCTCGCATGCAACTCAATTCGGCGTTTGCTCGCCTTCCATTGCGCTTCGATGCCGAGCGCCTGGCCGAGGAGGTGCGCTCGGTTCCCGAGGATCGATGGAACCTTCATCCCCAGGGATATGCGGGCAACACGGCGCTGCCTCTCCTCGCCGTGGACGGCGACCCGGACGACGACGGCGTGCGGGGCATCATGGAGCCGACGCCGATCCTGGCCGAGCTCGAGTACCTGCGGCAGGTGCTGGCCTCGCTGGAGGCACCGATCGGTCGCACCCGACTCATGCGGATCGACGGGCACGAGCGAGCCACACCACACATCGATACCAACTACTACTGGCACGACCGACTTGCGGGTGCACGTACCGATCGTGACCACGACCGACGTCCAGTTCATCTGCGGCGACGACGCCGTGCACATGGCGGCGGGCGAGTGCTGGGTGTTCGACACCTGGCGTCGTCACGACGTGGTCAATCCGGCGGACTCCCGGCGTATCCATCTGGTGGTCGACACCGTGGGTTCAGGATCCCTGTGGGAGATGATCGACGCGGCGACATCGGACCGGCCCCCGGCGGACCGGACCGTCCCGCATCGGCCGGACATCGTGCCCCACCTGCCGACCGAGACGACCAACCTGCCCGCCGTCATGTCGCCCGACGAGGTGGATCGCCTGGCCCGGTTCCTCCTGGCCGACGCCCGCTCGGTCACCGAGCACGACGTCGGCTGCCTTGATCGCGTTCGAAGCGGCACTGCGCGGGCATCTCCGGCGATGGCGAGCCGTGTGGGCCCGCCATGGAGCGTCCGGTTCTGGTGGCGCTCAGTACGGCGAGGAGCTCCGCCGGGTCGAGGAGTTGGCGGCTCGCAGCCGCGACCGTCTGCACCTGACCAACGGCACCGACCTGTGCGAGATGCTCCTCCAGTACCTCGTCCGGCCTGCCCTGGACCCTGATCTGCGCCCCGGAGCAGCACCGATCGCCCGCTCCACCCGCATCGCCGCGCGTCCCGCCGTTCCGGCGGTGGCCGAACGCCAGCCCGATGCCAACCCGTTCGACCGTCCCGTGATCATCGTGTCCCCGCCGCGGGCGGGCAGCACGATGCTGTTCGAGACGCTGGCCATGTCACCATCGGTCCACACCATCGGCGGCGAGAGCCACGGCCTGGTCGAATCGCTGCCCGAACTGCATCCGGCGCGGGCGGGCTTCGTCTCCAACGAGCTCGGCGCCTCGATCGCCACCGCCGAGGTCGCGTCGCGCCTGCGGACGGCGTTCCTCGCCGCGTGCCGTGATCGCGACGGCCGCCCGCCCGCGCCCAGTGACGCCGTGCGGCTGCTCGAGAAGACCCCCAAGAACGCTCTTCGCGTGCCGTTCCTGAACGCGGTGTTCCCGGACGCCCAGTTCGTCTACCTCTATCGCGACCCTCGCGAGGAGATCAGCAGCATGCTCGACGGCTGGCGTTCCGGCCGGTTCGTCACCTACCCGCAGCTTCCGGGCTGGAACGGCCTGCCATGGTCCTTCCTGCTGACGGCGGGCTGGCCGGGGCTCGCCGAGCTCCCGCTGGCCGAGGTCGTGGCCCGGCAATGGGCGGCGACCACGACCCGACTGCTCGACGACCTCGAACAGCTCGACCCCGATCGCTGGTGCGTCGCCGGATACGAGCGGATGACGTCGGATCCCAACGCCGAGATCGAGCGTTTGTGCCGTGTCCTCGGCCTCCACTGGGATCGCCCGATACAGGAGGCGCTGCCTCTCTCCCGCCACACCCTCACCCCGCCCGAACCCGAGAAGTGGCGCAAGAACGAGGCCGAGCTCGAGCCGGTCCTCCCCCTCGTGTCCGATGTCGCGGCCCGCGCTCGGGCGGTGTTCGGTGACGTCGGGGCGGCGATGGAACATCGCCGCAGCCCGATCGTCCGAGCGGGAACCACCGCCGGTGAGGCGGTCTCGTCTCCGGACGGCACGACGGCACCAGAGCCGCCGTTCCGCAGCGTGCACACCTCGGCGGTTCCCGAGTTGCTCGATCGTGCCGGCTCCTCGGTGCTCGTCTCGACTTATCAGAGCGGCCGCTTGATCGTGCTCCGTCCCGAGAACGGCGTGCTCAATACCCACTTCGTCGGTTTCCCCCGCCCCATGGGTGTCGCCATCGGTGCGGGCGGCCGCCTGTCCGTCGGTACCCAGCGCGAGGTGATCGAGTACCGCGATCAACCGGCGGTGATCAAACGCCTCACGGAGCCCGACCGCTACGACTCCTGCTACCTGCCTCGCCGTCGCCACACCACCGGCGATATCTCGATCCACGACATGGCGTACGGTGACGATGGTCTCTGGGTCGTGAACACCCGCTTCTCGTGCCTGTGCACGCTCGACGGCGATCACAGCTTCGTGCCCCGCTGGCGGCCGTCGTTCATCACCGCGCTGGCCGGCGAGGATCGGTGCCACCTTAACGGCTTGGCCATGCGCGACGGTCGGCCCCGATGGGTCACCGCCCTCGGCGTCAGCGACGAGGCCACGGGATGGCGTGAACGCAAGGCGTTCGGCGGTGTCGTGATCGATGTCGACTCGGGCGAGTTCGTCGCCGAGGGATTGTCGATGCCGCACTCGCCGCGCTGGCACGACGGCCGGCTGTGGGTGCTCGAGTCCGGTCGGGGCGCCTTGGTCACCATCGACCTGGCGACCGGAGACATCCAGACGGTCGCCGAGGTGCCCGGCTTCAGTCGCGGGCTGGCGTTCGTCGGTGCCTACGCGCTGATCGGGTTGTCCCAGGTCCGAGAATCGTTGTTCGGTGGGCTACCGCTGACCGAACGGGAGATCCCGCGCAACTGTGGCGTCTGGGTGGTCGACACCCGCAGCGGAGCGACGGTCGGCTTCGTCCGGTTCGAGGGCATCGTGCAGGAGATCTTCGACGTGCAGGTCCTCGCGGGACGCCGCTACCCCGAGTTGGTAGAGGTCGATGCGGACTTGCCGTCGACCGCCTTCGTCGTCCCGACCGAAGCCCTGACGTCAGCCTGAGGCCCGTCCCGCATCCTTCGGCCTCCAGGAAGTTTTCCTCAATGTCCGCACCGTCGTGACCGAAGGTTGCTGACGTCGGCCGTCGGGCCTGCAGACAAAGGGGAACCTGGAGTGGGAACACGTCGCAATGCCGGAGACGGCGAGCAAGGACGGAACCGGGCCGAGCGTCGAGCCCTGGCGCGCCGCCGCGGAGCCCGGAAGGTCGCCCGGATCGCCCTCGGCGGTGTCGCCGCCTCGTCGGGCCTCGGTCTCGCCGCCGTGCCGTCGGCTGACGCCGTCGGTTTCGAGGTCACGAACACGAGTGACAACGGGACGGGCAGCCTCCGCCAGGCCATCCTCGATGCCAACGACAACGCCGGCCCGGATGTCATCACCTTCGCTCCTGACGTGAGCGGAGTCATCAGCCTGTTGACCGGACAGCTCAGCATCACCGACGACCTGATGATCGACGGCCCCGGGGCCTCGGCCCTGGCCGTGAGTGGTCAGGGGGAGACGCGGATCTTCTACCTCTACAACTACGACGCCGCGATCAACGTCACCATCGAGGGCCTCACTGCGACCTACGGGCGCGATGGTGGGGACGGGGGAGCCATCCTCAGTAGCGGTCAGAACCTGACGCTCGATCACGTGACGGTCAGCGACAGCTACGCCGGCGACGTCGGTGGCGGTGTGGCCATTCGCAACGCTGACCTCACCTTGATCGACTCCACCATCAGCGGGAACGACGCCGAAGCGGACGGCGGCGGAGTGTCGCTCTATAGCGGCTCGCTGTCCGTCACGCGGAGCATCATCACCGGCAACGAAGCCGGAGCTGACGTCGTGGTCGAGGGGTGGTACGGCTATTACCTCCAGGACAACTTCGGTCAGGGCGGCGGTCTGTACGTCTACAGCGCGAACAGCGTCGAGGTCGTCGACTCGGTGATCTCCGAGAATAGGGCTGAAGAAGGGGGCGGCGTTTTCCTCTACGACGCTGACGGCGACGCGGAAGCCCAGATCGGGACCACCACGATCAGCGGCAACGTCGCCGAAGGCGATGGCGGCGGCATCTACCTCTACGACACCGACACAACCATCACGGGCAGCATCATCACCGGCAATGAGGCCGGTGATGGGGGCCGCAATGAGTGCTACGCCAGGGCGTTGTACTGCGGCCGCGGTGGCGACGGAGGCGGTGTCTACGTAGAAGGCGGCGACCTGACCATCGCCGACTCGACCATCAGTGCGAACTCGGCGACGAACGGCGGCGGCCTCGATTTCAACGGTTACAACCTCGAGATCGTCTCCAGCACGATCAGCGACAACGTGGCGTACTACGACGGCGGAGGGCTGAGGGCGGTCGACGCCTACACGATCGCGATCTCGGATACGACGATCAGTGGCAACTCGGCGACGAACGGCGACGGCGGCGGCGCGTATCTCTACTCCGTCGATGATGGGGTGACGATCGGCAACACCGTCGTCAGCGAGAACTCCGCCGGTCGTGACGGTGGTGGCCTCTACCTGTACGGCGCCGACGTCTCCATCACGGGGAGCACCATCAGCGGCAACGAGGCGGGCGCCGGCGTCAGCTCCCACTGCTACTACGACAACGCCGAGCTCTACTGCGGCCTGAACGGCGACGGCGGCGGCATCGGGGCGGACGACGTGGCGTTGACGATCACCGATTCGATCGTCGACGCCAACTCGGCCACCGACGGTGGTGGGCTGGGGATCTCCAGTTCGTCGCTCGCCATCACGAACACCTCGGTCGCTGACAACACGGCTGAGGAGTCGGGAGGCGCGATCGACCTCGATTACACGCACGACGTCACGATCGAGGATTCGACCATCTCGGGCAACGTCGCCGGCGAGTCCGGTGGTGGCGTCAACGCTCAGGGCCGGCGGCACTACTACCGCTACTTGGCGAACCCGACCGGTTTCGCGTCCTACACCGACGTGGCGATCAGCGGCTCGACGCTGGCCGACAACGTCGCCGGCGACAACGGCGGCGGCCTTTATGCCCGGGACTCGGCATCGATCGACATCGACACGTCGACGGTGTCGGGCAACACCGCCCTCGGCGGAGCGGGTGTGTTCGTCCGCTACACGGACACCCTGGACGTCTCGAGCAGCACGTTCTCGGGTAACGACGCGACCTACGGCGGCGGAGCGATCCTCGCGACATCCTCAGGCTCGGTGACCATCGCCCACAGCACGGTGACCGGCAACTCGGCCGGTTACGGCCCTGGCGGCGTCGCCGTGGACTCCGAGGCTGTACTCGGCCCTCCGATGCTCGACCACTCCATCGTGGCCGGGAACGAGGTGACCCCCGAGTCCGTGCCGACCGTGGCCGGACCGGTAGGCCCGGACCTCGGCGGCGAGTTCGATGCGTCGTTCAGCATCGTCGGCGATGTAGGCACGGCCACGGTCAACGATCTCGGCGGCACCCAGGTCGGCATCGATCCTCTGCTCGGCGTTCTGTCCGACAATGGCGGGCCGACCCTGACCCACCTGCCGGGAGTCGGGTCGCCGGCGATCGATGCCGGTGACGACGGCGTGGATGCCGTGCTCCCGGAGCTCGATCAGCGCGGCGCCGATCGTGTCGAGAACGATCGCATCGACATCGGCTCGGTCGAGACCGCTGGCGACTTTCGTCGAACCGCCGGAGGAACCGGTCGGCCCACTGCCGTTCAACCCGTGCACCGACTTCGCGGCGATCCACCCCATCCGCATCCTCGACACGCGCACGAGCGGCGGGCCGCTCGGTTCCCAGGTGATGCGCACGCTCGACGTCACCGGCATCGAGACCCTCGTGTCGGCCGGCGTGCCGGCCGACGGTGTGTCGGCGGTGGCCTTGAACGTCACGTCGACCAACTCGACGGCCCAGTCCTTCATGACGGTCTGGCCGTCCGGTGAGGACCGGCCGCTCGCCTCGAACCTCAACACCGATCCCGGCGTCGACGTGGCCAACATGGTCATCGCCAAGGTCGGCTCCGACGGGATGGTCAACATCTTCAACAACGCCGGCTCCACCGACGTGGTCGTCGACGTGTTGGGCTGGTTCGGTACGTGCGGCAGCTACCGGCCGCTGACTCCGATCCGCGCCGTCGACACCCGTGAATCGGGTGGCTCGATCGACGGCGGCGGAACCCGGGTCGTGCCGGTGCTCGGCCTCGGCGGAGTCGCCGGAATCCCGGCCAGCGGGGTGGAGGCGCTCGTCATGAACGTGACGTCGACCGCTTCGACCGCCGGTTCCTACATGACGGTGTGGCCGACCGGTCAAGCACGTCCGGGCGTGTCGAACCTCAACACGGAACCGGGCGCCGACGTGTCGAACCTGGTCATCGTGCCGCCCGGCGCGGACGGCACCGTCTCGGTGTACAACGATGCCGGCACCAGCCACGTCGTCATCGACATCCTCGGGTACTACACCGCCGACTCGACCTTCGTCCCGGTCACCCCGTCCCGGGTGCTCGATACCCGCAACGCCTTCGGAGCGCCCGGCCCCGTCGGGGCGGGCCAGTCGCGGAACGTGACGGTGTCGGGCCTCGGCCAG
>CAVTAI010000008.1:0-11568 GCA_963732655.1 uncultured Acidobacteriota bacterium | reverse complement strand
AAGTGGTCGCCGCCTACTTCGCAAATTCGCCCTATGAATCCGCCATTAACTCAACCACGAAGAACTTCTCTAAAAGGACGGTGGTCCATTGACTAACAGCGATAGTCCGCGATTCCCGTTCTTCGACGAGGCCGAATCGGTACCTCAAGGCCAATATCGCCAGTACTTCGTCGAGCCACCCGAGCTAAAGATACGGCCACTCACGCGTAGTTGCCTTATATCGGGTTCACTTGGTGCCGGGAAAACCATGCTACTTCGCACACTAGCTGAGCAACATGGTCAACGGGGTATCGACGCGAAGGTCAACCTGCTAAGCACCCTTCAAGGTCGACTCGAGCAGACAAGCGTTCTCGCCGAGGATCCAAACAATGAATCCATAATCTCCAGCGCTCACCTCGTGCAGTCAAAGTGTGCCGCCTTGGTAGCGCTAAGAATCGGCATAAAGATACTGAAGGAGGAGGTAAGACTATCGCCGGCTATACGTGCCCTACTACCACCCACCTTGGTGAATGCAACTCACACTAGTGATTTTAGTGCTTTGCGCAATCTTCAGGCAATCGTCGAACAGACTCCAATCAACGCCTTTGGAGGTCCCTGGACTCATTATGGGGCGCTCGTCGACTACGTCTCCGAGCAAGCGGCAATATGCGCGCTCGTTGACCGCCCACTAGCACTTTTCCTCGATCGAGCCGAGTTCTTCACAGCGATTGAACTCGCTCCCCTTGTCGGCCTGTTGCAAAAACCCGAAGGCTACAGCGCCTACATTACAATGCGACCTGGCACCCGTGTTAGCAATCCGCTCACTTCGCCTCGGCAAGTCGTCTCGGGTGATGATTACGATTTACTCCATCTTGGCAGCTTTCCTCGCTCAGACGGCGCTAAGGAATTCGTGCACGACCTGCTGGATAGACAACTTCCAGGGTACCGAGACCGAGTCAAACCCGACGCGCTTGCTCTAATCCATCACGTTGCCCGCGACTCGATCCGCTACATGGTGAAGTTCATGACGGCCTACCTGAGAGAGGTTGGACGTTCTGATCACCAAACGGCGATGGCTGCGGTAGAGTCGAATATTGAGCACGAGCGGCGGCAGCTGATCTCAGCAATCAACGGCAATCTCGCCAATTCGTACTCAAACTTCGTGGCGGCGCTCATGGCAATAGGTTCAAACGCCCGCGAGCAAGGCAATGGCTTCCTAACCGGGCCAGTCATACTACTCCCTCAGTACCAAGGTGGGACTGGGACTCGACGGGCTCCGACTACCTATGAGGAGACCATAGCGCTCGGCCTGCGGCACTCGGCGCTTGCTCTCGCTGCGGGCGAGATCTGGAACCCTGAGACTCCGGCATCGCGCGTAGAAATTTCGCCGCTACTCCTCTGGCGGCGCGGTGATCCCCAGGTGGCACCCGGCGCGAGTGATCTTGAGTTCGGGATGACAGAGCGACTCTTTCGGCAGACATTCCGGCAGGTGACCCGTCACTTTAAGATCTTCTTTGGGTTCAAATTTTCAGCGGGAGAAGTCCTCCGCGTTCGAAAGTGAGCTGCAGAGTGCCCTGTCGCACGTGGCCGGAGAGGACTCGTATGAGCTGGTGACCGGCCGAGACATTCCAGCCGGCCGAGGGTGGGCCACCGAGATCAGGAAGCGACTGAAGGGGTGCCACGCAATAGTCGTCGACTTGAGCAACTACAACAAGGACGTTCTGTTTGAGGCAGGACTTGGTGCGGGCTATGGACTACCGATGATTCCTATTGTCGACGTGCGCGTCGACCACATAGCGACACTACCCTCGTGGCTGCGACTTGTGCAGGTAGGCCAGTACGCAAGCACAGAGGGAAAGCTCTCGCTACTGAGCGATATAGTCGAGGCGGCTCGTGATCGACGTAGGAGCGGTCTCGTCTGGCCACGGCCGCGGAAGGCGAGCAGCCGCCGGGTCGTGGCCATAGGAGTGATGACGTCGGACCAGATTTCTCTTCTCGAGCGTAGTGCAGCTGAAGCTGAACTGCAGTTGGCGGTAAAGGTACTCTCTGAAAGTTACGAGATTGAGGCCGACATCGGTGAGATACTCGAACTCGCGACGACTGGTGGATTGGTCATGCTTTACTTCAGCGGGTCTACGGTAGATTGGCTTCTGAACTTTGTCCTGGGTTTTATACTTGCGCGGCCCGGCACGGGTGGATCACAGAGAGCTATTAACTGTGTCGGGCCGGATGACAACATTCTCGGCGAATGGGTTGCGGGTGCTGCTCTTGACGTCCGGGCGGTTAGGCGCCGTGGGCCCGCGGAGGGTCGACTGAAGTCAGATCTGAGTAGTTTCGTTCGTTCGAGGACTGCGGAGGCGGGCCGGTGACTGAGTTTACGAGTTGCGGCGAGCCCGATGGTCGTCCCGCTTTGAGCTCCGATCGGCGGTCGACTGACTCCTTAATACGGGCACTGGGGTCGGATGGCCGCACGGCCTGGATTGGTGGCGTGGGTGTGGAAGAACGTGGCGTGTCCTCCTTGGACCTCCTCAACTCATTGGGCGCGCCGATCTCTGAGGCAGTCCGCATTGAATATCCGTCTAAGCCGTATAGTGTGCGAAGTAAGGCCCGCACCATGGCAGCCGGCTTGCTAGGTCGCGTGGACGCTTGTCTGCGTTTCGCCGGATGCACTGAAGTGAGGTCGATCTTCCCATCTCCGCATTCTGCGCTAGCCGTGAGCCAGTTGCTCGGTGAGTCTCTGCATACGCCCCAGCCCTTCAGTCGAATATTTGTGGATCTGTCGAGCTTGACGCGCGCGCATTTAGTCGGGCTCGCCTACGAGCTGCATCATGGATGCCTAGCCCCAACTCTTCACGGGTCTGATTGAGGTGTCCCGGTTGGGGGTTTTTGGTGTCCGGGGCGGTCGTTCGGCGAGCGAGTTTGTTGTTTGCCTGGCTGGTGGGGCCGGTGTCGTGTGTTGTCGGGATCGGTGAGGGCGCCGGATGCGTGTGGGGACGCGGTGGGTCCAGTGGGCGCCGGTCGCGTTGGGTTGGCCGGGTTCAGAAGATGAGGTCGATGCGTTGGTAGGCGCCGAGGATCACGTCTGCGGTGGGCCAGCCGTCGATGATGCGCACGATGCGTTGGCGGGCTCGGTGCACGAGTCGGCCGGGGGCGTGAAGGATCGCCCAGCGCAGGGTCTTGGGTCGTGCCGTCGTCCAGGTGCCGGACAGGCACAGGAGCTGGAACCAGCGCAGAAGATCCGCGGCGAGAGCGACGGTCATCATCCACGCAGCGTTGGCGTCGAAGCTCGTGAACGGGAACCGGCACAGGCCGGAGTCCTTCAGGCGAGCGATGTGTTGTTCGACATGCGCGTGGGCGCGCATGGTGGCGTCGAGATCGCGGGGGTCGCCGGGCTGGTCGGTGTAGAAGCCCCAGTAGCGGAACTCGAAGGAGGGGAACAGGCTGCGTTGGGCGCCGGGATGGAGGGGTTCGCGACGCACGATCAACCGGGTCCCCGACGGCAGCTTCGAGTCCTCGATCAAGCAGGTGAGTTCAGCGACCGCGGCTCCGTCGGAGCGGGGTTCGTCGTCGCGGTTCAGGGCTGGGAGCCACACCTGAGTGATGCTTTCGGCGTCGAAGATCGCTTCTGTGATCTGGGCGTTCGAGCGTGCGGTGACGTAGAACCCGACGTTGCGGGCCCGGCAGGCGGTGAGGAACCCTTCGGTGCAGCCGGCCGAGTCGGCTCGCACCACGAGGTCTCGTTCGACCATTGCCGCGTCGTCGCTGGCGTGGTGACCCCGAGCGACCGCGGCGGGGAGCTGGCCGATGGCTTGGTCCAGGACCGTGACGTGATCGGCGACGGTGTTGGCGCCGGCGTTGCCCGGCCGCAACAGGCCGGCCAGTGTCTCACCGGTGGCATCCGCGAAGCAGAACATCGGGTGGAACCCGAACCCGCCCTTGAACGTGGCCGCGGTCTGTTCCTTGTTCTCGGAGTGGATCTCGACCAGCGAGGCGTCGATGTCGAGCAGCACCGCGTCGGTGCCCGTCGTGGCCGCCGATCGTGACCACACCCGTTCGCGCAGCGCGACGAGGGCGGCAGCGACGGCCTGGCGGTCATCAGCGGTGATCTCGCTGAACGTGCGAGCGACGGTCGTGTCCGACGGAACCGACCCGAACAGATCAGGGCCGGCACGGAGGTGCTCAATGTCCAAGCAGGACTCGCCGCCCCCAGCGAGCATCAACGCTGCCTGCACCAGCACCTTGCCTCGGTCGTGCACGGGAACACCTGGGCCCCGCCATGGCACCGCTCCCGACAAGGCGTTGCCGAGGCCGAGCCGGTCAGCGAACGCGCCCACGGCGTGGAGGCCAACGCGGGCCACGACCCCGGTGCCGCCAGGTTCAACCTTCACGCGACGAGTGCTGTTACCGTTCACCTTGGAAGTGCCCTTCTTGATACGGACCTGCTGGCTTCGAACACCTGCAGAATCCCATACAGGAAGGGCCTTTCCGCGGACGCGGCACACTCAGCTCAATAGGCCCCATGAAGAATTTGAGCATCCCCCCGTTGGACGGACACCTCGTATAGGAGGAAGTCCATGTCCAACAGGAAGAAGGTCCAGGGTCGGTCGGCCCGTCGAAGTTCCCGCCCGAGTTCCGTCGGGACGCGGTCGCGATGGTCCTCGACGAGGGCCGCTCGATCGCTGATGTCGGCCCGGTCGGTCGGGGTGAACGCGGGCACGCTCGGGAACTGGGTCGGCCAGGAGCGCGTCGAGCGCGGCGAGCGTGACGGGCTCACCGTCGATGAGCGGGCCGAGCTCGCCGAGCTGCGGGCCGAGAACGCGCAGCTGCGGATGGAACGAGATCTGCTCAAACGATCTCTGGCCTTCTGGGTGAAGGAGTCGACACCGTGACCCGCTACCGGTGTGTCGATGACCAGAAGGCGGCCGGGTTCCCGGTGACCGCAGCGTGCGAAGCGGCCGGCGTGTCCACGTCGGGCTACTACGACTGGTGCCGCCCGGGAGGCGGCCGGGCCGACCGAGCGTCAGGTCGCCGAGGCCGAGCTGGTCGAGTTGATGCGCGAGATCTTCGACGACGGCCGACGGCAACTACGGGGTGCCGCGCATGTTCAAGGCGACTGCGCAAGGCCGGCCTCGTCGTGAACCGCAAGCGGGTCGCCCGCCTGATGCGCCTGCACGGCATGGCCGGCCGGCTACCGGCGCCGCACGTGTCGCACCACGTTCCCCGGCCCCGACGGCTACCAGATCCCCGACCTCGTCGGCCGCCGCTTCGACGCCCGGCGCCCCCGATGTCGCCTGGTGCCAAGACATCACCTACATCGCCACCGGCGAGGGCTGGCTGTACCTGGCGTCGGTGCTCGACCTCGGGTCGCGGCGGCTGCTGGGCTACTCGATGGCCGACCACATGCGCACCGAGCTCGTCCTCGACGCGCTCGGCATGGCCGTCGCCGCCCGCGGCGGCGACCAGCCGTCGCCGGCGTCATCGCCCACGCCGACCGCGGCAGCGCAGTACACCTCGAACGACTACCTCGACGTACTGCCAGGACCGCCAGATGCGCCCCTCGGTCGGACGGACCGGGGTGTGCTGGGACAACGCCGTGGCCGAGTCGTTCTGGGAGAGCCTCAAACGCGAGTGCATCCAGGGCCGACGTCTTCGCCACCCGCGCCGAGGCCCGCCGGGCGATCTTCAAGTGGATCAACTGGTACAACACGACCCAGGCTCCACAGCACCCTCAACGACGTCCCGCCCCTCGAATGGGAACAGCAGTACCAGCAAGCGTCATAACCACCCGTCCGCCCGACGGGGAGATGCCCAAATCAGGGCTAGCGGATGTGAGGGACGTCGTACGGTTCTTCTATACGTCACCGCTGAGTTACGACCCCAAGGGAACGAGCCTTAAGGGCAATACCGTTCAGTTAGGGCTACATGGGTGTAGTTTGGGTGGATGCCTCGTGCTGGTTGGGTGAAGCCGGAGTCGGAGCGTCGGTTGTCGGATCTGGTGTCGGTGGGTCTGTTGACGCGGGTGTTCCCGCCGGTGCTGGTCGATGAGGTGATCGCGGGTCGGGGCGCACGGAGCAGCGGCATCGGTCGTTGCCGGCGCGGACGATGGCGTACTTCGCGATGGGGATGGCGTTGCATTCGGAGGGGTCGTATGAGGACGTGCTGGGGTTGATGACCGACGGGTTGGCGTGGGCGGAGGCGGTGCGCGAGCCGGTGAGGTTGCCGTCGAAGTCGGCGATCTTCCAGGCCCGGGATCGGTTGGGGTTCGAGCCGGTGAAGGCGTTGTTCGAGCGGGTGGCGCGGCCGTTGGCGACGGCGGGGACGCGCGGGGTCGTTGCTGGCTGGGCGGCGGATGGTGGCGATCGATGGGACGACGTTCGATGTGGCTGACACCGTCGTGAACGACGAGTTCTTCGGTCGTCCGGGGGTGACCAAGGGCGAGCGTTCGGCGTTCCCGCAGGCCCGGGTGGTGGCGTTGGCCGAGTGCGGAACGCATGCGATCTTCGACGCCGAGATCGGCGCGTACACGACGTCGGAGCTGGCGTTGTCGAAGCCGCTGATCGATCGGCTCGAGCCGGGGATGGTGCTGCTCGCTGATCGGGGTTTCACCGGGTTCGCCTTGTGGCAACAGGCCGCAGCGACCGGGGCGGACTTGTTGTGGCGGGCCAAGAACAACGTGACACCCCGCCAGATCGAGGTCCTCGACGACGGCTCGTGGCTCGGCGAGCTGCCGGGCGCAACAACGCGAAGCTGAACACCGAAGCCGTCGTCGTGCGCGTCGTCGACTACACCGTCGACGACGGCCGCGGCGTCGAGACGGGACCGTTCCGGTTGTTCACCACCATGCTCGATCCCGGCGAGGTGACCGCCACCGAGCTCGCCGCCGCGTACGCGCAGCGCTGGGAGATCGAGTCCGCGTTCGACGAGCTCAAGACCCACCAGCGCGGGCCCGAACCGTGCTGCGCTCGAAGTCGCCCGCCCTCGTCCTGCAAGAGATCTGGGGCCACCTGTGCTGCCACTACGCGATCCGCACCCTGATGTTCGAAGCCGCCGACCACGCCGACGTCGACCCTGACCGGGTCAGCTTCGTCGCCGCACTCCGCATCGCTCGCCGCTCCCTCTCAGCGGCGCGCGATTTTTCCCCCTCAGGGCACTGACCACGGCCTGGCGCCACGCCATCGTGCTGCTCGCCAGCGGCTCAACCCGGCCCGACGCCACCGATCCAACCCCCGGCTCATCAAACGCAAGATGCGCCAAGTGGCACGTCAAACGCGCCCGACCACGCCAACTGGCCCCAACCCACCGGACCACCCGCCACCACCATCCTCCGCACCTAACTGAACGGTATTGGCCTTAAGGGGTGGGAGCGCGTGATGGTTGCGCCTGCGGCTCCCGGGGCTCGGCTAGGTCACGTGGCCAAGTCGCGCGGAGTTCTGCTGCTTGGGCACGAGTATGACAGACTTGCGGCGAGTTTGGCGGAGTTTGAGCCGGCGAGCGGACTAGTCGTTCTTAGTGTCACTGCTAGCGCTCCGGAGTTTGGGGCAGAGGCAAGGACTCGTAATGCTAGTTTTTCTCCTGGTGGAGTGATCGTGACGAGCCGGATCCACCGGTCGTGGTGTCGAGTACCGAGGCACAGCGGATGATAGAACTGACATCAACTGTATGTGAGTTGGCGCGCAACGATGACGCTCCGATTGTCTTCTACCCCTTTGGGCCGAAGGTTCTATGCCTGGCGGCTGTGAGCGCAGCAGTGGGGTGTTACTCGTTGCGTACCTGGTTTGTCTACCCGGTTCCAGCGAGATATAGCGTCGACCACGCCTCGGGCGCGCGGGAGGTGTTTTGTTTTGACGGTTACTTTCGCTACCTAGGGTCCCGCCCGGCGCTCGTCAATAGGGGGCCTGGATCAACTTGACGGTGAACCCTCCCGGCGCCGAGGCTCGCCGAGGCCCCCATCCATAGCTGTAGAGCTGAGCCGGCGTAGGGTCGAGAGCCTGTCGCCTCACCGGTCGCTCGCGTTCGCCGGGCAACCGCCCGTCCCGCCGCGGTCCGAGCAGGCGGCGGACCAGGCGTCGGTGTCGACGTCGTTCGAGGCCATGATCCTCGACAACCTGGCCAAGGCCGGGATCCAGAACGGCAGACGCAACGAGCGCCTGGCCTTCGAGTCGGTCGACCCCTACGCCGGCGAGTACCTCCAGGCCGTCGGCGCCACCGCCGAGCAGCGGATCGGCATCGCCGTCGGCCCCCAGTACGGCACGGTCGGCCCCAAGTTCATCAAGGACGCCGCCCGCGAGGCGCTGCGGGCCGAGCCGTCGCTCGATCTGCTGGCCGTGCTCGCCTTCTCGTATGACCCCCAGGCCCTGGGCGCCGACCAGGACTACGTGTCGAGCGCCGACGGCTTCGCCGACGTGGCCGCCGAACGTAACCTCGGGCGGCTGCCGGTGCTGCTCGTGCGCATGAACAACGACCTGGTCATGGGCGACGATCTCAAGAAGACCGGCAGCGGCAACCTGTTCACCGTCTTCGGCGAACCCGACATCGACGTGCGGATCACCGACGACAACCAGGTGGTCGTCGAGATCCTCGGCGTCGATGTCTACGACCCGTCCACCGGCGAGGTGCGCAGCCGCGACACCGACCACATCGCCCTGTGGATGATCGACACCAACTACAACGAGGAGTCGTTCTTCGTCCGCCACTGCTACTTCACCGGCGGCAACGACCCCTACGCCCGGCTCAAGCGGGCGCTCAAGGCCGACATCGACGAAGACGCCTGGTCCACCATGTACTCCACCACCAGCCGACCCTTCCCTATCCCCGAGACCAGCAAGATCGCCGTCAAAGTCATCAACGACTATGGCGACGAAGTCCTGCAGGTGGTCGCCGTAACCACCAGATGAGCCGCGGTGAAGGCGACTGACCACGAACGACTGAAGGATCGTCGCACTGCCGGGCAGCACACCGGGTCGGACTCGCACCTGCCAGAATGCCTGGCCGAGAGGGGGACATGATGGTGGGTGACGGCCGGCGGACCGAGGTGCCGGGCCTGGAGATCCATGAGGAGCTCGGGCGCGGCGGGTCGGCCGTGGTGTTCCGCGCCACCGAGACGGCGTTCCACCGAGATGTCGCCCTCAAGGTTCTGTGGGCCTTCGACCTCGACGACGACCTCAGGCGCCGTTTCAGACTGGAATGCCAGACCGCGGGGTCGCTGTCGTGGCATCCCAACGTGATCACCGTGTTCGGACAGGGTGTCACGCTCGACGGGTTCCCGTACCTGGTCATGGAGTACATGCCCGGCGCCAGCCTGGCCGACGCCGTCCGCCGGCAAGGCAAACTGCCCTGCACAGACGCTCTCGTGCACGTATCCCAAGTGGCCAAAGCGCTGGCCGCCGCCCACGACAAGCGCTTCTTGCACCGCGACGTCAAGCCCGAGAACTGCCTCGTCAGCCGGAGCGGCACAACCAAGCTCGCCGACTTCGGCATCGCCGCGGTGGCCGGCGGAACCCGTACCGCTACGGGCGTGATCACCGCCACGTTGATCCACGCCGCGCCAGAGATCCTCGCTGGGCAGAAAGCGACCACCGCTACCGACCTGTACAGCCTGGGCTCGACCCTGCACACGTTGCTGGCCGGCACCCCTCCGTTCGTGGGCGACGGCGACGAGAACGTGTATGCGACCATCTGGCGCATCGCCAACGAGCGACCTGCCGACCTGCGCCGAATCGCCGTCCCCGACTCTGTCGCTGCACTGGTCGACCGACTCCTGGCCAAGGATCCCGCCGACCGCCCGGCCAGCGCCCACGCCGTCGCCGCCGAGATCGACACCCTGCTCGCCTCGCCCAGCCCAGCCGCGCCCCAGCCGCTACCAGCGGACGACGTGACCATACGGGACGCAACACCCCCGTCGAAGCCCGGTCCACCGCCGGGCCCCGATTCCGACGGCACGACCGTTCGAGACGCGGTACCGCCGTCGAGCCCCGGTGCGCCCGCAACTCCGGACCCCGCATCCAACCCGCGTATACGTGCCAGTAGGCGACGCATCGGTCGGCGACGCTACGTCGTGGATGTCGGCATCCGTCCGCGCACACCGGTGGCCGCCGGCGGCACCATCTGGGTCCCCAACGGCGGCTCTGGCACGGTGTCGGTCATCGACGTCGCTACCCGCACCGTCATCGACGCCATCACCGTCGGCACCGCCCCGGGCACATCGGTGCCTGTCGGCGGCACCATCTGGGTCCCCAACGGCGGCTCTGGCACGGTGTCGGTCATCGACGTCGCTACCCGCGCCGTCATCGACGCCATCACCGTCGGCACCGCCCCGGAAACACCGGTGGCCGTCGGCGGCACCATCTGGGTCCCCAACAACGCCTCCGGCACGGTGTCGGTCATCGACATCGCCACCCGCGCCGTCACCGACACCATCACGGTCGGCCGCCTCCCGCGCACGCCGGTGGCCGTCGGCGGCACCATCTGGGTCCCCAACAACGCCTCCGGCACGGTGTCGGTCGTCGACGTCGCGACCCGCACCGTTACTGACACCATCACGGTCGGCCGCTTCCCGGGGACGCCGGTGGCCGTCGGCGGCACCATCTGGGTCCCCAACTTCCTCTCTGGCACGGTGTCGGTCATCGATATCGCTACCCGCACGGTCACGGGCACCATCAACGTCGGCAACAGCCCGGGCACACCCGTGGCCGCAGACGACGCCATCTGGGTCCCAAACAACAACTCTCGCACGGTGTCGGTCATCGACGTTGCTACCCGCACCGTTACCGACACCATCACCGTCGGCCGCTTCCCGGTCACGCCGATGGCCGCCGACGACACCATCTGGGTCCCAAACACCGGCTCCGACACTGTGTCGCTCATCGATATCGCTACCCGCAGGGTCACCGACACCATCAACGTCGGCAACAACCCTGACACACCGGTCACGGCGGGCGACACCGTCTGGGTCCCCAACCGCGACTCCGACTCCGTGTCGGTCACCACCATCGGATGACGCCGCCATAGCCGGCTGCGAGCAACGGGCCGCCGTCGGTGTCGCCCGGCTCCTCGTCGCAACAGAAGGCCTCGCTCCATGAATTGCGGGCCGCGGCTGTGGCGTCCCCAACATTGCCCACCCGGGCGTCAGCGTCGGTCGGCGAGCTCCAGACGTAGATCGGAGGCGGTCAGCGTGACCACTCGGCCGTCACGCCACACGCTGACGGAGCGTCCGGCATCAGCGTGATCCTGGAGGGCTCGTGTGACCTGTCCAGCGAGCAACTCGTCGAGCGCCGGACTCGACACGTAGAGCGGGGACGAGTCGAGGGTTCCCAGGAGTGGATTGGCAAACGGCAACATGGTGACCTCAGCGTTCGATGCCGGTGAACAGGACAACCAGTGGTTCTCCGCCCACCGGCTGAGCCGGCCCCACCGCGTCGGCACCCTCGGTGCGCCACCAGTGCATCAACCCGGCCAGGCCCGCGGTGCCGGTGGGGTCGACTGGGATGGTGGTGTGCCGTCGGGCCAGTTGGTGCGCTTCGACGATCGTCGCCTCCGGGGCCACGATCGTCGAACCTCCACTCGACCACACGGCCCAGGCGAGCGGTAGCC
>CAVTAI010000007.1:0-60572 GCA_963732655.1 uncultured Acidobacteriota bacterium | reverse complement strand
TGCTCGTCTCGCTGATGGCGTCGTCGTACGCCTTCTGGTAGTCGTTCCACCGCTCGCGGACGGGAAGGTCTCCGAGCGAGAACTTCCACTGCTTGGTCGGGTCGTCGAGCCGGGCCTGGAACCGCTCCTTCTGCTCGGCCTTGGAGATGTGCAGGAAGAACTTCACGATCGTGGTGCCTTCGTCGGCGAGCAGCCGTTCGAACTCGACGATGTGGCGATAACGCCGCTTCCACTGCTTCTCGGGCACCAACTCGGCGACCCGCACGACGAGCACGTCCTCGTAGTGCGAGCGGTTGAAGATGACGATCTCGCCGTTGCGAGGGACATGAGGGTGGATCCGCCACAAGTAATCGTGCGCCAGCTCGTCGGACGTGGGTTGCTTGAAGCTGGTGACCCTGACCCCGGCCGGATTCACGCCGTCGAACACGTGGCGGATGGTGCCGTCCTTCCCGCCGCCGTCCATGGCTTGCAGCACGACGAGCACCCGGTGGCGACCCTGTGCATACAGCAGCTCCTGGAGCTCCTCCAGACGATCGTTCAACTCCGCGGCGCGGGCCTCGGCGCTCTTCTTGTCGAAACCGCCGCTCTGGGAGGTGTCGACCTTGTCCAGCTGGGCTCGGGCGCCGGGATTCACCAGGAAGTCGTTGCGTTTCATGGAGTTGGAGTGTTTCATGGCGGACGGGACCGCGCTTGAGATCGGCGAGAATCTGCCGATGGGATCGTCATGGCCATCGGAGTCCAGGAGGCCGCCGGTCGCATGACCCGTCCGACAGATCGAATGCAGCCCGGCCAGGTCCCGACCGTTGTCGTGGTGACCTACAACAGCCGCCGGCACCTCGAGGAGTTCCTGGTCACGGTCCGGCCGGCGCTCGACGCCATTGGCGGCGCGCTCGTGGTCGCCGACAACGACTCGACGGATGGTTCGGTCGAGCTCGTGGAGGGGCAGGCGCCCTGGGCCCACGTCGTGCGCTGTGGCGGCAACCTGGGGTACGCAGGTGCGCTCAATCACGCCGTGCGCACCTTTGGTGTCGACCAGCCCGTCATTCTGTTGAACCCGGATTGTCGACCGCGACCGGACTCGTTGCGGCATCTCCTCGACGCCTTGGCTCGGCCGGGGGTCGGGGCGGTCGTTCCCCGTTTCGTCGAGACCGACGGCACGCTCAACCATTCCAACCGGAGGGCCCCGTCGGTGCTCCGGGTTCTCGGTGAGAACGTGCTCGGTCATCGCATCGCCTCCCGCTTCGCGTCGCTCGACGAGACGATCACCGCGGACTCGGCGTACGCCCGAGATGCTGACGTGGTGTGGGCCACGGGAGCCGCGGTGGCCATGAGCTCGGAGTGCCTCCGCCAGGTGGGTCCCTGGCTCAGCGAGTTCTTCCTCTACTGCGAGGAGACGGACTATCTGCTGCGGGTGGCAGATGCGGGCCTGCGGGTCCGGTATGTCGCTGCCGCGGAGATCCTCCACCACGGCGGGGAGAGCAACACGTCGCCGACGTTGTACGCCTTGCTGACCCGCAACGCGGTCGAGCTGCATCGGCTCCACGGCGGCCCGGTCCGGGCGGCCCTGGTCCGGGTCATCCTCATCGCCGGGGAGCTGCTCCGCCTACCGCTCGACCGCGCTCGCCACGGCGCGGCCCTGCGAGCGTTGGTCGGCTCGCAACAGGCGGCGGTGCGTCGCGCCGGTGGCTCGCCTCCACCAACGGGGTCCGGCTGGTGAGCGCGCCCGGACCCTGGACGGCGGAGGCGAGCGCACACCACCTGTCGCCAGGCGGCGAGGGATCGATCGCCGCGGTGATCGCTGCCGTGCGGCGACGGGTTCAAGAGTTGGTCGACGGTGCCTCGCCGACACCGGACTTCCTCCGGAAGCTCGGTGACTCGCTGCAGGCGGCGCAGCGCAGCGGTGGTCGGCCCGAGGTCGTCGATCCCGACCGGTTCTGGACCGAGACGTTGTGGCCGCGGGCCGGAGAGCTCGGTTCGAAGGCCGAGGCCATCATCGCCGAGGGCGTGGCCGAGATCGAGGGCCTCCTCGTCGGGATCGAGTCCGAGCTGATCGGGTGGTCGAAGCAGATGGCGTGGGAGGCTTCGGCGAACGGCGCCGTGATCGAGGGCCGCACCGAGGCCATCGACCGCATCGCGGACCGGCTCGAGTCGCTGCACAACTCCGTGGCCGCCCTCGCCGAGGCTGGGCCCGAACCACGCGTGATCGACGCCACCCGTGTGGTCCTTCACGAGCATCTGGCCCGCGCCGGCCAGGAGACCGTGCGCAAGGAGCGCAAGCCGTATCTCGCATCCGCCGGGAGCGATCCGCAGTCTCAGCGCCTGGCCGAGTTGCAGTGGGAGGCGCTCGTCCCGGACCGGTTGACCCAGCACGAGGCGGCCCTGCGGGGGCAGCTCCCGTGGCGGCATCAGGAGATGGCGCTGCACGCCATGGCCGAGGCCGTGGCGCGGTTGCGTCAGCGCACCCAGGAGGCGGCCGAACGCCTGACGGCCCCGCTGTTCTCGTTGGGTGAACGAGTGGTGCTGGCCTTCGACGACGCCATCCGCCACCCCGGCCGCTGACCCCAGGCCCGGCGCGGGAGAGGATGACCGAGGGGAAGTACCCTCGGGCTCCATGGCGGGAACATCCGTATACGTCGACGGGTTCAACCTCTACTACGGGGCGGTCAAGGACACCCCGTACAAATGGCTCGATATTCCTGCCCTGCTGGGCCGTCTACTACCCGATGATCGGATCGAGCGCATTCGGTACTTCACAGCGTGGGTGAAGGGCCGACCGGACGATCCTGGCGTGCAGGCCCGCCAGCAGGCGTTCGTAAGGGCCCTTCGGACGAACCCGCTCGTAGAGCTGCATCTCGGAAGCTTTCGCACCGACTCTGGATGGTTCCCCATCGACGTCAAGGCCTGGCCTGACATCTTCCGTCCTGACACGTGCAACGCGGCTGTCCAGACTTCGCTGGCGCCCCTGCTCGAAGGTCTGCCTCGTACCCCCAAGGTGCGAGCCATCCGGACGGAGGAGAAGGGGTCGGACGTGAACCTCGCCTCATGGCTGTTGCATGACGTGTACCTCGGCGGTTGCCGGAAGGCACTGGTTGTCTCGGACGACGGGGACCTGGAGGAGCCGGTGCGTCTGGCCGTGGCACATGGCGCAACTGTCGGAGTTGCCAACCCGCACCGGTCCCGCACCCTGAACCGCAAGTTGGCGGAGGTGGCCAGCTTCGCACGTGAGATCCGTTCATCTGTGATCGCGGAGTGCCAGATGCCACCGACGGTTACGGACAACCGTGGGCGTCAGATACACAGGCCAAGGGTGTGGGCGCCGGAACGCACAGACGCCCACCCCGAGGGGTGGGCGTCGACCCAGCCGCCGAAGCAACTGGGGGGCTCTGGATCAGACGATACAGAATCGCGTGTGACAGGGCAATGAAATCTTGGTCACAGTGAGACTGACCCACGGGACCCACGGGACCCACGGGACCCTCGGGATTCTCCGGCGCGATCAGCGAGATGGCAGACCACGTCACCGTGGCGCTGGCTCCAGTGGATGAAACCGCCTCGTCTCCCGACGTGGCCAACGCCTCAGTCGTAGGCGATCGAGCTGTAGGCGGCGATCTTGTCCAGGCGGTGCATGGCGTTGACCAGGCGCACGGTGCCGGATCGAGAGCGCATGACGAGTGACTGGGTCGTGGCCCCGTTCGCGTCGTAGTGGACGCCCTTGAGTAGCTCGCCGTCGGTGATGCCAGTAGCGGCGAAGAAGCAGTTGTCGGTGGCGACGAGATCGTTGACGCTGAGCGCCTTGTCGAGGTCGTAACCCTCGGCCAGGGCGGCGGCGCGTTCCTCGTCGTGGCGCGGCCAAAGACGACCCTGGAGATCGCCGCCCATGCACTTGAGCGCGGCCGCGGCGATGACCCCCTCCGGGGTGCCGCCGATACCGAACATGATGTCGGCGCCGGAATCGGGCCAGGCCGTCGATATGGCGCCGGCGACATCGCCGTCGGGGATGAGGCGGATGCGGGCGCCCACCGAACGGACCTCGGCGATGAGGTCGGTGTGGCGATCCCGATCGAGGATGACGGCGGTCAGATCGCGGACGTTGACGCCCTTGGCCTTGGCCAGCGCAACGAGGTTCTCACGAGGTGACAGGTCGATCGAGACGACGCCGACACCGATGGGCCCGACCGCCAGCTTGTCCATGTAGACGCAGGGCCCGGGGTTGAACATCGAGCCCCGATCGGCCACGGCGATCACCGCGAGCGCGTTGCCACGACCGAGGGATGTCAACGTGGTGCCATCGATGGGATCCACGGCGATGTCGCAGTGCGGCGGTTGGCCGTTGCCGATCTGCTCGCCGTTGTAGAGCATCGGCGCTTCGTCCTTCTCACCTTCGCCGATGACGACGACGCCATCCATGGGAACCGAACCGAGCGTGTGACGCATGGCGTCGACGGCGGCGCCGTCGGCTCCGTTCTTGTCGCCTCGGCCCATCCACCGGGCCGCCGCCATGGCCGCCGCCTCGGTCACGCGCACGAGCTCGAGCGCCAGGTTCCGATCGGGTGTTTCGCGTTCGCTCATCTTCCGAGGGTAGCGAACCTCCGGACAGCAGGGGCAGTCGTGGCCGGGAACGGGTCGACGGGCCCAGGCTCGAGCGGGGTGACGCAGACCGGCGCAGGATGAGTTCGGGATGGGCCGGGGCTGGCGAGCGCGGACCGGTCCCGTCTGCCAGAGTGGCGTCGTGCGTTACTGCTTCCAATGCCATCGTGAGTACGACTCCGACATCGAGGACTGCGTCGAGTGTGCCGTCCCCCTCGTCGATGAGCGACCAGCCGCGCTCGACGACGTGGGCGAGCCCGACGAGGACCAGATCGCCTACGAGCTCCACGAGTGGTCGGGCCAGGCCCGCCAGCACCTCGATCAGCTGCTATCGGGCGCGGACCTCCTCCACGCCTGGCAGGGTGCCACGCTCTTCGTGCGAGCCTCCGATGAGGAAGCCGTCGACGATCTGGTCGACGAGGTCGAGACGACGCTGCTCCCGACCCTCGACCCTGACCAGGAGAAGGTGGAGTACGAGCTGGACGAGTGGTCGGAGGACAAGAAGGATCGGCTGTCGGATCACCTCAACCAGGCCTCGATCGCTCACGAGTTCGACGTGGCCGGAAACCTGGTCGTGCACGCAGTCGACGAAGGCGATGTCGACGAGATCGTGGAACGAGTCCGCACCACCGAGGCGTCCGACGACGAACCGGACGGGACCGAGGTCCTCGAAGGGGTCGAGCTGCACGAGCTGCTGTCGTCGCTGTTCCTTTCGGCCGGCGACCTGGCGCGCAACGCCGTCGATCACGACGCCGTGCTTCGCATCCATGCCGACGGTGAGCGGCTCCTCGATGTCCGGACCCCGTTCGGGTTCGATTCCGGGCACTGGCGGGCCCTTCGGGCTCGGGTCGACGATGTCATCGAGGTGCTGACCGACGAGGGCCTCGACGACGACGACGTCACCGAGGCCGCAACAGCCCTCCGGGACCACCTCCGTCCCGTCGTATGACTGCGGCACTGCCGGCCGGGTTGCTGCTCACCCACGGCGCCGGGAGCGATCGGGAGCACCACACCCTCAAGGCCCTGGAGGACAACCTGGCCCTGCCGGTGCGACGCTTCAACTTCCCGTATCGAAACAAGGAAGGACGCCGTCCGCCCGATCGGGCCCCCGTTCTCATCGCCGCGGTTCGCGATGCGGCCGAGGGGTTCGCCGACGAGCTCGGGGTCGCACCGGCGCAGCTGGTCCTCGGCGGGCGCTCGATGGGTGGACGGATGTGCTCGATGGCGGTGGCCGAAGGGTGGTCGGCCGCCGGGCTCGTCCTGCTCTCGTACCCGTTGCACCCGCCGGGCAAGCCGGACCGGCTTCGCACGGACCACTTCCCGGACCTCGCTGTTCCGTGCCTGTTCCTCTCCGGCGATCGGGACCCGTTCGGGTCGCCGACCGAGCTCGCTGACGCGGTCAAATCGATCACCGGGCCGGTCACCGTCCGTTGGCTCGAGGGCGGGCGTCACGACATGGCGAACCGAGACGCCGCCATCGTCGCCGAGGTCGGGGAGTGGCTCGGACGCCTCCGCTGAGTCGCGGGCGTCGAGAACTGGCCGTCAGGCGACGATGGCCACCGGGGTGCCGAGCGGGAGCAACGCCACCAGGCGCTCGATGTCCTCGTTCGTCAGCCGAACGCAGCCCGAGCTGACCTGGGTCCCGATGCTGGCCGGATCGTCGGTGCCGTGGATGCCGAGTTGGCCGGGCCCGCCGGCGAACGTCTCGAAGACGTCGCTGAAGCCTGACAGACCGTAGGCGTAGGAGCCGTAGGGCGAGTTGTCCCCGGGCGGTTCCAGCAGTTCGGTGATGTAGTAGGTGCCGCCGGGGGTGGGGGCGTTGTCGCGGGCTACGCCGACAGTGGCGGTGAAGACGACCTCGCCGGCCTCGAACACGTCCAGACGGAACTCCTGGAGGTGGACCTCGACCCGGAACTGGTGCTCGGCGAGCGTGACGTTCTCCTCCCGGATCCAGCCGGTGGTGCCGTTCGGCCGGATCGGCAGCAGGACATGCAACCACCCGTCCAGGTGGCGTTCGACGGCGAGGAACACCAGGGGGCCGCCGGAGTCGATCGGGTTGTCGAACGACCAGGCCGGTTCGGCGGATTCCTTGGACTCGAACACGTCGATCCGGGGGACGTTGGCGGTGACGGCCAGCGAGATGTCGATCGTCGACCGGTCCGGCTCTGGCGTGACGGTGGTCGACGGCGCGGTCGTGGCGGGGACGACGGCGTCCTTGGGCGATTCCTCTGCCGCCAAGGTGGGCCGTTCCCCCGTGCACCCGGCTCCGAGGGCGACCACGGCTGTCACGGCCAGCCAGCCGGCCACTCCGTGCGCACGGCGCCTCGACGACACGTGACGATCGTAGTGGCCGGAGCCACCGACCGAGCGGCGGCATCCGGGGCCGGTCCGTGGGGTCACGCGTCACCGCCGGCGGTGGTGGGTCGCCGGTCCTGGGGGTTGAGCTCCTCGAGCTCCAGGCGAGTGGTCTCGGGGAACTTGGTCAGCACGAGCAGGGACACCATGAGCGGCGCCACCGCGGTCAGAAGGAACGCTTCGCCCAAGCTGCCCAACGCGGTGGACAAGGCGCCCACGATGAGCAGCCCCGAGGCGCTTCCGGCCACCCCGAGCAAGGTGATGGCGCCGTTGGCCCGCGCCCGCGACCTGGTGCCGAAGAGCTCCGGTCCATACACCCCGAGCGCCGGCACGAGAAGCCCGCCGATGCAGGAGCGAAGCGCGGCGCTCACCCAGACGACCCAACCGTGGCTGAGGTAGGACACCACGGTGAAGATGGCCGCCCCGGCCATACCGAACGCGGCTACGGGACGACGCCCCCGCCGGTCGGCGAGGCGGCCACCGAAGAACACGGCGAGGCTGGCCGGCGTGGTGGTGATCAACGTGAAAGCCGTGATGTCCGCGCCCGAAAAGCCGCGCTCGTCGCGGAGGAACTCGTTCTGGAACTGGCTGGCCGGGGCCAGGAAGAACAGGGCCAGCAGATGCGCACCGCCGAGCAGCGCCAGGCGCCCACGGTCGATTCGGTCCCTCGCCGACCCGGCGGGTGGGTTCGCCGACCCGGCAGCGTCGCGGTCACCGGTGGTGTGAGCGGGGTCGCCCGTGTTCGCTGCTCCTCCCCTCTGCTCGAAGCGGAGCGTCTCGGGGAGGCGGCGGGCCGACCAGGCGGCAACGGGCAGTCCGAGGATGGGCGCCACGTAGATGATCCGCCAGGTCGAGTCGCCGAGGTCGGCCAGGGGCAGCAGCCACAGCACCATGCCCGATCCCAGGCCGGCCGCCATGGCGATGACGCTGGCGCCATAGGCGCGGCTCCCCGCCGGCAGCTCTTCCGCGGCGACCACGGCGAGGAGCACGGCCAGCGCGGTGGTGAGCCCACGAGCGACCGTCTGGGTCACGCCGAGCCAGGCCAGACCGGGGACAGTGGCGCCGATGAGCGTGGCCGCGACGGCGCCCAGGAGGCAGATGAGGATGAGGGGGCGGCGCCCGCGGCGATCGGCCAGGATGGTCGCCGCCAGGCTGGCCAGGGCACCGATGCGGACCGCGGCGAGCACGATCCCCTGGTCACCGTCGCTGCTGCCGAACTCGTCGGCGGCGAAGGTCAGCGTCTGGCCGATCACCGTGCCCATGTAGCCGGTGATGATGGCCAGTGTGCACAACATCGACAGTGTCCACGTGGCGCGAGCGTCGAGCCGTTCGGGCGGTGCCCACCAGGGCTGGTTGGGGCGGGCGCCGCGCCGTGACGGCGGGGTCGAGGGTCGGCTCAACGCACGCCGGATGGGCCAGCGGAACAGCAGGCTCCACCACGGCGGCGTCGCCAGCTCGTAGGTGAAGGTCTCGGTCGCCTCACCGTTGCCGGAAACCTCGACGACGCGTTCGTACGATCGGAACGGCCCGGATTCGAGGACGAATCGGCGCTGGGAGCCGCGGCTGGGCGCCTGGTCATCGGGCGAAGGAGCGTCGCCATCCCGGTCGCGACGTTCGGCGAGGATGTCGTCTCGCGGCGTGAGCAGGGCGTGGAGCCCTTCCGAATCGACCATATGACGGATGGTGAGGCGGGTCACGGCACTGGGAAGCGATCGGCGGCGGGGTGTCGTGCGTGTGCGCCCGGTCCCGGCCGGAGCATACTGAGCCCGTGGCCGTCCCCCGCGCATCCTGCGTTCCGCATCCGTGAGTCCGGGCCGTTGAGCGGCGAGGTGCCGATCTCCGGGGCGAAGAACTCGGTGCTCAAGCTGATGGCGGCCTCGTTGCTGGCCGCCGGGACGCACCATCTTGCACAACGTGCCCGACATCACTGACGTGCGCCTGATGGCCGAGCTGCTGACGTCGATGGGCGTGTCGATCTCGGGGTTGGGTACCCCGAGCCTGTTGCTCGACGTCCCCGACGAGGTCGATCCCGTGGCGCCGTACGAGCTGGTCGAGCAGATGCGGGCGTCGATCGTGGTCCTCGGACCGTTGTTGGCCCGGTGCGGGGAAGCTCATGTCGCCCTTCCCGGTGGCGACGATTTCGGTCCCCGCCCGATCGATCTCCACGTGAAGGGCCTGGAGGCGCTCGGCGCCCGGTTCAGCACCAGCCACGGTTTCATCGACGCCCACGCCGATTCACTCACCGGGACGACCGTCCTCCTCGAGTTCCCGAGCGTCGGCGCTACCGAGAACATCCTCATGGCCGCAGTCCGGGCCAAGGGCACCACGGTCATCGACAACGCGGCGCGCGAGCCCGAGATGGTCGATCTGGCCACCTTCTTGAACTGCATGGGCGCTCGGGTGTTCGGCGCCGGGACCTCCACGATGATCATCGACGGGGTCGATTCGCTTTCCTCGGTGGAGCACACCGTGGTGCCCGACCGCATCGAAGCGGCGACCTTCCTCGCCGCCGTCGGGGTGGCCGGCGGTGAGATCACCCTGGTCGGCGCTCGCCACGAGCACATGGATCTGCTGTGCCAGAAGCTGGGCGACATGGGCATGCGGATCTCGCCGGATCCGTCCGGCGTGTGGGCGATGCGCAACCGGCGTCTGGGTGCGGTCGATGTCGCCACCCTCCCGTATCCGGGGGTGGCGACCGACTACAAACCGCTGCTGGTCGCCGTCTTGGCGGTGGCCGACGGCGTGGGCATCGTGACCGAGAATCTCTTCTCGGGCCGGTTCCGGTACGTCGATGAGCTGAGTCGCATGGGTGCCGACATCCGCACCGAGGGTCACCACGCGGTCGTGCGGGGTGTCGAGCGACTCTCCGGGGCGCCCGTGCGCGCCCACGACATACGCGCCGGCGCGGCTCTCGTGGTGGCGGCGCTGGGTGCCGATGGGGAGACGGTGGTGGCCGACGCCCACCACATCGACCGGGGATACGAGCGACTCGACGAGAAGCTACGAGCGATCGGTGTCGACATCGAGCGGGTCTGACCCCCGCTCGCCAGCAGCGTCGAGCGGGTCTGACCCCCGCTCGGTTTGGGCGGCCATGGCGTTGGCCCGCCGGTTCGCCACGACCAGCAGGGCGGCGATCACCACGAGCGGTGCGGCGACGAAGAGCGCCTCGTCCCATCCGCCCTGATGGGCGATCAGCGCGTCGATCGAGCCGAGCATCGTGGCCAAGGATAGGCGACCCGGCCCGAGCGTCGACCCGCAGGTGGTCGCGCCCCGAACCGTTCGCTACTTTGCCCGGATCACCCGTCGCCAGGACCGGCGCTTCGGGACCTCTGGAGGCCGATCCCATGTCCGATGATCTCGACCAGGTGCTGCTCGAGCGCCGACCTGACGGCGTCGCCGTCGTGACGTTGAACCGCCCGAAGGTGAACGCCCTGTCGAGCAGTCTGATCGTCGCGCTCGGCCGAGTCCTGGACGATCTCGAAGCCGATCTTCCCGACGCGGTCGTGCTCACCGGAGGCCCGTCGATCTTCGCCGCCGGGGCGGACATCGTGGAGTTCACCGGCGGCCCCGCAGCAGCGCGAGCGATGGTGGCGGCGTTTCATCCGCAGTTCGATCGGCTCGCCGCGCTGCCCCGCGTCGTGATCGCCGCCGTGGGTGGGTATGCGCTCGGCGGCGGGCTGGAGCTCGCGCTGGCGTGCGATCTGCGAGTGGCCTCTGAACGGGCGCGGTTCGGGTTCCCGGAGGTGCTGCTCGGGTTGTTCCCGGGCGGCGGCGGGACGCAACGGGCGCCGCGACTCATCGGGCTGGCCCGCGCCCGCGAGATGATCCTGACCGGCCGCCAGGTCGACGCCGCGGAGGCGCTCGCCATGGGTTTGGTCGACGAGGTCGTGCCCCACGAGGAGCTGACGGACCGGGCGCTCGCCCGCGCCGCCGCGTTCGCCGCCGGACCACTCGTCGCTCACGGTGCCATCAAGGCCTGCCTGGCGGATGCGACGGAGCTGCCGCTCGACGTAGGGCTCGCCCGCGAGGTCGATCGCTTCGGGGACATCTTCCACACCGAGGATGCGAAGGTCGGAGTTGCGTCGTTTCTGGAGCACGGACCGGGCAAGGCCACCTTCACCGGTCGCTGACTCGCCGGAGTCACTCCCAGTTTGCTGCGAGCCCGTCGGCGGCGCGGTCGGCTCGTGGCGTGCCGCGCCTGGACCCGTCAACGATTGCGTCCGATCAGTATTCGATCTATTTGGTGTAAGTCCAATGGAGGTGGTTACTCCACGAATGACTTGACTCACTCTCATTGGGTCGATAGACCTATGCGCTTCAGTGCATCTCAAGGGCGGAGAGCCATCATGGGGTTACGGCGTGTGTGGTTGAAGGTTGTCGTGCTGTGTCTAACAGCTTCGATGCTTGTTGTGGTTCAGCCGAGTAGGGCTGACGCGCAGTCGGGTTCTCAGTCGTTCGTGTATTCTGGCGCATCTCAGTCGTGGACGGTGCCGTCTGGGGTGACGTCGATCGATGTGGTGGTGGCGGGCGGCGTCGGCGGCGGCGCGTACGGCGGCCTGGGCGCCACCGTCGCCGCGGCGGTGACGGTTACGCCGGGTGAGACGTTGGGTGTGTATGTCGGGGGCCAGGGTGGGTTGGGCGTTGCTGGCTTCAATGGCGGCGGTTTCGCTTCTGGTGGCTATGGGGGTGGCGGCGCGTCGGATCTGCGGCGCGCTGGCACGGCGTTGTCGAACCGGATCGTGGTCGCTGGTGGCGGCGGAGGCGCATCGGGCTCCTCGCCCGTGTGGGGCGGGGGCGGTTCTGCGGGTGTGCCGAATGGTCAGGGTGGTGCGACAGGGAGTTGCGGTTCTGCGTCGGGTGGTGGGGGTACGCAGGTTGCGGGCGGGGTTGCGGGTCCTGGGGGGACGGCTGGTTCCCTCGGCGTGGGTGGGAATGCTCAGGCGTCGGGAACGCCTCGTGGTGGTGCGGGCGGCGGCGGCTATTACGGCGGCGGTGGTTCGGGGTCGTGTGGCACTGTCGTGGCCGCGGCGGGCGGTGGTGGCGGATCAAGTTTTGTTGCTGCTGGCGTGGTGAGTACATCGATGTTGACGAATCGGTTGGGCAACGGTGAGATTCAGATCAGTTGGCCGTCGACGACGCCGCCACCGCCGCCGGTGGCCGATCCTGGGTCGTCAGAGTTCGTGTTCACGGGTGCGGCCCAGTTCTTCACTGTTCCGGCGGGAGTGACGTCAGTCGAGGTTCAGGTGCAGGGCGCGGCGGGCGCGGGTGGATCGCCTGTGTTCTATGGGGGGCTCGGCGCCCGTGTGTCGGCGGTGATCACCGTGACGCCGGGCGAGGTTCTGCAGGTGAACGTGGGCGGTCAGGGCGCAGTCGGTGTCGGTGGGTTCAACGGCGGTGGCGCGGTGTCGGGCGGCTACGGCGGCGGCGGGGCATCGGATATGCGTCGGGGCGGCGTCCGTCGAGACGATCGGGTCGTGGTCGCGGGTGCCGGCGGGGGTGCGGGGAGCACGGGTAGCGGCAGTTCGCCGGTGTGGGGCGGAGGCGGGTCGGGTGGTGCACCGGACGGGTCGGCGGGTTCGGCTGGGTACTGCGGTATCCCGGGCGCTGGTGGCGGCACGGGGACTGCTGGCGGTTCGCCGAACTGGGCGGGGTCGAGTGCTCAGCCCGGTGGTTTCGGGCACGGCGGCGGCGGATCACCGAGTTCGTCGGTCTACAAACCAGGATCGGGCGGTGGCGGCTACTATGGCGGCGGCGGTGCACATGTGTGTTCTGGCGTTGCACCCGGCGGCGGTGGCGGTTCAAGCTATGTGGCCCCGTCGGCGACGGCGGTGGAGATGCTGGCGGGTGTTCGGGTCGGCAATGGTGTGGTATGGATCTCGTGGCCGCCCACAGAGGATCCGCTTCCCGAGCCGCCCGTGGCGGATTCGGAGACGTTCGTGTACGGGGGAGCGCCGGAGTTCTTCACCGTCCCTGACGATGTGACGGCGATCGAGGTTGAGGTGTTCGGCGCCGCTGGGGGCGCGGACTCGGCGCTGCCATATGGGGGTTTGGGGGCGCGAGTGGCGGCGACGGTACCGGTCACGCCTGGTGAGGTGTTGCAGGTCAACGTCGGCGGCCAGGGCACCGTCGGTGTCGGTGGGTTCAACGGCGGTGGCGCGGTGGCCGGCGGTTACGGCGGCGGCGGAGGGTCAGACATTCGACGAGCGGGCGCCCGGCGCGAGGACCGGATCGTCGTCGCAGGCGGCGGCGGTGGCGCAGGAACCGTGGGCGGCACTGTCACGTCGCCGGTGTGGGGTGCCGGCGGGTCTGGTGGCTCTCCGAACGGAACGGCCGGGTCCGCTGGGTTCTGCGGCATTCGCGGGGCGTTGGGCGGCACGCAAACAGCTGGAGGCGCGCCGAGCGTTGAGGGCTCGACGGGACAGGCCGGCGGGTTCGGGTACGGCGGCGGGGGATCACCTCACTCATCGACGTTCAAACCAGGTTCCGGGGGTGGCGGCTATTACGGCGGCGGTGGCGGCCATGTGTGCACCGGTGGAGCTCCCGGCGGTGGCGGCGGTTCGAGTTACGTGCTGCCCGGCGGATCCGGCGTGGTGATGGCTCAGGGTGTGCGGCGCGGCAACGGCCTCGTGCACATCAGTTGGCCACCGACGGAGGATCCGCTGCCGGGCCTGATTCCGCCGACGTCACAGTCCTTCTCGGCCACCGGCGCGCCGCAGTGGTTCACCGTCCCTGACGGTGTGATCGCCGTGCAGGTTGATGTTCGTGGCGGCGGCGGTGGCGGTACCGATGGAGGTGACGGCGGGCGTGTCGTGACGACCGTCGCGGTCGCTCCGGGTGACGTATTGCAGGTCAACGTCGGCGGAGCGGGCGGTTCGTCGACGTCGGCGTTCAACGGCGGCGGCTTTACGAGCGGGGGCCAGGGGGGCGGCGGCGCTTCTGACATTCGCCGTAACGGCGCTCGAACCGAGGACCGAATCGTTGTCGCTGGAGCCGGCGGTGGCGCCACGGGCGCGGTAGGCGGCGCCGACGGCGGCGACGGAGGGTTCCCCAACGGCGGCGACGGCCAGGCCGGCGCCTGCGGCTACCCGGGCGCCACGGGCGGTTCACAAACCGCGGGCGGTACCCCGGTCTCGCTCGGATCGAACGCCACCAGCGGCGGTGCCGGATTCGGCGGGAACGGACAGAACTACGGGGCGATCCGGCCCGGGGCCGGCGGGGCCGGATACTTCGGCGGCGGTGGCGCGCGTTCATGCAACCCCGCTGGCAGCCCCGGCGGCGGCGGCGGCTCATCGTGGGTGACGCCAGCATCGCTGAACACGTCGTTCTCGACGGGCGTCAACGATGGCGCGGGATCGGTCACGATCTCCTGGCCGGTGATTCTGTTGCCTGACCGGGTGTTCGGGTTCGAGTCCTACGGCGAGTACGTCAACAACGTGCATGTGGGTTCGGGGAACATGGTCGAGCGCTCGCGCGACGCCGTGGTGTCGACGACGGGTCCGCCGTTGGCGGTGGACCGGACGTACAACAGTTTCGATCCCCGCGACGGCATGTTCGGGTTGGGGTGGTCGACCCCGTTCGAGACGCAAGCGATCGCCGATCCGTCGTCGGGTGACGTAGTGATCATCAGGGGAGACGGCCGCCGGGAAGGCTATTTCTCGAACGGCAACGGCACCTTCGACACACCCGTCGGGTACGTGTCGACCCTGATCTCCACAGTCGGCGGCGGATGGTTGTTGACCGACAAGGACGGAACCGTCCACGTCTTTGATACCGCCGGCAGGTTGGTGTCGATCGCCGACCGGTACGGCCGGACGCTGTCGCTCACCTACACCGCCGGCGAGGTGTCTTCGGTGACCGACGTGGCGTCGGGCCGGTCGTTGACGTTCGCCTACACCGCCGGGCACGTGACCCAGGTGTCGACGCCGACAGTGTCAGGTCCCGGGTACTCGGGTGCGCTGGTATGGAACTACACCTACGACGCCGGCCGCCTCACCGCGGCGTGTGATCCTCGGGACAACAACACGTCGACGGGGTCGTGCACCCGCTACGAGTACGACCCCGGCAATCGTTTGAACCGGGTCGTGCGCCCGGAAGGCAACGACGCGTTGCAGGTCGGGTACAACCTGTCGACGGGTCGGGTGGCGTGGACCGAGAACGGCGCCGATGCCCGGGTCACCTACACCTACACGCCGGGGGTGACGTTGGTGACCGACCCGCGGACTTTCGCGACGTCGTACTTCTACGACGGGTTGTACCGCACGACCCAGATCACCGACGCCGCCGCAGGGGTAACGAACTACACGTACAACGCTGACGGGTTCCGTGACACGGTGACCGATCCGTTGGGGCACACGGTCACGATGACCTATGACGCCAACGGGAACATGACGTCATCGACCGATCCGTTGGGGCACACCGAGTGGTTCACCTACGACGTCAACAGCAACGTGATCGAACATCGCGATGCCCGTTCGGGGTCGAGCACCGACGCCACGTTCTTGACGACGTCGACCTACAACGCTGACCGCGACCGCCTGACGGAGACGACTCCGCCGACGCCGGATCACCCGACCGGTGTGACGTCGACGTGGGCCTACAGCGCGGGGACCGAGAACCACGGCTGGGGGACGATCCCCGCTGGGCTGGTGTTGACGTACAACTCGGGGTACGGCCCGGCAACCCAGTATGCCTATGACTCCGACGGCGATCTTCGCCGTATGACCGACCCGTCGGGCATGACGACGGACTACACACACGACTCGTTGGGTCGCACGACGTCCACGGTGGTGTCGTGGGACAACGCCGCGTCGTCGGCGACGACGACTCAGGCGTGGGATCAGATGGGCAACCTGGTCGAGGTGACCGAGCCGGCGACCACCAACGTCGTCGCCGCGGCCGCTGAGGTTCATCAGCGCCGCACGGTGTCGGTGTATGACGCCAACAGCAACCGGGTCACCGAGACGGTCTCTGACGTCGGCGGGTCGGCGAATCCGTCGGCGACCCGTGCGACTTCGTTCGAGTTCGATGCCGCTGACCGGAACTGGCGCACGACCGATCCTGAAGGCGGGGTGGAGTCGCTGACGTTCGACGCCAACAGCAACGTGGTGTCGACGACCGACGCCAACGGTCGGGTCTTCGAGTCGGACTATGACGAACTGAACCGGGTGACCGACGTTCGCCTCGTCGGGTTCCGCGACGACCCGATCGGCGCTTCGGCGCCTCGGACTGTGGTGTTGGCCCGCTATGGGCATGATGCTGCGGGGCAGGTGACGAGCTCGTTCAGTCCCGCCCCGGGGACCGGCGCGTGGCCCGGCCAGTTGTCGCCCGCAACGCCGATGGTGGAGACCCGCATCGGCTATGACGATGCGGGCCGGCAGTTGACGACGACGGTGATCGGGTTCCATAACCGAGCTGGGGTCTCTCCGGCGACACGCGACATCGTGACCGAGGCCCGCACCTATGACGCGGTCGGCAACGTGGTGACCGTCGCCGGCGGCAACGCGACGTCGCTGGTGACGAATACGTACGACGCGATGAGCCGTGTCCAGTCCAGCGTCGCGGAGGGCGGCGCGCTCGATCGGGTCACGACCTATGACTACAACGCCAAGGGCCTCCCGACCCATCAGACGATCGCTCGGGGCGGGTCGGTGCTCGAAACGGTCACCGCCTACAACGACGCCGGGTGGCCGGTGTCGGTCGCGGTGGCGAACGGTGCTGCTGATGCGTTGGTGACGACGTATGGCTATGACCAGCGTGGCCTTCGGACTTCGATGGTGGGGCCGCGCGGCAACGTGGCCGGCGCCGACCCGGCCGATTTCGAGACGAGCTACACCTATGACGCGGTGGCTCGCCTGGTCCGCCAGCAAGACCCGGAGATCACCGTTGAGGTGACCGGGGGTGCGCCGTCGGTGGCCCGCCCGACGGTGGAGTACGGGTTCGACGCGGTTGGTAACGAGATCGCTCGGCGTGGGGCGCGCGGATCGGTGACCACGGTTGCCTATGACCGCTTGAACCGCCAGACCGTGATCACCCACCCGACCTACACGCCGCCTGGAGGTGGTGGTGCGGTGACGCCGACGGAGTCCTACATGTACGACGCGGTCGGGAACGTGACGTCGTCCACCGATCGGCGGGGTCACACGACCGATTACACGTTCGACGCCCGGAACCGGGTCGTGCGGCGCCTCGACCCCCAGATCACTGGGCAACCAGCCCGAGGGTCCACCACAGTGCGCTACGACGACGCCGGTCACACGGTGCAGGTCACCAACCCGATCGGCGCGACCACTCGAGCGACCCACGATGACCTGGGCCGCCCGCGCACCGGGTCGTCGGTGGTGTCGGTCGCCGGGTCGACACAGACGTACACGTCGACGTTCGACTACGACGATCTCGGCAACCAGACGCTGGTCATCGACGCGACCGGTGTCGTGACGACCAGCGCCTATGACGCGCTCAGCCAGATGGTGTCGGTAACTGACGGCGCGGGCCAATCGTTGACCTACACCTATGAGGTGTCGGGGCAGGTGGCGTCGTCGACCGATCCGTTGGGTCGATCCACCCACAACTTCTTCGACGGCGCAGGCCGGACGATCCGCAGCGAACAACGCGACCCGGCCGGAACCGCGGTGTCGACGTCGTGGCTGACCTATGACGCGACCGGCAATGTGGTCGGGTCGCGGTCGCCGAGGTCGTCGGGCGCCGGCGACGATACGTACCTCACGTCGTATGTGTACAACGAGGTAGGCCAGTTGGTGTCGGTGACGGCCCCGGTATCGGCTGGCGTGTCGATGACATCGAGTTACGCCTACGACGCGGGAGGGAACCTGACCCGGTTCACCGACGGGCGTGGCGAGACAACTACGTACACGTATCAGCCGTGGAACCTCCTGGAGTCAACGGTCGAGCCGGCCACATCGGGGCAGGCCGGGTTGGCGGACCGGACGTTCACCACCAGCTACGACCCCGCTGGTTTGCCGGTGGTGGAGGCGTTGCCGGGGGTGACGATCACCCGCGAGTTCGATCAGCTCGGATCGCTCCTCGAAGTTGAGGGCGCCCCCGACGCCGGTGTCACGGGCGCGGCGGCGGCGACGAAGACGTTCGGCCGGGATCTGATCGGGCAGATGACATCGATGGCTCATCCCGCCGGCACGGTCGGGTTCACGTGGGACGAACGAGGGTTGCTGACCGCGGTGACCGCACCGGGGACAACGACAACGGAGTCATTGTTTGAGTACGACCCGGCGGGGCGGATGGTGAGCCGCGCCGACGTCGCCGGCGTCACCGAGTTCGGCTACGACAACCGAGGCTTGTTGGCGTCATGGACTGAACCGTTGACCGGTCTCACGGCGGTGTTCGCCCGTAACAACGCCGGTCAGGTCGACAGCGTCACCTATGACTCGGCGACACCGGCGTCGCGGTTGTTGACCTATGACGGGATCGGCCGTTTGGTCAGTGACACGGTGACCGTCAACGCCGCGGTGGTCAACGCCGCTGGTTACAGCTATGACCCGTCCGGTAACGTGACCGCTCAGGCGATCACCGCCCCCGGGAACGCGTCGGCGGGTACGCACTCCTACAGCTATGACCGTGCGGATCGGCTCGAGTCGTGGACCGACCCGGCGTCGGTGGTCACCGTCTACGTCTATGACGGCGCGAACAACCGTGTGCAAGCCGGCGCGACGGCCTACACGTATGACGCCCGGAACCGTTTGACCAGCGACGGCACCGACACGTACATGTGGTCGCCGCGGGGGTCGATGACGAGTGATGCCGGCACGCCAGTCGTGTTTGATGCGTTGGGCCGCCAAACGAGCCACGGGACCGTCGTGTATTCCTACGATGACCTGGATCGCGTCGCCACCCGCGACAGCGAGGTCTTCTCCTACGCGGGGACTGAGATCGACCCGGTCGGCTATGGCACTACCGAGCGGTATTCGCGGAGCCCGTCAGGGTCGTTGCTCGGGGTTGAGGTTGATGGAGTGGCGTCGTTGGCGGGCCGGAACCGTCATGGTGACTTGTCGTGGTTGCTCGACGACACCGGTGCGGTCACCGATACCCGGGTGTGGGATCCGTACGGGTCGCTCGACGCGGCGACGGGTACGACGGCGGTGGCGCTCGGGTATCAAGCCGATTTCACGGACCCGGCGTCGGGGCACGTCAACATGGGGGCCCGTTGGTATGTGCCGTCCACCGCGATCTTCACCGCCCGCGACACCGTGTTCGGGCAACTCGCCACGCCGGTCAGCTTGAACCGTTACACGTATGCGGCGGGGAACCCGCTGCGTTACTTCGACCCCGACGGCCACCGCTACGAAGAAACCGGCAGCACGGCACGCTCGTCGACGAAATCGACAGGGACGAGCGGCGCCGGTTCTCGGACCGTGTCGGCGGGTTCGCCCATGAAGAAAGCGAAGCCGGCCAAGGTGACGGCGGCGAGGAGCGTCGCCGCGACCCGTGTCCGGTTGAGCGACGCGGCGCCGTCTGATGACGAGACGATCGCACCAGCCGGTGCGGCGGCCGAAACCGAGCGCGGTGACCTGGACTGGTGCGTTGAGGGCGGCGGCAATGTCTATTTCGAGTCCGAAGTCAACGGGATGCAGGGCTGCTACCGGCGAACGATGGAATGCGAGGGCAACGCAGCCCAACGTGCTGCGTGTGAGTTCCGACCGTTCGGGATGGCGTTCTTGGAGACCCTCGGAGCCGACCTTCTCGGGTTCTCGTGCTCCACTGCGGCCGGGGCGCTCCTCGTCGTCGGTGCAGCTGCCGGGAACGCATGTCGAGGAGCCGCGCAGCGATTCATGGCGGCCGACCTCAGCGGCGGCAACGGCTTCGCCGCCGCGTTCGACACCCGCGCCCTCACCGCGACGCCGCGATCGGCGCCGCCACCGGCATCGTCACCGCCGGGGTGATCAGAGGAGTCAGCGCCCTACCCGTCACCCAACGAGTCGCCGGCACCGTCACCCGACTCCTCGCCGGCGCAGCCGACGACGCAGCCAACGCCACGACCAGAAGCAGCAGGGGCCCCGCCAACTGGGGCAGCGAATTCGCCGACGACGGCGCCAGGATGATCGACGAAGTAACATCCGTCCTTGACGACGCACCCAACCGTTCGGTTGCGCGGTTCACAATAGATAGTGCTGGGGATGTTGCCGATGCCGTAGGCAGTGCACCGAATGCCGTGTCGATCGGGCGATTCCCTGGCTATGTGGACGATGCTGCGGCGACGGGGTCGAGAGCGTTCAACTTGGGGGATGCGTGGGAAGGAATGTCTGAGCTGGAGATTTGGGCCCGCAACGTGCAGTTTCTCGATGACGCAATTGCTCGCACCAGCGAGATCCGTCTGACAAGCAACCCGGCCGACGCAGCCAACGCTGGGAGCTGGTTCCTAAGGGAGGTCGCTCACTTGGAGTCGATGGGCTATGACGTGCTCGACGACGGCACTCGGATGGCGCGCAGATGACTGGGCTACCGGTGGCTGCGCCCGAGGCTGTGCATCGTTTGGTCAATGATCTGGATGGCGCCAGCTCGGTCGAGCTTGAGTCGGGCGAGGGTCCGTTTGGCGTGTGGCTCCTCGGGCTTGGCAAGGTGGTATTGGAGATTCGACGCGAGTACCACTCGTGGTCACTGTTCTTGCGGAGCAATGTCTCGGGTGTGAGCCCGGTAGCGTTCTGGCGCGTCGCCTTGGCGAACGGTGAAGAGCCGGCTGAGCCAGATCTTGATGCCGACGTGAGGTTCCTGCTCGTCCATGAAGCAGAGGTATCGGCACCGGTGAGCGACCTCGAGGATCGGGTGAGCGCTCTCGGCCTGGCGTACGAGGCGGGGAAGCGGCGTTCGTTTCGTGAGTCGCCGAGATTAGGAGGAGATGCTGAGTTGTGATCGCCTTCATGCTCCTATGACGCGGCGAACAACCGTGTCGCCGCGGGGGCGACGGTCTATACCTATGACGCCCGGAACCGTTTGACCAGCGACGACACCGACACCTACACGTGGTCGCCGCGGGGTCGATGACCAGCGATGCCGGCATCCCTGTGGTCTTTGATGCGTTGGGCCGCCAAACCAGCCACGGGGCGGTCGTGTATTCCTGGCTCTCCTCCTGTTTCCGTGGGTGCCGCTGTCGCGATGACCGGTTGAACTCGCCACCCTATGACCCGGCCGGTACCGTCACTGCTCAGGCGATCACCGCCCCCGGGAACGCGTCGGCGGGTACGCACTCCTACAGCTATGACCGGGCGGATCGGCTCGAGTCGTGGACCGACCCGGCGTCGGTGGTCACCGTGTACGTCTATGACGGCGCGAACAACCGTGTCGCCGCGGGGGCGACGGCCTACACGTATGACGCCCGGAATCGTTTGACCAGCGACGGTACCGGCACGTACGCGTGGTCGCCGCGGGGGTCGATGACGAGTGATGCCGGCACGCCAGTCGTGTTTGATGCGTTGGGCCGCCAAACGGGCCACGGGACCGTCGTGTATTCCTACGATGACCTGGATTGAACCGCCCTGGGTCTGGTGGAGACTCAGTGGTTTGGTTTCCCAGGTCCGCTGGAGGCGGTTGAGATCATTGTAGCAGTCAAACGTGTGTTCGATTGTTGGTGGTGGTTGTGTTCGTATTCGGCGGGCGGGATGTCGCCGCAATGGCCATGGAGTCGGTCGTGGTTGAACCAATGCACCCACGACAAGGTGGCGAGCTCGAGCTCCTCGACGCCGTCCCACCCTGTCGTGTCGGGCCCGTAGACGCATTCGGTCTTATAGAGCCCGTTGGTCGTTTCAGCGAGCGCGTTGTCGAACGAGTCGGCGACGGTGCCGATGCTGGGCCGGGCCCCGATCTCGTCGAGCCGCTCGGTGAACCGCACCGACGTGAACTGGGAGCCGGCATCGGAATGGGTGACCAGGCCGACGAGGCGGTTGCCGCCCCGGCAGCGTCTCGCCATCTCAAGCGCGTCCAGGACCATGTCGGTGCGCATGTTCGCCGCTACCCGCCAGCCGACGATGCGGCGACTGAACGCGTCGACGATGAAGCACACATACGCCATCCCCGATCTCGTGGGGACATAGGTCAGGTCGGTGACCCACAAGGCGTCGGGCCGGTCCGCCCGGAACATCCGGTTGACCAGGTCCGGTGCCCGCAGCGCGTCGGGGTCAGCGACGGTCGTGAACACCTTGCGTCGCCGCCGACTGATCCCTTGGATCTCCAGGCCTCCCATCAGCCGGGCGACCTGGTCGCGGCCGATGTCATGACCCGCCCGGCGGGCCGCCTTCCAGAGCTTGTGCGCCCCGTAGACCTTGCGGTTCGCCACCCACAGCACCATCAGGACCTGCATCATCACGGCGTCACGCGTCGCCCGCGCCGACGGCGGCCGGGACTTCGCTGCGTAGTAGGTGCTCGGAGCGATCTTGGCGCCGGCCCCACTGAGGACCCGGCAGATCGGCTCAACTCCGAACTCGCTGGCGTGCTCGTCGACATAGGCGACGATCACTTCGAGGGGCGGTCGAGCTCCGCCGCGAAAAAGCCGACGCCGACCTGAGGATCGAGTTGGCCCGGCGCAGCTCCTTCACCTCCTGACGCAACGCCTTGAGCTCCCCGGCCTCCACCGACGACGTCCCCGGCCGCTCACCCCCGTCGATCTCGGCTTGGCGTACCCACGACCGCAACGACTCGACACCGATATCGAGCTGGGCCGCCACCCGAGCCACCGTCCCCAGAGACGTCCCCAGCTCACGACGCAGCACGAACACCATCCGCACCGCCCGCTCCCTCTCCTCAGGCGAGTACCGCCGCGTCGTCGGCTTGCGCTTCACATCCATACTCATAGCTCTCATCCTCATTCAAAGGTCGAGAGCCTCCACGGATCCCAGGGCGGTTCAGGATCGCGTCGCCACCCGCGACAGCGAGGTCTTCTCCTACGCGGGGACTGAGATCGACCCGGTCGGCTATGGCACGGAACGGTATTCGCGGAGCCCGTCAGGAGCGTTGTTGGCGGTTGAGGTTGATGGGGTGGCGTCGTTGGCGGGCCGGAACCGTCATGGTGACTTGTCGTGGTTGCTCGACGACACCGGTGCGGTCACCGATACGCGGGTGTGGGATCCGTACGGGTCGCGCGACGCGGCGACGGGTACGACGGCGGTGGCGCTCGGGTATCAAGCCGATTTCACGGACCCGGCGTCGGGGCACGTCAACATGGGGGCCCGTTGGTATGTGCCGTCGACGGCGATCTTCACCGCCCGCGACACCGTGTTCGGGCAGCTCGCCACGCCGGTCAGCTTGAATCGTTACACGTATGCGGCGGGGAACCCGCTGCGTTACTTCGATCCCGACGGTCACCGCTACGAGGAAACCGGCTCGACGGCACGGGCGTCGACGGGCCGTTCTTCGGTCACGACACGCAAGGCGTCGGCGTCGACCGGTTTGAAGAAGGCGACCACGGCCCGTACGGGCGCCAAGCAATCCCGGCGGGCTACCGCGACGCGGACCCGCAGCGACACCGGTGTGTATGCGGTGTCGGATCAGGACCTGACGATGATGATGGAGGCGTCGTTCACGCACCTGCCGCCTGGTTGGCACGACGTGTCCCACAGCGGCCGTGTCGCGACGTTCCAACGCGAGTTCTTGGTCAACATGAACCTTGTCGGACGCGAGGAGTTCGGCGAGATGACCGCCCACCAACGCGACGCCGTGTGGGCCCAGCACGCCACCGCGGTCGCCGCGACGATCGACGTCTACGTCCGCCAGACCCAAAGCCGCAGGCGCACCTTCGGCGAAGGCGTCGTCGCGAACCTCGGTCAGGTGGCCCGGGGGTTCAACGCCGCTGGTGCCGGGATGGCGAACATGGTCATCGACCCTGTCGGAACGTTCATCGACCCGACCGTCGCGGCAGCGCGCCGTGAACGCGACAACGGCGGCGGGTTCCTCGACATCTTGGTCGCCACGGCCGCGAGCACCCCGATGAACCCGTTCGTGGGCGCCCGCGATTTCGGTGCCGCGATCGGCGAAGGCGACACCGACGTCATCCTCCAAGCGGCCGGCGCCATGATCGCCGGCGGCGTCGCCAGCCAAGCAACCGCGCAGGTCACCGGGCGTATCCGAGGAGGTGGGTCAGGTAGCGGCGGACCGTGCTCGTTCGCCGGGACGACCCTCGTGTTGATGGGCGACGGCACCTACCAACCGATCGAGGAGATTCAGGTCGGCGACTACGTCCAAGCCGAAGACCCCGAAACCGGCGAACGCGGCGCCCGCCAGGTCACGCACCTGTGGGTCCATCACGACACCCTCGTCGAACTGTCAGTCGGCGACGACACCGTCGTCACCACCGAGGATCATCCGTTCTGGAACGACACCGACCACCAATGGCAACGAGCCGACCAACTCGATCCCGGCGACCGGCTCCTCACCGCCTGGGGAACTACACTCGCCGTCAATGAAATCATCGACGGCACCCAACACCCCGGCCTCGCCTACAACCTCACCGTCGACGACATCCACACCTACTACATCCAAGCCGACAACCAACCCACACTCGTCCACAACACCTGCGGAACTGGCGGAAACGCCCCAGAAGCGGGGAGCCTGCCGGACGATTCGGTTATCGTGCGAGGCGGAACGTCGGACATACCGGGTCCGGGAGAGGTGTTCAGCGGATCCTATGGGTCGACACTTGATGAGGCCGCAACAGGGGTTCCTCACGGACAAATCCGTGTGTCCACTGTCGGCGAGATCACAGCAGGCGGAGGAACTGTTGAGGTCGTGCCGGAGTTAACCCGTAGTGGTGTATTGAATGATCAGCATGTCAATATTTGCCTTGCATCGAGCCCTTGCCCGTTTGGTCCACTTATACCGAATCCGATGCCCAAGAACGAGAGGATATCATGACTTCCTGGCTCGAGATTAGATATCGGGAGTTCTACGATATACCTCGGGCGATGGTAGTCGACTGGAACGGTGATACGTATCTGTTTGACTGTGCCTTTGACTATGATGAGGATGAATACGAAGCCTCATACACGGTCTACCTCTTACCGGATGAAGTGTCGAGTCAATTAGGTGAGACCTCCTGGACAGACCTGGGCCATCGCGGTGCGCGGGTAGGGGCGGTGCCGACCTCGGCGGCGCAGTTCGACGCGACCCGTCGTCGGCAGCTCAATGTCTCCATCTTCGAAGCGTTGCGTCGTGCCGAGTCACGGGCGCCGACCAAGCCGGCCGGCCAAGACGACGCGGCGGCCCGGCTTGATGTCAACGGTGAGTCCTTCGTTGACCTATCTGGACCTGAGACGTAACCAGTCAGGTCTGATTCCAGGACTCCTGACATAGGGGGGGTGAATGTTTGCAGATGGCGTCGATGTCCTGCCAGGCTCGCCACACAATGCGACGCATCACACAATCTTTCCTACTCAAGCGATGACGCCAGCGTCGTCTGTAGAGGGGTTTATCAACCTGCCCTGGGTCCGTGCGGCGGGACGAATCGGATGAAAGCCCCTTCGACTCGGGAACGTTGGGAGGTTGTCGTCGCCGCCGAGCAGGCGTTCTCAATCGCCCTGGCGGACATGGGAACCGACGAACTGCAATTGTCGGTTTCAGCAGGGCTCGCGGATCTTCGGTCGCGTCGCGGAGCTCTTCGGGTGCTAGCGTCGTCTCCGGCAAGCATGACAGCTGCGGTGCTTCCGTCGTTGGCGCCGCTGCTCCTGGTTTCCCATTCACTGTTGGCCGAGTGCCGTCGGGCGGTCTTGCGGCTGGCCAAGCCAGAGCTACATCAGTTTCTTGATTCATTGACCGATGACGTAGTGGGACGTTCAAGCGATTACGAGAGTTTCCGAAGGCTGGCAGAGCTTCTACGTGACGCTCAATGTGATGAGCTTCTTAAACGCCTGTTGAACGCCGCGTCTCAGTCTGATGATGACGATGTTCGCGAGGTGGTAGAGGACTTCTCGTGATCTAACTAAAGGGCAGGGCCACGAGATTACTCGTGAGGTGTAGTGTGGGGGCGCGGCGCTGGCTCGTCGAGCGATGGCGAGTTCAACCGGTCATCGCTGCAGGCCATCGTAGGTGAGGCGGCCGTATTGGTGGGTTGGCACGGCTCGTCATGGCGTCCCCCTTTCGGCGCAGCCGCCCCCGGCGTCCACACCCATCGTTCGTGTAGTGTGCGATCACTGCACGAGCCGGCGACCCGCTCAAGAGCATCGCCTCGGTGTGCAGTCTCGTCGGCGGTGGCGCCGCAGTGCTCAACGAGGCCTTCGATCCGCAGTACCGGGCCGCCAGTGGACCTCGATCATCGAGGAGCACCTCCACCGCCTGATCGACGTCCGCACCCGGCTGGGCGACGACCGCTTCTTCGACATGAGCAACGACGAGCTCGTGGCCGACCCCATGGGCACCCTCGAGCGCCTGTACGCCTGGCTCGGAGCAGAGATCACCCCGGCGGCTCGCGAGGGGTTCGCCCGGCGCATCGCCTCGAACCCCAAGGGCGTGTACGGAGCGCACCAGTACGACCCTGACACGTACGGGCTCGACCGAGGCGACATCCGCGAGCGGTTCGCGTTCTACACCGACCGTTTCGGCGTGCGCCTCGAGTCCTGACCGCTCGTTCCCACCAAGCTCGATCAGCGTCGACGTTCTGTGGATGAGTCGCTCGACGATGTGTGGGATAGTGCGTCGACAATTCTCTGATTAGAGGCTAGGGTTCTCTTCTGGTGGACGAGCTGATCGATCGACGGGCCCAGCAGTTGTTGAACGAGTCGCTCGAGTCGTTCCGGGGCGTGGTCGTCCAAGGGGCGCGCCAGGTGGGGAAATCCACGCTGGTCGGAACGTTGGCAGCCGGGGGCGGGTTCGCCCTCGTGTCGCTGGATCGCGAGGAGGATCGGCAGGCCGCGCTCGACGATCCGATCGACTTCCTACGTCGGCTCGGTGGACCAGCGGTCATCGACGAGGTCCAACGGGGAGGTGATCGACTCGTGCTCGCCATCAAGCAAGTGCTCGACGTCACCCGCACACCAGGCCACATGGTCCTGACCGGATCGACGAACTTCCTCACGAGTCCCGCGCTGTCCGAGAGCCTGGCGGGCCGGATCGACCTGCTGACACTGTGGCCGCTGTCGATGGGGGAGCTGAGCGGTGGGTCGGACCGATTCGTCGACCGAGCGATGTCAGGCGTCGGCGAGTTGCTCGGTCATGCGGGCACGGCGCTTCCTCGCACCGACTATCTCGAGCTTGTGTGCCGCGGGGGCTATCCCGAGGTCCAGCGGCTGTCCCCCCGTGCCCGACGCCGTTGGTTCGAACGATACGTCGAGACAGTGCTGCGGCGGGAGGTGGAGACGGCGGCCGATCTTCGTCGGTTCGACGCGCTCCTCACGCTGGCGCGCCTGCTCGTCGCCAACACCGGCGGGGAAGCCGTGGTCGCCCGACTGGCTCGTGACGTCGGTGTCGACCGCGCCACAGTCGAGGCCTACCTGCCCTGGATCGAGTCGACCTTCCTCGTTCACCGCCTCCCGGCGTGGAGCCGTAACGCCGGCGCGAAGGTCGTGCATCGACCGAAGATCCACGTCTGCGACTCGGCGCTCGCAGCGGCCATCCTCGGCAAGGATGCCGACGCGCTCAACCGGCGCGACGAACCCATGACCGGACCGCTGCTCGAGTCCTTCGCCGTCGCGGAGATCGCCAAGCAGCTCACGTGGGCCGCGACGTCGGCCCGGCTCCATCACTTCCGAGACCGAGACGGCGTCGAGGTCGACGCGGTGATCGAGGCATCCGACGGTCGGGTCGTGGGAGTCGAGGTGAAGGCCTCCTCGGTGTCCCGCCTCGCCGATGCTCGCCCGCTGCACATCCTCCGCGATCGGATCGATCGTGCTGGTGGCCAGTTCGTCGCCGGAGTGGTGCTGCACACCGGCGAACGGCGTGTTCGGCTCGGGGATCGCCTGGTGGGGCTGCCCTTGGCCGACCTGTGGACGTGAAGGGTCAACCCGACGACAGGAGGGACGAGAGCTCCTGCAGCTCGGCGACGAGCGCGTCGCGGAACGGGTCGCCCGGGGGAGGGATCACCCAGAAGTGGCCTGCCGCCGCGGCGTCGAGCGCCATCGCCGCCACCACGGCGGGTTCGAGGCCATACGTGTTGAGCGCCTCGTGAGCCATCTCGGTGATGTCGTCGGACATCGCGGCGTCACCCTGGTGCGCGGCCGAGGTGCGGGCCAGGTTGGTCTTCACCATGCCCGGGTTGAGCACCGTCACCGTGATCTGCGGTGCGACGGCCGCCAGCTCGGCGCGGAGCGCCTTCGCCACGGCGACGGCCCCGGCCTTGGACGCCGCGTACGACGCCGAGTGCGGGGAGGCCACCAACCCGGCCATGGAGGCCGTGATGACCAATTGCGCCGGCTCCCCGTGGGCGATGAGGGCAGGGACCGTGTCACGGATGCAGTGGAGCAGCCCGCGCAGGTTCACCGAGACGGCGAAGTCGAACAGCTCGTCGGGGGTCTCCCACAGCGCCGGCCCGGTGGCGGACACGCCGGCGTTGAGGCACACGGTCGTCAGCGGGCCATGGGTGGCGGCGAGGGCCACGGCCTCGGCCAGGGGCGACGACGCCGTCACGTCGGCCTGCACGGTGTCGAGGGTCGCTCCGGCGGCGGCCAGCTCGGCGCGGGCCGTGTCGAGCGAGGCGGGGTCGCGGTCGACGAGCACCACCGCCTCGCGGTCGGCCAGGAGCCGGCGAGCCAGCGCCAGCCCGATCCCACTGGCCCCTCCGGTGACGAGTGCGCTCATGAGGGGCTCCTACAGGATCGCGAGAGGGTTGATGGGGGAGCCGACGGCGCCCTGGACTGGCAGGGGCGCGGCGACGAGCAGGAACGTCCAGCGACCCTCGGCGGCGCATGCGGCACCCAGCTCGTCGAGGTCGAACAGCTCGCCGAAGATGATGCCGGCGTCGCGCTGGCAAATCATGTGGAGGGGCATCATGGCGCCCTCGGCCTCGGTGGTGGTGACCTCCACCGCGACGTTGTCGGCGGCCACGGCGGCGATGTCCTTCGTCACCAGCCACTCGGCGCACCGGACCGACAGGCCGGGGGCACCCATCACGAAGCTCTCGAACGGGTAGGTGCCGGCACGGACCGCGGCACCGACACAACCGGTGCGGACGAGCACGATGTCGCCCGGTTCCACGATGGTGCCCTGGGCGGCCAGAACCTCGTCGAGGAGCTCCGGTCCGATCGCCTCGTTGTCGGCCAGCCGATCGGTGTTGCGGTGCCGGGCCACGTCGATCAGCACCCCTCGGCCCACGACGCCGTCCCGGAACGAAGTGACGGCGTTCTCTGCGGCACCGTGCTCGTCGATCGCGTCGGGCACCCGTCGGCCGTTCCACATCACGTCGTCGTAGAAGGCGTGCGACAGTGCGTCCCACTGGGTGGCCCCCTGCATCGACATGAACAGCGTGTCGTCGGCGTACTGGAACCCGCCGGGCAGGAAGTCCTGGTTACCGACCTCGATCATGGTGAGCTTGGGGTTGAAGCGGCCCTGATCCGGCTGGGGGCCATCGGGCACGAAGGGCATGGCGAGCGAGATGACGCGACCGGTGCGTACCGCGGCCACCGCGGCGAGCACCCGCTCCGGGGTGAGGAGGTTGAGCGCCCCCTTTCCGTCGTCGTCGCCCCAGCGGCCCCAACGGCGCAGGCGATCACCTTCCGCGCGCACCCAGTCGATGTCGAGCTTGTCGGTCACGTGCGGACCCCCTTTGGCCTCTGGAGCAAGCGAGTGCCTACTGTACTGTCACCACGAAGGTCGGAGCCACCGGATCATCCGTCGGGTCGCGTACCCTGAGTGACCGGTGATCACCGGCTACAGGAAAGGCGCCATGGCCGAGACGAACCGAGTGACCCGCCGCAAGCGCGGGGAGCCACGAGCGCTCCTGCTCAAAGCGGCCGACGAGCTGTTCTCCGAGCGCGGGTACGACGCCTCCACCCGGGAGATCGCCGAGCGGGCCCAGGTGTCGGAGACGCTGATGTTCCGCTACTTCGGGTCGAAGGCGGGCTTGTTCCACGCGGCGATGGTCACGCCGTTCGTCGAGTTCGTCGACCACTACGTCGCCAACGCCACCCCGAACGCCGACAGCTCCGACGACGACGACCTCTACCCCGTCACCCTCAGGTTCGTCAGCGACTTCTACGACCTGTTCACCGAACATCGCGGCCTGGTGGCCATGCTGTGGTCCTCCCAGGCCCACCAGGACTCCGACCTCGCCGAGGGCGACATGTTCGCCGATGTGTGGACGGCCCTCGACAAGCTGGTGGCGCTCGGCGCCCGGGCCCGCACGGGGCGCCCGGCCCGCAACGAGATCGCCACCCGGGCGATCCTGTCGATGATCGCCGGCATGGCGATCGCCAACTCCTCGTTCCGGGATCGCAAGGTGCCGCCCCGCTCCGCAGTGGTGGAGGAGCTGGCGAAGATCGCCTTCTATGGACGGTCGGTCGCGCCCGTCCGAGCGGATGGTGTCGGCGCTCGCTGACCCACTGAACAGTTCACCTACTGCTGGTCGATCGTCGAGGGCAGTCGCCGGGTCCACGAGCCGTGCCACCGAGGGATGCCGTCGACCACCTTGCGGATGGTGAGGAAGTCGCCCTTGTAGCCCTTGCGGTCCCAGGTGCCGAAGCTGATGTAGGCACCCGGTCCACCGACGGTCGTGGGGAGCATGGTGATGCGCTCGAGCCCCGACACCATGCCCTCCGGGGTGAGGAGCGGAGCGAACGTGATGGCCATCATGATCGTGCGCATGGTGTCGTAGCTGTTGGCGATCATGGCGTGGCGGGCCATCCGCCCGAACCGCGCCCGGTACCGCTCGACCATCGGCCAATAGTTGGGGCTGCCCTGGTCGCCCTCGTCGTCGCCGATCTGGTCGATGCCCACCCAGCCCTCGAAGTCGGCCAGCATCGAAGGCTCGTTGATGTACCACATGAACGCCGTGCTCTGGATGCGAGGCGGGTCCCATCCCAGCTCGGCGAGGATCGGGTTGACCATGGCGATCGGGTAGCCGTAGCCGCAGTACACCAACACGTCGACCTGCCCGCCGTCGCGCAGTGCCCGTAGACCCTCGTCGAGGCCTTCGCCGGTGGTCTCGCAGTGGGCCTCGCCCACGATCTGGAGCCGGTTGAACCGGGCGCCGAGCTGGAAGGCGTGCAGGTACTCCGCTCCGCCAGGTGAGTCCTCGACGATGCAGCCGATCCGGTTGTAGCCCTGGTCACGGCACCAGTCGGCCATGATTGCGCTTTCCTCCGACACGCCGCCGTTGCCCAGGGTGAAGCCGTACTTGCTGTGCCACGCCTTGGCGCCGTTGGTGGAGAGGCAGGGCACGCCCCGCCGTTCCATCGAGGGCAGGATCGCCATGGCACCGTCGGTGGTGTAGGGACCCACGACCGCGATGCACCCTTGATCGCAGAGGTCCTCGTAGGCGGCGACGGTGTGCCTGGCCGCCTTGCGGGGCAGGCCGCGCCCCATCCCGACCACGATCTCCACCGGTCGGTACCCGAATCCCTCGCTGAGCACGTCCTCGGCGGCGAGCACCAGGGCATCGAGGCAGTCGCCGAGCAGCTTGCCGGTGTCGATGTCGACCAGGTACCCGATCCGGATCGGCTCGAACTCCTGGATCCGGGCCCGGATCTCGCGGGTGGGCGCCGGCGGGCGGATCACGATCCCCGGGACGGGCACCTCCTCGTTGGTGATCCTGCCGCTGGAGGCGAACTCGTGGGACGTGCCGATCGGAGTGGGGGTCACAGCAGAGAAGACGTCGCAGCGGGCTCGATCCGTGCCGCCCTGCTCCCAACGGGCTCGGGCGGCCTCGACGCGGGCCAGGGCGTCAGCATCGTGCGATGAGGTGTCGGTCATTGGAGTCTCCTGCAGTGGGGCGGGGGAGTTCGGTGGGTGGGTATCAGTGGGCGGCGGCCGGTGATCCGCCGAGGTGGTACAGGTCGTCGAGTGCCGAGGCGCTGAGCTCATCGGGTGTGCCGACCCACACCACGCGGCCCCGCTGCATCAGCACGACCTGATCGGCGAACTCCAGGAACGAGCGCGGCTTCTCGTCGGCCACGATGACGGTGGTGCCGCGCTCTTTGAGCTCGCGCAGGCAGCCGATGACTTCCTCCGTGACGAAGGGCGCCAGGCCGAGCGTGGGCTCGTCGGCCACCAGGATGTCGGGCGGCCGGGCGAGGAACGGGGCCAGAGTGAGCATCTGTTGCTCACCGCCGGAGAGGGCCTGGGCGGTGACGTCGCGGCGGCGGGCCAGGGCGGCGAACCGGTCGCGGACGAGGTCCCGGTCGCGCTCGTCGGTGAGGACCAGCCGGAGGTTTTCGTCGACGGTCAACCCCGGGAAGATGCCGCGGCCCTCGGGTGCGGTGGCCAGGCCACGGCGGGCCCGGCGGTGCGTGGCCTCGGAGGTGATGTCGTGGTCATCGAGCTCGATGGTGCCCGACGTGACGGGTATGACGCCTGACAGCGTGCGGCACAACGTGGTCTTGCCGGAACCGTTCGGGCCGAGGACGAGTGTGAACGAACCCTTCGGAAGAGCGAGCGAGATGTCGCGGAGAACTGGAACGGTGTCGTAGCCGCTGCACAGACCCGTGGCCCGGAAGTAGCCGGGGGCCGCGATCGAGGCGGTCGTCGTCACCCGATCACCGCTCGCTTCGACCAGTTGGGCGCGGGCCGCCTCGGTTCGTTTGGTCTCCCGCTTGCGGAAGCGCTGCTCCGCGCCCTGCGCGATGACGCCGTCCGGGTGGCGGGCGAGGCCGGCCGCGCCGAGGCCGAACAAGATGGCCGGGATCTGCGTGGACCGGGTGCCCTCCCAGGCCGGCAGGAAGCCCACGAGGTCGAAACCTCCACTCAAGATCTGGGGGAACAAGATGAGCGCGAGTCCTGACACGGCGGCCGCCCCGGGCCGGGAGACGCCGAGCAGCACGACCGTCGTGATCCACAGGAGGCCCGACAGCGGGTTGGTCGTGGTCTTCGTGACCCCTCCGTCGATCATGGCGAGCAGCCCGCCGCCGAGGCCGGCGATGGCTGCGGAGAGCGCGAGGAGCCGGAGCTTGGTCGCGACTGCGGACAGACCGATCGATGCTGCCGCTGACTCGGCGGTCCGCACCGATGCAACGGACCGGCCGATCGCCGAGCGGTCGAGGTTGCGTATGAGAGCGACGACGAGGAGGACGATCACGAGGAGCACGACGAAGAAGGTCGTGTCGGTGTTGAGGTCGATGGGCCCGATCTCGGGGCGATCGAGGGTCCAGCCCTGGTTGCCGTTGCTCAGGTAGGTCCACTCGAACAGGACGGTGCTGGACAAGAACGCGAGGGCCAAGGTGGCCAGTGTGAACGCCAGGCCGCCCAGACGAAGGCTCGGCAGGGCGACGAGCACACCGAGCGCAACGGCGAACATCACTCCACACACCAAGGCGACGAACATCGGCACGTCGTACCGGGCGACGAGCATTCCGACCAAGAGAGCCGACGCCGAGGAGAACGCCGCCTGGGCCAGGCTGATGAGGCCGCCACGTCCGGTGACGACCGTGATGGACAGCAAGATCACGCTGTACGCCATGCCGCGCAAGATGAGGGCGAGCCAGAACTCATCCACGATGAACAGGCTCCAGACGACCAGGAGAGTCGTGCTCAGCGCCCAGGGCCAGACGCGTCGCCAGCGGGGGAGATCGGCGTACCAGTCCGTGGGCGGTGACTCGAGGTTGCTCGTCCCGGTTCGCCGGACCCGACGTTGGCCCAGCGCCAGGAGGGCGACGAGCAACAGGATGAACGGGATGGCGTTGTTGAACTGGACGATCCCGGTGAAGTCCACGTAGCGGAACGTCAGGCTCATGAGCACGCCGACGAGCAATCCGCCGGCAAACGCCCGCCCGACGGATCGGAACGACGCGAGGGCCACCGCGGTCGATGCGACGAACGTGAGGAACGTGAAGTTTCCCGGCTGAAGGCTGTTGAGGATCGGCGAGCCGAACACGCCCGCGATGGCCGCGAGCATCGTGCCGATCACCGATGCGACGCGCAGGGTGGCCCGCTGGTCGATGCCTCGCATCTCGGCCAGCTCCGGCCGATCGACGACGGCTCGCATGCGAAGGCCGAACGGCGATCGGAGGAAGATGGCCAGCGCGATCGCACAGATGACCGCCACGCCGAGGATGGCGATCTGGTTCGAGTTGACGATCAGCGGTCCCCACTCCCAGGTCTTGGTCGCACCGAACAGGACCCCGGGAACCAGGTAGGCGTCGTCGCCGGTCGGGAGCCCCCAGCCGAGGTTGTCGATGCCCCACCTGGTCACGAACACGGTCAGGGCCGGAAGGGCGACCAGGACTCCGACGGTCACCACCACCTTCGCCGAATCAGAGGCGTTGACGAGCGGTCGGAAGAAGAGACTGTCGAGGACAAGGCCGAGCAGCGGGGCGAAGACGACGATCACGAACGCGGCGGCGACGAAGCGGTTCCACCCGAGCCCCGTGTTGAGCTCGTAGAAGGTGAACGCGGAGGAGAAGGCGACGCCCCCGTAACCGAGGTTGAACACACCGGTGGCGCTGTAGGTGAGGACCAGGCCGGAGGCGATCAGGGAGTACATCGAGCCGGACACGAGCCCGGTCAGGAGCGTTCGGATCATGTGGAGTCCCCCTCGGTCAGCCGTGGAAGGATCCTATGGTAAGTGAGTACCTGCTTGCTAGACGACGAGTGGATGGGTAGGTTGTTTGCCGTGCCGCGGCTCGCTTCCCCGGTCACGCCAAATGATCCGACCCAGGGGGACCCAGATGAATCGACGCCGGACCGCAGGCCGTCTCATCGCAGCGCTGATCGCGCTGTCGATGGTGGCAGCCGCGTGCGGAGACGATGATGACGACGACGACGGCAGCGATGCCGCCGCCGAATCCACGACCACGGCGCCGCCTGCCGGCACCGGAGACACGACAACCACCGCGGCTGTCGTCGGTGGTGACGAGACGACCACAGACGAGACGACCACGACGGCCGGCGCACCCGTCGAGGTCCGAGGCCTCGAAGACGGCGTGCTCACGGTCGGGGGCATCTCGCAGCCCGCCCAGTGGGTGGGCATCGACGACGGCATGAACGCGCGCATCGCCCGGTTCAACGCCGAAGGCGGCATCCAGGGCATCACCGAGATCGAGAACCTCGGGATCCGTGACGACGGGGCCGACGCGGACCGGAGTCTGGCCTTGATACGCGAGCTCGTCCAGCAGGACAACGTCTTCGCGGTGCTGCCGATCACCCCGACGGCCACGCCGCCGTCGGCCGGCGATTTCCTGGCCGAGGAACGAGTGCCGTTCCTCGGCTCCGGTTATGCACCGGTGCTCTGCAACAACGACTACGGCTTCGCGTACAACGGCTGCGCTGTGCCGGGCATCAACGAGGCGCCCAACGAGGTGGCAATCGAGATCTTCGCCGAGATCGCCGGAACCGACTCGCTCGACGGCGTCAAGTTCGCCGTCACGGCGTCGGCCGACTCCACCGGCCCGCTGTTCGGGGACTACTACGGCGAGTTCCTGTCCGGCGCGGGAGCTGAGGTCGTCTACAACGAGGCCAACGTCCCAGCCGGCGCCACCGACATGCAGCCGTTCGTCGACGCGATCACGGCCAGCGACCCCGACATCGTGATCATGGTTCTCGGTTTCGCCGAGACGCTCGGCCTGAAAGCGGCGATGGTGGCGAACGGCTTCGATGGCTCTCTCGTCGATTTCGCGACCTACGTGCCTGGCCTGCTCGAGCAGGCTCCGGCCATCGGGACCGCGCTCGAGTCGACGTACTCCTTGGCGACATCGCCGATCCTCGAGGAGGACACGCCCTACGTTGCTCAGATGAAGGCGGACTTCGAGGCCGCTGGACTCGAGTTCACCGGCTTCGGCTCGGCCCAGGGCTACCTGGCCGCCGACCTGTTCATCCAGATGCTCGAAGCGGTCGCTCCCAACTACGACCGATTCGCCGAGATCATCAACGAAGGGTTCACGTCGGCGCCCGCCGACGGCGGCATCGTCGTGACGTTCCCGGAGTTCCACACCGCAGCGCCGAGTTGCGGCGGGCTGGTGCGGGTCGAGGGTGGCGCCTACAGCGTGATCTCCGGATTCCGCTGTTCGGAATGATTCGAGCTGCGCAAGCGACGTCCTCACATGTGGAGCAAGTGGTCACCCTTGAAGGCTGGTGCGAATGAAGACGGATGATCTGATCCTCGTGAGCGTCGACGACCACGTCGTCGAGCCTCCCGACATGTTCGATCTACACCTGCCGGAGTCGTTCCGGCGGCGCGAGGACGTGCCTCGCGTCGTCCGGACCGACGCCGGAGACGATGTCTGGCTCTACGACGGCATCCAGTTCCCGAACATCGGCCTGAACGCCGTGGCCGGTCGACCCCGTGACGAGTACGGGGTCGACCCCACGTCGTTCGACGAGATGCGGCGCGGCTGCTGGGACGTGCACGCCCGCATCGACGACATGGACGCCAACGGCGTGCTGGCGTCGCTCAACTTCCCCTCGTTCCCGCGCCTGTGCGGGCAGGTCTTCGCCGAGGCTCGCGACAAGGACCTGGCCCTCGTCTGCCTCAAGGCCTACAACGACTGGCACGTCCACTCGTGGTGCGGGCCCTACCCCGACCGGTTCATCCCGATCGGGCTGCTGCCGTTCTGGAACGTCGACCTGATGCTGGACGAGGTCCACCGCCTCCTCGACCTGGGCGTCCACACCGTCAGCTTCTCCGAGAACCCGTCGAAGCTCGGGTTCCCGAGCCTTCACGCCGATCACTGGGACCCGTTCTGGGCCCTGTGCGAGGAGGCGCAGGTCGTGGTGAGCATGCACATCGGGTCGTCGTCGCAGCTCATGGTCACGGCGCCCGACGCACCGTTCGACGTGCTGGCCACCCTCCAACCCATCAACATCGTCCAGGCCGCGGCCGACATCGTCTGGTCGCCGATCCTGCGCACGTACCCGAACCTCAGGATCATGCTGAGCGAGGGCGGCGTGGGCTGGCTGCCGTACTTCCTCGACAAGATCGACCTCGTCTACCGCAAGCAGTCGGCCTGGACGCACCAGGACTTCGGCGACCGACTCCCCAGCGAGGTGTTCCGCGAACAGGTCATCACCTGCACCCTCGACGATCGGGTCACGCCCGAGGTCGCGGAGCGGGCTGGCACCGGTCTGATGACCTGGGAGTGCGACTACCCGCATTCCGACTCCGAGTGGCCCGAGTCCCCCGAGGTCACGCTCCAGTGCTTCGACGGGCTCGACGATGCCACGATCCGCGCCATCACCTACGAGAACGCGCTTGCGCGAGCTCCAGCACGACCCGTTCGCCATCCGTCGAGCGCGCCGACTGCACGGTGGCTGCCCTTCGAGCCTCGGCGGCGGCTCGAGGCGTCGACACCGCGCCGCGCAGCATGCGCACCCGGGCGCAGACCATGGGCACGGGTGCGAACACCCAGGTCGACCTGTACGCACCCCCTCGCTGACTGCGACGGGCCATCATGGGGATGTCATGACCGACGCTGTCACGCAACTGGTCTCTCTGGTCGAACGGGACCGGCCCTTCGACGTGTCGCGAGTCGACCTGGAGCCCCTGTGGATCGAGGCGGCCGATCAACGGCTGCGCCAACAGCGGCAGCGGATCCCCGTGCTCGACCGCCTGGCCAGCGAAGTCGGCGTGGACCGGATCACCTCGCTCGACGACCTCGTGCCGTTGCTGTTCGCCCACACCGTCTACAAGTCCTACCCGCGCAGCCTGCTCGACAAGCAGCGCTGGGACGGTCTGGCCCGCTGGCTCAACACGGTGTCGGCCGAACGCGATCGATCCGGTGACCGACTCCGGGATCGACTCCCAGGACGCCTGGCTGCAGGCCCTCAAGGCGGCCGGACATCCCGTCTACGCCACCTCCGGCACCTCGGGGCGCAGTTCCTTCCTGCCCGCGACGGTCGCCGATCGCGAGTTCACGCGTCGTTGCCTGATCCGGACGGTGCGCTGGCAGTTCGATCTGCCCTTGGAACCGACGTCCCCGGTGGTGGTGCTCGGCCCGTCGCAGGGCGCCAGCCGGGTGGTGGAGTACTACCGCGATTTCACGACGACCTACGGCGACCCCGTCCGCACCATCTTCCTCACCGACGACGCGCTTCAACTTGGCGACATCCAGCGGCTGGCCCGGCTCAACTCGGCGATGGCCGCCGGTACGGCCAAGCCGAGCGTGATCGCCGCGTTCCAGGCCGAGGCCGCCGACCGCCAATCCCGCCTCGATGTCGAGTGGGAGCGCCTGGCTGACCGCATGGCCGGACTGGCTGGCGAGCGGATCGCGATCATGGGCTTCTGGGCCCAGCAGTGGACGCTGATCGAGAAGTTGCGGGCCCGAGGCGTCACGTCGTTCCCGCTCGACCCTGGCTCCTTCCTGGGCGTCGGCGGTGGCACGAAGGGCGTGGTCCTCCCGCCCGACTACCGCGAGCAGATCTTCGGCTTCTACGGACTCGACGATTCCCGCCAGTCCGACGGCTACGGCATGTCGGAGCTGTCGGCGGCCATGCCGCGGATCGGTGACCACTACCGGCCGCACCCGTGGGTCATCCCGCTCATCCTCACCGACGACGGCACGGCCCGCATCGCCGAGACGAGCGGTCAGCACCTGGGCCGCTTCGGCTTCTTCGACGTGTCGGTCGACGGGCGGTGGGGTGGGCTCATCTCGGGCGATCGCGTCCTCGCCGACTTCGACACCCCTAACCTCGGCATCGTGGCCGGAAGCATCATCCGGTACTCCGAGCTCACCGGCGAGGACGACGACCGCCTCACCTGCGCCGGGACCCTCGACGCCTTCGTCCGCAACGTCCTGGACTCCTCCTCATGACCGTGGCCTCGGGTGTCGGCACCCAGATCCGGGTACCCCACATCGTCAAGGGGGAGCTCGTGCTCGGCGACGAGGTCGACCACGGTCGGCTCCTCACGCCGGCGATCGATCTCGACTCGCTCATCTGGTCGCGCCGCGAGCCCGGCCCGGCGTTCGATGTCCCCCTCGACGAGATCATCGACCTGCTGGTGGAGGTCGGTCGGCGCCTCGACCCCGACACCAACGAGTGGCTCGCCGAGGCACTCGCCCACGCCACCGCGACCTCACACCTGACCCCCCGATTGATGGAGGGCTTCTACCGGGCACTGCCCGAGCTGTTCGGGCGGGCCTCGCTCGAATTCCAGGTGGAGAACGAGATCGGTCGTCGGTTCGTCGACGGCTGGGGCGAGGTCACCGACGCCTACGGGGTGGTCCACCGCGTCCGGGCCTTCCCACCCCGCCTGGTCCACATCGTGGCCGGCAACACGCCCGGCACGGCGGCGGTCACCATCATCCGAGGTGCGCTCACCAAGGGCGTCAACCTGATGAAGCTGGGCTCCGACGATCCGCTCACGGCGTCGGCGATCCTTCGCACCATGGCCGAGGTCGCACCTGGTCACCCCATCCTGCGCTCGTTCAGCGCCGTCTACTGGAAGGGTGGCGACCAGCGCATCGAGAACCCCCTGTTCCGGGCCCAGTACTTCGACAAGATCGTGGCGTGGGGCGGCGAAGCCGCCATCCGCAACGCCATCTCCTATGTCACTCCCGGGTTCGAGCTGGTGGCCTTCGACCCCAAGGTGTCGATCTCGATCCTGGGCCACGACGCCCTGGCCGACGCCGAGACCATCGCCGAATCAGCGGCCGCAGCGGCCACCGACGTCGCGCTCTACAACCAGGGCGCCTGCGCCTCCAGCCGCTTCATCTACGCCGAAGGCTCCGTGGACGAGCTCGCGCCCTGGTGCGACGCGCTGGCCCTCGAGTTGGGGGTCGACCGACCCCTGAGCGATGGTCACGGTGTGCCCATCCCGGCTGCGGTGAGCGACGAGCTCGACGGCCTGCGCTACCTCGGTCGACGACTACCGCCTCTTCGGCAACGACGACACCGGTGTGGTGATCCTCTCGGAGGAGCCGGTCGACTTCCACCCGGAGGGCAAGGTCGTCAACGTGGTGGCGCTGCCGGACATCCGCGACGTCGTCGACCACGTCACGGTGGCCACCCAGACCATCGGGGTGTACCCGCGCGACCTCGCCGGGCAAGCTGCGCGACGTGCTCGGCACGGCCGGGATGCAACGCATCGTCGCGCCTCGGGCGAGGTGGCCAGCAAGGCTCCCGGGCTGCCCCACGACGGCTTCTACCCGCTCGCCCGACTCGTGAGGTGGCTCGTCGATGACAGCTGAACTCGACACGCGGCCCCCGGTCACGGGGGCTCCCGTCCTTTCACTGCGCGGCGTGACCAAGTCGTTCAGCGGCATCCTGGCCGTGAGCGAGGTCGATCTCGAGGTGTACCCGGGCCAGGTGCATGGTGTGATCGGCCCCAACGGCGCCGGCAAGACCACGTTGTTCGACCTCATCGCCGGGACCTACGTCCCCACCAACGGCACGATCTCCTTCGAGTCACGCGACATCACCAAGGCCGGATCGGTCGCTCGGGCTCGGGCCGGCATCCGGCGCACGTTCCAGCGTCAGCAGCCCATCGGCCTGCTGACGGTGGAGGACAACGTGCTCGCCGCCCTCGACTGGCACGGCGGCCGCGGCGGCGCCACCGCCGACCTGCTCGGCCTCCCGAGCCGGCGCCGCCTCGACGTCGAACGCCGTACGCAGGTCCGCGAGGTGCTGGGGAGGTTCGACCTCGAGGACCAGGCCGACACGGTCGCGGGATCCCTGGCCATCGGAGGCGCTCGCCTGCTCGAGTTCGCCCGAGCCATCGTCGACAACCCCAAGGTGCTCCTGCTCGACGAGCCCACGTCGGGACTCAGCGAGGCCGAGGCCGACCGCATCCAGGCCTCGATCGCCGAGCAGCGGGCGGCTGGTTGCGCCGTTCTGCTCGTGGAGCACGACGTCGGGTTCGTGATGCGGTGCTGTGACCACATAACGGTGATGGATCTGGGCAGCGTGATCGCCTCGGGGACGCCCGAGGAGATCCGCGGTAGCCAGCTGGTGCGCGACACCTACCTCGGCGACCGCGTGTTGTGAGGTCATGAGCTGAGGATCGGTGCGTTCGTCAGCGAGACCTGGGGCGACGGTTCGTCGCTCGACGAGGTACGCACACGGGCCCGGGCGGTGGAAGCCGCGGGGCTGGCCAGCGGCTGGACGCCCTACCTGCCGTGGTCGGTCGACGCCCTCACCGCCGCCCACGTGGCCGGCCTGTCCACCGAGCGCCTCACCGTGGGCACCGCCGTCGTCCCGACCTACCTGTGGCACCCGCTGGCACTGGCGCGCGTCGCCGGCACGGTGGCGGCCGACCTCCCCGGGCGGCTCGTGCTCGGCATCGGGCCCTCGCTCCAGCCGGTGATCGAGCGCATGCACGGTGTGGCGTACGTGCGACCGGCCCGCCACACCCGCGAGGTCCTCGAGCTGCTCGACGCCGCGCAACGCGCCACCGGCCAGGTCGACCACGACGGCGAGCTCTACACCGTCCACGCGCGAGTTCGCGTCTGGGCCGCCGGCGCGGTACCCGGTGTTGGTCGGCGCCATGGGCGATCGCATGTTGGCCGTTGCCGGCACCTGGGCCGATGGCACGATCACCACGATGTGCAACGCCTCGGCCGTGGATCGGGTGATCCGTCCCGGGATCACCGCCGCTGCGGCGGCCGCCGGCCGCCCGACACCGCGGATCGCCACGGTGGTGGCCGTCACCGCGACGAGCGACGTCGACGCCGCCCGGCAGGCCGCAATCGTGCGGTTCGGCGACTACGGACTCCTGCCGCGCTACCGGCGCATGCTCGAGATCGGCGGGCTGACGGCCGGCCACGAGATCGTGAACATCGGTGGTGTCGCCGAGATCCGGGCCCGGATCCGGGAGTACGCCGACGCCGGCGTCACCGACTTCCTCGCCGCCCCGTTCTGCGTGGGTCCCGATCCGGCCGGCTCCTGGCAGCGGACCATCGACGTCCTGGGCGAAATCGCTCCTGACCTCGTCCACGGGTAGGCGACGGGCGGCGAGATCTGCGATGGGGGTGCGGGCCGCGTCGTCGACTGGATGGTGAGTGCCCACTACACAATCATCGTGGGTCGGTCTACACTACGGTCGCCATCGAGACGTGGAGGACCCATGAAGTTCGGCCTGTTCTACGAGATGTACGTCCCGCCCCACGAGCGCGACGCCGAGGCGCGCATCGTGCGGGAGACCGTCGACCAGATCGTCCTGGCCGACAAGCTCGGATGGGACTACGTGTGGCTCACCGAGCACCACTTCCTCTCCGGCTTCTCCCACATGTCGGCGCCCGAGGTGCTCTTCGGGGCCGCCGCCTACGCCACTGAGCACATCCGGTTCGGGTTCGGCCTGGCGCTCACGCCGCCGGCGTACAACCACCCGGTCCGCATCGCCGAGCGGGCCGCCATGCTCGACTGCCTGAGCAACGGCCGGGTCGACATCGGGTCGGGGCGATCCACCACGCCGGCGGAGCTCTACGGCTTCGGCCTCGACCCCGACGAGTCACGAGCCCAGTGGGAGGAGGGTCTCCACGCCGTGGCCCACCTCCTCGCCGAGGAGGACGTGGAGCTCGATGGCCAGTTCGTGAAGATGCCGCCGCGCACGTCGTACCCGCGTCCGGTCCAGAAGCCGCACCCTCCGCTGTGGGTCGGCGGCGTCGGTCCTGGGAACGCCGAGCGGGCGGCCAAGCTCGGTCTGGGCATGCTGTTCTTCGCCACCAAAGCCGATCCCGAGGCGCTCAAGGAGTCGATCCAGGCCTATAAGGCCAACATCGGCGCCGCCACGCCGATCGCCGGAGCGGTCAACAACCAGACGGCCGGTTTCGTCAACGGCCTGTGCACGGTCGACGCCACCAAACGCGACGAGGTGCGCCAGGTCGCCGCCCGTGGCGTCACCGAGCACACGTACCACGGCTGCACCCACATGCTCACGGGATGGCCCGACGACGTGGCCCCACCGAGCTACGCCCACGTGCAGGCCGGTGAGTCGAAGGAGCTCCACGACGCCATCGCAGCCGACGCCCAGGCCGTGGCCGACGGCCTGCTCGCCGCCGGGTTCATCATGGCCGGCACGCCCGAGGACTGCATCCCGGTGGTGCAGGCCTTCGCCGATGCCGGTGTCGACCAGCTCATCGTGCACATGCAGATGGGCGGGGTGCCCAACGACCGCATCATGGAGTCGATCGAAGCGTTCGGCACCGAGGTCATGCCCAAGTTCCGCTGATCCCCCTCCAGCCGAGTGGCAAGGGCAGGTCGGAGGGAGGCTCAGCGGAGCGGCGACCAACCGGTGGCGCGGACGAGACGGTGTCGCTCCGGGCCGCCGCCGGCGAAGTGGGACGGATCGGCCGTGCCCGGCCAGTGGTGTCCCGGGTCGTCGGCCTCCAGCGCGGCAACCAGACGGTCGTCGTTGGCGACCGCGTAGAACGCATGCAGGGTCGAGCCGCCCAACACCCCGAGGAACGGCGACAGGACGGTCAGGAGCCGGCACAGCGCGTCGCCGTCGCCCGAGAGCTCGGATGCCAGGCCCGTCGCCGTGTCGCCGGGGTCCCCGGCGGCGGTACCACTGTCGAGGCGGTACAGCCCTCCGGCTCCGGCTACCGGGTCGGAAGGCGGGGGTGCCAGCTCGGCGGTGCTGAGGTGGAGTGAGCTGGTGAGCGAGTAACGCACGGACTCGACGCTCGTCCACCACTCGGTGAGGTCACCCCGACGGAGACGCTCCTGGTACCCGTGGAGGGCCTCGGTGTCGGCCACGGTGGTGAGCGTCACGGCCTCGTAGCCCTCGCCCGAGCCGTGGGGGAGCCACCCGAAGAAGGCGAGCCGCGCCGAGCCGACGAGGGCGGGGAGCAGGGTGTCGCGGTAGGACTCCTCGAAGGCGACCTCGGCCCGACCGACGACCTGATGGATGTCGAGAACGATCAACATGGCGGTGACTCCTAACGGACCGGCGACCAGGCGGCGGATCGGACGAGACGGGTGGTCCAGCGGTCGCGGACGCCGAGCGCTTCCCACATCCAGGTACCCATGGCCTTGTACTCCTTGGGGATCTCGTGGGCGAGGAGCTGGATGAGCCCGTCGGTGCTGCGGATCTCGCTGAGGTTGAAGTGCTCGGGCATGGGTCCGCCCCCGGCCACGGTTTCGAACGCGCCCCGGAGCACCACGTTGGACAACTCCTGGTCGCTCAGCGCCATGTACCGCGCCTCCATGAGGTCCTCGTAGCCCCGGTTCTGGCCGATGACGGGCGGGACGAAGTCGTGCATGTACGAGGTCGTGGGCGCCACGACCGGCTCGGCGGGGATGGCGTCGAGCTCGAACGTGAACGGGTTGTAGCGGAGGGGAGCGAGGAGCCGGACCTCCATCGAGGTGGTCTCGCCCGCCACCTCCGCCGCCAGGGACGCCAGGTCGCCGGTGCGGACCCGTTCGCCGAAACGAGCGAGCGCGGCATCGTCACGCAGCACCGTGATGGCGCAGACCTCGTCGGCGCGGACGGCGAGGTCCATGGCCGACGCCACCCAGGCGAGGCGTGCGTCGCCGCCGCGGGCCACGGCGGGGAGCCAGTCGTCGCGCAAGCGGGCCTCGAGGGCGGCGCGGCGCGGGAGCGGCACCCGGAGGATCTGGTGGATGTAGCGCATCGGCGCCTCCCGTGTGTCGTGGTGGTGGTGCTGGGCGGTCGTGGTGGGTGACGTGGTGGTGTGACGTCGTTCAGCGGGTGAGCTGGGTGTCCTGGCCGAAGCCGAAGCCCAGGCGAGGCAGATACGACGCGAACTCGGCGGCCCGGTCGGCCGGGACCGAGAACCCGTCGGTGCGCATCACCTGGTCGAGCGAGGCGGCGAAGAACTCCGCATCGGGCTCGTCGGCGATCACGCCGTCGGTGACGCCGAGGAACAGGCGAGCCATCCGCCCGCCGCCCGCGAGGAAGCACTCGCCGGTCACGGCGACGGACTCGTGGGCGAGCATGGCCACCGCGGGCGCGACGCGCTCCGGGCGGAAGCGGTGCTCCATGAACGACCGGAACGCCTCGTCGGGGATGGAGTCGGTCATGCGGGTGTAGGCGGTGGGCAGGACGGCGTTGGCCACCACGCCGCGGTCGCGCCCGATCACGGCCAGGGCGCGGGTGAAGGCCACCATGGCCGACTTGCCCGCCTGGTAGGCGAGACCCACACCGGCGCCGAGCACCGCGCCCGACGCGGTGTTGACGATGCGGCCGTAGCCGCGGTCCAGCATGTGTTCGAGCGCCGGGCGGGTCACGGAGAAGGCACCCCGAACGTGGGTGGCCAGCGTGCGGTCGATGTGCTCGTCGGAGCAGGTGAGGAAGTCGGCGGTATCGAGCACGCCCGCGTTGTTCACGAGCACGTCGAGCCGGCCGAAGGCGTCGAGCGCGGTGCCGACGATCGCCCGGCCACCCTCGGGTGGGATCACGGAGTGGGTGTCGGCTTCGGCCTCGCCACCCAGGGCCCGGATCTCGTCGACCACGGCCTGGGCCGGCCCGGCCGAGGCGCCGACGCCCGTCACGTCGCCGCCGAGGTCGTTGACCACGACGACCGCGCCCCGTCGTGCGAACTCGAGGGCGTGCGCCCGACCGAGCCCGCTCCCGGCGCCGGTGATGATGGCCACCCGGCCGTCAAAGCGCAGAGGTTCCATGGGACGCTCCCTTGAGATGCTGGACGATGGACTCGGGGCTGACGTGCGCCGACGACGTGAGGAACTCGAAAGGGGCTAGAGCGTCCTCGACGGCGTTGAGGATCGCCGGAGCCGAGCCGATGGCACCGCCCTCGCCCACGCCTCGGGGCGGTGCGTCGGGTACGGCCGGCAGGTGCACCACCTCGACGGCCGGAACCTCCATGGTGCTGGGCATGCGGTACTCGGCGAGGTTCGTGCTCAGCGGCTGGCCGTCGGGGTCGTACTGCACCGTCTCGTGCAGCACACTGGCCATCCCTTGGGCCACGCCACCTTGCACCTGACCCTCGACCACCGTCGGGTTGACGACCGTGCCACAGTCGGCGACGACCACGTACCTGACCGGCTCGATCCGGCCGGTCTCGACGTCGACCGACACGACCGCGGCGTGGACCGCCTGGCTCCAACCAGGACCGGGCGCGCCGAACGACGTTGTGACGGTGAAACGCTCGGCATGGTCGGTGAGGAGCGCGGCACCGTGCCAGCCGGCCATCGCGACCGTGGCGAGCGGCACGGAGCGGGAGGGCGTGCCTCGCACCGTCACGGCGCCGTCGTCGATCACGAGGTCGTCGGGGTGCGCCTCCAGCAGGGTTGCGGCGACGTCGAGGATCCGGGTGCGGAGCTCGCATGCCGCCGCATCGACCGCGCCCCCGACTCGGAAGGCGGCCCGGCTGCCGCCGGTCCCGTAGAGGCTGAACGGTGCCGTGGCGGTGTCGCCGGAGCCCACGGTGACCCGCTCGATCGAGACGCCGAGCGCCTCAGCAGCGACCTGGGCGAAGGTGGTCTCATGCCCCTGACCACTCGGGCCCTGGGCGGTGAGCACGGTCACCGATCCGTCGATCTCCAGGCGCACGAGCGCCGGCTCCGGCGGGGCCACGAAACCGCCCACGGAGGGGAAGAAGTTCGCCGGACCGGGCGCCGGTTCGAGCACGACCGCGAACCCGATGCCGAGGTACCGGCCGGTGGCCCGCCCGGTCGCGCTGCGCGAGCCGGAACGCCGCGCAGATCGAGATGGTGCTCCATGGCGTCGAGCGCGCGCCGGAGCGAGAGGCCGTGGAGGGACGGGCCGGTGACCATCGCGGCGTCGGGATCGTCGTCGGCCACTAGGTTGCGGCGGCGGAGCTCCAGCGGCTCCACGGCGAGGGTCCTCGCGACCCGTTCCATCAGACGTTCGCGAGCCAGCGACTCCGTCGCCCACGGCCCGCGGTAGGTGACGTACGAACCCTTGTTGGTGGCGACCAGGCGGCCCCGGTAGGCGAGGTGTTGGATGCGGTAGGGGCCGGGAAGGAGCGTGCGGATGATCCGGCAGGTGCCGTCGCGGACGGACCCGAACACCGGGTACGCCCCCTGGTCGATCACCACGTCGGCACGCACCGAGCGCACGAGACCCTCGCGCGAGACGGTGGCCGTTAGATCCACGTGGTCGTCACGGGCGTGACCGGCCACGACGAGGTTCTCGGTGCGGGTCTCGACCCACCGCACGGGGCGGCGGGTGATCATTGCGGCGGCCGCCACGGCCAGGTCCTCCGGTCGTAGCCAGGCCTTCTGGCCGAACGATCCTCCGACATCGGGGGAGCAGACGCGCACGTCGGTGACCGGCAGGCCCAGCATCGTGGCTAGGCCGGCCCGCAGGCCCTGCGGGTTCTGGGTGCCGGTCCACACCTCCAGGGCGGTGCCGTGGGCGCCGGGGTCGACGAGCACGGTCCGGCACTCGAGCGGTGCGTTCGCGACCCGGTTGCCGTGGATCGACAGCGGGACCTCGAGATCCGACGGGTCGGCGGAACTGCGTGCACCGAACTGTTCGGCCGTCTCCCAGAGCACGTTGCCGGGGGCTTCGGCCCAGACGACCGGCGCGTCGGGCGCCACGGCGCCTGACCAGTCGACGATGGCGGGCAGGGGGTCGTAGTCGACGACGACGATCTCGGCCGCGTCGGTCGCCTCAGCGGCGGTCTCGGCCAGGACGAGGGCCACGGGATCGCCGACGTACCGGGCGCGGTCGCGCGCCAGTGCGCTGTGCGTGACGACGGCGCACGTGGGGAGCGACCGCACGGTGAAGGGGGTGGCCACCCGGTCGATGTCGTCGGCCACGAGGACGGCCACGACGCCTGGCTGCTCGCGGGCCGCCGAGACGTCGATCGTGGTGATGGTGGCGTGGGCGTGGGTGCTGCGCACGAAGACGGCATGCAGCTCGGCCGGGCGGTGCACGTCGGCTCCGAACTGCGCACGCCCGGTGAGGAGGCGATGGTCCTCGACCCGAGCCACGGATCGCCCGACCCAGGACCGATGCGGCATGTCGCCGAGCGCGGCGCGCGCGAGTGAGCTACTTGCGTCGCCGTGCTGTCGAGGCTGGAATGGTCCGTGGTTTGCACAGTAAGCAGACACTACACAAAGCTGATTGGGCGGGCCGGGTGGCGGCCCGGCCGTCGGGAGGCGCCATGGCCACGAATCTCGGACCACTCGACCCGGATCCGTCGGTGCGCTACGCCGCATTCGACCACATGCGGGCAGTATGCCCCGTCCACGAGCTCGGTGGCGGCCGGTTCATGGCGCTGTCGCATCACAGCGTCGCCACCGGTCTGCGCAGCATCGACAAGTTCGGCGGCAGCGCCGGACAGGCCGGCTTGCCCGAGGACGACACCACCATCGCCGGGATCCTCGAACCACGCCACGGGCAGATCCGCCGGATCCTCAACGCGGTCGTCGCGCTCCACCGCTCACAGCAGATCGAGCCGTATCTCCGCCAGTTCTGCGAGGACCGCATCCGCGAGACCGTCTCGGCCGCCGAGCAGTTAGCTGGTGAGCCGTTCGACGTGTTGCCCGCCTACGTCGACCCCCTCCCCCCGGCGGCGATGGCCCGGCTGATGGGCTTCGCCGAGCACGACTCCACCCGCTACTACGCCTGGGGCAACGAGCTCGGGGCTGAGTTCGGGCGGGCCGTGCAGGAGGGTCGCTCGATCGCGATCCGCGACGCTTGCCCGGCCATGACGGTCTACGTGGAGGAGCAGATCGCTGCCCGTCGGGCCATGCCCGTCGACTCGTGGCCCAACGACGCGCTCACCCGCTTCCTCACCACCGAGGTCGACGGCGAGCGGCTGACCGACCGAGCCATCACGACCCAGGTCATCTTCGCCATCGGGGCAGGAGCTGAGACCACGCGCAACACGCTGGCCAGCATCTTGTACCGGCTGGCCGGCGATCCGGCGTTCTATGCCCGCCTACGGGCCGACCGATCGCTGATCGATCGCGTGATCGAGGAGGGTCTCCGCATCGACTCGCCGGCCCAGTTCCTCGTGCGGCGCTGCCTGGTCCCGGAGTTCGACCTCGAGGGCTCCGTGCTCCACGAGAGCGAGAGCGTGATGTTGAGCATCGGGTCGGCCAACCGCGACGGTGCGGTGTTCCCCGAGCCGCACCGCTTCGACCCCGAGCGTGACAACGTGCTCGACCACCTGGCGTTCGGCGCCGGGCCGCACATCTGCCCGGGCGCGGCGCTGGCCCGTATGGAGATGCGGATCGCCCTCGACGTGTGGTGCGACCACGTTGTCCGCTTCGAGCTGGCCGACGACTTCTCGTGGACACCGCCGCAGACCGGCATGTTGCACGGGCCCGTGGCCCTCCCCGTCGTGCTCGCCGGCGCCGGAGATCTTTGACGAGCCCCGAGACCTGTCATTGCGGAGACCGAAGGAACGAGGGGAGCATGAGTGGGTTGCTGGACGGACGGGTGGCCATCGTGTCGGGCGTGGGATCGGGCCTGGGTCGCTCCATCGCCGTGCGGATGGCCGAGGAGGGTGCGGCGGTGGCGCTCGGCGCCCGCACCGAGTCGATGCTCGAGGAGGTGGCGGCCGAGATCGACAAGGCCGGCGGCCGTACGTGGTGGCAACGGCTCGACGTCGCCGATCCGGCGTCGATCAGATCGTTCGTCGACGGCGCCGCAGCCGCGCTCGGCGGCCTCGACGTGCTGGTCAACAACGGTCACCACAAGGGCGACTTCCGGATGCTGGTCGACTCCGACGTCGACGGCTGGGGCGACATCATGGCCGTGAACCTCACGGGTCCGATGCGCATGATCCAGGCCGCCATGCCGCACCTGCGGGCCCGCGGTGGCGGCAGCATCGTCAACGTCAACTCGGGTGCCGCCGTCAACTCCAACCCCACGCTCGGCGCCTACTCGGCCTCGAAGAGCGCGCTGGCGTCGATCACCCGCACGCTGGCCAACGAGGTGGGCGGCCACAACGTCAGGGTCAACGGCGTCTACGTCAGCTCCATGGTCGGCGACAACATCGTGGAGTGGGGCACCGGGCAGGCCGAGTCCGAGGGCATCTCGTTCGACGCCTGGTTCGAGCGCAAGCAGCAGGCTGAGTTCGCCCTGCACCGCATGCCCACACCTCACGAGGTGGCAGGCACGATCCTGTTCCTGGCCTCGGACCTGGCGGCCACCGTCACGGGCCACAACCTGTCGGCCAACAACGGCCAGTGGGTGGTCGGCCCGCAGTGAGCGAGGCTCGCCCGCTCGACGGACGGGTCGCCCTGGTCACGGGGGCCGGCCGGGGGATCGGTCGGGGCATCGCTCGGGCGCTGGCCGTGGCGGGAGCCGACGTGGCTGGCCGTCGACCGCGACGGAGAGTCGGTCGACGACTGCGCCCGCGAGCTGTCGGCCGAGGGCTGGTCGGCCACCGCTCGACGGTGCGACGTGGGGACGGCCGATGATGTGGCGTCGACCATCGAATGGCTCCTCGCCGGCCACCAGCGCATCGACATCCTGGTCAACAACGCCCAGGCGCTGCGGGCCGAGGTGGCGTTCGAGGACCACACCGACGCCGACTTCGAGCTCGCGGTCCGGTCGGGTCTGTGGGGCACGTTCCACACTATGCGCGCCGTGTTCCCCGCCATGCGCGACCAGGGTGGCGGCCGCATCGTCAACCTGGCCTCGTCGGCCGGCACGCACGGCCGTCCGGGCCTGGCCGCCTACGCCGCCGCCAAGGAGGGCATCCGGGGTCTCACCAAGGTGGCGGCGAACGAGTGGGGACGTCACCAGATCTGCGTGAACGTGATCTGCCCGTCGGCCGGCTCCCCCGGGGCCATGGCGTGGGCCGCCGAGCACCCCGACCTGTTCGAGGCGTCGCTGAGCGCGATCCCGCTGGGCCGGCTCGGTGATCCGGTGACCGACATCGGCGCCGCGGTGGTGTTCCTCGCCGGACCGGGGGGCTCGTTCATCACGGGCCAGACGCTGATGGTCAACGGCGGCGCCACGATCATGCCCTGACGGTGGGTCAGGGCCCGGTGAGGCTGACCGAGGCGAGGGCGCCCAAGCACCCGTTGCCATCACGCACCTCCACCGACGCGGCCCGCGCCGGATCCGTCGGGGCCAGGATCGACCGATACGACGGTGGCCACCGCCGGTCCGATGGCCACGCCTTTGACAAAGCGCACGACGACCTCCACGACCTCGCCTCGGCCGACCTCGGAGCGGGCGGCCTCCACGGCCAGCGTCGTGATCAGTGCGCCGTGCAGGATCCCGAGCGGGTTGACGGCGTCGCCCGCGACGTCGAGCTCGGCGCTGCCCGGGGTGGGCGAGCGCAGGCCCACGTGGGTGCGGAGGGCCGCGGCGCCGACGACGGGCAGGCACCCGTACATCACGCCGATCGGCATGTCCGACGGCACGGCGAGGTCGGCGGTGGGCTGGATCACCAGGTGGTTCACGGTGCCGCTGGCGATGAGCCGGTCGCCATCTCCCTCGTCGACGACCCGGACCTGCCCGAGCGACTGGCGCCGGCCGGGCGACACGGCGACGGCGTCGGCCCGTAGCGGACCTACCGCGTGGGTGGCGTGGAATCGAGCGTGGAGATCGGCGGTGATCACCCACGCCGGCACCGCCGCCATCCCGCACACGACGCCCGCCGTGGAATCGACGAGGTAGGCGATCACGGCGGGGTCGGGCCGCCCGTGGCCGTCGGTGAGGTCGGACCGCAGGGTGATCCACGACGACGCGCGGCACTTCGTCGGTTCGGATCGACCGGTACTCGAGGTGCCGGGTGAGCCGGTCCTCGAATCCCTCGACGGGCGGGGTGTCCCGGGTGTTCACGGTTCGTGATCCATGAGGTGAGCGGCGAGTTGGTCTCGGAGGTCGCGCTTGAGGGGTTTGCCGATGGCGTTGCGGGGCACGTCGCCGGCGCTGACGAGCACCACGCGCTCCGGGGCCTTCAGGGCACCCAACCGTCCCACGGCGAATGCCCGGATCTGCTCGGCCAGTTCCTCGCCGCCCGATCCGGCGGCCACCACGAACGCCACCGGGACCTCTCCGAGGCGATCGTGAGGTGCAGCCACCACGACGGCCTCGACCACCGCGGGATGGTCGACGAGGACCCGCTCGATCTCGGCCGAGTAGATGTTGAAACCGCCGCGGATGACCACGTCCTTCTTGCGGTCGAGGACGTAGTAGTAGCCGTCGGCGTCGACGCGGCCGATGTCGCCCGTGCGGAACCACTCACCGTCGAACGCGTCCTCGGTGCGCTGCGGATCGTTCCAGTACGAGTGCAACGCGCACGACCGGTGCACGGCGATCTCCCCGGTCTGGCCGGGGGCGCACACCGCGCCGGCGTCGTCGAGCGCGACGACCAACCGGGGCTCGGAGGGGTGCTGACGGCCGCAGCTACCTTCGGGCGCGCCGTCGTAGTCGGCCACGAAGACGCCCAGCACCTCGGTCATGCCGTACCCCTGGGAGATGTGGACCCCCACGGCATCCTCGAACTGCGCTCGCTGGTCCTGGCGCAGCGGCGCGCCACCGACGGTCATCACCCGGAGGGCGTCGAGCGTGGGCCGGCGGTCGGGTGGGAGGTCGGTGAGCAGGGCCAGCATCGGGGAGCTCAACGTCACGTAGGCGATGGGGTAGCGGCGCGACGTCTCAGCGAAGGCGTCGAGGTCGAACTTGTCGGCCAGGATCACCGCCGCCCCGCCGTGCAGGGCGGCGGCGACCTGGGGGAGGTAGGCGGGCAGCGGGAACAGGGGGACGGCCTGGTACACGTGGTCGCCGGGCCCGAGCCGGTGGAGCGACGCCAGCAGGGACAGCTGGCGGCTCACGGCACCGAGCGTGTGCACCACCCCCTTGGGGCGACCGGTGGTGCCGCTGGTGTAGGCGATAACGGCGGGGTCGTCGACCGTCCGCTCCACCGGAGCGTGGCCCGTGCGACCCACCGGGTGCGGCGGTGCCGGTTCCGAACCCGCCGCCGCGGTCGGCGAGGACGATCATCGGCGTGGTGCCGCACAGGCCGGAGAGGCGGGGCGCCCAGGCGGGCTCGCACACGACGACGGCAGGCGCGCAGTCGGCGAGGACCGCGGCCCACTCGTCGTCACCCAGGAGGAAGTTGACGTCGACGACGATCCCGCCGGCGAGGAGGGTGCCGTACCAGGCGGCGACGTGCTCGGGCCAACTCCCGGCCACGATCACGACCCGGTCGCCCGGGCCCGTGCCCAGGGCGTGCGCGCGTCGCGGCGAACGCCTGCACCTCCTGCCACAGCCGGTCGTAGGTCCAGGTGGTGACGCCGTCGATGAGGGCGACGGCCGCGGGCTGGGAGGCCGCCATGTGCCCCAGCGCGACCCGTGGGATGCTCGGGCGAGCTCACGGTACGATCCTCTCCAGCCTGACAGGGATGGCGCTCTGGCGGGCCATGCCGACGCGCCGCTGAGGTCGGTGGTGGCGTCGACGAGCCGGTTGGTGCACTCGCCCGGTTCTCCGCAGTGCGGCATGGACACCACGCCGCGGCGAACGGAGGGGTCGGCCACCACCACGGTGCGGAGCTCGCCGTGGGGTGAGGCGACCACCACCTCGTCGAGGGAGTCGATGCCCAGGTCGGCCAGGTCGTCGGGGTGCACGAAGGCCGGGCTCGACGGACCGGTGCCGCGCAGGCGCGGCACATCGTGGCCCCACGAGTTGTGGCGTTCCCAGAGCCGCCGGCTGATCAGCCGGAGGGGGTACCGGGGATCGGTGGCCGGCCGGCGTCGAGGCAGCTGGCCAGCTCGGCCAGGAGCGTGGGGTCAGCGAGCTCGAGGCGGTCGACGTTGTCGGGGCGCTCGGGCCGAACTCGTGTCTCGGGCATGTCGGGCACCAGGCCGTGGGGATGGCGCCGCACCTCGGCCAGGGGGACCCGGCCGCCGGCACAGAGGAGCTCCCACAGCTCGTCGGTGGTGGGTTGCCGATCCGTCGGGCAGCCCACCGTGTGCGTCGATAGGGATCGGCATGCCGATCCGGCCACCCAGGTCCCACGGCGTGCCCATCGCCTGGGCGAGGGCCCAGAAGAGCTCCCACTCCTCGACGACGTCGAAGCCGGGCTCCCGGACCGGCGGGGCGAACTGGCCGAACGGGAGCGGGAAGCGGAGGTCGCTGCCCAGGGTGCTGTCCGCCTTCTCGACGACAGCCGGCAGCCGACCACGTAGTCGGCCAGGCGGGCCGTGGCGGTCAACCGGACGTCGAGGCACACCAGCAGGTCGAGCGAGGTACAGGGCCCGCGGCCGCCCGCTCGTGATCCGGGAAGGGCGACCAGGGGGTTGCCACCGGAGACGACGAGTGCTCGGATCTGGCCGTGTCCCGGCTCGAGGATCTCGTCGGCCAGCGCCGACGACGGCATCTGCCCGTACATCGTGGCGAGGCCGCGGACGCGGGGCTGGGGACCGTCGCCGGTGATGCTGCCGGGGTCCTCGGGCGCCGGCGTGCACGGCACGGCCGGCGGTGAGCGTGCCCGGGTTCGGGATCACCTCGCCGGCGCGCCGGTAGCGGCCGCAGAGCGTGGTGAGGCACAGCAGCAGGTACTCGGCCAGGACCGGGTTGGGGCGCCATGTTCGTGCCTGTCCCGCCGATGGCGCAGCCGCGGGGACCGGCGGCGAACAGCCGGGCCGCCGTCGACGATGAGCTCGGCGCTGACCCCAGCGAGGTCGGCGACCCAGCTCCGGGGTGAACGGGTCGACGGCGGCTCGGAGCGAGTCGATCCCGCGGGTCCACCGCTGCACGAAGGTGTGGTCGTGGAGCTCCTCGTCGAGCATCGACGCGGATGATGGCGGCGAGGAGTGCCGAGTCGTGCCCCGGTCCGGGCTGGAGGTGGAGGTCGGCGAACGCGGCGGTCTCGGTGCCGGCGCGGGTCGATCACGATGAGGCGTTGGCCCCGCCGGCGGGCGGCGGCGAGCTCGACCCGGGGGTTGGCCACCGGGAAGGCGACGTAGGGCGCGAACCCCGACACCACCGGGTTGAGGCCGACCAGCAGCAGAACGTCGGATGTGCTGGCGTCGTGGAAGCCGGCCGGCCAGCTGCCGTGGGCGGCCCGGGCCAGATCCTTGCCGGGCTGGTCGATCGTGTAGGTGGAGTACAGCGACGGTGACCCAATTCCCTGGAGCCAGGCCGTGCCAGCGGCGAGTGGGAGCACCTCATAGCCGCGGGTGCCCACGTAGAGCCCGACCGAGCGGGGACCGTGCTCGGCGACGATCCTCGAGAGCCGTTCGCCGATCTCGGTGATGGCGCGGTCGCTCGGAACGGGCAGGTACGAGCCGTCGGCCTCGCGCCGGAGCGAGGATCTGACCCGCTCGGGGTCCTCGTGTTCTTCGGGGAGGGCCCGGCCCTTCGGGCACGTGTACCCGGCGGACACCTGATGCTTGCGGTCCCCACGCACCGCCACGATGCGGTCGTCGTGGAGCTCGACCTCGATACCGCACAGGGCCGGGCAGATCCGGCAGTACGTGGTCACCGTGCGTCGCGATGCCAACGTGTCGGCCCCCTCGATCATCGTGCTGCGTGGTGTGAGCACTCGCTTGACACTCTAGTTGACGCCCCATAGGTTCACCGCTCGTGGGGACCCATCGACTCGACGGCGCCGTCGCGCTCGTCACGGGCTCGACGAGTGGGATCGGCGCCAGCGCCGCGCTCGACCTGGCCCGGGCCGGTGCCAAGGTGATCGTGACCGGTCGTCGGCCCGAACGGGGCGACGCAGTGGTCGCCGGCATTCGAGTCGAGGGCCTCGACGCCACGTTCGTCGCGGCGGACCTCACGGTTGAGTCCGATGTCCACGCCCTCTTCGATGCCGCCCACGCGGCCTACGGCGACGTCACCGTGCTGGTCAACAACGCGGCGCCGACCGATCTGGTGGGTCCCTCGAACGTCGACGGTCGCCTCACCGACGTCAGCACGCAGAACTTCGAGCACATCCTCCGCACCGGCCTGTTCAGCGCCTACTGGTGCTGCGCCCAGGCCATCCCGATGATGCAGCGGGCGGGCGGCGGCTCGATCGTCAACATCTCGTCGATCGGCGGGGTCAAGGCCACGCCGCGCATCTTCGGTTACGCCACCGCCAAGGGTGGGCTGCAGGCGCTCACCCGGTCGGTCGCCTGCGACTACGCCGTCGACAACATTCGCGCCATCACGGTGATCGTCGGGTTCGTCATGTCGAACCCGTTGGCCGAGAAGTGGGCTGACGATGCTGCGGTCAGCGAGGCCCTCCGCGGCACGCAGCTGACCCGCTTCGGCGTACCGCAGGACATCGCCAACGTGATCACGTTCCTCGCCTCACCGGCCGCCGAGTTCCTCAGCGGGACCGACATCTACGCCGACGGCGGTGGATCGGTGCGTCACGTCGTCCCCGGAACCAAGGAGGAGGCCCGCCGTCGCCACGGTGGGGCCACGAGGGAGGAGCGCTCGTGAAGTTCGGGCTGTTCTACGAGTTGGCCGTCCCCGACATGGCGGACGAGGCGCAGACCATCCGCGACGTCGTGACCCAGGGCATCCACGCCGATGCCTGCGCCTTCGATCACATCTGGATCGCCGAGCACCACTTCCTCTCGCACTTCTCGCACTCGTCGGCGCCCGAGATCTTGTTCGGTGCCATGGCCCAGAACACGAGCCGCATCCGGTTCGGGTTCGGGCTCGCGCTCACCCCGCCCAAGTACAACCACCCGGTGCGCATCGCCGAGCGGGCCAACACCCTCGACTGCCTGAGCAACGGACGGGTCGACATCGGTGTGGGCCGGTCGACGACCTATCAGGAGCTGGCCGGGTTCGGCATCGATCCCGAGCAGAGCCGGCGGATGTACAACGAGGGCACCGAGCTGCTGGCCCGCCTGCTCGCCGAGGAGGAGGTCGAGTACCACGGCGAGTTCGTCTCGATGCCGCCCCGAACCGTGTACCCCCGGCCGGTGCAGTTGCCGCACCAGCCGCTGTGGACGGGCGGCGTGTCGCCGGGCAACGCCGAGCGGGCGGCCTCGCTCGGGTTCGGCTTCGTGTTCTTCGCCCAGCAGACCAACGTGGACATCCTGAGGGAGTCCGTGCGCGCCTACAAGGAACGCATCGACGACGCCACGCCGATCTCGCCCAAGGGCGCGGTGAACAACCAGACGGCCGGCTTCGTCCAGGGCCTGTGCGGGGCCGAGGGCGGTGCCACCCGTCGCCTCGCCATCCCGGCGGTGGTGGAGCACACCTACCGCGGCAACCTGGCCATGACCGGCTGGCCGGATCCGGAGCACCCCCCCACCGAGTACGCCCACACCACTGAGGTGCTGGAGATGCGGCGGGCGATCGAGGCCGACGCCGAGGCCTTCGGGCAGTACCTCCACCAGGCCGGCCACATCATGGCCGGCACGCCCGAGGAGTGCATGGCCGCCGTACAACCCTTCGCCGACGCCGGCATCGACGAGCTCATCATCCACATGCAGATGGGCGGCGTGCCCCACGAGGCGATCATGGAGTCGATCGAGCTCTTCAGTCGCGACGTGATCCCGCAGTTCCGCTGACCGGTCGAGCGGCACCGCCGCCCACGAGAACACGAGGTGTGACATGGCAATACGGGTGATCCAGTGGGGGACCGGCAACGTGGGGACCCACGCGCTTCGATCGATCATCCAACGGCCCGACCTGGAGCTGGTCGGACTGCGCGTCTACAACCCCGACAAGGTGGGCCAAGACGCCGGCGAGCTGATCGGTGGCCCGCCGACGGGGATCATCGCCACCGACGACGTCGACTCGATCCTCGCCATCCCGGCCGACTGCGTGAACTACAACGGGCTCGGCACCACGATGGCCGACGCCTTCGGCCAGACGCTCGACGACATCTGCCTGCTCCTGAGCCGCGGCTACAACGTCACGTCGTCGGCGATCGACTGGCTGATCTTCCCGAAGTCGGCGCCGCCCGACGCCCAGGCGCGACTCGCCGCCGCGTGTGCCGAGGGCGGCAGCACGTTCTTCGACTCGGGGGTCAACCCCGGTTTCACGATGGACCTGTGGCCGATCACGATGTCGCGAATCTCGCGCACCATCGACCAGATCCGCATCCTCGAGAGCCTGAGCATGCGGGAATACACGTCGGCGAGTGCCATGGGCTTCATGGGGTTCGGCAAATCACCCGACGAGCCGTCGCTGCTCGACGGCATGCACAGCGTCAAGGAGAACAGCCCGTTCTTCACCTCGCTGCTGATGGTCGCCGACGCCCTGCGGTTCGAGTTCGACGACTTCCGGTACGAGCGCGAGGTCGGGCTCGCCGAGCAGGACTTCGACATCGCCTTCGGGACGATCCGCACAGGCACCATCGCCGTCACCAAGATCCGGTTCGTGGGCATCGCCAAGGGCCGCGACGTTCTGGTCAACGAGTTCGTGTGGCGGGTGAGCGACGACGTGCGCCCCGATTGGGGGGTGGGCGACCGCTGGGTCATGACGATCGAGGGCGATCCCACGATGGAGTGCGTGGTCCAGGCCCACACCCAACTCGACGCCAAGCGACCCACCTCGATCACCGTGGCCATGGCCCCGCTCAACGCCATCCCGACGGTGGTGGCGGCACCTCCGGGCGTCAAGACGGTGCTCGACCTCCCCACCTGGGGCGGCGGGTACGTCACTGGCTGATCGCGACCACCTGCCGTGGTAGAACCCACCGCACCACCGGTCAACTTCCAGCACCGGCCTCGGGTTCGTTCTGCTTGACGCTGTCGGTCTACGCGCCTTCGCGGAGGAAGGCGATCATCGCGGGCCAGGCGGTCGGGTCCTCCATGAAGAACCCGTGACCGCCTTCGAACACCTGGAGGATCGCTTCGGGGATCTGGTTGGCGAGGGCCTCGGCGTTGCTCAACGGAGCGATGCCGTCGTGCCGGCCGGCGGCGACGAGGGTCGGCACCGTCACCGACGGCAACCGGTCCCAGGTGTCGTGGAGGCGGCGAGCCTCGAGCTGACGGGCCAGGCCTTCTGGTGGCGGCGCGTACTCGGTCCCGCCGGACATGAACGCCCGCAATGCGTCGCGGAACTCAGAATTCGACGCGGCCCGTGTGTCCATGACCTCGGCCATGCGGGTCATGCGTTCGTCGTCGGGAAGCCTCCACACCTCGTGGAGCGGGTAGGAGGCGCCGCCCGCCCCGCCGCTTGACGTGCACCCGAGAACGAGCCGACTGACCCGGGGACCGGCGGCCAGCGCGATCTCCTGGGCGACCATGCCGCCGAACGAGATCCCGACCACGCCGAAGGTCGTCCAGCCGACGTGGTCGCACAGGGCGATGGCATCGGCCGCGAAGTCGGCCATGGTCGGTTGCTGACCAGGGTCGTCGGGGGTCGACTGGCCGAGGCCGCGGTGGTCGTAGGCCAGGACGGAGAAGTGCTCGCGGATGGGCCAGTCGAGCGGCCCGGGCTTCTGGCGGAGGTCGGTGCCGCTGCCGTTGACGAGCAAGACCGGGGGTCCTGAGCCGGCCTCCTCGTAGTGGATCGTGGCACCGGGGACGGAGACGAAAGACATGCGTCGATCCTGACACACCGGCACCGGCGCCTGTGCCTCTGGGCGTGGCGCCGAGAGCGCCACGCTCTACATCTGGGCGTGGCGCCGAGAGCGCCACGCGTCCACCTCTGGGCGTGGCGCCGAGAGCGCCACGCGTACCGGTACCGTTTCGGCCATGGTTACCGAGACCCGGTCCTGTTACCGCCACCAGGACCGCCGCGCCGGCGTTCTGTGCCAACGCTGCGATCGTCCGATCTGCACCGAATGCATGAACCAGGCGTCCGTCGGCTTCCACTGCCCCGAGTGCTTCAAAGGCGGACGGCAGCAGGTGCGCACCATGCGCAGCCTGAACAGTCCACCGCGCGTCACCACCGCCCTCATCGCCATCAACGTGGCCGTCTACCTCTTCGCCGCCACGCGGGGAAGCTCGATTGGTCGCGCCGGCCGGACCTACCTCGCCGACTGGGCCCTCTTCGGCCCGATGGTCTCCTGGGACGCCGGCGGGTTCGTCGACGTCGGGAAAGCGGAGTGGTGGCGGATCGTCACGTCGGGGTTCTCCCACAGCGGTCTGATCCACCTCGGTTTCAACATGTTCGCCTTGTGGATGCTCGGCCAGGCGCTGGAACGAGGCCTCGGCGCCCAGCGGTTCATCGCCGCCTACATCGCGTCCCTGATGGGCGGTTCACTGCTCGCCCTGATCGAGGCGCCGCTCGCCGTCACCGTGGGGGCGTCCGGAGCCGTCTACGGCTTGTTCGGGCTGGTGTTCATGGCTCAGCGGCGGGCCGGGATCGACCCGTGGCGATCGGGGATCGGCGGCACCATCCTGCTCAACCTGCTCATCACGGTCACGGTGCCCAACATCGCGCTCGGCGGTCACGTGGGCGGGCTCCTCGCCGGCCTCGCCTGTGGCTGGATCTATTACGAGGGCGATCGTCACCTGCGCCACAAGAACGCGCCGGTGGCCGCGGTGGTCGGGTTGGCGGTCGTGTTGTTCTTCGGCGCCTGGCTGGCCTCCAACACCTGGGTCGATCCCCTCTTCGGTGGCGGAACCGGCCTGCTCAACTGACGTCAGCCGGCCTCGATCGCAGCGGATTCGATCCGCTGTTTGAGGCGGCGCAGGTTGCGGCCCCAGATCCAGGTGAAGATCGGGCGGGCGGCGAGCGCGCCGGCTGGACCGCCGAGCCACCACGGGAAGTGAAGCGTCTCCGACCAGGTGAATCGCGTGCCCCCGCGCGCGGGACTCAAGGTGAACAGCCCGTCGCCCGCCA
>CAVTAI010000006.1:0-108545 GCA_963732655.1 uncultured Acidobacteriota bacterium | reverse complement strand
AGGTCATGCCGGAGAGCAGCGTCGGGTGGGTCTGGAGCGGTTTGGGCGAGATCTTGGCCGGGTCGATGGTGAAGAACGGCCCCGTATGGGAGACCGGATCGGGCCCCCAGCAGGCCCGGAGGGCGTCGACGAAGTCCTCGATGCGACGGCCTCGTCGGTGGAAGTCCGTGCCGGACGCCTCGTGCTCCTCGGCGTTCCAGCCCACGGCCAGGCCGACCACGAGGCGCCCGCCGCTGAGCTGGTCGATGGTGGCGAGGCGGGAAGCGAGCGACGCTGGCCAGTGGTTTCCGGCCACGAGCACGCTGGTGCCCAGGGTGACCTCCTTCGGTCCAGGTGGCGGCGGCGGCGAGGACCTCGGTCGGGGAGAAGACCGAGTGGTACTGCGGCGGCACGGGCGTGCCCGGGCGGGCGCCGTAGCTGCTCCGGGGGGCGACCGGCGCGAGGAAGTGATCCTGCACCCAGAGGCTCGTGTAGCCGAGCTCCTCGGCGCGGCGGCAGAAGCCCTCGAGCACGGCACGGTTCACGTGCGGACCAAGCTGGGGGACGCAGAGGCCGACCCCGGTCACGCCGCGCTCGTGTCGTCGTGAGCGCCGCCGTCGATGGTCCCGCCGTCGTGACCGAGGCTCCGTCGCCGGGCTCGAGCCCAGTCGTGGGCGGGGGGCCGGCGGCCCAGCGCAGGGCGTTCCCGATCACCCGCCGGTAGGACGGATCGGCGTAGGTGCCCGGGCCGTCGCCGAACTGCAGGTAGCAGACCGGGCTGTTCCCTGCGTGTTTCACCCAGCCGACGAGGGAGCTGCCCGGTGCATGCGACCAATCTCGACGAGAGCCGCGCTCGCCGCGGATGGCCAGGTCGGCCGAGAAGAAGTGGTCGTCGGTCAGCACGGCGTCGGTGCGCAGGAGCGGCACCACGTCGGCCTCCAGCACGGGGAAGAGGTACAGCTCGTCGGTGATGGAGAACCCGTCGCCCAGACCGGCGCAGACGGGATGATCGGGATCGATCACCGTCACCCGGTGGGTGGCGTCGAACTGGTAGCCGCTCGACGGGTAGTCGACCCCCGCCAGGGTGGCCGGGCCGTAGTGGAACCGACCGCCGAGGAGGCGGGCGTACTCCGGCCATGTCGGCCACCCGGCGATGGCGTGGTGCAGGAAGACGAGTCCCTTGCCGGCCTCGACCAGCGCGGCCCACGCCGATCGCAGCTCGGGCGAGGGGTCGGTCAGCTCCATGGGCGGGTCGGCGCGCGTGAAGCGAATTCCGGGCATGTCGTAGAACGCCAGCACGTCGAACTCGGCGCAGCGGTCAGGGTGGATCAGCTGGTCGGCGGCCGGGTGCTCCACGTGGGTCCACGTGATCCCTGGGTCGTCGTCGAACACGGCGAAGAAGGGTCGCGCGGGAACGGGTGCCCCTTGGTCACCAGGAGCACGCGGACGTGTGAGTCAGCCACATCATTGGTCGCCTTCGGGCTCCCTTTGGTCGCGCCGTGCGGCTCAGCCACGGCCGACGAACCCCCACTCGCCCATGATCTCAGCTTCCCGGTCGACGCGGGCGGTCAGCAGTTCGGCGGCGCGGGGCGCGAGGGTCGGGTGGCCGGCGGCCATGGCCGCCTCCACTGCGCAACTCATCGCCTCGCCGGCGAGCGCGTAGGTCCGGGCGACGTCGTCGAGGTGCAAGCTGTCGGAGCGGCCCCGTTCGTACGCGTCGATCGCCGAGGTCACCGCCGCCGCCTTCGGCAGAGCCGAGAGAACGTCACGCGCGTAGGAGAGCATCGTCGCGGTCTCCTCCGTCATCCAGGCGATCTCGTGAGCCGCCCGGGTGGCGCAGTTGCGAACGACGTTCTCCAGCATCGCCACCGCCAGCTGAGCGGTCTCGGAGGTCAGCTCCGGGGCCAGGGTCTCGAGGAGCTCGCGCCGGCAGTCGAGCAGGATCTGTTCGGTCGACGGTCGGGTGATCATGCGGGTGCCCCTTCACCGGCTCCGGGTGTGGTCGCCATCGCGGCCGTCAGCTGGTTGCAGGCGGCCATGAAGTTGACGTGCGCCGTGGTGGCGGCGTTGATGTTGTAGGTGGTCATGACACCGTGGGTCCGACCGTCGGCCAGCGCATCTGCGGCCAGGAGGATCTGGCTGAAGACCCGGGCGGCCGAGACCATCGAGAAGTAGGCCACGGTGAGCTGGTTCACGGCCGCTTCGGGAAAGCCGGTGATCTCCCGGTAGCGGGCGAGGAAGGCCTCGGGGTCGGGGGCGTACATGTTCGGCGGCGACGCCATGGCGTAGTTGAGGTACCAGCCGAGGTCCTCCCGAGGGTCGCCGAGATGGGCGTACTCCCAGTCGATGAGGAGGTGAACGCCACCGTCTCCCACCATGATGTTGGCCGGCTGGAGGTCGCCGTGGACGAGCCGCAGCGGGAGCTCGGGCGGGCGGTGGGCGTCGAGCCAGGCGGGCACGTACCGCATGATCGGGTTCGCTTCGGTGAGTTGGCGCTCCGCAGCCGTCCACTCGCCGATCAGCTGGTCCATGTAGCTGTCCCAATTCGACCGACGGATGACCGAGGACGGCAGCACCGACTCGTCGACGAGATGGGTGCGGGCCACGGTCTCGGCGAAGTCGAGCGGGTGTCGCCCCAGGTCGTCGCCCAACGTGGCGAGGACCGACTGGAGCGACGGCCCGGAGCAGTGGTCGAGCACGATCACCTTCGTGCCCAGGTGGGTGCCGTCGTCGAAGTACCGGGCCGCCGGCATCGGCACGGCACCCGTCTCGGTCAGCGACCGCAACAGCGACCACTCGGCGTCGCGGTCGGACACCAGGAAGGTGCGATCGGGCGGAGGGTCGCCCCGCAACACGATGGTCTCGACGGTGCCGTCGCCCCAGTCGACCACGGCGCGGGCCATGACGCGGCTGTACCCGCCCGTCATCAGCTCGTAGCCGATGATCGACGGCGTTCGACCCGGAGCGACGGTGGCCAGGAACGCGGCCAGCCGCTCGGGCATGGTGGTCAGGTCGTGCATGGTCCCCCGTCCCGGCCGACACGGGCCAGGAAATTGATCAGACAGTTAGTTATCATCGTCGTCGACCGCCGGCAACTGTCCCGGTCGTGTGGGGGGATCCGGGGGGATGTCCATGTTCGATCTCAGAGGCAAGTCGGTGCTCGTCACCGGCGCGTCCTACGGCCTGGGCGAAGCGTTCGCGCTGGCGTTCGCCGAGGCCGGCGCCGATCTGATCCTGACCGCCCGCTCGGCCGATCTGCTCCAGTCGGTGGCTGACGCGTGCCGGGCCCATGGGGTGTCGGTCACCGCCGAGCCGGGCGATGTGACGATCGAGGACGACGTGCGTCGCGTCGTGGCCACCGGAGTGGCTGAACGAGGTCGGATCGACGTGCTGGTGAACAACGCCGGCGTCGCCGATCTTCGGGGTCTCGCCACCGAGGTCTACGACACGGAGACGTTCCGACGCATCGTCGAGGTCGACCTGGTGGGTGCGTTCGTGGTCGCCCGTGAGGTCGGGCACCACATGCTGAGTCGGGGGCGTGGGTCGATCATCAATGTGTGCTCGATGATGGCGAGCGGCGCCAGCGAGCTGAACATCGCCTCGTACGCCGCGGCCAAGGGTGGCCTGCTCAACCTGACCCGCCAGCTGGGGGTGGAGTGGGCCGACCGTGGCGTTCGCGTCAACGCGGTGTCGCCCGGCTTCATCGTCACCGAGATGACGCGTGCCCCGCTCGAGGGCATGGGCATGACGACGTACATCGCCAGCCGCACCCCGATGCGGCGCGTCGGTGTGGTGCACGAGGTCGTCGGTCCGGTGTTGTTCCTGGCGTCCGATGCGTCGTCCTACATCACCGGCGTCGACCTGCTCGTCGACGGCGGCACCAACGCCGCCAACGGCTTCGCCCAGGTGATGCCCGTCCACTACGAGTGGAACGCCGACACCGCACCCCGGGTACCCGGTTGGTACGAGGGCTTCACGCCCCAGCCCGCATGGATGCAGGCGTGGCGCGCCGGCATCCCAGGAATCCACTACCCCGTCCCGGAGGACTGAGATGGCCACGTTCCCGACGATCACCGACGAGCTCTCCGCCGAGTGGCTCACCCACATGCTCCAGGGCTGCGGTGCCCTGGCCGCCGATCGGCTGGTGACGAGTTTCCAGGCCGACACGATCGGCGAGGGCGTGAGCCTGCTCGGTCTCGTGCAGCGCATCTCGCTGTCTTATGGGGATGGCGAGGTTGGAACGGGGCCCGACACCATCGTCATCAAGTTCGCCCACCCGCTCGAGGCGAACCGGGCCATCGCCTTGAACACCAACATGTACCAGCGCGAGATCGACTTCTTCGAGAAGATCGCCCCGAGCCTCGACATGCCGCTGACCCGCTGCTACTTCGCCGACAACGACCCCGCGTCGGGCATGAGCATCGTCGTCCTGGAGGACCTGAAGGCATACCGCGCCGGCGACCAGGTGAGCGGCATCGGACCGGCCGAGGCCCAGCAGATCATCGATGCGTACGCGCCCCTGAACGCCGCGTTCTGGGGTCGGTGCGACCAGCCGTTGCTCGCCGAGTGTATGCGCATCGACTCGTCGTACATGGAGCCGTTCCTGCCCGGTGTGCTCGGCACGTGGGAGCGGTGCCGCGAGCTGTTCCCGCACTGCATCGCCCCCGAGGTGCTCGACGCCCTGCCCCACTACGTCGACTCCATGCGTGCGCTCCACGCCATGATGGGGGCCCGCACCCAGACGCTGGTCCACGGCGACGTGCGCCTCGACAACGTGATGTTCGGCGAAGGGCCGGGTCAGCACCCGATCGTGCTGATCGACTGGCAGGCCGTCATGGTCTCGAACCCGATGCAGGACCTCGCCTACATGCTCAGCCAGAGCATGGACACCGATGTCCGCCGGGCTCACGAGGACGACCTGATCGCCTACTACCGCGATCGGGTCACGGAGCTCGGCGTGGAGGGTTACTCGATCGAGCAGGCCACGGCCGACTACGACGTCGCCGTCCTGTGGATCATGTGTTATCCGCTCATCATCGGTGGTGCGTTCGATCCCGCCAACGAGCGCGGCCTGGCCCTGGCCGAGGCGGTACTCCGCCGGTCGACGACCACCGTCGCCGACCGGGGGCTGCTCTCGCTCCTGCCCGCCTGACCGGCGCCGCCGGCTGCTCTCCGGCAGGAAGGCCCTGCTCTGCTGCGTCCGTACCATCAGTGGTACACTTGGCCCATGGGCACAGAAGGCACCTCGTCGGTGGCACCGATGTCATCCGCAACCGGCCGCCTCGTCCGGCACCTGGAACGAACCAGACGTGCCCGGGGCGAATCGAAGGCCGACGTAGCTCGGGGAGCTGGTCTCGGCGAGCCGACAGTTCGGCGGCTGCTCTCCGGCAGGAATGGCAACCCGACCGTCAGGACCGTCGAGGCTGTGGCCGAGCATCTGGGCCTGACTCTGGGCTTCGAGTCGGCGGACGTTGCGACAGCACCCACGCTTGCGGAGTTGCGAGAGAAGGCCAGCGAGATCGAGCGAGTCCTGGTCGCGCATGGTGCGAGCAACCCTTGAGTCTTCGGATCGGTCGCGCGCGGCGAAGCCGGGATCGGGTCCGATGTGGATCTTTTGGTCGATGTCAGACCTGGAACCGGCCTGATCGAGCTCTGTGGGATCGAGGAGGAGTTGGAGTCGCTCCTGAAGCGCCCGGTCGATCTCGTGACGTCAGGCCACGGCCGGATGCTGCACATTCACCGTGAAGCTGTACCCCTCCGGTGAATGACCCACGGCGCCGACTCGATGACATCCGCGCACGATGCGAAGACGGGAGTGACCTGGTCGGGCGGGGTCGCAACGCGTTCGAGAGCGATCGCCTGCTGAGGCACGCGGCGAAGTCGATCCTGGCCGACATCGGTGAGGCGGCCAAGAACCTGGAGGATCTGTCCGATCGGATCCCGACCGTGCCGTGGAAGCTGCTTGCCCGCATGCGTGATCGGATGAGCCACCGCTACTTCGACGTCGATTATGAAGTGGTGTGGGACACCTTGGCTGTCGACTTGCCCTTGCTGCGGCGAGCCATCGAGGACTTCCTGGATGGTGAGGGTTCCTGAGGGGCGCTCAGGGCAGTCGAGTCCGGCTCGGCCCTGCTCACTCCCAGTGGGTGGCGCGGGCCACGCCGTCGGGTCCGTAGACGGCGGCCGAACGCGCGACGTCGTGTTTGAGGATCTCGGTGCCCCGCCGCTCGAATCGACGCAGGACGGCCCGCATGTCGTGGTAGTTCGGATGGGCGAAGTGGGCGTCGAGCGACTCGGCATCGGTCCAGGCCTCGTACACCGCGATTCGGCCGGGGACCACGGGGTCGCCGCTGAAGACGTAGGCCAGACATCCGGGTTCGTCGGTCCTCGTCGCCGCTTGTAGTTCGGCGCCGGCCGACAACAGCTCGTCCCGCTGTTCGGGACGCACATCGATCCAACCACTGACGATGATCACGACCTGCGCCTCCGTTGAGTGCCTGACAGTGGGCGAAGGTAGCAGCCGGCGCGACGACCGGCGTCGGTTCGAACACGGTGTAACCGCGCCGCCGAAACGCGTACGCTTTGGCCATGTCGATCACGATCGAGGAACTCGCCGCTCGGCTTACCGCCGAAGCGGCACGTCGAGGCATTACGACCGAGGCGCTCATCGAGGAGCTCACCGCTCGGCTAGACGACCCGATGGAGGCCTTCATCGGCTGCGCCGCGTCGGGCCGGACCGAGCCGCTCGACATTCATCGGGAACGCGCTGACGCCGCCGGCAAGAAGATCGCTCAAGGCATCTGACGGTCAACGGTGCTGCTCATTGACACCGGGGTATTCATCGCCGCTGCCGACCGCGATGAACCGCGTCACGCTGACTGCGCTGCGCTCTTGCGCACCCGCGCCGATCTTGTGGTCGCAGCGACGGTGATTCCCGAGGCGGCCTGGTTGATCGAAACCCGCCTTGGGTCCGTCGCCGAAACACACCTTCTCACGCTCGTCACCAGCCCGAAGTTCACGATCATCGACCCGATCGACATCGACTACCAGCGCGCCATCGCGCTGATCGGCACCTACTCGGATCTTGGACTCGGGTTCGTGGACGCCTCGATCATCGCGATCGCCGAGCGATGCAACGTCACCCAGGTCGCCACACTCAACCACCGCGACTTTGCCGTGGTCCGACCGGCCCACTGTACGGCCCTCGAGATCTTCCCCTGACCGACGATCCAGCGCTCGTAACATCGCGGCAGAGGTAGGGCATGAACCTGCGATGAACGAGCGAGGCGAGCTCAGTGACACGGAGCTGTTGCTCGCCGCGCGTCATGACACTGCGGCGTTCGCCAGCCTGTATCGACGCCAGGCGACAGGTCTGCTGCGGTACTTCTATCTCCGCACGGCCGATGCTCAGACGGCCGCCGATCTCACCGCGGAGACCTTCGCAGAGGCCTTTGCGTCGAGAGCGTCGTTCCGGGATGAGGGAGGCTCGGCCGCAGCGTGGCTCTACGGCATCGCTTGCCACCAGCTCGGCCGATCGTTGCGCCGGAACCGGGTCAGCGAGAAGTACCGATCGCGGCTGGGCATGGAGCGCCTCGCCATCGACGACGTGTCGATCGAGCGCATGGAGGCGCTGATCGATCTCGCACCCCTAGCGGCGCGGCTGGCCGAGGAGCTCGCCGCGTTGCCTGCCGGCCAGGCGGACGCGCTTCGGCTGCGGGTCGGGCTTGGGCAGTCGTACGCCGCCGTTGCTGTCGAGCTCGGGATCTCCGAGGGCGCCGCACGGGTTCGGGTCAGCCGGGCCCTCACTCTCATGGCTGACCGGATGGACCTGGCATGACTGGACGGATCTGACATGACGGGCCAGATCCCATTTCTCGATCGGCTGGACGAGCAACTCCGCTCGCTCGACCCGTCTCGGCCCTCGGGGCGGAGCGGCCGAACGGCGTTCGTCGCCATCGTCGCAGCAATCGTGATCGCGCTTGTGTTTGCCGGAGTGGTTCTGACCGGGGACGACGGCGGGAGGTCTGAGGTGGCTACGCCAGATGCAAGCTCGACAACTGTATCCTCCACCCCTCCGGCCGCCTGGGTGACATCGTCGTCGGTCCTCGCCGATGTGGTGCCGGACGGCACATGGACCTTTGTCCCGGCGAACGAGGCAGGACTTCCCGACGCGCCCATCAGTGAGGCGACAAGGCTCGGAGATCGGCTATATGCCACGACGTCGAATGACCCGATCAATCCACGCGTCGTTGTGGTGTCCGAGGACTCCGGTGCGCACTGGCGAGAAGTCGCATCATTGCCCCCCGCCACCCAGGCGTCGATTGTCGCGCTCGGCGGCGAACTCCTCATTCTCGAGTCTCCCGCTGGAGACGGAAGCTGGAGCGTTCGCCACTCGCTCGATGGCATCGTGTGGGGTGAGCCCGAGCCCATCGACGTTCAGTTGGGCGGGGCTGTGTTCTCGGAGGATGGTGCTCTCTTTGGCGCGAGCGTAGACGGAGACCTGGTGAGGTCCAACGATGGACGATCATGGTCGATAGAACTCCCCGGCGTCCGATTCCTGGGCCGGGTCGGCGACGAGTTGTGGGCGGCGAACGACGCGGGCATGTTCGCGGTTCGGCAAGGCGAGTTCGAGACGATCCACATGCCCGGTGAAGTTCCCGTTCCGACCCGGGCTGCGAGGACACCCTCCGGGCTCACCGCGTTCTCGAACATCGGCAGCGTGTACATCGAGGCCGACGGTGTCGTCGAGCAGGTCGATTCGCTCGGCCCCTTTGTGTGGCCGCTTTCCACGAGGCATCACTTGCACCTCGTCGATGTGGGCGCCGGGATCGTGAGGTCGACGGCGGACGGGATGGCATGGACCGACGCGGAGATCCCTGTGGACGTGCCGCTGTACAGCGATCACGAGCGGCTCGTACTCGTGGGTGGAGACGAGGAAGGGGTGGACGGCCTCTGGGTGTTCACTGAGGCCGGGGTGGAGCCGCCGCGTACCGGGCTCGCTTCGCCCGTCTCGCAGCCGACCACGACGGTCGAGGCTCCCTCTCCGGCGCCATCGCTGTGCACTGCGCCGACTCCGCAAGCGAACGAGCTCCACGTTGATTACGTCGTGCTCGGCCCGGTGTCACCGATCCTTCCGGGCGACATCCTCGTCGCCGACGGGGAGGCCGCCCACGTGATCCGCGACGGTGTCGACATCGGCCTCGCCGCCGAGGGGGGTGTGGTAGCGGCGTTCCACGATCTGGCCGGCGGACTCGTTGTCGCCGACGACAACGGCGGGATCACCCACGTGAGCACCGTCGGCCGTTTACCGTCGCTACTCGCCCAGTCCGGGCCTCCGGACGGATCAGGCGAGTGGTCGATCTACGACGTGGCCGAGATCGACGGCGTGTCCACCGCGATCCTTCGGCACATCCTTGGCATCGAGGAGGCACGGCACGGCGAGTTCGTGTTCGTCCCCCTCGACGGAGGGGAGCGATGGTCGCTTCCGAACCGCGACTATTACGAAGGCGGTACGTGGACGGCGCAATGGGACGGGGAGGGGCTCGTCGTGGCGGAGGGCGGCGAGGGTTTGGCGGCCATCGGGCGAATCGGGCGCGATGGCGAGGACCTGGCCGCGCCTTGGAACGAATCGACTGGAGAAAGCGCGTTCTATCGATCGCTCGATGTTGCGGTGGGACCGGAACGCGTCGCCGTGTACGCCGCACCGGGAGAAGGCGACGAGGTGTCGCTCACCCTGTTCGATACGACTGAGCCGGGGCTCACCGTCGGGGGTTTTGTGACCCGCATGTCCGACCGGGACCGTGTCCTCCGACTCGACTTGAGCCGTGATGTCGTGATCGCGTCGGTCGCCAACCTGGGCGGCACCTGCACGCTCGTCATCGATCCCATCAACGGCACCGTTTCTGAGCTGCCCTTTGGTGGTTACGCGACGGTCGGGTGACGCTCCGACCGAGCGCCCACACGACCGACGCTGACAGAATCGCCGCATTATGACTGCCTCGCTCGGCCCCGACGATCTCGTGCTCAGCTGGTTCAGCCTGCTCGACGTGCCGTTCGAGGAGCGGGTGGCCGCGGCGTCGGCCGCCGGGTTCACCGGCATGGGGATGTACCTGGGCGCCTACCGCGACCTGAAGGCGCAGGGGTGGACGGCACGGCAGGTCGGCGCGCTCTTCGACGATCACGGGTTGGTGCTGGCCGAGCTCGAGGCGCTGCGCATCTGGCCCACGGAGGCCGAGGCCGAGCGGCAGGCGGGCCTGGAGGATCTCGCCTACGAGCTGGCCGACACCCTCGGTGTCCGTTACCTCCAGGGCATCGGTTCCCCCGGGGTCGAGCCGACCGCTGACGGGTTCGCCGCGTTGTGTGATCGGGCCGCCGCCCACGGCCTCACCGTCGGCATCGAGTACCTGCCCTACACCGCGGTGACCGATGCCCGCACGGCCGGCGCGGTCGTCGACGCGGCCGGGCGCACCAACGGCGGCGTCTGTGTGGACAGTTGGCACCACGAGCGGGGCGCCCGCGATCTGGATCAGATCGCCGCGCTACCGGGCGACCGGATCGTCGCCATCCAGCTCAACGACGGCACGATCGCCCAGGCCGACCCGGACCTCGACTACCGGTCCGACTGCCTCCTCAACCGCCGGGCACCGGGCGACGGCGAGTTCGACCTCGGCTCGCTGATCCGGGTTCTCGACGCCTCGGGCACGACCGCGCCGATCTCGATCGAAGCGCCGTCGTCGACCCAGGCCGAGATCCGTGCCGCGGCGTGGTGCCGGCGGCTGGCCGATGGCATGCGAGCGGTGCTCGCCGTCGCCCGGTCGGAGAATTGATCGCGCGGTTAGTTTGCTACGATCCGGCTCCATGCCCCCGGAGACCACAACCGCTGTTCCGGTGAACCCGGGGGTCTTCACCGACGGACCCGAGCCAGCGCTGCTCGGCAGCCGGTGCACAGCGTGCGGCACGCACACGTTTCCGGTGTCGAGCGGCTGCTCCAAGTGCACCGGGACCGATCTCGAGACGGTCGAGCTGGCCCGACGCGGCACCTTGTGGACGTTCACGGTGCAGGCCTTCGCCCCCAAGGCACCGCCCTATCGAGGCGACACCGCGAACTTCGAACCCTTCGGCGTCGGCTACGTCGAGCTCCCCGGCCAGGTTCGCGTCGAGGCCCGGCTCACCGAGAGCGATCCGGATCGGTTGCGCATCGGCATGCCGATGGAGCTCGTCCTCGTCCCGCTCTCGACCGATGCCGACGGCAACACCATCGTCACCTTCGCCTTCGCACCCGTAGCTGAGGAGCCTGGCTCATGACCGATGTGGCGATCGTCGGCATCGGCATGCACGCGTTCGGCCGCACCGAAGGTGTGACCGGGATCGAGCAGGGAGTCGTCGCCGTCCGCCGGGCGCTCGCCGACGCCGGCATCGGCTGGGCCGACATCCAGTTCGCGGTCGGAGGCAGCCATTCGTCGGGATCCGCCGACAGCATGGTCGGCCAGCTCGGGCTCACCGGATTGCAATTCGTCAACGTCGTCAACGGGTGCGCCACCGGTGGTAGCGCCCTGTTCTCGGCCTACAACACCATCCAGTCGGGCCTCTACGACCTCGGTGTCGTGGTCGGGTTCGACAAACACGAGCGTGGCGCCTTCACCCCGAGCAACCGGGGCCAGGGCGAGTGGTACGGCGCCTCGGGGCTCGCCCTCACCACGCAGTTCTTCGCCATGAAGATCAACCGGTACATGCACGATCACGGCATCACCTCGGCGTCCCTGGCCAAGGTGGCGGCGAAGGCCTACCGCAACGGCGCGCTCAACCCCATGGCGTGGCGGCGCAAGCCCCTGTCGGAGGAGGAGATCCTCTCGGCCACGATGCTGTCGTACCCGCTCACGCAGTACATGTTCTGCAACCCGGGCGAAGGGGGCGTGGCCCTGGTGTTGTGCCGGGCCGACCAGGCCCACAACTTCAGCGACCGGCCCGTGTTCCTCCGGTCCGTCGTGGTGCGCACGCGACGCTTCGGGAGCTTCGAGGTCCTGGCGCCGTCGATCGCCGTCGAGACCAACGCCGGCCCGACCGTCGACGCATCGCTCGCCGCGTTCGAGATGGCCGGCCTCGGCCCCTCCGATGTCGACGTCGCCCAGCTGCAGGACACCGAGGCCGGTGCGGAGGTCATGCACATGGCCGAGAACGGCTTCTGCGAGCACGGGGAGCAGGAAGCCATGCTCGCCCGGGGCGAGACCGAGATCGGCGGACGGCTCCCCGTCAACACCGACGGTGGATGCCTGGCCAACGGTGAGCCGATCGGCGCGTCCGGGTTGCGCCAGGTCTACGAGAACGTGCTGCAGCTGCGCGGCGACGCCAGCGAGCGCCAGGTCCCGGGCGATCCACAGGTGGCCTACACCCACGTCTACGGGGCGCCCGGCATCAGCGGCGTCACCATCTTGTCGCGATGAGAGGCTTGTCGCGATGAGAGGCCTGTTGCGATGAGAGGCCTGTCGCGATGAGGGGTTCGGCCGAGGACCGGTTGGCCGTCGTCGAGACGGTCTACTCGTACGCCTGGGGGGTCGATCGGCGCGACTGGGAGGGCTACCGGGCGATCTTCGACACCGACGTGCTTGTCGACTTCTCGTCGTGGAACGGCCGTCCGGCCGCAACCGTGTCGGCCGACGACTGGGTCGCGAACCTCATTCCGCTGTTCCAGGGTCTCGACGCGTCGCAGCACTCGATGACCAACCCCCGGGTTCGCATCGACGACGACCAGGCGGTCTGCGAGATGTACGTGGTGGCCGACCATGTGCTCGGCGAGAAGATCTTCACCGTCGGCGGGTTTTACGTCGACACCTTGGTGCGCCGGCCCGACGGCTGGCGGCTCCGCGCGATCACGCTCAACGTGCAATGGGAGAGAGGCGACCGGTCGATCATGGACACCGCCCGCGAGCTCGGCGAGCGGGCCCAGGTGACCGCCCGCGAGCTCGGCGAGCGGGCCCAGGTGACCGCCCGCGAGCTCGGCGAGCGGGCGGGGGGCTGACCAGTGCCGACCGATCACGAGTCACTGCGCTTCCGGCTCACCGCGCTCGACGAGTGGCCCCGCCACCAGACGGCGGCCACGTTCGACACCGTGGCCAACCCGTCGCCGCACTGGAGCGACGGGTACTACTTCGCCCTCGGCGATCACGCCGGCGAGGTGCTCCTCCTCATGGGGTTCCGGCTGTACCCGAACAACGACGTGCTCGACGGGTTCGCCGTCGTGTCCACGGGCGGCCGGCAGTACAACCTCCGCGTCTCGCGCCGTCTTCGGCCTGCCAACGACGACCTCTCGTGCCCGCCGCTCGCCGTCGACATCGTCGAGGGGCTGCGCCACCTCCGCACGGCGTGTGCCCCCAACGACCACCACATCGCGTTCGAGCTCGACTGGCGGGGGACCGCTCCGGCCTACATCGAGGACTACCTCATCAACTACCGGGCCGGCCGACTGGTGAGCGAGCGTTCGAACTTCGACCAGACGTGTGACGTCACTGGGTGGATCGAGATCGACGGGCGACGGTTCGGTGTCGACCCGTCGGGCTGGGCGGGGGTGCGCGACCACTCCTGGGGCGTTGGCAGCGTCGGCGGCCCGAAGCACCCCGACGCCGCCCCCCTCGACCCCGACCCGCCGCTCGGCCTGCGCCAGTGGGCGATGTTCCGCATGCCCGACCGGGCGCTGTTCTGGCAGTTCCATCGCCGCTTCGACGGCGAGGTCACCCGCTTCGAGAGTCAGGTCGTGCCCGGCTTCGGTCGGCTTGAAGGCGAGGCGGGTGCGGACCCTGGCGAGCCCGGACCGTCGTGGGCGTACAGGGATGTCGACGCCGCGGTGACCTTCGTTGACGATCCTGACGGTGGTGCGCCGCTGCGCCGCATGCGTGCCGGCACGGTCGAGTTCACTCGACCAGACCACGGCGCGTCGCTGACGCGGATCGACGGTGGTGCCGAGCGTTTCGCCCTCGAGGTCCTCAGTGGCCCGGCGTACTGCCTGGGCGGGGGGTACTGGAACGGTTACGCCGACGGCCGTGGTCGGGGCGTCTACCGGGGCGAGCACCTGATCGAGGGCGAGGTGTGGGACGTGTCCCATCCCACGCGGATCGTCGACCCGACCGGCCGGGCCCGCCCTCGTAACGCCTGGGCCGAGACCTGGGCCCGCATCACGAACCTCGACGATCCGGCCGACGTCGGGTACGGCCACCTGGAGTGCGTCGTGCTCGGACCGTGGCCCGGACTGTCGGAGGAGGGCGGGTGAAGGCGCTGGTGCTCGGAGGCTCGGTCTTCGTCGGCCGGCGGCTCGTCGAGACGCTGGCGGCCGGGGGACACGACGTGACGGTCCTCAACCGGGGCGTCACACCCACGTCGTTCACCGATGACGTCCGTCAGCTCACGGCCGATCGCACGGACCTCGAACAGATGCGAGCCGCCCTCGCCGGTACCGAGTGGGACGCCACGTTCGACGTGTCCGGGTTCGTGATGGCCGCGGGTGGTGGTGACATCGACGGTTTGCTCGACCTGCTCGACGGCCGGGTCGGCCACCACGTGTACGTCAGCTCGATCATGGCCTACGACCAGTCGCTGGTAGGTGTGTTCCCGTGGACCGAGGACCTGCCGACCAACCCCGACGGCCCGTCCACCTACGGCGGGTTCAAGGCGGTCGCCGAGGCGGCGATCCTCGCCCGTCACCGCACCCGCGGTTTCCCGGCCACGATCGTGCGACCCGCCGCCATCTACGGGCCGAGCAACAACATCTACGACATGGAAGCGGCCATGTTCCTGCGGCTGCGGCAGGGTCGGCCGATCCTCGTTCCTCACGGTGGGTTGGTGGTCGGCAGCTACGGCCACGTCGACGACCTGGGCGCGGCGATGGTGTCCATCGCCTCGGGCGGCGTCCTCATCGGTGAGGTGGTCAACGTGACCACGGATTCGGTCGACGTCAACCGCTACGTGGCCACGCTCGCCGCAGTGGTCGGGGCGGAACCCCGTCTCGTCGCCGTCCCCGACTCGGCCCTCGCCGAGATCGACCGACCGGTCTTCGGCCACCTCTTCGGCCGGCGGCACCACGCCATGCTCGACACCGGGAAGTACCTGGCTTCGCTCCCAGCGCCGCGTTTCCACCTGGCGTCCGGTCACGAGCATGCCTACGAATGGTTCCTGGCCGAGGGACTGGCCGACCGCTCGGACGCCCTCGTCGACCCGGTGTGGCGGTCCTCCTACGACTTCGAGCTGGAGGCGGCGCTGGCCGACCGGCTCAGCGGCTCGTCACGCCCGGGCGGCACCGCGTGAGCGACCCGACCAGGCCGGCGAATCCGACACGGCCGGCGGATCCGTCGGCCAATCCGAGCTGGCCGTCCGACGACGATCTGTGGGCCAGCGTCGACGACACCCTGCGCAACGTGATCCTGCCCGCGCTGACCGACGAGTGGGCGCGATCGGCCGCGCTCCAGCTCATGGGCGTGGCCACCTATGCGAGGGAGCGCGGCGCTGACCCCCACCCCGCCCGGGTGGCCGAGCTGGCCGGGGCGCTGTCGTCACTCGGCGGGAACCGCTTCGTCTCGTGGGACGGTGAACCGAACGCCCTGGCGGTCATGACCGCCGCGGGCCGGGCGCTGGCCGACGCCGTGTCGGCCCTCGATCCGGACGCGGCGCCGGCCGCCCAGCCCGACGTCCGCGCCGAGGCCGAGGAGGTGCGCCGGGTGCTGCGGCCCCTGCTCGTCGCCCACCTCGACGACGATCTGGCGCGGTCGGCCTCGACCGTGCCCGGATTCCGCGGACGCCTGCCCGAGGGCGTGCGGCCCGGCGGTGGGCCGGCTGATGCGTGACCAGCTGGCCGCCTGGCTCGGCGAGCGGCGGGGCGTGCCGACCGAGGTGGTCGAGCTGAGCCGGATCGCGACCGGCCACTCCCGGGCCATGTGGCGTGTGTCCGTCGACGACGGGTCCGAGTACGTGGCGCGGGTGGAGCAGGGCGGGGTGTTCGGCACGTCGAGCGCCGAGGAGTTCCGCGTCATGGCCGGCCTGGCCGAGCGAGGGGTGCCGGTCGCTCATGTCCGCTGGTCCGAGCCTTCGGGTGCGGTGATCGGGCAGCCCTTCTTCGTCATGGACTTCGTGCCCTCCGTCGCTCCATCGGCCGACGAGCGCACGCTCGACGACCGGGCCGCGGAAGCGCTCGTCGGCGCCCTCGCGGCCGTGCACGCGGTCGATCCCGCCGGGCTGGCGTTCGACGCCGTACCGTCGCCGGCCGACGCCACCCACGGGCAGGTCGAGCGATGGCACGCCGTGGCCCGATCGGCGACGGTCGTGCCCGTGCCCCTGCTCGAGGAGGCGGCCGCCTGGCTGCATCTTCACGCCCCGCCGTGCCCCCAGGTGTCGGTGGTCCACGGCGACGCCGGCCCCGGCAACGCCCTGTTCGGCAGGGACGGTGAGGTGGTGGCGTTGACCGACTTCGAGTTCACCCACCTGGGTGATGTCCGAGAGGACTGGGTCTTCTGCGCCGCCATGCGAGGGTCGCGCACGATGTCGAGGGACTCGTGGGGTGCCGTGTTCGAGCGGGTGGCGCACGTCAGCATCGCCCCCGCCGACTGGCACTACTGGGAGGCGTTCAACCTGTTCAAGGGCGCCTGCGCCAACCTGACCTGCGGGGCCGTGTTGGCGCGAGGCGAGAACCGGGCCCCCAACATGGTCGCCATCGGGACGGCCCTGCACCAGACCTTCCTGCGCCGGCTCGTCGACCTCACCGACCGTCCCCCGAAAGGCACCTCATGACCGACGACACCGCAACCGGTTCCGATCTCGCCGATCGGATCGCCATCGCCGATCTGATCCATCGCTACTGCGATGCCGTGTGCCGGCGCGATGCCGACGCGTGGTCCGCGACATGGTCCGACGACGCGGTGTGGGACCTCGGCCGCGGGGAGGTATCGGGTCGAACGACCATCGTGGAGACGTGGACGGCCGCGATGGGCCGGTACGCCAACGTGGTGCAGAACGCCATGAACTCGACCGCCGTGGTCGACGGGTCGAGGGCAACGGGCCGGGTGTACGTCATGGAGCACGCCAAAGCCGAGGGCGGGCCGGCGCAGGTGCTGCTCGCCTGGTACGACGACGAGTACGTGCGCGATCTGCAGCGCGGCTGGCTGTTCGGCTCACGACGGCTGCGGGTGTTGTATCGCGGTCCCGGCGATCTGTCGGGCCCGTTCTCGATTCCGTCCTAGCCGATCGATCACCTGTCCGGACCCTCCCGAGGAGACTCGTCGTGCCCCCATTCGCCCGAGCCAAAGCGTCCAACCACCCCGACGAGACTGCCCTGCGCGACCCCGCGAACGCCTTCACGTGGGCCGAGGTCGACGACATCGTGAATCGGGCGGTCAACGCTCTCCTGGCGCGTGGTCTGGGCGACGGGAATCGCGTGGCGCTGTTCGCCGAGAACTCGGCCCACACCGCGCTCGCCCACCTCGGTGGCCTGTTCGCCGGCGCCTCGAACGTCCCGACCAACTTCCATCTGACCGCGCCCGAAGCGGCGTACATCTTCGCCGACGCCGGGGTCAGTGTGATCTTCGCCGGGCCGGACACGATCGATCGTGCGGTCGCGGCAGCCGACGAGGCCGGAGTCGGCACCGTCGTGGCCTGGGGGTGTGAGCCGACCGAGGGTGTCTTGGGCTGGGACGATTGGCTCGCCGGGGCCGACCCCGCCGAACCGTCGAGCGACCTCGTCCCGCAGCCGCCGCTCATCTACACGTCGGGCACGACCGGCCGGCCCAAGGGCACCGTGCAGCCGCCCACCCTGTTCGCTGGTGGCGCCACCATGACCGAGCACGTGGCGAACCTGGCCACGAGCCGGTTCGCCTCGTTCGGCACCCACCTCGTGGTCGGCCCGATGTACCACACCGGGCCGTTGTCGGGCGCCCGACTCCTGGCCGGCGGCATCCCGGTCGTGGTCCAGGGCCGGTTCGACACCGAGGCCACGTTGGCGTCGATCGAGACCTACCGGATCGAGACGTCGGTCATGGTCCCCACCCACTTCGTGCGGCTCCTCGCTCTGCCTGACGATGTCAGGGCCCGGTACGACGTGTCGTCCGTGAAGCTCGTGTCCCACACCGGCGCCGCGTGCCCGGTGGCGGTGAAGCGGGCCATGATCGACTGGTGGGGCCCGGTGTTCGTCGAGGCGTACGGTGCCTCCGAGACCGGCACGACCTGCCAGATCTCGAGTGAGGAATGGCTGGCCCATCCCGGCTCGGTGGGTCGAGCGATCGCTCCGTTCGAGGCCCTGGTCATCGACGATGACGATCAGCCGGCTCCGCCGAACACGGAGGGCCGCCTCTTCTTCCGCGACACCACGGGGCGCGGGATCGTGTACCACAACGATCCCGAGAAGTCGGCGGCCGCCCACATCGCGCCTGGGGTGTTCACCCTCGGCGAGATCGGCTACCTCGACGACGACGGCTACGTCTTCATCACCGATCGGTTCTCGGACATGGTCGTGTCTGGTGGTGTGAACATCTATCCGGCCGAGGCCGAGCAGGTCCTGATCCAACATCCCGAGGTCGTCGACGTGGCGTGTATCGGGGTGCCCCACGCCGAGATGGGCGAGGAGCTCATCGCGCTGGTGATGGCCGCCGATCCGGAGGCCCCGCCGGAGTCAGGTGAGCTGGTGGCGTGGTGCCGCGATCGCCTGACCCACTACAAGTGTCCGCGCCGGGTCGAGGTGGTGGCCGACCTCGGCCGGTCGGCCATGGGCAAGGTCAACAAACGTCAGCTCCGGGCGCCGTACTGGGCCCAGTCGTGAGCTGAGCGAGATCTCGCCCGTTCAGCTGAGCAGCTCCTCGATGACCACGGCGACGCCGTCGTCGTCGTTCGACAGCGTGATTCGGTCGGCGACGGCGATGGCCTCCGACACCGCGTTGGCGACGGCGACGCCCATCCCGGCCCACGCCAGCATCTCGAGGTCGTTGCGTTCGTCCCCGAACGCCACGGACCGGTCGACGTCGATCTCGAAGTGTCCGCACAACCAGTCGAGGGCCACGGCCTTGGTGATCCCGGCGGGCCCGATGTCGATGAAGGCGAGCCCCGTGTTCGACACGTGGCCTCGCTCACCCACCGTCTCGAGCAGCACGTCGCGGAGCGGGCCGAGGTCGAGGCCGTCGTTGGTCCAGGCCAGCAGCTTGCGCACCGGTCGACCGAGCTCCAGCAAGTGCAAGATGTCGTCGACCGGGTCGCCCAGCGGCACGCCGGGGGGGAGGCGTTCGGCCAGGCCGGCCTCGGCCCGCACGCCGCGTTCGAACTCGAAACCGAAAGCGATCTGGTCCACCCGGGTGCGCAGATGGGGCACCAGCTCCGGCACGAGCTCGGTGCCCAGGTAGTGGTCGACGAGTGTCGCGCCGGTGTCGTCGACGACCATCGCACCGTTGGAGCACACCATGTAGCACTCGACGTCGAGCTCCTCGGCGGCCCGGAGGGCGACGCGGTACGGGCGCCCGGTGGCGATGACCACGATGTGGCCGGCCGCGCTCGCGGCGGCGAGCGCGGCGCGTGTGCGGTCGCTGAAGGTGCCGTCGCTGCGGGCCAGGGTGCCGTCGACATCGCAGGCGATGAGTCTGCGGTTCACGAGGGTGGACCTCCGGCGGTCCAGCGGATCGGCAGGCGGCTCAGCCCGTGGAGGACGAAGGGGGACTCGCTCTCGGGTTCACCGATGAGCTCGATGTCGTGCATCCGGTCGAGGATACGGTCGAGCGCCAGCCGGATCTCCATACGAGCCAGCGGCGCGCCGATGCAGTAGTGGAGTCCCCATCCGAACGCCAGGTGGCTGCGCGCTTTCCGGGGGTCACGGTCGAGACGGAATTCGTCGGGATCCGGCCACACCGCAGGGTCCCGGTTGGCCGAGGCGTACATGACCTGGACTTTGGATCCGGCCGGGATGTCGGCCTCGCCGACGCGGCACGGCGACTCGTTCGTCCGGAAGAGTCCCTGGACGGGCGAGTCGAAGCGCAACGCCTCCTCGACCACCGCCGGGATGAGGGCGCGATCGGCCCGAACAGAGGTCAGCATCTCGGGAACTTGGATCAGCCGGAGCATCAGCAGCCCGAGTAGGCCGCTGGTGGTCTCGTGGCCGGCCACCAGGAGCTGGTGCCCGAGCCGCCGGATCTCCTCCCGGCTCAGCTGTCCGTCGAGGTGGGCGAGGACCATGGTCGACAACGTGTCGGCGGGGAGCTCGGCGCCGCCCTGGTGGAGCGCCAGGCGTCGCTCGACTTCGCCGTCGATGCAGGCCCACATCTCGGCGGTGACGCGTTGGTACTGGTCGGTGTCACCGTTGCCGAGGGTGGCCACGATCTGACTCGCCCAGCGCCCGAAGGCGTCCCGCTGCTCCGCGGGAACGCCGAGGAGCTCGGCGATCACCTGAGCGGGGAACGGGAAGGCGAACCGCGAGACGAAGTCACCCTCGCCAAGGTGAACGAAGTCCTCGAAACACTGATCGGCGAGCATCGCGACTCGCGGCTCGAGGCGGGCGATCGCCGTCGGCAGGAAGTTGGGGCGCAGCGCCGCCCTCTGGCGGGCATGGTCGGGGTCATCGGCTGACCCGAGCACTCCGCCCTGCTGGCGGAACACGCCCGGGCCTTCACCGTTGCGCCACCGGCGATCGTCGCGGAGCAGGTCCGCCACATCCTCGTGGCGCGAGACCACATAGAACGGCGGGTCGAGGTCGGCTCGATGGAGGACGGGGCACTCGCTTCGCATGCGGGCGTAGACGGGGGTCGGGTCGATCCGAACGGAGGGAACCAGGTGATCGAGCCCGGGATCGTTCGCCATGGCCGAGACCCCCACTGTGTCGCCACCTATCAACCGGTTAATTACTTCGGCTAACGTAGCGGCCACTGGGAACCGGGGCGAACGAGGAGGGGGCCATGACCAGCGAACGTCTTGTCGCCGGGCGCGATCTCGTGGATCTGGCCGACTTCGGCCTGTTCGACGCCGAGATCCAGCAGCAGCCCCACGCCTACTACGCGGCGATGCGATCGGGGGCACCCGTCTACGCCACCGACGCCCTCGGCATGCCGGTGTGGCTGGTCACCACGCACGACCTCGTGCTGGAGGTCCTTCGGGATCCCTCGACCTACTCGTCGAAGTTCGGCAGCGCCGGCATGCCGGCCGATCCCGAGCTCGCCGCCCGGCTCCGGCAGCTGCGTGAGGACCACGGCGGGTGGCCAGCCGTTCCGACCATGTTGAGTGCCGATCCGCCCGAACAGACCCGGTACCGCAAGCTCGTCTCCAAAGCCTTCACCCCCCGGTCGATCACCGACCTCGAACCGGCCATCCGGGCCATCACCCGCCGATTGATCGACTCGTGGATCGGCAACGGGGGCATCGAGTTCGTCGCCGAGTTCGCCGTACCGCTCCCGGTGGAGACCATCGCCAAGGCGCTGGCGGTCCCCGATGATCGCCTGGCCGACTTCAAACGCTGGAGCGATGACAACGTCGCGCCCATCGGGGCGTCGCTCACTCCCGACCAGCGCATGGCCGCCGAGATGGGCCAGATCGAGATGCAGCACTTCTTCGCCGAGCAGCTCGAGCGTCGTCGCGCCGAGCCCGGCGACGACATCTTGTCCCGGCTCGTCACCGCCCGGATCGACACGGCCGGGATCGACACGGCCAACGCGGACCCAGCCGAGGATCCTGATCTGCCGGACGAGCCGCTCACCATGAGTGAGATGCAGTCGATCCTCTCGCAGCTGCTGGTCGCGGGCAACGAGACGACCACGAAGCTGCTCACCGAGATGATGCTCCTGCTCGGCCGACATCCGGAGCGGTGGCACCAGGTCCGGCACGACCCGTCCTTCGCCAAGCCGATCATCGAGGAGGTGCTCCGCCTGTCGACCCCGACCCAGGGCATGTGGCGGATCACCACCCGCGATGTCGAGCTCGGCGGCGTCGCCATCCCGGCCGGGCGGCGCATCGTGCTGATGTACACGTCCGCCAACCGCGACGAACGCCACTTCGTCGACCCGGACACGTTCGACCCCGACCGCTCGAACCTCGTCAACCACCTGGCGTTCGGCAAGGGCATCCACTACTGCGTCGGCGCGAACCTGTCACGGCTCGAGGCGCGAGTCGCGCTCGAAGAGCTGTCCGCCCGTGTGGCGTCGTTCCGGCTGGCGGAGAGCAACTCCTACGAGTACCACCCGAGCTTCATGCTGCGAGGCCTCAAACGCCTCGACCTCGAGCTCACCCCCGCCCGCTGATCGCATCAGGAACCTGGATCCATGGCCGCTCCCCCCACCGTCGACGAGTTCGCCGCCGAGGCGCGCACCTGGCTGGATCACCATGCTGAGCGCCGTTCGAGCACCGATGGCGAGAACGTCGACGTGGCCTGGGGCGACGGCACGTTCAGCGTCGCCGTGTTCCACGCTCTCGATCGGGCCGAGGAGTGGAGCCTCCTCCAGCGGCTCATGGCCTGGCAACAGCTCAAGGCCACCCGGGGTTACCATGCGGTGACCGCACGCCCCGAGATCGGTGGGCTGGGCCTCGGCAAGGAGCACGCCTACGCTTTCTCCGCACTCGAATCCGAGTACGTGACCCCCGGCCGGCACGAGACCTTCAGCGTCACCACCGGGCTCATCTCACCCACGGTCGACCGGTTCGGCACCCCCGAGCAGAAGGAGCGGTTCGTCGCTCCGTTGCTCAGCGCCGAGTTCCTCTGCTGCCAGCTGTTCTCCGAACCGGGCGCCGGTTCCGACCTCGCCGGATTGGCGTGCCGGGCCGAGCGCGACGGCGACGAGTGGGTGATCAGTGGCCAGAAGACATGGAGCTCCGGTGCCATGTTCTCCCCGTGGGGCCTGCTCATCGCTCGCTCGGATCCGAACGTGGTGAAGCACCGAGGGCTCACCGCCTTCCTCGTCCCGATGGATGCCCCCGGCGTCGAGATCCGACCCATCAAGCAGATGAGTGGCGGGGCGTCGTTCAACGAGGTGTTCTTCACCGACGCTCGCTTCCCCGACGCGCTCCGGTTGGGGGAGGTGGGCGACGGCTGGAACGTGGCATTGACCACGCTCAGCTTCGAGCGCGACAAGAGCGGCTCGGGCACGGCGCGGGCGGGTGGGGCCTGGCCGCACGTGATCGCGCTGGCCCAGCACCTCGGTGTCACCGCCGATCCCGTGATGCGGCAGCGCCTCATGCAGGTCTACACCTCCACGCGGCTCCAGAGCTTCGTGAACCGGCGGACGGCCGACATGCGCCAGGCCGGCGCCCAACCCGGTCCCGAAGGCTCGATCGGCAAACTCATGTGGACCGAGGGCATGCGGCTCATCACCGACGTGGTGGGGGACATCCTCGGACCGCGCCTGCTCGCCGACAGTGGTGAGTGGGGCACGTTCGAGTGGGTCGAGCACGTCACCGGGGCACCCGGCTACCGCATCGCCGGCGGCTCCGATGAGGTGCAGCGCAACATCATGGCCGAACGGGTCCTCGGCCTCCCCGGTGAACCGAGAGTGGACAAAGACAAGGCGTGGAAGGACGTGCCGCGATGAGCCTTGTTGGCCGACCCGTGAGCGGAGACAAGGCGTGGAAGGACGTGCCGCGATGAGCGATGGAGCGATGGAGGGCCGGGTGACGATCGTTACCGGGGCCACCGGGGGGATGGGGCGGGCGATCGTGGCGGCCTTCGTCGATGCCGGTGCCCGGGTGGTGGCGTCGGACCTCGACGCCGAAGTACTGGCCGGACTCGGCGCCGATGTCGTGGGCGTGGCCGGCGACGTGTCGGTGAACGCCGACGTGGAGCGCATCGTGGGTACCGCCCTCGACCGGTTCGGTCGGCTGGACGCCGCGGTCAACGCGGCCGCCATCGAGTTCGAGATGGTGCCGCTCCACGAGTGTGAGGAAGCCGACTACGAGCGGATGATGGCGGTCAACGCCCGGTCGGTGTTCTTGTGCATGAAGCACGAGATCTCCGCCATGCTTACCGGCGGGGGAGGGTCCATCGTCAACATCGCCTCGACGAACTCGTTCCGACCCCAGGGAAACCAGCCCGCGTACACCGCGAGCAAACACGCCGTGCTCGGGCTCACTCGGTCGGCTGCGCTCGACTACGGAACCCACGGCATCCGGGTCAACGCCATCTGCCCGGGCGCCATCGACACGCCGATGTTGCGCAACGCCATGGTGCCGGCGCGGTCGAGACGCCGAGGAGACCGCCGGCCGGTTGTCGAAGCTGGGCCGGTTCGGTAGGCCCGACGAGATCGCCGCCGCGGCCTTGTGGTTGTGCTCGTACGCAGCGTCGTTTACCACCGGCCATGCCCTCGCCGTCGATGGCGGGATGTTGGGAAGTTGAGAGGCTTGGACCTTGAGAGGACAGGGACATTGAGAGGACAGGGACATTGAGAGGCTGGGAACATGGCTGACGACGCTGACTACGTGGACTCCTACGAAGATGTCTCGATCTTCACGCTCGACGACGGGCGCGAGCAGGTCCTCCTCGACAAACAGACCGAGTGCACCTTCATGTGGACCACCGCCACCGGCGATCCGGTCGGGGTGATCATGAACTTCGTCCCGCGCGACGATCGGTTCTGGCTCACCTGTACGAAGCGCCGTAAGCGGGTGCCGGCGATCATGGCCCGGCCCCGGGTCGCCGTGGCCATCACGAGTCGGGGGACCGACATCGGCATCAGTCAGGCCGTCACCTACAAGGGCACGGCGACCGTCCACGACGACGATGACACCAAGGCGTGGTTCTACCAGGCCTTGGCGGCGCGCGTCCGGCCGGACAGCGCGGAGAAGCAGGCGGCGTTCGTCCACCACCTCGATTCGCCGGGCCGCGTCGTCATCGAGGTCGTGCCGGATGCCCGCATCGGTTTCGACAGCGAGGCCATGTTCGCCAACTCCCCGGCCGGGCGCAGCACGTCGCAGGTGTGATCAGCCGGGCGGCCGAGCGTCGTTCCGCTGAGTGTTCGCCCCCGATCCGGATGACCCGAGGGGTGGGCGAATGGACTTCGAGCGTGTACCGACCGACATCGTCGTCGTCACCGGCGTCGGTGACATGGGGTTCGCGGCGACTCGGCGCCTGGCCGCAGGGCGGCGGATCGTCCTGGTGGACTTCTCGGCCGACAACTTGAGCCGGCGCGCCGAGGCGCTTCGGGTCGACGGCCACTTCGCCGAGGAGTTCCTCCTCGATGTCGCCGACCGGGACCGTGTGTTCGAGCTGGCCGAGTATGCGGCCTCGCTGGGCACGATACGGACGTTGTTCAACACGCCGACGTCTCACCGGCCCAGGCCACGACCGAGCGCATCTTCGACGTCACGGGCACGGCGCACCTGCTCGATGCCTTCCTGCCCCATGTGGCGCCCCGGGACGGTCACCGGGACCGACATCCTGAGCCTCAAACGTCGAGTGCGCTCCGTGTCGCAGGGAGATACCAAGCGCACACGAACGTCCGCAACCGTCACGCGGGAACTCGATCGGCAACCTCTGGTTGCCGATCGAGTGACTATGTCCCACTGACGTGGGCGCGCAGGACGGGTCCGGAGCCGTCCCAGGCTTCGTGGGCGGCTTTCCAACGGTCGAACGTGGCGGCGATGCGGTCCGTGCGGATGTGGAGCTCGGTGAAGCAGCCGATCGCGTGTCGGGTGTCGAAGTAGCCGGCGACGATGTCGTTGGCCCACAGCTCACAGGCGAGGGTGTGGCCCTGGTCGAGGAGATGTTGGCGAACTCCGTCGTAGTCCGGCACGAGGGACGCGACATGATGGAAACCGAGCGGGCCGTTGGGGTAGGCCGGATACATGTCGCGGTAGATAGACGGCGTGTCGTCGTGCTGGGCGATGAGCTGGATCTGGCACTCGCCTGCGTATCCGAAGGCGTAGGTGACGTCGGCCTCGAGCGTGGTGCCGCGATAGTCGAACCGGTCGGCCCGGTGGTGGGCCGAGACGAAAAACGGCCCGGCGCCGACCGTGGTCGCCCAATGGTGCACCGACGCTTCGATGTCGGCCACCACGTAGGCGTACTGGAACAGGGGAAGTCCCCCGACGGCGGAGATCATGTCGGGCGGGTCAGGCCGAGGATGGCGACGCGGTGACGTCGAGTCCGGTGTCGGTCGGGGCGAGCACCTTGTCGTTGCGCTTGCGGACCTTGATGATTCCCTGCCGGCTGGCGAGGGCCACCGCGCCGATGAGGGTGACCCCCTGGAACAGGGGCTGGATCCAGTCGATGTCGCGGGGGTAGCGCAGGCCGATGCCACGGATGCCGAAGGCCAAGGTGTACACGGCGAGCAGCGTTCCCCACACGTTGGCCCGGCCCTTGATCTGGCTGGCGCCGAAGAACACGGCGGCCACTGCCGGGAAGAGGAGCCCGTCCTCCACCGTCGAGGAGAAGGTGCCGAACTTCCAGGAGAAGATCAGTCCGGCGAACCCAGCGATCAGCGCCGATGCGATGAGCGAGCCCCACGTCAGTCGGTCGGTGTTGAGACCCGAGAGTCGGGCCGCCTCCCGGTTGCCGCCGGTGGCGAACAGGTGGCGGCCGACCGGCGTGTGTTCGAGCACGTACCAGACGATGATGGCGACGATGAGTCCGTAGACGAGGTACCAGGGTATGGAGATCTCGCTCCCCGAGCCCGGCCAGTCGAAGCTGAACACGCTCTTCTTGCCGAAGTTGATGTAGGTGTCGCTGAAGGCGCCGTTGATCTGGGAGCCGTCATGGATGCGCAGGATGGCGGCGCCGATCACCTGACTCATGCCGAGCGTGCCGATGAACGAGTTGACGCGGAGCTTGACGACGACGAACCCGTTGAGCACCCCGACGACTCCGCAGGCAGCCATGCCCAGCAGCGCGCCGATGCCGTCGGGAAGGTCGGTGTCGAGCGCCATCTTGTTGGCGATCACGAGCGCGAGCGCCATATTGGCGCCGATCGAGAGATCGAACGTGTCGGCCGTGAGCGGAATGAGGAACGCCAGCGCCAACATGCAGATGATCACCTTCTCGGTGAGCACCAGCTCGAAGCTGCCGTTCCACTGCAGGAAGTTGTCCTCGGTGATGCTGAAGAAGAGGAAGAACGCACCTAGGAGGTAGAGCGCACTGAATCGGTCGACTCGTAGACGAGACCAGAAACTGTTCGTGGGCGTCGTCGCCAACTCGGGCCCGGGGTCCGGTGGAGCGACGGGATCAGCCGTTGCAGTCATCTAGGAACCAACCTTCTGGGTCTGGAGCTGGGCGAGCTCGATGGTGGCCACGGTCATGTCGGGGCCGGACAGTTCGGCGGCAATGCCGCCGTTGCGAAGGACGACGACGCGATGGGCCACCCGGACGAGCTCGTCGGTGTCGGTGGAAGCGACGAGCACCGCAGCACCGCCAGCTGCCGCCTGGTCGATGAGCTGGTGGATCTCTTCCTTGGCACCCACATCCACCCCACGAGTCGGTTCGTCGAGCACGAGTACCGAAGGGGCGAGGCGCAGACTGCGGCCGAAGAGGACCTTCTGTTGATTGCCCCCGCTCAGCGTGGTGATGGGGACTTCGGTGCCTGCGGTCTTGATTCGAAGGCGATCGATCCAGGTCTTTGCCTCCCCCGTCTCGTCGCCGTGGCGGAGACGCCATCCCTTCCAGTGGCGGCGGACATCGGACAAGGTCAGATTGTGGCGCACCGACATCAACGGGATGATCCCCTGGGTCGAGCGTTCGGCCGCGAGGAACGCCAGACCCGCACGGAGTCCGGCCCGGGGCGCGTAGTTGGGTACCGCAGTGTCGCCCACGGTGACGGTGCCGGAATCGGACGGCACCTGACCACACACGATCGGCACGAGCGACTCGCGCCCAGAGCCCGTGATGCCGGCGACGCCGACGATCTCCCCGGGTTCGATGTGGAGGTCGACGTTGGTGATCGAGCCCCCGGACAGTCCGCGAATCCTCAGTCCACCCGGCGCCCCGGTGGCCTGACGGTCGACCTGACGTCGGCGATCGAGGGTGTGGCCGATCATCAGCTCGATGAGGCGATCGTGGTCCAGTTCCGCGATCGGGACCGTTGCCACGCGCCGGCCGTCACGCAGCACGGTGACCTCGTCCGCAATGGCGAACACTTCGTCGAGGTGGTGGGAGACGTACAGGATGGCTACGCCTCGCGACTTGAGCAGGCGAATGGCGGCGAACAGTCGCTCGACATCGGCGCCCGGAAGCGACGCCGTGGGCTCGTCGAGCACGAGGAGGTTGGCGCCCTCCTCCCAACCGTCGAGGGCCCGGGCGATGGCCACCGCCGTCTTCTGCGACGGGGCGAGGGTGGAGACGGGCACCGTCACGTCGATGTCAGTGAAACCGAGGTCGGCCAATCCTTTGCGGGCCCGCGCCGTATCGGCCCGCCAGTCGATGCGACCCCGCCGGGTGGTGTAGCCCACGCCCATCGAGATGTTCTCGACGGCGTTGAGCGACCCGACCAGGCCGAGATCCTGGTGGACGAAGCGGATGCCGGCCAGTGCTGCGGAATGTGGGTCGCCCAAGGTGAGCTCGTGCTCGCCGCGCCGGATCTGCTCGCCGTGGTAGATCGCCCGCGACGGCCCGGTGGGTTGGTGGTAGCCGCACAGGATCTTGATGAGCGTCGACTTGCCCGAACCGTTCTGGCCCACGAGGGCGTGCGTGAGTCCGGCGTTGATGACGAGGTCGACGTCGTCGAGCGCGACTTGCCCCGGGAACGACTTGGACAAGTGCTCGATGGTGAGCAGTGCTGACACGAATCCCCCTCGACTCCCCCTGATGACGATCGCGACACTAGTGTGACCGTCGACCGAATATATTAACCGGTTGATTAGCTCGGAGCCTGTGCCGTGCAGGATTCGTGACACCACCCAGAGGGGGACCTTGATGAAGAAGTACGCGACCTGGCTGGCAGCCTTGCTGGCCCTGACGCTGATCGCCGCCTCGTGCGGCGATGACGATGACGACGACGGTGCGGCCGAGACCGACGCCGCCGCCGAGACCGATGTCACCGAGGCGCCCGCAGGAGGTGGCGACGGCGTTGCCGCCGCCCAGGCGATCGTCGATGCCAACGGTGTCGCCCCAACCGACATCCCGCACACCGTGCCGCTCGACAGCGTGCCCGAGCCCCGGACGGTGGCCTGGCTGGAATGCGAGCTCCCGTCCTGCACGGCCATCACGCCCGGCTTCCAAGATGCCGTCGATCTGCTCGGTTGGAACCTCGAGGTCGTTCCGACGGAGAGCTTCGACCCGGCCCCCAGCTTCCAGGCGGCGATCGACCTCGGTGTCGACTACATCGCCATCACCGGCACGCCGCTCGCGACCGTGGCCGATTCGATCGCGGCCGCCGGCGAGGCCGGCATCGGGGTGTTCAGCTGCTTCGACACCACCGCGCCCGAGGGTGAGGCCAACAACATCTGGTCGCAGTGCGGTGACGCGGCCAACGTGACCGGTACCGGCAACCTGCTGGCCCAGGCGGTCATCGCCGATTCTGGCGGCGCCGCGAACGTGCTCATGGTCAACATCCCCGACTTCGCGGTGCTGGTCTCGGAGCGTGAGGGTGCCCAGGCGGCGTATGACGCCAACTGCCCGGACTGCACGTTCACCGAGCTCGCCCTCACCCTCGATCAGCTCCTTGCGGGTGAGGTTCCCGGTGCCGTCGTCGCCGCGCTCCAGGAGGACCCGACGATCAACTACGTGCACTTCGCGTTCGACGGTCTGACCGGTGGCGTGTCGAGCGTGCTGGCCGAGGCCGGCTTGCTCGAGCAGGCCAAGTTGGTGGGCGTCGACTTCAGTGCCGCTGTGCTCCAGGAGATCGTTGATGGCACCATGGCGTTCTGGACGGCCAACCCCAAGCCGTTCGCCGGCTGGGTCATGGTCGACGCCATGGCTCGCCACTCGATCGGCCAGGAGAACACCGAGGAGCGGGTCGTGTCGAACCTGCCCACCTTCCTGGTGTCGGATGCTGCGACGGCCGAGCCGCTCATCGCCACCGACGGCTGGTACGGCCCCGAGGGTCTGACCGAGCAGTTCGCCGCCCTCTGGGGTGTGTGAGCCTGAATCCCTCCCCTGACGTCGGCTCGACCGACGTCTAGCGTCAACGGCCCGGGGCTTCGGTCCCGGGCCGTTTGCGTTGGTCGACGAACGCCGGCTTCTGGTTCCGCTCACTCCCAGGTCGGCTTGACGAGCACCTTCATCTGCTCGCTTCGGCCCGACGCCAGGTCGGCGATCGTCTCGCCGAGGCCGGCGAGCGAGGTGGTGGCGGTGTGCTGCGAGGCGACGTCGACGCGTCCGTCGGCGATCATCGACATGACCATGGCGAACTCCTCGTGGCGGTATGCCAGCGCACCGGTGAAGGCGATCTCCTTGCGCAGCCACAGGCCGGGGGTGATGGTGGCCGTGCCGTCGGCCAGGCCGATGAGGCACACGCTGCCACCGGCTCGGGCCAGCTCCACGGCCCGTTCCACGGTCGACGCCAGGCCGGCGCACTCGTACACGATGTCGGCCCCGAGCCCCTGGGTGTGCTCGCGGATGACGTCGTCGGCGTCGTCCGGGGTGACGACGAGATCGGCGCCGAGGACGGCGGCCATGGCGGCTCGGGCCGGGTTGGGTTCCACGACCAGGACCGCACGAGCGCCGGCGGCCCGCGCCCACTGAAGGGTCAGCAGGCCGATGGGTCCAGCGCCCTGGATGACGGCGAGGTCGCCGAGCCGGATCCCACTGCGTCGGACGGCGTGGAAGGTGATCGTGGCCGGTTCGACGAGGGCGAGCTGTTCGTCGTTTAGCCTCGGGTCCGCCGCCACAACCCGTCCGGCGGGCATGGCCAGCCGCGGCGCGAAACCCCCATGCGGGGGCGCTCCGGGGTCGCGGCCCCGGGCCGCCAGGGCCACGCGTTCGCACCGCTCGGTGAGGCCCGAGCGACACGCCGCGCACTCACCGCACGGTGGCGGTACGGCCACGACGACCCGGTCGCCCTCGCTCAGGCGCCGGACGTCGTGCCCCACCGCCGACAAGGTTCCGGTCCACTCGTGGCCGCAGACCGCCGGCGTGTAGGGCCGGCCGGACTGGAAAGCGTGGATGTCCGTGCCGCAGATCCCGCAGAAGGCGATGTCGACCACCACCCCATCGGGAGCTGGTTCGGGCTCGGGAAACTCGACCAGTTCGACTTGTCCTGCTCCGGTGATCAGTGCCGCGTGCATCTGGGTACGTCCTCAGGGTCAGGCGAGGTCGTGCCCGAGACAGCCGGCCTCGGCGACATATCGCGCGATCGAATTATCGTCTGCTCATGAGCATCGACGCCATCGAGGGCCTGAAGGCCAACCACGCCGACCTCCAGATCGTCCTGGCCCGGATCACGCCTGAGCAGTGGGACCAGCCGAGTGCGTGCCGAGGCTGGCGGGTGCAGGACGTTCTGGCCCACCTCACCTCGAACTTCAAGGAGATGGTCGACCCCTCGCCTCCGGCATCGGTAGATGGTCCGCCTCCGGCGGAGGCCACGGCGGAGATGGCCATGGAGGCGCTCGTCGCGCCCCGACGATCCTGGACCCCGGATCAGCTGCTCGCCGAGTACGAGGCCTACCGGGAGCGTGCCTTCGCGACCCTGGCCGCCATGCAGGAGGAACCCCTGGCCTCCTCACCCCTCCCGGTCGGAGATCTCGGGACATACCAGATGCACCAGCTGGCCGACGCCTACTGCTTCGATCACTACTGCCACCTCCGCCACGATCTCCTGGCGCCCGGGGGGCCGCTGATGATCGACATCCCCGATGTCGATGACCGTCGGCTCCGCCCCGGGATAGGCTGGATGTGGGCCGGCCTGCCGCAGATGTGCACTGCGGCCATGCGGATCGTCGACCGCCCGCTCGCGGTCAACCTCACCGGGCCGGGTGGTGGCTCGTGGACGTTGGTACCGGCCGACGAGAGCGGATTCATCTCGGTGACCGAAGGTGCCGACTCGGGCGCCGCGGCGACGGTCACCTCGACGGCGCACGACTTCGTGAGCTGGGGCACCAAACGCTCGCCGTGGCGCCAAGCCTGCACACTGGCCGGCGATGACCGGTACGCCGCGCTGGTTTTCGACGCCATCGACATCATCTGACTGGATACCCATGCCCATCGACGCCGTCGTCTTCGATTTCGGAGGCGTGGTCATCACGCCCATCACCAACCAGCTCAACCGGCTGGCTCGACGCGCCCGCACGGACATGCTGACGATGTTGGAGGTGGTCATGGGGCCGCGGCACCACTCGTCGGACCATCCCTGGCACCGGGCCGAGCGAGGCGAGATCCCGACCGCCGAGATCCAGGGACTAATTGGTGCCTACGCCGGTGCCGCGGGCATCCAGCTCGTCGGCGATGAGATCGACGACATCTTGACCGGTCAAGGGTTCACGCTCAACGACGACGTGGTGAGCCGCATCACCTCCCTGAGCGATGAGGGTGTGCGGGTCGCGCTTCTCACCAACAGCTTCGTCGAGGCCCGGCACATCATCGAGGCGCAGATGGACTTCTCGGTGTTCACGGCCGTCATCGATTCTTCACTCGTCGGGTGCCGCAAGCCTGAGCCCGCCATCTACGAGGTGACCGCGCAACAGCTGGGCGTGGCGCATGATGCCATCGCCTACCTCGACGACTTCGCCGACAACCTCGTGCCGGCGGCGACACTCGGCTGGACCACGATCCACGTGGTCGACCCCGCCGAGGCGCTGGCCGAGCTGACCACGGTCCTGTCCCGCTGATGGGCCCCGGGCTGTATTGCCGAAGGCAGGACTGAGCAACTCTGGGGAGCGGGCCGGTTGGACGATAATTAACTCAGCGGTCAATAATGGAGCACGGGATGACATCGATGAAGGGGGCGTTGTGAGCCAAACGAGCGCGAACGATGGGCCCGAGCTCGGCCAGGCTCGTTCGCCCGGCATCTCGTATCAGGCCCTCCTCGATACCGATACCCGCGAGGTTCCGGCGGTACTTCGCATCGAGCACCCGAGGTTCATGGGCGCCGAGGAGATATCGATCGACCGATACATCTCACGCGACTGGCACGACGCCGAGGTCGCCAACCTGTGGAGTCGGGTCTGGCAGTTCGCCTGCCGCGAGGAAGAGATCCCCGAGGTCGGCGACCACGTGATCTATGAGATCGCCCGGTCCTCCTACATCGTCGTTCGGGTCGCGAACGACCAGATCAAGGCCTATCCCAACGCCTGCCTGCACCGGGGCCGACAGCTCAAGGACTACAGCGGGCGGTGCGGAGAGTTTCGCTGTCCCTACCACGGGTACACCTGGGCGCTCGACGGCACCCTGTCCTTCGTGCCGTCACAATGGGATTTCGGCCAGGTGGTGCCCGAGGAGTTCTCGCTGCCGGAATGTCGCGTGGGCACCTGGGGTGGGTTCGTGTTCATCAATCCCGACCCCGAGGCCGAGCCCCTCGAGGACTACCTCGGCGAGATCGTCGACCACTTCACGGTCTGGGACCTGTCGAACCGCTACAAGCAGGCCCACGTGGCCAAGGTCGTCCCGGCCAACTGGAAGGTGGCCCAGGAGGCGTTCTGCGAGGCCTACCACGTCAGCGGAACCCACCCCCAGGCGTTGGCCTATCTCGGTGACACCAACAGCCAGGTGGACATCTGGGAGAACTTCGCCCGAGCCATCACCCCGGGCGGAACGCCCAGCCCCAACCTCGACCCGCCGCCCAGCGAGGACGAGATGATGCGGGCCATGCTCGACATCCGGGTCGATCAGGACAACCCGATGCCGATCCCCCACGGTCGCACGATGCGTCAGGTGGCCGCCGACGCGGCCCGGGAGCGGTGGCGGCCGGTCGTCGGCGACCTCGTCGACGACATGTCCGACGCCGAGCTCAACGACAACATCGACTACACGGTGTTCCCGAACTTCCACCCCTGGGGAGCGTTCAACCGCATCGTCTACCGCTTTCGTCCCAACGGCGACGATCACCGCAGCTCCATCATGGAGTGCATCTACCTCGCGCCGTTCTCGGGTGAGCGGCCGCCACCGGCCGAGATGCACATGTTGGACGAGCACGAGACCTTCACCGACGCGGCCGAATTGGGCATGATCGGCAAGATCTTCAACCAGGATCTGTTCAACATGCCCAAGGTCCAGCGGGGGCTCGAGACCTCCCGCAAGCCGACCATGACCCTGGGCCTCTACCAGGAGTCCAAGATCCGGTGGCTGCACGCCAAGCTCGACGAATGGGTGCTGGGGCGCGATTCGGCCGGGGAGGCTGACTGATGCTGGGCGCCCGTCATCCGTTCACCGGGGCGATCTACGAGCGCGCTGACGACGGCACGCTGGTCGTGACTCTCGACGGCCGAACGGGTCGCTTCCGGCCTGATGGTTCGTGGATCGAAGGCGACATCCGGGAGTGCGATCCCCAGCTGTGCGGCTGGGTCGCGGGGCCCCGCATCCCGAACCACCGATTGCACGAGACGGTCCCGCCGTCCACGAGCGGGTAGAGGCGCCGGTGACCTCGGGCCGATCCGACCTCGTCGCCATGGCCCGGCGGACCCTGGCGCACGCTCAGGCCGGGACCCGCCCGCTCGAACCGGGCGTCACCACGGTCGCGGCGTCCAACTACACCGATCCGGATCGTTGGCAGCTCGAGATGGTTCGGATCTTCGGGCGGGTACCGCTGGTCCTGGGGTTCAGCTGTGAACTCGCCGAGGCCCACTCGTTCACCACCATCGAGGTGGCCGGCGTCCCGGTGCTGTTGACCCGGGGCGGCGACGGTGTGCTGCGATCGTTCGTGAACATGTGCGGCCACCGCGGCGCCATCGTCGAGACCGAACCAGCCGGCGTGGCCCGACGCTTCACCTGCCCATACCACGCCTGGTCCTACGACTCGCAGGGTGCCCTGGTCGGTGTCTTCGACGAGTCGGCGTTCGGGGAGATCGACCGCTCGTGCCACGGCCTGCTGCCCTTGCCGGTGGCCGAGCGGGCCGGGCTCGTGTTCGGCTCGGTGAGGCCCGACGCCTGGTTCGACACCGACGCCTGGCTCGGTGGCTACGAGCGGGTGTTGGCCGAGCATCGTTTCGGCGACTGCCGGCTGGTCGGCCGCCAGAGGGTCGCCGGGCCGAACTGGAAGCTCGCCTACGACGGCTACCTCGACTTCTACCACCTCCCCGTGCTGCACCGGAACACCTTCGGTCCGGACTACAACAACAAGGCCATCTACGACGCCTGGGGTCCCCACCAACGGCTGACCCAACCCGACGATCGCATCGTGGTGCTCGACGGTCAGCCGGAGGACGAATGGCCGCACGAGGCCATGCTCGGCGGGGTGTGGACGATCTTCCCTCACGTCTCCGTCGCCTCGTTCGATGCCGGGGGTCGCCTGTACATGGTTTCCCAGCTGCTGCCCGGGCCCGATCCCGGTTCATCGGTCACCGTCCAGAACTTTCTGGCCACCTTCGAGCCGACTCCGGAGACCTCGGAGTTGATCGACACGCGGATGGCCTTCCTCCTCGGTGTCGTGCGGGACGAGGACTACGCGACCGGTCTCGGCATCCAGAAAGCCCTCCGGACCGGCGCCCGTGACCACGTCCTGTTCGGCCGCAACGAGGGCGGCGGCCAGCGGTTCCACCGCTGGGTGGAGCAATTGGTCACCACCGAGGATCCGGATCTGCCCGCCCTGATCCACGGTGCCGAGGAGTTCCACCAGCCCTGAGCACCCACCACGAATCGGCCGCTGACATATCGCGCGGTTAGTTTCTGTCGATGGACATCCTCGAGGCCGTGTACACGACCCGCGCCATGCGCCGGTTGGAACCAACTCCCGTTCCCGACGAGGTGTGGCCGGTGCTCTTCGATGCCGCCATCCGGGGCCCCAACAGCGGGAACGAGCAACGGTTCCGGTTCGTGGTCGTCACCGACCCCGACGTGAAAGGCCGGGTGCAGCAGCTCTACCGCACGTGCCTCGACCAGATCAACGCCACCCAATACGCCCATGTGCAGGAGCGGATCACCGAGGGCGACCACGCCGATCCGGCGGTCGCCCAATCGGCGCGGATCGACAAGTCGGCCCAGTGGCTGGCCGACAACGTCCACACGTCGCCGGCCCTCATCTTCGTGTTCGGCAAACCCGGCGGCGAGACCACCACGTTCCCGTGCCTGTGGAACCTCTGCCTGGTCGCTCGCTCTCTCGGTCTCGGCACGACGATCACGACGCTGCTCAAACACCGCAAGGACGAAGCCGAAGCGTTGCTCGGTGTACCGAACGACGGCGTGTGGCACATGCACGCCATGGTGCCCATCGGGTTCCCGATCGGGAAGTGGGGCGTGCCGAAGCGCCGTCCGGCCGAGGAGGCGGTGTTCGCCGAGCGTTGGGGCGCGCCGGTGGGGTGGTCGGCCCCCGACTCGCTCTGGCCGCCCACGTGATGAGCCAGCCATGAGGTTCGCCATCAGCACCTCGCCCCAACACACCAGTTGGGAGTGGTTGCGGGAGGTGTGGCGCCGGGCCGACGCTCACGAGGTGTTCGAGTCGGGCTGGACCTTCGATCACTTCGTGCCCCTGTCGGGCGATGCCGACGGTGACTGCCTGGAGGGTTGGATCACCCTCACGGCGCTGCTGGCCGCGACCGAGCGGCTGCGCGGCGGCGTGCTGGTGACGGGCATGGTGTACCGCCACCCGGCCGTGCTGGCGAACATGGCAGCCACGCTCGACATCACGAGCGGGGGCCGGCTCGAGCTGGGGATCGGCGCCGGCTGGCACGAGGACGAGTGCCGTGCCTACGGCATCGAGCTGGGGAGTGTGGCGGAGCGGTTCGAACGATTCGCCGAGGGCCTGGCCGTGATCGACACCCTGCTCACGAACGATCACAGTGACTTCGACGGCCGCTGGTTCCAGCTCGATGCGGCGCCGTGCAATCCGAAGCCGATCCAGCGTCCGCTGCCGATCTGCATCGGTGGGGCGGGCCGGCGCCGCACCATGCCGCTGGTGGCCCGGTACGCCCATCACTGGAACTACGGGTCACAAACCGCTTCGGTGCAGGACTTCACGGCGACCAGAGAGGTCCTGGCCCGGTGCTGCGCCGAGGAAGGGCGCGACATCGCCGATATCTGCGTGTCGGCCATGGTCCGCGGCGGCGATCTCGACCACCTCACCGACGAGATCCGGGCCTACGAAGAAGCGGGCGCGGACCTGGCTATCATCTCGATCCCCAAGAACGAGCCCCCGAGTATCGTCGACGACCTCGCCGTTCGCCTGGGCTCGCGCTTCGATCGGAACCCCTAGGACATACCACAAAGAGGATCGCCGTCGAATCGCCGAGAACGCCAGGACCACCAGCAACATCGAACGGGGAGGCACGATGGTCGCTAGGGCGACGGGACTTCGGAGAGGGGGTGGCACGTGCGAGTGATTGCCGCCGTCGCGGTTGCCTTGTCGATCCTTCCCAGTTGCACGGGTGATGAGACAGTCGTCGAGGCCGATCAGGTGGTGACGTCCTCGGCCCCGGTGGCTTCCGTCGTCGATGACGTGGTGCCGAGCAGCGAAACGGTACGGGACATCGACTTTCCCGATTCGATCGACGATCCGGCATTCTGCGAGGCATATGCGCGCTGGACACAGCTTCCGGCTGACGAAAGAGATCGTCAGCTTCCCACGGTCGCCGACCTGATCGCCCGAGATTCCCACACCCCTCAAACGATGAGCCAGGAAGTGCTGGCGCCCATGTCGAGATGGGCTCGCCTCCAGCTCATCGACGTGACGATCTCGGGGGGATGCGCGCGGCCCGAGGTCCCGGCCAGGTGGGCGCGCTTCTGCACGGCGATGGAGCCCAGCGACGACGAGGTCCGGAACTTGAACCTCGTCGAGTTCACCGCTCTGGTCATCTCACGTTTGCCCGCCGATGTGGCTGAGGAGATGTCGCCGTCGCTCGAGATCGTGGCCGAGGAGGGCACCTTCGCAGGCGCCGGGTCCGACCGTACCGTCGTGTTTCCGCAGGGCTACTCCGACCGGGCACGGGCGGCGCTCGATCACGTGAATGCCCGCTACACCGAGTTCTGTGTGGCGCCCTACGTCGTGCCACCCGATCAACTCGTGCTCGGGCCCGACGCCGCATTGCCGCCTCCAGATGCGTCCGCTGAGACCGTTCCTGGCTGAGCCTCGCGTCCGGCCCGCCTTCGGTCACCGCAGGGGGTCGGTGCCGTCCCAGGTGGCGGAGGTGTCGGCGATCGATGCGTAGAACGCCAGCATCCGTTCGCTGGCGGCGTAGATCTCGACCAGGTGACCGAGTTCGGGTCGGGCATCGTGCATGGCGAAGTAGTTGCCGCCGCCGCTGGTGCCGGCCAGGACCTCGGGCCACCCGTGGGCGGCCAGCCGGGCTCCGTCCTCGTCGACGGAGTCGACGAAGAAAGCCAGATGATGCAGCCCCGATGACTGGGTGACCGGCGTGTCGTGGTGGACGCAGAACAGCTCGAGCATCAGTCCGCCGAGCTGGGAGAAGGCCGCCGAGTGGTCGAACGTGGCCGGCCGCCCGGCGAGCCGTGCTCCGTTCACTTCGATGTGTTCCCGCACCACGAACGGGCCCACGCCTCGTTCCGCCCACACCAAGGCCGCAGCGCGGACATCGGTGACGGCATAAGCGATCTGGACCGGAGGGCCGAGACCGAGCGCGGTGAGACCCAGAGCCGAATCGGCGGAATCATGCCCGCTCAGTACTGCACCGTCCCGCCGTCGACCGGGAACAGCGCCCCGGTGATGCCGGCCGCCTGGTCGGTGGCGAGCAGGACGGCGACGGCGGCGACCTCTTCGACGGTGTTCGGCCGTTTGATGGCGGAATCCTTGGCGAAGATGTCGGCCAGGGCGTCGAGGTCGGGGAGGCCCATCACCTTGATCGTCTCCGGACCCGAGTCGTAGAACATGTCGGTCAGCACGATGCCCGGGCAGATGGCATTGACGGTGATGCCCAGGGTGCCGACCTCGTGGGCTGCGCTCTTCACCAGACCGTTGATGGCGTGTTTGTTGGCCGCGTACCCGGCGATGCCGGCCTTGCCGAGCTTGCCCTCGACCGACGAGATGGCGATGACCCGGCCGCTCTCGCGCGGGATCATGTGTTGGAGGGCCTTGCGTAAACCCCAGAAGGTGTGGTTCAGGTTAAGGTTCAACTCGTGCTGCCACTCGTCGTCGGGCATGTCGACGATCATGGAGGTCTGCCCGACCCCTCCGGCATTGAGCACGACGATGTCGACCTGGCCGAAATGGTCGATGGTGCCCTGGATGAGACCCTCGACATCGGCCTGTTTCGTGGCGTCGCAGGCGATGAAGTGGGCCTGGTCCCCGGCGGCCATCTCCTCCAGGCACCGAGCGCCCTTCGCAGCGTCACGGCCGCTGACGACGACCTTGGCGCCCTGGGCGACATAGGCATCGGCGATGGCCCGCCCGATGCTGCGGGTGCTGGCGGTGATCACCGCGACCTTGCCGTCAAGTTTTCCCATGATGATGATTCCCCCTCAGTAGGCGGCGGTGCCGCCGTCGATCGAGATCTGCGCCCCGCTGATGCCGCCGCCGAGCTCGGAGGCCAGCAGCACGCACACCTGGGCGACGTCCTCGACGGTGTTGAGCTTCTTGCGCGCCGTCTCGCTGGCGAACATGTCGAGGAAGGCCTCGTAGGTCATGCCGGCGGCTTCGGCGGCGCCGGGTCCGGCCTCTTTCATCATGTCGGTCTCGATGGCGCCCGGGCAGACCGCGTTGACGGTGATGCCCATGGTGCCGACCTCTTGGGCGCACGACTTCGTGAGTCCGTTGATGGCGTGTTTGGCGGCCACGTACGGCGAGATCACCGGTTTGCCGTACTTCCCTTCGACCGACGACATGGTGATGATGCGGCCCCACTCCTGGGGAATCATGTATTTCAACGCCCGGCGTATGGCCCAGAAGGTGTGCCAGAAATTGACCTTCATGGCGAAGTCCATGGCCTCATCGGTGAGGTCGACGATCGGCGCATAGTTGTCGCCGCCACCGGCGTTGGCCATGAGGATGTCGATGCGACCGAAGTGCTCGACCGCACCGTCGATGACAGCGTCGACCTCGGACTGCACGATGGCGTCACCCTGGATGTAGTGGAGACGGTCACCCGCGCCGATCTCGGCGAGGGTGGCGGCCCCCTTCTCGGGGCTTCGACCGTTGATGACGACCCGCGCCCCTTCGGCGAGGAAGGCCTCGGCGACGGCCCGGCCGATACCTCGGGTGCCGCCGGTGATGACGGCCACCCTGCCTTCGAGCTCCATGATTCCCCCTGCGTGTGCTCGTTGCTGCGCAACCGGACCGGTTGCCGGGGGAAATCTACCGCGTGATTAGTTTCTCAGCGGAGCCGGACCGAGCACGGGTCGAAGCGATGGCCGAGCGATCAGGCCACGGCCGGTGAGCGACTGATGAGATCGCCTCGCAGCAGGCCTCGAATTCCGTTGACGGCCATGCGGTGCGTGGCGAGGTCGTCGGACACGGCATCGGTCAGGCCGACGGTGATCACCGAGATCATGGCGATCACGGTCTCGCGCATCTCCGGTTCGATCTCCCCGGAACGGATGCCGTGGTCGACCATGCTGGCGAAGAAGTTGGTTCGGGCCTCGGACCAGTCCGACATGAGGGCGCCGGCGATCTCGGGGTGGCGGCGAGCGTCGACCCGGGCGGCGCCCAGGAAGGTGGCGAGGGTCGGGTCTTCCCGGTTGAGCTCGTGGGCCCGCTCCAACATCGATTCGAGCTGATCGACGAAGGTCACGCCGAGCGCCGCGGCCGCTTCGAGCTCGTCGTACACGCGTCGTCGCACGTCGTCGAACACTGCGGTGTAGATGTCGAGCTTCGACCCGAAGTAGTGGTAGATCGCGCCTGTGGTGATGCCTGCTTCCTCGGCCAGCGAGCGGTTGGTGGTCGCTTCGAAGCCGAGTTCGGCGAAGCAGCGCCGAGCCACTTCGACGAGGCGCTCGCGGGTTTCGGTCGAGCTCGATGCCGGAGGCCGGCCGAGTCGTCTGGCGGGCTGAGGGTCGGTCGTCACTGAGGTGGAGTCTAAGGTGATCGCCCGGGAGCGCCTCAGAAGCTGCCCTCGACCGTGCGATCGATGCGTTGAAGGACGATGAGGTCCTCGTGGAGCTCCATCCACACGTCGTGGTACGACTCGCACATGACCCCGGTGAAGCGTTTGTGCTGGCCGGCGAGGACCTGCTCGACCGCAGCGCGGAGTCGGTCGACGTAACGCCGGAATCGCGGCAGGGTCGACGCCATGGCGTCGACGACCGGGGCGGTCTGATCGGTGAGCGCCACGAGACGCTCGACGCAGCCGGCGTCGTAGGCGGCATCGGTGTGGTCGTTGGGCTCGCCGGCGCGCATCTGCCAGTCGGTACACAGCGTCTTCAGCTCGGCGTTGAGGGCGAGGAACTTGTCGTAGTCGTGGTGCAGGGCCGCCGTCACCTCCGGAGTGGCGAACTCGCTCAGGAGCGACTCGAGGAGCTCCTTGCCCGGAGGGAGCAGACCGTAGAGCTGGCGAGGTTCCAGGTACCGCGCCTGGCCCGATTCGACGAGGCCCTCGAGGATCTCGGCGGGATGGACGCCCAGGCTCGCCTCGAACCCGGCGGGGGAGACGAAGCCGCGGATGCGCAGCGTGTGCAGGACGCGGCCGACGTCGATCACGTCGCTGGTGCCCGCGTCGGCGCTGACGGAGCTCGTCTCGAATCCGGGAGCGGGCGCGGACGTGGTGGATTCGGGTGCCGCCGAGAAGGTCACCGTGGTGGGATCGACACGGCCGGTGTCGAGGAGCGCCTGGGCGACGCCGAGGCGGGCCATGGGGACGCGATAAGGGGAGCAGCTCACCGAGTCGACGCCGACCGCGACCAGGAACTCGACCGACGCCGGGTCGCCGGCGTGTTCACCGCACACGCCCAGCTTGATGCCCGGTTTGGCGGCGCGGGCGGCGTCGCAGGCGAGGCGGACGAGTTGGCCGACACCGTCTCGGTCGAGGACGCCGAAGGGGTTGGCCGGCAAGATGCCGTGGGCCAAGTACAACGGCAGGAGCTTGGCCTCGACATCGTCACGACTGAAGGCGTAGGTCATCTGGGTGAGGTCGTTCGTGCCGAACGAGAAGAAGTCGGCGTGTTCGGCCAAGGCACCTGCGGTGAGCGCGGCGCGGGGGGTCTCGATCATGGCTCCGACGGTGACCACATTCGAGGCGAGCTCGGGGTGGCCGATGGTGTCGAGCACGCCGGTGACCCACCCGCGGGCGATCCTCAGCTCCTCGGCGTCGACGACGAGGGGGATCATGATCTCGACGTGCGGGTGCAGACCCCGGTCGAACAGGCGGGCGGCGGCGGTGCACAGCGCCCGGACCTGCATCTCGTAGAGGCCGCTCCGGACCATGCCCAGGCGCACGCCCCGGGTGCCGATCATCGGGTTCGTCTCGTGCAGGCGGCGAACGGCGGCCAGTTCGAGATCGTCGTCCGAGGTCAACTCGCCGCGGGCCTCGCGGGCCACGAGATCGAGGAGATCGGGGAGGAACTCGTGGAGCGGAGGATCGAGCAGCCGGATGGTGACCGGGAGGCCGTCCATGGCTTCGAGGAGCGTCTCGAAGTCCGTCACCTGCGCTGACTCGAGTGCGCGGAGGGCGTCGGTCTCGGTGGCGACATCGTCGCTGAGGATGAAGCGGCGCATCAGGGCGAGCCGATCGGCGGCCAGGAACATGTGCTCGGTACGGCACAGCCCGATGCCCCGGGCGCCGCGGCGTCGACCGTGGGCAGCATCGCCTTCGGTGTCGGCGTTCACCCGCACCTGTACGTGGCCGCAGGCCACGTCGTCCGCCCAGCTGAGCAGCGTGTCGAGCTCGGGTGGAGCATCGGCGCCGGTCGTGGCGAGCTCGCCGGTGTAGATGTGGCCGGTCGTCCCGTCGATCGTGATGATGTCGCCTTCGCGCAGGCGGTGCCCATCGACGAGCACGGTGTCGCCGTCGACGACGACTCCGGCGGCCCCCACGATCGCCGGGATGCCCCAGCCCCGGGCGACGACGGCGGCGTGGCTCACGAGCCCGCCTCGCGACGTCAAGATGCCGCGACTGGCCAGCATGCCGTGGACGTCGTCGGGTGTCGTCTCGGTCCGGACGAGGATCACGGCGGCGCCGGTGTCGGCGGCGGTCATGGCGCTCTCGGCACTCAAGACGATGGCGCCTGAGGCCGCACCGGGGGAGGCCGGCAGACCCGAGCCGATGGCCGTCACGCCGTCGGGGACGTCGAGCGATCGGTGGAGGAACACGCCGAGCTCGTCGGGTCCGACCGCCCGGAGCGCGGCCAGGATCCGGCCGGGATCCGCGTCGGACGCGGCGCGCACCGCGCCTTCGATCCGTGCCGTCAGTTCGTCGGTGTCGTGGCCCCCCATGGGGGGGAACAGAGAAGTCCCCATCGGGGGAGTAACTCTACAACCACTCCATGAAGTCATGCTCGGCCTCGATCCTCAGTGGCGACCGAGCGCCGTGCGGTACATCGCCTCGAGGGTCGACGCCTGCCGGGCGGGAGTCCACGCCCCCGGGTCGAACAGGGCCTGGATGGCGATGCCGTCGGCGGCGGCGATGAGTTGCTCGGCCCGCGTCTGGCTGGCCCGGGCGTCCGCCAGTCCTGCTGCTTCGACCAGGCTCTGGATGTGGCCCCGGAACTCCCGGTAGGCACCGCGCTGCGCGGTGGCCAGTTCGGCATCGGCGGCGGCCTGGGTGGCGAAGGCCAGCGTGACCAGCCAGTGGCGTCGCCGGTCGTCGTCCAACGGCAGGGCGCCGACGAGGGAGGCCCACAGTCGCTCCTCGGGGTTCGCCGCCCCCGGGTCCGGACGCTGGGCCCGCCGGTTGGCCAGGGAGTCCTGGAGGGTGGCCAGCAGCAGCTCCCGTTTGTCCGCGAAGTAGTGGGTGACGGCGCCCGTGGTCCAACCGGCCTCGGCGGCCACCTCGCGCATGGTCGCCGCTTCGACGCCGGAGCGAGCGATGATGCGGGAGGCGGCGTCGGTGAACTCCGTCCGTCGCTGGTCGGCGTCGACGGCGCGTGGCATGTGTGGTTATATAACATCTGTTAGGTGAAACGTCGATTCGGGCCCGTCGAGTCGGGCCCGTCGAGTGGAACGGTCAAGGGGGCAGCCCGATGGTTCATGTGCCAACACGTGGTGAGGTGCCGGTCCGGCTGGGCCCGTCGGTCCCGAACCTGCCGGACTACGGACCGGCAGTGCTCGATCGGTCCTGTTACACGGACCCGATGCAGTTCGAGCTCGAACGCCAGCAGGTGCTCAACACCACGTGGCTCCTCGCCGGTCGATCGACGCAGGTGGCGGACCCGGGGGATTGGCTGAGCTTCGAGAGTCACGGCGAGACGGTGGTCATCACCCGCCAGCCGGATGGTTCGTTGGCCGCGTTCCACAACGTGTGCCGACACCGGGGCCCGTCGTTCGTCACCGAATGGTCCGGGTGCGGCGCCCGGCGGTTCACGTGCCCCTACCACGGCTGGGTGTACGACACCACGGGGAAGCTCGTCGGCGTTCCCGAGCGGCAGGACTTCGCCCCCGAACACCTCGAGGGTGTGCGCGCTCCGGCGGTCGCCGCCGACGAGTGGGGCGGCTGGGTGTTCGTGAACCTGGCCGGCCCGGACCAGGCGCCGAGCCTGCGGGACTGGATCGGCCCGGACATCCTGGCCGACCTCGGCCAGTACCGCATGGAGGACATGGAGCTGGTGGAGGTGCTGGAGTGGGATGTCCCCGTCAGCTACAAGGCCATCGTCGACGGCTTCAACGAGATCTACCACACGAGCGAGCTGCACAACGTCGGCGCCGACTGGGTGAAGTCCGCTCGTGACACCACCTTTCACATCGTCAACGACCACAACTACATGTGTTTCGTGCCCCGCCAGCAGCACCGCGAGAAGCTGGCGGAGGACTGGGATCACCACCAGTACGCGATCTGCCACTACGTCGTGTTCCCGAACACGGTGTTCAACTGCAACCCCGAGCACATCCAGGTCTTCAACCCGATCCCGATCGACGTCGATCGCACCCGGTTCCTGTGCTGGGAGATCGCCTATCCCGGCGACACCGACGATCCCGACTACGCCGAGTACCGCGCCCGCATGTCGGCGCACTGGCAGCACCTCAAAGATGTGGTCGCCGAGGACATCGGCATCTACGAGCAGCTCGCTCGGACCAAGCGGTCGAGCGCCTACCGGGCGAACATCCTCAACGAACGAGAGTGCAAGATCGCCCACTACCACGAGACCATGGCGACGATGATCAGACGAGCCGGCACCGCTCGTGACAGCCGTGGGGAGCGCTGAGATGGTGGGACGACTCGATGGCAAGTCGACGGTGGTGACCGGCGGGGCCAGCGGCATCGGCGAAGCGATCGTGGAGCGGTTCGTCGCGGAGGGAGCCTCCGTCGTGCTGGCCGACATCCAGGTCGAGCGGGGCACCGAGGTGGCCGCCCGCTACCCGCAGGCCGTCCGGTTCATCCGGTGCGACGTGACGTCGGAGTCCGATGTCGCGGCGGCCGTCGATCTCGCAGTGGCGACGTGGGGGCGGCTCGACGTCATGGTCAACAACGCCGGCGTGGTCGGGGCCGTGGGCCCGATCGCCGAGACGGAGACCTCGGCGTGGATGGCCACGATCGACGTGTTGTTGCACTCGGTGTTCTACGGCAGCAAACACGCGGCCCGGGTGATGGTGGCCCAGGGGAGTGGCTCGATCATCTCGACGTCGAGCATCGCGGGGGTTATCGGCGGGCTCGGACCTCACGCATACACCGCGGCCAAGACGGCCGTGGTCGGGTTCACCAAGTCGGTGGCCAGCGAGCTCGGAGTGCAGGGTGTGAGGGCCAATGCCATCGCCCCTGGCAACATCCCCACGCCGCTCACTGCTCTGGCTCTGACCGGTGATGCCACCAACCTCGGGGCCGTCGCCGAGCGATCTCGGGAACGCTGGGGCGTGGCCTCGGACCCGATGGACATCGCCCACGCGGCGGTGTACCTGGCCAGCGACGAGTCGAGGCTCGTCAACGGCCACACACTCGTGGTCGACGGGGGCCGCAGCGTCAACGGTGGTTCCGAGCGGTTCTCAGCCTCGGCGTCCGGCATGATCGGCGTACCGGGCACGTAGGTGCCGACCCGTGAAGGTGGCGCGCACAACGTCGCGGCGGCCCCGGGACACCTCAGCAACCAAGTTGTGACACAACGCCTCTGCCTGTGGCACAATGACACATCTGGAGGTGTGCCGATGACGACCAAGACGACCCGGCTCCCCGTCGACCTGATCGAGGCGGCGGAGGCCGAAGGTCGCGAGGAGCACCGCTCGGCGGCGAAGCAGCTCGAGCACTGGGCTCGATTCGGCATGTTCTTCGACCGGCAGACCAGCTTGTCCCAGCGTCGCATCCAGCAAGCGATCGCCGGTTCAGTCACCCTTGGGAGCCTTGACCCGGGCGAACGGGTCGTCGCCAACGCCGCCATCAATGCGGCGATCTCTACCGCCGCCAACGAGATCTCGTTCGCGGATCGTCTCGCCGCGAGGGGCGTCACCGCGGTCGTCATGGACGACGAGGGACGTATGGTCCGCCGACTGCCGGACGGGTCGACGACGGTCTTGTGAGCCGCCTGGACCTCGTCGTGGGTCCCAATGGGGCGGGCAAGTCGACATTCGTCGAGTTCGTCCTGGCCGACCTTCGGCCCGGGGTTGCGTTCGTGAACGCCGATGTGATCGCCGCCGACCGCTGGCCCCGGGATCCGCTGTCGCACGGCTACGAAGCGGCCCAGGCCGCGGAGACCGCCCGTGAGGCGCTCCTCGCCCGCGGCGAATCGTTCATCGCCGAGACGGTCGCCTCCCACCAGTCGAAGATCGACCTGGTACGCAGGGCTCGAGACGCCGGCTACTACGTGCATCTCATCGTCGTCGCCGTGCCGGAGGAGTACTCGATCGAGCGAGTGCGGGCACGAGTGGCCGCAGGAGGTCACGACGTTCCCGAGGACAAGATCCGCTCACGATGGCGTCGGCTGTGGGGCAACGTCGTGCTCATGATCGAGTTGGCGGACAGCGCTGAAGTGTTCGACAACACCGGGCCGGGGCCGGTCACCATCGCGACGTTCGTCGACGGCGGCATCGTCGGTGCTCCGCGCTGGCCGGCGTGGACCCCGGAGTCCCTGACGGTCCGGTGGCCGACACCGCCGCCTAAACGACCGACACGACGGTGACGGTGCCGGCGGTGCCATCGACGGTCACCGTCGCCCCGTCGGGGATGAGGTGGGTGGCGTCGGCGACCGACACCACGCAAGGGATCCCGAGCTCGCGCGACACGATCATGGCGTGGCTGCCCATGGCGCCGACGTTGACCACGACGGCGGCCGCCGGGACGAACAACGGCACCCACGACGGGTCGGTCTGCGGCGCGATCAACACGTCGCCCGGCTCCAGGCCCTCGGGGTGGGAGGCGTCGAGGATCACCCGGGCGCGGCCCGTGGCGGAGCCGCCAGAGCCGGCGGCACCGGCGAGGACCGTGCCGGCGGTGACCGTGCTCACCGCCGCTGACTTGTCGGCACGGTTGGTCATCTCGGTCAGCGCCGGCACCCGCCCGTTGACGATGAACACCGGTTCGTAGTCGAACAACGAGCGGTACTGGTTCCAGCGGGAGCGGACCGTGTCGCCGAACACGGCGGGGTCGTGGCGCAGGTGGTCGAGGTCGTCGTCGGTCACCATGAAGACGTGCTCGATCTGGTCCAGGTGGCCGCGTTCGACCAGGCGCCGACCGAGTTCCCGCAGCGCCACCCGCATCTCGTTGATCACGACGACGGAGTTGGTCTTGGCGCGCTCGCGCCCGCTCAGGAACAACCGGGCCGAGCGCAGCGCGGCTTCGAACAGGCCGGCCGTCTCCGCGTCGCCCGCGATCTGCTCGCCGATCTCGGCGGCGAGGCGATCGCGTTCGGCCACCGCTGTGTCGTGGCGCACGGCGGGAGCCTGGGTCTCGTCGCTCTTGCGCATCAGGTCGATGGCGGCCAGCGCGATCCGGGGCTCGACCTCCCACGAGAGCGAGATCAGGTCGTACTCGTTCTGCGCTCGGGCGCCGTAGTCGTGGAGGAACTGGTCGAAGCGAGACAAGAAGTCGAGCGCGTCGGCGCTTCCCGCGGCGCGGAGCGCGTCGAGGACGTTGTCGGCCCCGGTGTCGAACGCGGCGGCCACGTCACGGGAGGCGGCCGCGACGCGGCCGAGGTCCCACATGGCGTGCGACGGCTCGGCCGAGTCGACGTCGATGCCGGCCAGGAGGCGGATGGCCATCGTGGGGTCGCCGAGGGCTTCGCACACGGCGCCGAGCGCGCCGGGGCCGAGCGACGACAGCGACGACACCCGCATGGCGTTCTCGAACACCTGCTGCAGCACCGGCACCATGGAGCGGGCGCGGGCGATGAGGGCGGCGTCGCTCAGACGGGCGAGGTCGGGGCGGTTGGCTCGCTGCGCACGCGCCAACGACTTGTCGGCGTCGAGCTCGGGCAGCGACTCCGTCGCCATGGTCCAGGCCATGGATTCGCCGAGGCGGGCCTCGTGCTCCGGTGAGTCGTGCCAGGACTGGTAGTCGTAGGGCGGCACGTCGTCGCGCTCGTCGAAGAACGCCTTGTCGATCATCTCGGGGACGCGCCGGGCATGCGGGCACCGAGCACCCGGGTGAGCGTGAGCGGGTTGTACAGATAGCCGCCGAACATCTTGAACAGGTCGGGACGGACCGGGTCCTCGAACTCGTCGAAGGACAGCGCGCCGATGGAGATGTACGCATCTCGCAGACCGGTGCACATGCCGTTGCGCAGCACCATCGTCTGGGCCAGCGGGCTGAACGGGTCGGGGAAGACATCGGCGGCATTGCCTCGGGTCCAGGCCGGGAGGCGCTCACCCAACGTGGAATCACCGAACCAGGCCGCGGGGTCGTTGGGGCTTCCAGTGCTCACCGGCGTCCTCCTGAGACATGTGTCGTGAGACGGTGTCGTGCGGCAGTAACTGTAGGCCGCCTCAAGTGTCCTGCGTCACGTCGCGAGGGCTGGCAAGATGCAGTCGATGGACACGGACTACCTCGACTGGTTCGACGAGCGATCCGACTACGAGCGTGAGCGGACCGGGCCGCCCGACGGTTTCCCGGTGCTCCCGGATCTGCCGATCGGCCGGTACACGGACCCGTCGTTCTTCGAGCTCGAACAGCGCCACCTGTTCGGACGCTCGTGGGTGTACGCCGCCCACGACTCCCAATTCGCCGAACCAGGCGGGTACCACGTGTGCGACATCGCCGGCGCCGCCGTGATCGTGGTGCGCGGGACCGATGGCGAGGTGCGGGCCTTCCGCAACGCCTGTCGGCACCGGGGGGCGCCGGTCGTGCGGGGTACCGGTGGCCAGGCGCGACTCCTGGTGTGCCAGTACCACTCGTGGACCTACGACCTGGAGGGACGGCTCGTTCGCGTGCCCGACGAGCGCGACTTCGTCGGCTTGTGTACCGCCGATCGCGGCCTGCCGCCCGTGCGCTGCGAGCGATGGGGTGGGTGGTGGTTCGTGAACCTCGATCCCGAGGCCGGCGCACTGCTCGACTGGCTGGATCCGCTGCCGCGCCTGATGGCCGATGTGGCCCGGTCACCGGTGCGGGTCATCGATACCAAGACCGTCGAGCTGCGCTGCAATTGGAAGGTGGTGGCCGAAGGGTTCCTCGAGGTGTACCACGCCCGCACGATCCATCCCGAGACCATCGCACCGACCCTCGACACCCGGGGCACCGTCGTCTCGTTGTTCGACCACGGCCATCAGAACATGTTGTCCCCGGTGCGGGCCGGCACCCGCACCGACCAGCGCGACCAGCTGGCCACCCTGGCCCACCTTCCCGCGCTGATGCGGGAGTCGATCCAACCGGCGTTCGGCATCTTCCCGAACCTCATCACGCCGCTCGATGGTCGTGGGTTCCCTTTCCTGGTCTTCTGGCCGACCGCGATCGATCGCACCCGCCTCGACATCGTCTGGTTCGCCGCGGACTGGGGCGCGGGCAAGATGCCCCATCCCGACATCTGGAAGCGACGCCTGGATCGGTTCGACCTGATCATGGACGAGGACTACAGCAATCTCGAGCCGATCCAGCGCTCGTTGGAGCACGCGGCGCACGGTGGGCAGGTGGTGAACTATCAGGAGCGCCGGATCTGGCACGTCCACGCCTGGATCGACAAGGTGATCGGCCCCGAACACATCCGCGAGGATCTCCGAGTGCCCGATCTCTTGGTGGACTGGGTCGAGGCGATCTGAGGTCCGCCGCCGAACCTTGATCTCAGGCGACGGCCACCAACCGATGGGCGAGGCGGCGGACCGAGGCCTGGAGCTCAGCGCTGGGTTCACCGCTCAGCGGCCCGTCGGCGAGGCGCATCGAGTGCACCGAGATGAGCAGATCGACCAGGGTCCGGACCGAGAGGGTCTCCACGGCGCGGCGCGCCGCGGGCACTCGACGGGTGACTCGCGGACCCAGGTATCCGAACGCCCGCTCGACATGCAGCTCCTCGAACTCCTGGCGTTTGGCCGTGACCTGCCGGGTGGCGCCCGGGAGCTGGAGGTGGACCAAGGTGGCCTCGTCGGGATGCGTGTCGACCCAGATCCACACGGCGTCGATCACCCGGTCGAGGGTCGCGTCATCGACCTCGCTCACCCCGCCTCGCACGCCGGACACGACATCGCTGATGGCGTCGAACACCCGACCCACGGCAGCGTTGAAGAGCTCCTCCTTGCCGGAGAAGTGGTAGTACACGGCGGTGGCGGCCATGTTGGCGTCGACGGCGATGTCGCCGATCGAGGTGTCGACGAAGCCCTGCCGGGCGAACATCCTGATCGCCGCGTCGATGATCTCGTGACGGCGGGACGGCCGGTGCGCCGGTTGGCGCGCTGGTTGGCTGGGCGCCGGTTGGCGCGCTGGATCAGCAGTTTCATCACGCACACGCCTACTGTACGGACATCGACGCTTCGGTGGATCGCCGACCTGCCCATCGCCCGTCGCGGCGAGCCGAGGTGATCGAAGCGGCGATCCGACTCTTCGCGACCAACTCGATCGACGACGTCACCATCGCCGACATCGCCGCCAAGGTCGCGATGACACCGGCGGCCGTCTATTACCACTTCGCCTCCAAGGAACAGATCCTTCTGGAAGGGATGCGGCAGTTCGGCGACGACCTGCTCGGCCACATGCGCGACGTGCGGGCGCCCGGGACCGCAGCCGCCGGGCCGACGCCTGACGCGGTGCGCGCGCTCCTGTCCGACGTCGTGGAGTTCGTCTCCCGCCGGCGCCCCGCCGGTGCCGTGTACTTCGTCTCGTCGAACGGGTTGAACCCGATGGTTGAGGCCCTTCGGCGGGAGGTTCGCCACCAACTCGTCGGGGAGTTCCGGCACGCTGTGCGCGCCAGTCGCGGCCGGTTGGCCATGGCCGACGCGGGTGTGATCGCCGTGGGACTCGTGTCGTTGCTCGAGACGACGGCCGCGTCGATGTTGACTCGCGACAGCAACTACCGGGCCCTCGGGCCCCGCCGATTCGTCGAGGAGGTCGGTGCCATCGCCGATCGCATCGCCGGCCTCGAACCCGAGTAGCCGGTCTCGGCGCCGGTGAGGTTCCGTCAGCGCTTGGTCACGGCGGGATTGCCGTCGGTCCACGTCTGTTGCATGACGCGGTGGGCGATCCGCCAGCCCCCCGGAGTGCGCACGACCTGATCCTCGTAGTAGCCGCCGACGATGAAGTTGTCGCCCCCTTCGGTGCCCTCCTTGACGTGCTGGCTCTGGAGGTGGCACCGATGTGTCCCCCGATCACCGTCCACGGTGACCTGGTGGTTGCCGACGAGGTGTTGAGTGCGGTCGAGGCGGAGGATCGCGCCGCCGATGCGCTCGATGATGGCGTCGACGCCGCGGCACTCCACCCCGCGGAGTGACGCCGTGGCGTCCGGGAGGAAGACGGCGCGGAGCCCCTCCATGGTCTTCGTGTCGAGCGCCCACGTGTAGGCGACGGCGAGGTCGATGATGGAGTCACGGTCGGACATGGGATGGATCTCCTCCAAGACATGGGTCCAGCGGCTGCGGCCGTGCTTCTCGGCGAAGCGCCAGCCGTCTGCGGTTCGCACGACGATGTCCTCGTAGTCGCCGCCGTAGAGCCGTTTCGGGGTGTGGGCCGGGCCGACGAAGGGCACGACGAACTTGCTGTGCACCGAGGCCCGATCGGCGGCGGTCGGCGTGACGACGATGTTGGTCACGTGGTGCGCCTGAGGATGGTTGGCGGGTACGAAGTAGCCGAGGATCTCGTCGCGACCGACACAGACCTTGGGCGCCCGCACGCCGGTGTAGTCCACGACGGCGTCGGCGACGAACAGATCGGCGAACGCATCCCAGTCTCGGGCATCGAGCAGGTGGCCGTAGCGGGCCAGCAAGTGATGGATCTCGATGTGGTCGCCGGGATCGATCACACCGTCGACCAGAACGTCGACGAGGCGGCGCCGTCGGGCCCTTTGACAGGGTCGGTGGCATCGATGCGGTACTTGGCCGACCCACCACCGAGGCGAGAGACGGAGCGGAGAGCGGCGCCGGTGGCGTGGAAGTTGGGGTGCTGGAAGTGGGCATCGAGATCGGCGGGAGAGGCCCACAGCTCCACGATGCTGATGCGGCGCTCATCCGCCGGGTCGGCGGCGATGGTGTAGGCCAGGCACCCCGGCTCGTCGCTGCGGGTAGCGCGCTGGAGGTCGGCGGTCGACGCGACGAGCTCGTCACGCACGGCGGGATCGACGTCGATGTGCCCGATGATGGCGATCACGTGGGGCGAGCTCCTGATCGATGGTGGTGAGCGCGCCCCGTCACGGCAGGGCGTCGATGGTGACGGTGCCGATGCTGCCGTCAAGGGTGATCGTGGAGCCGTCGGGGATGCGGCGGGTCGCGTCCGGGATCGAGGGCACGCAGGGGATGCCGAGCTCGCGGCTCACGATCACCGCATGGGTCCCGATGGCGCCGATGTTGGTGATCACGCCACCGGCGGCCAGGAACAGCGGAGTCCACGACGGATCGGTCGATGGGGAGATGAGGATGTCGCCGGGTTCGAGGCGGCTCGGATCGTTCAGGTCGAGCAGGATCCGGGCCGTGCCCGTCACCGTGCCGGGTGAACCGGCGACCCCGTGGAGCACGTCCCCGACCTTCACGATCTCGACGTCGCCGCTGTTGCGGCGCGCCCACTCGCCGAGCGGGAGCACGACGCCATCGACGATGTAGGGCGGATCGAGGTCGTAGAGAGCGAGGTAGTCCTGTTCGCGCTCCTCGAGGGTGGTCGCGAACGATCCGGGATCGGCCATGAAGGCATCGAGTTCGCTCGACAGCAGCATGAAGATCTGGCGATCGTGGGCCAGGTGCCCGCGGCCGGCCATGCGCGCTCCGAGCTCGGCGAAGCACAGGCGCACCTCTCCGTGAGCGCGGATGTTGCTCGACTTGCAGCGCTCACGGGCAGCCATGAAGACCTCGATGGCCTTCACGGCGATGCCGAGGCCGCCGAGGGCTTCGTCATTGCCGGCGAAGACCTCCTCGTAGTGGGCGATGACGCGCTGGCGCTCGGCCGCTCCCCGGGCCACGGTGGTAACCGGGTTCGATTCTTCGCCGGCGCCCCGGGCCCGCTCGATCGCCTGCAGCAACAGCGTGGGGCGCGTCTCGTAGCTCCAGGCGTAGATGTCCCACTCGTTGGGCCCGCGGCTGCCGTGCTCGTACAGGAACTCGTCGACGGACGCGAGGAACGCCAAGGCGTCGGGCGTGTCCAACTTGCCGACCCGGTCGAGCAGGCCTTCGAGGTCACCGTCGAATTGGGCCATCAGCGCTGGGTGACGCGCGAACGATGCGGGAGATGTCGAAGATCTGGGCCGCGATGTCGGCCGAGTCGACGTCGCCGATACCGGTCATGAGCTTGGTGAGGGCGGCGGGATCGGACTCGCCGATCATCGGGCCGAGAATCCCCGGGCCGATGCCGCTCCCCATCGAGGCCCACACCACCTGGGAGAACATGGCCCGCAGGTGCCGCTGGATGCTCCGGGCGCGAGCGAGGAGTTGGGCATCAGTGAGGGTGGACAGGTCGGGTCGGCTATCGCGCAGGGCCTTGGCCTCGACCTTCTGCCGGTCGATCTCGGGCACGGTGTCGAGGGTGGTGAGCCATCCCATGATGCCGATCAGCTTCTCGGTGTGGCGCGGCGACGCATGCCAGTCCCGCTCGACGTACGGCGGGATCGACTGGCTGGTGGTGTCGAAGAACATCTGGTCGACGGCCTGCCACCCGGCGCCGCTGCGGACACCGAAGAGTCGGCTCTGCGTCAGCGAGTTGTAGAAGTAGCCGCCGAACAGACCGAAGGACTCGGCCGGGGTGGCGTACTCGTTGGCGTCGAAGATCCCCATCTGCTCGAAGCCGTCGACGCACCCGAGGACGGCGCCTTCCTCCCAGCCGAACGTCCAGCCGAGCGGGCTGACGGGATCGGCGAGCACCTCGCCGGCGTTGCCTCGCGTGTAGTCGGGAAAGCGGTCCGTCGGGACGCGGTCACAGATCCATCGATCACCAAGCATTGAAGGTCCCCCTTGACTGATGTGGTGCGTCTCCGTGGGTCACGGCTGGTCCAGCACGCGGCGAGTCCGTAGAACTAATCACCCAGTTAGTAAATTAGGACGTGGGCCGGCCTGCGGTCACATCGAAGGGGGAGAAACCCATGACGACACGTCCGTTCCGGTTCGGTTTGCAGGCGTTCGAGGCCAGGACAGCCGATGAGTGGATGGGTCTGGTGCGGCGGGTGGAGTCGCTCGGCTACGCCACGTTGTTCAGCACTGATCACTACTTCGGGCCCGGTCCGATCGCCGACTCCAGTGGGCACCGACCGGTGGACATGTCGCCGGTGGTGTCGATCGCGTACGCCGCCGCGGTCACCACGTCCTTGCGGGTGGGGTGCCGGGTGTTCGCCTGCGACTACCACCACCCGGTCGTGCTGGCGAAGGAGATGGCCACGCTCGACCTGCTGTCGGGTGGGCGGCTGGAGGTCGGCCTCGGCGCCGGGTGGGTCCGGGACGAGTACGACGGACTCGGCATCACGATGGCGCGCCCCGGCGTGCGGATCGAGCGGCTCCGCGAAACGGTCGACCTCATGCGGGCCCACTGGAGTGGCGAGCCCATCGAGCAGCACGGAACCCACGTCGACGTGTCGGGTTTCAGCGGCCGACCGCTCCCGGTGCAACGCCCGGGATCGGGTGACCGGTCCGGCCCACCGATCATGATCGGTGGCGGCTCGCCCAAGGTCCTGGGTCTGGCCGGGGCGAAGGCCGACATCGTCAGCGTCAACTTCGACAACTCGTCGGGACGTCTCGGCGGCGCCAGCGTGGCCGGCTCGGGCTCGGATCAGACAGCGCGGAAGATCGAGTGGATCCGCGCCGGCGCGGGGGACCGCTTGGACGAGCTGGAGATCGAGATCGGCGCCTATTTCGTCGCCGTCGGCGACGACGCGCCGGCGCAGCTCGAGACCATGGCCCAGCGGTTCGGCGTGCCGGTCGATGATTTCGCCACCCATCCCCACGCCCTTTTCGGGTCGGTCGACCAGGTGTGCGAGACCCTCCTGGAGCGCCGTGAGCGGTTCGGCGTGAGCTACGTGACCGTCGCCCAGCGATACATGGAAGCGTTCGCGCCGATCGTCGCCGAGCTGGCCGGGCATTGAATGATCACCATTCGGCGCGCGTGAGCAGGTCGGAAGCGGCCACCGCCGTCACCCTGGAGCCCAGTGGGAAGGTGTGCGAACCCGCGTGTACGACGTAGGCGCGATCGAGGTGCAAGGTGGTGATCGCCGAGTGCAACGAGCGGGTGATCGTCGGCGCCGTTGTTCGTTTGATCTCGATGCCGATTCGTTCGTCGCCTCGAACGATCAAGAGGTCGAGCTCGGCCCCGCTGTGGGCGGCCCAGAAGTACCGTTGGTCGGGGCGGCTGTCGGTGAGCGGCGCCAGTTGCGCCAGGATGAATCCCTCCCACGAGGCGCCGAGTATGGGGTGACGTTCGATCGACGGCCGGTCGGTCAGGTCGAGCAGCGCGTGGAGCAGCCCGCTGTCGGCCAGGAACACCTTGGGGGAACGCACCTGACGTTTGGCGACGTTCTCGTGCCATGGACGAAGCTGCGCGACGACGAGCGCTGACGTCAGCAGGTCGAGGTAACGCCGAACCGTCGTGTCGGCCACCCCGAACGAGGAGGCGAACCGAGCGCCGCTCCAGATCTGTCCGTGGACGTGCGCCAACATGCGCCAGAACCGCTCGGTCGTCGATGCCGGAACACCGCTACCGAGCGAGGGGAGATCCCGTTCCACGAACGTGCGTACGAAGTCGAGCCGCCACTGGAAGCTGGCCGATGGCGAGGAGGCCGTGAACGAGCGGGGAAATCCTCCTCGGATCCAGAGCTCGTCGAGCAGGTCGCCGCCGACCTCGTCGAGAGCGAGCGGCGAGAGGTCGTGGTACGAGACGCGACCGGCGAGGCTCTCAGACGACTGATGCAACAGGTCGGGCGCGGCGCTACCGAGGACCAGATATCGCCGCGACGGGTGTCGATCGATGAGTCCGCGCAGGACCGGAAAGAGATTGGGCCGACGCTGGATCTCGTCCAGCACGACGAGGCCGTCGAGGGTCTCGAGAGCGAGCTCGGGCTCCGACAAGCGAGCGAGGTCGCTCGGACGCTCGAGGTCGAAGTGATGGACTGGGCCGGCCCAGCGGTCGGCGATCTGGCCGGCCAGCGTGGTCTTGCCCACCTGACGCGCACCGATGATGGCGACGCACGGGACGTTGGCCAGCAACGATTCGCAGGCTCGTAGGTGCCGAAGCCGGGTAAACATGCCCGCCACCATACTTGAAAATCCGGTGGTGACCGCCGAGATTTCAATGGTGCCGACGGGTCCGTCGCGGTGTGATGCGGTCAGTCGAGCCGCTCGGGCTCGGCGAGCAGCGCCACGATCGAGCGGCAGAACTCGGCGGCGGGAACGCCGTCGAGGACCCGGTGGTCCCACGTCAGGCTGAGGGTGAGTCGGGGCACGGCGACCACGACACCGTCGACCAATGCCACGTCGTCGCGCCGGCGGCCGATTCCCAAGATGCCGACGTTGGGGGGGTTGATCACCGGCGTGAAGGTGTCGACCCCGAGGGTGCCGAGGGCACTGACGGCGAACGTCCCGCCCTCCAGGTCGGCGAGCTCGAGGGAGTTGGAACGGGCTGCGCCGGCCACGCGGCGGGCCTCGGCCGACAGCTCTGCGAGCGAACGCTCCGCGGCGTCGCGGATCACGGGAACGATCAGGCCGCCGTCGAGGGCCACGGCCAGCCCGACGTGCACTTCGGGGAGCAGGGCGATGCCGTCGGCGGTGAGTTGAGCGTTCATGAGCGGATGCCTGAGGAGGGCCCGGGCGGTGGCGGCCACCACGTAGTCGGTGATCGATGGAACCGGATTCGACTCGGCGCCGCGGCCCCGCTCGGCGCGGTCGGCCAGCACGGCGGTGAGGTCGGCGTCCATCGTCAGCGTGAGTTGGGCGGAGTCCAACAATGAGGCGTGCATACGCCGGGCGATGGTGCCTCGCATGCCCGATAACGGCCGGACCTCGGTAGGGGACTGCAGCAAGGGAATCTCGATGGGGGCCGGCCGGCGGCCCGAACCGGCGGACGGGAGCGCGGTGGCGGGCCGCTCCGTGGGCGCGTGAAGGAGGCCGCGGACATAGACGGCGACGGCATCGCGCGTGACCCGTCGCTCGAGTGGATCGGCGGGCACGAGCGAGAGGTCGATGCCGAGCAGGTCGGCGAGCTGGCGGGCCGCCGCGGTCGCGACCACGAACGACCCGACGCCCGGCCTGCCAGGAGAAGGTACCGGTGGAGCGGGACGCGGCGCGGCGAGAACGGCCTCGACGTCCTCCGACACGATGCGACCGCCGGGCCCGGTGCCGCGGACGGTGGCGAGGGGAAGGCCGTATACGGCCGCGACCCGGCGAGCGTTGGGGGACACGAACAGGCGCCCGCCGACCTGCGCCGGTGCCGCCGGAGGGGCGTCGGCGGCGAGTGGTGCCGCCGGAGGGGCGTCGGCGGCGAGTGGTGCCGCCGGAGGGGCGCCGGCGGTCAGTGGTGCCGCCGGAGGGGTATCCTCCCCTTCGGCGAGGAGCAGGGCGATCAGCAGGCCACAGTCGAACGTCTGGCCGGGCTGGCCGATCTGATGGAGCCGACCGGCGCCCGGGGAGCCCACCGCCGTCTCCGTCTTGTCGGTCTCGATCAGCAGGATCTCGTCGTCGGCGGTGACGAGTGCGCCGTCCGGGACGAGCCACTCGATGATCCGGCCTTCCTGCATCGTGAGCCCGAGTTTGGGCATGAGCACGTCAACGGGCATCGTCGGTCTCCCAGACATCGAAGAGGCGGCGCTCAGCAGCCAGCTGCAGCGCTCGGGGAACGTCGACCACGCGGGGGCCGTCGGCGCGAACGGTCACGCGGACGGTTTCATCGCCCGCGACCGGCAGTTCGCGTTCGCCGTCGAAGGCGAGGACCCCTGGGCCGGCGAGGGTCACCGACGCTCGGTCGGGTACGACCTCGACGGACGATATGCCGACGGTGTCGAACGAGCCCGGCACGATGGGTGCTCGCACCCGCCTCGGCGCCGTTGGGGCCGGGTGGCAGGTGACCGCGATGGCTCCCGGTTCGTCACGCCCGAGAGGGTGGACTCGGCCGGCGATGCTCGACAGGCCGGTGGATGTCGGGGAGGCGATCGTCGCTACGACGGCGCGCACCCGGCCGACATCGAGCACGGCGCGGGCACCGACACGAGGAGTGTCGATGAGCGCCACGTCGACGAGGGCGACATCGGTACGGGTGCCGTGACCGGCGGTGCTGTTGGTGCCGTGACCGGCGGTCACCTCGACGGTGAGGGTCTTGGCCGGCGTGCTCACCTCGGCGAGGGTGAGGGCGCCGCGGGCGATGAGTCCGGCGGCCGTACCGGCCGACGAGCCATCGACGATGGTGGGGAACACGTTGTTGGTCCCGGTGGAGATGGGGATCATGGGCATGTCCGGCCAGCCGAGCGCGGCATCTCGGCAGGTGCCGTCGCCTCCGAGGATCACCACGGGGCAGGCTCCGAGCTCAGCCATCTGCCCGGCGGCCCGCCGGGTGTCGAGGGCCGATCCGGTATCGGGGCCGTCGATCAGCTCCGTGCCCGCGAGTTCAGCCACCGCCCGTTCGGCGAGGCGGCCGGTGTCGCGGGCGGCGTACACCCGCTCGGCTCCGGCTTCGAGGGCGGCGACGGCCACTCGGCGGATGGTGCCGATCTTCGCCGAGTCGGAGGTGTGTCCCACCGCGGCGCGCAGACGCCGGACGTCCTTGCCCGCCCATGGATTGACGATGATCCCGACCGACCCCACGCCGGTCAGGCTCCCAGCAGCGGTCGGGCGAGGGCCTCACGGGCCCCTTCGGCGATGCGGGCGGCATCGGGCACGTACAACTTCTCCAACGCCGGGGTGAACGGGATAGGTGACGAGGGAGCCGCCACCCGGCCGACGGGCGCGTCGAGGTGATCGAACACGGCCTCTTGGATCTGAGCCGCGACTTCGGCGCCGAAACCGCCGAACCGAACGGCCTCGTGAGCGACGACCACCCGGTTGGTCTTGCGGACCGACGCCGCGACGGTGTCGAGGTCGAGGGGGGACAGGGTCCGTAGGTCGATGACCTCGCAGCTCACGCCTTCGGCGGCCAGCAGATCGGCAGCGCCGAGGCAGTCGTTGACCGTCTTGCCCCATGACACCAAGGTGAGGTCGTCGCCCGAGCGGGCGACCGCGGCAACGCCGAGCGGGATCTCGTAGCGCCCCTCGGGCACGTCGCCCTTCACCCCGAGCATCCGCTTGTGCAGCACGAACAGGGTCGGGTTGTCGTCGCGCACGGTGGCCGCCATCAGCCCCTTCACATCGTACGCGTTCGACGGGTAGACGACCTTGATGCCCGGGATGTGGCAGAACAGCGCCTCGAGGGTCTGGCTGTGCTGGGCCGCGGCCGACAACCCGGCGCCGGCCGATGTGGTGATGGTGAGCGGCAGGCGCGCCGCCTCCGAACATGTACTTCAGCTTGGCGGCTTGATTGGCGATCTGGTCGGCGGCGACGAGGGTGAAGTCCATGAACATCAGGTCGACGATGGGTCGGAGCCCGGTGAGCGCGGCTCCGATGCCGAGGCCGATGATCGCCTGCTCGCTGATCGGGGTGTCGACCGCTCGGCGTTCCCCGAACTCGGCCTGGATGCCGTCGAACGTGTGGAACACCCCGCCGTGGGCGCCGACGTCCTCCCCGGCGATGAACACGTCCGGGTCCATGGCCATCTCGATCTTGACGGCTTCGATGAAGGCGGCCACGTAGCTGATGGTCCGCACTGAACCGGTCGGGTCGCTGGTGCTCATGAGTACACCCCTTCGAGCAGGGCTTCGGGCTCGGGGAACGGGCTGGTCTCGGCGTAGTCGATGGCTCGTTCGATGTCGGCCCGGACGTCGGCCCACACGGCGTCGATCTCGGCCCGGGACGCGGTGCCCGACTTCTCGAGATGGACTTCGAACGCCGGGATGGGATCTCGGGCCTTCCAGGCCAGGACCTCCTCGTCGGGGCGGTACTTGAGGCCGAGGTTCTGGATGCCGTGGTGGTTGTAGTAGCGGTACGTCTTGGCTTCGACCATCGCTGGTCCGTCGCCGCGGCGGGCCCGAGCGATGGCTTCGGTCGTCGCTTCGTGCACGGCGAGGACATCCATGCCATCGACGATCACACCCGGCATGCCGTAGCCGGCGGCGCGGTCGACCACGTCGGCGACGACCATGACCTTGCTCGTCGGGGTGTACTCGCCGTACTGGTTGTGCTCGCAGATGAACACCACCGGGAGGCGGAGCGCGCAGGCCATGTTGGCGGCCTCGTGGAAGGCGCCGATGTTGGTGGAGGCGTCACCGAAGAAGGCCACCGACACCTGGTCGGACCCGACGTACTTGTTCCTGAACCCGGCGCCGACAGCGATCGGGACGCCGGCGCCCACGATGCCGTTCGCTCCGAGCATGCCGAGCGACAGGTCGTTGATGTGCATCGACCCGCCCTTGCCGCCGCAGTACCCGCCGGCCTTGCCCATGAGCTCGGCCATCATCTTGGCCAGATCGCCGCCCTTGGCCACGAGGTGGCCGTGACCGCGGTGGGTGGAGGAGATGAAGTCGTCGGGGCGGAGGGCTTCGCACACCCCGACGGCGACCGCTTCCTGGCCGACGTACAGGTGGAGGAAGCCCGGCATCTTCCCCTGCTCCATGAGCTTTCCGGCGGTCTCCTCGAAGAGCCGGATGCGGATCATGCTGCGCAGCATGGCGATCTGGGCGGCGGCGGTCAGTTCCATTGGTGGTCCTCGGGGGTCGGGCCGGGGCGGGAGGCGGCTTGGGGCCTGGCGTGCGGGGCGGAGCAGGCGACGGTCACGAGTCGGCGCCGCGCGCCCAGCGGAGAGATCGGCGGACGAGCTCATGGAAGACTGGCAGCTCCCAGGCGCATCGGTCGACGTTGGGGTAGTAGTCGAGGATCGGCACCATGTCGTAGTGGCTGCGGCAGTGCCCGAGGGTGTTGTAGAGCACGGCTCCCGATCCGAGCGGCCGCAGGTACATCACCAGGTGCGTGGGATCCGAGGTCGTCCAGTCGGTGGCTGCGAAACCGCGGGCCGTGCCCTGGAACTCGGTCGTGAGCAAGGGGAGGAGCGCCCTGCGGTCCGGGTAGGTCATCAGGTAGAGCTCATCGGTGGCCGCGAACGGCTCGACGCCCGCCACCAGCCAGTGCTCGGGTGCCGCGTTCTCGACGGTGAACGGAGCGATCGGGGGATGGGCCACGAACTGGGAGCCGAGGGTCTCGGTCCAGACCGGCTGAGTTCGGGGAGCGACCCAGCCGTCGGGACTCGGGTCGAGCGCCGAGTTCGTCCCGTGCAGGGCGACCCAGCGGCCGCCCGCCTCGACCCAGTCGCGGATGCGCGCTGGGCCCGGTCTGACGGGCGCACGTCGCACGTGTAGGTGACGAGGATCTCGGCCGCCTCGAAACCGGTCAGGTCCTCGTAATCAGCCTGGACGCGCACCCGGAACTCGTCGTGTTCGGCGAGCAGCTTGAGGAGCTCGAAACGGGCGAAGTCGATGTCGTGGTAGAGGCCACCGGCCACCAAGACGACATCGATGCGGCGTCCCGGCTCAGAAGTCACCGCCGGCTCCGCCGGCTCAGAAATCACCGCCAGCTCCGCCGGCTCAGAAGTCACCGCCGGCTCAGAAATCAACGCGCTTCATGAACCCGCCGTCGACCGTCAGGTTCACGCCGTTGATGTGTTTGGCCGCCGGGGAGACGACGAACGCCACGGCCCGGGCGACATCGCCGACATCGCCGATGTGGCCCATGGGGTGGCCGGCCTCGGTCGCCGCGAACATCTCGGCGCGGCCATCCTTGATGCGGTTCCAGTCGCCGCCGTCGACCCAGATGGGACCGGGCGAGACGACGTTGCACCGCACGCCGCGGGAGCCCAGGACCTGGGCCTGGCCGAGCGTCCAGTTGGTCACCGCGGCCTTGAAAGCGGTGTAGCTGTTCGAACCACTGGCGAAGTGCTCGCCGACGGCCGAGGTGCCGATGCTCACCAGGGCGCCGCCGCCATCGGCCGCCAACGCATCGGCGCTGGCTTCCGCTCCGACGATGAGGGCCATCAGGTCGATGGTGAAGTTGTTCCCCCATGCCTCGAGCGACTTGGCCGGCTTCCCGCTGGTGTTGTGGACGTAGATGTCGAGGCCGCCGAGCTCTTCGATGGCGTCGGCGATGAAGCCGCGGAGCGACGCCTCGTCGCCGGCGTCGACGGCCGCCCCCCACACGGTGCCCCGGCTCGAGAGCTCCTCGACGGCCTGGGCGACGCCCTCGGCGTCACGGGCGCAGATGGCGACCGACGCGCCCTTCATCGAGGAGGGCCTCGGCGATGGCTCGGCCGATGCCTTTCGTGGAGCCGGTGATGAGGGCTTTCTTCCCGGTGAGCCCGAGGTCCATGGTGGTTCTCCCTGATTCGCGCCGGGTCCCCCTGGCGTCACGACGTGAAGTTACTAGTGTTGCACTCCAGAAAGCCCTGAGCATCCTCGTGGACCGACCGACGATCAGTCGCCCGCCAAGGAGCCTGACGAATCGAAAGGCCCAACGTGGCAGCAACGCCTTTGACCGAGCTCGGCACGCGGGTCCTCGCCAACGTCGAGGCGGACCGGGGCGACTACGGCGCCGACATGATGCGCGTACCGGTCGCCCAGTACCGCGACCCGGCCCGCTTCGAGCGCGAAGTCGACGTGATCTTTCGTCAGAACCCCCTCCTGGTGGCCCTCTCGTGCGACATCCCGGCCCCTGGTGACTTCACGACGATCGACATCGCAGGACGACCGATCGTGGTGATGCGGGGTGACGATGGCGTCGCCCGCACCTTCCTGAACGTGTGCCGCCATCGGGGAGCGGCGATCACCGCCGAGTGTTTCGGTCACGCGCGTCGCCTCACGTGCCCCTACCACAACTGGGTGTACGACGTTTCCGGGCAGCTGGTCGGGCTGCCCGGCCGGGAGGCGTTCGAGGGACTCGAGGTCGACCGACTGATCGAGTTCCCCACCGCTGAACGATCGGGCGCCGTGTTCGCTGTCCTGACGGTCGGCGCCCCGCTCGACATCGACGAGTGGCTCGGCGACATGGCCTCGGCCCTCGAGATGCTGAAGCTCGGCGACCTCCACCGTCACGACGTCGAGACGAAGCTGCCGAGTGGGAACTGGAAGGCCACCGCCGATGGGTACCTCGATGGCTACCACCTTGGCTTCCTGCACCGGAACACCATCGGCGCCAAGTCCATCACCAACCGCAACACCTACGACCTCTACGGCCCCCACGTGCGGATCGGCTTCGCCAACAAGCCGATCCTGGATCAGCGCCACCTGCCGGTAGAGGAGTGGGACATGTACGCGGCGTTCAGCCTCGTCCACTACGTGTTCCCCAACATCTCGATCTCGGGCCAGGCCGACACCGGCTTGATGGTCAGCCGGCTGTTCCCGGGGCCGACCGTCGAGGAGTGCTCTGTCATCCAGTACCAGTACTTTCGCGAGCCCCTGACCACCGACTCGGCGCGGGCCGAGGCCGAGGCGAAGCGGCAGCGTTATGCCGATGTGACGTACGAGGAGGACTTCGTCACCGTGATGGGGATCGGTCGGCGCATGCAGGTGCTGGCCGACGCCGGCGACGTGTTCCGGTTCGGCCGCAACGAGATGGGCAACCAGAACCTGCACACCTGGGTGCACCGCCTGCTCGACGGCTCACCAGGCTGAGTCAACCCACGCCGGGTGGGCGGTCGTCGCTCAGGAGATATCGGGGCCCGGCACCGAGCGTCGCCGCTGCATCGTCGGGGTTCCAGAGCCCGCACGACATCAACGACAAGCAACCGCAGCCGATGCACTCGTCGAGCTGATCGCGCATGCGGGTGAGCAGCGCGAGCTGCTCGTCGAGTCGCGGTCGCCACACCCGGGCCAGCCGAGCCCAGTCGCGGCGGTCGGAGTGCGGCCATCCGGCAGCGAGGTCAGGGCGTCGCTGATCTCGCGCGAGCGACAGGCCCACCCGCTGCGCGGTCCGGATGAAGCTGACGCGACGGAGGACGTCGGCGTGGTAGCGGCGGTGGCCGGAGGCGGTGCGGTCCGAGGTGATGAGCGCCTGGTCCTCGTAGAACCGCAGGGCCGAGGTGGCGACCCCGGTACGTTCCGCCACCTCCCCGATCGAGAAACGCTTGACTTCAACCATGGTTGAAGTCTTACCGTCCCCGGCATGAGCATCAACACCGCCCGGACCGCCGAGAGCCGGACCGCCGAGTCCCGCCCCGCCGAGGCCGAACACCCGACGGTCGTGGCCCACATCGACGAACTGGCGCTGTCGTCCATGAAGCTTGTCCGAGTCGACGGGCATCGTATGTGTCTCGTACGCAGCGCCTCGGGCGGCGTCCACGCCCTCGATCAGGCCTGCCCCCACGAGGGTTACGGGCTCACCACCGGCCACCTCGACGGCGACGTCATCACCTGTGCCTGGCACAACTGGAAGTTCCGGGTGACCGACGGCCACTGCCTGCTCGGAGAGGAGGACGTCCCCGTCCACCAGGTGGACGTGACCAGCGAGGGAGCAGTCACGATCCGCCGCCGCGCCTCCGATCCCGTCGAGGCCCGCCCCCGGCTCCTCGCCAGCCTCCGGCGCGGCATCGAGAAGGACTACGTGGGGCAGATCTCGCGCGACGTCGTCCGCCTGCTCCGGGCCGACACCAATCCCGGCGAGCTGATCTGGGAGGCGGTGGCCCACGGCGCACCTCGGGCCGAGTTCGGGTGGGGCCACTCCATCGCCTCGCTCTCCGACTGCATGGGCATGGTGGACCGTTACGGCGGCGACGAGCGGGCGCTGCCGATCGTCCAGGCGCTGGCCGGCGTGGCCGAGTCCGAACGGGATCGGCCGCCTCGGGCGTTACCCGATGCGCTGACGCACCTTCCTGCCGACCCTCGGGCTGAGTTCCGACGGCTGGTGGAAGCCGAGCAGTTGGAGTCGGCTCAGGCCGTGCTGCGGGCCGCGCTCGCGGCCGGACATGGTCCGGCGGATGTCCGACCTTGGTTCGGTGACGTGGTGAGCGACCACCTGCTCTCCTACGGCCACGGGGCGATCTACGCCCAGAAGGCGTTCCAGCTGCTGGAGCACATCGGGTGGGACCGAGCCGACACCGTGCTTCCGCACCTCGTGCCCGGGATCGTCTACGGGACCCGGGAGGACACCTTGCCCTACGCCACGCTCTTCCGGCGGGGGCTCGACCAGCTCCGATTCGACGAGCTGGCCGACGCTGCGGCGGAGCCGGAAGCTGCGTGGTCCGACGACGGATCGCTGCTGACCGCCCTGCTCGGCCCCGATCGTACGGCCGCCGCGCTCGCCGTCGGTCGTGCCGTCTCCGGCGGCGCCGGCTTGCACGGCGTGCTCGACACCGTGGTGGTGGCGGTGAGTGAGCGGCTGCTCCGGTATGACCCCGCGGGAGAGCGAGACTTCCACGACGACTTCGGCTGGCTCGACATCACCCACGGACTCACGTACGCCAACGCAACGCGCTGGTTCGTGGACCGTGAGGGCCCGACTCCCGACATGGTCCGGCTGGTGATGTGGACGGCCTTCCTGGCCAACTGGACGGGCCGCCACGAGTGGCACACCACCGTGGGTCGCCGGGCCGAGGTGACTCCTCGGGCCGGAAACCTGATCGAGTACGGCCAGGACCTGCAGCATGAGTCGCTGCTCGACGGAACGAGCGCGTTCATCGTGCAGGCCCACGCCGTCAAGACCAGCGTGGCGGCCACAGAAGAAGCCGTCCGACTGGGCTCGCCGATCCCGCTCGACGCCACGTCACGCTTCCTCACCAGTCCCAAGCTCGAACGTTTCGTCGCTTCCGCGGTGACCCGCTCGATCGACTTCCTCAGCGGCCGCCACCCCCGCGACTGACCAGCGTGGGAATTTGTAGGGGTCAGGTGGCCGGAACCCAGCCGCGGGGGACGTTCAGGACGAGGTCGTAGTAGGTCACGACGCCGGGCGCAGCGGCGACGACGTGGGGGATGGCGTTGATCGCCGGGAGGCCGGTCATGATCATGCCGAGCACCATGAAGTCCTTGAACGAGTGGGCCACGAAGTCCTTCGGGGGGAAGACCTCGAGCTTGGTACGGACACACGGCATGCCCTGGATCTCCACGATGTAGCCATGTTCGATCGTCCAGTCCGGGTCGAGGGTCTGGCCCTTGCGCCACCGGACCTTGAGGTCGATCACAGTGCGCTCCCCGACGATGCCCTTCCACGACGCGGCGACGCCGGCGACGCAGCCGGCCGGGATCGTCCACGAGCCGAGGTCGAGGTCCTCGGTGGTCTGGGCGTACTCGGCGTCGCAGCGCACCTCGTCGAGCTCGACGCCGAGGGCGTCGGCCATCATGTACACGGCGTCGCCGAACACGGCGGTGCCATCGCGGGTCATCTCCAGCAGGGACGGGTCGTCGATGGGTTTGGCGAAGCCGACCTTGAGCTCGGTCTCGGGCGAGTCGTAACCGGTCGAGTCGACCGATTCCAGCACGGAGATGGAATCGATGCGGTCACAGACTCCGGCCGAGACGAGGGCCAAGAGGTTGGCGAAACCGGGGTTCATGCCGGTGCCGAACATCGAGCTCTGGCCTCGCTCGCAGGCGTCGACGATCCGCTGGCGATCGGCGCCGAGGGCGTGGCCGGTGATGAACGCGGACGTGGACACGATGTTCACGCCGGCCTCGAGGATGCGCGCCATCTCGGCGACCTCGGGCCACTTGGGGTTGTAGACGACGCAGTCGGGCTTCAGGGCGAGGAGTGCATCGACGTCGTTCGTCGCCGTGACACCGATCGGGTCGATGCCACACAGCTCACCGACGTCGCGGCCGACCTTGTCGGCGCCCCACGCATAACACCCGATCAGCTCGAGATCGGGGTTGGACATGATGGCCATGACCGACCGCTGGCCGACGTTGCCGGTGGTCCACTGCACGACTCGTAGCGGGCGTTCGGACGTGGACTGGCTCATGTGGGGGCTCCTGGCGATTCGGCGGACCGGGCGGATCGTAGACGAGCTCAGTCCTCCGACCGGCGGGCACGCTCGACCTCACGCCGAAGGTCGCCAAGGTCCTCCGTGACCCCGAGTAGTGGGGCCCAGATGTCGAGGTAGGCGGAATCGAGGTCGCAGACCCCTGCGATCTCTGCGCAGTCGCGCCACTGCACCTCAGATCGCGAGGTGAGTCGCCATCGCAGCTTGCCCAGGATGACGTCCTCCGGCGTGGCGATCCAGGTTGTGGTGCCCAAGAGCTCTGCTCGGATTCGTCGTTCGATGCGTGAACGTGCGAAGTCGTCCGTTGGTCGCGCGACGAAGATGTCGACTTTGCCGCCCGACTCCGGGTCCAGCACGTTGAAGGGGCCACCCGCCGTCACGGCTCGTCGTGCATCGTTGGCCGGGACGTACAGGTCTGATCGGTTCAGGCTCTCCAGGACGGGTTCCACCTGATCGACATCGATAACGGCGACCACATCGACGTCCCGCGTGGTCCGAGCAACGCCCCAAACAGCCGCCGCGATGGATCCGACGACCAGGTACTCGATGCCGTCTGCGTCGAACGCGCTCGCGACGATGCCGAGAGCTCGGGAGAGGTCGATCATGGCTTCGAGCAGAGGCTCGTCCGGCCAGGCTGCGGAAACCAGGTCGTCCCCGTACCGGAGCCGAGCGCAGACCAGGAGCACCTGACGGTCCGAGTAGTCCGGGTGACGCCGTCGGACCGCCTCGGCCTCGAGGCGGCTGACCTGCTCGTTCAGCGCCTCCCACTCGGCAATCCGGTCGGCAACCGAGCGCCGCCTGATGGCATCCATCTGCCGTCGCCACACGTCGGGTGTGGTGTCGGCAGGAAGGACTGGCGGATTGCGACGGACCATGGTGCAGGATCCTATGCCGGGCCGCTGAGCCCCTGGACTTTGCGTGCGCTCCGTCGCTCTGAGCGACACCGAGCGCACACGAACGCCGCGGGACCCCCGGCCTCAGGCGATGATCTTGGAGCCCTCGCCCCAGTAGCCGTCGTCGCCCCAGTACTCGTCACGAAGTGGTTTCTTGCGGAGCTTGCCGTCCTCGCCGCGGGGCAGGGCCTCGCGGAACTCGAAGCGGATGGGGATCTTGTAGCGGGCCAGCTTCTCCGTGCACAGAGCCCGGAGGTCGCCCGCCAGAGCCTCGGCGGCGGCGGGTTCAGCGAGGACAGCGCCATCGGTCGGTTGGACGACCGCCAGCGGCACCTCGCCGAGGTCGGGGTGGGGGATGCCGAAGACGGCGGCGTCGACCACGCCGGGGTGGGCCAGGATCACCGCTTCGATCTCTTGTGGGTAGACGTTGGCGCCGCCCGAGATGATCATGAACGTGGCCCGGTCGGAGAGGTAGAGGTAGCCGTCGCCGTCGAGGTGGCCGATGTCTCCGAGCGTGCGCCACGGCTGGGTGGGGTGATACATGCCGGCGGTCTTGGCTGGGTCGCCGTGGTACTCGAAGGTGGTGAGCGGGGCGTCGAAGTAGACGAGGCCATCCTGACGGGCGGCCAGCTCGTGACCCGCATCGTCGCAGATGTGGATGACGCCGTAGACCGATCGGCCGACCGATCCCTTGTGGGCGAGCCACTCGTCGCTTTCGATCGACGTGTTCCCGATGTTCTCGCTGCCGGCGTAGTACTCCGAGATGATCGGGCCCCACCACTCGATCATCTGCTCCTTGACCCAGATGGGGCACGGTGCGGCGGCGTGAACGACCCGGCGCATGCTCGACAGGTCGTAGCGCCCGCGCACCTCGGGGTCGAGCTTGAGGAGCCGCACGAACATGGTCGGCACCCACTGCGAGCAGGTCACCCGCGCGCTCTCGATCGCCGCCAGCGCCTGTTCGGGATCGAACCGTTCCATGCAGACCACATGGGCACCGAGCTCGGTGGCCACGACGGATGTCCGCAACGGCGCGGCGTGGTGGAGCGGCGCCGGCGAGAGGTAGACGCCGTTCTCGTCGAGACCGAATTGCCGCTGGGCGCCCTGGTTGAGCACGGCATCGCCGATCGAGGCCGCCGCGTCGGGGAGCGGTGGTTTGATGCCCTTGGGCCGACCGGTGGTACCGGAGCTATACATCATGTACGTGCCCCGTCGCTCGGGTACGGTGGGGTCGGAGGGCATGCCCCCGGCCGCGTCGTCGATCGCCTGGAAGCTGCCCTGGGTGGCATCCATCGTCAGCCGGATCCGCACGGCTGGCATCTCGGCGACGATGTCCTCGGCCACGGCGGCCGTCGAGTCGGCGACGACGAGGACCTGCGCGCCGCAATCGGCGACGATGTAGGCGGCCTCGTCTCTCGAGGAGTGGGCGTTGACCGGGGTGAGGTACAGCCCGGCGTTCAGGGCCGCCCACGCCACCTCGTAGTACCGCACGTGGTTGTAGGCGAAGACGGCGATGTGGTCGCCCTCGACCAGCCCGGCCGCTCGGAACAGGTTGCCGAGCTTCGTCGACCGCTCGTAGAGCTCGCCGAAGGTCACCGAGGAGCGTGACGGCCACATGGTGACCGCAGTGCGTTCCGGGGTCAGCCGTGCGTGGTCGCCCAGGTACATGTCAGAGCAGGATTCCGACGCCGGAGTAGCCGCGCACGGTGCTGGTGTGTTGACGGATGACGTTGTCGGGGTCGACGTCCCAGGTGGGGAAACGCATGACGGTCTCCTCCAGCGCGATCCGGCCTTCCAGCCGCGCCAGGGCGGCCCCGACGCAGAAGTGGATCCCGTATCCGAATGACACGTGATGGTTGATGGTTCTCAGCACGTCGAAGCGGTCGGGGTCAGGGAAGGTCCGCTCGTCGCGCGACGCCGCTGCCGGTGAGGAGCAGCACCTTGGAGTCGGCCGGGATGGTGGTTCCGTGGAGCTCGACCTCACGGGTGGTCCAGCGCCCCTGCACGGGTGACGGCGGTTCGAAGCGGAGCAGCTCCTCGACGGCGTTGGGGATGACGGCGTGATCTTCGACCAGGATGCGCCGCTGATCGGGATGGGCGGCCAGCACGACGGCCGCGTTGCCGAGGAGCCGCCCGACGGTCTCCGTTCCGGCGCTGAACAGCAACGTGCTGAACCCGACGACTTCGTCCTGGGTGAGCTGACGCGTCTGACCGTCCTGGGTGATCTCGGCCCGGCACAGGTCGCTGATGAGATCGTCCTGGGGATGCGACCGTCGGCGCTCGGCCAGCCCGGACAGGTACTCGTGGAGCCGGACCTGGGCCATGAACGACGTGTCATTGATCATCCCGACATCGGGCTCGATGTGGAAGATGCCGTCGATGTTCTGCCGCTGCTCCTCACGCTCGTCGTCGGGCACGCCGAGCAGCGCCGAGATGACCCGCGACGGCAGGTGGGCCGCGAAGTCCTTGAAGTAGTCGAAGCCGCCCGAGCCGACGTGCGGGTCGAGAAGTTCGGCACACAGCTGGCGAACGCGACCCTCCAGGCCACTGGTGCGGCGCGGGGTGAACGCACGCGATACGAGCGAGCGGAGCGTGGTGTGATCCGGCGGATCCATGAAGATCATCTGGCCGGTGTGGGACATGTCTGCGCCGCTCATCAGCTCGAGCACCGTGCCCCGGCCGGAGAGGAACGTCGCGGGATCCTTGTGACCGGCCTCGACATCGGCGAACCGGCTGAGGGCGTAGAAGTCGAATCGATCGTTGCGGTACACGGGTGCTTCGTCGCGCAGGCGCTTCCAGACCGGGTAGGGGTCGGTGTCGATAACGGTGTCGAACGGATCCCAGTACAGCTCAGGGGCGGTGGTGATGCTCACGACGTGACGGTACCGCAGCAGGCTTGGTTTCACGGGACCCGCGGCGGCTCGATGTTGCCCACTCGGCGGCGCCTCTCAGATCACGTCTCGACGCTGGAACGAGGCGACGCCAAGGGCCCCGAGCACCGTTCCGACCGCGCCGAGCACGACGAGTGGGAGCACCGTGACCGGTCGGGCCGGCGCCGCCGGTAGGTGGGTGAAGGGCGAGAGGTCGAGCACGATCTGGGGCAGGTTCAGCAGGTCGCCGATCTGGCCGAGCACGACGCATGCCGCGTAGGCACCCCAGCCGATGGCGCGGGCATGGCGAGGCACCAGTCCGAAGAGGGCGGCGCCGAATCCGGCCAGGACGAGGATTCCCGGCCACTGGGCCAGCGCCGCGCCGGCCAGTCGGGCCGTCTGATGTGACGCGTCGCCGATCGAGATCCCGTACGCCAGGCCCATGACCGCGCCCGTGAGCGTGACGATCGCGACCGAGCCCGCCAGCGCCACCGCCAGATGCGCCGCCATCCAACGCGATCGGCTGACCGGCGTCGCCAAGAGGCTTTCGAGGGCCCCCGCCGTCTCTTCGCTGCGGAGGCGATTCGTCATCTGGATGACCGTGGCGCCGACCATGGCGGTCGAGAGAGTCGTCGAGGCGGCGAGGTAGATCTGCTCCAGGTCACCGGCTCCGCCGCCCAGATCTTCGAAGATGTCGGTGCTGGAGTCGCTGCCGGCGAGCAGGTCGTCGACATCGTTCGCCACTGCTCCGTAGACGGCCCCGATGACGACCATGGCGACGGCCCAGCCGATGATCACCCCGCGTTGGAGCCGCCAGGCGAGTCCGATCGGCGACAGCAGCGCCCGGTGGCCGTGCGTCGGGCCGGGTCGGGGCGCGATCATGCCGCTCCCGAGGTCGCGCCGAGCCGTGATCGCGTAGGAGGCGGCGACGGTGGCGATGGCGAACCCGGCGAGCAGCCCGAGGACGCCCCACTCGTGGTGGTGATAGGGGCGGATCTGCTGGCCCCACCCGATCGGCGACAGCCACGACGCCCACCCGCTGACGACCTTGACCCCGGACTCGTCGACGTGACTCGCCATGTCGCCGAACGTCCGCAAGACGAACGCCAGGCCGACGACCGCTCCGGCGATCCCGTTGGCGCCGCGAGCGGTTCCTGCGACCTGAGCCGCGACGGCAGCCACGCCGGCGAAGGCCATGCCGGTGCCGGCTGCGGCTGCCGCGGTGGCGATGGAGCCAGAGGCGGGCAGCCCGAGCGCCATCATCGCGACGCCGTTCGTGAGGCCGACCAGGACGCTGCCGACGAGCGCCACCAGGAGCGCGGCGTTGAGCGGTGCCCGGCGGCCGACCACGGCCGCTCCGACGAGCTCGGCCCGACCGGTCTCCTCGTTCTGCCGAGTGTGGCGGACGACGGCGAAGGTGTTCATGAGGGCGACGGCGAGGAGCAGGATCAGCAGCGACTGCGAGGTGATCACGGCGCCCTCGCTCGTGCCCGAGATGAGCCCGTTGAAGCCCACCGCGACGGCGTTCGTCGCCGAGTTCCGGGCGAACTCGATGCGATCGGCTGCAGTCGGATAGAGCGAGGTGACGCTCGCGGCGGTGAGCAGGTTGATCCCCGCGAGGGAGGCCACCCAGATGGGCAGTTGCAGGCGATCACGATGGAGCGCGAGCCGGGCCAGCCGGAGGGTGCCCACGGCGCCGGCCGACGGGTGACGGGGCGCGGTCATGGCCCGGCCGGCGACGAACCGTCGTGCCCCACACCGTCCTCGGCGTAGTGGCGGAGGAACAGCTCCTCCAGGGTGGGCGGTTGGCTGGCCAGCTCGATCACGCCCAGTCCGGCCAGGTAGCGGTGCACCTCGGTGAGGTTCGCCGTGTCGACGTGGAAGTGGGCGCGCGAACCCGTGACCTCCACATCGTGAACGCCGGAAAGGCCATCGAGGTCCGTCGGCGGCATCTGGGTGGTGACCGTGATCGAGGTCCGGGTCAGATGACGGAGGGCGTCGAGGCTGCCGGTCTCGACGGTGCGTCCCTGCCGGATGATGCTCACCCGGCCGCAGAGCGCCTCGACCTCGGCCAGGATGTGGCTCGACAGCAGCACCGTCGCCCCGTCGCCGACCACCTCCTGTACCAGGTCGCGGAACTCGGCCTCCATGAGCGGGTCGAGGCCGGAGGTCGGCTCGTCGAGCAAGTACAGGTCGACCGGGATGGCGAAGGCCGCCACAAGGGCGACCTTCTGCCGGTTGCCCTTCGAGTAGGTCCCGCAGCGTCTCGTCGGATCGAGCTGGAAGCGGTCGAGGAGCGCCTCCCGTCGGGTCGGATCCGCGCCGCCGCGCAACGACGCGAACACATCGATGGCCTCGCCCCCCGAGAGGTTCGGCCACAACTGGACGTCGCCGGGGACGTAGGCGAGCCGACGATGCAGCGAGACCGCATCACGCCACGGGTCCTGTCCGAGCACGGCGAGTGTCCCTGCATCCGGGCGAAGGAGCCCGAGGATGACGCGGATCGTGGTCGACTTGCCGGCCCCGTTCGGACCGAGGAAGCCGTGCACCTCTCCGGTGCGTACGGTGAGATCGAGGCCATCGAGGGCCCGAGTCGGCCCGAACCGTTTGGTCAGGCCGTGAATGGAGATCGCTTCGTCATCCGCCACGGCTGGCTCTCGTGTCTGTTCCTGGCCGCCCGCCGGCCGGTCAGGCCACCGAGTCCGGGGTCATGAAGCCCGATGGGCGGTAGATCCCGCGGAGCATGTTCTCGTGCATGCCGTAGCCGATCTCCCCCGTGGCGAGCTCGAAACGGCTGAGCGTCTCGTTGAGGTTCACGTACTGGCGGCGGACCTCGGGGTCGGAGAGGTCGTGGACGATGCCCTGCACCGCCAGCGGGCCCTGGTACATGCCGTGTCCCCAGGTGCCGTCGGGGACGTACCCCGAACCGGCCGCCAGGAACAGCGTGCGCAACGGCGTGGAACGCACGACGATCGGAGCACCTGCGGGATCGGTCGTGGTGACCGTCGCCCGGGCGACCTCCCGAGTGCCGGGTTGGTACTCGATCTCGACCTCGGGCCGGCCGAGGTGATCGATCGGCCGGCCGAGCCCGGAGTTCCACACCCGCATCGATTCCTCGAGATGCCGATGGCCATCGGCGTCCTGGTCGATCTGGACCTTGATCATGTGATCGTCGAACTGCATCGGCATCCAATCGTGGCGGAAGCCGTGTCCGTCGGTCGCCTCTCGGGCGCGGATGCCCGCCGGCTCGGGTTCACCGACGGGACGCACGCCCCACGAGCGGTCCCGGGCGCCCTTCCACCGGTCCGGGGTGACCTCGAACGTGAGTCCGGCGACGGTGAGCCGGCCTTCCCATGTCCCGACCTGGGCGTACCGGCTGACGTCTTGCATGACCCGCCCGTACCGCCGCATGAACGTGCGCGGCTCCTCGAGGGCGTCGACCGTGCCGGTGAAGGTCAGGTCGGCTTCGAGGCCCCACTCGTTCGGTTCGCTGCGGAAGCGGAGTCGGCGGAGACCCTCGATGACCTCGATCGACAGCGGGCCGACCGAGGTGTCCATCCGGTCGCTCCCGAGCTCGCGCGAAGCGCGAACGGTGTGTTGTTCCTGCCCGATCGACACGGTGATGAAGGCGTCGGTGACGCCGAGGTTCGGGTACTGGCCGAGACCGAAGATCACGAACAGCTCCTCGGAGCTGGCATGCATGTTGAAGTAGTAGCGGTCGTAGAAGTTGCGGTCCGACGTCGAGACCTGGTCGACGGTGAACGGTGTCTGGTGGACGAGGAACTCGTCGAGCGGTCCGAGCGGCATGCAGGTGTGCTAGCACCCGCCCCGATCCGGTGCCAGCGGGAACGCCAGGTGGGCCGTTGGCGCAGATGCCGGTAGGTCGCGACTTCGTGACTCGCCCAGGCGTCGGAATCCTGGCGCGGGTAGCGTGGCTACCCGCGGGACCGATGAACTACAGGAGGCACCTGATGAGCGATTTCCTCGACAAGATGAAGGACAAGGCCGGCGACCTGGCGGACAAGGCCAAAGACGCCGTGTCGGGCATGGACGACAAGGCCAAGGACCTCGCCGGCAAGCTCGACGACAAGGCCGAGGATGCGGCCGACAAGGGCGGGCTGCTCGGCAAGGTGGCCGGAGCCGCCCACAGCGTGCTCGACAAGATCGACGGCGACGACGCAACGCCCGCCGAGGGCTGATTTCGTCACCGGCAGTGCCGACCTGACCCCGGCGGTCGGATCGACCGAGATGCTCGGACCGATCCGACCGCCGTGCGCGTCCGACCCAATGATGCAATGCCGGCGCGAGCATCTCGACCAGGGTTGAGGCGTTGGTCCCATCGTTTGCATCGGTGGAGGCGCGTAACCTGGCTGTCAGCGGCGGACGAACCGCTGCCCCGCATCTTCTGCCCCCGCATGTCCCCTTCACCCCTTCCTCCTCCCGCGCGCCGTCGACGTGTGCTCGCCGTGGCCTCCGGTGGCGGTCATTGGGTCGAGTTGCTGCGCCTGGCCCCGGCCTTCGAAGGTCACGACATCACCTGGGTGACGGTGCAGCCGAGCTACCGCGTCGATGTGGGCGACGACCGCTTCTGCACCGTTCGTGATGCGACCCGATGGGACAAGTGGGGATCGATCGTGCTCGCCGTGCAGACGTTGTGGCTGCTGGTCCGCCGTCGGCCCGAGGTGATCGTGTCGACGGGTGCGCTGCCCGGCTACCTGGCCATCCGTTTGGGTCGGATCTTGAGGGCTCGCACCATGTGGATCGACTCGTTCGCCAACGCTGAGGAGCTGTCGATGTCCGGAGCTCGCATCGCCGCGCATGCCGACATCGTGTTGACGCAGTGGCCGGAACTCGCCCGTGACGGCGGTCCGATCTACGCCGGGAGCGTGCTGGCGTGATCTTCGTGTCGGTGGGCTCGCAGATGCCGTTCGATCGCCTGGTGCTCGCGGTCGACGAGTGGGCCGGTCGCACCGGTCGCACCGACGTCTTCGCCCAGATCGGCGAGGGCGGCGAGGCGCCGAAGCACATCGGGTTCGTCCGTACGGCCACCCCGCCCGAGTACGACCGGTTGGTCGACCAGGCGGACCTGATGGTCTCCCATGCCGGAACCGGCGTGATGCTCACCGCGCTGACGCACCAGAAACCCATTTTGGTGATGGCGCGGCGAGCCGACCTGCGCGAGACCCGCAACGACCATCAGAGGGCGACGATCGACCGCTTCCGCGCCAGGAGCGGCATCTACGCTGCTGCCGACGAACGGGAACTGGTCGCCCAGCTCGATCAGGGCGACTTCGGGTCGGGCTCCGGCATCTCGCCGTTCGCATCCGACGAGCTCTTGAGGACTGTCCGTGCCTTCATCGACAACTGACCCGTCGCCTCATCGTCGACGACTGCTCGACTCGCTCGCCGCTCGGACAACGTCGATCGGCATCCTCGGCTTGGGCTACGTGGGGTTGCCGTTGGCTCGGACGTTGCACGACGGCGGGTTGCGGATCCTCGGGTTCGACATCGATTCGGCCAAGATCGACTGCCTCGTCCGCGGCGTCTCGTACCTCGATCCCGCCGGTGACGATCCCCGCGAGGCCGAGCTCGCGGTCAGCGACCGTTTCGAGCCGACCAGTGACATGGAGCGGCTGGGCGAGCCGGACGTCGTGATCGTCTGCCTGCCCACCCCGCTCGGCCCTCACAACGAGCCGGTGCTCGATTACGTCGTCGGCGCCGGTCGCGACATCGGCCGTGCGTTGCGTCCCGGCCAGCTCGTCATCCTCGAGTCGACCACGTATCCCGGCACGACGAGGCGCGAGTTCTGGGAGGCCATCCTCGCCGGGTCCGGCGACTCGTCGCTGCGGCTCGGTCACGAGGTGTTCGTCGCCTACTCGCCCGAGCGGGAAGACCCGGGGCGTCGGTCGCACAGCACCGCCACCATCCCCAAGCTGGTGGGCGGTCTCGACGATGTGTCGGCCGAGCTGGCGGCGGCGGTGTATCGCTGCGGTGTGGCCGAGGTCGTCGTCGTCGACAGTGCCGAGATCGCCGAGGCGGCCAAGCTGCTCGAGAACATCTACCGGGCAGTGAACATCGCCCTGGTGAACGAGATGAAGATGGTGCTGACCGATCTGGACATCGACATCTGGAAGGTGGTGGAGGCCGCCGCCACCAAACCGTTCGGATTCATGCCCTTCTACCCCGGCCCTGGTCTGGGCGGCCATTGCATCCCCATCGACCCCTTCTACCTGACGTGGCGCGCTCGTGAGGTCGGTCAGCGAACCCGGTTCATCGAACTGGCCGGCGAGCTGAACCGCAGCATGCCGCGGTATGTCGTCGATCGGGTGGCTGAAGCACTCAATGATCACGGTCAGCCGGTGCGGGGTGCGAACGTGCTGGTGCTCGGCCTGGCCTACAAACCCAACGTGGCCGACACTCGGGAGTCCCCCGCGTACGAGCTCATGGAGCTGCTGCTCGAGCGCGGCGCCGAGGTCTCCTATCACGATCCCCACGTGCCCAACGCGCTCCCCGTACGGCGTCACGACTTCGGGCTGAAGTCGCTCGATCTGACCGAGGAGCGGGTGGCGGACGCCGACGTGGTGCTGATCGCCACGCACCACGACGCGGTCGACTACGGGCTCGTCGCCCGGTCGGCCCGCCTGGTCGTCGACACCCGCAATGCCATGGACCCCTACGCCGATCAGCTCGGCCCCCGATTGGTGAAGGCATGACGCAAACCCCGCCCGATGGAGCCGCGGGACGGCCCCTCGGCCCGCCCGATGGAGCCGCGGGACGGCCCCTCGGCCCGCCCGATGGAGCCGCAGGACGGTCCCTCGGCCCGCCCGATGGCATCGTGTGTTTCGCAGGCGTTGACTGGTGGTACCACAACCGGGGCCACAGCGAATGCCAGGTCATGATCCGCATGGCCAAGAGCACCAAGGTGTTGTGGGTCAACAGCATCGGCATGCGCACACCCGTGCCCGGAAAGAGCGAGATCCCGTTCAAGCGGTACCTCCGCAAACTCAAGAGCACGCTGCGCGGCCTCCGCAAGGACCCGTCGGGCATGTGGGTGCTGTCGCCACTGTTCATCCCCCGGTTCACGCCGCGGGTGGTGCGGATCAACGGGTGGCTGCTGCGCACGCAGGTCGGTCTGGTGCGCCGGTTCCTCCGGATGAAGCGCGCGTCGACGTGGATCACCGTCCCCACTGCGGCGCCGGCCGTCGTCGACCAGCGCTGGGAGCGGATCGTGTTCAACCGGTCCGATGAGTTCTCCTCGTTCCCCGAGGTCGATCACGATCTCATCGCCGGCCTCGAACGGCAGTTGCTGGCGGCCAGCGACAGCGTCATCTACGTCAACCACGAGCTCCAGGACAAGGAACGTGACGCCGTCCGGCAGTCGGTCTTCCTCGGCCACGGGGTCGACTACGACCACTTCGCGGATGCCGCCGACCGTCGCTCGGATGATCTCCGGCCCGCCCGCCTCGCCGACCTGCCGACACCGCTCATCGGGTTCTACGGAGCGCTCGACGACTTCACCGTGGATCTCGACCTCTTCGTCGCCGTCGCCCGGGCGTTTCCCGAGGCCACCGTGGTGGTGATCGGTCCCCAGGCCATGGACATCGACAAGATGCTGGCCGAGCCGAACGTCGCCTACCTGGGGGCCATCCCGTACGTGGAGCTCCCGGAGTACGCCGCGTGGTTCGACGTGGGCCTGATGCCGTGGCTGCAGAACGACTGGATCCGCCGCTGCAACCCGATCAAGCTCAAGGAGTACCTGGCGATCGGGTTCCCTGTCGTCTCCACGCCGTTCCCCGAGCTCGAGCCCTATCGCGAGGTCGTCCGCTCCGCCGCGGGGGCCGAAGCCTTCGTCGCTGCGGTGCACGAGGCCCTGGCCGACACGTCGCCGGAATCGGTGACGGCCCGGCGGGCCATGGTCGAGGGCGAGACCTGGGACGCAGTCGCCGACCGCGCCGGCGCCCTGCTGGGCTTCTGAAGCTCGAAGCCCTCAGCGGCCCCACTGGAGGCGATCGATCAGGGTGTGGCAGGCGGCGTCACTCGACGCCGCGCCGGCCGCGGTGACCAGTCGCTGATCGAGCGATGACGCCACGCGCCGGTCGACGGGATGGGCGCCCAACCGGGCCAGATCATCGTGGGCCAGCCAGTGGCAGGTGGCGTCGACGCCGTCGAGCACGCCGGCCGCCGCCAGCAGCAGCGGACCGGTCGACAGGGCCAGCACGCCCCGGGCGCCGCTCGATATGTCCCGCACCCAGCTCGTCACCTCCGGGTCCTCGGCCATCTGTCGCCACCCGAACCCGCCCGGGATGACCACGATGTCGGCGCGCCGCCGGGTGAACGTGGTGGCGCCGGGCACGACGGTTCGGACCGGATCGACGCCTTGCACCGGGTCGGTGGTGGGGCCGACCAGCACCACCGGCAGGCCGAGCGACCGCGCCAGGGTGGCGGCCGGGAGGTCGGCCTCCGAGGCGGCGACGCCGTCGTAGACCAGGACCGCGATCACCGAGTCGGCGCCGCTGGATGGGGGCGGCATGGTTCCGGTCAGCGGGGGGAGTGCCGGGGGCAGGGAGGGACGGCGACGAGACCACCGCCGGGTCGGCCGAGCAGGGTTGGCGGGTCCGCTCACCCGGCGGATCCGAGCTCCGGGATTGCGAACACCTCGGCGAGGAACGCCCGCACCCTCCGGCTCGCCTCGTCACTCACCGAGGCCAGGCCGTGATCTCCGCCGGGCAGGATCTCGACGTCTCCGTAGCCGGCCAGCTGACGGACCATCAGGCTGTTGTCGGGGCCGAGCATCTGGTCCTGGTCGCCGTGAAGGAGGAGCAGCGGGGTCGGGGCGAGGTCGGCTGCGTGTTCGCATCCGGCGCTCTGCGTGGCGAGCGTGCACACGCCGACACACGCGGTGCCGATGGTCGACCCGGCTTGGATCGCCACCGCCCCACCGAAGCTGTGGCCGAGGAACACGATGCGTCGAGCGCCCTGGCGGATGGCGAGCTCGGCGGTGGCCACGGTGTCGAGGAAGGAGCGGTCGAGGCGATCCGGGCGGCGGTAGTCGATGCCGACGACGGCGACACCGTGGTCAGCCAGGTCCGTGCCGAGGCGGAGGTAGAGGCCGCCCGCCGGGCCGATGAACCCGCCGATCGCCCCGGGGCAGCAGATGACGACATCCGTGGCGGACGGATCTCCGTGCCACATGAGCTGGAGCAGGCCGCCCATCGTGTACACCTCGACCAAGCGGCGGCCGCCGCCGAGGTGGAACTCGTCGTGACCGAGGCGGCCCAGCAGGTCGAGTGGGGAGCGAGGACCCTCGGTCATTGGTGCATCGTCGCGCATCTGGCGCCGCTACGCTCCTGGTTGCTTTCCTAGCGTGCGTCGGTGCCCGAGCGGCCCAAGGGAACGGCCTGCAAAGCCGTACAGTCGCGGGTTCAAATCCCGCCCGGCGCTCTCGGGGTGGTCATTGTCATGCCTCCGCGAGGCACGACCGACCAGCTGACCGCTACCGTGACCGCCCATGACCGACGTAGCACCACGCCCCGGATGGTGGATGGCCTCAGATGGTCAGTGGTACGCGCCCGAGCTGCATCCCGATGAGGCCTACCGTCAACGGTGGACCGGGCCGGTCGGGCCCGTCGTTACCGCCCAGCCGCTCAGTGGCAACGGTTCGTCGCCCGTCACCGGGCCGATCACCGCTCCGATGACCCCACCGCTCGGCACGCCCGCCGTGCCGTCGGATCCGATGACGTCGTTGTACCCCTCGTCGCCACCCACGGTCGCCACGGCAGAACCACCGACCATCTGGCCGCCCGAGCCGCCGCCGGCGGAGTCCGTGCGCAAGGCCCGCTCCCGCGACGTGGTGATCGCGTTGTCGGTCCTGGGCGTGGGCCTGCTGCTGGTGCTCGGCACGTTCCTGTCGTGGGCGGAGATCGGTCACCCGTACAACGTGTCGATCGAGGGCTGGGACCGTGACGACGGGCCCATCACGCTCGTGGCCGGGTTGGCCGTGGCCGGGCTCGGTGGTCTGATCGGCGCCGGGGTCAAGCACGTCTTCGTCAAGCTGGGCGTGCTGCTCGGCGGGTTCACGGCGTTGGCCGTGTTCGTGATCGACGCCCTCGACGTCTCTCGTGACTCCGACGACTACCCCGATGTCGACATCTCCATGGGCCTCGGTCTGTGGCTCATCGGGATCTGCGGCGTGGCTCTCATCGTGCTGGGCCTGCTCGAACGATCACCGTGGGGTCTCGGCGGCGATCGTTGACACCGGCCACCGGAGATCTCCCCGCTGGGAGTTGAAGGCGGTCGGCTCCTGCTACGCTTCCGGGCTCCGGGGCCGTTAGCTCAGTTGGCTAGAGCACCTGCATGACGCGCAGGGGGTCAGGGGTTCAAGTCCCTTACGGCCCACCATTTGAATCTCTCTCAGACCCTGGCCGGTCCACTTCGGCCAGGGTGTTCTTTGTCCAGCGTTCCGGTCCCGAAGGTTCGGGCGGCCGTACCTCGGTAACAGGGACAACCCGGCGGGCGACCCCCAACGAACGACGTGTCGACGGGGGAACTCACCGATGTGGACGGCGTCGACGGAGCGGATGATCAGCCCACTGAAGAGCTGACCACGTTCCCGAAAGGACGCATCATGAACATCCGACGCATCACCACCATCGGCGCCATCACGACGGCTGCGGCTCTGACCGTCGCCGCGCTCGGTGTCGCCCCCGCCGCCGCCTACCCGTCGATGGAATGTCGCAGGCTCTACATCGCCAATGACCGCTACGCCCGGTGGATGGGCGAGGCGACCACCTACGAAGCCTGGGAGTGGGCGTACATCGGTTGGGTCGTGACCGAGGCGTCGCTCACCGACAACGGCTGCTGACCGGCCGGCGAGCGCCGAGTCCGTCGTGGCCGGTCAGGTCGAGAGGATGCGGAGCTCGACCGGGGGGCGGTTGGGGGCCGCGACCTCCGAGGCGGCCCAGCCCAGGTAGATGATGGCACTCACGTGCGTGCCGGGCTCGAAGCCGGCGAACGCCGCTACCGGGTCGTTCGCCCCCATCGGGCACGAACCCCAGTACGTCGCCAGGCCGGCAGCCGTGGCGGCGAGCAGCAGGTTCTGGATCGCCGCTGCGACGGCATCACGGTTTTCTGCCGTCCGCTGCGCCGAATCGCCCCGACTCGCGCCGACGATCAGCACCGAGGGGGTCCGCAGATACTTCGTGCGGGCCTTCTCCACCTTCTGCGGCGGGTCGCCGTGGACCTGCATGGCATCGGCGATGACCGTCCCCAGGCGCGCCCGGGCGGAGCCATCGACCAGGGTGAATCGCCACGGCCAGGTGCGCTTGTGGTTCGGGGCCCACTGGGCCAGGGAGCAGAGTCGCTCCACGAGGTCCGTCGGCACCGGACGCTCCCGATCGACGAGCATGCTCGTGCGACGGCGGCGGATCAGGGCGTCCAAGTTGTCGAGCTCCACCCCGAGAGTGTGGCGCACGGGCCCGGAACCAGGCGATCCGGCTGTCTCGGGGGGCATGGCGCTCACCACCGGTGCGGGACGGAAGGTCCATCCGGCTTACTCAATCCGACGGCCCAGATGCCGATGGTGAGACGTTGTCCGCACGCCTGTCGAGGAGACCGTGCATGAATGTGCAAACCCGGCGCTACGGCATCCGGCAGCGTCTGGCCCTACTCGTCATCCTTCCGGTGATCGTGCTCGCCGTCATCACCGCGGGCTGGGTTCTGGATCGCAGCCGCGAGGTATCTCAGGCCCAGGAGGCCATCGACGCGACAGACGCGGCGCTGGGCATCGACGCCCTCGCCAACGCCATCCAGGACGAACGCGCCATCTCACTCGATGGGTTCAGCACCGAATCAGACCTCCAAGCGGTGCGAGACATCGTCGATGGGGCGCTCATCCAGGTGGACGAACTGGTCGGCTCGGGAACGGCACCGGCGTCTCTTGCCGGCGTGCTCACCGACGTACGGGCCCAGCTCGACGGGACTCGCGCGGCGATCGGCACCGACCCGGCCACGGTCGGACCCACGTTGGCCGACGAGCTCCGGTCCCAGACGGACCCAGCTGCTCCGGGACCGGTCACGTCGGCCCTGCTCGGCTACGGCCAGTCCGTCCAGGGCGTCGTCGCCACCGGCGCGTCGGCCGTGGCGTCGGTCAGCGACACCGATCTGGCCTTGCGCCTCGAAGCGTCCTCACTCCTGTCACTGGTGAAGGAGACCTACGCCCTCGAGGCCCTCACCATCAACCAAGCGTTGATCACCGACGGCTGGAGCAATCCGGCTCTCGCCCTGTTCTTCCAGTCCTGGGTGTCGGCCCACGACGCCTACTCCAGCACGCTGACCAGCCTGTCCATCCCCGAGGTGGGCACGGCGTTCGACTCGATCATGGCGAACGCGTCTTCGGTCACCGTCCTCGACGGACGGGCCGCTGCCATCAGTGGTTTCACCCAAGGCTCGCTCCCAATCATCAACGTCTCGGAGTACCAGGCGGCGTCGCAGCGCCACCTCGGTGACCTGAACGACCTCAGCGCGATGCTGGCCGCCAACACCAGCAGTCGCGCTGACGACCTGAAGAGCGACGCCCGTCGCGACCAGATGCTGGTGCTGAGCATCCTGGGCGTGATCACGATCGGCTTGATCCTGGCCGGACGACGCATCTACCGCTCGGTCGTCGACCCGGTGGTCGCCCTCACCCAGGCCGCCTCGCACGTCGCCCAGGTCGGGCTTCCCGCCACCATCGAGGCCTACGAGCACCTCGGCGCGGGTGAAGAACCGCCCCCCGTCGAGGCGATCGCCCGCTCGTCGGACGACGAGATCGGCGACCTCGTCCACGCCTTCAACGACCTGCACGCATCCGCAATCCGGCTGGCCGGTGAGCAGGCCGTCAGCCGCCGCAACGTCGGCGAGATGTTCGTCAACCTGGGCCGCCGCAGCCAGAAGCTGACCGCTCGCCAACTGTCGTTCCTGACCGAGCTGGAGAAGCAGGAGACCGACGCGGACACGCTCGAGAACCTGTTCCGACTGGACTCCCTGGCCACCCGCATGCGGCGAAACGCCGAGAGCCTGCTCGTCCTGGCCGGCGCCCCGTCCTCCCGGCGGTACACCAACCCGGCGAGCGTTGGCGACGTGCTGCGCGGCGCCACGAGCGAGGTCGAGCAGTACCGAAGGGTCAGCATCGAGATGCGCGACCACGTCCGCATCTCGGCCGACGCCATCGCTGACATCACGCACATGTTCGCCGAGCTGATCGAGAACGCCCTCGAGTTCTCCGGACCCGACACGACCGTCGAGGTGGTCGGCAAGGCCGATCTCAACGGGTTCATCGTGGCGGTGTCGGACCACGGCATCGGCATGAGCGACGAGGAGCTCGAAGGCGCCAACGAGCGCATCGCCAGCGCCCCCCCGCTCGATCGGGCACCCACCCGGTTCCTCGGGTTGCTCGTCGTCGGGCGTCTCGCCGAGCGTCACGGCATCCGCGCCAAACTCATCCGTCGACCCGACGGTGGCGTCACCGCAGTGGTGGTGCTGCCCGTGACGGTGCTCGCCGACGAGCTCCCCGCCGCCGCGGCGCCCGAGGTCCCCTCGGTCATCGAACCGCCGGCCGTCGCCATGGCCGATGGGACGGTCCTGGCCGACGCGCCCGGCCCGGCCGTGCCGTCGAACCCGGTCCCGATGCGGCCGGTCGCCGCCTCCGACGATCGGCCCCCGCTGCCGGCGCGATCCCGGACCGACGACGACGAGGACGAACGAGCGCCAGCCGTCGAGCCGAACCGCGGGCTCGAACCGACGACCGCGCGGGAACCGGTCGGCGCGGCGTCTACACCGTCGATCGACGATGTTTGGCCGGCCGCGGGTGACGGCTGGCCCGTCGCCCCGGACGTGTGGGGTGTCGAAACATACGCCGAAGGCGAACCGACCCCGATCGAGGCGGTTCCGAGCCCCGAACCGGCCGAGCGAGCCAGCTCGTTCCTGCGAGTCCCCCCAGGCGTGGCGAACCAGATCGTCCCGCCGTACCAGCCCTCTGGCGAGCCGGGACCCGATCGCTTCCTGGCCCCTCGCGCCGCGGCGGCGTCGACTCGCGAGCTCTTCGAGCGAGCTCTACGCCAACCGCAACCCATCACCCCGGACGAGCCCGGTCCGACCCACCCCACCACGAACCCGCTTTCGGCCTTCCAGGCCGGCGTGCGGCGCGGTGAAGCCGATGCGGCCGCCGCCAGCACGAGCAGCGTCGAGGATCCCGCCCCCGATGACGATCCCTGGAGGAACCAGCGATGACCTCACCGACCGACACCCGAGCCCGCGAATTCAGCTGGCTCCTGTCCAAGTTCGCGAACGAGGTCCCTGGTGTCGCCCATACCGTGGCGGTGTCCGCGGACGGGCTCGTGCTCGCCGCCTCCGACGGCATCCCGGACAACGTCGCCGACCAGTTCGCCGCCATCACGTCGGGCCTCGACAGCTTGACGTGGAACAGTGCCAACCTCTTCGGGGTGGGCGATGTGGTGCGTCAGATCATCGAGACCCGGGGTGGGTTCGTCCTGATCGCCCGGATCAACGAGCGGGCCTCGATCGGTGTCGTCACCGGCCGCGATGTCGATCTCGGCCAGGTCGGTTACGAGATGACGTTGTTCACGGAGCGGGCGGGGAGCGTCTTGACCCCCGACCTCGTCGACGCCTTGAAGAACTCGCACCTCGGCTGAGCGACGTGCGGGAACTCTGATGGCCGGATGGGACGACGAGGAGGATTTCGAGGTCAGCGACGCTGGCCTGGTCCGCCCGTTCCTGCTCACCGGCGGACGGGTCCACGCCACGCGCGACCTGCCGTTCGAAACGCTCGTGCAGCCCACCCTCCGGGGGCGGGCGAGGCGGGATGATCTGGCGTTCGAACAGCGGATGATCGTCGAGCGGTACGAGACCCCGGTCGCGATAGCGGAGATCTCTGCCCACCTCGAGATCCCCATCAAGGCCACCCAGATCATCGTGTGCGACATGCTCGACGCGGGACTGCTCGAACAGTTCGAGACGACCGGCGAAACCCCGGACCGTGACCTGCTCACGCGTCTGCTGCAAGGCGTCCGCGCGTTGTAGGGGGTTTCGCCGTCACTCGTTCGCTGCGCTCACTCCGTTCAGGCGAGTTTGTTTGAACCGGCTACGCCGGCGCTCATCTGTTGCTGCGCCGGGATGGCGGAGCCACACCCGGCGCAGGGTTGCGGGTCCGTCGCCTGCGAGACTTGGGACCATGAGGCTGCAGGAGGCGTTGGTTGGGATCGTGGGGAGCCCACATGTCCTGACCGATCCGGCCGAGATCGAGCCGTATGTGACGGAACAGCGGCAGCGGTTCGTCGGCCGAGCTGCGGTGGTCGTGCGTCCCGGCTCGACCGATGAGGTGGCGCGTGTCGTTGCCGCGTGTGCGGCCACGGGAGCCCCCGTCGTGCCGATCGGCGGGAACACGTCGCTGTGCGGCGGGGCGACCGCCGATGATCCGAACGCCGTCGTCGTCGATCTGCGACGGATGAACGCCGTGCGAGCGATCGACCCGGTCGGGCGAACCGTCATCGTCGACGCCGGCTGCACCGTTGCCGCGGTACGAGATGCCGCTCGCGCCGTCGGGTCGTCGTTGGCGCTGAGTTTCGGAGCCGAAGGTTCGGCGACCATCGGCGGGGCGGTGTCGACGAATGCCGGCGGCGTGAACGTCGTTCGACATGGGATGGTACGCCGCCACGTACTCGGCCTCGAGGTCGTGCTCGCCGACGGCCGGGTGCTCGACGACCTGCGGTCCGTGCACAAGGACAACACGGGGTATGCGCTGAGCCAGCTGTTCGTGGGTGCCGAGGGCACCCTCGGAGTCGTCACCGCGGTGGCTCTGCACCTGAGTGGGCCGGTCGCCGATCGGGTCGTGGCTCTGCTCGACGTCCCCGACCTCTCGGCGGCCCTGTCGGTCCTCGGACAGGTGCGGTCCGCCTCGGACGATCGGTTGACCAGCTTCGAAGTGGTGGATCGTGCGGCCCTCGACCTCGTGGAGCGCTACTGTCCAGAGGTCGCCGTACCCCTGGCGCCACGGGCGTGGGCGGTGCTGGTCGAACTGACGTCGTCGCGACCCCGGAGCGATATCGCCGACGTCCTCGAACGCGCCGTCGGCGCCGGCGCGGCCGAGGGCACCGTCGATGACGCCATCGTCGCTCCGAGCGAGCAGGCGGCGGCGGCGCTGTGGCGCCTGCGCGACGCCGTGCCCGAAGCCGAACGTCGCGCCGGGGGTTCCATCAAACACGATGTGTCGGTTCCCCTCCCCGCCGTGCCCGAACTGGTGATGCGGTGCCGGCAGGAGGTCACGCGCCTCGCTCCCGCAGCGACCACGGTCGTCTTCGGGCATCTCGGCGACGGCAACGTTCACCTCAACGTGGTCGGCGTGGCCCCTGAAGGGGAGCTCGCGGTGACCGACGCGATCCTCGCTGTCGTTCACGAGCTTCGGGGGTCCTTCAGTGCCGAACACGGCGTCGGCCGACTCAAAAGAGATGCCTTGCTCCGGTATCGAGATCCCGTGGCCCTCGACGTGATGAACGCCCTCAAACGCGCCCTGGACCCGGCCGGGACTATGAACCCTGGGGTCATGCTCCCGGGTCCGGGCCCCGGGTCAGTTCGCTCGTAGGCGGCGTCAGCTCAACAGGTAGCCACTCACGTCGGCGAGGAGGTGGGCCGGGATCTGCGTGAACACGCTGAGGCGACCACCGGTGCCGAGCCGGGCGATCGTGCCGTTGGGACGAGTCTCGCCGGCGGCGTTGAGGTTCAGCGTCGAGGCGAGGGGCTGAGTGGTCCCGCTGTCCCAGACCGTCACGAATCCCGGGCCACCGACTTCCGTGGCGGTGACGTTGGTGAGCACCGCGCTGGCTCCGTCGGGCACGTTGGCCACGCCGACCACCTGGACGTCGATCGAACCTCCGGCCCCGACCGGGGACGCCCCTCCCGTCCGCGTATCGACGACCCGGCCCGGAACCAGTGGGACGAACAGGCCCGTGGTGGCAGACGGGTTGGAGGCGTTGGTGACGTAGCCGACGACATCGGCGAGCAGGTGCGCTCCGGCCTGGCTCAAGAAGCTGATCGATCCGTCGGCGCCGAGCGGGACGATGGCCATGTTGGCGATGGTCTGGCCGGGGCGTTCGAGGTTGAGGCTCGACGCAAAGGGCGCCGGCCCGTCGCCGGACCACGCCGTGACGTATCCCGGACCGGCGGCTTGGGTGGCGGTGAGGTTGAGGACGACCGCGGCGGCGCCGGTGGCCGGAACGCCGGCTCGCCCTGCCGCAGGAACGCGGATGACCCCGTTCTCGCCGACGAACCCGGTCGGCGTACTGCCCGGCTCCCGGGTGTCGAACAGGCGCTGCGGCGACAGCGACACGATGCGGCCCGCGGATGCGGTCGATGCGGGCTCGAACCAGCCCGCCAGGTCGATCACCAGGTGGGTGCCGCCCTGGCTGAGCACGTTGATACCGCCATCGGGCCCGAGGGGGACGACCACCGAGTTGGCGACCGTCTGTCCGGGGGTGAGGTTGAGGCTCGAGGTTGTTCCGGGGGTGACGCCCGACGGTGTGATCGAGACGAATCCGGTGGCCGACGCCTCGGTTGCGGTCACGTTCAGCGCGACTGCGGTGGCGTTGGCCGGGATGCCGGCGAGGCCACGGAGGGTGACGGTGACCATCTGATCCGCCGCCAGCTTGACGTTGGGCGTGCTCCAGGGCTCCCGGGTGTCGACGAGGCGTGTGGGGCCTTGGGCCACGAACCGGGCGGGGGAGCTGGCTACGGCGGTGGGTGCTTCGCAGAACCGCGCCATGCCGCCGACCCACGCTCCGCTGTCGGTGCTGGTGTAGTCACCGCCGATCCACAGGCAGCCGTTGCTGTCGGTCTCCAGCGCCCAGGTCCCCCAGAAACCAGGAGCGAGGGCGGGGATGAACGGAGCGATGACGGTCGAGTCCGAGGAGCGGTAGCCGATCGCCGTGTTGTGGGCGGTGAACTGGCCGCTGAACGACGAGTAGTGCACCTTGTCGCGCCATTCGGCGTTGGGTCCGATATCGGCGAAGCAGTGGCAGCCGCCGATGACGGTGTCGTCGGTCACCTCGATGACCTGGAAGTCACCCCCGGTGACTTGGAAACCCTTGCCGGAATCGAAGGGCGGGACGACGCAGACAGTGCGGCCGAGCGAGGTGCACGTACGGCCGGTGGAGTTCCATCCGATCACGGCATTCGTGTTGGCATCGAGGACCTGGATGATGTGGTCGGCGCCGCCGACGTAGATGCGGTCGTTGCTCACGGCCACGGAATGGGTCCAGATCTCCGACGGGTCGTTGAGGGCGAACGGGACGAGCCCGGGAACGAGCGCACCGTTGGAGCGCTGCACCGTGGCCATGTACCCCGTGCCCGGCGTGGCGGCGACCGAACCGAAGTAGCCGGCCAGGTGCACGCGGTCGCGTTCGCGGTCGACGGCGATGTCCCACACGCCACCGTTGACCTGCGGCACCCACGAGGGGTCGAGCAGGCCGCTGTCGGCCCGGAGGCGCACGGCGCTCCACACGAAGTAGGGGCTACCAGGAGCGTCCACGTAGATCTGGTTGAACCGGCCGACGACGTAGACGTCGAGCCCGTCGACCACCAGTTCACGAACCCGGCGCGTCTCCGGGGAGTTGATCATGCCGATGCCCGAGTTGAAGCGGGGGTCGGTCGTCCCGGTCGTCGGATTCAGAGCGACCAGGCCGTTTCGGGTCTCCCCGTTGACGATCGAGAACTCGCCGCCGACGAGCAGGTTGCCGTTCGGGGCGGTTTCGAGCGCGTACACCGCCCGGTTGATCGCCGGCCGGAAGCTGTCGATGAACACGCCGGAGTTGACGTCGAACGCCGCCAGGTAAGGCTGGGAGATGACGGGCGCGTTGGCCCCGGAGGTGACACCGGTGAACGCACCCGCGACGTAGAGCCGGTCACCGATCTGCTCGAAGTCCCACACGTGCGGCCGTGGCTCCTCGACGGTCTGTCCGATGCCCACGACACCCCACGACGGGGTCGGGCTGAGCTGCAACTCGTCGAGATCGATCGGCTGTTGCTGACTCGGGTTACCCGGGTCGGCGACCTGCGGGGCCCCGGCGCTCGCCACCGGCGGGGCGAGACGAGCCGCCGCGTTCGCGGGGGCCGCGCTCGATCCGGCGACGGTCAGAGCGAGGAGCAGCGCGGCGACGGCCAGGGATCGGGGACGAGCGGGGTGGCGAGGGCGGCGATCACCTGTCATGGCGATACATGCTATTTCATTCCTATTCAAGATTCTCTGGGCCTCATGACCCATCCTGCTTCACCGTGGTGGGGGGCTGACAACGCAGGGCATCATGGGGACATGGACGAACCCGCAGTCGCCGTCGAGCGACGAGATGGCGTGGCCCGCATCGTGCTCTCCGACGAACGCCGGCGGAACCCCCTCGGGCTCGCCGTGCTGACCCGGATCCGCGATATCTGTGCCGAGCTGGCCGGCGACCGCACCGTCAACGTCGTCGTGCTCAGCCACCAGGGACCGGCGTTGTCCGCCGGGCACGACCTCAAGGAGATGGCCGGCGCCGAACCCGCTTTCCTCGACCAGCTCTTTGCCACGTGCACCGAGCTGATGCTGGGACTGCACCGAATGCCCCAGCCCGTGATCGCTCGCGTCGACGGCGTGGCCACGGCAGCAGGATGCCAGCTGGTGGCCTCCTGCGATCTGGTGGTGGCCAGCTCACGCTCCACGTTCGCCACGCCGGGCGTGAAGATCGGGCTCTTCTGCTCGACACCGATGGTGGCGCTGTCGCGCTCGATCGGTCGCAAGCGCGCGCTCCAGATGTTGCTGACGGGGACGCCGATCTCGGCGGCCACCGCCGCCGAGTGGGGTCTGGTCAACATCGTCGCCGAAGCCGACGAGTTGGACTCCGTCGTCGACGACCTGGTCGCCACGCTGGCCCGCCACAGCCCTCACACCGTGGCCATCGGCAAAGAGGCGTTCTACCGGCAGATCGAGCTCGACGAGGCCGGAGCGTACGAGTTCGCCACCGGGGTCATGGCCCGCAATGCCGCCGACGCCGTCGCCGCCGAAGGGATCGGTGCGTTTCTGGACAAACGTGACCCCGTCTGGCCCGACATCGCGTAACCCGACGACCACGAGCGCTTGACCGGAGCGACGGGACGCGCCACGCTGACGACGCACATGAGGCCAGTGGAGCGAGCCGAGACACCCGAGAGCGCGGGAGACCCCGCTCGTCGCCTGGAGCAGGCCCCGGCCCTGGGTCAGGTTGCCGTCGTGACCGGAGATGACGGCGGCCACTACCCGCACGGCAACTCGGTGCTCGTGCGCGGGCGCCACACCTCGGTGTTGATCGACCCGTCGTTGACCGTCGGGCACTGGGGATCGTTCCCGGCCCACGTCGACGTCGCGCTCCTCTCCCATGTCCACGAGGACCACGTGGCCGGGCTGGCCGCCATCCCGGACGCCGACGTGCACGTGCATTGGCGTGACCAACCGGCGCTGCGGTCGATCGACGATCTGGTGGCCAGCTACGGATTGCGCACCTCGGCGCAACCGGCGATGCGTCAGCTGCTCTTGGAGGAGTTCGGCTTCCAGAACCGGCCTGATGCACTGCCGTTCGACGACGGTGACCGGCTCGACGTCGGCGGTTCGGTGATCACCGCGATCCACCTCCCCGGTCACACCCCCGGTCACTGCGGATTCCTGATCGAGCCCGAGGGCGTCATGGTTCTCGGCGACATCGACCTGACCGGGTTCGGTCCGTACTACGCCGATGAGGGCAGCGATCTGGCCGCCATGGAAACCAGCCTGGCCCGATGCCGCGAGATCGATGCGGCTTGGTACGTCACCTTCCATCACAAGGGCGTCGTGGAGGGTCGAGACGCGTTCCTGACCGCGCTCGACCGCTACCGCGGCGCCATCGGCCGGCGCGACGACGAGTTGTTGGCCCGCCTCGACCGGCCGCGGTCGCTCGACGAACTGGTTGCCGAGCGGCTGCTCTATCGTCCCCATGTCGATCTCATCTGGGTCGACAGTGCCGAGGAGCACACCATCCGCCGTCACCTCGATCGCCTCCGTTCCGCAGGTGTCGTCACCGTCGACGGCGCGGGCCGATTCGTTCGATGCCGTTGAGTGGCACGGACCTGAAGGGATCACGATGACCGACGACGTGCCGAGCTCGGACGACGACCTGCGCTGCACGATCGTCGACGGGATCGCGACGGTCACGATCGACCGGCCTCGCGTCAAGAACGCCGTACCCGGTGAGATGTGGCCGGTCCTGCGGGATCTGTTCCTCGGCTTCGGTACGAATCCCGACGTTCGCACGGTCGTGCTGACCGGAGGTGGCGCTGACTTCGGTTCCGGCGCCGACGTGGCCAGCCTCACGGCCGGCGTGGCCGATCTCCACCCCACGATCGCCCTGCGCCTGATGGGCGAAGCGGTGACTGCGCTGTATCAGTTGGCCAAACCTACGGTGGCCAAGATCCGTGGCGTGTGTGCTGGAGTGTCGCTCAACCTGGCGTTGGCGTGCGACCTCGTGGTCGCCGACGATTCCGCCCGCCTCACCGAGATCTTCGCCCGCCGTGGTCTGTCGGTCGACGGCGGCGGCGCGTGGATGTTGCCCCGGCTGGTCGGGATGCAAAAGGCCAAGGAACTGGTGTTCCTCGCCGACACCATCGACGCGCACGAGGCGCTCCGCATCGGCCTGATCACCCGAGTGGTGCCGGCCGATCAGCTCGACACCGAGGTCGGGAACCTGGCCGCTCGGCTGGCGGCGGGCCCGACCCTTGCGCTCGGGCTGAGCAAGAAGCTGTTCGAGCAGGCGTCGTCGCTGACCCTCGCCCAGACCGTGGAAGCCGAAGGACAGACCCAGACGATCAACTTCCACAGCGCCGACTTCCGGGAGGCGATCCGGGCCTTCAAGGATCGCCGCCCGCCCATCTTCAACGGCCGCTGACGACACCGCGATGGACTTCGACCTCGACGAGGAACAGCAGGCGCTCGCCGATGCGGCCCGGAGCCTGCTCGACGACCTGTCCTCGTCGGAGCGGGTACGCGGCCACATCTCGGCCGGAGGACCCTTCGATGCCCGCTTGTGGGCCGCCATGGCTGACCAGGGATGGACGTCGATCGATCACCCCGACGATCGAGGGGGGCTCGGGCTGAGCCAGGTCGAAGCGGCGCTGCTGTACGAGGAATGCGGCGCCCACGCCGCACCGGCCCCTCTCGCCCCGACCGTGCTGGCGGCGGCCGCGTTGCTGCGGTACGGACACGCCGACCACGCGGACCGGCTGGCCCGCGCCGAGGCGTTGGGGTGCGTCGATGTGCGGCACCGCGATGTCACCGCGGTCGTCTCGGCGGCGGGGACAGCCAGCTTGTCGGGCGTCACGTCGCCCGTCGTCGGCGCACCCACCGCCGACCTGGCCGTCGTCGTCGCCTCGACCGGACGCGGTCTCGGGTTGTTCGCCCTCGAGCTCGACCACGTCCATCGCCCCGAAGTGCTGCCGGCGATGGATGCCACCCGCAACCTCGGTCGACTCGTCTTCGACGATACGCCCGCCTGGCATCTCGGTGACGCCGACGCGGTGGCCGACCTGGTGGACCGTCACGCGGTGGCCATGTCGGCGCTCCTGCTCGGCGGGTCGCGGCGAGCGCTCGAGCTGGCCGTCGACCACGCCAAGAACCGGGAGCAGTTCGGCAAACCGATCGGTGCCTTCCAGGCCGTCAAGCACCGGTGCGCTGACATGCTCGTCGATCTCGAGGGCATGCGATCGGTCGTGTACTGGGCCGCGTGGACCCTCGGTGCACCGCCGGCGGGCGCCGTGCCTTCTGAGGCGCCGCCGGGCGCCGTGCCTTCTGAGGCGCCGGCGGGCGCCGTGCCTTCTGAGGCGCCGGCGGGCGCCGTGATGTCCGAGGCGTCGATCTCGGCCTCCTCGGCGGTCATCTGGACGGCGGACGCGAGCCGGCGGATCTTCACCTCCACCCTGCAGGTCCTCGGTGGCATCGGGTTCACGTGGGACCACGACCTCCACCTGCTGATGAAACGTGGGCAGCTCGACCGGTGGTCGACCGGCGGCGCCGACCTTCATCGGGATCGGCTGAGCACGCTGCTCCGGAACCGGGTGGCCGCAGGCCAGCCCGTCATCTGAGGCCCGGACCACGCCGTGCGCGCCACGTACCGGGCTCCTCGAGCCGATCACTACCGCCGCCCCGGCGGGCCGTGGGACGTCGGCGGGTTGGAGCGGGCGCTGCGTACCCCGACCACGCACGACACCGTGCTCGTGGACGGCGCCCACCGCCTCGGTCCCCATGAGTTGGTCGACGCCATCGATCGGGTGGCTGCGGGCCTCCGGCGCGTCGGCGCACGCGCCGGTTCGGTCGTGGCGTGGCAGACACCGAACTGGTTCGAGTCGGTCGTGCTGCTCCGGGCCTGCTGGAGGATCGGCGCCGTGGCCGCTCCCCTCCTCGCCCGCGCCGGGCCACGAGACGTGGAGCAGATCGTCGACATCGTCGATCCCGCGGTGATCCTGGCGGCACCAGACGCGCCGCTGGCCCGGTACCCGGGCGCGATCGGCGTCCGAGCGGATGGCGGCTACGAACACGTGGCGGGCGCCGACCCGGACCCCACACCGATCTTCGATCGAGCGGCGTCCCTCGCGCTCGTCATGTTCACGTCGGGTTCGACGGGTCGGCCGAAGGCGGTGCTGCACACGCACCGGAGCCTGCTGGCCAAAGCTCGGGCTCAGGGCCGGGTTCACGGGTTGGTCGGCCACCACACGGTGCTGATGCCCGGGCCGCTCGGCCACGTGGCCGGCGTCTTGAACGGCGTGACCTTCCCAGGCGTTCACGGCATGAAGACGGTGCTCATGGAGCGCTGGGATGCCGACCATGGTGTGGCGCTCGTGCACGAGGAAGGCGTCGAGTTCCTCGGGGGCCCGGTGGCGTTCTTGCAGGGCATGGTCGACTCGGCATCGTTCGAGCGTTCAGCGGTGGCGTCGTTGAAGGTGTGCTCGATGGGCGGCTCGTCGATCACCCCGACCCAGATCGGGGAGTTGGCGGCGAAGCTGGGGTGTCAGGTGAAGCGGGCCTACGGGTCGACCGAAGCCCCTACGATCACCACGACGTGGGCCGGCGACGATGTCGCCCGGGGCTGGTCGACCGATGGCCGGGTCACCGGCGAGGCCGAGATCCGCATCGTCGACCCCGGCGCCCGACACGATGTCGCCCCTGGCGACATCGGTGCTGGCCGGGATGTCGCCCCTGGCGACATCGGTGCTGGCCGGGATGTCGCCCCTGGCGACATCGGTGCTGGCCGGGATGTCGTCCCCGGTGACATAGGTGAGATCTGGCTCCACGGTCCCGAGCTGTTCGCGGGCTACGCCGACCCGAACGACACCGCCGCGTCGGTGTACCGAGGCTGGTATCGCACCGGAGATCTCGGGTCGCTCGATCCTCAGGGCTTCCTCACCATCGCCGGGCGGCTCAAGGATCTGATCATCCGGGGCGGCGAGAACATCGCCAACGCCGAGGTCGAACTGGTGCTCGAACGTCACCCCCACGTCAAGCAGGCAGCCGTGGTCGGCGCGCCCGACCCCGTGTTGGGCGAACGGGTGGCGGCGTTCGTCGTGCTGTCGGAACCGTTCGATCTGGCCGAGTGTCGCCGTTGGTTCGACGAGGTCGGCGTCGCCCGCTACAAGACGCCCGAGATGCTCGTCGAGCTCGAGGCATTGCCGCTGCTCGCCACCGGCAAACCCGATCGGGTGCTGCTCGGCGAACGGATCGCGAAGGAGGCTCGGCCTTGGACCTGACCCCGACCCCCGAACAGGAGGCGGTTCGCCACGAGATACGCGCCTGGCTGAAGGAGAACCTGCCGTGGGAGTACGGCGTCGGGTTGCCGCCGGCCTTCGAGGACCTCGCCGCCGAGGTCGAGTTCCTCCGCCAGTGGCAGCGCCGCCTGGCGGGCGGTCGTTGGGTCGGGGTGCACTGGCCCGAGCAGTACGGCGGCCGAGGAGCCGGCGCGGTGGAGAACTTCGTCGTCCAAGAGGAGCTCTCCCGAGCGCGGGCACCGGAGCTGGCCGGGCGCATCGGGGTGAATCTGGTCGGACCTACGCTGCTCGCCCACGGCACTGACGACCAGAAGCAGCGGTGGCTGCCGCGGATCTTGCCCGCCGACGATGTGTGGTGTCAGTTGTTCTCCGAACCTGGTGCCGGGTCCGATCTGGCCTCCCTGTCGACTCGGGCCGTCCGGGTCGACGGCGGGTGGCTCGTCAACGGCCAGAAGGTGTGGACCTCCTACGCCCAGTTCGCCGACTGGGGGATCTGCTTGGCCCGCACCAACTCGGATGTGAAACCCCAGGCCGGCATCAGCTACGTCGTCGTCGACATGCGGGCGCCCGGGGTCGACGTTCGGCCGCTCCGCCAGATCACCGACGAGTCCGACTTCAACGAGGTCTTCCTGACCGACGTCTTCGTCCCTGACGATCAGGTGGTGGGCGCAGTCGACGACGGCTGGCGGGTCGCGAACTCCACCCTGTCGCACGAGCGCGGCGTCAACGCCCGGCAGATGGTGATCCATCTCCAGCTCCTCGAGGAACTGCTGCGGCTGGCCGAGTCGTCTGGAGCGTTCGACGATTCGCATCTGGCGCCCCGACTGGCCCAGGCGTTCGTCGAGGTCAAGCTGTTCCAGCTGCTCAACGGACGAACGCTGTCGCGTTTGGCGAAGGGACGAGAACCAGGCCCTGAAGCCTCGACGATGAAGCTCTACTGGAGCGAGATGACCAAACGCCTCCACGACCTGGTCCTCGATGTCCTCGGCGACTCGGCGCCGCTGTGGCGTCACGCCGACGGCAATCCCGGTGACGGCCGGTGGCAGCGATCCTGGCTCTATTACCAGGCCTTCACCATCGCTGGGGGCACGAGCGAGATCCAGCGGAACATCATCGGCGAGCGAGTGTTGGGGCTGCCGAGGTGATCTCGCCTCGGGATCGGTATCTCACTGTCTTCGGTCGGCAACCCGTCCTGGAAGCGTTGGCGGACGATTCCGTGCGGGTCGCCCGAATCCACCTGTCCGAACGAGCCCAGGGCGAGGTCGCGGCGGAGATCGTCGGCGCCGCCAAACGTCGCGGGGTTGCTCTCGAGCGGGTCAGCGAGCGGCGGATCACCGAGATCGCACGCGACGGTCGGCACCATCAGGGCGTGGTCGCCGATGTCGTCGCCCCGGGTCTGGCGCGGCTCGAGGATTGGCTCCAAGGCCGGACCGGTCGCTCCTGGCGGACCCAGGTGCTGGTGCTCGATCAGGTCCACAACCCGGCCAACGTGGGGATGATCGTGCGCACGGCGACGGCGGCCGGAATCGACGGCGTGGTGATTCCCGAGCGGGGAACCGCCGGCATTGGGCCAGTGGCCATCAAGGCCTCGGCGGGCGTGGCCTTTCGGGCCACGATGCTGCGCACGGAGACCTCACATGACGCAGTCGAGTTGCTCCGGGCCGGGCGATTCGAGATCGTGGGGCTGGCCGGTGGCGGCGACGATCTGTGGTCGACGGAGCTCCCCGAGCGCGGCGCCTTCGTGCTCGGCAACGAGTCCGCCGGACTGTCGGTGGCGGTCGATCGTTCGGTGGGGATCGCCCTGGCCGGTGGTGTGGAGTCACTCAACGTGGCCACCGCCGCAGCCGTCGCGTGTTTCGAGTTGGCGCGGCGACGGGCTTGACGATCGATCGATATGGAACCGACATGGAGTCGGTTTCCGTTCTTTCTACCCATCCTGTGTAACGTGATTCGGTCCAGGGGCGGGCGTGGGAAGGAATCACGTTGATCCAGCTGCTCATGCGTTTGTTCGGCATGCTCGGCAAACGTCAGAAGGCGTCGCTGTTGTCCGCCCTCGTCGGAATGATCGGTGGTGGCGGCACGCTCGGCGCGATCGTCGGGAACCTGCAGTCGGGCGGACTCGGCGACCAGTTGTCGTCGTGGCTCGGCACCGGGCCCAACAAGGTGGTCGACGTGAAGTCGCTGTCCTCGGCCGTCGGACCCGACCTGCTCACCCGCCTGGCCGGCCGGTCGGGGCTCTCGACTCGTCAGACCTCCAAGGGGCTGGCCGAACTGCTGCCCTCGGTCATCGACAAGCTGTCCCCCAACGGCATCCTGCTCGAGGGCGACGCCTTCACGTCGGCGCTCAACGAGATCGCTCCTTCGTCCTGAGTCGGCGCGCGGCCGGCGACGCGGGCTCAGAGCGCCGAGCCGGCGACCCGCCCATCTGTCGTGACCTGGCGATGGACGAAGTACCACCGGCCGTCGCGCTCCTCGTACCGATCGACGTACCGGCCCCAGTGATCGAGTCCGTGCGCCATCAGGACCGCGAAGTAGCAGCGACCACGTGCCGCGGTGGGGCTCTCGACGTCGATCTGGTGCGTGGCGGTGAAGTGGCGCAGGTACCGGGGCGCCGCCACGGCATCGCCGCTGGGTGCGGCCTGCAGGCGGTCCTTGGTCCCGGTGAAGATCGTTCGGATCTCCTCGAGGCCCTCGTGCCGGGTGATGGTCTCACCCTGGCGCAGCTCCATCACGGCGTCCGGAGCGAACAGCTCCATCAGCGGCTCGAAGCGGCCGGCGTCGCCGTTGGCGTTATAGCGCTCGACGAGGTCGCGGACGGATTCTCGGACAGACAGTTCCCACAGCTCCATGGCGCTCATCATGCATCTGCGGCACGCGGCGATGCATGATGAGCCGAGGAGGCCTCATGACTCGCATGCGCTTCAACCACATGGAGCTGACCGTCCCGCCCGGGCAGCTCACGTCGGAGTTTCGTGCCGACGCCGCCCGGTTCTACGGCGACGGCCTCGGGTGGGAGGTCAAAGACACCCCCATCGTCGGTCAGATGGGCCTGCTGCTCATGCCCGACGACGGACAGTTCGTTCTGGTGACCGAGCACGCCGACCACATGAACCGGCCTCGTTTCGACCACCTCGGTCTGCTGCTCGAGACCCGGGCCGAGGTCGACCAGACGCTGGCGTTCTGCCAGGACTACCAGCGCAACGACGATCGGGTCGAGATCAAGATCTACGAAGACCTGGTCGGCCCGACGGTGATCGTCCATGCCTTCTACGTGCGGTACCTGTTGCCCATCCACTTCGATGTGCAGAACCAGGAGAGCCCCACCGGGGCGCAGCCGAACGCCTACCGCTGGTCATACGCCTGAACGACGACCAGAGCGGCACACTGGTGCCATGCGGTCCACCACCCGAGATGGCCTGCCTCGGCCCGAGGCGACGAACGACAGGTTGGTCGTCGCCATCACCGGTGCGCCGGGCAACGAGGCCCTCGTCCGCCGGGCCGCCCGGATCGCCGAACGATCGGGCGCGGGTTTGATCGGCATCCACGTCCGGGTCCCCGACGGTCCGGCCGATATCGATCCCACCATCGACGTCCTGCGCCGCCTGGTATCGGACCTCGGCGGCGCCTACCGGGAGGTCGTCGGCGACGATGTAGCGTCGGCACTGGTGTCGGCGGCTCGAGCCGAAGGCGCCCGCGAGATCGTCATGGGCACGACCCGACGAGGGTGGCCGGCACGGGTCCTCGGTGGATCGATCGAACGTCGGGTGATCGGCTCGGGCGACAACATCGACGTTCGCGTCGTCGCATCAGGGTGGGCCGATGGTGGGCAGTCGCGGCGGGTGCCGCGCCGCAGGTTCTCGGTCGGGAGCCCACGGGCTCGTCGCCGGATCCTGATGTCGTGGTGGGTAGCGACGGCGGCTCTCGTCACGTTGACCTGGATCCTCACGACTTGGCGCGCCGACATCGACCTGGCCTCGGCGCTGCTCCTCTACCTGCTCGTCGTCGTCGGCATCGCTGCCCTCGGCGGACGGTTGGTGTCGTTCGTGACCGCCGTGGCGTCGTTCCTCCTGGCCAACTGGTATCTGACGCCACCGTTGTACACGTGGAAGATCGCCCACACGGAGAACGTGGTGGCTTTGGTGGCGTTCGTGACGGTGGCGGTCGTGGTGAGCAACTTCGTGGCCGTGGCGTCCCGGCGAGCCGCCGAGAGCGAACGGGCCCGCGCCGAGGCCGAGTCCCTGGCGCGTCTGTCGGCCGCCCACGCCGACGCTGATCCGTTGGCCACCGTCATCACCCATCTGCGAGCGACCTTCTCGCTCGATGGGGTGTCCGTGCTACGTCAGGCTCCGGACGGGAGTTGGGTGGTCGAGGCCCGCGCGGGAGGATCCGTGCCCATGTCGCCGGACGGGGCGACCTTCACCCATGGTGTCGGTCCGGGCGTGGTCCTGGCGGGTATCGGCCGCCGTCTGTCCGAGGACGACCAGCGGGTGCTCCGAGCGTTCGCCGCGCAGCTCGCGGCGGCGCTCGAGCGCGCCGACCTGGCGTGTGACGCGGCCCGCGCCGAATTGCTCGAGCGGACGAATGCGCTCCGCACGACGCTCTTGCAGTCGTTGTCCCACGACCTGCGGACGCCGTTGGCGACCATCAAGGTGTCGGTGTCGAGCCTTCGCGATCTCGCCATCGACTGGCCGGACGAACAGCGCGCCGAGTTCCTGGCGTCGATCGAGAACGAGACCGACCACCTGACGCGCGTGGTGTCCAATCTCGTGGACCTCGGCCGGATCCAGACCGGTGCCCTTCGTCCCGGTATCCGCCCTGTCTCGCTCGAGGAGGTTGTGCCGGCGGCCGTGCACAGCCTGGGATCGACACGCGTGGCCGTGCAGATCGACCTCCCGGAGGATCTGCCCGACGTGGCGGCCGACCCGCCGTTGCTGGAGCGTGTCGTGGCCAACCTGGCGTCCAACGCGGTGCGGTTCTCGCCCGCTGACGAGTGCGTCCGCATATCGGCGCGGCTCGACGAGCAATCGTTGCTCATCGAGGTCGCCGATCACGGTCCGGGGATCGCGGCCGATCAGCGTGAGGCGGTGGTGCGGCCGTTCCATCGTCTCGACGACAGCCGTCGCAATGGTGGAGTCGGTCTGGGGTTGGCCATCGCCAACGGCTTCACGGAGGCCATGCACGGCGAGCTGCTCCTGCTCGACACGCCGGGCGGGGGCTTGACCGTTCGCGTTCGCATCCCCGTCGCCGGCCGCCCCGCACCGATCGGCGCCGGCTGCCCCGCGCCGATCGTCGCGGACTCCGGAGCGTCGCGGTGAACGCCCGAATCCTGTGCGTCGACGACGAGCTCCCGATCCTGCGTGCGCTCGCCGCGAACCTGCGGGCCCGCGAGTACCAGGTCGATCTGGCCAGTTCCGGCGAGGAGGCGCTGGTGCAGGCGACCCGCCACCATCCCGACGCGGTGATCCTCGATCTCGGGCTGCCGGGACTGTCGGGCCTCGACGTCATCGACGGGCTGCGGGTCTGGACCCACGTACCGATCATCGTGCTCTCCGCCCGCGATTCCGAAGCCGTCAAGGTCGCGGCGCTCGACGCCGGTGCGGACGACTACGTCACCAAGCCGTTCGGCATGGGCGAGCTCCTCGCTCGGCTCCGTGCAGCCCTTCGGCGAAACCAGCCGACGGAGGAGGCGGCGATCATCGAGGTCCCGGACTTCGTGGTCGACATGGCTGCGAAACGCGTCACCCGCGACGGTGTCGCCGTCCGGCTCACCCCGACCGAATGGCACCTGGTGGAGGTGCTGGTCCGGCACGCAGGGAAGTTGGTGAGCTCCCGCAAGCTCCTCCAAGATGTCTGGGGGCCTCAGTACGGCGAGGAGACGAACTACCTGCGCGTCCACATGGCGCACATTCGCCGCAAGCTCGAACCGGTGCCGAGTCAACCGCGCTATTTCCACACCGAGCCCGGGCTCGGATATCGATTCGAGGACCACCAGCCCGATCGGCCTGACGGCCTCGGTGTTGCTGGGTCGGCCTGACGCCTCAGTGTTGCTGGGTCGGCCTGACGCCTCAGTGTTGCTGGGTCGGCCTGACGCCTCAGTGTTGCTGGGTCGGCCTGACGCCTCAGTGTTGCTGGGTCGGCCTGACGGCCTCGGAGATTCCATGGCCTTGGGCCGCCACGACGGATGAGAATGGCGTCGGGCGGTCGCGCCACGCCCCGGCCTGTGCCGGTGTGGCTTGGCCATCCCGGTGCAGCCACGATGAGCGCCGGCGAAGCCGGCACCTCCAGAAACTCGCCCGAACGGAGCGAGCGAAGCGAGCGCGTGAGGGTGATTCTCGTCAGAGCCTGACGGCCTCCTCGTCGCTGAGCGGGGGGATGGTGGCGTCGGCGTCGGGCGGGGGCGCGGTCTCGTGGAATCCGGGGCTCAGGTGCAGCGGCACCGAGATCACGATGGTGCGGGGGCGGAACAGCAGCCGGGCCTTCAGGGCCAGCGCGGATTGGTTGTGGAGCAGCTGCTCCCACCAGCGCTCGACCACCAGCTCGGGCAGGATGACGGTGATGTTGTTCTCGGGATGGCGTAGCTCGACCTCGTCGAGGAACTTCAGCAGCGGCCGGGTGAGCTCGCGGTAGGGCGAGTTGATGACATCGAGCTCGGCGTCGACGTTGAACCGGGCCCAGTCGGCTTGGACATGCTCGACCTGTTCTTCGTCGCCGACGGTGGCACACACGAGGGCGTCAGGACGGAGGCGCTTGGCGAAGGCGATGGCCTCGAGGCTCGAGCGGTGGACCCCGGAGATGAGGACGACGGTGGTGTTACCCCGATGCGCCGGCGCCCATCCGGGCTCGACTCGAAGCATGTTGGCCACCCGGACGTAGTGCTTGTGGGTGGTCCACAGCAGCGCCATGACCATCGGGATGACGACGATCGGCACCCAGGCGCCGATGGTGAACTTGGAGATCATCACGACGAGGAGGACGATCAGTGTGGCGACCGTGCCGATGGCGTTGACCACGATGCCACGCTGCCAGCCGGGCTCACGTTCCTTGCGGTGGTGCACGACCATGCCGGCCTGGGAGAGCGTGAAGGCCATGAACACGCCTACCGCGTAGAGCGGGATGAGGCGCGTGGTGTTGCCTCCGAAGCCAACGATCAGAAGTACCGCGAAGAACGAGAGCACCACCACGCCGTTGGAGAACACCAGGCGGTCACCACGGTTGGCGAACTGGCGCGGGAGGTAGCGGTCCTTCGACAGGATCGAGGCGATCCGGGGGAAGTCCGCGAAGGCGGTGTTCGCGGCCAGGATCAGGATCGAGAACGTGAAGATCTGCATGATCCAGTACATGGCGCCGGTGCCGCCGTAGACGTGACGGGCGAGTTGGGACAACACCGTCTCGTCGTGGCTGGGTACGGGCTCGAGACGGCGGGCGAGCACCGAGATCCCGAGGAACAGCACGCCGAGGATCGAGGCCATCCACACGAGGGTCTTGCTGGCGTTCTTCGACTCCGGCTTCTTGAAGGCGCTGACACCGTTGGATATGGCCTCGATGCCGGTGAGCGCCACCGCGCCCGATGAGAAGGCCCGAGCCAGGTAGAAGAGGCCCACCCCGCTCGCGAACTGGGCGTTGTCGCGGATCTCCTCGAGGCGCTCCGGATCCTCTGGGATCGAGTCGAGGTCACCGAAGAAGGACCGGCCGAGGCCGTAGAGGAGCAGACCCGACAGGGCGATGATGTAGCCGTAGGTCGGAAAGGCGAACAGGCGGCCGGATTCCTTCACGCCCCGCAGGTTCGCCACCATCAAGATGGCGATGGCGGCCAGGCAGAGCTCGACGCGGTAGTCGCCCAACCCGTCGACCGCCGACGTGATGGCGGCGACGCCGGCCGACACGGACACCGCCACGGTGAGCACGTAGTCGACGAGGAGCGACGAGCCGGCGACCAGAGCGGGCATCACCCCGAGGTTCTCCCGGGCCACCACATACGATCCGCCACCACTCGGGTAGGCCTTGATCGTCTGGCGGTAGCTCGTGGCCACGATGATCAGGAGCGCCAAGACCAGGAACGCCATCGGGTTCAGGTACTTCAACGAGGCGAATCCGGCGATCGGGAAGATGACGAAGAGGATCTCCTCGGTCGCGTAGGCCGTCGACGAGATGGCGTCCGAGGCGAAGACGGCGAGACCGACTTTGTTGCTCAGACGCTGGTGCTGCTCGTCGTGGGACGGCAGCGGTTTGCCGATGAGGACTCGCTTGAGCGTGGTGTACAACGTCGGAGCTCGGTTCGGTCGGGGGTATGGCCGACGGCGACCACAGCTGTGGCGGGCGGTCACCGTCCGATCGAACGGTAGGAGCCGCTCCGCGGGGACCTGTGATATGCCGCGCTAAGAACGCGCTAATACGCACGTGACTGGTGTCGCTGGTCCGTCGCGTGTCGTCGGCGTAGAGATCCTCGGGCGAGGCGCTACGAACTCGTCAAGACGTCGTCCCTCGCCGCAGACGGCCGGTATGACGGAGTCATGACAACGCACCCGACCCCTGATCGAGTCCCCTACGCTGCTGGCCGCGACGTCGTGGCCGTCGTGGGGTCTCTCGCCGCCGCCTCGATGCTCCTGCTCGCCGTCGAGATCCCGGCGCTGGGTCAGTGGGCCGTGCTCGCCGGAGTCATCGTGCTCATCGCGTCGCGGCGAGGGGCGGCGGCCGGCGCCTATGGCGCGCTGCTGTCGATGGCCTTGTTCGACACCGTACTGGCCGCCCGGGACATGAGGATGTCCGGTGGGATGAACATCGCCGCCATGGTCGGGTTCCTCGCGGTGGCCGTCCTCGTCGGCAGCGCTCCCCCGAAGGCCGCTCGAGGACATGTGGTCCCCCGAGCCGTCCCCTTCGGGGGGCCGTCAGGCCACGGCGCTGTCCGGTGACGGCGTAGGCACCTCCATGACCGGGAACTGCGGCGGCGGTCCCCAGGCGATCGCCGCCTTGGAGAACCCGTGCGCCACGGCCACGGTGAGCACGATCTCGGCCAGTTCGTTCCCTGAGAACTGATCGGCCCCGGCGGCGTCCCGAACCGACGCCGGGTCGGCCAGGATGGCGTCGGTGATCGCGAGGGCCGCCTTGATCTCGGGCGGGAGGTCGGTCTCGTCGTACCCGTCGTCGACGAGGTCGACGAGGTCCTCGGTCAGGCCCTGCTGCTTCGCACCTGCGAAGCGGAGGTTCCGTCATATGCCGCAGTCGACGAGCCGGGCGTTGCGGATGCGCCCGGCCTCCTTCACCGGTTGCGGGACGGCGCCATGGGTCCACAACGTGCCGTAGAACCGGTTGAAGGCGGCCCACGCCTGCGGTTGATGATCGAACATCGTGGCGGCGCCGGGTGGGGCGGCGATGGTGGGCATCAGGGGGACTCCCGGGGATCGAGGGCGAGGCGGGTGCGGGTGAGGGCATCGAAGGTCGCGAGGGCCAAAGTGAGGGCGACGGCCTCGGGTTCGCGCAACTGATCGAGCACCTGGGCGCGGTCGTTGTCACCGAGGCTGTGGGCGTCGATGACGTATCCCTCGGTGAACCGCAGTGCGGCGCGGCGTCGTTCGTCGAACGCCGGGTGGGTCGCCCACTGAGGTAGAACGGCGACGAGACCGTCGTCGAAGCCGGCCGCCACGGCGGCCTCCGACCGATGGGCTTCGCCGGCACGGTCGCCCAGGAGTTGGGCGATGCGCAGGCGGCACAACTCGACGGTGACGGGGTCGAGGGCACCCGCCCAGATCTGATCGAGCAGGTCACCCAGCTCGCGGCGGGCGACGAGCCCGTCGAGTGGGGCGAGCAGCGCGGCGTCGGTTCCAGGCATCGAGCCCGACTCTACGCCACCATCGATGACCCGACTGCGCCAGACTGCCGACAGCGACGACAGGAGCGACATCGAATGCGAGCCGTGGTGTTGGAGAGCAAGGGCGGACCCGAGGTCCTGACCATCCGGGACGTGCCCGATCCCGTGCCCGGACCCGAGGAGATCCTCGTCGACGTGGTGTCCACCGCGCTGAACCGGGCGGACCTGCTGCAACGTCGGGGGATGTATCCGGGCCCACCCATGGCCCATGAGATCCCGGGACTCGAGTTCGCCGGGCGGGTCGCGGCGGCGGGGGAGCGGGTCGTCGGTGTGGCGATCGGCGATCCGGTGATGGGCATCGTCGGCGGCGGCGGATACGCCGAGCGGCTCGTCGTGCACCATCGTCAGGTCGTGCGGGTGCCCGATGGGTTATCGCTGGCCGATGCCGGTGCGGTTCCCGAGGTGTTCCTGACCGCCTGGGACGCCCTGGTCGTGCAGGGTGGCCTCACCGTCGGACGCTGGGCCCTGGTCCACACGGGTGCTTCCGGCGTGGGCACCGCGTCGATCGCCCTGGCCCGCTATCTCGGCGCCCACATCATCGTGACGGCCAGCGCCGGGAAGGCCGATGCGTGCCGCCGCCTGGGCGCCGATGTCGTCGTCGACTACGGGTCGGAGGACTTCGTGGCGGCGTCCCTTTACCGCCACGGGCGGTTCGGGCGTCAACGTCGTGCTCGACGTGATCGGCGGCGACTACCTCGACCGCAACGTCGGCGCCGTGCGGACGCAGGGCCGCATCGTGCAGGTGGGGGTGATGGGCGGCGGGGCCGTGTCGTTCGGCCTCGGGCTGATGATGGCCAAACGAGTCGCGCTCATCGGCACGACGTTGCGCCACCGCCCGCTGGAGGAGAAGGTGGCGCTCACCCGACGGTTCGATCGGGAGATCATGCCCGGGTTCGCGAGCGGGGCTCTGCGACCGGAGATCGACAGCCGGTACCCGTTCGATGAGATCGCCGCTGCACACGAACGCATGGAGGCCAACGCCAACGTGGGCAAGATCGTCATCGACGTGCAGCCAGGGTGACCCAACCCCTAGCGTCACGCCATGGCCACCACACCTGTGCGCGACGACCTCAACCTGCTCGACGGCCGCTGGTACGCGACCGAACCCCACGACGACTGGACCTGGCTACGTCACAACGCCCCCGTCTACTGGGATCCGAACGGCGAGGTCTGGGGCGTCTTCAGCTACGACGACATCCTCACCGTGTCCAAGGACCCGGCGACGCTTCTCGAGCTTCAAGGCGCCGCGGCCCAAAGGCGACCCGTTGCCGATGATGATCTCGATGGACGATCCCGGTCACCTGCGCCGACGCAAGCTCGTCAACCGGGGCTTCACGCCCCGACGGGTGCGCGAGCACGAACAGACCATCACCCGACTGTGCCACGAGATCGTCGACCGGGTCTGTGAGAAGGGTGGGTGCGACTTCGTGTGGGACATCGCCGCGCCGCTGCCGCTGTTGCTGATCGCCGACATGCTCGGGTTCGAGCCCGAGCACTACGACGACCTGTTGAAGTGGTCCGACGACCTCATACGCGCACCACTGTCGACGACGACGAAGCGAGGCTGGTCTCGATGGCGGCGGGCTCGCGTTCCGGGGTTCCAGCTCGAGTCATCGCCGATCGCCGGTCGAAACCCCCGCAGGACGATCTCGTCAGCATCCTCTGCCACGCCGACATCGACGGCGACCGACTCGACGACGAGTCGATCGTCCACGAGGCCCTCCTGATCCTCATCGGCGGCGACGAGACCAGCCGCCACGTCATCACCGACGGCATGCTCGCCCTCCTCGACAACCCCGACCAGACGGGCCCAAACTCGCGACGGACCGGTCGCTGATGGAGCCCGCGGTCGAGGAAAGATGCTGCGGTGGTTACCCCCATCAAGAACATGGCTCGAACGGTCATGGTCGACACCGAGCTGCACGGTCAGCAGCTCAAGGCGGGCGACGACATTATGATGTTCTATCCCTCGGCCAACCGGGACGAACACCACTTCGACGATCCGTTCACCCTTCGACATCGACCGGGACCCCAACCACCACCTGGCCTTCGGTTTCGGCACTCACTTCTGCCTGGGATCGTCGCTCGCTCGCATCGAGCTCCGCCAGATGTTCAGCACGGTCCTCGACCGCCTGCCCGACCTCGAGCTCGCGGTCGATCGACCGCTGCACCCACCGGGCCTCCAACTTCATCTCCGGTCCCGAGGAGATGCCGGTGCGGTTCACCCCGACCGCCGCTCGGACAAGCCGGTGAGCGCCTCGGGGCGCGGCGGGTTCACCACCCTGGTGCCGTCGTCGACGGCCTCATCTTCACCGAGGGACCGCTGCTGGCACGAAGAGTCACTCTGGTTCTCCGACATGCACGACAAGCGGGTCGTGCGGGTCGTGCTCGACCCCGCCGGCGATGCCGCCTCGGTGTCGACGGTCGTGGAGCTGGAGGACGACGAACTCCTTCCGGGCTCGGGCGGTCTTCCCCATGGGTGTCTGCTGGTGGTCGCCATGGGGAGCAAGCAG
>CAVTAI010000005.1:0-1364929 GCA_963732655.1 uncultured Acidobacteriota bacterium | reverse complement strand
GGCCGTTCGCCGCCGCGGCCGCGGCCAACCGCGAGTCGTAGGTCACCACTCCGTCGAGGTCATCGCCCATGTCGAGGGCGGCGGCGAGGTGGACCGCGTCGAGCGATCGCAGGTCAGGTGGGTCGAGTCGGCCCGCCTCCGTGAACACCGCCGTCGAGACCTCGACGAGAGTGACCGCGTCGAGCACCTCACGGGCCCGCAAGGCCCGATCGGGAACGACCCGGCGAACCACTTTCATCAACTCGGTCCGGACGAGATCACAGGCCACCAGATGTCGGTCGTCGCCGGATGCCCAAGCTCGAAGCGCCGCCGTCTCAGGCTCGGCAACCACCAACTTCACCAACGCCGAGGTGTCGATGTAGAAGGCCATCTCAATGCCGCTCGCCGTCGCGCATCTCCGCGAGCGCCCGGGATAGGTTCGGCCCTGGCTCGGGGGGCGCCAGGTCGGTCCATTTCCGACGGGCCGGCCGGGCGCGACCCGCCGCGATGAGTCCGTGCAGGCGTGACGCCGGTATGGCCGTCATCTGGGCGATCGGCCGCCCCCGATCGGTGATGGTCACCGTCTCCCCCGCCGCAGCTTCGGCCACCACGGCCGACGCATTCTGCTTGAGCGCACGAATTCCGACTTGGGACATGTGCTTCAATGTAGCACATGCCTGTCGATCGGCCACTCCGACGGAAGATCGAGTGCGACGCGTCGGCGCGGCCCGCCGTGCCGCATACGGGCGTACGCTATTCCGTATGAGCTCCACCGCACGCGTCACGGTCTCGTTGCCCAACGAGGTCCGCCAAGCGGCCCAGCGGGTCGCCGAGGCGACCGGCGTCTCGTTCTCTGCGGTCGTCCAGCACGCGCTGTCGACGTGGCTGCGGTCCCGGCTCGTCGACGCCTGGCTCGCCGAGCATCAAACCGCCCACGGCGCGTTCAGCGAGGACGAACTCCGAGCACTCGCGACCGAAACCGGCGTGCCCTACCTCCCGCCCACCGCGGGCCGAAGCGCAGCATGAACCTCATCCTCGGCGCCGGAGCGCTCATTGGCATCGACCGCGACGACCGACGCACCGCCGCACTCATCGAACTCGGCCGACGCGCCGCCGGCGCAGAACTGCTCAGCACCGCACCCGTACTCGCCGAGGCGTGGCGCAACGGCGCACGACAGGCACAACTCGCCCGCGCCCTGCCCATGATCGATATCCGGCCCGTCGGCATCGACGAGGCCAAACTTGCCGGCGAGCTACTCGCGTCGGCCGAGGCCAGCGACGTCGTCGACGCACTGGTCGCCCAACTCGCCCGGCCCGGGGACCAGGTGCTGACCAGCGACCCCGGAGATCTGCAGAACCTGTTGTCCGCCCGAGGTGTCAACGCCACCATCGTCATCATCTGACGACTCAGGGCGACGCCCGAAACGCGCCGTCGATCAGACCGTGGAACTGCTCGATCGTGAGGAGTCCGGCCGAGTCGTGGGCTGACGATGTCAGCAGCACGAACTCGTTGATCAGCACCGAGAAGAGGTGGGCCAGGGCCCGCTCGTCGCCGTCGCGAACCTCGCCGGCGTTCTGCCCGTCGCGGACGACCGCGGCCAGGACCGACATGACGTCGTCGAACTGGTGACCGGCGCCATCGAATTCACCGAGGACTGGCCCGATGATCGTTGCGCCGGCACGGATGTGGCGGAGCAGGCGTCGGAAGTCCGGTCGGTCGACGAAGAACTCGACGGTGACGTCCACGATCCGGTGAAGCTTGTCCAGTGCCGGCTGGCCGAGGGCTCCGTCGCCTACGAGCACCCCTCGGCGAGCGCCCCGCGTTGTGGATCCATCCCGTCGAGACCACGGCGACGGAGCGACCTGGCGGCGCCTTCGAAGTCGGATCCCCATCGGACTACCAGACGTTCTGCTCGAACCTCGCCCTCCGCCTCGACGCCACCGTCGTCGTGCCCGACTACCGCCTCGCCCCCGAACACCCCTTCCCCGCAGGTCAAGATCCTCGACGCTACCGCCGCTGCTGACACCCCGCATCGTCCATCGTCGTCATGGGTGACTCCGCCGGGGGCGGCCTCACGTCCTCCATCGCCGCCCACCGCGCCGGCCTTCCCCAACCCGCGGCTGCCGCGGGGCTGTCGGCCTGGACCGACCTCACCCTCGAAGCCGACTCCCACCAACGCTGCGCACCGACCGACCGTTCATCGCCACCGACATGCTCCGCCGCGCCGCCGACCACTACATGCCCGAGATCGACCGCCGCCACCCTCTCGCATCGCCGTCCACGCCCCCGAAGCTGACCTGTCCGACCTCGCCCCGCTCCTGCTGCAAGCCGCCGCGAACGAGGTCCTCGCCGATGGCTCAGCGACCCTCGTCCAGCGCATCACCGCCACCGGCGGCGACGTCACCCTCGAGCTCTGCCCCGAGGCCTTCCACGTCTGGCACATGGCGGGCGACGCGGTACCCGAATCACACGCGGCGCTCGAAAACCTCAACCGTTTCCTGCGTCAGCACTGGCAGTAGCGAGCGGAGCGGTCGCAGCCGTGGCGTGGAGCAGAGAGACGCCCTGAGGATCTCATCGCATCGGGTGGCCACCACGCACTGCTAGCCGACTGAACCGGGGCGACGCTCGCTTGACCCCGTCGTGTCGGCCTTGATACAAGTCCGCCTGTGGCGACCGGGCCCGAGTTCCGGATCCGGCGCCACCCGACGGAGTTCGAGCGTGTCCATTCCCAGCCGACGTGGCACGTCCCGAGGAACCGGCGACGACGCGACCACGCGCGTGAAAGCGGGGCGGGAATGGGGTCGGTACGGACGGCGGCCGGCGGTCGTGCTCGCCCTGGTGGCCTTCGTCGATGCCGTCGACCGAGGCATCCTGCCCGGCGTGATCGAGGAGGTCCAGGCCGACCTGGGGTTCTCGGACACGAGGGTCGGAGTGCTGGCGGCGGCGTTCGTCGTGGTCGGCATCGTGGTGGCGCTCCCGGCCGGCTACCTCGCCGATCGAGGCCAACGGACGAGGGTCATCGGCGTCGTCCTCGCGTCATGGGGCGTCGTGTCCGGGATGAACGCCCTCGTGCAGACCTTTTGGCAGTTCCTCGCCGTTCGGGTGGCGCTCGGAATGGGCGAGACCGTGGACAACCCGTCGTCGTCATCGCTGATCGCCGACTACTACGCGCCTGACCGCAGGGGCCGGGCGTTCGCGCTGCAACGGCTGGCGCCGGTCATTGGGAGCGCGATCGGTCTCGGCCTCGGCGGGTTCGTCGGCTCGACCCTGGGGTGGCGATGGGCGTTTCTGCTCGTCGGCGCGCCCGGCTCGCTCGTCGCCGTCGCCGTGTGGCGGCTTCCCGAGCCGCGGCGCGGCGAGCACGATCGTCCCACCGGATTCGAACCGGTCGGGGACGTGCGAGCGACGGAGCGTCAGCGTGGTACGCGGGCACTGCGGAACGATGTCCGGAGCGTGCTCGGGCTCCGGTCGCTTCGCGCCATCATGGTCGGCAGCGCGGTCGGTTCGGCGTCGCTCCAGGGCATCGGCTTCTGGGCGAGCGCGTTCTACGAGCGTCACACGTCGATCGGCGCCCGCGGAGCCGACGGCGTGGTGGGCCTCGTGATCGCCGCCGGTGCAGTCGCCGGCACCTGGTTCGCCGGGCGGGTCGTCGACCGACGTCACGAGACGCGCGCCGACGCCCCGATGACCCTCGCCGGGCGTGCCCACGTCGCGGGGTCCGCCCTGCTCATCGCGAGCTTCCTCCCGGTTCCCCTCTGGATCCGACTCCCTCTGCACCTCGTCGCCGTCGCCTGCGTCGTTGGTGGCCTGCTCTCGCTCACCGTCATGACGGTGCGGGTCGTCCCGGCTCCGCTTCGGGGCACTGCGTTCTCGCTCGGCGCGTTCCTCAGTGGGATCGGTGCTGCGCTCTCGCCTCTGGCGATCGGCGCGATCGCCGACCGATTCGAGCTGGTGGTCGACGGCCAGGTGAAGGGCGACCTGGCCAAGGCGTTCCTCGTGGTCACGCCCATGGTCACCCTTGGGGGCCTCATTGTGCTCTTTGGTCGGCGCTACGTATCCGAGGACATCCGCGGGGCGGCCGACTCCCCCGCCCGTTGACGGCGGTCACCGGGCGCCGACGTCGAAATCCTCGAGGTCGGGCTCGGACACGGCCCACGGTGCCAACCATCCGGAATCCACGTCGGGCACATCGTTCCATCGACCGCGGGAGTTACCCTCTCTCCGTCACCGAGCCGGGCTGGGGAACCACATGCCGATGCGATTGACGGCCGAGGAGATCGAGCAGCGAGTCAGCCCCCATCTCCCGCCCGACGAGCTGTACGCGGGTGCGTTCCAGGGCGCGGAGGGCATCGCCGCTCGGCTCGCCTGGCGCTTCCGGGTCGTGGCCGTCACCGACGTGGGCATCCACGTCTACTCGGCCAGGATGTGGCGCGCTTGCAACCCGAAGCGGTTGCTGTCGAGCCACCAGCTGGACGCGATGATCGAACGGCCACGGAAACCGTTCAGCCTCGCCCACGAGATCGTCGTCGGCGATCGACGGCTCTGGGTCACCGTCGCCTGGGGTCGCGATCTGTCCGCGGCCATGGCGGCCACCAATCGTTGACGGAGGCTCGCCTGGCCCTGACAGGCATGCCTCGCGTCGGCGTTCTCCGCTGCCTCGCTGGCGACATGAACGTGCTCATGCTCGCCGGCCTCCTCTACAACCAGGCTGTCCGCGAGATCCTCTACCAACGTCGATGCGAGCGCGACGCGGAGCGGTACGTCTGCACCCACTCACCGCAGCCGAGACGGCGGCCTGACGCAACGAAGCACGGCCAGACGATGACACCGACTGGACCGAGTTGGTCAGCCAATGAAGCGCGGCGAGTTCTGGTTTGCCGATGTCGGACGAGGCGGGGATCGGTCACTTCTTGTCCTCACACGCGATCCTGTCGCCGACCGTACCGACGTAGTCGTCGTGGCCCATCTGACGACGACGATTCGCGGCCAGCGAGTGGAGCGGTCGCGCCAACCGGTTAACCGGCGACCGGTGCTGTCAGGATGGCGACATGCCGATAGCTACGAACCGACGATCGCATCATCATGGGCGTCGGTCCCTGCGCGGTCACGGCTACTTCAAACGTCTTGGTCCGGGCATCGTCACGGGTGCGGCCGACGACGACCCATCGGGCATCGGAACCTATTCGCAGGTGGGCGCGGCGCAGGGTCTGTCGCTGCTGTGGTTGGCACCGTTCCTGTTGCCGTTGGCGGTGGGGGTCCAGGAGTCGACGGCGCGCTTGGGGCTGGTGACGAACCAGGGTCTCGGCACGCTCATCCGCGAGCGGTTTCGACGCTGGGTGCTCGTGGGCGCAGTGGTGCTGGTCGCGTCGGCCAACACCTTGAACATCGCCGCCGATCTGGCCTCGATGGGTGCGGCGCTGCGTCTCCTGGCCCCCGTGCCGACGGCCGTGGGGGTTGTGGTCCTCGCCGTAGGCATGGCGGCCGCCGAGGTGCTCGTTCCGTACCATCGCTACTCGCGGGTGCTGCGGTGGTTCGCGCTCTCGTTGGTGGCGTACGTGCTCGTGCTGCTCGTGGTGAAGGTCGACTGGTCAACGGTCGTCGCCCGTACCTTCGTCCCTCGTTTCAGCGTCGATGCGACCACCATGCTGGCGATGACCGCGGTCGCCGGCACCACGATCTCGCCGTACCTGTTCTTCTGGCAGGCCTCCGAGGAGGTCGAGGAGACGCAACGACGGCGTCGCGGATCCCATCGATCGACCCGCACCTGGTGGCGATGCGCGTCGATGTGTGGGCCGGGATGCTTTCGGGAGTCGCCGCGATGTTCGCCATCATGTGCACGGCCGCGGTGACGCTCGGAGCGTCGGGGTCGGTGGACATCGGAACCGCCGAGGAGGCTGCCCAAGCCCTCGAGCCGCTGGCGGGAAGTGCCGCCAAGCTGCTCTTCGCTCTGGGGATCATCGGCCTCGGGCTGCTGGCGGTCCCCGTGCTGGCCGGCTCGACTGCGTATGCGATCGCCGAGGCCTTCGACTGGCACGAGGGACTGAGCCGCCGCCTGAAAGAGGCCCCGGGCTTCTACGCGGTGATCGTTGCTTCGATGATGATCGGACTCGCGTTGGTCGCCATCGGCCTCGATCCGATCCGTGCCCTCTATCTCGCCGCGATCTTCAATGGCGTCACCGCGCCGCCGCTCATCTTGCTGATCGTCGTGCTCGCCCGATCTCAGAAGGTGCTCGGTGAGTTCCGGTCCGGCTGGTTCTCGCTCGTTGCCACGTCGGCTGCGGGCATTACCATGACCATCTTCCCGGTCGCTGCGCTGATCCTCCGCTGAGGCGTCGATCAAGGGCGGCCGGAGCTGATCCTCGCGCAGGACCGGACCTTTGGCGACGGAGGGACTGCGCCCGACTGCGCCTACCACCAAGCGAAACCGACGCCGACGGATCGGTGCAACTCGTGGTGTCGGCCCGGCGGCCCCAGGCACCGAACTGGATCGACACCCGCGGACACCCGCGGGCGCCATGAACCGGGCACCCGCGACCGTGATATCCTCTTGATATCGAGTCAGAGGGAGGGAACCCCGTGCCCGACATCCTCATCCGCGATGTGCCCGAGGACGTGATCGCATTGCTCGAGCAGCGCAGCCCGCCACCTCGGGCTGTCTCGCACCGAGTACCTGCGCCGGATGCTCGTTCGCGAGTCGGTCGACCAGACGACGCCCGCCACGCTCGATGACTGGCGTGCCTTCGCCGAACGCCACGCCGACCTCGATGACCCCGAGGTCATGCGGCAAGCCTGGGCATGAGCACCGGCGACAACGGCTGGCTTATCGACAAGTCCGCCTTCAACCGGCTCACCGCCAGCCCCGACGCCGCCGAGTGGATCAACAGAGCGAACCGAGGTCTCATCAGGATCAGCACGGTCACCCGGCTCGAGATCGGCTACTCCGCTCGCTCCGCCACCGAACTTCGCGCCGACCTGACCGGACCACCGCTCTCTCTGCTTCCCGTCGAGTACCTGCTGCCCGCCAACGAAGATCGCGCCGTGGAAGTGCAAGCACTCCTCGCCGACCGGGGTCAACACCGAGCACCGTCGATCCCCGACCTGCTCATCGCCGCCACCGCCGAGCTGAGCAACCTCACCGTGCTCCACATCGACAAGGACTTCGACCTCATCGCCGCCATCACCGGCCAACCCGTCGAGCGCCTCCGAGTCTGACCCGGACCTTCCGCCGACGATGAATCGCTACGACGCGACCACCTGCGATACATACTCGGCTTGCATGACGCGCTTGAGCGTCTTGCCGGTGTCCCCTCTCGGGAACGGCTCGATCGTGAGCCAGATGTGCACCGGCACCTTGTGGGTCGCCAACGACGCCGCGGCATGGGCTCGGAGGTCCTCGGCGGTGATTGCTGAGCCAGGCGGTAGGCGGACGACTGCGCCCACCTCCTTGCCGAGGGTGGCGTGTGGTGTCGCGAAGACAGCCACGTCGAGGACGTCAGAATGCTCGATGAGCACCGACTCGACCTCCAGCGACGAGATGTTCTCGCCGCCGCGGATGATGATGTCCTTGGCCCGGTCGACGATGTAGAGGAAGCCCTCGTCATCGAGCCGGCGAACGAGGTGCGTTCGCCGGGCGTCTCGGCCCGACCCTCGACCCGCGTCGATGCCCAGGTGAGCTCGCCGGAGTCGCCGCCCGTCGGCCAGTTCAGGTCGAAGCTGTACCGGCGGCTTCCTGAACAGCGCCGTGGCATACCGGTTCCCCACCAACGATCGTGTACACGACGCGACTCCTCCTACACCGACCGTTCGAGCGCGATCAGCCCGTAGGGCTGAGCGGTGCAACATCGGATCGGGCGTGCGTCGACATCCCAGCTCGGCCAGTCGATGCCATCGGCGATGCGACGAGCCTCCTCCGGGCGCTCCGGCACGGTGACCGTCGAACCAAGCGCGTCGACCACCTCCACCGGATCGACCAACGTCTCTTGGCAACGTCGAGCCGGGCACCCGGCGTACGACGATCCCGAGTGGTCGGCGGACGCCGCCTGGGTCTCCCTCACGAACGAATACGGCCTCCGGGCGACCTACACCGACCCGAACAGATCGAGCACGTCGGACCGCTGTGAGGTGCAGGTCGACACACCGGCCGCATGCTGGCCTGATCTAGCCGCACCTCCACGCCGACCACCCGCTGGTCTCCTCAACCTCGATCGCTCGGCGACGCTCATCCGCCCCCACCTCACCGTCGACGGTGAACGCCTCGCGGCTCGGGCTCCGAGCAGCGGCCTGAACCGGCCATGCCTGACCTCATCACCACGCCAGCTTTGCCCAGCGCGACCAGCTCCGCGGGGCGCCGAGTCCGCATCGGCGAGCCCGAGCGGCGTCGGCCGAAGCGGTACACTTCAGTCATGCCCAGGATCGCACGGGTTGTCACCAAGAAGCGCCTGACCGACCGCGACGACGCCATCGAGCACTGGCGCTCCGCCGATCCCGCCGACCGGGTCGCCATGGTCCAACAGCTCCGAGCCGAGTACCACGGATGGAACGATGCAGCTGGACCCCGACTTCAACGAGTTCATCGCATCCTGCACCGCCCATGACGTCCGCTTCCTGATCGTTGGCGGCTACGCCGTGGCCGCCCACGGACACCCCCGCTACACCAAAGACCTCGACATCTGGATCTGGATCGGCGCCGACAACGCCACCCGCCTCGTCGCCGCGCTCGACGACTTCGGCTTCGGATCCCTCGGCCTCGCCCCGGACGACTTCACCGAGCCCGACACCGTCATCCAGCTCGGATACCCACCAAAACGCATCGACATCATCACCGGCGCCACGGGCGTCGACTTCGCTGACTGCTACCCCAAGCGCACCGAGATCACCATCACCGGCCTGGACCGGCCCGTGCCCTTCATCGGCCTCGACGACCTCATTGCCAACAAGGCCGCCTCCGCACGCCCCCAAGATCTCGCCGACATCGACGCCCTCATGCAACCAGACACATAGCCGACACCGCCGAATACCAGTCCCGCCCAACCCACGTGGCTCTGTCTCGCGGCGCTCGCCGCCGTTCATCCGTTTCCTCGCCACGGGACCGGGCCGGAAGTTCCTCCCGCTCCGACGCATAACGCACCACCCAGAGCCTCCAACCCTCGGTCACCCTCGACGCCATCGACGCGCTCCGCTCCTTCGACAAACCCGTCCTGCTCGCCTGGGGCGACCGTGACAAGCTCTTCCCGATGGCCCACGCCGAACGCCTCCGCGACGACTTCCCTGACGCCACCCTCCAGGTGATCGCTGACGCATCCACCTACGTGATGCTCGACCGACCCGACGAGCTCGCTGCCGCTATCGCTGCGTTCGCCGCAGCGACCTGAGCACCCGACCCACGATCGAGGAGCCCGTACCGTTGTCCACGACTGAGCTGTCCGCCGAGGGCGGCGACGAGAGGTTCCGGGTCCGCGTCGACCATGGCCTGTGCAGCGGGACTGCGCATTGCCGGCAGCCGATGCCGGAGGTGTTCGTCGTCAATGCCCGCAAGTCCTGGATCCGCCCCGGCATCGACTGGTCCGTCGTCGACCCCGACGACCTGCATCGCACCGCCGACGCGTGCCCCTGGTGAGCATGAGCGTGCCCGAGTACAACCCGGCCACCGACAAGGTCGACCCGCCGTGGGAACTCATCGCCGCCGACCGGGCCCAGTGCCCGGTCGCGCACGTCACCCTGCCCGAGCAGGAGTTCTTCCAGATCACCAGCTACGAGCTGATCACCGAGGTGCTCCGCAACCACAAGGTGTTCTCGAACATCTATGGGACGACGGTCTCCGTCGAGGCCTACGCCGACGAGGAGCAGATCCTCTCGTTCGCTGATCCGCCCCGCCACACCCAACAACGGCGCCTCATGGTGTCCGCCTTCTCACCCTCACGCGTCGACGCCATCGGCTCTCACATCCAAGAAGTCGCCGACGAGTGCCTCGACCGTCTCGACCCCGCCGGTGGCACCTTCGAGCTCGCCGAGACGATCGCGGCCGCGCTGCCGGTGCAGATCATCTGCGAGATGCTGGGGGTTCCGCTCGCCGACCGCGACGAGTTCCGGCGATGGAGCACGATCTCCGAACGGGCCGCATCGCTCCCCGATCGCAGCCAGGTCCAGGCTGACCTCGACGATTTCACCGCCTACCTCGCCGAGCTCGTCTCCGTACGCCGCCGGGCTCTCGAGGCCGGCGTCGCCCCCGACGACCTCATCACCGCGGTCCTCACCGCCGAGGTCGACGCGATCCGATTCACCCCGACCGAATGCGTCGCCATCATCCGGCTCCTGCTCTCGGCGGGCAACACCACGACGACGACCCTGATCATCAACACGGTCAAGGCCCTCGAGGACCATCCGACCGAGAAGGCCAAGCTGCTCGCCGACCTCGAAGGCATGTCGATGGCAGCGGTCGATGAGGGCATGCGCTACGACGGTCCGATCCACGGCCTGTTCCGCACCGCGGTCGAAGACACCGAACTTGGTGGTGTCCACATCCCCAAGGGGTGCCGGGTGTTCAACCTCTACGGAGCCGGCAGCCACGACCCCGCCGTGTTCGACCGGCCCGACGAGTTCATCGTCGACCGCGACTTCGAGAACGTGCCCAGCCACCTCGGCTTCGGCATGGGCATCCACCACTGCCTCGGCTCGAACCTCGCCCGCATGGAAGCCCGCGTCGCCATCGAAACGCTCTACCGCCGACTGCCCAACCTCCGCCTCGCCGACGGGTTCACGCCCCAGCAGTACCCCGGCGCCATCTTCCGAACGTACGGCCAACTCCAACTCACCTACGACGGACCAGTCCAACCACGAACCACTTGACCGAGTCGTCGCTCACCAGCGGGCCATCCGCCCTTGTACCTCGGGTACGTCCTGGAACTCGATCGATTCGATGGAGTCGAGCACGGTCTCCTTGACCTTCAGCCGGTAGCCGGCGGCGGTGAGCCGCAGCGTGAAGTCGGCGATGCCAGCTCGAGAGCGCGCTCGGCTTGTTGTCTCGGATCTGGGTGACGAACAGGTACGACTCGAGGTCGATCTCGTCGCCCCGTTCTGCCTTCACGAAGATGTTGGGGCTGTGCCGGCGATGCTCCCGGGTCCACGCCATCGACGCCTCAGGCCCGTGCGTGTCGGCCGCGATGAACTGCTCGTGTGGATGATCGCCCCGCTCGGTGCGCGACTTCACGTGGCAATCGTCGGTGAGCAGCGGGAAGAGGATGTCGAAGTTGCCCTCGTCGTAGTTGAACCACCAATGGTGGATGAACTCGTGGGCGGCGAACCGGTCGTGCGTGGTCATGGTGGTGGTCCCCTCGGAAGGTGCGGATCTCAGACGGAGTGCCGGACGCCCGCCGGGCGCTCGAGCCAGTCCTTCTGCGGCGCAATCGTGTAGGTGGACGTGAGCGCGCCGATGAAGTCCTCGTCGTGGAACGGATCGCTCGGCTCCGCGACCGACACCCCCTTCGCCCGCAGGTCCGCCAGCAGCGTGCTGACCACACGGTCGTGGGTGAGGTCGTCGGTGTGGTCCATGACGAGCTTGGCCTCGTGCCGGTCCATGTAGACCTCGGCGTTCCAGTGCACGAGGAAGCGGATGTTGCGGGGCTCGTAGGTGCGGATCACTTCGTCGTCGGTGGTGATCGCCCAATCGTCGGTACCGGGACGGTGACCGAGCTTGGAGCGGTGCGCGAGCCCCGAGATGGCTCGCTCGTCGGGCCGGCCGACCGGATCGCCGCGATGGAACATCAACTCGTTCTGCACGACCACGCCCTTGTTCACCATCGGGTGCTCGATGCGGCGCGGCTCGCCGAGCGGGCCGTCGGGCCAGTACGTGAACGTTCCCTCCTCGCCCTGCCAGAACCAGGTGATGATCTGCGCCATCTTGATGATGTGGTCCCGGAACAGGCCCGACTTGGCCATGACGTTCTGCATCCACACGGGCGTGTTCTCGATGCGCACCCCGCGGAAGGTGACCGCGTCGAGGTGAGGGCTGAGGCCGCTGTTGTGCGGTCCGCAGATGTTGACCAGCATCATCGTGGGCTTCGCATACTGCGCACCCCAGTACTGCTTGGCCCGCTCGAGGAAGGCGGCGTTGTAGAAGCAGTCGTGGATCTCGGGGTAGTAGAGGCACGAGTTCTCGGCGAGGAAGCCGCGGAAGTTCGCCGTCGCGATGGCGTCGAGGGTGAGGCCGTGGTCCTTGGGCACCACGCCCGAGGTGGTCGCCACGAGCTCCTCCACCGACCGGAAGTGGTGCGCCGTGATCGTGGGCCACGGGCCGTGCTGTTGGACGACACCGAGCAGCCGCGCGTGTTGATCGTCGGTGTACACGCCCTCGATGACCTGTGGTGGGGCCGCCGGGCGTAGCACCGTTGCCAGCTGTTCCTGATCGATGACGGTCATCGGTTCTGCTCCTTCTTCACGAGCGCGTGCTCACGGGCGTGGGCTGTGCACGGGGCCGAACGTGTAGGCGTCGGGCCACCCGCGACCCAGGAGGTTCGCCTCCTGGCGAGCGATGACCGCCGGGAGGTCGGCGGGTTGCCACCCTTCGACGAGCTGCTCGCCGGCCAGGTCGTGCACGGGCCGGCCGAGCTCGACGAGCAGCTGGAGGCTGAACGCGATGCGGCCCGTGAGCACCGCCGGGTCGCCGGTGCACGAGGATGTCGACGGGACCGAAGGCCGCCTCGGTCCGGGCCACGAGCGACGAGCGGCACCCCGTGGGATCGCCCGGATCGCACGGGAGCACGAGGCACGAACCTCCGAGAGCCTCAATGCGGTCCTTGGTGGCCTCGAGACCATCGACCGTGCGCGCCGTGATCGCGACCTTGGCCCCCTCGGCCGCCAGGCGCAGCGCGATCGCCGTGCCCGTGCCGCCATGGCTCGCGCCGGTCACCAACGCGACCCGCCCCCCACAACTTCTCTGCGCCAATGCCACCCCCGACTCACGTTCGCTCGACATTAGTAGAACAGCGTTGTACTTTCAATCGGCATCGAGGCCGACTCCGGCCGACACGAGAGGGGCACTGGTGACCGCTCCAGCACCGATGAACACGGGACGACTGACGAGCGACCGCGCTCAGGCGACGCACGCGGTCCTCGTGGATCTCGCTGCTGACCTGTTCGCCGAGCAGGGCTACGCCGAGACCTCGATCCGCGATTTCGCCCGGCGCAGCCCGGTCTCGCTCGGCGCGATCTACCTCCACTTCAAGAACAAGGCCGAACTGCTGGTCGAGGCGATCAACAGGCGCATCGACGACGACCTCGAATCCGACAACCCCGCCGGCGCCGGACCTGTCGACCCCGTCACCCGACTCGGCGACATCGCCCAGCGCTACCCCGAGCGCCGGCGCCTACGTGCGCTGCTCGTGCAGGCGGCCGCCGCGGCCCAGACCGACGACGACGCCCGCCGCCGGGTGCGTGCGGCGCAACTCGAGCATGTGCAGGGCTGGGTCGATCGTTACGAGGCCAACCGCGACCGCATCGGCATCGACCCCGCGGTCGACGTCGAGACCGCGGTCCTACTCACCTGGGCCATCGAACTCGGCCTCGGCATGCTCGAGGCGTTCGACCTGCCGCCGGCGTCGCCCGAGCGATGGGCCGCGATCCAACGACGCGTCGCCCGCGCCCTCCTGATGCCCAACCCGCTCCCCCGCCATCCGACCCCGGCCTGACCGCCGTAGCACCAGGTGCTACGCTCATGGGCCGTGAGCGCGGAAATCAGCCAACGAGAGCTACGAAACGACAGCGGCCGCATCATGCGCGCCCTCACTGAAGGTGAGACCTTCATCATCACGCGAAACGGCGAACCGATCGGCGAGCTGAGCCCACTGCGCCGCCACCGCTTCGTACGGGCCGAAGCCGCCATCGAGCTCTTCCGAGCGGCCGCCCCCGTCGACTACGACCGACTGCGCCACGACCTCGACCAGTTCGCCGAGCAGGACACCACCCCCCGTGCCTAGCCGGGTCCGACCCGAGCGCGGCCTGTTGGACACGTCAGTCGTCATCGACCTCGAACACATCCCCGCCGCCTCACTCCCGATCGAGGTCGCCATCAGCTCCGTCACCCTCGCCGAGCTCGCAGCCGGCCCGCACGCCACCGACGACCCAGACGAGCGCAGCCGCCGTCAAGACCGACTCCAACGGGTCGAGGCCGTCTTCGACCCGCTCCCCTTCGACACCGACGCCGCCCGCGCCTACGGCCGCGTCTTCTCCGCGGTCGTCAGCGCCGGACGCAAACCCCGAGGCGCACGAGCGGTGGATCTCCTCATCGCCGCCACCGCCGTCGCCGCGGGCATCCCGCTGTACACACGCAACCCCGACGACTTCCAGTCGCTCGACAACCTCATCGACATCATCACGGTCTGACGATCAGCGCACCCGAAACGGGTGTCGAAGAGCCTCGGGCGCGGCTGACTCGTGGTTGCGCGCGGGATCAGCCGGACTCGAGACAGTGGCGCACGGCCGCGACGAGCGACTGGCTGCGCGTCGGCCCGCCGAGCTCGTTTCGCATCTGGTTCATGACGTACGCGAAACCCACGCCGCTGGTCGGATCCGCGAACGCGAGCGATCCCCCGGCCCCGGCATGTCCGAAGGAGTGCACGCCGAGCATCGGCACGAGGGCGCTCGGCGCATCGAAGCCGAGAGATTTCCGGATGTCGAACTCCTCGAACCCCGGCGGCAGTCCGAACGCTGTCGTCGTCTCCGTCTGTACGACCGTCGCGGCCTCCAGGGTGCCAGCCTGCACCAGGCGGATGCCGTCGACTTCGCCGATGGTCGCCGCGTAGGTCTTGGCCAACGAGCGGGCATCGCTCACGAGGTTGGCCGCCGGGAGCTCTGCGGCCCGTACGGCTCGAGCGTTGAATCCCCCGTCGACCGTGACCAGCTCGAGCGGAGCGCGCCCCCGAGGGTGACGGATCGACCGAACACGGACTCCGGACCGACGAACTCCTCGACGAGCGCCTGGAAGGCTGGGTCGAGTGCGTCGGACGCATCCACGTGGGCGACGTTCGGCTCCTCACCTTCGGGCAGCCCCATCCACATGCGAAGCGCGAGCGGCGCCGACAACTGCTCCGCGATGAAACGACCCGGCGTCAGCCCGCTCACCCGGCGGATCAGCTCACCGATCAGCCAGCCGAAGGTCAGGGCGTGGTAGCCGTGCTGTGTTCCCGGGACCCACAGCGGTACCTGCGCCTCGAGCGCGCTGATGACGGGCTCCCACGAGCAGACCTCCTCGAGCGTGAGCCGGCGATCCACGTACGGAAGCCCCGCCTGGTGGGCCAGCACCCACCGAACCAGGATGTCGTCCTTGCCGTGGGCGGCGAACTCGGGCCAGTAGTCGGCGACCGGTGCGGCGAAGTCGATCAGGCCCCGTTCGGCGAGCATGTGGGCGCAGATCGCCGTGATGCCCTTCGTCGTGGAGAACACCACGACCACGGTGTCAGCGTCCCAGGGTCGTGCCGTTCGTGAGTCGGCGATCCCGCCCCACACATCCACGACCGGGACACCCTCGAAGTACACGCTGCACGCGGCCCCGAGCTCGACGCCGGCATCGAAGTTCGCCCGGAAGGCGTCGACGACCGCGCCCCAACCCGGCTCCGCGCTCCCGAGGACCGGTGTCACGTCCCCACCAGCGGGAGGAACTGCAACGACTCCGGGTCCCAGGCGAACATCTCTCGGGTCGGCGCGCCGTCGGGGGATTCGGCGGAGTAGTTCCGCAACTCGCCACCGACGAAGCGATACTCGCCGAGCGAATCGCCCGCCGCTCGAAGGGTGTCGTACGTGAGGTCGGCCCCCGCCCGCTCCGCGATTGTGGCGAAGAGCCCGATCGTGTTGCACGCGAATGCGGCTGATACCCACGGTTCCGGAAGGTCGGGGTCGCCGCGGGTATCCACGATCTCGAGCCCCGGTGTGGCCGCCTCGATCACGTCGAAGCAGACCTGGAGGCCGGCATCTTCGAAGTCGAGCCTCGCCGCGCCGGCGGTGACCATGCCCGTCAGCAAGGAGAGGTCGTTGCCTTCGGCCTGGGAGTACGCCAGCGACGTGTCGAGGTCGAGGCCCACGAATCGGGGCCTGTAGTCGGTCTCGGCGATGCCGTCGATGAAGGCGTTGATCGTCGGGCCTACGAAGACGACGGTGTCGGCGTCGGCGACCTTGAGCCGCTCGGCGATCGCCGAGACGTTGGCGTTCCGGGCCTGGACGTCGTCTCCGGTGTCTTCCATGACCGCCGTCTCGGCGACGCCGATCCCGGCATCTTGGAGCGCCGGCAGGATGATCCCGTCTCTCGCCGCCTCCGAGGCAACGTCGGCGACCACGGCCACGGTCGCACCATCGAGAGCGCCCGACTCGATGACTGCGCTGATCCCGGCTGCGAACGCGTTGTCGGAGTTCGACAGGATCGTGTACCACGGGGCGGTTGCGTCCGCGAGGCGTTCGTCGGTCATGTCGCCGCCGACCGTAGCCATTCCGTGGTCCACGACGTAGCAGAGCACGGCATCGAGGAAGAAGAAGCCGACGACGGCGAACAGTTCTTCGTCCTCGGTGAGCTTCACGCACGCCTCGTCCGCCGACGCCGTCCCGATCGGACTGACCGCCGCGAACACCGGCGTGACCATGCGCCCGTGGATTCCCCCACGATCGTTCAGTTCGTCGATCACGGCGGCGACGGCGGCCTCGTAGTCGCCATGGTCGAGCGATATGACATCACGGATCGCTTCGAGGTCGGGGTAGGCGACGCCGACGAAGATCTCGTTCTCGGTGACTCCACGGTACGAAGCGGTCAGCCCGACCTCGGCGGTGGAGCTGCTCGAGTCGGTGCTCGTCGACGGCGCTGATGACGATGGCGTCGACTCGCCACCTGCCGACTCGTCACGTGCCGATGGCACGGTGGTGTCGCTCGCGCCCCCGTTGTCGTCGCCGCCGCACACGCCCATCAGGAGCGCGCTCGACCACCAGCAGGGTGAGTTGTCGGTTCACGAGGCACCTCCACGGTGTTGGGTCGGAGATGGCGATGAGGCATCGGCCGAGCTGATCAGCCTTCTCCCGCCGTTCGGTGATCCCGCTGCGTGACTTCGGTGAGCGCGGCGTCGAGCAGGGCCTGGCGTTCGCGAGCACGCGCTACCACCGTTGCGCCATGGGTCACGACGTAGTGGCGGTTGTCGCGTATGGCTCGGATCACGGCCACGGCCGCCTCCTCGCCGGTGGCAATGTCGGTCTCGTGGGCCGCCATCTCCTCGGTGATGGCCGACAGCAGCGCGGGGTCAACCTCGGCCAGCTCGAGGTCGGCGGGTGGAGTCGCGAGGTCGTCGGACATCGGGGCGAGCATCCCGCTCGGAAAGACGATCGTGGTGCCGATGCCTTCGTCGGCGAGCTCGAGCTGGAGGGTTTCGCCGATGGACGTGACGGCGGCCTTCGCGGCCCGATACGGACCTTGAAATCGTCCGGGTGCGAGTGCCGCGGCCGACGACGTGAGGACGATCCGTCGAGGTCCCTCGGTGGCGCGCATCAGCGGCAGGAACGACTGGACCGTGGCGATGGTGCCCAGCACCATGAGGTCGAAAGCGCGGCGCCACTCGTCGATGCCGAACCCATCGACAGGTCCGAAAGATCCACCCCCGGCATGCGCGCACAGCACGTTGCACGCACCGAACTCATGCGCCAGCCGGGTTGCCGCCTCGCGCAGGGTGGCGTGATCACGCACATCGACGGTGCACGAGAGCACCTCCGTTCCGCCGGCGCGCAACTCGGCGGCCAGTTCATCAGCGGAATCACCATCGATATCGAGGATCGCCACCCTCATGCCCGCTGCGGCGAACTGCCGGACCAGGCCGCGGCCCAGCCCAGCACCGGTACCCGCCCCGCCGGTCACGACCGCGACACCGCCGCGCAACGCATTCGACGGTTCCCGACCGCCTCGCCGCTCGGGCGACTCCGGTTCGCCGCAGCCGTCCGACCCGGGGGTCCCGTCATTCATAGGAGCCGGAACTCGGTGCCCTGGACGTAGCGCGGCGGCCACTTCTCGAATGGGGCTTCGCCGCGATGGCGCTCGTACGGGATCAAGGCGAACTCTTCGGGCACGAGCATGGGAAGGAAGAGCTGGGTGTAGCCGTGGATCAGCCACGACGTCGGGGTGATCGGTTCGACCACGCGGTTCTGTATGTAACGCATGGCGATGCCCGCTGCCTCGTCGTGTGCGCGTTCTGCCCGCGACTCGCCGCTCTCGGCTTCCTCGCCGTCGAGGTGACCGGCGTGGATGTACCACTGCCGCGAGAAGTGATCGGGGCTCGTTCCGTCGAGGCGTTCGAGGAACACCAGCACCTGCGGCGCGGTCGACGCGTCGCCGGGGTGTCGGGGGGGCGAGATGTCCGAGATCAGAGTCGGGTGCACCTGCCATCCCTGCACTGAGGCGCAGCGCTCCCGGAGGTGCGAGTGGAACTCGTCGAGCGCGACGTGGCTGTCGGTGATCTCGACTTCCAAGACGGCGTCGACATCGCGATCACCCGATGACGTGCCGACCGATGACCGTGAGTACGCGCCCTGATCCTGCACGGTGACGAACGCCGCCGACGCCGAGGGAACGAGCATCGCCACCGATCGGGCGAGATCGTCGAGGAGCCAGGAGCGGAACGCTCCCGCGTCCTCCCTGCCATGGCGGGCCAACGTCCACGTGCATTTCTGCATACGTGTCGCATTCTGGCAGGTTTGATCTTGCCTCCAGCCATTCCCGAACATCTCGAGATCATGGCGTCACGTCCAACGCGACATGGCCGGCTACGCGGTCAAGCACGAGGTCAAGGCGATGGTGCTCGCCGATTGGGCACACACCCGTTCATTGGCTCGGCGCCGATGTGTTCGACGTCGGCGAGCCAGTTGTTGTGGTCCCTCAGATGCGCTCGATCATGGTGCCGGTACCGAGGCGCCCGGGTGAGCAAGACCCCTGAGCCGCCAAGTGGACGGCCGACAGCGATCGCACCGCCGTTCCGGTTCACTTGGTCCATGTCGGCGCCGATCGCCTGCTGCCACGCCAGCCCAACGGAGGCGAACGCCTCGTTGATCTCGAACACGTCGATGTCGTCGAGCGCCAGGCCGGTGCGCTCCAGCAACCGTTCGGTCGGCGGTATCGGTCCCTTGAGCATGAGCTCGGGATCGCACCCGACCAGCACCGAGTCGACGATCCGAGCCCGTGGCGTCAACCCCAACGAATCAGCGCCCCGGGGCGACGCGAGCAACAGGGAGTCCTGCAAGAACCTCCATGGGCGTGTCGCGCAGGCACTCATCGCGTGCGAACGTCCAACTCTCACGTCACCGGTATCGACGAGCTCGGGAAGCTCGAGCGGCCTGATCTGGCCGGCGAACCGATCCTCCTGCCACGCGACCGCGGCGCAGCGCCGGGACTCACACCCGAGCGCATCGGCCTGCTCCCGCGTGATGCCGTACTTCAGGGCGATCCGCTCACACCCATCGAACTGCGTCGTCGGCTCGTACATCGCGGCATACGTGCCTTCGCGCGGCATGCCGTACTCGCCACCCGCCGCCATCGCGCCAAAGGGAATCGATGACGTCATCTCGACTCCGCACGACAGGGCGATGTCGGCCAAGCCGCTACCGACGAGGGCGTGCGCCATCATGTTCGCCTCTTCGGACGAGCCGCACTGCGAGTTCACCGTGGCGGCCGGCACCTCCATCGGCAGACCCATCGCCAGCCACGCGTTGCGGGCCACGGTGGCGCTCTGCGTGCTCACCTGTTGCACGCAACCACCGACGACCGCGTCGAGAGTCCGTACTAGGTACAACAAGTCTGTACCTGAGCGTACATAGCTGTACAGTTATGGGATGTCGACAATGTCAGTCAGTGAAGCACGCGCCACGCTGCCGGAGCTCCTTGACCGTGTGCTTGCCGGCGAGGAAGTGACCATCACCCGTCATGGGCAGGCGGTGGCGGTCGTCGTGCGGCCCGATGCCCTACGGGTTCGGCGCGCTGACCGAGCGCTCGGCGACGCCGAGCGGCTGCGTGACCTGCTCGACCAGGCCCGAGCTCGACCGCTCTCCGCCACACCCACCCTGAGCGCTGAGCGGGCTCAAGAACTCGTCGCCAACGTGGCCGCTGACCGGTCGGCACGCTGATCACCTATCGCTGAGACATGGACGCATTCGACGCCGACGTTCTGATCTATGCGGCCGTGCCTGACCACCACCTCGGGCGACACGTCCGCGCGCTGTTTCCCGGGCAGGCGACCACCGCGAGCGGCGCCGTTGCGGGCATCGGCTCCGTGCTCCTGATCCCCGAGCTGCTCACCAAGCCTTTGCGCGACGGCGCCGAGGCTGACCTCGAGGTTTTCGACGGCCCTGCTTGCGCGCCTCGACCTTCGACCCGTCGACCAGGCCATCGCAGAACTCGCCACCGCGCTCGGAGCCACCCACAGGCTGCGCGCCGCAGATGCCGTGCATCTCGCGACCGCCGTGGCCGGTGGCGCCGACCGGTTCATCACGAACAACTCCTCGGACTTCACGAAGACCATCTCCGAGGTCGCTATCACCTACCCCGACGAGCTCCCCGAACCCTGACCGCTGACCTCGACGCTCGTCGCCGCGAGACAAGTCTGACATCCACCGCCGACATCGATCGCCCGCTTCGGGTCGGTGCCGTGCTCGTCATGTGTGCTTCCCCCACGTGTTGCCCCACGCCCCGCGGAGGTCCTGTTGCCGTGCTGCCGCGTCGGACAGCTCGCCGGCTCAACTCGGCCAGGGCCGGCGCGCCGGTGCCGGCCCGAAGCAGAGCTGGCGGAGGCCGTGCGCGAGGCCGCCGAAGCCGACGCGGAGAACCTCTCGGCATGGCTTGCTGACGCTGCACGATGCCGACTGGCCAGCCGTGGGCTGCCCGACGTCGTCGCCCAGTGCGAAGCCGAGCACGGCCCCTTCTCCGACGACGAACTCGCAGCGGCACGGTCCCGCGTCAACGGGTGACCGCGGGAATCGTCCTCGACGCTGGAGCGTTCATCGCGCTCGATCGCAACGATCGACGCATGTGGGCGACCCTGCGAGTCGCCGCCGACGATGGCACCCCGATTCAGGTCCCGACCGGCGCAGTCGCCCAGGCATGGCGAGACGGCAGCCGTCAGGCACTCCTCGCCCGTGCTCTGCGACACTGCGACGCGGCCCGGGCCGATAGCCCGCCTGGGAAGGCGCTCAGGGAGATGGCGGTCAAGTCACGATTGCGCGTCGTGCACGACAATTGCGATGTGCACCCGGTTCGTGACGTCGAGCTTGGCGAGAAGACGCGAGACGTGCGCTTTGACGGTGGCCTCGCTCATGAACAGCGATGCGGCAATCTCGGCGTTGGATGCGCCGGACCCCACAGCAGTCGCGACCTCCCGCTCCCGGTCTGTGAGCGACGTCAGGCGCTGGGCCGCGACGCGACGGCGATCCGTCATTCCGTCGTTGCCGAGGTGAGAGAGAAGTGTGCGGGTGACCGACGGTGAGAGCATCGCTTCTCCGGCAGCCACGAGGCGAACGGCGTTGACGATCTCCGCGGGCGCGGTGTCTTTCAACAGGAATCCGTCGGCTCCGGCGCGAAGCGCGCTCATGACCTGCTCGTCGGCCTGGAAAGTGGTCAGGACGATCACCTGCGGCGGAATCGCAAGGCGGCGGAGGGCCGACGTGGCGGCAATGCCGTCCATCCCGGGCATCCGGATGTCCATCAGGACGACATCGGGTCGATGCGCCCGCGCGGCCGCCACGGCGTCGGCCCCGTCGGCAGCCTCGCCCACCACCTCCATCTCCTCTGACGACGACAGGATCATCCGGAGGCCGGCACGCACCAACGCGTCGTCGTCGACCAACAGCACCCGAATTTTCACCACGGCAGGTCGGCCTCGACGACGAAGTCACCGGAAGCGTCCGGTCCGTGCACCAGGACACCATTGGCCAGGGTCACCCGCTCCTGCAGACCAACGAGGCCGGTGCCGGAACCCGGCACAGCCGGACGGTCGCGGGCTCCCACTGCGGGTGGGTTCCGAACACTCACGTGCAGGCCGCGAGTCGGCGCCCCCGTCACCCGAACCTGGGCCTGAGAGCCGCGAGCGTGCTTGCTGATGTTGGTCAGCGCTTCCTGCACGATGCGATAGGCGTCACGACCCAAGGGGCCGGGTGCGGCGGCGGCACCGTCGACCCGCATCTCGAAGTCGATCCTTGTGCCCGAACGGCGAGTCTCCTCCACCAAGCGTGGAATGTCAGCCAACGTCGGTTGTGGCACCGTCGACGGCCGCTCCTCCCCCGGCTCCTCCCGCAGCACGCCGATCACGTCCCGCAGCTCTTCCAACGCTTGGTGGGCCGTCAGCCGCAACAGCGCTGCGCTCTCCCGCACCTGGGCAGGAGGCAGGTCGAGTGCGACCTCCAGCGCCCCGGCGTGCAGCGCCACCAGGGAGATGCGGTGGGCGAGCACGTCGTGCATCTCTCGCGCGATGCGGGTTCGCTCGGCCAGGCGCGCACGTTCGGCGCGGACGAGCTGATCGGCCTCGGCTCGTTGGGCACGGTCGCGCAGGGTGGAGAGGAGCTGGCGCCGAGCGCGGACGAACATGCCCCATGCGGTTGCGGCGGCGGCAGTTGCCATCGTCGGCAGCATCACCGACCAGGTATTGGTCCGCCCGAGCCAGATCGAGCACACCACTGCGGACGGAACGAACAACGCGGCGACGAGCAGAGCGGGCCGGACATGGCGGTGCACAGCCAGCGAGTACAGCGCGAACAGGCCGGCCAACGTGCCAAAGTTCGAAAACGCGCCCAACAGGACGCACACCAGCGCCACCCCGAACGGCCAGCGCCGCCGCCACCACAGGGAGAGACAGCTGAGGGCTCCGAACGCGGCGTCGATGGCCACCTGCCCCGAGGTCATCCCATTGGCCTCGTCATCCACCGCAACACTCAGGATGAGGGCGCCGAGAGCGGCGGCGATGACGAACGCAGCGGCATCGACGGACCAGTCGCGCGCGGTCCTGGGCCCTACGGTGTCGGGTTGCGCCGAGTCGCTCGGTGCCAGCATCGCCGTGGCAGCGGTCTGAGCCCACCATCTGCGAAGCCAGGACATCGTCAGAGCGTACGGCTCAGGGCCCCCCGGAAACATCAACGAAAGTCGACACGGCAACCAACGAAAGACCAAAACGTCGGAAGCGGCCAGCCTCCCTTCGGACATCGGATCGTGGCCGTCAGCCCGATGCGGCGGCGCACCGGCCGGTTCAGGCTGGCCACATGATCACGACCACCGTTCTCACCAAGAGCTACAAACAAACGCCGGTCGTCCGCGACGTCTCGTTGCGCTGCGAACCCGGGACCATCACCGGTTTCCTCGGGGCCAACGGCGCCGGCAAATCCACCACGCTGAAGATGATCGTCGGGCTGGTACGACCCGATCGCGGCACGGCGACCATCGACGGCCGACCGTTCGTCGAGCTGCCCAACCCGACGCGCGTGGTCGGGACGCTGCTCGACGCTTCGGCGATGCATCCCGGGCGCAGTGGCCGGGCGACGCTCACAATCGCCGCGCGGCTGGCCGGCGTTCACACGAGCCGGGTCGAGCACCTGTTGGACCTCGTCGGGATCGCCGATGCGGCGGAGAAGAGAGTCGGGACCTATTCACTTGGCATGCGCCAGCGCCTCGGCATCGCCCAGGCCCTCATCGGTGAACCGCGGGCGCTGATCCTCGATGAACCGGCGAACGGGCTCGATCCCGAGGGCATCGCGTGGATGCGAATGCTCCTGCGCGACTTCGCCGACCAGGGCGGCACGGTGCTGTTGTCGAGTCACCTGCTCCACGAGGTGCAGGCCACCGCCGATCATCTCGTCGTCATCTCCGGCGGTGCCGTGGTCGCCGCCGGTCGGCTGGACGATCTGCTGGCCAGCTCCACGATCCTCGTGCGCAGCCCCGACCCCGGTGCACTTGCCGCGGCGCTCCAGGTTGCACGGATCGACTACGTCGCCGGGCCGGGAGATGCACTCACCGTGGACGTGTCCGGAGGCCGGGTCACCACCGAGGTGCTGGCGGGCGTCGCCCACGACCACCAGGTGCTGCTCACCGAGTTGCGTCAGTCCGAGAACAACGGCCTGGAGCAGCTGTTCTTCTCTCTCACCGCCGCCAAGGCGGCTCCGCCCCAGAAGGCTGCAGCATGACCACGTCACTCTCCCCCCGAACCCTCGACATCGACGCAGTACCGTCGTCGGCCCCAGGACCCATCCCGTTCGCACGGCTTGTCCGGGTCGAGTGGGCCAAGGCCACCGACACCCGCGCGGCCCGCTGGCTCCTCGCTCTCGTGGCCCTGTCGACCGCTGGGATGATGCTGGTGCCGGTCCTCGGCCCAACGACCTTCGATCAGACCCACACGAGCTACCTCCGCGTTGCCGCTCTCGGGCTGTCGATCCTCCTGCCTGTGGTGGCGATCCTGATGTTCACCGGCGAATGGAGCCAACGCAGCATCATGACCACGTTCACCCAGGAACCGCGCCGCATCCGAGTGGTCAACGCCAAGCTGGCGGTCTCACTCGTGCTGGGTGGTGTCGGCGCGGTCTTCGGCGGAGTGGTCACCGCCGCCGGCCTCGGGCTGGCGGCGGCCTCGGGCCGCGCCCTGGAGGCAAACCTGAGCGTCGGCGCCATCACCGCCTATCTGCTCTACGTGCTCCTCAATGTCCTCGCCGCCGTCGCGCTCGGGGCGCTGTTGCAGAACTCCGCCGCGGCCATCGCCGCCTCCTTCGCTCTCCCCGCCGCCTTCGCGCTGCTCGGTACCGCATCGACGCTGGTGTCGGAGTGGATCGACATGTCCACACCCTGGAATTGGGTGCTCGAGAACGAATGGGCTGGTCACGTGCCGCAGATCTCGGTCTCGGTCCTGTTCTGGGTGGCCGTCCCGCTAGCTGCAGGCGTCGTCCGGACGATACGTCGCGACGTCACCTAGTTGGCTCCGTATCACCGAATGCCGGCTTGAGGCCGCACACTTCGTGCGGTTCACCAGCGTGGACCCCGCGCATATCCGGCGGTGCCGGGGCGGTATCAGCCGTGATGCCGCCCGGCGTGCTGGTCACGTTGAGCGCGAGGCGCCGGCGAGGAATGCGACAACGACGTAGGTCGCGTACCGGTCGAGCGACTGGCGAGCGCGGTCGTAGGCGCATCGTGGTCCGCGAGTCAGCGTGACTCGCGGCTTCTTGCACATCTCGCAGCGGGACCCCGGCGTCGAGGATCCTGGCGGTGAGCAGTGCGAGCGGGCTGATCACGTGCTTACCTGTTCAACGCCCAGCAGCGAGATCAACGCATGATCACGTGCCGAGCCAAGCCCGGCCTGGACGAGTAGGACGCCGAGCTCGTTGCGATCCAACCCGAGGGTGCGTGACTCGACATCGACCCTCGGTCGGCGCACGTTCGCGGCCGGGTTCCGTTCCAGGATCGCTTCGAGGTGGCAGTACCGGTAGCACGAACCAAGCGTCGAGAGCGGCGGACGTCGAACAGGGGAAGGTCATTGTTCGCGCGCCACTCGACGAACAGGCGCAAATCGGTGGTGCAGTACTTGTGGTTGTGGCCATTGCCGGCCTCCTTGATGACCCAGCCCACGAGCGGGCGGGAACCGGGGCTTCACCCCATCCGATAGCGCCCCGCTCGGGCCGAGGTAGTGCGGTGGTCAGGTGCGGGGGTCGGGCCGTCGGGCGAGGCTGGCGAGCCCAACAACGAACAGGACGTTGCTCGCGACAGCGAGGGGGGCGATGTTGCCGATGTGAGCCGCGGGCCATGCGACCATTGCTGCGAGGACGAGGACCGCCTGCGCTCGATGGCGTAGCACGGCGAGAGCCCTGGCGACGAGGACGAACGAGCTCGGACTCCACGCGGACAGCGCAACCAACCGCCGAGTGATCGCAGTGGTCGCGTACCTGCAAGCTTGAGAGCGAGCAGCCAGCCAATCGCGGACCCGCACAGATCCGGCGATGACGGGCGGTGATCGCCGACGGTCCACCCGAGCGGGGATTGGTGGACGCGGAGCGCGCGGTGCCCGCACCCCTGGCGGGCCGATGCCGGTTGGCCAGTCTTGCCGAGAGTGCTTCGAATCATGTGCCTCCGACTAGTGGCCCTTCGCCGGGCGCCGTCGCCCTGCCAGATCTGCTCGGGCTGGTCGTTGCTTAGAGGCCGCGCCGATAGGCGGGGCCGACCCAGCAAGCAACCGGGCTTGTCGCCTGCGAGCGCAGGCGACGTCAGCGGTCGAGACACACACGCGATCGCCTATTGCCGGACGCTCTTAGGAGATGTGAGTAGAAGCGGCCACGGGCCCTGAGGTGATCGACGCGACCACGAGACGATCGGTTGTCGAGGGCCCTCTGACCCTGGGCGTCGACCCTTGTGCTGGCGGAGAATGCACAACGTGGGACGACGACCAAGGCTGAACTCGTCGCTGCCGCCTACACCGAGTTCGATCGACTGTGGGCCGCGGTCGACACGGTTCCACTCGGCGAGCGTGAACGTGGTGGAGCGTGCGAGGCCTGGTCGGTCAAGGATCTCTTGGCCTATCTCCATGCTTGGCAGGAATGACGTTGAGCTGGGAGAGGGCCGGATCCGCGGGCGAGTGCTCTTCGATTCCGGCGGAGGGTGTTGATGTTCGCCGAGACGCCTGCGTTGAACGAGGCCATCTACCCGCGGACGATCAACGACGCCTGGGGTGACGTGGTAGCCCGGCTGCGGTCGACGCACGCTGAGCTGCGGGCCGTGATCGAGGGGTACTCCGACGACGACCTGTTCAACAAGCAGCGCTTCGCGTGGACCCGGTCGACATCGGTCGGCGCCTATCTGGTGTCGGCTTCCTCGAGCCACTACGCATGGGCATCGGAACTGATCCGCAAGTGGGCACAGACACGCCCGGGTACCGATGCGCTGCTTGTCGGTGCACTCCCCCCGGATGAGTCGCCGGGTCCGGGTTTCGACAGGGTCCACTGATGAGCGAGTCTGGACCGGCTCGTCACCCGCAGCGGGTCAGCGGGGCGCGTCCGCCTGGCGTTGTCGACATCAACCCAGGTGGGGATCGGACCATCGAGTGGTTGTCGGCGGGTGATCCGTCGGTGCGGTGGCAGGTGATGAGGGATCTGCTCGGCCGACCCGAGGATCAGGTGGCGGTCGAGCGTGCCCGGGTGGCCACCGAGGGGTGGGGTGCACAGCTCCTCGCTGCCCAGGACCCGGATGGGGGCTGGGCCGGCGCTCTGTACAGCCCGAAGTGGACATCGACGACGTACACCCTGCTGCTGCTGGAACGACTCGGCCTGGAACGGGGTGATGCTCGGGCGCTGGCGGGTTGCCGGCAGCTGTGGGAGGGTGCGCGCTGGTATGGCGGCGGCTTGACCTTCGCCAAGTCGATCCGGGAACCTGAGACGTGCATCACCGGGATGCTGGTGTTGTTGGCCGCGGCGTTCGGTCACCCGGACCCGTGTGTGGATCCGACGGTGGAGTGGTTGGTGGGCGAGCAGCTCGCCGATGGTGGCTGGAACTGTGAGTCCATTCGCCGTGGCTCGAGTCACGGGTCGTTCCACACGTCGATCACGGTGTTGGAGGCGCTGTCGGCATACGAGCGAGGTGGGGGTTCGGTTCCCGTGGCATCAGCGATGGCGGCGGGTCGGGATTTCTTCCTCGATCACCGGCTCTACCGGTCGCATCGGACTGGTGAGGTGGTCGATCGAGCGTTCGCACGGTTCCCGTTCCCACCGCAGTGGCACTTCGACGTCATGCGCGGTTTGGAGCATTTCCTTGCCGTCGGGGCCGACCGCGACGGGCGTCTCGAAGCGGCCGTCGAGGAGGTCCGCCGGGCGCGACGAGCCGATGGCAGGTGGCCGATGTATCGGCCGTATCCGGGCCGCTACTGGTCTTCGCTCGAAGCGCGCGGGGCGAGCCGTTGGTCGACGCTGCGTGCCATGCGCGTGCTGACGTGGTGGGATGAACCGAGTCGGTGATGACATCAGATCCCAGGGTGATCGAATGGATCCTTGCGTCGCCGGAGCCGGCGGCTCGTTGGATCGTGCACGCCCACCTGTTGGACGGCCCGGACCACGTCGGGCTGGCCGCCGCTGAGCGTGACGCCGTCGTGAACGACCCGGCCACCGCCGAGCTGATCGCTCGTCTTCCGGAGTGGAACCTCGTCACTGAGATCTCCGGGCATCAACACCCGGCGTTCGCGCCGAACCTGCTCGGCCTGCTCGCCGACATGGGTGTTGTCGGAGGCGACGACGAACGCGTCGACCACCTCCTCGACACCATGGTCGACCACCAGCTGCCCGACGGGCGCTTCGCCCTGTGTCCAACGAGCCGAGTCGCTCCCGAGGGTGGGTGGGGCTCGCTGCTGTGCGACACCCACGCGATCACCGAGGTTCTGCTGCGCTTCGGTCGCGGCGACGACCCGCGTGTGGAGCGGGCGATGTCTGGTCGCACGTCCCGTCCGCCCAGCGACCTGTCGAGCTGGGCGGGGTGGCTCGGGTCTCGTTGCACGTCTGGCGATCGCGAAGTGACGAGCAGCCGTACATGTTCGGGCATGGATCAAGGTTCAAGACAGTCAAGTGGCCCACGACCTGGTACGACATCCACGGGGTCCTCGACACGCCACGGTCGTGCTACTGGGGCTTCGAGGGCTACTCGTTCGGTCAGAAGCAGCGGCCATCACCGTTCGCGACCGCCCGCCTCCTGCAGGTTCTGCGTCGGTTCGACGATCTGTGCGACGAGGCGGCGGCGGTGGATGTCACCGCGCTGACCACCTCCAAGGGCGGCGCCGGGACGGCCCGCCCACCCAAACCGCAGCGGCGGGAGCGCAGCGCCCGATGACGCCAGGAGCGCATCCGGAACCGGGCAGGTTCACCTCGGCACGATCGTCCGGCGCCTACACCGCAGCGCCGGCCGGGCCGGCAAGGGCGACGATCGTGGTGCTGCACGCCTGGTGGGGCCTGACCGACGTCGTGACCGGTGTTTGTGATGACCTCGCCGAGCTGGGCTACGTCGCCGTCGCCCCCGATCTCTACGCCGGGAAGCTGGCGGCAACGCCCGTGGAGGCCGCGGCGTTGCGGGCCCGGAAGCGGTCGACTCCGATGTGGCGGCAGATCGTTCGGACGATTGACCAGGCGCACGCCACACACGGGGTCATGGCAGTGGGCCAGATTGGGTTCTCGATGGGCGGCCACTGGGCGCTGTGGTTGGCCAGGCAGTCGCGACCTGAGATCCCACCGATCTCGGCCACCACGGTGTTCTACGCGGCCAGAGCAAGCGACTTCTCGACCAGCGGGTCGGCGTTCCAGTTCCATCTCGCCGAGACCGACCCGTTCGTCAGCGACAAGACGATCGTTCGGCAGGAGCGTCAGCTGCGGAATGCCGGCCTCGACGTCGAGGTCCACCGCTACCCGAACACCGGCCACTGGTTCTTCGAGTGGGACCGACCCGACGCCTTCGATCCGCAAGCGGCCCGCCTCGCCTGGGACCGCACCGTCGGATTCCTCGGTCGGCACCTCCCGTGAACGCGCGAGGCGCAGCGACGCCGGTGTGCGGGAAGCCGGGGAGTGGCGCGCGGCGTCGAACAGGTATGAGACGTCTGTCGTTGTTCGGGATGGTTGTCACGATCGGGCTGCTGGCTGCGCTGACCGGGTGTGGTTCCGACAGCGATCGACCAGCGACCTCGGATGCGGGTGGTCCCATCACTGTGGAGCAACTTCTCGCACGATCGTCCGACACGCCGGTCGCGGTGCAGGGTCTGCTCCACGTCGAGCGGGGCGTCGCCCGGCTGTGCGCGGCGATCTTGGAGAGCTATCCGCCCCAATGCGGTGAGCCATCGGTCGAGTTGGTCGAGCTGGAAGTTGCCGCGGTGGAGGGCGCGACGACTGCCGCCGGGGTCAGCTGGAAGGAGGGTGCCGTGCTGAACCTCGAGCGAGCAGCGGATGGACGGTTCACGGTCGTCGATGTCGACGTCGGGACCCGGGTGCAGATCGTCCTCGGGCTCTACTCGGGCGTTCCCGATCCAGCGTGGACGCTCACGACCGAGCAGGCGAACGAACTCGCCGCCGCGCTCGCCACATTGACGAGAGACAACGAATCCGCTCCGGCCGGCGGTCTCGGCTACCACGGGTTCACCATCGTCGCCCCCGACGGCACACTGCTGGCCTACGCCGGCAAGGTGCTGAGCGCCGACTCCGACCTGCCCTACGTCCTCGACGATCCCGACCGCACCATCGAGCGATTCCTCCTCACCACTGCACGAGCCCACGCGACAGCTGAGGAACTGCGCTTCGTCGCCGACGACCTCGACCACGAGTGATGCTGGCACCGAAACGACAACGAGGCATTGTCGCGTCAGGTACCGGCTGCGGACCGCGCTGAGCGAGCTCGGAGTCTCGGCCTCGCAGCGCAGACCGACCACACTGCCGGACCGCCCACAGATCCCCCCCCGGCCGCTCGGCGCAGCACATTCGACATCGCGCGAGCCGGCGCGGAGCGTGCCCGTCCGTGTCTCGCGGGATGCCGGCGATCAGAGGCTGCCGCCGATTCGAATCAGGTTCCCGGCTGGATCAGCGAACGAGAACTCCCGCTTGCCCCACGGCGTGTCCACCGCCTCGCCGAGTTCGACCATACCGCCGGTCGACTCGAACATCGCGGAGCGCCAGGCATCGGCGTCATCGACGTGGAGGTACGCACTGGCCTCGTTTCGATCAACCGAATCAACCGTCCGCAGGTGGGCCACTCTCATCCGCAGTGCTTGATCCACGCGTAGCCCTCGTCGTAGATCCCACCCTCAAAGCCGAGCCGCTCATAGAACGCCACCGAGGCCGCAAGGTCCACCACTGGGAGGACCGGGTTCGTTGTCGGGCGGCGTCACACCGGAGGCAGCGATCCCACCGATCTGTCTCGCCGACGTTTCACCCGAACAAGGGTAGAGCCCTCCACCCACCACGCTGATCTACAGGCTCGAAGGCCCCACAGAGCCATCGCAGAGTTCGGTGTCTGACTGGAACGACCCCCCATCGTGACCCAACCCGGAACCCAGCCCAACGTCGAAGAGCTTGGCTACGAAGTTCGGATCGTTCGACAACTTGAACGTGTCAAGGGGATGATCACCTGCTCGGTGTGCGGTCGAGAGCTCGTCGCCAACACCGTGCGAGGCCAGCTCCAGTACCGGTGCCGGATGAAGGAGGAGTACCCCGGCCTCGACCACCCCCGCAGCCTCTCGGTGCGCGAGGACTGAACCGCCCTGGGTCTGGTGGAGACTCAGTGGTTTGGTTTCCCAGGTCCGCTGGAGGCGGTTGAGATCATTGTAGCAGTCAAACGTGTGTTCGATTGTTGGTGGTGGTTGTGTTCGTATTCGGCGGGCGGGATGTCGCCGCAATGGCCATGGAGTCGGTCGTGGTTGAACCAATGCACCCACGACAAGGTGGCGAGCTCGAGCTCCTCGACGCCGTCCCACCCTGTCGTGTCGGGCCCGTAGACGCATTCGGTCTTATAGAGCCCGTTGGTCGTTTCAGCGAGCGCGTTGTCGAACGAGTCGGCGACGGTGCCGATGCTGGGCCGGGCCCCGATCTCGTCGAGCCGCTCGGTGAACCGCACCGACGTGAACTGGGAGCCGGCATCGGAATGGGTGACCAGGCCGACGAGGCGGTTGCCGCCCCGGCAGCGTCTCGCCATCTCAAGCGCGTCCAGGACCATGTCGGTGCGCATGTTCGCCGCTACCCGCCAGCCGACGATGCGGCGACTGAACGCGTCGACGATGAAGCACACATACGCCATCCCCGATCTCGTGGGGACATAGGTCAGGTCGGTGACCCACAAGGCGTCGGGCCGGTCCGCCCGGAACATCCGGTTGACCAGATCCGGTGCCCGCAGCGCGTCGGGGTCAGCGACGGTCGTGAACACCTTGCGTCGCCGCCGACTGATCCCTTGGATCTCCAGGCCTCCCATCAGCCGGGCGACCTGGTCGCGGCCGATGTCATGACCCGCCCGGCGGGCCGCCTTCCAGAGCTTGTGCGCCCCGTAGACCTTGCGGTTCGCCACCCACAGCACCATCAGGACCTGCATCATCACGGCGTCACGCGTCGCCCGCGCCGACGGCGGCCGGGACTTCGCTGCGTAGTAGGTGCTCGGAGCGATCTTGGCGCCGGCCCCACTGAGGACCCGGCAGATCGGCTCAACTCCGAACTCGCTGGCGTGCTCGTCGACATAGGCGACGATCACTTCGAGGGGCGGTCGAGCTCCGCCGCGAAAAAGCCGACGCCGACCTGAGGATCGAGTTGGCCCGGCGCAGCTCCTTCACCTCCTGACGCAACGCCTTGAGCTCCCCGGCCTCCACCGACGACGTCCCCGGCCGCTCACCCCCGTCGATCTCGCCTTGGCGTACCCACGACCGCAACGACTCGACACCGATATCGAGCTGGGCCGCCACCCGAGCCACCGTCCCCAGAGACGTCCCCAGCTCACGACGCAGCACGAACACCATCCGCACCGCCCGCTCCCTCTCCTCAGGCGAGTACCGCCGCGTCGTCGGCTTGCGCTTCACATCCATACTCATAGCTCTCATCCTCATTCAAAGGTCGAGAGCCTCCACGGATCCCAGGGCGGTTCAGACGAACTGCTCCCGACCATCGACAACTGGCTCGGCCAGCTCTTCGCCCCCGACCACATCGACGACTCCATCGTGTCTCTCGTGGTTGGCGGGCCTGCCTGGCACGAACGCGACTCACGATCTCGGACGTCTGGTTGACCGGCGGGCGCTCGGCAACGCTTGGGCCGCCGCCGTCGCCCGGCCCTGATCCGGAACGTAGACCACGCCTACCCCGCCCACAAGGTTGACACCCTCGCCACTTATGGTCATACTCATGACCAATGCCTGAGACCCGGTCGCTCGCTGACGTGAAGTCCCACCTGTCCGAACTCGTCGCCCAGGTCGGCGCCCACCACGATCGAGTCACCGTGACCGTTCATGGCCGCCCGACCGCAGTGCTCGTCGCCGTCGAAGACCTAGAGAGTCTCGAGGAGACAATCGCCGTACTCGCCGACAACCAGATTCTTCGGGCGCTCGCTGACGCCGACGCCGAGTTGAACGCCGGGCTCGGCGAAAGCGAGGGGATTCTCCGAGCCGCGATGAACGCCCGGCGCCAGTGACCGACCGCTACGAGCTCGTCGTCGCCCCATCGGTTCGTCGTCAACTCACAGAACAACTCCCCGAGGCCGTCACAACTGCTGCCTTCGAGTTCATCGTCGGTCCCCTGCTCGACAACCCGCTCCGTGTCGGAAAGCGGCTCCGTTCCCCGCTCGACGATCGCTACAGCGCTCGTCGCGGGACATATCGCATCATCTACCAGGTTGACGACCAGATACGCCGCGTCACCGTGCTCGGGGTCTTCGCCAGATCCGACGCATATCGCAACCGCTGACGGCCTGACCTCTACTCATGGGTTGGTGACCGCTGGCGATGATCGCCTCGCACGCTTGTTCGGTGTCGGAGGGGGGACTTGAACGCCCTCCTGGCGATGCCGGCCGGTGGTGGGAATTCGGCGTTTGCCCAGCTCAGAGGCGGTTTTCGGGTGGCGGCCATTCCGGCTGATCGTGCCGAATTCCGCCCGTTTGCGAGAACTCTGATGACAAGCGACACAGTCCCCCTTCAGACACGGAGGGGCCAGCGCTGCGCCGTCAGAGATCAGCGACAGCCCTGACCTCGTACTGCTACACGTCGGCGGCCACGATGATCACGACGCTCATCCCGCTCCTCGGACGACAGCGTGACCTCGACGGACGAGCTTGGCGATCGAGCGGTTCGCGCTGAGATGCTCCCCGACGCCCACCACGAGCTCCTGGCCCACGGCAGTAGCGAGCTTCTCCAACGTCTCCAGGCTCGGACGGGCCCCTCCCCCCTCCATGCGGGCGATGGCGGACTGGGTCGTTCCCATCCGCGTTGCCAGCTCCGCCTGCGTCAACCCCGCCTCGGTTCGAAGCCGATACGCAAGCTCGCGGAACTCGCTGATCCGCGCCTCGTCCGCGTACCCAAGTAGGGCCGCCTCGGATCGTGGCTTGCCCAGGTCGTTCCAGTTGGTTCGGTCAGTCATTCCTCATCCTCCGCTGTGTGCTGATCGCCGATGCACCGCTCCATCGCTCGTCGTGCTCGGTCGACCTCCCGGCGCTCCTGCCGGCGCCGCTTGGCGAACACAGTGAGCAGAACGATCCGCCGCTCCGGCGCGATCCAGTACGTGATCCGCATCGCCTCGCCATCGAGATAGAAGCGGAGCTCACGAAGCTTGCCATCGAGCTGTTTAGTGTGCGGTTCATCGAGCAACGGTCCCTCGCGTGCGAGCCGGTCGACGTGGAAGGCGACGCGACCTTGTGGTCATCGTTCAGGGAGAGATACCAATCTCGGACCTCGGTCTCGAGTTCGACCTCGCCCCACGACATAGCAGTCATGCTATATTCTCCGGAGTCGGAAGGCCCACCATCGGACAACCTCGGCCAAGTGGTCAGCCGAGGCCGCCGTCTGTCGATCCCCGTGTAGCGATGCGCTCGAACCGCTCCGCACCGCCCGGGTGGAGGGCGGAGATCTCCATGGGCGCCAAGGTCGGTAGTTGGACCCGGGTCGCGTTCGATCACTGGCCAGCGGGTCGTCTGCCAGCTGCCAGCTCGGCGCCGGCTCGTCGAGCGCGGGGATCGTCGGCTTCGAGGAGATCAACGGCGACGACGGCACGCGGCGCCACTCGTTGATCTTGGGAGAAGGGCCACTCGGCGTCATCAACGACGCGCAGTAACACGTTGGGTCTTGGCGCATCGCCATCCAGTGCGAACCTGGACACCAAGACATCGAGCGCACTGGAGCGCACGTAGCCCTCGAATCCCTCACCTGCAACGAGGTCAGCGCCATGCTCCACCGAGCCGCTGAGGCCGCTTCGGACCACCTGGGGTGCATCGGACAAGCGACCGAGCACGCCTGGATGGGCGTAGAACCGGCGTCGCTGCGCCCGAGCTCCCAGACGTCCAAGAATGGCGGGAAGGCCCCGCGCGAGACGCTTGCGGGCCCGCGATCGCTCGACCGGATCCAGATCTGGGTCCTCGCCCCCGGCGAGAGCGAGAACCGCCCACGCTGACGACGCGTTCCACGGCCGGCCCACCTCCGGCAACTGGGCCTTGGCGGACCAAACCTGATCAGCATCGATCACCCAAGCCCGCCCAACTCGCTCGCCAGGAATGACCCCGTTGGCCAACATCTGGCGGACACGACGATCGCTCACGCCGAGCATCCCAGCCGCCTCGACGACACTGACCACAGCCATGTCATAATGCTACCGCTATCGGCAGTCTTCTGCAACCATCCACTGAGGACAGGCCGACCGCGTCAGGTCCCGAACCGCTCGGCCACAAAGGCGGCCAGCTCAAGGTCGGGGAAGCTGTGGCTCTTGTACAACGGCCCGCACGGCGTGCCCGCCAGGCGCACCGACAACGCGACGAGATCGTCACCGTGCGCCCGGTGCACGTCGGCGAGGAAGCCGAACTCGTTGAGCATGCCGACGGTGCTGCGGTTCGCCGTCTTGGCGTAGGTGGCTTCGCTCATCGCCGCCACCTCCTGGAACACGAACTCGATCGGCATCCCCAGCCCCACCAACACCCGGCCCACCTGATCCGGGACCCGCTTGGCGAGCTGACCAGCCGGAGCGAGCGGCAACAGTACCGGCACGAGCGTGCGCTCGTTCACCAGCAACGCCACCTGCGGCTTCCAGAACAGCGCCGTGGCGTACCAGCTACCCAACAGCGTCGACGGTTCCGCCACCGGCGCCTCGACCGGCTGCTGGACCCGATCGAGCAACTTCTTGGTCGCATGGATCGTGTACACGCCAGGAATCCTCCTACACCGACCGGTCGATGCGCTCGGCCCGGCCGGGCTGAGCCGACGCAACATCAGACCGGGCGCGCTCCGACGTCCCAGCTCGGCCAGTCGATCCCGTCGGCGATGCGCCGAGCCTCCTCCGGGCGCCCCGGTGCGGAGACCGTCGAGCCACGCGCGTCGACCACCTCCACCGGGTCGAGCAACGTCGCCCCGCCGAGCCAGCGTCTTCCGGCTGTCAAGGTCGGAGGCCGTCCCCGCGGCGGTCTCTCCGTGGCGCTCGCATCGGCTGAGCCCCGCTGCCCGGCGCGCCTCTGCGACGTGGGTGGTGGCCCGATTCTCGCACCAGCCGGCGTTCAGATCTTCTTGACCAGCGGGATCTTGTAGAGCTCGGACCAGTTCGTGCTCACCGACACGCGCCTTGGTCTCGCTCGCTCGATCGGCAGCTTGTCGAAGGCGCTCGACGGCGTGCGGGAACTTCGAGTCGCCGTGGGGGTAGTCGGTCGAGAACACCAGCTTCGTCGTCGCCGAAGGTCTCGACGAAGTGGGGCACGGTGTCCTCGTCGGCCTCGACCGAGATCCAGCAGTTGCGCTTGAAGTACTCCGACGGCGGCATGGTCAGATCCGGGGCCTCGTACCAGCCTGTCCACTCGTAGTGCTCGTCGAGCCGGTAGAGCAGCCACGGCGCCCACGAGCAGTTGCCCTCGAGCAGCGCGACCCGCAGGTTCGGGAACCGTTCGAGCACGCCTCCGCCGCACAAGCACACGGTCACGAACTGGATGCCGAGCGGCTGGCTGAACGTGTGCCAGAGCATCAGCTTGTCGAAGCACCTCGAGGCTGAAGTCCGGCTTGAGGTAGGTCTGGCCGCCGCCGTGGAACGCGATGGGCACGTCGAGGCGCTCGATCTCCGCCCACAGCGGGTCGTAGGCCGGGTGGTGCCACGGCCGACGGTTCACCGTCGCCGGGGGCAGGAAGATGGCCTTGAAGCCCGAGCTCCTCGACGCACCGGCGGGCCTCGTCGACGGCGCCGCTGACGTCGTGGGCGGCGACCATGCCGGCGCCGAACATGCGGTCCGGCGCCTCGGTCACAGAAGTCCTTCATCCAGTCGTTGTAGGCCCGGGCGATGGCGGTCGCGTACTCCGGCTCGAGGCCGTCGGGACCGACCTGCTCGACCGAGTCGATGCCGAGCACGAACAGGCCACGGGACGGGAACAGCACGGCGAGATCGAGACCCTCGGCGTCCATGGCATCGACCTGGGAACGGGCGTCCCATCCGCGTGCCTCTGACGCCGCGTAGACGTTGTCGTGCTCCTTGCGCCAGCCCGTCTTGCGACCGTCGACTCGTTGCGGCCGCACCGCGCCCATCCGCAGCATCACGTGGTTCTTGACCTGGACCCGCATGTCGCGCGGCATCTCCGACAGGCCTCGGGGCGCAGCGTGCGCATAGGCGGGGTCGATGTAGCGCTCCCAGAGGTCGGGTGGCTCCATGACGTGCAGGTCGCTGTCGCAGATGACGTGATCTCGCAGTCCCATCGGTCCTCCCCTGACGGCCTCGGCACGCGGCATCGTTGCGAAACTGGCACTTGCGATGGACCGTACTACAGTGCTGCGTCATGGCGCGTCCGCACTACGACCACGTCAAGGTCGGCGACACGGTTCCGGCCGTCGTCCGCACAACCGACCTCGCCCACTGGAACCGCTACGCGGCGATCAACGACGAATTCATCCCGATCCACATGGACGACGCCGATGCCCGGACCGTCGGGCAGCCAGCGGCGTTCGGCATGGGCAACCTCCGCATCTCGTACCTGCACAACGCCCTCCAGGCCTGGCTGGGCGAAGCGGGCGGGATCGTGGAGTTCGCCTGTCAGTTCCGGGGCCTGAATTTCAAGGGCGACACGCTCACCGCCTCGGCCACGATCGCCGGCAAGGAGATCCGCGACGGCGCTCGGCTCGTGCACCTGGCTCTCTCGGTGGTCAACCAGGACGGAGTCGACACCACCCCGGGCACGGCGACCGTGCACCTGTGGGACGGTGCCCCGGCGCCGCTCCCCGAGCCGGAGCGCACACGGCCATCGGGTGAGGCCACTCCGGGTGTGCACCTCACCGATGCCGAGATCGCAATGATCGGTTCCACGACCGAACCCATCGTCTCCTGGCCCGTGGGCGCCAACGACATCCGCCGCTGGTCCCTCGCCACCCACTGGCCCGACCCGGCACCGGCGACGTTCCTCGACGACGCCGTCGCGGCCACCGGGCCGTGGGGTGGCCTGGTCGCCCCCCGAGAGTTCGACCCGTTCGCCTGGGGCCCACGGCGCCCCTGGGGTGGCCCGTGGCTGCGGGGCATGGGCGGCGCACCGGGGCAGCGGGTCCTCAACGGCGGCCAACGCAACCTGTACGTCGCGCCGATCCGCCCGGGCGACGTGATCACCGGTGTGTGTCGCCTCGTCGACGTGGTCGAAAAGGACATGAAGCTCGGGCCCACCTCAGTGTTCACGAGCGAGCAGCGGTGGACGAACCAAGACGGTGCCCTCGTCCGCCTCGGCTTCATGACCTCGCTCTACTACTGACCAGCAAGCCGGGCCCACCGTCCTCCGGTGCGCCTGGCGCGACCAAGAGGAGACCACCGTGAAGGTCGGCATGATCGGACTCGGCAACATCGGTGGCCACGTGGCCAACAACCTCGTCGCCGACGGCCACGACGTCTGGGTGTTCGACGTCGACCGAGTCGCGCGCCGAGAGCGTGGTGCGGCGCGGTCGCTGCGGCGACCGTTGCCGAGGTCGCAGCCGCGGTAGAGATCACGATGCTGTCGCTGCCCGACACCGGCGGTCGTGCATGCGGTCGCCGACGAATGGGCGGCCGCAGCGGCCCGAGCGGCGGTGCTCGTCGACCTCTCCACCAACAGCCCGGCGATGGTGCGCGAGCTCGGCGACACGCTCAAGCAGACCGGACACCACCTGGTGGAGGCACCGCTCACCGGTGGCGGGCCCGGCGCCCAGAACCGCATGCTCGTGTTCATGGTCGGCGGCGACGACGAGCCCGTCGTCCCGGGTGCTGCCCGTGCTCGAACCGCTCGGCCGCGCCATGTTCCACCTCGGCCCGCTCGGCCTCGGCAACACCATGAAGCTCGTCAACAGCCTCATCGCGTTCACTACGACCTGGGTGAGCCTCGAGGGCCTGTCGCTGGCCGCGAAGGCCGGCATCCCGGTGCAGCGGGCCGTCGAGCGTGCTCCGCACCGGCGGCGCCACCAACTTCTACCTCGAGCGCATGGTCGAGAATCGATCGACCAGCGGGGCCGACCCACGATGTTCGCCCTCGATCTCGCCGCGAAGGACGCCGGGCTGATCGTCGAGACCGGCGAGCGCTGGGTGTGCCGACGCCGGCCGGCGCCGCGGTGCTGCAGGTGCTCGTCCGGGCACGTCGCCGCCGGCCTCGGCGACCACGACTGGAGCGACCTCGTCGCCGTGGCCGAGCGCGCAGCCGACGTCGAGCTCCGCTGGACCGGGTGAGACGACTCGGCCCGCGCCCTCTGTCAGTCGCTCGGCGGACCGAGGACGTCGGCGGCGACCCGCAGCGCGGCGACGGCGGCGGGCACGCCGGCGTACACCGCGACCTGCATGAGCACCTCGACCAGCTCGTCGCGCGACAGGCCCACGCTCAGCGCACCGCCAGGTGTGCCCGCAGCTCCTCGGGGTGGCCGAGCGCGGCCAGCATGGCGACGGTGATCATCGACCGGTCGCGGACCGCGAGCCCCTGGCGGGCCCAGATCATCCCGAACGCGGTCTGCTGCACGTAGTCGAAGAAGTCGGGGGCGAGCTTGGCGGCCGGGAACTGCCCGGTGGGCGCGGTACGGGTCGCCGGCCACAGCTGACCCTGGATCTCGCGGCCCGCCGCCCGCAGCTCATCGCTCGTGGTCATCGTTGGCTCCTCTGGGTTGTCGATCGTCGTCAGTTCGCGGCTTCGAGCAGGTTCACCGTGCAGACGCTTCCGCCACCGACGAGGTGGCACAGCGCCAGCCGCGCACCGTCGACCTGTCGGCCGGTCGCTTCGCCGCGGAGCTGCAGCACCGATTCGTGGACCATGGCCAGGCCGGTGGGCCCGCCGGGATGGCCGCGGGCGACGAGGCCGCCGTCGGTGTTGAACGGGATCCGGCCCCCCGGGCCGGTGGCCCCCTCCTCGACGAGCTTCTCGCCCTCGCCCTCGCCGCAGAACCCCAGTAGCTCGTAGTACTCGAGCTCCTCGTTCACGAACGCGTCGTGGCAGTAGGCGACGCTCACGTCGTCGGGCCCGAGCCCGGCCGCGTCGTAGCACTCCCGTGCCGTGTCGCGCGTCATCGTCGACGGGCCGACGACCGGACCCACGAACGTGTGGCCGCGGGAGTAGCTCTCGGACTGCAGGGCCGAGGCGAGCGCCCGGACCACCTGTCGGCCCGGCTGCCGGGCGCGCACGATGTCCTCCCGGGCCAGGATGATGGCGACTGCGCCGTCGTCGGGCGGGCAGCACATCATGGTGGTGAGGGGCTCGGCCACCATCCGCGAAGCCAGCACCTCTTCGACGGTCACCACGTGGTCGGGACGCCGGTGCGCGGTCGGGCAGGCAGCGCCGTAGTTCCAGTTCTTGGCGGCGATGGCGGCGAAGTGCTCGGGCCGGGTGCCGCGCTCGTGCATGCGACGCTGCGCCCACATGGCGAAGTAGGCCGCCGGCAGGATGGGGGCGTCGATCTGGTCGCGCCCGGCGCCCCGCCCACCACCTCCGCCCGCCATGTCGGTGAACTTGTCGAAGCACAGCACCATGGCGACGTCGGCGCGGCCCGACGACACCGCCCACGCGGCCTCGCGGAACGCCACCAGCCCGGTGGCCGAGGCGTTCTCGACGTGGGTCACGGGCAGCCCGGTGAGCCCGAGCTCCTTCATGGCCTTGACGCCGATCATCGACGCGGGCTGGATGTACCCGACGAACGCCTCGTCGACGTCGGCGAGGGTCATGCCGGCGTCGTGGAGCGCGGTGAGGCCGGCGTCGCGCGCCAGGTGGACGACCGGCGTCGGCTTGTGCATCCCGAAGCGCACCATCCCGATGCCGGCGACGGCCACCGCCTCGAACCTCAGACCTCGTCGCATCACGCCTCCCTGCGCCGTCGATGACCGGCCGGAACCGGTAGATCACGACCTCGTCGCCGTTGTCGTTCTCGCGCAGCGTCTCGAGGTCGATCTCGACCTCCATGCCGATCCGGAAGTCGTCCGGCTCCCCGAGCAGGATCGACTGCACCCGCGGCCCCTCGGGCAGGTCGACCTGCCCGACGCCGTACCCCGGCACCGACGTGTCCTTCTTCCCGAACAGCGGCACGTGGCAGTACGTCCAGGTCCACAAGCGACCCCGGGGGGACAGGTCGACGTCGTCGCACCCCTCGTGCAGGCACGTGGCGCACACCAGGCGCCGAGGGAAGAACACCTCGCCGCATGCCGGACAGCGGCTGCCGAGCAGGACCGGCAACTCGTCGGGGTCGTCGGGGACCCGGAAGAACCCGTCTTCGATCGGGACCCTCGCCATCAGCCCTCCTCCATCAGTGACCCTCGCGGGCGCGGTCGATGACGAGCATCGCCAGCTCGTCGAGGTGGTGGTCCTCGTCGCCGTACAGGTGGGCGATGGCAACGAGGCGTTTGTAGAAGAGATGGATGTCGTGCTCCCAGGTGAAGCCGACGCCGGCGAACACCTGCAGCGCGTCGGCCCCCACTCGGGGCAGGACGTGATCGGCCTGAGCCTTGGCCAGGCAGGCGGCTCGGTGCCGCTCCACGGCGTCGGCGGCGTCGGCCGCCCACAGCGCATAACAGGCCGCGGCCCGGGTCAGCTCGAGGTCGGTGAGGGCATCGACCAGCAGGTGCTGCACGGCCTGGAAGCTGCCGATGGGCCGGTCGAACTGGACTCGCTCACCGGCATAGGCGAGCGCGAGGTCGAACGCCGAGCCCCCCGCTCCCACGCCGTCGAGCACGAGGGCGACCGTCACGCGGTCGATCGCCGTGGCCAGGGACGCCGTGGCGGCGTCGCCCACCCCAAGTCGCGTCGCGGGCGCGCCGTCGAGATCGAGCCGGACCGTGGTGCGGGTGCCGTCGACGGAGTCCTCGACCGTCACGACCACCCCGGGCCCGTCGACGTCGACCAGGTACGCCCCGAGGCCGTCGGGCGACGCTGCGGCCACCACCACGGCGTGGGCGGCCGCGCCGTCGAGCACGTGGCGTTTGGCTCCGCTGAGCCTCCAGCGGTCACCGTCGGCGGCCGCCCTGGTGGCCGGCTGTGTCCACGAGTAGCGACGGCCCGGCTCGTGGACGGCGAGCGTGGGCAACCAGGCGCCGGCGGCGAGTTCGCCTAGGCGCTCGTGAGCTCCGAGCATCGACAGCACCGTGGCCGCCCCCACCGCCGGACCCACCCAGGGCCCCGGGTACACGGCCCGGCCGAGCTCCTCGGCCACCACCCCGGCCTCGGTCATGCCGGCGCCGGCACCTCCGAGCTCGGCGGGGACGAGCAGGCCGAACACGCCGAGGTCGCCGAGGCCGGCGTGGACGTCGTCGGTCGTGCCCCGGGGGTCGCCGTACCGCGGGCGCACGAACCGGTCGATGGGGGCGCGGTCGGCCAGGAAGCCGGCAACCGACGAGCGCAGGAGCTCCTGCTCGGTGGAGAACTCGAGATCCACGTCAGGTTCCCCTGGGCAGCCCGAGCACCGACCGGGCGACGATGTTCTTGTTGATGTGGGTGGTGCCACCGGCGATGCCGAGCGAGCGGGAGTTCATGCGGCCGCTCCCCCAGGGCTCGCCGAGGCCGTCGGGTCCGACCAGCTCGGCGGCCAGGGTGGAGGCGTGCTGGGAGGTCTGGCTCCACACCAGCTTCACCAGGGCACCCTCGGCGCCGGCCCGCCCGTGGTTCACCGCCGACAGCGCTCGCTCCGACAGGAACCGCAGCAGCTCGCCCTCGACGTAGCAACGCATGAGGCGAGCCCGCCACCGCGGATCGTCGGCTGCGGTCACCCCGTCAGCGACGGGCACGGTCCGGGCCACCTCCACCAGCTCGGCGATCTTGCGCCGGACCATCAGGTGCAAGGTGGCCACCCCGCCGCGCTCGTTGTTGAGGGTGGTCATGGCCACCCGCCAGCCCTCGTTCTCGGGGCCGAGTCGGGCCGACACCGGCACCCGTACCTCGTCGAGGAAGATCTCGTTGAACTCGGAGTCGCCGGTGATCGTGATGATCGGCCGGACCTCGATGCCGGGGAGCGACATGTCGACGAGCAGGCAGGTGATGCCGATGTGCTTGGGGACGGCCGGATCGGTGCGCACCAGGAGCTCGCACCAGTCGGCGACGTCGCCGAGCGTGTTCCAGACCTTCTGGCCCGATACCACGTAGTGGTCGCCGTCGCGCCGGGCCGTGGTGCGCAGCGACGCCAGGTCGGAGCCGGCGTCGGGCTCGGAGAACCCCTGGCACCAGATCTCGTCGCCGCGCCGCATCGGCGGCAGGAACCGTTCCTTCTGCTCCTCGGTGCCCCACGTCATGATGGCCGGGGCGATGTTGGCCAAGCCGATGGGGTTGAGCAGCTCCGGCGCTCTGGCCCGGTCCATCTCCTCGGCCCACACCACCTGCTCCATCACCGACGCCTCCCGGCCACCGAAGCGGGCCGGCCACGAGATCGTGGCGTAGCCGGCGTCGGCCACGAGACGGTTCCACTGCCTCAGGACCTCGAGGCGTTCGGGGTCGGCGCCGATCGACCCGCCCGCCAGTTCGCGGAAGCGGGGGGTGCAGTACTGGTCGAGCCAGGCCCGCAGCTCGGTCCGGAACGTCTCGGCCGCGACCGGATAGCTGAAGTCCATCAGGGCCTCCCTCGACCTCAGATGTTGCGCTCGCGCCCGACCCAGAACGGGTCGCGCAGGCGGCGTTTGTAGAGCTTGCCGTTGGGGTCGCGGCGGCATGGCATCGGTGAAGTCGACGTTGCGGGGGCACTTGTAGCGGGCCAGCATCGTGGCACAGTGCTCGAGCAGCTCGGCGGCCAGCTCCGACGAGGGCTCCAGCCCCGCGGCGGGCTCGACGACGGCTCTGACCTCCTCGCCCCAGTCGTCGTGCGGGACGCCGAACACGGCGGCGTCGCCGACCTTGGGGTGCGACAGCAGCGCCGCCTCGACCTCGGCCGGGTACACGTTGACCCCACCCGAGATGATCATGTCGATCTTGCGGTCCTTCAGGTAGAGGAATCCGTCCTCGTCGAGCTCACCCATGTCGCCGACCGTGAAGTAGTCACCTTTGCGGTTGGCTGCCGTCTTGTCGGGGTCACCCTTGTACTGGAAGTCGCCCGACAGCTTGAGGTACACCGTGCCCACGGTGCGCGGCGGCACCTCGTTGCCGTCGTCGTCGAGGATCTTGACGTCGGCCCCGGGCCACGGCTTGCCGACGGTCCCGGGGTGGGCGAGCCAGTCCTCGGGGCGGGCGATCGCTCCCCCTCCCTCACTGCTGCCGTAGAACTCGTAGATCACCGGTCCCAGCCAGTCGAACAGCCGGCGCTTGAGATCGATGGGACACGGCGCGGCGGCGTGGAGGACCTGGCGCAGCGACGACACGTCGTAGCGGGCCCGGACCTCGGGAGGGAGCGCCATGAGACGGTGGAGCTGGGTGGGCACCATGTGGACGTCGGTGACCCGGTACCGCTCGATCAATTTGAAGCGCCTGCTCCGCGTCCCAGCGCTCCATCAACACGACCGGGTGCTCGAAGTGCAGCGAGAACCAGCCGAACGACAGCGGGGCCAGGTGGTACATGGGTGAGGTGACCAGGTGGACGGCGTCGCCGCCGGGCTCGATGTCGTAGCGGGTCAGGTTGCCGCTGAACAGGCTGACCCAGGTCTCGGGGTCGAATCTCGGGAGGTCGCGCAGCACCGCCTTGGGCCGCCCCGTGGTGCCCGAGGTGTACTGCATGAACTGCCCGGCCACGCGTTCGGCCGGTGTGGTGGACGGCTGGCTGCGAAGCACGTCGTCCCACGACACGAAGCCGGGGATGGTGCCCACCGAGATGCAACCGTCGGGCGGCACCCCTGCACTCGCCGCGGAAGCCGCCGCCGCCTCGGCCACCTCGGCGTGGGCCACGAGGGCGCGGGCGCCCGAGTCGGCGAGCACGTAACCGACCTCGCTGGCCGTGAGGTTCGTGTTGAGCGGGACGTACTGCCATCCCGCCTGGAAGACGGCGAGTAGGGTCTCGATCAGCTCGGCGCCGTTGGGTGCCATGGTGGCGACCACGTCGCCCTCCGCCAACCCACGCGAACGGAGGGCGTGGACGAGCCGGTTGGCGCCGGCCAGGATCTCACCTGCGCTCCAGGCGCGCCCGGCTGGATCGACGAGGGCCACCCGGTCCGGCTCGGCTGCCGCAGCCATCCAGAACCCTTGAGGTGCCCCGGTCACGCCTCGATCCTCGTGTCGTGCGGCCCCGGATCGGGGCTGGTGTCCCGTTCGCCGAGGTAGCCGGCGGCGAGCACGTCGTGGGCATCGGTGGCCGGGCCCGACCAGCTCACCGACCCCCCGCGAAGCACGACCGCCCGATCGGCGAAGGCCAGGGCGCGATCGACGAATTGCTCGACGAGCAGGACCGCCATGCCCTCGTCGCGAGCCCGGCTGAGCCCGTCGAACACGACGTCGACCATCAGGGGGGCCAGCCCGAGCGACATCTCGTCGGCGATCACCAGCTTCGGGTCGGTGCCGCCAGCACGCGGGCCAAGCCGAGCATCTGCTGCTCACCGCCCGACAAGCGTGCCCGCCCGCTGCCGGCGGCGCTGGGCCAGCACCGGGAACACCGCGAACGCCCGCTCGAGCGCCGACGACCTCGCGATCGGCGGGCACGGACCACCGCATCATGGCCCGGAGGTTGTCGAGCACGGTCAGGTGCGGGAAGATCCCCCGCCCCTCGGGCACGTACACCACGCCGGCCCGGCTGACCCGGTGCGACGGCCACCCGGTGGTGTCGCGGCCGTCGAACACGACCGATCCGGCCGTCGGCCGCACGACCCCGGCGATCGCGGCGGACAGCGTGCTCTTGCCGGCACCGTTGGCGCCGAGCACGGCCACGACCTCACCCGCGCCCACCTCGAGGCTCACGCCGAACAGGGCCCGGGCCTCTCCGTAGCGGACGTCGAGGTCGGTGACCGACAGCAGGGCCGCGCTCGCACGGAGCCCCCGAGATAGGCGGCTTGGACCTCCGGGTCGGCCCGGATCTCGGCCGGATCGCCTTCGGAGATCACCCGGCCGAAGTCGAGCACGGTGACGCGGTCGGAGAGACCGAGCACGAAGTCGACGTTGTGCTCCACCAGCAGCAACGCCATGCCCTCGTCGTCACGCAGGCGGCGGAACACCACCGCGAGTTGGCCGGTCTCGGCGGAGTCGAGCCCCGACGACGGCTCGTCGAGCAGGAGGACCCGCGTGCCGGTGGCCACCGCCCGACCCACCTCGACGAGGCGACCGGTACCGAGCGGGAGTGCAGCGGCCGGAACGGCGGCGAGATGGGTGAGCCCGAGCAGCGAGAGGATCTCGTCGACGCGCTCGTCCTCGCCCGGTCCGGGCCGGTTGCCGAACCCGAGGAGGTCGGCGGCGAGCCGGCGACGTCGGTGGCTGGGCGCGGTGGGCCACGACGAGGTGCTCCCGGACGGTCAGCTCGCCGAAGAGCTCGATCCGCTGGAACGTGCGGGCCAGTCCCCGCCGGGCCCGCACCTGTGGAGGCCGCTTCGTGATGTCGACCCCGTCCATGAGCACGCGGCCGGACCGGGGATGCAGCAGTCCCGACATCACCCCGAACAACGTGGTCTTGCCGGCCCCGTTCGGGCCCATCAGGCCGACGATCGACGCCGCCGGGACCTCGATCGCGACGTCGTCGAGCGCCAGCAGCCCGCCGAAACGGACAGTGACCCCTCGGGCCTCGAGCACGGGGCTCATGGCCCTGTCAGCCCCGACGCCGATGCCACCAGGGCCACCGTGGTCCCTCCGCGTGATCGGGCCTGCCGGCGCCGGGCCCGGCCTTCGCGTGCCCCACGAGCGGCCTGGTACACCACACCTCGGGGCTCACGGGCGACCCCGATGGCACCGAGCCCGAACAAGGCGGTGGCCACCTCGTTCACGTGGTCGCCCACGACCGGGACCTCGTCCCACACGCCGGTACCCACCAGCACGGCGCCCACGAGCATGGTCAGCGTCACCACTCGGGCCACCAGCGCCACCGCCGGGCGGCGCGCCCCGTTGGCCACGCCGAGGAAGATCAGACCGAACAGCACGAGCAGCACCCACGGGTATTCGGCGAACAGCTGCGGGAACAGCGCGTAGGTGAGCCCGGCGAGGAGAGCGCCGGCCACGGAGCGCACGCCCCACGTGACCACCACGGCCAACCACACGACACCGATGATGGTGTTGAACGAGATCCCGGGCTGGGAGAGCTTCGTGTAGGTCACGTAGAGCCCACCGCCGAGCCCGGCGAGGAAGGCGCTGACCGCGAACGCGATGAGCTTCGTCCGCAGGAGGCTGATGCCGAGCGTGGCGGTGGCCGGCTCGCTCGACCGCATGGCCGCCAGCTCGAGCCCGCTGGTGGATCGCTTGAGGTTGACCACCAGCAGGGCCGCCACCACGAACACGCCCACGAGCAGGTAGTAGAACGCAGTGTCGCCCCCGAAGCTCACGTCGCCGAACCGGGGACGGGGCACGCGCACGCCGGAGCCGTCCTTGTTCACCGACGGGAGCTGGAAGTAGCTGTTGACGACGAGCTCGCCGAACCCCAGCGTGGCCAGCGCCAGGTAGAGACCACCCAAGCGCAGGCTCGGCAGGGCGGCCACCAACCCGAAGGGCACCACGATCACGGCGGCGACCAGCACGGCCCCCAGGGTGGGCACGCCGTGGTTCTGCGCCAGGTCCGCGGTGAGCGCGCCGGCGATCCCGGCAAAGGTGACCTGGCACAGCGAGATCATGCCGCCCTCACCCGTGACCACCACATAGGAGAGGAAGATCACGGCGAGGGCCAGGCCCTTGGCCACCAGCGCCTCCCACAGCGGGGCGAGCCCGAGGGGCAACAACAGCACGATCCCCACCAGCACGAGCGCCGGGAGCAACCGCCTGAGCCGGGACCGCTCGCCATCACCGCTCTCGGCGACCAGCAGGTGGTCGTCGGCCATCGAGCGCGTGTCGAGGGCGAACGACTCGCTCCGCAGACCCCGGTATCCGAGCAGGAAGACGATCATCAAGAGGAACGGGATGCTCGGCTGCACCCCTCGGATGATCACGCCCTCGTCGGGAAGCAGGAACTTGAGCAGGTCCTCACCCTCGGCCGACTGGGCCAGGCTCTGCAACAGCCCGATCAGCATCGACCCCAGAAAGCCCAGCACCAGGCTGTGCATCCGGGCGATGACCACGCCGGCGAACGACGCCACCATGAGCGCGGTGAACTGGATCTCCGTGTAGCCCCGCAAGGGCACCAGCAGGAGCCCGGCCACCCCGGCCAGCGTGGTGCCGATCATCCACGACGACGCGGTGACCAGCGAGGTGTTCACTCCCACGATGCTCGCCATCCGAGGTGAGTCGACGCTGGCCCGCACGGCGAGGCCGAGCGGCGTGAAGCGCAGCACGAGGCTCACCACGACCGCGACCAGCGCCGCCGCGACCACCACGATGATCTGGTTCGAGTTGACCGCGACACCGAGGATCTCGTGGTTCGACGGGATGTCGGGTCCGAGGCCGGTGCGATCGAAGATCTCCTCGTCGACGAACAGGATCCGAGTGATCGCCGGGAGCGCCACCCAGAGCCCAACCGTGGAGACGAGACGCACCGAGGCCGGCGCGGTGGCCAGGTGACGGAACAGGACCCACCACAAGAACAGCCCCAGCAGCGGCCCAGCCAGCCCGACGGCGACCACCGCTGCGAGCACCTTGTTCCACCCCCACGTCACCGCGAGCTCGTGGAACATGATCGCCAACAGGAACGACATGGCGCCCTGCGCGAAGTTGAACACTCGAGACGACGTGTAGGTCAGGACGAGCCCGAGCGTGGAGATTGCGTAGATCCCGCCCAGGACCAGGCCACCGATGATGAACGGGGTCATGGCACGCTCATCACGATCGCTGCTGCCCTGCTCTGCGGGTCATCCGATGGTCAGCGGCTCACCGCAGCGCGGCTGGGCGTCGAACAGCGGCACGAAGGCCCCGCCGTCCACCCTCACGTAGTAGGCGCACAGGAAGGGCTCGCCCCACATCGCCTCGTCGTTCAGGTCGACCGGAGCGAACGCTCCGCCGCCGTCGTAGTCGTCGACGAGGCGCAGGTTCGTGATGAACGCCTCACGGGTGGGGCACTCGAGCCCGGCCTCCTGGAGCCCGCGGATGAAGATCTCGGCCGACAGCCACCCGATGTAGGTGATCTGGTTCCTGGGGGCGTCGACGGGCAGGTACTCGTCGAAGGCGGGGAACGCCGGCGGGTCGGCCTCGAACGGGATGAACTCCAGGCCGAAGGCCGCGCCCTCGATGCCGGGCAGGCCGACCACCCGCGGGTCGTAGCCGCCCGGGAAGAGGATGGCGGTGAGCTCGACGCCGGCGGCTTCGAGCTGCTGGGAGAGCGCCGTGTTCTGGAGGAAGTCCATGCCCGTGACGAGGGAATCGGCTCCCGACTCGGCGATCCGCTGCACGATGCCGGTGAACTCCGTGTTGCCCGACACCACGTCGGTGGTGCTGTACGCGACCTCGATGCCGGCCGCCTCCATCGCCGCCACCTCCCGCTGGACGAACTGCACGCTCGACTCGTTCCCCCCACCGATGATCGCCACGGTGGTGCCGCCCAGCTCCTGGATCACCCCGGGGGTGCGCGTCGTGTGCTGCGTCTGGGGATCGGAGGCGCTCGGCACCCGATAGGCGAAGAAGTTCTCCTGCTGGGCCCAGTGCCCCCGGCCGACGTGCCAGCCCGTCACGGGGATGCCGTTGTCGTGCAGGTAGTCCGCCGAACCGTCGGACTGGTCGCTCACCTCGACGATGCCGTACACCCCGTCGGACTCCACGAGCGTGCGGGCCACCTCGGCATTGCGGGCCGCGTCGCTGGCGTCGTCGGCGTCGATGAGGGTCACAGAGAAATCGCCCAACTCGCCCTCGGCATTGGCCCGGTCGAAACGGGCCTGGACCCCGACGAGCGCCGAGGCGAAGCTCTGAGCGCGCACCCCCGACTGCGGGCCGATGTATCCCACGCGGATCTCCGTGCCGTCGATGCCCGGAATTGCGGGGCAGGGGCTCGGCGGCTCGATGCGCACGTAGTCGGCGAACGCCGAGTCGCGGGTCGGATCGTCGGACCCGCCCGCGGCCGTCGTGGTCGTCGTGGTGTCGCCACCACCGTCGGCGCCCGCCGCCGTAGTCGTGGTGTCCCCACCGTCGTCGATGGCCGCGGTGGTGCTGGTGGTGGTGGACTCCTCCGACGAGCCTGCCGCCGTGTCGTCGTCGTCCTCGTTCGAACACCCGGCGACGACGAGCGCCAGCGCGACGACGATCCACACGGTCCGAAATGCCTTCACGTCAACCCCCCGGGTTCGTGATCGCCCGAATCCTCGCAGATCGACACCACCACTTTCAAATGGACCTAGGGTGTCCACATGCTGGCGCGCCGGGAGCACGCACCCCCACCAAGGGGCGAGACCACCCGGCACGACTACGGCAACTTCCGCCGGCGGATCCGGGTCGTCAACCTCGACGAGCGCACCACGATCGCCGGCCTCGAAGACGACTTTCATCACTTCGCGCTGACCCTGCGACACGACGGCATCACGGTCACTCGGTTCGAGGCCACCGCCCACCGGTGGCCGTGGACCACCTGCCCCGACGCCGGTGACCAGCTGACGCTTCTGCACGGGATGCGGCTGTCACCGCGGTGCCTGGCCGTACACGACGTCGCCGACGCGACCGAGCAGTGCACCCACCAGTTCGAGCTCGCCGGGCTGGCCGTGGCCCACGCCTGCCGCGGGGAGACCCTGCGCCAGTACGACGTCGAGGTACCGTTCGGCGCCCAGTCCGGTGGGCCGCACCGCGTGCTGCTCAGTCGCAACGGTGTGGAGCAGCTGGGCTGGACGCTCGACGGCCCGGCGTGCCTCGACCCCGAGCCCTACGCGAGCGCACCGTGGCGCCGCGGCTTCTCCCGATGGGCCGACGCGAACCTCCCGGTCGACGACGCCGAGGCGGCCATCGTGCTCCGTCGCTGCTGCGACCTGTCGTTCGCCCGCGGTGCCGACCTGAAGGACTTCCCCCGGGTCAGCCAGTACACCGCCTCGATGGGGATCTGCTACACGTTCCAGCCCGATGTGGCCGCGGTGAGCATCCGCCAGCTCGGCACGATCCGAGATTGGGACGGCCACGTCGACGACATGCTGCGTGACGGTCCCCATGCGCCGAGCGCGCCCGACCTCGCTCTCGGCCCCGACCGCACGGCCCCGTGATGGGTCCCCGTCCGGATCGCCGGTCGTGGTCAGGCCGTCGGATCGAGATCGAAACCGAACACCTGGGCCGCGGTGCCGCCCACAATCGCCCGAACCTCGTGCTCGGGCACCCCGTCGAACTGACGCCCGCAGATCTCCTGGGAGTTCGGCCACGTGCCTTCCGGGTGCGGGTAGTCGTTGCCCCACATGATCGTCTCGATCCCGGTGAAGTGCCGGTTGTTGACGGCGACGGGGTCGTACATGAAGGTGGCGTGGGCCTGGCGTCGGATCAGCTCGCTGGGCTTCAGTGACAGCTTCGGTCGGGCCCACATCTGATGGTCCTCGTAGATGACGTCGGCCTGGCTCATGATCCACGCCAGCCACGCCGCTCCGGTCTCCACCGTGACTGCCCGCAATCCGGGGAACCGGTCGAAGGCGCCGCCGGCTGCCAGCGACAGGAGCACCATCGGCCCGTCGAGCTGGGCCCCGAGAAGATAGTTGATCACCGCTCCACCAGGGCCACGGACCACCCGAGGTTCGTGGCCGGTGCCCGAGTGGAAGGTGAGCGGGAGGCCGAGGTCCTGGGCCACGGCCCAGAACCGGTCGTAGGCCGCGTCGTTGTACGGCCGCTCCGGGACCCGGGCCGGGAGGAACAGGGATCGGAACCCGGCAGCAGCCAGCCGGCGAGCTTCGTCGATCCCGGCGTCGATGTCGATCATGGGCACGAGGCCCACGGCCAGGAGACGGTGGTCGTCGAACATCTCGCTCGCCCAGTCGTTGTAGGCGCGACACAGCGCCAGCTGCATCCCGGCGTCGCTGGAGGCGAAGCAGGCCTGGAGGGCGTAGGTCGGGAAGATCACCTCGGCCGACACGCCGTCGCGGTGCTGATCGCGCAGCCGGTTGTCAGGATCCCAGTCGCCCACCACGGCGACGTCGAGCTGGTCCGTGGTCATGAGCTTGCGCGGGCCGAGCCCCTCGATCAGCAGGGTCCGCCACCCGTCGCGCTCGACGATGGTCGGCACGCGATCGCGGTAGGCGCGATCGACACGTTCCGCGTACAGCTCGATGGGTTCGGTCACGTGGGAGTCGGTGGAGATGAACAGGGCGTTGGCGACGGTCGTCGTGTCGGCCAGGGCACGGGCGGTCATGGTGTGGTCCTCCTGGAGCGGCGAACGGGGTGCGGTCGGTCGAGAGCGCTGATTGCGTGCGGAGGGTGGAACGATGCTGAACTACGGGCATGGATGGTTCTCGACCGGCGCCGGCTCCCCGGCGCGGGCGACGTCCCGATCTCGACCCCGTCACCGAGCGGCGGCTGCTGCTCAAGGCCGCTCGCCGCGTGCTGCAGCGCTCCGAGAGCCGGCAGGCAACCCTCAACGACGTGCTGAACGAGGCTCAGCTCTCCACCCGGGCGTTCTACCGGCAGTTCTCCTCGACCACCGAGATGCTTGCGGTGCTGCGCACCAACGAGCTCAGCGCCGTGAACACCCGGCTCGAAAAGGCCGTGGCCGAGGCCAGCACGCCGCGCGCCGCCCTCGAGGCGTGGGTCGACGAGCTGCTCGACCTCCGGTTCGACCCCAGGCGGGCTCGGATGGTGTCGCTCGTGCGTGAAGGGTGCATCGCCGGCACCGAGTTGCAGTCGCGCGTCGATGCCGAAGATGTGCTCGCGCCCGGGGTCCAGCGGATCCTCGAGGACGGCCAGGCCGCCGGCGACTTCCCCCGAGCCGACCCGCCCGCCGACTCCCGCACGATCTGCCGGATCGTCCTCGACTTCACCGCCGCCACGAGGTCGACCAGCCGCCTGGAGTCGCGCGACGCGGTGACGGCGCATGTGAGGCGGTTCGTGTTCGGCGCCCTGACCTAGCGCGGCTGTGGCGTGCCCGGTCTCCAGGAGTCGGTCACCGCACATGGGCGAGCAGCGCACGGACATCCTCGACGGAGCGCAGGGTGTCGTTGAGGTGGGTACAGGTGGTGACGCCCACGAACTCGTCGCGCACGATCGGGCGCAATCCGCGAAGGGCCATACCGGCCAGGCGACGACCGCTGGCTTCGGCCTCGATGCACTCGGCCCAGGGCAGGGAGTGGGCCCGGGCTTCGCAGGCCACCACCGTCTCGGAGGCGATGTCGACGACCGCCGACACGCTGTACTCGTGCAGGACCGTCTCGAGTCCCGGGGAGCCGCCCGGCTCGCCACCGACGTGGCTGTCGCGGAAGTAGACCTCCACCCGCACCTGGCTCGGTAGGCCGTCGTCGATCACGTCGAGGATCCGCCACCGTCGCACGTCGGAAGGACCGAGCGGGCGGAGCTCATGCCAGGAATGGGAGTCGGCCGGGTCGACGATCGGCGGGGCCGCGGGCCCGGTGGGCGTGGGCGAGAGCCCCGTCGCAGCGATCTCCGTCACGATGGTGCCGCCCGATTGGTAGCCGGCACAGAGGCCCTCGAACTGGACGGCCGGCGTGTCGTCTCGAGACGCTCGAGGTCGGGGCTGGGCGCCGGCCGTCATGATCGTGTAGCCGCTCACCAGCGCGGCCCCGGGCAGGTCGTCGAGCAGGGAGTGCAGCAGCGTGGCCTCGGCGCGCTCGGCGGGGACCTGCTCCCACATGGCGGCCCGGAACCCGCTGGAGACCGGCAGCCCGCACAGCGCCTCGAGCGAGGGACGAGGTGGCTCGCTGCTGATCGAGGCCAAGCAGTAGAGCGGCGCGCCGCCCATCTCGGTGCGGGCCTCGGCCGCGCCGAGCACCTCGACCGTGCCGTCGGGGGCGGTGCGCAGATCCCGCGCGGCCCCGATCTGGAACACGGGGCCGTCGACGCCGTGGGGCCGGATGGTGTCGATCGTCATGGTGCGCCGGACCGACGACGGCCGCCGGGCCGGCGGGGCCGGCCGCGGCTGGTGAACACCGTGGCGCGGATGCAGGAACCGGACCGGAGTAGCGCCCTCGGAGGTCATGGCCGATCCGCGCCCGAAGACGGCGACACGGTGGTCATGCCCGGAGCGGCCGGAAGCGGGCAACGGTCATCTCGTCGTTCACGTGCTCCCACACCACCTCGACCCGATCACCGATCCTCACCTCGTCGGGGTCGCAGTCGATGACGTTCACGATCATCCTCGCCCCGGCGCCCTGGGTGCCGTCGAGCTCGACCACCGCCGAGACGTACGGGCAGGCTCCCGCGAGCATCGGGATGGAGGGGATGACGCACGACGGTGAACGAGTACACGGTGCCCGTGCCCGAGAGCTCGACCCACGCCATCGCCCGGCTGGTGCAGTTGAAGCAGAACGGCGACGGGGGCAGGCGGAAGGTGCCGCAGTCGGTGCACATCGGCGCCACCAACCGCTCCTCCCTGGCCGCGTCCCAGAAGGGCTGCGTGGTGTGGTCGGCCGCCGTGGTCGACATGATCACAGGGAACACGCCCGGCCGCAGGATCCCGAACTCGTTGGCTGGCTCGGCCACGGCCTCAACCCCTCCTCAGGAGCGCGCCCGACACGGGCAGGCTCGCCGGTCCGCCGGTCACCAGCGCCACCTCGGCGCCCTCGACCTGGTTCACGGCCGTGCCGCGCAGCTGCTCCACCGCCTCACGGACGTGGGTCATGCCGATGATGTAGGCCTCGGACAGGTTGCCGCCGTGGGTGTTGACGGGGATCGAGCCGGTTCCGAACCGGATGTTGCCGTCGGCGACGAACGGTCCGCCTTCGCCGATCGGGCAGAAGCCGTAGTCCTCGAGCTGCATGATCACCAGCGGCGAGAAGTGGTCGTAGAGCAGGGCCACGTCGACGTCGGACGGGCTCATGCCCGCCATCTCGTACAGCCGCTTGGCCACCGGCCGGTGACCCGACGACGCGTACTCGTCGTCGGGGATCTGGAAGTAGCGGAAGATCGCCGGCCCCCACCGCCCGGTACCGCCGTGGGTCGATCCCGAGATCAGCACGGGGGGCTGCTTGAGGTCCTTGGCCCGCTCGGCCGAGGTGATCACCACGGCCACCGCTCCGTCGCTCTCCATCGTGTAGTCGAACAGGCACAACGGGTCGTTGATCATCCGGGCGTTGAAGTAGTCGTCGACGGTGAGCGGCTCGGTCCGCAACGACGTGGGGCGGGTGATGGCGTTGGCCCGGCTCGAGATGCACACCTCGGCGAAGTGCTCGCGGCGGGTGCCGTAGAGGTACATGTGCCGCGAGGTGAGCTGCGCGAAGTGATGCCCGGGCGCGAGCATGCCGTTGTTCGCGGTGAAGGCCACTGAGGGCGAGACCCCGCCGCCACCGTACGCGCCACCGCTGTCGCCCATCGTGGCGTACGCCAGCATGCCGCGGACGGCGGATCCGCCCAGCCGCCGGTTCAGCTGTTGGAGCGACATCAACGAGACCACCGTGGTGGCCATGCCGGCCGCGATCGCCGCCGCCGCCACGCCGAGCGCGCCGGCACACCCGCCTCCTCCCGAGGTGAGGCTGGTGGCCCACCGGATCTCTGGCACTCCGAGCTCGGCAGCCACCACAGCGGGGTCGCAGGCGTAGGAGTAGATCGAGAAGCCGTCGAGGTCGGCGACCGTGAGGCCGGCGTCGTCGAGGGCGGCCAGGATCGCCGTGCAACCCATCGACATCTCGGTCTCGGGCCACGACTGGCCCCGCTTGTAGTAGTCGGTGGCACCGAGCCCGACGATGGCCGCCGTGTCCCTGATGCTCATGAGCGCTCGCACCCCCCGTACGGTTGCGGCCGGCTCGGCGACCCTAGCTGAACCGCCACCACCACGAAAGCCCAGCTTTCGATATCGCCGAACCTGGTCACGGCGCCTCCCGCAGCTCGGCCAGCACCCGATCGGTGTCCTGCCCACACACGGGAGCGTCGCCCAGGACCGAGCGGCTCCGCGAGAACCGCACGAAGTTCGAGGCTCGCGGGTACTCGTCGAGCGTCGGGTGAGTGGACTGGGCTCGCAGCCCCAGCTCGTCGGCCAGCTCTCCGGCGAGGATCGCTCGGTCGAGGCCCGACGAGGCGACCGCGAACACGGCGATCCCCCGGGGGACCAACTCGGCCTGCCAGGCGGCGGCGCCTGCAGCCATCAGCGCCGCCGCGATCTCGTCGGCCACTTCGGGGGACTGCGGGTCGACGGCGAGCCGCTCGGCCAGCGCGGCTCGGGCGGCCGGGCGCTCCGTGGTGACCATGACCCAGCCGTCGCCTGTCTCGTAGAGGCGGTGCCATGGGCCGTAGCCGAGGAGCTGCGCGTCGGGAGCCGGAGTCGGACTGCCGTGGGGGCCGGCCACCGAGGAGTCGAGCAGCGCATGGGCGACGGTGGAGAGCATGGACGTGCGGAGCACGTCGCCGGTGCCGTGCCGGACCCGGCCGCAGATGCCGATGGCGAGCGCCGTCCCCACTCCCAGAGCCGACACGCCGTCGGCGTTGGCGGGCGAGCTGGCCCCAGAGGCCAAGCGCATGGCCGTTCGCTTGACGGTCTCGAGGTCGAGGTCGGGCTCGGAGGGGACGAGACCCGGCCCTCCCACGTTGCGTACGGCCATCCCCGACGCCGCTCCCATCGTCGGGGCGAACGCCGGCTTCGCGCCACAGGGCGGGCCCTCGCCGTAGCCGGGCGAGCTCACGTAGACGAGCGCCGGGTTGACGGCCAGGAGCTGGTCGGGACCGGCGCCGAGGCGATCGATGACGCCGCCGCGGAATGTCTGGAGCACCACGTCGGCCCGCCGGACCAGGTCCAGCAGCGTGGCGTGACCTTCGGGGGTACCGAGATCGAGGCTGATCGACTCCTTGCCCTGGAGGACCTTGATGCCCGACAGCTCTGGGAACGGCATGAGATGCCGGATGGCGTCGCCCGTCCCGCTCTCGATCTTGATCACCCGGGCTCCCAGCTCGGCCAGGAGCGTGGCGCCGAACGGGGCGGCGAAGAACGATCCGATCTCAACGATGGTGATCCCGTCGAGCACGGGGGCGTCGGCGGAGGTGGCCCCGTCTCCCGTTCCGGTCGTCCCGACCGTAGCATCGGCCAGGACTGCGTCGAGCGAAGCGGCGTGCGCGCCGAGATCGGGCGGCGGCGTGGCCGGGTCGACCGCCCACTCTCGGGCCAGGGCCAGGCCGCCGGGGACCAGCGTCCCGGATGCGCTGCGCCCGACGCGGCCGTCGGCCACCAGCTGCTGGTGCTCGAGGGTGACCGGACCAGCCCGGTACACGTCGGCCCACACGTTGGGGTCGGTGTCGAACACTGCCGACCACTCGGCCGCCGTGCGGCGCCGCACCGCGGCCAGCAGCGTCTCCCAGAACCGCACCCGGTCGTCGGCGTCCTCGGCGTTCTCCAGGGCCAGGACCGCCGGGTCGTCGGGGTCGAGGTCGCACGCCCGGAGAAAGGCGTGCCAAAGGCGGTCGGTGGTCTGCGAGAACTGGAGCCACTGGCCGTCGTTGGACATGCCCACCAGCAGCCGGAAGAACATCGGCGTGTTGGGGATGAGGCGCTCGGCGTCGATGGCCGTCCCCGCGGTGAAGGCGTGGGAGTACCGCTCGGCGAGGACGTGGACGAGCCAGTTCCAGGTGTCGTAGGTCATGAGGGCGCGGGCCAGCGTGACGTCGACCCGCTGCCCCTGCCCGCTCCGCTCGCGCTCCACGACCGCTCCCAGCGCGCCCTGGATGGCGAGGTGCGCCGCCGCGACGGACGCGTACGGAGTGCTCACGAACGACGGCCCTGGTCGCATGGTGAGCGAGGAGAAGCTCTGCGGTCCCCCCATCGCCGCCATCACCGCCGCCTCCCACCCTTCGGCGCCGGCCAGGCGCGTGTCGTCGCCGAATGCGCTGATGCGCACGTGGACGAGGCGCGAGTTCTCCGCGCACAGCTCGTCGGCGGCGAGCCCGAGCCGGGCCGCGACGCCGGGCGCCCAGTTGTCGACGAACACGTCGCTGTGTCGGATCAGAGCGCGCGCCTGCTCCCGATCCGACTCTCGGGTCAGGTCGAGCTCCAGGCTGCGCTGACCTCGAGCCCACACCTCCCATGCGCTCCAGGTCCGCAGCCGTGACCCTCCGGGGCGCTCGAGCAACCACACCTCGGCGCCGGCATCGGCGAGGTGTTGCCCCACGATGGCCGCGGGGAGCGCGTTGGCCGTCGTGACGACGCGGAGGCCGGCCAGCGGCAGCGACGATTCAGTCATGGTCGACAGTCCAGTCCATCTCAGATGCCCTGGCTCGGACGGCCCGGGCCCTCGGCGTCGTCGCCGAACAGGTCGGAGTTGAGCCGGGCACGCGCCATCAGGTCGGCGATCACCGGGCCGAGCTCGGCAGGATCGCCAGGGTTCTCACCCACGGGACCACCGTGCCAGCCTTCGGCGATCTGGAGACGGTTGCCGCGGATGTCGAACACGCGGCCTGTCACGTTACGGGCCTCGGCGCTGCACAGCCAGGTCACCACCGTGGAGATCCACCGCGGCGCCAGCTCGATCTTGCGGTCTTCGGGCACCGCGTCCTCGCCGCCCATGACGTTCATGACGAGCCGGGTCATCGCAGTGGGGGCCAGGCAGTTGGCCGTGACGCCGAGTCGGGCCAGCTCGAGGGCACACACCGTGGTGAAGGCAGCGATCCCGGCCTTGGCGGCTCCGTAGTTCGATTGCCCCACGTTGCCGTACAGCCCCGACGGCGAGGCGGTGTTGATGAGCCGGGCGTCGAGGGTGTCGCCGGCCTTGACCCGCTCGCGCCAGTGCTTGGCGACATGGTGCGTGGGACAGAAGTGGCCCTTGAGGTGCACGTTGATCACGGCGTCCCAGTCCTCCTCGGTCATCGAGAAGATCATCCGGTCGCGAAGGATCCCGGCGTTGTTGATCAAGATGTCGACACCGCCCCAGGCGTCGATGGCCTCCTGGATCATGGCCCCCGCCTCGGAGAAGTCGGCCACGTTCCCGCCGTTCACGAGGGCCTCGCCGCCCATGCCCCGAATCAACTCGGCCACCTCGTGGGCGGGGCCGGCGTCGGCCCCGGTGCCGTCGGGATTGGCGCCCAGGTCGTTGACGAGCACTTTGGCTCCGTGCTCGGCGAGCATCAGCGCGTGCTCTCGCCCGAGACCACGGCCCGCGCCGGTGATGACCGCGACCTTGCCTTCGACCAACCGTGCGCTCATCAGTCGTTCCCCTAGGTTCGCAGGCCCCAGCAGGGATCCCGCCGCATCGTAGCCACGAAGAAAGCGTCGTTTTCAAGTCGACACGGTCCCTGGCCACGCGGCAAGGTTCGCCGGCCGCGACACCTGAGCTTGCTCGACCAGCCGGCCCGGCGACTTCGCCAGACCTACTCCAACTCGATGCCGCAGAGGTCGGTGTAGGGACGATTGCGCTCCCGGACCACGGCCGTCGATCCGCTGCTGCATGGCGGTGAGCAGCGTCGCGTTCACACCGTCGCCGGAGATGCCCACCGGGTCCCCGTGGTCGCTGCGGATCCAACGCACGTGGGCCAGCGTGCTGGCGCCTGAGGCCGACGTCTTCACCGGGTCACGGTGGGTGCACCGACCCAGGCGTCGGAGTAGAAGGCGAAGACCAGGGGCAGCATCGCCAGGTAGACGGGGGTCTTCAGCACCCAGGTGCGGCCGTCGGCACCGTGCTCCTAGGAACCGTGCTGGAGCGACTGCAGCACCCGCTGGTGGAACTGGGTGGTGGCCACCACGTCGTTGGGCCTCCCGGGCCGGCGCCGATCACCACGATTCGCCAGTCGCGGCGGGGCGTCCGCCCCGCCACCTCCACCCCGCCCATCGTCTCATCCTGTCGATCCATGTCGGGACGTTCCTCACCGAACCGGGCAGCCGCCCGGTGTGCGTTGCCGTCCCTCGCCGGCCCACCGGCCCGAACGTTAAGGTGCGCCCGATGACCGACCGAGACGATCGCCACGAGCCCTCGCCCGTCGCCACCATCCGGCGCTTCGTCGGCGTGTACAACGCCGAAGGCACGCTTCGGGGCGAGCTGGCCTACGTCGTGGGCCGTTGGCGCGGCACGGCGCACTGTGGGCTCTGCGACATCACCCACGGCCGCCTCCGCGAGCGGTCCGACTGGAGACAGCGTCGCGACGAACTGCCGGTCGATTTCGACACCTACCACCGCGACGACCAGCCCGAAGCGGTCCGGCCCTTCACTGCCGGCCGGACCCCGGTCGTGTTGGCCGACACGACCGCCGGGCCCGTCGTGCTGTTGGGTCCCGACGAGCTCGACGCCTGCGCGTCGTCACCCGACGACCTCCTGGCGAACCTGCGGACCGCCGTGGCCGCACGCGGGCTCACCTGGCCCGACCCCACGACCTGAGCGGCGGCGGCGTCGGCGTCGCCCCTCGACGACGGGCACTGGGCTGTCCACCTTCAGCGTGCCCGTCGGTGGATCGCCGCGCTCGCGTGTGCCAGCCTTCCAGTCATGCGGCCCGACGATCCTGCTCTCGGTCCATCACGGTGGCATGCGTCAACTTCGAGTAGATGCACTCCGCCGTGTATCGGAGGGTCTGTTCGAGTCGCGCGAACGGGCGATGGCAATCCGAAACCAAAGGCGTCCAGAACGCTCACGAGACGCGAAGCGTTTTCTCGCGTCGGCTCGATCCACACGTCGAGGTCCTTCGTATACCGGACGTGACCATGGACGCCGACGGCAAAGCCCCCGACGATCAGGTACCGAACGTCCTCACGCTCGCAGAACTCGACAAACTCGCTGAAGTCGGGGCCAAGAATCATCGGTCCATCCGTGCGCTTCGGCCCGGATCGCTTCGATCGCCTCGACGCGCTCGCCCGGGGTCACCGACAGCCAGTGATCACGGGTGTCATCGACGTCGTCCATCCGTACGACTCGGGCTGTCCGGGCAATGGGCACGCCAGTAGTCCACCGAGTAGCTGGAGCGCTCTGATGTAGCCAGCCCGGCCAGTTACCAACTTCGTGTGATCGTGCCGCCCCAGTTGAGTATCAGACGACGCCCTCGCCGACATCGCCAGCCAGCTGGACGAGGTCACAGCGGTCTGTCGGTTCGCAAGAGTCGACCTTCTCGATGCGCTGACGGACCCGATCGCCAGTCGCCTCGCAGGCATCCACACGCTACGGGAGCCGGGCCTCGGCGCTGCTAGTGCCGTAGCAGCCAACGTTTGGGGGTCGCGTCCACCACCTGGGGCTACTGGTCTGTTTTGATCGGTGGATGAGCGAGAAGCTGCATGTTCGCGAGATCACCAACGATGAGGGGAACCGGCTGTTGCGGATCGTGCGTCGGTCGTCGGGGTCGGTGGTGACGTGGCGTCGATCGCAGATGGTGCTGCTGTCGGCGCAGGGCATGGACGTCGCCCAGATCGCTTCGGTGGCGTCCACGTCTGCGGACCGGGTACGTGAGGTGATCCACAACTTCAACGATGACGGGTTCGACTCGCTGTACCCGAAGTACAGCGGCGGGCGACCACCGAAGTTCACGTTGCCGCAGCGCCGCGAGATCAAGAAGATCGCGTTGGCCCGCCCGCAGGACCACGGCCTGCCGTTGTCGACCTGGTCGCTCAGCAAGCTCGCTGACTTCCTGGTCGCTGAGGGGGTGGTCGACGACATCAGCCATGAGGGCCTCCGGGTTCTGCTCCGTGAGGAGGGCGTGTCGTTTCAAGTGATCAAGACCTGGAAGCAATCGACCGACCCGGACTTCGAAGTGAAGAAGAACCGGGTCCTGGAGCTCTACGAGATCGCCGACGGCAAGACCGAACCGGGTCCTGGGGGCCCGACGGTGGTGTTCTGCATGGACGAGTTCGGGCCGTTGAACCTGCTGCCCCGACCCGGGCGGCAGTGGGCACCCGTCGCGGTCAAAGGCGACGGCGACGGCGGGGGCGGGTCACCGCGGCGGCGTCGGCGCCGGGCGACGTACAACCGCAACGACGGGGTCCGTCACCTGCTCGCCGCCTACGACCTCAGCAAGGACAGGATTTACGGGCACATCAAGACCACGAAGAACCGCACCAAGTTCCTCGAGTTCTGCCGCTACCTGCGCAGTCTGTATCCACCCGACGTGCGGATCGCGATCGTGATGGACAACTTCAGTCCGCACCTATCGACCAGGAAGGACACCCGCGTCGGGGACTGGGCCGCGGCGAACAACGTTGAGCTCGCCTACGTGCCGACCAACGCCAGCTGGCTCAACCGGATCGAAGCCCAGTTCCAGGCTCTGCGCTACTTCGCTCTCGACGGCACCGACCACCGCTCCCACGACGAGCAAAACAGCATGATCCGCCGCTACATCTCCTGGCGGAACCGCAACGCTCACGACCAGGCACTGCGAGAGATCACCACGCGCGCAAACGTTGCCTGACGCGGCACTAGCACCGCCCACACTGGCCGCCTAGCGACCATCCGTTCGGTGTCGTAGGGGGACTTTCGACCGTGGGGTCGGGCGCGCTGGGGCTCAGGTCACAGGTCGAGCGCGGGACCAGCGACGACGGGAATTCCAAGCCCCACACGCATCAACTGGCCGGGCATCGTCGTCGCCTACGGCGTGTTCCTGGCTCGGTCTGTTCGATGTGTCGGAGGGGGATTGCAACCCCCAACCCACGCCGCCGGAGCCGATGGATCGGGTTGCCATCGGCGGCTTGAAGACGCCTCACTGAGGTTGCGAAACGTATCACGTTTCGTCATACTAGCGACATGGCGAAAGCAATCTCCGTCCGACTCGACGAGGAGACCGAACGCGCCCTCCAGACGCTCGAGTCGTCCGGTTTGACCCGATCCGAGGCAATCCGATCGTCGCTACTCGCCTCTGCAGCCCGGCTCAGGCGAGGGCGAGACCTCGCCGCTGAAGCTGCAGCACTCGAGGCCGACGAGGCCGACCGCAACGAGATGCTTGCCGTCGCCTCACTCATGGAGTCCATGCGTGCGCCGGGGTGAGGTCTACCGGTTCCGAGCCCCAAAGGGCGTCGGCCACGAACAACACGGCGTGCGCTACGGCGTCGTGGTTCAAGCCGATGAACTGCTCCCGCGATCAGTAGTGATCGTCGCGCCAACGTCAAGTAGCGCCCGACCCGCCTCGTTTCGACCCGAAGTAGCCGTGGCCGGCGACACCACGCGCGTCCTCGTCGAACAGCTCGGAGCCGTCGACGCCCAACGACTCGGCGATCGAGTCGGATACCTCTCGCCAGACGAGCTGTGGTCGATCGATGACGCACTCATCACCGTCCTTGGACTCACCTAGCCTCAGCACACTCAATGCGGTCCACTGCCTTAATAACCCACGCCGCCGAAGCCGGTGGATCCCGTTGACAGAGGCAGCGTGCCGGCGGTAGGCGTTGCGGACGCCACGCCACGCCACGCTCAGAGGAACTCCTATCTGCGACGGTGGCAAAGGGCTGGACTGCTCGACGACACCCGTATGCAATGCGTATACTAGACGTATGACACAGACGTTGAGCTTCCGAGCTGAAACCTCACTCGCCGAAGAACTCGATGCCGCAGCGGTCGAAGCAGGCGTTCCGCGGAGCGACCTGCTCAACCAGGCTGTCCGCGAGTTCCTCTACCGCCTCCGATGTGAGCGCGACGCCGAGCGATACGCCCTACACCCGCTCACCGCAAACGAGACGGCGGCCTGGCCGCACGAAGCATGGCCAGACGATGACACCGACTGGACCGAAGTGTTCAGCCAATGAAGCGCGGCGAGATCTGGTTTGCCGATGTCGGACGGGGCGGGGATCGTCCCGTTCTCGTCCTCACCCGCGATCCTGTCGCCGACCGTATCGACGCAGTCGTCGTGGCCCATCTGACAACGACGATTCGCGGCCTGACGTCGGAACTGCCACTGGGCCCCGCCGACGGCCTACAACGGGATTGCGTCGTCTCCTTCGACAACCTCCACACGCTCCCGAGATCGTCGTTTCGCCGACGCGTCGCAGTACTGCGCCCATCACGACTCGACGAAGCCTGCGACCGACTGGCCGACGCGCTGGGCTGCGGCAACCACTGACGACCAAATCACGTCGATGCAACGACGATGATCAGCATCCGGAGGAGACGATGACGCACACTCCACGCGTGCAGTTGGCCGACGAGGGCGGCGGTCTGCACCGACCACTGCACCTGCGACTAACCCAAACGAACACCTGTTTCTGCCTCGGAGGGGCGACTTCGTCCAAAGTACACCCGCGGGGTGGGCCGTCGAGCTGGCCGCCGGGTAACGCCCACGACGGATTTTTCGGCATCCACACGACACCATCGCCGGGCTTCGCCCGACAGATCGAACGCACCTGAGCCGAACGCAAGAACGCCGAACTCCGCCGCCTCACCACGGGCAAGGGACCGACCGAGGACCAGATCCGCCAAGTCGTCCAGAGCATCGCCGACGCCGTGAAACTCCTGGCCGGAGCGTCAGCCGAGGACCGGCGGCGGGTCGACGAAGCCGCCCAGCTCGAAGCTCTACGACCACGAGAACCGCCGAGCGCAACTCTCGGTCGCCCCGAGGGTTACGGGTGGTGTCGGAGGGGGGACTACAACGCCGTCCTGGCGATTCCGGCCGGTGGTGGGAATTCGACGTTTGCCCAGCTCGGAGGCGGTTTTCGGGTGGTGGCCGTTCCGGCTGGTCGTTCCGAATTCCGCCCGTTTCCGACAGTTCTGATGACAACGTGATGACAAGCGACGCAGCCTCCTACCGGCTCGGCACACCTGTTGACAACAGTTGATAGCGGCAGCAGACTGATGCGGTGAGCAGCACCACGATGAGCTTCGCTCTTCCCCCGGAGATCCGCGACTACGTGTCGACGCGGGTTCAGTCGGGCGAGTACGGCAATACGAGCGAGTACATCCGCGACCTCATCCGTCGTGACCAGCGCGAGCAGGCCGCCCGGCACCTCCGTCGTCTCATTGTCGACGGGATGGAATCGGGCGAGGCCCGGCGCCTCACTGACGAGGTGTTCAGCGGGCTTCGCCGTGCCGCGCTCGGCACGGATCGGTGACCCCGGCGCGGCTCCGTCCCCTCGCCGAGCACGACCTGGTCCAACGGACGCGCTACTACCGCTCCGCGGCTGGTCATGACGTGGCCGAGCGGTTCTTCGACGCCGCGGTCGACACGCTGCACACGATCGAGGACCTGCCCAGCATCGGGTCGCTGCGCCTGGGCGAGACGTGTGACATCCCCGTCCTGCGGTCGTTCCGCATCGCCGGTTTCCCATGCGGGTGGTTCTACTTCGATCGCTCAGACCACCTCGACGTCGTGCGTCTTGTGTCCTACGCCCAGGACCTTCCCGGCCTGCTGGCTACGTCCGACGACGGCTGACCCGGCGACGCTCCGGCAAACGACGTACGTTCGCCGGTGTCCCGGGCCGCATCGTGGCGAAGCAGCCTTGTTGCAGGTCCATCGAACGCCTCCAGGTGGAACGCCGGCGAGGAAACCCCAACCTCGTGGTCGAGGTGACAGGGACCGGCAAGACCATCATCGCCGCCTGCAACTACCGCCACCTCCGAACCCAACTCGGCCGAGCCCGGCTCTGTTCGTCGCCCATCGCAAGGAGATCCTCGAACAGAGCCGCACCACCTTCCGCCACGTCCCGCGCGACGGAACCTTCGGCGAGCTCTGGCTCGACGGGCAACGACCCGAGCGGTGGGACCGTGTGTTCGTATCCATCCAGTCGCTCGCCGTCAACGACGTCACCGCCACCGACCCGACGCAGTTCGACGTAATCATCGTCGACGAGTTCCACCACGCAGCCGCCGAGAGCTACACCGCGCTGCTCGACCACCTCCACCCCCAGATACTCACCGGCCTGACCGCCACCCCCGAGCGCGCCGACGGTCTCGATCGGGGCGGCGCGCACCTTCATCGGGCGCTGATGGCCGCCAGCTCTTGAGAGACCGGTCACAGCGTGCCGGTGTCGAGGGCGGCGAGCACGTCGGTGGCGTGTGCTCGGACTGCATCGAGGTCCGAGAGGCGGCGCATGCCGGCGAGCTGTCGGCCCATGCGGTGGTTTGACGCGAATGCTTCTTCATTGCGGGCCAGGAAGTCCCAGTAGAGCGTGGTGAACGGGCATGCGTCCTCGCCGGTGCGTTTCTTCGGGTTGTAGCGACAACCTCGGCAGTGGTCGCTCATCCGGTTGATATAGGCGCCGCCGGAGGCGTAGGGCTTGGTGGCCATCAGTCCGGCGTCGGCGTGAAGGGCCATGCCGATCACGTTCGGCACCATGACCCATTCGGCCCCGTCGATGAAGCTGCCCCACATCCATTCGGTCATGGCTTGGGGATCGACGCCAGCGGTGAGGGCGAGGTTGCCGAGAACCATGAGCCGTTCGATGTGATGGGCGTAGGCGTGGTCGTGGATGTGGGCGACCACCGATGCGACGCAGGCCATCTCGGTCGGCGCTTCGCCGGTGAACGCCGGCGGTAGCGGACGGTGGGCGGCGAGCCGGTTCTGGTTGCGGTAGTCGGGCATGTTGAGCCAATACATGCCCCAGACGTATTCGCGCCATCCCAGAACCTGGCGAATGAATCCCTCGGCGCTGTTGATCGGTGCCGCTCCAGCCCGGTAGGCGACTTCGGCTGCCTCGATGACCTCACTCGGCCACAGCAGGCCGAGGTTGAGCGACGAGCTGAGCCCCGAGTGGGCGAGTTTCCATTCGGCCGCCAGCATGGCGTCCTCGTGTGGGCCGAAGGTTTCGAGACCCCAGGTGATGAACTCCTCGAGGCGGTGAAGGGCCTGTTGTCTGGTGACGGGCCAGGTGCCCTCCGGTGCTGCACCCCAGCATTCGGGAAGGCGCCCGAGGACCTCTCGGTCGATGGCATCGAGAGGGAACCGGGTGATTGCCGGCCACGGTCGACCATCGGTCGGGGGCGGCTCGCGGTTGTCGCTGTCGTGGTTCCATCGACCCCCGCCCGGCACGCCGTCATCCATCAAGACGTCGAGTCGGGTCCGCTGCCAGCGGTAGAAGTCCTCCATCTTGAGGCTCTTGCGTCCTTCCGCCCAGGCTGCGAAGTCCTCGTAGTGGCACAAGAACTGGTTGTTGGCCACGGTGTCGACACCGAGCCGTGCCAGCATCAACCTGCCGTCCCAGCTCATCGGTTCCATGGCAACGACGTGTTGGACCTCGAACTGCTCGCAGTGGGATCGAAGTCCGGCGGCGAGCGAGGGGGCCTGGCGGTGGTCGACGTCGAATCCGCGTGCTTCGAGCTCGGCGGCGAAGTGGGCCATGGCCGAGGCGACCAGGTGGGCTCGCTGGATGTGCCACGGCTTCGACTCGAGCTTCGCTCGGCTCTCGACCAACAGGATGCGACACGCCCCCGGCGAGCGACCCGCCAGCGACGCGATCTCGAGGTTCAGCTGGTCACCGAAGACCCAAACCGTCGGCTTCGATCCGGTCACGGCGGGTGAGGTGACCACGAGCGGCCTACGCCGGGCCGGTCCGGTGGTTCACCATGCCTCGACGCGGGCCTTGAGGCGCGCCAGGTTGCGCTTCCAGATCAAGCGCAGGACGGGTCGGGCCAGAAACGCGCCGACAGGCCCGCCAATGAACCACGGGAAGGAGAGGTCCTCCTGCCATCGGAACTCAGTTCGGTTCGACCCGAGGTCGCGCAGCGTGAACTCGCCGGTGCCTTCGACCAGGCCGACGTGGCGGACTCCCATTCGTTGTTCGTCTTCCCACGACGTGATCTCCATGACATCGGTCAACGAGAAAGGACCGACCTTCGTGTCGCACTCAAAGCGGGTTCCGGGTCCCTCGCGGACGTCGCTCAGGAATCGGATCTCGACAGCGTCGTGCATCCAGTCCACATGGGACTCGATGTCTCGGACATCGGCCCACACCTGCGCTGGAGACCGGTCGACGATCGTGCTCACGACCACGGCCCGCCCGCCGGAGCTCACGTCGACCCCGTCGCATCGGGCAGTGAGGGCTCGTGGCCTGCGGTGTCGGTGACCCAGCCCCACAGCCGGTCCCGGCGTTCGGGCGTGTCGGAGCGACGTGTTGACCGCAGCTTGTGGGTGCTCCGCGGTCGGCGATCCAGCCAGAACAGCCCGTTGGACTCCAGGGCCGTGTCGTCTGCGGCGAGCCACACCAGCGTGTCCGCGCCCTGTTCGGCCGTGCGCAGCAGCGGGCCCATGACCTTCGAGAACGTGGGAAGCGACGCGTCGACGCCCGGGGTGTCGGCCCAGCCCGGATGCAGCGCGTGGAAGTGGATTCCCGCGTGCCCGAAGCGGGTGGCCCATTCCTCGTTGAGGGCGACCTGTGCCCGTTTGGCCCGTGCGTACTGCTCGGCCCCCTTGTAGCGAGTGGTCGACATCTGCAGCCCCGAAATGGTGAGGCTCGCGGTGTACATCCCGCCCGATGACATCGTGAGCACCCTCGACGGCGCCGATCCGGCGAGGCGGTCCAGCAGCAGGCTGGTGAGCAGGAACGGCCCGACGACCTGGCTCGCCACGGTGGCCTCGGTGCCATCTGGGGCATCGCGCCGTTCGTTGGTCAGCGCGCCGGCGTTGTGGATCAGGACGTCGAGGCGGTCGTGGTCGCTGAGGACTCGTTGGGCCAAGGCGCGGACCTGGTCGTAGTCGCCCATGTCGGCGGCGACCTGGCTGATGGCGTCGTTGCCGGTGGCGTCGATCATCTCCGCCACGACAGCGTCGTTGCGGTCGGGGTTGCGGCCGACCACCATCAGGGTGGCCCCACAACCGGCTAACCGGGTGGCAGCGGCTCGGCCCAGACCCGAGGTGGCCCCGGTCAACACCATGACCCGACCACTCAGGTCGTAGCCCTCGAGCGGCGTCCAGTGTTCGAGTCGCCGGCGGATGCCGAACCCGATCCGAGTGAAGCTGGTCACCACGGGCGCCTCGATCACGGCATCGACCACATCGAGCGGACATGAGCTGGGACCAGCAACGCGTTCGCCCTCGAGAGCGGCGATGAGCCCTGCAGCGGCTCGATCGCCGATTCGCTTGAAGCCGAGCCCCAGGAGCGGGTCGGCGAGACCGAGCGGCCCGTTGAGGGTGAACTCGGCGTCATAGGTGACCACCGACCCGGCCCCGTCCTCGCGCACGGTGATGGTGTCGAGCGACGTCAGCAGCCGGCTCTGGGCTCGGGCCACGATCGTGGTCGGCGGGTCGTAGTGGGTGGTGTGGTAGCGGAGTGTGAGGGAGCGGCCGATGCCCTTGACGGTGACGTCGAACGCGGCGTCGGGCCCGGATCCGTCGCCTTCCACCTGTTCGGCGCGTTCCACTCCGGGGTCCCATTCGGCGAAGTTGGCCAGATCGGCCAGGTAGGCGAACGCGTCGGTGGGCGATCGTGGTGAACGGACGTGGACGACGTAGCGGGCCATTGAGTTGTTCTAGCCCGCAGTCGGCGGGGTCATCCGATCGAGCGGCGGTTGCGTGTGGTCGCTGGTTCATACTGGGCCGGTGGGTGAGGTCGATGCGAGGGCGGGTGTGGTGTGGCCCCGGCGGGACCTCCGCCTCGACGACAACCCGGCAAGGGCCGCCGCCACTGCGGCCCACGACCAGGTGGTCGCGCTGTTCGCGCTCGAGCCGAGACAAGTGAACGCGTCTGAGCCCCTGGCCCACACCCGGGCCGGGAGGCCCGACCACGGTGACCAGCGACGCGATCTCCCCAGCAGATGGGCCGATCCGCTGTACACCCGGCGCGGTCGTTGCGTGGCAGCGGTCACGGCCTGGCTCGAGCATGTCGACGACTACCCCGACACACGCGATCTCCCGGCCATCGCCGGTACCTCTGAGTTGTCAGCCGACCTCAAGTTCGGCACGATCGCCGCGCGAACCCTGGTCGACGTCATGGGCACCGAAACCGCCGGCCGCGCCGCGTTCGTGCGCCAGCTGGCGTGGCGAGACTTGCGGGCCCACACCCTCGCCGAGCGACCAGATCTGCCTGACGTGACGCTCAAGGAGCGCGAGCGTTGCCCCGCGCTGGGCGAGGTCTCGGGCGATCGCTGACCCCAGCCCACCGGTAGCCCCGAGCGATCAGGACCGAGGACCCGTCCATGCGGTGCTCGGATAGATCGGTCATCGGGCCTCCTCCTCGGGCACCTTCTCGAACCATGCGACCCCGACGTCGACGCCGGGTGAATACAGCGCCCGAGGTGCGCCCACTGGACTCGGTAGCCCGGCGGCCTCGATGGCGTTCTGGTCGATCTGAACATCGTCGACGAGATGCAGCGGCCACCTGGGATGGCCGACCCGGCCGTACAGCAGCCGGCTGCGACGTTGCGTCATCAGAGCCCATCTGGCCGTCAGGAAATGGTCAAGGTCGCTCACCTCGACATCGGGGATCTCGTTTCCGACGGTGAAGCTCATCTCCGCCGCCGTCCTCGCGCCGCGGGGCCACCGTCGTCCCATCTGGTACCGATGCCGATCGCCGTCGCGTACGTGGGTCGCTTCTGCCCAGCAGTACGGGAGCGAGAACACCGACCGGGCCACGGCCACGATCGCGGCGCGGGGTACGTCGAGTGAGTAGAACCAGACCGCTCGCCGACCGAGCGAGTCGACGACATAGGTGCGAACGTTGATCTCGATGAAGGTGCCGAGCCACGGCACCGGCGGCGTTGGCCCCAGCTGTACGTCGCGCATCTCGAAGGGGATCAGCCCCACCCAGGCACGGTCGTCGAAGGTGTCGACGGTCAGGCCGGTAGGGAGGTGCTGCTGCACGACCTTGGGCTCATAGGGCCAATGGAAGTAAGCAAGCTCGGCCCAACGCTGGCGCAACACCGGCCGTCGACTGGGTGGCGGTGGGCCCGGAGTGACGGGTTCGACGATCGTGGACACAGGAAGACTCACGTCACGGTCGACAGGAGGGGCTCGAAACAGCAATGCCCGGAGCCCTCCACTTCATCGCACCTTCAGAACTTCAGTCGGAACGAGAAGCGCTTCTTGAGCTCCTCAGCGTCGGCGATGTCCTTTAGGTGTGCGTTCTGCTCGATCTGCGCCCGCGTCATGGCGAGCCCGCCGGCCATCACGGCGCCATACACCGTGATAGCGAAGACGACGATGCCCACGATGAAGATCACCGTTTCGCTCATGACGGCACCTGTTGGGATTCGTGGCGAACAGGTTCGTCGGTCGGCGCAACCAGAAGCGCGCCCAACGAATGGATCGACGGCACCCAGAGGCCGACGAAGATCCCCGCGGTCGTATCGTCCTGCACGAAGTACAGCCAGACCGAAAACAAGAACGAAGCAAAGCCGGCGGTGATGAACGGGAGCTTCAGCCGGACCGCCTGAGGGACTGCAGACATCGGAATCCTCCAACAATGAGAACGTCACCCTCTCTTACGTTGCAGCGCGCGCCGGGAGATGCGGTCCGGCCCGGTCTGCGGTGTGCCATAGGGCACCGTGACAACCAGGACGCATCGCTCTCACTCGGCTAGACCCACCCCTCCGGACTGATATCGTGCCGGCGCCGATGTCGAAGGACGCCGCAATTCGCCTCACTCCGCCGTTCGAAAATCGGGATCGGCACCGCCCACCTCATCCAAGTCGTCGTCATTCTCGTCGTGAGCAACGACTTCGCGATCCCGGTAGAGCCAAGGTGCAAGACGGTCCACCCGGCACCACATTGACTATCGACAGGGTGTTCTCATCGCTGATGATCGCGATGCTTCCCGGCGTCACCAACCTCTACGCCCTCATCGGCCTCTTTGCCGTCAACGCTGCGATGATCCTGTTCGGCTAGCTCATGGAACGGCACAACCGGCCCGACCGCGACACCACGACCTGGTGGCCCTTTGCGTTCGGATGCGTCGTCGGCATCGTGCCTTGGATCGCGATCACTATCGCGCTCATCAGCTCACAGACCGAAGGCGACGGCGTCCCCGGCTTCGTCTACGGGATCTTCGTCTCGCGCTTCCTGCTCTTCAACTGCTTCGCCCTCAACCAATGGCTGCAATACCGACGCCGCGGCCGCTTCGCCGACTACCTCTACGGCTCACGAAGCGCGCCCTGGCCTGGCAGGTCTACGTCAGCACCCTCGCAGACTGAACCGCTGACGGCGGGCTGACGATGGATCTCACCTCGTGCTGGTGGCGTTCGCGTTCGGGTTCGCGGCGACGGTCGTCCGGCTGCCGCCCTTGGTGGGCTATCTCGCCGCCGGCTTCGTGCTTCATGCCTTCGGCGAGGAGTCGAGCGAGGGCATCGAGCTCATCGCCGATGTCGGCGTGATCCTGTTGCTGTTCGGCATCGGCCTGAAGCTGCGGCTCCGGACCCTCGCCCGTCCGTCGTCTGGGCTGGAGCCAGCATTTCGCCTCCCTGACGACCGCGTGTATCGGCGCCATGATGCTCGGGCTGGGCGCAATCGGACTCCCATCGCGGCCGACCTCTCGATCGGCCAGGCAGCACTCGTCGGCTTCGCCTTCTCGTTCTCCAGCACCGTGTGCGCGGTCAAGGCACTCGAGGAACGCAGCGAGACCAGCTCCCTTACTGGGCCGCATCGCCATCGGGATCCTCGTCGTGCAGGTCATCTTCGCCGTGGTCTTCCTGACCGGCGCGGTCGACACTCCCCCGTCCATCTGGGCGATACCCGTCGTCGTCGCCGTCATCGCCACCCGACCCGTGTACGCATGGTTCATCGATCGCAGTGGGCACGGCGAGCTCCTGCCGCTCCTGGGCCTCGCGCTCGCCATCGGTGGGGAGCCGAGACGTTCGATCAAGTCGGCCTCAACGCCCAACCTCAGCGCCCTCGTCGCCGGCCTGACCCTGGCCTCACACCCCGCGCCCCTGAGCTCGCCTCCACACTGCTCGACTTCAAGGAATTCCTGTTGATCGGCCTCTTCCTGTCGATCGGCCTCGACGGCACCCCCGGCGGGCACAGAGGTCCTGAGCGCCGTCATCGTCTTGGTGGTGCTCCCCATCACGACAGCCGGATTCGTCGCAGTGCTGTCACGATTCCGCTTCCGCGCAAGGACCTCGTGGCACTCCTCGATCTCGCTCGCGACCTACCGCGAGTTCGGCCTGAGCGTCGCAGTCGTCGGTGTCGACCGTGACGTGCTGGACCAGCGATGGACCTCGGCCGACGCCGTCGCCCTCTCCTTCGCGCTGGCAGCCCCTATCAACACCGCCCGCTACACGAAGTACGCCCGCCTGTCGCCACTACTCGGCCGGCTCGAACGGCAACCGGTCCAACCCCGACGACGCCTTGATCGACCCCATCGACGCTCAGATCATCGTCTTCAGGATGGGCAGAGTCGGAGCAGACGCCTACGACGAGCTCGTACGATGGCGCGGGGCGACGTGGTCATGGGAGTCGACCGAATCGCGCAAGTCGCCTCCGAGAACTCTGCCGACGGTCGTCACGTCATCAGAGGCGACGCCTTCGACGTCGAGTACTGGAGGCGGTTCTGCCTCGATCCCCGTACCGAACTCCTCGTCCTCGGCATGAGCGACCGCGCAGCCAACCTGGTCGCCGTCCGCCGCGTCAAGGAGTTCCTGCCCCAGGTCCGCATCGCCGCCACCGCGACCCATACCGACGAAATCATGGAACTCGAACACGAGGGCGTCGATGTGGCCCGAAACCTCTACGGCGAACCCGGGCAGGCCCTCGCGGATGACGCCTGCGACCTCCTCCACGTCGACCCCCCCACCAACCAGGAGCCCTGACGGCCAAGCACGGTCGGTGCTCACCGCGATCACAACCATGTCGGGTCCGCCCAACTCCAACCCGCCCGGGAGACAAGCACCACAGGCACGCGTGAGCAGACCATCGGTACGAGGTGACGACGGACGCGAACCGCTTCGCGAGAAAGGTGACGGGAGGGCCGGAGCGCAGACGGCGAGCACGACTAGCGTGGCGAGCGTGCGGAACGACACCCCAGCATGGCTTCAGCATGCGCGCGATGGCTGGCAGTATCGGGGTGAGCAGCGCCCGCCGTTCGCCGAAGATCCCGGCCCCGGCCAGGAATCAGTGTGGGACTACCCACGGCCCCCTGTGGTCGTACCGGATGGCCGCGCCGTAGAGGTTTCGGACGCTCAAGGCCTCGTGGCGTCGACTGACCGCTCGGTGCGGGTCCTCGAGACGTCGCACCCGCCCGCCTTCTATCTGCCGCCGGAATCGGTGATCCCGGGGCGACTGGTGCGCGTGCCGGGCTCATCGCACTGCGAGTGGAAGGGTGCAGCCGAGTATCTGGCGATCGCGGGGACCACCGACCCCGTGGGCTGGCGATATCCGCATCCGTACCCGGAGTTCGTTGATCACGCCGGTTGGATCTCGTTCTACCCGGGCCGGGTCCGCTGCACGGTGGATGGGGAAGTAGTACGACCCCAAGCCGGTGGCTTCTACGGGGGATGGATCACCGACGACGTTGTCGGCCCATTCAAGGGTGAGCCCGGCACGTCTGGGTGGTGAGCGCGGGATCCTCTCTGAGGCGGCCGCGACGACACGGATCCCACGACACCGATACCGGAGACGACAGCAACGCGCCCCCACGACGATCAAGCCCCACGCCGCCGCCTGCCCGACTCCGACTCCCATGAGGCCAACCAACGATGGTTGGATGTCAACGACGACGGCATGGGTGGTCGGTCACTCGGTCGGCTGTCGTTCGAAGCCGGGATCCTGACCTTCGAGGGACAGATCGACACCGACCCCGTAACCCACGCCGCCGAAGCTGGTGGATCCCACTGTGCGAGGCGGCGTGACGGTGGTAGGCGGCAAAGTCGGCACAGACGCGCCACCCGCCGTGAGAGTTCCCGGCCGATCACTTCCAGCGGTCCGGCTCCGGCGTGGTGGACGCCGGGAGTCTCCACACACCGATCGGCCACGGTTGCCAGGGGCGGCGTGACAACACTGGTCGGCTCAAGAGCGGCGTCTCACGCGGCGACGCCCGCTCTACTCCCCCATCAAAGAATCGAACGCCGAGGGTGTGATCACCGGTGGGCGCTGATCTGGCCACTCGAGCAGGTCCTTGTCACCCGTCACGATGAAGTCGACGCTGTGCTCGCTGGCGAGAGCAACAAGGTAGTCATCGTTCGGATCGCGGGTACGCACGACCCCCGAATCCGGGTCATCGACGACAACGGCAACCCGCCGAAGCGTGGCCAAGAACCGCTCGGCCACCACAGGCGAGATCCGGCTCCGGATCCGGGTACGACCCAACACGTCGTCGACCTCGGCCAGCAACGTCGGGCAGACCACCACCTCAATGGAACCCTGCTCGAGCCAGCGGGCCACGATGCGATACGACGGTCCCTGCGCGATGACCGCGGAAACCAGCACGTTCGCGTCGAGAACAACCCGCTCGATCGCCGTCAACCGGCACGGCCACGGCGTGCGGCCCGGACCTCTTCGACGACCAAGTCCATGGCCTCATCTTCAGTGAGATCTGAGCGCGCCACATTCGCCGCCAGATCGCCGCGCACGCGCCGGGTGAAGTACTCCCAAGCTGACTGGCGACTCACCCCGAGCGCGTCGCCAATCTCAGCCCACGACGCACCAACATCCCGAGCCGCCGCAATCTGGCTCCAGCGAAGCTCATCGAGCTCAGCCTCCGAACGCGCCACCCGGCGCAACGCCTCGAGAGGCTCAACGGGAAGCTCATCAGCATCGATCAGACTCACGACTGTCATGGTACCCTGACGCAGCCTTCGCAACAAGGACTCTCGACACTATGCATGGAACCGACGAGTCTCGGCGACGATGTCAAGTGACGTCCGTGCGAGTTCTTGATCGTGCGTCGAGTCGCTTGTTGTATCGGGCTTGTCGGTCAGAGTTCGCGCAGCGCGAGTTGCAGTATTGGCGGCGGTGGTGGTCACGAAAGTAGAAGAGATTGCAACCTGGTCGCCGGCACTGCTGGTTCAGGCCGAACTGGCCGGTGCCGACTGCTTCGATCACGCGAAGAGCGATCTCGGACAGTAGGCGATCGATGCCCTTCGCTCCGGTGTTGTGGACCACCTCCAACTCACCGGCTGCCGCGACCACCAGCAGCGGCCGACCCGCCGACCGAGCCGCAGCTTCGTTGATCGCTTCGACGTCGCATCTGTGGTCCCGCCCGGCTCCGGCAAGCAGCCCACGCAGTGAGTCACGCAACACCCTGAGTCGTTCTGCGTCTTCGGCCCGGACACGCTGAGCGAAGGCCAATTCGGCTGCACAGGGCGCCTGTCGAAGCCAGGCGTTGATCCAGGTGGGATGATCGAGGACATCCAGGCGAGTTGGTCCGTCGATGTACAGCGTGTTCGCAAACTCTGCGATCAACGGTTCGCCGAGTATCGGCAGGTCGGGAATCCGCTTGCTCACACCGAGCTCCTCCGTTACGGTTATTATTACCGATACCGTAACAGGACGCGAAACGACGTGAAGATCAGGCCGGCCCATGCGATGGACATCCACGCAATCAAGTCCATCGCGATCGAGTCTGAGATGTTCGGCATCGAAGACACAGGATTCGTCGACGACATCGTCGCAGGGATCCTCGACCACACATTGCACGACCATCACTTCGTCGTGCAGGAATCGGAGGGCGGCGCGGTCGTCGGTGCGGCGTACCACGCGCCCGAACCGTTCTCGGATCGAATGTGGAACCTGTACTTCATCGCGGTCAGTCCGCCTCTACAGGGACAAGGCATCGGAGGAGCACTGCTCGACCACGTCGAACGCGAGCTGCGTCACGCGGGCCCCGACGTCGCGCAAGTCCTGATCGTTGAGACCTCCTCGACTGATCAGTACTCGCTGACCCGCAAGTTCTACCTGAAGCAGGGCTACCTGGAAGAAGCTCGTATCCGTCGGTTCTACGGCCCCGACGACGACAAGGTTGTGTACTGGAAGCTGATGACAGCCTGACGCTCGTGCCCGTTGATTCTGGCGAGGTCAACGCCCGGCTCCCAGCGGCCCGAACGACACCCGACACCATCCCCTACCGCTCGGTCGACAACCCACCCTTCGCTCGCTCTGCCGCAGACGGGAGCCCTCACGCATACCCGGCGACACCGAACGGGGCGTCGCCACGAGAACGCGGGGGTCGTCGAGCGAACCGAACCCGACCTCTGATCACCGCCGCCGACGCCAGCAACCTCGCCCGGACGACCCTATGCGGAGCGTGATGAGAGAACCCCGGCGGCAATGACCCCTCCAGCCGTCTGCACCGCCCACTACACTCACCGCTGAACGAACACCTGTTCTGGTATCGGAGGGGGATTACAACCCTCAACCCACGCCGCCGAAGTCCGTGGATCCCGTTGGCGGAGGCGGCGTGATGGCGGTAGGTGGAACGATCCGCACCGACGCGACCGATGACAACAGGTCATCGCGAGCAGGCATCAGGCCTGGCTCCATCTGACCATATGCTGTACCATATGGTCATGGCCCGTCGCGAAGTACTCGTCCAACTCGATGACGACCTCGTCGAACGACTCGACGCCGTCGCCGCCCACCTCGCTACCAGCAGGTCCGAGCTCATACGGCGCGGCGCCCAGGCCGTCCTCGAAGCGGAGGAACTTCGCGACGCCGACCGACGACTCCAAGCCGCGTACCACAAGCAGCCTCCCGACCCGGCGCTACTCCAGTCCGCCCGGCGACTGGCCGCCGAAACAACACCCACGTGGTAGCCCGCAACGACATCTACTGGGCCGACCTCGGCCCACCAGCCGGACGTCGTCCAGTCTGCGTCCTCACACGCGACGCCGCGATCACCGTGCTCACCGCAGTCACCTGCGCCCCCATCACACGAACGATCCGCGGTATCCGCTCCGAGGTTGAAGTCGGCCCGGAGCACGGACTCCCCGACCACTCCGTGATCAACTGCGACAACGTCATCACCATCCCGATCGACGATCTCGACGATGAACCAGTCGGCCACCTCGACGAACCCACCCGCGCCCGGCTCGACCACGCCCTCCGCTACGCACTCGACATCATCTACTGAACCGACCTCGACGAGCACCAAGCAGCGCTGACGGCGAAGCGAGTGAAGAACACATCCGGTAGGGCGACGAAGTCCACGACGTAGAGCAAAGGGAAGCGACGATGAGTCTCAAGCAATGGGAGAAGAAGGTCCTCGAAGCGCCGGGAGCCGACGAGCGCGTCCGCGAGGTCGAAGACGAGCTGCGCCTCGCCGCTGGTCTCACCGCGCTTCACGAGAAGGCAGGCATGTCGCAACGTGAACTCGCCGAGCGCATCGGCGTATCCCAACCGCGCATCGCCGCCATCGAGCGTTCCCGCAACGTGACCATCGACGTGCTCGAGCAGTACATCGAAGCGCTCGGCGGTCAGCTGGAGGTGTCCGTCGTGCAGGGCCGCCGACGCACCAAGCTACTCGGCCATCACGGACCGAAGCCTTCGGCCGCCTCGAAGTCGATTGCCACACGCAATGTTGCAGCCAAGTCGACGACTCGCCGGAGCGCATAGCCGATCAGCGAGGCTTCGGGCATTCGGCGGCCGGCCGCCACCTCCATCGTCAGGCACAGTGCAGAACCCACCCGATCCCGCGGACTGCGCCGTCACCTGCACTCGCCACTGACCAAACATTTGTACGGGGTATCCGGACAAGTGCAGTAAAGACCGAACTGCCCAGTTTCGAGGCAGATATGCAGGCGCTGATCGATCAACCGTCTTGTCGCCAACACGAATGGCCTCACCGCCTCGTACGCGCACCCGGATATCCGCCATCGTCAGGCCTTTTCAGGTTGCGTCCGACAGGGAGCGGTCGTAACAAACGTGTGCCCACCGTTCGGCTCGCCGCCGAGTGCGGGCCCAGAGGCCCAACTGCACTCAAACGGATACGCCGTACATTTGTTCGAGTGTCGGAGGGGGGATTGCAACCCTTAACCCACGCCGCCGAAGCCGGTGGCTCCCTCTGACGACAGCGGCTTGACGAGGGTAGGAGGCCCTGTCATCGGAGTGTCAGCATAAGGTTGACAAGTCCGGTCGTCATCACTATGTTGACAGCATGAGAACGCATGCGAGGGAGTTCGCGGCCGTCGCCGACGCGCTGCTCACCAACGTCCGCGATCTGTTGGACTCCGCGGACCCGGCCACCCGGGTACGCGGTGTGCATCACCTCGCTGCCGGTGTCGAGGCGCTCGAACGGCGAGTACTTCTCGAGGCACAAGAGTCGGGTCTGACCTGGGCCCAGATCGGAGACATCTACGGGGTGTCTCGACAGGCGGCGCATCGCCGCTTCTCCGACGACACCGTCGTGCCTGCGGACTTCTTCGACCAGCTCATGCAGGATGTCGACCACGATGCTGACGTCGGCCCCACCCTGGCGAGGGCTGCCGACCGCGTCCGCCGAGCGACCAGCGCATGACCGTCGAGCGGCTCCACGCTGCTCACGACATCGCCACCTTTGGATGCGGCAACGACGAACTCGACTCGTGGCTCCGCTAGTTTGCACTCACGGCTGACCGAGCGGGAACGGCACGCGTCATGACCTCACAACGGAAGCCCCGACGAGGACCGAAGACAGCCGACGAGCTCATGGCCGAGCTCGAAGCCGATCCGGCGTATCTACACAGAATCGCCGAACGCGATGACGCACATCAGGCCCGTGTGGCTCAGAACGCCGACGAATTCGCCCTGGTTCGCCGGGCGTTGGATGACGCCGGCCTGCCGAGCGAGGACTTCGGACGGTTCACGAGCGGCCGCCACCCAGATGTCATCCGTCCATCGGTCTTCGACTATCACGCCGCCGTCCCCGTCCTACTCGACGTCCTCCCACGACTCACGCGCCCTGTCGTCAAGGAAGCTGTCGTTCGATCGCTCACGACCTCGAAGGCTCGACCAGCGGCCGCAACCGCCATGTTCGAGGAGTTTCGCCGCACCCCTGAAGCGTCGCAGCCTGCGCTCAAGTGGGCCATCGGCAACGCTCTCTCCACCGTAACCACGATTGAGCACACCGACGCAATACTCGACCTGGCGCTAGATGCCTCGCACGGCGCTGGGCGGCAGATGATCGTCGAGCGGCTCGCTCGCATCTTCGAGGGACGATCGGATCGTGCCGGCGCTCAAGTCGCTCCTCAACGACGAAGACGTCGCGCTTCAGGCAATGGCCGGCCTGCGTCGAAGGCTCGGCCCAGAGGCGGCCTTGGAGTACATCCGGCCGCTCGCCAACCACTCCTCGGATCGGATTCGTCGGGCGGCCATGCAGCAGACCCGCCGGGCCCAACAGGCGATGGATGCCCATTCTGGTCAAGCGCCACCTCGGTAGTCGAACACGGTGCAGTGGAATCGGTGCAGTACCAAGAGACCGCACCGCCATCTGCACCAACCGCTGAACGAACAGCTGTTCCTGTGTCTGAGGGGGGATTGCAACCCTTAACCCACGCCAACGGAGCCGATGGATTCCACTGGCGACAGCGGCGTGACCGGGTAGGCGTGCTTCGCGGAACTGACGCGACAACTCGAGGGGATGAGGTCACGAGAGCCGCTACGCCGTGGTGACGGCCAGGAAGGCAAGGGACCTCGTCAGCCGCACTGAAGGATCATCCAGGTCCGATCGAAGCTTCGGTCGGCGAGGTCCTGCCGCCGGATCGCGTAGTAGAGCGAGCCGACGTCGCCCCACATCCAGCCCGCGGCCTCGTCGGTCTCGAGCTGGAGCAACAGCTGCCAGTTCTCAGCGCCGGGCGCAAGCTGTTTCGCTCGCGGATCCTGGTACCCGGAAGGATCGCCGACGTAGAGCCCGTTCGAGGCGAGCTGGCACTCGGGCCAGATCGGATTCTGTTCGAGAATCGGCCAGCCGCCAACCTGGTGTCGCGGGGCATCCGGCCAGCCGCCCTCACGTCGCACTTCGTCGATGGCCCACAGACCGTCTCGGTTGCGCTCCCAGATCCTGCGCACGACGGGCTCTTCCCACCCGGGGGCGGTGAGGGTCTGCACGGACCTCAGCCAGATCTCGGCGAAGGTCGCCGCCCCGTCCGGTGCTTGGACTCGCTCGCCCTGTCCGTCGTTGAGAAGCACCCGCCACCCGCCAGCGTGGGCAGGATCGAACCCCCACGCTTGCTGTTCCGCAGCCTCGTAGAAGAAGTTCACGACCCCCGAACCCGGCAGGTCGAGGTCGGTCCGAAGGTCGGCGAGATCAGCGAGGTCGAGCGCCATCACGAAGCTCAGTGGTTGGCCGTTCCAGGTCGGCCACTCGTCCCCTTTTCCGAGAGTCGGCGAGCCTCCGAGGTGGCTGCCTCCCACATCAAGTTCCGAGTGCTCCAACCGCACAGCCGGTCGAAGCAGACCCAAGTAGTAGTCGGCGTCAGCGGCGTCGAGGTGTTCGCGTGCGAGGTCCTCAGTCTGGCGCCGCTGCCTGGTCAGGGCATCCTGTCGCGCCATCGCTTGTGGTTCTCAGGACACTCGCCCGACGAGCCGGACGTCGGCGTCCAGAGCTTCGGCGATACGCTGGAGGGTCCGGGCTGTGGGGCTCGTCGCGCCGCGCTCGATGCGGCTGATGTCGCCCTGGTCCATGCCGCACCGCTCCGCGAGCTCGGCCTGGGTGAAGCCATGGCGCTCGCGCAGTTCCATGACCTGCACGGCGATGTCGTAGGCCTGCTCGAGCGCCTCGCGCTGCGCCTTGACGTCTGGGGACACGCGCTCGCGGCGAGCGGCCGTCACGTCCTGGTAGTTGCGGGCCATGGCGACACCTTCCTCTGCACCAGTATGGGGATTTCCCCATAGAAAGTCAATCATCGTCTCCTCCCTTCCGGCGCTCCCGGCGCTGCCGTTCCTTGAACTGACGGAGCAGTCGCCGGGCCTCGGCGATCTCTCGCTGCTGCCGGCGCTCCTTCGGGTCATCGCCCTTGTCGTAGCCACCCAGTAGCAGGATCACCTTCTGACCGTAGAAGTGCACGAAGACCCGCAGCAGAACCTTCTCACGCTTACCGCCAACCTCAGGCGCGTCACCGCCGAACATGCGAGCAACCTCGTCGGCGTCGTGCCGGACCCGGAACTCGTGGAGCCCTTCGCCGAGAGCCTTCAGCCACTCGGTCCGCACGAGGTCGATCCCTCGAACCGACAACACCCGATCGATGGCAGTGTCGAGCGCGACGAACTTGAAGTCGGACAGCTCATCGATGAACCGCTCGAACGGGATCTTCCCGTCATCGGCTTCGAAGGGCTCAGGAGTCCAGTCGCCAGACATGCCTCCGCAAACTACATCGAGGACATTTGAAACAGCGCCCAACGCGCTACTCACACGGATCGATACCGACACCCGTCCGCACGTGTACGGCAGCCGGGAGCAAAACGTGCGGCGAAACCTGAACTCTCACCCGTGTGCGCATGCGGGCTAGTGCATCACCGCATAAATAGGTCGCGTATGCTGTGATGGGTGTCCTCAGCGTCGGAGGAGACTTGCATGGGGTTCACGGTCGAGCGGCTGGTGTTGGCTGACGAGGATCGGGACGAGCTCGAGCGTCGGGTGCGGGCCCACACGTCGTCGGCTCGCGAGGTGCGTCGGGCGCGGGCGATCTTGTTGTGCGAGGCGGGTGTGTCCCTGGCCAAGATCGGTGTCGAGGTCGGGATGGATCAGCACAAGGTCGGCGAGTGGCGCAAGCGGTTCCTGGCCGAAGGCCTGGATGGGTTGGAGGAACGGCCCCGCCCGGGACGGCCCCGACGGATCGGCCATGACGACCGCATGAAGCTCGCCGCGATCGCGACATCGGAGAAGGACGAGGACGATCCTGTGCCCATGTGGACTCACCTCGAACTGGCCGACGCGTTGTTCGCCGAAGGGATCGAAATCTCCGCGTCGCAGGTCGGCCGGATCCTCAAGGCCATGCACATCGATGTCACGAGGGTGCGTGGCTGGCTCAACCGTCGCGATGACCCCGACTTCTGGGATCGGGTACGCGACGTCTGCGGCCTGTACTTGAACTGCCCCGACAACGCGATCGTGGTGTCGGTCGACGAGAAGACCTCGGTGCAGGCCAAAGAACGCAGGCACAGCACCCAGCCGGCGCGGCCCGGGCGCCGGTCCCGCCGCGAGTGGGAGTACATCCGTCACGGCACCGCGTCGCTGTTCGCGGCGCTGAACGTGCACACCGGCGAGGTCCTCGCAGAGCCGATCTCAGGCAAGAACGATTCCCTGAACTTCTGTGGTTTCCTCGACGAGATCGACCGGACGATCGACCCGGCGCTAGAGATCCACGTCGTGCTCGACAACGGATCGAGTCACCGCTCCAAGCACACGAAGGCCTGGTTCGCCGCGCATCCGCGCTGGACCGTGCACTTCACACCGCCCCACGCCAGCTGGGTCAACCAGGTCGAACTGTTCTTCTCGATCCTGCAACGCAAGGTCATCACCAACGGCAACTTCACCTCACGCGATGACCTCATCACCAAGATGCTCACCTACATCGCCGAGTACGACCAACAGGCAAAACCCTTCAGATGGACCTACGCCGCCGACCCCCTCGTCGCCTGAACCACACGCGACCTACTTCTGCGCGCCGGCACTAGCTCACGGAGATGACATCCCAGCGCACGCCATGGGTGGAGGGACCGATGCGCCAGCTGCTGACTGCACCGCCAATCCACTTCCGCGACATCGCGCTCCCCGGCCTCGACAACCACGACGAGGTGACGTCATGACCGGCCGGGTTCTCCAGCCATGGGTCCTGCACTTCGGGCTCACCCACACACCGTTCGGCAAGAACATCCCCGCCGCCAACCTATTCGGCCGAGACGCCCACGCCGAAGCGGTCGCCCGCATCCACCACTGCGTCCACGAATCAGCCCTCGGGGTCATCACCGGTGAGGTCGGCGCCGGCAAAACCGTCGCCGTCCGAGCCGCCGTCGCCGCGCTCGACCCGACCCGCCACCACGTCATCTACATCCCGAACCCGGCATTCGGCACACGAGGGCTCTACGTCACCATCGTCACCGCGCTCGGCGCCGCACCCCGCTTCCACAAAGCCGAAGTCATGCACCAAGCCGCCACCCTGCTCGCCAACGAAGAACAGAACGACACCGACGGCCGGTGATCGTGGTCGACGAAGCCCACCTCCTCACCCCCGAACAACTCGAAGAACTCCGGCTCTTGACGAACGCCGACATGGACTCCACCAGCCCGTTCGCCGGGATCCTCGTCGGGCAACCCGCGCTCGCCCGACAACTACGCATGGGGATCTTCGCTGCGCTCGATCAACGCATCGCCATCCGCTACCAACTCAAACCGCTCGACCTCGTCGAGACCGCCGGCTACCTCCGGCACAATCTCACACTCGCCGGACGCTCCGACCCACTGTTCGCCGACGACGCCATCGCCCGACTCCACCGCGTCGCCAACGGCCTACCCCGACAACTCAACAACGCCGCCACCGCCGAACTCATCGCCGCCGCCACAGCCGGCAAAGACCTCGTCGACGACACCGCCGCCAAGAAAGCCGCCGCCGAACTCACACGCGACTGACATCACCAAACACCGCCGCCGAACGCTCACCAGCCACCGATGCCGAACCATCACCAACGACCGTGGCCGCCAACACCAGTCAGCCGCGCTCGATGACGGCACTTCAGACCCCGCGCTACGTCGGGCGGCGCCGCGCAACAGCTCGCGCACGGATCGTGGTGGCCGGTCGGGACCGCGCATAGCGCCTTGCGCTGAACCACCGCGACCGATCCGGCGGTCCGCACCGCTCCGTGCACCCACGACGAAACGAACACCTGTTTCCTATATCGGAGGGGGGACTTGAACTCTCGTCCGGGCGGTGACGGCTGGTGTCGGCTCGTGGTGCGCAGGCGTCCCAACCAGGTAATACGCGACACCCGCGTCCGGACGGTGACGCCTCATTCCGAGCCGTTTCGTCTCGTCTGTGACCACCGTGTGACCACGCCGCTGCCGATGCGGGCCGCCGAGACGGGCTGTTCACCCCGGCACACAGGTGGGCCAGGTCATCCAGGTCAGGGTTTGATCACGGCCCTCAGTTCGAGCCAGGGCATCGAGTCTCGCGCTGGTCGGCGGCGCCGGACCCTGGGATCGCGATGCGGACCCGGTCTGGCTTGCGGTAGCGCACGGGAGTCTCGTGGCGGTCGCGAGCGGTCTCGACGGTTCCAGGTGGCGGCGCTCATGCTCGACGTCGAGGTCGAGGTCGTTACCATGGCGGCTCCTTGTGACGTCGTCCACCCGGCGGCGAGCCTTCGGACGGTCGATCCGGTCCGCTCAATCGTTCATCTCTGTCAGGCCGAGGGTGGGTTCGGGGGGCGGATACCCACGAGGCCACGAGCGCACCGTTCATCTCGGTCGTGCCCAGCGTGGAGTGCCCTTGGGACGCGGACGCCGCCCAGATGGCGCCGTTCGTCTCGGTGACGTGGGCGGTGGCCTGTCGTTCTAGGTCCTCGGTGTTGCCGCAAGCGGTGAAGGCGAGGATGGTGGCGGCGACGAGTGTGAGAGCGGCAGGAACGGTCCCGTGGGTGCGCATGCTCCCCTCCCATGGGTCCATGGCAATGCGTGATGTGCTGCACCACCACGGTGGGCGTCGTCGATCGCGGCGACATCGCGGCGTTGCGCGGTCCCGAGCGCGGGCAGGGAGTCCGCGTGGGGAAGCCGGTGCGTGTGTGTCGCCATAGACCGGCAGACCGGCGAACACACGAGGGACACATCCGCCCTCGGCGGGCAAGGGAAGGTGATCGGCGCCTGCGTTTCGCGCCCGCATGAGATCCGTCGGCGGAGCCCCCGCGCGCGCCGCGTGTGAGCCGCGTGGTCGCCGCGTTTCGCGCGCTCCGACGCTGGTCCCGACCAACCCCGGCAACACCCATCGGAGGGAACCATGATCACCACCAACCCGCGTCGAAGCGTCGCCCTGCTCGCCGTCGCCGGTCTTGCCATCGTCCTGCCCGTGAGCGTGTGCGGCTCCGACAGTGCTCAGAGCATCAATGCCGCGCCTTCGCACGAGGCGGGAGGGCCCGCTCCGAGCACCGATGCCAACGAGATCTGGGCCGTCCTCCAGACGCTGCCGGCTCGCGAGGTGGCATTGCTCTACGCAGGTTTCTCAGCGGAGGTTCGGGATGACCTTGCCAGCATCGTCCACGCCGTCGCTGGATCCGGCCAGGGATGACCACATGAGGCGACCAGCCGGAGGCCTCCCACCGGCGGAGTCTGGCGCAGCCAGCCACCTCGACAACAACGTCGCGGCAGCCACAGCGGGCCCGGTGTCCGTGTGGTGTACTGTTCGAGTGGACCGCGTTGCGGCATCACCCGCGCTGGTCAGGGTGCTGGGACCGGTCGACGTCGTGGCTGGGGGCCGCGTCCGAGCGGTGGGCAGTTCCCGCCAGCGTGAGCTGTTGGCCGTCCTGGTCGTGCACGCCGGGCGCGTCGTAACTGCCGACGGGCTCATCGACGTGCTGTGGGGCGATACGCCGCCGCCGAGCGCCGCGCACACACTGCGGGGACTGGTGTCGCGACTGCGCGCCGTGCTCGGTGCTGCGGCGATCGTGGCTCAGGCTGGGGGCTACCTGCTGTCGGTGGAGCACGTTGACATCGACGGCGAACGTTTCGAACAGTTGGCTGGGGAGGCTCGCGCCCTGGCAGGAACCGGCAAGACCGAACCGGCGCGGAGTGTCTTCGATGCTGCGCTGGGACTCTGGCGGGGCCGAGCCTTCGGGGAGTTCGGGGACCGGCCCTTCGCACAGGCGAACGCCATACGACTCGAAGAGCTCCGTGCGGCGGTGGTCGAAGATCGGTTCGACGCCGTCTTGGCGTCTTGTCCGCCGTCGGAACTGATTGGCGATTTGGAGGCGGCCGCCGGCGCCGAGCCGTACCGCGAACGACGCCAGGGCCAGTTGATGGTGGCGCTGGCCCGCTCGGGCCGGCCGGTCGAGGCGATGCGGTCATATGAACGATTCCGGCGCCGCCTGTCCGACGAGGTCGGGGTGGTGCCGTCCCGGTCGTTGCAGCGCCTCAACGACGACATCCTCCGCCAGGCGCCGGGTACGGAATGGGAATACTGCGAACCCGACACACCGGCCCCCGCCGCCGCTGTGCCGGATCGCTTCCCGCGGCCCATGACCTCGTTCGTGGGCCGTGTCGACGAACTCGCAGAACTCGCCGCCACCATGCGTGCCGGGGCACTGACCACAGTGTGCGGGCCCGGCGGCGTGGGCAAGACGCGCATCGCGATCGAAGCCGCCCGTGCCTTCGGCGCCGCGGGCGGGTCACGGGACGGCATTTGGTGGTGCGACCTCTCGTCGGTTGCCGCCGATTCCGTCGACGGCGTCGCCATCGCCGTGGCGGCGGCGCTGGGAGCCTCGCCGGATCGCAGCGTGGCCATACACGACAGGATCCTCGGTTTCCTGGCCGGGAAGGACTTGGTGCTGGTGATCGACAACTGCGAGCACGTGGCCGGCTCGGTCGCCCCGCTGGCCGCCGCGGTCCTCCAACGCGCTCCGGGCGTCGGACTGCTGGCTACGAGTCGCGAACCGCTGGCCATCGACGGCGAGTACGTCGTCGATCTGGAGCCGCTCGCCGATGCTGACGCGGTGCGCCTGTTCGCCGAGCGCGCCGCGACGGCCCATGCCGGGTTCAGGGTCGACGCCGACAATGCCGCAACGGTGGTGGAGATCTGCCGGCGCCTCGACGGGATCCCCCTCGCTCTCGAGCTCGCGGCCGGGCGACTCAAGTCGGTGGGCGTCGCCGATCTCGCCCGACTCCTCGACGATCGTTTCCGGGTCCTGGTCACCAGCCGGCGCGACGCATCCGACCGTCACCGCACCCTGCGCGCCGCCATCGACAGCTCCTATGACGCCCTCTCCGCCGACGACCGAGCCGTGTTCGACGGGCTCGCTGTGTTCCCGGCGAGCTTCGGCCTCGACGCCGCCGAAGCCGTCGGCGCCGACGGTCCGATCACGCCTGCCGATGTGCTCGAACTGCTCTCGCGTCTCGTCGCTCGATCCCTCGTTGTCGCCGAGCACGACGCGCGTGGCACCGTCCGGTACCGACTCCTGGAATCCCTCCGCACCTATGCCCGAGAACGCCTCGACGGCCGGGGAGACGAGCGCGACGCAGCTCGCGCACCGCCGCCACGCCGAGCACTACGCAGGCCTCGTCGCGGAGGCTGCGTCCGGGATCACCGGTGCCGACGAGACCCGTTGGCTCACGTGGCTCGCCACCGAGATCCTCAACCTCCGCGCCGCCGTCCACTGGGCCACCGCACAGGGCGACCTCGACCTCGCCACGAGCCTCTTCGCACCGCTCCCCATCTGGATCTGGTGCGGGACCGCTCGCACCGTCGAGATCGGGCGATGGGCCGCGCTCCTCGCGCGTCAGCCCGCCATCGAAGATCATCCCGCCTACCCCGCGGTGTGCGATTGGGGGAGTCGGGGGGCCGGATGCTCTGGCGATCACGCCGCCATCGTCGAGTGGAGTGCGCGGGTGACCGCGCCGGGGTTCACCCCGACCGCAGGCACCCTGGGTTTCCTGGCGTACGCGACGATGCCGGTGAACCCCCGTGAGGCCGATGCCTTGCTCCTCCGCGCCGCGGACACGGCCCGGGCAGGCGGTGACCGCTTCACCGAAGCCGCGCTGCGGATGCCGATATGCAACGCGCGGCTCAGCTTCTCCTCCCCGCCACCCGAGAGTGTGGAACAGGTCCGGCTGCTCATGGCGGCGGCCCGGGTGAGTGGCAGCCCGACGGCCATTGCGTGGGCGCTGTGGGGGGTCGCCACGATCTTGCCGTTGGTCGACCGAGACGCCGCGCTCGCAGCGATCGACGAGCTGCCATCCGTCGTGGCCCGTTGTGCCTTCTTCGACAGCTATCTCCAACATGGGGTCGAATACGCCAGGGGCTGGCAGCAGGTGGCCGATGGCAACCTTTCCGGCCTGCGAGCCTTCCGAGCCGTGATCAGCGCCCAAGCTGCAAGTGAGCAGCATGGGATGCTCAGCGCCTGCCTCTTGCGCCTGGCCCAGGCCCTCGTACACCTCGACGTGTGCTCCGACACCGCGACCGAGCTCATCGCTGGGGTCCGGGCCCAACGCTTGATCTTCACCCCGTGGTCCGAGGAGTCGGCTGATCTCCTGCGCCACCAGATGGGCGACGGCCCCTACGACGACGCAGCACGCCGTGGTGCCACCCTGCCCCTCGACCAACTTGTCGAACGAGCCATGGCCACCGTCGACGACCTCCTGCGCCATCCCTGACGGTTGCCAGGCGGCAGGTGACGCTCACCGGTGCGACGGGCTGTCGCCCTCGTGCCACCCGTTCGGCCCTTGACTCCCCGAGGACGCCAGCGATCGCCGCCAACGCGGCGGGACGGCAGATCTTCTCCACCGACCATCGGATCATGGTGGCGAGGTCATCGGCGAGGTCTGCGGTCTCAGCTACTACATCGTCGCCGCCTGTCCGGAACACGGATTGGGTGACGAGCTCAGCCTTGGAGCCCCACCGGCGGTAGATCGCCGCGGTCGTGGTTCCGGCGCGATCGGCCACCGCCGCCAAGCTCACGTCGTGGTAGCCGAGTTCCTCGAGCAACTCGACGGTCGCGCCCTGGATCGCCTCGTCGAGGCGAATCAGTGATCGGGCTGTTCAAGACCGAGCTGCACCGCAACCCCGACGCGGTGGCTACGCGGGGGCGAAGGTCAGGGGTAGGTAGACGGTGGCGCCCTCGGTGGTGAGGGCGGAATCGTTTACGGCGATCACACACTCGGTCGACTCCGGGCCGCACGTTCCCTCCCCCACGGCCCCCACCAGGATCTCGAGCTCTGTGACAACGTCATCACCATCCCGATCGACGACCTCGACGATGAACCAGTCGGCCACCTCGACGAGGCCACCCGTGCGCGACTCGACCAGGCCTTGCACTACGCACTCGACATCATCTACTGAACTGACCACGTCGCCGGCATTCGTCACGACGCGGATGGCGCCCCGAGGCGGCTCACTACCTACTCGGGCCGCATCTCGCGTCCGGAAGGGTCCATCGACAAGATCGACTCGTGCAGCATCCCGAGGGCGTCGCAGGGCTCCCCGGTCTCATCGACAAGGAACAGTCCCCAAGCGAGTCTGTCGCCAGCTCCGACCGGCATCCCCTCGTAGGACGCAACCGGATCCTCAAGGTGGTAGCAAAGTCCGAACGCCGTCTCGTAGCCGACGATCTGAGAAAACCGCGCGATATCAGCCGCCGGAATCCCAGCCGAGAGCATCCTACGGACGATCGGACCCGTATCGCCGAGCGGTCCGTCGCTCGCCGGCAACGAAGCAAGCCGATCCACCCAGGACACGTCGTCGACGCGTGGGATGATGCGGCGCCAGACGCCTCGGAGAAAGACTTCGGTCGGATCTGTCGTCACGGGAACACTCTGCCCGATGCCGGGGCCCGTCGACCGCCCCTCCTGCTGCACTCACCGCTCAACGAACGTCTGTACGGGGTATCTGGATGAGTGCAGTCGGCTAGTCCCAATACCGTTCAGTTAGGACTACATGGGTGTAGTTTGGGTGGATGCCGCGTGCTGGATGGATCAAGCCTGTGTCGGAGCGTCGGTTGTCGGATCTGGTGTCGGTGGGGCTGTTGACCGCGGTGTTCCCGCCGGGGTTGGTCGACGAGGTGATCGCTGAGGCGGGCCGGACTGAGCAGCGGCATCGGTCGTTGCCGGCTCGGGTGATGGCGTACTTCGCGATCGGGATGGCGTTGCATTCGGAGGGCTCGTATGAGGATGTGCTGGCGCTGTTGACCGATGGGCTGGCGTGGGCGAGCGGTGAGGAGCCGGTCAAGTTGCCGTCGAAGTCGGCGATCTTCCAGGCTCGTGAGCGGTTGGGTGCTGAGCCGTTGCGGGCGTTGTTCGCTCGGGTCGCTCGGCCGTTGGCCGAACCGGGCGCGCCGGGGGCGTGGCTGGCGGGGCGGCGGCTGGTGGCGATCGACGGGACGTGTCTGGACGTGGCCGACAACGCGGCGAACGACGGCGTGGTTCGGTCGGCCGGGGGTGAACAAGGGCGAGCGGGCGGCGTTTCCTCAGGCGCGGGTGGTCGCGGTCGCCGAGTGCGGCACCCACGCCATGTTCGACGCGGCGGTCGGGGCGTACACGACGGCGGAGAACACGCTTGGCCGGCGAGGTCGTCGACCGGCTCGAGCCCGGGATGGTGTTGCTGGCCGACCGCGGGTTCTGCGGGTTTCCCTTGTGGAGCAAGGGCCGCGGCGACCGGCGCGGATCTGTTGTGGCGGGCGATGCCGAACATGAAGCCCCGCCATGTCGAGACTCTTGCCGATGGGTCGTGGCTGGCCGAGCTGCGACCGTCGGGCAACGCCGGGCGCACGGCGGAGCCGTTGACGATCCGGGTCGATCGACTACGAGCTCGACGACGGCCGCCCCAACGACACCACGTACCGGTTGTTCACCACGATCACTCGACCCGGCCGAAGCATCCGCCGAGGAACTGGCCGTCGCGTACGCGCAGCGCTGGGAGATCGAAGCGGTCTTCGATGAGCTCAAAGTCCACCAGCGCGGCGCGCGTACCGTGCTCCGATCGAAGTCACCCGAGCTGGTCCTGCAGGAGATCTGGGGGCACCTGTGCTGCCACTACGCGATCCGGACCCTGATGTGGGAAGCCGCCGGCCACGCCCAGGTCGACCCCGACCGGGTCAGCTTCGTCGCCGCTTTGCGCATCGCTCGCCGCTCCATCTCAGCGGCGCGCGATTTTCCCCCTCAGACCACTGACCACGGCTGGCGTCACGCCATCAGCTCTCTGCCTGCTCAACCCGACGACGTCCCGACAACCCCGTGTCAAACGCAAATACGTCAAGTGGCACGTCAAACGAGCCCACCACGCCGACTGGCCCCAACCCACCGGTCCACCCACCGCGACCATCCTCCACGTCTCACTGAACGGTATTGCGGCTAGTCCCAGAGGTATTCGTCGATGCCGTCGGCGGTGAGGTCGTGGTAGGGGTGGGGTCGGTGGTAAGGGCTTGTTGGATCAGGCGGTGGAACAGCAAGCCGCGGGCGTTGGCGTTGCGGCGGTTGAACCGGAAGGTGAACTCGTCGAGGTAGTAGTTGAGGTGCTTGTCGCTGACGGAGTAGTGCAAGGTGCCGGCGAGCCAGCGCTTGAGCAGCGCTGAGACCCGGTGGACGCCGGGCATGGCAACCTGGGCCGGGTCGCCGGAGGCGGCGACGTTGATTGGGGTGTGCCGGTAGCCCTGGGTCGGCGAGTCCGCGGTACACGTTCCAACCGTCGGTGCGTACGGTGACACCGGGCGCGACGCTGTCGTCGACGAATGCGCACAGCGACGAGGCCGACAGGGTCGGGATGTGGGCCATGCGGACACGGCCGAGGCGCTGGGGCTCGAGCGCATCTCCACCGTGGTCACGATCGCTGACTTGTCGGTCCCGCGGCCGTCGCTGCCGAGGGCCGGGCCCCGAAGTAGGTTTCGTCGACCTCGACCACCCCGTCGAGACGGTCCCGGTCGGGGCGCACCATGGCCCGGCGAAGCTTGTGGAGCCACGTCCACGCCGTCTCGTAGGAACCAAACCCGAGGACCCGCTGCAGCCCCAGCGCCGACACGCCGTTCTTCTGGGCGCACACGAACCAGGCCGCGGCGAGCCAGGTCGAAAGCGGCAACCGAGACCGATGAAAGATCGTCCCGGCGGTCACCGACGTCTTGCGGCCACAACCGAGCACATCCACATGTGGCGCTGCGCGATCCGCCACGCCGCCGTTCCCGCACACGACGGGCACACGAAGCCGTTCGGCCATCGAACTCGCTCCAGGTAGGCGACACACGACGCCTCGTCGCCGAACCAGGACTGAAACTGGGGCCACGACGACGGATAGTCGACCCCCGCCACGGGCAACAACTCAACCGAACCAGCACGGCATCACCCTGCTGCACTTGTCCAGATACCCGTACGCCTGTTCGATGTATCGGATGGGCGAATACAACCCTTATCCCACGCCGCCGAAGCCCGTGGATCCCGTTGGCGGAAGCGGCGTGACGGCGGCAGGTGGCTCGGAAGTCCCGGGCGCGACACAACGCCCCGCATGGCGTCTGTGCTGACGGCGATCGTTTGTCAATATGGAGTTGACGGATCGCTACGTCAGCACTATGTTGACAGCATGAAGACGCACACCAGCGAGTTCGCCGCTGTCGCCCTGACACTGCTCACCAACATCCGAGACCTGGTGGATTCTGCCGACCCTGCGACCAGGGTCCGCGGGGTGCATCACCTCGTCGCCGGTGTCGAGGCGCTCGAACGCCAGGTGTTGCTCGAGGCGCAAGCGTCGGGTCTGACCTGGGCGCAGATCGGCGAGATCTATGGCGTGTCCCGACAGGCTGCCCATCGTCGCTTCTCCGACGACACCATCGTGCCGGCCGACTTCTTCGATCAGCTCCTGCAGGATCTCGAACACGACACCGAGCCCGTCCCTACACTGGCCCGGGCAGCCAAGCGCGTCCGCCGAGCGAACCCCGCATGACCGTCGAGCGGCTCCACGCCGCTCACGACCTCGCGAAGCTTCAGCTGCGGAAACAACGAACTCGACCTGTGGCTGCATCACAACGCGCTCACCGCCGACCGAGCAGGCACCGCCCGGGTGTACGTCCACCTCGACGACAACAAGATCGTCGGCTACTTCGCCATCGTGCCGCACAGCGTCCGTCGAGACGACGTGCCATGGTCGATCGGCCGCGGTTCTCCCGACACGATCCCGGGCTTCCTGCTCGCTCGACTCGCACTCGACGAGAACCTGCACGGCGCCGGGAGGGGAGCCGAGCTGCTGGTCCTTGCACTCGAGCACATTCTCCAAGCGATCCTCGCCGGCGGCGGACGACTCATCATCGTCGACGCCATCGACGACAACGCAGCCAGCTTCTACCAACACCACGGGTTCACACCCTCCCCAACCGACCCCGCTCGGCTGGTCATGAAGGCCAGCGCCGCCGCCGCCTCGCTCGCCATCGACTGGCCATGACGCCCAGGCCCCCAGACCACCTTCCGGACGCGATCGCGCAGGACCGAGCAGATGAACGACGAGACGAACACGCCCATCGTCCTTGGGAGCGAACTCGCGGCCGCACAGGCGCACGAACGCGAACGACGAGCCGCCCACCCAGAGCCGTCACTGCTTGCGGAGCTCCGCTACGCAGGCCGCAGAGTGAGCGCCGACGCGCCGTCCTTCCGGAAGGAGCAGCTCGACGACACGCTGCGAGATCTGGGCATCGAGTGGCTGCACCTGCCCGCCATCGTGTTGCACGAGCTACACGATCTACTGAGCCTCGACGACCTCTACACGCTGTTGACCTTCGTTCACCGCAGCACCGTGCTCGGGCTTCGATCCCGCGACCCACAGTGGCCACGAGCCGCGCTCGCAATCCTCACACTCGTTACGCCCGACCGGGTCGACCACCGAGACCTCACCTGGGCAGCCGGCCTCGTCGCGTACACCCTCAACCAGCTCACCCCCAGCGGGGCCGACGAAATCCGCCGCGCAGCCAACCGAGCCGACCCGTCCACCAGGCCACTTCTCGAACGATTGGCCGAGACGCCACCCCGAACGCTCACCGACTGGGGCTACGGCATCATCGGCCAAGGCGATGACCTGTCCGTCGTGCGCCACGAACATCAACCGTGGAACCCGACCGTCGACCTCGCCCAGATCGCCCACCGGGTCGCAGCGGCGATCGACGCAGAAGCGAGCTACGTGGCCACGTCGATCACCATCGCCACTCGGGTCCCGCTGGTCTGGCTCAAGGGATCCCCCAAGGAACCAGAAGCACGCCAGGCACTCGATCAATCCCTCGCCACCGCCAGCGTGCACGCTGAACCCCTCGCCAACGACCATGCCACCGACCACATCTTCATGGCATTCATCACCGAGTTCGCCAGTCCACGGGCTGCCGAGCTAACCGCGCGATCCTCGGCCGCCGCGACCGGAAGCTTCGCACGCCTCGGGATCGCCAACGGCGCGGTCGCCGTCGTGCTCATCGCTCGCTCGGTCGTCCAAGGCGTTCCCAACCTCGAGCACGACCAGACGCTGCAACGATTCCGCCAACCGCTTACCGAAGCCATCGCTCGATGATGCAGGAGCCGAATCGCCTCGTCAGCTACACAGTGCTCCCCTGCCGACTGGTGAGGGCAAGCCCCTACGTGAACACGCCTCTTCAGGCCCGGAACCCACCCTCACTGTGGAAAGGCGCCGGGAGCCACGAAGGGCGTCGGAACTCCTATCCCTCCGTCGGCAAGTCCAACAAAGCGAGCTCGTACTCACATCCAGCAGGAGCAGTGGACTGCACCGCCACCTGCACTCACCGCTGAACGAACACCCGTTCCAGTGTCGGAGGGGGGATTACAACCCTTAACCCACGCCAACGAAGCCGGTGGATCCTGCTCGCCGCTTGACCTCTTGCAGGAAGATCCGCGCACGGGCACGACGCCACCGATGGCCGGGCGGCTTGGACGCCCCCGCCTGGCACGAGCGACATGATGATCGACCAGGCACCGGACAACGCTTGCGCGTGCCTCCTTCGGACCCCCGACGCGCTACACCTGCTCACACCCACGACTACATGGTTGACACCCCCGCACCATATGGTCATACTCATGACCATAATGTCTGAGACCCGGTCGCTTGCTGACGTGAAGTCCCACCTGTCCGAACTCGTCGCCCAGGTCGGCGCCCACCACGATCGCGTCACCGTGACCGTCCACGGACGCCCGACCGCAGTACTCGTCGCCGTCGAAGACCTCGAGAGCCTCGAAGAGACAATCGCCGTACTCGCCGACAACGAGACCCTGCGAGCGCTCGCTGATGCCGATGCCGAATTGGGCGCCGGGCTCGGCGAGACCGAGGAGACGCTCCGAGCTGCCATGGACGCCCGACACAGGTGACCGATCGCTACGAGCTCGTCGTCGCCCCAACGGCCCGTCGTCAACTCGCAGAACAACTACCCGAGACCGTCGCAGCTGCTGCGTTCGAGTTCATCGTCGGTCCTCTGCTCGACAACCCGCTCCGTGTCGGCAAGAGACTCCGCCCCCCGCTCGACGATCGCTACAGCGCTCGCCGCGGCACCTACCGGATCATCTACCGAGTGGATGAACACACGCTCCACGTCACCGTGCTCGGGGTCTTCGCCAGATCCGACGCGTACCGCAATCGCTGATCGCGCCTGACCTCCACCAGAGTCGGTGACCGCCGGCGATGATCACGACGCGGTCTCGTGCAACGATGCCGGCATGGCGCTCAAGATCGACTGCGTGCTGATCGACTGTCTCGACCTCGACACCATGACGTCCTTCTGGCGCGCAGCCCTCGCACTCGAACACACCTGGACCGGGCCGTCCGGTGGACATCTCCTCACTGCGTCAGACGGATCCGGGCGTCGGCTCGCCTTGATGCCCACCAGCGCCAGGAAGGCCAGCAAGAACCGAGTGCACCTCGACCTTCGACCCGACACGACCCGACACGCTGAGGTGGAACGGCTCGAGGCACTCGGAGCCGTCAAGCCGCAGCATGGATTGGAGTCGGCTCGGCGGCTGGTCAGCTCACCACGAACCCGCTGTACCCGTCGGCGGCGACCTGCCTGCAGATCTCTCGGTAGGGCCCGACACCGCCGACGTAGGGCAGGAACACGCGGGGCTTGCCCTCGACGTTGGTGCCGAGGTACCAGGAATCGCATCCGGCGGTGAAGATGGAGGTCGTGGCCGCGTTCGCCACGTGGTCCATCCAGGCCTCTTCGGCGGATTCCTCGGCGTCGATCGATGTCTTGCCTTCGGCCTGGAGGTGGCTGATCGCGTCGGCGATCCAGTCGACGTGCTGCTCGATCGACACGATGACGTTGGTGAGTACGCTCGGGCTTCCGGGGCCGTTGATCGTGAACAGGTTGGGGAACCCGGCCGAGATGAGGCCGAGGTACGACTTCGGTCCGGTGGACCACTTCTCGGCCAGCCCGAGACCGTCCCGGCCACGGATGTCGATGCGTGACAGCGGGCCGGTGACGGCGTCGAACCCGGTGGCGAGCACCAGCACGTCGATGGGGATGCGCTCGTCGCCGACGACGACATTGCTTTCGGTGATCCGCTCGATCGGGGTGTCTCTCAGGTTGACGAGACGGACGTCGGGCCGGTTGTAGGTCTCGAAGTAGCCGATCTCGACGACCAGTCGCTTGCAGCCGACCGGGTAGTCCGTGGGGATGAGCATGTCGGCGATCGCGGGATCGTCGACCCGCCGCCGGACCATCGCCGTGAACTCCTCGCGAGCGAGGCGGTTGACCTCGGGGTCGGTGAAGTCGGCGAGCGCACCGGCACCGATCGGCTGCTGGCCACCGCCGGGGGTCGGCATGGCGAGGCCGGAGAGTCCGAGCGTCGAGTGGCGCTGCGCTTCGCGCAGTTCGCGGTAGTTGGCCTTGACCCACGTCTCGAGGTCGGCGGGCATGGGCCGGACGCTGCCGGGGAAGGCGTAGTTCGGCGTGCGCTGGAAGACGGTGAGGTGTTCAGCCGCCTCGGCGAGGTGTGGGATGGCCTGGATGCCCGACGAGCCCGTGCCGATGATGCCCACCCGACGGCCGGCGAGCTCGATCCCGTCGCGAGGCCACACACCCGTGTGCACGATCGTCCCGGCGAACTCTTCGATACCGGGGATCGACGGGTTGGTCGGCGCCGACAGCGCGCCCGTGGCCATGATGCAGTAGCTCGCCCGGTGGTGGTCTCCTCGATCTGTGATCACCGTCCATCGCTCGCCGGCCTCGTCGAGGTGCGCCGAGATGACCTTCGTCTCGAACGAGAAGCAGCGGCGGAGGTCGTGCCGGTCGGCGACGTGGTGCAGGTAGCGCTCGATGTCGGGTTGGGCAGCGTTGGTCTCCGGGAAGCTCCACTCCTGCTCGAGCTCCTCGTCGAAGCTGTACGTGTACTCCACGATCGGAACGTCGCACCGGCAGCCGGGATAGCGGTTCCAGTACCACGTACCGCCGACGTCCGATCCGGCTTCGATGCCATGCACGGACAGGCCGAGCTCTCGCATCTTGTACGCCGCGTAGAGCCCGGCGATGCCGGCGCCGACGATGAGCACATCGACATCGAGTCCCGTCCCCGGCAAGGATGCGGATGAGCCGTCCGGCCATTCCTCGACGTGTGTCCCCATGACATGCTCCTGCGGTGATGGACGGGCCGACGGGCCGGTGTCAGCGGTTGATGTGGATCGGCAACGAGGTGTACCCGAGCTGGAACTCCGACGGTGGGCGCGTGGCCTCATCGAGCAGGACCTCGTAGTCGCGCACTGCGCCGACGAACTCCTCGATGAGCACGTGGAGCTCGGCGCGGGCGGACGCGGCGCCGATGCAGTAATGCGTACCGTGACCGAACACCAACGACCGGTCGGGACGGCGGTGGATGTCGAACCGGTCCGGGTCGCGGAACTCGCGCTCGTCGCGGTTGGACGACGCCAACAGGAGGAAGAGCCGCTGCCCGGCCCGAGCCGGTGCGCCGGCGACCTCGCCGTCGGCAGTGAGCGTCCGGCCGACCCATTGCAGGGGCGCCTCGAGCCGGAGGATCTCCTCGCAGGCATCGCCGATCAGCCTCGGGTCCCTGCCGAGCTCGGTGCGTTGGTCGGGATGGCGCGACAGCTGCACGACGCCTCCCGCCGCGATCTTCGGGAGCGTCTCGATCCCGCCCACGAGGGTGGTGTTGACCTGAACCGCGATCTCCTCGTCGGTCAAGCCGCCGCCACCGGCATCGACCGCGGCCAGCGCGTCCACCACACCGCCAGAGCCGCGCTGGGCGCGGGCCCAGTCGTACAGATACGCGAAGAGCTCACGACGCGCCGCCGCACCCTCGCCCGAGGGTCCGGTGGTACCGCCGTCGCGCCGAAGTGACCTGTTCACCAGGTGGTTGAGCGCTTCGGAGTCGGCGGTCGGGATTCCCAGGAGCCGGCAGGTTGCCGCGGCTATCGCAGGCGCCGCGTAGTCGGCGACGACGTCGAACCGGTCGCCTTCCATCGCGACACGTAGGAGACGCCGGGCGTCGGCACGGAGCGGCTCGGCGATCGCGGCGACCGATCGCGGGCGGAACGGCCCGAAGCTCGCCTTGCGCAACGCGGTGTGCACGGGCGGATCGATTGTGGCGTACGAGCCGAGTGGACGGGTGGGCGGCCCTTGCGGGAGCGCCGGGCCGTGGTCGAGGAGCTTGGCTCGCTCGAACACCGGTCCCTCCGCGATGGTCGTGGTGCGATCCGCCGAGAGCCGCCACACATCATCGAAGCGAGGGACGGCCCACGCGTCGTACTGAGGCAACGGGTAGGCGCGGAAGTGCCTGCGCAGCTGCGCGTAGACGGGGAACGGGTCGCGCCGCACCTCGGGCGAGAACGGGTCGTACACCACCTCATCGGCGACGCCGGCCGCGTCGCCCGATACGGGGCCGGCGGCGCTCACAGGACCGCGAGTGGGTTCACAGGCGAGCCCGTGCCGTGCGGGATGAGGAGCGGCGCGACCGTGAACAGGAACTCCCATCTGTCCACCGCCGCGCACTCGGCCGCCAGCTCGTCGAGGGCGGCGTTGTCGATGATGGGCAGACCCATGGAGACGAGCGCCACGACGTGCACGTGCTGCGCAACCGGCGACGAAGCCGACCGCGCCGGGTTCGGGAGGCCCTGGTCGGAGGTCGGAGCATCCTGGAAATCCCACACCAGCAGCGACGCGTCGGTCCCATACAGGAACTCCAGCGCCGAGGCGTGCACGCCGGTGACCGAGGCGAACGGCGGCCGCTGCTCGTTGACCCGCCAATAGTCGTCGTAGCCCGAACGGATGATCACGGCGTCGCCGGCACGCGGTTCCACGCCCTGCGCGGCCGCCACGTCCTGGAGCTCCCAGCCGTGCACCGGCGACCCGGGCTCGACGTAGTCGGTGCCACGGAACCGCGGGATGTCGTACAGCACGCCGCGGGTCACCACGCCACCCCGGAGGAAGTCGACGGTGCCGCTGTGCTCCACGGGCATCCCGTTGCTCCCCAGCCGCTTGCCCGCCCACGTGATGCCATCAACGTTGGCGAGGTGACACAGCGAATCGAGGTGGGTCATCGTGAGCCCGTGGATGAACATCCCGAAGTAGTCGAGCATGCCTCCCGTGCCATCCACAGCCAGGAAGTGGTGCGCCGGATAGGGGTTCGCCTGGCCGGGACGCGTGTCCAGGGGCCGACCGAGCGCCACGGTGCGGCCCTCGCGCACGAGCGAAGCCGCCTGACGCCGGACCTCCGGCGTGACATGGTTGAGCGTGCCCAACTCGACGGAGTCGCCCCAACGATCCCAGTTGCAGAACCGGGTGGCGTACTCGTCGTACTCCGCCGCGGTCGGCGGTGTTCGATCCGCGAGCCCCATGAACACTCCTCCCGTCCGGTTCCCCGTGATGAGACTCGCAATGTAACCATCGGTTACATTGTCGTCAATGTTCCCTTCCATCCCCCATGCGCGACGCCAGAGATCCGAGGCGCTCGACCACGACGCTCTCGTCGAGATGGCCGAGCCCGGCCATCTCGACGACGTAGGAGCCGAGCAGGTGCCACCCCAGCGCCATCAGCTCGACCGCCGCAACCGCGAGCCGGGCCTCCTCGGAGTCGGGCTGACCAGCTCCGGCCAGGTCCACCATCGTCTCAACGATCGGGAACCGCTCCACCAGAGCGACATCCACATCCGACTCCAGGATCAGCCAGGCCAACATGCGAGCCCAGGTCGCGTGGCGGGGATCGGGCTGGAACAGGTAGCCGACCGCCTCGTCCCACGTCATCCCCGGCGTGATCCGTTCGCCCGACTCCGGGATGAACGTTGCCATCACCTGCCGCAGCAACTCGTGCTTGGTGTGGAAGTGGCGGTGCACGAGCGCATGGTTCACGTTGGCCGCCTCGGCGATCTCGCGGATCGTCACCCGGCTCGGCCCCCGGTCGGCGAACCGCGCACGGGCTGCGGCGAGCACCGCTTCGACCACCTCGTCACGGCCCTCGGGGCCGGCATCGTTGCGCCGCACGCGGGCTCGTCGCTCCATGCGCGCCATGGTGCCAGGTCATGACCGGCGAACCGCGCTTCGCCGGCAAGGTCGCCCTCGTCACCGGCCCGGGGGACCGGGGACCGGCGCCGCCCTGGTCCGCCGATTCCTCGCCGAGGGAGCCAGCGTGCTGGCCAGCGACCGCGACGAGCGGGGGCTGGTGCACCTGCAGGAACAGCAGCCGGGAGCCGGTGATCGCCTTGTGGTCCACGAGTGCGACGTCACGGCCGACGACGAGGTGGAGCGCCTCGTCGCCACCGCTATCGAACGCATGGGCCGGCTCGACATCGTGTGCAACCACGTCGGCGGAGGTCCGTTGGGGCGCGTCGCCGACGTGTCGCCGACCGGCTGGCGGACCCAGATCGAGAACACCCTGACGTCGGCGTACCTCGTGTCGCACTTCGCCGTCTCGGCGTTGATCGACTCCAGAGGCTGCGTGGTCAACACGGCATCGGTCAGCGGCCTTGGCGGCGACCTCGGCATGGGGGGCTACAACGCCGCCAAGGCCGGCCTGATCAACCTCACCCGTACCATGGCCATCGAGCTGGGCGGGCGCGGTGTCCGTGTCAACGCGGTCGCGCCCGGCGGCATCCTCCACGCCGGCTCGGCGCCAGCGCTGCATGCAGTCGAAGGCGACTACCTGGCGCGTGTGCCGCTCGGTAGGTACGCCAGCCCAGACGAGATCGCTAGCGCCATCGCCTTCCTTGCGTCTGACGACGCCTCGTACATCACCGGCCACTGCCTCGTCGTGGACGGCGGGATGACCGCCAGCAACGGACAGCTGCCTCTCATGTCGGCCTGGGAGAACATCGGGATGCGGATCACATGACCGTCCTGCCACGCACCGTCGTGATCACCGGCAGCCGATCCGGCATCGGGCGAGCCACCGCTGAACTGCTGGCCAGTGGCGGCTACCACGTCGTCGGCGTCGACCTCCGAGACGCCGACGTGGTCGCCGACCTCTCCACCGCCGAGGGATGCGAGGCCATGGCCCGCGGAGTGCACGACCTCACCGCCGGCCGCGTCGACGCAGTGTTCGCCAACGCCGGCGTCGCCCCCAACGTCGAGCCCTCCACGATCTTCGCAGTGAACTACTTCGGCGCGATCCGGACCGTCCAGGCGCTTCGCCCGTTGCTGTCCAGGTCGCCCACTTCGCGAGCGCTCGTGACGGCCTCGTCTGGAGCGTCGTACCCGTGCGACACCACGGCCGTCGAGGCATTGGAGCGCGGCGAACCGAACCCCGACGCCGGCACCAACGCCTACGCCACCTCCAAGCACGCCATCGCCCGGTGGGTCCGACACGCGAGCCCCGACTGGGCCCGAGACGGGATCCTGCTCAACGCCATCGCACCGGGCGGCGTCGACACGCCGCTGCTCCGCAACGGGATCAACGAACGAGACCTCGCCGCCGTCGTCGCCGCAGTGCCCCTCGGCCGCCTCGCCCGACCCGACGAGATCGCCCACGCGGCCGCATTCCTCCACAGCTCCGTCAACAGCTTCATCGCCGGGCAAGTGCTCTACATCGACGGTGCGGTCGAAGCAGCCATGCGACCCAACCGGGTGTGACCAACCGGGCCGACCAGCCACCCGGAGTGCACGTCCGGCGTGGTCCTGGAGCACGGCCATCGACTCGTGGACCTGGACGGCCGCCGATGAGGGCCGGCCCGTGACCGTCTAGTGCATCCACGCATAAATATGTCGCGTATGCTGTGATGGGCTTTCTCAACGTTTGAGGAGGTCCGAGTGGGGTTCAGGGTCGAGCGGTTGTCGCTGACGGAAGAGGATCGGGTGGAGCTCGAACGGAGAGTTCGGGCTCACACGTCAACGGCGCGGGAGGTGCGTCGGGCCCGTCTGGTCCTGCTGTGTGCGGACGGCTGGTCGCTGCGCCAGGTCGGTTTTGAGATCGGGATTGACCAGCACAGGGTCGGTGACTGGCGCAAGCGGTTCCTTGCCGACGGCCTGGACGGTCTGGAGGACAAGCCCCGACCGGGCCGCCGCCGCCGCTTCGATCACGACGACCGGATGCAGCTCGCTGCGCTCGCGACGTCGGAGAAGGCCGACGACGATCCGGTTCCGATGTGGACCTACCAGGAACTCGCCGATGCGTTGTTCACCGAGGGGATCGATATCTCGCCGTCGCAGGTCGGCCGGATCCTCAACGCGATGCACATCGACATCACCCGGGTGCGGGGGTGGCTGAACCGTCGCGACGACCCCGAGTTCTGGGACCGGATCCGTGACGTGTGCGGCATCTACCTGAACTGCCCTGACAACGCCATCGTGCTGTCGGTCGATGAGAAGACCTCCGTGCAAGCCAAGGAACGCAAACGCAGGACCCAACCCGCCGCGGCGGGACGGCGCAAGCGGGTCGAGTGGGAGTACATCCGCCACGGCACCGCGTCGCTGTTCGCGGCGCTCAACGTGCACACCGGCGAAGTGCTCGGCGAACCGATCCCCGGCAAGAACGACTCGAAGAACTTCTGCGATTTCCTCGACCAGATCGACCGGAGTGTCGATCCCTCCCTGGAGATCCACGTCGTGGTCGACAACGGATCAAGCCACACCTCGAAGTACACCAAAGCATGGTTCGCTGCTCATCCCCGATGGGTGGTCCACTACACACCACCGCACGCCAGCTGGGTCAACCAGGTCGAACTGTTCTTCTCGATCCTGCAACGCAAAGTCATCCGCAACGGCAACTTCACCAGCCGCGACGACCTCATCACCAAGATGCTCACCTACATCGCCGACTACGACCAGAACACCAAACCGTTCAAATGGACCTACGCAGCCGACCCCCTCGTCGCATGAATCATGCGCGACCTATTTCTGCGCGGCAGCACTAGGTGTACGCCGACACCGACGAAGTGAAGCTCGTGCTCGACGGTGCGCCCATGACTCGGGCACCGGTTCCACGGTTCTGCGCCGAACTCGAGACGATCTAGCGCCCCGGAGCGCTCGTGGCGATCGCCTACCGGCGCCGGCAACCGAACACCTGTTCCTGTGTCGGAGGGGGGACTTGAACGCCGTCCTGTACGTTCCGGCTGGTGGCGGGAATTCCGCGTCGTCGCAGGTCAGGGGTGGTTTTCGGGTGGTGGTCATTCCGGCGGGTCGTGCCGATTCCGGCCCGTTTCCCGGAAATCTGATGACAACGTGATGACAAGCGACACAGCCTCGTCCAGTCGATGCAGCATGACCGCCCCTGGGGCTCGCCGGAGGCGTACAGTGGCCCACATGGAGCAGCCGAGGACACCGATCAGGCCGGCGCAGGACCAGGGCCCGACGTTCTACACCCCCACCGACGAGCTACCACCAGGCGCGGTGCGAGCACTCGAGCGGCGCACCCCGGAGGAACTTCAAGCAGCCGCTGATCGAGCTACACGTCGTTCGTGAGGCCAATCCGCCTCGGCGAGCCCGCCCTTGAGGACATCGAGGCACAAGTCCCACCCGGGCGCATCGACGCCTTCCGCCGCCACGACCTCGCGCCGGTCCTCGACGCCCTTGCGGGTGATGATGCGATCTGGGAGGAGGTCGGGGTGCCCCATGGACCCGGCAGACGGTTCGCGCTCGCCGGCCAGACGGTGCTCCTGACCGACCCAGCCGCGAGCTTCTCAAACGTGTCCAGGCTCAGACGGGCGCCTCCCCACTCCAGGCGGGCGATGGCGGACTGCGTGGTTCCCAGACGGTTGCAAGCGCCGCCTGCGTCAGCCCGGCCTCGGTTCGAAGCCGATACGCAAGCTCACGTAACTCGCTGATCCGCGACTCGTCCTTATACGCACGCTGGGCAGCCTCGGATCGAGACTCGGTCAGGTCGTTCCCTGGCAGTGCGTTCAGTCATCGCCGCCCCCGGTTGTGAGCTAGGTGGGCACCGTGCTCGAGTTCCGCCGGCTCGGCCGGATCGTCCAACGTTCGCCCACGCGGCCGTGACGAAGCCGACTCCGGCGATACTCGCAGAAGTCAGCCCAGCATCACCCTCGTTGACCGCGCTTGTTCAAGCCGACGCTGGTGCACTCCTACCGGACCGGCTGAGGCGCGCCTCGCTCGATGTGATCCGGGCTGTTAGGTGGGGGTGGTGGCGGCGGCGGCGGGCGGTGAGGCTCCATCGAATTCAGCCTACGACAACAGCAGCAATCGTCAACACTGCCGCGAAGGCGCAGGACGCGATTTGCAGATCGAACCACTTGTGCAGGTCAGCAAGAGTTCCACCGTTGTTGCTCCGGTAGATTTCGAAGTGATAGGTCGCCAAGTCTCGGAGGAGTTGATGTCTCGGGTGCCGCTCGCCGTACTGAACGGCGGTGAGTTCTAGGATGTTCGGCCCTTCTTGGTACGTACCCTTTGCGAACTGGACGAGGGCTGTGCAAGCGAGCGCCAGAACCAACGCCGAGACGCCCAGAGCAAGAAGCGGACGATTCGGATCGTCCGCGACACCAGCTACGACGATGACGGCAGGAGTCATTAGTGATACCAGTGTCATGGAACGCCGACGAACTTCGTCGACTCGGCCCTCCTGAAGCTCACGAAGTCTTCGTGCCTCGGCGAGTATCTCCGCCGCGATAAGAGTCAGCTCGACATCGTCAGCCCATGGGCCCGCAGTCTCGCCCGAACTCGCGTCGCAAGTCATCGCAGGCGAAGTGTCATCGCGGCCATCCAGGAGGAGGCTTGGTGCCCTTCTCCACGCGATCGGGGTTGTTCGGCGGCGGGGGAGGAGGCGGCGGTGCCGGGGGGCGGGATACCATCGCCCGCAGACAATACAAGCAGTGGGAGTCTGAGACGGGGACTGTTCACCGTGGCGAATCCGGCGGAGGAGTACGACGGCACTGGGGGGATCCCTACCCAGCCAGCCTGGTTGTGCTCGCTCGCCGAACCGTCGAGCCATCGTCCGCGTGCGACCGACCGGCGGGTTGTTTACATAGCGACAACGCTATGTAAACGGCGCCCTCCTTCACTCCCAGCCCATCGAGGCGGTCATCGCCAGGCTCAGGAGCGTTCGGCGGCGTTGATGCCGTCGATGAACGCGAGTGGGTCAAGTTCGAGGATGGCCCAGGAGCGTTGGCTGGCTTGGACGTCGGCGGCCAGACCCACGACCAGCGTCGACGCCCACGTGACCCCACTGGAGTCGCCGCATGTCGGCCAGGCCAGCTCGAAGCTGTGCCGGTGATGCCAGTGTCCGTGCACGACCAGCTTCGGCCGTGTCTGTCGCACCGCCTCGGAAAGCAGATCCCGCACGTCCTTCGCCTGGATCTCGTCGGCCGGCGGTAGGGCGAGACCGCGCAGCGGCGCACCGGCAGGTGCGTCGTGACAGACCAGTACGTCCAGCGGCCTCTCGCCGAGGCGGTCGACGTCCGCTTGGGTCAGCACCTCGCCGGGCCACCAGCTCTCCCCCACCGCTCGATCTGACCAGTCGACCGAGAACGCTCCGCCCAGTGCGCCGAACCGCACGCCACGCCACTCCCATCGAAGGCCGCGCGCCAGGTACGAGCAACGCGGACCGATCGGCACGATCCCGTCGTCGTCAGGGTGCAGCGTGCCGAGAGCGTCGTGGTTATCGTGGTTCCCGTCGATCCACAACAGCTGCGCGACGCCGTTGCGCTCGGCATGCCACTCGACCTCAGCCAGGAACCCGCAACCCCGCGGTTGTGTGAGGCCAGAAGCCGAAGTCGCCGAGCTGGAGGATCACTTCGCAGCCGTGACGGCGCGCCAGCTTGCACAGGTGTCCAACCCAACGGCCGTTGCCGTGGGTGTCACCGGCCAGCAACACCCGCCTCGGCTCCATGTCCGTCCGCCAACCGTACGCGAGAAGACCTTGCCAACAGGCGGGATTCCGCTGGCCGTCGGCCGCATACCCCCTCGTGCGCTCAGGTCCCGAACCGCTGGGCGACCACCGCGGCCAGCTCGCGATCAGGGAAGCTGTGGCTCTTGTACAGCGGCCCGCACGGCGTGCCCGCCAGGCGCACCGACAGCGCCACGAGGTCGTCGGCGTCACCGTGCGCCCGGTGCACGTCGGCGAGGAAGCCGAACTCGTTGAGCATGCCGACGGTGCTGCGGTTCGCCGTCTTGGCGTACGTGGACTCACTCATCGCCGCCACCTCCTGAAGCACGAACTCGATCGGCATCCCCAGCCCCGCCAACACCCGGCCCACCTGGTCCGGGATCCGTTGGCGATGCGACCGGCCGGACCGAGCGGCAACAGCACCGGCACCAGCGTGCGCTCGTTCACCAGCAGCGCCACCTGCGGCTTCCAGAACAGCACCGTGGCGTACCAGCTGCCCAACAGCGTCGAGGGTTTCGCCACCGGCGCCTCGACCGGCTGCTTGACCCGCTCGAGCAACTTCTTGGTCGCATGGATCGTGTACACGCCAGGAATCTTCCTACACGGAGTAGGCACGGCCCGTGGTGAGTTTCAGTTGCCGAACAAATTGCCGATAGCCTTCGTGACGGCTGGCGGAGTCGGTGCCCGAGGTGTCCATTGATGTCGACTCGAGACAACCAGCCCAACTCTACGAGACCCGCTATCTTCATCGGCTCGTCATCGGAGGCCGAGGACATCGTTGACGCCCTCACGGAGCTGCTCGGAGCGAAGGGGGATCTCACGATCCATCCCTGGCGAGCTTCGTTCGAACTAACAGACGACTCGCTCTCGAGTCTCGTGAACGAGCTGGAGCGCGCCGACTTCGGCGTCTTCGTCTTCCATCCCGACGACGAAGTGCTGGTCCGAGGCAAGACCTTGACCGCCACAAGGGACAACGTGGTGCTCGAGTATGGGATGTTCCTGGGAGGACTCGGGCGGAACCGTGCAATCGGCCTCCTCCCGAGGATCAAGGATCAGCAAGTTCCGTCCGATGTCGCTGGCATCAAGTTCGCCTCCTACCCGTTCGACCCAACCATCGACTTCAACACGAACGCAGACGTCCTCAATCCTGCGGTCTCTGCGATTCGGCGCCACATCAAGAAGGTCACGGCCGCAGCCGCCCCTCCGAGTGAGACAACCTCAGTCGCTGCGAAGCCGGACGAACGTCATACACCGACACCGAGTCCAATCGAGGACGGCTGGCAATTCATGCTTCGGCACGACCTGCTACGGCCGTTGGACGAGGCGGACACCATCAGGCTCGGCCTCACCGTCGTGCATCCACTATTGGGCGCGGGGCGGGTGGTGGGGTTCGACCCACCTGGCACGGAGCGCACCATCACGGTGGAGTTCGGCGACTTTCGCGTGGGCGTCTACCTGTTGCACGCAGCTGTCATCCTCACGCCTCGTGTGTGATCAGGTCGGAAGGTCGGCCGGTCCGGCAGCCTCGGGGCTCATGAGAGCCTGTAGATCGGTGCAGGCCTTGTAGAGCACGCGCTCGATCTGCAGACTCGGGGGAATATCCGTCCGCTTGCGGTAGGTCGTTGGCCGATCTGTGGCGACCGGCTCGAAGCAGAACATGCCCACCGCATCGACAACCTGCTCGGCGGCTTGCGCCCAGCGCAACGCCCGAGCGAAGTCGGCTTCGCTTACCACACGCACGCCGACGAAGAAGTAGATCTTCGGCTCGACGCCCTTGAGCCAAGTGGTCAAGTCGCCACCACCAGGTCCGCCGACACGACGGCCATCACCCTCAGCGGTGCGCCGCCGGCTGTACTCGCCCTTCAGATCGATGCTCTTGAAGGCAAGCTCCTTGACCCGCTTGTCGATGTCGGCTGACCCAGGCCTGCCGATGGCCTTCTGCTTGGGGCTATTGACGTGCTTGGGCGTCCCGAACATCTTCGCTTCGAGGAGGAAGCGAATCGGCCCCACGGGCGGGAAGACCCCGTCGAGGTTATGTACTGGCACGATCAGCCCGGGCACGGCTGAGCGGGTCGCAAGAGCTCCGATCCCTGCGCAGTTGGCGAGGAGCAAGGCCAACAGGTCGTTGAAGAAGTCGCCCTTGCCATTCTGCAGGTCCGCCGAGAGCTCTGACTTCTCCTCGTCAGTCATACCGGCGCCGGCCGTCACGGCGATGGCGGTGTCGAAGTCCTGCATCGCCTCCAGGAAGCGCGCCTCCACCTGGTCCCAGCTGGCATGCGCCGCGCGACGAGCATCCTCGTAGAGGGGCACGAAGGAGTCGCACCGCGCACTGGTCATCCATCGGGGATTCTGGGCGATCGCCACGAGACCAGTCTGCTCGGTCGCTCAGACCGGATTGGGGATAGCTGGGTGCTCAGTTCGCGCTAAGAGCGGTCCGCTCGAGTCCGTACGCTCGGAGGGCCGCTTGAGTTGCCTGAGCCACGTCACGACTCCGGAACGCGTCACGCAGCGCCACGACCACTGACTCATCGATGCTCGTGGGAGGCGGCACCCTGATCTTCCGGAGATACTGCGCTTGGAACCGATAACAACCCCCACGCATCTTCACGCAGTAGGCCCCGACGAACAGGTTGGCGATGTCGGAGAGAAGGATGCCACCCAGGGCCTCGAGGTCCCACCCGTCGGAGACGACGAAGTACAGGTTGTGGTGCGGGTACACCTGCCCGGTGTCGAGTACAGGGTGAGCTGCAGCCTTGATGTCGGGCAGCAGCAGCTTCGGGCGCTTCAGGAGGGTCGGGTCAACGACGTCGATGGTTCGATACCAGCGCTCCGGCTGCTTCCTGGCTGTGTGACGTGCTCGGAGGCGCTGAGCATGGCCCTCAAAGTGGGCTCGAAGCTGCGGGTACCTCCCGAGGTCGACGAGGCCTCTTCCGTTCCAGGGGTTGACGAGGTAGCGGCCACCCCAGTCCATCGAGCCTCCGGCGAGGTCACTCGCCATGGCAAGCGGCAGGAGGCGGTCATCCTCGACCAAACTGGCGTCACGAGTGATGTAGACGTCGTCGCAGCCGGAAGCCACGCCGATGCCGACCCGTGTTCCGGTGGCGATGTCCTCGAGCGGCCGGAAACGGTGCTCGAGGTCGGCGATAAGCTCCAGCGTCCGCGGCGATCCGCTCGGCCAGTGGTCGCTACCCGGGAACCAGCCCGCCAGCTCCCCTGCCTCGAATGAATCTGACAATGGGGCCGGCGCCGCCGAAGCGCTGGCCCACGCGACGATCGCTTGTCCTGCCGCCTCGTCGAACGTGGCACTCGCCTCCACCACGCGAGCTGGCCCTTGGGGGCCGTTCCGGATGACCGTGATCGCCGGGTAGGCCGACACGGGCGCCTCGAACGCATCTACGTCGTGCATCACGGTCACCGAGTCGACCGAGTACCGATCCGACACCAGCGAGCGCAATTCAGCGCCGTACTGGTTGCGCATCCAGCGGTCGGCGCAGATGAAGCCCAGCTTGCCGCCGTCGTTGAGCAGACCGAGGCCCTTCTCGAAGAAGCCGACGTAGACATCCGCCCTGCCTCGCATGGTCAGACACTCCGAGCGATACGCGTCGCTCACGAACGTCGGCACGTCTTCGAGTCGGATGTACGGCGGGTTGCCCACCACGAAGTCGACCGAGCCCTCCTCGTGGTCGGTGAGAAGGAAGTCCCCCGTACGCACCCACGCGGCAGAGAGGTACTCGGCCGCCTCGATCGTCGCGTCCTGGTCGAGTAGGACGGCCATGACAGCTTTCCGCGCAGCCTCGGCGTTTCGCTCCAAGAGGTCGAAGGCTCGAACCGCAGTTCCAAGCTCGCTCAGAGGCCGGCCATGCAGCTTGGCCGACGAGGCGACCCGAGCAGCGATCCGCCCGAGGAAGGCACCACTGCCGCATGACGGCTCAACGATCACTCGGCTGCCCAGGTCGATGTCGACGGTGTAGCCGACCAGGTCCAGGATCATGTCGACCACCCAGGGCCTGGTGAACACCTCGCCGTGGTCACCGCCTGAATCCGCTGCCCACGACGCGGAAGGTCGATCATCGAGTAACGCAAGCTGACGCCCTGCGGTCATGGCGGCCTCCACACGATCAAACTACAACGCCGTCGTTCGTACCCGCCGAACCTACAACGCGCCAGTGACAAGCTCTCGGCCGAGCCCCAGTCGAGCGATCCGGCGGACCTCGCTGACGCGCACCCCCGGCGGCCGCCCGTCGACAACGCGGTCGCTCCCGCGCCTTCGGCGCTACCCCTCGTGTCGGAGAGGAGAACGTGTAGACACAGCTGCAGGTCCTGCGGACCTCCGGATGCGATGACAAGCCACCGCCCGCCGTAGGTGGGCACTTGCAGGCCCGGAACCACCGCAGAACAGTCACCATGGCGTCGCGGGCACAGCCAACGTGCTGCGCGACGACTGCGCACCGCTCCTTCGCCACCGGCGAGCGGTGGCCAGCGTGACGCCACCTACCGTTCCATCTACCGGTCCACCTACTACTGGCCCGAATCGGCAGAAATTCCGGGCCGCCGTGTCACCCAATCGCGATCTTGATGTCCCTATGTAGGGCATGAGATCACCCAAACCCCTCACCGAGTACCCCGAGCTGATGACCGTGGTCGAGGCCGCGGAGTACCTCCGCATCGCCACCAGCACCGCGTACCTGCTCACCAACTCGTGCGCGCCGCCGAGCCGGCGCCTTCCGGCCGTCAAGGTCGGCGGTCGCACCTTCGTCCTGCGTGACCGGCTCGTCGACTACCTGCAGCCAAGTACCTGAACACACCAGGTAGCCCACTGCTCGTCGGCCGCAAGCTCGTTCGTCCTCGCTTCGCTGCGGGCGCTCCAGCTTGCCCCCTCCCACGCAGCGGGCTTCACAAGGCATCCATCAGGCCGGGCCCGCCCGGCCTGTCACACCTGTGACCGATGATCATCACCGAGGACGACATGACCACCAGCAAGCGCACGAGCAAACCCAACGTCCGTCGCCGGGGCGACACCTACACCTGGTACGCCTACGTCACCGCAGGCGACGGCACCCGCCGCCAGATCAGCCGAGGCGGCTTCCGTACCATCGCCGGCGCCGAAGCGGACCGCATCGCCAAGCTCACCGACCTCCGCCAAGGCAACTACGTCACACCCGACCGCATCACCCTCGATGCCTTCCTCGTCGACGAATGGCTCCCCGCCCGGCGCAACGACCTTCAGGACAGCACATGGCACTTCTACGAGCAGAAGATCCGCCTGCACATCCTCCCCCACCTCGGCGCCATCCCCCTCCAGGAGCTCACCCCGATCGACCTCAACAACCTCTACTGGCAGCTCCGCGAAGGTGGACGTCAGGAACCGACGGTGTCGCGCAACCACTCCGGCGCAGCGGTCGAGCGGATGGTCGAGCTGAAGGCCGCCGGGCTCAGCGCCGAAGCCATCGCCGTCCAACTCCGAACCGAAGGCCATGCCAGCGCCGCAGGCCTCACCCGCCACGCCGTCGCCGGCATCCTCCGCCGAGATCGCAGCACCCGACGCGACACCGCGCCTGCCGACACGGCCCTGTCCGCCCGAACCGTCCAGATGGTCCACGGCCTGCTCGTCAAGGCCCTCGGCGACGCCATGCGCTGGAACCGCGTCTACCGCAACGTTGCCAAGGCCGCCACCGCCCCCACCCGGGCCCAGACCCGCAACCTCGCCCGCAAGACCTGGACCGCCGAGCACCTCCACGCCTTCTGGGACTTCCTCGGCGACAACCGCTACCACTACCCGCTGATCTTCGCCGCCACGAGCGGCGCCCGACGAGGCGAAGTCCTCGGCCTCCGCTGGGCCGACGTCGACCTCGCGAAGGCCACCGCCGCCATCTGCCGCCAGGTCGTCAACGACACCCACGGCAACGTCGTCATCAAGGACCTGACCAAGACCTACAGCAACCACACGATTCACCTCGACCCCGCCACCGTCGAGCTTCTCCGCCAGTGGCAGGCGCTCCAGAGGGCCGAGAAGCAGCTACTCGGCGCCGCCTACCGCCAGCACGGCCTCGTGTTCTGCCTCGAAGACGGCCGGCCCTACCACCCCGAACGCTTCAGCCGAGAGTTCCTCCGCAAGCAGCACCAGCACAACACCACTGTCGGCCCCGACGACCAGCTCCCCCGCCTCACGCTGCACGGCCTCCGTCACACCTGGGCCACGCTCGCGCTCTCGAACAACATCCCCCTCAAGGTCGTCAGCGAGCGGCTGAACCACTCCACAACGCACATCACCGCCGAGGTCTACAGCCACGTCACCCCGCCCGTTGCCCGGGAGGCGGCCGATCTTGTAGGTGGACTAATCCTTGGCCGACGCGACTAGACGCTCGTGTCGATGGGTCAACCACGATCGACTGTCGCCAGCAGGAGGTACTCGCGCTCCAACTCCGTCGAGAGCTGTGCGAGCCGATCGTTACCTCGATGGAGTCTCAGACCTCGGTCGACCGTCGCACGAATCTCCAGGAGGGTCCGTTCGAACTCGGTCGGGCTGAACGGCGCTGCCTTGATGAACTTCAACCCTTGCGTGCCCAAGACATGGAATGGATGCGGATTCCTCGTCCCGCTGCGCGCGATCACATCGTTGATCTCTGCTACCGCCTCCTCTGCGCGCTCTCTCCAACCGCTAGCGCCCATGGCGGCGTCCTGAGTTGCGCGCTTGAGTTCCATGTATGCCCATTCTGTCTGAACGAAATCATCTTCTGGGGCAAGGCCGCGGGCCTGGTTGAGGTAGTTCTCAGCCCGTTCCAGGTCACCCCGCTCGACCTCGAAGCTGCCCCGCTGCAACCAATAATGATGGTCCTGCGCCATCACGCTCTCAATGCGGTCGTAGATCTGCCGGATCTGAAGCTGGTCGCCAACGTCCTCGATCATCGACTGGTGGTTCAGCAGCCGAATCAATAGTCTGCCCTCTCGGGATGACCGCAGAGGTCCATCGGGGAGTCTGGTGGAGAAGGCGAAAAGGAGGCCTTCAAGCGCAGATGCCACCTGCTGTTGCCTGCGGAAGTGTGCGAACACGCGCTCCGCCACTACCCGATGGCGAACGTAGAACCGCTTTGGCTTCGACTCGACAACCAGGTGCTGACGCACGAGCGCATCAAACTCGCTGAGCCGCTTGGCGTGATCGCCCCCTGCAGCCAAGAGCACCTCGTCAACGGAAAGCCAGGTACGGAACCGCGTAGCGATCGCCAAAAGAAGATAGACAAGAACATGGTCGCCCTTCATCTCCCGACATTCATCCTCAATCTTTTCATCGAATCGACGCCCGGATGTGACCTCTATCAGAGCCACAATGAGTTGACGGGATGCACGTTCACGTAGTTCGGAGTGCCGCTGGGCGGAGGTCTTCGCCTTAAGGGCGCCGAGCCGGTTCGCTCGATCCAGCGCATCAACAAGGGCGTCTATGTCACGGTCACTCAGATGAGGAATGTGGCGTACGGAACAATCAACATCGCCCAACTCCTCGACCAGGCCAATCCGGTCAGCTCTGGTGGATCGGCTCGCAACCATGACCGCTACATTTGGCAGCTTTGCAATCAGCTCCTGGATGAATGGGGCCGCCTGCGACCCGAGCGCGTCGATGTCATCTACGAACAAGACGTCCGGAGCAAGGGCCACAATCTGACGCTTCAGCTGAGCCAACGAAGATCCCTCAACCAGATCAAGCCAAGCAGCCGTCTTGCCCCGCGCATGGGCCTCAAGCGCAAGCCTCATCAAGGTCGTCGTCTTCCCTGACCCGGCGGTTCCCAGGATGAGGGTCACCCTGGGCTCGAAGAATGTGGCGGACCCGGCCAAGGCAGCCTCGAACTCGCGAACAACCGCGAATCCCTCCGTAAGGTCGCTCCAGGTCGGCTCTCGACCAAGGAGGAATTCAGCAAGCGACACTGACGACCGCTCGTTGCGAAGATCACCTACCAGGCCGATCGGGCTTTCACCGCGGGCTGACGCACGCTGGACCGCGAGTCTGCTACGGCCAGCCTCAGCGGCTGCCTCCATCTTCGAGAGCACTTCTTCGCAGAACTGCTCCTCGGTCATCGGGATGTGATCGATGTTGTACTGACGCAGCATTGCGCGACGCGCTGGGGAGAGTTGTGGAGTAACGAGGTAGGAACGTGGTCGCAACTCACGATCGAGCTTGGCGCGGTCCCCGCGAAGCGCTATGTGCTGCCAGAGGGGCGACTCGTTGAGCTCCGTGCCGACGAAGAGGACGGGCCGACTCATGAGCTCCGGCACGAGCGTCGAGTACCACGGGTCGGTACCAGGAATTCGCAGCCCGTATCCAGGTGCTGAGAAGGTCACGTTCGGAAGATCCTGAAGATCGCCGTTGAGGTGGACGCTGAGCAGGCCCCGATCTGTGGCGGGCTTCGGGTCTCGGCGAGCCGACACAGACTCGATGCCCACCGGTAGGTCAAACCGGCGTTGCACTGCCAGGTCCAGGTCATCGATGTTCAGGGTGTAGATGCGGTGCCACGGGAACGAGAACCACGTCGCATACCGGTCGGGCAGGGTGTCCGTCTGCACACTGAGGCACGACTTGATTGTGTCAGAAAGTAGGCGAGGGTTGTTCTGGAGAGCCACCTCGAACACGTCACCCAACGTGGAGAACGCATCGAAGGTGTCCCCGGGGAAGGCCACGGGCCATAGGATCTCGCACAGCTGATTGGCGGACGGAATTGGTTGTCCGTCGACAGCAGCAGCGCCCATTGAGAAGCCTGCCCCGGTGAAGAGAACGACCTCGCCGCGCGAGAGTTGGCTCTCGAGGACCTCGACGGCATCAGGCTTCATTGTCGCGCTTCCCAACTGGCCAGCCTCCAAACTGCACGAGCTGATGCCTACGGTAGGCGCGACGAGCAGGTGTTCCCACGCTGTGCTCCCGATCGTGGGGGATGGCGCAGCTGCTTCCTCAACGCAACGGCAGCGCTGAGCCGGTGCCCACATCGCCACGGGCAGCGAACGCAACTGATGACATCCTGATGACAAGCGACACAAGAAGGGCGAACCGCAGGCCTGTGACCTGCGGTTTTCCAGTGTCGGAGGGGGGACTTGAACCCCCACGCCCTAACGGGCACTAGGCCCTCAACCTAGCGCGTCTGCCAATTCCGCCACTCCGACGTGGCTACCGGCTGCGGCCGGTGCGGGCAACATCGTAGCGGCTTCCCCTCCGGACCACGACGCCCGCGAAGGCGGCCTCGTCCGCTAGCCGAACTCGACGGCATCCAGGCGCAATCGTCCGGCGGCATCCCACTCGGTGCCGCTGGCCTCGGGGCGCTGCGCGACCACCCGGTGCACGATTCCCACGGGGATGACGTAGAACGACGGCTCGGCGGCCTCCACGGCATCGGCGTACGCCTGCGCCCGCACCACCGGATCGGACGCCCCGACCGCGGCGGCGACCGCGGCATCGACGGTGGCCGACGTCAGGCCGAAGACGTTGTCGGGCGCTCCCGACGGAAGCAGCCACGGCAGCGCGCCCCCGGGCCCGGGCAGCGGGGACACCCAGCCCCATCGGAACAGGCTCAGTGAGCCCGTCCCCACGGCGGCGGCGTATTCGGCCGGATCGTGCTCGACCACCTCGACGAGGAACCCGACGGCCCGAAGTTGATCCGCCACCGAGTGGGCCAACGCACTCTCGTCGAGTCCGCACCGATCGGGTCCGAACCCTCCGACCCCGGGCCGAAGGTGTCGATCGTCAGCGGCACCGAACCACCCCGCTCCGCCGCGAGCTCGCTCACCAGCGCAGAGGCTCGAGCCACGTCGGCGCCACACGGTGCCACGCACTGGAGCGGCGTTCCCAGCGAGGTGACTGCGGTGGCTGCTCCCGGCAGCGCCGTGTCGACCACGGCAGACGAGTCGACCGCTCGGACCACGGCCTCCCGCACGCGAACGTCGGCGAGTTCGGGACTCCGCAGGTCGAGCCCGAAGAAGACCTGTGAGGGCCCCGTCGGCCTCGACCAGCCCGACCTCGCCCGGCACTCTCGCTTCCCGGCCGTAGGGGCACGGCCACCACCTCCACCTCGCCGGCGACCAGGGCGTCGAACGCATCGGTCACTCGACCCGAACCGGCGCAGCGCCATCAGGTCGACCCCGGACCCACTCGGCCTCGGGGCGACGGGCCAGCAGCCAGCTACTCCTCGCTCGCCCCGCCGAGAGCGTACGGCCCGCTCACCACCGGCGTCGCGGCCCCGTTCATCGTCGCCACGTCCACCCCGGCCGGCACCACCCCGAAGATCGGGCCGGCCAGCAGCGCGGGCAGCTCCTCGTACGGCGACGACAAGCCGGATCACCAGCGTGCGGGGATCGGTCGTGTCGTACGTCTCGATCGAGCTCAAGCCCGTCGAGGCCAGCACCGCAGATCCCAGCGCTCGCACCCGTTCGATCGAGGCCGCCACATCGCTCGACGACACCGGCACGCCCGAGGAGAAGGACCGATCGGCGTCGAGCCGGAACACCCACACCATCCCGCCCTCGGTCGACTCCCACGACTCCGCCAGCGCACCGTCGACGGCACCCGTTGCCGGGTCCAGAGCTCGTCAACCCGTCGTAGAGCAGGTCGGCGACCAGCATCTCGCTGACCGACTCCTCGCGCGCCGGCGCCGGGTCGAGCGACCGGACCCCGCTGACCCCGACCCGCAGGATCGGGCGGCCCACCTCGGCCGGGTCGATGCCCGGCCGACACGTTCGAACCCGACATCGTCATCCGACGACGCCGACTCCAGCCACCCGGCCGAATTGGCGATGATGCCCATGGCGATACCACCGGCCACGAAACCCATGCCGAAGCGCAGCGCGGCGCACGCCGACGAGACACGCCGCGTCTCCGCAGGGGCGACGGCGCGACCGACGACCTCAGGCGCGTGGGGACCACCAACAGGAGCTCACACCTCACAGATCGGCACGGCCAGCCGAATCCTGGAGGTCAACCGTCTGAAAAAGGGTTGCTCGCCCCGTCAGAACAGCAGCGCCAGGCCCATGGTGCTGAACAGGTACACCAGGGCGGCGATGATGGTGATGCGATCGAGGTTCTTCTCGACGACGGTGGAGCCGGCCGCCGAAGCGCCGAGCCCGCCACCGAACATGTCGGACAGGCCGCCGCCCTTGCCGCTGTGGAGCAGCACGAGGAAGACGAGCGTCAACGACGCGATCACATGGACGATGGTCACCAGCACGAACATCGGCGCCGAGCCTACCTTGTTCAGTCCGCCATCAGGCGGTAGTTGACGATCCGGGCGAAGTCTTCCGAATCCAGGCTCGCCCCACCGACGAGCGCACCGTCGATGTCGGGCTGGCTCATCAGCTCGGCGGCATTGGTCGGCTTCACCGACCCGCCGTACTGGACCCGCACGGTCGACGCGGCCGCCGCACCAAAGGTCTCCCCCACCTGGGCCCGGATCGCAGCGCACACCGCCTGAGCATCCTCGGTCGACGCCGTACGGCCCGTCCCGATCGCCCAGATCGGCTCGTACGCGATCACCATCGCTCCGACCTGCTCACCGCTCAGCCCGGCCAGACCGGCCGTGACCTGCCCGGTGACCTTGGCCTGCGTCGTCCCGGCCTCACGCTCGTCGAGCGTCTCGCCGCAGCACATGATCGGCGTCATCCCGTGGCGCACGACGGAGGCGACCTTCTTGTTGACCATCTCGTCGGTCTCGCCGAAGATCTCCCGGCGCTCGGAGTGCCCGACGATCACGTACGCCACGTTGAGCTTGGCCAGCATCGCCGGCGACACCTCGCCCGTGAAGGCGCCCGTGTCGTCCCAGTGGCAGTTCTGGGCGCCCAGGGCGAAACCGATCTTGTCGGCCTCCAGCACCGTCTGCACCGACCGCAGATCGGTGAACGGCGGATGCACCGAGACGTCGACCGACCTCGATGTCGTCCTTGGTGAGGGCGTAGCTCAACTTCTGGATGAGCTGGATCGCCTCCAAGTGGTTCTTGTGCATCTTCCAGTTGCCGCTGATCAGCGGGCGGCGAGCTGCGGCAGCCATCATGGTCTCCGATTTCAGTCGTTCCACTCACCGCGCAAGGCGGCGAGTCCGGGCAGATCGCCCTGTTCGATCAGTTCCAGCGACGCCCCGCCGCCGGTCGACACGTGGTCGACGCGGTCGTCGACACCGAACTGCGCCGCCGCGGCCGCGCTGTCGCCTCCGCCCACGACGCTGAACCCACGAGACTCCGCCACCGCTTCGGCCACCACCCGGGTCCCGGCCTCGAAACGAGGATCCTCGAACACACCCATCGGGCCGTTCCACAAGATCGTGCGCGCCTCCAGGAGGACATCGGTGAAACGGGCGGCCGTTCCCGGGCCGATGTCGACGCCCATCCAACCGTCGGGAAGGTCGGCGCCGAACTGGCGCACCTCTCCCCCAGCCGACGGGTCGAACAGCTTGCCCGCCCGGGCCGAGGCCGGTGAGATCGTCGGGCAGGTGGATCGGCTTGGAGCCATCGAGCAGGCGTCGGCACGTGTCGACCATGTCCGGCTCCAGCAACGACGACCCGATGGAGTGGCCCTGGGCCTTCAAGAACGTGAAGCACATGCCGCCGCCGACGATCAGCGAGTCGACGACACCGAGCAGCGCCTCGATCACCCCGAGCTTGTCGGACACCTTGGCGCCACCCATGACCGCCACGAACGGGCGAGCCGGGTTCGAGCGAAGCCCGGTGAGCACTTCGGTCTCGCGGGCCAGCAGACGACCGGCGGCCGAGGGCAGGAACTTCGGCGGGCCCACGATCGAGGCGTGGGCCCGATGCGACGCACCGAACGCATCGTTCACGTAGGCGTCCTGGCCGGCGATCAGCTTCTGCACGAACGCGGGATCGTTGCTCTCCTCGCCGGGATCGAAGCGCAGGTTGTCGAGCAGCTCGACGCCGGGCGCCAGCTCGGCCACCCGGGCCCGCACCGGACCGAGGTCGTACTTCGGGTCCGGAGCGCCCTTCGGGCGCCCGAGGTGGGTGCAGGCGGTCACCCGTGCGCCGCGCTCCTGCAGCCACCGGAGGGTGGGCAGGGCGGCGCGGATGCGGAGATCGTCGGTGATCTCACCGTCGCTGAGCGGGACGTTGAAATCGGCCCGCACCAGGACCCGGCGACCATCGAGGTCGCCGAGGTCCTCGAGCTGGGGAACCTTCATCGCCGTCGGCGGTCACTTCGTGGCGGCAGGCGCAGCCTTGGCCGGCCGCTTGGCCGCGGCCTTGGCCGCCTTCTTGACCACCTTGGCCTTACGGCTGCCGACGGTGACCGTCGAGGTCGACCAGGCGGGTGGAGTAGCCCCACTCGTTGTCGTACCAGCCCGAGCACCTTGACCATGTTGCCCATGGTCATGGTGAGGCCCGAGTCGAACGTGCACGAAGCCGGGCGAGCCGACGATGTCCGACGACACCAGCGGCGCCTCGCTGTAGTCGAGCACCTTGGCGAGCGGGCCCTTCGACGCGGCGGCCTTGAACGCCGCGTTGACCTCTGCCGTGGTGACATCACGCTTGAGCAGACCCACGAAATCGGTGATCGAACCGTCGGGGATCGGCACCCGAAGCGACGTGCCGTCGAGCTTGCCCTTCATCGACGACATGACGAGGGCCGTGGCCCGAGCGGCGCCGGTCGAGGTGGGGACGATGTTGACCGCTGCGGCACGGGCGCGGCGAAGGTCCTTGTGCGGGCCGTCGACGAGCATCTGGTCGCCGGTGTAGGCGTGGACGGTGGTCATGAGACCCCGCTCGACGCCGAAGGCGTCGTCGAGCACCTTGATCATCGGCACGAAGCAGTTCGTGGTGCACGAGGCGTTCGACACGACGTGATGTTTGGCGGGGTCGTAGGTGTCGTCGTTGACGCCGACCACGAAGGTGGCGTCGGCGTTCTCACCCGGCGCCGAGATGATGACCTTGCGGGCGCCGCCGGCGAGGTGCGCGGCCGCCTTGTCGCGAGCGGTGAACAACCCCGTCGACTCGATGACGACGTCGACCCCGAGGTCGCCCCAGGGCAGCTCGGCCGGGTTCCGGTAGCTCAGGACCTGCAAGCGTGTCGCCGTCGACGATGATGCCGTTCTTGCCGACCTTGACCTTGCTGGCCAGCGGGCCGTGCACGGAGTCGTTGGCCAGCAGGTGGGCCATCGTCTCGAGATCGCCGAGATCGTTGACGGCGACGAAGTCGATGGGCGCACCGGCCTTCTTGGCGGCACGGAAGAAGTTGCGGCCGATGCGGCCGAAGCCGTTGATGCCCACGCGAATAGCCATGATTCGGGATCCTCCTTGATCCAGGGATGCGAGCGACGGAAAGCTCAGCGATCGACGTCGCGATGCACGACCACCGGATCGTAGCCGTCGTCACGCAGTTTCTCGGCGACCCGCTCCGAGATGGCGACCGAACGATGGCGGCCGCCCGTACATCCGAAGGCCACCGTCAGGTACGACTTGCCCTCGGCCACGAACGCGGGCAGGAGATCGTCGAGCAGACCGTCGAGGTGGGTGAGGAAGGTCTGCGCCAACGCCTGCTGGAGCACGTACTCGCGCACCGGCGCATCCCGCCCGGTCAGCGGCTGCAGCTCGGGCACCCAATGCGGGTTGGGGAGGAAGCGGCAATCGAACACGAGGTCGACATCTCGCGGCAGACCGTGCGTGTAGCCGAAGCTGACGACGGTGACCCGCATCCGTTCGGACGCCAAGGTGGAGCCGAAGAGCTCCTCCATGCGCTCCCTCAGCTGGTGGACGTTGAGGTCGCTGACGTGTCGATCACCACGTCAGCGCTCGGGCCACGGCCGGAGCGAGCGCCGTCCGCTCGGCTTCGATCGCATCCGAGAGCGTGGCCGACACCCCGAACGGATGGCGACGACGGGTGCTCTCGTACCGGCGGACCAGCGTGTCCGTCGAGGCGTCGAGAAACAAGATGTGGACCCGGTCGGCGGCGTGCGACAGACCGGTGATCGCCTCGGCCAGCGCCGCCGGATCGGTACCCGCCGGCAGGGACAGACCGATACGTTCCTGGCCGAGCTTGACCTGAGCGATTCGCACCGACTCGCCCAGCAGGTCGAGCGGGACGTTGTCGATCACGTGCCACCCGAGGTCCTCGACGGCGTTGGCCGCCTGGGAGCGGCCGGCCCCCGACAGCCCGGTGATGACGAGGAGCTCGCTCACGGGTCCATCCTACGAGCGACGAGGACCATGAGGCGGGGGATGTCCTTGGCGTCCTCGTACTCCTGGGCCCGCGCCAGGAACCCCGGTGGTGGTGGTGGTTCCAGGATCCTCTCCAGGCTGAGGCCCGGAGTCGATCAGGGCGTTGACGTACCGACTGAGGGGGCGGTGTACGAACCGGACGAACACCCCGTACGCCACCTGCTCGTCGAACGCGACCTCGGGCAGGTATGGGCCGATGCGCCAGTACTGCTCGGGCGGTTCGAGGATCTGATCGTCGATCCAGCCACTCCCGGGCGTCTGGATGAGCGGGTGGTTCAAGAACAGGGCGACCCGCCCTCCCGGACGCACCACCCGGGCCAACTCGGCGATCGCGTCGTCGACGTCGTCGACGTGTTCGTACACGAGGCACACGACCGCCGCGTCGAACGACGCGCCAGCGACGGGGAGCGTGACGGCGGAACCCCGCACGAACGCCGGACCTTCACCCCGGGCGGCGGCCGTCGCCAACTGGGCGCGACTGAAGTCCAGCCCCACGACCGTGGCGCCCGCTCGAACCAGGGCCCGAGAGATCTGGCCCTCGCCGGTCCCGATGTCGAGCACACGCCCGTACGAGCCGAGCAGGTCGACCGCCAGCGGGATGATCTGCTCCTCGTACTCGGCATCGGCGCCCGGCGGTGAAGCCCTCCTGCCACCAGTCGGCGTGGTCCTCCCAGATCTCGCTCGACGAACGCGTCGACTCCTGGCCCGACCATGTCGGTCATCCCCTCTGTCCGGCCGCAGAGTCGCCCCGGACCCGGCCGCCGTGAATCTTGTCGTAGACGGCCCGCGCCACGTCATCCGGTAGCCAGGGCAAGGCGCGAAGCTCGTCCAGGCTCGCCGTCTTCACCTTGTTGACCCCGCCCAGCTCCTTGGTCAACCGGGTCTTACGGGTCGGACCGAGCCCCGGTACGCCGTCGAGGGCCGACACCGTCATCCGTTTGCCGCGCAACTCCCGGTGGAAGCTGATGGCGAACCGATGTGACTCGTCGCGGATGCGCTGCAGCAGGTAGAGCGCCTCGGACTGGCGAGGCAGACGCACCGGCTCGCTACGGTTGGGCCGGTACAGCTCCTCGAACTGCTTGGCGAGGGCGACGACGGGGATCTCCTCGTCGAGTCCCAGCTCGGTCAGGACGCGCACGGCCACGCTCAGCTGGCCCTTGCCGCCGTCGACCACCAGCAGCTGCGGCGGGTACGAGAAGCGGCCGGTGCGTTCCGCCACCGGTTTCGACCGGTCGGCCAGGTAGGCCGTGAATCGGCGGGTCAGCACCTCCTCCATCGCCGCGAAGTCGTCGTTGCCGGCCACACCTTTGAGCTTGAACCGCCGGTAGTCGCTCTTCTTGGCCAGGCCGTCCTCGACCACCACCATCGAGCCGACATAGTCGCTGCCCTGGATGTGGCTCATGTCGAAGCACTCGATGCGCAACGGCGCCTCGGGCAGGTCGAGGGCCTCCTGCAGCTCGTTCAGCGCCTTCGCTCGCGAGTTGTGATCGCCGGCGCGTTTCAGACGATGCCGGTTGAGCGACTCGGTGGCGTTCTGGGTGACGGTCTCCTGGAGCTGGCGTTTGTCGCCGCGCTGCGGAATCGTGATCGTGACGGCCGAACCCCGCAGGGAGCCGAGCCACTCCTCGTACAGCTCGACATCGGTCGGCAGCTCCGGCACCAGCACTCGTTTGGGCCACCCCATCGGGTTGTCGCCGAAATACACGCGCTCGAGCACGCGGGCCACCAGATCGGCCGACGTGAGATCCTCCACCTTGTCGACGACGAAGCCGCGCCGGCCGAGCACCTTGCCCTTGCGGACGTGGAAGACCTGGACCGCAGCCTCCAGATCGTCGTCGGCGAGGCCGATCACGTCGAAGTCCTCGGAACGCTCCCCCACCATCTGCTGGCGCTCGATCGCCTTGCGCACGGTGGCCAGCCGATCACGGTGCCGAGCGGCGACCTCGAACTCCAACTCGACGGCCGCGGCCTTCATCTGGCCCTCGAGCCGTTCGACGACGGCATCGGTGTCACCCTCGAGAAAGGCCAGCAGCTCGGCCACGAGGAACCGGTAGTCGAGGTCGTCGACCTCGCCCACGCAGGGCCCGGCGCACTTCTCGATGTGAAAGAGCAGGCAGGGCCGGCCGAGACGCTCGTGGTGACGGAACTTGTTGTCGCTGCAGGTGCGGATCGGGAACGTACGCAGCAGCAGATCGAGCGTCTCGCGGATGGCGTAGGCGTGACCGTACGGCCCGAAGTAGCGGTACCCCTTCTGCTTGGCCCCCCGTACGACGATGGCCCGCGGCCACTCGTCGCTCATCGTCACCGCCAGATGCGGATAGCTCTTGTCATCTCGGTACCGCACGTTGAACCGGGGTTGGTTCCGCTGGATGAGGGTGTGCTCCAGCAGCAGGGCGTCGACCTCGTTGGCGACCTGGATCCACTCGACCGTGGCCGCGGACTCGACGAGCTGCCGGGTACGTGGTGGCAGGTTGGCCGGGTTCTGGAAGTAGTTCGACAGCCGGCTCCGGAGGCTCTTGGCCTTGCCGACATAGATGATCCGGCCGTCGGCGTCCTTGAACTGGTATGAGCCGGGAGCGTCGGGGATCGTTCCGGTGGGTGGACGCTCGACCATCCCGACAGGCTACGGGAGCGCGCTCGACAGCCACGGCCGGCCGTCAGCGGGCCGACCCGGGGGCGTCGCCCTAGCGGCCGCCGCCCCGAGCGACGTGTCGAAGCGTTCGCACCAGGATCCGGCTGTCGAAGATCAGACCTTGGTGGCGGAGGTAGAAGAACTCGTACTGCAGCTTCTTCGAGCGTGTCGTGCTCGTTCGACGCGTACCCGTACTTGACCTGGGCCCACCCGGTGACCCCGGGACGAACCAGGTGGCGCATCCGGTAGAAGGGCAACTTCCCGGCCAGCTCCTCGACGTAGGGCGTCTGCTCCGGACGCGGCCCGACGATCGACAGGTCGCCGCGGAGGACATTGATGACCTGAGGGAGCTCGTCGAGATGGGTGCGGCGCAGGATCCGGCCGATCGGCGTGACCCGGTCGTCTCCCTTCTCGGTCCAGGCGCCTCGATCGTCGCGCTGGACCCTCCACCATGGTGCGCAGCTTGAGGATGGTGAACGGCTGGCCGAACCGGCCAACCCGCTCCTGACGGAACAGCAGCGGCCCGGGGCTTCCGGCCAGGTTGCCGAGGAAAGCGCCGAGCATCACCACTCCCAACACGGGCGTCAGCAAAGCGGCCACCAGAACGTCGACCAATCGCTTCAAGCGGCCGTAGCGGGCTCGATGCAGTTCCCCGATGTCGAACATGAGCGAGACCCGCTCCAGCTCCGCGACGGGCAGCTTGCCCAGCCACTGCTCGTAGAACAGCGACAACGTGCGGACGCGAATGCCATGTTCGTGCAACTCGGCCACCTGGTCCACCACGCTGTCGTCGGTCTGAGCCTGACGATCGAGCACCACGACGTTGGCGCCGCCCAGCTCAACCGCTTCGATCAGCTGGTCGAGTGCTCGAGCCCGATGAGCGTGCCTCGGCCACGGTGAGCACGTCGACGATTCGAGCTTGACGTTCGGCCCCGTTGTCGAGCTCCTCCCGCAGGTCGGCGGCGTCCGCCCATGATCCGACCACGACCACCCGGTCCCGCTCGGCGTCGAAGGTGCGGCCCGAATCCGACAGCTGGGCGCAGAAGCCGTACCAGGCCGTGAGCAGCAGTCCGCTCCCGAACACGACGAAACGAGGAAGCAACGCATCGCCGACCACGAGTTGAAGGACGGAGATGGCCACCGTCGCCGCGACCGACGCGACCAACGATGCCACCAGCACGCCACGGCGGCCCCGCACGAGATCGGGCAACCCCAGGCTGTAGGCCGCCAGTAGATGACCCCCCATCAGCATGAACGACCAGGCGAACCGGAAGCTGCCCGTGTAGTCGTACGCCGGTTCCGCCACGTAGGCGGCGTGCAGCTTGCTGAGCGAAAGCACGACCCCCACAACGCCCACGAGGAGCAGGAACCGCGCCAGGAGCCTCACGGACAACCTATCGGCGCGTCCCCCAACGCCGTGAGTAGGCCGTTCGGCCCCCTCCCCGGCCCAGCGGGCCTCGGGCCATGCTCACGAAAGCGCCACCGAAGCAGGTAAAAACCCGTCGCGACGAGCCGATAGGACACCATGCAACTGCGGTCGACCGAATCGAGCGAGACCCGGTCCGCCACGTCGCCTTCACGGATCTCCGTCGTCATCGCGTGTCACAACTACGGACGCTTCCTGACCGATGCGGTCGAGTCGGTTCTGGCCCAGTCGCGACCCGCCGACGAGATCGTGATCGTCGATGACGGCAGCACCGACGACACGACGGCGGTCATCGCTCGACTTGGCGAGCGGGTACCGGACCTCATCGTGGTGAGCCGATTCCCGGCTCGGGGCGCGGCGACGACCTTCAACGACGCCATCGCCACCTCGAGCGGCGACGCTTTCGTCCTGTTGTCGGCCGATGACCGGCTCTCGCCCACCTACCTCGAGGAGACCGCTCGGGCGCTCGACGATCCCCAGATCGCCTTCGCCTACGCCGACGAGCTGCTGTTCGGCGCGGTCGATGAGTTCCGTCGAGCACCCGAGTTCAGCTTCGAGACGGTGGTGCGGGACAAGCGGATCAACGGCTCCCCACTGATGCGGCGCACCTGGTTCGACCGGACGGGCGGATACCGGAGCGACGTCATCTACGAGGACTGGGAGCTCTACATCAACCTCATGGGGCTCGGTGCTCTCGGTCGTCGAGCGAGCGACTGCTGGCTCGAGTACCGGCGCCACGAGCAGGGATCCCGGAACAGCATGGGCTACGGCCGTGCCATACGGGCCACCCTTCAGGTGTGGCGGCTCCACCCCCGCACGGTCCGGCTTCGCGATCTCGCGGTGTGGTTCACGCGGAAGCTCTGGCGGTACCTCCCGAGGCCCGGCGCAACGCGGCCGACCCGCATCTGATGACGAGCCGAGGCATCGCATCTCGCGTCGCGGCACCGTTCACGCTGGCTCGACTCGCCGGCCAGGGCGCCGAGATGCTCGGCTGGATCATTCTCGGTCGGCGTCTGGGCGGCCAAGCATTCGGCGACCTGGCCGTGGCCGCCCTGGCCTGCCGGTACGGCGGCCTCATCGGCGACTGGGGTGCGACCTATCGCGGCCCGCGCGACGTTGCCCACGGCGCTGACGCGGTCGATCAGCGGCGGCTGATCGACCTCAGGACGAAGCTTTCGCTGGGCCTGGCCTTTCTCTACGTCGCCATCGTCGTGGCCATCCGTCGCCCTGACCTGGCCGTCGTGGCCCTCGCGATACCCGCCCGGGGAATGACCCGGGATTGGATCGCCCTCGGACAGGGTCGAGCATTCGCGGCCGCAGTGCCATCGACGGTCAACGGAGTGATCTTCGCCGGCCTGGCCATGACGACCACGTCGGCTGCCGGAGGAGCCATCGCCATCGGCCTTGCGGCTGCGATCGCGCTGGCCGTCTCGGCCTCCTTGAGCCCAGTGCCCAACGGCGGCGCGGCATCGACATCGCGCCTGACCGTGCTGTCCGGCTGGGCGCTGCTGATCGCCCTCGCGGACCAGGTGTTCGTCTCCAGTGACACCTTCCTCCTCGCCGCGCTCACCGACCGGACGACCGCCGGCATCTACAACCTCGTCTACCGGATCCCCAACGCCTGGGTGACCATCGTCGGCCTCGCTGCGCTGGGCTCGTTGCCGGCCGTCACCACCACGCTCAGGGATCGACCGCACGCCTACGACGACCTCCGCCGGCGAGCCTTGAAGGTCGGCCGTCTAGGGGCCCTCGCACTCGTCGTCGTGAGTCCCGTCCTGATACTGAGCGTCGGACCGCTCCTCGGACCTGAGTACGTCCGAGGGCGCGCGGCGCTGACCATCCTGCTCGTCTCCACGGCAGTGAAGACGAGCACCGCCGCACTCCAACCGATCTATCTCGCGGTGCTCCCGTTACGCCGCCTCGCCGTGTGCCTGATCGGAGCGGCTGCGCTCAACATCGCCGCCAACCTCGTGCTGATCCCGCACTGGGGCATGGTCGGCGCGGCGTCGGCGACGCTGGGCGCCGAGCTCGTGCTCTCGTGGCACCTGCTGGCGCGAACGAGACGACCGACGTCCACACCCTCACTCCCTCGGCTTCCGACCACGGCCCGGCCAACCGTCGACGTCGTGATCCTCACCTGGAACGACGGCCCCCTCCTGGACCACGCCATCGCATCCGCGCTGGGTTCGGTCGGGGTCGATGTCCACGTCACCGTGGTCGACAACGGATCGGTACCGGCCGTCGAGATCGCCGGCGAACGACTGAGCCTCCTGAGCAACAGCACCAACCGCGGCGTCGCGGCAGCCCGCAACCAGGGCACCACGGCCGGGGACGCCCCCTTCGTCTGCCTGCTCGACAGCGACGCCCGCCTCGAGCCCGAGTGCCTGCGGACCCTCGTCGACGCGATCACATCAGGCGCCGACATCGCCCTGGCCGCACCGGTGTTCGTCGGCCAATCGCCCTCCCAGAGCGGAGGCGCGGCCCCGACCCTCAGCCGCAAGGTCGGACGCGTCCTGGGCGTGACCAGCTCGTACGAAGATCCTCGCCCCGACGATCAGGTGGCGTCATGGGACGTCGACTTCGTGATCGGTGCCTGTCAGGTCTTTCGCCGCGACGCCTTCAACCTGGTGCACGGCATCGACGAGAGATACCACTACGGCCCCGAGGACGTCGACTTCTGCCTCCGCCTGCGGCGAGCGGGCCTCCGGGTGCTGCAGGTCGAAGGCGCTCGATGCCACCATCCGCCGCGGCGGCGCAATCGAGCCATCATGACCGCCCGGGGCGCACGACATGCCGTGGCCGTAGCCCGACACCTCTGGCGCCACCGCGGCTACCAGCCGGGCGACGGCCGGGTGGTGCTGCCCCGCCACGGCGTCGACGGGCCGACCCCCGCACCGGACGCGCTGGTCAACCACTGACGGCGACGAGGAGCGCCCTATCTCCCCGCCGTTGCCGAGAGCAACGGCGCCCTACTTCCCCACCGCTCCCGCGAGGAGCGGCGCCCTACTTCCCCGCCGCTCCCGCGAGGAGCGGCGCCAGGAACCTTGCAGTGTGGCTGGCGGCGACCGTGGCGACGTGCTCGGGTGGCCCCTCGGCCACGAGGGTGCCGCCTCCGGCCCCACCCTCCGGGCCGAGGTCGATCAGCCAGTCCGCCGTCTTGATCACATCGAGGTTGTGCTCGATCACGACCACGGTGTTGCCCTGATCGACCAGGCGGCTCAGCACGCCGAGCAGCTTCCGCACATCATCGAAGTGGAGGCCGGTGGTCGGTTCGTCGAGGATGTAGATGGTGTGACCGGTGGAGCGCTTCGCCAACTCGCTGGCCAGCTTCACGCGTTGCGCCTCGCCCCCGGACAGGGTCGGCGCGGGTTGGCCGAGCCGCACATATCCGAGGCCGACATCGACCACCGTCTGCAAGTGGCGGGCGATGACCGGCTGGTTGGCGAAGAACTCCAGCGCCTCGCTGCAGGGCATGTCCAGGACCTCGGAGATGTTCTTGCCCTTGAAGGTGACCTCGAGGGTGTCCCGGTTGTACCGCTTGCCCTTGCAGACCTCGCACGGCACGTAGACATCGGGCAGGAAGTGCATCTCGATCTTGATGGTTCCGTCGCCGGCGCACGCCTCGCAGCGACCACCGGACACGTTGAACGAGAATCGGCCCGGCAGGTAACCACGGACCTTTGCCTCCGGGGTCTGCGCGAACAGCTTGCGGACGTGATCGAACACGCCGGTGTAGGTGGCCGGGTTCGAGCGCGGGGTACGGCCGATCGGCGACTGATCGATACCGATCACCTTGTCGAGGTGTTCGAGACCTTCGATGCTCTTGTGCAGCCCGGGCGGAACCTTGGACGAATAGATCCGCTGCATGAGCGACTTGTGCAGGATCTCGTTGATCAGGGTCGACTTGCCGGAGCCGGACACGCCCGACACGGTGACGAAACAGCCCAGCGGAAGCCGCACGTCGAGGTTGCGGAGGTTGTTCTCCCGGGCTCCCCGGATGGTCAACCACTGTTCCCCCGGCTGCCGCCGCTGAGCCGGAACCGGCACGGAGCGGACACCGGAGAGGTACTGGCCCGTCACGCTGTCCGGGTTGGTCAGCAGATCGGCGACCGGGCCTGAGTGCACCACGTGACCACCGAGCTCGCCCGCGCCGGGGCCGATGTCGACCACGTGATCGGACACACGGATGGTGTCCTCATCGTGCTCGACCACGATGACCGTGTTGCCGAGATCGCGCAGGCGGATCAACGTGTCGATCAGGCGTTTGTTGTCGCGCTGGTGAAGCCCGATCGACGGTTCGTCGAGGACGTACAGCACGCCAACCAGGCCGCTGCCGATCTGCGACGCCAACCGGATCCGCTGGGCCTCGCCGCCGGCCAGCGTTCCGGCTGACCGCCCGAGGCTCAGGTAGTCGAGGCCGACATCGAGGAGGAAGCCCATTCGGGCATTGACCTCCTTGACCACGCCCTCGGCGATCATGTGATCACGATCTGACAGGTCGAAACCCGCCAGCACCTTGGCCGCTTCGCCGATCGAGAGCGCGCACACCGCGGCGATCGAGTACCCGTTGATCCGGACGCCGAGCGACAACGGGTTCAGCCGCGAGCCCTCGCACTCGGGGCACGGAACCTCACGCATGTACCCCTCGATCTGATCGCGCTGGTAGTCGCTCTCGGCCTCGCTGTGACGCCGCTTCAGGTACGAGATGATGCCCTCGTAGCCTGCGTTGTACTGGCGCGAGCGGCCATAACGGTTCTTGTACTTGACGACGACCTTGCCCTTGGTGCCGTAGAGCAGCAGCTTCTTCTGCGCCTTGCCGAGCGCGCTCCACGGCGACGCGATCGATATGTCGTTCTCCTCGGCCACCGCCTCGATCAGCCGGATGAAGTACTGGCTCTTGGCCCCGGCCCACGGGGCGATGGCGCCCTCGGCCAGGGAGAGATCCTGATTGGGTACCACCAGCTCGGGATCGACCTCGTACACCGTGCCGAGACCGTCACAGTGGCCACACGCACCGTACGGCGAGTTGAAGGAGAAGTTCCGGGGCGCGAGTTCGCCGTAGGACGTGCCACAGGTCGGGCAGGCCAGGTGCTGGCTGAACGTGACCGTCCGCTCGGTGCCATCGGCGTCGATGATCTGGATCTCGGCGATGCCCTCGGCGAGACGAAGGGCGGTCTCCATGGAATCGGTGAGGCGGCGCTCGACCCCCTCCCGCCGCACGAGGCGGTCCACCACGACGGAGATGTCGTGCTGTTCGTACCGCGCCAGATCGAGCTGGGCATGATCGGCGAGCTCGATGAGTTCACCATCGACCTGAGCGCGGACGAACCCCTGGCCGGCCAGATCGGTGAGCAGGGTGTCGTAGGTGCCCTTGCGGCCGCGCACGACCGGCGCCAACACCTGGAAGCGCGTGCCTTCAGGGAGCTCGAGGACACGATCGACGATCTGGCTGGGGGTCTGACGTTTGATCGGCGTGTCGTCGTTCGGGCAGTGGGGCACGCCGATGCGCGCGTAGAGCAGCCTCAGGTAGTCGTACACCTCGGTGATGGTGCCGACGGTCGACCGAGGATTTCGCGAGGCGGACTTCTGGTCGATCGAGATGGCCGGCGACAGTCCCTCGATCACATCGACATCGGGTTTGTCCATCTGACCGAGGAACTGGCGGGCGTAGGCCGAGAGCGACTCGACGTACCGGCGCTGACCTTCCGCGTAGATCGTGTCGAAGGCCAGCGACGACTTCCCCGACCCGCTGAGCCCGGTGAAGACGATCAGCTGGTCCCTCGGAAGATCGAGATCGACGTTGCGCAGGTTGTGCTCGCGGGCACCGCGGATGACGAGACGTTCGGCCACGACGGAATCCTAGCGGTCATCGCAACCCGACGAACGATTGTTCGTAACGCCGATCCGATCAACCGGTGGGTGCGTAGCTCACCACCGTGAACACGGTCCCGGCAACCACGTCGATTACCCGACGATCACCCTCCACCGCTCCGCCGATCGGTCGCTCGCCGTCCAGCGGCTCGGGGTAGACCACATCCACACGAGCGATGCCGGCACGGCTCGCGATCTCCATGATCTCATCCAGATCCCCGGTGGCCGTGAGCCAACGATGATCCCCGTACCAGGCGCCCGAGGTGCGTCCACTGTCGACGCCGGTGGCCACGATCAGGACATCGGCCGGAACCGCCTCCACCTGCGCGATTGCGTCCGCCACCGAGTTGGACCGGACGACATGCCACGTCGCGCCGAAGCCGCTGACGATGACGGAGGAGGCGACGATCGCCATCACAGCTGGTCGGCGCCAACCGATCCGTTCCATGGATACCGCACCCGTCACCGTGAGCAACGCGGCGGGGACGAGCAGATACCGGCCACCCCATTGGGCCAGCATCCCGCCCTTCCACTGGAGGGCCCACGTGGCCACCATGGCCGACACGGCGCCGACGGCCAGGGCGCGCTCGCGTTTCGACCGCGACGCGAGGGCCGCCGCTGAACCAGGAGCGGCGGGCAGGGCGCCGGGCACGAAACCGAGACCGGTGAGCGCCCGTAGGACGAGCACCAGCGGGGCGAAAACGATCATCGCCACGCCGAGCGGCTCGCCGTCTCGTTCCTTGACGATCGCCACCCCGAGCACAGCCATCATCGCTGCCCCGACGATGAGCATGACCGGGCTGTCGCTGGCCCACACCCCCACGGCGGTCAGCATGGCGTCCTGACCCCGCTGGGCCAGGTCCGAGCCCACGTCACCGAGCTGCGACCCACCGCGTGACGACCTGATCGCCGAGCCGAGAAGGTCGGATTCGAGCCGTGACCAACCCGCGTAGGTGGCGGCGGCGATCACGCCGGCCAGTCCGAATCGACCCACCGCACCGAGCAGACGGCGACGTTCGGCACGAACCGCCAACAGGCAGGCCCCCACGCCCACCAGGGACAGGCCCACCTCCAGGCGCAACAGCACCGCCAATGCGGTGACGGTCCCGAGCGCCACGATCTTGACGAACGCGCCGCGGCCCGGCCGTTCGTCCGGCAGACCCACGGCCAGGGTGACCGCCCAGAGGCCCGCCGCCACGCTCGGTCCGTGCTCCCAGAAGTCGGCCGAGTAGACGAGCACCGGCGAGCCCAGCCCGACCAACCAGAACGCGCCCCATCCGGAGTCGGCGCCCAACTGGCGAGCGAGCCGCCGCGCCGCCAGCGCCGCCAAGGGCGCCGAGCCGACCGTGAGCAGCAGAAGCGCTGAGGCCCCTCCCGCGTCCCACAGCGGGACCGCGGGCAGGATCAAGGGCAAGCCGGTCACCTGGATCCAGCCGGCATCGGTCGGCGCGGTCTTCAACAACTGATGGAATCGACCGTCGGGATCGAGTGCTTCGGCCCAATAGCCGACGTCGGGCGACCACGTGTCGCCTTCGGCCATGACCTTGACGGTCGCCAACTTCCCGCCCACATCGCTGCCCGATGCCACCCGAGGGTCGCCCAGGAAGCCGATGGCCAGCGCCACGACCAGGATCAGCAACGTCGCCGCCGCCACGTGAACCCGATCCTCGGGCCACCTCGCCTCCGTCGCCTTCACCGGCGGACGGTCGAGGAGCGCCGTCACGACACGCCCTTTCACGGGTTCCATGGGGTGACTATCGGCCGAAGGGCGGCTGCCCTGAGCGACTGCGCTCCCGGCGGCATCTTCCCGGGTTGTCGGGGCGGAGGACCCTCAGTCGATGAGGGGCGATACGTCACCCAGCGCGGTGTGCAACGCCCGCAGCGCCCAGTAGCAACGGGTCTTGATGGTGCCGAGGGGCACACCGAGCCGGGCTGCGACCTGCGACTGGCTGAAACCGCCGAAGTAGGACAGTTCGATCACCGTGCGGTGCTCGGCCGACAGCGTGGCCAGGGCCTCTCGCACCGCCATCACCACCTCTCGACTGGACGTCGGATCCACCCACGCCGGGTCCGACACCGGTTCGTGACGCGCCAGACCGATCGATCGTTGCTGCCGCCGGACGATGTCGATGGCGACGCGCGACGCGATGGTGAACACCAAGGCGTCGATGTTGCCTCGTCCGCTGTCGAATCGATCCGCCATCGTCCACAGGCGGGTCATGGTTTCCTGGACGAGCTCTTCGGCCCGCATCCGGTCATCGAGTCGGCGCCGGGCGTAGGCGAGGAGCGGGCGCTCGTAGCGGCGGTACAGCTCCGCCACGGCGAGATCCCGGCGGGCCGGATCGGCCAGGGCCGTCATGACATCGACATCGGCCGCGTCACGTAGCTCCTCGACGCGTACCCCCCTGCGATCCATGTTGTCTCCTACCCCACGACGTGTCACCACTGTGGGTGCTGGGCGGGTGCAGAGACATCCGTGTCCTCACGGAGATTTCGACAACTCGTGCCGACATCCCCACCGAGCATTTGCCGGCGGAGACCGATCGAGGCCCGTATTCGGGCCGGCGTGCGCTCCCGGGCTCACCCGCCGGCCGCGACCATGATCACCGCCTCGTAGGAGCGTTGGACCACGCGAGCGGCCGCTGTCACCGCGACCGACGAAAGTGGGCTCTCCGCACGTTCGGCCCACCGCTGGTGAGCGACCAGGGCGGCTACCTTGACGTCGGCGGCCGGGGCGTCCAAAGGCAGGCCGACGCGTGCGGCAGGGAGGGCGCCGGACCCCCCAACGAGTCGCTCGATCTCGGCGGTCTCTTCGTCGTCGAGCCCGACGGCGCCCGCCCGAACGGCGATCAGCAGCCGCAGCTCGGCCAGCTCGTGTGCCCCCGACACCACCCGCTCGATGGCGCCGGCGAGCTCAGGGGTGCCGGGCCCGGGGTGCCGTCGGACCAGCTCCTCGAGCGCCAACAGCGTCGAGCGCGACTTGAGGGTGTCCCGACGAGCCGAGAAATGCGCAGTCAGCTCGCGACGCAGCTCGTCAAGACCGCTCCGCCGCCGCAACTCCTGAGCCAGTTCGCGAGCCGACGGCGCGCGGCCAGCTCGCAGGAGCGCGTGGGTGAGGCGCAGACCGAACAGCCCGAAGCGGTCGATGAGGTGCGCGCGCTCCTCCGCCGCCAACCCCACGGGCGACGCCAGCGTCGTGAACCGATCCGCAGACACCAGGAGGGCCTCGGCGTCGTCGACGGACAGGGCGGCCAACCGTGCCACGGCTCGGTACTCGGTCTCGGTCAACGTGCCTCCGAGCTGGGCCAACAGCCCGGCGACCGGCACCACCGTCTGGCAGAGACGACGCACGTTGGCATCGCCGCGATAGCGATCGGCGATGCGTGCCGCGGTCCGGAGGGAGTCGGCGCGGGCCCCGCCGATCTCGTCGGCACGCGACAAGACGCCGATGGCGTTGACCGGCACCGCACGGGCGGCACGATCGTCGTGGAACGTCTCCAGGAACCGGGCGTCGGCACCGTGCATGTGTCGCATCAGGTAGATGACGGCGTCGGCCGGGGTGTGGACTTCGTCGGTGGGGGCGAGGAACTCCCGCGTCCGCGCTCCGGCATCTTCGGTGAGCGAGCCGATTCCGGGAGTGTCGATCAGGGTCATGACCGACAGCGCAGACGACGGCCACTCGACCATCAGACGATCGATGTCGTCAGCCGCGCTCCCATCGAGGAACACCTCGAGGCCGCCCCCATCGCGCGAGAAGCGCGCCGGAAGGCTGGTCCCGTCGCGGTGCTCGATGGTGGCCCGGTAGGTGATGCCATGGCGGTACCACGTGACGATCCGCGTACATTCACCGGCGTCGGTCGGCGCGAGAGGTTCGCCGACCAGCGAGTTCAGCAGGGTCGACTTACCGGCCTTCACCTTGCCGGCCACGGCGACGCGGAGCGGCTCGTCGAGGCGGGCCCGGAGCCCGTCCACCACCGCCGCATGAGGTGACCCGGTGTACACGACGGTCGCTTCGTCGAGCAGATTCCGGGTCTGTTGGAGGAGGCTGGGCATCGAGTTCATCGCGGATCCTGAGCGGATGTGCCCGCCGCCGCGGCGTGCTCGGCCAAGCCCATGCCCGCAGCGTGCTCAGCAAGCACCATGCCCGCGGCGTGCTCGGCAAGCACGGTGGCCATGTCGGTCAGCTTGGTGAGCCGGCCGAGCTCGGCCTCCACGTCCGCCAGCCGAGCCGTGCGCTCCTCCTGGGTTCCCTTGACCGCCGACTGGGCGGCCGCCACGGCCTCCGCCGCCGACCGGGCCGATTCCTCGGCCCGCTGGGTGAAGTAGGCGCGGAGATCTCGCTGCAGGTGCCGCATGGTGTCCCGGCTGTCCTTGCCGACGACGAAGTTCACCTCGTCGATGTACCGGCGGGCGGCCGCCTTGGCCTGGGTGCGACGTTGCGTGAGCTGCCGTGTCCGCTCGTCACGCAGACCCTTGCCGCCCATGACCAGTGCCACCGCCGCCGACACCGGGTTCGAAAGCACGACTCCGGCCATCCCGGCGTACATCGAGAACATGCCGACGGACGAATACCCGCCCTTCAGGATCGACAAGCCCTGGCCGACCACGCCCACGCGGGCGACATCGAGGCGGGCGTCGACCGCGGTGCCGGCCACGAGCTCGTCTGCGGCCGTCACCCGAGCGGCGAACGTCGCGCCATCCGACGCAGCACCGAAGAGATCGCTGACCTCCTCCACCAGCTGACGAACGCGCTCGACCAACTCGACATAGTTCGCCGACACCACCGAGCCGCACTCGGTGTACAGCCAGGGTTCGAACTCGGACCAGGCGTCGTTGGGATCGAACCCATCGATCATGTCGTTGACCTTTCGGTTCAGGTCGCGCATCCTCGACCGAAGATCATGGTCGACGTCGCTCGACAGGTCACCGAACCCATCGGTGAGCACGGCGCTCCAACGGCTGGACGCGCCCTTCAACGCATCGGCGCGGACCTTGGCGGCCTCGAGATCGGACATGAGCCCGGATACGTCGACCGCGTCGAGCGCGGCACGCTCGGCCTGGAATTTCGACGACAGTTGGCCGACGACCTGATCGACCTCGGTCCTGACGAGATCGATCGTCCGCCGTCGACCACCACGCGCCACTGTCCGACCGAGCCACCGCACCAGAGGCCGGAACCCGCTCTGGTCGGCCAGTTCGGCGTCGTCGGTCTCATCGGCCAGCTCCCGCAACGTGGACGACACCGCCATGCGCGGCAGATCGATGCCGCGGCTGTCGAGATGCCCGCCATCGATCTCCACGATCCGACGCCAGTGCGGGTACATGTCGATCTTGGTGGTCACGTAGGCCACCGTGCTGCACATCCGGCGCACGAGTTGCAGGAACTCCAGCTCGTTTGCCGACAGCTCCTGGGCGGCGTCGGATACGAACAGCACCGCGTCCGCCATCGGAAGCGCAGCGGCGGTGATCGTCCCGTGCGTCGACGCGAGACCACCGACCCCGGGCGTGTCGACGAACGCGATGCCGGCCTCGAGGATCGGATGGGGAAGCTCCACCTCGACGCGTCGGACGTGACGGTGGTTGCCGGGGTTGCCACCCTCGGTGGCCCATAGGGGCAGCTCCTCGACGGGAAATGACACCTCGCCCTGGCCCTGCTCGGTGTCGACCACGGCCAACGCGCGCCGTTCCGGTCCGTAGCGCACGACGATCGGCGCCGAGGTCGCGATGTCGGCATCGACCGGGGAGAGCTCCTCACCGATCAGGGCGTTCAGCAACGAGCTCTTGCCGTGCTTGAACTCCCCCACCATCATCACGCGCTGGCTGTCGTCGGCGATCCGCTCGAGCATCTGGAGGACACGGTCAGCCAGATCGATGCGCCCGTAGGCGGTCGCCGCCTTGTGGCAGCGGGCCAGCAACTTGCGGCCCTGTTCCTCGAGGTCTGGAACCTCGGCCATCATCGCTCCTGATCCAACTCATCGAGTGCCATCGCTGGTCTCCTGTCTGCCCCATCGGTCGGCTGGCGGGTGAGAGTCGGGACGGGTCCGACGATCCCGTCCCGACCCAACCGTCACTGCACCTCGTCGTCGAGGTCGACCTCCACGACCACTTCGGGCACCGGCTCGGGCTCGGGTGCCGCGGCCGATGCGTCTGGAGCGAGGACGTCGTCAGGGGCCGCATCGAGGTCGACCACCGCAGGGTCGTCGATCGGCGCCACCGCGGCGGCTTCCACGGCAACCGACGCAGCCGGTGCCACGGTGCCGGCACCGAACCCGTCGTCCTCTTCGTCGGTGAGGTCGTCGAGCCGGTCCTTGATCCGGTCCCGAAGCGGCTTCTGGTCACCGTCCACGTCGATCTCCGGCTCGGCCGGCTCACCCGTCACCGATTCGATGCGGTCGCGGATCCGGTCCTCGATCGGCTTCTGGGGCGCTCCGACGTCGATGTCGTCCTCGTCGTCGGCACCCAGCAGGTCACGGATGCGGCCCCGGGGATCGCGATCGTCGTTGCCCTGACCCTGGTTGCCCTGACCCTGATTGCCCTGGCCCTGGCTGCCCTGACCCTGGGCCGGGTCGTCAGCCACCGGGTCGGCCGGAGCCTGATCGCCGGCCCCTGGTGCCGCAGCCGGCTCGCCGGCCCCTGGTGCCGTAGCCGGTTCGTCGATCGGGTCCTCGTCATCGTCCAGGAAGTCACGCACCCGGTCACGGATCGTGTCCGGCGGTGCCTCGTCGAGCGTGTCGCCCTCCTCGACGCTGACCTCCTGGTCATCGGAGCCCGCGAGGGCATCCGCCACCGGTCCCAGGCGATCTTGGAGGATCTGCTGGACGAGCGACGGCTCGTCACCCGTGCCGTCGACCGCCTCGTCGGTCGCCCCCAACACCCGATCCCGGACCAGGTCGAGCAGCTGGCCGCCGCCCTCGGCCTCGGGATCCGTCAGGTTCGCTACGGCGCCCTGGACCTGGCCGCCGATGAGGTTCAGAAGCGCACCGCGCACGTCATCGTCGGCTCCGTCATCACCAGTTCCGGGCTCGGAGAGTCGGGCGACCAGATCCTGCAGTCGGCCCAGCAGCGACGGAGCATCGGCCTGAGGTGCCTCGGCGGCGACCTCCGCCTCGGTGATCGTCGACGCCGCGCCGAGCACACGCTCGCGGATGAGCTGGAGGGCTGGGCTCCCCGTCTCGCCGGGCTCCGCTCCTTCGGCCTCGGCGCCGCCCAGGAGGCCGGCCACCGCGGCACGAATGCCGCCCTGGACCAGCCCATCCAGCGGTGACGCCTCGCCGTCGGCTCCCGGTTCTGCCGCGCCGGCCACGGCGCTCTTGATGCGGTCACCCACGAGCCCGATCAGACCGCCACCGTCTCGCTCTCCCGCGTCGTCGACCGCGACATCGCCACCGCCGATCGCCGTGCGGAGCAGATCGAGCACGCCGCCGCCGGTCGACGCCTCGGCGTCGCTTTCGGCTGCTTCCGAGCTGACCTGGCCGAGCTCCGAGATCGCCCCTCCGACCCGCTCGGAGATGAGCCCGAGCAGCCCGCCTCGGTCGCCGTCCTCCCCTTCGGCCGGAGCGCCCAGATCGGCCACCGCCTGGCCGACCCGGTCGGCCAACAGGCTCAAGAGCCCTCCACCGCCTGCCTGAGCCGCGGTTTCGCCCTCGACCGGCTCGTCTGCAGCCAGCCCGTTGATCGCTTCGCCCAATCGGGACGTCAGGAGTCCGAGCACGCCACCGCCCCCGGCGTCCTCCGAGGCTTCCTCGCCGGCTTCGGGCCCGGCTTCTTCGCCCGTTTCCGCAGAGCGTGCGCCTTCGAGGGCCGCGATACCCCGGGCCAGGAGGCCCTGGAGCGGCGACGTTGTCGCCTCACCCGCGTCGGCCCCGGCCTCCGCCGCCTCACCCTCCGCTGGAGGACCGGTCAGCGCGGCGAGCGCCGAGCTCAGGCCGTTCGCCAACACGGAACGGATCGGTGACTCCTCTCCGCTCTCCGCATCCGGCTGACCGAGCGACGCCAACGCGCCGCCCACCTTCTGACCGAGCGCACCGAGCAGCCCGCCCCGGCCCTCACCGTCCTCGTCAGCGGCGTCTGATTCCGTGAGTGAGGTCAGCGCCCCGCCCAACCGAGCGAGGATCCCGCCCGCCGTCGGGGTGCCTTCGGCGGCCTCCTCACCCTCGCCACCGCGACGTTCCGACAGCCGGTCGACGACACCGCTGAGCGGACTGTCGTCATCCACCAGGTCATCGAGAAAGTCTCCGAGCAGACCACGTTGCCGTGCCACGGCTGTCACCTCCTGCCGGGGTTGGCCCGGCTGTTCGCCGAGGTCGGAGGCTCCGACCTCGGATTCCTCGCCGTCCCGGTCGGGATCGGTCGACTCGACGGTCCCGGAGTCGTCATCGTCGGCACGACGGCCGATCGTGACGTCGTCCACGAGACCCAGACCCTGTTCGACGAGGCGCTCGTCGAGACCCAGTTGCGCAGCGAGCCCGCTGGCGTCGACGCCGAGGTCGCCGAGCAGCCCGCCCACCTCCACGCCCTCACCGGACACCACCTTGGCGAAGTTCCCGAGGACCGCCTGGTCGAGCCCCAGCGTGTCGCTGAGTGCTCCGAGCACCTCGGAGTTGCCGGCCACCAGCTCGACGAGACCGCCCGGATTCCCCGCAAACAGGTCCGCGATGGCTCCGGGATTCGGTATCGCGCCGGGCGGGATGAGCCCGGCGGTCGTGGCCAAGGTCACGATGTTCTTGATGTTCTCGGGGTCGGTCAGATCGGTGCTCACGAAGAACCGGCTCGTGCGGCCATCGATGATCTGCTCACCGGCCGCAGTCAACTTGTTCACGGAGTCGACACTGCCCACCAGATGACCTTCCTCGTTGAGGCTCAACGAGAGACCCAGGCCACGGAAACCATCGGCGACCGATTCCCCGCCCACGAACAGCTCACCGCCAAAACCGGTGTCGGCCACGAGCGCCTCACCGTCGACCCCGAACCGGGCGGCGGCGATCAGAGCCTCGCCGCGAAGGGCCTCCGTCTGGCCGACCTCCACCTCGGTGAACAGTCCAGAGCCGTTCTCGACGATTCCACCGTCGGCCCCGAACTTCACGGTGACGCCGACCTCGGCGCGCCCGAGCTGGTCGCCATCGACGAAGGTCTCGAACGCTCGACCGACGTCGGCCTCGACCTGCTGGTCCGATACCCCTGCGTTCACGGTCCGGACCGACTCGGCCCGAAACGTCTCCTCGTCGCCCGAGAAGGACTCCACCGCGAACCCGGCGTCGACCCCGGCCTGACTGTTGGAGGCGTCGAGGTTGACCGTCGCGGCCAGCTCCGACCTCGATTGACGGACCCCGTCGATCAACACCTCGGCCGCCAACCCGGCGTCCAGGCCGGTCTGACCATCGCTGAAGTCGCGGTTGAGGGTGAGACCGGTCTCGGTCCGAACGTTCTGGCCCGCTGCGTTCTCCCCTTCGACGAATCCGACCAGGTCCAGACCCCTCTGGCCTTCGGCCCGTGCGTTGTTCAGCGCGACCCCGGCACCGACCCGGTCTCGTCCGAACGCCGCGGCGCCCGCGCCGAGCTCCACACCACCGGACCCGTCGCGAGCGTCGATGTCCGCGCCCAGACCGGCGTCGACATCCACCAACCCACCGGACTTGTCGACACCGACACCGAGCAACCCGTCGCTGCCGTCCGTGTCGATGGTGACATCCAGCTCGCGCCCCAGGAGGTTCGCCTCCAACGTCAGTCCCTGGCCCTCGACCGCATCGATGTCGAGAGCGCCGCCGGTCACTGTCTCGAGGACGTCGCCGACGGTGTTCGCCACTGCGCGCCCGACATCTCGAAGCGGATCGAGCACCTCTCCCACGAACTCGCGCGCGGTCCTGAGGCCGTCGCGGATCGATCCGCCGAGACCCTCGTCCTCCTCGAGCCGCTCGGCACCCTCGGCGATGGCCTCCTGGCCGGCGCCCAAACCCCGCCGGGCGTTGTCGCCGAACCCGTCACCGGCCGACTCGAAGACCTCGCCCACGCCATCACGCACGGCCTCGAACGTGGTGCCGATGGCGTTCTTGACGGCTTCGCCCGCATCCTGCAGGCCCTCGCCGATCTCCTCGAAGAATTCCCCAAGGAGTCCTCGTCGTGTTGCCATGGCGCATCTCTCTCGTCGGCGACTCGCCACCTCACGGTTGCGGTGCCCCGTCGTCGGTCGTTCGGCCGCTCCTACGTCCCACGACCCGCGACCGGTTCACCGGAACCGCCCGACACCGCGATCTACAGGGGATCCGCCACGCGTCGTGAACCGAACGCGCCCGGTCTGCGTAGGACCTGACCGGAGGTGGACATCCATGTACGAACTCGGTATCGATCTCGGCACGACCTACACCGCCGCTGCAGTCCGGCGCGGTGACCAGGTCGACATCGCGCCGCTCGGCACTCGCGGCCCGGTGATCCCGTCGGTGGTGCTCCTCGGAGAGGGCGACACCGTGCTGCTCGGAGAAGCGGCTCAACGGCGAGCGCTCACCGACCCCACGAGAGTGGCCCGCGAGTTCAAACGCCGCATCGGGGATCCGTTGCCCATCATCGTGAACGGCGAACCCCACTCGGCGGAGTCGCTCAGCGCGCTGCTCCTGAAAGCAGTCGTGGCCGAGGTGACCAAACTGGAAGGCGCTCCCCCGAACCGGGTCGCGCTCACCCATCCGGCGAACTGGGGTGACTACAAGAAGGACCTCTACAAGCAGGCGGTGCGTCTCGCCGACCTTCCGGACGTGGTGTACCTCACCGAGCCCGAGGCCGCAGCGATCCACTACGCCTCCCAGGAACGCGTCGAAACCGGCGCGGTCGTCGCCGTCTACGACCTCGGCGGCGGAACGTTCGACGCCACGGTGCTTCGCAAGACCGACGTCGGCTTCGAGGTCCTCGGGCGACCCGAGGGCATCGAACGCCTCGGCGGGATCGATTTCGATCAAGCGGTGTTCACCCACGTCAGCACCGCTCTCGACCTCGACCTCCAGGGACTCGACCGCTCCGATCCCGCGGTTCTGTCGGGCATGGCCCGACTTCGGCAAGACTGCATAGAGGCCAAGGAAGCGCTGTCGGTCGACACCGAGGCTTCGATCCCCGTCGCCCTTCCCGGGCTGCACAGCGAGGTCCGCATCACCCGGCCCGAGCTGGAAGCCATGGTGCGGAGACCGATCTCCGACACCGTCGCCGCGCTCCGTCGCGGCCTACGCGACGCCGGCGTGGAGCCGTCCGAACTCTCCACCGTGTTGCTCGTCGGTGGCAGCTCCCGCATTCCCATGGTCGCCGAGATGGTTGGCGCCGACCTCGGGCGCCCGGTCGCCGTCGACACCCACCCGAAGTACGCCATCGCCATGGGCGCGGCCCGCTGGGCGGGCCTGGCGCCACGCCGCGACGACGTCAAGCTCGCGGCAGGACCGGTCTCGACCTCCGACGCCGCGCTCCCAACCGCGGCGCCAGAGGCGGCCGCACCAACCGCGCCGCCGGAAGCGGCCGCACCAACCGCGGCGGAGGCCGGGGCGGCTCCACCACCTTCTGCCGCTCCGGCCCCGCCGCAACCCTCGCCCCCGGTCGCGGCGAACCCCACGCCACCCGCCCCGGAGGTTCCTCACGCCACCCCACCTGACGGACCTGCCACGCCGAACGCCGAAGCGGCTCGTCTGTCGGTCGCGCCGCCGGCCCCGACCGCCGCCGAGCCCAACGATCGCTCGGGGTCGAACAACGTCGTGAAGTACGCCGTCGCCGCCGCCGTGGCGGTCATCGCCATCGTCGGCGGCATCATCACCCTCGGCGGAGGCGGAGGCGGGGATGGCGGCGGCAACGAAGCGGCGGCGGCTGAGGCCGACGCCGACGGCTGCCCAGACGACGGCCCGTTCGTATGCATCACCGACGCCACCGCCGGCGACGGTCAGATCCGAGCGTCCTTCCAACGCGTCGAGGTGGACCTGGTGGAGACGGGCGCCGAGTTCTTCATCGAGTCCAGCCCGCAATCGGCCGTCGACTGGTCGCGCAACGACCCGTTCGCGACCTCCGTCAGCTCCGATGTCCCGAGTGGCGCCCGCCTGTGCGTGCTGCTCGTCAGCAATGGCCAGCAGGTGTCGGGCACCGGGAACTGTGTGACGATCGACGCAGGGTGATGACCAGGACTCCCCACCTCTGGGAGCGGCGGTTCAGCGCAGCTCGCGGAGTTCGCGTTTGAGGTCCTTGATCTCGTCGCGGAGGCGTGCCGCGTACTCGAATCGCAGATCGCCGGCGGCCTCGTTCATCTCCTCCTCGAGAGTCCGGATGAGCCGCTCGAGCTCGTCGCCCGGCATCTCGGCGTAGTCCGGGCGGGCGGTGCGGCTGCGGCGCTCCTTCTCCGGCACCGGTGCCGTCGTGGAGGGGCGGAGCATCTCCAAGATGTCGGTGACGGCCTTGCGAACGGTGGTCGGGTTGATGCCGTGTTCTGCGTTGTACGCCACCTGCAGTTGACGCCGCCGCTGGGTCTCGGAGATGGCGCGGCGCATGGAGTTGGTCATCTGGTCGGCGTACATGATCACCTGCCCATCGACGTTTCGAGCCGCCCGGCCGATGGTCTGGATCAGCGAGGTCTCGCTGCGGAGAAAGCCTTCCTTGTCCGCATCGAGGATCGCCACCAACGACACCTCGGGCAGGTCGAGCCCTTCTCGCAGGAGGTTGATGCCGACCAGGACATCGAACTCGCCCAAACGGAGCGCCCGAAGGATTTCGATGCGCTGCACCGTGTCGATCTCGCTGTGGAGGTATCTCACCTTGAGCCCGAGCTCGAGCAGGTACTCGGTGAGGTCCTCGGCCATCTTCTTCGTCAGCGTGGTCACGAGGACCCGTTGATCGGTCGCGGTGCGTCTGTTGATCTCCTCGACGAGATCGTTGATCTGGCCCTTCGTGGGTCGGACCATGACCTCGGGGTCGATGAGACCGGTCGGGCGCACGATCTGTTCGACGACCTGACTGCTCACCTCGAGCTCGTAATTGCCCGGAGTCGCGGACAGGAACACGACCTGCCCGACGCGTTCGTTGAACTCCTCGAACTGCAACGGCCGGTTGTCCGCCGCCGATGGAAGGCGGAAGCCGTGTTCCACGAGCGTGCTCTTGCGGCTGCGGTCGCCGGCGAACTGACCGTGCAACTGAGGCACCGCGACGTGCGACTCGTCGAGCACGGTCACGAAGTCGTCCGGGAAGTAGTCGATCAGCGTGAACGGCGGTTCCCCGTGCGAGCGGCCATCGATGTGCATCGAGTAATTCTCGATGCCCGAGCAGAACCCGACCTCCTGCATCATCTCGAGGTCGTATTCGGTACGCATGCGCAACCTCTGGGCCTCCAGAAGCTTGCCCTGCGCCTCGAACTCGGCGAGGCGGCCTTGGAGCTCGCTCTCGATCCCTTTGATCGCCCGAGCCATACGTTCCTCACCGGCGACGTAATGCGTCGCCGGGAAGACCACCAGTTCGTCGAGCAGCGCCAAACGCTCACCGGTGACGGGATCGACCACGGCGATCTGTTCCACTTCGTCGCCGAAGAGGGTGATGCGCACCGCGGTCTCGTCATAGGCGGGGTGAACCTCGATGGTGTCGCCCCGGACCCGGAACTTGCCGCGGGTCAGGCTCATGTCGTTGCGTTCGTACTGGATGTCGACCAGCTGGCGCAGGATGTCGCGCTGATCCCGCTGTTCCCCCACCCGCACCACGAGGAGCTGGGTCTGGTACTCGTCGGGTGCACCGAGGCCGTAGATGCATGAGACCGACGCCACGACGATGGTGTCGCGCCGGGTCAGCAGGGCGGAAGTCGCGGCGTGACGAAGCCGATCGATCTCGTCGTTCACCGAGGAATCCTTCTCGATGAAGGTGTCGGTGGACGGTAGATACGCCTCGGGTTGGTAGTAGTCGTAGTAGGAGACGAAGTACTCGACGCGATTCTCCGGGAAGAACGACCGCAACTCGTTGGCGAGCTGGGCGGCCAACGACTTGTTCGGGGCGATGACCAAGGTGGGCCGCTGCACCCGCTCGATGGTCCACGCGATGGTGGCGCTCTTGCCGCTGCCGGTGATGCCGAGCAGAGTTTGGAATCGATCGCCGCGATCGAGCCCGGCGGCCAGCTCGTCGATCGCCTTGGGCTGGTCCCCGGCCGGGGAGAAATCGCTCACCACCTTGAACGGACGGCCGAGGGCAGGGGCGGGGCGCACGATCGAACTCACGAAAGCATCGTAACGACCCCCACTGACACCCTCATGATGTGGGGGTCCGCGCCCCGGCGTCCACCTCGACGGAGCGCCGGCCGCGAGCATCAGATCGAGGTGCACGATGCCGACAGGAAGAGGTGATGGTCGATCTCGCCGCTGCACCTCGGCCGGCCGCTCCGCTCGAGCCGTCGGTGCCACGCCGTTCGACCGCGACGACGGTCCTCGTGGCGTCGGCGGTGAGCTGGACGATCTTCCTCGGGGGTGCTCGATCCCGCCTGGGCGCCGAGTTCGGCGACTCCCACGACGGGCGCAATGGTTCGACCTGGGCCTTGGCGGCCGACGCCATCGCTGACCACGGATGGCTCGGCAGCCGAGGAGGCACGAGTCACCCGCTCCACGTGTACGCCCACCACCCGCCCGGCATGGGCTCCGTAGCCTGGCTCGTCCGTGCCCTCGGCGGACCATCGGGCCTGGTCACGAGGTCTCCGGCCTGGATCGGCACCCTCCTGGCGCTGGCCTTGCTGGCGTCCCTGCTTTGCCGTCTCGGAATGTCGCCCGGAGCCACCGTCGCCGCGACCGCAGCTGTCGCCGCGACGCCCATGGTGCAGGTCTACGGCGGGATGCTGAACCACGAGGCGCTCATCCTGCCCTTCACGCTCGCCGCGACCCGGGTCTGGATCGACGGCTCTCGGCACCGAGCCCGAGACCTGTCGGCGCTCATCATCGTCGGCAGCCTGACCTCGTTTCACATGTTGGCGTTCGCGCTGTGCCTGATCGCCGTCGACATCGGGACGAATACCGGCCTCGTCGCCCGACGGATCGGCCTCCGCGACCCGGCCGCTCGCCGGGCGACAGGCGAGGTCGCCGTCCCTCTCGTCATCGCCGCCACGCTGGTCGCCGCGTGGCTGGCGTGGGCCGGCGGGGGCCTCGACGAGGTGCTGGCGCAGTCCGGTAACCGAACGTCGGCCGGATCCCTGAACATGCCGGACGTCCTCCAACGGCAATGGCTCTTCCTCCGGCTGACCGTCCCGACCCTCACCGTGGCGTGCGCGCTGGGCGGCCTCACCGACCTTCTCACCCGAGTGGTGCGCCGAAGCCGCGACCATGAATGGGCCGCCGTCACGCTGGCGTGGATCGGGTACGTCGTGGGGTATGCCCTGCTGCTCCCCGGCGGGAGCAGCGTCCACGTGTTCTGGAACTACGCCGTCGTCGTGCCCGTCGCCATCGGTCTCGCCGCGCTCGTCGATGCCGTGACCCGGGCCCGACCTTCCCTCCGCCACCTGATCGCGCCGGCCGTAGCTGTCGCCCTCGTCGTCACTGGCCTCTCCGGTACATCCGCACCCGAAGTGGAGTTCCGCGCTGGTCTCGATGGGCCTCGAGCGCTCGCCGATCTCGGACCGGAGGACCAGGCCGACCTGCCGGTGTGGCCGGGCATCGCCGGCTGGACTTGGGCTGAGCTCGTCACCGGGCTCGATGTCGTGACGGTGACCGACGACGAGCTCGCCCAGATGGCACGCGTTCGTCCGACCACGATGGTCCTGGTCCCTCGTGACGGCCTGGAGGCACTGCGCCCGGGGATGTCGTGGACATCGATCGAGGCGCACGCCGGCCTGTTCGTGGGCGATTACGCCCTCGTCACGGCCGAGACCCTGGTCGACATCACCGCGGCCTGAGCGTCGCGACGGTGGCGGCCCGCCCGCGGCTCACGGCGATGTCGGCCCGTCCAGCGAGTTGATCCAGGTCCAGCAGTGCTCGATCTCACGCTCGAGCTGGTCACGATCGCCGCTGTTGTCGATCACGAACTGCGCCTCGGCCAACCTCTGCTCCCGCGACGCTTGTTTGGCCATCCGCGCCCGCGCGTCCTCGGGACCGAAACCACGGCCCTCGACCAGCCGCTGGACCTGGAGCTCCTCCGGCACATCGACGACCACCACGCCAGCCAGATCGGCGAACTCCGGGCGGCGCGGCTGGCCCGGCACGACCAGCAACGGGATATCGAGCACGACGATGGCGCCGGAGTCACGGTGCGACGCTCGCCGACGTTCGATCTCCACCAGCGTCGCCGGATGCACGATGGCATTCAGCGCGGCGAGCGACTCGGCGTCGGCAAAGACCACCCGGGCCACCGCCGCCCGGTCGAGTGAACCGTCGGCCCCGACGATCCCATCGCCGAACCGGGCCACCATCTCGACGAACACCGGCGCACCGGGTACCTGGAGCTCGCGGACGACGTGATCGGCGTCGATGAGCACCCCTCCTCGATCGACAAAACCTGCCGCCACGGTGCTCTTGCCGCTCCCGATACCGCCCGTAAGCCCGATCTCGATCACGCCGGAACGATATCTGCACCCGATCGTCTCCGACCCGACTTCGGCCGGTGGGGTCCAGGCCGCTGTCGGCGTCGGACCACGCCCGATACCCACAACGCCGAATGGGGCGCCCCGAGGGGCGCCCCATTCGATTCGTTGCATTCGGCCGCTCAGTGGAGCGACCAAAGGATCGGTTTGATCAGGCGCCGATGGCCGAGTCGACCGAGCTGAACTTCTCGGAAGCGCTCTTGCCGAGGGCGGTGACCGCAGCGATGCAGACCACAGCGATGAGGGCGACGAGCAGCGCGTACTCGACGAGCGAAGCACCACGCTCGTTGTCGATGCGGGCGGTCAGCCAGGCGGCCAGGAAACGGTACTGCGTCATCATGATGGGTGGACTCCCCGGGTTGGGCTCGGCGGGATGCCGAGTCATTTGCTTGATGTGTAGATCTTCGGCGCCGTTCCCAGATCCCTTGATGGGTCGTTTTGACCATTACGAGCGGCGCAGCCACGTCGCGGTCACGGGGCCCGTATCGCGCAGAATCGGGCTCCCTTCCGGAAGCCCGATTCTGCGGAAGTGACGGCGTTGAAGATGCAGCTCAGTCGAGATGCACGATGCCCATGCGGACGGCGGCCAGCACGGCCTGCGTGCGATCCCGGGCATCGAGCTTCTGGTAGATCGACGCCAAGTGGTTCTTCACGGTCTTCTGGCTGATGTACAGCTTCGACGCGACCTCAGGGGTCGAGCAGCCGTCGGCGATCAGCTGGAGCACTTCTTCCTCCCGCTTCGTGACCACTCGCTCGTCGGCGTGGGGCTGGTCGAGGCGACGGACTTCCCGCAACATGGACGCCGCGAGCTGGGGCGACAACGCCGTGTCGCCGTTGGCGGCCATACGAACCGCCGAGGCGATCTCGTTCGTCGAACAATCCTTGACCAGGTACCCACTGGCACCGGCGCGGATCGCCGAGGCGAGCACCTCCTGATCAGCGTGCATGGTGAGCATGACGATGTGGGTGTCGGTCAGCTTCTGCCGGATCTGCCGACATGCTTCCACGCCGTCCATTCCGGGCATCGTCACGTCCATCAAGATGACCTCGGGGCGATGCTGCTCGGCCAACGCCACCGCCTCGACCCCGTCTCGGGCCTCGGCCACCACGTCGAAGCCCTCCTCTCGCATGGACCGGCTCAGGCCCTCGCGCAGCATGCGGTGGTCGTCAGCCAACATCAGTCGGATCGTCATGGTCACTGTCCTCGGTTATGGGAGAGGCCCTCGGTTGCGGGAGGGAGAGCGCCGCCAGCGCGGTTCACGCCTCCATCGGCGCGAACCGCACCGTTCGTTAGCCTTTCTTGCCGACGCGATCACGCACGCAGGACGCAGCGGACCGTGGTGCCCGAGCCGCGGCCGCTGTCGATCTCGAGCGTGGCGCCGATCGACGCTGCTCGTTCACGCATCCCGAGGATCCCGTAGGAGTCGACTCGGCCGGAGCTCCCGGCGAGGAACCCCCGTCCGTCGTCGACGATCTCCAGGAGTGCTTCCCGGCCGTTGCTGCGCCAGCGGACCTCGACCTTGTTGGCGTCAGCATGCCGTTCGACGTTGACCAGGGCCTCCTGGGCGATTCGCCACAGCTCACGCTCCTGGAGAATCGGGAGCCGGTTCGAGTATTCGCTGTGCAACGACAGCTCGAGGCCGCTGCGATGCTGGAATCGATCGACGAACCGTTCGAGCGTGTCGGCGAGGTCGCTGCTGTCGGACACGTCGGTCCGGAGGTCGTACAGCGTCTCTCGGACCTCGCCGATGACCGACCGGACGTTGTCCCGGAGATCGTGCAGCATCGTCGTCACCCGCTCGCCGTTCTCATCGCGGCCCACGATGCGGTCGAGCTCGAACGCCAGGTACGCCAGCGACTGGCCGATCCGGTCGTGCAGGTCGCGAGCGATGCGCGTCCGTTCCTCATCAGCGCCGACCGTGCGGAGTCGGCCGAACCAGCGGGCGTTGTCGATCGCCAGCGCCGCCGGTTCGACGAACCCGTTCAGCAGCTCGACGTCCCGGGTGGTGAAGGCCGACGGCTCGCCGTCCTCGAGCGCGAGCAACCCGATCAGAGCGCCGCGGGCCAGCAACACGGTGTACAAGCCCGATCGAGCTCGCGGCGACAGACCAGGCCCGGCCGGTCCCGACAGGTCGCGTACTTCGATCAGTGAGTTCTCCGCGATCGCCCTCTTCAAGGGCGAGGGAAGGTCGGTCGGACCCAACCGGAGGGCCAGCTGCACCCCGTCGGCTCGAAGTACGTGCCAGGCGGCGTCCGTCTCGTCGAACAGCAAGATGGTCACGGCGTCGAAGTCGAAGAGACCACGCAGCCGGGCGACGGTGGTGTCGATCACCTCGCCGAGATCCAGCGACGCGGGCAGGGTCTGGGCCACCCGGTGCAGCGAGAACAACAAGGCATTGGCGTCGCTCAGTCGTTCCAGCCGGTCCAGGGTCTGGCTGTGCTGGACGCCGACTTCACCGGACACCGCTCGAGAGTGACCCGCGACGACGGCGAGCAGGACGAGCACCGCAGACCATTCGAGGCTGAGCTGGCCGGAGTGTCGCCCCGGCTCGACGAGCAGGCTGGCCGCAGTCAGGATCGCCGAGGCCGTGACGGCGGTTCGTACTGCGGGGAGGAGGCCGGCGCCGAATCCGGCCACCGCGACCGGCACCGCCAGCGCCGGCACCAACGGGGAGTCCCAGTAGCCGGTGAACATCGCCGCCGCCAGTGGCACGACGGCCTCGACGCCGACGTCGACGGCGGTGCGCACCGATCCGTCGAACCGGATGGGCCAGCGAGACCGGATGGCCGTCAAAAGGATGAGGATGGCGGCCCAGGCCATCGCTCCCGGGCGTCCGTCGACGATCTCGTCCACGGCGAGCACGAAGCTGACGGCCGCCGCCCCCCACCGGATGGCGAAGACGCCGGCGCCGAACGGCTCGGAACCCTCGACGAACCGGCTGGCTCGGCGCAGGGCTTCCATGTCGTTGTCGTCGGCCGGGCGGCCGACCCACGCCAGCGGTTGCAGAAGAGCACGGCGGCGGGGCCGCTCGGGATTTCGTCGGAGCGGATGCACCTCCGTCGACGGCAGGGCATCTCGCAACCGATCGTCGAGCGCGATGGGCTCGTCGTCGGCGCCGCGGTTGCGAAAGGCGCTGGTGAGGCTCACGCCGCCCCGGGGCACACGCCGGATCGGCACACGACGACCCACGAATCCGATTCGAGGGCGAACTCCCAGCTATCCGAGAGCCGGAGCAGCTCCACCAGCGGGCTCGAAGCTGGCCACAGGACGATCTCGACCTCGCGGTCAGCGAGGACATCGTCCCACCCGGGTCGGCCGTCGTCGATCGTGAGATAGTCGTTGAAGACGGCGCGCGAATGGAGCTCGTAGCGGTCGTCGACGAAGACCGCGGCCTCGGTGCCTTCGGCCCACTCGATGTAGTTGCCGACGATGTCGGGGTGGACGATGTGATGCTCGGCGGAGAGAAGGTCGCGCGCGGCGAGCCACTCGACCTCCGCCACTGGGTACCGATCCAAGTCATAGGCCGGACCTGTCGTCGACGCGGCCCCGATCACGAGGAGGCCGGCGACCAACACCCAGGCCGCCGGTCGGAAGATCGAGCGACGTTGGTCGCTCCGGATGCCACCCAGCTCGCCGAAGCCGTCGACGAGGGCTGGGATCATCACCAGCGTGGCGAGCGGGATGTTGCGTTGGGCCATGAAGGCGCTAGCGGCAAACACGAGGACGGGGATGGCGCGTCGCCACGTCGCCGACCGCATGAGCGCGACGATGCAGGCCAGGAGCATGAGCAGGAACACGCGGGCGAACCACATCCGCAGCTCGGGCGACCGCCATTCCTTGACGTACTGCAACATGTCGTCGCGGCCCAACATGCTCACCGGGAACACCACCAGCTTCGGGCCGTAGGGATTCAACAGCCCACCGAGCGCGACGCCCGCCGCCGCCATCGTGACGGCGCGACGCGGGAGGTCGATGGGACGGCCGTCCAGCTTCGTCCCGATGAGCACGCACACGGCGAGCCCGATCCCCATCGGGAACGAGCCGTGCAACTGGACCCAGAAGTACATCACGGGTATCAGCACCGTAGGAGACCACCGCCCCTCCAGGACCAACACCACGGCCAGCAGCCCGAGGAGGCCGAAGATCAGCGGCCGGTGGGTCCAGAACGATCCGCCGATGAAGATGACCGAGCCGGCCACGGCGACGCGTGCCACCACTCCGTGCATCGACCGTGTCGCGGTCCAGATCCCGGCGCTCAGCAGCAGGCAGACGAGTCCCGTCAACACCCGGATGCCGGCCCCGCCACTGAGCTCCTCGACCGCGGCGTAGATGAGTGAGGCCAGCCAACTCTGGACGACGACCGGCTCGCCGGCGGCGGTCCAGGTGAAGGCGTCGTGACGGACGAAACCGTCGTCGAGCATCAGTCGCCCGGTGGCCAGGTGGGTCAGGAAGCTGTTGTCGCTGAGTTCTCGGACACCGATGATGAGCCCGAAGGCCACCAGCACCAGACCGACCACCGTCCCGATCGACACGCCGGTCGACGAGTCGGCTTCGATGTCAGCGCCGACGGAGAGACCGTCGGGATCCGGGTCGCCGGCCGCGGGCGGGCCGCCCACGGCCGGAGCCAAGTCCACCGGATGGGTTCGCATGGCGTCAGAAGTTCTCGGAGATGTTGATCATGGCCGGGCCGATGACCACCACGAACAACGCCGGGAACACACAGAACACCATCGGGATGAGCATCTTGATCGGCGCCTTCTGGGCCTTCTCCTGGGCCAGCTGACGCCGACGGATACGCATCTCGTCGGCCTGGGCTCGCAGCACGCGGCCGATCGACACGCCGAACGTGTCCGCCTGCAGGATCGCCAGGATGAAGCCGCGCACCTCGGGAACGTCGACTCGGCCATCGACGGCACGAAGCGAGTCGGCGCGGGTGATGCCGGCGCGCATCTCTCGAAGCGCTCGCCCGAACTCCTCGGACAGCGGACCCGGAACCGAGTCGACGGTGCGGTCGAGGGCCTGCTCGAAGCCCAGGCCCGCTTCCACGCTGATGACCAGGAGGTCCAAGATGTCAGGGAGCGAACGACGGATCTCCATCTTCCGGGCGTTGACGATCCGGTTCAGCTTGGCATCCGGACCCAGGACGAGGACCACCATCGTCAACAGCACGACGCCCTTGTGGCTCATGCCGGTGAACCCCAGCGGGTTGAGGAACCAGAGGAACCAGACCGTGGGGACCAGGGCCACGATGGTCGCCACCCGAACGGCCAGGAACCGATCGATCCGCTCCGCCGAGCCGATGCCGGCGGCGAAGTGCTTTCGCCGCACGTTCTCGACATAGTCCGCGGGCGTGAACCGGGCGGCCAACGAGTTGAGGATGTTCATCACCGGGGCCATGGCCCGATCGGTGAGAGGCGTCAGCAACTCCTGGTCACGGATCGATTCGACCACCTGGTTGGCGTCGTATCCGTCCAGTTGGCGAAGGGACTCGCGAACGACCGATCGATCCTCGGCCTGGGTGCCGATGGCGTAGACGAGGAGCGCGAGACCGGCACCGATGCCGGCAACTGCGAGTTCAACAGGGATGTCCATGATGCTCCGTCAGATCTTGATGTCGATGATCTTCTTCATCCACACAAAGCCGATCAGCGCGGCGACGATGGCGACGCCGAGCATGATGTTGCCCAGGCTGTTGGTGAAGAGCAGACCGGTGTATTCCGGGTTGAGGGCGTACATGATCACGGCCAGACCGACCGGCAGCGCGCCGAGGATGATGGCCGACATGCGGCCTTCCGCCGTCAGAGCGGACACCTCGCCACGAAGCCGGTCACGTGCCGTCATGGTGTCCGCCACGGTCAGCAGGAGCTCAGCCAGGTTGCCGCCGACCTCGCGCTGGATGCGCACGGCCATGACGGCCCAGGCGAAGTCCTCCGAGTTCATGCGTTCGGCGGACGAATCGAGGGCGTCCTCGACCGCTCGGCCGAGCTGGGCCTCGGTGACGACCCGGCGCAGCTCGAGACCCATGGGGTCCTGGATCTCCTTCGAGACCGCCTCCACACCCTGCATGAACGAGTACCCGGCCTTCAGGGTGCTGGCGAGCAGGGTCAAGGTGTCCGGCAGCTGCCCGACGAACCTCTTGTGACGGCGCTTGGCCTTGAAACGCAGCACCATCGGCGGGAGCAGCGTCGCCATGATCATGCCGACGATGGCGGTGATGATGCTGCGGCCCATGAGGAGCCCGATCACGCCGCCGAGGCCGATGCCGCCGACGTAGAAGGTGAGCGCCTCCGCAGCCCGCAGCGGCACCTCCGCCTGTTCGAGCTGGGTCTCGACCCGGGGAAGGAAACCCTGCTGCTCGGCGAAGTTGTTCGTGACCGACACGGCCCGCTGGAACAAGGCGTTCTTGAGCAGGGCGCTCTTGCTGCCCGACCCGTCGTCGCCCACCGCGGCGGTCGCCCGCCCCTCACCGCTGTAGGAGCTGAGCAGGTTGCCGAGCTCGTCGGTCTCCGGTTGGGTCAACGAGGCGACGGCATACGCGCCGAGCGCCGCGGCGACCGCGCCGAGCCCGACACCCAGGACGAGACCGAGGTTGTCCTGCAGGAAGCCCTTGCCTTCGGCCGCCGGCAACGGCGCCAGCGCCGCACCGCGGACGACGCTGCCTTCGATGAAGCTCGTCTCCAGGGTGACGTCGCCGATCTGAAAGACCATCGACCCACCGCCCGACAACGCGTCGGAGGCGAACCGGACCGCGTAGGTGTTGGACACGAGCGCCCGGAAGGAGGCGGCGGCTTCGCCCACTGCGGACGCATCCGGGGCGGCCACGTACGAGCCGACGGTCGAGGCGGTGAGGCGGGACCACGAACCTTCGTCGACGCCGCCCATCGACACCACGTACACCGAAGTGAACGAGCTGATCGCATTGCCGCGTGCGGAGGCAGCGGTGATCCCTGAGTTGTCGTCGGCGGTCGCCGTGAAGACGATGAGGTTGCGCACCGCTCCCGGGGTCCGATCCTCCAGCTCCTCGGTGGCCAGATCGACCGCTTCCCACAGCACCGATCGTCCGGCGCCGCTGGAGGTCTCGATCGCCGCGAGCGTGCGTTCACGGCTGGACGTGAACCCGGACTCGATCTGCGGAGCGCCACCTGCGGACACAACCGCGATCTCCTCGTTCCCCGGAGCGCCGGCCACGTAGTCGAGGGCTCCACTGATCAAGGCGGGGAGGAGGTCGTCACGCTCGGAGGCTTCGCTGGTGTCGAGCAGGATCACCGTGTCCTGCGGGACTCCCGACGCCGCCAGGGGCGTGGTCGACACCCCGCTCGCCGGCACCTCGTTAACCGTGACGGATACGTCGCCGGGGTCACCCGGCATCCGGATCACGGCCTGAGCGGGCTCGGACACGGTGTCGATGGCGAGAGCCGAGACGCCGTCGACCATCGGGGCGACGGGAGCGGAGTCCTGCGCCAGCACCGCAGGCGCGACGACGATGAGTCCGATGGACGTGACGACGAGGGCCGCCGCCGGAGCGAGCGCCAGGGTCCGATGGACCCGGCTCCGCGGTGCCGCGAGGCGTCGCAGGGCCCGGAGGGTCCGGACCATCCTGAGTGCAGACAGTGCGCGGGTCACGCCGTGACCGCCTTTCGCTGGGGGCTCTCGGTCGAGAAGACCTCGGGGCCGAGACGGATACCGAGATCGGACAGCTTCTGGGTGAACCGGGGCCGAATCCCGGTCGCCTTGAGCTGACCGCGGAAGCGACCCTGCTCGTCGACGCCCGCGCTGTAGTCGAAGAGGAAGATGTCCTGGAGCGTGATCACTTCACCCTCCATGCCCTGGACCTCGGTGATGTGGGTGATCCGGCGGGAGCCGTCGCGAAGCCTCTGGAGCTGGACGATCAGGTCGAGGGCGGACGCCATCTGCTCCCGGATCGCCCGCACCGGCAGGTCGAAACCCGACATCAGGGTCAAGGTCTCGAGACGGGAGAGCGCATCACGGGGGGTGTTGGCGTGGATCGTGGTCAACGAGCCGTCGTGGCCGGTGTTCATGGCCTGCAACATGTCGAGCGCTTCGCCGGAACGGCACTCGCCGACGACGATGCGGTCGGGCCGCATGCGCAGCGTGTTCTTGACGAGGTCGCGAATCGTCACTTCACCGCGTCCTTCGATGTTGGGCGGGCGGGTTTCGAGCGACAGCACGTGGTCCTGGTGGAGCTGGAGCTCCTTCGCATCCTCCACCGTGACGATGCGCTCGTCGGGCGGAATGAAGCTCGACAAGACGTTCAACGTCGTGGTCTTACCGGTACCGGTACCACCGGCGATCAGCACGTTGAGCCGGCCCACGATGCAGGCCTGCAGGAAACGCGCCGCATGGGCGTTCAGCGTTCCGAACCGGATGAGGTCGTCGACCTGAAGCGGGTCGGTGGCGAACTTTCGAATGGTGAGGAACGGTCCGCCGATGGCGAGCGGTGGGATCACCGCGTTGACACGAGAGCCGTCGGGGAGGCGAGCGTCGCACAACGGCGACGATTCGTCGATACGGCGACCGACCTGGCTCACGATCTTGTCGATGATGCGGCGGAGATGGATCTCGTCGGCGAACGTCACCGGATCGAGCTCGAGGCGGCCACTGCGTTCCACGTACACCCGGTCTGGGCCGTTCACCATGATTTCGGAGACGGACTCGTCGCGGAGCAGTCGGTCGATCGGGCCGTAGCCGAGGATGTCGTCGGCGATGTCCTGGATCAGCTGCGCCTTCTCGGCCGCGGAGAGCGGCGCGCGCTCCATGGCGATCGCGGCGTGCAACTGCTCGTGGACCTTGCGACGCAGGTCGTCCTCGGACAGGCGGCTGTCGTAGAGGATCGGGCCCAGCTCTTCGATCAGCGAGTGGTGGATGCGCTGACGGAGCTGGTCCATGGCGGGGTCGCGCCGCGTCGCGCCGGGGCCGGCATCGGCCGCCGTCGAGGCTCCTTGGACATCGTGCAGGCGCTTGTAGAGCGACATCGTCGTCTCCTGATGACCGAATCGTGTGTTCAGGGGGTGGGTAAGGGAGGGCGATCCGACGCGGGGTCAGCGTCGGGACCGGCGACGCGAGTCGACCGGGGCAAAGAGGTCAGCGAGCTCGGACAAGGCCTTGGTCACGCCGGACTTCGGGGCGCTCTGCACGACCGGGATGCCCTTGTTGACCGACTGCGGCACGACGACATCGGACGGGATCAAACTGTCTGCGGTGACCTGCAGAGTCCGCTCCACCTCGTTGACGTCGAGCTTGACCTTGGAGTTGGCTCGGTTCAGCACCAAGCGGAGCTTCTCCATCGGCGTATTGAGCAGCCGCAGGGTCTGCAAGCCGATCTTGACGTTCTTGATGTTCGGGATGTCCATACCGGCGACCAGCAGCACGTCGTCGGAGATCTCGATCAGACCGAGGACGACATCGTTGAAGTAGGCCGGCGTGTCGATGATCACGTGGCTGCAGAACTTCCGCAGCATCTCGACCACCTGCACCATCTCCGCCGAACCGATCTGATCGGCGAAGGCCGGTTCGAGCGGAGCCGGGAGGATCAGGAGCCCGGACGATTCGTGCGTCGCCAGGAGTGACTGCAACATGCTCTGGTCGAGCCGGTCGATGGAGGCCACCGCGTCGACGATGGTGTGCTGGGGCGCCAGCTTCAGCATGACGGCGATGTCGCCGAACTGCAGGTCGGCGTCGACGAGGCAGACCGGGCGATCGCTGCGCTCCGAGAGGAGCACGCCGAGGTTCGCCGCGATCACGGACTTCCCGGCGCCACCCTTGGTCGAGAACACGGTGATGACCCGACCGGGTTCAGCGCCTTCGTCGATGGCCATGATGCTGGGCGTGGCCGTGGAGGCCGTCGGCGCCAGCGGCACGAGCGTGTTGGCCACCCGCTGGACCGCGCCCACCAACTGGGCGCCGTCCAGCGGCATGGTCAGGACATCCTTGACTCCCGCCCGCAACGCCTGCTGGAGCAAGGCGGTCGACAGCTCGGCGGCGATGATGATCGCCCCGAGCTCGCGGTGCGTGTTGAGGAGCCGCTCAGCGGCTCCGAGGGTGGTGTCATTGCAGCACGACGGACCGAGCACGGCGACGACTGGCGTACCGCTCAGTCGCAGCGCCAGCTCGTCGAGGCTGCGGAACGCCGAGACACCTTGGCCGAGTCGAGCGGCGAGCTCGCCTCGAACGCCGTCGTCCAACTCGATCACCGCGACCGCGAAGGCCATGGGAGCGATCGCCGGCACGGCTGGGTTCGCCGGCACCGGGACGGAGCCCCCGTGACCCGCCGGAGCCGGTGCGTGACCGTGGCCTCCGGGCCGGTCGAACGAGAACGTGCCGTCGAACCAGTTGTCCTCGTCGGTGAAGTGGGTGGACATGTGCGATCAGCCCTCGGCGCCGGTGCTGACTTCTTCGGCCGGGGTGCTGGTCGACGTCGACCCGTCACTACCGGTCGCGGCGCCATCGGTGGCGCCTGCGGCGGTCTGGTCGTCGGCCGTCGTCTCGCCCTCGATGAAGGCATCGAAGCCCTCGGGGCCGTACGGCGTCAGCAAGCGGCCGTCCTCGCCCGGGAGGAAGCCGGTGATCTCTTCCTCGGGGATCGGCTCGAACACCTGCGCCTCGTAGTCACTCGGGACCAGGGTCAGGTAGATCTGGTCGGCCGAGACGGAGAGCATGCGCTGAGCGGCCTCGGATGGCACGGCGAAGATGATCGTGCCGGCGCCGGCGTTGGTGATCGTGTCGGAGGGCGCCTCGCCGGGAGCGGTGGGCAGCCGACTGCCGACGGCGATGATCTTGACCCGCTGGTACAGGTACCGCGCGGCATTCTGGTACGGCGTCGACTCGAGGGCGATTTGCTCTTCGGCCGAGACCGGGACATCGCCCTCACCAGCAGCAGCGATCTCGGCATTGGCGCCGGTCACCAGCATGTTGACCTCGTCACCCGGGGCCAGGAAGCCTCCGACGGCCCGGACGTTGTCGAACTGCATGGCGACCGCCACGAGGTTCTCGGTCAGCAGGTCGGCAAAGGACACCGACGCCACTTGCGGGTCGATGAACATGCCCGACACCAATATCTGGTTGGCCGCCAAGTCTCCGGCGGCGACCTTGCCGGCGATCTGGGCGAGGTCGGTCACCGCGTTGGCGGGCCGGAACTCGACCGGGACCTCGCGGACCTCGATGGCGACGCCCTGGGCGACTTCGGCGCTGGTGCTCTGGACGATGTCCTGGCTCACCATGAACACCTCGACGAGTTGCGCATCCTCGTACGCGTCGTCCTCGACGCCACGCACGTAGCGCAGCAACGCGAACGCAGCGAGCGCACCAACGGCGATCGCCACGATCAGAATCATCGTTCGGCGGGAGCTCACAGCTGACCTCATTCCTTGTCGGCCTTCCGGAGTTTCCGCGCTCAGGGTGAGGGCGGTCCGGGATGGTTCGATGGGCTACAGGTCTCTTCGGCCTCGGGGCCACGGTCTTGAGGCATTGCCTCGACTGGACCCGGAGTCAGCGATCGTCTGCGCAACCCTTCGCCACCTTGGTGTCGGCACAACGCGTGGTTCACCTGAGCGCCGCGTGCGGCGCGACCCAACCAGCCCTGAGCGCCGCGTGCGGCGCCGCCTGAGGCGCGACCCAGCTAGCCCCCAGCTAGCCCGAAACGACGCGAAACGACCGTGACCTCCTCGGAGGAGGAGGTCACGGTGCGTCACACTCGATTCGTGCTCCTCGCGCCGGGCGCGGTGGAGCAGGGTGGGTCAGTCCTCGGCCGGGGTCTCCGGTGACTCCGGCGGTGCCGGCGGCGGCTCGGTGGTGCTGGCGCCGTCGCCGTACTCGGCGTAGTACTCGGCCCACGCCTTTTCGGTGTCCTCGTCGTACTCGGGGGCGACACCGATGTAATTGCCCTCGGCGTCGTACGCGTGCTCGCCGAAGTGCTCCTGGTACTCCGCGGCCACGATGCCACCCTCGGCGGCCTGCTTGATCGACAGGCTGATGCGGCGGCGCTGCAAGTCGAGATCGATGATCTTGACCCAGAGCTCCTCGCCCGGCGTGACGACCTGTTCGGGCAGATCGACGTGATGGGCCGACATCTCCGAGATGTGCACCAGCCCCTCGATGCCGTCGCCGACCTGGACGAAAGCGCCGAACGGCACCAGCTTGGTGACCCGGCCGTACACGAGTTCGCCGACCTTGTGCCCGGTGGCGAACTCCTGCCACGGATCCTGCTGGGTGGCCTTCAGCGACAGGCTGATGCGCTCACGATCACGATCGACCTCGAGCACCTGCACGGTGACCTCGTCACCGACCTGCACGACCGAACCTGGGTGATCCACATGCTTCCAGGAGAGCTCGGAGACGTGGATGAGGCCGTCCATGCCACCGAGATCGACGAAGGCACCGAAGTTGACGACGGAGGACACGACACCCTTGCGGACCTCGCCCGGCTTGAGAGCATCGAGGAAGTCATCGCGCTGTTCCTTCTGCGTCTCCTCGAGCCACGCCCGGCGCGACAGCACGACGTTGTTGCGGTTCTTGTCGAGCTCGATGATCTTGGCTTCGATGGTCTTGCCGATGTACGGCGCCAGGTCCCGGACCCGGCGCAGCTCGACGAGCGATGCCGGCAAGAAGCCCCGGAGGCCGATGTCCAGGATGAGCCCACCCTTGACGACCTCGATCACCGGGCCGCGCACGACACCGTTCTCTTCCTTGATCTTTTCGATGCTGCCCCACGCCCGCTCGTACTGGGCCCGCTTCTTGGACAGGATCAGGCGGCCGTCTTTGTCCTCCTTCTGGAGGACGATGGCTTCGATGCGCTCGCCCAGGCTCACGACTTCATGGGGATCGACATCGTTGCGGATCGACAGCTCACGGCTGGGGATCACGCCTTCGGATTTGTACCCGATGTCGAGCAGAACCTCATCGCGATCGACGCGGACGACGGTTCCCTCGACGAGCTGGCTGTCCTCGACCTGGGTGAGGGTGGACGCATAGGCGTCCTCCAGGCTCATCCCGCCCAGATCGTCTGAGGTGATCTGGCGGGGGATGTACTCGCCGTCCTCGGTGAAGGTCCCGAAGGAGGACTCGGAGGCGGTGAGGGTTGACTGGTCGGACACGGACACTTCTTTCGAGGGACAGGGAGTCGAGGGATGGGACACGACGGACGCGGGTGGGCGCGCACGGCGAAGCGGTCATGCTAGCGGAGCTGCCGTGGAGTCGGGCCGTCGGCCGATCAGGAGGAACTCGGCGTGTTCGAGGTCCATCGGCCGTCGTTGGTAGTTCCCCGGCTCCACCGACCACATCGCCTCGACGGAGATTCCGCACGCCGAAGCCATCAGCCGCAGCTCGCGGGGCGTGAAGCAGGTCGTCCACAACGTGACCGCCCGAGCTCGGCCGTGCGGGTCGCGAACTTCCGTCCGCTCTTCGTGTACGCCGGACTCGGCGTCGAAGTGTCCCAGCTCGTTCGGGTACCGAATCTGGAAATAGGCCGAGAAAGCCGAGACCGCCAGCCGACCGCCCGGCCGCACGGCTCGGGCCATACCCGCCATCACCACGCCGTCTTCGTCGAGAGCCGACCCCGGGCCCCCGACCAGGCCGAAGGCGCCCTGGCACAACGAGATGGCGGCGTCGAACTCGTCCGCATAGGTCAGGTGACGGGCGTCGGCCCGCTCGAAGGTCGCGCCGGGGGGAGCCGATCTCCGGGCCAGGTCGACGAACGTCTCGCTGATGTCCACCCCGACCACGTCGATGTCGCGCGCGGCGAGAGCCGTGGCGTGCCGCCCCGGTCCGCAGCCGACATCGAGCACCCGATCTCCCGGTTCGAGGCCCAACGCCTCGACCAGGAATCCCACCTCCTGCTCGGTGCCCTTGGTGAACGAGTACCGGAGGTACGCCGACCCCAAATGGCCGGCCACCTCCTCGAACCAGTGCCCGCCCATCGTCGACACGGTCGTCACCCCTTGCCGTCGCTCACCGGTCAGCCCTTGGCGTCGGCCCAGGTCGGCCCGAACGCCAGGTCGACCTGGAGCGGGACCCGGAGCTCGAAAGCGTGCGACAAGACATCCCGGACCAGTTCGGCCATCTCGTCGTGCTCTTCGGGTGGGACCTCGAGGATGACCTCGTCGTGGACCTGCAGTATGAGTCTCGAGCGAGCCTTCCGGTCCTCGAGAGCCCGATCCAACCGGACCAACGCCACCTTGAAGATGTCGGCGGCCAAACCCTGGATACCTGCGTTCATGGCCTGGCGCTCCCCCGCCTGGCGGATCCGGAAGTTACCCGAGGCCAACTCGGGGATCCGGCGGCGCCGGCCGAACAACGTCTCGGTGTACCCCCGCTCACGGGCTTCGGCCACCGTCCGCTCCATGTAGTCCTTCACCGACGGGAACGCGTCGAAGTACGCCCCGAGGATGAGGGCGGCGGCGTCGGTCGGAATGCCGAGTCGCTGACCGAGACCGTACGCCTCCATGCCATAGGCCAGGCCGTACGACACCATCTTGGCCTTGGAACGTTGATCGTGGGTCACCTCCGACGGTTCGACGGAAAAGACGCGCGCGGCCACCGCGCGGTGGATGTCGTCGCCTCGCTCGAACGCCGCCATCAGCCCCGGATCACCCGAGAGATGGGCGATGCAGCGCAGCTCGATCTGGTTGTAGTCCGCCACGAGGAGCTCGAACCCGGGGTCGGCGACGAACGCCCGCCGAAAGCTGCGACCGATCTCGGACCGGACCGGAATGTTGTGCAGGTTCGGGGCGTCACTGCTGAGGCGCCCCGTGCGGGCCACGGTCTGATTGAACGTGGCCCGGATGCGATTGTCGGGTTGTACCTCGGCCAGCAACCCCTCGCCGTAGGTCGAGCGGAGCTTCTCGACCTCGCGGTAGTCGAGCAGATGATCGATGACCGGATGCTGACCTCGGAGCTTCTCCAGCGCCGCGGCATCCGTGGAGAAGCCGGTCTTGGTCTTCTTCTGGGGTGCCAGTCCGAGCTTGTCGAACAAGACGACGGCGAGCTGTTTGGTCGAGTTGACGTTGAAGTCCTCGCCCGCCTCGGCCACCACCAGCGCTCGCAGCCTCTCGGTCTCCGCGGCGAGGTAGTCACGCAATCGGCGCAGCTCGACCGGGTCGACCCCGACCCCGCCACGCTCCATGCGCGCCAACACCCGGACCAGAGGCACTTCGATGTCGTCGTTCAGCCGGGTCAGGCCCTGGGCCTCCAGCGCAGCGCTGATCGGTTCCACGAGCCGGTCCACCGCGAGCGCTTGGCGGGCGGCGAGCACGGAATCGGGCACGCCGGAGTCGTCGAAGTCGAGTTGTCCCTCGCTCGCAGCTCCCTCCGACGGGAGCTCCAGGCCGGCGTACTTGGTGAGCAGGTCGTTCAGCACGTACCGGCTCTCGGCCGGGTCGAGCAGGTACGCGGCGATCTGGGTGTCCAGGCGGAGGCCCCGCATGTCGATGCCCATCTCCAGCAGGGCGGACATGAGTCCCTTCACGGCGTGCCCGGCGATCGGGACGGCGCGGTCGTCGAGCGCCGCGCGCAGGACGTCGACGACGGCCCGCTCCGCGAGCAGGCGAGCGGGGATGAACGCCACCTCGGCCTGCGCACCATCGACCACGATGGCCAGCCCGGTGGTCACCCCGGCTTCGGTGGAGCCGATGGCCAGCGGCGACCGACGGTCTGTCGTGAGACGCTCGATCAGGTCGACCGCCTCGCCCACCCCGGCGACCTCGGTCACCTCGGCCTCGAGGACCGAGCTGCCGCCGCCTCGACCGCCGAGATCGATGCCGAAGGCGTCGTTGGTTCGCTCGACCAAGGTGAAGAACTCGAGGAACTCGAACAGGCGCCGGGTCTCGGCGATGTCGACCTCGCCCATCGTCAGGTCGCCGAGCCCAGCCTCGAGCGGGATGTCACGCAGCAGCACCATCACGGCGAGATTGCGGCGGACGGCGGCTTCCGCCCCGATCAGATTCTCCCTCAGTTTGGGGGTCTGCTCCGCCAGGTGCTCGTAGATGCCGTCGATGCCGCCATAGGTGTTGACCAGCTTGGCGGCGGTCTTCTCCCCCACCCCTGGCGCCCCGGGCAAGTTGTCGGACGGATCGCCGCGGAGCGCGGCATACGGGACGTAGTCGACCGGGCGCACGCCGGTGCGGTCGAGGATCCCGGCTTCGTCGTACAACGCGTAGTCGGACACACCGCGGCGGTTGTAGAGCACCTTGATGTGGGGATCCTCCACCAGCTGATAGGTGTCCCGATCACCGGTGACGATGATCACATCTCGACCCCGGTCGCGGCCCTGGGTGGCGAGGGTGGCGATGATGTCGTCGGCCTCGTACCCCGCCAGTTCGACGATCGGCAGCCCGAGCGACTCGACGACCTCGCGCACCAACCCCATCTGCTGCCGGAGGATGTCCGGCGCCGCTTCGCGCTGAGCCTTGTAGGCGTCGTAGGCCTCGTGCCGGAACGTCGGTTCCGGACGATCGAACGCCACCACCACCTGGTCGGGGCGATGGTCTCGCATCAGGTTGACGAGCATGGAGGTGAACCCGAACACGGCGTTCGTGACCTGGCCGGAGGCCGTCGCCAGGTCGGTGGGCAGCGCGAAGAAGGCCCGGTAGGTCAAGGAGTTGCCGTCGATCAGCATGAGGGGAGCCACATGCCGACCCTAGTGGTTCACGGGGTCGTCGGAACCTGTCCGGTTTCCACGACATCGGCGGCCACCTCGGCCATCGTCCGGCGCGTCGCCATGGCGGTCCGCTGCAACAATCCGAAGGCGTCGGCCTCGCTCAGGCCCCGCTCGTCCATCAATCGACCCTTGGCCCGATCGATCACCTTGCGCGACGCGAGTTGGGCCGACAGCTGGGCCATTTCGGCCCGGGACTGCAGCTGCTCCCGGTGCCGGGCGAGCGCGATCTCGATCGCCGGGACCAGATCGTGGCGCTGAAACGGTTTGACCAGGTATGCGAGCGCCCCGGCTTCACCGGCGCTCGTCACCAGCTCCCGCTGGCTGAACGCGGTGAGCACCAGCACAGCCGTCGTGCCGAGCTCGACGATGCTCCGGGCGGCCGAGAGGCCGTCGAGGCCGGGCATCTTGATGTCCAGAATGGCGACGTCGGGCGCCAGCCGCCCCACCAGCTCGACGGCATCGTCACCGCGTCCGGTGTCGGCGACGACGTCGTACCCCTCGGCGACGAGGGTCTCCTTGAGGTCGAGGCGGATGATCGCCTCGTCCTCGGCGATGAGGACACGAGTCGGGTTCACGATCCCGACCCCAGCTCGTCGAGCAGCTCATCTTGACGAAGCTCGAGCCGCAGGATCTCGGCGGCAACCTCATCGCGGTGGCGTCGCAAGGCGTCGGCGTGACGGCCGGCGTCGATGCCTTCCGGTCGCGCCGTGAGGTCGTCCGAGACGAGGGCCCGCAGTCGAGCGTCGTCGGCATCGTCGACCAGATAGCCCAGCTGCTCCTCGGTGACGGCCAGCTCGTCACGGAGCCGGCGCAGCCGTCCCGACACCGTTCGTAGCCGCCGTTCGACGAGGAATCGCACCCCCGCAGTCTACGGAGGCGAGCAGCAGCGAGCCGACCCAGGCAGACGGAGGCGAGCAGCAGCGAGCCGACCCAGGCAGACGGAGGCGAGCAGCAGCGAGCCGACCCAGGCAGACGGAGGCGAGCAGCAGCGAACCGACCCAGGCAGACGGAGACGAGCAGCAGCGAACCGACCCTGCGGGCGACGCCGTTACCGGACCAAAGCCGGAGGGACGGACCTGCTGAGGTCCACGCCGAGCAGATCGAGCGCCGCCGTGACGTCCAGTCCCGATCGGACGGCGTCATCGATCAGGCCGAGCGCGGCGGGCGCATCGAGATCGTCGTCGAGGGCCCGGCGCACGTTCTCGAGCAACGGATCATCCCCGTGGCGAACGGCCATGGCGTCACCTGACGCCGCGCCGGTCGTCGGGCCCCGTGTCGACGCCGACCATCGCTCGACCTTCGCCACGGCGTCTGCGGCGAGTCGATCGCTCCAGTCCCAGTCCCGGCGATAGCTCTGGCCCAGAAGGGCGACCCGCACGGCGGCCGGCCCGAAGCGGCGGCACAGGTCGTCGACGAACACCAGGTTGCCCAGCGACTTGGACATCTTCTCGCCCTCGTAGCGCACCAAGCCCTGGTGCATCCACAGCCGCACGAACGGAACCCCGGTCACGCTCTCAGACTGCGCCCGCTCGCACTCATGGTGAGGAAAGAGGAGGTCGCGCCCGCCGCCGTGGATGTCGACCGTCTCGCCGAGCTCGCGCAACGCCAGGGCCGAGCACTGGATGTGCCACCCCGGCCGACCCGGCCCCCAGGGCGAATCCCACGCTGGCTCACCGGGACCCGATGGCTGCCACAGGACGAAATCGAGCGGGTGACGGCGCGCCGGGTCGGTCGGGTTTCCGCCTCGGTCGGCCGCCAGCCGGAGCATCTCGTCCTCGGCGAGTCCGGAGACCTCTCCGAAACCGTGGAAGGTTCTCACGTCGAAGTACACCGTGCCCCCGACTCGGTAGGCGTGTCCGGACTCGAGCACGTGGTGGATGAAACCACGGATGTCGGGGATCACGCCGGTCGCTCGGGGCTCAGAACACATCGGCATCACGTTCAGAGCGGAGAGATCGTCGTGAAAGCGCCGCAGTTGCTCGGTGGCCAGATCCAGGTAGTGGACCCCGAGCATCGAGGCGCGGCCGAGGAGGTCGTCGTCCACATCGGTGATATTGCGGACGCACCGGACGGAGTGTCCCCGGTCGAGCAGCCGCCGCTTCAGGAGATCGAAGGTGACGTAGGTCGCCGCGTGACCGACGTGCGTGGCGTCGTACGGGGTGAGCCCGCAGACGTACAACGTGACCGATTCGCCGACATCAAGGGGCACGACGGCTCGTCGAGCCGAGTCGAACAACCTCATCGGATCCAGTGCCACGGCCGTGGAGGGTCAGAGATCGATGCCGGTGAACCGGATCGCGGCTCGGGTCCGGTAGCGCACGTTGAGCTGCAACAGGACTGCGGTGAACGCTTCGATCGCGGTGGCGTTCGAAAGCTCGCCGGCGTCGAGAGCCCGCAAGCCCGGGATGCCGTTCACGATGTCCATGGCCACGCTGGTCGCCCGAGGGTGGTCGGAACAGACCAGGACATCGCTCTCGGGCACCGCGTCGAGATCACCCAGCTCGCGAGCCGGAACATGATGGAACGACGCCGCCACATACGCGTCGCGGACCGCGGCCTGCACGCTGGCCGACACCGACCCGCGTGGCGGCACGAGCGGCAGGAACTCGTGCCCGACCTTCTGCAGCGCGTTCGACATGCAGATGACCACCTTGCCGTGCAGGTGATCGGCCAGGGCGACGGCCGTACCGGCTGCGGCATCCCATGGTGTCGCGATCACGACCACATCGGCGCCCGCCGCGCCTTCGTTGTCGGCTGCAGTGAGCGGGAGGTCACGGCCGGGCCAGCGTTCACGCAACGCGTCGCAGATCTCCGCGGAGCGATACTTCGAACGCGACCCGACGAGCACCTCGTGGCCCACCGACGCCAGCCGGACGGACAACGCCGAACCCGCAGGACCTGTCGCTCCGATCAATCCGATCTTCATCGGCGGGACCCTACTCGCAACCGGCGAACCCGAGCAGGGTTGGCCTGGCCCCGGCCGTATCAGCCGCCGACTAGCCTGACCCGCCACGCAGCCCGGCAACAACCGCCGACCATGACACTGCAGCCCCGGCTGCGATACGACACGCTGCGGGCCGGCAACACCGCCGACCGTGACAGCAAGGAGCCGACGTGGGTCTTCTCGAGGGCAAGCGCATCCTCATCACCGGGGTCTTGACCGACGCGTCCCTCGCCTACGGCGTGGCCGAGCTGGCCATCGCCGAGGGGGCCGACATCGTGCTCACGGGTGCTGGCCGAGGCCTGCGACTCACCGAACGAACGGCGCGGAAGCTCCCGGGCGCGCCGGCCGTACTCGAGTTCGACGTGACCCAACCCGACCACGCGACCCAGGTTCGTGAGGACCTGGCGGTACGTTGGGGTCGAGTCGACGGCGCCCTCCACGCGATCGGTTTTGCCCCCGAATCGTGCCTCGGCGACGACTTCATGGCGGCTCCCTGGGACGACGTGAAGGTGGCGATGGAGATCTCGGCGTACAGCCTGAAGGTCCTCGCCGAGGCGGTCACGCCCCTGATGACCGGTGGTGGTTCGCTCGTGGGCCTCGACTTCGACAACACAGTGGCGTGGCCGGCGTACAACTGGATGGGGGTGGCCAAGGCCGCACTGGAGTCGACCAATCGGTACCTGGCCCGAGCGCTCGGGGCGCAACAGATCCGCTGCAACCTCGTCGCCGCCGGCCCCATCCGCACCATGGCTGCCAAATCGATCCCGGGGTTCGCCGCCTTCGAGGACGCCTGGGAGGCAAAAGCACCGCTCGGCTGGAACGTCCACGACAGCTCGGCGGTCGCCAAGGCCTGCGTCGCCCTCCTGTCGGACTGGTTCCCGCAGACCACCGGCGAGATGGTGCACGTCGACGGTGGCTTCCACGCGGTCGGCGTCTGATCGGATCGTCAGCGGCTCGTGGTCGACCTGCTCGTCATTGGAGGCACCGGGTTCCTCGGCCGCGCCATCGTCCGCGAGGCGTTGGCTCGGAACCTCGGTGTCGTCGCCACCCGACGTCACGGCACCTGGACCGAGCCCGAGGCCGGCTGGGAGGTGTTGGACGTCCTGGATCACGACGAGGTCGCTCGCGTGATCGAACGCCACCGGCCCCGGGCCGTCGTCAACGCGGCGTACGTGCTCTCGGGTCCGGACCTCGTCGCCGTCACCGGCCGGGCCCCCGCCGCCATGAGCCGGGCCGCTCGCCGCACCGGGAGCCGGTTCCTACACCTGTCGACAGACCTCGTCTTCGACGGCACGAGCACGCGCGCCTACGTCGAGAGTGACCAACCTCGGCCGATCCTCGAGTACGGCCAGGTGAAGTTCGACAGTGAGCGGGCCGTCATGACGACCGACCCCGAGGCCTTGGTGGTGCGCACGTCTCTGCTCCACGGTGGGGTCGAACCGGGCCCGCAGGAGGACATGGTGCGACGCGCCGCCAACGGTGCCGACATCAGCTTTTTCGTGGACGAGATCCGGTCGCCCGTGCGGGTTGGCGAAGTCGCCGCCGGCTTGCTCGACCTCACCCTCACCCGGCGCGCGGTCGGCCTCTGGCACCTGGCCGGTGACCAGCCGCTGAACAGGCTGGCCTTCGCTCGTCGACTCGCGTTGTCGATGGGCATCGATCCGGACCTTCTACGCGGCGGCGAGATCGACGAGTCGTTCGGACCACGCCCACGGAATTGCGCCTTGGACTCGACGCTGGCCCGTCAGGTGTTGAGCCGCATCGGCTCGGGATCCGACCTCGCTTGACGTACCCCCTGACCGGCCACCTCGTCGGGCGACGCCAGGCGGCCGGACCTGCTCGGTGAGCCGACCGACAGGTCGATCAGCAGAACTGAGAGACCGTGGGGGTCGGATTGACGGGGTTGCCGCGGCCGCCTTGATGGATCTCGAAATGCAGGTGCGGCGTGGTGGCATTGCCCGTCGCGCCGACGTAGCCGATCACCGTGCCGGCCTGGACTGAGCCCGAGTTGCCGTACGACGAGAGGTGCGTGCCGTAGTAGTAGTTGCCGTCCGAGCCTTCCAGGTGGAAGGACAAACCGCCGAGTGAGTTGTCCCGAAGGGTGACGGTGCCGCTGACCGGGGCGACCACGGGCGTGCCCGTCGCCGCCATCATGTCGACGCCTTGGTGGCGGCGACCACCGGACCGGGCCTGGCCGTAGGTGTCGCTGAAGCTGACCGCACCTTGGACCGGGCACACCCAGGATCCGGTGGCGATGGGGCCCGCCGGAACGGTGGTGGCCGGGGCCGCGCCAGGGACCGTGGTGGCACCAGGGATGGTGGTGGCACCGGGCACGGTGGTGGCACCGGGCACGGTGGAGGCGGGCGCCGCAGTCGACGGGGTGGCGGTGGTGGACGTGGCGCGAGCCGCGGCTTCGGCGGCGGCCCGAGCGGCTTCCGCCGCTGCGGCCTCCCGGCGTCGAGCTTCCCGTTCGGCCTCGATGCGGCGCCGCTCCTCTTCCTCCAACGAGTCGAGGATCGTCTGCTGGTTGGTGAGCTCGTCGTTCATGGTGACGAGCTCGGCATCGATGGTGGCCCGGGCGTCGGCGATCTCGCCGATGAGTCGCTCCTGCTCGACGACCTGCGCCTCCATCTCCTCGGTCGCCGCGTCGAGGTTGGCTTGCACCAACCGGTACGCATCGACGACGTCGACCGTGTCGAGTTGGAGATCGCGGGCGAGGTACGACATCACTGAGTACTCGTTGATGTCGTCCTGTTCGATGAGATCGGGCGTGAGGGTCTCCCCGGTGTACCGCTCGACCGCGAACGACCGAACGGCACCGGACAGCTCCGTGAGCTCGGCCTCGCTCTGGTCGATCCGGGTCTGCAGTTCAGCGATGTCGACCTCGAGCAGCTCGAGGTCGCTCTCGGCCGCCCAGAACAGCTCGGACGCCAGGTTGGCCCGCGCCTGAGCCTCCTCGATCAGCGTCTCGATGGCGAAGACCCGGTCCCGGGCCGATTCGATATCGTCCGCGACAGCAGGAAGCGTCGTGGCAGCCACGAGGATGAAAACGAGGGACCCGAGCAGTCTCCGCACCAGGGGGCAGGGTACCGCATGGGCGTCCAATGTTGCAGTTCAGTGACGGGAATTTGTACCTGGTCCGACCGGGCCGCCGCCGGACGACGACCCGTCGGTGGCGTCGAACAGCTCTCGAACCAACACCTGCAACAGGTCCTCGAGGGTGACGATCCCCGCCGTACGCGACGACGCGTCCTGGACCACCGCGAGGTGGATTCGCAGTCGTTTCATGGCGAACAGAACCTGCTCCAGGGACTCGTCGGCGCGGACGACCAGCATGCGGCGCACGAGCTCCAGCGGCAGCGGATCTGTGCGCGCCTCGATGGGGAGACGGAGGAGGTCCTTGGCGTGAACGAACCCGAGAATGTCGTCGAGTCCCGCCGGCCCGACGACGGGGAGGCGGGAGTGACCGGTCCGAGCCACCTCTCGTTCGATCACCTCGATCGAGGACCGACGAGAGACCGACGACACCGCGTTCCTCGGCACCATCACCGATCCGACCTCACGAGCACCGAAGCCCAGCGCACCGCTGAGCAGCGCCCGCTCGTACTCGTCGATCTGACCGTCCTGATGCGATTCCTCGAGGATCGACGTGAGCTCCTGGGCCGTGTGGGCGGTCGCCGCTTCGTCGGTCGGGCGCAGTCCGAGCAGCCGTACCGTGCCGTTCCCCAACCACGTCACCACCGCGATGAGGGGGCGAATGGCGGTGAAGATGACCCGATTGATGGGCGCCATGGCCAGCAAGGCCCGCTCGGGGCCGGCGATGGCGACGTTCTTGGGCACCATCTCCCCGAACACGATGTGGACGAAGATCACGAAGACGAGGGCGATGGCGAACGCCGCTGAGTGGCGGACGGTCTCGCTCCAGTCCGTCACGGTGTCGAATCCGTCGGCGATCAGTGTCGCCACCGTGGCCTCGGCCACGAAACCGAGAACCAGCGACGCCAGCGTCACCCCGAGTTGGGCTCCGGCCAGGTATCGGCGCACGTCGTCTTTGGCTTCGAGGGCGATGCGGGCCCGTTTGCTCCCCTCGGCGGCGAGCACCTCGAGGCGGCTGCGCCGGCTGGCCACCAGGGCGAACTCGGAGCCGACGAACCAGCCGTTGGCGGCCAGCAGGAACACGATGACGAGGAAGGAGAGGATCATCGCGGCGCCCTCACCCGAACCGTGGCGACCCGAAGCCGGTCCATGGCGACCACTTCGATCCGCCATCCGTCGTGGTCGAACAATGCTCCGGGCTCGGGTATCCGACCCAGCCGGGACAGCACGAACCCGGCGAGGGTCTCGTACTCACCCTCGGGGAGCTCCAACCCGCACGCGTCGGCCACCTCATCGATGTGCAGGCTCCCGGGGAGCAACCACGCCCCCCGACCCTCGACCCGCGTCAGCTCGGCCGGTTCGACGGGCGCGTCGTGCTCGTCGCTGATCTCGCCGACGATCTCCTCGATCAGGTCTTCGAGGGTGGCGATTCCGGCGAGACCACCGTGTTCATCGATCACCACCGCCAGGTGCTGGCCGCTACGGCGAAGATCGCCGAACAGCTCGGTCAGCTCCCGTGACTCGGGGACCACGATCGGCTCGGTCATCGCCGAGGTCACGAGGGTGGCCGGGCGCTCACCGACCGGACACGCCAACACGGCCCGGACCTCGACCAGCCCGACGACGTCGTCCAGGTCGTCGCCATAGACCGGGAACCGGGAGAACCCGGTCTGGACGGACAGCTCGACCAGATCGGCCAGCGTGTCCGTGGCGGCCAATGCTTCTACCTCGACCCGAGGGGTGAGCGCTTCGGCAACGGTCTTGTCGCCGAAGCGGATCGATCGGGTCAGGAGCTCGACCTCGTTTCGATCGAGGGTGCCGTGCTCGCCGGCCGACTCGATGAGCTGCTCGAGCTCCTCGAGTGACCGAGCGTGATCGAGCTCGTCACGAGGCTCGATCCCCAACCGTCGCACGATGGCGTTGGCCACGCCGTTGAGCCCGGTGACGAGCGGTCGCACGACGATGCCCCACCCGTGCACCGGGCGAGAGAGCAGCCGGGTGACCAGCTCCGGTTTGGCGATGGCGATGTTCTTGGGGACCAGTTCGCCGAGCACCATGTGGAGGACGGTCGCCAGCGTCAGCGCCAACGCGACCGACACGCCGTGCGAGGAGCCCTCCCCCACCAGCGACTCCACCGGCCCTTCGATCAACGCCGCGATGCTCGGTTCGGCGACGAACCCGAGCACCAGCGAGACCACCGTGATGCCGAGTTGGGCGCCCGACAAGTGGTACGAGAGACGGGCGAGGAGGCGCCGAACCCGAACCGCGGAAGCGTTCCCCGCCTCGGCTTCGGCGTTCACGCGGCTGCGGTCGGCCGCGATCAGGCCGAACTCGGCTGCGACGAAGAACGCGTTGGCCACGATGAGCACGACGACGGCAGCCAGCCCGGCGATGGTCCCGATGGCGGCAGGATACCGAGAGCGCGCGGCGCCGAGGGCCCGGACCGTCGATGTGCACCCAGCGGGCCGGATGGAGATACTGCACGACGTGACCGCTACCGCCGACCCGACCAGCGAGGAACTCACGGCGCGGTTCGAGCCGGTCGCCGAAACAGCCCGCTTCCAACCTCCTGGCGCCGGGATCGGGACCGATCGAGACGACGTGTGGTGGCGTCGCTTCGGGCCGCTGGTGCGCGCCCATCGCGGTGTCTTCGTGCTGTCGCTGACCGCGGGGATCGCCGGCATGGCCGTGCAGGTCGCGGTTCCGGCCGTCGTCCGCAGCGGCATCGATCGCGCCTTGACCGACCGATCCGACCGGCTCGCTCCGTACGTCGTGGCGATCATCGTGCTGGCGGTGATCCGAGCCGTGCTCGGCTACGTGTTCCGATACAACCTGTTCCGGGTCGCCTACGAGGTCGAGACGGATCTCCGGGCCCTGATGTACGAGCACCTGACGACGCTGTCGTTCTCGTACTTCGACCGCACCCAGTCGGGTCAGGTCATCTCCCGCGCCAACTCGGACATCCGGTCGTTGCAGCTGCTGCTGTCCTTCGGTCCACTGGTGCTGACGTCGTCGCTCATGTTCGTCCTGGCGTTCGCGTTCATGTTGCAGATCCATGTTCCGCTGGCGCTGGTGGCCGTCCTCACGATGCCGGGCGTCTACGTCTTCGGCCAGCGCATGCGCGACGAGGTCTTCCCTCTGACCTGGCTCGGCCAGGCCCGGCAGGCCGAGATCGCGACCATCGTCGACGAGAACGTGCAGGGCGTCCGGGTGGTCCGCTCCTTTGCCGCCGAGGAGCGCCAGATCAACGTCTTGGCGGCCGCCGCGCAACGACTGCGGTGGTCCCAGGTCGAGGCGGTCAGGAGCCGGGCCCGTTTCAACCCGCTGATCGAGGCCCTGCCGCGCTTGTCCATGGCCGTCGTCCTGCTCTACGGCGGCTGGCTCGCCATCGAGGGCGATGTCAGCGTGGGCACCCTGGTCGCGTTCAACACGTACGTGATCATGATCCAGACCCCGTTTCGTCTGGTCGGCTTCCTCATCCTCCAGTACGAACGGGCCTCCGCCGCGGCGAGTCGCATCCTGCAGGTTCTCGATGAGGAGCCCGACGTGCGGGACCGGCCCGGGGCACCCGATCTGGTCGACGTGACGGGACGGGTGGAGATGAGGTCGGTGTCGTTCCGCTACCCCACTCCCACCCCGACCGGCGAGCCCGGACCGACGGTTCTCGATCATCTCGATCTCGAGGTCGAGCCCGGCGAGACCCTCGCCGTCGTCGGCCGGACGGGTTCGGGAAATCCACCCTGGCCCGCCTCATCGGCCGGTTCTACGACGTCGAGGAGGCGGCTCCGGACGCGCCACCGGGCACGGGTGCCGTCCTGCTCGACGGGCACGACATCCGTGACATCACCATGCGCAGCCTGCGACACCACGTCGGCTTCGTGACCGACGAACCTTTCCTCTTCTCGGCCTCGATCCACGACAACATCGCGTTCGGCCGGCCCGGGGCGACCCGGGAGGAGGTCGTGGCGGCCGCCGAGATCGCCCAGGCCCGCGCCTTCATAGAACAGCTACCGCTCGGCTTCGACGAAGTGGTGGGCGAGCGGGGATACACGTTGTCCGGCGGGCAACGCCAGCGCATCGCCATCGCTCGGGTTCTTCTCACCGACCCCGCGGTGCTCGTCCTCGATGACGCCACCAGCGCGATCAACGTCGTCGTCGAGGAGCGGATCCATGCCGGCCTGAAGCACCGGTTGGGCCACCGAACCACGATCCTCATCGCCCATCGCCTCAGCACCATCGCTCTGGCCGATCGGGTCGTGCTCCTCGAAGGCGGTCGCATCGTCGCCTCGGGCCCGCACGACCGCCTGCTCGCCACCGAACCCCGATATGCAGCCGTGCTCGCCTCTGAGCCCGCCCCATCGGCGGACCTCGCCTCTGAGCCCGCCCCATCGGCGGACACCTGATGTTCGGCCCCGGAGGGTTCGGCGGGCCGAGCGCCGTCCAAGCCAATCAGGCCGCCGGCCTCCCCCATGCCGGCGTGCCCGGCAACCTGGCGGCCAAGATCGACGAAGTGCTCGAACGCGAGCCGGTCCATGTCGCCCCGAGCATCTCGTTCAGCCCGGTGGACTACGACCGACGACCGTTCACGCTGCGTTCGTTCCTCAGCCCCCACCGCTGGGCCTTGACCGGCTCCTTCCTGCTCGTCGTCGTCGAGACCGTCTCGTTGCAGGCCGGGCCGATGTTGACTCAGCTCGGCATCGACCACGGCGTGCTCGATCGCGACACCGGCACGCTCGTCGCGGTGGCCGTGGCCTACGTGGCGAGCGTGGTGGTCACGGCCGTGAGCACCGGAGTCCGGATCTCGTACACCGGACGCCTCGGCGAACGTCTGATGTACGAGCTGCGGGTCCGGATCTTCTCCCACCTCCAGCGCCAATCGCTCGACTTCTTCACCGAGGAGAAGGCCGGGGTCTTGATGTCACGTATGACCAGTGACATCGAAGCACTGAGCGCGCTGTTCCAGGAGGGCCTGGTCAACGTAGCCGTGCAGGTGTTGACGCTCGCCGTCATCACCGGAGTCCTGTTCGCCTACGACCCCACGCTGGCCGCGATCACGCTGGTCGCCGTCGTCCCGCTCACGCTGGCTCTCACGTTGTGGTTTCGCCGCCGCTCGGACCACGGGTACGGACGGGTCCGCGACTGCATCGCCAACGTGCTGTCCGACCTCCAGGAGAGCCTGGCCGGAGTTCGAGTCATCGCGGCCCACAACCGCCGCCGCCACAACGTCGTACGCCATCGCAACATCGTCGGTGATCACCGCGACGCCAACCTCGACGTCGGCCGAGCCACCTCGCTCTATGCCCCCGGAGCCGAAGCGATCGGTGTGCTGGGCCAGGCCGTCCTGCTGGCTGTCGGGGGCACGATGGTGCTCGACGGTCGTTTGGCCATCGGCGAGTTGGCCGCGTTCATGCTGTACCTGTCGGCCTTCTTCGCCCCGATCCAGACGCTCGTCCAGATGTACAGCAACTACCAGCAGGGTCAGGCCGCGGTGGGCAAGCTCCGGGACCTTTTGTCGATCACCCCGTCGGTCGCCGAACGTCCCGACGCCATCCCCCTGCCTCCCATCACCGGCCGGGTCACCCTCGAACACGTCACCTTCGGGTACGACCCGGACGTACCCGTCCTGCACGACGTCGACCTCGAGATCCGGGCCGGTGAGGTGGTGGCCGTCGTCGGGCCGACGGGCGGCGGCAAGTCGACCATCGCCCGGCTCGTCTCGCGTTTTCACGATCCTCAGACCGGCCGCGTGCTCGTCGACGGCCACGACCTGCGCGACGTGACGCTGGCCTCGCTGCGGCGCCAGCTCGGCGTCGTCCCGCAGGAGCCCTTCCTGTTCCACGGCACCGTGCGGGACAACTTGGCCTTCGGCGATCCCGAGGCCGGCGACGACGAGCTGCTCGATGCTCTCGATGCCGTCGGTCTGGCCGACACCGTCGACCGTCTCGGCGGACTCGAGGGTGTGATCCACGAGCGGGGCGTCTCGCTCTCGGCCGGCGAACGCCAGTTGCTGGCGCTGGCCCGAGCGTTCCTGGCGCGGCCTCACGTGTTGCTCCTGGACGAAGCGACCTCGAACCTCGACCTGCACTCCGAGCGCCGCGTCGAGGCCGCCCTCGACCGAGTGCTCGAGGGCCGAACGGCCATCATCATCGCCCACCGGCTCGCCACCGCCCTTCGAGCCGACCGCATCGCCGTCGTCGAAGACGGACGGGTGATCGAGTTCGGTCCCCGCGAGCAGCTGGTGGCCCGCGAAGGTCACTTCGCCCACATGTACGCCACGTGGCTCACCCACACGGCGGCCCTTCCCGACCCTGGGTCCGACTCCGTTGCCGAGACCTCGGGCACCACGTCCGTCGGCGCACCATGACCACCGTCCTGGAGTTGCGCGACGTCTCGGTCCGCACGGGAGATGGGCGAACGATCCTGACGAACGTGGACTGGGTCCTCCGGGCCGGCCAGCGTTGGGCGATCGTCGGACCGAACGGTGGCGGCAAGTCGACCCTTCTCCAGGTGGCCGGCCTCTACCTCCATCCGTCGACGGGTTCGGTGACGGTGCTCGGGGAACAGCTCGGCCGCACCGATGTCCGCACGCTGCGAGCGCGCATCGGCGTGTCCTCAGCGGCGCTGGCCGCGCAGGTCCGTCCGTCGCTGAGTGCCGCCGATGTCGTCATGACGGCGCGGTTCGGTGCTCTCGAACCGTGGTGGCACACGTACTGCGACGAGGACCGGGATCGCGCCCGGGCGCTGCTCGATCGCGTCGGCTGCACGGGGCACGCCGATCAGACGTTCGGCACGTTGTCATCAGGCGAGCGTCAACGCACCCTCATCGCTCGGGCCCTGATGAACGACCCCGCGATCTTGTTGCTGGACGAACCCACCGCCGGGCTCGACCTGTCGGGCCGCGAGGAGCTCGTATCCACCCTCGCGTCGCTGGCCGACGATCCCCGCACACCCCCCGTTGCCCTCGTCACGCATCATGTCGAGGACATCCCTCCCGGTTTCACCCACGCCATGGTGCTGGGCCGCGGATCGATCGTGGCCCAGGGGGGCCTCGTCGAGACCCTCTCCGCCGAGCACCTCTCGGACGTGTTCGGGCTGACCGTGAACCTGCTGCGACGGGGCGACCGCTACTCGGCCTACGCAGACCCGCCATCATCGGCTCCGTGAGGCTGCACGGCGAGCACTCCACGAGGCTGCACGGCAAGCAGAGTGCCGTGGTCGATCGAGATGACGGCGTCGGCGCCGACGAGAACGTTGCTCACCCCGCGGCCCGAACCGGCGAGCAGGGTCTCGCCGGCCAGGGGAAAGTACAACCCCGTCGTCGACACACCGATCGCGGGACCATTGACCGGCAGCAGTGACACGACGTCACCAGATCGACCCACCAAACGGCGCGACCGTCCGGCCACGACGACCGACACGACGTCGCGATCGGCGAACGCGGTGACCTCGCTCGACTGGTATCGCTCCGATCCGAGGATCAACCAGACCGCGAGGGCGTGATCGAGACGCCCGCCCGAGCCGGTGAGCACATCGATGTGGGTGGCCCCGAGCTCCATCGCCCGATCGAGCGCCAACTCCAGATCGGTGAGGTCCTTGTTGGTCGGGTGACGCTCGATCGTCGTGGCGGCGCCAAGGGTGGCCAACGCAAGAGCGGAGACCGAATCGAAATCGCCGATGAGGACATCCACCGGCCATCCGAGCACCCTCGCCCGATCAAGGCCGGAGTCGGCGGCGATGACCAGGTCGACCGGCGGGAAGTTCGGTGGTCCGAGTTGCGCCGAATCACGTTGGTCACCGATCGGACCACCGCCAATCACCACGATCCGACGACTCCGACTCACCCGCGACACCGTACCGCGACCACCGCAGCCGCAGGCGGGCCGGCTGGGCCTGCGTCAGACGCAGTCGGGCCGGCTGGGCCTGCGTCAGACGCAGTCGGGCCGGCTGGGCCTGCGTCAGACGCAGTCGGTGTCCACCATCGGGTCCCGGGTGACGTCGAGCAGAGTCCACAGCTCGTCGACCGGGGTCACCAACGACACGCCACTCGCGTGTTCGATGGCCCGGATCACGCCGATCACCCGTCCATCGGCGCCGACCACGGGCCCGCCCGACATCCCCGGTTGGGCCAGCGCGTCGATGACGATGAGGCGGTCTCCGTCGAGGCCGAAATCCGCGGCGGTCACGGACGCGATGACAGTCCCGGGGACGACGTGAACTCGGCCGTCACGAGCGATCCCGGCCATCACGGCGTCGTCGCCGATCTCCGGATCCGACCCGAGGGCCAGCGGGTCACCCACGAACCCGTCGACCGTCGCCACCGAGAGATCACCGACGGGCCAGGACATCCGTTCCAGATCGCCGTGCGCCACGCCGCCGGGACCCTGCACGAGGATCGCCCCGGCGCCATCCACCACATGCGACGCCGTGACCAGCCGCCCGTCGGCCAGATACCACCCCGAACCGCCGGTGTGGCCCTCGCAGGCCCGTCCGGTCACCGTGACCACCGCCGCCTGAGCGACCGAAGCCGGATCCGCGGGCGCCACACCATCGTCGGACTCGACGACGAGGGCGGTCGCGATCTCGACCCGGTTCGGCTCGGCGGCGCCCGGTGAGGCGACCGCAACACGGATCGCCGCGCCGAGGGTGACCAGACTCAGTACGGCTGCGAGCGCGGCGCGTGAACGTCGCACCGATCGGGCGGGGATCAGTCGACGGCTTCCGGGCGGAGGCGGGAGTCGGGCCATGAGGCCAGCCTCGCGCGACGCGTCGGTTTCGTGCTATCTCACTGCTTCAAGTTGAGCCTGATGACTCACCGTGTCAGGCCGATGGTCCTACGTATTCGCCGTCGTCCTGCTGCGAGGCTCGGCCCTCAGAACTCGACGGCCCCCCGATCGACGATGTCCCCCGGCCCGCCGATCAACGAGATCATTCGAACGCCTTCACCCGGGCGACCGCAGATCCAACACGAGGACCGACCGGATTGGTCCGTCCACCCCACCGAACACACGTCGCAGGAGTACCGGGTGGCTCGACGGAGGCGGCCCGGAGCGAGGACGTCGGATCCGCCTCGTAGTGCACCTCGTGTCGTCATCGGGCCTCCTCAAGAACTGCTGCTGTCTCCACTCTTTCGACCTGCGCCGATCGGAGTGAAGGCCATGTCACGAATTGCCCATGACGGGGCGTCCGGAGGTGACCTGCGACCGTACGCCAGGTAGGTTCGGCGCCCGACGCATCCACCCACGTCCCGCCCGCTCCCGTCGTTGCCCTTCACGCGACTTGCCCCTGAGCCCTCCATGCACGAGCCACGATTGAGACCACCTCCCGTTCCAGGCACCGCTCCTCTGACGCGAGGCCGCGACCGGGAGCTGGCCCGACTCGCCGCCCTGATCGAGCAGACCAAGCTCGGCCACGGCGGGTGCATCGTCCTGATCGGCGACGCCGGGCTCGGTAAGTCCCATCTCGCCGGGTACGCGAAGCGTTCTGCGGAGAACCTCGGGTGGAGCACCGCGGCCGCAGCGGTCGAAGAGTTGGAGCGGGGTCGGCCGTTCGGGGTGCTCGTCGATGCGCTCCGTTGTTGGACGAGCAGCCCGGAGCCGGCGTGCCGTCGCATCGCCGACTTCGTCGCCTCACCGTCGTCGTCCACCATCGTCGACGCCATCTCACCGTCGCACAGCCCGGATTCCCGCTTCCTGGCGCAGGAGGCCATCGTCGATCTCGTCGGCACCCGGTTGTCCGCCGGACCGATGCTGCTGGCCCTGGACGACGTGCACTGGGCCGACGTTCCGACCCTCTCCACGGTGCTCGCCCTCGTCCGTCGCTTTCGTCACGACCCCTTGTGCGTCGTGCTGGGCCTGCGGTCGTCACCGGGATCGGCCGAGCTCGACCGGCTCCTCGACCAGCTCGACGAGTTGGGCGCCGAGATGCTCCGGCTCCAACCGCTCTCCACCGACGACGTCGCCGAGTTGGCTCGTGACGCACTCGGCGCATCGCCGAGCGACGGGGTGATGGCACGGCTCGGTGATGCCGGCGGCAACCCGTTCTTCCTCCTGGAGTTACTCCGCCTCGTCTCTCGCGCCGGGGGCGACCTGTCCGCGCTCGACGAGCTCGATCGCGTGGACCGGGGAGGCCTGCTGCGACGCGTTCGGCAACTGGCCGGCGGCGGTGTCGACGTGCTTCGGGCCGGAGCCATCTTCGGAGCGACGTTCGACGTGGCCGAGGCGGCCGAACTCCTGGGCGCCGACGAAGGGCCGACTCGGCAGTCCCTCGCCGCCGCCACCGACGCCGGCCTGCTCGATGCCACCGAGCAACGACTCCGGTTTCGCCACGATCTGATCCGCCGCGCCATCTACGACGACATCCCACCGGCGATACGCCGCGGGATGCACAACGAGGCGGGCCATCTCCTCGCCCGCCGCGGCGCCGATCTCGTACGCGTCGCCACCCAGTTCTCGGCCGGAGCCCGCACGCTCGATCCCGAGGCCGCCTCCTGGTTGGAGCGTGCCGGGATCGCCATCGCCGGCACCTCGCCGTCGATGTCGGTCGAGTACCTGGAACGTGCGCTGGAGCTCTTGCCGGTCGGTGACCCGGCCCGCTCCCATGTGATCGCCGATCTGCTCCAGTCGCTGAACTGGGCCGGCCGCCCCGCCGACGCCGAACGGCGGGCCCGCGCCTCGCTCGGCGGGACAGCCGAACCGGCGCTGAGCCGCCGCCTCCGGCGCAGCCTCGGTCTGTCCCTCTTCCTCCAAGGTCACGCCCACGAGGCCGCCGAGGAGTGGAGCGGCGCCCTCCACGGAGCCGATCCGGACGACATCGAGACCCACCACCTCATCGGCGAGGCGGCCGGTGCTCGAGTCTGGGCCGCCGAACTCGATGCGGCCATGATCCAGGTCGGCCCCATCCTCGCCCAGATCGACACCGCTGACCCGGTCACAGCGACGATGGCCTACAGCATCGAGTCTCGCACCAGGAGCATCCAGGGCTACCTAGACGACGGCGTCGTGGCCGGCGAACGGGCCGTCGCCGTCTCACTCGCCGACCCCGATGCTGAACGACGCGGTTCACGCGGCGTATCTCGCTCTCGCCTACTTCCATGCGGACCGACTGGACGATGCGTTGGTCGAAGCGGGCCACGGCGCTCGCCGATGCGAGGAACTGGGGGTCCCGCTGCTCGCCGAGTTCCACAACGACACGGCAGTGCTCCTGCACTTCGTCGCCGGGAACTGGGACAACGCGCGCGCTCACGTGGCCGTCGAGTCGGAACGCATGGAGATCCCCGCCGGGCTCGGCGCCCTCCAATCGCGGGCCCTCCTCGCCCTGATCGACTTCCACTGCGGTCGCCTCGACGAGGCGACCGCCGCAGCCCGCTCGTTGTGGGACTTCCTGGCCAGCAGCGGCAACCAGGTCGGGGTGCAGTTCCTTCTCCAGCTGGAAGGCCACCTCGCCATCGAGCGCAACGACGCTGCGGAGGCCGTCACGTGGTTCGGCACGTTGCTCGACGAGATGAAGAACATCCGCCACATCGCGTACCTCCCCTCGCTGGCCACCGACATGGTGCCGGTGTTCGCCGAGCACGACCCCGAGCGGCTCACGGTGCTGATCGAGTTGCTGGCCGAGCTTCGCCGCCGAGCCGTGCGACCCCTCACCGAGGCCGCCTATGTCCTCGCACTGGGTGCGAGCCGGCGTGACGAGGCCGCGGTTTCCGCGGCCGCCGAGCAGTACGCCGCCGGACGTCGGCCGCTGGACGCCATCAACGCCAATCGTTACGCCGGCACCCTGCTCATGGCGTCAGACCCCAGCCGAGCCGTCGCCCACTTCGACGTCGCGCTCGCCCTCGCGGACCAGATGGGCGCCGGACTGCACCATCGGCGCTTGCAGGCTCACCTGCGCGAGCTCGGGCGGCGTCCGGGAGTCCGGGGCCGGCGCAATCGCCCGACCACCGGATGGAGCTCCCTGACACCGACCGAGCGGGCCGTTGCCGAACTGGTGGCGAAGGGTCATTCGAACCCGGCCATCGCCGAACGCCTCTACATCTCGCGCCGAACGGTCGAGACCCACGTGTCGCACTCGCTGGCCAAACTCGGCGTGAGCAGTCGGACTGCACTCGCCGCCGCTCTGGCGGCCGAGGTCGGCGCCACGCCGTGAGGCGTAGCATGCTGGTCGTGGACGAGGCGACCGCCGAGCAGATCGACATCGGGGCCCTGCGCACGTTCTTTCGCCGGCCCCTGATCGCCGATACCCAAGCGCTCGCCGAGCGACGACCCGACGTCGCCATCCTCGGCGCCCCCTACGACCTCGGGGTGACCAACCGTCCGGGAGCCCGCTTCGGGCCGCATGGGGTGCGCACCGCCGCCTACTACAGCGGCAGCTACCACCTGTCGTTCGGTATCGAGATCTTCGACTGGCTCGATGTCGTCGACGCAGGTGACGTCTGGTGCCCTCACGGCCAGCCCGAACGGTGCCACGCCAACATCGAGGCTCGGGTGGCCGAGATCGCCGAGCTCGGCATCCTCCCCGTCATCATCGGCGGCGACCACTCCATCACGGCGCACGTGGGGCACGCGCTGGCCCGAGTCCATGGTGCGGGTCGGATCGGGGTGATCCACTTCGACGCCCACGCCGACACGGCCGATGAGATCGAGGGGAACCTGGCCGGTCACGGCACGCCGATGCGTCGGCTCATCGAGTCCGGCGATGTCGATCCGCGTCAGTTCGTCCAGATCGGGCTGCGCAGCCACTGGCCCGGCGAGGACACCTTCGACTGGATGGCCGAGCAGGGCATGCGCTGGCATCTCATGGACGAGGTGTGCGAGCGGGGATTGCCCGCCGTCGTCGACACCGCCATCGCCGAGGTCGAGGAGTGCGACCGCATCTACCTGACCGTCGACATCGATTGCCTCGATCCGGCGTTCGCCCCGGGCACCGGCACACCGGAGGCCGGGGGCCTCAACCTAGCCGAGCTCATCCGCGCCGTTCGCCAGATCGCGATGCGTTGTGACCTCGTGGCCATGGACGTCGTCGAGGTGTCACCGCCGTACGACCACGCCGAGCTGACCGTCAATGCCGCCCACCATTTGGTGATCGAGGCGCTGGCTGCACTGGCGGCCCGCAAACGAGCCGCCGCCGGGGGCCACGCCGGCCGCCCCGGTTCCGACCCGTAAGACGCGGCCCGATGCGCTTGCGAGTTGCCGTTGCCCTGGTCGCGGTGGTGGGTGTCGTCACGGTGATCGCCACGGTGGCGCTGAACCAGCGATCGGGTGGCGGAACGACGCTCGACCAGCCGTCTGCGTCCACATCGGTCCCGACCTCCGACGCGTCGTCGATGAGCGTCGCGGTCACCACTCCGATGGTGTCTGGTGGGTGGACCTACACGCCGATCGGTGCCTCATACGACGACTGCTGCGAACCGGTCATCGAGATCGACGCACAGCTGTACGAGGTCGATCCGTCGGCCAGCAACAACGTCGGTGCCGTGTGGACGACGGGAGACGCCGGGGCGATCTGGCAGCAACTTGGCACACCCCCCGCCGACACGCTCGGGCTGACCCGGCTCGATGACACGATCGCGGCCTGGGGTTACACACCGGGGCTCGGCGTCTGGCTCGCCCCTGACATCTGGGGTGAGCAGGCCGTCACCGACCTACCCGGCCTCCCCGACGAGGTCCACCCCTGGGGCGACCGGATCGTCGCCATCATCGCCAGCGCCATCACCGACGGCCTCCCCGACCACGACGGTGCGTGGTCCACTGCGGATGGCGTCACCTGGAGCCGGGTGGCCGAGGGCGACTACCACGCCGCGACCATCATCGGAGAGGACCTGTGGCTCCTCGGTCGCGTCGAGCCCGCCGTCACCGTCGTGGCGCCGGACTTGTCGACATCGCGGCGAAACACACCGGTCCTGGTGTCCGGCGTCGCGGCCTCCTCGAGGCCTGGTGTCGTGATCGCCGAGGGGGAAGGTCGGGTGTTCGAGCTTCGGGACGACGCGGCCGAGGAGCTGATCGAAGGACCCGATGGCGTCATCGACCTGTACTCGACGCAGGGGCACGTGGTCGCCGTCGATCTCAGCGGTCGGATCTGGACGAGCCGGGACGGACGCTCGTGGTCAGAACCGCTCGTGGTGGGTCCCGTCGTGAGGGTGATCGAGACCTCAACCATCATCGAGGTAGTCCTCGACCAGGGCCGGTGGACCTACGACCCGACGAAAGCACCCGATGATCCGGTGCTGGCTGCGCCGGTGGCGGTGGGTGTCGACTTCCCGACCAGCCCCTGGTGTGCGCCCGAGTCGCAAACCGATGCCCACAGCTTCACATCAGATGGCGGCACCGTGTGCGTGTGGTCCGAGGGATCGCCACCGAACGTGACGACCTTCGTCGGCGGCGCCGACTGGTCGCAGCCCGTGCTCATCTCAGACGAGAGGTCGTGGCCCAGTGTCGGCGCGTCAGTGACCGGTGGACGTTTCCAGCTCCCCAGCGACCAGATCGGGGTGCTGGCCCGAGTCCCGGAGGAAACTGGTGCCGTGGCCGTCCTGGCGGGCGGACAGATCGTCACGATCCCGACGGCGCCGTCACCGTTCGGCTTCGAGGTGGCCGCCTACGTCGCACCCCTTGGCATCGAGGTCGATGTCGCCTCGCTCACGACGGATTGACGCTCCCGACGTTTCCGCAGGAACGTCGCCAGTGGACAACCGGCGTCCCGGGGACCTTGTCTGCCTGAGAGCCCTGTGATCGTGTTGTGTCAACGCTTCGATCCACACCCAGGACACCTGCACGGCCGATCGTGCCGTGTCGTGGGACCTCGACCGTGAGGCGAAACGCGCCGGATGGGCCGGCACCGCCGTCGCCCGGTCAGGTCAGGCGAAACGATCGCGGATCATGGGGTTGGTCACGAAGACGGGGAGCAGGTGTTCATCGAGGCCGGCGCCGTAGTTGCTCGACCCCCCATCGACGACCACGGACTGTCCGGTGATGTACGAGGCCAGATCCGACAACAGAAAGACCACGGCATTGGCGATGTCGTCCGGCGTGCCTCGCCGCCCCAGCGGGATGAGCTGACCGGCCGCGTCGGCCAGATCAGCCTGCCCCGCTCGCGGGGTCGTGATGGTGCCCGCGGTCACCGTGTTCACCCTGATGCCGTGGCGCCCCCACTCGACGCTGAGCGTTCGAGTCAGCGAGTCGAGCGCGGCCTTGGCGGCCCCGTAGGCCGAGATGAGCGGTGAGCTCCGACTGGCGACCGACGAGATGCTCACGATGCTTCCGGGCCGGCCGGTGTCGATCATCAGGCGCGCCACTCGTTGGGCCACGACCAGGACGTAGCGGACGTTGGTGGCGACGATGTTGTCGAACGACTCCACCGTGTAGTCGACCGCTCGATGCCAGTCCGGAACCTTCGCCCCGCCCACCACGTTGACGACGCCATCGATCGGACCCCAGAGGTCCCAGGCTTGCTCGGCGGCGACTCCCAACGCCTGGGTGTCACGGACATCGACGACGACTCCATGACACGCACGTCCGGCCTCGTTGACCGCCTCGATCGTTGCCGCGAGATGTTCATCGACGTCGGTGAACGCCACCACATCGGCCCCCGCCGCCGCCGCCCGAAGGCAGGACGATGTGCCGATCCCTCCGCCTCCGCCCCCCACGACGAGGATGGTCCGGCGGCTGAGATCAAGGGCGAGCGCCATCCGGTGAGTCTCGCACAGCGCGGTGGACCGTCACCCCGGGGGCCGCCGGGCTCGCTCGATCCTGACGTCACGACACGGTCATCGGAGGCACCGACGCCGGGCCTGGTCGAGGTCATCGGCCACCCGCCTCGTCGCCTCGGCACGGGCGCGAGCTCCATCGACCAACCGTTGGGCGTCGACGTGGGCGTCCGTCACCAGTCGTGCCGCTTCCGCCTGAGCACCGGTCACCAGTCGTTCGATGTCGGCCTCGGCTGCACGCCGCATTTCTTCCAGCGCGCCACGCTCCCGTTCGACTTCCATCTCGAGGTCTGACCGCAGCCGGGCGGCTTCGGTGTGCGCCTCGACGAGAAGTCGCTCCACTTCCAGGAGCCCCGCTTCGTGAGTTCGTTCGGCATCGACCGCCGCCGCCGCACGCACGCGATCCGCATCGACGGCGGCGTCCGAACGCATGCGGTCCGCGCCAGCTCGGGCCTCGGCCAGCTCCCGAGCAGCGGCCTGCCGGTCCCGAGTGGTCGCGTGATGCATCTCGCGGACCTCGAGCAGGGAGCTCGTTCGTTCCGACTGGAGTCGATCTGCAGCGTCTCCGACGATGCGCTCCGCATCGGCACGGGCCCGGACCAACACGGCGGTGGCGGTCGCCTGGGCGTGGCGACGGACGGTGTCGGCCTGGCGCACCGCCCGAGCGACGAGCTCGCCGGACTCGGCACCCAACATGCGGATCTGGAGGCCGACCGGATCAGCACTCGACTCCGACGCGGGCGCCACGGGAGGGCCTGCCGGCCCGACCGACTCTGCCAGCCCGACCGAGTCTGCCAGCCCGACCGAGTCGGCGCGCCCGGCCGCCGGCGGATCCGGACCTTCCGGCACCGCTGGCGAGAAGCCGAAGACGGCGAGGTCCCAGGTGGCGTCGGAGGCTCCGGACGGGACGACCGACTCGTCACTGACCCGGCCGGTCAGCGTCACCGGATCGGAGCCGAGGAGGGGCCTGTGCTGGCGGTCAGCGACGGAACGCGAGGTGGCGGTCGGCGTGGAGTCTGCGCCCCGGAGGCCGTCGGGGCTGAAGAGCGCGGCGTGCTCGATCTCGAGAGCGATCCGCCCAAGGAAGGCTTCGACCTCATCGCGATCGATCCCCCGACGAACAGTGGAGAACCGAGCGTGACGGATGTCGTCCGGCCGCAGCACGTCGGTCAACCCCCGCGTGGGGGCATCAGATCTGATGTGGCGCGGTCGACCCCTTCGAACCGCCGGCGAACCAGGTCGAGCATCGTGCCCGCCTGCTCAGCGAAGACCGAGACGGCATCGAGCAGCCCCTCGAGGTCCTGACGGTGCCGGTCGACCCTGCTGACCAGGACCTCGACAGCATGATGACGCTCGCCGAGAGTCCGTTCGACCGCAGCCACCTGGCGGCTTCGCTCGTTGAGTGCTCGCTGGTGCTGATCGATCTCGCTCGCCGCCGCCCGCACCCGGGCGCGTTCACGCCCGACGATCGCCAGCTCGGCCTCCAACGAGGCGAGTTGGCCCGTCAGCTCGGTGCGGCGCTGACCGATCTGCGCATCGATGAAGGCCGTGCTGATCGGGAGATCGAGCACATCGTCACCTAACGTCGATACCAGAACGTCCACATGGCGAGTGTAAGAACGCGCCGGCACGTGAGCCTGGGCCGTCCGGACCTTCTGTGGCCCGGACGACCGTCGGCGTATCGCCGAGGTACCCGGATCACGGCACCTGGGTGATGCGATCCAGCGTCGGGGGCGCAACCGGAGCGTTGGCGGCCAGGTACGCCGCCTGAGCGTCGATGTCCTGGGCGCCGCCCAGGCGCTCCGTGCCCGATCGGAGGGCGAAGAAGTTGTCGCCCCCGTCGGCGAGGAAGCTGTTGACGGTGATCCGGTAGGTCCCATTCGGATCGACGGGGACCCCGTTGATCGTGATGTTCGAGACCTTCGAGCCCACCGGAGCCGACAACGACCACGTGTAGGCGAACCCGTGCGACACCTGGAGCATGCGTCGAGCCGGGGCCGCGGGATTGTTGAACTGTTGCTCCAACGCCAGGTCGATCTGCGCACCGGTGAGGGTCATCGTGACGAGACTGTTGCCGAACGGCTGCACACTGAACGCTTCGCCGTAGGTGACCTGGCCCGGCTGTTCCCCGCCGCTGATCTGTCCGGCGAGGAGATCGGTTCGGATGCCTCCCGGGTTCATGAACGCCGCGACCGCGCCCCCGAACGCGGGCGCTGATGTGGCAGCCAGCTGAGAATCGGCGATCACATCACCGAGGGGGGATTCGCCGGCGGCGTTCTGGGCACGGACCAGGTCGGCTGAGATCGACCCGATCACCCGGTTTCGCAACGGCGCCGACAAGGTGTCGTACTCTGCGACCAGAGCGACGACGTCGACGGCGGGTGGAACGCTCGGCACACGGAGCACGGGGATGTTCTCGATCGACACCGAAACGATCTGCTTCCGAGCGTGGTCGTAGGTGATGTCGATGTCGGTGAACAGCCGCCCGAAGCTGAGGGAGGAGGTCACCGGGCGACCGTCGATCACACAGTTGTAGGCGGCGTGCGTGTGGCCGGTGATGAAGAGGTCGACCTCGTCGCTCGTACGGTTGACGATGTCGACGATCGGGCCCGACACCCCCGGGCACGAGTTGAAGTCCGGAGCCGAGGGCGAGCCACCCTCGTGCACCAGGACCACGATGAGATCGGCTTGGGGGGAGAGCCGATCGACGAGCGCGTTGACGGTGTCGGCCTCGTCGTGGAACGCCAGCCCTTCGACGCCCGACGGGGTGACGATGCCGGGTGTCCCTTCGAGGGTCATGCCGATGAAGGCGACGCGCACGCCGTGCTCGAACCGCACGATGCCGTAGGGCGGGAAGATGGTGTCGCCGGACGCTTCGTTGGTGACGTTGGCGGCGAGGAACTGGAAGTCGGCCCCGTCGAAGCCATCGCCGTCCTGGCACCCGTCGACCGGATGGCAGCCACCATCCTGCATGCGCTGGAGCTCGGCGGCCCCGTCGTCGAACTCGTGGTTGCCGACGGCGTTGAAATCGAGGTCGAGCAGGTTCATGGCTTCGATGGTCGGCTCGTCGTGGAAGAGCGCCGAGATGAGCGGACTGGCGCCGATCAGGTCACCGGCGGACACGAAGACGCTGTTGGGGTTCGTCGCCCGTTCGTTGCGGATCATCGTGGCCAACACGTCAACGCCGCCCGCAGGAGTGGGGGTGCCGCCCGGGACGGTCAGGTTTCCAGGCGACAACAGGTTGCCGTGGAAGTCGTTGAGCGCCAGGATCTGCAGGTCGACGAGGTGACCGGCGCCACGCCCGTTACCGCCTGGTCCAGCTGCCGCCTCAGGCCTCGCCGACGCCCCCGGCAGTGCGATCGCTCCGAACACCACGAGGGCACACAGGCCAACCAGCAGTCGTCTCATCGAACGTCCTCCCACTCTCAGTGACGACGGCCAACCTAGGGACAACGACCCACGCGTTACAAGGTCCAACGTCCCAACGCCCGGTTACATCTGGGCGATGACATCGGCCCCGAATTGGGCCAGCGTCTCGGGGCGTCCGAAGTCGACGAACCAGGTGTAGATGCGTTCGACACCCCGTTCGGCAAGACGACCGTAGTGATCGACCAGCTCGGACGACGTTCCGACGACCTTGCCGTTCATCCCACCCCAGCGCTTCCGGAACGTGGCCTCGACCTCGGCCCGCTGACTCTCGTCCGCGATCATCCCGACCATCTCCTGCACCGAGACCCGGGCCGAACCGGTCGAGGGCCGGAGCTCGTCGAGACGGTCGAGGGCATAGACGGGCAGGTTCCACCAGTCGGCGTGGTCGGCCACCAGGCGGAGGGTCTTGGGACCCGCTCCGCCGATGACGATCGGGATGCGCGTCAGCGGCCGGGGTAGCTGCTGCGCGGCCACCAGCTGGAAGAACTCGCCGTCGAGATCGAACGGCTCACCCGTCCACATGGCCCTCACCGTGGCGAGGGTCTCGCTGAGCCGACGCACTCGAGAGGCCGCCGCGGTGTCGCCCACCCCGTAGGTCTCGAACTCGGCCGGGACCGAACCCCACCCGATGCCCAGCTCGAAACGACCACCCGAAGCGTGGTCGATCGTAACGGCCTGGCGAGCCAGCACCGCAGGGTGACGGAACGCGTCGCACAAGACGAGATGCCCGACGATCAGCGTCTCGGTGTGAGCGGCCAGCCAGGTGGCCGTGGTCATGGCCTCGTACATCGGCTGTTCGAGGGCCATCGGCGGCGCCAGGTGATCCATCAGGGCGATCCCGACGAAGCCGGATGCCTCCGCCACGCGGGCTCGCTCCACCAGCACGGGGAGCTCCATGCGCATCTGAGGCAGGAACAGGTGGAACTCGGGTGTGGGCACGTTCATCTCGCTCGTTGGGTCGGGCCGCGGCCGGCAGGAATCGGTTTCGACGGTCGGCCCGGCGATCGGGTCGACGAACGGGGTCAGCGCCGAAGGCCGGAGCCGTCGGACCGGGCCGCCATCATCTCGCGCATGCCGGTTCGCCAATCGACCTGGCATGGGCCAGTGATCGCGGCGCGAGACGTGATGTCGGCCACGGAGCCGCGCAGCGTCCCCGGCGTCTCGACCACGTTGACGGTCGGCTCCACGCCCAGCACCTCACCGGCCAGCGCGCACCAATCCTGGACCGTGACGATGTCGTCACCGGCCCAGTTGACGATCGGTACCGGTACTGCTGCCGCTTCGAGCAGAGCGCCGACCTGGGCGTTGATGTCGTCTTCGTGGATCGGTTGGTACGGGCACGGCGACCACCGTGTGGTGACGGGTTGCCCGGCGGCGACGGCATCGAGGTGGTAAGCGGGAAGGCCGCCGTTGGGGCCGTACGACGCGTTCATACGAGCGATGATGGTCGGGAGCTCGAACAACCGGGCACACGTTCGGGCGACCGCCTCCTGGGCGATCTTCGACACCGAGTACGGGGGCGAGATGGCGGAGTTCACATCGCCGAGTGGATCGGTGGTGTCGTAGCGGTGCCACGGATCGTCGTGAGGTTTGTACACCGAGTGGGTCGACATGACGAGGAAACCCTTCGCCGTGCGGCAGTGGGCCATGAGGAGCCCGGTGGCCTCGGCGTTGACGGCGATGGCGCGGTCGTAGTCGAGGCCGCTCTCCTGGAGCACGGCGAGGTGCAAGACGTAGGTGACATCGTCGGGCACGCCGTCGAAGTCGCCCGTCGCGAGGTCACACGCGACGGTGTGCACCCCCATCTCGTCGAGCGTGGCGCGACCCTCGGGATCGGAGAACCGGGCCACGCCCCACACCTCGTTGTCCTCGATCAGGGCACGAACCATGGGCAGGGCGATCTGACCTGCTGGGCCGGTGACCAGGATCTTCTCGTCGGAGAGCACAGCTCAGCTCTGACCGTGAGCCAAGACGCGGCCTGGCAACTGCCCGGTCGACACGCCACCCAGTTGGGTCGTCACGCCGTCGACCAACGTGGCCCGGTAGCCACCCTCGGGACGACGGAGGCGCCGACCCTCGCGAGGGAGGTCCGTCACGAAGCAGTCCTCGTCGTAGTGCAACTCGTCGAGCGCGAACACGGCGAGATCGGCGTGGGCGCCGACGGCGACCCGGCCGCGACCGGCGAAACCGAAGAGGTCGGCCTGGCGCCCGGTGAGCTGGTGGATGGCGAACTCGAGGGAGAAGTCCTGGCGCTCACGGACATGACGGGTGAGCAGCAGCGTGGTGTCGCCCGAGGCGCACAACATCTGCATGTGAGCGCCGGCATCGGAGGAGCTGACGATCACGGACGGGTCGGCCAGGGTGCGAGCGACCCCGTCCGGGTCGGCGTTCGACAACCCGGTGGCCACGATCCCCACCCGCACGTCGTTGGCGAGAACGAAGTCAGCCAGAACGTCGGACGGGTGGCCGCCCCGTTCGGCGACGAGATCGGCCAGGCTGCGGCCCTGCCACGGCTCGTTCTCGGCGCCTACCACCTCGACGAAGCGGACCAGCTCGGGGCGGGTGTGAGGGAACAGGCCCTTCTTGACCGTGTCCCACTCGGCCCGGGCCAACTCACGCCAGGCCGGATCGGCGAGCAACGCGTGTTTGTCACGGTCACGCGCGGCGATGACTTGGTGCCATCCCTTGGGCATCGACATGAACATCATCGAGCTGTCCCAGTTGATGCGGAAATCGACGGTGCGCGGTGACATCTGCGGGTAGAAGCCGATGCCGTCGGCCTGGAGGCGCCGAGCCAGATCGATCCAGCGAGCGGTCAGATGAGGGCGACCGTCGGAGTACACGAAACCGGTCCAGGTGAGCGGAAGACCGCGGGCGCCGCACTGGCGGGCCAGGGCCTCCATCTCGACCTCGGCGTTGTCGCCGAGCAGCGCCGGTACCAGCTCCACCAGGCCGGGCACGTCGCCGCCGCCGACCACGGCGTCGAGCAGCGCGTCGTATTCGGCGGCGTCGGCGATACGGGACGGGACCGGGCGGCCGTGCGCGTCGACATCGAGGTGCGAGGTGGACAGCCCCCACGCTCCTGCGGCCATGGCCTCGGACAAGACCGCGGCCATGCGGGCGTGTTCGTCGGTCGTGGCGGTGCGGGTCCACGCGTCGTCGCCCATCACGGCCAGACGCAGGGGACTGTGACCGACGAGCGCCGCGAGGTTGACGGCCACGCCCGTCTCGTTGACGGTGCGGGCGTACCCGGCGTAGTCACTCCAGGTCCAGGGAACGTTCTCGTCGAAGAGATATCGAGGCACGTCTTCGATGTAGGCGAAGAGATCGCTGATCTGGGCTCGACCGCCTTCATCGAGCGCCGGATACAGGCTCAGGCTGCAGTTGCCGACGAGCATCGAGGTGACGCCGTGCAACGGCTCCGGATCGAGGGTGGGATCCCAGAACACCTGGGCATCGGTGTGGGCATGGGTGTCGATGAAACCTGGCGTCACCACCGCGCCGGATGCGTCGATCTCCGGCTCACCATCGGGTCGTAGCCCCGCTCCGATCTCCACGATCCGCCCATTGGCGATTCGCACATCGGCCTCGTACGACGCGGCTCCGCTTCCGTCGACGACCTGGCCGCCGCGGATCAGCACTCTTGCCTCGTTCATGTGGTCCTCCCCGAGGCGCGTTCATCAGCGACTCCGGCGTCACGAACCCTATCCGGCGCCCCAACGAGCCCCGAAATCTGGCTCAGGGCGCGGAGTTCGGCGACTACCCAGGGTGGTACGGTCTGCGACGATGAGTGGTCGTTGGAGGACCCGACAGTCGTCGCGCGGTCGCGTGACCGGCTGGGTCGGCATCGCGGTGATCACGTTCGGTGCTGGCCTCGCCCTCGTGGCAACCGCGGCCAGTCAGCCGTCGCTCGCCGTGGCTGATGCCGCCGAGCCGGCCGACCCCGACTTCGTCGACGAGCAGGTCCTGACCGGCAGCGCCATGACGGTGCCGACCTCGGTGTCGTTCTCGACCGACGGCCACGTGTTCGTCGCCCAGAAGGACGGCCGCATCCTCTGGTTCGACGGTCCACAGGATGCGTCCGGCCTCCTCGTGGCGGACCTGCGGCCCCAGGTTCTGAACTTCGGCGACCGTGGACTTCTCGGATTCGCGCTGCACCCCGATTTTCCCGAGACCCCGGAGGCGTACGCGCTGTACACCGCCGACGGACTCGCATCGGACACCGTCCCCCGTCCCGGAGCCAACGACTCGTGCGCGAACCCGTGCATCGCATCCGCCACCCTGTCGCGCCTGGATTGGGACGGCGTGGGCTTCACCGAGATGCAGCTCGTCCGGGGGTGGTGCCAGATCTTCTTCTCCCACTCCATCGCCGATGTGGCCCTGCTCCCCGACGGATCGATCGTCGCCTCGGCCGGCGACGCCGCCGTGGGCGATTTCAACAACAGCTCGTGTCCCGAGCCGGCGAACGAGGGCGGTTCGATGCGGGCCCAGGATGTCCGCACATCCTCGGATCCGATCGATTATCTCGGATCGATCATCCGCGTCAACCGAACGGGGCAACCCGTCAACGGCACGACCGCGGAGGATCGCCTCATCGCCCACGGGCTCCGGAACCCGTTCCGCATCGAGTACAGCCATCGCTCAGGCCAGATCCTCGTCGCCGACGTCGGCGAAGATCACATCGAATCGGTCGACATGGTCAACCCCTTCGCACGCAGCAACCATGGTTGGCCGTGTTTCGAAGGAACGTTGGCCGCGATGGGCACGAACCTGCCGCTGTGCGAGTCGCTCGACTACGGCGACACCGCGGAGGCCGTATGGACCTACGACCACGCCGACGAGGACATCACCAGCACCGACGCCGGTCGCTGCGGACCGGGCCAGGAGGGCAACAGCCTGGGAGGCATCGTCGAGTACCAGGCCCGAGGCACGAACCCGTACCCGGCGCAATTCCACGGAGCAGTCTTTGTGGCCGACTACGCACGCCGCTGCATCTGGGCGCTCGCCACCGGCGCCGACGGCCGCCCCACGGGGTCGGCGCAGCTGTTCGCGTCCGATGTCGCCAATCCGATCGAGCTCGAGCAAGGCCCCGACGGTTCGCTCTACTACATCGACGCGTGGACGTCGACGGTTCGGCGTATCCGGTACACGGGCGCCGTGGAAGCCAACCAGGCCCCGGTCATCGATTCGGCCACCGCGACACCGAGCCGTGCTGTGTCGCCCGCCTCGATCACTTTCGAGGCCGCCGCCAGCGATCCTGACGACGACGTCGTCACCTTGTCGTGGGACACCGACACCGACGGGATCTTCGACAGCGAGGGGCCCACGGTCACCCGCACCTTCGACCGGCCCGGCACGTACACCGCCGTGGTCAGAGCGACCGACCCGTTCGGGGCCGCGATCACCCGCCAGGTCAACGTCACCGTGGTGGGTACGGTATCGGTCGACATCACGACGGCGAGTGGCTGGTCGATCGGTGAGCCGTACACGATGGAGGCGGTCGCCACGGACCCGATCGCGCCGGAGACGACGTGGGAGTACGAATGGACCCTCCGGTATCTCCACTGTGACACCGTCGACCAGCAATCGGCGTGCCACCGACACGAGCTCACATCCGGCTCTGGTCCGACGATGACGATCAACCCACCCGATCACCCCTACCCGACGTCGATCGAGGCGAGCGTCGTCGCCACCTCGACCGAAGCTGGGAGCCTCGAGACGATCGAGGTGATCACCCCCGAGATCTCCTCGGTTGCGGTCGCCAGCAGCCCCTCCGGAATCACCATCGCGGACGGGAACGGGCCGGTGGTCACGCCCTTCGGACGAACCGTCATCCGCGGCGGTTCGATCACCCTGAGTGCCCCCAGCTCCACGATGGTGGCGGGCGCGGCGTATCGATTCGTGTCCTGGTCGACGGGAGCCACCTCGGCATCGATCACGGTGGCGATCTCCTCCAGCCTCTCGCTCACCGCGATCTATGAACCGCTGGAGCCTCCTCCGACCACGACGACCCACCCTCCGACCACGACCACGTCCCCGGCAACCACGACCCAGCCTCCGACGACCACGACCTCGACGGGCAGCTCGGCAGGCCTGTCCGGGGCTTTGCTGTCCGCAACCTACTCCGCCAGCCACAACTGGATCTACGCCCACGGCTGGGCCGAAGCCACCGGCCAACCCTTCGCCGCCATCGACGTCTCCCTCGACGGCACCCACCTCCGACGCGTCAACGCCACCAGCTACGCCACCGGACACGACGGCCACGGCTTCGACATCATCGTCAACGCCACATCCCCCCAACAGATCATCTGCCTCACCGCCGTCCACCCCAACGGCAACCGACTCGCCCTCGGCTGCCGCAACGGCAACAACCAGATCACCAACCCCACCACCAACCCCACCACCACCACGACCACCACGACGACCCAGCCCGCGCCTACCACCACGCCGCCCCCGGCAACCACGACCCAGCCTCCGACCACCACGACCTCGACGGGCAGCTCGGCAGGCCTGTCCGGGGCTTTGCTGTCCGCAACCTACTCCGCCAGCCGCAACTGGATCTACGCCCACGGCTGGGCCGAAGCCACCGGCCAACCCTTCGCCGCCATCGACGTCTCCCTCGACGGCACCCACCTCCGACGCGTCAACGCCACCAGCTACGCCACCGGACACGACGGCCACGGCTTCGACATCATCGTCAACGCCACATCCCCCCAACAGATCATCTGCCTCACCGCCGTCCACCCCAACGGCAACCGACTCGCCCTCGGCTGCCGCAACGGCAACAACCAGATCACCAACCCCACCACCAACCCCACCACCACCACCACGTCCCCGGCAACCACGACCACGTCCCCGGCAACCACGACCCAGCCTCCGACCACGACGACGACCCAGCCCGCGCCGACCACCACGCAGCCCCCGACGACCACGACCTCGACGGGCAGCTCGGCGAGCCTGTCCGGGGCGTTGCTGTCCGCGACCTACTCGGCGAGCCGCAACTGGATCTACGCCCACGGCTGGGCCGAAGCCACCGGCCAACCCTTCGCCGCCATCGACGTCTCCCTCGACGGCACCCACCTCCGACGCGTCAACGCCACCAGCTACGCCACCGGACACGACGGCCACGGCTTCGACATCATCGTCAACGCCACATCCCCCCAACAGATCATCTGCCTCACCGCCGTCCACCCCAACGGCAACCGACTCGCCCTCGGCTGCCGCAACGGCAACAACCAGATCACCACGACTGGCTGAGTCTCGACCGAGAGGTAGCGTCGGATCGTGGACAACGCATTCGACCAGTCGACCGTCGACTACCTGGCCATCTCGCGCCTCCAAGCGACGTACGCCGACATCGTCACCCGGCGGGCGTGGGCCGAGCTGCACGACATCTTCCGACCGGACATCGTGATCGAGGTGGACCGCCGCGTCGGCGACCCGTTGCGGATCGTAGGGCCGGACGAGCTGGGACGGTTCGTCGGAACGTCGCTGGAGGACTTCTCGTTCTTCGAGTTCGTCATCCTGAACTCGGTGATCGACGTCGGGACCGGCGGCGACCCCAATGTCGCCACGTCGCGCTTCTACATGAACGAGCTCCGGCTCGAGAGGGCTGACGGGCGGTTCACCAAGGTCTACGGGCTCTACCAGGATCGCTACCGGCGGGTCGACGGACGTTGGTGGTTCGACCGCCGCTGGTACGGGACCTTGGCGCGCACCTCCGCACCGGGCAGCGCCGCCGCGCTCGACACGTTCCCGTTCCCGGCAACTCCCGATTGGACCGTCCGGTGACCGATCAGCCTTCCCGACTCGATCCCGTCACCCGGGGCGACGAGCGGACCTCGCTTCGTTCGATGCTCGACTGGTACCGCTGCGGCGTGGTGGCCAAGGGCGCGCGTGTTCGGCGACCAGGAGGAACGAGAGCCCTGGGCATCTGCGCCGTGGGATGACGACCCGGACCGGGAGTTCCACTCGGCTGCCGACGACTCGCTTCAGACCCTCATCGAGCTGTACGAGTCGTCGTGCGAGCGGGGCCGGGTGCTCGAGGCCACCGCAGAAACCGATCTCGACGTGGTGGCCGCCCGGCCGAATGGGCGCGGCGAGATCGTCGACGTTCGCTGGATCATGCTCCATCTGATCGAGGAGACGGCACGCCACCTCGGTCACCTCGACATCTTGTGCGAGCTGGCCGACGACCGGGTCGGCGAGTAGGCCGGAACTCGGCTGCTCTGCGCCACTACGCCTCGTTCAAGAACTCGGCTCCACCCACTACGCCTCGTTCAAGAACTCGGCTCCACCCACTACGCCTCGTTCAAGAACTCGGCTCCACCCACTACGCCTCGTTCAAGAACTCGGCTCCACCCACTACGCCTCGTTCAAGAACTCGGCGGTGGTCCCGCCGACGGGCATGGTGGCCATGCCGAGCTTGCGGTGGTCCCAGCTCCGCATCCGAGTCGGATCGATCCGCACGACGACACGTTTGTTCATCATCATCTCGACGAAGGGTCTGGTCTCCTCGGTGTACGGCGCGGTGTATCGCTCGAACACGCTGACGCCGGTCGCCCACCACTCGGGGTCGCTCGTGTCTTCGATGATGTGGGCAGTGCCCTCGATGGAGACGCCGCGCAACTGGTCGTAGGTGTCGCCCGCTTCGATCGAGGCCACGATGTTGGGGTCACGCCGGAGGTTCGTCACCTTCTGGGACTTCGACTTCGTCTCGAAGTAGATCTTGCCGTCGATGACGCCGTACCACATGGCCACCAGGTGGGGCATGCCGTTGGGTCCGACCGTGGCCATGGTGGCGATCCGGCTGCGCTCGATGAACGAGACGATCTCTTCCTGGGACATCTTGATCGCGTCCCGCTGATTGGCACCCATCGTCACCGACTCCTCGTACTGGCTTCGTCCAACAGCGTCGCTGCGGCGCCCGTGAGCGTAGGCGCAAGCGCCGGACACCCCAAAGATGAGGCCGCTCGCTGCGCTCAGCCGAACACGGCGGGTCGCTTCTCGAGGAACGCCCGGACCGCCTCGCGGTGGTCGGCGGTCTCGAAGGTCACGCACTCCATGGCGAGCGACGCCTCGAGGACCTTGTTCACCCGGTCCACGAGCTCGATGTTGGCCAACCGCTTGTTGAACTGCAGCGCGATCTGCGCGCCCTTGGCCAGCCGCCGGGCGAGCGCCAGAGCCGAGGCGAGCACATCGTCCTTGGTGGTGACGTGATTGACCAGCCCCCACGCACCCGCCTGCTCCGACGAGATCAGGTCGCCCGTCATCAGGTACTCCTTGCCCCGGTTGAGACCGAGCAACAGGGGCCAGAGGATGGCGCCGCCATCGCCGGCGACCAGGCCGGCCGTCACGTGGGGATCGCCGAGGCGCGCCGTGTCGGCCATGAAGGTGATGTCGCAGAACAGCGCGATGGTGGCACCGAGGCCCAGCGCATCGCCGTTGATCGCTGCGATGCAGGGCTGCGGGATCATGAGCTGCGATCGCACCACGAGGGCGGAACCGATCATGAGGTCCGGGTTGCCATCGGGGTAGCCGGCATCGAGGTTGTCCTGCATGCCACCAAAGTCGGCACCCACGCAGAACGCCTTGTCGCCCGACCCGGTGAACACGACCACCCGCGCCTGGCGGTCAGCGGCGATCCGCAGGAACAGCGGTGCGAGTTCCGCGTGCATCCCCGGGCTGAGGGCATTGCGCCGCTCCGGACGATCGAAGGTGATGGTCAGGACACCATCGTCGTCGAGTTCGGAGCGGAAGAACTGGAATTCATATCGGTCGGCCATGGTCGTGCTCTCTGTCGGGAGTGGATTGGTCATTCGGTCGGGGGTGGCGAACTCGGTCCGCGAGTCAGCGGCCGGGTGGCGACGGCCGTACCCAGGTGGTCTCGGTGACCCCTCGGGCGCGCAGCTCGTTCTTGCGCACCCGACTCGTCGTCTGGTTGCGGGGGAGATCGTCGAACGCCTCGATGTAGCGGGGCATCATGTACCTGGGCATCCGGGGCTCGAGCCACCCGACGAGTTCAGCGGGATCGAAGGTCGCCCGGTCGGTGACCACGACCGCGGCCATGACTTCATCGTCGCCGTGTTCGGTCCGAATGCCGATTGCCGCGCACTCGATCACGTCGGGGTGTCCGGACACCGCCGCCTCGACCTCGAACGAGGAGATGTTCTCTCCCCGTCGCCGGATGCTGTCTCGAAGCCGGTCGACGAAGTAGTACCAACCGTCGGCGTCAGCCTTGAACGCGTCGCCGGTGTGGAACCACCCGTTGCGCCACGCTTCGACCGTGGCCTCGGGCATCTTGTAGTACCCGAGGATCATCGTCCACGGCTCGGGCGAGCGGACGACCATCTCCCCCACCGTCCCGGCCGGAACCGGGTTGTCGTACTCATCGACCAGCCGGACCTCGTTGAACGGCCAGGTCAGCCGATCCCGACCGCAGTTGGCCCATGGGCCATGGTCCCAGCCGGTGGTGATCGGGCACCCGCACTCGGTCTGGCCATAGCAGGTGGCGACCCTGACCCCGAACCGTTCCTCGAAGTCGACGATGTTCGGGATCATGGGGCCGAGGATCACGCCCCGAAGCGGATTGTCGGCGTCGTCGTGCCGAGGCGCGGCCCCGTAGACGAGCGACGTCAGCGGCCCGACGAGTGCGGCCACCACCGCTCCGGCGGAGCGGACGTCGGACCAGAAGTTCGTGACGCTGAACTTGTCTCGGAAGATGAAGGTCGCGCCGCGGTCCATGGCGTTGCAGAAGCCGGACCGTCCGCTGTTGTGGAACATCGGCAACGAGCAGTAGAAGCCTTCCCCCGGCATCACGGCATCATCGGGGACCCACGACCAGATAGCGTGGATGAGGCCCCAGGGGGCGATCACCGCTTTGGACGGACCGGTGGTCCCCGAGGTGAACAGCAGCGCGGCGACGTCGTGGACCTGCGGGCCGGGCAGATCGTCGGCCGGACCGACGCCGTCGAGCATCTCCGCCACCCCGATGAACCTCGGCTCGCGTTGGCGTGTCCCACCGCCTCCATCCGGTTCTGGCCGGGAGATTGCACGTCCTGACGTGACATCTCCCGGCCAGAACGACGGTGAGGGGACGACGATCACGGTTCCGAGAAGCGGCAGGGCGGCCGCGACCTCCGCGAGAACGGCGAGGTGCTCGGCGGCGACGATCAGGGTGGTGACATCGGCGTGTTCGAGCGTGTAGAGGAGCATCTGCCCCCGGTGAGCCGTGTTCACGGGTACCTCGACAGCGCCCAACCATCCGCACGCCAGCAGGGCGAGCTGCGCCTCGACGCTCGCCGGCATCATGGTGCCGACGTGGTCCCCCCGGCCGACACCGACCCGGCGGAGCGCCTCGGCCCAGCGCAGGGCATCGTCGTGAAGCTCGGCGTAGGTGAGCTGGCGGCCGTCGATCTCGTGCACGGCCACCGTCTCGGGGGTGGCGACCGCCCAGCGGGCGACGGCGTGCGGAGCCAGGTGGGTGGGATCGAGCACTACACGCCTCTTTCGACGAATGCCTGGAGCTGGGCGGCCCGATGGATGGCCTGAAGATGATTGCGTCGGCCACCGAGTCGCGGCGCCAGTCCACGGGCGCGGCGAAACAACAGCCCCGGATCCCGATCGGCGTGGTATCCCTCACCGCCAAACACTTGGTGGGCCGTCGCCGTGGCGTCGAGTGCGGCCTCGATGGCGAGGAGGCAGGAGGCGTGGGCCTCACCGACCGAGTACTCCCCCCGATCGATCAAGGCGGCCGCGTCGAGGGCGGCGAATCGAGCGTTCGTGATGGCGATGTGGTCGTCGACGAGCCGGTGCTGGATCGCCTGATACGAACCGACCGCCCGCCCGAAGAGGCGCCGGTCGCGCACCCGCGCCACCGCCACCTCGAGCGCGGCGTCGGCCACGCCCACCAGCTCACCGGCCAGGGCGAGAGTCGGGAGCGGCAGCATGTCGGGCGCCTCGCCCATCACCTCTACCGGTGTGTGCTCCAGCTCGAAGGTGAGGCATCGATCGGCTCCGACCGTCTCGGCGGGGTGAGACCTCACTCCCGCGTCGCGGGTGGCGACCGCCACCACGACCCCGGCGACGGGGATCAACAGGTGGTCGAACCAGGCTCCGTAGGGCACGAGCCTCACGACGCCGGTGACGTGACCGCCGGTGAGTTCCACGTCGGCGCCATCGGCCCATGCCGCCATGGCCTCAGTATCGAGGTCGAACCCCCCGCCTGCCGCCAGCCATGCGGGTACTGCGACGCCGAGCACCCACGGCCCGGGAGCGGGCACACGCCCGAGCTCGATCGCCGCGAGCACCGTGTCGGTGGCGCGGGTCGGGTCGAGCCAGCGGCGGACGTCGACGACCATCGTGGGATCGAAGCCGAGCGGATCGGTGACGAGCGCATGGGCCCGTGGACGTCCGCCCCATTGCTCCACATGCCTCCGAACAATCTGGGCACGCTCGCGTTCGGCGACGGACGGGTCAGCGGCGGTCATGACGATCCCCGAGGCAAGCCGAGGACACGAGCGATGATGTCGCGCTGGAGCTCGTTCGCGCCGACCGAGATGGTGGGATGGATGCGCTCGAGCACCTCGTACGCGAGCCGACCCCCGAGGGGAACGCCCGGCAAGGGGCCGGCCACAGATCCCCACTCCAGCGCCTCGAGACCCACGAGTTCCGATCCGATCCGCGCCAGACGAGCCAACAACTCCGTCGCCCACACCTTGGCGGCCGCACTCTCGGCCAGGGCCGGTTCTCCGGCGTCGGCCACCGCCAGGGCCCGAACCGAGAGTCGCCACGCCGCGGACACGTCGACCCGGAGCCGAACCAGGGCGTTACGATCCGCGCGGTCGAGCGGACGGCTGGACGCCCACGCCTCGAGGCCTTCCACGACGCGCGTGGCCCAGGCGACATGCGCCATGCCGGAGCGCTCTTGGGCCACGGCGCCGGTGAGCTGGGGCCAGCCGGCGTTGACCTCGCCGAGCACGGAATCGGGGCCGACCGGCACGTTGTCGAAACGAATGTCGGAGAGCGTCCATCCGTTGACGGTGGGGCGCCGTTTCACCTCCACGCGGTCGGCCGGTAGGTCGAGCAGGAACATCGTCATGCCCGACTGCGCCCCCGCCTGCGGATCGGTGAGAGCCGTGGTGACACACAGGTCCGCCTTGTGGGCGGCGGTGATCAAGGTCTTCTCTCCGCTCAACCGCCATCCGGAGCCATCGGGGGTGGCGACCGTCGCCGTGGCCGAGAGGTCAGTGCCGGCGGCGGGCTCCGTGTAGGCGATGCAGGCAGTGAGCTCCCCGGCCACCATGGCGGGGATCAGGCGCTGCTTCTGGGCCGGCGTGCCGTACTGACGAACCACCCCGCCGCACAACATCCACGCGGTGTCGATCGAGGGTGCGTCGGCGTAGGCCGCCTCGTACATGTAGGCGGATCCCCAGCTCGGGGGGTGACCGCCGCCGCCGTACTCGATCGGCGCCGTGAGCCCGAGGAAACCCGCGGCTCCGGCCGCCCGATGATGGGTGTGCTCGAATCGGTCGTCCAACCCCGTCAGATCGGTGGGGTCGACGTGGCCGGCGAGCCGTTCCGGTGCCATCTCGTCGGCGAGGAACGCCCGAGCCCGCGCCCTCATGTCCTCCAACTCGGGGCTCAGACCGAAGTCGGCAGGCATGTCCCGGTACCGGTCAGTTTCCGGCCAGCGCCGGGAGGCCCGCCTCAGCACCGAGACGGTCGAGTTCGACGACCAACTCGTCGGCCAGGGGGATGCCGTTCTCGGTGCGCTCGATGCGTCGATGGTGCTCCATCTCACCGGGCAGCCAGATGCGGTCCACGCCTTCGGCCCTCTCCGACCCACGGATCTCGGTGATCAACTCGTCGACGCGACGTCGGAACTCGTCGAGCGGCAGGAACCGGCCCGGATCGATGGCGATGAGGGTGAACCCCTTGGCCAACCGCTGACGGCCCACCAGCTCCGAATCGGTGTGCTCGGTGGTGCCGTACGAGCTGCCCGCCATCAGCCCGCCGAGCAGCTCGACCAGCAGCCCGAGCCCGAAACCCTTGTGGCCGCCGAACCACTGGAGATTGAACACCGAGGCGGCGGCCGTGTCGGTGGTCGGGCGGCCGCGTTCGTCGTTGGCCCAGCCTTCGGGGATGGTGGCATCGCCCCGCTTCTTGGCCAGCAGGATCTTGTTTCCGGCCACCGCGGTGGTGGCGATGTCGTAGACGATCGTGGGTTCCGTCGCCGCGGGGACCGCATAGGAGAGCGGGTTGGTGGAGAACAGCGGAGTGATGCCACCGAAGGGAGGAACGACCGTCGGGCCATTCTGCACCAGCAGAGCGATCCGGCCCTGCGCGGCCACCCGTTGTGTGTAGGCCGCCAGGGCGCCCAGGTGGGTGGTCTCGCGCACGGCGATCGTCGCCACGCCGTGCTCTCCCGAGCGCTCCACGGCCAGGCGGGCCGCCTCGAGCCCGGCGAGTTGCCCGAACCCCATCCCACCATCGAGGTGCACCGTGGCCCCATGATCGGCACAGACGGTGATCGACGTGACCGGCCGGAGATGACCACCGGCCAACCGTTCCACATACATGGCGACGAGGTGAACGCCGTGCGAATCGACGCCGCGAAGGTCGGCCTCGACGAGAAGCTCGGCGACCGTGGCGGCATCGGCGGCTGGGACACCCCGAGCGGTAAGGAGCCCGGCGACGAGCGAACGAAGTCGGTCCGCGGCGACTCGGGACCGAGGACGGTCCGCGGCGACAGGGGACCGAGGACGGTCCGCGGCGACATCGACCACGGTCAGCAGGTCTCGGACTCGGGGTCCGGCTCCGGGAGGTCGAGATCGAGCCAGGCGATGGCGTTGCCGCGCACGATCCGGTGGATGTCGTCGGCCGGAAGGTAGCCGAAGTGCTTCTCGGCCACTTCACGGCTGTGGGGCCAGGTGCCGTCCTGGTGGGGGTAATCGGTCTCGAACATGATGTTCGTGCGGCCCACCCGGTCGAGCAGGGCCACCCCGACCGAGTCCTTGAAGAAGCAGCTGGCCATCTGCCGGTGGTAGTAGGTCGACGGCGGCTCTGGTGTGTGGGTCTTGGTGTGGGCCCAACCCTGGTGGGTGTGCCAGATGTCGTCGACGCGTTCGATCACGTACGGGATCCAACCGATCTGGGCCTCGGCGTACAGCACCTTGAGGCTCGGGTGGCGGGCGAGGATCCCCGAGAACAAGAAATCGACCATCGACACCGCGCTGTTGGTGAAGATGTTCGTGGCCTGGACCGCCTCCGGCGCGTCCGGGGACGTGAGGGTCACCTTCGTGCCCGAACCGATGTGCATGCAGACGACCGTGTTCGTCTCCGCACAGGCGGTGAAGAACGGCTCCCAGTGTCCAGAGTGGATGCTGGGAAGGCCGAGCCACGCGGGGCACTCGCTGAACGCAACCGCTTTGACACCGCGTGCGGCATTGCGCCGAACCTCGGCGGCGGCTTCCTCGGCGTCCCACAGTGGTATCAGGCACAACGGGATCAGGCGGCCGTCGCTGCCACCGCACCACTCATCGACCATCCAGTCGTTGTAGGCCTGGACGCACAGGCGAGCAAGATCGCGGTCTTTCGCTTCGAGGAACCGCTGCCCACAAAAACGCGGGTAGTTGGGGAAGCACAACGACGCCTGGACGTGGTTGAGCGTCATGTCGGCCAGCCGGTCGGCGGGTTTCCAACAGCCGGGGCGCATCTCGTCGTACGTGACGCCGCGCATGTCGATCTCCTCGACCGGGTATCCGGCCGCGGCGATGAGGCGCTTCACCGAGTACTTGTGGTCCTCGTAGAACCACCAGGCGATCGGTGGGCCATCGGTTCCCGGCGCCTCGTGGTACACGGCCCCTTCGAGGATCGGCGTACCGGTCGGGTGGTATTCGACGCGCGGCCCGATGTCGCGATACTTGGCGGGTAGCCGGCTCGACCAGAGGTCCGGCGGCTCGACGATGTGGTCATCGACGCTGACGATCCAGGGAATGCTCATGGCAGGTTCCTTCCAGGCCCCGGCGGCTCTAGGGGGCGAAGACGCCCGTTGACTGCAGATAGGCGATGACCAACTCGGCCCGCTCGGCCACGACATCCTCCGCGACCTTCTCCGCCCTCGCCGGGTCACCGGACTCGATGGCCTCGAGCAACGCCTGGGTGCCGGTACGGGCTGAGAGATCGGAACCGGGCACGTCGATGAAGAACCCGCTGGGCAACATACGGCCGAGGGCGCGCAAGACGCTGCGTTGCCGGGCCGACCCGCCGAGATCGTTCACCCGGGCGATGAAGTCGAGCACCAGGCGGTGGACGGCGGTCCCCGACACCTCGGCCTGGAGGTGCCCGTTCACCGACCGGAGCTCGGCCAGTTGTTCGGCCGAGGCGCCTCGAGCCAAGCGAGCGGCCGCCATGCCCTGCACCATGCCCACGATGTGGAAGTGGTCCCGCAGAACGTCGGCGTCGAACTCGGCGACGTACGCGCCGTGGTGGGACCGGGCCGTGATCAACCCATCACGGGCCAGGAGCTGCACCGCCTCCCGGACGGGCAATCGGCTGACCCCCAGCTCGGCGGCCACGCCATCGATCGGGATGCGATCACCGGGACGGAGCCGACCGTCGAAGATGCGACGACGGAGGTCCTCGGCCGCCAACTCGCTGGTGGTCAGGCGGGGCGCCCGGCCCTCACTGCTGGTGTCCACGGTGGTTACAGGCGCCTGAGCGGGCATGTGGATACTATATCCAAATGCCCGAGTCGCCGCCGAACCCCCGCCCGGTCTACCCCGCCGATCCGACATCCGCCCGGGCCGAGGTCACCGGTGGAGGCGCCCTGGCCGTGCAACTCGTCCGGGAGGGCGTCGAGGTCATCTTCGGCCTGCCGGGGGATCAGCTCATGCATGCCCTCGAGTCGCTGGCGGCCAGTGGGATCGAGTTCGTCGTCACCCGGCACGAGCAGGCCACGACGCTGATGGCCGACGGCTACGCCCGGGCCAGCGGAAAGGTCGGGGTCGCCATGGTGGTGCCCGGCGTCGGCGTGTACAACGCCGGTACCGGTCTCGCCACCGCGTTCGCCTGTTCATCGCCGGTGTTGCTACTCGCCGGTCAGGTGCCGTCGGCGGCCATCGGCCAGAACCTCGACATGTTGCACGACGTACACGACCAGCTCGACCTCGTGCGCCCCGTGACGAAGTCGGCCGAACGGGTCACCTCGGTCGAGGAGATCCCGGCCGCCATCCACCGGGCGTTCGAGGCCATGACCACCGGCCGATCCCGGCCCGCCCACGTCGAGATCCCGCCGGACACCCTCGCCGCGCCGGCGATCGTGTCCTTCGTCGCTCCGGCGAGCGCAGACAGCACCCGCATCCGCGGGACCGCCGCCGATGCCGAGCTCGTCGCTCGCGCCGCCGAGCTCCTGGCCTCGGCGTCGTCGCCGGTCATCGTGACCGGCGGTGGCACGATCCTCGGCAACGCGTCAGCCGGACTCACCGCCATAGCCGAACACCTCCAGGCCGCCGTCATCGACACCCGCGAGGGCAAGGGCGGGATCGACTCCCGCCACCCGCTCCACCTCGGCACCTACTGGGTGAACAAGCGGCTGCGCCCCCACCTCGACGGCGCCGACATCATCCTCGCCGTGGGAACCCGCTTCGCCGGCATGGGTCTGGCCCCGGGACGCACCGTCATCCACCTCGATGTCGACGCCGACCAGATCGGGCGCCAGTACCCGGCCGCCATCGCGCTGGCCGGCGACGCCGCCCCGACCCTGGCCGCCCTGCTCGTCGAGCTCCGGAACCGCACCGACCATCGAGCCTCCCGGGCCGGCGAGCTCGGCGCCGCCAAGGCCGAGGTTCTGTCGCAACTCCACGCCATCGGCCCCCAATTCGCCATGGTCGACGCGCTCCGGGCCGGCGTTCCCGATGACGGCTTGCTGGTCTGCGACACCACCACGATCGCCTACGCCTGCCACATGGCCTACCCCGTCTTCGAGCCGCGGTCGTACTTCCCCACCAGCTACATGGGCACCCTGGGGTACGCCTACCCCGCCGCGCTCGGCGTGAAGGTCGCCCGGCCCGACCGCCCCGTCGTCACCGTCGTGGGCGACGGCGGTTTCGGCTTCACGGCCTTCGAGCTGGCCACCGCGGTCCAACACGGCATCCACACCGTCACCGTGCTCTTCGACGACGGCGCCTACGGCAACTCCAACCGCGATCAGCGCGAGGCGTACGGCAATCGCGAGTACGGGACACTGCTGCGCAACCCGGATTGGGTCATGTTGGCGAAGTCATTCGGGGTCGAGGCGGCCGTGCTCCCGAGCATCGGTCACATCGAAGGGGCGGTCCGTGAGGCCTGTGGCCACGCCGGCTCGACCCTGCTCATCGTCCCGATGGACCGCATGCCCAACGTGTTCTGAACTGTTCCGTCCCGCCTCGCGTTCAGGAGCCCCTGTGGCCAACGACAAGATCTACATCCACGAGTTCATCGACATCATCGGCCACAACCGAGCCAACTACATGCACCACATGACGGCGAACTTCTCACCGATGGCTCAGCGAGACCGCAACCAGCTCTGCTACGGCGTGTGGGGCACCGTCGGCACGACCCGACGGTGGCCGGAGGTGGTGAACCTGTGGGAGGAGGACGGCTTCGACGGCATGGCCAGCTCGTTCCGGCACGAGTTCAACCACCCCACGTTGCAAGATCCCGCCCTGGCGGCCTGGTGGGCGCGAGCGTCGCAGTTCCGGCGCTCCGGCGAGGACCGTCTGCTCATACCCGCCCCCTGGACCCGGACCATCGAGGAGCTCTGCGCCGACGGTGTCCGCGGCGAGACCTACGCCCACGAGCAGGTCTTCGTGACGCCCGGCCGGGCCTGGGAGTACATCGATCTCGTGCAGCGCCATGCCGTACCCCTCTACGGCAGGTACGGCTGGGAGCTCGCCGGCGCCTGGGTCACGGCGATGAAGAACGACAGCGAGGCATTCGTGTTGTGGGCCATCCCCACGTGGGAGCAATGGGCGGCCTTCGAGAAGGACCAGCGGACCGATCCTGATATCCAGGCCTGGCGCGCCACGGCCGCCGAGCTCGCTACCGATTGGCATCGTGTGCTGCTGGTCGACGCCCCCTTGTGCCCGTTCCGGACCGGCCGCCAACCCCAGGACTCCGACCGGGACAGCTTCACCCTCCCGGACGGCTGACGGAGCGCGGCACCCTTCCGCGCCGATTCTTTCTGTGGTGGCGCGGTCGTCAGCCCATCTCGCCTCGGGCCATGGCTTCCATGAACGGCCGAGAGACGGCGTCGACCAGCTCGAAATACCCGATGCCCGGTGCCTGGTGGTACGCGAAGGTGGAAATGCCGCTGGTGTCGTCGATCCCATGCATGACCAGCGCCCAGCCCAGGGCCTCCAACCGGGCCGAATCGCCAACGAGATCCTCCGACCAGCTACCCAGGTGATGCACGCCCGGATTCCCGTCGATCGTCCACGGCGTGCCCGGGAGGTGACCGCAGAGCTCGATCGTCAGGTCGCTCGAATACGCCATCGACATGGCGACTTCGATCACGCGGTCCTCCCCCACCAGCCGTACCGACAGCGGCATCTTGAGGTGCGGTCCCCACGGCATGCCGGTGGCGGCCTCCCACGTCGGGATGGCCGCGGCCACATCCTCGACGACGACGCCGGTGTGATACGGCTTCACGGGCACAGCACTCATCGACCGACGGTAACACGCCCGCTCAACGAGCGACCCCACTCCCACGCCGCTCAACGAGCGACCCCACTCCCACGCCGCTCAACGAGCGACCCCACTCCCACGCCGCTCAACGAGCGACCCCGCTCCCACGCCGCTCAACGAGCGGCGACGGTCACCCGGTGCAGCGAGCGGTCGTGGCCGGCCGTATCGCCGACGACGCGGTGCTGTGTGCAGCGGTTGTCCCAGATGAGGAGGTCGCCCACCTGCCAGCGGTGGCGGTAGGTGTACTCCGGGCGGGCGACCTGGTCGTAGAGGTACGCCAGCAGCGGCGCGCTCTCCTCGGGGGTCCAGCCGTCGATGTGTTTGACGTAGTTCCCGTTCACGAACAGCACCTCCCGCCCGGTCTCCGGATGCACGGTGACGATCGGGTGGACGAACTCGATGTCGGCCATGGTCAGGCCCGAGGTCAGGGCCAGCTCGGTACCCCGGTGGTACGCCTTCAATCCTCGCAGGCAGCTCTTGAGACCCTCGCTCAGACCGTCGAAGGCGGCGTAGGCGTTGGCGAACATCGTGTCGCCGCCGAACGGCGGGATCACCTGGGCGTGCAGGAAGCTCAGCCCGGGAGGATCGGCCGCGTAGGTGAAATCGGAGTGCCACGTCTCGGTGATCGGGTTGGGATCGTAGATGCGGATGATCTCCGGATGACCATCGATCGGGGCCACGTACGGGTGCGGTTCGATCACACCCCACTGGGCAGCGAAGGCGATCTGGTCGCGCGGGGCGATGTGGCCCTGCCCGCGTATGCAGATGACGAGGTGGTCGAGCAACGCCGCACGCAGCGCGGCGACGATCTCGGCAGGAACCGGATCGGTGAGGTCGACTCCCAGCACGAGTGCGCCGAGTGATCCGGCCTGGCGTTGGATGTCGATCGCGACAGCACCCATAGGTTGGATACTATATTCAAAGTCCGTTCTGTCGCCATGGTCGACCGAGCTCGGGCGTGACGCCGTTCGTGTGCACCCAGGCGAGACGGCGACGATCTCCCGGGCGCCACCTGACGACCAGAGGTCTCACAGCCGGCGCGGGCTCCGCTACGTCACCGACCCTGGGGATCGCTGATTGGTAGTCGGGTGTGCACGCATGGGTCACGCGAGCCATTGTCGTCGAGGGGGAGGCGGATGGTGAACGTGCAGCCTTGGCCTGGGGCGGTATCGAGTTCGATGGTGGCGTGATGGGCTTCAATTATGGAGCGGGCGATGGCGAGTCCGAGGCCGGAGTTGCCGGTCTTTCGAGATCTCGACTCGTCGCCACGGAAGAACCGGTCGAAGGCGCGGCCAGCACGGCGCTCGTCGAGGCCGGCCCCGGTGTCAGCGACGACGAGCTCGGGTCCGGTCGGTGTCGATCGGACGCAGAGCCGAATCTGCGCGGCGGCGTCGGTGTGTGTCAACGCGTTGTCCACCAGAGCGCCGATCACCTGCTGGAGCCGGAAGAGGTCGCCGGTCGTTTCCACGACCGCGTTGGGAGTCTCGACCATTATCGAGCGGTCGGGTTGAACAGCTCGTGCGTCGCTGGCGGCATCGATGATCAGGCGATTGAGGTTGACACGGTCTTGTCGAAGTGGCCTTTGCTGGTCGAGGTTGGCGAGCAGGAGAAGGTCCTCGACGAGGTCTTTCATTCGCGTTGCCTCGCGGCCCATCCGGCGCATCATGTCGTCGACCTGGGTCGGCCTGACGAACCGTCCCTGGTCGTACAGCTCGAGGTAGCCCTGGATGGACGTGAGAGGTGTTCGCAGCTCGTGGGAGGCATCGGCGACGAACTGCCGGCGACGCTGTTCGATGGCGTCGCGGTCGTCGAGCATCAGGTTGAAGGCGTGCGCGAGCTTGCCCGCTTCGGTGCGCGGGTCGGTTCCGTGCACACGCTGGCTGCGATCACCCCCCGAGATCGCCTCGGCGGCTTGGGTGACTCGACGGATCGGGTGGAGGCCGAGTCGCTCGACCCACCACACCGCGGATGCGATCACCGCAAGCACGAGGGCACCGACGACGATCAGCACACGCTGAAGTCGGCGGGTCGCGCTGTCGACCTCGTCGAGCGGCAAGGCCACGACCAAGAACCCATCGGAGCCGGAGACCTCGTTGACGCTGATCCGGAAGCGAACCCTGCCATCGACGCCATCGACAGTCGCGGGGCCGCCGGCGAGGTTCGTCAACTCGGTGTCCGCGATGGGCACATCGGGGATGTCGTCGATGAGCTGCCCCAGCAGTAGCGGAGTCAGGGTCTCATCTTCGACTACCCCGACGAACAACCTCGAGATCGGCGCCTCTGGAGCCTCGAGGGCGTCCGGCGCGACCGGTGCAACTGGGCTCGGGAAGCCGGCAGGCCGGGTCGGAACACGAGCGAACGGACTAGCTGCGGCGAGCTGTTCGTCCACCTGATCGATGAGGTAGGACCGTTGGCTCCCCATGACGACGAGGCCGCCGATGACGACCAGTGCCAGAACGGTACCCATGGAGGCCAACAGGCGGAGTCTCAGGCTCACGCGTCGACTCGGAGACAGAAGCCGATGCCACGGATCGTCTGGATGAGGCGCGGTTCGACGGTGTCGATCTTGCGGCGCAGATAGCTGATGTAGGTGTCGACGGCCGAGGAATCCCCGTCGAAGTCGTAGGACCAGACGTGGTCGAGGATCTGATTTCGGGACAGCACACGCCCGCTGTTCACGAGCAGATAGTGGAGCAGCTTGTACTCGGTCGGGGAGAGTTGCACGTTCTCCCCTGCTCTGGTCACTCTGTGCGCGTCGTCGTCCATGGTGAGGTCGGCGCAGCGCAGCTCCCGCCCCGACGTTTCCCGAGGCGACGTCCGGAAGCCGGAGCTTGATTCGGGCGACGAGCTCGGCGACCGCGAACGGTTTCACGACGTAGTCCGCGCCGCCGGTCGTCAGGCCCCGGACCCGGTCCTCGGTGCCGTCACGTGCGGTGAGGAAGACCACGGGAGCGTTCGAGCCCCGGTCCCGGATGCGCTGCAACAGGGTGAAGCCGTCGACGTCGGGCAGCATGACGTCCAACACGATCACCTGGGGCACGAAACTGCTCACCAGCTCGACCGCCTGCGCACCAGACTCGGCAGACGCCACCTCGAAGCCGGCCATGTCCAATGCCGATTCCACGATGAAGCGGATGTTTTCCTCGTCGTCGACAACGAGCACGCGAGGCCCGAGGGTCGCCGGTCACTCGCCGCCCATCGACTGGGAGAGGGCGTCGGCTTCCTCTTCGATGGTTGCGGCATCGACGAGGTCCGTCGCTTGCTCGGTCAGCACCGTCGCTCGCGCCGCGAGGATCTCATCCGCAGCGCCGTCGGTGAACAGCTCTGCGGTCAGCTCGGCCAGCTTCTCCTGATAGAGGGCTTCGAACTCAACCGTTGCATGGAACCTTTCCACCAGCGGATTCGACCGGCCGAACCCGCCCGGCCCCGAGTCAAGCCCACCGGGTGGTTCGAAGCCCTCCGGCGGTTCGAAGCCCTCCGGCGGTTGGAAGCCCTCCGGTGGTTCGAAGTCCTCCGGTGGTTCGAAGCCCTCCGGTAGCTCGCCATTGGCCCCAAGTCCACCGCCCGGGAAGCCGACGCCTCCCCCGAAGCCGCCCCCGAGACCACCGAAGGCGAGATTCATGTCCCAGGGAACCACGGTGAACAGCTCGGACTCAGCGTCCCACCAGATGTAAGCGTTGTTCCCTGGACCGTCGATGTCATCGAAGTTCTGCACCAGATCCATCATGGCCAGGTAGGTGGCGAAGGAATCGACATCGAGCCGCTCCGCCAACCCGGCGGCAAACGCCGCGTCGTCGGCTTCGTTGATGAACTCGAGGAACTCGATCAGCGGAGTGAGGTCGGTGACGGTGCTGCCACCTTCCTGGTCGAACACGTCGTCGTACGCGTCGGGGTCATCTCCACGGTAGGACCAGTCGCCGGTGCTCTCGACCTTGTAGAGCGCTCCGGAGGCGGAGAACGCGTCGTCCTGCCAGGCGTCGTCCGAAGGGTGCTCGATCATCAACCGCAGGACCGAGTCCTCGCCGTTGACTGCAAACCGCACGTGGGCCGCTTCCTGGGAGGCGAGCCCAGCCTCCTGAAGCAGGTCCAACGCGACGGCCTCGTTGAGCGAGGTCTCGCTTCCGTTCGAACGGATCACAATGTCAACGTAGCTTTGGTACTGCTGGCCCTCGACGAAATGATCGAGGCGAATCAGCCACGGTAACCCTCCGGGTTCCTCCGCCGAGACCGAGCCGCCGGGGCCGCCGAAGCCGCCTGCGCCACCGAGCCCTTCCCCTCCTCGATCGTCGGCGGGACCCGTTCCGATGTCGCCGGCAGGTGCCGGCCCACCCGGGCCCCCACCGAATCCCCCGGACAGCCCGGCCAGTGACGAGTTGCCCTTCAGGCGGGCGCCGGCCTGTTCAAAGGTGACACCATCCACGGTGACCGTGACCTCGATCCAGCCCTTGTCGCCGGTCTCGGCCAGCGTTTCGATCATCGCGTCGTAGTCGGCCTGGTCGTAGGTGAGCTCGATTTCATGGATCGTCGATGTGTCGAAGAGCGCGACCCCATCGGTGACGACCGTCCCGGTATCGGCGCTCTCCGCAACGTCAGCGTTGCCAGGAGTGGTGTTGTCGCCTCCGCAGCTGGTGAGCAGCAGCGCAGTGGTGGCGAGGGCGAGGGTGGTTCGAATTGGCATCTGGACCTCCAGAGCCCCCATACAACAGGGTCAATCTAGCCGTTGGCTTCAAGACGTCTGGGAGTTCTCTGTGAGCCGAGCACAGCGGATTCCAAGATTGCTCACAGGCATCTCACAATGACTCGCGGTAAACCGTTCGTCACCATCCGTACTCCTTCGTCATCTCTATTCACCCCAGGAAAAGTCCGATGAACCACACCATACCCTTTGTGCTCGACCTCGTGGCCGTGTCCATCCTGACATTCGGGCTGTACCTACCCCGCCACGGACGCCGCGATCTCGTCGTGTCGTTCCTCGCTGTAAACATCGGCGTCCTCGCCGTTGCCGAAGCGTTCACATCCAGCGATGTCACTGCGGGACTCGGGCTTGGCCTTTTCGGCGTACTGTCGATCATCCGTCTCCGATCCTCCGAACTCGACCAGCCGGAGGTCGCCTATTATTTCGTGGCGCTTGCGCTCGGCGTACTCGGTGGAGTTCCTACCTCACCACAATGGCTCGCCCCCGCGCTGATGGCCGCTCTCCTGGGAGCGCTGTTCATCGGCGATCACGGCCGTCTGCTCGGTCGGTATCGTTCCCAGCGCATGAACCTCGACCGTGCCTTCACCGACGAGCGGGCACTGACCGAGCATCTGGAGCAACTCCTCGCCGCCAAGATTCATCGGATCACCGTTCGCCGGGTCGACCTCGTCAACGACACGACTGACGTGGACGTCCGGTTCGAAGTTGATGACTCAAGGGTGGCCGTCGCGGCACCGAGCAGACGCTTCGGCATGTGGGTGAAATCGTGACGTCACTGAATGTGGAAGTGAGTCTCGCTGAACGATTGCTCGATTTCGAGCCAGTCGGGCTCGACGAGCTGTCCAGGACCGCTGATCTCCAGACCCGCAAGGACCGCAAATATCTGGTGTCCGCCGCGGATCTCCCCGCCCTCGTGGCTGCGCTCGGCTCGGGATGTCGAGTCCTCACAATCGGTGACCGCAACCAGTTCGCCTACCGATCCACCTATTTCGACACCCCCGGCCTGGACTCCTACTTCGACGCCGCGCACCGCCGGCCGTCACGATTCAAGGTTCGGACGCGGCACTACCTCGACACCCGCCTGTGCATGCTCGAGGTGAAGACCCGAGACCGTCGGGGATGCACGGTGAAGCACCGCATGAGCTGCGATCCCGCCGAGGAGGACGGCCTGACCACCAGCGGTCGGGCCTTCCTCCACACGATCGAGCAGACGAGCGCAGTCGCCGAGACGCTCCGACTATCGCTGACCACCACCTACCAGCGGACCACCGTTCTCCTCGACAATGACGAACCGGCACGTGTCACCATCGACACCACCGTGCGCTGGCGAGGCAGCGAATCCGACCTCGCTCTCGGCCCGTTGGCGTTGATAGAGACCAAAACCGCTGGGCGACCGTGCGAGTTCGATCAGATTCTGAGCCGGCTGGGTCACCGACCGACCATCATCAGCAAGTACTGCACCGGGCTGGCCGCGCTGAACCCGACGCTCCCCGCCAACAAGTGGAACCAGGTGCTCCGCCGGCACCTCAACTGGCTGCCCACGCGCCCGGAATCTCCGGTCGGTGCCCGTGCTGCCTACATGTCGAGGTAGTCGATCTCCCTGCGACCTGTCGGCGCGTCCACGCCGACCTCGCCCCTCCCGACCTGCGGGAGATCGCTGTCGAGGCCGGTCAGCTGGTGACGGGTTGATTGGAGCGGACGATGGCCCGCTCGTCCGTGCCCAGGTAGCTGGCGATCACCGCCGGGTTGTTACGGACCTCGTCGGGTTCGCCGGACGCGATCACCGCGCCAGCTTCGAGGCAGTAGACCCGGTCGCTGATCGTCATGATGAGCGGCATGTCGTGCTCGATCACGACGATCGCCGCGTCGAGCTCACGCTGCACCCGCTTGATCAACGGGGCGAACGCTTCCGTCTCCTTCTGGGCCACGCCACCGGTCGGCTCGTCGAGCAGGAGGATCTTGGCCTCCGTCGCCAGCAGGCAGGCCAGCTCGACGATGCGCCGAGTCCCGGTCGACAGGTCGATGACGATGTTGTCCCGGAACGGCCACAGGCCGAGAAAAGCGATGATGTCGTTGGCCTCGGACACCTTGCGGGCCTCGCTGCGAGGTGACGGTGGGAGGGCGAACATCGACGGGACGAACAGCGACCGCTCACGCGCTTCGAGCGCCACCATGACGGTCTCGCCGACCGTCAGGCCGGGGAACAGGTTGGCGTCCTGGAAGCCGCGACCCAGGCCGAGGGCATGGCGCCGGTACGCCGGCAGGTGTGAGACGTCGACCCCGAGCACCGACACCGTGCCCGTGCTCGGCACGAACCCGGAGATGGCATCCATGAGCGTCGACTTGCCGGCGCCATTGGTCCCGATGAGACCCACGATCTCGCCCTGGCGGACCTCGATGTCGACGTCGTCGACGGCCCGCACGCCGCCGAACGAGACCGACACATCCCGGGTGGAGAGCCACGGCTCGGGTGCCGCGGGCAGACGGCGATCCGGATGACGCGTCGGCACGGCCGCCACCCGGGGCGTGGCGGCACGGGCCGCGGTGTCGAGTCCCTTGCGATCGCTGTACCAGCGCAGGAACAGATCTCGAACGCTGTACACCATGCCGATGAACCCGCCCGGGAAGTACAGCAGCAGCACGAGCAACCCGAGGGTGTTGGTGAGCAGTTGCACCTGATCGGTGAAGCCGAACAGGGCCGGGAGACCGAACACCCACATGGCTCCGAGCAGCGCACCACCGACCGAGCCGATGCCGCCGATGATGGCCACCGCCACGACGCGGAACGACGCATCCGCGTTGAAGGGGCTGCCGTTACCCCCGGCGTCGAATCCGGACTGCAGGTACACGAACAACCCGCCGGTCATCGCGGCCAGGCCACCCGAAACGGCGAACGACGACAGTTTGGCGCGGGTCGGCGAGACGTTCGCGGCGGAGGTCATACGTTCGTTGTCCCGCACGGCGATGAGGTTGCGCCCCGGGCCCGTGCCGCGAAGTCGGCTCACCACGAGCACGGCCGCGCCCAGGAACGCCAGGCACAACAGGTAGTAGGTGCGCGGTGCCGAGGAATCGATGCCGGCGAACTCCGGGCGGTCGTCGGCCAGGGTGGCGCTGATGGCGTTGGCACCACCGTTCCAGCCCTTGGTCACGAACATCCAGTTCCCGCACATGGCGGCGAACGAGAGCGTGGCGACGGCGAGGAACAGCCCCCGCACGCGGAGCGCCGGCAGCCCGATCAACACCGCGAACAGCACCCCCACCGCCGTGCCCACCAACCACGCCACGCCCCAGGGAAGGCTGAGGTCGAACTCGAACAGCTCGCCGACGAACGGCAAGCCGACACCGATACGGCTGCCTTGATGCACGGCCATGGTGGCCAGGCCACCCACCCCGACGAACGCGAACTGACCGAGCGAGAGCTGGCCGGCCCACCCGGTGAGCATCGACAGCGAAAGCGCCACGGCGGCCATCAGCACCAGGTTGGTCCAGGTGAAGATGTCCGATGGGGTGTCGATGAACACCGGTACCGCGAGCAGGACCAGGAACAAGAACGCCATGCCGAGAGCCGACATGTGACGGATCCACCAGATCGAGCGCAGGTGCTCGGGGATCGACGGGCGCGTTACGGCGATGGTCAGCGGGACATCGCCCTTGCCACCCTCGCGGGCTCGCAGCAGCACCAGTACGAGCACGGCGATGAGCAGGAACAGATCGAAGATGCCGAAGCTGAGGTTCAGGTTGAGCGCGACCAACGTCTCGGCGCCCCCGAGCAGGACGCCCCCCAACACGACGATCGGAATCGACTTCATGCGCGCCGCCAGCCCGATCACCAGCGCCCGTAGGAGCAGGCCGACCGACGACACCGAACCCAACTCCTGCGCCGTGCGGGCGGTGATGGGAGCGATGACGATCTGCGTGTAGGCGGCGAACCCGGCCGCCAGGCCCCACACGATGGTGGACACCTGTCGGGGGCTGACGCCCACGAGACGAGCGTTCTCGGCGCTGTCGGCCACGGCACGGATGTGGAGGCCGAATCGGGTCCGGGTGAGGAACCACGCCAGCAGACCGATGACGGGAAGGATGAGGATCATGACCGAGGTCTGGCGAATCTCCAGCCCGAACGAGTGGGTGATCTTGAACGTGGCCCAGTCGGCGTCGAACGCCACTGGTATCGGGCCGAACTCGGCGTCGGGCAACGCTTCGATGTTCAGGTAGGCGATGAGCTGAGACACGCCGACCGTGGCGATCAACAGCACGACGCGGGAGGCGTCGAAGAGGCGCCGCACGACCACGATCTCGACGATCACGCCGGCGAGCACCCCGGCCCCGACACCCAACGCCATGGCGATCGGGTAGGGCACGTCGTAGTTGCGGAACAGGACCACGAAGCAGTTGACGCCGAACGCGCCGATCGCGGCCTGAGCCACGTTGATGATCCCCGACGATCGGTAGATCAACACCAACCCGGCGGCGATCACCGCGTACCCCAGGCCGAGAACCATGCCGTTGAAGATCGTCTGAGCCGGGAAGCTCCAGAAGGCGAGGATGGACGGGTCGCCGATCATGCGTGGGCTCCCATCCCGAGGAAGACGGCCTTGACCAGGTCGTCGCGCTCGGCGAGCTCGCGAGCGTTGCCCTCGAACTGCACCCGTCCCTTCTCTAGGTAGACCGCCCGGTCGGACAGGCTCGAGCGCGATGTTCATCGACTGCTCGACGATGATCATGGTCTGACCCTTGGCCCGGAGTCGTTCGACGACCTCGATGAGCTCTTGCACGACGACCGGCGCCAGGCCGAGCGACAGCTCGTCGATGATGAGCAGCTCGGGGTCGTGCACCAGCGCCTTGGCCAACGCCAACATCTGGCGCTGGCCGCCGGACAGGTCACCGGCCCGTTGCCGCACCCGCTCCCGCAAGATCGGGAACAGGTCGAAGACCCGCTCCATTCGTTCGGCGACCGCGACATCGTCGAGCTTCAAGGTCGTCAGCGACAGCTCCAGGTTCTCCTTGACCGAGAGACCGGGGAAGATGCCCTGTCCGCCCCGCACCATGACGATCCCCTTGGCGAACCGGTACTCGGCGGGGGCGTACGTGACATCGCGGCCGTTGTACCGCACGACACCCCGGTCGACGACGCCCAAACCACCGACAGCGCGCAGGACGGTCGACTTTCCGGCACCGTTCGTGCCCAGCAGGGCGAGGGTTTCGCCCTTGCGGACCTCGAGGTCCACCCCGAACAGCACCTGAACGGGCCCGTAGGAGTAGTCGAGGTTGCGGACCTGGAGCACGGGGATGTCATCGGGATTCGTCGCCAGACGAATCTGCTCGGCCTGCTCCTCGCGCAGCTCCTCCACCACCAGCGAGAGGTCACGCCGCATGAAACGCGAGCCGTAGACGATGAAGCCGCCACCGATCAGCGCGGCGGGAGGGACGAGCACCGTGAGGGCCGTGCGCTCACCCCAGGCATCGCTCATGCCGCCGGCCAGCAGCCCGCCGAAGAACCCACCCCCGAGGAAGATGTAGAGGCCGACCAGAGCGAACGCCTGGCTGCGCATCTTGTACGGCACGACGGTGGCGATCGCCGGGCCGGTGAGGACGAATGCGGCAGCCTGGAACGCGTTGCCCACGGTGTAGAACGCCAGGAGCGCGCCGACTGGCTCGAACTGCATGCCGATCACCACGAACACGCCGTACCCGAGGAGCAGGACGCCGGAGAGCTTGAGCAGCAGCGACGGGTCCTTGCGCATCAACTGTTCGCCCTTGCGACCCACGATCATGATGGCGGGGATGGCGAGCGACCACGAGATGGCCAGCATCCAGCCCCGGGTGAAGGCGCCGTACTCGTAGTGGTCCTCGAGCAGCTGGGAGGTCTGGAGCGGCACGCTGACCAGGGCGAACCCGAGCACGGCGATGCCGACGGCGAGGAAGTAGAAGCTGCGCACCTTCTTGAGTCGGGCGAAGGCCGCTGACAGCGAGATGGGCGGCGCTTCGGTGTCCTCCTCGAGCGTCTGGCCGAGCACAGCCTTCTGCTCGTACTGGCCGCGCCGGGGCTCCTTGGTGACGAACGCGAAACCGGCGAGCAGCACCATGGGGAGGACCAGGATGATGAGTGACCACCGCCAGCCCTCGTTGCCGCCGGCCACCGACGCTGCGGCACCCGCCACGAAGGGGCCGATGAGCTGTCCGAGCGGGCGCCCTGCGCCCTCCACGGCGTAGATCCGCGCTCGGGCTTCGATCGGGTAGCCGTCGGCCAGCAACGACGAACCGTTCGGCAATCGGAAACCGACCCCGATGCCGCCGAGGGTCATGAATACGGCGAGCAGGAACGGATTGGGCGCAATGCCCGCGAGCACGACCGATACCGCAACGACCAGGGTTCCGATGGCGATGATCAACGTACGACGATGGCGGTCACCGAGCGAGGCCGCGGGCAGGGTGGACAGGATGAGCGCCACACCCACGAGGCTGACGATGCCGGCGACCGCGGTGTCGGAGATGCCGAACGTCTCCTGGATGTCCGGCGCCAGCACCAGCGCAGCGACGCGGGGGAACTCGTCGAAGACGGTGAGCAGGAACAACATGCTGAGCAGACCGGTGCCACCCTGGCCGACGGCTTCCCGCAATGACATGGCCTCGCTTCCGACCCCGGGGAGCTGGGCCAGGTCGAGCCCGGCGTCGTCGATCTTCTGCGCCGCACGACGACTGGCCTCCTCGGCCAGCACCGCGCCCGCCAGGTCAGCCGCGTCGAACCCGTCGCTCGAGCTGTTGGCCTCAGCGTTCGAATCCATGAGCTCCCCTTGTCGAACTCGACCGGCGACCTGCGCCGGGCCGGGAGCGGCGACAGTAACCGATCGCGGGCCGACCACGCTCAGCCGCGAACCGAGAAGTCGACCGTCCCTGAGCCCCGCGGACGCTCGCGCCACAATGTCCGAGACATGATCGGCGGCGGAACCCGTGTGCCCTTCGGCGAGGCGCTTTCCACGTCGTGTGCGATCGGTGCGGTCGCGTACGCCAGCCTCAACCGAGGGGCGTTCGATCTCGACAGTCGGCTCGTCTGCAGCGCACTCATCGCTTCCGCCGCGGTCATCTCTGTCGCCGCGGCCCCGAACGCGATCACCCGTCGGTGGGCTGTTCGCCTGGTCGCCTCAGCTGTCGTACCCCCGCTCGCGGCACTGTTCCTCACTGTCCTCGCCACCGGCTCACCCTCGGGCGCCGGATCCTGGGCTCTCACCTCAACGACCGTCGGGGGTGGCCTCGCCGTTGCCGCAACGGCCTCACCAGCAGGCCGACCGCGTCCTGGCCCACGGCGTCGAGGCCGCGTGCGTGCTCGTGTGTCTCACGTCGTGGATTGGCGTGGCCTGGCATCGCACTCCGTGGGCGATCATCGGCCAGGACGTCTGGCGTGGTTCGTCGACCCTCACCTACGCCAACGCCACCGGAGCTATCGCCGCTCTCCTCGTGGTTGCCGCCCTGTCCGACACGTCGGTCCCGCCCGGCGTCCGTCGCCTTCTCGCGGGCATGGGCTTCCTCGGCCTGGCCAGCACGCTGTCGCGCGGTGCATGCATCGCCTTGCTGGTGGCGATCGTGGCCACGGTGCTCTCGTTGTCCGGGACGAACCGGCGAACGTACGTGGCCGACCTGATCACGGCAGTGACAGCCGCGGCGACCGCCGCCGTGCTTTCCTCGGTCAGCTTTCCGGCGAACATCCGCTTGGATGGATCCCGGCCCGACGCTCGGCCATGGCCCGCAGTCGGAGGGATCGCGTTGGGAGTGGCGCTGATCCTGGCCGTCTCGCTGGTTCAAGGAAGGTCCGGCACCCGGCATCGACGCCTCGGCGCCCTCGTGATCATCGGCGCCGGCCTGGCCGCCGTGGCCGTCGGGTTCACCCACGTGAACCTTGTCCATGACGCAGCTGAACTGCTCGGCCCGTCTCGGTGGACGCTCGCCAGCGAGGATCGGTCCCACGAGTGGGCCGCCGCCTGGTCGGAGTTTCGCCGATCGCCCATCGTCGGGGTCGGGCCGGGGCGCACGGCCTTCACGTGGAACGATGGCGGTCAGGCGTTCCGAGCCCGATTCGCCCACAACGAGCTCCTGGAAATTCTGGCGACGCTCGGGCTCACGGGCGTCATTGCGCTGGCGATCGCGGCCGGTTGGGCCCGACACACGTTCCGGACCCTGAGTTCGGCGACTCCGTGGCAACGGGCGGCTCGACGCGCCGTGGTGGCGGTGGTGACCGTCCAGGCGTTGGTCGATTTCACCCTTCACCTCATGATCGTTCCTCTCGTGTCGATCATGATTCTGATCACCGTGCCGTCGGGACACCTCACCGTCCCCGAAGACGATGGCATCGGCACTCCGTCCCCCAACGGGACGGCAAACATCGGCGCAACAAGGCGGAGACGGACATGACGGCGACGGAACGTACGGTCGACAATCGGTGGGTAGCGGCCGGAGCCGCCGTCGTGCTCCTGCTGTCCATCGTCCTCGTGGCACCGACCATCGAGCGAGCGGTCGGTGAGGAGTCGGTGCCCGACAGCTGCGCCACGGTGTCCTCGTTGTCGTCACCGGTCGGCGTGAACTCCAACCCCTGCCAGCTCACGTGCGCGGGGCGCCTCGCCACCTTCGTGGGCACCAACGGCAACGACGTGCTGGACCTCACCTCGTCCGACGACGTGATCGTGGGCCTCGCCGGCGCCGACCGTACGAGGGAGCTGGTCGAGGGCGGCTTCGACGTCGTGTGTGGCGGAGCCGGCGACGACACCTTGAGCCAGCTCGGCGCGGGCATCGTGTCCGGCGGTGACGGCGATGACCAGCTCTTCACGGGCCCGGGCGCGGTCGACCGCTTCGGCAGCAACGACGTGTTCGGCGACGGTGGGTCCGATCGACTCATCGTCATGGGCGCCGCCGGCACCGTCGACGGGGGTATCGGCAACGATCTCATCTCCAATGCGGGGGTGGCCGATCGCATCCTGGGCGGTGAGGGAGACGACACGGTTTCCACGCTGATCCTGGCTGACTTCACGAGCCCGGGGCTCACCATCGACTCCGGCGCCGGCAATGACACGGTCTCGGGTTCCAACGGTCCCGACGTCATCGTGGGCGGCGAAGGCAATGACACCCTTTCGGGGATGCCCGGCGCCGACGATGTCACCGGCGGCCCCGGCGACGACGCGCTGACCGGGGGCGATGGCGACGATTCTCTCGACGGCGGTCGAGGGCGCGACACCATCGACGGCGGTGCCGGCATCGACCGGTGCACCGGCGGCGAGGGCCCGAATGGGCGTGCCAGCTGCGAGCCGCGGGGTCGTCCGGCCTGATCCCACCGGTCGGTTACCCGCACATCATCGACAAGGTCGCCCGCACATGTTCGCCAACGTCGAAGCGGGTGGGTAAGTTCGTCCACCGGTGAGCATGTACGAGAGCCTCGTTGTCGAGCGACACGGCCCCGTGGGCTGGCTGATCTTCAACCGGCCCGACGCCCGAAACGCCATCAACGCAACCATGTTCGCCGAACTCGAGCAGGCGTGGCTTCGAGCTCGAGGCCGACCCGACGGTCCGGGTCATCGTCAACACCGGCAACGGACCGTCGTTCCATTCGGGGGTCGACGTGGTCCAGATCGCCCGTGACCGGGCGGCGCTCAAGACCTTCTCCCGCCAGACCCGCGATGCCACCCTCCGGTTCACGGCCTGGCATCTCGGCGTCAGCAAGCCGGTCATCGCCGCGGTCAACGGCACCTGCGCCGGTGGGGGGCTCCACTTCGTCGCCGATGCCGACATCGTGATCATGGCGAGCGACGCCACCCTGGTCGAGTCGCACACGTCGATCGGCCAGGTCATGGCCTCCGAGGGCATCGCTCTCATCCGGAAGTCTCCGGCCGAGGCGATCTTTCGGATGGCCCTCACCGGACGACACGAACGCATGAACGCGGCACGGGCCTATCAACTCGGGATTTGCAGTCAGGTCGTCGACCCTCCCGAGCTACTGCGCGAAGCGGCTCAGGAGTTGGCCGACAAGATCGCCCGCAACTCGCCCGCGGCGATGGCCGCCACCAAGAAGGCGCTCTGGGCTGCGTTGGAGCACGGGCTGACCGCCGCCTGCAAGGTCGGCTCGACCCACCTGGTCGACATGTGGGGCCACCCCGATCAGGAAGAAGGCCCGCTGGCCTTCGCCGACAAACGCGAGGCCAACTGGGCGAGGCGCCCATGAACCAGCGAGACGCCGGCTGGACCCCGTCCACCCACGAGACCGACCCACGACCGGAGACCCCCGGATGAGCTACGAGCACCTGATCGTCGAACGCCACGGTCACGTCGGTTGGTTGATCAACAACCGGCCCGACCAACTGAACGCCATGAACGCCAAGATGCGCGACGAGTTCGCCGACGCATGGATCGAGCTGGATCAGGATCCCAAGGTCCGCGTCATCGTCCACACCGGGAACGGGCGGGCGTTCCAGACCGGTGTCGACGTCCAGGAGATCGCCACCGACGGTCAGGGCATGCAGCGGTACCAGGACAGCGTCGTGAACTGGGACCTCCACTTCACCAGTTGGCACCAGAACGTCTGGAAGCCCGTCATCACTGCCGTCAACGGCATCTGCTGCGGCGGTGGTTTCCACTGGGTCGCCGATGCCGACATCGTGATCGCGGCGAGCGACGCCCAGTTCTTCGACCCCCACGTGTCGGTCGGTCAGGTCGTCGCCATCGAGGCCATGGCCCTGCTCCGCAAGATGCCGGTGGAGTCGGTGATGCGCATGGCCTTCGTCGGCCGTTACGAGCGCATGAACGCCCAACGCGCCTACGAGTTGGGCATGATCTCCGAGATCGTCGACCCACCCGACAAACTTCGGGAACGGGCCCAGGAGCTGGCCGAGACGGTGGCCAAGAACTCGCCCGCGGCCATGGCGGCGACCAAGAAGGCGCTCTGGGCCGCGTTGGAGTACGGCCTCACCGATGCCTGCAAGGTGGGGGCGAAGTACCTCGTCGAGATGTGGGGCCACCCGGACCAGGAAGAGGGCCCACGGGCGTTCGCCGAGAAGCGCGAAGCCAACTGGTCCGAGATCTGATGCCCCACCTCCGAACTGGGAGAAGGGCACGATCTTGCGTGCTGCATGGATCTGTCGGAGAGTTGGGTAGCCCCGACCTACTCGCATGTGAGGACTGACGTGACGTTGCTCGACGAGGCCCTGTTCCTGCCGGAGCCCGAACCCAGAGAGGCGGTCGTGACGGTCATTTCCGTCGACGACCACCTGTGTGAGCCGCCACACACCTTCGAGGGCCGCCTCCCCGTCGGCCTGGCCGAGCGGGCGCCGCGAATCGTCGAGACCGCCCAGGGGCACCAGGTGTGGGAATTCGAGGGGAACCGGTTCAGCCAGGTCGGCATGAACGCGCTCGCCGGGCGGCGACCCGAGACGGTCAAGCTCGAGCCCTTCCGGTTCGAACAGATGCGCCCCGGTTGCTACGACCCCCACGCCCGGGTGCGCGACATGGACATCAATGCCGTGTGGGCGGCGGTGAACTTCCCGTCGATGATCACCGGTTTCGCCGGCCGGGTGTTCTCGGCCTGCCCCGATCTCGAGCTCGGGGTCGCCACCATGCGGGCCTGGAACGACTGGGTCCACGAGGAGTGGTACTCGGTGTACCCCGATCGGTTCATCCCACTCGGCATCACGCACCTCGGCGATCCCGAGGCCGGCGCCGCGGAGATCCGGCGCAACGCTGATCGCGGCTTCCGCACCGTCACGCTTCCCGAGCGCCCGCAGAACATCGGCTTTCCTTCGGTGTTCGACACCGAGCACTGGGATCCGATCATCCGGGCGTGCGTCGAGACGGACACCGTCGTCAGCATCCACGTCGGTTCGAGCGGGGGGTACGAGTCACCTCCGGGAGCGCCGTCGCTGCAGCTGGGAGCGACGCTGTTCGGGCAGCTTTCGCTTGCCGCGTGTGCGGAGTGGTTGTGGTCCGGGTTCGCCTTGCGCTACCCGTCGTTGAAGATCGCCATGAGCGAAGGCGGCATCGGGTGGGTCGCGATGCTGCTCGACCGGCTCGACAACATCGTCGATCGCAGCGGTTATGGCCTGTCGACCTGGGATGTCCGCCCCGCGGACGTGCTCAAGCGCAACTTCTGGTTCTGCACCATCGACGACCCCAGCACGATCGAGACCCGACATCGCATCGGCGTCGAGAACATCATGGTGGAGACCGACTATCCCCACGGCGACGGCACCTGGCCCAACACCCAGGCGTTGATCCAGGATGTGTGGGGTCACATCCCCCCTCGTGAGCTCCGTTTGATGTGTTGCGAGAACGCCGCCGCCCTCTACCGCCACCCGCTTCCCGACCCTGTGCTGCCCCTCATCGACTGAATCCGCCACCACCGCCCGGCCGTCCAGCCCACCCCTGCCCCGTCTCACCCCACCCCCCGGAGGTCTTTCCATGCGCGCCGAGGACATGATCCTGATCAGCGTCGACGATCACATCGCCGAACCCGCCGGCATGTTCGATGCCCATGTCCCTGCGAAGTACAAGGAGCAGGCCCCACGCGTCGTCACCGACGAGCGGGGCATCCAGCAGTGGTGGTACGGCAACGTCAAGGGCCGCAACCTCGGCCTCAACGCCGTGGCCGGCAAATCGCCCGAGTACTTCAACGTCGACGCCAGCCGGTACGACGAGATGCGGCCCGGCTGCTACGACGTCCACCAGCGTGTCCGCGACATGAACGCCGGTGGCCAGCTGGCCGGGCTGAACTTCCCGAACTTCACGGGTTTCTCCGGCCAAGTGCTGAACCAGGGGCCCGATCGTGACCTCAACCTGATCATGATCCAGGCCTACAACGACTGGCACGTCGACGAGTGGTGTGGGGCATATCCCGACCGCTTCATCCCCTGCGGCGTGCTCCCGCTGTTCGACGTGGACCTGGCGGTGAAGGAGCTGTACCGCCTGGCCGACAAGGGATGCCACGCGGTGACGTACTCGGAGAACCCCGAGGCCCTCGGCATGGCGTCCATCCACTCCGGCTACTGGGACCCGCTGTTCGCGGCGTGCAGCGACACCGGGACCGTGCTGGCCTGCCACCTCGGCTCCTCCTCGCGCCCGGCGATGACCTCCTCCGACGCTCCGGCCGGCGTGGCCATGACCACATCGTCCGCGGCCACCGTGTACACGCTGGTCGACCTGATGTGGGCCACCTTTTGGACCCGGTTCCCCAAGCTCAAGTTCTCCCTCACCGAGGGTGACATCGGATGGATCCCCTACTTCTTGTGGCGAGCCGAGCACGTGAGCGAGCGACACGGTGGCTGGATCAACCATGACTTCTCGCAGACGGGCGGCCCGACCCAGATCTTCAAGGACCACATCTTGGTGTGTTTCATCAAGGAGACCATCGGCGTCGAACTGATCGAGCACTTCAACATCGACAACGTCTGCTGGGAATCCGACTACCCCCACTCCGATGGAACCTGGCCGAACGCGCCCGAGGCGCTGGTGAAGACGCTCGGCGGGCTGAACGACGAGCAGATCAACAAGATCTCCCACCTCAACGCCATGGCGCACTACCAGTTCGACCCCTTCGCCACCCGTCCCCGGGAGCAGTGCACGGTGGCGGCGCTGCGGTCCGAGTCCCCCGACGTCGACGTGGTGACGAGGGTCGGCCGGCCCGCCGACGAGCGTGACCTCGCCACCTGGAACGAGATCACGACGCGGGGCCGTCAAGCTCCGGCAGCCGCCAAGGCCTGACGCGAAGATCCGAGCCGAACCGGAGGTTCGGCTCGGAGCCAAGCCTGTCTGGTTCGCTTTCGGCACCCGACCGTCACTGTCACACCCCTTGGGTAGGGTTCGTGTCATGGGAGTGTTGGCTGGTCTGGAGCGGGAGATGTGCGATGTCGACGTGTCGGGTCTCGACGCGTTCGGGCTTCGTGGTCTGGCCCGGTCGGTGTATCGGGCCGAGCGGGTGGTGGCCGGCTACAAGGCGAGGATCGCGGCGGCCGCGGCGGTGTTGGAGGCGTCGGGGTCGGGTCCGGCGGTGCAGGAGACGCTCGGAGCGGGGTGCGCCGTGTCGGCCCGGGCGGCGAAGCAGATGGCCGAGCAGGCGGCGGTGACCGCCAAGTTCGCCCAGGTCGACGAGGTGGCCCGGTCCGGTGCCGCTCATCCCGAAAACGTCGCTGCGTTGTGTTCGGCGGTGAAGGGTTTGAGCAGCGCCGAGCGGGCCGCCTTGGTTCGTCATGACGCGGCGTTGGCTCGCAGCGCCCGGGTGGATCGGCCGGACATGTTCGTCGCGTTGTTGCGTGACAAGGTGAACGACATCCGTGCGAACGCGTCGGGTGACGGGTTGTCGTTGATCGAACGCCAACGCGCCGCGTCGGGGTTGAGCATCCGGCCCCGCCCCGACGGCATGCACGGCATCCACGGCGAACTCGACGCCGAACGCGGCGCGGTGCTCGATGATGTGGTCGAACAAACCGCGCGCGGGTTGGCCGGCGCCGACCAGGTGACCGCGAACCATCGAGCCGCCGCCCTGTTCGCGCTGGTGACCCGCTCAAACAACGGCGATGATGGTCCGGCACCGAAGATGGCGATCGGGTTCATCGTCGACCACCGCACCGCCACCCACGGACCCCACCGCGGCACCGTGGCGGAAACATGGCACGGCCACCCCGTCGACCCGGCCGACATCGCCCGGTTGGCGTGCGACGCCGACCACTACACGGTGTTCATCGACGACCACGGCCGACCGGTCGAGGTCGCCGTCACCGCCCGATCCGCCACCCGGGCCCAGCGCCTCGCCCTGCGGGTCCTGTACCCCACCTGCCCCATCGACGGCACCACACCGTTCGCTGACTGCCACATCCATCACCTCGTCGCCTGGGACGACCACGGACCGACCAGCATCACCAACCTCGCTCCCGTCTCCCACGACTGGCACCATAAAATCCATCACCTCGGCTGGCAACTCACCATGAGCGCCGACCGCACCCTCACCCTCACCCGCCCCGACGGCACCCACGACCGCACCATCGCCCCACCCACCCCCATCACCCGCCACGGCCCCTAACTGTCACGGGTCTACGGACCGGCCCGGGGGCCGAGTTCAGGTCTTGGTGTACGGCGGGTCGTCGGCCAGGGGGATGTCCGGGCACGACACCTGCTCGGCGATGATCGTCACGACGACGCGCTGATCGCCCGGCTGGTCAAAGGGGTAGCGGTCGACGCCCATGTACTGCTTGGCCAACGCATCGACGAACGCCCGGTCCGCGTCGGGTTCGACGACGGCGTGGCCACGGATCTCTACATATCGATTCAGGTTGTCGGGCTGGACCACACACAGGGTGACCCGGCTGTCGAGGTCGAGGTTTCGCACCTTGCGCCGGCCGACGACCGTGCTCACCCGAACGCGTTCACCGTCGTAGACGACCGCCACCGGATTGGTCGACATCGCGCCGTCGGGCCGCATCGTGGTCATGAAGGCAATCGGCTTGCCCAGCAGCAACGGCTTGACCCGGTCAGGGATGGGCACCCCGGTCGGGATGTGGTGCTCGGTCATTTCGTTCAACCTCGGCAGACGGCCACGAGGTGAGCGGCGACGTTGGCGACCGGGAGGTCCTGCCGCTCGCCCGTACGGCGGTCCTTGACCTCGATCACGCCATTGGCCAAGCCTTTGCCGACGATCACGATCGTGGGCACACCGATCAACTCGGCATCGTTGAACTTCACCCCTGGCGAAACCCCGGTGCGGTCGTCGAGCAGCACTCGCACCCCGGCTGACTCGAGCGATGCCGCAAGGTTCTCGGCGGCGGCCAGATGTTCGGGGTCCTTGCCGGCCACCACCAGGTGGACATCGGCGGGAGCGATCTCGCGGGGCCAGCAGAGGCCCTTCTCGTCCAAGGTGGCTTCGGCGATGGCCGCAACGGCCCGGGACACTCCGACGCCGTATGACCCCATGGTGACGACGACCTGCTGACCGTTCTGGTCGAGCACAGTGAGTCCCAGCGCCTCGGCGTACTTGCGGCCGAGCTGGAAGATGTGACCGATCTCGATGCCACGAGCGATCTCCAAAGCGTCGCCGCAGCGCGGGCACGGATCGCCATCGAGCACCTCGGCGGCCTCGATCGCGCCGTCGGCCGCGAAGTCGCGGCCCGAGACGAGATCGAGCACGTGCCGGCCACGCTGGTCGGCGCCGGTGACCCAGCGTTTGCCTTCGGCCACCCGAGGATCGAGCAGGTAGCGGATGCCCGATGCCGCGGCGAGCCCGAGGGCGCCGGGGCCGATGTACCCCTTGACCAGCGCCGGGTGGCGGGCGAAGTCCTCATCGGTGAACGGCTCCACCTCGGCCGGCGCCAGCTGCGCTTCGACACGCTTGAGGTCGACCTCCCGGTCACCGGGAACGCCGATGGCGAGCGGAGTCGACGAGCCATCGGGGTGGCGGAGCTTGACCACGACGTTCTTCAGCGTGTCGGCCGCGGTCCAGTCACGATCGGGGCGGCGCAGATCGGCTCGGCCGTTGATCAGAGCGACCAGCGTCTGGATCGTCGGCGTGTCCGGGGTGTCCTCGATGTGAGCGGTGGGCAGGCCGTCGAAGGCGATGGCCTCCGGGGGACGGGACTCGACGGCCTCGGTGTTGGCGGCGTAGTCGCACGACGTGCAGCGCACGAACGTGTCCTCCCCGACCTCGATCGGCGCCAGGAACTCCTCGGAGGCCGAGCCCCCCATGGCTCCAGACATGGCCGACACGATCACGTACGGCAGACCGAGTCGGTCGAACAGGTTGATGTAGGCCTGGCGGTGGGCGTCGTAGCTGCGCTGCAGGCCGTCGTCGTCGACGTCGAAGCTGTAGGAGTCCTTCATGCAGAACTCACGTCCGCGCAGGAGTCCGGCCCGCGGGCGAGCCTCATCGCGGTACTTGTTCTGGATCTGGTAGATCGACAGCGGGAGATCCTTGTACGACGAGTAGAGATCCTTGACCAGGAGGGTGAACATCTCCTCATGGGTCGGGGCGAGCAGGAAGTCGTTCCCGCGTCGGTCCTTCAGCCGGAAGAGGTTGTCGCCGTAGTCGTTCCAGCGACCGGTGGCCTCATAGGGCTCACGCGGCAGCAGAGCCGGGAAGTGGACCTCCTGGAACCCAGCCTGGTCCATCTCGTCACGCACGACGCTCTCGACATTGCGGAACACCCGCCAGCCCAGGGGCAGGAACGTGTAGCCGCCCGGAGCCGCCCGACGGATGTAGCCAGCCCTGACCAGAAGGCGGTGGCTCGGGACTTCGGCATCGGCGGGATCGTCACGCAACGTGCGAAGGAACAGGGTCGACATACGCAGCACGCAGCGATGATACGAGCGACGCCCGACGGTGCGACGGCCACCTCTCTCCCCCGCTGGGCCGGTGCTACGGTGACCGGGCCTTGAGGGAGGTCGACATGGCGAGCATGCGGAGCACTCGGTCAAAGGTCGCGGCACTGGTCGCGTCGGCGATGGTGTCCGGAGCGCTGCTGCCCACCACCGGCGCCGAGGCGGCCCTGGTGCCGGCCGCGATCAGCCGGGTGAGCACCGACACGGCCGGCGGCCCGCTCAACGCGCCCGCCGGGACATCGTCGCTGAGCCTCGATGGCCGCTACGTGACCTTCTCGTCGTCAGCCAGCGATGTCGTAGCGGGCGACGGCAACGGCTTGAACGACGTGTTCGTCCGGGATCGTGTTCGTGGTGTGACCAGCCGAGTCAGCGTCGATCAGAACGGGGGCGATGCCGACGGTGTGAGCTACGAGTCCGACATCAGCTCGAACGGCCAGTTCGTGGCTTTCACGACGAACGCCACCGACATCGTCGCCGGCGACGCGAACGGCCTGGGCGACGTGTACATCCGCGAGCTCGCCACCGGCGTCACCCGGCGGCTCAGCGTCGACAGCGCCGGCGGCGACACGAACGGAGAGAGCACCAGCCCGTCAGTGAGTGCCGACGGCCGTTACGTGTCCTTCTGGTCGACGGCGACCGATGTGGTGATCGGCGACACCAACGGGCTTCCGGACATCTTCGTCCGGGATCTGGTGACCAACACCACCGCACGGGTCACCCTCGACCCGACGGGCGGGAGCCTCGATGCCGGCGCCGCCCCCCAGACCTCGATCAGTGGGAACGGCCGGCTCGTCGCCTTCGAGACCGCCGCCACGGATACCGTCGCGAACGACACCAACGCCGAGTCCGACATCTTCCTCCGCAACCTCGACACGGGGGTGACGACCAGGGTGAGCCTCGACATCTTGGGCGGGGACTCGAACGACCGGAGTTCCAACCCGGCGATCAGCGCCGACGGTCGGTACGTGGCGTTCAACTCTCTCGCCTCTGACCTCGTGACGGGCGACGGCAACGGCTTCGACGACGTCTACGTGCGAGACCTGCAGACGAGCACGAACCGCCGCGCCAGCCTGGATACCGGCGGTGGCGATACCAACGGCGACAGCTTCACCCCCGCCATCAGCGGAGACGGCCGGATTGTGGCGTTCCACTCGCTGGCGACTGATCTCGTCGGTGGTGACACCAACGGGTTGAGCGACGTCTTCACCCGCGACATGGTGGCCGGTACGACCCGCCGGATCTCGGTGGCCCCGGGAGGCGGCAATACCGACCAGTCGAGCGACGAGGCGCGACTGAGCGACGACGGTTGCCGGGCCGCCTTCACGTCGTCTGCCTCCAACCTCGTCCCGTCCGACGGAAACGCCCTCGCCGACATCTTCGTCACCGATATCGGGGCCGGCCTCGACGGAATCGTCGCCGTCAGCCCGGCTCGGCTGCTCGACACCCGCGCCGGACAGCCGACCGTCGATGGCCAGTTCGCCGGGGCGGGGATCGTCGGTCCCGGTGCGACCCTGAACTTACGGGTCACCGGACGCGGCGGCGTCGCCGACCGCTGCGTGGGTGCGGTCATCCTGAACGTCACGTCCACCCAGGCCGACGCCGCGAGCTTCGTGACCGTGTGGCCGACGGGTGACGCACGGCCGAACGCGTCGAACGTGAACACGGCACCCGGCCAGGACACCCCGAATCTCGTCGTCGCCAAGGTCGGTGCCGGCGGTCAGGTGTCGCTCTACAACAACGCCGGCAGCAGCCACCTGGTGGCGGACATCGTCGGGTGGATCCCGACGGGCACCACGTTCGTACCGCAGGCCCCCGCTCGCCTGCTCGACACCCGTCCCGGGCAGACCACCGTCGATGGTCAGTTCGCCGGAGGCGGGGCGGTCGGCCCGGGCGGGTCGATCGACCTCACCGTGGGCGGGCGCGCCGGTCTCCCATCGACCGGGGTCGCCGCAGTGGTCGTCAACGTCACCAGCACCGAATCCGACACGTCGAGCTTCGTCACCGTCTGGCCGACCGGGGAAGGCCGCCCCAACGCATCGAACCTGAACACCGAACCGGGCCAGGACACCCCGAACCTCGTCGTCGCCAAAGTGGGGGCGGGCGGACAGATCTCGCTCTACAACAACGCCGGTACCGGGCACCTCGTCGCCGACCTGGTGGGTTGGTTCACGGCCAGTTCGGCGTTCACGTCACTGACCCCGGCCCGCCTGCTCGACACTCGGGCCGGACAACCGACGATCGACGGTCAGTTCTCGGGCGCCGGACGGGTGGGGTCCGACACCATCAACCTCACGGTCGCCGGACGCGGCGGGGTCCCGGCGGTCGGCGTCACCAGCGTGGTGCTCAACGTGACGTCGAGCGAGGCCGACGCGCCCAGCTTCATCACGGTGTGGCCGGCCGACGAACCTCGACCGAATGCGTCCAACCTGAACACCGATCCCGGCCAGGACACCCCCAACCTCGTCGTTGCCCGACTGGCGCCGAATGGCCAGGTATCGATCTACAACAACGCCGGCACTGGCCATCTCATCGTCGACGTGGTCGCCTGGGCGCCCTGACCCGCCGTCTCACCAAGCGACGCCTGCCTTACCGTGGTCAGGCCATGTCGCCGTTCCGCGCTGCCGCCGCCCTCGCCGCGCTCAGCGTCGTGATGGCGTCGTGCACCAGTGACGACGGAAACCGCGCCACCGAGCTCCGGCTGACCGCTCTTCGCGTCGGTGCCGGCGGTTCGAGCCTGGATGTCACCTGGACCCCACCGGTTGCGGCCGAGGGCTACGTGCTGACCATCGACGATCCTGAGACCGACATCATCGATCTGTCCGTCTCGGTGCACGACGTGGAGGTCGACGAGGACCGAAACGTGGCGACGACGGCGCAGGCGATTCCCGTCGATCTCGCCGGATCGCCCGTCGAGGTTCAGCTGCTGGACCCGACCGGCAGGTCGCTCGACACGGCGGAGGTCCAGCTCACGGCCCCAGGTACCCCCGTGCTGCTCGCCTTCGATGCCGCCGAGATCGAGGTGCAGTGGGCGGCTGACCCCGCCGCCACCGAGTACACCGTGTGGGCGCAACCCCGAGGCGAGGCGTGGTCAACCGTGGCCACGGCTGCGGCCGACGAGACGTCCGCCATGGTCGGCAACCCGGCCCCTGAGGGCTCCGTCCGGTTGGGCGTATCCGCCGTCCAGGCCGGCGCCGAGGACGTGGCGACCGGCTCGGTGATCATCCCGATCGATGTCGGGTGGGATCCTCGAACGGTGGCCATGGGCGCGGGTGCGGTGAGCGCGAGGCCCTCCATCGGTACGGCCGCCGGCGTCGTGCACGTGGCCCCGGACGGCGATGACGACGGCGACGGCAGCGAGGGCTCACCATTTCGCACCATCGCCCACGCGGTCACCGAGGCGCCCGACAACGCCACGGTCGTCGTGCACGAAGGCGTCTATCGGGAATCGATCGGCGACGTCTTCCGCCCGGTACGGCTGGTGGTCGCCACCGGCGAGCAGGTCATCGTCAGTGGTGCCGATCCAGTCGACACTGCCTGGTCACCCGACGGCCGCGGTCTGTGGACGACCCCGTTCGCCTCCCCGCTCCCTCAACCCGGAGGCTCGGGGTACGAGATCGTGGCCGACCAGATCGATCCGGCGACCCCGGCCTCCGGGCACCTCGAGCAGCTCTTCGTCGATGGCGTGTCCCTGGAGCAGGTGGTCGACCTCGCCGATGTGGTCAGCCGCGACGACGTCTTCGCCTACGACGACGACCTCCACCAACTCGTCCTCGGGTTCGATCCCGCCGATCGGACCGTGGAGACGAGCACCCGCGCCCTCGGCCTGAAGCTCCATCCCGGCGACGGCGACGGGGGCGCCCAGGGCTCGGAGTTGACCGGGCTCATCTTCACCGCGTTCGCGCCTCTCCACCAGGACGGGTACGCCGCCGTGATCATCGACGCCCCGGACGTGACCGTGACCGACCTCACCGTGTCGCAGTCGTCGGCGACCGGTCTCGCCGTCTACGCCCCCGGGGTTGAGCTCACCAGAGTGACGGCCTCCGACAACGGCGCCCGAGGCATCACCGCCAACGAGGCCGACGGCTTGAGCATCACCTTCAGCCGCGTCGATCGCAACAACGCGGCCGGTTTCGACTACCAGGATTGCGGCGGCGGCACCCACTGTGTGGTGGCGGGCCTCAAGGTCACCTGGACCGAAGGGTTGACGGTCGCCCATTCGAGCTTCTCGGACAACCAGGCGACCGGGCTGTGGTGCGATCTGGCCTGCGTGGGTGCCACGCTCATCGGCAACAGCATCTCGGGCAACGCCAAACACGGCCTGTTCTACGAGGTCTCCCGTCAGGCCACGATCAGCGGCAACGTGATCACCGGCCACGATTCGCCCGGCACCGTGGGGCTCCGGCTCGTGGGCTCCGACGATGTCGCCGTCGTCCGCAACACGTTCGACGGCAACCTCACCGACCTGGAGGTGTCCGACGATCCTCGCGAGCCCGGGCAGCTGGCGGACTTCGGTGTCGACACCGATCCGAGCGGCATCGAGGTCACCGGCAACCTGTTCGCCGAATCCCCGGATCTCGTCGACCGGGTGGGCGATCGGGCCATCCTGGAGACCGGTGAGCCGAGCTCGACGAGCCCGACTCCGAGCCGGTTCGACTCGTACGATCGGAACGCCTACGCGTTGTCGAGCAACGTCGAGGGGCAGGTCCCCTACCGGTTCCGCTGGATCAACGCCGACGGATCGCTCGCCTACCGATCGTCGGTCGACGGGTTCACGGAGGCCACCGGCCTGGACCGGGGGTCTACCGTGATCGACTCCCGCGCCGAGCTACCCTTCGTGGGCGCTGAGGTCGGTGACTACCGATTGCGGGCCGGAGCCTTCAGCCAGGCCGGGCTGGTGGAGGCACCACCGGTCGACGGAGTGCCGGGGCTCGACGGTGACATTCCGCCGGGAATCGGCGCGTGGTACCTCGCCGGCTGAGCGCCGGGTGTACCTCGCCGGCTGAGCGCCGGGGTGTACCTCGCCGGCTGAGCGCCGGGTGTACCTCGCCGACTGAGCGGTAAGGGGTTCGCTGTCGACCGATCAGTGGTTCTGCACGTGCTGGAAGCCGAACCGGCCCTTGATGCAGAGGTTGCCGTGGCCGATGTCGTGGTCGGCGGGGCTGGTCACCTTGACGATCTCGTTGTCCTGGACGTGCAGCGTGAGGTTGCACCCGACGCCGCAGTACGGACACACGGTGGTGGTCGCCACCTGGCGGTCCTCGTCCCAGATGCCGTCGGCTCGCATCTCGTGCTCGCGGGCGAACATGAGCGCACCCGTCGGGCAGACGGTGATGCAGTTCCCGCAGTAGACGCACGCCGAATCAGGCAGGGACACGTCGTGTTCGGTCGAGATGCGGGCGTCGAAGCCCCGACCGGCGACGCCGATGGCAAACGTGTTCTGCCATTGCTCGCCGCACGCATCGACGCACTTGTAGCAGAGGATGCAGCGGCCGTAGTCACGTATGTACAGCTCGTTGTCGATCTTCACCGCCTGATGCACGTTGGCGGCCGTAGCCGAGCTCTCCGGCTCCACAGGTATGTGATCGGGGAACCGCTGGTCTCGGTCGGTGGACGGAGCCGCCGGCACGCCGTGTCGGTCGGTGTCCACGCCGTACTCGGCGTTCCAGGCGGCGACGGGAGGGGCGTACGAGAGATCAGCTGTCGAACCGAGCAACTCGAGCACCAGGCGGCGACTGTGCCGCACCCGCTCCGAGTCGGTGGTGACGATCATGCCCGCCTCGACCACCCGCGAGCAGGCCGGCACGAGGGTACGTGAGCCCTCGACCTCGACCATGCACACCCGGCAGGCGTTCTTGGGGCGGAGCGTCTCGCCGAAGCAGAGGGTCGGTATGTCCGTGCCTTCTCGGCGGCAGGCGGTCAGCAGGGTCGACCCCTCAGCCGCCTTGACCGCCACACCATCCACGGTGAGCTCGACGATCCGGGCGGGAGCACGGATCATGATGTCGACGGCGGGCGCGGGATTGGACAGGTCGACCTCGGTCGGTCCCCCGGAGTACGGCTCAGGCACGGCGGAACGCTCCGATCGAGATGGCCGACTCGACGGCGTTGTAGGCGGTCTGACCGAGTCCGCAAATCGAGGCATCGCGCATGACCCGGCCGACGTCGGCCAACAGAGAACGGTCGGCGACACCATCGGCGGTGTCCGCGCTCAGGCGCGAGAGAACCTCTTCCTGGCGAACCGTCCCGACCCGGCAGGGGACGCATTGGCCACAGCTCTCGTGGCGGAAGAACGACGCGATTCGGCGTACGAACGGTTCCAGCACGACCGTGTCGTCGAGCACCATGACCACCCCGGAGCCGAGCGACGCCCCGGCGGCGCGGGTGCCCTCGAACGTGAGCGGCAGGTCCACCTGCTCAGGGCCGACGAACGTTCCGGCCGCCCCGCCGAGCAGCACGGCCTGCAGGGGTCGACCGTCGATGATGCCCCCCGCCATGTCGATCACCTCGCCGAGCGTCGCCCCGAAGGTCACCTCGTAGACCCCGGGCCGGGCCACCCGACCCGACAGGCAGAGCAGCTTCGTGCCCGACGAACCCTCGGTACCCGTCGCCGCGTATGCCGCCCCGCCGCCGAGCACGATCGGCAACACGTTCACGAGCGTCTCGACGTTGTTGACGACGGTGGGTTGGTGGAACAGACCGGCGTCGACCGGGAAGGGCGGTTTCGCTCGTGGTTCGCCTCGAAAGCCCTCGATCGAGTTGAAAATCGCGGTTTCCTCGCCGCAGATGTAGGCCCCGGCGCCGCGCACGATGTCGATGTCGAAGGCAAAGCCGTGTCCGGCAACATCTGCCCCGAGCAGGCCGTTGCCTCGCGCCGACTCGATCGCGGCCGACAGGGTCGCCCGCGCCCGGGGATACTCCCCGCGGAGGTAGATGATGCCTCGCTCGGCGCCCACCGCGAAGCCGGCGATGGTCATGGCCTCGACCAGGGCGAAGGGGTCGCCCTCCATGATCACGCGATCCTTGAAGGTGCCGGGTTCGGACTCGTCGGCATTGCAGACCAGGTGGTGGGGTCGGGTGGGATGGCGGGCGACGGCCTCCCACTTGCGCCCCGCCGGGAAGGCGGCTCCGCCTCGGCCGACGAGTCCGGACGCCAGCACCTCGTCGACCACGCCCGCCGGCCCGAGCTCGACCGCGTGGGCCAACGCCTCGTACCCACCGTGAGCCCGATAGTCGCCCAGGCTCACCGGGTTGACCGCGCCGACGCGACGCAGGAGAGTCCGGTCCGAAGCCGGCTGGGGCACGGCCGCCGCGACCGGGGTTTCGTCACCCGGCCACGATCCGCGCACGGCCTGGTCGAGCGTCATCGCCGAGGTCGGGGCCAGAACCGCCTGGCGGGGCGAGTCGCCAGCCTCGATCACCAACGCCGCTGGAGCCCGCTCGCACAATCCCAGACATGGTGAGGCATGGGCGCCCGCCGGTACTGGGACACGCTCGACCGCTCCCACACCTCCCGGTCCAACAGCACCCGCGGCGATCGAACAGGCCAGGTCGACGCACACATGGACCTGCCGCGTAGGCCGGGCATCCAACGAGAAGAGGCCGTAGAAGGAGGCGACGCCGTAGAGGTCCGCCGGCGCGATGTCGAGTCGGCGCGAGATGTAGGCCAGGGCGCCCGGCGAGATCCACCCGGCACAGTCGTTGACGGCGTGCAGCGTGGCCAGAAGGTGCCGGCGCCGAGATGACGCCCGCTCGGCGCGGCGGGCGACGTGTCGATCGGCCTCGCTGCGCTCCCCTCCGTCCCAGCCGTCGGACGGAGCACCGAGCACCGCGTCGACGGCCGCCCGCTCGGCGTCGGTCGGCTCGGCGCGGCCGACCTTCAGATCCACGCCGGCTCCCGCTCGGCTGCTGCGAGCTTCTCGACCCGGACGGCGGCCGCCTTGAACTCGGCGGTGCCCGAACGCGGGTCGTTCGCTTCGATCGTCAACACGTTGGTGTCGACCTGATCCGGGAAGTGGAACGTCATGAACACCAATCCGGGGCGCAATGCCGGATCGAGCGCCACCGGGACGAGCACCGACCCTCGCCGGGAGGTGACCCGCACCACTTCACCGGCGCTCACGTCGAGCTGGAGTGCATCCTCGGGCGACAGGTCGAGGGTCTCGCCACGACGCAGTGGGCTGGCGTACGAACCGGTCTGCACACCGGTGTTGTACGAGTCGAGGCGCCGACCGGTCGTGAGGCGGAGCGGGAACTCGGGCGTGCACCGATCGACCGGCGGTTCGTCGTGGACGACGCTGAACGGGGCCAGACGCCCCCGATCCGCGGGGTCGTCGGCCCACAGGCGACCGTGCAGGTAGCTCGGCTCGAGCCGATCGTCGTGCGGGCACGGCCACTGGATCCCACCGAGGTCATCGAGGCGTGCGTAGCTCATCCCGGCGTGCATCGGCGACAGGCTCCGCACCTCGTTCCAGATGTCCTCGCTGGTCGGGTAGGACCAGTCGTGGCCCAGCCGGCGGCACACGTCGAGCACGATCTCATGATCGGCCCGGGCCTCCCCTGGCGGTTCGAGCGCCTTGCGGACCCGTTGCACACGTCGCTCGGAGTTCGTGACGGTTCCTTCGGTCTCGCACCAGCCGGCGGCCGATGGCAGGACGACGTCGGCGAGTTGGGCGGTGCGAGTGAGGAACATGTCCTGCACGACGAGGTGGTCGAGACCGCACAGCAGCTCGATGGCGTGCCCGTTGTCGGCCTCGGACTGGGCCGGGTTCTCGCCGATCACGTACAGCGCGGTGAGGTCGCCTCGACCCATGGCCTCGAACATCTGGGTGAGGTGCCATCCGTAATGATCCGGAATCGTCGAGCCCCAGGCCGTGTCGAACCGAGCGCGGATCTCGGGGTCGACGATGTCCTGGAACCCGGGCAGGCGATTCGGGATCGCGCCCATGTCGCCACCCCCTTGGACGTTGTTCTGGCCCCGGAGCGGGTTGACGCCGGAGCCGTAACGGCCGACGTGACCGCACAAGAGCGCCAGGTTGATGAGGGCCAGGACGTTGTCGACGGCGTTGTGGTGCTCGGTGATCCCGAGGGTCCAGCACAACTGGGCACGGTCGGCCCGGGCGTAGGCGTGAGCCATCTCCCGGATGGCGTCCGCCGGGACCCCGGTGACGGCGCTGCCCCGCTCCAGGGTCCATTCCTCGACCGAGGCGGCGAAGTCCTCGAAGCCGACCGTGGCCCGCTCGACGAAGTCGGCGTGGACCAGGCCGGCGGCGATGATCTCATGGGCCATGGTGTTGGCGAGGGCGATATCCGTACCGACGTGGTTGCCGAGCCACAGGTCGGCCCACTCCGCGGTCGCGGTGCGCCGAGGGTCGACCACGAAGAGGCGCGCGCCGCGGTGCACGGCCTTGAGGACGTGGTGGAAGAAGATCGGATGGGCGGCGCGGGCGTTGGAGCCCCACATGACGATGACGTCAGCCGCTTCGACTTCGGCATAGGACGAGGTTCCCCCGCCCGCTCCGAACACGGTGGCCAGACCGACCACCGACGGTGCGTGTCAGGTTCGATTGCAGGAGTCGATGTTGTTGGTGCCGACGGCGACGCGGGCAAATTTCTGGGCCACGAAGTTCATCTCGTTGGTGCTCTTCGAGCACGAGAAGACGCCGACGGCGTCCGGCCCGCGGTTGTCGCGTGCGTGCGCAAAACCGGCCGCGGCCCGATCGAGAGCGACGTCCCACGACGAGGGACGAAGCTCGCCGTCGACCCGCACGAGCGGCGTGGTGAGGCGTGTGTAGTTCATGTCTGTCACCCCCTCTCGCAGCTGTGGGTACCAGCTCAGATTACCGACACCGTTGGAACGGCCGACAGGGACGTCAGTCCTCGATGCCGGCTAGTGAGCGCAGCTTGCCGCGGAAGAACAGCAGCGGATCACCCGGATCGTCGACGACGGCGAGCGCTTGCACGCGACCGAGCACGAAGAGGTGGTCGCCCATCACGTGGACGGCTTCCACCGAACAGTCGATCCACGCGATGGCACCACCGAGGATCGGGCACCCACTGGGCGCCGCCTCCCACGGGACATCGACGAACTTGTCGCCGGCGGACGACGAGGCGAAGGTCCAGCAGAGGTCGCCCTGGTCGTCACCCAGCACGTTGACGCAGAACGAGTTCGTCTGCTCGATCACCGGCCACGAGTTCGAGGTCGACATGGGGAGGAACCCGACCAGCGGCGGATCGAGCGAGACCGAGGTGAACGAACCGATTGTCGTTCCGACCGGGCCGTCGTCGTTGCACGCGGTGACGACGGTGACCCCGGTCGGGAAGTGTCCGAGCACCTGGCGGAACACCGCGGAGTCGATGGTGGTCACGGCGGAGCCTCTCTCACAGGTTCTGGGTCGTCGACAGTGGTCGATGTCGCGTGCCGACCGCGCGGGCTGGGCCGTCGCACTGTACGGCAATCCCGCGGGCCCGCCGCGAACCGGCCCGACGCTCGATCAGGCGTAGGGCGGCTTCGCCGGCTGGTCGCCCGTTCGATAGTCGCCGAAGGGCGAGTCTCGTTCCTGGAGGGCGGCGGTGAGACCCCGGTCGCGGATGGCGCCGGTGAACTCGGCCATGGCCTTCGTGTGCGTGCCGAGGGCGCACAACTCGGTGCCCGCCCGGATGCCCGAGCGCAGGCCCATGTGGTCCATCTGACGGTGCACGATGCGCTTGTTGAGCTGCACCAGCTCGGCCGGGATCGTGCAGATGCGTTGCGCCACCTCGATCACGGCATCGTCGAGCTCGTCGGCCGGGAACGCCCGGTTGGCCCAGCCCTCGGCGACCGCGTCGACGCCCGAGATCGAGTCCCCCGTGATCATCATCTCCATGGCTCGCCGCATGCCGAGGAACCACGGATGGAAATGCATGTCGGGCACACCGAACCGCACCGCGGGATAGCCCATCTGGGCGTCCTCGGCGATGTAGACCAGGTCGCACCCCGTCGCCAGCTCGCTCCCCCCGGCCAGACAGAAGCCGTGGACCTGGGCGATGACGGGTTTGGCGAGGTCCCAGATGCTCATCCAGCCCTCGGTCACATGGCGGGGCCAATGGCCCTCGCCGCCGGGCGTGTAGAACGGGAGGTCATGGCCTTCGTTGCCGCCGCCGAGGTCGTAGCCGGCGGAAAACGACGGGCCCGCGCCGCGGATGATCGTCACCCGCACCTCGGGGTCCTGGTCGTTGGCCCGAAGGGTGTCCAAGATGGCGCCCCTCAACGGATGGTTGAGGGCGTTTCGCTTCTCGGGCCGGTTCATGGTGATACGGCTGACCATCGGTGCCGGTTGATCGACCAGGATCACGGGTTCGCTCACAGGTCATCTCCTCTTGCTGGGTAGGGGCGATTCTGACTCACGTTCGCCGAACGAGCCAGACGAGCCTGTGCCTGCCCACCCAGTGCCTGCCCACCCAGTGCCTGCCCACCCAGTGCCCGCCCACCCAGTGCCCGCCCACCCAGTGCCCGCCCACCCAGTGCCGGGCAACTACGATCCGGCCCGACGAGCCAGCCGCCGGACCAGGGAGCGACCATTGACCATTCCGTCGGACCTCGAGATCGCCCAGAGCGCCAAGCTGGCCCCTCTCACCGACATCGCCGATTCGATGGGTCTGCCCCACGAGTTCCTCGAGCCTCACGGTGACGATGTCGCCAAGATCCGCCTGGAGGCGATCGACGCCCTCGCCGACCGACCACCGGCCAAGTACGTGGTCGTGACCGCCATCACCCCGACCCCGCTCGGGGAGGGCAAGACCACCACCACGGTGGGGCTGGGTCAGGCCATGGCCCACATCGGCAAACGCGCCACCTTGTCCCTGCGGCAGCCGTCGATGGGCCCCACGTTCGGCATCAAAGGCGGCGCCGCCGGCGGTGGATACAGCCAGGTCGTCCCGATGGAGCTGCTCAACCTCCATCTCACGGGCGACTTCCACGCCGTCACCGCGGCCCACAACCTTCTGGCCGCCATGCTCGACAACCATCTCCATCAGGGCAACGAGCTCGACCTCGACCTCCGCGAGATCGCCTGGCGCCGGGTCCTCGACGTCAACGACCGGGCGCTGCGGAACATCGTCGTCGGCCTCGGTGGCCGCGAGGACGGCGTGACCCGCCAGACCGGGTTCGACATCACGGCGGCATCCGAGGTGATGGCCATCCTCGCCCTGGCGACCTCCCTCGTGGACCTGCGGGCCCGCCTCGGGCGCATCGTGGTCGGCTCGACCACCTCAGGTACGCCGGTCACCGCCGAGGAGCTCGACGGTGCCGGTGCGATGGCCGTGATCCTCCGGGAAGCGCTCAAACCCAACTTGTTGCAGACACTGGAGCACACGCCCGTCATCGTGCACGCCGGGCCGTTCGGCAACATCGCCCACGGCAACAGCTCGATCATGGGTGACCTCATCGGCATCCGAACCGGCGACTACCTCATCACCGAGGCGGGATTCGGTGCCGACATGGGCGCCGAACGGTTCTTCAACATCAAGTGCCGAGCCTCGGGGCTCGTGCCGGACGCCGCGGTGCTCGTCGCCACGGTACGGGCCCTCAAGGCACACTCCGGCCGATACCGCATCGTGGCCGGCAAACCGCTGCCCCCTGAGCTGCTCGCCGAGAACCCAGACGACGTCCGCGCCGGAGCCGCGAACCTGGCCAAACAGATCGACAACGTCCTCGCCCACGGCGTGTCGCCGGTCGTCGCCATCAACGCCTTTCCCACCGACCACCCGTCCGAACATGCGGCGATCCGCGAGATCGCTGAGCAGCTCGGGGCCCGGGTAGCTCTGAGCACCCACTTCGCCGACGGGGGCGCCGGGGCCGTCGACCTCGCTCGCGCCGTCGTCGAGGCCTGTGAGGAGCCCTCGACTTTCCGCTTCCTCTACCCGGACGACCTGTCGCTCGAGGACAAGATCGCCACCGTCGCCACGCGCATCTACGGCGCCGCCGACGTCTCGTACTCCCCCGCCGCCAAACGCCAACTGGCCTCCTTCTCCCGCAACGGCTTCGCTGGTCTCCCGGTGTGCATCGCCAAGACCCACCTGTCCATCTCGGCCGACCCGACGCTGACGGGCGCCCCCACTGGTCACACGTTGAACGTGCGTGAGGTCAGAGCCTCGGTCGGTGCTGGATTCATCTACCCCATCTGCGGGGAGATGCGTACGATGCCGGGCTTGGGTTCGGCGCCGGCCGCCGCCTCCATCGACCTCGACGACGTGGGCGAGATCGTGGGTTTGTCATGACCTCCGAGACCGATCCACGGACCCCCGGTGGGGCCATCGTGATGGACGGCAACCGCCTCCGTGACGAGATGGTGCTGGCGCTACGGGCGACTGTCGAGGCCGCCGGATCGCCACCCGTGTGTCTGGCCACCGTGCTCGTCGGCGACGACAAGCCGAGCCAGCTCTACGTCCGCAACAAGCAGAAGAAGGCGGCCGAGGCGGGCATGATGTCTCGCCACGTCGGCCTCGGGTCCGATGTGAGCCAGGCCCAGGTCGAAGACACCGTCGGAGCGCTCGCCGCCGATCCGGGGGTGCACGGCATCCTCGTCCAGCTGCCGCTGCCTCCGGGGCTCGACGCCGAGCGGGTCCTGGATCTCGTGCCGCCGGAGAAGGATGTCGACGGCCTCACCGAACGGTCCATGGGACGCCTCGTTCGCGGGAAGCCTGGTCACGTGCCGTGTACCCCACTCGGCGTGATGCGACTGCTCGAGCGTTACGGCGTGCCGACCTCGGGCCGGCGAGCCGTGGTGATCGGCCGCTCGACCCTCGTCGGGCTCCCCCAGGTCCTGCTGCTCGGCCGGAAAGGGACCGACGCCACGGTGTGCCTCGCCCACTCGCGAACTGCCGATCTCGTGGAGGTGTGCCGGGAGGCCGACATCATCGTCGCGGCCGCCGGCTCGGCCGGGATGGTCACCGCCGCGCACGTCAAACGGGGTGCGGCCGTGATCGACGTCGGCATCTCCCGCACCGAGGCCGGCGTCGTCGGCGACGTCGATTTCGATTCCGTACAAGCGATCGCCGGTGCCATCACTCCGATGCCGGGCGGGACCGGCCCGATGACCATCGCCTGCCTGCTCGAGAACACCCTGGCGGCGGCGCGGATGCAAGGCGCCTTTCCCGCCTGAGGTCGGATCACCCGAGGGCGCGGGCGAGGATCGGACCGGCGCCGTCCGCCCAGGCGCGGATGACGTCGACGAGCCGGTCGAGATCGGGGTCGGTCACGTAGAGCGATCGGGTCGGGCACGACGCTCCCAACTCCACCAGCAGCGGCCGCAGCGCGACATCCGGGGCCAGCGAGTGCGCCGGGTTCCCGCCCATCATCACGGGTACGGCCACGGCGCCCGCCAGACCGGGGCCGGGATACCGATCGAAGAAGCATTTGAGCAGGCCGCTGTAGGTGGCTTTGAACGTCGGGCTGGCGACCACCAGCAGGTCCGACGCCGCCACCGACTCGGTGAGGTCCACCACCTCGGCGTCATGGGGGTCGAAGAGCCGGCCGCCGAAGTCGGCCAGATCGATCACCGTCGTGGTGACGTCGCCGATCGCCGCGACGCACGCCTCGCCCACCGCCTCGGCGACCGTGCGGGTCCGGGATCCGGGTCGTGGATTGCCCACCACGATGCTCATCGAACGTGCCATGGCGGCATCATGCCCGCCCTCGGGTGGCACCGGCGACACCGGACCCAACTGCCAACCGGGCGACTCGATCCCCTACGATCCCAGAACTACTGGCCTGCCGCAGCGAGGTGCCGATGCCCACCGATCCCGAGATCGCCGATCAGCTCGTCGACACCATCAAGACGTGGGTCGACAAAGATGTCGTACCTCACGCCTCCGAGATCGAGCTGAACGACACCTATGCCGAGGGCATGATCGAGCAGATGAAGGAGTTCGGACTGTTCGGGTGTGTGATCCCCGAGGAGTACGGCGGACTCGGTCTCGACCACATCACCTATGCCCGGCTGATCGAGGAGATCTCGCGCGGCTTCATGTCGCTCGGTGGCGCGCTCGAACAGCCACCTGATCGTCTCCACGATGATCAACCGATTCGGCACGCAGGAGCAGAAGGAACGTTGGTTGCCCGACCTGGCCACCGGCGCGCGGCGGGCCTGCTTCTCGCTGTCGGAACCCGATGCGGGCAGCGATACCCGGGCCATCCGCTGCAAGGCGGTGCGCGATGGCGACGACTGGGTCATCAACGGCACCAAGATGTGGGTCACCAACGGCATCCGCAGCCGCCTCGTCGGTCTCATGGTCAAAGATCCTGACGGCAAGATCTCCTGCTTCATCGTCGAGAAGGAACCCGGCGACTCCTACGGCGGCATCTCGATCTCCAAGAAGATCGACAAGCTCGGCTACCGGGGCATCGAGACGGTGGAGATGACCTACGTCGACCACCGGGTCCCGCACGCCCACATGCTCGGCGACGAAGCCGGCTACGGCCGAGGTCTCAACATGGCGCTCTCCGGGCTCGAGCTCGGGCGCATCAACATCGCCGCTCGAGCCGTCGGTGTGGGGCGGGCCGCGTTCGAGGCGGCGATGTCCTACGCCCAGCAACGCGAGACCTTCGGCAAGCCGATCTACGACCATCAGGCCATCGCCTTCAAGCTGGCCGAGATGGGCACCAAGCTCCACGCGGCCCGCCTGATGTGTCACGACGCGGCGAAGAAGTTCGACCAGGGCATCCGGGCCGACATGGAGGCAGGCATGGCCAAGCTGTTCTGCTCCGAAGTCGGTTTCGAGATCGCCTTCGACGCCATGCGCATCCACGGCGGCAACGGCTACACGTCGGAGTATCCGGTCGAGCGGTACTACCGGGATTCACCGCTCATGATCATCGGCGAAGGCACGAGCGAGATCCAGAAGATGGTCATCGCCCGCCAGCTCCGCGATCTGTACCGGGTCGACTGACGGATCAGTTCACCCGCTCGATCGAGCGCATGGCCGCGTCGAACCCCGGGATGCCGTCGCCCGGCCCCGGGGACGAAACCGACACCAGCGCGGTCAGGCCGCCCGGGGCGGGCAGGATGATCATCCGCAGATCACCGATGTCGGTGCCGGCCCGGACCTCGACCACGGTGGTGCCGTACAGGGTCCATCTCGGGTAACCGTGCCTGGTCCGCACGACGCCAAGATCGTCGAGCACCGCTCTCACCATGTCGCGGACGATGTCGTCGGTAACGGTGGCCAGCACGTCGGCGCCGTCAGCGGTCGCCCAGGCCGGAAGATCCGATGGGCTGTAGACGATCGAGGCCAGGCGCCAATGCGTCGAGCCCACCTGCGCCTCGTCGATGGTAATGGTCGATCGTTCACCGACGCTCATCTGGGCGGTGGCGCCAGGAGGGAAGGAGGTCGACCAGGTGTCAGTCGCGTCGGCCCGTCGCTCCCAGTCATCCGGGACGAGACAACGCTCGGCGCCGGTCTCGTCGGGGCACGTCTCGTCTGAGTAGACCTCGATAATGTCCTCGAAGGCCAGCGCTTCGGGTACCTCGTCCTCGGCTTCGTCGGCGAACGCCAGGGCGTCGGCAGGCGCGTCGGAACCGCCCGGATTCCCCGTCCCCGGCGCACCGGCGAGCTCGACCGACACCGGCTCCGATCGATCATGGGTCACGACCGTGAAGCCGAACGCGCCGACACCGATGACGGCCACGGCGGCGACCACCATCACACTCTTCGAGGCACGGTCCTTGTGCTCGTCCGCGGCGCCCGTCGCTCCGGAGGACTTCGATCGGCTCGACGGCGTAGGTTTCGCCCACGGCTCGTCGGGCGCCGCGTCGTGCACCGGCGCCGCCGCGAGCTCGGTTCCGCCGCAGATCATGCAGGCCGCTCGGCCCTGCATCAGGGCGTCACACGAGGCACACGTGGCCATCTCCATGACCTGCCATCGGCGCAGACCGGCCAGGTGTGAGCCCGAAGCGTCAGCGTTCTTCGCGGTAGTACGGCACCGCCAGGGCGCCCGGCGCCGATGTGGCGCGCGCCTTGCGGCCCAGTTTGACAGCACCGGCCGGGAGCAGGATCACGACGAGGGTGACGAGGTAGGGCAGCATCCCGAGGAAGAACGTGAGGTCCTGCGGCCCCCACCACGGAACGCTCCAGCCCTTGACCTGGGCGGTCGAGCCGAGCCCGGTCATGGTGCCGAAGAGCAGCGCTCCGACGAGCACCCAGCCGGGCCGCCACGACGCGAAGATCACCACGGCCAGCGCGATCCAACCCTTGCCGTTGGCGAAATCCGGGGACCACGTCGGGGTGAGCGACAGGACCAGGTGGGCACCGCCGGCGGCGCTGAGCGAACACCCCAACACCGTGTAGAAGAACCGGATGCCCATGACGTTCACGCCGACCGCATCGGCGGCGGCCGGATTCTCGCCGACGGCGCGGAGGTTCAATCCGTGCCGGGTGCGGAACAGGAGGAGCCACAACACGATCGGGATCAGCACGTAGATCACGTAGACCGCGCCGTCCTGGTCGAACAGGGCCTCGCCGAGCTCGCCCATGTCGCCGAGGCCGGGGATCTTGACCGACTCGAACGTGGAGGTGATGGGCGTTCCGTTGCGGTTCACGCCCATCTGGTTCGAGAAGCCGATGCCGCCCAGGGCCAGCGCCAACCCGGCCAGCACCTGGTTGGCTCGGAACACGACCACGACGACGGCGTAGACGGTGCCGGCCACCATCCCGGCGAGCGTGCCGATCAGCAAGGACAACCACGGGCTGCCGATGCCCCATTGGGTCGCCGCGATCGCGGCGAAGACCGCCCCGATGCCGATGAGTCCCTCTTGGCCGAGGTTCAAGACCCCGACCCGCTCGTTCATCATCGCCCCCAACGCGGCCAGCACTACGACCGTGCTGGCCGGAATGGCCGCGTTGACGACGCTGACCCAGGGGTTGTCGATGGCGGCCAGCAGGGCCAGTTGCCCGATCACGCCGGGACCCCCTGCGCCACCGCGGCCTCGGCCCGGACCAGCCGGTAGCGGGCCGCCACCTCCGCCACCGCGATCCCGACCAGGACGGCCCCATAGATGGCCACGATGATGTACACCGACAGGCCCCTCGTCTGCAGCGCGATACCGGCGTGCAGCATGCTGGCGATGAACAGGCCTCCCACCAGGAGTCCGAGGAACGAACCGCCCGCCAGTGCGGCCACGATGAATCCAGACAGTCCGTAGTTGTTGGAGAAGCCGCCGCTCAGCCGCTGGGCCCCCGGCGCACTCAACTGCAACATGCCGGCGAGCCCGGCGATGGCGCCGGTGACGAGCATGACGGTGACGATGCGGCGCTTGACGTCGATCCCGGCGAACTCCGCCGCCCGCGGGTTGCCACCGATGGTGTCGATCTCGTAGCCCCCGCGGGTGGCCCGGAACAACCAGCCGAGCACCGCGGCGACCACGAGGGGCACGAGGAAGCCCCAGTGCAGGGTGTCGAGGCCAGGGAGCTTGGGCAGCACATCGTCGACCGGGATGGTCGATTGAACGATCGCCGCCTCCTGGTCGCGCCAGAAACCCAACGACGCCCACACGACCAACTGGACGGCGATGAAGTTGAGCAACAACGTCGTGATGATCTCGTTGACGTCCCAGTAGGCCCGCGCCAGCGCCGGGATCAAGATCCACGCCGCACCCGCGGCGGTCGCCGCGACCGCCATGACCAGCAGCGTGAGCCAGCCCGGGCCGTCCATGTGGATGCCGACACCGACCGCCGCCAGGGCGCCGACGAGGAACTGACCGTCGCTGCCGATGTTCCAAATCTTCAGTCGCAACGACAGTGCCACCCCGAGCCCGGTCATCAGGATGGGCAACGCGGTGATGCCCGTCTCCTCGAGGCCCCGGCGACTGCCGAAGTTGGCGTCGATCGCGTCACCCAGGATCTCGAACGGGTCGCGGCCGGTGAGCAGGAGCATCAGGCCGACCAGGGCCATGGCGGCGACGACGCCCCCGACGCGGTAGATCGCGGTGCGTCGTGGGTCGGCATCGATGCGGCGTTCGAGACGGTAGGTCGTCACGAGGACGGCACCGCCTCGTTCAACGGCTCGGCGTGGCCGCCCATCATCAGACCGATGCGCTCACGATCGAACGAATGGCGATCGAAGACGCCCATGATCCGACCCTCGTACATCACTGCCACCCGATCGGACAGCAGCAGCACTTCATCGAGATCGTCGGAGATGAGCAACACCGCACAGCCGTTGTCGCGGCGGTCGAGCAAGGTCTGCTGCACCTCCTGGGCGGCCAACACATCGAGTCCTCGAGTGGGATGGGCCGCCACCAAGAGGTTCTCGGCCACCATCGCCTCCCGGCGGGCCACCAGACGTTGCTGGTTCCCGCCCGACATCTGGCCGGCCGGGGCCTCGATGGACCGGGTCTGCACACGAGCGGCATCCACCAGGCGCCGGGCGAAATCCCCGATGGCGGACGCGTTGAGCTGGAAACCCTTGGAGAGCTCGGGGGTCCGGTAGTGGCGCATGACCGCATTGGAGCGGACCGAAGCCGACTTCACCATGCCGACACCGATTCGATCCTCGGGGATGTGCCCGACCCCCGCCTCGGCGACCACTCGTGACGACGAGTTCGTGACATCTCGACCCGCGACTCGGATCGACCCGCCCTCGACGCGCCGGAGGCTGGTCACCACTTCGGCCAGCTCGGTCTGGCCATTTCCCGATACTCCAGCGATGCCCATGACCTCGCCGCGGCGCACGACGAGGTCGACGCCGTGAAGCGCCGGGAGGCCTCGCGAGTTCCGGGCCTCGACCCCGACGAGCTCGAGAACGGTCTCGCCGGTGACCTCGCGGTGGTCGACCGCCAGCTCGTGCTCGGCGCCGGTCATCAGCCGGGCCAGCTCACGGGCGGTGGCTCCCTCGGCGGGCCGGGAGACGACGTGCTGGCCACCCCGGAGCACCGAGATGGTGTCGGACACCTCCAAGACCTCGTTCAGCTTGTGGCTGATGAACACGACCGTGCGGCCGCCGGTCACCAGCTGGCGCATGACCCCGAAGAGCTCGCGTGCTTCGTGCTGGGTCAACACCGCAGTCGGCTCGTCGAGGATCAGCACGCGTGCGCCGCGAGCCAGCACTCGCAGGATCTCCACCCGTTGTTGCTCGCCCACGGACAGCTGCCAGATACGGGCGGTCGGGTCGATGTGGAGCCCGATGTCGTCCATCAACGCCCGGGTGCGATCCTCCAGCGCGCCGGAGGTGACCACGCGAGGGGTCTCGGCCCAGCCGAGGTGGATGTTCTCGGCCACCGTCATCGGCGCGACCAGCCGGAAGTGTTGGTGCACCATGCCGATCCCGGCGGCTATCGCTTGGGCCGGGCTCCGGAAGTGCTGCTCCACCCCGCCCACGAGAACCTGACCGTCGTCGGCTCGATAGATGCCGGCCAGGATGTTCGACAGCGTGGTCTTGCCCGCCCCGTTCTCGCCGAGCAGGGCGTGGACCTCGCCGGGGCGCAGGGTCAGATCGACACGGTCGAGCGCCGCGACACCACCGAACAACTTGGTGATGCCGCGGACCTCGACCGCGCCAGTCGGTTCATTCACGAGTGCCCCCCTGGCCCCGAGATATCAGGCGCCGGTGACCCCTTCGAGGGCGTAGTCGATGCTGTAGGCATCGAGCGACGTGAGGGTGGCGCCCTCCGCCAGGCGCTCCGCACCGGTGTTGTCGGTGAGCGGGCCGGTGTACACCGACAGCTCGCCCGAGGCGATGGCCGCTGCGGCTTCGGCGACGGCGTCCTGCACTTCCTGCGGCACCTCTGGGCCCCATTCACCCAGCGGGCAATCGAGCAGGACGACCTCTGAAGGCGCCGCCCACGTGCCGTCGATGACGGCCTGGACCTGGTCGCGGTAGAACGGCCCCCACTCCGACAGGTCGAAGTTGTTGGTGTACTTGGTGGGAGCCGCCTCGCGCTGGTCGAGGTTCCAGTAGCCGGTCCAGACACCCGCCTCTTCCGCGAGGGTCAAGAAGGTGGGCTCGTCCATCACGCCGAAGAGGAAGTCCACACCGTCGCTCAGGAGTGCCTCGGCGGCCTGGGCGGCGCCCGGAGGATCGAAGAAGCTGTTGATCTGGACGACCTGCATGGTGGCATCGGGGTTCACCGACCGGGCACCGAGCAGCATGCCGTTCACGTCGTTGAACAACGTGGCCGAGGGGAACGCACCGATGTAACCCAGCTTGCCGTTGGGCGACAGGTGGCCGGCGGCCACTCCGAGCAGGTAGGCGGTGATCTCGTGGGCCATGTAGTAGCCGAAGCAGTTCTCGGTGAAGTGGTGGCCGTTGCACTCGACGAACTTCACGTCGGGGTTGGCGTCCGACACGACCGTCATCAGGTCGGCGTACTCCGTGTTGGCGAAGATGATCTGGTTGCCGTCGTCGACGAGTTGCTGGAAGAGCTGAGTGGTGGCGGCGTCGAAGGCGATGTTCGGGGTGAAGCTGGTGACGACGGCAGCTCCGAGAGCGTCCTGCGCGAACAGGCGGCCTTCGTCGTGGGTCTGGGTCCAGCCGTTGTCATCCGGCGGACCGATGTAGACCCAGGCTGCCTTGACCGCATCGGCGGAACCGCCGCCGGCCGCGGCCGTGGTCGTGGTCGCGCCGTCGCCGGCGGCGTCATCGTCGTCGTCATCACCACACGCAGCCAGCAGTGACCCGCCTGCGGCCAGGCCCAACGCACCCATGCCGGTCAGCTTGATCATGCGGCGCCGCGAGAACGACGACGCCGCGGTGGCGCTCGGCGGCAGGATGAGGCGGCGAGAATTCTTCTTGTCGGTCATGGCGGGGTCCCCTCCGTAGTTACGGGCGTGATGTTTGTTCGGTGGTCGGTGCACGTCAAGCGGTGCGTGTGAACGGCGTGTGAACGGTCCGGGCTCAGGCTCGATCGGAAGGCCGGGGAATCAGGCGCCGATCTGCACGGCCAGGGTGTCGAACTCCTGGGCCCACTCCCGCCGCATCCGCTGTTTGGTGGGTTCGTCGAGCCAGGAGCCGTCGATACCGTTGAGCATGCACTGGCGGAACTGCTCGAGGGTGATCCCCATGTGGTCGGCGGCCACGATGAAGTCCTTGGTCGGGTTCGTCTTGAACATGGGTGGGTCGTCGCAGTCGATCATGACCTTGAGGCCGTAGTTGATCATCTGCTTGATCGGGTGATTGGCGAGATCGTCACCGAAGTACACCCACCCGGTCGAGACCGGTGTGCAGGTGAACACCACTCCCTCATCGCGGCAGCGGCGCATGATGGCCTCGCTCTCGACCACGTGGTAGCCGTGATCGACGCGCTCACAGCCCAGCAGGTCGAGACAGGTCTCGATGTTGCGGGGCGGCGCGTCCTCGGACTGATGCGCCGTGCGGTGGAGGCCGGCCCGCTCGGCCATGCGGTACGCCTTCCAGAACCGCTCCGGCGGGAACTCCGCCTCGGCGTAGTCCATGCCGATGCCGATCACCTCGTCTCGCCGGTGGGCCAGGACAGTGTCCATCATCTCGACGGCGAGCTCGGGGGTCTCCATGCGGTTGACGGCCGCGATCAGCCGGCACTCGATACCGAAGTCCGTGCGGGCGTCGTTGATGCCGTCGATCAGGCCGTCGACGCAGGTCTGGTAGCTGGGACCGGCGGCCATGTGGGTGGTCGGGTTGAACGACATCTCGCGGTACCGGACGTTGTGCTCGGCCGCCTCGGCGAGCGTTTCGTAACAGATGCGCCGGAAGTCATCTCGGTCCAAGATGGCGAGGGCGCTGTTGTCGTACATGTGCAGGAACTTGTAGATGTCCGGGTAGTCGTAGAGGTCCTCCGGGACCGAGAACTCCGGGAGCGCGACACCGATGTTTCCCGGCCAGATCGACGACGGTCTGGGCCTGGATCGACCCCATGAGGTGCAGGTGCAAGCTGACCTTGGGCATGGCCTTGAGGAAGTCGTGCAGATCCAAGGTGGGCTCCCCTCTCCGAAGCCGGCGCCCGCGCCGGACCCGCCGGACCTTACAACTCGGATCGGAGCCCGTCGACGCGGTCGAGCCGGCGAACCGAAACGGGACCCCGTCGCGACAAACGGTTCGACCCATCACGTCGGGAGACCACCATGCACAACCGCCGAACACTCGCCATCGCCACAACCGCAATGGCCGGCCTGGGGCTCTGGGCCGCCGCCTCCAGCCCGGCGGCCGGTCGCAGCGCCACGGGCGCTCAACACGCGTCCGCCACGATCATCGCGCTCAACGGCGACGAGATCGGCTTCGCCGCCTTGACCGAGGACGCCGCCGGGCGCGTTCACGTCAACGTCAAGGTGGACGGACTGACCGCGGGGGAACACGGCATCCACATCCACGCCGCCGGAAGCTGCGCGGATGCGTTCGCGGCCGCCCAGGGGCACCACAATCCGTCCGCCGTCGGTCACGGCCAGCACTCAGGCGACCTGCCCAACCTCACGGTGAACGGCGCCGGTCGAGGCCACCTCAATGCCGTCACCTCCGCCGCGACGCTGACCGTGGGCGCGACGACGGTGTTCGATGCCAATGGCTCGGCGATCATCATCCATGCCAACCCGGACGATTTCGTGACCCAACCGACCGGCAACAGCGGCGGCCGCGTGGCCTGCGGGGTGCTGGTCGCCGGATGACCACGCTACGCCGCGTCGCCGAAGAGGCTACTCGGCGTCGCCGAGGGAGTCGGTGTCGAGCGCCGCAGCGATGCGTTCGAAGGCGTCCGGCCGTCGTTGCCAATCCTTGTCGACCCGGACTCTGAGCTCGAGGAAGGTGCCCGCGGGCAGCTGGCGACGAGCCGCGGTGCCGACCTTCTTCAAGACGTCGCCACCCTTGCCGATCACTATGCCCTTCTGCGACTCGCGCTCGACGACGATCTCGCAACGAATGCGCCGCCCCTGCCACTCGGTGACTCGTGTGGCGATTGAGTGGGGCAGCTCGTCACGGGTCACCCACAGCAGCTGCTCCCGCACCAGCTCGGCCACCCACACCGGATCGGGCAGGTCGGTCACCTGATCCTCCGGGTAGTAGGCGGGGCCCTCCGGCAGGCGAGCGGTCACCACGTCGATCAGGCGGTCGAGCCCGTCACACGTGCGCGCCGACACTGGCACGTACTCGGCGAATCCCCACTCGGCCGCGACCGAGAGCTGACGGGCGATCACCTCGGGGCGAGCGTGGTCGCACTTGTTGAGCACGAGGATCGTCCGTTCCGGATCCAGGCGCGCGGCCACGAATCGATCCCCGGTTCCGATGGGCGCAGTGACGTCGACGACGAAGCAGATCACGTCGACGTCGAGTGAGCTCGATGCCACCGCGTTGAGTTGCTCGCCCAGCCGGGTGCGAGGTTTGTGAATTCCGGGCGTGTCGACGAACACTGCTTGGACTCCCGGTCGGTGCAGCACGCCCCGAATGGGGAACCGGGTGGTCTGCGCCGTATTCGAGACGATGCTGACCTTCTCGCCGACGAGGGCGTTCAGCAACGTCGACTTGCCGACGTTCGGCCGCCCTACGAGGGTCACGAATCCCGACTTCATGATGCGGCCTCGGATCGGTCGTGGCCGCGGCGGGAGGCCGGGACGAGCTGCGTCACGCGGACCCGGGTGATCCGACGTCCTTGGAGATGCTCGACCCGCAGGCGAACGCCGTCGATCTCGAGTGCCTCGCCGACCTTGGGCAGGTGGCCGAGGGAGTTGAAGATGAGGCCGCCGATGGTGTCCCAGTCATCGTCGGGGAGGTCGACGCCGAGCAGCTCGTTGACCTCGTAGATCGGTATCCGGCCGTGGACGAGCAGACCGCCCCCGACGAGCGATCGCACCGACGGCTCCTCCCGGTCGAACTCGTCAACGATCTCGCCGACCAGTTCCTCGAGTAGATCCTCGAGGGTGGCGAGCCCAGCCGTTCCTCCGTACTCGTCGACCACGACCGCGAGGTGGAACCGCTCCCGTTGCATCTCGCGCATGAGCTCGTCGGCTCGCTTGGTTTCGGGCACGAAACGCACCTTCCGTAGCACCTCGGTGACCAGCCGGGTGCCGCCGCCGGACCGCTCGACGCGGACGAGGTCCTTGCTGTGGACGACGCCGACGACATCGTCGATGTCCTCGGCGATGACGGGAAGACGGGTGAGACCCTTCTCACTCGCCACGTCGAGCGCCGCTGACACCAGGGTGTCGCTGTCGATCGTGACCATGTCAGGCCTGGGGGTCATCACCTCGCGGACGACGGTATCGCCGAGGCCGAGCACGGACTCGATCATCTCGCGCTCGGTCGCCTCGATCGCTTCGGACTCGACGGCCTGAGCGGCGAACGCGACCAGATCACCCTCGGTGACGTCGCCGGTGGAGCGAGACGGCACCTGACCCATGAGGCGGCTCGCCATGCCGGCCAGCAGATCGGAGATCCAACGCAGCGGCGGGAACACTGCCAACGCCCCCACGATCGGGGCGACCAGCAGCGCAGCGCGGTTCGGATAGGTGAGCGCCCACGCCTTGGGGAGCGACTCGGTGAAGACGAACAGCACGACCAGCAGCACGAGCAGCGATACCGCCACCCATTCGCCTCCAAAACGGCGCTGGACCAGGGCACCCAGAACGATGGCGGTACCGAGCTGGCAGGCCAGCACCATGAGCAGGACCGGGTTGAGCATCCGGCCGCGGCGGTCGAGGAGCCGCACGAGTGTCTCGGCGCCCCGGGCACCGTCCTCCATCAGCGCCTCGGCGCGAGCGCGGCCGACGTGGGTGAGGGCGGTCTCGGCCGCCGCCAGCACCGCGGCGAGACTGGCGAGGAACGTGATGGCCAGGACCCCCAGGATCTCCTGGCTGTTCATTCCGGGTCGCCCCACGTCTCGATTCGAGGCGCCGGGCCGCCCGTCTCGTCGGCCCACGCCTCGAGCAGCGCTCGTTCTCGTGCCTGCATCGCCGTGGCCTCGGCCACGCTCTCGTGGTCCCAGCCCACGATGTGCAAAACGCCGTGGACGACGAGCAGCTCGATCTCGGCCCGCTCGGTGCCGGCATGGTCGGGTGCGTTGGCGGCGGCGATCCTGAGGCAGATCACGATGTCGCCGATGAGACGGCTCTCGACGCCGCTCGGACCCGGATCGATGGGAAACGACAGGACATCCGTGGGGCCCGCCGTATCCCGGTACTGCTGGTTGAGCTCGGCCATGGCCGTCTCGTCGATGAACACGAGTCCCATCTCCGCCGGCCCCGCCACGTTCTCGGCGGCGAGGGCGAAACGGGCCAGGGCGGCCAAGTCCCCGGCCGGAACCTGCTCGGCGGCGGGGTCCTCGATCGTGACGATGACATCCACCGGCGCCGGCGAGTCGACCGAGGGCGGCGTCACGAACGCCCGCCCTTGCCCGATCGCGTACGTTTGATCGCCCGGACGCCGTCGGCGCCCGCTCGTTCGTAGGCGTCGACGATGTCTTGCACGATGCGATGGCGGACGACATCACGTCGGGTCAGCTGGATGAAGGTGAGGCCGTCGATGCCGTTCAGGACCTGGTCGAGTCCGACCAGACCGTTGCGGCCGCCCGGAACGTCGACCTGGGTGGCGTCGCCGGTGATGACGGCCTTCGATCCGAAGCCGATGCGGGTCAGGAACATCTTCATCTGTTCGGGCGTGGTGTTCTGCGCCTCGTCGAGGATGATGAAGCTCCGGTTCAAGGTGCGGCCCCGCATGAACGCGAGCGGTGCGACCTCGACCGTGCCCTTCTCCATCAGCTTCGACACCGACTCGGGATCGAGCATGTCGTTGAGGGCGTCGTAGAGGGGCCTCAGGTAGGGATCGATCTTGGCCATCAGGTCACCGGGCAGGAACCCCAACCGCTCGCCGGCCTCGACTGCTGGCCGGGTGAGGATGATGCGGTCGACCTCCTGGCGGGTCAACGAGTCGACCGCCATCGCCACAGCCAGCCAGCTCTTGCCGGTGCCCGCCGGACCGAGTCCGAAGGTGATGGTGTTCTCCCTGATCGCCTCGACATAGCGCTTCTGACCGGCCGATTTGGGCCGGATCACCCGACCGCCGCTCTTGAGCACCTCGGTGCCGAGCACCTGGCTCGGGCGTTCGTCGGAGCGGATCATGTCGATGCTGCGTTCGACCATGGCGGACTCGATGCTCTGGCCCGACTCGAGCACGGCCACCAGCTCCTCGAAGAGGACGCCCGCTTTGCCGGCATCGGCACCCTCGAGGGTGATGACGTTGCCGCGGACGTGGATCACGGTGTTCGGGAACGCAGCCTCGACCTGACGAAGGTGGGAGTCCCGTTCGCCGACGAGCGCGCTCATGAGGTGATTGGTGGAGACGTGAACGGTGACGCGGGCGTCGTGCATGTGTGTCACCACGCTAATGGCCGGAGCCCAGCCCGACGCGCGCCACGACGGGCCACACGACTCAGGTGGTCGCCGATGGCGTTCCGTACCGTTGCTGGTTCATGACGACCAGTGCTCGACCCTCGGGAGATGACGCCTCGGTGCTGGGCACCGTCCGGGTCGCCGACCAGCTGTCGGCCTGGCTGGCCGAAGCTCGCGTCGACGCCGCTGCGACCGAGCGACGCAAGCAGTGGTGGTTGCGGCGCCAGGCCGAGGAACAGGCGTCCCTGGTCGGGGTGGTGCTCGACCTGGCCGAGCGGGGCCGACCCGTCGTGCTCTCGGACCGCTCGGGCGGCAGCCATCGGGGACGCCTGTCGTTGGTCGGTGCTGACGTGGTGGTCATCGAGACCGGTCGGGGTGACATCGTCGTGCCGCTGGCTGCCCTCACCGCCGTGCGCCCCGATCCGGGCGCGGCGTCGACGATCGGCGACCGACGGGCCGAGTCCGATGTCGATCTGGTGACCGTGATGACCGTCATCGCTGGTGATCGCCCACGCGTGATGGTGGCCCTCGACGGCGGGGAGACGCTTTCCGGTGACCTGGTCAGCGCCGGGTTGGACGTCTTGCGATTGCTCGTCGACGGCCCGGGCCGCGACAGCGCCTATGTGGCGTACCGCTCGATCAGCCACGTCAGGATCGTCGACTGAGGGTCACATCGAGCGTCCGGCAACAGGTGATCGGGTGAGTGTTCCAACCGCTGTCGTCGCCTGCGTTCGCTGGCGACAGGCCCGGTTGCTTGCTGGGTCGGCCCCGCCTATCGGCGCGGCCTCTTCGGCGGGGCGCGGCGATCTACGGCACGGGAGGTACAGCGAATTGTGGGCCCGGGTCAGGACTCGCGCTGGGCGACCGTCTCGGGATAGAGGTGCTCGAGCGTGCCCGGTTCGATGCGGCACGACTCGACGAAGGTGTCGACCTCGTTCCGCTTGAGCCGGATGACCCGGCCAAACCGGTAGGCGGGGAGCTGCCCCTCGTCGATGAACCGGTACAGCGTGCGGGGCGTGATGCCCAGGTGTTTTGCCGCCTCGGCGGTACTCATCCACTCAGCTGGGGTGACCATGAGAAAAAGAGTAGCCGACTCTTGATGCACGTCGTGGTTTCTTGCCAAACTCCTGCGCAGATGACTACGACACGCAGTGACAAAGTACGAGACGGCATCTTGTCTACCGACGGATGGTTGCCGTTTGACACCTCGGATGGTCCCCGAGTCCGCCGTTTGCCGCGGTCTCCCGTCGACGCGGGCCGTGGTCGGCTCACTGTTGGTGACCATGTCGGCACTCGGCGTGTTCGTCGCCAGCCGACCACCCGCTGACGGCCCTCAGCTCACCGTCGTCGTGGCCGCCGCGGACATCGCAGCAGGTACGACGTTCACGGCGTCTCACCTCACCGTCTCCGGCGCCGACCTCGACGACGCGACCGCGTCGGGCACCTTCGTCTCACCAGACGATCTCGTTGGTTCGGTCGCGCTCGGGCCCATCGGCGCCGGCGAGCTGATCCAGGCCGGAGCGGTCGCCGCCGTGGCCCCGGACGCTCGGCTCGAGGTGACGATGCCGGTGCAGGTCGCGCACGCTCCCCCGTCGCTGGCCCGGGGCGAGCACGTCGCTGTGCTGGCCACGGTGGGCTCGACCGACGACGCCCGCACGAGCGTCGTCGTGGACGAGGGCATCGTCGTGCACTACCGGCTCGACACCACGGCGCTCGGCGCCGATACGGCCATCTTGACCCTGGCGGTAGCGAGTCCGTCCCAGGTGCTCGCGGTCACGGGTGCATCGCACACCGCCGACGTGACGGTGGTGCGCACGACGGGGTCCGAGGAGCGGTTCACCCTGGGCGCCAGCAGCACCGACGCCCCAGGCGGCGCCAGCAGCACAGCCGCCCCAGGCGGCGCAAGCAGCACAGCCGCCCCGGCGTCCCTCCCGGGCGGAGCCGGATCGTGAACGACACCCGCTTCGTCGTCCTCGGTCTCGCCCACGCCCGCTCGTCGTGGTCCGGTGAGCTCAGCCGTTGGTCGACCGCCGCCGTCGTACCCGTCGACTTCGTGCGCTGCGTGAGCCCCGACGAGCTCCGCGCTCGGCTCGGCGCCGGGCGCCCGTTCAGCGCGGTCATCGTCGATGCCGCTCTTCCCCGCCTCGACCGCGACCTCGTCGAGTGCGCACGATCGGTCGGTGCCACGGTGGTCGTGATCGACGATGGCCGCACGAACCGGGATTGGACTGCACTCGGTGCCTCCGTCGTCCTGATGGACGGTTTCGAGCCGGCCGAGTTGCTCGCCGCGCTCCAGTCCTCGGCCCGGCCCATCGAACGCGTCGACCTGTCCGCCCTTCAACTGGTGGCGGACAGCGGGCCGATCACCGGAAGGTGGCGTGGCCACCTGATCGCTGTCACGGGGTCCCCCGGAACGGGGAGGTCCACGGTCGCCATGGCGCTGGCTCAGGGCCGCGCCCGAGATGCTCGCGACCGCAGGCTCGTGCTCCTGGCCGATCTGGCCCTGCGGGCCGATCTGGCCATGCTGCACGACTGCCACGACATCGTCCCCGGCGTCCAGGAGCTGGTCGAGGCCCATCGCACCGGGCGACCGGATGGCCCGGGGCTCCGGCGGCTCGTCCACGACGTCGACGAGCGCGGCTACCACCTCCTCCTCGGTCTCCGCCGCCCCCGCGACTGGACCGCCCTGCGTCCTCGCGCCCTCAACGCCGCGCTCGACACCCTGGTCTCCAGCTACCGACTGGTGGTGGCCGATGTCAACGCCGATGTCGACGGTGAGTCGACCACCGGATCGGTCGACATCGAGGACCGCAACCTGCTCGCCCGTTCCACGCTGGGGCGCGCCGATCTGGTGGCGGTCGTCGGCGATGCCAGCTGCAAGGGCCTGCATTCCCTCGTTCGTGTGCTCGATGATCTCCGGGAGTTCGGCGTGGCGCCGGACCGCCTGCTCCCGATCGTGAATCGTGCACCTCGTAGTCCCCGGGCTCGGGCCGAGATCGTGCGTACGATCGAGACGCTCGCTCACCGGTCCCGGCCCGGGGGACACCACCCGACCGACCGTCCGGAGGGCGCGACAGCGCCCGTGCCGGCCGGTGCGGTGTTCATCTCCGAGCGACGTCGCCTCGACGATCTCATCGTCGACGCGGCACCGTTGCCGGAAGCGATGACCCGCACCGTGGCGCGTGCTGTCCAACCGTGGCTCGATCGATCAGCCGTGCCTTCGCTACCGTCGACGGGGACAGAGGAGCCGGTCCCGATCCTCGCCGGCCAGCTCGGCCACTTCGGTCTCGACTCCGACGGATAGCCGTGCACCCCAGACCGCTCGCTGGCGTCGCCCGACGATCGCCTCAGTCGGCCGCCCGCAGCGCGGCCGCGGGGCGGATCCTCGATGCTCGTAGGGCCGGCCACGACGCGGTCAGGATCGACGTGACGACGGCGATGGCCACGATGATGGAGAGGCTGGCCACGGGCACGCTCCAGCGGAAGCCCTCGGTGAAGTTCTGGCCACTCGAGACCAGCCCATACGTCCCGATGAGCGCCACGGCGACGCCGATCGCCACCCCTTCGATCGCCACGAAGCCGGCCTCGATCAGGAACGCTCGGGCCACCGCTCGGGGCTGGAAGCCGAGCGAGCGCAGGACACCGACCTCGCGCCGCCGCTCCCGAACCGCCCGGACCATGATCACGCCGATGCCCGCGGTCCCGACGATCAGCCCCACGCCGACGAACTGCTGCATCAGCGTGAAGAACCCGGTGTTCTGGGCCTGGAGGGTCTCCACCTGGGCGCGCACGGTGTCGGCATCGGCTCCGTTGCTGACGAAGGCGCGGCGGATGTCGTCGGCCAACGCCTCCCCTCCCGCTCCCGCGGCGTCGTCCGTGCCGACGTAGTAGCGCGATGGCACCGCTCGATCTCCGAAGACCTCGGCGTAGGCATCCTCGGAGACGTACACGCCCGCGAACAGGAAGTCCGCCTCGGCGAGCGCCGTGACCGTCAGCGTGGCCGAGCGTCCGGACACCGGGTCGGTCATGGTGACGACATCACCGGTGTCAGGAGACCCCGCTGGTGGTCCGGCGCCGCTCGCCAGGAAGAACTCGTCGACGATCACCAGCGACGGGTCGGCCAACACAGCCGAGAAGGCCTCCCGGTTCGAGGGGTGCTCGCCGAGGTCCTGCATGGTGAGGGGCGCAGCCGCCAGCTCCGGGCCGAACCCGGTGACGGGCCAGGCCATGGATTCGGTCTCATCGGACCGGGTGAACTCGGCCGTGCTGTAGGTCAGCGGGGCGACGGCGGTGACTCCGGGAAGGGCCGCCAAGTCGTCGGGGGGTACGGGGTCGGTGGGATTCGAGGTGACCACGACACCGAACCCGCCGGAGAGATCGGCGGTGATCTCGTCGACCTGACCCTGGAACATGTGCGACAGCATGGCGATGTACACGAGGGTCAGGACGACGATGGCGAACATGCCGAGGGTCATCGCCGTGCGAAACCGCTTGGCGACCGGGTACGCCAGCCCCAGGCGGACGGGCAGAGAACCGCCCGTGACCCGAGCCAACGCGTGACCTATCCGCTCCTGGAACGTGGACACGATGGCCACGGCGGCGGTGGCCATGGCGATGCCCTGCACGAGGAAGATCGGGATGCTGACCTCGATGTCGAGCGTACCGAGCACCCACGGGAAGGTCGCACCCCACGCCACCACCGCCACCGCGACGACGACGGTGACGACTCGAACCGGCGCCGTGCGGCCCCGAATCGGGAGCCGGCCCAGGATCGGGATGAGCCCGACACCCACGAGCATGGGCCCGATGATGGTTCCATAGGCGTCGGGAGCAGTGACACCGGCGAGGGTCCACAGCAGGCCGAGCACGATGGCGGCGGCGCCGAACCAGGCCACCCGCCGGCGGGGCCGGGTGCGACGAATCGGCTGGAGATCCCTGATGGCGGCGATCACGTTCAGACGGCTCACCCGTGCGCTGGTGGCGACGATGGTGACGAGGCTGATGACGAACCCGATCGCGCCGCCCTGGAGGACCGTCCGCATGGTCCAGGCGAAGGTGAAGTCGAGGGCGTACAGCTCGTCGCCGCTGCTCAGGATGTCTTCGGCACGCCAGGAGATCACCCACCCGAAGCCGATACCCAAGATCGCCCCGAGGGCCGCTCCGAGCAACGAGTAGAGCCAGCCCTCCGCGGCGTACGCCCGCACCAGGGGGAACCGGCGGAGACCGAGGGCCCGCATCATGCCCATCTCGCTGCGCCGGTCATCGGTCAGCATCACGAAGATGTTGACGAGCAACAAGATGCCGGCGGCGACCGCGAACATGCCCAGGGTGAAGTACAGCTGGGTGAGCGCATCGGCGGTTTCCGCGGCGACCTCGAGCGTGTCCTGTTTGACCGGCTGCACGCGAGCGTCTCCGGCGCCGAGCTGCTGCTCGATGACGCCCGTGACGTCATCGGTTTTCCCCGCGCCACCCTCGACGCCGCCGACGTTGGACACCGCGGTGTGGACGATCGGTGGCTCGGCGTCGGCCGCCTCGGCCGGTGCACCGACCACCAGCGAGGCCAGGAGCCCGGGCCCGACGAGCACGTTGTACGACTGTTGCCTCGAGTCGATGGCCCAGAAACCCGCCACTCCACGACGGGTCAGGATCTGGTCGACGGTGAGCGCCACGGTCTGGCCGTAGGCGTAGACGACGACCCCGTCGCCGGGGCCGAGGTCGAGTCGCCGGGCCAGGTCCGTCGTGACGGCGGCGTGACCCGCCGGCGGCGTGCCGCCCTCGATCCCGACCGCCGCCGGATCACCACCGAAGTCCCGGGCGGCGTCGAAGTCGAGTTCGACGATCTGAGCCCTCGGTTGGCCGAGCGGGTTCGGCCCGGCCCCGGTGACCGCCGCGGGGGCGGTGGTGAAGCTGAGCACACCGTCGATGTCGGGTGAGGACAACCCGGAGAGCTGCGTGGCGACGGCACCGCCCGCGTCGAGACCACTCACCGAGACCAGCTCGTCGATCGGGCCCAGCTGTTCGTAGGCCTGGGCGCGGATGGAGCGGTCGATCGTGTCGCCGACGACCAGGGAACCGGTGATGATTCCCGTCCCGAGCAACGCGCCGAGCACGACGAGCAGCGCTTCGACGGGCCGGCGTCGGGGGTACCGCAGGGCGAGCCGCCGCTCGACCGGCCTCGTCAGCAAGACGACGACGAAGGGCAGCGACAGGACGAGGACGATGACGACGGCCACGGCTGCCTCAGGTCTCGGGTCGGCGTCGGGAATCCGAGACCAGCGCCCCGTCGCGCATCCGAACGAGCCGGGGCGCCGCGGCACCGATCTCGTCGTCGTGGGTGACGAGCACCAGCGTCAAGCCCTCGGCATGGAGCTCCGACAGGAGATCCATCACGGCGCCCGCCGTTTCGGTATCGAGGGCGCCGGTGGGTTCGTCGGCCCACACCAGCCGAGGCCGACCCGCGAGCGCCCGGGCGATGGTGACGCGTTGCTGCTCGCCGCCCGACAGCTCGTTGGGTCGGTGGTGCAGCCGATGCCCCAGCCCGACGCGCTGCATCGTCTCGGTCGCGCGACGGCGCGCCTCGCCGCCCGAGCGACCGGCGAGCAGGAGTGGGAGCTCGACGTTCTCCACGGCCGTCATCACCGGGATCAGGTTGAACGCTTGGAAGATGAACCCCATCGCACCGGCACGGCCTCGCGTGCGCTCGGCGTCGGCCAGCTCGTGCAGGCTCTCGCCATCGAGGAGCACTCGCCCGCCGTCGATGTCGTCGAGACCGGACAAGCAGTTCAGCAGTGTGGTCTTGCCCGATCCGGACGGGCCCATCACGGCGACGTACTCGCCTTCGCCGATGGCGAGATCGAGCGACCGCAGGGCCACCACCTCCTCGGCACCGGTGCGGTACACCTTCGTGACTGCGTCGGCCTGGAGCAGCGTCGTCATGCACCTCAGCCTGTCAGGAGGTCGAGTGGCTCGACAGGGACCTTAGACATGACCGACCGCTCACCCCCGAAGCGGCGCAAGACTGGGCCGATGGTGAGCCGGATCGGTCATACGACATTTGACTGCGCGAACACGTTCGAGCTGTCGAGCTGGTGGAAGCAGGTGCTCGGCTACGCAGATGTGCCGGGTGACGAGAATGCGCACGGACACAAGGAGTGCGAGATCGCCGATCCCGTCTCCGGTCATCGGCTCCTGTTCATCGAGGTGCCCGACCCGCGCCAGGTGAAGAACCGGGTCCATCTGGATCTGGTGCCGACGGACCGCCGGCGCGACGCCGAGGTCGAGCGCGTGGTGGCACTCGGCGCCCGACCGCTCGATGACCGGCGCCGCCCCGATGGCACGGGCTGGATGGTGCTGACGGACCCCGAGGGCAACGAGTTCTGCATCGTTCGCAGCGACGAGGAACGCTGAAACATTCATCGAGATGAAGCCCTTCTTGACGTTCACCGGGGGTACCGTCGACACATGGAGACTTCCGTGACGGACGTGGCCCCCTCCGCAGCGGGTCTGGACCTCAAGATCCGGCCCCGCCTCCGCGGCCACCTTCACACGTGGACGGCACTGTTCGCCGTCCCGGCGGGCGTCCTCCTCATCCTCAGTGCCAGCCATGCAGCAGCTCGGGTCGGGGCCTCGATCTACGCGGGCAGTGTCGTCGCCCTCTTCGGCACCTCAGCGGCATATCACCGGCTGGCCCGCTCGCCTCGGGCCTGTCAGATCATGCGGCGCCTCGATCACTCGATGATCTTCGTGCTCATCGCCGGCACCTACACCCCGGTGTGCCTGCTCGTACTGCCCCCGGCGTGGGGGATCCCCCTGTTGTCGTTCGTCGGCACGCTGGCGGTGGCGGGCATCGTGCTCAAGACGGTGGCCTTCGACCGCTTGCCTCGTTTGCGGTACATGCTCTACCCGCTTATCGGGTGGGCGGCCGTCGCCGCCCTGCCCCCGATCTTCGACCGCATGACGCTCCTGCAGTTCGCCTTGTTGATCGCCGGCGGTCTCGCCTACACCGCCGGGCTGCCCGTCCTCGTGCGCCGGCGTCCGAATCCGTGGCCGAACGTCTTCGGCTACCACGAGATCTGGCACGCCTTCACGGTCGTGGCCACGGTGTGCCACTTCGCGCTGGTCGGCCTGATCGTCGCGGAGTCCTGATCTCGCCGCGGTTGGAGGCGGTCAGCGGTCCGAGGTGGCGGGGGCTCGGCCGACGGCCGCAGAAAGCGAGCAGCTGATCGATCAGCGGTGAGCCCATGCTGACGGGGAAGCCGTGGTCGACGGTGTCGTGGCTCGCGTCAGCGTTATGCAGCCGGCACCGGCGGCGCCGTGAGCGACGGGTCGGACGTTCCGTCGCTCAACCAGTCCGGGAGCGCCCCCGTCTCCTGATCGAATCCTTGGAGCCACGGGACGCACCACGGGGGGTCGACCAGCTGCGACGGGTGATGGCCACCGAGGACCGAGGCGCCGAGCACAGGTATCAACTCGAAGGCGAAACCGAACGCCCAGGTGGTGAGCCGCCACCAGGTGATGGGTCGCCACCACCGGCCCTCACGGATGAGGGGTGGAAGCGCGCCGGCGAACACGAAGAAGGCGAGAGCGATGGTGGCACCGACCATGGCCCGGACCAGCGTCGATCGTTTCACGCCGACGGCCGTGGCGGCATCGAAGGCGACCGTCTTGTGCTCGACCTCCTCGGCCAGGTGCCACAGAAAGAGGCCCGCCGCCGTGGGGTCAGCGTGGCGGAAGAAGGTGGCCAGGCGCCGGTCGGTCCAGCGGGCGATGGTGAAAGCGATGATCTCGATGGCCGCGGCGAAAGCGACGTTCGACGCCTCGTCGCCGCGCCGTTCCCGGCGCTCGTAGTACCGGGTGGCCCAGCGATCGACTCGACGCAAGGAGGGATACCGCTCGATCACCAGGTCGTTGAAACGTCGATGTTGGGCGTGGTGGTTCGACTCCTGACGGATGTACATCGCAGCATCGTCCGCGAGTTCGCCGATGAGCCGGTCCTGCACGGCGCGCATCGACCGGACGACGTACGGCTCGACGTGAGGCATCTGCAACGAGACCGCGTTGGCGACGCACGCCAGCTCCGGGTGACGCGGCGACCACCTCGGGTCGAATCCATCGCTCCAATCGAGCCGCGGCCGACGCACCACCAGGTTCACGATGTCCCCATCGGCCGGAGCATCGGCCGCCGTGAGGGTCAGGGGCGGTTTGACGCGCCGCGGCCGAGCCGGTGGTCGGGGACGAACCGGGCCACGGCGTCGACCAGGGCATCGAAGGCCTGCTGGTTCTCGCGCTGTTGGCGTGACCGCACCGAGCTGCGGGTCAGCTCCAGGGTGGTGTCCGCCGCGACGAGCACGAGCCGATGGGTCATCTCGCCGTAGTTAGTCTCCACGGAGCTCCGGACCGCGTCGATGACGTTCCAGCCAACGGTCACCTGGCCTCGCGATATCCCGATGTGGTCGCATCGAACCCGCGGGTCACCGCCGAACGGGTGACCGGTCCATTCACCGAGATCCAGTTCGCCGTCGACGGAGATGGGGCTGGTCGCACCCGCCCCCGAGGGCGACGGCTGGGGCGATGACGAAACCGGAGCGATGGCAACCATGTCACGGTTTCGGATGCGCAGCTCGATTGCTTGAGCCCCGGACCGCCGGATGGTCCGACCGCCCTACGCAGCCCGGTTCAGGCCGACGGGAAATGGGCCAGCACGTCGTGCGCCCGAGCCTCGATCGTAGGTCGATCGTCCGGGTGGGTGATGATCCAGAAGCGGCGCGTGCGAATGGCGTCGAGCACCGTGTCGGCGACCTGCTCGGCGGACTGGCCCGTGGGTCCCGTCAGGCCATCCTTGATCATGAGCCGGACAGCTTCGCCCATCTCCGTTCGTCGTTCGGCACCACGTGGCGCCGGGCGGTTGCGTTCCGACTCCATGACGTTGGTGTCGACGGAGCTCGGGCAGAGGACGCTCACGCCGATGTTCGTTCCGTCGACCTCGAACTCTTTGAGCAGCGATTCCGAGATCGACACCACGGCCACCTTCGTGGCGGCATACGGCCCGATGAAGGCGATGCCGCTCATGAGCCCGGCGATCGACGCCGTATTGACGATGTGGCCTCGTGTGCCCTGGCTCCGCATGATCGGCATGAAGGTGTGGATCCCGTGGACGACGCCCCAGAGGTTGACGTCGAACACCCAGCGCCAATCCTGAAGCGTCTGGTCGCGCATCAGGTTGAAGGTGGACACACCGGCGTTGTTGCACAGCACGTCGACCCGTCCGTAGCGCTCCAGCGTGTCGGCCGCGAGCTGATCGACCGACACCGGATCGGCCACGTCGACCCGGAGCGCAGTGGCGTCTCCCCCGGCCGCCCGGATGCCGGCGGCTACGGTCTCAGCCCCGTCGAGGTCCACATCGGCGACGACGACCGCCGACCCGTCGACCCCGAACCGCGCGCCCAACGCCCGACCGATCCCACTCGCGCCTCCGGTGACCACGGCGACCCGGCCCGGGCCCACCACCGGCTCGTTGTCATCCATCCCTGCCCCCTGCGCGTTGACTGCGTCGACGCGCAGGTCATAGCAGATGCCGAGGCCCGTCAGGTGAGCACGACCTGACGCGGTGCGATCTCGACCCGGTAGTGCTCGGCGACGAGCGTCGCCAGCAGCACGACATCGGTGGCCGCCAGCACGATCACTCCGTCGGCTCTTCCCAGGACGACGACGACTCCGAGCATCACGGCGATGGCCACGAGACGTTCCACGGCCAGCACCTTGAAAGCCCGGGCCACCGCGATCACCACCGCACCGAGGTAGGAGACGATGCCGGCGAAGAACATCCACCGGAACGGCACGCCCAAGGCCTGGTCCGGGTGGACCGTGATCTCCTCCAACGCGGCTGAGGCCAAGACCACCCCGGCGATGAGCGGGAAATGGGCGTAGGTGTAGATGTCGCGGGCGTAGCGGCCACGCTCGACGGGGTCCTCGATGGTCTCGTGCCGGTGCTCCAGGGCCGGGCTGGGCCGATCGAAGTAGCCCCACCACAACTCGCCGGCGAAGATCCCGGCGGCGACGAGCGCCACGACGGTGCGGCCCGGAAGCCCCGCACCTTCGTCGAGCTGTTCGACCACGGGCACCCCCAGGGCGACGATGACCTCGCCCAGGGCCACGATCAGGATGAGGCTGTGGCGTTCGGAGAAGTGACCCGGCCGCACGAGCCACTCGTACCGACCGGCCCGGATCGTTCCCAGGATGACCGCACCCATGGCTGCGACCCACAACGCGATGCGTGCGTCGTGTCCGACGAACCCGCCGGCCACCATGAGCGCCACGGCGATCCAGTTGAGGACCGAGTACTTCAGGATCGAGCGCAGCACCACCGGTTCGTCGGGGCCGAGCCCGACGACCATCGTGAACACCCCGATCGACAAGATGACCGACAGCGAGATGGCGAAGACCGGCGCGCCGTCATCGAGGGCGGCCGAAACCGAGCCGGCCATCGGGACGCTGGCCACGCTGGCGACGAGGAACAGGAAGCGGACGGGCCGCGAGTTGCCGGCCACCGCGTTGGCCGACCACGTGAACTGCGTCCACGGCATCCAGATCATCGTGAACAGCAGGGCGAACCCGCCGATCCCCGACCAGGTGGGGTGATGCACCAGATGATCGACCAGGCGGGAGAAGGCGAAGACGAAGACGAGGTCGAAGAACAGCTCCGACGGATCGGCTGCGAAGTCTTCCTCGCGATCGGGAATGGTGACCCCACGCACGTCCACATGCTAGTGCTGCCGCGCAGAAATAGGTCGCGCATGATTCATGCGACGAGGGGGTCGGCTGCGTAGGTCCATTTGAACGGTTTGGTGTTCTGGTCGTAGTCGGCGATGTAGGTGAGCATCTTGGTGATGAGGTCGTCGCGGCTGGTGAAGTTGCCGTTGCGGATGACTTTGCGTTGCAGGATCGAGAAGAACAGTTCGACCTGGTTGACCCAGCTGGCGTGCGGTGGTGTGTAGTGGACCACCCATCGGGGATGAGCAGCGAACCATGCTTTGGTGTACTTCGAGGTGTGGCTTGATCCGTTGTCGACCACGACGTGGATCTCCAGGGAGGGATCAACACTCCGGTCGATCTGGTCGAGGAAATCGCAGAAGTTCTTCGAGTCGTTCTTGCCGGGGATCGGTTCGCCGAGCACTTCGCCGGTGTGCACGTTGAGCGCCGCGAACAGCGACGCGGTGCCGTGGCGGATGTACTCCCACTCGACCCGCTTGCGCCGTCCCGCCGCGGCGGGTTGGGTCCTGCGTTTGCGTTCCTTGGCTTGCACGGAGGTCTTCTCATCGACCGACAGCACGATGGCGTTGTCAGGGCAGTTCAGGTAGATGCCGCACACGTCACGGATCCGGTCCCAGAACTCGGGGTCGTCGCGACGGTTCAGCCACCCCCGCACCCGGGTGATGTCGATGTGCATCGCGTTGAGGATCCGGCCGACCTGCGACGGCGAGATATCGATCCCCTCGGTGAACAACGCATCGGCGAGTTCCTGGTAGGTCCACATCGGAACCGGATCGTCGTCGGCCTTCTCCGACGTCGCGAGCGCAGCGAGCTGCATCCGGTCGTCGTGATCGAAGCGGCGGCGGCGGCCCGGTCGGGGCTTGTCCTCCAGACCGTCCAGGCCGTCGGCAAGGAACCGCTTGCGCCAGTCACCGACCCTGTGCTGGTCAATCCCGATCTCAAAACCGACCTGGCGCAGCGACCAGCCGTCCGCACACAGCAGGACCAGACGGGCCCGACGCACCTCCCGCGCCGTTGACGTGTGAGCCCGAACTCTCCGTTCGAGCTCCACCCGATCCTCTTCCGTCAGCGACAACCGCTCGACCCTGAACCCCACTCGGACCTCCTCAAACGTTGAGAAAGCCCATCACAGCATACGCGACATATTTATGCGTGGATGCACTAGAGACCCTCCACACACCAGACGGGCCATAGGCGAACGGAGGACTCTGATGCGTTTCGACGGCAAGGTGGCAGTGATCGTCGGCGCGGGGCCTGGGCTCGGTTCGGCCCTCGCCGGACGGTTCACCGACCAGGGGGCGCAGGTCGCACTGGTGGCGCGGTCGGCGGCGTCGCTCGATGCATCAGGGTCCGCAGTTCGCGAAGCGGGCGGCGAGCCCTTCGCCGTCAGCGCCGATGTGACGACGATCGACGGCGCGCGCTCGATCGCCGAACGAACCATGGCACAGTTCGGCCGCATCGACGTCCTGGTCAACACGGCGTTCGCCGCCCCGCCCCGCCGCACCGTGTTGGAGATGGACGATGACGCACTGGAGAGCTGGCGTCGAACTGTCGAAACGGGCGGCTACAGCACGTTGTTGGCCTGTCGGTTCGTGGCGCCGCACATGGTGGAGGCCGGCCGCGGCGCGATCGTCAACGTCACGTCGATGTCGAGTCGCCTGGCCATGGCGGGCCGCAGCGACTACGCCGCCGGCAAGGCCCAATCGCACAAGATCGCGCAGGCTCTCGCCTCAGAGCTCGGTCCCCACGGGGTGCGGGTGAACTGCGTGGCGCCCGGCCACATCCTGAGCGACTCGCTCGAGGGTTTCTACCGCGAGCGCGCCCGCGTCACGGGCCAGACCTACGACGAGGTGCTGGCCAGCTACACCGGCGAGATGGCGCTGCGCCGCATCGCCACCAGCACCGAGGTGGCCAACGCCGTGCTGTTCCTGGCCTCGGACCTGGCGTCCGCCATCACCGGCGCCGTGCTCGACGTGAATGCCGGCCACTACTTCACACCGTAGGCGTGGCTCGATGTCGTGACGGGCTCCGTCCCCGGAGCGGAACCGAACTCGGCTCGACACGCTTCGAAGAGCGCCGGGAGCAGCAGAGCGTTCGGCCGGTTGATCTTGCTGTCGTACTTCTGCTTCATGACCTCGCCCTTGGTGGCCGTGAAGTACAACACGTCGCCGTGACGAAAGCCGATCGTGACGGGCAACGACCACGGGATGAGCGAGCGACGGACCTCCTCGGGCGGTTTCCATCCGTCGCGGCTCAAGGTGGCGCCACCGACCTTCACCTTCTCACCGGCACGGAGGCGTTCGAGGTACCCGTTCTGGATGCGGCGTTGAGCGAAGCAGGCGAACCGATCCACCACCAGGTCGAAGTCGCGAGCGTTCTCGTCCCGCCGGCTGACCCGGGTCGCATCGTTTTTCATGGACACCTTGGTCTTGGGCGTCGCCAGGGTGACCTCGTGGCTGAGATCGCCGCCCATGCTCGATGTGACCTTGATCGTGATCGACGTGATCTCGTCCCAGCGAAGGGTGCGCTTGTCGTGCCCGATGACGGCGTCGTCACACCAGACATCTCGTTTGTGGGCGAGCCCACCGCACTCCCATCGTCCGAGCTGCGTGCGCGGCCCGTCGGGGGCGACGGGGGTCGGCGCGAGCGGGTGAGGGGTCGGGGTCGGGGTCATCGCGGTCGACCGCGACGAGTGCCGCGGGCCGGCGGCGCCTTCGATCCTTGCGGTGTCGAGCCCGCGGGCCACCAGGCCTTCTCGCAGCGTCGACGCGGGGATCGTCCCATCGACCAAGCCTCGCACCAACTCGAACGGCTCGACGCGATCGTCGCCTCGCACCGCCACGGTGGGTCCGATCGGCGTGACATGCGCGTCGTACCCGTGGTGATGCAAGGCGAGCGTGAGGGCGCGACCGACCTCGGTGACGACGACCCCCTGCCAAGCCGCGGTCGACACCTCGACCGTTCGCGTGTGGAGACACTGCTCGCACAGTGACCGCCAGCCGGCCTCGTCGACTGGAAGGTCACTGAGTCTCAGGCCCGCGAGCCCGACCGGGAGGGTGTTGGCCCATCCTTCGAGCGATACCGCGGAGTACTCCGACCAGTCCATCGGGCGCAAGGATGCGGTCGGCACGCCGGTGAGGGCTTCGACGAGTGCCGCCTCCTCGTTCGCCGGCCCGAGGAGCGTCAGGGCGGGCCGGGCGCCGAGGCGGCCGACGATCGCCGGGTCACCGTTCGCGACGCCGAGGCCGGCGAGTCGCTCGCCGAGCGGCGGGTGGCTGTCGAAGGGTCCGGCGGCCCGCGGAAGGGCGGCGGCTTCGATCACGGCACCATCACCCCCTCGGGCGACGAGGAAGCTGGTGAATCCGTCGCGCCAAGCGGGGCGCCGACCGGCGCGGACCATGGGGAGCAGAGCCCTGGAGAGGAACGCCTTGTGGAGGCGGTCTCCCCCTTCGAGCCGCACGAGAGCCGACGCCAGTGCGGCGGGCGAGGACACCTCGACGGCGATCGCGTCTGCCTGCTGCTCCTGCTCCCGCGCCACTCCCGCAGTCCAGCGCAGGTAGCGGGTGGCATACCGGGAGAGGATCGCGCCCGCCAGGTTGTCGCGGCCCGCATGGACCGTCCGCAGCATCAACAGACGGGTCGACGACACGAACATCCCGAGCCGGGTGTCGCTCCCGGTCAGGTGACCGAACTCGTGGGCCAGAACGGCGTGGAGCTCGACGCAGTCGAGAAGGTGGAGGAGCGGGTAGCCGATGCCCATCACGGTTCGACCTCCGAAACCGAACCGTCCGCCCACCGTCGACACGAACGCGTTGACATGGGGAATCAGGTACACCTCGCGGGGTCGAAGGTGACCGGTCTCGTGGGCGACGTCGTCGATCATGGCGAACAGCACCGGGTGCTGACGCGGGTCGAGCAGCGGACCGGGAACGATGAACGGCACGCGCCGTGGCCAGGCGCTCCACAACATGACCGCCGCCGCCACCGCACCGCCGATGAGGAAGATGCTGTAGAGCGAGATCAGGGCGAGCAGGACCACGAGCACGATCAGTAGCGCGTAGAAGCCGGCCGTGTAGAGAGCGGCCACCGCCATCCGCCGCCTGAGCTTCGAGGCCGCCATGAGGCTCCGTCGGCATGAACGATCGGGATGTGAGCCGGGCCGGGCCGGGAAGGCGGTGCGGAGGTGGATGGCCGGCGGCGGTTCGGGGCGCTCCCGCTCACTCCCGCTGGGCGGCGTGGCGTCCGGCGATGAACCCGAACGTCATGCCGGGGCCGAGCGTGCCTCCGGCGCCGCCGTACACGCCGGCGGTGACGGCGGACATGGTGTTGCTGGCCACGTAGAGGCCTTCGATCGCCCGGTCGTTCCAGTCGAGCACCTGGGCGTCGCCGTTCGCCCTCGGGCCCCCGCACGTGCCGTTCACCCCGGCTTCCATCTCGATGGCGTAGAACGGTGGCTCGTCGAGGACGCCGAGGCTCGAGAACGGCGGCGGCAGCGACGGGTCGCCCGCGAAGTTGTCGTAGGTGGAGTCACCGCGCCCGAAGTCGTCGTCGTGACCCTGGCGGGCGAACCCGTTGAATCGTTCGACCGTGTCGGCCAGCACGGTCCCGTCGAGCCCGAGCAGTTCGGCGAGCTCTTCGATCGTGTCGGCGCGGGTGGCCCATGAGGGCGCCGGTTCACCCGGGCGGCTGGTGAACATCCGGTACTTGCTGATGTAGCGGCTGTCGAAGATCAGCCAGTACGGCAGGTTCGGGAACTCGTAGGCGTCGGCGTCGAAGTTGTGGAGCGCGAAGCCGAGGGCGTTGTAGTTCACCGCTTCGTTCACGAACCGGCGGCCCGCCCGGTTGACCATGATCGAGCCGGGGCAGGTGCGCTCGGCCTGGCAGAGCAGGTAGTTGGCCCGGGTGTCGTGGTGGCCGGCGGTGGACTCCTTGGTCGACACCATCCACCAGGCGTTCGCCATGTTGCCGAGGCTGGCGCCGGCCTCCATCGCCATCATCAGCCCGTCGCCCTCACACTCGGGCACGCTGACCGGCGCGGTCATGGGACCCCGGAGGAACGTCTGGACGAGCCGCGTGTTCCATTCGAAACCGCCGGTGGCGATGATCACGCCCTTACGGGCCCGCACTCGCATCGGACCGTGCTGCTGCTCGGCGACGACGCCGACGACTCGGTTGCGGTCCAGGCAGAGCAGCCGAGCCCTCGTCTCGAAGTGGATCGGGATGCTGCGGTCGAGCACGCCTTTGAGCAACGAGCCGATGAGGGCCTGGCCCTGGCCCCGGCAATCGCGGCGGCGCCGCTCGGCCAACTCGTCGTCGCTGACGCCACCGTGGCGGTCTTCGATGCGGCTCAGGCGCTTGGGCACGCCCGTCTTCGGTGGGTTCACGCGGGTCGCCCACGAGCCGAGGTCTTCGTAGGCGAACACCTCGTTGTCGAGCGATCGACCGCCGTCGCGTTTCGCACCAATGGCGTTCGGTTGGTAGTCGGGGAAGTCGGAGAACGAACGCAGCCGGACCGGCGTGCGATCCGCCAGGTAGCGGATCATCTCCGGACCGGACTCGAGGAAGCCGGACAGCGAATCGGCCTCGAGCTGCCCCGGCGCCAACGCGTCGAGGTAGGCGACGACCTCGTCGACCGAGTCCTCGACGCCCGCTTCCATCGCGTGGTGGTTCATCGGGATCCACAACATCCCGCCGGACATCGCCGTCGTGCCGCCGACCATGCCCGACTTCTCGAGGATGACCACCTGGCCCGCTCCGTAGTCGTGCGCGGAGAGCGCTGCGACCAGCGCGGCGCCACCGCTGCCGAGGACGACGACATCAGCTTCGAGATCCCAATCGCCGGCGTGTTCGCTCATCGGTAGGCGCTCGTCTCCAGTAGTAAGTGGAACGGTCCTATAGAAACTAACCGATCGAGGCTCGGCTCGAAATCCCGGCGACCATCCTTCAGGGCGGCGCCGGATTAGCGTCGAGTATGGCGTATCGCGAGTACCTGGCCGAGGAAGTGGCACTCGATCATCACGACGGACTCCTCAGTCGGCGCGATGCCCTTCGCCGACTCGGACTGCTGGGCTTTGGGAGCACGGCGGCCCTGGCGTTGCTGACGTCGTGCGGTGATGACGGCGACGGCGCGGCGCCCGACGCGCCTACGACGGTGAGCTCTCCACCAGACGCCTCGACCACGACCGCGACCTCCGTTCCTGCCGCGGTGGAGGAAACCACCACGTCGTCCCCCGAGCTGGACCCGCCCACGGTCGAGCGGATCGAGTTCGCCGGTCCGGCGTCGTCGCTCATCGGCTTCGTGTCCGAAGCCCCAGCGGCGCGCGGCGCCGTGCTGATCATCCACGAGAACCGAGGGCTGACGCCGCACTTCGAGGCGCTGCCCGCCCGGTTCGCCGCCGCCGGATACACCGCGCTGTCGATCGATCTGCTGTCGCGCGTCGGTGGCACGGCGTCGCTGGCCGACGACGGAGCCGCGACCGCCCAGCTCGGAGGAGCGGCCCAGTCCGACCTTACCGCCGACGTTCGCGCCGGACTAGACGAGCTCGAGCGACGCCACCCCGACCTCGGTCTGGCGGTGGTCGGGTTCTGCTTCGGTGGCGCCCAGCTGTGGTCGCTGCTGGCCGCCGGTGACGAGCGACTCCGGGCGGCCGCTCCGTTCTACGGCCCCGGCCCGGTCGAAGCCGACTTCTCGGGTTCGCCGAACGCCGCGGTGCTCGGCATCTACGCCGAGTTGGACAGCCGCGTCAACGCCAGCCGCGACGCCATGGACACCGCCCTGACCGCCGCCGGCCTGACGCACGAGATACGCACGTTCCCTGGCGTCGACCATGCGTTCTTCAACGACACCGGCGGCCGGTACGACCCCACCCAGGCCGCCGCAGCGTTCGACGAGGTCGTCGCCTGGTTCGCCGACCACCTCACCTGACCCGGCGGCCGCCGAGACGATCGGCTGCGTGCCGACCGTGTCGCGGTAGGCGAGATGTCGTCACGTCTGACGGCGCGACATACGACCATTTGCTTGCTTTTCATGTGTTATCTCGTGCTATACATATTCTCCCGACTACTCCAGGGTCTTCGGGCGCATTCAGGGACTGGTCGACCACAGGCGGACCATGGCACTCACCACCTCACCTCCCACCTACCCGCAACCGTCGGCGTCGCCGCTGGCGGAGATCGAACGAGCCGTACAAGGTCGCGCCACCGACATCGCCCTCGATCTCAGTGCCGACCAATCCGACGTGGCATTGCATCAGCTCATCACCGACGAGATCGAAAGGTGGCAGGCCGATCACCGCCGGGGGCTTCGGTCGATCCCTCTGTCGGATCCCGCCCAGATCGCCGAACGGGCCTGGCGCAACCTCACCGGCGCCGGCCCCCTGGCCCCGCTGCTCGCGGACCCCGACGTCTGGGAGATCATGATCAACGCCCCGGACAGCATCTTCGTGAAACGGCATCTCGGCACGAACGGGTATCACCACGAGGTCTTCCACGACGACGACCACGTGCTGCGCACGCTGACCAAGATCCTCGACGACGCCTCGAGCTCCCATCGCAAACTCGATCCTGCTGAGGGACTCCAGGATGCTCAACTCGACAGCGGCGCCCGCCTCCACATCGTCCACGGCGACATCTCCCGCGGCGGACACGTGATGGTGAATATTCGGAAGTTCACGGGAATCGCGTACCGCGACCTCGGCGAGCTGGTCATGGCCGGCATGCTCACGACGGCCGTCGCCGACCTGTTGAAAGCCGCCGTTGCCTCCCGCGCCACGATCGTGTTCGCAGGGGCGCCCGGGTCCGGCAAGACCACCCTCCTGTCGACCTGCGCCGCCGAGTTGGACCCGACCCTGCGGGTGGTCACCGCCGAGGAGGTTTTCGAGATCGACATCCCGGTCCCCAACGTCGCCGGGATGCAGACACGAGCGGCGCGGACCGATCGCCCAGCCATCGACCTACGCCGGCTCGTGGCCGGCTTCTTGCGGATGGCTCCTGATGTGGCCATCGTCGGCGAGGTCAGGGACAAAGAGGCGCTGCCGCTCCTGCTCACCCTGTCGTCGGGCGTCCAGGGCTTCACGACGATCCATTCGGGCTCGGCACGCCAGGCCCTCACCCGGCTTCGATTCATCTGCCAGCTCGCCGACACGTCATCGGACATACCCTTGTCGGCGCTCAACAGCCTCGTCGCCGAGTCGATCGACATCGTTGTCCACCTCGAACGCACGAACGACGGCCCTCGGATCAGCGAGATCATCTGCGTCGAGGATCTGGCGTCCAGCCCGGACGCGACCCAGTTCACGGTGACCGAGCTGTACCAGTGCACGCCGAACGGCGATCTGGCGTGGACCGGGAATCTCCCGGTCCGGCTGGGCCGCATGCTGGCCCGCGCCGGGTACGAGATCCGCACGCTGGTCGGCGCCGACAACGCTCCGGTGACTCCATCGCGGGGACGCCCGGCATGACATCGTTGATGCTGGCCGGGGTCAGCGCCTACGGGGTCTTTCTCGTGTTCACGGCCGTCGTCGCCGGCTGGCAAGGGGTCGGACCAATCCCCGGCGGATCCACGGGTCGGAGAGGTCCACGCGCCGGTTTCGACGAGTGGCTGAGGCAGGCTGGGCTCGACGACGTGGACAAGCGGGAGTTCGTCCTGGCCGTCGTGGCGTTGTTCGTCATCGCCTTCGCCTTGGCCTTCGCGGTGTTCGGCGGGGTCGTGGCGCCGCTCGTCGTCGGAGCCTTTGCCGCCACGTTCCCGATCGCCTCCTACCGTCGGCGTCGCATCACTCGCCGGCTGAAGGCCCAGGAGAACTGGCCGCGACTGATCGAGGAGATCCGCATCCTGACCGGCTCGGCGGGCCGCTCGATCCCGCAGGCGCTCTTCGAGGTGGGTCGGCGTGGCCCCGAGGAGATGCGGGCGGCGTTCGACGCCGCCCATCGCGAGTGGTTGCTGTCGACCGACTTCGTTCGCACCATCGACGTTCTCAAACACCGCCTGGCCGACGCGACGGCCGATACGGTCGGCGAGACCTTGCTCATCGCCCACGAGCTGGGCGGATCCGACCTCGACGCCCGCCTCGGCGCGCTCGTCGATGATCGCGTGCTCGACTTGCAGGGCCGAAAGGATGCCCGGGCCCGCCAGGCCGGTGCACGGTTCGCCCGGTGGTTCGTGCTCGGCGTGCCGTTCGGCATGGCTCTGGCCGGTGGTTCGATCGGCAATGGACGCGCGGCCTACGCGGAACCGACCGGTCAGATGATCGTCGTCGTCGCCGTCGCTCTCGTCGTCGGCTGCTGGGTGTGGTCGGGCAGCATCATGCGCCTGCCCGACGATCAACGAGTGTTCCGGGCATGAGCCGCACGGAGGCGGACCGCAGGGCAGACCCGAAGGCGAACGGTGAACGATGAGCCGGGTCCTGGTGCTGGCCGGGTTGGCGTCGATGGCCGGCGTGGCGTTGATCCTGTCCGACCTTCGTTGGTTCCGACGCCCGTCGCTCGCCGATCGCCTGCGCCCGTACGTGGCGGGCGGAGGCGGGAGCAGCCATCGCTCCGGCGTCTTCTCGGTGACCTCGATGCGGGACGTCGTCGCCCCGTTGTCGAGTGAGCTCGGCGAACGCCTCGCCCGCATCGTGGGCGTCGCCGAGGATCTGGAGACGCGACTCCGCCGCATCCACGCCGACGTCCGAGCGACGGAGTTCCGCGTCCGGCAGGTGGCCTGGTCGGCGCTGGCCCTGGTCACCGGCTCGTTCGTCGCGGCGGCGTTATCGCTCCCGATCCCTCTCCTGGCGCTCGCGGTGATCGGAAGTCCTCTGCTGGCGTTCCTGCTCGTCGAGCAGCGGCTGGCCCGCGCGTCGGCCCACTGGCAACGGCGAGTGTTCCTGGAGTTGCCGGTCGTCGCCGAGCAGCTCGGCATGCTGCTGTCCTCGGGGTACTCACTCGGAGCCGCCTTGGGCCGACTGGCCGAACGGGGTAGCGGTGCCTGTAGCGCTGACCTGGCCCGGGTGATGAGGCGCACCCGGCAGGGCCTGAGCGATGTCGAGGCCCTCCGCGAGTGGGCGGAACTGGTCGACGTCGATGCCGTGACCCGCCTCGTGGGTGTTCTCGCCTTGAACCACGAGGCCGGCAACCTCGGCCGTCTGATCGCTGAAGAAGCGCGGACCGTGCGTCGGGACGTACAGCGAGAGCTCATCGAGTCCATCGAACGCCGCAACCAGCAGGTCTGGATTCCGGTCACGGTGGCCGCCCTCGTCCCCGGGGTGCTGCTCATGGCCGTCCCCTTCGTCGATGCCCTGTCCCTGTTCTCCGGCACGCCGTGACCCGGCGGCCGCCCCGACCTCATGCCAACCCAACCAGAGGAGACCCCACATGACCAGCACCTTCGCCTTGCGTATCGGCCTCGCCTGGGCTCAGGCCACCGCGGCCACCGCCTCCGCCACCCGTCGAGCGAACGGGGATCGAGGGGAGGGCGTGATCTCGGCCGCCATCGCCGTGCTCATCGTGGCGTTCCTCGGTGCGCTCATGTGGGTCGCCTTCAAGGGGATCTGGGAAGACACCGAGGCCACGACTCGCCAGCAGGTCGGCCAGATCGGCAGCTGATCACCACCGAACCTCGGCGGTCCGTGACGCAGGATCGCGGTTCGGGGCTGTTCGGGTTGGTCGGCGCGCTGATGGTGTTCCTGATCCTGCTCCTCGTCGCCGTTCACGTCCTGTTCCATCTCTACGCCCGGTCCGTCGTCACCAGCACGGCCGAGGCGGCGGCGCGGGCGGCTACCCGAAACGACGGAGCGATGTCGTGCTCGGAGATGGCCGCGTCGGCCGTGGCGAGGGTCCGAACGGATCTGGGTCAGGTCGGCCGGGACGCCGACGTCACGGCGACGTGCGGCGCCGACGTCCTGGAGCTTCGTGTTGTGGTGACTCCACCATCAGCGCTCCCCGCCTTTGCCGCCGGTCTCGGCATCGAGACGATCGACCGCACCGTGACGGTGCGTATCGAGGAGCTCCAGCCGTGACACCGGTGAGCCGCCGATTCCGTGATGATCGTGGCGCAGTTGGCGGGATCGAAGTGTTGCCTTTTGGCTTCCTGGTGCTCGTCGTCGGCATGTTGCTGATGGTCAACTCGTGGGCCGTGGTGGACGCCCGAATCGCCGTGTCGGCAGCAGCTCGGGAAGGAGCGCGGGCGGCGGCGGAGACGGTCTCGGGCCTGGGAGCGTCGACCGCAGCGGCCACCACGGCGGCGAACGAGACCTTGGCCAGCCAGCGACGCGGCGGCGACGAACTCCGATCGATCGTGGTGTCGTACCCCGACGGCTACGGCCGATGCGGGCGGGTGACCGTGGAGGTCTCATACGAAGTACCCGCGCTGACGCTGCCCTGGATCGGCGGTTTCGGTGACGGCATCGACGTCGTGGTCACGGCGTCGGAGCTCGTCGACGGCTACCGCACGAGCGAGCTGGAGGCGGCGGCGTGCTGAGCTGCGGTCACCCACCGCCGAGGAGCGAGACCGACGACGACCGCGGCACCGTGCTCCTCCTGTTCCCGGTCGCGGTGCTCGTGATCATCTTGTTGGGCTCGATCGCCGTCGACTTCTCGCTCGTGCACCTGCGCCATCAGGAGTTGGAGGACGTCGCCGCGGCCGCCGCCAACGATGCCGCGTCGGCGTTGGCCACCGACGTCCTCTACGCCGGCGGCGACATCGCGATCGCCGCCGACCGTGCTCGGCAGGTCGCCATGGCGTCGATCGATGCCCGGGGGCTCGACGGTGTGGTCGTCGATGCGATCGTCGTCGACGCCGACACCGTCCGCGTCAGCGTGCACATGGACGTCGAGTACATCCTCGCTCCCGCCGTTCCCGGTGCGCCGAACGGTCAGCGGGTTCACGGCACGGCCACCGCCCGCCTCGTCCCCGAGTCTCCCTGATCTCTGATGTCTGATCCCTGATCCCTGATCCGTCGACCGTTCCCGCACCTCGGCGGCCCGCACAGTTGGGGCCGAGGTCCCTGTCGTTGTCTCGGCGCGGCGACGACGATCGATGTCTGTGTCTTCGATCTATGCGTTCGACCACCGCCACAAGAAGCCGCCTCGCACCCTGAACGCCCTCCTCGGCGGCAAGGGCGCCAACCTGGCCGAGATGGCCTCGGTGCTGGAGCTCCCCGTCCCGCCGGGATTCACCATCACCACGGCGGCGTGCCGGAGCTACCTCGCCGGAGGCTGGCCGGCCGGGCTCGACGCGGAGCTCTCTCGCCACGTCACCCGCCTCGAACGAGCGGACGGCCGCACCTTGGGCGCCGCCGACGATCCGCTGCTGGTCTCGGTGCGCTCCGGCTCCAAGTTCTCGATGCCGGGCATGATGGACACGATCTTGAACCTGGGCCTCAACGACCGCAGCGTGAAGGGTCTGGCATCCACCACCGGTGACGCCCGATTCGCCTGGAGCTCCTACGCCCGCCTGCTGTCGATGTACGGCCGGATCGTGCTCGGCGTCGATGCCACCGTGTTCGACGACTCGCTCGAGGCCGCCCGGGCCATCGAGCACGTCAGCGACGACGCCCAGCTCAGCGCTAAGGCCTGGAAGGCCCTGTGCTCCAGCCACAAGGCGTCGATCAAGGCCACCACCCGTCGGGTCTTCCCACAGGATCCCAGGGCTCAGCTCCGGGGAGCCGTCGACGCCGTGTTCGGGTCATGGCACGGAGCTCGGGCCGTCGCCTATCGAGAGCGCGAGGGGATCAGCCACGACCTCGGCACCGCCGTCAACGTGCAGGCCATGGTGTTCGGCAACCGAGACGATCGGTCCGGGACCGGCGTGGCCTTCACCCGCAATGCCGCCACCGGCGAGAACGTCCCCTACGGCGACTTCCTCATCAACGCCCAGGGCGAGGATGTCGTGGCCGGTGTGCGAGCCACTCAACTGCTGGCCGAGATGGGCCGGCAGTTCCCCGACCTGTACGAGCGGCTGACCGACATCATGGTCCGGCTCGAACGGCACTACCGGGACATGATGGACCTCGAGTTCACCATCGAGCGGGACCGGCTGTACATCCTCCAGTGCCGGGTCGGGAAGCGGACCGGCACGGCGGCCATGCGCATGGCGGTGGAGATGGCCGCCGACCCGGCGATCGGCCTCACGCGCGAGGAGGCGGTCACCCGGGTGAGCCCGGAACACGTCGCGCAGATGCTGCACCCGCGCCTCGACCGCGGCGACCTGCCCGTGCTGACCACTGGTCTCGCCGCCTCACCCGGGGCGGCGGTCGGCGCCGCCGTGTTCACCGCCGACGACGCGGCCGCTCGCGCCGCCAACGGTGAATCGGTGATCCTGGTCCGCAAGGAGACGAACCCCGAGGACGTCCACGGCATGCTGGCCGCCGTCGGTGTGTTGACCAGCCGAGGCGGGCTCGTCTCCCACGCCGCCGTCGTCGCCCGGGGCTGGGGCAAACCCGCCGTCGTCGGCGCCGACGCCGTGAAGGTGCACGGACGGTGCTTTACCGTCACCTCGGCCACCATGGCCGACGCCACCGTCGGCTCGGCCACCATGGCCGACGGCACGGTCGGCTCGACCACCGGCGCCGACGCCACCGTCGGCTCGACCACCGTGGCCGAAGGCGACATCATCTCGATCGACGGTACGAGCGGCGAGGTCGTGCTCGGCGCCGCGGCACTGCACGCAGTCGAGCCCACACCGGAGTTCGACACGATCCTGGCCTGGTGCGATGACATCCGCCGCGGTCGCCTCGCGGTGCGGGCCAACGCCGACAACGGCCCCGACGCCGCCAACGCCCGCCGGTTCGGCGCCGAGGGCATCGGCTTGTGCCGGACCGAGCACATGTTCCTGGCCGCCGACCGCCTGCCGGTCGTGCGCCGCATGATCCTGGCCGAGACGGCGGAGGACGAAACGGCGGCACTCGAGGAGCTCCGGAGGGTCCAGCACGCCGATTTCGTCGACATCCTCGACGCCATGGACGGGCTGCCCGTCACCGTCCGCCTCCTCGATCCACCGCTGCACGAGTTCCTCCCCCACCTCGACGAGCTGGCTCTCAAGGCGGCCGGCCCCGGGGGGCTGAACGAGGAGGACCGGGCGCTCCAGGCCGCCGCCATGGACTGGGCCGAGGCCAACCCGATGCTCGGCATCCGCGGGGTCCGACTCGCCGTCATGAAACCCGGTCTCTACGGCATGCAGGTCCGGGCCCTGCTCGACGCCGTGCACGATCGCATCGCGGCCGGCGGTCGACCCATCGTCGAGGTCATGATCCCGCTCACGGTCTCCAGCGAGGAGATGGCCCTGGCCCGCTCGTGGGTGATCGCCGCCGCCGAGGAGCTCAACGTCACGTCTGTGTTGCTCATCGGGACCATGATCGAGACCCCGCGGGCCGCGCTCATCGCCGACCAGATGGCCAAGGTGTCGGACTTCTTCAGCTTCGGCACGAACGACCTCACCCAGATGACGTTCGGCTTCAGCCGTGACGATGTCGAGGCCAAGATGATGCCGGCCTACGTCAGCCAGGGCTTGCTCCCCGGGGACCCGTTCGACTCGATCGACACGGTGGGCGTCGGCGCCCTGGTGCAGACCGCAGTCGACAAGGCCCGATCCGTCAAGCGGCGCCTGAAGATCGGCGTGTGCGGTGAACACGGCGGCGATCCGGCGTCCATCCGCTTCTTCGTCGACGTCGGGCTCGACTACGTGTCGTGCTCGCCGTACCGCGTACCGGTGGCGCGGCTGGCGGCGGCCCACGCCATCATCGCCAAGGACGCCCACACGGTGCTGGAACGGGCCAACCTCGCGACAGCCTGAGCCTTCGGGGCATGATCGTGGCCATGCACGAGCCCCTTTCCCCCTCGCCGCTGGACCTCCGGGGCCAACGCGTCCTCGTCACCGGCGCATCCTCGGGCATCGGCGCCGCCACCGCTCTGGCCTTCGGAGCCGCCGGCGCCATCGTCGGTGCTGCGGCTCGTCGCGGTGGGCCGCTCGACGACATCGTCGCCCAATGCCCTGACGGTTCGAAACCGTTCGTCGTCGACCTCGGCGATCCGGTCGCCGTGGACGGGCTGGCCGTGCGGGTCATCGGCGAGCTCGGCGGCGTCGACATCCTGATCAACAACGCCGGCATTCCGAAACGACGCACGGCGTTGGCGTTGTCCGTCGCCGACCTCGACGAGGTCATGGCGGTCAACTTCACCGCGCCCGTTCGCCTCACCGCCGGACTGCTGCCCGCCATGCTCGAGCGCGGCTCCGGTCACATCGTCAACGTCAGTTCGATGGGAGTGCACTCGCTCGCTCTCCGCGTGGGTGCGTATGCCGCCTCCAAGGCCGCCGTCGAGCTCTACACCGAGGCCCTGCATCTGGAGCTGGCCGGCACCGGGGTGCACGCTCACCTGTTCATCCCGGGGACCACCGCCACCGAGTTCTCGACCCCCAAGGACGGCAACGACCCTCCGTTCCCCCAGGACCCCGCGACCACGGCCGACCCCCGCGACGTCGCTGCCGCGCTGATGTCGTGCCTCGGCACCTCGGACTTCCGAACGTTCGCCAGCGATGCGCTGCGCCAGCTGGCCGAATCCAAGGAAGCCGACGTCAACGCCTATGTCGCCACCCACTACCACCGGTTCGCCAACCGCCCCCGGTGACCGGCGCGCGCCGAGCCACCCCGGTGACCTGGGCGCGCATGGCCACCCCACCGGTCGGTCCACGCGCGCCGCACGGCGCTGAGCGGGGACGGGGGCGGGGGCTCCGGGGTAGGCGCGCTGGGCTCGGGTAGCGTTGGGGCCGTTTGCGGCGCCGATCACGGCCCGCCTGCCACCCTCCCATGCTCGCTTCGCTGACTCCGACCCGCCGCTTCTACGCCGTCCTGGCGCTGATCACCATCGCCGGCTTCGGCCTGCGGGTGTACTACGTGCTGGCCCACCACTACCTCGAAGCGCCCCGCATCGTCGACGTGCAGGCCGACACCGGTTGCGGGGCCAACGCGCGGGTCCTCGAGCAGGTCAATCCCGACCAGGAGCTCTTCGGCGACGCCCTCTACTACCACTGGGCGGCCAACCTGCTGGCCGACGGCGACGGCTTCATCGAGCCCTACCGCTACTACCTCGGCGGGTGCCAGGAATTCCTCGTCTACGGCGATGACGGCGCCTCGACCGCCGCGTTCACCACGATCCCGGTCGGCCACATCGAGCCCACGGCGGGGCACCCGCCGCTGTATGCGATGTACCTGGCCGCGTTCTCGCTCCTCGGGTTCGACAGCGCCTTCTCGCACCAGATCGCCTCCTGCCTCCTGGGCGCCTTGTGCATCTGGTTCACCGGCCTCGCCGGCCGGACCCTGTGGAACGACCGGGTGGGCCTCATCGCGGCCGCCGGCGCCGCCTCGTACGTCTTCATCTGGATCAACGACGCGGCGATCATGAGCGAGTCGATCGTGCTCGCCGTCGTCGCCGCCATCTCGTGGCTGGCGCTGCGCTGGTGGAAGGAACCGACCCGTGCCAACCTCATCTGGTTGTCCGTCGCCGGTGCCGCCGGCGTGCTCAGTCGCGCCGAGCTGCTCATGTACCTGCCGATCGTGCTCGGCGTGCACGCCCTCGTCACGAGACCGGGGTGGAAGGCGTTCGCCGGCCGGGTCGCCCTGGCGGGCGTCATCGGCGCCACGCTCGTCGGCCCCTGGGTCCTGCGCAACATGACCACGTTCGAGGAACCGGTCACCGTCTCCAATGGGCTGGGCACGGCGATGGTCCAGGCCAACTGTGACGACGTGTACTACGGCGACAAGCTCGGCTACTGGTCTCTTCGGTGCGGCGAGGGCCAACCGATGGGACCCAACGGCGAGCTGCTCGACGAGTCTCAACGAGACGTCGTCGTACGTGAGCGAGCGATCGACTACATCTCGAACCACAAACGCCGGCTCGTGACCTTCATCCTGTGGGCCCGCATCGGCCGGGCCTGGGGCATCTACGCCCCGTTCGAGAACATCGAGTCCGACATCTTCGTGGAGTACCGCGAGTACACGCTGTCGAAGATCGGTCTGTTCCAATACTGGTCGATGCTGCCCTTCGCCGCCGTCGGCGTGGTGCTCACCCGCCGCCGTCGTCTGCCCCTCACCCCCCTCCTCATCTGGCCGGGGCTCACGACGTTCGCGGCCGCCCTCACGTTCGGCAACACCCGCTACCGGGTCGCCGCGGAAGTGACGGTCGTGCTCCTGGCCGCGGTCGGCGCCGACCGGCTGCTAGAACGGCTGGGACGCCCCGCTCCCGGGCCCGCCCACGTCGACGCCATGCCCGACTCTCCTACCCCCTCCGACACCGCCCCCGATCCCGTTCCCGTGGGGGCGAGCGCATGACGACCACCGTCGACCCCGCGCTCACGCCGCCGGTCCCCGACCCCGTGCCCAGCGTCGACCCCAATGCCCCGGGCGGCCCCGCAGCCCCCAAGAAGCCGCCCCGCATCGGGTACATGCCCGCGCTCGACGGCATGCGGGGGCTGTACGTGTTGCTCGGCCCGCTCGCCTACCACTTCGCGCCCTACTGGATCCCCGGCGGCATCCTCGGCATCGACCTCTTCTTCGTGCTGTCGAGCTTCCTGATCATCACCATCGCGCTCAACGAGTTCGACAAGACGGGCCGCATCGACCTCGGCGCCTACGCCAGCCGACGGATCCGCCGCCTCGTGCCCGCGTTGTGCGTCACGTTGATCGTGCTCGCCTTCTTCACCGCCTTCGTCATCGACGAGTCGAAGATCGACCTGTGGACCGGCGGCATCACCTCGTCGATGAGCTACGTGGCCAACTGGCGCGAAATCTTCGCCGGCACCGATTATTTCGCCCAGTTCCAGTTCTCCAACCCGAACCCCATGCGCCACGTCTGGTCGTTCGCCATCGAGGAGCAGTTCTACCTCTTCGCCCCCTTCTTCGTGATCCTGTGCCTCAAGTGGCTCTCCAAGACGTGGCTGCTGATCCTGTCGAGCGTCGGGGCACTCGTCTCGGCATGGTGGATGGCCGTCGTCCACGACCCGGCCGACCCGCAGACCATCTCCCGGGCCTACTACGGCACCGACACCCGGGCGTTCGCGCTCCTCGTCGGCATCGCCATGGCCGTGGTGTGCTGGCAGTACGGACCACCCCGCACCAGACGGGGCCAGATCCTCACCCAGGTCCTCGGTGTCGTCGCCACCGTGGTGTTCACCTGGCTCATGTTCGTGATCGACGAGCGGACGTCGTGGATGTTCGAGAAGGGCGGCTTCTTCCTCGTCGCGATCCTCTCGGCGGTCATGACCCGCGCCGTCACCCAGACGACCGGCTGGATGCACCCGCTGTTCACGCTCAAACCGCTGAAGTGGGTGGGCAAGCTCGGGTACGGCCTGTACCTGTACCACTGGCTGATCTTCATCGTCGTCGACCGCAACAAGCAGGAGAAGGGCCTCAACGGCGCCCGCGACCTCATCTTGGGGTTCGGCATCACCATCGCGCTGGCCGCCGTGAGCTGGAAGCTCATCGAGCAGCCGTTCCTCAAGGGCCGGTGGAAGGGATGGCGACTCGCCGCCGGCGTGTTCGCCTCGGTCGGCATCGTGTTCGGTCTGCTGCTGTACGCCCACACCGTCCGGCTCGACGGATCCTCCACCGCGGCGGCGGCCAGCGGACCGGTCTGCGAGGTGCCGGACGGCTCCGACCCGGTGCGAGTGCTCGTCGTCGGCGATTCGGTGATGCTCCAGATGGGCGCAGCCCTGCAGCAGTGGTGTGCCGACAACCCGGGTCAGATCGCCGTGTTCTCCAACGCGCACGTGGGCTGCGGCACGACCCGTTTCGGCCAGAAGGAGTACGAGCTGCCGACCGGAGTGGTCGCCACGGGTTCGCACGGCGCCGACGGGGACGGCAACGAGATCTGCGGCACGTGGGCCGAGCCATGGCCGGTCGGCGAGTTCGGAAACCCAGATGTCGTCTCGTGGGTCTCGTCGCTCGGGGCCTTCCAGCCCGACGTGGTGCTCACCTACCCGAGCCCGTGGGACTCGATCGACCGCCAAGTCGACAGCCTGGGCCCCGACTTCCTCCGCCCCGGCGACCCGTCGTACGACGCCTACATCGAGAGTGAGTACCGCCAAGCATTCGATCTGCTCACGTCGACGGGGGCCCGGCTCGTCGTCCTCGATTCACCACACCTGGCCCAGAACCCCACGCCCTACAACAACCCCGAGCGCATCGACCGGGTCAACGACATCGTGCTCCCCCTCGCCGAGGCGGCGGGTGGAACGGTGATCGACTACCCGGCCGAGTTCCTCGGCGCCCATGGCGGCGAGGACAGCACCGAGCTCCGCGACGACGGCGTGCACCTCACCGCCGAGGGCCAGACGCTGCTCGCCGAATGGCTCGTGCCGAGGCTCGTCGCCGAAACCACGGCTGCGGGTGAGAGTCCGGCCACCAACCCTGCGACCGGGTGACGGCCGTGGCGTCTCGGCCCACCAAGGCATCGCGGAAGCCGGCGTCGAGCGCCGAGACGGTCCGACTGCGCATCGGCAACTTGGCCAAGGCGGTACTGGTGACCGGGCAGGCGTACCAGGACCCCAAGGACGCCCTCAACGAGTTCGTCTCCAACGCGGCCGACGAGTATGCCCAGAGCGAGCTCCGAGGTGCCCGTATCCGCGTCATCCTGCGCCGTAAGGGCCAGCGCCCGGTCATCGCCGTCGACGACGAGGGCCGAGGTATGTCGCCCGATCGTCTGCGCGAACTCGCCCGCAACCTCTTCGAGAGCCAGAAAGTCGGCGACGATCGCACCCTCGGCGAGAAGGCCATCGGCCTGCTCGCCTTCCAGCAACTGGGCGAACGGTGCGACATCGTGTCCCGAGCCCACGACAGCGCCGAGACGTGGGTGCTCAAGCTCGCCCGGGGCCAGGCCACGGCATCGCTCGAAGAAGGAGCGGCGACGCGCTCGAACGACACCGGGCACCACCGTCTATCTGACCGGCGTCGACAACGAGGTCCTGCGGGTCCTGACCCAGCGGAAGGTGGTCGACTACCTGCGTGGCCGTCGTGGGCCAGCCCTGGCTCGAGGCGACTACGAGATCGAGGTCATCGAGGGGAGGACCTCGGAGATGGTGACCCCCGAGCGCCCCGACGGCGTGAAACTCCAGATCGCACCGCGACCGACCCTGTGGGGCCGCATCGAGTTTGCCGTGTACGTGGCGCCTCGTGACGGCAAGCGTCGTCGGGTCTCGGTGGTGGGCCGGGCCGGCACGACCATCATCGATGACCTCTCCGAGATCGAGGAGTTCAGCCAGAGCCCGTGGACCAGCGACCAGGTCTCGGGACAGGTGGTCTTCGAGGCGCTCCAGCAGAGCGCCGGGCGCCGGGCGATCCTTCGTGACGACGGCGCCTTCCCCGTGTTCGTCGATGCCGTGACCAACGTGGCTGCGGCGGTCGAGGCCACCTTGGAGCGGGTCGCTCGTGAGGTCGATGAGCAGACCGCCGAACGGCTGTCCGTCGCGATCCAGCGGGTGTTCGGCCGGGTGCTGAAGGAACTGGCCGACATCGACAACCCCCTGCGGAGCGCGTTCGGCACCGAATTGGGCGAGGGAGCACTGCTCCTCGAACCCTCCGTCCACGGCACCGCCGAACCCACCGATGACCAGGCGGACGCGCCGCCCCGGGATCCCGGAGGTTTCGACGCGCCATCGGTGGACTCGCTGACGCCGCCGCCGAGAGACCCGGTCCCGCCGGCCCCGCTCGACCCCGGACCTCACCGTGCCGATCCCCGCCGCACGTCGAACCTCCCGACGCTCGAGCCCGACTCGACGCTCGGCGATCGGCGGAGCTGTTTCGATCCCGAGGCCCGGGTCGTGCGCTACAACGACCACCACCCCGACTATCTGCTCGTCAAGGACAACGACCCGTCTCTGCTCGATTACCTCGCCACGCTGGTGGCCAAGGAGCTCGTCGTCTACAACAACCCCCGCGGCGCCGCCGACGACCTGGGTGAGGAGATGGTGCGCATGCTGGTCCGGGTGCGGCGCCATCTCCCGCGCCGAGCCTGACTACTCGGCGGGAGGAAAGCAGCCGCCGGGAGGGTCGTCGTAGCGGCGGTCGAGCATCCACTCACCCACCTGCCAGCCGTCGACCGGCAGAGGACTCCACCCGAGTGACGCCGTGTTCAGGTGCACATAGGTGGCCAACGCGGCTGCACCGGCCGGGCACAGGTGCCAACCATCCGGCTTGCGGTACAGAGCTCCATTGATCAGCTGGGGATAGTCGTCATCGGGGCCGCGGAACACCGGGGCCACGTCGAGATAGTCGACCTGGCCCGGATGACGCTCAGCCAACGCTTGGAAGACGGCGTTGAGCTCAGCATCGGGCTGAGTGCCTCCGGGCAGAACCGACAACCACTGGACGTGCGCCCCCCGCGACGTCAGCAACGAAACCGCTTCGTCGAGCAGCGCACCGTAGGCCTCCGCACCGTTGGCCTCCAGGAACTCGAGGTCCCACCCGCCGAGCATCACGACGACGAGATCGACATCGATCTCGCCGAAGATCTCGGGCCACCGGATCCGCCAGTCGAGCACACCGTTGGTGAGACCAATACCGGGGAACGCGGTCTCCACCGAGGATCCCGCCCCCGTGGCGTGGTACGACGAGCTGATCGCGGGCGACGCGTCGTAGGTGCCGGAGTCGCCCACGATCATGACGTTCAACGGATCCGCCGGATCGATCGTGTACGTGCCCGCGAGCGCGGCAATGTCCGGGCTCGTGGTCGCGGGAGTCGCCGGATCCACAAACGTCGGCACCGAGGAAGCGGGAACCTGGGCCGGGAGCGAGACCGGAGCGTCGCGGATGAACACGTAGTCACCGGCGTCGGCGGTATCGGTGTCGCAGAAGGCCAGGGTGCAGGAGGGAGGGTCGGCGGTCACGCCGACGATCGCGGCGCCGGCCACGGCCATCGACACCGGCACGGCCAGCCAGGCGTGGCGCCGGGTGAGCAGCCGGCGGCGACGGATGGGCTGCTCCAGCACCTGGTACGAGACCGTCGCCAGCGACGCCACGACGACCATCCGCAGAAGGAACAGGGGCCACCCCGACACATCGGTGCGCTGCTCGTTCAACACCAGGTAGATCGGCCAGTGGTAGAGGTAGAGGCCGTAGCTGACGAGGCCGACCAATCGCAACGGCCGCCACGCCAGCACCTGCCCGATCCGTCCGGGCACGGCCGCGGCCGCCATGAGCGCCGCCACCACGACGGCGTGGCCGGCGAAGCCGCCCCGGTACAACCACGCCTCCTGCTGGTTGACCGTGACCCAGGCACCGATCAGCACCACCGCCGCGACCAGGCCGACGGGCACGAGGCGACGCTGGACACGCAGCGACACGGCGACGGCACGCGTCAGCGGGAACGCCAGAGCCAGCGCCGCCCCAACGAGAAGCTCGGCCGCCCTCGTGTGCGTGCCGAAGTAGATCGTGTCGGTCGAGGCTCCTGCCTCGGCCGACACGAGCGACGCCACCACCGAGGCCACGAGCAGACCGCCCGTCACCCACGACAACGCTCGGCGGCTGAGGAACCGCAGCACCGCGAACACCACCAGGGGCCACAGGACGTAGAACTGCTCCTCGATGGCCAGGGACCAGAAGTGCAAGACCGGACTGAAGTTCTCATTGGCGGCCGCGTAGCTGGTGCCGCCGGCCAGGAACCGCCAGTTGGCCACATAGCCGAGGGCACCCAACATGTCGCCCCGCAGCCCCACGAACTGCTCGCCCGGAGCGAACACCCAGGCGTACACGACGACGAGGACCAGGGCCGCTACGGCCGCAGGGAGCAAGCGCCGGATACGACGGATCCAGAACGCCCCGAGGGCGATGGCGCCGCGCGTCTCGTGCTCGGCCACGAGCAGGTTGGTGATCAGGTACCCGGACAGCGTGAAGAAGGCCGAAACACCGAGATACCCGCCTCGTGCGCCATCGAAGCCACCACCGAGCTTGTGCTGGTGGTAAGCCAGCACGGCGATGACCGCCAGCCCCCGCAAACCATCGAGCGCGCCGACGTGGGGAACTCCACCGGATCCCGCCGGCATGGCGTTGCGAGGACTCGGTCGCCAGCGACGGCGCTCCGCGTCGGCGGGACCAGCCGGGCCGTCGGGCGCCGCAAGCGCGCCGATCCCGGGAGAGCCCTGTTCGGATGAGGGCGGCGCAGCGAAAGAGATACTCATGAGCGACCGCCCGAAAGGCTAATCCCTCAGCGGCTCCACGTGGTCGACAGGCACCACTCGGCACACCGGAAGCGGCGGGTCGGTGTCGGGGAGCAAGAAGCGCCAGAAGATGGTGCCCCGCCGCTGTCCGGCGGTGTCGAGCCAGTTGGGCACCCCGGGATCACGATGGGCGATGACGATGCGGAACCGGACGTCGCTCGCCAGCTCCATCTGCGACGAGTTCAGGGACGTGCGCCGGTGGACGTACTCGAGGGTCTGCATGTGGATGTTCCACAACATGACATTGGCGAACACGCCCGATGGCATGACGCCGTCCATGACCAGCGCGTCGTCCGGTCCGAGGTCGAACCAACCGGAGCTGTAGAAGATGTCGACCGCTCCGGCAGCATCGATCTCGGACCCCCGGAAGGAGAACGGCGGCCCGACCGTATTGGCCTCCTTGCCGGCGAACGGGGCCGTGCCCGGCACGCCGAACGGGCGAAGGCCGAAGGTGGTCGAACGCAGGAACGAGATGCCTTTCCGGAGCCGGGCGGCAAAGGTGGCGTCGTCGAGGGGCGGTGGCGGCGGCAGGTCGTCCACGGGCTCGATCGCCAGCTCGACGTACTCGGACGGGTCGTTCTGGACCGACGTCTCGCGGAGGTAGTAGTTGCGCACGAGGACCAGCCACGCACCCGGCTTCAGCGGCATCCAGTTACCCGAGTGCTCCTCCGGGCTCAGGATGATCTCGAACGAACCGTCCGGCGCGATCTCGAAATCGCGGTCGTTGCGGTCCGCCAACACGGGGCCGTTGATCCCGCCACCCGGGTCCGGACCGTGGACGGTGAAGGAGATGTAGGACTGGCCACCCTTGCGGCCCCGGATCCGGTACGTGCGGTCATCTCGGATCACGGCCTGCTGGTACAGGGAATCGGGATTGTCGCCGAGGAACTTTCGCGCCGGCGACACGATCGACGAGAACCGGGGTCGTTCCGGGTCGCCCTCCACCAGCAGCTCGGACGCCTCCGACAGCAACTGGGTCACATAGCGGAAGCCTTCGACCGCCTCCAGCTCGCTGAAATCTCGCTCGGGGCTCAGGACGTACGCGTCTCGAACCTCCGTGAGGGTGGCGATCAGCTCGTCGAAGGCGGCGGTGCTCTCGTTCGCAGGCATGGCCGCATCGTTTCACATGGGCCGAGCCGCCCCCGAACTCGTGACGAGTCAGTAGGCGTCGAACTCCAGGAACTCGAACGCGCCGAGCTCGAAACCGGCGGCGTCGAAGGAGTCCACGAGGCCGTGAAGCACCAGTTCGAGCGGCGAGGGCTGGAGGCGGTGCGGGAGGGTGAAGCCTCGCAGGAGGAACCACGGGTTCACCCCCCAGTGGATGACCAGCGGCGTGCGGTGATAGCGCGCGACCGCGCCGACCAGCCCCCCGGCGCGGCGGGCCCCGACCGAGTCGCGGCGGGGCAAGGCCTTGAGGAGCACCGCCACCGGCAAACCCTTGACCCGGGTCGACGTGCTGACGGCCACGGCGTCGGCGCTCACGTGGAGGTGATAGGCCGCCCGCGGGCGGGACAGCCGCCACCGCAACAGCTCGGCGGTCCACCGGTGGCCGAAGTGCGGGTCGGGCGTGAAGGGCAGGTCACCCACCAGGTCCGGCAGGCGGCGAAGCACATCAGCATCGACCGCCCAGCTCTCGAACCGGCCCGGCCGACCGGGCATCAGGAACTTCGCCGGGAGCCGCGGAAGCACGCGCCAGCCGAGGGTCTTGGCCATACGGGGCGCAGAGTTGGCGTTGGCGACACCCAAGATGGCGTCGAGGCCTTCGGCGACCCCGTCGCGGTAAGCGTCCTCCACGGTGCGCCGGAACGTGCCGGCACCCCGCGCGCGTTCGGCGACCGCCAGGTCGATGCCCACGCCGACGACGACCCGCAGCGTCCCACTCGCCGAGGCCCGTTCCAACGACAGCGGGACGAGCGCGTAGTTGCCGAGATGCTCCCCGCCTTCGGCGACCATTCCGCTGGTGTCGCCTCCGGCGACCATCCCGATCGCCGCTCGGCCTTCGGGGTTGGCGAGATACTGCCAGCGCAGATGCTCGGCTCCGATCGGCGGGTCGAAATCGAAGACCTCGGTGATCAGCCGGCCGATGCGCTCGAGGGTGGCGTCGTCGACATCGGCCATCAGGTCACTCCGACCACGGCCTCGGGCATGGGCACGACGGGGAGCGAATCGACCCAGGGGATGTCGGCGACGAGCTCGCCCAACGCCGGGCCGACACCACCGGCCATGACCCGCTCCAGCTTGCGCCGGATGCCCTTGCGGCCCACGAAACCAGCGAGGCTGGTCAGCCAGCCGACGTCAGGATGACGGTGGAACCGCTCGTCCGTGTCGAACTCCCACGGATGGCTGTAGGTCCACAAGGGTTCCGAGGCATCGGCACGGGCGAGGCCCCGTTTCCACAACGTCGACGGGAGAACCCGCAGGTAGGCACCACCGAGATACGGCACACGCCAGCGCAACACGGGAACCGTGGGGCAGGGCAACTCCACCAACCCGCTCGTCCACCGGAACGGACCGAGCGGTAAGCCCGGATAGCCGAAGAGGGGGCTGTCGGTCGGCAGGATGCTCGACGAGTACGTGAACCCGGCCTCGCCGATCAGCTCCACGGCGAAGCTGCTCTCGGGGGTCAGCGACAGGATCGGCGCCCGGAAGCCGTCGATCGATTGTCCACTCAGGTCCTGCAACAGCTTCCGGCCATCACGGAGGTGGATCTGGAGCTCGTCGGGTTCCAGCTTGGTGAGCGGCACGTGTTTCCAACCGTGCAATCCGAGCTCGTGCCCGTCGCCGACGACATCGGTGATGAGGCCCGGGTCGCGTTCGGCGAGCTCACCCACGGCGAACACCGTCCCCTTCACACCGAGGCCGTTCAGCCACATCAGCACCTGGTCGAGAGCGTGTCGGACGCGATACTCCTGGCGATCGGTCGTGCGCAGGTCCTCGAGGTCGAGCGTGAAGGAGACCGAACGGGACATCGAGCCAGCGTACCGACCGCCGCCTCCGGGCCTGGTCACCATCGCCACACGCCGACCGCACGGGCCGTCGTCACCGACAGGCAGCCGACCATGAGCGCCGGACCGAGCCCGGGCGGCACACGGGCCGCCAACGTCTCGGCGCTCCGCCGCCCCAACACCAAGACCGCCAGCAGGACGAGGGGCGCGCGTCGTAGCGCGCCGGCACCTCGAACGAATCGGGCAGACCGTTCGTGAAGTACAGGAACGTCGCCGCCAGCAAGGCCGCCCACAGCCCCAACACCCCCAACGTCACGACGACCCTCGGCGCCCGGCCGAGAGGGACACCGCCGGTCTGGCGGCCGTGAGCGGCGTAGGCACCCATCGCGAAGATGGCGAACGTCACGACCCCGACGGCGGTCGAGGCCAGTTCGAAGGGACCGAATCCGAACATCCATCGGGCGAGAAAGATTGGCAGGTCCAGCACGGAGCTGTGCATCACCGATCCCACGAACCGGCCGAGATCGTCGAAGACGGCGTCCACCTGGCGATCGGGGTCCGATCGGAACGGGTCACCCTCGAGGAAGACGGACACCGGCTCGTAGGACGGCGCCGCGAACACCCTCCAGGCGGCCCCGGCGCACCCAGCAACCGCCGCCACCACGATGCTGGCCCGAAGGATCGACCGGTCGGAACGGTGGGAGAGGAGCGCCATCAGCGGCAGGAGCGCGGCAGCAGCGACGTAGGGCGGCTTGACACCCGCGAACACGACGGCGGCGACGATCACATCCGTTCGGGACAACGCCTCCCGGGCCGCCACCCGAGTCAGCAGAGCGGCGACGACGGCCACCGCAGCGATGACGATGCCGTCCGGCGACAGCGACGCGGCCACGTACAGGTTGAGGGGCAGGAGCGCGGCGGCGACGAGCAGCCATCGATGGCTCACGGCGCGACGGACCGCCCATCGGACCACACCGATGTAGACGGCCAGGTTGGCCAGGCGAGCCAGCCACAAGGCCGCCAGGAGCGGGAGATCGAAAGCGCGCGCCGCCACCATCGGCACGGCGGACGGAAGGTACGCGAGGACCGGGGCCGCCATGGCCGGGCGAGTGTCCTCGTACCGCGTGTCCGCGCCGGGTCGGCTGGCTAGCAGGTCTCGGTAGCCGGCGTAGAGGTTGTCGAGGCCCGTGCCCTGCACGGCCTCCACGTACGTCGCCCGGTCGTCGAACAACTCGGCAGGGACGAGGTCGCCGTCGGCCGTGGTGCCGTCGGGAGCCCCGAGGTCGGCCTGGGTGACGATGTGCCCGCCGGCGAGGCCCCACGCCCGAGCCATGTGCGTGCGCTCGTCGAAACCCAGCCACGCCGGATTGGCCAGGACCCAGATGAGCCCGAAGATCGTGCTCATCACCGTGAAGAACCGGACCGGGTCGCTCGCCACCCGCGTGTCGGCGAGCGTCATCGTGGCGGGTCGTCGGGCTGGTCGAGGCGCTGCCGGAGCAGCGCGATCTCCTCGGCCAGGGTGCGCGTCCGTTCCTCCATGCGCGACAACTCCCACGACAGGTGGGCGACCACCATCAGCAGGAACACCGTCCCGAGGAGGAAGAAGATCGAGGGCGGGTACCCGACGCCGAGCCAATCGGCCACCTCGTCGAGCACGTTGGGCACGGCGCCGAGGATGACGAGGACCACACCGGCGCTCAACCACAGCAGCGAGTACTTGGCCCGCAACCGGCCCGAGCGCACGAGCTGGAACATGAACAGCACGGACCCGCCGAAGGTCAACGCCACCAGGAGGTGCGCCTTGCCGCTCACGTCGGGCTCCCGCCGCCGGCGAGCGAGGCCGGCAGGGCACGGTGCCGCCGCCTCCGGGAGAGGTACATGCCGATCACGATCAGTAGACGCAGATAGTTGTAGATGAGCTTGAATCGACGGTTCGACGGCACACCGGCCACCCGTTCGTGCATCGTGGTCGGCACTTCGACCACCTCGGCGCCGTCGAGCCACGCCAGAAGGAGCGCCTCGACGGAATCCATGTACTCGATGGGGTAGGTGCGGGCGAACAACTCCAGGACCCGCCGGTCGAACGCCCGGAAGCCACTGGACGTGTCCGAGAAACGTCGTCCGGTCAGGCGCCGAACCGAGAAGCGCAGCAGCCCCATCGCCCGCGTCCGGAACCAGCCGGTGTCATAGCTCCCGCTGCCTGTCGCGAAACGAGAACCGACGACCATGTCCGCCCCCTGGTCCAGCGCTGCGAACAGGGTGGCGATCTCGCCGGCGTCGTGCTGGCCGTCGGCGTCGAACTGGACCCCGCGGTCGTACCCGTTGCGCACGGCGTATCGGAAACCGAGGCGGAGAGCGCCGCCGATTCCCAGGTTGTACGGGAGCTGCAGCACGGTTGCGCCCCCGGCACGGGCGACATCGGCCGTACGGTCGCGCGATCCGTCGTCGACGACGACGACGTCGAGATCAGGGCAGACCTGGCGAAGCTGGGCCAAGACGCCGGGCAGGGAATCTTCCTCGTTGAAGGCCGGGATGATGGCGATCGAGCGGGGGGTCACCGGGGTCGGCCCGACGCAGGCCGGGGCGTCGAGGGGCCGGTCCGGCTCCCACTCGTTCCCGATCGGAGATCAGCGCCGACGATCACGCCGGGGAGTGTAGGTACAGCGACCCATGCTGTCGACGATCGGCTCGATGGGGAACCGACCGCGAATGGACAATCACGTTCATTTCATATACTTTCATGCTATGTCTGTGCTCCACATGCTCCTGGACGGTTGCCTTCACGCTGAGAAACGTCGTGACGACGATCCAACCGGCGTCCGCCTGGAGCACGAACGGGCGGTGCTCGCTCGGTGCCGTCATCCGAACATCGTCGCCGTCGTCTCGACCACCACCGTCGACCAGGGCGAGCCCGACTCGCCACCGGTCATATCGGCGCTCGTGCTCGAGCACGCCGGCGACCGCACCTGGGACTCCACGCCCCCCATCGACGCCGGCAGTCTGGCCTCCGGGCTGGCGTCGATCGCGGCCACGCTCGCCGATCTGCACGATCTCGGCGTGGTCCACGGCCAGCTCGACGATCCGTCGCATGTCATCGTGGCCGACGATGGACGATTCGTACTGTGCGGTTTCGGCGACGCCCGCCATCACGACGGTCCGGCGGACGGGGCGTGCTCCACGTTCGCGTCGTCGAGATGTTCGCGGCCCTCGGCGAACTCACGCATCGGCTCCTGGCGCGCATCGACGAGACGTCGGGTCGCCCTGACCGTCGGCGGCGCCACGATCTCGAGCGGCTCGCCGAGGACCTTCGCACCCTTGCGGTCGAGGGCCGCGACAGGGCGCCGGACGGCACGGTGTCGCTCCTGCCCCGCCTGGTGACGGCCCGCGACGTCGCTCGACGGGCGGCTCTCATCGCCGGGCCGGCGCTCCCAGCCCGTTCGAGCGGGCGCGAGCACGCCGAGGTGACGCGCCCTACCACTCCCGGCGGGACGACCCGATTGAGCATCTGGTGGCGTGCCTTCACCTCTCTCCTCGCCCGGCGTCGACTGGCGACGGTGGGAGCGGCCACGAGCATCGCCCTCGGGCTGGTGGTGTTCGGTGCCGCGCCCACCTCCCGCTCCGGATCAGCCGCGCCCGAGCGGCCCACGACGACGACCGTCGCCTCCCCGACCACCACGACCGTCGCCTCCCCGACCACCACGACCGTCGCCTCCCCGACCACCACGACCGTCGCCTCCCCGACCACCACGACCGTCGCCTCGCCGCCCACCACGACCGTCGCCTCCCCGACCACCATCACCGTCGTCGATGCGAACGGTTCCGCCTACGAGATCTCCGTGGGCGGACCGGCGATGGCCACCGTGGCGGACTGGGACTGCGATGGGGTTCCCACCGCCGCCGTCCTCGCCCTCGACACCGGCGACGTGTGGGTGTTCGACCAGTGGACGATCGCTGGCGGCACCCCGACCGCCCGCCATGTCGATCTCATACTCGGCGCCACCGCACTGGCGCCCGCCACGGACACGTGCCCAGCTCTCGTGGCCAGCACCCCGGCCGGCGATCGCATCGTCGACCTCGACTCCCCAGGATCTCCGGCATGACCACCACCACCCGTCCCGGACCGCCGGCGGACCGGATCGTCGATCCCCGAGCCACGCGACAAGCGCTGGCCCTCGGCGGGATGGCGCTGGTGGCCGCGTGTTCTCTGCACCTCGTGGGTGGTGGGGTCTTGGCCCCACCGCCGCTCACCGGCGTACCGGCGTGGATCCACGATTCCGATCCGGCGGTCGTCGCCATGACCCTTCTCCGCCTGCTGGTCCTGGCCACCTGCTGGTACATCGTCGCCGGCTGCGGTTGCGCCCTGGCGGCCGCACTCGTGGGGCGCACGTTGCCGCTCACCCGGCTGGTACCTCCGCTCCTGCTCCGGGTGGGTGTCGGCGCCACGACCACCGGCCTGGCCATGGGACTGATCGCTCCCGGCATGACCCGGTCCGGACCGGGTGTCGTGACGGTCGCTGCCGCGCCGTCGCAGCCGCCACCGTCGGAGCCGCCACCCGCGGAACCGCTGCTCCCCACGACCAGCGCCCCAACCATCACCGCCAGCCCCCCGACGACCATTGGGCTGGCGTCGATCGAGTCGACCCAAACACCGCCTCCGCCCATCCTCCTCCCAGTCGTCTCCACCCCGGCCCTCCGCGAGGCGCCGGTCGACTCGTGGACCGTTCGACGCGGCGACCACCTCTGGTCCATCGCCGAGGAGACCCTCCGTGACCATTGGGGCCGCGAGACGACCGAATCGGAGACGGCCACCTACTGGCGTCTCGTGATCGACCACAACCGTGATCGCCTCGTCGACCCCGACGAGCCGGACCTCATCCATGCCGGGCAGGTGCTCCTCCTCCCCGATCCCGGTCCCCCGGTTCCGGCGGGATGACCGACGAACGGCCCGGCTGACCGAATCCGCCGCACCAGCCGGCCGGCGCCGACGGTAGCGTCCTCGACGTGCCGCCCCTCGCCGTTCTGGAGGTGTACCACTCCCGCCCTGCAGTGCCGGTTCGCCGGGTGGCCATCGGTATCGCCGATCTCCCTGTCGACCACGCCCCCGGATACGGCGGCGTCCTCCTCGGCGGCGTGCTCTCCGCCCACGCCCGACGCCTCGACGACGACCATCACGACGACCTGGCCCAGCTCATCGACGACGTCGATGCCGGGCGCCGTGTCCCCCAACCCCGCCTGCGACACCGGCTCGAGGAGGCACGCCACGGTCTGGCCCGCAGTACGCAACGCCTCTGGCTCGGCCGGAGCGGGCGTCCCGACGACGTCGTGTTCGACCTCGAGTGCAACGGGTCCGCGATCCAGCAGGCCCTGGCCGCCGTCTACGCGATGCAGCGGCTCCCGGCCACGGCCCGGCACCACACGGCCGACGTGCTGCGCCGTGCGCTGGCGTGGGAAGGCGAGGTCGACGCCGCTCTCGTGTCTCACCTGGGCGGGCGAGGCCGGACGGCGTTCGGCCGGCAGCGCCGAGATCACGACCCGGAGCTGTGGGCTCGGGACATGCTGGGCATGGCGCCTCCGAATGGCCACCACCTCACCCGGCGAGACATCCAAACGTCATTTCGAGCCCGCCTGCGAGACATCCACCCCGACACCGGGGGCGACCCAGGGGTGGCCAGCCGGCTGATCGAGGAACTTGCGGACGCCCGGCGGATCCTCGAAGCCGCGGTCGAGCGATCCCGCGCGTGACCTCTCGGCGCCGATGGGCCGCCGGTCAGTTGTTGACGGGTTTGTACGACAGGCCGAGCGAATCGAGACGCGGGGCGGCGCCCTCGACGCTCGTGCCGAGGATGGCGGCCAGTGCCTGGAGGTCGTCTCGTCGTACCGTCAGCACTCGCCCGTTGAAGTCCTGGCGTTGCACCTGGATCATCGTGAGATAGCGGTTCAGCATGTCCGCCTCGGGGCCCGAGAGCTTGTCGAGACGGCCCAGATCGATGGTCACCGGCGCCGTGAACGAACGCGCCGGACGGTCGGTCAAGTCGATGACCAGGTCCGCCTCGACCCCGAAGTCGGGTGCGTTGTCGTACGGCAGCAGTTGGTCGACGGGCACGCTGTAGAAACGGGCCAGCCGTTGCAGCCGAGGAACGGAGATGGCGCGCTCGCCCCGTTCGTAGGCGCCGAGGACCGACGCCTTGAACTCCTGGCGCGAGACCGACTCGACCTCCTGGAGCGACAGTCGCTTCTGCCGGCGGATGGCCCGCAGCCGCTCACCAACCTTCCGGCTGTACGGATCGGAGGCCAGTAGCACGTCCTCATCGGTGATCGTCATGATGTCCTCCACTCGCCCGTTTCCTCTTACCGGCACCCCCCGAGGGTCTTTCACCACGGCGGGAATGGACCGGCGCGTAGCGCGTTCTTTCGACCGCGCTCCGTATAGCTCCAACGGGGCGACAGCGTATGCAGGTCCGTTGCAGCGATGCAACCGGTACTCGTCGTGATCGTGCGAACGCTTTGCGTCACGTGGTGTCAACAGGAGCCACACGGCCCCCACGCAGAGCGCACAACAGCGTGCCGACCGCGAGAGCCGCGGTCTCGGCGCGCAGCACCGTGTCACCGAGGCCGACGGTCGGCAACCGGACCGAGCGCTCGGAGTCCGACCAGCCTCCTTCGGGGCCGATCAGGACCAGCTCGGGCACACCGAGCAGGGGCGCGCCGGCGAGGTCGGCCGCCACCGATCCGGGCCGACCCGCGAGATCGGAGAACGAGGTCACCGGCTCGATCTCCGGGAGCCAGATCCGCTTGCTCTGCTGGGCCGCCTCCCGGGCGACCCGATGCAGACGGGCGTGGTGACGGGCACCGCGCACCTCGTCCCATCGCACGACCGACCGCTCGGAGACGAACGGCACGATGCGGTCGACACCGAGCTCGGTGAGCTTTTGCACTACCAACTCAGGTCGGCCGCCCTTGACCAGCGAGAACGCCACCGCCACCACGACCGAAGGCCGCGACACCTCGACGGGCGGACCGGAAAGCTCCAGCGCATCGCCCGTCCAGCAGGCGTCGGCCCAGCGACCGCGACCGTCACTGACCGTGAGCGGATCGCCAGCCCGCAGACGCCGAACCCGGCTCAGGTGATGTCGAGACTCGTCGTCGAGCTCCACATCGTCGAGCGAATCGACGATGACGTGCGGTCCCTTTCTGGCGGCGGGCACCATGTCGTCCGGTCCCCTTCTGGCGGCGGGCACCATGTCGTCGCTCAGCGGAACGCGGACTTGATCCGGGACATGAGCCCGTGCTCGGGCGGGGCTACGGACTCTCCGCGGAGATCGGCCAGTTGCCGCAGCAAGGCCTCTTGCTCATCGGTGAGGTCCGTGGGCGTCTCGACCGCGATCTCGACGAGCAGATCCCCACGCCCTCGGCCTTGGAGCCGCGGTACGCCGGCGCCGCGCGACGCGAAACACGGTGGCGGACTGCGTACCGGCCGGGAGCTCGATCGACTCGACGGCTCCCTCGACGGTGTCGATGTCGATGTGGGTGCCGAGCGCAGCCTGCGCGAACGACACCCGTCGCCCGTGGAGCAGGTCGGCGCCGTCACGATCGAAATCGGGGTGCGCCTGCACGCGAATGTGCACGTAGAGGTCACCGAAACCCCCACCACGCGGCCCGACCGCACCGCGTCCGGTGAGGCGCAGGGTGGAGCCCGTATCGACGCCGGCCGGCACCTCGACGGTGTAGTCCTTGCCCTCGACGATGACCCGCCCCTGGCCTCGGCAGTCACCGCAGGGTTCGGCGATCACCTCGCCGGCACCACGACACACCGGGCACGCCGACGAGCTGACCATCTGCCCCAGGAAGCTCTCGCGGATCCGGCGCACCTGGCCCGAACCACGGCACTCGCCGCACGTCGTGGCCGACGTGCCGGGTGTGGCGCCCGAGGCCTCGCAGGTATCGCAGGGCACCGCGGTGCGGACACTGACGGTCTGCGGTCCGCCCGTCATCACATCGAGGAGCTCGAGATCGAGGATGACCTCGAGATCTTCACCCGCCGGGCGACCATTGCGACCGCCGCCCCCGCCGAAAGGACTGCCGCCGCCGAAGAAGGCCGAGAACAAGTCGCCCAACCCACCACCGAACGGATCGCCGGCGCCGGCATCGGCCGATCCGAAGCGGTCGTATCGGGCCCGCTTCTCGGGATCGCTCAGAACCTCGTAGGCGCGGGCGACCTCCTTGAACCGGGCCTCCGCCTCGGCGTCGCCGGGGTTGCGGTCCGGGTGGAGCTCGCGCGCCATCCGACGGTAAGAGCGTTTGATGTCGTCGGCGGTGGCCTCCCGGCCCACGCCCAAGGTCTCGTAGTAGTCGCGGTCACTCACGGTGGTCTCGTCGAACGGGGAGAGGATCGAACTCCGCTCGGAGCCCGCCGGTGTCAGCCCTCGCTCAGGCGACGCCCGAGGTTCTGGCTCACAACCGCCACTGCGGCCAACGCCTGCGGGTAGTTCATCCGAGTCGGACCGAGCACACCGATCGTACCGACTGCCTCGCCTTCGACCTCGTATGGAGCGACCACAACCGCGCACTCGCTCAGGGGTGCCACCCCCGTCTCGGACCCGATCGCCACGCTGAGTCCGCGGTCGATCACGTCGCGCAGCAAGGTGACGACCACGAGCTGCTTCTCGAGGATGCCGAGCACCTGGCGAACCGTGTCGACCGCTTCGAACGCACTGGCCACCCGGCTCGCTCCCTCGACGTAGACCCGGGCGTCGTGATCGGCTTCGGCGGCCAGGGCGAGGACAGCCCGGCGAGCCAGCTCGGAGATCGGGGAGCTCGGCGCCTCGGGCAGGAGGTCGGTGTGCATGGCTCCCAGCGCCTGACCCCGCAGGCTGGACTCCAGGAAGCGGCCGACCTCGGTGAGATCGTCAGCGCCGGTGGACGCGGGTACATCGAGCGTGCACTTGACGACCGAACCGTTGGACAGCACGACCACCACCAACGCCAGTTCCGCGGTGAGATCGACGAGCTGCGCCGTGCGTATCCGCACCGTGTCGGGCAACGGTCCGACCACGATCGCGGTCGTGTCGGTGAGTCGAGCCAGCAACCCGCTGGTGTCTTGCAGGACCCGTTCGATCTCGCCGTGGGTCCGGCCGAAGAAGTCGCGGATCGTGTCCTCGCGCGCCTTGTCGAGCGGCGCCGGACCCGCCATCTCGTCGACGAAGAACCGGTACCCCTTCTCGGTCGGCACGCGGCCGGCACTGGTGTGGGGCTGGTGGAGGTATCCCTGGTCCTCGAGCGCCGCCATCTCGCTGCGGATGGTCGCCGGCGAGACCGCGACTCCTGCGGTCGTGGCGATCCGACCTGAACCGACAGGTTGGGCGGTCTCGATGAACTCCTGCACCACCGCACGCAGGATCGATGCCTTGCGATCGTCGAGCATGCTGATGCCCTCGTTTACCAGAACGACACTCGAAGCATACCCTTCTGCCGGTTCCGCCCTGATGGAGGCCCGTTCAGCAACCGCCGGCGGCAGGGATGCGGCTGGGCCTCAGTCGTCGATGCGAAGCGCCTGGATGAACGCCTCCTGGGGGACATCGACGCGACCGATGCTCTTCATCCGCTTCTTGCCCTCCTTCTGCTTCTCCAGCAGCTTGCGCTTCCGTGAGATGTCGCCGCCGTACAGCTTGGCCGTGACGTCTTTGCGGTACGCCTTCACCGTCTCCCGAGCGATGATCCGCCCGCCGATCGCGGCCTGGATCGGCACATCGAACTGCTGGCGCGGGATCAGCGTCTTGAGCTTCTCGGCCATCTTGCGGCCGTACTCGTACGACTTCTCTCGGTGCACGATGGCGGAGAAGGCGTCGACGGGCTCACCATGGAGCAGGAGATCGACCTTCACCAACTGCGCCTGCTCGTACCCGGCCTGCTCGTAGTCGAGGCTGGCATACCCCTGGGTACGGCTCTTCAGCTGGTCGAAGAAGTCGAGCACGACCTCGGCCAGGGGCACCGTGTAGTGCATCTCGAGCCGCTCCGGCGACAGGTAGTCCATCTTGTCGAGCCGTCCCCGCCGTTTCTGGCACAGGTCCATGATCGTTCCCGTGTACGTCGACGGGGTGACGATCGAGAGGCGAAGCATGGGCTCCTCGACTCGCTCCAGCTCGGCTGGATTGGGCATCTCCGACGGGTTCTCGCACACCACCTGCCGCCCACCCGGCATGGTCACGCGGTACTGCACCGACGGCGCGGTGCTTATGAGGCTGAGGTTGAACTCGCGCTCCAAGCGTTCGCGCACGATCTCCATGTGCAGCAGACCGAGGAACCCGCAGCGGAAGCCGTGGCCCAACGCCCCCGAGGTCTCGGGCTGGAAGGTGAAGCTGGCGTCGTTCAGCATCAGCTTGTCGAGCGCCTCGCGCAGGTTGGAGAAGTCGTCTCCGTCGATCGGATAGAGGCCGCTGAACACCATCGGCTTGGGTTCGCGGTATCCCGGCAGCGGCTCGGTGGCGCCCTTGTCGGACGTCGTGACCGTCTCGCCGGACCGAGCGTCACCGACTTCTTTGATCCCGGCGATGAGATACCCCACCTCCCCGGCCCCGAGTTCGGCCACGGGTGTCGGGTTGGGCAGCCGTACGCCGATCTCGTTCACTTCGTGGACGGCGTTGGCGTGCAGGAAGCGCAGGCGGTCGGTGCTGCGCATTCGGCCGTTGACGACCCGGATCGACGACACCACCCCGCGGTAGTTGTCGAAGTGGCTGTCGAAGATCAGGGCCTGGAGGGGAGCGTCGACCTGACCGGTCGGCGGCGGCGTGCGGTCGAGGACGGCGTCGAGGAGCTCGGCCACGCCTTCGCCGGTCTTGGCGCTGATGCGCAGGATCTCGCTCGCCTTGATACCGAGCACGTGCTCGATCTCGGCCGCGTACCGATCCGGGTCCGCGGCGGGCAGATCGATCTTGTTGAGGCACGCCACGATCTCGAGATCGTTCTCCAGGGCCAGGTAGCAGTTGGCGAGGGTCTGGGCCTCGATGCCTTGGGCGGCGTCGACGACGAGGATCACGCTCTCACACGCCGCCAACGATCGACTGACCTCGTACCCGAAGTCGACATGGCCCGGGGTGTCGATCAGGTTGACGACGTGCTCACGCCAGTTCAGACGAACGCTCTGGAGCTTGATGGTGATGCCCCGCTCCCGCTCGATGTCCATCGAGTCGAGGTACTGGGCGCGCATGTCCCGGGGGTCGACGGCCTCGCACAGCTCGAGCATCCGGTCGGCCAGGGTCGACTTCCCATGGTCGATGTGGGCGATGATCGAGGTGTTGCGAAGGCGCGATTGGTCCATGAGTACCGTGGTGAGGGGGCCGACAAGAGGGCAGGAGGAGCCTGATCGAGGCTAGCTTCGACCTCTCGCCGCCCCACCGAGCCGGCTACGGGTGGGTTCGAACGGCCGCTGCGTTATGCTCGTTCGGGTTTTCCGCACGAGAACGATGTAGGTAATTAGCACCGTGGCGAACATCAAGAGCCAGATCAAGCGCAACCGCACTAACGAGAAGGCGCATGCCCGTAACAAGGCGGTGCGGTCAGAGCTGCGCACCCGCGTCAAGCAGGCCGTCACGGCGACCGATTCCGGAGCCGAGGATGCCACCGAGCTGACTCGCCTCGCCGTGCGCCGCATCGACAAGGCCGCCACCAAGGGTGTCCTGCACAAGAACACCGCGGCTCGCCGCAAGTCGCGCATCATGAAGCGCCTCGCCAAGGCCGGCGCCGAGGACTGACCACTCGCGGCCCCCCCGGCGCAGATCAGCGTCGGTGGAGCCTGCACCACCGATCAGCGGCGGTGCAGCCCGCACAGGCGGGCGATCAACACCTCGAGCACCAAGGTGTCGGGCCAATCCTTTTCGCCGCGCAGGTCGAGATCGGCCTGGGCGAGCAATCGAATGGCCTGGGCCACGTTCTCCGTGCCCATCTTGCGAGAGATGGTGAGCACCTTCTTGGCCGGGAAGGTCGAGCCCTTCATACCCAGAAGGGCGGCAGCCGCCTTGTCGTCGCGGGCATCGGCGCCGTCGAGGCGCAGCACCCGGGCGTACTGACCGTGCAGCGAGGCCATGATCTGGAGCGCGTGCCGATCGCCGGCCCCCAACATGCGGTGCAGGGCATCGAGCGCCCGCACGCGATCGCCGTCGGCGATGGCATCGGTGAGCTCCCAGGGGGGAACGGAGCCTCGTTCACCGAGGAACGGTTCGACATCGTCGACCTCGAGGCGGGCGCCGGGACCATAGGTCGATTCGAGGACCTCGAGCAGGGCGAGCACGCGGGAGCGGTCCTCGCCGAGCGACTCGCCGATGGCCCGACGACTCGGCCCGGAGAACACGAGTGGTGCCGCGTCGAGGCGCTCGTCGAGCCACTTGCCCGCGGCGGCCGCCTGCGCGGGCACGTCGACTTCGAGCACGGAACCCCCGGCCTCGGCAACCGCGGCCAGGAGCGCCTTCGGCGGGGCCCCCAGGCGGTCCTGTTTCGGATTCTGGCCTCGCTCCCAGACGAGGACCAGGTCGGTGGTCGACAGGGGCGACAACAGGTACTCAACCAGTGACGCCACGTCATCGGCCTTCGTGAAACGCCCGAGATGCCGGCCGACCACCACCCGTTTGGCCGTGAGGAAAGGCGGGGTCTGCGCGGCGTCGACGAGAGGGGCCAGACGGAAGCCATCGTCGCTGCGCAGGCGGTCCTCATCGAGCTCGTCGACGACGAGGCTCGGGTCCTCGACGCCGACCGCTTCGGCCACGGCGTGACGGACGGCATCGCCGATGAGCACGCCATCGTCGCCCCGGATGAACAGAACGCTCACCGCGCCGCCCCCGGCGGCGCCAACACATACCGCGCCGCCCCCGGCGGCGCCAACACATACCGCGCCGCCCCCGGCGGCGCCAACACATATCGCCCCGCCCCCGTCGCCGATGTGCGGGCGCGGTCGCCGACGACGGGAGGTCCGGCCGAGCCGGCGCCGTGGCCTTCGTAGCTGCCGCGCGCCGCCAGTATCTCCGCCATCACGTCGGCGACTCGGCGTGAACCGCGCACGTCGTGCGCCCGCAGGATCCGGCATCCCAGAGCGATCCCCAGGGCGTGGGCGGACGCCGTCGGTTCGCGCCGCTCGTCGACCTCGGTGTCGGTGAGCACGCCGAGGAACCGCTTGTTGGAGGCGGACAGGAAGACGGGGTACCCGAGCGAGACGAGATCGTCGGAGTTGCGCAGCAGCTCGGCCGACATCGGCTCGGTCTTGCCGAGGTCGAGCCCGGCATCGACCATGATGCGCGACCGGGGAATTCCGGCCGCCTCGGCCCAGGTCGCCCGCTCGCCCAGGAACTCGCGCACATCGTCGAGCAGATCGTCGTACACGGGGGCGGGATCGGGGACGCGCGGGGCCAACCGGATGTGACAAACCACGACCGAGGCCTGATGCTCCACTGCAGCAGGCAGGTAGTCGGGGTCGGCGAAACCACTGATGTCGTTACCGATGACCGCTCCCGCCGCGTAGCAGGCCCGGGCGACCTGACCCCGGAAGGTGTCGACGGAGATGGGCAGATCGAACCGGGCCACCAGCGCCTCGACGGCTGGTACGACGCGATCGATCTCCTCGGCCACGGTTACCTCCGGACCCGGTCCGGCCTTCATGCCCCCGACGTCGAGGAAGTCGGCGCCCGCCTCGACCAGCCCCTCGGCCTTCCGGACGAACGAGTCGAAGTCGAAGTAGGTGCCCTGGTCGAAGAACGAGTCCGGCGTACGGTTCAAGATGCCCATCACCAGGGCGCGGTACGTCACGTCGAATCGGTGTCTTCCGAGCTCCAGCAGCACGCTCGGCACCCTAACGCTTCTCCAAACTGAGCGGACGATGGCTGGGCGGCCCATGCGCAGGTGTCGGCGACCCCATCGTCCGACCGACTGATGCCCGCCATCTGGCGGCTGAGATGGCCGCTGCTCACGGCGGTCGGTCGACCTGAATGACCAATCTCTCGTCGGTCGACACGACGGTGACCCGCACGCCGCCCACTTCGAGAACCTCGCCACGCACTGGCGAGTAGCCCCCGCGGACCTGATGGCGCTCCGGCGCCCAGACGCCGCGGATCTCGAGTCGGCTGCGGAGATCGGCTACCGCACGCCCGGCGGCGCGGCTGGGCGATGACACGACCACCAGGTCGAGGCGCTCGACGCCCCGCTCCCGGAGCGACGCGAGCACGCGGCCGGCGTCGGTGCGTCCGTCGACCTGGAGGACGATGCCGCCCCTGGATCCCTGCCAGAGCTGGGCGCCGCCATCGACCGTGGCGGCTCCGACGCCTGGGCGCGACCGCAGCTCCGAGATCCCTGGCAGGAGGATCACCAGCACCATGGCGGACCGCAGCACGAGACTCGTTCGGCGCCCTCCACCTGGCCCCTCGCCCGACGGCGCCAGCTCGGCCGACCGGGGCCGGCTCCAGACCGTCACGGCGCAACCGAGCACGACGAGGGCAGCGAGATGCCGGCTGCTCAACGACCCCAACGGAACCCGAGCGCCGACACGGGCGACGGTCTCCAGCCACCACAAGGCGACCGCCGTCGGCAGGTTGAGAAGCTCGGCCACCCATCCACCCGCCAGGCCGGCCACGATCCCGGCCGTACTGCCCCACATCATCACGAACCCGGCCGCCGGGCCGGCCAGGAGGTTGGCCGGCAACGAGGCGACCGGCAGTTCGCCGAACGTCGCCAGGAGGAGCGGTGCGACGGCAAGCTGCGCCGCCGCGGTGACGGACAACGCCTCGGCGACCGGCCTCGGACCGGGCAACAGCCGCTCGATCGGTCGACTGAGCACGATGATTCCCGCCGACGCCGCGACCGAGAGTTGGAAGCCCAAGGCGCTCACCAACATGGGGTCGATCATCACCAGCACGACGACCGCCAACCCGAGCAAGCGGAGCGTCTCGGCCGGCCGGCCGAGCGCCTGAGCCACGACCGCACCACCGGCCACCGTCACCGCCCTGAGGACCGATGGTTCGAAGCGCGTCATGGTGGCGAACAAGCTCAGCAGCCCGATCGCCGCGGCGACCCGCCCCACGCGATCCAGGCGCCGGAGCAGCGGCGCAGCGACGGCGAGGACGAACGCCACGTTCTGGCCCGACACCGCCAGGAGGTGTCCGAGCCCGGTGCGCCGGAAGTCGTCGGCCAGTCCGATCGACTGGTTGCGATCGTCGCCGTACACCAGCCCCACATACAACGCCGTCCGTTCCGGTCCGAACGTGGCCCCACGTTCGATCGCTCGTCGCACGGCGTTCGCCAACCGGCTGGGCCATGCGCCACCGTCCACGGGCGTGCAACGGTCAACGGCGAGCCGACCCTGGACCCCGAGGCGACCCAACCACACATCGTCGGGTCCGCGTCCCACGACCGATCCGGACAACACCGCCCGCTCACCCGCCAAACGCCCCGACAGGCAGGCGGCCACCCCGCGGCGTCCCGTGGCGAGCAGCTCGACGTCGGCCATGACGACCGTGGCCTCGGCGGCGCCTCGATTCCAGACCGGATCCGACCGGAACACGACAAGGCCATCGACGGCACCAGCGGCCGCTGGCGTATCCGCTGAGACCACCTCATGGGATCGCCCTGACGCGGCCACGAGGACGGCGACGAGCAACGGCACCCATCGGCTCAGCGCCCGAGCCCCCGAGCCGGCACCGGGTCGAGGCGCCAGCACCGTCGCACTCACCAGCAACGCGACGACGACCCCGGCAGGTACCGGCGCCGGACGGTTCACGCCGACGCCGCACATCACGACGGCCAGTCCCACCATCCACAGCGGCATGGTCCCCGGCCCCTACCCGACCGTGGCGTACGGGCGGATCAACTCGAGCTTGGCCGGGCCGATGCCCCGCACTTCGAGCAGATCCTCCAGTCGGGTGAACGGACCGTTCTGAGCGAGGTGGGCAAGAATGGCCTGAGCGGTCGCCGGGCCGACGCCGGGCAAGGTTTCGAGGCTGCTCTGGTCCGCGGCGTTGAGGTCGACCAGCGCGGGCGGACCGGGTCCTCCCGCGCTGGTCGCTCCAGCCGGCCCGCCCGATCCTTCGGGCACCAGGGCGGGGATCTCCACTTGGCCGACCACGGGGACGAAGACCCGCTCGCCGTCCGCTACGGGCGCGGCGAGGTTGATGCGGTCCGCATCGGCTCCGGTGACGAGGCCGCCGGCGGCGGCGACGACATCAGCCACCCGAGCCGGAGAGTCGACGGTGACCAATCCCGGCCGAACGACCGCGCCGGCGACATGAACGACCACCTCGGCCGCGAGCGGCTCGTCGGCCTCGGCGCCGGCCCCGGGCTCGGCCCCGGCTGCGGCTGGGGCTGGGGCTGGGGGCGATGTCGTCGGAGCCGGTCCGGGATCGACCTCGGCGGCCGTCGGGAGCAGGGTCTCGATCGGGGGTCGTGGTTCGGGTCGGGTCAACCACCAGCCGACCGCGGTCAGACCGAGAGCCACCGCGGCAACGGGCAGCATCGTCGAACGCCAATCACGGAGATGACGGCGAGTGGTCTCCGTCACGGCGCGCCGGACAAGCCCGTGATCCTCGTCGAACGGCATCGTCACCGTGGCACCACCTTCTGGGCCGGCGACGCATCGCGTCGCAACTCAGAGCGGGCGCCCCCAGCCGGGTGCCGATGTAGAGATCACCCTATCGAGTGAGCCCGAAAGGCGAGCGAGTGAGCCCGAAACGCGCTAGTACAGCGCCGAGGTCAGCCGACGCCGGTACTGCGTGGTGCGGGGGTCCTCCGGGCCGAGGACCTCGAGCAGGTCGACGAAGCGCTGCCGGGCGTCGTCGTCGGTCTTGACCCGTCCGAGTAGAACATCGAGCTCACCGGCGATGGCCTCGCCGCCATCGGCGCCGTCGGCGGAAACTCCGGTACGGGCCAGGGCCGCCAACCGACGGGCCTCCGCGTGCTCGGGCACCTTGGCCAGCCACTCCAACGCGCCGTCGGAGTCACCCTGGTCGATGAGCATCGAGGCCAGGGCCACGATCGCCTTTTCGTTGCCGGGCTCGGTCTCGAGGAACGCCCGCAGGCCCGGTTCGTCGCCCGCTGCGACCAGGGTGTCGATCTCGTCGACCACCGTTTCGGCTTCCGCCGCGTCGACGCCGTCGACGGCGAGCGCGAGCAGCTTGTCCACGAACTCGGTGACGGCGGCTTCGCCCTGCGCACCCACGAAGGCATCGACGACGGACCCGCCGTGGAGCGCGAACACGACGGGGATCGACTGCACCCGGAAGGCCTGCGAGACCGCCGGGTTCTCGTCGACGTTGACCTTGACGAGCTCGACCCGGCCGTTCGTGGCCCCGATGACTTTCTTGAGGATCGGACCCAGAGAGCGGCACGGTCCGCACCACGGCGCCCAGAGGTCGACGACGATCGGCACCTGGTGCGAACGCTCGATCACTGCGGTCTGGAAGGTTGCATCAGTCACGTCAGCCATGTCGGTTCCCAACGTCGTCACCCCGGTTCGGCATTCCCCGGTGGGCTCAGGCTACGGACTCCGGCGCGGCAGATGACTACCCTGGGTCCTCCATGCCCAGCGACCCTGCGTCACCCCGCCGCTCGACTCCTGACTCCGCCGAGTCGGAGGCGACCACCGTCACGGGAGTCGACGCGCCAGCGGTGACCAGGTGGTTCGAGGCGACGACCGACATCACGCCGCCGTTGCGCTTCGAGCTCATCGCCGGCGGGAACTCGAACCTCACCTACAAGGTGACCGACAGCGCCGGGAGCGCCTTCGCGCTGCGGCGGCCGCCAACCGGCCACGTGCTGGCCACCGCGCACGACATGGCGCGCGAGCACCGCATCCTCTCGGCCATCGCCCACACGTCGGTGGCGGTACCCGCCGTCGTCGGCCTCTGCGAAGACCCTCAGGTCAACGGCGCGCCGTTCTACGTCATGCGCTTTGCTGTTGGGACCGTCGTGCGATCGACCGAGATCGCCGAGACCTATCCCGCCGAGATCCGGGCCGCCATGTCCCGACACCTGGTCGAGACGCTCGCGGCCCTCCACGCCGTGAACCCCGACGACATCGGCCTGGGCGAGCTCGGTCGCAAGGATGAGTACGTCAGTCGGCAACTGCGTCGTTGGTCGACACAGTTCGAGCAGTCCCGCACCCACGATCTCCCGCTCATCGCCGAGGTGCACGACTTCCTGGCGCGCCGCATCCCCGACCAAGGTCCGGCCGGGATCGTGCACGGCGACTACCGGCTCGACAATTGCATGATCGCCGACGACGGACACATCACGGCCGTGCTCGACTGGGAGCTGTGCACCCTCGGCGACACCATGGCCGATCTCGGAGGGTTGTGGATGTACTGGTCCCGACCCTCCGACGATCGCACCTTCTTGCCGTCGGCCCCGACCATGGCCGACGGAATGCCGGAGCGCGACACGTTGATGGGCTGGTACGCCGACGCCAGTGGGCGCGACCTGTCGAACCTCCCCTACTACATCGCGTTCGCTCACTGGCGGGGTGCCTGCATCCTGCAGGGCGTCTACAACCGGTTCGTGAACGGCGCCATGGGTGACAAGGACGCCAGCGGCGCCGACTACTTCCGCCATCAGGTCGAATGGCTGGCCGAGCGAGCTCGCGCCGCCACGACGGACCTCGGCTGACAGAAAGGCTCACCCCATGAAGCTCGACGGTGGCATCAGCACCGACATCCACCACGCCGCACGAGATGCTCGCGCCCTCGAGACCGGCGGCTACACCGGGGGCTTCACCGCCGAGCTCAAGAACGACCCGTTCCTCCCCCTGGCCGTGGCCGCCACGGTCACCGAACGCCTCGAGATCGGCACCAGCATCGCCGTGGCGTTCGCCCGCAGCCCGATGACCCTGGCCAACACCGCGCACGACCTGCAGCGAGCCAGCGGGGGCCGGTTCATCCTCGGCCTGGGCTCCCAGATCAAGCCGCACATCACCAAACGCTTCTCCATGCCGTGGACGAGCCCGGCCGCCCGCATGCGGGAGCTCGTGCTGGCCATGCACGCCATCTGGGATCGGTGGAACGAAGGCACCCCGCTGAACTTTCGCGGCGACTTCTACCAGCACACGTTGATGACGCCGATGTTCGACCCCGGCCCCACGGGGTTCGGACGGCCACGGGTGTTCCTCGCCGGCGTGGGTCAGCTCATGACGCAGGTTGCGGGCGAGGTGGCCGACGGATTCATCGCCCACGGTTTCACGACGTCGGACTACCTGCGCGACCACACGATGCCGGCCATCGAGGCCGGCCTGGCCAAATCGGGCCGACCACGTCAGGACTTCGAGGTGGTGCTCCCCGTCTTCTGCGTGACTGGCGACAACGAGGCCGAGATGGCCACCCGTGTCGCTGCGACTCGTCAGCAGATCGCGTTCTACGGATCGACGCCGGCCTACGAGCCGGTTCTCGCCCACCACGGTTGGAGCGATGTCCACACCGAGCTCAACCGCATGTCGAAACAGGGTCAGTGGGTGGAGATGGGTGAGCTGATCGACGACGACATCCTCGCCGCGTTCGCCGTCGTCGGTCCGCCCGAACAGATTCCCGCCGAGATCGATCGCCGGTACCGCGGGCTCGTCGACCGGCTCGTCTTCCGTGCCCCGATGGAGGCCGCGGCGACCGGCTCGACCGATGCGGCCGAGCGGTGGCGCCCGATCCTCGACGCTCTGCGAGCACTGTGATGTTCACCGGCCGGTAACCTCCGGACATGCGCCGCCGTTGCCTCCTCACCATTCTCATCATCGGGCTCGCCGCCACCGGCTGCAGTGACGACGGTCGCGGCTCGGTGGCCACCCAGACGACGGCCGGCTCGGAAGTCGCCACCGAGTCAACGAACAACGTCCCCGTCGACGACGAATCGATGACCTCGGACGCGCCGGTCGACGAGATGTCCCCCACCACGGACGCGACCACGGCGGACGACGGGTTGGCCGCTTTCGAGGTGACCACCGCCGATCTGTACACCCCACCGGAACCGCTTCCCGGCGGCGAACCCGGCGATCTCATCTTCGCGGAGCCGTTCGACACCGCCGATGACTCCGTCGTCGGGTACCGGGTCCTTCATCTCAGCGAAACGGTCGAGGGCAATCCCGTCGCCGTGTCGGGCTACGTGCTGGCGCCCGCACCTTCGGGCGACGACACCACCGACCCCCAACCGGTGATCACCTGGGCTCACGGCACCACCGGCCTGGCCGATCCGTGCGCACCCAGCCTCCGCGACGATCTGTTCCCGGAGCAGGACCCCGGGTACGGCTTGGTCGACCAGTTCCGACACTTCCTCGACGAGGGTTTCGTCATCGCCGCCACCGACTATGAAGGGCTCGGCACACCCGGTCCCCACCCCTATCTGGCCGGGCTCAGCGAAGGCCGAGGCGTGCTCGACATCGTCCGCGCCGCCGGGCAGATCCCGGGCGTGACTGCCGACGGCCCCGTCGTGATCTCCGGCCACTCCCAGGGGGGCCATGCCGCGTTGTTCGCCGCCCAACTGGCGCCGGACTACGCACCCGACCTCGACATCGTCGGCGTCGCCGCCTACGCCCCGGCTGCGGAGTTCGACCTCCTGTTGGGGTCGGCGTCGACGCTGCCCTCCTTCGCCGGCTACTTCGTGTCCGGCATCGCGGGCCTCGCCGCCGCCGATCCCAGCCTGGATGTCACCGAGGTCCTCGCCCCCGAAGCGATCGAGCGCCTCGACCTGCTCGAGCAGGAGTGCAACCTCGAGGTGCAGGCCACGCTGAACGAGATCTTCACGGGTCTGGGCCGAGGGGCGGCTGCCGTCGATCCGCGAACCATCCCTGCATGGTCAGGCGCCATCACGCTCAACACCCCCGGGTCGGTCGACCTCGGCATCCCGGCCCTGATCCTGCAGGGCACGGCCGATGAACTGGGCCTGGGTGCGATCGCCCCGATCCTGACGCAGCGGATGTGTGCGGCCGGCACCTCGGCCGAGCTACGCCTCTACGAGGGGATCGGTCACGGCGCCGTCGTCGCCGAAGCGTCGGATGACGCCGTGACCTGGATCGACGCTCTCCTGGTCGGCGACACGGTGCCCGAGGCGTGCCCGGCCTGACCTCGACAGCTATAACGTCTCCCCCTGTGATCGAGGTCGACTGGTTCCTGCCTACCGGAGGCGATTCGCGAGAGGTGTTGCCCGGCGAAGATGGCCATCGACGCCCGCCGACGCTCGCGTACTTGGCCCAGGTGGCGACCGCCTGTGACACCCTCGGTTTCGACGCCGCGCTCACGCCGTGCGGCACCGGCTGCGAGGACGCGTGGTTGGCCACCGCGGCGCTGATCCCGCTCACCACCCGCCTCAAGTTCCTCGTCGCGTTCCGGCCGGCCTTGCTCACACCGACCCTGGCCGCCCAGATGGCGTCGACCTACCAACGGCTCTCCGGCGGCCGACTCCTCGTCAACGTCGTCACCGGCGCCGAGCCCGCCGAGCTGGCTCGCTTCGGCATCTTCGAGGACAAAGACACGCGGTATCAACGCACCGGGGAGTTCCTCCGGGTGATGCGTGGCGCCTGGGGTGAAGCGCCGTTCGACCACGCGGGGACCTTCTTCCGGGTCGAGCAGGCCACCACCAGGGCGGCGCCCGAGCCGGTCCCGCCGATCTACTTCGGCGGGGCGTCGGAGGCCGCCGAAGCGGTGGCCGCATCCCACGTCGACACGTACCTGCTCTGGGGCGAACCCCCGACCATGGCGAGGGAGCGGATCGAGCGTGTGCGGGCCCTCGCCGCATCGTTCGGTCGGCAGCTCCGTTTCGGTATTCGTTTCCACGTCATCGCCCGCCCGACGGATGCGGAGGCCTGGGCGGTCGGCGATGCCATGCGGGCCGCCATGTCCGACGAGGCCATCGCCGCTGCCCGGGCCGACTTCGAAACCACCGCGAGCGTCGGTCAGCGCCGGATGGCCGAGCTCCACCAGGACCGAGGCCCAGGAAACACAGCCGAGCTGTCCGGCACTTCCAAACGACACGAGCCCGACCTCCGCGAACTGGAGATCCACCCCAACGTCTGGGCCGGGATCGGCCTCGTGCGCGGAGGTGCGGGCACGGCCCTCGTCGGCTCGTACGAGACCGTCGCCGATCGCATCGCCGAGTACCACGCACTCGGCATCGACGCCTTCATCTTGTCCGGGTACCCGCACCTGGAGGAGGCCTACCACGTGGGTGAGGGCGTCCTGCCCGTCCTGAGGCATCGTGGCCTCGTTCCCGAGCTCGACGCGGCCGCGGCCGGCGCGGTCTTCTCGTTCCGGTGAGTGGATGTCCCAGATGACTACCAGGAGAGCATGGCTGTGGTCCGAGTCGGTCTGATACTCGTCGGGCACGTCGCCCGGACGAGCGCGCACATCGAGGGCGATTACCCCGACCTCTTCACGTCCCTGCTCGGACCGCTCGGGATCGAGATCGTGACGTTCGACGCCAAAGCCGGCGACCTCCCGGCCTCGCTCGATGACTGCGACGGTTGGTTGTGCTCGCCGAGCAGGTCGTCCGTGTACGACGACCTGCCATGGATCGGGCCCACCGAAGAGGTGGTGCGCGCCATCACCGACGAGGAACGGCCCTATGTCGGCGTGTGCTTCGGCCATCAGATGACCGCCCACGCGCTCGGTGGTGTGGTGGAGAAATCCGAACGCGGCTGGGGCGTCGGAGCGCAGAGCTACACGATCCAGGCGAGACCATGGTGGATCGAGGACGATCGACCGACGGTCACGTTGGCCGCCAGTCACCAGGATCAGGTGGTGGACGTCCCCGATGACACGTCGGTGTGGGCCGGCAACGAGTTCTGCCCAATCGGCGGTCTGATCATCGGCGAGCGGGCCTGGACCATCCAGAACCACCCCGAGTTCTCGCCGGCCGTGGCCGACCACCTCTACGCAGGCCGGGCCGAGGTCCTCGGCGCCGAGGTCGTGGCGCGGGCGCGAGAATCCGTCACGACCACCCCTCTCGACCGCCACGTCGTCGCCACCTGGATGGCCCGCACCTTCACCGCCTGAGGGCGGGACTACAGCGCATCGATCAGGTCGTTGCCGTGCCCGATTCCGGTGTCGACCACGACCGGGCCGTCAGGGTGATGGATGACGAATCCGCCTTGTAGTTCTCCTCGCCGATGCGAGGGATGAAGCCGAGGTCGAGGTCGAGGTCGAGGTCCATGGAATTCTCGCTGACAAGCGTTCGACGTACGATACGACAAACGCGCGACGTTTTGATACACTTTAGCCCGACGAGGGAACCCATGACGACGCTGACTGCATTGCTCGATCATCTCTACGACGGCGACGTGGTGGACACGGCCGACGTTGCTCGGGTCAGCGACACCAATCCCCGCAGCGTCACCCGATGGAAGGCGGAAGAGGCCTCTCCACGTCGACAAGCGGAGGAGCGGCTCCTCGAACTCCGCGCCGTTGTCGACCTCGCCAGGAGAGTGATGCGCGACGACGCTGCTCGCCTCTGGTTGCGTTCTCCGAGTCCAGACCTCGGATACGACAAACCACTCGATCTCATCGCTCAAGGTCGTTACCAGCGGGTCATCGATCTCTTGCTTGCAATCGCCGAGGGTGTCACTGGCTGACGTGGCCCCGTTCGACCTGAGCAAGATTGTCACGCTGGCCGGCCGTGGCCTGTCGGTGAAGGGCTTCCGCAACCAGGCCAGTGGCTTCGACCCGCGAAGCGGCGACGGGGCCCGTCGATTCGGCGGACGGTTCAACCGGCCTCACAGCTATCCGGTCGTCTATCTCTGTTCGACACGACCCTGTGTGGTCGCGGAACTGAGGCGGCAGGCTCGCCGACAGGGTTTGGCGGTCGAGGACCTTCTGCCGCGCGAGCTGTGGCTGGTCACGGCGGCGCTCACGAAGGTGCTGGATCTCACAGACACCGAGACATTGCGGGTCCTAGGCGTCGAGCCCGACGAACTTGTGCGTGACGACCTTCAGCTCACGCACGACATCGGTGAGGCCGCTCACGAGCATCGATTCCAGGCGATCTTGACCATCGTGCCGAAATGCCGCCTTCGCTGGTCGACAACCCGATGGTCACGGTCGTTTCAATCGACGTGCGGCGGGCATTGCCATCGGGGAACGCCGAAGGTCAGCTCCGAGCTGGATTGATCTGCTCGAGGAAGCGCTCGACGGTGTCGAGTTCGGTTCGGGCCGCGATTCGCCGCGCTTCGTCGCGGTTGTACACGTCGGCGGTCTTGGTGAGCACAAGCTTGTGCGGGCTGCCATCGCGGCGGGTCTGGTGGGTGACGGGAAGTTCAGCTTCGTCGATTCGACGATGGATGTGCTCACGTCGTGGTTTGGCCATTGGCCAAACGTGCTGAGTGCGAACGGAGTCGGCGACGAACCCGGCGAGCTCGGCGCAGTCCTGGCAGCAGCCCGCTTGGTGGAACCCGGCGATCGACCAGTCTCCGTCGTGGCGTTTGGGCCGCGCGACTTCCTGCGCCAAGACGTTGGCGCAGTGGCCGGCAAGCGGGTCCAGGCCGACACGGACGAGTTGCGCGGGCGTGAACGGCGCGCAAGCGCCGATTGTCGCGAGCAGCATCGGTGTCAGATCTTGTGCCTCGTTGCGGGCGGCATCGATGATCCGGTGCCCGAGATCGGCGGCGCCGACGTTCTCCGCGGAGTGAAGCACCGCGAGGAACGGCGCGCCGAGCGATGCAAGAGCCGCCCGCCGAGCGGATGGTTGAACGATGTCGTGCGAGGCGTCAATCGTTCGCCGCAGCCATTCCCACACCCGGACTGTCAACGACAGCGCGACACCCTTGGCGACAGTCGAACCGAGCGACTCAAGTCCGACGAGGCGTTCACAGAGGGTGTCGAGGTCCACAACCCACTCGGTGCGCGTCGGTAGCTCCGTTCGATGACCGAAGCTGCGTTGGGTCATCCAGGCCGTCAGCCGTTCCTCGAACCACGAGTGGCCGTACCGGTCGACGACGGCCACCAGAGCTTCGGCGTCGGCCGGGCCGATCGCTTCGAGCGCGAATCGATCGAGGAGAAGCTCTGCAAGCTCGGCGTCGACCAGTCGTTCCGCGAGGATCAGCGTGCGCGCAAGCAGCTGGCGCTCGTCGTGTTCACGGACGCCCTCGGCCCAGAACCGAAGGAGTGTGCGTGTCATGTCGGCGCGGCGATCGTGCTCGTCCGGGTCGTCACCCTTGATGGCCAGGACCTCGTCCACGGCGCCGGCTGGGTCACCGTGTGCCATCAGCGCGAACGCTCGGGAGCGGGGCCAGATCACGACGGCGGCGCGCCGGTACCAGCGGTCCATCGTGTTGCCGTAGTTCCCCATGTTGCCGGTGTATTCGGTGTCGTACGGCTCCAGCTCAACCGACGGTGTGACCAAGGCGAGTTCCACGTTGGCGACATGGCGGGCTCCGACCGGGCGATCCTCAACTGGGTGGATCTCGACGTCGGAATCCATCAGGTCGCCGAGCGCATCAACGTCATCCCGATCCGGCCCGTCGTCGTCCCAGTTCGACCAACCTCGTCGTCCACGTCGGTATTCGACGTACTCGACGTCCCAGGTCTCGTGAACCTCGGCGAGCGCCAGCGCCGTATCGCATCCCGTCAGTTCAGCAGCCTCGCGCAGTACCGACGCCCGGGTGGCGTCGTCGCCCTTCAGCTGCGCCCAGCGCAGGCTGTGCTCGCTGTAGTGATGATCCAGCAGGAACACGAGCCGATCGGGCGGTTCCCCTTCGACGCTGTCGTGACGCCAGCGGGGCTCGACGGGTGTGGCGAAGTGTTGGCGCACCAAGCCCGCGGCCGCAGCGGCCCGTTCGGCGCCAACCGGCCCGGCGTCGGTCGCGCTGCCGGCGAGCCGCAGGTTGTAGGTGAGTGCCACCCGGTACCCGGTCTCCACCGGCAACACCTCGTGTCGGGTGTCGGAGTAGAACGCGACGAACGTCAGCGCCGTAGCCGAACCCCGATACGTGACCGTCTCCCCGCGATGCGACACGACGAGATCCCCGCCCGTGCCGCGCGACGGGAGCAGCACGACGAGCGACCCGATCATTCGGTCGTGGTTTTCGGAGTCCTGATGAGCGGCGAAGAACTGCCCCGGTTCGTAGACGAGCATCGAATGCAGGTCGGCGTCCAACGACGCCGACGGGGGCAGCCCGAGATCATCCCGGACCAAGCGGAGCATCGGCCCGAGCGTGTTCGCCCATCGGCGAGCGTCGATACTGACCCGCGACCGCGCGATCTCCCACGTATCTCGAACCCGACGATCGAGCAACGTGTCCTCACCCTTTCCATATCGGGCCGGCCGGGCGATGAGCCGCAGGTCCTTCGCCTGTGCCGCCGGGACGGGCAACCGCAATGGACCGACTCCGCGGACCTCGATCGACAGATCACCGATCGGCGCGGTTCGCCGGGTACTGAACGACCCGCCACCTTTGACGTCGCGCAACAGGTCGGCGAGATCCTGGCGCGCAGTGCTCGTCACCACCACGACGGTAGCCCGTAAACGACAGGCGACGAGCGTGGCCGTACGGACCTACCGAAAGTACCTCGATCTGTCCGATGTCGAAGGCGCGGTCGTCGAACGACTCAGCCGAGACCTGTTCGACGCAAGACGGCAAACACGACAGGTCAGCGCTGGCTATGCCGCGCTCGTGAGTGTCCCGTAACGGCGCTGTGCGGCTTGCTTGGAGACGCCGAGCATCACGCCGATCTCGCTCCACGAGTGGTGATCGGCTCGCGAGTTCGAATCGACGGCGGGTTCAGCCGACCAAGTTGACGAGCTTCGGGGGCCGGGCGATGACCTTCGACGGTTCGCCATCGAGATGTTCACGCACCTTCGACGAGGCCAGGGCCAGGGCCACGGCGTCGGCGTCGGTGATCTCGGCGGGCACGTCGATGCGGTCGCGGACCTTGCCGTTGACCTGCACGACCATGGTGACGGACTCGACGACGAGTTTGGCGGGATCGGCCTGCGGCCACGGCTGGGTGTGCACCCCCGGACTGTCAGCGCCATGGCGCCGTTCCCACAACTCGGCGGCGATGTGCGGGGTGGCAGGGGCGATGCAGAGCAGGATCGTGTCGATGGCCTGATCCAGGACCTCGCCGTGCGGTCGCTCCGGGGTCTGCACGTACTTGTAGAGCGCGTTGACGAACTCCATGAAGCCGGCGACCGCCGTGTTGTACGCCCACTTCGTGTACTCGCCGGTCACGCGGGCGATCAGGCGATGGGCCGCTTTGTCGATCTCGTCGTCCGCCGCAGTCCGCTCGCCCGTTCGAACGCCGGCCGCCAGCAGATCGGAGCCGGGCATGGCCAGGCGCCACACCCGCTGCAGGAAGCGGGCGCATCCCTCGATCTGGAAGTCCTCCCAGTCGACATCCTCCGCGGGAGGTTTGGCCTGCAGGATGGCCAGGCGCAGGGCGTCCGCACCGCTCTCGTCGATGATGGCCTCCGGAGCGACCAGGTTGCCCTTTGACTTGGACATCTTGCCACCGCCGAACCGCACCATGCCCTGGGTGAACAGGCGCCGGAAGGGTTCGCGCAGCTCCGCCGGGGCGTGGCCCAGGTCGGCGAGGGCCTTGGTGAAGAAGCGGGCGTACATCAGGTGCAAGATGGCGTGTTCGACGCCGCCGATGTACTGGTCGACGGGCAGCCACCGCTTCACCGCATCGACATCGAACGGGGCTTCGGTATTGAACGGGTCGGCGAACCGCAGGAAGTACCACGACGAGTCCACGAACGTGTCCATGGTGTCGGTTTCGCGCCGCGCCGGCCCGCCACACGACGGGCAGGTGGTGTTCAGGAACCCGTCGTGGAAGCGCAGGGGCGATTCGCCCGTGGGCCGGAACTCGACGTCGTCGGGCAGCACCACCGGCAGGTGCTCGTCGGGGACCGGCACCACACCGCACGCGTCGCAGTAGATCATCGGAATCGGGCAGCCCCAGTAGCGCTGCCGGGACAGTAGCCAGTCCCGCAGGCGGAAATTCACCTTGCGTTCGCCGAGGCCCTGCTGTTCGAGCCACGCCGTCGCGGCGTCGATCGCGGCGACCTTGCCCAGGCCATCGAGATCGAGGGAGTCGTTGGCGGAGTTGACGGCGACGCCTTCTCCGGTGAACGCCGCCGGCCAGAGTTCGATGGGAGCGTCGACGGCCAGGCCCTTCTCCTCGAACCACGCCGCCGGCGGGTGCACGACTTCCGGGATGGCTACGTGGTGCAACTTGGCGAAGTCCCAGTCACGCTGATCGCCGCTGGGCACGGCCATGATGGCGCCCGTGCCGTAGGTCATCAGCACGTAGTCGGCCAGGTAGACGGGGATGGCCTGGCCGGTGAACGGGTTGACGACTCGGCCGCCGGTGAACACGCCGCGTTTGTCGAGCGCGCCTTCCGTCGACAGCCGGTCGATGTCGGAACGGCCCGCCACCTCGGATCGGAACGTGTCGACGGCCACCCGCTGCTCGTCCGACACCAACTCATCGACCCGAGGGTGCTCGGGTGACATCACCGCGAAGGTCATACCGAAGCTGGTATCGGGCCGCGTGGTGAACACCCGCAGGCCGGGGACATCGGACCGCGGCCGACCGCCGGCGTCGGCGATGGGCAGGTCGAACTCGGCGCCCTCGGATCGACCGATCCAGTTGCGCTGCATGAGCTTGACCCGATCCGGCCACTCCAGCTCGTCGAGGTCGTCGAGCAGTTGCTGGGCGTAGGACGTGATCCTGTAGAACCACTGCGACATGTTGCGCCGCTCGACCAGGTCGCCGGATCGTTCACACGTGCCGTCGGCCAGCACCTGCTCGTTGGCCAGCACCGTCTGGCAGCCCGGGCACCAGTTCACCGGCGCCTCGGCCTTGTACGCCAATCCGGCTTCGTGGAGCCGCAGGAAGATCCATTGGGTCCAGCGCATGTAGTCGGGGTCGTGGCTCTTGACGACGCGACGCCAGTCGTACACGGCCCCGATGCGCATCAGTGAGGACGACAACCGCTCGATGTTGGCATCGGTGCTGACCCGGGGATGGGTCCCGGTCTTCAGGGCCGCGTTCTCCGCCGGTAGGCCGAAGCTGTCGAACCCGATCGGCGAGAGCACGGCGTAACCGTTCATCGTGTGGAAACGAACGAGGAGGTCACCGAAGGTGTAGTTGCGCACGTGGCCGATGTGCGCCGGACCGCTCGGGTACGGATACATGGACAGCACGTACCGGGCCGGGCGAGGGTCGTCGTTGTCGACTTGGTAGGTGCCGGTGTCACGCCAGCGCTGCTGCCAGGCGCCTTCGAACGCCTGCGGATGGTAACCCTCGGGTGCGGTGTCCATAGCGGAGCCAGGCTACCGGCGGGGCCGACGGCCCCTGGTGACATTCCGGGCTGGCCATCCGGGCTGAACTGTCCGTCGACGGGTAGGGGTTGGCGAAGGCCCCTGCTACGATGACGCCCCGATCCGGACGCCCGGATCGTTACCCGGGGCTATAGCTCAGTTGGCTAGAGCGCTTCCATGGCATGGAAGAGGCCGGGGGTTCAAGTCCCCCTAGCTCCACCCGATAGCTGCGACGAACCCTGGCCCTGCGGCCAGGGTTCTTGCGTTCTCGGATTCAGGCGAAGACGACGGTCTTGTGGCCGACGCGCAGCACCCGACTCTCCGCGACGTACCGCACGGAGCGCGACAGTACGAGGCGTTCGATGTCCTGGCCGAGGCGCACCAGCTGCTCGGGCGTGTGGGCGTGCGTCACCCGGGCCACGTCCTGCTCGATGATCGGGCCCTCGTCGAGTTCGGCGGTGACGAAGTGGGCGGTCGCACCCACGAGCTTCACGCCTCGGCCGTACGCCTGGTGGTACGGCTTGGCACCCTTGAACCCGGGCAGGAACGAGTGATGGATGTTGATGACCCGCCCGTCGAAGGTGCGACACAGGTCGTCGCTGAGGATCTGCATGTATCGGGCCAACACGAGGAGGTCGACTTCGTGCGCGGCGGCCAAGCTGGCGATCTCGGCCTCCTGGGATGCCTTACCCGACGTGCCCTCCTGGGTCGTCCTACCGGACTTCGTGATCGGCAGGTGGACGAAGGGGATCCCGTAGCGCTCGGGGATATCCGCCAGGTCCGGGTGATTCGAGACCACCACGGGAATGTCGACGGCCAGCTCGCCCGTGTTCCAGCGATACAGCAGGTCGACGAGGCAGTGGTCGTAGCGGGAGACGAGGACCATCACGCGGAGTCGATCGTCGAGGCGCCGGACCATGAGCTCGGGCTGCATCGATGACAGCCGATCGTCGAGGGCGGCCCGGGCCGCTCCGAGTCCGCCGACGGCATCGAACACCGTGCGGAGGCAGAACAGGCCGGAGTCGGGGTCGCTGAACTGGGCCTGCTCCACGATGTTGCCGTCGACGGCGAGCAGGGCGTCGGCCACCGCCCACACGATGCCGGCCCGGTCCGCGCACGAAAGGGTCAAGACGTAACGATCACTGTCCATCGGAGGGTCGATCGGTCGGTCGGGGTGCCGTCACGAAGCGGCGGAGCGCCACTCGACGATGGGCCGATCCCGCCAGAGCCGTTCGAGGTCGTAGTAGGCGCGGGTTTCGGTATCGAAGACGTGAACGACGAAGCTGCCATAGTCGGCCAGCACCCACTGCATCGTGTCGAGACCCTCGACGCGGAGGGGGCGGGGGCCACCGGCGGCGGCGATCTGACGCTCCACCTCGTCGACGATGGCCTTGACCTGCCGGTTGTTGGCGCCCGACGCGATGACGAAGTAGTCGGTGATGGCCAAGATGTCGCCCACATCGATCACGACGGTGTCGGTGGCCAGCTTGTCGTCGGTGGCCCGGGCGGCGGCGATGGCCCAGTCACGACCGGTGCCGGTGTCGCCGATGGGGGAATCCGCTCGGGCCAGCTTGACCACAGAGATGGTGGAACGGGCGGAATCGTCGGACATGATCCGGCCAGGCTATCGCCACCGCCGCCCGTCGCCTGGCCAGACCCCGGGCGGCTCGACCGCCCGGGAAGCGAGAATCCGCGGGTGGCTCAGCCGCCGGGAGGCACGAAGTCGGCGCCGAGGGTGACGGTGACGCTCGTCAATGGGTCGACGAGCTCGACGTAGGTCGGCGGGTCGGCCCCGATCGCTTCGGCCATGGCGGCGGCGGCCGCGGCGGCCTCGACGCGGTGGTACACGACGCTGGTGACCTGCAGCCCGACCAGATCCGCGTTGCCGGTCACGCTGATCTCGGCGCCGGCGGCGACGAGAGGCGCGATGGCCTCGGTCAAGATGTCGGGGTCGCCGGTTCCGCTCAGCAACGCGGTCTGAACCCGGCGGCCGTCGCCCGGATCGAGCGGCAACGGCACGATCTCGGCCGTCAGCTCGGCGACCGCCTCGGGGTCGGCGACCACGAAGAACGGGGTTCCATCGGGCGGTGCGAACAGGGCGACCGGGAGTTGCTGGACACGCACCTCGCCCGCCGCGAGCACCCGCACGGCATGGAAGAAGCCCTCATCGGCGGGTGGGTAGGCGGTGTCGAGGTCGTTGAGGTCGGCGAGCGCTCCGGTGATCGACTGCCACAAGTCGACCTGGCGGAGCAGCCGGTTCTCGAGCACCTCACCCGGCCGGAGCACCGCGTTGACCACGGTCAACTCCTCCGGCTCGAGCTCGTGCCGGCCGGCCTCCAGCAGGACCTCGACCGATCCGTCGGCTCGTTCGATCGTCAGGTCGTCCGGGAGCAGGTAGTCGACGGTGCCGAGTGGGGAAAAGGCCGAGACCATGCCGTCGTCATCGAGGATGGTGGGTTCGTCGGTGAACCGGGTCCCGAGGAGCTCACCGATCCGTTCGGTGACGTCGGAGGGATCCGCGGGATCGAATTCGGCGGCGAGATCGAAGGCCGAACCATCGGGGAGCTGGGTCAGGAGAGAGGCGGGGACGACGATGACCGCGCCGCCACCATTGGGATCGAGCGACACGACCTGGACGCCGACGAGCTCGTCGACCCCGGCGATGTCGCTCGTCTCGTAGATCACCATCGTTCGGGTGGGCTCGACGATGGCTCGATATCCCGGCGCCGTGGGGTCGTCGTTCTGAGACTCCACCGCGCCGTCACGGCTGTCGAGGACGAGGTCGTACCCCGATCGGAACAGCGAGTAGGCGGCCAGGGCGGCGAGCCCCAACAGGAGGGGGAAGAACCAGCGCCACATCGGACTCGCCCGGACCACCCGACGAGCGGACGACCCGATCTCGGGCCGGTCCTCCGGCAGCACCGGCTCGGGTGGGCGGGGAGCAGATGACCCGGGCGTTGTGGGGACGCCGACTTCCGGATGGGCGCCGGTGTCGACGAAGACGGATCGGCCGGCGAAGGGAACGAACCCCTGTTTTGGCCCCTGCGGAGGCGGCCCACCCGTGTCAGTCACGACCCGACACCGTAGAGGTCATGGGCCCTCACATACACCGCGACCCGCTCGGGGGTGAGGAAGTCGACCGGTTTGCCGGACGCGAAACGCTCCCGCAACTCACTCGATGACAGGTCGACCAGCGGAGCCTCGACCAGGTCGAACTCGAAGCCGTCGGGGGGCATGGCCGTGACCTGCGGTGGACGAGCGACCACGACGAGGCGGGCCAGTTTGGCGACCTCGTGCGGCTCCCGCCACGACAGCAGGCCCGCCGCCGCATCGCCGCCGACGATCAGGAAGAGTTCCGCATCGGGATGCTGGTCGTTCAACTCCCGAAGGGTGTCGACGGTGTAGGTGTCACCGGGCCGATCGAGTTCGAGCGTCGAGACCTCCAGCCCGTCGATGCCCTCGATGGCTCGCTCCGTCATCGCCCGCCGATGACGTGCCTCGGTCAACTCCCGCACCCCCACCTTCTGCCACGGGACACCCGCCACCATCATCAGGATCCGGTCGAGCCCGAGCTCGTGACGCGAGCAGATTGCGGCGATCAGATGGCCGACGTGCGGTGGGTCGAAGGTTCCGCCGAAGATCCCGATACGCTCGCCTCGACGGCTGGACATCCGGGGAGTCTATGACGACCTCAGCTCCGGATTGCCCGCCCGACCGGATCCCTCGCCTTCGGCTCAGCCGGTCCCGACCGGGGCTGTCTGACTGAGCCTGCCCCTGCTGGGCGTGGTTGTATCTGGCCGGATGTGACGCGCCCCACATCACGAATTGCTGGACTCAGTGGTCCATCTGTACTAGAGTTTCAGTTCGGCCCGGTTCCCGCCGATAGGAGATCGGCCCCGGCATTCCATCGATTCGTCGACGGGGTGACCGGCGTCACGGGAACCTGGGCGGTCGCCGCTCTGCCGCCGGCGTCCAGGCGAGGGTACCGCTCTCGCTCTCGGAGGTATCCGAGCGCGGCCCGACGATTTAAACCGAAAGAGGCCGGGAATATCCCCTCCGGGGACCCCGTTGAAACGATTGTCATGAGTGATTCAGTAGGCCAATACCTCAATGAGATCGGCATGGTCTCCCTGCTCACCGCCGAGGAGGAGCGAGAGCTCGCCCAGGTGATCGAGCGGGGCCACAAGGCCCGCGTCCGTCAAGCCGCCGGCGAGACCGACCCGGAGATCCGCCGCCACATCAACGATGCCGCCGCCGCGAAGGACCGGTTCATCCGGGCCAACCTTCGCCTCGTGGTGAGCGTCGCCCGCCGCTACCCGCTGCCTCCGGGCATGGAGCTGCTCGACCTGATCCAGGAAGGCAACCTGGGCTTGGAGCACGCCGTCGACAAGTTCGACTGGCGCAAGGGCTTCAAGTTCTCCACGTACGCCACGTTCTGGATCCGCCAGGCCATCGGCCGGGCGCTCGACCAGAAGGCCAGCCTGGTTCGCCTTCCTGGCGATCGTTCGGCCAGCCTCCGGGCCGCGTTGCGGGCCGTCTCCGGCGATGGTGACGAGCTCGACGACGAGCATGCCCGGTTGCATCGCCTGACCACCCCGACCTCGCTCGATCGCACCATCGGCGACGATGACAGCAACGAGCTGGTCGACCTGCTTCCCGATGCCAACCCCGGCCCCGAGGCCGAGGTCATGGCTCGAGTCGAGGAGCGCATGGTCACCGATCTGCTGGACGTGCTCGATTCACGGGCCCGTTACGCCGTCGAGCAGCGTTTCGGCCTACAGGACGGTCGCAAGCGCAGCTACCGCGAAGTCGGAGAAGAGCTCGGCGTGACCGCCGAAGCTGCTCGGCGCCTGGTGAAGCGTGCGGTCAACACCGTCCGCGACCACGCCGCCCAGCGCGCCGTCGACGCCGCCTGATCCAGCGCAGCCCCACCATTCGATGACGGCCCGGCCCTCGCGGTCGGGCCGTTCTCGTTGCCGCACCAGCGCGATGAGGAAATCTCGGCAGTGGCGCCGGGCGACACCTATAGCCTGAGGTCCCGGGCCGTACCGGCAACGGTCGCCCCATTCGATTCGCCCACCCGGAGCTCCCTCCCCCATGGCTGACGCCCCCAACTGGCATCCCGGCTCCTGGCGCATGCGCCACGCCGCCCAGCAACCCGACTGGCCTGACACCGCCGAGCTCGAGCGCGTCACCAAGACCATGTCGGTCATGCCACCGCTCGTGTTCGCGGGCGAGGCACGGCTGCTGACCGCCCGGCTGGCCGATGTCGCCGCTGGCGAGGCGTTCCTGCTCCAGGCCGGCGATTGTGCCGAGTCCTTCGACACGTCGACCGATTCCCTCCGCGACAAGTTGAAGGTCATCTTGCAGATGGCCGTCATCCTCACCTACTCGGCCGGGGTCCCGGTCGTGAAGGTCGGGCGGATCGCCGGGCAGTTCGCCAAGCCGCGGTCTGCGCCGACCGAGACCATCGACGAGATCGAGCTGCCGTCGTTCCGCGGCCACATGGTCAACGACGTCGGTTTCTCCCCCACCGAACGGATCGCCGATCCGGGTCGACTGCTGTCGGCGTATCACCAGAGCACCGCGACGTTGAACCTCCTGCGGGCCTTCACGAAGGGCGGCTATGCCGACCTGACCCGAGTCCACGCATGGAACCAAGAGTTCGTGGCGTCTTCGCCCGAGGGTCGCCGCTACGACCAGTTGGCCGTCGAGATCGACCGGGCGCTCAACTTCATGCGGGCCTGCGGCATCGACACCGAGAGCCGGGCCGAGCTCAACCAGGTCGATTTCTTCACCAGTCACGAAGCGCTGATCCTCGACTACGAGGAGCCGCTCACCCGGCGGGATTCCATCTCCGGCGACTGGTACGACTGCTCGGCCCACATGCTCTGGATCGGCGAACGAACCCGCCAACTCGACGGAGCCCACCTTGAGTTCCTTCGTGGGGTCAGCAATCCACTGGGCTGCAAGATCGGCCCCACGGTGTCGGTCGACGACATCCTCCAGCTGTGTGAGGTGCTCAACCCCGACCGCGTCCCCGGCCGTCTGAGCCTCATCACCCGCATGGGCGCCACCAAAGCCGAAAAGGTGCTCGCTCCCCTGTTCGAGGCCGTCGCCGCCGCCGGGCACCCCGTCGTCTGGGTCTGCGACCCGATGCACGGCAACACGTTCACGGCCGAGGGTGGTCAGAAGACGCGCCACTTCGATGCCATCCTCGACGAGATCTCCATCTTTTTCAGAGCGCACCACCAGGCCGGAACGTGGCCCGGTGGCGTGCACGTGGAGCTCACCGGTGACAACGTGACCGAATGTCTCGGCGGTGGAGACCAGATCTCCGACTCCGACCTCATGGCCCGGTACGAGACCATCTGCGATCCTCGACTGAACGGTCGCCAGTCGATCGACCTGGCCTTTCGGGTGGCCGAGCTCCTGCGGGGCTGAGGGTCAAATCGGACGAGGGCCGCATCCGGGAGCGGTCAACTCGGCGTATCCAGCTGCACACCCCAACAAGAGGAGATGCAGATGCGCCGTACCCCGGTGTTCCTAACCCTGGTCCTTTCGTTGTCGCTCGTCGCCGCCGCATGCGGCGACGACGACGACACGGCCGATACCACCACCACCGCGGTGGCCACCGCGACCGGCGAGGAGACCACCACCACGCCCATGGACGACGCCGCCGACATCGTCGACACGGCCGTGGCCGCCGGTGAATTCCCGACGCTGGTCGCTGCGGTCGAGGCCGCCGGGCTCGTCGAGACCCTCAAGGGCGACGGCCCCTTCACCGTGTTCGCCCCGACCGAGGACGCCTTCGCCGCCCTGCTCGACACCCTCGGCCTGACGGCCGACGAGCTGCTGGCCGATACCGAGCTGCTCACATCGGTGCTCACCTACCACGTCGTGGCCGGCAACGTGCCCGCGGCCGACGTACTCGGCCTCGACGGCCAAGAGGTCGAGACCGTCAACGGCGCCTCGTTCACCGTGGGCGTCGACGGCAACGCCGTCACCATCACCGATGCCAACGGCGGCGTGGCCAACGTCGTCACCACCGACATCGCCGCCAGCAACGGCGTCATCCACGTGATCGACGCCGTCATCCTCCCGCCCCAGGACGGTGCGAGTGAGGGCGACGGAGCAGCCGAGGCCGCCGACATCGTCGACACGGCCGTGGCCGCCGGTGAGTTCCCGACGCTCGTCGCCGCCGTCGAGGCGGCCGGACTGGTCGAGACGCTCAAGGGCGATGGACCCTTCACCGTGTTCGCACCCACCGAGGACGCCTTCGCTGCGTTGCTCGAGGCCCTTGGGCTCACCGCGGACGAGCTCCTGGCCGACACCGAACTGCTCACGGCCGTGCTCACGTACCACGTGGTCCCGGGGAACGTGCCGGCGGCGGACGTCGTCGGTCTCGACGGCCAGGACGTCGCCACCGTCAACGGCGCAACGGTCACCGTGGGCGTCTCGGGTGATGCCGTGACGCTGACGGACGCCAACGGAGGTGTCGCCAACGTGGTGGCGACCGACATCGCGGCCAGCAATGGCGTCATCCATGTGATCGACTCAGTCCTGCTCCCCCCGCAGGGCTGATGTTGAGATCGGCCAGGGTCCGGCCGGCGAACCCTCCCGCCCGCCGGCCGGACCCTGGTCACTTCCCCTCCCTCCCGATGCCTGGACTCCTGTTGTGACCACCACCCTCGCTCCGGTCAGCCGACCCGATCCCCGAGATGATCGTTTGCCTTGGTATGGTCCGCTCGTTGTGAGCCCGTTCCCGCTCGACGAGGTCGACTCGCTCGAATCCCGATTCGCCGGCAGCGACGACCCTGCCGTCGTCCGGGAGGTGTACGAGCGGCACGGTGGTTTGGTCTTCGGTCTGGCCCGACGCTCTCTCGGCGAGGCTGACGCCCGCGAGGCCACGCAGGACACGTTCGTCGCCGCCTGGAAGAATCGGCACCGGTTCGATCCGACTCGTGCCGCCCTCGCCTCATGGCTCGTGGCCATCGCCCGTAACAAGGTGATCGACACGCTGCGCCGCCAGCAGCGCCGGCCGGCGATCGCCGATGGCGTGCGGGCCGATGACGTGGCGGAGCTGATCCCGGCCGGCGCCGACGCCGTCGATCGGCTCGCCGATCAACTCCTCGTCGCCGAGGTCCTCGAGTCCCTTCCCGAACGACCGCGCCGAGTGCTGGAGCTTGCGTTCTACGACGATCTGCCGTTGAGCCAGATCGCTGAGCGGTGCGGTCTGCCGCTCGGTACGGTCAAGAGCGACTACCGACGCTCCCTGGAGCGCCTTCGCCGCCACTTGGAGCCCCGCCATGGTTGACGACGATCTCCCCGACGGCCTGACCGGCACCGATGTGAACCGCTATGCGGAGCTGATGCGGGGGACCCGGCGTGACCGGGTCCAGCCGCTGGAGCCGCCGGCTGACCTGTGGCCGGCCATCGCCGCCGAACTCGGTGTCCAAACCTCCCACGACGCCGAACTCGGTGTCCATACCCCCGACGACGCCGAGCCTTCGGCGCCGGGCACAGTGGTGCCACTCACTCGGGCCACGCCAGGCGGAGCCCAGCTTCGAGGCCGGCTGTGGCCCTTCGTGGCCGCCGCAGCCGCTGCCGTCGCCGTGATCGTCGGTGTCGTGGCGCTGGCCGACCCCGACGACGCCCAGCAGGAACTGGCGGCCGCCCCGCTCACCAACGATGGGCTCGACCCCCGGGGTGCCGGGCTCGACGCCGACGCCACCCTGATCGACGACGACGGCCGCCTGACCGTGCGGCTCGATCTCCCTGAGCTGCCCGATATCGACGGCTACTACGAGGTCTGGATCATCGACGCGGACGTGAGGGGCATGTACTCCCTCGGAGCCGCCCACGGCGACGGCGAATACGTGCTACCCGCCGGCATCGACCCCGCCGGATTCCCGGTCGTCGACGTGTCGATCGAACCCGCCGACGGGCAACCCGTCCACAGCGGTGTCAGCATCCTCCGCGGGGTGCTCGACCTCTGACGCCGGTGAGTCGAGATCGAAGCGACCTGCACCCGGGCCGGGTTCAGACCAGGTTGTCGACGAAGGAGTCGAGCTGGCGGAGGTTGCGCACCTCGAACACGCCGTCGCAGTGGGCGCCGTAGTCACCCACGATGGAGTCGCCGGTGTCCCAGTAGGCACGCGGCTCGGGGTTGAGCCAGAACACGTTGCGGGCCTTCTTGCGGATCTCCTTGATGATCCAGGCCTGGGAGGCGTGGTAGTTGTTCCGGGCGTCGCCCAAGATCATGACGGTGGTCTTGGGCCCGACATCTTTCCCGTAACGCTCCCAGAAGACGCCGAACGCGTGGCCGTAGTCCGAGTGGCCGTCGACCCAGACCACGTCGGCCTCGGTGTTGACCCGGTGGATCGCATGGACGATGTCCTCGACGCCCTCGAAGTACGAGGTGACCTCGTCGAGTCCGTCGATGAACACGAACGCCCGCACCCGGGAGAACTGGTTCGAGATGGCGTACACGAGATGCAGCGTGAACCGGGCGAACGCGGCGACCGAACCCGAGATGTCAGCCACCACGAAGATCTCGGGCTTCGACGGCTTCGGGTACTTGAACTTGGGCTCGGCCGGCACCCCTCCATAACTGAGGCTGTGCCGAACCGTGTTGCGGAAGTCGAGCGGGCCCTTGCGGCCGTGGCGGCGCTTGCGGGCCAGGCGCACGGCCAGCTTGCGGGTCAGCGGATAGATGGCCTTGCGGAGCGAGATCATCTCCTCCCGGCTGGCGTGCATGAATTCGACGTCTTCGGGAAGTGGCTTGCGCAACGTCTTGGCCATGGCCTCGGCACCGCGGTCGGCCACGAGGCGGCGGCGGATCTCGGCCTCGATCTCCTTCTTGAGCTGCTCGATGCGGTGCTCGTACTCGTCCTTCTCGAGCCGTTCCTCGAGCGCGCTCATCGGCGCCGGCGCCTGCTGGCGCGAATCGTCCATCAGCCGCTCGAGCATGCCGTCGAGGTCGAGGTTCCGCAGCGTGCGATACAGGTAGTACGTGCCACCGACCGGCCGGCCCGGTTCCATGCCGGCGTACCGCTTGACCGCCTGCCGGGCCAGCGCCCGGAGCATGGCTTCGTCGCCTCGCATGAGCGCCTGGTACAGCATCTCGGCCAGCTGCTCGGGTGACAGCGACTCACCGCCGCCCCCTCCGGCCCCCTGCCGACCTTCCTGACCCTCGGGTGGCTCCTCGCCGTCATCGAGCGGGCCGTTCTCCGCCTCGAGGTCGATGAGGTACTCCTCGCCCCGCATCGAGAAGTAGACCTCGAACACCACCTCGAAAGCCCGCCAGTGGCTGTGGTTCTTGACCAGCGTGGCCCCCAGCGCGTACTTGAACGCCTGGCGGTCCTCCATCGGGATGTGGCGCACCGCCTCCATGGCGTCGAGGTTCTCGGTGAGGCTCACCGGCAACCCGGCCGCTCGCAGCTCGACGATGAACCCCGACAGCAGATCGAGCAGCGGCGAGTGATCGGCACTGGCCATCAAGGCCCGCACCTCCTCCGCCGCGGAATCCACGGCGCCCGCCGCCCCTGCGGCCGCGGTATCCCCGGCGCCCGCCGCCCCTGCGGCCGCGGTATCCCCCGCGCCCGCCGCCCCTGCGGCCGCGGAATCCACGGCGTCGCTCACGATCCCACCGTCCGCGACACGCAGGGTCCGGAGGCGTGCCCCGCTGTCTGCTCGGTGCGGCTTTGCCGTCCCGAGCGGCAACGATGGGCGCCGGCGTAGCCGGCACGATCGAACTCGGCCGAACAGAGCGGGCGCAGCGAGCGAGTGAGGACGATCACGAGGGCGTGAAGGTCTGGGTGGCGTTGGTCGAGAACTCCTTCAGCGCCCGGGCGATGTCGCTCTGGTACTTCAGGAGGATGTTGACGGTCGAGGCCGCCGTCTCGGCGTCGATCTGCTGGACGCCGAGGAGGATCAGGGTGCGGGCCCAGTCGAGCGTCTCGGACACCGACGGCGCCTTCTTGAGCTCGAGCTGGCGGATCGACCGGACGATGCGGGCGATCTGATCGGCCAGGTTCTCGGTGATGTCGGGCACCTTGGTCAGCACGATCTGCTTCTCGCGCTCCATGTCCGGATAGTCGACGTGGAGGTAGAGGCAGCGGCGCTTCAAGGCCTCAGAGAGCTCACGAGTGTTGTTGGACGTCAAGAACACCAGCGGGATCTGGGTGGCCGTGATGGTGCCGAGCTCCGGGATCGAGACCTGGTACTCGGACAGGATCTCCAGGAGGAGGGCCTCGGTCTCGACCTCGACGCGATCGACCTCGTCGATCAGCAGCACCACCGGGTCGGGGGCTGAAATCGCCTCCAGCAACGGGCGGGTGAGCAGGAAGTCACGGGAGAAGATGTCCTCTTCGATGTCGTTCCACGCCGAGTCGTTGTTGCGCTCGGCCTGGATGCGAAGCAGCTGCTTCTTGTAGTTCCACTCGTAGAGCGCCTTGGATTCGTCGAGGCCTTCGTAGCACTGGAGCCGGATGAGCCGGGCCCCCGTCATCTCGGCCACCGACTTGGCCAGCTGCGTCTTGCCCGTACCGGCTGGTCCCTCGATCAGGACCGGCTTGCCGAGGCGATCGGCCAGGTACACGACACCGGCGATGCCGTCATCGGACAGGTAATCGACCGACTGGAGCGAATCTCGCACCTCGGTCACATCGGTGAAACGGGATGTCATGAGGAGGCAGGGTATCGGCTCGGCTCCCGTCGACCGGAATCGTTATCCGGACGTCAGCGCTCGATTCGCTGGGCGCCGGTGCCGCCCCGACCCTCGATTCGCTGGGCGCCGGTGCCGCCCCGACGCTCGATTCGCTGGGCGCCGGTGCCGCCCCGACGCTCCGTTAGCCTGGCGTCGGTGCCCGTCCCGTCGCTCCGTTAGCCTGCCGCCGGTGCCCGCCCCGACGCCGCGCCGCCCCCGCCGATCCCGTTCCGGGTCGGTCCTCGTGGCCAGCGGCATCTTTCTCTCGCGCATCGTCGGTCTCGTTCGCGAGAAGGTGTTCGCCTTCTACATGGGCGACAGCGGACCCGCCGACGCGTTCCGGGCGGCGGTCAAGATCCCGAACCTCATCCAGAACCTCCTCGGTGAGGGCGCCCTCTCGGCCTCGTTCATCCCGGTGTACGCCCGGCAGTTGGCCGACGGCGATCGTCAGGCGGCCAACCGGACGGCGGGCGCCGTCTTCGGGCTGCTCGGGCTGCTCGTCACCGCGCTGGCCTTGATCGGCATGGCCCTCGCCGGGCCACTCACCAGCCTGCTCGCGCCCGGCTTCAGCGACTCGCGGCACGATCTGACCGTCGAGATGGTGCGCATCATGATGCCCGGCACCGCCGTCCTGGTGCTGTCGGCCTGGTGCCTCGGAGTTCTGAACAGCCATCGCCGGTTCTTCCTGCCGTACGCCGCGCCGGTCATCTGGAATCTCACCCAGATCGTGGCCATGGTCGCCGCCGGAGTCGCCGGCTGGGCCGCCGGCGATATCGCCCGCGGATTGGCGTGGGCGGTGCTGGTCGGCGGGGTCGCTCAGTTCCTGATCCAGCTGCCGGCGGTGCGCCGTGTCGCTCCCGCCCTCCGACCCAACCTCGACATCGGTTTCGCCCCCGTCCGTGACGTGCTCGGCCGATTCGCACCGGCGCTCGCCGGGCGCGGCATCACCCAGATCTCCAACTTCGTCGACCTGACGCTCGTCTCACTGGTCAGCGTGGGCTCCGTCACCGCCATCGGGTACGGCCAGATCCTCTTCACGCTTCCGCTGGCCCTCTTCGCGATGAGCGTCGTGGCGTCGTCGCTCCCGGGCCTGTCGGCCGTCGTCGACGACCTCGACGACGTCGCGGAGAGGGTCGAGCGCGCCCAACGCCGGATCGCCTTCTTCATCGTCTTTTCGGCGGTGGCGTTCCTCGCCGCCGGCGACGCCATCGTCGGCGCGCTGCTCGAGGGAGGCGAGTTCAGCAGCGACAACACGGTCCAGGTGTGGTTCATCCTGGCCGCCTACGCGATCGGGCTGCCCGCCAACGCCAGCTCACGTCTGCTGCAGAGCGCCTCGTTCGCTCTGGGCGACACCAGAGGACCGGCCCGGATCGCGCTGGTGCGGGTCACGTGCGATGCCGCCTTCACCCTGCTGCTGATCTTCCGGTTCGACCAGGTGATCGTCGACAACGGTCACCTGCTCGGCCTCGGCGACGTGCCCGGGCTGTTCGGTCGGCTCCCGGAATCGGTGCGCGAGCAGGAGGGTGTCGTCCGCCTCGGCGCCGTCGGATCCGCGTTGGGTTCTGCGCTGGCGGCGTGGATCGAGCTCGCGCTCCTGCGGCGACAGCTCACGCCGCGCCTTCCGGCGCTGCCGTCGCCGTGCGCCGCCCTCGCCCGGCTGGGCGTCGCCGCCTCGCTCGCCTTCGTCACGATGGCCGCGGTGAAACTGGTCGTGATCGACAATCCTCCTCTGCTCATGGCACCGCTGGTCGTCGGAGCCGGCGGCGCGGTGTACGTCGTGAGCGCCTTCCGCACGGGCGTGGTCGAGGCCCACCTGATCCTGCGCCCCATGCGGCGCCTGCTCTGGCGATAGCGCCGCGTCCCGCGAGAACGCAAGCTGCCGGCGATGACCGGCGCAGGCTCGTCGGCTAGGTTGTCGGCCATGTTCAAACTGATTCGACGTTGGTGGAAGTACCTCGGGGCGAAGCTCACCGGCAGCTTCGAGGAGCGCGCCGACCCCAAGGTGCAGCTCGAGCAGGCCATCACCGAGGCCCAGGACCAGCACCGCAAGCTCAAGGAGCAGGCGGCGAGCGTCATCGCTCATCAGAAGCAGACCGAGATGCGTCTCAACCGGTCGCTCGAGGAGCTCGAGAAGGTCAATGGCAACGCGCGCCAGGCCGTGCTCATGGCCGAGGAAGCCAGCAAGAGCGGCCATGCCGACAAGGTGTCGCAGTACACGTCGGCTGCGGAGTCGTTCGCCAACCGCCTGATCGCGCTCGAAAGCGAGATCGAGGACCTCAAGTCCATGCATCTCCAAGCCACCCAGGCGTCGGACAACGCCAAGGCGGCCGTGCAGCAGAACTCAACGGCGCTCCAGCAGAAGCTGGCCGAGCGCCAGAAGCTGATGGGCCAGCTCGATCAGGCCAAGATGCAGGAGCGCCTCAACAGCGCCATGAAGTCGCTGAACGAGACCGTCGGCGACGACGTGCCCACGTTCGACGAGGTCCGCGAGAAGATCGAGCAGCGGTACGCCAAGGCCCGAGGCACCGCCGAGCTCAACGAGGAATCGGTCGAGGGTCGCATGCTCGAGATCGAAGAAGCGGCTCGGGGCACCCAAGCCAAGGCCAAGCTCGAAGAGATCAAGGCCCAGCTCGGCATCAACACCGCCCCCGCGGCGACCCCCGCCGCGGCCGCGGCCACGACCTCCGAACCCGCCCCCGCCGTCGACCCTGGCGCAACCCCCTCCGCCTGAGGCTCACCGCCCGTTTCGCCGAACTGGGAGACCAACCCGTCGGCGACGCGACCATCTTGTCTCCCAGTTCGCACGTTCAGTCGCGGGCCAACCGCTCAGCGGGTCAGCGGGTCAGTCGGGGAAGACGACGAGATCGTCGCGATGGATGACCTCGGGGGCCATGCCCAGCGGGAGTTCCGTGCTGTGACGGCCGGCAGCATTGCGCAGCTCGTCGGCACTCATGCGCATCAGGCCCTTGGCGAATACGGCGCCGCCGGAGTCGACGACTTCGACCGCATCGCCGGCGGCGAAGGAGCCCCGCACGTCAACCACACCGGCCGGGAGCAACGAGCGGCCGCCGGCCACGAGGGCCTTCCGGGCCCCGTCATCGACCACCACGGAGCCCCCCGCGCCCACGGCGAACGCGATCCAGAGCCGTCGGGCGCCGAGGCGTTGTGACCGGGGTTGGACCACGGTGCCGATGCCCGGCTCGCCGCGCACCGCGTCGACGAGGACATCAGGTCGTTCGGCCGCGGCGATCACCGTACGAACCCCGGACCACGAGGCGATCCTCGCCGCGCCGATCTTGGTCGTCATCCCGCCGCTGCCGACCACCGAGCCGGATCGACCGGCGGCCGACTCCAGGGCCTGGTCGAACTCGACGATCTCCTCGATCAAGGAGGCGTTGGAATCGAACCGAGGGTCGGCGGTGAAGACGCCTTCGGTATCGGTGAGCAGGACCAGGGTCTCGGCCGCCACGAGGTGGGCCACCAGGGCCGCGATGCGGTCGTTGTCGCCGAAGCGGATCTCGTCATCGGCGATGGCGTCGTTCTCGTTGACGACCGGCACGACGCCGAGCTCGAGGAGGCGGGCCATCGTGTCGCGGGCGTGGAGGTACTGGCGGCGGTACCAGAAGTCGAACGGCGCCAGCAGCACTTGGCCGACCACGAGCGAGTGCCGGGCAAACTGCTCCTTCCACACCCGCATCAGGTTGGCCTGACCGACCGCCGATGCCGCCTGAAGGGTGAGCGAATCGCGTGGCCGGGCCGCGCCGCCGAGTCCCAGCTCCGGAAGTCCGGCGACGATCGCGCCCGAGCTCACCACGACGACCGGCCGACCGGTGGCGCGCACCACGGCGACCTGATCGGCGATCCGGGCGATGGCATCGACCCGGACGCCGCCCTCGGGATCGGCGAGAGAAGACGAGCCGATCTTGACGACGACGGGATTCACAGAGAGTCCTCGGTCGGTGGCTGCGCTTCCCTCACAACAGGTTGTCCTCGTACTCGAACTCCAGTCGGCCGATACGGACGATGTCGCCCGGGCGTGCCCCGGCCCGGGCCAGCGCCCGATCGACGCCCATCGACTTGAGGCGGCCATGGGCCACCTCCAACGCCTCGGGCATGGTGAGATCGGACAGGCCCACGGCGCGCGAGGCAGGGCGTCCGAGCACGACCCAGGCGCCATCATCGTCGCGCTCCACCTGCACCCCTTCGGGTGCCGGTCGATGGATCACTATCTCGTCGCCGGGCACCACGGCCTGGCGGGCCTCGATGACGAGATCGGCGAGGGCAAACGTGAGCTCGCGCAGTCCGTCGCCGGTGATGGCGCAGATGCGGGCCTGATCGAAGTCGAGATCGGCCGGAGCGAGGTCGGACCGTGAGCCCACGATCAGGCGAGGCCGGTCGAGCAGGTCGGGCTGATACGCCTCGAGCTCGCCGAGCAGCACATCGATCTGGCGATCTGGCGGGTCCGTGGCCAGCGGCGACAGGTCGACCAGGACCAGGAGCACCCGAGCACGCTCGACGTGACGGAGGAACTGATGCCCGAGACCTCGCCCGTCACTGGCCCCCTCGACGAGGCCCGGGATGTCGGCCACGATCATCTCCACGCCGTCGCCCGCCCGCACCACCCCGAGGTTCGGCTCGAGCGTGGTGAACGGGTAGTCGGCGATCTTCGGTTTCGCCGCCGAGATGCGCGAGATCAGCGTGGACTTGCCCACGTTGGGGTATCCGACGATGGCGACGTCGGCGAGCAGCTTCAGCTCCAACCGCACCCACCGCTCGATGCCCACCTCGCCCTGCTCGGCGAATGCCGGGGCCCGACGCCGGTTCGACAGGAAGCGGGCGTTGCCCTTGCCCCCGATGCCGCCTTCGGCCACGAGGAATCGGTCGCCGGTGGTCAGCAGGTCGGCCAAGGCGTTGCCGTCATGGTCGAGGATGACCGTCCCCTCGGGGACGTGCACCGTGCAATCGTCCCCGCGGGACCCATGTTTACGCTTGCCCTGGCCGTGCGATCCGTCTCCGGCTCGGCGGTGCGGGTGATCCCGGAACGACAGGAGTGACGCGATGTTATGGTCGGCGACCAACCAGACGTCGCCGCCACTGCCACCATCGCCGCCGTCCGGACCACCACGGGGGACATGGGCCTCGCGACGGAACGACACGCACCCGGCGCCGCCATCACCGGCCCGGGCATGAAGATTGCACTCGTCGACGAAGTTGGACACGAAGGTCCAGCGTAGAGGGCGAGCGGACTCGTGGGCTCAGGGAACGAGCGAGGCGACCAGGTGCACCGGGTCGGTGGCCGAGAACACCTCGAAGGTGACCCGATCCTGGGGCTGGCCGGGGACGTCGTACACCATGGTCCACCAGCAATCGTCCGGCACAGCAGGAGGAACGGGATCCGGGTCGCAGACGAACGTCGTCGGGATGTCGACCTCGATCTCGAGCCAGAGCCCGTTGAAGATGCTGGCGCCGGCGACACGAGTGGGGATGGCGCATCCAGCCGCGGTGGCAGGGGCGATCACTGTCGTACCCGCCTCGTTCACGCCGGCGAACTCGCACGACGCCAGCGTCAGCGAGGGCGGCGGCTCGAGGGTCAGCGTGTAGGTACCGGCACCGTTGCCGTCGCCCGGGTCGAAGGCCCGGATGAGGAAGGTGTCCCCGGCCCGGTCTCCATCGATCTCACCGAGATAGAACTCCGAGGTCCCGCCGGGAGCGTTGATGTACAGCGACATCTCGCCCAGGGCATACAAACGTGGGTTGTCACACACCGCGGCAACCGGGCACCCGGTCAGCGTGGCGGCCAGCGAGTAGCCGTTCATCGACGTGCCCTGACCGCTCGACTGCACGGACAACGGGTAAATGCCTTCGAAGGCGGGAACGAAGTCGCAGAGCTTCACCCAGTTGTTCTTGAAGGCCGGGTTGGCGGCCCCCGGGAGCGACATCTGGCAGCCTGGAATGGGCGGGTTGTCGGTGTAGTCGAGCGGTGTGCCGTCCTGGTCCCGAACCGTGATGGTGCTGTGCGGATAGGGCACACCGGCCGGGACGAAGGAGTAGTCACCTGTCTCGGTGGTGAGGCCAGCCCGGGGCCAGAAACCCGGGTCGAAGGCCCACACCGAGATCGAGTTGCCGACCTGGCTCGCGTCGACGTCGACGGCGTAGAAGTAGCCGGCGGGCCGGTACTCGCTGTTGGCCGACAGGCACGATGTCCCGGTGGCCGGCGCCACGATGGTGAGGCACTGGGTCGAATACGGGTCGCCCTGCTCGTAGGCGGAGTACGGGCCGTTGACGGCGGCCCAGAACTCCGGATCGGTGGTGCCGTTGTCGATGTCGTGATTGCCGAAGATGTTGCTGGGGCTGCCGAGCGGGATCGGCTTCAGGTACTCGGCGATCGACGATCGTTGGATCGCCAGGTCATCGAGGACGGACGACGTGAAGAACAGGTCGGCGCTTTCGTCGCGGATGGTGACCGAGAGCCGTTCGTTGCCGGCGTCCACGACCGTCACCGTCACATCGGGGTCGAGGTACGGATCGAACCCGTTGGCCGCCGCCTCGGCCAGGGCCACGACGCGGGCGTGGTTGAAGTCGGGTTGGTAGACCACACCGGCCAGGGCCGCGGCATCCGCCGCGTGTTGCATACGTGTCGCCCGCAGATACCACGAGCCGACATCGACCGCGAGCCCGACCGACACCACCAGGGGCACCATCAAGAGCGCGGACAGCACCATGGCGAAACCCCGCTCCTGGCGCGACCGGCGACGCCGGGCGCCCATCCACAAGGCCGCCGAGGCGCAGTCGCCGTCGACGTGGCTTTCGTGGTCGGTCACGGGAAGCTCCCATCGCAGTTTCCGCCGAGGTCGCCCAGGTTCCCCGTTGGCGCAGGTACACCAGGTCCCGCTGGTTCGAGGCACATCTCGAGCGTCTCGTCCAGGTCGAGCTGACCCGGCGGGAAGAGACCCGACACCATCTCGTGATCGACCTCGACGTAGATCCCGAGCCGCATCGTGCCACCGCCGTCCGGGTCGGCGTCACGATCCAGGGGGCACAGATAGCTGTCCCAATCGCCCGGGTTGCACGAGGCCGACCCGCCGACGAAGTTCGCCGGGTTGAGCGTGGCCAGCTCGGAACCCTCGTACACGTTGCAAGCCCCCGCCACGCCGGTGTGACCCGTCGCCGGGATGACCATGGTGCGGCAGGTGCCGTCGATCCATGAGGCTGATTCGGGGTCGAAGATCACGACGCGGAGCACCGTCGAATCGCCGGGCAGGCTGCCCGAGCTCGCCGCCACCGCCTCCAGCGCCGCGAAGTCGGCCAAACCGTCGAATCCTGCGCTGCTGGCCACCCGCAGGCCGTCGGCCGCGGCTTGCGTGAGGATCGTGTGGGAGCGGAAGCCGTAGCCGAACTCCAGCAGCCCGAGCGCCAACATGACGATGACGGGAGCGACGACGAGGAACTCGACCATCACGGCACCGCGGTCCGCCCAGCGACGGATCACGCCGCCGGGTAGCGGGGCGGTCGTACGACGACGGCGACGATCCATCAAAAGTCCTGCGGCTCGATGCGCACGACCGTCGAGGCGGTCAAGGTGATGCTGTCCCCGAACAGCCCGGTGATGTACGGCCGCTCGGCGCTGATCCACACGCCGAGGAAGTCGCCGCTCGTCGCGGTGATGTTCCGACTCGACGGGCACCAGCTGACGTCCAGATCTCCCGCCAGACAACCGAAATTCGCCGGATCGTCGATCCCCGTGAGCGAGTACACGTTGCAGACGCCCAGCTGGGATGTCCCGGCGGCGCACCCCGCCGGCGGCGAGTCACCGGGACCAGAGGCCTTGTAGACGACGATGCGCACGTTCTCCGCGTCACCGGCGATGTCGAGGTAGTGGGACGCCTCGGCGAGAATCGTGTAATCCGTCGCCAAGCTGTTGCCCTGGATGGCGCCCATTCGAGCCGAGTACTGGGCCGCCGAGTCGACGGACAATCGGTCCCGGAACGCCATCCCGAACTCGATGATGCCGAAGATCAACAGGAAGAACAGGGGCGCGAGAAGCGCGGTCTCCGTCAAGGCAGCTCCGCGGTCTCCCATTGCGCGGCCTCGCCACCTGGTCTGTTGACCCAAGGCTGACATGTTCACGACGTACTCCTGCCGACTCCATCGACCCGACCACCCGACTTCTGGAGGGAAACGGGTGGTCCGGCCCATAGGACGGTCCACACGGACCAGTCACCGGGTCTCGGTACAGTGTCCGAGGTGGATGGGCGACATGAGGACGGGCTCACGGATCGGGCCCGACGTTGGGCCGGCACCATGCAGGGCACCGCCGGCGTCACCGAAGGTCATCTCGTGGCGCACGCCGGACCGCCCGCGTTCGTGGGCATCGACACACCCGTGTCACGCCTCGATCGTGAGCAACGAGACTGCGCGGCGCTGGCCCCCGGAGCCTCCCGGGCGTCTGGAGCCGGCCGGCGAACCCGCCCGGAAGCGCCCGACCCGCTTCGCACCTGCTTCGAACGTGACCGGGATCGCATCCTGCATGCCAACGCCTTCCGGCGTCTGGCCGGCAAGACGCAGGTCTTCGTCGCCCCCGATGACCATCAACGCACCCGGTTGACCCATGCCCTCGAAGTGGCCCAGGTCGCCGTGAGCATTGCTCGCGCCGTCCGCCTCGACACCGCCCTGGCCGAGGCCATCGCGCTCGGCCACGACTGCGGTCACGGCCCGGGCGGACACGCCAGCGAGGATGCCCTCACGCCGTACGTCGCCGAGGGGTACGACCATGCCGTGTGGGGGGCCGATGTGGCCTTGAGCAGCCTGAACCTGTGCGCAGGAGACCCTCGACGGGGTCCGCAACCACTCGTGGAGCCGCCCGGCCCCGAGCACCGCCGAGGGCCAGGTCGTGGGCTGGGCCGACCGCGTCGCCTACGTGTGCCACGACTTCGAGGACGCGGTGGCGGCGGGGATCGTGACCGATCGATCATTGCCCGCCGAGGTGGCGGCGGTGTGCGGCACCAGCCGTCGAGAGCAGCTCTCCGTCTTCGTGGCCGGCCTGGTCTCGGGCATCGTGACCTCCGGTCATGTCGCCATGCCCGCCGAGATCGCCCATGCGCTGGCCGCATTCCGACGATTCAATTACGAGCACATCTACCTGCGCCCGGCCAGCCGCCAGCAGGCGCTCCTGGTCGTGGACCTTCTCCAGGCGCTCGTCGAGCACATGGCCGATCGGCCACATCTGCTCCCGGAGCATTTCCAGCCCGATGACGATGCCGGCACGCCGGGTGCCTACCGCGCCGCGGTCTCCTACGTCGGCGGCATGACCGACCGCTTTGCCTGCCGAACCGCCGTCGCCTTGCTCGGCTGGGAGACGACTCGCCTGCCGGTCAGCGTCGTGTGACGCCTCCGAGCGACGAGGAATTCGAATCGATCAATCCGTCAGGATGGAGACGTGCTTGCGGCCGTTGCGCTGGCCGAACTTGACCTTGCCGTCGGCGGTCGCGAAGAGGGTGTCGTCACTGCCGCGACCGACGTTGTCACCGGGGTGGAACTTGGTCCCCCGCTGACGCACGATGATCGAACCTGCGGTCACGAGGGTCCCGTCGAACGTCTTGACGCCGAGGCGCTGAGCGTTGGAGTCCCGACCGTTGCGGGTTGAGCCGCCGCCTTTGGTCTTCGACATGGCGGATCAGCCTTTCGTGACCGAGGTGATCTCGATCACCTGGTAGTTCTGACGGTGACCCCAGCGGCGACGTTGGTTGGCCTTGGCCTTGTAGGTGAACCCGTTGATCTTCGGGCCCCGCTTCTCGTCGACGATGCGAGCCGACACGGACGCGCCGGACAGCTGATCGGGGGTGGCGAGGACGGCATCACCGTCGACCAGGAGCACGGGCGAGAGCTGCACCTCGTCACCCACAGCGCCCAGTCGCTCGACATCGAGCGTGGCGCCTTCGGTGACCCGGTACTGCTTGCCTCCGGTGTGAATGACTGCGTACATAGCCATCCGAGCCTAGCGGGCTCGCGCCCGTCTGCCACGCGGCGGCGGCAGGCGCCTATGGACAGCGCGCCTGCCGCACCGAACGGGGCGTCACGTCTGGGTGTTCGTCGTCGTGGGGGTGGTCGTCGTGGTCGACGTGCTGGTGGTTGTCGTCGTGGTCGTCGTCGTCGTCGTCGTGGTCGACGAGGTGGACGAGGTCGACGATGTCGACGACGGGGGTTCCGTCGTGGTGGTCGTCGGGTCCGGCGGCGGGCCACCGAGCGGATTGATGTCGATCGGCACCCAGACTCCGTCCCAGCCGTCGATGCATTCACCGCTGATGTCGGTGACGACGATGGTCCCAGAGCTGAACGGGGACGCGAAATCCGCCCCGATCCAGCAATCGCTGTCGCCGTTCGTGACGCAGCTGTCGATGACGGTCCGTCCGTCGTCAAGCGTTATGACGGCCGTGATCTGTGCGCCAACGACGCCGTTACCCCACGCATCGGCGACCCCTATCTCGACCGATACCTCCCACCGATAGGCGGAACCGTCCCAATACCAGTCTGATTCGTTCCGGAGTACCGCAGCGCTCACCGTGCCGTAGGTGACCTTGACCGTCCCGGAATCGCACACCGGCGATGCCAGGCCGTCGGAGGCGCACAGGGTCACCGTGTACCAACCGGGCTGGATCGACGTCAGGCTGACGATCGCTTCGTCGTCATCTTCGTCGATGCTCTGGCCGTTCTTGGTCAGCCCCGCCTGCACCGTCCAGCTGAGGTCGAGCGCCTCGAGGGAGCTGAAGTCATCGGTGACGTGGGCCACGAGGTCCTCGGTATCGCCGGGCTCCATCACCAGGTCGGGCACGATCACCACGGGAGGTGAGTTGACCGGGAAGGTGGCCGCCGTCGTGGTCGACGTGGTCGTAGATCCACCGAGACTGGTGGTCGTCATGCCGGGGAGCGTCGACGAGGTCCCCGGGTCACCACCGATCGCATGTCCGGTTTCGGCCGCCTCTTCCCCGGCGCTCTGCTCGAGATTCTGCATCCCGACACTGACCGTCGTGCCCAGCAGCATGAGGACGAGGACGTACTCGACCATCGCTGCGCCCCGGACACCGGAGTCGCCTCGTCGCGCCCGCGCACTGGAAATGACATCGACAAGTCGAGAGACCATGTTTCTGCTATCGGCGCCAACCCCCGGACCCTGAAGCCCAACCGGCTGGGTCGTGTGGATCGAATGCTGCTGGGCCACCCAAGCCCGCAGACCATGGGCCAGGTGGCCTCAGGCTTCGATCAGGTCGTCGCTGACGAGAACGCCGCGCCCTTCACAGGTGGGGCAATTGTGCGAAAGGGACTCGATGAGGCCTTCGCCGATGCGCTTACGCGTCATCTCGACCAGACCGAGCTCGGAGATGTTGAACACCTGGGTCCGGGTCTTGTCCCGGGACAACGCGTCTCGGAAGAGACGCATGACCGCGTCACGGTTCTTGGCCTCCTCCATATCGACGAAGTCGATGACGATGATCCCGCCGATATCGCGTAGACGGAGCTGGCGAGCGATCTCTTCGGCCGCTTCGAGGTTGTTCCGGAACACCGTCTCCTCGAGGCTCGAACTCCCCACGTTCTTCCCGGTGTTGACGTCGATCACGGTCAGCGCCTCGGTGCGCTCGATGACGAGTGACCCACCAGAGGGCAGCCATACCTTGGCATCCACGGTCTTGCGGAGTTGCTCGGCGATGTGGTTCCGCTCGAACAGCCCGATCGGCTCCGCGGATCGATCGAAGTACTGCACCCGATCGGCGAGCGCCGGCATGATGCTCGACACGTAGCCGTGGACCTCGGCGTACAGCGTCGGGTCGTCGATGACGACGCCCCGGTACTCCTTGTTGAACTCTTCGCGAATCACCCGCACCGCCATGTCTGGCTCGCGGTAGAGCAGCGCCGGCGCCTGCGCCTGCTTGGCCAGGCGCTCGATGTTGTCCCACTGGCTGAGCAGCCGGGCGACATCACGCTCGATCTCCTCCTCGATGACGTTCTCCGCCGCGGTCCGAACGATCACGCCGTGATGCGACGGTTTCACCCGATCGAGGATCTTGCGAAGGCGCTTGCGTTCGTCATCGGGAAGGCGTTTGGAGATGCCGTAGGTCGTGCTGTTGGGCACCAGGACCACGAACCGGCCCGGCAACGAGATCTCCTGGGTGAGCCGGGCGCCCTTGTGGGCGATCGGGTTCTTGGTCACCTGGCACAGGATGGTCTGGCGATTCTGCAGGATCTGCTCGATGCGGCGGGGCGCACTCTTCTGCTCGACGTCATCGGTGTCGTACTGGACGTCGCCTCGGTACAACACGGCATTCTTCGGCGTGCCGATGTCGACGAACGCCGCTTCCATGCCGGGCAGGACGTTCTGGACCTTGCCGAGGTAGATGTTGCCGTGGATCTGCGTGGCGTCATCGGCCGGAAGCGAGACGTAGTGCTCGATCAGTGCTCGCCCTTCGAGCACCGCGATGTGGGTGGCGTGCTCGCTCACGTGCACGCACATCATGTACCGCCCGAGCGGGCGGCCATTACGTTCCTTGCCGCGCCGAGCCTCCATGGTCGCCGCGTCCAGCTCGACGGGGCGGTCTGACGTCACCGCTTCCACCGGCCGCAACGACGGAGAGTCGCCCGAGCCGGATCCCGATCCGCCTCCGGAGCCGCCGCGCCCGCGCCGACGACGTCGATTCCGACTCGAAACTTCGCCCTTGGCCGCGGCGGCCGCCGGCAGGGCTGGTTGACTCGCCGGAGCGGGCCGGGTGTCGCCGATCTTGGGTTTCACCGGCGGCGACGGGACGGGCGGACGCGCCCCTCCCGCGGTCACCGGTTCGCCGCCCGCTCCCCCACCGGCATCACCGGGGACGGTGGCCGGGCGGCCGGATCGGGTTCCCGATCCGGCGGGGGGCGCGTCGTTTCCGTTGTCCGTGGTCGCACCACCGCCGGTGGTGCCGGCGGCCCGTGGTCGTCGATTCCGCCCGCCGCGACGGCGGTTGCTGGAGCTTCGAGGGGTGGAGTCAGCGTCTCCGGCGGAGGCCGGCGCGCTCGGATCGGCCGGCCGATCGCCCACTGGGCGGTCCGCGTCGGTCGAGTCGGTCATTGGGGTGGTCCCTTCTCATCGCGCACGTTTCCCGGTGCGCAGCACCTGGCGGGCGTTGGCCTCGAGGGGCTCGAAACGCTGATCGCCGGTGTCGATCCATTGGTGGGTACGACGGACACGGAGCTCCTCCTGCGGAGGGTCGAGGACCCCGAGCAGCTCGGTCGGTCGGATGGCCCGAGGTTGTGTTCCCAAGTCGGCGAGCAGCCGAAGATCACCATCCGTGGTCGGAGAAACCACGTTGAGTGATCGAATCAGCGGGCGGAGGTCGTCGGTGACCGGCTTGCCCTTGCGCTCGCGGGTGACAGGCAACGAAACGGCAGCGAGTGTCCGGGCCACGGCACTCTCCACCTCGGCGACGTCGGCGTTGACGAGGTCGATCTCCCAGGAGCACGAGGTGACGGCCTGCTGCAGCGAAGGCGAGCGAGGATCGAGCTCAGCCACAGCAGTCACCTCCAATCCGGGCGGGAGCGTTTCATTCACCCTATCGCCCAAGCGGGCCAGATCGTGACCATCCGTGCCCTCACGGTCACCTGGCGCGTTGGTCCGATCACTCGCCGCATTGCTTGCCTTCTCGCCCACCTCGTCACGCGCCTCATCGTCGAGCAGACCTCGGTCGCGGCCCTCCGCGTCGAGGAGGTCGATGTCGAGATACTCGGCGATGGACTCGTACCCCGTCGACAAGGCCAGCCCGAACGACAACCGCGGTCGAGGCGAGAACCCCTCCGAATAGCGCAGCGGCAGCCCGGCCCGCCGCAGCGACCGCTCCAAGACCCGGGCCACGTCACGATGACCGAGGAACCGGATCTTGCCGACCTTGTGATACTCCAGGCGAACGAGCACCAGTGCCTCAGCTCCGCAGCGTGGCGCGGGCTCGTCCCAGGAGCTGCACTGGAACCGCGCCGCCGGTGCGAAGGTCCTGGCCGGTGCCTTGACTCCCCCCGGCCGGCGGGGTGGCCGAGGCCACCACGTGCTCGATGCCATACCCCGTGCACGCACCGCAGTCGTAACACGGAGTCCAGCGACAATCCTCGAGGCCGAGCTCGTGGAGGGCGTCCTGCCAGTCCTGCCAGAGGAAGTCCTTGTGGAGACCCGCGGACAGGTGATCCCAGGGCAGGACTTCATGTTCGGTGCGATGTCGGTAGGTGTACCAATCGAGATCGACGCCATGGGCGGCGGCCGCATCGATCCACAGGTTCATGTCGAAGTGTTCGGACCACTCCTGGAACGTGCCGCCGCGGCGCCACACCTCCTCGATGACCACGCCGACACGCCGATCGCCTCGGCTCATCAGCCCTTCGATCAGCGTGGCTCGCGGATCGTGCCACTTCAGTTCGACGCCCTTGGTCGCCCGCGCGGAATCCTTGAGCAGGCCGATCTTGCGGCGCAACTCGGGCACCGTGTTCTGACCGAACCACTGGAACGGCGTGAACGACTTGGGCACGAAGCCCCCGACCGACGCCGTCACCGACGCGCCCGAGTTGTGGGCCTTTCCGACCTTGACGCAGTTGCGGGCCAGCTCGACGATGCCTTCGGTGTCGACATCGGTCTCGGTGGGCAGACCGGTCAGGAAGTAGAGCTTCACGCGGCGCCAACCGTTGGAGAACGCGGCGTCGACCGCGGTGTACAGGTCTTCCTCGACGATCAGCTTGTTGATGACCTGACGCATGCGCCATGTGCCCGCCTCGGGGGCGAAGGTCAGCCCCGTGCGGCGTCCGTTCTGGAGCTGAGCGGCGATCCCGACGGTGAACGCGTCGACCCGCAGGCTGGGCAGCGACACCGACAGGTTGCCGCAGGCCGGATCGGACATCACGTCGGTGATGACCTGTTCGATACCGCTGAAATCCGCTGTCGACAGCGATGTCAGCGCCACTTCGTCGTAGCCCGTACGTCGCACGCCTTCAGAGATCATCGTGCGGACCTGATCCGCGGGCCGTTCCCGCACCGGGCGGGTGATCATACCGGCCTGGCAGAACCGGCATCCCCGGGTGCAGCCGCGGAAGACCTCGACGTTGAGGCGGTCGTGGACGACCTCGGTGAGCGGTACCAGTTGCTGTTTCGGGTACGGCCATTCGGCGAGGTCGGCGATGGTGCGCTTCTGCACGACTGCGGGGACATCCGGGTACCGGGGCGTCACCCCCGCCAGGGCGGCGCCGTCGTAGCTGACCTCGTACATCGACGGCACATACACGCCCTCGATCCCGGCCAGCCGCCGCAGGACCGCCTGACGAGACCCTTCGGTACGTCCGGACGCCTTCCACTCCCGCACGACGACCGTGATCTCACTGACCACCTCTTCGCCGTCGCCGAGGACCACGAAGTCGACGAAATCGGCGATGGGTTCGGGGTTGTAGGTGCAATGCCCACCTACGGCGACGAGCGGGTCCTCGGGCCGCCGGTCGCTGGTGCGCACGGGCACGCCGGCCAGATCGATGCAGTTGAGCAGGTTCGTATAGACGAGCTCGGCGGAGAGGTTGAAGGCGAGGAGGTCGAAATCAGCAGCCCGCCGGTGGGTGTCGACGGAGAAGAGCGGCACACCGTGGGCGCGGAGCTCGGCCTCCAGGTCGGTCCAGGGCGCGTAGGAGCGCTCGGCAAATGCGTCATCACGCTCGTTGAGGATCTCGTACAGGATCTGCAACCCCTGGTTGGGCAGGCCGATCTCGTACGTATCCGGGTACAGCAGCAGCCAGCCCACCTTGTCCCGCGTAGCTTTGGGCGCGACCGCGCCATCCTCCAGACCGATGTAGCGGGCCGGCTTCTGCACCCGCGGCAGAAGCCGTTCGAGCTGAGGCCACACCGATGCCGAGCTGTCGTCGACGGAAGCTGCTGCGTTCGCCATGATGCCGGCCAGCCTACGGGCTGCGTCTCACGAGCCGAGCCCCCACCCCCCGAGTGGGTGGGGGTGTCAGGTGAAACGGCGGAAGTGAACGTTCTGGACGAGGCCGATGGCGACGAGGGTGGTGATGACAGATGAACCGCCGTAGGAGACGAGCGGCAGGGGGATGCCGGTCACCGGCATGATGCCGAGGTTCATGCCGACGTTCTGGAACACCTGGAAGACGAGCATGGCGATGACGCCCACGCACAGCAGGGTGCCGCTCTGGTCGTGCGCCAGGTTGGCGATCCGCCAGATCCTCATCATCAACACGCCGTAGAGCGACAACAGCAGTACTCCGCCGGTGAACCCGAGCTCCTCCCCCACCGCGGTGAAGATGAAGTCCGTCTGCTGCTCGGGCACCAGGTTGCTCTGCGTCTGCGTGCCCTCGAAGAGGCCTTCGCCGTAGAGCCCGCCGTTGCCGATCGCCACCTGCGCCTGCTCGACGTTGTAGCAGGTGTCGGAGACATCCGGATCACAGTTCTCGTCGACGAACGACAGCAGGCGGTCGACCTGATACCCGGCCAGCACCCCACTGCCGATCAGCAGGGTGGCCACGGTGACGAGGGCCAGGAAGATGAGCAGGAGCAGCCGGCTGGAGACCCCCGCGACGACGAGCGCGACGAGCAGGATCACCCCGTACACCAGGACGGTCCCGAGGTCGGGCTGGAGCAGGATCAGCGCTATCGGTGGCCCGGCCAATCCGATCGCGCTGCCGATGGCCTTGTAGTCGTGCGCGCCCTGAGCCAAGACGTTGGCCATCAGCAGGATGAGCAGCACCTTGCCGAACTCGCTCGGCTGCAACTGGAGCGGTCCGAACCGGAACCAGGCGCGGGCGCCGTTGACCTCCTGACCGAGCACCAGCACGCCGGCCAGCAACCCCAGCAAACCGAGGTACCCGATCGACAAGAAGCTGAGGAGTCGGCGGAAGTCGATGAGGGCCGCCACGACGGCCCCGATGCCGCCGAGGAAGATCGCCACCATCTGCCGTTGCAGGAACGCCGTATTGGCGACATCGTCGGTGCCCCGGGTGGAGGAGAACACGATCAGGCAGCCGAACAGGCACAACCCGACGGTGGTGACGATCAACAGATAGTCGACCTGGGTCCAGCGAGCCGGGCCGACGTGGGATCGAGCGGTCCGAGCGGAGAGGATCGATGTCACGAGTCGCCCTCTTCGCCGAGATCGGGTAACCCGCAGATCCCTGCCAGCCGGGCATCGGAGATGAGCGGCACGGTGGTGGTCGGTGCCGGCGCCGCGGTGGTCGTGGTCGCGGCGCCGGCCGGTCCGTCAGTGGTGGCGGACGACGGCCCGCCCGTCGCCGGAGGGGCCGTGACGGGCGGCAACGTGGCGCCGGTCGGCGTGGACGTGGTGGTCACGCCGGCTTCTTCATCCGCCGCAGCCTGCTCCTGCTCGAAGATCCAGTCCTCGCACAGGCTCAACTCGAAGGCGGTGGGGGCGGGAGGGACCGTTCCGTTGGCGATGCGCTGGAAGACGCGCGCCACCATCGGTGCGGCCGTTCGGCTGGCGAACCCCGCCTCCTCGAGCACCGCAGTCATGGCGTACTCGGGCACGGCATCCAAGGCGACGCCGAGCCCGGGGTTCGGGGTCGGGCCGAAGCCGGCGAAGATGGCGAAGTCGGCTTTGTCGTTCCTCTCCGATGTGCCCGTCTTGCCGGCGACAGGCCAGCGGGCCAAGTCGAAGTCGACGAACGCCTCCGGGTTCTCGCCCGGCAGGTTGAAGGCGTCGTAGCCGGTGCCCTGGGGATCAGCCGTCACCCCGAGCAACCCGTCCATGATCGGGTCGCGGATCTCCGGCGGCAGGTCGAGCGTGGCGGCGACCCGGGGGGCGAACTCCCGCACCAGCTCGCCGTCGGGCCTCTGGATGCGAGCGGCGATGTTCGGGGCGTGCAGCGTGCCACCATTCGCGAAGGCGGCGTAGGCGTTGGCGATCTGCAACGGCGTGGCCAGCATCTCGCCCTGGCCGATGGCCAGGTTGACGGAGTCACCCGGCAGCCAATCACCCCGGGGGAAGACCTCGGGCAGGTCCGCGTGGCGTTGTTCGTACAACGCGGCGTCGGGCACCAGTCCCGAGCCCTCGGTGAGCAGGGCGATCCCCGATGGTCGACCGAAGCCGAACTCGCGCGCCGCGAGCTGCACCTCGTCGTAGGCGAAGTCGCCCCGCACGGCGAACTCCTCACCGATCCGGTAGTAGTAGCTGTCGCTCGACACGGTGAGGCTGCGCGGCAGGTTGATGCCGACGTACGGCCCTTCTTCGGAGTTCCGGAAGATGCAGGTGTCGATGGCCACGGCGCCTTCCGTGCAACTCCGCATGAGGTACTCCTCGCCGTGGTCGAACGCTTGGCGCCAACCGTTGGGGTAGATGGCGTCCAGCAGCCCGGTCCGCATGGCGGCGTAGGCGGTGACCAGCTTGAACGTGGACCCGGGGGCATAGGCGGCCTGGATCGCCCGATTCAGGATCGGGGCGTGCGCCCCCGGGCTGCGGAGGGCATCGAACTGGACCGCCGAGATGCCACCGATGAACGACGCAGGGTCATAGGTCGGGTACGAGGCCATGGCCCAGACGGAACCGTTCTGCGGGTTCAGGATCACCGCGGCGCCGGCCGGGGCCAGGAAGTCCGGGTCGGCCGGATCGGGTTTGTCCTGCTGGCGGGCCATCTCGAGCGAGCGGACCAACTCCTCCTCGACCAGGGCCTGCAGATCGATGTCGATGGTGAGCACGACGTCACTGCCGGCGATCGGGTCGCGGCGGAGATCGAGCCGCTCCCGGATGATGTCGCCGTTCACGTCGACTTCGTAGACGCGTTGCCCGGGAACGCCGCGAAGGTCGTCCTCGAAGATGGCCTCGATGCCGGTCTTGCCGATCTCGTCACTCGGCGCGTACACCTTGAGCGACGGGTCGCTCGGATCGACCGGATGGTCCGGATCGACCGGATCGATGTCGTCGTCCGCGGCTCGCTGACGTTCGAACCGGCCGTTGCGGGCCTCCAGCTCGGTCAGGTTGATCGCACCCACGTACCCCAACACATGGGCGGCGAGGGTACCGTACGGGTAATCCCGCACTGTGGTCTGGATCACCTCGACACCGGGGAACTCGTCACGGTGTTCGCCGAGGTACACCAGCAGCGACGAGTCCACGTCGAGCGCCAACGTGGCGGCGTCGTAGGGGGTGTCGGCGCCACGGACGATGCGGTCCTGGAGGTCGGTGACCTTGACCAACTCCTGACCCGCGCTCTCGTTGATCAGGACCGCCAGCCGGGTGAGCATCTCGAGGCGGGAGTCGTCGTCGGGAAGCTCCTCCTCGAGCGTGTTCACGTCGACGGTCACCGCCGTGGTCTGGCGATTGTCGACCAGGACCCGACCGTTCACATCGAGGATTCGGCCCCGTGGTGCCTGGACGTTCACGACCCGGGTCACGTTCTGCGCGGCCACGGCCTGGAACTCCTGGCTGTTGAGCACCTGCAGGTAATAGAGGCGGGCGAAGAGCGTGGCGAACAGGGACACGAGGACCACCGCGAGGATGCGGAGCCGGTAGGAGGGAGCAACGCTCATGGTTGACGATCCGGAGGTTCGAACGAGGACAGCCCGGCGAGGAACCTCCGGGCGTCGAGCCTGCGCCACACCAGTGTGTCACGCCATCCGGCCGCTGACTCGCCGGGTGCGGCCAGATGCTCGACGCGCCTGAACCTCATGTTCGCCTTCGGGCCGGCCCGTCGGGCCGTCATCGTGCGGCTCACGAGGCCAGGCGGTCGCGCTGGCGGATGTCGGCGACCGCCGGCTCCACCACCCACCGCATCAGCGGAGCGACCAGGGGACCGATGACGAGGCCACAGGCCGCCGCGACCACCACGATGCGAATGAATCGCCCGTCGACGAGGTCCTGACCGATCACCTCCCCACCCAGCGCGACGGTCGCCGTGCCGAGCCCGGCGCCGAGCGCGGCCACCCCCGACGACAACCACCAACCGGGCTCGTGCAGCGTGCTCTGGACCGACCCGATGATGTAACCGAGGCAGCAATACACGAGTGCGGTGAGCCCGAACGGTGAGCTGAGCGCGCTGTCGTACAACAAACCGCCGATGAATCCGATGCTGGCACCGGCCTCCGGGCCGCCGTAGAGCCCGGCCAGCGCCGCCATGACCACCAGCAGCTCCGGTGACACCCCGGCCACGCGGACGTCGGTGAACAGGGTCGTCTGGAGGGCGGCCGCCACCACCATGATCGGAACGGCTCGCACCACGAACCGGAACTGGTGGCCCCACTCCCTCATGACACGGAGGTGTCCGTGGCGACCGATGACGTCGTGGGGTTCGGCCCCGACGCCACCGGGCTCGTCGTGGTGACGGCTCCCGGGGCCGTCGTCGTGGTGCTCGTCGTCGCCGGCGGCGCGGAAGTCTCGTCGGGCGGGATGGTGGTGGGCATCAGCCCGTCCGGGCCGAGCACGTCGGCCAGCGGATCCTCGGCCTGGAACAGCACCACGTTGACGAAGTCGAGGTTCTCCGCATCCGCGATGAGCACCACGCGGGCCACCGCGTCCTCCCCGGTCCCGACCAACTGCAGGCGGCCCACCGGGAGATCGGAGGGGTACTCGCTCCCGCCGGACGGGCCGGCCGTGATCACGATGTCGTCGTCGACGAGGTCGGCTGTTTCGATGCCGACCAGCTCGCCGTCCACTCCCGAGCCGGTTCCCTTGAACAAACCGACCCGACCGGTCGAGCTCATCCGCACGCCGACCTCGGCGCCGGGCGCGGTGATGAGCCGCACGATGGCGGAATCGGCATCGACCACCTCGATCGTGCCCACCAGCCCCGCTCCGGCCACGACCGCCATGTCGACCGCCAAACCGTCGTCGGTGCCGCGGTCGATCTCGACTCGGAACGGATCGAAGTTGCCGGCGGCCCGGCGCACCACGCGCGCCGCCACGACCGGGAGATCTCCCACATAGGGGGTGTCGATGGCGGCGAGCAACCGTTGGTACTGATCGGCGTCGATCTGGGCCTGCAGATCCTCGGCCTGGCGTTCGGCGAGACGCTGACGGAACTCGCGGTTCTCTCGTTCGAGGTCGCCGTAGTCGAACAACCGGTCCCAGGCGTTGCCGATCGGGTTGGTGATCGACGACACCACATCGCGGACCGGCGACATCGCACCGCGCAAGCCGCGCTGCAGGTCACCGAGCGGCCCCGCGCCGCGCACATCGAACGACAACAGGGTGACGGCGGCGAGCACGAAGATGAGGAACACCCGCCGGGGGCGGCGAGGGCCGACCACGGCGACGGGTTACCCCTGAGTGGACGAGAAGAGCACGCCCTTCAGGGCCTCGAATTCCTCGAGGGACTGCCCTGAGCCCAGCGCCACCGCGTACAACGGATTGGGTCCGACGCACACCGGCATGCCGGTCTCGTGCATCAGTCGCGAATCGAGGCCGGTGAGCAGCGCGCCACCGCCGGCCAGGGTGATGCCACGTTCCATGATGTCGGCGGCCAGCTCGGGCGGCGTCTTGTCGAGCGTGGACTTCACCGCGTCGCAGATCGCCGCGACGGGTTCCTCGAGCGCTTCGCGGATCTCGCCGGTGGAGATGATGATGGTCTTGGGCAAGCCGGTGATCATGTCCCGGCCGCGCACTTCGGCACGCACTTCCTTGACCAGCGGCCACGCCGACCCGAGATTGATCTTGATCTCCTCGGCCGTGCGCTCCCCCAGGGCGAGGCTGTATTCCTTCTTGATGTACTGGATGACGGCATCGTCGAACTCGTCGCCGCCGACCCGCGACGATTCCGCGGCGACCACGCCGCCGAGGGAGATGACGGCCACCTCGGTGGTGCCGCCGCCGATGTCGACGATCATGTTGCCGGTGGGTTCCTGGACGGGCAGCCCGGACCCGATGGCCGCAGCCATGGGCTCCTCGATGATGTAGGCCGGCTTGCGCGCACCGGCGTACTCCGCGGCCTCCTGCACCGCTCGCTGCTCGACCGGCGTGCATCCCGACGGCACGCAGATGACCATGCGCGGGCGGGCCCACTTGCGATGGTGCACCTTCTGGATGAAGTACCGCAGCATCTTCTCGCAGATCTCGAAATCGGCGATCACGCCATCCCGCAGCGGCCGAATGGCCTGGATGTGGCTGGGGGTGCGGCCGATCATGCGCTTCGCCTCGTGGCCCACGGCCAGCGGCCGACCGTCGTGCACGTTGATGGCGACGACGGAGGGCTCGTTGAGAACGATGCCTTCACCGCGCACGTACACGAGGGTGTTGGCCGTGCCGAGATCGACGGCCATGTCTCGTCCGACGATCGCTCCGAGCGAGCTGAACAAGCTGTCGGCCATGTAGTGCGCCCTTTCACCGGGAAGGTGGTACGCCGGGGACGTTGAGGACCGCGTGCGGTACCGGCCCTACTCCAGTCGGCAGTGTAGTCACGATTCGTAAACGAATCGCAACAAGTCGTAGGTCGGATGGCCTGTTTGGATCGGGAAACGACCCACAGGCGATGTCCCAACCTACAAGCCGGGGAAGAAGATGCCGATCTCGCGTTCGGCGGACTCGTCGGCGTCGGAGCCATGGACGAGGTTCTCGGTCATGATCGTGCCGTAGTCGCCGCGGATGGTCCCGGGGGGCGCGGACGCCGGGTTGGTCGGCCCCATCAACGTCCGGACGATCGCAAACGTGTCCTCTGGCCCCTCGACGACCATGACCACGGCCGGCGAGCGGGACATGAAGGCCACCAGGTCCCCGTAGAACGGCTTGCCGACGTGCTCGGCGTAGTGCCGCTCCAGCGTGGCCTCATCGAGCTGGCGGAGCTCGAGGGCGGCGATCTTGAGACCCTTGCGCTCGAAACGGCTGACGATCTCGCCGACCAAACCGCGTTCGACGGCGTCGGGCTTGCAGATGACAAAGGTGCGATTCACGGCCGTGAGGGTATCGGTCGCCGAACACGCTTCGGCGCCCCCGGCAGCATCACTGCTCGTCGGGTCCGAGGCGCAGCAATGCGTCGCGGGCTGCTGCGACCACGTAGAAGCTTCCGGTGATCACGACGATGTCGCTCTCCTCGGCGAGCACCACAGCCCGCACGGCGGCGTCGGCCACATCGGGGACGATCTCGATCTCGAGCCCGGCTCGGCGCGCCGCGTCAGCCACCAGTTCGGCGGGGACCGCTCGCGGAGAGTCCGGTTCGGTCGCGATGACGAGGTCGATGTCGGCCTCGGATTCCATCAGGGCGGCGATCATCTCGACCGGGTCGTGCGGCGACAGCATCCCCACGACCAGCACTCGTCGCCCGACGGGACCGAACGTCTCGTCGAGAGTCGCCGCGAGCCGCCGGAGCGCGTCGGCGTTGTGAGCGCCGTCGACCACCGCCACGGGGTGGCGATGCACGACCTCGAACCGGCCGGGAAGGTCGACGTGGGCCCATCCCTCGGCCAGAACGTCGTCGGGCAGGGCTTGGTCGAACAGGGCTTCGACCGCCGTGAGGGCGATGGCGGCATTGTCGCCCTGGTGGGAACCGAACAGGGGAAGCGGGATGTCGCGGTACAACCCCCTCGGCGTGCGGATGTCGACCACCCGCCCACCCACCGACGGATGGTTGGCCACGCACGCGAAGTCGACCCCCCGCAACAGCGCCCGCTCCGGCCGCTCGGCCAGGAAGATGTCCACCAGGTCACGGGCCGTCTCGCCGAGGACGAGGGTCGAGGTCGGCTCGATGATGCCTGCCTTCTCGTGGGCGATGGCGCGCCGCCAGTCGCCGACCCCGTCGGTGTGGTCCTTCCCCACCGAGGTGACCACGGCGATGTCGGCATGGACCACGTTCGTGGCGTCGAACCGGCCCAGCAGCCCGACTTCGACGACCGCGACATCGACCGCTCGTTCAGCGAACCAGGCCAGGGCCGCGGCGGTCACGATCTCGAAGTACGACGGGGTCAGTTCCCCGAGCACTGTGCCGTCCGCGCCGACGGCCCGGGACGCACCCGCCCGTGATCCGGCCGACGCCGCGACCGCCTCGATCACCTGGGCGATGTCGCCCACCGCGGACGCGAACTCGTCCTCCGGGATCGGGACGCCGTTGGAGCGGATGCGTTCGGTGATGTGGGCGATGTGGGGGCTCGTGTACGTCCCGGTGTGGAGTCCCATGGCCACCAGCAGGCCCGTCGCCAGGTGCGACACCGTCCCCTTGCCGTTCGTGCCGGTGACATGGATCGTGCGGTAGGCGTCTTGAGGATCGGCCAGCAGATCGACCAGCCGGCTCATCGAATCGAGCTTGAGCCCCTCGACCAAGCCGGCTCGGGCCTCCAGATTGATGTGGCGATCGAGGTAGGCGAGCGCCTCGCGAAAGTTCACCAGCGCAAGGTGTTCAGGATGCGGCGCGGCGCGGCGGCACTGGGCGGGTGCGCGCCGTACGCGTGCCCCTGGTCAGCTCGGGCTTCTTCTCGCCTCGCACCACGGCGCCGTCGACTACGCACGTCATGACGTCGTCGAGGCTGGGCAGGTCGTACATGACCTCGAGCAACACCTCCTCGAGCAACGAGCGCAGACCTCGTGCTCCGATCCGGCGCTTCAGGGCCAGTTCGGCGACTTCGTCCAGGGCGTCGGGTGTCAACTCGAGGTCGGCATCTTCGAGCTCGAAGAGGCGCTGGTACTGACGCACCAATGCGTTCTTCGGTTCGATGAGAACCCGGACCAGATCTTCGCTGGTCAGGTTGTCGAGCGCGCCGACCACCGGGAGGCGACCGATGAACTCGGGGATCAATCCGTAGGCCATGAGGTCTTCGGGCTGGAGCTGGTGGTAGACGTCGGCCAGGTTCTTCTCGGCCGGGGAACGGACATCGGCGAGGAACCCGGTGCCGCTCCGGCCCACCCGGTTCTCGATGACCTGATCCAGCCCGGCGAAGGCACCACCACAGATGAACAAGATGTTCGTGGTGTCGATCTGGATGAACTCCTGGTGCGGGTGCTTTCGCCCGCCCTGTGGGGGAACGGAGGCCGACGTGCCCTCGAGGATCTTCAGCAAGGCCTGCTGCACGCCCTCACCGGAGACGTCACGCGTGATCGACGGGTTCTCGCTCTTGCGGGCGATCTTGTCGATCTCGTCGATGTAGATGATCCCGCTCTCGGCCTTCTTGACGTCGTAGTCGGCGGCCTGGATCAGCTTGAGCAGGATGTTCTCGACGTCTTCGCCGACGTAGCCCGCTTCGGTGAGCGCGGTGGCATCAGCGATCGCGAACGGCACGTTGAGCATGCGGGCCAGGGTCTGGGCGATCAGGGTCTTGCCGCACCCGGTGGGGCCGATGAGCAGGATGTTCGACTTGGCGAGCTCGACGTCGCTCTCGCGACCGCTGCCGTGCTGAACCCGCTTGTAGTGGTTGTAGACGGCGACCGACACGATCATCTTCGCCCGGGCCTGCCCGATGATGTAGTCGTCGAGGAAGGCGAAGATCTCGCGAGGTTTGGGTAACTCGCCGATGCCGGTGTCGGTGCCCTCGGAGAGCTCCTCTTCGATGATCTCGTTGCAGAGATCGATGCATTCATCGCAGATGTAGACCCCGGGCCCGGCGATGAGCTTCTTCACCTGCTTCTGCGACTTGCCGCAGAACGAACACTTGAGCAGCTCGCCCGTTTCGCCGAACTTGGCCACGCCCTCTACTCCTCGTTTGCCGGACGCGAGTCGCACTCGGCGGGCTCGCTGCAGTGCTCGTCGCCTGTCCAGACCCGACCCACGGAGGGCGGGGCCGTGACTGGAGCTGTCACGTTAGTCGACCGCGCGGATCGGGCCGGTGTTGTCCACGACACTCCGCGCTTCGATCACCGTGTCGATGATCCCGTACACCTTGGCCTCCTCGGCCGTCATGACGAAGTCACGATCGGTGTCGGTGGCGATCTTCTCCGGGGTCTGACCGGTGTGGAACGCCAGCAGCTCCTCGAGCTGGGCCTTCAACCGCTGGATCTCGCGGGAGGCGATCTCGATGTCGGAGACCTGACCCTGGGCGCCGGCGTACGGCTGGTGGATGAGGATCCGGGCCCGAGGCAACGCCATGCGCTTGCCCTTGGTCCCCGCCGCCAACAGCACGGCGGCGGCGGAGGCCGCCTGCCCGAAGCAGATCGTGGTGATGTCGGGCCGGACGTACTGCATCGTGTCGTAGATGGCGAACATGGCGTTGATGTCGCCGCCGGGCGAGTTGATGTACAGGTTGATGTCGCGGTCCGGGTTCTCCGACTCAAGGTGGAGCAGCTGGGCGCAGATCAGGTTGGCGACGGTGTCGTCGATCGGTGTGCCCAAGAAGATGATGTTCTCCTTGAGGAGCCGCGAGTAGAGGTCGAAGGCTCGCTCGCCGCGGTTCGTCTGCTCGACGACCGTCGGGACCAGGTAGTTCTGCGCTCGGATCACGTCGTCCCCACTCACTCTGCGGCGCTGTCGCTGCTGTCGTCGGTTTCGCTGGCTTCGGTTTCGCTGGCTTCGGTTTCGCTGGCTTCGGGCTCGCTGATGGCGGTTTCGCCAGCGTCATCGGCGAGGTCGTCGTCGGTGTCGTCGGCGAGGTCGTCGTCGGTGTCGTCGCTCGGGGCCGAGGCGGGTTCGACCTGGAGGTCGTCCCACGCAATGACGGTACCGGCGGGATCGGCGATCTCGGCGTGCTGCACGAGCCAATCGAACGCCCGGCGTTTGGCCATGTCCGAACGGATGCCCTTTTCGAAGCCGTTGGCCATGAACTGGGCGGTCAGCGCGTCCGGATCCTGACCGGACTGCTGCGCCGCGGCCTCGACCTCCTCGCGGTAGTCGTCGTCGGCCGGCCACAGGCTCTCGGCGTCGGCCACGGCCCGCAGCGCGAGATCGAGCTTGGCCGATCGAACGGCCGAGGTGCGGATCTCCTCGCTGAAGTCCTCCGCCGAACGGCCCGTCATCTGCAGGTACTGCTCGAAGTTCATGCCCTGGTTCTGCAGGCGCTGCCCGAGGTCCTGGAGACGCTCGTTCATCTCCGAACCGACCATGGCAGGGGGCGCCTCGTCGGCCACGAGATCGACCAACGCCTCGGCGATCTTGTCCCGGGCGGCCATCTGGGCCTGCAGCTTCTTGATGCGCCCGAACTGATCCACGATCGACTGACGGAGCTCGACGATGGTCGAGAACTCCGACGCCAGGGCGGCGAACTCGTCATCGGGATCCGGGAGCACGAGCTCCTTGACGGCTTTGACCTCGATGCGGAAGTCGAGTTCGTCCTCTTCGTCGGGATCCGGGTGCGCGGCGCTGAACTCGATCACGTCTCCCGCGGAGGCACCTCGGAGGTTCTCATCGATCTCGGGCACGACGGCACCGCTGCCGACCCGGTAGTCATACCCGGTGGCGGTCAGGCCCGGCACTGGTTCGCCGTCGACCGTGCCCTCGATGTCGACGGTGACATGATCATCATCGGCCGCCGGACGATCGACCTCGGCCAGATCACCGAACTGGCTGCGGAGCCGGTCGACGTGCTGATCGATCTCCTCCTCGGTGAGGGCAGGAGCGGGGATCTCCACGACGAGCGTGCCGTAGCCCTCGAGTTGGATGACGGGACGGATCTCGACGACCGCATCGAAGGTGACGGGGCCACCCTCCGCGCCCGCAGTGACCGCGATCTCGGGCGCGGCGATGGGATCGACGTCGTTGTCGACCACGGCCCGGGCGTACGCGTTGGGCAACGCATCACGCAACGCCTGCTCCCGGGCATACCCGGCGCCGATGCGAGCCTCCAGGACTCGTCGGGGGGCCTTACCCGGCCGGAAGCCCGGGATACGGACCTCCTTGGCGATCTCTTTGAAGGCGGCATCGACGGCTTGGTCGATGACCCCCTGTTCCACTTCGATAGTGAGCTTGACCTTGTTGCCATCGAGCTCGGTCACGGTGCTGTTCATACGGTCACGGAGTCTATCGGTCGGCCCGTCGCCTCCTCCGAGGCGGGCTGGGTCGGTGTGGAATCGAACCCGCCCGGCGCGGCGCTACGCTGCACCACTGCCCGCGGGTGTAGCTCAATGGCTAGAGCTCCTGCCTTCCAAGCAGATTATGCGGGTTCGATTCCCGTCACCCGCTCTCATCGATGCCGCAGCGATCGTCTGTGCGACGCCCTGCCATCTCGGCTATCCGTGATCGCCGCCGCCGGTCAGGCGGCACGGGTGTGTCGCCGCCGGTCAGGCGGCACGGGTGTGTCGCCGCCGGTCAGGCGGCACGGGTGTGTCGCCGCCGGTCAGGCGGCTCGGGTGTGGGGTGGGCTGCGGTCGCCCGCACCGCCTGGTCGGGCGTGTTCGCCGGGTCTGGCCCGAGCGCCGGCATCGCCGCCGCCGCGTCCAGCTCCTCCGCCGCTTCTGCGGCCGGGACCGTGGTTGCGGTGGAGGGGGTTGACGGCGTAGGCGTGGTGCACGATCCCGGCGGGGGTGGTGAAGATGACGTGTCCTCGTTCGGGCTGACTCACCGTGACGTGGCCTTCGTGGACCAGATGGTGGTGGATCGTGCACAGGGGCACGAGGTTGTCGAGATCGGTCGGTCCGCCGTGTTCGGCCGGCCAGATGTGATGGGCGTGCGTGAACGCGGCCGGGGTCGCGCACCCCGGGTAGGCACACGTCGCCCACGTGACACCCAACGCCAACCGCTGCGCGGGGGTGGCGTAACGCGACCGGTGCCCCAGATCCAGCACCGCGCCCGTGCCGGACAACACGGCCGGGATGATCCCGGCTTCACAGGCCAGACGCCGGATCGTTTCGAACGGCACCGGATCCCCCGCCCCGTTCTCCGCCACCGTCGCGCCGTGCACCCCGGCGACCAAGGTGTCGTGATCGATCAAGACGACGACCGTCGCGTTGGGTGACGTCACCGCGCTCCCCACACCCGCAGTCCCACCTGAACCAGTGCCGGTGCCGTTGATCGAGAGGCGGGCCATCTCCACCAGTGCGTCGGCCAACAACTGGCGGTACCGGTGCGACGTCGACAGAGCCACATCGTCGGGTGCGTCATCGTCGGGTGCGTCATCACCGCCGGCGCCGCTGGTGCTGGTGGGGGTGGGGTGGTGGATGCGCCACAGGCGTCGGGCGATGTGGCACAGCGCGGCCCAGAACTCATCGGCGGCGACCGGGACCAGCTCGGCCCGCACGATCGACATCGACGTCTCCGGGTCCTCGAAGCGTTTCACGTGCCGCCGGGCGTGACGTTTCGCGTCCCGATCCTCCGCCCCGACCGCGTCAGCGCTTCGAGCGAACCGCTCGACGCGTCGCGAGAACTCATCTGCTGGCTCCGAAGCGGCATGCGCCAGCAACTCGGTCTGCGCCGCTGCCAACGCCGCCGCGGCGCCGGGATGATTCGCGGTCGCGGTCGTGAACGCTTCGAGATGCTCACGCGTCACTGTCGACTCCCCCAACGCCTCCACCACCGCTGGAAACGCCCCCGACCCGACCCCGGCATTGACGCGGCGGCGCGCTTCGCGAGCCGACACCCCCGTCGAATCGCGAACCTCAGACGCCAACGCCGGCACCGACGACACCCGACCCGAACCCCCGGCGCCCCACACCCCCAACCAGCGGGCCTCCACAGCATCCACCCACGACCGAAGCCCCTGCGCCGCCGCCAACGCCTCACGACGCGCCCCGACCGCCGCCCCCACCGGCTCAAACGTTGTGCGGTCACGCACCGCACCAACAGGATCGAACATGTGTTTCACACTACCCACGTGCGAACGTATGTTCAACCCATGAACCTGGGGATATATTGTGGAAAACCGAAACAACGTGAAACAGTGGCCGGCGAAACCCGCCGCGAACAGGAGAACCGTCGCCGAAGACCGGGTGGGTCAATCCTGAGGCGGCGCCGCCAGCTCCACGACGTCGAACTCGAGCAGGGTCGCACCAGCTCCAACCGGCCGCTGGCCCGCAGGGCTGGCCTCGGAATGTGCGGCCCCCGCGGGCCCACCGGCTCCCGCCGCCTGCGCTCCACCGCCGGCGTGTCCGTGACGGAAGCCTTCGCTGCCGATCCACGCCTGGAACGACGCCTCGTCGGCCCAGCGGGTGTACACGAAGTATCTCGTCTCACCAGCGACGGGTCGGAGCAACTCGAATCCCTCGAAGCCGTCCATCGACTCCACGATGCGGGCCCTCGCGGCGAACCTCTTCTCCAGCTCCGGGCCCATGCCCTCGGGCACCTCGATGGCGTTGATCTTCACGACGGACATATCGACTCCTCTGCGCGCATGGCACGACCGCTACTGCGCCAGCATGCCCGGTACCTCGCTGCGGTGACGAGGCGCCCGCCGCCCCCGACCCATGCTCACTACCCGGGCGCCCGACGCGAGAACGATCCCCGCGCAGACCACGGCCCCGACGGCAACGACCAGGCGGTTCACCCGATCGGTCCCGGCCTGGTATCCGTGGACCGTCGCCGTGGCGAACAATGCGTAGGACGCCAGGTGCACGATCCGCCACGCCCGCCGCGGCAGCCACCGCATCGCCCACGAGGTGAGCATCACGGCCGCCAGGAGGTACATGGCGACGACTCCCCACGCCACCGCCCCCGGTCGCCACGACGACGCCATCGGCACCGCCATCTCGACCAACCCGAACGCCACGAAGTCGTCGAGCCAGAGCGCCACCAGGTGGATCAGCGTGAAGATCACGGTGAGCGTCCCGAGGTACCGATGCAGACCGAGCAGCCGCGACGATCGATTCCGCCGCACCGCTGCGGAGGCCATCGCGAGGCCCCAGAGGATGCTCGCCGAACAGGTGGCCCAGGCCACGAGGCCACCGGCGCGCGCGACGTACCACGTCAGCTTCGGGTCGGCGGCGACGACGACCGCGGCCCCGCTCACCACGTCACCGTCCGCTTCTCGTTCATCACGCGACTGCCTCCGCGTCGACCAGCGGTGTGCCCGTGACGACTCCCGTCGGACCGACCAACCAACCATCGAGCCCGGCGTCGATGATCAGCGCCAGACCTTCGGCGCGTCCCGCCACGATCGCCGCCTTGGCCGAACATTCAGCCCGGGCGGCCGATGGCCCGGTGACGATCGCCGTCACGACATCCGTGTCGGCACACTCACCCGAGCTCGGGTCGACGATGTGGTGCACCATCCACCCGTCGTGAATCCAGCGCCGCAAGGCCGTGGTCGACTGCACGATCGCCTCGTCGACGAGCGGGAACTCGACCACCACCTGACCACTCCACGAGTCCCGCACTGTGATCGGCCAGGACGCGTCGGCACCCGGTCCCGGGCCCCGTACCGCGATGTCACCTCCGAGCGACAGGCAGACCGCCTCGGCACCTCGGCGCTGCACTGCGTCCACGACGAGATCGGCGGCCAGCCCTTTGCCGATCCCTCCGAGATCGAGGCCGACCCCGAACGGGAGCGCGACGGTGCTGGCGACCGGATCGAGGAGCACGTCACCGAAGCGGAGAGCTTGACTCCGCCTCGACCGCGTTGCCCTCGGCGCGGCGTGTCGACGCTGGCCAGCAGTCGGAAGCTCGCTGAACGTACGGTCGTACCCGAGCGCCTCCAGGTCCGGGAGGATCGTCGGATCGAACCGACCTCCCGTCGTTTCGTGCATCTCACGCGCCACCGACAGCGCGAGGAACATCGTCGCCGAGACGGCCACCGACCCGATTCCGGACGCGTCATTGAGACGACACAACTCGCTCTCGGGCCGGAACCTGGTCCAGCAGGCCTCCAAGCGCTCGACCTCCTCGACTGCCCAGTCGATCGCTGCGTCGGGTTCGCTCCCCAAAACGAGCATCTCCGCGGCCGTCCCCATGGCGCGAAACCGGCGCGACGCCCACCGGGCGTTCGAGGTCAGCACGAGCTCCCCACGCATTCGGGCAGGGTGGTCGGCGGGATCGTGGTCGGCGGGATAGTGGTCGGCGCGCCGGTCGGCGGGGGCGCGACCGTCGGCGGCGCGGTGGCCGGTGGAGCTGTCGCCGGCGGCGGCGCGGGGGTCTCGGCTGTGGGGGTCTCGGCCGCGGGTGTGGTCGGATCCGGAGCCTCGAACTCGGGAACCACCGTCGAGGCCGGTTGAGTGTTGGACCCTCCCCCGGTCTCGGGGGCGCCAGCACTCGAGGGTGGCGATGCCGGAGTGACGGTGGTCGTCGCGGGACGGGCGGGCGCCGGGCTCGCTGGCGGAAGCGCCCCGAGGCCGTCCTCGCCGAAGGGCCCGTCGCCGATGCCCCCGTCCACGACGAAGCCACCCGGCCGGATCACGGCCGGACCGAGGACGCCAACCGGTCCGGGACCTGGTGTGGTGCCCGAAGGGTCCGTCGGCGCCGGCGCCTGAGACGCCGGCACGGCCGCTTCGTCCACGTACCCAAGCGGCGGTGTGGTCGTGACATCGAGAGCGGGCGACAAGGTCGTCACCGACGTCAGCGCTATCGGTTCCGACGCCTCGTCCTGGCTCCAGCTCGGAGGGGCCGCCCCCATGGCCGCGACGAGACCCACGAAACCCGACGCACTGACCGCCGTCGCCACGTACCGGCCGGCGCTCACGCCCGGGCGACTTCGAGGAGTGGTGCTCCGTCCGAACGAGGACGATGCGTTCACTCGTCCCCGTGCGGCCAGTCGCGCCAACCCGTCGTGGTGCGCGGGGCTCTCCGGGGGGACGTGATGACCGTGGTTGTCACGCTGTGGCTGCTGCATCGGTCCGGCCTCGTGGTCGTGTCGGTGATACGCCCGCAGCACCTCGATCGGTTCGCGCCGTCGCTGGACGGGAGGCAGAACCAGTCCCATCGGTATCGACACCCTCCGCCCGAAACTTGAGCGTCTGTCGCAAGCGGCCCAACGCCAGTGCCATCGATGTCCGGGCCCGCGCCCCGGCTACGGTGACCGGCCATGACGAACCCCATCGTGGTCACCGGCTCCGCCTCCGGCTTGGGAGCAGCCACCAGGAGACGCCTGCGAGAGGCCGGCCGCGCGGTGATCGGCATCGATGTCTCCCCCGCCGACGGCGTGGACGTGATCGCCGACTTGGGCTCGGTGACCGGGCGCGACACGGCGGTCGACGACGTGCTCGCCCGCAGCGGCGGGGCGCTCGACGGCGTCGTGTCCTGCGCCGCGCGGGCCCGGAGTCACCGGATCCGGCCGCCATCGTGTCCGTCAACTGGTTCGGCGCCCTGCACATCCTCGACGCCCTGCTCCCTGCGCTCTCGCGGGGACAGCAACCGGCCGCGGTGGCCATCTCGAGCATCGGTGCCATCACCGGCGGCGACGACGGACTCGTGAGCCTCCTCCAGGCGGGCGACGAAGACGCGGCTCGGGCCACGACGTGCGACTCCGTCGCCGCCTACAGCTCGACGAAACGTGCCCTCGCGCTGGCGGTCCGTGAGCGGACACCGACGTGGGCGGCGCAGGGAGTTCGCCTCAACGCGGTGGCGCCCGGTCGCATGGCGACGCCGATGCTGGAACGGATCATGGCCTCACCGATGGGGCCGGGTGTGCAGATGCTGCCCACCGGTATCGCCTACGAGGGCACCGCCGACGAGATCGCCGGGGCCGTGTGCTTCCTCCTCGGACCAGACGCCATCTTCGTGCACGGCCATGTGCTCTACGTGGACGGCGGGGCCGAGGCGCTGATGCGCCCCGGCCTCGTGTGATCCGTCTCGAGAAGCCAGCCTCAGAGGGCCAAGCGACGGCGGCGCAGGCCGGCGGCGCTGAGCGCCAGGCCACCTGCGGTGACGAGGGCCAGGCCGGCGGCAACGAGGGTCGCCGTATCGACGCCGGTGTGCGCGAGGTTGTACGTCTGATAGCCCGTTGACGTAGGCGACGGGGGCACCGTCAGTCCGGTCGTGTGCTGCAGGACGTTGGCGCAGTCGTGCACGAAGATCGAGCTGGTGAGGATGTTCGAGCTGCCCGAGCTGACCGAGATCTCATACCGGGTGTCCTCGACCAGCGGGATCGAGACGGTCCGGAACTGCCCCGCACTCAACACCTCCGTGCGGGCGACGCCGTTGACCATGATCTGGAAGGTGGCGTCGGCGGTGCCGCCGTTGCCGATCTGGATGGCGGCGTCGGTCCGGTCGCAGCTGCGCACGATGGACGCAGTCGGGAGCGGCGAGGGTGAGGTATTCGGGCGGCAGTCGGCGGTCAGGATGACGGAGCGGATGGTCGTCCCGGCGACGGCGACCGAGGCCGTCACGGAGCTGTCCTCGGAGACGGGCGTCGTCCGTACGATCCGGGATTCGGCCGGCACCGAGACCACCGTGGCCTGGCCGCCGATGGTCACCGTGGCGTCACCGGCCTGGTTGCCCGAGTTGGTGAGGGTGACCACCACGGACAGATTGGCGCAGTCGAGCACGATGTCCGCGGCGAGGATCGGCCCATCGGGCCGGCACACGTCGGATTGGTCGAGCGAGACCAGGACCGTGTTCTGGTAGCTCACCCGCAGGGCCACGTCGGTTCCCGGGGTGACGGGGCGGGTCCAGTTCACGGTCGCACCAGCGTCGACCTCGACCACGCTGACGACGCCGTTCAAGGTGACGTTCACGCTGCCGGAGCGGTCACCGTCGTTGACGATGGTCACGACAGCGGACCCGGTGTTGCAGTCGATGGCGGCGATGGCGGTGAGGATCGGCTGCTGCTCGACGCAGTTGGTGTCGAGAACCTCCTGGAGGACCGTGACCCGGTCGGCGATGACGAGCACCGGCACCGAGTTTCCGACGGTGATGGGCTCGGTGATCACGACCGACTGGCCGGCGGCCACGACGACGTTCTGGGGCAGGCCGTTGATGGCGACCGTGGCGGAGCCTGCGGCGTCACCGGTGTTGGTGACGGTGACGGTGACCGTTTCGGCCCCGCAGTCCACGGCGGCAGTCGCTCCGATCTCGGGCTCGGGCTGGTCGCAGGCGACCGTGCGGATCTCCCGGGCGAGCGATACGTCACCGGCCCAGACCGCGACGTCGAGAGGCTCGGCTCCCACGATGGGCACCCGGACCGTCTGGGATGCGCCCGGCTCGACCCGGACCATGGCGCTGGTCCCGTTCACGTTGTAGGCGGCCATGCCCGCCGCCGTCCCCGCGTTGGCGATGACGATGACCACTTCGGAGTACGAGCAGTCGACCACGATCGAAGCGGACAGCTCCGGCCGAGGCTCGGCGCACGCATCGGACCACTGCTCGCTGAGCAGCACCCGCCCGGCCGACGAGGTGGCGGTGACCTGCACGCTGCTGCCGGGCACGACCGCTTCGACGTGATCAGCCGATGATCCAGCCGGGACGGTGACGGCGGAGTCGACGCCGTTCACGGACACCGTCACGGATGTGGAGCGGTTGCCGTTGTTCACGATCGTGACGCGGACCTCGTCGGCGGTGCAGTCGAGGACAACGTTGGCGTCCAGGTCTCCGGGGTTGTCGACGCACACGGTGTCGGCGGAGACCTGAGCTAGCGGCGCGCCGTCGGCCGCGACGAGATCGGCCGTGACCGCGGTACCTGCCGTGATGGAAAGGCGATGCTCGACCGTCTGGCCTGGTGCCGCGACGAGGACGATGCCTGCTCCGTTGAGCGTCAGCGTGGCTTCGCCGGAGGCGGTTCCACTGTTGACGACGCGAGCGACGAGCTCCAAGGTTTCGCAGTCGAGGACGAGCGTGCCGGTGAGGTCGGCCTCGCCCGGAGCCGTCGTGGTGCTCTCCGCCACCGTGGTCGTGGTCTCCGCCACCGTGGTCGAGGTTTCCGCCACCGTGGTGGTCGTCTCCGCCACGGTGGTGGTCGTCTCCGCCACCGTGGTGGTCGTCTCCGCGACTGTGGTCGTCGTGGACTCGCCTCCCGTCTCGTTGTCGCCGTCACCGATGGTCGTGCACGTGAGGGCCCCGCCACCCAGTGCGGGGTCGACCCAGAGGCCGAATCCGGTTGCGCCGGCGGCCACCGGTCCGGTCGACGACCAGGTGCCGGACGGGCCGTAGCCCATCACGTCGTCCGGTCCGTCGGTGTCCACGGTGACGTTGTTCCCGTACCCGTCGACGACGAAGCCCACCACTCCGGCACCCATGACGACGCCCGACCACTGCAACTCGGCGGTGTCATTGCGGGCGTCGATCACGACGGTGCACGAGGCGTTCCCGGCCGTGGCCAGCGCCGGTCGGAGTCCGAGGAATCCGACCGACAACGCAATCAGTACGAGGCCCGCGGTAGCGGCCCAACGATTGCGTTCACGACGATGAAGGGTGAGGGAAGACACGGCGCGCTCCAGACCTTGTTGTTGCGGCTCCCTCCGGTGTACCGAACGGGCGTGCCCGCCAGAAGGTGCGTACGGATCATCGTGACCAGTCCGTTGGGCCCCACCTGTGAACGCCCAGGGCTCGCGGCAGTAGCGTGGCCATCCGTGCAGTCGTTGGTCATCGGCATCGGCGGCGGGAGCGGATCCGGCAAGTCGACCCTCGCCGCGATGGTGCTCGAGCGCCTACCCGAGGCTCGCCAGCTCTCGTTCGACGCGTACTACCGGGACCTCGGACACCTGCCCCTCGTCGAGCGCGCGGGAGTGAACTTCGATCATCCGGACTCGCTCGATCACCAGCTGTTCGGCGAGCACCTAAACCAACTCGTCGCCGGATCCCCAGTCGACGTGCCCGGTTACGACTTCGCCAACTACACGAGAACGGGCCTCTCGATCCAGGTCCCGCCGGCGCCGGTGCTCGTGGTCGACGGGATCCTGCTCTTCGCGTTCCCGGAGATCGTGCCGCGCCTCGACCATCGGGTCTTCATCGACGTTCCCGAGGCGGTCCGTTTCGAGCGGCGACGCGATCGTGACGTGAACGAGCGCGGCCGCACACCCGACAACGTGGCCCGCCAGTTCGCCGAGACGGTCGCCCCGATGCACGACGCGTTCGTGCAGCCGTCGATCGTGCACGCCCACCGCGTGGTGCCCGTCGGTGAGGCCTACGCCACCGTAGCCACCGAGCTGGCCGCCTTCGCCCGGGCCTCGCTGGCCACGATCTGACCCCAGACGCGAAGAGAGCGGGGCCGAAGCCCCGCTCTCCGAGCGATAGTCAGACCCAGCGGTTTCCCATGGTGTCTCCTTCCAAGTGCATCGCGCGGAGAAGGTTAGTAGGTCGTTCGGCCCATGCGAAACCGGTCTCGCGAATTTCAGATGACTTGCGCGTTTCGCTGAAGTCTCGACGTCTGTCTGCCGAAGGAACCGTGGGACCTAGTCGAGTCGGAGACGGATGCGCAATGGACGCACACGCGATCGCTGCATCGAACCGCGTACGCAACCTGCGTGCGTTCGTCGCCTTCGCTGCCGCGGTCGCTGGTGTTCTGACGTTTCTGTTGCCCTCGGGTACGGACGACGCTCCAGCGCTTGAGTGGATCGCGCTCGCCGTAACGGTGGCCCTGGCGGAGCGAACGGTTCTGGTGATTGAGTTCCGGAAGCAAGCCATAGCCATGACCGCGGGCACGGCACCGCTCCCGCTCGTGGCCTACCTGGTTTCCCCTCGAGGCGCACTCACCATCCATCTCGTCGGTTCCACCTTGGCCGAGCTGTCGCTCGGTCGACCGGGCCCGAAGACTCTGGTGAACCTCACGGCACGATGGATCGAGGCGGTCGTCGCCATCCAGCTCCTCGTGGCCATGGGGGCATACGGCGCAAGCGATCCGACTCATTGGCCGGCCATCGTGATTGCCCTTCTCGTGCGCGGACAGGTAAGTGCCGCAGTGATCTCGCTGGCTATCCGCATCCACGACGGGAAGGGCGACCGCCACATCTTCACGGGTCATGTCCTCGAGGCAACGACGACGATCATCAACGCCTCGCTCGGCGTGCTGATCGTGACTCTGCTCGTCGAGGAGCCGTGGGGCTTCTTGCCGCTGCTCGTCCTTGCGGCACTTCTCCTGGCGGCACTTCTCGCCTTCCAGGCGCTGATCCGGCAGAACCGGGAGCGTGCGCTGCTGCACGCGTTCTCGGCGTCGTTGGCGACCGCCGTCGTGGAGGACGAGCTCATTCCGACCTTGTTGCACCAGGCGACGGAGCTTCTCCACGCCGAGCGAGCCATGCTCGTGGTGCCGGCCACCCGGCGACTGGTCCTCGTCGAGTCCACCGACCCCACGACCGTCGTCACCCTCGACGACTCGCATGCCGCCCAACAGCTGCACGATCGTGCCGTCGCCGACATGACCAACGCGTTGCACTTCGACCCGGTCCTCGATGCCGACGTGCTGGCCGCGCTCGGTGCCACCGAGGCCATGGCGGTGTCCTTCCCGGTCGAGAACGGCGACTGCGCCACCATGATCGTGCTCGACCGCCGCGGCGATGTGCGCACGTTCGAACCCGAAGACGAGCGCTTGCTCGCCACCTTGGCGGCCCACTCGGGGGTCTCCGTCCAGAACGGCGCGCTGGTCGAGCGGCTCCGGGAAGAGGCGCGGATCAAGGAGCACATGTCGCTCCACGACGCCCTGACCGGCCTCCCGAACCGCACGATGTTCCGCGAGATCCTCGAAGCGGAGATGGCGGCGAGCGCAACCGTCGCGGTCCTGGTCCTCGATCTCGACAACTTCAAAGACGTGAACGACACGTTGGGCCACCAGCGCGGCGACGAGTTGCTGTGCATCATCGGCGAACGCCTGTCGGTCACCGTCGGCGAGGACCACCTCGTCGCCCGCCTCGGTGGCGACGAGTTCGCCGTGATGATCCGTGGCGCCGAGCTCAGCGGCGCGTTCGACGTGGCCCACACCATCGTCGACGCCCTGCGCCAGTCCGTCACCCTGGCCGACCTTCCGATCGACGTCGTGACCAGCGTGGGCATCGTCCTCGCCCCCGAGCACAGCGTCGACGCCACCACGCTGCTGCGGTACGCCGACATCGCGATGTACATCGCCAAGGAGAACCGCACCGTCATCGAGGTGTACGACCCCGACCGCGACGACACCAGCACCGACCGCCTGGCCCTCATGGGTGAGCTCAGAGTCGCCATCGCCGAGCGTTGCCTCGAGGTGTACTTCCAACCGCAGCTCGACCTCATCACGAGCCGGGTGACGGGCACCGAGGCCCTGGTCAGGTGGTTGCATCCTCGCCACGGTTGGATCCCGCCCGACCGATTCATCGCCATCGCCGAGCGCACCGGCGTGATCCAGGATCTCACCCGCCTCGTGCTGGAGAAGAGCCTTGACGAGAACGCCAGCTGGCGACGGGCCGGCCACGACCTCACCGTGTCGGTGAACCTGTCGCCGCGTGACCTGCTCACCCCGGGCCTCGTCGAGGATGTGGGCCGCATGCTGCGGGAGCGCCACCTACCGCCGGAGAGCCTCTGCCTCGAGCTCACCGAGGGGGCGATCATGGGCGATCGCATGCGCTCGGTCAGCGTGTTGCGACGCCTACGGGCGCTCGGTGTCGGCCTGGCCATCGACGACTTCGGGCAGGGCCAATCGTCGCTCGCCTACCTCAGCCAACTCCCGATCTCGGAGGCCAAGATCGACCGGGAGTTCATCATGGACCTGACCCCCGAGAGCGAAGTGATCGTGCGCTCGGTCTTGATGATGGGCGAGAGCTTCGGATTCAAGGTCGTGGCCGAAGGCATCGAGAACGCTGCCGCGGCTGATCGCCTCGTCGAGCTCGGCTGCCGGTTCGGGCAGGGTTACCACTTCGCCCGCCCCCTGCCCCCGTTCGAGTTCTCGGCCTGGCTCGACAAGTGGCTGCTGGAGCACGCCGCGACCGTCTGAGCCAACACTCAGTATCAGAGGATGCCGTTTTCGATATTCCTCCGGTTGCGCGCAACCATCATACAAGTGAATTAATGGTAGCGCCTGCAAGTTGCCGATCACCACGCATATGCCCTGAGCGGGCCATATGCACGACGGACGCGTCAAGGTTGCGTGGTACTACGACCTTCGTACAGGTTGAAACATCGACGTGTGTTAGTGAATCGTGATTCTTGCATCCCGGTCAATCGGATGCAGGTTTACTCGTCGTTCAACCAAATATCAAAGGAGCCTCCTCATGCGTCGTTACAAGCTCGCAGCCGTTGCTGCCGTGACCCTCGCCTTCGCACCCATGGCCACCGCCGTGGCTGCGTCGGGCAGCGGGTCCGGTGGATCCAGCACCAACACCACCCAGGTGTTCTCGATCTGCGACATCAGCCAACCGTGTTCGGCCGGCGCCGCCGGCACGGTCATGGTGGTCCGCTCTGGGCGGACCGTCTCGATCGTGTCCGTGAGCGCGAACCCGGGCTGGCGCCACCGGGTCACCGCGGCGTCTGGTCTGTCGGCCGAGGTGGAGTTCCGCAATGGCACCGCCCGGATCGACTTCCAGGCCGAGGTTGAGGACGGCGTCGTCCGGGTGCGTGTGCGCACCCGCTGATGAGCGCCCTCAATCCCGTCTCCGGGCGGGTCGTGCCCCCGAGCCCCTGGGTGCACGACCTGCCCAGTTGCCGTTTTCGGAAGTGAAACGGGTCGGCAGGAGTCGGCGTGAATCGAGCCCGGAGGTCGCCCCTCGTCAGCCGCGTCCGTTCTGGCGGTCGAGGAAGCGGTAGACGTCGATCAGGTCGATGCCGGGGAACGGCGTGAACGGCCGGTCTCCCGCCGGGAGGGCGGTGAGGACGTGGCTTCGTTCGGCCGCTGACGGCCAGGCCACTCCCTCCCACCGCGAGATCATGTCCGGGTCCGGACGGGTGACATCGCTCCGGGCATCGACGCGGCGGATGGTGTCGCCGCCCCGGAAGAACTTGGCGCACGACGCCGTCGAACCCATCGTGACCGCGTAGGGCAGGCCGGTCACCGTCTCGATGTAGGTCACGCACCAGTACTCGCCGGAGTCGGTGAGCGTGTATTGGTAGTGGACGAGGAAGTCGGTCGAGTTCCACGCCTGGCGGGCGCCCCATAGGCGGCTGACCCGCTCGCCCTCGAGCGAACCGTCCGGTGCCGTGGGATAGGGGATGCCGTCGTTCTCGTACGCCTTGGTGATGACGCCCTCGGGGTCGGTCCGAAGGAAGTGGACGGGGATGTCGAGGAACTCGGTGGCGAGGTTGGTGAGCCGGTGAGCGGCCATCTCGTAGCTGATGTAGAAGGTCTCCTTCAGGTCCTCGATGGAGATGTCCTTGCGGGTCTTGGCGTCGAGGAGCATCGCGACGACGGGGGCTTCGGGGGCCAGAACGGCGGCCGAGAAGTAGTTGGACTCGATGCGCTGGCGCAGGTAGTCACCGAAGTCGGCGGTGGTCTCGTGGTCGAGAGCGAAGTGGCCGAGGGTTTGGAGCAGCACCGATCGGGCCTGGCGTACCCGGAGGTCATCCCGAGCGGGGATGTAGATGACGCGTTCGCGGCTGGTCGGTGACGGACCGGGCCGAGCGGGGCATGCCGTGCACCCGTTCGACCCGAAAGCCGAAGTGGCGCACCATGTCGTGCAGCAGACGTTCCGAGATGGGTCCGTGGCCCGCGTACCCGACGGCCGTCAACACCCGGCGTGCCGCGGCTTCGATCTCGGGGTAGTAGTTGTTGCGCTCCCGCATCTCGTCACGCAGCAGCGTGTTGGCCAATCGGGCGCGGTCGCCGGCCCGTTGGGTCGGACCGCCCGGGCCTCGACTTTCGGGCATCTGGCGGGCCAAGGCCACGAGATGGGCGAGGGCATCGTCGGCCAGCTTGCTCGTCTTCAACGGAGGCAGCCCGAGTGAGCGGTACCCGTCGGTGTCCTGGAGACGGTCGAGCTCGATCTCCAGCCGGCTCCGCTCATCGGGCGGCTCGGGATCGAGCAGGACGCTCGGGCTCACGTCGAGCGCCTTGGCCAAGTCGTTGACGACGGACAGCTTCGGCTCGATCTTGCCGGTCTCGAGTTGGCTCAGGTACGAGGCGGGTTTGCCCACCTTCTCACCGAGCTCCCCGAGCGTCATGTCAGCCCGGCGGCGCTCGTGCCGTACCCGTCGACCCAGCACGGTCAGATCCAGCGCTCCTCCAGTCATGACGTTCCTCCCTCAGACAGTTTTCGGGCTCGACCACGGCTCGATGGTTGATCGGTCAAACTTCGGGGCATCTTCGGCTTTTGGGACCTTCGGCCCACGATCGTGACCGTCGTCACCACATAACTTCGGCACATTTTCTTGAAATGTAGCTTTTCGGGCATGAATTCCGAACGGTAGGTCTTGGAAAGTTCTGGTGAACGTGTCGATGATGATCCCACGTGGCGGCGACACGACGCCGACCCATCCCTGACGGACCCGTCCGTCAGCCCGTCCTTCGAGGTGACCATCATGGCCATGCGGCTCACAGCAACCGAGCTCGACGAGCATCCACTCGCTGATGAGATCCTCACGCCGGACGCAGTGGCGTTCGTGGCCGACCTCGAGCGCCGCTTCCGCCGCCGCCGAGATCAGCTGCTGCGGGCCCGCGCCGAGCGTCAGGTCCGCCTCGACAACGGCGAGCGCCCGGACTTCCTCGCCGAGACCGCACACGTCCGCAGCGGCGACTGGACCGTCGCACCCATCCCCGCCGCGCTCGCTGACCGGCGCGTCGAGATCACCGGCCCCGTCGAGCGCAAGATGATGATCAACGCCCTCAACTCGGGGGCCCGGTGTTTCATGGCCGACTTCGAGGACTCGAACTCGCCCACCTGGGACAACATCGTCGAGGGCCAGGCCAACGTCCGAGACGCCTACCGACGGACCCTCCGTCTGGAGACGGCCGGCAAGTCGTACACCCTCGACGACGAGATCGCCACGATGCTGATCCGCCCTCGCGGCTGGCACCTCGACGAGAAGCACATCCGCATCGACGGCCAGCCGGCGTCGGCCAGCCTCGTCGACTTCGGCCTCGTCATGTTCCACAACGCCCGTCACGCGGTCGAGCACGGCACCGGCCCGTTCTTCTACCTGCCCAAGCTCGAGAGCCACCTCGAGGCCCGCCTGTGGAACGACGTCTTCTGTTTCGCCCAGGACGAGCTCGGCATCGAGCGCGGCTCCATCAAGGCGACGGTGCTCATCGAGACCATCCTGGCGTCCTTCGAGATGGACGAGATCCTCTATGAGCTGCGTGAGCACTCCGCCGGCCTCAACGCCGGGCGATGGGATTACATCTTCAGCGTGGCGAAGAAGTTCGCCGCCCACCCCGAGTTCGTGCTCCCCGATCGCTCCGACGTGTCGATGACGGTGCCGTTCATGCGGGCCTACAGCGACCTGCTCGTCGCCACCTGTCACCGACGCGGCATCCACGCCATGGGCGGCATGTCGGCGTTCATCCCCAATCGCCGCGATCCCGTGGTCACCGAGCAGGCGATGGCCAAGGTCACCGCCGACAAACGCCGCGAGGCCACCGACGGCTTCGACGGTACGTGGGTCGCCCACCCGGACCTGGTGAGGGTCGCCCGCGCCGAGTTCGACGCCGTGCTCGGCGACCGACCGAACCAGATCGAGCGTCAGCGCTCCGACGTTGCCGTCACAGCCGATCAGCTGCTCGACATCGCCGGTTCCGGCGGCCACATCACCGAAGCCGGGCTGCGGACCAACGTGTCGGTTGGCCTGCGCTACCTGGCCTCGTGGCTCGGCGGGACCGGAGCGGCCGCCATCGACAACCTCATGGAGGACGCCGCCACGGCCGAGATCTCCCGGGCCCAGTTGTGGCAGTGGATCCATCACCAGCGCGTCGCCGACGACACCGGTCGTCGCATCACCGCCGACCTCGTCCGCCAGGTGATGGACGAGGAGATCCGCGAGATCGAGGCCACCGAGCCCGACCGCGCCGCACTGCTCCCCGATGCCCGCAAGGTGTTCGAGCAGGTCGCCCTCAGCGACGAGTTCGTCACCTTCCTCACCCTTCCCGCCTACGACCTCCTCTAGTCACGCTCGTCGTACGGCGCGGCGCCGCCGCCCGAAGACGAGCCAGCAAGTCAACGCAGACCAATCCCACGCCCACCCCTGCATCCTCACAGAAAGACCCGTGCCATGCGCAAGACCTTCCAGCAGCAAGTCGACGAACTCGAGAAGGACTGGGCCGAGAACCCTCGCTGGGCCGGCGTCCAGCGCGACTACACCGCGGCCGACGTCGTGCGTCTGCGCGGATCGCTCCTGCCCGAGTGCACCCTGGCCCGCCACGGCGCCGACGTCCTGTGGAACCGTCTCCACGACATGGACTACGTGCACGCCCTCGGGGCCATGACCGGCGGCCAGGCCATCCAGTACGTCAAGGCCGGCCTCCCGGCGCTGTATCTGTCGGGCTGGCAGGTCGCCGGTGACGCCAACGTCGCCGGTCAGGTCTACCCCGACCAGAGCCTCTACCCCGCCAACAGCGTGCCCGAGATCGTTCGCCGGCTGAACAACGCGCTGCGTCGGGCGGACCAGATCGAATGGTCTGAGAGCAGCGGCAAGCCGGGTCGCGATTGGTTCGCCCCGATCGTCGCGGATGCCGAGGCCGGTTTCGGCGGAGCGCTGAACGCCTTCGAGCTCATGAAGGGCATGATCGAAGCCGGCGCCGCCGGCGTGCACTTCGAGGACCAGCTGGCGTCGGAGAAGAAGTGCGGTCACATGGGTGGCAAGGTGTTGGTGCCGACCCAGCAACACGTGCGTACTCTCACCGCCGCCCGCCTGGCCGCCGACGTGCTCGGCGTGCCCACCATCCTCATCGCCCGGACCGACGCTCTCGGCGCATCGCTCATCACCAACGATGTCGACGAGCGCGACCGCGAGTTCCTGACCGGCGAGCGCACGCCCGAGGGCTTCTTCCACACCCGGGCCGAGCTGGCCTCCCCCATCAAACGGGCCCTGGCCTACGCCCCCTACTGCGACCTCATCTGGTGCGAGACGAGCAACCCCGACCTCGACGAGGCCCGCGAGTTCGCGGCCGGCGTGCACGCCCAGTTCCCGGGCAAGATGCTCGCCTACAACTGCTCGCCTTCTTTCAACTGGAAGGCCAAGCTCGACGACGCCACGATCGCCACGTTCCAGAAGGAGCTCGGCTCGATGGGGTACGCCTTCCAGTTCATCACACTGGCCGGGTGGCATGCCCTCAACCTGTCGGCGTTCGAACTGGCCAAGGGCTACGAGGCCTCGGACATGACCGCCTACGTCGCGCTGCAGCAGCGTGAGTTCGCGCTGGAGGGCGACGGCTACACCGCCACCCGTCACCAGCGGGAAGTCGGCGCCGGTTACTTCGACGATGTCGCCACCGTGATCTCCGGCGGCCAGGCCTCGACCCTGGCGTTGAAGGGCTCCACCGAGGAAGACCAGTTCCACTAGACCGGCCCGTCGTGGCCGACGACGAACTCCTCGCCGACGAGGTCGCCGAAACCGTCTACTCGGGGTTCGGGGACTTCCATGGCAACTTCCACTCGATCACCCGGCGGGCCAAGCTGCATTTCGAGCGCCGCGAGTGGGAGCTGCAACAAGCCGACGCCCGTCAGCGTCTGATCCTGCACAAGGACCACGTCGACATCACCGTGCGCCGGTGCCACGAGACGCTCGACGGTCATCTCGATCCGAAGGCGGTGTGGCATCGCGCCCGCCAGCTCTACGCCGAGATGATCGACGGGCGCAGCGACGGCGAGCTGGCCGAGACGTTCTTCAACTCCGTGACCCGGCGCGTCTTCACGACCATCGGCGTCGACAACAGCCTGGAGTTCCGCTGGTTCGGTCCGAGCTCGCTGCCCCGCGGCGAGCAGGCCCGCCTCCTCTATCGCAGCTACACCCCGGCCAACCGACCGGTCGCATCGTGGGTGCGCGAGATGCTCGAGGATTGCCGAGCGTCCTTCAACGCCCAGTGGCCCGATCTCGACGCCGATGTCGCCCGGGTCGCCGAGCGGGTCGAGGAGTTCCTCGTCGACGCCTGGGAGACGACCGAGATCACCTCGGTCGACGTGCTGCGCACCGTCTTCTTCCGCAACAAGGGCGCCTACGTGGTCGGGCGGATGCGCCACCTCAACCGAGTGACGCCGATCGTCGTGCCCCTCCTGCACACCGAACGAGGCATCGTGGCCGACACGGTGCTCGTCACCGAGAGCGAGGCCTCCCGCCTCTTCGGATTCACCCGTTCGTACTTCCACGTCGAGTGGGACGACCCGGCCGAGTTGGTCGGGTTCGTGAAGTCGCTGCTGCCGATGAAGGCGATCCACGAGCTCTATGTGGCGATCGGGTACAACCAGCACGGCAAGACGTCGCTGTATCGCGCCCTGTACCGGCATCTCCAGAACTCCACCGGCACCTTCGAGATCGCGCCCGGCACCCGGGGCATGGTGATGATCGTCTTCACGCTCGCCTCGTATGACGTGGTGTTCAAGATCATCAAGGACCGCTTCGACCCGCCCAAGAAGACCACCCGGCAACAGGTCATGGACAAGTACCGGTTGGTGTTCGCCCACGACCGCGTCGGCCGCATGGTCGACGCGCAGGAGTTCGAGAACCTGTCGTTCAGCCGCGATCGGTTCAACCGGGACCTCCTCGACCTGCTCGAGCGGGAGGCGAAGAACACCGTCGAGATCACCGCCGACGAGGTCGTCATCAAGCACCTCTACACCGAACGACGGCTCTACCCGCTCAACCTCTATCTGCGCGACATGGGGGTGGAGCGGGCGCGGGCCGTGGTCCTCGACTACGGCCAGGCGGTCAAGGATCTGGCGGTCGCCCGCATCTTCCCCGGCGACCTGTTCACGAAGAACTTCGGCGTGACCCGCCACGGCGACGTCGTCTTCTACGACTACGACGAGATCTGCCTGCTCGACGAGTGCCGGTTCCGCACCATCCCGCAGTCCTACCACTACGAGGACGAGATGTCGAACGACCCGTGGTACGGGGTCGGCCCCGACGACGTGTTCCCGGAGCAGTTCCGGACCTTCATGCGTTTCGATCCACCATTGCAGACGTCGTTCGTCGACGCTCACGGTGACCTGTTCACCGCCGACTGGTGGACCGACCTCCAACGTCGCCACCAGGCCCGCGAGTTCCCCGACTTCTACCCCTACCCCGCCACCCTCCGTTTCGACCAGACCGTCACCGGCTGAGGAGGTCGGCGAATCGGGTGCGGAGGACGTTCTTCTGCACCTTGCCCATGGCGTTGCGGGGCAGCTCGTCGACGATGACGACTTGTTTGGGCTGCTTGAACCGGGCGAGCCTCCCGTCGAGCGCGGTCACGATGTCGTCGCCGGTGACCGCGGCCCCCGCAATCAGGGTGACGACGGCGACGACGGCCTCCCCGAAATCCGCATGGGGAACGCCGATCACCGCGGACTCGGCCACGCCCGGCACCGCGTCGATCAGGTCCTCGACCTCCTTCGGGTAGACGTTGAGGCCCCCCGAGATGATGAGGTCCTTGGCCCGCCCGACCAGGCTGATCCGGCCATCGGCATCGGCCGCAGCCAGGTCGCCGGTCACGAACCAGCCGTCGCCCGGGAAGTCCGTGCTGGTGCGCTCCCGGTTCCAGTACCCGGGGGTGACGTTGGGACCGCGCACTTCGAGCACGCCCGCTGGGTTGATGCGGACCTCGACGTCGGGGAGTGGGTAGCCGACGGTGCCGGCCCGGCGGCCGGAAGCGTCGTACGGATTGGAGGCGATCATGCCCGTCTCGGTCATGCCGTACCGCTCGAGGATCGTGTGCCCGGTGCGCTCGGCGAACTCCTCGTGGGTTGACGCCAACAGCGGCGCCGATCCGGAGACGAAGAGGCGCATCGACCGGCAAACATCTCGATCGAGGCCCGGCTCGGCGAGCAGACGGACGTAGTTGGTGGGCACCCCCATGTACACGCTCGCGTCCTGGAGGGCGGCCACGGCCTCGGACGCGACGAACCGCGGGTGGAACACCACCCGCGAGCCGTTGAGCATCGCGGTGTGCAGTGCCACGAACAGGCCGTGCACGTGATACGTGGGCAGCGAATGCAGCAGGACGTCGCCGGCTTCGAAGCCCCAGAGGTGGTGGAGGGCGACCGCATTCGAGCCGAGGTTGTCGTGGGTGAGCACGGCGCCTTTCGACCGGCCCGTCGTACCGGACGTGTAACAGATGGCCGCCGGGTCGTCGTCGCCTCGCTCGACGGTGGCGTCGATCGGCTCGGCCCCGTCGACGGCGGCGAAGAACGCCGCTTCATCGTGGGGGGTGATCACCAGAGCCGGGTCCGCGTCGGCGACGAAGTAGGCCACCTCCGCCGGCGTGTAGGCGGTGTTGAGCGGCACGTACACGGCGCCGTGGCGGAGGCACCCGAGGTACAGCTCGACGGCCGCCACCGACTTGTCGACCTGGGCCAGCACCCGATCACCCGGTTGCACGCCGAAGGAGGTGAGCGCTCCTCGCACCTGAGCTGTCCGCCCATCGAGGTCAGCCCACCGAAGGGGCCGCCCCTCCCCCGCCGGAGGGTCGAGGAACAGCTCGGCCGCCGCACCGGCCCGGGCCGTGGCGGTCAGGCGGTCGTATAGGTTCACGTCGTGGTGGCGCGACGGCGGGGTGTCGAGTGTTCCCAGTCGGCCAGCAGGGTGCGGAGCCCGACCACGACCTGGAGCGGCTGGTCGAGCATGACGTGGTGCCCGGCTTCGGGCAGCACCACGACCGGCGCCACCCGGCCCGTCGCCTCGTAGAGGAAGCTGCCGACGGCCTCGTCGGCCAGGCCGTGCTCGCTGCGGAACAGGGCGATGCGGCAGGTGATCTGGGGCAGGAAGTCGGCCACCTGGGCCCGCCAGGTCCCGAACACCCGCTCGTCGAACTTCCACGCCCAGCCGCCGGCGGTCTCGCGCAGCGAGTGCCGAGCGACGTTGGCCATGACGTACGGCTCGTAGTTGTCCTGGGCCGGAATGGTACGGAAGCGGCGGATCGCCTCATCGAGGTCGTCGTAGACGCGCGGTGGTTTGAACACGTTGTCCCGCCGAGCGGCCTCGACCTCGGGGTCCATCTTCGTGACCGGGGAGTCGTAGATGACGATGCCGGCAACGTCGTCGCCGTAGGTGGCGGCGGTGGCGATGGACACGAAGCCGCCCATGCTGTGACCCACCACGATGGGCGGGCCCTCGATGCCGGCATCGGCCGCCACGGCCATGATCTCCTGCGGCCAGGTGGTGAGGCCGTACTCGTCGCGGCGTCCACTGTCGCCGTGTCCGGACAGGTCGAGGGCGGCCACGCGGTAGTCGTCAGCGAAGTGGGGGGCGATGTGGCTCCACCAGTGGGCGTGAGCCGCGCCGCCGTGCACGAACACGATGCCCGGCCGGCCGGCGGCTCCCCAGGCCAGATAGTGGATGGCACAGCCGGCGACATCGACCACGTGATCGGCGCGCGGCACGGCCAGGGCGCGGTGGAACCATCCCGGTGCGTCGGCGGTCATGGCCGCACTCTACGGCCCCAACACGGCGGCGTTCTCGCCGAGCACTACCCTTGACCTGCCTCCGTAGCTCAGGGGATAGAGCGAGTCACTTCTAATGACTTGGTCGCAGGTTCGAATCCTGCCGGGGGCGCTGTGATGATCAGCCGGGCCACCGCCGTCTCGGTCCTGCTCGTCGTGCTCGTGGCCGCGTCCTGCGGCGATGACGGCGATACGTCGGACGCCTCGGAACCCACGACGACCGAGTCGGCGGCCCCGACCACTGAGTCCCCGCCGACCGAGGCCCCGTCCACTCAGGCCCCGTCGACCGAGGCGACGGCGGCGGCCTCGGAGCCCGCAGCCGCTTCTCCTGGGCCCGGCGGCGCGTCCGGGCAGTGGCCGGTCCCCGGTGCCGACTACGACAACTCCCGGACCGCGACCGGTTCGTCGATCACCGCCGACAACGTCGACGAGCTGACCGTGGCCTGGACCGCCGAGTTGCCGGATTCGGGCAGCATGCCCACCACGCCGATCGTGCTCGACGACATCGTGTACGTCGAGGGCGGCCGCGGCTCGATCGCCGCCGTGTCCCTGACCGACGGCTCCGTGATCTGGACCACACCACCGAGCGGACCGAACATCGGCCCGACCGGGGTCGCGTTCTCCGAGGGTGTCGTCTTCGGCCTCTCGGGCTCCGACTCCGTCCAGGCGGTCGACGCCGCGACCGGCAAGCAGCTGTGGGTCGTCAAGATCACCGACACGCCGACAACCGGGGTCGACATCCAGCCCCAGGTCGCCGACGGCCTCGTCCTCGTCAGCACGGTGCCCGTCAGCCTGAGCGGTATCTACACCGGTGGCGACCGCGGCATCGTCAAGGCCCTCGATGCCGCCACCGGCGAGGTCGTTTGGGAGTTCGACACCGTGCTCGGTGACGACCTGTGGGGCAACGCCGAGGTCAACTCGGGCGGCGGCGCCTGGTATCCGCCCGCCATCGACCTGGACGCGAGCGTCGTGTACGTCGGGGTCGCCAACCCGGCACCGTTCCCGGGCACTCCCGAGTTCCCGAACGGCTCGAGCCGGCCGGGCGACAACCTCTACACCGACTCGCTCATCGCCCTCGACCTCCACTCCGGCGAGCTCCTCTGGTTTCACCAGGTCATCCCGCACGACATCCTCGACCGGGACCAGATCCACGCCCTCATCGCCCGCCTCCCGAGCGGTGAGCAGGTGGTCGTAAGTGCCGGCAAGTCCGGGATCGTGGTCGGGATCGACCCCGACACGGGCGACGCGTTGTGGCGGACCGAGGTCGGCATCCACCAGAACGACGACCTCGACGAGCTCGAGGGCCCGACCGAGGTCTACCCCGGCACCTTCGGCGGCGTGATCACGCCTCCCGCCACCGCCGACGGTGTCGTGTACCTGGCGACGCTCAACGCCCCCACCGAGCTGCCGCCCGATCAGCCGAGCTACTTCGGGAGCGAGCTCGGCTCGGGCCCCGGCGAGCTCGCCGCGGTCGACGCCGAGACGGGCGAGTTGCTGTGGTCGACCGAAGTGCCCGGCGATCCACTCGGCGCCGCGACCGTCGTCAACGATCTCGTGTTCACGACCGTGCTGACCGGCGAGGTCCTCGCCCTCGACCGGGCGACGGGCGAGATCGTGTGGCAGTTCACGCTCCCCGGCGGCACCAACGGCTGGATGGCCGTCGCCGACGACACCTTGATAGTCCCCGTCGGCAACGCCAACCCGCCCCGCCTCGTCGCGTTGTCGTTGTAACGCGGCCGTTCAGTTCTGGGTGTTGCCGAAGAGCTCCTCCTCGATTGTCTCCTCGACGCCGTTGGTGGTCTCCTCGGCACACGATTCAGCGATCTGGGCCACGGCCCGTTCGAATCCCTGGAGGTCGGCCAGCGCCGCCACCGTGTCGGCGCTGAGCGCCGCCGGGTCCGTGGTCTCCCCCACCAGCGCATCGAGCTGATCAGCGACGTCCGATTCGAGCTCGTCGATCGACGGGTAGTCGTACCCTTCCTCGGCCACGCACCCCGACCAGTCCTCGGTCGCCGCCACCATCCGAGGATCCGAGTTGATCAGCAGATCGGTCGGGTTCTCGTAGCTGCCGTTGAGCTCGTCGTCGTCGAAGAACTGCTCGGCCGCTTGGCGCACACACCCTCCTGCGGCGGAGAAGTCCTCGTCCTCGAGGGCGCGCGCCAGCGACACGGACGAGTCCTGGCCGTACAACGCTCGGTCGTAGGCGATCTGGTCGGCCGGGGGTAGCGCATCTCGCGCGGCGGTGTTCTGCTCGCCCCGCCCGTTCACCGTGGTCGGGTCGGGGAGACCGAAGGTGGTGGCGATGCCGAACCCGTACTGCGCCAGGTAGTCCTCGTCGCTGACCCCGGGAAGGGAGCCGCTGCTGGCCATGGCGTCGTACACCGTCTGGAAGTCGACCGGGATGTAGTCGAAGCCGGCCTGGTTCATGCACGGGGCGACGGCGGCCTCGACCTGCTCGATGCGGGTGGCCAGCTCCTCGGTACTGAGCCCGAACTCCTCGTTGCCGGTCGCGGGCGCAGCGGCTCCTTCGGCACCACCTCCTGAGTCCCCGCCGCAGGCGGCGAGGGTGGTGGCGGCCAAGGCGGCCAGGGCGAAGGAGACCAGGGCCGGGCGGCAGGTGGGTGACGGTGTCATCGTGACTCCTCGGTGCGTGGTGCGATGCCCGCAGTGCAGACCCTGGAGGCTGACTGGGACCTGAACGAGGCGCGACGTCGAGTCAGCGAGCGTTCAGCTGAGCGTCGGGATGCTGAGGGTCGTCCAACCTGAGAACCCCGGGAGGAACCCATGCGTCGACGCACCGTTGCCCTGATCGTGGTGGGCGCGGTCGTCATGTCGACGTCCGCCGGATGGATCGCTGCCCGACAGATCACGTCGCCCGCCGACGCCGCCGCTCGCACTGCACCACCGACCGCGTCGCCGATCCTGGTCCCTGTCGAGGAGCGGGTGCTCTCCACCGACATCGTCACCCGCGGCACGGCTCGGTTCGGTTCAGCGCAGCAGCTGCACGTGGCGCCGAGTGCGTTGAGAACGCAGGTTGGGGTCATCGACGCGGTACCGACCCTCGGACAGGTGCTCGCCGAGGGTGACGTCGTTCTCACGGCGTCGGGCCGCCCGGTCTTCCTGCTCGAGGGATCGCGTCCGGCCTACCGGGACCTGGGACCGGGCCTCGACGGAGCCGATGTCGCCCAGCTCGAGACCGCTCTCGAACGGCTGGGCTTCCCACCCGGGCCCGTTGACGGCATCTACGATGAGGAGACGGAACGGGCCGTGTCGGCGTGGTACGAGGCCGCCGGCTTCCCGGCGACTTCGACGACCGCCGACCAGCTGGCCGGCATCCGCCGGTCGGAGGAAACGTTGGCGACCGCCCGCCTCGACGCCCTGTCGGCTCTGGGTTCGGTCGTCGGCGCCGAGCGGGATCTCGCCACCGCGCAAGCCGAGCTCGACTCGGCGCGGGCCGCCGCGGAAACCGGTCCGGTCACCGTCGCCTCCGCTCGCGCCGGCTTCGACGCCGCCCAGGCCCACGCCACGGGGATCGCGGCGGCCGGCGCTCGCCGAGTCGTCGATGCCCAGCAGGAGGTGACGAACGCTCCCGCCCTTCTCGCCGCCGCGCAGGCCGACGCGGCAGCCTCCGTCGCCGCCGCGCGAGCGGCCCTCGATGCCGCCACGGCCAGCCGGGAGGCGATTCTCACCGACCCGACGTCCTCCCCGGCACAGATCACCGCCGCCCAGACCGATGTCACCGCCGCTCAGTCAGCGCTCGACTCCGCCGTGCTCACCGGCCAGCAGTCCATCCAGGCTGCGCAACGCGTTGTCGACGCGGCGCCCGGTCTGCTGACATCGATTCAGATCCAGGTCGCGGCCGACAACGATGCCGCGCTGGCCGAGGTCGCTGCGGCGCACGCGGCGCTCGCGATGGCATCGACGGGCATCATCTCCCCTGCGGTCAGGATCTCCGTGGCCGAGGCCGGCATCCGGTCCGCCGAGGCCGCGCTCGACATCGCGCGAGCGACCGTCGACCAACGCGCCACCATCACGTCGGCCGCCGAGGTCCAACTCGGACTCGACCAACGACGTGCAGGAGTGCAGGTCCCGGCCGACGAGGTGATCTTCGTGCCGACCGCCCCGGTCCGGGTGGCCGAGGTGCTGACGGCGCGCAGCCAAGACGCCGTCGGTCCGGTCGTGGCGGTGACGGACGCGGTCGTCGTCATCGATACCTCTCTGGCCCTCGACGAGGCCCGGTTGGTCACCGAGGGGACCGAGGTTCAGATCGACGAGAGCGGCCTCGGCATCGACGCAATCGGCGTCGTCAGCCGGATCGCGGCGGCCCCCGGCACCAACGGGGTCGACGGCTTCCACGTGTACGCCGAGGTCCTGGTGGCGGAGCCGCCGGCCAACCTGGTCGGTGCGTCGGTCCGCCTGACGATCGCCGCCGAGTCGTCGGGCGAGCCGGTGCTCGCCGTTCCGATCAGCGCCGTGACGCTCGATGCTGGCGGCGGGTCGAGCGTCGAGGTGCATCGGGGCCCGGATCCACCGATCGTCGTCGCCGTCGAGACGGGCCGCAGCGCCGCTGGCTACGTCGAGGTGCGGCCGCTCGACGACTCGCTGGTCGCCGGCGACCTCGTCTCGATCGGCACCGCGCCGCCGACGCCCGACAACACCGCGCCGCCGACCCCGGCGGCACCCAACAACACCGTGCCGCCGAGCCCGGCGACGCCCACGGCGGTGCGTGGTGGCTGACGGGTCCGGCCCTGCGGCGGTGCTCGATCTGGCGGGGGTGGGCCGGAGGTTCGACGGGGTGACGCCGGTCGACGCGCTGATCGATGTGGACCTGACGGTGAACCAGGGCGACTGGCTGGCGATCGTCGGCCCGTCGGGTTCGGGGAAGTCGACGCTGCTCAACGTGATCGGGTGCCTGGATGTACCCACGGCCGGCACCTACCGCTTCGACGGTGTCGATGTGCGGGGGCTCTCGGATCGGCAACGCGCCGGGCTGCGAGCTCGCCGCATCGGTTTCGTGTTCCAGTCGTTCCACCTCCTCGCCCACCGTCCGGTGATCGAGAACGTGATGCTGGCCGAGGTCTACCGGCGGGGCCCTCGTGCGGGCCGGCGGGACCGGGCGGGGGCCGTTTTGGATCGGGTCGGCCTCGGCCATCGGTTGGAGCCGCTGCCCACGGTGCTCTCGGGCGGCGAGCGTCAGCGGGTGGCCATCGCCCGGGCGTTGATGACCGCGCCCCGGGTGCTCCTGTGCGATGAGCCGACCGGCAACCTCGACTCGGCGACGACCACCCGGGTGCTGGACCTGCTGGCCGACCTCAATCAGCACGGTCTGACGATCGTGATGATCACGCACGAGCACGATGTCGCCGCCCGCGCCGGCCGCCGGGTCCGCATCGTCGACGGTCACCTCACCGAGGAGCAGGGGGCGAGAGCATGAACCGCCGGGCCGCCACATCCACCGTGGAACCGTCGGGCATGGGCGTGGTGGACCTGCTCGACGAGTCGGTCGCCGGACTGTTCGCTCGCCCGGGTCGCATGGCGTTGACCGTGCTCGGGACCGTGATCGGTCTGGCCGCGTTGGTGGCCACCCTCGGCCTCTCGCGCACGGCGGGGAATCGGATCGTGGGCCGTTTCGACGAGCTGGCGGCCACCGAGATCACCGTGACGGCGACGCCGGCGGCGGTGATCCCTGGGACCGAGGTGCTGCCGTGGGACGCCGCCGACCGTCTCGGCCGTCTCAACGGCGTCGCTGCGGCCGGCACGCTCAGCTCCATCGATGTCGGAGCGGCGTTGACCACGGCGTCCCCGGTCTCGGATCCGAGTCAGCAGACGGCGTTCCGGTTGACCGTGAAGGCCGCGTCGCCGGGGCTGTTCGACGCCGTTCGCGGCACCCTGGCTTTCGGCCGTACCTTCGACGGCGGGCACTCGGAGCGCGCCGATCATGTCGCCGTACTCGGACCGACGGCGGCGAGCCGGCTGGGCATCACCTCGCTCGACCGTCAGCCGGCCATTCGCGTCGGCGACGAGCTGTACCTCGTCGTCGGCGTCCTTGCCGACGTGGCTCGTCAGCCGGACCTGCTGGGCTCGGTGATCATCCCGGAGGGCACGGCCCAAGATGTCTACCGGTTGGTCACACCAGAACTCGTCGTGGTGGAGACCGAGATCGGCGCCGCCCGCCTCATCGCCGGGCAGGCGCTCAACGCGCTGCGGCCTGACAACCCCCGGGCGTTGCGGGTTCGGTCCCCGCCGGAGCCGACGCGGGTGCGCGACAACGTGCAGGGCGACCTCGATGTGCTCTTCCTCATCCTCGGTGGCGTGTCGCTGCTGGTGGGCTCGATCGGGATCGCCAACGTCACCCTGGTGTCGGTCATGGAGCGCACCGGCGAGATCGGCCTGCGCCGAGCGATCGGTGCATCGCGGCGCCACATCGCCGGCCAGTTCCTGCTCGAGAGCAGCAGCCTCGGGTTCGTGGGCGGGATCCTGGGCGCGAGCGCGGGCGTGCTGGTCGTCGTCGCCGTCGCCGCACAGCGCCAATGGACACCGGTGCTCGACCCCACCGTTCCACTGCTGGCTCCGCTGGTCGGCGCCCTGACCGGTCTCCTGTCAGGCACCTATCCGGCAGTGCGAGCCGCCCGCATGGAGCCGGTCGAGGCCCTCCGGTCCGCCATGTGAAGCTCCGTCATGCGCGGTCCGGCGGTGCGGCTACTGTCGATCCCGTGATCGCCGCGATCAGCGTCCGGGGCCTGCGGGTGATTCGGGGACGGCGTGTGGTGCTGCCGGGTCTGTCGGTCGACGTGCCGGCGGGGCAGGTCGTGGGTCTGCTCGGGCCGAGCGGGTGCGGCAAGACCACGCTCATGCGCTCGGTCGTGGGCGTGCAGCGCGTCGCCGGTGGCGAGGTGACGGTGCTCGGCCGCCCGGCCGGCGATCCTGAGCTCCGGCGCCGGGTGGGGTACGTGACCCAGTCCCCGAGCGTCTACCCCGACCTCACCGTGGCGGAGAACCTGCGTTACTTCGCCGCCGTGGTCGTCGCCGACCGCACCCGGCGGGCCGACGCCGTGGAGCGTGCCCTCGCCATGGTCGACCTGGGTTCCCACGCCCGCCAGCGGGTCGACCAGCTGTCGGGCGGGCAGATGAGCCGGGTGTCGCTCGCCGCCGCGCTCGTGGGGAGCCCCGATCTGCTCGTGCTCGATGAGCCCACCGTCGGCCTCGACCCCGTGCTGCGACGGGAGCTCTGGGACATCTTCGGCCAGCTCGCCGCCGCCGGCACCACCCTGCTGGTGTCGAGCCACGTGATGGACGAGGCCAGCCGGTGCGACCGCCTGCTCCTCCTGCGTGACGGCGAATTGCTCGCGGATGCCACCGTGCCCGACCTCCTGGCCGACACCGGCACCGTCGACGTCGAGCAGGCGTTCCTGGCCCTGGTCGACCGTGGCCCCGCCGGACGAGGCGCCTCCGGGAGCGAGCCATGAGCCTGCACCTCACCCTGGCCACCGCGTCGCGGGTCCTCCGCCAGATCCGCCACGACCGGCGCACCATCGTGATGCTGCTGGTCGTGCCGTGCGTGCTCATGGGCCTGCTGTCGTGGATCTACGACAACACGCCGGTATTCGACCGCATCGGTGCGCCGCTGCTCGGCGTGTTCCCGTTCGTCGTGATGTTCATGATCACGAGCGTGACCATGCTGCGGGAACGCCAGTCGGGCACGCTCGAGCGGCTGCTGAGCCTGCCGGTCGCCAAGGCCGACCTGGTGGGTGGCTACGCGGTGGCCTTCAGCGGCCTGGCCATCGTGCAGGCGTCGATCGCCACCATGTTCTCGGTGGGCGCGCTCGGGCTCGATGTGGAGGGCCCCGTCGGCCTGCTGCTGCTCGTGGCCATGGTCGACGCCATGTTGGGCAGTGCCCTCGGGCTGTTCCTCAGCGCCTTTGCTCGCACCGAGTTCCAGGCCGTTCAGTTCATGCCGGCGTTCGTGCTGCCCCAGTTCCTGCTGTGTGGGTTGCTCGTGCCCCGCTCGCAGCTCCCGGGGCCGCTCGAGGCGGTGTCGCAGCTCCTGCCCTTGTCACACGCGGTCGATGCCATGCGCACGCTCACCACCCCGCTCCAATGGCGCGGCTGGTCGGAGTCGGCCGGGTCGGTGTTCGGCGACCTCGCCGTGGTCCTGCTGTTCGTGGTGGCCGCCATCGGTCTCGGGGCCACCACCCTGCGCCGCCGCACCGCCTGACCCGCGGCCCGTGCGGGGGCCGGAGGACAGCGTGAGGGTGCGCGGAGACGATCGGCGTCAGCCGAACGAGAAGATCGCCGTGTGGTTCGACCCGTCGACCAGGGCGACCGTGAGGAGCCGGCACGTTCCGGCCCAGGACCGTTCGGTGCGCCACACGAGGGTGTAACCGTCCTCGGTGGGGTTGTACTGCAGCCCGCCCCCGATGACCGAGATCGGTGACGCGGTGCCGATCGGCGCCTGGGTTGCGCAGTCGACCTGCTGGACCGTGGGCGAGCCGGAGCCCAGGATGCCCAGGCCCCGGTCGCCGCCCAGGCTGAACTTCACGGGGATGGCCTGGCCGGCGTTCGCCGTGCTCAGTCCTCCGCCGATCGGTGCCTCGAACCCACCGAACGGGTAGAGCACCGAAACCGTCGCGGACGCAGTGGCGCTCAGCCCGGACGGGTCGGTGGCCCGCACAGTGACGGACACCGTGACGGGGGCCACCAGGCCCGTAGCGTCGAAGGTCGGCGTGGCGCCGGTCGTCTCGAAGACGGCATCGCCGTCGAGGTCCCACTCGTAGGTGAGCGGATCGCCGTTCGGGTCGGTCCCGGTGGCGCCGAGAACCACCGTGCCGCCCTCGACCACCGTGTAGGGGCCGCCGGCCGAGACCGTCGGCGGTGCCGCGAGATCAAGGCCGAGGATGACGGGATCGTGATCCGACGAGCGGTACGGATCCGCTGAGTACAGCGTCGTGACGTGGTTGGGCGACTTGAAGTTCACGTTGTAGTCGAGGGCGATGGGCTCGTCGGCGTTGATGTGCCACTCGGTCACTCCCGTGATCTGGCCGGCGATGCCGGGGCTGGCCAGGGCGTGGTCGAGGTAACCGGACTGGCCCGAGAACACGAAGGAGTAGGCGCCGGCACCGAGGTTGGCGGCGATGGTGTCGACGTAGCCGTTGCTGGTGAACACGTCGATCGGATCCTCGCGGGCGTAGGCGTTCATGTCGCCGATGACGAGGACATCGGCGTCGCCGCTCCCGGTGGGATCGGTGGCGACCCAGTCGACGAGGGCCTCCGCTGCGGCGGTGCGGGTGAGGTTGCAGTTGCCCTGGCCGTCGCCGGTGTCGGGGTCGCCGAGGTCGTCGCAGGCTGACCCTTTGGACTTGAGGTGGTTCACGACCACGGTGAATCGACCGCCGTTGGTGTCCTCGAACGTTTGGGCGATCGAGGGCCGGTTGCGGGTGTCGATGAACCTCGGGTCGATGGTGGAGTCGAGGACGGCGTGACTGCCCACCGGGCTCACCGAATCGGGCCGGTAGAGGATGCCGACCCTGATCTGGTCCGTGCCGACCACGCCGGTGTCGACGAAGCTGTACGTGCCCGGGGCGGTGGCGGCGTTGAGTCCGGCCACCAGGTCCTCGATGGCGCTGCTGCCGGCGGCGTCGTTCTCGAGCTCCATGAGACCGATCACGTCCGCGTCGAGACCGATGATGGCGGGGACGATCTTGTCTCGCTGACGCACGAGCTCGGCCAGCGTCTCGGCGCCCCGAGCGGTCGGGAACCCGCCGGCCGCGCCGTCGGCACCCGAACCGTTGCCGTTGAAGTAGTTGAGGACGTTGAACGCCGCAACCTGGATCGTGCCGCCCACGTCGGCCGGCGTGGCCGGACGAGCGTTGGTGTGGTCGAAGCTGGGTGGCGCGGCCGCCAGCGGCTGCAGCCGGTAGACGCCGAAACGCTGCTCGAGCAACCCGACGAGCCCGTGCACGGTGTCGCCGCTGCGTAGGGTGTTCGACGCCGAGAGCCCGCCGGCGGGATACAGCGTCGGGTCGATGTTCTGCTGGTTGTTGGCGTCGTCGAGCAGGATGCGACTGCGGTCGTTCAGGTTCTGCTGGGCGAGCGCCGGGGCCCCGGGTTCGGCGATGCTGGTCGGGTTCAGGAGCCGGCCGTTCACCGACAGCGACACGTCGCCGAAGCGGGCCAAGGTGAACGTCTCGGTCACGGTGAGGTCCTGGGCGATCGACACCGTCATGCCCTCCACCGCCTCCCAGGCAGCGAGCGAGGTCACCGGAAGCGTGACGGGTGTCGGCGGTGGGGTGGCGTTACCCGTCGAACACACGATCACGCTCGAGACCGCGGACAGCTCGGTCAGGGTGATGCCGGAGGAGGCGAACTCGACGACGGTGCCCCGCACCCGCACGGCGTCACCCACCGTCACGGGCGTGGCCGTATTGAAGACGAAGATGCCCTCGGAGGTGAGCGGGTCGGCGTCGGTGGTGGCGGTGGGAGACTGGACGTAGTAGCCCCCGAACTGGCCCGCGGCCTGGTAGTCGGCCGTGACCACTCCCTCGATCGAGACGATGGTGCCGACGAGCGGGCTGGTGCTGCCCAAGCCCTGGACCGCGTTGATGGGTGTGGAGGCGTCGCCGCAGGCGACGGTCGAGGCCGTCGTGAAGGAGAAGGTGACGTCCGCCGCCATGGTGTCGGGCGGATCGGTGGTGTCCTGGTCGGTCACGTTCGCGGCCGTGACCACCACGGTGCACAACTCGTTGGCGGCGAAGTCCGTCGAAGGGTCGACGGTGAAGGTGCTGGGCCCACCGCTGACGGTCACAGCATGGACCCCGCTGGCTGCGCAGGTGACGGAGAACGCCGGGTGGGTCAGGGTGACGGCCTCGCTGAAGGTGATCGACACGCTGGCGGCGCGGGCGACATCGACGGCGCCACTGGCCGGCGTGGTCGTGGTGACCGACGGCGCGATATCGGGACAGGTCGGTGCCGGATGGCAGCCGAGCCCGCCGAACGAGTCGATGGCGAATCCGTCCCACTCGGTAGACGGGACGAAGGCGTCGGCGCCGCTGATATCGCCGGTCTCGATGCTGTCCTTGCGGCGCAACGTGTTGTCGTTCGTGCTGACGACGCCGGTTCCCCATTCCGTGCCCGGGTCGAATCCGATCTGACCGAACACGTCGACGACGGTCGTGCCGCGCCGCAACACCACGGCGTCGTCGCCGTTGAACCACCCGGCACCGTTGGTCTGGTCGGCCTGGGCGAGGACGGTCGCGCTGGCCGACGCCTGCGCGATCACGAACACGTCACCGCTGGCGACCGATCCCGTGAGGTTGACGGTGAGTCCGGCAGTGGCGCTGCCGTTGAAGTACATCTGGAGGTTGTAGCCACCGGTCCCGAGGTCGATCGCTCCGCCGGTGCCGTTGTAGATCTCGATGGCCTTGTTGTTCGAACTGCCCTCGATGTACTCGGAGATGAACAGCTCCACCGGTACGGCCCCCGCCGGGTCGGCCATGGCGGGCGCCAGGAGTGAGCCGGTGGTGAGCGCCGCCGCGACGACGGCCATCACCTTTCGGTGCCGACGCCCAGCGAAACTCCGAACGGTTCCCACGATCCGAACCTCCCTGCCTGCCCCGACGCTACGCCTTGTGACGCGCCCCGTAAACCGCGCCCGGATGTCGCGCAGGTGAAGTCGGGGAAGGCACGAGCCCCGTCCGGCGACGTGGCGAACACCCCACACGCCGTCAGACGCGACGAGCCGAACCAGGAGAACGCGAGCCCGATCCGGCTCCGCCGGTCGGGCACGAGCCCCGTCCGGCGACGTGGCGAACACCCCACACGCCGTCAGACGCGACGAGCCGAACCAGGAGATCAGTTGCGGCCGAGGAGGCCACCGAGGGCGCCGCCGGCACCGCCGGCACCGCTGGCGCCGCCGCCGATCGCGGCACCGATCCAACCGAGGAACTCGTTCGGGTTCCGGGTCTGGATGAGCACCTTGCCGGGACCGGTGAAGTCGAAGACCAGACCCTCGCCCGACTTGAAGCTCTGGACCAGACCGCCGGTGGCCTTGCGGATCGTCATCTGAACGGTCTCGTCGTAGGCGACCATGTGGCCGGTGTCGACGGTGACGGTCTGACCGGGCTGCAGGTCCCACGCCTCGAGGGCGCCGTAGCAGCCGAGCACGATCCGGCCCTGCCCGCTGGCTCGCAGGATGAAACCACCCTCACCACCGAACAGGTTCTTGAACCCGCCCCACTGCGTGTCGAGCTCGACCCCGCCGGAGGACGCCAGCCATGAACCCTTGGAGACGAACTGGCCCATCGCGGGATCGATGTCGATCACGGCGACATCGCCGGGAAGGCGGGCCGCCACGTCGACGAAGCCGCCTTCGGCGGGAGCGCTGTAGCTGGTGATGAAGAAGGACTCGCCACCGAGCGCCGCTCGCTTGAGCGACTTCATCACGCCGCCTTCGGCTTTGGATGCCACCTGCATGCTCGACGACATCGCCATCATGGCGCCGGACTCGGCTCGCACCGTCTCGTTGGGGTCGAGCGTGAGTCGGGCGATGCCGAAGCTCGGGTTGTGTCGGACCTGGACCTGCATGTGAGAACCTCCCGCCCGCGTGGGGATCGCGGACCAGTTCCCATCGTCTCACAGTGCCAGGATCTTGAGCGGACACGTCGTCGGGCTCGGCGACACGGTCGATCAGCCGAGGGCTCCCGGGAGCGATTTCGACGATGGTTCGACCATCGATCACCTCTATAGTGATGCGGCTGCCGAGGCGGCCCGGCGCTTCGGTGTCGGCCCATCGGCCAGGCGTGGTGATCGTAGCTCAGTTGGTTAGAGCGCCGGGTTGTGGTCCCGGGGGTCGCGGGTTCGAGTCCCGTCGGTCACCCCACTGCTGATCGTCGGCCCGATCATCGGGTCGGCGGCGGCGTGCCTCAGGCGTTCTCGGCGCCCGGGCAATCGTCGTTGGTGTCGGAGGCGACAACCGGGCCGAGCCGCACATACCCCGCGGTGGGGACCTCGACGCGTATCCAGCCGGCGTCGGTGACGGTGACGCAGCCGGAGCCCTCGGCGACGGCGAGGTGCTCACCGTCGTAGAAACGCAGGTCGAAGGTGCCGGGTTGGGCGGCGAAGAAGTCGACGCGGTCGGGCGCGACATCGATGAGCTCACCGGGACCCGAGAGCAGCGGCTGCGCGTCGACCACCTCGAAGACGAGCCAGTGCTCGTTGCCCCAGACGAACTCGAGGTACTCGGGACGCTGCTCGATGAGCTGCGCCTCGATGTCGGCCCCCGGATCGAGGTTGACATCAGGCAAGGCGACGTAGGCGACGGCGTTGTCGTGGAGCCACTGCTCGTACTGGGCGTGGGTGAGGTCGTCGCTGTAGAGGATGTCGTTGCGGACGAGGTCGATCTGACGCTCCCAGCCACGGGCGAGCATGAGCTCGGGGCCGGCGTGGGCGGCTTCCCAGTGAGCGGCCGTGAACGGGATCTCGATGCGCGCCGGTACGCCGTTGGTGGTGCGATCGAGGGCCTCGACGAGCGGTGTGAAGTACTCGGCGTGGGCCGCCGGATCGGCGGGGGCCCGGAATGCCGTGGCCGCGGGACCGACCTGCCAGAAGGTGAGCGGTACGGCGATGAGCACCAGCCAGCGGCGAATCGTCCACAACACGGCGGCGGCGATCGGGATGCCGAGCAAGCCGACGAGGCGGACGAGGTTGCCGCCGATGGCGTTGGGGACCACGAACAACGGCAGGGCCAAGACGAAGACGAGCACGGCGCCGAGCCGTACCTCTTTCCAGCCTCGGGGGGCGACGATGGCGATGCCGGCGGCCATGGCCAGCGTGCCGAGGAACTCGTCGCCCCGGTAGGGGAACCAGCCGTTCTCGGGGAAGAGCTCGAAGAAGAAGAGGATGGGTACCAGCGCACCGAGAGCGATCGGCACGCCCGGCTTGATGCGGGTGCGCAGATCGGCGGCGATCCAGGCCGCCAGGATGAGGGCGAGGAAGGCGCCGGCCAGCGGGCTGGCCAGTGACGACATGACTGCGGCGACGACGGCCCACACGTTGCGGTGGCGCGAGACGAGGTCGAGAGCCAACAGAGCGAAGACCGCGCCGAGCGCGAACGGGAGGCGGCCGACGGCGAGGTTGGCCACCATGCCGAGGCAGAACAGGGCGCTGGCCACCGTGGCCGCCGAGGGCAAGCTGCGGTGGGCGACCCGGTTGAACAGGAACACGCTGGCCACCGTGGAGGCGATGGCGACGGTGCCGATGCCCACGAGGTCCGCGAGGGGCGGGAACAAGACGCTGTAGGCGGGGACATCGTGGCCGCCGTACCAGTACGGGTTCCACACCGTGAAACCCGATCGGTCGAAGAGCTCGACCCGGAACAGGTGCGCGGGCCAGTCACTGCCTCGCCATCCCGCTAGCCATACGATCAGCGACGCCACCAACGCCGCTAGGAGTACGCCCGGTGCCGGCTCGGCCTGAGTCCGGAACGGAATGGCAGCCGGCTCGCGTACGCGATGAACTGCCATGGCCCTTCCCAGGGTACTCACCGCCCGTGGGCGGGCGGTGTCACTCTGTGTGACACTTGACATACTCTCCGGCCGACGGGTGGGCCAACGAGCCGCCGAGCCGGAACCCGGCCAGGTATGCTCACCGGTCGCGATCGGCGCCTCTAGCTCAACGGTTAGAGCAACGGACTCTTAATCCGCAGGTTCTGGGTTCAAATCCCAGGGGGCGCACTCAGCATCTTGGCCGGTCAAAGGCGGTTTCCGGCCCGGGTGGCGGCCTTGGCAACCGAGCCCGCTCGTTGAGGTGCCGGCGGTCGCCGGCCGCGTGGCAGCGTGTGCGGCCAGTGAAGACGCCCGCTGGCCCGTGGTCAGACACACGGTGGTCACAGGAACGGGCGGGTTCCCCACGGAGAGTTCAAAGCTGAACTTCGGCTCGGGACCTGGACGGCCACCTCCGTGCCACAACGCATCAGAGTTGCACCCATGAATGTATCGCATACGATACATCCATGGACTTTGGTTCGGAGCTGCGAGCAGAACGCCTGCGACAGGGCCTAACCCAGGCCGGCATCGCTTTGGCGACGGGCATCGCCCGACCCAACATCGCCGCGTACGAGTCCGGTCGACGCGAGCCACGCCTTTCCACCGCCGCTGAATTACTGGCGGCGGTCGACTGCTCGCTCACCATCGCTCCCACCATCACCTGGACATGGACCAACGGCTTGCGACCCTACGCCGTGCCAACACGACTGTGGCGACTCCCCATCCACCAGGCATTGACCACGATCACGACCAGCCAGCATCTGTGGTGGAGCGGCCCTGACCGAACCTTCGACCTTGCCGACCCACAACAGCGTCGTCGCGCCTACGAGATCGTCCTGCGTGAAGGCACACCCCACGACATCGAAACCATCATCGACGGCCTCCTTCTCATCGACGCCTGGCTCCACCTGGTCATCCCAACCCAGATCCGGCAAGCCTGGACCCCGATCATCGACGCAGCACTGAACCCTCCACACGTTGCTGCCGCATGAGCCAACTCGATCGGACACAGACCGAGATCGCCCATCTGCTGTTCGGACTTCCCGAAGCAGCCGGCTACGCCCTCGCCGGCGGAGGAGCGCTGCTCGCCCACGGAGCCATCGACCGTCCCACCCGCGACCTCGACGCGTTCATCCAGGCTCTACCGACCCAACCCCCCGGCGACGTCGCACCCCTCGCCAGCGCTCTCACCGCAGAGCTCGAATCCCACGATTGGACAGTCGAGCCGATTCGAAACCACCGGACCTTCACCCGCCTCACCGTCACACGGCGCGACGACACCGTCGAGATCGACCTAGCCGTCGACTCGCCCCGTCTGTTCCCGACAACAACGATCGACGACATCCCGACGCTCGACCCCGCGACCTCGCGGCGCGAAAGATCCTCGCCATCCTCGACCGAGCCGAGGGCCGCGACTTCACCGACCTCGAAGCACTACAGCACCGTTACGCCCGTGCCGACATCGTCAGCTGGGCCCAGCAACTCGATGACGGCGTGACGGTCGTAGCCATCGCCGACGCGCTCGGGCAGATCCAACGGCTCAACGACAGCGACCTACCAACGACCGACGCGCAACGGACCCGCCAACTCTTCTTCACCTGGAGGGCCGAACTTCGCGCATAGACGCACTCAGTCCCATCCCAGGCCGGAACACCGCATCATGGCCGGCCAGCGGCAGCTTGAACCGATTCACCTCGTGTGTACGTTTCGAGTCGTAAACGAGCACGCGCGCCAACCTGACGACCTCGACGTCGCCGTCGCAGCCTTCTGAGCCGGCGGGCGCCAACGCATACGTGATCGACGATCACCTCACCGACGACGAATGAAGCCTTGGCGTCGCCGCGCTCGCCGGCAAACGCCTGTCAACCATCAAACGTCGACACGGCCACCCCACGGCGACTGCGCGCCCCCACCCGACCCCGACACAGATCGAACCCGGCCATCAGTCGTCCATCCAATCCCTCATCCAATCCACTCACCGGACTCAGCCAGACGTGCTGGACGCCACCGGACCGCAGCCCGGACGAAACCGCGCCGATCGGACCCCACCGGACGGGCTGGACGGCTGTCAAGGGCCTCTTAATCCGCAGGTTCTGGGTTCGAATCCCAGGGGGCGCACTCGACATCCTGGCCGGTCAGAGGCGGTTTCCCGACCTGGCGGCGGTTCCGGCGGGAGGGCCGGACGGACCTCGTGGTCACACGGTGGTCACATGACAGTGGCCACATGGACGCTTACCGTCCCACAGCGGGTCGTCACCCGTCCCATCCCGGCTAGCAGATACGGAGTCCCGGTTCAGCAACCGTTGCCTCGCTGCACCGGTCGACGGGAGCCCGGCGACACCATCACTCCTGCAACACGGATCCGAGAAGGCCTTGCCCTCCGAATACCGAATTGCTCCGGCCGGTCCTCGTTCTCCCAACGGCCAGCTCCAACTCACGCTCGTGTCGGCTCGAGGCTCTAGTAAGAACATTCTACCCTGAGCATTCCCACACCTCGCCTATCCTAGGAGACTGCTGAGCAATCGGCTGGGGTGAAACCTGACTGTCGTGCTCGCGTTTCGCGTGGTCGGCGAGACTCGGGGGTATGCAAGGTACGTCTCGCCTGGATCGTGAGTTGCTGGACGCGGCAGCGCTGTGTGGTCATCTCGTCGGCCAGGGATCGGTGCACGCGGTGCTGGCCGAGCACCGTAAGGCGTTGTTCCCTGACGACCTGTTCGCTGATCTGTTCGGGTCGGGTCGGGGTCGGCCGTCGGTGCCGGCCGATGTGGTCGCCACGGTCATGGTCTTGCAGGCCCTGGAAGGCAAGTCTGACCGTGAGGCGGTGAGGGCGCTGGAGCGTGATATCGCCTGGAAAGCCGCTGCTGGCCTGGCTCTCACGGACGAGGCGTTCCATCCGACGGTGCTGACGTTGTGGCGTAACAAGCTCCGGGCGTCGGCGGCGCCGCAGCGGATCTTCGACGCCGTGCGGGCGGTGATCGACCAGACCGGGGTGATCGCCGGCAAGCACCGCCGGGTCCTTGACTCCACGGTCCTGGACGACGCGGTGCAACGTGAGGACACGGTCGGGCAGCTGATCGCGCAGATCCGCCGGGTCCGTCGGCTGATCCCGGAGCTGGCGTCGGTGTGGGTCCGGGTCCACAACCTCGGTGGTGGCCGCCCGCCGTGTGACTGGGACGACCCCGGCGACATCGACCGGGTCATCACCGAGCTGGTCGATGACGCCAACGAACTCGTCTGGGCCGCCGAAGAACTCCAAGCCGGCGGGGTCGTGTTCACCGAGCCCCAGACCGAGGCGGTGGCGTTGCTGGCGCTGGTCGCCGGCCAAGACGTCGAACCCGGCGACAAGCCGGGCACGTGGCGTATCGCCACCGGCACCGCCGCGGACCGGGTCGTGTCAACGGTGGATCCTGAGTCCCGGCATGTCCACAAGACCGCGCATGCGTACCGTGACGGCTACAAGGCGCACCTCGCCGCCGAGCCCGACACCGGACTCATCACCCAGGTGGCGCTCACGGCCGGCAACGTCGGCGACGCCGAAGCCGCCCCCGACCTCATCGCCGGTGAGCCGGCCGGGACCGAAGTGCTCGGCGACTCCGCCTACGGCGCGGGCGAGTTCCGCGCTCACCTCAACGAACGTGACATGGCCGCGGTGATCAAGCCGCCGCCGCTGCGACCCGCGGTTGACGGCGGGTTCACCCTCGATGACTTCGTCATCGACGAAACCGCCGGCACCGTGACCTGCCCCGCCGGTGTCACGGTGGGCATCACCCGGTCACGAGCGGCACGGTTCGGGACCCACTGCGCTTCGTGCCCGTTGCGGACCCAGTGCACCACCGCCGCCAAGGGCCGCACCATCGTCTTGCACCCCCACCACGCCCTGCTCGCCGCCGCCCGCGCGTACGCCGCCACCGACACCTTCACCGGCCCCTACCGGCAGCACCGACCCATGATCGAACGCACCATCGCCTGGCTCGTCCGAGGCCCCAACCGCAAACTCCGCTACCGCGGCACCGACCGCAACAAGCTCTGGCTCCACCACCGAGCCGCCGCCGTGAACCTCACCCGACTCGTCAACCTCGGCCTCACCCACACCCCTGGCGGCTGGACCATCACCTGAACACCAAAGCGGTCCCCCGGACCGCACAGGGCGACACGACACCACCCACCACAGCCGGCTGATCGTCACCTGACACCGGCCGTCGCCACTCCCGCCACGATTGCCGCTGACCTTCCCGCCCCCCCCACCGCCACCCGGCCACACCCCTCAACACCAGACCCGACCGCCCACAAGCGACTTGCTCAGCAGTCTCCTAGAGGGAGCGAGCGTGCGGCCCTCTTGTTGTGCGGCTCGGCTCAATGAGAGACAGCACTATGGAGGTGTGACCTCAGTGACCAACAACGATGGGCATGATCCAGATACCGGCGTCGTGCCTCCACCATTGGCCTTTGTGATAATGCCATTCGACGTAGAGTTCGACCTGATCTACTCGCAGTTGATCAAAACCACACTCGAACAGGCCGGGTTCAGCGTCCGGCGGGCCGACCAACTTGAATTCCGAAACGTCATGGCGACGATCATCCAGGGTCTACACGACGCGGAACTCGTGGTAGCTGAGATCACTACCCAGAACCCGAATGTCATGTACGAACTCGGCATCGCTCATGCCATGAATAAGCCGACCATTATGCTGACACAGGATATCGACCAGGTACCATTCGATCTTCGAAGCTACCGAATCGTCGTGTACTCACCACATTTCAGTCAGATCGGCTCTCTTACCTCCGGTCTAAGAGATGCAGCTTCGTTAAGGCTCCGGGGTGAACTGGCGTGGTCATCGCCAGTTCAGGACTTTGCGATCCATACCCATGCGTTCAAGGACGGAGGGAAGGCTCCCCCACAGGACGAAGGTAACGAGTCTTCCTTCGATGGGGAGCACACAAGTTTAACGGCGGACGCAGACTCGGAGCCCGATGAGGTCGAGTACGAAGGCCTTATCGACCTGTCAGTGACAATTGAATCGTCGTTCGATGAACTGAATGACGGATCTGCGAGCATCGCCAAGAGCACGCAGGATCTTGGAAGCGTTTTCCAGGAACGAACTTCTGAGCTTCAATCAGCCCTGCAGCACCAAGGTCCGGGCCGAAACGCCCGAATACTAACTATAGCTAGGGCTACCTCAAGCGGAGTCGACGCCTACGTCGTCGAACTCGAAGCGTATGTCGCACTGCTTGAACGATTGAGTCCTGGAATCACCGATTCGATCGTCAAGATGACGGAGATCGCTCGTTCATCTGACCGTCCGCTTGATAGTGTGGACGAGGTTGCAGGCGGCCTGAACACGCTTGCTGACGCGATCGAGGGTAGTTGCGAGTCACTAGCCCCAACTCTTCACGGGTCTGATTGAGGTGTCCCGGTTGGGGGTTTTTGGTGTCCGGGGCGGTCGTTCGGCGAGCGAGTTTGTTGTTTGCCTGGCTGGTGGGGCCGGTGTCGTGTGTTGTCGGGATCGGTGAGGGCGCCGGATGCGTGTGGGGACGCGGTGGGTCCAGTGGGCGCCGGTCGCGTTGGGTTGGCCGGGTTCAGAAGATGAGGTCGATGCGTTGGTAGGCGCCGAGGATCACGTCTGCGGTGGGCCAGCCGTCGATGATGCGCACGATGCGTTGGCGGGCTCGGTGCACGAGTCGGCCGGGGGCGTGAAGGATCGCCCAGCGCAGGGTCTTGGGTCGTGCCGTCGTCCAGGTGCCGGACAGGCACAGGAGCTGGAACCAGCGCAGAAGATCCGCGGCGAGAGCGACGGTCATCATCCACGCAGCGTTGGCGTCGAAGCTCGTGAACGGGAACCGGCACAGGCCGGAGTCCTTCAGGCGAGCGATGTGTTGTTCGACATGCGCGTGGGCGCGCATGGTGGCGTCGAGATCGCGGGGGTCGCCGGGCTGGTCGGTGTAGAAGCCCCAGTAGCGGAACTCGAAGGAGGGGAACAGGCTGCGTTGGGCGCCGGGATGGAGGGGTTCGCGACGCACGATCAACCGGGTCCCCGACGGCAGCTTCGAGTCCTCGATCAAGCAGGTGAGTTCAGCGACCGCGGCTCCGTCGGAGCGGGGTTCGTCGTCGCGGTTCAGGGCTGGGAGCCACACCTGAGTGATGCTTTCGGCGTCGAAGATCGCTTCTGTGATCTGGGCGTTCGAGCGTGCGGTGACGTAGAACCCGACGTTGCGGGCCCGGCAGGCGGTGAGGAACCCTTCGGTGCAGCCGGCCGAGTCGGCTCGCACCACGAGGTCTCGTTCGACCATTGCCGCGTCGTCGCTGGCGTGGTGACCCCGAGCGACCGCGGCGGGGAGCTGGCCGATGGCTTGGTCCAGGACCGTGACGTGATCGGCGACGGTGTTGGCGCCGGCGTTGCCCGGCCGCAACAGGCCGGCCAGTGTCTCACCGGTGGCATCCGCGAAGCAGAACATCGGGTGGAACCCGAACCCGCCCTTGAACGTGGCCGCGGTCTGTTCCTTGTTCTCGGAGTGGATCTCGACCAGCGAGGCGTCGATGTCGAGCAGCACCGCGTCGGTGCCCGTCGTGGCCGCCGATCGTGACCACACCCGTTCGCGCAGCGCGACGAGGGCGGCAGCGACGGCCTGGCGGTCATCAGCGGTGATCTCGCTGAACGTGCGAGCGACGGTCGTGTCCGACGGAACCGACCCGAACAGATCAGGGCCGGCACGGAGGTGCTCAATGTCCAAGCAGGACTCGCCGCCCCCAGCGAGCATCAACGCTGCCTGCACCAGCACCTTGCCTCGGTCGTGCACGGGAACACCTGGGCCCCGCCATGGCACCGCTCCCGACAAGGCGTTGCCGAGGCCGAGCCGGTCAGCGAACGCGCCCACGGCGTGGAGGCCAACGCGGGCCACGACCCCGGTGCCGCCAGGTTCAACCTTCACGCGACGAGTGCTGTTACCGTTCACCTTGGAAGTGCCCTTCTTGATACGGACCTGCTGGCTTCGAACACCTGCAGAATCCCATACAGGAAGGGCCTTTCCGCGGACGCGGCACACTCAGCTCAATAGGCCCCATGAAGAATCAGGGCTAGTCGGCTTCCGTGGCGCAATGGCGACCATGCGTGATTCGAGGGTGAGCCGCGACCTCTCTCAATCCCTGCAGCGTGCGGTTCGACTCATGGATGGCGTACTTCATCGCCTTAAAGTCCTAGAAGCGGGACTCCGGAATGCGTCGGCGATACTTCTGGAGCACCGCTGACTCCTGAGGATCGGAGAAGCGTGGCGGTACCGCACCTAGCCAACATCCTGCTGGCGTTTCTCGACGTCCTAGGCACAAAGGACACTGTGCCTGAGGCGCAAGACGAGGAACTTATGCGTATCCTTGGAGCCCGTGAGTCTGTGGCGAATATTCTGGAGGAAGATCGGCCTAATCGGACAGTTGTTTCGTTCACAGACAGCACCGTCGTCAGCTGGCCAGTGGGTGATGACGATGGCAATGAAGTTCTCCCATCCTTGGCGTGGGTTCCAGATGACATCGCTGCCTTCCAGCTCTCGTATAGTCTTCAAGGAAGGTTCCTGCGTGGCGGCGTTTCTCAAGGAGCTGGGGTCGTCACAGAGGGCCTAGGAGACTGCTGAGCAAGTCGCTTGTGGGCGGTCGGGTCTGGTGTTGAGGGGTGTGGCCGGGTGGCGGTGGGGGGGCGGGAAGGTCAGCGGCAATCGTGGCGGGAGTGGCGACGGCCGGTGTCAGGTGACGATCAGCCGGCTGTGGTGGGTGGTGTCGTGTCGCCCTGTGCGGTCCGGGGGACCGCTTTGGTGTTCAGGTGATGGTCCAGCCGCCAGGGGTGTGGGTGAGGCCGAGGTTGACGAGTCGGGTGAGGTTCACGGCGGCGGCTCGGTGGTGGAGCCAGAGCTTGTTGCGGTCGGTGCCGCGGTAGCGGAGTTTGCGGTTGGGGCCTCGGACGAGCCAGGCGATGGTGCGTTCGATCATGGGTCGGTGCTGCCGGTAGGGGCCGGTGAAGGTGTCGGTGGCGGCGTACGCGCGGGCGGCGGCGAGCAGGGCGTGGTGGGGGTGCAAGACGATGGTGCGGCCCTTGGCGGCGGTGGTGCACTGGGTCCGCAACGGGCACGAAGCGCAGTGGGTCCCGAACCGTGCCGCTCGTGACCGGGTGATGCCCACCGTGACACCGGCGGGGCAGGTCACGGTGCCGGCGGTTTCGTCGATGACGAAGTCATCGAGGGTGAACCCGCCGTCAACCGCGGGTCGCAGCGGCGGCGGCTTGATCACCGCGGCCATGTCACATTTGTTGAGGTGAGCGCGGAACTCGCCCGCGCCGTAGGCGGAGTCGCCGAGCACTTCGGTCCCGGCCGGCTCACCGGCGATGAGGTCGGGGGCGGCTTCGGCGTCGCCGACGTTGCCGGCCGTGAGCGCCACCTGGGTGATGAGTCCGGTGTCGGGCTCGGCGGCGAGGTGCGCCTTGTAGCCGTCACGGTACGCATGCGCGGTCTTGTGGACATGCCGGGACTCAGGATCCACCGTTGACACGACCCGGTCCGCGGCGGTGCCGGTGGCGATACGCCACGTGCCCGGCTTGTCGCCGGGTTCGACGTCTTGGCCGGCGACCAGCGCCAGCAACGCCACCGCCTCGGTCTGGGGCTCGGTGAACACGACCCCGCCGGCTTGGAGTTCTTCGGCGGCCCAGACGAGTTCGTTGGCGTCATCGACCAGCTCGGTGATGACCCGGTCGATGTCGCCGGGGTCGTCCCAGTCACACGGCGGGCGGCCACCACCGAGGTTATGGACCCGGACCCACACCGACGCCAGCTCCGGGATCAGCCGACGGACCCGGCGGATCTGCGCGATCAGCTGCCCGACCGTGTCCTCACGTTGCACCGCGTCGTCCAGGACCGTGGAGTCAAGGACCCGGCGGTGCTTGCCGGCGATCACCCCGGTCTGGTCGATCACCGCCCGCACGGCGTCGAAGATCCGCTGCGGCGCCGCCGACGCCCGGAGCTTGTTACGCCACAACGTCAGCACCGTCGGATGGAACGCCTCGTCCGTGAGAGCCAGGCCAGCAGCGGCTTTCCAGGCGATATCACGCTCCAGCGCCCTCACCGCCTCACGGTCAGACTTGCCTTCCAGGGCCTGCAAGACCATGACCGTGGCGACCACATCGGCCGGCACCGACGGCCGACCCCGACCCGACCCGAACAGATCAGCGAACAGGTCGTCAGGGAACAACGCCTTACGGTGCTCGGCCAGCACCGCGTGCACCGATCCCTGGCCGACGAGATGACCACACAGCGCTGCCGCGTCCAGCAACTCACGATCCAGGCGAGACGTACCTTGCATACCCCCGAGTCTCGCCGACCACGCGAAACGCGAGCACGACAGTCAGGTTTCACCCCAGCCGATTGCTCAGCAGTCTCCTAGTGTTCGGTTCCGTGCTGAACGATGCTTACACGCTGGAGTCACAGGTCGCCCATTGGCCACGGGTTGTGCTGTCCGACTCGGCGCTTGAGGTGATTCTTGCGGCTCATGTGTCGATGAATGATGCGAGCGCGGGCCACAGCCCACTGCTTCTTCGCGATGAGGATGGCTACGCATTTGTTGACTACCTTCGAATAGCTGGTCGTGCTGGCGACCCACCTCTTATCCTTGAGCTCCATCGTCGAATGGTCACTGAAGGGTTGAAGGCAGCGCACCCTCGACCCAAGGTGGTCGAGAAGTTCCGTTGGCTGATCGCCTACCATGACTCATTCGTCGAACGTGAGTACCCGGGATTTCCTGACCTGAGGATTGGTGGAGAGGCGCGACACGAGTTCAGTTCGATATAGCCGAAGTAAGGTATTCAGTCAACCAATCCCGCCGCCGCGTCTGCTGCTTCTCGTTGGTGGCCGGGGAGGACGTGGCCGTAGACCTGCAGGGTGAAGGCGACGTCGGCGTGGCCGAGGCGTTCGCTGACCATCCTGGGGTTCTTGCCGATGCCGAGGAGGTGTGTGGCGTGGGTGTGACGGAGCCCGTGGAGGGTGAGGTAGCGGATCGGGAGCGAGCGGACGAGGGCGGTGAACTGCTTGCCGACGTTGTCGGGGTGGTGCGGGGTGCCGATGGCGGTGGTGAAGACGTAGCCGGCGTCTCGCCAGCCGGGGCCTACGAGGTCGGCGGCTCGGCGTTGCCGGTCGGCGTGGTCGTGGAGGATCTCGACGCTGCGGTCATCGAGGTCGATGGTGCGGCGGGTTCTGCGAGACTTGGGCGTCTCGACTCGGGGCTCGCCGTTGACGACGGCGAGAGCCTGGCGGACTCGGAGTTGCCGACCGTCGAGGTCGACGTCTTCCCATCGCAGTCCGCAGAGCTCGCCGCGGCGCATGCCGGTGAGGGCGCCGAGGCGGAACAGGGCGAACAGCTCGTGGTCCTCCGCGGCGGTGAGGAAGGTTCGCAGCTCGACGGGGGTCCATGCGGGGCGTTCGGTGTCGAGCTGGGCGGTGGAGGGCTTGTCGGCGAGGCGGGCAGCGTTGGTGCGCACGAGGCCCTTGCGCTCGGCGTCGCCGATGGCCTTGCGGATGACCCGATGGACCCGCAGCACGGTCTTGGGTGACAGGGGTCGGCCGTGGAGGCCGCCTCGTTCGCCGAGGGTGCGGTAGAGGTGCTCGAGGTGGAGCGGGGTGAGCTTCTGGAGGCGGACCTCGGGCATGTTGGGGCGGATGTAGCGGCGAGTCTCGTTGCGGTAGTCGGCGATGGTGCGCGCCTTGACGCCGGTGGCGGCGAGTCCGTCGATCCAGTGGTCGAGGTACTCGAGGAAGCTGATGCGTTCGGCGTCGAGGTAGGCGCCACCGTCTTCGATGGCTCGGCGGGCTGATTCGAGCCCCGCGGCGGCGTCGGCTTGAGTGGGGTAGCCGCGCTTGCGGCGCTGCCGACGTCTGCCGGTGGTGGGGTCGTCGCCGAGGTCGACGACGTACTGCCACAGGGTGCGTCCGTCGGCGGTCGTGTACTTGGTGACTCCGGGTTGGCGGCGGGGCATCGTCACTCCTTGGGTCGGGGTGCTGCGTCGATGCCTGGTTCGCCGCGTTTGCCCGGCGGGGTGGCGGGGTCAAGCTGGAGCGCCCGGAGCCGAAGGCGAGGACGAACGAGCTTGAGGCCGTCGGTCCGCTGGGCCATCGTCAGGGCAGGGGTCGGCGTCCTTCCTCGTGTGGTGGTTGCTCTTGTGGCTCGGGTTGTGGTGGTCATCGGCTGATGCCGAGGTGGCTGTCGTGGGTGGGGGTGTCGATGGCGGCGGTCTGTGCTCTCGATGTGGTGAGGGCGTGGCGCACGTCGGCGAGGGGGTCGGCGGCGAGGTGGTCCGTCTCGTCTCGGCTGGCCACGGTGTAGAGGTGGTTGTGGTGGCGGCCGCGGGACAGGCCGGTGTAGCCGAGCTCGTTGAACAGGCCGTCGTCGCCGAGGAGGTAGGCGGCGTCACAGGTCATGCCTTGGGCCTTGTGGACGGTGAGGGCGTAGCCGTGAGTGAGGTGGCCGTCGTCGATGTAGCGGTTGGGGACATCGACGTGGCGGCCGGTGTCGAGGCGGATGCCGAGGTGGTCAGGGCCGGCGCGGGTGACCGTGCCCGTGGCGCCGTTGAGCAGGCCGAGGCGGTAGTGGTTGCGGTGGGCGACGACGCGGTCGCCGGCCGCGAACTCGGTGCTGTCGTTGCGCCAGATGGCGGGGCCGAGGCGGCCCTGGGAGGCGAGGAGGTCTCGGGCTCGGGCGTTGCGGTCGGTGACGTCGCTGCGGTGGGCGGCGATCATGACGGCGTGGCGGCCGTCGCGCACGGCGACGGACCAGTCGGCGACCAGGGCGGTGCGGACGCTGTCGGCGTTGGCGCCGACGGTGAGCTGGCCGCTGCGGTGCAGGAGTCCGAGGGCGATGTCGGCCTTGGCGGCGCGGAGGGCGTCGAGGGCGGCTCGGGTGTCGGGGTCGGCCTGGCGGCGGTTCTCGTTCAAGACGACGGGCCGGACGCGGCGGGCGATGGCCGCGAAGGTGCCGCCGGCGTCGATCTCGGGGAGCTGGCGGGGATCGCCGACGAGGACGACCTTGGCGCCAGCGCCGGCGGCGTACCCTGTGAGCAGGTTGAGCTGACGGGTGCCGACCATGGCCGCTTCGTCGACGACGAGGACGCTGCGGTGGTCGAGGCGTAGGCGACTGCGGGCGAGGGCGTTGAGGGTGCGGTGGATCGTGAGGCTGTCGATGCCGGCGCCGGCGTGGAGCTCTGCGGCGGCCCGGGCCGACAGGGCGGCGCCGATGACCCGGAAGCCGTCGTGCTCGTAGGCCGAGCGGAGAGCGTCGAGGGCGGTGGTCTTGCCGGCGCCGGCCTTGCCGACGATGACGGTCACGTCGTCGCCGCCCCGGGCTGTGCGGCGCACGAGGTCGCGCTGCTCGTCGCTGAGGTGCGGTCGGGCGGCGAGGGCCTGGTCGACGGCGGCCGCAGAGGCGACGCCGGTGCCTCTCCCCTGCCCGCGCACCGCCCATTCGACGATGGCGGTCTCCATGTCGAGCATCTCGGGCGTGGTGTAGAGGCCCGGTTGGCGTTCGACGGCATAGCGGCTGGCCAGGTAGGTGGCGGTGGCGGCCTCGATGGCGTCGAGGGTGGCGCCGCGATGGGCGAGGCGGGCGACGGATCGGATCACGTCGCGGCGGGTGTAGGTGGCGGCGTGGGCCGTGACCAGGGCAGCGATGTCGTGGTTCTCGACGACGAGGCGCCGGCTGCCGAGGTGCTGGCGGCGGACCGGGATGCGTCCGGGGTCGAAGCCGAGGCGGGTGGCTCGGTCGAGCCACTGGCCGTGCAGGACGTCGTCGGGGGCGTGGCGCTTGGCGGTGCGGGTGGCGAGGGCGGCGATGCGGGCGCCCCGGCCGGTGGTGACGCCCCGGTCGGCCATCTCGTCCTCGATGGCGCGCCTCCGGCGGCTGAACTCCCGGCACACGGGTTCGGGCACGCCGACGATCTCGCCGACGCCGTGCCGGTCGATCTCGGTGAACCCGACGCCGAGGCGGCCGCTGAGCTCATGGCGCAGGACGGCCTGGAAGACGGCTTCGGCGGTGTAGCGGACCTGGTAGAGCTGGCGGGTGTCGATGGCGGTGGTGCGGCCGTCGGGGCCGACGCTGGCGTTGGCGATCACCAGGTGGCGGTGCAGGTTCGGGTCGCCGAGCCGGCTGGTGCGGTGATCGAAGCTTGCAACGAGAAGCCCGTCGCCGGGCAGGAGCTGGTGGCCGCCCTTGCCGCGACGGACGACTGTGGCATCGGACTCGAGGAACCGGATCACCGATCGCTCGGCGGCGTCGAGCGCCGCCACGACCTCCCGGCGGGCGCGGTCGTCGCAGACGGCCCATACGACCGACATCGACTTCGGGACGCTCAACGTCACGTCCAGCGCCCGCACCCGGGTGGCGTTGTGGGTCAGCTGCTCACCCGTCACCGGCGAGCGTCCGTCGAGGACCGCCCTGAACGCCTCGGGGTCGACGGTCTGGCCGGCGAGCCCGTGAGCGGCGGCGAGCTGACCGTGCCAGCGACCGGGCCGCTCGACGCTCGTGTAGTAGGCCGCCACGTCATCGTGGCGGACGTCGCACAGGTAGTACTCGGCGTTGCGGACCTTGCCGATGGTGATCATCGCCACCACCCCGCCGGCGTCTGGCACGCTCGTGGCCGGCCCCGCCGGCCACCTCCCGCACCCCAGGTGCATTGGTGTGAACGTCCATCTCCTGCTCTCCGAGAGCGTGGGGCGAGGTGGGAGCAGTAGGTGGACCGCGCGGCGCTCACCGTGGCGCCGGGGCCGTCGCCGGGGTGGGCAGATCGGCCAGGCGCTCGAGCGAGGCGACGGGTACGCGCAGGCTGCCGCCGATCTTGATGTTGGGCAGCCCGTCGGCTCCGCCGGTCAGCCGGTAGCGGCGGGCAGCCTCGTACGCCGCGTTGGTCGAGATCCTCAGCCGGCGCCCGGCTTCAGGGATCGTGAGGAAGAACTTCTCGTCGACATCAGGCGTCATCGCCCCTCCCGGACTCTCGTCGTCACCTACACAAGGGACATCAAAAGGCCGGTCCTGTGACAGGCAGATGCAGATCGGGGCAGCTGCCCGCTCACAGCGGTGTAGTCGTCTACCGATCCACCACCCGCTCGGACGAGGATGAGAATGCGCTCGACCTCGCTTCGCTCGTCGTCGGGAAGATTTCGGCTTTCGCGGAGCCTGCGTGGCGCGTCCATGATCGCCCCCAGTTGGTCGGACCGTCAGATTCGCCTACCATGATCTAGGCGCGACCTTGACCTTCGGTCGACGGGAGGGAGTTCGTCTCGACGCCGTTCGTCATCGCTGAGACCTCGTCCTCATCGCGCGTCAGCTCGGGTCCCGGGCAGAGGCGAGCTTCTCATCCCCTCGATCGCCACCGGCTCAGTCACCGTCGATACTTCGGTGCACAGGACCTACTCTGCATCGCCGATCTGGTTGAACACTATGCCGATCTGCCGCCCGGTGCCGTGATCGCAGACTTCCCGTGCTTGCCGAACGCACTGGGCATCTCCAGGTCGCAAGGCTCGATCGACGGCTCTCCACCGCCGTACGACCGCCCGACGCGCACGATGGCTGAGGTCCTCCATGCCAGACACCTGGTTCTTCCGCCGCGAGTGCACGTGCCTCGCTCTGCGCACTGAACCCCGTCGATGGCCCACGTTCTACTCGACGGCGCTCACCGCTATGCCCGGCTGCGCTCGATGGCCACAAGTCCATGACCAGGATCGCTGCCCGCAAGCCCTCGTTTGTGCGGTGCTCTACCGAGTGTGTCTGCGGCGAATGTGCTTCACGATCAGATCCCGCCCCCGCTTGGTTAGTCCCACAGCGCCCTCAGGAATCGGCGTACCGGTAAGCCGAGACAGCTCTCCAGGAGATCGGCTAAGGCGTCCGTGGCCCCTGTCATCGACGAGGCGATCGATCGCGCCCTGGAGAGCCGGGCGATCGTTCTCGCCCATACCCAGGAGCCACAAGATCTGTTCCGGGTAGAGCGGCGCTGGCAACAGAACGACGCTGATGGACACTGCGTAGGGAGCGTCGGCCGGGTCGACCTCGCTTAGCAGCGCTCGGGCGCAACTGTGACATTCAGCGCGCAACCTCGGCCTGTACGCCTCGATCACGAGACCGAGGGCGTCCCTGACGCTCTGGTCGGGTACCGACAGTAGCGATTGCGACGCCAAGTCCGGGTCGGCGTCTCCAAGGTGGAGGCCAACACGCGCTGCGTTGCTCTGGCCTGCGTCGTGCCCACCTGCGCCGAGAAGTAGCTGGACGATGCCGTACATCGGGGGTTGCAGTCGCTCGGGCCCATCGTCAGCAACCTCGGACAGCGCCTTAGCGAGACTCGACATCCACGGCCGCGGGCGCTTCGCCCGCAGGTCCTGAGCCATGCCATTCCCAACCGCCATCGCGAGTTCTCGCACCGCGGTGACACCGTCCCGCTCGTAGGCGGACTCGAAACATGCGAGGAGGTCCCCCGCCTTGGTGGCCGGCATCACACGCCTCCGGCCTGTACACGTGCTCCGGCCACGACATTGAGCGCCATGGACAAGATACCGTAGCAGCTCACGACGCGAGTTCGATCCACTCGACCTCGAGGCTGTCCCGAAGCACGACTACACCCGCCGCTGGCGCGCCAAGCGGCAGCCTGCACAGTGGGTCCGTCTCGTGAGGGTGAGCCACGAACGGCGGAGCGCTCGACCTCGGCCACGCGTTGGCGACGTAGACCTCCGCAAGCGCATGGCCGCTCGCAAGGGCCGCCGCCCGCGCAGTCATCTCATCGGCCTCCGGAGTCATCGAGGGAACCAGAACGATGTCGGGTTCCAGATCGGCAATCAGGCTGTCAATGTGAGCCCCAAGGAAGTCGCGGCAAATCAGCACCGCCACTGTCAACCCGTGCGACACGTGCAGGCGAACCGATTCCGGTTGGGCGGCCAGTGGCTCAACAGGCCAGACGCCGCCGCCGTTCCTGAGCCGCCTCGTCAACGGCCTGAACTTGTGATGCGCGAACTCCGGGAGAGCGTCGTGGTACTCCACTCCGTCCGAAGCGCAGTACAGGCTCGCCGAGTTGGTCCACTCACCCGTTTCGTAGGAATGCTCCGAACCAGGCAGCAGCAACGGTGGCCTCCGCTCCGGTGCAAGCTCATGCCACACGCTAAGGATCTCCGACCGAGTTTCCGGCCGCAGAACGAGTTCGGGAAACAGGGCGAGCTCGCGCCTCGCCTCCCGACCGCTTCTGTGAGTGCGATGACCTTTCGCGCCACGTCGGTAGGATCCAGCGGGCCGTACGGGATCGAAGCCTGGCTGACAGGTGGGAAATCGCGGAGGGTCGTCGGAGATCCGATTGCCACCGCGAGCAGCTCGGGCTGAGCTATCTCACTGCTGACCCTGAAGTCGATCCAGAGTTCCGCTCTCTCGTCCTCTGGTGCCAACTTGAGATGAGCTAGGCGGTCGGGTGACTGCTCTTCGTCGGTCATTCCCCGCCGGGTCCGCCGGGGCCCTCGTACCCGCTCGCGACGCTCAGCCGACAGCGGGATCGGACCTCCGGGTCTCACCCGCGCCCAGTGGCCAGCGAAGGCTCGTGACTGACCTTCTCGGCGATCCCAGTACCACGACGAAACTGCACCAAAGAAGCCGACTCCGAACGCGTCGTCGATAGCTTCAGCGATCGCCCTTCTCACGAGAAGAGGGGAGCCCACCGGCGGACCGGCGCTCTCGACTTGCTGTGTTAGGAAGGCAGCACTCAAGGTGGCCGCTTGGTGGGAGGGAACCTCAGCGAGGCGACTAGCCAGCGAACGACGAAACACAGACAGTTGTTGCCGCAACTCTCCATCTGCCGACTGCCAGGCCGCTCTGAACTCGCGCTCGCTTCTTCGGAGGTCTCGCAGAAGCGCCACCGCCAGGTCCACGATCCCTTGCTGCTCGCCAAGGATCGTCATGGTCTCTGGATCCGCCATAAGGCGGCGATACTAGGACATCCGATCGCGACGAGAGAAAGCTGCGGCTCCTGAACTTCATCGCCCACGCAGAGGTTGCCCACCGCGCCGATCAAGATCCTCTCACCGCACTCGGCGCGGCGTCGGTTGACCTGTTGGCCGCCGGGAAGTTCTCGGCCCAGCCGGGACTACCAGTCCTTGTTCGGGAAGGAATGGCCGATCACCATCGTGTTGACGCCGCCTTCCATCGCCATCCGCTGTTCGTGGAGTGTCGACGTACTGTCGAGAGGGCTTTGTCTGAAGCCAGCGTCAGCCGTGGCCCTGCCCGGGCCTGCGCCCATGTCGGCGTCGAGCTGCTGATCGACGGAATGATCGTTAGTTCTGGCGAAGCTCGCGCCTACTACACGCTGTGGGGGATGCTGTCTCGCCCTCACCGCGCCGTCGTTGGCCTCGTCGCAGAGTCCGACGAGGTCGCCTGGTCGTCGTGGCTGCGGACATTCACGCGCGAACTCGATCCGGTCGAGTATCGCGATCCCCACTACGTGGCGGCGAGGCTCCACACCCACGTTCTCCCGGCAAGGCCCAGGCTACGGATGACCGTGGGAGACATTGAGCCCGCCGCAGCTGCGCTCAGTGAGGTTGTTGAGGTGCTGTCCAGCGAGATCTCGAACCTCTTGACAGATCTGGCGACAACGTGACAGCACCGCCGTGGTCACACGGTGATCACAACAGATCCGTGAGAGGCCGGGAAACGTCGTTTCCAGCAGTCACGAGCGGGGCACGCGATTCCAGTGTTCTCCCCGATCAGGGGCCATTTTCGGCCACGATCCGGTACCAGCCGGTAACGGCGCGCGGTCGCTCTTAATCCGCAGGTTCTGGGTTCAAATCCCAGGGGGCGCACCACGCATCTTGGCCGGTCAGAGCGCCGTCGACCGTCGAGGTGTTCACGATCAGCCCCTGGCCGTCCTCACTGATATGTACGCCCAGCTCCGTGTCTTCGGGCACAGGAGCCGGCCCGTCAGCCGGTAGCGTCTCGTACGCCACGACGGTCGAGACCCGCAGCCGCCGCCCGGCCTCAGGGACGGTGAAGAAGAACTGCTCCTCAACACCAGCGACCGACTTCGACGTGTTCGTAAGGTCCTCGGATCGTGCAACGTCGCAGTGGACGCAACCAAGGAAGTACGGTGGGCAACATGGCCGACGCGAAGCTGTGGAAAGCCGAAGACTTGGAGAAGCTCTCTCCCTCCGAGCGCACAGAGATCATCCGAGCCGGGATCGTGACCGATCTGGGCCAGTTGCCTGCACCCTTCCTCGAACGGGTGCGGGCCAACGTGCGCGACCACATCGCCAGCACCGAAGCCACCGCCCCATCTGACCGGTGAGCGAACGGCGGCCGGTCCGAGTCGATCTGCGCTTCCTCGAGCAGCTCGACGCCCAGCTGGGCGAGGAACGCGGCCCCAACGGCGAGCCATCGCGCATCGACTTTCTACGATTCGAGCTACCCGCGATCGAGGAAGACTTCGCACTGCGCTTCGAGGAGCTGCCAGAAGTCATCCCCGGCCGACCTGACTACCGCCAGATCATCACCACGGGTCGACTTGTACCCATGATCGCCATCGTCGGCCAAGTCAACGCGGACGGCTCGGTGTTGCTGCTGGGCGTCGAGCTCGAGGTCGGTCCAGGCGGGTAGCCGATGACGGCCGCCGATGGTCCATCGATGACGACACGCCAGCCGCCATCGAACAGATCGCCCGACGACACCACCCAGAACGAACCGGACGAGCCCGAGCAGGAGACCGCCCGCAGCCAAGCGTGACGATGACGCCGATCAGCTGGCCCATCGGGACGGTCGCGTTGTGAGGTGAAGACTGGGCCGAAGGTCAGTACGCACCTCGATCCTGCAGCACCCCGACGTCCGCCACGAGATCTCGACCTCGCGCGTACCCCCGCTGGCTCACCAACCGAGCTGCGTCCCGTGCGAGGATCCAGTCCCCGTCGAGAGCAACGTCTCGGAGCGACCGCAGGTCATCGGAGTCGATGGGTCGGCGTCGATCGTCACGGGCCAACAGCTTCATCACGATCAGGTGCCCGACAGTGGCAACGGGCAGCACGAGCCCTTGGACCACGCTGATCGGCTCCGCCGCAGCGACGATCTCCGGCTCGATCCCACATGATGCGAACAGCAGGTCGACCACCACCCCACTCGCCGACCCGTGACCCAAGCGTACGGTCGCCAAACGCCCCGTGGCCTCCTGCTCGATCGCCGCGACCATCGCATACCCGCGATCGACCAGGCCCCTCACCAGCGCTTCCGCCTCCCGGTCGTCGGCCACCGCGACGGCAAGGTCGGCGTCGCGCGTCATCCGGGGTTCTGCTCGAACCGAGACGGCGAGGCCACCGACCACGGCGTGTGGAGACCCGAGTGACCGCAGCTCCCTGTCGATCCGACGGAGCTGGGCCTCGAGGTCGATCATCTGACGCGGGGCCAGGAGATCGGGCGTCCGACGGCGTCACCCTGGGGTGCGCCTGGGCGATCGCTCAACCACAACGCCACGGCCCGCTCGACCTCGTGCTCGTCGGCGTCGGGATGGTCTCGACGGTAGCGCTCTGCCTTCATCTTCGAGCCCAGGTCGGTGAGCGCGAACACCATCTCGAGCGGGTATCGGCGATGGTCAGGCACAAACTCATTGTAGTGCGGACGCTCGATCCGCTCCGGGCACGTTGAGGCCGCCGACCCACGTCGTTGCGCGCGATCGAGCCTGGCTCGGAACTCACGGGGCACACGCGGCATCGTGGCCGTAGGGTCACTCGTCGTGCTTCCCGGCGACCGTGTGATCGAGCGACTGGTGCGCTGTTCGGTGGGCTGGCGCTGTTCGGCCTCGGGATCGCCGTGTTCATGCGCTCCGAGCTCGGCCTCGGCCCGTGGGACGTGTTCCACGAGGGCGTCGCCGACCGGCTCGACGTCAGAATCGGCTCCGTCATCGTGGTGGTCGGCGTAGTGACCGCCTGTACCTACCGGACGCCCAACGCCGCCTGGCCGCGGCCCTCGGAGCCGACACCGTCATACCGATCGACGCCGGCCACAACGCCGCCCGAACGGCTCCAGGTCCGATCACCGCCGCCATCGAACAGATCGCCCGACGACACCACCCATAACGAACCGGACGAGCCCGAGCAGGAGACCGCCCGCAGCCAAGCGTGACGATGACGCCGATCAGCTGGCCCATCGAAACAACCCGATGGCGTCAGTGCACGATCGCCACCGTGGCGGTTCGAGGACGCAACATGCGCTCGGAGCTGAACGCTGTCACAGCGAGGGCTCCTCGAGCAGGGCGTCGAGGTCGGGGGTGATGGGGTTGATCGCTTCGATGGCATCGGCGTCGAAGCCGTGGACGAGCCGCATCGCTCACGTCGGCGGTGATGGCCATGAACATCGCCGCGTAGAGTTCCCCAGTACCGACGGTCGGATGCCACCAGTCCGGTGCGGTCTCTCCCCGGTCAGAGGGCATTTTCGGCCACGATCCGGTACCAGCCGGTAATGGGTCGCGGTCGCTCTCAATCCGCAGGTTCTGGGTTCAAATCCAGGGGGCGCACCCAGCTTCGTCACCGGTCAGGGCCCCTCTCGGCGGGATGAAAGACGGCTACTCCGTTTGCGGCAAACGGGGCTCACGTCACCCGGCCCGCCGGGACGGCCATGTCAGGCTGGCGCTGATCGAACGGTGAAGGAGTGCCAGATGATGTCCATCTGCTCCTGCACCGGGAATGTCCATGCCGACATGCCAGGTGCACCGTTGGTGAGTTGATCGTCGCGCACCGTGGCCTCCAGCAATGGCGCATCATTGACCACCATCGCGAGCTGGACGGCGCCGGTGAGGTCGTCGGCGAACAACACCTCGCCGCCAGGGGAAAGCAGCGTGGTGGGTGTGGGAGGCACGGTGCCGCTGACGAGTGCGGGCGTTTGCGACGGCGCGTCGTTTCCGCAACTGATCGGGACAACGACGGCGAACACGGTCACCAGCGCAACTGCGAGATGCTGACGGGTGGACATGTGTCACGACTCCGTGTCGTTGTTGATTCGGACACGCGCTCAGCTGACGGTCACCGGCACGGCCATGCCCAGCGCCACATGCGGCGTGAACTCGGCGTTGGGCAGGAAGCAGACAAAGCCGTAGTTGCCCGGTTCGAGCTCCATCGTGACCGTCTCGATGTCGTCTCCGCCGGGAGCGGCGAGTGCGGTCTCCCACGTGCCCTCGATTCCGGTCTCGCCCTCGGATGCCAGCGCCTCGTCGAGAGTGACTCCCTCGGTCAACTTCGCCACCAGGAGGAAATGCGCCTCCTCGCCCGTATTGCTGAGCCGGAACGTGGTGGGGCCAGCTGCGACCGGTCCTTCGAAGGAGAACGAGTAGTCCGTCGCGACGACATCGACGACCTCGGTGCCGTCGGCGATTGCGTCGTTGGGCGGGGGCGATGCGCCCTCTTCGGAGTGGGGGATCCCGCAGTTGGCCTCTTCGAACGCGTTGATCTCGATGACCGCCTCCTCCACATCGTCCTCGGCCGCCGCGGCGAGGAACGCCACGAGGTCGTCGCCAGCTGGGATGAGTGCGGTGGCGCCGATCTCGACTGCGTCGCCGATCTCATCGGGCGCGATCTCCTGGTAGCGCTGGAGCTGCTCCGCAGTCGGGAGGTTCTCGCTGGCGAAGATCTCCTGGGCCAGCGCGCAGACCTCGGCGAACTCGTCGCTCTCACCACCGGTGTCGCCACCCACCGTCGTGTCGGTGGCCACCGTGGTATCCGGCGCTGCCGTCGTGTCGGTCGCCGCCTCGTCGTCGTCGTCGCCGCACGCCGCCGCCGCCAGCGACAAGGCCAGAATCAGCGCCGTCACCAGTCGCACTCGCCGATCACCGTTACCCATGATTGTTCTCCCGTCGTCATTCCGGCCCTCGCCGGTCACCTCACGACAAGCTCACCATGGTCGGCCGTCCCGGACAACCAAGCCACCCCCATGGTTGGGGTAGAGGTAGCCCCACCCCCGGGTCAGGAGTCCAGGCCAGACGCGGCCGTATGGCGATTCCGCGGCCACGGAGAGAGCGGAATCCGGTCCGCTACTCCGAACGCAGGATCGTCGCCGGTCGGAGGCGGGCTACGGCCCGGGCGGGCCACCACGCGAGCAGGTTGGCGGCGCCCAGCGCGATCGGCCAGATGATGGCGACGGCCAGCGCGGCCAGCGGCGGGACGTACAGCAACGTCAGAGTGTCACTGATCGTCCGCCACAGCAGGCGACCGGCGACGATGCCGGCCGGGACGCCGACGACAAGCCCGACCGCGGCGAGCAGCGTGGCTTGCACGGCGACGGCTCGCCGGGCCTGGCGGGGAGAGACGCCGAGCGCCGAGAGTACGGCGAGATCGTGACGGCGGCGCCGTACGGTCGTGGCCAAGGCGTGAGCGACCGTCGCCACGGCCATCATGGCGAGGAACGCGCCCAACCAGATCGGGAGCTCGCGCAAGCTCGCCAGCGAGACGAAGTTCGACGGACGGCTTGCGTCTCGCACGGTGAGGCCGGTGGCTGCGAGTCGCGCCGTCGCCGCGTCGATGTCGGCGCCGGGCCGCCACTGCACGTAGAAGCCGTCCTCGCGATCGACTCCGGGTTCGCCGCCTCCCTCGGGCGCCAGCGCCGCAGCGCCAGTCGCCGTCATGAACCCGCCGCCGTCGTAACCCTGATGGCTGTCGCTCTGGACCAGGACGCGGCCGACCACGGTCAGTTGAGGCAGGTCGGTGTCGCCGGTGGTGATCGTGTCGCCGACCGACACATCGAGCGCGTCGAACGCGCGTGGACCGAGTGCGAGCTCGTAGGCCTCGCGAGGCAGGCGTCCCTTGAGCAAGGTCGGTTCGACCGAGCCGGTCAGCTCGACGTAGCTCCACACCGAGATTCCCTGCGGCCCGATCGGAACCGTTCGCCAGAAGGTAGCGTGCACGCTCGACTCGATCGCCGGTTCGTCGCGTACCGCGGCGATCTGCTCGTCGCTCAGGTTCGCGTAGAAGTCGTTCGGCGTCACGACGGTTCTCGCCTGGACGCCGGCGCGCGCCGGCTCGGCGAGCGTGTCTTCGACGCCGCTGTGAAACGTGAGCGAGGCGACCACACCAAGAATCCCGATCACCGAGCCGACCAGCGCTGACCGCACAGGCACGGCCCGCTGGCCCCGACCGGGATCGAGTGCCAGGTGGGCGCCGATGGCGACGGGGACCGGTGCGCCTCCGTGCAACGCCGCGGTGGCTAAGGCTGGCCGGGCCGTCGGGCGGGGATGGGTCGCAGTCGACCACCACCCGGCGACGAGGCCCACGCCGACGGTGAGGACCATGCAGGCACCAAGCGCGACAGCGAGCACGGCCGGGTCGACAGGAGCGCCACCGATCTTGGTCGACCCCGACGATCCGATCTCGAACAGGGGGCGTGTCACCACCCCGACCGCGATCGTGACGACTGCGGCCACGACCGTCGTCAGACCGGTCGGGATGGTGATGGCAAGCCTCCGAGCCGATGCACCCATGCCGAGCGCGGCAAGGGTGGCCGAATCGGCGGCGCCCACCGTCACGGCGCGAACCAGCGCCTGCCCGACGAGCGCACCTCCGGCCGCGACGACCGCAAGGGCGAACATGGCGAGACCGGCGGCCTCGAGTCGGGTGACCCGACGCGTGTCCTGCTTCTCGGTCGTGAAGTCGATCGTCGCCAGATCGTCCCATCCGATCGCCGCACCTGCCGCAGCAAGGAAGTCCTCGGCCGACACACCCGGCTGCAACCACACGAAGAGGTTGTCGACGTGGGAGAACTCCCCACCATGCGCGCCCATGAACGCCGGGCTCACATCGACGATCCCACTGTCCTCGTTGTCCTCGGCGACGCCGACCACTCGAACGTTCCACACGGGTGCTTCGCCGTCGATCGGCCCGAACGACTCGTCGATCGTGAGACTGATGACATCGCCCAGGCCCAGATCGAAGCGGTCCGCAACGTCGTCGCCGATGAGCACCTCGTCGGCACTCGCGGGGTCGTACAGGCGGCCGGCGACCAGCAGATCGTCGCCGAACACCGCTTCGCGCGACCCGAAGTCCTCGGGCAATGTCGGCAGGTAGGCCGACAGCTCCGACCGCGGTACTCCGTCGATCACCGCGACGAGCGGGGTCACGGCGAACGATCGGGCGAACCGGACCTCGTCGAGCTCGGCGATCGCCCGCCGATCAGCGGCGTCGAACCGAGGGTCGTTGGGTGCCACTGCGACATCGGGCAAGGCGTTCAGGGCGTCGTAGCGGTCGAAGATGCCGGCCGCCCGCCGGGCGCCGCTCGCGCTGGCGACGGCAACGCCGGCGACCACGCCCACGAGCAGGCCGAGGACGGCGAAGGAACGCCACCGTCGCCTCAGCTCGGCTCGGGCGTGAAGTACAGCACCAGCGTCGACGCCACGTCTCACCTGGCTCAGCATGCCAGCGCCGAAGACCACGCGGAAGACGGCCACCCTGTTGCCGAAGGTGTGGTCAACCCCACCCCGAGAGCATTGGTTCCGGTCGATGTGGTGCTAGCCCCTTGGACAGGCGCTCGACGAGGCGATTCACTTCGAGGAGTGGCCGCGTTCATGCTCCGCATCCGGAGCGACCTTCGACGTTCACCCGCGAGTGCCGTGGGTCTGGTCGTGCTGGTCGGTCTCATCGGAGGGATCGTGCTCGTCCTGGTGGCGGGAACACTCCGGACGGCGAGCGCACCCGACCGCTACGTCGCCTCGCTCAGAGCGACACCTGACGCCCGGGTCGAGCAGGGGTCCGGCCGAGCCCGAACCGCGGAGATCCACGCCCTTCCGGCGGTCGACTCGGTGGTTTCGGCGACGTTCGTGTTCGGCGGGTTACGCGACGCGAAAGGTGACTTCGTCGACGCTCTGGTGTTTGCCGGCGATGTTGGTGCGCTGGGCAGAGTGGTGTCGGGCCGCGAACCCGATCCTTCCGCGCCGAACGAGTTCGCGGCGTCGCGGTCCCTCGTCGAGGCGACCGGGGCCCAGATCGGTGACGAGATGGACCTGTTCGCCATCGCTCCGGCCGACGCCGACCGGTTGGGTTTCGACGCACCCCTTCCCGACGAGGCAACGCTCACGGCGACCCTGGTCGGCATCTTCGGCGGGGCGGGCGAGCTCGAGGAAGGATTCACGCTCACCGTGTTCCCGTCGGCGCTGCTCGACGCCGACGACGTCGGGATCTCGGCATCGGTCCACATGGTTTCGCTCTCGCCGGGAGCGGTGCTCGATGATCTCCGAAACCAGCTCGACATGGTCCCCGGCGGTACGGCGCTCGGTGTCGAGCCGGCCGAGATCGTCTCGGCCGACATTCGCCGGGCGGTGCGCACGCAGAGCCAGGGTCTCGTCATCCTCTCGGCGATCGTGACCGTCGCCGCCGTGGCCGTGGTCGGGAGGCTCTTGAGCCGTCAGGCTCGCCTCGCTCCGGGTGAGGAACGCGCCTTGTCGTCGTTGGGCATGACGGGTGTCCAGCGCCGGCTCGACCCGGTGGCCCGGCTCGCCGCGCCCGTCGCCGCCGGCGCGCTGCTCTCCGGTCTGGTCGCGTTCGGAGCCTCCGATCGGTTCCCCCGCGGGTTCGTACGCGAGATCGAGCCAACGCCCGGTCGACGGTTCGACCCACTGGTCCACATCGTCGGCCCGGCGGCGCTCGTGCTCGTGCTGCTGGGCTGGGCGTACCTCGTGCTCCGACCGCCACCAACGACGGCGGGGAGTGGCCGGTTGACGGTTGCCGGTGTGGCGTCGGTTGTCGGTGCCGGACGGCTGGGTCGAGCCGTGCGGTTCGGCCTTCCGCCTGCCGTCCGATCGAGTTCGGCCACGCCGCTCGCCGCGCTCGTGAGCGTCCTCGCGGTGCTCGTGGGAGCGCTCACCTTTGGCGCGAGCCTCGATTTGCTTATCGACGATCCCGGGCAGCACGGCGAGTTCGCGTTTGGGCTCGGCCAGGGTGGCCGCGTGGTTCCGGCCGAGTCCATCGAGAGGCTCGAATCCGATCCCGACATCGTCGGGCTCGCGCTGGCGGGCAGTGCCAACGTGTCGATCGGTGGTCATGGAACTGAGGTCAGCGGGTTCGAGGTGCGACGCGGCAACCCGCTTCCCGAGCCCTTCGAGGGGCGGCAGCCGACGAACAGTGACGAGATAACCCTGGGCCGCGTGACGGCGCGCCAGCACGACCTCGACATCGGCGACGAGGTGACCGTCACCGGCGTCACCGGTCCGTCGGCGTTCCGGGTCGTGGGGATCTCGGCGGTGCCCGGTGTCGCCGGTGCCGATGGACTTGGCCGGGGTGGCATCGTGACCGCCGACGGGCTGCGCCGGGTCGATCCCGAGGCCGGCCTGGGCGAAGCGGTGATCGAACTGCGAGCTGATGCTCCTCCGGGAACGATCGATCGGCTCAACGGTGCGCTCGGCCAGGCGATCGGACCGCGGGAGAAACCGGCGACGATCGTGAACCTGGCGCGGGTCCGCGACATCCCGGCGATCGTGGCCGTCGTGCTCGCTGCGCTGGCCATGCTCAGCTTGGTGCACCACCTCGTCACGACGACGCACCGGCAGCGCCGCGACCTCGCCGTGCTCCGGTCGCTCGGCGCCACCCGTTCCTGGCTGCGATCGTTGGTCCACACCCACGCCATGGTGTACACCGCGCTGGCCGTGGCGCTCGCGGTGCCGGTGGGCGTGATCGCCGGGCGCCTCGCCTTTCGGTCGCTGGCCTGGTCGATCGGAGCCCGGGAAGGGATCGTCGTGCCGGCCGCGGCGTTGGTCATCGGCGGGGCCGTCCTGTTGGTGTTGTCCAACGTGGCGGCATTCGCGTCGCTCACGCGCCGGGGCCACCCCTCGCCTGCGGCCGAGCTGAGGACGGAGATATGAGCGCAGTCTGGCTCGTGGTGAGGCGTTCGCTGCGCCAGCACTGGGTGTCGGGCCTCGTGCTCGTGCTCCTGGTCGGGGCCACCGGCGGTGTCGTGATGGGTTCGGTCGCCGGCGCCCGTCGCACCGACAGCGCATACGCCCGATTGCTCGACGAACTGGCCGTGGCCACGCTCTCCTTGGAAGCGCCTCCTGAGTACTTCGACGCCATCGCCGCCCTTCCCCAGGTCGAGGCGGCCGCCCCGCAAGTGTACTTCTTCGTCGGCACGACCGAGTCCGAGATCGGTTCGGCGATCACGATCGCCGGCGTCGACGACCGTTTCAACAGTGCCATCGACCGTGCGATCGTGACGGCCGGACGCCTTCCGGACCCGGCCCGCGTCGACGAGGTGTTCCTCAACACCGACGCCGCCGAGGCATGGGACGTCGGGGTCGGCCGCGAGCTCACGTTCCTGTCGATGACCCCTGAACAGGTCGAGCGGCTGATCTTCGAGGGCGTGTCCTCGGGCCCGGAAGGCCCGACCGTGACCGCCGTCGTCGTCGGCATCGGGCGGACCGAGGTGGAAGTCGCGTCGAGCGCGAGGATCGCCGTCTTCACCCCAGCCTTCGCGGCCGCCCACCGCACCGACATCGGCAACTACGACCAGCTGATGTCGGTGCGGCTGAGAAATGGCCAAAGCGACGTGGCGGCGTTCCAGCGTGACGTGCAGAGGATCGTGCCCGTCGACGCCGGTGTCGTCTTCGAATCCAATGACGACAACGACGACGACGTCGAGAACGCCACTCAGGTGCAGGCGATCGGGCTGGCGGTATTCGCCGTCTCGGTGGCCTTGGCCGGGTTCGCGGCAGCAGGGGTCGTGCTCACCCGATCGGTCGCCGCAGTGGCCCGCAGCTCCTCGGGACTCGTCGACATGGGCATGGATCGTCGTCTGCGGGCGGCGGCTCTGCTGCTCCCCCATGTTCCTGCGGCCGTCATCAGCGCGGGGCTGGCCGTCGCGGTCGCCGTCGGCGTGTCGGTGATCATGCCCATCGGCTTCGCCCGCCGGGCCGAACCGGACCCCGGCGTCGATCTCGACGTCGGGGTCCTCGGTTTCGGGTTCTCGGTGATCGTCGTCGCCACGATCGCAGCCGCCGCGTTTCTGTCCTGGCGAAGAGCTCGGCAGGCCGAGGCAGGTCCGGGTCGGCGTTCGGTGCGACCCGGCGTCCGCCGCGGGTTCGGGCCGTTGTCGTCGCCGCTCAGCACCGGTGTCTCGCTGGCGCTCCGGCCACCGGTGGGTGCGGACCGCTCGCGTTCCGGGCTCGTCGGCGCCGCGGCCGGGCTCGCCGGACTCCTGGCCGCGATGACCTTCGGCGCCGCGCTGACCAGGGTCGTCGAAACCCCGTCGGTGTATGGCGAGCGGTGGGACGCCAGCTATCACGTGCCGGGCGAACAGGACGATCTGCTCGACATCACCGCTCAGCTGGCAGACGAGCCCGAAGTGGCGGCGATCGCCGCGCTGAGCTCGGTGCCGCTGCGGCTCGACGGCCACCCGCACAACGGCTACCTGATCGAGACGGACCGCCCCGACCGGTTCGTGACCGTGCTCGAGGGCCGCGCACCGGCCGGACCGCGTGAGGTTCTCGTCGGATCAGCCACGTTGGCCCGGTTGGATCGCCGAGTCGGCGACGTCGTGACCGCTCAGCCGCTCGAGGCCGACTTCATCCAGGATCTGACGATCGTCGGCCGCGGCGTTTTCCCCGACATCGACGCCGCGCTGCTCGATTCCGACATCGCTGATTACAACGACTTCGCGCTGCTGGCCGTCGCCACCACGGAACTGGTATCGAGCGATTCGAACGAGTACTTCGGCCTCGTGCTGCTCGACTGGGCACCGGGAGGAGGATCGGGTGCAGACGCGCTGCTCCGGGAGGCCGGCGCCGAGCGTCGGGAGCTCTCGGCGCCACCGGCGCTGGCCAACTACGGGAACGTCGAGCGGTATCCCCTCGCCGTTGCGGCCTTCGCCTCGGCCGTCGCCGTGATCGCCGCCGGCCACGCGCTCGCCACGTCGGTTCGTCAGAGGCGCCGCGACCTCGCCGTGCTCCGTGCGCTCGGGTACACCTCGGGGCAGGTTCGGGCGGCGATCTCGTGGCAGGCCACGACCCTCGCGGCTGGTGGGATCGTCGTAGGCCTTCCTCTCGGAGTACTGATCGGTCGCGTCGCCTGGCGGGTCGTGGCGACCAACCTCGGCATCGGCTCGTTCGTGCCCACTCCGTGGACCGTGATCGTGGTCACGATCCCGACGGCTGCGGCCGTCGCGTTGATCCTGGCCATCGCTCCCGGCGGGGGCGCCGTGCGGCCGTCGCCCGCGGAAGCGCTGCGGTCGGAGTGACCCGAGACGCCGAGACCACGACAGCACCGTCGACGCTCAACTCGAGGGCGACCTCGTCCACGAGGTTGCGGCACGTGGCCGTGAGGGTGAATGGCCCGGTCGATCGCACGAACGATGCCTCGGCCACGACCCGGGTCGCGGCACCGTCGACATCGATCGGTTCGACACCGATGGTCGCGTTGTCGGGGCCGAGCGTGAAGAAATACGAGTAGCCGGCCTCGATCGGGCTCTGCCGGCAGCGGAGGCGAATGATCGAGTCGGCGTCGATGCGGTTGATCGTCACGTCGACGTCCATGTCGTCGGTCTGTTGGCGAAACGCATCCGGCCGGACTTGAACGTTCTGGCCGGGAGTCGTGATCGACCAGCGGTACACGCCACTCGCGATCGTCGCGTCCGGGTCTTTGGTCCAGGCTCCCTCTTGATCGTCGAACTCGTCGACGAAGACCGCAGTGGCCGACGCGACGTCGGTGGCCCCGTCGTCGCGGATAGCGACGAACACGACGCCGGCGACGAGGACCGCTGCCGCGGCGGCAATCAACGGCCAGGCGCCAGTGCTGCTGTTTCGATCGGGTGTCGTCAACGCGCGTCAGCGCCCCATCGATATCCTCGGCATCGACGGCTGGCGCGACGGCTTCTGTTGACCCGGCGATGAGTGCGAGCTGACGGGCTCGGCGTTCCTCGGCCCGCCAGTGGTCGACGACCTTGTTACGGGCGACAACGATCAGCCACGGGACCTCGACGGGCAGACCCGACCGAAATCGGCGAAGCGCGGCGCCACGATTCCGCCGGTCCGGAGCAGCACATGATCAGGTCCCAGGGCTCAGCCGCCCGTTGAGATGTCGTCGAGTTCGATCGTCATGCCTTCGTAGGCGGCGTCGATGCCGGTCGTCGCAGCCAGCGCGCACACCTCGGCGTCGGTGCGGCTCGGATCGTGGTGCTCGAGCGCGGCGTCCGCCGCAAAGAACGGCAACCCGCAGAGATGTAGACCCTCACTGGTCTTCTCTCCGGTGCTCCGCGGAGAGCCGCTCGAGTCGCGACCAGTCGACGTGTTGGGGGTCGACCACCGCGATCGTGCACCTCGTGACCGCCCGCAGCGTCGCTGTCCGCGTTCCGCCCTCGATGAGCGCCCGCTCACCGACGACCACACCGGGACCGAGCTCGGCGAGCGGCGCGCCATCGACGTCGACAGCCAGCACGCCGTCGAGCAGGACGAACAGCTCGTTGCCCACGCGGCCCTGTTGGACGAGCACCTGCCCCGTGCTGACGCGGCGGATGGACAGCTTGTCGCCGGCGCTCATGAGACGGCGCGAGAGGTCGCGCTCGAGCGCCGACTCGACCTCGGTCGCCAGGGCCGGAGTGTCGAGGTCGCCCCAGGGGGTGTGCTTTCCGAACGCGTGCGCGTACCAGTTCGTGAAGTCGATCAAGCCGCTCTTGGCGACCAGCGCTCCAGAGTGGTCGTAGAGCCAGTGCCTCGGGAAGGTGCTGGCCCCGACCAGCTCGTGTTCGCTCGAGCCGTCGGCCCGGATCGTCAGCGCCAGAGTGGTCCACGCCGTCGGAGCATGGAACCGCACGAACGGCGGGTGCCGCACCGTCCGTGGCGCGGGAACGCCGGTGCGACCGCCGCAGGACTGCACGAACCGCACGTGTCCATCGCCGACCTCGGGTTCGCGCTGACGGTCGCTCATCGCCACCGCAGCGACGGTCGTCGATGCTCCGCCCAGCCGCATGGTGGTGGACCCGATCATTCCCGCGCCACGGTAGCCGGCCGCGACGACCCGCCCGTCGGGGTCGAACTCGGTGAAGGCGCGGAGCTCGTTGGCGAAGCGGAACCGGTCGGCGTCACGTAACGATGCGAGCACACGAGACCCGGGTGCGCCGATGTGTTCGGGGGGCGGGTCGTCGTAGTGGGCGACCCCGACGGAGAACGGCATCTTCGCCATCCCCGCCACCGCTTCGGACGGGATCCACGAGATCGAGGTGACCGAGGCTTCGACTCGCACGTTGCTCATGGTGGGAATCGTCGGACGGATGCTCGCCGTGGGCCACGGTACCGGCCGGTGATCGTCGGGGGTGCCAGCCACACTTCGGGCGGCGCGCCAGCCACCCTTGTGGAGCGCTGCCGCGTGGGGTCGACTGACTCGATGGACACCTCGATCTCGGTCTTTCTCGCCGACGACAGTGTCCTGATCCGTGAGGGGGTCAGGGCCATGCTGCGCCGGGCGAGTGACCTGGAGGTCGTCGGGGTGGCCGAGGACTACGACGGCCTGGTGGCGGGCGCCGAGGCCGCCGCCCCACACGTGATCGTGTCGGACATCCGCATGCCGCCCAGCTTCCAGACCGAGGGGATCGACGCGTGCAAGGAGATCCGTAAACGGCACCCGGGCACGGGCGTGGTGATCCTTTCGCAGTACGACGACCCGGACTACGCGATCTCGCTCCTGTCCGAGGGTGCGGCCGGCTACGCCTATCTGCTCAAGGACCGAATCGCCGAGGGCGATCAGCTCGAGCGGGCCATCCGAGAGGTGGCCACCGGCGGGTCGATGCTCGATCCGGCCATCGTTGCGGCGCTCGTGAATCCCGTTCGTGGCGGCGACCTCGGGCCCGAGGAGGAGGCGCTACTCGCCCTGGTCGCCGAGGGCCGACCGCTGAAGGCCATCGCGGCGACGCGCCACACGACTGCTGCCGCGGTGGCCGATGACGTGGAGCGACTCTTCGTCAAGCTCGCGGCCGGAGTGTCGAGCGGGACCGCGAGCTCGCTTCGACGGCTACGGCTCCTCCAGAAGGCGATCATCGACCGCGAGGAGCAGGGGGAGACCCTCTCCCGGCTCCTGCCGGGCGGGCTGGCCGACAAGCTGCGCCGCGAGGGACGGGCCGTGGGTGAGACCGAGAGGCTGACGTTGACGGTGCTGATGTCGGACATCCGGGGATACTCGACGATCGCCGAGATGGCCGATCCGAGCGATCTCGCCGGTCAGCTCAACCGGCATCGCGCCGAGATGAACCGGGCGGTTCTCGAGTGCGGCGGGACGGTGATGCAGTACGTCGGCGACGCAGTGATGGCGGTGTTCGGCGCACCTGATCCTCAGCGCGATCACGCAGAACGGTCCCTCGAAGCGGCGCTGGCGATGCACGCCGCGCAGGCCGGGGTGAATCGTGAGTGGACGCATCTGGGCCTGCCGCCATTCGACCTCGGCATCGGTCTGTCGACCGGTGATGTGGCGGCCGCCCTGCTGGGTTCGGAAGAACGGATGGAGTACACGGTGATCGGCGACGCCGTCAACCTGTGCCAACGCCTCCAGCAGCTCGGGGGCCCGGGCCAGACGGTCATCAGCGAAGCGACCTGGGACGGCCTGCTCACCCGTCCCGACGTCTACGAGCGGCTGGACCCGCGGACCGTCAAGGGCCGGGCGACCGAGGTTTCGCCCTACCGCATCGGGCCCTGAAAGGAGGCGGCCGGCACGAGGGGTGGTGGCCACACCCCAGCGGTCGAGCCAGGACGCTTGCGCCCCGGCACCGCGAGGCGTCGAATAGCGGTATGCAGGAGAACAGCGTGGTCCACGCCCAGGGCGTCTACCGGACCTTCGAGCAGGACCTGGCGCCCGTGCGGGCGCTGCGCGGTGCGGACCTCCAGGTCGGCCGCGGGGAGTTCGTGGCGGTGATGGGTCCCTCGGGTTGCGGCAAGTCGACGATCCTCAACATCGTCGCTGGTCTCGACAAACCAGACGAGGGAACCGTGCACGTCGCCGGCCTCGATCTCACATCGATGGACGCGAACGAACTGGCCGTCATGCGGCGACGCCACGTCGGAATCGTGTTCCAGTTCTTCAACCTGCTGGAGGGCATGACGGTGCTCGAGAACGTGCTCATGCCGGCGCTGATCGTCGGGATAAAACGCCGGCCGGCCGAGACACGAGCTCGCGATCTCCTCGATCTCCTCGGCATCGGTGACAAGGCCAAGCAGATGCCCGGGGCCCTGTCGGGTGGCCAACGTCAGCGGCTGGCCATCTCGCGAGCCATGGCGAACGAGCCCACGCTCATCCTCGCCGACGAGCCGACGGGCGCCCTGGACTCCGAAGGCGGAGAGGAGATCCTGGAGCTGTTCCGACGGATTCATGAAGGCGGTCAGTCAATCCTGCTCGTAACCCACGACCAGCCGGTCGCGGACGCGGCGCAGCGGATCGTGCGGATGCGCGATGGCCGAGTGGTCGACGATGGCCGCGTGACCGCAGGCTCGCCGGCTCCCGGCGGCCCCGACTCCACGGTGTGACCGGGGGCGGCACCGTGCGTACGGCGTCGACCGTGACCCTGGTCTCGGCCGTCGCCGGGGTGGCCTCGGCCGCGGTCGTCGGCGGGCCTGACCTCTCGGGCGGCGAGGTGGTGCGCGGCATCACGCTGGCCGCTTGGGCGATCGCCGGGTTCACGATGACTCGCGCTCGCCCGGTGGAGCGGCTGGGTCCGGTCGTCGGGCTGGCCGTTGCCTTCGCCGCAGCCGGTCATCTGGCGGCCGGCGTCGATCGACATCGATCCGTCGACGGTTGGGTCGCAGACGTGCTGAGGTTCGGCGGCGCGCTGGCCTTCGCCTTGGTGGCACCGCTCGTGGTGGCACTGCTGTCGAGCGTGCCGACTGGCAGACTGTCGACGCGGCGGCCTCGGACGTTCGTCGCGGTGGCGACCGCGGTCACCGTCGCGCTGGCGGCCGGCGCCTATGCCAACTGGCCTGACGTGCCGCTGGGGTGGGCGACAACGGTCGCGGTCGCCGGTCTGGTGGTCGCCGGTCCAGCTGCCCATCGCCGCTACCGCTCGGCGAGCGCAGCCGATCGCCGGCGGCTGCAGTGGCTCGGTTTGGCCGTGGCGGTCCTCGTGGAGGCCGCATTGGTTCTCGGTGCGTTCGATGTCGTCATCGGATGGCCTGGTCATCTCGACGAGGTGATGCTCGGCTTGTCCTCCCTCGTCCCGCTGGGCCTGGCCCTCGGGGTATGGCGCCGACTCGAAGCACGCATCGACCGGGTGCTCGCCGCCACGGTGACCGGAGCCGGTCTCACCGCGGTCGTTGTGGCCACATACGTCATCGTCGTTCTGGGCTTCGGTGAACGTCCCGACGACAACGAGCGGACGGCTGCCGTCATCCCCATCGTTGGTGTCGCGGTCGCGACGGTCATCTTCCTGCCGATGCGGGATCGGCTCGTGACCGCGGCGTCGAGGCTGGTGTATGGCGAGCAGCAGGCCCCCGAGGAGAGCCTTCGCACGTTCGGTCAACGTATGACCCGGGCTATCCCGATGGACGAGCTTCTCCTGCAGCTCGTCGAGTCGCTGCGGAAGACGATGCGGCTGGCATCAGCCGAGGTGTGGACGGGAGTCGACGGGCAGTACCTGATCGCGGCCGGGGTGCCGCACCGGCAGGCCGATCCGCTCCTCGTCGGCGCCAAGGAACGGCCGATCGTGGCCCGAGCCGGCGTCTCGGGTGGTACCTGGCTCGACATCTGGCTGCCGGCGCTCACGGCGGATCGCGAGAGCTCGCTCGTGAGGGTGGCGCCGCTCGCCCATGCGGGCGAGCTGCTCGGATTGATCGTGCTCGAGCGCCGTCCCCAGGTCGAGGCCATCGGCGAGGACGACGATGCCACTCTCGCGGAGCTCGCCCGCCAGGTCGGCCTGGCCCTGCACAACGTCCAGCTCGACTCGGCGCTCCGGGCCTCGCTCGAGCAGCTCCAGCACACCAACGAGGAGCTTCGCACGTCGCGGGCCCGCATCGTCGCGGCGGGCGACGCCGAGCGGCGCAAGCTCGAACGCAACCTGCACGACGGGGCCCAGCAACACTTGGTCGCCATGGCCGTGAAGCTGAGGTTGGCCCGCGACGCCGTTCGCGACGACCCAGACGACGCGACGGCGCTGCTCGACGAGCTCGGCAACGACGTGAAGGATGCGGTCGCCGAACTTCGCGCCCTGGCCCACGGGATCTTCCCGCCGCTGCTCGTCTCGGGAGGTCTGGCCGAGGCTCTGCCGTCGGTCGCCGCTCGAGCCGCCCTACCAGTCGAGCTCCATGTCGACATCACGGCGCGGCCGACGCCGGAGATCGAGGCGGTCGTCTACTTCTGTGTGCTCGAAGCCCTCCAGAACGCCGGCAAACACGCCGGCGGCGACGCGTCGTCGACGGTCCGGGTGTGGTCCGACGCCGAGAGCCTGAGGTTCGAAGTCGTCGACGACGGAGTGGGATTCAGCCCCGACTCGTCGAGCGCCGGCCACGGGTTCGTCAACATGATCGACCGGCTCGGCGCGTACGGCGGCCGCGTGGAGGTCTGGTCGGAGCCGGGCCACGGGGTGCGGATCGGCGGCTGGTTACCACTCGGCGGGTGACCACGTCGGTGTCGACCAGTCCGGATCGCCGCCGCTCTCCCACAAGACGCGGATACGTCGAGGACTCAGCTCGTCCTTGTTCACGTAGCCTCGCGGCGCCGCATGACCGGGCGTCGCCGGGCAGATCCTCGAGCGGGTAGGTCGACACCAGGATCACGAAGGCGTCGTGTCGATCAGCGGTGATCCGACGCGTCGCCTCGATGCCGTCGATGCCGCCCAGGTTGATGTCCATCAGGATCAGGTCAGGGACCAGGTCGGTCGCCAACTCGATGCCGTGCTCGCCGGAGTCCGCCTCGCCCACCACCTCGAAGCCGTCGATCCGGGAGACGACCGCACGACCAGCTGCGAGGAACGGCGCCTGGTCGTCGACGAGCAGAACGGACACCATGCTCCTAGTGAACCACGCCCACGGCGGACGGCAAGCGTGGCCCCTTCGTCGTCGGGGTGGTGCTGCCTACACCGTGCCCGGATCGTGTCGGTCGGCGAGGTACAGCAGAACGGCCTTCACCCGCCGGTTGACATCGGGCGCCTCGCCCAGGCCGAGCTTGGAGAAGATCGAGTTGATGTGCTTCTCGACGGCTCGCTCCGACAGGTACAAACTCCCGGCGATGGCCGCGTTGCTCTTGCCCTGGGCGATCTCCCCCAAGACCTCCAGCTCGCGAGGCGAGAGGAACCGGAGCGGCGACTGGCGACTTCGGCTCCGCGCGCTGACGAGTTCCTCGACAACCATCGGGTCGATGACGGACCGTCCGGCGGCTACCTCGATGATGGCGTTGACGAGCTGATCGACATCGGACACCCGATCCTTCAGCAGGTAGGCGCGGCCCGACGAACCTTGATCGAGCAGGTCGAGGGCATATCCCGGTTCGACGTACTGGCTGAGCACGACCACGCCGACCGTGGGAGCGCTGTCTCGCAGCTCGGCGGCGGCTCGGATGCCTTCGTCGGTCCCGGTCGGCGGCATGCGGATGTCGGTCACCACGACGTCGGGAGACTCGGCGACGACGGCGGCGAGCAACGACGGAAGGTCGCCGCACGCCGCCACGATCTCGACCCGATCATCAGTGGCGAGGAGCCGTTCGAGCCCCTGACGCAGGAGCGCGTTGTCCTCGGCCAAGATGACGCGCACCACGCCGCGACTGTACCGCAGCATCGGCCTCGACTCAGCGTGCCGGCGCGTCGCCGAGTTCCTCGAGCAGTTCCGACACGTCGTGGCCCTCCTCGATCGCACGCTGAACCGTCGATACGTCTCCCGGATGGCCGACCAGCACGGCACCTACGGCTCGTCCGTTCTCGGCGAAGATCCTGCGATAACGCCCCTCGTCAGACGCTGGCATGGCGAGGCGCACCGTGGGTTCACCGTTGATCCGGCCGATCGAGGCGACATCGATGCCGCCGACCTTGAGCAACGTCGTCGGCACTGAAGCGCGGTACTCGACTTCCCCGCCGACTGCGTTCTGGGCCGCGACGTCGCCCTGCTTGGCCGATTCCGGCCACAGCCCGGCCACGACACCATCCAGCTCGGCGACATCCCCCGCGGCGTACACGTTCCGATCGCTCGTACGCATCCGCACGTCGACGACAACCCCGTGATTGATGTTCAGACCGGCCAGCCGAGCCAGCTCCAGGTCGGGCACGACACCAACGCACGCCAGGAACAGCCCGCCTTCGAGCGACCGCCTTTCGGAGAGGGCGACCCCGGCGACCCGCCCGTCACCCATGACCGAGCGTGGCGCGACCCCCGTGATCACCGTGATGCCCAAGGTGTCGAGATACCGCTCGACGAGCCGCGCACCGGCTTCGTCGAGTTGGCGGGGCATGAGCGACGGACTCTGAGCGAGCAGTGTCGTCTCGACGCCCAGCTTGAACAGGGCGTAGGCGGCCTCAACTCCGAGGACCCCGCCGCCGGCGACGATCGCGTGGCGCACGCCGTGCTCCTGCAGGTACCCACGGATGGCGATTGCATCCTCGGCCTGGCGCAGGGTGAAGCTGCCCGGCAGCCCGAAGCCGGCGATGTCCGGCGTTGCGCTCGTGCTGCCCGTGGCCAGGATCAGCGCGTCGTAGCCGAGCACGTCGCCGGTGGCCAGCGACACGGTGCGCGCGTCGACATCGATGTCGCGGGCCCGGGTGTTCATCCAGCATGAGACGTCGTAGGTCTCGGACCATGCCTCGTGCTGGAGGTACAGGCCCTGCATCGCCGAGCGCCCGTGGATCAGGCGCGTGATCGCCATCCGGTTGTACAGACGGTGCGGCTCCGCGCCGACGATGTCGATCTCACAGTCGGGCCGTAGCTCTCGTGCGCGCATGGCGGCGGTCGTTCCGGCGACGCCGTTGCCGATGACCACCACCCGCCAGCGGGGCGCACCCGGCGAGCCGGCTGGGGTCGGTTCGAGCGGCGCTGGCGACGCCCGCTCGGGCGAGAGCGATACCACGCACGGGCCATGGACCTGGGCGACACAGGCGAGACGAACGTCGTCCGCCCAGCCGAGTCGAGCGAGCGTCGAGGCCTCGTCGTTGCCGCACGGCGACAGCGACGACCGTCCCTCGAGGATTCTGACCGGGTCGGCGCCGCACAGACCCATTCGGCACCCGGTCTCGATGTGCAACCCGGAGCGCTCGATCGACTCGAGCAACGAGGTGCCGCTCACGACCGACAAGGCGTGGCCCCCCGGTTCGAGGGTGACGGCGACGTCATGCGTGGCGTGCTCTCGGATCGCTCCGAGACCTGCAGGGGCGATCACCGCGACGCCTCGGGGAACGAAGTGTCGCTCCTTGGCGAACGTGCGGACCAACCACGGGATCGTGGTCGCCACCACTGAGATACGCCCCACCCACGTCAGCGGCGTCAGCACCGCGTCGGGTGGGGACGACCCGATCGTGTCGACGAGCGTCGGCAGGTTGAACCAGTAGAAGGCGTTCAACGCAGCGGCCGCGAACAGCGAGGTGAGCTGGTGGGCCGAGGCCGAGCTGAAGGTCTCCACCGCGGTGTAGACGGCGATGCTGACGGCGACGGACAGGCCGATCTGTCCGTAGACCCAGGCGGTCGACTGCTCCGGCACGTCGGGCATCGAGAAGAAGCCGATCACGAGGCCCGGGAACGCAGCGGCGAAGAACCGCCGGGGAGCGGCGAATCGCTGATCGTTGTCGTCGAGGTCGGCGAGCTTCGCGACCGTGGGGTTGAAGTCATAGCAGTTCTTGGCGCACCCGAGGCAGGGCTCGCAGTGGGCGTTGCGCACGGTCACGAACGGGGTCTCCCCGTACAGCCGTTGCACCGGGAGAAGCGGGCAGACCGTCGAACACCAGCCGCTCTTCCCTTTGAAGATCAGCCCGCCCAGCAGGGCCAGCCCCAGAACGGTCATGAGCAGGACCGCCGTCGCCGTGCCACTCCTGTTGAAGAGCACCTTCCGCATCGGGATGAGGACGAACAGCGCAGTGATCCCGACGACATACGCGAACCGGGTCATGATCCGGGGCGGCCTGGCGCCGCGTGTGAAGCCGAGCGCTCGAGGCATCTGATTCGCGGCCGCCAGGGGGCACAGGTTGCGCCACAATCCGGGCATCGTCAGCCAGACGATGGGCAGGGCGGGAACGACGAGCTTCCAGCAGATCGCCAGACCTGTGCCCGGACGAACCAGCAGCACGACAACCAGCGCGAAGGCACCGCCGAGGGCCAGCGCCCTCCCCAGTCGCCACAGGCCGATGGGCACGCGCACCGGGACCTCGATGTAGGTGGGGAAGGCCGGTCGATCCGATCGCGACCGGATGCGGACCGCGACCTCGTCATCGCCCATCGCGCCCCTCAGCTTGACGCAGGCGTCGGGCCAGGATGCGGCCCAGCTCGAGCACCACCGTGCGACCCAACGCCGGATGTCGGGCCGCGAGCACCTCGAAGGCATCGAGGCTGAGTCGCAGGCACTGCGTAGGTTCCAGCGCTCGCACCGTCGCCGAGCGCGGCTCACCGTCGAAGAACGCCACCTCGCCGAGGATCGTGCCGGGACCCTGGGTGCGAACCGCCCGCTCCCTCCGCCCGTGACCGAAGGTCACCTCGACCGAGCCGGATACGACGACCCAGACGGACCGATCGGGCTCGCCGCTCCTCATGACGGCCGCGCCGGTTTCGAATCGCCGGCGTTCGACCACGTCGAGCAGCCACTCCCATTCCTCGGGACTGAGTTGGGCCAAGAACTCGCCGCCCGGGGCCGATCCGTCACCCTGGTAGTCGAAATACGTCACGGCGCTCATGCCTCCGCTTCACCCGACCGAGGTCACACGTCGGAGCTGCAGACGCGGACGAGTGCCCCCGCTCGGCTGGCCATCGCCTACCGCGATCGTGAGGTCCGTACCGTGGGCCTGGATAAGCGGGAGCTCGCCGCTGTTCGTCGACAGAAGATCGTGCTTCATCATTCGAGCTACGCGCGGCGACGATCACGAGGGGTGTTGTCAGTCCCACGAAGCGCTTGACCAGAGTCTTCGTATCCACGGCGAACCTCGTCGATCGGCTACACCACCTCACAATCGACGACCGGCTCGTAGGTCTCCAGGCTGCCACCTTGTATCGCCTGGTGTAGCTGGTACCCGGGTCCTCCGGCGCGGCGCCGATTCCGCCGGCGGCGTGAATAGCCGTTCGAGCCGTGTGGCGCGGACATGCCGGCGGCGCGCCCACCGCACCGTGGCCGTAGGGTCTCCCTTCGTGCTTCCCGGGGACCGCGTGATCGAGCGGCTGACGCGTTGCGTCGGCGGGCTCGCGCTGTTCGGTCTCGGGATCGCGGTGTTCGTGCGCTCCGAGCTCGGGCTCGGTCCGTGGGACGTGTTCCACGAGGGCCTCGCTGACCGCCTCGACCTCAGCATCGGCTCCGTCATCGTGGGCGTCGGGTTGGTGCTGTTGCCGCTCGTCCTCCTCCTCCGGGTACGGATCGGACTCGGGACGGCGCTCAACACGTTGGAGATCGGCCTGACGGCCGATCTGTGGTTGCGGCTGATCCCCGACATCGACGTGCCGGCGGCGCGCCGGCTCCTCGTCGCCGGTGGCCTCCTCGCCATCGGCGTGGGGTCGGGCCTCTACATCGGCGCCGGCCTCGGCACCGGCCCGCGAGACGGCATCATGGTCGGGCTCGCCGCTCGCGGAGTCTCGATCAGCAGGGCCCGCACCGGCATCGAGCTCACCGTGCTGATCGTGGGGCTCCTGCTCGGCGGCACGGCCGGGATCGGCACACTGGCCTTCGCACTCGGTATCGGCCCGATGGTGCAGCTGGGCCTCACACACCTCGCCATGTCCGAAGGTGCGGCACCGCCGCAGGGAGCACCGACGGCTGGCTGACACCGGATCCGACCGGCACCGGTGTCTGCGCTCGTCACATCGTGTCGAAGTAACGCTGCCGGTCCCAGTCGGTGACGGCGTCGAGGAACCGGTCCCACTCGAACCGGCCCAGGGTGGCGTAGTGGTCGACCACGTCGTGGCCGAACGATGCCTTCGCCCACTCGCTGTGCTCGAAGCGCGCCACGGCCGCACCGAGGTCGCGTGGGACGTCGCCGAGGTCCACCTCGAACGGGCTGCCCACGGTCGGCGGCCCGGGGTCGATCCGCCGGTCCAGGCCGTCGGCCACCGAGGCAAGGAGGGCGGCGAGCGCAAGGTAAGGGTTGGTGTCGGCGCCGGGCAGGCGGAACTCGAGGCGCAGGCTGTCGGGTGTGTGGCCCACCACCCGCACGCTCACGAACCGGTGGTCGATACCCCACGTCTGGCCCCACCCGGCGGCGTCCTTGGCCCGGGTGCGGCGGTACGAGTTGACGGTGGGTGCGTACCAGGCCATGGCGTCGGAGATGTGGTGGAGCGCCCCGCCGATGGCGTGGTGCAGCACATCGGAGCGGTGGCCCGGCACGTCGTCGGACCAGAACACCCTTCGGCCGCCGTCGTCGCGCAGCGACAGGTGCACGTGGCACGAGTTGCCGGGCTGGCCGTCGGTCGGCTTGGCCATGAAGGACGCCGTCATCCCGGCCCGAGCGGCCATCGACCGCACCGCCATCTTGTACAGCACGTGCCGATCGGCCATGGCCACGGGATCGGTGTGGACGAGCGTGGTCTCGATCTGGCCAAGGCCCCACTCCAGCTGCGACGCCTCGACCGGGACGTCCGAAGCCAGCAGGCACCGGCGCAGCTCCGACAGGAACGGCTCCAACGGGTCGCCGTCGAGGATCGAGAAGTCGCCCGGGCGGAAGGTGGTGGGCCGCAGGTCACGGTACCCGCCGTCGTGGAGCTCGGCCGGCGAGCCATGGAACAGCGTGTACTCCAGCTCCGTCCCGGCGGAGGCCCGGAGACCGCGCTCGGCGAGTCGCCGCACCTGCTCGGACAGGATGTGCCGCGGCGACACGGGCGTGGGTCGCCCGTCGACCTCGAACGAGTCGGCGATGACCGCGCCGGTGGCGGGGAGCCACGCAGCGGTGCGCAACGTAGCCAGGTCGGGCCGGAGGATCACGTCGCCCATGCCGTTGTGTACGCCGCAGTACGGCAACGTGCCGTCGATCAGGAGCTGGGCGTCCTGCATCACGTCCCAGCCGAAGACGCACGCCGAGACGGCGACACCGTCGCGGACGGCCTCGTGGAAGCGCGAGGCCGGGATGCGACGACCGACGAGCCGCCCCTGGACGTCGGGGGTGGCGACGATGACGGTGTCGACGCCGTCGGGGAGCCGATCCATCAGCGCACCCACGTCGCTCGGACTCACCGGGTGAGCCAGCCACCGTCGACCGGCAGCTGCACGCCGGTGATCCAACTGGCGTCATCGGACAGCAGGAACGAGATGGCGGCGGCGATGTCGTCGGGCTGACCGATCCGGCGGATCACGAGTCGCTGGCTCATGAACTCCATCGCCTCGGCCGAGGTGATGCCCTCGAGCGACACGAAGTCGGTGGCCACCGGCCCGGGCGCCACGGCGTTGACCCGGATGCCCTTCTTCCCGAGCTCCACGGCGAGGGCCTTGGTCAGGTTCGGGATCCCGCCCTTGGAGGCGTTGTAGTGGACCTGGCAGAACCCTTGGCTGGAGACGACGACCACCGACTCCACGGTCGACAGGTTGACGACCGCGCCGCCCCCGGCCTCGGCGATCGCCGGGCTCACCACCTGGGTGACGAGGAACGGGCCCTTCAGGTTCACGTCGACCACGAAGTCCCAGTGCTCCTCGGTCAGCTCGTCGAGGCTCTCCATGGTGACCACGCCGGCGTTGTTGACCAGGTAGTGGATGGCACCGAACCGCTCCACGGCGGCATCGCGCGCCGCCTCGATCGTGGAGCGCTCCCGCACGTCGCAATGCACGGCGAGCGCCAACCCACCCGCCGCCTCGACCAGCCGTACCGTCTCGGCTGCGCCGTCGGGATCCAGGTCGGCCACTGCGATCGACGCGCCCTCCGAGGCCAGGCGCCGCGCGGTGGCCCGGCCGATGCCCGACCCGGACCCGGTGATGAAAGCCACCCGGCCGTCGTGCGTGAAGCTCATCGCGCCCCTTTCACCTTCTGACGGCCGTGCGGCCGCATCGTTCGGCTCATCGTTGCCCTCTCGCCTTCTCGGCGGCCTTCCGCACGATCCAGTCGAAGCACGGCTCGACGCCGGGCACCGCCTCGGGGTGCCACTGCACGGCGAGCACCGCCCGCTCCACGTGCTCGATCGCCTCGATCACACCGTCGGTCGCCCACGCCGTGGCGATCAGCCCCTCGCCCAGGCGGTCCACGGCCTGGTGGTGGTAGCTGTTGACCACGGCGGTCTCCCCGTAGAGGCGGGCCAGCTCGGTCCCCGGCTCGACGCGTAGGCGATGGGTGCGCTCGTACCGAGGGTAGGCGTAGCTGGAGTGACCCTCCCCCGAGTCGGATGGGAGGTGGGCCACCAGCGTGCCGCCGTGGTGCACGTTGATGATCTGGGCGCCCCGGCAAATGCCCAGCACGGGGATGCCGGCGTCACGAGCGGCGTCGAGCAGCGCCGCCTCGAACCGGTCGCGGTCGGGTTCGTAGCCGCCCTGACCGGGACCGGGCGTGGATCCGTAGCGGCGGGGGTCGACGTCGGCCCCGCCGGTGAGCACGATGCCGTGGAGGTGCGCCACGAGGTCCACCGGATCGGCGGCCCGGTCGAGCTGCACTGGCACGCCGCCCGCCTGGGCCACCTTGTCCACGTAATCGGCGAAGTGCAGCGTGAGCTGGGCATCGTGGAACGGTGCTGGCACGCCGCTGATCCTCGAGCCCAGCGCCCGCCGACCGGTGAGACCGATCAGCGGACGGGCTCGGCCCGTGGTCGCCTCGTGTTCCTGCCCGTCGTCGATGGCGAGAACTCTAGGTCTCGTGTCGACAGGGGGCGCTCTTCGATCGCCCGACGACGAGGGCCGCGATGACGACGAGCACGAGCAGCATCCGGCCCCGCCGACCGCAGGCCGGTTCGTACCGCCGGCCGACAACCGTGCCCACTCGTCGATCCGCTCATGGACCGACCAAGCTGTCGTTCGTGAACTCGACTGCCGGTCCACCGGCGTGGGTGCTCCACGTCGACCTCGACCAGTTCCTCGCCGCGGTCGAGGTGCGCCGACACCCGGAGCTCGCCGGCCGGCCCGTCGTCGTCGGCGGCGACGGCAACCCGCGCCGGCCTCGCCAGGTCGTCGCCACCGCGTCGTACGAGGCTCGCGCCCTCGGCGTCGCCTCAGGCCTGCCGCTTGCTGTGGCGTTGCGCCGCTGCCCCGACTGCGTGTTCCTCCCCCACGACCGGGCCACCTACGAGGCGGCGTCGGACGAGGTCATGGCCGTGCTGCGGTCGTTCCCGGTGGCCGTCGAGGTGTGGGGATGGGACGAGGCGTTCGTCGGCGTGCACACCGACCGCCCCCACCAGATGGCCGAGGAGCTGCGGGCCGCCGTGCACGACCGGACCGGTCTGTCGTGCGCGGTGGGCATCGGCGACACTCGATTGGTGGCCAAGACCGCGACTCGCGCCGCCAAGCCGGGTGGCATTGCGGCGCTCACCCGTTCGGAATGGTTCGCCGCGTTGCGGGCCGAACCGGTCACCGCGATCTGGGGTATCGGCGCGCGGATCGCCCAACGCCTCGCCGACTGTGACATCCACACCGTCGAGCAGCTCGCCCGGGCCGACACCGACATGCTCGCCGCGGCGTTCGGTCCCCGGATCGGACCGAGCCTGAAGGTCATGGGCCTGGGCGGCGACACCTCCCCCATCGTCGACGAGCCCCGCGTCGCCAAGGGCCGATCCAAGGAGACGACGTTCACCCAGGACCTCACCGACCCAGTCCAGATAACCACCGAGCTCGACGCTCTCGCCCGGTCTGTCGCCGCGTCAGTGTTCGCCGAGGGACGCACCGTCACCCATGTCGCGGTGAAGGTCCGGACCACGACCTTCTTCACCCGCACCAGGATCGCCAAGCTGCCCGCCCCGACCGGCGACCCCGACGAGGTTGCCCACATGGCCGCCGAGGTCCTCGCCCGGTTTCCCGCCGACGTGATCGGCCGCCCGATCCGGCTCCTCGGCATCCGCGTGCAACTCGACCAGCCCGACACGGACCCCGAGCGGACCCCCGCCGTCGACTCACCGGCCGGCGCCGGCTGAATGATGGCGCGGCTCGTTGATCGTGTACCGAGCGGTTGCGCAGCGGGTAGTGACGAGCCATGGCTCGCTACCACCAGCGGAAACACTGATACGTACCGAGCGCTTGACCTTTTCGTGCTGAACGGTCGTGTTAAGGCGACATCGGGACCCTGGCCGGACTCGACGAAGCCGCCGACATCGTGCGTCGCCTCGGGCGCGTCCACGCCCGCAGCCACGCCCTGCTGGCCCGCGTGACCGGCCAGGTCGACGCCCGCGCCTTGCACACCATCGACGGGCACCGCGCCGTCACCAACTGGCTCGCCCACACCGGCCAGTTGTCCCGTGGCGACGCCGTGGCCGTCGCCGCTACCGCGTCGATGATGCGATCCTGTGACCAGATCGCCAAACACCACGCCACCGGCCGCCGCGCCCCGCAACGGGCCGGCCTACTCGTCGGGCGCTGGTCGTCCGTCAGTCGCTCTCGTCAGCCGCTCTCGTCAATCGTCCGTCAGGTCGGTGGGCCGGGGATCGGCGTCCTGTATCTCCCGGATGGCCGTGGGGTCGAGGTTCAGTGGTGGGCAGTCATCGTCGCCGTGACACACGAAGTCAGACGCCGGGGCGGCCAAGCTGTGGCACGACACACACGACACGCCGAAACCGTTGACGACCTCGGCTCCACCGCGGCTCACGATCTCGGTGCCACTGGTGCCGACGTCGAGCAGGAAGAACTCCCAATCGCCGCTGGCCGGATCGAAGCCGGGGCCTCTCTTCACCATGGCCTCGGACGGGAACAACTGGATGATCGTGCCCACGGGATAGGGCCCGGGACGCTCACCACGAGCGACCGCCACCGCGGCGTCGAGGTGGTCGAGGGGGTTACTGATGTAGAACCCGTCCACGAGGGTCATGGTCGTGAGGTTGGCGAAGTCATCCGGCCCGAGCGCGAGATCCTCGGTGAGCACAGCCGTGAGCGGCGGGATCGTCAGCGGTGGGATCGTCGGCGCCGGGGTCGAGCTGACCGTCGCACTCGTTTCGGCGGTACTCGTGACCCCAGAACTCGTGACCCCAGTACTCGTCGCCACCACGATGGCGGCGCTCGCCTGGGGCGTCGCGGACTCCGTGGAATCGCCGCTGCATCCGACGAGCCCGGTCGAGGCCAGGAGGCCCAAGCCGATGACCACCGAAACCCGGCGGGCACGTGGCGGCCGCCGGCGGGGGTGCATCAGCTGACCGTACACCGGGCCCCGAGTGACCCTGGATCAGGCGGATGATCCCCCGCCCGAATCGCTCGTCGACATCGGTGTCGATCTTGAATCGCGCGGTCGGGCGAACCCTCCCCGTCGGTCGCCGAGCTCAACCTCTCGCCGGCACGCTCGCCGACACCAGCGGTCAGATCACCGAATGACCCTCGATCAGGCTCAGTCGATCTCGGCCGTCAGGCCCTCGAAGTGCGGGGTCCGCTTCTCGACGTAGCTTCGGACTCCCTCCCGGAAGTCCGGATGATCCCCGGCCTGGCCCATGAACTCCAGCGCGGTCAGCCGGCTGGCCTCGACCTCACCCACGAGATCAGCCTGGAGCTGGCCCTTGATGATCGCCATCGATCGGGGCGAGCATTTCACGGCGAGATCGCGGGCGTACGCCAGTGCGGCCGGGAGCAACTCGTGGGGTTCGCACGGATACTCGATCAACCCGATGCGGGACGCCTCATCGGCGAGCACGACCCGACCCGACAGCAGGAGATCGTGGGCGCGGCCCGTTCCGACCAGGCAGGGCAGCAACCAGGACGACGCATTCTCCGCCGGTAGGCCCCGGCGGGCGAAGTCACTGGTGAACTTGGCCGTCGTCGAGGCGAAACGAACATCGGCACACGACGCCTGGATCAAACCGATGCCGGCGCAGGCAACGTTGACGGCGGCCAGGAGCGGCTTCGGCAGGCGCAGGGCAAAGGTCATCGGCCGCCGGACACGGGCCTCGACCGGCGTGCCGGTGGCGGAGGCCGCCTCGAGGTCGAGGGTCCAGCCATTGTTCCGGTCCGGACGATTGAGGGTGACGGAGGAGGACGCCGTGGTCGTCCGCCTCCGTAAGCACGAGTGGGTTGAGGACCGGGTCGTAGGCGGCGCGGCCGCCGGGCTCGGAGATGGCGACGGCCGCTACGCGGAGGCCGGAGCGGCGGGGACGCTCGGGAAGAGCTCGGCGAAGGCGCCCTTTGTGATGCGCTCGCGCGCCGCCGCCGGGATGTCGTCGAACAGCTCGTGGAGCGTCTTCTGGGTGTGCCCGTACGTGCCCTCGAGGTGCGGGTAGTCGCTCCCCCACATGACGTTCTGCCATCCCATCGCGGTCAACGCCGCCGGAGCTGAGCGATCGTGCTGGAACGAGGCGTACACGTTCTCGTACAGGTATTCGCTGGGCAGCCGGCGCAGCGGGGGCCGCACGGCCGAGCCGTGCTGGCGGTACGCCTCGTCGAGCCGATCGGCGATGAACGGGCCCCACGTGGCGCCGCCCTCCGACACCAGCACCTTGAGCATGGGGTACCGGTCGAAGACGCCGGCGGCGATCATCTTGGTGACGGCCCGTTGGCCGCCATAGGTGGTCTCGACGTAGTTGATCAAGGCGCCACCCGGTCCCCGGAAATACAGGCCCGTAGTCTCGTCGGCCGACAACGGCTCGGTCCCGATGTGGAAGCAGCACACCATGCCGGTGTCGGCGAGCGCCGTCCACACCGGTTCCCACTTGTCGTCGTTCCAGTCCCGCTCGCCCGGTGGCGCGACCGAGAAGAACCCGGCCAGGAAGCCCATGTCGCTCGCTCGCCGGATCTCGGCTGCCGCGGCATCGGGCTCGTGCAACGGGACGGTCGCCGTGCACACGTAGCGGGGTGACTGGCGCTGGTAGTCGATCGCCCAGTCGTTGATGGCCCGGCTCCCCGCCTCCATCAACGCCGGATCCGCGATCGACGACGTCCAGGTGCCGAGCGATGGGTAGATCACCTCGGCCCACACACCCTCCTGGTCGAGGTCCGCCAGGCGCAGTATGGGGTCGTTCGCCCCGGGTGCCCGCTCCTCGACGGTCTGGCCGTGCTCGTCGCGGAGCCCGCCGCCGGCCATCCGGCGTCGGAACTCCTTGCCGTCGATGTGCAAGGTTTCCCACTTGCCGTCGGGATCCTTGATGCTCCGGGGCATCCGGTCGGCGAGCGCCTTCGGGAGGCTCGTCTGGAAGAGGTCCTCCGGTTCGACGAGATGCGAATCCCCGGAGTTGGCCCAGATCTTGTTCATACGTGGCCCCTTTGCTCTCCATCACGTCTACTGAGAATGATGTTTTCGGTTGTTGCCGTCAAGGGAGGGTCGGCGACGACCCGTCAAGGTCGGAGCACGAACCCGCCGTCGACGTTCAGAACCTGCCCAGTGATCCACCGTCCGGCATCGGAGCAGAACAGCAGCAATGTGCCGCACAGCTCTTCCCGCTCCCCGACCGCGCGCAGCGCGGCGCGGGCCTGGAGCATGTCGCGGTAAGCGCTGCCCACTGGGGTCAACATGTTGCCCGCGTCGCTGGCCGTGATGCCCGGGGCGATGCAGTTGACGGTGATCCCCGACCGTCCGAGCTCCGACGCCAGGGTCGTGGTCAGCCCGACCAGGGCCAGTTTCGTGATCCCGTACACGGACTCCGCCGGGAAGGCGCCCGCCGACGCCTGGTTCACGATGCGGCCGCCGCCCCGGGCGATCATCGAGGGCACGACGGCCTTGGCGCACAGCCACGCCCCGGTCAGGTTCACGGCCAACGCGTTGTCCCAGGCGGCCCGGGTGAAGTCCATGGCGGTGGTGGCCACGATCTGCGCCATGAGGGCGGCGTTGTTCACCAGGATGTCCACACCGCCGAAGGCGCTGCTCGCCGCCTCGACCATCGACGCGACCGAGTGCTCATCAGCGATGTCGACTGCCACCGCGACCGCCCGATGCCCGTCGTTCTGCAGCGAAGCCGCCACCTGTTCGGCACCACCGAGGTTGATGTCGGCGCACACCACCGCCGCCCCGGCGGCCGCCAGCGCGCCGGCGTAGGTCTCGCCGATGCCGCCAACGCTGGCCCCCGTGACGATGGCGACCTTGCCGGTCAGGTCGAAGTCCGGTCGGGTGGTCATGAAGGCAACTCCCCGCAGTCGACATCGGTGACGGGCCGGAACCGGTGGACGGACATCTCGTCGTTCACGTGCTCCCACACGATCTCGACCCGGTCGCCGATCCGGAGGGCATCGACATCGCAGTCGACGATGTTGGCCAGCATTCGGGCCCCGGCGCCCTGGGTGCCGTCGAGCTCGACGATCCCCGAGGCGTAGGGCACGGCCGGAGCGAGCATGGGCGACAGCGGGTGGCGTACCACCGTGAAGCTGTACACGGTGCCGGTTCCCGGCAGGTCCACCCACTCGACGTCGCGGTGCTGGCACTCGAAGCAGAACGGTGAGGGCGGGAGGCGGAAGGTGCCACAGTTCGTGCATCGAGGAGCGACGAGACGGTCCTCGCGGGCGGCGTCCCAGAAGGCTTGCGAGGCCTCGGTGGCATGCGTCTCGGTGAGGATGGCCGGGAAGACGCCCGGTGCGGTGTCGGTCATGTCGTCATCTCCGGAGCAGGGTGCCACTGACGGGTAGGGATGCCGGGCCGCCGGTCACCAAGGCGATCTCGGCGCCGTCGACCTGGTTGACGGCGGTGCCCCGAAGCTGCTCCACCGCCTCGCGGATGTGGGTCATACCGATGATGTAGGCCTCGGACAGGTTGCCGCCGTGGGTGTTGACCGGGATGGTGCCGGTGCCGTAGCGGATGTTGCCCGTCCTCCACGAACGGGCCGCCCTCGCCGATCGGGCAGAAGCCGTAGTCCTCGAGCTGCATGATGACCAGCGGGGAGAAGTGGTCGTAGAGCAACGCCACATCGACGTCGGCCGGCGTCACGCCCGCCATCTCGTACAGCCGCCGGGCGACCGGACGGTGGCCGGACGAGGCGAATTCGTCGTCGGGCGCCTGGAAGTAGCGGAAGATCGCCGGCCCCCACCGCCCGGTGCCCCCGTGGGCCGAGGCCAGGATGTACACGGGGGGCTGGCGCAGGTCCCTAGCCCGAGCGGCCGAGGTGGTGATGACGGCGACGGCGCCATCGGTCTCCTGGGTGTAGTCGAGCAGGCACATCGGATCGGAGATCATCCGGGCGTTGAAGTAGTCCTCAAGGGTGAGCGGAGTGGTCTGCACCGCGGTCTCGGGCCGCTTGGACGCATTGTCACGCTGGGAGATGGCGACCTCGGCGAAGTGCTCGCGTGTGGTGCCGTAGAGGTGCATGTGCCGCTGGGCCAGGATCGAGAAGCTGTGGCCCGGCGAGAGCAGGCCGGAGTTCGCGGTGAACGCGGCCGACGGGGGGATGCCGCTGCCCCCGTACGGGCTGCCGCCCTCACTCATCGTGGCGTAGGCGAGCATGCCGTTGACCTCGGATCCGCCGAGGCGCTTGTTCAGCTGCTGCAGCGTCATCAAGGTGACGCAGACGTTCGCCATGCCGCCGTGGATCGCCGCCGCCGCCAGCCCCAGCGCGCCGGCGCATCCGCCGCCCCCAGAGGTGAGCGAGGCCGCGAACCGCACCTCGGGCACCCCCAGCACAGACGCCACCTCGGCGGGATCGCACGACTGCGAGTAGATGGCGAACCCGTCGAGATCGGCAACGGTCAGCCCGGCATCGTCGAGCGCGGCGAGCACAGCCGTGCACGCCATGGACAGCTCCGTCTCCGGATACGACTTGCCGCGTTTGTAGTAGGGGGTCGCCCCGACTCCCACCACGGCGGCTTGGTCCTTGATCGACATGAGCTCCTCGACTCTCCTTCAGGGGGTGTCACGCCGCGCCGACGGCGCGCAGGAACAGCTTCAGGGTGTGGTCACGGGCATCGGCCTGGGTCGGCCCGGGTTCGTCGTACAGGCGCGCCTCGAGCAGGCCGGTGACGATGGCGAGCAGCGCTCGGGCGTCCTCGGAGGGCTCGGTCGCAGGGAAGCTGCCATCGCGCTGGCCGGCCCGCAGGATCTCGACGAGGAGTTGCCGCATCGAGACCATGCCCTCCTGCTGGACCTGACGGAAGCCGCGGGTGTTACGAGATTCGGACGACGACAACACGGCAGAGCGGGCTCGACGCTTGGGGTCGTACCCCACGGCGAGGATCTGATCGATCCATGTCGCCAGGGCCTGGGCGCGGCGAAGCGGCCACCGCGATGGCATCGGACAACCCGCCGAGGACCCGCTCGTACTCGGCCCGGCACATGGCCAGGATCAGCTCGTCCTTCGACGGGAAGTGGCGGTAGAAGGCCCGGGTCGAGAGGCCGGCCACGGTGAGGATGTCCTGGACCGAGGTCGAGCCGCTCTCGGACGACCCGACGAGGCCATACGCCGCCCGCATGATCGCCCGTACCTCGTCGCTGCCTTTGGCCTGACGGGCCGCGGAGAGCGGGCGCACCCTCCTGGTCGACACGACCTGAAGGTCGTCGGATCGCGCTCGGGCGTTCACGTCGTCACCCCACGACCTTTCTGTCGCGTAGGTCAGCGATGGCGACAGGATCGAAGCCGAGATCGCCGAGTAGACGATCGGTGTGCTGGCCGGCCAGGACGCCGGGGCCGACATCGGTCGGTGTCCGAGACAAGGTGGCGATCGGTGCCAACCGAGGATGCTCGCCGAAGGTCGGGTGTTCGACGTCGACGAGGTAGCCGCTGGCCCGACCGACCTCGTCCGACTGGTAGGCCGCGGCCGTCCCGGCGGTGGCCACCTCGACACCGGCCACGTCGGCGGCGAGGAGGATCGCCTCCCACTCCCCTGCCGGTCGCCGAGCGAAGATCGGGCCGAGCGTCTCGACCAACGCCGCGTCGTGAGCTTGCCGGTCGGCGGCGGTCGCGAAACGCGGGTCGGTCGCGAGGTCGGGGCCACCCTCGCCCGCCAAGGCCGTCGACAAGGCCGCCCACTCCCGCTCGGTCGGGGCGGCGAGGAACACCCAGCCCGAGGCGGCCCGGTACATGCGGTAGGTGGCCGACAGGCCCTGAAGGTCGGGGTCCGGTCCCGGTTCGGGCCGTGCCCCGGCGAAGGTGACCGACTGGGCCGACATGGCGTGGGCGTTCGTATTGATCATCGTGGTCAACACGTCCTGCCCGCCGGCGCCGCGGGCCCGGGCGGCCAGACCGATGAGCATGGCGGTCGCGACGCCGAGAGCGGCGAAACCGTCCGACTGGGCGCTGGCGGCCGTGGTGGCACCGGCGAGTTGCCGGGACTGCGCCTGAATGTCGGGCAGCGACATGTCCGGCGAGTTCTGGAGGGTCGCGCCGAGGTTCGTCAGCCCGACACCGACGGCCGCGCCGATGCTCGGTGCGTAGGCCGGCCGGTGGCCGTTCGGCGGTCCGAGGCCGTATCCGGGCGCCTCGATCCGGACGATCTCGGGATTGAGGGCCCTCACTGACGCCGCGTCGAGGCCGAGGCGCTCGGCGACCCCGGCACGGTAGCCGAGCAGGAGGACATCCGCAGTGCGGATGAACGAGCGGAGGATCTCCATCCCCTCGGGCGTCCGGAGGTCGAGACAGATCGACTCCTTGCCCTGCATCACCTTGGCCCCGCCGGATTCGGGGAACGGGAGGATGCTCCGAATCGGATCGCCAGTGAGCGGCTCGACCTTGATGACGCGGGCGCCGAGATCGGCCAGCAGCGTGGCACCGAACGGCGCGGCGAAGAGTTGAGACAGCTCGACGACCGTGACGCCGGCGAGCGGACCGGCGCCCGGCCTGGATGGCCCTTCGGGGCCGGACCCCGACGATGTCGAGCGGGTGAGCGGCACCGCCGGGTCGCTGCGCCCGCCCAGCCCAGGCGCCAGGTCGTCATGCTGACCCGGTGCCGGCGCCGGTCGGCCGACGACCGCCGGGGTGGCCGACAGGTACGCGATCGGGCCAGGCTGGTGGACCACGCCGACCACGGGATCGACGATGTCGACGACCATGCCGTCGTGGACCAGTTGCGGGTGATCGAGCGAGCCGGGGCCACTGCGGAACTGCTCGGCGAACACGTCGGGGTCCGCCTCGAAGATGGCCTGCCACTCGGCGAGAGTCTTGTGGCGCACGCCATCGAGCATGCGCTCCCAGAGGCCACGTCGGCGCTCCTGGTCCGGAAACATGGGGAGGCCGGCCCAGGCCGGATCGGTGAACATCTCGGCCAGTCCGAGCGCCTTCATGATGGCGGCGAAGAGGTGCGGGGCCACCTGGGCGAACTGCAACCAGTGACCATCCTTGGTCATGGCGATGAGCAGGAAGTAGGGGAACGGGCTGAGCGGGATGCCGTCGGCGTCGTAGGTCGGAGCCCGCTGGTAGGCATCGGGCCACTTCTTTTCGATCAGGTACTCGAACCAGGCCCACGTGTCGAGCGCACCGAAGGCCAGAGCCAGGCTGGTCTCGACGCGCTGGCCGAGCCCGCTCGACTCCCGTTCGACGATCGCCGCCAACGCGCCCTGGAGCGCCGCCTGACTGGCCGAGAACGAACACCACGGCACGGTCGTGAACCGAGGGTCATCGCCCGAACGCATGGAGCTGAACTCCCGGAAAACGCCCAGCTTGGCGGCGACCACGCCCTCGTAGCCGCGCACTGCGGCGTAGGGGCCGGCCGTGCCGAACCCGGTGATCGACACGTGGATGAGCCGTGGATTGCGGGCCGCCAGCTCGGCGGCTCCGAGACCGACCCGCTCGGCGTGACCGGGCCGGAACGTCTCGATCAGGAGGTCAGCCTGGTCCACCAGGTCCAGCATCCGCTCGCGATCACCGGCCAGGTGAAGGTCGAGGACGATGCTCTGCTTGCCCCGGGCCCAGAAGGGGAAGGCCGCCGATGTCCGCAACGCGGAACCGCCAGGCGGCTCGACCATGATCACCTCGGCCCCGAAGTCGGCGAACACCTGGCTGACCTGGGCTCCGGTCCGATTGGTCGACAGATCGACCACCCTGAGATCTGCGAACGCCGCATCTTGTCGTGCCGGCACCAGCGTCTCCGCTCTCACGAACGCGTCTGCACCCCCCGGCGCATGACCAATGACGCTAGGCGACGAAGGTCCCAACCGCAAATGGCGTTTTCACTCGATCAGGGGTGGCGACACCGTCGAGATCGGCCTCCGCGATCGACCTCGGCGTTCGATCTCACCGCTCGACGAGGAGCCGGAGGTTCTCCGCATCACCAGGCGTTCGGCGTCCGAGCCGAGGGCGGCAAGATCAGCCAGCCAGTCCGTCGGGGTGGTGACGCCTTCGGTGGTGGTCACGGTGACCACCTCGTGAGGCTCGGCGTACTTGACGACAACGTCAAGTTACGGGTTTCCTCAGCGCATCGCGGGTTCCCGAGGCAGGCCGAGCAGCCGTTCCGCAATCAGGTTGCGGACGATCTCGGAGGTGCCGCCGGCGATGGTCAGGCACCGGGTGAACAGATAGTCACGAGCGACCTTGCTCCCATACCCGACCGCCTCGGCCGAGATCGAAGCGTCGAGGCCGCCCGTACCACTGACGGCGTCGAGGCCGCCCGTACCACTGACGGCGTCGAGGCCGCCCGTACCACTGACGGCGTCGAGGCCGCCGATGCGGAGGCCGAGACCGGCGACGCGCTGTGAGTGCTCGGCCGACAGCAGCTTGGTGATGTTGCCCTCGGGCCCCGGGGGGCCGCCGATCAGGGCCCGCATGACGTGCCGCAAGTTCAACGCGTCCATGGCCAACTCCTCGGCGAGCAACGATCCGACCGCTCGCACCAGGCCGGTGTCGCCGGAGGCGGCCCAGCCCGCCCGGTTCACCATGTCGAGCAGGTCGCGAGCCTCGATCAGGTCCAGCGAGCCCTTGTTCCCGCCGATCGACACCCGCTCGTTGCCGAGTGTGGCGCGAGCGACCGTCCAGCCCTGGTTCGGGGTCCCAATGACGTCGTCGTCGGGCACGAAGACGTCGTCGAAGAACACCTCGTTGAACAGCGTCTCCCCAGTGATCTCACGAAGCGGCCGCACGTCGACGCCCGCCGCCGTGAGATCGATGGCCACCGTCGTGACGCCAGCGTGTTTGGCGGCCTCGGGGTCGGTACGCACGGTGGCCAGTCCGCGGTTGCAGGCCTGCGCACCGCTGGTCCACACCTTCTGCCCGTTCACGAGCCAGCCGCCGTCGACCCTCGTCGCCTTCGTGGTGATGGCGGCGGCGTCGGAGCCGGCGTTGGGTTCGCTGAAGAGCTGGCACCAGCGCAGCTCGCCCAGCAAGGTGGGCCGGACCCAGCGCTCGAGCTGCTCAGCGGTGCCGTGCTGGACGATGGTGAGCATGACCCAGCCGCCGATACCGAGGTCGGGTTGCTCGACGTGGCCGAGCTCCTCGTCGATGACCAGTTGCTCGACCGCACCGGCGGCCCGGCCCCACGGCGCCGGCCAGTGGGGCAGGTAGTACCCCGAATCGATGAGGGCGACCCGGCGATCCTGCGGGGCCACGGCGTCGTACTGCTGGCGGAACGCCACCGCCTCCGCTCGGTACACCTCGGCCTCCGGGGGCAACTCGATACGCACCTCCCGCGAGACGCCCGATCCGATGGAGGCCGCCACTTCGAGGGGAGCGTCGTGGTCCGCGCCGAAGACGGCGGCCATCGTAGTGGCTCGGCGAAGGTGGAGGTGAGCGGCGTGCTCGAACGTGTAGCCGATACCGCCGTGCACCTGGATGTTGACCTCGGCGCACCTCCGGTAGGCAGGCAGGGCCTGGGCCGCCGCGACCGCCGCCGCCAATGACACCGACGCACCGCCCTGCTCACCGGTGGCCGAGTCGGCCGTCCGGGCGGCGTCCCAAGCCACGGCCGCAGCCAACTCCGAGTCGACGAGCATGTTGGCGCAGTGGTGTTTGATGGCTTGGAACGACCCGATCGGCCGACCGAACTGCTCGCGCACCTTGGCGTACTCGACCGCCATCTCCGTGCAGGCTCGGGCTCCGCCCGCCGCCTCGGCGGCCGCCAGGATCCGGCCGATCCGGCGGGCGGCCGGCGCACCGCCGACTAGTACGTCGGCGTCATCGAGACTCACGGCCGTCAGACCAACCCGCCCGAATCGGCGGGTCGTATCGAGCCCGTCCGTCTGGGCGATGGTCACGCCCGGTGACGACGCTCCAACCATGACGAGATCGTCGCCGAGCGCGACGAGGAGCCGGTCGGCCGCCGTCGCCCCCAGGATCGCACCGGCCTCGCCCGAGATCGTCCCGGCCTCTCGCCGCACAGCCGCGCCCAGCCCGACCGCGGCCGTCACCGAACCGTCGGCGAGTCCGGGAAGCCACGCCGCCCGTTGCGCCGTCGTACCGATCTCGGCGATGACCGCCGAGGCCAACACGGTCGGAAGGAACGGACCCGGAGCCACCACCGCGCCGAGCGCCTCGGTCACGATGGCCAGTTCGAGCAGGCCGAAGCCCTGACCGCCGTGCTCCTCCGGAAGGTGCAGGCCGGGCCAGCCCAGGGCACACATGTCGGCCCAGAAGGCCGGCCGGCCCGGATCACCCTCGAGCGAATCTCGCGCCGCCACCGCGACATCGCGGTCCACCAGGAGCGAGCGGGCGACGTCGGCCAGGGCTCGATGATCGTCGGTCAAGGCGATGGGCATGGTTCCTCCGAGCCGGGTTCAGCGGCGGTCGTGGGGTGACGGGGTGTGGGTGGCCAACAGGGGGCCGGGTGGGTGGCGAGCGGGGCGGCGGGCATCGGTCAGCGCCACCTCGGAAGCCCCAGATGACGTTCGGCGATGTTGTTGCGGTTGATCTCGCTCGTTCCCCCCTGCAGGGTCTGGGGAACGGAGTGGCGCACGTCGTGGTCGATCCACCCATCGGCGGCGGCGCCGGGTTCGCCGAAGCCGAGCAAGCCGGCCGGGCCCGCCGCGGCCTGCAGCCACCGCGACGCCCGCTGATAGGCCTCGGTGGCGTGCACCTTGGCGATCGAGCCCTCGGTGCCGGGTAGCGCGCCCGAGGCGGCCAGCCACACGGTCCTCTGGGTCAGCAGACGCGACACCTCGTTGTCGATGGCGATCTGGGCCATGCGCTCGCGCGACGAGCACGTCGTCGATACGGCCCGTCTCGGCCGCCCACGCCGCGAACCGGCGCAGAAGCGGGGTGCCGAAGCTCGTGTTCCCCATGCCGCGCTCGAACGACAGCATGACGCCGAGCGTGCTCCAGCCCTCGTGCGGTTCGCCGAGCACGTTGTCAGGGCTGACGCGAACGTCGTCGTAGAAGGTGGCGTTGGAGCGTTCGGTGCTCATCGTCAGCACCGGATCGACCGTGATCCCCGGCGAATCCATGGGGACGAGGAACGTGGTGAACCCGCCGTAACGCGCCGATCGATGGATCGCTGCGGGCGACCAGGAACCCCCACCGGGCCACGTGGGCCATGGTCGTCCACATCTTGGCGCCGTTGATCACCCAGGCATCGCCGTCACGGGTGGCGCGGGTCGTCGTGGCGGCCAGATCACTGCCACCGTCGGGTTCGGTGAGCCCGAAGCAGACGAGCTCCTCGCCCGACAGCAGTCCCGGCAGTATGCGGGCCTTCTGCTCCTCGGTCCCGACCCGGGCGACCACACCAGCGATCGCCACCGTCATGGTGATCGCGTCGTACGGGACCGACGCCACCTCCATCTCGTTGGTGAAGGCGAACAGCTCGACCGGGTCGCCGGTCCCGACGCCGGGGGTCACCCGGGCCAGGATGCCGCGCTCGCCGAACGCCCGGTACAGCGGTCGGCACACGTTCGTTCCGGTGTGATGGGCGCGCTCCCGCTCTTCAGGGGTGACGTGTTCGGCGATGAGCGCCCGTACCTCGGCGCGGAGCTCCTCGACGGCCGGGGAGTACGTGAAGTTCATCGGCCCACGCTCGGTCGACCGCCGGCCGGCTCCTCGGTTCCGGCGCGAGGCCACAGCAGATCGGCGAGCCGCAGTCGCTCGGCGGCCGGGTCGCCGAGGATGTTGGCCCATCCCCTCGCCCGCCGGAAGTACAGCTGGATGTCATACTCGAGGGAGAACCCGTACCCACCGTGGTAGTGCAGCACCCGATCGGTGGCCACCGCCGCCCCCTCCGCGGCGTACGACCAAGGCCATCAGGGCGAGCACCTCCGAGTCGGCGATCTCACCGTGGTCGACATCGCGCCGGAGGGCGCACCAGCAACCTCGCGCCCACCCGGGGCGCCTCGGAGCCCCGAATCGAGAGCCCAGGCCGCTTTGTGGGCCAACATCCGGCTGCCGTCGATGAACGCCGGGATGTCGGCCAATCCGTGCTGGATCGATTGGTACGAGCCGATCGGGCGTCCGAACTGCTGGCGCTCGAGCACGTAGGCCACGCCGATGGCCAGGGCGCCGGCGGTGACGCCACAGAGGGCGGCGGCGGTGAGGATCCGCCACTCGTCGAGCATCGGCGCGACGTCCCCGGGCCGGCCCCAGGACCTGACGCTCCCCGGTCCGGGCGGACCGATCGGCCAACGGCGATGACGCATGGTTCATGGGTCCGCATCCCGGCGGCGGGGACCTCACGGCCACCAACTCGTCGCCATCGACGCCGATGACGACGCCGGCGATGGCACCGGCGGGCACGAGGCTCCACACGCCGGAGTCGGACGCCGGGCGCAACGCCACGGTGGCGATGACCTGCCCGCTCACGATGTCGGCGAGCGGCAGCCGACGAGCGGCGATCTGGTGCTCGACGAGCGGTACCGGGGCCAACACGTGGCCTGCGGCTTCGGCGACGACGACCAGGTCCGCGAGCGCGGCCCCGCTCCCCCCGCACTCGGCACCCACCCCCAAACCGGGCAGGTCGAGGTCTCGTACCCGCTCCCACAGACGGGGGTCGAACCCGAGCGGTTCGGCGGCCCGCACGATGTCGATCGAGGAGTGGTCGGAGAAGAAGCCACCGACCGCCTCGGCGAGGGCGACCTGATCGGCGGAGAGCCCGAGGTCGAACACGGCCTCGGTCATGGCTGTGTTCCCTGAGCATCCGCCCCCCGGCTGGCCGCCTCAGGCGCTGCGCTTCCCTTCACAGGGCACCGATCCGCGGCACGGTGCGGGTGGCCCACAACGTCGAGCCGATCTCGACCTCCAGGGTCCGCCAGTCACCGAGCAGCTGATCGAACAGGTAGCCGACGCCGCAGGTAGCCGGGGAACTCGTGCTCCCAGGTGAACCCGATGGCGCCGTAACACTGCTGGACCTGACGGCTCGCCTCCTCGAAGGCCCGCCCGGCGGCACACTTGGCGACGAGGGCCACCCACGGATCACCGTCGGTTCCGGATGCGGCCGCCACGGACTCGCCGACGAGGCCGTCGGCGCCCACGAGCCCGGCATGGGCGTCGGCCAGGCGGTGCTGGACGGCCTGGAAACTGGCGATGGACCGGCCGTACTGCTTGCGGTCACCGGTGTAGGTGACGACCTGACGCACACAGTGGCTCCCCATGGCCACCAGCGCCGCCGCCACACCCCGGCGGCCGGCCGCGACCGCCCGGGTCCAGGCCGCCTCCGCCACGGGACCGCCGCTGATCCGCACATCCGACCGTGGGACCGCGAAGGAGACCCGCTGCACACCGAGGTCAGGATCGACGCCATGCACGCGCTCGATCACCGCCGCGCCCGGCACCCCGGCGCCCAGTAACGCCGCGCCCGGCACCCCGGCGCCCAGTAACGCCGCGCCCGGCAGAACGGCGACGGCAAGCTCCAGGCCGTCGGGGCCGGCCGCCGGAACGACGACTGTCGAGCCCGGGGCCAGACCGCCGAGCGCGATCCCGCGCACCTCGAGGTCCGTAACGCCGGCCCGGCTCGTCGGCTGATCGGGGTGCCCGCCGCCGGGCAGGATCACCGTGGCGCGGCGGAGCTCGTCGATCCCGAGCGCCCCGGCCACCGAGGTGGTGGCCAGAGCGTCCGTGATGACCGCGGACAGGGCATCGTCTCGGGACAGCGTCTCGCCGACCGCACGGAACAGCAGGTCGTAGGCGCCGGCCCGGTCGTCGGCGACGACCTCGGCCCACCCCAACTCGTCGAGGCGCTCGATGAGGGGTCGGCGCCGATCCGAGCTCTCGTCGGCGAGGAGTGCCGCCAGGCTGGTCCGGAGCAGGTCGCGGATCTCGGCGTCCACTAGACGCTCCGTTCCATGCCGAGCACCCGCTGGGCGACGAGCGTGCGTTGGATCTCCTGGGAGCCGCCGTAGATCGGCGCCGCTCGGCTGTAGAGGAACTCGCCTCGCCACCAGTGGTCATCGCCGTCGCCGAGTTCGATGCCCGGTCGGCGGAGGTGGCGGATGGTGTTCCACGTCGCCAGCTCGGCCTCGACCAGCAGCAGCTTGTCGATCGAGGTGTCGGGGCCCAACGATTCCTCGCGGGCCAGCCGGTTGACCGACTCCCGGGTGCGCGAGCGCAACGCCGCCTGAGCCACATAGGTACGGCCCAGACCGGCGAGATCGACGGTCGTCGCCTCGGTCTGACGCAGGGTCGTCTCGAGGTGCTGGTGGAACTTGCCCTGCTGCTGCCACCCCCAGGCGGCGCGCTCCCACTGCAACATGTACATGGCGATCGCCCAGCCCTCGCCGAGCTGACCGATCACCCGGTCTCCCGTGATGGCTGCACCGTCCATGAAGATCTCGGCCAGGTGGTTCTCGCCGTCTTCGGTGCGGATCGGACGAACCTCGACACCGTCCTGGTCGAGATCCAGCAGCACCATGGTGATCCCGCGGTGGCCGGGCTCGCCGCTGCGGGCCATCAGGACGCTCCGCTGCGACAGGTGCCCGAACGAGGACCAGATCTTCTGCCCGGTCAGACGCCAGCCGTCGCCATCGGGCTCCATGCGGGTGCGCAGCGACGCCAGATCGCTGCCGGCATCGGGCTCGGAGAAGCCCTGGCACCACGTCTCGTCGCCGGCGAGCAGCCGGGCCAGGTACCGATCGGCGATGCGGGGCGCGTACACGACCAGCACCGGGGCGAGGATCTCCAGGTTCAAGAACCCCTCGGGCAACGGGATGTCGTGGTTCGTGAGGGTCTCGAACAAGGCGGCCCGGAAGCGTGGGTCGCCGCCGAGCCCGCCACACGACGCCGGCCACCCGGCCCGGCTCCAACCCTCGTCGAACAGCAGCCGCTGCAAACCCAGCAGATGAGCCGCTCCGGTCTCGAGATCGGGTGCGCGGTAACCCCGGTAGGGAACGACTCGCTCATCGGTGGCGCAGAACTCGGCGACCGCGTCGGCGAACGCGGCTGGGCTGGCGTACGTGCGCCCACCCGCCCGGTCGAGCTCGGCGGAGGTCAACTCGAGTCCGCGGCTGGCGAGCGCAGCCAGTTCCCGAGCCGTGAACGCAGTGCCCTTGGCGCGGCCCATGCTCTGGATCGACGTGTCGACATCGGGTGATTCGTCCCGAAGGGCACCGACCGTGCACCGCTCGCGGTGGACGGATCGCGAACGGGTCGAAGTGGTACAGCCGCATCGCGTTGAGGTGCGTGATCTTGTCGATCTCGGCATCGGGCACACCGGCGAAACGCTCGACCAGCAACTCGGGCGAACGCGGCCAGGTGCAGTCCGAGTGCGGGTAGTCGCACTCCCAGCTCATCATGTCGACGCCGATCCGGTGCCGCATCTCGATGCCGGCCGCGTCGTCGATGAAACACGTGGCGATGGTGCGGCGGAAAATGTCGCTCGGCTTCTCACCGCCGAAGTCCGCTCCTGTCCAGGCGTGGTGGTGCTCGTACGTGTAGTCCATGCGCTCCAAGGCGTAGGGGATCCAGCCGATGCCACCTTCGGAGAGAGCGATCTTGGCGGTCGGGAACTTCTTGAAGATCGGTGTCCACATCAAGTCGTTCAGAGCCAGGTACGAGTTCATCGGCGTGATGGCGATCGACACGTCGGCCGGCGCATCCAACGAGGTCACCGTCATCGACGAGGACGACCCGATGTGCATGCAGACGACGGTCTCGGTCTCCACGCACGCGGCCCAGAACGGATCCCAGTGATCGCCATGCAATCCGGGGTAGCCGAGCTTCTCGGGGTTCTCCGAGAAGGTCACCGCGTGACACCCCTTGGCGGCGGTGCGGCGGATCTCGGCGGCCATCAGCTCGGGATCCCACAACGGCATGATGGTCATCGGGATGAGGCGATCCGGATACGAGCCACACCATTCATCGATGTGCCAATCGTTGTACGCCTGGATCACGGCCAGACCGAGGTCCTTGTCCTTCGAGCGGGACAAGAGCTGGCCGCAGAAGTGGACGAACGTCGGGAAGTTGATCGACCCCAGCACCCCGTTCACGTTCATGTCGCGGATGCGCTCATGGACGTCGTAGCAGCCGGGCCGCATCTGGTCGAAGCGGGTCGGGCTGAGGCCGTACTCCTCCGGTGGGCAGCCGGCGACGGCGTTCAGGCCCATGTTCTGGGCTCGTTCACCCTCATAGAGCCAGTACTCGCCACCATCATCGTCCTGCAGGACCCTCGGTGCCCTATCTCGATACTTCTCGCTGATGTGGGCCTCGAACATCGTCGGCGGCTCGATCACGTGATCGTCGACGCTGACGAGGATCATGTCATTGAGGTTCATGGTGGCTCCAGCTCTTGGTCAGGCCCGCTCTGGTCAGGCGCACTCTGTCAGGACCGCTGATCCGCATGCCCGGGTCGTCCCCGACGGGTGACGGCGGAAGTTGACACTTTCGTCAGATTCTAGCGACCCCGTGTCGTGCGGCGCCAGCTTTGACGCCCGCATCCACCCGGATCCCATCGCGGACTCGACAGAAGCGTCAAGTAACCTCGTCTCGTGCGGACCCGAGCCACCCCCGACGGCGGCCTGCCCGTGTCTGAGCCCCTTCCGCCCGGCGTGACGTGGGGCCTGGCCTGGCCCGGCTCGGAGATGGCGGCGATCGCCGAAGCTGCCGGAGCCTCGGCGTTCTGCGCCGGCGAGTTCGCCGATACCAACGCCTACGTCACCCTCGCCGACATGGCCCGCTCGACCACCGCCGCGTCCATCGGCACCGGGATGGCGTACGCCTTCGCCCGGTCGCCGTTCCTGCACGCCAACGCCCTGCGTCAGATCCACCGGATGGCGCCGGGGCGGGTGTTCTGCGGGCTCGGATCGGGGACCCGCCGCATGAACGAGGACTGGTTCGGGATGCCGGCCTCACGGCCCCTGCAACGTATGACCGAGACCGTCGGCGCCCTTCGCGCCTTCCTGACCGCCGAGAACGGACAGCGCATCCGCTACGACGGAGAGCTGTGGCGGATCGACGCTCGCGTGGCCGCGCCCGTGCTCGGCTCGATCGATGTCCCCATCGTCCTCGGCGCGTTCAATCGCGGCATGCTCGCCGTGGCCGGCTCGGTGGCCGACGGCATCCTCGGCCACGACCTGTTCACCGATCGTTGGTGGGCCGAGGTGGTCGACCCGACGATGACCGCCGCGGCGACCGCCGCCGGCCGTGATCCCACCGAGCTGCACCGATGGGGCCGGGTGGTCATGGCCATCGACGACGAGGACCCGGCCCGGGCGACGCACGACGCCCGGATGATGACCGCGTTCCACCTCACGGTCCGCACCTACCGCACACTGGCCGACTGGCACGGCTGGGGCGACGTCGCCGACGAGGTGGCGGTGGCCTTCCGCGGCGGCGACCTCGACGCCATGGCGCAGGCGGTGCCCGACGACATGGTCGACGCCATCTGCGTGCACGGCACGTCGACCCAGGCGGCCGAGATGCTGCGATCGCGAACGCACCTCCCCCAGCGGGTCTTCGCCACACCGCCCTCGTTCATGGTGTCGCGCCGACGCCACGCGGCGTACGAGCGGGCGATCATCGGTGTGCTCGGCACCTGAGACCCGACCCCGACGGTTCACCCTGACAGACTCACCCTGGCGCACCGACCCTGACACAATGGCGACGCATGCTCGACGCCCCCCACGACGGCCGAACTCAGAAGACGGGGGAAGCCGTCGCCGGCCAACTGCGGCGCAAGATCGTGCGCGGCGAGCTCACCATCGGCGAACGGTTGCCGCCCGAAGACGAGCTGACCAGCCAGTTGGGCATCGCCCGCACCACGCTCCGCGAGGCCTTGCGCATCCTGGAGTCCCAGGGTCTGCTGGCCATCAAACGCGGTCGGGGCGGCGGCCCGATCGTGACCATGCCGCCGGTCGATCCGCTGGCCCAGGGGTTGGCGGCGCTGCTCCAGCTCCAGGGGACGACCCTCGGCGACCTCGACGAGGCGCGCCAGCTCCTCGAACCGACCCTCGCCGCCCGGCTGGCCACCCGGCACACCGACGGCGATCTGGACGCGCTGCGTGACGCGGTGGAAGCGGCGGCGGCGGCCGCCAAGGCCGTCGATCACTCGGCGTTTGCTGCTGCTGCGGCCAACGTGCACGAAACGCTCGTCGAGCGGGCCGGCAACACCACCCTGGCCACGTTCTCGAGGCTCCTCCACGAGCTGGTCCAGGAGTACTACAGCCGAGCCGCGGCCCAGGCCGACGAGGCCATGATGCAGCGGGCGGTGCGCTCGTACCGCAAGCTCGTCCGCCTCGTCGAAGCTGGCGACGGCGATGCCGCCGCCGCCCACTGGCGCACCCTGATGCACTTCACCGGCAGCCGCCGAGCCGCGAACGATCCCCTCGACCTGTTCGACGCCTGAGCCTCGCCGATGTCCCTCCCGAAGAACGGTACAATAACTCGTACCGACACGGTGAAGGGGGTGCGATGTCCATCACGGCGAGCGAAGCCCGCAAGAACCTGTTCCCCCTCATCGAGAAGGTGAACGATGATCGCACCCCGGTGGAGATCACGTCACGGCGCGGCGGCGCCGTGCTCATCGGGCTGGACGACTATCGCGCGCTCGAGGAGACCGCCTACCTGTTGCGCTCGCCGGCCAACGTACGCCGGCTCCTCGAGAGCCTGAATCATGCCGCTTCCGGAGACGTTCACGAGCACACGCTCGACCGATGAGGTTCGTGTTCACCCCGCACGGGTGGGACGACTACCGCTTCTGGCAATCGACCGATCGGGCCACCCTCAAACGGATCAACCGGCTCCTCGACGACATCTCCCGCGACCCATTCGACGGGATCGGAAAGCCCGAGCAGCTGCGCCACGCCCTCGCCGGAGCGTGGTCTCGCCGCGTCGATGAGGAACACCGCCTCGTCTACCTGGTCGACGGCGATGACGTCGTGATCCTCCAGGCTCGTTACCACTACGGCTGAGCACGAACCCCGCGCCGGGTACCCGCTCCTACGGGCGCCCAGTGGTGAACTCGGGGTCGCGGCCCTCCATCCACGCGGCGACGGCCTCCTTGTGCTCGGCGGTGCGCGAGGACGCGACCTGGCGAGCCGACTCCAGTTGGAGGTGATCGCGGAATCCCAGGCGCAGGGCGTCTCGCACGTTGGCCTTGATGGCGGCCAACGCCGGCCGGGGACCGGCCGCCAGCTGCTCGGACCACTGCCGCCAGGCGGTCGCGAAGGAGTCATCGGGCTCGACGCGATTCACGAGACCGAGACCCCGGGCGCGCTCCATGTCGAGGGCGTGGTTGCCAACCAGGAGCTCGATGGCGCGAGAGGGACCGACCAGGCGAGCCAGGAGCCATGTGCCCCCGAAGTCGCCGCTGAACCCGAGTCGGACCCAGCCCGTCTGGAAACGTGCCGACGACGTGGCGATACGCAGGTCACACGCCAGCGCCAACGAGAGCCCGGCCCCCACCGCCGGGCCGTTGACCGCCGCCATCGTGATCTTGGGATGTTCGATCAGGCGAGCCGCGAGCTCGGCGTCGGCGGTCAGCGCCGCCGCCCGGTCGCCGTCGCTCGGCCGCGGTTCGTCACGGCTTCGGCGGGCACCGCCGGTGACATCGCCGCCGGCGCAGAACGCCGTACCGGCGCCGGTCAGGACGACACATCCGACATCGTCGGCGCCGGCGAAATCATCGAGCGCGGCGAGCGCGGCCGGGTACATGTCGGCGTGGAGCGCGTTGCGGCGATCGGGACGGTTCATGGTGATCACGCCGACCCCCTTGCGCACCTCGGCGTTCAGCACCTCCGTGCCCGTGTCCAATCGACGCATCGTCATCGCAGCAACCGGCGCCGGAGGCGGCGACCTTCCTCGAACGCCCGGGGCAGCACATCGAAGTCCTCGACATTCACGATGTCGGCCTCGTGGTCGCGCACGGCCTCGATGGTCAGCGTGTCCTCGGCGTGGCCGTGGGTGAGGCCCATGAAGAACCGGGCGGCCCGCCCTCCTGCCGCGCTCAACACCTCGCCGTTGAGCGTGCAGTCCTCGTGCGTCAACCAGGCGACCACCGGCGAGATCTGCGCCGGATCGAGGCGTTGCGCCCATTCGTCCCCATCGCCGTCGCGCCACGACGCGGGCACTGCCCGGGACTGGCGTGACATCTCCGTGAACGCGATCGGGGCCACGGCGTTGGCGTGCACCCCGTACTCGGCTCCTTCGAGGGCGAGGACGCGAGTCAACCCCCACAGGGCCGCCTTCGACGTCGCGTAGGCACTCGAACCCGGCACGCCGAGCAGCCCCGAGTTCGACGTGGTCGACACCACCCGGCCGTAGCCCTGGGCGATCATGGTCGGCCAGACGGCGCGGGTCACCAGGAACGCTCCCCGCAGGTTGACATCGATGACCTCGTCCCACAGCTCGATGGTCATGTCGGCGAAGTCGCAGGACCGCAGGATGCCGGCGTTGTTGACGAGCACATCGAGTCGACCGTAGGTGTCGAGGGCGCAGGCGACGATCTCCGCCGCACCCTCCGGGTCGGTGATCGACGACGAGCACGCGACCGCCTGGCCGCCTCGACTCCGGATCTCGTCGACGACCGCGTCCGCTTCACCGCGGGGACGGTCGGCGACGCCGTCGAATCCGCCGATGTCGTTCACGACCACGGACGCACCGCGGGCGGCGAGCAGCAACGCATGCTGGCGCCCCACGCCCCCGCCGCTGCCCGTCACGACCGCGACCCGTCCGTCGAATCGGAGCTCATCCATCGGCGGCTACCTCTCCTCGCCCCGTTGGGGCGCGCTCGAACCGACCTGTGAGGTTGGGCGGGGTTCCTTCGGGAGGCCGAGGATGGTCTCGCCGATGATGTTGCGCTGCACCTGTGAGGTCCCGGCGTAGACGGTGCCGCTCCGGGCGTTGAGCAGGGCCACGTCGATCCACGAGTTGGACGTGTTCGGGGCGCCGGGCTCGTCGGTCCGGAAGTGCTTGAACGGACGCCGGCCTTCGCGCACCGTGGCGGCCGGCCCCATGATGAGCAACGCCAGGTCGGCCAGACGCTGATGGTACTCGCTCCAGTACAGCTTCGAGATCGACGCTTCGGGACCGAGCTCACCGGTGGCCAGGTACTGGGTGAGGATGCGGTAGCCGAGGAACCGCATCGTCTCGACCTTCTGATGGCACCAGGCGAGGCGATCCCGGACGACCGGATCGGACGCCTTGCCGTGGGAGCGAGCCAGGTCGATGAGGCGATCGAGCTCGGCCCGGAAGAAGATCGGATTGGTCGCCGCCTCCTCACCTCGCTCGTGGCCGAGCAGGCTCATGGCGACGGTCCACCCGCCACCCACGGAACCCACCACGTTGTCGACCGGAGTTCGCGCCTCGGTGAAGAACACCTCGCAGAAGTCGTACCCGCCGGTGAGCATGCGGATCGGCCGAACCTCCACCCCCGGTTGATCGAGCGGGCACATCAGGAACGTGACCCCGCGGTGGCCGACCGAGCCGGGCTCGGTGCGGGCCAGGAGGAACATCCAGTTGCCTTCGTCGCCGCGGGAGGTCCAGATCTTCTGACCCGTGATGACCCATTCGTCGCCGTCGCGTCGGGCCTGCAACCTCAGGTTCGCCAGATCCGAACCCGCTTCCGGCTCGGAGTACCCCTGGACCCAGCAGTCCTCGCCGGAGATGATCCGTGGCAGGAGCGAACGCTTCTGTTCCTCGGTCCCCCACCGCACGAGGGTGTTGCCCATCATCTTGACGCTGGTGGTGTCGGCCACCCGCCCGAGCGGCACGCGGGCCCGCGCCAGCTCCTCGGCCAGCACGACCTGTTCGAGCTTGGTGCGCCCGCCACCGCCGTACTCGCGGGGCCACGCCACGCCGAGCATCCCGTGGTCGGCCAGGATGCGCCGCCACGCCAAGCTGAAGGCCTCGGCCTCGTCGTTGCCGAGCGCGCCGAGGCCGTCCCATCCGGCCGGGAGGTGCTCGGCGAGGAAGGCCCGCACCTCGGAGCGGAACACCTCCGCATCCGGCGGGTACCTCAGGTCCACGTCAACCCTCTTCAGACGGCAGCAAGCATCGATCTCCGACCCGGCGACCGTTCATCGCACCGTCATCTCCACGAGTCGACCCCTCTTGACGAAAGTGTCAACAACCCTACCCGTCGAGCTACCATCCGCGCATGCCGGACACCCCCTGGACCACCATCCCGCAGCTGGTCGACTCGGCCGCCGCGCAGTTCGACGACACCGAAGCGCTGGTCGACGGTGATCTGAGACTGACCTACTCGGACTTGGCGGAGCGCATCCACGAGGCGAGCCGGGCGCTCATGGCGCGCGGCATCGGCCCCGGCGACCGGGTCGCCATCTGGGCGCCGAACATCTGGGAGTGGGTCGTGGCGGCGTTGGGCGTGCACTGCGCCGGCGCCGTGCTCGTGCCCGTCAACACCCGATTCAAAGGGCGGGAGGCGGCGTACGTGCTCGACCGCGCTCAGGTCCGCCTGTTGTTCACCGTGAGCGGATTCCTCGACACCGACTACGTGAAGATGCTCGCCGAGGCCGGTGGCGGGCAGACGATCGAGGAGATCGTCGTGCTGCGCAGCTCACCCTCGGCCGGCTCACCCTCGGGCGGCCCTCCAGGCGAGACCGGCGCGTCACCTCCCGGCCCGGTGTCGTTCGCCGAGTTCCTCGCCGGCGCCGCCTCCGTCGACGATGCCGACCGGGCCGCCCGCTCCGCCCAGGTGACCGGCGACGACCTCGCCCACATCCTGTTCACGTCGGGGACCACCGGAGCCCCGAAGGGCGCCATGCTGGAGCACCGCCAGGTCTGCCGGGCCTACCTCGACTTCACCGAGGTCATCGGCCTCCAATACGGCGACCGGTACCTCGTCAGCAACCCGTTCTTCCACTCGTTCGGGCTGCAAGCCGGCATCCTGTGCTGCCTCATGAAGGGCAGCACCATCATCCCGCTGATCGTGTTCGACCCCGAAGCGGTCAGCGAGCTCATCGAGCGGGAGCGGGTCACCGCGTATCCGGGACCGCCCTCGGTGTTCCTCACCTTGATCGACCACCCGGCCCGACAGCACCACGACCTCTCGTCGCTCCGCCTGGTCATCCTGGGCGCCGCCGCCATCCCCGTCGAGCTCATCCGCCGGATTCGCGACGAGCTGGGTCTCGAGAGCGTGGTGACCGGGTACGGCATCACCGAATCGACCGGCATCGTCGCCATGTGCCGCTACGACGACGACCCCGAGATCATCGCCACGACCTCCGGGCGAGCCATCCCTGGCGTGGCGATGAAGATCGTCGACGACGCCGGCACCGAACTGCCGTCGGGCGAACAGGGCGAGATCCTCGTGCAGGGGCACACGATCATGAGGGGTTACCTCGACGATCCCGAGCAGACGGCCGAGGTGATCGACCCCGACGGCTGGTTCCGCACCGGCGACATCGGCTACCTGACCGAGGGCGGCAACGTCGTGCTCACCGACCGCAAGAAGGACATGTTCATCGTCGGCGGCTTCAACGCCTACCCGGCCGAGATCGAGAACCTGATGTCGTCACACCCGTCGGTCGGCCAGGTCGCCGTCATCGGCGTCCCTGACGAGCGGCTCGGGGAGGTCGGCCTGGCGTTCGTCATCCGGCGACCGGGCACGGAGGCCACCGAGGCCGAGATCGTGGCCTGGTGCCGGGATCAGATGGCGAACTACAAGGCGCCGCGCCACGTCCGTTTCGTCGACTCGCTGCCGCTCAACGCGTCCGGCAAGGTGTTGAAGTACGAGCTCCGGGAGCAGGTCGCCGCCGACGAGGTCATCGCCCACACCACGGACCTCTGACGGCCGGCCACGTAGGCTGCGGCGATGAAACCCGGGATCGGCCCCGATTCGCTCGACGAGATCCGCTACTCCGTGATCGGCGACGGCGTGGCCGAGATCGTGCTCGACCGCCCGACGGCGCTGAACGCCATCTCGGCCCGACCCGGCGGAACCCGCGACCAGATCGTCACCGCGTTGGCGTCGGCCGAGGACGACCCCGACGTCGGGTGCGTCGTGGTGCGCGGTGAGGGCCGGGCGTTCTGTGGTGGCGGCGACCTGGCCGGCAACACGCGCCGCGAGACGGCGATCGACGAGCTCCAGTTCCTGGAGCGGGCCGACGCCTTTCACGAGCGGATGCGAGCCAGCACCGTGCCCATCATCGCCGCCGTCCACGGTTTCTGCCTCGGCGCCGGCCTCAACCTGGCCGCGTCGTGTGACTTCGTGATCGCCGGGGCGGGCGCCCAGTTCGGATTTCCGGAGGGCCGCATCGGGCTCGTCGGTGCGTCGTCGGTCGTGCCGGTGATCGGTCGCCAGTGGGCGAAGTTCCTGATCCTGACCGGCGAGCTGCTCACCGCCGAGCAGGCCCGTGACATCGGCCTGGTGCTCACCGTCGAGACCGACGACCTCCTCCTCGACCGGGCCCTCGACCTGGCCGGACGCATCGCCCGCATGCCTCGCGAGGCCGTCCTGGCCAACCGAAGGTCCATCGACGCCACCGCGGACGCGTCCGGCGACTCCGCGGCCCGGCAGATCGCCCGCAGCCAGGACTCGCTCACGTTGGCCATCGCCGATCGCGCCTCCGCACCCGACGGTCGGTCCTTCCGGGCGATCCTCGACGCCGACGGGATGGACGGACTCAAGGCCGCTCGGGCCCTGCAGTACACCCGGCCGTGGCTCGGCTGAGGACGGGCCAGTGAGCGGCGACTTCGTCCGGCGGGCGAGCTACGGGCCGTCGAGCCCGGTCGTCGGTGAGCGGGGTGCCCGCACGCGCCGCCAGATCCTCGACTCCACGCTCGAGCTGTTCGCCGAACGCGGCTTCCACGCCACGCTGATCGAGGACATCGCCAACGCCGCCGGGGTGTCGCGGGCCACGCTCTACCAGTACTTCGAGAGCAAGGAGATGATCTTCGTCGAGCTCGTCGACCAGAGCGGAGGTTCGCTCCTGAAGTCGGCCCGAGCGATGGGCGCTCTCGGGCCCGACCACGAAGGGTTCGTCGAGCTCCAGCGCTGGTTGGCCAACTGGGCCGATGCGTTCGACCGGTACTCGGTGATGTTCGTGCAATGGGCCAACGTCAACTCACCCAAGGCGCCGTTGCGGCCGCGCCTCGACCGCTTCGTCGAAGCCCACACCCGAGTCCTCGCCGAACGGATCGCCGACGCCGGATTCGTCGGGTGTTCGCCTGCGGTCATGGCGGTCGTGCTTCTGGGCGTCGTCGAACGGTTCAACTACATGCGACACCTGTATCCGAGCGGGCGGACCGATGCCGAGCTCCTCGCCTCCCTCGGCGTCATCTGCCAGACGGCCCTCTTCCCTGAAACGGTCGCTGACGTGCTGCGGAAGGCTCCGCCGTCGGTCGGTCCGCCCACTGCGCCCCGGGCCGCCATCGTCGCCGCCGCCTCCCAGGTCGACACCACCACCGTTCCGGCTCGTGATCCGCACCGGTACGACCGCCTCTCCCCCCAGGCTCAGCGCACCCTCCGAAGCCTCCTCGACGCCGGGTCGCGGGTCATCGCCGATCACGGCTACCTGAGCGCGAACGTCGATCAGATCGTGGAGCGGGCCGGTGTCGCCCGGGGCACGTTCTACAAGTACTTCGACGACCGGCTCGACCTGCTCATCACGCTGTCCGACGCGTGCGCCGATCGGCTCGTCGCCCTGAGCGACCAGCTGCCTCCAGCCGTGTCCGGCGCCGATCCCCGAACCGGGCTGCGCTCGTGGCTGCGCGAGTTCCTCGATCTGCACGACGCCCATGGGGGCGTGATGCGGGCGTGGACCGAAGGACTCCCGGTCGACGCGGCCGTCCTCGCCGGCGGCGCCCGGGTCGTCGCGGCCACGACATCCGCATTCCGCGCCATCTTCGGCGGTGACACCAAGGCCGTCCCAGTGGACTTCCGCGCCGCCACCCGCGCCCTGCTCACGCTGCTGGAGCGATCACCTGACGTGGCGGTCGGCACCGACTGCGAGCCGGACCCGACCGACCTCGTCGAAGCCCAGGCCCTGTTCATCGAGCGAGCCTTCCTCACGCCGACCTGACGTACGTCTCGCCAACCGGGCCGCACCGCTCGGCCCCGGGTCACCCTGAATGTTTCCGCGGGAACGTCGCCGGTGGACAACCGGTCGATGTCACACCCCGTTCATAGGCTCGATGCCATGACGATGATCCTGGATGACCTTCCACTCGGCGCCCCGGCCGGGCACCCTGGTTCGGGCGTCGAGCCCGCTCCGCTCGGCGACATCGACCCCGGCGAGCACCCGCTCGCCGCCACCGACACAGGCGACCATCCGTCCGACGACGCCTTGATGACCGCGCCACTCGAGCGCCTCGAAGCGACGATGGTGTCGATGGCCTCTGACTTGGCGGCGGCGGAGTATCGCTGGCTCCGCGTCATCGGCGTCTACACCGCTCGACGGGGGCATGAGACGTGGGGGTGCGCCACCATGGCCCAGTGGTTGTCGCGCTATTGCGCCCTGTCTCCGCAATCGGCCCGGGACCGGGTTCGGGTCGCGGCCGCCATGTCCCAACTCCCCGCCGTCTGCCGGGAGTTCTCGGCTGCTCGACTTTCGTACTCGCAAGTCCGAGCGATCTGCCGGGTCGCGGAACCCGAGACCGAGGATCTCTTCGTCGGCCTAGCTCGTCACGCCACCGCCGAACAACTCGAACGAATCGTGTCGGGCTACCGCCGAGCCCGCCACGACAACCCGGACCAGCCGCCCGGCACCGACGACCCCGCCGGGCCTTCCAGTGGTGACACACCGGACCGAACCGACCGGTCCCACGGCCGCGATGACCGCTACCAGTTCGTGTGGTGGTGGGCCGACGACGGCTCGCTGATCGTGTCCGGTCGGCTCAGCCCTGACGACGGCGCCGTGCTCCTGGCCGCCATCACCCACATCGATGACCGGGCCGACGTGACCACAGCGAGCGCGGCCGACCCCGCTGAATCACCCCACTGCGCCGAGGCCATCGGCTCCGCGGACATGCCGACCCGGGCCGAGCGCGCCGCCGACGCCCTCGTCGAGATCGCTCACCGAAGCTTGCACGCCCAACCCGACCCCGCCGGCTCGGGCCCCGACGACCGTTACCACGTCACCCTCACCGCCGACCTCGACATCCTCCAGACCGACGCGACGCCGCGCGATGCGACCCCGCACGACGCGACCCCGCACGACGCCACACCGCACGACGCCACTCCGAATGACGCACCACGGCACGACGCACCATCGTCGGACCGAACCCCCGAGGCCACCACACCGGCACTGGCTCCCGATGACCTCGCCGACGCGACCGATCCCTTCGCCGACGCTCGGCCGCTCGCCTGGCGACTCGCCGAGCTCCATCCCGGCCGCGGGGTCGCCCACGAGGACGCTCGCCGAATCGCCTGCGACTGCACACTTCACCGGGTCCTCCTGATCGGCAACCATCCCGTCGACCACGCCACCCACGGCCGAGTGGTCCCGACCCGGCTGCGTCGCGCCCTGCGCCGACGCGACATCGGCTGCTGTTTCCCGGGCTGCGGCCGCCACGGCCGCCTTCACGCCCACCACATCGTCCACTGGGCCGACCACGGCCCCACGATCCTCACCAACCTCGTCCTCCTGTGCCCATACCACCATCGCCTCGTCCACGCCGGCGGCTACACGGTCGCCACGGGACACCAGGACTCGCCCCACCTGCTCGGACTCGCTTTCCGGCGGCCCGACGCCACCTTGGTCCCGTTCTTGGCCCCGCCGTTGCCCGAACCGGGGGTGCTTCCGCCATCGATCGGAACCGTCACTCCCCACGCCTTCGACCCGCTCGACCTTCACGCGACGGTGGGTGACCTGTGTAGCCAGGTCGAGCACCGCTCCCCGAAACCTCCCGGCGCCGTCGACGTTCTCGACGTTTCCGCGGAATCGTCGCCTGTGGACAACGCGGTACGCGTCTACGGCGTCGAACTCCCTTGAGCCGGATCGGCCGGTGGCGACGTCTCCCCGGCCGCGGCTTGGCGGGGGGTGCGGCCGGACTCCATGAGATTCTGCCGGAACGCCCGGGCGTCGCTGGTGGATTCGGTGATCGACATGAGATCGGCTGACAGCTGGAGGTGCTGGCGCATGCCCATCTGCTCCCACGCCCGCACGAGGAGCGACTTGGTGGCCATCAACGTCGACAGCGGCGCCCGGGCGATCGTTGCCGCCATGGCCTCCACCGTCGCCTCGAGGTCCGATCTCGGCACGACACGATTGAGGAGCCCCATGTCCAACGCCTCCTGGGCCGATAACGTCTGCGCCGTGTAGAGGTATTCGGCGGCCCGCTTGCGGTTCATGAACGTCCACGGCTCGATCATCGTCTCGCCGCCGGGGAAGCCCAGCCCCTGTACCAGCGGCATCTGGAAGTAGGCGTCGTCGGAGGCGATCGTGATGTCGGGCAGGAGCGCCCAGTAGGTCCCACCGCCCACGGCGTACCCGTGGACCTGGGCGATCATCGGTTTGGGGAACTCGAAGAACTTGAGCGTCGGCCCCAGGAACAACGCGCGGCTCCCGAGCCAGTTGCTGCCGATGCTGTCGAACGACGCCACGAACTCGGGGTAGGCGTCCGGACCGGCGATGACGTGGCCGGCGCAGAAACCCTTGCCGTTGGCCTTGAGGATCACCACCTTGACCTCGGGGTCCGCTGCGGCCTGATCGAGGAGCCGATCGAGGGCCCACACCATCTCCGAGGACTGGGCGTTGGCCCGCTCCGGCCAGTTCAACACGATGCGGGCGACCGGCGGCTCCCGTTCGTACAACACGACGTCGGTCATGGCGGTGTCAGATTCCGGCGAGGATGGTCAGATAGCTGGGCTCGAACGCATCCTCGCGGACGCGCCACGGTCCGCCGTGGACCGCTTGGAGCGCCTCCAGCATCTGCGGATCCCGGCGCAGGCGCTGCTCCATGCGCTCCTTGCGCCCGGCCCGGTCCGGAACGCCCTGGGCCATGAGCAGGTCCGTCAGCGCGCTGGCGAAGCGGAGCCGGCGCATCCGCTCCCAGCGCTCGTCGGCGAAGCGTCCCAGCGGGCCGTCGGCCCAGGCGTGGTCAGGCCAGGCGTGGTCGGCCAAGGCGTGGTCGGCCCGGTCATTCTCGGCCCAATCATCTCGGCCCGTCATCGTCGGCCCAGTCATCGTCGGCCAGGAGCTCGTCGGTCAGCACCAGCGCATCGCGGAACGCGACGGCCAGGCCCTGGCCGGTCACCGGGTTGCTCCATCCGGCGGCGTCGCCGATCAGCACGACGCCGTCGACGAAGGGTCGGCGGGTCCAGGTGTCGGTCATCGGGTACGTGGCGCACGGCCCGATCGGCGTCGCCTCGGCGAGATCGTCGGCGTGCGGGAGGTTCGCGCCGCGGAACGCCTCGAGCATGCGGGTCGCCCGGTCCGGCCCACTGAACCGCTCGGAGCCGACCATCCGGCCGGCATACAGGCGGAGGGCTCCGACCCGCGGGAAGACGTACAGCTGATTCTCGCCGTGCACGCCGATCGTCACCTCGTCGCGATCCCACACCCCGCCATCGTCGACCAACATCCCCGTGAGCATCATCGTCGGGATCGTGCTCGACAGCTCGATACCCAGCGCCCGGCGGACGGTTGATTCCTTGCCGTCGGCGACCACGACCAGTCGGGGTCGGAGGTGAACTCGCTCGCCATCGACGGTCACGTCGACCTCGGGTGGCTTTCCCGGTCTGACGGCGACGTCCGAGACCGGGCGCACCATGGTGGCGCCGGCCGCGACCGCAGCATCGGCGAGCGATTGACGCAGCTCCGGGTGACCGACGGACACCAACCCGGGCACTCCCGGCACCATGTCGGCCAGGCTCCGGGCGCGGCGGCGAGCGCGGTCGATCGGGACGAGCTCGTCGTAGGCCACCAGGGTCGTCATGAACGAGGCGCCCGGTGTGTCCACCACCGCGTCGGCCAGACCCAGCGCGGACGCCGCCTCGAGTCCCCACGGCACCATGCCCTCGCCGCGTACGCGATCGGTGTACTCGGCCTCGCGTTCGAGCACGATGACGCGCCGACCGGCGGCGGCCAACCGGGCGGCCACCGCGGCCCCCGCCACGCCGGCCCCCACGACGACCACATCGACGCCACGAGCGTCGCCAGCCACACCGCCACCAGCGTCACCAGCTCCCCCGCCACGAGCGTCGGACATCAGACGCGTTCGCCGAAGGTGACGTCCTCCAGCCGGCGCACGACGGGGATCTCGTGCTCACGACCGAGCCACGACGGGGTGGCGGTGTGCCCGGCGGGCGGCCGCGCCCAGTCGATCGGGCCCCAGTGGCGTCGGGACAGCTGCATCGGAAACTCGGGGTCGACGGCCTGGCACGCCTTCCAGTACCCCTTGGCGTAGGCGACCATCTCGGACGGGATCCACCAGTCCTCCTCCGATCGCCACTTCCCGTCGCCGGCGTAGTGGATGATCTGGAGCGAGGGGAACTCGAACGGCGACTGGGTGGGGTCCGGGTGGTCGGCCCGGTTGATGCCCTTCCACACGATGCGATCACCGTCGATCACGTGCCACTCGAGGGCTGTGTAGCAGTGACGGCCGTACATCATGGTGGTCTCGAGGAACAGCTGGATCTCCGCCGGACCCGTGAACCGCCCGTAGTAGTGATCGAAGTAGACCGCGTCGTCGGTGAACAGCTGCGACCACGCGATCCAGTCCTCCATGACCGGGCCGGTCCGGAAGTAGTGGCGGAATGCGTCCTCGACCTCGGCTCGGTCGACCTCGCTCCGGTCACGAGGTGCGGCCGCGGTTGTGGCTGTGGTTTCGTCGGACATCACGTCATCTCCCAGTGTTGGCACCACCAAGCCGCGCTGACGAGGCACTGGAACTTCTCGTGCCAGCAGAACGCCAGTGGGGCATCGGGTTCGAGGTAGTAGCGGCAGGTGGCGCAGCTGTCGCCGTCGACCGCCTCGCCTCGTAGCGCGGTGAGGCGGATCAGCCGTTGGGCCACCTTGAACGCGGCCTCGTCGACCACCGGCTCGTCGGCCTCGTTCACTGGTCGGCCTCGACCCCGTTCGGCCTCCATGCTCACACCAGACCCTGGGGCGCCACGAGCAGCGCACGCAGTCCCCGGAACAAGGCGTTGGGGCTGTACTCGAAGGTTTGGCTCGGGACCAGGGCCATGTTCGGCGTCCGGGAGGTCAGCAGCTCGAGCACGATGCGCACCTTGAGGCGCCCCAGGGCGCGCCCAGGCAGTAGTGCGGGCCCTTGCCGAAGGCCAGGTGCAGCTCCGCATCCTCCCGGTCGACGAGGAAGGCATCCGGATCGTCGAAGTGGGCCGGATCGTGGGCGGCCGAGGCGAAGCACAACATGACCCGCGCGCCGGCGGGGATCGGAACGCCGCCGATCTCGGTGTCGACTCGGGCGAGCCGCCGATGGTTCACCACCGGACCATCGAAACGCAGGATTTCCTCGACGGCGTTGGGGATCTGGCTCGGCTCGTCGACCAAGGCCTGCCATTGCTTTGGGTTCGACAGCAGCGCCCGCATGCCGTTGCCGATGGTGTTGCACGTGGTCTCGTGCCCGGCCAAGGCCATCGAGTACACCATGTTGACGATGTCGAAGTCGTTGACCTGCTCGGGTTTGGCGTCGGCGACATCGAGCAGATCCGAGGTGAGGTCGTCGGCCCGCACGGCCCGCCTCGCCGCGACGTGGTCTTCGCAGTAGCGCCAGAAGTCGACGATGACCTGCGCCACTCGCACCTGTTCGTCGTCGGACAGCCGGCCGTAGGTGAGCAGCACCCGCTGAGCGCTCCACTCCTTCAGCAGGTCCGTGTCGGACTCCGGGAACCCGAGCAGGGAGAAGGCGGCGAAACCGGGGAAAGGGAACGCCAGCCGGTCGACGAGATCGACCTCCGGCTCGTCGATGAACCCGTCGACCAGGGCCTCGGCATAGGCCCGCAGGGTCGGCTCCAACGCGTTGAGCCGACGCGGGGTCATGACCGACAGCACCGACTTGCGCATCGGTCCGTGCCGCGGCGGATCGGCGTTGTTGAGCGTGGGGACACGTTTGAACCCCGCCTCCAGAATGGCCTGGGCCGCCGGGCCGATCGGCGTGAGCGGGGTCGAGGCGTTCGAGGCCGACCACGTTTCGCGGTCGAGGAGGACCTGCTCGATGTCGTCGAAACGGGTGACCAGGTAGTGGTCGAGCTCCGGGACGTAGAACACCGGCCCGTCATGGCGAAGGCGGTTGAGGACCGGGTACGGGTCGATCACCACCTCGGGGTCGAGGGGGTCGTAGCCGTGGGCGACCGGGCAGCCCGTCACGTCAGCCTCCTGCACGCGGCAGGGCCGAGGGGATGTCGACGAACCCGCGCCGTTCCTGGAATCGCCAGCGGCCACCGTCGCGCACCAGCCGATCGCGGTGCCGACCGATCATCGGCACCGACGGAGCTCCGTCGGGTCCGCGCTGCACCACGGTCCACATCACTTCGGACGTGGCGGTGTCGCCGTCGATCTCGACCCGGGGACTCGAGATCACGTGGTAGCTCGACCCGGCCGTGCCGGCCAGCGCTCGCTCCATCAACGCCCGGATCTCTTCCCGGCCGGTCGCCGAGCCCATCGGCCCGAGCTTGACGATGCCGTCGGCCGCGAACAGATCGGCGTAGGAGGCGAAGTCGCCGGCGTCGAGGAAGTGGCCATAGTCGACGAACAGCTGGTGGATCTGGGCGAGATCCTCCAGGTGACCCAGCCGGCGGACGATCTCACCGAGATCAGGCGGGGTGAGATCGAGCTGGGTGAGATCGAGCGGGGCGAGATCGGGTTGGTCAGGGCCGGTCATCACGCACCGCCGTCGGCATGGTCAGGAATCGGGAGGCCGCGCATCATCCGGCAGTGATCGACCTGGGCATGGTGGTTGCGGTCGTATTCCTCGACCCACTCGGGCGGCAGCTTCCCCCATGCCTCGCCCACGGTCAGCCGGCCACCGCCGTTCAGGCGGCCGGCGGCCACGACGTCGCCCACGAAGATGGTGTTCTCGTCGTTGTCGAGGCTGCCGGTGATCCGGCACTCCACGAAGTTCAGCGCGCCGAGCAGCACCGGCGCTCCGGTGACCCCGACGCGGGTCCGGAGCCCGGCGATCTTGTCACTGTCACGGCCCGAGCTGCCGCCGAGGGCCATGAGGATCTGCAGGGACTCGTCGACGATCTCGGGCGCGCTTCCGAGCACGTGGATGACGAACACCCCACTGTTGAGGATCAAGTCGTGGGAGAAGTTGTACTTGGTGATGCTGACGGTGGCGCGGGGCGCTTCGGGCACGATGCCGGCGCCGGCCCCGGACAACGACATCAAGCCGTTGGTCCGCCCCTCGTGCACCGTCGTGATCGCCACCGGGTAGGTCCGCAGCCCGGCCAAGGTGGCATTGGCCACCGCGAGATCGAGGGACATGGTTCGACTCACCTTCACATCCTTGGTTGGCAAATGCATGGTTGGCATGTACCTGGTTGTCACACACCTGGTTGGCTCCTCGGGAGCCCACCCATTTAAGATGCATAAATGAGCACCGTCAAACGGAGTCGAGGCGGCACCCAACCCGACCCCCTCTCACGCGAGGACATCGTCGAGGTGGCGCTGCCGATACTCGCGCGCGACGGCATCGACGGGCTCACCATGCGCTCGGTCGCGGACGCCCTCGGAGTTTCGGCCCCGGCGATCCACCACCACGTCGGCGGGCGTGAGACCTTGCTCGACCATCTCTGCGAGCGTGTCGCCACCGAGGTCGATCTCGACGTGCCGGCGGAGGCGACGTGGGACGACGCCATCACGACGATCATCTTGAACATGCACGACGTCTTCGGGCGCTACCCAGGCGTCGCCGCTCGTGTCCTCCCGGCCCGCCGGCCGTCACGGGCGGCCGACCAGATGTCCCGCGTCGTCCACGACCACATCATCGCGGCCGGGTACGCGCCCGACGATGCCGATGAGCTCTTGGCCGCGCTCCGCGTCGTCGTCGGCGGCTGGCTGCTCGGCCGTCGCCGCGATCTCCCGGCCCGCACCGCCGAACCCGCCCTGCTCGAACGCATGGTGCGCTGGACCATCGCCGGCTTCGCCGCCGATCACGGCCGCGCCCACGGTGATGCTGCAGACCACAGCCGCGCCGACGGGCGGGCCTCGTCTGCGCCTACGCGACGCTAACGTCAGATTCGGCTCTCACGGGCCGACGCTCCAGGAGGACACACATGGCAGGGCTGCTCGAGGGGAAGGTCGCCATCGTGACCGGGGCCGGACACGGGATCGGTCGATCCCACGCGTTCGAGCTGGCCAAACACGGCGCTCGTGTCGTCGTCAACGACCTCGGCACCTCGGTGGGGGGCGAAGGCAGCGGCCGAGATGCCGACGTCGTCGTCGACCGCATCGTGGCCGCCGGCGGAGAGGCGGTGGCCGACTACGGGGACGTCGGCGACGAAACCCAGGCCGACGCCATGGTCGCCCGGGCGGTCGACACGTGGGGCCGGCTCGACATCGTGGTCAACAACGCCGGCATCGTCCGCGACCGGGCGATCTGGAACATGTCGGTCGACGACTTCGACCTCGTGATGCGGGTTCACGTCAGAGGCACCTGGCTCACCTCGCGCGCCGCGTCGAGGCACTGGCGGGAGCAGGCCAAAGCGGGCCACGCCAAAGGTGGCCGGATCGTCAACACCACCTCCGGTGCTGGCCTCCAGGGCAACTTCGGCCAGAGCAACTACGCCACCGCCAAGGCCGCCATCATGGGCCTCACCTTGACGCTCAGCGTCGAGCTCGCCGGCATCGGCGTCACCGTCAACGCCATCAGCCCCGGTGCCCTCACCCGCCTCTCGGCCGGCACCGTGCCCGGGGCGACGCCCGCCGAACCCGACGAGCTCCCCGCCGAATCCTGGGACCGCACCGACCCCCGGATCAGCTCGCCGATCGTCGCCTGGCTGGCCAGCGACGCCGCCGCCCACGTCAGCGGGCAGTGCATCCGCGCCATGGGCGACACCATCTACTGGATGCGGGGCTGGACCGAGGCCGTCGCCGTATCGAGCGGCGGGGCCCACTGGGACGCCGCCACGTTGTCGCGGGTGCTCGATACCAACCTGTTCGGCACGCGTGCCCCCGGGCTGCGGCTCGGCGGCTGAGGCTCGGTGGCCGACATCGTGGCGACCGACCGATCGTCCGTGCTGTCTGAACCGGGCTCGCATGAACCAGGCACGCCGGAGCCAGGCCCGGGTGAACCGGCATCGCCCGCCGGGCGTGCCGCTCGGTTGAGCTGCTACCTGCTGCCGGGCGGCGTGCGCGATCCTCGCGCCGCAATCGTCGAAGCCATCGCCGCCGAGGAGCTGGGACTCGGTACGGCCTTCATCGGGGAACGCTACGACACCAAGGACCTCCCATCGATCGCCGGGGCCTTGAGCCAGTCGACCCGTCGAATCCATCTGGCGGCCGGCGTCACCCACATCGGTACCCGTCACCCCATGGTCCTGGCGTCGATGGGTCAGACCCTTCAGCTGTTGACGGCCGGCCGATTCACCCTCGGTTTCGGGCGCGGCTCGGAGGGCCGCTGGCGCGCCTACGGCATCACGCCCCCCACCACCCAGATGCTCGAGGACACGGCCGCAGTGATGCGCCGGCTGTGGGCCGGGGAGCGAGTCAGCTACGACGGACCGGCCGGACGCTGGCCCCTGCTCCAGCTCGTCGAGACCATCGACATGCCACCACCCCAACTCCTGCTCGCCGGCGTCGGGCCCGCCACGTTGAGCCTGGGCGGGCGCGCGTTCGACGCCGTCGTGCTCCACCCGTTGCTGTCGCCCGAGGCGGTCGCCCGGTCCGTCGCCCGGATCCGATCGGCGGCCGAGTCCGCCGGCCGCGATCCCGACGCCCTCGCGATCCACGCCACCGTGATCGTGGCCGCCGATCAGGACCCCTCCGAGATCGTCGGCGCCCGGGCGCTCGGCTACCTGCTCATGGCTGGTCTCGGGGATGCGTTGGCGGCGGCCAATGGGTGGGACCCGGATCGGTTGGCGGCGGTTCGAGCCCATGAACGGTTCGCCGGCCTCGATTACGCCGCGGTCAAACGTATTACCGCCCCCGAGTTGGCCACGATCGGCCGCGACCTCCCCACCGCATGGCTCACCGACGGCGCGGCGACCGGATCGGCGAGCGCATGCGCCGCTCGCCTCGACGACTACCTCGACGCCGGCGCCACCGCGGTCCTGCTGCACGGCGGCACGGCCGACAGCTTCGGCCCTGTCGTCTCCGCATTCGTCAACCGGATCCGCTGACGTGGACGTCTCCCTCGACCGGCCGGACGAAATCGAGGCCGCGCTGACCCGCTGGTTCACCGATCGGCTACCGACGATCGGTCGCGGGGCGGCCGGCGAGGTGAATGTGCGCCTCCACGGCGCTCCGGCGAGCGGGAACTCCAACCTCACCGCCCCGTTGACCGTGAGGTGGGCTGCCGCCAGCCGAGTCGAGGAGCTCCCCCTCGTCCTGCGCATGCAGACCGAGTCCAACCGGATCTTCCTCGACCCCGACGTCCAGCGCGAGGCCGCCGTCCTGAAGGGCCTCGAACGCTCCCCGCACGTGCCCGCACCACGAGTGATCCTGGCGGAGACGGATCCGGCAGTCCTCGGCCATCCCTTCTTCCTGATGGAGTTCGTCGCCGGTACCGTGCCTCATGGCATGCCGTCCATCCACACCGGGGGATTGCTGCCCACGATGACCGAGGCGGGCCGCCGCGTCTTGTGGGGGTCGGCGATGGCCGCCATGGTCTCGGTCCACTCGGTCGACTGGCGCGCCCACCACGCGGTCCTCGCCGACGCGCCGGCCGGCGACTCGCTCGGATACGCGGCTCGCCTACCTCACACGCTGGTACGAGTGGGTCACCGATGGTCGATCCTTCCCCATCACCGATGCGGCCCTCGATCACCTCCGTTCGACGCGACCCCGTCATCCCGGGCCGAACGTCTTGTGCTGGGGCGACCCTCGCATCGGCAACATGATCTTCAGGGGCGACGGCACCTGCGCCGCCATCCTCGATTGGGAGCTCGCCTCGATCGGCCCGGCCGGACTCGATCTGGGGTGGTGGCTCGTGATGGAGGAGTTCCAGACCTCCGCCCATGGGATCGCTCCCCTCCCCGGCTGGCCCGGTCGAGACGAGACGATCGACCGGTACACCACGCTCGTCACCGCCGCCACCACCGTCGACGTCGACGACCTCGACTGGTACGAGATCCTGGCCGCGTGGGTGCTCACCGTCACCGTGATCCGCATGGCCGACATCGGCGTCGCCCGGGGCACGCTTCCGCCCACCACCCGGATGGGTCACGGCAACCTCACCGCCCAGATGCTCGCCCGTCGCCTGGGCCTCCCCGTCCCTCGCCTCGACCCGGACTACGCCCGCCGCCGCGGCCTCCCGAACGGCTGAGCGTCCCGACCCGTCCCCGCCCGCACGAACCGCGCGCGCCAGGCCACCTCTCGTGTCGGCGATCGCGAGCAGTTCGGACGAAAGGCCGGGCTGGGGCGCGTCCCCGGGTCAGACGCGAGGGAGGCCGAGGACGCGTTCACCGAGCAGGTTGCGCTGGATCTGATGCGTTCCTCCAGCCACCGTTGCTTGGCGGGAGGACGCCAGGAAGTGAGTCGGGATGTCGCCGTCGGGGTCGTCGATGGGCCAGGCCGCCGCGGCGGCGCCGTGGAGGTCGCCGAGCAGCTCGGCGGACTTCTGCTCCAGGTTCCCGGCCGCCACCTTCATCAGCGAACCGCCCGCCGGGTTCCCACCGGCGACCGCTCCGAGCGCCAGGCGGTCGCCCAGCCACTCGAGGATCCGTTCCTCGGCGATCACCGAGGCCAACCGCTGCCGCATCTGCGGGTCGGCCCGGCGATCGCGTCGGGTCGCCGCCTCGAGCACCTGGCGACGACGTCGACCGCCCCCCGAGCCGCCGCGATAGCTCGATCGCTCGCCGCCGAGGGTGCCGATGGCAACCCGCCACCCGTCGTGGACCTGGCCGACCACCATGTCGGCGCCGACGATGACCTCCTCGAGGAACACCTCGTTGAAGTGATGACCGCCGGCGATGTCCACCAACGGTCGCACCGTGACGCCCGGCAACGTCATGTCGAGTATCAGCATCGTGATTCCGGCATGCGGTTTGGCGGCGTCGGGATCGGAACGAACGAGCAGCAAGCCGTACTCGGCATCCGCCGCATAGGACGACCACACCTTCTGGCCACTCACCAGCCAGCGGTCGCCGTCGATCACGCCCCGGCATCGCAGCGACACCAGATCGGATCCTGCATCGGGCTCGCTGAACATCTGACACCACAATTCATCGCCCCGCACCAACGGCGGCAGGAACCGGCGGCGTTGCGCCTCGGTGCCGGCATGGAGGATCGTCGGCACCGCCAGCCCGAGCCCGATCGAGAGCGGCTTGAGCGACGGTGTGTCGAATCGAGCCAGCTCGGCATCGACCACGGCGTCATGTCCACGCGTCGACCCGCGTCCGCCGTACTCGGACGATAGGCCCAGCCCCGCGAACCCCGCGACCGCCAGCTCGCCCTGCAGGGCTCGGGCCCGTGCTACGAGAGCGTCGTGCCCGTCCGGGGTGCGGCTGATGATGTCGACCCGATCGTCGTCACGGCCTGGATCGCGGAGGGAATATCGCTCGGCGAGCCACGCCCGCACCCGGGCCCGGAAGTCGCGGTTCTCGTCTTCGAATGCAGCTTCGGTGGGCATCGCCGAACTTCCTTCCTACCTTCCGGCCTAGCTTCCGGGCCTACCTTCCGGGCCTGGCGCTAATATAGGTCAACATTTTCAGGGGAGGAGTCGAACCACCCCCAACCGGAAGGAGTCGCTCGTGAGCACCGACGCCACCCCAGAGTCGCTGCAGGTCGATCCCGAGCTCGAGAAGGAGTTCGAGCGGGCGATCGCCTACCAGCTCACCGACGACGACATCGACCGGGCCCAGCTGCTGATCGGCGCCGACACCGCTTCCCGCCATCGTGAGCTCTACTCGGTCGCCTCGCCTGATGCCCTACGCAACTGGGCCATGGGCGTGGGCGACGACAACCCGCTCTACATCGACGAGGACTACGGCCCCACGACTCGCTGGGGCAGCCAGATCGGCCACGGCACGATGGCCGGCCACATCAAGACCCCGATGCTCGGCGACCCCATGCCCGACGAGATCAAGAGGCAGACCCGGAGCCTGTTCCGCGGGGTGCACGTGTTCGTGTCGGGCGGGAGGTGGGAGTGGTACCGACCCATCTATCCCGGGGATCGCATCTTCAGCTTCGACGGCGAGGAGAGCCTCGACGTCAAGCAGTCCGAGTTCGCCGGCCGGTCCGTGATCCAGGTCCGGCGTGATGTGGCCATCAACCAACGCGGCGAGGTCGTGGGCGTCTACCGGATCCTCCGGGTGCTCACGGAACGCAAGACGGCCCGTGAGCGCGGCAAGTACGCCGAGATCGAGCCCGCCACCTACACCGACGACGACTACAAACGAATCGACGACATCTACGAGCAGGAGCAGCCCCGCGGCGCCGAACCCCGGTACTGGGAAGACGTCGAGATCGGCGATGCCCTGCCCCCGATGGTCAAGGGCCCGCTCACCGTCACCGAGATGATCGCTTTCCACGCCGGCGGGTACGGCTTCGTCCCGTACGGCCTGCGGGCCTCCCGCCTCGGCTTCAAGAACCGGCGCCGGATCGCCCCCTTCTACATCAAGAACGCCAACGGGGTGTACGACGTCGCCCAGCGTTTGCACTGGGACTCCGACTGGGCCAAGGCCATCGGCAACCCGATGGCCTACGACTACGGGGTGCTCCGGCAGTGCTGGTTCTACCACCACGTCTCGGACTGGGCGGGTGACGACGCTTTCATCGAAGGCCTCGAGGATTCGATCCGCAAGTTCAACTACATGGGCGACACCCAGTTCCTCTCCGGGGAGGTCACCGGCAAACGCGAGGACACCGGGCGGTACCTCGTCGATCTGAAGTTGTCGATGGTGAGCCAGCGCGATGTCGAGACGGCGTACGCCACGGCCACGGTGTCGTTGCCGTCACGCCACGCCGGGATTCCGCCCCTCCCGGCCGTGCCGCTCGACCTGCAACGCAAGGCGTTCCAGATGTTCGCCCGACACAACGACCTCAGCGCGCTCCGCCGCGACGACCTCAGCGCGCTCCGCCGCGACGACCTGAGCGCGGCGCGCCGCCGTGGCGAATGACTCCAATGGAACCAGTGACGCCGGCAGGGGTGATCTGACCGACGAGTTCCGCTGTCGGTTGCAGCGGTTCCTGGCCGATCATCATCCCGGTCCCCGGCCCAAAGGCCGGGCCGAGGCCACGGCGTGGCAGAAGGCGTGGTCGGCGACCCTCGTCGACCACGGCTGCGCCGGTCCGAGCTGGCCCGAGGCGTACGGAGGCATGGACCTGCCGTTCGCCCTGCAGGTCGTCTACGCCGAGGAGATGGGTCGGGCCCACGTGCCCGGGCCGCCGGGGACCGGGGTCGGGATCGCCGGCCCGACGATCATCCGCTACGCCACCGAGGACCAGAAGACCCGCTGGCTGCCGCCGATGCTGCGGGCCGATGAGGTGTGGGCGCAGGGTTACAGCGAACCCGACGCCGGCTCGGACCTCCCCTCGCTCCGCACCAGCGCCGTGCGCCGCGGCGATGTCTATGTTCTCAACGGCGAGAAGGTATGGAGCAGCGTCGCCGACATCGCCGACGTGCTGTTCTGCCTCGTCCGCACGGGGCCCGGCGAACGAGAGAAGGGCATCTCCTACCTTCTCGTGGAAGCTCGCTCGCCGGGGATCGAGATCCGGCCCATCCGAGATCTCACCGGCGGCGCCGATTTCTGCTCGATCACCTTCACGGACGTGGAGGTACCGGTCGCCCACCGCGTCGGCGCTGAAGGTGGAGGCTGGCCCATCGCCCGCACCAGCCTCGGCCACGAGCGTGCGGCAGGTGTCCTGAACCAGGCGACCGCGTATCGGCGCATCGTGAGCGAGCTCATGTCGCTGGCTCGGGAGAACGGCGCCCGCGACGATCCACTGATCCGGCAGCGCCTGGCCTCGGCGTACACCGACATGCACCTGATGCACGTGGCGGGCGTTCGCTCGATCCAGGACATCCTCGCCCGGGGCGAGCCGGGGCCGGCGTCGTCGACCAGCCGCATCCTCGCCGCCGAGTTCGAGCAGCGCCTCCATATCTTGGCCCTCGATGTCATCGGCGCCGCCGGCATGCTCGATCGCCGCGACCCGCACGCCGTGCAGCGCGGCCGCTGGGTGTGGGGGTTCCTTCGCACCCGGGCGTCCACCATCGGAACGGGCACGTCGGAGATCCAGCGCAACACCGTCGCCGAACGGGTGCTCGGCCTCCCCCGCGAGCCGTAAGGCGCCACCTCACCCGACACCCCAACCGCTGCCGCGGCGTGGGCTCACAGAGCGCGGCCGGAGTCCTGCCAGTACTCGTCGCGGAGGCGTCGTTTGTAGAGCTTGCCGGCGTCGGTGCGGGGGAGCTCGTCGCGGAACTCGACCGAGCGGGGGCACTTGTAGCTGGCCAGACGACTGCGGCACCACTCGATCAACTCGGCGGCCAAAGGTGCGCCGGCGTCGGCTCCGGACGCGGGCTCGACGACAGCGAGCACCGACTCCCCCCACTCCGGATCCGGCACGCCGATCACTCCGACATCGCCGACGGCCGGGTGCGCGAGAAGCACGGCCTCGACCTCCTGGGGGTACACGTTGACGCCGCCGGTGATGATCATGTCCTTGGCCCGGTCGCGGATGAAGAGGTAGCCGTCGTCGTCGAGGAAGCCCATGTCGCCGATGGTGAACTGGTCGTCGATCCTCACCGACGCGGTGGACTCGGCATCCCCGACATAATCGAACGATGGGGAGTCGGTGCGGTAGTAGATGGTACCGACATCACCGGGGGGGAGGGCGGCGCCGCGCTCGTCGCGGATCGAGATGTGCACGCCCCGGACGGCCCGTCCCACGGTGCCCGGCCGCTCCAGCCACCGGTGGGGCTTGGCGATGGTAGCCGCCCCTTCCATCCCGCCGTACGTCTCCCAGATGACGGGACCCCACCAGTCCATCATCTGCTGCTTGAGCGCCTGCGGGCACGGAGCGGCCGAGTGCACCACGGAGTGGAGGCTGGTGATGTCGTAGGAGCGCCGCACGTCCTCCGGCAGGCGCATCATGCGATGGAACTGGGTGGGCACCATGTACGCCGACACCACCCGATGCCGCTGGATGAGCGCCAGCGCCTGCTCGGGATCGAACTTGGCCATGATGGCCAGCGGATGGCCAACGTGTAGGGCTCCCATCCAGTAGCTCAGGCTGCCGCCGTGGTACATCGCCGTCGACACCAGATGGGCGCCGGCGAACGGGCGGAAGTCGAAGGCCCGGCCGAACACCGCGGCGTGCTGCGCCACATCATCGGGGTCGCCATCGGGCACGGGACGTTTGATGCCCTTGGGCCGACCCGTGGTCCCTGACGTGTACGTGAACAGCGAGCCGGGCCGACGGTCCGGCGGTGTGGTGCTCGGCTGCCCGTCCAGTCCTGCGGCGAGGGAGTCGGCCGCCCACCACATCACCCACGCTGAGCACCACCGGCGGCCGTGTGCCCTCGAGCGCGGATGCGAACCGCTCGTGGGCGACGATGGCGCGGGTGCCCGAGTGCTCGATGATCGTGGACAACTCAGCTGCGGTGAGGAAGGTGTTCAGCGGCAGGAACCACATACCGGCCTCGAGGCAGGCCAGGTTGACGGTGACGATGTCCGCTCCATTGGGGAGCAGCGAGGCCACCACGTCGCCGGCGCCCACGCCCCGCGAGCGCAGCAGGTGGACGAGCCGATGGGCCCGATCCACGAGCTCGCGGTAGGTGAAGGCGCCTTCCGGGGATTCGACGATGGCGAGTGCCTCGGGACGATCCTCGGCGATGTGCCAGACGCCCAGGCGGCGATCCCAGGGATGGTCCATGCCCGCCACCGTCACCGCACGCGCGGTTCGCGGTTGCGGAGCGCGCTCCGGACGGGAGCCCGGGGGCGGGTTGCCGATGTGGGTGTAGAGCAGACCCTGAGTCATCGCCGCGGTGCGGTTCATGTCGAGCGACTCCCAGATCGCCCGGATCGTTCCCTGGATCGCCTCGGGCCGACGGGTCGCGATCTCGGCCGCCAACTGGTGGGCCCGATCCCACAGCTCGGCACGGGGCACGATCTCGGTGACCAGCCCGAGGCGCATGGCCGTCTCGGCCGAGATGCGCTCCTCGCTGCCCATCAGGGCCCACCGCAGGACATCACCGAGCGGCACGCCGCGTTGCAGCATGCCGATGGGTTCGAGCGCCGACACCACGCCTCCATTGGCGTGCGGGTCGAAGAACACCGCGTCGTCGGAGCAGATGACGATGTCCGCCTCGTTCACGAAGTACTGCCCGCCCCCGGCGCACATCCCGTGGACGGCGACGACGACCGGCTTCCAGCACTTGTGCGCCTTCGGGCTCAACAGAGCTCCAGGATCGAACTGGTTCCAGATGTCGAGGTGGTACCACCACACCCCCTGCTGGATGTCGATCCCGGTGCAGAACGCCCGCTCGCCCGCGGCACGCAGCACGACGGCATGGATGTCGTCGGTATCGCGACAGATCGACCACGCCCGGATCATCTCGCCCGCCATCACCTCGGTGAACGAGTTGAACTTCTCGGGCCGGTTCAAGGTGATCGTAGCCACGTGATCGTCACCAATATCGAACGTGATCTCACGGAAGGGCTCGCCGCCGGTGTGCGTCGTCGGAGTATCCGCCATCAGCGTCTCGCCTTCTCGACTCGTGGCCCGGGCCAGCCCCTCAGCCAGCCGTATCGATAAATAGGTTAGCATTTTCGGGCCCAGCCGAGTGCGGCCCGTCGGCGACGGGCGACGTTACATGTAACATGGTCCCATGGCTGCTCCGCCGGAGAACTCGAACACCGCGAGGCGAGTACGGGAACACCGTCGACGGCTCCGTGCCCAGGGCCTGCGTCCGGTTCAGATCTGGGTGCCCGACGTCCGCTCGCCCGAGTTCGGACGGGAGGCTCATCGCCAGTCAACGGCGGTCGCGAGCAGCAGTCACGCCCGCGACGACCAGTCGTTCATCGACGCCATCAGCTGGGACGACGAGTGAGGCGAGGTGAGATCTGGACAGCAGCGGCGGGCACCGGGTACGTCGGCAAGCCTCGACCGGTGGCCATCGTCCAGGACGACCGATTCGACGGGACCGATTCGGTGACCGTCTGCGCGTTCACCACCGACCCGACTGAGGCGCCCCTGTTCCGGCTGCCGATCGAGCCTGACGCGGCGAACGGGCTTCGGGAAGCGTCCAGCCTCATGATCGACAAGATCACGACCGTGCCCCGCTCGAAGCTCCGTGACCACGTCGGTCGTCTGAGCGACGAGGAGGTCGTTCGATTCGGACGGTCGATCCTCGTCTTCCTCGGCCTCGCCGGGTGACCACGGCGGTCGAAACAGCCAAGGACACGCCCGACGACGCGAGCGACCGGGCCTCACCGGCTCCTGCCTACGAGGCCGCCTCGGCGAGGCGGCGGAGCTCGGCCGTGTCGAGCTTCATGGCGGTGGTCAGCGGGAGCGTGTCGACGACGACGAGCCGGTCCGGCATCTTGTAGTCGGCCAGCCGGTCCCCCACCCATGCCCGCAGCTCATCGAGCGTCGGCGGATCGGCCGGCTCCACCGGGACCACGAACGCCACGCCGATCTCACCGATCACCGGTGCGGGTACCCCGACGACGGCTGCCTGATCCACGGCGGGGTGTTCAGTCATCAGGTGAGCCACCTCGGTCGGGTACACGTTGTAGCCCCCGCGGATGTACATGTCGCCGAGCCGGCCGACCAGCTCGAAGGTTGCCACCCGCGTCGAGCCGCCCGAGGTCGGTCGAGGTCAGCCAGCCGTCGTCGTCCAGCGCTTCGGCCGTGCGCTCCGGATCGCCCCAGTACCCACGCATGACGCACGCACCACGCACCCGCACCCGGCCCACCTCGCCCGACGGAATCAGGTGGCCGTCGGCGTCGACCAGCTCGACCTCGACGCCGATCTGGGGGCGACCGACGGTGCGATACTGCACCTCCGGCGGGTCAGAGGGTTCGGTCCCCGTGATCGAGGGCGACTCCGTCATGGCGTAGCGGACCACGACCGGACAGTGGAAGGTCCGGGCCAGACGTTCGACGAGCTCCGGTGGAGCCGGTGCCGTGGCCACCAGACACACCCGCAACGCTGACCAGTCCGCCGCCGCGACATCGGGGAGATCGAGCAGCTTGGCCCACTGGGTCGGCACCCCGGCCCCCACCGTGATGCACTCGTCGACCATCACCCGGAACATGCCGTCCGGCGTGAACGGCGTCGGGGCGAGCACGACCGTGACCCCCAGGGCGAACTGCTCCCACAGCTTGGCCATGAACCCGGCGTGCGTCATCGGCACCGCGCCCAGACGGCGGTCGAACGGTGCCGTCATGGCCCCCGCCGAGACGACTGCGGCTGCGAGGTTGCGGTGATCGAACCACGCCCCCTTGGGCAGACCGGTGGTTCCGCTGGTCCAGATGATGGCCACGGGATCGGCGGCGTCGATCGGTAGCCGGCGCCCAAAGCGGCCGCTTGACCGGGTGCTCACGGCGGCCTCGGCCAACGCCGTCCGGTCGAGCACCGGGATCGACGAGTCGAGGGGCGGCACGCCCAACGAGTCGTCGCGGACGACGAGCGCCGGACGGGCCCGGCCCATGATGGCGTTCACCTCACGCGGCCCGAGCCGAGGGTTGATGCCGGTGGTGACCGCGCCCAAACGACACGCGGCGGCGTAACACACGGCGTAGTCGATGCTGTTGGGCAGCTGGAGCGCCACGACATCGCCCCGATCGACGCCGCGTCGGGCCATGGCCGCGGCGACCCTGTCTGCGGCGTGCACCCAGCCGGCAAACGAGAGCCGTTCGTCTCCGTCGACCCACGCCTCCCGGTCGCCGAGCTGCTCGGCCGCCTCGTCCATCAGCTCCGGCAGCGTCTCGAAGCTCCCATGTACCGCCGTCCGAAGGGGCGGCCGGTCAGCGGCGCCGGTCACTCGCCGACGTTGGCGCGGATCCACGCCGCCATGGCGTCGAGCGCCTCGGTCAGCAGCTCGGGTTGGCCTTCGAAGTAGTGGGTCGCCCCCGGATCGCGACGGAGCTCACGCACGGGCGCCTTGACCGCGGCGCTCGTGCATCTGCTGGCCCATGTGGGGCAGCACGGTCGGATCGGCCGTGCCGGCGCTCGACGAGCACCGGCACGTCGATCTCGGGCAGCCAGCGCAGCGAGTCGGCCGTTGGTGTGGTCGAGCGACCATTGGTTGAGCCACGCCCGCAGCGTCGTGGTGCGCGAGATCCCGGCCGGCATGTAGTTGGCGACGGTCGGCGGCCCCCACAAGGTCACCCCGATCTCCGGTCGCTCGGGTCGATGGCGCCGTCGAGGAAACGCAGATCGGCCGCGGTGCCCGTGCACGACGAAGGCCAGGTCGTCGAGCCCGGCCGGCCAGTGCGGCGGCGCTCGCGAGCGTCCGCAGCTGCGCCTCGGCCCACGCCGAGATCCGGCGGTTGCGGGCCACCTGGGCGGCCCGGTAGCGAGCCACGAACTCGCCCGCGAACGGCGGCCCGTTGTCGGGGTTGAACATGTCGAGCGACGGGTCGCGCTCGAAGGGCTGGCGCTCGTCGACGATCGCCGGGTCGAGCCATTCGGTGCTCAGCCGGGCCCGCGACGGATGGGCGTTGAGCATGATCAGCGCGTCGGCGGGTCGCAGGCCGGCCGTGGTGAGGTCGGGCCCGCCGCCCGGCGGCGCGGTCACCGTCGGGTCTGCGGGCCTGGGCCTGGTAGTAGGGCACGATCGACGCACCGCCGCTGTTGCCGACCAGCACGACCCGTTCGTAGCCCCGCTCGTACAGGTGGTGCACCATGTCGCCCATGTCGAGCAGGCAGTTCTCCATGATCAGCGACGTGTCGTTGCCCACGTAGCGGGTGGTGAACCCGATGGCGCCGAAGCCCCGCTCGGCCAGCCCGGCGAGCGCGTAGTGACCGAGGAAGTTGGCCGTCGGATGGCAGAGCATCACCGCGGTGCTCGGACGGTTGCGTCCAGCGAGGCTGCACCTCGCTCCCCCAGACCGTGCGGGCCAGCCGGGCCACCCCGGAGTAGATCTCGACCTTCTGGTGCGCCGCCGTCGTGGCGCCCAGCAGGTTGCGTTCCAGATCACTCGTGGACTCGGTTCCTGGTGCGGCGGTCATCGATTCCCCTTCGTTTCTGGCGTCCGTGTCACCTGACACTACCGAACCGCTCGGTCACCAGGATCCGCCGCCCGTGACGCCGCAGCGCATCGTTGTTCTGGCACCAGCGTCACCTGTCGTCGGTAGGCTGCCCGGCCATGACCGACGCCGCGACCTACGACGCGACCTACGACGTGCCGGAGGGGCTGGAGCTCGACCGCGACGGCGCCGTGCTCGTCGTGCGGCTTCACCGGCCCCAGCGCCGCAACGCCATCGACATTGACACGTGTGTCGCCATGACCGACGTGCTGTTGGCCGCCGACCGCGACCCGGACGTGCGGGCCATCGTCGTGACGGGAACCGAACGCGACTTCTGCACCGGGGCCGATGCCGTGGCCGACAACGACGCCGTGGAGGCCATGGCGACCCTCGACTACCGGTTCGCCACCTCGGACTTCAACCGACTCTTCCAGGTCATGTGGGAGCTGGAGACCCCGATGGTCAGCGCGGTCAACGGCACCGTCGCCGGTGCCGGATGGCTCATGGCCCTCTTGGCCGACCTGGTGGTGGCGGCTGAGGGCGCCCGCTGGACCCACGTGTTCGCCCGCCGCGGCATGGTCCCCCATGCCGGCGACCCCTACTTCCTGCCGCGCATCATCCCGTTCCACCGGCTGAACGAGCTCGCGCTCCTGAGCGATCCCGTCACGTCCGACACGTTGCACGAGTGGGGGGTGGTCAACCGTCTCGCACCGGCCGGCGACGTGGTGTCGACGGCGATGGGTCTCGCCGATCGGCTGGCTCACGGTCCTCGTTCGCTCGGGTTGACCAAGCGGCTCTACCGTCGCTCCCTCGAGTCCGACATGGCGACCTCGTTCGCGGAGGAACGGGCCGCCATCGCACTGGTGTCCACCACCCGTGACCGCCTCGAAGGGGTGGAGAGCTTCGTCCAGAGCCGGCCGGCGGCGTTCACCGGTCGGTAGATCAGCGAGCCTCAGGACTCGATGGTGATCGCCCGCTCGGGGCAGCGGTCGACGGCGCGGGCGGCGGCCTCGGCCTGATCCTCGCTCACCGAACCGTCGCCCCGCACCTCGCCGTAGCCACGGTCGTCGTCGCCGAAGAGCTCGGGAGCGACCGTGTAGCACACGCCGTGGCCCTGGCAGCGCTCGGTGTCGATGGTGATCCTCATCGCGGCAGGCTCCCATCTCTCGTACGAGTCCGGTCGAGCACCAGGGGCAACGTGGTGAAGTGGAGCGTGCCCGACGGCCAATGGACCGCCGGCTCGACCTCGTCAGGGATGTGGTAGTCGGGCACCCGGCGATGGAACTCCTCGACCACCAGGCGGAGCTCACGCCTCGCCAGATGCGAGCCCAGGCACCGGTGGATGCCGCCCCCGAAGCTGAGGTGACCACGACCTCCCTGATCGATGTCGATCTCGTCGGGGGCGTCGCCGTTGGTCGCTTCCCGGTTCGCCACCGCCGGCACCACCATGGCGAAGGAGCCGGCCGGGATGTGCTGGCCCTCCAGCTCGACGTCGGCCAGGGTGACGCGAGGCGACATGGGGGCTGGTAGCTCCAAGCGCAGCACCTCCTCGATGAACGGCCCGATCAGCTCGGGATCGTCGTGGATCCGGGCCCGGAGATCGGGGCGGCGCGCCAGGTGATAGATCACGAATCCGATCGCCGCCGTCACGGTGTCGAGACCGGCGATGGTGAACAGGAAGCACAGACCCAACAACTCCTCGTCGGTCCACGTGTCCTCGCCGGCTATGGCGATCACCCGACTCAGCATGTCGTCGCCGGGCTCGGCCCGCTTCGTGTCGAGGTGGCCATGCAAGTATCCGAACAGCGCCATGCCTGCCTCGGCCTGCTCGGGGGTGGCGTTGGCGACTCCTGCTCCGGACGCGCCCACGATGGCCTCCGTCCAGGCGATGAACCGATCGCGGTCCTCGAGCGGTAGGCCGAACAGCGTGAGGATGACCTGGGTGGGATACAGGCGGGCGATGTCAGCCATGACGTCGCACTCACCGCGATCCACGAACTCGTCGATGAGGTCCTGGATCTGGTGACGGAGCTCGTCCTCCATGGCGTTCACCACCCGCGGGGCCAGCATGGGGTCGAGCACGCGGCGGTACCGGAGGTGGTCGGGGGGGTCGACGGCCAACGGGATCAAAGGCACGGGGCTGCCGAGGGAGTCGAAGGCGCGAGCCGAGGAGAAGACCTCGGGGTGCTGGTAGGCGAACCGGACGGCGTCACCGCTGGTGAGATACCAGAGCCCGTCGGCCTCGAACACCGCACCCCGGTCGGCGAAGTGGCGCCACCCGGCCGTACGGTCGAGCTGCATGGGGGCCGAGTCGTGGAACCCGGTTGCGTCGGCCATCGTCCCCTCCCGATACGGGTCGGCCGCCAGCGGGTGAACTCCGCCGGCGAAGTAGGGGGAGCGTAGCATGACGGTCTCGTCAGAAACCGAGGGGGAACGAGTGGACGAACACGTGACGCGCACCGACCGCGACGGTGTCGTGACCATCACCTTTCAGCGTGAGGACAAGCTCAACGCCCTCACCGGAGCCATGCTCGCCGAGCTTCAACGCGCCGCCGCCGATCTCGCCGACGATGACTCCTTGCGGGTGCTGCTGATCACCGGCACGGGCCGGTACTTCACGTCCGGACTCGACATCGCCGAGCTCCAGGTCGACCTCGGTCGCGGCACCGACGGCGTCGTTCGAGGCTCGACCATCCGGCGCCAGTACCGGGGGCAGGCGTTGCACGACTTCTACGATTCCCTCGAGGCGATCGAGAAACCGATCGTGCTGGCGGCGCAGGGCCCGTGCCTGGGCATCGGAGTGGAGCTCGGTTCGTCGTGCGATTTCCGGCTGGCGGCCGATTCGGCGGTCTTCGGGCTGCCCGAGGTGGAGAATCTCGCCGTGATCCCCGGGTCCGGCGGCATCAGCCGCCTCACTCGACTCGTCGGCCCGCATTGGACCAAGTGGCTGGCCATGGCCGGGCAGACCATCGACGCCGAACAGGCCCGCCACATCGGTTTCGTGCACGACGTGTATCCCGCCGAGACCTTTGCCGACCAGGCCGAGGCTTTCGCGGCACGGCTGGCATCGCTTCCCCGCGAAGCCATGGGCCTGGCGAAGCTGGCCATCGACACCGCCGCCCACTCCGACCGTCGAACGGCCCGCGATGTCGATCGGCTCGTCCAGACCATGCTGTTCACCGGCGACGAGCACCGAGCCAAGGTCGACGCCTTCATGAACCGCAGCCGCGGCCGGAGCTGACGAAGTCCGGGGGCGGCTCAGTGAGCGGCGGGAGCTCGAGCAGTCGGGCCAGCATCACCCGAGACCCGCCGTCGAGGTGCTGGAGGACATGGGTCCGTTTCACGAAGAGATGCGCCGCGTGTTCGGCGGTGAAGCCCATCCCCCCGAGGATCTGCACGGTCGCCGTGGTGTTGCGTTCGGCGGCGTCGGCGGCGACGAGCAGTGCGCACACGGCGTGGAACTCGGCGTCGGCACGGCCTTCATCATGGGCGAGCGCGGCGAAGATGGTCTGTGCCCAGGCCGCCTCGGAACGGATGGCCATGTCCGCGCACGGGTGCTTGACCGCCTGGTTCACGCCGATGGGCCGGTCGAACTGCACCCTCGACTTGGCATGTTCGGCCGAGATGTCGCGGGTCGCCTCCGCCATGCCCACGAGCTGGGCAGCGGTGAGGACAAGCGCACGTCGGTGCAGCGGTTCCACCTCGGCCGGCAGGTGGGCGACGGCCTCGACGCCTGACGCCACGGAGCGGGCGAGGCGAGTGGCCGGGTCGATGCACGGCACCGGTCGCACATCCGTGAGTGCGGCGACCGGAAGGAGCGAGGCGCCCCGGGAATCGATCAGGAGGACCCACTCGGCGTCGCCAGCATCGACCAACTGCAACTCACCGTTCACGGTCTCCCCGGCGGGAACGGATCCGGCGGCGGGCACCGCCCGGCCGGCACGGGCGACGCCCGCCAGCAGCGCGGCGGCCAGATCATCGAGCCCGGCACGGGCGGCGAGCCTGACGGAGAGCAGCGTCGCGACAAACGGGCCCGGCGCCAGCGAACGGCCCAGTTCGCGCAGGAGCAGGGTTTCGTCGGCCAATCCGGCGCCGATGCCTCCGAGCTCCTCGGGGAGCCCGAGCCCGAACCAGCCCAGCTCGGCCGCCGACGACCAGACGCGCTCGTCGACACCGCTGTCGGACTCGGCCAGCGTGCGACGGCGCTCCAGGGGGAGGACGTCAGCGAGGAACGCCGCGCTTGACGCGGCGATCTCCTGCTGTACAGAGGTAGGAAGCAGATCCACGTTTCAATCCTCGGAGTCAGGTGTCCTGGGGTCCAGCGAGCGCGGCCGTCAGGCCGCATGATCGTTCGCTCCGAGTCGAACCTCTGGTTCGGCGAGGAAGACTCATCGCGGCAGGCCGAGAAGGCGCTCGGCGATGATGTTGCGCTGGATCTCCGACGTGCCGCCGCCGATCGAGTCCGAGAACGACAGCAGGTACCGACCGACCCACGCGCCATCCCCCTCCCCCGTGAGCTCGAGCGACGCCGGACCGACGATGTCCAGGGCCAGGCGGTGGATGCGTTTGCTGAGGTCAGCCCACTGGAGTTTGAGCATCGATCCTTCCGGGCCCGGCTGCTCGCTCCGGGCGTTGCGGGAGATGCCGAGGTAGGTCATGGCCCGCAGCGCCGCGACATCAGCCCGGGCGCGGGCGAGCTCACCGGCGATGTGGTCGTCGGCGATCATCGGTCGGCCGTCCGCTCCTCGGCGATGGCGCGCCAGCTCGATCAGCTCCTCGACCCGAATCGACAGCTGCACCTGGTTGACGGTGAACGCCGTCCCCCGCTCGAACGACAGCGTGGACATGGCCACGCTCCAGCCGTCGTTGACCTGGCCCACGACGTTGGTCAGCGGAATGCGAACCTCGTCGTAGAAGACCTCGGCGAAGTCGGCATGACCGTCCATCGTGTGGATCGGGCGGATGTCGATACCGGGACTGCGCATGTCACAGACCACCCAGGTGATGCCCTTGTGTTTGGCGACGTCGCGGTCGGTGCGGACGAGCAGCTCCTGCCAGTCGGCCACGTCGGCGAAGCTGGTCCAGATCTTCTGGCCGGTCACCACGAGCTCGTCACCGTCGACCTCGGCCCGGGTGCGCAGCGACGCCAGGTCCGAGCCGGCTTCTGGTTCGGAGAACCCCTGGCACCAGAGGACATCGCCTCGGAGGATCGGCCGGAGATGGGCGGCCTTCTGCTCGTCGGACGCCCGAGCGATGAGGGTCGGACCAGCGTGGCTGAGGCCGACGAACCGGCTGTCGATGGCAGGCAAGCCGGTCCGCGCATACTCCTCGAACCAGATCAGCTGTTGGATCAACGACAGGCCGCGCCCCCCGTACTCCTCGGGCCAGGCGATGCCGGCCCAGCCGGCGTCCCACTGCACGCGCTGCCAGGCGAGGTCGAACTCTCGCATCGCCGGACCGCCGGGCGGTCGGCCCTCGCGCGGAGCGCTGCTCGTGGAGCCAGGTGCGCACCTCGTCGCGGAACTCGTCGTCGGCCTGCGTGAACGCCAGGTCCATCAGGAGAACCCCTGCAGATCGAACAGCTCGATGGCGTTGCCCCGGAGGATCTTGTGCACCTCGTCGCCCGGGACGCCGTCGAGCAGACCGGCGACCACCGACCGCGTATCGGGCCAGGTGGAGTCACTGTGCGGATAGTCGGTCTCGAACGTGATGCGGTCGACGCCGATCTCGTAGCGCTGGCCGATGCCGGTGCGGTCCTTGAAGAAGCAGCCCCACATGTTGCGGTGGAAGTAGGTCGATGGCGGTTCCGGGATCTGCTTCGTCTGGGCCCAGCCCTGGTTGTCCTCCCAGACATCGTCGATGCGTTCGAGGACGTACGGGATCCAGCCGATCTGGCTCTCCGCATAGGCCAGCTTGAGACGCGGGAACCGAACCAGCACCCCCGACCACAAGAAGTCGACGACGCTCATCATGGCGTTGCCGAACCCCAGCGTCGCCGTGACCGAGGGCGGCGCGTCGGGCGAGGTCGCCGGCATGCGCGACGACGATCCGATGTGCATGCACACCGCCGTCCCCGTCTCCTCGCACGCCGCGAAGAACGGATCCCAGTAGCCGGAGTGGATGCTGGGCAACCCCAGATGCACGGGGATCTCGCTGAAGGCGACCGCCCGCACTCCACGGGCGGCGTTCCGGCGCACCTCCGCCGCGGCTGCATCGACATCCCAGAGGGGGATCAGGCAGATCGGGATGAGCCGCCCGGAGGAGTCACCGCACCACTCGTCCACCATCCAGTCGTTGTACGCGACGACACACGCTCCACCGAGCTCCTTGTCGGACCCCTCGGCAAAGGTCTGGCCGCAGAACCGCGGGAACGTCGGATAACAGGCCGACGCTTCGACTCCGTTGACGTCCATGTCGTCCAACCGGGCCCGGGGTTCGAAACACCCCGGTCGCATGTCGTCGTACGTGATGGGGGTCATCGTCATCTCGTCACGCGGGTAGCCGACGGCTGCGACCATGCGTTTGTGGGTGTAGACGATGCCCTCGTAGACCCACGTGTCGGCCTTGGTCGGCGAGTCGTCGTCGAACTCCTCCTTGTACGCGGCCGCGCCGGCGAACTGGATCCCCCGAACCCCACGACGTTCGACCCGAGGTCCGCGCTCACGGAACTTCGGAGGGAGCCACGTCTGCCAGAGGTGAGCGGGTTCGACGACGTGGTCGTCGACCGAGATGATCAGCGGTAGCTGCGACTCGTCCATGCTCAGCCTCGTGACGTTTCGACTCCGGACCCGGAACGCCGGTGGCTGCGTTGCCGGGTCAGCTCGGCCAGCACCGACGCCATGTCGGTGCCGGTCTCGGCCGCCCGGAGCTTCACCAGCTCCCAATCAGCGAGGGCCGCCGCAGCGGCTTCGCCTTGATCGTTCCAGCGCGGGTCGGTCGGGGCGGTGATCTCGAGCCGGATGTCGTTGGGGTCGTGGAGATAGATGCTGTAGATGATCTTGTGGTCGACCGGGCCCAGCACCTCGACCCCATTGGCCACGAGCCAGGCCTTCCAGGCGTCGACCGTGGCCGGCGAGTCGACCTCCATGGCCAGGTGCTGGAACACGCCGTACGCCGGATGGGTGTGGCCGGCGGGCGCCGGCAGCTCGGGCGCCTCGAAGAAGGCGATGGTCGACCCGTCGCCCATGCGGAAGAACGAATGGAAGTACGGCACCGGGTCACCGGTCGACGGGATGGCATCGTCCATGACCGCGGCGACGAGCTCCATGCCGAGGATCTCGGTGTAGAACCGAGCGGTCGCAGTGGTGTCGTGGGTGATGTAGGCGACGTGGTTCAAGTGCGCCGGCTTCCCGGGCCTCGTCGCCGTCGCCGGGGCGACCGATTCTGCGATCTCGCTCATGGAGCGAGCCTACGACGCGGTTGGTGTCGGCTTGATGTCCTCGCCCCACGATGCGATCGTCCATGTCGATGCACATCCACGAGATCCTCGGCCTCCGCCATGCGACGGCCCCCGATCGGTGGACCATGACCGTCGTCCCGACCGTGGTCACCCCGGCCGGAGCACTCCACGGGGGCAGCGGGTTCGCCGCCGCCGTCGAGGCCATGGTCGGCACCATCGGTCGACCTCTGGTGTGGGCCACCGCCCAGTTCCTCACGCACGTGGGCGCGGGTGCCGAGCTCGGCCTGGAGACACGCGCCGAGGTCGAGGGTCGATTCCTCACCCAGGCCCGGTGTGTCGTCCGCTCCGGTGAGGTCGAGATCTTGGCGGTGCACGGGGCGCTCGGGCATCGCTCCTTCACCCCCGAACGGGTCTTCGATCAGATGGTCGACGTGCCGCCGGCCGCGGCGTGCCCGGCTCGCCTCTTGTACGGCGGTCACGACACGCTCATGGAGTGCTGGGAGATGAGGGTCGCCTCGGGCGCGTCCACGACGAGTTGGACGGCATCCCCGGCTCCGGCCGGTCGGCATCGTGGTATCGACTGCCCGGTGGCCGCCGACCCGTCACGGCCGGCGATCTTGCGGTGATCGGCGATTTCCTCATGATCGAGTTCTCCGACGCGACCGGCACCAAGGTGTCGGGCAACAGCCTCGACAACACCATCCGGGTCGGTGAGCTCGCCGAGACCGAGTGGGTTCTGGTCGACGCCCGGGTCCACGCCGTGGTGAACGGCTTCGGCAGCGCCACGGCGAACCTGTGGTCCGAGGACGGCACCCTGCTCGGCGTCGCGTCCCAGACGCTCGTCATGAGAGAAGCGGGCCCCGACGGCCGCTCGGTTCGTCACGGTCGGCGCATGGCCGACCCCAGCTGAATCCTTGCCGGAGCCGGCTTCGCCGGTCCGGCAAGCCACAAGATCGCGGCCGCAGGCCGGCACGACGAAACTCGACCGGCAACCTTCGGTTGCCGGTCGAGAATTCAATACACGATGGGGGCGCGGTGCCAGCCGCGGACGGTGCTGGTGTGGACCATCTCGGCGGCGCTCAGGTCGACGTCCCATTCGGGGAATCGTTTGAGCGTCTCTTCGAGCGCGACCCTCGCCTCGAGGCGGGCCAGGTTGGCGCCCAGGCAGTAGTGGATGCCGTACCCGAAGGTGAGGTGCTGGTTGATCGGGCGGCGCACGTCGAAGCGGTCCGGGTCGAGGTACTCCCGCTCGTCCCGACCGGCGGCACCCGTCAGCAGGAGCAGGACGGAACCCTCCGGCACGGTGGTGCCGTGGAGTTCGATCGGTTCGGCGACGTATCGGCGCCTGGACGGGAGAGGGCGCCTCGTAACGCAACAACTCCTCGATGGCGTTGGGGATCATCTCAGGTTCGTCGACCAGGATCCGGCGCTGACCGGGGTTGGCGGCCAGCACGACGGCCGCCCAACCCAACAGCCGGGCGACCGTCTCGTTGCCGGCGGCGGCCAGGATCGAGATGAATCGCCGGAGCTCGCCGGGATCGAGGGGGCGGCGCTCACCGGCGAGGTCCATCTCCGCGTTCATGAGCGCGGTCATGAAGTCGTCACGGGGGTGGTAGCGACGTAGCGCCACCTGGGCATCGAAGTACGACGCCGAGGATCTCGTACACGCTCAGGTCGCCTTCGGTCTCACCTTCGGCCCGGTGGAGCTGGGCGTCGGTGAGCAACCGGACGGTGTCTTGGTCCTCCACCGGGATGCCCAGGAACGAGCCGATCACCATCATCGGCAGCAGGGCCCCGAAGTCCTGGACGAAGTCGAAGCGTCCTGCGCCGACGAACCGATCGAGGTACCCCGCACAGAGCTCGCGGATGCGGTCCTCCATCCCGTCCACCCGTCGCGGCGTGAAGACCCGCCCGACGAGCTCACGATGCGCCGTGTGCTCCGGCGGGTCCATGAACAGGAGCGCCCGCGAGAGCTCGAGGATCGCCGGGTTGCGGATCATCTCGAGCACCGAACCCTTGCCGTTGATCAACCGCTTGGTATCGAGTGATCCTGCCCGCACATCGGCGAACCGGCTCACGGCGTAGAAGTCGTGTGTCTCGTTGTAGTACAGCGGCGCCTCGTCCCGGAGGCGTCGCCAGGTCGGGTGTGGATCTCGGTCGACCTCGTAGTCGTACGGGTCGTACACGATCGTTGACACGTCGCTCATCTGGTCCCCCGACTCCCGAACTTGACGGTTTTGTCGACACTAGCCGTCTGCGGGGAACTTGACTTGTGTGTCAAGCTCTGCCGATCGCCCAAGGAGGCATTCCGGTTGAGGCTCGACGGCAAGGTGGCGATCGTCACGGGCGGAGGGAAAGGAATCGGGCGTGGCGTTGCGGTCGCCATGGCCGCGGAGGGAGCCCGGCTCGGTGTCGCCGGCCGCACGCTCGGCCCCTGCGAGGAGGTGGCAGCCGAGATCCGGGCGGCCGGGGGCGACGCCATCGCGCTGCGCTGCGATGTTGAATCCCGGTCCGATGTCGACGAGGCCGTCGCCGCCGTCGTCGTCGCCTACGGCCAGCTCGACATCCTCGTGGACAACGCGCAGACGCTGATCTACAAGTCCGTCCGCAAGATCACCGAAGAGGACATGAACTCCATGTGGCAGTCGGGGCCGATGGGCACGTTGAGATGCATGCAGGCGTCCTTCGAGCATCTGCGGGCCAGCCGCGGATGCGTCATCAACATGGGCTCGGGCACCTCGATCCTCCCGCACCCGGCGATGAGCGGGTACGCCATGGCCAAGGAGGCCATCCGGGTGTTGACCCGGGTGGCGGCGGTCGAGTGGGGCCGTTTCGGCATCCGCGTCAACGCGATCTGCCCCCTGGCCGACACGCCCGGCTTCGACTCCTTCCTGGGTCAGACCGGGGGCTCCGACGACATGGTCCTCCCCGGTATCCCGCTCGGGCGGATGGGGGATCCCGAGATCGACATCGGGCGCGCCGCGGTCTTCTTGGCCAGCGACGATGCGTCGTACATCACGGGGACGACACTCATGGCTGACGGGGGTTTCAACTACCTTCGGTAGGCGCAGCGAGGAACAGCGCATCCACGGCGACCACCCCGTCGTCGGTCACGATCAGCGGGTTCAGGTCGACCGATCCCAGCCATGCCCCGTGCCGCTGCCACAACTGCTCGAGGCCAGACATCACGCGGGCGAGCGCATCGTGCGGCCACGGCCGCTGACCTCGGAGGTGGGCGACCGAACCGGCCACCTCGGCGACGAGCTCCGATACGGCGGACTCGTCGAGCGGCAACATCCGTCCGGCCACTCCCCCCGCCAGCTCGACGAGCACGCCTCCCCGACCGAGCAGCACGACCGGGCCGAGACCGGTACGACCGTGGAGCCCGGCGAACGCCTCGCCGTGCCCGGAGACCATGGACTGCATTGCGACGGTGGCCGGGACACCTTCGGCAGCAGCGATCGCCCGCAGACGGTCGACCGCTCCGGGCACCTCCTGCGGTTCCACATTCAGCTCGACTGCCCCCAACTCGGTCCGGTGAGGCACGTCGGCGAGCTTGACGACGTACTTCTCGCCCAGTCGGGTGTCGGGCGCCTCGGCGTCCGCGGCGATCACGGCCCACGGAGCCACCGGGATGCCCACCTCGGTCAGCATCCGCATGGCGTCGGCGAACGGCACGATCGCACCTGCCGCGCTCAAGATGAGGGTGGGTGTCGGCGCCGGGGCGGCGACCGAAGTGACCGTGCCCGTGCCCGTTCCCGTGACCGTGCGGCGGGTCCGGGACCGCACGTGGCGGGTCATGGCGTCGGCGGCCCGGTAGAGCGAGTGGACTCCTCGGGCGGACACCAGCCCCCGGTCCCGCCACGACGGCACCCATGACCCGACCGAGGTCGACGCGACCGATGTCACCACGAACGGCGTCTGCTGCGATGCCGCCACGGTCGCGAAGGGCTCGAGGAGGGTCGTGCTCCACGCTTCGTCACCCTCGCCCAACCACCACGCCAACGTCAGGAGGTCGACGGCACCCGCGTACCGGGCGAAGAGGTCCGCCATCACGTCCGGCTGGCTCATGACGAATCCGGTGAGATCGAGGGGGTTCACGGTGTCGCCGGGGACCCGCTCACGAACCCAGGGTTCGATCTCGCCGAGGTCGGGGAGGACGACGCCTTCATCTTCGGCGATATCGGTGGCGAGCGCAGCGACACCGCCCGACGTCGTGATGATGCCGATGCGATCGATCGCTGACCAACGTTCGGAAGGCAGCTGGGCAAAGAGTTGCGCCGCGTCGAGCAGTCCGTCGACGTCGCTCGTGCCGATGATGCCGTGTTCGCGGAAGGCCAGGTCGTAGACCCAGCTCTCATCGGCGATGGCCCCGGTGTGCGATTGCATGATGCGGCGGGCCCGGTCGGTTCGACCGAGTTTGAGGGCGACGACCGCCTTGCCGGCGTCGCGGGCCCGGGCCACGGCGGCGAAGAACTCGTCGGGCCGGCGGATCGTCTCCACCACGAGGCAGATGACGACGGTCCCGGGGTCTTCGCCGAGCACGTCGACGTGATCGGCCAGATCGCACACGGCCTCGTTCCCCGAGGACACGGCGACGCGCACGCCGAGTTGCCGGTCCGCCGCTGCGGCCATGGCGGCACGCACGAGGAAGCCGCTCTGCGACACGATCGAGACGCCACCGGCGGTGAGGTCGAGACGGCCTCCGGTGAACAGGTTCGCCCCGAGCGGGACGTTCCTGAACCCGCTGCAGTTGGGACCGACCACCGCCATGGGCGCGGCCAGCGCCGCCGCCCGCAGCCGTTCCTGGAGCACACCGCCATCAGGTCCGAGCTCGGAGAACCCCGCCGCCGCCACGACGACTCCGCCGCAGCCCAACGCGGCTGCCTCCTCGACCACGTCGACCGACCGCGCCGCGTTCACCAGGGCCAGGACGGCGTCGATCGGCCGACCGATCTCGGTGAGCGAACGGAACGCGTGCTGGCCGTAGACCGAGTCGCGGTTCGGGTTGACGAGGTGGACGGCGATCCCAGCTTCGAGCATCGGAAGCACAGCGTTGTTCGACATGCCCAGGCTCTCACTGGCGCCGACAACCGCGACCGATGTCGGCGCCAGGAGCCGGGCCAGGGACTGATGGAGGGTGGTCATGCGAGGGTCTCCAGGAGGTGAGCGAACAGTGCCACACCGGACGCGAGGTACGCCGCCGTGGCCGCGTCGAATGGTTCGGACGCCCGCCGGGCCACGCCCAACTGACCCCATACCCGACCCGAGCTCACGACCGGCACGAGCAGGACCGACCGAAAGCCTTCCTGCAAGGCGATGTCGGCACTGCTCGGGAATCGTCGATCGGCCTGGAGGTCGACGAGCTGTATCGCCTCGCCGGCCATCACGTTGTGAGCGGACACGTACCCGGCCGACAGTGGCACGCCCGACGCCACGACCGCGAGCCATCGCGCGGACAAGCCCGTGCTGGCCACGAGCTTCAGCGCGTCTTCCCCCGCCCGGAACAGCGCGACGCCATCGGCGACACCGGCGTCGCCCAGCAACCCGACCAGACGGCGGCCGACCGCATCCACGCCCGGCCCTTCGACCAACCCCTGATCGAACAACTCCGGATCGAGGAGCCCGGTGGCGAGCTTGGAAATCGCGTTGACGATGGAGTGCATCGAGACCGGTCCGCTCAGGTCGCCCGTGCCGGAGCCCGATTGACTCACCGGACGAAGGAACCGGTAGCCGACGCCGCGGACGGCGCCGATGAAACGCGGTTCAGCAGCCGGGTCACCCAGCTTGGGACGCAGGCGGTTGACCCGGATGCGGAGCGAGTTCCGACCGTCGGCGTGCGACCATCCCCACACGTGGCGGACGATGTCGGAGGCGGCCAGCGCGCGCAGCGGGTTCGACATCAACAACACCAGCAATCGGTACTCGATCGGCGACAGGTCGATCGGGCGACCATCGACCGAACACGTGTGGGCCATGAGGTCGATCATGAGTCCATCGGCCGTCAGGCGATGTACTCCGGTGGGGCCTGCGGTCCTCGCCCGGCGGGCGACGGCAGCGACGCGCGCCATCACCTCGTCGACGCCGGCATCGGCCGCAACCACGACGTCCGCCCCGGCCTCGAGCAAAGGGACGACATCGGGCGAGCTCGATCCGTCGATGAGCGCCACCAGCGGAGCGGCGAGCCGCCCGGCGATCTCGCGAACGGCGTCGATCACCGCTCGGAGCTCGCCTTCGACCACGACCACCGACGGTTGACGAACCGACGACAACCAGCAGAGCTGCTCGACGGTGTCCGCCTTCAGGCACATGGCACCAGCGGCGGTCGCCCGCTCCGGGAGCTCGGCGACCAGCGGGCGCCCCAGGGTCAACACGACCATTGCCGCATCGTTCATGGCGGCATCGATCATCGCGGCACGACGCGCCGTCGGCGGACTGTCGAGCGTGCCGCAGAGAAGGTTCACGCGCGTCGATTCTGACATACGTGTCACCGCCTCACCATCGCGGGACCCGACCGGCCGTGGCACCAGGGGGTGAGTTGACAGTATCGTCAAGCGACCGTCGACCGGGTCTGATCAATCTCACCGCCAGGCCAAGGAGCCCACCGTGCCGTTCGTATGCCCCCCTGAGATGATCATCGAGGCCGACGGGCCTGTCCGCATCGTCACCATGAACAACCCGGACATGCGCAACGCGTTCGTCGATTCGCTCCACGACGCCATGTGCGAAGTCTGGCACCACCTGGCGACCGACCCCGACGTTCGCGCGGTCGTGCTCACCGGCGCCGGCAAGGCCTTCAGCGCCGGCGGGAACATCCCCGGCTTCATCCGCGACTGGGAAGATCCCGAACACCGCCGTCACTCGCTGCGCCGGGCTCGCCGCCTCATGGACGAGATGGCCGCCTTCCACAAACCGCTGATCGCCGCCATCAACGGCCCCGCCGTCGGCCTCGGCTGCTCCGTCGCGGTATCCTGCGACATCGTCTACATCGCCGACGACACCTTCATCGCCGACACCCACGTCAACGTCGGCCTCGTGTGCGGCGACGGCGGCGCCGTCTCCTGGCCCCTGATGATGAGCCTGCTCAAAGCCAAGGAGTACCTGTTCACCGGCGATCGCATCCCCGCCGCCGACGCCGTCACCCTCGGCCTCGCCAACCGTGTCTTCCCCAGGGACGAGCTGCTTCCCGCCGCCATCGCGTTCGCTCAGCGCCTCAGCGAGAAGCCTCAGCAGGCATTGCAGGAGACCAAACGCGCCCTCAACCTCCACATGCAGGCCGCCATCGCCCTCGTCGCCCCGTTCGCACTGTCGGCCGAGGCGGAGTCGTTCGGAACGACTGAGGTCCGCGACATCGCCATCAAGTTCCGCGACGGCGACAAGTCGTGACGACTCGATCGCTCGACCCGACGGTGGCCGGTCGCCCGAGCCATCGCCGCTCGAACGGGCCGACCCCGAGCCCGAACCGCCGGCAACCGGCACCCGAGCTCGGCCCGAGAGCACAACGCACGATCGAGCGCATCCTCGAGGCCACCCGCGAGAGCTTGATGCAGAAGGGCTACGGCGGGACATCCATCGACGACATCGCTCGCGCCGCCGGTGTGTCCCGCGCCTCCTTCTACACCTACTTCCCCACCAAACGTGACGCCTTGTTGACGATCGGCGCCGATGCGTCACACGGCGCCGACGCGCTGGTGGACGACCTCCGCGCCTTGTCGCCGTCGTGGACGAGCGAGGACCTCGCCGTGTGGGTGCATCGTTACTACGACTTCCTCGACGACTACGGCAGCTTTGCCGTGGCCTGGACCCAGGCCGCGGTCGAACACGAGGATCTGCGCGTCCCGGGCATGAAGGGTCACCTCCGAACCTGCCGGCGCTTCGGAGAGGCGTTGGACCTCCTGCGCGGCACCCCACTCGGTGACGCCACCGAGCAGGGGCTGCTCACGTTCTCGATGATCGACCGGGGATGGGCCCTCGCCCGGCTCTACTCCGACACGATCGATCGCGAGCGGATGATCCGCAACGTCACCGCCCAGATGTTGATGATCCTCGATCGCCGGGCGTGACCAGCCGGCGCGTGGTGATGAACGCTCTCATTCGAAGCGGAAGTCGGGGTCGCGCTTTTCGAGGTACGACCGGCGCGCCTCCGCCGAGTCGGCGTGTCGGTTGACGCGCACGGTGTAGTCCTGCTCGAGCCGATACCCGTCGAGCAGGTCGAGGAACTCGACGCGGTTGGCGGACTCCTTGGCCATCCGGACTGCGAGAGGGCTCTTGGCCGCGATGGCCGTCGCCACCTCCATCGCCGTGGGGACGAGGTCCTCCGTCGAGGTGACGGCTTCGACCGCGCCCAGCCGGTACAGCTCCGATGAGGGAACTCGCTCACCCGTGAGCAGCATGCGCTTGGCCTTGAACGCTCCGACGAGACGCTGAGCGTGCCGGTAACCACCGAGGACGCCAACATTGATCTCGGTGAGGGCGAACACGGCCCGTTCTGATGCGAACACCATGTCGCACGACGCCACCAGCGCCACACCCGCGCCGATGGCCGGCGCATCGACCAGCGCGATGACCGGCACGGCGCAGTCGCGCAGAGCGAAGAAGCACCGGCGGGCGACGCGACCTGGGTCGACCTGATCAGCCGCATCACCCTGCGGTCCGCCGTCCTCGACGCGACCGTCGGCGCGGTGCCGTCGTGGCGAATCGGCGAGGTCGACACCGCCACAGAACGCTCGCTCGCCGGCCGCCCGCAACACCGCCACGTTGACGTCGCGTCGACGAGCGAGCGAGTCGAACGCGTCGGCCAGGTCGTCGAAGGTGGCCGAGTCGAGGGCGTTCACCGGAGGTCGGTCGAGGGTTACCGTGGCGATGCGATCGCTGACGTCGAGCTTCACATTGGGCATGACGTGGGCCTCCCGGACCGATCGCTGAACCCGTCTGGACGGGTCGTCACCGCGCTGCGCTGTACGTGCGCAAAACTTGACACTAGAGTCACATTCGACCTGGAGCCACCCAGGCACCGAGCGACCACCGGTCGATCTCGATCCAACAAATAGCGCGTCGAATTCTGCGTGAGTGACTAGCGACACAACCGAGTGGTCACTAGTCTGACACCGGCGTCATGCCGGGTCCGGACCTTGGGGGATCACGATGAACCACGACATGCGGCCCCTACCGCCGCGTCGTGGAGCACACTCCGCCGAGCGAGGGCCCGACATCGCCTGTGCCATTTCGCCGCTGCAACCGGGGGGCGGCAACCACGACCCTATGGAGGGGACACCCACACCATGCCAAACAAGTTCTTGCTGAAGACGGTTGCGCTGCTGTGCGCGTTGTCGTTCGTCGCCGCCGCATGCGGTGACGACGACGATGACGACACCGCAGACACCGGAGGTACCGAGGAGACCACCACGGCGGCCCCCGCCGACGGCGGTACCGAGACCGAGGAAACGACGACGGTCCCGGCCGACGACACCGCGATCGACGAGGCCACCACCACGGTTGCGGCCGACGACGGCGGCGACGCCGCCGGAGAGGTCGCCATCTGGGACGACGGGCCCTGCGACGATTCGCTCGACCCCATCAAGATCGGCCTCATCACCGTCTTCGAGTCCGGTGTGCTGACACTCATCGACCAGGCTCAGGCCCTCGAAACCTCCGTCGAGGCGTTCAACGCCCGCGGCGGCGTGAACGGCACGTGTTACGAGGCGGTCACCTGCGATGACGGCGCCGATCCCAACCAGGCCGTGGCGTGCGCCCAGCAGATGGTCGACGAAGGTGTCGTGGCGACGGTCAACGACACCACGTCGTTCAACCCGCTCGGAGTGGTCGAGGTCCTGGAAGGCGCCGGAATACCGCGCGGTTCGCGTTGAGCCCGGGCACCGATGAGCTCACCGCGCCCAGCACGTACGGCCTCGACGCCGGCGGTATCGGCACCTCGATCATGATGGTTCCGTACCTCTTGCAGGAGGGCCACACCCAGATCGCCATGGTCCGGGTCGACACCGCCGCTGCCAATGCGCTCAAGCCCCTGATGGAAGGGACGTTCGGCGACGACGGGCTGGTCCTCGTCAGCGACATCCCCGTCCCCGCCGGCACGACCGACTACAGCCAGTTCGTGGTCGCGGCCGAAGACGCGGGCGCGACGGCCATGATCCTGCCGCTCGGCGGCCAGGAGGGCATCCAGATCCTGCGGGCCGCCCAGCAGCTGGAATCCGAACTCGTCTTCTCGAGCAGCCTGGGGAGCTATCCGGCGTCGGACATCGAGAGCCTGGGCGACTACTCCTCGCACATCGTGCTCAACGCCGCCATCCCGCCCGCCACGTTCGACGATCCTGCCGTCGACCTCATGACCTCAGAGCTGGGGGCGAGCGGCATCGAAGCGCTCCAGCGCCCGAACCTGAAGTCGAGCCCCATGCGGTCGTGGATCGGCCTGTTCGGCCTCACCTCGATCCTGCGTGATGCCGCCCTCACCGAGTACACCCCGGCGACCGTTCGCGCCGCGGTCGACGCCGCCGCTGACGTCGACATGCTGGGTTTGATCCCACCGTGGACGCCGAACGCGGAGAACCAGTCCACGTTCACCCGGATCAACAACCCCGTGTACCTGTATTGGCAGTTGAACGACGGCGTGTTCGAGAGCGTCGGAGAAGGCGACATCGTCGCCGAATTCGAAGCCTCGGCGCTGTTCGCCGGCGAGTGAGTTGAGTCACCTGTGACGGTGGGGCCGCTCCGGCGGCCTCACCGTCACGACGTTTATCTATTGTCTGTCCCAGGGGGAAACCGGTGAAGGACTTCCTACAGTTCGCCATCTTGGGCCTCGGCGCCGGGGCGGCGTATGCGTTGTTTGCCCAGGGCGCCGTCCTCATCTACCGGGGCTCGGGGCTCGTCAACTTCGCCCACGGCGCCGTGGGGATGCTGGCCGCCTACACGACGTTCGTGGTGCTCGTGAGCGAGCGTGACTGGTCGACAGGGCCGGCCATCGTCGTGGGCATCCTCGCCGCCACCGTGATCTCATTCCTGTTCCAGCGGCTGATCCTGCGCCGGCTCCGCAACGCCGCCGGCATCGTTCGCCTCATCTCCACCCTCGGGCTGCTGGCCGTGGTCCAGGCGATCGTCACCATCCGCTACGGCGCCGCCAACGTCCCCGTCGACCAGTTCCTCCCGGACGACGTCTTCACCATCGGTGGCGTCAAGGTGTTCGAGGCCCGCATCTACCTGCTCGGCATCGCGGTGCTGGTCACGGCCGGGTTGTGGGCGTTCACCAAGTACACCCGTACCGGTCTCGCCATCACCGCCAGCGCCCAGAACGAACGCGCCGTGCAGACTCTCGGCTGGTCTCCCGACTCGCTGGCCGCGCTCACCTGGGCCCTGGGCGGCGCCCTGGCCGGTGCCGCCGCGATACTCGTCGCTCCGCTCAGTGGCCTCAACCCGTTCACCCCGACCGCGGTCGTCCTCGTCGCCGGGCTCGGTGCCGCCCTGCTCGGCGGCTTCCAGTCCTTCCCCATGACGCTGCTCGGCGGGTTGGTGATGGGCCTGGCCGAAACCCTGTCGACCCAATACAAGGGCGACATCGAGGAGCTCCTCAATCAGAGCAGCATCTCGGGCCTTCCCCGCGGTACGGCCTTCCTGGTGATCCTCATCGTGTTGGTGGTCCGAGGCCGCGGCCTCCCCCTTCGCTCCCACGTGAGCGAGCGGCTCCCCAAACTGGGCACCGGCGAGATCAACGTCCGCGCCCTCATCGTCGGTTTCGGTGTCTGGATGCTGCTGCTCTGGTTCGCCATGAGCGGTGAGCGCGAAGTGTGGGCCCAGGCCACCTACGTGTCGGCCACCGCCGCCATCATGGTGCTCTCCGTCGTGGTGATCACCGGTTATGCCGGGCAGCTGTCCCTGGCCCAGTGGGCGTTCGGTGGTGTCGGGGCGCTGATCGCCGCCCAGTTCGTCCGTTCGGTCGGGTGGACGATGGAGATCTCGTTCCTCGTCGGGGTGCTGCTCACCGTCCCGATCGGGGTGATCTTCGCCCTACCTGCCCTGCGCACGCGAGGTGTCAACCTCGCCGTGCTGACCCTGGGTCTGGGGGTGACCATCCGCGAGGTGGTGCTCGCCAATGCGCAGTACACCAGCGCCACCCTCGACGGTGGCACGAAGGTGGGCAAGGCCGAGCTCTTCGGCATCCCGGTCGACGCCGTCAACTACCCGCACCGCTGGGCGTTCGTCTGCCTCGTCGTGCTGCTGCTCATGGCCCTGATGGTGGCCAACCTGCGCCGCAGCCGCACCGGGCGCCGCCTACTCGCCGTCCGCACCAACGAACGCGCCGCGGCATCACTGGGCATCAGCGTGTTCGGCGTCAAGCTTTACGCCTTCGGCGTGGCCGCGGGCATCGCCGCCGCCGCCGGCATCCTCACCGGCTTCCAGCAGCAACTCGTCACGTACGAGCGTTTCGACGTGTTCGCCAGCATCAACAGCGTCGGGCACGCCGTGATCGGCGGCCTCGGGTACGTGTTGAGCGCCGTGTTCTCGGCCCCCAATGCCATCGGCGGCCTGGGCAAACGCATCCTCGACGGCTGGATCGGTGGTTTCGTGCTTCGGGACAAGGTGCACATCGCCGACTGGGAGGAGCTGGTCGGTGGCGCCATCTTGTTGCTGATCCTCATCACCAACCAGAGCGGCGTCGCCGCCCTGGCCAGCGAAGGCGCTCGGCACAACAAGCTGTTCCGAGCCCTCCGGCTGGTGAAGGATCCCCAGCCCCCCGAGCCGCTGTCCGACGTGGCCATTGAACCGGTGGCCCCCGCGGTGCTCAAGGTGTCGGACCTGACGGTGAGGTTCGGAGGGGTGACGGCGGTCGACGGGGTGAACTTCGAGGTGCACCCGGGCGAGGTCGTCGGTCTCATCGGCCCCAACGGTGCCGGCAAGACCACCATCATCGACGCCGTCACCGGCTTCGTGAACCCGTCCGAAGGCCGGCTGTCGTTCAACGACGCGTCCATCGTCTCCACCAGCGCCACCCAGCGCGCCCGTCTGGGACTGCGGCGCTCCTTCCAGAGTTTGGAGCTCTTCGAGGACCTCAGCGTCGAGCAGAACCTGCGGGCTGGCGCGGACACCGGGGCCAGTTGGGTCAGCTGGATCACCGACCTCTTCTGGCCTGGCAAACACCCCTTGCCCGCCACCGCGGTCACCGCGATCACGACGTTCGAGCTCGAAGGCCACCTCGCTCAGCTGCCCGGTGAGCTCCCCTACGGTCGCCGGCGCCTGGTCGGCATCGCCCGGGCCGTGGCCTCGGGACCGTCGATCGTCATGCTCGATGAGCCGGCCGCCGGCCTCGACGAAGTCGAGAGTCGCGAGCTGGCCACGCTCATCCGCAACTTGGCCGAGCAGCAGAAGATGGGCGTGCTGCTCGTGGAGCACGATGTCGGGCTGGTGATGTCCACCTGCGACCGCATCGTGGTCATCGACTTCGGTCGAGTCATCGCCACCGGTACGCCGACGGAGGTCCGGAACAACCCGGCAGTCAAAGCGGCCTACCTCGGTTCGTCCGAGCACGACGAACCCGCCGACGACCAGCTCGAGGTAGTGAAGGCATGACCACCCTTCTGGAAGCACGGGGCCTATCTGCGGGCTACGGCCAGATGGCCGTGGTGCGAGAGTTCGACATGCACATTGATGCCGGGGAGGTTGTCGCCCTCATCGGCCCCAACGGCGCCGGCAAGACCACCACGCTTCTCACTCTGGCCGGCGAGCTCCCGCCGATCGGCGGCGAGGTCCATTTCCTCGGCCGGCACGAGACGTCGTCGTTGCACAAGCGTTGCAGCAACGGACTGGGCTACGTCCCCGAGGAACGATCGGTGATCATGGGGCTCACCGCCGGCGAGAACCTCAAGCTGGCCGGGGTCAGCCAGCGGGACGCCTTGGCGCTGTTCCCCGAACTCGAGCGCCTCATCGACCGCAAGGCCGGCCTGTGTTCGGGCGGCGAGCAACAGATGCTCACGCTGGCTCGGGCCCTCGGTCGCCAGCCGAAGGTGCTGCTGGCCGACGAGCTCTCACTGGGTTTGGCGCCCCTGATCGTCCAGCGGCTCATGGATGCACTCCGCGCCGCCGCCGACGAACGCAACGTCGGGGTGCTGATCGTGGAACAACACGTCCGCCAGGCCCTGGCCATCGCAGACCGGGTGTACGTCATGCAACGTGGCCGGGTGGCGCTGTCGGGAACGGCGGAGGAGATCAGGGGCCAGCTCGACGAGATCGAGGCGGCCTACCTGTCCGTGGTGGAGTAGACGAGGCGGCGAGACTCCACCCGCTGATCCACGACCAGAAAGGCCGCCCCATGTCCATCAAACCGATGGCCGGAATCCGGATCCTCGAGGTGGCTCAGTTCACCTTCACCCCCGCCGCCAGCGCGGTGCTCGCCGATTGGGGCGCCGAGGTCATCAAGGTCGAGCACGCCGTCAGCGGCGACGCCCAACGCGGGATCAAGATCGGGACCGGCGGCGCGGCGGCCGGATCGTTCCAGCCCCTCATGGAGCACCCCAACCGTGGCAAACGCAGCATCGGCATCGCCTTGGAGACCCCCGGTGGCCGAGCGCTGCTCGACGAGCTGATCGCCACCAGCGACGTCTTCCTCACCAACTTCCTGCCCGGCGCCCGGCGCAAGCTCCGCATCGACGTCGACGACGTCCGAGCCGTCAACCCGTCGATCATCTACACCCGAGGTTCGGCCTTCGGGCCCCGCGGTCCGGAATCGGAGGACGGCGGTTATGACATGAGCGTGTTCTGGTGCCGCGGCGGCAGCGCCTACGGCGCCACCCTCGCCGGCTCACCGGTCATCTCCCCCATGCCCGGTGGCGCCTACGGCGACTCCATGGGCGGCATGACCATCGCCGGCGGCATCTCCGCCGCGCTCCTCCATCGTGAACGAACCGGCGAACCGTCGGTGGTCGACGTGTCCCTCCTCTCGGTGGCCACATGGGCCATGGCGCTGTCGATCGGCAACGCACTCCTCGTCGGGGAGGACCCCGCGCCAACCAGCATGGACGGTCCCCCATACGTGCCCGTCAACCCGATCATCGGCACGTTTCGCACGTCGGACGGCCGGTTCATCAACCTGACCATGCTGCAGCCCGGCCGCTACTGGGCCGACGTGTGCCGTCACATCGACCGTGAGGACCTGATCGACGACGAACGTTTCGACTCGGCCGAGAAGCTGATGGTCAACGCCTCGGTGGCGGGTGACGCCGTCGCAGCAGCCATCGGTGCCCGACCGTTCGCGTACTGGGTCGAGCGGTTCGCAACCCTCGAGGGCCAGTGGGCCAAGGTCCAGAGTCCCCTCGAGCTGGCCGCCGATCCGCAGGTCCAGGCCAACGGCTACGTCGTGCCCGTCATCGATGCCGAGGGCAACACCCGCCACCTCGTCTCCAGCCCCGTGCAGTTCGACGAGGCTCCGTTCTCCATCAGCCGGGCGCCCCAGTTCGCGGAACACACCGATGAGATCGTGCTCGGCCTCGGTCACTCCGAGGACGAGCTGATCCAACTCAAGCTCGACGGCGCCATCACCTGATGCGTCCGCTCCATCCGCGCCGCGGCCCGCACCCAGCCTCGCGCTGACCTTTCGCCGCGCCGGCCCGGATCGGTCCGCCGCACGACCACCCACGATTCCTGCCGACCTGACGGACTGGGAGGACCGGTCCGGGTCACCGGCACCGGACGCGATCTCTCCACGGCGTCCGATGGCTCCACGCTGCTGCTCGACCACGCCGTCGTGTCGCTGGACCACGAGCCGTCGTGGGACCGCACGATCACCGAGATCGAGCTCACCCCCGCGCCGGAGTCGCACCGGGCCCGAGGCGCCCGTCCTCGCGAATGACGACTTGCTCGCGTGGCACGAACGACGAGCCCTGGAGTCCCATGACATGCGACGCGCTCGCCTGATCGACGTCTGGCGGGCCGACGGACTCGTCGAGGTCGAGGCGTTCTTCCGGGACAGCCACTGCAGCACGGAGGGGTTCGAGACCGTCGTCCACGAGTACACCGTCCGCGCCCGGCTCGATCCCGAGACGGGCGTGTTCGTGGAGGGCGAGGCGAGCATCGGCGCCCTGCCATGGCAGGAGTGCCCGAACGCGGCGGCGTCCGCCCACCGGCTGGCCGGGCTCCCGGCGGCCACCCTGCGCCCCGTCGTGAGGGAGACCTTCGTCGGCACCTCCACCTGCACCCACCTCAACGACACCCTTCGGGCCCTCGAGGATGTCCCCGCGCTCGCCCGGGCCCTGCGGTAGGAGCAAGCCCCATCAAGGAACGACGGGATGGAGCGACGCCTGCCGGCGGATCGCCGTCAGACGGCGTCAGGACTGGCCGTCGATGTCATCGACGGTCGGCACGATCGTGGATCGACCCGGGTGAGCCGAGCGCAAGGCGATGATCGACAGGCCACCGACCGACCGCGACGCGGCACTGCAGAAATCGGCGTGACCGCAAATGCCAGCGACCGGGCGCCCGGCGACTCGTTGGACGTTGACCGGTCCGTCGTAGCCGACCTGGAGTGCCGCATTGATGCCCACGAACCGGGGTATCGCTGCGACCCGTCGCGGCAACGCCGAGCGACCACCCCACGGACTGGACATGGGCCAGCGTGGCTCCTCGTGGCACACCAGCGACCACGAGCGCCTGCGGTCGGACAACCTCAGCCACGAAGCGAACCGTGGCCGAGCGGCTACCTCAGACTCGGGTCACCGCTTCTCCGCGGTGAGGATGCGTGACGGGAAGCGCCGTTCGGTGACGGGCGGGTGTCCGTACCGCGGCAACAGGTTCTCGACGGCGCCCTCGTCGATCACCGAGAAGTCGAGCTGCTCCAGCGACGCCGGCAGGTCAGCAAACCCGGCGGCGAGGGTCTCCCCCCACGCGGCGAGTTGGTTACCGACGGCTGCGTTCTCGCGATCGAAACCACGATCGAACGACGACCGCCGCACGAAGTCGATCACCAGCCGATCCCCGGTGCTGAGCACCTCGGCGATCTGTCCGAGCAGGTCCGCGGCCGCCGCTTCCGGCAGGTAGTTGGTCACCCCTTCGCAGATCACGAGGGCCGGCGCACCGCGATCGAAGCCTCCGTGCAGCAGCGGCTCGACGAATCGGTGTGACACGAGATCGACGGCCAGCGACGTTCGCGAGTCCGACTCGATGCCACGAGCGCGGAGCACCGCGTCCTTGTGGGTCAGCGTGGTGGGGAGATCGATCTCGAACCAGCGGGCGGGAACGGCGAGGCGGAACGCCCGCGCGTCGTTGCCGGCGCCCAGCAGCACCACCTGCACGGGCCGATCGGCCGTCGCCCCGACAGTCCGAACCTGTTCGTGGACGGCGTCGTCGATGTAGCGCGTGCGCAGCCCGATCACTCGGACGAAGGCCGGTTGCTCCCGGGCCGCGGCAAAGGCTTCGTCGTCGGCAAACAACGGCGCGAACGGGTCATCGCAGAGCCCATCGCCGTCCACGGGCGACCCACTCAGGGATCGAGCGGCCGCAACCAACATGGCACTCCGGCTGGGACCGATCACCGTCGCTCCTTCGTTCCAGGGTTAGCGGATCGGCGCGAGCGCGTCGGCCAGATGACGCGGGGGAGGCAGGGACGCCGGATCCCATGTCGGCTCCATGACGGCTGCGATACCGGCCTGCCCGGCGGCGAACCGCTCGGCGACCACCTTCTCACGTTCCTCGGATTCACCACGTTGCTCCGGCGACATCGCACTCCGGTCGACCTCCAGCAGGTACGACCGGGCGTCTCCGACACGGGTGGCGAGATGGCCCAGGAAGAAGTTCAGCAGCTCGATCCGTGTGCCATGGACGGCGTCGGGGGACCCCGGGCAGATGCGGAGGAACAGCCGATGCACCACCGTGCGGTGCTCGTACTCCTCGGCGAGGTGCCAGCGCCACAACGCCACGACGCGGGGGTCGGCCCCGTCCAGGTACTCCCCCCATCCCCCATCGACCCACTGCGCGGCGCCGGCGGCCGCCATCGACTCGAACGCCTCGCAGAAGCCGACCAGCCAGACGAGATCCTTCGTGGCCAGGAATCCGGCGTACTCGGCTTTCAACGCCCGATCGTGCTCGAGCAGACCCGGGTAGCCGTCGTTGGCCACGGCCTCGTTGAACTGATCGTGGATCCGGTAGTGCTGTGCTTCTTGTTTGTTGAAGGTCTCGATGTCGCGGATGAGGTCGGCGTCCCCCGAGGCGTCGAGCTCGGCCTTGGCCCGCCGCATCACCTTGATGAGGAACGGTTCGATCGCCGTGGGCACGATTCCGTTCGCGTTGATCTGGTGCACCCATTCGCGATTCGGAGCCCAGTGCGCCCGGAGGTCGGTCAGATCGAATGACGGTGTTCGGACCTCCACCAGCTCCCCCTTCGACTTCGACGTGTCGACGTCTCGGCCGCCAGCACCGTACGGCGACTTGACATGAGCGTCAAGGACGCCTGTTTACGTCGATCCAGATCCGGTTGTACCATCATGAAGTAGTTTCTGGGGCATGGGTGACCCGCCGACTGGACCCCTCGTCGCGAGTGACGATCCGGTCGCCGTCGCGGCGACCGAGGCGGTGCAAACCGGCGATCTCCGCGCCTTGGACCAGCTTCTGGCCGAGCATCCATGGCTGGCGACCGCTCGCCTCGGCGACGCCGATTGTTTCCGGTACCTGCTCCACGCGGCCACCGACTGGCCGGGCCATTTCCCGAACGGACCCGCCGTCGTGGAACGACTGGTTCGAGCGGGCGCCGATGTCAACACCCCGAGTCGATTCGATCATCACACCGAGACCCCCCTGCACTGGGCGGCGAGCAGCAACGACATCGCCGTGTTGGATGCCCTGCTCGACGCCGGCGCCGACATCGACGCTCCCGGCGCGGTCCTGGGCGGGGGTGCCCCGCTCGCCGACGCCTGCGGGTTCGGGAACTGGGATGCGGCCCGGCGCCTCGTCGAACGTGGCGCCTGCACCAGGCTCAAAGACGCCGCCGCGCTCGGTCTCCTCGACCGGGTGACGTCCTTCTTCACCGGCCCCGGCGTCGCCCCCGTCGGCGAGGACACCGGCCCCGCCGGTGCCCCCAGCAGCGAGGAAGTCACCCAGGCGTTCTGGAGCGCGTGTCACGGCGGGCACCAGCCCTGCGCCGCGTTCCTTCTCGAACGCGGCGCCGACCTGAACTGGATCGGCTGGGATGGCATGACCCCACTCGACGTCGCCAAACGGGAAGCACCCGGGGTTCTGGTCGAGTGGCTCCGAAGCCGCGGTGGCCGCCGGGCGTCGCTGACTCAGATCATCGAGGCCGGCCCGCCGTCGACCTCGATCGTCTGACCCATGACGTAGGAGGCGGCGTCACTGGCGAGCCAGAGGATCACCGCGGCGATCTCCACGGGCTCACCGATGCGCCCGAGGTTCAGGAGCTCGTGCCATTCATCGAGACCGAGCTCGACCACCGTCTTGCCCGGCCGACTGCCACCGACGACGTTGACGAGCACGTCGATGCGGCCCCAGCGTTCAACCGTGTCGTCGACCACCCGGGCCACCGCGTCCGGGTCGGTCACGTCGGCCACCATCGTCAGCACGCCAGCTGCCGCGGTCCGTAAGGGACCCGGCCACGGCGTCGGCTGCCTCACGGTCGGAGTCGACCAGTGCCACGCCGTATCCGGCGCCGGCGAACTGGCGAGCCGTGGCCGCTCCGATGCCGTTGCCGGCGGCCGTCACGATGGCAATCCTCGGTTCTCCCACGGTGTGTATGTTCTTCCACAGCGCCGGGTCCGTCCAACGGGCGGTCGAGACGCCGCAGTTGAAGGGGAGCGACGATGACCGACGACGAGATCGCCTTGCTGCTCGACGTGGTGCGCCGGCCCCGACCCACCGGCGGCTCAGTCGAGGAACGGTTGCAGCGGATGGAGGACACGCAGGCGGTGCACGACTTGGTCATGGCCTATGGCTGGTTGTGCGACAGCCGCCGTTGGGACGAGCTGCTCGACCTCTACACGGATGACTTCGAGCGGGTGCTCGCCGGCACGCTGGAGGAACGGGCCTCGGGTAAGGAGTCGTTGCGTCAGCTCTACGAAGCGCCCCAGCTCCCCCGCGCCGGCGGCGCCGACGGCGGTCCTCCACCATCGACCCAGGTCAACGCTTATGAGATACGCCACATGATCCACCCGCCGGTCATCCGGATCGACGGCGACTGCGCCGTGGCCGCCGGACGGTGATCAGCGAGAACGCCCGCAACCCGCTGTTCCAACGACGAAGCCCACTCATCGGCTGAGGTGGACCACCGGCCGCAGATGGTCGACCACGTCTTTCAATGTCGGTCATTGTCGACCATGATGTCTGCTGTCAGGGACATCACAAGGGGCTGGGGCTCGTCATGCGGCGATTCGCGACATTCACCACCGCAGTCAGCATCACCGTGTTGATCTCGACATCGATCTCGATACACGGAGTTCACCTACCGTCGGCCGGCGCCCAGGGGACCGCCGACAGCCGCCCGTACCACCTCGCCGCCATCGCTCCCGACGACTCCGCCCATCAGGTGTTCACCGTCCTCGACGACGGCAGCAATCAAGCCACCCTCACCCACGGCGGGCCGACCCAGGCCACGGCCCCGACGTGGTCTCCCGACGGGAGCCGGCTCACCTGGTCGGGCTTCGACACCTTCACCCAGCAGATCTACGTCGCGAGCACCGATCGGCGCGTTTCGCGTGGCCATCTCCAACATCGGTGCCGATCCCGATCCGATCAACAACGCGAGTCCGGCCTGGTCGCCAGACAGCTCGCGCATCGCCTGGTCCGGCTCCACCGGCATCGGGTCGCACATTCATGTCACCAACGCTGACGGCACCGGCCGCACCGTCATCTCCACGGTCGCCGCCGACCCCGACCCCACCACCAACCTCGACCCCACCTGGTCCCCCGACGGCACCCGCATCGCCTGGAGTGGCGACAACCACATCTACGTCGCCAACGCCGACGGCACCGGCCGCACCGTCATCTCCACGGTCAGTGCCGACCCCGACCCCACCACCAACCTCGACCCCACCTGGTCCCCCGACGGCACCCGCATCGCCTGGTCGGGAGTCGACGCCGGTTCGAGCCGGCAGATCTACGTCGCCGCGTCCGACGGGAGTGGTCGCGCGCCGATCTCCACGGTCAGCGCCGACCCCGACCCCACCACCAACCTCGACCCCACCTGGTCCCCCGACGGCACCCGCATCGCCTGGTCGGGAGTCGACGCCGGTTCGAGCCGGCAGATCTACGTCGCCGCGTCCGACGGGAGTGGTCGCGCGCCGATCTCCACGGTGTCCGGCGGAGCTCCCAACGTCGACCCGGCATGGTCACCCGACAGCGCGCGGATCGCCTGGTCGCGAGCACTCCACATCGTGGTGGCCAACGCCGACGGAACCAGCAGCACCGACATCTCATCGGTCGGCACCGACCCTGACCCCGCCGCCAACCTCGACCCGACCTGGTCCCCCGATGGAACGCGCCTGGCGTGGCAAGCCGCGGATGCCACCCTCGCCCGTTTCGTCTTCGTCGCCGCATCCGATGGCTCAGCGAGAATGAACCTGTCGGCGCCCGCGACGATTCCGATCGACAACCGCGCCCCCCGCTGGTCGCCCGACGGTTCGCGCCTCGCCTGGTCGGGGTTCGATGGCAGCACCTCCCACATCTACGTCGGCGACGCCGACGGCACCCGCCGCACGCCGATCTCCATCGTCGGCGACAGCCTCCCGACCGCCAATCGCAGTCCGGCCTGGGCCCCCGATGGCACGCGGATCGCGTGGAGCGGCCGGCGCGGCGTCGGAGACGAGCAGATCTACGTCGCCGGAGCGGACGGCTCCGGGCGCACCACCATCTCCGATGTCGGAGCCGGCCTCGACCCGACCGTCAACGACCAGCCCGCCTGGTCGCCCGACAGCACCCGGGTCGCGTGGTCCGGAGGTTCCTTGGCCGCGTCGGAGATCTACGTCAGCAATGCCGACGGCTCCGCGCGCACGATCATCTCCACGGTCGGTGCGGATCTCGACCCGACCAACAACCGCCAACCGGTGTGGTCCCCGGATGGAACCCGCATCGCCTGGTCGGGTCACGGCAGCGCCACCAACCAGATCTACGTTGCGAACGCGGATGGCTCCGGCCGCATCGCTATCTCTCCAGGAGATGGGCCGGTCGACGCCTCGTCACCGGCATGGTCCCCGGACGGCTCCGGCATCGCCTGGTCCGGGTCCGACGGCACGAACCTCCAGATCTATGTCAGCAACCGTGACGGCAGCGGCCGAACCGAGATCTCCTCTGTGGGCGCGGGCGCCGACCCCACGGTCAACGTGAGCCCGGCGTGGTCTCCCGACGGCACCCGGATCGCCTGGTCCGGCTTCGATCTCATCTACGCGCAGCTGTTCATCGCCAACGTCGACGGGTCCGCTCGCCGGGTGGTCGGCCACCGCATGGGCTACAGCGCGCCCGTGTGGTCACCGGCGCGATCGGCCCCGGCCAGTACCGCCCGCTTCGTGCCCTTGGCGCCCACCCGGGTCTTCGACACCCGGCCCGGCGAACCGGCGCCTGGCCCCAAGGGCATCGTCGCACCGGGCGGCGCGATCGATGTCCAGGTCACCGGCGTGGCGGGCATCCCCGCCAACGCGATCGCCGTCGCCCTCAACGTCACGGCCACCCAGTCCACCGCGGCCGGATTCGTCACCGTCTGGCCGACCGGTTCCGAACGACCGTTGGCGTCGAGCCTCAACCTCACCGGCCCTGACCAGACACGACCCAACACCGTCATCGTCCCCATCGGCGTCGCCGGACGAGTGTCACTCTTCACCCAATCGGGCACCCACCTCCTGGCCGACGCGACCGGCTACTGGACGAACACGGCCCACCCGGTGACGTCGGGGCGCCTGGTCTCACTCTTCCCGACTCGGATCTTCGACACCCGACCGGACGAGCCGGCTCCGGGTCCCAAAGGTCTGCTCGCGCCGGGCGCCAGCATCGACGTGCAGATCACTGGCGTCGCCGGCGTCCCGACGACCGGTGTGGCGGCGATCGTCATGAACCTCACCGCCACGGAAGCGACCGGCGACGGCTTCGTCACCGCGTGGCCCACCGGCTCCACCCAGCCCCTCGCCTCCACCTTGAACCTCACCACCGGGCTCACCGCTCCCAACCTGCTCATCGTCCCCGTGGGGAGTGGGGGGCAGATCACGCTGTTCACCCAGTCCGGTGGCCACCTACTCGGGGACGTCACGGGGTACATCACCGACGCCACCGCCTCGGGATCGACGAGCGGGCTGTACGTCCCCCTCTCACCCACCCGCCTCTTCGACACCCGGCCGGAGGAACCCGCGCCCGGGCCCAAGGGCTTCCTCGCGCCGGGGACGACCATCACGACCCAGATCACCGGGCTCGCCGGAGTGCCGTCGACCGGGACCGCGGCCATCATCGTCAACCTCACGGCGACCTCGGCCGAGACCGGTTTCATCACGACATGGCCGGCGGGAGCTCCCCAACCGCTCGCCTCGACGCTCAACCTCACCGGCCCGCAGGACACCCGCCCCAACACCGCCATCATCCCGCTCGGCACGGATGGCCAACTCCACCACTTCAACCAGTCTCCGGCTCACCTGCTCGCCGATACGACTGGCTACATCACCAACTGACCCCGCCCCGCACTGCCGGTCGGATCGGAGGGCGGAGGCCGAAACCACGGTGGTGGTGCCCGTGATCACCTTGAGCAGTCGCTTGACTACTCTTTGCGTTCGACCTAGGGTTCTCCCTGGGCGCCCTCTGTCCACCTTGATTCTCGAAGGCGAGGGTGAGTGCCATGACGATGAACGATGAACTGTTTGCGCGCGTCACGAAGGCGAAAGCCGACCAGGTGCATGCGGCAACCGAGTTGTGGAACAGCCGGCTCGAGCTGCTCCAGCGGGCGGGCGACGTCCGAGGCCTCCTCGAGCAGCTCCGATCTCCGGTCGAGCTCGCGGGAGACAATTGTGGGTGCAACAGCGCCTGTTCGATCCCGGAGGGCATGGGCCAGTTCAGTAGTCCAGCGGCGCGCTGACCGCGACGTCGGCCCGATCCGAGACTGTGATGGACGACGCACTACTCGTCCGAGTCGCCGAGGCCCAACAACACCAATCACGGTCGGCACTCGAGATTTGGAACGCGCGGCTCGAGATACTCCGATCTGCCGGCAGCCTCGCCGGTCTCATCGACCACCTGAGCGCACCGCTCGTCGAGGCGGGGAACAACTGCGAGTGCAACACCGGCTGCAACGTGCCGTGCGGTTCGAACTGCGCCAGCCTGACGGGGGAGTTCGGACGTGAGTTCGTCAACCCCGGACCGTAACCCCCCGGGTGACGGCTGGATCGCCGACATCGCCTCGGCTCGCCTGCGACATACCGCCGCGTCCCTCGAGTTGTGGAACGCGAGAGGGGACGTGCTGCGCTCTGTCGGCGATATCCGCGGCCTCCTCGATCATCTCCGTACTGCCACCGAACTGGCCGGCGACAACTGCAGCTGCAACACCGGCTGCAACGTGTGTTCAGCGTTCGACTCGGGCCGAGCGTTGTCACGATATTCACCACGAGGAGGTCCAGCATGAACGATGTCTGGCGTCTGTCGCATTACACCTGCGTGCTCCCGGGTCAGGACGACGAACTGGTTCTCGTCAACAGCTTCATGGGCGCGCTCTGTCGCATCCCGGCTGCGTATCGCGACGCGGTGGTCACCGCGGTCGACCACGGCGTCGCGCCCGACGAACTGCCCGACGATCTGTCGTTCCTCTGCACGAGTGGCTACTTCGTCAACGACCAGGCCGAGGAGGTCGCCGTCGCCCGCCAGGTGCTCGAACGCGAACGAGACGCCCACGGATTCGAGCTCATCGTCATGCCGCACGAGAACTGCAACTTCCGTTGTACCTACTGCTACGAGACCTTCGAGCGCGGGAAGATGCGCGACGACGTCGTCGACAACCTGAAGCGGCTCGTCGACCACCGAGCATCCGAGTGGGGCCGGGTGCACGTGTCGTGGTTCGGCGGAGAACCGCTGCTCGCCCGCGACGTCGTCATGGATCTGTCGGACTCGTTCATCTCCCGCTGCGAGTCGGATGGAATCGGGTACGGCTCGGCCATGACCACGAACGGATACTTCCTCACGCCGAGTGTGTTCAGACAGATGCTCGACCGGAAGGTTCACTTCTTCCAGATCACAGTCGACGGACCGGCGGATCAACACGACGAGCGCCGCCACCTCGCCGGCGGTCAGCCGACGTATCACCGGGTGATGGCGAACCTTGCTGCGATGAGGGACGAGCCCGACGAGTTCACCATTCGATTCCGCGTCAACTTCGATCCCCAGTCAGTCGTCCACATGGATCGGTGGCTCGACGAGATCGCTCCGATCTTCGCGGGCGACCCACGATTCCACCTGGCGTTCCACGCCATCGGTCGATGGGGCGGCCCCCGTGATGCCGATCTTGCCGTGTGCGATGAGCAATCGGCCTGGCGCTGGCGCAACGAACTGTTCGCGAAGTCGTTCGACAAGGGCTTCTCCGCCGCGACGTACCGCAGCTTCCTGTCGTCCCACGGGTCGACGTGTTATGCCGGTCGGCGGTCCTCCGTCGTGATCGGCTCCGATGGACGGCTCTACAAGTGCACCGTCGTGTTCGACGACCCACGAAACCAGGTCGGTTGGCTCACCTCGGACGGGTTGGACTTCGACCATGATCGTTGGAGCAGGTGGGTCGACACCGACCACCTCGACACCGGCAAGTGCGGCAGCTGCTGGTTCAACGGGTCGTGCCAGAGCAGGTCCTGTCCCCTGGTCGCCATGAACACCGGGGAGCCGCCGTGCCCCACCAACGAGGGCGAGATGGTCGAGATCGTTGCGCTGGCGGCCTACCCACCGTCACCCGTGAGACCGACCCCACCCGCGCCGAGGCGACCGAAGTTCCACCTCATCTTGAACTGAGAGAGCGACAACGACCGAGTCCTCGTGACTACGCAGTGATGACCGGCAAGGTTTCCCAACCCCGCACGGTCGAGGCGCGGGCCTGCACGGCGTGGTCGTAGTCGACCTCCCAGTGCTGCCACCGGTTCAGGATCTCCTCGAGGGCGACCGTCGCTTCGAGCCGGGCCAGGCTGGCGCCCATGCAGAAGTGGATCCCGTACCCGAAGCTGAGGTGGTGACTGGAGACGCGCTCGATGTCGAACTGCCCCGCCGTGGGGCCGTATTCCCGCTCGTCGCGATTCGCCGCGCCGTTGAGCAGCGAGATGATGCTCCCGGCGGGGACGGTCTGGCCGTAGTACTCGACGTCCTCGTCGACGTAGCGCGACTGGATGGGCGAGGGGGCCTCGAAACGCAGCACCTCCTCGACCGTCTGGGCGACGAGGTCGCGGTCCTCGGCCACCTTGCGTAGCTGGTCGGGGTGCTCGGCGAGCGTCTTGCCCATCCACCCGATCAGACGCGTGGTGGTCTCGTTGCCGGCCGCGGCGATGTTGTTCACATAGGTGAGGACTTCCTCCCGGGTGAGGGTGCGACGTACGCCGTGGTCGTCGTCGAACTCGGTGAACAGGAGGGTCGACATGATGTCGTCGGATGGGTGCTTCCTGCGGTACTCGAGATAGTCCTCGAACATCGACGCCGCCGAGGCGACGACGTCGATGTAGAAGTCGTCGCTCGGTTTGCCTTCCTCCAGGCGGAGACTGTCGTCGATCTGATCTCGCAGCGCCTGCTGGTCCTCTTCGGGCACACCGAGGAGCATGAAGATGACCCGCATCGGCATCGGCGACCCGATGTCCTTGATGAAGTCGAAACCGCCCGACCCGATCTTGGGATCGAGGGTACGGGCGCAGAAATCCCGGATCTGCTGCTCGAGGAGGCGGACTTTGCGAGGCGTGAACTCGCGAGCAGCCAGGGCGCGGTGGATGTCGTGGATCGGGGGATCTTCGAACAACACGTTGCCCGGAGGGAACTGGATCCCGGCCCGGATCAGTTCCAGCACCATGCCTTTGCCCGAGATGAACCGCCGCCAGTCGATGAGGCCTTTCTGGACGTCGTCGTACCGGGTCAGGGCGAAGAAGTCGTACTTCTCGTTGTAGTAGAGGGGTGCCTCATCCCGCATCCGCGTCCAAATCGGGTACGGATCGGTGTCGATCTCGAAGTCGTACGGGTCGTAGTAGATGTCGCTGGCGGCAACGCTCATGCGGGGCTCCCCTGGGCAGCGGCGAGTCCGGCGGCGACCTCGAACGGCGCGACCGATCCCGGCGTTCGCCCAGGGTAGTTCGACCAACCGGGCGAGGCCGAACGTGCACGAACCGCTGGTTCGCGTTCGACGACCGTCCTACGATTCTCGCCATGGCCACGCCACCGGTGGTGCTCGCAGTCGACGACGACGCGGCGGCCTTGTCCGAGCTGGAACGCGAGCTCCAGGATCGGTACGGGCGCCACTACACGGTGGAGTGCGTGCAGTCAGCCTCGAAGGCGCGTTCTCGAACCGAGGACTTCGCCGACGACGGCATCGAGGTCGCTCTCGTGCTCGCCGCCCATCTGCTCTCGGGCGTGATGGGGTCCGACGTGCTCGACGACGTAGGCCGGCTCCATCCCCACGCCCGGAGGGCGCTCCTCATCGCGTGGGGTGACTGGGGCCAGAAGGCGACCGGGGAGGCGATCTTCGAGGGGATCGCTCACGGGCGGTTCGACCACTACGTGCTCCGCCCCTCGCAGTCGCCGGACGAGGCGTTCCATCAGTCGGTTTCCGGGCTGCTCCTCGACTGGGCCGAATCTCAGCGGGCCGCGCCCTACACCGTCCACGTCGTGGGCGAGGATTGGGCCGGCCGGGCGTACGAGCTGCGCGAGGCCCTCCAGCAGTGCGCCATCCCCCACAGCTTCAGCCTCGTGGACTCCGAACGGGGTCAGGCCCTCGTCGCTTCCGCTCCTGCGGGGGCGAGGTTGCCGCTGATGGTCTTTCCCAACGGCGTCATCCTCGAGGACCCCACCAACCCCGAGCTGGCCATCGCCGCCGGATCGCCCGCCAACCCCGAGCACATGGACTTCGATGTCGTCATCGTCGGCGCCGGTCCGGCAGGGTTGTCCGCCGCGGTCTACGGTGCCTCCGAGGGGCTCGGCACCCTCGTGATCGATCGGGGCGGCATCGGTGGCCAGGCCACGTCGAGCTCGCTCATCCGGAACTACCTGGGCTTTCCCCGTGGCCTCAGCGGCCGGCAGCTTGCCCAGCAGGCGTACAACCAGGCGTGGATCTTCGGCGCGGACTTCGCGTTCATGCAATCGGTCACTGGCATCACCCGGGAGGGTGGCCACCTCCACGTGTCGCTCTCGGATTTCGAGCCCGTCCGGACCACGACGGTGATCTTGGCCATGGGGGCCAGCTATCGCCGCATCGGCGTCCCGTCGCTCGAAGCCCTGACCGGCGCCGGCGTCTTCTACGGCGGCCCGACATCAGAAGCGCCGGCGATGACCGGTTCCGATGTGTTCGTCGTCGGGGGCGCCAACTCCGCCGGACAGGCGGCGCTGCATCTCGCTCGTTACGCCCGTCGCGTCACCATGGTGGTGCGAGCTACCTCCCTCCGTGCCGGCATGTCCGACTACCTGGTCCGCCACATCGAGGCCACGAGCACCATCGATGTCCGCGTCGGCACCGAGGTCGTCGGCGGCGGTGGAGAGCGGCGGCTGGAGCACCTGGTTCTCCGCGACTCGGCGACGGGCACGGAGTCCACCGTCGAGGCCCAGGGCCTCTTCCTCCTCATCGGCGCCCGCCCGAACACGGACTGGCTTCCGTCGGAGATCGAGCGTGACCCCCAAGGGTTCATCCTCACTGGATCGGAGCTGCCCGAAGGGGGTGCCTGGCCGCTCGAAAGGCAACCGTTCCTCTTCGAGACGAGTTTGCCCGGGGTGTTCGCGGCCGGCGACGCCCGGCACGGATCGGTCAAGCGTGTCGCCTCGGCGGTGGGCCAAGGATCGATCGCCGTCCAACTCGTCCACCAGTACTTCGCCGAGCAGGGCCGCGAGCCGCGGGGCAGGAGGGCGAGAACCTTCGACCCGGTCAGCTGACAGACCCGGTAAGTTGAGAGACCGGTCCGTTGACAAGGACGCGGTCACCCGCGATCGGCTACGACGCATCGAGGACGTAGTCGTACGCCATGAGTTCCACGCCGTTCCACGTCCGGCCCTCGAGCCTCACCGTCACCGTCGTGCCGTCGTCGGTCACGTCGACCACGCCGAACTGGCCTCCGCCACCGATCGCGCCGTGGCTGTATGGGCCGCCCTTCACATGTCCCGGTCGGTCGAGGGCCCCCGCGTGCAGGAGGGGAAACCCACCCTCACCAGACGCCGAGTAGTCGGTGTTCGTGCCGTCGTCGATGGCGACCATGTGGGCGTCACCGCTGACCATGAGCAACCCGTCGATGTCGTTGTCGGCGATGAAGTCGGCGATCTCGGCCCGCTCGGTGCTGTAGCCGCGCCAGTCGTCCAGCCCGAGTGCCGCCTCCCCCACCCACGGCACCGGGTTCACCCAGATGATCAGCGGATAGGCGCCGTCGGCGGCCAGGAGTTGCTCCTCGAACCATCGCTGCTGCTCGTCGCCGAGCATCGTCTTGTCGGCATCGTCGACCTGACCGGCCGGACTGCGAGCCGAACGCACATCGGTGAGGATCACCCGCACCCGACCCATCGTGAAGGCCTGATAGATGGGCGCATCCGGTCCCGCGAGACCGTAGTGGGGCATGTACTGCCGATACGTCGACATCGCCGCCGGCCTCGCCGCCGAGGTGGCATCGGCGTTGTTGCCGCCATAGTCGTGGTCGTCCCACACATAGGCGATGGGCGTACGCCGATACAGCACCGACTGACCCGGCCGCGACAACGTGTAGTCGAACACCTCCCGGAACGCCGACACATCGTTCCTCTCGATGTTCGCGTAGTGGAAGTCCCCCGCGGCGACGAACAGCGCCGGATCGAGTGCGGCGATGGCGTCGTACACCGCGCCGTTCGAGCCCACCCGCGCACACGAGCCCGCGGCGATGGTGAACGACATCGGTCCGTCGTCGAACGTGGTGAACGTCGCCTCCTCGATCGGGGTTCGAGCGCCCGTCTCGATACCGACGTGGTAGCGGCGGGCTGGGTCGAGTCCGTCCACCTCGAAACGCACGACTCCGTGCGGATCCGCACTCGCCCTCACCGACCGCGGATCGCCCAGCCCGGCCTCGGTGCTCACGAGCAGCGAGACCGGTCCGTCGGGAGTCGATTCGAGCCGGGCGGTGACCGTGGCGCGGTCGGTCGACACGCCACCGACAAGAATCCAGTCGACGACGGAGTCATCGGAAACTTCTGCGCTCGACGGCGGATGCGTCGCGCCGTACAGGTCGTCGTAGATCTGATTCCCGACGAGTTGGCCGGCGCCGACCGCGATCACCATCAGCCCGATACCGAGCACCGCACGGCGCGGGCGCTGATCGTGCAGGTCGAGCAGGATCCAGACGACTCCGGGCACCACGAAGGCGCCGAGCACGACGCCGGCGGGTACCGCCTCCAACTGGTTCACGGCCCAGATGAGAAGCCCGCCAGCGTTGAAGGCGGCCAGTGCGCCGCCGATGATCTCCCAGTGCCACGCCAGGACGGCCCCGAGCGCGAACAAGGCAATGAACACCGGGCGGGCCTGGATCTCGAACGCGTCCCGGCCGGGCCGATGATCGAGCCACCTCATGCGGCCGGAGACCTCGAGTGCCGCGATGGTGACCAGGGTCCAACCGAGCGCGAACCAGTGGAGGCGGCGGCACACCCGTTCCGACAGACCGAGTATGGGCGCGACTGGAGGTGTCGGTGTCATGCCGGGACCCCCCGGTCGCGGCTGTGTCGGCAGTGGCGGTGACGATCCGGAGTCGCCACCAACCAGTGAACCGTGGTGACCAGGGCCACGCCGATGGCGAACCCAGCCAGGTGATCGGAGGGCCAGTGGGACCCGGCACGAACGCCATCGGCCAACACGACCGCGAGCACAAAGGTGCTCACGATCCGGGCGGCGTGCTGGAGCTCGCGCCGGCGGACCAGCACCGCCACGGCGAGCGGCAGGATGCCCAGGAGCAGGGTCAACGCGACGGCATGACCGCTGGGGAACGAGGTGGGCTCGCCGGCGTGGCCACCCCCGGTGGGGCGTACTCGGGCGACGGACGTCTGGAGGGTCACGTTGATCAACCCCCCCACAACGATCGCCAGCGGGAAGGCCAGCGCAAGCACGCGGCACCGCGCGGTGAGGACGGCGATCGCGACGGCCAGCGGGATGACGACCTCCGGGCGCCCGAAGTAGTTGAACCACTCCGGTCCCAGGCGTTCTGCGTCGCCGCCGGCGTCAATGCCGTCGTAGATCCGCTCGTCGACGGCGAGCAGCCACGATTCCGCGGTCGACGCCAGCACGAGCAGCGTCGCGACGACCGCCAAGCTGGCCAGCAACGTCCACCGGTAGCGGGCCGGGATCGCGGTCAGCGCCGGCCGAGCCGGGTGTCGTTGGCAGACCTGACGGACGACCGGTGGCACCGCCGGCCATCGCCACGCCGCCCAGGCGCCGAGACCCGAGCCGCCGAGCAAGGCGACGCATCCGGAGGCTCCGAGGCCGAGCATCAGGACCGACCACGAGTCGGTGTCAGCGTCGAAGTACGCCCCCGCTCCTGCGGCGGCGGCCGCCGCCCCCGTGGCTGCGAGGCCGAACGCCACCGCGGCGAGTCCTCGACGCGACCACAACCCCGTCGGGCTGGCCAGCACGGCGCCGAAGCCGCGCACCGTGCCGATCGCCAGATTCGAGGCCGGCGCCTGCGCCCGCCGTTCGAGCCGCCGGCCACTTCGCGGCGATCCGAGGGTCTCGGTCAACGCGGCGACCGCCGACAGGAGCGCGCCTGCCCCGATCAGGCCCGTCACGAAGACGTTGGTCCGGTTCACCACCGCGGCGTCATCAGGCGGTAGGCGCGTGGGCGCCACGTCGACAGCCAGGACCTCGGGGACTGCGGAGGCCGCCCGCGGGAACGCCACGGATCCCTCGGTGCCATCGACGAGCAAACGCACCCCGGCTCCGGCCCGGTCGATCTCGTCGACGATTCCCGGGAGGTTGATCACCGCAGGCACCCCGAGCTCGCGGGCGAGCACAGCCGCATGCGACAGCGGCCCTCCGTCCTCGACCACGATGGCGCCGGCCAGAAGGAACAGCGGTGCCCACGACGCGTCGGTCGCCCGAGCTACGAGCACCTCACCCCGACTCAGAGAGCCCGTCTCCACGGTTCGCACGATGCGAGCCCGACCCTCGTATCGGCCGGGCGACGCCCCCCAACCCTGGTGACTGGACCCCGTCGTGAGGTCGATCTGCGCCGATGGCCTGCCGACGAACAGCCTGGGCAATGGTCCGGCCAACCGGGCTGAGTCCAGCCGGTGGCGGCGCCGGGCGATGATGTCAATCGTCGGCAGGTGGTCCGGGCCCCGCTGGAGCTCGCGGTCTGCGAGCAACCAGACATCCTCCGTTCGCTCGAGCGCGCCCATCGATTCGAGCCGCCCACCCAGCTCCCACTCGACGCGCCGGACCGCGCCGCTCACCCGGAGCAGGGCGCGCTTCGTCAGCTCGCGCCGATCGAGCAGCTCGGCCGCGTCCGCCACCTCACGGCGTAGGAATGCCCGGCGGGCCGGACCCACGGCACCTCCGGGACGACGCGGGCTCGAGCGGATCGTCGGGCGAGCCTTCCTCATCCGGCGCGGCACGACCGATCCGGGCCTGGAGCGCGAGCCACGCCAGCTCAGGCCGCTCCTCCCACGTTTCCCCGCCGTAGCTCGCCGTGCTGCCGGCGCGCCGCTTCGCGTCTCGCCACGTCTCGAGCACTATCCGACCTCGCTCCGTCGATTGGAGGGCCGCTTCCGCGGCCGGCCACTCCAGGTCGGCGATGGTGCGGAGCTCATCCGACGCGCCGAGCGCTCGACGCGTCGGGTCGAGGTCGAGCGCCGCATGGTCCGCAGTCGGGGTGCGTGTACGGCGGACGAGATCTTGCGCCGCCGCGCTGGCTCCCGCCGACAGGTGGCCCTCCAAGAAGGTCTCGACGCCTCGGTAGGCCGCGGTCGCCAGGGCAGCTACCGCCACCTCGGCCGCGGCCGTGCGGGCGGCGAGATCACGGAGGCGGTGGCGGTAGGCGCGCAACTCGACATCTTCTCGGGAACCGAGCTCGGGCTCGACGTCGAGCACCTCCTCGACGGCACGCACGACGACATGGGACTCCAGCACGGCCACCTGCCGAAGACGGAGGAGACGGGCCCCGCTCCAGGCTGACGCCGCGGCTCCCCGGGGCGCCGACCTGAGTCTTCCCGGGCCGCCCGCCACCGGGTCCGGCGAGAGCGGCCGACCGAAATAGCGCGTCTCCAACTCGTCGGACGATCCGCCAGGCAGCGAGTCGGCGACCGCACGCATCCGATCGAGGTCGAGCGCGGCCCGCCCACGGACGCGCCCGAGCAGGGCGTGAGGTGCGTCGAGGTGCGCGACGTCGGCCCCCAGCGCAGCGAAGAGCCCCCGGAAGCCGTCCTCGAGCATCCAGCTCGCCGCCTCCCAGCAGAGGGGCGGGAGGATGCCTGGCAGCATCTCGTCGATTCCCGCGGTGGTGAACCGGCTCGACAGGTCGTGATGCACGTCGAACCCATCGTCGAACCCGTCGTCGAACTCGGCATCGGTCCCGGCTGCGTCGGCGGGCCGGCTGGTGATCGGGCGGGCCTGAAGGAACCACACCCGGTCTCGCACGATCGCCCACTCGATGTCCTGCGGGGCGCCGAGCTCCCGTTCGAGCCGAAGCGCCTCCCGGGTCAGCACGCCGTACGGTGAGCCCAGCTTTGCGAAACGATCCGCCGCCTCGGACCGCGGCGCGACGACGATCTCGGGCGTGGCGAAGCCCGAGACGAGCGATTCGCCCAGGCCCTCGACGATCTCGATCCGGACATCCCCGGCCGAACCGGCCGGGTCGGCCGTGAACAACACGCCCGCCGTGTCGGGGTGGACCATCTCCATCACCAGCACGGCCATGGACATGGCGTCGTCCGGGATGCGGCGAACCTGTCGGTAGAGGCGAGGCGCCGGGTGCCAGAGCGAGGCCCACACCAGGCGCACGGCGCGCTCGACCGACGAGGCGTCGACATCGAGGAACGACCGGTACTGACCAGCGAACGAAGCCGATTCGAGGTCCTCGGCGGTGGCCGAGGACCGAAGGGACACGAGGTCACTCCGCACCGCGTGAACGGCCTCGGCCACCGCGGCGACGACGTCAGGCGCCATCGGTGCGTCGAGAAACGCCGCGTCGATACGATCTCGTTCGCCGCCGTGGAACTCCGGCGCCGGGATGGGCTCGGACCGCAGCGCAGCCAGGAACCCGGCCATCGGCCCGGACTCGACGAACCGCTGGTACGCCGTGGTGGTGACGACCGCACTCCGAGGGACGGAATAGCCTGCGGCGATCAACCGGTCGAGCGACGCCGCCTTGGCACCGGCCACGGGGAGCGGGATCGAGCGCCCGACGAGGATCTCGACCAGGACCGCGGGCTCAGTCGCCATCGTTCGCGGACCCCGGACCCAGGCCCGATCGGTACGCGCTCAACGATCGGTCGACGAGGCGCTCCGGCGGTTCACCGGTCGCTGCCGCCACCTGGGTCGCCCAGCGCGCCAGATCGGGCCGAACGGCGATCAGGGGCTGGCGAGCGACACGGACGCCGACTCCGGCCATCACCGCCAACGCGAGCACGATCATCACCGCGAGGCCTTCCTGGTCGATCCTGATCGCCTCGACGAGCGCAGCGCTGATGAGCGCGGCCACCGTGACCAGGCCCACCACGATCTGACGGGTCGCCCTCATCACCAGGTCACCTCGGGACGATTGACCCGCAGCACGCTCGTCGTTGGTTCCACATCGGCAAGCTTGACGATGTCGACGACGTCGTCGGAAGGGGCAAAGGTCGGGATCTGCTCCGTCGGGAGTTTGGCTGCTCGCTCCTTTAGGTCCGCCCCGGACCGTGGGGTGCGGTGACGACATGACGTGGTCGGAGCGCTCGAATGGCGAAACGGGCGTGGCGGCGGGCAGCATGTCGCCCGTCCAATCCCGGGCCTGAACATCGGAGAGCAGTTGGCATCGGCATCCGTCCTCCGAATCGGTGGGAGACCTCTCGGCGTGTGGCCGCTGGTGGCGTTCACCGGGGTGGCGTTCAGCGCGGGCTCGCTGCTGAGCAAGGGCCTGGTCGACGACGGCGTCGATCCGTTCACCGTGACGTGGGCCCCGTTCCTTGCCGCCGGCGTGCTCGGTGTCATCGTCGGACGCAAGGTCGGGCATCTCGATCGGCAGGCGTTCGTGCCCGGCGCCGTCCTGGGCTTGATCGGTTCCGCCGCTCCGGCGCTGCTGTTCAACCTCGGATTCGAACGCTTGCCCACGGGCATCGTCACGCTCCTGATCGCTCTCGGGCCCGCCGTCACCGCGGTGATCGCCCACTTCGTGTTCGCCGATGAACGCTTCAATCCGACCAAGGCGCTCGGTCTGGTCGTGGCCATCATCGGTGTGTCGATCCTGGCCGCCGGCTCCCTCGATGGCGGAGCATCGATCGGGGCCATCGCCATGGTGATGGTCGGCTCGGCGATCGGTGGTGGGGCGGGCGTGGTCACCCGCATCTTCGCCAAACGCCACAGTGGCCCCGCCCTCCTCGCTCCGCAACTCCTCGTCGGCGGCGTCTCCGCCCTCACCCTGTCGACCCTGCTCGGCCGCGACGCGCTCCCCGATGCCGGCTTCGAGTCGTGGCAACTCGCCACCCTCCCCCTCTTCGGGGTGACGACCTTCCTCGGTTTCCTCGCCATGCTCAGCGCCACCGAGATCGGCACGACGGGCCAGGTCTCGGTCATCGGCTACTGCGTTCCCGTTCTCGGCGTCGTCGGCGGCATCGTCTTCTTCGGCGACGACATCACGGTGTCATTGATCGTCGGCGGGCTGCTCATCCTCGTCGCCGTCGGCATCATCGCCAGCGGGAGCCGCGCCCCGACTGGGGCGACGGGCCCCACGATTCCGCTCGGGCCGTGAACCCTTCTGGCCGCCCACATCCCCGAACCCACGACCCGAACGGCCCCGCCGCACCAGGGGCGCCCTGACTCGCTCCCTGGCCCTGGCCCTGTCCGCCGACGCCACGACGTTCGTGGCCGCCGTTGCCGACACCGACGCCTACCTCGCCGTGACCACCGACGGCACCCGGGCGAGGGCGTACCTGTACGACGGCGTCTCGACATCGGTCTGGTTCGCCGGATCGGTCGACGACAGTGGCGGGTTCCACGGTGAGCGCGAGGGCGCCGTCGTCGATGCGGCGATCGACGGCACGGAGCTCCAGGCCACCGTCACGACGGCGAGCGGCACGAGGTCGCAATCTCCAGCGTTGCCCCTGACTCGACGGCGGGGCTCTACCGCAGCGAGTCGGACGTCGACGGCGGCCCGATCGTCGGCGGTTGGATCGTCCTGCCCGACGGTTCGGTCAGGGGCTATGTCGAGCCGCTCGGCTCGGGCGGCACGCTCCGCATCACCGATGGGACCAACACCCATCGCTGACCATCAGGTTCGCCATACGTATACCAGTGGTACACTGGCATACGTATGGCGAACCGAAACATCACCCTCTCACTCCCCGATGATCTGATCCGGCGGGCCAAGGTGGCGGCCGCATTTCGCGAGACGTCGGTGTCGGCCTTGGTCGCCTCGGCACTTTCGGCCACGATCGGCCCGGTCGAGGACTACGACGACGTGTGGAGCCGTGAGATCGAGCTCATGGCGACCGGAGCGCTGCACGTTGGACCCATCGACTGGACGCGCGACGAACTGCACGAACGATGAACCCGTCACCGCCGACGGGCGAGAACTCGGGCCGTGACTTCGTCGACACCAACGTCCTGCTCTACGCCTACGACGCGTCGGCGGGAGATCGACACGAGCAGGCGCAGCATCTCGTGGCTCGCCTCGCCCGCGCCCGGCGCGGTGTTGTCAGCATCCAGGTCCTGCAGGAGTTCTACGTCAACGCCGTCAGCAAGATCGCCAAGCCGCTCACCATCGACGAGGCGGTCGCGAGGATGAACGCATTTGGGAGGTGGCCGGTCCACTCGCCCCTGGCCGTCGACGTCGGCGCGGCCGTCGAGCTGGCTCGAGTTCACACGATCTCGTTCTGGGACGCGATGATCGTGCGCAGTGCGTCGGAGATGGGCTGCGCACGCCTGTGGACCGAGGACCTCAACAGCTCTCAGCGGATCGCCGGTGTCTTGATCAGCAACCCGTTCGAGTCCGACCGTCTCACCTGATCTCGCGCCACGGCCGGACAGGATCGACACGGCAGGTCGACGAATCGGGGGGCTCCGAGGGCCGGAAGTAGGGTGTCGACCCATGGCTGAGCCCACGAATCACGAGGCATGGAAAGAGACGCTCGAAGATCTGGCCGCACGGCGCCGGGATTCCCGGTCCATGGGCGGGGAGGAGCGTCTGGCCAAACACCGGGGAGCGGGCAAGCTCGACGCCCGGGCCCGCATCGAACATCTCGTCGATCCGGGATCGTTCCTCGAGCTCGGCACCCTGGTCGGCGGAGCCGAGAACCCCGCCGACGCCGTGGTCATGGGCTCGGGGCGAGTCGACGGGCGACCGGTCATGGTCGCCGCAGAGGACTTCACCGTGAAGGCGGGCACCATCAGCTCGGCCGCGAACTCCAAGCGGTACCGCGTGGCCGAGATCGCCGCCACCGATCGGGTGCCGCTCGTCATGATGCTCGAGGGAGCCGGATTCCGCGCCGACGGCAAGTCGCACACCCGCACACCCACCGACCTCCTGGCCCAGGCCCGCTGCTCCGGTCGCGTACCCCTCATCACCGCGGTGCTCGGTTCGTCCGCGGGCCACGGCGCCCTCGTCGCGCCCATGTCGGACTTCTCGGTCATGAGCTCGCGAGCGTCGATCTTCACTGCGGGTCCGCCCGTCGTCCTCGAGTCGCTCGGCGAGCGGATCACGAAGGAGGACCTCGGCGGCCCGACCGTCGCCATCACGAGCGGTCTCATCCACAACGAAGCTCCGGACGACGCGGCGGTGCTCGACATGGTGCGGGCCTACCTCTCGTACTTCCCATCGTCGGCGTGGTCCTACCCAGAGTCCGACTTCGACGGCGACATCGGCCCCCGCACCGTTCCCGAGATCATCGACATCGTCCCCCGCAACGGCCGTCAGGTGTACGAGATGCGTCACGTCGTCGAACTCGTCTTCGACGAGGACTCGTTGTTCGAGGTTCAGCCGGCGTTCGGACAGTCGGTCGTGTGCATGCTCGCTCGGCTCGGCGGCCACCCGGTCGCCGTCGTGGCCAACCAGCCGAGAGTGTTGGCGGGGTCGATCGATGTCGACGGCGCCGACAAGGCCGCCCACTTCATCAATGTGGCCGATTCCTTCCACCTGCCGTTGATCTTCCTCGCCGACAACCCGGGCGTCATGCCGGGGCAGGCGTCGGAGCGTCGAGGCATCCTCCGCAGCGGTGCTCGCATGTACGCCGCCCAGACCATCGCCAGCGTGCCCAAGTTCGAGGTCACGATGCGCAAGGCCTACGGCTTCGGTTCGATGGTCATGGGCATGATCGGCTTCGACGGCCAGTCGGCCGTCTTCGCGTTCCCCGGAGCGACGATGGGCGCCATGGGCGCTGCCGCCATGAGTCGAGCCACCGGAGCCAACGAGGACGCTTCAGACCTCCTGCGTCGCGCCGAGCTCCATGCCTCCTACTCGTCCGCGGCGACGTTCGGGTTCGACGAGCTGATCGACCCCCGCGAGTTGCGCAACGTGCTGCTCCATTCGTTGGAGCGAGCCCTCTACCGGCGCCAGGGTGTACCCGAGCCCGTCGCCCGCATCGCCATCACCCCCTGACGATCCCCCCTCCCCCGAACTGCACCCCCGCACCCCCGCACCCCCGAACTGGGAGGGTCCCGTCAGGGACGTGATTCCCGCTCCAGGTAGGCGTCGGCCAGCCGACGGGGAGCCGATGCCAACCAGGCGTCGACGATCGCCTCCCGCAAGGCGACCTCGCCGACGAGGTCCAGCTGGATCAGGACGGCGGCATACCCGTCGACGTGCGGGATCGTGAAGCTGGCGCCGTCCGCGTTGGCCGCGAGCACCGCCTCCGTTGGGTTGCCGTAGCGCTCCCCGTCGGTGACCTCGGGCAACGAGTACGCGATGCGGGCGGCGTCGGCCACGGTCTGCATGGCGCTCACCTCCTCGATGTCGGATCGGAAGCGTGCCACGATCGTGGTGTGCCCGGCGAGCCCTCGGGAGTCCCCATGGATCCAGATCGGGATCGCCGTACCTGGACCCGCCGCGCGTCCGCCCAGGGGTCCCCGCTCGCCGCCTTCGCTCGACTCATGCCTCGGGCCCGCATCCCCGGGACCTCCCTCGGGAAGGATTCGCCGCACGGCCGCGCGGGGCGACGCGATGGCCGGAATCGTGGTCGCGGCGTACCTGGTGCCCCAGTGCCTGGCCTACGCGCGAGTGGCCGGGCTCGAACCCGTCACCGGATTGTGGACTGCTTTCCCGGCCCTCCTTGTCTACGCCGCGCTGGGAACCAGCCGAGTGCTGTCGATCGGTCCGGAGAGCGCGTCGGCCGTCCTGGTGGCCTCCAGCGTGTCGTCCTTGGCAGGCAACGGTGCCGACCCCGCCGAGATCGCCGCCGCGTTGGCGCTCGCCGTCGGCCTCATCTGCGCGCTGGCCTGGCTGGTCCGCCTCGGCTTCCTCGCCGATCTGCTCTCGACGCCCGTTCTCATCGGCTACCTCGCCGGGGTGGCGGTGACCATGATCGTGTCGCAGCTCCCGACGCTCACGAGCATCTCCTCGGACCGCGACGACACGATCGGCAAGGCGGTCGACGTCGTCCGCCACCTGGGCGATGCCCAGCCCGAGCCATTGCTGATGGGTGTCGCCATCATCGTGGCGCTCTTCGTCCTGGGCCGCTTCCGCTCGGTACCAGGTCCGCTGATCGTCGTCGCCGCCGCCACCCTGATCACCGAGTTGTTCGACCTCGAAGACCGGGGCATCGAGACGGTCGGAACCGTTCCAGCGCGGTCTGCCCACTCCCGTGCTCCCGAGCATTCCGGCCGAGCTGTGGCCACGGGTCGTCGCCAGCGCCCTCGGCATCGCCCTCGTCGCCTTCAGCGGCAACATCCTCACCGGACGAGCGTTCGCGCGTGAGACCACGGACCGCGTCGACGCCGACCAGGAGCTCCTCGCCCTCGGTGGCGCCAATGCGGTCGCCGGCCTCGTCGGAGGGTTTCCGGTCTCCTCCTCCGACAGTCGCAGTGCGCTGGGAATCGCGGCTGGAGCGTCCAGCCAACTGAGCGGCATCGTCACCGCCATCTGTGTCGTGGTGGTGCTCCTGATCGCGGGGCCGATCCTCGAGTCCTTCCCTCTGGCGGCGCTCGGCGGTCTCGTGGTCTACGCCGGGGCTCTCCTCGTCGACGCTTCGTCGATCCGCCGCATCGTCGCGTTCCGGCACAGCGAGGCAGTGATCATGTTCGTCGCCTTCGCCGGAGTCGTCATGTTCGACCTGTTGATCGGCATCGCGGTCGCGGTGGCGCTCAGCGTCGCTGACCTGTTCCGGCGCATCGCGCGTGCCCACGATGCGATCCTCGGGCGTGCCCCGGGGATCGCCGGCCTCCACGACATCGATGACTATCCCGAGGCCACCACCGTGCCCGGCCTCGTCGTGTACCGCTACGACGCGCCCCTGTGTTTCGCCAACGCCGATCATGTCCGTGAGCAGGTTCTCGATGCCGTCGCAGCAGAGCGGCATCCGGTCGAGTGGGTCGTGCTCAACATGGAAGCCAATGTCGAGATCGACCTCACCGCGCTGAACATGCTGGAGGATCTCCGCCGCGAGCTCGTCGGCAACGACGTCATCCTGGCCCTGGCTCGGGTCAAGCAGGACCTGCTCGTCTATCTCACACGGGTCGGACTCACCGACCGCATCGGAGCCGAGCGCATCTTCCCGACCTTGCCGACGGCGCTGGAGGGATTCGAGGCTCGCCGCCCGGTGGACCCCTGACCAACCCGCTCCACTGACCGACCTCAGTCCACCAGGCCCGCTCGAATCAGGAACTGTCGCCACTCCTCGGTTCGATCCTCGGTGGCGGTCGGCGGAGCTTCAGCGACGAGATCGGGATCGGGTTCGAAGATCAGGTGGGTCTCGATCGTCCAGGTGGTGTCGTCGAAGAGCCCTCGCACCTGGTCCGCCTCGGCTCCGCGGATGCCAAAGGCGTCGGAGTCCAGAACGAACGCAAAGGCGTTCGAGAGATCGACGGTGGACGTGACCTCCCGCACCTGCCCGTCGATGACGACGACGCTGACGTCCGCCTCGATCGACTCGTAGAACTCTACGTACACGTCCGCCAAGGATTCGGAGTCGACCGCGAGCGCCACAGAAACCCCGGCGGCCACGGACCGGGCGACGACGGTGACATCGCTGCCGTAGGCGGCCAGGAGATCGGCGTACGTGATCCGGCCCGTGAAGGTCCCGGGCTGGTCCTCGGATTCCACCAGATCGACGATGTGGGCCGGTAGCTGGTCGGCCAACCGAGCCAAGGTGGGAGCGCTGCCCAGCAGGGCCGCGGCGATGTCGGGACTGTCGGCCCCCAGCGCCTCGACATCGACGGACGCAATCCCGGGTTCGAAGGGCCCGAGCTCGATCGAGGGCGACTCGTCGAGGATCGCCTGGTAGGCGCGGCTGTCGATCACCATGAGCTCGTCCGTGGCCCACATCTCGAACCCGAGTGGATCGTCTCCCTCGCCGGCAGCCGTTCCGAACAGGGTCGCCACGTCCATCGTCGTGTGAACCAGCTCCGGGGTCACCTCGACCACCGAGGTGGGGCGATCGGGATCGAGCTCCGTCATCACGTCGCCGAGCACCTGCGAGTGGATCTCCTGAGCGACGAGTTGGGTCATCGTGTACCGATCACCTTCGGCAGATTCGTCGAACGCCGCGGCCAGGTCGGCGCTCGGGCTCACCTCCACGGTCGAATCGGAGTCGCCGCCGCACGCCGCGGCGACGATCGCCATGACCCCGAGCACACCCGCCAGAACCACGCTTTTCGCCATCGGCTGACGGTACCTCACGACGTCGGGCCATTCAGGCTGAGCCCTCGCAAGAGCGCCCGGACCGAGAGGCCGCCGCTCTGCGCGACCCGATCGAGCAACGAGGTCAGGACTCCGAAGGTGGCGTGCGCGTGATGACATCGTCGGCGGCGTCGCCCGTCAGCTCGAGGCGGTTGCTGGAGGCCCGCGACCGGCAAGTCGGCGGCAAGGAGGCGGCAAGTCCATGGCCTCATCGTTGGTGTCGTTCGAAACACGTCGAACCACAGCAACGAAAGCAGTGCGCCATGAACGACCTCGTCGGCCCCATCACCCCGATCCCATTCGACCTCTACTGCGACATCCACAAGGCGATTCGCGTCGCCATGTTCGATGTCACCGCCGCAGCCGGTCGACTCGACCCCGCCGACCGCGGAGCACGACTCGCCCACGCCGATCAGGTGCGCGATCTCCTGTGGCTCCTGCGATTCCACGCCGATCACGAGGACACCCACATCGAGGCTGCGGTGGCCGCAGTCATGCCACTACGTGCCCGTGAGATCGCCACCGAGCACGCGGCCCTGGAGGTGCGGATGGACCGGCTCGTCGCCATCGCCGAACTGGTCTTCGACGAGGACCGCGACGACGCCGCGGGCGCAGTGCACCTGCTGTACCTCGAACTGGCGTCGTTCGTCTCGGCCTACCTGGCCCATCAGGACATGGAGGAGCGCATCGTGATGCCCAGCCTCTGGGAGAGCTACGACCTCCAGACCCTGCTCGAGATCCACAGCGCGATCCTGGCCAGCATCGCTCCCGATGTGATGGCCCGCTGCCTCGCTCTGATGCTGCCGGCCATGAACAACGACGGCCGGGCGGCGATGTTGGCGGCGATGCAAGCCGACGCGCCGCCGGAAGCGTTCGCCGCGGTCTGTGCGCTCGCCTCCGAGGTGCTCACCAACGCCGACTTCGTCAAGGTGTCCGACCGCATCGGCCGCTCGCCCGCGCCGGTCGGGTGACGAACGATCGACGAAAGGGGTGATCCAATGACGAACCGCAGCACCACGCGAGCCGGCGACCGGCTCCCCACCACCCGAGCCGGCGACCGGCTCCCCACCACCCGAGCCGGCGACCGGCTCCGGGACATCCGGAGTGGTGATCGATGGCTGGTCATCGTCGCTCATCCGGACGACGAATCGTTCGGGTGCGGCTCCGTGATCGCCCATGCCGCAGCGAGGGGCGCGATGGTCACCGTCGTGTGCGCCACCCGCGGGAGAGGGCGGCGAGGCCACCGACTCCGTGTCGGCCGGTGCCGATCTGGGCGCGATACGTGAGCATGAGCTCCGGGCGGCGGCCGAGATCCTGGGCGTCGCCCAGATCACCCTGATGGGTTACCAGGACTCAGGGTTCGATGGAGCCCTTCCGGACGGATCGTTGTGCGCGGCGCCGCTGTCCCAGGTCGCCGAGCGGTGCACGGACCTCGTCCGGGAACATCGTCCCGACGTGGTTCTCGTCCTCGATGGAAGCGACGGGCACCGCGACCATGTCCGGATACGCGATGCCGTTCGATACTCGCTCGTCGAGCACCTCCACTCCGGCCCCGCGTTGTACGAGCACTGCCTCCCGAACGAGCTCATGCGTCGGTGGCTCGAGGAGATGCGGACCGCGCATCTGGACACCGCCTACCACGCACTCGATCCGGCAGCGCTCGGCCGTCCCGATTCCGAGGTGACCGACATCGTGGATGTCGGCCACGTGCTCGACCGCCGAGAGGCGGCCATCGCTGCTCATCGGTCCCAGAACTCTCCTTTCGAGGGTCTCAGCACCCCCTTGCGCTCGGCGTTCCTGACCAGGGATCACCTGGCCCGGGTCTCCTATGGCTGACCTCGAAACCGGCACGGACCGCTGCAGTCGGCAAGGATCACACCGACCACCACGGTCGGGCGTGGTGGGAGAATCCACCCAAGGAGAGACCAGAAGGTGAGCGCACGACCGCCATCGATTCACCGCTACCGACTCCTCGGCGGGCTGGCCGTCGACGACCACCGGGGCCCCCTCGAACTCGGTGCCCCCAAACAACGTGCCGTGCTGTCCGTGCTCGTGCTGGAGCTCGACCGTGTCGTGCCGGTCGAGCGACTGGTCGACATGCTGTGGGACGACGAGTCGGACAAGGCCACCTCCTCCCTCCAGGCGTACATCTCGCGGCTGAGATCCACGCTCGAGCCGGATCGACGGCCCCGCGACCCGGCCACGGTGCTGCTCAGCCAATCCCCTGGGTACCGATTGACGGGCGTCCGTTCACAGGTCGACCTGTACCGGTTCGAGGACGGCGTCGAGGCGGGACTCGGACTCCTCCGCTCGGGAGACCCCGCCGGGGCCGGAACGGCCCTCGACGACGCCCTGCAACTCTGGACGGGGGCACTGCTCCCGGAGCTCGCCCACGAACCCTTCGTGCTCTCGGTGGCCGCTCGGGCCGGCAGCGCCCGCCTGGCTGCGCTCGAGGGGGCGGCGCAGGCCCGCCTCGAACAAGGGGATCATCGGGGTGCGGCCAGCCGGCTCGAAGGCGAGGCCGCCGCCCACCCCACCCGAGAGCGGATGCACGGCCTACTGGCCCTGGCCCTGTACCGCAGCGAACGTCAGGCCGATGCTCTGTCCGTCGTCGACCGCTGCCGGCGAGCCCTCCGGGACTCCGCCGGGCTCGACCCCGGTCCCGAGTTGAGACGGCTGGAGTCGGACCTGCTCAACCAGTCCCCCACACTCGACTGGCGGTCGACCACGTCGGCCACTCCGGCCACCTCGCCGAAGATCGAGGAAGCGCCGAGCCCGACGACGAGCACGACGAAGATCCCGCCGTCAGCCCTCGTGGGGCGTCACCGCGAGCTCGGCGCCCTGTCGGACGCCATCGCCGACGCGGCCGGCGGGCGCGGCAGCGCCATCCTGCTCATCGGCGAGCCGGGAATCGGCAAGACGCGGCTCGCCGAGTGGGCCGTGGACTCGGCCGGCGTCATGGGGTTCGTCACCGCCTGGGCTCGCGCCCCGGAGAGCCGATCGGTGCCGCCGTTCTGGGCGATCACGCAACTGACCCGCCACTTGCGCCAGGGGGGAGTCGATACCGAACCGATCGACGCACTGCTCGATGCCCCGGCTGAGTCCGGCAGCAGCGACGGTCACGAACGGTTCCGGGTCTACCGAGCGATGGCCGACACCCTCGCCGGCGCGAGCAGGCCTGTCGTGCTCGTGGTCGACGACCTCCAGTGGGCCGACGCCGACTCGCTGCGGCTCATCGAGCACCTGGCGGCAGACCTGACCGCGATGCCAACGATGCTCGTGGCGACCACCCGTCCCCTCGTCGAGGGTTCACCAGACATGCTCGTGGACTGCCTCGCCGAGCTTGCCCGCGTCACCGGCTCGACCCAGCTGGCGCTTCCAGGCCTCAGCATCGGCGAGGTCGAGGCGTGGCTCGCCTCTCGGGGTGGCGCCGTCGTGCCCCACGCGGTGGCCGAGATCGTGCACGAACGAGCGGGCGGAAACCCGCTGTTCGTCAAGGAGGTCACCGAACTCCTGGCCGCCGAGGGTCGCCTGGCCGATGAGGAAGCCGCCAAGGCGGCGCGAGCGATCCCTCCTGGCGTCCAGTTCGTAGTGCGACGCCGCGTCTCACGGCTACCCGCGACCACACAACAGCTGCTCGGCGTCGCGGCAGTCCTCGGGGTCCACTTCACACTCGCGACCTTGGTCGCGGCCAACAGGACCGACCGTGGCCACACGCTTGCCGCTCTTGCACCGGCGCTCGACGTCGGCCTGCTTTCCGAGTCCGAGGGCGAGTTCGCCTTCTCCCACGCGCTGGTGGCTGACGCTTTGGCGAGCGAGGTGAACGTGGCCCGGCGAGCGACGATCCATGCTGACGCCGCGCGCGCCCTTGTGCATGCCGCCGGCTCCGAGATCGGCGACGATGCGGCGCTGATCGCTCACCACGCCACGGAAGGTCTCCTGGCCGGCACGGGCGAACTGGCCATCGAAGCCAGCACCCGGGCGGCGCAGCTCGCCACGGCCCGGTTTGCCTTCGAAGACGCCGCCGCCCATTGGGCCAACGCCGCGTCCGCTCTGTCACGAGAACGACCGGGCGACCGAGCGACGCGAATCGAACGCCCTCGTCGAGCAGGCCGCCGCGTTGATGCGCGCCGACAAGGTCGTCTCGGCGAAGGGGCCGATACTGGCCGCCATCGAGGCCGCCGAGGGCGCCGGCATGATCGATGCCATGGTGCGGGCCGGCGAGTTGCTCACCCACTCGCGGGTCTGGGCGAACCAGGCTTATGGCGTCGTCGACGAGTCGGTCGTGCGCGCCCTGACCCGAACGCTCGACGCCCGGTCCGGTTCCATCGAACCGCGCCGGCGCGCCCTGCTGCTCGGCGCCGTTTCCTCGGAGCTCGTCTTCGCCGACCGTCGACGCCACACCCGTGCCTGCGACGCCGCGCTGGCGGCGGCGCGCTCGGCCGGCGATCCGGAGACCTTGGCCCGGCTCCTGAGCATCACCATGGTGCCCAACCGCCCCGACGAGCTCGACCGTCGCCAAGAACGCGCCGACGAGATCCTCGAGATCCACGGCGCTCACGGACTGCCTCCCGACCTGGTGTACGCCGCGCACCACCACCGCGCCGAGTGCCATCTGGAGGTGGCGGCGTTCGACCGCGCTCAGCACCACATCGACCAGGCGGCCCGCGCCCTGGAATCGGTACCCGGCACCCATCTCCACGCCCAGCACCAATGGTTCGCGGCCACGGTCGCAACGGCGACCGGCCGGTACGAGTCGGCGGCTGAGCTCGTCGCCCGGGCCTACGAGCTCCACCGGGGGGGTCGGCGGTATGACGCCGACGTGCTGTACCTGGCCAGCCGGTGCGGACTCGCACTGGACCTCGGGGGCTTCGAGTCGATCCTCGACTTCGCCACGCACGCCGCGGGCACGACCGGGTATCGCCGCGCTCTGCCCGAGTCGATCGCGTTCGGCGCCCTCGAGGCCGGCCGGCCCGACGTGGCCCGATCACTCGTCGACCCGTTCGGCCCCGAGGCCGGTTTCCCGGACGACTACACCACCCTGTTCTGCGCGACGGCGGCGTTGCATGTCCGCATCGAGCTCGGTGATGCCGACGGTGCCGGCTCGGCGGCTCGGTGCCTCGCCCCGTACGCCGACCGGTGGGCCGGCGCGGGAACGATCCCCTACTGCATGGGCGTCGTCGGTCTCGCTCTGGCCCGCTACGACGCGATGGGCGGCGACACCGAACGCGCCCGGGGCCGGTTCGCCGACGCAATCGCCCTGGCCGACCGTTCGGGCGCGGTGGCGTGGCTGGCCCGGAGCCTGGTCCACCATGGCGTGTACCTGCTCGGCGTCGGGGACCGGGCCGAAGGGGACGAGGCCCTCGCCCGGGCCCGCCGTCTCGCCGAGACGCATCGCTTGCCCTACGTGCTGAGGCGCCTGAACGCCCTCGCCCCGCGACGGTGACGGTGACGGTGAGTCACCCCATGTGACGGCGACGACAAGTCGTCGTGCAGTCGGGGACAAGTGCCGGGCGTCAAGGTGGTGGCATGGAAACGACACCAACCACAACCCACTCCGGGTCGCCGTCCGCCACCGGGCCGACCCCCGACCTCACCTCGTACCGCGCCGTCCACCAGGCCCTGCGCGACTCGACCGCCCGGCTCGCCACAACCATCGGCGAATCACCCGCTGGAGACCTCCGCCGGGCGCGGGCGTTCGCTCGATGGTTCCACGGCCTGAGTGGTGAGCTCCAAACGCACCACCGCACCGAGGACACGCTGTTCTTCCCGGCGTTGGCCACCAGGGTGCCGAGCTACGCCGACTACGCGGCGACCCTCGATGCCGACCACCATCGACTCGACGAGCTCATCGCCCTGATCCGGCTCGATCTCGCCCGGATGACGGGTGACGGAGCGGACGGGGATGTCGCCAGGGCCGATGCCGCAACACACACCGCCGAGCTCAACCAACTGATGATCGATCACCTGGCGTTCGAGGACGCCGACGTGCTGCCGCTGTTCGAGCGACACTTCAGCGCCGACGAGTACGACGTGCTCGACCGACGGGCTCTGAAGGCGGTGACGCTCCGCCAGGCGCTCTTCACCGTCCCGTGGTTCATGGCCACGGCCAGCCCCGAGATGGCCGCTCACACGCTCGAACCGCTCCCCTTGCGCTGCGCATCGTCGAGAGACTGACAAGGGGTAGATATGCCCGACTGGTCCGGGCTGCCTTCGGCCCCGAAGGGACCACGACCTGGGAAGGAGGTGTGCGGCCATGATCGCCATCAGTTTGCGCGATCTCCAGTGGCGACGCCGTCGTTACGTGATCGTCGTCGTGGTCGCGTCGCTCGCCTTCGGCCTGGCCCTGACGATGACAGGCGTCATCAACCAGCTTCAGCAGGAAGGCCGCATGACAGTCGCCCTGTTCGACGCTGACCGCTGGATCGTGGCCGACGGGGTGAGTGGACCGTTCACCGGGTCTCAGCTCATCGACCGCGCCGCCGGTCAAGAGGCAGCGGTGGACGCCGGGGCCGTTGCCGCGAGCCCGCTCTTGATCGGCCGGACGACGATCGACGATCTCGACGTGAACATCGTCGGCTACGACCCCCTCAGCCCGATGCTCCCGGAGACGGTCATCGACGCTCGCGCCGGAGCCGACGACCCCGATGGCGCCATCGCCGACGAGACGCTGGACCGAGCCGTCGGCGAGACGATCGTCCTCGGGGGAACCGTCCTGCCGATCGTGGCTCAGGTCCGCGGCACGGCGTTCTTCTTCAGTGCGCCCACCGTGTTCTTGCCCATCGAGACCGTCCAAGAGCTGCTGTTCGCCGGTCAGGACGTCGCCTCCACCATCGTCGTCCGGGACGACCTCTCCCGGGTTGCGGACGAGCTCGGCCCACGGGACGTGGGCCCCGGCTTCAACGTCTTGTCGAACGACGATGTCCGGGCCGACTTCCAGCGGGTCCTGAGGAGCACGACGGACACCATCGGCATGATCAACATCCTGCTGTGGCTGATGGCGGCCGGCATCGTCGCCGCCATCGTGTTCGTCAGCGTGCTGGAGCGGACCCGGGACTTCGCCACCCTCAAGGCCATGGGCGCCCGCGACCGCTCCCTGCTCGCCGGACTGGTGGCTCAGGCGACGGTGATCTCGATCGCCAGTGCCGCCGCGTCCATCGCCATCAGCCGAGCCATCAGCCCCACGTTCAGCTTCCCCGTCTCGGTCCCCGGACACGCATACGCCCAGCTCCTGGCCACGGCCGTGGCGGTGGGCGTCGTCGCCAGCCTCGCCGGCATCCGCAAGATCACCCGCATCGACCCCGCACTCGCCTTCGGAGGCGCATCATGAAACTCGACATCGACCAACTGACCATTGCGTACGAGAACCCCGCCGGGTCCGTCCGCCCCGTGGAGGACTTCGACCTCGTGGTCGAGGGGGGAGAGCTGACCTTGCTGCACGGGCCGAGCGGCTGCGGCAAGACCACGCTGTTGAGCGCGGTGGCGGGCCTGCTCACGCCCGAGCGGGGGGCCATCCGTCTCGACGGTGAGGACATCGTGGGCCTCGCGGGCGCCGCCTTGCTCCGCCACCGACGCTCGGCCGTGGGGGTGGTGTTCCAGGCGTTCAACCTGATCCCGAGCCTGACGGCCGAAGAGAACGTGGCGGTACCGCTGACCTTGTCCGGCGTCACGACGCAAAGGGCCCGGGACCGCGCCCGAACGCTCTTGGAGCAGCTCGATCTCGGCGATCGACTCGACCATCGACCGAGCATGATGTCGGGCGGTCAGCAGCAGCGGGTAGCGATCGCCCGAGCTCTGGCGGCCGACCCTCCCGTCCTCCTGGCCGACGAACCGACGGCTCACCTCGACCACACGCAGGTCGATGTCGTGACGTCGATCCTCCGATCGATCGCCGACAGCGGCCGCATTGTGCTCGTCTCCACGCACGACGACCGACTGGCCGGAGCGGCTGACCGAGTCGTGCACATGCAGAACCGCTGAACCGTCTACTTGTGCATGCCGCCCGAGGCGGACAGGTCGTCGCCCGTGACGAAGGACGACGCCGAGCTGGCCAGATAGACGACGGGACCGACGATCTCGGCCGGGTCGGCGATGCGCTTCTGGAACGTCCCTCCGGCGATGAGCTCCTTGAACCCCTCGGCGCCCTTCGTGGCGCCCTCGACCATCTCGGTGAGGAACGGGCCCGGCGAGAGCATGTTGACCCGAATGCCGCTCGACGCCCAGTCCTGCGCCATCGACTTGGTCAGGTTGAGCAGTGCCGCCTTCGAGGCACCGTAGGCGCACACCGTCGAGCCCCCTGAATAGGCGGCCATGGTGCCGACGTTGACGATGCTCCCACCGCCGGTGGCTCGCATGACCGGGGCGACGCACTGGCTCATCCGCAGCGGACCTTCGAGGTTCACCGAGAACACCTTGCGCCAGAACTCCAAGGTCATGTTCTCCGGGGTCACCCGCGCCGGGTTGATGCCCGCATTGTTGACCAGGACATCGATGCGCCCCAGCCGCTCGACCACCTCGGCCACGAAACCCGGAACAGCGTCCCACTCACCGACATGGCAAGCCACGCCGATCGCGACCGAGCCGGTGGTGGCTGCGACCTCCGCCGCCACCTCGTCGCACAGCTCCTGCTTGCGGCTGCTCACCACGACCGAGGCCCCGGCGGCGGCCAGCCCCTCGACCATCGCTCGCCCGATGCCTTTGGTCGATCCGGTCACGATGGCGACCTTGCCCGTGAGGTCGAACAATCCCTGGTCCATCGAGTGCTCCTCCAGATCCGACGGGCACCGATGAGCGGGCCGACTGAGTAATCGGTTACACAACGCAACCGGGTACCCACAGTAATCCGTTACCAACACGATCGCTGAGACGCGGGACAACGCGGTGCCCTCACCCACCGAAGTCAGTCGCCCGTCGACGCTCGTTGGAAGGCCACGCGGACCGCATTGTCGAGCGCCCGGCGAGCCGCCCGGGCGTCGTACCCGCCGGTCAGCCAGCTGAGGATCACACCGTGCAGGACGAGGCCGAGCGTCTCGATCACGGCGGCGCGATCAGGCACGTCGTCGTCGCCGATGGCGCGGTCGACGGCGCTCCGGAACCCGTCCGATGTCGAAGCCCGGCTCGCGGCCACGGCCGGGTCGGCCGAGTAGAGCGCCCGCATGAGGGTGCGGGTGCGGACCTCGTCCTGTTCGAGCGGCGCGGCGACGAGCCGGAAGAAGGCGTGGACCCGTTTCTCGGCGGTCGCACCCTTCGGCGGCCGCCGCCCGACGTCGGCTGAGAACCGGTTCATCGCCGACGCGTGGGCCTCGGCGATGAGCTGATCCTTGGACGACACGAATTGGTAGATGGTCGCCAACGACATGCGGGCTTCCCGAGCGACCGCACGCATCGAGACGGCGTCGTACCCCTCGGCCGCCATCGCCCGCGTGATGCCGAGAAGACGTGCGTAGCGGGGGTCATCACGAACATCGACCCCCGCCATCGACGTCTCCGGATCGCTCACCACGGAAGGGACTCTAGAGGCCTCGATCGTTCCCTCTCCGTGCGCTCGAACGGCACCTCGACGAGCACACCGTGCGGAGTCGACCCGCACGTCACCGGGGCAGACCGAGCACACGCTCTCCCAGGATGTTGCGCATGGTCTCGGAGGTACCCCCCTCGATGGTGCCGGCACCGGCCGCCGTAACGCGTTACTCTTCCTCGCGTAGCCTGGCCGACCCCGACCCTCTGGCTGGCCCTGACCTCCCGCTGAAAGGATCGACGGATGGCCGAGCCTCACCACCGTTCCGTTCGACCGTTGCACGACGTCTACGTCGTCGACGCCACGTCGGACATCGCCGGCCCCTATTGCACCAAGCTGTTCGTCGACGCGGGCGCGCAGGTGGTCAAGGTCGAGAGCCCGGGTGGAGACCGGCTCCGCACGTTCGCGGCGACCGTCGACATCGCCCCGGGGACCGACGGTCCCCTGTTCCGGTTCCTCAACGCCGGCAAGCAGTCGATCGTGGCCGATCCGTCGGGCGACCGCGTCGACGCCCTGCTCTCCGGCGCCGACCTGTTCGTGCACGACGGCCGCGTCGGCCCCGCGGACCTCGACCTCGACGCCGTGGCCGCTCGACACCCGCACCTGGTCGTGGTGTCGATCACGCCGTACGGCCGGACCGGACCCGACGCCGGGCGGCCCGCCACCGATCTCACCCTTCAGGCCGCCTCGGGCGCCATGAAGTTCAAGGGCGCCCGAGGCGGGATTCCCGTCGCCGCCGGAGGACGGGTCACCGAGTTCTTCGGTGGCCTCTTCGCCGCTCCCGGGGCTCTGGCGGCGATCCTTCGGGCCCGGTCCAGCGGCGCCGGCGAACTGATCGACGTCTCCCTCCACGACACCGCCGCCGTCGCCGGTTCGAACTACTCGCAGGTCCTCTACGACCTGATCGGCCGGCCCCCCGCCGGCCCGTGGTTCCGGTTCCTCGACACCCCGGGGATCGAGCACGCCCGCGACGGCATGGTGGCGTTCAATACCAACGCCGGCCCCATGCTCCAGATGTTCCTCCTGCTAGTCGAGCGGCCCGACCTGATGGACGACCACACGTACGCGAGCATCGCCAACCGGTTGTCCATGGGCGACGAGTGGCAACGCATCATCGACGACTGGGTCGGCCCGCGCACGGTCGCCGAGGTGATCGATGCCGCCGTGGCCCTGCGCATCCCCGTCGCTCCGGTTCACGACGGAGCAACGGTGCTCGATGACGCGCACCTCCGGACGCGCGGCGTCTTCGTCGAGGAGTCCGACGGGTTCGTGCACCCGCGGCCCCCGTACCTGATCGATGGTCGACCCCTGTCCACCGGTGGCGCGGCACCGCTCGTCGGTGAGCACGACGCAGTCGTCGTGCCCCGACCGCGCCCCGCCACCCTCGGAACCGGACACGAGCGGGACGGCGCCCTACCGCTGGCCGGGCTCGTTGTCATCGACCTGACCTCGTGGTGGGTCGGCGGTCTGGCGACCCAGACCCTGGCCCTGCTCGGCGCCGACGTCGTCCACATCGAGGGGGTGGCCCACCCCGACGGCATGCGACTCACCGGCTCGACCTACGCCCGCACCGAGGACTGGTGGGAGTGGGGCCACATGTTCTCGGCCGCCAACGCCGGCAAACGAGGGATCACCCTCGACCTGGCCACGTCCGAGGGACGGGCGTTGCTCCACGACCTGATCGACCGAGCCGACATGCTGGTCGAGAACTTCTCGCCACGCGTCGCCGACTCGTGGGGGCTCACCGCGGACGAGGTGCTGACCCGCCACCCGAACCTCGTCTACCTGCGCATGCCGGCGTACGGGCTCGACGGGCCGTGGCGTGACCGTCCGGCCTTCGCTCAGACCATCGAGCCCATGTCGACCATGGCGTCGATCACCGGCTTCCCCGACGCCAAACCCGTCTCCAAGGGCGGGGTGCCGGACCCCATCGCAGGCGCCCACGGGGCCTGGGCCGCGCTCATCGGCCTCGTCGTGCAACGCGAGCGAGGGTCGGGTGTGGTGTGCGAGTCGGTGATGATCGAGGCGGCGCTGAACGTGTGTGCCCAACCGGCGCTCGAACACGCGGCGTTCGGTGAGACGATGGCGCGTTGCGGCAACCGCGCCGCCCACGCCGCGCCCCAGGGGGTCTACCCCTGCGAGGGAGAGGACGAGTGGGTGGCCGTCAGCGTGGTCGACGACGACCAGTGGCGGGCGTTGGCGGTGGTGATCGGCGGCGCCGCCTTGGCCGCCGACGGGCGGTACTCCTCCGCGGCGTCGCGCCACCGTCACCACGACGAGCTCGACTCGCTGCTCGCCGCCTGGTCGACCCCGCGTCCCGCCGAGGCGGCGGCCGACCAGCTCGCCACCGCCGGAGTCCCGGCGGCCGCGTGTCGAGACCCGAGGATCATCGCCGGGCTTTCCCACTACGACCACCGGCGCCTGTTCGAGTGGGTCGACCACCCGGTGCTCGGCGCCCATCGGGTCCCGGGACTCCCCTATCGGTACCGCGGCGTGGACCGCTGGGTCCGCTTCTCCGCACCGACCTTCGGCCAGCACACCGCCGAGGTCCTCCGGGAGAAGCTGGGCCTCGATCCCGACGAGATCGCGCGCCTGGCCGAGGCCGGCATCACCAGTACCCGCCCGCGCGGCCTGTGAGTCCTGGCGGCCTGTGAGTCCCGGAGCCGCCCGACGAACTAGACGCTCGCCAGCGGATCGCCCATACGGGCGAAACAATCGGCCAGGTTGCCGCCGAGGAACGACGCCTTCAGGCCATCGTCGACACCGGCCATCAGCGTCTCGTAGTGGGCGAGGGGCTCGGGGTTGCTCTCGTTGTGGGCGTAGTCCGACGAGAACACCACACACTCCGGGTAGAGCTCGAGGGTGCGCAGCGGCGACTGGTGGAGTCGGGGCAGCGGGGTGACCCGCACATTGCGGCGCACGAACTCGGCCGGGCTCAGCTCGAACGGGAAGGCGCCCATGTACACGGCCGACTCGGTCACTGCTGGTCCGCGAGCCTCCATGTGTTCGACCATGCCGGCGAACCAGTGCACGCCGAACTCGGCCAGCACCAGGGTGAGGTTCGGGTGACGCTCGAACACGCCGCCGAACACCAAGCCGTTGACCATCAGCTGCACGGCCTGGGAGCTCGACGTGACCCCGAGTTGGCGCAACACCATGCCGTCGTCGCAGTTGGCCCAGGCGGGGTCGTAGGCGTTGTAGCCACCGCCGACGTGCACCAGCGGCATCATGCCGAGATCTTCGGCCGCCGACCACAACGGCTCGAAGTACGGGTGCATCGGCGGGATACCGGGCGCGGGGATCGGGGTGAGGAGGAAGGTCCGGCTGCCGCGTGCGCGCATGCGGGCGAGCTCGGCGAGCGACCAGTCCAGGTCGGTGAGATCCAACGACGTCGCTGGCAGGAGCCGGGCCTCGTGGCCGGCCACCTGGTCGGCGAGCCACGAGTTGCAGGTCGCCACCGCCTCACGGGCGACGGCGCGGTCCCGTACCCGGCGGGCGTAACCGGCTCCTTCGAGGCAGAGCACGTTGGTGACGTCGATCCCGACCCGGTCCATCCACGCCAGGCGGGCCACCGGATCGGCCGGGGTGTGCATCGCCGAGCCCTCGAAGCCGTAGCCGTCGACCTTCTCCTCACCGAGGATGGCCGCGATCATCGGGGGGAGCAGCTCGGCGTAGGGCAGACGGTCCTCGATCGGGATGTCGTGCAACAGGTCGCCGAGCATGGCCTCCACCGTCGAGGCGGCGACGTCGTACACCGGGAGCTGCTCGGCGAGCCTCGGGTACTCGTCGAGCCAGGCCCGGCCCGGTTCGAAATGGGTGTCGATGTCGATGACGGTCATCGTCTGGCCTCCTGGATGTCGGTCCGAGAGCCACGCGAACGCGGCTCGTTCATGCCGGGTGAGCGAACGCGCCAGCCACGGCGTCGTGGAACTCCTGGGTCACGCCGGGCAGGTGTTCGAGGGCCGTGGCGAGATCGGGGCTGGCGTCGGCGATGTGGTCGAGCAGGTTCGAAACGCCCGGCATCACCGTGGAGAACAAGGCGTACAGCTCGGCCCACACGTCGGGATCGTCGCGGAGGAGCTCCATCGGCGTGTGCAGACCGAACACATCGGCGGGCGGGCTCGGATAGACCCAGTCGTGGTCCCCGGGCCCGACATCGGCCACGATGCCGTCGGGGTGGTCGGGCAGCGTGACCCGGGCGGACGCTCCCGTGGGCACGGTCACCTCCACGCGACGTTCGCCACCGTTGTCGCTCCAGGCGACTCGGTATCGTCCCGCCGCCGAGTCGAGGGTCGTCGTCGCCCACGTGAGCCCTCCCCCCGGCCGGGGGGCGATGTCGGCCTTCCGGTATCCCGGCTCGGCCGGCGCCAGCCCGCCGATGCGGCGGTGGATCCAGTCGGTCACGGCGCCCAGGGCGTAGTGGTTGAGCGACGTCATCCCGGTGGAGTTGAGCGTGCCGTTCGGGAGGACGGCGTCCCACCGTTCCCAGACCGTGGTGGCGCCCTGGCTCAGGGGATAGAGGAACGAGGGCGGCTCGGTCTGCAGGAGGAGGCGGTAGGCGACATCGTCGTGACCGGTACGGGTCAACGCCGGGGCCACCCAGGGCGTACCGGCGAATCCGGTCTTGATCCGATACCCGCCTTCGCGCAGCAACTCGACCAGGCGGTCACCGGCCCGGTGCTCCTGTTCGGGATCGAGCAGGCCGAAGCAGATGGCCAGGGCGTACGAGGTCTCACACTCGTTGGAGAGCCGCCCGGTCGGCGTGACCCACTCGCCCCGGAATCCGGCGCGCACCTTGACCTGCAACTCCTCGTACCGATCGGCGTCGGCGCCGTGACCGAGCAACCGGGCCGTCGCTGCCAGTTGGCCCACGGTCCGGTGGAGGTACGCAGTGGCCACCAGAGCCTTCTCGGCCTTCGCCTTCGACGGGTTGCCCGGCGGCGAATCCGGGTCGACCCAGTCGCCGAACTGGAAGCCGCTCGACCAGCGGCCGGTGCCGTCGAGGCAGGCGCCCACGGACTCGATGAAGGCACACATCGACGAATACTGCCGGCGGAGCACCTCGACATCGCCGTACTGCTGGTACAGGGTCCACGGCAGGCTGACGGCGACATCGCCCCACAGCGCCGTGGGGCCGTGCCAGGCATCGAGCACGTTCGGGACGACGACGGGCACCTGACCGAGCTCGGTCTGCTCGGCGGCCAGATCCTCGAGCCACGAGCCGAGCGATTCACGGACGTTGTAGAGGAAGGCGGCGGTCGGCGCGAAGGCGTTGATGTCGCCGGTCCACCCGAGACGCTCGTCGCGTTGGGGGCAATCGGTCGGCAGGCCGACGCTGTTCCCCCGCCACGACCAGACCACGTTGCGGTGGAGCTGATTCAGCCGTTCGTCGCTGCACTCGAACCACCCGATGCGGGGCACATCGATGTGCACGACGATGGCCGTGATGTCCTCGGCCCTCATCTCGCCGGGCCAGCCGTCGAGGGTGGCGTAGCGGAACCCGTGGAACGTGAACCGCGGCTCCCAGATCTCTGTTCCTCCACCGGCCAGGGTGTAGCGGTCGGTCGCCCGGGCCGTGCGGTTGGTCTCGTACTCCGGTTCGCCATCGACCAGCAGCTCGGCGTGGCGGATCGTCACGGTCGTGCCCGCCGGACCCTCGACCCGCAACCGAACCCAGCCCGAGAGGATCTGGCCGAAGTCGACCACGGTCTGCCCCGACGGCGTGGTGATCACGTCGACGGGCGCGATCTCCTCGGTGCGGCGGATGGGAGGCATCGAGCGACCGACGAGGTTCTCGGCGTCCAGATCGAGGACGACGACGGGCGACCACGACGCGTCGTCGTATCCGGGCTGGTCCCAACCCATCGGATCGAGGCGAGCGTCGTAGATCTCACCGTCGTAGATGCCATCGGCGAGGACGGCGCCGGTGCTCGTTCGCCAGTCGACTCCGGAGGCGACGACCTCGGTGCGGTCGGCGTAGTCGAGCTCGAGTTGAAGGAAGGGTGCGGGACGGTCGGACCAGAGGTTGCGGCGACCTTCCCACGACAGCCGCCCCACTGCCCACCCCTCGCCGACGATGGCGCCCACCGCATTTGCTCCCTCCCGAACGATGCCGGTCACGTCGTGGGTGCTGACCATGAGCCGGTGGCGATACGACGTCCACCCCGGGCACAACACCTCGTCGCCGACGACCGACCCGTTCAGATGCGCCGCGACGAGACCGAGTCCGGTCACGTGCAGGCGGGCGGCTCGGAGGCCGGCACCGACGACGAAGTCGGTGCGAAAGTACGGTGCCGGCCGACCGCCGTCGCGGTGGGCATCCGGTCCGCCGATGAAGCGGGCCTGCCACGCGCCGGGGCCAGGGGTCACGCTCTCACCGCCGTCGACGCTCACCAGCGCTCCATCCGGTCCGAGACCTGGGGCACGTCTTCGAACGCGACCGACTCGATGGAGTCGAGCACGGTCTCCTTCGCCTTGAGCCGGTAGCCATCGGCGGTGAGGCGCAGCGTGAAGTGCACGATGCCGCTCGACAGCGTGCTCGGTTTGTTGTCACGGATCTGGGTGACGAATAGGTAGGAGTCGAGGTCGATCTCGTCGCCGCGTACGTCCCGGACGAAGATGTTCATGGCGTTGTGACGCAGCGGGTACGGGCTGTGCTGCCGGTGATCCTTCGTCCAGGCGATCGCCGCGTCACGGCCCACGTTGTCGGAGGCGATGAACTGCTCGTGCGGGTGGTCGCCCCGCTCGGTACGCGAGCGAACAACGCAGTCCTCGGTGAGCAACGGGAACAGGATGTCGAAGTTGCCCTCGTCGTAGTTGAACCACCAATGGTGGATGAACTCGTGGGCCGCAAACCGGTCGTGATCGGGCATCGGATTTCCCTCGGGTCGGGTCGTTCTCAGGCGGAGTCGTTCTCAGGCGGAGTCGTTCTCAGGCCGAGTGTCGTTCGCCGGCCGGACGTTCGATCCAGTCGTCGACCGGCGCGATCGTGTAGGTCGTGGTGAGGGCTCTGATGAAGTCCTCGTCGTGGAACGGGTCACTCGGTTCGGCCACCGTGACGCCCTTGGCCCGCATGTCGGCCAGCAACGTGCCGACGACCCGGTCGTGGGTCAGATCGTCGGTGTGGTCCATCACGAGTTTGGCCTCCTGGCGATCCATGTACACCTCGGCATTCCAGTGGACCAGGAAGCGGACGTTCGTGGGTTCGTACGTGCGGATCACCTCGTCGTCGGTCGTGATCGCCCAGTCGTCCTCGTCGGGGCGGTAGCCGAGCTTGGAGCGGTTGGCCAGGCCGGTGATGGTCCGCTCCTCCGGTCGCCCGACCGGGTCGCCACGATGGAACATGAGCTCGTTCTGCACGACCACACCCTTGTTGACCATCGGGTGCCCGATGCGCTGCGCGGGGCCGAGAGGTCCTTCGGGCCAGTAGGTGAACGTGCCTTCGGCGCCGGGCCAGAACCAGGTCACGATCTGGGCCATCTTGACGATGTGGTCCCGGAACAGGCCGCTCTTGGCCATGACGTTCTGCATCCACACCGGGGTGTTCTCGATCCGGACCCCTCGGAAGGTTACGGCGTCGAGGTGCGGGCTGAGACCGCTGTTGTGCGGACCGCAGAGGTTGAACAGCATCAACGTGGGTTTCGCGTACTGGGCTCCCCAGTAGTCCTTCACACGCTCGAGAAAGCCGGCGTTGTAGAAGCAGTCGTGGAGCTCGGGGTAGTAGAGGCACGAGTTCTCGGCGAGGAACCCCCGGAAGTTGGCCGTGGCGATGGCGTCGAGGGTCAGCCCATGGTCTTTCGGCACCACACCCGACGTCGTGGCAATGAGCTCCTCCACGGACTGGAAGTGGTGGGCGGTGATGGTCGGCCACGGCCCGTGCTCCTTGACGACACCGAGGAGACGCTCGTATTGGTCGGCGCGGTAGACACCGTCGATGACGCGTGGCGGGGCCGCCGGCCGCAACACCGAGGCGAGTTCGTCCTGATCGATCACGGACATCGTTGGGGCTCCTCTCTCAGGGCCGCGGGCTGTGCACGCGGCCGAACGTGTAGGCGTCGGGCCAGCCGCGCCCGGCGAGGTTCTCTTCCTGGCGAGCGATCACCGCGGCAAGATCATCGGGCTGCCAGCCTTCGACGAGGTGCTCGCCGTGCAGGTCGCGCACCGGGCGACGCAGCTCCAGCAGCAACTGCAGGCTGTAGGCGATGCGGCCCGTGAGCACATTCGGATCACCGGTGCACAAGGCCAGCGCGGCTTCGGCCATCGTGTCCATGGGCTCGAACATCGTGTCGTCGATCCAGCCCCCCTCGACGAGGGCCGGGGTCGAGATCGCCGCCTGGGGAGTGAGCCCGTTGACCGCGACCCCCTGGGCCTCGCACTCGCTTGCTGCGGCGACGGTGAGTCGGTTGAGCGCGGCCTTCGCCGAGCCGTAGACGAATCCCGCCTTGGCCGGTTTGTTGGTCGGGAACGGCGGGCCCGGAGGCAGCTCGGCCGCGAACGATGTCAGGTTCAGGATCGCCCCCCGGCCCCGCTCGCGCATCGGGCCGACCGCCGATGACATCAGCTCCCACGGCGCCCAGAGGTTCACCTGCAGGCTCTGCTCGAGATGCCCCGCCGACACCTCTTCGAACGGCAGGTAGCCGTTCACCGCGGCATTGTTGACGAGGATGTCGACCGGCCCGAACGCCGCCTCGGTTCGGGCCACGAGCTCCTTACGCCCGCCGTCGGGGTCAGCCAGATCGCACGGTAGCACCAGACACTCGCCGCCGAGAGCTTCGATTCGCGCGCTCGTAGCCTCGAGGCCGTCGACCGTTCGCGCCACGATCGCCACCCGGGCCCCCTCGGCCGCGAGCCGGACGGCGATCGCCGTGCCCGTCCCGCCCTGGCTCGCTCCGGTCACCAGGGCCACCCGCCCCTCACAACTCCGCTGCGCCATCGGGCCACACCCCTTTTCGATCCTCGGACCACATTACTAGAACAGCGTTGTACCCTCAACTAGGGTGGGTGGCAGACGTTGGTAGCTGACCAGGGAGCGAAGTGCACGTGACGGTCACAGAACCCATCCCGGCCGGGCCGCTGTCCAGCGAACGGGCTCAGGCCACGCATGCGGCGCTCGTCGAGCTCGCCGCCGACCTGTTCGCCGAGCAGGGTTACGCCCAGACCTCCATGCGAGATTTCGCCCGGCGCGGTCCCGTGTCGCTGGGAGCGATCTACCTCCACTTCAAGAACAAGGCCGAGCTCCTCGTCGAGGCGATCCACCGGCGTATCGACGACGACCTCGAGTCCGACAACCCCGCCGGCACCGGATCGGTCGACCCCGTCGAACGCCTCGGCGACATCGCGGCGCGGTACCCGCAGCGCCGGCGCCTACGCGCCCTTCTCGTGCAGGCGGCCGCAGCGGCTCAGACCGACGAGGATGCCCGCGAGCGAGTGCGCGCCGCCCAACTCGAACACGTGCAGGGCTGGGTCGAGCGGTACCAGGCCAGCCGCGACCTCATCGGCATCGACCCCGACGTCGACATCGAGACCGCCGTGTTGTTCACCTGGGCCGTCGAGCTCGGACTCGGGATGCTCGAGGCCTTCGAGATGCCACCCGCCTCTCCGGACCGGTGGGCCGCCGTCCAACGCCGCGTCGCCCGCTCGCTCCTGTTGACGGACGCGAATCCATCGCCCCTCCCCTCCACGGCGCGCGTCACCGGCTCACCAGAATGACGTCAGTTCACCTGGTCGGTCATGCGGCTCGGGCCGGAAGAGGGTCGCCCGTCCGGGCGAAACACTCGAACATCGACGCACCGAGGAAGAGCTCCCGGCTCACCGGATCGAGCGCGTCGAGACCGTCGCCGTACAGCGCCAACGGCTCGGCGTTGCCCTCGAAGTGCGGGTAGTCGGACGAGAACACGGTCAGGCCGGGATGCGAGGCCGCCAGGTCGAGGGCGTCATCGTCGCCGAATCCTGGCAGAGGGGTGACGCGCACGGCGCGGCGCAGCATGTCGCCGCCCGACATCTCCCACGGCCAGTCGCCGAGCGCCGGCGACGGGAGCGACTGCCGCTCGAGGGTGGTGAGGACCGCAGGTAGCCAGTTCACCCGCAGCTCCTCGAACAAGACGGTGAGCTCGGGGTGCCGGGCGAACACGCCCCCGTACAGGAGCGCGGCCAGCAAGTTCTGCGCAGCGTGGGTGCGCTGGGTGTTGGCCAGCCGAACCAGCCCGCCGACACCGGCACTCCCGGGCTCCCGCCACCCGATGTCGGCCCAGCCGGTGAAGTCCGAACTGGTGTTACCCACGTGGATGATGGCCACCATGCCGAGCCGGACCGCAGCCGCCCACACACGATCCCAGTCGGGATGGCCCGGTGATCGACCGCCGGGCGGACGACCGCCGATGGTGTAGAGGAAGAACGCGCGGGCCCCTCGGGCGCGGGCTCGCTCGAGCTCCCGGACCGCGGCGTCGAGATCGTCGAAGTCGACCACGGCCACCGCATGGAGTCGGTCCGCGTGGTCCGCCAGCTGCTCGGTCAGAAAGTCGTTGCAGCGCCGCACTCCTGCCGGACGGTCGTCACCCAGGAACTCGAGCAGCTGCCAGTAGCCACCGGGATTGACCAGGCAGTGGTCGATGCCGATGCGGTCCATCCAGTCCACCCGCTCGGCCGAGGTGGAATCGTGTTGGGGGTGCAGGATCACCGGCCCACCCTGCTTCGAGGCCCGCGCCACCAATCCGGTAAGCATCTCCTGGGGCGACGGCCGCTCGCTCCCCGGCAGCGCCCGGAGCAGATCACCGGCGATGCCGTTGGCCAGCCGTCCGATGCCGTCGGGCAGACGGTCGAGCCACGGGCCGAACGGATGCTCGCCGGCGGCGAAGCTGTTGACCTCCCAATGGGAGTCGACGTCGATGATCACGATCCGATTCCTGTCCCGCCGACCGACTGACCCAGGCCCGCCAGGTACTCGACGTACGCGGCGGGCAGGTCTGAGTCCGCGACACGCTCCCAGGCCTCCGGGTCCATGGATGTCACCGAGTCCTCGCCGAGGGACCGTGTCGGATCGTCACCGAACTCGAAGAACACGATGTTCCGGAAGCGGACCAGGTAGTGGCCGGCGTCGTCCGGGACCGAATACCCCCGGCGGGCCGCGACCGGCCCCGGCACGTAGTTGGCGATCTCCGCCTCGGTCACGACGTTGTGGTCGTCGACCACGATGCGCTCCTTGGGCGATTCGAACACCGCTCCGCCGCTGGTCACGAACTGCTCGTAGTAGGCCCGCACGGCCTCGACGCCCTTCGGGCCGACATCGCGGCCCCGGACCCAGAAGTGGTACTGCGGGTCGTCGACGAGCGTGCCCATGAGTCGATCGAGGCTGCGATCGGCCTCGGCTTTCGAGTGCTCGATCACCACGTCCAGCATCTGCCGGTGGCGCTCGTCGTTGGTGACGGCACGACGTTTCTCCAACGCCTCCCACATGGTGGCCTGGTCGAATGCCATCCGTACCCCCCGAGATCGGAGCCGATGGTTGTCGATCGGCCGCCGGACGGGTAATACGTTACCGCGCCGTCCTCCCCGCAGTCGAGTGGTCGTGGCGTGGACGGGAGCTACGAGAACTCGCCCTGGATGATCGCCAGCAGCCGGCGGCCCGACTCGGCCGGCGACATGTCGGCCCGCTCGATCGTGACGGCCACGCCGACGAGGAGGGACCCGGCGGCGCCCAGCCAGCCCCACGTGGGCACACTGGCCGCGTACCCGAACGACTCGACCGCACCCACCAGCACCAGCGCCGTCGAGCCGATGAGCAACGGTCCCGCCAGGCGGCGCTGGGCGCCGGTGACGACGCCGGCCACTCCGACGACGCCGACGACCAGTGAATGGCCCGCCCCGCCACCGGCCAACCGCTCCATCAGCCCAGCACCGGCCAACAGGGCCAGCGCCGGCCCATACGCCGACCACGAGCTGCAACCCGGTCGCCGGCGCAGACCGTCCAGGAGGGCCAGAACGACAGCGGGGGCCAGATACGCCTCGATCGCCCGAACATCGGCGTCTACCAGGAGCGTCCACGCCCCCGCCGTGGCCCCACACAACGAGAAGGCCAGACCGTCCGGCGAGCGCCCGGCCTTGCTGGCGGTGACGCCGCCGAACGCCGCGACGAGCAGCGAGAGACCGAGCACCGTCGCATCGTCGGACGAAAGGCCCAGGCCGATCGAGCAGAGCATCGTCGCCGCCACCACCCCCGAAAGCGTCCACCGGCGGGCCACTGCGGACACGGTGGAAACACCGGCGCCGAGGCCGACGAGGGTCAGGCCCAGGAGCGCCGTCCCCACCTCGGCCCGGACCAGGACCGACGACGCGAACAGCGGCGAGAGGGCCGCGAGCGGCAGGAGCATCCGCTCGTCCCGGCTTCGGACGAGCTCGACGGCAGAGATGATGAGCACCACGAGACCGATCGTGAGCACGGATGGATCGTCAACCGTTCCTACGAGCAGGAGAGGCGACAGGCCCAGCAACCGGGCCGCCAGCCCGACTCGGGCGCCGATGGGTGACCTGGTACCCCGCTCAGCGGCGACGGCCACGAGGGTCAGCACGACGAGGAACGACGCGGAACCACTCGCCGGCAGCAGCTGGTTCGCGTTCTCGAAGACCAGCAACGCCGGCGCCGCCGCGGCGGCGGCCACAAGGCCGGTCCCTATGGCCGCCCGGCTGCCACTCCACCCCGGTGTGCGCCGACCGGCCGCGCCAGCCAGGACCGCGCACCCTCCGAGTCCGACGATCCACGCGCCCAGGTCGGGAGTGGCGAGGGCGACGGCCGCCCATGTCAACCCCACCGCCGTCAGGCCGACACCGGCGCGACGCACCGCGACCACCGATCCGGCGAGCACCACCAGCACCACGGGGGCGACCGCGGTCGACGTGAGCGCCATCGCCGCGGCACCCGCGCTGAAGGCCATGCCCATCGTGGCCCGCGCGCCAAGGGCCGAAGCCCCTCCCGTCAGGACCACCCGCCCGACGCCCTCGAGTTCCGGGTGCAGCCGGCGGGCATCAGCCGCGAACCACGCCACCACGGCGATCGACGCGGCCGTCCCAACTCCCTCTGCGGAGTCGCCGACGCTGGCCATGACGATGACCGGCGTGGCGACGGCCAGCATCGCCTCGACACCGCGGGCCAGGCCGTGAACCGGCCGGTACCAGAGCGGATCTCGGCGTACCGCCAATGCCAACACGCCCGTGAGTACGGCGATCGCCGGCACCACGGCGTGATTCCACGCCGAGGGCACCGAGAGCTGGGGCGCCGAACTGGCTGCGGTCGCGACCCCGGCGACCACGGCCGCCAGCGCCCAGTCGGCCCGCCGCGTCGCCTGGCCGGCCCATACGATCGCCGCGGTACCGAGCGCGCCTCCCAGCAGGACCGTGAGCGCGGTAGCGACCGCGCCACCCAGCAGGACCGTGAGCGAGGTAGCGGGGAGCAGCCCGAGCGTGCGGGCCAGGTCGGCGGTGGACGACGCCGACGATACGGATGCCTCGAGACCAACGAACACGAGGGCCGGCAGGTACACCGCGACATGAGCCCACCAGAGGGCGCGAACGTGGTCGCCGAACACCGCCGCGGCGAGCGCCACGACCCCCAGAGTCACCATGGCCGGCAACCCACACGTGGCGGCGACACCACCGGCGACGGCGACGACTCCGCCGGTGATGGCGGCCTCCAACACGACGCTGCGGTCGATCCGGTTCAGCCACCACCAACTCGCCACCGCCGCGGCCGACGCGCACAGGAGCGTCACGTCCCACGCCGCGCCGCCGAGGAGCGTGCCGGCACTGACCGACACCGGCACGAGGAGGGCACCCAGGTGCACCAGGACGCTCGCCGTCATCGGGAGATGGGCTCGAAGACGGCGCCCGAGGACGACCACTCCACCGTTCACCGCGACCAGGCCGGCGACCTTCACCGACTCGCCGATCTCGTTCCAGCGCACCGCCACGAGCACTCCGGCGGCGAGCAGCAGCAGGATCACGCCCACGCCGCCGGTCCACAACACGGCGGCTCGACCTCCCTCATTGATCCGGGTCGAGCAGGCTTCATCGGGCCGGGTCGGGCGGGTGGAGTCGGTCGCGTCGATGGTCGGTTCGTCCATACCAGCATGGTGAGGCGCGACCACGAGCCGAGGAATGGGGGCTCGCCCCCACGTCACGGTGGGGCAGCCCCATTCCGCGCGACCTCCCGGGCGTCCGGAACAGGAAGCGGCAGTCGACGGTTCCTGCGCCATGACCATCTCTCGCCTGAACCCGCTGGACCCCCAATTCCGGACGACGCGTCACGCGCTCCATCTCGTGGCGATCCACATCCTCGCCCGGGGCCGAGCCGAGGCCACCGGCCGGCTGGGTCTACGGACCACCGTCGGCGGCTTCGGCACGCCCGCCTTCGGAGACGACGTCCAGGTCCTTCGGGTGTCGGGATCGACACTGATCGTGGAACGTGCCGGCCCGGCCGCCACCTCGCTCGAACTCGCCGAGATCGACGGTGCCACGCTCGGCCAACTCGCGTCCATCGCCGGCGTCGACCTCGGGTCGCCCCTCGATGCCGGCTCGGACGCTCCGGCGCCACCGGACGACCACGCACCTCTCACCGTCGATCCGGTCGCCGCCGAGCAGGTAGCGGGCTGGATCGCCTTCGTCGACCAGGTCCTCGTCGGGGTGTTGACGGCGCGGCCTCGGGCGACGCCGTCGGCGGTCCAGCTGTGGCCCGAACACTTCGATCTCGCCCTCGACCTGGCGGTCGGATCGAGCGCCGAGGCCGGTCGCGTCAACCTCGGCGGTTCGTGCGGCGACGAGTTCCACGGCGAGCCCTACCTCTACGTGGGACCGTGGGCGAGCGAGCGCCCCGGGGATCCGTCGTACTGGAACGCCCCCTTCGGCGCGGTGCTCCCGTACGGCGAGTTGATGGCATCCGAGGATCCCACGGCGGCGGCGATCGCGTTCATCGAGAGCGGCCTGCGGCACCTCGCACCGTCAGCGGAGGCCCGCCGCTCGGTCCGGTAGGGTCGTCGTCGCTCCGCACCGGCGACCCGAGGAATCACTCATGCCCAAGTCGATGTCCCACGTGGTCATGTTCACCGACGACCTGGAGGGCCTGATCGGCTTCCTGACCGACGTGGCCCGCATCGCGCCGGTCGGACGGTACGAGACCGAACCCGAGGAGATCGCCGGCCTCTTCGGCTGGCCGGTGGAACACGCACGGGCCCGGGGCGCCTTCGTCGGGGAAGGGCCGGGCAGCCTCGACATCCTGGAGATCCCCGAGGCCCTCCGCGGCACGGTTTCGCCCGGGGTACGGCTGCTCGCCGTCGTGAATCGAGATGTCGCCGCCGCCGGCGAGGCCGCCACGTCGGCCGGTTTCGACGTTCGCGGTCCCTTCCACACCACCACGGCGACGGGAGGACCGATGTCGCTCGTCGAGGTCACCGCCGGCGGACTGCCGTTCGAACTCGTGCAGTTCGGTTGACTTCACACCAGCTCGCACGGTTCGGCTGAGGCCTCAGCAGGCCGCGCGGGCCCGGAGCGTTGACAGCCGGCGCAGGTCGGCGCGGGACCGGCGGAGCTCGTCGGCCACGATCAGGCTCACGAGGGCCGACCAGAAGCACCACAGTGACACCACGGCGTCTCGGTGCAACCAGCCGATCGCGACGACCGCGGCCAGGTTCGCGGTTTCGCCGAACCACCTGAGTCGATGATGCGACGACAAGAGCACGGGACCGCACGTCGCCACGACGTAGGGCGCAACGATCCATTCTCCACCGGGCGGGTGCGCCGAGTAGGCGAGGCTGAGATCGCCGATCTGAACCGAGGGGGCGTGGCGCCACAAACCCGCGAGCAGGGCGGCGGCCGTGGCGACACCGACGGACAACAGGCCGAGTTGAAAGCGGCGACGCCTCGCGTCTTTCTCGACCAGCGCGAACGCGACCGGGATGAGCAGTGGGAGGACGAGCAGCGCGATGACCAGATACGCCCACAGGAACGGGCGCTCGTATCCCTCGGGGAACGATCCGTCGAGGCTCAACCACAGCCCGGCCTCGATCAACTGATGCAGCCCGAGCAGAGCCGGAACGGCGGCGAGCGCCACGTCCTCACGCCGATTCACCCGGCGCAGCACATCGATCCCCGCGCCGCCGATGACGAGCCCGGCCACGAGGTCCACCTCGGGCGACATGCACACGGGTCACCGCCCAGCCGAAGTCAACGCGTCGGCGCAGTGCCGGTTCACGACCGGGCTTCGACCGCGGGGAGCATCTCGACGCGCGCCACCGGTGTGGGGGGTAGCTCGTCGGCGCACAGCCAGCGCACGTACACGGTGCCTCGACGGTGGCCGCCGGTATCGAGCCACGGCCGCAGGCCCGGATCCCGGCCGGCGATGGCGACGGTGAATCGGTCTGTCTCCCCCAACCCCGCCTGCACCCGATTGACCGACGCCGCCTGCGCTCCGACACCGATCGACTGCATGTGCACGTTCCACAGCTGCACGTTCCAGTACGCGGCCGGCACGAGATCTCCTTCGATGATGAGAACCTCGTCGTCGCCGAGATCGAACGGGCAGCCGCAATACACGTTGTCCGGTGTTCCCCATCCGGGGTACTGACCAACCACGAACTCGAACGGCGGCGCCACCACGTTGCGGGGCCCCGGCCGCGGCGCCAGTGAACGCATGGCCGTGGTGAGGAACGCCGCGGCATCCTCGATCGCATCGGCGACCAGCGCCTCGGAGATCGGAGGGACCGACCCGTCGAGTCGTTCGATGGTGTAGGTCGCGTGCCGGTCCTGGGCGCGGTTCCAGTAGTACTCGCGGGACAAGATGCACGCCGCCCCGTCGGGCATGGCCAGCCAGTTGGGAACTCCGTCGGGGCGCTCGGTCGACACGACGATCTCGAATCCGCCGTCGGGCTCGGTGACGATCTCGCGCTGGTTGATGTGCGACACCACGCGCTGCTCCAACGAATCGGTGCGGTGCCCCGCGTGGAGCACGAAGGAGAGATACACCTCGTCGCCCCGGCGCCCTCGGATCACGTAGCGGTGATCGGCCGAGACGTTCGTGTAGTAGTAGCGCGTATCGGCGTTGTCGCCGAGGTACTTCCGCTCGCTCGGCTCATCGGTGTTGAAGGCTCGCACGAACACCGGGTTCTCCGGGCGCGACACGACGAACATGTCGATGGCGTGGCCGACCAGGGTCGCCAGGTGACGGTAGGACTCCGCCGTGTCGAGCGGGTCGAGGTCGTTCGACACCGGCCGGCCGGCGAGGTCGTCGGCCACCGCCAGCAGCCGTCGCCACGCTTGGAGAACCGCTTCATCACGCACGACGACCAAAACTACTGGGCGGAGGCGATCCGCTGGGCCATAGGTCGACTCCGGTCACTGACGGGCGATGGCGATGTCGACATCGGCGGGGTCCTCGTGCGCCGCGCCCTCGGTGCGGATGACGACACGGTCGATCACGCCCGAGAACGGTGCGCCGGCCGCCGGCTCGGGAGACACCGGGAACGCGTCGGAGCATCCGATGGTCAACCCGGCGCCGGTGATCGACAGCCGCGTGGCGTGGGTGAACGGCACCTCCGCTTCACCGACCGTCTGCCCGTCGACCATCAACGCCGCTCGGCCCTGGAGCTCGGCGGTCTTCGTGTACCGGAACTCGATCACGTGCCGTCCGGCCCCGAGCCGAACGGGCGCACGCACGGTCGTGAACCGCCGGGTGGCCACGTTGAGATGCCAGACGATCTCCGGTTCCGGGCCCGACGCGTCGCAATACAGCACCCAGCCCGAGAGCCCCGATCCCTGGCTCGCCAGCACACCGTGGGCGCCAGAGATGCCGACCACACCGTGGTCGCCGGATAGACCGACATCCACGTGGGCGGTGATCGTATGGGTGCGGTTGCGCAGGTCGGGGGCACTGTCTTCGGGGATCATCCCGGGGCTCGGGCGCAGAACGATGGTCGACCGAGATGACGCGACTCGGGGCTTGGCGAGGGTGAACTCGGAGAACGGGCGGTTGTCGACGGGCAGCACGTTGTGCGCTTCTGCCTGGCGCCACCATTCGGCGATCATCTCGGCCAGGAGCTCGGGTCGAGCGGCGGCGAGATCGTGACACTCACTCGGATCGACCCGGACGTCGTACAGCTCCCACGAGTCGTCGTTCGGTTGCGGTTCGGCCACCTGGATCGGCTGGTAGGTGACGGCCTTGAACCCGTCCCGGTACAGGGCCCGGCAGCCGAGCATCTCGAAGTACTGCACCGTGTGGACCTCGGCGTGGGCGCCGTCGGCGATGACCGCCACGAGCGACACACCCTCGATCGGTGACTGGGCGACCCCGCCGATCGTCTGGGGCGGAGACACCCCGCAGGCGTCGAGGATCGTCGGCACCAGGTCGATCGCATGGCAGAACTGCCGACGAATCCCGCCCCGATCGGGTCCGGCCACGGCGGCGGACCAGTGCACGATCAGAGGGTCGGCCACGCCACCTTCGTGCACCTCCCGCTTCCAGCGACGGAAGGGGGTATTGCCGGCCACCGTCCAGCCCCACGGGTAGTTGTTGTGGATCGTCGGACCACCGATGTCGTCGATGCGCTCGACCGCCTCGGCGAGCGAGGTGCCGAGGACGTTCCACGGTCGGATGTCATTGACCGACCCACCCACCCCGCCCTCCGAGCTCGCTCCGTTGTCCGACAGGACGACGACGATCGTGTTGTCGAGCTCGCCGATCTCCTCCAGGTGATCGACCACCCGTCCGATCTGGTGATCCGCGTGGGTGAGCATCGCCGCGAACGCCTCCATGAAACGGGCGGACACTCGCCGCTCGTCGTCGGAGAGGGTCTCCCAGGCGGGAACCCAGTCCGGCCGCGGCGAGAGCTCGGTCGACGGCGGGAGCAGGCCTCGCTCCATCTGCCGGTTGAAGGCGCGCTCGCGCCACCGGTCCCAGCCCTCGTCGAACCGGCCGCGGTACCGCTCCCGATACGTAGCCGGTGACTGATGCGGCGAGTGGCACGCCCCCGTGGCCAGATAGAGGAGGAACGGCTTGTCGGGATCGGCGTTGCGCAGGTCCGTGATCCATTCGATGGCATGATCGACGAGATCCTCGGTCAAGTGGTATCCCTCGTCGATCGAGCGCGGCGGTGGCACCTGGTGGTTGTCGTGGACGAGGTTCGGTGCGAACTGGTGCGACTCACCGTCGAAGAAGCCGTAGTACCGCTCGAACCCCCGCCCGAGCGGCCACCCCGAACGATCGGAGCCCAGGTGCTGTTGGTCGGCCGGCGTGAGGTGCCACTTGCCGACGGCGTACGCCGCCCACCCCTCCGGTCGGAGCATCGCCGGCAGGAAGCCGTGGCGGGGTGAGATCGTGGCGTCGTATCCCGGAAAGCCGATGGCGAGGTCGGTGATGCGGCCCATGCCGACGGTGTGGTGGTTGCGCCCCGTCATGAGGCAGGCGCGGGTCGGCGAGCACAACGCCGTCGTGTGGAAGTTCGTGAAGGTCAGGCCGCCCGCGGCCAGTCGATCGATCGTCGGCGTGTCGATGTCCGAGCCGTAGGGCCCGAGCTGAGCGAACCCGACGTCGTCGAGCACCACGATCACGACGTTCGGCGCCCCCTGCGGCGCTCGAGGGGGCGCCGGCCACCACGGCTCGGATTCGTGGTACCACCGCCCGATCCGCCCCTGGAACTGTTCGCTCTCCACGACGCGACGGTAGCCTCCGCCGATGGCCACCATCCCGATCACGACCGACGCCGACGAAACGCGCCAGGCCGTGCTCGGGCCCGGCGGCAGCGTCCCGCCTCGCCCGGCCGATTCGATACGGCGCACATCGACGATCGACATGACCTGGCCCGACGGCGACGCGTCGACGCAACAGCGCCTCGACGGCCGGGGCCGAGATGCCGTCACGATCGACCCGGCCGACGCGCCGATCGTCGTCGCCGAGGCGTCGGTCTCGGCGGGCGCCACGCGGATGCGGGTGATCGAGGACATCACCGCCGACCCCCACCACGACGGCCTGGAGCACCTGGTCGGATGCCGAGGGGGCGGGCACCTCCGCATGGCCATCGACACCGCGTTGCCCGGACTGCGCGCATCCGGCCACCCGCTGTACCTGCTGCTCGATGACCTGGCCGGCAGCACCTTGATCGGCGGTTTCGTCTGGACCCGGTTCGGGCTGGTCGCCGAGAGCCACTCACCCGACCAGGCGGCCGCCATGCGCGCGCACATGGAGGGCGTGTGCATCGGCTTCGCGCCCGGCTCGAGCGCCCTCAGCGAAGGCCCGGCGATGGGCGTGCACCGGGTCGCCCAGGTGATCCCGCTCGTCCACCCCCAGGACCCTCACGGCTGGCACCCCCTCGCCGAACTGCCCGAGATCTCCATGCGCCGCGCCCGCTGGATCGACGTGACGGTCGACGGCACCGGCTCGGACGCCACCATCCACGTGAACGCCGGCTTCCAGGACAGCGCCGGCGATCCCGTGCTCGGCCGCATCGCCGTCCACGAGTACCGGCTCCGCGCCACCGCCGACACGGCGACGGGCACCTTGACCTCGGTCGAGGCCGATCCCCACGTGCTCCCGTTCATGGAGTGCCCGAGCGCACCCGCCAACCTCGCCCGGCTCGTCGGCACGCCCCTGGTCGAACTGCGCACCACCGTCCTCGAACGGCTGAACCGGACCGCCGGGTGCACGCACCTCAACGACGCCATGCGTGCCCTCGCCGAGGTGCCGACACTCGTGGACCTGCGCCGCCGCCACCTGAGCTGACCGGCGGGTCGTCCACGACCCACCCAGCTGACCTGGTGGGTCGTCCACGACCCACCCAGCTGACCTGGTGGGTCGTCCACGACCCACCCAGCTGACTTTTTGTCCCCGTCACCAACGACCCCCTCGCCCTCCGACGTGGTCGATCCGGCCTGAGTTCGCGCAGCGAGCGCGCATCGAGACGTTCCGGCTACAGTCCGCACCGTCGGTCGCCAGGGGGGCGCCCGCCGAAAGGGGTACGACCATGGGTCGTCGACTGTCCAGACTGACGCCGCGTCGCGCCATCGCCATCATCGCCATCCTCACGGCGGCGACAACGGCGATGACCACCATCAGCAGCGCCGCAGATCAGGCTTCTCCAGGGCCATTGCGCATCATGCTGACCAACGACGATGGTTGGAACGCGGCGGGGATCACCGCGGTCTACGACGCCCTCGTCGCCGCCGGGCATCAGGTCACGCTCGTCGCTCCGTTGACGAACCAAAGTGGTGTCGGCGCCCGAGCCACGTTCGGCGGTTCCCTGACCGTCAAACTCGAAGCGGCCAACAAGTACTCCGTCTCCGGGTCACCGGCCGACGCCGTCGAGGTCGGCCTGTCGGTCGTCTACGCCGGAGCACCACCGGACCTCGTCATCTCCGGAACCAACGCCGGGCAGAACATCGGTGCCGCCACGGTCCACTCCGGCACCGTGGGGGCTGCGGTCACCGCCCTCAACGATGGCGTGCCGGCCATCGCCGTGAGCACCGAGATCAACTTCACCAACGGCCAGGGCCCGTACACCGAGACGGCGGCATTCATCGTCGATCTCCTGTCCACGATGCAGACCGAGCGGCGCCACGGCAACCTGTTGCCCCTCGGCGTCGGACTCAACGTCAACTATCCACTCGTGGAGGGTGGTGGATCGCCTGCGGGCGTGGCCTCCGTCGAGAATGGCCGCGGATTCCTCGACCTCGACTACACCGGTGCGCTGCCCGCCACGGTGGGTGCGTCGACTTCGCTGGGGGTCTCTCCAGGCCTGACGGCAGTCGAGACCGTCGCCAACTCTGACACCGCTGCGCTCGCGGCCAACCAGATCGCGATCTCGGCGATCGAGCCGGATTACGACACCTCGAGCGACCAAAGCCACGTCGACCGGATCATCCGCGAAGTGAGCTGATTCCAACTCGGTCCGGGCGCGACCACAGACCTTGTCACCGGTTGCGCCCGGACGGAGTTCATTTCGTCGTGGCCGCCTCGCGGCGGTCACGACCGGAACGGGCGGCCACCGACGGTTCACGCCGGCGACAACGGTTCATGTCGGCGACATACGCCCGAAACCGGGGCGGCCTAGGTTCGCCTCCGTGGCCACTCCCCTGTTGACCGAATCGCCTCTCGAGGGACGGACATCGGCGGTTCACCAGCTGCCGGCCACACCATCGACGGTGTTCTGGGGTTACATCGATCGCCACGAGCCGGCCTCACTCGAGGTGGCGAGCGGCGACACGGTGGAGCTCCAGACCATCACCCACCACGCCGGGGACGCGCCGGACCTCATGATGGATCCCGATGTCGACGCCATCTGGAACGCCATCGCCGAACCCGAGCGTGGCCCCGGCGTTCACATCCTCACGGGGCCGATCCACGTCGAGGGTGCCCGCCCGGGCGACACCATCGCCGTGCACATCGAAACCCTGACCCCTCGCCACCCGTACGGCTCGAACTGCGCCGCGCATTGGGGCCTGCTGCACCGCCGCATGGGGAAGGAGCGCATCACCATCTACGAGCTCGACCGCGACGACGGGGTCGCCGAGTGGGCTCGGCCGGCCTTCGGCTACGACTTCGAGACCCGCCCCCTCTACGACGTGCCCGGGATCGTCACCCCTCCCGATCCGCGGCAGCGTCACCGCTTCTCTCGCCCGGTCCGCATCCCGGTGCGGCCCCACCTCGGGGTGCTCGGCGTGGCGCCGGCGACCAGCGAGCGCCTGAGCAGCATCCCGCCCGGCGCGTTCGGCGGCAACGTCGACAACTGGCGCATCGGTCCCGGTGCCACGGTGTACTACCCGGTCTTCGCCGACGGGGCGCTCGTCTACGCCGGCGACCCTCATTTCGCTCAGGGCGACGGCGAGACTGTGGGACCGCCATCGAGGCGTCGCTCGATGTGCGCCTGCGGCTCGCGGTCGTGCCCGGGCTCCGTGTCACCGCGCCGGTCATCGAGACGGCGACCCAGTGGTGCGTCCACGGTTTCGGCGCCACCCTCGACGACGCCATGCTCATGGCCGCAGACCAGATGTTGTGGCTCCTCGTCGACCGCTTCGGTCTCGACACCGACGACGCCTATTCGCTGTGTTCGGTCGGTGTCGACTTCGGGGTCACCCAGGTCGTCGACGGGACCGTTGGGTGCCACGGCCTGCTCTCGAAGGCGATCTTCACCTGACGTCCGATCTCCAGGTGTCCGAGCCGTCGGACCGTTCTCCCTGTCGAAGCTGATCCACTATCCGCCCATCCCCGTCGGTCAGGGGTCAATACCCACCATGATGCCGGACTCGGAGCGGATCTTCGGACGCGACTCGATCCGCGGCTAGCCGCCGCTCACTCGGGACCGGCGGCGGCCATCAGCCGGGCCGGAGGACGAGGGCCTGCACCTGTTCGATGGTGTCGGCGTCGGCGGCTGTCTTTTCGTGGCGGTATCGGCGGACCCGGGCGAACCGGAGGGCGACCCCGCCCGGGTACCGAGTCGATCGCTGCACGCCGTCGAGCGCGATCTCCACCACCTGCTCCGGCCGGACAAACACCACGAGATCGTCCTCAGCCAGCGCCAACCCTCGGAACCGTTCCGTCTGCCAGCGCAGCAGGTCGTCGGTCAGGCCTTTGAACGTCTTGCCCACCATCATGAACGAGCCCTCCGGGCCGCGGGCGCCCAGGTGCAGGTTCGACAACCAGCCGCGCCGCCGTCCGTGGCCCCATTCGACCGCCAGCACCACCAGGTCGAGGGTGTGGACCGGTTTCACCTTGCGCCACGCGCCACCGCGCCGGCCCGCGTCGTAGGAGGCCGAAAGCGACTTGACCATCACGCCCTCGTGTCCGGCGGTCACGGCCGCGTCGAGGAACCGCTCAGCCTCCTGAGCGTCTGCGGTGACGATCGACGGCAGCCGCGACGAGGGCGGTACGAGCTCGTTCAGGATGACGCGTCGATCCTTCAAAGGTTCGTCGATGACCGAGGATCCGCCGGCGTGCAGCACGTCGAAGAAGAAGGCGTCGAGCCCGCCGCCCCGTCCCCCACCATGGGCGCCGAAATCGCCCATGGTGTCCTGGAATCGTCGTGGACCACCATCGTGCTCGACACCGAGGACCTCGCCGTCGAGCACGAGGTCGTCGCCCGGCAGGGACCGGACGAGATCCACGACCCGGGGCAACCGGCTCGTCACGTCGTTGAGATTGCGGGTGAACAACCCCACGTCGGTGCCCCGGCGATGCACCTGGATGCGGGCACCGTCGAGCTTCCACTCGACGGAGGCCTCGCCGGTCTCGGTCAACGCGTCCGCCACGCTGGCGGCCGGCGACGCCAACATCGGGAGAACGGGCACGAGTGGGGTGAGCTCGAGCTGCGCCAGGGCCACCGCCCCGCCGGTGAGAGCGGCGGCGGCCGCCGCCCGGATGGAGCCGGCCATCATGGCGCCCCGTTGTACGTCGCTCACCGGCACCGACGCCGCCTTCGCGACCGCCGCCGTCACGACACCTTCGAGGGCGCCCTGGCGGAGCTCACCGCCGAGGATCGAACGGAGGAGGCCCTGCTCGACCCCCGTCGCTCGACCGAGCAGGCCGTGGAGCAGCCGGCGACGTTCAGCGACCGAGCCGGCTCCGCTGGCCCCGGCCAGGAGTCCGATCGTCCGCGTGACGTCGCCGATGGTGAGAGACGCACCGACGGCCGGCGGCACATGGACCCCACCGACAGTGGCCCAGCCGACGCCGATCCGGCCTCGCGGCGTCTCGCCGATCAAGTACGCGACGGCATCGGCGACCTCTCCGGCGTCGACCCGACGCAGTGTGTCGGCCATCAGCGTGACCTTCTCGCCCCGTTTCGTCGTGGCTGCCACTCGTTCCGTGCACTCAGCCAGGTCGACAAAGAGTGCCGACGCCGCGCCGAGGCTCACCGTGGTGGCTGCGCCGACGCTGAGCGCTCCGCGGTGGGCGGCTCATCGGTCACGTTCACGACATCAGGCCACGGCCACGGCCGACACCATGAGGCGGCGGACCTCGGCGACCGCGCCGTCGAGGTCGACATCCGCCATCCGGAGCTGCTGAGCCAGCTCGGCGGCACCGGCGACCTCGAGCATGTCGGGCAGGCGATGCCGGGCGCAGGCCAGAGCGAACTCGACGGGATCGCCGCTCGCCGCCTCGTCGATGCGCACCACGGTGTTCCCCAGACCTGGTTGGTGGAGGTAGTGGTAGTGCGGCTCGTGTTCGAAGCAGTCGAAACGAACATGCTCGACGCCATCGGCGGACCCGCAGACGTGCAGCGACGGCCCGCCATCGTCGAACGACACCGCCTGATCGGGCTTGTTCGCACTGTCGGCGTAGGTCTCGGCCAGGATGGCATCGGTCAGGCGGCGATACTCGACGACGAGTTGCACCGGGCCCGCCGGCACGGCGCGGCAGTGGTCCTCGACCATGGGGATCGGCATCATCGAGTACCGGGTACCCCGGCGATACGGCGAGTCCTGTCGATCCATGCGTGCGAGCGTACCTGCCCCACCCACCCACATCCCCGAACTGGGAGACCAGACGGTCGCGCACACGACCACGGTGTTTCCCAGCTCGGAGTTCTTGGTCTATTCGGTGGACGCGGGTGGACGCCGTGGGTCACAGTGGGGTGTTCGTGATGTGCGGACTCATTCCTGAAGAGAAAGGAGGTACGTCACATGAAGATCCCCGCCGCTCCCGGCCCCCGATTCGTGGGCCCCTGCCTCCGGCTGGCCCGTTGACGTCGACCCCGACGTCCATCTGACCTGACCCACTGCTGGCGCCCCACACCGGGCCGCCGCCTCCTCAAGGAAGATTCTCGTGACCGACTTGAACGTCGTGCTCGTCGCCGAGCACGTCTACCGGGACCGCGTCCAGCGTTCCCTCTCCACGCCCCATCACCTCCTGCCAGTGCCCGATCCGTCCTGGCCGATGCGGCTTGTCCGCCGGTGGAGGCGATCGAAACCGGGTGACACCACCAGCCCACCAGTCGTCGTGGACCAACCCGTCGCAGACCAAACCATTGCGGACCAACTCGTCATCGACCTACGTCTGCGAGCCGATGCCCTGACCGGGTTCGATGAGCCGGTCCGTGGCGGATCAACGCTCGGCGTCGCCGAGGTACTCCGCCAGGGCCTCGACGAGAAGCTCGTGTTCGACGGCGTGGATGCGCTGGCGGAGCGAATCGACGGTGTCGTCCGCCTCGATGACAATCGTCCGTGACGCCAGGACCGGTCCCTCGTCGACTCGCTCGTCCGGGACCAGGTGCACCATCACGCCCGTCCGATCGACCTCACCCCGCCCGAACGCCGCCATGGCGTCCTCGACGGCCGTGGCGCCCGGGAACTGCCCGGGAAGGGCGGGGTGAAGGTTGATCACCCGGTCCGGGAAACGGGCACCGAACGCGCTCGACAGGATGTGCATCCAGCCGGCCAGCACGACCGCGTCAGGCTCGGCGGCGGCCACCAGGTCGGCGAGATCACGGTCGTAATCTCGCCGATCGTCGCCGCGGTCCCGGTAGGGCTTCAGCGGATGGTACGCCGTCGGGATCCCAGCTTCGGCGGCGCGCACCAACCCGTACGTGTCGCGTCGGTTGGAGATCACCAAGACGACATCGGCATCGAGCCGACCATCCGCACACGCCGTCATCACCGCAGCCAGGTTGCTCCCCGAACCCGAGATCAGGACGACGACACGTTTGCGTCCGCCTCCCGCGACTCCCCCGCCGAGGTCGGGCACGACCTCAGACCAACTCGACGCCGGACCGGTCCGAGACCAGCTGGCCGATGACGGTGGCGCCATCGACGGCGCCGACCACAGCACTGGCGTCGGCCGGGCTCACCATCACGCACATGCCCATCCCCATGTTGAACACGCGGTAGGCCTCGGCCGGAGCGACCGAGCCCCACTCCACCAGTCGAGCGAACAGTTCCGGAACCGACCAGGCCGCGGTATCGATGCGCGCCCCGAGACCGGACGGCAGCACTCTGGGCACATTGTCCGGGAAACCGCCCCCGGTGATGTGGGCCAGCGCCTTGATCCGCGCCCCGGCGGCTTCGATGGCGTCGATCGCCCCCAGGTAGGAGCGGTGAGGTTCGAGCAGAGCATCGGCCAAGGTCCGGCCATCGTCGAGGCGCTCGGCCAGGTCCCGGTCGGCGACGATGCGTCGGATCAGCGAGTAGCCGTTGGTGTGCGGCCCGCTGCTCGGCAAGCCGACGATGACATCACCGGCGACCATCTCCTCCGAGCGGGGCAGGATGTCCGCCCGGCCGACGACCCCCACGATGGTGCCGGCCACGTCGACGGCGCCCGGTTCGTAGACACCAGGCATCTCGGCGGTCTCGCCGCCGAGCAGAGCGCAGCCGACATCGCGGCACGCCGCCGCCATGCCGATCACGATGCCGGCGACGGCGTCGGGCACGAGCTTCGACGACGCCACGTAGTCCAGGAAGAACAGAGGCCGGGCGTTCTGCACGAGGATGTCGTCGACGCAGTGGTTCACCAGGTCACGCCCGATGCCGTCCCAGCGACCGAGCCGGGCGGCCAGCTCCACCTTGGTGCCCACGCCGTCGGTGGAGGCGGCGAGCACGGCGTCGGCGGGAAGCCCGGCCAGGCTGAACAGCCCGCCGAACGCCCCGACGTCGCTCAGCACGTTGGGCGTGCGGGTGGACCGCACGGCGTCGGACATCATGGCCACGGTGCGGTTGGCGGCGTCGATGTCGACGCCCGCGTCGGCATAGGCACTCATGGTCGGGCCTCCTGCGATGCGCTACCCGCGCCAACCGCTTCGCCGACACGGGCCGAGGCTGCCGCTCGGCCATCACCCGATGCCTCGGATGCACCGATGTCTCGCCGGAGCACCATCCCTTCGAACGAGATCTGATCGGCGCCGCGGTAGGCGATGGCCAACGCGTCATCCAGGGACTCGCCGACCCCCGTCACGGCGAGTACCCGACCGCCGGCCGTCGCGAGGCGCCCATCGACCATCGCCGTGCCGGCGTGGAAGACGATCGCGCCAGCCGCCTCCGCCGAGGCCACGCCGGTGATGTCGAGGCCCGTCGGGTAGGCGCCGGGATACCCGCCGGAGGCCAGCACGACCGTGGCGGTGGCCCGAGTGCTCCATCGAACGTCGAGATCGGCAAGCCGACCGTCGACGCAGGCCTCGAGGACGTCGACGGGGTCCGATTCCAGCAACGGAACGATGACCTGCGTCTCGGGATCACCAAACCGGCAGTTGAACTCGAGCACCCGAGGCCCGTTCGGCGTGAGCATGATGCCGGCATACAAGACGCCGCAATACGGCGAACCCTCGGCCACCATGCCGGCGAGCGTGGGCACCAGGACCGAGCGCTCGATCTCAGCCAACATCGCCCCGTTCACCTGCGACGACGGGACGAAGGCACCCATGCCACCCGTATTGGGGCCGGTGTCACCATCGCCGAGCCGTTTGTGGTCCTGGGCCAACGGCATGGTCCGGAAGGTCGAGCTGTCGCAGAACGCGAGGACCGAAACCTCGGGCCCGGTCAGCCGCTCCTCGACGAGCACCTCGTCGCCCGCCGCTCCGAACCGTCGATCGACGAGCACCTCACGCAGCGCCTGCGCCGCTTCAGCCATCGTTTCGGGCACAGCCACGCCCTTCCCCGCCGCCAGACCGCTGGCCTTGATCACCGGCGGCACCGCCAGGGCGTCCAGGTACGCGAGCGCCGGCCCGATCTCGGTGAACGACGCCGAGGCCGCAGCGGGAATGCCGTGGCGCGCCATGAACGACTTGGCGAACACCTTTGATCCTTCGAGCCGCGCCGACTGCTTCGACGGGCCGAACACGCGGAGCCCGGCCGCGCTCATGTGATCGACGATGCCTGCCGCCAACGGATCCTCGGGGCCGATGACCGTCAGCCCCACCTGTTCCCGCTCGGCCAGCGCCACGAGCCCGTCCAGATCCGTGGCCGCCACGGCCGCGTTGCTGATCGGCGCCGCCGCCCCAGCGGCCGCGTTGCTGATCGGCGCCGCCCCCCGTGCGGCCGCGTTGCTGATCGGCGCCGCCCCCCGTGCGGCCGCGGTGCCGCCGTTGCCGGGAGCAACGATCACCCGATCGACGCGTGGCGACCGCGCCAGCCGCCACCCAAGAGCGTGTTCGCGGCCGCCGCTCCCGACGACGAGGATCGTGGTCACTCGGCGCCCCACACGGCGGCGAACCGCTCCTTCTTCTGCAGCTCGACCAGCTGGATGTCCGGGAACGGGTACGACCCCGTGAAGCAGGCGTTGCAGTACCCGTCGGCGGCGCCGAGGGCCGACATCATGCCGGAGATGGTGAGGAACTCGAGCGAATCGGCGCCGACATGCGCACAGATCTCGGTGAGTGACAGTCGCCCGGCGATGAGCTCTTCGGCCGACGCCATGTCGACCCCCATGAAACACGGGAAGCGGATCGGCGGGCACGCCACTCGCAGGTGCACCTCCAACGCTCCCGCACCTCGCAGCAGCGCTACGAGCGGACCGGACGTGGTGCCGCGCACGATCGAGTCGTCGACGACCACCACCCGTTTCCCCTCGAGGTTCTGCGGCAGCGGGTTGAACTTCATGGCCACGCCCACCTGGCGCAACTCGGGCGACGGCTGGATGAAGGTCCGGCCGATGTATCGGTTCTTGATCAGACCCTCGCTGTACGGAATGCCGCTCTCCTGGGCGAACCCGATGGCGTGGGGGGTCCCGGAGTCCGGGACCGACAGCACCAGGTCGGCCTCGACCGGTGCCTCCCGGGCGAGCTGCCGCCCGAGCTCCTGCCGGGTTTGGTGCACGAGCCGGCCAGCCAGGGTGGAGTCGGGGCGAGCGAAGTAGATCTGCTCGAACGTGCAGAACGCCAGCTTCTGCGGCATCGCCCCCTGCACGATCGAGTACCCGGACCCATCGATGCGCACGATCTCGCCCGGTTGCACCTCGCGCACGACCTTGGCGCCGATGGTGGCGAGGGCGCAGTCCTCCGAAGCCAACACGTGGCCGCCGCCGTCGATCTCACCGAGCACCAGGGGTCGGAGGCCCCACGGGTCCCGCACACCGTAGATGGCGTCGCGCGTCAAGATGACGAGCGAGTACGCGCCTTCTACCCGCGCCATCATCACTCGGATCCGGGTCAGCCAATCCGTCCCGCCGGCGCCGGCGAGCATGTGGATCATGACCTCGCTGTCCGAGCTCGACGACAGACCGACGCCACGCTCCAACAATTCCCGACGCAGCTGCGGAGCGTTGATCAAGTTGCCGTTGTGGGCCAGGGCCAGCGGGCCGTCGAGGGTCTCCATCACGTACGGCTGGGTGTTGCGAAGTTGGACGGAACCCGTGGTGCTGTAGCGGGTGTGGCCGATGGCCAGGTGACCCCGCAGATACGACAGGTTCTCCTCGTTGAAGACCTGGCTGACCAGCCCCATGCCGGTGTGCACGTGGGCCAGGGCGCCGTCGCACGTGACGATCCCGGCCGCCTCCTGGCCGCGATGTTGCAGCGCGTAGAGGGCGAAGAACGTGTTGCGGGCCACGTCGCGGTCCTCGGACCAGATGCCGAAGACACCACATTCCTCGTGCAGCTCGTCACCGTTGTACATGAGTCATCACTTTCTGCTCACCCGCAGGTCGGCGCCAGCGCCGTGCCGGGGCGTAACCACGCCAGGATCGGGTAGGGATCGGTTGAGGGCGGACCGGGCGGTCATGGACCGGGCCCGAGCATCGTCGGCCGATTCGGCCAGAACGGTCAGGTGCCCCATCTTGCGGCCGGGCCGCGCCTGGGACTTCCCGTAGAGGTGCAGGTGCACGGCAGGATCGGCCAGGGCGCTGCTCCACTGGGGTGGGCCGAACGCCCAGATGTCGCCGAGCAGGTTCGCCATGGCCGCCGGACGCATCTCCGTGCTGCCGAGCGGCAGGCCGCACACCGCCCGGACATGTTGCTCGAACTGGCTCGTCGCTGCCGCTTCGATGGTCAGGTGACCCGAATTGTGCGGTCGGGGCGCGATCTCGTTGACCAGCACGGAATGATCGGCGAGGACGAACATCTCGACGGCCAAGATGCCGACATAGTCGAGGGCACGGGCGACCGAACGGGCCAGCGAACGAGCTCGCTCGGCCACCTCGGCCGCGAGACACGACGGCCACGCCGACGTGTCGAGGATGCCGTCGACATGGCGGTTCTCGATCGGCCCGTAGTCGGCGGTCTCGCCGGTGATCGAACGGGCCACCACCACCGAGACCTCGACGACGAAGGGCACGACGGATTCGACCACGACCTCGTCGACGCCGAGCGCGGTCCATGCGGCGGCAGCCTGCGAGGCCTCGGCGATGCGCACCTGCCCCTTGCCGTCGTACCCGAAGGCAGCCGTCTTGGCGATGACCAGACCGCCCAGGTGATCGATCGCTTCCGCCAACTCGGCCGCCGAGCGAGCCACGACGTAGGGCGCCACCGGGATGGCGGCGCGGGTCAGGAAGTCCTTCTCGCGGCCCCGGTGTTGAGCGACACGGACGGCCCGACCACCGGGACGAACGGGAACATCGTGCTGCGCCGCCACATCGTCCACCGCGGTGTCGACGTTCTCGAACTCGAAGGTGACGATGTCGACGCCGGCCACGAACTCCTGCAGGACCAACTCGTCGGAGAACGATCCGTGGACCTGGCGATCCGAGACCGGCCCGGCAGGGGTATCGGTGCCGGGTTCCGTCTCGCCCGTCAGCACATGGACTCGATACCCGAGGGACCGAGCCGCCAGTGCCATCATGCGCCCGAGCTGACCGGCACCCACGATGCCGATGGTGCCCCCGGGGGCGATCGCCAGGTCGGCGGCGAGGGTAGGCGCGGCGCTCATGACAGCTCAGCCTCGATCACCTGACGCGCTCGTTCGGCCCGAGCGAGACGAAGCGCCTCACGCAGGTCGGGCCGCGTGGCCGCCAGGATCGACACTGCGAGCAGCGCCGCGTTGGTGGCGCCGGCCCCACCGATGGCCATGGTGGCCACCGGGACGCCAGCCGGCATCTGCACGATCGACAGCAGTGAATCCATGCCGTTCAGCGCCCGGCTCTGGATCGGCACACCGATCACGGGGAGCAGGGTGTGCCCGGCGACCATGCCGGGCAGGTGGGCCGCGCCCCCGGCACCGGCGATGATCACTTCAAGCCCGCGGTCTTCGGCCGACACCGCGTACTCGGTCATGAGATCGGGGGTGCGGTGGGCGGACACGACCTTCGCCTCGTACGCCACGCCGAACTCGTCCAGGGTCTCGGCGGCGTGGCGCATCGTCTCCCAGTCCGATGTTGAGCCCATGATCACCCCGACGACCGGGCTCATGCGGTCCCCGAGCGCGACTGCGCGCGCGTGGACAACAAGGTTGGGGCCTCCGGTCCACTCGCGCACCGCCTGGCACGCTAGCCCACCCCGGTGCCGCGCCCGGCCTCCTGCTCGGGTTGAGTGTCACACGCCGGGGAACTCCTGGAACGTCGGCGTCGCCAGGACTGCGCGACCACCACCTTGCTGACGAGGTGTTCGACTTCTACCTCAACGCCGATGCCGGCAACTCCATCGGGTGGCCGCCCGATGTGGGTAATGCCTCCGGGTGACCTTCGCCGTCGCGGCGAAGTGACCGAAAAGGTCATCATCGTGGCCATCTTCGCCGGGCTCGCCATCGCGTCGGGCGCGGTCATCGTCGCCAAGGTGATGGGCAAAGCCGAAGGCATCAGCCTCGAATGAACCGCCGCCCCCGCGGGGACCGAGGCGAAGCGACAACCGAGATGGTGCTCGTCGTCCCGGTGCTGATGCTGCTCGTCTTTCTCGTCGTGCAGTTCGGGCTCTGGTACCACGCCAACAACGTCGCCGAAGCCGCCGCCCAAGAAGGAGCCCGAAGCGCTCGCCTCACGGGCGGTACCGACGACGCCGGCCAAACCCGAGCCGCCGAGTTCATGCACGCCAACGCCCCGTCGCTCGTCGAGGTCACATCGGTGACAGCCACCCGCACCGACGACACCGTCCGCGTCGAGATCACCGGCACCCTCGCCGCCATCGTCCCGGGCATCAACCTCCCCGTGCACGCCGAAGCCGAGTCCCCCATCGAGCAGTTCCACCAGGACGACACATGACCAGCCGCCACCGACCGGATCGCGGGTCGGCGTCGGTCGAGCTCGTCCTGATGACCCCGCTGCTCGTCATGTTGTTGCTGTTCGTCGTCGCCGTCGGGCGCCTCACCGCTGCCCGAGGCGAAGTCGACGCCGCCGCCCGAGACGGCGCCCGCGCCGCCGCCAACGCCCGCACACCAGGCGACGCCGAACACGCCGCCCTCGTTGCTGCCACCGCGACCCTGCGCGACCGTGGCATCGAATGCGCCGCCCTCGACGTCGGCGTCGACACCACCCAGTACCGAGCCGACGGGTACGTCGAGGTCACCGTCTCCTGCGCCGTCGACCTCCACGCCGCCGCCGGTATCGGGTTCCCGTATACGCAAACGCTGTATGGAACCTTCGTTGCTCCCGTCGACCGCTACCGCGGGATTGGCGACGCATGAACACCCTCCGTCACCAACTCAACGCCAGCACCCAGGCGACCGTCGACAGCCACCGTGGGTCGGTCACGGTGGTCGTCACCATCATGACCGTTGCCCTGATCTTCGTCGCCGGCTTGGTCGTGGACGGCGGCCAGATCCTCAACGCTCGCCGCAACGCCGCCAACATCGCCGAATCAGCAGCACGAGCCGGCGCCCAAGAACTCGACGAAACCGCGGCCCGACGCGACGCCGCCACCGTCATCGACCCACCACGAGCCATCCAGCGAGCCGAAACGTTCCTCGCCGCCAACGGCCACACCGGCACCGTGACCGCCACCACCGACACCGTCACCGTCACCGTCCACATCGACCAGCCGCTCCTCATCCTCGGCATCGGCGGCCTCGCCGACGTCACCGTCACCGGCCAAGGCGCCGCCACCCCCGCCCACGCCATCAACGAGGTCGACCCGTGAAGACCCACACCCCGCTCCGACGCATCACCGCCAGCACAACCGCACTCCTGGCCCTCGTAGCGCTCCTGTTCGGAGTGCCACTGGCCCTCGCCTCCTTCGCTGGTTCACCGCTCCCCGACCACATGCCGACACTCGACCGGCTCGGCCACTCCCTCTCCTCGCCACTATCGGACTCCGCGCTCCTCGACATCGTCGCCATCATCGGCTGGCTCGCCTGGGCCCAGATCGCCGCGTCGATCCTCGTCGAATCACTCGCCTGGATCCGAGGCGTCCGGACCCCACGGCTGCGGCTCATCGCCCCCGCCCAACCCATGATCCGCAGCCTCATCGCCACCGCGACGTTCATGCTGTCCAACCCCGCCGTCAGCGGTGCCTTGGCCGCCCCGATCGACGCCGGATCGACAACAACCCACATCCACACCTACGACGAACTCCTACCCACGGCCGTCCGCGTGGCTGCGGCCGACACCGCCGGGATTCCTCAGACATCTACGACCACGGTCAGCTACACCGTCCAGCGCCGCGACACGCTGTGGGGCCTGGCCGAGGATCACCTCGGCGACCCGTTCCGCTGGCGCGAGATCTACGAACTCAACGAAGGCCGCCCCCAACCCGACGGACGACAACTTTCCGACCCCAACCTCATTCTCGTCGGCTGGCACCTCACCTTCCCCGACGACGCCATCGACCTCCCACCCTCGCCCACCCCGCCCGACACAACACAAAGACCGACACCACCGATCGAGACCGAACCGCTCGAGGCTCCCGCCGCCATTCCGGCCGTGCCGACCGCGCCCACCGCCGTCGCCGAACCACCCGTCGACACCTCGAGCAGAGCCGGACCAACCACCGTGGTCGACGCTGTTCCCGTCGATCCTGAAACGACGACATCGTCGGACCCGACGACCGGCGTCGGTGACGAAGCAGCCGACGACGCCGAGTACGACTCGTCGAGGCGCCAGCTCGCGCCGCTCGTCGGCGGAGGCTTGCTCGCCGCCTCCCTGGTCGCCCTCATCGACCGCCACCGACGAACACGCTCACGCCCCCGCCAGACCTCGCCCGACGACGAGGAGATGTGGACCGAGATCGCGCTACTAGTGGCCGAGCCTGAGCGTACAAGCCGCGCTATGTGCGCAGACTGATCGCCGTGGTTTCGCCATATGATCACTGAACACTAGGAACATCGAATCCCGACTCTCCATTGCCAACCTCGCCGGTGTTTATCCGGTCTAGGAGGTCGCACAGATCATCCGCTAATCCCCGACGAATTTCTTGCTCAACCTCACTTTCTTCGAACCTGGCCGATCGTTTTGCGATTGCTCGATGGGGATCTATATGTAGACGTCATCATCCTCTCGGACCGTCCATCCGTGCGCCTCAAGGTCTCGTATCAGGCGTCGTCCGCGAAGTAGTCGGTATCGTGACAGTGCAGCACGTCCCTCGAGCCCGAAGTAGAAGAACCACCCAGGCGTGAAAGGATTTCCCGATCGATGATACCTTACGTCCACACGGCCCTGACTCGTTTTGTCACTAAGTGACATACCGGCAGGCACCTTGCCGCTATCGCGGAGCCTTGCAAAGGATCTCGGCAACTCGGCTATCTCATGCTCGCTTACGTCGATATACCTAGGTTTTAGGCCGGCCTCAAAGCCAGATGTCTGGAGGTACGCGCAATGCTTCATGCTAAGTCTCCTGCGGTGGAACAACTGACGTTCCGCTCATCCATAAGGACACGACGCTGAAAAGTTCCCAGTTATGGATCCCCCGTATCCGAGGCCGACACCAACACCGATCTCCTGATCCGACCCGTCGACTTCGCCAGTTACTGGGCTGAATCCCTGCTGAAAGCTGACGGCGCCTCCTGCTTCGATCGACGCAGTCACCGAGGCACACTGACGGTCAACATACTCCTCTCTGGCGATGCCAATGTTTAAGCCCAAGAAGCAGCACCCACCCCCCGTAACCAGATATCCATTGCCACCCTGTTGGCCGGCGCCATAACAGCCAACCACACAGATCGTCGCACTCGTGTCGAGGTGTCGGTAGAGCCAACCCGTAGCGCGCTTCAAGCGGCTTGGGCGTCGCGGTGGTTGCACACAACGAAATGTGCGTTGGTACCGCTGGTATTGCGTGTTGTATTCGATCGAGCTCGATCCGATCCGACAACCTTGCCGGTCCAGATGTGGGAGCAGTTCACCGGAGAGGTCGAACTGATTTATGGGATCAGCGACGTACATGTAGTCGTTGGTGGTCGTACCGCCTTCGACGGGGTCAACTTCGAGAAATCGCCCAATTTGGGATGAGAATCCTCGGGCGCCCATTTCGATGAGATTTTGGAGTCCGGTGGTGTGTTCTGTTGGGCGTTGGTGTTGTCCGAGGGTGCCCCAGTCGAGGTTGCCGGCGGCGTTGTCGGGGACCGCTCCGCCGGCGGGGTTGCCCCATGGGTCGTAGGTGAGGGTGGCGCCTTGCTTGACGCCGGTCTGGTCGGCGACCGCAGCCACGTCGCCGTGGATGTTGGGGTAGGACCAGGTCTGGGTCCCGGTCCGTTTGGTCCAGACGACGCCGCCGGGGAGGGCCATGGTGAGCTCGACGACCTGGTTCGAGGGGTTGAGGACGAGGCTGGGGGTGTCACCGGCTGCAGAGTGGCTGTACCTGTAGGTTTCGTTCACAGGCGCCGTGGTGTCGGGTCGGAGCGCGATCGTGATGGCGGAGTCGGTGGTGGCCGCGGCGCTGGTAACCGTGGACGTCCCAGTCGCACCGGCTGCTGTGACGGGCCGTTCGTCGACTACGAGCGTCACCCCACCACCGCCGCCCACATTGATGTCAACGCGCTCGGTCAACCCGGCACCGGGCGTGGTGGTGGTAGCGGTCGCCAGCGTGTACACCGCGACCACCATACGATTCGTTCCCGTCGTTGTCACCGACGGCGCCACGTGAGAGGTCGAGTTCGTCCCACCGGTATTGGCGGTGACGTCGATCGGGTTGACCTGGTCCACGCCGGTATAGGCGACGATCGCGCCGGTGGCCTTCTGAGCGCCGGTCCAGGTGAACGTGTAGCTGGCCGGATCGGTGGTGGTCGCGACTCGCTGGAACACGGTGATCCGATTGAGCGTGCCGTTGACGCGAGTTGCCACCTGCGTCCAGCCCGGCGGCGCCGTGACCAACGGCGTGTTCTTGGTCGCGATGGACGCCAACAAGAGATCGCCCGGCTGCACTCCTATCGGACGCAGCACAACGATCTGACTGCCGTCGACCGTGGTCGAACTCGAGGCTTGATTCGTGATCGCGGGCGGGGCGCCGGTGGCGGTGCGGGCGACGATGCGGTCCAGGACGTCACGTTGGTAGGCGACGCTCGATCCGCCCGCGGTGGTGGCGAGGTGACGGTTGGCGTTGTCGTAGCTCAACGTCTGCCCGGCCAGGGTGGTGGTATTGCCGTGGGCGTCGTAGGCGATCGTGGCGGCGTAGGGGCCGGCGGCTTGGCCGGCGACAGAGACGAGCCGGTCAGCGTTGTCGTAGCAGTACGTCGATTGGGTAACAGAGTTACGGGTCCACATGGTGCGGTTGGTGTTCGCCCCCGGGTTCGCGGCGGTACCGCCCGCGCATCCGGTGGGTGCCCCGTACCCGTAAACGTCCACGATCCCGCCCGGAAGCTGGGCTTGGGTCAGGCGTCCGGCGGTGTCGTACGTGTAGTTGGTGCCGCCGGTGTAGGGGTCGGCGCCGTCGATGGTTTCGTCGACGATGCGCCCCGTCTGGGACCTGGTGACGCCGCTCGAGGTGATCAGCCCACCGCCGGGGGCGCGCCACGCCAATGATGTGAGTTGGCCGTTGGTGTTGCGGGCGAGGGGGTCGCTGTAGGTGCCGTTGCCGCCGTTCCCGGCCCCGGACGGGTACCCGACCGACGCCACTTCGCCGCCGTCGACGCCGGTCGTGTAGGCGACATCGGCGACGAGGAGGTTGTCGAGGCGGACCTGATCCACCCGGCTTGCTGGGTCGTAGGTGGTAGTGACAACCCCGCCTGGTGACGTGGATGAGATGGCGCGACCGGCTTGGTCATAGGTCGTGGTGGTGGTGAGTCCCCACACGTCGGTGTAGGAGATCACCCGGCCGAACAGATCGACCGTGGTAGTGATCGTGCCCCCGTTGGGTGAGCCGGCGACGGAGTTGTCCGACACCGACGTCACCCGCGGGTTGCCGCCCACCGCGTAGTTGTAGGTGATCGTGCGTGCTGGCGATCCGCCGAAGGCGGGCATCGTACGAGTTGTCACCCGGCCCCGGGCGTCATAGGTGGTGCATGACCACGTCTCGGTCCCCGTCCGCGTACCGAGGACCCGTCCAGCGGTGTCATACGTCGACTCGTACACGAGGGCGGCGCCGGTGAGCGGCGCTGGTGACGTCGCCTTCCAGATGCCGCGGCCTTGGTTCACCGCCACATTGTTCGTACACGCGTTGGTGGCGGTCGCCGGGTTGGCGTCGGTGCCGTAGTAGGCGTACGTCGTCGCCGCGCCGCCCGGCAGGGTCCGCGACACCCGCCGCAGGAAATGCCCGGTCCCGAGCGTCTCGTAGCCGGTCGAGGTGGTGAGCCCGCCCGTGGTGGTCGACGTCGCCAACCCGAACGCCGGGTCGAGGCCACCACCGTTGTACGCCGACGTCGTCGTCGACGAGGGCGCGCCGCCCGAGTCGTCGGTGGTGGTGGAGGTGACGAGCCCGTAGCGGGGGGTGGCCGAGGTGGCCGGCACCCACGATTCGGTCCCGCCGGGGGGCGTCCAGTTCAGGTACACCTGCGCGTACCCGGTCGACTCGTAGAAGTCGACTCGGATGCGGTGCCACGTATTGGCCACATTGTTGGTGAACGACCCGAACGGGGTCAGTCCGGCGCCGTCGGTCCATTCGCCGGTGACGTACTGGTCGTCGATCCACAGGCGAGCACCATCATCGGCCCACAGCCGGAACTGATACGCCCCAACCGCGGGCATCAAGATCTCACCAGTGAAACGCCCCGAGTAATTGTCTGTCGGGATCGTTGGCGGGGCGCCGCCCTCGACGTTGTAGACCAGCGCCTGGCCCGGCGAGTACCCAGCACCGCCGGTCGTCTCGAACACCGTCGGCGCTCCGAACAGTGTCTTGTTCGCGAACCACGTCGCCGACAACCCACCGATACCGCCATCGAACGTCGTCGAGGTGTGCGGCACCGCCGGTGACGTGCACGTCCCGTTCGGGACCCGGGTAACCGTGTTGAAACACGACACATTCGCCGGCCCGTAGCTGTCGGTGACCCGGCCCCGCACGTCGTAATGGCTCGTCGACATCCGACCCGCGGACGTCGACGACAACAACCGATCCGCGCCATCCCACACCCGAGACGACACCGCACCAGTGGCGTCGGTATCGGTCAACGACCGGTACTGGGCATCGAACGTGACGCGCCGCTCGAACCCGGCGCCGAGGCCGGCGACGTTGACCTCCGTCGCGGTCGACGTCACGTAGCTCACCGTCATACCCGAACGGGCAGCACCGACCAATGGGATCGGTTGATCGACCTGGACCGCCCGGCCGTTGCTGTAGCCGATCACGGTGCGGGTCGTGTCATCGTCAGGGAACCCGCCGCCCGCGCCGCCTGCGGCGACGACCTCGGCGGCGAACGGATCCCGGACCCGGTTCACGACACCACCCGAGTACCCGAAATCGGTGACCGACACGTCCGCGCCGCCGCCCGGGGCTTGGGACACGACGCGGGCCAGTTGACCGTTCAAGTAGTACAGCATCGTCTCGTACACCACCGTGCCGCCGGTGTCTTTGAGTTGCACCCGGCACAACATCCCCGCCGGCGCGGTCGCGTCGTATCCACCGGGCACACCCGGGCATGACCCGACCCCCTGATACTGCAATGCCGCGGATCGGCCGACACCGGGTCGGTCACCAACGTCAACCGGGTCGCGTCACCGTTGTACGCCGAGTACGCGAGCTGATGCGCAGCGGGACTACGCGAGTCCAACGGGTTCGTCACCGACACCAACGTCCCCTTCGAGTCGAACGCGGTCACTGTGCCGTCGGTGCCTTGCACCGACACGTTCCCGGAGGCGGAATCGACGCTGACCACATCATCCTCACCAGCCGGCGGCGTGAATCCACGGTTCGGGTCCGAGCCATCCACGCGCCGGTAGGTAGCTGTGCGGCCATCGGGTGCGGTGAGCACGACCTCCTTCTCGGTGATCGCGGCGCGGACCCACGACGCACCAGACGCCGCCGCACCCGAAAGCGTCCAGCCCTGCGGCACGACCGGCGCCGACGTACGGAACCAGTCCGCGGTCAGTTGCTGAAACGCCGACGTCGACCCAGACGGCCGGGCCATCAAGGTGAGATGCGCAGTCCCGGACCATTCGCGCATCGTGACCTGGATCGGATACCACGTACCCGCGGTCAACGCCCCGGTCGTGATCGCCGGCGTCGGCTGGTTCCGGTTCGCGTTGCAGCAACCCACCAGCCCCGTGACACCGTTGATCGAGACCTCGACCCAATCGTCGTTCGCGACTGCGATCTCCCACGCCCCAGTGGAGGGGACCTGGACCCAACCGGTCCAGCGGGCCATGAACTGATCGGGCGGCACCGACGGAGACGGCGACCCAAAGGCCCAGTCGAACGCGATCGCCGGGTCCGTTCGCCGCATCGCCAACACGTCTGGACCGCCGGTGTCGATCACGCCGTTCTGGTTGACGTCATTCCAGTACGACCCCGTCAGCCCCTGGTTGGTGCGATCAAGCGAGTTGTAGGAGAACGCGAACCCGAGGTTCCCGGCGGTGGTCGGCAACGTAGGGGTCGCCGCTCCCGCCACCACGTTCCCCGTCGCCAGATTCACCGACGCCGCACCCGCCGGTTGCATCGGTGCCGGCGAGGACGTACCGAGCCGTTGATCGAACCGGATCGTGCGCGGTGTCATCGGCGGCGCCTGCGGGGTACCCCAACCGTCATAGATCCGCACCGTCCACGAATAGGTCCGGCCCGGCACCAACCCCAGACCCGGCGGCGGTTGCCACGACAGGGTCGGCGGCGCCGGCAGGGCCGGCTGGACATGATGCTGCGCCAAGAGCCCGACACCACCGGACTCGGCGATCTCGAACACGTAGGTGAGGAGGTCGCCGTCGCCGTCCACGACTGTGTTGATCGACAACGTCGGCAACTGAGTCTCGTTGACGATCACGTACCCGTCGATCGGCGCGGACGGCCCCGCCGTGGGTGACGGCGGCGCCACGTTGGTCGGCGTGAACGCGTGCAACGTCGTCGGCGACCTGAACCCAGGCGCAAGACAATCAGGGTCGAGGTCGCAGACGTACACTCGGCCGCCGTCGGTCGTCTCCACACCCCAGTAGACGGTTTGGTTGACCGAGTAGATGCCCGGCGGGTACCCGAACATGCAACACGAGCTCTGCCACGTCACCCACTCCGATTGATAGATCCGGTTCGTCGGGCACGCGGTGGGGTTCGACGTCGACGCCGGCGCATTGACGGCGCACACAAAGTGCCGGTAGTAGACGCCGGTGTTCTCCGGGTCCGTCGACGCGCCCCACGTCGGCGACAACCACGAGTTGTGGATCTGCGTGCCGTTCGCCGGGCTCCACGACGCGTTCGCCGGGACCGCCGGCAGATAATCGTACGTCAACCACAACAGCTCGTTGTCGAGCTGGCGGTACGAGTACAACCCGGCGTTCTCGTCGCCCGTGAACAGGAAACTCCCGCCGCCGGTGTTCGACGAGAACCACGAATCCATGAACCCCAACACATTGAACGCCACATCCGCAGACGTGTCGAGGTCGAGCCGATAATCCGGGTACTGGTACCCGTTGTAGGTGCCGTTCGGCGACCACCACGCCACCACCTGATTACCGGCGCTTCCGGCGTAGTGATCCATCGTGATCGTCGCGACGAACACCGTGTCCGGGTTGATGATCTGCGGCGCGCCGAGCATCACCGTCTCGTAATCGAAATGCGAGACCGTCCGGTAGTAGATATCGCCCGGATAGGTGACGTTGCCGACCTGGACGAGCCCGCAGTAGTTCGCGCACACCGTGCCGCCCTGCGTCATCGCGTACTGCGTGTTCGTGCCATACGACACCGTCGGATCCAACACCACCGGAAACTCATCCGGTCCCAACCCGGCCAACCACCCCGGATCGACGCTCACCGACAAACGCTGCGTACCCGGCTCGATCGGTCGTCCCTGCCCCTCCACATCGGTCACCTGCTCCGGTGTGTCATCGACGCCGATCACGCCGCGGGCGACCTCAGGCAGCACCGGGATGCCTTCGTGGTCGGTCACCATCGGTGGCAACACCCGCACCACCTCACCAAGCGCGCCCGACGGCCGAAACCCACCAGCGTTCGCCTCGTCGGGCACCAACCCGGCTCCCGTGACCAAGAAATCGAACGACGACTGGGTGTGCTCCCGCAACACGATCTCTTCCTTCACGCCCCACGACTCAACCGTGTAGCGCAGATCAACACCAGGCCACGCGTCGATAAACGTCACCACGTTGGCGACCACCACCGGTTCGACCACACGCGCACCTTCCGGGACCCACGAGATCTCACCCTCCGGCGTCGACATCACCACCGGCGTCGCCGAATCACCCACCGTCACATCCCACGCATTCGCCGCCGACCGGAACACGCCCGGCTCACCCTCAACCGCAGCCAACCGGGAATCGATCAGCACCATCACGCCATCACGCTCGAAATGCACCGGTTCCGACGCGATCCGCGACGTCCGAGAACCATCAGGATTCTGGAACACCGTCCCGAACACCGAACGCTCACCCGGCACCTCAGTTGACTCGCCCGGCACGAACCCCGGCTCCACCACCGGCAAATCCGGCGGCTCCGCCGCGCGAGTCGCCTCCTCCAACAACGCCTGCCGCTCCTCATCTGACAACACATGGCCATACACCGACAGCTCGACCAACTCCTCATCAGACAACACCACCGGCTCATCCCGCCACACCGGCCGCGGCTCCGTCCCCGACACCGGCAACGGCGGCAACGACGTCACCGAACGACCAGGCACCTCCGGGACTGGCACCGGGACCGGAGGCTGAGCTGCCGAGTTGCTGGGGTCGAGGCCCAGCGCTCCGAGCACCACCATCGCCACGAGTAGAATACGCCGCATGACCAACCCCCTGGTCTCCGACAGGCCGATAGCCCGCCACCTTCTAGGTCTCCCGGCCTGAGCCAGACGGCCTACCTGCGGATGTCATCGACCCAACCTGCCCTCACCTTGAGTGGTTTCTTATCTTACGTATGCCACCATGCGTGATCTCAGATCGATGCAAGGCAGACGGCAAGCAGCCGAGACGATCCCGAAGGGCCGCACTGCCGGCCGGCCAGCGGGGTGGATCTCGAAGTGGAGGTGCGCGGCGCTGGTAGCGGCGTTGCCGGTGTCGCCGAGGTAGGCGATGACTTCGCCTGCTCGTACTCGTTGGCCGGCCGCCACGGCGTTGAGGGAGTTGTGGGCGTAGTAGTAGGCGGTGCCGCGGTCGCCGTTGAGCCAGATAGTGATTCCGCCGAGTCCGGCGTCGGTGTTGGTGACTCGTTCGATCACGCCGTTCTCGGCGGCGACGAGGGGTGCGCCGTAGGGGGCGAACATGTCGATGCCGTCGTGTGTACGTCCGCCTGATCGTGGCGCGCCCCAGTCGTCGGTGAACGACACGGCGCCGGCGACGGGGCAAACGAAGCCGGCGGTTCCGGTGAGGAGGCCGAGGCCGTACTCGACGGCCTTGGCCATGACCGTGCCGAGGTATGCCTGGCTGTGGTTGTACGTGAGTACGGCGGCTTCGAGGTCGTCGATCCGTAGGTCGGCACCGCAGAGGTAGGCGGCGGCGGTGTGGATGGCGTCCCACGCATTGTGCACGTCAGCGGCCGCTCCGATCGGGCGGTAGGGGGCTACTCGTCCCCATGTCGCCCATGTCGTGGACAAGAACTGCATCGGTCCGAGGGCGTGAGCCCACCCGTCGGGCATCGATGCGTCGGGGATGCGGGCGTATCCGTTGGTACCGTCGAGCGCGGGCCCGAGAATCGGCGGAGCGACGTCGCCGGTAACGGGGTCGAGCCGCCCTGCGCCGTGGGCTGACTCGACGAACCCGATCGCGGCCAGCACCTGCCACGAAAGGCCCGGGCATCCGGCCGCTGCGTTGACGTAGACAGGCAGGAGGCTGGCCGGGATCTCCTCGAGCGCGAGCTGCGTCGGCGGCCCCGAGTTGAGACCTGGCCCGGCGACGACGACGGCGAGGCTCAGCACCAACGCCACAAGCACACCAAACGCACCAAGCACGAGCTTCACCACGACGACCTCCCTGGCCAGCACGGCGCCGACCCGGGGGGAATGCGGGAACCGGCCACGGAGTGCGCCACCGGGCCGGCCCGGCATCTGTCGTGTCGCGTCGTGTGGGCGGTGGGCGCATTCCGCCGTCGAAGCCCTCACCCCCTCGGGCTTCGCCTGCCCCGCAAACCCGTCCCGGCCCGAAGGTGCGTTCGCTCCGTCGCCTTCGGGCCGGGAGAAAGGCCGTCATGGACCACAGCCCTCACAGCGTCGTCGCGCAAGTCGACGCCGCACCCTCGTCCGCCGGTATGCCCGGCGCCGAGCTCATCCAACAGATCCTCGACTGGCTCAGCCAGATCGCCCTGTGGGGATCGCTCGCCTCGATCCTGCTCGGCGCCGCCATCTACGGCCTGTCCCAACAGTCAGGCAACTACGCCGGCGGCTACCGAGGCAAACGACTCGCGCTGGCCGGCGTGATCGGCGCCTGCCTGGCCGGCGTCGCCCCGACCGCCATCAACCTGTTCTTCCAGGCGGCCGGCGGATGAAACGCACGACCTCCATCTCGACCCCCGCCCTGGCCTGCTTCATCATCGCCGCGCTCCTGGCCGGAATCGCCCTCCACGGCTGGATCACCCCCGACCAACCACCCGCCCAACCACCGACCAGCGACACCGCGCCACCGGCGCCTGAACCGGTCGACCGGGGCCCGGGACCGTGGGGCATCGACGACGGAGTGCCCGTCGGGTTCGCCCACACCGAAGCCGGCGCGGTCGCCGCCGCCGCAGCGTACGTGACGACCGGCCAGACCCTGTTCGACCTGGCACCCACCGAAGTCGGGACGTTCATCGCCCGCTACGCCGCCGCCGAGACCGTCGACCGCCAAATCGCCGACCTGTCCGTCCAGCTCGACTCGCTGCGTGACGTGTTGTCGATCGGCACCGGCCGCACCCGCTACGTCCAGGGCGTCCTCGCCACCCGAGTCGACTCATACACACCGGACCGGGCCCGGATCCAGGTGTGGGCAGTCGGTGTGCTATGGCGCCACGGCGCCGCCGATCCCCAAACCGGGTGGACAACCTCGACATCGGCGGCATGGTCCGACGGATCGGGCTCGACCTACCCGGCGCCGTGACTGGGATGATCGCCACCACCACCATCGTCGTGGACCGGCTCCTCGCCCTCACCGACGCCATGTCCGCCGCGAGGGGCGCCCGTGGCGAGCACAGTTGGCGCGCCCCGCTGCCGTGTTGGCGACTCGACAGCGAACCGGCTCGGACGCAGCCGTCGTGGCCGCCATTTCTGGACGGCGTCTGGATCGAGGAGGCCGACGTGGCCTGGAACCGACGGGGCCCGGTCCGAGGGAGCGGCCGTCATCGCCGACAGACGAAAGCACACCGTCACCGCAGTCGTGCGGTATCGGGCCGCGAGCTCGCATTGTGCGAACGATCAGAACAGCACCGCCTGCTGTCGCTGTGGGGAGTCGCTATCGGTGCGTGCTGCGCCGAGCGAGGACGGGTCGCCCGGGTCCGATGAACCGAATGGGCCGCACCCGCGGGCCTCGACGAGCAGCTCAGTTACATAGCCGAGCGTCAGGTCGCCCTCGGCGGCGTGATCTACCTCCCGGTCCTGCGATCGCTGGCCGGAGATGTCGTGGACGTGCTCCTGGTCTCGGGTGGTCCGGCCACGATCATCCCCGACGCCCGGCGCTTCCTCGGCACGGTGCCACTCGAGGCGTTCACTTGCAGCGAGGCCGGCGAAGTCCCCATGCTCGTACCTGGGGTCGCCCACGGTGTCGCCGGCGACCCGGTCATCGCTCCGGCGGATCGGCGGAGCTTGACGCCCGAGTGACCGGTCAGATCTCGTCGAGCCGGTGGGCGGAGCCGGCCCAAGGCTCGACCGCGGCCGCCACCCGGGGGGCGGCCGGGTAGGCGCCGGGCTCGAAGGCGGTGCCGGTGAGGCGCTCGTACACGTCGATGTAGCGCCGCGCCGCCCGGCGGGCCAGATCAGCCGAGAGGGGCGGCGGGTCACCGTGACCGGAGTAGCCCGCGGCCTTGTACTCGAGCCGGATCAGCTCCTTGTCGTAGCTGTCGGGCTCGTGGCCGGCGGCCACCCGCTCGGCCCACGTGTCGGCGAGCCAGTAGCGGCTGGAGTCGGGCGTGTGGACCTCGTCGATCAACACCACCTCGTCCTGCGGGTCGAGCCCGAACTCGTACTTGGTGTCGACGAGCACCAGCCCGGCCCGCTCGGCGACCACCTGGCCGTGGGCGAACAGGGCGAGTGCGGCCTCGCACACCCGGGCCCACACACCCGCCTCGACGCGGCCGGTGCTGACCACCTCGTCGCTGGTTAGACGTTCGTCATGGCCGCCGGCCTCGGCCTTGGTCGTCGGCGTGATGATGGCCGCCGGCAGCCGATCGTTCTTGCGGAGGCCCTCGGGCAACTCGACGCCGTAGATCACGCGCTCCCCCGTCGTGTAGCGTGTCCACAGGGCGGTGTCGGTGACGCCCGTGATGAAGCCGCGGACGATGACCTCCACGGGCAGTGGCCGGCACGTCCGGGCCACGGTGACGTTGGGGTCGGGCACCTCGACGAGGTGGTTGGGCACGATGTGGCGGGTGGTGGCGAACCAGTGGGCCGACAGCTGGTTGAGCACCTGTCCCTTGTAGGGCACCGTGCCGAGCACCACGTCGAAGGCTGAGAGCCGGTCGGTGGTGACGAGCACCAGCTGGGTGTCGATGTCGTAGATGTCGCGCACCTTGCCCCGGGTGCGGGGACCGAGGCCGGCCACCTCGATGTCGTCGAACGGGTGGTCGAGGGCGCGATCGATCGCCGCCTCGAGGTCGGGGCGAGGGGTGCTTCTCACTCCCCCCAGTTCGCCCTCTGGTGACCCTTCGGGTCGCGCCGTGCGGCTCACGAGCGCACCCCCTGGATCAGGGAGGCGAACAGGGCCAGACCGAGGCGGCCGGGACCACCGAAGGGTCGCTGGCGGTCGAGCACGTGGTCCTCGGGGTGGGGCATCAGGCCGATCACGTTGCCGGCCGGGTTGCAGATCCCGGCGATGTCCCGCGCCGAACCGTTGGGGTTGATCGGGTAGCGGCCGGCGGCGGGCTCACCGACGGCGTCGACGTAGCGGAACGCCACCTGGCCGGCGGCCTCCAGGTGATCGAGTGTGGTGTCGGTGTCGGCGACGAACCGACCCTCGCCGTGGGCGATCGGGCACAGGATCGGCTCGTCGAGCCCGGCCAGGAACGGCGACGCCGCGCCCTCGACCCGCAGGTGCACCCAGCGGCACTCGAACCGGCCCTGCTCGTTGTGGGTGAGGGTGATCGGGCGGGGACCGAGCGCGACACAGCTGGGTTCGGTCAGGCCGAGGACACCCGACTTCACCAGCACCTGGAAGCCGTTGCAGATGCCGAGCAGCGGCCGGCCCGAGGCGACGAAGTGGTCGACCTGATCGCGGAAGAACGTCGACAGGTCGAGCGCCATCCGGCCACCGGCGCCCAGGGCGTCGCCGTAGGAGAAGCCGCCGGGCACGACGACCATGGCGTAGTCGTCGAACCGGCGATCACCGACCCGCAGCTCGTTGACGTGGACGATCTCCGGCGCGGCACCGGCCAGCTCACAGGCCATGGCCGCCTCGTGATCACGGTTCGTGCCCGAAGCGTGGAGGATCAGGACCCGAGGGGCGCTCACGAACCGCTCCCCTTCCATGCCGACACGAGGTCGTCGACCGCGAGGTCGACCACGACCCGGTCGTCGCGGTGGATGGTGAGCCGGGGTTCGGCGACGACGGTGCCGATCACCCGAGCCTCGCCGTCGAGCGCGGCGACGACGGCCGGCGCGTCGTCGGAGCGCACCTCGAGGAGCAGGCGGCCGTTGGACTCGGCGAACAACGCCGCTGTGGCCGAGACGGTGTCGGTGAGGTCGAGCTCGAGGCCGAGGCGCCCGGCGATGGCCATCTCCGCTGCGGCGACGGCGACGCCCCCCTCGCTCACGTCGTGCGCCGCCCGCACCAGGCCGTCGAGGATGAGCCGGTGTACCCGGCGGTAGCGGTCGAGCAGCCCCGCAGGGAGGGTGGGCGCGACACCGCCGTCGTGGCCGAGCACCCGGTTCAGGTGGGACCCGCCGAGCTCGGCCTCGGTCGGGCCTACGATCACCACCACGTTGCCCGCGGCCGTGAGCGCACTGCGCGGCACGTGGTTCAGGTCGGGGACGATCGCCAGCGCGGAGATCAACAGCGTGCCGGGGATGGGCCGCCCCTCGAACTCGTTGTAGAGGCTGTCCTTGCCGGAGATGTACGGCGCGTTGAAGGCCAGCGCTGCATCGTGCGCACCCTGGGCGGCCCGCACCAGGCTGCCGAGTCGGTCGGGCAGGGTGGGGTTGCCCCAGCAGAAGTTGTCGAGGAGCGATACGTGGTCGGGGTCGGCGCCGGACACGACGACGTTGCGAAATGCCTCGTCGACGGCGCTCACCGCCATGGCGTAGGGGTCGGCCAGGCCCATCACCGGGTTGATGCCCACGCCCACGGCCACGGCGCGGTCGTGGTGCCAGGTGCCGAGCGGCTTGAGGACCGAGGCGTCGCCGGGTCCGTCGGCCTCAGGGCCCACGAGGGGCCGGCCCACCGTGCCACCTCGGACCTCGTGGTCGTAGGTACGAATGATCGCCTCCTTCGAGGCGATCGACGGGTGGGCGAGGAGGGCGAGGAGGGCGGCCTCTGGATCGTCGACCACAGGATCGGGCGCGGGAGCGGTGTCGACCCACTTCGCCGTCATCGTGCGGCGGGGCAGACCGTCGTGGAGGAAGGCCATAGGGAGGTCGACCACCTGCTGGTCGGCGTAGCGCACGTCGAGCCGGTGCTCGCCGGTGAAGTGGCCGAGCACGCTCACCTCCACGTCCCATGTCCGGGCGATGGCCTCGAGCTCGGCGAGGCGGGCCGGCGGCACCGCCAGCACCATGCGCTCCTGCGCCTCCGACAGCCAGATCTCCCACGGCACCAGACCGGGGTACTTCAGGGGGGCGCGGGCGAGGTCGACCTGCACGCCGAGCTCCTCGCCCATCTCCCCGATCGCAGACGAGAACCCGCCGGCCCCGCAGTCGGTGATCATCGTGTACAGCCCGGCGTCGCGGGCCCGCTCCACCACCTCGATGAGCCCCTTCTCGGTGATGGGGTCGCCGATCTGCACGGCGCTGCCGGTGGTGACGGCCGTGTCGTGGGCCAGCTCGGCGGAGCTGAAGGTGGCACCGTGGAGGCCGTCGCGGCCGGTGCGGCCACCGATCGCCACCACCAGGTCGCCGACGCCGGAGCGGGTGGGGTGGCTCCCGTGGGGCAGCAGGCCGATGCAGCCACAGAACACGAGCGGGTTGCCCAGGTAGCCCTCGTCGTAGACCACGGCGCCGGCCACGGTGGGCAGGCCGAGCTTGTTGCCGTAGTCGCCGACGCCGGCTACGACACCGTCAGCGATACGCCGGGGGTGCAACACCCCAACAGGCACGCGATCGGCCGGAAGGTCGGTGGGACCGAAGCACAGGACGTCGATGGCGGCGATCGGGCGGGCCGACACACCGATCACGTCACGTACCACGCCTCCCACCCCGGTGTTGGCCCCGCCGAACGGTTCGAGGGCCGACGGGTGGTTGTGGGTCTCGGCCTTGAAGGCGAGGTCGAGGTCGTCGTCGAACGCGACGATGCCGGCGTCGTCGACGAACGCCGACCGCAGCCACTGCGGGTTCACCGCGTCGGTGACGGCTTTGAGGTAGGTGTTCAGGATCCCGTCGATCCGGAAGGTGCTGGACGTGCCGTCAGCCGTCACGTGCTCCATGTCGATCCACGCCCGGAACGTCTTGTGGACGCAGTGCTCGGACCAGGTCTGGGCCAGGGTCTCGAGCTCGGCGTCGGTGGGATCGCGGTCCTCGGCGATGAAGAAGTCGGCGATCACCTGCATCTCGGTGCGGTCGAGCGACAGGAGGCGCTGGGTGCTGAGCAGGGCCAGCTCCTCGGGGTCGAGGCCCCCGACGGGCACCGTGTCCACCACCGGACGGGCCTCGGCGGCCACGCCGAGGTCGGGGTTCAGGCGACCGACGGTCGCGCGCTCCACGGTGTCGTTGCCGAGGAGGCCGGTGACGAGCCGATCGAGGTCGGCCCTGGTGAGAGTGCCGTGGAGCTCGTACCGCCGGGCGGTGGCCGTGGGGACGGGGGGCAGGCCGAGCTCCTCGATGCCGCGGGCCAGCTCACGGGCGGCGATGTCGGTGACGCCGGGTCGGGGGGCGATCTCGACCACGGTGACCCCGGGCGACGGAGGCGACTCCCGGGTGTCGACGCCCCAGGTGGCCTGCTGGGTCACCGGATCGACGAGCAGCGTGGCGCAGATCCGTTCGAGGTCGACGGGGGTCAGCTCACCACCCACGTGGTACACCGCGCTCACCCGGACGTCGACGAGGGCGGAGATACCGAGGGAGGCGGCGCCGGCGAGCACCCGGTGGGTGTCGGCCGCGGTACCTCCCGTGACGTCGATGCGAACCGTCATCGAACGCACAAGGTCATGGGAAAGGGCTCCGTCCACTCGTACCCGCAGCGACGCTAGCCGCGGCCTTGGGCCCGGACCGGCACCGGTGCGGTGGTGCCGGTCACGCTGAGCGCTGTCTTCGCGTCTCTCCGTGAGTGTCATACCCCCTGCGTAGGGTTGCTGCATGGGTGTGCTCGCTGAGTTGGAAGCCGAAATGGCCGTCGTTGATGTGTCGGGTTGTGACGCTGTCCGATCTCCGTGACCTGACCCGCCGGGTGTATCGGGCCGAGCGGGTGGTGGAGGGCTGGAAGCGGCGACTCGCCGCCGCCGCCGCAGCATTGGAGGACACTGGGTCCGGGCCGCCGGCGGGGTCGACGTTGGCGACGCTGGGTGGTTTGTCTCGGAAGCGGGCGAAGGCTCTGGCGGATCAGACAGCGCTGTTGGCGGCGCTGCCGGCGGTGCACGAAGCGGCCCAGTCGGGGCGGGCGCATCCGGAGAACGTCGATGCGGTGGCGCGGACGATGCGGGGCCTGTCCGAGCCCGAGCGTGCCGCGTTGGGCAAAGGCGACAAAGCCCTGGCGCGGGAACTCGCCGCGACGCCGCCGGAGATGTTCGCCCATTGTCTGCGGGGCCGGGTGCGGCAGATCCGCGAGGACCTGGCCGATGACGGAGAGACCGATATCGAGCGGCGGCGCCGTGAGTCCGAGCTCACGCTACGGCCGTCGCGTGACCGGCCGGGCATGTTCGGGTTGTGGGGCCGCGTCGACGACGAACGAGGCGCCGTCATGAACGACCTCCTCAACGCCGAGGCCCGGCGTCTCGCAGGTGACGGGCCGGTCACCGCGCACCATCGGATGACGGCGATGTACAACCTGATGACCCGCACGGGCGGGGCCGATGGTGGCCCGGCACGGCGGATGGGCGTCGGATGGATCGCCGATGCCGCCACCGGCCACACCGGCTACCACCCCAGCTCCGTCGCCGAAACCTGGGCCGGCGACACGGTCGATCCGGTCACGGTCGAGCGGTTGGCGTGCGATGCCGACTGGTACACCACCTGGCTCGACGCCAAGGGCTTCCCCATGTGGGTCTCCTACCAGGCCCGCACCGCCACGCGAGAACAACGCCTCGCGTTGCGGGCGCTGTACCCGACGTGCCCGATCGACGACGCCACGGCGTTCGCCGACTGCGAGGTCCATCACCTGGTCGCGGTCGACGACGGGGGTGAGACGAGCATCGACAATCTGGTGCCGGTCTCGTGGACCTGGCACCACCGCATCCACGACAAGGGCTGGCGGCTGGTCATGGACCCCGACCGGACCCTGCACCTGTACCGGCCCGACGGCACACTGGACCGCACCATCGCCCCACCCACCCCCATCACCCGCCACGGCCCCTGAGTCCGGTGGTGAGCGGCGGAGCGGACCAGGGCGGCCCGCTCGAGTTCGCTCGAACTTTCAGATGGCCGCCGTCCGCCGCTCCACTCGGCGGACCGAAGGCGACACCGTCGTCTTCGAGGTTGCGCAGAAGGCGACACCGTCGCCTTCGAGGTTTCACGGCCTTCGCCTGTCCGAGCGCCACCACGCGCGTGTCGGGCGATAGAAAACACGTATGCCCGCGCCCCTCATCGGTATCACCGGTCGACGTCTACGATTTGGCGCCATCCGGGAGGCCTCGCCTACGTACGCCGACGAGACCGTCACCGTGTTCTTCGCCGCTTTTGCCGACGCCGTGGCGCGGGCGGGCGGACTGCCAGTCTTCGTGCCGTTCGAAGCCGCGGCGACCGACGTCGTGGCCCGACTCGACGGCTTGGTCGTCACGGGCGGTGCCGACATCGACCAGGCCCGGTGGGGTGGCCCACGCACCGACGTGGGTGACCCGCTGGAGAATCCTGCGGCCACCGATCCCGTGCGCGACGACTACGAGGAGGCCCTCCTGCAGGCCGCTCTCGGCACCGAGGTCCCGCTGCTCGGCGTGTGCCGCGGTCACCAGTTGCTCAACGTGGCCCTCGGCGGCACCCTGGTGCCACACCTCGCCGCCGACCCGATCGACCACGTCTCGCACCGGCCGCCGTCGAACGCCGACGACCACAACCTGGCGACCGAGACCGGGAGCCTCGCTCGGCGGCTGCTCGGCGAGCGGCCGAGCGTGAACTCGTACCACCACCAGGCCGTCGAACGCCTGGGCACCGGGCTCGTGGTGGGCGCCCGGGCCGATGACGGCGTCGTCGAGGCGCTCGAGCTCCCCGGTCGACCGGTGCTCGGCGTGCAGTGGCATCCGGAGTGGCACCCGGGACCTTCACCCGACCCCACGTTCACCTGGCTCGTCGACACGGCCCGGACGTCACGCTGACGGGGCTGGTGACCGGCCGGTCAGGTGATCGAACCGGCAGGACGTCGCGGCTCGACCGGCCGGTGACCGATGGGTCAGGTGATGGAGGCGGTGCCGAGATAGGCGGCGCGGACCCGGTGATCGGCCTGGATCTCGGCCGGCGACCCCACCGCGATGATCTCGCCCTGGTCGAGGCAGTAGATGCGGTCGCAGATGCCGGTGATGAACCCGAGATCGTGGTCGACCACCACCACCCCGGCGCCGACGAGCTCCGCCATGCCCCGCACCTGCTGGATCATGGCCAGCGATTCGGAATCGCTCATGCCGCTGGTCGGCTCGTCGAGCAGCAGGTAGTCGGGCATCAAGGCGGCGGCCCGGGCCAGCTCCAGCCGCCGAGCGTTGCCATAGTCGAGCTCCCGAGCCCGTCGCTCGGCGTGGTCCCAGAGGCCGGCCTGCACGAGCAGCTGATCCACGTCGGGGCGCGCCCGACCTGGCCGGTGCCGCGCCGCCACCAAGGCCACGATCTCGACGTTCTCTCGCACGGTCAGGGCTGGGAACAGCCGTAGGTTCTGGAAGGTGCGCGCCACACCGGCGCGGGCGATCTGGAACGACGGTCGTCCGGTGAGGTTCGTCTCGCCGACCGCGAACCGTCCGCTGGTCGACGGGACCACGCCCGTCACCACGTTCAACAGCGTGGTCTTGCCGGCGCCGTTGGGACCGATGAGCCCCACCACTTCGCCAGGCGACGCGACGAGGCTGGCGTCGATCAATGCCTGGAACCCGCCGAACCGCACAGCGAGTGAATCGGCCATGAACGACGCCCCGCCCGTCGGAGGCAACGACCCAGCCGGCACCGAAGTTGCCGGAGGCAACGACCCAGCCGGCACCGAAGTTGCCGGAGGCAACGACCCAGCCGGCACCGAAGTTGCCGGAGGCAACGACCCGCTGGCGGAGCGGAACCGCCGACGGATCCAGTCGCCGATCTCCCAGTCCTCGACGATCCCCTTGGGTCGGAAGATCATGAACAGCAGCATCGACCCGCCGAGGAAGATGTCGGTCAGGCCCTCCCGGAAGAGCCAATCGAGCGACGACACGTTGACATCGGGGCCGGCCAGATAGCGGGTGGACTCGTTGCCGATCGTGATCACGGCGACGCCGAGCACGGCGCCGGTGACGCTGTTGCGGCCCCCGACGATCAACATCACCAGCGTGAGCAGCGTGTAGTCGAAGAAGAAGGAGTTGGGGGTCACGGTGCCCAGCTGCCAGATCCGCAGCGACGCGGCGACCGCCACCACGACGACCGACAGCACCAGCGCCGCCATCTGGTGCGGCGCCGGGTTGATCCCGAGGGCCCGGGCCGCCAGGTCGTCCTCGCGCGCGGCCTGGGCCTGGCGTCCCCAGGGCGAACTCTTGAAGGCGCACGCCACCACGAGCGATATGGCCAGCGCCAGGTAGATCCAACCGTTGCCCTTGAGCGTCTGTCCCACCCGGAAGGCGATGCCGTTACGTCCGCCGCTCAGCTCGGCCCAGCTGTTGCCAACCTCGTGCACGCCTTCGAGGAGGGCCAGGGTGATGACCGTCGCCGCCACCGCACCCGACTTGGCGCCCGAACGAGCGAGCCCCAACCCCACGATCACACCGATGACCACGGTGACACCGATGGCCACGAGCAGGGCGGGTGCCTCGGCGAGGTGAGCGTCGGCCAGACCGAAGGGCGCGTCGGGGATGGTGCGGATCTTCTGGCTGGCATCGACGGCGAACAGGGCGAAGGTGTATCCGGCGATGGCGCCGAAACCCATGTGGCCGAACGACAGCACGCCCGTGTTGCCGACGTAGATCTGCAACCCGACCACCATGATGGCGTTGATGAGCATCTGGGTGACGAGGACGTCGCGAGTCGGCGGGCCGCCGCTCGCGTACAACGCTCCTCCGAGCGCCAGGGCACCGAAGAGCACCAGGCCCGTCACGCCGGCCCACGCCAACGATCGGCGGCTCACGTCCGCTCCCCGTGTCGACCAGCACCGCGCCCCGCGCCAGGGACGAACATCAGACCCGCTCCGCGGTGCGCACGGTGAAGAGGCCCTGAGGTCGGAAGATGAACAGCAAGGCGATGAGGAGGAACACCACCCCGTCGGTGATCCCGACCAGGTCATCGGGCAACCAGGAGCGCAGCAGCACTTCGGCCAGCCCGAGCGTGAAACCGCCCACCACCGCACCCGGCATGCTGCCCAGCCCTCCGATGATGGCGGCCAGTACGCCCTTCAGCATGGGTGACAGGCCCGTGTTGGGTCGGGCCTGTCCGCTGCGCATGAGGAACGAGACGGCGGCGACCCCGGCCAGGAACCCGGCCAGCAGGAACGCCCATCGAATCACGCGATCCGAGCGGATACCCATGAGGCGAGCGGCCTCGAAATCCTCGGCGGCGGCTCGAAGGGCGACGCCGAACATCGTCTTCTGGATCAAACCCACCGTGCCGAGCAGGGTCACGAGGGTCACGCCGATGGTGAGCAGGTCGACCACCTCGAGGTTCACGCCGCCGACGGTCCAGACCTCGGTGATCCAGCTCGGACGGGTGAAGTTGCGGACGTTCGCCGACACGTACATCACGAACACGGCCTGGATCAGGAAGTGCACCCCGAAGGAGGTGAGCAGGAGGGTGAACTCCGACTCGCCTCTCACCCAGCGAAAGGCGACGAACTCGATGAGGACCGAGGTGGCCATCGCCGCCACGATGATCAGCGGCGCGGCCAACCACCAGTCGAGCCCCCACGAGCCGAGCGACCAATAGGCGACGTACGCACTCACCGTGATCAACTCGCCATGGGCGAAGTTGACGAGGTGCATGACCCCGAAGATCACGGCGATGCCCAGGGCGAGGAGGGCGTACACCGACCCGCGACCGAGCCCGTCGACCAGGTTCTGGACGAGATCGCTCACCGCTGACGCCTCGACTCCGGGGCCCGAGTCGCCGTTGCGGTCGTCGCCGCCGGCGCCGAGGACGGATCCGTACGGCTCACGACGATCCCCCGATGAAGGTGTCGAAGAGATCGTCGCGTTGGCGGAGCTCGGCGGCCGGTCCGTCCAGCACGACCTCGCCCGATCGCATGACGTAGGCCCGGTCGGCCACCGCCAGCATGCGGGTGGCGTTCTGCTCGACGACGAGCATGGTGCGACCCTCCGACCGGAGCCGGGCGATGAGGTCGAACACCAGGTCGACGAGGGTCGGGGCGAGACCGAGCGACGGCTCGTCCATGAGCACGACCTTGGGCTCGCTCATGAGCGCCCGGGCGATGGCCAGCTGCTGGGCCTCGCCGCCCGACAGGTAGCCGGCCGACGTGTGGACCTTGGCCGCCAGAACCGGGAAGAGGGTCATCATCTCCTCGACCAGGCGGGCCCGGTCGGCCGCCGAGCTCGTGATGCCCCCGACCCTGAGGTTCTCCGCCACCGTCAGGTTGGCGAACAGCCGGCGGTGCTCGGGCACGAGAGCGAGGCCCGCCCGCAACATCGCGTCCGGTGACGAGCCCGTCATGTCGCGGCCTTCGAGCTCGACCCGGCCCGAGGCGGGACGGAGCAGGCCGGCGACCGACCCGAGCAGCGTGGTCTTGCCGGCGCCGTTGGGTCCGATCAGGCCGACCACCTCACCGGCGTCCACGTGCACGGTGGCATCGCGGAGGGCCGCGATCGCCCCGTAGCGGGTGGACAGGTTGTCGATCCGGAGCACTCGCTCGTCCGGTTCAGGGACCGGGTCGGGCCGGTGTCAGATCTCGCCGGCCAGGGCGGGGACGCCGTCCTCGATCTGCAGGACGAACACGGGACGATCGGGCACACCGGTGGTGCCGGCGTAGCCGGTGGTGGTGGTGATGGTCTTGAGCCCACTCAACTCGGCGATCGCTTCGGCGATGGCGATGGGGTCGGTGGAGCCGGCCCGCAGGAAGCCTTCGAAGGCGACGATCAGGGCATCACCGGCCAGACCGGCGAAACCGGGAGCCTCGCTCGGTGCGCCGCTCGCCGCCTCGAAGGACGTGAGCAGGGACTCGAACCGGCTCCCCGGAGTCGGGAATCCGTGGGTGGTGTACAGGATGCCCTCGGCGGTGCCGTCGGTGATGGTGGAGATCCCCGACACGTCGAAAGCGTCGGCGCCGATGTAGGCGATCTCGACGCCCACGGCCTCGAGGTTGCCGCGCAACGCCACCACCTGCGGGGCGATCATGGCCGTGTAGAGGATCTCGGAGCCGTCGGCCAGGTTGGCGACCTCGTTGGCCTGGGCCGAGAAGTCGAAGTCCTCGAAGGGGACGTAGCTCTGATCGAGCACGACCTCGCCGCCGAGCTCGGTGAACTTCTCGGTGAACTGCTCCGGGTTGTACCCGAAGTACGGGCCCTCGGAGGAGAACGTGATGGCCCGGGTGTACCCGTTGTCGATGGCCCACTGGGCGGCGGCGTGCGCCTGGGCGGTGTCGTCGAAGGTGGTGAGGAACGAGTAGATCGACGGGTCGGCGAGCACCGGCTCGGTCGAGGCGACGAACAGGGTGGCCCGGGAGGCACCGACGGCCTGGAGTACGGCGTTGCCCGTATCGGCGAACGGCGGGCCGAAGATCACGTGGGCGCCGGCGTCGACCAGGTCGGTGGCGGCCCGCTGAGCGACCTCGGGGTCGCCTTGGACGTCCTCGACGAGCAGCTCGACGGGCGTGCCGTTCACGCCACCGGAGCAGTTGACCAGGTTGACGAGGTGCTGCAGAGTCGCCTCGATCGGGACATCGGCGAAGCCGCCGACCTCGGACTTGTCGGCGGCGAAGCCGATGACCAGTGGCTCACCTTCGGGCGTGGTGCCACAGTCAGGGTCGGCCGCCAACATGGCGTCGACGTCGAAGGAGGCCTCGGTTGGTGTCGCGGCACCATCATCGGTCGCCGCGCCGTTGTCGGTCGCCGCGCCGTCGTCGCTCGCGACGTCGTCATCGTCGTCACCACACGAGGCGGCGACGAGCGAGAACATCGCCAGGACGGCGACGAGCAACCAGGAGATGTGGCGCGACCTCTTCATGGGACCCCTCCGTTCGAACAACGGGGGGTGAATCTAGCGGTCGCGATCGTTTGGACACAAACGATCTGGCCAGCACCGCGTTTGGACACAGACGATCTGGTGGACACCCATGGTCGGCTCGGCAGGATGGCCGGCATGTCCGAGCCGCGCCTGCTGATGATCCTGACCGAGAACCACACGATGCTCGATCCACGGGACATGCGGGGCCTGGTCGACCTGGCCCGGGTCGCCGAGGAGACGGGGTTCGACGCCGTGATGGTGAGCGAGCAGACGATGCTCGACGGGCAGGCGGCCATCAACGGGCTGATGGACAATCCGCGGATGTACGCGGCGGTGGGCAACCAGGATCCGCGTACGCCGTGGCCGAGCTCGGTGGCCATGCTCGCGGCCGTCGCCGCGGCGACGAGCAGGGTGCGGATCGTGGCCGGGGCGATCATCCCGCCGCTCCGTCACCCGGTCCTGCTGGCCAAGGACCTGGCCACGATCGACCTGCTGGCCGAGGGGCGCCTCGTCGTGCAGCCGACGGTGTCGTGGCAGGAAGCGGAGTACGCGGCCCACGGCGTGCCGTTCGATCGGCGGGGCGCGATCCTCGATGAGCACCTGGCCGCCATGACCGCGTTGTGGGCCGGGTCACCGGCAGCCTTTCACGGCGAGTTCTTCGACTTCGCCGACGTGTACTCCGAGCCCAAGGCGTGGCGACCCGAAGGCCCACGTCTGTGGTTCGGCGGCCAACACATGCACCCGGCGCTACTGCGTCGCCTCGTCCGCTACGGCCACGGATTTCACCCCTTCGGCACCCCCACCGACGACGACCTGGCCCAGCTGGCCGCCGGACTGCAGGAGGTCGGCCGCACGATCGACGAGATCGAGCTCGTCGGCGGCACCCGAGCCACCTTCGACGGCCCCGACTCATTGGCCGACGTCGAGCAGGCGATGGCCGACATCCCGGACCAGATCGCCCGGGGGTACTCGACGTTCTGCATGAAGCCCTCGCAGTTCACCGATGATCCCGGGCACGTGCGCGACATCTGCCACCGCATGGTCGAGCTGCTCGCGGCGATGGCCTGAGCAGCGACCCGGCGCCGATACCGTGACCGGCGATGTGCCCTCAGCGAGCTCTCGTCATCTCCCATGAGCCACACGGCGGCGCGGGTCTCGTCGGCGAACGGCTCCGCGAGCGCGGCTACGAGGTCGACACGCACCTGGTGTGTGCCGACGAGGACCAGCCGGCGGTCTTCCGGCCCCTCCCCGACCCGTCGGGCTACGACCTCCTCGTCCCCATGGGCTCCATCCGGACCCTGACCGACACCTCCGACATCGACGGATGGATCCACGACGAGCTGGAACTCGTCCGCGCGGCCCACGAACGGGGGCAGCCCGTCCTCGGCGTGTGCTTCGGCGGCCAGGTGATCGCCGCTGCGCTCGGTGGCTCGGTGGAACGGGCGCCGAACCACGAGATCGGCTGGTTCGCGATCGAGGGGTCCGCCAACCCCGTCGGCGCCGGACCCTGGATGCAGTGGCACCACGACCGATTCGTACCTCCGCCGGGCGCCGAGATCCTGGCCACGAACGAGCTCGCGGTGCAGCTGTTCCGCATCGGCACCACCGTGGGCACGCAGTTCCATCCCGAGGTCGACCCGGGCCACGTCGCCGCGTGGCTCGATGGCGCCCCCGCCGAGTACCTCGCCGAGTACGACATCGACGCCGAGGCGTTGCTGGCCGAAACCACCGAGCGGGCCGCCGCCAACCGGGTCCAGTGTTTCGCCCTCGTCGACTGGTGGCTCGACTCCGTGATCGGCGGAGTCAGCGGCTGAACCGCCCAGCGTCAACCGGCCAACGAGTCGAGCCGCTCGACCATCCGTCGGCACAGGTCGGGCACGTCGTCGAGCGAGTCGGTGTGCTGCGACGGTTTCATGCAGAAGGTGGTGCAGCCGGCGGCGACCTGGATCGGGAAGTCGCTCATGGCCTCGTCGAGATCGGCGACGTCGTCCGCCCCGACGAACCGGGCTCGGGTGCCGCCGATCATCTCCAGATCCGCCCACGCTCGACCGGCGTCCGACCAGGCACGCCGGAGCACGGCCAGGTCGTCGTCGGTGGGGGTGCCGAAGGGGTGAAATCCGTGGCCGTAGCGGACGAGGCGACGCAGTAGCGCCGGGTGCATGTGTTGGCCGCCGAACCACAGACGTGGGCCTTCGGGTCGCCACGCCTTGGGCTCGGAGTACACGTCGGCGAAGTCGAAGAACTCGCCGTGAAAGGCTGCCGGTGACCCGGCCCACAACGCGGTCATGGCGGCCAGGTGCTCATCGAGAATCGCGCCCCGCCGATCGAACGGCACACCGACCGCGTCGTACTCGTCGCGGTGCCATGACACCGTCGGCTGCACGACGAGGCGCCCCTCCGCCAGCAGGTCGATCGTGGCCAGGTCCTTGGCCAGCAGGACCGGGTGACGCAAGGGGGCGATGACGGCCCCGAGCACGATCCGCACCGTGGATGTGGCGCGGGCGATGGCACCGGCGAGCACGGTGGTCGACGGCCAGGCCATGAGCGGGTCCTGATTCCCTGGCGCCGCGTACGCACGCGGGTTCGCCGGACGGCCGAAGGCGTCGGCCGACGGGCCGAGGGCGACATGCTCGCTGAGCATCACAGCATCGAACCCGGCCTCCTCAGCGACGACGGCGAGCGAGACCAGCCCGTCGAGATCCCTAGGATCGACGAGCGTGTGATTCTCCGTGAGGATCAGCAGCGCCCTCGGCTGCCGCGACAGCTCAGCTCTCACCGGGGCCTCACGTCGAACGGCACTGGACTCACCGGGGCCTCACGTCGAACGGCACTGGACTCACCGGGGCCGCATGTCGAACGGCACTGGACTCACCGGGGCCGCATGTCGAACGGCACTGGACTCACCGGGGCCGCATGTCGAACGGCACTGGACTCACCGGGGCCGCATGTCGAACGGCACTGGACTCACCGGGGCCGCATGTCGAACGGCCCCATGGCCACGGCGCCGCCGTCGAGCCGGAACGACACGCCGGTGGCGAACCCGCCGAGGGGCGACACCAGGTAGTGCACCAGGCCGGCCACCTCCTCCGATGTGCCGGCCCGGCGAACGATGTTGACCCCGAACCCGGCGGCTTCGAGCTCGGGCACGACCTCCGAGGCCATCGGTGTGTCGATGATCCCGGGGTCGACCTGGACGACGCGGATGGCGTCATCGGCCCATTCCTTGGCCAGCGCTACGGTCGCCGCGGCGAGACCTGCTTTGCTCGCTCCGTAGACCACCCCGCCGGCCGACGGTCGCACGGCGTCGACCGATCCGATCATCACCACGACGCCCGCATCCGACGACGCCAGGTGGGGCTGTGCGTGCTGGCAGAGCCGCAACGGTGCCCAGAGGTTCAGGCCGATGAGTCCATCGAAGTAGGCCCGGTCGACGTCGGCCAGCGGCAACCAGTCACCCCGCCCGGCGTTGTTCACCAACACATCGAGGCCACCGAGGATCTCGACCGCCCGCCCGACGACCGTGTCGACCTGACCGGGATCCGACAGGTCGGCGACCAGCGGCGTGATCTCCCCCGGCCCATCCGGCCGAACCCCCGACCGCGACACCGCCACCACCCGAGCCCCGGCCCCCGCCAACCGCGTCGCGATTGCTCCCCCGATCCCCGCCGACCCCCCCGTCACCAACGCCAACCGCCCCGAAAGATCAAACCCAGCATCACCAGCCATCACAGAACCTCAAAGGGACGAGCACGAAGCAGACAGGCGACGCGACGGGCGTGAAGGGAACGAGCGAAGCAAAGCGACCCGACCGCGTGAAGGGAGCGAGCGCAGCGAGCGAGTGGGGCGATAGGGCGACATCAGTGATACGGCAGGTACTCGTGGAGCTCCCAGGCAGTGATGTCACCGTCGGGGTCGTAGGAGCCTTCGGCGTCGATGAAGCGGTCCCACTCGGCGCGTTTGTTCGCGACGTAGTTGGCGACCAGATCGGCCCCCAGGGCGGCGACGAACGAGGGGTCGGCTTCGAGGTCGTCGAGGGCGAGTGACAGGTTCTCCGCGGCGCAGATGTCGGTGTTGATCTCCTCGAACCCGTCAGTGGTGAGCGGCTCGGGGCAGGCCAGGCCATCAACGACGCCGAGGCGCGCCGCCTGCAGTACCCCGGCGACGGCGAGGTGCACGTTGACCGATCCGTCGCAGATCCGGTTCTCGATTCGGGTGGCCGAGTTCCGGGCCGTGGGAACACGGTTGCCGGCGCAGCGGTGATCGTGACCCCAGTTGGCCCAGTACCCGTTGAGCGACGCCGGCCGCAGCCGGCGGTAGGCGTTGACCGTCGGCGCACCGACCGCGGCGATCGCCCGGTGGTGCTCCACCAGGCCGGCCAGGCACCCGTGGGCGAGCTCGGAGAGGCCGTCTGCGGAGGTGGCGTCGAGCAGGACGTTGTGCCCGGTGACGTCGAGGAACGAGAAGTTCACGTGCAGGCCGCTGCCGCTCATCTCGTGGAACGGTTTGCCGAGAAACGTCAGGTCGAGGCCGTGTTCGAGCGCCACCTCTCGGGCCAGCAGGCGGAAGAGGAAGATGTCGTCGGCGGCCCGGAGCGCGTCGTCGTACTCGAGGGTCAGCTCGAACTGCCCCTCGTCGAACTCGGCGTTGATGGACTCGATGCGAAACCCTGACGAGTCGAGCGCGACGCATGACGTCGCTGATCAGGCCGGTCGGGTCGGAGCCGGGTCCGGTGCCGTAGACCATCGCCCGCGGCGTCACCTGACGGGTCCAGCCGCCCTGACCATCGGGTTCGAGGACGTAGGCCTCGAGCTCGATGCCCACCTTGACCGTGTACCCCATCGCCTCCCAGGCGCCGATCGCCTGCTGCAGGGCGTAGCGGCTCGAGTAGGTGTACGGCTCTTCCTCGAACGTGAGGTGGGCGACGGCGACCCCGGTGCGGTCGTCCTCCCAGCCCGGATGCACGAGCTGAGGGTCGTAGGAGGCGTGCACATCGCGCAGGCCTTCGAGAAGAAACCCGCCGGGGGCGTCGATCATGCTGCGGTCGTAGCCGAGGGCGAACGTCGTGACGCAGTGGCTCGTGCCTCGCTCGGCGATGCGAGCCGGCAGGTACTTGCCGCGGGCCAGGCCCAGGTGGTCGGGCCACAGCAGTCGGATGCGGTCGTAGGCAGTCATGGGCTGCGACGGTATCCCAACTGCCTCACCGCTGCGGGCACGGATGCCCCTGCCTCACCGCTGCGGGGCACGGATGCCCCTGAACTCCCAGTCGCCGCCCATGGCGGTCGATACGACCTCCTCCGAGTTGGTCGGCTGCGCGCCCACGTCCTCGCGGATGGGGACCGGGCCATGCACGATCGGGTTCTCCAGCCGTCCGAGGCCTTCGACCTCCACGGCCACCACGTCACCGGGCTGCACGGGGCGGCTGTTCGCTGGCGTGCCCGACAGCAGCAGATCACCGGGTTCGAGGGTGATGGTCCGGGCGATGTCGGCCACGAGGTAGTGCATGTCCCACGTCATCTCGTCCGTCGAGCCGTCCTGGACGACGACCCCGTTCACCGTGGTGACGATGCGCTTGTGGTGGAAGTCCCAGCCCGTCACCAGGCCGGGGCCGACCGGGCACAGGGTGTCGGATCCCTTGACCCGGAGCATCGAGCCGCTGTCGGTGTCACGGAAGTCGTGGAGGCCGTAGTCGTTGGCCACCGTGTACCCGGCGATGCACTCCCCGGCCTCGGCCGGCGAAACGTTGCGGCAGGTGCGGCCGATCACGATGGCGATCTCGCCTTCGTAGTTGAGCCACTGGCACCGGTCGGGCCGGACCACGGCGCCTCCGTGGGCGTTCAGGGCACTGACCGGCTTGTGGAAGTAGGTCGGCGCTGGCGGCAACGACGCCTGGAACTCGGCGACGCGGCTCACGTAGTTGAGGTGCACACAGACGATCTTCGACGGCGACGTGGGCGGCAGGTGCACGGCCGAGGCGGGATCGGCGGTGCGGCCGTCGGCGGCCACCAGCTCGCCTCCCTGCAGCGTCGTGAGGACGGGATACCCGTCGAGCAGGATGCGTCGGTACTCGGTCACGGAAGCTCCCTCGGTGGCGCGCGCGATGATTCGTGTCCAAACTAGTTGCCATGCCTGACCTGCAGGGATTCCTGTTCCCCCGAACGGCGACGGGGCGTTCGTCGCTCCTCCCGCCGCCGCCGTGGCACTACTCGGGCACCATGCTGACGCTCGAATACCGCACCGACCCGGCCGCGGTGGCCGAGCTGCTCCCGGCGCCGCTGGAGCCGGCCGAGGACGACCCGGGCGCGGTCGCCGTCATCTGGGCCGATTGGCAGTCGTGCTCGGATTCGTTCGACGAGCTCGTCGACCCGATCCGCTCGCAATACCTCGAGGTGTTCGTGGTCGCCCGGTGCTCCTACCGGGGTCAACCGTTCTCGCGCTGCCTGTACATCTGGGTCGACCGGGACTACGCCATGGTTCGCGGCCATCACCAGGGGTACCCGAAGAAGCTCGGCTCGATCCACGTGACCCGTCCCGTCACCGTCGGCCGTGCCGGGCCCCGTCTCGAGCCCGGCGGCCGCTTCGGCGCCACGCTCGCCGCGTACGACCGGCGCCTCATCGACGCCCGCTTCACGATCAGCGGCCCGAGCGACCACGCCGGGTTCGTGAACGCGTTGCCCATGCTGCACAACCGCTGGATGCCGGCCATCGAGTCCGACGGCACCGACAGCCTCGACGAGCTGGTGACCATGCAGGGCTACGACGCTGAGATCGGCCGCACCTTCACGGGCACGTTCGAGATGGATCTGTTCGATTCCCCGGTCGAGGAGCTGACCCGCCTGGCCCCGCGAGAGCTGATCGCCGGGTACTGGCGGGAGGTCGCGGTGTCATGGAAGGGCGGCACCACCCTGGAGCGTCGGAGCGCACCGTCGGTGGGCGGGTAGATGCCGGCCGGATTCTCCAGCAGCGACGCCGACGAGTTGATGCAGGCCGAACGGGACGTCCAGACCCGCATCGGCGAGCTCGACGTCGACTTCGAGGCCATGGCTGCGGTGTCGAACATCTTCCGCGCCGCGTCGATGGTCCGGAACCACATGGAGCGCACCGTGCTCGAGCCGGCGGGCTTGTCGTTCACCGCGTTCGTCGTGTTGTGGGTGTTGTGGATCTGGGGCGAGCAGGAAGCCCGCTTCGTGGCCGACGAGTCGGGCATCTCCCGCGGCACCCTCACCGGTGTCGTCACGACCCTCGAAGGCCGATCCCTCGTCAGGCGGCGCCGTCACCCCACCGACCGGCGATCCGTGCTCATGAGCATCACCCCGGCCGGCGACACGCTCATGGGCGACATGTTCCCCCGTTTCAACGCCGAGGAGGCCCGCGTCTCGGCGGGCCTCGACCGCTCCGCGGCACGGGAGCTGGCCACCCATCTGCGCACCATCCTGCGCACCGTCGAAGAGCTGAGTTGACCGACCCGACGCTCTGTTAGCGTCGGGATCGTCACCGAGGGGGTGCGCATGGGTCACGAATACCACCCCGCCCAGCGAGAGCTGCAGGATCGTTTCGACACGCGGCGCCTCGCCGATCGCCTGGCCGACGCGTCCAGTCCGGTGATCGGCGACGGCCCGCGAGCGTTCATCGAGGCGCGGGACATGTTCTTCATCGCCACCACCGACGCCGACGGCTTCCCGCAATGCTCGTACAAGGGCGGCGAACCCGGCTTCGTGCGCGTCGTCGACGAGTCGACCATCGCCTTCCCGGTCTACGACGGCAACGGCATGTTCCTCACCACCGGCAATCTCCTGGCCACGGCTCGCGTCGGTCTGCTCTTCGTCGATCTCGAGGGCGGCAGCCGACTCCGCTTCAACGGTGTCGCCACCATCGACGACGACGATCCCCTGCTCGCGGTGTACCCCGGGGCGCTGATGGTGGTGCGCATTCACGCCGAGGCCGTCTTCGCCAACTGCCGCCGGTACGTGCACCGGTATGAGCTCGCCGAACGATCCGTCTTCGTCCCCGGCGAGGCCCACGATCCCCCGGTGCCGGACTGGAAACGTGATCCCTGGTTCGAGGGCACCCTGCCCGCGGGCGACCCCGCCGCCGATGCCTCCAACCCAGATGCCCCGGCGATCCCGCATTTCCCCGGTTGATCGGGGTCCGCTGAGGGACCAGAGCCGGGTGGTCAGAGCCGGGTGATCCGGATGGGCAGGTGTTTGATGCCGGCGATGAAGTTCGAACGGAGGTACTCCTCGGGCCCGGCCTGCTCGACCGAGGCGACGCGGCGGACCCACTCCTGGAGGAGCAACCGCAGCTCCATCCGCGCCAGCCACGCGCCGAGACACAGGTGCGGGCCACCCCGACCGAACGTCATGTGATCGTTGGGGTCGCGGAGCAGGTCGAGCCGGTACGGATCGTCGAACTGATCGTCGTCGAAGTTGCCGGAGATGAAGAAGACGACCACCTTGTCGCCGGCACGGATGTGGCGGTTCCGCAGCTGCACATCGTGGGTGGCGGTGCGACGGAAGTGCGTGGTGACGGAGGTCCACCGGAGCAACTCGTCGGCGGCCAGCACCCACGCCGGGTGGTCGTCGGGGAGGCCGCGCAGGTGCACGAAGCGGTCCGGGTACTCGATCAGGGCCTTCATCGTGCCGGCCATCGTGTACCGGGTCGTGTCGTTGCCGGCGGCCACCATCAGGGTGAAGAAGTTCATGAACTCGCGCTCGGTGAGCGGCTCGCCGTCGCGGGTGGGTTCGAGCAGCTTCCCGATCACGTCGTCGGCCGGGCACCGCCGCCGCTGCTCAGCCTGCTCCTTGGCGTAGGCGAAGAGCTCGAGCCCGGCCGGAGACCGGAACGGCATCAGGCGGAACTCGTCGGTGTCGACCAGGTCGACGACATGTTGCGTGAACTCCGGGTCGCTGTTGCCGAGCAGGGCATCGCCCAGCTCGACCAGGTGGTCGCCGTCGGCGTCCGGGGTGCCGAGCAGGCGCCCGAGCATCCGCATAGGCAGCTCGCGGGCCACCTCGATCACCGCGTCGAACTCGTCGCGCTGGATCGCCGCGTCGACCACGTCGACGGCCAGCGCCCGGATCTGCGCCGCGTAGGACTCCACCATGCGCCGGGTGAACACCTTGGACACCAGGCGGCGCAGCCGGGTGTGCTCGGGCGGGTCCATCTCCATGATCGTCCGACGGGCCTCGTTCTCGTCGGGTGACATCTCCTCGAGCCGGATGCCCTGCCGGGACGTGTAGGTGTCGTACTGGCGGCTGATGTCGAGGATGTCCTGATACCGAGTGATGGCCCAGAAGCCCGCACCGTCGGTCTCGTCGATCCAGGCGACGGGGTCGTACCGGCGCAATCGTTGGAACGTGGCGTGGGGGGCGCCGGCGAGGTAGGTGTCGTGGGAGACGAGGTTCGCCGCGGGATCGACGTTGGGGAACATGGCCACGGCGTCGGCAGGGATCATGCGTCCGGGCCTCCTGTGATCGGTCGAGTCCCAGATGATAGTTTGGACCCAAACGACCATGCGAGAGCAGGTTTCACGGAGGGAGGCGCCGATGACGAGCTCGGACCACGCAAGCCCCGGCCCCACCAGCCCCACCGGAGAGATCGTGGGCGCGGCGCTTCTCGCCCACGTCCCGACCATGGTGCTGCCCGAGTCGACCCGCAGGGAGATCAACGGCGGGCGGGAGATCACCCTCGTTCCGGGCCTCCACCAGATGCGAACCGAGGCGTTCGACCGAGTCCGCCCGGACACCGTCCTCGTCATCGACACCCATTGGTTCACGCTGTTCGAGTTCGTCGTCGCCAGCCACGAACGCCGCACCGGGAAGTTCACCTCCGACGAGTTGCCACGGGGGATGTCCCAGGTGCCCTACGACTTCCCGGGCGACCCCGAGCTGGCCCGACTCATCGGCGAGGAAGCCACCGAGGTCGGCACGTGGATCACCCCGATCGACGATCCGTGCCTGGGCGTGCACTACGCCACCATCAACCTGCTGCCATTCCTGCAGCGAGACGAACGCTGGGTCTCGATGTCGATCGCGGAATCGGCCCAGCCCGAGGATTTCCTCCTCGCCGGCGAGACCATCGAACGGGCGGTGGCCCGATCCGGTCGCCGCGTCGTCGTCGTCGCGTCCGGAGCCCTGAGCCATGCGTTCTGGCCGTTGCGGCACCTTCGCGATCACGAGCCGTCCGACCCGTCACACATCCGCACCCCGGCCCACCGCGACGCCGATCTCGAACGGCTGGCCTGGATGGCGGAGGGCCGCCACGACCGCGTGATCGACACGATGGACGATTTCGCCCGCTTCTCCCCCGAAGCGAAGTTCGGCCATTACCTGATCATGGTCGGCGCCCTGGGAGGGCGGGAGTGCCGCGCCCCCGGCGTGCTCTACGGCGACTACGAGAACGCCGTAGGTACCGGACAGGCCCACATGTGGTTCGATCGACCGGTGGCCGGCTGGGCCACCGAGCCGGCGGCGTGAGGGAGCCACTACCGTGCCGCACGTGGCCCACCCATTCGACGCCCGGACCCTGAAACAGCGCCACCTCGTCGGTGTGGCAGCCGAGCTCGGCGTGGCCTTCGCACAACGCGCCGACCGACACGATCGCGACGCGTCGTTCCCCGTCGACAACTGGTCCGATTTCCGCGACGCCGGGTTCCTCGCTCTGGCGATCCCGGAGCGGTTCGGAGGCCTGGGCGCCGACTTCGCCACCTACGCGCTCGTGGCCGAGGAGCTGGGGCGCCACTGCGGCTCGACGGCGCTCACCTTCAACATGCACACGGCGACGTGCCTGCTGGCCGGGCCGATCGCCGATGATCTCGGCCTCGCCGGCGACGATCTGGCGGTGCTCGAGGAACGTCGGACTGCCCTCTTCCGTGGCATCGTCGATCGCCATCTCGTCCACTCGCAGCCCTTCTCCGAGGGACTGAGCGGGCGGGCCACCACTGGCGTCGCCACGACTGCGCAGCCCGTCGAGGGCGGCTACCTGGTTCGCGGCCGCAAGATCTTCGCCTCGCTGTCGGAGAACGCCGACATCCACAACGTCGTGTGCCTGGTCCCCGGCGACGATCGCATCCGCCTCCTCGGCGTCGACGCCGGCGCACCCGGCCTCACGGTGACGGGCGATTGGGACCCGCTCGGCATGCGCGGCACCGTGTCGAAGACCTTGATCCTCGACGACGTGTTCGTCCCCGCTGACCACGAGTGGGTGCCGCCCGGTGTGTTCGACCAGGTCGCCGCCCGGTACCCGTGGTTCTACATGACGCTGTCGTTCGCCTATCTCGGTCTCATGCGAGCCGTCATGGACTTCACCAGCTCCTACCTCCGCGGCGAGGTCGACGGTTCGCCCCGCGGTCATCTGCCCCAGAAGCAACACGTGTGGGCGCAGATGCAGCTCATCCACGATCGCGCGCACGCCCTCACCCACGACGTCCTGCGTCGGGTCGGCGTCGACCCGCATCCCGACGACGTCCGCCGGGCGTGGACGGCCATGGTCACCACCATGGAAGGGGCGCCCGAGGTGGCATCGCTGGCCGTGCGGGTGTGCGGCGGCCGATCGCTCCTGCGTCCGCTGCCGCTCGAACGTCTCTACCGTGACGCCCGATGCGGCGCCACCATGCTCCCGTGGAGCGTCGAGGTGTGCCTCGAACGCCTGGGCCAGTACGGCCTCGTCGAAGGCGACGGTACGTTCGCATGAGCGGTGTCGTGGGGCCTCGACGCGCGCGGCTGCGAACGGCGGCGCTCTCATGAGCGGCCTCGGTGGCCCGCGCGTCGAGTGGCACTGGGTGACGACGTTCGCCGAGCAGATGCGTCGCTGCGCGATCGGCGTCGGTCAATCAGCGGTGCTGTTGTGCGAGACGGGGAGCCGGCCCGAGCTCGTCGAGACGGCGTGGCTCGCCCTCCAGTCGACCGGCGCCGCGTGTGCCCGAGTTGTCGTGCCCACGCCGCCCAACCGCGGTCCGGTGCCGATCCGCTCCACCGGAGCCAGCGTCGCCATCGACGGCCATGGTCCCACCGTCGCCGCGTTGTGCGCCGCTGATGTGGTCATCGATGCCACGGTCGAGGGCCTGCTGCACTCCCCCGAGCTCGGCACGGTGCTCGCCGCCGGCACCCGCATCCTCATGATCTCCAACGAGCACCCCGAGGTGTTCGAACGTATGGCTCACGACCCCACCCTGGGGGACCGGGTCGACCGGGGGCTTGAGATGCTGCGCCACGCCCGCACCATGCGGGTCACTTCGGCGGCAGGGACCGATCTCACCGTCGACCTCGCCGGTGCATTCTGTGCCGGGTCGGCGGGCGTGGCCGACACCCCGGGCAGCATCGCCCACTGGCCCGGTGGGTTGGTCCTGGCCTTCCCGGCTTCGGGCACGGTCAACGGCACCCTCGAGCTGGCCCCCGGCGATCTCAACCTGACGTTCAAGGAGTATGTCCGCTCACCGATCCGGCTCGAGATCGTCGACGACTATGTGGTGTCGATCTCGGGCGCGGACGACTCGGGCCCCACCTTCGACGCCGACCTGCTGGCCAGCTACCTCGCCGCCTTCGAGGAGCGCGCCGCCTACGCCACCAGCCACATCGGCTGGGGCATGAACCACCGCGCCCGGTGGGACACGCTGCCCCTCTACGACAAGAGCCAGATCAACGGCACCGAGTACCGGGCGTTCGCCGGCAACGTCGTCTATTCGACGGGGGCCAACGAGACGGCGTCCCGCTTCTGTCGCGGCCACCTCGACCTCCCGCTTCGGGGGTGCACGGTGACCCTCGACGACACGCCGGTCGTCATCGACGGCGTGCTCATTCCCGACCTCGCCTGACGGAAGCGACCGACGGCGGAGTTGCCGGCGGGGCCGGTCAGCGCAGGAAGTCGCCGACCACGTGGTTGAACCGCTCGGGGGCCTCGGCCGGCGTCAGGTGGCCGGCCTCCGGGATCACGCAGAGTCGGGCGCCCACGATCGCGTCGACCAGGACATCCGCGTAGCGCCGCGGCGTCTCGGTGTCGAGCTCGCCGACGATCACCAGGGTCGGCCTAGAGATCTCGCACAGCCGGGTTTCGACATCGTGGGTCGGCAGGCACTCCACCGCGGCCCGTAGACCTGCCGCGGGGATGCGTCCGAACGCGGCGATCGTGCGATCGCGTTCGCGACCCCCGAAGCCCGGAGCGGTGATGGCATCGACCACCCCGGCGGCCATGTCGGCCGGCGTGAGACCGGCGTCGAGGGGCCCGAGCCGAAGGCGTTTCCACTCGTCGGCGTCGGTCCCGTCGGCCCCGAAGCGGGCGCTGGTGTCGGCGAGCACGAGGCGACGCAGACGATCGGGGTGCCGCAACCCCACGTGCAGCGCCTGCTGGCCTCCGAACGACAGCCCCACCAGGTCGGCCCGCTCGATCTCGAGCTCGTCGAGGAACCGGGCCACCGCGTCAGCGAGGACGGTGAAGGTCAGCGGCGCCGACAACGGCTCGGAGTCGCCGTACCCCGGCATGTCCCACGCCAGGCACCGGTGGGTGGCGCCCAACGATTCGAGCTGAGGCTCCCACGCGTACCGCGATCCACCCAGACCGTGAAGGAACAACACCGGAGGTCCGACACCCGACTCCCGGTACGCGACGCGGCCGCCCACGCGATCGACCGGTTTCACGAGGTCGTCCCGTCGGCCACGATCAGCGTCTTGATGTCACTGTGGAATTCGAGGGCGTAGCGTCCCCCCTCCCGACCGATGCCGCTGATGCCGCAGCCGCCGAACGGCGCCGTGAGATCTCGCACCAGGAACGTGTTCGTCCACACGATGCCGGCGCGGATCGCCCGACCCAGACGCTCGGCCCGGGCGGAGGAGCCGGTGTACACGATCGACGACAACCCGTACTGCGTGGAGTTGGCCAGGTCGACGGCTTCGGCCTCGCCGTCGAAGGTCTGAAGCGTCAGCACCGGCCCGAAGATCTCCCGCTGCACCACCTCGGACTCGTTGCTGGCCGGTTCGATGAGCGTCGGTTCGAGGTGCAGCGACGACGGCCGCCGCTGACCGCCCCACACGATCCGGTCGCCCGCGGCCCGGGCTCGGGAGACGAACCCTTCGATGGCGGCCAGGTGGTCCGGGTGAGCGACCGGGGCGACGGTCGTGTCCGGATCGAAGGGGTCGCCCAGGACGTGCGCGTCGGTGAGATCTCGGAGCCGGTCGACGAACTCGTCGCGGACGGAGGCCTCGACGATGAGGCGAGTGCCGGCCAGGCAGACCTGACCCGAGTCCTCGTACTGCGCCGCCGCCTGACGGGCCGCGAGCTCGAGGTCAGCATCAGCGAACACCGCGAGTGCGCCCTTGCCCCCGAGCTCGGCGGTGAAGGGCACGATGTTGCCGGCGGCGACACGGCCGATGATCCGACCCGTCTCCGGTGAGCCGGTGAAGCTGATCCGCCGGACCCGGGGATCGGCGACGAGCGCCGCGCCGACCTCCTCCCCGATGCCCTGCACGAGGTTGAACACGCCCGGGGGGAACCCGGCCTCGACCGTCAGGTCGGCCAGGATCGACGCGGTCAGGGGCGACCATTCGGCCGGTTTGAGGATCACCGGGTTCCCGGCGGCCAGGGCCGGCGCCACCTTCCAGGTGGACAGCATGAACGGGGCGTTCCAGGGCGTGATCACGACCGCGGGACCGCCCGGGGCGAGCTGGACGGTGTGGCGGGTACCGCGAGCGGACCACGAGTGGTCGCCGAGAGCACCGGGGCTCGACGCCCCGGTTCCGGAGTCACCGGGGTCGATCAGATCGGCGTAGGTCCGGAAGTTGACGGCGCCGCGAGCCACGAGGCGTTCCTTCATGGATCGATGGAGGAACCCCATGTCGAGGCTCTCGACCAGCGCGATGTCGTCGTTGCGGGCGTCGATCAGGTCGGCTAGTCGCCGCAGCAGCTCAGCCCGCTCCTTCGGTGAGGTCGCCGCCCACCCGGGCGCCGCCGCCGCTGCCGCGTCGACCGCCGTGCGAGCCGTGGCCTCATCGCCCCGAGCGACGTCGGCGAGCACCCGGTTCCAGTCCCCGGGCGAGCGGGTCTCGAACCGGCGGGCCGAACCGACACGCACCCCGCCGATCAGATGATCAGGGCTGACCGACACGCCGTCGACATCGACCCGATCTCGGCCACTCCGGTGCTCCCGCTCGTGATCGCCGGCACGGTCTCGGTCCCCGTCAGCTGCGGCTCGAGGCTCCATCACACTCCAATCGTTCGGATCCAAACCATATCGAAGTCGAGTCAGGCGGCTCCCGGCCCGACCTACCCACTGGTCAGGCGGCTCGGGGGTGCCGCCGCTGGTCAGGCGGCTCGGGTGTGGGGCTGCGGTCGCCGGCCCCGCCCGGTCTGGCGTGTTCGCTGGGTCTGGCCCGGGCACCGGACTTGGCCGGAGCATCGCCGCCACCGTCGTCGCCGCCGTTCCTGCTTCGGTTTCGGGGTCCTCGTTGCCGGTGGAGGGGGTTGACGGCGTGGCTGTGGTGCACGATCCCGGCGGGGGTGGTGAAGGTGACGTGGCCTCGTTCGGGCTGGCTCACCGTGACGTGGCCTTCGTGGACCAATCGGTGATGGATCGCACACTACGGGACGAGGTTGTCGAGGTCGGTGGGGCGCCGTGTTCGGCCGGCCAGATGTGATGGGCGTGCGTGAACGCCGCCGGGGTCGCGCATCCGGGGTAGGCGCAGGTGGCCCACATGACACCCAACGCCAATCGTTGCGCGGGGGTGGCGTAACGCGACCGGTGCCCCAGATCCAGCACCGCGCCCGAGCCGGCGAGGACGGCGGGGATGATGCCGGCTTCACAGGCCAGACGCCGGATCGTTTCGAACAGCACCGGATCCCCCGCCCCGTTCTCCGACACCGTCGCGTCATGCACCCCGGCGACCAGGGTGTCGTGATCGATCACCACGACCACCGTCGCGTTCGGAGACGTCACCGCGCTCCCCACACCACCAGTCCCGGAACCACCGGCCCCACCTGAACCAGCACCGGTGCCGGTGCCGGTGCCGTTGATGGAGAGGCGGGCCATCTCCACCAGTGCGTCGGCCAACAACTGGCGGTACCGGTGCGACGTCGACAACGCGACATCGTCGGGCGCCCCATCATCGAGTGTGTCATCGTCGAGTGTGTCATCGTCGAGTGTGTCATCGCCGGCGCCGGCGCCAGCGCCGCTGGTGGGGGTGGGGGTGGGGGTGGGGGTGGGGGTGGGGGTGGGGGTGGGGGTGGGGGTGGGGGTGGGGTGGGGTGGTGGATGCGCCACAGGCGTCGGGCGATGTGGCACAGCGCGGCCCAGAACTCATCGGCGGCGACCGGGACCAGCTCGGCCCGCACGATCGACATCGACGTCTCCGGGTCCTCGAAGCGTTTCACGTGCCGCCGGGCGTGACGTTTCGCGTCCCGATCCTCCGCCCCGACCGCGTCGACGTTTCGAGCGAACCGCTCGACGCGTCGCGAGAACTCATCTGCTGGCTCCGAAACAGCATGCGCCAACAACTCGGTCTGCGCCGCCGTCAACGCATCTGCCGCGCCGGGATGATTCGCGGTCGCGGTCGTGAACGCTCCGAGATGCTCACGCGTCACTGTCGACTCCCCAACGCCTCCACCACCGCGGGAAACGCCCCCGACCCGAACCCCCGGCGCCCCACACCCCCAACCAGCGGGCCTCCACCGCATCCACCCACGACCGCAGACCCTGCGCCGCCGCCAACGCCCCACGACGCGTCTCGGCCGCCGCCCCGACCGGGTCAAACGTTGTGATGTCGGCCACCGCAGCCACTGGATCGAACACATGTATGGCATCTCTGCTTAACTCAAGTCGTCACTGTGGGTGGTGGATGAGGTCCTTCGAGGGGGTGGGGGTCGGTGTGGGCGGCTTGTTGGCAGAGTCGGTAGAAGAGCAGCCCGCGGGCCTGGCTGGTGCGGCGGTTGAACCGGAAGGTGAACTCGTCGAGGTAGTAGTCGAGGTGTCGGGCTGACTGGCCGTGGTGGAGGGTGCCGGCGATCCAGCGCTTGAGGAGCGACGGCGACGCGGTGCACGGCGGGGAGTTCTTCGTGGGCCGGGTTGGGTGAGTGGATCATCACGATGCGTTCGTGGGTGATGCCGAGCTTGGTCGGCGATTCGCCGTAGGAGGCGTGTCGCCGTCGGTGTAGAGGATCGTGCCGTGGCGCGATCACGTCGGCGGACGAACGTCGAACAGTTCGTTCTTGCGGTCTGGACGTGTCGATGTGGTCGCAGACGGACCCGTCCGAGGCCCTTTGGGTGGCGCCGCTCGACAGCGATGGCGACCTCGGACTTGTTGGAGTACCGGGGCCCGGCCTTGGCTGGCGCCTGGCGGCCCGCCGAGGAACGTTTGGTCGACCTCGACAGCCACGCCGGCACCGCCGAGCAGTTCACGGTCGGGGCGCACCATCGCCCGGCGCAGCTTGTGCATCCACGCCCACGCCGTCTCATACGACCCGAACCCCGAGCACCGCTGCAGACCCAGCGCCGAGACCCCGTTCTTCTGCGAGCACACGAACCACATCGCCGCGAACCAGGTCCGCAGCGGCTAGCGACTGCGATGAAAGATCGTGCCCGCCGTCACCGAGGTCTGGCGGCCACACGCACGGCACATCCACAAGCCCCGGCCCGTGACCCACGCGTCGCCACCGCCGCACGCCGGGCACACGAACCCGTCCGGCCAACGCACCCGCCGAGATACTCCGGCACGCCTCCTCGTCGGTGAACCACGCCTCGAACGCCTGCCACGTCGCCGGGTAGTCCACCCCCGCCACCGGACGACCCGACCCCGAAACCACGAACCGTGACCCTACACCGCCCAACTGGACTTAAGCAGAGATGCCATACATGTGTTCCACACTACCCACATGCAAACGTATGTTCAACCCATGAACCTGGGGAAACACTGTGGAAAACCGAAACAACGTGAAACAGTGGGACCCGTCGAACTCCAAGCCCGCCCCACAGCGACCTCGGCCCGACCTGTAGCGAGGTGGCTAGAGGCGGTACAGCTTGCGGGCGTTCTCGCCCATGATCTTGGCGCGGTCTCCGGGGCGAGCGTGGCCATCTTGGACTCGACGGTCGCCAGTGGGTCGGGATACAGGCAGGTCGGATGCGGGAAGTCGGTCTCGAAGAGGATGCTGTCCTCCCCGACGGCCTCCACCAGCTCCGGCAGCTTGTTCCGGTTGTTCTCGAACCAGAACGTGGCGTACATGTTCGAGCGGAAGTACTCCGACGGCGGCTTGCTGAGGGCGGCCAGCTCCGTCGGGGCGTTCTCGGTCATCTCGTAGTCGAGCGTCTCGAGGATGAACGGGATCCAGCCCACGCCGCTCTCGACCGATACCACCTTCAGGTCGGGGTAGCGGTCGAACATGCCCGACAGGATGATGTTGGTGACGACCCGGGCGTTGCCGATGAACAGCAACGTGCCGCCGATGGCCAGCTTGGTGCCATCGGAGTGCGACGGCCACGGGTAGCGCCCGAAGAAGGTCATGCCGGTCACGCTGGCCCCGATGTGGAAGTGGACCGGGAGCTTCAGCCCGGCGCACACCTCCCAGAACGGGTCCCACGCACGGTTGGCCAGATCCGGAGCGCCGAGATCGTCCGGGTCGGAGGTCATGTTGACGCCGCGGGCCCCGAGGGCGGCCACCCGTTGCGCCTCGTACACGCAAGCGTCGACGCTCCACGCCGGCATCAGAGGCATGGGAAGCAGCCGGTTGCCGGAGTCGGCCTGGATCTCGGCCATGGCGTCGTTGTAGATCTCGATGGCGAGTCGGCGCAGCGGGTCGTCGGCGATGGTGCCGAGATCCTGACCGCCGAGGCCGATCGTGCTCGGGAAGATGACCTGGTGATCGATGCCGACCTCGTCGAGCACCTGGAGCCGGACCTTCGGGTCGTACGCCCCGGCGTGGACGTCGTCGATCGTCCACTCGAACAGGCCGATCTGAGCTTCTTCCTTGCGGCCATCGCGGCCGATCACGGCCCCGGCGCTGGCTCGGCCCATGGGGTGGCCGTCGAAGACCCAGGTGCGCTCCCCGTCGACCAGCTCGACGCGAGGCACACGATCACGCATCGCCGCGGGCGCCCGGCTGGTGAACAGGTCGGGCGGTTCGGTCCAGTGGCTGTCCGCGTCGACGATCATCTTCGGCCCCCTTGTCGGCGTCCCCGTAGTGTCGCACCACGGCGACGCCAGCGATAGTCGACGTTGACGCCACGCTCCCGGCCTCGACTCCGTGGGTCGTTTTCGACCCTTCCCACCCGGGCCTTTAGGCTCGCCCGCCATGTACCTGAACGACTTCGCCGACGACCTCGATGCTCGCGACATGACGGCGTCGCCGGAGTTCGCCAGCCTGCTCGACAGCGCCGCTGACCTCGGCATCCCGCACGGGCCCGGCGTGCGATACGTCTCGCGCCACACCGTCGTGCGCAGCCAACGTTTCCACTTCACCGAGTGGGGGACCCCGGGCCGTCCGCAGGTGTTGCTGCTGCACGGCGGGAACCAGTCGTCGCACTCGTGGGACCTGGTCAGCCTCCACCTGGCCGATCGCTATCACGTGTTCGCCCTCGACCAACGGGGCCACGGCGACTCGGAGTGGAACCGCGAGCTCGACTACTCCATCGACGCCATGGTCGACGACGCCACCGCGTTCATCGCCGACCAGCGACTCGATCGACCGATCGTGTTCGGTCACTCGATGGGTGGCCGCATCACCCTCAGCATGGCGGCCACACACCCGGGCATCGCCCGGGCGCTGGTGATCGTCGACGTCGGTCCCGAGATCTCGATGGAAGGCGCCAAGACCATCCAGAACTTCGTCGTCAACAACGTCGAATTCGACGACCTGGACGTGTTCCTCGACGCCGTGGCCGAGTACGACCAGTTCCGCAGCCGAGAGCACATCGCCCGCACGGTCAAGTACAACATGCTCCGCCGGGCGGACGGGAAGTACGTGAGCAAGGTCGACCACCGGCGCATCCCGCTCCCCAACCGTGAGCTCACCCTCGACCACGTTCGCGGCATCGAGTGCCCGGTCCTCGTCATCCGGGGGCAGCACTCGGACATCCTCGAGCCCGAGGCGGCCGAACGGTTCGTGGCCGCGCTCCGCCACGGTCAGCTGGCCACCGTCGACAACACCGGCCACAACGTCCACTCCGGCAACACGCCCGGCTTCCTCGACGCCGTGTCACCCTTCCTCGCATCGATCGGCTGAGGCGGCACCAGGCCACCCGGCGGCTGGTTCCTACGGCTGGCCCCAGACCGGCGAGACGGCTAGTCCACCGGTTGGAACGAGCCGTCGTCGACCGGGTCGGCCGGTGCGTCGGGGGTCTCAGCCGCCACGACCTCGGTGTCGGGCGTGAAGAAGTCGTCCAGCTTGTCGGACACGAAATCTGCGGCGGACGAGGGCGAGGACCCGATCGAGTCGAGGATCGAGCCTTCACCTCCGGTGGCCGGCACCGAACCGGCGCCGAACTCGTCTGAGGGATCATGCTCGGCCGAGAACAACGAGTGGGCCTCGGCATCGAGCTGGCGAGCCGCTTCCGCCTCGGCCTCGGCGAAGTCGGCTCGAGCCTGCTCCGCGATGACCGCTCGCTCGGTCGCGGGCAGGAAACCGTCGCCGAACTCGCCACTGTCGACGCTCTCACGGACGATCGTCTCGGACTCGTCGATAAAGCCGTCGCCATCTCGATCGGTGTCCGACGGATCAGAAAGCGCGTCGTTGTCGTCGTCGGTGTCGAAGTCGTTCCTCAGCCCGTCGCCGTCGCGATCGAGGTCGAACTCATCGCTCAACCCGTCGCCGTCGAAGTCCCGGGTGAACTCGCTGACCGGAGTGAAGAGCACCTCGCCGGTGGCGTCGCGACCGATGGGGTCACTCACCGTTGCCGACGCTCGCCCGATCCTCTGGCTCGCCGTCGGCAGGGTGTCCGGGTCGATGTCGTCGGACGTCGAGGCGTTCACATTGCTCACGGCGCGTCCGACGCCGTCGAGCGTCGGCGCCACGCTCAGTTCCTCGGTCCGGTCCCGCACGCCATCGCCATCATCGTCCGGGTCGAACAGGTCGACGACACCGTCGTCATCGTCGTCGAGGTCGAAGCGGTTCAACACTCGGTCGTTGTCGACATCGGTGTCGGTGGCGTCGATGACTCCGTCGCCGTCGAGGTCGCGACGGGTCTCCGCCTCGAACTCCCGCTGCGCATCTGTGTTTGCGTCGGCGACGTCCGGGAACGCCACTCCTTCCACTCCGCGCCTAGCGGTGTCGACAGCGGCGGCGGCGTCATCGAAGGACGGGATCGAATCGACGGCCGCGGACACGCCCGCGGCGAACGAGTCGAGCACGCTCCGCTCCTCCGGTTCGTCCGAGGTCGAGCGAGTCGCTCGGCGTGTCGATGCCGGCGCAGTCACGGCGTCGGCCGGATCTGCTGCTGGATCCACCTCGTCGTCGAACGGGTTCAGCAGCCGGCCCGGCTGGCTTTCCAACGGTCCCGTACCGTCCTCGAACGGATCGACCAGGCCTGCGGGCGCCTCCGGCTCGGCCGGTTCGGTCGGTGGCGCGAACGGGTCGATGAAGGACGAGCTGGTCGACGGAGTCGGCACCGCGCCGCTCGCGGGTTCAGGGTCGGAGGCCGGCTCGAACGGATCGATGAACGAGGACCTTCCGGTCGGCCGCTCGTCGTCCCCGTCCTCATCGTCCCCATCCTCGTCCGCCCGCGCCGCCGTGCGGGGAGTCTTCACGGGCTTAATCGTGACGGCACGCACTGATCGGTTCTGTCGACGAATGGTGCGACGCGCAACCTTGATCCCGTGCGTGGACGGCTCGTCCGAAGCGGTGTCGCGCCGCGTGTCGAGCTGAGCTACCGCCGACTCATGGCACGACTGGGCTCGGGCGACGCCGATCGAACGCCCAGAGTGCTCGCAGCCGTCGAAGGATCACGATGACGCCAACACCGGCGAGAACGGCCGGTATCAAGCTCGGCCCGTTGCGCCCGTGTACCTCGGCGGGGACGCAGGTTCGCCCCGGCGGCGTCCATCCCCACACGGGCCGCCCGGACGTCGAGTCGTCGAGCAGGAACGGCTCGTAGCTGTCCCCGGAACAACGGCGCGGGCTGTCGTCGTACGCATCGAGAGCGATCCAACCGCCGCCCATCACGAAGGCGAACGCTCCGAACACCAGCACGGCACCGGCTCGCTCCCAGGGATTGCGGGCTGGGCCGCCCAGCAGCCGTCGCCGGAACACGACGCGACCCTACCGGTCGACGCATGACGCGCCCGTGCGTGGAAGGCCTGTCGAGACCGGGAGCTGACGGCGCCACCGGAGGTGCACCAGACTGGTCGTGTCACCCACGAACCGACGCGGGCGACGACGACCCTGGGGAGGCCTCATGCGCACCGAACTGTGCGAGGTGTTCGGCATCGAGTACCCAATCTTCGCGTTCAGTCACTGTCGTGACGTGGTGGCGGCGGTGAGCAAGGCCGGTGGGCTCGGTGTGCTGGGCGCCGTGGGTTTCAGCGCCGAGCAACTCGACATCGAGCTGAGCTGGATCGACGAACACGTCGACGGCAAGCCGTACGGCGCCGACATCGTGATGCCGGCCAAGTCACTCGACACCGAGGGCTCCGACCCGGACAAGGTGGCCGCGGCCATCCGAGCCATGATCCCGAACGAGCACTGGCAGTTCGTCGACGAGCTGATGGATCGTTTCGACCTCGCCCCGCTGCTCGACGGCGAAGGAAGCCGCGGCGTGACGGGGTGGGCCGAAGGGGTGGCCCGGGCGCATGTCGACATCGCGCTGGCGCACCCGATCTGCCTGCTGGCGAACGCTCTGGGGTCGCCACCCGTCGACGTGATCGACCGGGCCCACGAGCAGGGGGTGAAGGTGGCGGCCCTCGCCGGCAAGGCGCAGCACGCCGAGCGGCACGTGTCCAAGGGCGTCGACATCGTCATCGCCCAGGGCTACGAAGCGGGCGGCCACACCGGCGAGGTCGCCACCATGGTCCTCATACCCGAGGTGGTCGACGCCGTGGCGCCGGTGCCGGTGCTCGCCGCCGGCGGCATCGGCCGGGGGCGACAGATCGCCGCCGCGCTCGCGCTCGGCGCGCAAGGGGTGTGGACGGGCTCGATCTGGTTGGCGACCGCCGAGAGCTCGTCGAGCCCCGAGCTCCTGGAGCGGTACCTCGAGTCGACGTCGAGCGACACCGTGCGCTCGCGTTCCTACACGGGCAAGCCGGCCCGCATGCTGCGCTCGGCCTGGACCGAGGCCTGGGAGGACCCGAACGGGCCCGGGCCGTTGGGCATGCCATTGCAGAACATCCTCACCGCCGAGGCCAACGCCCGCATCGCCCGGTCGCATCGCAAGGACCTCGCCTTTGCGCCCGTCGGACAGATCGTGGGTTCGATGAACGCCGTGCGCCCGGTGCGCGACGTCATGTATCAACTAGTCGACGAGTACCTCGACAGCGTCAACGTCCTCAAGACGACGCTGGGCGAGTAGCAGTTCGGGTGGATCACCCGTTCCGTCATCGCGGATCCTGGAACATCTTTTGCGCACGGCCTACCCGCGCCCTAGGGTCGCCGAGGGCCCCGAATGGCCCGTCATGACTCGGAGGGAGACCGAACATGAAAAAGTTCATCGTGCTCGTTGGAGCATTGGCGATGCTGTCCGCCGTCGCCGCCCCGGCCGGCGCCGTGACCCCGGGCGCGCTGAGCCCGGCGCAAGCGTCCGCGAACTGCGCTGAGTTCTTCGGCGTGGCCGAGAGCCCAGAACCGCTCGCCGCGTGCCAGTGGGACATGCGAACCATCGATGCCGGAGCCGATTCGTATGCGGTGGCGACGGGGAGCGGAGTCACCGTCGGTGTCATCGACGGCGGTGTCGACCTCACCCATCCTGATCTCGCGGGGCGCCTCGATGTCGCCCGGTCGTGCTCGTTCATCTTCACGGACACCCCGACCGCTGACCCGTCCGAGATCGCCAACGGTGACTGCACCAACAAGGCCGCCGTGCAGGACCTCCAAGGGCACGGCACCCACGTCGCCACCACGATCGCCGCCCGCGTCAACGGTGTCGGCATCGCGGGCGTCGCCCCGGACGCGACGATCGTCGCCCTCAAGGCGTGCACGATCGCCGGTTTCTGCTTCGCCGACTCCGTGGCTGCTGCGCTTCGTTACGCAGGTGATCAACAGCTCGATGTGGTCAACCTCAGCCTGTTCGCCGACCCCTATCTGTACCTGTGCCGGAACGAGGCCGACCAGCGAGCGATCCTCCGCGACCTCCAGAACGCGGCCCGGTACGCCCAGCAGCGCGGCGTCGTCATCGTCGCCGCGGCCGGCAACGAGGCCCACGACCTCGGTCATCCCGAGTTCGACGACATCAGCCCGGATTGGCCACCGGACACCGCCGAGGTGCGCGAGGTCGGCAACAACTGTCGCGTCGCTCCCGCGGAGCTCCCCGGCGTGATCACGGTGTCGGCCACCGGCGTCTCGACGCTGGCGGGTTACTCGAACGTCGGCGGTTCGACCGTCGACGTCGGTGCCCCGGGCGGCGACGCCGCCCAGACGCCGGGGACCACCTTCGGCCGGATCCTCGCCGGATGGTCGAGCACCGACGCCACGGGTACCTGGGAGTTCCTGGCCTCAATCGGGCGAGGCGTCGAGGATGCCAACGGCGCCCGCTGGGTGTGGATCAGCGGCACCTCGATGGCCTCTCCGCATGTCGCCGGGGTGGCCGCACTCGTGAGCCAGCAGCACCCGAACTGGAGCCCGAGCGCAATCGCCGCCGCCATCCGACGCAGCGCGTCGCCGACCCCCTGCCCCGCCGACTGGCCGGCCGACGACCCACGCCAGTGCACCGGCGGACCGTCGAGCACCAGCTTCTTCGGCGCCGGCACCGTGAACGCCCTCGCCGCCGCCTCTCGTTGACGCCGGCATCACCACCAATCGATCGGCTGCGCCGTCGCTGAGCCAGCTCTGGCCGGGCCCGGTACCGTCACCATCATGGTTCCACCGCCTGGCTCGCCTTCGGCCAGTTTGATCGATCATCCGCGGATCGCGGACCTCGACCAGCTGCCGTTCGACAACCGTTTCACCCAGTCGCTCCCGGCCGACCCCAACCCGACGAACCAGCGCCGCCAGGTGTTCGGCGCCGCCTTCAGCCGGGTCGCGCCGACCCCCGTGGCAGCGCCCGCCACGCTCGTCTGGTCGCCCGAGGTGGCCGAGCTCCTCGGCCTCGACCCGGCGGTACCCGAGACCCCCGACTTCGCAGCCGTCTTCGGCGGCAACCGGGTTCCGGCCGGAGCGGATCCCTTTGCCATGTGTTACGGCGGCCACCAGTTCGGCAATTGGGCCGGACAGCTCGGTGACGGCCGGGCCATCGCGCTCGGCGAGGTCATCGACCGCCACGGTGGCCACCAGACGCTGCAGCTCAAGGGCGCCGGGCCCACGCCGTACTCCCGCACGGCCGACGGCCGCGCCGTGCTCCGGTCCTCCCTGCGGGAGTTCCTCTGCAGCGAAGCCATGCACCACCTCGGGGTGCCGACCACCCGGGCCCTGTCACTCGTGGCCACCGGCGACGACGTCTGGCGAGACATGCTCTACGACGGCCACCCCAAGGCCGAACCCGGAGCGGTGGTGTGCCGGATCGCCCCGTCGTTCACGCGTTTCGGCAACTTCCAGCTGCCCCCGTCCCGGGGTGACGAGGACCTGCTCCGACGCCTGGTCGACCACACGCTGGCCGCCGATTTCGCTCACCTGTCCGCCGGTTCGTCAGCGCCGGTGCCGGGTGACGAGCGGATCGCCGCCTTCTTCGACGAGGTGTGCGACACGACCGCCACCCTGGCCGTCCACTGGATGCGGGTCGGCTTCGTCCACGGCGTGCTGAACACCGACAACCTGTCGATCCTCGGCCTCACCATCGACTACGGACCGTACGGGTGGCTCGAGGACTTCAACCCGGGCTGGACCCCCAATACGACCGACGCCGGCGGCCGGCGCTACCGGTACGGCGCCCAGCCGCAGATCGTCCACTGGAACCTGGCGCAACTCGGCAGCGCCCTCGTGCCGCTCGTCAGCGACCCGCAACCGCTCCAGGAAGCGCTCGATCGTTTCGCCGACCGCTACGCCGAGCGCTTCACGGCCATGGTCGCGACGCGCCTCGGGTGGGACCCAGGTCAACGAACGGGCGACAACGAGCTCGTGGGAGAGATGTTCGACCTCCTCGCCGGGGCCGAGATCGACCAGGTGGTGTTCTTCCGCCAGCTCGCCGATGTCGTGGTGACCGATGCCGACACCCGGGGCGACGACGACCTGGTGGCCCCGATCCGAGACGCCTGGTACGAACCTGCAGCCCTCGCCGGCGACCATGCCGACGCCGTCGCCTCGTGGCTGCGACGGTGGGCGGAGCGGGCCCGCTCGGCCGGGCTCACCGACGATGAGCGCCGGGACCAGATGCGAGCCACCAACCCCCGTTTCGTGCTGCGCAACTACCTGGCCCAGGAGGCGATCGACGCCGCCGAGCAGGGCGACATGACGCTCACCCACGAGCTGCTCGACGTGCTGCGTCGCCCCTATGACGATCAACCCGGCCGCGAGCGATTCGCGGCCAAACGACCGGAATGGGCCCGCAACCGAGTCGGCTGCTCGATGTTGTCCTGCAGCTCCTAACCGTTCGAACTGGGAGACACGGCCGTCGCCTACGCGACAGTTTGGTCTCCCAGTTCGCGGTGGTTGTTGTCGTTGTTGTCGTTGTTGTCGAAGTGCTGCATGTCCGGGTGGTCGTCGAGGGCGAACCGGTTGGTGAGTCCGGTCACCAGCTGATCGGGGGGCGATGGCGTCGAGCTGGTCGAGGGTCCGCCGGGCTGGGTGATCGTGGCCCTCGGTTTGGGTTCGGTCAGCAGCGAGACCCGCTCGCCCGAGACGAAGAACGTGCGGCCGTTCACGTTGGCCGCAGCGTCCGAGCAGAGCCACACCACGAACGGCGCCACCCCCGGCGGCCAACGGGCGGATGGCGTTGCACCGGACACCGAAGCGTCCCAACTCCATCGCGGCGGTCCGGGTCAGGCCGACGACACCTTCCTTGGCGGCGGCATAGGCCACGTGCGACGGATGGCCGAAACCGGAACCCGAGCTGGTGTTGACGATTGCGCCCGAGTGCTGCCGGGCCATGCACGGGGTCACGGCCCGGATCATCGCCAGGTAGCCCTTGGTTCACCTCGTGGGTACGGTCCCAGTCGGCCTCGTCGTACCGCCGCAGATCCTGGTTGCGCATCACCGTTGCGTTGTTGACCTACACATCGACCCGTCCATAGGCCTCGATCGTCTGCGCGACGATGGCGTCAGCACCGTCCCACGTGGCCGAGGCGGTGCACGCCACCGCCTCACCGCCCTCGAAACGTCCCGTCACGGTTGATCCTTTCGTCTCTCCGTGGTGGCGTCAGGCCCGGGCGAGGATCTCGCCGTGGGGGACCATGAACCAGGCATCGGGGTGCTCGGCCCAGGCGCGCCACGCGGCGGCGATCGATGCCAGGTCGGCGTCGTTCGCATGCCCGCCGTCGACCAGCTGCCGGGCGACCGCCGAGGACGTGAATCGGTCGGCCCACAGGTCGGCCCACCATGCGGTGTCGGTCGGGGTGGCGAAACACCAGACGGATGCCGTGGCCGTCACCTCGGCGAACCCAGCGGCGTGGGCCCACGCCAGCAGCCGGCGCCCGGCATCGGGCTCGGCTCCGTTCTCGTGGGCGGCCAGCCGGTACAGGCACAGCCATTCGTCGAGGGCGGGCTCGGCCGGGTACCATGTCATCGCCGCGTAGTCCGAATCTCGGCACGCGACGATCCCGCCGGGGCGGCACACCCGCCGCCACTCGATCAGCGCGGCAACCGGATCGGTCAGGTGCTGGAGCACCTGGTGGGCGTGGACGAGATCGAAGGAATCGTCGGGCATCGACAACGCGTAGGCGTCGCCCACCTCGAACGACACCGGGAGGTCGTCGTCGAGATCGGCTCGGGCGGCGTCGATCACCGAAGCGCTGGCATCCACCCCGAGGGTGGGGCCAGGTGCCACGAGCCGGGCGAGGTCGATCGTCAGGTTGCCCGGTCCGCAGCCCACGTCGAGCAGGTCGAGACCGGGCCGCAGCCACGGAGTCAGGTAGGCGGCCGAGTTCTGCGCCGTCCGCCACCGGTGGGAGCGCAACACGCTCTCGTGATGGCCGTGCGTATAGCCACCCGGCTCGCTCACGCAGCTGACCCTAGCTCGCACCCGACCGTCGCCCGGTGATCACCCGGACTTGCCCGATGCCGAGGAAACAGTCCACTGTCGACGCCCATGAGCGACACCGACCGCGACCCTCACAACATCCCCGCGGACCACTACATGGGCGTGCTGGCCGGCGAGTTCGACGTCCTCGACGGGGTCGCCACCGGATCGGCGCCGGTGCGCCCCGAGGTCTTCATCCCCGGCACGACGCGCATCCGGGCCGGCGTCTTGGCCACGCTCGTGGACCTGGTCGCCGGACATGCCCCAGCCGGGGCCGTGAACCCAACGGTCGACCTGCGACTCTCGCTCCACTCCGCGCCGCCCACGAGGGGCCGTGTCCACCTCACGGCCCGGGCGCTGCGGGCCGGCAAGCGGCTGATCGTCGCCGAGACGGCACTCGCGGCGACTCCCGATGGCCCTCCGTTCGGTCGTGCGGTTACGACCTTCATGAACCTCCCGCTCGGCACGCCGACGTCGAGCGGGCCTACATCGATCCCGCCCATGGCCGAGACCTCGATCGACGAGTACCTGGCGACGCGGATCGTCGACGCCCGTACGATCGAGATGGACGGAGCGCTCCGGGTGAGCAACGGCCCGCAGGGCACCGTGCAGGGTGGCGCTCAGACCCTCTTCGCCGAGCTGGCGACCGAGCACGCGCTGGGGAACGGAGGCCGCCTGGCCGTGTCCGACCTCGACATCCGTTTCCTGGGCCGGTTGCACGTCGGTCCCCTGGTGGGCGCGGTTCAGGCGATCGAGACCGATGATCCGGCTCTCGTCCACGCTCGGGTCCGCCTGACCGACGGCGGGCACGACAACGCCCTGGTCAGCTTCGTGTCGATCGCCGCAACCCGGCTGTAGATCTACGCGGCCCAGCTGGCCAGCCCGGCCACGAGACCCCCGATGACGAGGTCGACGTGCGGCGCCCGCGGCGCACCGGCGAAGTCCGACCACTGGTGCACGTCGCGGTTCCAGCGGACGGTCGGCGGAAGCTCGATCTGCACTCCGCGACTCCGAGGCCGGTTGACCGGGTTGTCGTGGTGCAGCCCGCGCAGATCGACCGGGATGTCGTCGAGGTCTTCGACGACCCGATAGGGATCGGGCAACACGTCTCGGAGGTGGACCGCGAGGTGACCAGCGAGATCACGGTGCCGCCCCCCGAGCAGGAGGTCGTGGAAGCGGTCCTCCCGCCCGTACCCGTGCAGGCTCACCACCACGTCGACGTGCTCGACGAACGCGGCCAGGAGCGGCGAGTGCGCCGGGTCGAACGACGTCGACGGGATGTGGTGGCGAAGGGGAGGCTCCTGGACGATCGAGTACACCGAGGCCCCGATCCGGTCGGCCACCTCGTGCGCGATCACATCGGTCACCTGCTCGAGGTTCCCGCCGTGGTACGCCATGATTCCGATCGGACCTCGGAGCTCGCACGTCTCGACGACACCGTCGAGGGCCAACAACTCGCGCAGCACGATCGGGACACTACCGGGCGGCCGATACCAACGGCTCGGGCGGTCGACCGCCTCAGAAGTCGCCGGCGTCGCGGCGGAGGGGACGGAGCGTGGCGTCGACGTTGGCGAGCTGGCGAGGCGACAGCGCCGCCAGACCGAACTCGATCTCAACCAGCGCCTCGGTCGCTTCCTTCAGACGCTGGCGGCCGGTCTCGGTGATGCGGGCCAGGACGGTGCGGCGATCGGTGGCGTGCGGTGCCCGCTCGACCAGGCCATCGGCCTCGAGGCGGTCGACCGTGTTGGTGATCGATGCCGGGTGGACCTGAAGCCGCACCCCCATCTTGCCGAGGGGCAGCTCGCCGAGCCGGGAGAACGCCAGGAGGGCCAGGGCCTCGTAGCGGGAGAAGGTCAGCCCGTGCGGGGCCAGAGCTTCGTTGACTCGACCGAGCACGATCTGGTGGGCTCGCGTCAGCGATGTCGCGGCCGACATGGCGTCGACGGCCCCGAAACCGTTGGCGGCCCAGTTCCGCCGCGCCTCGTCGATGGGATCGAAGGGCAGCACCACGGTGGCCCAGGTTAGGAGAATCCGCAACGATCGCGATATACTTTGACTTCATATCTTCAGAAGCCAGACGTTCTTACATGCAAGGGATGAGCTGATGACCGACGATGCCCGACTGTCGTGGCAGGAGGTGTACGACACGGCTCGCCTGCGGGACGTGCCGTTCGAGACCATGTCAGGGGTGCCCGTCGATCCCATCTACGGCGACGCTCCCTACCCGGGGCAGTACCCGTACACGCGGGGCATCCACGCGTCGATGTACCGGTCCCGTCTCTGGACCATGCGCATGTTCGCCGGCTTCGGCACCGCCGAGGACACCAATGCCCGTTTCAAGGAGCTGCTCCGTAGCGGCGGCACAGGCCTGTCGACCGCGTTCGACATGCCCACCCTGATGGGCCGCGACTCGGATCACGACTGGGCCGTCGGCGAGGTCGGGCGAGCGGGGGTCGCCGTCGACACCCTGGCCGACATGGAGGACCTGTTCGCCGACATCGACCTCGGCCAGGTGTCAACCTCCATGACCATCAACGGCCCGGCACCGATCCTGCTCGCCATGTACGTCGCCGTCGCCGAGAAGGGCGGCACCCCACGCGCCGCGCTCAACGGCACGCTCCAGAACGACATCCTCAAGGAGTACCAAGCACAGAAGGAGTACATCTTCCCGCCTCGGCCGTCGATGCGGCTCGTCACCGATTCTGTGCGTTTCGCCGCCGCCGAGATGCCCCGGTGGAACGCCATCTCGATCTCCGGCTACCACATCCGCGAGGCCGGAGCGACCGCCGCTCAGGAGCTCGCGTTCACGCTCGCCAACGGTTTCGCCTATGTCGAGGCCGCGACGAAAGCCGGGCTCGACATCGACGCCTTCGCCGGCCGACTCAGCTTCTTCTTCAACAGCCACCTCGACTTCTTCGAGGAGATCGGCAAGTTCCGCGCCGCCCGGCGCATCTGGGCCCGCTGGATGCGGGAGCACTACGGCGCCGTCGACGAGCGTTCGTGGTTGTGCCGGTTCCACACCCAGACCGCGGGCGTGTCGCTCACCGCTCAGCAGCCCGAGATCAACATCGCCCGGGTCGCCATCCAGGCCATGGCGGCGGCGCTCGGCGGCACGCAGAGCCTGCACACGGACAGCTACGACGAAGCGCTCGCCCTGCCGACCGAGAAGGCGGCTCGCATCGCCCTCCGCACCCAGCAGATCGTCGCCCACGAGACCGGCGCCGCCAACGTGGCCGACCCGCTCGGGGGCGCCCCCTATGTCGAGTGGATGACCGACGAGATGGAGCGGCGTGCCGAAGAGGTGTTCGCCCACCTCATCGATCTCGGTCAAGGCTCGATGCTCGAGGGGGTGTACGCCGGGATCGAGAGCGGCTACTTCATGGGCGAGATCGCCGACTCCGCCTACCGGTTCGAGCGCGAGGTCAACGCCGGCCGCCGGATCGTCGTCGGTGTCAACGCCTTCACCGAAGGCAACGACGAACCTCGAGCCCCATCCTGCGCATCGGCCAGGACACCGAGGACTACCAACGCAAACGGCTCGCCGACGTGAAGCAGCGACGCGACGACGACGCCGTGCACTCCGCGCTCAGCCGGTTGGTCACCGAGGCGACCGAACCGACGGTCAACCTCATGCCGGCGCTGATCGACGCGGTGTCGGTCTACGCCACCGAAGGCGAGATCGTGTCCGCCCTCGAGGGCGTGTTCGGCACCTACGTCGAAACGGCCGTGTTGTGACGTCCATGTCCGATGACGAGATCCCCATCCGGGTCGTGCTGGCCAAGATCGGGCTCGACGGGCACGACCGCGGCCTCAAGGTCGTGGCCCGGATCCTTCGTGACGCCGGCATGGAGGTCATCTACCTGGGGCTGCGCCAGACCGCCGAGAGCGTGGTGCGCGCCGTCGAGCAGGAGGACGCGGATGTCGTGGGTCTGTCACTGCACAACGCCGGCCACCTCACGATCGCGCCCCGCATCGTGGCGGCCCTCCGAGAAGCCGGGCTGGATACTCCGGTCGTCGTCGGTGGCATCGTGCCCGAGGAGGATCTCGAACCGATGACCGCGGCGGGCGTCGCGGCGATCCTCGGTCCGGGTGCGCCGGCCGATGAGGTCGTCGCCAAAGTCCGCCGCGTCGCCCGTCGGGTGGCACGCGACCCGGCATCGCGATGTCGACCAACTGCTCGAGGAGGCGATGTCGGGGAGCACCCGGTCGCTCGGTCGGCTGCTGACGATCGTCGAGCGCGGCGGTCCGCCCGCGGATCTGATCGCCGATCGCATCCACGCCCGAACCGGCGGCGCCCACGTGGTCGGGATCACCGGAGCCCCCGGAGCCGGCAAGTCGACCCTCGTCGGACGGCTGGTCTCGGCGTGGACCGACACCGGGCGCCGGCCGGCGGTCATCGCCGTCGACCCGTCGTCACCGCTCAGCGGGGGTGCGATCCTCGGCGATCGCGTGCGCATGGACGACGTGATCGGCGACACCGGCTTCGTCCGCTCGATGGCGACCCGCGGTCACCATGGTGGCCTGGCGCTCGCGGTCCCCGGAGCCGTGCGGCTGCTCGACGCCGCGGGGTATGACCCGGTGATCATCGAGACGGTGGGCGTCGGCCAGGTCGAGGTCGACGTGACCGCGGCGGCCGACACGACGGTGGTGGTCGTGGCGCCCGGCTGGGGCGATGCCGTCCAGGCCAACAAGGCCGGTCTGCTGGAGCTGGCCGACCTGTTCGTCGTCAACAAGGCCGACCGTCCCGGGGCTTCGGACACCCGGCGCGATCTGGAGCTGATGCTCGACCTGTCGCACATCAGTGGCCAGGACCGCCGAACCGGCCGCTTCACTCGGCCCGACATCGTGATGACCACGGCGACCGCAGGCGACGGCGCGCCCGAGGTCGTCGCCGCCATCGATGCCCACGCTCGCGTGTTGACCGAGCTCGACGGGCGGGCCGCATCTCGTGAGCGCCGACTCCGGGCCGAGGTTCGGGCGCGGGTGATGTGGCGCCTCGAGGTCGCCGTCGACGCGGAGCTGGCCGCTCGCCCGATGCTCGACGCCGCTGTCTCCCCCACCTCGATCGCCGACGAGATCGCGACCCACCTCGCCGCCGCGTTACCGTCGGCCGGGTGACCAACGACCTGCTCATCGACGCCATCCGCTCGACGACGGACCTCCTTCGCGTTCGCATCGCCCAGATGACCGACTCCGACATGGCGAGCCCGAGCCGGCTCCCGGACTGGACCATAGGCCACCTGCTCTCCCACATCGCCTTCAACGCCGATGCCCTGGCGTTCGCCGGGGCGGCCCTTCGGGCCGGGCGACCGGCGCACATGTATCCCGGCGGAGTCGAGCAGCGGTCCGACGACATCGAACGCGGCGCCCGCCGACCCGCGGCAGACATCCGGGACCATCTGGAGCGGTCGGCCGCGGCGTTCGACGCCGAATGGCGGGGCCCGGTGCCGGCGGGAGGCATCGCTCGCATTCCGGGCGACGTGGAGTTCCCGTCGGCGAACGTCCTGTTCATGCGCCTCCGCGAGGTGTCGGTGCACTGTGTCGACCTCGGCGCGGTGGGCCTCACGCCGGCGGACTGGACGCAGACCTACGTCGAGGCGGATTTCGCCGAGCAATGGGACACCGTGCAGTACCGCACGAGCGAGCCCGTCAGCGTCACCGATGAGACCGATCGCCGCTCCGTGTTGGCGTGGCTGCTCGACCGGGGCGAACTCGAAGGCGCGCCTCGCCTCGCCGCGTGGGGCGACCGGGCCAGCTGGCTCCCCTGAGCCTCGACCCGGCGGCTGGGAAAGGCTCAGCCAGGGCTACGCCCGCATGCCACCGTCGATGAGGTGGTCAGCACCCGACACGTAGGAGCTCTCGTCGGAGGCCAACCACAAGGACAGCTTGGCGACGTCGAGCGGCTGGGCGATACGTCGGAGCGGTACTGACTGGGCGCCGCGTTCGGTGTCCATGTTGGCGATCATCTGGCCCTCCACGAAGCCGGGGAGGATGGCGTTGGCCCGGACGCCGAACGGTCCCAACTCCTGCGCTGCGCCTCGCGTCATGCCCCGCAATGCCCACTTGGTGGCCCCGTACGCGTAGCAGGGGCTCGAGCCGCCCAACCCGCCCACCGACGAGATGTTGATGATCGAACCGCTCCCCTGGGCCTTCATGATGGGGGCCACAGCCTGCATGCCGAGGAAGGGCCCGGTCTGGTTGACGGCGATCACCCGCTCCCAAACGTCGAGCGGCGTCTCCGTCATGGTCCGCCACTCGATGATCCCGGCGTTGTTGACGAGCACGTCGATCCGCCCCGTCGACTCCATGGCAGTCCTGACCACGTCCGCCCACGACGACGCGGCGGCAACATCGTGGTGGACGAAGGCGGCGCCGGCGGCGGCGGCCGACCGAGCCCCCGTCTCGGCGTCGATGTCCGTGCCGATGACCGTGGCACCGTGCTCGGCGAAGAGCCGGATGGTCGCCTCCCCTTGACCGCGTCCGCATCCGGTCACGATGGCGGTCTTCCCGTCGAGTTGTCCCATGTCATGCTCCTGGTGAACTGAACGGTGGAGTCTGGCACGCCGACGCGAAGTCGACGCCGCCGCGGGTCCGGAACGACTCGCCCTGGCCGCCGAGTCAATGGCCATCGCTCGCCAGGCCCTCACCTCGCTGCCGTCGTTGCGGGACAAACCGCTGGAGGAGTGGCCCTACCACGAGCATCACGACAGGGTGACCGGAGGGTGGGCCGTGTTCAGCGATCTCTACGAGGGCGCACCGGACCGGTGGCACGGACGCGTGCTCGCCGCTGCGTTCGACGAGCTGCTCGGCTGTACCCAGATGATGGGCCCGGTGATGGGAGCGACCGGCGCGTTGACCGTCCGATACCGGCACCCGTCGCCCGTCGGCACGGCCCGCCACGGCGAAGTGCTCCTGGCGGAGGCCGAGGGCACCTTCATCTCCGCTCTCTGAAGCCCGTCAGCGACGCACCAGTGCGTCGACGCTCGCCATGGCGAGGGTCGCGGCCTGGGCCGGGTCCATCGCCGCCATGGTGTCGGAGATCACTTCGGGCCCGTAACGGTTCAATCCGCCGATCTGGTCGAGTACGGCGATCACCGCCGGCAAGTCGAGGTCGCCCTCGCCGGGCAATCGGCGGTGCCTGATCGTGTCCTCCCACAACGTGCCCTCGACGTCGGCCGCCGCATCGCTGATCTGCACGGCCACGATGCGCTCGCCCGGAAGCGAGGCCAGCAGGTCGAGGTCGGGGGTACCCCGGTAGAAGTGCCAGGTGTCGAAGAGCACGCCGGTGGTTGCCGGATCGGCACCACCCACCACGGCCCACGCCGTGGCGAGATCGTGCACACCTCCGAGCGGCGCGAACTCGAGCATGAGGGCGAGACCGTTGGCGTGGGCTCGGTCGGCCGCGGCGGCGAACCGGTCGGCCCGTTCGGCGACCGTCGACCCGTCCTCCACCGCGAGCACGTTGACGCCGAACGCGCCCAGTTCGGCGGCGGCCTCCAGCACCGATTCGACCGGGCTCGACCGTTCGGCGAGCCTCCCGGTGAGCGGCATCCAGGAATACAGGCCGTCGACCACGCCGATCGCCAGCCCGAGGTCAGCCGCCCGACGCACCAGATCGGACCGACCAAGAGGACCCAACTGCACCATGCCCTCGGCGTAGACCGATACCTCGTCGGCCCCGGTCTGCGCCGCCGCGGTGAGCAGCACGTCGAGGTCGCCCCGCAGCCCGAGCGTGGCGGCCCAGAGGATCCGGCGGTGATCGGCTATGGACGCGCACGCTAGTGTTCCGGCCCGTGACCACCGACATCGATGCCATCAACTTCGCTCTGCTGGGGATCCGGGTGATCCTCGCCGCCGTGATGCTCGCTCATGGCATCCGCCACATCTTCGGCGGCGGCAAGATCGCCGGCACGGGGCGCTGGTTCGAGTCGCTCGGCATGAAGCCGGGTGTGCTGCACGCCTGGACCGCCTCGCTGACCGAGGTCGGCGCCGGCGCCTGCCTGCTGCTCGGCTTCCTCACCCCGCTCGGATGCGCCGGCGTCGTCGGCACCATGACGGTGGCCATGGTCACCAACCACCTGAAGAACGGCTTCTTCATCTTCAACAAGGGCGAGGGGTACGAATACGTGCTCACGCTGATCGTCGTGGCCGTGGGGTTGGGGGCGCTCGGACCGGGCGAGTGGTCGGTCGAACAACGGCCTCGACCTCACCTGGGTGGCCGGCAACAGCGGTCTGGCCTGGGCCGCCGGTGCCGGGTTCGGCGGCGCCGCCGCGCTCCTCGCCACCTTCTGGCGTCCCCCCAAGACCACCGCCTGAGGACCAGGACCAGCGATCAGAGCGACGCTCGTCACAACTCAGAGCACCAGCGTCGCCCATCGACTTGTCTGAGCGAGGCGAAACATCACGCCCGGCCCAGCGAGGTGAAAACCGCATGCCCGGCTGAGCGGGAGCCCACGCCGAGCACGGGGGCGATGCTCAGACCGAACCGGGGTCGTCGACGGCGTTGACGGCGGGGTACACATCGACGAGAGCGTCGAGTGCCGCTCCACCGAAGGCCTTCACCTCGAGAGCCCCGAGCCGCCGCAAGACCCGATCCCGGGGCTCGGGAGGCACGACGTTTGCAGCATCGACGCCAGCGGTGATCGCCGGTGCGGTGGCCGGCGAATCCAGATGACCCGGGACCAACGGCCACCATGGGGCCACCTCGGCACCGAGGTCGAGCGACGAGCCCGCCCCCAGCCGCAGGGTCTCGAGCAGATCGTCACGCCGACGACCCCGCCAGGTCAACAAGAGCCAGGGATTGTCGTCGAGCTGATCGGCGAACACGTACAACACTGCGGCCAGGTGTTTGCACGGGTTCTCCCGGTCGGGGCAGTTGCAGCGGGCGTCGATGTCGGCCCACCGCCTCGGGAAGAGGTCGATGCGAGCAGAGGAGAACGCCTCCTCCAACTCGGGTGGCACCTCCCCGGCGAGTAGCTGGGCGACGAATCCCACGCGGCTCCGGAAGGCGTCCTCGAGCTTCAGCCATTGCGTTTCGCTGGCTGGGGCCGACCGGACGGTGACCAGATACGGCGTCGGACGGGAACCCTGCACCTGGGCGGCGATCAGGCCGGCGTCGACCTCGAGCGACAACACCTGACCGGCACGCGCGTATCGGCGGCCACGCTGCATCCGGGCCCCGAGGCCAAAGCTCTCCAGGACGCCGACGAACCGCTTCGACCACCAGGTGGACGCCATATCGCCGCGTTTCTTCCGCGAGGCGATGCCGTGCTCGACGCGTATCGGCTTGGACGCCGGATAGCGCTGCCACGGATCGTCCCACGATCGCGAGTTCACAGGTCGTCCCACGATCGCGAGTTCACTCGTCCTCGCCGTCGCCGCGGAGTGAGAGCACCTCGCGCAGGTCATCGGTGGACAGTTCGGTGAGCCATGCCTCACCCGTGCCCACCACCCGATCGGCGAGAGCCCGCTTCGACGTGATCATCTCGTCGATCCGGTCCTCGATGGTCCCGGCCGCCACCAGCTTGTGCACCAGCACCGTCCGGGTCTGCCCGATGCGAAACGCCCGATCCGTCGCCTGATCCTCGACCGCCGGGTTCCACCAGCGGTCGAGGTGAATGACATGCGACGCGGCGGTGAGGTTCAGCCCGGTACCGCCGGCCTTCACGGACAGCAGGAAGATCGGTGGACCGGCGGGCTCGGCGAACCGGGCCACCATGGCGTCACGGGCCCGCCGGCTCACACCGCCGTGCAGCCAGAGCGGCTCCACGCCGTACCGGGCCGCCAGATGGGGCACGAGGCGATCTCCCCATTCCGAGAACTGCGTGAAACACAGCACCTTGTCGCCCGCCGCCACGATTTCGTCGAGCAACTCCTCCGTCCGGTTCAGCTTGCCCGACCGTCGGGCGAGCGCCGAACCGTCGTGCAGGAACTGCGCCGGGTGATTGCAGACCTGCTTGAGTCGGGTGATCCCGGCGAGCACGAGTCCCCGGCGCTCGATGCCCTCACTCGACTCGGCCCGTTCGACGAGATCATCGACGACGGCCCGGTAGAGGGATGCCTGTTCCGTCGTGAGCGGGCAGAACTCGACCTGCTCGATCTTGTCGGGGAGGTCGTCGATGATCGATCGGTCCGTCTTGAGGCGGCGCAGTAGGAACGGTCCGGTCACTCGTCGCAGTTGAGCCGCCGCCTCCTCGTCACCGTCGCGCTCCACGGGGAGGACGAACCGCTCGCGGAAATCCTTACGGCTCCCCAGCAGCCCCGGGTTCAGCACCTGCATGATCGACCACAGCTCGGAAAGGCGGTTCTCCACCGGCGTCCCGGTGAGCGCGACCCGGCGGGAGGCGGGAACCCGTCGAACAGCACGGGCCTGGGCGGTTCCCGGGTTCTTGACCTGCTGGGCCTCGTCGAGGGCCAACCGACCCCAGGGCACGGCCGCGAGCTGCTCCACGTCTCGGGCCACCAGGGCGTACGTGGTGAGCACGACGTCGACATCGACCACCCGGTCGCCGAGCTCCCGATCGTCCCGGCTGAAGCGGTCGGCGCCGTGGTGCACCATGACCGTGAGATCCGGAGCGAAACGCGCCAGCTCACGCTGCCAGTTCCCCAGCACCGACACCGGACACACCACCAACGTCGGACCCGGCGCCGGATCGGCCAGCAAGCTGGCGATGAGCTGCGCCGTCTTGCCCAGACCCATGTCGTCGGCCAGGCACACCCCGAGTCCGAGTTGGCCGAGGAACCGCAGCCAACCCACGCCGCGGCGTTGGTAGGGGCGCAGGGTGCCGGCGAACCCGGGTGGTTCGGGCAGCGGTTCCATCGTGGCGTGAAGGGCACCGTCGAGCACGTCATGGAGCCATCCGGTGGCCACCACGCCGGACACCTCGACCCCGCCCGGAGCGTCGAGTCGATCGAGTCCGAGCCCGGCTCGTAGCAGGTCTCGGGCGCGGGCGGCGCTCCGGTTGCCGGCGGCGGCGGCGATGGCGGCCAGCTCGGCGGGGTCGATCTCCACCCATTCGCCGCGCAGTCTGACGAGGCTCGACTTCGCCGTGGCGGCACGGCTGAGAGCAGCGAGGTCGGCCTTGGTCAGCTTGCGATCGCCGAGCGCGGCCTCCCAGGTGAAGTCGACGAGGGCATCCATGTTCAAGCCGGAGGCCACCCCATCGGCTCCGGAGGTGGAGGAGGTCGCCGTCCGGGCTCGAGCACGAAGCCGAATTCGACCGCGCCGTGTCCACCATGACGGCAGCACCACGCCGATGCCCGCTTCGAGCAACAGATCGGCCCGTTCGACGACGAGCGCCGAGCGCGGCGCTGCCCTCGATGTCCATGGCCTGGGGCACGGCGTTCTCCAGGAACGGGCCGAGCTCGGGCGCCACCCGCACCGCTCGGCCCAGTGACCCCAACACCTCGATCGTCGATCCGGGGGCGAACAGCGGCGAACCGTCGAACAGGTCCGACATCGGCCACATGATGCTCGGCTCGTCGACGGACTGGGCCAGGGGCGTGACGGTCCACCGATCAGAGGCCTCAGCCGGTTCCTCGAAGCGGAGGCAGAGCCGCGCGCCGGTCGCGCGGACGGCACCAGCGTTCACCCACTCGGCGACGGCCCCGGCCAGCGCTCGCGCCTGGTCGGGATCGACGCTCGAGGGCAGCCACGGGTCCGACGACAGGAGTGCGCGTACCCAGGCGTCGGGTACCGTCCGCCGGCCCGCACGGCGCGGTGCGACGACGGCGCCGGCGACCAACCGGTCACGGACCTCGGAATCGACCGCCAACGCCAGCTCGTCGGCCACCCGGCGATGGCCGGCGACGGTGTCTTCATCGATCAGCGCGGAGATGAATGACCGATCGTCGGCCGCAGGAAGCGGCCACCACCACGAGCGGGCCCGGCCCGACTCGTCGATCGAAAGTCCGGGCACCACCTTGCCGGCCTCGACGAAGTAGACCGCCAAGGCGTCCACGGATGCGACAGCTGCGGGCACCGGCGCACCCTAGCGAGCGGACTACGGTCTACGGCCATGTCGATCGCCATCACCGAAGACCATCGTGCCCTGGCCCAAACGGCCGCCGAGATGTTGAACAAACGAGGCTCCCGAGCCGCGGCGCGAGCCCAGCAGGCGGCCGAGACCGAGTCCCGACCCGAGTTGTGGACCGACATCGTCGACATCGGCTGGCTCGGATTGCACGTCCCCGAGGCCGACGGCGGCTCGGGCTTCGGCGTCGAGGAGCTGGTCGTGGTCGTGGAGGAAGCGGGACGGGCCCTCATGCCCGGCGCCTTCGTACCCACCGTGATCGCCAGCGCGGCCCTCGTCGCGGCCGGCGACGACACCTGCCGGGCGCGGTTCCTCCCTGGCCTGGCCTCGGGCGAGCTCACCGGAGCGGCCACCGTGACGGGGACGCTGGCGCTGGACGGCGGACGACTCACCGGCACGGCCCCGGCTGTCCTGGGCGGCGCCACCGCCGACGTGGTCCTGGTGCTCGTCGGCCACGACATCGCCGTCGTGGACGTGTCCGCGGGCGGCGTGAGTGTGGAGACGCCCCGCAACCTCGACGCCAGCCGGCGCACCTCACGCCTCACGTTCGACACCACCCCCGCGGCGATCCTGCCCGGCGCCGGCCAGACCCTCGTCGACCTCTACCGGGTGATCTTCGCCGCCGAGGCGACAGGTGTGGCACGCGAGTGCACCGAACAGGCGGCGGCCTACGCCAAGGAGCGCATCCAGTTCGGTCGGCCGATCGCCATGTTCCAGGCCGTCAAACACCATTGCGCCAACATGCTCGTGGCGGCCGAGCTCGCCACGGCCACGGTCTGGGATGCCGCCCGAGCGGCGGCCGGAGGTGGGGACCAGCTGTCGATCACCGCCGCCATGGCGGCCGTCGCCGCGGCCGATGCCGCCGATCTGTGCGCCAACCTCAACATCCAGGTGCACGGCGGGATCGGCTTCACCTACGAACACGACGCCCACCTCTACCTGCGACGCGCCACCGCCCTCGGGTCCTTGCTCGATCCAGGGTCGGCCGCCGTCGACGTCACGGATCACACCCGCGCCGGCGTGCGCCGCGCCCGCTCGGTCGACCTGCCGCCCGAGGCCGAGGCCATCCGGGCCACGGTGCGAGAGTTCGCCCAGTGGGTCGCCTCGCTCGACGCCGATGCCCAGAAGGACGCCCTGATCGACGCCGGCTACGCCATGCCGCATTGGCCGGCTCCCTGGGGTCGGGGTGCGGGGGCGGTCGAGCAGCTCGTCATCGAGCAGGAGTTCGCTGCGGCGGGCGTCAAACGACCGTCGCTCGGCATCACCGGCTGGGTGATCTTGACCCTGATCCAGCACGCCACCGACGACCAGGTGTCCCGGTGGGTGAAGTCGGCGGTCCGCCAGGACGTGATCTGGTGCCAGCTGTTCAGCGAGCCCGACGCCGGGTCGGACGCCGCCGGCATCACCAGCAAGGGCACGCGCGGTCGAGGGCGGCTGGCTCGTCAATGGGCAGAAGGTGTGGACCAGCGGCGCCCATCTGGCCGCGTTCGGTTTCGCCACCGTGCGCACCGATCCCGCCGCCGCCAAACACCAGGGCATCACCACCATGGTGATCGATATGCACGGGCCCGGCGTCGAGGTGCGCCCACTGAAGATGCCCTCGGGACAGTCCGAGTTCAACGAAGTCTTCTTCAACGACGTGTTCGTGCCCGACGACGACGTCGTCGGCCCCGTCGACGGGGGATGGACCGTCGCTCGCGCCACACTCGGCAACGAGAGCGTCAGCATCGGTGGCGGCGAAGGCGGCATGACGCTCCCCGGCGAGATGATGATCACCCCGCTCGATGCCCACCCGGAGCGGCTCGTCGGCGGCGCGGCCCGGGTCGGTCGGTACATCGTCGGCACCCAGGCCATGACGGCGATGAACTTGCGTACCGCTCATCGCGCCGTCGCCGGCGGTGGGCCCGGACCGGAAGGCAACGTGGCCAAACTCGTCCTCTCCGAGTTGGGCCACGAGGCGGCCGCGGCACTGACGGAGCTGGCCGGACCCGACGCTGCCTACCTCGATGGCGACGGCGCGATCAGTGGAGCGTTGGTCCTCGTGCATCGCGCCATGTCGATCGCCGGCGGCACGTCTGAGATCAAACGCAACCAGATCGGTGAGCGGATCCTCGGCCTCCCCCGGGACCCGCTGATCAACTGAGCCTCACCAGTAAGTGTCGACGGCCAGCTTGGCGGCGAGCGCCAGGCCGGCCACCGCGATGCCGATCCGCAGCGGTTCGTGCGGTATTCGCCGGACCACCCACGGCCCGAGCCTCCCACCGCCGAGTGCGCCCGCACCGAGAGGCAGCACGACGCTCCATCGGACGTCGCCGAACAAGCTGAACATGACCGCCGCCACGCCGTTGGCCAGTCCGAGCACCACGTTCTTGACCCCGTTCGCCCGCGGCAGGTTCGTGTGGGTGGTGTGCAGCAGCATCGCCAACAACATGACACCGGCGCCGGCGCCGAAGTAGCCGCCGTAGATCCCGATCACGAAGGCCCCAACCTCGGCCCGCCCGACATGCGGGGGCCCGTCGGCGTGCACGTCCTCGACCAACCGGGAGCGCACGAGCATGGCGCCCGAGCCGACGGCCACCAGGACCGGGACGGCCCGCTCGAACGACGCTCCGGGCAGGGTGAGCAGGAGGGCGCCCCCGCAGACGCCGCCCGCCAGCCCCAGCACGGCCAGGCGTCGAGTCAGTGTTCGTTGACCACGGAGCTCGGGCCGCGAGGCGCTGATCGATCCCACCGAACCGAACGCCAGCGACACCGTATTGGTCTGGTTGGCGACGACGGCCGGGAGCCCGGCCGCGAGCAGCGCCGGGTAGGACGCGATGGACGCCAGCCCGGCGACGCTGCCGGTCAACCCGGCCGCGACGCCCGCGACGAGCAGGAGACCGAACTCGAGCAGGGACATGGGCCGGGAGGCGCGGCGCGTCCGCGCTCAGCCGCGGCCGAGCACGACGGCACTGCGTCCGGCGGCGCACAAGGCGTGTTCGGCGCCCGCCACCTGATTGGCGGCGGTGCCGCGCATCTGGCGCACGCCTTCGAGGATGTTGTTGACACCGTGGATGTACGCCTCGCCCAGCAGCCCGCCGTTGGTGTTCACGGGCAGCGCGCCGCCCAGTTCGATGTGGCCGTCCGCGATGAAACTCCCCGCCTCGCCCCGGCCGCAGAACCCGTAGGCCTCGAGTTGGTAGAAGACGACGGGGCTGAAGTTCTCGTAGATCATGGCGACGTCGATGTCCGCTGGCGAGAGACCGGTGGTCGCCCACAGCTGTCGGGCACAGTGCTCGGCCTCGGGGAACGTCGAGATGTCGTCGTGGTAGTAGTTGAACAAGACGTCGCCGCCGAACACGTTGCCCTGCACCGCGGCATCGATAACGACGAGCGGTTGGGCCAGGTCCCGAGCCCGTTCGACGGTGGTCACGACCAGGGCGACGCCACCGTCGCTCTCCTGGCAGCAGTCGAGCAGACGCAGGATCGGCTCGACGATCCAACGGGAGCTCTGGTGATCGTCGAGGGTGATCGGCTGGCCGTAGTACCAGGCCGTGGGGTTGGTGGCCGCGTGTTTGCGGGCCACCACCGAGTACCGGCCGAAGTCCTCGTTCGTCAGCCCGTACTGGTGCATGTAGCGCTGGAACCACAGCGAGTACATCTTGGCCGGGGTGTCGAGGCCGTAGGGCAGGTGCAGGTTCATCGCCGCCGACGACGGTCGGGCCTGAGGTTGGCCGAACCGGTGCCCGGACCGCTCGTTGAAGGCCCGGTACACGACGACCACATCAGCGGCGCCGCTCGCCACCGCGGCGGCGGCGTGTTCGACCGTGGCCGACGCCCCGCCCCCACCGAACGGTGTGCGCGATGTCCAGCGCACCTCCTGGATGCCGACGTTGCGCATGACCGCCAGCTCGTCGTTGCTGTCCTGCTGGAACGTGACCAACCCGTCGACGTCGGCTGGGGTCAGCCCGGCGTCGGCGATGGCGGCGCGCACGGCCTCGCACGCCAGCTGCAGCTCACTGCGTCCCGAGCTCTTGGAGAACTCGGTCTGGCCGATCCCCGCGATGGCGGTGCGACCTGCGGTACCGCCGCGGGTGCTCACGATGCGGCCTCCGTCGCCGGCCGGAACTGGGGTAGACGGACACCGTCGACGTCGCGGAACACCACCTCGACGGGCATGTCGTTCACGACCTCGGCGGGTTCGATGTCCTGCAGGTTCGACACCAGACGGAACCCCTCATCCAGTGCGACGAGCGCCACGATCCTCGGCGAGTCGTCCGGTTGGGACGGGTGACGCGACACGATCCAGCTGTGCACCGTGCCCCGGCCGGACAGCTCGATGTCGCCCCATGCCGTCGACCCGCAGGCCGGACACATGGGAGACGGAGGATGCTGGATCCGATGACACGACGCGCAGGAGCGGACGAGGAGCCGCCCGTCGCTCACCCCGTTCCAGAAGAAGGCATCGTCACGATCGACGTTCGGTGGAATGACCTTCGGCACGGCTCAGAGCTTCCACACCCGGGCCGCGTTGCCGCTGACGATCAGCTCGCGATCCGAGGCGGACACGCCGTCGAAGAGGCCGTCGACGATGGCGTGCGACCGGGGCCAGGTGGAGACCGGGTGCGGGTAGTCCGACGACCACATGATGTTCTCGATCCCCAGCGATTCATGGGCGAGGCGTACCGAGTGGGGCTCGTCGATGAAGGTCAGGAACACGTTGCGGCGAAAGTAGTGGCTGGGGAGCTCACGCAGGGCCGGGAAGTCGTACCCCTGGCGCTGGGTGAGGTCGTCGACGATGTAGAGCCACCACGCCACCCATCCGAGGCCGGGCTCGACGAACACCACGCGTGAGTCTCGGGAACCGCTCGAACACCCCGGTCAGGACCCACATCCCCAACGCTTCACCCGTCGACAGCGCGGTCATCGGCACGAAGATGCCCTTCTGGGGGGTCGGGTCCCGGACGGCCAGGCCTTCGAGGGCCGTGTTGAGGCCGATGTGACAGCAGATCGGGAGGTCGACCTCGGAGATGGCGTCGAACAGCGGCGCATACCGGTTGTCCCAGTAGTCCGGCAGGCCGAGCTCGGCGGGGAACACGGGGAGCTGGATCGACTTGTACCCGGCGCTCGCCGCCCAGTGGACCTCGGCCACGGCCGCATCGATGTCGTGGATCGGGATCTGCGCGTTGACGACGAGACGTTCCGGCGCCGGCGACGCGAACTCGGCCAGGGCGGAGTTGAACGCCCGGGTCGACTCCTGCCAGCCATCGTCGATCAGGTACAGGTACCGGAAGGCGCTGACCTCGCAATAGGTGACGGACGCCTCGACGCCGTCGGTATCCATGTCGGCCAGGCGGGCCGCCGCATCGGTGTGACCGGCTCGGCCCCAGGAGGCGTGCGAACGGCTACCCCCCATGGTCGGCAGCGGACCGTCGGTCGACAGGCCTTGCTGGTCACGCCATCGGGCGTTGGCCTCGACCGACGCCGTGGACGCCATCGACGATCGGAACCGAGCCAGGCCGGCGTCGTAGTCGTCGTGGAACTTGGTGGCGAGATGCGCTTTGACCTGGTCGTGGGTGACGTCGACGTGGTCGTCGGCCGAGATCAGCCGTTCACTGCTGGGCGAGCTCGTGGGGAGGGTCGCGGTCATCAGGGCCTCCTCGGGTCCATCGCCTACAGTACGTCCGCTATCTGCGCACGACCAACGAGGGGGACCCATGAAGGCAGCACGCATGGACGAGGGACGGCTCGTCGTTCAGGACCTCCCCGTCCCCGATCCCGGTGACGAGCAGGCGCTCATCCGCATCACGGCGGCCGGCGTGTGCCACTCCGATCTCCACCTGTCCCGAGGTGACTGGATGGGCATCCAGTCACCGGTGCTGGGGCACGAGGCCATCGGTGTCGTCGAGGCGCTCGGCCCCGGAGCCGACCGTTCGGTCTCGGTGGGCGACCGGGTGATCCTCGGCCTCGGCGGCAACGGCGGCGGCTACTGGTGCGGGTCCTGTGAGTACTGCATGCGGGGCGAGCCCCGGCATTGCCCGCAAGGACAAGGCGTCATGGGCACGTTCGCCGAGTACTTCACCACCTTCGCACCCGGTCTCGTCCGGCTGCCGGACAACGTGGCCGACCAGGAGGCGCCCCTCGCGTGCGGCGGCCTCACGGCGTACGGCGCGGTCAAGAAGCTGCTCCGCCACCACATCCTGCCGGGCCGCCACATCGCCGTGATCGGCGCCGCCGGCGGGCTCGGGCACTACGCCGTACAGATCGCCACCGCCTTCGGCTACCAGGTCGTCGGCGTCGACATCGGCGCCGACCGGCTCGAGTTCGCCCGTTCGATGGGGGCCGTCATGGCGGTCGATGCCAGCGAGGCGGCCGAGGTGGTCATGCGCGAGCTGGGCGGCGTCGACGCCGTGCTCGTCTTTTCGTCACGCATGGCCGGCTTCGACCTCGGCTTCCAGCTGCTCCGGCGAGCCGGGCTCTACGTCGCCGTCGGCCTGCCGGCGACCGAGGAGGGCCCCATCAAGCTCAACCCGTTCGAGTTCTTCATGAAGGACCCCATCGTTATCTACTCGGCGGTCGGGACGGTGCAGGACATGCGCGAGCTCGTCGATCTCGCCGCCGCCGGCAAGGTGAGGAGCCACGTGTCGCGCACCGGCCCCTTGTCCGAGTTGGGTGACATCTTCGATGAGCTCCAGGCCGGCCAGTACCTCGGCCGCGCCGTGATCACCGACCTGACCCGCTGACACCCTCGTTCGGTCACCTCAGACGAGGTGACCGAACCGGCCGGCGTTGAAGTCGGTCACCGCTTGGCGGATCTCGTCGGCGGTGTTCATCACGAACGGTCCGTACGACACGACCGGTTCGTCGATGGGCTCGCCGCCGAGCACGACGAACCGGGCGCCGCCGTCGCTGTCGACCACGAACCGGTCGGCGTCGTGAGCCAGGAGGACGAGGGTCTCGGGGCCGGCCACCGTGGTGCCGATCCGGACCTCGCCTTCGAGCACGAAGAGGGCGGCGTTGCGCCCGGCGGGTGAGGTCGCTGTCCAACGCACCGCCCTCGTTGAGGGACACGTCCCAGAGGTCGACCGGCGTGAAGGTCTGGGCCGGGCCGTGCACGCCCGCGAGTTCGCCGGCGATGAGGGTCACGGTGCCGGCACCGTCGGGCAATTCCACGTGGCCCATGTTCTCCTTGACCAGCGGCTGGTAACGCGGCTCGGACATCTTGTCCGCCGCCGGCAGGTTCACCCAGAGCTGCATCATGTGGAAGCGTCCGCCGACCCGGGCCCATTCGGCCTCGTGGTACTCCTTGTGGAGGATGCCGCGAGCGGCCGTCATCCACTGGACGTCGCCGGGGCCGATCACCCCTCCGGAACCCGTGCTGTCGTGGTGGGCGACGGAGCCCTCGAACGCGATGGTCACCGTCTCGAAGCCACGGTGCGGGTGGACCCCCACGCCGCGGGGCGTATCGGTCGGGGCGTACTCGTAGGGCGGGTGGTAGTCCATCATCAGGAACGGGCTGATGGCGGCACCGAGATCAGCGGCCGACGGGAAGAGCTGGTTGACCCGGAAGCCGTCGCCGACCCAATGGACGCCCCGCCCGCGTACGACCCGCTCGACGGACCGAACCGGCGTCGCCAACGGGGTGGTGGAGGTGTGTGCAGTGGTCATGACAGTGCCAACATAGATGACATATCATCTATTCCCCGAGCTTGAAGACGCGCCGGGCGTTCCCCTGGAGGAACTTCGGCCACACCTCGTCCTTGAGGGGCAGGTCCTTGAGTTCGGTGAAGATCCGGCGCAGGCTCAGGCCCATCGGGTAGTAGCCGGCGTACATGATCTTGTCGGCGCCGCGGCTGTTGGCGTAGTCGATGATCGCCTTCGGGTAGTACTTCGGAGCGAAACCGCTGGTCATGTAGTACAACCCCGGCCACTTCAGCATCAGCTTCACGGCCAACGCCTCCCACGGCTCGGCGCCGTGGCGGATCACGATGCGCAGCTCGGGGAAGTCGTAGCAGACGGGATCGAAGCGCTCGACGTGCTGGCAGTCCATCGGGACTCGCGGACCCGGCACCCCACCGTTCACGACGATGGGGATGTCGAGGTCGATGCACGTCTGGTAGATCGGGTAGTAGCGCCGATCGTCGATCGGGACTTGGGGGTTGGTGCCGGCCGGGAAGGTGGTGACGGCCTTGATCCCGCACTCGGCGTGGGCCCGCCGAATCTCCCTCACCGTGCCGGTGATGTCGTTGGGGTCGACCTCGTGCGACGTGATGAATCGGTTCGGGTACCGCTCGACCGCAGCCTTGGTCTTGGCGGAGAACGGTCCACCGACCATGCCCAGGGCGACGCCACAGTGATCCATCTCGCCGACGGTGACCTCGATAGGGTCGGCGCCTTCGGGGAGGTAGTTGGGCACGTTCTTGAACATGTACTCGGCCGGGAACTCCATCTCGGCGCTCTCGGCGTCCTTCGACATCTTGCGGAGGAACTCGTAGTGCGCCCGAGGGTCGGCGCTCGGGAAGCCGATCATGAGGTCGATGGCCTGGGGGTTCTCGGGCATGGGCATGGTGCTGATCCTGGTGGTCGGGCGGGTGACGTCTGCCCGGACGGTAGTTGCTCGGCCGCGTGCCGGGGTATCCGATGGCCGTTCTCCGGGAGATCGCCGAGATCTACATCGCCGGAGTCATCGGCCCCCGAGCCGACGGCTATCGACCGTCGGAGGCGATGGATGTCGGTGAGGCCGCCGAGTACCACGCTCGCCAGGCCGGAGTTCTTGCCGGGGCAGGCGCCGACCTCCTTGCCGTGATCGACTCCGCCGTTGCACGGGCACCCACGCATTACCTGATCAGCTGCACTCACCCATCGGCGACCCTGGCGGGGATGAGGAGCCTTCGTGCTTCGGGCCGAGATGTCAGCGCCCGGGTGATCGGCATCAAGGCGAATGGCTCGGCCCTGGGGCCCGGCGAGCTCGACGGCGCTCGGACGGTGTTCGCCGATGCCCCGCTGCATTGGCTCACCGATCTGGCCGTGCTCCCCCCGTGGCGGCCCGCCGATGGAGGGCCATAGGATCTGCCGCCATGCCCGTGTGGTTGCCGCCGGTTGCCTACCAGAACCTGGAGGCTGTGGTCGATCGTCTCATCCCGCCCGACGAGCGGTGCCCAGGGGGAGGGGCGGCCGGCGTTGCCGACTACGTCGACCAGTTGCTCGGCGCCTTCATGTTCGACCCGCCTCGCATCTGGGCCGGGGGGCCGTTCTCCGGTCGCCACGGCGGTGCCAACGGGTTCGCCACCTTCCTGCCCCTCGGCCCGATCGAGGAGCTGGCGTGGCGGATCCGGTTGGAGGGCTCGAAGGGGCTGGCGGAGAGGGAGTTCAACGGACCGGTCGTCGGGCTGCAGGACCAGGTCGTCGATGCCCTCGCCGCGCTCGGTGATGATTTCGCCCACGCCCCGACCGACGAGCAGGACCGGCGTCTCGCCGCCAACGTGGAGGCCCGCTTGGTGCTGTATGACCTCGCGTGCGAGGGCATGTACGGGGATCCCGTCTACGGCGGCAACCGTGACCAGACGGGCTGGCGGTCGATCGGCTTCGTTGGCGACGTCCAACCCCGCGGCTGGACCGGCGTCCAGGTCACCCGGCGATGACCGACCTCGATGCCCAGGTGGTCGTCGTCGGCTCGGGCCCCGGAGGCGCCACCTTCGCCGATGCCGCCACCGCCGCCGGCTGGTCGGTGATCGTCCTCGAGAAGGGCCGCAACCACCTCATCGACCTGGTGCCGCCCTACGACTTCAAAGGGGTGTTCTCCAACGACGAGCTCAAGTTCGTGAACCGGCACATGCTCGGCCCTGACCCCCTCGTCGAGCCGCGAACGTTCCGACGATCGGCCGCAGACGGAGATCGACTCTTCACCGGAGACGTGAACAACGTGCCGTCCACGGTGGGCGGCGGTGGCGTGCACGCCGACGGCAAGCTCCCCCGGTTCCGGGAGGAGGACTTCTCGTTGCTCGGTGCCCGGGGCCCGATCGACGGCGCCGAGGTCGACGACTGGCCAATCGACTACGACGAGCTCGAGCCGTACTACGCCGAGGCCGAGCGGCTGATCGGGGTGGCCGGGGACGCGGACGCCAATCCGTTCTCGGCGTGGCGGTCCGGGCCCTACCCGATGCCTCCGGGACCGGACATGTTCGGGGCGACGCTCACCGCACCGGCGGCCGAGCGGCTCGGCCTGCACCCCTACCGGGCGCCGACCGGCGCCAACAGCGTGCCGTACGACGGCCGCCCGGCCTGCAACAACTGCGGGTTCTGCGGCGGCTACGGCTGCCCGATCCACGCCAAGGGCGATCCCGTGGCGTCCCTGCGCCGGGCCCTGCTGACGGGACGTTGTGACGTCCGCCCCGAGTGTCACGTCACCGAGGTCATCCTCGACCCTGCCGGGCGTCGGGCCACCGGTGTCGCATACCTCGACGCCCGGGGCGAGCGCCACGAGGTTCGGGCCGCGTACGTCGTGCTGGCCGCGGGCGCCTTCGAGACCCCACGCCTGCTGTTGCAGAACGGGATCGCCAACTCGTCGGGGCTGGTGGGACGAAACCTGATGTACCACTTCCAGACGATGGTCGTGGGGAGCTTCCCGTTCTCGTTGCACGCCGAGCGCGGCCGCAGCGTGACCCACCTGCACGACGACTTCATCGTCCCGACCGACACCGATCTGGCCGCGGCGCGGGAGGCCGGGTTGCCGTGGTTCCGCGGCGGCATCGTCGAGCACGGCGGCGCGGCCGGGCCGGTGCTCGAATCCCGGGCCTATCCGTCCGGCCCTGGCCACCATCGGGCGATGCGCGAGTCTCCCCTGCGGGATCGGCTGTGGGTCTTCACCATGCAGGGCGAGGACATGCCCCAGCCCAGCAACCGAGTCGAACTCGACCCCACCGTGCGCGACGTGTGGGGCCGCCCGGCCGGCCGCGTGACCTACGCCCCTCACCGCCACGAGATCGCCGCGTCCGAGCACTGGGCACCTCTCCTCGAGTCCGTCATGCGAGATGCTGGCGCCGATTGGTGCATCACCAGCACGTCACCGCCCGTTGGCCCGCCCGGTCCGCACGCCGACCGGAACCCGCTCGGCCTCGCCCCGGCGTCACGCCACGTCATGGGCACATGCCGCATGGGCGACGATGCCGGCACGAGCGTGGTCGATCCGCATTCCCGGTTCCACGACATCGAGAACATGATCTGCGCCGACTCGTCGGTCTTCGTGACCTCGGCGGGCTACGGACCCACCCTCACCCTGGCCACCCTCGCCCTGCGGGCCGCGAGGCTCCTCACGGGCACGCCGCTCCCGGCCACACGCCCCACCACCCTCGCGCCGTAGGTCGGGCGCCCACGAATGTCAAGGGTGGCTGCACGGCCTGCTCAGCACGGATGACGCGGTAGCGGCGGCCTCGGCGCACGTGCTGGACTGGACCGATGGACGCCGCAGAGCTCGAGTGGATGGCGTGGACCAATCCCATCACCACTGCCATCGGTGTGGAGGTCGGGGCCGGCGATCTGTCGGGCCGCACCGTCGCCTGTCGCCAACACATTCTCGCCGACACCATCGGCATCCTCGCCCCGCTCGTTCAGGCCGGCGCCCGGGTCCGGGTCGCCCCCTGCAACCCGGACAGCACCGATGACCGCGCCGCCGAGCATCTCGCCTCGATCGGCGTCGAGATCCGCGCTCGCGCCGGCATGGGCGCCGCCGAGTACGCCGATGCGCTCGAATGGCTGGTGAGCGAGCCCGCCGACGCGTTGTGCGACATGGGTGGCGAGATGATCGCCGCCATGGCTTCCGCGGGTCACCGTCCCATGGGCGCCCTCGAAGCGACCACGACGGGGTTGCACCGTCTCGCTGACGTCGAGGTCCCGTTTCCCGTCCTCGACTGGAACGGGATCCCGCTCAAAGACCTCATCCACAACCGTCATCACGTCGGTGCCGAGACGTGGCCGGCCTTCACGGCGATCACGGGGCTGTCACTGTTCGGTCGTGAGATCGTCGTGGTCGGTTTCGGATCCGTCGGCCAAGGGGTCGCCTTGCGCGCCCGTGAGTTCGGCGCCAACGTCACGGTGGTCGACCGTGACCCTGTCCGCTCGGTCCAGGCCCTGCACCACGGCTGCCGCGCCGCCGAGTTCGACGTCGCCGTCCCGCGGGCCAGCGTGATCGTCACGGCGACCGGTTTCGACGGGGTCATCGGCCCGGCACAGCTCGAGCGAGTCGCCGACGGTGCCATGCTCATGAACGTGGGCCACAGCCATCGCGAGATCGACGTCGACTGGCTCGACCAGCACCCCCACACGCGGCTCCGTCCCCACCTGGAGCGCTACGAGGTGAGCGGACGCCGGGTCTACCTGCTCAACCGAGGCAGCCTGGTCAACCTCGCCACCGGCCTGAACAACGCGGCACCTCAACTGTTCGACCCCTTCGCGGCGATCATGCTGCTCGGCCTCGACGCGATCCTCCGCGGGCGCACGGCCGATCTACCTGCCGGGGTGCAGCGATACCCGGCCGACCTCGAAGCCAGAGTCGCCCGGGCGCTCGTCGACAGCGCCTCGAGCTGAGCCCACCCCCACGGATTGAGCGAAGCGACAGCCACGAGCCTCCGTGCGCCTGAACGGCCCAAGCGAAGCGACGTCGGTGGGCGCGGAGGGACTCGAACCCCCGACTCCCTGCTTGTAAGGCAGGTGCTCTAACCAACTGAGCTACGCGCCCGCGAGCCCGACAGGTTAGCGGTGGCTCGGCCGAGCCTGACGGGGACCCGCGATACGGAGGCGGTCGGCGCCATGGTCGGCGTCGGCGAGGCTGGCGATGGCGTCGATCGCCTCGGGCTGCAGATCGGGGAGGGCGCCACGGCCGAACCAGCGCACCGCGCGGATCTCGGGCGACATGGCGAGCATCGAGGGATCGTCGGGCATCTCCCCCACCACCCGAGCCCGATACACGATGTCGATCTTCTGCATCACGCGATCGATCACCACGATCGGGTCCTCGTCGAGCTCGACCTGCAGGCCGAGCTCCTCGCGGACCTCGCGGCGGGCACCATCGGCCGGGGTCTCGCGCCGGTTCAGGAGGCCGCCCGGCATGCCCCACCCTTCCCGGTACGAAGTTTGGACGAGCAAGACCTCGTCACCGCGCTCGATGAGACAGCCGGCGCCGACGGTGTAGGACGGCTTGAGCAGGCGTACGACTCGCTGCCGCGCCCGCTCGGGGATGAACCCGAAGGCCCGCATCGCCCACGATGTCGCTGCGCCCTTCACTGCGCCAGCGTAGGCCAGCAGGCCGAAGTCCCGGCCGACCGTGTCAGAAGGTGCGACGTTGCTCGATGATCTCGGCCAGCAGCGCCGCGCTGCCGGCGGCGCAGGGGGTGCGGCGGGCGTCGTGCTCCATGACCAGCAGATCCCGGTCGAACGCGTCCTCCACGGCGGCGCCCGCCTCCTGGCACACCAACATGGCGCCGGCGTAGTCCCAGACACCGTGAGCGTTGGCGCTGCAGTCGATGTAGCCGTCGAAGATGCCGTAGGCGACCGCGCACAGGTCGAGCGCGGCAGCGCCGTAGGCCCGGTACTGCTTCCAGCCGAGCCAGCGCGGCGGAAGTCCGGACAGGGCGACGAGCGCCTCGCTCAGCACCGGCGTGTCCCCACGGACGAACAGCTCGCCGTTGCGGCGCGCGCCCCCACCACGAACGGCGGACCAGCTCACATCGTGCACCAGGTCGACGACGAGGGCTGCCCGGGCACCGTCGGCGTCGACCGCGCACAGGCTGCACGCGAACCACGGCAGACCCCGATGAGCGTTGGTCGAACCGTCGAGGGGATCGATGATCACGACGATCTCGCGCCGCAGCTCCGCTTCTCCCGACTCCTCGCTCAACACGCCGAAGCCGGCCCGGTGCAGCACCTCGATGACGGCCGCATCGGCGGCCAGGTCGCTGTGGTACTGCCCGGCTCGGGTGCCGGCAAGCCCCCAGCTGGCGAGCCCGGCAAAGGCAGAACGGGCGGCCGCCACCGCCTCGTGCAGGACGGTCATGATCTCGCCGTCGCTCACGCCACCACCGGGGTCGCCGTTCATCACGACGTCAGTCCACCACATCCTTCTCGACGGGCCACCGATATCCTTGCCGCCGTGGCCGTCATCGACCTCGCCGGGTTCATCGCCGACCTCAAGGACCACGCCGTCGATCACGGCTTCCACGTACACGACGAGCGTCACTTCGTCGAGACCTACTCCATGCGTCAGGCGTTCGAGGTCGATCTGCACCCCGAACACGCCTGCGGCGGCCCGCTCGATCTGCACCTGTCGCTCGAGATCGAACCTCGCAGCATGCTGGCGTTCGAGGACGAGGTCCTGGCCCTCCCGGAGGGCGATGAGCCCCAAAGCGTGCTCGCCGTTCCGCTCCAGTTCACCTGGGCCTTGCCGCCCCTGCCCGAGGGCCCCGACCTGCTGATCCTGGCGACTGAGCTGGCTGGGGTGGGTGGCACCGTGCTCCCCATCGAGCTGTCCGCCGTCGATTCGATCCCCTCGGTCACGGACCATCCAGAGCGTTCGATCACGATCGTGTCACGGGTGGAGATCCCGCTGACGGCGATCTTCTTGGGCCAGGAATCGTTGTGCGACATCCTCGATCGGTGTCGCGAGGTCAGCGACTTCCTCCTCGACCGAGCGCCCATCTGGCTCGGCGATACCTGACCTCGCCTGGCCGCGAGTGCGCTCCATACCGTGCTGCCCGGGGCCGGCCCGGTCAGCCCTCGGAGCGGACGTTGTAGTGCTCGACGTAGGGTCGGTACTGCTCCCGGATGATCTCGTCGCTGAGATCGAGCTCGGCGGCGTCGTACGTGTGAGCACCGAACTTGCCCTTGGGCTTCTGGACCAGATAGGTGGTGATGGCGGTGGCGTGACCGTCGTCGAAGTCGAGGCCGAGATGCCGGTAGGCCGCCGAAACCGCGGCCACGGGATCCCCCATGAGGTCCAGGAAGTGGATGTCGGCGATGCGCTCGGCCGCGATCGTTCCGGACTGGCGTAGATCGGCGATGTGCATCGCCAGGAAGGCGAAGCCGAACGAGGTTCCCGGACCCATCTGGCGGGGAGCCACGTCGTCGGTGCGCATGAACCGGATCGCGCACATCAGGTTGGCGGCGGAGGTGGCGAACTTGGTGGGATCGCGATGGGTGTGGATGAACCGGGCGTCGGGATACTCGGCCAGCAGGGCCGAGATGGTGCCGGCGTGGGCAGGGGACTTCAGGAGCCACGGCCGGGGCGACTGCCCGGCCCGGCGGTCAGGCCGGGGCGACTGCCCGGCCCGGCGGTCAGGCCGGGGCGACTGCCCGGCCCGGCGGTCAGGCCGGGGCGACTGCCCGGCCCGGCGGTCAGGCCGGGGCGACAGGTGGTTCTGGCGGTCGATGTACTGGAGGGTCTGGAGGAACTGGCGGTGGAACCGGTAGACGGGGGCGGCCAGATCGCGTCCGGCCGCCCAGGCGTCGAAGGTCGGCCGGGCGTACATCATCGACCAATACGGTCCGCCGAAGTCCATGGCCAGGAAGTGGACGCACTCGGCCGGGAGGTGGGGGTCGAGCTCGTGCATCGACTGGAACGGCGGATGGACGTCGCTCCAGAACTGCTGCTCGGCCTCGGATAGCAGCTGGCGATCGACGGGGGTGTCGAAGGGGATGGGGTGGTTCGTCTCCCACGACACCGGCGCCCGTAGGTTGGGGTCGTGGGCGAGCAGCTCGAACAGGATGGTGGTGCCGGTACGAGGCGGTCCGAGGATGAAGATCGGTGCCTCGATCGGCTCCTCGAACACGGCCGGGTGTTGGCGCCAGTACTCGTGGATGCGCAGCCGGGTCGTGAGCACGCGCAGCAACTCGGATCGGGTGACGATCCGGCCGACGAGGTGCAGGTCGACATCGCCCACCATCGACAGCACGCTCTGCCGGTAGGTCTCGATCCACTGATCGTCGCCGATGTCGTGCAGACCCGTCGCCCGACGCGCCGTGGCGAGGAGCTCATCGGGATCGATGGGGACGAGGTGTTCGGCTCCGCCGACCGCGGGCCCGAAGTAGTTGAGGCGGCGCACCCAGTCGGGATGTTCGAGTTGCATGGGGGGTCACCTTTGTCTCGGAGAGGCCGGGTCCGCAACCCCGGTTGACCCCGCAGCCCCGGTTGACAGGCCCTCGGCGGCGGTGCGTTCAATCGGGGCATGAAGTACCGCCGCCTGGGCCGCACCGCCCTCCGTGTCAGCCCGATCTGCCTCGGGACCATGAACTTCGGGCCCCAGACCCCCGAGGACGAGTCGTTCCAGATCATGGACCGCGCGCTCGAGCTGGGCATCAATTTCTTCGACACCGCCAATCGCTACGGAGGTCCGGGCAATCCGGGCCTCACCGAGGAGATCATCGGCCGCTGGTTCGCCCAGGGCGGTGATCGAGGCGACAAGGTGGTCCTCGCCACCAAAGTCTTCGGACCGATGACGGACTGGCCGAACGCCGGTGGCCTGTCGGCCCACCACGTCCGCAAGGCATGCGACGACAGCCTCCGGCGGATGCAGACCGATCACATCGACCTCTACCAGATGCACCATGTCGACCGTCACGCGCCATGGGACGAGGTGTGGCAGGCCATGGAGACGCTCGTCGCGCAGGGCAAGATCAGCTACGTCGGCAGCAGCAACTTCGCCGGCTGGCACATCACCCAAGCCAACGAGACGGCCCGGGCCCGCAACTTCCTCGGCCTGGTCAGTGAGCAGAGCCATTACAACCTCGGGGTGCGCACGGTCGAACTCGAGGTCCTGCCGGCGTGTCGACACTACGGCGTCGGCATGATCCCGTGGAGCCCGCTCTACGGCGGCCTGCTGGGTGGCATCTTGCGGGAGGACGAAACGTCGACTCGTCGCCGCCGGGCCCTGGGTGATCGGGCCGAGGCCCGCCGGCCTCAGCTCGAGCGGTGGGAGGCGTTGTGCGCCGACATGGGCGAGGAGCCGGCCGCGGTGGCCCTGGCGTGGTTGCTAGCCCAGGACGGCGTGACAGCGCCCATCATCGGCCCGCGCACCATGGCGCACCTCGACGGCGCCTCCCTGCGAGCGCTCGAGCTCATGCTGCCTGACGATGTCCTCGGGACGATCGACGAGATCTTCCCCGGCCCTGGTGGCACTGCGCCCGAGGCCTACGCCTGGTAGTTGTGTAGGCATGTGCCGCAACATCACCACCCTTCGGGGCCTGGAGCCGGTGGCGACGCCGGAGGAGATCCAGGCCGCTGCCATCCAATACGTCCGCAAGATCAGCGGAGTCAGCAAGCCGTCGGCGGCCACTCAGGCAGCCTTCGACGAGGCCGTGGCGCACATCACCGCGGCCACGACGGAGATGCTGGCCACCTTGCCGGCGCGGCGTCAGCCACCCCCCACGTTGCCCCCGCTGCGGCGGCTGGCCGCCCGGTGACCAGGCTGCCGCGAGCAGGCGACAACCCGGTCACATCCGTGTGAATGCTCTGTGACGGCGGCCTAATCACGGCCCGGGTGTCACACCCCCGTGGGACACTGGTGTCATGGATATCGCCGACGCCGACGCGTCGCCCGACGTTGCCGCCGAGCACCCCGCCCTGCTGCCCGTAGGTCAGCAGTACCTCGACCTCGAGCGCACCTTCATCTTCCTGGACCTCACCGGGTTCACCGAGTACACGCGCGATCGGGGGCCGGAGCGGGCAGCCGAGGTCCTCAGCCAGTTCCGTCGGGCCACGCGGGCGGTCGCCTCCCAGCGAGGTGTGCGAGTCGCCAATTGGATGGGCGACGGCGCCATGTTGGTCGGTATGGAGGTGGCGCCGAGCATCGCACTGGGCGCCCATCTGATCGATGAGTTCCGGTACGCGGGGCCGTCGGTCCGCGTCGGCATCGCCACCGGCCGCGCCCTCCTTTTCGACGGTGACGACTACATCGGCGACCCCGTCAACCTGGCGGCCCGCCTGTGCGCCGCCGCCGACCCCCGAGAGATCCTGGCCTCGTGTGACGAGAGCGATCTTCCTTACTGGGTGAGCGTCAGCGGCCGGACCACTCTCACCCTCCGAGGTTTCGGCGAGGTTCCGGGGCTGCTCCGCCTCCAACCCCGACTCGCCGCCTGAACACGACCCAGCTCGCCCGCTGGGCACGACCCCGCGAAGCGGCACCCTGGGCGATCAGCCCGCTAGGAGACTGCTGAGCAAGTCGCTTGTGGGCGGTCGGGTCTGGTGTTGAGGGGTGTGGCCGGGTGGCGGTGGGGGGGGCGGGAAGGTCAGCGGCAATCGTGGCGGGAGTGGCGACGGCCGGTGTCAGGTGACGATCAGCCGGCTGTGGTGGGTGGTGTCGTGTCGCCCTGTGCGGTCCGGGGGACCGCTTTGGTGTTCAGGTGATGGTCCAGCCGCCAGGGGTGTGGGTGAGGCCGAGGTTGACGAGTCGGGTGAGGTTCACGGCGGCGGCTCGGTGGTGGAGCCAGAGCTTGTTGCGGTCGGTGCCGCGGTAGCGGAGTTTGCGGTTGGGGCCTCGGACGAGCCAGGCGATGGTGCGTTCGATCATGGGTCGGTGCTGCCGGTAGGGGCCGGTGAAGGTGTCGGTGGCGGCGTACGCGCGGGCGGCGGCGAGCAGGGCGTGGTGGGGGTGCAAGACGATGGTGCGGCCCTTGGCGGCGGTGGTGCACTGGGTCCGCAACGGGCACGAAGCGCAGTGGGTCCCGAACCGTGCCGCTCGTGACCGGGTGATGCCCACCGTGACACCGGCGGGGCAGGTCACGGTGCCGGCGGTTTCGTCGATGACGAAGTCATCGAGGGTGAACCCGCCGTCGACCGCGGGTCGCAGCGGCGGCGGCTTGATCACCGCGGCCATGTCACGTTCGTTGAGGTGAGCGCGGAACTCGCCCGCGCCGTAGGCGGAGTCGCCGAGCACTTCGGTCCCGGCCGGCTCACCGGCGATGAGGTCGGGGGCGGCTTCGGCGTCGCCGACGTTGCCGGCCGTGAGCGCCACCTGGGTGATGAGTCCGGTGTCGGGCTCGGCGGCGAGGTGCGCCTTGTAGCCGTCACGGTACGCATCCGCGGTCTTGTGGACATGCCGGGACTCAGGATCCACCGTTGACACGACCCGGTCCGCGGCGGTGCCGGTGGCGATACGCCACGTGCCCGGCTTGTCGCCGGGTTCGACGTCTTGGCCGGCGACCAGCGCCAGCAACGCCACCGCCTCGGTCTGGGGCTCGGTGAACACGACCCCGCCGGCTTGGAGTTCTTCGGCGGCCCAGACGAGTTCGTTGGCGTCATCGACCAGCTCGGTGATGACCCGGTCGATGTCGCCGGGGTCGTCCCAGTCACACGGCGGGCGGCCACCACCGAGGTTGTGGACCCGGACCCACACCGACGCCAGCTCCGGGATCAGCCGACGGACCCGGCGGATCTGCGCGATCAGCTGCCCGACCGTGTCCTCACGTTGCACCGCGTCGTCCAGGACCGTGGAGTCAAGGACCCGGCGGTGCTTGCCGGCGATCACCCCGGTCTGGTCGATCACCGCCCGCACGGCGTCGAAGATCCGCTGCGGCGCCGCCGACGCCCGGAGCTTGTTACGCCACAACGTCAGCACCGTCGGATGGAACGCCTCGTCCGTGAGAGCCAGGCCAGCAGCGGCTTTCCAGGCGATATCACGCTCCAGCGCCCTCACCGCCTCACGGTCAGACTTGCCTTCCAGGGCCTGCAAGACCATGACCGTGGCGACCACATCGGCCGGCACCGACGGCCGACCCCGACCCGACCCGAACAGATCAGCGAACAGGTCGTCAGGGAACAACGCCTTACGGTGCTCGGCCAGCACCGCGTGCACCGATCCCTGGCCGACGAGATGACCACACAGCGCTGCCGCGTCCAGCAACTCACGATCCAGGCGAGACGTACCTTGCATACCCCCGAGTCTCGCCGACCACGCGAAACGCGAGCACGACAGTCAGGTTTCACCCCAGCCGATTGCTCAGCAGTCTCCTAGCGTCGCCGCATGCCTAGAGCCATCCTCCTCGTGCAGTCCGCCCCCAGCAGCCCGGATCGGGAGGACGAGTACAACGACTGGTACGACAACATCCACCTCGACGAGGTGTGTTCGATCCCCGGGTTCGTCGGCGCCCGCCGCTACCAGCTGAGCGAGACGAACATCGTCGCCCCCCACGGCGTGCCTCCGCACCTGGCCATCTACGAGATCGAGAGCGACGACCTGGCGGCGACGCTCAACGAGCTGGTCGTGCGAGGCGGTGGCGGGCAGTTGAACATGTCCGACGCGCTCGGCATGGATCCACCCCCGACCACCGTGCTCTACGAGCTCCGCGGCTGAGCCCTGCTGCTCCCCACACCGTCGTCGAGCAAGCCGTCACAAAGCGGTCGCCCCGGAAGTGGATAGCGCCCTCTGGCCAGCTCACGGAGGCTCCGCCTGACGACCGGACGACGCGCCCCGCGCCCGGCGCGATCCTCTGCGTCGTCGATGACGCTCGAGGCACCGTTCGGCACGGGCGATGACTTCGGGCGGAAGCGACCACAACTCGCGATGGAGAAGGGAATGGTGGTAGCGGCACAGCAGGACCAGGTTGTCGAGGTCCGTCGGGCCTCGACGAGGGCCGTACCAGTCGATGACGTGATGAGCGTCGCACCATTCCGGCGGCGCCGTGCACGTCGTCTCCGTGCAGCCCCGGTCGCGGATGCCGAGCGCACGGCGTTGTGACCGATTCACCAACCGGTGAGAACGACCGAGATCGAGCACGACGCTCGCCCCACCGAGCACCGCCGGGAAGATGTCGGCATCGCAAGCCATCCGCCGGGCCACGGAGACGGCGAGCGGCTCGCCGGAGGAGAGCTCGCAGATCGACCCCGGGTGGAGGCCGTCGGCGAGGGTCTGGATGTCGATCAGGACTCCCAGAAGAGGCAACGCCACCGTTCCCGGCGACGATCTCCCCTTTCTGCCCGGCACCTCGTCCGGCGGGCGCGAGCCGCTCGCCGCCACCACCTCGTCGGCGTCGGCGTCGATGCCGCTCGAATCTATGACACCCGATACCTCGTCCGGCGGGCGCGAGCCGCCCGCCGCCTCCATGCCGTCGGCGTCGATGTCGCTCGAATCTATGACACCCGATACCTCGTCCGGCGGGCGCAAGCGCCCTGCCGCCTCCACACCCTCGGCGTCGATCGGGTCGGTGACGCCCCGCGTCGAGGCTCGCTGCGAGCAGAGATCGACGAGGGCATCGACCCGGCGGGCATCGACGCCGTCGCCCCGGCTGTTCAGATCGGCGTGGCCGGACGGGTTCGAGGCGCTCCACCGGGACCGCAGCCGGGCCGTGATGGAGGCACAGATCGTCTCCGCTGACTCGGGATCGAGATCGGCCGACATGCGGGTCATGCCGTCCGGGGTCTTCCACCAGCGGAGGAACCGGCGCCGTCGGAGGCGCTCGGCGTGTGCCTCACCACCGTCCTCGCTGACGCGTCGGGCCCAATCTCGCGCCGCCACCCCGAACTCATCGGCGCCGGAGCGCGCCGCCAGATCCAGAAGCTCCGGGATGTGGGGGCTGAGCTGAGCTCCCGCGATGCGCCGGGCGGCCGCCAATCCGTCGGCATGCGCCTCCGAGACGGTTCCCGCGGCCATCGCCTCACCGATTTCGGGCTCGGCGCCGACCACACCGGCGACACGGGCGCGGCGGGCTGCCTCCGCGGTCGAGATCCCCAGCCCGGTGCGTAACCGATCTCGACCGAGCGACTCCGACCCGTTCGACACGATCGTCGTCAGCCGCGCTTCGAGGGCCGCCAGGGCACGACGGTGGTGCTCGCACGCGGCCAGGACCGAGGTGGCGTCCTCGACGCTGTACCCGTCGACAGCGACGCCCCCCAGGGTGCCGGCGACCCGGCGGAGGAACCGCGCCAGGGACTGAGGGCTCGCGCCGCGAACTGATCCCGTCGTCACACCGGCCCTCCTGACTCGAAACAGCGCTGCGCCCGAAACAGATCCGAGGCACACGTGTGGTCGAACGAGGGCCCTACGGCCGAGTCGGGTTCCCGGGGAGAACCCGACGCCAGACTAGGTGATCGTACATGTGTTCGCAACCCCGACCAGAAGAAACGCCGAGGTCGACCCCCACGACCTCATCCACGGGCCGAGGTGCCCGGGCCGGGACCCGGGGGCCCCAACATCAAGCCGGCACCGGATTCGGGTCGGGTTCCCGAAGGAGGACCGGCTCCGGGAAACCCGCATGGCCTTCCACATCGATGCGAGGGAGCAGGCGGTCGAGCCAGGCGGGGAACCACCAGTTCCAGTCGCCCAGGAGGTTCATGGTGGCCGGCACCAGCACGATGCGGACGAGGGTGGCATCGATGAGTACGGCGGTCGACAGGCCCAGTCCGAACATCTTGATCATCGGGTCGTCGCCCAGGACGAAGGCGGCGAACACGCTGATCATGATCAGTGCCGCCGAGGTGATCACCCGGGCGGTTCCCGCGATGCCTTCGATGACGGCGGAGTCGTTGTCGCCCGATTTCAGGTACTCCTCACGAACGCGCGAGAGGAGGAACACCTCGTAGTCCATCGACAGCCCGAAGAGGATGGCGAACAGCATCAGCGGGATGAAGGCGATGATGGGGACGGTCTCCTCGACCCCGAAGAGGCCGCTCAACCAGCCCCACTGGAAGACGGCGACGATCACGCCGTAGGCGGCTCCGATCGATAACAGGTTCATGAACGCTGCCTTGATGGGCACGGCGATGGAGCGGAACACCATCATGAGCAGCAGGACCGACAGGAGGATGACGGCACCGATGAACCAGGACAGCCGGCTGGAGATCTTGTCGGACAGGTCGACGGACAGCGCTGTCTCCCCGCCGACCGAAACCGCTTCGACGCCGTCCGTGGCAGCGACGGCCACGGGCAGGATGTCGTCTCGGATCCGGTGAACGAGGGCGTTGGTCGACTGGTCTTGCGGGGCGCTGGTCGGGATCACCCGCACGACGGCCGCGGTGCCGGCGGGATTGAAGAACGGCGCCACGACCGCCTGCACGCCCGGATCGGCGGCGATCGCTCCGGTGATCGGCCCGAGGTCGGCGGTGCCGGCGCCGTCGAGTTGGACCGTCAGCAGGAGCGGGCCGTTGAAACCGACGCCGAAACCGTCGGCGAGCAGGTCGTAGGCCCGGCGTGTGGTGAGCTCCGTCGATCGAACGCCCTCATCCGGTGAGCCCAACCGCAGGCTGAGCATCGGCGTGCTGAGAACCAGGAGCGCGGCGACGCCCCCGACGAGGTACCGCCACGGCTGCCCGGAGACGTGCCGCCCCCAGCGATGCCACACCGACTCTCGATCGGAGGTGCCCGCGCCCACCTTCATGCCGGGCACGCGGATGGCGTCGATTCGGGTGCCGGCGAACCCGAGCAGCGCCGGGAGCAGCGTGAGCGAGCCAGCCACCATGACGATGACGGTGAGACCGGCCATCAGTCCCATGACTGTCACCGCGGTGATGCCGGCGATGGCGAGACCGCAGATGGCGATGACCACGGTCGTACCGGCAAAGACGACGGCCGAGCCGGCCGTGGCGATGGCGCGCCCGGCCGCCTCCTCGACCGTCAGACCGAGCCGTAGGTTCTCCCGATGGCGGGTCACGATGAAGAGCGCGTAGTCGATGCCGACACCGAGGCCGATCATCGCGGCGATAGTCGGAGCCGCCGAGCTCACCACGATCCCGGAGGCGATGATCGTGATCAGGCCGAAGCTGACCGCCAGCCCGACAAGAGCGAGCCCGATCGGCAGCGCCATGGCGATGACCGACCCGAACGCCACCAGGAGCACGATGACGGCGACCAGAAGTCCGATGATCTCCCGCCCACCAGGATCAGGCCGGACCGCCCGGGAGGGAAGGTCGCCACCGAGCTCCATCTGTACGACACCGCCTGCGTTGGCCACCGCCGCCGTCGCCTCCAGACGGCCGAACGCGACCTCGGTGATCTCCTCGACGGGCCTCGAGTACTGCACGTCGGCGAAACCGATCGTGCCGTCGTCCGACAGCTGCAGCTCTCCGACCCTGAGCACGTCAGGATGCGCGGCGACGTCCGCCGTCGCAGCAGCGACGACCGCGGCCGGTTCCGGCTCGGCAAGCGAGCCGCTCTCGATGGCGAACACGAGCGTCGCGTTCGTCCCGGCCGCGCCGGGGAACTGTTCTGCGAGCACCTCGTGAGCCCGCTGGGACTCGACGCCGGGCACCTCGAGCGCATCTGAGGTCTCACCCCCGCTCGCCCGGGCCAGGACCAGGACCGCGACGGTGACGGCCGCCCAGCAGGCGAGCACGAAGCGTCGGCGGCGCACCGAAGCGCGGCCGAGGCGAAGGAGGAGAGTTGTCACGAAAACCGCCCGCTTGACAAAGTACTGGCGAGTGTAAAGTCGGCAGGCGACCACGACACCTTGACCGCGCGGCTCCGGCCAACCGTCACACCTCGGGGCCCCGGTCGACGCTGTCCCGCCGCCACGGCACCATGCCCACGCCGAGCACGAGCACGGCCACCGCGACGAGCCACCACGGGCTGGTCCGGATCGACTCGCCGAGGATGACGAGGATCCCCAGGCCGGTGAACAGGAGGCCCGCGGCTGCGCACAGCGGGTCGAAGGAGTGGCGGGTCATCTCAACCTCCGGGTCGGGGTGGGACACTGACGATGGGCCCGGGCTGCTCCACCACCAGCTCGGCGCGTACCGCGGCGAGGTCGATGATCTCGCCGGTCGGCGTCAACAGCAGGCTGCGCGGGAGGAGCCGGAACCCGCCGACCGGTGTCTCGATGTAGGTCCCTCCCTGTTCGTCGGGGAAGGAGGACCCCACCACGACGCGATCGGAGTCGTCGATCACGGCGTCGCCGTCGAGGAGCACGAACCAACCGTCCGATGTGGCCGACACGTAGTCGGTCACGCTGGTGAGGTCGCCCACGCCCGGCACCGCCGGCAGCGCCTCGAGTGCGTTGCCGTCGGTCACGACCGCATACGAGTTGACGACGACGTCGCCCACGCCGACTCGGGCGTCGACGATCACGTCAGGTGGACCCTCGGGGCCCAGGCGCACCACCGCCTCGTCGCCGATGGCGTCACCGCCGTCGAGGTTGATCAGCGCGTCACCTGAGTCGACGTCGATCCGAACCTCGACCGACACGGTGTCGACGGCCGAGATGGTGACGTCACCGAACCCGACCGTGGCGTCGACGATCACCGGGTCGTCGGGCTCTCCGTCGATCGACAGGTAGATCTCGCCGAAGCCCACCTCCTCGGTGATCGTGCTGTCGGACAACCCGGGGCCGACGTAGACGTACCGATCACCGGTCAGGTCGCTCATGCCGATGCCGAGGGAGGCCGGGACCCCGGCCAGGTAACCCGAGCCGGCGAAGACGGCAGCCGGTGCCACCAGCCAGCGGGCGTGACCTCGCAGAGCACCCAACAGCAACCCGAGCCCACACACCACGGCCGCCGCGCCCAGCCATTGTTCGGGGTGCGACCGGCCGCCGTTGGCGAGATCGATCAGCGCCCCGACCGACGCCACCACGAGGGCGAGCCCGAGCGTGGACCGACCCAGCGGGGACCGGGGAGGACGGGGCGGCCGCACGACAACCGCCGGAGCAGGAGCCGACACCGATGAACGCCACGCCCCCCGGGTCGACGACCCTTCCACCGCTTCTCGGGAACCCGGCTCGGCCCACCCAGCCGGCCGCGGCCCAGCCTGCCGCAACGGGGACGGCACGGGCGATCGTGGCTGGGCCGGCCGCCACAGGGCCAGGGTGAGCCCGGCCAGCAGGACGACCACGGCGAAGGGTCCGGAGACGAAGTCGATCCCACCGATCATCATGGCCATGGGCACGCCGCCGACGGCGATCACCCCACCGAGGGTGCGAAGGGTCGGCGAGGAACGCTCCGGGCTCGCCACGAGCGCCATCCACAAGCCGGCATAGAGGACCAGTCCGATTCCTCCGGCGAGCGCCAACACCACGAACCCGATTCGCACCCACAGCGCATCGACGCCCAGCCCGGCGGCCACCAACGCGGCGACGCCGCCGACCACCCGATCGCCGCTCACCGGCACGCCGTCGGCGCCGGCCGGTCCGCTCCCCCACTCGATCGGGTCCGACGATCGGGTTCCGGCGTCTGGCGGTGGGGCGTCGAGCACCCCGGAGTCCGAGTCGATGTCCATGAGGCGACCCTACGGACGGCGGCGTTGCTCGACCATCGGGAATGACCCTGGGATGACCCTGAGTCGACCCGGGATCATCCCGGTACCCGGCGGCGGGCGGTTATGAGACGATCTGGTGGTGAAGCTTCCCCTCCCCCGCGCGCGCCGGAGCAGCGATCGGATCGTCGCCGGTGTCGCCGCCGGTTGGGCCGAACGGTGGGGCGTGGAGCCGACGGTCGTCCGCGCCGCGATCGGGGTGCTGACCCTGATCGGCGGCCTGGGCGCCATCGTGTACGCGGCGGCGGCCGTCTCGTCCGATCCGCCGGCTCACCGGTCGTCCTCACCGGCGCCCGCGAACCGTTGGCGGGATCGGCGACGTGAGCTGGCCATCGGCTGCGGCACGGCCGCGGTGTTGGTGTCGGCCCGGTGGATGGGTCTATGGCCGGGCGATGCGGTGATGGTCCCGGCCTCGGCGGTGGCGGCGGGCATCGCGGTCGCCTGGACACCGAGCTCCCGGACGGGCTTGTCGTCGGGCCCGCATTCGAGGGTGCTGCAGATCGCCGCCGGGATCGCCCTGGTCGCGGCGGGTGTGCTGTCGCTGGCGGACCGCACCGGCGGCCTGGCCAACGTCGGCGCGTCGGCCAGCGCCATCGCGGTCGTCGTCGGCGGGCTGGCCATGTTCGGCGCACCGGCGGTCGGGCGCCTGCTCCTCAGCCTCGACGAGGAGCGGGCGAGCCGCATCCGGGAGGACGAACGCTCGCTGGTCGCCGCGCACCTCCACGACTCGGTCCTCCAGTCGCTCGTCCTCATCCAACGAAGCGGCGACCCCCGTCGCATGGCCACCCTGGCCCGACGCCAGGAGCGCGAGCTGCGCGCCTGGCTGTACGGGTCGGCCCCGGCGGGCGTGTCGACGACCCTTCACGGCGCCGTCGACACGCTGACCGCCGAGATCGAGTCCGACCACGACGTACGGGTCGAGGCGGTCGTCGTCGGCGACACACCTCTCGACGACGACGCCCGCGTGCTGCTGGCCGCCCTGCGGGAGGCGATCGTCAACGCCGCCCGGCACGCCGACATCGAGCGGGTCGACGTGTTCGTCGAGGTCGACGACGCCGAGCTCACCGGCTTCGTGCGCGACACCGGCCGCGGGTTCGACCTCCACCGTGTCCCGCTCGATCGTCGGGGGGTCAGCGATTCCATCATCGGCCGGGTGGAACGAGCCGGGGGGACCGCAGTCCTGACGTCACGTCCCGGCGTCGGCACCGAGGTCGAGCTGTGCGTACCGAGGCGGCGACGATGACGGTGAGGGTCGTGCTCGTCGAGGACCACGCGCTGTTCCGGGCCGGTGTGCGCACCGAGCTGGCCAGCCTGGCCGGGCCCGGGGGTGCGGACGCGCGCGTCGAGATCGTCGGTGAGGCGGCGTCCGTCGACGAGGCGGTGTCTACGATCCGGGCTACTCGACCCGACGTCGTGCTCCTCGACGTCCACCTACCGGGCGGCGGCGGGCACCAGGTGATCCGCACCGTTCGTGACGACGAGCCCGCCCCCCGATTCCTCGCCCTGTCGGTCTCCGACGCGGCCGAAGATGTCATCGCGGTGGTCCGGGCCGGGGCCCGGGGGTACGTGACCAAGACGATCACCGCCGGGGAGCTGCTCGACGCGATCGAGCGGGTCCACGGCGGCGACGCGGTGTTCTCGCCGCGGTTGGCCGGCTTCGTGCTCGACGCCTTCTCGGGCGACCTGCCGGCCCCGTCGGACCCCGAGCTCGACCAGCTCACGGCCCGGGAGCAGGAGGTCCTGCGGCTCATCGCCCGCGGGTACGCCTACAAGGAGGTGGCGGCGCGGCTCAACCTGTCGACGAAGACGATCGAAACGCACGTGTCGGCCGTGCTACGAAAGTTGCAGCTGTCGAACCGACATCAACTCACCGCGTGGGCGAACGAGCGCCGGCTGGTGTGACCCCGAGGAGATCCCAGCGATGAGCACGCCGAACGCTGAGCCCGCCGAGCCTGGCCCCGCCCGGCGCCGCTTCGTCGAGGTCGACGTCTTCGGATCGGGCCGTTACCGCGGCAATCCGCTCGCCGTGGTCATCGACGCCGAGGGCCTGACCGCCGATCAGATGCAGCGGTTCGCCAACTGGACCAACTTCTCCGAGACGACCTTCCTCCTCCCGCCGACCACCGCCGCCGCCGACTACCGGGTCCGTATCTTCACCCCCGTCGAGGAGCTGCCCTTCGCCGGCCACCCGACCCTCGGGACCGGCCACGTCTGGCTCGCCGCCGGTGGAACACCGCGCTCGCCCGGCCAGATCGTCCAGGAGTGTGGTGTCGGCCTGGTCGCCGTCCGCACCGGTGACGAGCTGGCGTTCGCCGCGCCGCCGCTGCAGCGTTCCGGGCCTGTCGACGACATCGAGCTCGCCGCCATCTGCGACACGTTGGGCGTCGACCCGACCGAGGTCGTCGACTCGGCCTGGATCGACAACGGCCCCGGTTGGGTCGGCCTCCTCCTGGCCGACTCCGCCGCGGTGCTTGCGGTGTCCCCCGGCCCCGGGGATCGCAAGATCGGCCTCGTCGGCTTCCATCCGTCCAGCGGCCCGTCCGTCTACGAGGTACGCGGCTTCTTCCCCAAGGACGGTGCCACGGCCGAGGATCCCGTGACGGGAAGCCTCAACGCCTCTGTCGCCCAGTGGCTCACCTCGACCGGCCGGGTCACCGCACCCTACGTCGCCTCCCAGGGAGCCGCCCTCGGCCGGGACGGTCGGGTGTCGATCTCGGTCGACGTCGAGGGCCAGGTCTGGGTCGGCGGCCAGGTCCACACCTGCGTCGAAGGCTGGGTCGATCTGTGACCGCCACGAAGTCGCCCGCACATGTCGCCGACAGTCACGACATGATCCGTGTGCAGGGCGCACGCGTGAACAACCTGAAGGACGTCAGCGTCGAGATCCCGAAACGACGGCTTACCGTGTTCACGGGCATCTCGGGTTCGGGCAAGAGCTCGCTGGTGTTCGGCACGATCGCCGCCGAGTCGCAGCGACTGATCAACGAGACCTACAGCGCCTTCGTACAGGGGTTCATGCCGACGATGGCCCGGCCCGAGGTCGATGTGCTCGACGGGTTGACGACGGCGATCATCGTCGACCAGGAGCGGATCGGGGCCAACCCACGATCCACCGTCGGCACCGCCACCGATGCCAACGCCATGCTCCGCATCGTGTTCAGCCGCCTCGGCCAACCCCACATCGGCTCACCCAAGGCGTACTCCTTCAACGTCCCGTCGGTCCGCGCCTCGGGGTCGATCACCGTCGAGCGGGGAGCCAAGAAGACCGAGCGGAAGACCTTCAACGTCACCGGTGGGATGTGCCCCCGCTGCGAGGGCATGGGCAACGTGACCGACCTCGATCTGACCCAGTTGTACGACGAGGACAAGTCGTTGGCCGAGGGCGCCATCACCATCCCTGGCTACAGCATGGAGGGTTGGTACGGCCGGATCTTCGGCGGTTGTGGTTTCTTCGACGTGGACAAGCCGATCCGGAAGTTCACCAAGACCGAGCTCCACGACCTGCTCCACCGGGAAGCGACCAAGGTCAGGATCGACGGCATCAACCTCACCTACGCCGGCCTGATCCCGACCATCCAGAAGTCGATGCTGTCGAAGGATCGGGAGGCGATGCAGCCCCACATCCGGGCCTTCGTCGACCGGGCCGTCACCTTCACCACCTGCCCCGAGTGCGGCGGCACCCGGCTCAGCGAGGGCGCCCGCTCCTCGAAGATCGACGGCCTCAACATCGCCGACGCGTGTGCCCTGCAGATCAGCGACCTCGCCGAGTGGCTGCGCAACCTCGACGAGCCGTCCGTCGCTCCCCTCCTCGCCAAACTGCGGCACACCCTCGACTCCTTCGTCGAGATCGGCCTCGGGTACCTGTCACTCGAACGGCCGACGGGCACGCTCTCGGGCGGCGAGGCGCAGCGCGTCAAGATGGTCGGCCATCTCGGCTCGTCGCTCACCGACGTCACCTACGTCTTCGACGAACCGACCACCGGGCTGCACCCCCACGACATCGAGCGCATGAACGACCTCCTGGTGCGACTGCGCGACAAGGGCAACACCGTGCTGGTCGTGGAGCACAAGCCCGAGACGATCGCCATCGCCGACCATGTCGTCGACCTCGGTCCCCGCGCCGGGACCGCGGGCGGCACGGTCTGCTTCGAGGGCACCGTCGACGGTCTCCGGCGGAGCGAGACCCTCACCGGCCGCCACCTCGCCGACCGGGCCTCCCTCAAGGACACCGTCCGGACCCCGACCGGCCACATCGAGATCCGGGGCGCCCGCACGCACAACCTGCGCGATGTCGACGTCGACATCCCACTCGGCGTGCTGGTCGTCGTCACGGGAGTCGCCGGATCCGGCAAGAGCTCGCTCGTCCACGGATCGTTGGCGGGTGGTAGGGCGCCCGGTGGCGTCGACGTCGTATCGGTCGACCAGGGAGCGATCCGAGGGTCGCGCCGGAGCAACCCGGCGACGTATACGGGCCTGCTCGACCCGATGCGCAAGGCGTTCGCCAAAGCCAACGGCGTGAAGCCCGCCTTGTTCAGCGCCAACTCCGAGGGCGCCTGCGAGACGTGCAACGGTGCCGGGGTGATCTTCACCGACCTGGCCGTGATGGCCGGGGTCGCCACCACCTGCGAGGACTGCGAGGGGAAGCGCTACCAGGCCGAGGTGCTGGAGTATCACCTCGGAGGCCGCGACATCAGCGAGGTGCTGGCCCTGTCGGTGACCGAGGCGGCCGACTTCTTCGGCTCCGGCGAGGCGCACACACCGGCCGCGCACACCATCCTGGCCCGGCTCGCCGACGTGGGGCTCGGATACCTCAGCCTCGGCCAACCCCTCACCACGCTGTCGGGCGGTGAACGGCAACGGCTCAAGCTGGCGACCCACATGGCCGAGAAGGGCGGGGTGTACGTCCTCGACGAACCGACCACCGGCCTTCACCTGGCCGACATCCAACAGCTGCTGGGCCTGCTCGACCGGCTCGTCGACTCCGGCAAGTCCGTCATCGTCATCGCCCATCATCAGGCGGTGATGGCGCACGCCGACTGGATCATCGACCTGGGGCCCGGCGCCGGCCACGACGGCGGGCAGATCGTCTTCGAGGGCACGCCCACCGACCTCGTCGCCGACCGCTCGACGCTCACCGCCCACCACCTCGCCGCCTACGTCGATGGTTGAAGGGGGGTGGCCGTGGCCGAGTACCAGCTCTCGGAGGCGCTCCGCCTGGCCGTGATCCCCTGGCTTGCCTTCGAGCTCACGTTGGCGTCGTCGGTCGTGTGGCGACCCTACAACCGGTTCTCTTGGCTGGGCCTCGCCCTCAGCGCTCCGGGATACCTGGTCTTCGTCGGCCTGCCGGCATGGGCGCCCATCGCCGTGTCGACGAGCCGGGCCACGCGGCGAGTGGTGTTGACCATCATGACTGCGACCAGTGCCTGCGCCGCCTACCTCATACTCACGACCGAGGACGCCCAGGCAGGTCTGGCCGTCCTGATCGTCTGGTACGTGGCGATCCCACTGCTCGTGGTTGTCGTCGCCGGACAGGCGGTCGTGGACTGGATGTCACGACGATGACCGGACCGGGTCGTGGATTCGTCGGTGGTGGAGTCCGCAGCGGAGGGTGGATTCGGCCGTGACGGTGTGGTGGCTTTCGGCGTAGGGGATGGTGTGGTGGACGTCGAGGAAGTGGCGGGCTCGGCAGCCGGGTTGTTCGCATTGGTACGTCGCACGTGCTTCGATGAGGCGGCGCTGGCGGGTGGTGGGGTGACGGCGACGGTTGGTGGCGTCGATGGGGGTGCCGTCGATGTCGCGGAGAAGGAGCCGGATGAAGGCGCCGTCGTAGAGGTGGCTGTAGCCCGGCCCCGGCACCGGGGTGCCGTCGGGAAGGCACGCCCAGATCGTGCCGTCGTCTCGTACCCCGATGTTGATGAGGACTTCGACGTTGATCTGGTGGCCTCCGTTGGTGAGAGCGGCCAGTAGGGCGTCGGCGCGTTGTTGGCCGAGCGACGCGCCCGCGGGCGCGTGACGCGACACGCAATGGTTGTCGCCGTTGTGGCCGTCGCGGGTGTGGGTGTCGGTGCGAACGCCGCGGGCGACGAGGGTGTCGATGGTGGCGGTCACGACCGCCGCGGTGTCGGGGGCGAGGCGGGCGGTGATGACGACCATGCCGTCGATGTCGACCCGCCACGAGACGCTGCGGGCCTCGTGATGGCGCGCCGCGAGGTCGGCAGGGTCGAGGTGCCCTTCAGCCCACACCGCGATGGCTTTGGTGAGCTCCGACGCCGAGTACCGGCCGGCGAGCTGCACGAGCTCGGTCTCGGTGTCGGGCCGGGCGACACGGGTCAGGGTCCGGACCTTGGCGTACGACAGCACACCGGCCGCGAACGCGGCCGAGATCACCGGCAACATGGCGAGTGCTCGGGCGACGCGGACATGTTCGCGGGCGGTCGCCGGGTCGATGTCGCACACCTCGGCCAGCCACACCGCACACGACGTCGCACCCGTGGCGAGCCAGGCGCTGCGGTGATCGAACTCGGCGACCAACACCAACAGACGGTGCTGGGCGTCGTTCATACGCGACGCCAACCCGGCGATCTCCAACGCCAAGACCCGGTCCGGCAGCCCTTCGACGTTCCGTCGTTCTCCGTCACGCCGTACTCCGTCGTGTGCTTCTTCGTCGTGTGGTTCTCCGGTCATGGCACCCTCCGCAGGTAGGATCGAACGCTAGTTCGATCCTACCGAGGGCCTATGACATCATCGACCCGGGCAAGGCCTCGACTCACCCCACCGGAACGCGCCCGTGGACGCGTCGAGCAAACTCGGGCGGTTCAAACGACCCCTCGGCCCACGTTCGTGTGTCGAGACGGGGTGTCAGGTGTTGGCGAGGTTGACGGGGGAGGCTGGAGTATTGTCGGCGTCGACGCGGGGGTTCGTTGTGCCGACAAGCGAGGACCGTCGCTACATCGAGGAAGCGACTCGTCAGTTCAAGAGCGCCTTGACCTCGGTCGTCGAGGCGCACCACCGCTCGGGCCGCACGCCACGGACGGTGCTCGGCGATCCGGAGAGCTTCGCCCAGCGGGCAGTCCGGGCCACGGCGCCGCTGGCGTCGCCGTGGGACGACCTTGTGGGCCCGTTCACACGCTCCGAAGGCGTCCAACATCGCCTCGGGATCAGCCGTCAGGCGGTCGCCGCCAAAGCATTTCGGCGCCGGCTGCTGCGCGTCGTCACCTTGGACGGCGACCACCTCTACCCGGTCTGGCAGTTCGTCGACGGGGGGCTCATCCAGGGTTTGCCCGAGCTCCTGGCAATGTTCCCAGAGTCCAGCGTCGACGGGTGGACCCTGGCGGGCTGGCTTCGCACCGCCGACCCCGAGCTCGACGAGCCGCCGATCGACGCACTGCGCCGCGGGGATGTCCGCCGGGTACACGCCGTCGGTCGGGCGGCCGCCCGGGCGCTCGCCGCTTGACGCCCGCAACGAGCCCGTCACCCATCCACCACCTGCCCACTCGGGTGGCGTTCTCAACTGTGGTGGCGATGGACGTCGATCGCCCAGGCGACAGCGACCAATAGCACACCCACTCGTCCAAGGACCACCAGTCCGCCAACCACGCCTGCGCTCGATCGGGCCATGTCCGCACACGCTCCACGGATGCGTCCCTACATCGCTCGGTGTGGCAATGAGCGGAAACTACTGCCTTCGCGCTTCTGAACGAGGACGCGCCCGAGGACGCGTCAGAGGACGCGTCAGACGAAGCTCCAAGCAGGCGGCGCTCCCCGCCTGCGGGCATTCGGGTCGAAGCGAGCATCGCGGTGTCCCCCGAGGTCCTGCAAACACGAGTGTGATGGTTACGGCATCCTGGTGGCGATGGCCCGAAACTGGAGTTGTGAGGAGTGCGACAAGCAACTGGGCGATGCCGGGCCGGAACTCGACTGTTGCCCCATATGCGGCAGCCCGAAGCTTCGCTTGTCTGTCATCCCAGAGCCGGCAACGGTTCCCGCTTCGGTATTCCAGCCCACGCCGATCATCGAGAACAGCGGGCGGTCGTGGCAGTACCGGTGGCAGCTCCTGGTTCGGTCCCGAGACCGGCTTCGAGCCGCATCCGAGCCCGGCGTCGGGAACATCGACATTGACGAAGCAGCCGTCGTGTTCTTCTACTACTGCGCCCACCTGGCCGATTGGCTGTGCGACGACATCCACGACGACCAGGCACTCGATCACGCACGGTCCGATGGCTATCTGTCGATCGCGGTCGACTTCATCAATACCGACAAGCACCGCACAGTGACACGCAAGCCGCAGCCGAGACAGGTCACGATCGGGTCAACGATCCTTGCTCCGCAGACAAATGAGATCGTTCTGCTCGTGACGGACCATTCGGGCCAGCAATGGGAGGTCGATGCGTTGTGGCTGGCGGACCAGTGTGTTGAGGCGTGGCGCCAGTACCTCGCCGAGCGTGACCTCGATCCGCCCGTCGCCACATTCCCCCCTTGATCCACCACCGCGCCAACAAGCAGCATCGTGGGCCCGGTGGGTATCGAACCCACGACCAAGCGATTATGAGTCGCCTGCTCTGACCACTGAGCTACGGGCCCGGTCGGCCGCTCAGGGTAGACGAGACGGTCGAGCGATCGCGTCCCGGGTCTGAAAGCGGTGCCTGTCGCCGATCCCGGCCTTCGGGGATCAAACGCTCGCGACATCGACGATGAAGAATGCGTCGTCGCCTTCGTTCGGCACCCAGATCTCGTCGTCGACGTCCAGGGGCCGCTGTGGTCCGGTCGCATTGGATTCGTTCGCACCGACCGAGAGTTCGCGACGCACGCTGAGCGTGTTGGGATCGATCACCGTCAGGACCTCGCGGGGACCGTCGCCAGCGACCCAAAGGAGATCGTGGGCGATCGTGGCGTTGAGCGGGACCGCCTCGGTGCGGATCCGCGCCAGGAGTGCGTCGGTCAGGAGGTCGAGCACGAGCACATCCTGGCCGACGGCCGGAAGGAGGAACGCCAACCGGTCGTGCACGTAGATCTGGTAGATGGGCGAGTCGACGTCGACCCGCCGAACCTGGCCGAATGCCTCGCCCTCGGCCGTGATGGCGAAGATCTCACCTTCGACGTTCGTGACCCAGACCTCGTCACCGGTCAAGCCATCAGGCACGGCCGTGGGTGAGACCGTGGAGAGCCGATCAGAGCCCACAAACGGCTCCATGACGGTTGAGTCGTCAAGCGCCGTGTCGCTGATGATGGTGACGGTGCCGTCGGTGATGCTCGGGATCCAGATGTGGCCGAACGCGGATACCGGGTGGACGGGCGATGCGCCGGTCTCGATCGTGCGCAGGATGCTCCCAGTGTCAGGGTCGATGACCGACACGGTCGCGTCCTCGAAATCGGCGACCCACAATTGGTGGTTCCCCGCGACGTGATCGCCCGGCCGCCCCGGAGCGAACGAGGTCGACGCCACCTCCGTACCAGACGGATCGAGGGCCACGATCCGATCGTCGAGACTCACCCAGAGTCGCCCGTCGAGTTCACTGAACGTTGGTCTTGAGCCGGGCGAGTCGAGTACCGGCTCGACGTGCCCGGTCGTCGGATCGATCCGGATCACGCTGAACTCGTCGGGACGCTCAGATGTGACCGCCCACACGGACCCGAACGCGAAGATGCTGGTGTCGACATCGGCGAGCCCGTCGATCCGCCGAACCCCATCCCCGCCATCGCCCGTACCAGTTTCGCGAGACCCGGGCTCGGTGTTTGGAGGGTCAGTGAGAGGGTCAGATGTGCTTGACCGGTCCCAGTACACCCCAACGGCGGCCGCCCCGGTAACGAGCACCGCTACCGCCCAGGCTCGATCAATCGACACGGGCCGGTCGGCCGATCAGACGGTGACGACGAACCCCACCCGGCGGTTGGCCTGACGATCGGCATCGGTGTTCTCGGGGGTGGCGACGGGGCGGCTCGAGCCGAACCCGGTCGCGGTGAGACGACCGGCATCGACACCCTGCGACACCAGGTAGTCGACCACGGCCTCGGCCCGGGCCTGGCTGAGCGTCTGGTTGCTGGCGGCGTTGCCAGCCGAGTCGGTGTGGCCCTGCACCTCGACCGTGCCCTCGGCATTGTCGGCCAGTTGCGCCGCCAGCTCGTCGAGCGTGGCCAGGCTTTCCGGGCGGATGGTGGCGCTCCCGGAGTCGAACTGGATCGGCTCCGCGCCGACGAGGTCGTTGAGTGCGGTCTCCAGCTCGGGGCGGGCGGCGACGACGAGCGCATCGGCGGCGAGATCCCAGCCCAGCTCATCAGCGAGCGCCTGCGCGACGGTGCGGGCCTGTTCGGCGGCGTCGTCGGCCGAGACCGAACCGGTCAAGGACACCGACAATTCGTCCTCGGGCACCGTGGCATCGACCACGAGTCGGTCGACGACGCGCCCGGCGCCGTACGCGTCGGACAGTGCGGAGATGACGGTGGTGCGGGTGGCCTCGTCCGGAACGATGCCCGTGGCCACGATCTGACGATCGTCGACCGCCAGCTGGGCCCCGGGATCGCCGGCCGCCACCGCGTCGTCACCTTCTGCGTCAGTGGTGGCCTCGGCATCGGCGAGGCTGTCGGGCAGCAACACACCGCCGATGGCGTGGATCACGCCGTTGCTGGCCTCGAGGTCGGCCGAGGTGACCTCGACCCCGTCGATGGAGATGGTGTCGCTGTCGACCGAGACGGCCAGCGTCTCGCCGCCGAGCGCATCCAGCTCCTCGCCGTCCATCTCGGCCAGATCGGCGGCCGACAGCGAGCCGGCGACGACGTGGTTCGACAAGATGTCGGTGAGCGTGTCGGTGTCGTCGAGCAGGTCTGCGGCGGTGAGACCGAGCTCGTCGAGCGTGGACTCGAAGGCATCGTCGGTCGGGGCGAACACGGTGAACGGCCCATCCCCCTGCAAGGTCTCGGTGAGTCCGGCCGCATCCACGGCGTCGACCAGCGTCGAGAACGAAGCCTCGCCGTCGGCGGTGGCCACGATGTCGAGCGCCGCGGCCGGAGCGGCGCCGTCAGCCGTCGCCTCGCCATCGGTGGCGTCGGGATCCTCGGTGGTGGGTGGGATGGCCTCGACCGACTCACCGGTGAAGGCCGGCGTCTCCGGATTGTCCGACGTCTTCGTCACGACGTACGCGATGGCCAGCACGATCCCCAACCCCAGCAGGAGCAGGAGGCCGTAGACCCGCCAGCCGGCGGGGACGACGTCGTGGTCGTCGTCATCTTCGGTGCGGGTGCGGGCGTCGTCGGCCATCGCGGTCTCCATCACTGGGCTCCTGGGCAATTCCGGGGGCGATTCGGGGGCATTCTTGCCGTCGGCGGAAGGGGCGACCAAGCCCGCCAACCGCCGCTGACCATGGGGGTGCGCTACCGCCGCCCCTACGCGACCGTCGGCGAGCCGAGGCCCGCCGACGTTACTGGTCTCACCGGCCGCCGTGGCGGACCGGAGAAGCTGGCTCCGGGGGTGGGGCTCGAACCCACGACAAGCTGATTAACAGTCAGCTGCTCTGCCAGCTGAGCTACCCCGGAAGGACAGACGCCGAGGATAGCAGCGGCCCTCCACGCCTCCGCAGCCAGAAATCACAGGTTGTCGAGGAAACCTCGCAGCTTCTCGGAACGTTGCGGGTGACGGAGTTTGGCCAGGGTCTTGGCTTCGATCTGGCGGATCCGCTCCCTCGTCACCCCGAACTGACGGCCGACTTCCTCCAACGTGCGTGGTCGGCCGTCGTCGATCCCGAAACGCAGCCGCACGACCTCCTGCTCCCGGGGGTTGAGCTCGTCGAGGATCTCCACCACAGCGTCGGTGAGCAGGTGCCGGGCCACGGCATCGGCCGGGGCCGCGGCTTTCGGGTCCTCGATGAAGTCGCCGAGGAACGAATCGTCCTCGTCGCCGACGGGAGAGTCGAGCGAGAGCGGGTCCTGGGAGATGCGCATGATCTCCTCGACCCGCGACTCGGGCAGCTCGCACCGCTCGGCCAGTTCGGCGAGGGTGGGCTCCCGCTCGAACTCCTGGGCGAGCTGGCGCTGCGTGCGCTTGACCCGGTTGATCGACTCCACCATGTGGACGGGAATCCGGATCGTGCGGGCCTGATCGGCGATGGCGCGGGTGATGGCCTGGCGGATCCACCAGGTGGCGTAGGTGGAGAACTTGAAGCCCTTCTCGTGATCGAACTTCTCGACCGCCCGCATGAGGCCCAGGTTTCCCTCCTGGATGAGGTCGAGCAGGCTCATGCCGCGTCCGACGTACCGCTTGGCGATCGACACCACGAGGCGCAGGTTGGCCTGGGTGAGCTCGTGGCGAGCCAGCTCGCCGTCGCGTTTGTCCCGGCCCAGGCGGCGCAATTCGGAGTCGGAAAGGACGACCTTGGCGGCCAACGGGAGACACGTCTCCGGGTGGGTTTCATCGACGATGACGTCAGCCGGGGCCGGATCCTCGTGGCCGACGATGGCCGCGGTATCGGCGAGCATCAGCTCGGCCGCCATGCCGACTTGGATGCGCCGGGCCAGCGAGATCTCCTGATCGCCCGTCAACAGCGGCACCCGGCCGATCTCGCGCAGGTACATGCGAACCGAGTCGGTGACGCCTCCGCCACCGCTGTCCGATGCCGGCCTCTTCTTGCGGGACGCGGAGGCGACGGCGGCCAGCTCCTCGGCCGCGTCAGAGGAGTCGGGATCGACCGAGAACCGGTCCCGACCACTTTCGAGCGTGACCCCTGGGGTTCCAGAGGCCGCCCCGAGGGGATTTCCCGCGTCAGGCATCTTCTCGTCCAGCACCGTGTTGACCCAGCCAAGGTACCAACTGGTCGAGCGCCGCGCCTCGTGAGGTGACGTCTCGCAGTCCTTCGATCTGGAGCTTGAGCCACGTGATGGCATCGGTGTAGGTGCGGAGCTCGTTCATGTCGGAGGTCTGGCGGGCCTCCCGCTCGAGGCGACGAAGGGTGCGATTGCCGGATAGATCGGCGAGTCGCGAAGCCAGTTCGACGGGATCGGAGCTGGGTTCGGTGACGGCGGCCCGGTGGGCCAGGTCGGCGGCGCCCGGGGACATCGATTCGACGGCGGCGTGCAGATCGGGCCGGTCCCGCAGTGCCTCGAACGCCTCACGATGGAGGTCGCTGGCGAAGAGGGACGGGTCGAGGAGCGCCACGATGCGATCGGGATCGGCCACCATCCAGCGCAACGTCTCGTCTTCGGGCTCGATCGGGGAACCGTCCGGGCGAGGCGTGGGCCGACCGGGTCGCGAACGTCGGTCACCGGGGGCGGGCTCGCCGTACGATTTGTCCTGGTGAGGGTCGTCCGACCAGGGGGGCGGTTCGTCGTCCCACGGCGTCGGCTCGACATCTCGGGGGTGCGAGGCCGGGTTCGACCGGGCGCGGCCCGACGGGGACGCCGGGCGACTCGGGGCCGGAGCCGCCATCAGCTCCCGCAGCCGATCGACCTCGACCTGGCACCGATCGGCAATGGTCATGAGGTACTGGTCCCGGACCAGCGAGCTGGGGTGCTCGCGTACGGCATCGACCGCGGCTTCGGCGGCCCGGGCTCGGCGCTCCGGTGTCGACATGTCGGTGCGGAAGACCCGGTCGACCCGGAACGACAGGAAGGGCACGGCACCTTCGACTGCGGCCCGCAAGCGTGCGGGGTCGGTCCTCGACAGCTCGTCGGGATCGACGCCGGGGGGCAGATCGGCGACGGCGACTTCGAGCTCGTACTTGCGCTCCCACTCGTAGAAACGCGCCGCAGCGCCCTGGCCCGCCTCGTCGGCGTCGAAGGCCAGCACGATACGGGAAGCGAACCGGCGCAGGAGGCGAACGTGGTCCTCGGTCAACGCGGTTCCGCACGTCGCCACGGCGCGGCCGATCTCGGCCCGGTCGAACGCCACCACATCCGTGTACCCCTCGCACACGATGGCCTCACCGGTGACCTCGCCCGCGGTGCGATGGCGGACGATGGCGTCCTTGGCCCAGTTGAGGCCGTACAGGATCCGACCCTTGTGGTAGACGGAACACTCGGGGGTGTTGAGGTACTTCGGACCGGTGGCCCCCGGCATGATCCGCCCACCGAAGCCGACGGGATCCCCCGACGCGTCGAAGATCGGGAACAACACCCGACCCCGGAACCAGTCCTGCTGACGGTTGCGTTTGTTGCGGCGCCCCAGCCCGGAGGCTTCGAGATCGGTGTCGCTCAACTTCAGGTGGCGCACGAGCTGGTCCCAATCGTCGGGGGCCCAACCCAACCGGTAGCGGCGCACCATGTCGCCATCGAAACCGCGCGCTCGCAGGTACCGGCGGGCATCGCCGGCGTCGGCTCCGGTGAGCAGCCGCTGGTGGTAGAACTCGACGGCCTTCTCGACGGCCTCGACGAGGTGGCGACGGCGAACGCGCTGGCCGCCCTCGTCCGGTGACGTGTAGTGGAGGGTGACCCCGGCCTTGCGGGCCAGGAATTCCACCGCCGCCTGGAAGTCGAGCTGCTCGGTCTCTTGCACGAAGCGGATCGCGTCACCCGACTTCTGACAGCCGAAGCAGTGGTAGAGACCCTTCTCGGCCGTCACGCTGAACGACGGCGACTTCTCGTCGTGGAACGGGCACAGGCCGGACCAGTTGCGACCTACCCGCTTCAGGGCGACGCGCTGGGTGATGATGGCCACGATGTCGGTGGCCTCCCTCACCTTGGTGATGTCGTCGTCCACGATGCCCACGGTCGACGACCCTACCGGGCTAGCGACTGGCCAGGATCCGCTCCGCTTCGTCCGCGACGGCGACGGTGCCGTCCTCGGGCCGGATCCGCTCGGCAAAGGCCCGCGCTCGTTCCCCGTGGACATCACCGGTCTGGAGGACCTGGCGGATCGCCGGCGCCAGTTGGCGTGGGCGGCGGACCCAGATCCCGGTCCCCAGCTCACGTTGCCGCCGAGCATGCACGACCTGATCGAAGAGGCACGGGACGATGACCGATGGGAGCCCGGCGAGCAAGGCCAGGCTGTTCGTGCCGTGTGCTCCCGAGTGCACGATCGCCCGGCACCGCGGCAGGAGCGGAACCAGCGGCGCGAAGGCTCGAACGGCATGCCGCCCGCCCGCCCGCTCGCTCAGTCGCGACGCGATGTCCGCGTTGGACGCGAGAAACACGCCGCGAACCCCGAGGTCGTCGAGTACCCGGAGGGCCGCGTCGAACACGTGAGGTCGAGCCGACGCGGCGCTCGTCCCGAGCGTGACGAGGACGGGCGGCTCGCCATCGTTGAGGAATGCCTCGAGGTCGTCGTCGATCGAGCCGCCCTCGGGACCGGCCCACGGGGTGAAGCCCACGAGGCGATACGGCTCGGGCCAGTCGGGTTGATGGTCGAGGTAGGCCGAGGGCACGAGCCCCAGGTTCGACACCGGTGACAGCCGACCGTCCATGATGTTCCACGAATCGATCGGGAGGCCGAGCCGCTGACGGAAGTCTCGGAAGCCGTTGCCGGAGGTCATGGGATCGGACACGCGTGAACGAGAGGCCCGAATGAGGACACGGTTCACCCGCCGCCCGAGATACGGCATGCCCGCCACGGCGGTGTGCTCGGAGAGGTTCAGCATCGGGAAGAGATCGCCGACCAGGGTCGGCACCCCGCGGACCTCGGCCGACATCATGCCGACGAGGGCGGCGGCCGGATGCGAGACCAAGAGGTCTGCGTCTCGAACCTCGGCGTCGATCGCGTCATACAGGGCGTCGAGGTGCGGAATCGTCATTCGGCCGAAGTAGAGGCGGAGCATCATCGCACCTCCGAGCCGGTTGCCCCATCGATCGACGTACCGGGCGTGGCCGTCGAGGGCTGATGGCCCGAAATCGGTGCCCGAAGGGGCACATCGGAAGGCTTCGCCGACGAACGTCTGGTGAAACTCGTCGGGGACGACGTAGACGACATCGTGGCCTCGGCGGGCGAGTTCGTTGGCGATCGGCACGTACGGAAAGACGTCGCCCCGGTACGCCATCGAGTACACGACGATCTTGGCCATATCGAGATTGTCGCGCCGACAGGCCCCGGCGGTTCGATCTCGTGAGATCCGTGGAGCGTCAGGCGGGGTGGCGCACCCGCGGCCGTCCCGTGGCCCGCTCGACCGCCTTGAGCTCGGTGGCGTGAAGGTCGTCGACGAGTCGCACGAGGAGTCGGCCCAGCTCGGCACGCTCCTGGGGCGTCCAATCAGCGAGGGCGTCGGCCAGGTGACGGGACCGCACGCGGTCGAGCTTGCGCGCCGCGTCACGTCCTTCGGGCGTGGCGTCGACGAGGACCACCGACCCGTGATCGGGGCTCGCCGCTCGGCGCACCAGACCATGGGATTCGAGCAGCTTCAGCTGGCGGCTCACCGCCCCCATGTCCATGCTCGCCACGCGGGCGACCTCAGCCACCGGCCGAGCGGCTTCGCTCGCCGCCACCGCGGAGAGCACCTGCACCGCTTGCTGGGGCAGCGGCGTGCCAGCCGCCCGCGCGACCGCGGCCGCCACCCGCCTGCTCCCGAGCATCCGCTGGAGACGCTGGAGGGCTCGGTTGAGGTCGTCGCCTTCGTGGTTCACGATGCGCCGGCGAGGCCTCCAGGCCTCATGTCGTGACCGAGCCGCCGTTGATCTGGATGGTCTGCCCCGTCATCCACGATGCTTCGTCGGACGCGAGGTAGACGCACAGATAGCCGATGTCCTCGGCCGTGCCCAACCGACCGACCGGGTTGGCGCGGGCGAGCCCGGCCGTGACCTCGGTCGGGGGACCTTGCACCCCCATGAGTCCGATGGCCAAGGAATTGGCGGTGACGCCCAGGCGCGCATTCTCGATGGCCAGGTGGCGCATGAAGCCGATGGCGCCACCCTTTCCGCCCGCGTAGGGCGACACCCCGATGTTGAGGCCGACCGTGCCGGCACCTGACGCGATCGTGATGACGCGGCCATGGGCGCGCTCGACCATGCCGTTGATCACCGCGTGGCAGCAGTTCAGGACGCCGTAGAGGTTGACGTCGATCGGTCCCCGCCAGCTGGCGGGGTCGGACTCACGGAACTGCACCGGCTTCATGCCGTGCTCGCCACCATTCCCGGCGTTGTTGACCAAGATGTCGACCGGGCCGTGCGACGCCTCGAGGGTCGCGATCGCGCCCACGACGAGGTCATGGTTGGTCACGTCGAACGCCGAGACCGTGGCGTTCCCGCCGGCAGCGACGATGGCATCGACTGTGGCCTGGGCCCGCTCGGCCCGGAGATCGTTGACGGCGACGAACGCGCCCTGTGCGGCGAGGAGGCGGGCGATACCCGCCCCGACACCCTGGCCGGAACCGGTGACCAGAGCGACCCGGCCGGTGAGATCGAACAACATGGGATCCTACTTTCAACGGGGCCCGGAGCGAGCGAGTGCTCCGAGGGTCAACGAGCGTCGAGGAAGGTTTCCGCGGTCTCGGCGATGTACGCACATCCGTCATCGTCGATGGCGTGGTTGCAGGGCAGGATCAGCCCGGTGTCCATCACCGTGTCAGCGTTGGCGAGGCCACCGGGAGCGACCCGGAACGGCACGTCGGCGAAGGCGGGTTGGCGGGTGGCGTTGCCGGTCCACACCATGCGCGGTATCGACCCCCGCCGCCTCCATGTGGGCTTGGAACGCGGCCCGGCGCACCCCGGATTCGGGCCGGACCATGACGGGGAACATGTGCCAGCCCGTCTCGATCCCCGGCGTCAGGCGGGGCAGCACGAACACGTCCGGGTACGTCTCGAAGAACGCCGTGAGGAGCGCGAAGTTTCGTTGCCGGCGAGCCAGGTTCAGGGGCAGCTTGCGCATCTGCACCACGCCGAACGCCGCGGAGAGCTCCGAGGGCTCGAAGTTCCAGCCCACCTCGTCGAAGATGAACAGATCGTCGTACTCGGTGCCGTCGGGCAGGGTGGAGAAGAAGTTCTTGTCACCCTTCTGCGATCCGAACAGCTTGACCTCCGAGCGACGCCCCCACCGGCGGAGCAGCAACGCCTTGTCGGCCAGCGCTGGGTCGTCGACACAGATCATGCCGCCGGTACCGGCGGCGGTGATGATGTGGGACAGGGCGAAGCTGGTGAGCGAGATGTGGCTGCGCAGACCGGTGGGCGTGCCGTTGAGCGTGGCGCCGAGGCAGTCGCAGGAGTCCTCGATCACCGTGAGCCCGTGACGGTCGGCGATGGCGCGGATCTGGTCCCAGTCGGGGCAGTTGCCGATCAGGTTGGGGGCCAGGATCGCCTTGGTGCGGGGCCCGATCGCGCTCTCGATCTGGTCGACGTCGATCTGGTACGTGTCCGGCGTGACGTCGACGAACATGGGCACCGCCCCGGCGCGCACCAGCGGCGCGATGTCGGTCGAGAAGGTCACGGCGGAGGTGACCACCTCGTCGCCCGGCACGAGACCGAGCAGCTCGACGGCCAGGTACAGCGCCGAGGAACCGGAGTTCACCATGATCCCCTTGGCCTTGCCGAAGGACGCGGCGACGAGCCCCTCCATCTCCCGCACGTGCTTGCCGATGCGGAGCGCGGTCGGCCCGCCGCGCAGGACCGAGACCACCGCCTCGATCTCCTCCTCGTCGTGCACGCTGCCGGCGTAGTCGATGCGCTTCATAGCACCCTCCTTGTCGGCCGGGCTCGTCGATCCTCGGCCGAGGCTCCTCGCACCGCGCTACCGACCACACTTGACTCAGTCAATGCTTTCGCTCCGGCTGCGCTCTCCGGCCAGCCATCCAGGTAGGTTCTCTCCGCGTCGTCGGGCACGTTGGGGGATCGAACTGTTCACACGTGATGTCGTCGTGGTCGGAGGGTGTGGACATGTGGGTCTCCCCCTCGGTGTGATGCTGGCCGATCGTGGCGCGTCCGTGGCGTTGTTCGACATCAACGCCGATGTCGTCGAACAGGTGGCCGCCGGCTCGATCCCGTTCCACGAGCCCGGCCTGTCCGACGTGCTGAATCGGGTCCGCACCACGGACCGCCTCGACTGACGGTTGTCCCTGACGTCGTCGCCTCGGCGCGCGCCGTCATCGTCGTCGTCGGCACTCCGGTCGACGATCACCTCAATCCTGATCTCGCCGCCGTGCCGTCGGTCGTCGGCGGCATGGGCGACCACCTCCGCGATGGTCAGGTGATGATCCTCCGGTCCACGATCTATCCGGGCGTGACGGCTCTGGTGGAGCGGCAGATGGTCGGGCTCGGACTCGACATCGACGTCGTGTTCTGCCCCGAGCGGATCGCCGAGGGCCGCGCCGTGGAGGAGCTGGAGAGCTTCCCCAGATCATGCGGCCCGCGCCGACCGGGCGCACGCCCGGGGGCGAGGCCTGTTCGAACACGCTGTCGAAGCGCTCGATCCGGCTCACCCCCGAAGAGGCCGAGCTGGCCAAGCTGTTCACCAACGTCGTTCCGCTACATCACGTTCGCCATCGCCAACCAGTTCTACATGATCGCCAACGAGCACGGCCTCGACTACGAGCGCATCCACGGCGCCGTCGTCGACGGGTACCCCCGGGCCGCGGCCCTCCCCTCAGCCGGGTTCGCGGCCGGGCCGTGCCTCTTCAAGGACACCATGCAGCTGGCGGCCTTCAACACCAACCGCTTCACCCTCGGCCACGCCGGCGATGCTCGTCAACGAGGGCCTGCCGCTCTATCTCGTCGAACGGATGGAGCAGCCGCTTCGACCTCCCCGCCGTCACCGTCGGCATCTTCGGCATGGCCTTCAAGGGCGAGAGCGACGATGCACGATCGAGTCTCAGCTACAAGTTGAAGCGCATCCTCGCCTTCCGCTGCCGCTCGGTTCTCACTCGACCCCTACGTTTCGACCGACCCCGACCTGGTCGATCTCGACGAGTTGATCGAACGGTCCGACATCGTCGTCATCGGTGCTCCACACCGCCGCTACCGCGACCTGAGCACGGACAAGCCGGTCATCGACATCTGGAACATCACCGGCCACGGCGTGCTCGTATGAGCGCGCCGATCGAGCGGTCCGGGCTGCACGTCACCATCGTCATTCCCGTCTACGAGGAGGGCGAGGCCATCGTCCCGTGCCTCGACCGCATCGGCGAGGTCGTCGAGCTGCCCCATCGAGATCCTGGTGGTGTTCGACTCCACCGGCGACAGCACCGCCCCCGTCGTCGACCGCTACCGGCCACTCATCCATCGGTCCGAGGCCACCTCAACACGCTGGGCCCCGGGCCGGCGCTGGCCATCCGTGCGGGGATCGCCGCCGCATCGGCCGACGTCGTCGTCGTCACCATGGCCGACGGCAGCGACGACCCCGGCGTCATCGACGATCTGGTCCGGCTGGTCGAGCGTGGCTGCGCGGTGGCCGCGGCCTCTCGCTACACGGCGGGAGGATCTCAGGTCGGCGGACCATGGGCGAAGGGATTCATGTCACGCACCGCCGGGCGCCTCCTGTTCTGGTTCGGTCGCGTCGGAACCCGTGACGCCACCAATTCGTTCAAGGCCTATCGTCGCTCGTTCGTCGAGGACGTGGGCATCGAATCGACCGGCGGGTTCGAGATCGCCATCGAGCTCGTCGCCAAAGCCCGCCGTTACCGGCAGCCGGTCGCCGAGGTCCCGACCATCTGGCTCGACCGTCAAGAAGGTGACTCCCGGTTCCAGCTCGTGCGCTGGTTGCCGAACTACCTGCGCTGGTTTCGCTACGCCTTCGGGCCTCGGCTCGACCGGTCCCCTCGACCCTGACTCACAACCCTGACTCACAACCCTGACTCACAACCCTGAATGGAGCATCGCGCGTGAAGGTTCTCGTCACCGGTTCGTCCGGGTTCATCGGCGGGTATGTGGTCGCCGAGTTGCTGACCCGCGGCCACGAGGTCGTCGGCCTCGACAACCTGTCCAAGTACGGGCGGGTCGGTGCGTTCCTTCGACGACGCCGAGCGCTACCGGTTCGTCGAGGGCGACGCCCGCGACGTTGAGCTCCTCACCGAGCTGATGTCGGACTGCGACCATGTCATCGCTGGCGCGGCGATGATCGGCGGGATCTCCTACTTCCACGAGTTCGCCTATGACCTCCTGGCCACGAACGAACGCATCATCGCCGCGACGTGCGACGCGGCCATCCGCCTCCACGGCACCAGCCCGCTCCAGAAGGTCACGTACCTGTCGTCGTCGATGGTGTTCGAGTCGACCGACCGCTGGCCGTCGGTCGAGGGCGACGAACGCCAGGTCCCGCCACCACTCTCGAGCTACGGCTTCCAGAAGCTGGCCGTCGAGTACTTCGCCCGGGCGGCGTGGGACCAGTACCAGCTGCCGTTCACGATCGTGCGACCGTTCAACTGCGTCGGCATCGGCGAGGTGCGGGCGGCGACCGACCGGGAGATCACGAGTGGAAGCATCACGCTGGCCATGAGCCATGTCGTGCCCGACCTGGTGCAAAAGGTCGCCCGGGGCCAGGACCCCCTCCACCTCCTCGGCGACGGAAACCAGATCCGTCACTACACGTACGGCGCCGACCTCGCCGCAGGCATCGTGACCGCCATGGAGCATCCGGCCGCCCGCAACGACGACTTCAACCTCGCCAGCGCCGAGTCGACCAACGTGCTGGAACTGGCCGAGAAGCATCTGGCGCCGCCTCACGCGACGACACACCCATGCGCTGGGTCAGCGACGAACCCTTCGCTCACGACGTGCAGCGCCGCGTCCCGGCCGTCGACAAGGCTCGGGACATCCTCGGTTTCGAATGCCGCACATCGCTCGACGATTCGCTCGACATCGTGATCCCGTGGATCGTGGACGCCATCGACCACGGGCTGATCTGAGCGTTGTGGCCCGCTGGTCTGGCGTCCTCGCCGTGCCCGGCGCATTTCCCCTACCTGTCACCGTTGCCCCACCTGTCGCCGTTGCGTTGTTCGCCGCGGGAAGTCGGATGGGCGGCGAAGGCGGTCCGTTCGGAGCGCTCGGAGCCGTCGCCGGGCTCGTCGGCGCCGCAGTGCTCCTCCTCGCCCCTGGCCTTGCCATCGCCTCGTTCCTGAGCCGACGCGGTCAGGCGCTTCACGGTGCCCTCGCCACCACGGTCGTCGTGGGCGGCTCGGCCGGGGCCGGGTTCACTGCGTTCTTCGCCTGGTACGCCTCCCCGGCGGTCGGCCGGACATGGTCGTTGCTCGTGATCGCGGGTTCAGCGTTGGTGCTGGCCGGGCGAGCAGCGGAGGCGACTCGGTTGTTCCGGCCCCTGGCCGCTCCCTTGGCCCTCATGCTCGTGGTGGTGATCACGGCGACCGGGTTCGCGTTCGACCGAGGCGGGCTCGACGCCGGAGCGACCACGGTGACGGAGCGCTACTGGGTGGGCGACGACAACCTTCTCCCCGAGATCCTTGCCGACAAGCTCTACGAGGGTGAGAGCCTCGAGCCGCGCCTCTTCTCCGGTTGGCGCTCGAGCGACCGTCCGCCGTTGCAGGCGGGTTGGTTCCTGCTCGTCGCCCCGCTCGCTGGCGATCGGGTCGTCGGGTACCAGTTGGCCTCCACCCTGCTCCAAGGTCTGTGGGTGCTGGGACTGTGGGCGTTGCTCGCCGCGCTCCAGGTGGAGCATCGTCTCGCGGCGCTGGCCATCACCGTCGTCTCGGTGAGCGGCTTCGCGTTCGTCAACACCGTCTTCGTCTGGCCCAAGCTGCTCGCCGGTGCGTTCGCCCTGCTCGCCCTCGCCGTGTTGATCGAGCGGCCGCCTCCCGACCGCGTCGCTGCCGCCGCAATAGCCGGCGCGACAGCCTTCGGACTCCTGTCGCACGCGGGCGCCATGTACGCCACGTTCGGTCTGGTGCCGTTGTTGTGGCGCCATCGCCGCGAGGTCATGACGGCGCGGTGGCTCGGCACCGGCGTGGCCACGGGGGGCGCCGTCATGGTCCCCTGGTTTGCCTACCAGCGGTTCGCCGACCCTCCCGGCGACGCCCTCCTGAAGTGGCACCTGGCGGGCGTCATCGATGTCGAGGAACGCTTCAGCTTCTCCGGCGCACTGCGGCACACCTATGGCAACCTGTCACCCGTCGACGTCCTCGCCAACAAGGCCGACAACCTGCGGCTGCAGGTGCTCGGCCCCGACGGCTGGGACGGCTGGTTCTTCACGCCCGGCTGGAGCGACGGGTTCATCGAGCACCTCCGGGTCGCCCAGCTCGTCACCTTGCTGCCAGCGCTCGGACTCCTGGCCGTCGGCCTCGTCGTTCGCGGCCCGCTTCATCGCAGCCGGCCGATCGGCTACGTCGTCGCCTCGATCCTCGGGTGGGCGGTCGTGCAGTTCGGCGACGTCGGCCCGGCCGGGGCGTTCCTGCACCACGGCCCCTACGCCACGTTCCTCCTCGTCTTCGCCATCGCCGTGACGGGTCTGGCGACCCGGCTCCCGCGCACGGCGCTCCGTCTCCTGCTCGCGGCACATCTGGCCGTGTTCATCGGCGTCTGGTCGGTCGGGTTGGGTCGCCAGTCGGCATCGGCCCCGCCGCACGACAATCCGGGAGTCGCCGGATGGTCACTGGCCACCGGTGTGATCGGTCTGGGGCTCCTGGCCGTGCTGATGTGGTGGCTGGCCGACCCGCAGCAGCGACGGCCCCGGGGCATCACCCAAGGCGCACTCGGCGCGTAGCGGCGGCGCCGATAATCAGAGGGTGAGGCGTTCGTCCAGATATGCCGCGAGATGGTCGATCGACACTCGCTCCTGGGCCATCGAATCCCGCTCGCGCACGGTGACCGCACGATCCTCGAGCGACTCGAAGTCGACGGTCACGCAGTAGGGGGTGCCGATCTCGTCCTGACGGCGATAGCGCTTGCCGATGGCCTGGGTCTGGTCGTAGTCGGCCATGTGGCGCACCTTGACGAGGTCGAAGACCTCGCGCGCCGCCGGCACCAACTGCTCGTTCTTCGACAGCGGCAGCACCGCCACCTTGTAGGGCGCCAGGCGATGATCGAGGCGGAGCACGACTCGGGTCTCGCCCCGCACTTCCTCCTCGTCGTAGGCGGCGATGAGAAAGGCGAACGCCGTACGGGTGGCTCCCGCCGCCGGTTCGATCACGTGAGGGACGTACCGCTCATTGGCTTCCTGATCGAAATAGTCGATGCGTTCACCCGAGTGTTCGGCGTGTTGGGTGAGGTCGAAATCGGTGCGGTTGGCGATGCCCTCGAGCTCGTCCCACCCCCACGGGAAGAGGAACTCGACGTCGCTGGTTCCGGCCGAGTAGTGCGACAGCTCGTCGGCATCGTGGGCGCGCAAGCGCAGCTTGTCCTGTGGCATCCCGAGCCCGAGATACCAATCCATCCGCTCCTGGCACCAGTACTGGTACCAATGGGCGCCCTCGGACGGCGGGACGAAGTACTCCATCTCCATCTGCTCGAACTCACGTGTCCGGAACACGAAGTTGCCGGGGGTGATCTCGTTGCGGAACGACTTGCCGACCTGCGCGATGCCGAACGGCGGCTTCTTGCGGATCGTGTTCAAAACGTTCAAGAAGTTGATGAACATGCCCTGCGCCGTCTCCGGCCGCAGGTACACCTCGGCCGCGGTGTCGACCAGCGGCCCGGCGTGGGTCTTGAACATCAGGTTGAACTGCCGGGCCTCGGTGAATCGGTCCTTGGCGCCACAGTCGGGACAGGTCGTGGGGTCGTCGAGTTTGTCGAGACGATGGCGCGTGTTGCAGGACAAACAGTCGACCAGCGGATCGGTGAAGTTCTTGAGGTGCCCGGAGGCCTCCCACACCGCCGGCGGCGACAGGATCGACGCGTCGAGCCCGACGACGTCATCGCGCAGCTGAACCATCGAGCGCCACCACTGGTCCTTCACGTTGCGCAACAGCAACACGCCGAGGGGCCCGTAGTCGTACGTGGAGCGGAAGCCGCCGTAGATGTCGGCCGATTGGAAGACGAACCCCCGACGCTTGGAGAGGTTGACGATCTTGTCGAAGATGGAGGGGTCGGGTTCGGCCATCCGGACAGGTTATCGGTGGCCCCCCACCACGTCGGCGGGGGTGTGTCCCGTGTCGCGGCTCCGGATCGACTACAACTTGGGTATGACGACCTATGTACAACCGTCTGACCCCACGGCCGTCATGGGTCGACGGATCTTCGCCTACATCATCGACATCGCGATCTTGATCGCGGCCGCCTTCCTCGCCGCCGGACTCGGCGACTGGGAGTCGGAGGAGTTCGGTTCGACCAACGAAGCCGAGCAGGTCTGCGAGGACCTGCGCGACAACGGCGTCTCGTTCTGCGCCAACGTCAACGAGACGGTCTTCGCGACCGACGGCGGCAGCGACATCGCGTTGTTCTACGGGTTGCCGAGTGCCGTGTCGATCCTCAACCTGGTGATCTTGCAGGGCGTCAGCGGAGCCAGCATCGGCAAGCACCTCACGGGCCTTCGGGTCGTGCGGCAGGACACGTTCCTGAAGGCCGGGATCGGCAAGAACGCCCTGCGCTGGCTCCTGCTGATCATCGACGGCTTCTGCTGCATCGTCGGCCTGATCGTCGCGTTGTCGAGCGATCGGCATCGCCGGGTCGGCGACATGGCCGCCAACACCCTCGTCGTCGGCAAGGGCAGTGTCGGTCAACCCCCTCAGGCCGCCTACGGCGGCACGCCATGGGCCTCCGCCGCTCCCCCGCCCACGTGGGACCCGAGCGGAGCGACGCAGACCTGGTCGCCCGGGGCACCCCCCACCAGCTGGGATCCCTCGGCACCGACCACACCTCCGCCCCCGGACGCCGCCGGCGCGGCATGGTCCCCTCCGTCGGGCCCGGCGGCCGCGCCTCCGGCCGCCGGAGGATGGACTCCACCCGATGCGCCTTCGCCCGCCAGCGGCCCCCCGCCCGGCTTCCCGGTGCCCGGAGCGGCGAGCGGCCCGCCCCCGGCTCCCGCGCCGGCGCCCGGCGTCGCCACGCCGGTCTGGGACGATGCCCGCAACACCTACATCCAATGGGATCCCGAGCTGAACGCCTGGATGATGTGGGACGACATCCGCAAGGGCTGGGTCCCGATCTCCCAATAGCCGGTTCCCGCGCCTCGCCCCCCTCTTCCGAACTGGGAGACCAACCCGTCGTCCACGCGACGGCTGTGTCTCCCAGTTCGCACATTTTCCCGGGTTGGCCTGGCTCACACGGCGCCGGCCTGACTGTGGCTCACACGGCGCCGGCCTGGCCCATCACGCCGATGGACCGGAGGCGGCGTTCGAGATGGCGTTCCATGGCCTCGGTGGCGAACTGGTCGACCTCCCAGGTCGCCGCGGTGACCGGCTCGGCGAGCGCAGCGCCGAGGCGGCCGCCGAGCACGGCCTGCACCAACTCGACGGCTTCCGGGCTGACGGCCCGGCCTCGCCGGCAGGTCTGGCAGAGGAGCCCGCCGACGTCGAGGTCGATCGACACCAGCAGGTCGTCCGAGCCGCACGACACGCAGGCGTCGACCATGGGCGACACCCCCTCCTGGGCCAGCAGCTTCAGGAAGAACCCGGCGCTGACCAGCGGGGCACCGGTGTCGTCGAGGGTGCGCAGCGCGCCCAACAACATGCGGTAGAGCCCGGCGTCGGGGTGGCGGTCCGGTGACAGCTGGTCGACCGCTTCGAGGAGGGCCGAGGCTCGGGCGAACAGGTCGAGGTCGGCCCGCAGCCGTCCGAACCGGTCGACCGTCTCGGCCTGGGTCACGACCTCGAGCTCGCCGCGGCCCTGATAGAGCTGGAGCGCGACGTGGCTGGTGGGCTCCAGGCGGCCGCCGAACTTGCTCCGCGTCTTTCGGACACCCTTGGCCACGCCTCGCACCTTGCCGTGCTGCTCGGTGAACACGACACAGATGCGGTCTGCCTCACCGAGCTTGTAGGTGCGCAGGACGACGCCGATGTCGCGGTACACCCTGGTGTCCGCGCTGCGGGCCACGATTCGCTCGCCCCGTCAGCCGAGCCCACCGAAACGGCGGGTTCGGCGCTGGTACTCCAGCACGGCGTCCCAGAGATGCTCGCGCCGGAAGTCCGGCCACAGGGTGTCGGTGAACAGGAGCTCGCTGTACGCCAGCTCCCAGAGCAAGAAGTTCGAGATCCGGAACTCACCGGAGCTGCGGATGACGAGATCCGGGTCGGGCATCTCAGGGTCGTAGAGGTGCTGGCTGATGGCCTTCTCGTCGATGTCGTCCGGCCCGGCGCCGGCGGCGACGAGCGACCGCACGGCGTCGACGATCTCGGAGCGGCCGCCGTAGTTGAAAGCGATGGTGAGGGTCAACCGGCGGTTGCGCTGAGTCATCTCGGACGTGGTGTCCATCGTGCGCAGGATGCGACGAGGCACCCGCCAGTTGCGGCGACCGATGAACCGGATCCGGACGCCGCGCTCGTTGAGCTCGTCGCGTCGGCGCAGCAGGATGTCCTCGTTGAAGTTGACCAGGAAGCGGACCTCGTCGAGCGGTCGGCGCCAGTTCTCGGTCGAGAAGGCGTAGACGGTGAGCCAGCCCACGCCGATGTCGAGAGCGCCCTCGACCGCATCGAACAGCGCCACTTCTCCCTGTTTGTGGCCTTCGGTTCGCGCCAGCCCACGCTGCGTGGCCCACCGTCCGTTTCCGTCCATCACGCACCCGATGTGGTTGGGGACGCGGGTGAGGTCGAGCTCAAGGGGAACCACTCCGCCACGCTACTGGCCGGGGCTTGCACCGATGAGGACCGCCCCGACCGACCAGCAAGGTGACGATCGTCACGTGTTAGCGTGCCGTCACGAACGACAAGTCTGACTGGGTGGGGGAGCTCCGTCATCTCCACGGACAGCGTCGTCGCTCGTCGCGCACGTGGCTCACCGTCGTCTGGGTCCTCATCTTGCTGGTCGCCGTCGCGGCGACCGCTCTCGTCCTCACCACCGCGCTCTTGACGCGCCGGCCCGCCACCTGCGAGCCCGTAGCCTGACCGGCGATGACGGGCCTGCGTGAGGAGACGACCGACGCCCTCAGCCGCGCCGTCGGTGCGCTTCCGGGCGGAGGTGAGGCCCGGCCGGGCCAGGTCGACATGGCCCGAGCGGTGGCCGCGGCCATCGCCGACGAGCGCCATCTCGTCGTCAAGGCCGGAACGGGTACCGGCAAGTCCCTCGCCTACCTCGTTCCGTCGATCGTGTCGGAGAAGCGAGTCATCGTCGCCACCGCCACCAAGGCCCTGCAGGACCAGCTCGCCGGCAAGGACCTCCCGTTCCTCGCCGAGCAGCTCGACATCCCGTTCTCGTACGCGGTGTTGAAGGGGCGCTCGAACTACGTCTGCCGACAACGTCTCCACGAACTGGAGTCAGCCGGCGACCAGCTCTCACTCGACGTCGACCACCGGGCCGACACCGATCAACTCGCGGTGATCCTCGACTGGGCGGAGTCGACGGTGACGGGCGATCGCGCCGAGCTGCCGATCGAACCGTCTCCGGCCACCTGGAACGCGGTGAGCGTCGGGCCGCGGGAGTGCCCGGGCCGGAACCGGTGCCCCCAGGGCGGTGTCTGTTTTGCCGAGGCCGCCCGCGATGCTGCGGCCGCCGCCGACGTGTGCGTGGTCAACCTCCACCTGTATGGCCTGCACCTGGCCGCCGACGGCGGCATCTTGCCGGAGCATCAGGTCGTCGTGATCGACGAGGCCCACCAGCTCGAAGACATCGTGGCGGCGGCGGCCGGATTCGAGATCACCCCCGGCCGTGTCCGGGCCCTCACCCGGGTCACCCGGGCCATCCTGGCCGACGGTGGCCTGGCGGATCGGGTCGACGACGCCGCCGACGAGCTCGGGGTCGCCCTCTCCGCCCGGCGAGGTATCCGCATCGTCGACACCGAGGCCGGCGCGCCGGATGCCACCGAGGTCGACCGCGTGCTGGAGATGTGCCGGGGCCGGGTCGAACGGCTGCACAACGCCCTCGTGGGCGTCCCCGACGGCGGCCCGCTCGACACGGCGGCCCGCAAGATCCGTGCCGTTCAGGCCGCGCTCGCCCTCCTCGGCGACCTCCAGGCCGCCATGAGCCGGGACGACGACGAGGTGGTGTGGGTCGAAGGCGGCGAAGGCCAGCCGACTTTGCGTCAGGCACCGCTGACGGTCGCCCGGCTCCTCGCCGAACGGCTCTGGCCCGAGCACACCGTGGTCCTCACCTCGGCCACGCTGCCCAACAACCTCCCGGGTCGCGTCGGGTTGGCCAAGAACACCTACGAGGTGCTCGATGTCGGCAGCCCGTTCGACTACGAGACGCAGTCGCTCCTCTACTGCGCCACCGACCTGCCCGATCCTCGCGAGCCCGGTTACGGCGCGGCCGTGGTCGCCGAACTGGAGCGGCTCATCGTGGCCGCCGGAGGCCGCACCCTGGCCCTGTTCACCAGCCATCGCGCCCTCCGGGAAGCGGCCGAGCACCTGGACGGCCGGCTGCCGTGGCCGGTGCTCGTCCAGGACCAGCTCCCCAAACCGCTGCTGCTCCAGCGGTTCATGGAGGACGAGTCCACCTCGCTGTTCGCCACCATGGGGTTCTGGCAGGGCGTCGACGTGCCGGGCCGCACGCTGTCGCTCGTCGTGATCGACCGGCTGCCGTTCCCCCGTCCCGACGACCCCTTGCTCCAGGCTCGACGGGACAAGGCCGGCGGTGCCGCGTTCCGGGAGATCGACCTCCCCAAGGCGGCAACGATGTTGGCCCAAGGTGCCGGTCGTCTCATCCGCACCGCCGAGGACAAGGGTGTCGTCGCCGTGCTCGACCGGCGGTTGGCCACCGCCAAGAGCTACCGGTGGGAGATCATCAACGCCCTGCCCCCCATGCGCCGCAGCCGCGATCGCGAGGAGGTGCTCGCCTTCCTCCGCGAGCTACGCGACGCGTGACCGGCGGGGATCAGACAACGACGGCGGGCATGACCGTCATCGCCGCGGTCACGATGATGCCGCGGTCGGTGAAGCCGACGTCGGGGATGTTGGGCAGGCACAAGAAGTTGAGGGCATACAGCGGTCGATAGGTGATGCTGCACCCGAGTTGCTCGACCAGGACCCGCTCCACGTCGTCGAGGCCCGAGGCCAGCTCGGCCAGCGGCGCGAGCGACAACAGCCCGGCGACCGGGAGCGCCACGAGAGCGGCGACTTCGGTACCGACGACGGCGCAGTAGCCGCCCCCGGCATCGGCGATCGCCTGGGCGGCGACTGCCATGGATTCGTGCGAGTCACCGACGACGAAGATGTTGTGCGAGTCGTGGTTGATCGTGCTCGCCACCGCACCACCGCGGATGCCCAGCCCACCCACGAACCCCTGCCCGATCCGGCCGCTGGCCCGGTGCCGTTCGAGCACGGCGATGGCGGCCACATCGATCGAGGCGTCGGGCATGACGACGCCGTCGATCACCGGCAGGTCGGCCTGATAGCTGGTCTTGGGGCCGCCGAACCGGACCACGTTCACGCGACACGGCTCCCCTGCCCCGCCCGGCGCGCTCAGGGCGAGGTCGGCCGCGAGCACCGGACCGGCCAGGTGGATCGTGCCCATCGCGGTCGCCGGGTAGTCGAAACGCGGCGTTGTCACGGTCAGCGTGCCGTCCTGCGCCACCACCCGGCCCCGTTGGATGACGGTGGTGACGGTGAACGCGGCGAGATCGTCGAGCACGGCGAGGTCCGCCAACCGCCCCGGAGCGACCACACCGCGATCCCGGTCGATCCGCATGAGCTCGGCGGGGTTGAGCGTGGCCATCTGCACCGCCTGCACCGGATCGAAGCCCGAGCGCACCGCGAGCCGGACCCGCTCGTCGAGGTGACCCTCCCGCTGCAAGAGGTTCGGATGGATGTCGTCGGTGCACAGGACGAGCCGGCGGGTGTCGATCCCGGCACGCCGCAGGGTTTCGGCCAGCTCCGGCCACTCCTCGGCCGGCAGGCGATCGGGCCGAGGCGTGAGCAGCACCCGCAGCCCTCGGCGGAGCTGATCGATCACCTCGGCCACGCTCTCGGCGACGTGCGTGTCCTCCAGGCCGCACGCCACCGTGGCGTCGAGCACGGCGCCGGTGAAACCGGGGAGCTGCCCGCCGACCGTCTTGCCCCGGGCGACCGTGGCGTCGATCTTGGCCAGCTGGTCCGCCTCGGCGCAGAGAAGGAGAGCCGGGTTGATGTCACCGCCCAGGGCGACGGCGTCCGGCCGGTCGAGAAGAGCGAGCGTGGCCGCGAGATCGAGGTCGTGGCCGGAGGTCTCGAGGTGAGCCGGCAACGCGGGGACCCGTCCCGGCACCCGCAGCAGGAGATCGAACGGCAGGCCGGCCGCCTCGGCGATGAACAGCTCGATCCCGGCTCGGCCGAGCACGTTGGCGATTTCGTGGGGGTCGGCGCAGAGCGCCAGCACGCCCCGGGGCACGATGGCCCGCGCCAGCTCGGTGAGGGTGAGGTTCGAGCTCTCGACGTGGACATGCGGGTCGATCAGACCGGGGACGACGAACCGCTCCTCGAGGTCGACGACGAGGGTGTCCGGTCCCGAACGGGCCGTGCCGGAGACGGGGAGGGCGGCGATCCTGTCACCCGCGACGACGATGTCGCACGGCACGATCTCGCCCGTCACCACGCTCACGACGCGCGCCCGCCGCAGGATCAGGTCGGCCGGCTGCTCCCCCATGGCCACCCGGACCAGGTGCGCCCGCTCGACCGGCTCGGCCGGCTGCGGCGCCACTCAGGGCCCCGTTCGGGCCGGAAGGCCGAACTCGGACCGCAGCTCGTCGAACTCCCGCACGAAGCGACCCCGGAGGGCCACCTTCTCGTCGTCAGGCGCCCAGGAGGCGGCGATGCCGGCGAGGCTCAGGTCCTCCATGACCTCAAGGGGATAGTCGTACGCATCGGCGACGGCCACGTACTCGTCGGCCAGATCGAAGCGCATCATGCCCGGGTCGTCGGAATTGACGGTGACGAGGACGCCGCGGCGGCGCTGCTCGTCGAACGGGTGGGAGGCGACGTCGGGAACCACGTTGGCGATGACCACGTTCGAGGTGGGGCACACCGTCAGCGGGATCTGCCGCTCCACGATCTCGGCCGTCAGGTCCGGATCGTCGAGCAGCCGGAAGCCGTGGTCGATCCGCTCACACCCGAGCTGGCGCACGGCGATGGCGATGTGGTCGGCCGGGCCGTCCTCGCCGGCGTGGATGGTCCGGCGCAGGCCGTGCCGAGCGGCGGCCTGGAACGCGGCGGCGAACGCCCCATGGTCGATGCCTCGCTCCACGGAATCGGCACCCATGCCGACGAGGAGGTCGCGGTCGGCTATGGAGCCGGCGAACCCGGCCATCTCCATGGCGTGCGCCGGGCCGGTCGGCTTGTCGAAATCCAGCACCATCCGACAGTTGATGTCGAGGTCGCAGCGGGCGTCGAGCAGGCCGGCGCGAATACCGTCCCACACGGTAGTGACCGGTACGCCGAGCCGGATGACGAAGCCGGGCGAGAAGAACATCTCCCGGTACCGGACCCCGGCCGCGACGCCGTCCTCCAGCGCCTCGTACGTGATCCGGCGGAAGTCGTCGGCGGTGACCAGGCTGGCGCAGATGACGTCGTAGATCGACAGGAACTGGTTGAGGTCGGTGAAGGCGTACAGGTCGGCCGGATCCTCCACCGGGAAGGCGACGCCGTTCTTGCGGGCCAGGTCGGCGATCGTGGTCGCCCGGGCCGCGCCTTCCACGTGGCAGTGCAGCTCGACCTTGGGCAGCCGGCGCAGGTGCTCAACAGACGCCATACCGCACCCCTTTCTCCCGGAGGTAGTTGCGATAGGCATGCGACATCTTGTCGCTGCGTTGATGGGACTCGGCGGTGAGGTCGAGCGGTAGACGTCTTGGCCGCTGGGACTCAACGATCGGCGTATCCTGATCGAAGATGACCTGGTTGAAGACCACGAAGTCTTCGGGTTCGATGGAGGTGTCGGTGTAGGCGGCGATCATCCACGCCCGGCAGGTCACCTCATCGATCGGCGAGGCCATGATCATGAGGTCGAACCCCACGCCGCCCGCAGTCGGCACCTTGCGCAACGTGGCGATGTACGGGTGCGGCACCTCGTACCGGTACTCGACATAGGCTCCGTCGGCCGATGTCGGCGTGGCGGCTGGCTGCCAGGCCCACACGCTCGGCACCTCGACACCGCGTTCGGTGACGACGACCTCGTAGTCGGCGTAGGTGGTGTGGGGCTCCGCGCCCAGGATGCCGCGATGCACGAACGGGAAATGGGCGACGTCGAGGAAGTTCTCGACGATGCGGGGTCCCGACGTGCGCACCACGGCGGGATCGTGACGCCCGATCCTTGCGCCGGCGGTGTCGTAGGCGGGGAAGTAGTCGAGCACGGCCGGAGCGTCGCCGAGCGCGACCCACACGACGCCGTACTTCTCTTGCACGGAGTACGTCTTCAAACACAACGATCGGGCGGGAGTGGCTTCAGGGAAGGTGGGTTTGCCGCGTGCACACGCCGTCGGCGCCGAACTGCCAGCCGTGGTACGGACACATCAGCTGGTCGCCGCGCAGCTCACCGATGGAGAGCGCGGCCCCGCGGTGGGGACACTGATCGTGGGCGACGTGGATGGCGCCGTCGGAGGTGCGCCACACCACCAGGGGCTGCTCCATGAGCACGACGCCGAGCGGTGCCTCGTCGTCGATGTCGCGGGAGTTGACGACCGGCATCCACGTGTTCGCGAGGGCGGGGTCCGGGGTCGGGGTGTCGATGATCACGCGTAAGCCACTCTCAAAGATCCCATGGCCTTCGGCCGCCACGACGATTCCCCCCACCTGCCACGGTGTGGCTTCGCCATCCCGTGGCAGCAGCGACGAGCGCCGGCGTAGCCGGCTCCAGGAAACTCGCCCGAACGGAGCGAGCGGAGCGAGCGAGTGAGGGTGAATCCCCCGAGTGAGTGAGGGTGATGGCCCTCACAGCGACATCTCCAGCACGGCCCGGCAGCCATCGGGCGTGCCGGGGATCGGGTTGTTCTTGAGCAGGTAGCTCTGCATGGCGTCGGCGACGATCCGATCGTGATCGTCGGCCTTGACGCCTGCGTCGGCGAGGCGCTGGCCCATGCCGATGCGCTCGTTCAGCGCCCGCACCGTGTCACCGGCCCGCGCCGCCGCCGCTTCGTCGCCGGCCTCGTCGACCCCGAACGAGCGGGCCACCCACGCCGTCTTGGCCAGGACGGCCGAGCGGTTGAAGTCGAGCGTGGCCGGCATCAGTGCGGCACACAGGTAGCCGTGGTGGAGGTCGTACAGGTAGCCGACCGGCATGGCCACGGCGTGGAGGATGCCAAGCCCGGACTGCTCCTTGGCCAGACCGCCGAGGGCCGAGGCGATGGTCAACCCCGAACGAGCGGCCAGGTTGGAGCCATCGGCCACCGCCGCCTCGAGGTGCTCGGCGACCAGTCGCATCGATTGCTCGGCCAATGCATCGGAGAAGGGGTTGGCGGCCAGACCGAGATAGGCCTCCAAGGCGTGGGACAGCGCATCCATCCCGGTGGCCGCGGTGAGCCACGGGGGCATGCCCACCATCAGCTCGGGATCGAGGATCGTGATCCAGGGCGCCGTACCGGGACCGAACACGCCCTTCTTCTCGCCCGTGGCGTGGTCGACCAGGACCGAGACCTTGGCGGACTCGGCTCCCGATCCGGCCGTCGTCGGGATGGCGATCTGCGGCACCCCCGGCACCTCGATCTTGCGATCACCGGTCATGAAGTCATGCGCGGAGCAGCCGTTGGCGGCCGCCGCGGCGATGATCTTGGCGGTGTCGATCGGGCTGCCCCCACCGAGCCCGATCACCGCGTGGGCACCGAAATCGGTCAGCGCGGCGGCGCCGGCATCCACGTTGTCGACCGTGGGGTTCGACTTCACGTCGGCGAAGCGGGCGACCTCGACCCCGCCTTCGCGGAGCTGGGCCTCGATCCGATCGACCAGCCCGGTGGCCTCGAGACCGGCGTCGGTGACTACCAGCGCCCGCGACAGGCCTCGAGATCTCAAACGCTCGGCCGCCTCGGCGGATCGCCCGGCCCCGAAGACGAACTCGATGGGCGAGGCGTACTGGAACGGCGAGAACATGGTCGACTCCTCGGGCGGGTGGCTACGGTGGGCGCTCACTGATTCTGCCCCCGATTCTGTTCCGACGGAGAGCCCGATTCCGTTCTGGCAGGGAGATTGCACGCTCGAGCGTGCAAATCTCCCTGCCAGAACGGGTGTGATCGGGAAGGATCGGCCCGAAACGCGACAACGAAGGAGATCTCGTGCTCGACCATGCCGCCGATGAAGCGGTGCGCGGTCTCAAGGCGGCCGGCATCGATTTCGTGTCCGGCCTCCCCGACGGATGGCAGCGCAACGTGCACGAACGGGTCGAGTCGGACCCGGCATTCCAGTACGCACCGGTCTGCAACGAGGGCGTGGGCTTCTCGGTGTGCGCCGGCGCCTGGCTGGGCGGCAAGAAGCCGGCGCTGATCATGGAGAACAGTGGCCTACGGGTGGCCTCTGAGTACATCGCCCGTATCTCGCTCGGCACCGGCGTCCCCGTCACGCTGCTGCTGTCGTACCGCGGCGATGTCGGGGAGACCGAGCACTGGGGGATCCCCCACGGGATCGTCGCCGAACCGCTGTTGCAGGCGTTGCGCATCAAGTATCTGATCGTGCGCCGCGTCGAGGACCTGGCGGTGTCGATCCAGCGGGCCAAACGCATCGCCGAGGCCCAGCTGCATCCCGCCGCGGTGTTGATCTCGGGCGACTGCGTCTGGAACGACCGAGGGGACGACGACCGAGGGGGCCGGGCCTGATGGCGCTCGACCGGTACGAGTGGCTGGGACGCTTGGCGTCTCGCATCCCCGACGGCAGCCTCGTCATGGCCACCTACATCGGCGCCGTGTCGTTCGAATGGGCCCATCACACCGACGAGCACCCTCGGTCGGCGCACCTCGGGCAGATGGGCGACGTCATCGGCCTGGCCATCGGGCTCGCGCTGGCGCTTCCTCACCGCCAGGTGTTCTGCCTCGACGGCGACGGTTCGGTCCTGATGGAGCTCGGGCAGCTCGTGGCCCTGGGCGAACTACGCCCGGACAACCTCGTCGTCTTCGTCGTCGACAACGGGGTGTATGAATCGATCGGGTGGGGCGCCGCCGGGCGCCGGCCGACGGCGACGGGTTCGGTGGTGAACCTGGCGGCCGTCGCGGCCGGATGCGGGGTCCCGCACACCGCGGATGTCACCTCGTACGACGAGCTCGACGCCGAGATCGACCGGGCCCTCGGCCGGAACGAGTGCTCCTTCGTCAACGTCCGCACGCAACCTGGCCATGCCCACGTGCCGCCCCGGCGCACCGACGGCGTCGAGGACAAGTACCGATTCGTCCGGTACGTCGAGCAGCTCGAGGGAATCTGGATCACCGGCTTGCCGCCGCAGGACCTCGGCCTGATGCAGGGTAGGAAACACACCTGATTCAGGCGCGCGGGTGCTGCCGTTTCGCTCGTGGCGCCCTCGGTGTCGGCGTCGCGGTGCTGACGAGAAAGGCTTCCAGCCGTCCCAGCACCAACGACCACGCGACCGTCATGAAGCCCGCCTGGTCATCGTCGGCTGCGGCCTGATGCACGACCACCCGTGAGGCGTCAGGAGCCTCGGCCAGCACCCTCAGGTAACCGACCCGGGCTGCGCCGGGCACGGGCACACCCTCGTCGTCGTGATCCCAGCGGAGGGCGATCAGCTCGGGTGGGACGACGACCTCGTAGCGACCCCGGACCTCGGTGCCCCATTCCAGCGTGCAGCGGAAGTGACCATCGCGCAGGGTGACGGGCACCCCCATGAACGCCGAATACGTCGCTTCGTCGGTGAAGGCCCGGAACACCTCCGTTTGCGATGCCGGCATGTCGGCGGCGATCTCCACCATCCGAAAGGTCCCGGCGACGGGACCCGCGGCCTCGGGGAGGTCGTCGGCCACGTCCCACCGCCCGTCCTCGGCCGCCAAGAGAGCCCGAGCCGGCTCGAGGGCGGCGGGAACGGCTCGGTAACGCCGAAAGTTCCCGTCGACGCGTGCGGTGATCAGGCCAGCGTCTCTCAGCACAGCAAGGTGGGTGGACATCGTGGCCTTGGTGACCGGGAACGCGGCGGCGATGTCTCCTGCGGCCATCTCCCCGGCGTCGAGCATCCAAAGGATCTCCCGGCGGATCGGCGAGACCAGGGCGTCGACGATTCGCTGCAGATCCGTCATGTCGGTCCTCGTCGTCGCCGATTCGCCATCGCGGTCTCGTGTCGCAGGGTCGTCGTCGCTGGCATCTATTTAGATCACAGTCTAATCTGCCGACACGGACGATTCGAAGGAGCTCTCACCATGGTCGAGATCTGGCCCACGATCCACGCTGAACGCCGAGCGCTGGCGGACCAGTTGTCCGAGCTGGACGACGTTGCCTGGTCCACGCCGACATACTGCGCCGAGTGGGTTGTCCGCGATGTCCTGGCGCACATGACCGCCGCGTCGAAGATCAGTCCATTCACGTTCTTCCCCAAGGTCATCGCCGCCGGATTCAGCCTCACCCGGATGCAGGCCAAAGACGTGGCCCGCGAACGAGGAACCTCGGGGGCGGATGCACTGGCGCGCTTCAAGGCCCAGATCACCTCGTCGAAACACCCGCCTGGTCCCAACGAGACGTGGCTCGGTGAGGTGCTCGTGCACAGCGAGGACATCCGGGCCGCCCTCCACCTCGAGCACTCCTACCCGCTCGACGCCGCCGCCCAGGTGGCCGACTCGTATGCCAAGTCGAACCTGGTCCTCGGCGGCAAACGGCGGATCGAAGGCGTGACCCTCCGCGCCACGGACCACGAGTGGTCTCACGGATCGGGACCACTCGTGCAGGGCCCGATGATGTCGTTGCTGCTGGCCATCACCGGACGGACGGCGGTGCTCGCCGACCTGTCCGGCGATGGCGTGGCCACCCTCAGCGGGCGTTGATCACGACGGTCTTGGCCACCTTGTCGCTGATCGTCTGACGCAGCGAATCGGTGAACAGCAGCACGAGGCTGACCAGGAACAAGATGGCGGAGATGAAGCCGCCAACCAGCGGAATCAGTCCGAAGATGCTGGGCACCAGCCAGCGAAGGGTGGCGTGGCTCCACTCCAGCGGCCCACCGTTGTCGGCTCGGACCACCCGCATGCCGAAGGCGAGTTTCATCGGCGTGCCGCCGGCCACCTTGGTGATCACCGCTTCGTAGACGAAGCCCAGCGCGAGCGACAGCACGCTGATGAGCAGCAACTTGCCGGACCCGATGTCGCCGTCGGCGCCGATGCCGCCGAACCCGGCCGACTCACCCTCGCTCAGGATGATCGGAGCGACGATGAGTCCCGACGCGACGCCGAGGATCAAACCATCGAGGAAGCGGGCGCCCATGCGCTTGCCGGCGGAGGCCAGGTCGGGAGCGACGGCACCCATGGGACGGCCGTAACCGCCCTGTGGGACAGGCGGAGGCGGGGGTATGGACATGAGGGGTATCCCTTCAACGGGTGACGAGCGGCAACGCTAATCAACCCACCACCCACCCGAGCGGATCATGAGTGAATCGGGGGTGCAACCCGCCCTTCGATTTCACCCCGAGACAAAGGACACGAGCTTCGTTTCCAAGAAGGCCGACAGGCCGTCATGACCTCCTTCGCGGCCGAGTCCCGATTCCTTGAACCCGCCGAACGGAGCGGTGGGTGACGCCGGCATGGCGTCGTTGACACCCACGATGCCGTACTCGAGTCCTTCGGATACCCGCATGGCCCGGCCCAGATCGCGGGTGAAGAGGTAGGCCGCCAGCCCGTAGTTGGTGTCGTTGGCCCGGGCCAGCACCTCGGTCTCGGAGGCGAAGGTGAGCACGGGCGCCACGGGACCGAACGTCTCCTCGTTCGTGCACAACATGTCGTCAGTGCAGCCGACGAGGACCGTCGGCTGGAAGAAGAAGCCGCGGTCGAGTCCGTACCCGGTAGCTCGTGCTCCGCCGACGGCCACCTCGGCTCCACGCGTCACCGCGTCGGCGACGTGGGTGGCCACCTTGTCGAAGCCCCGCTCGTCGATCAGCGGGCCCACGTCGACCCCCGCCTGGCTCCCCGGTCCGACGGTCAGCCCACCGACCGCGTCGACCAGCTTCGCGGTGAAGGCCTCGGCCACGCCCTCCTGGACGAAGATCCGGTTGGCGCAGAGGCACGACTGCCCGTTGACCTGGAACTTCGATGCCAAGACCCCGGCCACCGCAGCATCGATATCGGCGTCGTCGAACACGATGAACGGCGCCTGGCCGCCGAGCTCCAGCGAGACCCGGGCCAGGTTGTCGGCCGACGCCCGGACCAGCACCTTGCCAACCTCGGTGGATCCGGTGAACGTGATCTTGCGGACGCGTCGGTCCCCGAGCAGCGCGTCGGATACGTCCAGCGGATCGGCCGACGTCACCAGATTGACGACGCCCGGCGGCAGGTCGGCCCGGTCGATGGCCTCGAACAGGGCCCGGGGCGACAGCGGCGTCTGCTCGGCTGGTTTGACCACCATGGTGCAGCCCGCAGCCAGGGCGGGCGCCAACTTGCGGGCGATCATGGCCACCGGGAAGTTCCACGGCGTGATGGCGACCGCGACGCCGAGTGGTTTGCGCTGCACCATCAACCGCTTGCCGGGCACCGACGCCGGCACGATCTCGCCGTACGCACGGCGACCTTCCTCAGCGAACCAATCGAGCCACTCGGTGGCGTACCGGACCTCGAACAGCGCCTGACCACGGGGTTTGCCCTGTTCAGCGACGATGACGTCGGCGATCTCGTCGAGCCGGTCGAGCAACGCCGCCGATATGCGCCGGAGGGCGGCGCTGCGGTCCTTGGCGGGGAGCGACGCCCATCCGTCGAACGCCCCTGCGGCAGCATCGACGGCCGCCGCAGCCTCCACCGCGGTCGCGTCGGCGGCGCGGCCGATCACCGATCCCGTCGCTGGATCGGTCACCTCGAAGGTCGCCTTCGAAGCCACCCACCGGCCTCCGATGAAATTGCTTCCTTCCATGGTCCAACCTCCTCTGTGGCCGGCCGGGCAGAGCCGGCGGCGGTCGTGCCGATGCTGTCAGAATGCGAGCCACCGGACCCGAACGGGCCGACACATTTCGTCGGAGCTTCACATGACCACGACCAGCCCTCATCCCGACTCAACCGCCGATCTGGTCATCGTGGGGGCCGAGCTCGTCGTGACCATGGATGCTGACCGCACCGAGATCCCCGGTGGTTGGGTCGCCATCACGGGTGGTCTGGTGCACGCGGTGGGAGGTCCCGGGTCCGAGCCGCCGGCGGCGCGAACCGTACGGGCCGACGGCTGCCTGGTCACGCCCGGACTCGTCAACACGCACCATCACATCTACCAGAACCTCACCCGCGCCTTCCGGCCGGCGCTGTCGGGCAACCTGTTCCACTGGCTGCGGACGCTGTATCCGGTGTGGAGCCGACTCGACGAGGAAGCCGCCTACGTCTCGGCCTGGATCGGCCTCTGCGAGTTGGCGCTCGGCGGCTGCACCACCACCACCGACCACCTCTACGTGCACCCTCGCCACGGCGGCGATCTGATCACGGCCGAGATCGTTGCGGCTCGTGAGCTCGGGTTCCGCTTCCATCCGACGCGTGGGTCGATGAGCCTGTCCGAGAAGGATGGCGGCCTGCCGCCCGATTCGGTCGTCCAGGACGACGACGACATCCTCGCCGATTCCGAACGCCTCGTCGGCCTGCACCACGACCCCTCCCCCGGAGCCATGGTGCGGGTGGCGTTGGCACCGTGTTCACCGTTCTCCGTCACGCCTGACCTGATGCGTCGCACCGCGGAGCTGGCCGAGCGGCTCGACGTTCGCCTCCACACCCACCTGGCCGAGGATCGCGACGAAGACGCCTTCTGTGAGGCCACCTTCGGCTGCCGGCCCATCGAGCACTTCGAGAGCGTCGGGTGGGGCGGCGACCGGGCGTGGGTGGCGCACTGCGTCTACCCGAACCAGGCCGAGATCGGCCGCCTGGCTGAGTGGGGTGTGGGCGTGGCCCATTGCCCGAGCTCCAACCAACTGATCGGGGCCGGGCTGGCGCCGATCCGTGAGTACCGGGACGCCGGCGTCAACGTCGGCATCGGGTGCGACGGTTCGGCGTCGACCGACTGCGCCTCGTTGTGGATGGAGACGCGGGGCGCCCTGCTGCTGGCGCGGCTACGGGGTGGACCCGAGGCCATGTTGTCGCGAGAGGCACTGGAGATGGCGACCCTCGGGGGCGCCGCCTGCCTGGGTCGCGACGACATCGGCGCCCTGACTCCGGGCCGCGCCGGCGACCTCGTGGTGTGGCCGATGGAGGGGGTGGCGTTCGCGGGCGCGCTGTCCGATCCGGTCGAGGCGTGGCTGCGGTGTGGCCCCGTGGCGGCGCGCCACACGATCGTCCACGGGCGGTTCCTGGTCGAGAACGGCCAACTCACCGCGTCCGGCGTCGACCAGATGCTGACCCGCCATCGAGGCATCGCGGCGAGCTGGCTGGCCGCCGCCAGCGTTTAGCATCGGCCCATGGACCCTCGGGACACATCGGACCCCGGTCGCCGTGCGCAGCTCGACATATGGCGCACGATGACGGGCCCTGAGCGCCTGAACCTCGCGCTCCAACTGACCGACGACGTTCGCGACATGGCGCGCGCCGGGATCCGCCATCGTCACCCGAACTACACGGGGAGCGACATCGAGCACGCCCTGCACCGGCTCCTCCTCGGGGATGCGATCGCCGACCAGGTCTGGCCCGCGCACCGCCACCTCATCCCGTGAACGCCGCCGATTTCCTCAGATCGACCGTCGAGCTCCTGGACCGAGCCGGCATCGAGTACATGGTGACGGGGAGCTTCGCCAGCTCGTTCTACGGGGAAGCCCGATCCACGGTCGACCTGGACGTCGTCGTCGAACTCGACGTGACCGATGTCGAACGGCTTATCGAATCAATTGACCGAGAGATCTGGTACGTCAGCGAGAACGAGCTTCGTCAAGCCGGCGAACGGCGGACGATGGCCAACTTGATCGACTATTCGTCGGGCTGGAAGGTCGATCTCCTCGTACGGAAGGCCCGACCGTTCAGCGAGCTCGAGTTCCGCCGACGCCGAACGGTCGTACTCCTGGGACAGCCTGTCGTCATGGCGTCCCCGGAGGACGTGATTCTCTCCAAGTTGGAGTGGGCTCGCGACTCTGCGTCAGATCGACAGCTTCGAGATGCACGGTCGATCGCCAAGGTCCAGCGAGACGCGCTCGACACCGACTATCTGGCCGAACAGGCGGTGGCGCTCGGACTCTCAGCGATGCTCGATGGCGTCCTTGCGGGGATCGATGGCCCGTGAGCGACTCGGGAGCCACTCGAGCACCCCTCGGGCGGCGGCCACTCCGGTCGCCAGACTAGCCTGCAACAGGTAGCCACCGGTGGGTGCATCCCAGTCGAGCATCTCGCCGGCCACGAACACCCCCGGGTGACCGATGAGCATGAAACGATCGTCGAGCCCGTCGAAGGCCACGCCACCCGCCGTGGAGATCGCCCGGTCGATCTCGGCGACACCGTCGACGTAGATCGGTACCGCCTTGATCAGCCCGGCGAGCTCACCCCGATCATGGGGCAGCCGGTTGCCGGTGGCCTCCCGGAGCAGACCCACGCCGACCGGCCCCAGGCCCGCTCCGCGGGTCAGCACCGTCGACACCGAGTCCCCCGGCCGCCGGCGCTGCATCGCCGCCGCGAGTTGTGCCTCGGAAACGTCCGGCCGGAGATCGATCTCGATACGTGCCGTCGAGCCCGGATCGCGGAGCCGTGCCCGCAATGACTCTCCGAGGGCGTAGATGGCACCGCCTTCGAGGCCCCGCCCCGTGATCAGCGCCTCGCCGCGTACCTCTCGCCCATCGAAGCGGACGGCGATGTTCTTCAATGGAGTGCCGGCGAAACGCGCGGCGAAGGGTGGGCTCCATTCGACCAGCACCCCGGCGTTCGACGGTTCGAGGGGCGTGACGGGCACGCCCGCCCCCCGGGCCGGCTCGGCCCACCAGCCGTCGGAGCCGGTTCGCGGCCAACTGGCGCCTCCCAGCGCCAAGACGACGGCGTCGACGCCGACCGTGAACGGCCCGGCGGGGCCGACGAACACGAGCTCCCCGGGTCCGCTCGTCGGCCATGCGGCCAGACGGGTCGCCGTCACCATCTCCACCCCCAGGTCCTTCAGGCGGTTCAGCCAGGCTCGCAGCAGTGGCGTGGCGCGGAGCGTGTGCGGGAACACCCGCCCGCTCGATCCCACGAACGTCGGCTGCTCCAGCCCGGCCGCCCACTCCGTCACCGCCTGGGGAGGGTGGGCACAGATGGCGGCCTCGATCGGCTCGGGCCGCGGGGAGTACCTGGCGAGGAACGCATCCAGGGGCTCGCTGTGCGTGAGGTTCAGACCGCCCCGGCCGGCCAGCAGCAGCTTGCGGCCAACCGTGCGGTGCTGCTCGTAGAGTGAGACGGCGACGCCGCCCGCGGCCAGCGTCTCGGCTGCCATCAGCCCGGCTGGACCCCCGCCCACCACAGCCACGCGTCGGCTCTGCTCAACCACCCCCGCACGATAGGCCCGCCATGTCGCCCGAACCGCCTGATGAACCGACGGGATTCGCCGATCTCGGCCTGCGCCCAGAGATCCTCTCGGCGCTGTCGAACCTCGGCTACGAGGAACCCACACCGATCCAGACCGAGGCCATCCCGCCCCTTCTCGACGGGCGCGACCTGCTCGGCCAGGCCGCCACCGGCACCGGCAAGACCGCAGCGTTCGCGTTGCCGCTCCTCGAGCGCCTCGCTCGGGCCGAAGGCCGGACCGACCGCCCCATGGCCCTGGTGCTCGTGCCCACCCGTGAGCTGGCGATGCAGGTCTCCGAGGCCATCCACAAGTACGGGCGCCAGCTCGGAGCTCGTGTCCTCCCCGTGTATGGCGGCCAACCCATCGGGCGCCAGTTGCAGGCGCTCAGCCGCGGCGTCGACGTCGTCGTGGCCACACCCGGCCGGGCGATCGACCACCTCCAGCGCCGGTCGCTCGACCTGTCCAACGTCGGTGTGGTCGTGCTCGACGAGGCCGACGAGATGCTCGACATGGGGTTCGCCGAGGACATCGAGTCCATCTTCGAGACCATGCCGGACGAGCGTCAGACGGTCATGTTCTCGGCGACCCTGCCGTCTCACATCGACCGGCTGGCCCGGACCCACATGTCGGACCCGGTGCGCATCCGCATCGAGCGAGCGGTGGCCGACACCGAGACGTCGCCCCTCGTCCGCCAGGTCGCCTACATGGTGCCGCGGGCCTACAAGTCGGCGGCGCTGGGCCGGATCCTCGATGTCGAAGCCCCCGATTCCGCGCTCGTCTTCTGCCGGACGCGACTCGAGGTCGACGAGCTCACCGAGACCCTGAACGGTCGGGGCTATCGGGCCGAGGCGTTGCACGGCGGCATGGGCCAGGAGCAGCGTGATCGCGTCATGGCCCGCCTCCGCAGCGGCACCGCCGACCTGCTCATCGCCACCGACGTGGCCGCCCGCGGCCTCGATGTCGATGTGCTCACCCACGTCGTCAACTACGACCTGCCCTCGGCTCCCGAGTCCTACGTGCACCGCATCGGTCGCGTGGGCCGCGCCGGCCGCGAGGGTGTGGCCATCACGCTGGCCGAACCCCGCCAGAACCGGCTGCTGGAGAACATCGAACGCACCACCGGCCAACGCATCTCGATCGCCAAGGTGCCGAGCGTGGCGGACCTGCGTTCCCGCCGTCTCGAGCTGACCGCGCGACGCCGTCCGCGATGCCATCGTCGACAGCGACCTCGACTCGCTCCGGGCCGTGCTCGAGGCCCTGCTCGACGAGTTCGAGCTCGAGGACATCGCGCTCGGCGCGTTGCGCCTGGCGCACGACGCCACCAGCGGTCCCGAGGGTGATGAGCAGGAGATCCCCGACATCAGCGCTCGCCCGGAGCGGCGCGATCGTGGTCCTCGTGAGGACCGCGGGCGGCCCTACAACGATCGGGGCGATCGGGCTCGGCCGTACGGCGACCGCGACCGTCCCGACCGTGATCGATCAGATCGGGGGGAACGGCCCAATCGTGGCGACCAGCCCGATCGCGGCGAACGCTCGTCGGGCCCCACGGCGAAGCTCTTCATCGGCGTCGGCAAGGCCGCAGGCGTCCGCCCCGGCGATCTGGTCGGCGCCATCACCGGTGAGACGCACCTGCGCGGGCATCAGGTCGGCGCCATCTCGCTGTTCGAGCGACACAGCCTCGTCGAGGTGCCCGCGGCCGACGCCGAGACCGTGATCGCCGCCCTCCGCGGCACCACCATCAAGGGCCAGCGTCCGACGGTGCGCCACGACCGCCAACCGGAATGGGACCGGGACCGCCACCGCTGACCGCTGACCGGCTCCGCCTCGACTTGCGCTGGCAACCGCCGTGCACCGCCACAGGCCCGCGTTTCACGTCGGACAGAATCCGCGGTCGTCCGCCCCACCTCCACTCGCTCGTTCGCCCCACCCCCCTCGAACTCGCGCGCGCTCAGCGACACGCCACGTCGTCTGACGCGCGCGCAGTTCGGCCACACGCCCCACACACCCCACACACCCCACACACCCCACACACCCCACACACCCCCACACCCACACCCCCACACCCACACACCCACACACCCGCTCACGAACTGCGCCGCGCTCAGCGACACGCCACGTCGTCTGACGCGCGGAGTTCGGACACGAGCCCCACCACACCCGAATCGCGCGTGCTCAGCGACACGCCACGTCGTCTGACGCGCGCGCAGTTCGGACACGAGCCCCACCACACCCGAATCGCGCGTGCTCAGCGACACGCCACGTCGTCTGACGCGCGCAGTTCCGGGGTGCGGGGGGGGTGAACCCGTGACGTTCGTGGGACGTACGGGATCGCCGACCCCCGAACTGTCAGAGGATGGCTTCGGCGAGCTTGAGCCCGATGATGCGGTCGTAGTCGAGGCCGAGCTCGAGCAGCACCTCGTCGGTGTGCTCGCCGTGGTTCGGCGCCCGACGCAGCTCCGGTGCCTGCTCGGCGAACTGCACCGGATTGGCCACGAGCGGGAACGTCTCGCCTGATTCGGCGGCGACGTCGGCGATGTAACCGTTGGCGACCACCTGCACGTCGTCGTGGAGGTCGAGCGACGACTGCACCGGCTCCCACACGCCGGAGATCCCGGCGAGGGTGGCGCGCCAATCGGCATATGTGCGGGTGGCGAAGTGCTCGTCGAGGATCCTGGTCGCCTCGGCGCTGTTGGCATTGATGCTGGCCGCATCGGCGAAGCGGGGATCGTCGGCCAGCTCGGGCCGTCCGATGGCGGTGACGAGCTCGGGCCAGAACCGCCCGGCCTGCAGCATCATGAGCTGGATCATGCGACCGTCGCTCGTGAGGTACCGGTTGGCGAGCGGGTTCGGCATAGTGGCCCGGGTGATGGTCGGCACCTCCTGGCCCTCGAACAGCTTGGCGTTGACGATGTTGGCGGCGTTCGACCACATACCGAAATTCAACAACGACACGTCGACGACTGAACCCTCCCCGGTCCGCTCCCGATGGAACAGCGCCGCGGCGATCCCGCCGGCGATGGTCTGACCACCCGGCAGGTCACCGAACGCGGGCGGCTGGGTGGGTCCGAACGGTTCGCTGGTGTCCCTCGGGATCAACGACGCCAGCACGCCCGAACGGGCGTAGAAGGCGGAGCCGTCGTACCCGCCTTTGTTGTTGTCCGGGCCCTTCACCCCCTGGCCGTGGCCCCGCACGTAGATGATGTTCGGATTGACGGCGCGGATGTCGTCGACATCGATGCGAGCCCGTGAGCGCGGACCGGGCAGCCAGTTGGTCAGGAACACGTCGGCGGTCTTGCACAGCTCGAGGAGCACCTCACGCCCCTCGGGATGCTGAAGGTTGATCGCGACCGAACGTTTGCCGTGGTTCGGTTGCTCGATGAAGAAGTTGGCACCGCTCTTCCCGGAGGGCACCAGACCCATCGAGATGAGGCCCCGTTGGGGGTCGCCGCCGACGGGGTGTTCGATCTTGAGGACATCGGCGCCCCACTCAGCCATCACGGCACCGGCCGCCGGGACGAATGTCCACGAGGCCACTTCGACAACCCTCACACCTTGCATCGGCAGCACGCCGGACCCCCTCGTTGACGAGCCCTCAGTGTGACAACCAAGTCACCGGCCGTGCCACTTGGGCCGCTTCACCGGCCGTGCCACTCGGGCCGCTTCACCGGCCGTGCCACTCGGGCCGCCTCACCGGCCGTGCCACTCGGGCCGCCTCACCGGCCGTGCCACTCGGGCTCCCGGCGTTCGGCGAAGGCCGTCGCCCCTTCCAGGGCGTCCTGGCTTCCGAACACGGGTTTGATGACCTCGGCGATGTAGTCCAGGTCGGTGCGTGGTGCGGCCTCCCACATGAGTCGCTTCACCGCGGCGACGGCGAGCGGCCCGCTCTTGGACACTCGTTCGGCGAGGGCCAACGCCTCGTCCAACAGCGCCTCCGGTGGCACGACCCGGTTGACGAGCCCGAGGTCCAGAGCGCGTTGAGCCGAGATGGGCTCGCCGGTCATGCCCATCTCGAGGGCCACGGCGAGCGGAATCCGGCGCGGGAGATCGGTTCCGCAGCCGCCAGGAACCAATCCGCGAGCGGCCTCGGGCAACCCGAATCGGGCTGTGTCGGCGGCGACGACGAGATCGCAGGACAGCACGATCTCGAACCCTCCGCCGACGGCGGCACCGTTGACGGCCGCGATCAGAGGCTTCGGGAACCGACCGCGCAGCAGCACATCGAGGCCCTTGTGCCCCTCGCCCTCCGCGGTCTCCCCGGCCGGCATCGGAGCGTCGTCGGTGCGCTCCTCGGCGAAGGCCTTGAGATCCATGCCGGCACAGAAGATCCGGTCGCCGGTGCCCGTGATGATCGCCACCCGAACGTCGGGATCATGCACGCACGCGTTCAGCGCCTTCCCCAGCGCCTCCGACATCGATGCGTTGATGGAGTTGGCGCGCTGCGGCCGGTTGAGGCGAAGCACCTCGACGTGGCCATGGCGCTCGACGACGAGGTCCGGCTCGGACATGGTGCTGCTCCTTCTCGTACGGTCCCGTTCATCACGCCGACGAGATCACCTCGTCGGCCCCGTTCATCACGCCGACGAGATCACCTCGTCGGCGTAGCGCTTGATCCAGTCCACGACGATGTCCGGGGTGACGCGATCCGAGGTGGTCGGCGTGGCGATGATACGCGTCGCGCCGGCCTCGGCGCTGCGGCGCACCCCCTCGACATCGCGCCCGAACACCGCGCTCGAACGACACCTCGAACGGAAGATGGGCACGACCCGATGCCTCGCGTTCGGCCCCGATGACGGACAGGCAGCGTCGGACCTCCTCGTACGAGGCCGAGCCGACTTGGATCCAGCCGTCCCCCAGGCGTCCCGCCCGCCGAAGGGCCGCCGGGGAGGCACCACCGACCTCGATGGGCAGGGTGGCCTGGCGGGGCTTGGGCTGGAACGCCAGTGGCGCGAAGTCGAAGTGCTCGCCGTGGTGTTCGATCACCTCGTCAGCGAAGAGCCGTCGCATCAACGGAATCATCTCGTTGGTGCGTCGACCCCGGTCCGCGAACGAGAGCCCAACCGCGGTGAACTCGTCCTCCAACCAGCCCACACCGATCCCGAAGGTCACCCGACCGTTGGAGATCCGGTCCAGGGTGACGAGCGAGCGAGCCACCGTGATCGGGTGTCGCAACGGCAGGATGTAGACGTTGGTGCCCAGGCGGATGCGGTCGGTCGCCTGGGCGACAGCGCCGAGGGCCACGAACGCGTCGTACAGGGGCGTCTGCGGCGAGACCGGCGGATAGCCCGACTCGCTGTAGAGATACGTGGGCGGCATCGTCTCGGGGAACACGAGGTGCTCCGGCATCCAGACCGACTCGAAGCCGTTCTCCTCCGCCGCTCGAGCGATGTCGGCGTAATACCGGGGGCTGACCCCGAACAGTGGCATTCCGAACTTCATTCCCGCCTCCTCGGCACGATGCGTCGCATCGAGCACCATTACCCACCGGCCGAGGCCTGGGCAAGACTGCCGGGAGTCGCAGGGAGGAACCGGAGACATGTCGATCACCTATGAGGAGCTCGGGCACGTCGCGCTGATCACGATTCGTCGACCGGAGGCCCGCAACGCGGTCAACGGCGCCGTCGCCACCGGCATCGAGGAGGCAATCGATCGCCTCGAAGCTGGTGTCGCCCGGGTCGGCATCATCACCGGCGACGGACCCACGTTCAGTGCCGGCGCCGATCTCAAACTCGTGAATCAGGGCCAGGCCCGGGAGATGATCACCAAACGAGGCGGGTTCGGCGGCATCGTCATCCGGGACCGCACGAAGCCGATCATCGCGGCGGTGAACGGTCCAGCGCTGGCCGGAGGGTGCGAGATCGCCTTGGCCTGCGACCTCATCGTGGCCGCCCGGGACGCCTCGTTCGGCCTGCCCGAGGTCAAGCGGTGCCTGCTGGCCGGAGCAGGCGGACTGTTCCGGCTGGCCCGCGCCCTGCCGCCGAACCTGGCCATGGAGGCGGCGCTCACCGGTGACCCGATCAGCGCGGAGATCGCTCATGCCCACGGTTTGGTGAACGCGCTCGCCGACCCGGGACACGTCGTCGAGGCCGCGCTCGCCCTCGCCGAACGGATCGCCGCGAACTCGCCGGTGGCCGTCGTCGGCGCCCGCAGAGCCGTCATCGAGACGACCTATGCCGACGACCCCACGGCGTGGCGCATCACCAACGAGCTCCGGCGCGCCGTCGAGGCGAGCGACGACTGCCGCGAGGGCGTCGCCGCCTTCGTCGAGAAGCGCCCCCCGTCTGGACCGGCCACTGACGCGGCGACCCCGACGAACTGGGAGACCAACCCGTCGCAGGCGCGACCGTCGTGTCTCCCAGTTTCTGAAGTGGGAGGGGTGGGGTCGGGGGTGGGGTCGGGAAGCAACGAGGATCAGGTGAGCAGGTGGTCGAGGAGACCCTCGGCGAGGTAGTCGGGGTATCCCTCGGGGCGGACCGGGGTCGGGTTCGAGGAGTCGAACCCGATGACCGCCCGCACGACGGGCGACAGGTAGTACGCGTTCGACAGGGCCGACGTGACCGCGCGCTCGGCCGACTTGTCGATGCTGATCACCCGTTCGAGGATCTGGGCTCGCAGGGCCCCAGGATCGGCGATCGCCGCCTGGAGCGGTTCGACGAGGTCGGGGCGGGCGGCGAGGACCCGGTCGAGCAGCGCGCCGCCGATGTCCAGGGACGAGGGCTGGGGCATACGTCCGTCGGTCGGCATCATGGCGTCGGCCAGATCCGCCAGGACCTGGCGATCCGTGCCGGACAGTTCAGGCCGTGGCTCGGGGGACTCGAAAGGGACGGCCGACGCCTTCGTCGCGGGCCCGCTGGCTCCGAACCCGGCGAACGACACCGGTCGACTCGGGCCGGGCGGCTTGTCAGCCACCAGTCGTTCGGCCGCTCGCAACGCCAAGGCGGCGATCGTGCTGGTGGGGTTCGCGGAGCCGCAGGTGACGAAGACGCTTCCGTCGGCGATGACGAGGTTGGGGATGTCGTGGCTCACGCACGACGGATCGACGACGGACGTCGAGGGATCGGCACCCATCCGCGCCGTCCCCATGAGGTGCCCGTTGGGAATGAACAGGTTGGCCTCGATGTCGGTGGCGCCGGCGGCCTCGAGCGACTCCCGGGCGCGATCCACCTGGAACTGCATCAGCGCCCGGGTGTTGTCGGAGAAGCGGTAGCTGACGACGGGGGCGGCGATGCCGTCGCTGTCGGCCAGCGCTACCGACAAGGTGACGGTGTTGGTCATCTCAGGGAGGTCCTCCACGAGGATCCCCCATTGTGCGGTGCGGCCGAAGTGTCGGCGGACGTGAGCGTGGTGGCCGTCGCCCCAGACCGGCCCACTGCGGCGCCCGATCACGGTGCGCATGGGGCCGCCGGCCGATCCGAGCCCCCACAACCCGCCACGGAGGTGACCGCGGTCGGGGTCCGAGTGGGCGAACGCCATGCTGTGGATGAGCCCGCCGGCATGGGCCCGCCAGGCGGGGCCGGGCAGGTCGAGCACCCCGGTGATCGTGCTGAGTGGGTGCAGCATGAGGTTGCGTCCGACCAGGCCCGACGAGTTGGCGAGGCCGTCAGGCGCCCCGGGCCCGGCCGAGGCCAGCAGGAGGCGGGCCGTGCCGAGCCCGTTGGCGGCCACGACGAGGACCTCGGCTGTCGTTCGGTGATCGCGGCCGTCTCGGTCGACCCACTCCGCTCCCGACGCCCGACCCGAACGGTCGAGCAGGATCCGCCGCACCCGGGCCCCGGTGACCACGGCACCCCCCGCCGCCACGACGTCCGGGAAGTGGGTGCGGTCCGCGGAACCCTTGGCACCTTCGTTGCAGCCCGAGCCGCAGCTCCCTCGTTGCACGCACGGTCGGCGGCCGCCGTACGGCACGGAGGCGATGGCGTTGGGCGCGGGCCACCAGTGCCAACCGAGGTCACGGTGGGCCCGGGCCAGACGCATGCCGACCTCGCCGATCGGTAAGGGTGGCATCGGGAATTCGGCACCGGGCGGGTACAAGGGATTGCCGGCCAAACCGGAGACGCCGAAGTCGGCTTCGGTGCGCTCGTAGTACGGCTGAAGGTCGGGGTACCCGAGCGGCCAGTCGTCGGCCACGCCGTCGGTCGATCGCACCCGGAAGTCGTCGGGCAGCAGGCGCGGCCACTGCCCGGCGTAGAGGACGGTGCCGCCGCCGACCCCGTTGTAGTTGAGCAACCCCATGTCCGACCCGGACAGGTCGATCGGGTAGTCCGACGGCGCCTGGCGAACCGACGGCACGCTCGACCACGGTTTGGCGGCCAGCAACTCCCATTCCGGTGACGATCCCGGGTAACGATCGGGGTCGGGCCACTCACCCTGCTCGAGGCAGATGACGTTGAGCCCGGCCCGGGCGCAGTGGCGCGCCATCACCCCACCCCCGGCGCCGGCTCCGATGACGAGGATGTCGGCGTGAGGGAGCTCGGTCATACGAGAGCAATGCGGCTCAGCGGCCGTAGACGCTCTTGAGCAACGCCTCGTTGGGGTTCTCGGGGAGGTCGGTGAGGGGTTGGGCCAGCTCGTCGACGGTCGGCCCGACCCGCTGAGCGTGCGGGGCCAACGCGGCGAGGTCGAACTCGTACAGGCGCGCCGCGTTCTCGGCGAGGATCTGTTGCAGCTCCTGGCGATCGGTGTCGTGGAAGAGCTGACGCAGATGCTCCCGGGTGAACGGGTACGTGCCCTCGTCGTGCGGGTAGTCGCTGCCCCACATGAACCGGTCGATGCCGAGCACCTCGCGGGCCGCAGCATCGTCGGGACCGGGCTGGCTCACGCCGACCCAGCAGTTCTGCTCGAAGTACTCCGTCGCCGACTTGGGCAGGACGTGTTCGTCGTTGAAACGGAGCTCACCCTGCCGCCCGAGTTTGACCTTCTCGAGGAAGCGGTCGATGTTCTTCAGCATCGGCGGCAGCCACGCGCAGCCCATCTCGGTCATCACGAACTTGAGGTTCGGGAACCGTTCGAACACGCCGGACAGGAGCAGGTGGACGAAGGGGCGCTGGCTGTAGAAGCTGACCTCGTTGGCGTAGAGCATGTCGGCCACCGGGTCCTTGCCGTAGTCCGGCAGGCCGGTGCCGCCGTGGGCGTTGAGCGGCAGCCCGAGCTCCTCGATCTCGGCCCAGACCCGGTCGTAGGCAGTGCTGTACAGCGGGGGCATCCAATCGGTGTCCGGCGGAATCGTGGGCATCAGCACCCCGCCGCGCAGGCCGTTCTCCTTGATGAACCGGATGTCGGCGAGGGCATCGTCGATGTCGTTGACGAAGATCTGGCCGATGCCGGCCCGCCGCTCGGGGCACTCGGCGACGAAGTCGGCCATCCAGCGGTTGTGGGCCCGGATGCCGGCGAGCCGGTGCTCGTACTCATCGGGCCTGGGCGGCCGGGCGAACAGCACGAAGCTGGGGAAGAACGGCGGCACCGTGTTGGGGAACAGCACCTCGGCCACCACGCCGTCGGCTTCTTGCTGGTGCCAGCGGACCTCGCTGTCCCAGTTACGCTTGCGGCGATCGTCGCGGAGATCCTTGAACGGGTTCTTGTACCGGCCCCGCCAGGCGTCGAAGTCGTCGACGTACTTCGCCTCGAGGTAGTCCCGGTACTGGGCGTGGCTGCCACCGCAGTGGCTGTCCGCGGTGATGATCGTGTAGTGGTCAGCGGCTGCGGTGTTCATGGGGCCTCCCCGGCGAAGCGATGATCGTCATCGTGGCACCACGACGGCCACCGGGGCCAGAACTCAGCTCGGCCTGACGTCACCAGGGCCAGTGCTCGGTGGTGGGCATCGCCGCTTCGAGAGCGCTCGCCAGCGCCTCGGTGTGGTGGCGGACATCGCCCAGATCGTGTTCCCAGTGTTTGGCGTGACGGGTGAGCAGGTGGAGGTCGTGCTCCATCATGAAGGCGACTCCGGCGAAGACCTCGTGGGCCTGCTGGGCCATGTGGTGGCGGCGCGGCTGGCGTAGAGCTTGGCGCTGGCCACGGCCAGGGCGGCGTCGGGGTCGCCCTGATCCAACAACCAGGCGGCCCGGAGCGCCATGAGTCCGGACTGGTGGGACTCCATGGCCACATCGGTGCAGAGGTACTGGACGGCCTGGTACCGACCGATCGGGGTGCCGAACTGGGATCGCTGGTTGGCGTAGTCGACCGCCAGGTCGAGCATGCGTTCTCCGGCCCCGGCGATCTCAGCGGTTCGCAGCACGGCGCCGCGGGCGAGCGCGGGAGCGACCGCGGCCCAGCCGGCACCGCGGTCGCCGACGATGTCCCCCGGCACGACGGCGACGCCGGCCAGCTCGACCGCGAACAGCGGCAAGCCGGCGTTGTTGTGCTGTGGGGTGATCGTCACGCCAGGCGCGCCCGGGTCGACCAGGACCAGCGTGACACCGGAACCGTCACGAGCAGCGACGACGAGCCGGTCGGCGTCAGCGGCGAACGGCACGAGCACCTTGGTGCCGGTGAGGGTGAGTTCGGACCCTCCGTCGAGGCGCAGCTCGATGCCGCCTTCGTCCCACACCGCGGAAGGCTCGAGCAGCGCCGGCACCACGATGGCCTCGCCGCGGGCGATGGCCGGGAGCCACTGCTGCTTCTGGGCCGCCGAACCGGCGACCACCAGCATGTCGGCGGCCAGCACCGACGACGCCAGGTGCGGTGAGGCGACGAGAGCCCGACCCGTCTCCATGTACACGGCGATGAGGTCGACGGTGGTGCCGCCACTGCCGCCGTGCTCATGCGGGATGGTGAGCCCGGCGAGGTCCATGTCGACCATCTGCTGCCACGTCTCACGGGACCACCCCGGCCCGTCCTCCATCACGGCGCGAGCCCGGCTGATCCCGCCGTTGTTCTCGAACAGCGTCCGGACGGTGTCCTGGAGTTGCCGCTGGTCCTGGTCGAGTTCGAACTCGATCGCCATGTCGTCCTCGTCTCTCGATCTCTCGTGCCGTGCGTCTCGGGGTCGGGCTCAGCGGGGCAGGCCGAGGCCCCGGGTGGCCATGACCATGCGCTTCACCTGGGGCGTGCCCCCGGCGTGGTTGTTGATGCCCTCCATGAACCACTCGGCGACGGTGCCGTCCATCGCTCCCCACGGCGAGCCCTCACGGACCTGGCTGAGCGGCCCGGCGATCTCGGTGATCAGCTGGTAGAAGCGGGGCTTGAGCTCCTTCGACACGACCGTGCCGAGGGTGCCGCCGAACCGTACGGGCCTTTGGTTCAGGTAGCTCGACAGGCCCTCGTAGCTGATGACCCGGTGCTGCTCGATCATCACGGCGAGCTCGGCCAGGCGATCGTGGACGTACGGGTCGGCCAGGAGGGGTTTGCCGTACCGGGTGACGGTGCGGCACCACGCCATGAGCTCGTACAGACGACGGTCGAGGTAGCGGTCCTGACCGCCCATCGGCCCGCCGGCGTAGAAGGACCCCATGATGTAGTCCCACCCGCGGCCGAGCTCGCCGATGAGCATGTCGGCCGGGACGCGCACATTGTCGAAGTACGTGTGGTTCTGGCGACCGCCGGCGATGTTGTGCAGCGGCGAGAACTCGATGCCGGGCAGTGACAGGTCGACGCAGAAGATGCTGATGCCGCGGTGTTTGGCGACATCGGGATCCGTGCGGGCGGCCAGGTAGAGGACATCGGCGTGGGTGCCCCAGGTCGTGTAGGTCTTCTGCCCGTTGACGACCCAGGTATCCCCGTCCCGCACCGCCGTCGTGCGCAACGACGCCAGGTCGGAGCCGGCGTCGGGCTCGGTGAGACCCTCGGCCCAGAACGTCTCCATCTTGGCGATCGGCGGGAGGAAACGGAGCTTCTGCTCGTGAGTGCCCCCCGTCAGCAGGGCATTGGCGGCGAGTCCCCACCCGATGGCGTTTATGACCGGCGCGTGGAAGGCCGCCATCTCCTCGGAGAGGATGAAGCGGTCGATGGGCGGGCGGCCCAGACCGCCGTATTCGACCGGCCACATGAGGCCGATCCAGCCTTTGGCGCCGAGGCGACGGGTGAACTCGAGGGCGAACTCCCAGCCCGCCTCGTCCTCGTTGTACTCGCTGTCCCAGTTGTAGCCCGGGGGCAGTTCGGCGCGGAGGAACTCGCGGACTTCCTCGCGCCATGCCTGCTGTTCGGCCGTGAAGGTGAAGTCCACGGAACCCCCTGTCGTTCGTGCACGCGGTCAGGGCCGCGCCGGCGGCGACCTTACCTTCGGGATGGGATGATGGTCACACCCAACCGTCATCCCAGGAGGTCAGGCCATGCGTGCACTCGTCTTCGGGGTCGCTCCCGAACCCACCGAGCCGCCAGCGGATGCCACGCCGCTCCAGGTGGCGCTGTCGCGCACGCCGATGCGGTTGATGGAGGTCGACGATCCGCCCTTCCTGCTCCCGGACTGGGTGGTGGCCAAACCACGCCTCACCGGGATCTGCGGCTCGGACTCCAAGCAGGTGTTCATGGACTGGGGTCGGGTCGACATCGACAACCCCATGGCCGACTTCTCTTCGATCCCCCACATCCTCGGGCACGAGGTGGTGGCCGAGGTGACCGCGCTCGGACCCCAGGCCGAGGGCCTCGAGATCGGCCAGCGGGTGGTGCTCAACCCGTGGTTGTCGTGCGTCCCCCGCGGCGTGACGGACCTGTGCCCGGCGTGCCGGGTCGGTGACCTCTCGTTGTGCTGGAACTTCCAGGTCCCCCCGATCGCTCCCGGTATCCATTCCGGCACATCGGCCGACGCCGGAGGCGGTTATGCCACGTTGATGCCGGCCCATCCGTCGATGCTGATCCCCGTGCCGGACCACATCCCCGACGAGTTGGCGGTGTTCGCCGATCCGTTCGCGGTGTCGTTGCACGGCGTCACCCGCCACGCACCTCCACCGGGGGGCCGCGTGCTCGTCTACGGATCGGGCGCGTTGGGGTCGTCGGCGGTGGCGATCCTTCGTGCACTCTACCCCGAGGTCGAAGTCGGCGTGGTGGCTCGGTTCGGGGCTCAAGCCGACCTGGCCCGCCAGCTCGGGGCGCACCAGGTGTTCGCTCACGAACCCGTGAGGGAGCTCATCGAGGAGGTGGCCGCCTGGTCCGGCGGTGTCCTGCACGGCGACCATCAGCTGCCCATGGCCTTCCCGGGCGGCGTCGACATCGTCTACGACACCATCTCCCGCAAGGACTCCCTCGAGGCCTCGGTGCGGGTGCTCAAGGCCCGGGGCACCCTGGTCAAGATGGGCGTCCACGGCCCGACGGAGTGGGAGTGGACCCCCTTGTACTTCAAGGAGATCTCGTGGGTCGGCTCCAACGCCTTCGGCATCGAGGAGGTCGACGGCGTGCGCAAACACGGGATCGAGCACTACCTGGACCTGGTGAGCGCCGGGCGCATCGACCTCGGCCCCATGCTCACCCATCGGTTTGCCCTCGACGACTGGCGCGGGGCGTTCGACGCCCTGGCCGATCAGGAGCGCTCCGGCGCCATCAAGGTCGCCTTCGACCAGCGCTGAACGTCTCACGCGTGATACGCCCCATGGGTACTGCTGTCTCACGCGTGATACATTTCGAGCATGAGCGACGTCACCATTCGTGATCTGCGCAACCACGGCGGCGAGGTCATCGACCGCGTGCTGACCGGCGAGACCGTTGTCATCGCGCGATCGGGCATCCCCGTCGCCGAGCTGGTGCCGCTACCGCCCGAAGGGCTCGATGCCGGGGCGCTGCTGGCCCGGTGGCAGGCGGTTCCGCCCATCGACGCAGTCGCGTTCCGGCGCGACCTCGACCGAGCGCTGGACCCGTCGTTGTGAGCGCGGCGTCGACCGGAGAACCCGTCGGGCCGGATGATCGTGGCGTGCTCGACACGAACACGGTGATCCTCCTCGACCAGCTCCGCGATCCGGCGGTGCTGCCCGTGCGGCCGGTGATCACGACGATCACCCTGGCCGAGCTGTCCGTCGGCCCGCTGGTCACCGACGACCCACACGAGCGCGCCGCCCGCCAGGCGCACCTTCAGCTCGCCGAATCGTCGTTTCGTCCCCTGCCGTTCGACGCGGCGGCGGCCCGGCGATTCGGCGGCGTGGCGGCGAGCCTCCGCCAAGCGGGCCGCAAGCCCGCCGCACGCGGCGTACGACGCGTTCATCGCAGCAGTGGCGCTCGCCAACGACCTTCCGGTCTACACGGTCAACCCGTCCGACTTCTCCGACATCGACGGGCTCACTATCCACACGGTGCCACACCCTGACACGACACCTCGGTGACCTCGGCTGATCCGCCGGACCGAAGGGGTCAGCCGACTCCGCCGAGCGGCGGGACGGGATCGCCGGGATCGGCCAGACCGAGGTTCACCATGCGCCGGTTGTAGGCGGCACGACCGGCCTGCTCGAGCTCGAAGGTGCGCACGACGCGCAAGCGCACCCGCTCGCGTTGGTCGTCGGTCACGGCATAGGTGTCGACGACGGTCTTGCCGATCCGCATGTGGAAGTGCTCGTCGGGGATGATTCGTTCGAGGGTCTTCACGACGTCGTCGGGGACGCGGGTCTTGATGTCGACGAAGGCGTTGCAGGCGCCCAGCTCACCGGCCAGGTTGTGGCCCGCCACCCGCTCGATCGTGTCGGCGCCCGAGGGGTACCAGCGGTCGATCCACTCCTCCCACTCCGGCTCGGGCTTCCAGTTGTCGATGCTGGTCACGCCGCGGCGCTCCAGCGCCCGCATGCAGTACTCGTAGTGCAGGCCTTCGTCCTCGACCTGCTGGGCGAGGAGCACGAACGCATCACGCTCGGGGGTGGTGGCGAGCCACCCGCCGATGAACTGGGCGGCGCGCAGCTCGTAGTAGGCCTGGAACGAGAGCCACTCGACGAGCTCGCGATCGGTCATGGCGCGGTTGAAGAATGAGCGCTCCTCCTCGGCGGGCAGATCGGCCCGCATCGATTCGAGCATCTCGACCAGTTCGTCGTAGTAGGACGCAGTTGCTGCCATGGGTCCAACAGTAGCGTTCGTGCGGTGGACACCCCAGAGCCCTCGGTCACCTCGTCGCTCTCGATCGACACCCGCATCGGCCCGGCACTCGTGCTGCACGATCCGGGTCAGCCTCCGACCCCCGGCTGGGTCGAGGTGACGCAAGGCCGCATCTCCCACGTCGGGCCGAACCCGACCGCCGGGGTGGCGACCGAGACGGTCGACGGCACGGGCCGCATCGTCATGCCCGCGTTCGTCAACACGCACTGCCACACGTCCCAGCAGCTGGGCCGAGGGCTCGGTGACGATGTCGGATTGCTGACGTGGCTCCACGATCGTATCTGGCCCTACGAGCTGGCGCTGAGCGAAACCGACAGCGAGGTCTCGGCCGCCCTCTGCGCCCTCGAGCAGATCCGCAGCGGAACGACCACCATCGCCGACCCGGGCGGCCGCCATGTCGACGGCATGGCCCGCGGCCTCGAACAGGCCGGCATCCGCGCCTTCCTGGGTCGCAGCGCCATGGATACGGGTGACGGCCGGCCACCGGGCGACCAGGAGGCCACGGGCGAGGTGCTCGATCGCCAGGACGAACTGGCTGACCGCTGGCACGGCCGCGGCCGGCTTCGTTTCAGCTACACGCTCCGCACCATCTTCAACTGCTCCGACGATCTCATCGTCGCCACGGCGGCTCGCGCCGAGCGGCTCGGCACCGTCGTCCAGATGCACGTGGCCGAGGTCCCCGAGGAGATCGAGTACTCGACCGCCACCCGGGGGGCATCGACCATCACCCACCTGGGACGGCTCGGTGTACTCGGGCCGGGTTTCCTCGCCGTCCACGCCACGTGGGCCAGCGACCGCGAGCTCGAGCTCTTGGCCCGGACCGGTACCCCGACCTCGCACAACTGCGCCAGCAACCTCAAGGTGCTGGGGGTGCCCCGGGTCGCCGAGTGGATCGAGGCCGGCATGCTCGTCGCCCTCGGAACCGACGGCGCCCCGGCGAACAACCGCATGAGCATGATCGACGAAATGTGGCTCGCCTCGCTCACGCAGAAGGGTCGCCGGGTCGACCCGACGGTGCTGCCGGCCGGGGTGGTCCTGACCATGGCGACCCACAACGGCGCCCGGGCGTTGGGCCTGGGCGACTCGCTCGGCCGCCTCGACGTCGGTTGTGCCGCCGATCTCGTCGTCATCGATCCTCGGACCCCGAACATGGCCCCACTCCACGATCCGCATGCTTCGCTGGTCACGGCGATGAAGAGCGAGAACGTCGAGTCGGTGATGTGCGAGGGCGAGTGGCTCCTGCGAGACCGGGTCGTCACCCGGCTCGACGAGGCGGGACTGGTCGCCGAAGCGATCGACCGGGCCACGTCGATTCGTCGACGCCTCGGTGGGGCCTGACCGACCCCACCTCTGCTCAATACGGGAGCCAGATGCGTCGATAGATGGCCGATGGCCTTCGTCCGTGTCCCCTTTCCGCTCTCGGGCACGTCATGGGACGCCGGTGCCACGACGGCCACCGGCGGAGCGGACCGTCGCTGGTTCCTGGTCGGGGTCGCCCTGGCCACCTTCGCGCCGTGGGTGCTCCTTCCCTGGCTCATCGCGGGCAGCGACGACACCGCGGTGAACCTGAGACGCGCCGCCTACGCGCTCGGGCCGAGCCACCAGGTCCTCACCTTCGCGCTGTATGCGGATCCGTCCTTCCGCCCCATCATGCGGGCCCGCGCTCGACGCTTCTACGTCGTCCCGATCGCCGTGATCGTGGGTTCCCTGGTGTTCTTCAGCGTGGCTCCGCGGGCGCTCGTCACCCTCAGCCTGCTCGTGGTCGCGTGCTGGAGCACCTTTCACCTGTCCCGACAGAACATCGGCGTGGCCTCGTTCGTTTCCGTGAGCACCGGCGCCTCATCGCTCGAACCCGTTCAGAAGCGACTCATGACGATCGCCGGCGCCGCCGGGGTCGCGGGGGTCGCCGGCTATGTCCTCGACCTGGGCGACGTCGGCCTGGCATGGCTCACCGGCCCGACCCGTGCCGCGGCGGTGGCGGTCACGCTCGCGACCGTTGCCGCGGCCGCTCCCATCATCTGGCGCCGGCGCGCCGACGGCGTGGCGACGCTGTTCTTCTTCCAGGGCATCGTCTTCTACTTGCCGGTCGCATTCATGGCGAGTCGCGCCATCGTGGTCCTCGGGATCGCCCACGCGTTGCAGTACTTCCTGTTCATGGCGTACCTCGTGTTCCCACCCGCCTCGCGGCCATCGTCGACCCATCCCCTCGTCCGCATTCGGTGGACGCAGCTGGCTGTCGTAGCAGCTGCAGTGACGGTCGTCGGAGGGTTCGGACGGCTGCTCCTCAACCGATCTGGTGTCGATGCCCTCGTGGGATTGAGCGTCGGCCTGTCCATCCTCCACTACATCCTGGACGCGTCCATCTGGCGGTTGCGTGATCCGCTGCCGCGCTCGTACATGGCCGAACGCTTCCCGTTCTTGGACTCGGGTTCACAACCGTGAAACAGAACCGACCCGGAGCGGCAATACAGGGCCGCTAGTAGTGTCGGCCGTGATGGCCGACCTGACCACGTCCTCTGTCTTGTGGGACGAGTTGTTGATGCCTGACGGTTCGGCCCGCCCGGGGTGTGAGGCGCTCGTCAGCCGCCTGCGGGATCTCGGCGACGCCGAGCTGGCCGAGCGCCAGGTCATGGCCGACCTCGAGGTACTCGGCATGGGCATCACCTTCACCGTGTACCACGACGGTCAGGGCATCGATCGGGCCTGGCCGTTCGACATCGTGCCCCGCGTGATCGCGGCCGCCGAGTGGCGCCAGGTCGACCACGGCCTCCGGCAGCGGCTGCGGGCGGTGAACCGCTTCATCGACGACGTCTACAACGATCAAGCAGTCGTCGCTGACGGCGTGGTGCCGGCCGAGCTGCTCGCCGGGTCCGTCAACCTCCGCCCGCAGTGCCGTGGGGTCCGACCCGTCCACGGGGTGTGGGCGCACATCTGCGGCAGCGACCTCGTCCGAGATGCCGACGGCACCATGTACGTCCTGGAGGACAACCTTCGGGTGCCGTCCGGCGTGAGCTACCTGCTGGAGAATCGGCTGGTGTCGAAGCGGGTGTTCTCGGACCTGTTCGAGAAGCAGAGCATCGAGCCGGTCGACGACTACATCGATGAGCTGTACCGCTTGTTGCGCTCGCTCGCTCCCGACGGCCGGACCGACCCGGTGGTCGTCGTGTTGACCCCGGGGATCTTCAATTCGGCGTACTTCGAGCACAGCTTCCTGGCCCAGCGGATGGGCATCGAGCTGGTGGAGGGGCGGGACCTCGTCGTCGACTCGGACGACATCGTCTACGTCCGCACCATCGGCGGCCTCGAACGGGTCGACGTCATCTACCGGCGGGTCGACGACAGCTTCCTCGATCCCGAGGTGTTCCGACCCGACTCCACGCTCGGGGTGCCGGGCTTGATGCGAGCGTGGAAGACCGGCAACGTCGCCATCGCCAACGCCCCCGGAGCCGGGGTCGCCGACGACAAGGCCGTCTACACGTGGGTGCCGGAGCTGATCCGCTACTACCTGGGCGAGGAACCACTCCTGCCGAACGTTCCCACCTACCGCTGCCTCTACGACGACGAGCGGGAGTTCGTGCTCACCCATCTCGAGGAGTTGGTGGTGAAGCCGGCCAACGAGAGCGGCGGCTACGGCCTGCTCGTCGGCGATCGGGCGACGGCGGACGAACGCACCGCAGCCGCCGCGGCCATCCGGGCTGATCCCCGCAACTGGGTGGCCCAGCCCATCCTGCAACTGTCGACCGCTCCCACCTTGTGCGACGGCCGGTTGGCGCCCCGGCACATCGACCTCCGTCCGTTCATCCTCACCGGAGCCGATCAATACGTCACCCGTGGTGGGCTCACTCGGGTGGCCCTGCGTGAGGGGTCGCTCGTCGTCAACTCATCGCAGGGGGGCGGCAGCAAGGACACCTGGATCGTCGACCAATGAGCGGCGAGTCGTAGCCACGGAAATGTTGTTGTCCCGTGTCGCCGAGCATCTCTACTGGTCGGCCCGCTACCTCGAGCGGGCCGAGGACACCGCACGGGTCATCGTCCAGCACACGAACCTGATCGTCGACCTCCCCGCCGAGCGCGGCGCTCCATGGGAGGCCCTGCTCGCCGTCGTCGGGAGCATGGAGACGTACGAGGAGACGGGCCGACCGCTCGACGAAGCCAACATCGTCGCCTACCTCATCGACGACCCGACCAATCACAGCAGCGTGGTGGCGAGCGTGGCCCAGGCCCGCGAGAACCTTCGCATCACCCGGGAGGTCCTGCCCCGGGCGGTGTGGGAGGCGGTCAACGATCTCCACCTGTACGTGTCCCAACGCCACGACGAAGGAGTCCGCCGGGCCACCCGCTCCCGGTTCCTTCTCCACGTGGTGAGCGAGTCCCAGCGAGCGGTCGGCGCCCTCGGCGGCACCATGAGCCGCGATGCGGCCTACGCCATGTTGCGGCTCGGCCGCCATCTCGAACGGGCCGACATGACCACCCGGATCCTCGATGTGCGGGCCGGCACCCTCATGGGCAGCCCCCGCCCGTACCACGAGATCCAGTGGACGAACGTGCTGCTGTCGCTCAGCGCGTTCCAGATGTTCCGTCGGTCCGTGCGAGCACCGATCAGCGCCGATGCGGTCATCGAGTTCTGTGTCCGCGACCGGGCCTTCCCCCGAGCGGTCGCCCACTGCCTGGAGGAGGTGATGGCGGCCGTGCGCATCCTGCCCACCCCGGAGGGCATCGTCGATCGGTGCCAGGCTGCGCTGCGGGTGCTCGACTCCGTCGATCTCACCAACCTCAGCGCCGAGGATCTCCGGAACCTCATGGACGAGCTCCAGATCTCCATCGAGGCAGTCCACCGCGCCATCGAGGGCGCCTACTTCCGCACCCCGGTCTGATCGCTCGTGAGCGCGGGCACGCCGTCCGGCGGCATCGTCAGGCAAGCTGATCCGGTGACGACCCTGACCTTGCCGACCTACCGGCCCCTCCCGGGCCGATACGACGAGATGATCGGGCCCGACGGCTCGGTTCGCCCGGCGTGGCGAGGGATCGCCGAAACCGTGTCCCGGCTGACCGACACCGAACGAGCCGAACGGGTTGCCGCCGCCGAACGCCGTCTGGTCGCCACCGGGGCCGCGCACAGCCACGACGGACGGCCCGCCGGCGCCTGGCAGATCGACCCGGTGCCGCTCGTGCTCGGCGAGCCGGGCTGGTCGCGGCTGTCGGCCGGGCTCGAGCAGCGCGTGCGGCTTCTCAACCTGGTGCTCGACGACCTCTACAGCGACCGGCGAGTGGTCAGTCAGGGCCTGGTTCCCCCCGAGCTCGTGCTCGGCGCCGACGGGTACCAGCCCGCAGCGTGGGGCTGGAAACCGCGAGGCGCCCGCATCACCCGGTACGCCGCCGATGTCGTGCGCGCCGCCGACGGGTCGTTCCGGGTGCTGCGCGACCATGCGGACGCTCCGAGCGGCGCCGCCCGAGCGCTCGTCAACCGCGTCGTCACCACCCGGGTGATGTCGGATGTCTCGTCGTTGAACGACGTGGCGTCGCTCAATCCCTTCTTCGACCGTCTCCGAGCCGCGCTGAGCGGGTCGGCCGCCGCGTCGACGCCATCGCCACACGTGGTGGTGCTCGCGCCCGCGCCGTCCGACCCCGAGTTCATCGAATACTCCCTGCTGGCCACGCACCTGGGCTACAACGTGGTCGAGGCGGCCGATCTCGTCGTCAGCGGTGGGCGCGTGTGGCTCCGAGCCGTCGCCGGCCACGAGCCGGTCGACGTCATCGTCCGCGGTGTCACCGATCCCTCCACCGACGCGCTGGAGATGCTTCCCTTCGCGCCGGCGGCGTGCCGGGCCTGGTCCAGGCGGCCCGGGAGGGCACCGTCACCCTGGGCAACGCGGCCGGGACGGGGATCGCCTCGTCTCTGGCCCTCCAGCCGTTCCTTCAACCCCTGTGCCGCCGCCTGCTGGGTGAGGACCTCCTCCTCGAATCGCCCGAGTCGGTGTGGTGCGGCGACGCCGCCGCCCTCGATCGCGTGGTGGCGGAGCTGGATGCGTTCGTCCTGCACGACGCCTGCTCGCACCTGGCCCAACCCTCCGTGTTCGGCGACGAGCTGTCCGGGGCCGAACGGGACCGATGGGTGACTCGACTGCGGCGGGCGCCGTTCCGGTACGTGGCTCAGCCCAAACTCGAGCTCGCCACCGTTCCGGTGTTGCGCCAGGGTGAGCTTCGGCCGGGACATGTCACGGTGAGGATGCACGCCACCCACTCCCCGACCGGCACCTGGGTGATGCCCGGTGGCACCGGTCGTGTCGTCGACCCCGGCGTACCGATCGCCCGGCAGGCCTCCCGCGCCTCCAAGGACGTGTGGGTGATGAGCGCGGACGCCGTGGACCGGCCGATCCGGGTCGAGGTCGCACCGGCTGCCGCCATCGACCTTCGCTCGTCCCTGCCGAGCCGCGCGGCCGAGGCGCTGTACTGGCTGGGTCGGCGAGCCGAGCGGGCCGGCACGCTGGTCCACACCGTCCGGGCCACGCAGGCGTCGATCGATCAGGATCCCGGGCTTCGTGACCTGGTCGGCGGCGCATGGGAGCGCCGGATCACCGCGATTCTCGACGCAGCCGTCATCAGCATGGGCGGCCAGCCCGGCGAACCCACCCTGCCGGTCAGCTCCGATGGAGCGATGGCGGCGGCCCTCCGGACCGCGGCCGACGAGATCGACGGGCTCGTCGAAGGCGCCTCGACCGTGCGCGAGTTCTTGTCGACCACCACGTGGCAGGTCACCCAGATGCTGGCCGAGCAGACGCCGATGCTGCGGGCCGGCCGGCCGGCGCGCGCCACGATCGACAACGTGGTGATGGCTCTCGCCGCGCTCGCCGGGCTCACCGCCGAGAGTGTCGTGCGGGGACCGAGCTGGCGTTTCCTCGACGTGGGCCGGCGCACCGAACGCGCGCTCCAGGTCGCCACCATGATCGACCACGCCTTCGGCGGTGACTTCGATCCCGAGCTCACCGGTCCGGTCGGCGAGGTCGTGCTGGCCGCGAACGAGTGCCTGGTGGCGTATCGGCGCCGCTACCGGACCGATGTCGACGGCGCCTCACTGGCCGATCTGCTGCTCTTAGACCCCTCCAACCCGCGGTCGCTGGGGTTCCAGCTCGCTCGCCTGGCCGACGACCTGGCCGAGCTGCCGCCCCGCGCAGGGGTCGAGCGGTGCCAGTCGATCGTCGCCGACGCGATCGGGCGTCTCGACTCGGTCGCGGTGGCCACCGAGGCGGCCCACGCGTCCTGGGCGGCGCACGCGGCCGGCGGTGCGTTGGCGGAGCTGGGCCGCGCCGTCACCGCGACGTGGTTCGCCGCCTCGACCCCCGAGACGGCACGGTACGGGTGGACCCAGTGATGCCGGGTCCGATGATCCGCTACGAGGTCGCGCATCACACGACGTACTGGTACAGCGAGCTCATGACCTCGGCGCAGATGATCGCCCACCTCGTACCCCGATCGACCGATCACCAGACCGTCGTCGACAGCATCATCGCCGTCGACCCGGCTCCGTCACACCGGCACACCCAGCTCGACGTGTTCGGGAACCTGCGGACGTTCCTCTCGATCGAGCACCCCCATGTGGTCGCCGAGCTCGCCGCCTCCAGCACGATCGAAGTGGTCGTTCCGGACCTCCCCCCGGACCAGCCGTGGCGTGAGGTGGTCGAGACGCTCGAATCGGACACGACCGAGGACGGGTTGTTGGCGCGTTGGTGCCGCCTGGACTCACCCCTCGTCGAGCGGTCCGAGAGCTTGCACGACTTCGCCGCCCCCTCGTTCCCCGCCGATGCCGGTCTGGTCGAAGGGTTGACCCACCTGACCAGCCGCATCTTCGAGGAGTTCACCTTCGATCCGCTCGCCACCGATCTGTCGACTCCGATCGAGGAGGTCCTGCGATCGCGGCGGGGCGTCTGCCAGGACTTCGCCCAGGTGGCGGTGGGATGCCTTCGCTCGATCGGGCTCCCCGCCCGCTACGTGAGCGGATACATCGAGACGGAGTCGCCCGCGGGCCAGCCCCGCCTGGTCGGCGCCGACGCATCGCACGCGTGGGTGGCGACGTACCTTCCCGGGCACAGCTGGGTCGATGCCGACCCCACGAACGACCAGGTACCGACGACGCGTCACCTGACCGTGGCCTGGGGTCGTGACTATGGCGACGTGGCGCCCGTCCGGGGCATCACGTTCGGACCACCCGCCCACCAGCAGCTCACCGTTTCGGTCGACGTGCACCGGGTCCGGTGAGCCCCTCGACGATCCGGCACAATGGGGATCGATGAAACCGTACGAGCCCTCCTCGAACCCGAATCGAATGCGCAAGTTCGGGCTCCCCCAGCCCCTGGATCGACGCACCCGTCGCGAGGCCGACACCACTGTCGTCACCGTGCCCGAGTTCCTCGCCACCCACGTGCCCGAGCTCCTCGAGCGCCACGGCCACCTCGTGGCCGAAGGCATGATCGCCCTCCACATACCACCCCTGACCCTCGACGTCGAAGGCGCCACGATCTCGTTCGTCGTCGACGCGGACACCGGCGGGTTCCGGGTGATCGATGGCGTCGCCCCGGGTTCGGTGGTGCTCCCGCTGTCGGCCACCCGGTTCTCGGACCTGGCCCAGCAGCAATGGTCCTTCAACGCCATGGTTGTCGCCGGGGAGCTCCCGCGAGCGGCCGACATCGTCCACCAGGCATCGGTCTGGGATTCGTTGTGGATGACCCTGCTGGAGGGATGGCCCGTCGTCGACGATCGCCTCTCGTTCCAGGACCGCGACGGCGACGCCCTGGATCTGCACCGATCGTTCACGGTCGACGACGACCCCATCGACATCGCGTACTTCCTCCGCGAAGCCGGGTTCGTGCACCTGCGGGGCTGGATCGACCGCGACCTCGTCGGCCAGATCGCCGAGGACATGGACCTCGCCCTGCCGCACTACGTGGACGGCGACGGCAAGTCATGGTGGGCCCGCCTCGCCGACGGCACCGAGACCTGCGTGCGGATGCAGGAGTTCCTGCCCCACTCCCCGGCCACGGTCGAGATGCTGAGCGGCGAGCGCTGGTCGGCGATGCACTCGGCCATCGCGGGCGACGACCGCGTCGTTCGGACGCCGGTGGAGGGTCGCTGCATCGAGGCACTCGTCAAACCCCTGGCGGTCGTGGCCGGGCCGTCTGATCTGTCGTTCCACCGCGACTGCCACCTGGGCCGCCACGCCTACTCGTGCTCGGGCATGACCGTCGGCGTCTCGGTGACGGGAAGCGGTGCCGACAACGGCCAGCTCCGCGTCGTCGCGGGATCCCATCGCGTCGCCATCCCGGTGGCCGTGGCCATGACCGACCCGTACCTGCCGGTCGTGCCCATCACCACCGAACCCGGCGATCTCACCGTGCACCTGTCGTGCACGCTCCACGAATCCACGCCGCCCAAGGTGGCGCCGCGCAAGGTGATGTACGGCTGCGGCATCGCGCTCGCCCCGCGCCCGGACGACGAACCCGGCCGTTCACCGGCCGGCCAGGGTCAGTCAGCTCTGCGGGAGAAGGTGTACAAGCTCACCCTCGACGACAACCTGGGCCGGACCGAGGAGAGCTGAGCCTCGCGCCCACGCGCGGGCGTCACGGAGTGACGATCACCCGTACCCGACCGAGGTTCTGGACACGTCCGTGACGAGCGGCGGTGTCGCCGGCGCGCTGCGATGTGATGCGCACCGCGGGGAAGTAGGTCCCCGGTCGCTCGAACACGGCCTCGGCGTCGACCGTGACCTTCGCCTTCGACCCGTCGATCCCGGCCGAGACGAGGGCGAACTCGCCCGTGCCCAGGAAGTCCCATTCGGACCCGATCACGAAACCCGCGCCGGGTGGCACCTCGACCTCGGCGACGAAGGACACCGTGTCACCGACGGAGACTGGGGGCCCGGGGTTCGAGATCCGAAGATCCACGACGGGCTGGATCCCCCGGCGGGCCGTGGCCGTCGACGGCACGACGACCTGGCCCTCGACCACGTCGAACTCGGTGCTGGCCGCTGGCGCCACCCCACGCTCGACCCACGCGCTCAGGTCGAGGAGCGCCTGCTCCACGACACCGCGATACGACACGGTGCGCACCGCTCGAACGGCGCCCGCCACATCCCCGGGCACCGGAGCTCCTTCGGGGGACTCGTGCATGGCGTGGTCGACGAACCACAGCCGGTATCGCTGGTCGAGGTCGTCGCCCAGCGCGGTGGCGACCTGACGCTGATACCAGACGGCCTGCAGCGGGTGGGCGGCCTCGTCCATCAGCATCTGGACGACGATCATCTTCCCGTCGAACCGCCCGGTCTGAATCGACCCCGACGCAAGCCGCGCGCGAACTTCGGGCCCAGCACCTTGGAGCGCTGCGGATAGATCGGCGATCCGTCGACGAGGAACTGCTCCCAGCCTTCGATGCCGTCGGGGATCTGATGACGGTGGAACGTCTGGAAGGCCAGGTAGTCGGCGTTGGTGAGGTGGATCTGGTCGCCGGCGGCGATCCCTTCGAGTGCCCCGGGGCCCATCTCGTTCAGCCCCGTCAACACGATGTCGCCGACGACACCCGTGACGTGCACGCGCCGCCCCGCCGCTGAACCGGTCACGAGCTCCATCGTGGCCCCCCGCAGATTCCCGCCGGGCAGCCCGCTGACGCGCAGGGCGACGGGCGCCCGCTCCATGGCGTTCACGCCCGTCGGCGTGCCGGCGGCCGGCAGGTCCAGAGCGCTGGCCTCGCCCACGGTGACGATGCCCACGATGGTGATCGTGGTGTCGATTCGGTCACGTACCAGCGACTCCGGCGAGTCGTGACCCAGGTAACCGGGCTTCGTCCAGAAGTCGGTGAAGTACTCCGGGTCGGCGGCGCGGATCATCTCGGCGAAGACGGTCCACAGCATCGTGTAGCTGCCATTGATGCGCTCGACATCGAACCAGGCCCGCGGCGGGAACCCCATGCGGGTCACCTCCTGCAGCGCCGCCCGCTGCCCATCATCGAGCCCGGCGTACATGTCCCCGCTCCCACCAGGATCGAGGGCGTCGACGATGACGGGGAACTTCGGCCCCAGGAGGCGCATGGCGTGGGCTTGCACCGAGAATACGTTCGGGATGCTGACCGGGGTCGGCTGAACGAAGGGCACGGCGCCGTCCCAGACGTCGCTCACCTGCTCGATGCAGCTGATGGTCTTGAAGGCGCCGCCGCTGCCCCCGAACACGTAACCGTAGGGTCGGCGCCCGTCAGGCTCCCCGTACATCTCGGCCGCAACGGACCGGGCGTAGTGCGCCACGGCCGCGCTCGCCCGGTAGGCGATGGTCGGGTCGGGCCCGAGGAACGGGGTGGTCGAGCCCATGTTCGACTCGACCAGGTAGGCGCCGCTCTCCACCGCGAACGAGATGGCGTGCTCGAACAGGCCGGTGGTGGCTCCGTGTTCGGTGCCGGCGATGTGCAGGAGGGGCTGGAAGAACCGTGCGCCATACATCTCGACCGGCGGGAAGTAGAGGGAGAACCGCAGGTCGGTGTTCTCGAAACCACCGTGGACGTATCGATGGCGAACCGGGGTGTCTCGCCACTCGTCGAGGTCCACGAACGGCGACACGAACTCGCCGTCATCGGGCATCGATCTGCACCCCCGTCGGATCGCATCCATCGGCAATCACCGTGACAGTGATCCGACCCGGGCCGCTGGGGCGCACGATCGTGATGGCTCGCCCGTCGAACGTCGTGCACCCGGTCGCGCCGAACGGCTCGTTGCTGGCCGGGTCGGCGTTCCCGACGGCCTGGAGCACGCCGGGACCGTCCACGGTGACCTCGATCCGGCGATCGACGGTGGTGTGGACCGTGCCGGTGGCGTCGACCAGGGCCACCTCGACGTACGCCAGGTCGTGGAGGTCGGCGGCGATCTCGGAGCGGTCGACCTCCACCCGGAGCGCGACCACCTCGGTTGCGGATCGGAGGGAGGAACGACCGACGATTTCGCCGTCGGACCACGCCACCGCTTCGAGCTCGCCCGGCTGATAGGCCACCTCGAAAGCGGCACGGAAACCGTGGCCCGCACCGACGGCCTGGCGTCCCAGCGAACGACCGTCGAGGAGCAGCTCGACCTCCTCGGCGGATGCGTAGACCTCGACGACGGTGGCGTCACCCTCGTGGCCGGACCAGCTCCAACTCGCCACCACGTCGTTCCACGCCCACGGGCTCCCGTGCCGGTTCGGCCGACCCTGGTGCTCCGGTCGGAGGACCGCGATGTACGGGTCGGTCCGCAACCCGAACACGATCTCCCGGAAGTACGACTGGGGGCGCCGCCGGCCGGTGATGTCGATGTCGCCGCACCAGGCCGCCCGCCACGGGAACTCGCCGTGGAACGACGACGAGCCCGGCTCGGTGTCCGGATGGCTGTGGTCGGAGCGACCGACCCCGACCTCACCCAGGTAGTCCCACCCGGTCCAGGTGAAGTCACCGATCACGTTGGGGATGGAGGTCACGAGCGCCCACCCGTCGGCGATGGCCGCCGGATGGGTCTCGGTGCCGACGATCACCCGATCGGGGTACGCCGCCGCATCCAGGACGTAGCGCGACTCCATGTAGTTGTAGCCGGCGAGGTCGAGGGGAGCGAAGGCCTCGACCGTCTTGGCGTCGACGATCGGGGAGCGCACGATCTGCTGCATGACGTCGCCGAGGGTGGCGGCCGTCGTGTTCACCCCGGTCTCCTCATCGACGGCCGGCGCGGCGAGCGAGCTCCTGAAGTCGGCGAACAGCTCGGGTCCACCGACGAGTATGCCGGTGACGGCCTGGGTGACGTAGCGACCCGCATCGAGGCTCCGCACTTTGGCGGCCAGGGCGCGGCCGATCGGCAATCCGGTGGCGGTTGAGCCTCCGGGGATCTCGTTGCCGATGCTGTACATGACGACGCTCGGGTGGTTCCGGGCGTTGGCGACCATGGCCTCGACGTCGGCTTCCCACCAGTCCGCGAAGCGGTGGGCGAAGTCATCGTCGGACTTGGCCTGGTCCCACATGTCGAACGTCTCGTCCATCACGAGCATGCCGTGACGATCGCAGGCATCGAGCATGGCCCGGCTCATGGGGTTGTGGGCGCTGCGGATGGCGTTGAAGCCGGCCGCCTTGAGGATCTCGACCCGGCGTTCATCGGCTCGGGCGATGGTCGCGGCACCGAGCGGTCCGTTGTCGTGGTGGACGCACGCGCCGCGAAGGAGCAGCGGTTCGCCGTTGATCCGCAGGCCGCGCCGGGCATCGAGCGCGAGGGAGCGAATCCCGAAGGTCGTCTCGTCGGAGTCCAGCACGTCACCCGCCGCGTGCTCGGGGGCACCGTCGACGAGCGTGGCGCGGCATGTGTACAGGTACGGAGCCTCGGGGCTCCAGCGGCGCGGCGCGGGAACGAAGAGTCGGGGCCGCATGGTCGCCGGCCGGCCCGGAAAGGTGGTGACGGGCGTTCGCACCGAGGTGACGACCTCGCCGGCGTGGTCGAGCACCTCCACGTGCAGGACCGAGACGCTGGTCGACGTCGAGTCGTTCTCCACCGTCGCGGTCACCGTCACCACGGCGCCGCCGTCGTCGATCTCCGGGGTGTCGACGGCGAGGCCTGCGGGCGCCAGGTGCACCCGCCCGCTCTCGAGCATCCACACGTCGCGGTAGAGGCCCGCTCCGGAGTACCAGCGACTGTCCAGGTGGGCCGACGCCTCGACCCGGATCTCGTTGTCGCCGGGCCGGAGCAGGTGATCGATGGGAACCTGGAACCGGGCGTATCCGTAGGGACGGCGCGCCGCGACCATGCCGTTGACTGTCACGACGGCATCTCGGTACACGCCTTCGAAGTCGAGCACGACACGTGCGTCGGCACCGGGCTCCGGGCCGACGAGGGTGCGGCGGTACTCCCAGGTCCCGCCTGGGAAGTAGGCGTTCGCCGGCCCGGCCGAGGCATCTCTGCGAGCCCCGACCATGGCGTCGTGCGGGAGCGTCACCGGCACCCACTCGGCCGCCCCACCTTGGAGTTCGGCGAACGCACTCACCTTCGTCCGCACCGCCCAGCCATCGTTCAGCAACCGGCGTCGCACAATGGATTCCTCTCGCTGTTCGGGCCCCGCTCACGAACCGGCGGGGCCACTCCGTTCGATGGTGCGCGTGTCGGTACCCAGGTAGCTGGCGATCACGACGGGATCGTTGCGCACCGTCTCGGGATCTCCTTCGGCGATGATCTCGCCGAGCTCGAGGCAGTAGACGCGATCGCTCATCCGCATGATCATGGGCATGTCGTGTTCGATGATCAGCATCGACGCGTCGAGCTCCTGGTTGATCTGCACCAGCAACGGCGCCATCACCTCGGCCTCCCGCTGGGCCACGCCGGCCGACGGTTCGTCGAGGCACAACACGCGGGCGTCGAGGGCCAAGAGGCCACCGAGCTCGACGATCCGGCGGGTCCCGGTGGACAGCTCGGAGATCTGGCGCTCGGCATAGCGGCCCAGGCCCAGGAAGTCGATCAGCTCGGCGGCGTCAGTCGCGCGTTGGCGAGACCGGCGGCGGGCGCGAGGCGAGAAGAGCGCCGTCTCGATCAGGCTCGAGCGGCCTCGGGCCTCGAACGCCACCTCGATGGTCTCGCGCACCGACAGCTCGGGGAACAGCGTGGCCGCCTGGAAGGTGCGTCCGAGCCCGCGCCGGGCCCGCTGGGCGGCGTCGCGGCTGCTGACATCCTGGCCCAGCAGTTCGACGCGTCCGCTCGCCGGCACGAAACCGCCGATGGCGTTCATCAACGTCGTCTTGCCGGCCCCGTTGGTGCCGATCAGCCCCACGATCTCGCCGCGGCGCACTTCGATCGACACGCCGTTGTTGGCGTTCACACCGCCGAAACAGACGGTGATGTCGTGCGCGCGCAGGGGCGTGTCGGACTCCGGACGAACTCGGTCGGAGCGGCGTACGGTCGCTGGAGTGGCGGTCACGGTCTTGGTCGGCGCCGGGTGCGACCGTTCGAGCCGGCGGTACAACGCGCCTCGCACGTTGTAGACGATCTGGAGCAGGCCACCGGGGAGGTACATCAAGAGCACCAGCAGGCCGATGCCCGACGTGAGGAGCGGCACGATGTCGGACCCGGGGAAGAACGCCGGCAACCCGATCACCCACAGCGCTCCGACCAACGCGCCCGTCACCGACCCGAGACCGCCGATCACCACGATCGAGACCAGCCGGAGCGAGCCATCGACGATGAAACGTTCGTCGCCGAACTCGATCACCTCTCGGATGCCTCCGATGAGAGCGCCGCCGAGACCGGCGATGGCGCCAGCGAGAACGAACGCCCGCAGCTTCGCGACATCCGGGCGGATGGTGTAGGCGGCGGCCGAGGTCGGGTTGTCGCGTACGGCGATCGTCACGCGGCCCACCCCGCTGCGACGGAGGCGGGCCAGGAACGCGGTGACCACGACCAGCACGGCGAGGGTGAGGTAGTAGTAGCTCCGGCTGTCGTTGAGGTCGATACCGGCGATGGAGCCCCGTTTGAAGTCGGCAGCGACCGAATCGCCGTCGGAGAAGACGTCGAGGCGATAGAGGTAGGCGTGGGCCGCGATGGCCAGTGCGAAGGTGCTGACCGCGAGGGTGAGGCCCTTGACCCGGAGCGCGCCAACGCCCACGATGGCGGCGAACAGCGCGACGACGGCCGCACCGAGCGCGATGGAGAGCGCGAACGGCAACGGCTCGACGAGCAGGTAGATGATCTGGCGGTCCCGGATCACCCAGTCGATCTCGAGTCCCCGGGTGAACGCAGCACCGGTCAACGCCGCGAGGCCGCCGAATGCCATCTGGCCGAGCGACAACTGCCCGGCCCAGCCGGTGAGCAGCGTGAGCGACATGGCGCAGATGGTCGAGGCGAGGATCGAGGTGTAGAGGACATGGCGCGACGGCAAGGTGATGATGAGTGGAACCAGGACCCCGATGGCCAGCATGCCGAGCATGGCGACGCGGTCGAGGTGACGGACCCAGAAGATCTGGCGCAGATGAGCCGGCATCGGCTCGACCTTGGGCGCGAACCGGAACTCGCTCCCGGCCTCGCTGCGTTGTGAGGCCCGTTCCTCGCGCGCCACCGCGACGAGCACGACCACCAGGAGCACGGCCTCGACCCTTCCCAGTTGGTCAGTGGGGTTGAACCTGATCACCTGTTCGGCGACACCGATCACCACGGCGGCCACCATCGCCTTGCCGAACGACGCGAAACGCGCCACCAAGGCCGCGGCCAATCCTCGGAGCAGGGTCGCCGGCCCGAGCGAGCTCAGGATCCCCGCACCACCCTCGACACCGCCGAGCAACACCATGGCGATGGTGGCGATCAGCCCGGCGATGGCCCACACGAGGGTCGAGTGGAGCTTCGGATCGGCGCCTGACAGTCGGGTGAGGTCGAAGTTGTCCGCCGAGGCTCGCACGGTTCGGCCGGCATGGGTTCGGTAGAGGAACCATGCCAAGCCGACGCCCACGACCGGGGTGACGATCAGCACCATCAACTCAGAACCCTTGACGGTGATGTCGTCGATGTTCCATCGCGAGCCGATGGCCAGCGGGTAGCGGAGCGAGAAGTCGATGTCGTCGAGGACGATGAAGGGCACGACCTGGGCGAGCTGGCTGAGCCCGATCGTCGCCACGAGCAGGATCACCCGGGGGGAACGAGTGAGTCGCCTGACCACCACGAGTTCGACCACGCCGCCGACGGCGGTCCCCACCGCGAGCCCGACCGCGAGCGCCAGCCAGTAGGGCAGACCGTGGATGCCACCGATGAGCACGACCAGGGATGAGCCGATCAGCCCCAGGTTGCCGGCGGCGAAGTTGATGACCCTGGTCGACTGGTACACGAGGATGATCGCCACGGCGAGCAACCCGTAGATGAGTCCGCGGACGACCCCGTCGAACAGGATCTGGTCGTTCCAGTAGGAGGCGGCGAGCATCATCCCCCGTCGGCACCGAGGAACACCGCGCGAGCCAGGTCGTCGCGCTCGATCAACTCCTGCATCGCACCCTCGAAACGCACGTGCCCCTTCTCGATGAACACGGCACGGTCGGCGACCGACGCGGCGACGTTGAGCGACTGCTCGACGATGATGATGGTCATGCCCCGGGCGCGGAGTTGTTCGATCACCTGGACCAGCCGCTCGACGACGATTGGGGCGAGGCCCAGTGACAGCTCGTCGATGATGAGCACGTCGGGCTCGTCGGTCAGAATGCGGGCCAGGGCGAGTAACTGCTGCTGACCGCCCGACAGCGACGACGCTCGCTCCTCGGTGCGTTCGGCGAGCTCGGGGAACAGCTCGAGCGCGGCGGCGATGCGCCGCTCGGCCTCGGCATCGTCGCGCCGCTGGTTGTACGTGGCCATCAACATGTTTCGCGGATCGAGAGCCCGGGGAAGATGCCCTTGCCGCCCGGCAGCATCCGGATGCCCATGCGGGTCCGGACCTCCGGCGATGTGAACGTGACCGTGCGGCCGTGGTGGCGCACGGCGCCGCGCGATGGGGTCTCGAGCCCGGCGATCACCCGCAGGATGGTCGACTTTCCGGCACCGTTGGTACCCAGTAGGGCCAGAACTTCGCCGTTGCGAACTTCGAAACTCACGTCGAAGAGGATCTGGACCGGACCGTAGGAGAAGTCGAGGTGGCTGGCCTGGAGCGCCGGGATGGTGTCGGGATCGGCGGCGCGCCGCTCGGCCTCGGCTTTCTCGTCGCGGATCTCGGCCACGTTCAGGGCGATGTCGTCGTTGACATGGAGCGACCCGCGGTAGAAGAGGAAAGCGCCGAGCAGCGTGGCGGGCACGTAGATCACGAGCACCGTGGTGCGGGGACCGTAAGCGTCGATCATCAACGCCGAGATGACCGAGCCCCCGAGCGCACCGACGAAGAACATGTAGATCGACCCGATCGCCCCGCCCACGCCCCGCAGACGGAATGGGACGACCAGCATGATCAACGGTCCGATCAAGGCGAACGCGGCGGCACTGAGAACCGTGGGGACGATGCCCATGATGGCGAACAGCACCGGGTTCGGCATGAAGAACTGGATCGGGACAAGGACAGCGGTCGGCAGGAGCAGCCAAGTGACCATCCGCGCCGCTTGTGAAGGATCGTCCTGGTAAAGCGAATCGAACTTCCGGCCAATCCAGGGTAAGACGAACAACACGCCGATGCCCATGGTCGAGCCGACCACTCCGCGGCCGAGGGTGTCGAGCTCGTAGTGCTCCTCCAGCCAAAGGCTGGTGACCACCGGAACGGTGAACAAGCCGAACCCGATCACGCTCAGGGCGGCGATCGCCGCCTGCATCGTCTTGATGCGTTTTATCCGGGCCAACGCCGCCTCGAGTGAGATCGGTGCGGGGTCGGCATCGGCGACGACCTCCCCGACTACGTCGATCTGCTCGAACTGCCCACGTGGCGGTTCGGGGAGCCGGAACGCCACGAAGGCGACGATGGCGACAGGGACCGACAGGAGGAAGAACGCCCACCGCCATCCCTCGTCACCGCCGGCAAGGGCGGCGATTCCCCCAACGACGAGCGGACTCACCGTCGCCACCGCCCGCCCGGCGACGTTGTTGACAGCACCTAAACGACCTCGTGTGGCGATTGGATACCGATCCGCGAGATACGAACCGTGCACGGCCAGCGTGTTCGACTTGGCGATGCCCACGCCCAATCGGGCCATCACCAGCATGAACGCGTTGATGGCGAGACCAGACACTGCGACCATGACCGCGAAGATCATGCTCGACCACACGATCACCGGGGCGCGACGCAACCGATCGGCCATCCAGCCCATCGGCAAGGCGCCGAGTATGAGGAACGCGCTGCTCGACGAGCCGATCGCCACCATGGCACCGTCGCTAATGCCAAGGGTGTCCCTGATGTTGGGTGCGAGCGTGCCCAACGCCGCCGACTCGAACTCGTCGAGGCTGTTCAGAAGGCACAGCACCGCGAACGGGAACGTCCCGCCGATCACGAACGCGTCTTTCAGCGTGAGCTTCGACTGCTCCTCGCCAACTCCGTACCGGAGGTCGTCGGCCGGCGTTTCGCTGTCGGCAACTTCGTGCTGGCGCTGCTCCTCGAGGGCGAGGAACGCGCCGGCGATCGGCTCGGAGGTCCGATCGCCGGCGGGCTCACTCATGGTCACTCCCGGTTTCCTGCTTGGGCTCCGCTCACGCCTCGACGAAGGTGCCAGTGGCGGAGTCGAAGACGTAGGCGACAGACGCGGGGTTACCGTCGGAAGACGGCGGCGGCCCGAACGTCTGCGCACCTCGCATGAACGGTAGTTCGATCTCGCCCAGCGAGTACCCGGCGGTGACGAACGTGCCGTAGTTCAGCTCCGGCCCGGTCGCCTCGAGGATCGCCTCGAGCAGGTACAGGTGACGGCAGGCGATGCTGCCGCTGTTCACCTCGCCCTCCTCGCCTTCGGGGACCTCGCTCGTGGGCCGGATGTTCATGCCAGCCGCGGTGAGGATCTCGACGCACTCGTCGGTCACTCCGCCCAGTTCCTCGTAGTTGTTCAGGCCGTCGAAGCGGTCGGCGGCGGCGGCTCCTTCGAGGATCGAGAAGTCGGTCCCGCCGTTGTCGAGATAGAAGTTGGCCGAGCCGAGGTTGGTGTAACGCAGCGCCGGGCGGTAGTCGGTCTCCCCGATTCGCGCCGGCACGAAGACACCGACCGAGCTGCCGATCATCAGGATCTGGTCGATACCGTCGGACTCGAAACGCTCGAGAGTCGTATCGGTCGCCGCGTTGACCGCGGCTTCGTCGTTGATCGTCGTGTCGATGAGCTCCACGGTCGCTTCGATGCCCGCGGCCTCGAGGACGGGGAGGATCTTGGACTCGTAGAGCGCTTCGTCGTCGAGGGTGCCGAGCACGGCGACGGTGCCTTCGAGCAGACCGGCCTCGATCATCGCCTCGACGCCCGCGGCCGGAACGTCCTCGCTGTTACCGGGGCTGAACCAAGGGGCGTTGGCGTCGGCGAGCGTCGCCGCCGAGATCTCCCCGCCGATGAGCATCGTGGAGTTGTCGACGATGTAACAGGGAGCGTTGGTACGAGTCTCACCGACCACGGCGAACGCGCCGAGGTCCTGGGTGGCCCGCACGCACGAGGCGGTGACACCGTCGTCGGCCTCGGTGTCCTCGGGTGCGAACTCGACCACCAGCTGGCGGCCGTGCATGCGGCCGCGGGCGTTGATGGCGTCGGCCACGGCGTTGAACGCCAGCTCGTAATCACCGTGAAGGACACGGCCGTCGCTGCGCGGCAACACGTAGGCGACGGCGATGGTGATCGTGGAGTCGGTCACCCCCGGGGCCCGGTCGTCGACGATGGGCTCGACCGCAGGTGTCGTGGCCACCGTTGTGGTGGTCTCACCGGTGTCGTCGGGCGCAACCGTGGTGGTGGCGTCGGCGGTCGTGTCCTCGGCGACTTCGGCCACGGTCGTGGTCTCCGCGGGTGCCGCGTCGTCGGTGTCGTCCTTGTCCGTCGAACACGATGCGACGAGCAACGCGAGCGCGGCGATGGCTGTAACCCTCTTCATCTATCCCCCATGATGGTGCGTCCCGGCGTTCGTCGCCGGCCCGGGCCGGGAGCATAACAGCACTCTTCGCTGAGGAGAAGGGCCTTCTCATCCAGCAGACCGGGTCAGAGGCGGTAGAGCGCCAAGGCGTTGCCGCCCATCACCTTGCGCTGCGTCTCCGGTCGTAGCGTGGCCACCTTGTCGGCGACCATCCCCACCGGGTCGGGGTGCAGCGAGGTCGGGTGCGGGAAATCGGTCTCGAACATCACGTTGTCCTCGCCGACGGCGTCGATCAGGTGCTGCAGGTCACCACGCCCGGTCTCGAACCAGAAGGTGGCGTACCAGTTGTCACGGAAGTACTCCGATGGCCGCTTGTTCAGCTTCGCGGCCCACTCCGGGGCGTTCTCCTCCAGCTCGTAGTCCATGGCTTCGAGCATGAAGGGCACCCAGCCGATGCCGCTCTCGACGGACACCATCTTGAGGTTCGGGTGCCGGTCGAACATGCCCGAGTAGGCGCTGTTGAGCAAGAGGCGGGAGTTGTTCTGGAACAGTGACGCGCCGCCGATCGCCGGCTTGACGTAGTCGTCCTGGCTGGGCCAGTAGGTGGTGCCGAAGTAGGCCAGCGCCGTCTGGCTGGCCCCGATGTGGAAGTGCACCGGCAGCTCCAGGCCGGCGCACACCTCCCAGAAAGGATCCCAGGCCCAGTCGCCGAGATCGGGCGAGCCGGAGTCCTGCGGGTCGGCGGTCATGTTGACGCCGCGGTACCCCATCGCCGCGCATCGTTGTGCTTCCCGCACGCAGGCCTCGATGCTCCAGGCCGGCATGATCGGCATGGGCAGCAGCCGGTTCCCCGAGGTTTCCTGCACCTCGGCCATGGCGTCGTTGTAGAGCTCGATGCACAGGAGTACGAGCGCGGGGTCCTTGACGGTGTTGACGAGGTTCTGGCCGCCGAGCCCGATCGCGTTGGGGAAGACGACCTGGCGTTCGATGCCGAGCGAGTCCATCAACTCCAGGCGCGCCGTGGCGTCCCACGCCGCCGGGTGGACATCGTCGATCCCCCACGGGCCGCCCTGGGACTCGATGTACGGATGTTTCTGGCCGGCGTGGTCGATGGTGCCGCCAGACCCGGCCTTGCCGAACGCGTGGCCGTCGATCACCCACATGTCCGTCCCGTCGATGTGCTCGACGTGAGGCACCTTGTCCTCGTATCCAGGCGGCGCCCGCTCGGTGAACAGATCATGGCGCTCCGTCATGTGCGAGTCGGCATCGACGACCCGTAACCCCTCGACCAGCTGTGTCACCTCGAGTACCCCTTTTCGCGGAAGGTCTTGGACGATGTCAGACCCGGAGGACACGGAGCTCGTCGAGCTCCGGGAACCCGTCGTCCTGGGTGAGCACAGGAACGTCGAGCGCGATCGCCGTGGCGGCGATCCAGGAATCGCTGACCCCCATGCGAAGCCCGTGGTCTCGCAACATCACTCGAAGCGTCGCCCAGCTCTCCGTGACCGTGAGGTCGATCGGGATCGGGTCGAGCTCGAGCGCGGCCGTCAGTGTCCGGAGGCGGCGGTCGCGGGTGGCCACATCGGCGGCGGCGAGCACGCCGGCGCGGAGCTCCCCGATGGTGATGACGGAGACGGCGATCTCGTCGGGGAACGTCGTGGCGTCGAGGGACCGACCCGACTCATCGGCGATGAAGATCGACGTGTCGGCGATCGCCCGAGTGGTCACAGGAGGAGATCGTCGGTGGTGTCGGGCGCCAGGACGGCGAGATCCGCCGCGAGCCCGGCATCCGCCTGACGGGTCAGGACCGTGGTGAGGAACGACTCGCGCCGCATCCAGCGGGTGCGGTTGGGCAGAGGGGACAGCACCGCCACCGGTCGACCGTCGACCGTGATGGTGATGACCTCACCCCCGGCGACTCGGTCGAGCAGTGATCGAGTTTCGTTCCGCAGCTCTCGGGACGCGACCGTGCGCATGCGACAATCGTAGCATGAGTGCGACAGATCGTGCTGAACACGATCTTCGTGCCCGACCCACCGGCCAGGGTGACTCCCACGCCGCGGAGTAGCCTTCGGTGCCGTGGACGATCCGATGCGGGGCACCAACGCCGAGCAGGCGCGGTACTGGACCGAGGAGGGCGGCCCGAACTGGGTCCGCGAGGAGTCCTCGTTCGACACCATGCTGGCGCCGTTCAACGACGCGCTCGTCGAGGCGCTGTCTCCTCAGGCCGGCGAGCTCGTCCTGGACGTCGGGTGCGGCTTCGGAACGACAGCGCTGTCCGTCGCTTCGCATGGGACCCGCGTCCATGGGGTCGACATCTCGCCGGCGATGATCGCCCGGGCCCGTGACCGCGCCGAGATGTTGGCGGCAGACGCCACATTTGCGGTCGGCGATGTCCAGACCGATCCCCTGGGCGGGCCCTACGACGCCGTCGTGAGCCGCTTCGGCGTCATGTTCTTCGCCGACCCGATGGCGGCGTTCCGGAACCTGGCGTCGGCGACTCGGCCCGGAGGGCGGTTGGCCTTCGTGTGCTGGCAACCCATCGACCGGAATCCGTGGATGCTGGCGCCGGTACAGGTGCTCCGCCAGCTGATCGACGATCCTCCGCCTCCACCGCCGGCGGGCGTCGGCCCGTTCGCTTTCGGTGACCCCACGTACGTGGAACGGGTCCTGACGGACGCCGGTTGGTCCGGCTCCTCGATCGAGTCCTTCGAGACGACCGCGCGCCTCGGCGGGAACGACGGCGTGCCGGGCGCGGTCGACCAGGTACTGGCCACGACGGCGGCGCGCGCCCTCCTCGTCAACGCCGGCGAGGACCTACGCCAGCGTGCCGCCGCGGCGCTGACCGAGCGATTCGAGGCCGTGAGCGTCGACGGGGTCGTCGGTCTGCCGGCGGCCGCCTGGCTCGTCACCGCCCGCCGTTGACCGTTCGTCAGAGGAGCGTCGAGCCTCTGCGAGGTGGTGGATTTGTCGGTGGTGGAGTCCGCAGAGGAGGGTGGTTTCGGTCGTGATGGTGCGGTGGGTTCGCGTGTAGCGCTCGGTGTTCGCGGGAGGGAGGTCCTCCGGGTACGTTCAGTGCCCATGGCCGAGAGTGGTGCAAGCGCGAACGTGCTCCGCAGCGACGAGCGGACCCAGATCGAGGCGTTCCTCGAGGACAATCGGCGTGCGGTCGCGGCGATTCTCGACGGCGTGACCGACGACGAGGCCCGCCGATCGCTCGTGCCGTCGTTGACCACGTTGCTCGGCCTGGTCCGCCATGCGACCTTCGCCGAGCGAGTGTGGTTCGAGGTTTCCATCGACGGTCGGACCAGGGCCGAGCTCGGCCTACCCGACGACGTCGACAGCTCGTTCGACCTCAGGCCCACCGACACCGTGGCGTCGGTACTGGCCGACTTCCACGACGCCTGCTCCGCCTCTCGCCGGATCGCGGCGACACTCACCCTCGACGATCTCGCCCTGCACAACCGACGGGGCCCGCTCAGCTTGCGCTGGATCTGCGTCCACATGATCGAAGAGCTGGCCCGCCACGCCGGGCACGGCGACATCCTTCGCGAGCAGATCCTCGCCGCCCGCTGACGGGTCGGACGCTTCCGAAACGGGGCGGAGCTCCAGCCCCATCGAGGGGCTCAGCGGTAGCGGGTGAGCAGGAACGTGCCGCCGGGGGTGCCGCCGCCGGCGGACACCACGACCACCTCGGGGTTGCCGGCGACCTGGCGTTCGCCACCTTCGCCGCGCAGCTGGACGCAGGCCTCGTGCACGAAACCGAATCCGTGCAGCCGCCCGCCCGAGAGCTGGCCGCCGTTGGTGTTGAGGGGCAGCTCGCCGTCGAGGGCGATGCGGTGGCCCCCTTCGACGAAGGCGCCGCCCTCGCCAACGCCACAGAACCCGAGCGTCTCGAGCCACGACAGGCAGTTGAAGCTGAAGCCGTCGTAGAGCTCGGCGACGTCGACGTCGGCGGGCTTGAGGTCGGTGCGGGACCACAGGTGGCGGGCGGGGCCGGCGAGTTGCACCTCGTGAATGAGGGTGCCCTGGTCCCACGAGATGCGTTCATCGATCGCCGTGCCGACGGCCTCCACCCCCACGAGCGAACCGGCCAGATCGGGCACGGTGTCGACGGCGGAGACGACGATGGCGGTGGCGCCGTCGCACGGGACATCGCAGTCGTAGAGACCGAACGGGGTCGTGACCATGCGGGCGTTGAGGTAGTCGTCCATCGTCATGGGGTCCTTGTAGACCGCATAGGGGGTGCGGGCGGCGTTGGCCCGGCCGTTGAGGGCGATGGCGCCGAGCTGCTCACGGGTGGTGCCGAAGGCCTTCATGTGGCGCACGGCCTGCATGCCGATCCAGTTGGCGGCGCTGAGGGCGCCGAACGGGATGCGGTGGTCCATGTCGCCGCCCACGCGCCCCCCGCCGTGGCCTCGCATCTCGCCGCGCCGTTCGAGGTCGGCCCAGGTCGCTTCCCAGACGCCCCGCACGCACACGACGTGGCGAGCCAGCCCGCCGGCCACGGCCAGCATGGCGTTGACGATGGCACCGGTCTGGCCGGGGATCTCCATGCCGCTGGCGAACCAACGGGGGCGGATGCGCAGCGCCTCCTCGAGGGAGGTGATGCCGCCGCCGCTGTGGCCGCCGAGGATCTCACCGCCGGGGTAGGTGGAGATGCCGTCGATGTCGTCGACGGTGAGGCCGGCGTCGGCGATGGCGGCCAACGCCGCCTCGACCATGAGCCCGAGGGGGTTGCGGCCCAGCCGGCGGCCGACCTCGGACATGCCGATGCCGCTGAGCACCACCTTGCTCTCGAACTTGTCGAGCTTCGATACGGGGGGCATGGGGCGAAGCGGGCGTTCGAGGTCGCGGGAGGCGACCTCGGCCTCGGCCAGCGCGGGCACGCGGGGCTCGGTGTCGGGGTCGGGCTCGAACATCGGCAGCCACACGTCGCCGCGGTGTTCGAACCGCACCTTGACGGGCATGCCGATGTAGACGTCGTCGACGGGGCAGCCGACGATGTTGGTGGTGAAGCGGACGGCGGGATCCTCTTCGGGGACGACGACGGCGATCACGTAGGGCGGCGTGTAGGCGGGGTGCCAGGGCTGGTAGTTGATCGTGTACGCCTCGACCGTGCCCCGCCCGCTCAGCTCGACGATGTCGAGCTCGGTCGACTGGCAGGTGGGGCAGTTCGGCCCCGGCGGGAAGCGGATGTCGCCGCAGGCCCGGCACTGCTCGACCCGGATGACACCGTCGGCGCCCGAGGTCCAGTAGAAGCGGTTCCACGGGGTGACGAGAGGAAGCGGCGCAGCAGCAACAGCGTCAGAGCTCATGCCCAGCACTCTGTCACACCCGCGCTCGTGCCGAGCGCTTGCCACACCAGCGTTCTGCGGCGAGATCTCACCGCTCGCCGGCGATTCTTCGCCAAATTTCAGGGGCCGGGCGACGCTCCCGTTGGATCAGTCCGCCCGTCTCCTGGCTCCCGCGTGATGGCCATGATCTCCTCGGTCCTCATGGCAACGTCGCCTCGACCGCGGAGCCGTTCGGCGAGCTGACGTCCACGGTTCGTGGTGCGGTGATCCTTACGCACCACGGTGCCGTCGTCGCTTCGCCCAGATTCGATCTCGGCGCCGATGCCGAGCTCCCCGCGACTCGCTTCCGAGTCAGAAATCCCGTTGGTCATACTCTTACTGCGACGCTCACGCGGTGGCGTTGGCGGCGAGCTGGGCGAGGTCGGTGCCGGCACCGGAGCGGACGAAGCGGCCCTTGTCGTAGCTGCGGACCGACACGTCGTGACCCGGTGACTCGGCCCGGAGCGCGGCCACGGTCGACCGCTCCTTGGGGCGGTGGACGAAGGGGTCGAACGAATACCAGCGCATGGCGTTCTCGTGGGTGATCTTGTTCATCTCGGCGTCGGAGACGCCAGCGGTGGCCCGCTCGAGGTCCTCACCCGGGTTGGGCCACGAGCCGTCGGAGTGCGGGTAGTCGGATTCCCAGCAGATGTTGTCGATGCCGATCATGTCGCGAAGGGCGATGCCCACCGGGTCGTCGATGAAGCAGGTGAGGAAGTGCTCGCGGAACACCTCGCTCGGCATGCGGCCGCCGAAGTTCTGACCCGTCCAGGCGCTGTGCATCGTGTACGTGCGGTCGAGGCGGTCGATGAAGTACGGGATCCAGCCGGTGCCGCCTTCGGAGAGGGCGATCCGGATGGTGGGGAACTCCTTGATGACCCGTGACCACAGCAGGTCGGCGGCGGCCTGGCAGATGTTCATGGGCTGCAGGGTGATCATGACGTCGACGGGCGCGTTGGGCGCGGTGACGGTGAGCTGGCCCGAGGAGCCGAGGTGGATGGAGAGGACCATGTCTTCGTCGCACACCGCCTGCCACAGCGGGTCCCAGATGCGGATCGTGGAAGCTCGGGTAGCCGAGCATGTGCGGGTTCTCGGTGAAGGTGAGCGAGTGGCAGCCCTTGGCGGCGACCCGGCGCACCTCGGTGGCGGCGAGGTCGGGGTCCCACAGGACGGGCAGAGCCATGGGCATGAAGCGGCCCGGGTAGGCGCCGCACCACTCGTCGATGTGCCAGTCGTTGTAGGCCTGGATGCAGGCCAGGGCGAGGCCCTTGTCGGCGTTGGCGGCGAAGAGGCGGCCGCTGAAACCGGGGAAACTCGGGAAGTTCATCGACGCCAGGACGCCGGCGGCGTTCATGTCCTTGATCCGCTCGTCGACATCCCAGCAGCCGGGGCGCATCTCGTCGAGGGCCGTGGGCTCGACGCCGTACTCCTCCCGCGGACGGCCGGCGACGGCGTTGAGGCCGACGTTGGGGATGATTAGACCGTCGAACGACCACACGTCGGACCCGTCGGGCTGGTGGACGAACGTCGGGGCCCGGTCCTTGTAGGCAGCCGGGATGTGGGCGTCGAACATCGTGGGAGGTTCCACCACGTGATCGTCGACGCTGATGAGGATCATGTCGTCTGCGCGCATGGGTCGACAGTACCGGCCCGACACTCGGTCCGGAACTATTCGCCAGCGGCCAAGCCAACCGGTCCGGCGGCGCACGCTCCGGCCAAAGGTCGGGCTCCAGGAATCGCCTTCTGGGAGACACGGCGGTCGCGTGGGCGACGAGTTGGTCTCCCAGAACAAATGGGTGGGTCTATTTAGGAGGCCGGGCGGGCATGGCCGGGCGTGGGGGGCCAGCGGAGGTATGGGTGGTACCGGGCGGGTCCGCGGCCCACGCCGGGCTCTCGCCCCAGCTGTCCTCGAACACCATCTCGGAGATGGGCCGGCGACGCACCGGACCGTGACCGCCCTCGGGTTTGCCGATGGTGATGGTGGCGGCCATGAAGGCCTCGTCGGGCACCCCGAGAAGCTCGCGCAGCTCCTTCTCGACGACACCGTGGAAGCCGGTCAGCACGCCGCCGTAGCCGAGAGCCCGGGCGGCCAGGAGGAGGTTCTGGCACGACGGGTAGATGGAGGCACCCTCGGTCGGCACCGGCTCCCGGTAGCGGACCAGGCACGGCAGGATCAGCACCGGGACGAAGGCGAACTCGTCGGTGTAGCGCTGCATGGTCCGCGCCATGCGGGCCTTGGGCGAGTTGTCGACGACGCCGGACCCCTCGTTGTAGCCGTCGTGCTCGCGTTTGGCGCCCCACACCCGCTGCGCGCCTTCGGCGATGAGACGTTTCGCCTCGACCGCCTTGGGGCCGTCGGTGAGCACGATGAACCGGAAGGGCTGACGGTTGGAGCCGCTCGGGGCCCGGGTGGCGGCGAACAACATGGCCCGCAGGGCCTCCGGCGGCACCGGCTCACGGCGGTAACGACGGATGGCCCGGGTGGTGGCCAGCCCCTCGAGTAGGCCCACGGTGTCCGCAGGAAGGGGCAGCGAGGCGAGGTCGGGCTCGGTCATGGTCTCGAAGCTAGCGGTCGACCGCGGCGGCGATGGCGTCCGCGAGGCGGGGGGCCAACTGCGCCGAGGCATACGGTGTGAGGTGAGCGGCATCCCGGTACCACCACTGGCCACCGCGGTAGGTCGCACAACCCGGACCGTCGCCACACACGATGTCGACGGTCGCCACCGTCGTCACATTGCTCAGATCGGCCGTGGCGCCGATTTCGACGGACTCGATGTCCGACCACGTCGTGTCCATCCACTGCTGATCACGCGAGGTTCCGCACGACGATGGCTCGGCGAGCAGTCGCGCGCCCGCACACTCCCTCAACCCCCACTCCCCCACGTTCGGCGCCGACTGCACCAGCACCGTTGCGATGCCCGCATCGCCGAGACGGGCGAGCACACGCCCGAGCGCGTCCGAGAACGCAGTTGACCTCGCCTCGTCAGATGTGACGGTGCGGCCGGACACGGGATCCAACAACGGGCAGCCGCCACAGCCGAGAACGCCGTTCGTCGAAGTGGCCACGAACACGGTGTCAGGGGGATTCGCCACCAGATCGTCGACGACTGATGCCACATGGTCCCGACACGACGTCCCGGCACCCGCTCGAAGCACCGTCAAGTCGACGAACGGACACCCGGACATGGTGGCCAGAACCGTCTCGTAGCCGAGCGACGACGCCGCGGCGACGACGCCCTCGCTGAGGTGACCGGCCGTCGAGTCGCCGACGAGGACGACCCGGCCTGCCGGGGACCCACCAGGACCGGCCGGGATGACGCACCGAGGCGACGCCGCTCGCACCGACGGCACCTGGCGGCCGTCGCACCCACCGGCCGAGTCGAGGTGAGGCAGCACGGCGGAGGCGTACGCCGCCCCCGCGTCCGTGCCGTCGATCCATGAGTCGACCGGTCGGAGCACGACCGGTGCCACGGCTGGCGCGAGGACACAGACAAGCCCGACGGCGAGCGCACGGCGAGGCATTGCCGCCCGAACCCGGAACCGCTCCTCCACGTATCGGTACGACAGTTCGGCCAGCACCAACGACACCCCCACGGCCCCGACCTCGCGCCAACCTCCAGCGTCCGGGAAGAGCGACCGAGCCCACACCAGCGCCGGCCAGTGCCACAGGTACCAGCTGTACGAGCGGTCGCCGACCCACACCAGCGGCCGCGAACGCATCACTTGACCGACGCCCCGTCCCTCGCCGGCCGCGATGATCAACCCGGCGCCGATGACCGGTACGAAGGCCGCGTATCCCGGAACGGTCGTGCCCGAATCGAAGCCGAACGCGGAACCGAGCACGGCCACGGCACCCGCCACACCCAGCCAGGCCGGGATCGCTCGCCGGGTTGCGAGCGCCAGAGCAACGCCGGCCCCGAACTCCCAGGTCCGGGTGAACGGTGCGTAGAACGCCAGTGATTCCGGGCGAGGGATCCGATCGGGCACGGCGCCGGTGGTGAACAGCACAGAGAGCAGGAGCGAGAAGAAGCACGAGGCGGCGACGACGGCCTGGGCACCACGCCGGCCCCGCCAGCGCCAGGCCACGAGCAGCAGGATCGGAAGGACGAGGTAGAACTGCTCTTCCACGCTCAGCGACCAGGTATGGAGCAGCGGGTTCGCCTCGGCCGCGTCGTCGAAATAGCCGTCACCGGCGTATTGGTACAGGTACCCATTGGCGAAGACGAGCGCCGCCGCCCGGGCGGTACCGCGGGCCCGATCGACCGTTCCCAGCGGGCCGAGGACCGTGGTGGCCGCCGAAACGACGACGAGCATCACGGCGAGCGCCGGCATCAGCCGGCGCACCCGACGAGCGTAGAACTGGCCCAGGGACATGGTCCCGGCTCCGAGCTCTCGCGCCAGGAGCCCGCCGATCACGAACCCGGACACGACGAAGAACACGTCGACGCCGACATACCCTCCGGGTATCGGCCATCCGGCGTGGTAGGCCACGACGAGCAGCACGGCGACGCCCCGAAGTCCTTGGACTTCGGGGCGCCACCAGCTCGTTCGATTGTCGTCGCCTCCCATCACAAGGGGCGACGCGACTGGGGCCTCCGACACGGAAGGCAACGTTGAGCGCCAAATGTCACGCCCCCAAGGGGGGAACACTCCTCATCGACCACTCGACGGCTCCGTGGACGGTAGAGCGAGTCGTGGCGTTTTCGGTTCGATAAGATCTGGACCTCTTCCTCGCTTGCCATTGATCCTCGCCAGTTCTTGTGGGTTCGACGAACGTGGCCACAATCTCGATACCTCTGTGTAGCGCGTTCGGTGGACTAAGTATCGCGACCTGGTCCGCGACAGTCATTACCAGTCGTCCAAGACTTCGTTCAGCCTTACCATATCGATATCGAACCGTCCGTCTTGATCCAATCCGCCGCCGTCTATCCGCCCGTATTCGAACCCCATTCTCCGCGCAATCTCCTCGTAGTAGATACTTCTTCCGTCGCCAGGAAATATCTCCAGAACTCGCAGATGATCTGGAAGTCGAAAGATCATATTTACAAGTCCGGCACCATGAAACCCAGCCAATCGTGAGCACCCTGCGAACAGCCGAACCTGATCCACCACTGACATGTCCTCTCCGTACGTGACCATAAAGCCATGGGACCTAAAGCAATCCTCCACCTGGTGGAGTTCGCGCGGCGACCGACGACCAGGGCGTCTCGAAACAAAGATCTTCCTACCCTCCTGGTTCGGACTCTCATCTGACGCACCTGCGAAACCTCGCATCGCCGCGACTGTGAGTCGTATGTCCTGGGAAACCGAGGAGTCCTTTGCAACGACTATTTTCTCAGCACCAATGAAAGAGCCGCGCTCCTGGACAAGAAAAGGATACTCCGCCAAATCGAGCCCCGATATACTGAGAATTTGCGCAACGAACGGCTGTGCGTTCCAAATTCTCAGGCACGACGATTGGGGAGCCTCGATCGAGGGATGACTCTTCAATCATTCGCAACTGAGGGACAACGTCGATGAGCATGTGATAGTAGTTATGCCATCCGTATCGAATCGACGCTACCGATTCGTAGTTGCTGAGCCTTCGTCGCCTCAGAACATAGTCTAACGAGGAGGGTCGGCGATACTTGGGCGCCCACGGATCGAACAGGTTCAACCTACTCAACTCACAAACCCGGCCGTATCGGGGGATAACCAAGCCAGAATCGGGCTCTATCACTCCAGGCCCAAGGTTTACTACATAGCCTCGATATCGGTGCTTCCATTGACGCTGCACGCGCAAATCATTTCGGTCATGTTCATCGGTCGACAGATGCGGGAACATTTCGTTCAGCAACGACGATGTCATCCCGCACAAACTCAAAGCGATGCTCATCGGATGGCACGAGGCGCCAGATCATGGGTTCAATATAGCGCCGAGCAAACCTCGCCCTCACGGACCTCATGATCTGCTGAATCATGGAACAATCCAGTCGCAACTCGGTTGCTGAGGTTCAGCGTTCCATGCACCCGTTGAAACTTGGGCTACAGGATAGATACGGCAGGTGGGGGACGCAAGCAAGTCAGTCATCCGGCTAGCCCATCCCGCGTGGCGAAGACCATAACGTCCTCGAAGGCCGATGCGGTCGTCGATGAGAGACCATCAATTCTCGGTGCCGAGACAAAGTATCTAAAACCGGCGCAGTCCAGTGCGGCAAGTACCGCTGGCAGAACCGATTTGACGCCAGCGATGTTGTGATGAACTTCGATAATGAGTTTGTCAATGCGCCTAATGCAGCCCGTATCCATTAGATCGGCGACAACCAACCCCTCAGCACCCTCAATATCAATCTTCAGTAGGTCTATGTCGTCAGAAACAAGCTCTGAAAGCCGTATGGACGGCACCAGGATGGGTTCCCACGACATTCGTTCCTTGATGGTGCTCATTCCGAGCGAACCAGGACTATCTGAAGACACAAAGAAGTCCGTCATGCCCGTCTTGTCGCTCAACGCCGCCTGTAGCGTCTCGACATTGGCGAGCAGGTTCGCAGAGACATTCTCGCTCAAGAGCTCGTACGTGGCCGGATCGGGTTCAATCGAAAGAATACGGGACCCAGGGTAAGCGGTTGCGAACCAGAGCGTCGCTAAGCCTATGTTCGAACCTGCATCGATGATTCTGGGGCTCGTCGAAGTGGCTTTAAATCGATACACCTGTGACATATAGATTTCATGGAAAAGGGAGTGCAGTGTAGACCATTGAAAGAACGCGACCCTGGCCCCTAAGACGCTTGCAGATTTGACAGCGTGATCCTCCCTTGCGTGACGGAAGTCTTTGATTGCTATTCTGGCATGCGCACGCGATATCTCCGATGCACGCAATCCAACGTCCCAACGTATTGAGCGATAGAGCGGACGTGCAACGTGAAGCGATTGTCGGGCAAGCGAAGTAAGCGTGACACCAGTCATGCCGATATCCTCCGTCGGTTCAAGGCACTCCCGTGGGCAGAGGGCAGTTGAATGGTCGGCGAGTGCAGGCCGTCCTCGTGGCTCAGGCTAGACGATCACGGTTCTCCGCAGGGGACTCGGTGAAGTATCGTTCGCCGGTTGCCGAGATGACTGGTCTGGTCCAGCCTGGCGGGGCAAGGTCAAAGGCGTCGGCGTCAGTTGGCTGGCTGGCTCGTCTTGGTCGACGTTGCAGAGCGCTTGCGGGCCTCAGCAGGTCGAGCCATTCGTGGCACAGTGGGAGCGGGTATCGGTCACCCGGCGTGGTAGGCCACCACGAGCAGCACAGCGACGCCCCGAAGTCCTTGGACATCGGGGCGCCACCAGTTCATTCGATTGTCGTCGCCTCCCGTCACGAGGGGCGACGCTACTGCCGCCGGATCAGGCGCCAAGGGAGCCCGAACCGCCGCCGACCCCGACCGAAGACTCGGTGGTCGCGTCGTCGGTCGTCGCGTCGTCGGTGTCGGCATCACCGTGGAAGTGATGACCCCGGCCACCCATCCCCGGGCCGCCGAAACCTGGTCCACCGAAGGCCGAGGCCTCGCCGTTCACCCGGGCGGTGATGCCCTCGGTCAACGTGGCGGCCAACTCGTCGGCCTGCGCCTGATCGAGATCACCCTCGGCGACCTCCTCGTCGAGATGCGCCTGCGCCTCGGCGACGAGCGCGTCGATCAGCACCTGCACGTCGACACCCTGCGCTGCGGCCACATCGGCGAGCGACGCTCCGTCCTGCAGTTGCGTGCGCAACTCGTCCTCCGTGAGCCCGAGCGTCTCAGCTGCGGTCGCCAGGCCGACGTGGTGACCGAAGCCACCGCGGCCACCGAACCCGTCCTCGCAGCCGGCTTCGTCGGTCGTCGCATCGTCCGTCGTCGTGCTGTCGGTCGTGGCATCGTCGCTGGTGTCGGGCGTGGTCGTGGTGGTCTCATCCTGGGCGCTCGATATCCCGGGGAAGCCGAGCGCCGCACCACCGAACGCTCCTCCGATGACCGCGGCCGCGATGGCCGCCGGGGCCACGAGGCGGCGGCGGGTGCGGGAAACATCGGGGGTGGTGTTGTCTGTCGTCATGGCGTCGCTCCTGAAGCGGTGGGAGTAGCTGACCCCAGTGTCGTCACCCAACCTGGCAATTCCCTGGCAATGGGCCCATACCTCGCCCAGATTCTCAGTGCCTCAGGCTGCGCTGCCACGCGATCTGGTGCGCCAGACCGTCGCTGAGGCTCGTCGTGGGTGTCCAACCAAGGAGGGCGCGGGCTCGTGAAACATCGGCCGCCGTCCGGTCCGGGTCGCCGGGCGGTCGTGGACCACGTTCGACGGGAACGTCGTGCCCAACCAGCCGCGCGACTTCCGCCACGACCTCGTTGAGCGCGACCGGGCGCTCACCGCCGACGTTGATCACGGTGCCCGACTCCAGGTCCGCCACGCCGGCCCGAAGCGTGGCGTCGACGACATCCGCTACGAACGTGAGGTCCCGCGCCTGGCGCCCGTCGCCGAACAACGTGAACGGACTGCCGCCCAGCGCCGCGTCGATGACCTTGAACGGAGCCATGTCGGGCCGTTGCCGCGGGCCGTAGACGGAGAAGTAGCGCAGGCACACGACCGACAACCCCCGCTCCGCCTCGACCGCAGCGACGTGCTCGACGGCGAGCTTGCTCACCCCGTACGGGCTCACCGGTGTCGGGGCGCGTGTCTCGGCGACGGAGCCGGAAGGAACGGGCCCGTACACCGACGAGCTCGAGGCGACCACGACCCGGCGTACGCCCGCCACCCGGGCGGCCGTGAGCAGCAGGTGGGATGCGAAGGTGTTGTGTCGCAGGTGATCGTCGAACCCTCGGCCCCACGACGTCTGCACGCCCGGCCGGCCGGCCAGGTGGAAGATCGTGTCGACTCCCGAGAAGAGATGACCGAGGTCCGCTTCGAGCAGGTCGACGGGCCGGAAGCGAACGTTGGGCGACTCGATCGCGCGCTTCAGGTTCGCCTCCCGGGTGTCGGGGTGGCGGGGGCCGTGGAGCGCGTCGACGGCGACCACGTCGTCACCGGCGGCGACCAGCCGATCGACCAGAGTGCTCCCGATGAACCCGGCCGCACCGGTGACGACGACGTTCATGTGGAGGTGAGTCCCGAAGGGACGGGCGGCCGAGTCTCGCCCGCCGACACCGCCCGCAGCACGGCGTCGATGATGTTCGTCTGCACCTCGGGTTCGAGATAGGGATGCATGGGGAGGCTCAGGACCTCGCCGGCCAGCCGTTCGGCGACGGGGAGGGTCGACGGGGCCAGCAACGCGGGAGCGAAGGCCCGCTGGTGGTGCAGCGGTTTGGGGTAGTACACGGCGGTCGGCACCCCGGCATCGTGGAGTCGCGCCGCCACGGCATCACGATGAGGAACCTTGATCGTGTACTGGGCCCACGCTGACGTGACGCCGGGACGCAACACCGGCGTCGTGATCGTGGGCTCCCCGGCCAGGCCTTCCGTGTAGCGGGAAGCCACGGCGCTCCGCCGGTCGAGCTCGTCGGCGAACACGGTCAGCTTCTGCAGCAGCACCGCGGCCTGCAACGTGTCGAGGCGGGAGTTCGTTCCGAGCCGCTCATGGTCGTACTTGTGAGCGCCGGCGCCGTGCGAGCGCAGAGACCGCATCACATCTGCGGTCGCCTCGTCCTGGCACATCACGGCCCCACCATCCCCGAAGCAGCCGAGCGGCTTGGCCGGGAAGAAGCTGGTGGTGGTGACCGGCGCCAGCGTGCCGACCCGTCGGGAATCCAGGGTGGCGCCGAAGCTCTGAGCGGCGTCGGCGATGAGGGTGAGCCCGTGCGCGGCGGCGACCGATTCGAGCTCGTCGTACGGCGCCGGTTGGCCGAAGAGATCGACGGGTATGGCGGCGACCGGCTCCAGACCGGCGGCCCGGGCGACATCGACTCCGGCCGCCAGGCTCTCCGGATCCAGGTCGAAGGAGTCAGGCCGCACGTCGGCGAACACGGGGCGGGCGCCGACGAGAGCGACCGCCTCGGCGGTCGCGGCGAAGGTGAAGGTCGGGACCACGACGGCGTGTCCGGGGCCGACCCCGAGCGCCCGTAGCGCCAGGACCAACGCATCGGTGCCGTTGGCGCAGGCGACGACGTGCTGGGCGCCCGAGAACTGCGCGAGCGCCCCTTCGAGCTCTTTCACCTCCGGGCCGTTGATGAACGCACCGTGCTCGAGCACTCGGGCGATCGCCGCGTCGAGCTCGGGGCCGAGGCGGCGGCGTTGCGCCTCGAGGTCGACGAACGGGATCACGAGGCCGCCTCGACCAGCACCAGCCGACCATCGCCGTCGAGGGAGTACTGCTCGCCGCTGCGCGGGCAGGAAAGGTCGTCACCCAGGCGGTCGCCGGAACGGCTCACCCATCCGACCTGACGGGCGGGAACTCCTTGCACGAGGGCGTGGTCGGGCACGTCCGTGGTCACGACGGCGCCCGCCGCGACGAACGCGTACCGACCGATGTCGTGCCCGCACACCACGGTGGCATTGGCGCCGACGCTGGCGCCCTGACCCACCCGGGTCGGCCGGAACTCGTCCTTGCGCTCGACGTCGGCGCGGGGGTTGACGACGTTCGTGAACACGGAGCTGGGCCCGCAGAACACGTCGTCACCGAGCTCGACACCGGTGTACAGGCTCACGTTGTTCTGGATCTTGCAGCGATCGCCGACCACCGCCCGCGGCCCGACGTTGACGTTCTGGCCGATCACGCAGTCACGGCCGATCCGCGCCCCCGTTTGCACGTGCGAGAAGTGCCAGATCCGGGTGCCCGAACCGACGACGGCACCGTCGTCGACGTAGCTGCTCTCGTGGACGAACACGTCCGATGGGCTGGCTGGTGTCTCTGCTGTCATCGCTCGTGCTTCGTCGGTGTGGGAAAGGGACTGATCGGCCATGGCGAGGACGCGGAGGACCCGCAATCCCTCGGCGCCGTTGGAGGGCGGCGGTTGACCGGTCCGGCAGGCCGAGATGAAGGCCTCCATCTCCGTGCGGAGCGGCTCGTGCGCCGGCACCGGAACCAGTTCTCCATCGCCGCGCGCCAGGATGGGGGCGTCGTCTCGCCGATCGATGCGGTGGGGGTACCACACCAACTTCGATTCCCACGGCTGCTGATCGTCGAGCACCGCCATGCCTTCATCACCGATGACGACGAGGCGCTGCTCCTTGTAGGGGTTGAGCCACGACACGAAGATGTGACCCTGGGCCCCGCCGGGGAACGTGAGGTGAGTCGTCGTGATGTCGTGGACGTCCGACCGGACGAATCGCCCTCCCATCGCGGTGACCGAACACGGCTCCGAGCCCATCAGCCGCAACATGGTGGACACATCGTGGGGCGCGAAGCTCCACAGCGCGTTCTCCTCCCGGCGGAGGCGCCCCAGGTTGAGTCGGGTGGAGTGCACGTAGCAGAGCCGCCCGAGCCGCCCGTCACGAACCATCTGTTCCAGGGCGAGGAACCCGGCGTGGTAGTGGTACAGGTGCCCGACCATCAAGATTCGCCCCGCCGCCGCCGCCCGCTCGACGAGCTTCTCCGCATCGGCGACATCCAGGGCCAAGGGCTTCTCGACGAACAGATGCTTGCCGGCGTCGAGGACTCTCAGCCCCACCTCGGCATGCTGGGCGGCCGGCACGGCCACCGCCACGGCATGGATGTGAGGATCGTCGAGGATCTCGGAGAGAGACCGAACCGGGACGCCGCATTCCGCCGCGTGGGCGTGGGCGCGGCCCTCGTCGACGTCGGCCACGGCATCGAGCGCACCGATCGCCGCCAGGGTGCGGCCGATGTTCGATCCCCAGGGACCGGCCCCGATCAGGGCAACGCGGGGAGGCGGGACCGCAGTTGGCACCGCAGCAGCGTAGGCGCCCGCGGCTGGCGATCCGTTGGACCCTGAACCGGGTCCCATACGATCGGGAGCCAAAGCGATGGTCAGTGTCGCCTCGACCATGAGATCGGCGTGGAGAGTCAGCCTCGCCGGCCGTGGACGGTGTCGTCGGCGAGTCCCTTGGAGCGGGCCCAGGCCTCAGCACGTCACAGCAGCGGTGACCTGGTGCTCGTCAGCGCCTACGACGGAAGCCAGGGCCCAGAGCCGCTATTGGCCCGCAACATGAGGAGCCGTTGTGCCGAACGGGACGAGGATCCGACCCGGGGAGGATCGCAACATCAAGCAGTGCACGTCGGATACGTTGCTGAGATCCAGATGGTTAGGGCTCGCCACGGACAAGTTGGCAAAGGCAGACGTCCGTCAGCCAAGTGCCGCCTCATCTCACCAGATCCGATTCGTACGATTTGAGTCGATGCAGGCCCAATTCACTCGTAACAGTTGGGAGGAAGGTATCAGAAACGCAACAGCACTTCTAGGGCGCCTCCAGCGATCCGTCAGAATTGGACAGTCGATCACGATACAGAGGGCCACAAGATACGCCCGTGCTCGATTTGCTATCATTGCATTCATATTTGGGGTCTACATGTTGCACATGCGCGGCCTACTACGACTCACGGAAGACAGCATTGTATACCTCTCAATGACTACATCTTGGTTAGATGGCGACGGTTTCACCGTGAATGGTGAGTCGACACAGTTCCCGATCGGGTATCCGATGATTCTCGGTCTCGTAGAACGGTCCGCTGGTGCCGGAACAACCACAATAGTTGGCCTATCTCTCCTCTCGCTGAGCCTCGGTGTCATGTTCTTCAGAAAGTTGGCGGCTGACGTCGGTTTGGAGCGCAGGTCGATTGACACTGCATGCATCGGGTTCCTATCTTCGTTCATTGTTGTAAAACATCTACCACTTCCGCTAAGCGACATTCCCTTCTTCATGGTATCCATGTTTACACTGATGACGATCCAGAATTTGGGAAGGTTCCGCGATGATTGGCGGACATATATGCTGGCCATGGTTTCTGCTCTATCGGCAACGATGCTCCGCACCATCGGCATTGCTCTAATCATGGCCGTGGCAATGTCGTCTCTCGACATCCGCACACTCGTCGAACGTTGCGCTCGAAACCGGCTACTCATGCTCGTGATTTCCTCCACGGCTACTTGCGGTATCGCGATAGCGATTGTGCTTGTTCGGGGTTCGACCTACTTTGATCAGGCGGCGGTCAGTACGAAGGGTATGTCGTGGCCAAGAATTGTCGCCACCATAATGCAGCACAGGCTGCGGGAACTTGGCGAGATATGTACCAATATTCCGAGGACGAAGATGCCGATTGACGTGGATGTACTATTTCTTACTACGGGAGTTGCATTCTCAATCATTGTTGTCCTGGGCATTCGGGCTTCATCGGTGGGTATCAAGTCTGGGCTTCACACGTTCCTCGGAACATATGTAGCCGTAATGCTCGTTTGGCCCCGGACGGACACTCGACTCTGGCTTCCCGTGTTGCCGCTTTTCCTAGTGTTCGCAATCCAGGGACTTGAGACTCGACGCTTCGAGAGACTTGCCTCACTGCGATTCGCCTACGGACTCGCGTTCTGCTGTGTAGGACTAGTCGCGCTGGGATTGTCCGCTCGACTTTCAGTAAGTGGATCGGATACATTTATCCGAGAGTTTGGGGATGGGTCGCTCGCCCCGACGTACCGGGCCGCTTTCGAGGGTGGCCCATTCGGCCCTGAGGTGGACCTTCGGGCATACGAGATCTTGGTGCGGTACGGAAGGTGACACACGCTCGAGCCGGCACTCGCCGACGTTGGCCCTGGCTCGCGCTAGGCGTGTTCCGGACCATGGGTCCTGTCTGGACCGTGCAGCGGCTGGCATACGGTCTGCGGCGACGAGCTGGGCTCCTCGCACGTCGAACACCGGCCACCGGGTGGTCGCCGCCTCGACCAGAGACGACGTCGATCCGGCCGCTGTGGAATCGCCAGCCCGGCTCGCCCGTTACCGCCCCGCCCAGCCTCACCGCGTTGCGGCGTGGGACCACCCACCTATTCGGCGCGGAGTACGACATCGGGCGCCCCCCGCGATGGCGCATTGATCCCGTGACCGGTGAGGAATGGCCTCTCCACCACTGGACCAAGCTCGACAACCTGGGGGGCACCGACGTCAAGTTCGTCTGGGAACTGGGTCGCTTCGGCTTCGTGGCCGACCTGATGCGAGCAGACGTCGCTGGCGATACCGACGCGGGGGCAATGTATTGGAGCGCGCTCCACAGCTTCATGGCCGACAACCCACCGAATCTGGGGCCGCACTGGATGTGCGGGCAGGAAACGGCTCTACGCGCCATGGCGCTGCTGGTCGGCGCGTCTACCTTCGCCAAACCTACGACAACGCATCGAGATCGGTCGGCTCTGGTGTCGCTACTCGAAGCATCGGCGAGCCGTATCGAGGCCAATCTGAGCTACGCCAGACTCCAGGGCAACAACCATGCCATCAACGAGGCGCTCGGGTTGTGGCTGATCGGTGTCCTCGTGCCGACGCTCCCTCGTGCGGCCCGCTGGGAAGCGCTCGGCCGGCGGGTGGTCATCGAGGAGCTCGACGATCAGATCGCCGACGACGGCAGCTACATCCAGCAGTCGCTCCGGTACCACCGGTTCGTGCTCGAGTCGTGCGGCCTGGCGCTCGCCGTAGGAACGGCAACCGGTCGACCATGGCCGGCGACCACGGTCGATCGGATCCGCACGGCCGCCGAGTTCCTCGCCGATCTCGCCGATCCGGTGTCGGGCCGCCTGCCGAACTACGGCTCGAACGACGGCGCCGTGTTGCTCCCGCTCCATTCCTGTCCCGATTCGGATGCCCGTCCGGCGCTCGCCCTGGCCCTGGCGGCCACGAGATCCGATCGCTCGGTGGGCTCGGGGCCGTGGGACGAGCTACCGATGTGGCTCGGCCTCGATCCGGCGCCTCGAGAGGCGAAGCCCTCCCCCCGACGACAGGTCCACTCGTCCGGCGGCGGATACGCGACGCTGCTCGGCGAGGAGTCGTGGCTGGCGACGCGTGCCTACCGCCAGGATCATCGGCCGGCGCAGGCCGACCAGCTCCACGTCGACCTGTGGTGGAACGGCGTGAACGTGATCGCCGATCCCGGCACCTATCGCTACAACGCCGCCCCACCGTGGCGCAACGCCTTGTCGAGCACGGCGGTCCACAACACCTGCACCGTCGACGGCGCCGACCAGATGGACCGCGGAGCGAACTTCCTGTGGCTCAACCGCGCCCACGGTTCCGTCGAATCGAGCGTGTCCTCCCGGATCGTGATGAGCCACGATGGGTACCGGCGCCTCGGTGTGACCCATCGCCGGACGGTCGAGCACGCGGCTCCCGATCGGTGGTCGGTGACCGACGACATCCTCGGAGCAGGCGTCCACGACCTCGGCTGGACCTGGCTCCTCCCCGAGAGCGAGTTGCTCGAGCTCGACACCGGCCACGCGGAGCTCTCGTGCGCGGCCGGTGCGTTCACCATCGGGTTCGCCGGCCCCGGGACGCTGACCGTCGCCCGGCCCACGCCCCACGACGCCGACCCACGTGGTTGGTGGTCGCCCACCTACGGCATGCGCCACGCGGTGACCTGCCTGACGGTGTCGTGGTCGGGCCCCCTCCCTGCACGTTTCGTGACCGAGATCCGCCTCGGCCCCGAGGCCGGTGGAACGGCCGGTTGAAACCATGCGCATCCTCTACGTCCAGCAGCACTTCGCCACCGATCAGGGCGCTGCAGGCCTTCGTGGCTTCAACCTCGTGCGAACCCTGGCCGCCCGCGGCCACGACGTCACCGTGATCGCCGGCGAGAACTGGCGTGATCCCTCGCTGCGGGTACCCAAGGGTCGGCTCCGCGTCGAGCGAGAGGTGGACGGGGTACGGGTCGTCGTGCTCGGCGTGCCGTATTCGAACCGGTTCGGCTACCTGACGCGAGTGGCATCCTTTCTGGCCTTCGCCGTCCTGGCCTCATGGGAATGCATCCGGCGGCGCGGCGACCTCGTCTACGCATCCTCCACCCCGCTCACCGTCGCGGTACCGGCGCTCGCCGCCCGCTTGGTTCGGCGCCGCCCGTACGTCCTGGAGGTCCGCGACCTCTGGCCCGACCTCGCGGTAGCGATGGGGATCCTGACCAACCGTTTCGTGATCGCCACCCTCCGCCTCGTCGAGCGCGTGTCGTACCGTCACGCCGCTCTCGGTGTCGGCCTCGCACCGGCGGTGGTCGATGCCATGGTTGAACGCGGCCACCTGCCACCTGGCCGCGTGCTCCTCGTACCAAACGCGTGCGACACCCGGGGCACCACCCCCCGCCCGGGCCGGCCCCGGCGCCTCCTCCCCGTCGCCGATGACGTGGTGGTCTTCGGCTACACGGGAACGTTCGGATTGGCCAATGGGCTCGACGCCGTGCTCGACGTCGCCAACGAGTTGCAGCGCCGGGGCGAGCAAGGCGTGGCCTTGGCGCTGGTCGGCGAGGGCAAGCTGGGCGAGCATCTCGTAGCGAGAGCCGAATCCGAGCATCTCGACAACGTCGTCTTCGTCGACCTGGCCGACAAGGCGACCTACGCCGACCTGCTGTCGGAGCTCGACGTCGGGCTCCAGATCCTGGCTCCCATCCCAGAGTTCGCCTTTGGCACCTCACCGCAGAAGTTCTTCGAGTACCTCTCCGCCGGCCGGCCCGTCATCGTCAACTACGAGGGCTGGATGACCGACATCGTCACCGAAGCCGACTGCGGGATCGGCGTGCCGAAAGGCGACGCCACCGCGTTCGCAGACGCCATCGTGGCCCTCCGCGACGACCCCGACCGTCGGCGCGACATGGGCGAACGGAGCCGGGCCCTCGCCTTGCGCGAGTACGACCAGTGGACGCTCCTGCCCGACCTGTCGGCCGATCTCGAACGTCGCTTCGACCCCGGCTTCGTTCCCGTGGCGGTATCGGGATGAGCATGCCCCCGGCCCTGGTCACCTACGGCTGGTGCCGGGTCAGCTATGTGATCGCCCACGCCCTGCACGCCCGAGGGGTGCCGGTCGACGCGACCGACGCCGCCGCCCTCTCCATGTGTCGGGCGTCGAGAGCGACCCGGCACTTCGCGCGCACGGCGAGCCCGTGGACGGAGCCCGAACGGTTCGCCCAGGACGTCGCCGATGCCTGCCGGGCCTACGGCACACGGGTTCTCATTCCCGGCCACGACGACCTCGCCGTCCTCACCGAGCGGAGGGAAGTCCTCCCCGAAGGCGTGACCCTCGTCAGCCCTCCTCCAGCCTCGCTCGAGATCGCCAGGTCGAAGCTGGCCACGGCCAGTCACGCTCACAGCATCGGGGTCGCGGCTCCAATCACCCATCAGCCCCAGACCGCGCAGGAGCTACGAGAGCTGGCCGCCACCCTCGACTACCCGGCGGTGGTCAAACCCCGATTCGGCAACAGTGCCAAGGGGGTGACGATCGCGGCCGACGAGGCGACGTTGGTGGCCGCCCACCGGGATCTACAGAACCGGCACGGGCTCGCCGGTGAGGCGGCCCCGCTGATCCAGAGCTTCGCCGTCGGCGAACCCGTCGGCGTCTGCGCGCTCTACAACCAGGGGCAGGTGCGGGCCGTGTTCTGCGAGCGGTATCTCACGGTGAAGGACGATCGCCACGGCACCAGCGTGCTGCGGGAGAGCATCTACGAACCGGTGCTGGTCGACGCTGCCGTTCGGATGCTCGACTCCTTGCAGTGGCACGGTGTGGCGCATCTCGATTTCCACTGGTCGCCCGGGCAAGAGCCGGTGCTCCTCGAGATCAACCCGCGGTTCTGGGGCGCTCTCGACCTCTCCGTCCGATCCGGGGTCGACTTTCCCTGGCTCCTCTATCGGCTGGCTCTCGACGGCGATGTCGAATCCGTGACCGACTACCGGGTCGGTGTTCGCTCCCGATGGGCGGTGGGTGAGGTCATACGCCTGGCGCATCGCGTCGCCCGGTTCGGCCGGGCACCGAACGGCGGCCACGCCGTCGGATCGGGGCCCCGCCGCCGCGCCGACGGCTGGGACGACCTCCGGCGCCAGGATCCGCTCCCCCTCCTGGTCGAGGCGCTCTACTACGGGCGCGCCGCCCTGACCGGCGGGCTCAACCCCGTCGACGAAGGGATGATCTCGTGAGTTTGGCGCACAAGCTCCGGCGCATCCTGCGCCACCAACCGACCGATCCCGTGGCTACGTGGGCACCCCGGGCCTCGCAGCCAGGACTCCGCTCGGTCCTGTGGCGCAACGAGGTGTACGACGCGCTCGCCGATGCCGACCAGTGGTCGGCCATCGAACGGCTGCTGCCCTCAGAACGATCCGCGGTGCTCGACCTCGGGTGCGGAACCGGTCGGATGACGGACCGACTGGCCGATCGATTCCAGAGTTACACCGGCGCCGACCTGCCCACGATGGTGGAGGTGGCGAGAAGCCGCATCGATCGGCCGAACGTCGAGTACATCGCCTCGAAGGTGCAGGACCTCGCCCTGCCGCCGAGTTCGTTCGACCTGGCGTTGTCGATGGCTTGCCTGGCCAGCGCCTGCACGTTCGACCAGATGGGAGAGCTCATGCCCCGTCTGGCCGCCACGCTGAGACCCTCGGGCCGTCTGGTGCTCATCGACCCGTTCCACCGGATTCCCGCGCTGGTGCGCACCTGCCGAGCCACGGCCGACGATGTCGTGAAGATCGCCGCCGCCCACGGACTTGCCCCGGTCGAGCACTCGGGACTGCACCTTGTTCCGGCGCGCCTGGCTCTGGCCGGATGGGAGGCTCCACCGAAGCTGACCACCTACGGCTACCGGGCCGGAGAGGCCATCCGGCGCCGGGGCCCCCGGGCCTGGGCCGACTATCACGTGCTCGCCTTCGAAGCGCCACCGGCGCGAATTGGCGCCCCGTGAGTCACGTTCGCGTCAATCAGCCGCCGTGGGGTGCCCGGGAGGTCGTCGACGGTCTCGGTGCGATGGCGTGGCCGCGGGGAGAGGCGGTCGCCGCGCTCACCGACCTCGTGTCGGGTGAGGTACCCGGCCGCCGACCCTTGCTGTTGAGATCGGGGCGACATGCCCTGGAGCTCGCCCTCCGGTCGCTCGATCTGCCGCGGCACGCCTCCGTCGCCGTGCCCGCCTACGTCTGCCCGGCCGTCCGCCAAGCGGTGTCGGCGGCGGGGCTCCGGGCTGTTCCCGTCGACACGCTCCCCGCCTCGTTCGCCCCGGACCGATCCGTCCTGGACCGGATGGATCCAGCGGCGATCGTGGTGCCGAGCACCCACGCGGTCGATCTCTGGGACGAGGGCCTGATGTCGCTCGCGATCCCGGTCATCGACGACGCCGCTTATCTGGGGGCCCTCGACGCGCTCGATCGCCCACCGTACGGCGGGCGTGGCACGAGCGGTGTGTGGAGCTTCAACCACAAGGCGTTGACCGGCATCGGCGGCGGCATCCTCTGGCTGGCCGTCGATGAGACCGGCGACGAGGCGCTCCACTTCCCCCGCGCTCGGGGCCCCGAGGCGCTTCGTTTCGTCGAGCTCGCGCTGCGGTCCGTTGCCGGCAGCCGGCTGCCCGCCCGCCTCGGCGGAGCCGCCGCGCCCGGGAGCGGATCATCAGATCAGGGACCGGTGCCGGCCGGTGCGATGTCGCAACTGCAAGCGGCCGTCGTGCGGCGCCAGTGGTCGAACCGATCGACGTTGACCCAGCGAGCTATCCGACACGCTCAGGAGATCATCGGGGCCGGCATGGCCGCGGGCCTCACGGTCGTCGACGGCGCGGCAGCGCAGACCCTCGTCCACGTCGTACCGTTCATCCACCCGGCGGGGCCTTCTGAAACCCTGGCCTTCCGAGACCAGGTCCATCGTGGCGGGGTGCAGACGGCCGAGCCGTATCCCGTGGACGGGGGCGCGCCGAACGCCGTGGGGTTGGCCGGCCGGCTGATCCTGGTGCCCTGCGGTGCCGGACTGTCGGACCGCGACATCGAGCGGATCGTGGTGACGCTCCGGTCGATGTGATCCTGACCGAGGCGTCAGATCACCGGCGCGCCCATGGCGATGTGGCGGATCAGCTGGAAGGCCTCGGCCGCCTCGATCCCGACCTCGGATCCCCAGACGTGGGCCTGCGCCTCCACCGCCCGCACGCTGCGCGGGTGGGGGAAGGGCCGGACCTCGGTCGCCATCGCCGACAGGGCGTCGAGTTTGAGCGGCAGGGTCTCCGTCACGTCGACGTACACCGTGGGTCGATGCACGACGCCGCCGGCGAGTCGACCCCACTCCGTCGACGAGTTGACGTGGTAGGTAAGGATCGACCTGAGCGGCCGACCCGGCACCGGCCGCGCCGCCACGCTCACCGAGTCGTAGATGCGCCGATGGTCGAGGTTGATGTCGCCGGGGTGATGTACGAACACCGTGTCGAACCCGCCGTCGGCGAGGAGCGCCTCGAAGGCGGCGTTGAGCTCGATGTAAGGCACGGAATCGAGCTGCATGTCCGGGAACGACCACTGCACGAGCTCGTCGACGCCGAGGATCCGGTGGGCGGCCGCGAGCTCCGCGGCCTTCGCCGTCGCCAGATGTGGAGCATCCGGATACTGGGCCGAGCTGCCGTCGGTCACCACGACGACGGTGACCCTCGCCCCCTGTTGCCGCAGCAGGGGGATCGTGGCCCCGACTCCCAGAACGTCGTCATCCGGATGGGCGGCAACGACCAAGACCTCACGCATCTTCGACCTTTCCGGCCAGGAGATCGACGAGGGCCCGCAGGTGGGCGACCTCGGCTCGGAGCGAATGCAACTCGTCCTGCACCCGGTACCCGAAGCAGGAACCGACCGTCAGGTCTGCGACGGCCGATCGGCCGCCGACGGTCGGCTCGACGAGCCAGAGACCGCCGTCGCCGGCCTGGACGAACACGGCGTCGGACCGCCGGGCGAGGACCTGTCCGACCGTGCCTCGGCGTGGCGGCGCATCGTCGGTCGTCGCGCCCCAGACGACCACCTTTCGGTCTCGGTGATACGCGTAGGCCCCCGGATACGGGCGGGTCACCGCCCGGACCAACGAGACGAGCTCGCCGACCGGGCGCGTGAAGTCGAGATGGCCGTCGGCCGGCGATCGCTTCCCCCGCGTGGTCCCCGCCTGTCGATCCTGCTCGATGGCGACCCACGGCTGACCCGCCCGAGCCTGCTCGACCAGGGCGCCGAACGCGTCTCTCAGGTGTTCGGCGGCGGCCGCGTAGAGCCAGGCGGCGTCTGCGCCGGGAGGCACGGCGAATCTCGGCTGAGCGAGAACGGCGCCCGAGTCGACACCCTCGTCCATGGCGAACAACGTCACGCCCGTCTCGGTCAGACCCTCGATGATGGTCCACGGCACGGGCGCTCGGCCTCGGCCTTCGGGCAACAGGCTCGGATGACTCCCGACGACCCCACGCGGGGCCAACGCCAACATGTCCGATTTCAGGAGTTGACTCCAGCCGAGCACGAAGATGACGTCCGGTCGTAACGCCCGGACCGCCGCGAGCGTCTCGGCCGAGTTGACGTCGAGCGTCTCGATCACCGTCGCCCCGAACGACTGGGCGATCGCGCGAACATCGGCGTAGTCGCTGATGTCCCCGGCCGACTCGACAGGAGCGGTGACGATTCCCACGACCAGGGCCCGATGGGCGTGCAAACCTTCGAGCATGACGACGCTCTCCTGGTTCGCCCCGACGCAGACGATGCGAAGGTCGACCGGCTCAGTCATTCGACCACTCGTCGGCCGTGGGCGGATCGCTCGCGGCCCGGCCCGACACGATCAAACGCGCCGTGTCCAGCAGGATCCGCAGATCGAGGGCCACGCTTCGTCGATCGACGTACTCCAGGTCGAACTCGATTCTCTCGGGCCATGACAGCGACGTGTTGCCGTTGACCTGGGCCAGCCCGGAAAGGCCCGGGCGCACCTGCTCCCGACCGAGTTGGCGCTCGTCGAGACGGACCCGATCGTCCTCGACCATCGGACGCGGCCCCACGAAGGCCATGTCGCCACGGAGGATGTTCACCAACTGCGGTAGCTCGTCGATCTTCGTCGCCCGCAGGAACCGGCCGCCGGGGATGATTCGACTGTCGTTCCTCACGGTCACGCTGCCGGCCCGATCCGAACCGACCCGCATCGTGCGGAACTTGAGGATGGTGAACGGTTCCCCACCGAGTCCGAATCGGACCTGGTGGTACACGACCGGACCTCGCCCGCTCAAGCGGATGACCACGGCCGCCGCGCCCATGAGCGGCGCCAAGGCGATCAGGAGTCCGGCAGCCATGGTCATATCGATCGCCCGGCTCACTCGTCCCTGACCGGCCCTGGTCCTGGTGGACGACGATGGTGATCGCACCAACGAAATGGTAGACGAGCGTCCCGAACCACCCGACCATCCGGCGGTAGCCTCCGATCCGTGTGTGGCATCGGCGGGGTGATCGACCGCACGGGCCAGCTCGACCTGCGCGCGGTGGTCGATCGCATCGTCGATCCGCTCCGATCCCGGGGGCCCGACGACCTCGGCTTCCACATCGACGGGCTCGTCGGTCTCGCGCACACCCGTCTGTCGGTCATCGACATCTCGGACCGGGGCCACCAACCGGTGCCCGGCCCCGAGGCGACCACCTGGTTGGTCGCGAACGGTGAGATCTACAACCACGCCGACCTGCGAGCCCGGTCGATCGAGGCGGGCATCCCGTTTCGATCCCGCTCCGACTCCGAGGTGATCCTCGCCCTCTACTCGCGCTACGACGGGGACATCCGACGCGTGCTGCACTCCCTCGAGGGGATGTTTGCGTTCGCCCTCTGGGACTCGGTGCGCCAGCGCCTCGTTCTCGCCCGGGATCGTCTGGGCATCAAACCGTTGTTCGTCGCCGGCGACCATCGCCGGCTCGTCTTCGCCTCCCGGGTCGACGCCGTCAACGCATCAGGCCTCACCACTCGCCAGGTCGACGCCACCTCGCTGGCCGAGATGTTCGCCACCCTGTCGATCCCCGGACCCAACACCGCCTTCGACGACATCCGCCACGTCGAGCCTGGTACGGCGCTGGTCATCGATCGGGACGGAATCGAGACGATCCGGTGGTGGTCGCCCCGCGTACCCCGCGATCGGGTCGCCGATCCGGGTGAGGCCGGCGAGCTGGTGAGCGAGGCGGTGCAGCGGGCGGTCGCCCGCCAACTGGTGGCCGATGTCCCCGTCGGAGCGTTTCTCAGCGGCGGCATCGATTCCGGCGTCGTGACGGGTATGGCCGCGCAGCTCTCGACGGCGGAGCGGCTCGAGACCTTCTCCATCGCGTACGGCTCCGACGACGACGAATCCGCCACCGCCCGAGAGGCCGCGGCCCGTCTCGGCACCGATCATCACGAGGTCGACCTGCGCGCCGGGTTCCTCACCGATCTTCCCCAGGTCCTCGCCGCATTGGACCAGCCGCAGGCGGTCATCAGCGGTGTCCCCCTGCTCCGCCTGGCCACCGAGGCCAGGCGACACGTGACCGTCGTGTTGACGGGCGACGGAGGCGACGAGTTGTTCGGTGGCTACTCGCGCCATCGGTCGAGCCTGGTGCCGATCACGTGGTTGCGACCCCTCCTGACCGGTCGGCCCGGAAGTCGACGCCGGCTCGGACGTCTCCTCTCCCCCTTCCCCGGTCGGCTCGGGCGCACCGGGGCGATGCTCGCACGCGACGACGTCGAGCTCTACCTTCCCCGACTGCACACCCTCGCCATGGCGGACGCCGCCGCCCTGCTCCACCCGGACCTCAGGCACCAGGTCGACACCGAGAGGTACGAGCGGCGCATCCGATGGGCGTTCGAACAGGCCGATGCCGAGGACGAGTTGACGCGGCGGCTGGTCGTCGACCTGCTCACCACCCTGCCCGACGAGATGCTCACCAAGGTCGACCGCATGACCATGGCCGTCGGGCTGGAAGCGCGAGTGCCTCTCCTCGACGAGCTCGTCGTGGCGGCCGCGCTGCGGCTCGCCCCCGACGTCAAACGATCGGGTGATGTCGGCAAGCTGCCCTTGCGGGCGATGGCGCGTGACCTGCTCGGCGATCAGCACGCATCGCTGCCCAAGTCGGGCTTCCCCGCCCCGTTCGCCGGCATGGCCATGAACGACACCCGTACCGGTCACCAGGTCGAAGCCGCGTTCACCCGGGCGGCCGAATCGCCGCTGCTGGATCCGGCTCTGGCCGCGCTCGGTCCCGCGGCGCTGGCCGAAACTCACGGCGCGTCCTCGGTGTACGGAACCATCGTGACCGCCGAGGTCCTCGGCCGTCAGATGGGTCTCGGGTGAGCGACAAAGGTCCGCCCACCTTGAGGGTTCTCGCCATCAGCGAGACGCTGGCCTCGGGCGGTCACGGAGTTCACGGCGGTGGGTTCGTCCTCCAGCAGCTGGAATCGCTCACCGCCCACGGCATCGCCGTCGAGATCGGCCTCACCCCGGAATGGGCGCCACCGGCGCCCCTCTCCCTGGTCTGGCCGAACGGACGGGCGACCCGGGCCGCCATGACCGAGCTACCGGATCGAATCGGCTCGCTGCCGACCGTCCGGGCGCCGGTCGTGCAGCCGCGCCCGACCCGGTGGTTCCCCGGCGACGTCCTCGATCGCCAGGCCGCTGCGTTGGCGCGCCGCCTGAGCCGACGCCCTCCCGAGCTGCGGCCCCACGTGTTGTATGGGCACTTCCTCTCCACCGGCGGCTACGTCGCCGTGCGGGTCGGGGAGGCCCTCGGGATACCGGCCGTCGCGATCGCTCGGGGCGACGACGTGCATCGTTGGCCTTCGATCTGGCCCGGCCATCGGCGACGGCTCGACTACACGCTGGCCCATGCGCACACGTTGTTGGCGTGTTCTGGCGGATTGGCTGCGGTCACCCGGGCGTGGATGACGGAAGTCGATCGGCCCGTCGCCGTGACCTACAACGGCGTCGATCGTCATCGATTCCGTCCGCCCCGACCGGGCGAGAAGGAGGCGGCCCGCCGGCACCTCGGCCTTCCACCTGACGCCCTCATCGCCCTCACCGTCGGCGCCGCCAACCAACGGAAGGGCTGGACCCACCTGCTCGACGCCTGGGCCGACGTCTCGAGCTCACATCCCGATTGGCGCCTTGTCGCCATCGCTCCTCCGTCGGGGGGCGAGCGGGTCGACGTTCGCGCCGAGTCGCTTCGGCGCGGCATCACCGCTCGGGTCGAGGTGCGCGACGGATTGGGGGGCGACGACATGCCTGCCCTCTACCGCGCCGCCGATCTGTTCGTACACCCGAGCCTGAGCGAAGGCATGTCGAACGCCGTCCTGGAAGCCATGGCATCGGGGGTGCCGACGATCGCCACCGCGGTCGGAGGCCACGCTGAGCTCATCGTGGATCGCAACGACGGCCTCCTCGTCCCCGCCGGTGAAAGCGAGCCGCTGAGGTCCGCCCTCGACGAACTGATGGGCGACCCGGCGGCGCGGGAGCGGCTGGCCCGGGGGGCGGTGGCGGCCTCCGAACTCCTGGGCACGCCCGCCTCGAACGCCGGCCGTCTGGCCGGGTTGCTTCGCGAGGCCGCGAGTCGGCCGATCAGCCGCGGTTGACCACCTCGTCGAGCACGGCGGCAAACCTTCCCGCGAGGGTCCGGCGGCTGTAGCGCTCGATCTCGGCGCGGTCCGGCTCCGGCCCGTACGTCAACCCGGCTCCCTGGGCGCGCGACCATTCCTCGAGGGTCGACGCCACATCGTCGATCGTTCGGCACACTACCCCGGCCCGGGTCTCGGCGAGGACTGCGTCGGCGAGACCTCCGTCGCCGGGCACCATCAGGAGGGGCACCCCGAGCGGCAGCAGCTCGAGGAGCCGGGCGGGAACCTTGCCGGCCCGGAGCAACGGATCGGGGTCATCGCTGCCGCCGGCGGACGGAACGACCAGCACCGCAGCCCTCGCCGCATCCGTCAGGTGGTGCGCTCGGGGAACGGGCGCCGACGCAAACACGGCCACTCGGTCGCTGCGGGCACCAGCCAGCATCGACTCGAACAGCGCTGGTTGGTAACCGCGGTACTCCAGCACAATCGCCGGGCCGGTCTCGTGCCCCAAGCGAATCAGCGCCCGAGCGAGCAGGGCGAGTGGGTGATCGGCCGCCAGCGATCCGCTGACCACGATGCGGAACACGTCGTCACGGCGTCGTCCAATGGCGGACGGCGCTGGCACGTCGTCGGGGTCGTAGCCGTTGGGCACGACGAACGCCGACGCCCCGGTGAGCCGCCGGTTGTGCTCGCTCCAGGGCTTCGACACGTCGACGACGGCGGCGACACCGCTCATCGCACGCCCGTAGTACCGGAACGGGAGCACCCGGCGCCCGGGAGGGAAACCCAATCCCCAAGGGTCACGGAAGTCTCCCACCCAAGGCACCCCCGTTGCCCGGGCGGCGTCCCGGGCGGCCCACAGCCCGGCGTCGGGCCCGTACTCCCCGACCACAACGTCGACCGGAGGGTGCACTCCGCTTCGGCCCGCCTCAATGCGCTCGATGGCCGCTCGGGCCGCGCATGGCCGCCAGCGTCTGCTCCAGTCCCCCCGCGGGAGGAGGGCCAGGGTGGCGGCGCTCGCGACCGCTTTTCCGACCCTACCCCGACCGGCCGCGGCGACGTGGATCCAGGCCAGGTGCCCGGGCGGAACCAGTCCGGGCACGGGGACGATGCGGGACGCGCCGCCACGGCCGACGGTGATCGGCACGGCGCCGTCGACATGGGGGTGGCACAACACCTCGGCCCGCCAGCCCCACTCGGGCAGCCAGCGGGCCAGTTCGTACGGCCGCTGCGCTCCCACCGTGTGTCCCGGATCGTTGAAGGGCCGGCACTCGTGGGCGATGAGAAGTACGGTGCGCAGCTCACCCACCGCCGTCGACGATCGGTCGGCCGGGGAGCGCACCGCCGAGCACCCTCGCCAATCGGGCATGGTGCGATCGGCTGTCGAACCGGTCGACCACGAACGTTCGCGCCGACGACGACAGTTGCGCACGCGTGGGCTCGTCTCCCATGAGATCGTCGAGGGCCGCCGCGAGGGCGTCGACATCGCCGGTCGGCACGAGACGGCCGGTCAGGCCATCGATGACGATCTCGGGCTGCGCGCTGGTATCGGTGGAGACGACGGGACAGCCGACGGCCAGGGCTTCGAGGGTCGTGTTGGCCAAGCCTTCGCTACGGCTCGGCTGCACGGCGAGGTCGGCGGCGCGCATCCAGTCGACGACGTCCGGCCGACTGATGGCACCGACCATCCGAACCGCCGGCAGGTTCTGGACTGCTCGGACAACGTGGTCCTCCGCAGGGGCGCCGACGAGTACGAGGACCCAGTTCGGGAATCTCGCGTGTATCGACATCCACGCCTCGGCGAGCTCGAGGTGTCCCTTTCGCTCCGACACCGGGCCGACGCAGAGCAGCACCCTGTCGCCATCGCCCAATCCCAGACTGGATCGAAGGGCGCGTCGGTCGACCCCCGACGCTGGCGAAAACGCCTCGGTGTCGACGCCGTTGTAGACCACCTCGCACCGGGCCGATCCGCCGGGGACGATGGCGTCCATGCGTTCCCGGAGGTAGTTCGAGTTGGCCAGCAACAGATCGGCACCATCGATGACCTCGACGGCCCGCCGACGCACGTGCGGCTTGTCGAGCCACGCATGGAGATCTCCGCCCCGAGCGATGGCGGCGAGCGGCACACCGAGCCGTCGGGCCACCTCCAGGCCGACCGAACCGCCGGGCCACAACCAGTGGGCGTACACGATGTCGACCGCTCGGCCCGAAATGGCGATCGCGTCGAGGACGGCCTCGACCATGGCGGGAACGACATCCTCGTCGGGCCGGCCGGAGCGCCGGAACATGACGCGCTGCACGGGCACGCGGGGATCGTCGTGCCAATCGCGAGATCGCCGGCGGTACCACCAGTACGTCCGGCGGAACCACCGTCGGGGCGCCGGCCCGAAATCCGAGCGCAGGTGGGCAACGGTGACGTCGGCATGGATCGACAACCCGTTCAACTGGTCGAAGACGAACACCCCGGCGGTCGCACTGTCCGGGCCGGGGAAGTCGGGCGTGATGGCCAACACCTTCATGGGAGGGGCTCGTGCTCGAGGTGGGCGCCGAGCGTCGCGCCGGCGACCACCAGGCCGAAGAGGTCTTCGGCGTGATCACGCGTCGACGGCGTCCTCGCCTCGGCCGAACAATGGGCTCGAAGCCGGTCCAGGGAGATCCGATCCCCGAGGACCTCCCGGGCGCGTTCACCACGTTCCTCGAGCCACGGTTTCAAGGGACCGTCGAGCCAGGTGGCGAGCGGGGCCTGGTAGCCGAGCTTGTCGGTTCGGTCCACGACGACGTCGGGGACGAGGCCCCGCACCGCCTGACGCAGGACCCGCTTCGACTCCCCGTGGGACACCTTGAGAGCGGGGTCGAGGGTCGCCGCCAGCTCCACCAGCCCATGGGCGAGGAACGGCTGACGGACCTCGCGACTCCAGGCCATGGAGTTTCGATCACCGTACCGCAGCAGATCCTGCAAGGGCCCGCCGGTCAGCTCGTAGCGCAGGACGGCGTCGAGCGTGCCCCGCTCCGGTGGCGCGCCGTCGGGGTGGGCGTCAACCCAGTCGCTCCGCCAGGAACCAGCACCAACCACGCTCGACGCCGGCCCCGCGGGTCGGAGCCGCTGGTACAGGGCGGGCGACAGCCGAGCCAACGCCGCCTTGGCTGAGATCGGGAACGGGCCGAGGCCCCGGCGCCGGTTCGCCCACACCTCCCCGGCCAGGGAGACGAACCGCCGGCGGGCCAGCAGCTCGTTGAGACGGATGGTCCGGTGGGGCACGTATCCGCCGAACATCTCGTCGGCACCCTGCCCGTCGAGCAGCACCACCACCCCGTGTTCGGACGCCAGGCGCATCACGAGGTACTGGGCGAACGGACTCGTCGAACGCACCGGCTCCTCCAGGTGCCAGCACCAGCGGTCGAAGTGCTCGACCAGGTCCTGATGGCGGGGCCACACCTGCTCGTTGCGCACGCCGGTCGCCGCCACGATGGCATCGACCCATCGCCCCTCGTCGAGCCCGGCCTGATCCATGCGAGCTGTGAAGGTGGCTTGGCCCGTATCGGGGCGCAGCCGGTGGATCAGGCACACCACGGCCGACGAGTCGAGCCCGCCCGACAGGCTCGAACCCACCGGTACGTCGGACCGCAGGCGGCTCTCCACGCTCCCGCTCAGCAGGTCGAGCACCCGCTCCGCACCGGCGTCGAGCCCGAGGCCGCGGGTACCAGAGGGCAGCGTCCAGAACGGCGACGTCGCCAGCTGAGAGGCATCGGCGCCTCGGGACCAGTCGAGCGTCAGTGTGTGGCCGGGCTCGAGCCGGCGGATCGGCCGCACCACCGTCTCCGATCCGGCGGCCAGGCTGCCGGCCCGCGCCCAGCGGGCCAGCACGCCGTCGTGGATCTCGACCCGGACACCAGGAAGACCGGCGAGCGCCTTGATCTCGGACGCGAAGGCGAACGTGCGATTCGACTCGTCCCACACGTAGTGGAACGGCTTCTCGCCCAGGCGATCCCGGGCCGCGAACAGACGGGAACGCGGTTCGTCCCACACCGCGAACGCAAACATGCCGTCGAGCTCGTCGACGCACCGGGTACCCCACTCGGCGTATGCGGCCAGGACCACCTCGGTGTCACACGTCGAGCGGAACCGGTGACCGAGGCCGCTCAACCGATCGACCAGCAGGCGATCGTTGTAGATCTCGCCGTTGAACACGATCGTCAGCCCAGCTGCGGCATGGTGCATCGGTTGCGCGCCGGCGGGGCTCAGGTCCACGATGGCCAGCCGGTTGTGGGCGAACTCGATCTGGGGGCCGGTGCCGTCGGGCACCCGGCTCCAGCGCCCCGAGCCATCAGGTCCGCGATGGTGTTGGAGCCGGAGGGCGCGCTCGGCGAACGCCGGACCCCAGGTCACAGTAGGGCCGACCACCCCGGCGATGCCGCACATCAGCCGCCCTCCGGCGCGAGATGCACCGAGGGCGGCGGCCCGGGCGCCCGGGACCTGTCGGTGTCCAGCCCCTGCTCGATCGCATCGCCGATTCGCCCGGCCGCCCGGCCGTCCCACAACGCCGGGCAACGGGCGGGTGGGGGGTCGGCCAACACTTCCGCGGCGACGCGGGCGATGGATTCGGGGTCCGGCCCGACCAACCGATTCGTCCCCTCCGTCACGGTGACCGGCCGTTCGGTCGTGGTCCGCAACGTCAGGCAGGGCACACCGAGCACGGTCGTCTCCTCCTGAACCCCACCCGAGTCGGTCAACACCAGCGCCGCCCCCGCCTGCAGGGCCAGGAAGTCGAGGTACCCGAGTGGTTCGAGCACGGTGACGGTGCCCGGTACCTCGATGTCATCCAGGATCCGCCGGGTGCGGGGATGGGCGGGAAAGACGACGGTACGTCCGGCCGCCGCGTGAGCGGTTGCGGCGAGCAGCCGTTCGAGCGAACGTCCGTCATCGACGTTCGACGGCCGGTGGAGGGTGAGCACCACGTACGAGCGTTCCTCGACACCGATGTCTCGCAGCGTGGGTCGGGCCACCGCCGCCGCCCGGTGGGCCAGAAGCGTGTCGACCATGACGTTCCCCACGAGGTGGATCTGGTCGGGCCGGCTGCCCTCGCCGACGAGGTTGTCCACCGCGTCCCCCGACGGGGCCAACAGGACGTGGGAGATCCGGTCGGTGACCACCCGGTTGATCTCCTCGGGCATGGCCCAGTCACCACTGCGCAGGCCCGCCTCCACATGGGCGACGGGTATGCCGGCCTTCGCCGACACGAGCGCGCACGCCAGCGTCGAGTTGACGTCACCGAACACCACGCTCATCGACGGTGTCCGCTCGGCGAGCACGCGCTCGAACGAGGTCATCACCGCCGACGTCTGCTCGGCCATCGAGCCCGAGCCGGCACCGAGGTACACATCCGGGTGAGGCAGCGACAGGTCGGCGAAGATCTGGTCGCTCATCACCACGTCGTAGTGCTGGCCGGTGTGCACAAGGCTGACGGCCAGTCCGCGGCGGGACAACTCGGCCACCACCGGCGCCGCCTTGACGAAGTTCGGCCGGGCGCCGACGACCACCATAATCCCTGCCGAGTCGACCACCGCCCCAGCTTAGGCAAGCGGCACGGGTACCTCGGACACCCTCCGGCCCGAGGTATCGTCAACGCGGTTCCCGCCCGAAGATCGCCGCGAAGCCAGGTGATCGAACGCCGATCGTGTCGAGTTCAGGCCGGCCACCACCCTGGGAGCGCGGCCGAGCGCTCGGCGCCCCGACCTCCGGACGACCCCCAAATGCCACATGATCGAGAACTGATCACGATTCGGCCGTCTACCGGCTGGCGCATCCCGGATTGGCACGAGTTCGCCCGGTACCACGGGCTCTTCGTTATGCTCATCAAGCGCGAAGTGACGACGAAGTACCGTCAGACCGTGCTCGGCCCGCTGTGGTTCGTCCTCCAGCCCGTGTTGACGTCGGCTGCGATCTACATCGCCTTCTCCCGTGTCGCCCGGGTCGGGACCGCCGGCATCCCGCCGTTCCTATTCTACCTGTGTGGGCTCCTGCTGTGGAACTACACCACTACGACACTCGCGGCCGTGACGTCTTCTTTGCTCACAAACGCGAATCTGTTCACCAAGGTGTACTTCCCGCGGATCATCGTTCCGTTCGCGACGGCCATCGCGAACCTGATCCCAATGGCCCTTCAAGGTGTCGTACTGGTGGTTACATACGCGGCGATGGTCATCTCCAGCACCGACGGCCTCGGGCCCGACGGCTGGTTGCTCCTCCCAAAGGTGTTGTGGTCCGTCACCACGACTGTTCTGGTCGCCACCGGGCTCGGCCTCGTGCTGTGCTCGCTCACGGCCAAGTACCGCGATGTCATTCACCTCGTGTCGTTCGTCCTGCAGGTGGGCCTCTTCCTCACGCCGGTGGGGTACCCGGCCTCCGCCGCTCCGTCGACGATCCGGACTGTGATGTGGTTGAACCCGATGGCGTCGACCATCGAAACGATGCGTAGCGCGTCGTTCGACACCCGGATGCCTCCGGCGTGGACCGTGGCCAGCGCCAGCATAACGGCCATCGTCCTTGCGGTCGGCGGGATCGCGTCCTTCGCCCGAGCCGAGCGAACGTTCGTGGATCTCCTTTGATGCAGGATCCGGCCATCCAGGTGCGTTCGCTGTCCAAGCGGTATCTGCGCGGCCTCATCGGCGCGCGCGCGCTGTTTCGAACGGCGGCGGGACGGGAGGCAGGTGGTGTCGACCTCTGGGCCATCCGTGACGTCTCGTTCGATGTCGAACGCGGCGATTCCGTGGCGGTCATCGGGAGGAACGGGGCCGGCAAGTCGACCCTCTTCAAGCTGCTGGCCAGGGTCACCGAACCGACCAGCGGATCGGCCGAGATACATGGTCGCATCGCCGCCCTCCTCGAGGTGGGTACTGGCTTCCACCCCGACATGACCGGCCGCGAAAACGTCTACATGAACGGCAGCATCCTCGGGATGTCGCAACGAACGATCGCCGACCGGTTCGACGACATCGTGGATTTCGCCGACATCGGCAGCGCGCTCGACACCCCGGTCAAGCGTTACTCGAGCGGTATGTACATGCGGCTAGCCTTTTCGGTGGCAGCTCATCTCGACGCGCCGATCCTCATCGTCGACGAGGTCCTCGCGGTCGGCGACGTCGAGTTTCAGGCCCGTTGTCTGGGCAAGATCGGTCAGCTGTCTCGTGACGGGCGCACGGTGCTGTTCGTCAGCCACAACCTCACTGCGGTCCAGTCCCTGTGCACCTCCGCCATCTGGCTCGATCAGGGGACGGTGCGGGAGATCGGGCCCACGTCGAATGTCGTGGCGTCGTACCTCTCCAACGGCGGCACTGCCCTGGCCGAGCACACCTGGTCGCTCGGCGAGGCCCCGGGGAACGAGTCGATCCGGCTGCTCGCAAGCCGAGCACTTCCAGCCGGTGCGTCCCCCGCGATCGGGACGACGTCGGGATGCGTGCTTGAGTTTGACGTGGCTTTCGAGGCCCCGAACGAGCCGGTGAACCTCCGGGTCGAGATCATCGCCCACGGCGGGATGACCGTCCTCATGTCCGCGAACCGGGACGACGACGGGCGGCGACGGAGTACGACGACCCGCTTCCGTTGCTCCGTCCCCGGCGGCGTATTGAACACCGGCACCTACTACGTCACGCTTCTGGCGATCCGTGCTCGCCGTGAGGTCGAGCACGACTTCGGCCGAGTGTTGGCCTTCGAGGTCCACGACGACGGCTCGCTCGCGGAGCAGTGGGAGGGGCGCTGGCTCGGCGTCACCCGACCCGACCTCGATTGGGCGGCGACAGACGTGGAGCCGGAGGACCCGGCATGAGGTTGTTGGTCGCAGTTCAACCTCGCGTGACAGCGATGTTCGGTCGTGCGCCGCGCGACTCGCTCACGGTCGCCGTCGGGGCCGGGCGCGGCCGTCCGGTCATCGACATCGGCTGCGGTCCGGTGCCACGACCGCAGCCTTCAATCGGGGTCGACACCCTGGCTCCCGTCCCGCCGGGCATCCGTCTCGACCTGGAGCGTGGGCTCGGCTGCATCCGAAGCGACTCGATCGGTGTCGTGCACGCCTCACATCCTGGAGCGCATCCTCGCGTTCGGACGTGCTGATGTCGGAGATCGCTCGTATGGTCACTTCCGGCGGGGCGCTCATCGCGGTGGTTCCTCACGCGTCGAACCCATTCGCCCACTCCGATCCCAATCACGACCTCCAGATCGGACATCGGGTCGGCGACCGAACCGTTGGATCCAGCGCTTTAAGCGCTGGGTGAACCGGTGCCCGTCCCGCCTGGAGTGGTCCGAGGCGAACCTGGCGCGCCATACTCGAACCCAAGCGATGGTCGACGCGGGCGTCGTGGGCGGTCACGTGTTGTTCGCGACAAACACGTACGGATCTGGCCTCGAAGCCCTCTACCGAGATCACTTCCCACCCGCCCGCTCCGACGAAACCGTAGTATTCACGGACCTGGATCTCGTCGTGCCCAAGTCCGAGCCGCAATGGGGGATCGAGTTGCTCGACCGGATGCACCGGTTCCCCGAGTTATTGGCGGTCAGCGTCGACTTCGACCTGGCCAATTGGAATCGGGAGACGGCGCCGGGCCACCTTGTCGCCCCACCGTCGAGCTGGAGCCCGAGATACGGTATCCATCGCGTGCAGTCCGGCATGTGGGTACTCGGGCTGCGCCGCTCGTTCCTGGACGAGTACCTCGACGGCACGAACGTCTGCCCGGATCGCCCGATGTTCGACTACCTGCACCGCACGTACGTCGATCCGGTGTACGGGCGGCTGCCGATCCCCTGCACTCATCTGAGCTGGGACCTCGCGCCGGATTCCCGGTACATGGCCGAGAAGCGGGCATCGTTCTACTCGCTCGTGTACGAACGGCAGCCGGCACCCGTGCGATCCGTGCGACCCGACCGATGAGTCCCAAACCCGCCGACCGCAACTGCTTCGGGCCTATCCGCCTGCAGCGCCACGGCCGCAAGTGGCTGCGGTTCCGGGTGGACCGCTTGTTCGGGCCGGAGGTTCGCGACCCGTGGGCGGTCATTGGCGGCCACGAACATGGGCCCATGCTCGACCTCGGGTGCGGACCGGCGCCGAGAAAGGTAGGCACCATTGGCATCGACCTCGTACCTACGAATCGGCCGTGTCTGGTCTGGGATCTGCAACGCGGTCTCCCATTCGTGCGCAGCCGTTCGGTTCCGGCTGTGCGGGCTTCGCACGTACTCGAACACGTCGCCGATCTCGACATTGTTCTCGCCGAAATCTCCAGGGTGCTGACCACAGACGGCTCGATGGTGGCTATCGTCCCCCACTTCTCCAACCCCTACTACTTCTCCGACCCGACCCACGTCCGCCCGTTCGGGCTCTACTCCTTCTGCTACCTGGCCGAGGACGAGGTCGGATTCCGACGCCGGGTACCGCACTATCGAGATTCAACGCTGGTCCTGAAGGAGGTCCAGCTGAGGTTCAGGCCCCAGTCACGCCGCGGCCGGCGCTGGCGAAGCCGCTTCGAGCGTTGGGTCAACGCTCACCCGTCGCGCCAGGAGTTCTACGAACGCACGCTCCATCGTGTCGTCCCGTGCGACGAGATTCGTGCCGTCCTTGAGGTGCGAGGGCGATGACCCTTCATCGGGAGCATCCAACGGTTCTGATGGTCGTCCGACGGAGATGGACGACGCCAACCGAAGTCAAGCGGTTCCGCCAGCTGATCGGTCCCCTCCAGGCCCGCTCGATCCATGTCGACTCGGTTCAACTCGAGTGGGGCCTGCTGGACCGGCTACAGGAGCGGGCCCGGAAGGGCGACCAAACCGCTATGGCGGTCGTCCGATGGCTGAACCGGCTGCGGGTCACTCGGATTGCCCGGCCGGTTCGCCGATCCGCCCTTCGTCGACGGCTGCGTCGGTTGGCTCGGTCGGGCGGTGCTGCACTCGTGAACGGCCACTGTCTCAACGCAGAACTGCACTCGATGCTCACCCGGCAGGATGTGCGCTGGATTTACGACGTCGACGACGCCCTGTGGACGGGTGACGTCGCACTCTTCACCAACGCGTGCCGTTCCGCTTGGTCCGTCACGGCAGGGAGCGCAGCGGTCGCCGAGCGCACCAGCTTGCTGGGGGTGACGGCAACGAGACTGCACTCCGGGGCGCCGACCGGCGAACCCCGTGCGCACGATGTCGCCTCGGTAGGCGAGCTCGCGATCGGCTGGCTGGGAAGCCCGAGCACGGCGAGATACCTAGCGCTCGTGTCCCGGCCCCTCGCTACGCTCGCCACTAGGCGCCCGCTCACATTCCACATCGTCGGGGCCACCGGCATCGGGTTGCCCGACTTCGGTGACACCACGGTCGTCCGGCACGACGACGTGCCCTACGACCCGGCGAAGCTAGTTGGGCTGTTCGACATCGGGATCATGCCCCTGCCCGACGGCGAGTGGGAGCGGTGCAAAGGTGGCGCCAAGCTCATCGACTACATGGCCGCTGGTCTCCCGGTCGTGTGCAGCCCGGTCGGTGAGAACCGGTTCATTGTCGACGACGGCGTCTCAGGCTTCTTCGCAGCGACCGACGCCGAGTGGATCGACCGCCTCGAGCGGCTCGCCGTGGATCCGCCGCTCCGGCGGTCGTTGGGGCTTGAAGGTTGGCAACGAGTAGCTGATCAATACTCGCTGGACCGCGCCGCCGACATCGTGGACTCACTGGTTCGCGGAACGCCCGCACCGGCGAATCCCAGCGACCACTGAAGCGACCCGGAGGTCGCAGGGCGAGCGGCGTGGCCTCAGTGGTCGTTCCAGTGACCCCCGTCGCCCGCTGTCCACGAGCAACGCCCGCAAGCAAGAGCGGTAGGCCCACAGTCATGGACGAGGACCCGGCCCGAGGGCCGCGGCTCGATCACCTGGATCGGACGTTGGTGGGCCGAGCTCATCGACGGGTGGGGCTCGCCACCAGGACGTCGGCCACGATCCCGCAGGTCTCATCGACCGCGGCGTCGGTCATCGAGCTGCCGCTGGGCAGGCACAGCCCGCTGGTGAACAGCTCGTCGCTGACCCCCGTGGTTCGCTGAGCCGCGCCTCCGAACACGGGCTGGCGGTGCATGGGCTTCCACAGCGGTCGCGCCTCGATGCCGTGCCGGGCCAGTTCGTCGACGACGGCACCGGGGGTCGCCTCCGTGCCATCGCCGAGCGTCAGGCACGTGAGCCAGTTGTTCGGCTCACCCCGGGGGTCGATCGGCGCGAAGGCGACCCCGGGCACGCCGGCGAGCGCGGCCTCGTAGCGCTGGCGGATCTCACGCCGGCGGGCGATCCGATCGTCGAGAGTGGAGAGCTGCCCTCGCCCGAACGCCGCCAGGAGGTTCGACAGCCGATAGTTGAAACCGACCTCGGTGTGCTCGTAGTGAGCGACCGGCTGGCGGGCCTGGGTGGCCAGGTACCGGGCCCGGTCGGCGGACGCCGCGTCACGGCACACCAGCGCACCGCCTCCGCTGGTGGTGATGATCTTGTTGCCATTGAACGACAACGCCGCGATCGCTCCGAAACTCCCCGCGGGCTGACCCCGCCACGTCGCCCCGAGCGCCTCGGCGGCATCCTCGATGAGCGGCACCTCGTACTGTGCGCACAGCTCGACGATGGCGTCGTAGTCCGCGCATTGACCATAGAGATCGACGACGAGCACCGCCGCCGGCCGCTCACCGCGCGCCGCGCTCGCATCCAATTCGGCGGCCAGGAGGTCGGGATCCATGTTCCAGGTCGTGGGCTCGCTGTCCAGGAACACCGGTACGGCCCCGACGTAGGTGATGGCGAACGCCGACGCCGCAAACGTGAACGTCGAGGTGATCACGCGATCACCTGGCCCGACACCGCAGGCGAGCAGGGCGAGATGGAGGGCGGCCGTTCCGCTCGACACCGCAACCACGTGCTGCGAATCGACGCGGCGCCCGAGCTCGGCCTCGAAGGCGGCCAGATCGGGGCCGGCCGGTGCCGCCCAACCCGAGTCCAAAGCAGCCGCGAGGAACTGGCGCTCGGCCTCGCGGATGTCGGGAGGCGACAGGTGGATGCGGAACACTGCGGCCACTGTAGAGGCCCGGCTCCGCCCAGGCGTGCACCTCGGCGCCGCGAGTGCGTCATTACTTCACGGGCGCGGTAACACAACAACACAACACGTAGCCTGTCGGGCGTGTGTGCGATCGTCGGTGTCCTGGGAGCCATCGACGACCGCGTCATCCATGCCATGGGTGACGCCGTGGCGCATCGCGGTCCGGATGGTTCCGGTACGTTCGTCGACCGCGATGCCGGGGTTGCGCTCGGGCACCGGCGTCTGGCCATCATCGACCTCTCCGACGCCGCCCGCCAACCGATGGCCAACGAGGACGGCTCGATCCAGATCGTCGTCAACGGCGAGATCTACAACCACGTCGCCCTCCGAACCGAGCTCGAACGGGCCGGCCACCGGTTCCGGTCCCGGAGCGACTCGGAGGTCATCGTTCACCTCTACGAGGAGTACGGCGACGACCTGCTTCCCCGCCTCGAAGGCATGTTCGCCTTCGCCTTGTGGGACGGGCGGCGCCGTCGACTCCTGGTCGCCCGCGATCGATTCGGTGTCAAGCCGCTCTACTGGACGGAGCTGCCCGGTGGGGGGTTCGCGTTCGCCTCCGAGCTCAAGGCGCTTCTGGAGATCCCCGGCGTGCCCCGCACGATCGACCACGAGGCCCTGCACCTGCACCTCAGCCTCATCTGGTGCCCGGCGCCCCACACCATGCTGGCGGGGGTGAACAAACTGTTACCCGGCCACCTCGTCGTGGTCGACAACGGCCAGACGTCGGTGCGTCAGTGGTACCGCTCGACGTTCGACGGCACCGAGCTCGATCTGTCCGACCGCGAGCTGGCCCAGGAGACGAGACGCCTGCTCGACCAGGCGGTCGAACGACAGATGATCAGCGACGTCCCCGTCGGAGCGTTCCTTTCGGGCGGCATCGACTCGACGAGCATCGTGGCCCTGATGAGAGCGCACGCGACCGGTCCGGTTCCCTGCTACACCGTTGCGCTCTCCGGCCGTCCCGACGAGCATCCCATGGATCTGCCCTACGCCCGTCAAGCGGCGGCGCAGTTCGGTGTGGAGCTTCGGGAGATCCCGATCGACGTCGATCCCATCGCCGATACCGAGATGATCGTCGCCTCGCTCGACGAGCCGATCGCCGACCCGGCCGCCATCAACGTGCAACGGATCAGCGCGGCGGCGCGAGCCGACGGGGTGCCGGTGCTCTTGTCGGGTGCCGGCGGCGACGATCTGTTCGGGGGTTACGCCCGACACGTGGCCTTGGCCTTCGACGACCTGACGTCGCACATCCCCGGCCCGGTGGCCCGCGGCGCCCGCCGGGTCCTCGAACGCGGCTCGGTCCACCGACCGGTCATCCGTCGGGCCCGAAAGTACCTGGCATCGTCTCACCTGTCCGCCGACGACCGGCTGGCCGGCTTCTTCCTCTGGCACACCAGCGATGTCGTCCGGCCGCTCTACACGCCCGAGGTCCGACGCGCCTTGGACGGGTTTACGGCCATCGGGCCGCTGGTCGCCGGACTGGGCGAGATCCCGGCGGAGCACCGTCGCCTCAACCGCATGCTGTTCCTCGAACAGCGCCATTTCCTCGCCGACCACAACCTGATCTACACCGACAAGATGAGCATGAGGCACGGCGTCGAGGTCCGGGTGCCGTTTCTCGACACCGATCTGGTGGAGTTCGCGGCCACGCTGCCCCGGCGATCCAAGCAGCATCGGCGGCGCCTCAAGGGCGTCCTCCGCGACGCCATGGCCGCTGACCTCCCGCCCGCCATCCTCACGAGACCCAAGACCGGCTTCGGCGCCCCATTGCGGCGGTGGATTCGCGAGGACCTGTGCCCCATGGTCGACGAGGTGCTGTCGCCGTCATCCCTGACGAACCGGGGCCTGTTCGACCCCGAGGCCGTTCGAAGCCTCGTCGACCGCAACCATCGCGGTGAGATCGACGCGGCGTACCTCGTCTACACGCTCGTGTGCGCTGAACTGTGGATGCGCCGATTCGTCGATGCCCCCGGAGGCACCCCTTGACCAGCCCCAAGGCGGACTGGCGCGACGTGAGCGGCTTCTGGGATGCCGAGTCCTGCGGTGAGCGATACACGAACCGGGGATGGCGCCGCCTACTACCGCAGCCAGGCCGAAGCTCGGTACCGCCTCGAGCCGTGGATCGCGCCGTTCGCCCGCTTCTCCGAGGGCCGGGGTCGCCGGGTCCTCGAGATGGGAACGGGCATGGGCGCCGACCACCTGGAGTGGGTCCGGTCCGGGGCCGACGCCTTCGGCATCGACTTCGCGCCCGGCTCGGTGCAGCACACGGCCGACCGCCTGCGACTCGATGGCCGTTCACCGCGGGTGCTGGTGGCCGACGGCGAGCAGCTCCCGTTCCCTTCGTCCAGCTTCGACCTGATCTACAGCTGGGGGGTGGCTCACCACTCACCCGACACCGAACGCTTCGTGGCCGAGGCGGCGCGGGTCCTCCGCCCTGGCGGCTCGGCCCGCTTCGCCATCTACCACACGTGGTCCTGGGGGGTCGGGCTGATCTGGCTGCGCCACGGCCTGCTCCGGGGGCGGTTGGTCTCCGCCCATCGGGTCATCGCCGAGCACCTGGAGTCACCCGGCACTCGCCTCTACAGCCGCAAGCAGGCCCGCCAGCTGTTCGAACGTCACTTCGGCCACGTCGAGGTCCACACGCAACTCGGGTTGGGCGACCTGCTCACCATGGCGCCGTCGGCCAAGTACCAGGATCGCGCCTCCCGCCTGGCCATCCGGCTGTGGCCCCGTCCGCTCATTCGTCGGCTCGGGCATCGCTTCGGCGGGTATCTCCTCATCGAAGCCGAGCGCTGACCAAACCCATGTGTGGAATCGCCGGCGTCGTCGCCACCGATCCCGGGCGCGCCCGAGCGATGGTCGAACGCATGCTCCCGACCATCGCCCACCGGGGGCCGGACGACGTCGGAATCCTCGAACGCGGTCCGGTGACCCTCGGCCATCGGCGGCTGTCCGTCGTCGATCTGTCCCCCGCCGGCCATCAACCGATGGTGGGCCCCGGTGGTGACGTGGCGATCAGCTACAACGGCGAGCTCTACGGCTGGCAGGACACGCGCCGGAAGATCGAGACCGAGGGACGCCGCTTCACGTCAAACACTGACACCGAGGTGTTGCTCGCCCTCTTCGAGAGGCTCGGCGTCGACGCCTTCCCCCGGGTCAACGGCATGTTCGCCGCCGCGTTCCACGACCAGCGCTCGCAGCGCCTCACCCTGGTGCGGGACCGAGTGGGCATCAAACCCCTCTTCTGGTTCGCCGGCGACGGGCTGTTCGTGTTCGCCTCGGAGATCAAGGCGGTGCTGGCGGCGCTCGGCCGCTCGCCCTCGCTGCGACCCGATGCGTTGGCCCAGTACCTGCTGGCCGGCTACATCTCCAGCCCCGCCACCGTCTACGACGGCATCCACCAGCTCCCCGCCGGCCACCACCTCACCGTCGACGTAGATCGCTGGCCTGGCCCCGGCGCCGTCGGCGCCCCGGAGGCGTGGTGGGACGCCCCGTTCACCGCCCACGACGATCGACCGGACGGAGAGGTCCTGGACGAGCTCGACGCCCTCGTGTACGACGCCGTCGACATTCGTAGGGTTGCCGATGTGCCGCTGGGCTCGCTCCTGTCCGGCGGCGTCGATTCGGGGTTGGTCACGACGGCACTCGCCCGGTCCGCCGGCGCATCGATCGAGACCTTCACGATCACGACCCCGGGCCACGAGCGTGACGAAACCGACCGGGCCCGCGACGTGGCCCGCCACGTCGGCGCCCACCATCACGAGCTTCCGGCCACCGCCGATCTGCTGGCCACCTACTGGGCCGCCGCCGATCACTTCGACCAGCCGTTCAACTGCGTGTCCCTGGCCAACGCCCACGTGGTGAGCGAGCTGGCCCGGAGCCGGGTGACCGTCGCCTTGTCCGGCGACGGCGGCGACGAGCTGTTCGCCGGCTATCGCTGGTACGACACCGTGGCCGCGGGCCGGTCGACATCGTCGGCGCTGGCGCCATGGGCGGGCCGGCTCCCACCCGACCGGCGGGGCGTGCCCGGCCTTCGATCCCGGCTCGATGGACCGTTCGAACGAGCCTTGGTGGCCCGTCATCCGGTCACGGTCGCCGAAGCCGAAAGGCTCATGGGCGCCGACCTCGGCCCGTGGGTCTCGATGCACCGCGAGCTCTGGGAGCGCTGGCCGGCGGATCCGGTCACCCGTGCCACCTACCTGGATGTCAAGACCTATCTGGCCGACCACATCCTGGCCAAGGTCGATCGGGCCTCGATGGCCCACGCCCTAGAGGTGCGGGTGCCGCTCCTCGACTACCGGATCGTCGAGCTCGCCGGCTCGCTCCCACTGCACATGAAGCGCCGGGGCGGGAGCACCAAATGGGCGCTCAAACAGGTGGCGGCGCGTTACCTGCCGGCGGGCCACGTCGACCTTCCCAAGATCGGGTTCGACCCGCCGCTCGCCGAGTGGGCCTTCGACCGTCACCTCGCTCAGCGACTCGACGAGTTGGCCGAACCGGACGCTCCGGTACGCCAGCATGTGGACGGCCGACTGCTCGACCGCTGGATTGACACGACGCTTCGACCAGGCCGGACCCACATCCCCCGTCGCAGCGCGCTGTGGGCCGTCTACCAGCTCAACCGCTGGTTACGGGCCCGCTCCTGAGACTTGAAGCTTGCTGGGTCAGACAAACCCGTACGCCCGGCGCACGACCGGCGCGACCGATTCCCAGGTGAGCTCCCGGGTGCACCACGCCCGGGCGCGCGCCGACGACTCGGGATCGGCGAGAAGGGCCACGAGGTCGCGAGCGGCGGGCGCGACACGATCGGGATCGATCGCCACACCGACCTGCCGCTCGACGGCCCTCGCCGCCGTCGACCCGGTCCAGGGGGTCAGGCCCAGGACTAGGCCGGCCGAGAGGTATTCGGCGATCTTGATACTGGCGTTCACCCGAAACCGTGGCTCATCGGGCGTCAGCAAGAGCCCGACATCGGCCGCGCTCAACCAGGCCAGTGCCTCGTCGCGGGAGGCGGTCACCGTTCGGACTCGGGCCGGATCCACTCCCTGACCAACGGCGGCGGCGCGTAGATCCACCGTCTCCACCCGGTCGCTGATGGCCACCAGATGGGCGTCGACCCCCTGCCCCACCAACTCCCGGATCAGCCCCACCATGATGTTGGGTAACCGTTCGGCGTTGAGCTTGCCGCTGTAGACCACGACGACGGCATCGTCGGGCAGGCTCCACGCCGTCCGACGGTCCTTCCGAACCGAGGCCGAGAACGTCGGACCGTCGACGCAACTCGGCACCGTGCTCATGTTGGGCGCATGCTCGGGGTAGCGCTCACGCAGGACCTGCGTGAGGAGCTCCGAGGGGGTGACCACGCTGTCGGCACCGTCCACCGCCCGGCGCTCCCGGTCACGAACACGTGTCAACGTCGCCGCGTCGCCCGTCCGGCCGACGTGCTCGTCGAGCGCATCTCCCCTGATGTCACACACCACCCGCGCCTTCAGGCCGCGCTCGCGGGCTGCCAACGCGGTGAGCGTGGCCTCCTCGCCTCGGCAATGCAGGATCAGCGGAGAACGTCCCCGTGTTCGGGAGCGGAGCCGCCCGTACTGGGCCAACGCGACGGCCGGCGCCTCCCGACCCATCCGACCGGAGAACGGGATCCGGCGGATGACACCGTCAGGCCATTGGCGCCGGTAGGCCAACACGGCTTGGCGACCCGGAGCGGACAACATCGTGCGGACCGCATCGAGGAACCACACCTCGCTCGGGCCCACGAACCTCTCCATGGACCGGGCCCGGGCGATCACCTGGGATGCGATCACCCCATCCTCGCCGTAGTGCAGCGCCGACTGCTGTAGGTACACCACCGTCACGGCGTCGGATCCGGCGTGGCGGGACCAGACGACATAGCGCAATCGACCACGATGCGCGATATGACCAGACCGGTTCGTTCCCGCATCAGCCGCAGGAAGGGGGCCGACGGTCGCCCGCTGAGAGCAGCCGCCAGCTCGGCGAACTGGCGGGCATGGCCCTTGTCCCGCGCTCCGTGCCACACCCGCTTACCATCGACCGTGACCGACGCAAAGTCGTCCACGACGATGGTGTGACCCCGACCCAGGATCTCCAGGCGCTCCTTCGGCGTGGTCGGGTGACCGTCGGCGGCGTAGGAGATCACCGCCGAGGACCCGTCGGCGAACTCGACCATGACGACCAGGTTGTCCCGAAGCGCCGTCTCGGTGCTCGACTCGCCGGTGGACCACCACCGAACTGGAGGGCCTCCGGCCAGCGCGGCGACGGTGTCGACGAAATGTCCGACCTCCCCCACCAACCGGCCACCCTGGCGTCGGTCCCGGTACCAGTGGCTGGCCGCCAGACGCCCGGCGCTGACGCGGTACGTCATCACCAGGGGTCCGCCGGAGCTCCCCAGCGCGGCGTGCGCAGCATCGATGGCGGGCGACCATCGCCGGTTGTGGCCGACCAGCAACAGGCATTCCGGATGCGCATCCATCTCCTGTTCAATGAGATCGAGCTCGTCGTGGTCGAGGCCGAGCGGCTTCTCGCAGTAAACGTGCTTCCCGGCTCGGAGTGCGGCGACGGCCAACTCGGCGTGGCTGTCATGGCGGGAGACCACCGCCACCAGATCGACATCGGCCGCGTTCACCTCCTCCCCTGCGTCGCTGCCGGCCCGCAGGAACCCCTCCCGATGAGCGAGCAACCGGGCGGTCGTTCCGGAAGGCGAGACGACCGAGACGAGGTGGTCGAGCCCCGCTTGACGCAGGAGCGGCACGACGGTGCGCCGAGCGAACGTACCGGCACCGAGCAGCGCGACCCCGGGGGTGGCGACCGGCCGGAGTTTCGACACGTGTCGTCGCCGATCTCCCGGCCCGACCGTGGCCGGCCCCTCGTAGGTCAGCAGGACGCCAACGGCGGCCGCTTCCGGCGAGGCGATCGCCTCATAGGCATCGGCGACGTCGCCGACCGGCATCCGATGGGTCACCAGGTCACTCACCACCAGTCGGCCCGACGCCATCAGATCGAGGACGCTCTCCATGTTCCGCCCGGCGGTGAACCGCACCATCCCGACCGGAAGGTCGACGCCCAACTGCTCGTAGCTGGCCTCGTATCTACCAGGGCCGTACGAGCGGGCGAGACGCAGGGTCACCTCACGGTCATACAGCGGTCCCCGCTCCAGCTCCAGGCCGATGTCACCGACGACGACGACGGTGCCGCGATCCCGTACGAGGTCGACGGCGCGGCGGGCCGGTGCCGACGATGGCGTGGCCGCGGTGATCACCACCGCGTCGACCCCCCGGCCACGGCTGAACGCCAACGCCTTCTCCGTCGTGTCCGCTCCGGCCTCCACCAGAGCCATGACTCCTGCTGACGACGACGCCGCTCGCTCGACCGCGTCGGACCGCGTGTCGATGCCCACCACCCGCAGACCCGACGCCACCGCCAACCGTGCCGTGAGCTGACCGACCAGCCCCAGCCCGATGATGGCGATGCAGCCGCCCGGCCCCACATCGGCCTGCCGCAACCCGTGCAGCGCGACCGCGCCCAGGGTGGTGAACGCGGCCGAATCATCGTCGACCTCGTCCGGGACGGGGACGCACAGCAGTCCGGCCACGATCTGGTACTCGCCGTGGGCGGCGCCGGCCGTGGCGACCCGCATGCCGGGTCGGATTCCCGCTACTGCGGCGCCGACCTCGACCACCACACCGCAGCCGGCATACCCCAACGTCATGTTCTCGTCGAGCCGCGCTCGAACCGACCGCACCGTGTCGACGACACCCTGCTGCCGGGCCTTGTGAACGACGGCTCGGACCAGGTCCGGGCGCGCTCGCGCCTTGCCCAACAGGCTGGCCGAGGCCAGCGCCCGTACCGCTCGCTCGGTGCCCGGCGAGACGACGGACCGTCTCGTCGCCACCAGCACCTCGGTCGGCCCGGGGACAGGGACGGGCACGTCGATGAGCCGCACCGCGCCCCCTTGGTCGACTGGATCACCTGGAGCACGACGAGCCCTTCCCGGCACCCAGTTGTTCGGGGCCCACCCTTGCCATCATGGGGCAACGCCCGGACCGACCGCACCGCCCGCCCCGACGAGCAGCTCGACCATGGCCTCGGCATGCCGGTCCCAGGAGAATCGGGCCGCAACCGAGGCCGATTCGGCCCCGTCGGGACGCTGGCGCGGCCAGGTCGCCCAGACCTCGGCCAACGCTCGGGGGTCGGCAGGATCGATGTAGGTGGCGTGGCCGCCACAGATCTCGTGCGCCCACGGGCGGTCCGCGGCGACCACCGGGCAGCCGGCAGCCAGCGCCTCGACCGCCGGGTGGCCGAACGATTCGCTCCAGGACGCCAGCACACACATGTCGGCGGACCACAGTCGGAGGGCGAGGTCGACGCGATCGAGCGAGCCGCAAAGGCGGAGGTGGCCCGATTCGACGAGTCGTCGATCGGTCACGAGTCGCTGGAGCTCGGCGTCGAGCTCGTCGAACCCGACGGTCACCTCGACGCTCACCGGGGTTCCTTGCTCGGAGGCGACGGCGACGGCACGGACCACGAGCCCGAGGTTCTTCTGGATAGTGGCTGAGGACGGCACGAAGACCCGCCACGGCGGCCGTTCGACATCGATGGGATCGGCCACGTTGGGCCGATCCAGAAGTCGCTCCTCGACGCCGTAGGGAACGACATGGCCTCGACGTTCCAGCCGGCGCCGCTGCAGCCTCGTCCGGCGCTCGACCAGCGACCTCATGAAGTTCGACGGGTAGACGACCGCGTCGCTGGCCGCGGCACCCCGGATGATGAGCAGGCGTTCCAGCGGCCACCTCACCTTGCGCCGCGTGGAGGTTCGTTTCAGGAGCTCGGGATCGAAGTAGATGCTGTTGCGCACCAACACAACCGTCCGGGCCCGGCAGAGAACGGGAGCGAAGCTACCCAGACACAGCACGGCGGTGACCCGGTGCCGGCGGGCCAGGAACGGCAGTGCGAACTGATCGAACGCGAGACGGGCCACCGCCCCGTTGGCGGCCCAACCGAAGATGCGAACCGGCGCGCCACCCCGACGGGCGAGCTGCTCGCCGGCTGGCGAGGTCAGCACCGTGACATCCGCTCCCGAACCGGTCAGCCGGCCGACGAGGCGCGGCAGGACCGCCTCGAGGTAGGTCGCTCCGCCGCCGACCGGCACGGCGACCGTGTGCACCCATACCCGCGGTCGGGGCGACGACTCCGTCATGACACCGACCCCAGCCGTTCGCCCAACTGCGCCCGGAACTGCTCCACCGTGTGATGGCACTCGATGAATCGTCGGCCCGCCGCTCCCATGTCGGCCCGACGCACCGGGTCGCTCATCAGGTTGTCGAGGCGTGACACCAACGCCCGTCCGTCGGTCGGGTCCACGGCGAAGCCGGTCGTTCCGTCCACGACCAGATCCCCCCCGGCATCGAGCGAACTGGCGACGCAGGGCAGACCGTGGGCCATCGCTTCGGCGAGCACCAAGCCGAACCCCTCACCCTCGCTCGGGAGGGCGAAGACGGCGGCCGACGAGTAGAGGCCCTCGAGCGCTTCGTCGTCGACGGCCCCCACGAGGTCGACCCGATCACCCACGCCGAGCCGGTCGGCGAGCGCCTCGAGATCCGCTCGACCGTCGCCCTCTCCGGCCACCACGAGCTTCCACTCCGGATGCCGCTCCGAGAGGGCGGCCAGCGACTCGATCAGTCGATCCTGCCCCTTCTTCATCCCGCGGCCCCGAAGTCGGCCCACCGACAGGATGATCCGTGAGGCCGCCGGGTCGGCTCGACCGGCGCCGAGGCTCCGGGCCGGAAGCGGGCAGGCCCGCCCGGGCACCCGCGCCAGGTCGGGATGAGTCCGCCGGAAGCGGTCGAGGGTGAACTCCGAGCTGGCGATGAGGTGGTCGGCGCCGTCGAGGCCCCAGCGCTGAGCACGCCCCATCGGCGCCCATGCCTCGACTCCGTGGAGCCAGCACACGAGACGTCGACCGTGCGCGCTCACACGTGCCGCGGGGGCCAAACCGGCGTGCGTCACGAACACCACCTCGGGTCGCTCCCGCCGCGCCACCCGCACCGCCTCGGCGGCAAAGCGGGCTTTGGCGAGCCGGCTCGGCCGTCGATCCTTCACCACCGATCCACCGTCCAGCGAGAGCACGGACAACGGATGGCCCCAGGCCTCGAAGGCGTCGATGACGAGTCGGTTGACGACCTGCACTCCGCCATACCCCTTGAGTGCACTGGCCAACAGGAGCGTTCTAGGCACGCCGGCTCCGAGACCCGCCACGGACGGCCCGGTCGAAGATCAAGGTGCGCTGGGCGCCGCCCAGGATCCAGCCAGCGACGAGCAGGATGACAAGGTTGGTGATGGTCGTCGCGTTGGAACCGACGAAGAAGGCCTGGACGTACACGAGCAGCGCGATGGCCGACGCCACCGGGTTGCGCGGATCGGCGCCGTGGACGGCCGCCCGGTGCAACAACGCGAACACGAATCCGAGCAACGCCAGACCCGGGACGACGGCATACCAGCCGAAATTCAGGTAGAGCTCGCCTGGCACCGTCATGTTGATGGCGTTGCTGAAACCACCCGACGCGGTCTCGGTGCCGCGCCCGACCTCTCGGGCGAAGTACTGGCCCGGCGTGACGAGTGGTTTCGACGGCCACAAGGCCCGCGGGATCACCGCCACGACGACGTACTGGAGCGTCTCACCGTCGACGAAGCCCTTCTCCTCGGTGACCCGGATGACCTGGCTGAGCTGATTATGGGTCGACAGCCGGGCGGCCAGAGCGACCGCGCTGTCGATCGCCCCCGAACCGGCGTCTCGCTCCTCGACGTCGGTCCGAGCGCCACCGATCGCCTCGAGCCGTTCGACGCCGTAGACCGAACCCCGAACCGTTCCCAGGGGCTGGAACAGCACCGCGAACCCGACCGCTACCGCAGCCACGAACAGGCGGGTACGGATCTGCGGGGCGCGACAGCGCCGGAAGGGCGTAGGCGATCACCGGCCACACCATCTCGATGCGAAGGAGGCTGTAGAGGCCTTGGTAGATCACCTCGCCGAACGTGAGGGCGAGGCAGACCGGGCCGAGGAAGGGGTGCAACGCTGGTAGGCCGGAGGCGAACATCCGGCGGCGCAGGATGAAGACCGCGACCGTCGCCCCCATGAGCACGAACTGAGCCATGATGCCGAGCGACGCGAGGGAGGGGCCGGATCCGGTGGAGCCACGCCACCGCCGCCAACCCGAACGCCAGCACGACGAGAAGCCGATCGGGACTCGGCCCTCCGACCCGCGGGACAGCACGCACGAGCGGGCTCGAGCGGCACCGCTCGAAGGCGAGCAGGGGCACGACCAATCCGGCGGCGGCGAGGAGTTGACCGCGGTTCGTGTACTCGCGGACGAGGTAGTCGTCGAACACGGCCCGGTAGCGGGAGTCGTCGAGGAGGTAGCCGAGCCAGTTGGCGAATCCGAAGCTCAAGCCGGCGCCCACCGCATAGGCGGTCATCACCGTGGCCTGGCGCCGGACACGAAGGTCCCGGCCGACATACACCGCGGCGCACAGCGTCACCGCGGCGGCGACCATCGACTCGGACTGGGTGAATCCGGCGGCGACCACCAGACCGATCGAGACCACGTAGGCCTGTTGCCAGGCGGCAAGCCGATGGGCTCGCCGATTGGGCCGGCGACCCGACATCGGTGTGACACGGACCGTAGCGAGGTTCATGTCGTACCGACGGTTCGTGCCGTGCCGCCCACGCGGGAAGCGAGCCAGTCACTGACGACCTCGGCCCGTCGATCGAGCGACGCTCCGGCCATCGCCCGGGCCCGACCGCGTGCGGCGATCGCGGCGCAGTGAGCTTCATCGGGGACGAGCTCGTCGAGCCGGGCCACCAGCTCGTCGGGGCCCTCGAACGTCGCCACCTCCTCCCCGACCTCGAACCATTCGGCCAGGTCATCGGTGCGCTCGTGGAGCATCAGCCCGCCGATGCCGGGTATCTCGAACGTGCGGGCGGTGATCATGTCATCGCTGCTGGAACCCGCCCGGGCTTCGCTGAGGAGGGCGAGGTTCACCTTGGAACAGGCCACCGCCACCGCGTACTCCCAGCCCAACGCACCACGTCCCTCCCACACCTGACGCAGGGTCGGAGCCTTCTCCCATTGCTCGCCCCAGATCCGCACCCGCAGGTCGGGTCGGGAGGCCACCACGAACTCCAGCAGACGCTGCTTCTTCGGCGACCACGTCCCGATGAACGAGACATCACAGCCATAGCGCTGCTCATCGGCCCCGGTGAGCACGGGCGGTCGATGGACGTCGGGGTCGAAGCCATGGGGCAGGTAGACGACCTCGGGCACACCGCGGCGGCGGAGGTCATCGAGGTGGAATCGTTTGGTCGAGAAGACGACGTCGTAGCGGGTGATGGCGTCAGCGAGCGTCGGTCCGTGGGCATCCACGCTGTTGTCCGGATAGATGTTGACGGCCGGCATCACGTTCCGGCGGGCACCCGCCAGGACCTCCGCGTCCACCCACTGGCCCTTGTAGGCGACGAACGCGTCGTGCCGGCCCGATTCGATCTCACCCAGGAGGCGGCGGGTCAGGTCGCCGACCATGCGGCCCCGCATGACCCGGCCCAGGACCCGAAGGTCCGTACTCGCCCAGCCATTCGGAACGAACGCCATCGGGTCGATCTGGGTCACCCGATGGCCGGCGCGGGCTGAGCGTGGCCGAGAACCCGCGGCCGTTCCCACCCATCCAGCTCTCGGCCACGACAAGGAGCCGGAGCGGGTCGACCCTGGCGTCGCTCATGCTGACCCTGCGTTCGCCCGGTCGAGATCTATCACGGCGTCGCACAGCAGGTGGGCCGCTGTCCGGACATCCTGCGTGGCGGCGATGGCGAGCGAGGCCCGACCCATGTCGGCGCAGAGATGAGCATCGCGTCGCAGCCGATCGATCCCCTCGGCCAGCGCCGAGATGTCGCCACACTCGTGAACGATGGCGTTGACCCCGGGCCGGGCCACATCGTCGCGGCCGATGCACCCCACTTGGTCACTCACCAGGACGGGTAGGCCGAAGGCCGTTGCTTCCGTCACCGCGAGTCCATGGGCTTCGCTCGATGACGGCAGCGCGCACGCATCGGCAGCGGCGTAGAACCCCCCGATCGCCGTCTGGTTGACGAAGCCGGCGAACACGGCCCGCCCCCCCGCTGTCTCGGCGGCAATTCGTTCCAACTCCGGCCGGTCCGGCCCGTCGCCCACGAACAAGGCCCACACCGGCGGGGTGCCCTCCAGCGCGGAGACGGCTCGGAGCAGATCGACCGCTCGTTTGTGCGGCGCGAGCTTGCCGCTGAACACGACGACGAAGGCCTCGGTGGGGATCTCGTATCGGCTCCGGATACGGCGGCGATCGGAAGCGACATCCGTGCCCGACGTCAATCGCTTGAGATCGACCGGTAAGCGGCACGGGTAGAGCCGCATTCCGCGTCGACCGTAGCGTTCGTGGTATCGACGGTTGTTGGCACTGTTGAAGAGGGCGCCGTCGACCGCCCGGTAGAAGGTGCTGACGACCACCCTCTTGGCCAAACCACGAGTCGCCGAGACGGCGCGGGCGGCGTTCGAATCGGAGTAGAGCATGAGCTTGCGCCGGCGTCGCTTCGCCCACCGGGCGGCGCGCCAATTGGCGTCGCCGGGCGTAGCCGAACACCAGAACGACGTCGGGGTCGAGCTCGTCCAGACGCCGAGAGACGCTCGGGTTGTCGTTTCGCCAGGGACGACGTTCCTCGGGCTCGCCCCGCTCGGGTAGGAACTCGCTGCGGAAGCCGTCCAGCAGCGGGACATCCCATTCGATCCGCTTACCGAACTGGTGGTCGAAGTACCCGTTGACGCCCCGTCGCGAGAGATAGAGCACATGGAGATGGACTCGCCCGCTCGCGGCCACCTCTCGGAACCAGGGCGAGAAGTACTGGATCGGATGGCTGACGACCGCCACCAGGAGTGGCAGACGATCGGCGGTCACGCCTGCCCCCCCGGGTGATGCCGTGGCGGTCATGCCTGTGCCCCGGATGCCGTGGCGGTCACCAGGTGATTCGTGCCGAAGCGGTGGCCGAAACCGGGCACACGGAGGATCGTTTCGATTCCGTCCAGCCCGATCCCGGCGCGCCCGGCGAACGGGATCGACCCCATCCGGCGTGGCGCGGCGGTAGCGATCCACCCGGAGGCGGACAAGGCGGTGATCAACGAACTCGTGGTGAACCCACGCCGGTGCGTGGGGTCGGCCCAGACAGCGCGGGACGGCACGCGGGGCCAACACGACCAATCTGCTCCCGGGTCGGACCACACGACGCACCTCATCGAGCACCTGCTTCACGTCGGCGACGTGCTCGATGACGTCCTTCGCCACCGCAGCATCGAACGCGCCCGAGCGGAACGGCAGCGCTCCCGCATCGGCCAGGACGAATCGAGGCCCCGGCGTGCGGGGACGAACGACGTCGACGTCGACCGACGTCCTGGTCGGCTCCACGATCGAGGAGGACCCCGCTCCGAGGTTGAGGACGGTGCGACCACCGGCTCGGGCGGCGATCTGATCGAAGATCGTCGGCGCCGACCCAACCATCATTGGGCTCGTCGAAGACCCCGACGCCGACGCTCGAGGTCGTCGGGCAGAGCCTCTTCCGCGAGCGGGAGATCGACGACGCCGCCCGAGTCCGCCTCGACGGCTGCGATCTTGGCGCGGCGTCCCCTCCGCCTGGGCGCTCGTTGGGCTCGGCTGGCGGCCACGCTGTCGTAGTCGTAGCCATATCGATTCGACTCGGCGATGCGATTGACGACCAGCCCGAGCACGTCTGCGTTGACCTGGCCGAGCCGCTCCATCGCCTCTTCGAGATCCCGCCGCCGCGTATCTCCCATCGACACCACCAGGACGACGGCATCGGCCATCCGGGCGATGACCAACGGATCGGTCACCGGTACCACCGGCGGACTGTCGAGCACCACGTAGTCGTACCTCTCGGCGAGCGCGTTGATCAGTTCCTCGGTTCGGTCAGACCCCAGCAACTCCGACGGAGTCGCCGGTAACGCACCTGCCGGGACCAGCGACAGGGGCAGATCGTTCTGAATCGGGAATAGCACCTCGCTCAACTTGGCCTCCCGCAGCAGGACCGACGTGAACCCGGGTTCGGCGGCCATGCCGAACAGTTCGTGCTGCGACGGCCGGCGTAGGTCGAGGTCGACCAGCACCACACGTTTGCCGGCGCGGGCCAAGGTGACGGCGAGGTTGGCCGAGGTGGTGCTCTTCCCGTCACGCGCCGACGCGCTCGTGACCTGGATGATCTTGAGCGGACGATCGACGGCGGCGAAGAGGAGGCTCGTGCGCAGCACGCGGAAGGCCTCGGCAGGGATCGAGCCCGGATGTCGCAGTGCGGCCGGCGTCGACCGCCCCATGAAACGACGATTCTCCGGGATGCGGGTCAGAACCGGCCGACCCGAGATGGTCTGGGCCTCGGCGCTGGATCGGATGCGATCATCCAGGTGGTCGACGACGAAAGCGGCCGCCAGCGCCAGCATGAACGCCAGGGCTCCCGCTGAGATGAGGCTGCGCTGAAGGTTCGGTGAGAACGGCGTGGACGGTACCCCCGCCTCACTGATGACCTCGGCGCCGCCGATCTCGGCCAGGTTGCCGCTCAACTGCAGGGCCGACAACTGCTGCTGGTACTGGCCCAAAAGTCCGGACAGTGGTTCCGCCTCGGTTTCGAGCTGATCGATCTGGGTGGTGATCTCGGCCCGGCTCACCGGATCGAGGAACTCCCCGCCCAGGGTCGCCTCGAGGTCGGCTATCTCGGCTTGGATCGGCGCGAGATCGCCTCCGATCGTGTCGATGGTGGTCTGGATCTCGGTGCCGAGTATGGCGATCGCCTCGGCCCGCTGAGCGCGGCGGACCTCGGTGTAGGTGGTGGCGTACACGTTGGCCGTCTCCGCGGCGACCGCGGATCCTCGCTCACCGACGACACGGCGACGACCGCCGTGGTGCCCCGTTGGGTGATCGAGACCGAGGGAGACCGACCCAATCGCTCGCGGACCGCCGACGTGATGTCGTTCGACGTCATGATCTCGATCTCGGTGCGGACGACGTCGGTGGCGTAGTCGAGAGGGCTGAAGTCGTTCTGCGACTCTTCGGCGATCTGGCTCTGCAGCAGCACCTCGGCCGACGACCGGTAGAGGTCGGGCTGGCGGCTCGTGCGGTACGCCGACAGACCCACGACCACGCCGACGACGGCGACGATGACGTACCAGCGGCGCCACAGGACACGGGCGTAGTCGGCCAGGTCGACACGCGGCTCGTCGAAGGTGTCGTTCATCGTTCCTCGCCGCCCCGGCGCAGGACCTCGGCCCAGGGCAGGCCGGATCGTAGTGCCTCCACCGAGTCGGCCGGCAGCGGCGGCACCCGGACCTGGCTGATCAACGGGTGGCGCGGCCGTTGGTCGACCTCGCCGGGACCGAAGAGCACCTCGTGGAGCTTCTCCCCGTGCCGGAGGCCGGTGTACCGGATCGACACCATCGGGTCGCCTGACGGCGATCATCTGGCGCGCCAGCTCGAGGATGCGCACCGGCTCACCCATGTCGAGCACCAGGACCTCGCGCGCGCGCCCATGGCGCCGGCCTGGATCACGAGTCGAACGGCCTCTTCGATGGTCATGAAGTAGCGGGTGACGTCAGGATGGGTGACCGTGACCGGGCCCCCGGCGGCGATCTGGCTCCGGAAGGCGGTAATCACCGATCCGCGGCTGCCGAGCACGTTGCCGAATCGGACCGACACGTACGTTCCGTCCGATTCCGGCGCTGGCCGACGCGGTGAGCCTCTCCCCGAGCCGCTTGGTGAGGCCCAGGACGCTGTCGCCTCGGCCGCCTTGTCGGTCGAGATGTTCACGAAGCGCTTGACCTCGTGGTCGAGCGCGGCATCGAGCACGTTGACGGTGCCGATGACGTTGGTCTTGACGGCTTCGTCCGGGAAGCGTTCGAGCAGGGGGACGATGTTTCGAGCGCGGCGGTGTGGAACACCACCTCGGGTTTCCACTCGTCGAAGATGTCGTACACCCGCTCCCGGTCGCGGATGTCGGCGACGACGAGGCCCGGGTCGTCGAGCTGGGACGTGCCGTCGATCGAGAGCTGGGTGCTGTGCAGGCCGGACTCATCACGGTCGAGCATGATCAGCGCCGCCGGCTCGAAGGCCCGCAGCTGCCGGCACAACTCGGAACCGATCGATCCCCCGGCGCCGGTCACCAGGACCCGCCGCCCGTGGAGGTAATCGGCCACCTCGAGCATCAGGGAGTCGCTCAGGTGGTCACGACCGAGCAGGTCGACCTCGGCGACGGGCACGACATCGGCCAGGGCGACCTTGCCCCCGATCACGTCGCTCAGCGCCGGGACGACCCGGCAGTCGACGCCGAGCACATCACAGGTCGCCACGATGCGACGCATCGTGTCGCTGTCACGCGCCGGCCCCGCCACCACCACGCGGCGCGCCCCGTCGAGGCCAGCACCGCCCCGAGTTGGTCGACGCGGCCCTTCACGGGCACCCCGCTCACCCGCAAGTTGGCGAGTCGCGGCGAATCATCGAGCAAGGCCACCGGGCGAAAGGGCGAGTTGGGGTCGGTCACCATGGCCTTGACCAGCTGGATCGACGCGTCGTCGGCCCCGACCACGATCGTCGGTGTGGACGTCGGGCCGGGGCGTTTCGACCGTTCCTGGGCCAGCCTCCACGCGAACCGGGCCCCCGAGAGCGCGGCCAGAGCGAGAACGCCGGTGAGGATCGACACACCGATAGGAACCCAGCGATCGGCAGCGTACCGATTGACGACATAGAGGACGATCGTGGCGCCCGCGGTGGACCCCACCAGGGCGAGCACCTCGTCGAGGCTGCCGTACTGGTACCTCCACGTGTACAGGCCGGTCAACAACCCGCCGCCGACCTGAGCGGCGAAGAACACGGCCAGCGCCGGCCAGAACCCGCTCCAGTCGGCGTCACCGGGGCGGAAGTCGTAGCGGAGGGTCAGCGCCAGCGGCAAGAGCAAGCGTGCAGCCCAGGAGATCGACGGCTTGCAGGGCGAGCCGCCGACGAAGACGGGTGGGCAACAGGCCGAGGACGCGGCTCGCCGGCGCTTGAGCAGCGTCGCGCAGCGTCAGTGGGGTCGGCCCGCACGTCGCCTGTCCTGGCCTTTCCGCACCCGATCCACGCGGTCATCACCGGGAGCGCTCGCCAGCGTACGCGTTCGAGGTGGCGGTCCCGGGTATGTTCACGCCGTCCGAATATGACAGTCAGGCCGGCGCGGTCGGGCCATCCGGGCCCGGCCCGACCCGGCGGGCTCGGGCGATGCGGCGAGCCCTCGGCAGCGCGACGAGGGCCCGGCCCACCGCCCAGATCGGCCGGGCGACGCGGGCCACGATGCGGCCTCCCGGCCAACGCGTCAGGCGCGGCGCCCACGCGGCGAGATCATCGGAGGGCGGAACCAAGTAGCGCCAGCCGATCCGGGCCTGCTGACGTCGGCTCGTGACTCCCAGCACGCCGGCGAGCGCGGCCTCGTGCTGGCGGCCGCCGCGGGCACGCAGCGACGCCTCGGCATCGACCACCGATCCCAAGCCGAGCTCCTCCGCTCGGGCCCGGCCATCGGGCGACAGGGCCAAACCCGCCGCCATCGCTCCCTCGCCCAGGAGCCGCTCAGCCAGGTCGGCCGCCGCCCGCCAGACCTCGGGGGGCGCAGTTCGAAGGGCCCGGGCCAGGTCGTCGATCGGTCGATCGGCGGGGGAGCCGTGTTGAGCGGCGTGGGCGGCGACGACGACGCAGCGCGCCGGTTCGTCCAGCGCCCACACCGTTTCGCCGGCTACCAGCATCGGCTCCCGTCTCGACCACCAGTTCGACCACGCTTCTGCATCCGGCCGATGCATCCCGACGACCCGGCGGTGCAGGTCGACCACGCCGGCCGTGCCGTCGAATCCGACGGCGTGGGCAAGCCCATCGCGCACGTCCGGGGGCTGCGAGCGGCGCAGACCCAAGTGGACCAGCGTCGCCTCGGCTTGTCGCCACTGCTCGGGGCCGACGAGCACATCGACGTCGCTGGCGGGTCGAGATTCCTCCGGGTACAACCAGCGCTCGGTGCTGACCCCCTTCAGGAAGATCGCCTCGACGCCCGCCTGCGCGAACGCCACGCCCACCTTGGCTGTCGTCGCCTCGACGCGGAGCGCACTCACCGCATCGTCGCGGACCGATCCACCAGCGTCGGCGCGGCGCATCGATCCATCCACGTCTGGAAGCTACTGCCGTGGTGGCCGGTCGAAGCACGACCTCGTGCCCGCCTGCCCCCACGCCGTCAGTCCGTTATCTCCTCCATACCCGCCGCTGCGTGAGCGAACTGCGATCATCGCGGGTGCCATGGCGCCCGCACCCCTGCCGCGACTGCTCCACCTGCCGACGATCGTTCGGCAATCGTGGACCCTGCTGCGCGAGGGCACCGGGCGAGACCTCCGCCTGATCGCCGCGTTGCAGATCCTGGCCGCGGTACTCTTCGCCGCCCAGTTGGCGCTGCTGGCCGCGATCGTGGCCGATCTGACCGCCGGTGGCGGGCCCTCGTTGTCCGACGCCGCCCCCGAGCTGTGTGGGTTCGTCGCCCTCTCCGTCGTCGCCGCGGCCACGGGGTTCGCGGCCGCCGAACGCCGCAACCTGGCGGCCACACGAGCGTCGATCCACGTACAGGATCGGGTGCTCGACGCCGCCGCCCGCGCCCCGTACGAGCAGTTCGAGAACCCGTCGTTCCTCGACGTCTTCCAGCGCCTCGTCCACGACGCCGAGTTCCAGCCGTTCTACATGTTCACCGGCCTGGTGTCCCTGGTCGCCTCGGCGCTGACCCTCGGCACCCTCGCCGTCGCCATCGCCATCACCGCGCCCATCCTGCTGCTCGTCGTCGTCGCCGGCGCCGCGCCCCTCCTCCTCGTGATGGCCGGCAACGGCCGGGCGACGTTCTCGACGGAGGTCGACCTGGCCCCCGTCGACCGCGAACGCCTGTCGCTCATCCACGTGGTGACCGGACGAACCGAGGCCCCCGAGCTCCACGCGTCCGGCAGCGCCGACCTACCTGGTCGACCGCATCCAGGGGCTCGGCCGGCAGCGACTGTCCATCATCGACGCGCTGCGTCGGCGGCGGGAGCGCCGCCACATTGCGGCCGGCGTCGTCCTCGCTCTGGCGCTCGGCGCCGCGTTGCTGTGCCTGGTGTGGCTGATCGACCGGGGCGACGTCAGCCTCGGCGCCGCCGGGGCCCTGGCCTTCGGCCTGCAACAGTTCGGCGGACAGCTCCGATCCGCCGTCGTCGGCGTCGGGGCGCTCTACGAGAGCTCGCTGTTCACCCAGGAGCTCGTCGGCTTCCTCGATGACCGTCGGCCACCGACCCCAAATCCCGGATACAGCTGCCCGTGACGCAGTTGCCCGCGCGCGCCTCCGCTCCGACATCTCCGAACCGACGGCTTCGATTCTCGTACCCGGGCTCGACCGAACCGGTGCTCGACGGCATCACCCTCGATCTGGAGCCCGGGCCGGATCGTCGCGCTCGTGGGCGAGAACGGCGCCGGCAAGACCACGCTGGTGAAGCTGCTGTGCGGCCTGCTCAGCCCCACGGCGGGGACGATCTCCTGGAACGGCGTGCCCGCCACCGAGCTCGACCCCGCCTCCCTACGCCGCCGCATCGCCGTGCTGTTCCAGAGCTTCGTGCGCTACGAGCTCTCGGCCGCCGACAACGTGGCCCTCGGTGACGCCACCCGGATCGACGATCGGACGGCGATCCGGCAGGCCGCTCGGTGGGCGGGCATCGACGACACGCTGGCCGGACTCGCGCGACGGCTACGACACCATCTTGTCGACCTCCTATCGCGGTGGCACCGACCTGAGCGGCGGCCAGTGGCAGCAAGTGGCGCTGGCCCGCGCCGCCTTCCGCGATGCCGACCTCCTGATCCTCGACGAACCGACGGCGGCCCTCGACCCCGGCCGCGAGCGCGACCTGTTCGAGTGGGTGCGCCACGAGGCGGCCGACCGCGCCGTCCTCGTGGTCTCACACCGCTACACCACCGTGCGCTCGGCCGACCTCGTCATCGTGTTGGAGCATGGCCGCATCGTGGAACACGGCACTCCGGCGGAGCTGCTGAGCACGGACGGCGCGTTCTCCCGCCTTTACCGCCACGAATCGTGACCATCCGGCCGAGAATCGGCGCCGATTCCCGCCTAGCGGTAGCTCGTTGGGGTACGCTTTCGCTTCACATCCGGCTCTTTTCGGCCGACGATAATGACGGACGGCACAATCGCCCGTCACCCAACCACCCACGGCGTGGAGCGACAGACATGATCCGACGAACCGTCCTGGCTCTGATGCTGGCGACCGCGGTCACGCTCGGCGCCGCCGCCCCCGCCTTGGCGCAGGCCACGTACGCCAGCGCCACCCTCACCCTCACGGGCAGCCTCGCGCCGGGCAGCGCTGTGCTCGGGCAGGTCACCGGGTGCGCCAACAACGAGCTGCTCACCGTCACCCTGGTCGACGCCAGCGGCTCCCGGGTGCTCGGCACCACCACGACCAACGCCGTCGGATCGGCGACGTTCAACATCACCTTGCCGGCCACCATCACCTACCCGGCCCGGATCGACGTCGCCGGGCCACGTTGTGGTCTGGTCGACAGCGTCAGCCTGCGTCCAGCCGGCCACCGCCACCGCCGTCGGCCGCGGCCCTGGCGGTGACCGGTAACGATTCCACCAACGTGGTGGGCATCGGTGCCGCCCTTGTAGCCGCCGGCGGCATCCTCGTCCTGGCCGTGCGCAAGCGCCGCCACCCCGCCGCCTGACCCCGGCCCGCGTCCTCGTCATCTGCACCGGCAACATCTGCCGGTCGCCCCTGGCGGCCGGCATCCTGCGCGCCCGGCTGCGGGGGCGAGGTGTGGTCGGCGTCGGCCTCGGCCGGACTTGTAACCGAGGATCGCCCGGCCCACGATCTCACCATCCTGACCGCGGGCGACCTGGGGATCGACCTGACCGACCATCGCTCACGCAAGCTGACCGAACAGCAGGTGAGACGATCGGACCTGGTGATCGGTATGGAACGCCAGCATGTCCGCGAGGCCGTCGTGCTCGACCCTGAGGTGCTGCCCGTCGCCTTCACGTTGCGAAGCCTCGAGGCCCGGGCCCGCAAGGCGGGTCCGCGACCGCCCGACGATCGACCTCGAGGACTGGCTGTACGAGCTGAGCTTCGACCGCGATCCGTACGAGCTGCTCGGCGACGATCCCGGCGACAACGTGGCCGACCCCATGGGTCGAGATCTCGCCGCCTTCAAGCGCTGCGCCACCGAGCTCGACGAGTTGGTGACCGGAGTGGCCGGGATGTTGTGCCGCCGTGAGCACCATCCTGGTCACGGGCGGCGCCGGCTTCATCGGTGGCAACCTCGGCTCCCACCTCGTCGAGCGCGGCCACCGTGTCGTGGCGCTCGACGATCTGTCGACCGGCGACCGAGCTGCGGTCCACCCCGATGTGGAGTTGGTCGTCGGTGACCTCACCGACCCGGGCACGATCGGGCCACTCGTCGCCGCGGCCGACGCCGTCGTCCACCTCGGCGCCCGGCCCAGCGTGCCCCGCTCCATCGCCGACCCGGTCGCCAGCCACCATGCCAACGCCACCGGCACCCTGCAGGTCCTCGAAGCGGCGCGGCGGGCGGGCGATCGCGGCCAGCCGGCACCGCACGTCGTCATCGCCTCGTCGTCATCGGTGTACGGGGCCAACCCGACCCTGCCCAAGTCCGAGGATCTCGTGTGCCGGCCGATGTCCCCGTACGCCGCCTCCAAGTTGGCGAGCGAGGGCTATGCGGCCGGTCACGCCTCGGCCTTCGGCCTCGACGTGCTCGTCTTCCGCTTCTTCAACGTGTACGGGCCCGGGCAGCTCGCCGGCCACGCCTACGCCGCCGCCATCCCGACGTTCATCGCCGCCGCCCTCGCCGGCGAACCCATCACCGTCCACGGCGACGGCACCCAGACTCGTGATTTCACCTTCGTCGACACGGTCGCCGCCGTACTCACCGATGCCGTCGAGCGACGGGTCAGCGCCGACGGCCCCGTGAACCTGGCGCTGGGCACCCGGACCTCGCTCCTCGACGTGGTGCACGAACTCGAACGCCAGCTTGGCAAGGAGCTCTCGCGTCACCATACCGCCAGCCGCGCCGGCGATGTTCCCCACAGCCAAGCGGACCCGACCCGCCTGCATGGGCTCTTTCCCTCGATCCCCACCGTCTCGCTGGCCGACGGGATCGCCCACACCCTGGCCTGGCACCAGGCTCAGGCCCCGGCTCGCTAGCTGATGGGACCACGATCACGCTGGTCTCCTGCCACGAGTCAGATCGCCGTGGTCGCCGCCGCAGCTGCGGCAAGCGCGGCAGCGAGCGGCGCCGAGCCCACGGGAACTCCCGTCGCTGATGCGGTCCTCCCGGCCGTGTTCGCCGCCCTCGTCACCCTCGCCGCCTCTCGATCGCGCCGGTGGTGGTGGCTCGTCCTCGCCGGGCCGGCGGCCGCCTTCTCGTCGCCCACCCCGTGGATCTGGCTCGGCCTGGCGAGCGTGGCCTTGGCCTTCGCATCGACGTTCGACGACGAGCGTCGGCGCGTCGTCGGAGCCATCGTCGCCGCGCTCGCTCTCCAGGCGCTGCTGCGGCTCGAGCCGGTGGGCTTCTTCGGGCTTCCGTCGCTCATCGCCGCCGGGGCCGCGGCGCCCGTGCTGCTGTCGGGCTACCGCCACTCCCGTCGGCGGACTCGGCGGGTCGTCCGGCGCAGCGTGCTGGCCGTGACGGCGTTCGTGGCGCTGGCGTTGGCCGGGGTCATCGTGGCCGGACTCGGCGCTCGATCGGACGTGGAGACCGGCATCGACGCCGCCCGCCAGGGACTCGACGCGGCCCGCGACGGCGACCAGGACGCCGCCTCGTCGGCATTGGCCACCGCCGCCGGAGCGTTCGGTCAGGCTGACCGCTCGCTCGGCTCGTGGTTGGTGGCCCCAGCCCGCCTCGTCCCCGTGCTCGCCCAGCACACCGAGGCCATCGCCACCGCCGCCGAGGAGGGCCGCGATGTCGCCAACGCGGCGCTCGATGCCACTGTCGATGCCGACGTCGACGAGCTGCGGGCGTCCAACGGGCGGCTCGATCTCGAGGCGATCACGGCGATGGCCGGTCCCCTCGACCGAGCCTCCGTCGAGCTGGCCGACACGCTCGACCGGCTCGACGGCATCGACTCGCGCTGGCTCGTGCCACCTCTGTCCCGTCGCCTGGATGACCTGCGGGTGGAGATCGTCGACGCCGCGCCCGACATCGACCTGGCGGCCGCGGCGACCACCATCGTCCCGGACATGCTGGGCGCCTCCGGCGATCGGCGCTATCTGGTCCTGTTCCCGACCCCGGCTGAGTCCCACGAGCTCGGCGGGGTCATCGGCAACTTCAGCGAGCTGACGGCCCGCGACGGCCAGCTCGAGATCACCCGATCGGGGCGGACGGTCGACCTCTACGCGCCCAACCCGGACGGCACCCCGAACACCACCGGCACGTCGAACTACGAGCTCGCCGATCCTTCGAGCTACCCGCCCCGCTATCTGGTGATGAACCCCGGCCGCTTTCCGCAGAACCTCCTCGCCACGGTGGATCTGGCCACCGCCGCTCGGGCCAGCGCCGACTACTACCAGCAACGATTCGGTGTCACCATCGACGGCCTCATCGTGATCGACCCCGAGGGGCTGGCGGCGCTCCTCGAGCTCACCGGCCCCGTCGATGTCCCCGGTTGGCCGGTGCCCATCTCCGCCGACAACGCCCTCGACGTGTTGCTGCGCGACCAGTACGTCGCCTTCGCCGGCGACGGAGAAGACGGTGACCGAGAAGCCTTCCTCGCCGCCGCCAGCGACGCCGCGTTCGAGGCCCTGCTGTCCATCGAGCTACCCAGCCCGCGCCAGCTCGGCGACGTGCTCGGCCCCGCCGCCCACGCCCGCCACCTCCAGATGTACGCCTTCGAACCCGAGGCCAGCGACTTCCTGGCGACGGTCGGGCTCCTGCCCACCTTCCCCGCCGTTCAGGTCGACTCGTTCGCCTCGGTCACCAGCGCCGCCGAACCCCACAAGCTCGACGCCTACCTCCGCCGCTCCATCGCCTACGACGTCACCCTCGACCCCGCGACCGGCACCGCCCACGCGACGGTGACCATGCGGCTCGAGAACACCACTCCCAGCGGGCTCCCCGAGTACGTCACCAGCGACCTCCAAGGCGACGGGGCCAACCGCACCCGGGTGTCGATCTACTCGCCGCTCGCCGCCATCAGCACCACCGTCGACGGCCAGCCCGCCGGCAACGCCCCCGGCGAGGAGTTCGGTCGCCTTCGCCACCAGCTCCCCCTGACCCTGCCGGCCGGACGCACCACGACGGTCGTGTGGGAGCTGGAAGGCGGCCTCGACCTGACCGACGGTTACGTCCTGGACCTCGTCGCGCTCCCCCGCGCCGTCGCCGACCAGGTGACGGTGACGGTCGAGGTCGCCGACGGGTGGACGGCGACGCAGACCGAGGGCCCGACCGGCGACGCGCCGTTCGACCTCGTCGACGACATCCGCTTCGCCTACACGCTCACCGGCGCCGACTCGTGACCGAACCCCTCCGGTTCGGGTTCGTGGGCTGCGGCACGATCGCCCAGGCCCACGCCGCCGCGCTCCGCCTGCTCGCCGACGACGGCGATGCCGTCCTGGTGGCTGCGGTCGACCCGGATGGGGCCGGGATCGAGCGGGTCGCCGCCATCGCCAACATCGCCGGCGACGTCCGACGTCTCCCCGATGCGGCCGCGTTGTGCTCGGCGCCCGATGTCGACGCCATCGTGGTCATCACTCCGACCAGATTTCACGAGGACGCCATCGTCGCCGCCGTCGAAGCCGGCACGCCGTTCTTCACCGAGAAGCCGCTCGCGCCGACCTTCGCGGCCGTCCGCCGCATCCACGACCTCATCACCCGCCGCGGCGTCGTCCACCAGGTCGGCTTCCAGTCCCGCTTCAGCCCGCTGTACCGGGAGCTCCACCGCATCGTCACCTCCGGCGAACTCGGGCGCCCCATGGGCTACTCGGTCCGCAGCGACCAGTACTGGCCGACCGGCGCCGTGGTGCCCGGGCACAGCAGCTGGCGCAGCGACGTCGACCAGGCCGGCGGCGGGGCGCTGCTCGAGCACAGCATCCACAGCCTCGACGTCCTGGTGTGGCTGTTCGGTCCGGCCACCACGGTGACGGCCCGGACCGGTCACACTTTCGGCTTCCCGGTCGAGGATTCGGCGGCGCTGCTCATCGAGCACGGGGACCTCGCCGGCACGCTCGTCACCATCTCAACGGGGTCCGGGGCCGGGAGGAGACTCGGATCGAGGTGTTCTTCGAGCATGGAGCCGTGGAGCTGACGAGCGATTTCGTCGTCGGTGCTCCGGAGGAGTCCTTGACCGTTCACCGTCCCGACCGACCGCCCGAGCGCGTCGATCTCCCCGCGCTGCGCCGAACCTGGTTCGAGCACGACGGGGTCGACCCCGACCGCCAGATCTGGGTGTACCAGTACCTCGCGTTGCGAGCGTTCGTCCACGCCGTGCGCTCCGGCGGGCAGCCCGCGCCATCCGTCGATGATGCCCTCGCCGCTCACGCCATCGTGGAAGCCGCCTACCGATCGTCGCGCTCCGGCGCCCGGGTCGAGCTGATCGGCGACCTCAGGATCGACTGATAGCTCCAGCTGACCTGCACCCGACCGACGAGTGGCGAGCGGCGGAAAGCTCACGAAGTCCGTGATATCGTGGGTTCGTGAGAAATGTGACCATCGTGCTCGATGACGCCACGGCGCTGTGGGCCCGCATCGAGGCGGCGCGTCGTGATACCAGCGTCTCGCGCCTCGTCGGCGAGATCCTGCGCTCCCTCCGGGAGGACGATGACCAGTACGAGCGAGCACACGCTTCGTACTCATCCCGTCGAGCACGACACATCTCCGACGGTCCGTATACGACCCGCGATGCCCTGTACGAACGGTGATCACCTTCGTCGACACGAACGTGATCGTCTACGCCCGCGATCTCCGTGACGGGCAGAAGCAGGCCCGGGCCGAGGCGTGGATCAGCTCGCTCTGGCGTTCCCGCACCGGTCGAATCAGTGAGCAGGTGCTCAACGAGTTCTATGTCACGGTGACCCAGAAGCTCTCTCCCGGCCTGAACCGAGCGGACGCTCGTGCCGACGTCGTGGCGCTGCAAGCATGGAACCCCGTGGCGCTCGACGCGCCCATCCGGGAGCGGGCCTGGCAGGTCCAGGATCGGTACGGTCTCTCGTACTGGGACTCGCTCATCGTCTCCGCGGCGCAGGCGAGCGGGTGCGAGCGATTGCTCACCGAGGACCTTCAGGGCGGACAGGACCTCAAAGGGCTCGTCGTCGTGAACCCGTTCGACCACGAACCTCCGATGTGAGCGGGTGATCGCCGCCCTGTCGGTACGGGTGGGGTGACCGGGCTACGTTGGCCGGCCATGGATCCCTCACGCATCGACACGCTGTTCCGACTCGACGGGCGGACGGCCATCGTCACCGGCGGCACCCGGGGCATCGGCCGCGCCATCGCCGAAGGATTCGCCGACGCCGGCGCCAATGTCGTCGTCGCGAGCCGCAAGGCCGACGCGGTCGAGGAGACCGTCGCCGCCATCCGAGCCCGCGGCGGTTCGGTTACCGGACTGGCCGCCAACCTGGGTGACATCGAGGCCGGGCCCCGCCTCGTCGACCTCGCCGTGTCGACCTTCGGGGGCCTCGACATCGTCGTCAACAACGCGGCCACCGCCCTGGCGCAGCCCGTGGGGCAGCACACCCCCGAAGTCTTCGGCAAGGTGCTCGACGTCGACCTGCGCGGTCCCGTCTTCCTCGTCGAAGCCGCCCTCCCCCATCTCGAGGCCAGCCCGCACGCGGCGATCATCAACGTCATCTCCGCCGGCGCCTTCCTCCCCGGCGTGAATACTGCCATGTACGCCGCCGCCAAAGCCGGCCTGCTCTCCTACACCCGAACGTGGGCGTGGGGGCTCGCCGCCAAGGGCATCCGCTGCAACGCCTTGGCGCCCGGCACCGTCGACACCGATATGGTGCGCAACAACGGCCCCGAAGCGGCGGCGAGCATGGCCAACGCCGCCGCCATGAAACGGCCCGCCCACGTCGACGAGATGATCGGCCCCGCCCTGTTCCTGGCCTCGGATGCGTCGAGCTTCCTGACCGGGCAGTCCCTGACGGTCGACGGCGGACTGGTGCCGGCCCGCTGATGAGCCTCGTCACCGTCTCCACCCCGGCCGAGGCCGTCGCCGTCGTCACCCTCGACGACCCGAACCGCTACAACGCTCTCTCCTCCCCCATGGTCGCCGAGACACGGCGCACGCTGGCCGACATCCGCGCCGACCGCAACATCCGCGTCGTCGTGCTCACCGGCGCCGGCCGTGGGTTCTGCGCCGGCGCGAACATGGGCGGCGACGACGACCACCCGCCCGAAGCCCAAGGACGCGGCAAGGTCGGGTTCATCCACGTCATCCAGGAGAACCTGGCCGAGATGATCCTGGCCCTCCACGAGCTGCCCCAACCGGTGATCGCCGCCGTGCACGGGGCCGCCGTGGGCGGTGGGTTGGCCCTGGCGCTCGCCTGCGATCTGCGCATCGCCAGCACCGACGCCTACTTCGCCTCCCACTTCATCCGGGTCGGCCTGTCGTCGTGCGATGTCGGCACCAGCTACTTCCTACCCCGCCTCGTCGGCCCCACCCACGCCGCCGAGATGATGCTCACCGGCCGCAAGGTCTCCGCGGCCGAGGCGGCGACGATGGGGTTGCTCAACCGCGTCGTCGACTCAGATCAGCTGCTGCCGTCGGCGTTGGAGCTGGCCGCCGACATCACCGCCAACAGCGAGTACGGCGTGATCATGACCAAGCGGGGCTTCTGGGCCAACCTCGACGCGTCGAGCCTGCGCCAGGCCATGGAGCTGGAGAACCGGACCCAGGTGCTCGGCACCTTCACCGGCAACATGACCGAAGCCGGAGCAGCCTTCCGCGAGAAGCGCGAAGCGAACTGGAACCCGATGTAGCGGCGCCGGCCAAGCGGCGCGCTTGTAGTGGCGCGGCGCCGAGAGCGGCCGCCCCCGGCCCTATATTTGGCGAGATGTCCCCTGCGGGAGGCGAAATCTCGCCAAATTTCGGCGGGCGGCAAGGGGCGGGGAGGTGGTGTGCGGGGCCAGGGCAGGGGGGGTGCAGCTAGCTCGGCCCGGTCTCAACCCTCGCGGGGGTCGTGGATCCGGACCACGGTGACGGGGGCGCCGTGGCGGTTCATGGCATCGACGGCGATCAGCTCGAGGAAACCCCGGGGCATCACGCACTCGATGCAGTGGGCATCTTCGAGCACGAGCCGGAGGGTGAGCTCCTTGCCGGCCAGGCCGACCATCTCGAGCTTGCCGCCATCAGCCGCCACGACATCGCGGATCTCGTCGACCGCGTTGTCGATGGCCCGGCCGGCGCCACCGAGGGGAGTGGTCTCGCTCATGAGGAGATGATGTCAGGCCGTGATGCCGAAACGATGGAGGCCGTACGCGGCGATGGCATTGCCCCGCAGCACCTTGTAGCAATCCTCAGCGTCCATACCGGCGGCTACGAACAACTCGTGGGCGACCTTGCGGGAGTGCGGGAAGGTGCCGTCGGAGTGCGGATAGTCGGTCTCGAACAGGATCTGATCGACACCGACCTCGTGGCGGATCTTCAGGCCGATGAGATCGTCGAACACGCAGCCGAACACCCGGCCGCGCACCTGGTCGCTCGGCAGCACCGGGCCCTCGACGCCTCCTCGACCCTCACGCCACACCGCGTCCATCCGCTCGAGCTGGAACGGCATCCAGCCCACCTGGCTCTCGGCGTAGGAGATCTTGAGGTCCGGGAATCGGGACAACGTGCCCGAGAACACCCAGTCGCACAGCGACCCTTGGGCGTTCTGGGCGTACATCGGCATCGACGTGGCGAGCGGCGCATCATCTGACGTCGTGGGCATCGACGACGACGAGCCGATGTGCATCGACACGTTGGTCTCGGTGTCCTGACAGGCCTCCCACAGCACATCCCACTGACCGCTGTACAGCGACGGGAAGCCGAGCCGGAACGGGTTCTCCGAGAAGGCGATGGCGTGGCTGCCTTTGGCGGCGCAGCGCCGCACCTCGGCGGCCGCCAGCTCGCAGTCCCACAGCGGGACCAGGGTGAGCGGGATGAGGCGGCCCCGACCGGCGCCGCCGCACCACTCGTCGATCATCCAGTCGTTGTAGATCCGCAGGCAGGTGAGAGACAGATCCTTGTCGGCCCGCTCGGCGAACCCCTGGCCGGCGAAGCGGGGGAACACGTTGGGGTAGTTGATGGCCGCCTCGACGTGGTTCAGGTCCATGTCGGCGAGCCGGGCCGTCTGGTCGTAGGTGCCGAGGCGGAGGTCCTCGTAGACCGCCGGCACGTTGCGTTGCTGTTCTCGCGGGATGCCCGCCGTGGCGTGGAGGAGGCCGGTGGGAACCACGAGGTCGTCGAACAGCCACAGGTCGCACCAGGCGCCGTCGGGGGCGTCGCGGACGAAGCCGTAGTGGCCACCCAGGAACTCCAACCGAACCGTCTCGCGCACGACCCTCGGGCCCCGATCGCGCAAGTCGGCAGGCAGCTCGCGCTGCCACAGATCCTTGGGCTCCATGATGTGATCGTCGACGGAGATGATCAGCGGGAGCTCGTGTTCGGCGGGGGTGACGTCGCTCATGGGTTCAGGTTACGCGGTACACCGGCGGCCGCTCCTCGGCCCGCGCCCGCTTGAACTCGGCGAAGTCGTCGGACTTGTACACCAGCATCTGCGCCAGCAGCTCGTCGTGGATCGACCGGGTGACCTGAGGCATCGACATGTCGAGCATGATCTGGCGCCAGTGCCGCACCGCCAGGGGCGCCATGGCGGCGATCGTGCGACCCATCGACAGCGCCGTCTCGTCGAGCTGATCTCGGGGCACGACCCGCGACACGATGCCGTGGCGCAGCGCCTCCTCGGCGTCGAGGACCCGGGTGGTCAGCACCAGGTCGCTGATCAGGCCGTGCCCGCACATCTGGAAGAGGCGAGCCGTCCCGCCGGAATCGGGGATGAGGCCGTGGGCCAGCTCCGGGAGGCGGAACTTGGCGTCGTCCGCGGCGATGCGGATGTCGCACAGCATGGCCCGCTCCCACATCCCGCCGATGCACCAGCCCTGGATGGCCACGACGACGGGCACCGGTGGCGGCGCCAACAGGGCGTGGGTCTTCGTGTGACCCTTGACGATGTAGTGGTAGTCGCTCTCGCCCGGCCCCCGGTTGCCCAGCTCGGTCGTATCGCGTCCCGAGGAGAAGGCGCGGCCCTCGGCTCGCCACACGATGCAGCGAAGGTCCGGGCACGCCACGACCTCCTCCAGCGCGGCCCACAGCTGGTCCTCCATGTGATCGTTCATGGCGTTCAGCCGGTCGGGCCGGTCGAGGGTGAGCACGGCCAGGCCACCCTCGTAGTCGACGGTCACCCGCCCGGAGCCGGAAGTCGGTTCGGTCATGGGGCGAGGCTAGTCAGCGCATCACCGTCCCGGTGCCGGCCGTCGCGCTGACCACCGTTGATATGGTGATTGGTATGGCATCGAGGAAGGTCACGATCACGATCGACCAGGCGCAGGTCGAGCAGATTCGCAGCTTGGTGGACGAAGGACGGGCGGCGAGCGTGTCCGGTTTCGTTCAGCACGCCGTCGGCGTCGCGCTCGATGATGTCGCCGGGTGGGGCGCCATGCTCGCCCAGGCCCTCGACGAGAGCGGCGGTCCGATGTCAGCGGAGGAGCAGGCCTGGGCCGACGACGCGCTGGGCGTGACGACTCGTCGACGACGGTCGGTTGCGTGATGGCCGGCGTGACCATGGACACGGGAGGGCTGATCGCGCTCGACCGCAACGACCGCCAGGTCATCGTGCTACTGGCCCGGGCGGTCGTGACAAACAGCCGAGTGACGATCCCGGCGTCGGCGCTGGCCCAAGCGATCCGCCGCCCCGAACGACAGGCGCGCCTGGCCCGACTGATCCGCCAGCCCACCGTCGATCTGGTCCCGCTCGACCGGGTCGACGCCGTGCACGTCGGCCGGCTCCTGGCGGCGAGCGGTACCTCCGATGTCGTCGATGCCCATGTCGTGGTGTGCGCCCGCCGATCGAACCAACGGGTCGTCACGTCCGATCCCGGCGACCTCTCGCTGCTGGACCCCACCCTCGAGCTGATCGTCGTCTGACTGCCTCACCGCTCGTGTTGGCTGGCGATTGACCAGCGGAGTCCGCGGTGGGGCATGGTGGTGAGGCGTGCCCGTCCTACTCGGCGGTTCGCCCGTCAGCCAGCGCGCTCATGAACGTCTCGATGGCGGCGACGGCGTCGTTGGTGAGTAGGTCCCCGTCGTCGTCGAGGTGGAGGTCGACCACGGTGTCGGCGTAGGCCCGAGGTCCTTGGGTGCCGGGGGAGGCGAAGTTGTCGGTGGTGCCGATGTGCAGCGTCGAGGACTGGCTGCACAACAGGTCCGGGACGAGGCCGCCGAGGAGCACGAACTCGGGGACCGCTCCGTAGGCGTCGACGATCCGTACGAGCGCGGTCTCGGCGAGCTGGCGAGCGTGACGGCTACGCGCTGGTTCCGACATCGAGCACCTCTCGGAGATGTTGGGCAGCTTCCGCGGAGCGGCGACCCTTGGCGAGCAGATCGGCGTAGACCCGCGCCGGCGGGGCGCAACGGACACCGTCAATCACCGGTCCGGCTGTTGCCGTGACGAGGTTCGGGAGGGCACGGACTTCGATGCGGTGACCACGATCTACCGGGCGGGCGTCGAGCAACCCGGCGAGGTGAGCGTCGGAGACGAGCGGCGGCGCGAGCCTGAGGAGGCGTTCCACGTCGGCCGGCCATCCCTCCGCGGCCCACCCAGCCACAAAGCGATGTTCTGACACGCCGGCTCGGACCCGCACCGTCACGGTAGACGCAACCCGGAACCGATCGCTGATCACGCCGTCCACTCGGCGGACCAGTCGAAGTGCACGAGATCCTCGCGGTCACCAACCGCGACTCCGCGCCGGAGGCTGGACCCCACCCTCGAGCTGATCGTCGTCTGACCGACTTACCGCTCGTGGTTGCCGTCAGCCTCCGAGTGCGCCGCGTAGAGCTCGCGGGACCAGTACCGCGCGGGCGAGATTCCGTCGGGTAGCACGAGTTCGTCGTTGACTCGTTCGTACTCGTAGCAGTTGAGCTCGTAGCGATTTCCCCGTGGGTCGGCCAGGTCAAAGGCCCAACACATGTCGAAATCGATCATGTCGCCGGGTACGAGCGGCCGACCGGCCGGGTGATCGATCTCGCCCGGGAGCGAGCGGGTGAACGAGGCAAATGTGTCGGCGTCGACGCTGAAGGCGACGCCGGTCTGTTGGGCGACCATCGGGTGGCCCTCGCCGGCCTCGAAAAGAGCGAGCATCGTGTGGCCACCGTCGGCGGAGATCTGCAACGGGCCGCCTTCGATCCCGGTGGCCCAGAAGTCGTACTCGCCCACGGGATCGAAACCGAGGTTGCGGGCGTACCAGCGAGCCGCCTCAGCCCGGTCCGGAACGCGGATGTGCACATGATCGAGTCGACCCATCCGAAACCGATCGTTGGTCACGTCGTCCACTCGGCGGACCAGTCGAAGTGCACGAAATCCTCGCGGTCACCGGTCACGACTCCGCGCCGGCGTACCAGGTTGGCCAGTCGGCTGGGTTCCGCGTCAGCGACAATCGGGAGCGCCCTGGGCCTCGGAGCCGGCATCATTCGAAGAGGTCGGGGTCGGTGCGGACGATCTCCTGCCACAGCGGCTGGAAGCTGAACCACCCGGCCAGGGGGAACCCCGTCTGCTCGCGGGTGTGGCGGGCCATCTCCGGGGCGATCAACTTCGGGGTGCCGGCGGCCTCGGCGAGCAGCTGCGCCTGGCAGCTCCGCTCCATCGACACGAACCACCAGGCCGCTTCCTCCACCGTCTCGCCGGTCGTGAACAACCCGTGGTTCTGGTGGATGGCCGCCTTCGCCGAACCGAGGCCGGCCGCCAACGCCTGCCCCGCCGACTCGTCGACGACCACCGCGCCGCCTTCGTCGCTCACGACGACATGGTTCTCGAAGAGGGCGCACGCATCCTGGGTGATGGGATCGAGCAATCGACCGAGCGACGAGAACGCCTTGCCGTAGACCGAGTGGGCGTGGCAGGCCGCCACGACGTCGGGCCGGGCGGCATGGATCGCCGAGTGGATGACGAAGCCGGCGCGGTTCACCGGCTTGCGACCCACCACGACCTCGCCCGTGTGCGAGACGAGGAGCAGGTCCGACACCTTGACGTGCCGGAACGACAGGCCGAACGGGTTCACCCAGAAGTGATCCAGGTGCTCGGGGTCCCGGACCGAGATGTGCCCGGCCACCCCCTCGCCGAACCCGAGGCGACCGAACACCCGCAGGGCGCCGGCGAGCCGCTGGCGCCGGTGATCACGCTCGTCCTCGACCGAATCGAACGTGGGCGGGAAATCGAACTCCACGCCCGGCTGTTCCTGTAGGAAGGCACTCTGAACGTCCAATTTCATGGGCCACCTCCTGGCTGGCTCCAGGGTACGGCGACAGGCGAGCCGGTGCCCGGCTACCCTCCGCTCATGCTCCTCACCGAACCGTTCGTCGACGCCGACGACCTGACCCGCCGCACCGGTTGGAAGATCGAAGCCCGCGGCGCCTGCAAGGGCGACGTGTGCATCCCGCTCCCCGCCGAGGTGCACAGCGGCGACGGCCGGGTCGATGCCGCCGAGTTCGCGGCTGCGCTGCGGCTCCCGCTGGAGCACGACGAGCAGCACGGCCTGTGGGCTCTCGGGCCCGAGAGCGGCGGCCCGGTCCTCACCACGGTCGACGCCCCGGATCTCACGCTCCCCGATCTCGTGACGGGCGAGGAGTTCTCGCTATCCAGCCTGAAGGGCCGCAAGATCATCATGGTGGCCTGGGCCTCGTGGTGAGGCTGCCGTGAGCACCTGCCCGGGTGGCAGGACCTGAACCAGCGCCTCTCCGATCGAGGCCTCACCGTCGTGACCGTCGCCATGGACACGTTGGGTGACCCCGCCGTGCGCCAGTACGTCGACAAGGCCCAGCCGACACACCCGACCCTGCTCGACGCCGCCCACGTCACCGGCGAGCTGTTCGGTTTCGTCAACGTCCCCAACGCGGTGTGGATCGACGAGGACCACCGCATCGTCCGGCCGCCCCAGGGCGCGCCGATGAGCGGGCCCGCCATGCCCAGGTACACGAAGGAGCAGTTCGACGAACTGCCGCCCGAGTACCAACACACGATGCGCCTGGCCCAACGCATCGACCTCGGCGACGTCGCCGGCCACATCGCCGCCATCGACGACTGGGTCGCCAACGGAGCCGAAAGCCAGTTCGCGCTTGACCCCGGCCGAGGTCCTCGAACGGTGTCGGCCCCGTTCGGCTGACGAATCCCGTGCGGCCGCCTGCTTCGAGATCGCTCAGGAGCTGCAACGCCGCGGCCACCCCGATGCGGCGGTGCCGTGGTTCGCCCGCAGCCACGCCCTCTTCCCCTCCAACTGGACATACAAACGCCAGGCGTGGTCGATCGTCGATCCCGTGGGCCAGAACCCGGCGGGTGTCTACGACACGAGCTGGGTCGCTGAACTCGAACGCACCGGTCCCGAGAACTACTACGTGGCCTTCGACGCCTGAGCTGTCAGACCGTCCAACCGAACACGTCGACCGTCGGCCCACCGACCAGGCGTTCCCGGATCACCTCGACATCTCGAACCAGCGGGACAACCCGGCCGCCCTCAGGAGCTCCTCCGAAGCCGGGGTGACGGTCCGCGCGGCGTCGACCCCGGCCATCTCGACGGTTTGGGGGTTCGGCTATGGTCACCCTCATGGACCATCGCACCCTCGGCTCGACCGGCATGCGCGTTTCTGTCGCCGGACTCGGCTGCAACAACTTCGGCATGCGCATCGACCAGGACGCCAGCACCGCCGTCGTCGACGCCGCCCTCGAGGCCGGCGTCAACTTCTTCGACACCGCCCGCATGTACGGCGGCGGCAAGTCCGAGGAGTTCTTGGGTCGCGCCCTCGGTGACCGCCGGGACAACGCCATCATCGCCACCAAGTTCGGCATGGAACACCAGGTCCCCGGCAACGGCGGATCTCGCCGATACGTCATCTCGGCCGTCGAGACCAGCCTCCGGGCGCTCGGAACCGACTGGATCGATCTCTACCAGCTGCACGCCCCCGATGCCTCGACCCCCGTCGAGGAGACCCTCGACGCGCTCGACACCCTCGTCGATCAGGGCAAGATCCGCTACTACGGATGCTCCAACTTCAGCGGCTGGCAGATCGCCGACGCCGATTGGACCGCCCGAGACCTCGGCCTCCAGCGCTTCGCCACCGTCCAGAACGAATGGTCGCTGCTGTCTCGCGGCATCGAGACCGAGGTGGTCCCCGCGTCGCAGCGGTTCGGTCTCGGCATCCTGCCCTACTTCCCGCTCGCCTCCGGCCTGCTGACCGGCAAAGCCCGGCGCGATGTCGCTCCGCCCGAGGACAGCCGCCTGGCGTCGTCCTACTTCGGGTCGATCCTCACCGAGTCGAACTACGCCAAGGTCGATGCCCTCGAAGCGTGGGGGCAGGAGCACGGCCGGTCGCTCACCGAAGTCGCTCTCTCCTGGCTCGCCTCCCAGCCCGTCGTTTCATCGGTGATCGCCGGCGCCACCAAACCCGAGCAGATCGCCGCCAACGCCGCGGCCACCAAGGTCGATCTCACGGTTGACGAGATCGCCGAGATCGGCGCCCTCGTCGCCTGATGCGTCCCCCGTCCTCGCGGCGTGCTCGCAAGGCCGCCGGGCTGGTGTGCTGGGCCGTCCTCGGCCTCGGAACCAGCTCGTTCGTCGCCCGCTCGATCGAGGCGCCCGATCACCGGGTGACCATGCTCGCCGCCATCATGCCCATGGCCCGGTTGGCCGTGGGCGGAGCGTGCGCCGCGGCCGTCGGTCTACGCCGGCCGGCGCTGTCGGCGGTCGCGCTCGGTCTGTCGCTTCTCCTGACCACGACCCAGGCCCCGCTCCTCGATGGTCGCGACCGCGCCCACGCCGATGACGGCCCGGCCCTTCGGCTCGTCACCGCCAACGTGTTGGTGTCCAACCCGGATCTCGGCGCTCTCGTGGAAGATCTCGCCGCCCACGACCCGGACGTCATCGTCCTCCAAGAGATCACGCCCGAGCACGCCGACACTCTTCGGGCCCTCTCCCTCGACGGCCACTACCCCTATCGCGTGTACAACCCGCTCCCGTTCGTCCACGGCTACGCCCTGCTGTCCCGGCTGCCCGTGGACTCGTCGACGGTCGACGGGGTCGCCGACTGGCCACTCATCCGCACGGTCATCGAGACACCGGCCGGCGAGATCGAGATCGTCAACGTGCACGCGCCGGCGCCGACGAACCCGTTCCGACACGGCATCTGGCAACGGCAGCTCGACGCCATGCGCGAGTGGCTGGTGGGAGGTGCACGGCCGATCCTGCTCGCCGGCGACTTCAACGCCACCCCCGACCACCAGGACTTCCGGGCGTTGCTCGAAGGCGAGCCCGACGACGCCTGGAACCGGGCCGGGACCGGGTGGGGCGCCACGTACCGCGACGGACCGGTGATCGCCCCCACCATCCAGCTCGACCACGTCGTCGTCACCGACGACTGGGGTGTCGTCGACATCGGTGTCATCGGTTTGGCCGGCAGCGATCATCAGGGCCTGGTCGCCGATCTGGTGCTGCTCGACGCTCCGGCAGGTGGCCAAAACTAGGCTGCTCGGATGCCTGCCTCCCCGGCCCCGTCGATCGCTCCCCATCTGTTCCGGGTCGACGGCGACGCACCCGTCCTGATCGGAGGCCGATCGACCTCGACCGGCCTCGCTCACTTCCCCCTGCTCGACACGTGCCCCTACACCGGCGCCACCGACATCGAATCGATCGATCTACCGCGGACGGGCACCTTGTGGTTGTGGACCGCCGTCGGCGCGCCTCCTCCGGGGTACTCCGGCCCGGTGCCGTTCGGCTTCGGCGTGGTCGAGCTCGACGACGGCAACGGCAACGGCCTCCGCATCGTCGCCCGACTCACCGAATCGGACCCCACGCGGCTGCACGAGGGCCAGGCCATGGTGCTGGTCGCCGAGACGTTGGGCGACGACGACGCCGCGGTCTCGACCTGGGCGTTCGCTCCTGCCGACGGGACCGAGCGATGAGCGGCGCCCACCCCGTCGAGATTGCCGGCATCGGCATCCACCCGTTCGGACGTTTCGAGGACCGAAGCGCCACTGAGATGGGCGTCGCCGCGGTGCGGGACGCACTCGCCGACGCCGGACTCGCCGGACATCGCGCGCCGTTCCAGGCCGCCTTCGGCGCCTCCGTCTACGGTGGCGTGGCATCGGGTCACAAAGTCCTCGGAGCCCTCGCGCTCACCGGCCCACCCATCGTCAACGTGGAGGCGGGATGCGCCAGCGGCGGCGCGGCCCTCCAGCTGGCGGCCGGCGCCATCGCCGCCGGCCAGTACGACACCGTGCTCGTGTTCGGCGTCGAGAAGATGCCCAAGGGCATGATCCGGTCGTCGTTTTTTGCCCCGTGGCAGGAACAGGCCGGGCTGACCTCCGCACCGGCCTACTTCGCCCTCCGGGCCCAGCGCTTGCTGCGAGAGCATGATCTGACCGTCGACCACCTGGCCCAGGTCGTGGTCAAGAACCGCCGCCACGGCAGCCTCAATCCCGACGCCATGTACCAGACCGCCGTCACCGCCGAGGCCGTGCTCACCTCCCGCATGGTGTGCGATCCACTGCGGCTGTGGATGTTGTGCACGCCCAACGAGGGGGCGGCAGCCGTCGTGCTCCGCCGCGCCGGCTCATCTGTCACGTCAACCGCCCGCCGGCCTCCCGTCCGGCTGGCGGCCGCCTGCCTGCGATCGCACCACCCCGGCTCCGTGCTCGGCGAAGCCACTCCGCTCTCGGGGATCGACGACTCCGACATCACCCCGCCCACGAGCCTCGCGGCGACTGATGCGTACGAGGCCGCGAGCATCGGGCCCGACGACATCGACATCGTCGAGTGCCAAGACACCGACGCCGCCCGCGAGCTGATCGGCTGGGTCGAGCTGGGTCTGTGCGGGCCGGGCGGTCAGGCCGCCCTCCTGGCCGGAGGCGACACCGAACTCGGCGGTCGCCGGCCGGTCAACCCGTCAGGCGGGCTGATCGCCAAAGGCGAACCCCTCGGGGCGTCGGCCCTCGGTCAGGTCGTCGAGCTCGTCCGTCAGCTGCGCGGCGAAGCGGGCCCTCGCCAGGTCGACGGGGCCCGTACCGCCCTCGCCCACGTCGTCGGCCGCGGCGCCAACGCCTGTGTCACCATCCTGACCAGGTGATCCAGGAGCGTTCTGGCAGGGAGATCGCACGTTGGGGCGATCGATCTCCCGGCCAGAACGCCGGTGGGGTGGGCGAGGTGGGGCTCAGGCGGCGTCGGTGGAGGCGAGTTCGTCTTGCAGGCGACGGATGGCCCGGCGGACGAGGCGACGGGCGGACTCGCCGCCCATGTCGAGCTCGCGGCCGACCTCGTCGTAGGTCCGGTGCCCGGAGCCGTCGATCCCGAACCGGAGGATGACGGCCGAGCGCTGCAACGGGTCGAGGCGGGCGATGGCGGCGCTCAGATCGGACATCGTCTGACCGAGCACCACATGGTCGACCGGGTCGACGTCGCCCGTCTGGAAATCAGCCAGGCTGGCGGAACGATCATCCGACCCGGCCGGCTGATCGAGCGAGACGGGATGGGCCAGCCAGTACAGGCGGCCCAGGGTGTCGTCGAGCTGATCAGCATCGCCGTCGACGTTGCGGAGAGTGGCTCGCAGGTTCGATGCCCGATCGGTCGGGATGCGGATCAGCGTGCCCCGCTCATCGGCAGCACGCGAGATGGCCTGGCGGATCCACCAGGTGGCGTACGTCGAGAACTTGTAGCCGCGTCGCCAATCGAACTTCTCCACGGCGTGGTCGAGGCCGACGATGCCATCCTGGACGAGGTCGTCGATGTCCATGCCCGGCGGCGGCGGCACCCGGCGGGCGAAGGTGACGACAAGGCGCAGGTTGCTCATGACAAAGGCATGGCGCGCCTGCTCACCGTCGGCCACGAGCTTCGGGAGCTCGGGGTCGTCGACTCCGGCGTCGATAGCGGCTTTGGCATCCCGGCCCTGCTCGATGCGCTGCGCCAGGGCCCGTTCACCGGCGGCGTCGAGCAGCGGCCAGTCACGGGTGGAATCCAGTAGGGCTTGCAGGCTCGTCGACATGGGGGCGCCTTTCGTTCCCAGCTCGATACTGATGGTGATCGTTTCGTCATCGGGTACTACGTCATGGACTGGGGTTGTGGATGCAACACTTGCCAGGGATGCCTCTGATCAAACACCGCCGGGTCACAGATCCTTCCGACACCCAACTCGATCCCGTCCGGGGGTTACGGTCCGCCGAGCGAGCGGTACGAGACGCGGGCCGGGTCGTGGTCGAGAGTCCGTTGACGGTGGCTCGGGTGATCGACGCCGGCCACCACGTGGATCTCGTCGTCGGAACCGCATCCGCGCTCGCCCGGCTCGCTCCCCAACTCATCCTCCTCGACCAACGGTCGAGCGGTACGGCCGTCGTGCTGGAGGTCACGCCTGACGTGCTCGACGACGCCGTCGGCTTCCGCCTGCACCGCGGCGCGATCGCCGTCGTCGTGCCGCCGATCCCCGTCACCCTGGACGACCTGGCCTCCTCGGCCCGCCGGCTGGCCATCCTCGAGGCAGTGATCGACCTCGAGAACCTCGGCGTCCTGTTTCGAGCCGCCACCGCCCTCGGGATCGACGGCATCATCGTCGGTCCCGGATGCGGCGACCCCTGGAGCCGGCGTGCCATCCGGGTGTCGGTCGGCACCGCGCTCGACCTGCCATGGGTGGCGACCTCGGACCTCCCCGCCGCCGTGACCCTCCTGCGGCACGCCGGTTTCGAGCTGGTTGCGCTCACTCCGGCGGGCGACACGTCCCTCGACGATCCTCGCTGGCCCCGGTTCGAGCGGCTGGTCGTGATGCTCGGCGCCGAGGGCGCCGGCCTCACGGCGGGCACGCTCGACCTCGCCGACCATCGCGTCGCCATACCCATGAGCCGGGCCGTCGACTCGCTGAACGTTGCCTCGGCCGCCGCCATCGCCTTCTGGTCCACTCGGGCCCACCCTCACGAGGACGGGGCCCACTCGAGCGCGCCGTAGCCTGTCGCCGATGCCCGACACACGACCCACCTACTACGCGGCGCTCGCCGCCGTTCACCGGCACGTGAGCCCCCGGGTCTACGTGGAGATCGGCGTGCACCAGGGCCACTCGCTGTCGCTGGCGTCCGCCACGACGCGCTGCATCGGCATCGACCCCATGCCCGACCTCCGTCTCGAACCTCCTCCGAACACGACGATCCTGGCCACGACCTCTGATCAAGCGTTCGCCTCGGGCGCGGTTGACCGGGCCTTGTGCGGCGCGCCGATCGACCTCGTGTTCATCGACGGACTCCACCTGTTCGAGCAGGTGCTGCGTGACATCGCCGCCGTCGAGCGGCGCTGCACGGCGGCGTCGGTGATACTCGTCCACGACTGCCTCCCGATCGATGCCGTGACCTCGGCACGCGACCGCACGACTGTCGTCTGGAGCGGCGACGTCTGGAAGGCCATCCCGGCGCTGCGCTCGGCGCGACCCGACCTGCGGATCACCACGCTCGATGTCGCGCCGACGGGCCTGGGCATCATCACCTGTCTCGATCCGAGCTCCCGGGTGCTCGGCACGCGTCACGATGACCTCGTGGCCGAACTGCTGCCCCAGGGGTACGACGACCTCCTGTCGCGCGGCCGCGACGAGCTGCTCGCCGTCGTGTCCGTGCCGGGCACCGTCGACGACGCCGTCGCCCGGGCCCTCACCGCCGCCTGACCGCTCCCCGGCGGCCAACGCGGCGTCCTCACCCTCATCCCGGGCGTTCCCGCGCCGATGGGCACCGGTGGCAGAGGCGTTCGGCGGGGACAAGAAACACGGCCAATCCATCCTCGGACCGTGGGAACGGAAGCTGATCGACCGGGGGGTCGACCGGTTCCCGCAGTGGGTCCGGTCGTGGCAACTCACCTTGCTCACGCTCGTGTGGTCGGCGGGGGCGATCGTGGCCGGGTGGCTGGCCGAAGGTGATCACCGATGGTTGTGGCTCATGTCGGGCTTCGTGTTCCTCCAGTGGTTCACCGACTCGTTCGACGGCACATTGGGCCGCACGCGGGGCGAGGGCCTCGTGAAGTGGGGCTTCTTCATGGATCACTTCCTCGACACGATCTTCGCCGGGAGCATGGTGATCGGATACTCATTCGTCGCCCCCGACGACGCCGCCTTCCTCTTCCAGCTCCTCCTCCTCGTCACCTGCGCCACGATGGCGCTGTCGTTCCTCTCGTTCGCCGCCACCAACCAGTTCCAGATCGCGTTCTTCGGGATCGGGCCGACCGAGGTGCGCATCGGCTACATCGTCATGAACATCGTCGTCTTGGTGGTCGGCCCGGACATCTTCTGGTGGGGTGTGCCCGCGGTGCTGGCCGGCAACCTGGCCGTCCTCGTCCTCCTCGCCTACCGCACCCACGTCAAACTGTGGGCCGTCGACAAAGCGGCACTCCGTGACGTGGGCGCGCTGAGAAACTCGGGCATGAGCGTTCGACATCTCGGCGGTGCATCGGTTCTCGCCTTCGTCGTGCTCCTGACCACCCCGGGATGTGGCGGCGGGGACACACCCGACTCGCCCGCCGGCCGGGGCGAGGCACTGGCCGGTGAGCTGGGGTGCGCCTCGTGCCACGGCCCGGAAGGCCAAGGCGGATTCGGCCCGCCGCTCGCCGACATCATCGGCTCCACCGTGGCGCTGACCGACGGCACCACCCTCGTCGTCGACACCGCCTACCTCGAGCGCTCGATCCTCGATCCCCAAGCCCAGGTCGTGGCCGGGTTCAACGTGCCGATGCCGGCCGCGAACCCGTCGGCCGAGCAGCTCGCGGATCTCATCGCCTGGATCGAAAGCCTGTCGACGTGAGCCAGCCGCAGTCCGCGGCCCCGGTCGAGCCTGTGGCGTTGCACGTCGTTCGGAGCGGTGCCGGCTCACCTCCCCTGGTCTTCACGCACGGCTGGGCTGACACCAGCGCCGTGTGGGATGGCGTCGTCGCCGACCTCGACACCGACCACGAGTGCCGGGTCTGGGACCTCCGAGGCCATGGCCGATCGGCGGTCCCTCCCCCGGGGGCCTACACCCGGGAGCACGCACTGCTCGACCTGTCACTCGTCGTCGAAACGGCCGGTCCACCGGTCGTGCTCGTCGGCCACTCTTTCGGCGGATACCTGTCGCTGGCCCACACCCTCCGCCACCCCGGCGGCGTCGCCGGCCTCGTGCTCGTCGGCGCCGGGCCCGGGTTCCGCAACCCCGACGCCATGGCGTCATGGAACGAATCGGTCGACCGATCGGCCGCCGAGCTCGGCGGACCGCCGGGCCAGGAGGAGATCTCCAAACACCACGATTCGTGGGTCATCGACCACCTGGCCGACATCACGGCGCCGGTCCTCGTGATCGTCGGCGAGCGGGACAAGCGGTTCCTCGCGTCGGCGCAGGTGTTCGAGAAGCGGATGGATGTCCGGTCCACGATCGTCGTCGCGGATGCCGGGCACGCCGTTCACGCCCGCCAACCCGCAGCCGTCGCTACGGCCATCCGGACGTTCGTTTCCGACGTGCGAGCGGCCTCATGACGACGAAATCGCTCGTCTTCTAGCAAAACTGCCGCCAAATATGGCGTCGGTGCCACATGTCACGCCGATAATGGGAACACGAACGGTGTTCCGTGACGTATCACTTGTCGATACCTGATGCCGATTGTTTGAGCATCGGCCACACCGGGGACACACCCCACCGTCCGCCGACATCCGGCAGGACAAGAGGAACAACACGATGAAGCTGAACGAATTTCTCAACTATCTGTCCGACCATGACGCCAGCAACGACCTCGCCGGCGACATCTTCGACGTCATGACGATGAAGGGCCTCGTCGACGATGCCGAGGGCATTGCCGACGATGTGGTGTTCGACTTCGAGTCGTTCGACCTCGACTGGCTCCTGGTCGGCGCCGACGCCTGAACGCTCAGGCGGCCGTCACGCCGGTCGCACTATGTGGCCGGGTGCGACCGTCACGCCGGTCGCACTATGTGGCTGGGTGCGACCGTCAAGCCGGTCGCACGGTGGTGAGCTCCCGGGTGTTGTCCCGGAGCACCTTGAGTCGGGCGGCGTCGTCGAGTCCGCCCAGCTCACCCACGTAGTCGCGGGGCTCGGGCATACCTTCGATGTGCGGCCAGTCCGATCCGAAGATCACCCGATCGGCCCCCATCTGCTCGACGATCTCGTAGGGGTCGTCCTCCCAGAACGGGTTGATCCAGATGTGACGCTTGAAGGTCTCCACGGGGTCGTCGGTGAAGTACCCGGGCATCTTCTTGGAGGTCGAGCGCAGCTTCTTGAACAGGTCGGCCAGGTAACCCGACCCGTTCTCCACCGAGGCGATGCGTAGGTTCGGGAAGCGGTCGAAGAGCTTCTCGAAGACGAGCGTGATCAAGAAGTCGTGCGCGGCCCGCTCGATCGAGAACGCCTTGACCGACGGAGCCCAGCCGCCGCCGGTGAACGAAGCGCCGAACCCGTCCTCGGCGTACCCGTTCGAGGTGTAGCCGGAGTCACCGGCATGCACGACCATGGTGATCCCGGCCTCGTTGAGGCGGGCCCAGAAGGGGTCGAACATCGGGTGGCACGGCGAACGCGGCCCCAGCGCGGTCCACACCGGCGCCGGCCTCATCACCAGCACGCGAGCACCCTGGTCGATCGCCCACTCGAGCTCCCGGCACGCCCAGTCGACATCACCGAGCGCCATGTACGGAGCGGCGTAGATGCGGTCCTGGTGGCTCATGCCCCAGTCCTCGGCGAGCCAGCGGTTGAAGGCCTGGAAGAGGACGGTGACCGCTTCGACGTCGTTCTTGAGCAGCTCCTCGTACAGCACACCGAGCGTCGGGAACATCCAGCACGCCTCGAGACCGAAGTCATCCAGCCGGGCCACCCGGGCGTCGTTGTCCCGGTACTCGGGGCGGATCGGCTCCCGCTCCTTCAGGAACTCCATCGGGCTCAGGCCATTGGGGTTGCCCCGGAAGTAGTCGTGCATCGCCCCGGCCTTGGCGATGGGGTCGAAGGTCGGGTTGACCACGGCGTGGCTGACCTTGCCGCCGACGACGTGATACCGCCGGCCCTCGATCTCGCACCACTCGACCGTGCGCTGCCCCCAGCCCCTCGGCAGGTGCCTCGTAAACGCATCGATCGCCTCGTAGTAGTGGTTGTCACAGTCGAACGGATCGAAGTCGATGCTGACGGGCGCAGCGCCCGATCGCTCCTGGGTCACGGTCATGACTCGGCCTCCATGGTTCACGATGTGGTTCTGAGACGCGTTCTTGTTTGGGCCACTGTAGCGACCTCGACCCACGCCATAGGCTCCCGTGGTGGACTTCAACATCGCCGACTTGTGGGAGGGCGTGGTCGATGAGCTCGGCCCCGACGGCTGGGAGGCCGTGGTCGTCGCCACCGACGGCTCGACCACCCGCCGCTTCACCCACGTCGAGCTGGAGGCCCGGTCCAACCAGCTGGCCCATCACCTGACGTCCATCGGGGTTTCCGCCGGGGACCGGGTCGCGGCCAACCTCTACAACGGCCACGAGTTCGTCGAGCTCACGCTGGCCACCTTCAAGCTCCGCGCCGTCCTCGTCAACCTCAACTACCGGTACGGCGTCGACGAGATCCGGTACGTGCTCGACGACGCCGGGGTGGTCGCCGTCGTGTCGGAGGTCGACCTCGCCGAACGGGCGCTCGCCGCCGCCCCCGGGCTCCCAATCCTCACCCGCGGTCCCGATTACGAAGCGGCCCTGGCCGCCCAACCGGCCGACCGGCCCGACGCCGGGCCCCGCTCGGCCGACGACCTCTACCTCGTCTACACCGGCGGCACGACCGGCATGCCGAAGGGCGTGATGTGGCGGCACGAGGACCTGTGTTTCGCCGCCCTCGGGCTCGACGGCGCGCCCCGCCAAGGCATCCCCCGCCTCGAACGCCCCGAGCTCATCGGCCCGTGGGCCCGAGCCGGGGTCGGGATGCGTCGGCGCATGCCACTCAGCCCACTCATGCACGGGCTCGGCCACTGGACGACCCTCCTCGCCCTGCTCACCGGCGGGTGCGCCGTGCTCAGCACGGACCGCCGGTTCGTGGCCTCGTCCGCCCTGCGGACCCTCGCCGACGAGCGGGTCGAGATCACGAGCCTCATCGGCGACGCCCATGCCCGGCCGATCGTCGACGAGCTGGCCCGCCACGGCGATCTGTACGACCTGTCGGCGTTGCGGATGATCACCTCGTCGGGCGCCGTCTTGTCACCCTCCGTCCAGGCGGCCCTGAGCGACGCCCTGCCGCACCTCAAGGTGATGAACCGCTTCGGCGCCTCCGAGACCGCCGCCCAGGGTCGGCTGCTCAACTCGCCTGGAGGTGGTGAAGCGCCACGGCTCGCCCAGGACGGCTTCAACGCCGTATTCGACGAGCACGACCGGCCGGTCGAGCCCGGATCGGGCGTCGTCGGACGGCTGGCCCGCGGCGGGCACATCCCCGTCGGCTACTGGAACGACCCCGAGAAGACCGCCGCCACCTTCAAGGTCATCGACGGCCGACGCTGGTCGATCCCCGGCGACATGGCCACCGTCCAGTCCGACGGCTCGATCCTCGTCCACGGTCGGGGCTCGATGGTCATCAACACCGGCGGGGAGAAGGTCTTCCCCGAGGAGGTCGAGTCGGCGGTGAAGAGCCACCCCGCCGTCTTCGACGCCGTCGCCGTCGGCGTCCCCGACGAGCGGTTCGGATCCCGGGTCGCCGTCGTGATCTCGTTGCGTCCGGGTGCGACGGCACCGTCGGTCGACGAGCTCCGCTCCCACTGCGAGACCACCATCGCGTCGTACAAGGCGCCCCGGGTCGTCGTCGTCGCCGACGAGGTGCAGCGCACCGCCGTCAACAAAGCCGACTACGCCTGGGCCAAGCAGTACGCCCTCGACAACCACACGTCGCCTTAGCTCGCCCCCGTTTCCGAGATCAGGAGCCTCCAACCACCTGGGCGATCCAAACCCGAGTAGGCCAGGATGTCGTCTGTGGGGCAGGCCGACGGATTTGAGTGGGTGAGGCGCAAGAACGGCGACGTGGAGATCTCCCACCACGGTCGTGTCGCCGCGACCCTACGAGGAAGGCGCGCTGATCAGTTCATGGCGAACCTCGGCGACGCCGACGGGCAGGACCTGATGGCGCGGCTCACCGGCAACTACAACCGCGGCAACGAGCGCGATGCTCAGCGGCATCCTCGAAACAAGGGTCGACGGTAAACGAGTCATCCCCTTCGCACCGTGGGTCGCCGTCAGAAGTGCTTCGACCCCTCGCGTGTGCTGAGCGTCGACAACTCGTCGCGTAGTGCGGCAGGAACCGCGGACGGCCTCCTACGGGACCTCGACCGGGCACCGAACCCCCGAGGCCACGGCCAACCGCCGGTCGAGGGTCACGAGCGTCGCATCGAGCGCTTCGGCGAGGGCGACGTACAGCGCGTCGTACCCCCGAACGTTGTGCCGCAGCTCCCAGGCTCGACCCAGCAGCGGACGGTGTGGCCACCGTTCCCCGGGCCACGCACCGAGATCGTCGAGGGCGAGCCGGGCCGCGGTGGCGTCGAGGCGACCTCTGCGGTTCGCCGTTTGGATGACCGACAGCACCTCGGCATCGATGAGATGGGGTGCGGCCAGATCCTGATCGGCCAGCATCAGCCGCCGTACCGCGTCGGCATCCGGGGTGTCGGCCACGACCTCGAACAGGGCGCTGGCGTCAAGGACCAGCATCGGGCCAGTCACCACGGACGTCGTCGAGGGAGTCGATGATCTCCTGGCGCGACACATCGGAGGGCCGACGGGAGGTCCGCTCGATCCACTCCTTCACCGACGGACGCCGCGACAACCGGGTGGCCTCCCGGCGCAGGAGATCCGGGACGGTGAGGCCCGCCTCGGCCGCCCGAACCGCCAACGCCGCGTACACGTCGTCGTCGATGTCGCGAATCTGCACCGTCTTAGGCATCGATGCATCCTATCATGCGCTGACGCACCACTCCTGATCCCGACGACATCAGGCTCGACCATCGACCTTCACAGGTGTTTGCTCGCCTCGCGGCGGCTCAGCGGTGACAACGCCTCGGCGCGCTCATCAAGGAATCGGCGCACTGCGTCCGGCTCGGTGCGGGCGTACTGGCGCAACGCCCAGCCGATGGCTTTGCGGATGAAGAAGTCCCGATGCCCGGCCTGGAGCCGGCAATAGCGGAAGAGGCGTTCGGCGTCGGTGTCGGCGCCGAAGTTGAGCTGATGGAGGAGTGCGGTGCGGGCGATCCACAGGTCGTCGTCGGCGATCCACGCGTCCATCGCCCCGACGAGCTCCGGGTGTTCGGCGACCATCGGTCCGACCACCCGGGCGGCGAGGATGTCGACTGTGTCCCACCAGCTGCGGGTTTCGATCAGACCGCGGATTGTGGGGAGCGCGGTGGCCGGGAGCCGCCAGGCCACCTTACGGAGCTGGTCGCAGGCGACGTACTGGAACTCCCGCTCGTCCCGGTCCCAGCACCAGCGGGCCAGGTCGAGTGCGTCCTCCGGCGCCAGCTTCGGGTGAGCGGCGAGCACGCCCTTGGTGACGGCCTCCCGTTTCGGCCTCGGGATCCCGAGGAAGGCGAACTGGTGACGCATGTAGGCAGCCATCGGCTCCGCCGCCTCGAGATCAGCCGCGCCCCGCAACGCCGCCCCGAGATCGTCAGTCAGACCCCTCACCGACACCGGCGACGCGCACATCACACCATTGTCCCGCAGGACTCGCCGCCGAGCGATGCGGCGCCGTGAGACGGATGGACGTCACGAGGTGGTGTCGAGGGGCTGGGCCAGGATCGGGCCACTTTGCCTCCAGGTCTCCCCCGCATCGTCGGAGATCCAGACGCCTGCGCTGTCGAGGGCGACGACCTGGTCGCCTCCTGTCTCGATCTCCCCGACGAACGTCTGGGTTCCGGAGGCCGAGAGGTCGCGCCACGAGCCGTCGGCCGCGATCACCCGGATGACTGCGCCACCTGCCGTCGTCGACCACACCTCACCGCCGGCACCGATCGCCTCGAGGACCACCTGCCCACCTTCATACGGGTGGTCGAACCACCGCTCGCCGCCGACGTCCCACCGCTGAAGGCCCAGGTCGCAGCTCACCATGATCGAGTCCGCCGCACCGACCACCCTGGTGGGTCGTTGCCCGTCGCATGGGGCGTCGATGCTCTCCCAGGAATCTCCGGCCACTCGCCAGGCCTGTACCGGGACCGCTCCGTCCCCGAACCCGGTGTCGACATCGAGCACCATGAGCTCGGTCGTCGACAACGGCGCCAGCAACGCCGTCGCGACCGGGCTCGCGTCGCCCCCGCGAACGGGTCGAAGCAAGGAGCTTCTCGACCAGCCTGTATACCAGCCGGTCAGCGAGTCGGCGACGAGGATCGGCGCGTGGCACGGATCGCACAGGACCTGCTCCGCCCACACCCGGCCCGATGCCCGGTCGATGATCGGCCGCCGGATGCCGAGCTGCGGCACCTCGCGCCAGGCCAGGCCACCGTCGTCGGTGACGAAGGCGCGGCCCGACCCGACGACAAACGCTTCCGTTGCCGACGCGGCCACGATGGAATAGCCCGATCCTCCCGTGTCGACGAGGTTCGGCGAGGTCACCTCCTCCCACGTCTCGCCGCTATCGACCGAGCGCGCGATGGCGGCGCAGGCAGAATCGCCGGGCTGCCGATCACAACCTCCCCGGTATCCGATCGCCCACATCACATCCGCGTTCACCACCGCGATGTCGTTGATCACGACCGGCACCGGCTCGGCCGCGGCGTCGATCCCTACGGATCGCCCCGAGTAATCGAAGTCCCGGAACAGGTAGCCGACTGGGGCCGGGCCTGGCACCCACAGTCGGCTGCCGAGGATGACCGGAGCGTTCGGGCCATTTGGATTCGGGACGTCCAACGGCACAACGCCCTCGCGGAGCCCGAAGACGCCCTCACTCGTGGACACCACCACCCTCCACGCCGGTTCCGGAGTCTGGCCCACGAAAGCCAGATCGTCACCCGGCACCGGCCACGATGTCGGTCCGTCGGGACCGGATACCGGGAACGACGACGTGACCGTCCCGTCCTCCCGTGCGATGACCAAGACCGCGCCCGGGAAGCTGATCATGTCCGTTACCGAGCCCGAGCCCGCCGGTTCGATCTCGTCCGTCACGTTCCCCGTCGCCGCGTCGAGGACGAGAACCTGGCCCGACTCGAGTCCGATCCACAGCGTCCCGTCGCGCAACTCCCCTGCGGTCGGCGTCGACGCGTACGCCCCCAGATCGACCTGACGGTCGACGTACCTTCCAACCCAGTCGAGGTGAAGAAGCCGCGAACCCTCGTCGTCGGCGCCCAGCACCCAGACACCATCGTGACCATCGGCGACGATGTCCGCCACCTCAAACGGCTCGATCGCCACCCCCGGCAGTCGGGCGTCGGCCGGCCAACTGTCGGCCACGAAGATGGACTCGACGGCCCACGAACCCGACTCGTACCGGGAGATGACCCTCCTGGCTGCTCCGTCCTCGCCGTAGATGTGGAGTGTGCTGTCTGCGCCCAGGTAGGGAGTGTTGCCGGAACCGGCATCGAGGAAGCGAGGCGGGACGGGCAGGACCGCAGGACCAGCGAGTAGCTCGCCCGTGTCCGAGACCACCGCCAGCTCCCCGTGATCAACCGTCGAGATTCCGACCACCAGGCGACCACCGGCGACGGTCATGACATCGATCGCAGTGCCGTCGAACGCCGACGACACGTCGTCGGCGAGCTCGACCGGATCGCTCATCACCGGCGCCGCTGCCGTGTCCAGACTTGCGAGCGTCGTCGTGGTGATCGACACCGGCGGCTCGGCCGACAAGGTCGTCGGAGGCGGCTCGGCCGACAAGGTCGTCGGAGGCGGCTCGGCCGACAAGGTCGTCGGAGGCGGCTCGGCCGACAAGGTCGTCGGCGGCGGCACGACGACGACCGGGCTGGGCTCGTCGTCCGAGATGACGGACCAACCGCCGGCGCCGAGCGCAACCACGACAGCCAGTCCTGCGCCGGCGCGAGCGACACGACGCTTCACCAACCGGGCGCGTGCCCGTCGCCAGCCGGCTTCGGCATCTGGCATGGGTACGAGGGACTCGATCCGGGATTCGAGCTCGTCCGTCATGGCATTACCTCCCCGAGTCGGGCCGCCAGAACTCGCCGGGCGTCGTGGAGCTGCGACTTCACCGTGCCCTCCGAGATGCCCATCGCATCAGCGACGACCGACACCGGTAGGTCGGCCAGGTGGTGCAGAGCCACGGCAAGACGCTGGCCCGGCCTCCAGCTCGTCGATGCGGCGCATCACAGTCCTCCACCCCGCACCCACCGTCGAGGTTGGGTCCCATCGTCGCACGGCTACGGTTCGGGCTATGAGCTACGACGAGGGACTGGCCCAACGGGTGCGCGACCACCTCGACGACCGGCCCGGAGTGCGGGAACGCAAGATGTTCGGCGGGCTGGCCTTCATGGTCGCCGGACACATGGCCGTGGGCATCATGGGCGACGAGCTCATGGTTCGGGGCGGACCGAGCCGCAACGACGAGTTGCTGGCCCGACCCAACGCCCGGGTGATGGACTTCACCGGGCGGCCCATGAAGGGCTTCGTGATCGTCGGCATCGACGGCATCGCAGATGACGACCAGCTCGGCGACTGGATCGACGACGCCCTCGGCTACGTCCATTCGCTCCCGCCCAAGTAGCGGCGGCGAGCGTTCAGGGGAGGGTGTAGCCGGAGGCGTCGGCGAGGAGATGGGCGCCGGCTTGGGAGAACATGCGGACCTGGCCCGTGGGGTTGACCGAGATCAACGTCGCGTTCGGACGGGTATCTCCGGGACCGTTCAGGTTGAGTGTCGAGGACGACGGCAGCCCCGGGCCGGGGAACACCGTCACGAACCCCGTCGCCGCCTGCGTCGCCGTCACATTGAGCGCCACCAACCCCGCCGAGGAGGGCACACCAGCCACGCCACCCACCTGTACGTCGATGGTCGAGCCCGCGGTGACGAACCCCTTCGGCCCTACCGCCACCTCGTCCGGACGCGTGTCGAAGACCCGGGCCGGAGGCAACGGAACAAACAAGCCGCTGGTGCTCACCGGCGCACTCGCCGCCGTCACATACCCGGTCACGTCCGCCAGCAGATCCGCGCCCGCCTGCGAGAAGAGACTCACCCGGCCACCGGTGCCCAGCGGCACGATCACCAGATTCGGTGTCGTATCCCCGACCCGGGTCAGATTCAACGTCGATGCCAGAGGCTGATCGCGGCCGGTCGGCCACACCGTGACGAACCCCGGCGCCACCGCAGCGGTGGCCGTCACATTCAGCACCGCGGCGGCGGCATCGGCGGGCACCCCACCCACTCCCCCGACCTGCACCTCGATCGACGTTCCCGCGGAAACAACACCCTTCGGGCCCGGCGCCGGTTCTTCCGGCCGCGTGTCGAACACCCGCGCCGGCGGCAACGGCACCAACCGACCCGCCGACACCGCCACCGACGTCTCCGAGAAATACCCGATCACGTCCGCGACCAGATGCGTCCCCGCCTGCGAGAACATCGACACCCTGCCACCCGCCCCCACCGGCACGATCACCATGTTTGGCCGCGTCTGCTCGGCCGCCGTCAGATTCAGGCTGGACGCCAGCGGCTGCACCTGACCCGTCGGCCACACCGTCACAAACCCCGGCGCCAGCGACCCCGTCGCCGTCACGTTCAACACCACCGCCGACGCACCTGCCGGTACGTCGCCGACCCCAGCCACTTGCACGTCAACCGACCCGCCGGCGACGATCAGGCCCTTGGGGCCCGGACCCGGCTCCAACGGACGCGAATCGAACACCCGCAACGGCGTCAGCGGCGTGTACGCCGACGCATCATCGGGCAACACCGGACCCGGACCCGGAGGAGGAGGAGGCGCATCGGGGACCACGCGTCGGACATACAGTTCGTTCATCTGGGCCGAGTCCTGCCGAGCCGAGTACACGACGTAACGAGAGTCCGGCGACACGATGGCGAAATTCATCGATCCCTCAGCGACCAACGGTCCGTGCAGGGTCATCGCGCCAGCTCCAGACAGCGGCGCGACGAGGGTCGTCAAGTAGAAGGGGACGGGCGGCATCACGGGTGCCGAGAACAGGACGAACGACGAGTCGGGAGCCATCGTGAGCCGCTGCGGGATGAAGGGGGCGTTGCCGTCATCGACCAGCGGATCGGTCAATCTGACGGGGGCGCCACCACCGATCGGGCTGACGAACCCTTCGTGGCTTCCGTCGGCTCGCTGGTCGGCGAGATACACGACGCGAGACGAGTCAGGTGTGACGGCAAACGTGAGAACATCCCCGCCGGGGGGCAGGTCTCCGTTCAGTCTCGTGGCCAACCCGCCGGTCGTGGCCACGGAGAAGAGTTCGTGGACCTCATCGGCCACTCGATCCGCCTCATAGATGACGCGATGGCCGTCAGGGGACAGACGGAACTCTCCGACGTCGGCCGTTACCGGCATCCCGCTGCTCAGATTCGTCCGAGCGCCGCCACCTACTGGCACCGAGTAGACCTCGGCCATGTCGGCGACCGATTGGGCGGCGCGATAGACGACCCTGGCTGAATCCGGTGTCACGGCGATCGTGGTGACATCCGATCCGGCCGGCAGCGCCGTGTTGAGGCGTACATCGGTACCACCGGCCACCGGAACGGAGAACAGTTCATCGACTCCGTCCTCGATCTGGTCGGCGACGTAGACGACCCGAGAAGAGTCCGACGTAACCATGAACTGCCGGACGCTTCCGCCACCGACAAGTACGGGGTTCAGCCGTGTCCACGGCCCACCGGTGGCCGACGCGGAGTACACGTCGTACACCCCTGCGGACGTTCGCTCGTCACGCATGAGCACCCGACTCGAGTCGGGCGTGAACGACGGTACATGGAACACGTCGGATCCGAGAATGTAGGGGATGTCGGTGCCGAGCGGGATTCCCGGCCCGCCAGCCACCGGGCTCACGTAGACCCGTATGACCGCGCCGGGATCCTGATGAACTTGGGAGAAGGCGACAATCGAGGAGTCCGGTGAGACGGCAAACGAGAACACGCCATCGATGCCGGCCATTCCGGCGTCCAGTCGAGTCGAGGCCCCACCGCTGCTCGACACGGACCAGAGCTCCGGATCGACCGAGGGATGTGCGCGATCCACCAAGTACACGACCCGTTGCGAGTTCGGCGTGAGAGTGAATGTGAGTACATCCTCACCGGTGGCCAGTTCTCGATTGAGCCGGACCGGGGTACCACCGTCGGCCCGAACCGCGAACAGTTCGACGACTCCATCCTCAGCCTGCTCGGCGAGATAAAAAATGGTGCTCGAGTCGTTCGAGATCGCGAACGAACCTGCCTGACCACCCGCGGGGAGCGCCGGGTGCACCTTCGAGAGCGCGCCCAGCGACACGGCCGAGGCCGGGGGTGGGGACGGAGCGAGAATGGTGATCGTCAGCGTCGCGAGCGCTGCGAGCACATACGGACGTCGCCTGGTTGTCATGTTTCACCGCCGGAGGGGAACGGGTGCAGCCGCCGCCACTCTGTCGTAAGGGTGCTCGAGTTGCATGAGCCGGCCGGCTCGAATCCGCCCAGGCGACTCCCGACCTCAGTGGCAGGCCTTGGCGTTCGGGGGGACGTCGAGCGATGGGTTGTGGTCGAAGAACCCGACAGGCATCAACACGAACCCGCAGTACTCCACCGGCATCACCGGGAAGTCCTCGGGCCGGGGAAGGTGGGTGACGCCGAACGTGTGCCAGACCGTGATCGACGTGTCGGCCACGTCATCGCCGCGGGCCGCCCAGGTGGGCAGGCCCCACCCGTCGGGAGGCGCCTGGGTCGGGTACGGGCCGGCCGAGTACCGCTCCTCCCACGAGGTTGGCGTGACCCACAGGTGGTGGCGGGCGAACCCGGCTCGCCCGGCGATCACCGAACCGGGGTCCTGCATGAACCGCGGTGTGGACATGGGCACGAGCTTGTAGCCGACGGGGTTGCCCAACCGGTTCGACACCGACTCGTTGACGATGCGCCAGCTGCGGGAACGGAGGGGGTCGGCGTCACGCACGGCCTGGTCGGAGGTCTCGAGCCGAGTCACTGCGGCCCGGAACGCGTTGCCGTACGGGTTGTCCGGCCCCATCGGTTCGGGCTCGGCGTCGACCTCGAGCACGGTGTTGTTCGGGCCGTCGACCGCCATCTCCAGACGCACGCTGAACAGGTGCTGGTGGAACGCCGCCGCCATGTCCGGAGTGATGAGCGACGCGTTGTCGAGGCTGTCGCCCGGCTGGTGGGCCTGCGTGGTGAGGCAGCCTGTGAGCTTCACCTCCAGCTGGATGTTCCCGTCGAGGTAGAAGTACCAGTAGAAGCCGTACTCGTAGTTGCCGGCCGTGAAGATCGAGCTGACCACGAACCGGCGCTGGCGTCGCACTTCCACGTTGCCGGTGTTGAGGTCGGTGTGCTTCCACAGGATCGAGAAGTCCTCCTCGTGCAGGCAGATGGCGTTCGGGATCGTGAACGGATCGCCCGTGTCGAGCGCCATCACGGCGTCGAGATACGTGATCTCGCCCAGGCAGTCACACCCCAGGGTCAGTGAGTTGGCGAAACGCCCGAGCCCGAGCTCGCCGGCGTCGAACACGTTCTTGAACCGCTGCGTCGGCCGCTTCTCGCCATACGGCACGACCATCTCGCCGAGCGACGCCCGCCGCAGGATCGACCGCTCCCGCCCGTGATCGTCGTAGCTGACGTCGCGGATGACGAGGCCCGAGGTCGGGTCGAGCAACACCCGGAAGCGCCAGTTCTGCCAGCGCACCTCGTTGCCGTCGACGACGGTGAAGCTCACGCCCTCCGGCTGGTGCACCTCGATCGGCTCGAGGTCCGTGCGCAGTGCACCAACCGACTCGACGTCGAAGTTGTGGATCTCCGCCGGGATCGGCCACACCCCGATGTCCTCGATGTGCACCACCTCGTTGAGGTCGTGGTCGACGTACACCATCAGCCCGTCGATCGGGCGGGCGTAGGGGTTGTCGTTCGGGTGCTCCCGGTAGAAGAAGAGCCCCCGCGACACCCGTCGACCGGTCTCCCACTCGTTCCCGTAGGCGCCTGTCGGCCAGGGGTCGATCTGCACCTTGTCCATGTCGGTGACGCCGCGTCGGGCGAGCGCGGCATGGACGCCCGGATGCGCCTTCATCACCTCGATGGCGCCGCCGAGATCGAACAACCCGGGGAGCGGGCGCACATCGGCCACGTCGCGCCGAGCGGTGACCATCGCCGTCGGCCCGTCGATCGCCACCACCGCCTCCTCGACGACGTGGCGATCCCGGTGCCACATCATCACGTCGACCTGCCGGGGGAGCGGTCCCCGGGCGACGAAGCGTGCCAGCTCGTCAGCAGACGGCTCGCGCAGGGCGATCCGGTTGAACGCGGTGCTCTCGCCAGCGACGCCATCGGCCCGCAGGACGGCGACCGCAGCCCGCACGTCGTCCTCGGTGAGGGGCCGGCACGGGTGGACAGGTTCGGTGCTCATGCGTCGAACGTACGCCCGACCCGGAATCCGGCGCCACCGTCGTGGCGCAGGTTCGTGCCGAGGATCTATGTCTTTGATGTCATGACAACTCTCTCTGTTATCATGATGTAATGATCCGGACGCAGATCTCGATGACCCAGGAACAGGCCGACGCGCTTCGTCGACTGGCGTCGCTCCGTCGCAAGTCTCAGGCGGCAGTGCTCCGCGACGCCCTCGACTCGCTGATCGCCGACGACACTCGATCACGCCGAATCACCCGCGCCCGTGCCGCGGCCGGAGCGTTCCGGTCGGGCGTCTCGTCGACGAGCGAGTTCCACGACGACGCCCTGATCGACGCCTTCTCGTGAGCGCACCGGTCTTCGTCGACACCTCGGCGCTGTACGCCTATCTCGACGCCGACGACGCCAATCACGCCCGCGCCGTCGAAAGCTGGGACGCCCTGCTCCACCAACTCGATGCTGGCGACGGCTCGGCCGTCACTCACTCAGGCGTCGTGATCGAGACCGCCGCCCTCGTGCAGCGTCGGCTCGGCATGGCGGCCAGCCGGGCCCTCCACCACGACCTCTTCCCGCTTCTCGACATCGTGTGGATCGATGCCGGCCTTCATGGCCGGGGTGTTACCGCCATGCTGGCGGCCGACTCGCGATCGGTGAGCCTCGTCGATTGGATCTCGTTCGACGTCATGCACACCCACGTCGTCGACCTGGCGTTCGCCTTCGACGACGACTTCCAACGCCAGGGCTTCCTCTCCTTCGCCTGAAGACCGCCCCGCCCTGTGCCACTGATGTCGCCAAACACGTCGATCTGTCGATTATCGAGACCCGGCGGCGGAGGATCAGGGCAGGGTGTACCCCGACACGTCGGCGATCAGGTGTGCGCCCGCCTGGGAGAACATGCTGATCTGGCCTGACCCGTTGACCGAGATCAACGTAGCGTTGGGACGCGTGTCGAGCGGGCCGTTGAGGTTCAGCGTCGACGACGCCGGCAACGCCGGCCCTGGGAACACCGTCACGAACCCGGTCTCGGCCTGGGTGGCCGTCACGTTCAGGGCCACGAGCCCGGCCGTGGCCGGCACCCCGGCCACCCCACCCACCTGCACGTCGACCGTCGATCCGGCCGGCACGAAGCCCTTGGGCCCGGCGCCGGGCTCGTCCGGTCGGGTGTCGAACACCCGCCCCGGCGGCAGCGGCACGAACAGGCCGCTCGTGCTCGACGGCGCCGACGCGGCGGTGACGTAGCCGGTCACGTCGGCCAGCAGGTGCGCACCGGCCTGGGAGAACAAGCTCACCCGACCACCGGTCCCCAACGGCACGATCACCAGGTTCGGTGTCGTGTCGCCGGCCCGGGTGAGGTTCAGCGTCGACGCCAACGGCTGCGTGCGGCCCGTCGGCCACACCGTCACGAACCCCGGCGCCACCGCACCCGTCGCCGTCACGTTCAGCACCGCCGCCGCCGCATCGTTCGGCACGCCGCCCACGCCACCGACCTGCACCTCGATCGACGTTCCGGCCGAAACCACGCCCTTCGGCCCCGGAGCCGGCTCCTCCGGCCGGGTGTCGAACACCCGCGCCGGCGGCAACGGCACCAACCGCCCCGCCGACACCGAAGCCCTCGTGGCCGAGAAGTAGCCGATCACGTCGGCCACCAGCTGGGTGCCCGACTGCGAGAAAAGCGACACCTTGCCGCCCGCCCCCACCGGGACGATCACCATGTTCGGGCGCGTCTGGTTCGCCGCCGTGAGGTTGAGGCTCGACGCCAACGGCCGGTCCGACCCCGCCGCCCACACCGTCACGAACCCCGGCGCCACGGACCCCGTCGCCGTGACGTTCAGGGCCACCGCAGACGCGCCGGCGGGCACCTCACCCACACCGGCCACCTGCACATCCACCGACGTTCCTGCGGAAACGAGCCCCTTCGGCCCCGGGCCCGGCTCCTCCGGGCGAGAGTCGAACACCCGGAACGGCGTGAGCGGCGTGTACGCCGATGCCCCCGCAGGGAGCACTGGTTCGGGCGGCGGAAGCACGGGATCCGGCGACAAGGCGACGCTGAAGAGCTCATCGACACCCTGGATGTTCTGGTCGGCGACGTAGACGACGTGGGTGGAGTCTGCGGAGATGTGGGCCTCCCGTACCGCGCCGCCCGTGGGGGAGTGGGGGCGAGACCCGCGCCACCGTCCCGCCCCGCACGGGCGCCACGTGGACAGCCACGGTGACGAACGGGTTGGTCGACAACTGCACCGGGACCAGCGCGAGCGCTGAGTGGTTCGAGACCTGTCGGATGAAAAAGGGGAAGACGATCTCGCCGGCGCCTAGTGCATGGCTCACCTGGACGCTCGGCCCGCCGGCGACCGGCACGGAGAACATCTCGGTCAGCCCGTCAGCGTCCTGTTCGGCGGCATACACCACCTTCGTGCCGTCGGGCGTGATCAACGCGCCCGGCGCCACTGCACCACCGGCCGGCAGTTCCGGATTGAGTCGGATTCGAGACCCGCCCGTCAGAGGAACCGAGAACAGCTCGGTGCGGTTGTCGACCAGCTCGTCCGCGCCGTAGACGACGCGGCTCGAGTCGGGTGAGATGAGCATGTCACCGACGTTGCCCCCGGCCACGAAGGCGCCGTTGAGCTGGGTGGCCAGCCCCCCCGAGACGGGGACGACGTAGATCTCGGCCGTGTCGTCGACGTCCTGGTCGGCTCGGTACACGACATTGGCCGAGTCGGGCGCCAGGGTGAACCCGCTCACGTCGCCACCCATCACCAGGCCGGCATTGATGCGATCGGCCGGCCCGCCCGTGACCGATACGGCGAACAGCTCCTCCACGCCATCGGTCAGCTGGTCGGCCACGTAGACCGCGGTGCCAGAGTCGGCGGTGACCTGGACCTGGGTCACGTTGCCGCCGGCGACCAGATCGGGATTGAGACGTACACCCGGCCCGCCCGCGGCCGGGTACGACCAGAGGTCCGAGACGCCGTCGGTCGTGATCTCCCCCCGAACCACCACGCGCTGAGAGTCGGGGGTGAAGACGGGACGGCCGACCATCTGGGCGATGAAGGGCACCGGGGGGACCACTGACACCACCGAACCGCCGGCAGTCGGCACGGAGCGCCATTGCCCGGTCGCTGGGCCCGGAACCACGCCCTGGGTCAGCTCCTCGAAAACGACCCGTAGACCATCGGGCGAGACCACGTAGTCGGTAACAGCCGACGAGGGCGCCGAGGTCTCGTCGAGACGGGTGACCGACCCACCACCGATCGGAACCGAGTGCAACGTCGCCGGCCCCAGCGGCGTGGCGTCGACGACGCGGTACACCACCCGGGAGGAATCGGCGGTGATGACGAAGCTCGCCACATCCTGCGTCGCCGTGAGGGGGTCGTTGAGCTGGACGGGTGCGCCGCCCCCGCCGATCGGCGCGGAGTACACCTCCATCTGATTGTTGGCGTCCTGGTCGGCGATGTAGACGACCCGTTGCGAGTTCGGGGCGATCGCCACGCCGCTGAGCACATCGCCGTCGACCGGTAGATCCGAATTGATCCGCACCGCGGCCCCAGCCTGGATCGCCTCGGCCTGTGCCGCCGGAACGATGACGCCCGCGGCGAACGCCAGTGCCACCACACCACGAACGAACCTCATCTCGCCGCCTTCCTTCGTCTGAGCGGAGGGTACCGTCTTCGTCCCGGGACGGTCGTGCACATCGACGCCGACATCGGTTCCAACGACCTGACCCAGACCACCTTCGCCATCTGACGCGCTGACGAGAAGAGAGATCCCGGCTCCGACCGGTCCGGAAAACCGTAAGTGGTGTGCCCAGAAAACCGCTAGGCGCTTTCCGGGCTGATCCTGATGCGGTCCTGTCCCGGCAGCCGCGACCGGTCCTGATCGACGAGTGGCAGGCGGTCCCCGACGTGTTGGGCGCCATCAAGCGCGCCGTCGACGCCGACCCCCGTCCGGGTCAGTTCGTGATCACCGGCTCCGTGCGAGCCGACATGCTCGCGTCGTCGTGGCCCGTGACGGGGCGCGTCATCCGCATCGCCCACTGGGGGTTGACGGCTCGCGAGGTCGCCGGCGCCACCGATACGGCGTCGATCATCGACGTTCTGTTCGACGGATCCGCCGACACCCTCGACGCGCCGGAAGCAGCCATCGACCTCATCGGCTACGTCGACCGTGCCCTCACCGGACAGTTCCCCGAGGTCCTCCACCTGACGGGCTCCGTGCGCGACCGCTGGCTCGCCAGCTACGCCGAGCAGCTCACGGCCCGTGACCCCGCGCTCGATCTCGGGATGCGCGACCCAGCTCGCCTTCGGCGGTACCTCAACGCGGCCGCCCGGTCGACAGCAGGCGTCCCGGCTCACGCATCGCTGACCGAGGCGGCGGGCGTCTCGCGCACCACCGGCCTTGCGTATGACACCACGCTCGAGGCGCTGTTCGTCCACGAGCTCGTACCGGCCTGGTTCTCCAACCGCCTGAAACGTCTGGGCAAACGTCCCAAGCGCTACCTCGTCGAACCGGCCATGCTCCGCCCACTGGCCGGCGTCGACCCGCGGTCGGTACTCAGGAGCGCCGACCTGCTCGGTCGCCTCATGGACACCTTCGTCATCGCGCAGCTCCGACCCGAGCTGGAGGTCAGCATGACGCGAGCGTGTCCACACCACCTACGCCTCGACGACGGCTCCCACGAGGTCGACCTCGTGCTCGAGGCCGCCGACGGGCGGGTCGTCGGCATCGAGGTGAAAGCCGCTGCGTCGGTCGCTTCGTCCGATGCACGACACCTGGCCTGGTTGCGGGACCAGCTGGGCGACCAGTTCGTCGCCGGCATCGTCTTCCACACCGGGCCACGCCCGTTCGCCCTCGGTGATCGCCTCCACGCGCTGCCGATCGCGTCCGATCTGGGACCGCGGACCCGCTCGGTAGCCCACCGTAGGGGCTTCCGGGGGCAGATCGCCGCCACCAGTCACCTCGCCCCGGGATCTGTGCGGCCCGGGTACTGTGCGCCGATGACCGAGGTTCGTCCGCTCACCGGCACCCGCGTGCTCGACCTCACGACCGGCCGGGCCGGCGCCTACGCCGCCCGACTGCTCGTCGACGCCGGGGCCGACGTCGTGATCGTGGAGCCGCCCGACGGCACACCGCTGCGGAGGTACGGTGCCACACCGGGCTCGGCGGGCCTGCTGTTCGAGTTCCTTCGTGGGGGGACCACGTCGGTCACCGCCGACCTGTCCGACCCCGGCGGCGCCGCATTCGTCCGTTCGTCCTACGCCGCGGTCGACCTGGTCCTCGACGACCTCGGCCCCGGCCGCGTCGAGGCGCTCGGTCTCGGCGCCGCCGACCTCCGTGCCGCCAACCCCGCCGCCGTGATGGTCTCGATCTCGCCCTACGGGCGGGGAGGCCCGTGGTCCGACCGGCCGGGCAACGAGTTCACCCTCCAGGCTCTTGCCGGCGGTACGTCGACCCGTGGTTCGGCCGAGCGCGAGTACGTCAACGGCCAGGGTCGCGTGGGCGAATGGCTTACGGGCGCGGTCGCGGCCACCATCGGCCTGGCCGCCGTCCGCCGGGCGAGAGACACGGGCCTGGGCGAGCACGTCGACCTCTCCATGCTCGAGGTGATCAACCCCACCTGCACCAACCTGCTGTCGGTGTGGGGCAGCTTCTCCGGGGCCACCGACGCAGTGCGCCTTCGCGAGCTCCCGTCGATCGAGCCCACCGCCGACGGCTACGTCGGCTTCTGCATCTTCACCGGTCAGCAGTGGCAGGACTTCTGCGTGCTCATCGATCACCCGGAGCTCATCGCCGACGACTCCCTCGCCACCATGGGCGGCCGCACCCACCAGGCCGAACGGGTCGAGCCGCTCATCCAGCGTTGGACCCGGGCCCGCACCACGGCCGAGGTCGTCGACGCGGCGACCGCGCTGCGCATCCCCGTCGCCCCGATCGGCACCGGCGCCACCGTCACCACGTTCGAGCAGTTCATCGCCCGCGGTGTCTACCGCCCCCACCCCACGCTCGGCTTCCTCATGCCTCGCCCGCCATACCGCATCGACGGCCGGTCCGCTCCCGAACCCCTACCCGCGCCCCGGCTCGCCGCCCCACCCGCCACCGACGCACGTTCCGCGGCCAGCGTCGCCGATATTTGGCGAGATGTCCCCGCTCACGGGGAAGAAGCGACCAAGTCTCGTCGGACCGGTCCCGGCTCTCCCGATCTTTGGCCAGATATCCCCTCTGACGGGGGAGACTTGACCAAATTTGGGCGAGCGGGTGAGGGGCGAGCGGGTGAGGGGCGAGCGGGTGAGGGGGCAGCGGGTGAGCGGCCAGCGGGTGAGGGGCCAGCGGGCGGGGCAGGCAGCACGCCGGGTCCTCCCTCGGCCACCTTGCCGCTGGCGGGGTTGCGGATCGTGGACCTGACGCAGTTCTGGGCCGGGCCGTGGGCCGGGTTCCTGCTCGCCGCCCTCGGCGCCGAGGTCATCCACGTCGAGTCGATCCAACGTCCTGACGGCATGCGGTTCGGGTCCGTCAAGGCACCGGGCACCGATCTGTGGTGGGAGTGGGGGCCGACGTTCGCGGCGACCAACCGGGGCAAGAAGTCGATCACCCTCGACCTCGGCCGGCCCGAGGGGCGCGACCTGCTGCGCCGCCTCATCACCGTCTCCGACGCGCTGATCGAGAACTACTCACCGCGTGTCATCGAGCAGTTCGGTCTCGACTGGCCGACCGTGCACCGATGGAACGACCAGCTCGTCATGGTCCGGATGCCCGCCTTCGGGCTCGACGGACCGTGGCGGGATCGGGTGGCGTTCGCCCAGACCATGGAGCAGATCAGCGGCATGGCCTGGGTCACCGGCTACGCCGACGGCCCCCCGCTGCTCGCCCGCGGTCCCGCGGATCCGCTGGCCGGCACCCACGCCGTCTGGGCGCTCCTCGTCGCGCTCGAGCAGCGGCGCCGCACCGGTCTCGGCGCCTTCGTCGAGGCCACCATGGCCGAGACCGCCCTGGTGGCGGCGGCCGAGCAGGTCATCGAACACTCGGCCACCGGCACGCTGCTCACCCGGTCCGGCAACGCCCACCCCGACGCCGCGTTCCAGGCCTGCGTGCCGTGCCGGCTCGATCCCGCCGATGAGATCACGACCGGGTGGCTCGCTGTTTCCGCGGAAACGTCGCACCAATACGAGCGACTCCAGCACATGTTGGCCGGCGAGCCGCTCGACACCTGGGCCTCGGCACGCGATGTCCACCAGGCGGTGCAGCTCCTCCACGCCGTCGGTATCCCCGCGGCTCCCGTCGTGAAGGCCCGCGCCTCCGAGCACAACGACCAGATGGACGCCCGCGGCTTCTTCCACGCGGTCGACCACCCGGTCACCGGCACGCACCGCTACCCGGGACTGCCCGCTCACTTCACCTTCACAACACCAGCCGAAGCGGCCGCCGCGCTCACCCCGGCCCCGACGCTCGGCCAGCACAACGACGAGGTCCTCGGCGGGCTCCTCGGCCTGACGGCCGCCGAGCTGGAGGCGCTCCGGGATGCCGACGTGATAGGGACGCGACCGCTCGGCACGTGATGTCATTCATGTCTCCGCCGCACCGCGGCGGAGGCCACCGAGCTGCGCGGCCAGGCGGCCGCCACCCATGCCGTCGTCGAGGTCGTCACCGCCGTCCTGTCCGCTCCCGTCACCTCCTGACCTCACCACCCTCCTCGGAGACCGCCACCATGTCCCTCACACCGACGCTCCCGTCCCGCTCGACATCACCCCGCTCATCGGCTGCATCGGCGCCGACGTCGGCGGCGGCCCGTGCGCTGATCACGTGCACCGCCACCGGTTGGACAGTGCTCGGCGCGCCGCGCCGCCGCCCAACGCGCTGTCACTGACGACTGGCCACGTCCACGTTGACGTTGCCTGCCGGCGCCCGGCCCACCCGGTCAGACCGGGGCCCGCAGCCCTGGTCTCAGGGGCCGTGGCGGGTGATGGGGGTGGGTGGGGCGATGGTGCGGTCCAGTGTGCCGTCGGGCCGGTACAGGTGCAGGGTCCGGTCGGGGTCCATGACCAGCCGCCAGCCCTTGTCGTGGATGCGGTGGTGCCAGGTCCACGAGACCGGCACCAGATTGTCGATGCTCGTCTCACCCCCGTCGTCGACCGCAACCAGGTGATGGACCTCGCAGTCGGCGAACACGGTGGCGTCGTCGATCGGGCACGTCGGGTACAGCGCCCGCAACGCCACGCGTTGCTCTCGCGTGGCGGTGCGGGCCTGGTAGGAGACCCACATCGGGAAGCCCTTGGCGTCGAGCCAGGTCGTGTACCAGTCGGCATCGCACGCCAACCGCTCGATCGTGACCGGATCCACCGATACCCCGGCCCACGTCTCAGCCACCGACCCGGGGTGGGGGCCGGTGGGGCCGGTCGCGGTGTCGGCGATCCACCCGACGCTCATCCGCGGCGCCGGGCCACCTTGCCCGGTGCGGGTCATCAGGTTGTACAGGGCCGTCATCCGATGGTTCGCGATGACCGGCCCGTCACCAGCGAGGCGGCGTGCCTCGGCGGTGACGAGATCGTCGAGCACGGCGCCGCGTTCGTCGTCGATGTGGCCCCACATCGCGAACATCCCGTGCCGGTCACGCGACGGCCGCAACGTGAGCTCGGACTCGCGGCGCCGCCGCTCGATATCGGTCTCACCGTCGCCAGCCAAGCCATCGCGGATCTGCCGCACCCGATCCCGCAGGCCATGGGCGAACATCTCCGGCGGCGTCTCGGACAGCTCCCGAGCCAACACCGTGTCGGCCTGACCCAACGCAGCACGCTCGGGCTCGGACAAGCCCCGCATCGTCCGCGCCACCGCATCCACGTTCTCCGGATGCGCCCGCCCCGACTGCGCCGCCGCCGACACCGCCGCCAACGGCGCCAACAACCCGGCCTGATCCGCGAGTTCCTTGGCCCGACCCCGCGACAAACCACCCTCAGTCCCGAGCGTGGACCCTGCCGGAGGACCCGACCCCGAGTCCTCCAACGACCGGGCCGCAGCGGCCAGGCGACGTTTCCAGCCCTCCACCACCTTCTCAGCCCGATACACCCGCCGAGTCAGATCACGAAGATCGGACGCGTCGCAACCCGCCAGGTCGACGGCGTCCATCTCACGTTCGAGCTCGGCGAGCACACCCATGCGAACAAACGTACCCAGGGGGTGTGACAACGACCCTCGGGGGCGAGCAATCACCTTCGCCTCGGTGACCGGACCGCACGCCGGCTCGACCGTGGGTCCATGCCCCGAGGGCCCGCCGCCGGCGGCCACGATCGTCGACGCGCCGATCCCGGCCGAGCTGGCCGCTCGATCGGAGCCCGCCGGCGTGGTGAAGGCCACGCTGCCAATCGACCAGATGCTGCGGCTGTCGGTGCTCAGAGGTGCGTTCATCGCGCTCGGGGTCCGTCTTCTCGACGGTCGTGACATCCGGCGACCTCGACCCCGGCGTCAGCCGCCTGCTCGGCGGCATCACGTTCTCGCTCGGGCTGGTGGTGGCGGCCGGCGCCGAGCTGTTCACCGGCAAAACGTTGGTGGGTGATGGCCGCGGCGAGTCGCCGCATCACCGTCGCACAAGTCCTGCGGAGCTGGGCGACCGTCCGGTTTCTGAGCAACGTGAAACACCGCGACCCGCGGGTCATGGGTGCTCACCGCCCTCACCTCATCTGGCGTGATCGGGACCCGCCCGCTAGGAACGTGAGATGACCACCGAGGCGGCCCCCGCCGAAGGATCGGCGTCGCTCGCGTCCACCATGTCCGAGCGCGAGCTGCGCATCGTGCTCATCGCGGTGATGACCGGCATGTTCCTCGGCGCCATCGACGGCACGATCGTGTCGACCGCGCTCCCGACCATCGTCGGCGACCTGGGCGGACAGTCGCAGGCCCCCTGGATCGGAACCGGTTTCCTTCTCGCCCAGACGATCGCCACCCCGATCATCGGCAAGCTGTCCGACATCTACGGCCGCAAGGTCACCTTCCAGGCGACCATCGTGGGCTTCCTGATCACCTCGCTGCTGTGCGGCGTCGCCCAGTCGATGGTCCAGCTCGTCGGCTTCCGCTTCCTCCAGGGCATCGCGGCGGCCGGCCTGGTCGCCCTGCCGTTCGCCATCATGGGCGATCTGATGACGCCCACGGAGCGGGCCCGCAACCAGGGCTACGCATCGGGCGCCTTCCTCGTCGCTGCGCTCGTCGGGCCGCTGCTCGGCGGCTTCATCGTCGACGCCGTGTCGTGGCGTTGGATCTTCCTCCTCAACCTTCCCGTCGGGGCGGTGGCGCTGGCGGCGATCCAGAAGCACCTCCAGATCCCCCGCAAGCCCACCCGCGCCGCCATCGACGTCCCCGGCGCCATCACCCTCAGCCTGGCCACCGGACCCCTCGTGGTCGGACTGCTGTGGTCCGGCGGCGAGTACGGCTGGACCTCGACGACGACGCTCGCCCTCTTCGCCATCGCCGCGGTCGGCACCGTCGTGTTCATCGCGGTCGAGTCCCGGGCCGACGAGCCGATCCTGCCGCTGTCCCTGTTCGCCAACCGCGTCGTGCGCACCACGTTGATCGGCGGGTTCGTCTCGGGTGTCGCCGTGTACGCCCTCAGCTCCTACTCCCCGATCTTCATGCAGATCGTGAAAGGCACCAGCGCCACATCGTCCGGCCTGCTGATGATCCCCAACATGGTCATGGTGACGTTGGCGTCGATCGTGTCCGGCCGGCTCATCGCCCGCTACGGCAACTACCGGCCGTACCCGGTCCTCGGGTGCCTCTGCCTGGCGACGGGTGCCGTGCTCCTTGCCACCATGGATCCCCACACCTCGACCGCGAGCGTCGCCGCCCGAGCGTCGTTCATCGGCCTCGGCATGGGCCAGATCGGCCCGAGCATGAACCTCATCGTCCAGAACGCGGTCCGATATCAGGACCTCGGCGTCGCCACGGCCGGCCTCACGTTCGTCCGCACGCTCGGCGGGGTGCTCGGGTCCGCGGTGCTGGGCGCGATCTACCGGAATCGGCTCGACGTGTTGATCCCGCGTTACGTCGGCGACGACGCGGTGGCGAGCATCGGCCTCGGCCGGCTCGAGGGACGACCAGCCGACATCCAGGCCCTGGCCGAGCCGGTGCGATCCCAGACCCTGAGGGCGTACGCCGATGCCATAACGGCCACGTTCGCCTGGGCGATCCCGACGCTGGCGGTCGCCTTCGTCATCTTCCTCACCGTGCCGGTCATCCCACTCCGGGACAACCAGCGACTCGTCGACGACGGCGGGGGCCGCGATGGCCGGGGATCTCGGAGCGGCGACGCCCCCACCCCGTGAGCTGGCGTTGCGGCAACCGGCACGGCTAGGAACGCGGCATGCGGTTCGGCTCCTTCATCGCTCCCTATCACGCCAACCACCTCAACCCGACCCGGCTCTTCCAGCGCGACTTCGAGCTGGTGGAGTGGCTCGACGAGCTGGGGTACGACGAAGCCTGGATCGGTGAGCACCACTCCGGCGGGTACGAGAACATCGCCAGCCCCGAGGTCTTCATCGCCGCCGCCGCCGAGCGCACCCGGCGCATCCGCCTGGGCACCGGGGTCAGCTCGCTGTCGTATCACCATCCGCTGATCCTGGCCGATCGCATGATCCAGCTCGACCACCAGACCCGGGGCCGCACGATGATGGGCGTCGGTCCCGGCCAGCTGCCGAGCGACGCCTTCATGATGGGCATCGACCCCATGGATCAGCGCCGGATGATGGGCGAGTCGCTCGACGCCATCGTGCGGCTCGTCCGCGGTGAGACCGTCACGATGGAGACCGACTGGTTCAAGCTCGTCGACGCCCGCCTCCAGCTCAAGCCCTACTCGCCGGGCGGCTTCGAGATCGCCGTCGCTTCCGTGTCGTCGCCCTCGGGCGCGACCATGGCCGGGCGCCACGGCCTCAGCCTCCTCTCGCTGGCCGCCACCGAGCCGACGGGGTTCAACGCTCTCGATACCAACTGGGCCGTGGCCGAACGCACGGCGGCGGAACACGGCGCCGAGGTCCGTCGAGACGGGTGGCGTGTTGTCGCCAGCATGCATGTGGCCGAGACCCGGGAGAAGGCGTGGGCCGAGGCCTCCTACGGAGTGCTCGACCTGCTCGGCTACATGGAGGGCATGGGCAATCGCAAGCTGCCGTACACCTCTTCGGCCGACGCCGCGCTGGAGCAGTGGACCACTGCGGGTCTACCGAACTTCGGCATCGCCACGATCGGCACGCCCGAGGACGCCATTGCCACCATCGATCGTCTGGTCGAACGCACCGGGGGGTTCGGCACGTTCCTGCTCTTCGCCACCGACATCGCCGACCGACGCGCCACTCGCAACAGCCTGGAGCTGTTCGCCGATGTCGTGATCCCGCATTACAGCGGCGCCAACCAGCAACGCGAGGCCAGCATCACCTGGGCCGGGCAGCACTCCGCCGAGCTGTTCGGCGCCATGATCAACGCCAACCTCGCGGCGATCGGACAGCACCAAGGAATCACGCCATGATCGATCTGTACGACCCGGCCACGTACGTCGCCGCCGCGCCCCACGCCGCCCTCGAAGAGCTGCGTCGGACCAACCCGGTGCACTGGCAGGACGAGCACGACGGTCCCGGGTACTGGATGGTGCTCAAACACGCCGACGTCGTGCACGTGGCCAAACACCCGACCCTCTTCTCGGCCTCCGAGGGTGGCGTGGTCATCGAGGACCTCGACCCCGATCGCCTGGCCATGATGCGCGACATGATCCTCGCCATGGACCCGCCGCGGCACGTGGCCTACCGCCGGCCGCTACTCGCCAGCTTCTCCCAGCGCGTGATCGCCACCCTGGAGCCCCGTATCCGGGCCATGTGTCGTTCGATCATGGACGAGGCGCTGCTGCGCGGCGAGGTCGACTTCGTCCACGACGTCTGCGCCAAGCTCCCGAGCCAGGTGATCGGCGAGCTCATGGGGCTACCACGCGAGGACTGGGGGAAGATCCACCACTGGGCCGAGATGAACTCGGGCGGGCAGGATCCCGACATCAACCCGGGCGGCTACGACCGGCCGGCCGGGATCCCCAGCGAGGACGGCGACTCCAACATGCAGATGGCCATGTACGCCATGGCGTTTGCCGCGGCTCGCCGCGACCGTCCCGCCGACGACCTCACCACGCTCGTGCTCACGTCGGAGTTCGACGGTGCGCCGATGACCGACGCCGGTTTCGGCTCGTTCTTCGTGCAGCTCGTCACAGCCGGCAACGACACCACCCGCACCATGCTCTCGTCGGGGCTGTGGGCGCTCCTGCAGCACCCTGAGCAGCTCGACGAGCTGCGGGCCGACCCGTCGCTCATCCCCGGCGCGGTCGAGGAGATCCTCCGGTGGGCGAACCCGCTGCACTACTTCCGCCGCACCGCCGCCGAGGACACCGAGCTCGGGGGCCAGGCCATAGCCGAGGGCCAGAAGGTGATCATGATGTACACGTCGGCCAACCGGGACGAGGAGGTGTTCGACGATCCTCACCGGTTCGACATCCATCGCAACCCGAACCCTCACCTGTCCTTCGGCATCGCCGAGCACTTCTGCCTCGGCGTGCACCTGGCCCGCCTGGAAGGTCGAGTCTTCTTCGAGGAGCTGCTGTCGACCACGTCGGCCATCGAGCAGACGGGCGAGGCCCGGCGGCAGCGCTCGAACCTGAACAACGCCCTCAAGTCCCTCCCGGTGCGACTCACCCCAGCATGAGGGGTCTCCCCGGCGCGGCGCCCGCCCACACGGCCGGGCCACCGGGGGCCGGCACCGGCTCACGCATCCACATCGTTCTGATCGCGGTCATGAGCGGGCTGTTCTTCGGGGCACTCGACGGCACGATCGTGTCGACGGCGCTGCCCACCATCGTCGGCGACCTCGGGGGCCTCTCACAGGCGCCGTGGATCAGCGTCGGGTTCCTCCTGACCCAGACCATCGCCACACCCATCGTCGGCAAGCTCTCCGACATCTACGGGCGCAAGGAGACGTTCCAGGCCACCATCGTCGTGTTCCTGGTGTCGTCGCTGCTGTGCGGGGCGGCGCAGTCGATGACGCAGCTGGTCGCCTTCCGGTCCCTCCAAGGGATCGGAGCCGGCGGGCTGCTGACCCTGCCCCTCGCCATCGTCGGCGACCTGCTGCCCCCCGCCGAACGAGCCCGCTACCAGGGCTACACCGCCGGGACGTTCGCGCTGGCTGCGTTGGTCGGACCGCTGCTCGGCGGGTTCATCGTCGACGTCACCAACTGGCGGTGGGTGTTCCTCATCAACCTGCCGTTCGGGCTGGCGTCGATGGCGTTGGTCCAACGATTCCTGTTCATCCCGCGCGAGCCCACGCGCCGGACGGTCGACGTCCTCGGCGCCGTGCTGCTGTCGGTCGCCACCGGGCCCCTCGTCGTCGCCTTGTTGTGGTCCGGCCGCCAGTGGGGCTGGACCTCCGCCGGCACGTTCGCCCTGTTCGCCGTCTCGCTCGTCGGTCTGATCGTCTTCTTGATCGTCGAGTCACGGGTTGACGAGCCCATCCTGTCGCTCGACCTGTTCCGCAACCCGGTCATCCGGCCGACGATGATCGGCGGGTTCGTCGCCGGCATGGCGATCTACGCCCTCAACTCCTACAGCCCGCTGTTCCTCCAGGTCGTCCGAGGGGTCTCGGCGACCGGATCCGGGCTCATGATGCTGCCGACCATGGTGGGCGTCACCACGGCGTCGATCGTGTCGGGCCGCATCATCTCCCGCACCGGCAACTACAAGCCGTTCCCGATCATGGGAACGTTCACGTTGCTCCTCGGCGCCTACCTCCTGAGCACGATGAGCGCGAACACGTCTCCCACCGATCTGGCGGCGCGATCCGCCGTCACCGGTTTGGGCATGGGGCAGATCGGTCCGAGCCTCACCCTCATCGTGCAGAACGCCGTGCCGTATCGAGAGCTCGGTGTGGCGACATCGGGTCTGTCGTTCATCCGCAGCCTCGGTGGCGTGCTGGGTTCGGCCGCGCTCGGCGCCGTGTACAGCGATCGTCTGGAGACGCTCATCCCGCGCTACGTCGGCGCCGATGCGATGGCGACGGTCGACGTCGATGCCCTTCAGGGCCGGCCCGAAGTGATCCGGGCCCTCGCCGAGCCGGTGCGGACCGATGTCATTCAGGCGTTCGTCGACTCGATCACCACCGCGCTGCGCTGGGCGATGCCGCCGCTCGTGCTCGCGGCCGTGGCGTTCGTGATGGTTCCCCGGATCCCCCTGCGGCGCGCGGAGGTCACGAGCCCCGAACCGACCCCTCGGGAGTAATCGTTTCAATCACTTGATTGAAACGATCGATTCACCTATCATGACCGGTGATGAGCGTTGCTGCAGAGCCCGACGCCCGAACAGCCGAGCGCCTGCTCGACCCCACCCGCGAGCGCCTGCTCGACCCCACCCGCGAGCGCCTGCTCGACGCAGCCGAATCGCTGATCGCCGAACGAGGCGTGCGAGCGGTCTCGATCCGGGCCATCAACACCGCCGCCGACGCCAACGTCGCCGCGGTCCACTACCACTTCGGCACCCGCGAGCAGCTCGTCACCGCGGTCCTGCACCGCCGCATGGATGCGCTCGCCGCCGAGCGGGCTTCCCTGCTCGCCCCGCTCGAGGCGCTCGACCACCCACCGATCCGCACCGTCGCCGAAGCACTCGTGCGCCCGCTGTCCCGACTCGCCGCGACGCCTGAGGGCCTGCGATACGTGCGGTTCCTCGCCGCCCTCGAACACGCTGGTTCACCCTGGTGGGACCTCGTCGCCGCCAGCTTCGAACCTCAGTGGCGCCGTTTCGAGCCGGTGCTGGCGCGGTCGTTGCCCCACCTTTCGCCCGAGCTCCGAGCCTTCCGGTTCGCGGTGATGTCGTCGACACTGTTCGGTCCGGCGCTCACCGCCCACTCGGCATTGCCCCGAGCGCAGCGGGGCGACGCCCTCGTCGATCTCGTCTCGGCCGCCCTCTCCGCCCCCTGAACCACACCCCGCCCAGCTCAGTCCCGACCAGGAGCCCACCCATGGCCTTGACCACCGACACCCCACTCGCCCTCGACATCCGGCCGCTGACCGGTTGCCTCGGAGCGGAGATCCACGGCGTCGACCTGTCGAACCTCGACGAGCGCACCTGGTCGGCCGTGCGGGCGGCCTGGATCGCCAACCTGGTCGTCTTCTTCCCCGGCCAGCACCTGAGCCCCGCCGACCACATCAGCCTCGGTCACCGGCTGGGCGAGATCGAGATCCACCCCTTCATCCCCAAACTCGACGACGACCATCCCGAGATCGTCGTGCTCGACAGCGCCCAGGGCGCCCGGGCCGACGTGTGGCACACCGACGTCACGTTCAGCCCCACCCCTCCGCTCGCCTCGATCCTGAACATGGTCGTGTGCCCCGATACGGGCGGCGACACCGTGTGGACCAACCAGCACGCGGCGTACGACGGATTGTCGGACCCGATGAAGGACCTGCTCGACGGTCTCACCGCGGTGCATCACGCGGCACCGTTCGGCCACCCCGAAACGCAAGCGGTCCACCCGGTCGTGACCATCCACCCCGAGACCGGCCGCAAGGTGCTGTTCGTGAACCGGACGTTCACGTCGCACATCGTCGAGATGTCGGCCGGGGAGAGCGCAGCGCTCCTCGCCTACCTCTACTCGTGGTCCGAACAGCCGCGCTTCCAGGTGCGCTACCGCTGGACCCTCGGTGCCGTCGGCCTGTGGGACAACCGATGCACGATGCACCACGCCATCGACGATTACGACGAGCGCCGCGTCATCCGAGCGCGTCACCGTGCTCGGCGACACCCCCACCGGCCCGGGCCCCCGATGGGCGGCGTGGGCCGGCCGGCCGGCGGGCTACGAGGCCTCATCTCGCGGTTCGAGCAAACCCGTCGAGACCGACACCCGCACCAACTCCATCACCGCCACCTGACCGCACCGGGAGGCACGTGGGCACGTCGCTTCAAGATGCACGACTACTGCACCATGGTGTGAACGGTATGATGCGAAGATGCGAACGACAGTTACGATCGACGACGGCGTCTACCGACAGGCGAAGGCGATAGCCGCCCAGCAAGGCCGCCCGGTGGGCGATCTCATCGAGGATGCCTTGCGACTCCTGATCGCGCCCTCGACCCGACGCGCCGAAGGAGGTCCGGGCGCTGGCAACCTACGGGACCGGAGGCCTTCGCCCCGGCGTGTCGATCGATTCGTGGGCCGAGCTCGCCGAGGTCCTCGACGAGGGCGCTCGTTTCGATGCTCTTCGTTGACGTCAACGTCCTGCTCTACGCGCATCGTCCGGATCTCGCCCACCACCTAGCCGTGGGCGCCTGGCTCGACGAGGCTCGTCGTCAGCCTGAGCCGATCGCCATCCCGTCGGTCGTGGTGTCAGGGTTTCTGCGCGTCGCCACGAACCCGCGCGTATTTCACGACCCGAGCACCCCAGCCGTTGCGTGGGCATTCCTCCGGGACATCATCGAACGCAGCCGGGTTGTGGAACCCGGTCCTCGTCATCTCGATCTCTTCGAGCAACTCTGCCTTTCCCTTGAGATCCGAGCCAACCTCGTTCCTGACGCCTATCTCGCGGCCATGGCGATCGAAGCCAGGGCGACCATGGTGAGCACCGATCGCGATTTCACTCGGTTCTCCGGGTTGAAGCTGCGTCACCCCCTCGATCCGCGGTGACCGGTGAGCTTGCTCGCGGCAGTGGTCAGTTCACGGCGTTGATGTCGCGGATGTCGCCGATCAGCGCCAGGAGCCCCATCACGGCGATGAAGAGCCACAGCCCGCGGATCACGAGCGTGACACCCATCGGGATCCGGGTCTCGGGTTGCCGGGTCGCCGAGATCACGCCGACATAGGGCACAAGCGCCACCGCTACCACGACCACGACGAAGGCCGACGGCGGGAACAGCGCCACGAGTGCGACGGGCGCAATGAGTTGCCTTCGTGCCGTCGGCAGGGGCCGCTGTTCCATCCAATCGACCGCCGGACCGATGGTGAGCCCGAACAAGGCGGGGAGCGTGACGAACAGCGCCATGGCGAACCACGCCGGCTCCAGGAGTCGGAAGTCGATGCCGTCGGCGTGCAGCAGCATCGAGCCGACCACGGCGCCGCACGCGGCGGCGATCGTCCCGTAGCGGAACCATCGGGCGCCGATCAGCCACGGTCGGACGAGCAGGTAGACGAACGCACCGAGCACGCCGACAAAGGCCCCCAGGAGCATCAAGTTGTACGTACCCCCGAGGGTGAACTCGCCGATCGTGAAGTCGTCGTCACTCTGGACGCCGAGGACGCGGTCGGGCGATGTGAGGCGAAGCGCGAACATGAACAGGCGCGAGCCGAGTCCGCCGACCACCACACCAACGGGCACGCCTGCCATCACGACGATCCGCAGGTACCGCCACCACGTCGCCGGCAACGACTCAGGTTCTCCCATGCACGATTGTCGCGCCGAATACCCCGATCGGTTCGGGTGCTGCCCACAACTCGGCGTGCGTACCGTCAGGGACTCAGCCTCAGAGGTGGCGGTCGGGCACCTGGAGGAGGTGCTGGGTGGTGTCGCCCGGCAGGTGCCCCGACCCGAATCGTTTGTGGAACCGCCACGTGTCGTGGACTCGTTTCAGGTGGTCCTCGTAGCGGTTCGCCCACACCGGTTGGAGCGGGAAGGAATCGGTTCGCTGCAGCACGGTCATGTAGTACCGCACGACCGCGGTGCCGGCGACCTCGTCGATCTCCACGATCGGATTGGTGACGCAGTGCCGGGTGTGGGGCGTGCCGTCGTCGTCGTAGCGGCGGGTCCAGGTGTCGAACGAGGCCTGGACCTCGGCGGCACCTCGCAGCACCTGCCCACTCCCCATGTCGACCTCGGCGTGGGCGAACAGCTATTGCGTCCACGCCGCGGCGGCGACAATGGTGAACCTTCCGACGCGGCCGCGCGTAGGCGCACAACAGGGGGATTCATGGGAGCTCGACTCGAGGGCAAGGTCGCGATCGTCACCGGCGCCGGTGGCGGCATCGGGAAGCAGCACGCACTCCTCCTGGCGGCCGAGGGCGCCAAGGTCGTGGTCAACGACACCGGTCTGCGGTCCGGAGCCGACGCCGCCTCCGTGGTGGCCGAGATCGAGGCCGCCGGGGGCACGGCGATTGCCGACACACACTCGGCGACGTGGAGCGGCGCGGCCGACATCGCGGCGACTGCGACGGACACCTACGGCCCGGTCGACATCCTCATCAACAACGCCACCGCCGGCGGGCGGACCGGTGACCTGTGGAAGTACACCGAGGAGGACTGGGACCGCTCCCTCGATGTGAATCTCAAGGGGTACTTCGCCATGATCCGCGCCGTCGCCGAAGGCATGAGCCGCCAGAGCTCGGGTGCCATCGTGAACACGAGCAGCGGCTCGGGATTCGGTCACCCGTCGATGGTCGCCTACAGCGCGGCGAAGGAAGGTGTCGTGGGTCTGACCCGCACGGTGGCCCGGGAGCTGGGCCGCTTCGGCGTACGGTGTAACGCCATCCGGCCGCTGGCCACCGGCGAGTCCACCAAGGAGTACGCCACCCGAACCTCCAAGTTCACCGAGCTCATGGCGTTGACCATGGGCCCCCGGGCCACGACCATGAGCCCGACGATCGCCGACCCGGAAGCCCTCGCACCACGCAAGATCTCCGCCATCGTCGTATGGCTGTGCACGGATGCTGCCCGCAATGTCAACGGGCGCACGTTCCACATCGGCGGCGACCGCCTGTCCCGGCTCAGCGAACCCGATCGCGAACGGATCATGTACATGGCCGGCGGCTGGACCCTCGACGGCCTCGACGCATCGGCACCGTCACACCTCGTCGAGGACCTCACCAACGACTACACGCTCGACGGACATCCCGAGCTCAAGGACTTCGATGCCTGGAACGGGCGAACCTGACGGCCGGACCGATCCTCAGAACTGGCTGACCGGCGGGACCGGTACCCCCGGGGCGGGTGGAGAGGCGGGACCTGATGTCGCCGGGTAGGTGTCCGTCTGAAGGAACAGGTAGGCGTTCACCTGGGCCAGGTACCGGCTGGCCTTCAACAAGAAGTCGAACATGCCGGGCGGCTGAGACCCGGTGACCACGATCGCGAACCACGACGCGATGGCCACGAAGAACGCCCCGATGCCGTAGAGCATGCCGATGACCAGCGCCGGGATGACCCAGATGATGCGCAGCGCGACGGTCTTTCGGTTCACCGAGTCGTCGTAGGCCAGTTCGTAGCGTGTCGGCACCGATCCCTGGTCGTTCCCGATCGGGGGCCACTCGTCGTGCATCAACGCGACATACGACAGGGTGCGTGATTCGAACATCAGGTAGTCGTTCACGAACTTCCACATGCTGGCGTTGCGGCGGCCGGTGAACACGCAGATGAACCAGTGGATGATGGCCACGATCTCGGCCACGGCGTTCCACAATCGCAGCACGATCAACTGCGGGATCGCCAAGATGATGCGGGCGGCCACCGTGCCCCGGTTGCGCACCTCCGTACGGGAACAATCGAACGAGACCTGTGACATCGCTGCCCTCCCGATTCGGCCCTACCGGACCATCGGTCACGAAGTTAGACCGGCCCGCTCGCCGCCGGGAAGGACGAAAGGCACACATCACCCGTCACCACCAGCGCGCCGTCCCAATCACCCGCGAAGACCAAGCAGACGACCGACGCCACGCATGATCGACGGCGACGGCGTGGCTGTCGAGCTCGACTTCCAGCCGGCGGAACCACGACGCGTCATCGACCGACCTGATGCCGTTATCGAATCGGTCGACGAGCTCGACCATCACCCTCACGGTTGCGGCCATGGGCGCAGTCATCACGTCGTGGCTCATGGTGCACAGCGTGTTCACGCTGCGATATGCCCACCTCTACTACGGCGGCACCACGATCGGCGGCGTCGACTTCCCGGGGTGGCCAGTAGTCGACGCGTCAGATCGCCCCGAGCGCGACCGCCCCCGTGACGATGACGGCGGCGGCGATGCGGTACCAGCCGAAGACTTCGAAGCTGCGCTGTTCGAGCCAGCCCACCATCCATCGCACGGCCACGACGGCGCTCACGAAGGCCACCACCAGCCCGATCAGCGGGTTGGCCACACCGAACACGTCGACGAGCTCGCCACCGTTCTTCGCGCCTTCGTAGATCGTGGCAGCCCCGAGCGTGGCCAGGCCGAGAATGAAGCTGAACTCGACGGCCGCACTGATCGACAGACCGAGGAGCAGCGCGGCGATGATCGTGACCAGGCTGCGGCTCACCCCCGGCCACAAGGCGATGGACTGCGCGACCCCGATGATCGCGGCGTGTTTGACCGAGAGATCCGTGATGGCCAAACCGCCTCGGTGGAGCCGGTCCGAGCGCACCAGGAAGAGGATCGCCAGCCCGCCCACCAGCCACGCCGCGGCGACCGGCCCGACCCCGAACAGGCGCGATCGGATGGGATCCTCCAAGGCCAGCGCGATGATCACCGTGGGAACGAACGCGACCACCGTGGCCACCAGCAGCTGCCGTCCACCGACATCTCGGCCGAACAAGCCGGCGATCATCTGACCGACCCGACGACGGTAGAGAAGGAGCACGGCGACGATCGCGCCCGCCTGAATGCAGATCGTGTACGTGTCGAGCGCGTCGTCCGCGGCTTTGGTGCCACCGAGATCGAGCACTCGCTCGGCGACGAGCAGGTGGCCCGTCGAACTGATCGGCAGGTACTCGGTGATTCCCTCGACGAGCCCGAGCACCGCCGCCGACGACCATGAGAGCGTCGTAGGGTCGTCGGCCGCCGTCGTGGTCTCACCCGCCTGATCACGGACCGAGGCGAGCGCGTACGCCGGAACGGCCAGGAGCGTGATGGCCAGGAGGGCGGTCGTCAGGGCCACGACCGCCCGGACCGGACCGCGACGAGACGTTCGAGATTTCATGCCCGGCAGTATGGCCCTTCGGTCGCGGCCTTGAACGCGACCGGATCAGCTTCCCGATCCGGTGTCAAGCCGGCGCAGGTCGAGCGCTCGCCGGGCCGAGAACTGGAACCCGCCGGCGAAGGTCGCTCGTCTGTGCGCCTCAGTGGTGTCCTTGCGGAGGATTCGCCAGCCGGCACGATGAGCGCGGGTGAGCATCCAGCGGAACAGCCTCCGGCCCGGCCCGCGCACTCCGACGAGGTAGTTCATCGACACGACGACATCACCCATGTCCCATCCCGGTGTCGGCACCACGACGATGTCGACGAAGTCGGCGTCCTCCAGGGCGGCGATCACACCGAGCGCCGTCGTATGGAAGTGGCTGTCCATGTGGAACACCTCCAGGAAAGCCGACGTACCCACGATCGTCCCGCCCGGATTCAACACTTCGAGCCGCCTCCTGCATCATCAGGTGCGGACTGCGCACGTGCTCCATCACTGCGACCGTCACCACACCGTCGAAGCAGGCGTCGACGAACGGCAAGGCCAAGGCGTCGGCCAGGAAGGCCGCGTCGCCGTCGAAGTCGATCCCGACGTAGTCGATCGAGCGAGGTTCGAGAAGCCGCGCCACGGCTCCGACCCCGCAGCCGATATCGAGGACCCGGTCCCCCGCCACAACCTCGAGACGAGACAGGAGCGCCGGACTCAGCCGGTTCCCGTAGGACATGCCGGCGCGCCCGATCTCACCCGCACCGACGACCAGACCCGAGCCAGGTTCGAACGCCGCCACCAACCGATCGGCGAGGTCGGGGGCCGACGACGCCACCCGCACGCGGGCCATCCGTTCGACGGTGCGGCGCGGCCGGAGGTCGAATCCACTCGGTCGGGCGGGGAACACGGCCTCACAGCTGGGGCAGGTCAAATCCTCGCCGAGCCGGGCATCGAGCACCTGCCCGCAATCCGGACAGGCGAGGAAGTCCAGCGCCGTCGGCGGCGCCTGCGCGGGGACGTGAGGGTGGGCGGGGACGGGATTCGCGGTCAAGGTTTGGATAGCGCCAGTTCACGACACGTTCCTGTGCGCCGGCTGTGAGCCACCTGAGCGACACCGTAAACCCGCCGCCGTTCGAGTCGATGTCAGGTTTCACCTGCGACAATCGGCGTGTGAACGGTCCCGCCCCCTCGCCCGCCCGCCGATGACCTCGTCATCGCTCCGCATCCTCGTCGTGGACGACGAGCCGTCGCTGGTCGACTCCGTGTCCACGGCCCTGCGGTACGAGGGATTCGACGTCATCGAGGCGACCACGGGACGGGCGGGGCTCCTCGCCGCTCAATCGAACGAACCGGATCTGATCGTCCTCGACGTCATGCTGCCCGATCTCGACGGCGTGGCCATCGCCACCCGGCTCCGTCGCGAGGGCATCGACACGCCGATCCTGTTCCTCACCGCGCGGGACAGCCTGCAGGACAAGGCGGCCGGATTCTCCTCAGGCGCCGACGACTACATGACCAAACCGTTCTCGCTCGCGGAACTGGTCATGCGCGTCCGGGCCATCCTCCGACGCACCTCGGCCGGCGCGACGGAACCGAGCAGCCTGCTTCGGTTCGCCGATCTCGAGCTCGACCTCGATGCGCACCTGGCCCGCCGGGCGGGCGTGGAGATCCCCTTGACGGCGACGGAGTTCAAGTTGCTCGAATACTTCATGACCAACGCCGGCCGCGTGCTGTCCAAGTCTCAGATCCTCGACCACGTCTGGCACTACGACTTCGAGGGCGACTCCAACATCTGCGAGACCTACGTCAGCTACCTCCGCAAGAAGCTCAACGAACACGGGCCTGCACTCCTCCACACCGTCCGGCTGGTCGGGTACGTCCTGCGTGAGAGCCCGACCGGCTGACCATGTCGCTCCGGACCCGCCTGCTCCTCGCCACCGCGTTGGTGTCGCTCAGCGCCCTCGCCCTCGTCGACGCCATCACCTACGTCGTCGTGTCGCGATCCCAGGTCCGCCAGCTCGACGATTCGTTGGAGCGGGCGCACGAACCCGTCGAGGAGCTGGCGATGGAGGGCTCCGCGGAAGCGCTGGCGGCGATCCCCGTGGTCGCCCCGGGCACCTTCGTCGCCATCGTGGACCCGTCGGGTTCGGTCGGGTTCGTGTCCCCGGTCGCTCGAGCCGGAAGCGCACCCATCGTCGTCGATGCCGCAATCCTGGCCGAACGCTTGGACGACCTGGGCCTCATCCCGGATGGCTCGACGACCACGGTCCACGCGACCGACGGATCACGGGTTCGCCTCCGTCTCGACCCGCTCGACGACGACCAGACGCTCGTGACGGGCCAATCGATGCACGAGATCGATGAGACCCGAACCCAGATGCTGCTGGTCCTGCTGGCCGCTACGGCGGCTGCCGTCGGAATCATCGCCATCTTCGGCCAATGGCTGGTGCGACTCGGGCTCCGACCGTTGACGCGGGTCGAATCCGAGGCCCGTGAGATCACCCACCACGATCTCCCCCACCGCCGCGTGTCGAGCACGAACGAACGGACCGAGGTCGGCCGACTCGCCCAGGCCATCAACGCGATGCTCGACCGACTCGAGTCCGGACGCCGAGAGCGCGAGACGACGATGTCGGCCGTCCGGGCGTCCGAAGCCCGCATGCGGCAGTTCGTCGCCGATGCGTCCCACGAGCTCCGGACTCCGCTCGCTGCTACGGCGGCCTATGCGGAGCTGTTCGAACATGGAGCGAAGGACCGTCCGGCCGACTTGGCGCGAGCGATGAGCGGCATCCGCACCGAGACCAGACGTATGGGAGCTCTGGTCGACGATCTCCTCGCCCTGGCCCGCCTCGACGAGCACCCACCCCTGGTCGCCCGACCGGTCGACCTGACCGAGGTGATCCTCGAAGCAATCGGTTCGGCCCGGACCGTGGCGCCCGAACGCGCCATCCGGCCTGGGATCGGCGGCGTCGTCTGGGTCAGCGGCGAGCGCACTCAACTGCGTCAGGTGATCGACAACCTCCTGGTCAACGCGCGAACGCACACCCCTGTCGAGGCGGTGTGCGAGGTCACGCTCCGCACCGACGGCTCGACGGCGGTGCTGACCGTGAGCGACGACGGGCCCGGCGTACCGGATGACGAGCTCGGCCAGATCTTCGACCGGTTCCACCGGGTCGACGCGGCGAGGAGCCGTTCGGCCGGCGGCGGCAGCGGCCTCGGCCTCGCCATCGTCAAGTCGATCGTCAAGACCCATGGGGGATCGATCGAGGCGACCACGCGGTCACCACATGGACTGCGCATCACCGTCCGACTCCCCGCCCGCGAGGCACCAGTCTCCGACCACGACCCCGTCTCCGACCACGAAAGCGCGCCATGAACCAGCAGCTGTGGACCCTGAGCCGCGCGACCGGCATCGTGGCGACCGTGTTGGCCGCGGCCGCTCTGACGAGCGGATTCCTGTTCTCGGCGCGCGCCACCGGGAACCGACGCCGACCCGCCTGGTGGCTCGACCTCCATAATTGGCTCGGGGGCCTCGCTCTGGCCTTCACGGCGGCTCACATCGTTACCTCGTGGCTGGACACGAACGCCGGGATCGGCCTCGTCCGGATCGTCGTGCCGGGAACGGCGGATGCCAACGGTTGGTCGATCACCTGGGGCGTCCTTTCGACCTACCTGTTCGCGGCCGTCGTCTTCACCACGTGGCCTCGCCGGATGACCAACCGGCGGACATGGCGGGTCGTGCATCTGACCTCCGTCGCCGCCACCGCCCTCGCCTTCGTCCACGCCTACCAGATCGGCACCGACGCCCTGCGCACGTCCTTCCGGGCCGGGATCGTGGTCCTCGTGGCGGGCATGACCTACTCCCTCGGCATCCAAGTGTTCGGCCGCCTGGCCCGACCCGCCCGAGACTCACAGCCGGGTCACAGCTGATCTACAGCTTCGGCCAAGGTGGCGATCGTGTACTGATGGCATGACCTATCCAAGTGCTCCTCCAACGGCTTGGGCTCCTCGCCCGGCTCCACCCGTGGATGCTGGGCTCGACGCCGCTCTGGCTGCCCGTCTCGAACGGCTGGCGCAGAGCCGCCGAGGCCCGGCCTCGACCGGCGGCGCACCGACTACCGGTCGCACCGCGCCGCAACCGCGGCGCCGGAACCACCCGGCCAGAATGGCCCGGGCCGGTGCGCTCGGCCTCAGCCTGGCCTCCACCGGTGCGCTCAGCCTCTTCTTCGGCCTCGCGTCGGCTCCCGGAGCGGCGCTCGTCAGCGGTGCCGCCCCCGCCGGCGTCGTCGCTCACGACAGCGCCGTGGTGAACGGCGACATGTTCGAGAATCGCTACGGACCTGTGCAGGTGCGGGTCACCTTCGGGGCGGACGGCTCGATCACCCATGTCGACGCCATCCAGGCCCCGTCGGGTGACCGACGAAGCGTCAGCATCAACGAGCAGGCGGTCCCCCTGCTCGATCAGGAAGCGGTGGCGGCTCAGAACGCCGACCTCCACACCGTGTCCGGCGCCACCTACACGAGCCGGGACTACGAACGTTCGCTTCAGGCCGCGATCGACACGGCTCGCGCCAACGGCTTGACCACGATCGCCTGACGGCGTCGCGCCATGTCCGGTTCACCTTCCCCGTCCACGCCCGCCGGGCTTCACCACGTCGAGACGGTGATGGGCACGACGGTGAGCTTCGACGTTCGCGACCCGGACGCTCGACCGAGCGCGATCACCGAGGTCGTCGACTGGTTGCACCACGTCGATGCGGTGTTCAGCCCGTACAAGCTCGACAGTACCATCAGCGCCCTCGGTCGGGGCGAGCTTCGATTCGACGAGCTCACCGACGAGGTGCGAGACGTGCTGCGGTTGTGCGAGCTCATGCGGCAGGAGACCGGCGGCACCTTCGACGTTTTCGCCGTCCCCGCTCCCAACGGGACCACGCTCGACCCGAGCGGCCTCGTCAAAGGCTGGTCGATCGAGCGGGCGGCGGAGCTCCTGGAGGCCGAAGGATGTCACAACTTCTGCATCAACGCCGGGGGCGACATCTCCCTTCGAGGTCGGCCCGGCCCCGGTCAAAGGTGGCGCGTCGGCGTTCGTCACCCTGATGACCCCGGCCGGATCTCCACGGTGATCGAAGGCGCAGAACGCCTCGCCGTGGCCACATCCGGAACCTACGAGCGAGGCGGGCACATCATCGACCCCCGAGACGGACTTCCCGTCACCACGCTCGCCAGCGTGACCGTCGTCGGACCTGATCTCACGATCGCCGATGTGTACGCAACGGCGGCGTTCGTCATGGGCGAGCACGCCATCGGGTGGATCGAATCACGGCCCGGCTACGAAGGCCTCGCCATCGAGCACAGGAGTTCGATGAGCAGCACGAGCGGGTTCGCCGCCTACGTCGACGCCGAGCCCGGCGGGAACTCCCCGCCCTGCCGCCTCACCGCGTAGGTCCTACTTCGGTTCCCAGCCGCCGCATCGGCGAGACTTCACCGATGGGTCCGAGCTCGCCTGCTGATCGATCGTTGCCGGACCGCGCCCGAGTCGTCGTCATCGGCGGCGGGATCATCGGCACCTCCGTCGCCTACCACCTGGCCCACCTGGGCTGGACCGACGTAGTGGTCGTCGAACGGGACCAGCTGACCTCGGGCACCACCTGGCACGCCGCCGGCCTCATGGTCACCTTCGGCTCGTTGAGCGAGACGTCGACCCGGATGCGGCAGTACACGCGGGATCTCTACGCCCGGCTCGAAGCGGAGACCGGTCTGGCCACCGGCTTCAAACCGGTCGGGTTCGTCGAGCTCGCCGCCGACCGTGACCGCTTGGAGGAGTACCGCCGGATCGCCGCCTTCAACCGTCTCCTCGGCGTGGAGGTGGAGGAGATCTCAGCCCGGGAGGTGGCCGAGCTCTTTCCGCTGGCTCGAACTGACGACATCATCGCCGGGTTCCACGTGGCCGGCGACGGTCGCGTCAACCCGGTCGACGTCACCATGGCACTGGCCCGCGGGGCCCGCCAGCTCGGCGTCACCATCGCCCAAGGGGTGACGGTGACCGACGTGACGACCGCGTCGTCGGCCACCTGGGGCTTCCGGCGGGTCACCGGGGTCGTGACCGATCACGGCACGATCGAGTGCGATGTCGTCGTCAACTGCGCGGGCATGTGGGCCCGGCAGCTCGGCGAGCGCAGCGGCGTGACCATCCCGCTCCAGGCGGCCGAGCACTACTACCTGATCACCGAGCAGATCCCCGGCATCGATCCGTCGTGGCCGGTCATCGAAGACCCCGCCAACTTCGGGTACTACCGAGAGGAGGTCGGCGGCCTCATGGTCGGACTCTTCGAGCCGGAGTGCGCGCCCTGGAACGTGGCTGCCATCCCGGCCGACGTGTCGTTCGCCTCGCTCCCACCCGACTGGGATCGGATGGCGCCCTACGTCGAGGCAGCGCTGAGCCGCGTCCCGGCGGTGGCCGACGTCGGGATCCGCACGTTCTTCTGCGGGCCCGAGAGCTTCACCCCCGACCTCTCCCCCATCGTCGGCGAGGCGCCCGAGATCCGCGGCTACTTCGTGGCCGCCGGACTCAACTCGATCGGCATCCTCACCGGTGGCGGGCTGGGCCGGGTACTGGCCCACTGGATCACGGAGGGGCGGCCCGATGTCGACGTGACGGGCATCCACATCGACCGGACGCACCCGTACCAGACCACGCCCGAGTACCGCCGCACGCGCACCGTCGAGTCGCTCGGCATGGTGTACCAGTGCCACTACCCCAACCGCTCGCTGTCGACGGGTCGGGGCGCCCGCCGCTCACCGCTGCACTCGCGGCTGGATGCCGCGGGCGCGTGGTTCCGTGACGTCAGCGGCTGGGAGGCCGCCGACTGGTTCGCCGGCCCCGGCGTCGTCGCGGACCCGGGTCCCCTCACGTGGGGGCGCCCGGCGTGGTGGCCGCACTGGGAGGCCGAGCACACGGCCGCCCGGCAGGGCGTGATCGCCATGGACATGTCGTTCATGGCCAAGTTCCGGGTCCAGGGCCGACACGCCGGACCGCTGCTCGACCACCTGTCGGCCAACTCCGTCGACGGCGAGCCCGGGACCATCACCTACACCCAGTGGCTCAACGACGGCGGCACCATCGAAGCCGATCTCACCGTCACCAAGCTCGACGAGGGCGATTTCTTCGTCGTGGCGAGCGACACCGCGCATCGCCACGCCCAGACGTGGATGCAGCGCCACATCGGGGAGCACCAGGCGTTCGTCTCCGACGTGACCTCCGGGCTGGCCCAGATCAACCTGCAGGGTCCACGGTCCCGTGAGGTGCTGTCCGCATTGACGTCGGCAGATGTATCCAACGAGGCGTTCCCCTACCGCCACGCGGCGTGGATCGATCTCGGCATGGCCCGGGTGCTGTGCATCCGCATCACCTACCTCGGCGAGCTCGGCTACGAGCTGTACGTCCCGACCGAGCAGGCCGTGCACGTGTGGGACCGGGTCGTCGCCGCCGGTGCGCCGCGGGGTCTCGTGCCGGCGGGCCTCAAGGCGTTGGCCAGCCTTCGCCTGGAGAAGGGCTACCGCGACTACGGCCACGACATCGACAACACCGACGACGTGCTCTCGGCGGGGCTCGGTTTCGCGGTCGACTTCGACAAGCCTGGCGGGTTTCTCGGGCGGGAGGCGGTGCTCGCCCGGCGGGAACTCGGGCCGCTCCGCCAGCGTCTGGTCCAGGTGCGATTGTCGGACCCCGAACCGCTCCTTCACCACGCCGAACCAGTGCTGCGGGACGGGGTGCCGGTGGGGTACGTGCGCTCGGCGAGCTACGGCCACACTTTGGGCGGAGCCGTCGGCCTGGCCATGGTCGCCTCAGGCGACCCGAGCGACACGGTCGCCTCTGGCGACCCCCTAGCTGCGGTGACGGTGGCGTGGCTGGCCGAGGGTTCGTGGTCGGTCGACGTGGCCGGCGTGCCGGTGCCGGCCGTCGTGTCGCTGCGCCCGATGTACGACCCCACCGGCGAGCGCATCCGTCTGTAGCGCTCACCTCCGACCATCCCATACCTCGTATTTCTAATGTCTATCGTTAGATATACGAGGTAGAGTATCGCCGTGATCGACCGCGTACATGACGAGCGCCGCGTGCGCAACGCTCTGAACCGTGCCCCGGTCGTCCTGCTGGTCGGCCCGCGACAGGCCGGTAAGTCCACCATGGCTCGCGCCATTGCTGCCGATCACGCCCAATCCGAGCTGTTCGACCTGGAGGACCCCAGGCACGCGAGCCGACTGTCCGACCCGATTCTGGCGCTCGAGGGGCAACGCGGGTTGGTGGTGATCGACGAAGCCCAGCATTCCCCGCATCTGTTCCCTGTCCTGCGGGTCCTCGCCGATCGCCCCCGAACGCCGGCTCGCTTCCTCGTCCTGGGCAGCGCGTCACCGGACCTGGTCGGGCTGGCCTCGGAGTCACTCGCCGGTCGCGTCGAGATCGTCGAGCTCGGCGGACTGCGATTGTCCGATGTCGGCGCTGGGTCCGCTGATCGGCTGTGGCGGCAAGGTGGCCTGCCGGCGTCGTACACCGCCACCGCCGACGATTCAGCCGCCTGGCGGGAGAACTACGTGCGTACGTTCCTGACCCGCGACCTCGCCGCGCTCGGCGTGCGGGTGCCTGCGGCCCAGATGCGCCGGTTCTGGACGATGGTCGCCCACTATCACGCCCAGACCTGGAACGGCGCGGAGCTGGCCCGCGCCCTGGCCGTGTCGCAACCCACCGTGCGGCGCTACCTCGACACGCTCACCGATGCGTTGATGATCCGCCAGCTCCAGCCCTGGTACGCCAACGTGGGCAAGCGGGTGGTCCGGTCGCCGAAGGTGTATCTCCGGGATTCCGGGGTGTTGCACACCCTGCTCGGCATCACGAGCGAGTCGGCCCTACTCGATCACCCCAAGGTCGGGGCCAGCTGGGAGGGTTTCGCCGTCGAGCAGATCGCCGCCGCTCTTCCCGACGTCCCTTTGTACTTCTGGGCCACGCACGCCGGGGCGGAGATCGACCTCACGTTCGTGTTCGACGGTGCGCCCATCGGGGTGGAGATCAAGCGCACGGCAACGCCGGCGATCACACCTTCGATCCGGCACGCGATCGACGATCTGCGCCTCCAACACGTCTACGTCGTCCACGCCGGGACCGATCGGTACCCGCTGTCGAAGCAGATCACCGCCGTGCCAATGGTCGATCTCGCCGGCCCCTGGCTCAGCTGACCCCGCCCGAAACGCCTGCGTCGGGGCGCGGCAGTGCCAACATGTCGATCTCATGGACGCGCATCTCGTCGAGCTCCACCACGGCGACTACCTGATCAGCACGGATCCGGCCCGGGTCGACGCGCCTGGCGTCCATCAGCTCCTGGCCGAGCAGTCGTACTGGGCGACCGACCGTGCCTTCGACGTGCAACGTCGGGCGATCGAGCACAGCGCGCTGGTGGTCGGCGCGTACACAACCGACGGGCGCCAGGTGGCGTTCGCCCGCATGGTCACCGATCTGGCCACGTTCGCCTGGTTGTGCGACGTCGTCGTCGACTCGGCGCATCGTGCCGGCGGACTCGGCACGGCCATGGTGCGGACGATCGTCGAACACCCTGCCGTGGTGAACGTGCGCTGGCAGCTTCTCGCCACCCGCGATGCGCACAGCCTCTATCAGAAGGTCGGGTACACGCCGCTTCACGACCCGACGTTCTGGATGCATCGCCGCCGACCCGGCTGAGCACGCCATGCGTCTCTGATTTTGACGTAATGGGGACCGACGTGTGTCTCCTGTTTTCTCGTGAATGGCGGTTGAACCGGGCCGGTCGGACCGGTAGGCTACGAACGTGCGTTCGATGTCATCGGAAGCGGCCGAGGTCGAGTCGATCCTGGCCGTCGTCGACGAGCTGCTCGGGTACGCGGCCGAGGTCGTCGAGGACATCGGCGACGCCGCTGAGGCCCGGCGCGCCGCGGTGGCAGTCGGTCGGGTCCAGGCCCGGTCCCACGCCGTGATGGCGTTGGTGGCCAACCGCGTGGAGACCACGGCCTGGTTCGGGGTCGACGGCCACCTCAACGCCCGGGCCTGGCTCATGCACGCGGCCCGCATGGAGCACGGCGATGCCAACGCCACGGTGGCCACCGGCGCCGCCATGCGATCCTGCCCTCGGCTGGCCAAGACCCACATCGCCGGCGAGCTCGGCGTGCGCCAGGCGCGCCGGCTCGCCGCTCTGCACCGCAACCCCCGCTGCGGTCACATGCTGCCCGATCACGAAGATGCCCTCATCGACGCCGTCGTCGGCGATGTCATGGGGCTCGCCCTCGACAACATCTTCTCCCAGTTCGTCACCTCCGAACGCCTCGCCGAGGACGAGGATGCCCTTCTCGCCCTCTTCACGCAGGCCGCCGCCGCCTCGCCGGACAAGCAAGCTCCCCGAGCCCCTCGTGAGCCTCGTCATCGACGAGCAACGCGCCGAGGCCATGCTGGCGTGGGACCAGGATCCGGGTGGGCTCAGCGAGACGATCGACGGCATCCCGGTACAGGCGATCGAACTGCAGGACCGTGGCTGCCGCTGGCTCACGTGCGGCCGCCGCACGGGCTACTGCGACGGTGATCACCTCGTCGCTTGGCAACTCGGCGGAGCCACCAACCCCGAGAACGGCGACCTACTCTGCGGCCCCCACAATCGTTTGAGACAGACCGGGTTCCGCCTCTGGCGCGACCCGTCCGGCCGCTGGCACCACTACCGCCCCGACGGTTCCGAGATCCACTGATCCCCATCGCGAGCGCTTCGCCTTCTCGCGGCTGCGCCGCAGCGTCGGCTCGACATCGTCAGTCTTGGCCACCGTCATGAGGACACCGCAGCCCTCCAGGTCGTGACACGCCCACCGATCTACGGCGAGATTTCGTCGCTGAGCGGGGATTTCTCGCCCAGTTTCGGCCGGCCTGGGCGTGGGTGCGTGGCCCGTGTGGGCCTGGCGCGTAGGAGCTCCCACAACACGGCGGGCGGTAGGTGTTGCTCGTGGAGCTCGAGGCCGAGGTCGACCAGGGCGTCCTCGATGGCGCTGACGACGGCGGCGGGGGCGCCTATCGCTCCACCTTCGCCGACGCCCCGGAACGGAACCTCCTCCCGGCGCCGCAGGTCGGCGAGCTCGTGGTGCAGGTGGCGGACATCGATGGCCGGTACCTCCGCGGCGCTCGGGACGAGGTAGTCGACGAGCGTGCCGGCCAGCAGCTGGCCGTCCGGGGCATACGCGGCGTGCTCCAGCAGCACGGCGCCGATGCCCTGCACGACACCCCCCGTCACCTGGCCGTCGACGATGGCCGGATTGATCGGTGGGCCACAGTCCTCGACGACGAGGTAGCGGAGCACGCGCACGCCACCCGTCTCGGCATCGACCTCGACCAGACAGCAGTGCGTGGCCTGGGACCAGGTGCCGTCGTCGGACAGGAAGTGGCCCGTCTCCTCGATGGGCTCCTCGACGAGCGACCCCAGCGATCGACCCAAGCTCGGGGCGTCTCGGGGCACGACCCACCCATCGACGATGTCGAGATCGCCCGGATCGATCTCCAGCCGCTCGGCCGCGAGGTCGAGCAGACGGCTGCGCAGTCCGGCAGACGCCGCCAACACGGCGCCGGAGGCCAGCGTGGCCGCCCGGCTCCCGCCCGTGCCGACCCGGTTCACCGGCACCAGATCGGTGTCGCCCCACACCACTCGCACCGACTCCATGGGCACGCCCAACCCGTCGGCGGCGAGCTGGGCCAGCGTGGTGGCGTGACCCTGCCCGTGGGGTTGTTGGCTGGTGAACAGCGTGACCGCTCCGTCCCTCTCCAGGCGCAGGCGTGCCTCCTGGGGCGATCGCGCCACCGCAGCGACGCCCATGGCCCGCAACAAGCTCGGCGACACCGGTGCCGGCTCCACGTAGGTGGCCAGGCCGAGTCCGACGCGCCGACCGGCTGCCCTCGCCTCCGCCACCTGCTCGTGCCACCCCTCGGCGATCAGCAGATCGGCGGCTGCCTCCAGGGTCTCGCGCTGGGTGACGGACCGGAGATCGACGCCGACGCAGCTGCCGGCCGTCAACTCCTCCGGAGACAGCAGGTTGCGCCGCCGGATCTCGAACCGGTCGAGCCCCAGACGACGGGCCGCGACGTCGAGCAGACGCTCCCGGACGAACGTCTCGACCTGCCAGGGACCCCGGTAGGGCAGATGGGTCGCCGTGTTCGTCGCCACCAGATCGGCGGTGAACCCGTAGTGGCGGAGGCGGTAGGCGGCGGGAAACAACGAGCGCACCAGGTTGGCGTACCCATTGGCCGGGTAGCCGATCTGCGGATACGCACCGAGGTCGATCATCAGGTGCAGACGAACGCCGAGCACGTGGCCGTCGGTGTCGAACCCGGCCTCGACATCGATCTGCTCACCTCGGGCATGTCCGGCACTGGCCAGGTTCTCGCTGCGCTCCTCTACCCAGACCACCGGCCGCCTCAGCTGCCGGGCCGCCGCCGCGACCACCACATCCTCTCGGCTCAGGCCGCTCTTCTGCCCGAACGAACCACCCATGTCGGGGCACCGCACCCGCACCTGATCGGCATCGAGCCCGAGCGCGTGCGCCAACCTGATCCGCAGGTCGTGGGGCGACTGGTGGCCGGTCACGACATCGAGGCGGCCGGTCGACGGGTCGACCCGGGCGATGGTGCCCCGGCACTCCATGGGCACGTGGGCATGGCGCCGCTGCTCGAATCGTTCGCGTACGACGAGGGCAGCTCCGGCCAGCGCGCCGTCGACATCGCCCACCGAATGCTCCTGGTGATGCATGACATTGGTGCCGAGCTCGGACCACACGAACGACGAACCGGGCCGCAACGCGTTGTCGATCCCGACGACGGCGGGGCGAACCTCGTACCGGATGTCGACGAGCTCAGCGGCGTCGACCGCCGCGTCCCGGCTGATCGCGATCACGGCCGCCACCGGATCGCCGACGAACCGCACCTCGTCTCGGGCGAGTGCCGGGTGCGATGGGGCGTGAAGCCCGTCGGCGGCGACGGCCACCAGATCGCCGAGCACCGGATCAAGGTCTTCCTCCGTGAGCACGGTCACCACGCCCGGCGCGGCGCAAGCCGCGGCGACATCGATGCCGCGGATGCGGGCCGAGGCATGCGGGCTCCGCACGAAGCACAGCTGCAGGCCGCCCGGTACGTCCACATCCGCCAGGAACTCCGCCTGGCCGGTCAGCATCCGTCGATCCTCGACCCGACCGATCCGGGCGCCGGTGAATCGGACCGCACTCACCCGGCAACCGGGTCGGCGATCGGGTCGACGACCGTGAACCGCAACTCGGTCCACGACCCGTAGTCGACGAACCGGGGCTCCACCCTCGCTCCGATTCGGGCCTGGTCGGGAGGCTCGACCCGGCCGAGCACCCGCGTGCCGGACGTCTCGTCGAGCCCGATCGTGCCCACGGCGTACGGCACGTCGGCCGCCAACTCCGGTGTCAGCGCCCGGTGCACCCGCACAAAGGAGTACACGTGACCCGTGCCCGGTACCTCCTCGTCGACCCCGCCGAGCACACCGCAGTACGGGCACGACCCGAGTCGGCCGAAGCGGTGGCGCCCACACGCCTCGCATCGCTGGAGAAGCACGACATGGCGCCGCAACCCGTCCCACCAGGGTTCGCTGTCCAGATCGGCGCTGGGGCCGCTCACCCCACTCATCGGCCTTCGAATCTCGGCGAGCGGCGTTCGGCGAAGGCGGCGAGGCCCTCGGGCGCGTCGTGAGAGGTGAGGCAGTAGTCGACGTCGGCGGCCAGCTCGGCGGCGAGACCCTCATCCACCGACGTGTTCTCGGCCCAGATCCGGTGCATCACCTGTTTGGCGTTGGCCACCGCCAAGGGGCTCTTGGCGACGATCTCGGCGACGAGCCCGAGCCCCGCGCTGAGCAGCTGGTCATCGGGGACCACGCGGCTGACGAGTCCCCACGCGCAGGCCTCCTCGGCCGGCAGCAGTCGCCCGGTCAGCATCAGCTCGACCGCCTTCGCCCGACCGACGGCGCGGTGCAGCAACGTCAGCACACCGCCGCCGCCCATCTGGCCGAAGTTGAGGTGGCCGTCGCCGATGCGAGCCGACGCCGCCGCGATCGCCATGTCGCAGTTGAGCAGCAGCTCCAGACCGCCCGCCACCGTGACGCCGTTGACGAGGGCGATCGACGGCAGCGGCCCCGACCGCAGGCGACCGAAGACGCGATGCAGCTCGACCACGAAGTGGGTGAACGCCGCCTCGTCCTTCTGCAGCTCGATGTACCCCTTGAGGTCGCCGCCGGCGCTGAAGGCGCGGCCGGCTCCAGTGACGAGGATCGCCCGCACGCCCGGGTGGGTCTCGGCGGCGCCGATGGCCGCTTCGAGGTCGACGAGCATGGCCATGTCGATCGGGTTGAGCTGCTCGGGCCGGTTGAGCGTGATGAGGGCGGCCGTCTCGGCCGGTCCCTCATGGGCGGCGTGATACGTGAGCCCGACGAGGTCGTTCATTGCGCCTCCGGCGCCATCAGGAAAGCCACGATGCGGTGCTTCTGGATCTTGCCCGACGCGGTGGCGGGCAGGCTGTCGAACACTTCGAGCCGTTGGGGCCACTTGTACGTCGCCACGCCGAGCTCGGCGAAGCGGGCGGCGACATCGTCGAGCGTGAGCGACGTCCCCGATCGGAGGACGACACACGCGCACATGCGTTCACCGAGGCGATCGTCCGGGAGCCCGACCACCGCGGAGCGCTCCACCTCGGCGAACCCGAGGAGAAGATCCTCGATCTCCCTCGGCGCGATGTTCATGCCGCCCCGGATCAGGATCTCCTTGGTGCGACCGACGACGGTCAGGTGGCCGTCGGCACCGATGGTGACCGTGTCGCCGCTGCGCACCCAACCCTCCGGATCGAACGTGGCCGCCGTGCGCTCGGGGTCGTCGAAGAAGCCGACGCACGTGTTCGGCCCCCGGGTCCACAGCTCCCCAGCGTCGCCGGCGAGTGCGGGCCGGCCTTCGCCGTCCCGGACTTCGAGCTCGACCCCCGACATGGCGACACCGTCGGTGTGCGCTCGCTGATGGGCCGACGACCAGGGTCGGTTCCAGCTCCCGACCAGCACCTCGGTCGAGCCGTAGAGCCGCAACACCCCGATACCGACTGCCTCGGCCGCCAGCACCAGTCGCGGCGGCACGGGTGCACCCCCGCAGCCGAAGAGGCGGAGCGAATCGAGTCGTCGCCCGTCGACGGTGGCCCACTCCACCAGGTCCTGGAGGAACGTGGTCGCGGCGAGCGTGTACGAGCAGCGCTCGCGGTCGACGAGAGCGGCCGCCGTGGCCGCGTCCCACCGGTCCTGCAGGACGAGGGGCAGGCCATGGTGGAGCGCGAAACGGAGCCCGTAGTTGAACCCGGTCGAATGGCCGACGGGCGACGGCATCCACACGACGTCGTCGGTGGTCATCCGCAGGTCGTCGTAGGCGGTGCGGACGCTGAACCCGGCGGTCTGTTCGGTGTGCAGGATCGCCTTCGGCGTGGCCTCCGTGCCCGAGGTGAAGATGATCTCCGAGACCTGATCGGCGGGGCCGGACCCCAACGTCGTCGAGGTGCCGTCGCGCCCGACGAGGTCCACGAAACGAACGGCGTCCGGTCGGTGAGGCTCGCCGACCACGATGTGGCGGGGAGAGATACCCGACGTCGCCGCGACGGCGTCGATCAGCACACGGTGATCGAAGTCGCGGTGGACGTCAGGCGTGATCACGGCGGCGGGCCGAGCGGTGCGCCACACGTGCTCCAGCTCGTGGGCCCGGTAGTTCGGCAGCAGCGGGTTCACCACCGCGCCGAGCGAGATGACGGCGACAGCGGCCACCGCCGCCTCGTATCGATTCGGGAGCTGAACCGACACGACCGCGCCCTCGCCGACACCGAGGTTGGTCAACGCCCCCGCCAGCGCCGCCGAGTCAGCGGCGAGTCGGGCGAACGTGGAGCGGCCATGCTCGTCGACCACCGCGGTGGCATCCGGGCGGCTGGCGGCATGGAGCATGACCCGGCTGGGAAGGGTGACGTCGTCCCACGCGCCCGATGCCAGGTACTCGGCGCGCCGGGCGGGCGACGTCACCACGTCGCGTAGGCCATCCACGGGAGACGCGACGTTCACTGTTCCCTCATCGCCTTCTCGCGGCGACGCCGCGGCGTGCGGCTCACTGTTCCCTCATCGCCTTCTCGAGGCGTGCGGCTCACCATTCCCTCATCGCCTTCTCGCGGCGACGCCGCGGCGTGCGGCTCATTCGAAGCCGTAGAGGCGCTGCGCGTTGCCGGCCAGGATGGCGTGGCGCTCGGCCGGCGGGACGCCCGACATCGACGATTGGATGGTCCGCCAGCTGAGCGGCCAGTCGGCGCTGATGTGCGGATAGTCGCTCGACCACAGGATGCGCTCGACACCGATCTCGTGGCGGTGGCGGACACCGAACGTGTCGGTCATGTAGCCGAAGTGGAAGTGGCGGGCGATGGTGTCGCTCGGCAGTTGGCTGAGCCCGAACCGGGAGGTGGGCTCGAGGCGCTGGTAGTTGTTGTCGATCTGCTCTTTGACGTAGGGCAACCAGCCGAAGTCGACCTCGGCGAAGACGACGTCGAGCGTGGGCAGGCGGTCGAAGACACCTGAGAAGACGAGTTCGACCATGCGGTTCGGGGCGTCGAAGATGCGGCCGTACCCGGGAAGCTTCGCCTTGTGCGAGGCCGGCATCGACTGGCCGAGCGACACATGGATCCCCAGGGGGACTCCCCGTTCCGCCAACGCCGAGAAGACCTTCTCGTCGTCGGACTCCAGAGCCAGCGTGCCGTTGGGCCAGCACCCGATCACCACGCCACGCATGCCGGGACGGTCGAGCACCCGGTCGAGCTCGGCGAGCGAATGCTCGACACCGCGGTTCGGCAACAGGGCGAGGCCGCCGAACCGCTCCGGGGCATAGGCGACGTACTCGGACAGCCAATCGTTGTAGGCGCGCACCATGGCGAGGTGGAAGTCGACTTCCCGGTGGGCGACGATGGCCTGGCTCAGCCGAGGGGTCGGGTACAAGACCTCGGCGTCGACCCCGTCGGCGTCCATCTCCTCGATGCGCGCCGCCGGGTCGTGACCGCCGCGCCGGAGGTCCTCGAAGCGCGCCCAGCCCTTCTGCTCCTCGGGCGGCAGGCCCGCGCACGCGTTCATGCCGAAGTTGATGGGGTCCTTCACACCGTCGAGGATCCAGGCGTCACCGTCATCGAACCGCTCCATGCGGGGCGCCCGGTCTCGGAACTCCACCGGAACCCGCGAGGTCCACAGATCGGGGGGCTCGTTGACGTGGCTGTCCGCCGAGATCAGCCGGTAGGTGCGACCAGGTCCTGAGGTGGTGTGGCCTTCGCTCATGTCTCGACTCTACGGCCGCGCCCTCCCTCCGTTCGAACTGCGCTCCGCTCCTCTCCTCTCCGCTCGTTCTGGCAGGGAGATTGCACGCTGGAGCGTGCAATCTCCCTGCCAGAACAACCTGCATGACAACGTGGGTCAGCGGTCGGCGAGCAGGACCATGGCGGAACCGTCCATGAGGGCGCCGGAGGTGACGACGCACACCTCGTGACGAGGCGCCTGGCGATCACCGCCGCGGCCCTGAACCTGAAGCGTCGCCTCCACGACGGTGTTCATGCCGTGGATGTATCCCTCCGACAGCAGCCCACCATGGGTGTTGAGCGGCACCGCGCCGCTCCGCACCCAGTCGCCAGCACCGCCACGAGGCGCCAGCCCGAGCCCCTCGATCCCCATAAGCACGGTCGTGGTGAAGCAGTCGTAGATCTCGGCCACGTCGACGTCGCCCGGACCCACCCCGGCCCGCCCGAAGAGCTCGTCGCGCAAGTGGCTCGTGTAGTTGCGGGTGTAGTCGTCCCACAACAGGTGGTCGCCGATGTCGAGTCCCGGCCGCGGCCCGGCCCGGTACCCCCCGGACGCTACGACGGCCGGCGGGTGCGGCAGATCCCGGGCCCGGTCGAGCGCGCTCACCACCACCGCGCAGGCCCCGTCGACCTCGACCGTGCAGTCGTCGGACCGGTACGGCTCCACGACGTACGGGGCCGCCAGGTACATATCGAGATCGAGCGGCTGGCGACGATACGCCCGGTCGTTGAGCTCCGCGTACCGGCGCTGGGCCACCGCGACGGCGCCCGTGTCGAGCTCGCCCTGCCCGGTCTCGTGGAGGAACCGCTGGCCCCACATGGCCACGTACATGAGGTACGCGTCGTATCCGATCGGATACCGGTAGCCGGCGCCGCCGCCGTGGAACTGCATCGTCCCGACCCGAGGTCCGCTCCGGCCGTTCAACGCCCGGAACACGAGCACGTGGTTGGCCTGCCCAGTGCTCACCGCGGCGGCCGCTTGGGCGACGAGATGGCACGGCGACTGCCCACCGAGGTCGATGTCGAGCGCCCACCGCAGACCGGGCACGGCGAGCGAGCTGGCCACCGCCACCGTCGGCACCGAGTCGTGCATGACCATGAAGCTGGCCATGCCGTCGATGTCATCGCGCGTCAGCCCGGCGTCGGCGACGGCAGCTCGGCAAGCCTCGTCGGCCAGGGAGAGCACCGATCGGCCCGACGCTTTCGTGTACGCCGTCGCCCCGACACCGGTGATGGCGGCAGAGAACGGTCGGGTGGTCACGGTGTGGCAACCTGAGCCCGGTGACGGATTCAGGCGCCCGTACCTGCGTGCCGTACGTGGTGTCCATCACCCCGTTCGCCGCCGACGGATCGATCGACGAACCAGGCCTGCGAGCTCACCTCCGACGCATGGCCGACTCCGGCATCGTCGCCTACGTCGGCGGGGGCGGCAGCGGTGAAGGCTTCACCCTGTCGGACGACGAGACGCGCCGCGTGCTCGACATCGCGGTCGCCGAGCTCGACGGCCACGTCTCCGTCAACAGTGTGCGAGCCATGGGGGTCGAGCCCCGGACCGCCGATCAGATGGTCGCCTTCACCCGGGTGGCGGCGGCCGCCGGAGTGGAGGCGTGTCAGATCTACTCGCTCGACCCAGGGCATGGACACCGGCCGACGATGACCGAGATCCGCCGCTACCTCGACGACGTGCTGGCCGCGTGCGCGGTCCCCGCCGTCCTCAGCACCCACCAGTCGGTCGGCTACAAGGTGCCCGTCGACATGATCGCGTCCCTCGCCGAGCAGCACCCCTCGCTGATCGGCGTCAACTGCAGTCACGCGGACATCGGGTACCTCGCCCGGATCGTCGACGCCGTGGGCGACCGGTTAGAGATCTGCGTCGGCGGTCCGCTCCAGGCACTCACCGCGTTGGGTGTCGGGGCGCACGGGTTCCTGTCGTCCGAAGCGAACCTGTCCCCGCGCCTCGTCGCGGCCCTGTGCGAGGCCGTGGCCACGGGCGACCTGCCGCTCTCCCTCGAGCGTTTCGGCCAGCTGGCTCGGCTCCACGACCTGCTCTACGGCCGGGGCGGCATCCGGGCCTCGAAGGCGGTGCTGGAGACGCTCGGTCTCCCCGGCGGGCAGGTGCGCCCGCCCCAGATCCGTACTGATGATTCGGTGTCCGAGATCCTCGACAACTGCCGGGTCTGGGGAATCGCCGAGCTCGAAGGCTGGTGACTCAGGCGGACTGAGGGACCTCGGCCATCAGGGCGAACAGGTCGACACCGTCGAGGGCCCCTTCGACCAGGGCCGCTCCGAGCACCTCGTCCAGGAACGACACGGCGTCGACGCCCCGCACCGAGGAGAGGTGACGGACCTCGGCGAGCGCGTCGCCCACGAGGTCACGGAGGCGGACCGACGGACACAGGTTCCACAGGTCGAGCAGGTCGTCGACGAAGCGGTCCTGGGACACGACGTACTGGCCGTCAGCGGCGAGACGAGCGGCCGAGATGCGCTCGACGAGCCGGTCGGTGCCACTGAGCTCAACAGGTCGAGGGGTGGTGGAGGCGAGGGTGGGGTTCATCGGTCGCTCCTTCTGGGCGGATCCGGCGGGTCCGGATCGATGAGTCGACCGTACGACGGCCGCCGCTCGCGGCCGTCGGGGGCGGCCCCCTACCGCCGAACGGCGGATAGGGGGTCACCCCCAAACGCGGCGGCGACTACCCGGCCGCGGGCGGAAGCACGGTGATGTCCTCGCCGAGGTCCCAGAATTCGGTCACTGCGACGCTGCCATCGAGGTTGACAACTCGGATGCGGCGCACGAGGTCGTCAGCGATCCAGACGTCGAGGGCTTCGACCTCGTCCGGGTACTCGAGCTCGAACCACGCCAACTCGGCCGGGCTGAGCGAGGCCAACGCGTCCCGAGACTCGTCAGCGAGGGTGATGCGATAGTGGTCGGTAGCGAGACCTCGCACCTCGGCCGAACCGACTTCGTCGACCTGAGCGCCGACGAGGCCACGGTCGACCACAGCCGCCGACGAGTCGTCGAAGGGAGCGAGGAAGTCGTTCGAACCGCGCGGGCGGGGGATGACCGTCCCATCGACCACCTCGTAGACGGTGTCGCCGATCACCGCGAAGCCCGCCTGAAGCTCGCCGTCACCGAAGGCCACGAACGTGGCCATGTCGCCCTCGGACAGCTCGGCGACCGCCCGATCCATGACGACGCCATCGGCATCGAGTCGAGTGACCTCGGCCCGTAACGAGTCGACGCTCACCATGGCATCGGCGGCCCGCTGGACGGTGGCCGCGGCGCTCAGCTCGGAGCCGGGCCGGAACACGCCGACGCCGGCCAACAAGGCCACGGCCGCAGCTACGGCGCCGGCAGCCTGCCGGCGGCCCCGGCGTATCGGGGGCACGAGTGAGGGTGCGGTGGCGGTGAGAGTCTGTGGCGTCATGGCGGTCTCCAGGATCGAGTGGTAACGGTTCGACCCCCGAGCCGGTGGAGTGTCGCCGGCAGCCGGATCGAGTCCGGTCAGCTCGTGCAGCAACACGTCGTCGTCGTTCATCGGGTCCTCCTTCATGGTCGGCGGTCACCCCGTACGTGTCCCGTCGAGACGTCGTCTTTCTCGATTCGCGCCAGCGCTCGGGCCAACGCGGTTCGCGCTCGGTGGATTCGAATCGACGCCGCGTTGGGTGTGCATCCCAACACCACGGCGATCTCGTGCACGGCCAGACCGTCCCAGGCTCGCATGATCAGCAGGTCCCGATCGTCGGGGGCCAGGAAACCCAGCGCCTCGAGGAGGGACGGGCCGACCTCGGGCGGCTCGACGACAGATCGATCAGCCATGCGCACCATCCGGAGGTGGAGCCGACTCCGTCGAGCCATCGTCCGCGTGTGGTTGGCCACCACATTGCGGGCCACGCCGAACAGCCAGAGCCGGGCGGAGTCGTCGGGCACGTCATCGATCCGCCGCCAGGCGACGGCGAACACGTCGGCAGTGACGTCGTCGGCGTCCGCCGGGGACACGCGGCGTCGGACGAACGACCAGACGTCGGCGACGTTCGATTCGTAGAGCTGCTCGAAACGTGAGCGTGGAGAGGTCACGACCCCCGACGTGTCCGGCATCATCTTGATCTTTCGCTCACGACCTTGTTTTGTGGCGGTGCCACAACCCCGAGCGACGCCAGGACGCAGATCGCCGGTACCGGATCGAGCTCCAGCACCCCGGTGCGCTGGACGACGAAGCCCGCCTCGCCGAGTTGGGCGGCGATCGTCTCGGCGGCGTCGAGCGATGCCTGCCGGGTCGCCCCGCCGTGCCGCGGGAGGTGGGTGACGGCCATCAGACCCCCCGGTGCCAGATGTCGGCCGAGGTCACGGAACGTGGCGACAGGGTCGGTCCAGAACAGCCACACGTTGCAGGAGAAGATGGCGTCGAACGTCCCGAGGTCGGGGTCGAGGTGCTCGACGTCGCCCACGCGGAGATCGATGTGGATCTGCTCCGCCCCATGCGAGGCTCGCCGGGCGTGCCGGAGCGAACGACTCACCCGGCGGGTCGCCATCGCCCGCATTGTGGCGGAGTGGTCGATGCCGACGATCGTCCCGCGGCCGAGCCGTGACGCCACGGCTTCGATGCCGAGCCCCGGCCCGTAGCCGAGCTCGAGCACGCGGTCACCGGCGTGCGGGTCGAGGAGGTCGACGGTCCAGGCACTCCGGTCGCGATTCGACACGCGTTTGGACATGATCCGCCCCGCGAGCATCCCGAGCGGACCGCGCGGTCGGCGGAACTGGTCGTACAGATGGGTCCTGACGGTCATGGGGTTCCGTCCTCCTGATCGGTGGTGGATGATGTTGGCCTGGGGACGTCGAGCGCGCCCGGATCCGGGCGAGCAGGGCCGATGCCCTGTCCACCTCGGCCACGTCGATACCGACCATCGTCGCGACCACCACGTCCTGCTCGACTCGATGCATGGCGGCGATCAGCTCGGCACCATCGCGGGTGAGGTCGAACAGCGGGGACCGACGATGCGAGGGGTTGGTCGTCGGAACCACGAACCCCTGCTCGGTCAACCGGTCGACGATCACCTGGATGTGCTGGCGGGAGACCAGCCGAGCGCGTGCGATGTCGGGGACCGACGTCGGGCCCGCACGTTCGAGGTACTCGAGGACTGCTCGTCCCGGAACGGACACCGGTCGATCGGCGTGGAGCGACTCGGCGACCTGGACGAGACGGTGCTCCAAGAGCCGGACCTCGTCGAACAGCTGCACGAAGGTGGAGTTCATGACAAGTATACTGTCATATTGACAATTGATATGTCAATACTCGGATGAGTGTGACAGGGCCGCGCGCGATGATGGATCGATGACCGACCGCCCCGGGACCGAGCCGCTGCCGATCGTCGAGGTCGATCCCTTGGACCCACGAGCGTCCTCGTCGCTCCACGCCTACTTCGCCGAGCTCGACCGTCGATTCCACGGTGGGTTCGATCCGGGCGACGCCGTGACCGCCGATGCCGCCGAGTACCGCCCGCCCACGGGCGCGTTCCTCGTGGCCGAGATCGCCGACGACGCCACCGCGGCGGCGTGCGGCGGCCTGATCCGCGTCGACGACGACACGGCCGAGATCAAACGCATGTGGGTGCACCCCGACCACCGGGGCACGGGTCTGGGCGGTCGAATGCTGGCCGCGCTCGAGGAGCACGCCAGACATCTCGGCTACGGCCGCGTCGTCCTCGACACCAACTCGGCCCTCACCGAGGCCATTCGCCATGTACCGGTCCCGGGGCTACCAGGACATCGAGCGGTACAACGACAACCCCTACGCCCGACACTGGTTCGGCCGCGACCTGTGAGCCCCATGCCGCTGTCACGCGACGCCGTGGGCCCGGAGCTCTCGCCTACCAGGGCGCGAGGGGGAGGCCCTCGTCGGGGTCGCTGAGAAGACGGGCCAGAAGGGGCACCTCGGCCTCCCAACCGGGCGTGGCCACGACTCCGAGCCGGTCGAGGAAGAACGCCTGGCCGTCGGCGGCGTCAAAGCGGTCACGATCGAGATACAGGCGCGGCTTGACCACGACGGGGTCGCCCCGCTCGGGGCAGAAGACCATGCAGTTGCCGCACTCGTTGCACAGCTCGGCGAACACCAGGTACTGCTGGCGGCCGGCGACGGCCGAACCATCGGGGGAGGTCAGGCCCTCGGGGGTGGGGAGCCGGAAGAAGGCGTCGTTGGGGCACACCGTCACGCAGAGGTTGCAGGCCACGCACCCCCACATCTGGAGGTCGCTGTCGACCTCGCGGGGCAGCTTGACGTTGCCGTCGCGGTGGTAGTCGGCGTGGATGTCCCCGTCGAGCAGATCGGCCAGGTGGCGCTCGACCGGCCCGGCGAACCCGGCGGCCACGGCCTCCGTCATCCGGTCTCGGCGAAACCCGGCCAGGTCCGTGGCACCGGCCGCCCGCACCTGCGCAGTGAGCTCCTTGAGCATCGGTGCCAGCCGCCCGTACCCGCCCGGCTTCAGCAGATCGGAGCAGATCGTCGCCGGGCCAACCCCCATGGCCACCGTGTCGGCCACGTTCTCCTTGGTGACGCCGGCCGACCAGCTCACCTGGAGCTCGCCTTGGTGACCGTCGACCCCGAGCAACCCCGGCAGGTGGGAATCGAGCTCGTGGAGCAGCGCCGTCGCCACCACGTGGAGCGGTGGGCCCGACAGGTACATCGTGGGATCGGGCATGAAGCCCTTGTGGTTCTCGACGACGAGCGTGTTGGTGAGCTTGATCCCAAATCGGCGACCCTGAGCCCGGGCGAACCCGGCCAGCTCGCCGATGAGCTCGATCGCTCGACCGAACTGGAGGTCGGCGTCGAACGCCGCTCGCTGGAGCGGCACCTCGTGGTAACCGAGGTGGCCGTGCAGGATCTCCCCGACCCGATCGAAGCCCAGCAAGGTCGGGTTGAGCTTGACGATGACATCGAGCCCGTGCGCGGTCATGAGGTGCTTGGTGATGGCTTCGATCTCGTCAGGCGGGCACCCGTGGAACGTCGAGAGGGTGACGGTGTCGGCGATCCGCGACGGGAAGTCGAGATCCCGCCAGGTGGCGAACGGCTCGGGGATGAGCGGCCGCAATCGATCGATCTCCGCCGTGGCGTCGATCAGACCATCGATGAAACCGGCCACCTTCGGCGTCGAGATGCCTTCGAGGTCGTAGCCGACGGACAGGTCGAACACATGAGGGCCGGGATCGGCCCCGAGCAGCGTCGCGAGCGGCTCCCACTGCGACAGCAGCTCGATGGCGATCCACGCCTTGACGTACTCCTCCAGCGATTGATGGACGAGGAGCTCCTGGCTCCACTCGATGTTGTAGCCGATCGTCTGCATGTCGATGCACGGGCGATTTATGACCAGCTCGTCGAGCACCTGGACGGTCTTGAGCTCGAACAGGCGCCCTCCACCGAGCCAGGCCAGCACGATGTTCTGCGCCATCTGGCTGTGCGGCCCCGCGGCCGGGCCGATCGGGGTCGCGGCCCGGCGGCCGAGGAAGTCGAAGCTCAGATCGATCTCGGGATCGGGCTTCCAGAACCGGGCGCTGACCAGGTCGAAGATTCGTTGCCGGGTCGTCCACTCGTGCGCCACCCGCCGAAGCAGCACGTCGAGCGGCATCGGGGTCAGGGGCGGCGTCTCGGTCACGGCATGTCCTCCAACTTCCGGAAGAGGCGCTGGGCGGACTCGGCGGCCTTGGCTCGGAGCTCAGCGGCGTCGAAGCGGGTGGGCGCGCCGTCGGCCCACACCAACTCGCCGTCGACCTCGACCGTCACGGGCGAGACGCCGGGGGTGAACGCCAGGCTCCAGGGATCCATGTGGTCGTAGGTCCAGGTGACCCGATCGTTGCGAGCTTCCGGGAAGAGCTCCCAACCCCGCTCGAGCCACGCCCACGGGGCCTCCGGGGTGGCCGTGACGTCGGACTCCCGCAGCCGCGCGTAGGCCAGCCGGAACTCCTCCAGCATGTCGGCGCCGATGCCGTCGGTCCCCAACGCGACCGGGTTTTCGAAGCGGGTGGGCCGGGCATAACCGACGGCGTTGTTCATGTTCGACCGGGGGTTGTGCACGATCGTGCCCCGGAGCCCGTGGTCGTCCGGGAGGTGCACCCCGTGCACGATCAGCCAGTCGTCGGTGGTGTGCGGCGCCAGGCGTTCCATCGCCGCCCAGTCCTCGAGCCCCTCGCCGACGTGGACGTGCACGCCGACGCCGTGGTCGGCGCGCCAGGTCAGCCGCGGCCGCGATGGTGTCCTCGCTGCAGGTGAAGGACGCGTGCAACCCGACCATGCCCCGACCCCCTGCGGCCAGGTACCCGTCGTTGGCGGCCAGGGCCCGGCGGGCCCCCTCGGTCATGCCATGGCGCGGATGGAATCCACCGGGGTGACGGTCCGTGGCGCCGTAAGCACAGCTGACCCGGACCCCCACCTCCTCGCACGCCGCAGCGATGATCTAGAGCGGTCCCTCGATGCAGTTGGGGGATTCGTGATGATCGATGATCGCCGTGCAGCCCCGTTCCAGCGCTTCCAGGGCGCCGAGCTTGGCCGACCAGTAGATCATGTCGAAGTCGAGGGCGCGGTCGAGCCGCCACCACACCAGCTCGAGGATCTCCCCGAACCCGGTGGGCGTGCGAGGCGGCGCCGGCATGCCACGGGCGAGCGACGAGTACAGGTGATGGTGGGCGCAGACGAGGCCGGAGGTCTCGCCGGAGGCGGCAGGAGAGCCCGGTGTCTGGTTGGGGGCCAGCCCGTCCACGGTGGTCACGACTCCCAGGCCGAGGCGCGCTCGCGGTTGGCGATCGTGCGGATGGGCAGCTCGTTGTGCCAGATGCCGTCGTGGGCCCGGAGGGCGGCCGCCACGGCGCCGGCGGTGGGCACGAGACCGATCTCCCCCACCCCCTTGATGCCATACGGCGCCCGAGGCTGCGGAGCTTCGACGAGGATCACCTCGACCGGGGGCATGTCCTTGGGACGGATGATGTCGAGGCTGCGCAGGGTCGAGTTGAGCGGCCGGCCCGCTTCGTCGGCCGGGAAACCTTCGCTCAGCGCATACCCGAGGCCCATGTGCACGGCACCTTCGATCTGGCCCTCGCACAGTGTCGGGTTGACAGCCCGGCCGACATCGTGGGCGGCGACGACCTTCTCGATCTCGCCGGTGGCAGGGTCGATGATCACCACTTGGGCGGCGTACCCGAACGCCGAGTGGATGATGGGATTGGCCACGCCCTCGTTGAGCGAGTTGGTCCAGTCGACCCGGAATTCGCCTTCGTAGTCGACACCGACCTGGCACCCGTCGGCCACGGCCTTGCGGCAGGCGTCGGCGACCGAGCCGGCCCCCATGAGCGTGCCCCGGCTGCCGGTGGTCTGGCCGGCGCCCAGCTCTCGGGTGGTGTCGACGACGACGCGGATGCGGTCCGCCGGTACCCCCAGCTCCTCCACCGCGACCTGCAGCGCGACGGTGTGGATGCCCTGGCCCATCTCCGTCCAGCAGTGCCGAACCTCCACGATGTTTGTTGGCCCGGCTGGGGCCCCAACCCCAGCCTCCTCCGCTTCGGCGGGGACCCCGGCCCCACCCGCGGCCGTTCCCCCCGTGCTCCCCGCTGGGAGGAACCGCACGACGGCCTTGGCGATCTCCTTGAAACCGTTGCCCAGCCCCGAGTTCTTCAGACCGAGGCCCAGGCCCACGGGCTTGCCGGCGGCGCGGGCCGCCTCGATGTGCGGGCGCACCGCCTCCAGGCAGGCGTGGGCTCCGAGGCATCCTTCGTCCATGATCTGGCCCGGACCCCACACCGCGCCGGGGTCGACGACGTTGCGCCAGCGCATGTCCCAGCCGGACAAGCCGACCTTCTCGGCCAGCCGGTCGATCATGCCCTCCATGGCGAACTGAGCCTGATTGGCCCCGAACCCCCGGAAGGCGCCGCACACCGGGTTGTTGGTGCGGACGGCGACCGCCTCGACGTCGATCGCCGGCACCGTGTACGGACCGCTGGCGTGACCGGCGGCGCGCTCGAGGACCTTCATACCGACCGACGCGTAGGGTCCGGAGTCACCGACCATGCGAGCCTTCACCGCGGTGAGGTTGCCCTCGGCGTCGCATCCGGCCCAGTACTCCATGCGGATCGGGTGGCGTTTGGGGTGCATGAGGAGCGACTCCTCACGCGACAAGCTGATCTTCACCGGCCGCTTCAGGAGCCACGCCGCCAGCGCCGTGTGCGCCTGGTTCGACATGTCCTCCTTGCCGCCGAAGGCACCACCGTTCGAGACCAGCTCGACGGTCACGATCGACGGGTCGACGCCGAGCATCCGGGCGATGTCGTTGCGGTCGTCCCACACGCCCTGGCCGCCGGAGTAGACGTAGAGCCCGCCGTCGTCGGTCGGCATCGCCAGGGTGGACTCCGGCTCGAGGAAGGCGTGTTCGATGCGGGGGGTCTGGAACACCTCGTAGGCCACGTGAGTGGAGCGCTCGAGGGCGGCGTCGACATCGCCACGCCGGTACGCCGAGCGGGACAACACGTTGCCGGGCAACTCCCAGACGGCGTCGTCGGGATCGTCGATGGCGAGGACCGGATTGGTGATGGGGCGCAGCGGACGGTAGTCGACCTCGATCAACGCGGCGGCCCGCCGAGCCGTACGCCGGTCGACGGCCACCACGACGGCGAGGACGTCGCCCAGGTAGCTCGTCCGTCCACCTTCCGGGATGAACACCGGCCAGTCCTTGTGGATGATGCCGACCCGGTTCTCAGCCGGGACATCGGCCCCGGTGAACACGGCCACTACACCATCGACGGCCTCGGCCGCCGCGGTGTCGATCCGCATCACATCGGCCCGGGCGTGGGCGCTCAGATGAAGAGCCCCGTGGAGAAGCCCGTCGGGGCGGAGATCGTCGATGAACGGGCGCCGACCCACGGCCAGCTCGCACCCCTCGTACTTGATGCCCCGGCTCCCGATCCCGCCCGGCGCGACGGGCTCGGGGACCTCGTCGCGAGCCAGTGCCTCCACCGCGTCGAGCACCTTGACGTAGCCGGTGCAGCGGCACAGGTGGGCGCCGAGGTGGCGGCTCGCCTCCTCCCGCGTGAGCGCAGCGCCCTTCTTGTCGATCAACGACTTGGTGCGGACCACGATCCCGGGCGTGCAGAAGCCGCACTGCAACGCGCCACACGCCGCGAACGCCGAGGCCATGCGATCGACCTCGAGCGGGTCGAGCCCCTCGATGGTGACGACATCGACGTCCCGCCCGCCATCTCCGGCGGCGGCCGCACGAACGAACGCGCCATCGAGATCGAGCTTGGCAACATCGGTCTGGCACGCGATCCGCGCCTTGCCCCCGATCAGAACCGTGCAGCAGCCACACTGACCGGACGGCGAGCAGCCGTCCTTGGGCGACAGGACGTCCAGCTCCTCCCGCAACGCCGACAGCAGGTGCGGATGGTCCTCGGCGACTGTGACCTCACGGCCGTTCACACGCAATCTGGCCATGTCAGGCGCTCCCTTCCTCGGCGGTCGCCGGCTGGTCGTCGGTCGCGGCACCCGAGGGTGCCGCCTGCTGGCTGAGCGGCGGAACGACACCACGCGTCGCGGTGATCAGACCGTAGACCTCGGGCCGGCGGTACCTCTCGAAGTCGAACAGGGTGTCCTTGTAGTTGCGACACAGATCGAGGTCGCAGCGGGCCACGATGAGCTCGTCGTCCGCCGTCACCGCCTGCGCCACGATCTGACCCGACGGGGCGTAGATGGCGCTGTGCGCCAGCGACTCCACCCCCTCCTCCGTCCCGCCCTTGGCGATGCCGACCACCCAGGTGCCGTTCTGGTACGCCCCGGCCTGCATGACGAGGTGGTTGTGGAACGACGCCAAGCTGTTCTGGCTGGGATCCGGCGCGTAGTGGAGGGGCGTGTTGTACCCGATGAGGATCAATTCGACGCCCTGCAAACCCATGACCCGATAGGTCTCGGGCCAGCGGCGGTCGTTGCACAACGCCATGCCCACCAGACCACCGAACGCCGGCCAGACGCCGAAACCATCGGGGCTCTCCTCGAAGTACCCGCGCTCCATGTGTTGGAACGGCCGCCACGGCTCGTACGTCTCGTGGCCCGGGATGTGCACCTTGCGGTACGTGGCGACGGTGCGGCCATCGCGTTCCACCAACACGCAGGCGTTGTAGTGGTGACCGTCGGGCGTGACCTCGGCGTACCCGAGCGAGAACCCGATCCCGAGGCGCAGCGCCTCGTCGAACAGCGGCTGAACCGCGGCGTTCGGCATCGACGATTCGAACCACGCCGCGCGCTCCGCGGGATCCTCGATGTGCCAACGCGGGAAGAACGTGGTGAGCGCGAGCTCGGGGAAGGCCACCACATCACAGCCGGCCGCGTGGCCTTGCCGAAGGAGCTCGACAAGCCGCGCCACCACGTCGGCCCGAGAGTGGTCACGCTGGATGGGGCCGAGCTGTCCGGCGCCCACCGTCACGACGCGGCTCACGGCGCCTCCTGGGTCTGTGTGGGCTGGCTCGCCTTCACGCTCGCTCCACTCGCGGCGCACGGCTCGGCGGGCTGGCTCGCCTTCACGCTCGCTCCACTCGCGGCGTGCGGCTCGGCGGGCTGGCTCGCCTTCATGCTCGCACCACTCGCGGCATGCGGCTCGGCAAGGGTCACCATGACGTCGAGGAGGACATCGGCGCCGGCGACGAGTAGCTCCGGATCGGTGTGCTCGGCTGGGTTGTGGCTGATGCCCTGGTGGCTCGGTACGAAGATCATGCCGGTGGGGCACACCCGGGCGAGCATCTGGGCGTCGTGGCCGGCGCCGGACGGCAACCGCTTCACCGTCCGCCCGTGCCGGCGAGCGGTGGCCTCGACGAGGTCGATGACCTGATCGTCGAACACGACCGGCTCGAACCGGGCGAGGGAGCGGCTGGTCACGTCGACGCCTTCCTCGGCGGCTGCTTCGGCCACGAACGAGGCGAGCCGGCGCTCGGCTTCGAGAAGGACGGTGTCGTCGGTGTTGCGCAGATCGACGGTCATCACCGCTCGGGCCGCCACCACGTTGACGAGGTTCGGGTGCAGATCGATCAGGCCGACCGTGCCGACCTGGGTCCCGCCGAGCTCGAGCGCCAGATCGCGTACGAAGGTGGCGATGCGGGCGGCGACGTAGGCGGGATCCCGACGAAGGCCCATCGGGGTGGTACCGGCGTGGTTGGACTGGCCACTGATGGCGAGCTCGGTCCACGAGATGCCCTGCACGCCCGTCACTGCGCCGATCTCGAACCCTTCCGCCTCCAGGACAGGCCCCTGCTCGATGTGCAACTCCACGAACGCGTGCGGCACCAGGCCCGGACTCGGTGCGGTACCCCGGTAGCCGATCCGATCGAGCTCATCGCCGAGCACCGTGCCGTCCATGCCGACGACGTCGAGCGCGTCCTCGATCGCCATGCCGCCCGCGTAGACGAGGCTGCCCAGCATGTCCGGCGCGTACCGGGCGCCCTCCTCGTCGGTGAAGAACCCCACAGCCAGGGGGCGACCGGTCGGTGTGCCGGTCTCCATCAACCGCTCGATCACCTCGAGCCCGGCCAGCACGCCGTAGTTGCCGTCGTAGCGGCCCCCCGTGCGGACAGTGTCGATGTGCGATCCACACATCACCGGTGCGAGCGCTCCCCATTCCGGCCGGTCGTCGCCGGGCTGTACGGCGATCACGTTGCCGACACCGTCGATGCTGATGTCGAGGCCGAGATCTCGCATCCAGGTCACGACCAGATCGCGTCCCGCCCTGTCCTCGTCGGTCAAGGCCAGCCGAGCACAACCAGTCGTACCCGGGATCGCGCCCACCTGGGCCAGCTCGTCGAGCCGGCGGAGCAGTCGAGCGCCGTCGACCCGCGAACCGCTGGTCGAGCGAGTGACGGTCGACTGGATGCTGGTCGACTGGATGCTGGTCGACTGGGAGCTGGTCGACTGGCCGTTCACCCTCGTTACGGTACCATCAGCGCTTTACGAAATGTAAACATACGTCGGCGACGTGCGGCTCGCCGGAGGAGCGGCACGATGGCCGATACCAACCTCGAACTCCTGGTGGAACCGTTCCGGGAGGGGCGTCCCGGTCCGCACGTCCAGGCCGCCCTGGCCGCGCTGACCGACGCCGGGCTCGAGGTCGACGTCGGCCCGTTCGCCACCTCGGCCTCCGGTTCCGCCGAGGACATCGCCGCCGCGGTCCAACGAGTCATCGTCGCCGCGCTCGGCGAGGGAGCGAGCCGGGTGTCCTTGACGATCAGCCGAGCCGACGAGGCGCCGGCGAGCGCCGGGCTGCACGGCGCGCTGGACCGCCTCGTCGCCTCCGTCGAGCACGAGCTCGGGGACCGATTGCCCGATCTCTCGCGGGACAAGAAGCAGGCCGCCGTGCGTCTCCTCGACGAACGCGGCGCGTTCCTGCTGCGCCGATCCGTCGAGGACGTCGCCGAGCTGATGGGCGTCAGCCGCATCACCATCTACAACTACCTCAACGCCATCGCGACCGACCCCGCCGAACCCTGAACCGTGAGCGCCCCAGACCCACCCCACCGACCCACCCCACCCGCCGACCCCACCCCGGAACTGCGCGCGCAGGGCGACCTCCCACGTCGCCCCACGCGTGCCGTTCGCGGGGCCAGGTGCAGGCATGCCTGCTATCATGATGTCATGGGTCAGATCACCGTTCGAGCCCCCGACGATCTGATCGCGCGGGTGAAACAAACCGCCGACCTCACCGGGCGGTCGATGAACGAGTGGATCGTGGTGGTGCTCGACTCGGTCACGAACCCCGATTTCGCGGGCGACGAAGCCGCCCGGCTGCGCGAGCGGCTCCGAGCTGCGGGGCTGTTGGCCGAAGGGAACCGGCGGGATCGGCCCGTGCGTCCTGATCCCGCCGAGGTGGCTGCCGCGGGTGAGCGTGCCGTAACGGGGACCCCGGTCGCGGACTTCCTGCTGGCCGACCGGTGACGGCGTTCGCCGACTCGTCTGCGCTCGTCAAGCTCTACGTTCCCGAGGTCGGGTTCGAGTCGATCCGCCATCGGCCCGTGCTGGCGGTATCGCAGCTCGCGCGAGTCGAGGTCCCATCCGCCCTGTGGGGCAAGCAGCGGGGCGGCGAACTCGACGTCTCCGATGCGCGGCTCCTGGTGAGCGCATTCGAAGCCGACTACGCCGGCGCTCCGGGCAGCGCGACCGATCTGGTCGTGGTGCAGGTGCGCGAGCCTGTCCTTCGCCTCGCGGCGTCTCTCACCGCCCGCCACCGTCTTCGGGCCTACGACGCAGTTCAGTTGGCCAGTGCCGCGCTGGTCCGACACGCCGACCCGACGGTCGACGAGTTTCTCGCCTTCGACGAACACCTCCGCACCGCCGCGGCGATCGAAGGGTTCTCGGTCGCACGATCACCACACTGAACCCCAACGACCTGCGCGCGCCCACCGACCTCCCGCGTCGCACCACGCGCGCAGTTCGACTCGCGGGCGCCCCGCTTCGCCTCAACCGCGGTCACAGATCGCGGACCTGGGAGATGATCTCCTCGGCGACCCACTGGGCGAGATCGAGGTGCTCGTCGAGGTTCCGCGCCGGCGGGATCGGCGCGCCGGTGAAGGTGACGCCGAGCGACGCCAGGTAGCCGAGCTGGTCGATGATCTGCTCGGCGTTGGTCGGTGACGCCGCCCGTTCGTCGCCGGTCGGGACGTGACCCTCGCCGATCGCCAGGGCCGCCAAGCTGTAGTGCACCTCCAGGTCACCCCCGCCCCACGTGGGTTGAGAGCGGATGTAGTCGATGCGCTCGGCGATCTTCTCGGGCGGGGTGAGGAAGGGCATCCACCCCGACGCGAACCTCGCGGTACGGCGGAGCGCGGCGTCGGCGTCGCCGCCCATCCAGATGGGGATGTGGGGGTCCTGCACCGGTTTCGGCGCAAAGGCGACATCACGGAAGGACACGTAGCGACCCTCGAAGACGGGGTCGTCCTCGGTCCACAGCGTGATGATCGCTTCCAGGTACTCATCGGCCATCCGGCCCCGTTCGTGGAACGGCACCCCGAGCAGGTCGAACTCCTCCTCCAGCCAGCCCACCCCGAACGTGGCGATGATGCGTCCGCTGCTCATCCAGTCGATCGTCGACAGCGCCTTGGCCAAGGCGATCGGGTGGTGCAGGGGCAGGATCGTCAGGCACGACCCGATCAAGATGCGCTCGGTGGCGCCGGCGAGGTACCCCTGCGCCGCCGTGGCGTGGAAGTAGAAGGGACCGGAGTACCCGACGTGTTCGTTCGGGATGATCAGGTGTTCGGGCACGTTGATCAGGTCGAATCCGAGCTCGTCGGCCCGCTTCACGGCCCGGGTCATGTCGGCGCCCGCCACCGAGAGCTCCCACGGCCGCATGATCGCCGGCAGCTCGAGTTGATGGGGCAAGGAGAACGAGAACCTCATCCCCGAACATTGCCACAGGGAGCATCCGAACCGAACCGGGAGGGCGAGCACGGCGTGCTGCCTGCTGGGCACGAGGACGGGTGCTTCGCTACGTCACCCGATCTCGGCCGGGGCGTCCGGTTCCCGGTGGGTCCCAACGATCAGCGCGATCTGGAGTCGGCTCTGCACACCGAGCTTGGCCAGGATGCGCGAGACGTGACTCTCGACGGTGCGGACCGAGACGCCGAGGTCTCGGGCGATCGTCTTGTTGGAGCCGCCGTCGGTGAGCCGCAACGCCACCGCCCGTTCCGTCGGGGTGAGGCTCTCCCATCCCGAGGTGGCGCGCACGGTCGGACGGCGCCGCGACGTCTTTCCCAGCCGCCCGCGAACCGACTTCACGCGAGCAAGGTCTGCGGCGAGCTGACCCCGGTCGAAGAAGTCGTGCGCCTCATCGAGCCATTCGCCCGCCAGTAGCGATATCGAGGCCGAGCCTCGCGAGGCCAACGACGCGGCGACAGCAAGAAGATCAGCGCGATCCATCAGATGCTCAGAACGCCGGATCGCGGCAACTGCGTCCGGCAACGTCGACGGCGGGGCGTTTCCGAGCGCCACCTCGGCCAGCAACGACGAGCCGAGGAACCGGGCGCTCTGCGTTCGTTCGGCATAGAACGCGGTCCGACCACCGACCCGCGAAACCACATCGGCGCGGCCCCGCTCGACGGCCCGCCCGAGGAGGGGCACGGTGAGCACGAACGTCGTACCGTGCAAGTGGGCGTCGTCGAGCCCCATCCACATGTCGGCCAAGTGCTCGAACGCCGCGTCGCCGTCGCCGTTCCCCTCGCGGATGATGACCTCGGCGAGGGTGGCCAAGTCGATGCCGAGGAAGCGGCAGTCAGCCATGCAGGCCATCGCCCGATCCAACGCGGCCGACGCCCGGTCGAACTGACCTGAACGAGCCGCCGCCAAGGCTTCGAGCGAGTGCAGCCAGGCCATGGGCATCTGCACTCCGGCCGACTCGGCGCCGGCGAGCCCGGCCGCCGACTCAGCCAGCGCGTCGTCGATTCGAAGCTCGTCGTAGGCGATCAGACCGGCCTGGAAGCTGAAGAAGCTGTCGGCCCACAACGAACCGATCTGATCGACGCTGCGCCGGCCTTCGGCCACCAGCGCCCGAGCGCCGGCCAGGTCATCGATGTCGAAGTTGTTCATCACACACAGAGCGGCGGGTTGGAATCGGGCTGCGAGCCCCGTGGGGTCGTCCGCTGCGAACGCGATGGCGTGTGCGCTCATGTGGGTGGCAGCCGGAAAGTCCAGCGCGTAGGCCATGGCGCGAGCGAGCGCCGCCGACGCCAGCGATCGGGCCGTCGGGTCACCAACGTCGTCTGCGGCCGCGACCGCACGTTCGGCGAACGGCCGCACGTCGCTCGTGCAGCCGACGGCCCGCACGAGCGCGGCGACGGCCATGAGCCGGGCCTGGAGCGGACCCGGGCTCAGCTGAGTGGCGCCGGCGTCGAGGACCTCGACGGCGCGCTCCAACCGATTCTGGAGGAGCAGGACGCTGCCGAGCCACCACAGCACTTCGATTCGTGACGCCCCGTCGAGCACGGTCGAACCCAAAAGATCGGCACCAATCTGCTCGGCCTCGTCGATGTGACCGCTGCTGGCCGCTGCTTCGAGGAACTTGAGCTGCAACTCGAGCCACTCGTCCGTCTCCCGCTCGGTCTGGGCCAGGACGGCGGAATACAGCCCGTAGGCGACGGCGGGCTCACGACGACTGGCTTCGTCGGCCGCGGTGATCCGCCACCGACGAAGGTCGTCGGTGTCGGCGATACCGCTGCGCTCGAGGTGATGGGTGATGAGCGCGACCGGGGCACCCCGATGCTTCAGGAGCTCGGCGGCATCGAGGTGCAACGCTGCCAAGCCCGCCGCGGGTATGGACACCTCGACTGCTTCGTGCACGAGACCATGCGAGAACGCGGGGAGCGCGGCATCGAGGTTGATCAGCCCGGCCGCGTTGGCCTCGCGCAACAAGGGCAGCAGGTGATTGGTCCTCCGGCCAGTGAGCGACGACAGGTCACCGAGGGAGAACCGAACGCCCAGGACGGCTGCGGCGCGAACCGCATCGCGCCCTTCCGGCGTCAACTGATTCATGCGGCGCATCACCGTCGACGCCAGCGTCGTCGAGCGGGGTGCGCCGACCAGCTCGACGATGCCGTGAGGGTTGGTCTCGAGCACGTCATCGCGCTGGAGGCCGCTGAGCGTTTCCGTGAGGAGCAGCGGGTTGCCTCCGACGTCGGTGATCAACCGGCCGAGGTCGGGCCCCGGGCGGCCGCCGATGAGCCTTTCGACGAGCGCCGCCACGGCCGGCTCGGTCAGAGGATCGAGAACCAGATGGTCGTCCGCCGACCGTCGCAAGTTGTCGATGCTCGACTCCAGTGAGGCATCCACGACACTGCGACTGGTGGCGATGATGAGGAGAGCGAAGCCGCCGAGCCGGCGCCGGATCTCGACGACGGCCATGAGGGTGGACAGGTCCGCGGAGTGGAGGTCCTCGAAAACGAGCACGAGCGGATTCGCGGCCAGCTCCTCGACGTGCTCGCAGATGGCGTCGATCACATGAGACCGCAGGTCTGGAGCGACGGAGAACAAGGAGGGGATCGATCGGTCGAGACGGGACGCGAGCAGATCGACGACTCTGAGGGCCGTGGCGGATTCACTGCGGTGGCCGATGCGGAGCGCTTCGAGCAGGGTGCCGAACGGACGGCCCTTTTGCATTTCGTCGGCCACCGCCGAGCACAGGCGGACTCCCTGCTGCGCGCACGCCTCCACGACGTGCTCCACCAGGGCGGTCTTACCGAGCCCGGCTGCACCTTCGATGAACACCGACGCCGAGTCGTTCCCGACCCGGGACAACCGTCGATCCAGCATCGCCAACTCGCGTTCGCGGCCGAGAAGCATGTTCATGGGGCACGAGTGTCGCGCGTTGGCTCTGAAGTCGCCGTCGACCGACTCAACGCACCACGAGGTTGCCAGACCAGATCTCTCCGCTCGCCGTGAAGACGACGGTGCCCACCGTGTTCCGGATGACCACCGACACCTCATCGGGCGGGTCCCGCCGACCGCTTCCATGGTCGACCACGACGATCTCGTAGGTGGAGCCCGGCTGGCCCCGCCACCGGCCGGAGCCGGTCACGGTGGCGATGCCTCCGAAGGACCTCAGGCTCGCCGACGTGGGTCTGAAGCGGCCGCCGTCGATGATGTCGAGCTCGAACTCGCCGCCCGAGGGCCGGACGTCGAGGTCGATCTCGAAGCGGGACGTCGCCGTTCGAACCCTCGCCTCGCCGCTGACCCGAGCCTGCGGCGCGGTGACCACCAGCGGCATCGTCGCCGTTGACGCGCCCGAGTCGTCATCGCGAGAGACGACCGTGATGACCGTTCGGGTGGCGTTCGCGTAGATGTGCGCGCCGCTGCAGGTGCCCGCACCGATGACGCCGCTCGAGGTGGAGCCATCACCCCAGGCGATCGAGCAGGTGAGTGCGTCGTTCGAGCCGGCGTCGGCCACCACCGCCGAGACGGCCACCGATTGCCCGACCAACGGGGCCGCATCGACCGACGGCGCCGTGATGGCAACCGTCGGGTTCACGTTGCTGACGGTGACGGTCGCCGAGTCCGACACCGGTGGGTTGACGCCGTCGTCGACGGTCAGGGTGGTGACGTACGTGCCGTCGTCGGTGCACGTGATATTCGTCGTCAGGGCCGATGGACTCGTGAAGGTGCAGGTCGCCCCGACGTCGACTCCTGGACCGCTGTGGTACGTCCACGCGACGCTCACCGGGTCATCGTCGACATCCGACGCGGCGCCGTTCAAGCTTGTTGGCGAGCCCTCATCGCCGGTCCGGTCGCGTCCGGCGTCGACGATCGGTGGTTCGTTGCGGGCCGCAGCTTCGACGAGCATGACCGAATCGATGCGGGCGTCGGTGGCATCGGCGATCACGATCCTCACGTGATTCGATTGGCCGGCCGTCACCGCGCTCGTGCAGGTGAGGACGGTGGTGAACCCGTTGGCCTCGATGTCGTGGCCGCTCGCCGTCCCGAAGGGGTTCGGTGTGAACTGGTTGGCGGCCACGTTCTCGTTGACGTTGTTGATCGTCACGGGCAACCCGTTCACCAGCGCACAGTTCTGGCCGTTGACGAAGACACCGGCGGCGTCGTTGAACTCGGTTCCGACACTGCCAGGGTACTCGTCGGAGCCGAACACGAACCGCAGTTCGAACGTGGGGCCCGTCGGCACGAAGTCGAACTCCACGCTCGCGGCGTCGAAGGTCTCCGCCCCGGCCAGCGCTTCGACTGAAGGGTCGCCGGGACGACTGTGAACCGCGGTCGCGAACTCGAACAGGTTGGGCCCGATGGCGTTGTCGACACCGCCGGTGCCGAGGATGACCCCTCGGTCGAGCCCGAACACCCCCATCCCACCTGCGAAGGTCCCGATCGCCTCCGGCGTGCCGGTGACGCGAGCGTTCGACACGGCGATCTCGGCCCCCACCAGCGCCTGGGCGAGCTCGGACGCTGTTCCATCAGCGGTCAGCGGCGTGACGACCCACGAGGAGGTCACGACCTCGATGGAGGTGGTGGCCTGGTTCGAGGTGAAGGTGCCGTCGTTCGCGGTCCACTCGAACGTGTCCGGACCCGCATACCCGGCCTGGGGGGTGTACGTGCAGTCGAGGGGGCAGCCGGTCAGCGCGCCGTGATCGGGCCCGTCGACGATGGCGAAGGTCAGGTCGTCCCCGTTGGGGTCGAAGGCATCGAACGTGACACCTATCGGGTAGCCCTTGGACACGAACCCGCCGGTGTCGGTGGCGACGGGCGGCTGGGGAACGTTCTCGACGTGGATGATCCAGGTCGCCGTGACGGTGGTGGTCCCGTCGGACACGGTGTAGCGGAAGATGTGGTCGCCCACGGCGAACGATGCGACACTGAGCTCGCACACCAGGGTCGGTGCCTCACCGGTACAGCCGATGATCTCCAACTGGTTGCTGATCTGGGTGACCTCGACGACCAATTCGTCGAACGGCGTGTCGGGGTCGGAGTAGTGGATGGGAATCTCCACGGTGCCCCCGGCCGTGGCGTCGACCTCGCCGCTCAAGGCCACTGGTGGCTCGCTGCCGCCGCCCAGTCCGACCTCGATGGTGAGCGTGGCGACGTTGGAGGTGAACGTGCCGTCGGTCGCGGTCCATGCGAGTGAATCGGCGCCGGTGAAGTCAGGAGCGGGTACGTAGGTGCACCGATTCCCTGCGCAGTCGACGAGGATCCCGTCGACCGGTTGGGTGACCACCGCAAACGTGAGCGAGTCCCCATCAGGGTCGGCGGCGTCGAGCTCGATCTCGATGGGTTCGTTGACACCGGTGGAGACGGTGGAGTTGTTCGCGATCGGCGGTCGTGGTCCGGCGGGGCCGAGGTGGACGATCCAGGTTGCGGTCACGGTGGTGGTGCCGTCGGACACGGTGTAGCTGAAGGTCAGGTCGCCCGACGCCGACGAGGCGACGGCCAACTCGCACAGGATCGGGTCGGAGCCGACGCAGTCCACGATCTCCAATCCATCGCTCAGCTCGGCCACCTCGACGACCAGGTCGTCGAACGGCGTGTCGGGGTCGGAGTAGTCGACGGGGATCTGGACGCTGCCGCCCGGCGCACCGTCGACCTCGCCACTGAGCGCGACCGGAGGTTCGTCGCCTCCGCCCCCTCCTCCGATGACCGCGGAGATCCAGGTCGTCTGAGAGTCGATGCGGGTCGCGCCCATGACCGGATCAGCATCCGGGACGACAAAGGAGTTGACGCCGACGAGCGCGCCGTCGTCGAGCACGGGCCCGCCGCTGTCGCCCGACCCGACGAGCGACGGGTTCGGACTGCTGTAGACGAACAAGGCGTCGCTCGCGGCGAAGCCCGACGTGCCGCGCCGGGGCAGGGCGGGAAGGGTCCCGGCCAGATCGATGGCGCCGTACCCGGCGATCTCCAGCGGTCGTCCGACCACGAATGTGTTGGGGTCGAGTGGCGAGAAACCGACGACCAGCGAATCGGTCGGTGCAGCCAGTTCGAGCAACGCCAGATCGTTGGCGAACGTCTGGTCGTCGTACGCGGGGTGAGGGACGGCCTGGATCACCGGGCTGAAGTCGGTGTCATCCCCCACCCGAACGGTCACGTCTCCGCCCGAATCGAGGCAATGGGCTGCCGTCAGCACCCAGGTGGTTGCCACCAACGATCCCGTGCACCGCTCGACGCCGCCGATCGAGATCTCCGAGAGGAAGCTCCACGGCCCGCCTGATCCGAGCTCGGTGGCGGTGATCTCGGTGCCGTTGACCACCGCCTGCACCGATGTCGAGGTGGTCGTGAGAGCGATCAACAGTCCGAGCGACAGCGTCACTCCGGTCACCCTGCGGAATCGACGTGCGTTCATGACACTCCAGCCCTGTCCAGTTGGAGCGAGTGGACCACAGACTGCAGCGCAAAAGAATCCGTGGAAACACGGAGAGATTTCGTGCCTATCCGGCGAGTTTGGTGAGATCGGCGCTCGGCCGGCGGTCAGGCGAGGCGGGCGGCGCGGAGGCCGGCGAGGACTCGTGACGGGGTGAGTGGGAACGTGTCGAGCCAGACCCCGGTGGCGTCGTGGACGGCGGCCACCACGGCCGGCGCGTAGGTGATGTACGGCATCTCGGCCAGGCCCTTGGCTCCGAACGGCCCGTTGGCGTCGCCGAGCTCCAGGAGCACGGTGTCGACCCGGTCCGGGATGTCGCCGATGCCGGGGATGAGGTAGCTGGACAGGCGTGGGTTGCGGATGAACCCGTCGACGACGTGGAGGTCCTCGGTGACGGCATACCCGTGCGCCTGGACCACGGCGCCTTCGACCTGGCCGCGGGCGAGCTCGTGGTTGATCACCCGTCCGACGTCGTGCGCGCTCACGACGCGCCGCACCGCCACGTGGCCGGTCTCGATGTCGACATCGACATCCACCACCTGGGCCATGTAGGCGTAACAGAAGTTCGGCGTGCCTTCACCGGTGAGCGGATCGGGATGCTCGGTCGGCGGCGGCGTATACCGGAACTCTCCCACCGCGGGGCGGTCACCGTTGCGCCACGCCTTGTCGGCCTCCTCGGCCGCGCCGAGGATCGAGTTGCCCGCCATGAACGTGAGCCGGGACGCCGACGCCGATCCCGAATCGCCGGTGATCGACGTGTCGCTCCAGAAGCCCCGCACGAGATCGAACGGCACACCCACGGCTTCGGCGGCCATCTGCAGGAACGCCTGGTGCGCGCCCTGCCCGACCTCGGCGCCGGAGTGGTAGAGGTCGACGCCCGTGATCTCGTCGCCGCCCGGATCGCCGTGGAGCACGATCTTGGCCACACAACGCTCCGGGAACCCTGCGGAGAACCCGACGTTCTTGAGCCCGGCGGCCACCCCCCGCCCGTGCCGCACCGCGCCGGGGGCGGGCGGCAACGTGGCGAACGGCGACAGCGACGGCCGTTCGGGAGCAGGCGAGCCCCACCCGGCGGCGCTCAGACAGGCCTCGAGCACGGGCTTCACCGTGACGTCGACGGGGAACGGCGTCTGGTTCACGCTCAGGTCGCCCGGGTCGAGCGCGTTGCGCCGACGCACCTCGGCGGGGTCGAGCCCCAGCGCGTGCGCCAGCTTGTTCATCTGGCACTCGGCCACGAACGCACCCTGCGGCCCGCCGAACCCACGAAACGCACCACCGATCGCGGCGTTCGTATAGACGCCGTGGACGTCGATCCTGGCGTTGGGCACCCGATACGGGCCCGGCAAACCGAGCATCAAGTTCCCGAGCACCTTGTTGGTCGTGTAGTTGTAGCCCCCCGCATCGAGGTGGCCGTCGGCCTCCAGTGCCGTGAGCACACCTTCCGCGGTCGCCCCGAGGCGAGCCGTGACCCGCCCCCGATGGCGCTTGTGGTGACCGACGATCGACTCCTCGCGCGACCAGCGACACGAGATCGGGCGCCGATCACCCGTGGCGGCCACGATCTGGGCGGCCAGGGCCATGACGATCTGGAGCGACATGTCCTCCCGGCCGCCGAACGCGCCGCCGATCGCCGGATAGATCACCCGGACGCGGTCGAGGGGCACGTCGAGGGCGTGGGCGATCTGCTCCTGATCCTCGTGGGTCCACTGCCCGGCGATCTCGACGGTCAGTCGGCCGTCGTCATCGACATAGGACACCGCCGCCTCCGGCTGGAGATACGCGTGCTCCTGATACGGGAACTCGTACGTCCCCTCGACGACGATGTCGGCCGCCGCCCACCCTGACTCCACGTCGCCACAGCGGATCCGGTGGGTGATGTAGGTGTTCGTGCTCTCGCCGTTCTCGGGGTGGAGCAACGGTGCGCCGGCGGCCAGCGCGCGGTCGACGTCCGCGAGCACGGGCAGGGCCTCCCACTCGATCTCGATCAGCTCCGCCGCCGCCTCGGCGATCGCCGTGGCGGCCGCGACGTTCGGCCCGTCGGCGACGACGACGGCCACCTGGTCCGCCTCCCACCGGCTGACCGTGGGGTCGACCGATGCTCGATCGGTGCCGCCCAGCCCGACGAGGACGGGTTGGTCGAACATCGTGAGTCCGTACTCGTTGACCGGCACATCCGCGGCGACGATCACCGCCACGACGCCAGGGACAGCGCGCGCGGCCGACGCATCGAACCGGAGCATGCGAGCGTGGGGTTGGCCGGAGAACACGACCTTGGCGACGAGCGAGCCGGCCGGCATCCGATCGGCCGGGTACTGCGCCCAGCCCGTGACCTTGGCGGGGGCGTCTCGGCGTCGAGGTGACCCGCCAACGCCACCGTCGACGGTCAGCCCGTTCATCGTCCGGCCCCCCGGATCGCGATGCTCGCCGTTCGGACCGCTTCGATGATCGGGTAGTAGCCCGTGCAGCGGCACAGGTTGCCGGACAGGCCCTGGCGGATCTGCTCGTCGGTCGGCTCGGGGAACTCCTCGAGGAGCGTCGACGCCGCCATCACGAAACCCGGGATGCAGAAGCCGCATTGCACGGCGAAACAGTCGACGAAAGCCTGCTGCACCGGATGCAGATCGCCGCCCGACGCCAGCCCCTCGATCGTCCCGACCTCACACCCGGCGGCCCGCGCGGCGGGCACGAGGCACGACATGACGGCCACACCGTCGAGGGTGACGGTGCACGCCCCGCACTCCCCTTCCGCGCAACCCTCCTTGGTGCCACGGAGCTGATCGCGGTCGCGCAGCCAGTCGAGCAACGACCGCCCGACGGCACCGGCGCCGGGCACGGGTTGGCCGTTGATCGACACCGTGATGCTGTCGTCGCCGGCGAAGCCGGAAACCTCCGGGCCGCTGGCTCGGCCCGAGTCACTCGACGGGGCGGCACGACCCCAGAGGCGGGGTGTGTCGGACGCCCAGCGCGACCGTTCGGCGCCCTCGGCGAGCACCTGCAACGCGCGCTCGACCATGGTGGCGATCACATCGGAGCGGTAGGCGGCCGTCGCCCGGACGTCGTCGATCGGCTCGACGGCGGCTCGAACCGCGGCCGCCGCAGCCGCCGCCGATGCCGAGCTCAACGGTTGGCCGACGAGCCGCGCCGCCGGGTCGGTCAGCAGCAACACGGTCGGGGCGACGCTCCCCACCGCGAGGCGAGCGGACGAGACCACACCGTCGGTGTCCGTGTCGACCACGAGCGCCACGTGGACCACGGAGATGGCCTGGGCGCGCCGGTTGCCGAGTTTCACGAAGATGCCTCGGCGCCCCTCCACGATCGGGATGACGATCCCGGTGACGAGCTCATCGGATGTGAGCACGGTCTGGCGGAAGCTGGGGTAGAAGTCGGCCACCGCCACCTGGCGGTCACCCCGGGCCGAGGTCAATGCCACCTGGGCGTCGAGGGCCATGAGGGCCGAGATCGTGTCGTTCGCCGGGCTGGCGGTGACGAGGTTGCCGACCACGGTCGCCCGGTTCCGCAACTGCGGCGACCCGATCTCGGCGCTGGCCTGGGCCAGCGGGAGGGCGTGGCGCACGATGTCGGCCGAGGCCACGACCTGGGCGTGCGTCGCCAAGGCCCCGACGTGAACAGCACCATCGCGGACGGTGATGTCGGCCAGACGGGGGACCCGCGTTATGTCGACGAGGAGCTCGATGCCGGACCGGGCCCCCCGATCGAGCTCGATCATGAGGTCCGTGGCGCCGGCCACCACCCGCGCCCGCTCGCCGTGTTCGGCCAGCAAACCCACCGCCTGCTCGACCGAGGCGACGATCTCGTACCGGGCGACCCGCGCCCCGCGCTGCTGGACTGGGTGCATCATCGTGCCTCCGGCGAGTGCCCCGCCACGTCGATGGGACCGGGTGGCGCCTCGGCGTCGGTCGAGCCGTTGTACACGAGGCCGCCACGTTCGACGTACAGCGCCATGACTGCGGCCGCGTCGGCCCGCCGGACGTCGGCGACGACCTCGATGCCTCGTTGTTCGAGGGACGCCGCCCAATCGTCCGGCTTGTCGCCTTCGTCGAAGCCGACCGCCCGGGCATCGGCGTCGCGCGCCCGACACACCAGGCGCGACACTCCGGACCAGCCGACCGCGCCCAGGCACATGGCGCACGGTTCGGTCGACGTGACGAGCTCCACCGGTCCGCCGGCCGAGAGATCGAACGACTGGAGCGCTTGGCCGGCCATGGCGAAGGCCACGATCTCGGCGTGGGCGATGCACGCCGACGACGGGACGACGAGGTTGACGCCGACCGCGATGAGCCGGCCGTGGATGCGATCGAACACCGCCGCCGCGAACGGCCCGCCCGTGTCGTCAACCACGTGCTGGCGGGCCAGGTCGACCACCAGGCCCATGCGATCATCGAGCGTCGGGCACACGACAGACCGAGCCGCCAGCGCAGTCGAGACCCAACCCGGGAGACGCAGCTCGAAGGTCACGGGCACCGGCCTGGAGTCGGCAACAGCATTCATCGGATCACCTCGGTTGACGTCAGTGCAGCGGTCGGCCGGTGGCGGACCAGCTCGAATCGCATGGAACTGGGTGGGAAGGAGTTGCGGGAATGCCACAGCGGACGATCGCCGTCGCCGAACCCGACCTCGTCGAACACCAGCAACGGGAGACCCGCCGGCACGTCGAGCCCGGCCAGCCGCCCCGGGCCGGAACGAGCGGTCACGGCGGCCGAGATGGAGCTGAGTTGGTAGCGCGTGGTGAGCCCGAGGCGGCCGTCGAGGAAGTCGAACAGCGGCTCGGTGACCTCCGGGTGGGCCTGAGCCGCACCGGTGAGCTCGGGCCCGAGCATCTCGATGGGCAGCGTATTGACGGCATGGACGATGGGCTGCCCATCCGCGGTGAACACCTTGGTGAAACGCAGCACCGGCGCGTCAACAGCCAGACTCAAGGTGTCGGCCAGGTCCCCCGCCGCCCGCCGGGCCACGTCGACGAACGAGACCGCCGATTGGGCGCCGTGGGCCGCGATCAGGTGATTGAAGTCGATGGCCTCACTGAGCGGGTTGGACAGGCGCGCCGCTTCGCTGACGAACGTCCCCACACCCTGGCGTCGAACCACGAGACCCTGGCGGGCCAGCGCCGCGACGGCCGAACGGATCGTCGCCCGGCTCACCATCAACTCGGCGGCCAGCTCGTGTTCGGGCGGTAGCTGGTCGCCGGGCCGGAGCTCGGCCCGCATGCGATCGCCGAGCAGCTCCTCGACCTGCTGGGCGAGAGACGAGGCCCGCACCATTGCTCTTCCACTCATGGCTGCCCCAGCTTGGCTGTCGTCAGATGGCAGCCAAGTTACCCGACCCGACGCCGCCGATCACGCGCCCCGGGTCAGATCGCGACAAGTTCACCGGAGGGGTGAGTCATACTGACCGCCGTGCCCCGGCGGTTGTCGACCCGAATCCTCGCCGTGTTGGGCGCGCTCACCTTCCTCCTCGTCGCCGCCTGGGCGATCGACCTGGTGATCCACCGGGATCGGGTGTCTCGGAATGTGGAGCTGGCCGATGACGAGGTCGGCGGTCTCGGCGAATCGGCTCTCCACACGCGAGTGGAGGCCCTGAGGCTGGCCTACGGTCAGTCCGAGGTCGTGATCGAGACGGACGCCGGCACCTTCACCACCACCGCCGAGGCCCTGGGCACGGGCGTCGACATCGAAGCGACGGTCGACGCCGTCCTCGATGCCGACCCGACCCACCCGCTCGAGTGGATCGCCGGGCTGTTCAGCTCGACCACGGTCGATCCGGTGCTCGGCGTCGACCCCGAGGTCACCCAGGCGGCGGTGGCCTCCTTCGATCTCGGTTCCAACGAAGCGATCCCGCCGACGGTCGACCTCCTGGCCGGCGAGCTCGTCCTCTCGCCCGGCACCCCCGGGCAGGCCATCGACATCGACGACCTCGTGTCGTCGCTCGAGGAAGCGTTCGACCCGACGGGCACCACGGTGCACGTCAACCTCGTCACGGTCGAACCACCCGAACCCGACCAGGAGCTCGTCGACCTCGTCGGCCTCGTCAACGCCACCACCGCCGACGGCATCGACGTGACCGTCGGTGGCCGCACCGAAACCATCAGCGCGGACCTGCTCCGCAGCTGGCTGCTGCTCGACACCACCGGAGAGACCCCCTCACTCGCCTTGAGCGACGACTCCGTGCAGGCTTGGCTCGACGACACCTACGCCGACCTCCAGGTCGTCGGCACGCCCGCGACCATCATCGTTTTCAACGGCCAGCCCGGCATCGTCGGCGGCGAACCAACGGTCACCTGCTGCGGCGACGCCAGCCCCGACCTGCTGCTCGAAGCGATCCTCGCCGGCCAGGACGAAGTCGAGCTCGAACCCGTCGAGACCCCGACCGAGCGGGGTCGGGAGTGGGCGGAGTCGCTCGGCGTCATCGAGGAGGTCGGCTCGTTCACCACGAACCATCCGTCGGGGCAACCCCGAGTGCAGAACATCCATCGCATCGCTGACCTCATCCAAGGTGTGCTCATCGAACCCGGCCAGACGTTCTCGGTGAACGAGTTCATCGGCCCCCGCACCGCGGCGAACGGGTTCGTCAGCGCCCCCGTCATCCAGGACGGCGTGTTCTCCGAAGGGGTCGGCGGCGGGATCTCCCAGTTCGCCACGACCCTGTTCAACGCCGCCTTCTTCGCCGGGCTCAACTTCGGCGACTACCAGAGCCACTCCATCTACATCAGCCGCTACCCCTATGGCCGGGAAGCCACGTTGAGCTACCCGAGCCCGGACCTCCAGATCGTGAACACCACGCCGTACGGCGTCCTGGTCTGGCCGTCCTACACGGAGTCGAGCATCTCGGTCAGCTTGTACTCGACCCACTTCGTCGATTCCGAGCAGACCGGCCAGACGGAGTCCCCGAGCGGCGCCGCCTGCACCCGGGTGATCACCGAACGGACCCGCACCTATCTCGATGGGAGGATCGAGGTGGACAGCGTGCGCGCCCTCTACCGCCCCGAGGGCGTGTCGTGTTCGGGCGAGCCGTCCCGGCCGCCCACGACCACCGCACCCACCGCCGTTGCCCCGACGACGACCACGCCCACGGGCGGCCCCGCCGTCGCACCCCCGGGCGGGCCGACGACGGTCCCCGCCGCACCGTCACCGACCACGATCCCGCCGGCCCCGCCCACCACGGTCCCGGTCACCCCGACCGCGCCGACCACGACCATCCCACCCCCCGGCGGCTGACCGAGCGAGACGCTCCGATCCGGTTGGCGAGCGGCCGACGAGGCACGCCGTCTCGGTAGCCTGCGGCCGTGCACGTCGAGGCAGTGGTGATCGGAGCCGGCCCAGCCGGCACGGCAGCGGCCATCGAGCTCGCTCGCCAGGGCCGCCCGGTGCTGCTCATCGACAAGGCGTCGCGCGGCCGCGACAAGTGCTGTGGCGACGGCTTGACCACGCTGGCCCTGCGTCAACTCGAACGCCTCGGCCTCGACCCGGGCACGGTGGCGTCGTGGATCAGGATCGACGAGGCCGTCGTGCGGTCCCCGTCCGGGCGGGAGATCCGCCTTCCGCTGCCCACCGGGCGGGGCCAGTACGCGGCCGTCGCCCGCCGGGCCGATCTCGACGCCGCGCTCGTCGATCTCGCCGTCGCCTGCGGTGCCGATGTCCGCCTCGGTCATGGTTGCACCGCCGTCCGCCAAACGCCCCAGCACGTGCAGATCGACGTCGACGGGCTCGGACCGCTGAGCGCCGACCTGCTGATCGCCGCCGACGGCATGTGGTCACCGACGCGCAAGATGCTGGGTACGAACCGACCGGGCTATCTCGGCGACTGGCACGCCTTCCGCCAGTACGTCCGCAACGTGTCGCCCCGGGCCCAACGCGACCTCATGGTCTGGTTCGAGCCCGACCTCCTCCCCGGCTACGCCTGGAGCTTTCCGCTCGCGGACGGCTCGGCCAACGTCGGTTTCGGCGTGTTGCGAGGCGGCCGGGTCCCGGTTGGGGACATGAAGGACATCTGGCCCGACCTGCTCCAGCGGCGCCACATCGCCGACTTCCTCGGGCCCGACACCGAAGCTGAGGCACCCCACAAGGCGTGGCCGATTCCGGCGCACTTCGGCGCTCTTCCGCTCACCAGCACCCGAACCATCTGGGTGGGCGACGCCGCCGCCGCCACCGATCCGATGACCGGAGAAGGGATCGGGCAGGCCTTGCTGACGGGGGTACGGGCGGCGGAGGCGATCGTGGCCACCCTCGGCCAACCCGCCGGGCGCACCATGGCCCACTACGAGCGGGCGGTCCGGGCCGACCTCGCCACGGACCATCGATTCGCCCAACTGCTGTCGAAGGTCCTCGTGAGCGAGGTCGGCACCAAAGGCGCCATCAAGGCCGCCGGCCTCACCCCATGGACCCGGCGCAACTTCGGGCGCTGGTTGTTCGAGGACTACCCCCGGGGCCTCGTGATGTCACCCCGGCGCTGGCGCCGCGGCGCGTTGACCTCTCCCGGCACCTACCGCCAGGGTCTCCGCCCCCCAGCAGATCTAGGCGCGACGGGGCCGCAGGAAGCGTCCGTCGAGGGAACCGATCGACACGCCGTTGTCGAACGTCACGAAGTAGCGAGTCCATGAGAACCCGTTGACCAGCAGGATCTTGCCGGCGGTTCCTTCGGGCACGCCGGCGAGATCGGACGCGGCCTCGACCTTGGATTTGGTGGTGAACGTCGTGGTTGCGCCGGCCATGGCTCGCCTTCGAATCGTGGACGCCGCATGGTAGCAGCGCGCCCTCACCGATCTCGGACCCGGACGACGCAATGACCTAGGGCCGTGACGTGGCCGGGCCGTCGCCCGGTAGCGTGCTGGCGTTCCCCGGTCGATCAGGAGATACGACGCCATGACCATCGGATTCGACGGCGAGGTCGCCATCATCACCGGAGCCGGCGGTGGCCTCGGTCGCTGCCACGCACTGGAGTTGGCCCGTCGAGGCGCCCGGCTCGTCATTAACGACCTCGGCGTCGCCGCCGACGGCACCGGATCGTCCGTCGGGCCCGCCGAAGCCGTCTGTCAGGAGATCCGGGCCCTCGGTGGCGAGGCCGTGGCCGACACCAACTCGGTGGCCACCCCGGAAGGTGGCGCCGCAGTCGTCGCGACTGCGGTCGAAGCGTTCGGTCAGGTCGACATCGTCGTCAACAACGCCGGCATCTTGCGGGACAAGGCGTTCCACAACATGACGCCCGACATGGTCGACGCGGTGCTCGCCGTCCACGTCAAAGGCGCCTTCAACGTGACCCAGCCCGCCTGGGTGATCATGAAGGAACGCGGGTACGGGCGGGTCGTCAACACGGCGAGCAACGCCGGGTTGCTCGGCAACTTCGGCCAGGCCAACTACGGCGCCGCCAAGATGGGGCTGGTCGGGTTCACCCATGTCCTCGCCGTCGAGGGCGCCCGGTTCGACATCAAGGTCAACGCCATCGCTCCCGTGGCTCACACCCGCATGACCGAGGAGATCCTCGGCGACCTCAACGAGCACCTCGCCCCGGAGAAGGTGTCGCCGATCGTGGCGTTGCTGGCGTCGCGCGATTGCCCGTCGACCGGCCAGGTGTTCTCGGTGGCCGGCGGCGTGGTCGCCCGGTTCGTCATCGGGCTGGCCAAGGGGATCTACGACCCCGAGATAACGGCGGAGACCCTGCTCGAGCGCTGGGACGAGGTCACCGACCTCACCGACTTCGACGATTTCGCGCCCGGCAACACCGGCGAGATCAAGAAGCTGGCCCGCACCCTCCGCCCCCGCTGACGGCGTCCCGAATCGGGCCGGGGGTCAGGATTCCCCGATCATCTCGAGGGCGTTGGTGCGAGCGATCTTCACCAGCTCCTCGGGCGTGACGATGGTGGCCAGCTGGTCGAGCACCTTGCCGGTGTCGGGCCAGGTCGTGTCCTGATGCGGATAGTCGACTTCGAAGACGATCTGTGACACGCCGATGCGGTCGCGCATCTCGATACCGGTCACGTCGTCGAAGAAGCTGCCGTAGACCCGCCCCGCCACGTACGAGCTCGGCGGTTCGGTGACGATCGGGTCCATGCCGGCGTACTCGGCGTGCTCCCACACCTTGTCGACCCGGTCGAGCACGAACGGCATCCAGCCGATCTGACTCTCGCTGTAGGCGAGCTTCAAGTTGGGGAACCGGGCCAGGTTCCCCGACACGAGCCACTCCACGAGCGATGTCTGGGCGGCGGTGAAGGTCAACGCGGTGATGGCGGCCCGCGGCGCCCACGGACTCACGTCGGCGAGCTTGGAGCCCGAACCGATGTGCATGGCGACCAAGGTGCCCGTCTCGTCGCAAGCCCGGAACAACGGGTCCCAGAAGCGGTCCGGATCATGGATCGACGGCAACCCCAGGTAACTCGGCATCTCCGTGAACGTGATGACCCTCGAACCTCGTGCGGCGTTGCGGTAGACCTCTTCGGCGGCCAGCTCGGCGTCCCACAAGGGCACGATGTTCACGGGGATCAGGCGCCCGCCCGAGTCGCCGCACCATTCGTCGACCATCCAGTCGTTGTACGCCTTCACGCACCGCAGCGCGAGGTCGCGGTCCGCGGCCTCCAGGAACATCTGACCAGCGAATCGGCACATCATCGGGAAACACATCGAGCGCTCGACCTGGATGAGGTCCATGTCGGCCAGCCGGGCCACCGGGTCGTAGCAGCCCGGCCGCATGTCGGCGTAGGCGATGGCGTCGATGGTGTGCTCCTCGTACGGATACCCAGCACACGCCACGACCTTGGGGATGGCCCGGACCGTGTCCTCGTAGAGCCACCAGTCGACGACCGGGCCCTCGGCGCCCTTCGTGTACCGGACGGCTCGCGTGCGTGGATCGAATTCAGTCTCACACGTGTCCTGGACGACCCGCGGTCCACGTTCCCGGTCGGCAACGGACAGGCGGTCGGTCCAGATGCCCGGGGGCTCGACGACGTGATCATCCGCCGACACGATCCACGGCAACTCGGTCAATGGTGTCTCCTCAGCCCGGGACCCAGGTGGCGCCGACGCTAGTCGGCGGTCAGAGCGTCGCGACGATGCCGGAACCGTGGTGCGCCACGACCAGCCAGCCCCGTTCACCGCGAACCAAGACGTTGAGCGCCGCCACGGCGCCGCCCGTCTGCCCGCCGTTGAGCAGGTTCTCCTCCAGGGTCACCAACGCCACGTCGCCCTCGAGGGACACGGCCACATTGGTGAGGATGAACTGGAGTGAGCTCCCGCCCAGGATGCGACTCCACGACTCCCGGACGAGCGGCCAGCCGCGCAGGATGGGCCAACCCGGATGGGTACACACCACCCGGTCGCTGTGCTCCCAGGTGGCCGTGAGCTCGTCGAGGTCGCCCTTCTCGAACGCGGCGTAGAAGGCCCCGTTCGCCGTCAACACCGCAGCTACCTCATCGTCCGGGATCGTCATCTCGCTCCTCGACCGGTTTCGCCCTGACCCACGACGGAGCCGGACGAGTCGGTTCCATCGATCGTCGCCTTACCATGCCAGACCTATGCCCATCGAGTTCCCACCGGCCGTCGAAGAGCCGATGCGACGGTTCGACGATGTCGTCAACGGGTGGTTCGATCACCTGCGTGGGCGCCCGGTCCCCGACCGGGTGTTCTACATGGCGTCCGAGCTCGGCGACTTCAGTCTCATCTGGCACATGGCAGGACTGGCCAAAGGCCTGGGGCCGGCGGGTTCATCGTCAGCGGTGCGCCAGGCGGTCGCCCTCGGCGCCGAATCGGCGTTGGTCAACGGGCTGATCAAGTCCTGGTTCCGGCGGGCGCGCCCCGAAACCGACGAACCTCGGCCCCACCGCCTTCGCACCCCGAAGACGACCAGCTTTCCGAGCGGACATGCCAGCTCGGCGCTGCTGGCCGCCGGCTTGCTCAGCGAGGGGAGCCGCCTCCGGCCGCTGTACTACGGAGCTGCCGCCATCGTGGCGACGAGCCGTATCCACGTACGTATCCACCACGCCAGCGATGTCGCGGCCGGCGCCGTGCTCGGAGTGGGGCTCGCCAAGGTCGTGGAAACCGTCGCCCCGATCCGACCGAGGACGCGACGCTACAGGGTGCGCTGATCCCGTCCGCCGACATACGTCAGCGGGCGGCGTTCAGCTGATGGCGCCGACCGGCTCCGGAAGGAGATCGGCGTCAGCCGTGGTGAGCAGGACACGGAGGTCGAGCAGAAGGTCTGCGACTTCCGACGCCGACATGAGCTCGCGGCTCAGCACCTGGCGCAGGCTGCGGTCGATCAGCTCGAGAGCCTCATCGACGGCGAGCGTGCTGGGGGAGGTGGTGTCGGTCATCTTGGTCACCTTACGCCGGGGTGTGTGCGGAACCTGTGATGTTTGCTGGAGGGCGGGTGTTCTGGGTGTCAGCCTCGCGCACTTCGGTGCACGGTTGGCTTCATCAGGCAACGTCGGGGTTGGGCCCGAACATTCCCTTGCCCTGCACCCTACCCACCATCTGTGACACTCGATTGCGTTCGGGCCCTGATTGGGGACATCGACCCCTCCAAACAGGCTGACCGACCCACACGCACCACATCGGCCCCACGGGCCCCGGTTCGAGGTCTAGCGTCCCGGCATGGAAGTTGCCGACCGTGTCGTCGTCGTGACGGGAGGGGCGAGCGGGATCGGCCGAGCGCTCGCCGAACGGTTCGTGGCCGAAGGAGCCCGGGCTGTCGTCGTGAGCGATGTGTCGCCCGCGCTCGATTCGGTCGCTGCCGCGATCGGCGCGCACCCTGTCCGCGGCGACGTTTCGGTCGAGGCCGAGGTCATCGCGCTGATCGACGGGGTCGAGGCGGAGCACGGTCCGATCGACCTCTTCTGTGCCAATGCCGGCATCGGCAGCAACGGCGGCCTCGAGCTCCCCGACGACGTGTGGCGCCGCACGATCGACGTCAACCTGATGTCCCACGTCTTCTCCGCCCGGGCGCTGATCCCTCGCATGGTGGCGCGGGGTGGTGGGTATCTGCTCCACACCGCGTCTGCGGCTGGCCTGCTGACCAGCCCGGGTGCGGCCCCCTATGCCGTCACCAAACACGCCGCTGTCGCCCTGGCCGAGTGGATCGCCATCACCCATGGCCCCGACGGCATCAAGATCTCGTGCCTGTGCCCGCAGGGGGTGACCACACCACTGGTGATGGGCACGCCGGGCGTGCTAGCCACCGAGGTCGTCGTGGCGCAAGGGATGATCGAACCGGCCGACGTCGCCGATGCGGTCATCGCTGGGCTCCGTGACGAGCGGTTCCTGATCCTCCCCCACCCCGAGGTGCGGGAGTACGCCGTCAACCGGGCGTCCGACCACGACCGGTGGATCCGGGGCATGCAACGGCTGGTCGACCGGCTCGACCGCTGACGCGACGATCCGAAGACGGCGCCGCTGCGATCTTCGGACCTCACCCCCGAGGCGACAGATCCCGAGCCGCCTGCTGCGAGTCGACCCCCGCGAACGGAAGAACCTGGAGCACCGGCGTGGTCACCCCATTGGTGACATAGCGGTCGAGGTGGGCCCGGCAGTCGGCGACGGTGCCGTTGACGATCAGATCGTCGACGATCGCCTCGGGGATCTTGTCGAGCGACCCTTTGCGATCCCCCGCGGTCCACTGTTCCCAGTGCTCGGCCAGCGCCTCGCCTCGTCCCATCCACTCGTGGAACGCCCGGTAGACCGGCACGTTCAGGTAGGCGGCCATGGCGAATCGACCGCCGGCCAGCACCTCCTCGCGATGGTCGCTCGGGCACACGAACAAACGAGCGGCGATCTCCTTCGGCGCGCCGTCGCCGGCCGTTCGCACGATCGCTGAGACCCGTGCCGCGTCCTCCGCCGACAACCAGTTGACGATCGCACCATCGGCGTCACGACCCGCCATGCGCAGCATGCCGCCCCGGAGAGCGGCCACCACGATGGGGATGGGCTGCTCGATGGGCACGTTCAGGCGGAAGCCGTGGACGGAGAACGTGGAGTACTCCTCCGTCACCTTCTCGCCCGAGAAGGCCGCGCGCAGGAAACGGACCATGTCACGGGTCCGCTCGAACGGGCGGGTGAAATCGGTGCCGTTCCAGCGCTCGACGATGACATCAGAGGAGGAGCCGATCCCGGCGACGACCCGACCCGGCGCCACCGAGGCCAGCGTGGCGAACGTCTGCGCCAGGAGCGCGGGGCCCCGGGTGAAGACCGGCAGAATCGCGGTACCGAGACGCATCGACGGCACCCACCCCGCCGCGACGGCCAGCGGCGTCACTCCATCGGTCCCGTCCACCTCCGCCGACCACAGGTCGGTGTAGCCCATCTGCTCGAGCTCGACGAAACGGTCCCGCTGCGTATGCAGTGGGCCGCCGAAGGGCACGGTCATGCCGAAGCGGGGGATCGACGAGGTGGTCATGTCAAGCTCCTGGGTGGGCTCGGAGTTGGGCCGTCTGGGTGGCGGTGGCCAGAAGGGTACGTTCACGCGACCACAGGTAGACGTGCCCGTGGGCGTATCCGTGGACGGCGGCGTCGATCCGGATGTCGAGGAGGCACCAGTCGCCGCCGGAGCCGATCGGTCCGGTCGGCACCGGTGCGCTCACCACCCGGAGCGTGTTGTCGAGGCTGACACCCGTCACCGGCGTGCGCAGGTTCTGACCGGCTCCGAAGGGCACGAAATCACCGAGCACGGCGAGCATCACCGCATCGAGCGGGACGCCGGGCGGGGTGCGGCTCCACATCGCCGCCCGGCCCTCGGTCAGCGGCGGGTCGTCGGGGTTCGTCCGCCCCAGGGCGAGCCGCTGGTCGAACCGGGAGGCGATGGTCGGGCCGAGGTGAGGGAGCACCCGGGGCGGGAAGTCATCGGGCGCACCGACATCGGGCGGGTCCACCCATCGTTGCCTCTCCGGCAGGGCGATGTCGCCGAGCGCGGTGTCGCCGCAGGCCGAGAAGACGCTGATCACCTCACGCCCGTCGACGTGACCCCGGACCCGGGCCTGGCTGGTGCGCCGGCCCGCCTGGGTGACGTCGACATCGAACGTCACCTCCTCGCCCGGCACGGCGTTGGTGACGAACTGCCCGGTCGCCCACACGAGCGGCCTCCCGGTGGCGTCCTCGACCGCGGCGATCGCCGCTCCGAGCGCCACCCCACCGAACAGGGTTCCATAACCCGAGCAGACACCACGGTCGACGACGAGCCGCCAGGGCGACCCGCCGCCGCCCGTCAACCCGACGAACTGGTGGCTGGCCGGTCTGGCCGGCCGATCCCCCGCTCCCGCGGTCGCCGTTCCGGTGGTCACCGTCACGCCCCGGCCAGGCGGCCGCCGTCGACGGGGAACTCGCCGCCCGTCGAGTAGCTGGCTTCGTCCGACGAGAGGAACAGGACGAGGTTCGCCACTTCCGCCGGTCGGCCGATCCGGGCGAGCGGGACAGATTTCTGCAAGCTGGCCAGCGCTCCTGATGTCAGCGCGGGGCCGATCATCGGCGTATCGATCGGGCCGGGATGCACGCTGTTGACGCGGACCCACGGTGCCAACTCCAGCGCCGCCACGCGGGTGAGCCCCCGCTGGCCCCACTTGCTCGACGCGTAGGCCGAGTTGCCCCGGGTCGGCAGGAACGCCTGGGCCGACGAGACGTTCACGATGGCACTCGTGGTCGGCGGATCGGTCGGGTCGGCCTCGTGACGAAGCTGGGCCCGCGCTGTCAGTGCGGGGGCGCAGATGTGGATGCCGAGGAAGTTCCCGGTCAGGTTGATGGTCAGGATCCGGGCCCATTGCTCGGGTTCGAGGTCGACGATCGACACCGGCCCCCCAGCGGTCGCCGACCCGATACCGGCGTTGTTGACCAGGATGTCCAACCCCCCGAACGTCGACTCCGCCATCGCCAGGGCTCGCCGCCACTGCTCGGCATCGGTGACATCGAGGTCGACGGCGACCGCCGCATCGCCCAGCCGGTCGGCGACGGCATGGACGTCGTCGGCCAGCACATCGCCCACGACGACGCACGCCCCCTCACGAACGAACAGCGCCGCCTCGGCCGCCCCCTGGCCCCGGGCCGCACCGGTGATGATGGCCACCCGTCCGGCCAGGCGCCCGCGTCGTGCTGCCCCGCTGCTCTCGATGCTGCTGGTCTCGGTGCCGCTGGTCTCGGTGCTGCTGGTCTCACCGCTGGTGTCGGTGCTGCTGGTGTCGGGCACGCCGCCCTCCTCGTCCCCGGGATCATGCGTTCCGGCCGCCGACCCGGCAAGTCCGCCGAGGGTCGCCCCCCGAGCGGTCAGCCGAGCAGGACCGCCGCTACTGTCAGCTCCGAGGAGACACCATGCGCCCTGACGACGAATCGCCCGATGCCGACGAGGTCATGCTCGAGGGTTTGGCCACCCAGATCGCGAGCGTGCTGGCCCAGCAGGGATGCCTCACCTTCGATCAGCTGGTGGACCACCTCATCGCCGAGCAGGTCGATGGCGGAGGCATCCCCGGGGCCAACGATCGGGATGAGGCGGAAGAGCTGATATCCATGGCGCTCGACTACGCGGACGACGTCATCCCGCTCAGCGCCGAACGTCTGGCCCATCTGCCGACGCTGCTCGGCGGACGCTCGTTCACCCATCACGTGACCGCATCGGAAGCCGCCACGGGGACTATCCGAGACTCCGCCGACGTGTTGGTCCTCGCCGACCTCGACGAGTCAGGGTTCGCCCTCGCCCCCGGACCCGGCCAGGTCGTCTGCGAGTGGACGGAGTCCGGCCTGACGATGTCCGGCCCGCCGGGTTGGCTGCACGGGTTCTCCGATGCCGTGGCGGCGTTCACGGTCGGCAACGACGGTGTGGTGTCGCTGAGCGCGGTCGAGGAGGACCAACTCGATGGCGAACCGACATCCGAATCGGGATCTGCGCTCCTGCGCTCGTTCCACCGCATCCGGGACGAGTTCGGGGGAAACATCGATCTGCCGTCACTGGTGATGGAGGCGCTGGCCGACCACGCCGACGCGTTCACCCAACCGGCACAGCCCATCACCGTCCTGCTGGCGGCGGCCGGGCTCGAAGAGAAGCGCGGCTGGGTGGGTGAGGCCGGCACCGAGTGGTCACCGCCTGATCCGGCCGACTTCCAGGAACGGGCCGAGGTCGCCGAGCAGCTCAACTTCGACGTCTGCTGCCACGTGGCCCTGGCGAGGGTCGAGATGGCGTGGGCCCTGTTCCAGGTCGCGTCCGGAGCAGACCCGACGGTCGGGTCGTCGGTCGAGGTCGACCGCTCGATCGGGGCGGCCCTCGCCCACGGACCTGTTCCCGCCGCGTTCATGCAGCTCCACTCGAGGTCACCTGACGAGTCGCCCCTCGACGCCGCGGCGGGCCGGCCGCGGTTGATGCAGATCGATGCCTTCGCCGCGGCCGTGGCCCGCGCCGCCCCCAACCGGCACCGGGTCGGCGCCGAGAACATCCGCGCCCAGGTGGCGGAGCTGCTCGGCGACGCCCTCGCCGGCGAAGCGGCGCTCACCCGCGCCCTCGCCGCCGACCCGGACCACCCGCCGTCGCTCATCGACGCCGCCTGGTACGCCGTCGATCGCGGTGATCTGCGCCGCGCCGTGACCTACCTCCGTCGTACCGACATCGACGAGCTGTCGGACCAGATCCGCTGGCTCGAGCGTGTCATCGCCGGCAGCTCGCCGGAGTTCACCGCGGGGCGCAACGAGCCGTGCCCGTGCGGCAGCGGGCGCAAGTTCAAGCAGTGCCATGGGCGCCCCGGCGCCGCGACCGAGTCGCCGCTCACCGTACGCACCACTGTGCTCGCCGACAAGATCCGCTCGTTCGTGATGCGCCCGAAGCACCAGGTGAGTGCCGTCAGCCTCCTGATGGCGGCGAGCCTGCCCGAGGGCGGCCCCGTCGACGCCGACGAAGAGCATGTCGTCGCCGAGCGGGTATCGAACCTCGCCCGTGATCCCATCTCCCTCGACGTCCTCACCTGGGAGGGCGGTCTCGTCGAGGCGTTCCTCGACGAACGGGGTCCGCTCCTACCCCCCGACGAGGCGGCGCTCGTAGAGTCGTGGATCGACACTTCGATTCGGCATCCGTGGGAGGTCGCCGGCGTCGAACCCGGGGTCTCACTCGACCTGTTGAATCTGGTCACCGGCGAGCGGGTCCATCTCCTGGAGCGAGCGGGCTCGCAGGGCGTTCAGCTCGGCCAGGTGCTCCTCACTCGTGTGGTGCAGGTTCTCGATCAGCACCAGATGTGGGGTACGGGCATCATCGTTCCGCTGCAGGCGAGGGCATCGGCGATCGAGCTGAGCACGGACCCCGACGTGTCACCGGTCGCGGTCCTCCAGTGGTTCCTCGCTCTCACGGCGCCGCCGCAGATCCGCAACACGGAGGACGAAGACCTGGTCTTCAGCGAGACCACATACCGGGTCCCCGCCGACGACGCCGACACGATCAGCGCAGCCATCGACCGACTGAAGGGCCTCGAACGAGCCGAGGCCGACGAGGCCGATGACGAGATCGTGTGGCATCAGTGGTTCGAGGCCCGGGGCGAACGATGGATCCGAGCCACGGTCGTGCTCGACCGGGAAGCCGGCGAGCTACGGGTGTCCGCCAACAGCGACGCACGGTTCGAACGCGTCACCAAGCTGCTCAGCAAGGTGACCAAACCGCTGACCGTGATGGACGACACCCGCACCACGCTCGACGACGCCCGGGCGGCGGGTGCTGAGTCTGGCGAAGGTTCGATCGGAGATGGCCTGCCGGACGATCCGGAGGAACGCGGCGCCCTCCTCGCCGCCCTCGATCAGCACATCGGTGCCATGGAGGAGAGGTGGTGCGACGAGTCGATCCCCGCTCTGGGAGGTCTCACTCCGCGCCAGGCCCTGGACGATCCGACTCGTCGTGGTGACCTCCTCGCCCTTCTCGACGAGATGGCGACCCGCACTCCGCCGTCCGGCACGCCACCCGGCATCGGGCGCGGCTTCGACGCCGCCAACCTGCGCCGGCGTCTTGGGCTCCCCGACTGAGGCCTCAGGTCCGGGGGTAGGGCTGCGGGGCCCGGCGGGTCGACGACTCACTCGGTGACGACGGACTCCAGTTCACGGATCTCGGCGTCGATCGTGGTGGAGCGGGTGATGGCTCCCCACACGCCCGGTGGCGTGGAGCTGGCCTGGTAGGTGATGGTCCACGTGACGGTGGCCTCGACCGTGGTGGCCCCTGCGGCGAGGAACGTGTAACCACAGTCGGGCGGACGATCGGGCGCCTCGGGGTCGTAGAGAGTCCCCCAGCCATCGCAGACCACCGGGGGGTCACCCGTTCCGGGATCGAACACGACGGAGTCGAGGTGCGCCTCGGCGTACGCCCACAGGTTGATGCCGGCGGCCCGGGCGAGGGCGGATACGCCGTCGCCATTGGGGTTGGTCACGGCCAGGTAGGTGGGCACGTTGACGTAGAACCGACCGTCGGGCGGCGATGTCGCCACGACCGGAGCCTCGAGTTGCAGCGCCTCCACCGCCCGCGGGATCAGCGAGTCAGCGGTGACCTCGCTCCCGGCCCCGAGCGGGTCCCGCGGGATGTACTCACGGCGGTACGGAGCGATGGCGATGTTGCCCACGGGGGCATCGGCCGTGTTGCACCAGAACAGGTACCAGTGGTGCGGGACCAGTGAGGTCGCCGCGGAGTACTCGGCCAGCCCGCCGGCTCCCTCCAGCCAGTAGCAGCGCAGCGGCGGACTCTGGCCACCGACGCCGGCCGTTCCCGGTGCTCCGGCACCGGACAGCACCTGCACCGCCGTCCCCGGCGGCGCCGCCGCCACCCACACCCCCGTCCCCGATTCCCCAATCTCAGTAGAGCCGGGATCCGGCTGATCGCCGTTGTTGCCGGCAGCCCATGCGCCGTCTGCCGAGAATGCGAGCAGCAACGTCACTCCTATCCAGATTCGTCGCACGAGCCCCCCTCGACACGCTCAACTTCGTACTGGTTATCCACCGTCCACCGGGAGCCATGACGAGCCATCTCGAGCTGGAAGACGAACTGAACGACGGAGTCATCCACGACGGCGCCCGTTTCCGAGTCGACGATGCGACCATCGTCGACCAGGCATTCCTGCGTGACCGCAATAGCTCCCTCTACGTAAAGCAACTCGTAGACATGTGGTCGCGCAGGGTTGTCTGCAAACTCTCCACTTTCCACGAGCCGGGCAAGGTTGACTTGTGTGCGCGACAAGAGAGGTTCGCCGATAACAACATCGAGGCCCGGATACTCGGGGTCCGGAATCCTGCTGGCTTCGTTGAATGTGCGCCAGTAGGCGTCGGCGAGGGCGAAGAGTTCGGCTTCGGTTGGTGGGTCCGAGAACGTGAGGGCCGGAGCGATCGTGGCGACCGTTGTCGTGGACGCGATTGTCGTGGGCGCGATCGTGGTGGTCGCAATCGTGGTGGTCGGGGCCTCGGTCGTCGTCGAGGAGACCGCCGGCGATGTGGTCGAACTCTGCGCGACGACGGGCGTGGTCGTGTCGGCGGTCGGCGCGTCATCGTCGCCGCTGCATCCGCCGGCCACCATCAGCACTCCGAAGATCACTGCACCTCGAAAGAACATGAGAAACCTCAACATACTCGTAGGATTGCCCTACGGCAATGGCCGTCTCCGCCCGAAAGATCGTCCCGCCGGGATGCATGGGCCTTCGTCCGACGTTGTCCATGCTGACGATGTCACACCCCTTCCGCAGAATGCACTCATGGCCCAGGAACCTCACCTCCCCCTCGAGCTCGTCGATCGCCCCGAGCCCACGGCGCTCCGCCCCCGCCGGGAGCGTTCAGGCGAGCGCGCCACCGCAGTGGCGCCGATGACCTGGCGCCTCGACGATCGCACTCGCCAGGTCGGCCGGCGCGGCGTGGCTCAGGCCCGAGAGGCGCTCCGCAACGCTCGGCGCCCCCTGGCTGACGCCGTGTGACCCGATCGAGCCCGCCCGCCGGTGGCATCGGCGTCGTCACTGGCCTCGGCCACCTCACCGGGGTCGGTGTCGTCACTGGCGGAGCGCGTCGGCGGGCCACCCTGGCATTGTCGGCGATCGTGCTCACGCTCGCCGTGGGGTTCCTCGGTGCCTGCGGCGCGGGATCATCGTCGAACGCTGATGCCGCCCCGGCGGTCAGCACGACCTCGGCCGGGCCGTCCGATCATCCCGCCAACGCCACGGTGGTGGCCGTGATCGATGGCGACACCTTGGTCGCCGAGGTCGACGGCCGCGAGGAACACATTCGTCTGCTGGGCATCGACACTCCGGAAACGGTCGATCCCGACGGTCCCGTCGAGTGTTTCGGCGCCGAGGCATCGGCCCGCCTGGCCGACCTCGTGCCCGACGGCACCCCGGTCCAGTTGGTGCTCGATGTCGAGCCGCGCGACCGGTACGACCGCTTGCTCGCCCACGTGTTCCGATCCGCCGACGGCCTGTTCGTCAATCTCTCGCTGGTGACCGACGGGTATGCCGATGTGCTCGTCATCGAGCCGAACGGCGCCTACTCCACCACCTTCGGCGCTGCGGCTGCCGCCGCCCGAGCCAGCGGCCTGGGCCTGTGGGGCGCATGCGGCGATGCCGACATCCCGATCGACTCCGCGCCCCCTGCCTGAACGCGGCGGTAGCGTGAGGCGGCATGAGCGCGGCAGATGTCCTCGGATACGGCCCCGATGCCCGGCTACTGATCGTGTCCGCCGATCGCCTCGGCAGCTGCCATGCGGCCAATGTCGGTGTGTTCGAGTCGTTGCGAGCGGGCACCGCCACCACAGCCGGCCTCATGGTGCCCTGCCCGTGGTCACGCCACGCCGCCATGGCGTATCGAGGCGGCGACGTCGGCGTGCACCTCACCCTCAACTCCGAGCTCGAGACGCTTCGTTGGGGCCCCATCACCCACGCCCCGTCGCTGCTCGACGGCGATGGCGGGTTCCCTCGCACGGTCTCGGACCTCTGGGATCACGCCGATCTCACCGAAGTCCGGCGGGAGCTGCGCAGCCAGGTCGAACGCGCCGTGTTGTGGGGGTTCGAGATCACCCACCTGTCGACCCACCTCTACGCTCTGCAGCAGCGTCCGGAGTTCTTCGACGTCTACCTCGACCTGGCAGTCGATTTCGGTCTCCCGATCCGGCTCCAGGACGCTCGCAGCGAGCAGGTCGCCGGGTTCCCCTTCCGGCAACTGGCGGCCGAGGAGGGGGTCCTGATGCCCGACCAGGTCGTCGAATTGGCCTCGGCCGACGACGCTTCGTGGCAGACCATGCTCACCACCCTCGAACCAGGCATCACCGAGCTGGTGCTGCGCCCCGCCGTCGGGTCCCCCGAGCTCGAAGCCGCCGACCCGATGGCGGCGCGCCGGATGGCCGATCACGCACTGCTCACGGCCACGGACTTGCGCAGCACGATCGCCGAAGCCGGTGTCGAGCTCATCGGGTACCGCGGCCTCCGCACCGCGCAGCGCCAGACTGCTTCGTAACCGGTCAGGTCGGGAGCAGATCGACCCCACCGACGCGGTCGATCCCCAGCAAGGCGGCACCGATGGCTCCGGCTCGATTGCCGAGGACCGCCGGTTTGACGATCACCGGGGTACGGAACTCGGCGCCCATGAGGAACTGCGGGAGCAGGTCCTGCACCTGCTGGCAGAACGGTCGCCCCAACGGCTCGACGACACCGCCACCCAGCACGATGATCCGCGGGTCCATGAGGTTGATCAGGTTCGACAGCCCGAGCGCAGTCCACCGGGCCAAACTCCCGATCGCCTCGACCGCGTCCTCATCGCCGGCGGTGAACGCGGCGGTCACATGTTCTCCACGGACCGGCTGCCCGGGCCCGGCGAGGGACAGGTACGCCTTCCCGCGGCCGGCCTGAAGCTGCGTCGCGGCCAGCCGACCCAGGGCGGCGCCCGACGTGTAGCGCTCCCAACACCCTCGTCGACCGCAGGAACACAGCTCGCCGTCGGCCACCACGATCATGTGCCCGGCTTCGCCGGCGAATCCCTCGGCGCCCCGGAGCAAGACCCCGTTGGAGACGAACCCGGCACCCAACCCGCTGCCCAAGCCGAGAAAGACCCCATCGGCGACGCCGGCGCCGGCGCCGACACGGAACTCGCCCCACGCCGCGCAGGTACTGTCGTTGTCGGCGACGACGGTGTCGCACAGGTGGGCCAGGCGGTCCGGGAGCGAGATGTCGAGCACGCCGGGGATGTTGGCGCCGTACCGGTAGCGGCCGGACCGGTCGACCAGGCCGGCCAAGCCCAAACCGATCGAGGTCGGCGCCGGCGTGAGCTCGAGCGCCAGGGACTCGATCGCTCCCACCAGCGCGTCAGTGCCGCGGGGGGTGGAGACGCGGGCCTGGGACACGACCACCGACGGATTCGAGGGGTCGATGGCCACGGCATGGATTTTGCTGCCGCCCACATCGATTCCGACGGCCAGAGGTTCGGTCGGCCGGGGAGACGTCACGGGGCCTCGCAGTCGGCGACCAGCGCCGCCAGGAGCGAACGACGCTCGTCGCCGGTGCGCCACGGATGGAGCACGTCGAGCCACACCTCGTACGCGCCCTCGACCTTGGTGTCGCCCCGCATGAACGCCTCGTCATCGGACAACTCGCCACCGTTCACCGCGAGCGCGGCATCGGCCTTCCACGTGACGGTGACGAGCGGAGCTGGGTGACGACCGGCGCGGCACTCGGCGACCTGGCCGGCCCGGACATCCTCGTAGAACCAACGTTTGCCGGCCGGCAGACCCTCGACGAGGTACTGGATGACGACGGTCGCCTCCGGATCGGGAGGCAGGGCCCCGCCGGAGGCGGCGTAGCGGGCGAGGAACTCGTCGTCGAACAGGTTCATGGCGCCGCCGCGGCGGCCGTCTCGGCAGGATCAGGATGCGGCTTGGGTACGAAATGCGTCGGCTCAAACTCTGGAGACGGGAGCACTTCGGCGATGCCCGCGAAGAGGTCGTACTCCTGCTCCGGTGTGGCCACCCGAGCCCGAGCCAGGATGTAGTCGTCCCACGGATAGGCGGCCGCGGCCACGGCGTCGGGCAGACCGAACCAGAAACGCTCCCGGGGGTCGACCTGGGTGGCGTGAGCGCGCAGGGCCGCCGAGCGGATCCCGTAATAGGCGGCGATGTCGATCTTGGTGCTGATGCGATCGTCCTGAGAGGGCCGCGTGAACCAGCCCTCGTTGTACGGGGACTCGATGCCCTGGGCGAGGTAGGCCTCATGCAGCGCCTCGATGCGCACCCTCGACCACACCGTGTAGTACAGCTTCAAGGGCTCCCACGGCGCGCCGGCTTCGGGGTACCAGGCGGGGTCCCCCGCCCGATCGAACGCCGGCTCGGAGATCTCGTTCACCCGGATGTGATCAGGGTGCCGGTAGCCCTGCTGGTCGTCGGGGTAGGTCACGATCACCTGGGGCCGGAACCGCCGGATCGCCTCGACGAGGCGACCGACCGCCGCATCGAGATCAGCGGAATGAAACGACTCGGCGTGATCGTTGGCCTCCGAATCCGGCATGCCGGAATCTCGGTACCCGAGCATGAGCAGCTCGTCATACCCGATGATCCGCCGCGACAGCTCCAGCTCGGCAGCCCGGATGTAGGGCAGACGGTCGACGATGTGGGCCAGATCGAGATCGGGGTTCTGGATCTCGCCTTCCTCGCCGCCGGTGCAGCAGACCAGGATCGACCGAACGCCGGCCTGGTGATAACGGGCGATCGTGGCCGCGCCCTTGCTCGCTTCGTCGTCGGGATGGGCGTGCACCGTCATGATGCGAAGATCGTCGCTCACGTCCATGGACGCTACCGGCCCCGAATGGGACATCAGTTCCGTGCTCGACCCGGTCACGACCGCACGGCGCCGTCGACGGGTTCGAGCTCCATCTCGCCGGTCTCGTCGTCGATCCACAGCCGGTAGCCGCACATGAGTGCGAGCTTCTCCCGACCCTCCTCCGGCCCGGTGGCCAGGAGCGCATCGTCGACCTGTAGACGGACGTTGCCCCGGGGCCGATACACGTAACCACCCGCTCGGCGGATGGCCAGCACGTTGAATCCGGGCTCGATGTTCAGGTGCAGCTCAGACAACGACCGGCCCACGACACTCGATCCGGCAGCCACCGGGACCCGCATAACGACCTCGTCGCTGTCGCCGAGCGCGATGCCGAGGATCGGGTGCACCTCCTCCTGACGTTCGATCAGCCACACCATCTGGCTGGCCTGATCGCCGATGTCCTCGGCGGCCTGTGACAGGTGGAGCAGGCCCCGCAACGGTGATGGGTCGACCTCGGGATTGCGACTGGCGCGCAGGACCCACAGCTCAAGTCGGTCCTTCATCTCGTCGAGCCGCGCCTCCAGGTGGCGTACCTCAGCGGCGAGACCGGCGTCGGCCAGGACCAGTGCCGAATAGGCCAGCCCGACCGCGGCCTCGGACAGGTTCTTCATCTCGACCAGAACGTCGACGGCCCGGTCGAGATCGGTGATGACTCCACCTTCGACCTTGGGCGCCTCCCACGACGGCGCATCGGCCAGCTCGCGCAGCCGGGTGATGCCGGCCGGCGCCCCCTTGAGGAAGAGCACGTCGCCGGGCACCAGCAACGTGTCCCCATCGATGTCGGTGTCCCATTCACGGCTCCGGCGCACGGCCACGACCCGCATCCCGACCCCGACCGGGAGCTCGAGATCCGACAGTCGACGATTGGCCATCTGCGATCCGGCGCTGACGAGGACCCGGTGGTTCACTTCTTCGGCGTCGGCGAGGTCGGCGACCAGCTCGCGCGGGATCCCGAGCCGATGGGTGACGATCCGAGCGATCCCAACGGCATCATCGGCGATCCGGGCGATAGCGGAGATGACCTGGAGGACCGAGGCCATGCCTTCAGCTTCCTTGGGTCTTCGGGCGCCGAGCACGCAGACGGTGCGCATGTCGTGCACCAGGTCGCTCATGGTGTCCTCGAGGTCCCGAACCTCCTCGGCCATGTCCGGGTCGCCGAAGTACAACGCGGCGTAGGCGATGTCGACCATCAGCTCGGAGAGATCCTTGGCCTCCGCGAGCATCGATCGGAGGTTGCGTGGTCGATCGTCCATCAGTCCTCGTTGTGGAGTGTAGGGGGAACGGTGGTGCGTGCTGAAGGGTCGGTCGGCATCAGATGATTCCGAGGGCGACCGCGGCGAAGATGAAGCTGAAGGCGCCGACGAAATCGAGGCTGGCGGTGACCAGCGGCGTGCCGTAGGTGTCGGGGTCGGCGCCGAGTCGCATGGCGGTCATGGTCCCGTAGTAGGCGACGACGACGACGGCCAGCGTCGCCACCGCCCCGCCCAGGAGCGGAACGAGCATCATGTCCAACCAGCCCGGGCTGGCGTCGCCGGTCAGCTCGGCGCCGACCTGGGCCACGATGCCGTTCACCGCGAAGGTCGGGGCGGCCAACCAGGCGATGAGGCGGACGTCGCGCCAGGCCAGGCGACCGGGCCACGGGCTCGGCTCGACGAGGCCGAGGTGGAACTTGGTCGACAGGCGGCTCGACAAGATGCCACCGAGTGCCCCCGCCGTCTCCAGGTATCCGGGCAGCAGGATGAGCAGGGCGGGCAGGGCGCTGAAGCTGTCCAGCCGCTTCTCGACGACGACACCGGCGACGAGGTCGAACAGGCCGGCCACGCAGAGCACGGGCAGAGATTCCTTGACGATGCGCGCCAGTTCCGCCAGCCCCGAGCGCAGGCTCAGCATGACACCGACTATCGAGAGGCCGACCGCGATCCAGGCAACGATCGGCGTCACCAGATCGACCCGGGCAAAACGCGCCGAGAAGATCAGTGCCGGCAGCGTGACCAGATCGCCAGCGGCCGTGATCAACGGCGACACGACGTTGTCGAGGTCCAACCGACGCCGCTGGGCCAGGGCCGCCAGGACGATGGTGATGGCGAGAACCACGACCGACGCCATCACCCCGCCGATGACCGACACGGCGACGTAGTCGGCCACCGAGATCGTGCCCGTGACGTCGAAGGCCAAGGCGACCAGGGAGGCCATGACGGCGAGCGCCACCGACAACGCCATGGTGAGGGCGAGGGCGGCGAGGGTGTTCTGACCGAGAACCGACGACGGGCGCCGGCTCAGGGTGAACGTGCCCGTGTGGATCGTGGTGCCCAGACGGCTACCCAGGGCGCCGAAGATGTTGCCGCGCAGGCCGATGGCGGCCGGAACCAGGAGGAACAAGCCGGGGAACTCCTGCAGCGTGTCGCGGGCCCCGGCCAGCACCACACCGGCGATCAGGCTGGTGAGCGCCGAGATGAAGAGCGCGAGGAAGCCCTGCCAGGCATCGACCGGGTCCGCCCCGAGCAGGGAGCGGGCCCAGCCTCGGGGGCGAGCAGAGGGAGTCATGGCGTCCCCAAGTGTGCCCGTCCGCCCCCATACCCTGGGGGGATGTTCGCCCGACACTCCGGTCTCGTGTCATTGCGGCGAGGGCCACGGCGGTTGCTCGCCAAGGCCGTGGTGGTGGCCGCGATCGCCGTGACGGCGTCGTGCAGCACGTCGGGACGAGAGCTCGATCCGCCCGAAGCCGCCGCGCTCCCGCCTGGGCAGGTGGTGGGCGCCGCCCCGACCCCCACCGAGTTCGTCGAGCCGATCGTCACCGGATTGGGCGGTCTCGAGCTGCGTAGCGCCACCTTCGTCGGGGGGGCGGCGCTCCCGGTGGCGTACACCCTCGACGGCGGCAACCAGGTGCCGCCCCTCGAGTGGGTCAACGTGCCCGCCGGAACGGTCGAGCTCGCCGTCCTGATGCGCGACATCGACAACGACGACGAGATCCGCTGGCTCGTCGTCGGCATCCCGCCCGAGGTGCCAGGCTTCATCGGGAGCCAGCTCCCGGCAGTCGCCACCGTCATCGGCGTCGACCCGGCGATCCGGGGGAACGCCCTCCCGTCCTATCAAGGGCCCGAACTGCCGTTGGGCGTCGAGCACCGGTACGTCTTCACCCTGTTCGCCTTCGACACCCCCACGAACCTGGGGTCCGACGACACGTTCAGCTCCGCGCTCGAGGCCGTGAACGCGTTGAGCTCGACGTCGGCGTCGCTGCTCGTGACCCACACCGGCACATGATCGCGACCGCCACCACCACACCGGCCGGCCCGCCGCGAGACGGCCGATGGGCTCATTGTCGCGAGGCCACCCTGAGGCCATCATGGCGGGCGTGGCTCAGATGACCGCGGTCCAGACCTCCCCGACCATCACCTCCTTCGCGCAGACGAAGCAGTTCGGTTCGCTCGACGGGCTCCGCGCCCTGGCCGTGCTCGCCGTGGTGTGGCACCACGTCGGCGGCGGGTCCTACACCGGCCAGGAGTTCCTCGGCTCGGGGTACCTCGGGGTCGAGCTGTTCTTCGTGGTGAGCGGTTTCCTCATCACGACGCTGTTGCTGCGGGAACGGGAGCGGCACGGCGACATCTCGTTGAAGGCGTTCGCCATGCGCCGCCTGCTCCGCATCTTCCCGCTCTACTACACGATCATCCTCGTCTACATCGCCGCGGTGCTCCTGATCGAGAACGACCCCACGGCCAAGAGCGAGTTCTGGGACAACCTGCCGGCGTTCCTGACCTACACGACCAACTGGTTCGTCGACCTGCAGACACCGGATCAGCGGGTCATCTTCTACTTCGCCTGGTCCCTGGCGGCGGAGGAGCAGTTCTACCTGGTGTGGCCGCAACTCTTGAAGTGGCTCGGCAACCGACTCGCCTCGGGACTGGTGGCCGTGGCCGCCGCTGCATACTTCGTGCTCGGCCTGTGGGTGTGGGAGCCCTCGGCCGACCTCGCCCTGCCCGAGCGGATGATCCGATCGGTGCCGCTCGCGATCCTGCTCGGTGTGGTCAGCGCCTTCGTCCTGGCCAACCGTCGGTCGTTCAACATCGTCTCGACGGTCGTCGGACAGCGGTGGTCGGCACCGCTGTGGCTCGGCGTCGTTGCGCTGACCATCGCCAACACCCACATCGAGGTCGAGTGGGTGGTGCTGATGTTCGCTCTGCTGGTCATGTCCTGCGTGATCCGCGAGGACAACGGCCTCGCTCCGGTGTTCAAGCTCAAACCGCTGGTGAAGATCGGTGCGGTCAGCTACGGCGTCTACCTCATGCACATGCTGGTGGTGAACCTCGTCGACGAGGTCATCGAGCGGGGCGAGATCGACATCGCCACCCTGCCCAGGTTCGTCATCGTCGCCGGCCTCACCATCGGAGCGGCGATGATCAGCTTCCGGTACTTCGAGTCGCTGTTCCTGCGCCGCAAACACGCCTTCGCCCGCTGACCCGCCGTCGCCCGCCCAGAGAATGGTGCGCCGCGACGCCCCCGCGTACCGTGGCACGTATGCCGACCGTCACCCTCGACCCGCTCGACGCCTCCTATCGAGCCGACCCGGCCGCCGCTCTGGCCCGGGCGCGCGACGAGGCACCCCTCCACTTCCTTCCCAACGTCGGCTCATGGTGGGCCGTCAGCTACGCGGTCGTGAAGGAGCTGTTCACCCATCCGTCGTTCACCAACGACATGCGGGCCTGGGAGCACTACACGCCACCCGCGCCCGGGAGCACCACCGCCTGGTTGTCGCAACGGAGCCTGTTCGCCAAGACCGGTGGCGAACACGCTCGAACCCGGCGACTGGCGTCGCACGCCTTCACCCCGGCTGCCGTCCGCCGCATGGACGCCCAGATCGACGAGGTGTGTGAGCGCTACCAGCGAGCGATCTTGGCCCGGCCCGGCGACATCATCGACATCGCCGGCACGTTCACGAAGGCCATCCCCAACACGGTGATCAGCCGGATCATGGGTGTGCCTCCGCTCGGCGACGACGAGTTGGCGTTCCGTACCCTGGCCGCCGCGCCCCTGCGGTCCGCGGATCCGTACCTGACCGCCGAGCAGCGAGCCCATGTCGAGGTCGCATCCGCTGAGCTCATCCGATATGTCCGTGAGCTCGCCGAGGCCCGCCGACATGAGCCGGGCGACGACCTGATGACCGACCTCGTCGCCGCCTATGACGCCGACGATCGCCTCACCGACGACGAGGTGGTGCTGATCATCTTCGCTCTGATCAGTGCCGGCACCGACACCACGACGTTCACGTCGACCTACGGCATCCGGTCGCTGCTCCACCACCGTGACCAGCTCGACCTGCTCCGCGCCGAACCCGACCTCATGCCGAACGCGGTGATGGAGCTGCTGCGCTACGAACTCGGTGCGGGAGCCCTCCCCCGGTTCTGCGCTGAGGACTGCGAGGTCGCCGGGTTCGAGATCCGCAAGGGGCAGGCCGTGTTCATGTCGGCCCTGGCGGCCCACCGCGACCCTGAGGCGTTCCCCGACCCGGACGTGCTGGACCTGACCCGCGACACCACCGACGTCATGGTGTTCGGGCACGGCGCGCACTATTGCCTCGGCGCCAACCTGGCCAAAGCCGAGCTGGCCAGCATCTACCGGCACGCGCTGGAGCTGATGGGGCCCGACCCCGTGGTCATCGACGAGGGCGTCACCTTCACCCCGCCGTCGTTGATGTTCACCACCATCGACACGCTCCCGATCCGGCTCTGACGAGTCGACGTTCCCATGAGCGAATGCACCGAACCCCGGTCGTCGGCCACGCAACTGTGGTGGGCCTACGAGCGGGCGGCGACCTACGACGTAGTCGGCACCATTGTCGAGATTCCCATGCGCGACGGCGTCTCCATGGCCGGCGAGATTCGCCGACCGGCGCTCGACAGCGTCGCGCTCGACTCTCCGTGTCCCGGCCTGGTCATCGAGTTCACCCCGTACGTCGTGTTGCACGACTTCTACGTGGGCGAGGCCGACTTCTTCGTCTCGCGCGGCTACGTCTGTCTGGTGGCCACGACGCGCGGCATCGGCGGATCCGGCGGCAAATGGGACCACGGCGACTTCCGGCAGTCGGGGCGCGACGCTCACGACCTGGTCGAGTGGTTCGCGGCGCAGCCCTACTGCGACGGCCGGGTCGGCATGTACGGGGAGAGCTTCGGCGGCCAGACCAGCTACGGCGCAGCTGTCGAACGGGCGCCGCACCTGCAGGCCATCGCCCCTCTGCAGGCCCCGTCTTCGCTCTACTTCGACGTGGTGTACCCCGGCGGCATCAAATCGACCGAGCGCGGCGAACTCGACGGCTGGCCCGACATCGCCAACCTGACCAGCGGTGGCGTCATCGACGCCGATGCCGAGTACGCAGCCAACCGAGGGCACCCCACGTTCGACGACTTCTGGCTGGACCGCTCGTTCGTCGACCAACTCGGCGATCTGTCGGTGCCCGTGCTGGCCATCGGTGGCTGGAACGACCACTACTTCCGGTCAGGCACCCTGGCCAACATCGAAGCATGCCCCCAACGTACGTGGGCCGTCTACGGACCGTGGCCCCACTTCTTCCCGGTCGCTCTGGTGGAGGAACCTGCGTGGACCACGTCCAGCGACGGCGCTCAGTTGCTGGCCGAGACCGCACAGCTCCCGCCAGGGATCCTGCTCGCCTGGTTCGACCATTGGGTGGCCGGCATCGCCGGTTGCCCGGTGCCGCCCGAGCCGACGTTCACATCGTTCGAAGGTCCCGTCGGCGTCGGTGCGGGGTGGCGCGAGATCGTCGGTGGGGTGCCGGCCGCCGGCCGCGGCCTGCGGTTTCACCTCGTGTCGGACGGCTCGCTCAGCACCGAACCCGGGGAGCCGGGGAGCACGACGTTCGTCCACCCGGCACCAGCGGGCGCGCCAGATTCCCTCACGTTCACCAACGACCCGCTCGACGCCGACTGGGTTCTGTTCGGCCACGGCGCGCTCACCATCCATGCGTCGCTCGACGCCGCCGACGTGGCGATGTACGTGGAGGTCATCGACGTCGACCCCAGCGGCAGCGAGGTGCCCGTCACCGCCGGATTCCTGGCGGCCAGCCACCGCCTCTCCCACCGCGACCCCCAGCTGGTCATGCCGGGTTCGATCCACGAGTACCGCATCGCTCTCCGCGCCAACCACCATCGGTTCCAGATCGGCCACCGCATCCGAGTACGGATCAGCGGAGGGCCCCCGGCGCTTCTCACCCCGCCGGACCGACCGGTCGCGGTGACCGTGCTGCTCGATCGAACCGCCACCCTCGACCTCTCCGGCCACCACTGAACGCCGTCGCCGGGCTCGTCAACGCGCCCCTGCTGGCTTCAGGGCGGCGGCCCACCGGTCTCTCATCGGCGTGGCAAATCCGGATCAGATGCTTGTCGAATCTGGATTATCGTGCCGGCGAAACTCGATTAGGACATCGTCAAAACTTGAATGGGCGCTAGCATCAGTGGAATGACCGAGCTGGGCCGTCATGTGCACGACGTTGCCGCGGAGCTCCTGACGGGCTTTCGCGCCCTCGTTGTCAACGGGCCGCGGCAGTCGGGCAAGAGCACCCTCGTCCGCCAGTTGTTGGACGGCAGACCCGTCGTCAACCTCGACGATGCCACGACGTTGGATGTCGCCCGCAGCGACCCCGTTGGATTCGTAGACCAACTTCAGACTGGCGCGGCGATCGACGAGTTTCAGCGCGGAGGCGACGCACTCCTTCTGGCCCTGAAGGCTCGACTCGATCTCGACCCCAGTCCGGGCCAGTTCGTCCTTGCCGGGTCGACTCAGTTCCTCGCCCAGCGGACGATCTCCGAGACGCTGACGGGCCGCATCGGGTTGCTCGAGCTGTTGCCGCTGTCGGCCGGGGAGATTCGTGGACGACGCGAGCGGTTCATCGACGCCGCATTCGCCCAACACTCACTAGACCTCGAGGTCGAACGACTGACCAGACTCGACTACGCCGAGGCATTGGTGGCCGGCGGATTCCCGGAGTTGGTTCTCGGCCCGAGTTCGAGCCGCTTCCGGTCGACGTGGTGCGAATCCTACCTGAGGACAGTCACCGCGGCTGCCAACGTCGAGCCGGTGGCGTCTGTTCGGAAGCCGATGCTTCTCGCCGAGCTTGTGGTCCAGGTCGCGGCACGTGCGGGGGGCGAGATCATCCCCGCCGATCTCGCTCGCGATGTCCTCGCCGATGCGGCGACGGTCGCCAGCTACGTCGATGTGCTCTCCACGCTCTATCTGCTCCGTCCATTGCCCGCATGGACCACCAACGAGACCACGCGTGCCAAACGACGTTCGGTGGCGCATCTCATCGACACCGCTCTGGCCGCCCATGTGGTCGGCGCCGGGACTTCCGATGATCTGGCGCGCCTGGACTCACCGTGGTTCGGTCGTCTCCTCGAGACCTACGTCGTCAACGAGCTGAGCAAGCAGGCGACCTGGACCGACACACCGGTCCGCCTGCGACACTTTCGCGATCGGGACCAGCGCGAGATCGACATCGTCCTCGAGCGTGGGCGGCGATGTCGTCGGGATCGAGGTCAAAGCCACGGCGAGCCCGGTGACATCGCACGCCCGTCACCTGGCGTACCTTCGTGATCGAGTCGGGACTCGATTCCGCCTGGGCATCGTTCTTCACACCGGGTCAGCCCGCATGGAGATCGGCGACCGACTCGTCGCGCTACCCGTCTCGGCGCTCTGGGGCTGAAAGACGACGCCTGATCAGCTGGCACGATGACGCCGGTCTCGTCGAGCCCCGGCCCGACGGACCGCCCGATTGCCGCCGGTCCGGGACCGGAGAAACGGCCGGTCGAGCCGGGTCTGGATCCGCTGGTGCCGGCGCAGAACACCTCCGGCGGCGGCAGCACCTGCAGCCAGGTCGTGGAGGTGACATCAGCGCCGTAGTACCACGACAGGTGGCGAACAGCTCGTCGGTGACGTGGTGCAGGTGAACCGGAACCAGTGAGCCACCGAGGTCGGCAATGATCTCCTCGAGTGACTCGCCGTCGTGAAGTCCCAACCGCACGGCTTCGATGATCTGGTCGGCGACGTGTGCGTCCAGATCGGCGACCACGAGCTCGGGCGTGCCGAACGACTCCGTGAGCCCAATGGTGTACGCCCAGTGAGTCGGGCCGCTGGGGAGCGGGCCGTCGCCGGCCGCCGGGCTCACGAACGTCCCGGAACAACCGCGTTCGTTGATCCGGGACGTGTGAAGTTCGCGGAGGTCGTCGCGGGTCTTGGCATCGCCCATGTCGCACATGGCTCCATGGTGCTCAGGGGGTATGACAACGACCGTGATGAAGATCAATCCGATCGGACGCGCCGGCGACTAGTACTCATCCCAACCGGAGGCAGTCCGGTCCCCCGTCGTAGGCGATCTCGACATCGACGGTGCCGCCCGGAGGGACGTCCACGACGAGCCGACACGCCAACGGCCCAGTGACATCCGGCCGGTCCACGTGTCCGGCACCGTTTCCGATCGTGACCGTGGCGAGGACAACGACCAAACCGGGCGGTACGTCGTTGGAGACGACGGCGTCGTACGGCGATGGTGACCCCGGCAGCGCGTTGATCGCGTCACTCCACAGGAACTGCCCGAGCACAGTGCCCGCTTCGGTCTCGAGTCGCAGGCGGCCGCCTGATCCGATCACCGAGATCTCGGCGCCGTCGACCTCGAAGTGCTGCCAGAGCGGCGCTGTCGCCGGTTGGTCGACCACCCAGTTGGGGGGCAGGTAACGGTCGGGCGACACTCCGGAGTCGATCGACGATGGGAACACCCGCACGATGCTGGTCTGCGACGTGCGGTCGATGCGACAGAGGATCGAGTTCGGGAGCCCACCGTCACCCTGCCGCATACAGTACACCGCGTCGTCGGTGAGCAGGATCTGCTGTGGCGGAAACCCCGGGAACGGGTACGCCCGCAAGACCTCGCCGCTCTCGGGATCGAGAAGCAGGATCTCGGCGTACTCACACAGGTCCACGACGTCGATTCCCTCGGTACCGCCCGGATCGCCGAGCCGGCAGCCGTCGCGACTGGGGATTCCATCGAGTGACAGTTGTGAGAGGAGCCAGGTGCCTTCTGGGCTCTCGATCCTGGTTGTTCCAAAGGCCTCGGCCACTTGGGCCACCCGAATCTCGGTGGGAAGGGCGGCGAGCGCAGGCACGATGCCGTACCGGGCCGCATCGGCCGCGCTCTGGCTCGGTGCCGAGTCCTCGGTGGGCACCGAGGTGGACGTCGGCGCCGGTGGCTCGATGTCCCGGTCGTCGAACTGGCCTCCGCTGACATCGATCACAACCCCGTCGGCGTCGAGGTGCAGGACGAGGGCGCTCAGCACACCACCGGGTTGCATGTCCGGGGGCAGGCGGAGGTCAGTTGCCGTGCCCGACTGGCGGACGAGGCGGCCGTCAGCCAGGCGCACCTCGATGTCGTAGCTCGCCGCGTTCGGGTCCCCCCTGAATGTGAGGCGTGGAGGATCGACCTCGACCGCCATGTTCGAGCCATCGATCTGCACGAACCCCCATCCCTGGCTGGAGGGCACGGCGAACGCGTCGACGTCGGTCGTGCCGTTCGAGAGCGTGACGCTCGCAGGTTGGTTCGCCACCCCGAGCGCTGCCCCGGCAACGGTCCACTGGTCCGCCTGCACGACCTCCTGTATGAAGGCCATGGCCAGCTCGTCGGCAGTAGCGAAGTCACGGGGCGGGGCGGGCCAGACGAAGGGGCCGAGGTCGGTCGCGGTCTCCGTGATCGCGGGTGCCTGCTCCGGTGGGGGGGTGGGAGCGCGGTCACCGTCGTCGTTGGCCACGGTCACGACGTCGTCGGCATCGTCATGCCCTGCGGACCACGCGAGAACGCCTGCGCCGAGCAGCAGCACCCCGATGGCTGCGCAGGGCACGAACCGGCGGTGGCGGCGCCGCCGACCCGCCCGCTGGTGGATGGCGGCGGGCGGCGGCGAGACGCGGCGACGGCGCTCCACCTCGAGATCGGCGAGCTCGTCGAGACGGTCGAGATCCATGGTCATGGCACCTCCTGCTGAGCGGGTTCGTCGGCCAGGTCCACCCGCAGCGTCCGGATACGCCGCCCGCAGGGTCGACGACACGCCACCCCGCGTCATCCCCATCGCGGTAGCGATCTCCGCCTCTCGCAACTGGCCGATGTGGCGCAGCACGACGGCCAGGCGCTGCCGCTCCGGCAGGTCGGCCACAAGTGCCCACAGCTCCCCCGCCGGCGGAGGCACGACTGGGTCCGAGCGAATGAGCAGCAGGCGAGCCTCTACCGCCCGACGCCGCAACCGGCGCCGGGGCACGTTGAATGCCACAACGCGAGGGCCAGGGACGTCACGAGCCGAGGATGGACGGCGCGGTACCACCCCTCGAATCCTGCGTCCCACCCCGCCGCCTGCTCGTCCACACCGTTCCAAGTCACAAAGGTCACGAATTGCGCATCTGGCGCACCGCCATACTTGTCGACGCCTCACGCGTCGACGATGTCGCCAGTCGATGCTTCAGGCGTCGACGATGTCGTAGCCGTAACCCTGTTCGGCCAGGAACCGCTGGCGGTTCAGGGCGAACTGCTGCTCGACTGTCTCGGCGGTGACGATGGTGTAGAAGCTGGCCACGCCGCCGTCGGCCTTGGGGCGCATGATGCGGCCCAGCCGTTGGGCCTCCTCCTGGCGGGAACCGAACTGCCCGGAGAGCTGGATGGCGACGTTGGCTTCGGGAAGGTCGATCGAAAAGTTGGCGACCTTCGACACCACCAGCACGTCGATCTCGCCGTTGCGGAACTCCTCGAAGCGTCGATCCCGCTCGCGCTGAGCGGTGCGGCCGGTCACGATGGGCGCATCCAGGCGAGCCGCCACTTCATCGAGCTGATCGAGGAACTGGCCGATGACGAGGATGCGGTCACCACGATGACGCTCGACCAGATCGACGAGCACGTCGAGTTTGGCCGGCGCCGTTGCGGCGATGCGGTGCCGTTCGTCGGGGTCGGCGACGGCGTAGCTCATGCGTTGGGCGTCGGTCAAGCGAACCCGGATCTCGGTGCACCGCGCCGGTGCGACCCAACCGAGCACCTCGAGCTCCTTCCACGGCGCATCGAACCGCTTGGGGCCGATGAGCGAGAATACGTCGCCCTCCCGACCATCCTCCCGCACGAGGGTGGCGGTCAGCCCCAGGCGCCGGATGGCCTGGATGCGGGCCGTGGCCCGGAACACGGGAGCGGGGAGCAGGTGGACCTCGTCGTAGATGACGAGCCCCCATTGTTGCTGGTCGAACAGCCCCAGGTGGGGGTGCCGCTCGAACAGCTCGGCTTCACGAGGGACCCTTTTGCGGGCATAGGTGAGCACCTGGTACGTGGCGACGGTGACGGGCCGGATCTGCTTGGTGTCACCGGAGTACTCGCCTATGTCGTCCTCGGTCAGCGTGGTCTTGTCGAGCAGTTCGCGCCGCCACTGCCGCGCCGAGGAGACCGAGGTGACGACGATCAACGTGTGAGTCGACGCCGTGATCAGCGCCGCCAGACCTATGACCGTCTTGCCGGCACCGCACGGGAGCGTCAGCACACCACTGCCGCCTGCCGGGTCGCCATCGCGCCACCACGCCTCGACCGCATCAGCTTGGTAGGACCGCAGCGAAGCGGTGAGCTCGAAGGTGCCGAGATCCGAGCCGTCCTCGTAACCGGCTTCGTCCGAGGCCGGCCAGCCCAACCGCAACAACGCCTGCTTGAGGATGCCGCGATCGCCGTTGCGGACGGCGAACCGGTTGCCGTCGAGGCGCGCTCCCAGCAACTCGGCGACATGGCGGTCCCGAGCCACCTCCTCGATCAGCGCTGGCTCGGCCGAGGTCAGGGCCAGCGCCGCGGTGTCGTGGTCGCGTACAAGGCGAAGGCGGCCGTAGCGGCCCATCTGGTCATGGACCTCGGTGAGCACCGAGGGGGCGACGGGGTACTTGGCGAACCCGGTCAACGCAGCGGCGACATCGCCCGGCGACAGACCCGACACAGCGGCGTTCCACAACGACAGCGGCGTGATGCGATAGGTGTGGACGTGTTCGGGCGCCTTCTCCATCTCGGCGAAACGGGCCAGTGCGGCCCGCGCTTCTTCGAACCGGGGCGACGCCACCTCGGCCAGCACGGTGAGATCGGTCTGGACGACGAGGGGGTTGGTGGGGTCGGTCATCGATGCCTTTCGCCGCCGGCCCGGTCGGGCCCGATCACGGCCTCGGCGAGGGCCAGCGCGGATTCGGTGCGCACCGGGATTCGCCCCGGCCCGGGCAGCGAGGAGTTGGGATCGGGTTGGGGAATGGCCCACGACGGCGCGGCGTCGGTGATACGAGGCGGGTCCGACGACGGCGACCCCGTCGCGTCAACGGGACCGGCTGAGGCCAACCCGGCCAGCAGGACGCCCTTCTCGGCGAGCACCGCCGCCACCTTGGCTCTCGGGAGAGGCGACACCGCCACCCCGGGGGCCACCACGGTCAGTTTGGCGGGTTTGTGGCGTGCCGCATCGGCGATCACGACGGGGTCGGTCGAGGTGATCACGCACCCCGCGTCGATGGCGACGATCGGCGCGACCGTGGCCATGGCATCAGCCACGTACCGGCGCACCGCCACCGGAACCGGAACGCTGGCGTGCCGATCGAGGAACTCGAGCACATGCTCGGCGTCGAGGTGGTGCGCCACTCGGGCCAACCGGCTGGCCGACAGCCGCCACACCGTCGCCCCTCCCTCGCTCACCACATCGGCGTACCGAGCCAGTGCCGCGGTGAGCGCCGGAGCCAGATCGCGTGGCGCCACGATCGTGTGATCGGGCTGGACGACGAAGGTGTGACTCCCGCCGTCGAGCACCGCCTCCACGCCCTCGACACCCGCCGAGGCCGCCCGCGCTGACGCGCTCAGCCCGACACCGGGCGAGATGGTGGTGACGCCGAGGAGCGCCATGGTGTCGAGGGTCGACGCGACGACGGCCGCGCTGATCAGCCCGAGATGGCGGTGCTGGGCCGCAGCTTCCAGCCGGCCCCGCGTCGCTCCGAAGCCGGCCGGCAGGGCGGCGAGGAACGACCAGACAAGTTCGCGCTGGATGACCTCTTCCTCGTTCGACGACGCCGATCCGAGCAGCCATCGCTCGACGATGGCGAGCCAGGTGGTGGCCGGACTCCACGCCTCGGCGTCTCGCACCCGGCGAGGGTTGACTCGCCACTCGACCGGGTGCTCGGCCGACCGGCCGCGACCCCGGACCGGTAGGACGGCGGCGTAGAGGAGCCCCAGGTCGGCGGCGACCTCGCCGAGCACTTCAGCCAGAGGCGGTGGGATCCCCACCGCTTTGGCGGCGCTTCGCCAGTAACGAACGGGTGCCCGACGATCACCCGACTTCTTGCCCTCCACCGGGTTGGCGGCCACGAAGCCCAGCAGCTCGTGCAGGGCGGCGACGACCCGCGCCGGCGCGGTCGGAGGATCGTCGACCGGCACGACGTCGAGTTCGGGCTCGGTGGGCACGTTGGCCAGCAGGTCGAGCCCGTAGGCCCGCGCCGATTCCATCCAGAGCCACAGCTCGTACCCCGAGTACGGGTTGAGACTGATGAGGAACCGGTCGGAGAGGTGCTCGAGCGGCGAGCGCTGGGCCGTCCGGGCGTAGTGCAGCCGACTCGTCTGCTCGTCCCTTGTCAGGAGCTCGTAGGTCGTCAGCGGACCGGTGATCCCTCCGGGGCCGACCAAACGTCCGACGATGCGCCGGAACAACTCCTCAGCTTCGGGACCGGCCGACTTCAGCGCGGCACGAAACCGGTTTGGATCACGCAGAACGCTCAACACGGCGGCGGCTCGCTCCGCCTTGCGGGTGCCCGCCTCGACACCGAGCAGCCGGCACGCCACGGCCAAACGTTCCGAAGTGATGAACTCGACTTCCTCGGCGAACAACGGCAGGGGCAACGGGATGAGCTCGGTGATCGACGGGGCGACGACGAGCCGACCCTCCTCGAGGCGAGCGAGCCCGGCGACCACCAGCACCCGCACCTCACGGTCCACCAACTCGATCTCGTCGGGGCCGAGGACCTCCGCCATCGACGGTCGATCGATCCCGCCGTGGGCCTTGGCCCGCTGGAGCAGCCGGAATCCGGTGAACGACATCTCGATGAAAAGCCGTTGCTCAGGGCACGTGGTTCGATCGACGAACGGCACGAACCGGGACACCCCGACGGTGGCCCCGCTCACTCGCGCGGCGACGCGCGTCGCGGCCCCCGGGAACGCCCGGAACGCTTCGGCCAGCACCGCCGGGTCCGTGAGATCGGGCTCGACCCAGATGTCGCTCATCGGCGGTCATCGTAGAGGCGGCCGGCGCCGGTCCTCGCCGAACGGTCCCTGCCGACGGTTCCTTGCCGGTCGGTCACCGGAAGTCGCGGGAGCCGGCGCTGGCCACGGTGGGGAGAGGGTCGATCCGTTCGGCCACGACATTGACCACACCTTCGGCGTTCTCCACCCAGCCCCGGATGAGCAGGGCAGGCGACGCTCGGACCATGGTCCGGTAGCGCAGCCACGCCCCCTTCGACACCACCACGTTGATCAGCCCCGTCTCGTCCTCCAGGTTCACGAAGGTGGTCCCGCCGGCTGTCGCTGGACGTTGCCGGTGGGTCACGACTCCGGCGACGGTGATCTTGGCCCGATCAGGCAGCGCCAGGAGGCCGTCGGCCCGGGTGACACCGAGCTCATCCAACGCGGCCCGGATGAACCGGGTGGGGTGACCATCGGGAGCCACTCCCGTCGCCCACAGGTCGGCCACGGATTCTTCCCGCGCGGACATGCCGGGCAAGGTGGGTGCCTCCACCCCGGTGACGATGCCGGGCAGGCGATCGGGGCCCGTCTGGGCCACCGCGCCGGCCTGCCACAACGCTTCCCGGCGCTCGATCCCGAAGCACTGCCGGAACGCACCCGCCGTGGCCAGGGCCTCCAACACCGGCAAGGTGACGCCGGGAACCCGCCGGCGGAGGTCCTCGATCGATGCGTAGGGGCGACTCGCCGCGATGGCATCGGCGAGATCGGCGCCGATGTGCCGAACCGAGCCGATGCCCAGGCGCACCGCCGGACCCTCCTCCCCCCAGCGGCCCGGCGACTCACCCGTCCCGGCCGAACCCGGCACGCCCCACCGCTCGTCCGTACCTCCCCAGGGCCCCGTCCATTCCAGGGTGGCGCCGGCGAGCGAGGCGTTGAGATCGGGGGTGACCACCGTGACCCCGTGACGGCGGGCGTCTTGCACCAGCGAGTGCGGCGAGTAGAACCCCATGGGCTGGGCCTTGAGCAGGGCGGCGCAGAACGCTGCCGGGAAGTACCGCTTGATCCACGACGACGAGTACACGAGGTAGGCGAAGCTCACCGAGTGGCTCTCCGGGAAGCCGTAGTTGGCGAAGGCGGCCAGCTTGTCCCAGATCTGATCGCCGACATCCGTGCCGATCCCCCGTTCGGCCATACCCTCGAAGAACCGGGCCCGGAGCCGCTCCATACGCTCCCGGCTGCGTTTGGAGCCCATGGCCTGGCGCAACTGATCGGCTTCCGAGGGGCTGAACCCGGCAACGTCGATGGCCATCTGCATGAGCTGCTCCTGGAAGAGCGGGATGCCGAGGGTCTTGGCCAGCGCACCCTCGAGCAGCGGATGGAGGTAGGTGACGGGTTCACGTCCGTTGCGGCGGCGGATGTACGGGTGGACCGAGCCGCCCTGGATCGGACCGGGACGGATGAGCGCCACCTCCACCACCAGGTCGTAGAAGGTGCGGGGCCGGAGGCGGGGCAGGGTGGCCATCTGGGCCCGGCTCTCGACCTGGAACACCCCCACGCTGTCGGCCCGGCACAACATGTCGTAGACCTCGGGATCCTGGGGCAGCTCGGCCAGGTCGAGGCTCAGGCCGTGGTGCAGGTCGATCAGGTCGACGGCGTAGTGCAGGGCCGACAACATGCCCAGACCCAGCAGGTCGAACTTGACCAACCCGGCCGCCGCGCAGTCGTCCTTGTCCCACTGCAAGACGCTGCGGTTCTCCATGCGTCCCCACTCCACCGGACACACCTCGATGACCGGCCGGTCGCAGATCACCATGCCCCCCGAGTGGATGCCGAGGTGTCGGGGGAAGTTCTCGATCTGCGTGGCCAGAGCCACCACATCGGCCGGGATGCTGGTGTCTGGCGTCGGAGGCGGGCTCACACCTGACGTCCCCGACGACCGAGGCGGCGGGACGGGTTCGGGAGCCGGGCCATCGCGAGGTGGCAGCACCTCGGTGGCCGGACCGACCTGGTGGGGAGCGGCACTGGCGGGCAGGACCACAGTCCCTGGTGAGGAAAGGGAGGACCAGCGGTCCATGGCCTTGGCGTAGGCATCCTGCTGGCCGGTGGCATACCCCAGCGCCTTGGCCATGTCACGGACCGCCGAGCGGGCCCGGTAGGTGATGACATTGGCCACCTGCGCCGTGTGATGACGGCCATACCGTTCGTAGACGTACTGGATCACCTCCTCACGTCGATCGCTCTCGATGTCGAGATCGATGTCGGGCGGACCATCACGTTCGGGCGAGAGGAATCGCTCGAACAGCAGGCCCAGGCGGACGGCGTCCGCCTTGGTGATGCCCAGGGCGTAACAGACCGCGGAGTTGGCCGCCGAGCCCCGGCCCTGGCAGAGGATGTCGGCCCGGCGGCAGAAGTCGACGATGTCCCACACGACCAGGAAGTACCCCGGGAACCCGAGCTGCTCGATGAGAGCCAGCTCATGGTCGATCTGGGCCCACGCACCCGGCACCCGCTCGGCGTGACGCGGCCCGTAGTACCGCTCGGCGCCCAGGTCGGTCAGAGACCGCAGCCACGACATCTCGTCGTGACCGGGTGGACACGGGTACGGCGGCAGGTCGGGCGCGACGAGGCGCAGGTCGAAAGCGCAGGATCGGCCCAGCTCCGCGGCCCGCTCCACCACCCCTGGGTATCGAGCGAACCGTGCGGCCTGCTCGGCGCCAGATCGTAGGTGGGCCATGGCCGCAGCCGGCAGCCAGCCATCGAGATCGTCGAGGCTGCGCCGGGCCCGCACCGCGGCCATGGCGGTGGCCAGCCGACGGCGCGCGGGGGCGTGGTAGTGGACGTTGTTGGTGGCGACCGGTTCGACCCCGACCCCCAGGGCGATCTTGGCCAGGACGTCGTTGCGGACCGTGTCGAGCGGCTGACCGTGGTCCCACAGCTCTACCGCCACGTTGGCCCGCCCGAACCGTTCCACCATCTCGCCCAACCGCCGGCGGGCCGCCGCCGGACCATCACGGTCGAGGGCAGTCGTGATCAGCCCTTTGCGGCAGCCGGTCAGCACCTGCCAGTGATCGCCACCGGACCCGGCACCGCCGAGCTCGGTGAGACGATCGAGGGTGATCCAGGGCGCGCCTTTCTGACCGGCCAGCTGGGCCTCGCTCAGGGCCCGAGCCAGACGGGCGTACCCGGTGGGATCGCGGGCCAGCACGACGAGGTGCTCGCCGGCGGGGTCGGCCTCCCCTACCGACAACGCCACCCGCCGACCGGCCTCCCACCGGCCGATGGTCAGCTCGGCGCCGAACACGGTGGGCAACCCGTGAGCCCGAGCTGCCTCGGCGAACCGCACCACCCCGTAGAAGCCGTTGTGATCGGTGAGGGCCAGGGCATCGAGCCCGAGAGTCACCGCTTCCTCCACCAGCTCTTCGGCATGCGAGGCACCATCGAGGAAACTGAAGTTGGAGTGGCAATGGAGCTCGGCATAAGCGACCCGGGGGCGGGCAATCACCGCGGACGGCGCGGCACCTCCTGCCGGCGGCTCGTACGGCGCCCGCTTGCGGGACCACGCCGGACTGTCGCCCCCGTCGCCGTCGAGCTCCTCCCTGGTCGGAGGTCTCTTGGCCGCATGGCGGCCACTGGAATCCCTGATGGCCGCAGGGCGTCCACTGGAATCTCTGATTCCCGCAGGGCGGCCACTGGAATCTCTGATGCCCGCAGGGCGGCCACTGAGACGCCGTTCGAGTTCCGACCATGGCACCGGTGGGTTCCCGAACGACATGATCCCAGGGTATCGAACGCCTGTTCGTCAACCAAGTGCAGGGCTGGCGCGTTTCCCCCAACATGATCGACCTGACGGCGGCCCCCATGTTCGCGCGCCAAGGATGACCGGCATGGCCCGGACGTTCGACGACGAGTTCGCCGACCTGGCCCGCCTGGCCCACCGTGTCGCCTACCGGATCACGAACGATGCCGCCGAGGCCGAGGACCTCGCCCAGGAGGCGATGGCCCGCGCCCTGGTGCGTTGGCGACGCATCGAGCCGTACGCCGAGGCCTGGGTGGTCAGGGTCGTGACGAACCTGGCCATCGGGCGGTGGCGCCGGCGCCGCCCGGCCCTCCCGATCCCCGGGCACCGGCCGTCCCACGAAGCTGAGGCCGCCCTGCGCATCGACCTGGCCGCGGCCCTGCGCACCCTGCCCCCACGCCAACGCGAAGTGATCACCCTGCGGTACCTGGCCGACCTGCCCGAGGCCCGGGTGGCCGAACTACTCGGCTGCACCAACGGGACGGTCAAACAGCACACCCATCGCGGGCTGGCGTCGCTGCGGCGCCTCCTCCCCGGATCGACCGGAGGTTCATGACCGTGCCCGACACCACCATCCCCACGTTCGTCCCCGGCCCGACGTTCCGGGCGTCTGTCGATCGCCGGGCCCAGGTGCTGATCGCGCGCCGTCGCCGCCTGCGCCGCACCGCCTTCGCCACACTCGCCGTCGTCATGATCGGAGCCTGGCCGGCCTACCTCCTCGACCGCTGGAACCGGGTCGACCGTGTCGACCTGAGCGTCGTCGGCGTCCCCGACAACCAGCAGACAAACACGGCGTCAATTCCAAGCGATGTCCGGGACGAGCCCGCCGATTCCACACCGATCCCCGGCCAGACGTGGCTGCTGTTCGGCATCGACCGCTCGACCGACGTCGGGCTCACCGGCGAACGGCCGGCCACGGTGCTGACCGACGCCATCGTGCTCGTGCGCATCACCAACGAGGGCGGGTTGCGGCTCCTCTCCGTGCCGAGGGACCTGTGGGTCCAGTACGCGAGCGGCGGTACCGGGCGCATCAACGCGGCGTACGTCTACGGCGGCCCGACGGAGCTGGTGGCGACGCTCGTCGACACCTTCGACGTGCGGATCGACCACCTGATCGGGATCGACATGGACGGCTTCGCCCAAGCGGTCGACGCCGCAGGAGGGATCGACGGGCAGTTCGACGACGACCTCCGGAGCACGGGAAGCCGGTTCGAGGTCAAGGGCGGTGAATGCGTCGAGCTCGGCGGCTCCGACGTGCTCGCCTACGTGCGGGCCCGCACGGACCTGCAGGCCTTTGACGACGCGACGTCCGCCTGGATCACCATCGAGGGCGACGATATCGATCGCACCGCCCGGCAACGGGCGCTCATGACGTATGTGCTCCCTCAGGTGGTGGACGCCGTTCGCTCGCCGCTCGGGTTGACCCGCCTCGCCGATGTAGCCGCTGATCACCTCACCCTCGACGACGACACCGGCCTCGGGGACCTCCGCGACCTGGCCGACCGGTTCGGCGACGTGCTGGCCGCCGCCGGCGAGGTCGCCATCGAGGGACGGATGGTGCCCGGCACGCCGGCGATGATCGGTGGCGCCGCCGTACTCGAGCCCGAGCCCGAGGTCGTGGCCGCCGAGATCCGCTGGCTCCTCACCGGCGAGCTCCCGATGGCGGGTGCGCCGGACGGCGGACCGATCGAGGCGCCCCGTCCCACCGAGTCGACCCCGGACCCGGCTGGGATGGGCGACGCGCCGCTCGCGGATCAGCCTCCCAACGCGACCATTCGCCCGTGCCCGAACGACTGACACGCCACCGCATCCGACCAACTCGCGCCACCTGTACACAGCCGACCCTGTCGGCCAGACGGTGCGCCGTCCAGAGGCGACCGGCCGGAATGGCAGGGGAGACCGGGCGCCATGAGGGACTGCCTCCATCGACCCGAAACGCGCGCGCCTCGTGCGAAGGGCTCGTTCGACCGGGTTGCGCGCGCCTCATGGGAACTTTGTCTCGCTCGACCCTCTCGCCGCGGGACCTCGGGGGTTTCTCAGGGGCCGTGGCGGGTGATGGGGGTGGGTGGGGCGATGGTGCGGTCCAGTGTGCCGTCGGGCCGGTACAGGTGCAGGGTCCGGTCGGGGTCCATGACCAGCCGCCAGCCCTTGTCGTGGATGCGGTGGTGCCAGGTCCACGAGACCGGCACCAGATTGTCGATGCTCGTCTCACCCCCGTCGTCGACCGCAACCAGGTGATGGACCTCGCAGTCGGCGAACACGGTGGCGCCGTCGATCGGGCACGTCGGGTACAGGGCCCGCAACGCCAGGCGTTGCTCTCGCGTGGCGGTGCGGGCCTGGTAGGAGACCCACATCGGGAAGCCCTTGGCGTCGAGCCAGGTGGTGTACCAGTCGGCATCGCACGCCAACCGCTCGATCGTGACCGGATCCACCGATACCCCGGCCCACGTCTCAGCCACCGACCCGGGGTGGGGGCCGGTGGGGCCGGTCGCGGTGTCGGCGATCCACCCGACACCCATCCGCGGCGCCGGGCCACCTTGCCCGGTGCGGGTCATCAGGTTGTACAGGGCCGTCATCCGATGGTTCGCGGTGACCGGCCCGTCACCAGCCAGGCGGCGTGCCTCGGCGGTGACGAGATCGTCGAGCACGGCGCCGCGTTCGTCGTCGATGTTGCCCCACATCGCGAACATCCCGTGCCGGTGACGCGACGGCCGCAACGTGAGCTCGGACTCGCGGCGCCGCCGCTCGATATCGGTCTCACCGTCGCCAGCCAAGCCATCGCGGATCTGCCGCACCCGATCCCGCAGGCCGAGGGCGAACATCTCCGGCGGCGTCTCGGACAGCTCCCGAGCCAACACCGTGTCGGCCTGACCCAACGCAGCACGCTCGGGCTCGGACAAGCCCCGCATCGTCCGCGCCACCGCATCCACGTTCTCCGGATGCGCCCGCCCCGACTGCGCCGCCGCCGACACCGCCGGCAACGGCGCCAACAACCCGGCCTGATCCGCGAGCTCCTTGGACCGACCCCGCGACAAACCACCCTCAGTCCCGAGCGTGGACCCTGCCGGCGGACCCGACCCCGAGTCCTCCAACGACCGGGCCGCAGCGGCCAGGCGACGTTTCCAGCCCTCCACCACCTTCTCAGCCCGATACACCCGCCGCGTCAGATCACGAAGATCGGACGCGTCGCAACCAGCCAGGTCGACGGCATCCATCTCACGTTCGAGCTCGGCAAGCACACCCATGCCACCAACACTAACCAGGGGGTATGACACTGCCTGGAGAACACCAAGGCAACCTGGAACAGCGTCGGACTCGAGGCGACAGGTAACGTCCGCCACGACGAAGGGGGCCACCATGCCGGACGACGTGATCACCGTCTGGAACCGCCTGTGCGACACCCTGCGAGACGCCGGGCGCATCCTCGTCGATCCCCGCGCCCCCACCGATCCCTCCGTCCAGGCCGCCGGGCTCGTCTATCTGCTCAACCTGCTCAACAGCGGGATGGAGATGACCGTATGGACCGCCGACCCCGACCACCCCGAGGTCGGCCGGCCGCAGGACCCCTTCCGGCGTTGGGCGCTCGACTGTCCCGATGCGCTGTATGCCAGCACCAGGATCGACGGCAGCGGCACCTACCGGCTGACCTTCGTCGGAGGCACCCCTCACTACCTCGGCATCTCCGTCACCGCCGGCCAGCTGGGGACGGACCAGGTGCGCGGCGTGGGCAACCTGGCCTCGCCCGGGGCCATCGACCACGGCCCTGACGGCTCGATCGAGGTCGTACTCAGCCCGACGGAACACGACGGCAACTGGATCCGCACGGAAACGGGGATGCTCGGAGTCGGCATCCGACAGTTCTTCTACGACTGGGACACGGAGGTGGCGCACCGGATCACCATCGATCGGCTCGACGGGTCCCCGGCCCCGCCAGCCGCGTCGCTCGATGACGTCGCCGCCCAGTTCGCCCGCTTAGGCGGCTTCGTATCCACCTCGACGGCCCTCTGGCCCGACTTCGTCGCTGGCCTGGCCGAACGCCTACCCAACACCATCGGAGCACCGAACCCGCAGGCCTCGGCCTACGGCGGCACCCCAGACAACGTCTACGGCTCGGGCTACTTCGACCTCGGCCCCGACGAAGCGGCGATCATCGAGGTCACGCCGCCGCCGTGTCACTACTGGAACATGCAGTTCGGTGACTACTGGTTCCAGTCGCTCGACTACACGTACCGCCAGACATCGCTCAACGGGTTCCAGGCCGAACTCGACACCGACGGCGTGTTCCGCGGCGTGCTGGCCCATCAGGACCCCGGCGTCGCCAACTGGCTCGACACCGCCGGCAACCGGATCGTGCCCATGACCTATCGCTGGCAGCTGTCACCCTGGCCGGCCGAGCAGCTCCCCACCCCGACCGCACGCGTCGTGCCCTTCGCCGAGGTCGAACAGAGCCTCCCGGCGACGACCCGACGCGTGGCGACGGCGGAGCGACGAGAGACGCTCGAACGGCGCCGACGAGCGGTCCTTCGCCGGTTCGGACGGGGGTGACCCAGGTGCGGCGAACGGTGATCAGCCGCCCGCGTCGGCGATGGCGGCGAGCACGTCGTCAGGCATGGGCACGCAGTTGCCGGTATCGACGTCCTGAGGCACGTCATGCGTGTTCGGCCCGATCGGCAAGGTGACGACGACACACAACTGCGCCGAGTCGGAGATGACGCTCAGGGCGATCTCGGCCGTCGCGAACCCATCGCCACCCAGGTCGAGTCGGAACTGGTCGGGGATCTCCCACACCTGCCAGGACGCCCCGGCGGTGCCATTGCCGCCGACCTCGTCGAAGGCGAACTCGTCGCCGTAGAAGTGCATGTGCACGCCTTCCTCGACGCCGAACACATCGCTGGTCGGCACTTCGAACTCGTAGTCGGCAGCGATCACATCACCATCCTCGAGACGCACGTCGGTGATGCAGGCCCACCGCTCCAACTCCCGGATCGCGGTGCACGGGTCGACATCGGGGACGGTGGTTGTCGTCTCGTCCGGAGGCTCGGTCGTCGTCTGGTCCGGGGCTTCGGTCGTCGTCTGCTCGGGGTCGTCCGTCGTCTCGTCGGTGGCTTCGTCGGTGCCTTCGTCCGTCGTTTCGTCGCTGGTGTCGGCCCCGGTTGCGGTGCCGTCGCCGTTGTCGTCGTCACGCAGGAACAGGAACCCACCGACTCCCGCGGCGATGACCAGCGCACCGAGCGCGGCCCACAGCCACCCCCGGCTTCCCCCACCGCCCGAGCCCGCCCCGACCGGGGGCTCGAAGGTGGAGCCACCGCCTCCGCCCGGCGCCGCCGCAAGCGCACCAGGGGGTGGGGGCGGAGGCGATGCCGGCGGCCCCGCGGCGATCGGGAAGAGCGGGAGGTTGTCGACCCCGACCTCGATCGTCCGGTTGGGATCAGGGGCCGCGGCGGCCGGTACGGGCGACGGTGCGGGGGTTGGTGGCGCAGGCGGCGGAACCGCGGCCGGTGGCGGGGGCGGCGGGGTCGGCGCGGCAGCCGGCGCGGCCGGCGGTGGCATGGGCGCGGCAGTGGGCGGCGGCGGCGAGACGGGCGCGGGCGGCGATACCGCGGGAGCGGGGACGACGGGCGGCGGAGCGGGGACAGCAGCTGCGGCCGGAGTCAACGCGCGGCCGGCCTCGGCGGCGGCCAAGGCCGCGCCGGCAGCCACGGCGTACTTCGGGTGAGCGTCGACCACGACCGGCCGTCCCAACTCGGAGCCGACCATCTGGGCGACCAGGGGGATGCGAGAGGAGCCGCCGACGAGCAGGACCTTGTGCACTTCCTCGGGGGTCACGCCGGCCGAGCGCAGCGCCCGGCGGAGCGCGTCCATGCTGTCGACGAGCGCCGGCCGGATCATCGCCTCGAACTCGGACCGGGTGATGCGCACGTCGGTCTGGACGTTGGGGAGCAGCACGGCGACCGTCGCATCCGTGTCGGACGAGAGCGCCTCCTTGGCCTCGACACACTCCGCCCGCAGCCGGGCCACCGCCGCCACCGCGGCCGGATCGTCCTCGTCGAGCTCCCCCAGCTTGCCGCTCAGCGAGCGGGCCACATGGCCGAAGACGGCGGCGTCGAAGTCGATGCCGCCCAGGCGTTCGATGCCTTCGGGTTGGCCGAGGATCTCGAACCCGCCGGCCGTCTTGCGGAGCACGGCAGCATCGAAGGTGCCGCCTCCGAGGTCGTACACGGCTATGACCTGTCCCGGCTCGATGCGCTCCTGGCTCGCGTAGTGGATCGCCGCCGCCTCGGGCTCGGTCAACAGTCGGACATCACGGAGATCGGCCAGCCGGATGGCTTGGCGCAGGAGGTCGATCTTGTACTGGCCCCAGTTGGCCGGGTGGCTCAAAGCCAAGCCGGCCGGTTCGCTGCCCTCCCGGGCGATCACATCGGCCACGACGGAACGGAGGAGGCGGCCCATCAAAGCTTCGGCCGAATACGGCGAGCCTCCGAGCAGGATCGGCGTGGTGTCACCGAGGCGGCGTTTGAATTCCCGCGCCACCCGGTCGGGTTCCGACAGGGCCCGCCGATTGGCGGCCTCCCCGGTCAGAACGGTCTCGTCGTCGCGCAGGAGAACCACCGACGGAACGGCGGCGCTGCGATTGCCGAGGTTGGCGATCTCGGTCCGCCCGTCTCGCCACACGGCCGCCGCGGTGAACGTCGTCCCCAGGTCGACACCGAGGAAATAGCTCACGTTCCCGCTCCTTCACATCTTGGTGGGCACATTCTTGGTGGGCACATTCTTGGTGGGCACATTCCTGGTCGGCACATGTCCTGCGGGTGGGCCGTCGCACGATCGGTCCGGCCCGCATCGTACTCATCCGCCGTGCCGACGATCGGCCTGCCCCACGTGGTCGGGGCCGGGTGGGGGGCGAACGGGGGAAGTCCCCGATACCGATTCGGGGTGGTGTCGTATCGTGAGGTGCATCACGCGACCTCGGGATCGACCATGGCCGAACACTCCCCTATCTACGAACTGGCCCGTGGGCTGGCGTCAGACGATGCCACTCGCGCCGACTTCGCCGACGACCCCAGTGACACCCTGGCCCGATTCGGTCTCGACGGCCTTCCGCCGGATCTGGTCGGCGAGGCCTTGAGCCTGGTCGCTGATGCGCTGCCCCCGGCCCTCGCCGAGCAGCTGAGCCCGTTCGTCGCCCGGTACAGCCCGTTCGCCGAGCCGTCCGACTGGAGCGCCGACGACGACCCCATGGCGGGCTTCCGTCAGCTCGCCGAATCGCCGCTCGTCGATCTGGACGATCCTCCCCCCTTGTAGCAGCCGACGCCGACGGCCAGCTCGGTTCCGGAATGTTGGCGGCCGGCATTGCCGGTGAGGTCGGGGCCCTCGACCTCGATGACGGCGATCTGGCCGACCTCGACGACCTCGACGGCGACCTCAGCTCGTTCGGCGCCGACGCCCGCCAGATCCACACGATCCCGGCCGAGGACCCGTTCGATCCCAAGGACCCCGCGTCCGCCTCCGACCTCGATCACGACGCCATCAAGGCGGATCACGACCACTACCTGGGCCTCGACGACGACCTGTCCTTTGGCGACGATGTCCGATTGGACGACGCGAGCGGTGTCATCCCCGTCGGTGACGGCGATTCGAGCCTCGACGACACCGACGAGGGGTTCGATGACCACGACATCGGCGTCGATCGGGTGGCCACCGACCTGTCCGGCCTCGAGGACATGGACATGTCGAGCGAAGGTTCGCCCCTCGGCCACCTGGGCCTCGAGGTCGACGGTGCCGACCCGGCGGACGAGCTCGACGACATCGACGATCTCGATTTCTAGTACTCGAACGTCTGTACTGGTCCACTGACGCGGGTGCTATCGTCATCGTCGATGGCCGAGCACGACCACCTCCTCGCCGACCTGAACGACGAGCAACGTCTCGCGGTCACGTCGACCCAGGCCCCGCTCGCCATCCTCGCCGGGGCCGGCTCGGGCAAGACGCGAGTGCTCACGCGGCGGGTGGCGTGGCGGGCCGCCACCGATCAGATCGATCCCCGCCGCACCCTCGTCCTCACCTTCACCAGGAAGGCCGCGGGCGAGCTGACCGATCGCCTCCGGGCGCTCGGATTGCGCGACAGCGTGGCGGCTGGCACCTTCCACGCGGTCGCCTACGCCCAACTCCGGCAGAGGTGGGCAGACCAGGGCCGCAAACCGCCCGAGCTCCTCGATCGCAAGGTCGGCCTGGTCGCCCGGGCGTTGGGTTCGCGCCACGCGTCGTCGGCGCTCGAGGTGGTTGGCGAGATCGAGTGGGCCAAGGCTCGCCTCGTCGCCCCAGACCGTTATGTGGCCGCCGCCACGGCGGCCGCTCGGCGGCCCCAACTCGGCGCCGAGACCATCTCCAGCGCCTACCACGCCTACGAAGAGCTGAAGTCCCGGCAACGACTGGTCGACTTCGATGACCTGCTCGGCCTGTGCCGGCACGCCATCGACACCGACACCGAGTTCGCCCGCGCCCAGCGGTGGCGCCTCCGCCACTTCTTCGTCGACGAGTTCCAAGACGTCAACTCCCTCCAGTACGCCCTGCTGAGAGCGTGGCTCGGTGACCGCCCCGACCTGTGCGTCGTCGGCGATCCCAACCAGGCGATCTATGGGTGGAACGGCGCCGATGCCGACTTCCTCGATCAGTTCGACCGCTGGTTCCCCGGCGGGGCCACCGTCCGGCTTCGCCGCAACCATCGCTCCACCCCCCAGGTGCTCCACGCCGCGGCCGCGATCCTGCGCTCGGGGGCCGCGTTGGCCACCGTCCCCGATGGTCCACTCCCCACGGTCCGCATGTTCGACGACGAGTGGGCGGAGGCTCGCGGTATCGCCCGAGCCATCCGCGATGCCCATCCCCCAGGATCACGGTGGTCGGATCAGGGCGTCCTCGTTCGCACCAACGCCCAGGTCGCGGTGATCGAGGAAATCCTGCGTGGTGCCGGCATCCCCTGCCGAACTCGGGCGGGCTCGGGCCTCCTCGACCGGCCCGAGGTGGCGGCGATCCTCAAACGCTGGCGCCGGGCCGACCACGTCACCCTGTCGACGGCCCTGGCCGAGATGGATCGGTCGTTTCCCGGCCTCGCCGCCCGATCCCCCACCGCGTCCGAGTTCGAACCCGACCCCTACGGCCCTGAGCCCGAGGACGAGTCCGGCCCCGAGTCCGGCGACGACAGCGAGACGCGCGCCAGCGTCGCCGCGCTGGCCCGGATCGGCCGGGACCACCTGGCGCTCGACCCAGAGTGTTCGGCGGCCCGGTTCGCTCGCTGGCTCCAGGCGGCGCGGTCGTCCGGTCTCGACGATCCGGCGGCCGACATGGTCGATCTGGCCACGTTCCATGCCGCCAAAGGACTGGAGTGGAAGGTCGTCCACCTGGCGGGCATCGAGGAGGGGTTCGTCCCGATCTCCCACGCCCGTTCCGCGGCGGACCGGGCCGAGGAGCAGCGCCTCCTGTACGTCGCCATCACCCGGGCCGAACGTGACCTGTCGATCAGCTGGGCTCGCTCGCGCTCGCTCGGTGCCCGATCCCGCACCCGGGAACCGTCACCGTGGCTCGACCAGATCAACCTGGCCATCGCCGAGCTCCGACGGCTCGGTCGCCCCGCCGGAGGGAGCGAAGCGGTCGCTCAGCTCCGCCAACGGCTGCACGAGTCGAGCCGTTCCCGGGAGGGGACCACCCGCTCCCGAGGTGCGGCCACCTCCGCGGCCGAGCTCTCCCCGGCCGATTCCGAGCTTCGCGAGTCGATCAGGCGATGGCGCCACACCACCGCGAAAGCCGCCGACGTGCCGGCCTACGCCGTCTTCGCCGACGTGACCCTCGATGCGCTCGTGGCCACCAAACCGCAGGACGAGCAGTCCCTGCTCGACATCACGGGCCTCGGCCCGGCGAAGGTGACTCGGTACGGCGCCGACCTGCTGTCGCTGCTCGCCGCGGGTGCGGCGCCGCCCGCTCGCGCTCAGGCCAGATCGACAACGACCGGGGCGTGATCGCTCGGCAGCTTGCCCTTGCGTTCGTTGCGGTCGACGACGACTCGCTGCACCCGGCGGGCCACCGATTCCGATGCCAGCACCAGGTCGATCCGGAGGCCCTTGCGCTTGTGGAAGTTGCCATCGCGGTAGTCCCACCACGAATAACACCCGGCCGCGTCATGGTGCTGCCGGAAGACGTCGTCGAGGCCGAAATCGCAGAGGTGGGCGAGCGCGGCGCGCTCGGCCGGGCTCACATGCGTCGCCCCGACGAAGGCTTCGGGGTCGTAGACATCGCGGTCATCGGGCGCGATGTTGAAGTCGCCCATGACGGCGATGTCACTCCCGGGGTCGGCATTGTGGTCGAGGTCGAGGCGTAGCCGACTCAACCAGTCGAGTTTGTAGCGGTAGTGGTCGTTGTCCAGGGAACGGCCATTCGGCACGTAACACGACGCCACCCGCACCCCACCACAGGTGGCCCACAGCACCCGGGCGTCGGGGTCGGGATCGGGCCGGCCGTCAGCGAAGCCGGATCGCACGTCCTCGATCCCGACGCGGCTCAGGATCGCCACGCCGTTCCACTGGCCCTGCCCGTGGTGCACCGTCTCGTACCCGAGGGCGCCGAAGGTCAGGGCGGGGAAGGAGTCGTCGGCCAGCTTGGTCTCCTGCAGGCAGACCACATCCGGCTGCCGCAGCGCGAGCCATGCCTCGACGCGGTCGAGCCGGGCCCCCAACGAATTCACGTTCCACGTCACGATGCGCACGAATCGACAGTACCGCCTCGCCTGTTCCGTCCGCCCTCCCGACCACGTGGCCTCGGGCTTCGTAGACTCGAACGTTGTGAGCACCGATCTCGTACCGCCGGACAGTGTCGGCCAGAACGCATGGCTGGTCGAGGAGATGTATCAGGACTACCTGGTCGACCCGAGCTCGGTGAGCCGGGCCTGGCAGGACTTCTTCGCCGACTACCTCCCCCAGACCGCGGCCACCATCGGCCCAGCACCCGTCGTGACCGCCCCGGGCCTCTCCGCCGTGGCCCCTGTCGGCACGGCTCCCATCGCCACGGCCGTCGCCCCTCCGGTGCAGGCTGCGGCCACCTCCGCCGTCGCCCCGGCGCCGTCGACCGCCCCCGCCACCAGTCCTCAGGTGGCCAGCGCCACGCCCGTGACCGATGCGCCCCCGGCCCCGACCGGCGAGCCCATCCGCGGTGCCGTTGCGCAGATGGGCGAGCCCATCCGCGGTGCCGTTGCGCAGATGGGCGAGCCCATCCGCGGTGCCGTTGCGCAGATGGGCGAGCCCATCCGCGGTGCCGCGGCCCGGATCGTCGCCAACATGGAAGCCAGCCTCGGCGTTCCCACGGCCACGAGCTTCCGCGAGGTCCCGGCCCGCCTCCTCGAGGTCAACCGCAGCATCATCAACGGCTACCTGAGCCGAACCCGGGGCGGCAAGGTCAGCTTCACCCACTTCATCGGTTACGCCGTGGTGCGGGCCATCGCCGACCACCTGCCGGTCATGAACTCGACCTATTCCGTCGACCACGAAGGCAAACCGCGGGTCACACGCAACGCCCACGTGGGGCTCGGCATCGCCGTCGACATGGAGAAGTCCGACGGCTCTCGCTCGCTCATGGTGCCGTGCATCCGCGACGCCGACACGCTCGACTTCCGCGAGTTCGTCGCCCGGTACGAGGACGTCATCCGCAAGGTCCGTACGAACAAGCTGAGCCCCGACGACTTCGCCGGCGTCACCGTCAGCCTCACCAACCCGGGCACCATCGGCACGCTCCAGTCGGTCCCGCGTCTGATGCCGGGCCAGGGCGTGATCGTCGGGGTCGGGTCTATCGACTACCCGACCGAGTACCAGGGCGCGGATCTCACCAAGCTCGCCGAGCTGGGCATCTCCAAGATCGTCACCATCAGCTCGACCTACGACCATCGCGTCATCCAGGGCGCCGAATCGGGCCTGTTCCTCAAGAAGGTCCACGAGCTCCTGCTCGGGGAGGACGACTTCTACTCCGAGTGCTTCGGAGACATCGGAGTCCCTTACGAGGCGGTGCAATGGCGCACCGACGTCAACCCGGTCGATTCCGAGCGGTCGATGCTCGAGAAGCAGGCCCAGGTGAACGCGCTGGTCACCGCGTATCGGGTGCGCGGACACCTCATCGCCGACCTCGACCCACTCGCCTCGAAACCGCCGGAGATGCACCCCGAGCTCGATCCCGCCACGTACGGGCTCACCATCTGGGATCTGGAGCGCGAGTTCCTGACCAGCGGGTACATGGGTCTGGAGAACGCGCTCGGCGGCCGCAGCCACATGAAGCTGGGCGATCTGCTGCACCTGCTGCGCGATGCCTACTGTCGCTCGATCGGCATCGAGTACATGCACATCCAGGATCCCGTCGAGAAGGTGTGGCTCCAGAACCAGGTCGAGGGCACCGACAGCCGGGTCGACCCGGCCGAGCAGCGCCACATCCTGAGCCGGCTCAACGCCGCCGAGGCGCTGGAGCGATTCCTCGGCACGAAGTACGTGGGCCAGAAGCGCTTCGGCATCGAAGGCGCCGAGTCCGCCATCCCGATCCTCGACAAGATCCTCGATCTGGCGGCCGACGGCGGCATGGCCGAAGCCGTCTTGGGCATGGCCCACCGGGGGCGTCTCAACGTGCTCGTGAACATCGTCGGCAAGAGCTACGAACAGCTCTTCGACGAGTTCGAAGGTCATGTCAGCCCCGACTCCACCCAGGGCTCGGGCGACGTCAAGTACCACCTCGGCCAGCGCGGCAAGTTCACCAGCCGCGCCGGCCGCACGATCCCGGTCGAGCTGGCGGCCAACCCGTCGCACCTGGAGGCCGTCGACCCCGTCGTCGTGGGCATGGCCCGCGCCAAGATGGACCAGATCGAGCCGCCCGGCAACTATCCGATCCTGCCGCTGCTGATCCACGGCGATGCGGCGTTCGCCGGCCAGGGCGTGGTGGCCGAGACGCTCAACCTCTCGCAGATCCGCGGCTACCGGGTGGGCGGCACCGTCCACCTCATCATCAACAACCAGCTCGGCTTCACCACCCCGCCCCATTCCGCGCGCTCGTCCGACTACTGCACCGATGTCGCCAAGATGGTCCAGGCCCCGATCTTCCACGTCAACGGCGACGACCCCGAAGCCTGTGTTCGCGTCGCCGCCCTCGCCTTCGACTACCGCCAGCGGTTCCACAAAGACGTCGTCATCGACATGGTCTGCTATCGACGCCACGGCCACAACGAAGGCGACGACCCCAGCTACACCCAACCGCTGATGTACCGCGCCATCGACGCTCGCCGTTCGGTGCGCAAGCTCTACACAGAGGCGCTCATCAAGCGCGGCGACATCACGCTCGACGAGGCCGAAGTCGCCCTGGAGGACTTCCAGCGGCGACTTCAACAGGCCCTCGAGGAGACTCGATCCCATGCGCCCCAGGAGGGCATACGGGCCAAACCGCCGCTGCCGGCGGTAGGCGTGCTCGCGCACGTCCACACCGCGGTGAGTCAGGATCAGATCGAGCAGGTGTACGCGGCGCTGTCGAGCGTGCCCGAGGGATTCACGGTGCACCCCAAGCTGGCTCGCCAGTTCGAAGCCCGTGACCAGATGTTCCGGGGTGGCGAGGTCGATTGGGCGCTCGGTGAGGCACTGGCGTTCGGGACGCTGCTGATCGACGGCGTCTCGGTTCGCCTGGCCGGCCAGGACTCCCGGCGGGGCACGTTCTCCCACCGCCACTCCACCCTGGTCGATGTCAACAGCGGTACGGAGTACGTACCACTCAGCGCCCTGGCCGGCGCGATCGATGCCGGCCCGGGAAGCCGGCTGTGGATCTACGACTCCTTGCTCTCGGAGTACGCGGCGCTCGGTTTCGAGTACGGCTACGCCGTCTCCAACCCCGACGTGCTCACGATCTGGGAAGCCCAGTTCGGCGACTTCATCAACGGGGCGCAGATCATCATCGACCAATTCCTCGTGGCCGCCGAGGACAAGTGGGGTCAGATGGCCGGCCTGGTCATGCTCCTCCCCCATGGAATGGAGGGCCAGGGGCCCGAACACTCGTCGGCCCGGATGGAGCGGTTCCTCACCACCGCCGCCGAGGACAACATCCAGGTGGTCAACGCCACCACGGCCGCCCAGTTCTTCCACCTGCTCCGGCGCCAGATGGTCCGACAGATCCGCCGCCCGCTGATCGTCTTCACGCCGAAGTCGATGCTGCGGGCCAAACCGAGCCGTTCCCCGGTCAGCGCGTTCACCTCGGGCACCTTCGAGGAGGTGCTCGACGATCCGGGCGTCGCTGATCCGGGGTCTGTACGCCGCGTCGTCTTCTGCAACGGCAAGATCGCCTTCGACCTGATGGCTCGACGTGACGAGGTCTCGGCTCCGGTCGCCGTGGTCCGGGTCGAGCAGCTCTTCCCGTGGCCGTTCGACGCCGTGGCCGGCATTCTCGACCGGTACGGCAACGCCACCGAGATCGAATGGCTCCAGGAGGAACCCGAGAACATGGGCGCCTGGAACGCCGTCAAGGGGCGCCTGTACGAACGCCACGAGGACACGCACCGCATCTTCCGCGTGAGCCGGCACGAATCGGGCAGCCCGGCCACCGGCTCGGCCGCCATCCACGCCCAGGAGGCCCAGGACCTCCTCGATCGAGCCCTCGCCGACCTCTGAGCCCCGAGGGCGGATCAGCGGAGGAGCACCTCGGCACCGCGGCCCTGCTGGATCAACGGCACGTAGGTCTCGAGGAGCTCGTTCGTCGCCGGGTCGGTGAGGTCGACGACCCGGCCCTGTTCGGCGGAGAGGTACGCCGCCATCGTCAAGCGGACGATCTCGACGCCGTAGTCGAAGTCGAGGAGCGCACTCCGACCCTCGCGGAAGGCCGTCACGGCATCGACGTTTTCATCGACATACCCGTACAGGTCGGGCTCGTTGGGCTGGATCGCCAGCAATCCCTGCGACGACGTGGCCTTCTTCGAGAGCCCGCTCGGCGTCGGCCACACCGGCGGCGGCGACATCGCCGATGAACACCTCGAGCGGCGATCGAAGGGTGTTCGCCTCGAGCGCGTACCCGGGACCGATGCCGTCGACCAGGAGGCGAAGGCCCTGCTTGTCGTACATCCACGACACCGTGAACTGCGCCTTCGACCGCTGCCCGGAGTCGGGGTCGAGGTAGGTGACGATGCCCGTGGCGAAGTCCTCGGCGGGCGTGACGGCGTAGTCGACACCGTGACGGTCGAGCAGCTCCTGCCGCCAGCGGGGCTGTCCCCACTTGAGCAGGCCCATGTCGCACGACACCGACTGGGGGACGAGGTGGCGCGGGCCTCGGCCCATCGGGGTGAGCAGGTACCAGCCGACGGCCAGGCAGTGGCAGCCCATGTCGGCGAGAACGCCGCCACCTTGTTGTGTCGGGTCCCAGAACCAGCCGTTGTGGGGACCGGCATGCTCCTCGGCCGATCGCGCCAGCGTCAGCGGCCCCATCGCCGCGCTCACTCCACCCAGCTGGGCTCGCGCCTGCTGGAGCATCTTCATGTGGATCTGGTTCTCGAAGTACGCGGTGGGTGCGCCGATCTGGCGGGCCAGCTCGACGACTCGCCGGGCCTCGGCCATGGTGCGGCCCAGGGGTTTCTCGCAGATCAACCCCCGCAGGACCGCGCCGTTGCCCACGGCCGCGGCGATCTCCTCCATCACCGACAGTCGGGTGAAGTTCGGTCCGAAGATCGCCACGACATCGACCTCGTGGGCCATCTCCCGCACCGAGGTGAACACCCGGGCCGCCCCAAGGCCCCGGGCGCGGGCTGACGTCGCGAGCTCCTCAGGTGGTCGGCGCGAGACGATCCCCGCCACGTCGACTCCCCGGACCGATTCCAGGGCGCGGAGTTGGAACCGCGAGATGAACCCGCTGCCCACCAGCCCGTAGGTGAGGGTTTCGGTCATGGGTTCTCCAGTCAGTCGTCGAAGGTGTTGGTCGCGAGCCCAACGGGGAGCGGTGCCGGACGAACACAGGTGGTCGTGAGCTCGACGTGTCGACCGTCATCGGACGAGGTGACCATGGCCGATGTCAGCTCGAGCACGTGGAGCGCCACGTCGGCCGCCGCCCGGTGGGGGCGTCCGGATCGCGACGCCCACACCATGTCGGCCAGGCCGACGCCGCGCGCCTGCGGAATCGTCGGCTCGACGAGTGGGAGCTCACGCCAGTCGCGTTCGCCGAACACCCGGATCTCGACCGGCCCGCCGAACGTATTGGGATCAGGGACCGACAGCGTGGCCTCGGTGCCGTAGATCTCGATGTTGCGCAGTCGGGACGCCTGCACATCGAAGCTGGTCGTGAGGGTCGCCGTCGCCCCACTCTCGAAATCGATCAACCCGGACACATGGGTAGGGACCTCGACATCGATCGAGGTGCCGGCGCGAGGCTGGCTGGAGATCCGACGCTGGGCATGGGTGATCCGAGCCGAGGCCATGACCGATCGCGCCGGACCCAGGAGATGCACCAAGGTCGTCAGGTAGTAGGGACCCATGTCGAGCAGCGGTCCGGCCCCGCGGGCGTAGAAGAACGCGGGGTCGGGGTGCCACCACTCGGGCCCGGAGCTGAGCATGAATCCTGCGGCGCCGATCGGTGTGCCGATATCGCCGCGGTCGATCGCCGCGCGGGCGGTCTGCAGTCCTGCGCCCATGAAGGTGTCGGGCGCGCAGCCGAGACGTGCTCCACGATCACGGGCCAGCGCCACCAGCTCGACACCGTCGTCGAAAGCCACCCCCAGCGGTTTCTCGCTGAACACCGCTTTGCCCGCCCGCAACGCGGCGCCAGACACCGCGAGATGGGCGAGCGGCGGCGTGAGGTTCACGATGCACGTGATCGACGAATCGGCCAACACCTCGTCGAAGGACGCGGCGCGTGCGCCGCACGTCTCGGCCAGGGCCTCGGCCCGGTCGGCGACACCGTCGACGCACGCCGCGACCTCGATGGTCGAGAACTCGGCCAGGGTGCGCAGATACGCGGGTGCGATCACGCCACAGCCAACGAGCGCCACCCGGGTCGCGCTCGACGTGGGTCGAGCCGCGGACAGGCCGTGGCCGACCAGATACTCGAAGCTCGCCGCCACGGCCTCGAACATGTCGGTGTCGCACCGGTCGAGCTCGACGAGATGCCACCGCGCGTCGGCTGCCGCGGCGAGCACGGACGACACGTCGATGGCGCCCGCGCCGACGGCCACCATGGCCGCATCGTGGTCCGCCGCCGGTCCGTCCTTCACATGGATGAGGCGCGCTCGGTCACCGAGACCGGCGACGAAACCGGCCGGATCGACACCGCCGACCTGCGTCCAGTAGATGTCCAGCTCCGCGAAGACCCGTTGGTCGCACTGACGGAAGAGGCGGCTCAGGGCCGGCTCACCGCCGACGTCCGTGAACTCCCAGAAGTGGTTGTGGTAGCCGAGGGCCAGCCCCCGGTCGGTCGCCATCTCGGCGGCGTGGGAGAGTCGATCGGCGGCGGCGTCGACCGAGGCGGCCGTGGCGAAGTCGTCGGGCCACAGCACGGGGATGACCACCGTGTCGAACCCGGTCTCGGCCATGGAATCGAGGGTGATGGCGAGGTCGTCATCGTCGCCGAGCATGCCGATGTGCGCACTGGCGAGCGTCAGCCCGAGGTCGGCGCATGTCGTGGCGAACTCCGCCGGGGTGAGGTCGTGAAAGCCGGCGGACTCGACGCCCTGGTACCCGATGGCGGCGACACGCTCGAGGACCGAGCGGAGACCATCGGCCTCGGCCTGATCTCGAAGCGAGTAGAGCTGTACCGCAATGGGCGGCGGCGTCCGGTCAGGTGTCGTCATGGGCCACATCTTCTCGCGTTCGAGAGCAAATGCTTCCCTTCGGTAGATTCGGATCGTGCGCCGCTTCCTGCTCCTGATGCACGACGACACCACCATCACCGAAGAAGTCGACCATTGGACTCCCTACCTCGACGGACTGCGCCTCCGCAACCGGCTCGAGGGGGGCAGCTCGATCGGCGGTGGTGCCGGCCTGCGGAAGGCGGGAGCACCCGCCCGATCAGCCGATCACCTCGTCGGCTACCTGATCGTCCGGGGGGCCGACACCGAGGACGTACTCGATGTCGTGGACGGAAACCCGGTGTACGAGGCCGGCGGTACCGTCGAGATCTGCGAGCTCATCGAGGATTGAAAGGCCGTCGCGGCGTGGGGTCGACGTGGATGTGTTTGACGTAAGGTGGGCGGCATGACGATCATCACCGTCCTACCGGACAGTCCTGCCGGGCGTGAGCCCCGATCGGTCACCGCCACCCTCGAGCTCGGTCACGCCCTGATCGCACCAGCAGACCTCGAGACGGCGACGGGGTGGAAGCTCCAACCCGAGGGTCTGTGCCGCGCCGATGTCTGCGTCCCCGTGCGCGACCCGTCCGACCTGGAGGTGGCGGGCCGCGTCGACCTGGTGGCCGTCGCGGGCGTCCTCGACCAACCGATCCTCGTGGCCGACGACGACGCCCTCGTGGTGATCGGCGAGCGGCGGGCCGATCGTCATCTCGCCCTCGACGGCCACACCGCGCCCTCCTTCACCTTGCCGGACCTCGATGGCGTCGATCACTCCCTGCACGAGTGGGACGGCCGCAAGCGGCTGCTGTTCGCCTTCTTCGAGCTGGTGAGGCTGCTTCTACGACCTGCCCGGGTGGCAGGCGCTGCAGGACGAGCTGGCCTCGACCGGGTTCACGGTCATCGCCGTCGCTCTCGACGAGGACACCGACAAGATCCGTGAAGGTGCAACCGGCGTCACCTACCCCGTCCTGATGGACCGCGAGCACGTGTTGGCCCAGCTCTATGCCATCAGCAACGTGCCGATGGTGGTGTGGATCGACGAATCAGGGCGCATCGTCCGACCCAACTCCACGATGTTCAGCAGCAACATCTTCCAGGAGTTCACCGGCATCGACGCCGAGGAGCACCTGGCCCTGATCCGGGCCTGGGTGCAGGACGGGGTGGTCGATCGTCCCGCCGCCGACCCCGACAATCTCGTCGAGGACCTCTCCGAGCCCGAGCAGGAGGCGCATCTCGAATACCGCGCCGCGCTCCACCTGCGGCGGCTCGGCGACGACGACGGCGCCGCCCGCCACTTCGATCGCGCCGGCGCCTTGGCGCCGTGGGACTTCACGATCCGACGGGCCCAGCTCCCCCTGCGGGGGCTGGATCCGTTCGGACAGGACTTCTTCGGGCTGTATCAGGAGTGGATGGACGCTGGGCGGCCCACACACGGGTTCAACGCGGGCTGACCACCTCAGCTCAACTGCGGCGGCGGGCGATCGCCAGCTGCACGAGTTGGACCAACGCCACCTTCGCCGACGCCCGGTCGCGGGCATCGACCACCATGACCGGAACCTCGGCTGGGATCGTCAACGCCTCGCGTACCGCCTCGGGTGAGTGCCGGAGCTCGCCATCGAACTGGTTCAGCGCGACGACGTAGGTCAACTGCCGCTGCTCGAAGTAGTCGAGGGCCGAGAAGCAATCCTGCAGGCGACGCGTGTCGACCAACACGATGGCACCAACGGCGCCCTTGCTGAGCTCGTCCCACATGTACCAGAAGCGATCCTGGCCGGGCGTCCCGAAGAGGTAGAGCAGGGTGGAGTCACCCAGGCTGATCCGACCGAAGTCCATGGCGACGGTCGTGGTGGTCTTGGTGGTCACCTCGCCGCGGTTGTCGACCCCGACGGACTGCATCGTCATGGGGGCCTCGGTCGTCAGGGGGGTGATCTCCGAGAGCGCATCGACGAACGTGGTCTTGCCGACGGCGAACCCGCCGGCGATCACGACCTTGAGCGACTTCTTCCGCACACCGGCGGAGGTATCTGTGGTGGTCATCTCGTCGCCTCCTACAGTGCCGTCAGGTCGACGAGGAGCTGCTTGAGCGTGGCCAGGTCCGGGCCATCCTCGCTGACGGGGGCCGCCGAGATGGCGACCAGTTCGTGAGCCACCAGGTCGCTCACGAGCACCCGAGCGATGCCCAGGTGGACGTGCAACCGAGCGGAGATCTCGGCGATGGACACGGCTGACTGGGCGAGATCCACGATGAGCGCCTGCTCGCCGACGAGGCGTTCGCGCACACTCGCGGCCAGGGTGGTGGTCTCGACCAGGGTGTCGAGCGGCAAGTCACGACCGACCGAGTTGGCTCGGCCCTGGGTCATGGCGAATTGCCGCACGAAACGAGGTTGTGGGGTGCTCTCACTCATGACGCCTTCCTCACGTGTCCGGGAGGGCGTTGTGCAGCTCGGCGATGAGCGACGGTGTGAGCACCGTACCCATGCGCTTCGACAGCATCGTCATCTCGTAGCCGATCATGCCGACATCGCAGCTCTTGCCCGCGAGTACGGCGAACGAGGAGCCGTCGCTGATCGCCATGAAGAACATGTAGCCAGCATCGAGCTCTACGACGATCTGATTGACGTCGCCGCCCCCGAAGCAGCGGGCAGCGCCCGTCGTCATGCTGGTCAGGCCGGACGCCACGGCGGCGAGCTGGTCGCCTCCGGCGCGGCCGATACCCGACGACATCGCCATGAGAAGCCCGTCGGACGAGACGACCACGGCGTCGACGACACCCGGCACCTTCTCCACGAAACTCGTGAGCAGCCAGTTGAGGTTTGTCGCCTCAGCGCTGAGCGTGGTCATCACCATCCCCGTTCTTGTTCGTTGCTGATCCAGGAGATGTCGAAGGGATCGACATCCCCAGCGACGGCGGGCTGTCCGCCGTTGGTGTCACCAGTGAGCTCCTGACCACCGGTGGCCGCATCCGGCAGCGACGGCACAGCCGGCACCGACGGCACAGCCGGATGCGAGTTCTCGAGGTGTCCGAACGAGGGTCCGGATCCGGGTAGCTCGGTACCTGCCGGCGGGAGCAAGGGAGCCAGCCGCTCGGGGAACCCGGTGGAGGGCTCGGCGTAGTCGAACGGGCCACGGGCCAGTGCCGCCGAGGGCGACGATTCCGGTCCGGTCGTCGCGGCGGGACCGGCCGGGACGGGAGGATGGGGCGGGGCCGGGTGACTGGCGATCGCCGGGCTCGGCTCGCCCGCGAGCGGATGAGTCGCCGAAGTATCAGGGCCAACCGTGCGGCCACGACCGACGGCCCGCTGGAAGCGACTCAGGGAGTCGTGACGGCGGGCGGCCTGGGCTTCGGCGTCGTCCGCCGCGGTGGCGTCGGGGACAGGGAGGCGACGGAACTGGCCGCTGTCGAATGCCTCGGCGCCACGGGCGTTGGGCGTCGATTGGCCCGGGACCCTCTTCACGAGACCGGCGTCGGCGGAAACAGGAGGCGTGGCCTGAGCCGCAACCGGGATCGCCGGCGCGGTCGGGGCCGGGATCGGGGCGGGAGCCGGGGCCCCGGCTTGGATCGGGGCGGGAGCCGGGGCCCCGGCTTGGATCGGGGCCGGAGCCGGGACGATGCCCGGCGATGGCAGCACGGGTTCGTCCCGGCTGAACAGGCCTGTCGCGGGCCGCGCGGCCGGCGGTTCCGCAACGGGCGCCGGATGCCCGAACGCCGTAGCGGCGAGCGGTGCGGGAGCCGGCATCGCCCGCTCGACCGGCGCAGGAGCGTCCACCACCGGGCGAGGGGCGGTCGCGGCGGGCGCCGGTGACGGGGCGGGCGTCGGTTCGATCACCGGCCGGGGGGCCGGCGGTACCGGGCTGTCGCCACTGATGCTGAGCGCCTGCCCGGGACGACGTACCGGGAGCTCCCCGAGATCGGCTGGAGTGGTCGTCGCCCAATCGCGGGCATCGACGTTGTTCTCGGCGGCCAGCGCAGCGGCCAGATCGTCACCCCACGTGTCGATGGAAGGATCTGGTGCCACGACCAACAGCGCGGGGTCCGGCTGGGCGATCGCCGGTGCATCGCCCAGCACCGAACCACCGCTATCCAAGACGGAGGTCGGCACGGTCACGCACACGGCGACGCCGCCGCCCGGGTTGGCCTGGACCTGGATGTCACTACCCAGGCGCCGTGACAGACGACCGACGACCTGGAAGCCGATGCGGTCCGTCGTGAGCTCGTCGATGTCGGGCGGGTTCACGATGCGCTCGTTGGCGTCCATGATCTCGGAGTGAGTCATGCCGACTCCGCTGTCGATGATCCAGAGACGCAGGTGGTGGGCGCCGCCCTCACTACGAACGCTCACCATCGTCGTGGGCGGTGAGAAGGACACGCCGTTCTCGACGAGTTCGGCGAGCATGTGTGACAGGTCGACGGCGAAACGGCCGGCGATCATCACGTTGTCGCGGGCCGCCACGTCGAGCACGATCCTCGACATGTCCTGGACCTCGGCGGTGGCCGAGCGGACGATGTCGAGCAGTGACACGGGGGCCGTCCACGCCCGGGCGGGCTGATCGGACGCCAGCACGAGCAGGTTCTCGGCGTTACGGCGCATCGAGGTGATCATGTGGTCGAGCTGGAAGAGTCCCTGGAGGACCTCGGGGTCCCGCTGGGTGGACTCCAGCGTGTCGATCAGCACGAGCTGCCGTTCGATGAGCGCCTGATTGCGTCGACCGAGGTTGACCAGGATGTTGGTCAGGGTCTGAGCTCGCCGCTGGGCGTGGTTGATCGACGTCTCCACCGACGTCCGAAGCACCGTGTTGAACGATTGGGCCATGACGCCGATCTCGTCCGTCGAGTCCGAGGTCACTTCCGGGAGCGCGCTCGCCAGGGCCTCAGGGCTCGGGTTACGTAGCACCTCGAGCACCTCAGGCAGCCGCTCCGAAGCGATCGACTGCGCCTGGTGTGACAGGTCGGCCAGGCGTCGAGTGAGGGATCGGCTCAGCACGAGGGCCGCGGCGACGGCTGCGAACACGGCCACCGCAGTGATGGCCAGGAAGCGCATGGCGGCCCCCTGCGCATCGGACTGGATGCCTTCGGCCGCGGCCACGAACTCGGTGAACACCGCGTCCTCGGCGACGTCGATCGACTCCATCTTGGCGTTGTAGGCACCGAACCACGTCGTACCGGTGACGTCGGGCAGTTCGCCCACAGAACCGGCCGCGATGGTGTCGACCAGGTACTGATCCGCCGCCGCCGATTGGGCGGCGTTCAACGCGTCGTCGAACTGGGCCTTCTGCTCGGCCGTCGCCAGCGAGCGGTACTCAGCGAAGAAGCGGTCGGTGGCATCCGACAACGACGTCAGCCGGGCCACGTCGACCGCGTCGATGATGCCTTCGTCCAGCATCTGGGTGCCCTGACCACGGATCTGGGCCAGCGTCTCCTTGCCCTGGGTGAAGAGCAGGATCTCGTTGGCGATGCGGGTGAGGTCGACGTCAGACGCCGATCGGGCCAGTTCGCGGTTGAGGTTCAGGAAGGTGGAGATCGATTCCGTGTAGGTGGCATACACGTTGTCAGCGACAGCCGTGCCACTGTCGACCGTGGTGCGAAGTTCGTCGAGCCCGCTGGCCGCGACGACGGCTGCGTCGACCGTGCCGCCCTCATCCTCCTCGCCGGCCTCACCGGCCGCGATCGACGCGAACTCGGCGCGCCGAGCGTCGGTCAGCTCACGCTGCGAGAGCAACGTGTCACGCTCCAGGGTGCGGTCCGAGACCAGATAACGCAGCGTCAGGTCTCGCTCGTTCTGGAACTCGTCCAGCATCTGCATCGACGCCAGAGCGACCCGGGCTTCGATCTCGTTCTCGCTGGCCGCCGAACGCTCATCCAATCGGGGACGCACCACGAGCGCGGCGAAGGCCATCAGCACGATCAATGGAGGTGCTAGAACCAGGGCCATCTTGGCCCGGAACGACCGGTTTCTGAACATGGAACTCGTGCCCCCTCGTCGGGTTTCTGCCTTGCCCTATCGGTGAGCTGGCCCACGGTCTTGAGCGTCGTCGCGAGAAATCTGGGAGTCCTTCAAGTTCGCCCTTGGTATGCCGAAAGAGGATGAGCGAGCAGTGACTCCCCCGGGGCGCCGGGCTTGTGCAGGTGGGACCGATGACGACTGTCAACATCGACGCCGACAAATCGCCGAGCACGTCGGCCGGCGCGCCAGGTGTCCGTCCCGGACTGAACGCCGTCACGGCGGAGTTCACGGCCCTGCTCGACGATCTGGCCTCCCGCACGGACAATCGGTTCCTCCTCGCCGTGGGGCCCTCCGGCTCGGGCCGGACCACCCTCCTGGAACACGTCAGCGCCCAGTGTCGGCCGGACCAGTTCGTCGGCATCGGCCGGTTGGCCCACTCCACCGACGTTCGCGCCGCGCTCGGCGATGCCGTCGGCCAGGTCCTCGCCCAGATCCTGAGCCAACGACCGGGCTCGCGCGATGCCCGCGAGGCGGCTCAAGGCGCGGCCCGATTCAGCACCGCGGCTTTGCCCCATCTGGAGGGATACGCCACGGAGGTTCGGCCGGCGATCGGCGAGGACCTGTTGTCCGACTTCGTGCAATTGTGCCGGCTCGTGAACCTCGTCCTGGATGGCCTACCCGGACGCAGCGCGTTGATCCTCGTCGACGACATCGACATCGTGTCTCCCGCCGATCGCCACGCGCTGGTCGACATGGTCCGCGTCACTCGCGCGAACGGCCTCTTCATCGGGCTGGGCGCCACCGCCACCGACGCCGACGACACGACGACCGATGTGGCCGCGATGCGCACGGTCGAGATCCCGGCCTTGAGCGCCGCCGATGTCGCGTACTTCGCTGATGGCCTCGGCCTGACAGGACGGCTGACGGCGGACGGGATCGAAGCCGCCCGGTCGTGGAGCGGGGCCTCCGCCTCGGCGCTCCTCGAGCTCCTCGCCGCCGCCGCGTCGCACGGCGACGCCATCGACCGGGCATCGATCGAACACCTGACCACGCCTCAGGCGCCAGCCGAACCCGCCATGGCGGAGGTACCCGGGCACGCGGGCGAAGCGTCACCGCCGTCCCCCCTCCCCTCGCTATCCGGCACGGCACGCCGGTACCTCGTCGCCCTCGTGCGGCTCGGTCCCGAGGCCACAGCGCGATCTGTCGCACAGGCGTTGGGGGACAACTCCCGGTTTGGCGCGGAGGGATCGGCGTTCGCTCCTGTCCTCGGCGACCTCGTCGCACGTGGGCTGGTTCAGGCCGACGCTCGCGGGCACCTCTCGCTGGCCGACCCTGGGCACGCCGCGACCCTTCTCGCCGAGGCCTGATCGGGCGCCCGCCCAGACCGGGGTCAACCGAGAGACGGGCGTCAACCGAGCGAGAGGGTGAGGTCCTCGTCGTCGAAATCGATGACGTCGCCGTCTGCGGCGTCATCGAGCACGTCCTCTGCGAACACGATCGGCCGCACACCGTTGATGAACCCACCCACAGGAACGCAGGTGTCCTCCCCGTCGAGCCGGCCGTCGCCGTTGGTGTCGGCCAAGGGACGGCAGTCGACCGTGGGCAGGTCGCCCGATCCCACTCCGACGATCGACGGAACCCCCACCAGTCGACCTCCACGGTCAACGGCGGCACCACCGCTGTTACCGCCCGAGAGTGACGCTTCCGTCTTGATCCAGGTCGCACCATCGACAAAGGGGTCGTCGAGAAACCCGCTCACCGTGCCTTCCGTGGTCGTCAGCGTGTCACCGCCGATGAGCGGGAACCCGAGAATCCGCAACGCGTCCCCGATCTCGAGCTCGTCGGAGTCGCCCACCTCGAGCGCCGGGAGGTCGATGTCGTCGACGATGCGGAGCACCGCCAGGTCGAGCTCGGGGTCGATGGCGGCGATCTCGGTGTCGAACCGGTCGAACTCACCGGAGGCCAGATCGGGGTGAGAGCGAACCTGCCCCTCGAACCGGCAGTCACCGATGGCTGCGATGACGTGGAAATTGGTGAGGATGAGGCCGCCCTCGATGACCGTGCCCGAACCGCTGGCACAGATCGTTCCGTCCGGCAGCTCCGAGACCGGTTGCACGATGGCATCGACCAAGCCGCCGAGCGCCACCTCCCCTGTTTCTTCGGGCTGGTCGTCCCCGGCGAAGACGAGGATCGCTCCCACGACGGCCCCCACGACGGCCAGCGCCGCCAGCCCGACGACGAACGGCCAGCGCCGCCTCGGGATCTCGTGCTCGCCCTTGGTCACGACCCGGACGACGGCGCCGGCATCATCGTCGCCCAGCACCAGATTGAAGGCGCCAGCGATGGGGCGGCGGCCCTTGAGCCGGCGGTGATCGAGGTAGGTGCCGCGCGTCGATGCGAGGTCCTCGACGTGCCACTGATCCTTCTCGTGCACGAACCCGAGATGGCGGCGACTGACCAGGCTGTCGTCGACGACCACATCGCATCCCGGGTCTCGACCGACGACGGGCATCTGTCCGGGCAGGAACACCCGCTCACGATCGCCGACGGTCAGCCGGAGCCGGTCGTCGCTCAGGGTCACCGTGGACTCCGGGCGGTACGCCACGGGCGCCGCAACTGGCGCGGGCACCGCAGCCGGTCGGGCGTCGAAGGAGAGGGGTACCCCATCGGGACCGCCGAGATGCAGCAGGTGCTCGCCGGGGAGTGACGCCCGGGAGATTCGCTGGCCAGCGCTGTAGGTCCCCGTCGACGACGTGTCCTGCATCACCCAGCCGGCACCCTCCACCTGCACGACGAGATGGGCACGGGAGATCCGCGGGTCGCCGAATCGCACCGTCGACGCGTCGGACCGGCCGATGCGCACCACGTCCCCGGGTTGGGCGACGTAGGTGCCGTGCGGCCACCGGATCGTGAGTGGTGCGACGGCCGGACCGCCTGGAATGTCGCTCACCCGTGCACCCTTGCTCGACCCCCTCGCCCCACCGCACGACTCTACCGGTCTGGGCCAGCCAGGTTGGGCCCGCCCGATCGGGGGCACGCGATGGTCCCGGCCTGTACGTGACTCCGCCCGCGCCCGGCTACGGTCCACGAACAGCGGTTCCGGGTCAGCGCAGGAGGATCGATGCACGACGACGCCCATCTCTGGTTGCGAGAGGTCATCACCCCCTGGGACCACTATCAGCACGGGGCGACCAATGTGCTGGCGTGGACCCACACGCCCTTCCAGGAAGTGTGCATCGTCGAAACCCCGGCGCTGGGCAAGAAGCTGTTCCTCGACGGGATCGTCCAGTCCTCTCAAGCCGACGAGTTCGTGTACCACGAGGCCCTGGTGCAGCCGGCCATGATGGCCGTCGGCCGACCCCTCCGGGTGCTCGTCCTCGGAGGCGGAGAGGGGGCGACCCTCCGGGAGGTGCTCCGCTGGCGCTCGGTCGAGCGGGCGCTGATGATCGATCTCGACGCCGAGGTCGTGGCGCTGTGTCGAACGCACCTGCCCGAGTGGCATCAGGGTTCGTTCGACGATGCCCGGGCCGAGGTCAGGCACGAGGATGCCGTGGCCTTCCTGCTTCACACCGATGAGCGGTTCGACGTCGTCGTCTCCGACATGACCGACCCGGTGGAAGATGGGCCGTCCACCTTCTGCTTCACCCAGGAGTACTTCGCGTCCATCGCCCAGGTGCTCACCGAAGGCGGCGTCGTCGCGGTCCAGGCCGGGCCGGTCGCGCCGGCGGAGATCGCCCTGCATGCCAAAGTCGTGTCGACCATGGCCACCGTCTTCCCGCACGTCATCTCGTATCCCTGCAACGCAGGTGTGTACGGGCGTCCGCTCGGGTTCGTCGTGGCCAGCGCCTCGCCGATCCTCCCCCGCCTGGACCCGAGTCGCACCGCGCCGCTGCTGGACGAGTTGGTCACCGGGCCCCTCAGGCTCATCGACGCCGATGTCGCCCACGGTCTCCTGCAGATGCCTCCATACGTGCGGCAGGCCATCGTCGACTGCGACCGGATCTACACCGATGCGGCTCCCCCCGCCACCGCCGGCAGTGCTGGCTGGGAGGCCTGAAGGGAGTCACCCTCACTCGGTCGCTTCGCTCCCTCCGTTCGGGCGAGTTTTCCTGGAGGTGCCGGCGGCGCCGGCGCTCATCGTTGCTGCACCGGGATGGCGAAGCCACACCGGTGCAGGGTCGGGCACGGTGGCGTCGGCTCAGCGGATCAGGAGTTTGCCGATGCGGCGCACCAGACCGGCCGGGGTGAGCTTGACCGCCACCACGGCCACCTTGTTGTGCCATCCCGGTACGACCGTCGCCTTGTTTGCCCGGACTCCCTCGATCGAGGCCCGAGCCACGGTGTCGGCGCTCTGCCACACGAAACCCGGCAGCGCGGCGGGGTCGTAGTCGGCCCGGCGCTGGAAGTCCGTCCGGGTGAAGCCTGGACACACCACGGTGACGGCGACGCCATGGGGCTTCATCTCGTCGTGGATCGCCTGGGTGTAGGAGGTCACGAACGCCTTGGTTGCGGCGTAGGTCGCCAGCCCGGCCGATGCCGCGGTCCCGGCCACCGACGAGATGTTCAGGATTCCCCCGCCGCCGCGGTGTCGAAGGGCCTGGCTCGCGGCGTGGGTGAGGTGCACCACGGCCTCCACGTTGACGGAAACCATGCCGAGCTCACGATCGAGATCGGCGTCGGCGACCTGGTGGTGGAAGCCGAAGCCGGCGTTGTTGACGACGAGGTCCACGGGATCGACATCGGCCCGGATGCGCTCGGCGACCGTCGCCACCTGCGTCGCGTCGCTCAGGTCCGCTCGCATGACCTCGACGGGCACGTCGCGACCGAACTCCGTGGCCAACGCCTGGAGCGCTTCCTCGTTCCGAGCCACGAGCACGAGAGCAGTGCCTTCGTGGGCCAGCCGCCGGGCGATCGCCTCGCCGATCCCGCTCGACGCGCCCGTGATCAGGGCTCGGCGAAAGATCGGGCCGTTCATCAGCGCTCCTCGGCGACCGGGGTGGTGAGATCGAGATCGAGGGTCGCGGCCAACTCGGCGAGCGCGTCATCGGGGTCGACCACCTTGATCGTCGTCATGCCCATGGACCGCGCCGTCTTGAGATTCACACCCAGGTCGTCGAGGAAGACACAGCGGTCGGCCGTCACGTCCAACGCGTCGAGGGCGTGCTGGTAGAACGCGATGTCCGGCTTGCGGACGCCGACCACCTTCGACTCGACGAGGAGATCGAAGTGGGCGTACACCTCCGCCATCGTCGATGGATCTCCGGAGGTGTCACGACCGGTGTCGAAGTTGTTGGTGAGCGCCGCGGTCGCGAAGTGATGGCGGCACCGTCGGACCGCTTCGATCATCGACGGCCGCACCGCTCCGTAGAGCCCGGCGATGACCTCGCGGGCGTCGACCCGATGGCCCGCCGCCTCGGCTTCGGCCTCGAATCGGCGGCAGAACTCCTCCGTGCTGAGTTCGCTGCGTTCGTACCTGGCCCAGGCGTTCGAATCGGGATTCGTGGCATTGAGCTGGCGGATCAGGTCACGCGGGAAACCGGCGCGGTCCTCGTACGCGTTGAAGGCCTCGAACGGGCTGGACAGGATCACGCCCCCGATGTCGAAGAGGACGGCGTCGATGTGGGTGGCGACCATGGCCGACCAGCATGCCAGCCCGACCCAAGGCCAGCGATGCCGGCCGGCCGGCCCAAGGCCGGCGATGCCGGCCGGCCGGCCCAGGCCCGGCGATAGCCTGCGGCCTCGTGAGCGCCCACTACATCTTCACCATGCGTCGGGTTTCGAAATTCATCCCGCCCGACCGCGAGGTCCTGAAAGACATCTCGCTCTCGTTCTTCCCGGGCGCCAAGATCGGCGTCATCGGCGCCAACGGGTCGGGCAAGTCGTCGTTGCTCAAGATCATGGCCGGGCTCGACGACGACTACACCGGCGAGGCCCGGCTCACCGATGGTTTCACGGTGGGCCTGTTGTCCCAGGAGCCGCAGCTCGACTCCTCAAAGGACGTGCTGGGCAACGTCATGGACGGCGTCGGCGAGGTCGCCGGCCTGCTGACCCAGTACGACGAGGTGCTCGCCGGATGGTCCGACCCCGATGCCGACTACGAAAAGCTCGGCGAGCGGCAGGCCGATCTGGAGCGTCGTATCGAGGCCGCCGGCGCGTGGGACCTGCAACGCACGATCGAGATCGCCATGGACGCCCTTCGGGTCCCGGCCGGGGACGCTGCGGTCGACATGTTGTCCGGCGGCGAGAAGCGCCGCGTCGCCCTGTGCCGGCTCCTTCTCAACCGCCCCGATCTCTTGTTGCTCGATGAGCCGACCAACCACCTCGACGCCGAATCTGTCGCCTGGCTGGAGCGGTTCCTCCAGGATTATCCCGGCACCGTGGTCGCCGTCACGCACGATCGATACTTCCTCGACAACGTGGCCCAGTGGATCCTCGAGCTCGACCGGGGCAAGGGCTACCCATACGAGGGCAACTACACCGGCTGGCTGGAACAGAAGCGCCAGCGGCTCGATCAGGAGGAGAAGGCCGACTCCACCCGTCGCCGCACCCTCGACCGAGAGCTCGAATGGGTGCGTATGGCCCCGAAGGCCCGTCAGGCGAAGGGCAAGGCTCGCCTCGCCGCCTACGAGAAGCTCATGGCCGAGCAGGCCGCCGCGCAGTCCGGTGCCGATCGTCTGCAGATCGTCATTCCCGCCAACGAACGTCTGGGCGATCTGGTGGTCGAGGTCGACCACGTCTCCAAGGGATTCGGTGACCGGCTCCTCATCGACGACCTGTCCTTCTCCCTCCCGCGGGCGGGCATCGTCGGGATCATCGGACCGAACGGGGCGGGCAAGACCACCCTGTTCCGCATGTTGGCCACGGCGGCCGGCGAGACGGCGGGCGAAACACCGGACCAGGGCGACGTACGCATCGGCACGACCGTGCGCCTCGGCTACGTGGACCAGAGCCGAGACACCCTCGACCCCGATCGCACGGTGTACGAGGAGATCTGCGACGGCCAGGACATCGTCATGGTAGGGACGAGGGAGATGAACGGTCGGGCGTACGTCGCCTCGTTCAACTTCAAGGGCAGCGACCAGCAGAAGAAGGTGGGCGTGCTGTCGGGCGGTGAGCGCAACCGGGTTCACCTGGCCAAGGTGCTCAAGAGCGGCGCCAACGTGCTGCTCCTCGACGAACCGACGAACGATCTCGATGTCGACACCCTGCGGGCGCTCGAAGATGGCCTCGACACCTACCCCGGGTGCGCCGTGATCATCACCCACGACCGCTGGTTCCTCGATCGGGTGGCCACCCACGTCCTGGCCTTCGAAGGCGAGTCGCAGGTGCGATGGTTCGAGGGCAACTTCTCGGAGTACGAGGCCTGGCGTCGCAAGGAGCTCGGCGTCGAGGCCAATCAACCCCACCGCATCCGGTACAAGCCCCTGGTGCGGTGACGCCGATGACCGCCGAGCCGCCCTTCCGCACGATCCCCGCCGGCGCTATCCGTGTGGCTGCGTTCGCGGGATGCGTCACCGCGATCGCCGGCATGATCGTGAGCTCGATCGATGATGCCGACGGGCGTGCTGTCGGCTTCGGGCTCCTCGGCGCGGCCTCGGCGCTGACTCTCGTCGTCGTCGCGGCCGTCGGCGGATTCGCCGGCCGTCGCACGACCCGGGCATCGAGCGTCGCCTCCGCAGGCGTCGCCCAGATCGGGGCCGGCCACGATCGACCCGGGGGCGATATCGACGACGTGGCCTCCGGAATCGAAGACGCCATTCGCGCAATGGTCGCCTCCGGCGCCGAGGAGTCCACGGTGCGGGAGCTCGTTCGCCGTTCGGTCGAGCTCGGCCAGAGGCTCGGCGGTGACCCCGATTCCTAACTCGTGGCTTGATTCAGCCGAAAGATGTCCATGGCTGAAACCGCGACGGCACCGCGAACCCGCAAGTCGAAGAAGTGGACCAGCCGGGCTGTCACCCGCATCGTCGAGCCCGGAAACATGGTGGAATGCATTCACTGCGGCGACCGCATCAAGTTCCAGGCGCGATTGCGGCACATGCAGGTGATCTGCAACGTCTACCACGACAACCGGTGGGACCGGGTGGAGCACTTCCACGCCCCGTGTTACGAGGCCGCGGGTGACCCCCACGGACCGTCGCTGTAAGCCCGGTTGAGGCCGCCGCCCACGGCGGCCGGTGGACTGTCACCGGGACGGCCGGAGGCGGGCCGACGCCGGTACCGTACCGAAGGCATGAACACCCCCGTGACCCCCGAAGATCATGACCTGGCGGCGCAGCTGGCCGGCCGCGCCGGCTCGCTGCTGATGGAGCTCCGCGCTCGTCTGGCCGCCGAGGAGGCTCCGTCGGCGGTGCTGAAGGCCGAGGGCGACCGCCAGGCCAACGAGTTGCTCATGGCCGCCCTGGCCGAGCAGCGGCCCGACGACGCCGTGTTGTCCGAGGAGGTCAAGGACGACCATGCCCGGCTGACCTCCGCCCGCACCTGGATCGTCGACCCGCTCGACGGCACCCGGGAGTTCAGCGAACCGCCCCGCATCGACTGGGCGGTCCACGTCGCGCTCGTGGTCGACGGTCGGCCGGTGGCCGGCGCCGTCGCCCTGCCGGCCCTCGATCTGGTGTTGTCGACCGCGGCACCCGCTCGCCATGACACCGGTTCCGAGGCCCACCACGGGTCGTCGTCAGCCGCACCCGTCCGCCGGCCGAGGCCGTCGCCGTCGCCGAGCAGCTCGGCGGGGTGCTCGTCGAGATGGGCTCGGCCGGGGCGAAGGCCATGGCCATCGTTCGGGGTCGATGTCGACATCTACGTCCACAACGGCGGCCAGTTCGAATGGGACTCGTGTGCGCCCGTCGCCGTCGCCCTGGCGGCCGGGCTGCACTGCTCACGGATCGATGGGTCTCCGTTGCAGTACAACCGCCCCGATCCGTACCTCCCCGACCTCCTCATCTGCCGACCCGAGCTGGCCACCCGAGTGCTCGACGTGCTGGCCGGGCTGGCTCAGACGTGACATCGAGCTCCGCCGATCGACCAGGCCATCGGCGCTCGTTCAGCGAGACCGCGCCGTGGACTGATCGACATGAACGACCTGCCGTGGCGTCACGGATGCCCCGCGCTCGCGCGCCGAGGTCGTCGCCCGCATCCCTGACCTCCTCACGCCGCGGCGCCTGCCGCCGCTGGCCCGATTCGCCCGGGTCGCGGCCGAGGCGACACGGGCGGTCGGCCCCTGGTCGGCTGAGGGCCCGGCGCCGCGGCGGGGACCGCTCACAGCGCGAACATCTCCCGCCGGCTCCGCCACGCCGCCGAGCGCCTCGGGCCCACCTACATCAAGCTCGGCCAGATCATCTCGTCCGGCGCCGGGCTCTTCCCGGAGGCGCTGGTCGCCGAGTTCGCCAAGTGCCGCGACCAGGTGCGCGCCGAGCCGTTCTCCACCGTTCGTTCGGTGATCCAAGCCGATCTCGGTCAGAGCCTGGAGTCGGTCTTCGCCTGGATCGACCCCGTGCCGCTCGCCGCCGCCTCGATCGCCCAGGTGCACGCGGCCCGGCTGCACGATGGCACCGACGTCGTCGTCGAAGGTCCAACGACCGGGCATCGCCGAGCCCGTCACCAAGGACCTCGCGGTCATGGCCTGGCTCGGCCCGCGGCTGGTCGGTCGCATCCCGGTCGCGGCGCTCGCCAACCCGCCGGCCCTGGTCCAGGTTTCGCCGAGACGATCATGGAGGAGCTCGACTTCCGGCTCGAAGCCGACAACATGCTCGATGTCGCCCGCACCCTGGCCGAGCTGGGCCAGCGGGGATACGTCGTCCCCCGTCCCCATCCCCGGCTCGTCACCCCTCGGGTCCTGGTCATGGAGCGGCTCTCCGGTTTCCGCTTCGACGACGCCGAGGCGATCCGCGCCGCCGGCATCGACACCCACGAGATCATCCGGGCCGGCATGATCGGCTTCATGGAAGGCTGCCTGCTCAAGGGTGTCTTCCACGGTGACCTTCACGGCGGCAACCTCTTCGTGCAGCCCGATGGACGCATCGCCCTGCTCGACTTCGGCATCACCGGACGGCTGAGCCCCGCCAAACGCCAGGCGTTCCTCAAGCTCATGATCTCGGGCACCATGAGCGACGTGCGTGGCCAGGTCCAGGCCCTGTGCGAGCTGGGCGCCCTGCCGTCCGACACCGACATCGACGAGGTGATCGCCGACCTCGGACTCGACCGCCCGCCGGCCGACCCGACCACCCTCACCCAGGCCGAGATGGTGGCCGAGATCCAGCGGGTCGTGAAGGGGTTGCTGGGTTACGGGGCCCGCCTCCCCAAAGAGCTCATGCTGTTCGTCAAGAACCTGGTGTTCCTCGACGGCGCCATCGCCGTGCTGGCACCCGACCTCGACCTCATCGGTGAGGTGGCGGTCGTGGCGACGCACTTCGCCACCACCCACGGCGCCTCGATCGCCGCGGAGATCGGCATGGACCCCACCGAGTACCAGGTCGATCTCGACAGCGTGAAAGACGCTTTTGGTGTCGACCGAACGAGGGACTCGTTCACCTACCGGGAGCTACGGGCCCGCCGCGAGCTCATCACCCGCCGGCTACGAGACGGCACCTGAGGTCATCGGATGAGGAGGTCCACGAGGGCATCGAGCTGATCGAAATCGTGGGCATAGTGGAGGGTGTAGGTCTCGGCCTGTGCAATCAGCTCAGCGACGAGGGCGAAGTCGTTGTCCGGGTCGATAACCGTCGGAGGTCCGAGTCCGAACCGGTTCCCTAGCAGGGTGGTCAGAGCGTCCGACGACGCGCATGGGAACACGCCGAGGTGCCGACGCCGTCGCCTGCGGATCGAGGATGACGACTCGTCCCACCTCGACGACGGCATCCGGGGGGAGAGGAGCGGTGAGGGCAATGCGCCGCTTGGAGTCCTGTCCCTCGCCGTCCGCCCATCCGGTGCCGAGCCGCGAGTCAGAGTTCAGCCGTGCTCCGGTACCGGCCACATGGGCGACGATCCGGCCCTCACGGCGGGCCAGCCGCAACGAGTCGTCGGCGAGGTGCCCGATGCCGGCTCGATGGCTCGCTCCCGCCGTCATCGTCGACTTCCCGGCGCCGGACGGCCCCACGACCACGGTCGCCCACCCGTCGGCACGCACGATGGCCCCGGCGTGAAGCACGACATCACCCTTCGCCACGATGGCTCGCGGCACCGCATGGTCGACCACGACATGAATCAGCGCCTCGTCCTCGGCGTCGAGTCGCCGATACGAGATGTCCGCGCCATCCTCGGCGATCGACACCACCGCCAGGTTGCCGTAACGAAGGAGGGCGCGCCCACCGCCGCGCTGAATGGTCAGGACGTAGTCGCCCTCATCCAGCCACAAGGTGTCGTCACGATGACAGGCGATGTCGGCGGCATTCCTGGTGGGCGCGCCCGGAAGGGGTAGGTCAGAGTCCACGACCAGGCCATGGATCATCGTGGACCGTCGTTCACCACCAGATTTCACGACGCCGAGGCCTCGTCCCAACTCCTCGAGTTTCAGCAGCACCCGAGTGGCGTGCGCTTCAGAACGGAATCGTTCCGGGAACCGTTCGACGAGTTCCCTGCGACGACTCCCCCGAGTGGTCGACCCTCGACGATGTCGCTGAGTTCCTCCAGCACCGCCGCGAGCGCCCCGAGCCCGTCGACCGGGCGATCCATGGCTCTCGATCGCAGATCGGCGGCCGATTCGAATGTGCCGAGGAATCCAGAATGACGACGGCGCTCGACCTTGCCGTCCTCTCGACGGTGACCGACCAGTTCAACATTCCCGTCGTGGGACGCAGGTCGAGCTCGACGTCGATGACGGCGCCCACCGAGACGACTACAGGCGGATCGAACGCATAGCCGTTGTGCCAACGGATGAAGGCATAGGGATCATGAGGGTCGTTGGTGACCTCGACACCCGGCGCCAGCTCGGCCACGAACCAGCCCAGTAGACCGTCGAGCCTTCCGGGTTGGCTGACCGAGTACCGGACTGCCGACCGGATGGGGCTGTCGTCACTGGACTCGACACGGCACAGCTCGGCCGGCTGCGGCCAGGTCGACAAATGTGTCGTCCCCTCGCGGGTCGGCGAATCGCATCGGCGTATGGGCCGCGAGCTCCGCGAACACCGACAGGTCCATGCCCTGTGGCTTGGCACGCCACCTTTCGACCCGCGTCCCGGATCCCGAGGTGCTCGACCGGGGAGGCCATCAACCGGATGTGCGACGGCACGAAACGGGCATCGGGTTGGGCCAGTCGGCGTCGAGCGTCGGCGAACCACTGCAGTACCCCGGCATCGTGGGCGAAGCCACCCAACTGGTCCGCGACTACGAGGTCGACCGGCTCGGGCAGATCGATCTCAGTGGAGTGGCGCCGCGTCGGCCTTACCTGATCGGCACGACCGTCCCGACGTGCCGCCTCCATGGCAAGGTCCAGGATCGGACCACCGTCGACTGCGTGGACCCGACCGGCTCCTGCTCGAAGCGCCATGGCTCCGAGCAGGCCCGTCCCGGCGCCCAGATCGAGCACGACGTCGCCGGATCGAACCACGGCGCGAAGTGCGGATTCGAAACCCTCGTTTCGACGTTGGTCACCCAGGTAGCCGGCGTGCTCCTCGAGTTCCCCGTGGGTCATCTGCCGTGTGTACGGCGCTCATGCCGAACAGAACTCACGCAGACCAGCATCAGGCGCCGCTCATCAGCATCGTGCCACCACCGTCAAGGACGCTGCCCTTGATGTTTCCGCCGGTCACATCGATCAACGACCCCAGCATCCGCAGTCTTGGTGGTTCATACGGCTTTGACGCGCCTACAGAATGTCTCTCCACAATTGGAAACGATAGCATCGCATGCCTCGGATGATGCTCACGAGGCACGCTCACCACCGATCGCCTGACCCCAGCTTCTGACGGTCCAAGCCAGCCACACCGGCCAAAGCGAACTTCGAGTCTGCAGGATTCGACCGGTCTCTCCGACCACGCGATCGATGTCGATCCAGGCGTCCTCGGGCCCATTTGTCCGGTCACCCCGACCGTGGTCGGCGAGCAGTTGCGCCATCACGACATGGTAAACGTCCGTGAACTCCGCCTTGGTCCGCCGGTCCTGGACGATCCGTGGCAACAGCCCACCGAACGCACGACGGTGAAGGCCGCGAAGGTCTCGGCCCCCTCCGCTTGGGATCGTCTGGAACCACGCGTCGGGAAGACGAAGCGCGACGTCAACCACCCCGAGGTCGAGGAGCGGATGCGTCGCGGTGAGGCCGACCCGGCGGGCAAGGCGATCAAACGCCTCATTGGTCCAGCCGGTCTCCGATGCCGTCAGGTCAGCGGCCCGGGCGGCGATCGACGGGAGCCTGGCGCGGGTCAGGAATCGCGTCGGCGGCCGATCCACCCGATCCGCCAGGGTCGCCGCCATGCAGGAGCCGGAACGTCTCGCTCGCCAACGTCGGCGTTCCAGCAACCCGGCGAAGCGGCCCGACTCAGCGACAAATCGGGCCACCGAGCGGGCCAGCACCATGTCGGTCTCGCCCCGGCCTCGCGCCCGCCGGGCCCGGGCGAAGTGACCGCGGCGAGCCAGATCGACCGCGGTCATCCCGAAACCGCAGAACACGGTGTCGCCGCCGAATCCGGTGAGGATCAACTGTCGACCATCCCGAGCGGCCGTCGCCAACAAGGCTGAGTAACAGCCGGCATCGCCCGCGCACGGTATGTCCTCGTCCCGCCGGGCCTGGCCGATGAAGTCATGGACCGACGTGCCTGGGCCATCGATCAGTCTCGCCTCGTCGCCATACATCGCGGTCGCCGACTCGATGAAGGCGGTCTCATCACAGGACCAGCCGGGGAACGACAGGCTGTAGGGCGTCAGGTCGGCCCCGAGGGAACGGCCCATGCCATACACGGTCGTGGAATCCAGACCGCCGCTCAGCGTCACGGCACAAGCGCCCCGGGCGAGACGCCAGACCATCGCCCGTTCCAGACCTTCACGCAATGCCTCCGCGGCGTCGGCGATCGACAGAGAGGTCGGTCGCAGATCCGGCCGCCAGTATCGGGACAGAAGAACGCGCCCCTCGCCCACGACCACGGCGCAGCCGGCCGGCACCCGGTGGATGCCCTGATACACACTCCCGTCGTGCTGGGGCATTCCGGCCAGATAGTGGGCGACGTAGGTCTCGTCGACCTCCGGTCGACCCCAGGGGGCAGCCAGCAGCGGGGGCATACCGCACGAGGCCAGGAGTCCGCCCGACACCGGCCGATACAGCAGGGGTCGCACTCCGAGGTGGTCCCGCACGAGCAGCACTCGGCGCCGAGTGCGGTCGACGATCGCGAAGGCGAACTCGCCGCGTAGTCGATCTACTAGAGCGTCGCCCCACCGGCGGTAGGCGGACGCGACCACATCGTGGTCAGACGAATCGGGCGGGAGGCCGAGGCGGCGGGCGAGACTCTCGCGCTCGGCGAGCATGATCGCTCCGACGACCTCCACGGGAGCTCGTAGGGCGGGGTCATCCCACCGAACGTCGATCGACCACTCCATCAGCGGCCCGGTGCCACCAGACGCCGCACCCGTTGATGGGCTGCCGGCAGGACGGCGAAGTGTTCCCGGACGTCGGGTGCGTCGTTCACCACCCGACCGTCCACCTCGAGCCATGCATGCGCCTTCACGACGGCTCGGCGATCATTGGCCACGCCGAGGACGACCTCGCTCCGAACGCCTCGCCGCGCCAGGAGCCACCAGGTGGTGACCGAGCGGGTGAGACAACGAGCTGGGACCACACGCGTCGCTCGCTCCACCGACCGGACGACCTCCACGATGTCGGCTCCGCGTCTCGGCCTCCCCGACGGAAAGCGGTCCAGGATCGAGGAGGCATGCCTGAGACCTCCGGCGTGCAGGAGGCCGCCGACCATCAAGAGGCTCACGGCCGAGCGCACCACCTCCGCCCGCTCACGTCCGCCGAGCCGTCGCCATGAGGCCACGAGTGAGGGGATCATCAAGCGACGTCGCCGCCCGTGTCAACGAGTCCAGCGGCGGCCAGTTCGCTGAAGAGGTCGGTCAGATCATCGACCAGCTCGGGCCGTGCGACGTCGTACTCGGAGACGAGCGCCTCGACCGCAGGGCCGACCTTCCCGTCGCTGCTGAGGAGCTCGAACAGGCGCGAGCCAACGCCGTCGAGCGCGAAATACGTCTCGGTATCGAGGTTCAGGAGGACGGTCTCGTCGCCGAGCCGCCGGAACAACACGTGGTCAGGAACCTTCACCACCTCAGGCAATCTGCCGGTCGAATGAGGTTCCATAGGTTTCTCCAGCCTTTGCACAGGTGTCGTCGTGCGTCAGCACACAGGTATCGATGTCGGTCGGCAGTGTAAGCCTACGGGCCGCTCACAGGTCGCCGCCGCCCGCCCCAGACCCAGGCCATGCCGACGATCACGACGCCCACGGCCATGCCGACGAGCGCCGGAGCGGCACCTCCTCCATCGGAGCCCCCTCCCGGAGCGTCGAGCGTCGGGGAACCGAGGGCGTCGGGGCTCGCGGCATCTTCGGGTGCCAAGTCGGGCGCCGGGACGGCGATGGTCGACGGCGGGGCCGGCGGGTCCGGCGGAGGTTGATCGGCGAGGAACACCGGGTTGGCCACGAGCGTCCGCACGGAATCCGGGCCCGTCGTGGCCCGTACCTCGAACCCGTAGAACGTGCCGAGCGGGCCTTCCCCCTCCACACGGACCGCCGAGACGCCGTACACGAATGGATCGGCATCGATCACAACCTGCTCGAGATCGACGCCATTGCGCCGGATCACCAGCACCTGGCCTAGGGCACCACGGAGGGTGAGGGCCAGCTCGGCGGTCGGCTCGACCACGGTGTCGCCGAACGTCGCAGTGACACCGGAAGGCGTGGTCACCGTGAGGTCGGCGGTGGGGCTGACGCTGCCCACACCTTGCACATACGCATGGCCGGCCAGCAGGGCCGCTCGCAGCGGGGCGACCCCCAGGCCGTCGGCCAGCACCTGGGTTCGGCTCACCCCGTACCGGGTTCCCACGCCGTCATCGGAACCACCGATGGCGACCGCTCGGTGACCCTGCTGCAACAGGCTTTCCCAGGCGGCGATGCTGGGTCCGACATCGGGATCCGCGATCGTCCCGGCGAGCTGTTCGAGCTGGGCGCTGCCGGTCACCACTTCGACGAGGTGCACCCGGTCGAGGTCGAGTTCGCTCCATGCCGTGAACGAACAGCCGGCGCACGGAACCCCGGCCAGCGTGGGGGCCGCCGCGGGTTGGCTGACGGCGAACAGCGCTCCATCCGCAGTGACATCGGCTTGGATCTGGGCGAAGCCCTCACCCAGCGGCCCGACCCGGTAAGCGACCGTCGAGGGGGTCTCGCCGAGGACGACCGCACGCCCGGCCCACGAGGCGATCTCCCGGGCGGGCCAGAGCAGCAGATCCGACGCGTCCGCCTGCACCGGGCCGAGCTCTCGCCAGTGTTCGTCGGTGCCGATCTCGGCGATCGCAATGGCGTCGAGACCCGCAGCACGGGCGTACTGGACGACCTGCTCCCAGCCGGGCCCGTTGGGGCTCGAGTGATACCCGCGCACATGAGGATCGACCGCGTACCAACCCCGGTCGACGTTCACGAGCAGCTCACGATCCACCGGCGCCGAGACGACCGCAGACGCGTTCCGGCCCGGTGTAGGCCGATTCGGGTGTGCACGTGATCTCGATGCGGTAGGTCGCGAGCTGGCCGTCGGTCGGGAGCTCAGCGACACCGATCTCCAGGTTCCAGACCCCAGCCTCGACCTCGCCGGGGACATAACCCCTCGATGCGCCATAGGGGGAGATCGAGATCGGCGCCTGCTGCTCGTGGATCCGGCCCTCGCGACTGCCCGACCACCCACGAAAACCCGCCGGGCTGTCGGTTCCGTCCGGATCCCAGAGCCCGATCTCGAGTCGGGCGAGCTCCACCGGTGCCCACGTGTACCCAACGGCGAGCTCGTAGGGCCCACCCTCCTCGGGCACCCGGAAGGGCTCGAACCGGTAGGTGTGCAGCGCGTCGGAGCCCATGGGCGCATCGGGTTCGAGGATCAACGGCTGCCCGGGAGGGCCGCACACGGCGACCTCGAGCGCCTCTTGCGCAGAGGCGACGGCCCCGCCCCTCGACACGATCTGGGCGATCGGAGCGCACACCACCCCCAGGGCCAGGACCAGGGACGCGGTCGAATGACCGAGGCGGCGCACCGGTTCACGGTACCCGTCGCAGCGCCGGGCAGACCTTCGGCCCCGGAAGGACACCTCCCTCCCACCGGAACTGCGCGCGCCAACCGACGTGGGGTGTCGCCCACCACGACGCAATTCGAACGTGGCCGCCCCCGGATCGACCCGCCCGGCCTCGCCGGGGTGGAGTCACCTGCTCTGGCCTCGGGTCGGCGATGGCGGCGGGGGTAGGATCGCCCGTTGTGCGCATCGTGATCGCCCGCTGCACCGTCGACTACGCCGGCCGGCTCTCGGCTCATCTGCCGTCGGCGATCCGGCTCCTGATGGTCAAAGCCGACGGATGCGTGGCCATCCACGCCGACGGCGGCGCCTACAAACCCCTCAATTGGATGAACGCCCCCAACCGGTTGACCGATGAGGGCGATCGCTGGATCGTCAGCAACCCCAAGGGGGAGACGCTCACCATCGTCTTGGAGGAGATCCTCGACGACGTCGCCCACGAGCTCGGCGTCGACCCCGGGCTCCAGAAGGACGGCGTGGAAGCTCACCTTCAGGAGCTCCTGGCCGCCGCGCCCGACGCGATCGAACTCGGGTTCCGTCTGGTCCGGCGGGAGTTCCCCACCGAGATCGGCCCGGTCGATCTTCTGTGCCGCGACCGCGATGGACGCGCCGTCGCCATCGAGGTCAAGCGGCGGGGCGAGATCGACGGGGTGGAGCAACTGACCCGCTACCTCGATTTCCTGAATCGGGATCCCCTGCTCCGGCCGGTGCGCGGCGTCTTCGTCGCCCAGGAGATCAAGCCGCAGGCACGGGCCTTGGCCACGGATCGGGCCATCGCCTGTGTGACCGTCGACTACGACTCGTTGCGCGGCCTGGAGTCCGACGAGCTCCGCCTGTTCTGAAGGGCCCGACATGACCAACGTGGTTCCCGACGGGCGATGGATCTACGGCATGCAGCTCCCGATCCAGACGCTGACCCGCACCCTGCGGGAGCCCTGGGAGGACGGTGCCACAGTCGACGACCTCGTGGCGATCGCCCAGCATGCCGAGGCGACCGGGCACGGCTTCATCGGTGTGTGCGATCACATCGCCGTACCGGACAATGACTACGCCCGGCACATGACCACCACCTGGTACGACACGGTCGCCACCCTCGCCTTCCTCGCCGCCCACACGTCCCGGGTCCGCTTGCTGTCGGAGGTCTGGGTCGCCGCCTACCGGCACCCGCTCCAGACGGCGAAGTCGTTCGGGACGATCGACCATCTCTCGGGGGGCCGAGCGATCCTCGGGGTCGGCGCCGGCCACGTGGAAGCCGAGTTCGACGCGCTGGGCATCGACTTCCACACCCGCGGCAAACGACTCGACGAGACACTGGTCGCCCTCCGTGACGTGTGGCGATCCGACCACGTGTCGTTCCAGGGTGACTTCTTCGCGTACACGAACGTCGGCGTCGCCCCTGCGCCGGTCGCCGGGCACCTACCGATCTGGGTCGGGGGTATGGGAGCGGCGGCGTGGCGACGGGTGGGCCGCCTCGGCGACGGCTACATCCCGATGGGCGTTCCGCTCGACCGATATGGCGAGATCCGCTCGACCATCGCCCACGCCGCCGAAGCCGCCGGGCGACCGGGCGCCTCGTTCGATCTCGGGTTCGGTGTGCCCTTCCTCTACCTCGGCATACCACCGGACGATCTGGGCGGGCACCCGCCGATCAGCGGTCCACCCGACCAGATCGCCGAGCTGCTCCGGGCCGCCCGGCAGGCCGGATGCAACGTGATGCACCTCAGATTCCGCAATCGGGGCCGGTCGGAGCTCCTCGACCAGATGTCCCGGTTCCAGGACGACATTGTGCCCCTCGTCGACTGACCGCCACCGATTTCAATCGGTGGAGCCCGACCTGACGATCGAATCGGTCTCCGGGCGGTCGGCGCGACCGTGCGACGCTTGCCCTCACCCAAGGGGCCTGGAAAGCTCATCGACGGGAGGGTCACATCAGGTGTCTACGACAGCTGTCCAGTTGGTCGACGTGTCGAAGCGGTATGGCACGGTCACCGCCGTCGATCATGTCGATCTCGAGGTGGCCGACGGCGAGTTCTTCTCCATGCTCGGCCCATCGGGAAGCGGCAAGACGACCTGCCTCAGGATGATCGCCGGCTTCGAGAAGCCCACCTCCGGAACGGTCGAGCTCCACGGCCTCGACGTGAGCCGCAGGGCGCCGTTCGAACGTGACGTCAACACGGTCTTCCAGGACTACGCGCTGTTCCCGCATATGACGGTGACCGACAACGTCGGCTACGGGCTCCGCATCCGCAAGGTCGCCAAGTCCGAGCGGAACGACCGGGTCGCCGATGCACTCGCCATGGTTCGCCTCGACGGGCTCGGGGATCGGCGGCCCGCGCAGTTGTCCGGCGGTCAGCGTCAGCGGGTCGCGCTGGCCCGGGCCCTGGTCAACCGACCGAGCGTCCTGCTGCTCGACGAACCCCTCGGTGCCCTCGACCTCAAGCTCCGCCACGCCATGCAGGTGGAGCTCAAGAGCATCCAGCGCGAGGTCGGGATCACGTTCCTGTACGTCACCCACGATCAAGAGGAAGCGCTCACGATGAGCGACCGAATCGCCGTGTTCAACCACGGGCGCATCGAACAGGTGGGCACGCCGACCGACGTCTACGAACGACCCCGCACCGAGTTCGTCGCCGGATTCGTGGGCATCTCCAACGTGCTCACCGGATCCGCAGCCACCGCCATCACCGGATCGGACGAAACGGTCAGCATCCGACCCGAAAAGATCAGGATCGTGCCGGCCGGAACCTCGACCCCCGAAGGTCACCTCACCGCGACCGGCCGCGTGCACAGTGTCATCTACCTCGGGACATCGACCCGATACATCGTCTGTCTCGATGCCGGCGCCGAGCTCACCGTCGTCGAACAGAACACCGAACCCGACTCGGGACCCGACGCGGTCGCAACGGATGCCCGAGTCACGCTCGCCTGGCCGCCAGCCGCCCTCCGGCCGCTGGCGGCCGACGAACCACACAGCTATGGAGGGATACCAGCATGAAACACCATTCACGATGGCTCGTGGCCGTGGTCGCGATCCTCGCGCTCTTCGCCGCGTCTTGCGGCGATGACGACGATGACGACGCGTCCAGCGACGGGGGCGACGTCCTCGCCGAAGTCGGTGAGGGCGAAGGGGCGCTGTCGATCGTGGCCTGGGCCGGCTACATCGAAGACGGCAGCACCGATCCCGCGTACGACTGGGTCACCGCGTTCGAGCAGGACACGGGCTGCGAGGTCACGGTCACCACGGCCGGCACCTCCGACGAGATGGTCTCGCTCATGACCGGGTCCGATGAGTACGACCTCGTGACGGCCTCCGGCGACGCCAGCCTCCGCCTCATCCGGGGCGGCACGGTGCAACCCATCAACCTCGATCTCGTGCCCAGCTACGCGACGGTCGACGAGCGGCTCCAGGGCGCCCCGTGGTACACCGTCGACGGCGCGTCGTACGGGGTTCCCTACCAGTGGGGATCCAACGTGCTGATGTACAACACCGAGGTCTTCCCGGAAGCCCCGACCTCGTGGTCGGTGGTGTTCGAGGAGCAGGACCTGCCCGACGGCGAGTCGAACACCGGCCGTGTGCAGGCGTACGACGGCCCGATCTACGTCGCCGACGCCGCCCTGTACCTCATGGCCACCCAGCCCGACCTGGGGATCGAAGATCCCTATGCCCTCGATGAGGAGCAGTTCGCCGCCGCCGTGGCGTTGCTCGAGGGCCAGCAAGGTCTGGTCAACACCTACTGGCACGATGTCGTCGCCCAGATCGAGGACTTCGGCGACGCTTCGACCGTGGCCAGCTCGACCTGGCCGTACCAGGTGAACGCACTCGTGGCCGAAGGTGCCCCGGTGGCGTCGGTGGTCCCCGACGAGGGAGCGACGGGCTGGGCCGACAGCACGATGCTCCATGCCAACGCCGCCCACCCCAACTGCGCCTACTTGTGGATGGAACACTCGCTCGACCCCGTCGTCCAAGGTGATGTCGCGGCCTGGTTCGGCTCGGTGCCGGCCGTGCCCGCCGCGTGCGACACCAGCGAACTGCTCGGCGTAGAAGGCTGCGCCACCAACGGGTTCGACGAGTTCGACAACATCCACTTCTGGAAGACGCCGGAGGCCAACTGCTTCGGCGAGGCCGACGAAGGCGCCTGCGTGCCATACAGCACCTGGGTGTCGGAGTACCAGCGAATCATGGGTGGCTGAGCCAGCCCCTTCCACCGTCCTCCCGGGTCCGCCACCGCGGCGGGCTCGGGCGGATCGGTCTCGACCATGACCACTCATCCCCCGATCAACGACATCCTCGAGCCGGCGCCCACCCCCCGCCCGGTCGCCGCCTCGACGCTGGGCCACCAGATCTCGGCGTTCTTCTACCGCCACCCGTGGGTCCGACTCGTGATGCTCCTCACCCCGCCGCTTCTGTGGCTGGGTCTGGTGTACGTGGGCTCGCTGCTCGCCTTATTGTGGCAGAGCTTCTACCGGCTCGACGAGTTCACCGGTGTCGTCAAGGAGGACCTGGGCCTCGACACCTGGCGCAAGCTGTTCACCGTCACCACCCGTGACACCGTGCTCCGCACCACCGCGATGGCGGCGGCCGTGACCGTCGGCTGTGCGGCGCTCGCCTACCCGGTGGCCTACCACCTGGCCAAGGTCGCATCGGCCCGCACGAAAGCGTTGATCTACCTGGGCATCGTGCTCCCGCTGTGGGCCAGCTACATCGTCCGGGTGTATGCGTGGCGCAACATCTTGTCCCAGGAAGGTGTCCTCTACTGGTTCGCCGACACGTTGCACCTGACTGGTGTGGTCAACGCCGTCGTCGACGCGCCCTACATCGGCGGCGCCACCCTGTCGGACAGCTGGACCGGCCAATGGCTCGTGTTCATCTATGTCTGGATCCCGTACATGATCCTCCCCATCCAAGCGTCCCTTGAACGGGTTCCCGAGTCGTTCCTCGATGCGTCGGCTGACCTCGGGGCTCGGCCCTTCGGCACCTTTCGCCGGGTCGTCTGGCCGCTCGCGCTGCCGGGCGTCGTCGCCGGTTCCATCTTCACGTTTTCGTTGACGCTCGGCGACTACATCATCCCGACTCTGGTCGGTCCGTCGCGACCGACGATCGGTCGCGCCATCTATCAGTTCCAGGGCACCGGCGGCGACTTGCCACTGGCGGCGGCGTACACCGTGATCCCGATGACGATCATGGGCATCTACCTGTTGCTGGCTCGCCGGTCCGGCGCGTTCGAGGCGCTCTGATGAGAATCGGGCTCACTCGGTCGCTTCGCTCCCTCCGTTCGGGCGAGATTCTCATCCGTCGTGGCGGCGCCCAGGCCATGGAATCTCTGATGAACGGGGCCCTCTGATGAACAGGGTCGCCCTCCGAGTCGCCGCCGGGGCCAGCTTGTTGTTCCTGTGGTTCCCGCTCGCCATCGTCATCTTGTACACGTTCACGACCGACGATCTCCTGTTCACCTTCCCCCCGCCCGGATTGACCACCCGCTGGTTCGACGTGGCCTTCCACAACGACGACATCTGGACCGCGCTCTGGTTATCCGTCCGGGTGGCCGCCGCCTCCACCGTCATCGCGCTGGTGCTCGGCACCATGGCCTCCGCCGCCGTGGCGCGATCAAACTTCTTCGGCCGGGAGGCGGTGTCGTTCCTCGTCGTGCTGCCCATCGCCCTTCCGGGCATCATCACCGGCATCGCCCTTCGGTCGGCCATCACCCTGGGCGACATCGACCTCAGCAGCCGCACGATCATCGTCGGCCACGCCACGTTCTGCGTCGTGGTCGTCTACAACAACGTGCTCGCACGGTTGCGCCGCACGTCGGGATCCATCATCGAGGCGTCGATGGATCTTGGCGCCTCCGGTCTCCAGACCCTCCGGTACGTCCTGCTGCCCTCCGTCGGTTCCGCGCTCCTCGCCGGCGGGATCCTCGCCTTTGCCCTGAGCTTCGACGAGATCATCGTCACGACGTTCACCCGGGGCGGCTCGGACAAGACGCTCCCGATATGGATCTTCGACAGCCTCAATCGCCCGCGCAATCGGCCGGTCCTCAACGTCGTGGCCCTCATCGTGATGGCGGTGACGCTGGTTCCGATCGCCATCGCTCAACGCATCGCCGGCGGGTCAGCCGTCGGCGGGCGCGGGTGATCGGTCCCCGTCGGGCCGGGTGAATCCGTACCTCCTGGTCACATCGGCCACGCGGAGGTCGTACCACTCGTAGAACTCGGCCCGACCCGCTTCCCGGGCCGCCGCGTGCTCGACGTTGTCGCGCCAGGCGGCGATCGCATCCTCGCTGGCCCAGTACGACACGGTGATCCCGACCCCGTCGGGGCCGCGGACACTGTCGATCCCCAGGAACCCGGGTTGGGATGCCGCCAGATCGACCATCCGCTCCGCCGTCGTCTCATACCTCGCGGGCCCGCCTGAGCCAGCAGAGTTGGCCGAGCCGGCCGAGCCGGCAGAGCCGGCCGAGCCGGCCGAGCCGGCAGTGAGCTGGGTGGTGAATATGACTGCGAAGCAGCGTCCGGCGTCATCCACGGGCCCAGCTTGGGCCAGCCCGTCGACCGACGCCAGCGTGTTTCCGCCGGGATCCGGCCGCAACGGTCGCTCAAGGGCGCTTCGGTACGGCCGATAGAGGAGGATCCACTGAATCAGGGAACCTGCATGTCTCGCCAACGCCTCATCATCGGAGCAGCCGCTCTCGCCCTCCTGGCGGCCGTCGCGGCCACGACCGGATTCATCGGTGGTGACGACGCCGCACCATCGGGCGCCGAGGGCGCGGCCGACTGCCGCGTCGGCCAGGTCGACGGCGATCTCGAGCTGCTCAACTGGAGCGAATACCTCGATCCGGCCCTCGTCGATGCCTTCGAGCAGCAGAACGGCGTGACGGTCACCGAGGAGTTCTTCGCCAGCAGCGAGGAGGCCGCCGCTCGTCTGGCGGCCGGCGAGACCTTCGACATCGTCGTTCCCTCGGACTACCTGGTCCCAACGATGGTCGCCGACGGGTTGCTGCAGCCCTACAACTCCGGTGCCATCCCCAACCTGGCCAACCTGCTCCCCGAGTTCACGGAGCGCTCGTACGACCCGTCCGGCAGCTACGCCGTGCCCTACCAGTGGGGCACCACCGGTCTGGCCGTCAACCTCGACGCCGTCGGCGGCGACGTCGACCCGTCGTGGAGCCTCGTCTTCGATCCGGATCAGGCGGCCGCCCGGAGCGGACGGATCACGTTGCTGGAGACCGGTCGTGAGGTTCTCGGCGCTGCGCTCAAGTATCTGGGCTATTCGCTCAACACCGAGGACACCCTCCAGCTCGTGCAAGCCGCCGATGCCATCGAGGCCGTGGCGCCTCACCTCCACTCGTTCAACACGAACGACTACGAGGACCTGCTCCTGGCCGGCGAGGTCGACATCGCCATGGGCTTCAGCGGCGACGTGCTGTCCCTGCTGGCGACGGCGTCGGCCGAGGACCCGACCGTGTTGGACCGTTATCGCTACTTCGTGCCCACCGAGGGCGGCCCGCAGTGGGTCGACAACATGGTGATCCCGGCCGGTGCCGAGCACCCGTGTACCGCTCATGCCTTCATGAACTTCATCCTCGACGCCTCCAACGGCGCGGCGCTCAGCAACTACACCTTCTACGCCAGCCCGAACGCGGCCTCGCAGGCGTCGATCCTGCCCGAGATCCTCGGCAACCCCGCCGTCTACCCTCCGGCGCAGACGATGGCCCGTCTCGAGGTCGTGCAGGATCTCGCCCCTATCACCGCCGTGGTCGAGGACCGCATCAACCCTCTGATCACCGCCGCGGCCAGCGGCTCATGAAATCCGCCCGCTCGTGAGCACTGCCGTCACTGCGGGCCCCTGACTCACCGACGCCCTCCGCCCGAAGGCTGCCGCTACCGTTGGACGTGCCCAAACTCCGGCCTCGCCCCGTTCGTCGCTCCTGGGCGGCCGGCCTGGTGGTGCTGGTGGTCGTCGTCGGTCCGGTCTCGGCCGGCGGTCCCGCCCAGGCGGATCCCGGCGGTGCCGATCCGGGCACCGGAGATCCCGTCGACGTCCCGGAACGCTTCGATCCGGTCGGCAGGCCCCCGGACGAGCTCGCCGTCCTCGACCGACCAGAGACCTCGGAGTCCATCGAAGGCGAAGCAGACGCATTGCTGCTGACCGGCAGCGAGGTCGCGGCGTCGCCGGGCACCAGCTTCGCGGGCATGCAGCCCGTGACCCCCGCCCGTCTGCTCGACACCCGGATCGGGTTGGGTTTCGTCGCCGGACCTCTGGGCGCGGGCGCCACGGTCGACGTTCCCGTGCTCGGGCGTGGAGGGGTTCCCGGATCCGGTGTCGGCGCCGTGGTGGTCAACATCACCGTGACGCAGCCGACCGTGGCCACCTTCATCACCGCGTATCCCGGCGGCGAACCGCGACCCCTGGCCAGCATCCTGAACGCAACGGCCGGACAGACCCTGCCCAATCTGGCGATCGTGAAGGTCGGCGCCGGTGGCTCGATCACCCTGTACAACAACGACGGGCAGGCGCACCTGGTGGTCGACATCGTCGGATGGACGCCGACCGACGCCCACCTCACCCCGCTCCTGCCGGCCCGGTTGCTCGACACCCGCGCGGACGGCGCCGCCCCGGTTGGTCAGGCGGCCACGATCGACGTGCCGGTCCTCGGCCGGGGTGGAGTCCCGGCCACCGGGGTGAGCGCGGTGGTGGTCAACGTGACCGCCACCGGGGCCACGCTGCCCACCCACGTCACCGCCTGGCCGTCGGGAGAACCGTTGCCCCTGGCCTCCACATTGAACCTCGACGCGGGCGAGACGTTCCCCAACCTCAGCATCGTCAAGGTCGGAGTCGGCGGGGCGATCTCGTTGTACAACAACGCCGGCTCGACCCACCTGGTGGTCGATGTCATGGCGTGGCTGCCCGATCGTGGGAACTACTCCCCGCTGACCCCGACCCGCGTGTTGGACACGCGTACCGGCGTCGGCGCGCCCGCCCAACCAATCGGGCCCCACGGGAGCGTGATCGTGTCGGTCGCCGACGACCTGCGGGTTCAGCTCCCGTACGCGGCGACCGGCGTGGTGGTCAACGTGACTGCGGTCGGCGCCTCGGCGGCGACGTTCGTGACCGCGTACCCCACGGGTCAGCCGCTCCCCACGGCGTCGAACCTCAACCCGACTGCGGGTGAGACGGTCCCCAACCTCGTGTTCGTGCCGCTCTCGGCCGCCGGCGAGTTCACGCTCTACAACGACGCCGGGTCCACCCATCTGCTGGCCGACCTCGTGGGTGTCGTCCTGGCCCGAAACGTCCAGGACGACCTCGACACCGGCTCGCGCGCCCAGGTCCACGTCATCTACGCCATCCCAGCGGACATCGTCGAGCCGTCCGGTCGGGCCGACGCGATCGCCCACGAGCTCACCAACATCGACGCCTGGCTCGACGCCCAGTCCGGCCAGACCATCTCGTGGGACCGGGCCGCCGGCAGTCCCGAGATCAGTACCGTCCGTATCGGCCTGCGCCTCGCCGACCTGGCGCCCCGCAGCTCTGCCGACCGGTTCACGTCAGGCCTCCAGATCGGCTTCACCGGCACGTCGCGCATCGAGGAGCAACTCGTGGCCGACGGGTTCGGCCACCCGGACAAGCTGTACATCGTGTTCCTCGAAGGGGTGTACACCGGCGGTGTCTGCGGCGTCGTGCTCGGCACGGCGTCCTCCGACATCGAGCTCGAGGGACAGATCGGCGACCCTCGTTACGCGCACGTGTTCATCGGATCGACCTGCGACGATCCCTCCACCACCTCGCTCCCGGGCGTGAGCGAGACCGCCATCGTGGCCACGCACGAGTCCTTCCACGCCCTCGGGGCCGTGCCGGTGTGCGCCCCGAACGACAACGCGGGCGCCCACATCTCCACCAATGGCGCGCCGGGGACCGACCTCATGGGGCAGTTCGTGGTCGTGAACCCGAGCCTCGATCCGGGTCGCGACGACTACTGGGGTCACGCCCGCCCGAGCTGCCCCGACCTGTCTCGAAGCCCGTACCTCTCCGGCTGACGCCCGTACCTCTCTGGCTGACCGCGGACCGCGCTCTACAGTGACCGGCATGACGAAACCGCTTGTCGTGGGGGTCCCGACCGAGATCAAAGCCGATGAGCACCGGGTCGCCATCACGCCCGACGGCGTGCGCGAGCTGGCCGCTCACGGAGTCAGCGTGCTCCTGCAGCGCGGCGCGGGGGACGGGTCTCGGATCTCTGACGCCGAGTACCGGGCGGCGGGGGCCGAGATCGTCGGCGCCGCCGACGACGTTTGGACTCGATCCGGGCTCATCTGCAAGGTCAAGGAGCCGCAGACCTCGGAGTTCGCGTACCTGCGAGACGATCTCGTGTTGTTCACCTATCTCCACCTGGCCGCGTACCCGGCCGTCGCTGATGCCCTCCTCGCCGCCGGCACCACCGGCCTCGCCTACGAGACCGTCCAACGACCCGATGGCAGCCTGCCCCTCCTCGCCCCGATGAGCGAGGTGGCCGGCCGGATGGCGATCCAGGCGGGAGCCAAGTACCTGGAGTCGCACCACGGAGGCCGTGGGGTTCTGCTCGGGGGCGTGCCGGGGGTGGCGCCCGGCAAGGTCACCGTCATCGGAGCCGGGAACGTGGGTTGGAACTCGGCGTGGATCGCCGCGGGCATGGAAGCCGAGGTCCGCCTGCTCGACAAGAACATCGACCGATTGCGCTGGACTGACCAGATCCATCGCGGCCGCATCACGACCCTGGCCTCCAACCGCGGCGCCCTGGAGCGCGCGGGTCGCCGACGCCGACCTCGTCATCGGCGCCGTGCTCGTGGCCGGGGGACGAGCGCCGGTGGTGGTGACCGAGGACATGGTCCGCTCCATGCGACCCGGTGCGGTCGTCGTGGATGTGGCGGTCGACCAGGGCGGGTGCATCGCCACGACGCATGAGACCACCCACCACGATCCCGTCTACGAGAAGCACGGCGTCATCCATTACGCCGTCGGCAACATGCCGGGGGCCGTTCCCCACACGTCGACCCATGCGTTGACGAACGCCACCCTCCCGTATCTCGTCGACCTGGCCACCCTCGGACCCGCGGACGCGTGCGCGGGCGACCCCGAGTTGGCGTTGGGCGTCAATACCGATCGAGGCCAGATCGTGAACCCCGTCGTGGCGACGAGCCTCGAACGACCCGCCGGGAGCCCGCGATGGGCGTGATCCGTACCGGCCGAGACGCCCCGGACGAGCCCCTCGTCCTCGACGACATCGACAAGGCGGTGGTCCGAGAGCTCCAGCGCGATGGGCGGATCTCCTACGCCGAGCTCGGTCCACTGGTCGGCCTGTCGCAGGCCGCGGTGCGCCAACGGGTGCGGCGGCTGATCGACAGCGGCGCCGTGCAGATCGTCGGCGTGACCGACCCGACCTCGCTCGGCTTCCATGTGTTCGCCATGCTCGGCATCCGCGCCACGGGCGACGTGTCCGTCGTCGCACGCGCCATCGCCGAGCTGGAGGCGGTCGACTACGTCGTGGTCACCGCCGGCCGGTTCGATCTGCTCGTCGAGGTGGTCTGCGCCGACAACTCGGCCCTGCTGGACCTGGTGAACGCCGACATCCGCAGCGTCGCCGGCGTCGAGTCCGCCGAGATCTTCACCTACCTCGACCTCGTCAAACAGACCTACAACTGGGGAACAAGATAGGTTTCGTTTGGAAACCGGAGGTTTCCAAACGAGTTGGGCTGGGCGGCCTCCGGCCGCGCTCGTCATTGCTTGCCGGACCGGCGGAGCCGGCTCCGGCAAGGGCGAAGGGGGCCGACGGAGTCGCCCCCCTCCCACGCCCCCCCAATAGAGCCCGCACCGGTGTGGTCCGAACCCGCTGCGGTGCCCTACCGCCTGTGCCGGTGTGGCTTTGCCATCCCGGCACAGCAACAGTGAGCGCCGGCGCAGCCGGCTCACAAGGAAAACTCGGCCGAACGGAGCGAGCAAAGCGAGCGAGTGAGGCCGAAATCTCAGACTGTTGTGCGGTCGGCGGCGAACATCGAGGCCCGCGTGGCCGCGTGTTGAACGGACGTGAAGCCCACGATGCGGCCGCGTTTGATGTTCGGGAGCATCGTGGCGTGGACGCGGTAGAACCCACCGTCGCGCCGCAGGTTCACCAGGATGCCGCGCCATTGGCGGCCTTCGTTGATGGTTTCCCACATCTCCTCGAACACCGGTCGCGGGGTGTCGGGATGACGCAGGATCGCCTGCGGCTGCCCCACCAGATCCCGGGCGTCGTAGCCCGACACCGCCACCAACGCCTGGTTGACATCGGTGATGATCCCGCGCCGATCCGACCGGGAGACGATGAGCTGCTCGTCGTGGACGATGGTCTCCACCCCGGTGGTGAAGAGTGAGCGGCACGTACCGTCGAAGTACGTGTGGCGGATCTCGACGGCAGCTCCCCCCAGCAGCGCCGGGTCCATGTCGGTCATCATTGCGTCGACTCTCCTACTCGGCCCGAGGGCCCCTGCGTCCCGCTGGTCCGCCTCCTTCGGTTCCCGCCGCAGCGACTTGACGGAAGCGAGACTGAAAAAGCGTGAATGAGTCGACTGACCCACACCGTTGACTCTTCGACGCTTCAGGGGCCCAACAAGTCGCGGCCGGGGGCCGACTCAGCCTGCGTTATGGGGGGCCGACTCAGCCTGCCTTATGGGGGGCCGACTCAGCCTGCGTTATGGGGGGCCGACTCAGCCTGCGTTATGGGGGGCCGACTCAGCCTGCGTTATGGGGGGCCGACTCAGCCTGCGTTATGGGGGGCCGACTCAGCCCGTGCGGAGGGACTCCTCGGCCGCCGCCCGGAGGAGGCGTTCGGCTGTCGCGGCCGAGGCCGCCATGACGCCACCGACCAGGACCACGGCGACCCGCCACAACCAGATCTCGACGCTCAGGCGGTCGCGATCTGCTCGCACCTGACGCAACAGCTCGTCGGCGACTTCGGGCAACCGGAGCAGCGAGGCCTGGGTGTCGGCGATCTCGTCCTCGATGGCACCGAGCTGATCCCCGAGCTCGGCCAAGGTTCCGGCCGCCGAGGACAGCTCGGCGGCGCTCGCCGTCAGCTCGTCGCCGACCTCCCGGAGCTGGTCGGCCACCGGTTCGAGCCCGGCCGCCACCTCCTGCAGATCCTCGGCGGCCGATTCCACGTCACCTGGTATCAACGCCTCGACCCCGTCGACGATGGCGGCGATTCGATCAGCGATCGAGGCGATGCCGTCGAGTGAGTCGGCCAGGTTCGTCGCCGCCGCCGTCCCGACCTGGCTCGCCGTGTCCGCCGCAGTGGCGGCCAGGAGCTCGGCATCGCGGAGGCCCTGGAGGACACCGGCGGTCAGGTCGTCGACGCTGGCCGCCAACCCGGAGATCGGGTCGGCGGCCTCCGCCGCCACCACGGCTGTGGCCTCGCTGACGTCGAGCACCGCGCGGTACCGGTCCGCCGTCCGTTCCACCAGCACCAGACCCAGGACGATTCCCAGGAGCGAACCGATCAGCACGACGATGCTCAGCAGGCGACCCCGCGCCGCCACCGACGACGTCAGCCACGGGCTCACGGCCGGCCCGCTCCCCACGACTCTGCCGATGGGATCGTCGCCGAGATGGCGCCCACGATGCGGCCGGCGGCGTTCGAGAGCGGCTGCGAGCTCGCCCGGGTCGCCCAATCCCGTACCCGGCCGGCGCTGGGGACGTCGTCGACGAGTGGTTCGGACAGGCGAGCGAGGATGCCGGCCGTCACGACGTCGGCGGCCCGGCGGGCACCGTCGTCGATCTTCACGGCCACCCCCAGGCCGGCCTCGGGCCACGCCACGACGAAGACCCCCTCGGCTCCACTCTTGGCCACGAGCGCTCCGCCCGTCTCGACCGAGAGGTCCGTCACCGAGGAGCCGGTCCCCGCCACCCACCACGGCTCCGACCTCATGGCGCCGACGAGACGCCGCCCACCGGACGCGATGCGGTCGTCGAGACCGGACCCGGAGATCAGCCGGATCAGGGAGGAGGCCAGGTCGGCCAACGGCAGGCCGTACAGCGGTATACCGCACCCGTCCACCACCGGCTCGGGGGTCAACCGGTCGCCGAACACGTCGGTCAAGGCGTCGCGCACCCGTCGCTGCACGGGGTGGTCGACGTCGATGTACCCGCGGGGGTCCTCGCCGGCGTGAACCGCCGTGGTCAGGAACCCCACATGTTTGCCCGAGCAGTTGTGGTGCAGCGCGGAGGGGCGCCCGTCCTGGACGCCGCACTCCAGCGCCGATTCGTCGAGGCCGAGACGCGCCAGCCACTCGGCCAACGCGGCGACATGCGCCGGTTCGCCCCGATGCGAGGAGCAGGCCAGGGCCAGATGCCGGTCACCGAGACCGAACCGTTCCACGGCACCGCTCGCGACGAGTGGCAAGGCCTGGACCGGTTTGACCGATGACCGCGGCACCACGACCCGATCGCGATCGCCCACCTCGCACCGCACGCGGCCGAACGAATCGACGACGGCCACCGAACCCCGGTGTCCGCTCTCCACGAGGGAACCCCGTCGGACCTCGGCCAGGACGGGATTGGCCATCGGTGCGGCCGAGCTCGCGCTCACGATCGGAGGCGCGGGAGGACCTCGGTCTCGATGGTGCGCAACGATTCCCAGGCGTACTCGGGCGGGAGGCCGCCGCTGAGCGGCTGCAGGCCGAGGGCGCCGTGCGCTTGGACGTACGCCACCGCCTCGTCGGGGGTGAAGATCCGGTAGGGACCGTTCTCGGCCTTGAGCTCGGCGACGGTCTGGGCGCCCGACCAGCTCACCGGCCGGGAGTCGCCCAGCCACTCCGCATACATCTTGGCGTCGTGCAGCAGGTAAGGACCCCAGCGCTGCCACGCGTCATCGGGATCGATGGACACGAACGCCGAGGTGACCTGGCCCGGGCTGGGGAGCACCATCAGACTCGGGGTCTGGCCGGCCGCCTTCGCCGCCTCGTGATACGCCGCCTCCATCGCGGCATCGCCACCTTCGGCGAACAGGCCGAGGCCGAGGCGCCCCGCCCTCCGGGCCGCGGCCACGGTGTGACCGCCGTAGGCGATGAACGGCGTGGCCGCGCTCAGCGGTCCCGGTTGGACATCGATCTGTCGGCCCTCGTACTCGAATCGCTCGCCGCGAAGTGCCCGCAAGAGGGCGTCGATCTTGCGGTCCATCGTGGCGCCCCGTTCGGACATGGGGATCCCGAACATGGCGTGCTCCTCGGGTCGGTACCCGAGCCCGATCGTGTACGCGACCCGGCCCCCGCTCATCACATCGAGGACCGCCATGTCCTCGGCGATCCGGATGGGGTCGTGGTAGTTCAGGAGGAGCGCCCCGATCGAGATCGGAATCGTGCTCGTCCGGGCCGCGATGGCCGACGCCAGGATCATCGGCGACGGCAGGTATCGGTCCGGGGACGCGTGATGCTCGGAGATGACGATCGTCAATCCGCCGTGGGCCTCGCCCCACTCGGACATCTCCACCGCGGCGCGGTACAAGTCCTGGATGGGCGCGCCGCCGGTCGGTGCGCGCATATCGAATCTCAGCATGAACATGGCGCTGATCTTGTCACGCGGCGTCGGAGCGGCCAACGTCGACCTGCGGACGCTCAAGCATTTCGGTGTGACCGCCGAAACGGTTGGAATGGACTTTTCAACGTGCGCGACGTGCGGAGCGCTGCTGCAAGGTCGGTCTCGTTGTGTGATCTGCGGCGGTTCCGAAGCGGTCGCGCCGCGTCCCTATGACGCTCCCCCCGAGCCCGAACCGTGGCGCCAACTCGACTGGCAACGACGAGGCCCCACGGGCAAACCATCACTCGCCAGCGCGCCGGCGCCGGCATCGGTGGGCCCGGTGTACGCCCCGCCGACAGGCGCCCCGATCTACGCGTCGGCCACGAAACGGCGGTCCGGCGGAATCGCCGGTTGGTTCGGGCGCGCGCTCAAGCGGAGAGTCATCGTCACGGGTGCCGTGCTCGCGATCTCGTGGGCGGGCACCCAGGCCGGCCTCATCGATTCTGCCGATGGCCGGGGCCCCGCCTTGGCGACCGAATCGGTCGACATCGTCGTCGACGGCACGCCCGCGGGGTGGGCCCCGTCCCGCGTCGACGGGATCGGCTGGTCCGTGCCCCTCCCGGCCAACGCCACCAGGGAAGACCTCGTCGACGACTTCGGGCGTGAGTCGTTCTCGGTGACCGGCACCCATGGCGATGCCTTGTACGGATACACCGTCACCTACGACACCGAGATCGGTTCGGGGCCCAACCCGTGGCTCGGGCTGAGCCAGGCCGAGCTCGATCAGTTCTCCCAGACGTACGCCACGAACAGCGGACCCGGCATCTCCGTGACGTCGACCCACGCGGCGACGGTCGCGACGCCCGACGGCGCGGTGACCGGCATCTGGATCGAGTCCACGAACGGGTTCGACCAGGTCTGGGAGCTGGTGCTCCCCCTCCCCGGGGCCTACTTCTCGACCTCGGTGTACGCCGATGATCCACTGATTCCCCTCGCGATCACGCCGGACCACTTCTTCGGCATGGTCACCGCGGCGTAGACCACCTCAGGTTCGAGCGACGGCGGCCGAAGGAATGGCTATGGATCTCCTCACGTGCGCCGGCTGTGGCGCGCTGGTGCAATCGCAGAGCCGCTGCGTGATCTGCGGTGGCACCGAGGTCGCCACGGTCGATCCCGACTACGCCGCTGACACCTGGCGCGCCATGCAACCCAAGACTCGACGTGACCGACAGCGCGAACGCCAGCGCAGCGGCGCGCCGCCGAAACTGCGACCGGACCACGAGGACCGCGAGAGCTACGCCGAGCAGAAGGCGTCGAGCCGCAAGGACGGCACGCTGCTGGCCGGCGTCTTGGCGCTGCTCGCCGTCGGCGGTGGCGCGTACCTCGTCCGCGGCGACCTCCACAGCACGTCGGAGCTCTCGGTGCCGCGAACGGTCGAGGGTGCGGATGTCGTGATCGCCGCCGAGGCCGCGGGAACCGTCGTCCTACCCGAGGATTGGGCCAACCAACGGGACCTGTCGGGCACGTGGGACATCCCGATGCCGGTGGGCCATGGACCCCTGGTCGGGCCCGACGGACAACCATTCGGGTTCGTTCACCAGGACTCGGATGCGAGATATCAGGTCGAGTCGAGTCCCGGCGTGGACCCGGCGTTCGGCGAGGATGATCGGACTCGGGTATCCCAGTTCACCGACGCGAACGTGTCGGCCCTGCTCGACGGGGCCTTGAACGAGCTCGCCGAGTTCGAGATCACGACCTCGCCCGTGGAGGTCGACGGCATCTCCGGCCTCCTGGTCGACGGAACCGGACCGACGGCGGAACGCCTGTGGGCGGCGATACTGCCCACGCGCGACGACATCGTCATCGTGACGATGGCGACCCCGGCGTCCGCGAGCCCTGATGTCACCATGGCCGAGTGGCTCGGCATGATCGGCTTCGTCGGCTGACCTTTCCATGATCAGTGGTCGGGCGCCGTCACGCTTTCCCATTGATCTCGGCCAGCCAGGCTTCGGCAGTGCCCAGCCGCTTCTCGAGTTGGGCCACGGTCGCCTCGCCGACAGCGTTCACGCCGCTGCGGCGGTTCAGCTCGGCATTGACCGCGGCGTGATCGAGCCCGGTCGTGCGGGTGATGGCGACCACTCGATCGGTGTTGCGCTGCCGCAGCGCTCGACGGTCGGCGAACCGCCCCCGCATCTCCCCCAGCGCGGCGCGGGGATCGGGTCGGAGGCCGGGCAGCGGCGGCGGCGGCGGGAGCTCGACCGCGAATCCCTCGAGGTCACCAGTCGACACCAGGAGATCCTCGTTTGGGTCGAGGCCGGCGGCGAGCGCCTCTTCCTCGGCGGGATCGAGGGCCGTCGAGGACAACACCGCGAAGAGTGAGAGCTGCTCCTCGTCCGTCGGGCCGGCCGGCCGGTCCCACTCCCGGTCCGCGGCCTCCGTGCGCTGCTGCTCCGAACGTTTGGCCACCGCATGGCGTCGTTGTTCGGCGATGGTGGCGGCGAGATGACGCAGACGGGGCTCGTCCGGGACGAACAGGTAGGACTTCTGCGACGACGGCCCGGCCGGCACCCACCGGGCGATGCGGCCGACCGACTGGCGGAAGAACATCGCCGTGGTAGTGGTCGTGGCGAAGACCCCGACGCGAAGCCGCGGGATGTCGACTCCCTCCGACACCATCCGAACCGCCACGATCCACGGGTCGTCCGATCGAGCGAAGGCGGCGATCCGATCTGAAGCCGACGGATCGTCGGACAAGGCGATGACGGGTTCAACCCCATGGCGTCGGCGGATGACGTCGGCGATGCCGCGAGCATGCTCATGATCGGTTGCGATGACCAGCCCACCGGCGTCGGGATGCTCCCATCGGATCGACAGCAGCTGCTGATGGGCCCGAGCGACGACCGTCGGGAGCCACTCCCCCTCGAGGCTGAGAGCAGTGCGGAGCCGGGCACTCCACTCGTCGCGGCCGAGATCATCAGTGAAGGTCGCTTCCCGCAACGCGCCATCGTGACCGACCCACTCCATGTGGCCGTCGAAACGCGGGAAGAAGACCGGGCGCACCACGCCGCCGTCGAGCAACGCCTCGCCATAGCCGTACTCGTAATCGGACAGGGCATCGCCGTGGTCACCCATCGTGTAGACGACGAACGGGATCGGGTTGTCGTCGGACCGGAACGGGGTCCCGGAGAGCAGCAATCGGGTCTGGGCGTGTTCGAACGCGGTCTGGACGCCGTCGCCCCACGACCGGTCGGTGGCGGCGTGGTGGATCTCGTCGAGGATCACGAAACCGTCGCGCGACAGACTCGACAGCACGGCGGCCGAGCTGGCCACCTGGGCGTAGGTCACGACCACCCCGTGCAGATCGGGAGGCAAACGCCCATCACGTGCCGTCCAGTCCGGTTCGAGGTGCAGGCCGAAACGCACTGCGGCCTCGGCCCACTGCCGTTTGAGGTGGGCGGTCGGGACGACCACGACAATCGGGAGCCGCTCGCCGCGAAGCTCCGCCCGGCATGCCGCCAGCGCGAACGTGGTCTTCCCGGCCCCCGGGCAGGCCACGGCGAGGAAATCGCGGTTCTGGCGACGCGTGAACGAGGCCAACGCATCGCGCTGCCACGCTCGAAGGGTCACCGTCCTGGACACGAAGGCCGAAACTACTGCTTCGCCCGGCAACCAGAGGTTGCCGGGCGAGTCTCTTCGGTCGGCCTCACGGCCGCGTTGCATTGGCTTGCCGGACCGGCGGAGCCGGCTCCGGCAAGGCCGTCACCAGGTCGTCGGCCCACCGGTCGAGGACCGTCTGGGCCGCCGCGACGAACTCGGCGCTCGCTCCCGGTGCGCTTTCTTCGGCCGGCCCGGGATCGACCAGGAAGGACCGGATCACGCGACACCCGTCCGGATGGGGAACGACGTGGACGAACCCTTGGAAGAGAGCGACGGGCGCTCCGTCGGTGATCTCGTAGACGAGCCGCCACGGGGGTTCGACGCTCAGGAACGTCTCGACGAGCTCGGACTCGCCGAACGGCACCCGGCGGACCGCACCAGGCCCCAGCGCCGCGCCTCCGTCGAGCCCGCGGGCGGTGGCCCATTCGACGATGCGGGGCCACACCTGCTCCCGCGTCGCAGGGACCACCCGGTCCACGACACCATGGGTGTACACCGGTTTGGCGGGCGGCGCCGGGGCATCGGCGCGTGTCATGCCGGCCCCTCGGGTGCGGCGCGGGGCGGGCCACCGCGTTCGGACCAGAACGCCGTCCACGCCGGGTCGTCGAAGGGAAGCGATCCGGCGCCGACCTGGCTCTGAGGCCAGTGCGCAGCCGGCTGCGTCAGGGGATCCTCGGCCGTGGCCACGCCGTACCAGAGGAAGTGCTTGCGGGTCACGAATCGCCAGCGGCCCCCTTCGCAGCGGTAGCGGTCGAGGTACTTGATCATCTGCTCGATGAAACCGTGGTCGCGGTCGTCGATGTACCCCCGGCACCACACCGAGCCCCGAGCCGACGTGTCGTCATCGACGTCGATGAGGTGGTTGCCGACGAAGAGAACGGTGACCCCCGTCTGGGCCATCGTGTCCGTCCAGAATCGACGGGTCAGCTCGGGACCTGATTCGCCGCCCGGGTAGAACCGAGCATCGGGCACGAAGAGCTCGACCATGGCGTCCACGTCGTGGCGGTCGATCGCATCCGCGTACCGGTAGGCCAGTTGGCGGATCTCGTCGCGGGCGACGACGCGCTCGATGGGTGTCATGTCAGCGGCTTTCGTCGGCAGAGAGACTTCCGGTGGACAGTCTGACCGAACTGAGATGGACTGCGGCAAACGCTGAGGAGGCCGAAAGCATGCCCACCGAACCAGCGACGACCGTCGTGGACGTCGTGGACCCCCACCACCACATGTGGGACATGCGCGGTCGCGGCATGTCGATGCAGGAGTTGTACCTGCTGCCCGAGCTGCGCGCCGACGCCGCCGAAGGCGGCTTCCGCCGAACCGTGTTCGTCGAGTGCGGGTACCAGTACGACATTGCGGCGGCGCCGGGATACCAGGAGGTCGGGGAGACCCGGGCCATCGCCGCCATCGGTCGGGAGAGCGAGGCCAGCGCGGGCGCGGTGGTCGCCGGCATCGTCGGATCCTGCAACCTCATGCTCGGCGATGAACTGCCGGCGATCCTCGAGGCCCACGAGGTCGCCGGCGACGGCCGGTTCCGCGGCATCCGGCACCGCCTGGCCCACGACCCGACGGGTTCGACCCATTCGGCGCCGGGCTCCGTCGGCGGACTTATGGCCCGAGATGAGCTCCGGGCGGGAGTGGCCGAACTGGGACGCCGGGGCCACACCTTCGACGCCTGGCTCTATCACCCGCAACTGCCGGAGTTCATCGAGATGGTCGACGCCGTGCCCGGCACGACCATCGTCCTCGATCACATCGGTGCCCCGATCTACGCCGGCGCCTACGCGGACCAGGTCGCCGATGTTCACGCGTTCTGGAGGGACCACATGGCGGGTGTCGCCCAGCGGGCCAACGTCGTCGTGAAGCTGGGGGGCATCGGAATGGCGTCGGCCGGCCACGGGTGGGACGGCCGCCTTCCGGGAGCCTCGTCGGCGGAGATCGTGGCACGCTGGAGTGACGACCTCGTGTGGCTGATCGACACCTTCGGGGCCGACCGGTGTTTGTTCGAGTCCAACTTCCCGGTCGACAAGGTGTCCTTCACGGCCGGCGCGTTGTGGACGGCATTCCGTACGATCGCCGCCGACCGGTCGCCCGAGGAGCAACGGGCACTGTTCGCCGGCACCGCCGAACGGGTCTACCGGCTCGGCTAGCCTCGGATTCAGTCACCTCGACCACGATCCGAGGGTCAGCCTCGCTCGAACCGATGAGCCCGCGCGACTTGCGTCGGAGCGAACCCCGGGTAACATGAGCGGCCGATCCGAGGTGACTCTCGTCACACCCACTCGCAGACCATCCCGATCCCTGGGGGGAACCCATGCGTCACCGCCGGCTCTCGCTTTTCACTCTCGTCCTCACCATGGCCCTCGTGGCCAGCGCCTGCGGAGGCGACGATGACGACACGGTGAGCGAGGCCGGCGGCGACGGGGTGGCCACCGAGACCGACGCCGCCGATACCGGCGGCGAGGACACCGGCGGCGAGACCTCAGCACCGGACGACACGCCCTCCGACAGCACGACCACCGCTCCTCCCGCTCCGGCGGCGACCGAGACCCCAGTCCCCGGCGGCGAGATCACCTTCGGGCTCGAGGCCGAGACGGGAAGTGGCTTGTATCCGCCGTCGCAGCAATGCGCGGCGTCGTGCCACACCGTCATGCGCGCCATCTACGACCCCCTCTTCACCGAGACCACCGACGGAGAGATCGTCCCCTTCCTGGCGACGGGTGCCGAACCGCTCAACGACGACTTCACCGAGTGGGCCATCACGGCCCGCGAGGGTGTGACCTTCCACGACGGTTCGGCGTTCGACGGCGCTTCGATCGTCGCCCACTTCGACGGCCTGAAGACCGGGACCATCACCGCCCAGGTGCTCCAGGCCTACCAGAGCGGCACGGTCGACCCCGCGGATCCGCTTCGGGCGCTGCTCAGCTTCAACCAGCCCTACGGCAACCTCCCCGAGGTGCTCACCGGCCAACTCGGCTACATGACAGCGCCCGCGCTCCACGCCGATCCGGCGGCCGCCGCCACCAACCCGGTGGGGACCGGTCCGTTCGTGTTCGACTCCTGGAACCAGGGCGTCGAGCTCCACGTCACCCGCAACCCCAACTACTGGCGCACCGACGCCGACGGCACGCAACTCCCCTACCTCGAGGGCATCACGTTCCGTCCCGTTCCGGACAACGATGCTCGCTACGACGCCCTCGCCTCGGGCGATCTCGACCTCCTGCACACCGACCTCGCCGAGGACTTCGCCGAACTCGAGGAGAACGGTGCCACCCTCGTCCAGACGAACCAGGGTGTCGAGACCGAGTACGTCATGCTCAACGCCGCCGTAGCGCCGCTCGACGATCCCGAGTTCCGCCGGGCCCTGGCCCAGTGCACCAGCGGGGATCTCTTCATCGAAGCCCGTACCGGCGGCGTGAGCCAGGTCGCCAATGGACCCTTCGCCCCCGGCGCACCGGGCTACCTCGAGGATTCGGGCTACCCGGCGTACGACCCTGAAGCCGGGGCGGCCGCGATCGAAGCGATCGGCCAGTCGGCACCCATCGAGCTCCAGGTCACGAACTCCCCCTGGAACGTCACGTCGCTGGAGCTGATCGCCGAGATGTGGAACCAGTGCGGTGTCGACACCACCATCTCCACGCTCGAGCAGGGTGTCAACATCACCGAAGCCCTCCAGGGGGCGTTCGGCGCCCTCTTGTGGCGCAACCACGGCTACCTCAACCCGGGGCCGGAGTACGTGTGGTGGCACAGCAACCACAGCGGACCGGTCGGCGGGTTGGCCGTCGCCAACTTCGGGCGCATCGAGGACCCGGACATCGATGCCTCCCTCGACGCCCTGCGCCTCACGCGCGACCCCGCCGAGATCGACCAGATCTCCCAGGACGTCAACCGCACCTTCGCCGAGCAGGTCTACAACATCTGGCTCGAATGGCGGCCCTGGGTCGTGGCCCACAACGCCGACGTCCACAACGTCGGGGCGAACGCCATCCCTGACGGCAGCCAGTCCCCGACCGTGTTCTCGGGTCGGATCTTCCTGGCCGAGACCTTCGTCGGCGAGTGACGCCGTTGGCGATGCCGATCTCCGAAGGTCGGCGCTGACCGATGCGCTACGCCGTCGGGCGCATGGCGCAGGCCCTCGTCGTCGTCATCGTGGTCACGTTCTTCACCTACTGGATGCTGGCCCGACTGCCGGGCGATCCGTGCATCACGACCGGTGGTTTGATGGACGAGGCCGAGCTGGACGAGTGCCACGAGCGACTCCAGCTCGACGAGCCGGTCGTCGACCGTTACCTGAACTGGGCCGGTGACACGCTCTCCGGCGATCTCGGCGTCTCGTATGCCAACAACGTGCCCGTCTCGACCAGCCTGGGTCAACGGCTGCCGACCACCTTGTCGCTCTTCGTCTACAGCCAGATCATCGCCCTCGTCGTCGCCATCCCGCTCGGCACCTGGGCGGCCTACAAACGCAACACCGTCATCGATCGGCTCGTCGGAGCGCAGGCGTTCGCCCTGCTGAGCGTTCCAGCATTCGTGGCCGGTGCGCTGTTGCGCTACGTGTTCTCCGTCAAGTGGGACCTCTACAGCTTGCGGGGATTTGTCGGCCCGACGGAGAGCATCACCGGCCACCTCAAATCCATCTGGCTCCCCGCCGTGGTGCTCGGCCTGGTCGTCAGCCCCGTCTACCTGCGCCTGCTGCGCAGCGACATGATCCAGAACCTCCAGCAGGACTACGTGCTGGTGGCCAAGGCCAAGGGACTACCACCGTGGCGGATCCTGCTCCGCCACGTCCTGCGGCCGTCGACCCTCACGCTCATGACCGTCGCCGGGCTCAACGTCGCCCAACTCGTGAACGGCGCCATCGTCGTGGAGTTCCTGTTCGATCTCGACGGCATGGGCTCGCTCCTCATCGAGAAGCTGCAGCAGCGGGAGTTCCTGGTGGTGCAGACGATGGTGGCGTTGGTGGCGGTGCTGTTCGTCGTCGTCAACCTCGTCATCGACGTGCTGTACGGGATCGTCGACCCCCGGGTCCGAGTCGATCGGGGCACGTCGTGACGACGATCTCCTCCCCCGACGGCATCACCGCGGTGGGCGCCACGGTTCTCGGCTCCGAGACGCTGACCGGCCGGGTCCGAGTCGGCAACGTGTTCGTCTGGTTGAGCATCGCCTGGTTGGTGCTGCTCTCGGGCGCCGCGCTGCTGGCGCCCCAACTCGGGTTCCTCGACGACCCGAACGAACTGGGCACCGAGTTCCTCGCCTGCCCGCCGATCAACCTCCCGGTCGTCGACATTCTGGAATGCGAGCAGTCGGCCGGATGGGACCACCCCTTCGGCACGAATGCCCTCGGGCAGGACATCCTGGCCCAGGTCGTGTGGGGGGGTCGGGTCTCGTTGCTCGTGGGGTTGGTGGGCACGGCCGTCGGCATCACCCTCGGCGGGCTGCTCGGTCTGCTCGCCGGCTACTACCGGGGCTGGGTCGACACCATCGTCTCCGGGGTCATCAGCGCCATGCTCTCGATCCCGGCGCTCGTGCTGGTGTCGTTCATCATCGCCATGCGTGACGCCCGCACCGTCGGCAACGTCATGCTCGCCGTGTGCATCCTGGCCGTCCCGTCACTGGCGCGGATCGTGCGGGCCAAGACGCTCGAGTTCGCGGACCGCGAGTTCGTCCAGGCAGCGAAGGTCCTCGGCGCCAAGGATCGCCGCATCGTGTTCCGCGAGATCCTGCCCAACGTGATGCCCGCCATGGTGTCGTTCGCCTTCCTGGCAGTCGGGATCATCATCGTGGCCGAGTCGTCGCTCTCGTTCCTCGGACAATCGGTGGAACGACCGACCGCGACGTGGGGCAAGATCGTCGCCGACGGCGTCGGCAAGATGGACGAGGGCGGCGCCCACATGGTGCTCATGCCGTCGCTCGTGCTGTTCTTCACCGTGCTGGCCCTCAACTACATCGGCGACCGGTTCCTCAAACGTTTCGACATCCGCGAGGGGAACCTGTGAGCCGCACGCCGCGAGCCCGCGAGCGCGAAGGCGACGAAGCGAGGGTGAGCCGCACGCCGCGAGCCCGCGAGCGCGAAGGCGACGAGGTCAGCTCATGAGCGGGAATGACCTGCTCGACGTTCGGGGGTTGACCGTCTCGTTCGCCACGCCCCGTGGCCCCCTGGGAGCGATCGACGGGGTGTCGTTCTCGATCCCGCACGGCCACGCCTTGGCCCTGGTCGGTGAATCGGGATCCGGGAAATCGGTCACGGCCAAGGCGGTGATGAACCTGCTGCCGAGCACGGCCACGGTAGGTGGCGAGGTGTGGTTCAACGGTCGCGAGTTGCGATCCCTCGGTCGCGGCGAGGCCCGCCACCTGTGGGGGGTCGACATCGCCATGGTCTTTCAGGACCCGATGACGGCACTCAACCCCGTCAAGCGCATCGGCAGCCAGCTCACCGAGCACCTGCGATACCACAAGGGCGTCTCACGATCCGATGCCCGCGAGCAGGCTGTCGAGCTCCTTCGCCGAGTGCACGTCCCGGATCCGGAGTCCCGGCTCCGCCAGTACCCCCACGAGTTGTCGGGCGGTCTGCGCCAGCGCATGGTCATCGCCATGGCGCTCGCCTGCGGACCGAAGCTGCTGATCGCCGACGAGCCGACGACCGCGCTCGACGTCACCGTGCAGCGTCAGATCCTGGACCTCCTCGACGAGCTCCGATCCGATGGCGACATGTCGCTGCTCCTCATCACCCACGATCTCGGCGTCGCCTTCGGACGGTGTGACGAGATCGCGGTGATGTACGGGGGACGCATCGTGGAACACGTGTCCAGCGAACGGGTGCTGCATCACATGGCGCACCCGTACACCGAGGCCCTGCTGCGCACCATCCCACGAGTCCACAACGCTCCTCACGAACGGCTCTTCCCGATCGTGGGCCGTCCTCCCGATCTGACGCGACCCCCCAGTGGTTGTCGATTCGCGCCACGTTGCCGCTACGCATCTCAGCGATGCCTCGAGGAGGATCCCGCGCTACGGACCGCCGGGTCCCTCGGCGATGCCGCCCACCAGTTCGCCTGTCACACACCCGTGGGCAGTCAAGAGGCCGACGATGCCCTCGCCGAGAACCATCGGCACGGCGTGACCGCGGCCGGTCTGGCCATGGCCGAGGCGGAGCCTCCCCCGCGGGCCACGCAGGAGACCGAGCCGGGCCGGGCGGTGGTGTGATGGCGGGGAACGGTAACGCCCACCTCCGCGACGATCGTGACGACATCGTGTTGCGCGTCGAGGCGCTCGAGGTCTCCTTCCCGATCGGTGGTCGAAGGAGGTTGCAGGCCGTGAGTGGAGTCAGCCTCGATGTCGCTCGCGGCGAGACGCTCGGCATCGTCGGCGAGTCGGGGTGCGGGAAATCGACCACCGCGAAAGCCATCGTGCAGCTGGTCGACCCGTCATCGGGTTCGATCAAGGTGCTCGGGCAGGAGATGGTCGGTCTCCGCGGCGAGGCCCTGCGCCGCACTCGGCCCAAGTTGCAGATGATCTTCCAGGATCCGATCTCGTCGCTGAACCCGCGCCGCACCGTGCATCAGATCGTCAGCGAGGGCCTGGTGATCTGGGGCGACGACCCTGAGGGCGTGGCCACCTCGACACGAATCGACGATGTGCTGACCGATGTGGGCCTCGACCCGGCGACGGCTCGAACCCGGAGGCCACACGAGTTCTCCGGAGGGCAGTGCCAACGCATCTCCATCGCCCGAGCCGTGGCGCTCGACCCCGAGATCATCCTGTGCGACGAACCGGTCTCGGCGCTCGATGTCTCCGTCCAGGCTCAGATCCTCAACCTGCTCGAGGACATGAAAGCCCGTTACGGCCTGACCCTCGTCTTCATCAGCCACGATCTCTCCGTCGTGAAGAACATCAGCGACCGGGTGGCGGTGATGTACCTCGGCGTATTGTGCGAGGCCGGGGCTACAACTGAGCTGTACGACCGGCCCGCACATCCCTACACCCGGGCGCTGCTGGCGTCGGTGCCCGAGCCGGCACCGTCGGTCGATCCGGCCGAGGGCGTGCTCACCGGCGAGATTCCATCCCCGTCGAACCCACCGTCGGGGTGCCGATTCCGCACCCGGTGCCCACGGGCCACGGATCTCTGCGCGGCCGAGGTCCCGGTCATGACGGCGGTGGGCGACGACCACTTCGTCGCTTGCCACCACCCGCACGTCTGACGCCGCCGGGGCCCGCTCTCCGACCTCAACGCTGGAGCAGGGCGACGGTCTCGACGTGGCTCGTCTGCGGGAAGAGGTCGACGAGGACCACCCGTGCGAGCTCGAATCCCCGCGCCACCAGGAGACCGACGTCTCGCCCGAAGGCGGCGGGATCGCAGCTCACGAGGACGACCTGGGAGGCACCGGTGTCGTGGATGACTCGGGCCCCCTGCTTGCCGATGCCATCACGACTCGGGTCGGCGATGACGGCATCGGCCCGCCGAGGTGACCATTCCGCCACGTCGGATCGAACGACCTTGGCATCGAGGTCGGCCAAGTTGACTCGGGCGTCGGCCACGGCGCTCTGGACCACCTCGACCGCCGTGGTGCGGTGGCCGGCCCCGACGGTGCCGGCGAAGAGCCCGACTCCGGCGTAGAGGTCGACGAGATGGGATCCCGGCGCGAGGCCCGCCAACATCTCGGCTGCGACCTCGACGAGCGCCTCGGCGCCGTCCGGGCGGTTCTGGAAGAACGACTCCGCCGAGATGCGCCAGCGCCGGCCGGCCAGCTCCTCGTGGTACCAGGCTCGTTTGCCGGCGGCCAGCTGGTCGGCGCCGACCACGCGCACGTCGGCCGGCAGTGTGCACCCGGCGCTGCTCGGATCGAGGAGAGCCAGGCGTTCGCCGGTGCGGGCACCCAACCGCAGGGTGACCTCGGTGGCGCCGGGATAAAGCACATCGGCGATCAGCTCGTGGAGTGCGGGGTGGGCGATCAGGCATGCCTCGACGGCCACGTGATCGGCGCTCGCCCGTCGCCGGAACCCAGCCCGGCCCGCCTCGTCGACTCCAAGCCGCACCGTGGTCCGGTAACCCTCGGTCGGAAGCTCACGGATGTCGATCTCCGGATGGTCAGCGAGTTTGGCCTGACGCCGCAACGCATCGGCCACCATGGCCATCCGCACGTCGAGCTGCCCGGTCGGGGTGGCGTGCTGAAGGTCGCACCCTCCGCAGCCCCGGGCGATCTCGGCACACGGTGGGCTCTGGCGATGGACCGACGGCTCCACGATCTCCTCGACGAGCGCCCGAGCCCATTGCTTCTGCTGCTCGACGATCGTGGCCCGCACGAGCTCGCCCGGGAGCGCGCCGTCGACGAAGACCGTGCGACCCGACGGTTCCCGGGCGATGCCGTCGCCGCCGATCGCCGTCCGTTCGATTCGCAGCTCGATGCCTTCGGTCACCGGCCCAGGCTAGGCAGCCCGAGTGCGGGCTCAGCGCCAGCGACCCTGGGACGTCGTGTGCGTTCGGTGTCTCCGGGAGACACGGAGCGCACACAAAGCCCGGCGAACCCCTCGGGAACGGCGGATGTGGGTGGGGCCGCTTGCTCAGCGCCAGTCCGCGACCGTCGGTCGATAGCCTTCGGGACCGTGCGTCCGATCGCGTTTGCTCCGTCCGTGTTGCCGGCTGACTTCGCTCGACTGGGCGACGAGTGCCGGTCACTCGAAGCGGCCGGGGCCGAACGCATCCAGTGGGACGTGATGGACGGGGTGTTTGTCCCGAACCTGACGTTCGGGCCGGACCTCATCGCCTCGATCCGGCCCGTGGTGTCGATGCTGTTCGAAGCCCACCTGATGGTGGTGGAGCCCGATCGTCTGATGCACCGGTACGTCGAGGCGGGGTGCGAGATCATCATCGTCCACGCCGAGGCGTGCACGCACCTGCACCGAACCCTGGCGGCGATCCGGGACCTCGGCGCCAAGCCGGGTGTCGCCCTCAACCCCCACACCCCGGTGAACCAGATCCAGCACGTCATGGACCTCGTCGACCTGGTGCTCGTCATGACCGTGAACCCTGGTTTCGGCGGCCAGAGCTACATCACCACCATGGAGCCCAAGATCGCCGAAGCCGCGGCCCTCATTTCGGCCAGCGGCCGGGCCGGCGAGATCGACCTGGAGGTCGACGGTGGCATCTCCGCGGCCACCATCGGCGGCGCGGCGGCGGCGGGGGCCAACGTGTTCGTCGCCGGCTCGGCGGTTTTCCGTCATCCTGACGGCGCCCGCGTGGCCCTCGCGGAGATGCGCGCCAACGCCGAGGCGACCCGGTAGGGCGTCATGGCCCACATCACTGTCGCCGAGCTCGAGTACGCCCATCCCGGAGGCGCCACGCTCTTCTCCGACGTGTCGTTCGGGGTGAGCCCGGGCGCCCACGCCGCACTGGTCGGAAACAACGGAGTGGGCAAGACCACGCTCATGCGCATCCTGGCCGGCGAGCTGCGGGCGGTGGCGGGCGACATCGCGGTCGGCGGACAGCTGCGGTACATGCCCCAAGATGTCGGGGTCGGAGGCGCCGTCACCACGGTACGGGACATGCTGATCGCCTGTTCGCCGGAACCGGTCCGCACCACGGGCCGTCGGTTGGCCGAGGCGGAGCGTGCCGCCGCGGGCGGTGGGCAGAACGAGTCGATGATCCTGGCGGACGCCATCGCGGACTGGGGCGACCACGGCGGGTACCTCGCCGAGGCCGCATGGGACGCCACATTGAGCCGGGTCGTCCGGTCCGGGTTGGCCGAAGTCGGTGATCGCCTGACCAACCAGCTGTCCGGAGGCGAGCGCAAACAGATCGTTCTCGATCTGCTGTTCACCTCCGATGCCGACGTCTTGCTCCTCGACGAGCCCGACAACTACCTCGACGTCCCGGCGAAACGCTGGCTCGAGAACCTGATCAGCACGACCCGCAAGACGGTGCTGATGATCAGCCACGATCGTCACCTGCTCGACGCCTGCACCAACCGGATCCTGACGCTCGAAGCATCCGGGGCATGGGTGCACGGCGAGTCGTACCGGACCTACCCCGAGGCCCGGGAGGCGCGCCAGCGCCAGCTCGGCAACGCCCTCGACCGGTGGAATGACGAGGAGCGCCGACTCTTCCGGTACTACAAGCTGATGAAGCAGCGGGCGGCGATCAGCCCGGACATGGCCGCGCGGGCCGACGCCGCGGAATCCCGGTGGAAACGATACGTCGATGCCGGGCCGCCGCCGCCTCCAGCGCCGGATCAGAAGCTGCGGGTCCGGCTCCGCGGCGGCGATTCAGGACGACGGGTCCTGGCCCTCGACCAGGTCGAGCTGCCGGGGCTCACCTTCCCATTCAGCGACGAGGTGCATTTCGGCGAACGTCTCGGCCTGGTGGGCCCCAACGGTTCCGGTAAGACCCACCTCGTCCGGCTGCTCCACGGCCAGCCGGTTCCGCACGAAGGGACGGTGAAGGTCGGGGCTCGGGTCTCCCCAGGACTGTTCACCCAGATCAACGACAACCCGTCGTTCGCCGGCCGAACCCCACTCGAGATCGTCGCCGAGCGTCAGGGCAACGACGAAGCCGCCCGCAAGGCGTTGGGTCGCTACGGCCTGGCCGGCTGCGCACACCAGACCTACGCCACGATGTCGGGTGGCCAGAAGGCCCGGCTGGAGATCCTGTGCCTCGAGTTGGACGGGCACAACCTCCTGCTGCTCGACGAACCCACCGACAACCTCGATGTCGACTCGGCCGAAGCGCTCGAAGGGGCGCTCGATGGGTTCGAGGGCACGGTGATCGCCGTATCGCACGACCGCGCGTTCCTGGCCCGCTTCGACCGCTTCTGGATGGTCGGGCACGACGGCTTGATCCACGGGCTGCCCGATTGGGAGACGGCCCTGGCCGCTGTGCTCGATCCGCCCGGCGTCGATCGCCTCAAAGGCGCCAAACTGCTCAGTTGCTGAGCAGGCAAGCAAGCACGGTGCTCAGTTGCTGAGCAGTTCGACAAGCACAGTGCTCCGCTGCTGAGCAATCAGCCCTTGCCACCGAGGAGGTGGAGGAACTCGTTGCGCTTGGTCACGACGTGGTCGATCTGACCGTACTCCTTGGCCTGCTCGGCGGTGAACCAGCGATCGCGTTCGGAGTCCTCGACGATCTTCTCGTAGGGCTGGCCGGTGTGGACGGCGATGCGCTCCTGGAGGACCTTCTTCGTATAGCCCATCTGCTCGGCCTGGATGGCGATGTCGGCAGCTTGGCCCCGAACCCCACCGAGCGGCTGGTGCATCATGATGCGAGCGTGGGTCAGGGCGTACCGCTTGCCCGGGGCACCGGCGCACAGCAGGAACTGGCCCATCGACGCGGCCAGACCCAGGCAGATCGTCGCCACATCCGGCTGCACGAACTGCATGGTGTCGTAGATGGCCATGCCGGCCGTCACCGAACCGCCAGGTGAGTTGATGTAGAGCCAGATATCGGCATTGGGGTCCTGCGCCTCGAGGTACAAGAACTGCGCGGTGACGTAGTTCGAGATCTCGTCATCGACCTGCTGGCCGAGGTAGACGATGCGCTGCTGCAGCAGCATGTAGTACAGGTCGAGGCGGGTAGCGCCGCCGACGGCCAGCGCCGCTCCGTCCTTGTCAGAGAGTTCGGGCACGTGGGCCTCCTGGCTGGTGGCTGCTGGATGCTGTGGGATGGGGTGGGGTGGCTGCGACATCGGGGGAGGCGGCATACTCGACAAAGGGTACCGGCGCAGTACGCTCGCCAACGCCTGCGGACGTGGCGGAACTGGCAGACGCACCAGATTTAGGTTCTGGCGCCGAAAGGCGTGGGGGTTCGAGTCCCCCCGTCCGCACGACACTCAGGAGTTGATCAACCGGTCCATGCCCTTGCCGGCGCCGCCGCCGGCGTAGGCCTCGGCCAGCTCGCCGGCGTGTTCGAGCGACGCTCGAATGGCCGCCTGCTCGGTCTCATCGAGGGTGGTCGCCCCTTCGATCTGATCAGCGGCCTTGTCGGTGTATTTGAGCAAGATGCCGACATCGAGCGCACCCTGGTCGATCCGCTTGGCCTCCAGGACCCGCTGCGGCGGCGTCTTGATGTCTCGTACCAGCCCGAGCCAACTCGCGGCCTTGATCACGTAGTAGGTCGGGTCCCATTGGTACCAGCGAAACCCCTGCCGGCACGACGCCTGGTAGTGGTGGTGGTTGTTGTGCCATCCCTCACCCATCGTGATGACGGCCAGGATCAACGAATTCCGGCTGGTATCGGTCGTGGCGAAACGACGGCGGCCCATCAGATGGGCGCCGCTGTTGATGAGGAAGGTGCCGTGCCAGACCAACACGGTCGACAGGAAGAAGCCGACGACGAGGCCGCTCCAGCCGGCCACGAGGAACGCCAGCACACCCAGGATCCACGGCCCGATCCAGTCGTTGCGGTTGAGGAACCTCAATTCCGGGAACTTGGCCAGATCACGGACGCGATCCATGTCCGTGGCCTTGGTGGTGGGCGACATGATCCAACCCATGTGGCTCCACCACACGCCCTTCTTCGGGGTGTGAGGGTCGAGCGCGGTGTCGGAGTAGCGGTGGTGCGCTCGATGATGGGCCGCCCACCACAGCGGGCCCTTCTGGACGCAGGTCAGGCCGCCGACGGCGAGCAGGAATTGGGGCACCCGCCGTAACCGATACGTGCGATGCGAGAAGTACCGGTGGTACCCGGCGGTGATGAACATCACCCGGACCACGTACGCCACGATGCAGAAGACGACGGCCCGGGTGGTGACCCCGGTCCAGATGGCCAGCAGGGGCAAGAAATGGAAGCCGATGAAGTGCAGCGACGGCCGCCACTCGATCTGCTCACCCGGTTGACGGCGCATGGGGCACTCCGACTTTCACGGACCAGGTCCGGCCCGAACCGGGCCGAAGCTTACCTATCGGATCTCGCGAACGACTGCTGAGTAGTCACGAGGTCGCCGAGAAACCCCAACCCGACTTGCCCTCGCGGCCCTTGATGGCGAACCGAGCGGCCAGATCGACCGTGCTGCACAACTCGCCCGGGGCGACCACAGGGGCCATCGAGGCGTCGACGGAGAAGCGGGCACCGACGAACGGCTCGGCAAACGCTCGCTCCTCGACGCCGATCAGCTCACCCACCTCCAGGCCGGCCAGTTCCGCGAGCTGCTCGGCCTTGCGCTGAGCATCGGCCCAGGCTCGCGCTCGGGCCTCGTCAAGGCGGGCGGCGTCGTCGACCACGGCGAACCGCACCCCTTCGAGCACGGTCGAATCGCCGCCCGCGCCGACCGCCGAGTCGATCACTGCCGCGAGGTGATCGAGATCACGGATCAACACCACTTGGGTGGTCGTCGCCCGGTACCCGATGACTCGCTGAACACCAGCTGCATGGTCGTAGTCCGGATAGATGGTCAATCGACTGGTCTGGATGTCGCGTTCGGCGACCTTGTTGCGTCGGATGGAGTCGACGAGTGCCGACGCGGCGCGGTTGGCGTCGGTGCTGGCCGCCGCCACCGTCTCTCCCCGGCAGTCGACGCCGATGGTGACGATGCCCAGATCGGGCGGGCCCGTGACCTCGCCGTGCCCGAGCACAGAGATCCCGACGATGTCTTTCGGACCGTTCATGTTTCGCAGGGTACGGTCCGAGATCCCCGTCGCCTCATCATGCGATGGACGGCGCGGCGACCTCGCCTCATCGAGCGGCGGGGCGGCACGGTCAGGTCGGCATGACGAATCGTTCGGGCGCATCCGCACCGTCGAGACTGGCATTGGGGCGGACCTCGGCGAACAGCTGGTTGACGACCGCTCCCATGTCGGTCGGGTTCCCGGGGTTCACACCCTCTGGCCCGCGGTGCCATCCCTCGGCGATGGCCAGGCGTTGGCCTCGCACGTCGAACACCCGACCCGAGATGTGACGCGCCTCCGGGCTGGCCAACCACACCGCGACGGCGGCGATCCAGCGGGGGGACATCGCCTCCTGCGCCTCGTCGGAGACATCGGTCATGACCGTGCCGAGCAGCCGGGTCATAGCGGTCGGGGCAAGGCAGTTCGCGGTCACGCCGTACCGGGCCAGCTCGAGCGCGCACACCTGGGTGAACGCGGCGATGCCGGCCTTGGCCGCCCCGTAGTTCGACTGCCCGACGTTGCCGAACAGCCCGGACGGCGACGCCGTGTTGATGATGCGGGCGTCGAGACGAACGCCCGCCTTGGCCTGTTCCCTCCAGTACGCCGCAGCGTGCCGGGTCGGGCAGAAGTGCCCCTTGAGATGGACTTGGACGACGGCATCCCAGTCCTGTTCGGACATCGAGAAGATCATCCGATCTCGCAGGATGCCGGCATTGTTGATCAGGATGTCGAGGCGCCCGAAGGCGTCGACCGCCTTCTGGATCAACGCTCCGGACTGCTCGAAGTTCGAGCAGTCGCCGCCGTCGGCGATGGCATCGCCCCCCGAGGCACGGATCTCCTCCACCACCTCGTTGGCGGGGCCACTGTCGGCTCCCGAACCGTCGGTGCCTACGCCCAGATCGTTCACCACGACCTTGGCGCCTTCGGCGGCCAGGAGCAGCGCGTGCTCCCGCCCGAGACCCCGCCCCGCTCCCGTGACGACCGCGACGCGACCCTCGCACAGTCCCGACATGGCACCCTCCCCGACTCAGCGAACGGGCGAAGACTAGCGGTCACCCATTTCGTGAAACCACGATGGCCTCGGCCATGGCGCGCAGGGCGCGGCCGCGATGAGACAGTGCGTTCTTGGCGTCGGCCGGCAGCTCGGCGAACGTTCGACCGTCACCCTCGAGCGGCACGAACACTGGGTCGTAGCCGAAACCGCCCTCACCGCGCGGGGCCTCGGCGATGCGACCCTCGACGGCACCCTCAACATGGAGGGAGGAGCCGTCCGGGAACGCCACGACGATCGCGGTGCGAAAGCGCGCCGTTCTCGGCTCGCCCGGCCGCGAGTCCAAGGCGGCGAGCAACTTGACCACGTTGGCGTCGTCCCTGGTACCCGACTCCGGCGAACCCTCACCTGAGTACCGCGCCGAACGCACGCCGGGTGCACCACCGAGTGCATCCACCTCCAGGCCGGTGTCGTCGGCCACCGCCGCCCATCCCGTCGCCGCCACCAGTGCTTCGGCCTTGAGGCGGGCGTTGCCCTCGAGCGAATTGGCCGTCTCGTCGACATCGGGGATGTGAGCGGGCCGCGGCACCAGCTCGACACCCTGGCCCAACGCGGCGTTCAGGATGTCGTTCATCTCCGCGACCTTGTACGGGTTCGCGCTGGCGACGATGAGCCGCAACGGTTCGTTCACCGCGCCGGGGGTGGTGTGGCCAGGGCGGTCTGCTGGGCGGCGATGATCTGCCCGATCCCCGTTTCGGCCAGGCCGAGGAGCTCGTCGAGCTGGGCCCGAGAGAACGGCGCGCCTTCGGCCGTGCCCTGCACCTCTACGAGGTGCCCGGATCCCGTCATGACGATGTTCATGTCGACCTCGGCGTTGGCATCTTCGACATAGGGGAGGTCGAGCCGGCACTGGCCGTCGATGATGCCGACCGACACCGCCGCCAACGCGTCGGACAGCGGGTTGGCGGTCAGCTCACCACGCTGGATCAATCGGGTGAAGGCATCGTGCAGCGCCACATAGGCCCCGCAGATCGACGCCGTGCGCGTGCCACCATCGGCCTGTAAGACGTCGCAGTCCACCAGGATCTGACGCTCCCCCATGGCCGGCAGGTCGACGACGCTGCGTAGGGCTCGGCCGATGAGGCGCTGGATCTCCTGGCTCCGGCCCGACGTGCGCCGGGCGACCCGCTCCGGGCTCGACCCCGGCAACATGGCGTACTCCGCCGTCACCCAGCCCTGGCCCCCACCTCGGAGCCAACGGGGTACGTCATCGTCGAGTGATGCCGTGCACAGGACCTTGGTGCGGCCGAAGGACACCAGCACGGAGCCGACCGCCATCTCGGTGTAGTCACGTTGGAAGGTGAGGGGCCGGAGCTCGTCTGTTCGTCGTCCATCGGGTCGCATGGGCGCCGAGGCTATCGGTCACCAAGCGGAGGCGTGGCTGAGCTCGGGGCCCAGGAATCGGCGGCCGAGCTGGGAGAACCGCTCGACGTCACCGGAGGAGAAGAACCGGTGCAACCCAACGCCGGCGGCCGCCGGTCGAGCGTGCCCGCTCAGTTCCAACGCTCGTCTCACTTCGAATGCCGTCTCGTCGGCCGAATCGACGAGGACGACGTCGCGGCCGGCGACCTCCCGGATCGTGCGGGCGAGAAAGGGGTAGTGGGTGCAACCGAGCAGGAGCGCGTCGACCTTGGCCTCGATCACCGGGGCCAGCAGACGTTCGGCCAGAACCGTCACCTCGTCGCCCATGGTCTCTCCCCGCTCGACGAACTCGACGAAGCCCGGGCATGCCGCGCAGGTGAGAACGGCGTCGGGATCGAGTTCGGCGACGGTCTCTTGGTAGGCGCCGGAACCGATCGTGCCGACGGTGCCGATCACCCCGACACGGCCGGTCCGGGTCGCAGCCAAGAGCGAGCGCGACCCCGGCTCGATCACCCCGATCACCGGGATCGGCAGGGCGGCGGTCAACTCGTCGAGGGCCGCCGCCGCGGCGGTGTTGCACGCCACCACGAGCATCTTGATGTCGTGGCGCTCGATGAGGCCCCGAGCGAGTTCGAACGCGTAGGTCCGCACTTCGTGCCGTGGTCTCGACCCGTAGGGATACCGAGCGGTGTCGCCGACGTAGACGAGGTGCTCAGCCGGGAGGAGATCGATGACGGCCCGGGCGACCGTCAGGCCACCGAAACCGGAGTCGAACATGCCGATGGGGCGATCCACGCGCCCCGAGCGTAGTGACCCCAGACCGAAACCGGGAGGCTGTGCTTTCGTCAGGATGTCCGACGGATGCCTCACGTCCCGCCGGAGCCGATACGCTGCCGGGTCGACGTTCGACGATGGTGACGAGGTTTCGAGATGTCTTCGGTCTGTGAGATGTGCGGCAAGAAGCCGTGGTTCGGCAAGTCGGTCAGCCACTCGCATCGGCGCACCAATCGGCGTTGGAACCCCAACATCCAGCGCGTTCGGGCTTCGGTCAACGGCGGTACCCGCCGAGTCAACGTCTGCACCGGCTGCCTCAAGGCCGGCAAGGTGCAGAAGGCCGTTCGATAGGTCGCTGGAACGCGATATGCAGGGCGTCATCAAGTCTTACGATCCCGGATCCGGCGACGGCGTCGTCATCGGCGACCAGGACTTCGCCGAGCATGACCTGGCGGCCGACGCGCTGACCGGCAGCCTCTTCCGCATGGTTCGTCAAGGTCAACGAGTGCTGTTCGATCTCGACGCTGATGGCCGCGCCACTCACCTTCGCCTCGGCTCGGAGATCGATATGGGCACGCCCGCGATCACCGCGCTCGACTGATCTGCGCCACCGGCCGATCGGGGCGCGCGACCTGATGGTCGCCCCGCTTCCTCTCTCGTCAGGGACCAGGGGTACCCTCAACTCCAGGTGGCCCGCCCCGATACGTGTGTGGTGAGCCAGACAATTCTCGCTGGAGGGTCAGTCCGCACATGAGCGCACACACCGACAACACCGACCTGTTGGCCTGGGTCGAGGACTGGCGACAGATCTTCACGCCGGACGACGTCTACTGGTGCGATGGTTCGGAAGAGGAATACGACCGGCTATGCCAGGAACTCGTGGCCGCGGGCACGTTCACCGTCCTCAACCCGGACAGGCGACCCAACAGCTACCTGGCCACGAGCGACCCGAGCGACGTCGCTCGCGTCGAGGACCGCACCTACATCTCCACCGATGACCCCGCCGACGCCGGCCCCACCAACAACTGGCGCGAGCCGGCCGAGCTCAAGGCCGAGATGCTCGACATCTATCGCGGCGCCATGGCCGGCCGCACCATGTACGTGGTGCCGTTCTCGATGGGGCCGCTCGGATCGCCCATCGCCCACATCGGTGTCCAGGTCACCGACTCGCCGTACGTCGCCGTGTCGATGCGGATCATGACCCGCATGGGTCAGGGCGCGCTCGACGTCCTCGGCCCGAACGGCCGCTTCGTACCGTGCGTGCACTCCGTCGGCGCCCCGTTGGCCTCCGGTCAGGCCGACGTCTCGTGGCCCTGCGACCCCGTCCGCAAGTACATCTCGCACTTCCCCGCCACCCGCGAGATCTGGTCCTACGGTTCCGGCTATGGCGGCAATGCCCTGCTCGGCAAGAAGTGCTTCGCCTTGCGCATCGCCTCGACCATGGCTCGTGACGAAGGCTGGATGGCCGAACACATGCTCATCCTCGGGATCACCTCCCCCGAGGGCGACAAGACCTACGTCGCTGCGGCCTTCCCGTCGGCGTGCGGCAAGACCAACATGGCCATGCTCATCCCGACCCTTCCGGGTTGGAGGGTCGAGACCATCGGTGACGACATCGCCTGGATGAAGTTCGGTGCCGACGGGCGCCTGTACGCCATCAACCCCGAGGCCGGCTTCTTCGGCGTCGCCCCCGGCACGTCGGAGGAAACCAACCTCAACGCCATGCGCACCTTGTCCGGCAACGCCATCTACACCAACGTGGCGCTCACCGATGATGGCGACGTCTGGTGGGAGCAGATGACGGAGGAGCCACCGGCCCACCTCATCGACTGGCAGGGCAACGACTGGACTCCGACCAGTGGCACCCCGGCCGCCCACCCCAACGCCCGCTTCACCGTGCCGGCGAACCAGAACCCGGCGTGCGCAGCAGAGTGGGACGACCCCGCCGGGGTGCCGATCTCGGCCATCTTGTTCGGTGGCCGCCGGGCCACCAACGTCCCCCTCGTCACCCAGTCCCGCGACTGGGAGCACGGGGTATTCCTGGGCTCGGTCATGAGCTCGGAGAAGACGGCAGCGGCCTTCGGCAAGGTTGGTGAGCTTCGGTTCGATCCCTTCGCCATGGTGCCGTTCATGGGCTACAACGTCGGCGACTACATCAACCACTGGCTGGAGATCGGCCGCGCCGGCGACGCCGACAAGCTGCCCAAGCTCTTCTGGGTCAACTGGTTCCGCAAGGGCGCCGACGGCTCGTTCCTGTGGCCGGGGTACGGCGAGAACAGCCGGGTCCTCAAATGGGTCGTCGAACGAGTGGCCGGCCACGGTTCGGCCCGGGACACGCCGATCGGCCTCGTCCCCACCTCGGACGGCCTCGACCTCACCGGACTCGACATCGACGCCGCGTCGCTTTCCGAGGTCTTGAGGGTCGACCCCGAGGCCTGGTCGGAGGAGCTGCCGCTCCTGTCGGATCACCTCGACTTCATGGGCGACCGCCTCCCCGAGGAGATGCGCGATCAGCTCATCGACCTCGAAAAGCGCCTCGCCGGCTGACCCCTTACCCCCCCAGCCTCGGCGTGCGGCTCCACCCTTGCCGGAGCCGGCTCCGCCGGTCCGGCAAGCTACGACAACGCGGCCGTGAGGCCGACAACCGGAAGACTCGACCGGCAACCTCTGGTTGCCGGTCGAACTACTACGGGGCGGCGATGAGCATCGCTCGGATGCCCAGTCCCATCAGGAACAGCCCGCCCCCGCCGTACAGTAGGTACCGGTACGGCTGCATCTGTTGGCGATAGCTGTAGATGATGCCGATCGCCATGAGCGACACGAATCCGTAGAACATGTGGAACCGGGGGGCGTCGATGTCCTGGCCGGACACCAACCCGACCCCCATCGCGACCTGAACGCAGATCGCCACCTCCACCAGCGCGGTGTACCACCAGAGCGCTCGGGTCCGTAACGTCGGGACCCAATGGGCGGCGAGAGACCAGAGCCCGGCGGTGGCGTTCCCCACGACGACGAACCAGGCGAAGCTCTCGTGGATCTCACGTAGGGTCGCGGCCAGGACGGGAGACGTGGCCGGGATCGACATGGCGCACATCATGCCCGCACGATCCCTCCCGCCCCAACGCCGCCTGGGGGCGGGCGCCCCTCCCGCCCCAACGCCGCCTGGGGGCGGGCGCCCCTCCCGCCCCAACGCCGCCTGGGGGCGGGCGCCCCTCCCGCCCCAACGCCGCCGGGGGGCGGGGTCTTAACCTGACGGGTATGCCTCGTTTCGACGTTTTGGCCTTGTTCGATGTCGACGGCACCCTGATCCGCGCCGGCGATCCCGACCATGGCGAGGCCTTCGTTCGAGCGGCCGCCGAAGTGCACGCGGTCGACGTCGTCCTCGATGGCATCCCCCTCGGCGGCCGGCTCGACCGTCACATCACGGCTGATGCCCTCCGTCATACCGGCCTCGCCGACGACCGGATCGCCACCCACGAGGCCCACCTCATGGCCGTCATGGGCCAGCACTACCGCCAGCTCGTCGGCCCCGATGCCCGACGCTCGTCTCTCCTACCCGGTGTTTCCGAGCTCCTCTCGCGGTGCGAGGACGCCGGCATCGCCGCGGCCGTGGTGACGGGCGGCGCATCGACCCTCGTACCGCACAAGCTGGCCGCCGCCGGCCTCGCCACCTACCTTCCCGTTCTGGCCTGCGGCGACGAAGCCGACGATCGGCCATCGCTGGTCACCCTGGCCATCGAGCGTGCGGGCCGCCATTGGGGCCACCCTTTCGAGACCATGTCGGCCGTCGTCATCGGCGACACTCCGCTCGACATCGAGGCGGCCCGCCGGGCCGGCACTCGGTGCCTCGCGGTGGCCACCGGTCGGTGGTCGGTGGACCAGCTCGCCGAACACCAACCCGACTGGCTCCTTCCGGACCTGGCCGACACGGCGCTCACCCTCGAGATTCTTGGCGGGCGACTCCCGCCCCAGAACGAGGCCGCTGGTCAGCCGAACAGGTCGGTTCGGAACGCCTGACCGTCGCGACTCCACGACCGGTCGCGGTACCACTCGGTCCCGAACGCCAGGGCGAACACGTCCTCGGGCATCTTGAGGAAGAACGAGTCCTGGTCGATCTGGGAGGCGTGGGCCATCAAGGCCCGACGTTTGGCCTCGAGTGCCGACGAGACATCGACGGCGTGCGTGATCTCCGACTCGGGCAGGCCGAAGGGCTCCTCATCGAAACGGCGGCGACGCTCCGCCAGGTCGTCACCGAGATCGGTGTCGGCATCGATCTCGGCCAGCAGGTGCTCACGTACCTGATCTCGGTTCATCGTGGACTCGAAGACCCGGGCCACGCCAGCCAGCTCGGCCGCTCGTACGCCCACCCGGTGAACCTGGATGTGATCGGGATGCCCGTACCCGCCGTGGCTGTCGTAGACGGTCAACACATCGGCACCGACGTCACGAAGCAGTGCCGCGACCCGCTCGGCGGCCCGCTCGACATCGGCCTGCCAGAACGAGTTGGGGTGGGCGTTGGTGGGCTCGCCGATCATGCCGGAATCCCGGTACCCGAGCAGCTCCACTCGATGCACACCGAGCACCTCGGCGGCCTGCTGGACCTCGGTTCGCCGTCGCTCACCCAGCTGCTCCCCCTCGGCCAGCACGCCCGGGCGGGGTTCGCCCTCCTCACCGTTGGTGGCCACGAGGAGCACGACATGATGACCTCGAGCGCTCGCCCAGGCCATCGTGCCGCCGGTCGCGATGGCTTCGTCGTCAGGGTGAGCGTGAAAGAAGACGGCGGTCGCCATCAGCTGACCGCCCCAGCAGCTCGGGCGGTCGCCATCAGCTGACCGCCCCAGCAGCTCGAAGCTCGGTGATCCGATCGGTGGCGAGACCCCAGCTGGTGAGCACCTCGTCCGTGTGCTGACCTGGGTGGGGTGCCGGACGCGCGACAGCTCCGGGCGTGCGGCTGAACCGAGGCGCCGGGCCGGGCTGCACCACACCGTCCACTTCGACGAACGTGCCCCGAGCCACGTTGTGGGGGTGACCCGGTGCCTCCGCCATGGACAGGACCGGGGCGAAACACACGTCCGTTCCCTCCATCACCGCGCACCACTCGGCGCGGCTGCGGGTGGCGATCCGATCGGCGACGGTCTGTTTCATCTGCACCCACGCCGACCGATCGTTCTGTCGAGGCAAGGTGGCGGGATCGAGCCCGAGGTGCTGCAGGAGCAGGGCGTAGAACTGCGGCTCGATCGATCCGATCGAGATGTACTCGCCGTCAGCGCAGCGATAGACGTCATAGAAGTGGGCGCCCGTATCGAGCATGTTGGTGCCCCGTTCGTCGGCCCAGACGCCCATCGACCGCATGCCGTAGATGAACGTGGCCAAGTTGGCGGCGCCGTCGACCATGGCGGCATCGATCACCTGGCCGTGACCCGATGAGCGGGCTTCGAGGACGCCGCACACCACCCCGAACGCCAACATCAGGCCACCGCCCCCGAAATCGCCGACCAGGTTGAGCGGCGGGATCGGCCCTTCGTCACGGCGACCGATGGCCGAGAGAACGCCGCTCAACGCCACGTAGTTGATGTCGTGCCCGGCGGCGTGGGCCAGGGGGCCGTCCTGCCCCCATCCCGTCATGCGCCCGTAGACGAGCCGGGGATTGCGAGCCAGGCAGTCATCGGGGCCGAGCCCGAGACGTTCGGTCACGCCGGGCCGGAAGCCCTCGATCAAGGCGTCGGCCGATGCCACGAGGTCCAGCACGGTCGCCCGGCCCTCGGGATGTTTGAGGTCGACGCCGACCGACCGGCGGCCGCGGTTCAAGATGTCGCGGGATCCGGTCGTGGGCATCTCCGCCGGGACCGAGGCCGACCGATCGACACGGATCACGTCGGCGCCCAAGTCGGCCAGCAACATGGCGCAGTACGGGCCCGGGCCGATTCCGGCAAGCTCGACCACCTTGACGCCTTGCAGCGGACCACCCATGCCTACGACCTCTCGTCTCTCGGCCACTCGCCCCACGGCGTGTGTGCCGCGCCGACGCTATCGGCGGTCGTTCATGGCGCGCACCGCCACCTGGGTCACGGCCTCGACCAGCTGCGACCACACCGGTGCCGGCAGCTGGTGGCCCATGTCGTCGATGATGACGAGCTCGGCCCCGGGCACCAGCTCCGCCGTGCGCTCGCCGCCGCTGCGGTCGATCAGCGGATCGACATCGGCGTGGATCACCAACGTCGGTATCTCGATCCGCGCCAGGGCATGAGCACGATCTCCCGCGGACAAGAGAGCGTGGGCCTGCCGGGCGCCGGCGCCTGGATGGAAGGCCCGGTCGAAGGCCTGCTCGTACTCGATCCGGCTCAGCTCCTCGTCGAACCACCGCGTGCTCCCCCAGACGCGGCGCCCGGCCAATGCGTGAGCCACGTTGCCCTCCCGATCGCTCGGCTGCTCGACCACCATGTGGTTCAAGGCCTCCGGGCTCGGCCGGCCCACACCTTCCTCGCCGGTCGTGGCCGAGATCGACGTGAGGCTCATCACCCGGTGGCTGTGGTCGCAGGCCAGCACCTGCGCGATCATGCCGCCCATCGACATGCCGACCACGTGGGCGGACTCGGCGCCTACTGCGTCGAGCACGGCGAGCGCATCGGCTGCCATGTCGGGCAACCCGTACAAGGTGTCGTTCGACATGACCGTGCTCCTGCCGGCGTCGCGATTGTCGAACCTCACGACCCGAAACCCGCGGTCGACGAAGCTCCAGCACAGCTCGTCAGGCCACCCGAGAAGTTGGACACCATGGCCGGCGATCAGGAGCAGGGTGGGATCGTCGTCGCCGCCGAACGACTCGTAGAACAGGTCGACCTCGTGCCCCGACGTGTATGGCATGGGGCACATCCTCTTCCACGGTCCACGCGCCGTGCATCATTGGCGCTGTGCCCGAGCTCATCGACGCCCGTTTCGCCGACCTGACGCCCACCCAGGTGCACGCCATCTTGAAGCTCCGCAGCGACATTTTCGTCGTCGAGCAGAACTGCCCGTATCAGGACATCGACGGCCGAGATGTCGAGCCCGGGACCCGTCATCTGTGGATCGACCACAAAGGCGAACCGTTGAGCTACCTGCGAGTGCTGGCCGAGCCGGGGGGCGCGGTGCGGATCGGCCGGGTCGTCACCCATCCTGACGTTCGGGGCAAGGGCCACGCCGGTCGGCTGATCCGCGCCGTGGTGAGTTCGACCAAGGCGGCGCTGGTGCTCGACGCCCAGACCCATCTCGCCGACTGGTACGCCAGCTTCGGGTTCCGCCCGAGCGGCCCGGAGTTCATGGATGTCGGGGTCGCGCACCTGCCCATGCGACGCCCAGCAACGAGGGCTCGGCGCAGCGATGGCGCCCCGGACTCGGGGCCGAGGGCCCGCCGACCCGCCTGATCGGCGCGGACGCCACCAGGATCGGGGTCGAGGCACTACATGCGATCGAGCAACTGCTGCTTCTTGACGGCGAACTCCTCTTCGGAGATCGTGCCCTGGCGGCGGAGGTTGTCGAGCTGCTGGATCTGCTCGGGGATGCTCGTTTCGCGCGGGGCGGCGGGCGCCGCCGCACCGGCGACCGCTTGGCCCATGCGCTGCAGCCGTCGATCCTCGTACTGCTCCATCTGCCGGTAGATCTCGCCCTGGACGAGGTTCGGCTTGCGGACGTCGGAAAAGGTCTCCTTGCCGGACTCACCGGCCGACTCGATGGCGAGGTCGCCGGCGCCGAGCATGCGCTCGAACACGGTCTGGTTGAAGAACACCGTGTTGATCCGGTCGAGCGGGATCTCGGTTCCGGTCTTGGAGAAGACGCCTCGTCGGGCGATCACCCGCTCGTTGGTCACCACGAACATCGTGGAACGCCACTTGGCGTAGTTGATGCCGAAGTACGCCAAGGCGATCAGCACGGCTACTCCGACGATCAGGTTGAGAATGTCGCCGAAGGTGCCGTCGGGTCCCGTGATCAGCACGACGAGGCCGAGGATCACCGCCACGCCGAGGTAGGTGGCGGCCGGCGCCATGTACCACCAATGGGGATTGAGATCGAGACGAAGCTCTTCGTCTTTGGTCAGAAGATCTTTGGGGAAAGCCACGAAACGATGCTACCGCGGCGTCGACGGACGCACCGGAACCAGACCGCCGGGACCTGATCTCGATCACCGCCGGTTGCTCCGGCTACGAAAGGCGGGCTGGTACCCTCCCGTCACCGGTCGACCGGGTGGAGGCAAGACATGGTGCCCGAGGCGTTCCTCGGCGTGAGCGTGCTGGGCATCTATTGCTCGGTCGCCGCCCTGTGGCGGATCAGGCGTCCCGCGGTGCTCGGGTTGTGGCACATGGCCCTGGGCTGGCCCACCGGCGAAATGGCGCCGCTGGTCCTCGTCTTTCAGATCGCCACCACGCCGGTGTGGATCCTCGCCGGCGCCCTGAACGAACGACTCGGGCGGTACGGCCTCGGGCTCGATCTCGTGTCGTGGGCGTTGCTCCTGCTCGTGCACCGCCAGGCGCTGACCGCAGAGTCATCAGGAGAGGCGGCTCTAGTCGACGCACTCGGGCCGGGGTACCTCGATGGCGGGATTGGGGCGGGCACCACTCCGCCCGGGCCTCGGGCACCGAAGGTCGTCAAGCGGCCGTTCCACCTCCGCCGCAGCAACGTGACGGTGACCCGAAACGTGCCCTACCTGTGCTATGGGCCGCGTACGACGCTCGATATCTATGTCCCGAAGGATCGTCCGGTGTCCCGGCTCCCGGTCGTGCTCTACGTCCACGGCGGCGCCTGGGTGATCGGTCGCAAAGACGATCAGGGCCTGCCGCTCATGTACTACCTGGCGTCTCGGGGCTACGTCGGCGTGTCGATCAACTACCGCCTGGCCCCGAAACACCGGTTCCCGACCTTTCTCTGGGACGTGAAAGCGGCGCTGGCGTGGGTCCGCGAGAACATCGCCGAGTACGGCGGCGATCCTGCGGCCATCGTGCTCGGCGGGGGCTCGGCGGGGGGTCACCTGGCCATCCTGGCCGCCCTCACCCAGAACGACCCGACGCTGCAGCCCGGCTTCGAATCGGCCGATACGTCGGTGGCGGCCTGCATTCCGTTCTACGCGCCGGCCGACCTCTTCGACCGGGCCGGAGTGCGGGGCCGCCAGTCGTGGCGCCTCGCAGTCCGGCTGGCCGGTCGCTTCGTCTTTCCCCACCGCTTGACGCCGGCGACACTCGACGAATGGCGGCAGGCGTCGCCGGTCGACCGCATCGGCGAGGATGCCCCGCCGTTTCTCATCATCCAGGGTTCCCACGATGTCCTGGTGTGGCGAGAGGAATCAGCACTGTTCGCCCGCGAGCTCCGGGCGGTGTCTCGCCAGCCGGTCGTGCTCTGGGAGGTTCCCGGCGCGCAACACGCCTTCGACGTGTTCGCCTCGCCCCGCTGCTTCGCCGCGCTCGCCGTCGTCGAGCGGTTCCTCGCCTGGCTGTCCCTCACCGGACGGTTGGGACCGGCTCACGGCCCCCACCCGAGCCCGGCCCCCGATGCACCCGACGATGCTGACCGCGACCCACGCTCAGCATCGTCTCGGTGATCATCGATCAACTCCAACCCAGCTCGTCGAGGGCGTCGTCGTCGATCCCGAAGTGGTCCGCGACCTCGTGGACGACCGTGACCAGCACCTCCTCGATGACGTCGTCGTGGTTGACGCAGACGTCGCAGATGGCCAGGCGGTAGATGGTGATGCGATCGGGCAGGGACAGGCCGCCGTAGTCGTCACGCTCCGTGAGCGGCACGCCTTCGTACAGGCCGAGCAGCTCGTGGTCGTCGGCATGGCGGTCCTCGACCGTGACCACGACGTTGTCGATGAGCTCAGCCAGCTCGTCCGGCAGGGCGTCGAGAGCATCGGCCACCAGCCGTTCGAATCGACCGAGAGGGATCTCGATCATGCCCACCTCCGGCCGGCAGCGTACCTGCGCCGGCCCAGCGTTCTGCCCGGGTCGATCGAACGGGAACGGGTCGGGTCGGCAGAGATAAGGTCCCGACCCGTGCCCTCCACCGATCCCCTACCCGTCGAGGCGCCGCCGGCGCCGTCCTCCATCGAGGCGCCGCAGGCGCCGTCCCCCGTCGAGGCGCCGCAGGCGCTGGCCGACATCCGGGTGCTCGACCTCACCGGACCGCAAGCCGAGCTGACCGGGCGCATCCTGGCCGACCTCGGCGCCGAGGTCGTCAAGATCGAGCCACCGAACGGCTGCGGGTCACGGAGGCGTCCACCGTTCGTCGCCGGGCGGGAAGGCGACATCGAGTCGTCCCTGTTCTGGCAGGCGTTCGGACTGGGCAAACGCAGTGTCGTGCTCGACCTCCACGCCACTGGCGACCGGGCCTCGTTCCTCGAGCTCGTGCGGGGGGCCGACATCGTCATCGAATCGGCGGTGCCAGGAGAACTCGAGGCGCTCGGACTCGGGCCCGAGGATCTGGCGGCGATCAACCCATCGCTCCTGCACGTCTCCGTCACGCCGTTCGGCCGTACCGGCCCCGAGGCCGGGAGCCCGGCCAGCGACTTGACCCTCGCCGCGGCTGGCGGGTTCCTCAAATTGTCAAGGCGACCGTGACCGCCCACCCGTCCCGATCGGCCAACCCGAGGCATCGTGCGGTGGGGCGGCGCAGGCGGCCGCCGACGTGATCGCCGCCCTGTGGGAGCGAGGCCGATCGGGGCTCGGCCAACATCTCGACACGTCGATGCAGGCCGCCCTGGTGGGCACCCTGCTGTTCGTCACCGGTTACTCGGCATGGGGCATCGACGCCCCCGGCATGGGCGCCGATCGCGCCGAGCCCGTGGTGAATCCGCTGGGGCTCACGATTCCGGTCTTCTGCCGCACCGCCGACGGTTTCCTGGGCATGACCCTCGTCCTGGGCAAACCGGGGGCCCGGAGCTTGAGCCGCATGATGGCGTGGGCGGAATCGGAGGGGGCGCTCGATTCCGAACTCTGCGGACACGACTGGGGTGACATGTTCCCGCTGATCATGGCCGGCACCCTCACACCGGCGCAGGCGCAGCAGGGCATCGACCAGCTCGTGGCGTTCTTCGGCACCCGGACCAAACGCGAGATCCATGAGCGTGGGGTCGCCGAACGGTTCCTCGTCGCCCCGGCGTGGACCGCCGCCGAGTTGCTCGAGGATCCCCACCTGGCGGCGCGCGGCTACTGGGTTCGCGTTGACGGCACGACGCACCCCGGCCCGTTCGCCAAGCTCACCGAGACCCCGATCCGATACACCGCGGCTGCTCCGCGGCTGGGTGAGCACCAGCAGCTGGTCGGCATCTCGCGGGCGCCGACCGTGACTGCGCCCGCCTTGCCGGCGGTGCCCCGACGAGCCGTGTTCGACGGACTCAAGGTCGCTGACTTCTCGTGGGTCGGTGCCGGCCCCCTCGTCTCACGGGAGCTGGCCAACCTGGGGGCCACGGTGTTGCGGGTCGAGTCCGAGAGCCATATCGACCCGTTGCGCATCATCCCGCCCTGGAAGGACGGTGTCCCGGACCATCGCACCGGCCACTGCATGGCCAACTTCAACCAGTCGAAGCTCGGTCTGGCCCTCGACCTCGGCATCGACGCCGCGACCGAGGTGGCGCGTCGCATGATCGACTGGGCCGACGTCGTCGTGGAGTCGTTCGTGCCCGGCACGGCCGCCCGTTACGGGCTCGACGCCACGAGCGTGCTGGCCCGCCGTCCCGACATCGTCATGCTGTCGTCGTGCATGCGCGGCCAGACCGGCCCAGAACGCACCTACACCGGGTTCGGCCTCCAGGGCGCCGCGCTCGCCGGATTCGTGGCCATCACCGGCTGGCCGGACCGCCTACCGGCCGGGCCGTTCGCCGCCTACACCGACTTCTTGGCGCCGCGCTTCTCCCTGGCCGCCCTCGCTGCCGCGTTGCACCATCGGGAACGCACCGGCGTCGGCCAGTACATCGATCTCTCCCAGGTCGAGGCGGCGATGCACGTGCTCGAACCGATGATCCTCGACGCCGCCGTCAATGGCCACGTCGCCGGACTCCGTGGCACCGAATCCGACCTCGCCTGCCCGAACGGCGTCTATCGCACCGCCGGAATCGAGCGGTACGTCGCCGTGTCGGTGGAGACCCCGGCCCACTGGAAGGCCCTCGGCACGATCCTGCCCGCGCTCGCCCAGCTGACCGGCGACCCCGCCCAGGGCCCGCTCGAGTCGCGGATCGCTCGACGAGCGGAGCTCGAGTCGGCGCTGGCTGACGCGTTGTCGGACCACGACGCGTTCACCATCGCCGCCCGGCTCCGCACGGCCGGCGTTCCCGCATATCCCGTCCTCCGGGCGACCGACCTGCACCGCGATCCGCAGCTCGTCGCTCGCCAGTTCTTCGTCGAGCTCGACCACCCGGTGATCGGCCCCCTGAAGTACGAGGGCCCCGTCACCCACCTCTCGGCCACACCCCACCACCCCACCCACGCCGGCCCCGCCATCGGACAGCACACGCACGAGGCGCTCACCGCGTACCTCGGTTTCACCGACGACGAGATCTCCGAGCTGGCCGCCACAGGAGCCCTCACATGACCGCCCCCACACTCACCGCCATCTCGGCCGACTCCCACGTGACCGAGCCCGGCGACTGCTACCTGCCGTACATCGATCCCGCCTTCCGGGACCGAGCGCCGTACTCGTCGACCCACGAGCAGATGGGTGCCGTGATGGTCGTCGATCAGGGCCGCAGCGTCGTCCCTTACGGCATGGTCGCAGCAGCCGGGCGGCCGGCGGAGAAGATCGGGCCGCACCTCAACGTGCCGTGGGAGGAGCTGCATCCGGGGGGCTGGGATCCGGTCGCTCGGCTCGCCGAGCAAGACCGCGATGGCGTGGCGGGCGAGATCCTCTACCCGTCCGTCGGCATGATCTTGTGCAACCACCCGGACGCCGACTACAAACGCGCCTGCTTCCGGGCCTACAACCAGTGGATCGCCGCGTTCGAGTCCACCGATCGACAACGCCTCGTCGGCCTCGGCCAGACGGCGCTGCGCAGTATCGACGAGGGCATCGCCGACCTCGAGGAGATCGCCGCGCTGGGCCTCCGAGGTGTGATGCTCCCCGGCTACGCCGCATGCCACGACGACGGCGACTTCGACGACCCTCGCTGGGATCCATTCTGGCGGGCGTCGATCGAGCTCGGGTTGCCCCTGTCCTTCCACATCCTGACCAGCGGCAACGACCAGCCGTCGAACCCACAATTCCGGGGACCCAAGCTCAACAGCTTCCTCGGCATCATCCGGGGCTGCCAGGACATCATGGGCACCCTCGTGTTCGGCGGGGTGTTCGACCGCCACCCGGATCTGACCGTGGCGTGCGTCGAGGCCGACGCCGGCTGGGTGCCCCACTGGATGTACCGGGCAGACCACGCCCTCGACCGCCATCGCAACTGGTTGACCGCGGCCCCGCTCCAGCGCAAGCCGAGCGAGTACGTTCGCGACAACGTGTATGTCACGTTCCAGGACGACTGGGTGGCGTTCCAGACGGTTGAGCTGATGAACCACGAGCGGCTGCTGTGGGCGAGCGACCATCCGCATTCGGATTCCACGTTTCCAGAGTCCCAGCGGGTGCTGAGCGAACAGACCGCCCACCTCACCGACGACGTCCGCGACGACATCATCTGGCGCAACTGCGCCACCCTCTACGGACTTTCTCTCGCCGCCACGGGAACCAGCGGCGCGAGAGCGTCGTCACAACAGACATGAACGCACCACGACCTTCTCGACGGTTGGGCTCCCGACGGCTGCTGGCTTCGACCGGCCTGGCTCTCACGCTGGCTCTCATCGCTGGCGCCTGTTCGGACGACGACAACTCCACCGTCGCCGTCGGTGACGGCGGGGGTCCGTCCGGTATCGAGGCTCCCGTGGCCATCCGCGTCGCGTCCGGGCCCGGGGGTGGAGCCGCGGTGGCGGAGTCCGCCGCCACGCCGACCGCCGACGGCCTCTCGGCCGACACCTCGATAATCGCGCCCTGGTACGTCGCCGACTACGTGGTCGGGGCCGACCTGCCCGATCTCGGCACCGAGGCCAACGGTTGGCGATATGCCCCGAACCCGACCCTCGACCACGACGCCTTCCGCCGCATCGCCGACGCGTTCGGCGTCACCGGCGACATCGTAGAGCTCCCCGTCGACATGGGCGGGGGCTTCCGCATCGGCCCGGACGACGGCACGGCACCGTCCGTGTGGGTTAGCACCGACAGCCAGCTGTCGTGGTGGTACTCGCCCGCATGGGCGACCGGCACGGGTTCGGGCACCGTCAGCACCGGCGTGGCCTGCGCCGATCCGATCCTGATCGATCCCGCGCCGGGCGAACTGCCGGTCGAGGATCTGCCGGTCGACGACGTGGCCTCCGACGAGGATCCGGCCGCCACCGAGGCCGGCGAGCCCCGAGACGCGGTGGCCCAGGAACCGGACGGCGAGATCGTCTCGGCCGACTGTTATGCCGAGTACCTTCAGCCCGAACCGCCGGCCAACGTGCCCACGGCCGAGGCTGCCGAGGCAATGGCGCGGGAGATCTGGGCGTCGCTCGGCGTCGACACGGGTGCTCTGGAGCTCGACACCTACGCCGACGAGTGGTCGGCGTCGGTGTCCGGGTATCCGCTGCTGGGCGGGGTGCGGGCGCCACTGTCGCTCAATGTCGGCTTCGGCGCCGAAGGTCGGGTCGAATGGGCCGGGGGTGTCCTGGCCCAGCCGGTCGAGGTCGGTCCCTACCCTCTGATCAGTGTCGACGAGGCCGTCGAACGACTCCGCAGCGGCTACGGCGGTTGGGGCGGCCCGATGCCGTTGGCGACCGACATCGCGGTGGATTCATCGTCGGCGGGGGTGGCCGATGTCGCCGGCGACGCATCCGAGCCCGCCATCGGCGCTCCCGAAGTCGATCCCGCGGCGTGCGCGGCCGACGGGCCGGACTGCTTCCCGACGGCCGAGCCGATCATCGTCACCCTCGTCGATGCCCGACTGTCGTTGTGGTCCCTGTGGGACACCGACGGCACGATGTGGTTCGTCCCGGCCTACACCTTCATCGGCGACGACGGTGGTGAGTACACCGTGCCGGCCGTGACCGACGAATTCCTGGTCGTCGACGACACGGTCTCGCCGGACCGCCCGACCGACCCGACCGTTGAGCCGGGCACCTCCGGCGGCGGCGAACCCGGGGTCATGCCGGGCGACGAAGGGACAGGCGAGACCGTGCCCCCGACCGGCGAGGAGCCGGTGCCTGCCCTCCCCGATCCGATCAGCGACGACGCCGCCGCCGCACTGCTCGGCCTCACCGAGGAAGAGGCCAGCCGGCTGGCGGCTGCCTCCGGGTGGACCGTACGGGTGGTCGCCCGCGACGGCGAGAGCTTCGCCGTGACCGAGGACTACAGCCCGACGCGGTGAACCTGACCATCGAGGCCGACATCGTCTCCGGTGTCACGGTCGGCTGAGCAGCGACCGGCGAGCGGGGCGCGCCGATCCGGGACGGACACCGGTCAGGTCTCGGGGAACCACCCGACGACATCGACGATCAGGTCCGCTCCGGGCACGCTCTGCCTGAACAGAACGTCACCGTTGATTCCGATACCGGACCCGCGGGGACCCACGGGCACGATCACCGAGTTGGTCACGGTGTCTCCAACGGAGAAGTTCAGATTCGACGCGTTGGGCTGAGTCAGGCCGTTCGGCCAGACGGCGAGAAACGCCTCGACCGGCGGGCCGGCGACGATGCCACACGTCGTCCGTCCGCCGACTGATGAGCAGGGCGCGGCGAGGTCCCTGGGGGTCGAGCTGGTGACGGTGACCGTCACGTTGAGTTGCAGCGCAGCCACGCCCGTCCCGGGCACACCACCGCGACCCAGAATGCGGAGCGACGCGGGTCGGCCGATCCAGAACCGATCTGCGAACGACCCGACTGGGTCGTGGCCGACATCGAATCCATCGAACGATGCCCCGCCGTCGGCGGCCGCCCGGGTGTCGGCGATACGAGCGGGCACGGCAAGCGGCTGGTAGATGGGCACCGAGCCGGCGGGCGACGATCCGACCGTGTAGGCGCCGAGTACATCGACGATCAGGTGGACGGTTCCGGCGTTGTTGTAGATGGTGACGCGCCCGTCGCTCGACACGCCACTGGTCACGAGGTTCGGCACCGTCTGCCCGGGAACGACGTTCAGGTTGCTCGTCCCCGGACGCCCCTGGCTTGCGGGGTGCACCGTCACGAAGGTGTTGGCGCTCGAGTCGGTCGCGGTCACGTTCAGCACCACCGCGGTGACGCCGGCCACGGGTAGGCCACCCCGGCCGCCGACCTGCAGGTCGACGGACTGGCCCGGTCCGACCGGGCCGAAGCCCGCTCGCTGGCCGTCGACGGTGTCGAATCCCAGCCGGCTGTCCATGACACGCGAGGGCGCCACCGCCACGAAACCGGACCCCTCCAACATGAAGCCGGCGACGTCGGCGAGGAGATGGGTCGAGCCCGCATTGTTGTAGAAGCTCACCCGGCCTGCAGAACCGATTCGCACGACGACCAGATTCGGGATGGTCCGGCCCGCCGGCACGTTCAGGTTGCTGGCATTCGGACGCGGTGATCCGGCCGGGTACACGGTCACGTGGGTCGGCGACGTCGATCCGACGGAGGTCACATTGAGCACGACCGCCGCCACGCGCGTCGTCGGGACGCCGCCTCGCCCAGTGACCTGGACGTCGATGCTGACCCCTTGGGCGATCGCCCCACCACCGGCGGACACTCCATCGATGGTCTGGAAACCGATCCGGGTGTCGAGCAGGCGCGCCGGAGGAATGCCGACGAACTCCCCGGGCGCGCCCTGGGCGTGAACCGGTTGCTGTCCGCCGCTCACGAGCAACACCGCGAGCAGGACCAGCACTGTCCCCATCCTCCGCCAACGACCGTCCATCTGTGCCTCCTGAGAGTTCGGGTCCCATCGGCGCCGCTCGCCGCATCGTGAGATCTGGACTCGCATCGATCCGCCCGGGGTTGGGCTTGACCTCAATATCGTCATGCACCAATATTGCTCTGTGACAGTATTTGAGGTGTTGGCCGAACCCCACCGGCGTCGCATCCTCGATCTCCTCCTGGACGGCGAACGAACGGTGACCGACGTCGTGGCCGAGCTCGACCTCGCCCAACCGACCGTGTCGCAGCACCTCAAGGTGCTCCGTCAGGCCGGTCTGGTCTCGGTCCGGCCCGATGCCAACCGGCGCATCTACCGCATCCGACCGGAACCACTGGTCGAGCTCGACACCTGGTTGCAGCCGTACCGGGAGCGCTGGGCCCGACGCCTCGACGTGCTCGAACGTCACCTCGACACCCTCGATCATGGAGATCCGACATGACCGCGAAAGACCGCTTGGGCCAACTCGTGCGCGATGGCGATCGACTAGGCCTACGTTTCGAACGCACGTTTCGCCATGCTCCCGAACGGGTGTGGCGGGCCCTCACCGAGTCCGACCAACTTCAGCACTGGATGCCGTGCAACATCGTCGGACCCCGCCGAGCGGGAGCCGAGGTCGACGTGCCGTTCTGGCCCGAGGTGGCCGCCAAGTACGAGATCCCCGATCCCACCCTGCCCGGCCGGATCCTCGTCTGGGACCCACCCCACACGTTCTCGTGGATGTGGGACACCGACACCCTCACCTTCGAGCTCGAGTCGACCTCGGACGGCACCCACCTCGTCTTCACGACGTGGATCACGCAGGGTCCGACCGTGGATCAGATCGCCGCCGGATATCACGTCTGCTTCGAACAGCTCGAGCGTCTGGTCGACACCGATGTTCCGCCCAGGTTCATCGATCAGGATGCCGAGGCCTACACCGACCTCTACGACGACCTGTCCGACATCACGCCGTGAACCCGAGGGTCTCGAAGGACTGCCAGCGATCGGCGAGTTCCCACTCGGAGATCCAGCGGGCCAGATAGTCGGCGTCGAGAACGACACCGGCCTCGAGGATGGAGCGGATGTCGTCCCGGTCACGTGGTCGCCAGGCGATCAGCTTGTGGACGATCACGTCCTCGACGGCCAGGACGTGATCGACCGCGCGAGCGAGGGCGACCGCCTGGTACTCGACCACCGGCAGGAGGACATCGACGGACTCTGGCCCGCGGTGACAGCGGAGGAGGTGGGGCGCCTCCCCTTCATCGGCAAAGACCGACACCTCGTAACCAGCCTGGCGCAGCGCATCGACGAGATCGTCGTGGTAGCCCGCCATGGTGTCCAGATCGGTCGTGAAACGGGGTGTCGCCCGATAGCGGTTTGCGGCGAGTGCACCGACGACGGTCCAGTCGATGACGAGACTCTCGAAGATCTCAGCGATCGATGCGAGCCATGCCGAGGGATCGTGCTCGGTCATAGAGGCCCTCCTCGGGTGCCCGATCATCGAGCGGCTCGAAACCATGAACGGCTCGATCAGCGTTGATGACCTGAAGCAGGTGCCATCGCTGCTCTGGCGTTCCGCGGTCGTCACGCTCGCCGGCCGCGAGATCCTGGCCGATCCGCCGCATCTTCGCCCTGTCGCGTGCGCTGACCACGACGGCCAGGCTACTGCCCCGTCGTGCGATCGTGGAGGGGGCCGGCTGGGAGGTGGCCGCCGACATCGGTGAACCCGTACACGTCCGCCAGATGACGCGACGCCACCGCCTGGCCGGACCAACGCGCCCGGTCGGGATCCGCGGCCACGGCGGTCACGGCTCGTCCGGTGAACCGCTTCGACTCCGCGATCGACACGTCGAGCGTCGGCGGCAACAGGCCCGCCGACTCGGCCAGGTCGATCCGTTCCGTCTTCACGAAGCCCGGCCAGAAGGACACGACCGTCACGCCGTGGGGCGCCAGCTCGTGGGCCGTGTCGGCCGTGACGCGGTCCAGGGCGCACTTGCCGACCCCGTACGCGACATGCCACGCGTATTCGACCGCACCGGAGGACGAGATGTTGGCGATGAAGCCCGAGCCATGGGGGACCATGGTCCGAGCGGCGAAGACGCTGGCCACGTAGGCCGACCGGGTGCCGACATCGATCATGTCGTCCCAGTTCGACAGGGGAAGCTCCCAGAACGGCCGGCCCGAGGTCAGCTCGTCGACCACGATGAAGGCGTTGTTGACCAGGATGTCGAGCCGCCCGCGTTCCGCCAGGACCCGGGAGAAGAGCGCCTCGACGGCACCATCGTCACGGTGGTCGAGCGCCACCGCCGTGGCCTGCCCTCCCGCGTCCACGATCTCGGCGGCCGTCGCCCCCACGGTGCCGGGAAGGGGATGGTCCGCCTCGCTGACCGACCGGCCGGTCACGTAGACGATCGCGCCCGCGTCCGCGAGCTCCAGCGCACACCCCTTGCCGATACCGCGGCTGGCGCCGGTCACGATCGCCACCTGACCGTCGAGCGTCCCCATCGTCGTCTCCTACGTCGTCTCGGGTTCAGCGAACCACGCGGTGCGAGTCGTTTCGTCAGGGTCGTCGAGCACGTGGACCTGGGCGCCGAGCTCGACCACCGGATGACTCGAGGTCGTGTGCCTCGGCCATGTGCCCACTGGTTCGCACGCCGGCGTCAGGTCGCGAACGAACGACGCCCACGCGTGCCGGATCCGGGACGACAGCGTGTCGGCCGCCGCCTTCTGCGCACCGTCAGCACCGGCCCAGTCACGCCAGTCGTCGATGTCGAGGGTCCCGAACGTGAAGGGTAGATCGAGCGCGTGGCACGCCCGGAGATCCGGCGCCTCCCACGTGAAGCTGTAGCGCCAGGTGTCGATGCCACGCTGGGCCTGGGAATCGACCATCAGGAAGGCCGGCAGGTGCATCTGGACATCGGCGATCGCCCGGCCCAGATCGCCACCGACCGCCTGGACGCCCTGCGCGATCCCGGCTGGGCTGAGCGGCAGTGCCCCGCGGGCCCGCTCGATCACGAAGGGCGCGTACTCGGTCGGGATGGCATCGAGCTCAGCCCGGTACAACTCGAGTTCGTGGGCGGTGGTCCCGACCACGAGCGGGACGGGCGCCAGCTCGCCGAGTCGGGCCGCGTCGAGCGGATTCGAGCGGACGACCTCGCCGTCGACGATGGGATGGAACGGCATCTTGCCGACGGTCGCCCCCAGGGCCGCGCACGTCCGGGATTGCGCGTCCAGGATGGCCTCGACGGGGAGGAGGCGGAGCTCGTCGACCGAATCCACACCGGCCTCCGTGAGCATCGTCGACGTGACCGTCGCCGCGACATCCGGGGCGAGCGCCGACCCCGGGGAACCGCTCTGCACGATGCCGCCATCGATCGGCAAGGTGGGATCGGTGAGCAGGTGAGCGAGCAGGCCCGCCCCCGCCGACTCCCCCATCGCCACGACGCGGCCCGTGTCGCCCCCGAACACCCCGGCATGGCGGCGGATCCAATCGAGCGCACATCGCACATCGCGTACCCCCAGGTTGGCCGGCACGCCCTCGGCGCTCAGAAAGCCGAGAGCTCCCACCCGGTAGGTGACGCCGACGACCACGATGTCGCCTTCGGCGGCCAGCCGAGCACCGTCGTAGGTCGGGATCGACGCCCCACCGCTCAGGTACGCGCCACCCGGTATCCACACGAGGACCGGTCGACGGCCGCCAAGATCCGGTGACCAGACCTCGAGCCGAAGGCAGTCCTCGTCGATGTCGCCGAGGATCATCCCTGGGACGACCCGCGGCTCCTCGGCCCGTTGGGGAGGAAACGGGCCGGGCGCCGAACACTCCGGGTCGAAGGGTTCGGTCGGCTCGACCGGCTCCGGGAGCCCGAACCGTGAAGCCCGGGCGTACCGCATCGACACGCGGGTCACGGCCCCGGAGGGCGACGCGGGGGCGCGAGGTCCAGTCACAGGATCGGCCATGCTCAGCTCAGAACGCGTTCGGATCGGACTGGACCGCGACGGGGATGTCGAGGCCGAACAGGTCAGCGGCGTTCCGCCAGGTCACGGCTCGAACCTCGTCGTCATCGAGGCCGGCGAGTTGCTTCTTGACCGTCTCCTGGGTGTGGGGCCATGTGGAGTCGGCATGCGGGTAGTCGGACTCCAGGAGGATGTTCGCGATCCCGATCACGTCGCGCTGGAGGAACGCCGACGGATCGTCGATCGCACAGACCCAGAAGTTGCGACGGAAGGTGTCGGCCGGGCTGAGGCTGACGTCGTTCCAGGTGCCGTACATGGCGTCGTACTTGCGGACGTGGTCGAGCCGATCGAGCAGGCCCGCCACCCAGCCGATCCCGCCTTCACTCAGGCAGATCTTGAGATCGGGGAACCGCACCGGCAGGCGGGAGTACAACCAGTCGACCGCGGCGAACATGGCATACCCGAAGAACAACACGCCGATGGTGTCGCTCGGTGCATCCGGGGCCGTGGCCGGCGACGTGCCCGATGACCCGACGTGAAGGCACACCACCGTGCCCGTCTCCGCGCACGCCGCCATGAGCGGATCCCAATGACCGGAGTGCAGGGTCGGAAGGCCGAGCAGGTGGGGGGCCTCGGAGAACGTGACCGCCTTGAAGCCCCGCTCGGCGTTGCGTCGAACTTCGGCGGCCCCGACCTCGGGATCGAGCAGGTACGGGAGTTGGAGGGGGATCATCCGACCAGGAGCGTGGCCGACCCATTCCTCGAGCATCCAGTCGTTCCACGCCCGGACGCAGGCCAGTGCGAGGTCGGGATCGGTGGTGAGCTGCTGGAGGCGTTGCCCGGTGAACCCGGGCAGGAACGACGGGAAGCACAACGAGCTGTAGACCCCGTTGATGTCCATGTCGGCGATGCGGGCCTCGATGTCCCAGGCGCCGCGGCGCATCTGGTCGAAGCGGGTCGGCTCGAAGCTGTACTCGGTGACCGGCCGGCCGACCACGGCGTTGAAGCCGACGTTGGGCAGCACCTGATCCTCGAAGACCCAGGCCTCGCGGCCATCGTCCATCTCGACGACTCGTGGGGCCCGCTCCGCCAGCGCGGCGGGCAGTCGGCCGTCGAACGCGTGGGGCGGCTCCACCACGTGATCGTCGACCGACACGAGCGTGTAATGCCGTTCCGCTCGCGGCGGTTCATCGAGCCAGGTCACCCGGCCCTTCTCGGCCGTGGTGAAGGCGGTGTTGCGTTGCAGATCGTCGAGCGAGACAGCCATCAGTCGAGCACCTCCGGTTCTGGAATCACTGGAGAACCTCCGGTTCTGGAATCACTGGAGAACCTCCGGTTCTCGGGCGACGAGCTGCCGGAGGGCGCCGTTCCAGTACACGATCGCGGCTCGCTCGATCAGCGATGCCTTGAGCTGCTTCTGGTGGGCCGGGGCGATGGCGACGGGCTCACCGCCTGAGGCGCGGACCCGCCAGGCCAGCTCGCAATTGCGTTCGAACAGGATCGACTTGTGCACCGCTTCGGCCATGGTCGGCGCCGTCACCACGACACCGTGGCTGACGAGCAGGGCGACACTCGCCTCCCCGATCGCCTCGGCGAGAGCCGCTCCGAGCACCGGGCTGTCGACCTCGCCGTCGTAGTCACGGACCAGCACCATCTCGTCGGCCAGCACTGATCCGTTCTGGTGCACGATCGGGGGGAGCTCGGCGAGCGCCGCCCACACGGAGGTGTACACGGGATGGGTGTGCACGACCACGCGGGCGTCGGTGCGGCGGCGGTGCAGCTCGGTGTGGATGGGGATGGCGGGCGTGACATCGAGGTCGCCTCGCACCACCCGACCATCGGCGTCGATCTCGAGGATGTCGCGGGCGCGGCATTCACCCCACCAGTACCCCCACGGGTTGACGAGCATCGTGTCGCGACCGCGCCGCTGCCACGTGATGTGCCCCGTCATGTTCTCGCTGAATCCGACGTCGTCGAGATGGCGCAGCGCGGCGGCAAGCTCCTGCTCGGGGGTGAGATCGAGGCCGGGACCCGGCACCACTCGAGGTGTCCAGGCCACCAGCCCCCCGGTTCGTTCCGTCGGTTCGGTCATGCTCGTCACCCCCTGGCGGCGATCGTAGCCGAGCCCCTCGCAGGGCCCGAAACGGTCGCCGCGATCGGAGACGCCCGGCGGCGACGAGAACCGTTTCCCGGGCCGCGACGTATTCAGACGCGTACCTGTCACCTACCCCACCAATGAGGGAGCGATAGTCATGTCTCGTTCATCCACCCCTTCCCTACGGCGCCGCCGTGTCGGGTTGCTGTGCCTGGCGGCCAGCCTCGCCGGCCTGGTCTCCGCTTTCGCCACGCCCAGTCCGGCGGGCGCCCAAGCCCCGGCGCCCACGGTCATCTCGGGCGCCGGCGACCTAACGGCGGCAACCACCGCCCGCGACCAGTTCCGCGCGGCGGTGGGCGGCGGCACGACCGCCGGGGCGAACGGCTCCTTCGGCGGCGTCCGCCGTGAGATCAACTGGGACGGTGTCCCGGATGCCCGCGCCGACCCCAACAACCTCCCGCTCGACTTCTTCAACGTGAACTCGCCCCGCGGCGCCATCTTCTCGACGCCGGGCACCGCGGTTCAGGTCTCCGCCAACCCCACCACAACCGTGTTGCCGGAGGACTTCGGCACCATCGACGCCAGTTACGCGACCACGTTCGACGCCTTCTCACAAGAACGACTTTTCACCGCCATCGGCTCCAACGTCGTCGACGTGACCTTCTTCGTGCCCGGCTCGACACGGCCGGCCACCACATCGGCCTTCGGCGTCGTCTTCGTCGACGTCGACCGGGCGGGATCCACGTCGATGGTCGCCTACGACACGGCCGGTCGACTCATCACGACCGCATCGCCGGCCGCCCAGGGTTTCGGGGGCCCCGGCTTCTCGTTTGTGGGCATCGTGAGCCCCACGCCGATCCACCGCATCCGCATCACGTCGGGAGACGCCGCGCTGGCGCCCGGCACAGTCGAGACGGCGTCCGTCGATCTCGTCACGATGGACGACTTCCTGTACGCCGAGCCTCGCGGTCTCGGGTACGTCCCGCTCGAGCCGAGCCGGTTGTTGGAGACCCGCACCGAGTACGGCCAGGTCGGCTACACCGGCGCCAAGCCCACGGCGAACCAGGTCATCGAGCTCCAGGTCACCGGGCGTGGCAACGTCCCGGCCACCGGCGTCGCCGCCGTCGCCCTCAACATCACCGCCACCGACGCCACCGCCCCCGGATTCGTCACCGTCTGGGCCTGCGGCACGACCCGCCCCAACGCCAGCAACCTCAACCTGGAGCAAGCCGGCCAGACCATCCCCAACCTGGTCATCACCGGCATGAGCTCGAACGGACGGGTCTGCATCTCCACCCAGTCGGGCGCCCACCTCATCGCCGATGTCCAGGGCTGGTTCGCCACCGGATCGGGCTACACGCCGCTCGAACCGGCACGGCTCCTGGAGACCCGCACCGAGTTCGGCCAGGTCGGCTACACCGGCGCCAAACCCACCGCCAACCAGGTGATCCAACTGCAGGTCACCGGCCGCGGCAACGTGCCCACTACGGGCGTCGGCGCCGTCGCCCTCAACATCACCGCCACCGACGCCACCGGCGCCGGGTTCGTCACCGTCTGGCCGTGCGGCACCACCCGCCCCAACGCCTCCAACCTCAACCTCGAGCGCGTGGGCCAGACCATCCCCAACCTGGTCATCTCCGGCCTCGACTCCAGCGGTCGCGTCTGCATCTCCACCCAGTCCGGCGCCCACCTCATCGCCGATGTCCAGGGCTGGTTCGCCACCGGATCGGGCTACACGCCGCTCGAACCGGCACGGCTCCTGGAGACCCGCACCGAGTTCGGCCAGGTCGGCTACACCGGCGCCAAACCCACCGCCAACCAGGTGATCCAACTGCAGGTCACCGGCCGCGGCAACGTGCCCACTACGGGCGTCGGCGCCGTCGCCCTCAACATCACCGCCACCGACGCCACCGGCGCCGGGTTCGTCACCGTCTGGCCGTGCGGCACCACCCGCCCCAACGCCTCCAACCTCAACCTCGAGCGCGTGGGCCAGACCATCCCCAACCTGGTCATCTCCGGCCTCGACTCCAGCGGTCGCGTGCGCCTCTCCACCCAATCCGGCGCCCACCTCATCGCCGATGTGCAGGGGTGGTTCGCCAGCTGACCTGACCGACGGTCCCACCGACCCTGAGGCCCCGCTCCGGCGGGGCCTCAGGCGCGTCCGAGCACCAGGGTGGCCGCCGCCTGGAACATGCCGCCGATGGCATGGGCGACCGACACCTCCACGCCCGGCACCTGGGCCGCCGCCTCACCACGGAGCTGCCGCACCGATTCGAGGATGGCGTGGATGCCGTACATGCCCGAGTGGGTGTAGGCCAGGCCGCCCCCGGTGGTGTTGACGGGAAGGGCGCCCCCCGGCCGGGTCGCGCCGGAAGCCACGAACTCCCCGGACTCGCCCCGCGGCACGAAGCCCAGATCCTCGAGAGCCATCAAGGGGAGTACCGCGACCGCGTCATACAACATGGCGTGGTCCACGTCGGCGGGGCCGATGGCGGCCTGGGTGAAGGCATCGGCGCCGGCCCGCCGGAAGGCACCCGAGGTCGTCAGGTCGGGCAGGCGGCTGACCGTGGGGACACCGTTGGCCTCGCCTGCGCCTAGCACCTGGACCGGAGGGCGGCGTAGATCTCGGGCCCGTTCGGCCGATGTCACCACGACTGCGCCCCCGGCGTCGGTCACCACGCAGCACATGGGCTGGGTGTACGGGAGCACCACCGGTTTGGCCGCCAACACCTCGTCGACGGACATCAGCTCCTGTCGCAGCGCCCGCGGGTTCAGCGAGGACCACTGCCGCTGGGCGGCGACGACCTCCGCCAGGGCGGTGGCATCGAGCCCCCGGTCGGCGAGGAACTGCTGAGTGCCGAGGGTCAGCAGAGTCATCGGCCCTGCCGTGCCGTACGGCACCTCGAACTGCCCCGGCCAGCTGTCCGGGGCGTGACGGAAGAACGGCCCACCGATATGGGAGCGCCCGCTCTCGCCGTGGGCGACGAGGACCGTCTCGCACAGACCGGCCTGGATGGCCGCGGCCGCATGGCGCACGTGGACGAGGTTCGCGCAGCCGCCGACCATGGTGGCGTCGAGCCAGCGGGCCCCGATGCCGAGTGCTCCACACAGGTGAACGGGGAGGTACGGCGCCAACCCGGCGATGGCCACGCCGTCGACGTCGGAGGGGGCGAGCCCGCAGTCGTCCAGGGCCCGGAGGCTGGCGTCGACCGCCAGGCCCAGCGAGGACAGGTTGGGCACCCGCCCGATCTCGGCGCTCTCCGCCGCCCCGACGATGGCGACTCCCGCGCTCATCCGGCCTGTCCCCCGGCGTTCTTCGGCCGATTCTCTCAGCTGGGCGATGATTCACCGCCAAGGTTCACCGGGCGAAAGACGGGCAAGGCGAGCTCGTCACCCAGCGGTTCGAACTCGACTGCGACCGCAAGGCCCGGCGGAATGGCGGACAAGTCCGGCGCCACCCCAACGATGTTGGTGAGCATCCGCGCCCCCTCGAGGAGCTCCACGATCGCCAGGACGAACGGCGGTATGAGCCCGGGCGCCGGCAGGTACGAAACCACCGCGCTCACGACACGACCTCGTCCGCCGGCCAGCACAGTCGAGACATCGGAACCGCCGCACCCGGGGCAGAGTCGCTGCGGCGGGAAGTAGGTGCGATCACAATCGGCGCAGTGCGGCAGGCGGAGCTGACCGACGGCCGTGCCGGCCCAGTACTCAGCGGTCTCCGGTGTCGGCTTGGGCAACGTGCGCCCGGAGGCAGGGGTCGATGCCACGCCCGCACCGTACTCCCCCGCCCCATCCCTCATCCCCCATCCCCATCCCCCACCTCCGAACCGGGAGACACGACGGTCGCCCACGCGACGGGTTGGTCTCCCAGTTCGTCAGGGATGGGGGGTACGCGGTTGGGTCTCCCAGTTCGTCAGGGCTGAGGCGGTACGAGCTTGGGCGTTGGTGGGCCGACGGTGCGATGTGCCAGGCTGACCGGCGCCCCGGAACTGGTCGGGGCGATCGACCGGAGGACTGAGATGGATCGACGCGTGGCGCTCGTGACGGGAGCCAGCCGAGGCATCGGCAAGGTGTGCGCCCAGTACCTCGCGCGGGCCGGCTACGACGTCGCCATCACCGCCCGTTCGGTGGAGGAAGGCGAGGAGCGCGAGCACTCGTCGACCCTCAAGAGGTCCAAGACCACGCCCCTGCCGGGCAGCCTCCGCAGCACCGCGGTCCTCATCGAGGACGAGGGCCGAGAGGCCATGATGGTGCCCGCCGACCTGCTCGATCCCGTGTCGCTCGGGGTCGCCGTCACTCGGGTCATCGAGCGCTGGGGTGGCGTCGATGTCGTCGTGCACAACGGCCGGTACATCGGCCCCGGACACATGGACCTCTTCATCGAGACCCCGGTCGAGCTCATCGAGAAGCAGGTGTACGCCAACGCCATCGCCCCGCTGCACATCAACCGGCTCGTTCTCCCCGGCATGATCCAACGGGGCCGGGGGGCCCTGATCAGCATCAGCTCGGCGTCGGGTTACGCCGACCCGGTGAGCCCCGCCGGTTCGGGTGGTTGGGGACTGGGGTACGCCATGTCGAAGGGCGCGTTCCACCGCGTCGCCGGGCTCCTCGCCACCGAGTTGGCGGGCACGGGCGTACGGGCCTTCAACGTGCAGCCGAACCTGATCGCGACCGAGCGCATCGCCGCGGACATGGCGGAATTCGGCATTGAGAACGTCGGCGCGCCGGCTGATGTCGTCGCGGCTGTCGTCGCCTGGCTGGTCACCGACCCCGAGGCCGAGGCCTTCAACGGCGAGAACATCGAAGCCCAATTCTTCTGCCATGAGCGTGGCCTGCTCCCGGGCTGGACCGGGCCCATCCCGAACGAGGCACCGATCAAGTACGACCTCGCCGGTCACACCCTTGCCGAGCTCGAGGCCGCCCTCCGCGCCCGCGGTTGAGCGTCCCCTCACCGAATCGAACACCGATGGCCGCGGCGACCCTCAGCGACCGGGTCCGCCTGCTGGCTGGGACCCGCCCCGACGACGACGCGTATCGCTGGGTCGATACCCGCTTGACCTGGGCGTCCTACGACACGTTGGGTGACGCGGTCGCCGCGAGACTCGTCGGGTCCGGGGTGGAACCGGGGGATCGCGTGCTGGTGCTCCTTCCCGATGGCGGTGCCGTGCATGCGGCGTTCCTCGGGAACGAGCGGGCCGGTTCGGTCACCGTCGGGGTGGGCTGGCGAGCCGGCGAGCGCGAGCTCACCCACCTGGTCACCCGCACCGGGGCCACGGCCGCGGTCACCGCCGTGGATACACCGCTCGGGCCAGGGCGCGACGTGGCGCAGCGGCTCGGTATCGATCCCGGTCGCGTCGTCGTCATCGAGGACCTCGACGACCGACCTCACGTCGACGACGGACCGCAACGCCCGGTCGACCCCACCCAGGCCATCCCCGTCGACGGGCTCTGGCTCCTGAACTCGACCTCCGGGACGACTGGCCTCCCCAAGTGCGTCATGCAGACGCAGGATCGGTGGTTGTGGTTCCACGGCAAAGCGGCGGAGTGCGGGGGTCTCGCGGCCGACGAGGTCTGGATGTCGGTCGTCCCCGCGCCGTTTGGTTTCGGCCTCTGGACCTCTCACGTCACACCGACGGCGCTGGGCGTGCCCTGCCTCGTGCAGCCACGATTCGACGCCGCAGCCGCTGCGGTGGCGATCGAGCGCGACCGGGTCACCGTGCTGTGCGCGGTGTCGTCCCAGTTCGTCATGCTGCTGGAGGCGATGGGTGACTGCGATCTGTCCTCGCTTCGAGTGATGTTCACCGGTGGCGAGGCGATCTCCCGGTACCGAGCGGAGCAGTTCGAGGCGCGCACCGGTTGCACCATCCTCAACTTCTACGGCTCGAACGAGACCGGGATGTTGAGTGGCACGACGGTCGGCGACCCCGTCGAGCGTCGACTCACGACCGGAGGTCGCTGCGTCCCTGAGATGCGGGTTCGGCTCTACGACCTCGACGGGAACCGCATCCCGGGTGATGTCGGAACCGGCCGGCCCGCCGGCAACGGCCCGGCCATGACGACCGGGTACTACGACGATCCGCAGGCCAACGCCGAGCTGTTCACGAGCGACGGCTGGATGTTCATGGGCGATGTCGTCACCATCGACGACGATCGGTGGCTGTCTGTCGTCGGACGCACCTCGGATTTCGTCATCCGGGGCGGCAAGAACATCTCCGCTCCCGCCGTCGAGGAGGAGGTGGCGACCCATCCGGCCGTGGCGATGGTCGCGGTCGTCCCCGCGCCCGACGAACGTCTCGGTGAGAAGGTCGCAGCCTTCGTCGAGCTCCGGTCGGGCGGGAGTCTCGAGCTGGAGGAACTGAAGGCGCATCTGGCCGGGCGCGGCGTCACGAAGGAGTGGTGGCCTGAGTACCTCTTCGTCGTCGACTCGCTCCCCCGCTCGTCGGGCGGCAAGGTCGCCAAGGGCGACCTCCGTGAGGAAGCAGCCCGCCGGGTCACCCGCTGACCACCCTGCTGCCGCCCCTCCCCCGGCGATATTTGGCGAGATCTCCTCCCCGACGGGAGATCTGTGGCCAAATATGGGCATGACTGACGCGGCGATCCGTTCGATGATGGACACGACCCCGGTGCCGACGATCGACGGCACGCCGTGGACGACGCCGCCACCGCTCGGCCAGGCCACTGTCGCCATCGTGACCACCGCCGCCCTGCACCGGGCCGGCGACGAGGGCTTCGGCGCCACCGACACCGGATTCCGGGTGATCGGGCGGGCCGATCGTGACCTGCAACTCGGACACTGGAGCCCCAACTTCGATCACACGGGATTCGCCGCCGACCTCAATGTGGTGTTCCCGATCGACCGACTCGAAGAGCTGGCCGCCGACGGCACGATCGGTGCGGTCGCGCCGCGCCACTTCGCTTTCGCCGGAAACCAGGACGACACCATGTCTCGGATCCTTCTCGACTCCGGCCCCGCCGCTGCGAGAGAGCTGCGGACCGACGGCGTCGACGTCGTGCTCCTCACCCCCGTCTGACCGCTGTGCACGCGCACCGTGTGTGCGCTCGCCCACATCTTCGAGACCGCCGGCCTCGCCACGGTGGCCCTGGCTTCCGTCCGCAACTTCGCCGAACGGATGCATCCACCCCGGGCTCTGTACTGCGAGTTCCCGCTGGGCCGACCCCTCGGCCATCCCCGGGAGCCGGTGTACCAGCACGATGTTCTACGTCAGGCCTTCGCACTCCTCGACGCACCCAACGGGCCGGTGCTCGTCGATCATCCCGAGGTGATCGAATTGGAGACCGAGGCGCTGGCCTGTCCGCTCCCCCCGCGGCTCGACCCCAGCCTCCATCCCGCCATCGACGAGCTCCGCGGGATACGGCCCGCGTTCGAACGCACCCGCTCCGCGCGCCACGGGCTCACCTCGGTCGGGCGAGTTGTCGCACCGGAGGCCATGGAAGGCCTGGTGCTGGCGTTCGACCGCATCGCCACGGGAACGCCGTGGAAGGAGGCCGGTCTTCCGGGGGCCCCTGTCCAATGCGCACACGACCTTCGCACCTACTACGCAGAAGCTGCCTTGGCCCTCGACCCGGATGCCGTTGCACCGGGGCGGGCCGAGGCGTGGTTCTACGAGTCGACCGAATCCGGGCGGCTCCTGCTCGCCGCCCGCTCCGCCATGAAGGACGCCGAGGCGCCGTTCCATCACTGGTTCTACCTCGCTCGCGGCACCCGCTGACGGGTCAACCCTCGATCCAGCAAGGGCGTTTGTCGAGCGATTCCAGGAGGCGCGTGCAGCCGTGTCGTAGTCGGCTGCGTTCGATCTTCGGGCCACGGTCTGGGGCCATACTAAGCAGATGTTCGGCCGTCGCCCGCGCAAATGCGGGATCGTCGCACGCCATCATGCGAGCGTGGTTCAGACGCAAGAGTGGGTGGCGCTCCAAGGAGCTGGGCTCGCTTTCGAAGAGAGCCAGAACGTCCTGGCGTCCTCCCCGTTGTACGAGCCACGTCGCGAGATCATCGAGCAACATTGCCGGGCTGTCGAAGCGGCTCGTCACGCCCTCGCTCAGGCCAGCACGCAGCACCTGAACTGGGTCCTGTGTTCCCTTCGCGCTCAACAACGCCGGGGCACCCGAGCCCCGTGCGGGCATGACCCACGACTCGAACGTCACGTTTCGATCGCACAGATGGATCTGCCGCCTGCTCTGGCGCTGAAGACCCCACGGGTGCCATTCCAAGGCAGGGATCCAATACCCGCGAGCGAGCAGCCCTGCGATCAGCGGCGAATCAGCCGACCACGTCACGTCACCGGTGACGGTTGAGAGTGGGCTACTGATGAGCACGCCTTCACCGCTCATTCGCATCTCCACCAGCTGAGTGGGCCCCAGTCCTACCGCGGCGATCCGTGGACGGCTGAAACTGATCTCGACGCGGTCGGCCCAATGGACGCCGAACTCGAGTGACAGGTGATCGGCATCGATCTCAACGCGGTCGAGGGTGAAACAATCTCGAAACCCCACCGTTGCCCCGTGAGCCTGGAGGGTCAAGGCGCGCTCCGGGTGCACGAATGACTTCAGCAGGGCGAGTTCAGCCATCGGCTCGACAGTACCGAGGCGGTTTCCAACCAGCGCCTTCGCGGGTCACGTCGCCCGGCCACCGGCCGTCCGGATGGCTGCGACGAGGTCAGCGACCAGGCTGTCGTCGTGGGCGTACGGCAGGTAGAAGGCGACCCGGTCGGCGATGCCGTCGTAGCGGTCGACGATGGCCGCGGCGCACTCGGCGGGCGTGCCCCGCACCGAGATGGTGGCGAGCATCGTGTCGTCGATCAGCCCCGCCATCTCCTTCCAGCGCCCCGCCTTGGACATCGCATTGAGCTCGGGTTGGAGATCGCCCCAGCCCTCGTGGTCGAGGACGCGTTTGTAGGCCGGAGTCGATCCGTAGAACGAGAGCAGGTTGCGGGTCCCGCTGTCGGCCACGGCCAGCTCCTCCTCGGTTCGGCCGCAGCACACGATCACCTCACCGACGAGCGTGAACGCCGACCTCTCGCGGCCCGCATCAGCCAACCCGCCGGTCACGACGGGCACCATCTTGTCCTTCACGAAACCGGTGGTGGAGAACGGCATCATCATGAAACCGTCCGCCACCTCGGCCGCCATCGCCGTCATCTTCGGACCCAATCCCGCCACCAGGATCGGCGGGATCCCATGGGGGTTCGGGCCCGGGTTGAAGTTCGGCGCCATGATCGTGTGGGTCGTGTAGGTGCCCCGGAACTGAAGCGGCACGCCGTCCTGCCAGGTCGCGAAGATGGCCTTGAGGGCGAGCACGAACTCCCGCATGCGGTCGACGGGCGGCGCCCATGTCGACCCATAACGCTTCTCGATGGCGGGCTTGATCTGGGAACCGAGGCCGAGCAGGAAACGCCCGCTTGACAACTGGTGCAGGTCGTAGGCCGTGTAGGCGACGTGCATCGGGCTCCGCGGGAAGGCGATGGCCACGTTCGTATAGAGGTCGACGGGCGCCTGCCCGGCGGCCAAGGCGATGGGCAGGAAGACGTCGTGAGGGCCCTCGAACGTGAACAGCCCGTCGAGCCCGAGCTCGGCCATGTGGCGAGCGGCGGCGGCGGCACCGGCCAGCGGCGCGGTGAGTTGGGTGTCGATGGCGAACATGGCGTCCTCGATAGCTATCCGCGACGGGTGCGTCAGTGAATGATGTGGTCGACATTGTCGTCCGCGGCGACGGGATGGCGCCGGTCGGCCGCTCGTGAGACGAGCACCGTGACCACCAGCACGCCGAGGATCACCGCCAAAGACACCGCCGTCGGGATGTGCCACCAGCGCGACAGGATCATCTTGGCGCCGACGAACGCCAGGATCACGGCCAGCCCTTCGTCGAGGTACCGCACCCGAGTGGCCGCCCCGGCCAGAACGAAGTACAACGCCCGCAACCCCAGGATCGCCGCGGCGTTCGACGAGAAGGCCACGAAGTTGCTGCGGGTCACCGCCAACACCGCCGGGATCGAGTCGACCGCAAAGACGAGGTCGCTGGCTTCGACGAGGACCAAGACGACGAACAGCGGTGTAGCGAGGAGCCGTCGATTCTCCCGGACGAAGAACTTGGCGCCCCGAGGTTCGTTGGTCACCGGGATGATGCGGCGAGTGAACCGGAGGGCCAGGTTCTTCTCGGGCTGAAACTCGTGGTCGTCGTCCTGGCGGGCGATCCGCACCGCGGTGAACACGAGAAAGGCGCCGAACAAGATCTCGAGGAAGCTGAAGCGTTCGAGCAGCGCGATGCCGGCGAGAATGAACACGATCCGCATCACCAACGCCCCGAAGATGCCCCAGAACAGCACCCGGTGCTGGCGTTCCGGGGGCACGGCGAAGAAGGTGAGGATGATGCTCCACACGAACACGTTGTCGACCGAGAGGCTCTTCTCGACGACGTAGGCGGTCAGATATTGCGTGGCTGCCGTGCCACCGAGTTGCTGCCACACGACGAGGGAGAACGACACGCCCATGGCGATCCAGACCGCGCTGGCCGCGATCGCCTGCCGCAAGGACGGCACGTGGCCGTCGCGGTTGACGACCAACAGGTCGATCAGCAGGACCACCACCAGGCCGACAACGAATCCGATCCACAACGCGGTGCTGGCTACGGGCACGTCCGGGATGTTCGACGACTCCGAGGCCAATACAGCGGGGAGAGCGGTCGCGCCGGTGAGCAGATTCACCGCGGCACCCTACCGTCGTGCCGCCGTGGCGGGCGGCCGAACGGACGAGCGTCAGCGGCTCTCGGGCTCCTCGCCCCCGCTGGGCGAACCGAGGGCATCGGGGGCGACCTCACACGCCACCTCATCGTCGCCGACCTCGAACTCGAAGTCATCGTCGTCGAGCTCGGGCGGGATCTCGTTCTGGCCGAAGTCGGGTTCGCCCAGGATCTGGACCTCGATGTCGTCGGGATCGGCACCCTGGGCGACGAGTTGGGCCTGATAGGCCTCGACGAGCACCTGTTGGGTGACCTCGAAGGCCTGTTCCATGCATTCGCTGCCGCCGATGACCGTCTGAGCGAAGGCGTAGGCCTGCGGGGCGAGATTGTTGTTGTCGCTCACCCAGGGGAACGAATCGGTGAGCTCACCGACGAGGCCCTGGTCGTAGTCGACGCTGTCCATCGTGGCCACGGCATCGACTCGGGGACGCACGAACTCGATCGCCGACCCCGGGATGCTGACCACGAAGGTGCCGTCGTCTCGTTCGTCGATCTGCACCTCGGACGACTCCACGCAGGTGTCGACATCGCCGATGGCTCGGAGCTCGATGGTGTCGGTCCGGTAGACCTGCCCGAGGAGGCTGTGCTCCTTGCGACCCTGGACCGGAACCTCGGCGTGGATACGGGCTCGGCAGTCGAGCGCGATGGGCTCGACCTCGACCACACGCGGGGGCGGCATAGGCGATGTCGGTGTCGGTATCGGTGACATCGAGGGCACCCCACTGCCACGGCCACTTCACGTTGACGGCACCGAGGGCGAAGAGCACCACGACGGCGCACACCCCGACGGCGAGCAGCATGCTGGCGTTTCGTTCTTTCACCGCGACCTCCCGATTGCGGTCCGGTCACCACGCCCCAGAGCGGGTGCCGGCATCAGACCGGCTGGCGCCAGTCACCAGTGTGGACGCTCGGCGACCCCCGGTGGTCGCGCGCGGCGCCGGAGACACTTTTCACCACTCGTTCGGGAATGAAACGAACGACGAGGTCGTATGGCCTCAGGCCTCCCCGTGATAACCGAGGTAGCTCGCTTCGAGCGATGCTCGATCCGCCGAGATCTGGGCGGCCGGGCCTTGGGCCACCACGTTGCCATGGTTCATCACGTAGGCCCGGTCGGCGATCTCGAGGGCGAGGTGGACGTGCTGTTCGACGATGAGCACACCGCAGCCGGTCGAGTCGGCGATGTCACGCACCACTGGTAGCAGCTGCTCGACGACGATCGGAGCCAGGCCCAAACTCATCTCGTCGACGAGCAGGCATCGAGGCTCTGAGGCGATCGCCCGGCCCAATGCCAACATCTGCTGCTCACCCCCTGACAGGAGGCCGGCACGGCGATCCATGAGGCGACTGAGCGCGGGAAGCAGCTCCACCACCCGATCGGTAGCCGCAGAGCGCCGCCCACGCGACCCCGACAGTCCGAGGCGCAGGTTCTCACGGACCGTCAGTTCGAAGAACAGCGATCGGTCCTCGGCAACGTGAGCCAACCCGTGGCGAGCCTGCCGATGCGGCGACCGAGTATCGACGGGTCGGCCCAGCATCGAAACCGTTCCAGCCAGCGCTCCGATCAAGCCCGAGAGTGCCAACAGCGTCGTTGTCTTGCCGGCACCGTTCGGACCGAGCAACGCCACCACCTCACCGGTCCCGACCTGAAGGTCGATGTCGCGGATGGCTGCGACACCACCGTACCCGGCGGAGAGCCCCCGGACATCAATCACGATGGTCGCGCTCACGATCGTCCCTCTCGACCGAGGTAGGCGGCCACCACGGCGGGGTCGCGCCGGATCTCGGCGGGCGGACCGTGCGCAATCACCTGACCGAAGTCGAGCACGTAGATCGAGTCGCACACCGAAAGCACGAGGCCCATGTCGTGGTCGACCATCAGCACGGAGATGCCCTCATCGATCAGCAGCCGCAGCCGGCTTCCGAGCTCTCGACTCTCGACGGTGTCGAGACCAGCGGCCGGTTCGTCGAGCAGGACCAGCCGGGGTCGGGCTGCCAACACCCGCGCCAACCCGACCAGCTTGCGCGTGCCGTGTGACAGGTCGACGGGTCGCTCGTGGCGCAGACCCTCGACACCGACCACACTCATCGCCCACTCCACCTGATCGGTCGCTGGCGATGGCCGGAGCGGTCTCACCATGTCGAGGATCAGATCGCGACGTCGGGGCCGCTCGGCGGCCGCGAAGCAGTTCTGTTCCACCGTCAGGTCATCGAACAACTCGAGGGACTGAAACGTGCGCAGCAGCCCGCGGCGGGCCCGTTGCGCAGGCGACAACCCGTTCAACGAGACACCGTCGAAGAGAATGTCGCCGCCATCGAGAGGCACGAATCCGGTGAGAGCATCGATGAACGTGGTCTTGCCGGCGCCGTTCGGGCCGATCAACCCGACGAACCCGCCGGGCGGCACGGCCACAGTGACATCGTTGTTGGCCGACACCCCACCGAAGCTCACCGTCACGCCCCTGGCGTCGAGCGGCGCGCCCACGGCCATCAGATTCGGCGCTCGAGGCCGGCCCAGAACGGGTCGCGTAACGGCGCCTTCACGATCTTGCCCGAGGCCGTCCGGGGTATCACTTCGATGAAATCGACGGAGCGGGGCGCCTTGTACCCGGCCAGGCGTTGGCGGCAGTACTCGATCAATTCCGCCGCCAGTGCCTCGGCCGCCGGGAGATCACCGACGTCGTATCCGTGGACGGGCGCCACGATGGCCTTGACCTGTTCGCCCCATTCGTTGTCGGGAACGCCGATCACCGCGACATCGTCCACGGCGGGGTGAGCGGCGAGTACGCCTTCGATCTCGGCCGGGTAGATGTTGACCCCACCCGAGATGATCATGTCAATCCGTCGATCCGAGAGCCACAGGTATCCCTCGTCGTCGACGAATCCCACGTCGCCCATGGTGAACAGGCCAGACTCGAGGTGGACGTCCGCGGTCTTGTCGTGGTCGTTGTGGTAGGTGAAGTCCAGTCCCATGCGACTCCGGACATAGATCACGCCCGACTCCCCCGGGGCGACAGGACCGTCGTCGCCCACGACCACCACATCGACGGCGTCGAGGGGTCGGCCGACGCTTCCACCCTTGCGGAGCCATTCGGAGGCGGAGATCGTCGACACGAACCCACCCTCGGTGGCTCCGTAGTACTCCGAAACGATCGGGCCCCACCAGTCGATGAGCCGGCGCTTCACGTCCGGTGGACACGGCGCCGCACCGTGCCAAGCCGCCTCCAGCGACGTGCCGACGAATTGCCGGCGCGTGGCCTCGGGCAGCGCGAGCAGGCGTTTCATCTGCGTGGGGACGAGATGCACATTCGTGACGCGATGCCGATCGATCAGGGTGAGGGTTTCGGCCGGATCCGACGACTGCTGCATCACCACGCTCGAACCGTTGATGAGCGGTAGGAAGGTGAACGCCCATTGGGCGGAGTGGTAGATCGGCCCGCACAACAGCGACCGACCACCGGGCCGCGCGTACTGCGTCGCTCCCGCGGCCACCAGGGTCATGATCTCCGACGGCAGCTCTGCGCCGCCCGTGAGTGCTCCGACAACTCCCTTGGGTCGACCAGTGGTACCAGACGTGTAGAACATCGGTCCGCCGAGCCACTGGTCCTCGGGTGCGCGGGTCGAGCCAGTCGCGATGATCGCTTCGTAATCCGTGAATGGCGACGGCGGGTCGCCGAGGCCGATCGACACGTGGAGGGCGAGGTCGACGGAGCGTGCCCGCCGAATGGCGTCGGATGCCGTGTCGATGAAGCGGGTATCGACAAACACCGCCCGGGCGTCGGCGTCGGCGAGGACGTACGCGATCTCGTCGGCGACCCAGTGCCAGTTCACCGGCACGTAGACAAACCCGCCGTGGGCGCAGGCCATCATGATCTCGAAGTACTCGCTCTGGTTGCCTGCGACGACAGCGAGCGTGTCGCCCGGTCGCAGGCCAGCGGCCAGCAGTCCGGTGAGCAGTCGCGTCGATCGTTCGGCGAGCTCCGCGAACGATGTCGATCCCCTGGCGTCGACCAGAGCCGTCTCGTCGCCACGCGCCGACACCAACTCGGTCAAGAGCTTCACGGTCACCATGAGCCCCCGACTGGCCGAGCGAGAGCGCCCATGCCACGAAGCACGGTGTGAAGCACCTGGTCGAGCAACCTGCCTTCGGCATTGAGCTCGGGCGCCAGCAGGCAGACCGTGGCGACGCCGTGCACTGCCGACCACATCACGAGGCCCAACTCGAGCGGGTCGCCAGGTGCGAGAAGCCCGGCCTCGAGGGCCGCGACCACGTGAGCGAGGCTCGCTTCGAACGCATGCGTGGCGCCGGCCAGTTCATTGTCGACACTGAGGACGATCGCGGCCGGCCGATACCGGAACATCAGCGAGAAGAGCCCACGGTGCGCCATGGCAAAGGCGACGTATTGGCGCGCATTCTCGACCATCGCGTCGAGCGGGTCGAGCCCGCTCGAGGACTCGAAGGACATGGCCAAGTCGGCGTAGCCGCTGTCGGCAACCGCGCGGAGAAGATCGGGTTTCGAGTCGACGTGGTCATACAAGGCCGGTGCGGTGACACCAAGGGAGCGAGCGACGCCGCGCAGCGACAGCGCGCCAACACTTTCAGCCTCGACCATCGAGCGCGCCGTCGCGACGATGAGGTGGCGGGTGAGTGGCCCGGTCACGTCGCGTCGGGAATCCAGCTGCCGTGGAACCCCGTGGGGATGCGCCGCGGCACATGGATCTCGGCCACCGGGTCTGCGGTGAGGTCTGATGCGTCGAGCACGGCCAGGTAGCTCGTATCGGTGGTCTCATCGAGGACGAACGTAAGCAGCCACCCGTCGTCCTCGTTGGCGGGGTTGTCGGCCGGAGCGAATGACGGCTCACCTGGATGATGGCCGAGGGGGAACGTGTGCGCGGTCTTGGCGGCGCCATCGCCGAAGTCGAACTTGAGGATCTCGCCGCGATCGGCGCCGAACATGAGCGCCATGGCGTACCCGTAGCGGAAGCGATCGCCGACGAGGGACTCGGCCAATCGCGGGAAATCGGCGGGCTGGTCGTCGAGCTGGCGTTCATCGACCCGGCCGGTGGTCAGGTCGAACGACCACTCGTGGAGGTGACCGTTGGCCTCGTTGTTCATGACCGGGTTGTTCAAGTCGAGATCGGAGTTGGCGCGCCACAGTTCGGGGACCCGGAAGCCGTGCACGATCACCCGGCCGTCGTCCTCGTAGGCGTTCAAGGTATGGAAGACGTAACACGGATCGACGTCGAACCATCGGACGTCGGCATCGGTTCCGGCACGAGCCATGATGCCGAACCGAGCCCGGTAGTTGTCGTCCCATCGGATGGGCATGGAATCACCGGCGATCGCGAGATCCATGTCGAACACCGCAGGAAGGTCCATGAACACCGCGTAGTTCCGCGTGACGGCGAAGTCGTGCACCATGGTCGGTCCGCCCATGGTGATCGGCTCGCTCTGCACGAGCACACCTGCCGCATCGACTCGGTGATACGTCAGGTACGGCGGCGTGAAGCCGTAGCCGAAGAACAGCATCTCGCCGGTCTGGGGACAGACCTTGGGATGCGCGGTCATCGGCGTGGTGAGCCGCCCGTCGAAGTCGAAAGGGCCGACCGTGTCGAGCCCGGCGCCGATCTGATAGGGGAAGCCGGCCTCCTCGACCGCCAGGATGCGTCCTGCGTGCGACATCACGTGCGTGTTGGCAGTGGTGACGCTGTAGTCCATGACGAACGTCTCGGGATTCATGGCGAGCTCGAATCGGCCCACCCCCGGGCTGGCGTACAACGGGGTGCGGATGTAGCGATTGCGATACCAGCTGGCCTGTCCGTCGGCAAGCTCTACGCCGTGGAGCATGCCGTCGCCGAAGAACCAATGCGGCGATACGCCGGTCTGCGGGTTGGGGCCGTTGCGGAAGTAGCGGCCACGGAGGTCGCCGGGGATGGAACCCTTTACTTCGAGCTCGGTCAGCGTCACCTCGTCGAGGACCGGCGCCTGTTTGCCGGATAGGTGCCACGGCGATGCTTCGGCGGCCGTCTCCGTGCTCGGTTCGATCGTGGTCATGCGTTCCCCCAAGGTTCACGCCGCCTGCGAGGCGTTCGGATATCTGTGCCACTATAGAGCACCGACTTAACAGTGTTTACCGGAGATCGGTCCGGAAGTCGGTGCCGGCCCACGATGCCTGTTGGGGCCGGACAAACCTTGGGGGGAAACCAGATGACCGTTCGACGAATCGTCCCTATCTTGGTGCTGGCCGCCGTGTTCGCCTCGGCCTGCAGCGAATCAGGCGACGACGCTGGCGGTACCGCCAGCAGCGCTGACGGCGACGCGACCGATGTTGCTGAGTCGACGCCGATCGACGAGACGACCCTGGCTCCAGCCACCGAAACCGCGACAACCGAGACCACATCACCCGTGGGCCCGGCCGCCGGGCCCGACACGGTCCTCGGACGCCATGCCGGCGCGCCGTGGTTCCTCGGGACGGTTCCAGATGCCACCGTTCGCGCCGATCCTGACGCAGAACCGATCGTCCTCGGCATGGTCAATCAAGAGAACACGCCCCTCGGCTCGTACCCCGAGCTTCGCGCCGCGGTCGAAGCTGGCGTGGCGTTCGTGAACGAGGAGCTCGGCGGCGTCGGCGGACGGCCGATCGAGCTGCGCTCCTGCATCACCAGCTTCAGCGTCGAGCAGTCGCAGGCTTGCGCCCAAGAGCTGGTGCAGGAGGGGGTGGTTGCGGTCGTTGGCGGCATCGACGTGACGAGCAACGGCTCGATTCCAGTGTTCGAGCAGAACGGCATCCCGTTGATCGGTGGCATCCCGGCCAACCTGGTCGAGCAACGCAGCGCGGTGAACTTCTACTTCAGCGGCGGCACGGCCGGCGCCATGGCTGCGTTCTTGGCTCACGCCGCGGCCAACGGTGCGACGACGGCACTGATCGCGTACGGCGAGTTCGACGCATTTCAGGTCACGGCCGAGGACTACGGCGCCAGCGTTGGTGAGCAACTCGGAATCGATGTCGAGTTGGTGTCGTTCCCGATCGTGGCCACCGACTTCCTGCCCGTGCTCACCAAGGCTCAGGAGATCGGCGCTGATGCAGTGATCGTTCTGGCCGCCGGAGGGTCGTGCGTGCCCATCATGGAGCAGTTTGTGGACCTCGGCCTCGAGGGTCAGCTCTACATGGTTGGCGCCTGCGCGGCCGACGAGATCGTCGCAGCGGCAGGCGACGCGGCAGCCACGGTGATCTTCAACTCCGAGGGAACGGCCGACGACGCCAACATCGAGGGCGACATCTTCACCGATGTGATCGACCTCTACGCCGACGAGCCCGCCGGTGGCGCGGGAACGGTGGGTCTCCGCGGCTTCATGAACCTGTATTCGCTGCTCGTCGAGCTGGGCCCCGATGCCGTCACCTCGGCGGCTCTCATCGATCTGATCCGGTCCACCGACGATCGGCCCAGCTTCTGGGGCCACCCCTACACGTGCGACGGGAACCAGGTCCCTGGACTCGCCGCGCTCTGCGCCCCCCAGCAGGTGATGTTTCGAGTCAACGGTCCCGGTCTCGATGACAACGCCGACGTCGGCGGCGGCTGGATCGACACCGTCGAGCTCTTCGCCGGTCTCGACTGAGTCGACGGTGCAGCACCTGACGTATCTCCTGCTCGGGCTGGGTAGTGGCGCCGTCATCGCCGCGCTGGGATTGGGCCTTGTGGTCACCCAGCGAGCAAGCCGAGTCGTCAACCTGGCCCACGCCGCTGCTGGAATGTACGTCGCGGTCGCCTACTACGAGCTACGGGCCACCGGTGAACTCGTCCTGCCCGTCCTCGGACTACCTGGTCGAGTGCCGATCGTCGATCGGCCGACCGTCACGACCGCCCTCGTCGTGAGCGTCGTGATGGCCATCGCCCTCGGCGCCACCTTGTATCTCACCGTGTTCCGGTGGCTGCGCGCATCGCATCCCTTGGCTCGACTTGTGGCGTCGCTCGGGCTCCTTCTCTACTTCATCTCGATCGTCGGCTTACGGTTTCCGAATCAGGGCACGTCGGCTCTGACCCTTGATGGACCCTTGCCGTCGCGCCTGGTGACGGTGGGCGACGTCCGCGCACCCATCGATCGTTACCTACTGGCCGGTCTTGTGGCGGCTGCAGCAGGTGTGTTGTCTCTGCTCTACCGGTACACCCGACTTGGTCTGGCCACCCGTGCCAGCGCCGAGAACGAGCGGGGTGCCGTGCTGCTGGGGATCTCGCCCCATGCCATCGGGGTGGTGAACTGGGCCTCGCGACGGTCCTCGGTGCGATGGCACTCATTCTGGCGGCACCGAGCATACGGCTCGATCCGGGCACGACCAGCCTGCTCGTCGTACCAGCGGTCGCGGCCGCTCTCGTGGGCCGGCTGCGAGCCATCTGGCCGACCGTTGTTGCCGGGCTGACCATCGGAATGTTGCAGTCCGAGTTGCTCAACCTTCAGACTGAATGGGATTGGCTTCCCGACATAGGGCTGCAACAGGGCGTTCCCTTCGTGCTCATACTGGCCACGCTCGGTCTGCGGCGCGACCTCGGATTCGAGCGCCGCGGTGTCGTTGAGCAAGCGCGCCTTCCTCCGGCCACCGACCCCCGGCTCGCCATCCCCGTCACCGTGGCGATCGGTGTCAGCGCAGTTGTCGCGGTCACGCTCACCAATAGCTCCTGGCGTCTCGGCATCACGATCTCCGCCATCGCGTCACTCTTCGCACTGTCGATCGTGGTGATCACCGGTTTGGTGGGTCAGATCTCTCTCGCCACCTACGCGCTCGCCGGATTGGCTGCGTTCGCCATGGTGAGGTTTGCCGACAACGCCGGACTCGGCTTTCCGCTTGCTCCCGCTGCCGGAGTCCTGGTGGCCGCCATAGTCGCATCCGTGACCAGTCTTCCGGCGCTGCGAGTTCGCGGCGAGAGCCTGGCCATCGCGACCCTCGCAGCGTCGGTCGCCGTGGAGGAGCTCGTGTTCAAGTGGTCATGGTTTACCGGCGGCCTCGGAGGGTCGACGGTCGACCGACCCGAGATCGGTGGACTCGATCTCGGTATCGGGGCGGTGGGTGACGCCTATCCACGCAAACAGTTCGCCATCCTGTGCATCATCGTCTCGGCCGCCGCGGTGGTGTGCGTCACCGGTATCCGCCGTGGGCAGACGGGCCGGCGCTGGCTCGCGGTCCGCGCGAACGAACGAGCGGCGAGCGCCTTGGGCATCGGCGTCACCGAATCGAAGGTGACGGCTTTCGCGCTCGCCGGGCTCCTCTCGGGTTTGGCGGGCACATTGCTCGCCTATCAGCGTCAGATCGTTTCGGTGTCGTCCTTTGGGGTGCTGAACTCCATCGTGGCACTGGCCTTCACGTACCTTTCGGGCATCGCGGTGCCGGTCGCGGCGCTGTTGGCCGGAGCGATGGCGAGCGGAGGACTCCTGACCGTGGCGCTCGACCAGATCAGCGACTCGGCGTCGAGCTACCAGTTCGCAGTCAACGGGCTGCTACTCGTGGTCGCCGCGGTGCGCTTTCCCGACGGGATCGTCGGCCGGCAACGGCGATCGCGAACTGGGGTCCCCTGACGCCATCTGGGCGGCACGCACCCGCACCGGTATCGCGCTCTGCACGGCCATCCCGGTGATCGGATCGAATCCGTCGTCGGTGGAAACGAGTCGGTTGGTCGGCACGCCGCGGCCGCGCACGTCGTCGTCGTCGGATGAACCGCCCCAGGCGTGCGACATCGACACGACGCCGGCCTTGACATCTCCTGCGAGGGCTGCCACACCGACGACGGAACCGTGGGGCGACTCGATCAGCACCAGTTCACCATCTGCGACCCCCAACCGTTCCAGGTCGTCGGGGTGCAGGTACGCCGGATTCGTGGTCCCGATCCGACTGAGTGCGGGAAGCTCGCGACCGAGGGAGTTCACGACGTGCTTCATCCGGCGGCTCACGAGACGGAACGGGAACTCACCGGCGACGTAACCGTGGAGCACCTCAGCGCCGCTCGACTCGCGCTGCACCTGGGCAAGCTCGGCCACGATGTCGGCCGGGGCGAGCGAGAACCTGGCGACATCATCGGCGCCGGACGCCACGACCAGGACATGCCGGTTGTCGTGGATCACGCCTCGGCTGTTGCGTATCTCGTCCATGGGTAGGCGAGCGTCGGCGTACACGAGGTCGAGGATCGCGTCGTCATCGAGGTCGGCGGCCAGAGCGCCGCCGGCGTGTGGGACGCGTCCGCCGGACAGGAAGATCTCGGTGCCGTTGCGGGCCGCTATCCCCGCGAACACCTCCCACTCGGCGAGCAAGTCGTCGTCGGTGTCGAGCACTGCCGGGGTGTAGTTGCTGTACGGCGCTGGGAACCGGCTGTCCATGATGTGGGGGACGTCGGCGCGTTCCAACTCGAGGCGCGGCGCGATCACGTAGTGAGCACGGAGCGCAGTGGGCGTCATCCTCGGGTCGATCACCACCAGCAGCTCGAGCGCGTCGAGCGCCGCCTCGGTCTTGGCTTGATCGGGGAACGCCACAATGGGGTTGCCGCCGGAGACGATCAGGACGCGGACCTGTCCGTCGCCCGGTTGGAGGATCTCGTCGGCCAGACGGTTGGTCAGCATCTCGCCGGGCATCCCCGAGAGTCCACCCACGCGATGTGGCGCCCCCGGAGTCGGATCACGAGGCGCCACCACCCTTGCCTGACGGGTTTCACCCGGGAGGAGGAAGCTCCCACACTCGAGTACGTCGCCGGCTCGCCGGACCCGCCCACACAGAACGTTCAAGGCCAACGTCAAGTGTTCGGTGAGCATCGAGTGCGGGGCCATGTTCGGGCCGGTTCCCGTTCCGGCGGCGCCCCGCGGGCCGGCGGCGAACAGTTCTGCGGCGCGAACGACGTCGGAGGCCGGGACCCGCGCCCTCTCAGCGACGTACTCGGGGGTGAACCCATCGACCGCAGCACCAAGGGCCTCGACTCCGTCGACATGTTGCTCGCAGAACGCCGTGTCGTGCAGGCCGCGGGCGAGGATGTGGCGGATCAGCCCGCCGACCAGCGTGGGGTCCTCCCCTGGCTGGACCTGAAGCCACAGATCAGCGGCCGAGGCCAGTTCGGTGCGACGAGGATCGACGACGATCAACTTGAGGCCGCGCTCGCGAGCCCGACGTAACGCAACGAACGGATTGGTGCCTTGCAGGCCACCGGCGGGGCCGTAGCTCGACACCAGCGGGTTGTAGCCGACAGCCAGGGAGACGTCGGCGTCGGTGAAGTTGTCCCAGCCCGCTTCCCAGGTCCCCATCCGCAGCCCGGCGGCGCGGTGGGCGGGCTGGTCGATCGTTATCGAGGTGTAGAAGGACGGCGAGCCGAACCCGGCATGCCATGCCGCGGTCACTGGGACCGACGTCGAGTTCTGAAATGCGCCGGTACCGGTGTAGCTGGCCACGGCACGGGGGCCGTGCTCGGCCACGACACGGTCGATGGCCGCGGCTATCTCGTCGAGAGCAACCGCTGAGGCGATGGGCACGAATCCCCGTCCCGTCCGGCGAAGCGAGGAACGGAGCCGATCGGGATGGTGGTGTTGATCCCCCAGTTGACGACCCTTGATGCAGGTGTACCCACCGAACAGCTGGTCGGCGACGTCGGCGGCGACCTTGAGCACCCGCTCCCCGTCGCCGACCTCGACCTCGATCGGGCAGGCCGCATGGCAGACCCGGCAGAAGGACTTCCGCTTCGAGACCATGCTGGAGGAAACTAGCGCTCAGCTAGTATCCACGCGAGTGCGACTGCGAGAACTGTTCGAGATGACCGACCGAGTCGCCGTCGTGACCGGCTCAGGTCAAGGCATCGGCCGAGCCATCGCGTGGGGGCTCGCCGAATACGGTTGCGACCTCGTCCTCAACGCCCGGCGGCTCGGCGACCTCGAGGAGACCGCCGCTGGTGTCCGCCAACGCGGCCGACGATCTGTAATCGTCGATGGCGACATCCGCGACTTCTCCGACGTGGTCGCCCGGCGAGCCGTCGAGGAGTTCGGCAGGCTCGACATCTGGGTGAACAACGTCGGGGGCTCCGACGAGAAGGCGACACGCGCCCTGATCGACACGCCCGACGAGGTCTTCCGTGCCCAGCTCGAGCTCAACCTCACGAGCGCGTTCCAGGGCTGCAAGGCGGCGGCCAGGCACATGACGGCTGGCGGGTCGATCGTGAACATCTCGTCGGGCGCAGGGACCCGCGGCTCGCCGTCGACCGGGCCGTACGCCGCAGCGAAGGCCGGAATGAACAACATGACCGAGACCCTGGCGCTCGAGCTCGCGCCGAACATCCGGGTCAACGGCGTGGCCCCCGGTCCGGTCGTGACCGAGGCGTTCCGGGAGGTCCTCACCGACGACCCAGCCAAGCTTGCCGAGATCACGGCGTCGGTACCTCTCGGGCGCACCGGAACTCCCGACGACATCGCCGCTGCGGTCGTGTACCTGGCCTCCGATGCTGCGTCGTGGGTCACGGGACAGCTGATCCTGGTGGCCGGTGGCCGCACCCATCGTGCGGTCAACTACGAGCCGAGTGCCGTCACGTGAGCGGGCCGAGCGATCGCAGCCCGTGACGTGGGCCGCCCAGGCGGCTCGGCCTTGCGCACCACTGCTCGAAGAGGCTGACCGACCAGTCGTGGTCCGCTGTCTGCGACCGGGTGAACCTGGCCGACCACTGCCCCGGATCACTCGCAACCGGCGCCCGTCGTGCACAATGTCCACGTGGACAAGATCGAGATCGACGAATCCGAGAGCACCGCTCGCTACCACTACGCCATGGCTGGGGCTGGCATCTGCTTTGTGATCTTCGCGGCCCTCAGCATGGTGTTCTGCCGGATCGCTGGCTCGTCCGAGCTGGGCTGGGGGTTCTCCATCGGTGTCGGCGTCTTCGTCGGCCTGTTCGCCGGGGTCGGATTTGGTTTCATCGCCGGCAACGCGATCTATCAGGCCAAGTTCGCGCACCACTGATGCCCGTGACGGCTCAGCGATGACCGAGCCCGGCTTGTGAACACGCGGTCCGCCGACCCTGCGTTGTGGTCTGCCCGCGAGCAGGCGGAGGCCATCGCGTCAGGTGAGCTCGCCAGCCGTGAGCTGCTCGAACGCCTGCTGGAGCGCATCGACCGACTCGACGGTGAGGTGAACGCCGTCGTCACGCTCGATGTCGATCGGGCCCGAGCCATGGCGGCAACTGCAGACACCGCGGTCGTAGCCCGCCGGCCGCTCCCGCCGCTGCACGGCTTGCCCATCACGGTCAAGGACGCCATCGAGACCGCAGGACTCCGGTCGACCGGCGGGGCGATCGAACTGGCGGACCACGTACCGGACGCCGACGCTCCCGTCGTCGCCTCGCTCCGCGCGGCCGGCGCGGTGGTGTTCGGCAAGACCAATCTGCCGCGTTGGTCCGGCGATCTCCAGACGTTCAACGAGATGTTCGGGACGACGACGAACCCCTGGGACGCGTCTCTCACCCCGGGCGGGTCCTCCGGCGGCGCCGCCGCGGCCGTCGCCATGGGCTTCACGAGCTTCGAGACCGGCACCGACATCGGCGGTTCCATCCGCCTCCCGTCGGCCTTTTGCGGGGTGTTCGGCCACAAGCCGAGCTGGGGCATCGTGCCCACCCACGGTTACCTCGACTCGGTCGACGGCGGGCGAACCGAGGCTGACGTGAACGTCTTCGGCCCCCTTGCCCGCTCCGCCGCCGACCTCGATCTGCTGCTCTCCGTGATGGCCGGGCCAGCACCCGACCGAGCGCCCGCGTGGCGCCTCGATCTGCCACCGGCGGATGGGATCGACCCTCGCCGCCTTCGGGTAGCCGCATGGCTCGACGATCCGTGGTGCCCGACCGGCCGGGACGAGCTCGCCGCGCTCGAAGCGGCCGCGGCAGCGTTCGAGTCCGCCGGCGCCACCATCGACCGGGACGCCCGGCCAGCCCTCACCCTCGCCGAGGCAGCGCCGCCCAACGGCGCCCTGGTCAGCGTCGCCATCTCGCCCTCTCTGTCCGACCACGAGTTCGTCGCCGCACTCCCCCACCTCGGCGATCGAGGCTTGGCGATGCGTCACCGTGACTGGCTGAGCGCCGATCGGCTCCGGGCGGAGCACCGCCAACGCTGGGCGACCTTCTTCGAGCACTGGGATGTGCTGCTCTGCCCCGTCGCCCCCGCGGTGGCGTTTCCGCACACCCAGGACGGCATCATCTCGACCCGCCGATTGACGATCGACGGAGTCGATCGGCCATACACGGACATGATCGCGTGGACGGTACTGATCGGAGGCGTCTACCTACCCTCGACCGTCGTGCCGGTTGGCGCCACTCCAGCCGGGATTCCAGTCGGCATCCAAGTCGTCGGACCGTACCTGCACGATCGCCGCACCATCGCCGTCGCCGGACTGCTGGGCGAGCTGACCCGGGGGTATGTCCCCCCGCCCGCCGCCCTCACCTGAGCGCCACCGACCGGCGCCCGGCGCCCGGCGACCGGCGCCCGGGCGATCTGCGGCGATATTTCAGCGGTCAGCGGTGACTTCTCGCCATGTTTCGATCGACGGCCGGCGCGCGATCAGGCGTCGAGCGCCGCCGTGGTGCCGACACCGGCCCCGACGACCGGCGGTTCCGTGGACCACGGGAAGTTGATCCAGCGGTCGGTGTGCTTCCACACGTACTCGCAGTCGACCACCGACTGCGGCTTCTGGTACAGGACGGCGGTACGTACGTCAGCCACCTTGCCCTGACAGAAGTCCCGCACCATCTCGATGGTGTGGCCGGTGTCAGCCACGTCGTCCGCGATGAGGATGTTCGAGCCGTCGAGGTCGACCAGATCGACGTACGGCGGAAGGACGATCGGCACATCCAGGCGCTCGTCGACCCCGGTGTAGTACTCGACGTTCATGACGTACAGGTTCTTGACGGCCAGGGCGTAGCCCAGCGACCCGGCCACGAACAGGCCACCACGGGCGATGGCCAGGATGAGATCGGGCCGGTAGCCGCTGTCCGCGACCTGGACCGCGAGCTGGCGGGCCGCCGGCCCGTAGCGCTCCCAGGTCAGCTCTTCTCGTTCGTCGGCCACGTCATCCCCTGTCCAGTCGTCTCGAGCGGAACCTACACGTCCGCCCCCCACGCCGCGGAGGCGCGTGACAACCTTTCGCGGCGTCGTGGCGTCAAACGAGGGGGTGATGGTTGTACTGGGGGACACAGACGTCGCCCACGCGACCACCTGGTCTCCCAGTTCGGCGACAGGAGGGGTGGGTGCGAGACTCGGCGGGTGTCCGCCTCGGAAGTCGCCGATCCGTCGTTTCGGGGGGTGTGGCGGGTGCGCGACTTCCGGCTGTTGCTCATCGGCAACGTCGTTTCCCAACTCGGCACCTGGACGCAATACGTCGGCGTGGGGTGGGCGGCGAGCGGCCTCACCGAGTCCGAGTTCGTCGTCGCGGCCACGTTTGCGTCCCAGTTCTTCCCGTCGCTCGTCTTGTCGCCGTTCGCCGGGGTCGTGGCCGACCGTTTCGATCGCCGCCGCCTCGTCATCGCCGGCAACATTGCTATGGCATTGCCCCCACTCGCCATCGGGCTGCTCATCTCCACGGACCAGCTCACGATCGGTCGCCTCATCGCCCTGGTATCGGCGGGCGGGGTCGCCCTCGCCCTCAGCCAACCGGCATCGTCGGCGCTCGTGCCCAACCTGGTGACGCCGGTCCAGATCCCTTCAGCGGTCGCCGCCAACACCGGCTCGAGCAACCTCATGCGCATCCTCGGCCCCGGCGTGGGCGGCTTCGTGATCAGGACGTGGGGCACCGACTGGAGCTTCTACTTGAACGCCGCGAGCTTCGCTGCGGTGGTCACCGCGTGCCTGATGATCCGGACCCCAACCGAGGTCCAGTCGTCGGGTCCCGAGCCGTTCGGCACGCGACTGCGGGCGGGGTTCGCCTACGCCCGCAGCAACCGGATCATCATGCAGTTGCTGCTCGTGACCCTCGTCACCGGCACCTTGACGATGCACGCGCCGCTGATGCCCGTCATCGCCCGGGACCTGCTCGACGGTGATGTCGGCACCTACGCCCAGCTGTCCACCACGCCGGGGATCGGCGCCGTCATCGCATCGTTGGTCGCCCCCCGATTCATGAGCCACGAATCGAGGACGTCGGCCATCGCCGCCTCCGTGCTGGCCATCGGGGTGGCGGTGTCGATCGTCGCCGTCTCGCGGTCGCTGCCGCTGAGCCTGCTCGCACTGGCCCTCTACGGCTTCGGATTCTTCGTCCAGTTCACGCTGGCGGCAACCATGATCATCGACGAGAGCGCCGACGAGTTCCGCGGTCGCGTCATTGGCCTGGCCGGCACGTTGAGCGTCGGCACGATCCCGGTCGGGGCGCTGACCGGTGGCGCGCTCGCGGCGGTGATCGGTGTGCCATGGACGGTCGGTCTGTGCGGAGCCGGGCTGTTGACGTTCGGGGCGCGACTGGTGCTGACGGACCCGATCAAGCGACGATCGGCACCGGCCGTCAGGCGCCGACTTCCGAGATGACGTCGGCCCCGCGGCCGATGACGTGGACGCACACCACCGAGAGCGCGGAGAACACGAGCGCGCCGACGGCGAACGGTCGGACCGTGCCGTCGAACTGGGCATCGATCACCGCACCGAACAGCGCCCCGCCGATCGTCGACACGGTGCCGACCACCGCAGCCGCCGTTCCGGCGACGTGGGGCACCTTGGACATGGCCAGCGTGTTGCTGTTGGGACCGAGCAGCGCGATGCACGGCAGGAGGCCGGCGATCAGCGCGCAGAAGAGCCAGAGCGGGGGTCGGCCGTCGTAGGCGAAGGTGGTGACGGCCACGACCACACCCAACGAGGCGAAGACGAGCGACGCCCGACGGACCATGCGCACGACGCCGAACGTCCGCACGACACGAGCGTTCAGCAACGACGCGAGTCCCATCACACATGCCAGGGCACCGAAGAAGATGGGGAACTGGTCGCCGCGGCCGTAGACGTCGTCGAGGATGATCTCCGAGCCCGCCAGGTAGGACGACATCAACGAGAAGAAGCACATCATGGCCAGCCCGAACGCAACCGTCTGACGGGTTCGAGCCACGATGACGAACGCGTCACGGATGGCGCCGAGCCCCACCGGGCGGCGGCGGGCCGGATCGAGGGTCTCCGGCAGGCGTTCCAACCAGATGAGCAATCCCACGGAAACGACGGCCGGCAGCCAGAACACGATCTGCCACGGCGCCACCGTCATGGCAAGGGCGCCGAGGCCCGGAGCGAAGATCGGCACCAGGATGAAGGTCGCCATGATCAGCGACATCACCTGCGCCATGCGCTCGCCGGTGTAGACGTCGCGGACGATCGCGACCCGCGATCGACCGAGGAGCGGCCGCGCCGAGGCCCCAGATGACCCGGCACACGATCAGCACGCCCAGATTGGGCGCCGCGGCCGAGGCGAAGGCCGCCACGGCGCAGATCACCAACCCGACCCGGAGCGGGCGCTTTCGACCGAACCGGTCCGACAACGGTCCGTAGATCAGCTGGCCGGCGCCGACGCCGAGGAAGAAGGCGGTGACCACCCAGGCGACCCGTGACGAGTCCGGCTCGAGGCCGTACTCGACGCGCATCTCGTCGAACGCGGGCAACAAGACATCGATCGACAGTGCCGAGAAGCCCATGAGCAGGGTGACGATGGCGGCGAACTCGCGCCCCCGACCACCTTCTTCGAGCGGAGCGGTCAGCGTCGTTCCGGCGGCCTCGCCGGCAGCCGATGCCGGGGGGAGATGCGAGAGGTCAGAGACGATCGCGACGGAGTCAGTTGATGGATCATCGATCTGGGCCACTCGTCCCCGACCATACCTGCCGACGGGTACCGGGCCACCACGAGTTTGGTGCGCCATGCTGGCGGTCGACCGTTCAGGTCGCTTTCGGAGGGAACGCGTGAACACGAGCAGTGACATCCACGCCGCCGATCAACCGGTCGGCGGCCCGTTGGAGGGCCAGGTCGCGGTGATCACCGGGGCCGGCCGGGGCATCGGCCGCGCCATCGCCGAGGCGTACGCGGCCGCCGGCGCCTCGGTCGTGCTCGGCGCCCGTCGCACGAGCGAGTTGGATGCGGTCGCCCACGCCATCACAGAGGCGGGGGGACGGGCGGCCTGGACGCCGTGCGACGTGAGCAGCGACGGAGACGTCGCGGGCCTCGTCGGTCTCGCGGTCGATCGTTTCGGCGGTCTCGACATCGCCATCGCCAACGCCGGCACCCTCGACACCTTCGCCCCGCTGGCCGATTCCGACCCGGCCGACTGGGCCCGGGTGATCGACGTCAACCTGCTCGGTGTCGCCCGCCTGGCCCGTTCGGCCATCCCGCACCTGCGAGCACGCGGCGGGGGCAAGATCGTCGTCGTGGGTTCGGGCGCCGGACGCCAACCCATGCCTCGGGCGTCGGCCTATTCGGCGTCGAAGGCAGGGGCGTCGATGTTGGTGCGTAGCTTGGCCACCGAGCTGCGGGCCGACCACATCGCCGTCAACGAGCTCATCCCCGGCCCGGTCATGACCGAGCTGGCCAGCTTCATTCCCCGTGATCCCGTCCAACGAGCGGGCGGCGCGTTCGCCGGCGAATGGGTGAAGGAGCCCGCAGATGTCGCCCCGATGGCGCTGTTCCTCGCCAGCCTGCCGAACCACGGCCCGACCGGCCAGACCTTCAGCATGATGGGCCGGGTCGGCTGACGGTTTGGTTCAGTCGTAGGTGGCCTCGACTCGGGCATCGCCGCCCGACAAGGCGACCGCTCGGGCCACCCCATCGGCGGTGACGAGCTGGAACCGAGCCCACCGTCGGTGACGTTCCGGATCCCACCAACGCTCGTCGATCACCCAGGGCCCGGCCCATGACACCACCTCGACCCAGGAACCTCCGTCGATCCGGCAGCGCGCCGGCTCCCCCGAGACCTGACCTCGTCCATCGACCCGAATCGGGGCGGCAGCCTGGTCGACCAGCTCCACCGCGAGCGCCGGGCCGTGGCTGGCCGGGGACGGGGCGGGAAGCGATCCGGGCCACGGGCGGGGACCATCACCCGATACCGGCTCGCCATCGCGAACCCCGGCTCGGTTGGACACCCGGGCCACGAGATCGACCCCGTTCGATGGGACGAGGCGGATCCCGTCGTCGGCCCGGCGCCCGCCGGCCTCGACCGGGACCCGCACGGCTTCAGGTCCGAGCAGCGCTTCCAACCGCACCACCGCCCGCTGCGCCCGTTCATCGGCCGCGGTCTCCCCACCCCAGAACCCCAGCTGGCGACCCGATGCCGCCACCACCTCGTCGGGTACCAGCGCCAACCGCACCAGACCCCCCGTGGGCCGAGCCCGGATCGGGCCGTCGAGCCAGCCGTCGAGCTGCCAGCGGACGCGGTCGGCGATGGCCGCCGCCGACAGAGCACCTTCGTGCCGCCACAGGCGAATCATGTGTTCGCCGTGCTCGGTCTCGGCCTCGATGGCCACCCGGACACACGCCTCTCCCCGAGCAGCCAGACGATCGTGCAGCTCAGTGGCCAAGGTGCGGGCCACGAACGCGGCCTGATCGACCCGCTCCACCGGCGGGTCGAACTCCGCAGCCACCGTGAGCTCCGGAGGCGGCGGCGTGGTGGCGAGCGGACGTTCGTCGAGCCCGGAGGCCAACCGGTGGGCGATCAACCCCTCCGCCCCGAACCGGGCCAGCAGATCTGCGGCCGGCAGGGCGGCCACATGCCCGAGCGTGGTGAGGCCCAGACGCACCAACACGTCGACCAGGTCGGGCCGACCCAACGTGGTGACGGACCGCCGGGCCAAGAACACGGGCGAGGTGCCCGGCTCGACCACACACACGCCCTCGGCCTGTCCCACCGGGGCCCCCGACCGGGCGGCCAGGCTCGCGGCGAAGTGTCCGTCGGCGATACCGATCCGGCAGGTGGTCAAGCCGGCCAACGCCTCGGTCACCATGCGGGCGACGCGATGGGCGAGGGCGGTGTCGCCGCCGAAGTACCGCGACGGTCCCCGGGTGTCCAACGCGCAGGCCCCGGGACGGGTGAGCTCGATCCGGGGAGCGATGTCGTCGAGCACCCTGACCACACCCTCGAAGGAGCGGGCCTCCCGAGCCTGATCACGCTCGTGGACTCCGAGGTCGGGGCACCGGCCCTGGGCCTCACGCCGCCTCATCCCCCGCCCCACCCCCGCCTCTCGGGCCGCCCAGGTGCAGGCCACCACCCGGTTGGCGTGGAAGACGGCCGCCGCTTCGGTGGGGAGCACGCCGAGGGCCGCCATGGGCCAATCGGGGCACCAGATGACCAACGTGCGGGCCGGGAGATCAGCCGACGGACCCGGCCTCGATGTCGAGGCCGATGTCGGACCCGAGTTCAGCCGGCGCACTCGATCCACCCCCGCTCGTCGTCGGGGACGGCGGCGATCAACTCATCGACATCGGCACCGGCCCACCCGCCGTGGGTCGACGTGTTGTCACTCGGCCCGACCGGGTCGCCCAGCTCGGCGGCCGCGCCCGCGACCTCGACCGCGCCTGACGGCCCGGGAAGCAGCACGTCGACCCGGCGGGGCCGGGAGGCCTCCCGGCGGCCACCAGCCTCGATCGTGACCAACCGGGACCGGAGTACACCATGGCCACGCCCGAGCCCCTCCCACGCCGACGACGCCACCGTGAGGGTGAGGTCGACCCCCTCCGTCGGGCCGTCGGATCCCACCTGGACCAGCACCGATCCCCGCTCACGGGCGCGGGCCTGGAGCCGGCGATGATCAGCGGCTCGGGCTCGGGGCGCGGGGCCGGTGAGCACGACATCGACCGCCCCGACCAGAGCCGCCACCGCCGAGGCCCACTGACCCGGCGTGGGGTCGACCACGACCACCCGATCGAGCGCCACCCCGATCTCGGCCGCGGCGGCGAGATTCAGGTGGGCCACACCGACGATCGCGACCCAGGACCCCGACGACGACGGCGCCGCGGCCAGAGCCAGGCCGAGCGAGCGCGAACCGCATCCCCGCCCATCGGCGACACGGATGGTGGAGCCTCGTCGGAGACCGCCGGCCGCGAACAACCCAGCCAGAGGTTCGAGCACGGGGAGGATCTGATCGCCGGCCAGGGTGATCGGCGCCGCCCGATCGGCCACCGCCCGCAAACGGGCGCCATCACCCTCCGCCCGCAAACGGGCGCCATCACCCTCCGCCCGCAAACGGGCGCCATCACCCCGGGCAGGCGAAGATGAAGGCCGCACCGCATGCATGAGCCCAGTATCGAACGTTTGTTCGCATTCCGCAAGCCGCTCCTGCTCCCATTCTGAGCAAAGCGAAACCAGGGCGGGCCGACTCCGGTGACTGGCGAGCCAACGGTACCGCGCCGCCACCGAGCGTGCGATACCTTCGCCGCCGATGACCACGCCCGTAGGCGTCGGGCCCCATCCGGACCCGTGGCCCGATGATCCCCGGCTCGATCCCGAGCTCCTGGCCACAGGTGACACCCGAAACGTCGTCGATCGCTACCGGTACTGGACGGTCGACGCCATCGTCACCGACCTCGACACTCGCCGCCACCCCTTCCACGTCGCCATCGAGAACTGGGAACACGACTTCAACATCGGCAGCGTGGTCCGCACCGCCAACGCCTTCAATGCCACGGCCGTCCACATCGTGGGACGACGACGATGGAACCGGCGGGGAGCGATGGTGACCGACCGCTACATGCACGTGCACCATCACGCCACCGTCGACGAGTTCGTGGCCTGGGCGAAGGGCGAGCACCTCCCGGTCGTCGGCATCGACAACCTCCCGGGCGCCCGACCGCTCGAACACACCGAACTGCCGGACCCGTGTGTCTTGATCTTCGGGCAGGAAGGGCCAGGACTGTCCGGCGAGGTGCGCAGCGCCACGGTCATGACCTGCTCGATCGCCCAGTTCGGCTCGACGAGATCGATCAACGCCGGCGCCGCGGCCGCCATCGCCATGCACACCTGGGTTCGCCAGCACGGTCGCATCTCGCCGCCGTCCTGACAGACTCAGAACCATGACCACCCGCATCGGCGTACAGATCCAACCGCAGGCCACCACCACCGACGAGCTCCGGCGCACCTGGCGAGAAGCCGACGCCATGGGACTCGACAGCATCTGGACGTGGGACCACTTCTACCCGCTCCACGGTGACCCTGATGCCGCTCACTTCGAGGGCTGGACCCTGCTCGCTGCGATGGCCGTGGAGACGACCCAGGCCCACTTCGGCATGCTCGTCGGCTGCAATTCCTACCGGAACCCCGACTTGCTGGCCGACATGGCCCGGACCATCGACCACCTGTCCGGCGGTCGCTTCTACCTCGGGCTGGGTTCCGGCTGGTTCGAACGCGACTACGACGAGTACGGGTTCGAGTTCGGCACCGCCGGCTCCCGGCTCGCCGCGCTCGGCGAGGCCCTTCCCCGCATCCGGGCCCGCCTCGACCGGCTCAACCCGGCACCCGTGGGCGACCTACCGATCCTGATCGGGGGCTCGGGGGAGAAGAAGACGCTCCGCCTCGTCGCGGAGCACGCCCAGGCCTGGAACACCTTCGGACCACCCGAGCACTTCGCCGCCAAGAGCAAGGTGCTCGACGAGTGGTGCGAGCGCCTGGGCCGCGATCCTCGCGAGATCGAGCGGACCGTCGCGGTCGGCGCCCAGGAGGACCCCGCCACCCTGCCCGACTATCAGGCCGCAGGGGCTGACCATGTGATCGTGATGCTCGAGCGCGCCGTTCGACCTCAGCCCCGCGGAACGCTGGATGGCCGCCGCAGCAGTCAACTAGCCCTCGGCGGTCGCTCCGAGGAGCTCCTCGTCGGTCGGTGGGAGCACGCCGGGGGTGTAGTACGTGTACAGGTTGGCGATGATGTCGGCCACACCTTCGCTGCCCCCGCGGTCGAACGAGACAGTGACGACGCTGCCGTTGATGTGCACCGTCGACACCCCGCCGCGGGCGAAGATCCGGCGAGCCAGCTCCGCCGACGGGGTCTCACCGACCGCCTGGTCGGCGGAGGCGAAGTAGTCGTGACCGGTGCCGCTGATGACCCGGTTGGTGGAGAACCGCACCACCCCGGGCTTCGACGATGCCTTCTCGATGACGCTGACGGGCTGTCCCATAGAACTGCGAGGCTAGGCGGGAACTCGACGGCGCGGCCACGTGGCGAAGGCCAGGGCGATCGAGATCAGCGCCAACACGACGTGGACGACCTTGAACGCCACGCTGCGGTCGCCCACGACGATGCCCGTGCCGCGTACGAGCCACACCGCCACCGTCAGCGCGCCCATGGCCATCAGCGACTCCCGCAGCCATAGTCGGCGCGTCATCAGCGCCACCGCCACCGCCGCCGCCAGGGCGATCAACGCCACCGACGTGACGATCGCCGTCGCCCTCGTGGCGCTCGACGCGTCGTCGTCCCCGACGACGTTGCGGATGCGGGTCGTCCACACGAAGACGGTCCAGGCCACGAACGCGGCGACCAGGAGAGCAGAACGACGCGGGTTCACGCGAACAGTGTCCCTTGGGGATCCGGACGGCGGCGACGCTCGAGTCCGACGAACGGCAACTCGTCCATGCAGGCCCAGGTGTGGCGGTGGAAGTCGGTGGGCCCGGCGACCTGCAGATGGGCCCGGTGGGTCGGGCACGGGTACCCCTTGTTCGACTCGAAGGCGTAGCCCGGGTAGCGCTCGGCGGCGCTCCGCATGATCCGGTCGCGCGTCACCTTGGCCAGTACCGACGCGGTGGCGATCGACAGGCTGGTCCGATCACCCTTGACGATCGTGCGGGTGATCCCGCGGCCCACGAAGTCCCAGTTGCCGTCGACCAGCACCCTCGACGGCTCGAGCCCGAGGTCGTCGAGGGCGCGACGAGCGGCGAGGCGCTGCGCCTCGCTCATGCCGAGATCGTCGCATTCCTCGGGGCTGGCGTGACCCACCGCCCAGGCCCGGCACCACGTCGACAGGCGGTCGTGCATCGCCTCCCGCTCCATCTCGGTCAGCAGCTTGGAATCGCGGACCTTGTAGACCCGCCGATCGGCGGGGACGACGGCGGCCACCAGCGTCAGTGGACCCGCCCATGCGCCCTTGCCCACCTCGTCGATGCCGACGACGATGTCGTGCCCGCCCGCCCACAGCTCCCGTTCGATCGCCAGCCCCGGGGCCTTGCGCCGTAGGGCTTTGCGCAGGGGCGGCACAGTGGCGGTCACGGCAGAGAACCTACGCCAATCCGGCCACCGTCCGGTGACGAGCATCAGGCATGCGATTCGACATCGAGAAGTAGCGATCAGCCGGTCGTGCTGATGAACACCGTCTTGGTGTCCGAGTAGTGGTCCATCGCCGCCATCGACAGGTCTCGGCCCAATCCACTCTGCTTGACGCCACCGAACGGCGTCGAATACCGCACCGACGAGTTGGAGTTGATCGACAAGGTGCCGCTCTGCAGGGCCCGGGCCACGCGCAGGCCTCTCGCGCCATCGCGGGTCCAGACCGAACCCGACAGTCCGAACGCCGTGGCGTTGGCGATCCGGACGGCGTCAGCCTCGCTGTCGAACGGGATGAGGCCGACGACCGGGCCGAACACTTCTTCCTGGGCAACCCGTGAGGAAGGATCGACGTCGGCGAGCACGGTGGGCGGGAACCAGAACCCCGGTCCCGGCGGCACCTCGCCCTGGTACGCGACGTGGCTGGAGCCGTCGATGAACGAACGCACTTTGGCCAGGTGAGCAGCCGACACGAGCGGGCCCATGGTGGAGGCTGCGTCGCTCGGCGGTCCGGTGCGCACCGCCTGCGATGCCTGGACGACCAGGTCGACAACCTGGTCGTACACCGAACGCTCGACCAGGAACCGTCCCCGGGCGCAGCAGTCCTGGCCGGAGTTGTCGTAGGTCGCGCCGACGACCCCGGCCGCGGCCGCTTCGAGGTCGGCATCGGCGAACACGATGCAGGCGCTCTTTCCGCCGAGCTCGAGCGTGATGCGCTTCAGCGTCGCCGCGGCGGTCACCATGATCTGTTGGCCGACGAGCGTCGACCCCGTGAAGCCGATCTTGGCCACGTCGGGGTGCTCGACCAGCCTCTGTCCGGCGTCGGCTCCGTTGCCGACGAGGACGTTCACGACACCCTCGGGGATCCCCGAGTCGAGCGCCAGCTCCCCGAGCCGCAGGGCAGTCAGCGGCGTGAGCTCGGACGGTTTGAGCACGACCGTGTTGCCACACGCCAGGGCAGGGCCGAGCTTCCACGCGGCGATCATCATCGGGTAGTTCCACGGCACGATCAATCCGCAGACACCGAGCGGCTCGTTGAAGGTCATCGCCACCCCACCCGACACCGGGTAGGTGTGACCGAGGTGCTTGTCCACCGCGCCGGCGTAGTAGTGCAGGACGTCGCTCACGGCAGCGGCCTCCCACCGGGCACCGTCGATCGGCTTGCCGACGTTGCGACTCTCGAGGCGTGCCAGCTCCTCGCCGTGGTCGGCGACGCATTCGGCGAAGCGGCGCATCAGGCGCGCCCGATCGGCGGGAGCCATCGCCGACCAGGCCGGAAACGCCGCCTTGGCGCGCGAAACCACGACATCGACCGACTCGGGACCGGCGAGCTCGAGCTCGGCGATGACCGCCTCGGTCGACGGATCCACTACCGACCACGCCATCACAACGCTCCTTTCGTCGTCCCTGCCTTCAGGAACGAACGATGTGCTCGCGTGACCCTGGCACGATCCGCGAGCCGGCGCTAGTGTCGCCAGCCTCGCAGCACGGCAGGGGAGGCTTTGTGGGGCGACTCGCCGGCAAGGTCGCGATCATCACCGGGGGCGCGGCCGGGATGGGTCGCCTGGGGTGTGAGCTCTTCGCCTCGGAGGGTGCCCGCGTGATGGTCGCCGATGTCGATGCCGACGCCGCTCGCTCGGTGGCCGACTCCATCACGAGCGCCGGCCACGATGCCGTGAGCATCGGCGTCGACGTCTCGGACAGCGCCCAGGTCGCGGCCATGGTCGCCGCGACCGTCGACCACTTCGGCGGTCTCCACGTGTTGTACAACAACGCCGGCGTGATGCTCGCTGGCGACGACGACCCCGTCGCCACGGACGAGGACACCTGGCACCGCACGCTCGACATCAACCTGAAGGGCGTGTTCCTCTGCACCAAACACGGTGTGCCCGCCATGGAGGCGTCGGGTGGCGGCTCGATCGTCAACGTGGCCAGCTTCGTTGCGCACATGGGCGCAGCCACTGCACAGATTGCTTACACCGCCTCCAAGGGAGGGGTCCTCGCCATGACCCGCGAGACCGCCGCGATCTACGCCCGTCGAGCGATCCGGTGCAACGCCTTGTGTCCCGGTCCGGTGATGACCCCGCTGCTCGCCAAGTTCCTGTCCGACGATGCCAAACGCAACCGGCGTCTCGTTCACATCCCCATGGGTCGTTTCGGGGAGGCTGACGAGATGGTGAAGGCCGCGCTGTTCCTCGCCTCGGACGACTCGTCCTACATGACCGGCGCCTCGTTGATCGTCGATGGAGGCATCTCCTCCACCTACGTGACGCCCGAATGACCGGCACCTAGGCACCACCAACACACGACCAAGGGGGAAACATGGCTGATGAAGACAGAGCGGCCACCGTGCATGCCGACATCCAGCAGTTGCACGAGCTCGGATACGCCCAGGAGCTGAAACGGGGGTTGGGTTGGTTCTCCAACTTCGCCATCAGCTTCTCGATCATCTCGATCCTGGCCGGCGGCATGACCAGCTACTGGCTCGGCATGGTCACCGGCGGGCCGCGGGTGATCACGCTCGGCTGGATCATCGTCGGGTTCTTCGCCCTGCTCGTCGGCATGGCCATGGGGGAGATCTGCTCGGCCTACCCGACGGCTGGGGGCCTCTACTACTGGTCGGCGAAGTTAGCCGGCGAGAACCGCAACGGCGCCCGGTGGGCCTGGTTCACCGGCTGGTTCAACCTGCTCGGACAGATCGGGGTCATCGCCAGCGTCGACTACGCGCTCGCCGTGTTCATCGGGTACTTCATCCGGATGTTCGACGACAGCTTCAACCTCACCGTCGGCAACGTCTTCGTGATCTTCCTGCTCGTCCTGATCGCCCATGGCCTGCTGAACACGTTCGGGGTGCAGGTCGTGAGGATCCTCGGCGACGTCAGCGTCTGGTGGCACGTGGCCGGTGTCGTGGTCATCTTCCTCGTCCTGATGATCGCACCCGACAACACACGGGGCCTCAGCTCGGTGTTCGACCAGGCGCCTCCCGGACTCACGGGCTGGACAGGAGGGGCGTTCATCTCCGTATACCTGTTCGGACTCGGCCTGCTGCTCGCCCAGTACACGATCACCGGGTTCGACGCCTCGGCCCATGTGAGCGAGGAGACGATCGGCGCTCGCACCGAAGCTCCGAAGGCCATCGTGCGATCGATCTATGTGTCCGCCATCGCCGCCTTCTTCTTGAACCTGGCGATGACCCAGGCCATCCCGGACGACCCCGAGCTCTACGGGCCCATCGCGTTCGGCGGGCCCGACGACCCGTTCCTGATCAACGCGGCGCCGCGACTCATCGACTCCGCCGTCGGTGACGCCTCGGCGAAGTTCCTCGTCTTCATCGCCATCGTGGCGCAGTTCTTCTGCGGCATGGCGTCGGTGACCGCGAACAGCCGAATGATCTACGCCTTCAGTCGTGACGGAGCACTCCCGGGTAGCCAGTTCTGGCACCGGATCAACCCGCGGACACGCACCCCAACGAACTCGATCTGGCTCGGCGTCACCCTCTCCGCCATCGTCGGCGCAACCTCGCTGTACGTCCGAGGCGAGGGAGCCGGTCGTTATTCCACCGCGTTCTTCGCCATGACCGGCATCTGTGTGATCGGCCTCTACATCTCCTACGCCATCCCGATCTACCTGCGCATCACCAACCCCAACTTCCAGGTCGGGCCGTGGAACCTCAAGGGTCGGCACAAGCTGGTGGGGTGGACCGCCATCACCTGGATCGCCTTGATCACGGTGTTGTTCTTCGCTCCGCTCTTCTGGCCGTTCTGGACTCCGTGGGGCGACGACAACCGCTTCCTCGACGATGGTGCCGGAAACGTGTTCTTCAAGCAGAACAACTTCAACTTCACCGGTCCGCTGATCATCGGCTCCGCCGTGGTGTTCTGGCTGTACTGGCAGTTCTCCGGTCGCAAGTGGTTCGTCGGCCCGAAGGTCCAGGGCACACCTGAGGAGCTCGCGGCGATCGAGCACGAGCTCGGCGAGTTCGGCTGATCCAACGGTGCACGACCCGGCGACACCGGACGTCTCTCCCTTGCTCGACCGGATCACCGGTTGGGCGGGGAGAGCTCGGGTCGTCGGGTCGCTCGATGGTGGCATCACCAATCGCAACATCCTGGTCGACGTCGACCACGAACGATTCGTGCTCCGCCTCGCCGGCAAGGACACCGAGCTGTTGGAGATACGGCGTCGGGACGAGCTCGACGCCGCCCGCCGGGCCGCGGCCCTCGGGTTCGGGCCCGAGGTGGTCGCCTTCCTCGAACCCGAGGGCTACCTGGTGACACGATTCGTCGAGGCATCAGCGGTGACCGCTGGCGCGCTGTCCGGCCCCGACCACCTGCCCCAGGTCGCCGACCATCTCCGACGGTTCCACGGCACCGGTCCGCTCGCCGGCGACTTCGACGCCTTTCGGGTGCCGCAGCTCCACCTCGCGGCGGCCCGGACCCGGGGCGTGCCCGAGCCTCCCTGGTTCGGGCAGGCGGCCGAAGTGGCGGCCCGGATCGAAGCGGCGTTCCTCGCTGACCCCGAACCTTCGTCGCCGTGCCACAACGACATGCTCACCGCCAACTTCCTCCGCGATGCGAGCAACCACATCTGGCTGCTCGACTGGGAGTACGCCGGCAACAACGATCGCTACTTCGACCTCGGGAACTTCGCCGTGAACAACGAACTGGAGCCCGCCGCGGAGGAGGGCTTTGTCGAGGCCTACTTCGGCACGGTGACGCCGCGACGCCTCGCCCGACTGCGGCTCATGAAGATCATGTCCGACTTCCGCGAGGCCATGTGGGCGGTCGTCCAACTGGGCATCTCCACCCTCGACTTCGACTACACGTCGTACGCCGCCACGCATGCCGAGCGCCTGCTGGCCAACGCCTCCCTCCCCGAATTCGACGACCTCCTCGTTGCCGCCACAACGACCGAGCCGAAAGATCCGCGATGACCACCGTTCCGAGCCGAGCACGCATCGTGATCATCGGAGGTGGCGTCGGTGGCACGTCGATCGCCTACCACCTCGCCGAACGCGGTGAGACCGACATCGTCATCGTCGACCGGGCCGAGCTGACGAGCGGGTCGACATTCCACTCGGCGGGGCTGGTCGGCCAGCTGCGGTCGAGCCTGCCCCTCACCCGGATGATGATGCACAGCGTCGAGGTGTACCGCCGCCTCCACGCCGAGTCCTCCGAGAACGGCTACACGCCGGGTTGGCACGAGGTCGGATCCTTGCGGATCGCGGCAACCCCGGAGCGCCTCGACGAACTGCGGCGCCAGTTCGGCTGGGCCAAGACGTTCGGCCTGCCGATGGAGATGCTGTCGCCGGAGGAGTGTCGCTCGCACTTCCCACTCATGTCACTCGACGGCGTGCTCGGCGGCGTGTTCCTCCCGACCGACGGGTACCTCGACCCGAGCGGCCTCGCCTACTCGTTCGCGGCGGCCGCGCGGCGCCGCGGCGTCACGGTCTGTCAGGGTGCACGGGTCACGGGGGTCATCGTGCGCGACGACCGCTGCCGCGGCGTGGTGACCGACCACGGCACCATCGAGGCCGAGGTCGTGGTCGCCGCCTGCGGAATGTACACGCCGCAGGTCGCCGCCCTCGCGGGGGTGAACGTCCCGATCGTGCCCATGGCCCATCAATACCTGGTGACCGAACCGATCGAGGGCGTCGACGATTCCGTCACCCAACTCCGCGATCCCGACAACCTGGTGTACTTCCGGCGCGAGGGCCAGGGCCTGCTGCTCGGCGGTTACGAGCGGAACCCCATGCCGTGGTCCCTTCACGGCGTCCCCGAGGACTTCAACCACAAGTTGCTTCCCGACGACTGGGACCGCTTCACCCCCCTGATGGCCAACGCCGTGAAACGGGTGCCTGCCGTGGAGGGAGCGGGGATCGTGAAGCTGCTCAACGGGCCCGAGGGTTTCACGCCGGACAACGATTTCATCCTCGGCGAGAGCGAGGTGCACGGTTTCTACGTCGCCGCCGGTTTCTGCGCCCACGGCATCGCCGGCGCCGGGGGCATCGGCCGGGTCATGGCCGAGTGGATCCTCGACGGCGAGCCGACCTTCGATGTGTGGCGAATGGACATCCGCCGATTCGGTCCCCAGTACCGGAGCCGCGAGTTCAGTCGCGACCGCGTCGTCGAGGTGTACTCGAGCTACTACGACATCCACTATCCCAACGAGGAGCGCCACGCCGGCCGGCCCCTGCGGCGCTCCCCCGCCTACGACCGGCTCGCTGCGCTCGGCTGTTCGTTCGGTGAGAAGTCGATGTGGGAGCGACCGAACTGGTTCGAACCCAACGCGATGACCGGCGACGAAACGCTGCGACCTCGAGGATGGTCCGGTCATCACTGGTCGCCCGCCATCGGCTGTGAGGCGCTCGCCTGCACGACCACCGCCACGTTGTTCGACGAGACGTCCTTCTCCAAGATCGAGGCGGCCGGGCCGTCGGTCGTGGAGTTCCTCCAACGTGTGTGCGCCAACGACGTCGACGCGCCGATCGGATCGATCGTCTACACGCAGTTGTGCAACGACCGCGGCGGGATCGAGTGCGACCTGACGGTCACCCGGCTGGCCGAGCGGCGCTACCTCCTGGTGACTGGCACCGCGTTCGGTGCGCATGACCTGGGGTGGTTGCGCAAGCAGCAGCAGGCGCTGCCCGAGGGCGACGGCACCGTGCTCACCGACGTGACGTCGGCCTACGCGTGCTTCGGCATGTGGGGCCCGTCGACCCGGGAGCTGCTGCAGCCCCACACCACGACCCCGCTCGACAACGCCACCTTTCCCTACCTCACCGCTCAGCGGCTGAACATCGGACCTGTCCCGCTGATCGCAAGTCGCGTGACCTACGTCGGCGAGCTCGGGTGGGAGTTGTACGTTCCCTCCGAGTACGGCGCCGCTTTGTGGGACCTTCTCTGGGAGGCCGGCCGCGGTCACGGCCTGGTCGCCGGCGGGTACCGCGCCATCGACGCCCTTCGAGTCGAGAAGGCCTATCGGGCATGGGGGTCGGACATCTCGCCGGAGGACACGCCGTACCACGCTGGTCTCGGCTTCGCCGTGAAGCTGGACAAGGGGGACTTCGTCGGCCGTGAGGCCTTGGCCCAGGTCAAGTCCGGTCAGCTGGATCGCCGGCTGCGCACGCTCCTGCTCGCCGATCGGCTGGCCGTGACACAAGGGTCCGAGCCCGTCCGGGTCGATGGAGCGATCGTCGGCCGCGTGACCTCGGGTGGATTCGGATTCCGGATCCGCGAGTCGATCGCCTTCGCCTACCTACCCGCAGCGACGGCGGCGGGCCAAGCGGTCGAGGTGGAGGTCTTCGGCGAATGGATATCGGCCCGGGTCCAGCCCCGAGACGCGGTCTTCGACCCGGCCGGAACCCGGATCCGCGCGTGATGCCCAGGCGAGCCCGATGTCCGTGATCCTCGCGATCGACCAGGGCACGTCGGCCACCAAGGCCGCGGTGGTGGGCGACGGCGGTGAGATCCTGGCCCTCGCGGAGGAACCGGTCCGACCCATCGCTACCCCTGACGGGCGCGTGGAGCAGGACCCGCTCGAGCTCTGGTCGTCGGTCCTGACGGCCGGTCGACGAGCGGTCGAGATGGCCGGCCGTCCGATCGACGGCGTCGGATTGGCCAATCAGGGCGAGACCGTCCTCGGATGGGACCGTTCGACCGGCCACCCCATCGGACCGGCGCTGGTGTGGCAGGACCGCCGAGCGTCGGTGGTTTGCGACCGCCTCGCCGCCGCCACGCCCGAACTGCACGCCATCTGCGGGCACGAACTGGACCCCTACTTCGCGGCGCCCAAAGCAGCGTGGCTCCGGGAGCACGCCGCGTTGCCCGCCGGCACCGCAGTCACCACCAGCGACACGTGGTTGCTGCACCAAATGTGCGGCGCCTACGTGACCGACGCCGCGACCGCGTCTCGCTGGTCCACCCTCGACCTGACGACGACCGACTGGTCGAGCCGAGCGTGCGACATCTTCGGTTTGGATCCGTCGACCATGCCGGCAGTCGTCGACTGCGCCGGCCCGGTCGGCGAGACCGCCGTGTTCAACCCGGATGGTCGGTCGGTGCCCGTGTGTGGCTTGGCCGTCGACCAGCAGGCGGCACTCTTCGCCGAGTCCTGTCACGAGCGGGGCGAAGCCAAGTGCACCTACGGCACCGGCGCGTTCCTGCTCGCCACCACCGGCTCGTCCCCCGCGTGGTCGACGAATGGGCTCGTCGCCTCCGTCGCCTGGCGGCTCGGTGGGAAAGCGACCTATTGCCTCGACGGCCAGGTCTTCACCGCGGGGTCGGCCGTGCGCTGGCTCACCGAGGTCGGCCTCCTCGATCGCGCCGAGGACCTCGACCGCCTCGGCTCCACCGTGACCGGGCCCGACGGAGCCACGTTCGTTCCCGGACTGGCCGGGCTCGGAGCACCGTTCTGGAAGGCCGACGCGCGGGGAGCGTTCTGCGGACTGCACCTGGGACACTCCCGTGCCCACCTGGCCCGCGCCGTGGTCGAGGGCATCGCCGCCCAGGTGGCCTGGCTGGCCCGCGCCGCCGACGCCGACCTCGGGAGCCTCGAAAGGTTGCGTGTCGACGGCGGGTTGACCCAGTCGGTCGTGCTCATGCAGACCCAGGCCGACCTTCTCCAGGTCCCCGTCGAGTGTTACCCATCACCCCACGCCACGGCCCTCGGCGTCGCCGCGCTGGCTCGTCTCGGCCTCGACCCGTCGCTCACCCTGGCGGAGGCGGTCGGCCCGTGGAGACCACGAGCCGTCTTCCGGCCCCAGGTGAGCGCGGACGAGGCCGATAGCCGTCTCCGCGCCTGGAGGCGGGCCGCCGAAGCCACGCTGGGTGCTCCATGACCGCGCCGTCCACCTACGACATCGCAGTCATCGGGGCGGGAGTGGTCGGGGCAGCCATCGCCCGCGAACTGTCTCGGCTCGACGTGTCGGTCCTCTGGATCGAGGCGGGCGCGGACGTCGGCGCCGGCACGTCGAAGGCGAACACGGCGATCCTGCACACCGGGTTCGACGCCCCGATCGGATCGACCGAGGCCCGATTGGTCGCCGCGGGGTACCACCGACTGCTCGCCCACTGCCACGACGCCGGCATCGCGGTCGAGGTCACCGGGGCACTGCTGATCGCGTGGACCCTCGAACAGCTCGACGCCTTTCCCGGGATCGTCGCCAAAGCCGAAGCCAACGGCTACCACGACATCCGCCGAGTCGACGTGGCCGAGCTCTATCGCCGCGAACCGTCGCTCGGACCCGGAGCCCTCGGAGCCCTGGAGGTTCCCGGCGAAGGGATCGTCGATCCGTGGTCGGTGCCGCTGTCGTTCGCCTACGAAGCCGTGGCCAACGGCGTCGACCTACGCCTCGAGTCTCCCGTCGTCGGCCTCCGGTTGCCCACCGCCGACACACCGGGCGAGATCCGGTGTGCATCGGAGACGGTTCGTTGCCGATTCGATGCTGATGTGAATCGTTGCCGATTCGTGGTCAACGCGGCTGGGCTCCACGCCGACGAGATCGATCGGCTCGCCGGCTACTACCGCTTCACCGTGCGGCCCCGGCGCGGGGAGCTCATCGTGTTCGACAAGCTGGCCCGTCCACTCGTGCACCACATCCTGCTTCCGGTGCCGACGGCGACCACCAAAGGGGTTCTCGTCGCACCGACCGTGTTCGGCAACGTCCTGCTCGGGCCGACCGCGGAGGACCTCGACGACAAGACGGCGACGGGTACCAGCGCACGGGGTCTGGCGTCGCTGCTCGAGAGCGGCCGACGGATCGTGCCCGATCTGGTCGACGAGGAGATCACTGCGACGTACGCCGGGCTCCGGGCCGCCACCGAGCACCCCGACTACCAGATCCATCGCGACGGACGGTACGTGTGCGTCGGGGGCATCCGCTCGACCGGGCTCACGGCCGCGATGGCCATCGCATCCGAGGTGAGAGATCTCCTCGTCGATGCCGGGCTCGACCCGACCCTCCGACCCAACCCGGCACCACCGCCCGCCATGATCAATCTCGGAGAGGCGTTCGACCGCTCCTATCAATCGGGTGGGACGGTCGTGTGCTTCTGCGAACGGGTCACCGCAGCCGACATCACCGCCGCCTGCTCGGCCCCGATCCCCGCCCGCGACTTCGACGGCCTGCGCCGCCGCACCCGAGCCCTGTCGGGCCGCTGCCAGGGCTTCTTCTGCGGCGCCGAGCTGGCCGCCCGGCTGAACGATCCCGTCGAGGGCCGATGAACGCCCGCGCCGACATCGTGGTGGTCGGCGGCGGTCCGGCCGGGTTGTCGGCGGCCATCGAGATGCGGCGGCTCGGTGCCGGCCGCGTGGTCGTCGTCGAGCGCGAGCACGCACCAGGCGGGATCCCTCGTCACAGCTCCCACACCGGTTTCGGTCTCCGCGACCTCCATCGGCTGCTCTCCGGTCCTCGCTACGCCGCTGCGTTGACCCGTCGAGCCGAGCAGGCGGGGGTCGAGATCCGCACCTCGACCATGGCGACCGGGTGGCGGGGCGAGCGAACGCTCGAGCTGACCGCCGAAGCAGGGGTCGAGCTGCTCAACGGTCGGGCGGTGCTCCTGACGACCGGCTGCCGGGAGCGGCCACGCTCCGCTCGCCTGGTCGCCGGGGATCGGCCGGAGGGTGTACTGACCACGGGCCTGCTCCAGCAGGCGGTCGCCCATCGGGACCCGCGCGTGGCCGGGCGGTTGGTGGGACGAACAGCCGTGGTGGTCGGTGCCGAGCACGTCAGCTACTCCGCGGTCGAAACCTTGGCTCATGCCGGGTGCCGAACGATCGCCATGACCACTGAGTCACCCCGCCACGCCACCTTCGGAGCGTTCCATCTCGGGAGTGCATCCCGGCGGCGCGTGCCGCTGCACACCGGCACGCGTGTCACCGACATCATCGGCGCCGGGCGGGTCACCGCGGTCATCGTGGAAGAGCTCGGATCGGGCCGGCAGCGGTGCCTCGATTGCGACACTGTCGTGTTCACCGGCGGCTGGGTCCCCGACCACGAGCTGGCGCGCACGGGTGGTCTCGCCTCGAGCGGCGGCTGGCCCGGCCCGGCGACCGACCAATGGGGCCGTACCACCAGGCCCGGCGTGTTCGCCGCCGGGAACCTGCTCCACGGCGCCGAGGCAGCAGACCGCTGCGCCCTCGAAGGGCGGATCGTCGCGGCGGCGATCGCTGGCTGGTTGCGAGACACCGAGTGGCCGGCACCGCCGATCGACGTCGTGCCCGGTCCAGGCGTCGCCTGGGTCTGGCCCGCTCGTCTGACGGGCGACGGTCCGGGTCCTCGGATGGCCCTACGGCTCGCCCGACCTACCGATGGCGGGCGCATCGTCGTCCGCCAGGGCGGGCGCATCCTGCACGCGTTCGCGGCGTCGACGGCACCTCGTCCCCGACCGCAACGTCCACCTCGAGGGCCGCGCCGTGCGCGGCCGCACGCCTGCGGGCGGACCCATCACCATCGACACGGAAGTCTGATAGGAGTTGCCCATGAACGGCATGCTGACCATCGAAGCCCTGCGAGCCGCGATCGACTCGGGTGACATCGACACCGTCCTGGTGGTCTTCCCTGACCTCCAGGGTCGGTTCATGGGGAAGCGGGTCACCGGGCACTACGTGCTCGACCACCTCCTCGACGGCGGCAACACGATCGAGGCCTGCAACTACCTCCTGGCCGTCGACGCCGACATGAACGTGCTCCCCGGATACCGCTTCGCCAACTGGGACCTCGGATACGGCGACTTCAGCTGTGTTCCCGATTGGGCGACGTTGCGTCGTATCCCGTGGATCGACCGAACGGCACTGGTCATCTGCGACCTTGCTGACGAGCAGACCCACGAACCCGTGTCGGTGGCCCCCCGACAGATCTTGCGTCGCCAGGTCGAGCGGGCGGCGGCCCTCGGCTACACGGTCATGTTCGGCAGTGAGCTCGAGTTCTTCCTCTTCCGTGACACCTTCGAGGAGGCCGCCGCGAACGGATACTCGAACCTCACCACCCAGAACGGCTACGTCCTCGACTACCACATCCTCCAGACCACCAAGGACGAATACCTGATTCGTCAGATCCGCAACGGCATGGACGGCGCGGGCGTCCCCGTCGAGTTCTCCAAGGGCGAGGCCGAGGCCGGCCAGCACGAGATCAACCTCCGGTATGCCGACGCCTTGACCATGGCCGATCGCCACAGCGTCTACAAGAACGGGGCCAAGGAGATCGCTGCGCTGAACGGCCAGGCGATCACGTTCATGGCCAAGTACGACCACACCAAGGTCGGCTCGTCGTGCCACATCCACTCGTCGGTCTGGAACGGGGACGCCAGCCGCTCGCTGATGTGGGACGAGTCCGGTCCCCACCACATGAGCGACGTGTTCCGGTGGTGGCTCGGTGGTCAACTGGCCGCCGCACGCGAGCTGGCGTGGTGTTACGCCCCGTACGTCAACAGCTACAAGCGATACCAGCCCGATTCGTGGGCCCCCACCGCGGTGGGCTGGGGCCGCGACAACCGAACGCTGGGATTCCGGGTCGTGAGTCACGGTCAGGGCTACAGAGTCGAGAACCGGGTACCCGGCGCCGACGCCAACGTGTATCTCGCCTTCGCGGCCACCATCGCTGCGGGGTTGTGGGGCATCGAGAACCGGATCGAACCCGGCGAACCCTTCGCCGGAAACGGCTACACCGCTCCGGACCTGGAACGGGTTCCGCACGCACTGGTCGATGCCATCGCCGCGTTCAGCGGTTCAGAGGTGGCCAGATCCGCGTTCGGCGACGATGTCCACTACCACCTGCTCAACACCGCCCAGCAGGAGTGGAACTCGTTCTGCAACGTCGTCACCGACTGGGAGCGCCGCCGAGGCTTCGAACAGCTGTGAGGCGAGCAACTGTGACCCAACCCGGCGGTCACGCGACGCGCGTCACGCGATACGGGTCAGCGTGTTGGAGTCGGTGTGGGCGAAGGGCTCGGCGAATTCCTTCATGACCAGCATCGTCGTCTCCGCGTACGACCACGTGTCGTCGTCGTTCACGGTGATCGTGACGTCGTAGCTGCGGCTGCTCGCGTTGGCGGCCAGGTAGGTGTTCTCACCGATGCAGTAGTGCGGCTCACCGATCGCCGCGTGCATCGTGAAACGGCGAGCGTCGGCCGCTGCGGTGCCGCCGGCGAGCACGGTGATGCCGCGCGGGACGGCGAACCCACGGAGCACCTCGCCCGTGGCCGCATCCCACAGCCAGTACCCGACCTCCGTGTGGAACGGATTCTCCTCGGACTCGCGCCACATGGCGGTCTTGTAGTCGAGCCCGTACAACGACTGGCGACCGTTGGCGACCGGGCCGAAAGGTTTCATCGTCACCTTCTCGAGGTACGGCGTCTTGATGACCTCGCCCCGAGCATGAGAGTAGGCGGTGTCGAGGCCGCCCTGACCCTCCCACTCGCCGATCAATGCCGCCAACGGCCCCCACTCACTCGTCATCGTGTGTTCCTCCTGTGTGGCGCTCGACGGCCGGGCCGCCGATACTTCTGACCCCACACGGTAGCTCTGGAGGTCCCATGGATGACGATCGATCGCACACCATCACCACCGCTCTCGCGCCGTGGCTGGCCGATCGCCTCGTCGGCGTCGAACGGGTGACGGTCAGTGGCATCGGTGCACCGAAGAGTGGGTACTCGGCCGAGACGATCGTCGTCGACACCGAGGTCGTACGCCGCGCCGACCAGGCGGCGACCGAGCAACGGTTCGTCGTACGCATCGAGTCACCGGATCCTGCCGTCTATCCCGTCCAGGCCCCCGGGCTCGACATCGAGATCGAGGTGCAGTGGCGCGCCATGTCGGCCGTGTCCACCCACAGCACCGTGCCGATCGCGCCCCTCATCGGCTACGAGCCGGACCCTTCGGTGATCGGCGCACCGTTCTTCGTGATGGGACACGTCGACGGTGAGGTCCCGATCGAGAGCCCGATCTACACCACCGAGGGCTTCTTCTTCGACGCCGCCCCGGCGGATCGTCGCCGGATGGTCAGCAACGGTCTGGGCGTCCTCGCCCAGGTCCACGGGATCGACCTCGACCTGGCCGGCCTCGAGTGGCTGGACGTTGCCGGCGAGCCCCCCGGATCGGAACGCCAGTTGCGGCTGTGGCACGAGTACGCCCAGCGCGAGCTCGACGGGCGCACCCACCCAGTCCTCGATCGGGGCTTCGCCTGGCTGCACGACAACGTCCCGGCCACCTCGCCGGTCGGTGTGTCGTGGGGCGACGGCCGCCTGGGCAACATCATCTGGCGGGAGCTCGAACCGGTGTGCGTCACCGACTTCGAAGCGGTGAGCCTGGCCCCACCCGAGCACGACCTCGGCTGGTGGTTGTTGTTCGATCGCTGGTCCCACGAGGCGATGGATGCGCCCCGTCTCGACGGCGAGCCGACGAGGGACGAGCAACGCGAGATCTACTACGAAGCGCTCGGCCGGGACCTGGGCGACAGCACCTGGCACGAGGTGTTCGCCGCGGCGCGGTACTCGGCCATCGTCGTGCGGGTCATGAACCGGATGGTCGATCGGGGCCAGATGCCCGTCGAGGCCACCTACTGGCTCGAGAACCACGCCGTGGCATGTCTGGACATGCTGTTGCCGGACTGAAGGTTCGTGGCGCAAGTCCACAAGTTCACTCCTGGAGACGTCGACTGGTTCGGGCGCCCAGGCGCTCTCGGTCCTCGGTACGGCGCTCGTGGGCGCCGGCGTGCTGCTGCTCGCCACCACCCGCCGTCGACGCACGACCGACTAGACGCACCGCCGACCGACCCCCGACCCAACCACCCCCACCCACCCGGCCCCACCCACCCGGCCCGTTCTGGCAGGGAGATCGCACGCTCGAGCGTGCGATCTCCCTGCCAGTACCGAATGACCGAACGAGACGAAGGCGCGAATGAGCGGGCGGGAACTCCTCGACGGGACCGGTCAGCGCCGGTAGCCGAGGTGGTTTCGGAAGAACGTGCGGGCCGCCGGCGCGCTCCAGTTGTCGTGGTCCTCGCCCCAGGCGGACACCCCGGCAAAGGTCCAGTCGGTGAGGCAGTTCCAGGTGAACAGGTTCGGGTTGAGGTGGAGCCCGATCTTGTTGACGCACCTCCCGTCGGCGCGCACCTCACGGCCCTCGGCATCCGTCAGATCGAGGATGACGTGGGTGGGCGCCCCGGTCCGGTCGTCGCGCTGGAGCACCTCACGCCGACCGGAGACGACCTTGGCCCAGACGCCGTCGAGCATGACGTAGCCGTGGATGGCGATGGCCCCCGCGCCGCCCGGGCTGTCATCGAAGGCCATGGTGATGGCGTGGAAACCGTCGCGCTCGGACGCCGTGGCGTAGCTGTAACCGCCGCGCTGAGCAGCCGACGACGTGAGCCCCTGACCGAACTGTGATCGAACGCCCCACGAACGGTCGCGGAAGCCGAACGAATCGACGGAGATGACCTCACCGCGGAGCCGGATCGTGCCGGTGTAGCGGCCCGGTTGGTCGAGATGTGATTCGCCGAGGTAGTTCGGTGGGGTGACCGCGGTGTAGGTGAGGGCGACGTCGATCTCGTCGCCCCCGTCGGGATCCGTGTAACCGATCTCGTATCGGGACAGCGGCTCCACGCACCGGTAGCGAATGCCGTTCGGCAGGGTGATGTCGCTCAGCGGCTGATCGGGCATCGGGAGGTGCCAGAAGTTCTTCCCGTACAGGACGTTCCACGGCTGGTCGCCCTGCTCGTCCCAGAAGAACGCACCGCCCGATGTCACCCGCTGGTTGGGACGGAAGAACGGGTAGAGCTGGCCCGACAGGCGCCGCTCGGGAACGGTGAACGTGAACCAGCACGTCTCGGTCCAGTACGGATCGTCGCTGGTCGGCGGGTGGAACTCGTCGTCGGGGTGCATGTGGTGTCCGTTCGTTCAGTCCGCAGTCGAAGCCGCGCCGTCGAGGAAGTCCGAGAACCCGAACTGAGAATGGGGACCGTAGATGATCTGCTCGAAGACGCCGACGCCCTCCCGATCGCCGATGCGGGCGCGCACGGTGTGATGCAGATGTTGGTGGTACGGATCGAGCGGATCGAGGTCCGCGAAACGCCAGTGCTCGGCGCCGACGGCGAGGTCGCCCTTCCAGTGGCCGTGACCCCAACCGGGGTTGGCGTACCCGAGGCCGCGCATGTCGAACCGCCGCAGTGGCTCCAACTCGAGCACGTACTGGTCGCCGGTCGACGGGGCTATGTCGAACTCGGCCTTGGTGACGACTCGGCTGCCCGGGCGGAAGGTCAGGCGTTCGCCCACCGGATCGATGCGTTCCACCCCCGGATCGGTGAGGCCAAGCGCCAGTGGGACGGGATCCACCACCGGAACCACATGTCCATCGGGGCGCCACCGCACGCCGTTGGTGCGCTGGAAGTAACCGATCACGCGGCAGTCGTCGTCGAAGTGGATCGGAGCCCAGAGCCACGCGTTGTGCCCCGACGTCGACGACGGCTTCCCGGGGGCGGCCTCGCCGACCGGACGGATGCCCCAGGAGCGATCTCGCACCCCGACGGTCTCGGCGCGGGGCACGGTCGTCGTAGTGCCGTCGGCGGTGATCTCGCCGTCCCAGGTGCCGAACTGGATGAATCGCAACATGTCGACGATCACCCGAGGACCATCGGTCATCACGGTGTGGTCCTCCTCGAGCGCGCCGGTTCGGGCATGCCAGGTGAGCTCTCCGCTGATGCCGGTCTCGTTGTCGTCGACGGTGACCCGCAGCACCCGCATCGGGTCGAGGATCTCCAGCCGGAACGGGCCGATCGACATGTCGGTCGGGTCGACCGGCGCTGAGCGGGACGCGTGGAACGAGTGTTGGGCCTCGCCGACCGAGATGGACAAGGACGCGTCGCACACGCCCAGGTTCGGGTACCGACCGAACGCCATCTCGATGTGGTAGTCGCCCCGACGATGCATGGCTCCGAGCCAGTAGCGACCGTAGGCGTGGCGATCGGTCGAGGCCGGCGTCGTGATCGCTTTGGGGACCTGATGGATGGGGAAGTCGTCGAGAGGGCTGAGCACGGCGCAGAGGTTAGTTACCCCGGCCGCCCTCTGGCTCATGCTCGCTCAGGAGCGCGTCGCCGGAGGCACCGGCACCGATCCACGTGGCGTCGAGACCGGTGCTGGTGAGCATGACGTCAGCCGCCGCCACCCCCGGCGCCGATTCGAGCTCCCACAGCAGCGCCGGACGCGAACCATGCCATCGCACGCCGAAGGAGAGCGCACCGAGCGCGGTGGGCAGCTCGTGGATGTCGAAGTTCGTGCCCCGCCAGCGAGGCGGGAGAACCGGGACGACATCGATGGTGCGGGCACCACGGGCGGCCCCGGCGTCGTCGACCAGCACGGCGCGGACGGCGTCGATGACGTCGGCGGCCCGCCGCGGATCGTCGCCAGAGCCGAAGTTGCGCCGGCCCGCCGCATCGGCAGAGGTCGGGAAGTGGCCATTGCGTTGACGGATGCGTTCGAACCGCTCCAGATCGGCAACCGGATCGTTCGGTTCCGAGGCGACGGTCGCCGCGTCTCCGCCTCGCAGGTCGAGCCGTCCGATCAGGATGGTGGCGGCATCGGATTCGCCGACGTCGGACAGCATCGCCGCCAGGTCGAGGATCGAGCGGCTGGCGACGGACGAGACCACGGACCGCTCCGGGTCGGGGCGGCGGCGTGACCAGAGCCGACCACGGCGAGGGGCGTTCTGGCGAAGGATGCGATCGGCGGCACCGAGCAGTTCGACGGGGAACAGGGTGACCAGCGACGGATCGCGGGTGAGCCGGTACCAGCGGCCGAGGGCGCCGAGCACGATCGCTTCATCCTCCGGGGACGCGCCGAGGGAACCTCCCTCGAGGTGGTCGAGCAGGCTCCCGAGCACCAGGCCCGATTCGTCCACGAACCCGGCCGCCGCCAGCGCACCGGCGACGCGTGCCTCATCGACGAACGTCCAGTCCGAAGCCTCGACGCCGAGTGGTCGGGGCACGTGCTCGATGTCGGCGGCCACCATCAGGCTCACCAGCGCCGAACGCCAGAGCTCGTCGACGAGACCATCGTCGGAGCGCACTCGCGTGCCGACGGACAGCTGTTGCAACCACCCGGACTCGACCTGGCTCGACGACGGAGGCACCGAGCCGAGCGGTTCGGCTGAGGTTCCGGTGATCACCAGGCGCAGGCAGCTGCGGTGGGTCACCGGAACGACGATCGGATACCCCTCGGGCGGCACGCCCGCCGGGCCGGACGACGTGGCGTCCGGCGCCGCCGGTCGGTCCAGGTAGATGTACGGCAGGCCGTTGTACCTGACGATGTCGCCGTCGGCACTGACGGCGCCCGGACGGTCAGCGATCGACGGGGTCTCGAGGAGCGGCGACGGTGCGACCCGGAACGCAACCGCGATCGGGATCGCGCTCGGCATTCTCCACCTCGACGATCGCTACAGACCGGCCGCTGACCTGCGCGACGTAGCACCGATGGATGACCAGTCCCGACGGGACCTTGACGCTGCTCTCGACGATGGCGCCCCCGGCCCGGGTGGACCGGGTGAGCCGGCACCCGTCCCGCCCGGGGATCGACCATCCGTCGGGTCCGTGCACCGCCCACGACAGAGCCAGCCGGCGGCTCGACTCGTGAACCGACCCGACATCGTCGACGAAGGCGACCGGAGGCGCGGCGGTGGTGCCCAAGGCGATCCACGACTCCACGGGCGCGTCGAATCCCATGGCGCTCACCATATGGGTCGGTGGCGTCATACATGGCGCCGGCGCCGGTCGTGGGCCGGGGTCGGGCGACCGACCGGGCACCACGGTTCGTAGGCTGGCCGCCACCATGGCCCGACCCCTCCCCGTCGACGCGCGCTCAGGTTCGACCAGCCACGAATCGGTGGCGGTCCTGATCCCGGTGAAGGCTTTCTCGGCGGCCAAGGGACGCCTCACCGAGGCGTTGGACGGTCCGGCGCGCGCCGCTCTGGCCCGGCAATGCGCCTCGCGTGTCCTCGCGGCGGCGGCGCCGCTGCCGGTGTTCGTCGTGTGCGACGACGACGACGTGGCCGCCTGGTCTCAGTCGCTCGGAGCGAGCGTCGTGTGGCGATCGGTCCCCGGCCTCAACGCGGCGGTGCAAGCCGGCGTTGCGCATCTGGCGGGCGCCGGATTCGGCCGGGCCATCGTCGCTCACGCGGATCTGCCGCTCGCCACCGATCTGGCCGTGGTGCTCGGTGCTCCAGGGATCACCGCCGTCCCGGATCGCCACGGCGACGGAACCAACGTGTGCAGCGTGCCGACCAGGGCGGGATTCCGGTTCGCCTACGGCCCCGGGTCGTGCCGCCGCCATCGGGTGGAGGCCCATCGGATCGGGTTGCCCTGGCGTGAGCTCCTGATCGACGAGTTGGGCTGGGACATCGACGTCCCCGCCGACCTGGACCTGCCCGCCGCGCTCACCCACACCGCGGACATGGGACGGCATCGGCCGGACGTGGAAAGCTGACGGCCCATGAGGTTCGACATGGCGCCGCCTGGGCGAGCCCTGGCGGTGTGCGCCCACCCGGATGACATCGAGTTCGGCTGCGGGGCGACGTTCGCCAAATGGGCTGCTCGGGGTTGCGAGCTCGTCCACATCGTCTGCACGGACGGTTCGAAGGGCACGTGGGATCGATCGGCCGACCTCGAATCACTGGTGGCGACCCGGCAGGCCGAACAACGAGCAGCCTCACGTGAGCTCGGCGGCACCGGCGAGGTGGTGTTCCTCAGCGTGGTCGACGGTGAGCTGTCGGTCACCGAGGAGCTCACCAGCACGATCGCCCGCTGGATCCGCCACCACCAGCCTGATGTGGTGCTGGGCCACGACCCCTGGCGGCGCTGGCGCGTGCACCCCGATCACCGCGTGGCCGGATGGCTGACCTGCGATGCGGTCGTCGCCGCCCGTGACCCCCACTTCTTCCCTGAACACAGCCTGCCCCATCACCGACCCGAGGCGCTCCTGCTCTTCGAGTGTGAGGAGCCGGACCACGTGGAGGACGTCTCGGGGTTCGAGGATCACAAGGTGCGGGCGTTGCTCGCCCATCGCAGTCAGCTGCTCTCGACCATGGGCATTCCCGAGGACGACGACGGGCGCGCCGAACGCTCTTTCCGCGACCAGGTGACGGTCGACCTACGCCGAGGCGGGCGCCTGATCGGAGCTCGCTCGGGCGAAGCGTTCAGGCGCCTGCCGCTTTGAGAGGTCAGCGACCAGCCGGCGGCGGGGGGCGGGAGAGACCCGCCGCCGGCTGGCGCCTATCGCTCAGGCCGAGACCTGGTCGCGATCGGTCGGAGCCCGATGCCTGTCACCGACGTGAGCCGCATCTCTCCGTTGCAGACATCCAGACGCCGCAGCCGTCCGGGAAGTCGCGTCCCTGGAGGGAATTTTCTTCAGGCTATTCGAGACGCGACTTTGATGCGCTGCCGAACGTCGGTTCTCTCATGACGGAGGTGATGGCTCGACTGGGGTGGGTGGTACATCCCGCCGGCGCGCCCGGGCTCGGTTCACGGCCTCCCGTCGTCCGCCTTCTTCACATGTCTGGTCCCGGAACACCATCGGGCGTGCGTCCTTCGCGGGACCATTCCGAGCCGGAGATCGATCTCAATGGCCCGCACCGAGACGCCGCCTTCTTCGCCCAAACCCCGACCGAGCAACTCGCGGGACTGCTGCACGAACATTCCCCGGCCATGTACCGGGTGGCGCTGTCGGTCGTGCGGGATCATGATCTCGCCGAGGACGTCACCCAGGATGCTCTCCTTCGCGCCTGGCAGGGCCTGCCCACCTTTCGGGGCGATGCCCCACTTCGCAATTGGGTGCTCAGGATCACCCACAACACCGCCGTGTCGACGTTGCGCAGGCGACGAGAGGAGACCTTCGATCCCACCGAGCTCCCCGATCCGCCCACCCGCCCCGCCGATCGGGTCGAGCAGCGAGTCGAGGCCCGGTTGTCGGTCGATGCGTTCGAAACGGCGCTCGGTTCGCTCGACGAGTTGAGCCGCAGCATCGTCGTGTTGCGCGAGATCGAGGGCCTGAGCTACGAGGAGATCGCCGGGCTGCTCAAGGTGCCGCTGCCGACGGTCAAGACCCGGCTGCTGCGTTCGAGACGGATCCTCGCCGAGGCGCTCGAAGGGTGGCGATCATGAAGATCACGCACCCCACGTCGCGACGTCTGAGGCAATGGCTCGATGGCGCTGATACCACGATCGACAGCCACGTCTCGACGTGCCGGCGATGCGCCAATCGCCTGGAGGATCTCGCGCCCCCCGTGCCCGACGTCCGTCAGGCCTTGGAGACTGTGCTCGCGCCGCCCGCCGAGTTGGTCCCCCGCCTGGAGGCACGACTCGTCGACGCCATCTCGTCGCGCGACGATCTGAAGCTCCTGTTCGAGTTGATGGGCCTTCCGTGGGAGACTGCCCGCACTTTGTTGAAGCCAGCTGAACCTTCGCCAACCGAACCCTTGCCAACTGAACCTTTGCCCACTGAATCCGAACCGGGTGAGAACGAATGAACGACTGGCTCGCGGCCGGCATCGCCGTGGCCGCCGGCATCATCGTAGGTGGGGTGCTGGCCCGGGTGCTCCGACGTCTCCTGAGTGCACCGGAGCGTCCTGACGCGCTCCGGAGCTCGGCTGGTCCGCTCTCGAGTCTGGCGTTCTCGCTCGCGCTGATCGTCGGGCTGATCGTGGCACTCGGTTTTGTCAGCCCCGATGCGCTCGCCGATCTCGACACCCAGATCATCGATTACACACCGAAGGTCCTGTCGGCGGCGATCGTGTTGATCATGGCGAACGTGGCCGGCACGTTCCTCGCCACCATCCTCGACCGTTCCCTGGGCCACGTCTCACCGAGTCTCCGGGCGCGTGTCGTGCCCCTCGCCAAGGGCTCGGTGATGGCCGCGGCAGGCCTCATCGCCGCCAATCAGATCGGCGTCGACACCACCATCCTCACCCTGTTGGCCGCCGCGCTGTTCTTCGGTGTCGCCGCCGCCGGAGCCTTGGTCGTCGGTCTGGGTTCACGTCAGGTCTCCGCCGAGGTCGCGGCCGGACGGGCCCTGCGCCGACTGCTCGGCCCCGGCGACTCGGTGACGGTGAACGGCGTCTCGGGGCGAGTGGTGTCGGTCCACGCCGTCGCCGTCGAGCTCGAAGTCAGCATCGGCCGGCACCTCACGGTGCCCAATTCCGAGCTGCTGAGCTCGTCGCTCTCCATCGAACGCTCCACCGCCGCTCCCGCCGACTGATGGCGCGGCGTCCCCCGCCGGCGCCTGATCGCTCCTAATCTGGCGGGATGCTCCTTCGCCATCGATTCGTCTTGGGCCTCGCGTTGATCCTCACCACGGCCGCCACCGCCTGTGGCGACGACGACGACACCGCCACCCAAACCGACACCAGCACCTCGACCACGCTCGAGGAGACCACGACGACCGGAGCCGCGACCACCACGGCCGCCCCGTCCGAGACCACCACGACGGTGGTCGAGACCACGACCACCGAGGGAGAAACCACGACGACGACGGCGGCGCCGGTACCGGCCGGCATCGGCGTCGAGGACCTGACGCTCGACGGCGTGCCCATCGGCACCGAAACCGACGACGCCGTCGCCGCGCTCGATCGATCGTTTCGGCGCCCCCAGCTCTGACGAGGGTTGGACGGTCGGCTGCCCCCTCGACGGAGATGCCATCAACGAACGGTACGTGCAGTGGGGCGGCCTGAACACCTACTTCACCCGCTCCGACGAGGCGGACCCCGGCGTGTTCCAGTCCTGGTGGTACCGGTCCGATCGAGACCCGTCCCAACCTCAGGAGCAGGGCGGTCCAGCACCGGAGGAGTTCGATCTTCCCGCCGACCTTCAGTTCGGCGACCCGATGACCGAGATCGAGGTCCAGCTCGGCCTCCCGGTCACCGTCGACGACGAGCTCTTCCTGATCGCCTTCGCCGGCAACGACAGCTTCACCCTGATGTCCGACGAGCCGTCTGTCGACGCTCCGCTGGTCACGGTCGCGGTGCCCTTCCAGCCCGCCTGCGAGTAGCCCCGCTCGCGCCGTCGGCCGGCATCCACCGGAAGGTCCGGATGGCCAGGGCGACCCCGATCACGAACCAGACCGCCAGCACCCCCAGCCGTCCGAACGCGATGCCGGGTCGATCCACATTGGGGTTGAAGGCGGCATCGAACGCCCGGACGAAGGGTTTGAGCGGCAAGACGTCACCGGCGAGCTCCAACCAGCGGGGCGGGTCCTCCAGGGGCACGAAGACGCCGGACAGGAACGCCACGGGCAGGAGGGTGAAGTTGGCCAACGCCGAGGCGGCACGGCCGTCGGAAGCCAACCCGGAGACGGCGAGACCCAACGCCGAGAACGTGGCCACACCGACGACGAACGCCAGGGCCGCCGCCGGTAGCCGGGCGACGTCGATCGCAAAGTCGTAGGCGAGCCAACCGACGATGACCATGACGGCGGTGCCGAGCGCCGCGACCCAGATCGATGAGCCGACGAGGCCGCCGAGGTACAACCCGGGCGGCAACGGCGTACCCCGCACTCGTTTGAGCACCCCCTGCTCCCGGGCCAGCGCCGTTTGCATGATCAGACCCGTGTAAGTGGCCGAGACCGCGGTGAAGACGGCGAGGGCCGGCACGTACAGCTGAGAGACGCTCACCTCACCGTCACCGACGTCGAAGCGTTCATCGATCAACGAGTTGGAAAAGACGAGGATCATCAGGGGGAAGGCGATCGTGAAGATGGCGGCCACCCGGCTACGCCAGAACAGGCGGTTGTGGTGACGGACCTGGGCGAAGAGGAGCCGTCCTGGCGACGGCCAGGCTGGTGCGGCCGCGGCGGTCGATGGGTCAGGCATCGGTCGGGTCCGAGTCGGTCGTCAGAGCCAGGTAGGCGTCCTCGAGGCTGGCGCGACTCACGGTGAGCTCAGACAACTCGACACCCCGGGCGACCGCCCAGCTGCTGAGGCGGTGCATGTCCGCCGTCGGCCGCCCGGTGCGGATCTCGAGATACTGGCCGCGGCCCGACACGGTGCCGCTGATCTGATCCAGGAGACCGTTCACGGGACCATCGGTCGCCGGGAGGCGGAATCGGATCAGCGTTTCCTCGGCCACCGAGGACCGTAGATCGTCCGGAGTGCCATGGGCGACCACTCGTCCGTGGGAGAGCACGATGACCCGATCCGCGAGCTGTTGGGCCTCCTCCATGTCGTGGGTCGTCAGGAGGATCGAGGTCCCGCGCTGGCGTAGCGTCCGCACGAGATCCCACGCCGCTCGGCGGGCTTCGGGATCGAAACCTGTGGTCGGCTCGTCGAGGAAGAGCAGGTCCGGCGATCCCACCACGCCGAGCGCGAGGTCGAGGCGGCGGCGCTGACCGCCCGACAGCGACCGAACCCGGGCGCCGGCCTTGTTCTCCAGGCCGACCAACTCGAGCATCTCCTCGACCCCCCGGCGGCGGCGGTAGTACGCCCCATAGTGGGCGATCGCCTCGGCGACCGTGAGCTCGGGCTCGATGCCGGTCGCCTGGAGCACGATCCCGATGCGATCGCGCAGTCCTCGCCCGGCCGTGGCGGGGTCGACGCCCAGCACCCGAGCCGAACCGCCATCGCGTCGGCGATACCCCTCGAGGATCTCGACCGTGGTCGATTTGCCGGCACCATTGGGGCCGAGCAACGCCACGACCTCTCCTGCGGCGACGGTGAACGACACCCCGGCCACCGCCCGGACGGCGCCGTAGGACTTCACCAGGTCATCGACCACGATGATGTCGGCCGGCTCTTGCACGAGCCGCACGCTAGAGGAACCGAACCCCCCGCCACGTTCTGGGAGACCAGACGGTCGCGTGGGCGACCGTCTGGTCTCCCAGTTCGGCCCTGGTCTCGGCGCCGACCGGTTCGGCCGTCATGCCGGCGGGTTTCGGCCGCGGCCAGGCCGGCAGTGGTCAGGGGGACAGCCAGCGAAGGAACCAGTCGGCGGCGGCGCCGGCGGCGCGGTCGAATCCGGCGCCGGAGTAGGGCGTGAAATGGTGGCCCTCCAAGAACTGGATCTCGGCGGTCGAGCCGGCCCGAGCGTGGGCTTCGATGGCGATCGCGGCGTCGACGAGGGCGTCCTCGAGCGCCACCAGGAGCAGGAGCGGTGTCGGGGCGACGCGGTGCACGCAGACGCCGGGGTCCCACGGCGGCGTAGAACGGATCCCCGCGATGGTCACCTGGTTCACCCAGCGGCGGCCCGGGCGGCGACCTTCGGCAAGGAACCATGGCGGTGCGGCGGGATCGTTGAGGAACGCGGGGAGGTCGACGCCGTCCTCCGCGACGACGGCGAAGGGGCCCAGCACGTCGTCGACCGTGTCGGCCGGCCCGCCCCCCGACCGGTCCGCCAGGGCCGCGAGCAGGGCATCGGCGCGGGGGTCGAGGTTGGTCGAATAGTCCACGTCGGGCAGACCGATGAAGGGCACGTTCGCCACGACCGCCCGAACTCGCCGATCCGCGGCGGCGGCGACGACCACCTCGCCCCCGCTGTAGCTCGATCCCCAGAGCCCGATCCGCGCCTCGTCGACTTCGACACGACGGCCGATCCACTCGACCGCCCGGAGATAGTCGCGGGTCTGGGCCCAGGGGTTGATCTGCTGACGTGGTTCACCGTCGCTGTCCCCGAGGTTGCGGTGGTCGTAGACGAGAGCGGCCAGCCCGACACCGGCGAACCGCTGGGCGTAGGCATCCAGCGCCATGTGGCGAGTCGCCGAGAAACCATGCGCCATCACCACACCGGGAAAGGGACCAGCAGCGTCGTCAGGGCAGTAGAGCTGGCCCCGCAGGGTGACATCTCCGTGACCGGGAAACTCGACGTCGACTCGCACGGCGGCGCAGGGTAGGTCAGACGATCGGTCCGTGCCGCATCGTCACCCCGATCGCGGCAGGTCGGCGACCATCTCATGGACCGCCGACAGGGCGACGTTGCGGGCCACCTTCACCCCCGAGGCGCGGTGATCCGACATGGCCGCCACCACCAGCTGCACGCCGGCTTCGCCGGACGCTTCGACGAAGGGCGCGACGACCCCGACACAGGCCATGGCGTCGTTCAGGGCATCTTCGTCGTCGAGCCATCGGGCCTCGGCGAGCGCTGCCGCGAGCGCCTGGCCGATGCCGAGGAGCCGGTCCGCCGGCCGAGGCAAGACTCGTCCCTCGGCCACGATCGGTCCGGCCCGCCGAGTCTCGGAGCCGACGGCATCGGCCACGAGATCGATCACGCCGCCGAGGTCCATGGTCGCGGCGACGGGAACCTCGACGAGCGCCCCGGTCTCGATCGCGAACCAGTCACGGAACGGGCGGGCGGAATCGTCGGCGCTGGCAAACGCGACCAGTCCGACGCCTGCGTCCCCACCCCCGCCGGTTCCCCGTCCGGTCGAGACGATGAGCAAGGTGGTCGCCTGCGCCGGCAATCCGGTGCGAGCGAGAACCTCGTCGATTCGGTGCCGCACGCGCAACGACGGCCCGACCGACAGGCCCGAAGTCGTCGAGTCGAACGTAGGACGCTGCCGGTCGATGGCGTGACCGTTCTCCCCCACCACCACTCGGCGAATCACGACATCGGTCGCTCCGGCCGCCTCCGCCCTAGCCGAGATCACCGGATCGTGGGCGAGGTGACCGTCGCGGAGGTCGATGATCTGCTCGGGCGGTCGGGATCGACGCCCCAGGAGCCCGACGAGGAGCACGACAGCGAGCACCCCCACGATCCCCGCCGCCACCGCTGCTCCTGCTCCCATCGCCGTCATCCTCGCGAACATGGACGTGGAGGACCAGGGTCGCTCGACCCAGATCGCCCGTGCCAGGTGAGAGCTGGCTCCATGGGGCCGGTGATCTCGGAGCCTCGTGAGCGCCGATTATGGTCCCGATGTGACCCTGCCGGCGTCGACCGCCCCGATCCTCGACAGCCGGTGACCGGCCGGCCTGCTCCGCTCGGCCTCGTGCCCCTCGTCGGCCGGTACCGGCCGGCGCTCGACGGCCTTCGCACGGTGGCCGTCGCCACGGTCATGGTGTTCCACTTCCGGCCGTCGTGGCTCCCGGGAGGCTTCGTCGGTGTCGACATCTTCTTCGTGCTGTCGGGGTACCTCATCACGGGCCTCATTCGGGACGAGTTGGTCCGGACGGGCAGCCTCGATCTGGGCCGTTTCTACGCCCGCCGCGTGCGTCGATTGCTGCCGGCGGCGCTCATCACCATTGCGACGACTGCGGCCGCGACGTGGTGGCTGGGCGACGATCTCGAGCGGGAACTGGTGGCCGACGACATCCTCCCCGCCGCCTTCGCCTGGTCCAACTGGCACTTCCTCGAACGCCAGACCGACTACTTCGCCGCGGACAACGACTTGGATCCGTTCAGCCACTTCTGGTCGCTCGCCGTCGAGGAGCAGTTCTACCTCGTGTGGCCGGCCACGATCGTCGGCCTGTGGCTCCTCGCTCGCCGCCTGACGAGACGGCCGGCACCGTCGCTGGCCCTCCTGGTGGCCCTGGGCTCGGTGGCTGGTCTGGCGGCCTGGTGGGCGTCGACCGACCACGCTCCTGTGACCGCCTACTACGCCACGTGGTTCCGGGCCGCTCAACTCGGCGCGGGTGCCGCCCTGGCTTTCGCCGCGCCGCGTCGCGCCGAACTCACCCGCGCCACCGCGGCGTCGGCGACTACGGCTGTAGGCCTGGCCGGCATCATCGCCGTCACCGCCACGATCGACACCGGCGACGCCTACCCCGGCGCCTGGGGCCCGGCCGTCACCTTGGCCACGGTCGCCACCGTGGCGGGACTCGAGGCCGACCCTCGATCGTGGGCTGCCGCGGCCCTGTCGTGGCGACCGATCGTCTACCTGGGAACGATCTCCTACGGGCTGTACCTCTGGCACATCCCGGTCGCCTCGTTCCTGCCCCGGATCGCCGATCGGTACGATCTCGGCGACCTCGACCGCTTCCCGGTGCTCGTCGCCGCGACACTGGTGCTGGCGGCCGGCTCCGGTTGGGCGATCGAGACCCCCGTGCGGCAGAACGCCGGGCTCAGCCGCCTCCGTCCCGTGGTGCTGGTGGCGACGGCGCTGGCGGTGTTCGCGGCGGGGGCGGGCGTCGCCACGGCCGCACTTCGACCCGGCGGCGAGATCGACGGCATCGGGCTGACGGCGACCGAACTGGCGGCCGCCGCGCAGGATCGCCCCGAGACCTATGCGCTGGGCTGCCACGGAGGCCAGGAGACCGCGTGGGTCGGCGAGCTGTGCGTCCGACGCGCCGCTCCGGGACGGCCCGTCGTCTCCATCGTCGGTGACTCGCACGCCGGGAACTGGGACGCCGCGCTGCTCGGGGTCGCCGAAGGGCTCGACGTCGGGTACCGCTACGCCACGTACTCGGCGTGCCCGGCGGTCGACCTCGAATGGAACGACGAGAGCCAGGCGTCGAACTGCGTCCGATTCCGGGAGACGATCTTCGCCGAACTGAGCCGGCGGGGACCGGGTGACCTGGTCCTCGTGGCGTTCAACTGGAGCGTGTTGGTCCGAGACATCGACGCATCGTCGACCGCGGCCGAACGTCAGCAACGCGTCCGGGACCTCGCCGAGGCTCTCGATCGGACCATGAGCACCCTGCACGCCGGTGGCGCCACGGTCGGGCTCTTGTCCCCGATCCCGCAACTCGAACGAGGCGGCCCGCAATGCCTGGCCGACGCGAACCAGCCGACTGCGTGCGACACGGAGGGGTCAGGCACACCATCGGCGGAGGACGAACTGGCCACCCAGGCCTCGGCCCCGGCCCTCGCGTCGGGTGCGATGGACGCAATCGTCCCCATTGGCGACCTGGTCTGCCCGGACGGCGTGTGTTCGGCGCTGTCGGGATCGGTCGTGACCTACCGCGATCGGGAACATCTCAGCCAGGCCTACAGCGCCTCGCTCTCAACCGGGCTCGCCGTGGTGCTGGGGACGGATCTCGGCTGGCCCTCCTGACCCCTCAGCGATCGGTCAGCGGAGCTCGGCTCAGTGCTCACACGACGTGACCACACCGCCCAGCATGATGCCGCGCTCGAGATCGATCAGTGCCGTGGACCTGAGCACGGCGCGGATCGACGACTCGATGACGTCCGCGCTGGTGCCCGAAACCTGGGCGACCGCATCACGGGCCGCCAGCATGGTGCTGGCGCCGTGCTCTCGAACGACGGCCGAGATCGACCAGCTGAGCAGGATCACCGCGCGGGCCGTGGTCTCGTCAGCCGCCACACCGGCCTTCTTCAACAACAGCCCGAACCGCTCGATCAACCGCTCGGCGACCGGGTCGGCCAGACCTCGTCGCAGGATGTACGGCCCGACACCGGGGAACTCGAGCAAGGTCAACCGCAGGAGCTCCAACAGTTCGCTGAGGGAGTGCTGCACGCTCAGCGGTGTGGTCTCTGTCCTGGTCAGGGGATCGAGCACGTGCTCGCACGCCATCGCAACGATGTCGTCCCGGCCCTCGATGTGGTGATAGAGGGCACGGGAGGTCACGCCGAGACGGTTGGCCACCGAGCCGACCGTGATCGAATCGAGGCCATCATTGCGAGCGCCCTCCGCGGCCGCGGCCGCGATCCGGCCGCGGCTGATGGTCGGAGGCCGACCCAACCGAACCGCCGTGCCATTGGAGTCCCTCATGTGGATCGCCTCTTTCCGTCGAGCGCTTCACGAACGCCGGCCACCAGTCCGGGAGCGTGCTGCGCGAGCTGATCGATGATGTCCGTCGGACGCAGGCCCACGGCGTGGAACCGCACGTTCACGGTGTCGCAGCCGCACCGCTCGACGACGTCGGCCAAACGCTCGGCGGCGTGGGCCGCCGTGGCCCCGCTCACCAGTTCGTTGCCACCCCAGGTCGACATGGCTCGCTCACCCGCGTACACGCGGTAGCGGGCCGTCTGAGCCTCGAACGCGGCCGTCGGGACCTCACCGACCCACAACCTCCGAATGAGCACCGCCGGGCCCGTACCGCCCGCATCTCGGTAGAGGTCGGTGAGTCGCCGAACCACGTCGGGCGCCTGCAACGAATCGAACAACACACCGACGCCGAGCGAGGCGGCGCGCCGAACAGCAGCACCGGACTGCGCGGCGGTCACCATGGGCAGTGGGTTGTCGGCCAGGCGGAGCACGGCGAGGTCCGCCGCAGCGGGCCCGTCGCCGCGTCCCGACAGCAGGGCCACCACCTCGGGCAGGGCCTGCTTGAACCGCTCCACCGCTTGCTCGTGGGGCACGCCGGCGATCTCGAAGTCGACCGGCAACGAGCCCGACGCGAACCCGGCGGCGACCCGACCGGGATAGGCGGCCGCCAGCCAGGCCAACTCCTCCACGATCATCCCGGGTGCCCGAAGCGGCAGGAGCACGGGACACGGAGCGGCCCAGCCGCGTGGCATGGTGGCGAGAAGGAACCCGGCGAGCTGCACCGGGTTCGGGTGGTACCCCGGGAACCCGGCGTGGTGCTCGCTCACCATGACCCCATCGAAACCGGCCGAGCTGGCGGCGATCGCCTGGGCCCGGAGGGCGTCCATGACCGGCACCGCGTCGAGGTCGTGCGGATAGAGCCGCAGAGAGACGGACCCTATGGCCAGCGGACAGGGCTCGGCCTTCGCCGAGGTCGTTGCGGTGCCGGCTGAACCGGCGGGTTCAGCCACTCGGGGCCCTTCCGGCAAAGACATCCGGCGAGAACGCTGGTTTCACGAACGAACCGAAATCCGGACCACGGCGGAGACCGTGACCGCCATCGACCGAGATGATCTGACCGGTGATCCAGCGGGATTCGGGGCCGACGAGGAATCGGGCCAGCAACCCGACGTCCTGTGGCTCCGCGACGCCGCCGAGGGGGGTGTTCACGATGTAGCTGTCGTACACCTCGCCGTCTCGCGGCACACCCTCCATGATCTCGGTCGCCACGAAACCGGGACGAATGGCGTTGAAACGAATGGCGACCGGTCCGTACTCGTCGGCCGCGTTGCGAATGATGGCCTCGATGCCGGCCTTGCCGGCCGTGTAGGCGCCGAAGTAGGGATGCGTGGTCCCGCCGGCGATCGACGACATGCCGACGAACGACCCACCGCCGGCTTCGTACATGCGCGGCACGCTGTGTTTGACGCACAACATCGTGCCCAAGACGTTGAGGTGGAGCACCCGCACGTATTCAGCGGTGTCCTGGAGATGATGGGGCGCCAGCCCGCCGCCACCGCCGGCGTTGGCGACCAGTCCGTGGAGCTGACCGCCGCTGGTCTCCGCGGCAAAGGCGATGACGGCCTCGACCTGGGCCTCGTCGGTGACGTCGGCGGCCATCGACCGGACCGACCCGCCAAAACCGGGGGTGATGGCCGACGCCGCCTCTTCCAGTTTGGAGGCGGTCCGACCGCATATGGTCACGGCCGCGCCGTCGCCCGCAAGGGCGGCCGCGCAGGCCTTTCCTATTCCCGTTCCTCCGCCTGTGACGAGGACTGACTTTCCTGTGAGTGCACCGTTTCCGAACATGGGCGTAATCTTCGCATCCCGCCGGGGAGTCATCGAAACCCCTCCCGGCTCGGTCCTGTTTAGTGCGAGGTCTCTGAAACAGGAATCAGCAAAAGTACCTACCTACCCCGTGGTCACTACCGTCCTGCCACGGCCTTCACGAACCCCGGAGCGCCTCCCATGCCCAACCCCATGTCCGCGTACGACCTGTCAGGCCGCGTCGCCGTGGTCACCGGTGCCGCCAGCGGAATCGGTCGCACGTCCGCCGAATTCCTGGCCGCGGCCGGCGCCGCGGTGGTCGCCGCCGACATCGATGAGGCCGGTCTGGCCGGCACGGTCGAGAGCATCACGGCCGCCGGCGGCCGGGCCATCGGACGACGCACGGACGTGACGAGTCGCACCGAGGTCGAGGCGCTCCTCGGACTCGGTGCATCCGAGTTCGGCCGCTGCGACATCATGTGCAACATCGCCGGCGCCATGTTCGCCGGCACATTCGAAGATGTCGGTGACGACGAGCTCAACAAGGCGATCGACCTCAACCTGCGGAGCGTCTTCTACGGATGCCAAGCGGCCATCGCCGCGATGAAGCAGGCCGGCCACGGCGGCTCGATCATCAACGTGTCGTCGGGCGCCATCGACCTGGCGTTCCCCGGCATCGGTCTGTACGCCCTCACCAAAGCGGCGGTGGCCATGATGTCGATGACGATGGCGACCGAGGTCGGCCAGTACGGCATCCGGGTGAACGCCATCGCTCCGGGTTCGACCATGACCAAGTTCACGACCTGGCGACTCGTCCAAGAGGACGGCACCATCGATCAGGTCGGGTTCGACGCCTTCGTCGAGCGGATGCGCGCCATGTCGCCGCTCGGTCTCGTCGGCGAGGCTGAGGACCAGGCCCACCTGATCCTCTACCTGGCGTCGGACGCCGCCCGCTGGGTCACCGGCAACATCCACCGCGCCAACGGCGGCCAGACCTCCCCCTGGTGACACGTGACCAGAGGTCACCCCAGGTGACAAGGCCCTCCCCCTGGTGACGAAAGCCTTACATCCAACCGCCGATCGACCGACGGTTGACTGTGGGACGTTTCCGCCAGGCTCTATCCACCTCCGCCATCATCGGTGTCGCTTACGCCGGGATCACCGTTGTCGCGCCGCCCGCGCACGCAACGGTGTTCCAAGTGTCGGTCACGACCGACGAGAACGACGGTGACGTCACCGGCACCGACCTGTCGCTCCGCGAAGCCGTTGGGCTGGTCAATGCCAGTCCCGGCAACCACCTGATCGAACTGCAGGCCGGCGAAACGTACAGCCTCACGTTGAACTGCGTACCCGGAAACGAGGACCTCAACACGGGCGGCGACCTCGACATCACGGCCGACAACTCGGCAGTCACCATCCGGGCCAACGGCCTCACGACCGCCACCATCGCCGTGGACGCGAGCTGCCCGGGTGAGCGCCTGTTCCATGTGCTCGACGGTTCATCGTTGATCCTGGAGAACCTCGTCCTCACCGGCGGCAACCTCGCCGCGGCCGCGGCGGACCAATCCGGCCACGACGGTGGGGCCATCAAAACCACCGGCGACCTCACCCTCGAGGGCTCCTCGGTGATCGGCAACCGCGGTGGAGCGGCCGGCAACCCCGACACGGTCGACACAGTCGGCGGTCGGGGCGGCGCCGTCTTCATCGCCGGCGACCTGACCGCCATCAACTCCACGATCGCCGACAACTGGTCCGGCGACGGCGCTGCCGCCAGCGCGGCCGGCCGGCGCTCGTCAGGCGGGTCGGGCGGCGCCATCTACATGTCGACGACATCGAGCGCCGTCACCTTGATCAACGCGACCGTGCACTCCAACCGGGCTGGCGCCGGCGGCCCCGCCTCGGGTGCCGCGATCGGGGGCGACGGCGGCGTCGGCGGCGCCGTGTACTCGGTCGGTCCGGTCACGCTCTCCGGTGGACGTCTCGGCGGCACGAACACCGCCACGGAGAACCGCGCCGGGGCCGGCGGATTCGGGCCGACCACGCCCGGCGTCGGCGGCGACGGCGGTGGTGTCTTCGTCACGAGCTCCGGCGTCGTGTCCGCCGCCGGCAACGCCCAGCTCACGTTCAATCACGCCGGTGACGGCGGGTCGGTCGCATCCGGCGTCGGCGGCGACGGCGGGAGCGGCGGCGCCATCGCCGGGCGCGGACCGATCACCTTGACCGGCGTCACCCTGGCCGACAACACCGCGGGCGCCGGCGGGCTCAGCGCCAGCAGCGGCTCGGGTGGGCGTGGAGGTCACGGCGGTGCCGCCGTACTCACTTCCACCAACGGCACGCTCAACGGCGTATCGGTCGGCCGCAATGCCGCCGGAGTCGGTGGCGGGGGCCTCTCCTCGAGCGACGGAGGCAACGGCGGGTCGGGCGGCGCCGTCCACGTCGACGGTGGCAGCTTGACCGTCACCGCCTCGCTCATCGGCTTCAACGACGCGGGCGCCGGTGGCCCCTCGGCCGGCGGTACGGGCGGCGGCGGCGGCAGCGGAGGCGCCCTGTCCGGTGACCGTCGAACCACGGTCGAACCGGTCCTGTCCATCATCGGTTCCACAATCTCGGACAACGAGACGGGCGCGGCCTCCACGGGCGGCGCCGGCGGCATCGGCGGCGGCATCGTGCAGCGGTTCGGGACCCTGAGCCTCACCCGCGTCCTACTCCGCGGCAACACCGCGCTCGGCGGAACCGGGGGCGGCAACGGCGGAGGCGCGGCGCTCGACCTGGCCGTGTTCAGCACCATCAACAGCACCATCGCCGGCAACACCGCGGCGGCAACCGGTGGCGGCGTGTGGTCCAACGGCTCCAGCTACGTGCGTTTCAGCTCGATCGACGACAACACGGCCCCGACGGGATCGGCCATCGATTCCAGCGGCCCCGGCTCCATCGGCGCGTCCGTGCTCGGCGGTTCCGGCGGTGCGTGCGCCGACCCGTTGATCCTGGTCTCGGTCGGTCACAACGCCGAACTGGCGGGCACCACCTGTGGGCTGGCCCACGCCACCGATCAATCCTCGGTCGTCACCACGGCCCTCGGCGCGCTGGCCGACAACGGCGGACCGACCCTGACCATGCTCCCGACGAACCCCGGCCCCCTGTTCGGCCACCTACCCGTTGTGGACTGTGCGGCCATGTCCGATCCGGTTACGACCGTCGACCAACGAGGCCTGGCCCGCCCGGTGGGCCAGTGCGAGATCGGTGCCGTCGAGCTCGCCACCGTCATCGTTCCGGCGCCGATCGACACCACGGCCAACGGCGGTCCGACGACGGTCGACCCGGTCGGCGGAGCGGGCGGGTCCGGCACGACCCCATCGCCGGGTTCGGTGACGATCATCATCCCGCCCCTGCACGGAACGGCCATCGTCGACCCGGTCACCGGGGTCATCACGTACACCCCGGAGGTCGGATTCACCGGCACCGATCAGTTCGTCTACAAGGTGTGCGCCGCCAACGATCCCTCGATCTGCGGGACCGCCACCGTGACCGTCAACGTCGTCAGCCCCATCCTCGATGGGTCCAGTACGACCACCTCCCGCCCGGTCCCCATCGGTGCGTCGCGGTTCATCGCCCTTCCGCCGGCGCGGATCTTCGACACCCGAGTCCGCGACACGGCGCAGTCGGGGTACGTGGCGGCGGGCGGACGGATCGACGTCGATGTGACCGGAGCGGCGGGTGTGCCCGAAACCGGCGTCTCCGCCGTCGTCATGAACGTGACGGCGACCGAGGCCGGCGGTGCCGGTTTCGTGACCGTCTGGCCCACCGGTGCCGACATCCCCGTGGCGTCGTCTCTGAACCTCGTCGAGGCCGGCCAGACCGTCCCGAACCTCGTCACGGTGCCCGTGGGCGCCGATGGCCGAGTCAGCTTCTTCACCCAGAGCGGTGCGCACCTGCTGGCCGACGTGGCCGGGTACTACACGACATCGGGCGCCTCGTCCGCCGGCCGATTCGTCTCCATGAGCCCGACTCGAGTGTTCGACACACGAGAAGCGGGCGAACACCAGGGCCGGCTGGGCGAGAACGGACAACTGCGGGTGCAACTCTCGGGACGTTCCGGCCTTCCGAGCACCGGCGTCTCCGCAGTCGCGTTGAACGTGACCATCGCCGACGGCGGCGGCCCGGGGTTCGTGACGGTGTGGCCGGGCGGCGACGACCGCCCGCTGGCGTCCAACCTCAACGTCAGCACCACGGGCGAGAACGTGCCCAACCTCGTCGTCGTCCCGCTGGGCGCCGACGGCACGGTCAGCCTGTTCACCCAGAGCGGCGGCCACCTCCTCGCCGACATCGCCGGGTACTTCACCGACAGCACGGCTCCGATCAGCGGCCAAGGTCTCTTCGTCCCCATCTCCCCCCACCGCGTCTTCGACACCCGGACCGGGAACATCATCGCCGCCGACGGCACGATCGACGTACCCACGGTCGGTGTGGCCGGGCTGCCCTCGAGCGGGGTCGGCGCTGTGTCCCTCAACGTCACCGCCACCGAGTCCATCGCGCCGGGGTTCGTCACTGCCTATCCGACCGGGACCGAGCGACCGTTGGCATCGCTGCTCAACCTCAACCGGGTCAACGAGACCCGACCCAACGCCACGCTGATCGCCGTGGGCACCGATGGCAAGGTGTCCTACTTCACGCAGTCCGGCACCCACCTGCTCGCCGACGTCACCGGCTACTTCATCAACTGACGGCCACCGGCCGAGCATCAACTGACGGCCACCGGCCGAGCATCAACTGACGGCCACCGGCCGAGCATCAACTGACGGCCACCGGCCGAGCATCACCTGACGGCCACCATCGGGCGCTACAGCTCGACCTGGCGCCCGACCTCGAAGATCCGACCGTACGGCAGCCGGAAGTACTGCGAGGCCGGAGTAGCGTTTTTCATCATCAGCGCGAAGAGATGTTCGCGCCACCGCGCCATGCCCGGCAGGGCGCTCACGACGATCGTCTCCCGTCCGAGGAAGTACGTGACCTTGTCTGGATCGATCGACACCGACCGCAGCGCGGCTGGCACGTCCGGATCCTCGTCGAACCCGTACCGCAGCTCCAGGCCCTCGACGCCATGCCCGATCGCCACGTTGGTGACCCGCTCCTCATCGCTGACCCGAGGTACGTCTTCGGTGATCACCGACACGACATAGACCCGTTCGTGCAGGATCCGGTTGAGCTCCCAGTTGGCCCGCATCGCAGGCGGGGTTCCGCCCGCCAGGCTGAACAGGTACACCGCCGACCCGGGCACGCGGGTGGGTTCGTCCGCCATCATGAGGCCCACGTACTCGCGCAGTGGGGTATCCGTGCGCTTGATGCGCTCGCTGACCAACCGGCGGCCGGTCCCCCACGTGGTCAAGGCGACGAACACCAGCAGGCCGATGCTCAGGGCGAACCACCCGCCGTGCGGGATCTTCGGCACGTTGGCTCCGAAGAAGGCCAGGTCGATCGCGACCAGAACCGCGCACAAGGGGAGCGCCTTGGCTGCGGACCAGCCGAAACGGTGACGGGCGACGACGTAGAAGAGGACAGTGGTCGTGACCATCGTCAAAGTCACGGCGATTCCATACGCCGCGGCCAGGTTGGCCGAAGTTCGGAACCCGAGCACCAAACCGACGCAGCCGATCATCAGCGCCCAGTTGACCGCCGGGACATAGATCTGGCCCTGCTCAGTCCGTGAGGTGTACTTGATCCGGAGCCGTGGCAGGTAGCCGAGCTGCACGGCCTGCTGGGTGAGTGAGAACGCGCCCGAGATCAGCGCCTGAGATGCGATCACCGTCGCTGCGGTGGCCAAGATGACCATCGGGTAGACGAGAGCGTCGGGCACCATGAGGAACAGCGGGTTCTCGATGGCCTCCGGATCCTCGATCAGCTTGGCCCCCATCCCGAAGTAACACAGCAGCAGCGACGGCAGGACGAGCCCGTACCAGCCGAGCGCGATCGGCCGGCGTCCGAAGTGACCCATGTCGGCGTACAACGCCTCGCCGCCGGTGACGACGAGGAAGACCGCCCCGAGCGAAAGGAACCCCTTCGAGCCGTTGTCGGCGAAGTACTGCACGCCGTAGTTCGGGTTGACGGCCCGGAGCACGGACAGATCGGAGGCGAGGTGCACGACACCGATCGTCGCCAGGGTCAGGAACCAGACGACCACGATCGGGCCGAACACCTTGCCCATGGCCGCCGTGCCCCGGGACTGCACGGCGAACAAGGCCACGAGTATCCCTATGGATATCGGGACGACGTAGTCGGCGAGGCCGGGGGTTGCGACCTCGGCGCCCTCGACGGCACTCAACACCGAGATGGCCGGGGTGATCATGCCGTCGCCGTAGAGGACCGCGGTGCCGAAGAGGCCGATCAGCACCAGCACCCCGGTCACCCTCGAGCCGGTCGCCGACCCGTGCCGGATCAGCGATGTCAGGGCCAAGATGCCGCCCTCCCCCTTGTTGTCCGCTCGCATGACGAACAGCAGGTACTTGATCGTGATGACGATCACGAGCGCCCAGAACACGAGCGACAAGATGCCCAGCACGTTGTCCTCGACAACGGGAATGGGATGGCTCTCGTTCTCGAACGACTCGCGCAGCGCGTACAGCGGCGAGGTCCCGATATCGCCGAAGACGACGCCGAGCGCGCCGAGCGCCAAGGTTCTCGTGGAGGCCCTGTGGCCATCCTCACCCGTGCCACTCATGACAGCCTCCTCAGGGGACCGGCGCATCGGTCACCGGCCGGGCATGCTATCCGGGCCGCCGAGCGGTCCGAGACCATTGCTGTCGCCGTCATCGTTCTCGTCATCTTCGTCATCATCAGCGAAGGTGGGATCGAACAGGGCGAGGATGCCAGGAAAGTTGGGGATCCGCGCCAGCCGGAAGTGGGCCCACAATATGGCGGCCGTCGTGGCGAGGAAGCCGAGCACCCACCCGGCGATGAACCGTACGATCACGAACTCGTTCAGCGACGAGTTGTTGTAGAGCCATACGTCCCAGGCCGAGGTGAGCAATTCGAAGGCGGCGGCCGCCCACGTGAGGGTGACCATCGTGCGGCGGTAGATCGGGTGGGTCCGGGTGACGTGGTCGAACGGGATGACGAGGGGGGCCAGCTCAGCCATGGCGGGCCGCCCGATGAGCACCGACGCGATCAGACCGACTCCGATCAGCGCCTTGGTCGCGATGCCCAAGCCGAAATACACCGCCGATGAGTCGAAGATGATGGCGATGACGCCCCGGGTGACCAGCATCGCGGTCACGACCGGCAGATACCAGCCGATCCGCGCCCCCGGCGGCGCCGCTGGTACGACGCCCGCACCGACGCGGCCGTGGCGGCCACGATGGCCCATCGGAGCCCGCCGAGCCGGTTCGCCACCACGAACGCCAGGACCGGCAGCATCAGTTCGAACGAGTCGCGAGGCGACATGGTCGAAGATGCCGGCCGGCTCGTCGGGGCCGATGGATCGCCGAGGGCAGGGGCCTCGGTCGGAGGTTCGGGCTCCTCGGGCGTCATGGAGCCAGCGGGCTCCTCAGGCGTCATGGAGCCAGCGCCGCCCACGCCGACGCGGTGGCGAGGTCACCAGCGACGGTGACGGCCGACGGTCGGTTCCACACCCACAGGCGCAGGGCTCCGGCCGGGCCCGACACCGTGACGGTGGGCTCGTCCCTCGAAGGGTCGATCGGTGAACGGTCGAGCGCGATCCCATCGCCGTTGCGCCGGACCGACCACTGCCCTACCCCCGAGGAAACCTCGACCCGGTCGAGCGCGACGACGTTCAACCGCACGGCCGGGATCGGCCGCGGCCACCGTGCGACCGAGAAGGGCAGCACGAGGTCCAGGTACTCGTCGACACCGTCGGCGGCGACCGCCGACCCAGACACACCGTCGGCGGCGACCGCCGACCCAGACACACCGTCGGCGGCGACCGCCGACCCAGACACACCATCCGCCGCGACATCCGCCCCCGGGCGTTTCGCTCCCCCATCGTCCGGCGAGCCGATCGCCGACTCGAGGTCGTACCGATGGACGGCGATCTCGTGGGCCATCCGCCGGTGGTAGAAGCGGCCGCGGCGATCGGTCGACCACGACCAGACGGGTTCGTCGGGCTCGATGGAGCGCAACGATCGCAGCAACGCCGCCGACGACTCGTCGACCCATTCCACGATCCGGGTCACCGGCGGGGCCTCGGGCATCTCCGCTCGCGGGATCATCTCCTGCGCCCGCCGGTCGATGGTCTGGGAGACGGACGTGAACACCCGGCCGAGGTGGGCCAAGACATCGGCTCCGAGCCACCCCGGGCACGACGGTACCGGCCGATCGAGCGCCACCGGAGCGATCGACAGCACCGTCTCGATATCGCCTGCGGCTGCGGAGATCAATGCTTCGGTGGTGGGAACCATGGGACCTTTCGGGGTGACGCCGCCCGGCCGACGAACCCTGATCGTACCGGCCTCGTCGGTGCGACAGGGATGGCGCGCACGGACTAGACAGATGGGCCCATCGCCCGCACGACGGCTGACGTTTCGGGTCACGAACAACGCAGGAGGTGCCCCGTGGGGCTCTACGCGATCACCGGTTCCGCATCGGGCATCGGCGCCGCCACCCGCGCTCGGCTCGAGGGAGCCGGCCACCAGGTCATCGGCGTCGACCTCCGTGACGCCGAGATCGTGACCGACCTGTCCGATCCCGCCCAACGCCAGGCCGCGGTCGACGCGGTCGTCGAACGCAGCAACGGGCGCCTCGACGGTCTGGTCACTGCGGCGGGCGTGGGTCCTCCGTTCGATCCGGCGCAGATCGTCTCGATCAACTACTTCGGCTCGGAGGCGTTCCTCACCGGGCTTCGACCCGCCCTGGCCGCGTCCGGCAACGCGCAGGTCGTCGCCATCAGCTCCAACTCGACGACCACCTCACCCAACGTGCCCGACGAACTGGTGACGGCGTGCGTGAGCCACGATGAGCCCGGCGCCCGATCGATCGCCGCCCAGTACGACGATGCCCACGCCTACGCCGGCAGCAAGATCGCCATCGCCCGGTATGTGCGCCGCAACGCCCCGACCGTCGAGTGGGCCGGCTCGGGGATCCGGTTGAACGCCATCGCGCCGGGCGCCACGCTGACTCCGCTCCTGCAGGCCGGTCTCGACAGCGAGCAGTACGGTCCGGCGATCCGGGGCTTCACCGTCCCGACGGGCAGCTGGGCCACTCCGGATCAGATCGCCGCGTGGATCGAGCACATGCTGCTCGGCGACGGTGCGGCCTTCATGGCCGGTTCGATCGTCTTCGTCGACGGCGGCACCGATGCCCTGGTCCGACCCGACGACTGGCCCACCACCTTCCGGATGTGAGTGGGTTCGAGCCGTGCTTCCCCTGGAGATCGATCATCTGCGGTTGACCCTGCACGTCCTGGCCGCCACCGTGTGGGTCGGCGGTCAGCTCACGCTGGGAGCGCTGGTGCCCACCGTGCGCACCCTCGGCCCCGACGCCACCCGCTTGGTGGCCCGTCGCTACAACCAGGTGGCGTGGCCTGCGTTCGGCATCCTGGTCCTGACCGGGATCTGGAACCTGCTGGAGGCCGACGTCGCGGATCGGTCGACCGCCTACCAGGTGACGCTGATGGTCAAGCTCGTGGTCGTCGCCGCCTCGGGAGTTGGCGCATTCCTCCACACCATCTCCACGACCAAGGTCGGGCTTGCTGTCTGGGGAGCGGTCGGGTTGCTGGGAGCGCTGCTGGCGGTGCTGCTGGGCGTGCAGCTGCGAGGCTGACCCCCGCTCAGACGAGGGCGGCCATGACCTCGGCGTGCTCGTCGGGGGTGCCGAACTGGGTCTCCAGGACCCACGCTCGTTTCAGGAACAGGTGGGCATCGACCTCCCACGTGTACCCCATGCCCCCGTGGACCTGCACGCAATCCTTGCCGTTGGCGCTGGCGGCCTGGCACGACACGATCCGAGCGGCCGACGCCGCCCGAACCGGGTCCGCCACCTCGGGGTCGTCGAGCGCGACCCCGGCCAGGTACACGGCGGCCCGCGCCACCTCGACGCGGGAGATCATGTCAGCACACAGGTGCTTCACGGCCTGAAAGCTGCCGATGACCCGACCGAACTGCTCCCGTTCTTTGGCATAGGCGACGGCGAGGTCGGTGGCGCCCCAGGCCAAGCCGAGCTGGAGCGCCGAGGTGAGCACCGCGCCAAAGCGGCGCCACTCGGCGGCCACGTCCGGGCCGGCGAGCGTGGCGGCGATCGGCAGGTCGTCGGCGAAGGCCACCGGGGTGAGCGGATCGAGCGGCATCGACTCGGCGACGAGCCCCGCCGCTGTCAGGTCGACCTGGTGCACACCCTCGTCGTCGAGGAGGAGCACCACGTCGACGGCGGTCGGATGCTCGACGACGAAGGGCCCGTGCTCCGGCCGTTCGACGAGGCCGACCACCACCTCGCCGGTAGCGGCGCCGGGAACCAACCCGCTGGCCAGCAACGAGGGCACGAGGGGCCCGGGTACCGCAGACCGGCCCAGTTGTTCGAAGACCACGACGGCATCGGCCCACCCGAGACCGACCCCGCCCTCGGCTTCGGGCAGTACGAGCGAGAACACCCCGGTGTCGGCCAGTTCCTTCCACCGATCGCGGTCGACGCCGCCGTGGTCGACGGCGGCCCGCACGGCCTCGGAGTCGAACCGACCCAGGCACAGCGAGCGGACGCCCTCTTGAAGAGCCACCTGATCGTCGTTCAGCTCGAAGTCCATGCGCTAGCGCTCCTTGTCGTCCATGAGCTATCGCTCCTTATCGTCCATGCGCTAGCGCTCCTTATCGTCCATGCGCTAGCGCTCCTTGGGCAGGCCGAGCACTCGCTCACCCACGATGTTCTTCTGGATCTGGGAGGTGCCCGCGGCGATGCTCAACGTCAGGGAGTAGAGGCGGGCGGCCACGGGGTCGTGGTGGCCGTCCGGGACGTGCATCGCCAAGGCCGCCCGGTCGAGCAGACGGAAGGCGAGCGCGTCCACGCGCTTGCGCACATCGCTGTAGTAGTGCTTGAACACCGATCCGCCGGGACCCGGCACGCCGGTGCGGCTCGCCTGCGAGACGTTGCGTTTGGTCAAGGCCCACAACGCGTCGTACTCGGCTTGCAGGCGGCCGATCTCACGGCGGACCTCGGCGTCGTCCCAGGCGGTGCCGGAGCGCCGCAGCACTCGCTTGGCCAGATCGGCGATGTCGGCCAACGCTTGCATGCTGGCCAGGAGCTCGCTGATGAACGCCGTGCCCCGTTCGAAGCTGAAGGTCACCATGGCCACCCGCCAGCCGTCGTTCTCGGCACCGACGCGGTTCTCCACCGGGATCCGCACTTCGTCGAAGAACACCTCGCTGAACTCGCTGGCGCCGAGCACGGTCACGATGGGGTGGATCTCGATGCCGGGTAAGTCCATCGGACAGATGAGCCAGGTGATGCCCCGGTGCTTCGGGGCCTCGGTATCGGTCCGCACCAGCAGCTCGCAGTACTCGGCGCAATGGGCGAACGAGGTCCAGATCTTCTGACCGCTGACGACGTAGTGGTCGCCGTCTCGCACCGCCCGCGTCTGGAGCGACGCCAGGTCCGAGCCAGCGTTGGGTTCGGAGAACCCCTGGCACCAGACGTGTTCACCCTTCAGGATCGCCGGCAGGTGGTGCGCCCGATGCGTCGTCCGACGCCTCGGCGATCAACGTGGGGCCGGCATGGAGCAGGCCGACGAAGTTAACGCCGACATACGGTGCACGGACCCGCTCGCTCTCCTCCAGGAAGATGAGGTGCTCGGTCGGGGTCGAACCGCGGCCACCGAACTCCTTCGGCCAGTTGATCCCGGCGTAACCGGCGTCGTACAACATGCGCTGCCAGGCGGTGTCGTACTCCCGGCGCGCATCGAGATCGATCAGATCGGGGGCCGTTCCCATGGTGGGAACCGCGCCGTGGAGCCACTCTCGCAGCTCGTCACGGAAATCTCGCTCGGCGGGGGTCAGGCGGAGGTCCACGGTCGTCAAGCTACCGGTCGCCGCGGCCCGGGCAGGAACCGAAGCCCGCCGGTTCACGCCCCGGATCGGATCGGAGACGAGTCGGCGTCAGGCCGCGATGTCGAACGGGATGCCGACCTGGCTCAACCAGTCGATGAAGACCGCGGCCGGGACCTCGTTCGCGACGGCACCATCGACCCATTCGTCGATGTCGACCATCGCCCCATCAGGTCCGACGAGCCGAGGTGGCCCACCCCACGACATCTGCCAGCGGCACCCGGCGTGGGCGATGAGCACCGATCCCACCGACGCTCGCAGGTAAGCGGCGAGCAACTCCACCGATGCGGCTTCCCGTTCGTCATCGGGCAGGCTCACGAGTTCAGGGGCCAGACCCGTCGCCACCCCGGCGCGCTGGCCCGAACACAACAACCGCAGCACGTGGCGCAGCCCACCGGCCCGCGGTGCGCCCGGTTCGAACGCTCGCGCCACGGCAGCGAGGCGCCCGGCGCGGGCCAGCTGCAACTGCGTCGCCGTCTCGGCCACACCGGCCCAGTCCACCGGAGTCAGCTCGGTATCGGGCAGGAGCTGCTCGGCGACCTGCCGGCTCAGCTCGACCTCCAGAGCCAGACGGCCCGAAACCAGGGCCGAGGCATCACGGTCGTCCGTCGGACGATCGCCACCGGCCGAGGCGGACACCCTCGCCACACGAAGGCCGATCGACGGCTCGCCGGGGTGCCACCGGATCGGGGTCGATGCGGCGTCCACATGCAACTCCTCGAACAAGGTGTCGCGCGAGAGATCGGCGCCGAAGGATCGCAGACCGTCGTACAGGTTCACCGGGCGCTGACCGGCCGAGAGGAGCGGGAGCACGTACTCACGGAGGAAGAGCTGGAGCGCCGCCGACCCGACGTGGGCCTTGCGGAGCGCCCCCTCGAACTGCGTCCGCCCGACGATCCCCGCGCCGCGGCTGTCCGAGGCCAGCATCTGCGCGGCTCGGAACGGCTCCGCGGAGTCGAAGATGGCTTGGGCATGCCGGCGTCGCATCCGGTCCACGAGACCGGAGCCACCGGTGGTCAACCGGCGTTCCGCCACCGTCGCCGCTCGCGACAACTCTGGACCGTGGGGGATGCCGAGCTCGGTCTCGCGGGACAACACAGCCAGCAGCACGACGCGAAGCTCTTCACGAGTGAACATCGAGAGTCCGGGAAGCCCGAGCTCCAGGCGGCGCTCCTTGACCCGCCGGCCGACGCCGGACGTGCGATGGACGATACGGGCCTGGACGGAGTCGGTGATGGCCAACGAGTCGGGTACCGGCGCCTCGGCCTCGCCCGCCGCCGCATCGATCTCGGCCCAGAGGTCGGGTTGCTGGGTGCGATCCATGACCACCCCGACGAGATCGGGTTCGGGGTCGCGGGGAGCGACCATGATGATGACGTGGGCGACCGCGCCCACCGCGATCACCGCACCGAGGATCGGGTGAACGATGAGCGCCGTCGCCGCCGAGATGCCGGCGAGCACGGCCGCCAGGACGATCGGAGCGCGGAGCTGATGACGCGCCCGGCCCGCCTCTCGACGGACTGCTGCAGGGTCGGCCTCCACGGCTCATCCATCGGCACGCGGCCCGCCGCCTTTAGAACGACGAGGGCTCGACCTGGTGCCGCAGCCCACCGGCGCCGGCCGCGACGTTCACGCGAGGGCCCGCGCCGCAGCCGTCGCGGCCATGGCCACCGCCACCACGACCACGAAGGGAGCACGTCGCCAACTCGCCAGCGCAGCGGCGATCAAGCCGAAGACCCGAGCGTCGAGCACCAACCGGTCGCCGTCGCCGAAGGTCTCCACGGCCACGATCGCTGTGAAGAGCGCCGCGGGGATGAGTCCGACGACGGCGGTGAAGGCCGCGGGGGGCCGTGCGCCGAGCCCGAACACGCCGAACGCTTTCAGCGCGTGACGCGCCGCCCGCGAGGGCGACGATGGCCAGCCACGTCACGGTCTGTCCATCGGGGTTCGGGCTCCAGGGCCTCCGGGCGGCGGCGCCTCGGATCTGCGCCGCACCATGGCAGCCGGGATCACCGCCAGAGCGGCGACGAGGTACGCCGAGCCCGCGGGGAGCAGCGGCAGGGCGACGAGTGCCAGAACCGCGCCGCCGACCGCAGCCAGCTGACCGGGCCGACTGCGCACGTGGGGCATGAGCAGGGCGACGAAAGCAGCCGAGAATGCGGCGTCGAGGCCCCAATCGGTCGGATCACCGATCACGCCCCCCAGGACATGGCCGATGACGGTGCCGACGTTCCAGAAGAGGTAGAGGCCGATCGCCGTTCGCCAGAACGCGGCGCGGGCCGTCGCCTCGTCGATCTGGGCGGTCGCCATGGCGGTCGTCTCGTCGATGACCAACTGGGCGCCGACGACCTGTTTCCATCGTGCGCCGACGAGGTACTTCGCGACCACCGGTCCGTAGAGCGCGTTCCGGGCGGCGAGGAGCAACGCACTCCCGACGGCGGCCGCTGCCGTTCCACCGTCGTCGACGATGCTGACCGCCGCGAACTGCGACGCCCCGGTGAACACGAACATCGACAGGGCCATGGTCTTGGCCAGCGAGAGCCCGGCGGAGTCGCTCAGGACACCGAAGGTGACAGCAACGATCCCCACGGCCGCAGCGAGGAGGTCCGAGGCCACCCGGTAGTTCGATTGGGCGGCGCCCGTCACGGAAGCCGGCGCTCCAACTCGCGGACCAGGACCACCAGCTCGTCGATACAGCGGTCGAACGCGTCCTGCTCTCCCGCTCCGGGGTCGACGACTTCCTCCCACGGTTCCGGTTCGTGCTCGGCGAGGACACTGGACCGCACCAGGTCTCGCATCGTCTCGACTCGATCGGTTCCGTGGCTGGGCGTCTGGCGAATGGCGGGGAGCAACTCGACCATTCTCTTGATCGAAGTGGTCCGGGGAGCGACCTCCGGCCACTGGGTGCGCATCCAACGGATGTGAAGGGGCTCCATGGCGAGCACGAGATCGGCGCCGGCCTCGTGGGCACCGAACTGCCGGCTTCGATGGGTCGTATCGGCGAGATTCACCCGGGCCAGAGCCTTGCGGGTTCGCGAGCTCATCACGTGACCCTCGATCACGTGGGTACCGGCTCCGGTGACGTGGAACCGCTCCGTCAACGACCGCAGCAGCAAGGTCGCCATCACCGAGCGGGCGGCGTTTCCGGTGCACAGGAACACGATGTGGGGCAGGCCTTCCGGCCGAGGGTGGCGGACGGGGGTGGTGTAGCCGAAACTGGTCATGGCGTGACCGGCCGGCGCGACAGCTCCGCGTAGTCGACGAGCACGAACAAGCCCTCGGCTTCGGCGGTCAGAACGTCGCCGGCATGGCAGGTCGCGCGTGCCACCACCCGCCGGCCCCGCGGATGATCGATCCAGGCCGTCAGCACCAGGTCCGTGTCGACCGGAGTGAGCTTCCGGTACCGCACCTTGAGCCGGCCCGTCACCCCTTGGTGGCCGCCGAGCGCCATGGCCCCGCCGAGGATGTCGTCGAAGAGCCCGGCGACATAACCACCGTGGACGCCGTTCGGCGGGCCCTCGTACAACCGACTACACCTCACGCGCCCCTCCAGCCGTGGTCCGTCGGGATGGACGACCTGGCGCGTGGACAATGGCGGGGCCAGGGGATGGCTCAGGCCCCGGTACAGGCTCCAGCCCCGGAGGAAGGCCCGAACGTACTCGCCATCGGCCTGACCGCCATCTCGCACGGGGTCGTACCACCGCATCCTCGGTTCGCCCCGGAGCCGGGAGCGTACGGCGGCGATGACCGATGCGGCCTCGACCAACTGGTTTTCGGGCACGACGGTGGCGTTCAGATGTTCGGCCAGCTGCCGCAACTCGCGAGCCAACAGCTCGCCGGCCACCCCCTCGGCGGCCAACTCCGCCGAAGCCGAGGCCGGCGCCGGGATCGGTTCGGAACCGCTCGTCACGACGGGACTCCTTCTGGTGGGCCCGTCCCGCGTCCGCCGACGAGCGAGGCGAAGCGTGCCACGTCGATGTTGCCTCCTGACAACGTGACGCCGATCCGGCGGCCGCGGAAGTCGAGCTTCCCAGCGACGAGGGCGGCGAGGGCCGAGGCGCCGGACGGTTCCACGACCAGTTTGAGACGTTCGAAGAGCAGCCCCATGGTGGCGAGGATGTCGTTGTCGGTGACCGTCACGAACTCGGTGACGTGAGCGTTCGTGATCGGCCAGGTCAAGGCACCGGGGCTGGTGGTCTGCTGACCATCGGCGATCGTCTCCGGCACCGCGATGTCGACCCGGCGACCGGCGACCCGCGAGCGGGCATGGTCGTCGCCCGCCTCCGGTTCGACGCCATAGATCTCGATCGACGGGTCGCGGGCATGGGCGGCAACGCAACTGCCGGCCAGTAGCCCACCGCCTCCGAGGCACACCAGGAGGGTGTCGATGCCGGCGACGTCATCGAGCAGCTCGGCGACCGCCGTTCCCTGGCCGGCCATGACGTCGTGGTGGTCGTACGGTGGGATCAGCACCCGACCCTCGGCGTCGACCAGGGCCGCCGTGACCTCCTCTCTCGACTCGCGATAGCGGTCGTACGCGACGATGCGAGCGCCGTATCCGCTCGTGGCCGCCACCTTGCTGGCCGGCGCATCGTGGGGCATGACAACGACCGCAGACGTACCGAGCAGCGCCGCTGCGCAGGCGACAGCCTGGGCGTGATTGCCCGACGAGTAGGCGGCGATCCCACGACGTCGTTGTTCGCTGCTCGAGGCGGCCACGGCGTTGTAAGCGCCGCGGAATTTGAACGAACCCGTTCGCTGAAAGCTCTCGGCTTTCAGGAAGACCGTCGCCCCGGTGATCTGGTCGAGGTGATGTGACGTGATGACCGGGGTGCGCCGAGCGATTCCGGCTAGGCGAGCCGCCGCCCGATCGACATCCTCGGCGTCGATCACGCGCCGACCAGCGCCACGTCCGCTGGTTGCCTCAACCCTTGAGTCGCTCGACCAGCTGGTCGAGGTGGGCCTGGTTCTCGTACATCTGGCGCAGCATCCAGAATCGCCAGAAGCGCACCACGCGGTTCCAGAGGAGCAAGGTCGATCCGATCACCGCCGCGACCACGCAGAGCAGGCACAAGATGATGAGCTCGTTCTGATCACGAGGGTCGTCCTTTCCGCTCGACTGGATGTAGCTGACCAGCGCGACGAGCGCGGCCACACCCATGAGCAGTCCGCCGGCGATGCCGGCCGCCTTCTCGGCGCCGCCGGTGTTGGTCTTGAGCTGGAGCTCGGCGATCTCGCGTTTGAAGACCTCGACGCGGTCGCTCCCGGAGGTTGCGGTATCGGAACTGTTCATCACGGTGTTGTTCCTTGTTGGCATCAGTGACCACCCAGGTAGGCAGAGGAGAGCTCTTCTTCAAGCTCGGACGGAGGGCCGACGTGTGTGATGCGCCCGCTCAACATGATCGCCGCGATGTCGGCGATTCCGAGAACGGTACGGGCGAACTGCTCGACGACCAGGATCGACACCCCGGTGGCCGAGACCGACGCCACGATCTCGTACAGCTCCTGCACGATGATCGGGGCCAAGCCCATGGACAACTCGTCGAGTAGCAGGATCGCCGGATCGGTGGCCAACGCCCGAGACATGGCCAGCATCTGCTGCTCGCCGCCCGACATCGTGCCGGCCAGCTGCCGGCGACGCTCGCTCAAACGAGGGAACTGCTCGTAGGCCCGGGCCTCGACGTCGGCAAATCGGGCTCCCGTGTAGGTGGCCATGCGGCAGGTTCTCCCGCACGGTCAGGTTCGGGAAGATGCCCTTGCCCTCGGGGATCATGCAGACGCCGAGACGAGCGAGCTGATCGGGAGACGCCCCGACGATGCTGGTACCGCCCATGCGAACGTCGCCGCCGGTGACGGACAGGAAACCCGCGCACACCTTCAGCGTGGTGGACTTGCCACCGCCGTTGGGGCCGAGCAGCGCCACGACGGAACCTTGACCGACCGACAGCGAGACGCCATGAAGCACCTCGATACCGCCGTAGCCGGCGCGGACGTCGACCAGCTCGATCAGGGGCGCATCGGTGATGGGGCTCATGAGTGACTCTCCGCGCCGAGGTAGGCGTCGAGTACGGCCTGGTTGGTCTGGATCTCCGCCGGTGTGCCCCGGGCGATGATCTGGCCGAAGTCGAGAACGTGGATGTAGTCGCACACCTTCATCACCAGGGCGACGTCGTGCTCGACGAGCAAGATGCCGGTGCCATCGGCGGCCAGCCGCTGGAGTAGCTCGCCGAACTCTTCCGTCTCCTGCTCGTCCTGACCGGAGGCCGGTTCGTCGAGCAGCAAGATCTGGGGGTGGGTCATGAGCGCCCGACCGAGCTCGACGCGCCGGGCCATGCCCGTGGGAATCTCGCTCACCTCGCGATCCGCGAGATGCGATATACCGATCTGCTCGATGATGCGGTCGGCGTCGGCACGGACATCGACGCGGTTCTTGCTTCGGCGCCACCGGTTGGCGATCTCGCCGGCGACGCGCACGTTGTCGCGCACCGACAGGGAGGTGAACAGTTCGAGGCGCTGGAACGTGCGTCCGATGCCGAGGCGGGCGCGTTTGTAGGGCGGAAGCTTGGTCAGGTCGGTACCGCCGAGCACGATCCGGCCCGCGCTCGGCGGTAGCAACCCCGTCACGACGTTGAACAGAGTGGTCTTGCCGGCACCATTCGGACCGATGAGCCCGGTGATGGTGCCCGGCCCGGCCTCGAGGCTGACGTCGTTCACGGCCACGTGCCCGCCGAAACGCACGACGACGTTGGAGATCTGGAGCTCGGTCATGAGCGGGCCTCCAGCCGGCCGAGCGCAGGTAGGCCGAGGGCGGCGTCGAGGCGATCCCGGTCCGACACGCTCAATGGCTCGTCGAGCCCGAGCCGGTCCATGTCCGCTCCGTCCATGTGGCGAAGCTCGTCACGGAACCGGTCGGGATGTACCCACCGCATGATCCGGGCCGGCACGAGCAGGAACGACAGCATCAGCACGATGGCGAAGGTCCAGTTGCCGATGACTTCCTGCCACGCGAGGAACCACAGCAGTACCGCGCCTGCGGTCCAGACCGCAATGGCGCCCGGTGCCTTCTTCAGGGGCCGGTAGCCGTCCATGAGCTGCTGCGCGACGCCACTCGGGTTCTTGCCGAGCCCGATGCCGGCGATGGCGACACCGAGGAACTTCGAGAACTGGCCCAGGGTGTCGACGAACAGCCAGTGCAGGGAGGGGTAGTCCTCACCGAGCTTGTCGAACACGTCCGGGATGATGCTGCCGAGCACGGCGATGAAGAGGCCGGCGAGCAGAGCTCCACTGACGTACCCGATGCCGCCGACGACGGCGATCAGGAACAGGGCCAGACCGAGGAACGGGTCGAACGTGCCGTTGGCGTTGACCGTTCGTTGCTGCGATGTCCAGAGGAGGCCGCCGAGCCCCGCCAATCCCGAGGCGATCGTGAATACGGCGAGCTTCGTGCGCACGATGTTGAGCCCGAGCGTGGCGCAGGCGGCCGGGCTGTCCTTCATGGCCACGATGGTCCGGCCGAATGAGGAGCGGCGGATGGTGATCAGTCCGAGGCCGATCAACACGAACACCACCGTCAACAGCATGAGCATGTTGCGCTGGCTGGCGAAGAAGTTGACCCCGAACCAGTTCGGGCGTGGCACCGTGAACGTTCCATTGGTGAACAGGTTGACCTCGTCGAGGCCGAAGATCTCGGGCCGGAGCGGATCCTGCTGACGGATGACGAGCTTGTCGACGATGATCGCGAACGCAAAGGTGGCCAACCCGAGATAGAGGCCCCGCAGTCGTAACGCAGGAAAGGCGATGAGTCCCCCGACCACGGCACACACCGCGACCGCCAACATGATGGCCGCGACGGACATGGACTCCTGCCGCGCCAATCCGGTCGGCCCGACATCGAACTGGTACGCCACGATCACGGCGATCCCGGCGAATGCGTACGGCGCAAAGTTGACCTGGCCGCCATAGCCGGTCAACAGGACCAACGGGAGCGCCATGAGTGCCAGGGCGATGCCGTTCGAGAGCTGGATCACCGCGCTGTTGGCCATGATGGCCTGCAGCCCGGCGACGACCACCACCATGATCACGCCCCATACCACGGACTGACGCAACGACGGCACGGTGAAACGTTCGCGAGTGCGAGTGATCGTAGCGCCCCGCAGACGCTCCTGGGGGAGGAGCAGGAGGGCCACGAACAGCAGGATCGCCGGCAGCGCATCGCCGACATTCCTGAAAGCGGGCCATCGAGTTCCGGCATCGGACATCCACGTCCAGTAGTTGACCGCCAGCCCGAGGCCCAGGGCGCCGAGGTAGGCCAGAGGCACGCTCTTGAGCCGCCCGACGATGGCGGCGGGATAGGCGTCGAATACCAGCAAGGTGAGGGCGATCACCTGCAGGGCCCCGAGGCTCGGGGCCAGCAACACACCGGCCAGACCGGCGAGCGCGGCACCGATGGCCCAGCTGGCCAGGCTCATACGATCGGGCCGGCCGCCGTTCATCATCAACAGGTTGCGATCGTCGACGGTGGCCCGCATCGTCACACCGACACGGGTGCGATAGAGCAGGACGTACATCCCGATGGCGACCACGATGGCGAGGACCACCGCGACCACCTGATGCCAGTAGACGACCTGGCCCAACACGTCGATGGTCTTGGTCTCGCCGAAGAATCGGGTCGGGAGGTAGAGATCCTCACCGGTGCGGAACCAGATCCACGTCGCCGCGCCATTCACGGCCAGGAGCACGGCGACCGGCACCACGATCTGTGTCACCTCTGAGGTGCCCTGCAACCCGCGCATGATGAGGAATTCGATCAGAGCCCCGACGAGAGGGGCGAAGACCAGGATGGTCACGGCGACGGCGATCGGACCGGCCCAGTGCCACCCGAACCGAACCTGCCAGTAGAAGATGGCGCTCAACATTCCGATGGCGCCGTGGGCGAAATTGAAGATGCCCGACGTGGAGTACGTGACGACGAGCCCGGTCGCCGCGATGGCATAGATCGAGCCCAGGCATATGCCGAGCACGGTGTAGATGAGGAAGTCGTCCATCGTCGATCGATCGAGCCGGTGCGGGGGGAGTCGGCACCGGGCCGACTCCCCCCGCACGAGGGCAGTTTCGATGCTCGCTACCGGTCCGCCAGCTCGCCGAACTGGGTGGCGATGCGGTTCTCGTCGAGCAGTACCGGTGCCAGTGCCGGGGCGCCGGCGATGACGCCGATCCCGTCATCGAAGCATTCGTAGGTCCCGGGCTCGGTGGGCGCCACCCGCTCGTACACGGTGCCGTTGAGACGCATGAGGATGCCGCAGCTCGGCGGATGGTTCTCACCGGGGTTCGCCTCGGTGTGCAGACCACCACCGGTCCACGAGGTGACCGCAGACATGTTCTCGATCACGCAGTCACGGGTGAGGGCCGCGCCGCAATCCGACGCCGCCTGAGCCCACAACATGAACGACGAGGCTGTCTGGGCCCCGAGCAGACCGATCTTCCCTCCGTCGTCGTTCACCAGATCCAGGTACTGCTGGGTGGCGCTGCCGGGCTCTGCCTCCTCGAAGGGCAGGAAGGCCATCCGGATGTAGACGTTGTCCAGGGCGCCATCGGTGTTGGCCTCGGCACACAGGGCGTCGTAGTGGTTCGCGTCGGTGTAGACGGGCACGTCGAGGCCGTTGGCCACCGCGGCCTGCATGAACAACTGCAGGTTGGGCAGGCACGAACCCGACCAGTAGATGCCCGAGACGCCCGCTTCTTGCAGCTGGAGCACGAATGGAGTCCAGTCGGCCTCACCTGAGGAGCTGTACTCGACGTCCTCGGACACGAACGTCCAGCCGTAGTCGCCGGCGATGGCCAGGATCTTGTCCCGCGTCTCCCGAGTAGCCGAGAAGTCGCTGACCAGTGAGCCCATCGCCTGCACGGCGTCGGGCTGAGCCGTGGCGAACTGATGCATGCTGGCGGCCGGTGCCTCGTCGGCCGGGTTCGGCACACCCTGGAAAACACCTGGTCCGTGGGCGAAGGCCGCACTCACCGTGTAAGTAGGAGCTGATGCCAGACCGCACCCGAGGCGGATCTCCTCCTGAGCCGAATCGAAGGCCCAGCCTTGACCGACGAGCATGAAGTTGTCGTCGTCACACGCCTGCTGCATGGCCGTGGCCACCTCGAAGATGGCCCCGTCGTAGTAGTTGGTGACGATCTCGCGACCGTTGATCCCGCCCAGCTCGTTGCACTCGGCGACCAACGCGTTCATGGCGTCGGTCATCTCCTTGTTGAGGCCAGGAGCCGACACGAATCCGGCGTCGTCGCCGATGGCGATCGTGACGGAGTCGGTGGTCACGCCGCGGGTCGAGCCGTCGTCCTCGTTGGCGCCGTCCCCGGGGCCGCACGGCCACGGCATGTCACCGAACATCGCTACATCGGCGGGAGCCGCCGTGGTGGTCGTGGCGTCGTCGGTGGTCGCACCGTCGTCGGCCACCGGGGCGGTCGTCTCGGTCGTGCCGTCATCGGCCGGTGCGACCGTGGTGGTCACGTCGGTGTCGGTTTCGGCGGTGTCGTCGTCGCGGTCGTCGCCGCAGGCGGCGGCCACCAGCGCGAGCATCACGAACACGAGCAGCCATGGTCGGCGTAGCAATCGCATGAGATCCCCTCAATCTGCCCTCGGAGGTCGGGCATTGTGCCCGTGGGCACAGGGCACGATAGTGCACCTGACCGGACACGCCCAGTCAAGTCTGACGTTCCGTCAGAAAGGTGGCCGGCCGCCGCCGGAGCGGACCGACGCCGGGCCCCTATCCTCTCCGGAGATGACACGCGCCACCTGGATCAGGACCGCCGCCATCGGTGCGCTCGGTGGGGTGTTCGTGTGGTCGGTGGTCGAGCGCGGCGTGCCGAAGGAACGCGAGCAGGTGCTGGCGTGGGCCCTCGCCGCCATTGTGGTGACGACCGCCGGCGACGGAAGTCAGAGGGCTCGTCGTGCCCTGCTCGACTGGGTCCCGTTCGCGGCGCTCCTGGTGGCCTACGACTACACACGGGGCGCCGCCGACACCCTGGGCATGCCCATCCAGACCGAGCTGCCGATCGTCATGGACAAGGTGCTCTTCTTCGGTGAGGTGCCCACGGTCTGGCTCCAGGATCACCTCGGCCCCTTCAGCGGCGAGCGGTGGTGGGAGGGCGGGATGGCGATCACGTACATGTCGCACTTCACGGTGCCGTTCATCGTCGCCGCCGGGTTCTGGCTCACGTCTCGCCCGCGGTTCGTCGGGTATGTCCGCCGATTCATGACGCTCACGGCCGCCGGGCTCGCGACGTACATCCTGCTCCCCACCCGCCCCCCGTGGATGGCCTCGGAGATGGGCGAGATCGGCGAGATCGATCGGGTGTCGACCCGGGGTTGGCGGGCCCTCGGCCTGCACTCGGCCGAGCAGGTCATCGACCGCGGCCAGGCCACCGTCAACCGAGTCGCCGCCCTGCCATCGCTCCACGCTGGGTTCTCGATGCTGGTGGCCGTGAGCCTGTGGCCGGTCGTCCCTCGCTGGGTGCGCCCCATCGTCGCCGCCTACCCGATCGCCATGACCCTCACGTTGGTGATCGGCGGCGAGCACTACTTCTTCGATGCCGCGCTGGGGTTCGTGTACGTGGCCGTCGTGTGTTGGGTCTGGAACCGCTGGGACCGGCGTGCCGCCGCGGCCGCCGCCGACCCCGTCGGCTCAGCCGACTCAGACACCGAGGTCGGCTCAGAGGCCGATGTCGAGGCCGACCCGATGGCGGTGCCAGGCCGCGTCGCCCCATGCGGCGGCGAGCGCCCACCCGCGTTTGAGCCAGAGCTGGAGGTCGTACTCGACCGTGTACCCGATGGCGCCGTGGCACTGGAGCGCAGCCCGGCTGGCCCGGTCGACCGCGTCTGAGGCCAGCGCCTTGGCCATCGACACATCGCGGCGGACCATGGGCGGCGCCCTGGGCCAGCGACCACGCCGCCACCGCGACCATCGGTCGGGCGAACTCGACGCCCGAGGCGGCGTTGGCCAACTGGTGCTTCACCGCCTGGTGGATGCCCACCGGGCGACCGAACTGCTGGCGTTCGCCGACGTAGGCCACCGTCAGATCGACCAGTTGCTGGGCGATCCCCACGCACTGCGCGGCGGCCGCCGAGCGCGCCTCGATCGAACGCCCGCTCCACCGCCACTGGATCCTCGGTGATGATCGTCTCCACCGTGGGCGCCCATTTGACCGTGAACAGCCGACGGCTGTCATCGACGGAACGCTGGCGGGTGCACACCACGTCCGCGCTCGGGACGGCGTGGACGTTGTCGCCGTGCTGGAGGAGCAGGAGGTCGGCCTGATCGGCGCCGAGCACGAAGCGGCTGGACGCCAGCCCCACCGTCACGACCGCCTCACCCGACGCCAGGCGGGGCAACCACGCGTCCCTGGTCGAGCGGGGTGCGTGGTCTCGCAGGAGCGGCACACCGACCGCCAGGTGTTCGGTGAGCAGCTCGGGGCAGCCGGCTCGGCCGGCTTCCTCCAACAACAGCACCCAGTCGATCTCGTTGAGACCGAGGCCACCGGCGGATTCGGGGGCGGTGAGGCCGGCCACGCCCGTCTCGGCGAGGGTCGCCCACAACCCGGGCACCCGGCCGGTCTCGTTCTCCCAGGCATCTCGCACCGCGGACGGCGGGCACCGGTCGGCGAGGATCGAGCGCACGGTGTCACGGAAGAGGAGCTGGTCTTCGGTGAAGGCGAACTGCATGAGCGTTACTTCCGGGGCAGGCCGAGCAGCCGCTCGGAGATGATGTTGCGCTGGATCTCGTTGGTCCCGGCATAGATCGGTCCGGCGAGGGCGAACAGGTATCCGGCCATCCAGTGGCCGCCGTCGACCGCATCGGGCGCACCGCCCACCAGCTCGCCTTCGTCGCCGAGCAGGCGCAGTGCGGTGGCGTGGATCTCGACGTCGAGCTCGGACCAGAACACCTTCATGAAGCTGGCTTCCGATCCCATCGTGCCGCCGGCCAGCGAGGCGGGTGGCGTGTTGGTAGGTGTACCAGCGATAGGCCTGAGCGCCCGATCCAGGCCCGGATCACCTGATCCCGGAGCCCCGGGTCGGCCTCGGGCCCGAGCCGGCGGTACAGCTCCCGAAGCCGCTCGGCGGCGGCCATGAACCGCCCCGGCGCCCGCAGGTTGAGGCCCCGCTCGCTCGACGCGGTGGCCATGGCCACGTTCCACCCCTGGCCTTCACCGCCGAGGAGGTTCGACTCGTGGACCCGGCAGTCCTCGAAGAACAGCTCGGCGAACGCCGGCTCGACCGTCGAGACGGCCGACCGGCCGGCGGGTCAACCCCGGCGTGTCCGCCGGGACGAGCAAGTAGCGTGAGCCCCCGGTGACGTTCGGCGCTCGGGGTCGGTGCGCACGATGCAGAAGATCCAGTCCGCCCACGCGCCCCGGCTGCACCAGGTCTTCTGCCCGTTGACGACGAAGTAGTCGCCGTCGCGATCGCCTTGGTCTTGATGCCGGCGAGGTCGGAACCGGCGTTGGGCTCGGACCAGCCCTGCGCCCAGATCTCCTCGCCGGACGCCATCGCCGGGAAGAAGCGGTCCTTCTGGTCCGGCGTGCCGAACTCGAAGAGCGTCGGGCCGAGCAGGGTGATCCCGTTGTTGTTCACCCGACCGGGGGCACCCGACAGCGTAGTACTCCTCCTCGAAGATCAGCCACTCGATGAGCTGCAGTCCCGGCCGCCGTACTGCTCGGGCCAGTTGACGACGGACCAGCGGCCCGCGTGCAGGGTGCGTTCCCACTTCGCGGTGCGCTCGAAACCCTCGGGGGTGTCCATGGCCGGCAGCGGGTGTGCGGGGCAGGTGGTCGTGCAGCCACGAGCGGATCTCGTGCCGGAAGGCGTCCTGCTCGGCCGTGAAGGTCAGGTCCATCAGCGTCTCTATCCCTTCCCGGACCAGCAGCGTCCCGGCCGCGAGAGGCGTCGCGACCGCTTCCTCCGACGATGCGGTCGATCAGCTCGGCGCAGCTCGGCAGGTCGGCGATGCGCGCCGACGCCCTGGCCGGTGGGCAGGATGCCGACCTCGAGGTGGCCGTCGACCATGGTGGCCTTGGTCAGCATCGGGGCGTTGGCCGCCATGGCCATCTGGGCCCAGGAGAGGTCTTGGGTCTTCTTCATCGCCAGCCTTCGACCACAAGCTCGCGCATCGACGTGCCGGTCAGCTTGCGGAACCGCAGGGCGTTGGCCGCCGCCTTCGGGAAGGCGAGCAGCCGGGCCTTCTCGAGCCGGTCGATCACCTCGGTGCGGATCACCCGCTGCGGGCGCGCCGTCGATCGCCGTGGTGACCACGGTGTCGGTGCAGCTTGGCCTGCAGGTAGCGCTGCCTTGACGTGATCGGGGACCGCGCTGTCGGAGGTCAACAGGAACCGCGTGCCCATGGCGACGCCGGCGGCGCCCCACGTCAAGGCGGCCGCGAGCCCACGACCGTCGAAGAAGCCACCGGCCGCGATCACCGGGATGTCGACCGTGTCGAGCACCTGCGGGAAGCAAGATCGACGTCGGGATGACACCGGTGTGGCCGCCACCCTCGGCGCCTTGGCGATGACCGCGTCGACGCCCCATGCGGCCACCTTCTCGGCGTGGCGGCGCGCGCCGATGGTCGGCATCACGACGATGCCCGGCGTCCTTGAGCTTCTTGACGATCGTCTCGCCCGGGGCCTGCGCGAACGACTGGCCACCGGCACCCTGACCTTGATGAGATGGTCGACCCGCTTGTCGATGTCGGCGGCATCGGTGCGCAGGTTGACGCCGAACGGCTTGTCGGTCGCCGCTCGGATCTCGTCGATGGCCGCCACCATCTGCTCGAAGGTCATCGGCGCGGCGGCGATGATGCCCAGCCCGCCGGCGTTGGACGTGGCCGCGGTGAGCCGTGCGGTCGGCCACCCAGCCCATGCCGGTCTGCACGATCGGATAGCCGACCCCGAACAGCGTCGTGATCGGGTCTCCAGTCGTGGATCGACGAGTGCTCACTTGAACTCCGCCTTGCGGGCACCCTTGGGGTCGATGACCTCGCGGATCAGCTGCAGCTCGTCGGCCGGTGGGCAGCCGGGCTCGGCGACATCGTGCCGTCGATCACCAGCTCGAACGTGGTGGCTCGACGACTGTCTCGACCGTGACCCCCGGATGCACCGACACGCAGGCGCATGGCGATTGTCCGGGGTCTCGAAGTCGAACACGCCGAGGTTGGACACGACGCGGCGGATCTCGTGGAACCGCGTTGCCCGGGGCCCCAACGCGCGCATGCGGTCGTAGCCCGGGGCCCGACACGACGTCGACCTTGTCGCACGAACGACCTGCTTCGAGTGGTTCGGGATCCAGTAGCTCATCGTGTGGTTGATGGCGTTGCCCGGCGCGCCGCGCAACCCGAGCAGCTGCGCCTTGCGGCTTGCGCCAGTCGCCGATGGCCGCGAGGTTCTGGTTGCCCCACATGTCGACCTGGCTGGCACCCATGACCACGTGGCGCCTGCCCGACCACACGATGTCGAAGATCGTGCGGTACGGCGACTACGTCTCGATGACCTTCGGCGCGTCGGGCACGCCGACCGGGATAGTTGCCGCGAGGAGCGCGGCGACGGTGTCGGTCATCATCAGCTCGGGCTCGAACGTGGCCGCGAGCCAGCCGGCCGCCGACGATCGGCACGGTGCCGATCGGGTTGCAGAGGATCTCGCCGTCGCCGCGGAACGCCTCGGCCAGGCTGACGACGCAGATCTCGTCGAGGTGGCGTTCAGCCAGGTCACTCATCGTCAGGCATCCTCGGGCCGCCGATGGCCTTGACGTAGTCGGCGTGGCTGGCAGATCGAGGTACGCGGCCTTGAACGTCGCCCACGCCTCGTCGTCCTTGGCGGTCGCGGCGTACTCGCGCTGGAACGCCTCGTCGCGTTCGTAGTCGGGCGGGCACTCGGTGAAGTGCGCGCCCATCGGCGCCTCGACGACACCCGTGACGTACATCCGCGGGATCTTCGGCGTGTGCACCGAGCCGTTCTTCGGGAAGTCGTCGGTGGGGATGATCTGCTCGGCGCGACATGAAGGTCTTCTTGGCGGCCCATCGCGAAGAGTCGTCGAAGTACAGGTCGGGCCCGAGGAACTGACCGTTGCCGCGCATGGTCGGCCCGGTTCATGTGGATCAGCGCCACGTCGAGCTCGAACGCCGGGATGGCCACGAGCTCCTCGCCGTCGGCGTAGGGCCGGGGTACGGGACCGTACGGTTGAGTCGACGGGTTCATCGTCAGCATGTCGCGACCCAGCCCGGCCCGGGTCGGGTAGAACGGCACCCGGTGCGCGGCGGCCATGAGGCCGAGGTAGAAGGCCCCTTCGTCGAGCTCCATCGAACTCGATGGCGCCGGCCTGCTTGGCCATGCGGAAGTGCGGCTCGAGCGGGATCGAGTCGAGCGACACGAAGCCGTAGGCGACCTTGCGGACCTTCCCGGCCGCGCACAGCAGGCCGACCTCGGGTCCGCCGTAGGTGACGATGGTGAGGTCTTTCAGGTCGGAACGCAGAATCGCCCGCACGAGCGACATCGGTTTGCGGCGGGAACCCCATCCTCCGATGCCGATGGTCATCCCGTCGGCGAGCTCGGCGACGACCTCGTCCTCGGTCATTCGCTTGTCCGGCCATGGGCTGACGATACGTCAGAACCTGGCCCGCACCGCCCACCCCTCAGCCCGGTAGCTTTCGCCCCATGGCGGCCTGCACGGACTAGCATCGACGTTCGACCACGGCCGACCCGCTCGACTTCACCGGTCAGTCGCGTCATCGTGACCGGAGGCACCAAGGGCATCGGGCGGGTCATTGCGACCACGTTCCTGGCGGCACGGCGCCGAACGTCGTCATCTGTGCCCGGAACCCGCCAGTGGAGATACCGGACAGCCGGCGGCCGGCAGGCGCGTCTTCGTGGCGTGCGACGTGCGCGACGCCGAGCAAGTCAACGCCGTGGTCGCCAGCCGCGTCGAGCGGTTCGGCCGCATCGATGTCCTCGTCAACAACGCCGGCGGCGCCCCTCCGGTCGCCTCCGGCGACGGTGTCGCCCCGGTTCAACGAGCGCGTCATCGCCCTCAACCTCCTCGCCCCGATCACTTCGCCATCTCGGCCTACCAATACGATGAAGGACCAGCCCGACGGCGGCGTCATCATCAACATCTCGAGCGTCTCGGGCAGCCGGGCCAACCCGTTGGGCGTGGCCTACGGCGCCGCCAAGGCGGGTCTGAACAACGTGGCCCAGACCCTCGCCCTCGAATGGGGGCCCAAGATTCGGGTCCTCACCGTGACCGTCGGCCTCATCGTCACCGACGCCGAGGAGGCGGCCGGGTACTACGGCGGCGAGGAAGGCATCAGGGCGATCGGCGAGCTCCTCCCGATGAAACACATGGGCCAACCTGACGAGATCGCCGACATGTGCCTGGTCCTGGCCTCGCCGCTGGCCCGCTGGGTGACCGGCACCGCCATCGATGTCCACGGCGGTGGCGAGATGCCTTCCTACCTCACCCGGTCGACCGGAGTCGTCGGCACCTGAAGGCGGCGCAGCAGGTCTGCTTTCAGTTCACCGCCGCGGTGACGGTCCCGACGACATTGACCAACATGTGGGCGACCAGCACCGGGCCGAGCCGGCCGTAGTGCACCGCCGCGACGGCGAAGAGAACACCCCACACCAGGATCTGCGACCACAGGACGATCTGGCCGCCGAAGGTTCCGTCGGTGATGTGCGGAAGGGCGAAGACGAGCGCGGATCCGATCACCGCTACGGCGTCGCCCCACCGGCGCTGCAGGCTTCGTAGCAGCAGGCCGCGGAACACCAGCTCCTCGGCGATCGGGCCGACCGAGGTCACCACGAGCGCGATGAGCCAGAACCACGCCGAGCTGGACGCGTCGTCGAGGATCTGCGTGTTGCCGGCGTCGTCGGTGTCGACATCCAGCAGGCCGGCGACGGCCGTTCCGACCACCCCGCCGACGATGAGGAGGCCCACCGCGATGCCCACGCCACGGGCGAGATCGCCCAGGGTCGCGGTCAATCCGAAGTCGAGGGCCAGGGAGTTGCGCCCCTTTCGTCTCGACACCCACCACACCCACCACACCATCGAGCCGAACTGGCCGATCGAGGACAAGGCGACGAGCGCGTTCTCGTTGTCCGCTCCGAACAGAACGATGGCAGGTATGGCGGCGGCCAACGCGACTGCGAAGGCCACCGGCACCGTGAGCAGGGCGTCGAGAACGCCCCAGCGGATCGGGGACGGCGGGGGCGGCGGCAGGGAGCTGGTGCGACCGCCGCCGAAGTCGACCGTGCGCCGGGTAGCGTCGGCAGACGTGTCGTTGCTCCGGTTGTTGGTGTTCTCCATCGTTGCCATGGTGGCAGCCTCGCTCTCGGTTCCCACCGCCTCGGCCCAGGAGTCGAGCGACGAGCCCGTTCGCACCACGACCACGGCGGTGTTCGATCCGGAGTCGGCGCCCGGCTACAACAGCATCATCGGGTCGCCCGAGGCCGGTCCCGAGCCGACCGATGCCGGCGATCGTGGGGGGGCGTTGCAGTTCACCCTGTTCTTCGTGATGATGGCCGGGGTCGCCGTGGTGTTGTTCCGGGTGTTCCGGGCCGCCAGCCGCCACCACTGATTCTCGCCGTGGCCGCTGCGCCCTCGCCTCCTGCTCCCGGCCGGCCGCCGGCAGGGGTAGCGCCCGGTGCCGCAGCCGGGGGCCTTCCGCCCGAAGCCTTCTTCGTCGCCGGGGCGGTCAGTCAGTACATCGGCGCAGCGATCGCCGTCGAGCTGTTCGAGGAGATCCCGGCCGAGGGCGTCGCCTGGCTCCGGATCCTGGGCGCGGCGCTGATCCTCGTCGCCTGGCGCCGCCCGTGGCGCCGCCGGTGGACCGGCCCTGACCTGCTGCTCGCCGGGGTGTTCGGCGTGGTGCTGTGCACGATGAACCTGACCTTCTACCTGGCCATCGACCGGCTCGATCTCGGGACGACGGTGGCCATCGAGTTCATCGGGCCGATCGTCGTCGCCGCGGCCGGCACCCGGACCCGCCGCAACGCCGCCGCGGTCGGTCTGGCGGCCATGGGTGTCGTCCTGCTCGCCGAGGTCCAGGCCGAGGGATCGGCCGACGGCATCCTGCTCGCCCTCGCCGCCGCGGTGATGTGGGCTGGTTACATCGTGTTCGGGTCGCGCGTGGCCCGCTCGGGCATCGCGGTCGACGGCCTCGGTATCGGCATGGTCATCGGCGCGATCGTCCTGGCCCCGCTGTGCACGCCGTCGATCGGCAACGCCGTCGACCGGCCCGAGCTGATGCTCCTCGCCATGTTCACCGGTCTGTTGTCGAGCGTGGTGCCCTATGCGTTGGATCAGATCACGTTGGCCCGCCTCGACCCGTCCCGCTTCGCCCTCCTGCTGGCCCTGCTCCCCGTGACGGCGGCGATCGTCGGGGCGGTCGGGCTCGGTCAGGTGCCCTCGGCGACAGAGGCGTTCGGCATTGCCCTGGTCGTGGCCGGCGTCGCCGTCCGAGACCGCGCGGCCGGACGTCACCCGGTTCCCATTCCGGCCGACGGGTAGGCTTTCGGCGTGCCCGGGCCGCAGTTCCTTTCCGAGTTCGATCCCCGGTACGGCGAGTGCGTCGAGGTCAGGCCCGGCATCCGGCGGGTCGTCGCCAACAATCCGTCGAAGTTCACGGCGTGGGGCACCGGGACCTACATCGTCGGCCGCGGCGAGGTGGCCATCGTCGACCCCGGACCGCTCCGCGACGATCACGTCGACGCGGTCCTCGCCGCCGTGTCCGGCGAGACCGTGACCCACATCCTCGTCACCCACACCCACGGCGACCACTCCCCCGCGGCGACACCGCTGCAGTCGGTCACCGGCGCGCCGACGTACGGCTTCGGCCCCCACCCCGTCGTCGACCCGAACCATGACGCGGAGATCGACTTCGGGTTCCCACCCGACCCTCCGACGGACCCCGCCGGCCGCGGCGCCGCAGGCGACACAGACAACCGCGGCGCCGCAGGCGACACAGACAACCGCGGCGAGCCCCCGATGGAGGAGCACGCCGACGACGCGTTCGTCCCGGACATCACGATCGGACACGGCGACACCATCGCCGGCGCCGACATCTGGTTCGAATGCCTCCACACCCCCGGGCACATCTCCAACCACATCTGCTTCGCCGAGCGGTCGACCGGCGCCTTGTTCCCCGGCGATCACGTGATGGGGTGGTCGACGACGATCATCCCGCCGCCCGACGGCAGCATCACGGACTACCTGGCCAGCTTGCGCCTCCTCGTCGGGCGCGATGACGCCGCCTACTTCCCCACCCACGGCTCCCCGATCGATGACCCACAGCCCTACGTGACTGCGCTCATCGACCACCGGCTCGAACGTGATCGCCAGATCGCCGAGCAGATCAGCCTCGGTCCCCGGACGATCGCCGAGATCGTCGCCGTGCTGTACGCCGACGTCCGGCCCGAGCTCCACAAACCCGCCGCCCGGTCGGTCCATGCCCACATCGTGGCCATGATCGACGCGGGTCGCGTGGCACCCGCTGAGCGGCGCGACGGCGGTGGCCACGTCTTCCGCTCTACCTGAGCCCAGCGATCGGTATGCGTGCCCGGCACCGAAAGACCCCCGGGTTGATCGGGCCAGCCTGTCTTCCGCTCGAGCGGTCTGGCGGCCAGACTAGGTCCGTGACCGACCCGGCCCGCTGCGGTGCCCCCGAGATCGCTGCCGATGTCGGCTCGCGCCGTGACGCGGTCCGTCGGCCCCACGACGCCGTCGCCACGTGGGCCATCGCCGCCGTGCCGGCCGTGGCCGTCGGGCTCGCCCAGGTGTGGATGCCGTCGGGTTCGGACGCCACGGCGATCTGCCCGTTCCGCCGCATCACCGGAGGCTGGTGCCCGTTCTGCGGGCTGACACGCGCGTCGGTGCAGCTGCTGCGCGGCAACGCGGCCGACGCCTTCAGCTACCACCCGCTCGTCGTGCCGGCGCTCGTGTCCGCCGTGGTCGTCTGGCTGATCGTGCTCGGCCGTCGCGTCGACCTCTCACGATGGTCGCCGCCGTGGCTGACCCGCCGACACCTCACCGTGCTCGCCACGGCCGAAGCGATCGTCTTCGTCGGCGTCTGGCTCGCCCGCCTGAACGCCCACGACATCCCCCGCCCCTTCACCTGAGCCCCCCGCCCCCGCCCGAGTCCCCCGTCCCCCGTCCCCCGTCCCCCGTCCCCCGTCCCCCGTCCAAAATTTGGTTGATTTTCGCCGCTGACCGGGGATTCCTCGCCAAAATTCGCCGGGGTGGGGCGGTATCTCTAGCGTGCCGCTGGAGATAGGAGCCACTTGACATGGGGAGCAACGCATGACTGACACCCGCAAGGTCGCCCTCGTCACCGGAGCCAGCCGAGGCATCGGCCGCGCCTCGGCGATCGCCCTCGCCCAGGCCGGGTTCGACGTGGCCGTGTCGGCCCGAACGGTCCACGAGGGCGACTCGACCCTGCCCGATGGACGCGCCGTACCCGGCAGCCTGGAGTCCACCGTCGCCGAGATCGAGGCGGCGGGCACCGAGGGGTTCGCCGTCCGCATGGACATGCTCGACCACTCGACGCTGGTGGGTGGCGTCGCCGACGTGCTCGACCGGTTCGGCCGGATCGACGTCCTGCTCAACAACGCCATCTACCAGGGCACCGGATCGATGACCCCGTTCCTGGAGCTGGCCGACGACGAGCTGCGTCGCATGTTCGAGGGCAACGTCTACGCCCAGCTCACCATGATCCGCGAGGTGCTGCCGGCGATGATCGTGCAGGGTGGTGGGGTGATCATGAACATGATCTCGGCGACCGCTCACGTGACCCCGCCCGGCAAGATCGGCGACGGCGGCTGGGGCATGGCCTACGCCATGACCAAGGCGGCGTTCGAGCGAGTGGCGCCGCTCCTGTGCATCGAGCACGGCGACGACGGCGTCGTCGCCTACAGCATCGATCCCGGCTACGTCCTCACCGAACGGGCTCAGATGAACGACTCTGGGGGTCGGCACTCCGATCATTTCGTTCCGGCTGGACCCGAGGTGATCGGGGCCGCCATCGCCTGGCTGGCGACCGACGACACGGCCCCCGCGGAATACGGGGGCCGCATCGTCTTCGCTCAACGTGAATCGCTCAAACGAGCCCTGGTGCCCGACTGGCGCCCGGCCTAGCAGGTTCTCGCCGGCGGGTATCAGGGGATGTCGGTGCCCGGGTTGTCGAGCACCGTGGCCGGGATGCCGGCCACCGCCGCCCCGCCCATGCAGATGGCGTAGGCCCGGATGGTCACGTTGGCGACGGCGGCCGCACCGGTGTTCCGGTAGGCGACCCGCCAGGTGGTGTTGGAGGCGGTGCCGCCGCCGGCCGAGCTCGGGTAGCTCGAGCTGACCGCGATGTTCTGACCGGCGCCGTTGGCGTCGTTGTTGGCGCCGCCGCCCATGACTCGCGTGTTGGCCGGACAGCTCACGTTCAGGGTCTGGAAGGTTCCCGAGGCGAACGACGCTACGAGCAGCTCCGTCTGGGCGATGGAATACGTGCTGGCCGTCAGGTAGCGATCGTCGTGGTTGTGGTCGTACAGGATGCCGGTCACGTCGGCGAGGACGTCGACGGCACCGCCGTTGTTGTAGATGCACACCGTGCCGGTGGCCGACAGATCCACGACCGCCGAGTTGAAGGTGATGCGACCCGGGAACGGGTTCAGCGTCGACGCGTTCGGACGAGCCGCCGCATCACACGGATACGCCGTGAGGAAGGTGTCCAAGGTCGCGTTCACGGCGGTGATGTTGAGCACCGCGCCGGTGAGGCCGGCGCCGATGGTGCACCCTCCCTGGCCGGCGGCACCCGTCACCTGGAGGGTGAGGGTCTGGCCGGCGCCGATCGGGGCCTGAGGAGCACCCGTGGGTCCACCGAAACCGGCGCCGCGAGTTTCGAGGATGCGGCACGGGGCGATGGTCTCGGTCACCGACCGCACACCGGATGACGGTGCGGCATCGGAGATGGCCACCTGGCTGAGCAACGCGGCGGCGAGCGCCGACGCCAGGATCATGGCCAGTGCGAGCACCAGGCTCGACCATCGGGGACGGGTCAACAACATGGGACAACCTCCACGCCAGGGCCATGCCACGGTGACATGCGCCCCCTCGGCATCCGCCGACATTGTCGACAGTAGGCACTCGGCGACCCCACACAAAAGAACAGCCGGTCACGAAGGGACGTGACAGCTAACGGGAGGGTCGCACAGTCACCGAGAAAACACTGCTCGGAGCGCGACACCTCGTGTCTCAGGCGCGCTGGGAGCTGACGGAAACGACTTCGCCGGTCATGTAGGAGGAGTAGTCGCTGGCCAGGAAGACCATCACGTTGGCGACCTCCCACGTCTCGGCTGCTCTCCCGAACGCCTCGCGTGTGGTCAGCTCGGCGAGCAGCTCGTCGGTCGTGACCTTGGCGAGGAACGGGTGCATGGCCAGGCTCGGGGCGACGGCGTTGATCCTCACCCCGTGCTGGGCGGCCTCGATCGCCGCGCACCGGGTGAGCGCCATCACCCCGGCCTTGGCGGCGGCGTAGTGGCTCTGACCCTCCTGGGCCCGCCACCCGACCACCGACGCGTTGTTGACGATCACACCTTCCCCGCGCTCGTACATGTGCCGCAAGACCGCCCGCATGCAGCGCATGGTGCCGTTGAGGGTCACGTCGAGGACCACGTTCCACTGGTCGTCGGTCATGTCGACGAGCTCGGCCGTGCCCCCGAGGCCAGCGTTGTTGATCATGATGTCGATCCGGCCCAGGGCGCCGATACCGGCCTCGATCAACGCACCGACCTCGGCCTCGACGGTGACGTTGCACAGCTGGCTGGCCGGACGAACACCCGTCTCGGCCTCCAGCCGATCCACCGCCTCGGCCAGACGACGCTCGTGGATGTCCGAGATCAGCAGCTGGGCGCCCTCCTCGGCACAGCGCCGCGCCACCGCATACCCGATCCCGGTGCCGGCGGCCGCGGTGACGACGACCGTGCGGCCGGCCAGCAGGCCGTGGCCGGGGACGTACTCGGGAGCCGAGGTCACGAGGCGTTCTTCGAGGCGATCTCGTTCATGCGGCGCTCGAGATCTCCGATCATCGGGTTCTCCTCCTGCTTGATGGTGCGGGGCAGCGCGTCGGCGATCTCCGCCGGGGTCCAGGACTCGCCGCCGGCGTACATCGAACGGATCTCCAGCGGCTGGTTCCACACCGAGATGCGGCGCCCGACGACTGTGTAGGTCTGCGCAGTTATACCCCGACCAGCGTCTGACATGAGGTAGATCGCCATGGGCGAGATGTCCTCGGGCCGGCCGGTCTCGATCTCGAACGGCACGTTCTCCGACATGCGGGTACGGGCCACGGGGGCGATGCAATTGGCGTTGATGCGCGGGCCGCCGCGGAGCTCGATGCTCTTGGCGGTCATGGCGGTCGAGCGAGTCAGGCTGATGATGCCGCCCTTGGCCGCCGAGTAGTTGGCCTGGGCCGTGGAGGCGCTGAACGCACCGGACGTGATGCCGACCAACGACCCGCCGGACTCCTGCTTGCGCATCACCTCGAGGGCGTGGCGATACACCGTGAAGTGTCCTTTCAGGTGTACGGCGACGACCGCATCCCAATCCGACTCGCTCATGTTGAACAACATCCGCTCGCGCAAGATGCCGGCCACGCACACCACGCCGTCGATCGAGCCCCAGGTGTCGACGGCGGCGGCGATGATCGCCCGGCCGGTGTCCATCTGGGAGACGTCGCCGGCGACGGCGACCGCTTCGCCACCAGCGGCGTCGATCTCCGCCACCGTGGCATCGGCGACCTCGCTGGTCGGGTTCGAGCCGTCGAGGCCCACGCCGTAATCGGCGACCACGATGCGGGCGCCCTCCGCCGCGCACGCCAACGCGATCGCCTTGCCGATCCCGGACCCGGCGCCCGTGATGGCGATGTTCTTCCCCTCGAGGTATCCGGCCACTGGCCCTCCCGTCATCGATCGCCCACCAGCGATCCTGATGGGCCGTCAGGTGGCGCGACGGTAGCGCACGAGTTCCGACCGCCCACCACCTGGCCGACGCCGCGACCAGGCCTCACCGAACCAGACCGCCCTCCGGCTCCGGAACGGCACGCAGAGTGACCGAAAGTCGGCCGTGAATCACAGAACGCGCGCCCAACCACCACATGAACCACAGCAACCCCGCTAGCATCGCCTCCCGGGCTGGTGGCGTGCCGCGTGCCGGCCCGTGGTCCGGCTCGCCCCGACCACCTTCCGGAGACGACGGCCATGCCCGACGCCAGCACCAATCCGATGACCGATGCCCCGCCCAGCGGGGCCGTGTCCTTCGCCGGCGACCAGTCGTGGACCGATCTCACCCACGCGGCGGAGGCGGCCATCTTCGTCGCCCGGGTCGACCGACCAGCGCTCCTCCTCGACCTGAGTGGGCGCGTCATCGAGGTGAACCAGCGGCTGCTCACCTCGGTCGACTGTGACCGCGCCGACCTCGTCGGTCACGTCTTCTGGGAGCTCGCCTGGTGGCACAGCCGGCCCATCGCCCGCGAACGGGTTCAGGATCTCGTCGAGCGGGCGGGCACGGCCGACCAACACGGCGCGGCTGTCGTCCCCCTCCGCCGCCCGGACGGTGCGACAGTGCCCATCCAGGTCACGATGAGCGTGGCCCGGCCCGACCGCACCCACCTGCTGGCCGAGGTCGTCGAGCTCACCGACGCCCGACGCACGATCGGCCTCCTCGACGAACGGAACCAGGCCGTCGCCGGTGCCGAAGCCCGCTTCCGGGCGCTCGTCGCCCACAGCCGCGACCTCATCTGCCGGCACGACCCGACCGGCGCCTACATCGACGTCAGCCCCGCCGCCGCCGCGTTGCTCGGCGTCGAACCCACCGAGCTGATCGGTCTGCACCCGGATCAGATCGCCCACCCCGATGATCGTCACGATGTGGCTGCCCTCTTCGCCTCCTCAGCCGGCTCCACCGCCGAGCCCATCGAGGGCGACGCCCGGCGAGCGCTGGTGCGGATGCGCCACCGCAACGGCCACTACAGCGGTCTGAGCGTCGCCGTCACCGCGGTCCACGAGGCCGACGGCTCGATCGTGGAGTTCCTGTCCTCCAGCCACCTGACCGACGAGGACCACGGCCCGTCCGACCATCCCTCGTTCCACGATTCGCTCACCGCGCTCCCGACCCGAGCGCTGTTCATCGATCGCGTCGAACAGGCCCTGGCCGTCAGCCGCCGCAGCCTTCAACCGGTCGCCGTGCTCTCGGTCATGCTCCAGGGGCTCCCCGACGGGGGCGACATCCCCCACCAGGCCGTCGACGACGCCATCATGACGGTGAGCCGGCGCCTCCGCTCGCTCGTGCGCCCGGGCGACACCCTGGCCCGGGTCGGCGCCCACGAGTTCGTCATGTTGTGCGTCGGGACCGAAGGTCCGGCCGGCGCCGAGGTGGTGGCGCACCGCGTCGTGGCGTCGCTGCACGACCCCATCGAGGTCGAGTCCCACACGTTCCAGCTGCGCGCTGCGGTGGGCGTCGCCTCCTCGCTCGGCGACGACGACCCCGAGCGGGTCGTCGGCCGGGCCGACGCCGCGCTCCACGCGGCTCGCCACCACGAGCGCACTCGCGTGGCCGTGTACCACTCGGCGTCCGTCGACCACCCCCAACCCGTCGCCGACCTCGAGCACGATCTCCGCGAGGGCATCCTCAACGGCGAGCTGCGCCTGCACTACCAGCCCGAGTTCGATCTCCGCACCCGCGACCTGACCGGGTTCGAAGCGCTGGTGCGATGGGAGCGCAACGGCAACCTCCTGCTCCCCCCGGCCGAGTTCATCCCCCTCGCCGAGGAGACGGGCCTGATCATCGAGCTCGGCCACTGGGTGTTGCTGGAGGCGTGTCGCCAGGCGCGCCGCTGGCTCGACATGGCCGGCCAGCCCGTCACCGTGTGGGTGAACCTGTCGGGCTGCCAGCTCGCCGACCCCTATCTCGTCGACAGCGTGCTGGCGGCGGTGGCCGACGCCGATCTCCCACTCGAAGCCCTCGCGTTCGAGATCACCGAGTCGATCCTCATCAGCGAGACCGACATCGCGGTCGCCCAACTCGAGCGGCTCCACCAACACGGGTTCGCGCTCAGCATCGACGACTTCGGCACCGGATACTCCTCCCTCGCCTACCTGACACGATTCCCACTCGATGTGTTGAAGCTCGACCGGGCGTTCGTGTCGGACCTGGGCGATGCCGGCAACACCGGCGCCACCCGACTGACCGCCGGCATCATCGAGCTGGCCCACTCCCTCGATCTGGTGGTCATCGCCGAAGGCGTCGAGCGCGTCGACCAGCTCCAGGAGCTGCGCCGCCTCGGGTGTGACCAAGCGCTCGGCTACCTGTTCGGGCGCCCCGCTCCGGCGTCGACGTTCGACGAGCTCGTGTCGTCCGGTCGTCGCGCCCTCGACCCCGTGGGGTGACACCGCTCGGCCCCTTGCTCGTCGAACAGGTGTTCGTCTACGGTCAGGGACATGCGGCCGGCCGAAACGATCCTCCACGCGGACCTCGACGCCTTCTATGCGTCGGTCGAGCAGTTGCTCGATCCCTCCCTGAGGGGCCGCCCGATCGCCGTGGGCGGCGGGGTCGTGCTGGCGGCGTCCTACGAGGCCCGCCTCTGTGGCGTGAAGGGCGGCATGCCCGGACGCCAGGCGCGCCAACTCTGTCCGGGCCTGCTGTTCGTCGGCGGACACTTCTCCGAGTACCAGCGGCTCAGCGACGAGGTCATGTCGGTTCTGCACGACATCACGCCCGTCGTCGAACGCATATCGATCGACGAAGCCTTCCTCGACGTGTCCGGCGCCGTGCACCTCTTCGGTCTGCCGGCCACCATCGCCCAGACGATCCGCCAGCGCGTGCGCGACGACATCGGCCTGCCCATCTCGATCGGCGTGGCCCGCACCAAACACCTGGCCAAGATCGCCTCCCAGGTCGCCAAACCCGATGGTTTGGCCGTCGTTCCGGCCGACGCCGAACGCGCCTTCCTCGACCCGCTGCCGGTCGGGTTGGTGTGGGGGATCGGGCCGGTCACCCAACGTCGTCTGGCCGCCCTCGGCATCTCGACCATCGGACAGTTGGCGGAGTCACCCGATCAGGCGGTCACCGCCCTGCTGGGGCGCGCCCTCGGCACCAAGGTGATGGCTCTGGCCGCCAACGAGGATCGCCGGCGGGTCCGGTCGGCCCGCCGCGCGTCATCGGTCGGCGCCCAGTCCGCGCTCGGGCGCCAAGAAGCCGACCCAGCCCTCGTTCGGGCCACGCTCGCCCATCTGGCGGACCGGGTGGCCGGCCGCCTTCGGGCCAAACATCGGTCCGGTCGCACCGTCAACGTCCGTATCCGTTTCGCCGATCTGCGCTCCATCACCCGGGCGCACACGCTCGTGCATCCGGTGTCGTCGACCCTCACGATCACCGAGGTGGCGGAATCCCTCGTCCGCACCGCCCTCGCCCAGCACCCTCAGGAGCACACGATCTCGCTCCTCGGTGTGTCGTTGTCGAATCTGGTCGACGACGACCTCGTACAGCTCGAGCTCCCGCTCGACGGCGCAGTGCGGTCCGACCCCCTCCGTCCCGGGTCGGCCGCAGCCGGGTCGCGCCGGGCCGTGGAGGCCTCGGTCGACGCCGTGCGGGAACGCTTCGGCCGGGCGGCAGTGGGGTACGGATCGGTCGTGCTCGGCGATCACTCGTCGGTCCCCGATGCGTTTCGCGAACTCGCCGAACGCGAGCTATGACGAGAATCACCCTCACTCGCTCGCTTCGCTCGCTCCGTTCGGGCGAGTTTTCGGGATTTGCCGGCTTCGCCGGCGCTCATCTTGGCTGCACCGGGATGGCGAAGCCACACCGGTGTAGGGCGGGGGAACCGCAGGAGCCGTTCCCCCGAACCCCCTCGACAACCCAGCGCGCGCGAGATTCTCATCCGTCGTGACGGCCCAAGGCCGTGGGATCGGTGACCTCTCAGACCTGCTGCCTGACCGTCGGCAGGCCGAGCAGGAGGCGCGCCGTGAAACCCAACTCGTGTCCGACGCTGCCGGTCGGGGCCTGACCGCTGACCCACCGCATCGTCGAGGAGAACCACACGTGACCGATGAGCCGGCGCACGGCATCGACATCGACTCCGGGGGCGTCGCCGATGGCGTAGATGATCAACGACCGCACCGCGGCATCGACACCCGCCTTCGGAGCGAGCGTCGCCGGGTCGGTCGACCCGAGCGCCGTCATCATGGCCTTCATCAGTCGCGGTTCGCCGTCGGACCAGCGGGCGGTCGTCTCCAGGGCGTTGGCCAGACGGTCGGCCGGGGTCTCGCCCCGCATCGGCATCGACCGGAGCTGGTCGAGCGAGTACTCGGACCAGCTGGCCAGACCGGAGATCAGCAGGACGTCCTTCGACGAGAAGTAGCGATACACGGTGCCGATGGCCACTTCGGACTGGGCCGCGACATCACGCATCTGAACGGCGTCGTATCCACCTTGGCTCGCCAGGGACATGGCCACCTGGAGCACGCGGGCCCGCCGACCCGCCTGCTTCGATTCCCGTGTGACCGATGTCATGGGCCGTCATCTTGCTCAACAGGCCGGTCGGAGGACAAAACGCGATCGGCCGCTGCGCCGACCGACGTCGCCCGGTGGCGGACTCTTGACGCCAGCCGCTGACCGAAGGTTCACTGCTCCGGTGACCACGGTCCTGCACCACCTCGGCGCCCGGTTCCACGATGACATGACCGAGCGGTTCCCCGACATCGAGTTCGTCGCCGTGGCCGAGCCGCTCCCGGATCACCTCCGAGGCGACATCTTCGTCACCACCGCGCTCGGCTCGCCTCACCTGGCCGACCTGAGCCGGCGAGGCCTCCGGTGGGTGCACAGCCTGGGCACGGGCATCGAGCGGTTCCCGCTGGGCGAGCTCCCGGAGGCCATACCCCTCACCTGCACCCGGGGGGCGAGCGGAGTACCGATCAGCGAGTACGTGCTCGCTGCCATGCTCGACCACGAGAAGCAGCTCGCCACGCTGTTCGTGATCGAGCCTCCGGCCGCGTGGTCCCGGGCCCGGCTCGGGGGCCTGGCCGGGCAGACCGTCGCGCTGGTCGGTCTGGGCGGCATCGGACGCGAGGTCGCGCGCCGCTGCGTCGCCTTCGACATGCGGGTCCTGGGCGTTCGTCGACGCACCGACTCGACACCCGTGCCGGGGGTCGAGCTGGTGCGAGATCTTCCCACCGCACTCGGTCAGGCCGACCACGTCGTGGTCGCCGTACCCGTCACCGCCGAAACCGCAGGTCTGTTCGGTGAGTCCACGTTGGCCGCCCTGCGACCCGGCGCCCACCTCATCAACGTCGCCCGTGGTGCGGTCATCGATCAGGATGCCCTCCGCCGGGCCCTCGATGCCGGTCTGGTCGGCCGGGCCACCCTCGACGTGTGCGAACCCGAGCCCCTTCCGGCTGGTCACTGGCTGTACACCCACCCCCGGGTGCGGCTCAGCCCGCACGTGTCGTGGAGCTCGCCCACCGCGCTCCGCATGCTCGATGAGTACTTCGCTGCCAACCTCGCCCGATGGATCGGCGGCGAGCCGCTCCTCGGAATCGTGGATCGGGTCGCGGGCTACTGACCGGTCATCGGCGAAGTACTGTGGCGTCCGCATGGAGGAGCACCCCGACACCGTGTCCCGCCGGGCGAACGACCCGGACCCGGACCCCCCGTTCGACCGGGCCCGCCTGATCCGGTGGGCCTCGATCGCTGCGCTCCCCGTCATCTGCGTCGGCGTGCTGGCTCTGGCGCTCGGCGTGCCGTGGTGGGCGGTGGTCGTCGGCATCGGCGTGTTCGTCCTGGTGCTTCTCCTCGACACCTGACGCGCCGGTCGCGCCGGCCCAACGGGGCCCGGCGCTCAAGTGATCGAGCTGGGCGGTCGATTGTGAGGGTATGGCATCTGGACCTGGCCGCCGGCTCCTCGCGTCCGCCGCGATGGCGATCACGTTGGGTTTGGCGGTCACCGCGTGCAAGGTCGAGGTCGAGCCGGACGCCGCCCCCGCCGGGCCGCCGACCGCTGACGAGATCGAGGCCACCGAGCTCGCACCGGCGGTCACGCCTCGCGACAGCACCGCGGACGACCGAGAGCTCGACTCCTCGACCGGCGAAGGACCTCCCGATGCCCTGGCCTTCAGCGATCCGGCCGCCACCGTGACGAGCCCCGACGGCTCGCCAGTTCCACTTCGCTCCGGTCCCGACCTCACCTACTCCGTCCTCGCCGACCTCCCTGACGGCACCAGCGTCGTCCCGACCGGAACCGGCGGGGCCAGCCCGTCCGGGGCCTGGCTGGAAGTCTCCTTCGGCGGCACGACCGGGTTCCTTCCCGCCGCCGCCGTCGCCGGGCCCTGACCCTCGACGCCTGGGGAGTTGTCTGAGCTGTCAGTCGACGGCCAGGAACTCCATCAGGTTGCCGTCGGGGTCCCGGAAGTACACGGATTGGGCGGCCGCACCCGAACTGGCCGATCTCGGTTCCGGGCCGAGCTCCACCACGACGCCGGCCCCCACCAGCCAGGTCTCGGCCTCGGTGATCGTCCCTGACCACCGGAAGCAGAGATCACCCGAGCCGGAACCCGGCACGCGGGCGTGCGGTTCGGCCGGAGCCGCCGCCGGGTGCAGGCTGAGCCGGGAACCCCCGACCTGAACCAGCGCCACCGGCATCTTCCCGGCGCGCCAGACATCGGGGTACAGCAGCGTCGCTCCGAGGACACGCTCGTAGAACGCGATCGACCGGTCGACGTCGGCGACCGTCAACGTCACATGGTCGATGAACTCGACCGTCATGACACGTCGGCGTGCCGTACCACGCGAGCCGGGCCGGCGGTGGAGCCGCCGTCGATCACGAATTCGGCGCCGGTCTGGAACGAGCTCTCGTCCGAGATGAGGTACACCATCAGCCGAGACACCTCCTCGGGCTCCCCGGGTCGGCGCAGCGGCAGGCCGGCGAACTGACCAGACGTCTGGGGATCGCCCACGATCGGCAGCATCGCCGTCCTGATCGGTCCGGGGTGGACGGAGTTGACGCGAATGCCGAGCGGCCCGAGCTCGATGGCCGCGGTCTTGGTGAACCCGCGAACGGCCCACTTGGAGGCGCCGTAGGCCGTGTAGCCGGGCAACCCGGTGAGCCCACCGGTCGACGACACGTTGACGATCGAACCCCCACCCGCCGCCGTCATGGGTTCCGTCACGGACTGCACCCCGAGGAACGTCCCGATGAAGTTGACCTCGAACACCCGGCGGATCTGTTCCACCGATTCGTCCACGATGGCGTTGGTGGCGTGGATCGCCGCGTTGTTGACGAGTCCGTTCACCGGCCCGATGGCCTGCGCCGTGTCGATCGCCCGGTGCCAGTCCTCCGGCTTCGTCACGTCGAGGTGCAGATAGGTGACTGCGGGCCCAACCTCGGCCGCCAACGCCTCCCCGTCGGCGTCGAGCACGTCCCCGAAGACGACCCTCGCCCCTTCGGCGGCAAGTACCCGAACATGGGCGGCCCCCATGCCCCGGGCACCGCCGGTGACGATCACCGTCTTGCCATCGAGTCGTGCCACGAGGTTCCCCTGTTCTTGCGGGTCCGCCCGGGACCCGACGCCGAGGCATCGAACCACGGCCGGACCACTCCGTGCCACTCACGCGAGCCACCCCGATGGACCTGCCGCCCATCCGGCCCGTCGGCCCGAGGTCGTAGGCTCGGCCGCGTGAGCGACCTCCGAGACGACCTCCGCCAGATCATCTTGGCTCGCGGCTACCGCCGCCTGCCGGCCCCGGTGCAGCTGGCATCCGGGGCCAGGTCCCAGGACTTCATCGACGGCAAGCTGGCCCTGGCGCACTACCCCGATCTCCACCTGGCCTGCCGGGCCATCGTCGAGGCGGTCTCCGCTGCCGGCATCACGTTCTCGGCCACGGGAGGATTGACCATGGGAGCCGATCACCTGGCCGTGGGCGTGGCCGCGGTGACGGGCGGGCGCTGGTTCTTCGTGCGCAAGGAGCCGAAGAACCGCGGGACGGGTCAGCTCGTCGAGGGGGCGCACCTGGAGGTCGGGGAGGGCGTCCTCATCGTCGAAGACGTCATCACGTCCGGTGGCTCGATCCTGAAGGCCGTCGACGCCGTCGAGGCCGCGGGCGCCCGGGTGGTCGCCGCCGCCACCCTCGTCGACCGGGGCGAGCAGGCTGCGCCGGCCCTGGCGCAACGGGGGGTGGCGTACTTCCCGATGCTCACCTACCGCGACCTCGGCATCGAGCCGGTCGGGCCGCCGTCGTGATCACGCTCCTCCGCTCGGGCTCGCCCGCGCCCGTCCCCAAGCCGGGCGCCGGTGGTTGGACCCTGCCGCGTGGTGCCGTACGCTCCAGCGTCATGACTGAAGGCCCCGCGGCGTCGAGCACCACCGGCGAAGTCGGTGAACGCCCATGGGGGCACTACGTGGTCCTGCTCGACGACGGCCACCACAAGGTCAAAGAGGTGACCGTCGAGCCCGGGCGCCGGCTCAGTTACCAGCGTCACCGCCTCCGATGCGAGCACTGGTTCGTGGTCACCGGCGATGCTTTGGTCACCCTCGACGGCGTGGACCAACACGTTCCGGCGGGTGCGTCGATCGACGTTCCGGTGATGGCGGCCCACCGCATCGCCAACGTCGGCACCACCCCCCTGGTCTTCGTCGAGGTCCAAACGGGTGACTACTTCGGCGAAGACGACATCGAACGCTTCGACGACGACTTCGGTCGCTCGTAGGCTGCCCCGGCCGGACTCCCAGCCGGCCCATCCGAGAGGAACCATCCATGTCCCGACGCGCCCTGGTCATCGCCGCACTGAGCGTGGCCCTCATCTTCACGTCGTGCGGGGACGATGACGACGCCAGCGCTGACATCTCGGCCGACGAGACAACCACGACGGCACCCGACGACGGTGGGGCTCCTGAGGACAGCGCGGCGACCACGACCACCGTGGCCGCCGAGACGACCACGTCAGTCGCCGAGACCACCACCACGGTGGCCCCCGAGCCACTCCGGATCCTGGTGACGAACGACGACGGCTACACCGGCCCGGGGCTCGACGCCATGGTGCAGGCGCTCATCCAGCTTCCCGATGTCGAGGTCACCGTGGTGGCTCCGAGCGGCAACCAGAGCGGTACCGGTTCGCAGACCACCCCGGGTGAGCTGACATCTTCGGAGGTCACCACCCCGAGCGGCTACCCGGCCATCGCGGTCGACGGGTTCCCCGGCGACACCGTGATCTGGGCCCTGGCCAACCTGTCCGAACGGCCCCACGTCGTCTTCTCCGGGATCAACAGCGGTCAGAACATCGGCGCGTTCGCCGGACTCTCGGGCACGGTCGGCGCCGGACGCATCGCCGCCGAGAACGGCCTCCCCGCCGCGGCCTTCAGCCAGGGCATCATCCCCCCTGACCAGTTCGATTTCGCCAGCGGTGTTGAGGTGGTCCTGTCGTTCCTCGAGGAGCACCGTGACGAGTTGCTGGCCGCCTCAGACGCCGGCACCACCCCCAACCTGCTGTTCAACGTGAACATCCCGTCCTGCTCGGTCGGCGAGGTGCAGGGCGTCGTCGACGTTCCGCTGGCGATCGTCATCGGCGATCGCGATGCGGTGACCGTCGACTGCGCGTCGACGCTCACCGAGTTCGTCGACGACGTCGACGCGTTCGTCAACGGCTACGCCGCCGTGGCCGAGATCGACGTGCCCGAGACGTTCGACGCCATCACCGCCGGCGGCTGAACCCGCCGTTCGATCAGGCCGTCAGGCCGACCAGAGATGGTTCGGCCGGCAACCAGGGTTGCCGGCCGAACCTCTACAGGTCGTTGGTATTGAACGTGTCGCACTGCTCCGGGTCGCCGGAGTTCAGGCCCACCCGGAACCAGCGTTGGCGCTGCTCGGAGCTGCCGTGGGTCCAGCTCTCGGGATCGACCCGTCCAGTGGCCGATTCCTGGATGCGATCGTCGCCGACGGCCGCCGCAGCGGAGAGGGCCTCGTCGATGTCCTCATCGGTGAGTTCCACGATGAGGGGCTGCCCGGTGGCGGGATCGGGGCTGGTCGTGGCTTCGTTGGCCCACACCCCGGCGTAGCAGTCAGCCTGGAGCTCCAGGCGCACGCTGGCGCTGTCCTCGCCCTCGCGATCGCCCGGCTGCTGCACCTGGGCCGAGGTGCCGAGCAGGTTCTGGACGTGGTGACCGTACTCATGGGCGATGACGTAGGCGCGGGCGAAATCGCCCCCGCTCGCGCCGAACTGGGTCTCGAGCAGGTCGAAGAACCCGAGCTCGATATACACCTGCTGGTCGGCCGGGCAGTAGAACGGCCCGACGGCCTCCGTCGCCCCGCCGCACCCCGTGGTGACGCTGCCGGTGAAGAAGTTGGTGAACGCCGGTTGGTACTGGAGGTTGCTGGCCTCGAACTCGGCGACCCAGTAGTCCTGCACGCTGTTGACGGTGCCGACGATGAGGCAGTCCTCGTTCTCGTTGGCGTCAGCGCCGGTCTGGCACGTGGCTTCCAGCTGGGTGTTGTCAGCCGAACCGGATGACCCGGCGCCCGCGACCTGCCCACTGAGGATGTCGCTGAGACCACCGCCCCCGCCGGTGCCCACCCCTCCGCCTCCGCCTCCGCCCCCGAACGCTCCCATGAGCACGGCCAGGATGAGGCCCACGATGCCCAAGCCACCGGCGCCCGCGGCGACCTGCCCGCCCCGACCGGGGCTCCCGCGCCGATCGTGGATCTCGGACGTGTCGAGCCGGGCTCGTCGGTTGAATCGCATTGCGCCTCCTCAGCGCTCGACCGCGATGGCCGAGTGTCCGGCCGCCCACCGGTGGAGACGCATCCTTACCCGCGGCCGACCGCGATGCCAGCCATGGGCGCCCGAAAATACGCCTCTGTTCGGGGGGGTTCAGGCCGCGGTGTCGAGCTCCTCGACGGCGTGGGCGCGTCGCCCGGACGACGACGCCAGACGACCCCACAAGGCCCAGCCCGCGTTGTCGAGGCCGATCGCCACGACCACGAGCACGGCGGCCACGAGGGCGTCGATGATGTAGTGGTTCGCGGTGAACACGATCGACAGCAGCGTGAACAGCGGGTGGAGCACGACCAGGTACCGCCACCGGCTTCGGAACGAGGTGAAGGCCGCGTAGGCGACGAACAGGGCCCAGCCGAAGTGCAGCGACGGCATGGCGGCGATCTGGTTGGCCGATTCCTGGACGGCGCTGGCGTCGTAGATGGTCGGCCCGACGGTCTGCAGCGTGTCGACGAATCCGTGCCCGGTGACCATGCGCGGCGGCGCCAGCGGGAACATCACGTGGATGATCAGCGCCAGCACCGTGGTGGTCAGCATCGAGCGGCGCAGATGCCCATAGAGCGGTGCCCGGTAGATGTACACGAGCGCCAGCGTGGCCACCGTGATCGGGAAGTGCGCGCCCACGTAATAGCCGTTGAAGAGCCAGACGACGGCGCGATTGCCGATGATCCACGACTGCAGGTCGCTTTCGACGAAGAGGCCGGTGACCTGCTCGAACCGAATGACCCGGCGGGCGTTGCTGAACGCTTGGCTGAACTGCTCGCGTGAGAGGGTACGGGCCATCCGGTACCCCACGAACAGGGCCCCGCAGAACGCCACCTCGATGAGGATGCGCGGGCTGATCCGCCGACGTTCCCAGGTACCGAAGGACGACATGTTCGTCTGCACGATCGGCCCTCCCTCCGGAATCGCCACAACACGACTGACACCACAAACACGACTGACAACAGGCCGGTCGAGCGGTCGGATCCTTACCCGCTCGTAGCCCTTTCGACACTCTATGGACACAATCGGGTCGGGACAAGGGCAATGCGGCTCGGTCCGCCGGTCAGGACCCCTCTCGGTCCTCGTGACCCCACGGGCCCGCCACATCGACGAAACGATCGAGGAACGGCCGGGGTTCGAACTGCTCCGGGACGAGTACCCCGGCGCCACCCCAGACGCCTTCGGCCAGGAGCTCGAGCCCCACGATCGGGTTCACGGCCGTCTGCCACACCACCGCCTGATGGCCCCAGCGAGCCATGCATTCGTCGTTGTCGGCCACGTGATAAAGGTACGACGAGCGCGGCCGACCATCGGTCCCGCGGCCGGTCACGTAGACGCCCGCGCACGTCTTGCCGTGCATGCGGTCACCGAGGTTCGCCGGGTTCGGCAGGGCGGCGGCGACGACATCCCGGGGCGACACCATCTGGCCGCGCACGTCGATCGGTTCGGTGCCGTCGAGTCCGAGCAGGTGCAGCGTGCGCAGCACCTCGATGAACCGGTCGCCCAAGCCGTACTTGAACGTGACCCGCCCGGCGTCGACATGTCGGGAGATGAACGGCACTTCCTCGTGCTCGACGTTCACGCACTCGACCGGGCCGATTCCCTCCGGGAACACGAAAACTTCGGGCTCACTGAACGGTTCGGTGCAGAACAGGCCTCGGTCCCGCTCGAACACCACCGGAGGGTTGAGGCATTCTTCGATCGTCGTCCAGATGGAGAACGTCGGGGCGAACTCGTAGCCGTCGACGACGAGGTCGGCGCCGTCACGCACACCGATCTCGTCGATCTCGGAGAAGAGGTGGTCGGCGGCATACCGGGCAACGACATCGGAGAATCCCGGCTCGATGCCGAGGCCGACGATGGCCAGACGCTCCCGGGCGAGCCAGTCGTCGTGCCGAGCGAACTGATCGTCGCCCAAGACGACACCCGGCAGTTCATAGGGGCGTTCTGCGTGGCGCTCCGAGAGGCTGGCCGCCATGTCGATGTAATGACATCCGGCGGCCAGCGCGGCGTCGAAGATGGCCATGTTGAAACGGGGGTCGCAGGCGTTCAGAACGGCGTCCGCCTTGGCGGTGGTGAAGAGCTCGACGAGATCGGCCCGATTCGACGCGTCGACCCCGACGCCGCGGAAGCGGTCGTCGCCGGTTCGTTCCGCGGCGGCCACGGCACGCCCGGCGTCCACATCGGCCAACCACACCTCCCGGAACACCTGCCGGCCGGCCGCCACCGTGGCCACCGCCGATCCCACACCACCAGCGCCGACGATCACCACTCTCATCGAGTACCTCGCATGGTTCGCTCCGCTCATCCCGGGCCGCGACCACTGCGCCGCGCCGACGACCATTGTGGCCCACCGGATGACCCCGTCTGAGGCGACGCCGTCATCGGTGACCGTTTGCCGCTCGGCATCGCGCGCTGGGTGAGGCTCGACGCGGACGCCCACCTCATGCGCTAGAACTGGCGCCGAAACCTAGTTGGACTCGCGCCGGTCGATGAGTGGGCGGCGAGCTGTCGAAAGGAACCGCCCATGAGCAAGGACCGTGACGTCGATTCGGCGCTCGCCACTGTCGGCATCTTCTCGGAACTGAGCTCGAAGGAGCTGAAGAAGGTGTCCCGGCTCGTCACCCCGGTCAATGTCAAAGCCGGCAAGGTGTTGACGCGAGAGGGCGACGCCGGACGCGAGTTCATGATCATCGTCGAGGGCCAGGCCTCGGTCCGCAAGAACGGCCGCAAGGTCGCCACCCTCGGCCCCGGTGACTTCTTCGGTGAGCTCGCCGTCCTGGCGGGCGTGCCCCGGACCGCGACGGTCACCGCCGAGACCGACATGGTGGTCGACGCCCTCAACCGGCGTGAGTTCTCGAGCCTGCTCGACGCCAGCCCACGGTTGGCCAAGAAGATCCTCATGGGCGCCGTGCGCCGACTCCACGAGCTCGACAACAAGTCGGTGCACTGAGCCGCAGGCGACCAGGCAACACTGAGCCGCAGGCGACCAGGCAACACTGAGCCGACGGCGACCAGGCAACACTGAGCCGCAGGCGACCAGGAGTACGGTCGCCCCCATGACCGCCTCCATCTGGCTCCTGTCGTGCCCCGCGGCCTCCGATATCACGTCGTGGATCGCCGACCTCGTCTCGACCACGCCCACTCGGTGTGGCATCGATATCGTCGACGCGGATCAAACGGCGCTGTCGACCCGTCGCCGCGAAGGCTCCCCGGCCGGACCGGCCGACTGGCACGCCATCGTCTTCGATCCTGACGCCGCCGAGCAGTGCCCGGCGTCCGTCGCTACCTCCGCTATGCGGGGGTTCCTCGTCACCGAAGTGCCGGCCTGGGACCGGGGACTACCCCATGGCGACGGCGTCCCGGTCGCTGGCATCAAGCAGGTGTCGTTCGTGAAGAAGCCGGACGAGCTCTCGACAGAGCTGTTCCGCGAGCGCTACCGCGGCCACGTGGCGGTCGCCACTGAACACCACATCGGCATCGGGCGGTACGTCCAGCTCGACGTCGAAAGCCTTCTCACCGAGGCACCCCCGACCGATGGCGTGTCGGAGCTGTGGTTCGCTTCCCGCGAGGACTACGCCGACCGCTTCTACACCGGGCCGGGCAGCCGGGAGGCGGTGCGTGACGACACCGTTCGTTTCATCGATTTCGGCGGCACGTTCTCCCTCCTGGTGGTCGAGCACCGGCGCGGCGACCGATGACCACGAGCGACCCTGTTTCACCTGCGGGTGAACCGCGGGGCATCGATGTGACGCGTGTCGGCGAGTGGATCCTCCGGGATGTCCCCGGCTCGGTCGCGCCCTTCCGCTACCAGCTGATCGCCGCCGGCGGCTCGAACCTCACCTTTCAGGTCACGGATGCGGCCGGCCAGCGATGGGCCCTGCGTCGCCCCCCGGTCGGGTCCACGCTCGCCACCGCGCACGACATGGCCCGTGAGTTCCGCATCATGACGGCCCTCCGTGATCGATCCGATGTGCCCGTGCCGTCCTGCGTGGCCGAGTGCGCCGACACCGAGGTGACGAGCGCGCCGTTCTACGTCATGGAGTTCGTGGACGGACGGATCCTCCGGGATCAGGCCGACGTCGCGGGCATCACCGCCGAGCAGGCGGATCGAGCCACCGATTCCCTCATCGACACCCAACTGACCTTCCACCGCATCGACCTCGACGCCGTGGGGCTGGCCGATCTCGGTCGGCACGACAACTACGTCGGTCGGCAGCTCAAGCGGTGGCGAACCCAGGTGGCCCGGGTCGATCTCCGTCCCGTGCCGTTGCTGTACGACCTGCACGACCGGCTGGCGGCGGCCCAACCACCCGAGGTGGCGGCGCCTGGTCTCGCTCACGGTGACTACCGGTTCGACAACACGATGCTCGACGACGACTTCAGTGTGAAAGCGGTCTTCGACTGGGAGCTGTGCACGATCGGCGACCCGATCGCCGATCTGGCGTGGTCGCTCCAGTACTGGTCCGATCCCGGCGATGAGCTCCTGGTGCTCGTCGACCCGCCGACCCTGGCGGGCATCTTCCCTCGTCGAGACGAGGTGATCCGACGGTACGCCGAACGGTCCGGGTTCGACCTCTCCCACCTGCCCTACTACGTGGCCTTCACCTGGTGGAAGCAGGCCTGCATCGTGGAGGGCGCATTCGCTCGCCGGCTCGCCGGTGCCGGCGGCGGGATGGCCTCCAGTTCGCCGGTCGACGACATCGGCCGCCGGGTCGACGCGTATCTGGCCGAGGCCGACCGCCTCCTCCGTCACCCTGAGCGGTGGCCCTGACCATCCGTCCGCCCGGAGGGTGGCTCTGGTCAGGCGGTGGGGTGCGTTACCCTGGCACCCACGGGAATGACGTGCGCACGTCGTCCCCGGGGCGGTTCTTCTGACCGCGCCCACCATGACTGATCGCAACCTGGTCCTCGTTTCGCTCGCCGCTTGGGCGGCCTTCGCCATCATCGTGATGGCGCTCGACTGGTTCGCGTCTGGATCGGGGCGACGCCCGCGGATCCTTCGTTTCCTCACCGAGGATCAGGGTGATGCGTGGGAGCCGGCGACGCGAGCACCCGATGTGCCCCGCTGGACGACGACGGTGGCCGGCGCTGCGGTCGACTGGCGCTTCGTGGGCGGCCGCGCCGCCGTCGACCCATCACTGTCGACGCTCCCGGACGCCGCGCTCGACGGCCTTGAGGTGGTCGACGGTGTCACCGCGCCGCTCGAGGTCAGCCGGACGTCCGTCGATCCCGCGTTCGACGAGATCGACGAGATGGACGAGATCGACGAGTGGGGCCTCGACGACGGCCCCGACGTCGTCGATGAGGACGGTTTCGCCTACGACTTCGACACCGAGTTCGCCGACGACCCCGAACTCGCTGACGACTCAGAGTTCGCTGACGACCCAGAGTTGGCCGACGACTCCGAATTCGCCGAGCTCACCCCGCTCAGCACCCCGCTCCCCCCTGATGAGTCAGCGGATCTCCGACCACGAGACGACACCGGCGAGCTGGCCCCGGTCCACATCCTCGACCCCGCAGCGCGGCTGGGCGGCCCGGGCACCGATGGAGGCGGTCGACGCCGAGCTCGATCGGGTGATGAGCAACCTGTCGGCCCGAACCGAGAGCGACCCTCCTGCGCCGGACCCCTTCTTCTCCGAGCTGATTCGGCGGTTGTCGGACCGAGTCGCCGAGTCGGTCCGGTCCGAAACGCAACGAGCGGTCAGCCCGGACGGCGGCGATGAAGGGCCACCAACCATCGACCGCGAGGCGGCGACGGGCTGAGCCAGGTGGCCACCTGCACCGAGTAGGTCAACGCCTGTTCCGCGGTCACGTCGTCGGCCACCTCGAACACGAGACCCCGACGGGGATGGTCCTGGCGCATGAGCCATCCGGCGGGACGGGTCAGCCCAGCACGAGCCAGCGCGCCCAACTGGCGTTCTCCGCCCCCGTGCTCGATCCCCACCGACCCCGGGGACGGTTTGCGCCCGCGACGATCGGGTGCCACCAGGGTGATCACCGGGATGGCCGGCCCCCGGGCGCTGAAGGCCCGGACCAGGCTCGGCGGCGAATCGACCTCCTCGCCGAGATCGGGGATGACGTTGACCCACTCCCCGCGCTCCGCGGCCCAAAGGTCGTCGACGGCCGGGATCACGCCGAGCCAGTCGTCGTGGTCGACCACCACGACCTCCGATGGTTCGCGCACCGCCTCACGGTAGACCGCCGCCGCCCGATCACCTCACGACCTGCGCGCCCGGCGCGCCGCTCACTCGACCAGCGATGCCCGCCCGGCGCGCCGCTCACTCGACCAGCGATGCCCGATCGGGAGCGGCATCGAACCACCAGCCCGACGAGCCGGCCCGGACATGACCGCAGGAGGGGCCGGCGAAATGGGTGCCGAAGACCAACCGGGCGGACGCCGCTGCTTCGGCGGCGAACTCCTCCCGGGTCGCCGAAGCTTGCGCCGGGTCACTGTCGGCGACCATCGTCCAGCCCGGGGCGGCCCACTGGATCGGATGGTGCAGAAGGTCGCCCGTGATCACCGCCTCCTCACCCGCGGAGCTGATCCGGACCGACACGTGTCCCGGCGTGTGGCCGGGGGTGGGCACCAGCCGGACCTCACTGGTGATGCGATGGTCGGTCTCCACGAGGTCGGCCTGGCCCGACTCCACCACCGGTACGACGGTGTCGCCGAAGGTCGTGGCCATGCCCTCGGCGCCACGCGCCCAGTGTTCGTACTCGACCCGACCGAAGAGGTACCGGGCCTGCGGGAAGGTGGGCACCCAGCGGTCCCCGTCCCACCGGGTGTTCCACCCGACGTGATCGAAGTGCATGTGCGTGCACACCACGGTGTCGATCGAATCGGGGGCGAACCCGGCCCGTTCGAGATCGTCGAGGAAGACCGGCACGGGCGGGGTCAGCCCCTCCATACCGGCGATCACGCGGTCGCCCACGCAGGTATCGACCACGATCGTCTGGCCCTCGGATTCGACCACCAGCGCGTGGATCGACAGCAGCGGACGACCGTCCCCGTCGACGAAATGGGGAGCGAGCCACGACTGAGCATCGGCGATGGTGGCCGCATCCGTCCCGGAGAACAATCCGTCGAAGGTGATGGTTTGCAGGACCTCCCGCACCAGGGTCATCCGGACATCGCCCACCACGAACCTCATGATCGTCATACGCCGATCCTTGCCGTTCGGACGCTGGCTCGCCATCGGCGCCGACCCATCGCCGCCGCGGGCCGGCCGGCGAGGCAGGAGTTTCGGTCCGCTCCCGCGTGTCGTCTATCCTCCGTCGGTCACTCGACCCGGAGGAACGTTCGTGGATGTAGCCCTATTGGCGGACCGGATCGCCATCGCCGATCTCCTGACCCGTTACGCCACCTCGGTCGACTCCAAGGACTGGGCCCTGTGGCGCTCGGTCTTCACCGAGGACGCCTACATCGACTACCGGTCCGCCGGCGGCATCGACGGTGATCGCGAGGCCATCGCCCAGTGGTTGGAGTCCACGCTCGCCAACTTCCCGATGACCCAGCACCTGATCGCCAACATCGACGCCCGCGTCGACGGCGACACGGCAACCGTTCGGGCCATGTTCCACAACCCGATGGGGATGCCCGATGGCACCACGTGGTTCTGTGGCGGCTACTACAACCACGATCTCGTGCGCACGACTGACGGCTGGAAGAGCGCCCGCCTCATCGAGCAGAGCTCGTACTTCTCCGACAACCGGTTCACCCCGCCCGCCGGCGCCTGATCCCGCCGTCTTCGACCATCACCCCACCGCTCCAGGAGCCACCATCATGACCGACCCCTTCCGCTACGACGGCCAGACCGTGGTCATCACCGGTGCCGCAACCGGCATGGGCCACGAGACCGTACAACTCCTGCTCGCGGCCGGTGCCGAGGTCCACGCCTTGGACATCGCCCCGGTCGACACGGCGGTCGCCGCCGCCCACCGTGTCGATCTCGGTGATCCGGACTCGGTGGCGTCGGTGATCGGCGCGCTCCCGGACCGGATCGACGCCCTGTTCAACTGCGCCGGGATTCCCGGCGGCACGCGATGGAGCGCGGCCGAGGTCATGAAGGTGAACTTCGTCGGGCTGCGCCAGCTCACCGAGGGACTCCTTCCTCGGATCTCCGCCAACGGTTCGGTCACCCACATCGCGTCGATCGCCGGCGGCGGTTGGCCGGCCCACCTGGCCGAGCTGCTGGAGCTCGTGGCCACCACGGACCCGGCCCGCGCCACGGCGTGGATCGACGCCCACGCCGAGCTCATCGGCGACGGCTACATGTTCTCCAAGGAGGCCGTGCAGGTGTACACGATGAGCCGCTCGGTCACGACCGTGAAACAGGGCGTGCGGATGAACAGCATCTGCCCCGGGGTGACCGACACCAAGATCATGCCGGACTTCCGCCAGGCCATGGGCGACGCCGCCATCAACATGACCGCCGACGTGGGCATCGGCCGCCTCGCCGAGGCCGCCGAGATGGCGCCCGCCCTCGTCTTCCTCGGATCCCACGCCGCGGCCAGCTACGTGAACGGCGTCAACCTGGTGATCGACGGTGGGTTCAGCGCCGCCATGGCCACCAACCAGGTCGACTTCGCAAAATACTTCTGAGGTTCGCCCTCACTCGGTCGCTGCGCTCCCTCCGTTCAGGCGAGTTGTATCGTGCCGGCTTTGCCGGCGCTCGTTCTTGCTGTGCCGGGATGGCGGAGCCACACCGGCACAGGTTCGACCACACCTCACCCGCCACACCGGCACAGGTGCCGAGTTCAAGCGGTGTGGGGGGAGGTGGGGTTGCGGCCGGCGGCGATGTCGGCGAAACGCACCGCGGCACGGGTCGGGGTGACGTCGTGGGTGAAGACCCAGAAGCGGTCGTGCAGGACGGCGTCCACCACCGTCGCCGCCACGTCGGCCGGATCCATGCCGATCACCTGGATCATCTCCCGGAGCGGGGGGATGGTGGACCCGTGGCCCACACCGAGCTCCAGGTGTGCCGGCTTGTTGCGTTCGGACTCGAAGATCCCCGTCCGGACGAGCTCGGGGCACAGGCAGCTCACCCCGACGCCGGTTCCTTCGAGCTCCCAGAACAGCGCTTCGCTCAGACCCACCACGGCGTGTTTCGACGCGCAGTAGACGGCCAGCATCGAGGTCGTGGTGAGCCCGGCCTCCGACGCGGTGTTGACGATGTGTCCCTCACCGGCGGCGACCAGCCGGGGCCCGAAGGCGCGGATGCCGTTGGCGACACCGTGGACGTTGACGTCGAACACCCATCGCATCTCGCCAGCCGTGCTGGCCAGTAGCGGGCCGGCGGGAGCGACCCCGGCGTTGTTGCAGACGAGGTGCACGCCCCCGAAGGTCGACTCCGTCCGGTCCGCCAACGCCTCGACGTCGGCAGGCACCGTGACATCGGTGAGCACCCCCACGACGCGTGCCCCCTCGCCCTCCAACGAGCGCGCTTGCTCGACGAGGGCCTGCTCGTCGACATCGGCCATGACGACCGACATGCCGCGACCGACGAACGCCCGGGTCATGGCCAGGCCGATACCACTGGCGGCACCGGTGACCACGGCGACGCGCCCGTCGAGTTGCTGCATGGATCCTCCAGAGAACTGGGGCGTCGCGGGTGGCGGGCCGGGGGTCACAATAGGGCAGCGCGGACGTCGGGCGGCACGTCATCCCGGGCTCGGTGGCGCTACCACTCGGCTCGGTAGCCTCCGGATAGGGTGTCGCCCAGTCGCCGACCCGGGCGGCAGTGAACCCGACGAGGACCATGAGTCGCGATACCGAGCGTTTCGAGGCCTGGGCCCGACAGATCGCGGTCGAAGGCGAGACGCCGATCGTCAATGCCGCCACCGTGGTGCTGATTCGTGACGCGAACGATGGCATCGAGACCCTCATGCTGCGCCGGAACTCGAAGCTGGCCTTCGGCGGCATGTGGGTCTTTCCGGGCGGCCGGATCGACGACGACGATCATCATGATCCCGGGCCCACCGCAGGCGTCCTCGCCGACGCCGACGCGCTCGCCACCGCCGCTCGACGGGCCGCCTCGCGAGAATCGGTCGAGGAAGCCGGCGTCGCCGTCGATCCGGACGACCTGGTGTGGTTCTCGCACTGGATCCCACCGCCGGTTTCCCCGAAACGCTTCGCCACCTGGTTCTTCCTGGCCGCCGCGCCCGATACCGAGGTCGTCATCGACGGTGGCGAGATCCACGAACACGACTGGATGACCCCGGCCGACGCCCTCCGGCGGCGGGACCTCCTGGAGATCGAGTTGGCTCCTCCGACCTGGGTGAGCTTGCACTACCTCCGGGCCTTCTCGACCGTGGCCGAGGCCCTGGCCGGGTTTGCGGCCCGCTCACCTCGCTTCTACGCCACGCACCTCGGGAAGGTCGATGGCGAGATGGTCACCATGTGGGAGGGCGACGCCGGCTACGACTCCCACGACCCCACGACCGCCGGCCTCCGGCACCGGATCACGATGCACCAGAACGAGTACCGGTTCGACGACTCCGGCGCACCCTGGACATGACGGAAACCGCTTCGCCGAGACCTGCCGCCCCCGGGACGTCGTTGCGCGGCCTGACCGCCGACGAGGTCGAGGAGCGCGTCCGGACCGGTCGCGTCAACCACGTTCCCGATGCCCCGGTCCGCACCATCGGTCAGATCGTGCGGGCGAACGTCTTCACCCCGCTCAACCTGATCGTCGCCACCTTGTTCGCGCTGGTGCTGATCGCCGGTTCGTTCGGCGACGTCTTGTTCGCGGGCGTCGCCGTCGCCAACATCGTCATCGGCGTGTACCAGGAGGTGCGGGCCCGCAATACGTTGCGCGAGCTCGAGGTGTTGAGCGCCCCCAAGGCCCGAGTCGTTCGCGACGGGAACGTGCACGAGGTGGGTGTCAGCCAGGTGGTGGCCGACGACGTCTTGTTCCTCGAGCCCGGCGACCAGATCGTCGTGGACGGCGAGGTCCTCGAAGCGGTCGGGCTCGAGGTCGACGAATCACTCCTCACCGGTGAGTCGGAACCGATCGACAAACCAGCGGGGACACAGGTCTTGTCGGGCAGCTTCGTCTCGGCCGGCTCGGGGCACTACCTCGCCACCCGGATCGGCGCCGAGTCCTTCGCCGCCGCCCTTTCGGAGGAGGCGCGCCAGTTCCGCCTGAGCCGAAGCGAACTGCGCACCGGGATCGACCAGATCCTCCGCTGGATGATGATCGTCATCCCACCGGTGTGCCTGCTGCTCGCCCTGCGGTTGTTCAACAAGCTCGACCGGTGGCAAGACGCCATGCGCGACACCGTCGCCGCCGCCATCGCCATGGTCCCCGAGGGTCTCGTCCTGCTGACCAGCCTGGCCTTCATGACCGGGGTGGTGGCCCTGGCCCGGAGGAAGGCCCTGGCCAAGGAACTGGTGTCGGTCGAACTGCTCGCTCGGGTCGACACGTTGTGCCTCGACAAGACCGGCACCATCACGACCGGCGACATCTCGCTCGGCGGTCTCGAACTGCTCGATGGCGCCGCCGAGCCCGCAGTCCGCGCCGCGCTCGGCGCCATGGCCGCTGCCGACCCGAGCCCCAACGCCACCCTGGTGGCGATCGCCAACGGCTTCGAGCCGCCCGCGGATTGGACCGCGGATCGGGTGACCCCGTTCTCGTCGGCCCGCAAGTGGGCGGGCGCCCGATTCGACGGGCGTGGCTCCTTCTATCTCGGCGCCCCGGACATCGTGTTCGACGACGACGATCACGCGGCACGCGAGCGCGTCGGTGAACACGCCGAGGAGGGTCGACGGGTCCTCCTGCTCACCCACAGCGACGGCCCGTACACCGGCGACTCCCTCCCCGATCAACGCACGCCCCTCGCCCTGGTCCTGCTCGAGGACACCGTCAAACCCGATGCGCCGGAGATCCTCGCCTTCTTCGCCGATCAGGGCGTCGACCTCAAGGTCATCAGCGGCGACCACCCCCAGACGGTGGCCGCCGTGGCCCGGCGAGCCGGCGTCCCCAACGCCGAGTCCGGCTTCGATGCCCGCGAACTCCCCGAAGACGCTGAAGAGCTGGCCGACCTGGTCGAGCGCCAGGCGGTCTTCGGGCGAGTCACCCCGCACCAGAAACGAGCCATGATCGCCGCCCTCCAGAGCCGGGGGCGGGTTGTCGCCATGACCGGCGACGGCGTCAACGACGTGCTGGCCCTGAAGGACAGCGACATGGGTATCGCCATGGGGTCGGGCAGCTCCTCCACCCGTGCCGTGGCCCAGCTCGTCCTCCTCGACAACCGGTTCGCCACCCTCCCCCGCGTGCTCGACGAGGGCCGAAGGATCATCAACAACGTCGAACGGGTGGCCAACCTGTTCATCACCAAGACCATCTATGCCGTCCTGCTGACCGCTTTGGTGGCCGCCGTGGGCCACGACTACCCGTTCCTCCCGCGCCAGCTCTCGTTGATCGGCACGTTCTCCATCGGGATCCCCGGCTTCTTCCTCGCCCTGGCCCCCAACACCCAGCTCGTCCGACCCGGCTTCCTGCCTCGGGTCTTGCGATTCTCGATCCCCGCCGGCATCGTCGCCGGCATCTCCAGCTTCGCGGCCTACGAGGCGGTTCGGAGCCAGGTGGACCTGCCCGAGGGCCTCGACGAGGCGCGAACCGCCGCCACCATCACCCTGCTCTTCATCGGGCTGGTCATCCTGATCCTCGTCAGCCGCCCCCTCCAGCCCTGGAAGATCGGACTGGCCGTGGCCATGGGCCTCTCCTACCTCGCCGTGATGGCGATCGAGCCCCTGCGGACGTACTTCGAGCTCGACCTGCCGGGCGGCGACGCCTGGGTGCCGATCGGCATTGCCGCAATCGGTGGCGCCGCCGCCGTCGTGCTCCTCCCTCGACTGCTGCCCTGGGCGTCCCACGCGGACTGACCGGCCTCGGACCCGCATTCCGCCTCGTGAGGGGCCGTTCGGCCCTGCCTGGTGGGCCAGCCGGGCCAACCTGTTCAAGCCGACATCGTTCTCGGCCGAAGCCTTTGGTATCACAACCGCCCGGCTGAGGATTCCACCTGCCGTTCGGTTACCCACCAGGGAGGAAACCATCATGACCCGCAAGCGCCTCATGCTCATCGGCACCGTCGTCCTGCTCTTCGTCGCCGCCGCGGCACCGCTGAAGCTCAGCTTCTTCGCCGGCGTCATCTGATCGGCGCGGCGCGGGGCATCCGGAGTACCGCTGCCGTGGCTCCGCGCCGCGCCACCAGCCACGGATTCGCGCTCGCGATCTGCGTCACGGCGACCATGGTCATCGCGACGGAGATCGTTGGTGAAGGCTGGTCGTTGTCGCGGGAGGAGCGGCCAGCCTTCGCCGTTATCGGCCTCGCCCTCGTCGGCAGCGAGATCTGGTCCGCCAACTGGCTTCGCAACAACGACCGCTCCGTGACGCTGTCGTGGGTGTTCGCCTTTGCCCTCATCCTGCTCGGCGGTCACCTCGAGACGCTCGTCTTGATGGCCCTGGTCGGCGTCGTCAGCGAGCTCATCCATCGCCAGCGCAATCCGTTGCTGATCACCACCAACAGCGCCCAACTGCTGCTGGCCCTGGCCGCGGCACTGGGCGTTTTGCGCCTGACCAACACCGAGCTCAGCCTGGTCGACGGACGTCGACTCGACGCCTGGTGGGCGGCCGCCGTGGCCGCTGCCGGGGCCACGTTGTACCTGACGAACGTCACCATCGTCGCGGTCTACGCCGGCCTCCGGGGCCACGGTCGCATCCGGGACCTGGTGCCTCGTTTCGCTCGACTGAACCTTTCGGGCGACGGCATGCTCATCGCCCTGGCCCCGGTGCTGGTGATCGTGTGCGAGCGAAGCCTGATCGTGCTTCCGTTCGTCGGCATCACGATGGCCGCCCTCAACTGGACATCGAAGGCGAGCGCCTCGCATCAACGAGAAGCCGAACAGGACGCGTTGACGGGGCTTCCCAATCGCCGGCGCCTCCAACACGAGTTGGAGGAGCTGACGAACCTCTCGGCCGACGGGCCGGCCCCCGGAGCCGTGATCCTCCTCGACCTGGATGGCTTCAAGCCGGTCAATGACCGGTACGGCCACGCGGCCGGCGACGCCGTGTTGTGTGAGGTCGCCACCCGCCTGAACGCTCGGGTGCCTCGCGACAGCCTGGTGGCCCGGCTCGGTGGAGACGAGTTCGCCGTGGTCCTGCCCCGGATCGAGATCGTCGGGGACGCCCTCATCATCGGTATGGACCTGCGCGCCGCCCTCCGATCGCCGATGTTGATCGACGGCGCCGTCGTGGAGATCGACGGCAGCTTCGGGATCGCTATGCTCGGCGACCATCCCGGTGGCGTCCAGCCCTTGATGGCCGCGGCCGACCGGGCCATGTACAAGGCGAAGTACGGCGGCCTGGGCATCGCCACGGCCGGGCCTGACCACCCCACGCCCCCACTCCGAACCGTGCCCTCACGACCAGACGTTCGGCGGTCGGCATGATCTTCGTCATCGGGATCACCCTGGCCGTGGTGACGGTTCCGCTCACCGGAGGCCGGTGGTGGTACCTCGATCACGAACGCCTCCGCACTCCAGGACTCATCGCCGCCAGCGTCGCCACGCAGTTCGTCATCGTGAACCTGCCCGACGGCGCCGTCGCCCGGACCGGACACATCGGTTCGTACCTGCTCCTGGCGGCGTTCATCGCCCGCAACCGGGACCTCCAGGGCATCTGGTTGCTCGGGCTGGGTGCAGCCTGCAACTTCGTCGCCATCGCCGCCAACGGAGGGGTGATGCCGGTGTCACCGGAGGCGTGGGCCGCGGTGGGCGCCCACCTCGACACCGATCGGTTCACCAACGCGGCACCCATCGAGGACGCCCACCTCGCCCTGTTCGGCGATGTCATGGCGATGCCGACGTGGGTTCCGGGCGCTCTCCCGTTCAGCGCGGGGGACGTGATCCTGGTGATCGGCCTGATCGCCGTGATCCATGCGCTCTGCCGCTCATCGCTGGCTCGTGACCGCGAGGTCTCACGACACCTGGCCGCCGTGTCGCTCAGCTGTGAACAGCCGGCACCCGAGCCGCGATGAGCACCTCGCCCGGCGACACCCGGACCGACTCGCCCACCACCGTCAGCTGATCGAGCAACGCGCCCTCGCCGACCCGCGCCCGTGGGCCGACGACGGAATCCACGACCATGCCTCCCGCGGCGACGACCGCGCCGGGCAGGATGACCGAACGTTCGATCCGAGCACCAGAACCGATGCGGGCACCGGTCATGATCACGCTGTTGTGCACCCGGGCCGATGGGTCCACGACGGCGTCCGCGGCGATGGCGGGCCAGGGCTCCCCGCGGCGACCCTCGATCAGGTCGAGTTGCACCTGGAGGTACGTCGCCGGGGTACCAGCGTCGACCCAGTACACGTCTGACGGCATGGCGAACATCGTGCCCTGCTCGGCCAAGGCCGGGAACGTCTCACGTTCGACCGAGACCCGGCGGCCGCTCGGGATCAGGTCGAGCACCCCGGGTTCGAGCACGTAGGTCCCGGCGTTGATCATGTTGGTCGGGGCATCCTCGGCCGGTGGTTTCTCGATGAACCCCAGCACCTTGCCGTCGGGATCGGTGGGCACCACGCCGTACCGGGAGGGATCGGCGACGGGCACCAGATGGATCGAGGCCGCGGCCCCGGACCGCTCGTGGAACGCCACGAGCTCGCCGACGTCGAGGTCGGTGAACACATCGCCGTTGACGACGAGAAAGCGCTCCCGGATACCCGCCGTATGAGCGGCGAACGCGATCGCTCCCGCGGTGTCGAGTGGTTCCGCCTCGATGCTGTAGCTGATCTTGATGCCGGCACAGGTACCGGAGCCGTAGGCCTCACGGAACACGTCGGGGGCGAACCCGACGGCCAGAACGGCCTCGGTCACCCCGAACCGGCTCAGGCCGGCCAAGACGTGCTCGATCATGGGGCGATCCACGACCGGCAGCATCTGCTTGGGCACGTTGTTGGTGAGGGGCCGTAGGCGGGTTCCGAACCCGCCCACCAAGACGACGGCTTTCACGCTGCGGTCAGCCCTCGGCCGTGGTCGTGGTCTCCTCGGCCGTGGTGGTGGTCTCCCCGGCGTCAGCAGTGGTCGTGGAAGTCGGGTCGCCGATCGGTTCCCCGGCGACGGTCGTGGTCGTGGAGTCCCCCAATGGGTCGATCACGTCGCTGGCCGAATCGACGCCGGCCACGGTCGGCGGCTGCACGGGCTCGAACCCCTCGGGCGCGAGGGCGAAGGTGTAGGCCTCACGATCCTTGCGGAACCGGACATCGTGGAAGTCGCTGGTGATGACCTGCGGCTCGAGATCGGCGTCGAGATCCCACCGCCACATCTGGACGATGGCTGGTTCACCGCCACAGTCGGTGCCCGCCGCCAGGGTCGTGCCATCCGGGAAGACGATGGCGTCTTCGCTCATCTGGGCACCGATCGCATCGAGGAAGATCCCCACCTTGGCGTTCTCGCCCGCCGCCTGCGACGAGAACGGATGGATGTGGATCAGGCCATCGTCGTGGCTGTGGATGCCCAGCGGGTCGGTCTGCACCGCGAAGTTGGGGAGGAAACCCTCGGTCGTGCAGTCGTAGATGCCGTACGCGTCGTGCCAGTGATCGGAGAGCCGCGGCGCCGCCGTGGCATCGCGGGCGTCGCGGGCGTACACGACGAGCCCCACCCCGAGGAGGATCACCGCCACGATGGCCAGCGGGAACGCCACCTCCCGCTTGGCGCCGGCAACACTGCCGCTCCCGGCGCGGGCCGCTTTGGCCACTTTCTTGGCCGAATCCTTGTTTGCCATGGTCGCACACGCTAACGGCTGGCGAGGCCGTTCCGGCGCCGCTCAGCGGGTCCGGAACCAGTCGAGCGTGGCGGCGAGGCCGGCGGCCAGATCGACCTGGGGACGCCAACCGAGCAGCCGTCCCGCCTTGCCCGGATCCAGGGCCGAACGGTCGAGCTCACCGGTGCGAGCCGGCGCCCGCACCGCCGGTGCCGTGGAGCCAACGACGGACGCGGTGGTCTCGTACAGCTCGTTGACCGAGGTCTCCACCCCGGTACCGATGTTCATGAGCTCGAAGTCCGCTCGGTCGGCGGCCAGGAAGAACGCGTTGGCCACGTCGGTCGAGAACACGAAATCGCGCGTCTGTTCGCCGGTCCCGAAGATGGTGATCGGCTCACCGGCCAACAGCCGCCCGCAGAAGATGGCGACGACACCGGCCTCGCCGTGCGGATCCTGGCGGGGGCCGTAGACGTTGGCGAGGGCCAGCGACGTGTACGCCAGACCGTAGAGCTGCCGGAAGGCCTCGAGGTAGTCGGTGAACGCCTTCTTGGACACGCCGTAGGGCGAGATCGGTACTTGTGGGTGCGATTCGTCGACGGGCAGGGCGTCGCCCGAAGGCGCGCCGTAGATCGTCCCACCGGACGAGGCGAACACGACCTTGCGGCCACCGGCCTTGCGGAACGCGTCGACCACGTTGAGGGCGCCCACCAGGTTGATGGACGCATCGAGCGCCGGGTTGTCGACGGAGACCCGGACATCGGCTTGAGCGGCGAGGTGGAACATGACCTCGGCCTGCTCCCGAGCCACGACCTCAGCTGCCGCGGTGTCACGGATGTCGACCTGGTGGAAGCGCAGCCGGGATCCGTGGGTGGCCGTAGCACCGTCGAGATTGGTCAATCGCCCGCTCGCCAGGTTGTCGACCACGGCGACCTCGTGGCCCGCGGCGAGGAGCTGGTCGACGAGCGTCGAGCCGATGAATCCGGCGCCGCCGGTGACCAGAGCTTTCATGGGGGAGCACTCCTGGTGATCGATCGGCGCCCGAGCGCCGAGGCGAGACTGTGTAGACGACGACCACGGCGCAGACGCCGGTCGGGAACCCTAGCGTTGCACCTGTACGAAGAGCTGCGAGTACGAGTCGGCGACGCTCCGTGACGTCAGCCACTGCTCGACGAACTGCCGCCCCGTCGCTCCCGCGACCCGCCGACGCTCACCGTCGGACAGCAGATCCTCCAGCGCACCGATGAACGCGCCCGGGTCGTCGGGAGGCACGGCGATCCCGGCTCCCGTCCGTTCGACGACCCGGGCCAGCTCGGACCCGACGTCGACGGACGCCACCACCGGCCGACCGGCGGCGAGGATGGAATAGAATTTCGACGGCACGCTCGATCGGGCCAGACCGGTGCGCAGGGTCACGACGTGCACGTCGGCCGCGGCCAGAACCGCCGGCAAGCGCTCGGCCGGCTGGAAGTCGACGAAACGCAGGTTGGGGAGGCCGCCCGCGGAGGCCTCGAGATCCTCGCGAGCCGATCCTCCACCGTTGATCACGAAGAGCACGTCGTCGCGACCGGCATCGTGGAAGTGGCGGGCGGCGTCGACCACCAGTCCGAGCGATTGCGAGAACCCCACGTTGCCGGCGTACATGACGACGAGAGCGGCTCCCAACCCGTACTCGCCGCGGTACTCACCCGCGCCGGCGGCGTCGGGACGGATGAGATCGGTGTCGACGAAGTTGGGGATGACATGGACGAGGCGCGGACCATCGACCGGACCGAGTTTGGCCCTCAGGTTGTCGGCCAGGTCGTCGGACAGCACCGTGACCGCGTCAGACCGCCGATACGTGAACCGTTCGAGCCAGGAGAACAGCGAGATCATCCACCGCTTCTCGATGACGCCGAGCTCGATGGCGACATCCGGGAACACGTCCTGGATGTTGAACACGAACGGGACCCGCCGCAGCCTCGCCGTGATCCAGCCCGCCACACCAAGGGTGAGCGGCGGCGACATCGCCATCACCACATCGACCTTGGCCCGGCGGAACACCGCGCCGAGGGTGAGCAGGCTGGTCAGCGCAGCGAATCCGGCGGCGCGCGCCGGGATGTTCGTCTTGTCGGTCGGGAACGGATGCACCCGCCGGACCGATCCCCACGAGGTCCGCTCGGTACGCACCGCCCGACCCGTCCACCCGTCCTCCACCGCATGGTGCCGGTACCAGGGCAGCGACGTGACGATGTGGACCTCGTGCCCGGCTGCGATCCAGCCGTCGACGATCGCCGTCATGACCGTGCCGGTCGGAGCGGTGTCCGGGGCGAAGTGGGGGCAGAGGACGAGGATGCGCATGACGGCCGAGCACCCTACCGGGCGGGAGCGAGCCGCCGGGCGAGCCGGTACGCGGACTCCAGCTGCTGGGCCGATCGCGCCCAGGTGAACAGGGAAGCGCGCTCCCGCCCTGACGCGACCAGATCGGCCCGAGGCGGCCGCCCGTCGAGGCGGTCGGCGATGGCGCGGGCCCACCCGCCGACATCGCCCGCCCGCACTCGCACTCCGGCGTCACCGACGACATCCGGCAGGGCGGTGGCGTCGGCGGCGATCACGGGACACCCGAGGGCCATCGCCTCCAGCACCGGGATGCCGAAGCCTTCGAATCGTGAGGGAAAGGTGAGCGCCTCGGCCTCGGCCATCAGGCGATCGAGCTGGTCCCGAGGCACTCTCCCGAGCCGGAGCACCCGGTCCTCGAGGCCGAGATCGGTGATGCGTCGGGTCACGTGATCGTCGGCGGCTCCGGCGCCGCCGGTGAGCACGAGGGCGACGTCGCGGGCCTCGTCCCGGAGTTCCGCCAACGCCGCCAGGAGCGTGTCGTGATCCTTGTGGGGATGGGTGACGGCGGGATAGATGAGGTACGGCGTGCCGCGGTCGACGATCGCCTGGACCGACGGCGGGAGCTCAGCCCGATCGGACCGGGCGCCGACCTCGGGATCGACACCCGATGACACCGTGACGACCCGTCCGGGATCGACACCCGATGACACCGTGACGACCCGTCCGGGATCGACACCCGATGACACCGTGACGACGCGCCGGATCGAGGTCGAACCGGTCGACGATCTGCCGCCGCACGTACTCGCTCACCGCGATCACCACGGTGGCCGACCGCGCCGAAGCCGGGATGGCACGCGCCAGGTACCTGCGCTTGACCACGCCGAAGTTCTCGGGATGTTCGAGGGGCTGGAGATCGTGCACGGTCACCACCGTGGCCATCGAAACGCCGAGCCGCGGCTGGCGCCCGCCCACGTGGTGGACGAGGTCGAGGCGACGACGGCGGACCTGCCGGCCGAGCCACGTGCTCTCGGCCACCACCCGCAGGACCCGGTGCCCACCCGGGATCGCCAGGGCCACGCACTCGCCCACCTCCGCCAGCTCCGGATGGGCGGCGAACAGCGCGCTCCGGCCGAACAGCACCAGGTCGATGTCCGGCGGACGATGATCGGCGAACGCCCGAAGGGTCCGGGTGGCGTATTCCTCGCTGCCGCCCACCACGCCCGGCACGAGCCACAGCAGGTTCACACCCACCCGGAGACGACGGTCGGCTCCCATTTCAGCACGGAGACGACGGTCGGCTCCCGCCTGGTTCACCACACCTCCCGGTAGGCCGACACGGTGGCGGCGGCCGTGGCGGACCAGGTGTAGGTCAGTGCGCGCTCGCGTGCGGCGGCACCGAGCTCGGCACGGCGGTCGGGGTCGATCAGGAGATCGCCGATGACCCGCGACAGGCCCTCGATGTCGTCTGGGGCGACGGTCATGCCAGCCGCGCCGACGACCTCCTCGCACGCCGTCCCCGCCGACGTGACGACGGCGCACCCGGCCGCCATGGCCTCCAGCACCGGCATGCCGAACCCCTCGAAGAGGCTCGGGTAACAGAACAGTGCGGCGCCGCGGTACAGGGCCCACAGCGTCGGGTCGTCGACGAATCCGAGCAGTCGGACTCGACCGGCCGCCCGGGCCTCGAGGGCAGCCAGCTCGCCGTGCCAACCGTCGGGACCGACGACGACCAGATCGATGGCCGGCGTGTCGCCGCCGAGCCGGGCCATGGCGTCGACGAGCGTCCCGAGGTTCTTGCGTGGTTCCACCGTGCCGACCGCCAGCACGAAGGGCCGGCGATCGAGGCCGAGCCGGGCCAGCACCGTGGCGAAGTGGTCGTCGTCGGCAGCGGGAGCCTCGACTCCCCAAGGGACGACGCGGAGCCGATCAGCCCTGATTCCGTGGGCCAGGCAGTCCCGACGGGTGGCGTCCGAAGGGCACAACACCATCGCGGCTTCGGCCACGGTGAGCTCGTGGGCCCGCTCGAAGAATCTCAGCCCACGGGCCGTGAAGTACTCGGGGTAGTGGATCCAGGCCAGATCGTGGACGGTCACCACCAGGGGGAGTCGCGTGCGGGGGATCACGCCGCCGGTGGCGTGCACCAGCGCAGTGTCCCTTCCCGTGAGGAGCTCGACCCGTGGTCGCCGGGCACGATGCCACGCCTCGTAGAGGCCCAGCCGGGGCAGTGGCACGTGCCGGATGGGCACCCGGGGGTCGAACGGGGCATCGGGCCGGCGGCGATGCCAAGCGGCCACCCCGATCGGATCGATGTCGCTCCGGGTCGCCAGCCCCCGCGCCGTCATGGCGCTCGCCCGCCCCGTACCCCCCGGCACGCGATGCCAGCAGTGCTCGAGCGTAAGGGCGACCCGCCGGGCCGGGCTGTCATGACGACGCCGATCCCCGATGGTGCTCGTCACGCTCGCAGTCTCGCATCTGGCGACGGCGACTGCGGTTACCATCGGCGGAGATGAATGTTGCCTCCACGCTCTCCGGCCCCCACCGGAGCAACATGACCGCAGGTCACCCATGACCGCCTGGGCAGACCGCCCGGTCCTCGTCACCGGGGGTAGCGGCTTCCTCGGTCGCGCCGTGCTGGCCGGCCTGCGGCGGCGGGGCGCCTCCGCGGTCTCGGCGCCCACCAGCACCGAGTTCGATCTTCGCGAGCGCGCACAGGCCGACGCGCTGTTCGCACAGGTCCGACCCGACCTCGTGATCCACCTGGCGGCGCGCGTCGGCGGGATCGGCGCCAACATGGCGCGCCCGGCCGACCTGTACCTCGACAACTTGTTGCTCGGCACGAATGTCATCGAGGCGGCCCGCCACGCCGGCACCTCGATGTCGGTGATCGTGGGCACCATCTGCTCGTACCCCAAGTTCACCCCGGTGCCTTTCCGGGAGGAGAGTCTCTGGCAGGGCTATCCCGAAGAGACCAACGCGCCGTACGGCATCGCCAAGCTCGCGCAGCTCGTCCACCTCCAGTCGAACCGTGCCCAGTACGGCCAGCGCGGCATCTACCTGATGCCCACCAACCTCTACGGGCCCCACGACAAGTTCCACCCGGCCGTGTCCCACGTCATCCCGGCGCTGATCAAGAAGTGCGTCGACGCCACCGAGTCCGGCGCGGACCACATCGAAGTCTGGGGCACCGGCGCGGCGAGTCGTGAGTTCCTCTTCGTCGACGACGCCGCCGAAGGCATCCTGCTGGCCGCCGAGCACTACGACAGTCCGGAACCGGTGAACCTCGGCGCCAACCGTGAGACACCCGTCAAGGAGTTGGTGGAGCTGATCGCCGAGCTGGTCGGCTTCGCCGGAGAGATCCGCTGGGACGCGTCCCGCCCGGATGGCCAACCCCGGCGCTGCGTCGACCCGTCCCGCGCCGCCGGCGCGTTCGGATTCGTGGCTCCCACCGAGCTGCGCGAGGGCATGGCCCGCACCATCGAGTGGTACCGGGCCAACCGAGCCGAAGCCGAATCCCGCTCGACGTGACGTGACCGCGCGCCGCGGCCCGGACGCCCGGACCTCGGCACGGTTCAACCCTCCGATCGAGCGGCCAGCCAGGCCGTCCACGCCGGCCCGTCTCGAGCGACGGCGGCGGCTCCCGCCTCGCCGTAGAGGTAGGTCCAGATCGATACGGTCAACTGCTCCACGCGGCCCTCGACGGCGACGATGCCCGTTCCGGGCTCTGGGGTGTCGACGAGCAGCGCCAGACGATGGGCGCCCCGGTCGACCACGGTTCCCCCGAGACGCAGTGTCACCGCCGTGGTGTCCGACCCGGGGGCGTCAGCGGTCATCTCGACCCGGGTGCCGAGCTCCGGTTCGCCGTGAAGTCCCAACTCGGTGAGCAGTCGCGCCCAGGCCGTGTCGGCCGGGCCCGTCCACGTCGCCATCGGCAGGGATGCGGTGGCGGTTTGGCCGGCGAAGTACTCGAGGTGGAGCTGAAGATTGTGCAGAAACAGCAGCCAGCCTTCCGACATGCCATCGAATTGCTCGTCCCACGATTCGCCCGACCCGAACCCGCTGTTGACCAGTCGCACCACGCAGGTACCGCCACTGCGTGCCTCGACTGTCCACTCGAAAGCCAACCCATCCGCACCCTCGCCACCATCGAAAACGATCCGGTGCGGCGGCTCCCAGACGGCCACCCGACCGGGAATCTGCATCTCGGGTTCGGGACCGAACGACGCCATCGCCGCACCGCCACTGCGTTCCTCGACGGTGTGGGGGACGTACCACGACGAGATGCCCGGCCCGGTGGCGATGGCCCGCCACACCTCCTCGGGGGTGCCCACAACCTCGACGTCGAGTTCAATGGCGCGTGATGTCGTCGGCTCGTTCATGGGTCAGACCTCCGGTGGTGTATCGGGGACAGGCGTGGGGTGGGCGGCGACGATCAGCCGGTGCCGCCGGCCGCCGGGCGCGGTCTCGTCGTGGTACCGAGCGACGATGCCGGTGACCGCGTGCGTGAGCTCAGCGGTGAACGCAGCACGATCGGCCGCGGATCCGAAGCGGACCTCGGTGTCGATGGCCAGGGTCGCCAATGGCTGCCCGGCAACGTCAGCCCGGCGAGCGAGGTCGTTGACCTCGCGGAGCAACCGGGCGGCGACGGCGACGAGGTAGCGCGACGACAGCCGGTCGGTGCGGGCGGGTTCGACCACCGGCGAACCGGGCACGGCCGGGGCCACGACATAGGAACGAGCCGACGCCTCGACCACCCGCTCGGTCAGACCCCGCCGGGGCCGCTCGCCGACCAGTCGCACCAGACCGTGCGCCTCGAGGGTGCGGACGTGGTAGTTGACCTTCTGGCGGGTTTCGCCGATCGCGGCCGCCACCGTGGTCGCCGATCCTGGCTCGGCCAGCACCGCGAGCACCCGGGCGCGCACGGGGTCGAGCACCGCCGTGGCCGCGGCGGGATCGTCGATCACTTCGAGGTCGTGCACCGGGCCATGGTCGTATAGACAAACTATCTTGTCAATATGACTGGCTCATCGTCTCATGACCCGCCCTTCGGGCAGTCAGCTGTGGATGCGGGCCAGGACGGCTTCGTACAGGCGGACGCCGGTCGAGATCAGCTCATCGGGAAAGTCGTAGTAGGCGTTGTGAATCGGGTGGTTGTCCTCGCCCGCTCCAAGGACGACCATGCAGCAGGGGAACCTCGACGTGAACAGCCCGAAGTCCTCCCCGGCCACCAGCGGAACCGGCGCGTCCACGACGTCGAGCCCCGCCTGGCGTGCCGCCGAGGCGACCATTTCAGTGACCGTCGGGTCGTTGTGGTTCGAGCGGAAGTCTTCCAACGTGTGCCACTCAAGCGTCAGGCCGTCGGCGCTCGCCCGCGCCGAGGCGTGTTCGACCAGTTCGGTTTGAAGCAGTTCGAGACGGTCGTCAGACCAGGCCCGCATCGTGAAGTGCACCTCGCCGTCGCCGGCCGACACCCCATAGGCGACCGAACCGACGCGTACGTGAACACAGGTGACCAGTCGGAACTCGTCGGACTGCTCGTCGTGAACGCACATCGCCGCCCCGGCCGCCACGAGCTCGCCGATGGCGATCGTCGGATTCTCCCCGAGCAGCGGCTGTGAAGCATGCGCGGTACGACCGCGGAAACGGAAAACGATCGAGCGAACCGCCGGGGTGAGCACACCCGACTTGAGCACGATCGCATGCATCGCGAAGCCCGGGACGTTGTGGATCGCCAGCCCGAGGTCGGATTGAAACTCGGCGAAGGCCGGATCGTCGAGTACCGCGGCGGCGCCGGCTCCGGTCTCCTCGGCCGGTTGGAACAACAGGTGCACGGCCCCCATGGCGGGACGCTTGACGGCGAGGTGGGCGGCCAGCCCGCACACCATCGCCATGTGGCCGTCATGGCCGCACATGTGCGACACGCCGGGGTGGACCGATCGGTGTGTTGTCGCACTCAACTCGCTGATCGGGAGCGCGTCGAGCTCGGTTCGCACCAGCAAAGTCGGACCTGGCACCCCGCTGTCGAAGCTCGCGACAATGCCGTGACCACCCACGCCGCGCACGATCCGATCCGGACCGAGGGGCTCGAGGAACTCGACGATCCGGTCGGCCGTTTCCGCCTCGTCACCGGACAGTTCCGGATGGGCGTGCAGTCGCTGCCGGAGGTCGATCAACGCGGACACATCGACGCTCATGGCCTGAACGTAGTCGCACCCATGTCGCGCCGGCGACGACCTCGGTGAGGTTGATATCGAACCCGCTGGCCGAGAAGAGGAGCAACTTGGCCGACGCCGCCGACGGGTGTTTCGTGGCCACCAGCCCACGGATGCGCTCGAGGCGTGCCAGATCGCCCATGGTGCGCCTCGCTACCGTGTGTTTTGCTTCTCCGAGGGCCAACACCCGCGCCGCGGGCCTGCGCGCTGGCGATCACGAAGCCGGCCTGCTCCAGAGCCCGGAGCGGATGCTGGACCGATCGTTGCTCCCCGGCAGCAGGTCACGGTAACCCGGGGTTCCACCAACGACCGCATGGGACGTGCATCGCGGTAGCCGGATCATCGATCCCCGAAAAGCGGCGGCGGTTCGATAGTCGAACGTCCGCATCACGATGTCGACGGACGCACGCCCACGCAGGGCCCGCGTACCGTGCACGATGGCCAGACGAGTACCCAGGCTCGGGTGCCGACGAAGGCCGCGAGGTCGCTCCACTCCCACTCTCGGTCGAACACATCCAGCGGACGTTCCACCACATTAATACTCACCCAACTTTGTAAAGGTCGAGTGAGTAATCCCGTGGGCCCCGATCGAGACCTAGAGCTGGCCTTGGTCGTGCAGGAGCCGGGCGAAGTACTCCGCAGTGAGGGCGACGCCTTCGCGGAGCTGGACCTTCGGCTCCCAGCCGAGGAGTTCCCGAGCCCGGGTGATGTCGGGTCGCCTCTGGGTCGGGTCGTCGACCGGCAGCGGTTCGTACACGATCTCTACGCCGACGTTGAGCACGTCCTTCACGACCTCGGCCAGCTCGGCGATGGTGAACTCGTTCGGGTTGCCGATGTTCACAGGGTCGTTCTCGTTCGAGTCGAGCAAGGCCAGGAAGCCCCGGATCTCGTCGGAGACGTAACAGAAGCTGCGCGACTGCTGGCCGCTGCCGTAGATCGTGATGGGCTCACCGGTCAGGGCCTGCACGATGAAGTTCGACACCACCCGGCCGTCTCGGGGCCTCATCCTTACACCGTAAGTATTAAAAATGCGCACGATCCGGGTATCGACGCCGTGCTCACGGTGGTACGCCATCGTCATCGCTTCGGCGAACCGTTTCGCCTCGTCGTAGACACCCCGTGGGCCGACGGTGTTGACGTGGCCCCAGTACGACTCCGGTTGGGGATGGACCTGCGGATCGCCGTAGATCTCGCTGGTGGAGGCCAGGAAGAACTTGGCTCCCTTGGCCTTGGCCAGGCCGAGGCCGTTCAAGGTACCCAGGCTGCCCACCTTCAACGTGAGGATGGGGTGTTCGAGGTAATCCCGCGGCGACGCCGGACTGGCCAGGTGCATGACCGCATCGACCTCACCGGGCACCCAGAGATACTCGCTCACGTTGCGCCGCACGAACCGGAACGCCGGATCCTCGAAACGGTGTTCGAGGTTGGCCAGGTTGCCGGTGATCAAACTGTCGATGCAGACGACCTCGTCACCACGGTCGAGCAGCGCATCGCACAGATGCGAACCCAGGAAGCCGGCACCGCCGGTGACGACGATGCGAGCCATCAGGAACGGCCGATGCCGTCGTACGTGAAGCCCCGGAGCCGAACGGCATCTCGATCGAGCAGGTTGCGGGCATCCACCAAAGCCGGCATGCCGACGACGGATCGGAGCTTGTCGAGGTCGAGGGTGCGGAACTCCGTCCATTCCGTCAGCACGACCACGACGTCAGCGCCTTCCGAAGCGGCGTACGGATCGGCACACACCTCGATGCGAGCATCGGGCACGACGCTGACCGCGGGGTCGTACGCCCGGATCACCGCGCCTTCGTCGAGGAGTCGATTGATCACCTCGATCGCCGGCGATTCGCGGAGGTCGTCGGTACCGGCCTTGAAGGCCAGTCCGAGCGCGCTCACCCGTTTCCCGGCGAGGGATCCGCCGGCCGCGGCCATGACCTTGTCGACCACTCGGGCGAACTGCTCGTCGTTGACGTCGATGACGCCCCGCAGCAGGCTGAAGTCGTACCCGCGCTCCTCGGCGATGTGCAGAAGGGCCTTGGTGTCCTTCGGGAAACACGAACCGCCCCAACCCGGGCCGGGCGCCAGGAAGGCGTGACCGATGCGGCGGTCGTAGCCGAGACCGAGGAGCACGTCGGTGACGTTGGCGCCCACCGCTTCGCACACGGCCGCCACGGCGTTGACGAAGCTGAGCTTGGTGGCGAGGAAGGCGTTGCTGGCGTACTTGGTGGTCTCGGCCGACGCGGGGTCGGTGAGGATGACGGGCGCCCGGACGCCGAGGAACAAGATGGCGACCCGCTGGGCCGCACCCAGATCATCGGCACCGATCACGACACGGTCCGGATTCAAGAAGTCGTGGACCGCCGAACCCTCGCGGAGGAACTCGGGGTTCGAGACCACGTGGACATCGTCGCGGCCGAGCTCGTCGGCGACGACCACGGTCGACCCGACGGGAACGGTCGACTTGTTGACGACCACCGCGCCGGGACGCAAGGCCGGAGCGATCTCCCGGGCGGCGGCCTTGATGTAGCTCAGGTCGGCGGAGCCATCGTCGCCCTGGGGCGTCGGGACGCACAGGTAGATGAACTCGCGATCGGGGACGGCGGACGCGGAACCGAGAACGAAGCGCAACCGCCCGGAGGCGATGCCTTCCTTCACCAGGGTCTCGAGCCCGTCCTCGTGGATCGGGATCTCACCGTTGCTGAGCCGACGGATCTTCTCCGGATCGATGTCGGCGCACACGACATCGTGACCGAGGTACGCGAAACAGGCGCCGGTCGTCAGGCCGACATACCCGGTTCCGATGATGGCAATCCTGGCGCTCATGCTGATTTCCTCATCCGCGTACACGTGTCCCGGCCGCCCGCCAGGGTATACGTGCCGCTCCTCCGGACCGACCATCTCAGGCTCAGGATCGTCCGATCGGCCCACCTTGCACCGGGGCTGGGCCACCGCTCAGGTCGAGGGGCACTCGCCGGGCAGGAGGGGTTCGATAGTCGAGGTGGACGCCGGCTCGGTCGTCGTCGACGACTCCGCGTCGTCGGACGTGGATTCCGCGTCTTCTGCGGTGGGCTCGGTCGTCGTCGTGGCCTCGGCCGCCTCTGCGTCCTGGGCCTCGGCGGCCGCTTCGGTGGCCAGCGCAGTCGTCGTGCCCCCGGGCAGGTTGGTGTCGATGGCGTCACCCGCCACGGCGGCGGCCTCGGCGACGGCCTGGTTGAAGGCGTCGTGGAAGTCGGAGTCGTTCCGGTTGCCGAAGACGAGCACGTCCGGATCGTCGTTGCCGATGTGTAGGGACAGCACGCCTTCGCCCCCGACGATCTCGATGGCCGGCAGATCGGCCAGCCACGACGCCACCAACTCCGCCGGTTCGAGCTGATCGACACTGGCCCGAATGGTGGTGGTGTCGCCGAAGCCGACAGTTTCGGTGATGTCGAACCCGATGGTGTCGAGGTTGTCCAACGCATCACGGTCATCGCCGGAGACCTCGAGGGCGATGTCGGCCGGCGTCAAGACGCCGTCGTACCCACGGAACACGCGCAGGATGGGGTCGGCGGCATCCTCGTTCAGCTCCAGGACCGCAGCCCCGCCGATGTTCGCACTGGAGACGTACTCGCGGCCGAGGGTCCAACTCTGCAACGTGTCGGGGTTGAAGTCGGCGAACGAGGTGGCCAGCTCCTTGAGGTCGCCGAGGCTGGTCTGGCTGTCCATGGCGAGGGCGTCGCTGTCGCCGATGTCGTCGAGCAGGTTGATGATGGCCTGTGGCGACCGGCCGACCCGGTCGACGACCTGGTGCATGACCAGGGTAAGAAACTGTTGCTGGCGGGTCATGCGGTCGAAGTCGCTGTTGCCGGTCGTCTGCCAGTCGCCGTCGATCAACTCCTGGAAGTCGGACCGGGCCCGCACGTAGGCCAGCGACCGGCCGCCGTCCAACGTCTGGCAACCCGCTTCGGTGGTGAACAGGCTCCGGGTGCTGCGGGCCGGGTTCTCGAAGAACACCTCGACGCCACCGATGGATTCGATGAGGGTCGTGAAACCGACGAAGTTCACCTCGATGAACCGGTGAATCGGGATACCGAGGTCCGCAGTGATCGTCTCCTGAAGCTCGCGGGCACCGCCGTAGGCGAACGCCGCGTTGATCCGGCCCGAACCTCCACTCACATAGTCGACCCACAGGTCCCGGGGCAGCGAGAGCAGGTAGGCCCGCTGGAGGCGCGGGTCGAGTCGAAGGATGAGGATCGCATCGGTGAGTTCGGTGGAGTCGCGCTCGTTGTGGATGGCGCTGTCCTCGTCGATGCCGGTGGCATCATCCACCCCGACCATCAAGATGTTCACCGGCTGACCCGGGACGGAGACATCCTCGAGGCCGTTCTCGATGCCGACCGGGAACTCGTATCGCCCGATGCTGCGGCGGGTCTCGTCCAGCTCACCGATGGCGAACGCCGCACTGAAGCAGCCGGCCACGAGGAACAGCCCGACGAGCAACACGAGTCGCTGCGGCCAACTCCGACGCATCCCGGCCCGACCCATGGCCAGCAAGCCTATCGGTCCCCCTGGACACCCCGGCCGCGCCCCGACCCGGTACCGCCACCCTCGGGGCCGCCCCGGTTGGGCGGCCTAACCGTCGGGGCCGCCCCGGTTGGGCGGCCGTACCCTCGGGGCCGCCCCAGTTGAGCGGCCTAACCGTCGGGGCCGCCCCGGTTGGGCGGCCGTGACGAGTGTGCGACGATACGCCGGTGGCTGACTCCCCCGACACGCCGACAGCCGACGAGACCGCTCCGCAGGTGGTGTGGCTCAACGGCGCGTTGACCCCCGCCGCCGAGGCGACGATCTCGGCCCTCGATCACGGACTGGTCGCGGGCGACGCCGTGTTCGAGACGGTCCGCATCGTCAGCGGCCAGCCCTTCGCCCTCACCCGACACCTCCGCCGCCTCACCCGGTCGGCGGGGGCCATGGGCCTCCCGACGGTCGACGAGACAATGCTGGCCCGGGCCGTTCGCGACACGGTGACGGCCAACCCTTCGGCCCACGATCGCCTCCGCATCACCTTGACCGGCGGGGTCGGACCCCTCGGGTCGGCGCGTGGGCACGGACCGTGCACCGTCGTCATCGCCACGTCCGGCGGCGCCGCGTCGCCTGGGGTCACCGATGCCGTCGTGGTGCCGTGGCGCCGCAACGAGCACGGGGCCCTCACCGGGGTGAAGAGCACGTCGTACGCCGAGAACGTCATCGCGCTGGCCGAAGCGCACCGGGAAGGGGCCGGGGAGGCGCTGTTCCTCAACACGGCCGGCGAGGTGTGCGAGGGCACGGGTTCGAACCTCTTCCTCGTCGTCGACGACACCCTGGTCACGCCGCATCTGGCGTCCGGATGCCTGGATGGCGTCACTCGTCAGTTGGTCGTCGAACTGGCCGACGCGCAGGAGCGTCTCGTCAGCCAGCTCGATCTGGGCCGGGCCACCGAGGCGTTCCTCACGTCGACCATGCCGCGATGTCCAGGCCATCGCCCACATCGACGGCCGGCCCCTCGCCGCCGCTCCGGGGCCCCGGACCGCGGCGGCAGCGGAGGCGTTGATGACCTTGATGGCCATGGATCTCGACCCCTGACACCTGTTCGCCACTCACCCCTTCGGGAGCCTCTGATGTTCGATGCCGCGACGACCGCCGACGAGGTCCTGGCCGGCCGGGATCTGACCAACCACACCGCGGTCGTGACCGGCGGAACGGGCGGGATCGGGATCGAGACCGCCCGGGCCCTGGCCGCCGCCGGCGCCACCGTTGTCGTCGCCGGCCGCGATCCGGGCAAGCTCGACGTCGCCGAGCTCACCATCGCCGAGGCCGTCCCCGGGGCGTCGGTTCACACGCTGACGCTCGACCTCACCGATCTGGCGTCTTGCCGGCGGGCCGGGGCCGTGGCGGCCGACCGGTTCCGCTCGATCCAGTACCTCGTCAACAACGCCGGCGTGATGGCTACACCGTTCGCCCGCACGGCCGATGGCTTCGAACTCCAGTTCGGCACCAACCACCTGGGCCACTTCGTGTTCACCGGCCATGCGATCGGCGCCGTGCTCGCGGGTGCGCCGGCGCGGATCGTCAACGTGAGCTCGGGCGGCCACATGGGCAGCGACATCGTGTGGGACGACCCCAACTACGAGGGGCGCGAGTACACGAAATGGGGCTCCTACGGGCAGTCGAAGACGGCCAACATCTTGTTCGCCGTCGAACTCAACCGGCGCTACGCCGACCGGGGTGTGCAGGCATATTCGCTGCACCCGGGCATGATCGCCACCGACCTCGGCCGGCACATGGGGCCTGCCGACTACGCCGAGCTCAAGGAGCGGGCGTCGAAAGGCCCATCCGGTGGACTCCCCGCCTACAAGTCGGTGGGCGCCGGTGCCGCCACCTCCGTGTGGGCGTGCGTGGCGCCCGAGCTCGACGGCCACGGCGGCGCCTACCTTTCCGACTGTGCCGTCACCGACCAGCATGCTCCGTGGGCCCGTAACGAGGCGAGCGCCCGGCGGTTGTGGGCGCTCTCCGAGCAGCTGGTCGGGGTCAGCGGCTTTCCCGCAGACTCGTGACATCGCCGACGCGGATCGCGTGACGCTGCCCGTCGTCGTCGCGGACGAGAAGAGCGCCGTCGTCGGAGATGTCTTCGGCCCGGCCGACCACCGAGCGGTCGAACGAGTCGACCCGTACCCGTTGCCCGAGGGTCAAACACCCGCGCCGCTGCGCCTCGCGGACGCGCACCGGATCGGCGGCCAGCCACGTCTCCAGCCGATCGAGGAACTGCACCAGGAGGTCGGTGCGGTCGGTCGAAGCGCCGAGATGGGCCAGGTCGACCGCACCCTCGGGAAGGACCCCCGACCACCTGACGTTGCACCCGACGCCCGCCACGACCGCGGTGATCCCCGAGGCGCCCGCCACCGACTTCGAGCAAGATGCCGGCCAGCTTCCTGCCGTCGGGGACCACGAGATCGTTGGGCCACTTGAGGCCGACGTCGGTGGCGCCGGCGCCATGGACGGCGTCGAGCGCGGCGAGCCCGACCACCGCACCGATGCCGTGCTCGTTCCTCTGGAGGTCACCGCGGGGCCGGATCAGGACCGAGACGAGAAGCGAGGCGGCCGGCTCGTCCTCCCACGTGTGATCCAGGCGGCCGCGGCCCGCCGTCTGATGGTCGGCCACGAGCGTCCACTCGCCCGGCTCCGCCCCCCGTTCCGACCGCGAACGCTCACGACGGAGGAGGTCGGCGTTCGTGGAGCCGGTCACGGTCACGTGATCGACCTGGGCGAACCGGTGCCCGTGTCGGCGCCGCCGGGCGTCGGCTTCATCGAACGACGTCACGTCGCGTCCTTCCCGTGTTGGTCGCCCATTCAGCCGGCCCACCTCGCTCGATCCGTCGATCGCCGAGCGCCCGCATTCACGCTCGGCGCTGCTGGTCTGCCACGATAGGCGCCGTGTTCTCGAAGATCCTGATCGCCAACCGGGGCGAAATCGCTGTCCGTGTCATCCGTGCCTGCCAGGAGATGGGCATCGCCACCGTGGCGGTGTACTCCGAGCTCGACCGCAACGCCCTCCACGTGCGCCTGGCCGACGAGGCCTACGCGCTCGGTGGGCAGACGGCCGCCGAGAGCTACCTCAATACGAAGGCCATCCTCGACGCCATCACCCGCAGCGGCGCCGAGGCTGTTCACCCGGGCTACGGCTTCTTCTCCGAGAATGCCGACTTCGCCCGAGCCATCACCGACCTCGGTGTCGTCTTCATCGGTCCGCCGCCGGCGGCGATCGAGATCATGGGCGACAAGATCTCGGCCCGCCACGCCGCCGAGAAGGAGGGCGTGCACGGCGTGCCCGGCACCACCGACTTCATCACCGAACCCACCCAGGTCCGCGCCTTCGGTGCCGAGCACGGCTACCCCATCGCCATCAAGGCCGCCTACGGCGGCGGCGGTCGCGGCATGAAGGTCGTTCTCGACGAAGCGTCGATCGTCGACGCCATCGACTCTGCCCAGCGCGAGGCGAAGTCGTACTTCGGCCGTGACGAGATCTACATGGAGCGCTACCTGACCAAGCCGCGCCACGTAGAGGTCCAGGTCCTCGCCGACCGCCACGGCAACTGCGTCTACCTCGGCACCCGAGACTGCTCGGCGCAGCGCCGCCACCAGAAGCTGATCGAGGAGGCTCCGGCTCCCGGCATCGCTCCGGCGACCCTGCAAGCCATGGGCGAGGCGGCCGTCAAGGTGGCCCAGGGGTGCGGCTACGTGAACGCCGGCACCGTCGAGTTCCTCTACGAGGACGGCGAGTTCCACTACCTCGAGATGAACACCCGCCTCCAGGTCGAGCACCCGGCCACCGAGCTGATCACCGGCCTCGACCTCGTCGAGCTCCAGATCCGCGTCGCCGCCGGCGAGCCGTTGCCGTTCGCCCAGGACGACATCGTCATCACCGGCCACGCCATCGAGATCCGCATCAACGCCGAGGATCCCGCGGGCGGCGCCTTCCGCCCCTCGCCCGGTCGCATCACGGCGTTGTCGGTGGCCGACGGATACGGCACCCGCTGGGACGGCGGATACGAAGCCGGCGACGAGATCAGCCAGTACTACGACAACCTGGTGGGCAAGCTCGTCGTCTGGGGCGCCGATCGCGAGCGCGCTCGCCACCGGGCCATCCGGGCACTGAAGGAGATGAAGGTCGAGGGCGTCGCCACCACGATCCCCGCCGATCTGGCCATCCTCGAGCACCCAGATTTCGCCGCCGTCGAGCACAGCACGAAGTGGGTCGAGACCGTCCTCGACCTGTCGGGTGTCTCCGCACCGACTGCGCCCGCGCCCGCCGAAGACGGCGAGGCCAAGGTCAAACGTGAGGTCGATGTCGAGGTCAACGGCAAACGCTTCTCGGTGACCATGTGGGTGCCGAAGAGCGCAGGAAACGCCGCCACGCCAACGGGCGGCACTCGACCCAAACGCTCGGGAAGCGGCAGCGGAGCCGGCGGCGGTTCGGGCAGCGGTCAGGTCACGGTTCCCATGCAGGGAACCATCGTGAAGATCGCGGTCGAGGTCGGCCAGGAGGTCGCCGTCGGTGACACCATCGTCGTCCTGGAGGCCATGAAGATGGAGAACAACATCGCCGCCGAGAAGGCGGGCACGCTCAGCGAGGTCCGCGTCGAAGTGGGCCAGTCGGTGGGCAGCGGCGACATCGTCGCCGTCATCAGCTGACGTCGGTTCCGATCACGTCGACGACATCGGGGTGCGCGGCGGGCGATGAGCACGTTGGCATCGACCAGGGTCATTCGTCCGCGAGTTCGCGGACTTCCTCGGCTGCGACCGGCCGGCCGAGCCGCACGGTGTGAAGTCCGGTCGCCTCGCTGACGCGCTGCTGAGGCGGACCGTCGGCCTCGAGCACCCGGCTCAGCAGGTCGTTGATCGTGGCACTCAGCGTGCGGCGAGAGTCACGGGCGAGAGCCAACGCGCGGCGGTGCAGGTCCGGGCGAAGGTCGACGGTCGTGCGCACGACTCCAACGTATCAACCGACGCATCACTGCATCACTGCATCACTGCATCACTGCATCAATACGTCTACTCGGCCGCTTCGGTGAGCGCTTCGGCGAGGGTGGGGTGCACCAGGAGGCTCTCGTGGATGTCCTGCACCGTGAGGCCGTTGGTGACGGCCACGGCCAGCACCGAGATCAGCTCGGCGGCCTGACCGCCGACGATCGATCCGCCCAGCACGACGCCGGTCGCCGGGTCGGAGATGATCTTCACGAAGCCGCGCGGATCATCGTTGATGAGCGCCTTGGCCGACACCGAGAACGGCACCTTGGTGACCCGGATCTTGCGACCTTCGGCGAAGGCGTCGACCTCGGCCAGACCGACATCGGCGATCTCCGGCTCGGTGAAGATGGCCGACGCCGCCTTGTCGTAGTCGAGGTGGCGATGCGCCCGTTTGTGCATGCCCATGGCGTGCTCGGCGATCTTGCGTCCCTGCATCGACGCGACCGACGACAGCGGCAACTTGCCCGACACGTCGCCAGCGGCATAGATGCTCGGCACGGTCGATCGACAATTGTGGTCGACCTGGACGTACCCGTTCACCATCTCGACTCCGGCCGCCTCCAGACCGAGGCCCTCGGTGTTCGGCACGGAACCGATCGCCAGGACGCTGTGGGTTCCTTCGACGACGCGCCCATCATCACAGCGGACGACGACACCATCAGCCGTCCGTTCGATGGCCGTGGCGCGAGCGCCCTTGAGCAGCTTGACACCCCGGCGGAGGAAGTCGTCCTCGAGCGCCGCCGCCACCTCGGGATCCTTTCCGGGCAGCACCTGCTGGCGGCTCACTACCAGCGTGACATCGCTCCCGAACGACTTGAACATGTGCACGAACTCGACGCCGGTCACCCCGGACCCGATGACGACCAGGCGCTGGGGCAGTTCCTTGGGTGGGTAGGCATCGCGGGTGGAGAGCACCCGCTCGCCGTCGAGCACGGCGAACTCCGGGATACGGGGCCGGCTGCCGGTGGCGATGACGATGTGATCGGCGCCCACTTCCTCGATGCCATCGCCGGTGTCGACCATCACCTGGTTCGCCGACTTCAGCGTGGCCGTGCCGCGAACCATCCGCACGTTCTGGCTCTCCAAGAGGCCGGTGACCGACCGCTCGAGACGGGCCTCGATGGCTCGCAACCGCTCATGGAGCCCCTCGAGGTCGACCGTGGCCCGGTTGCTGTCGAGCCCCATCCCCTCGCTCCGCCCGACGAAGGACATGGCCGCCCCCGTGGCGATCATCGCCTTCGACGGGATGCAGTCCCAGAGGTGAGCGGCACCGCCGATGACATCACGTTCGATGACGGTGACCTCGGCACCGAAACGTGCCGCGTAGGTCGCCGCGGTGTTCCCCGCGGGTCCACCCCCGATGATCACGAACCGGACGGCCATGTCAGCCTGAGGTCTCGCTCAGGAGCTGGGCACAGAACCCGGCCTGCGGGTTGTCGACTCGACCGCCACAGGTCGCACCATAGGCCTCCTCGACAGAGTCGATCGGCGTGGCGAAGTACAGCTCGTCACATGCGGCGCCGTCGCCGGCGAAGCACTCATCGGCGAGGGCCTCGAAGCTCGGGTCGTCGGTCGCTGGTGGCTCGGTCGGGTCGCCGACCTCGACATCCGCGATCGCGATAGTGGTCTCGGTGCTCGCGGTGTTGTCGGGACCGACGCCGCACTCGTCGAACGCGTACTGCCCGAACTCGATCACCGCGTTGCCGAAGTCCTCGGAGCCTTCCCACTCCGAGGCCAGCTGGTCGGCCACATCCTCGTCACCGTCCGCTTCGTCGACGATGTCAGCCAGCTCACCCAAGCCACCGTGCAAGGTGTCGAGGGTGCCCGAGAGATCACCGTTGTCGGCGTCCTGCAGTTCCTCGACGACACCCTGGAGATCCTCGAAGAACTCACGGTCCGGGAAGTCGCTGGCGTTGCTGTTGAACTCGTCGCTGAGCGACTGGACCGCATCCTCGGCATCACAAATGCCCCCGCCGGAACCCCCGGCATCGTCGGTGCTCTCGTCCGACTCATCCGAGGCTTCGTCGGTGCCCTCGTCCGACTCATCCGAGGCTTCGTCGGTGCCCTCGTCCGACTCATCCGAGGCTTCGTCGGTGCCCTCGTCCGACTCATCCGAGGCTTCGTCGGTGCCCTCGTCCGACTCATCCGAGGCTTCGTCGGTGCCTTCACCGCCCGTCGCCGTCGTGTCGTCGTCGTCATCGCCGCACGAGGCGGCGACCAACGAGAAGGCGAGCAGGAAGGGCAGGAGGTGCTTCACGGCCTTGGTCATAGGCAGCCACGGTACCTGTTGACCCCATGGGAACCGAGGACAGCAGGCCTCGCAACCGTCACATGAACTCCACCTCGCCGCCTCGTCCCCGGGGTCGATCGATGACCGCTCAGTCGATGCTCAAAGACGCCAACGCTCGGTTCAGTTCCGGAACCAGGATCTCGCGGCGGGCGTGACTCCCGATCACGACGTACAGGCAGAAGGGCCGGCCACTCTCCTGGCAGAATCGCTGGTACCCGGCCTGACCCGCTCGAGTGCGTTGGAGGTTGCCGGGCGACGGATCGGGCACGGCCAGTCGACGTGGCACACCGTGGGCGGCGAAGAGCGGCGCGGCGACCTCGGTCCCGTCGAACTCGAGGAGGCACAGCAAGATGCCCGACGCGCGCATGGTGTCGACGGCCCCGCCGCCGTAGTCGCCGCGCTCGGCCGGCAGGGCGAAATTGGCGGCATGCAAGATCGGTTGAGGGGACGAAGCGCCGTGCGGGCCAAGGCCCCCGTCGGTTCGGAGGTACACCTCGCCGCTCCATCCGCGCGGAAGCGTGATGCCGATGCCGTGGTCGCGCAGCTCTCGGCTCATCGTCGCCTCATGATGCCGCCACCAGCGCCCCACCCAGCCCCACGAGGAGCAAGGTACCGATCGTGACGGCGCGTGAGGCCGTCTCGCCCTGCTCGACCCGACGGAACAAGGTACGAAGCCGTTCCGGGTCGACGGCCCCGGCGGCCGACAGCACCGTGACCCCACGAGTCGCCCCGAAAACCAGGCCGATCGCGGCGCCCCGGAGCGGATCAGCCTGAGCGAAGGCCCACCCGCCGGCGGCGTAGACCGCGCCGGTGGTCACGTGCGTCGCCACTCCGGCCCCGAGCTGCGCGCCGAACCCGAAGCCGTACACCCAACCCCGATAGGTGGTCAGCCAGCTCTCGTTGACCTGCCGGCGCCAGCTCGGGGGTCGGCGACCCAGGAGATCGAAGACGGCCAGCGCGACCGACGCGACCGCGGCGCCGGCCAGCCGGGTGGTGGTCGGGGTCGCCGACAAGGCGACCGCCCCCATGACTCCGAGCAGGGCACCCACCAGCGATCCGGCACCGGCCGCGCCGACCACGTGGGCCGTCACGGTGCACCACCATCGGTTGTTCCGGGCCCGCTCCACGAACGGGTTGATGCTCGACAGCATCGACTCACCTCAGGGCGACCAGGTCGAGCGCACGGCGGCCACGACGGCCACCAGCGCGGCCCCGCCGGCGAGGGCGGTCTCGGGACTCAACCCCGCCTCCGATCCGGGGTGTCGGCCGAGGTGCCCGGCGCGGGCGAGCGGTGGAGCGACTCGTGACCTGGCCCGATGCCTGCGGCGCGCAAGGCGGCGTCGGCGTGGTCCGCCCGTTCGCGTCCGTCGCGGCGGCTCCGGGCCGAAGCACGGCCCGATCCGTCGAGCCCGGTATCGGCCAACGCCTGGCCCAGCAAGCCAGCCACCTGCGGCCAAGAGCTGGCGGCGCCCTCGCCGATCACCCGTTCACGCTCCCCGTCGACCAGCAGGAAGTAGGGCGCCACGGGAACGTCGTAGTCCGCCCAGGCCTCGGAGGACATCACGGTCGTCATCCCGGCCGGGGCGAGCTCGGCGATCACCGCCATCGATTCGGCCTCCGGTCCTTTGGCCACCACGATGACGCGGCCGGTGAATCCGGCTGAGGTCAGCGAGTCGGGGTCGGCGAAGGCGGCCCAGAAGTTCTGGCACACCGAGCAGCCCGAGGTCAGGAACGCCAGCAACGTCAAGCCCGGCTGGCCGGCGATGCCCACCGAGATGGCGGTCCCGACCGGCGAACGTCCTACGACATCGTGGATCCGGTCGTCGCTGACGGGCCGGGGTTCGGGAACTCCCGGACGGGTTCGAAACGGCGAGTCACCGGCCGGGAGCGGCGCCGGATCGTCAGTCCTCCCGGTCTCGTCCGCGTACACGCCGGCGCCGAGCTCGTGCAACCGCCGAAGGATCTCGGCATGGCTGCGCAGGAGGGCGACGACGACGACCGCCAGCAGCGCGACGACGACCACCAACACCGTGACGACGACAGTCATCTCGACTCCCTCCTCATCACACGACCCACCGTCGCGGGCATCACGGCACGACCACGGTCGTTGAACGGAGGACCACATCATCGCCATTGGGACCGATGTTGCGAACGATGACCTCGATCCGTCGGCTGCCCGAGGGCACGGAAACCTCGACGTCGAAACCATGGGCCGTCTGCCCGGCACCGAGCAGGGCCGGGAGGTCGATCCGGTTCGACGTCGCTGACAAGTTCTGCACGTCGACACCATCGATCCGTACGACGACGGTCACCGGTCGCGAGAGGTCGTCGATGTCCGCCGCCCAACCGGCCAATCGCACCACCGCCGGGCCGACCGCCAGGAGATCGAGGCTGCCCCGAGGGCTCCCGGTCGGCACCGAGATCGATCGACAGCCGAACCGGGGGTTCACCTGCCCGCCGGCCCGGTCGATCCCGTAGACGCAGACTTCTCTCACCAGACCCGGGGCGACCGGCACCACGAGATCGAAACCATGGTTCTCGCCGTGGTTCGGGAAGAGCAGGGCGATGTCGGGCCGGGACCAGTTGGCCAACCCGGCGCCCGCGAACACACCCCCGACGTACACGTGCACCTCGGTCGGCTCGGCCGAGTCGGGATCGAGGGCCCAGCCCGCGACGCGGACCGCGCCCGGCTGAGCTTCGAGCACGTCGAACGAACCTCGGACGGGGCCGGTCGGCAGCGTGACCGGCCGGCAACCGAGTGCCGGGTTGACGCCCGCGCCCGATTGGTTGATGGCGTAGACACAGACACCCCGGAGCCCGGCCGGAGCGTCGACGGTGAGGTCGAAGCCGTGGAGCCCGCCGAACGCCGGGTAGCCGACGGCGACGTCGAAACGAGGACGATCCGCCACGCCGGCGCCGAGGAACCGATCCTCCGACCACACGTGCACCTCGATGGGTTCGACGGTGTCGGGGTCGATCGCCCATCCGACGACCCGCACCTTGCCGCCGGGGAGCCCGCCGACGGCGTCGAGCGACCCGATGGGACTGCCGAGCGGCACGGCGATGGTTCGGCACCCGAGGTTGGAGGTGCGGCCACCGTCGATCATCGTGGCGCACACCCCGTGGGCGCCACCGACCACGGCGTACTCCGCTTCGAACCAGTACGCACCGAACACGGCCGGTTGGCCGACATGGGTGTGCTCAAGATCCGCGGTGACGGTCCCGAGGACGACCGGTCCGGCGCTGATGCTCACCGTGGCGTACGCCGTCGTGGTGTACCCGACCACCCGGATGCCACCCGGCGCCAAACTGACCGCCATCAGCCGACCGTCGGGATTCCCGGCGTCGAGATCCAGGCACGGCGCGTGATGGAAGCGCGTGCCCTCGTCGACCCGGGCCGTGGTCGTACAGGTGGGGTCGAGCTGCCACGGCGGGGTGCAGGTGACGACCCGGCACCGGATGGGGCCGACGCAGGCCAGTTGCTGGTTGCAGTTCCCGTACCGGAAGCGCACGCAGTCACTCTTGCGGTGGTCACAGCCGAGGTGACAGCCGCAGTTGGCGCCGGCGCACTCGGACCCACAGATGCCCCCTGGCCCGCACCCACACCCGTCGGGACAGGCGAGGTTGCAGTCCAGGTAGTAGCGAGGCTGCGGCACGCTGTCCACCGTGCAGAAGCCGGAGCTGTCGACCTTCCACCAGCCGGCCATCAGCGTGCCCGGCGGGCAGGCGTTCACGCCGTTGAGCTCGCAGCAGAACGCGGTGTAGCCATCGCAACACGTCGCGCCGCAGTCGCAGTTGCTCCCGCTGCAGTTGCAGATCGCCGCATACGCCGTGCCGGGGCGGAGGGCGTAGCTCACCGGCGCGACGCTGAGCGCCGAGCCGACCAGCGCCGTCCTGGTCAGGAACCCGCGGCGGCTCGTACGGCGCGCCAGGGCCAGCGACAGACCGTCGACGAAACTCAAGATGCCGCCCTTCGAGTGGGCGGGGCCACGGCAACGGGGTCGGCGAGGTGGAAGGTGGCCACGGCCGGTGTCGCCGGCGGGCTTGCGGCGATGACCTCGGGCACGACCGTCAGCAAGGCGTAGACGAGGAAGGAACCGGTCAGCACCGCCAGTACGAACGGCACGCCGACGGCCGGCTGATCGGCGAGCACGTCCGTGAGATCGGGCAACCCGGCGAGCGACGCCACCGTCGCCACGCCAGCACCGACAAGGTTGACGCCGACATGGAGCAGCGAGGGCGGGGTATCGGAGCGACCGAAACAGCCGCAGGAGGCGACTCCACCGTTGCGGCGGGCCACGAGCACGAAGGCGGCGAAGGCCGCGTATGCCGCGGCCAGCAGGGCGGCCAACATCGGGCCGCCGTACGCAAGCGCCGATGCCCCCAGCGCGATCTCCGCCGCGCCCAGGACGCGGGCCACGAGAGGGTTCGACGGCCCACCGAGCGCCGCCAGCGCGTCAGCGGTGGGCTCGGGCGACAGCAACTTGGCGGCCCCGCCCACCGCCACCACGAGGGCCGCGATGGCGAACGGTCCGGTCAGCGTGTCCACGGCGGCGACTGTAGCCTCAGGTCCCGCCGCTTCCGACGACCGTCGACGGCATCGCCGATCGCAGAACTCCGGCTCCTCCATGGCCCCCTTCGCCCGCCTCGTCGTGCTGAACTACAACGCTGGACCGCTCCTGGCCCGGTGTGTCGAGTCGGTGCTGGCGCTCGACTGGCCGGCCGATCGGCGAGAGGTCGTCGTCATCGACAACGGCTCGACCGACGGCAGCTTCGAACACGTGGCGGCGACGTTCGGTGACCGGGTCCGTCGGCTCACGAATCCGGCCGGGAACACCGGCTTCAGCGCCAACAACCTGGCGTTCGGTGACCTCGGTGGCGTCGACTACGTCGGCTTGATCAACCCGGACTCCAACCTGGACCCCGACTGGCTCCGTCACCTGGTGGCTGCGCTCGACGCCGACCCCGGACTCGGGGCCGCCTGCCCGCGCATCACTCTGGATGAGACGTTCGCCGAATGGCGTCTGGCCTGCACGGATCCACTCGTCATCTCGGGCGCCCGCATGGCTGGCGGCGACGTCTCGATGCATGTCGCCGGCGGCGAGCCGTTACCCGGCGAGGACGGGACGTTGTGGGTCGCAGCAGACGGTTCGACCCTCCGCATCGCCGTCCCGGTGGCGCAGTCGACCGCCCAGATTCGGGTGGCGGCGAGACGCACGGTCACCGCGCACGTCGGGTCGTCCCCCGTCGTCGCCGGGCCGACCGAGGCCTGGGTCGACGTGGAAGTGGCACCGGACCGCGTCGCCGTGCTCCAACATGCCGGCGCGTACCGTCTCGCCAATGGCAACTGCGGCGACATCGGCTGGCTGTCCGTCGACGACGAGACGTGGGACACGCCGACCGAGGTGGACGGGTGGTGCGGCGCGTCGGTTCTGCTCCGATCGGCGTACCTGGCCGACGTCGGCGGGTTCGACGAGCGGTTCTTCCTCTACTACGAGGACGCCGACCTGTCCTGGCGAGGCGCCAGGAGGGGGTGGCGATACCGATATGTCCCGGCGGCCCGGTCGTCCCATCACCAATCGGCGACCGTCGGCGTCGCCTCCCCCCTGGCGATCCGCCATCAGTGGCGCAATCGCCTCCGGATGGTCAGGAAGAACGGCGGCCGAACGGAGGCCGTGCGGGCGACGATCCGAGCGTCGGCGTCCCTGGTCCGGACCTGCGGGCAAGCCCTTGGCAGCCGCCCCGCATCCCTGCGCTCGACTCGGAGGCGGCAAGTCCGGGCTCGACTGCACGGCTCTATCCTGAGCGACCGTCCCCACAGCAAGGACCCGGCAGCGTGAGCACGTGTGCGGAAACGGAATCAGGCGAGGCGGGTCACCACCCGGGCTTGGCGGCGGAGGCGCGTCCTGCGCCTGCTTCGTCGACGACCAACCGAGGCGACTCGCAACCCACGAGACGGGATCGTCTGACGGCCGTTTGGACCCGGGCGCGCTGGCCCGTCGCCCTCACCGCGCTGGTCGACATCCCGCTCCTGTTCTGGTTCCTCGGGTTCAAGCCCGGGATCATGACGGCAGACTCCCTCAGCATCTGGCACCAAGCCCTCGTGGGCCGTTGGTCGGACGCCCACCCTCCCGCCTACATCGCCTCGATGCGGGTGTCGCAGCTGCTCGTCGACAGCCCCGCGGTTCTCACACTCGGCCAGCAGGTGTACCTGGCATCAGCCCTGGCTGCCGTAGCGATCGCGCTGCGCCGGATCGGGGCCCCCCGCATTCCCACCTATGGGGCACTGGCGATCGTTGCCTGCAGTCCCATGGTCGGCGCCTTTTCGGTAAGCGTCTGGAAGGACGTCCCCTACTCGGCCAGCCTGCTCCACATTGGCGCGGCGCTGATCGAACTCACCCGAGCTCGGAGAAGCCGGCCTGCACACGCCTCGTTGCCCGGATGGCCCGTCGCCTACCTCGCAGCGGCGGCCTTCGCGGCAACCCATTCGCGCCAGAACGGCATCATCATGGTGACGGCACTGGCCGCCGTGCTGTTCATCGCGCTGGCGGGGCTGCGTCGCCGCGTGATCCTCGCCTGGGCCGCGATCTTCGCCACTGTTCTGTTGGCCAAGGTCGTGGTCTATCCGCTGGTCGACATCGCCGCCTCGCCTCCCGAGCTCACCGTCGCCTCGCTGATCCATGATCTCGGTGCGGTTGTTCACCATCATCCAGAGACCATCGACGACGACGACCGAGCGGTGCTCGAGCAGTTTGCGCCGCTGGCGACCTGGTCGAGTTTCTACAGCTGCTACACCGTCGACACGCTGTACTACCAGGCCGGCCTCGACTACACCCGAATGGATCAACTGCGTGATGACCTCGTAGCTGAATGGCGAGAGGCGCTTTTCGAGGCACCGGGGACGATCATCGGCCACCGGTTGTGCGCGGGGAGCATCGCCTGGAGACCCATGGCCGTGAACAGCGGCACCTCTGTCCTATACACCGTCAGTGCAGGGATCGACCCGAACCAGTGGAACCTTGAAACCACCCCCGTGGTCGAGACGTTCCACGGCTGGGGCCTCGATGCCCTCCGAGAGGTCGGGAAGCGGGATCGGGAGTGGTATCTCTGGCGAGCCCCGACGTGGATCTACGGCGCGTACGTTGCCTTGGCGATTGCCGCGATCAGATCACGATCCAAAGCCGTGATCGTGATCGGTGCGCCGCTACTCGCACAACAACTCTCCGTCACCACCTTGAACCCGGCTCAGGACGCCAGATACATGATGGGCGCGCTCATGTTGGCGGTCATGCTCCTGCCGGTAGCCCGAGTCCGGCCGACGGCGCGAGACGACCGATCTTCCGATCGATCCGATGAAGGCGAAGGACCGCCGGATAGTGTCGGCTCCGTTTGTCCTCCTCCCCAGACACCGGTCGAGACCTGATGCCCTACATCCATCCCACCGCCACCGTCGAAGACGGTGCCACGCTCGGTGCCGGGACCAAGATCTGGCATCACGGCCAGGTGCGGAGCAACGCTCGCGTCGGCACCGATTGCAGCTTCGGCAAGAACGTCTTCATCGACACGGGCGTCCACGTCGGCAACGGCGTTCGCATCCAGAACAACGTGTCCGTCTACGCCGGCGTGACGATCGAAGACGACGTGTTCGTCGGCCCCAGCGCCGTGTTCACCAACGACCTCTACCCACGCGCCGGTAACCCGGGGTTCGAGATCGTGCCTACGCTGGTCCGCCACGGGGCGACGATCGGCGCCAACGCCACGATCATTTGCGGCATCGAGATCGGCCGATTTGCCACCGTTGCCGCCGGCAGCACCGTGACCAGATCCGTCGCTGACCACCAACTCGTCATGGGCGTGCCCGCCCGCCCGGCGGGGTGGGTGTGCGCGTGCGGCCAGGTCGTGACCCGCAGTGTCGAACCGCCAGACACGCTCACGTGTCCCCAGTGCGAGGGGAACCATCAGTGATCCCGATCTCTCAGGTCATCTTGGGTGCCGACGAGGAGGCCCTGGTCCTCGAGGTGCTGCGTTCGGGCATGCTCGCGCAGGGCCCGAAGGTGGCCGAGCTCGAGCGCATGTTCGCCGACCTCACCTCCACCTCGCACGCCATCGCCGTCACGTCCGGGACCACGGCGCTCGTTCTCGCCATCGAAGCGTTGCGTTTGGAGCCGGGCGACGAGGTGATCACGAGCCCCTTCACCTTCGCGGCCACGCTCAACGCCATCCTGGAGGCCGGGGCCACGGCGCGGTTCGCCGACATCGACCCCGCGACATTCGGCGTCACCGCCGCCACGCTCGAACCGTCGACCGGCCCCCGAACTCGCGCCCTGATGCCCGTACACCTCTACGGCCTGGCGGGCGGCATCGAGGCCATCAGCACCTTGGGGGCGGCTCACGAATGGACGGTGATCGAAGACGCCGCCCAAGCCCACGGCGCAGCGGTCGACGGTCGACCCGTCGGATCGTTCGGCATCGGCTGCTTCTCGCTGTACGGCACGAAGAACGTCACCACCGGCGAGGGCGGCATGATCACCCTGGACGACGATGAGCTCGCTGACCGCATGCGGGTGCTCCGCAACCAAGGCATGCGGCAGCGCTACCAGTACGAGGTGCCGGGCCACAACTACCGCATGACGGATCTCCAGGCCGCCGTCGGCATCCCCCAGATGGCCCGCCTCGAAACCATCAACGCCGCCCGGCGATCCAACGCGGCCCGGCTGGTCGAAGGACTGGACGGCATCGAAGGGTTCATCGTCCCTTCGACCCCAACGGGCCACGATCACGTCTGGCATCAGTTCACCGTGCGGGTCACGGCCGCCGCCCGCCGGTCGCGCGACGAACTCGTCGAGGCGCTGACCGAGCGTGGAATCGGCTGCGGCATCTACTACCCGAAGCTCGTCCACGACTACGACTGCTATCGCGCCCACCCCCGCGTCCGGATCGACGAGACTCCGGTCGCCGCTGAGGTCGTCGACCAGGTGCTCTCCCTTCCCGTTCATCCCGGGCTCTCCTCGACAGATGTCGACCAGGTCATCGAGACGGTCCGGAGCCTGCTGACGTGATCGACATCGCTGTCCTCGGCGCCGGGGTGATGGGGACCAATCACGCCCGGGTGGCCGCGACCACCCGCGAACTTCGGGTCGTACAGGTCATCGACGCCGACCTCGAACGGGCTCGCCGCCTCGCCGGGTCCATCGGGGCCGACGCCGCCACGTCGACCGATGCCCTCCTCCCCAGCGTGGCCGCGGCCGTGATCGCATTGCCCAACCACCTGCACGCCCCCGTCGGGGTTCCGCTGCTCGAACGAGGGATCCACCTCCTGGTCGAGAAGCCGATCGCGTCGACGATCGACGAAGCCGACGCGCTCATCGCCGCCGCCGAGGCCAGCGGTGCCGTGCTGATGGTCGGACACATCGAGCGATTCAATGCGGCAGTCCGCGAGCTTCCGAACCTCGTCGACGGCCTGCACCACGTGCGCGCCGCCCGGATCAGCCCGTATTCGGCCCGCATCGCCGACGGCGTCGTCCTCGACCTGATGATCCACGACCTCGATGTCGTCCGCTGGCTGGTCGACTCCACCGTGGAATCGGTGCAAGCCGTCACGCGAGCTGACCGTTCGCCGACGGAGGATCTCGCCGCGGTGCTCCTTCGATTCGCCAACGGGGTGACGGCCGATCTCACCGCCAGCCGGCTCGGTCAGCAGAAGATCCGCGAGATCTCCCTGACGCAGCAGGAGACGTACGTCACCGCGGATCTCATCCGGCAGGACATCACCTTGCATCGCGTCCAGCACTCTGAGTTCCTGGAGGAGCACGGCGTGCGCTACCGGCAGACCGGCGTCATCGAGATCCCGTTCCTCGAACGTCGTGGTGAACCCCTGCAGGCGGAGCTCTTGGAGTTCGCTCGGGCCATCAACGAAGCCGGAACGCCGCTGGTCACCGGGCGTGACGGCCGAGAGGCCCTGCAGTTGGTCATGAGGGTGCTCGAGGCTGCGGGCTGATGTATCGCGGCCGGGTGATCGCGGCGGTCGTCCCCGCATACCGTGAGGAAAGCCACATCGCGGGCGTCATCTCCTCCATGCCCGACACCGTCGACCACATCGTGGTGGTCGACGACTGCAGTCCCGACGAGACCTTCGAGCGCGCCGCGGCCACGGCTGATCCTCGGCTGACCCTGATCCACCACGAGACGAATCAGGGGGTCGGCGGGTCGATCCTCACCGCCCACGCCAAAGCATTGGAGCTCGGGGCCGACATCGATGTGGTGTTCGCCGGCGACGGCCAGATGGATCCTGCGTACCTGCCGAGTCTCCTGGACCCCATCATCGACAAGGGGTACGGGTTCACCAAGGCCAATCGGTTCTACTCGATGACATCGTTCAAAGGCATGCCGAAGTACCGGGTCGTCGGGAACGTTGTGCTGTCCTTCCTCACCAAGCTGGCCAGCGGGTACTGGCACCTGTTCGATCCCCAGAACGGGTACACCGCCATCACCGCAGACACCCTCCGCCGGCTCGACTTCGATCGCATCGCCAAGAGATACGAGTTCGAGAACGATCTGCTCATCAACCTCAACATCTTGGATGTCCGGGCTCTCGACGTCCCCGTGCCCGCCGTGTACGGCACGGAAACCTCGACCATCAAGCTGACGGCTGTCATTCCCGCCATCTCGAGGCTGCTCTTCAAGAGCTTCTTCAAACGCATCATGTGGAAACACGTGCTGCGCTCGTTCTCGCCGATCGCCCTCTTCCTGTTCACCGGGCTCGCGCTGCTCCTGTGGAGCGTGGTGTTCGGGGTCTGGGTGATCGCCCAGACCCTCGGTGAAGACACCGCCTCCACGGGCACCGTGCTGCTCGCTGTCGCCCCCTTCCTCATCGGCGTCCAGCTCCTGCTCTCGGCGTTGACGCTCGACATCCAGGATTCCCGTGCGCTCACCTCGCCCGGCGATGCGCCGATGTCGCCCACGTTGGGGTGAGGCGCAGGTCGCTGTCCCCGTGGCGCTACAGTCGGCCGTCGTGGACAGTTGCGGGACGAGCTCCAACGAATCGGATTGGAACGTGCACGCTGAGCTCCCCGACGGCTGCGTGCTGTGGGACCTCCGATCTCACGCCGACGATCGTGGCGAGCTCCGAGAGATCTTCCGGACCGAGTGGCTGCCATCTGCGGAGCCGGCGCAACTCAACGCGGTCCGGTCGGAACCGGGCGTGCTCCGGGGCCTGCACGCTCACGTGGCGCACGCGGACGTGCTCCACGTCGTGGACGGAGAGATGTGGGTCGGGCTGGTCGACCTTCGATTCGACGGGTCAGCCGCCGCGGTCCGACTGATCGCCGAGCGGCCTCAAACCCTGCACATCCCGGTCGGAGTCGCACACGCCTTCTACACGCCCACGCCCACGACGTTCGTGTACGCGCTGACGGAGGCCTGGACACCAGCGGACGAGCTCGGCTGCCGGTGGGACGACCCCGAGGGCGAGATCCCGTGGCGCATCACCGATCCCGTCCTCTCCGATCGGGACCGCTCGGCGGGGTCGCTGCAGGAGCTGCGAGCTACCTTCCGAGCTGCGAGCTGAGCCGCCTCGCGACTCGGCGTACGACCTGGCCGGCCCGCCACTCCGGCGCGCTCTCCATGGCGCGGAGGTCCTTGCGCAGGCTCATCTCGGCGGCGCGCACACGTCCGAGATGGCCGTGTAGCGACTCGATTTCGTCCGCCGCCATGTCGAGACGGGCGACGCCGTCTGCTCGAGCCTCGACCAGCTCATCGATGACGGCCTCGCGGGCGAGCACCTCGTTCCTCAGACGGCCCGCTTCCGCCTGGGCCTCGTCGGCGAGCGCTCGCACCGAGTGGGTCTCGTCACGGGCGCGTTCGAACGCCTCGCGGAGATCGACGGTCCACCGCTCGGCATCCTCACGAAGCGCCTCTTCGTGCGCGGCGGCGAGGGTCCACCACCGCTCCCGGATGATGTGGTTGACCGCCGTTTCGGCGAGCCCCTTCCACGCTTCGTCACGGAAGTCGACGCGAAACGTCGGCTCGGATATCTGCTGCGCCCAGTGATCGAGCTCGATCACCCGCCGTTCGGGCGTCCAGTCCCGCCGCGGCGGGCTGGGAAGATGGACGACCGTCGGCTCGGTCAGCGTCACGGCCCGGAGCCACGGTTGCTCGGCCCACTGGCTCCACATGTAGTGATCCGTCGAGGTCCCGATCGGGGTCATGCGCCATCCGTGCGGTAGGCGACGGTACGCCGCGACGGTGTGAGCGACCCCACTCAGCCCGAACGTCGTCCGGGGTCCGGTGGCCAGCCAGCGGCGGAAGTCCTCGCGTCGCATGTCACCGGGCTCACACGCCACAGAACCGTCGACTCGGACCCACGTCGCGACCGGCGCCACGAAGTCGGCGTCATCCAGTGCCGCCAGAGCGACCTCGGCGTGATGAGGGAGGAGCAGATCGTCGTCACTGAGGTAACAGACGACGGGGGCCGTCACGTCGTGGGTCAGCCAGCCGTGGCGATGGAGCTCGCCCAAACGGGGACCTTTGGGGTGATCGAGGAACGTCACCCGCTGATCGCGGGCCACCAGTTCCTGGGCGACGCCCCGGGTGATGGCATCGACACCGTCTCCCAGGATGACCACATCGAGGTCGGAGATCGTCTGACCGAGCGCGCTCGCCACCGATCGGTGCAGGAGCGGCCCATGATCGTGGGTCGGGACGAGAACGGTCATTCGACTCACGGTTCGATGCCCGACATTCGGCGGAGCTCGGCGATCGCCTCCACCGTGCGGGCTCCATCGTGTGCCGAGCTCCTCGGGGGCGGCCCACCGCGAAGGTGTTCGAGGAACGCTCGGAGCTCGGCCATCAGGGGCAGCTCGCCTGGAGTGGGAATGGTGACAGATCGGGGCTCGGGCTGTCCCCGTCGCACAAGGGTCACATGTTCGTCCCAGCCGCCGTCGAGGCGGGCCATCGCCTCGCGGCCATGGACCTCCACCACCCGCACATTCACGGGCGACAACTCCGAGACCTCGACCGCCAGCCACGGATGCGTGCCGAGGAGAGCCTGCATCCCGCCGACCCTGGTTCCGTTCCACTCGGCCACCGCGGCCCGCGGTGCCGGCAGATGACCGAGGATCTCGAGGCCGATGCTGAGGTCGTGGGGTGTCAACACCCACACGGCGTCGACATCGTCGTGATTCGTACCCCATCCGACGCGGCGCGTACGGACACCGAGCACCTCGCCGAGGTCGCCCTGACGCGCCATGGTGGCCAGCATCTGGACCCCCGGGTGGTACCGCCACTTGTCCATCACGAACAGGCGGTCCGGCGCCCGGTTCGCCAGATCCTGGGCCCGTTCGGCGTCGTTGCACAGGGGTTTCTCCACGAACATCGGAACGCCGAGGGGCAGGACCTCGTCGAGAACGTCGGCGTGGGACGATGTCGGGGTCGAGACGATCACACCGTCGACTCGACCGAGCTCACTCACGGACGACACGACGGCCGTGGCCCCCCCGCCGATCGCTCGCTCCCGGCTGCCGCCACCTCGTGCGATGACGACGACCTCGCATTCGAGCGAGCGGAGATCCCGGAGGATGAGGGCTCCCCAACGACCACAGCCGATCAGGCCCACGCGCACGACCTCGGACTGTATCGGCCGTCGAGCGATGTTCGCCCGCCCGTGCGTCGGTTGGCGCTAGAATCCCGGCCACATGAGCGGGGGACGCGAGCTGGAACGCATCGAGACTGACCACTCGAACGCCGACACCCAACCCACCAGGGTCGACCTCGTCATCCCGGTCTTCAACGAGATCGACTGTCTCGGTGAACTCGTCCGTCGTCTCGGCGCGCTCAGGACGTCCGAGGCTGCCGCACTCCTGGACATCCGAGCGATCATCGTCGACGACGGCAGCACCGACGGATCGGGGGCCCGGATCGATGCCCTCGCCGTCGAGAACCCCTGGATCCACGCTCTCCATCTCGTGCGGAACTTCGGCCACCAGCCGGCCGTCACCGCCGGCCTCGACGCGTCCGACGCCGACTACGTCGCGGTCATCGACGCCGACCTCCAGGACCCACCCGAGCTCATTCCGGCCATGCTCGACCAGCTACGGATCGACTGTGTCTACGTCGTGTACGGAACCCGATCCGCCCGGCCCGGAGATTCCTGGTTCAAGAGGAAGACCGCCGTCGGGTTCTACCGACTGATGCGCAAGCTGTCGGGCCTCGACCTCCCGATCGATGCCGGCGACTTCCGGGTCATGGATCGGGCCGTCGTCGATGCGTTGCGCGAGCTCCCCGAGCATCACCGCATGATGCGTGCGCTCATCCCGTGGCTGGGTTACTCGTCGAGCGGCTTCCGGTACGAACGGGACCAGCGGTTCGTGGGCGCGACCAAGTACCCGCTCCGCAAGATGCTCGTGCTGGCCAGCCACGCCGTGTTCTCGTTCAGCACCTTTCCCATCCGGCTCGTCCAGGGTGCTGGCCTCCTCCTCGCTGCGCTCGGATCTCTCGCCCTCGCCACCCTTGCTGTGCTCGACCTCGCGGGCGTCGTGACGGTGCGCCTGGCGGCGTGGATCGGCATCGGCATGGTGATGCAGACCGCAGTGCTCCTGCTCGCCATCGGGCTGGTCGGCGGTTACGTCTACCGCATCCAGGACGAGGTCAAGGGCCGCCCGTTGTACGTGCTCCAGAACACCCGAGTCGGCCACCGCCAGCCGACCACCACCCCCGTAGAAAGCCAGGCCCGTGTCGATGTCATCTGAACCGACCACCTCGCCCGGTGCCAGCATCGAGGACCGTGAAGCCACGCATCACGACGAGTGGGCCGGATCGATCGACACCGAGTCCGTCGACATCGAGGCGGTGTGGGCGGGAGTCGGTTGCCCCGAAGTGGTCTGGATCGCCGAGCAACTCGGCGATGTCCGAGACCGGCGCGTGCTCGATCTGGGCTCGGGTCTCGGGGAAGCGTCGGTCTGGTTCGCCCTCCAGGGAGCCCAGGTCACCGCGCTCGACATCTCTCCCGGCATGCTCGATGTCGTTCGCCGCGTGGCCGAACGCCACGACGTGACCGTCTCGACCGTCGTCGGTTCGGCGACCGACCTGAGCCAGTTCGCCGACGGTTCGTTCGACATCGTGTACGGCGCCAACATGTTGCATCACGTGGAGATCCCGGCGTGCCTCGACGAGGTCCGCCGCGTGCTGACCCCCGGCGGGCGGGCGGCGTTCTGGGATCCCGTCAAGTACAACCCGGCGATCGAGATCTACCGGCGACTCGCGGGCGGCATGCGTACCGATGACGAACATCCGTTGCGGCGCCGTGACCTCAAGGCCATGCAGTCCCGGTTCACGACGGTGAGCTATCGCGGTTTCTGGTTCACCGCCCTGGTCATCTTCGGACGGTTCTTCCTGGTGGATCGCATCCATCCCTCCGCCGACCGCTACTGGAAGCTCGTGATCGAGCGCCAGGACAAACATCGCCGGTTCCTCACCACCGCTCACGCCATCGACCGACGCCTCCTCGCCGCCGTTCCGCCGCTGCGATGGGTGTGCTGGAACATGGCCGTGGTCTGTACGCGATAACGCAAGGAAGCAGATGTCCAACTTCTTCGAGGGCGGGATCAAACCCCTCGCCTCCTCGGTGCTCATGCGCGAGAACCCCCTCTACGTGCAGTACTACGTCACGGCACGGTGCAACCTCCGCTGTGTCCAGTGCAACGTCATCTACGCGAACGGGGATCAGGAGGAGTGCACGACGGAGCAGGCCGGTCGCATCGCCGAGAACCTGGCCGCCATCGGTACCTCGATCGTTCTGCTCACCGGTGGGGAGCCGTTCATCCGCAAGGATCTCCCCGAGATCGCCCGCTCGTTCATCGCCAACGGCGTGCACCCGCGGTTGCAGACCAACGGCCTGGCCACCCCGGCCGAGCTCGATCGCATGGCCGAAGTCGGCGCTCACGACATATCGATCTCTCTCGACTCGCTGATCCCGGCACTGCAGGACCGCATCAACGGTGGCTACGACGAGTCGTGGACCGACGCGCTCGAGAAGGTGGCCCACATCAACGCGAGTTTCCCGGAGGATTCTTTCTGCGCGTTGGGCTGCGTGCTGGCGCCCACGAACATCGATGAGATCGTGCCGCTCGTCCACTTCGCCACGGCCATCGGCTGGTGGGTATCGCTCGTGCCGGCTCATCAATCCGACCCGCATCGACCACGGAGCTTCAGCACGTTCGATCCGGCCCTCGTCTTCGATCCCGCCGACTTCGGCCGGGTCCGGGCCGTGCTCGACGAGGTCCGAGAGCTCAAACGCCGCGGTTTCAACCTGTACGACTCCGACGAGTACCTCGACGACATCTATCGATATGTGACGAACGATCCGATCCGGTGGCGGCGCCGCAACGACGACGTGTGCGACAGCCCCAACCTCTACTTCGCCATCCAGCCCAACGGTGAGATGGCCGTCTGCTGCGACTATCGACTGGGTACGTCGTACCCGGTCTACGACCCCGCATTCCCCGAGTGGTATCGCACGAGAGAGATGTGGCCCGAGGCGCGGTCCATCGCCGCGGCCTGCTCCGGTTGCATGTACGGCAGCTTCCCCGAGATCACCATCTCCGCCCGGTACTTCCGCCCGATGCTCGAGCGGGCTCGGTTGTTCCTTCGGGGCGGTCCCGCCCGCCGCCTGGTCCCCCACACCGTCGACGAACTGGTCGAACTGGCGGCGACGGTCCGGCGCGAGACAGGCCCCCCTCTTCCCACGTCGGTGTCGTGAAAGACCGCACCCTCTACCACCTGCTCACGACGTCGGCGCGCTCCGCACAACGGCTCGTCGACGGTCCGACCGCGGCCCGTATCGAAGAGGCGTCGCGGACACTCGTCGTCGAGCGCGCATCGCGTCAGCCCTACCACCTCACCTGGACTGATCGCGAGGGTGTCCACGTGATCGAGATCGACTCGTCGCGCTTCGAGTTCCACCTCCGCGGCGATGTTCCCTCGCTGGTCGCCAAGCGTCGCCCCAACCTCGATCTCCGGCAGAGCAACTGGGCGGAGGCCCACCGGGTTTGGGGCGAGATCGTGGGAGACGACACCCTCCGCCGCCTCGAGGCGACCCCCAGCCGGGCCATGCCCGCGCCGATCCGACGTTCCGTACCACCCACGACCGTCAGCCTCGCCCCGGCGTTCGTGGCGGTCGTCGGCGCGATCCTGGCCCACGTCGACCAGACGCCTCGTCCGGTGATCGCAGCTGTCCTCGGCATCACGGCCGCGTTCATCGGTCACCGTCTCCGAGAAGCGCTGACCGTCAGCCTCGCCGGAATCGCGATGGGGGCCGCGCTCGGCGTGGCGGCCGCCTGGTCGGCCGACACGAGCGGTGAGGCCCTGCGGAGCGTCACGGCCGGAGCGGCACTCCTCGTCGCTGTCGCCGAGCTCGCCCCCACGCCGGCCGACCACCGGCTCGGTCCCGTTCGTGTCGGCCTGGCGGTGCTCGCCACCGTGGCGGCGATCGCCGCCGCGTCGCCGACCTTCATCGTCGGAGCCGCCGTCCTGTTCGTCGTCGACATCGTCGCCTTGGTGGTGCGAGGCGATCACCGTCGCCTGGCCGCCTATGTCTCCGTTGCGGCCGCGGCGTCGATCGCCGGCCTCGTCCTTCGGGCCGCCAGCGACGGGCCCCCCACGCGGCCCGACGGCGCCGGCCAAGCGGCCACGATCGCCGTGTGGGTCCTCGGCCTCGCCGTCATCCTCGTCGGCACCAGAGCGGCCACCGAAGGCGTCCGGGATCGGTTGGCCGGCTCGGCGGCACCGGTCGTCGCCGGCATCATCGGCATCACCGAGCACGGCGGAGGGTCGGCGATCGCCATCATGCTCGCGGCAACCCTCATCGCGCTGGTGGCCCGCACAGCTCCGATCTGGTTGCCTCACGATCGGGTTCTCCCCCGACCGCCTCCCCCTCCACTCCCCGATCCCGGGGTCACCGTCGCCATTCGGGCTCGTCCCGACCGCGGCTGAGGCAGCCTTCGGCGGCCCGACGCTCAGCGCCGAGCCGACACCAGTTTCGCCCAGAGCTGGGACTGGATCCGGCGGGGAATGGCGCGCCCGGCGATGTCCATGACCTTCGCCCTCATGCCCACGACGAGGACGGGGGCACTGGAGCCGAGCGCAGCGACGATGTCGGTGGCGACATCGTCGGGATTCAAGAGGCGCTCGCCCTCGGGACGCCGCACGCCGGCATGGCTCTGGAAGTTCGTGTCCATCCCACCCGGGCAGACGGTCAGCACCTTGACGCCCCGGTCGGCCACCTCGGCCGCTAGCGCTTGCCCGAAGTTCAACAGCCCGGCATTGCTGGCGCCATAGGTCGCGAACTCGGGCAGGGCCTGGAAGGCGCTCGAACTCGAGATCAATACGATGCGCCCGAAGTTGCGCGCCGTCATTTCGGGCAGAACCGCCACGACGGCGGCGACCCGAGCCCGCAGATTCACATCGATGGCGCGGAGCTCATCAGCACCACTCACCGAGCCCACGCGGCCCTTCCGCCCGAGGCCCGCGGACGCGAACAGCTCGCTGACGTGGCCGCCTTCCTGCTGCAGCCGATCGAGCACGGTGTCCATGAACGCGGGTGCCGTGACGTCGAGCTCCATCGGGAGGGCGCCCGGCCATTCATCCGCGATCGAACGGAGCGCCTCCGGGTCCCGGTCGACGAGGACCATGTGTCGGCCCATCTGGCCCAGTCGCCTCGCCACGGATCGGCCCAGCCCTGATCCCGCGCCGGTCACCACGGTCCAGCCGGGCGGGGTCACGGAGACATCGTGCCGCATCGCCACCCGGTCTCCGACCTCACGTACCGCATCGGGCCAGCTGATGGTCGGTTCCCATCCGAGGGCCCGAAGGCGCTCCGACCGGGCGGCGAGCTCGGGGAGCAGCATGCTGCGAAGCGTGAAGGGCAAACGACCCCGGATCGGGCGAGCGGCTCGAGCCAGGGCAGGGACCGACGGCACCGAACTCGATGGCGATCCACCCCCTAGGACGGCGACCACCTCGGCGACCGACACGGAGTCCGCGACCACCAGGTAGGGCCCGTCGTCGGCCGCGGGATGTTCGGCCAGCAACTCGAGCGCCGCGGAGGCGTCAGCGACGTGGACGATGGGCAGCGCGCCACCCAACTGGCGCAGCAGCACGTCCGGCACCCGCCGGGCGGTCGCGGCGACGACAGCCAGGTGACTTCCCGTGCGCATCTCAGCTCCGGTGACCATCCCCAACCGAGCGATCCGAACCGGTAGTCCGGATCCTGCGACGATGGCCTCCGCCTCCAGCTTGGAGCGGCCGTAGTCGCTCGTCGGCGCGGCGGTCGACGCCTCGGTCAGCGGCGTATCGATGGAGTCCGCCAGGTCTCGGTCCTGGGCACCGATCGTGCTGGCGAAGACGAGGCATCGGAGGCTGGCGCCATGCGTCTCCAGCAGCTCGACCAGACGGCGCGTCGGTTCGACGTTGGCCGCCTGGTACTGCGGGCCGTCACCAAAGGTCGCGTCGCCGGCGAGGTGGAACACGACCTCCGCCCGAGCCACGACCTCGATGACCTCGGCCGAAGGTTCACCACCGTCGGAGATCACCGACGCCAGTTCGGACGACGGCACGAGCCCGGCGGATCGCAGCTCGCGGACATGGTTCGATCGCGCCGCTCCGACGACGTGATGACCGGCCGCCAGCAGACGCCGCGCCAACTCGCGGCCCACGAAGCCGGTCGACCCGGTGATGATCACGTTCACGCGTCGACTCCGGTGGTTGTGGGCCGCCACAAGGTCAACTCTTCGTTGCGAATGGCGAGGTAGAAGGTGCCCACCTTCTCGTAATCGGTCGGGAAGGAACGCCCGAGGAGGGAAAGGACGCTCGGATCGACTCCGGCATCGACGGGAGCCTCCATGGTGAGGAGCCAGGCATCGGCCCAGACCTCGGCGTCTCCCGCCTCCACGATCTGCTCGACGGACCAGCGGGCGAGCTCCTCCTGCGTGGCGTACCCGCCGACGCTGGGGATGATGGTGATCGGCGGGCGGGCCTCCAGCACGTAGAGCACCGTTGCCGCGTACGCGCCGAGGTCGAGCAGCGGGGTCCCAGCGACCCAACCCGCGTCCACCGCCGTGGTGCGGATGTCGTCGATGAAGGCAGCCGTCTCCGGCGCGACCCGGAGCACCCCGCCGGAACGACCGATCTGGGCCTCGACGGTCTGGCCCGCCAGCGCTCCTTGGCGGTACGGACCCAGCTCGGCGTCGTTGATCACGGCACGAGCCCCGATGCCCATGATCGTGGCCAGGACCACCACCGGCAACCAGAGCCGCCTCGGATCCGGGAGGAAGGCGAGGACGAAGATCGCCCCCGCGATCATGGGCGCCAGCCCACCATTCAGTTGGGCGAAGAACCCATTGCCCGAGCCGAAGGCGTAGGAACAGGCCCCGATGATCGCGTAGAGGACGACGGCGGCGGCCAGGAGCGAGCCCCGACGGCCGGAGTTGGCGCCAACTCGCTGCCACGCCAGGGGCGAGACGACGAGAGCTATCGCGATCACGGAGACGCCGACCCAGGCCAGAGTCGCATACCCGGCGCCCGAACCGGTCCATTCCCGCCGATCATGCAGACGGATGGACACCAGCGCGAGCGCACAGGCGGTCAACCCTCCCGGAGCCAGGGCGACCAGCCGGCCTGCCAGCGACGGATCGCCGCCCGCCGTGCCGGGCGCGCGACGAGATCTCGTCAAACCGACCGCCAGGGCGACGAGCACCAGGACTGTCGCCACCCCCAGATGGTCGATGAGATCCTTGCGGATCATCTCGAGGGCGTCCCGTACGCTCTTGACGGCGTTACCGATCCCATATGCGGGGTCGAGGGTCAGGAGTGCGGTGTTCCCGCGCCGGATCTGATCGATGGTGACCGTCAACGGGTTGACCAGCGCCCAATGCAACGCCAGGACGACGCCGCTCGCCGCGACGAAGAACCCGACCAATCGGCGACGCTCGGCCGCCGCACCTCGGGCGAACGCCACGATCAGCGCGGCGCCGAGTCCGGCGACGATGGGCCCGGAGCTGAGCTTGCCCATCGTGGCGACGGCGCCTCCGACCACCATGGCGAGAATCCAGATCAACTCGCCGGCCGAGGACCGCTCCCATCGCGGGACGGGACGGTCGACGAGGTGGGCGACCGCCGCGATCATGAGCAGGATGCCGACCAGGTTCATCCAGTTGTAGCTCGGCGTCAGCAACATCAGGTTGTAGTAGTGCAGGCTCGCCGACACCACCGCCGACACCACGACCAGGCGGAAGGGCCGCGGAAGGGGGAATCCACCGAGCCGGCGGGCCAATACGGCGAGGCGGTCGCCGAGCGCCGCCGCGACCACGACCAGGAGGATCAGGCCGAGCAGCCGGAAACGCGCCACGTCGTGCCCGGCTATCCGGAACAGGATCTGGGTGTAACGGCCGAACGCGTTGTGGAAGCTCGATTCTGGCGATCGCGGCGTCAGCCGACAGGAGGTACATGCCCTCGTCGGTGAAGTCGAGCCCTCGCCGCGTATCGGCAACCAGGCGGCCGATGACCGAGAGACACAGCAGCATGCTCGGGACGGTGATCGCCCAATCGACGACATGACGCGCCGTCGCCGACCGGTGTCGCGCCAACATGGGATGAGATGGCGCAGATGCGCCCGACACCCCAGGGGGATCGGCCGCGTCGACATCGGCGCTCGGCGGCACGGTCGTACTCATCGGGGTGCGAACACCCGGGTGATGACGCTCGCTCGACGGGGCGGGATCTCGGCCAGACCGACCGCGGCCGCCACCGGCGAAGTCAAGATCGCGGCTCCGATCGACAAGGCCTTCTGGCGCGGCGACAAGCGGCTCTGGCCTCGTTTGAGCGCGAGGTAGAGCTCGTTGTGAGGGCGCACCAGATTGATCGAGCTCTGGATCGCTCCGAACGCCCCATACACGGGCGTCCGAGCGGTCGCGACGGGTCGCCATCCCGCCTGGCCGACAACGATGTCGAGGGACTTCGGCGAGAACTGGGAGAAATGAGCCCCTGCGTCGTAGTACGTCCACCGACTCCTGAAGAGCTTCCATTGAGCGCTCGCCCCGTTGGGCACGGAGACGATCAACCGCACGGTGTCGTCGCTGCGGGAGCGGAGGTCGCCGAGCACCGCCACAAGGGTCGGCAAGGGGAAGTGCTCCGCCGAGTGCCACATCGTCACGACAGCCCCTGACGGCACGTCGGTCACCTCACGCTCGACGGTCACTCCCGCTCGTTCTGCGGCGAGCCGGTTCGGCTCGCTGATCTCGACGCCGTACGACTGTGGTGCGGCATCGAGGGTGTCGAGGGCGTGGCGAAGGAAGGTCCCGCTACTACAGCCGATGTCGATGATGGGCGAGCCCGATCGCACGAAGGGCGCGACGATGCGCAACTGGTCCCGGTGGAGCAGCGACGGGCGCGCGGGGGGCGGCCGCTCCGGGTCCTGATTGACGACCTCTCCGGTCCGGACCGAAGCCGACGCGTCGCCGTGCCCACAGGCCCGACATTCGACCGGCAACGTCGCTCCCCGCTGTCGAACCGAACGATCGCTCGAGCACGCCGGACACACCGCTCCGCCACGCCGCGTGACCAATGATCCCGTCCCCTGCACTCGCCCTCCGATCGCCGGCCATCATACGGCATCCGCCGAAAGGCCCCGGTGACCGACGACTGCGGAGGGCGGTCGGCGAGGTGCTCGGCCTCCACACAACTACAGTGCTCCCGACCGCCGCACGACCGGCCGTGGGAGCCGCCGCCTCGACGGCTTCGCGGTCCCGTTCTCCGACCCGAGTGTTCCCCTATGCCAAGCAAACGGTACGTGCCGGTGGGCCGAGTCCAGCTCGTCGACCTCGACCCGGCGTCGCGCACGCGGGCCCGAGTGTCAGGAACGGCGCCCGCGCTGACCCTGGCCCACGACGACCTCCCACGAGGCTGGGCCCTCCTCGAGGTCACCTACCGCACGCGAGATGCCGTCGCTGCGGCACCGCCGATCCTGCGCACCTTCACGACCTCCAACCCGCAGTTCCCCGGCCGTTTGCGGTTCAGCCGCAAGCGCCGCGACCAGTTCACCCGAGTCGTGTTCGTCCCCGACGACCTGACCGAGGTCACGCTGGAGCTTCCCGGAGCCTCCGGCTACGTCGACGTCGTCGGCCCCAACGTCCGTCCCATCTCCAAGTCCGGGGCGTTCGCGCGGATGATCGCCACCCAGGTCGCCGCCTTCGCCCGTGGCGAAACCAGCCGCCGGGACACCATGTCGCGAACGTGGAGCCACCTTCGCGAAGGGGGCTTCAGTGGCCTTCGCCGGCACGTCGTCACCCGGTACGACGCGCTCCAGGACCAACGAGGCGCAGGGGCCCGGGAGGACGCCATCCGGTACGAGGAATGGCGATCGTTGTACGCCGTGCTCGACGACGTGGATCGCGCCAAACTCGACGCTCGCATCGCGGCGATCGAAAGCCCGCCCCTCATCTCCATCGTCGTTCCCGTCTACGACACCCCGGAGAAGTTCCTGCGGCGGATGATCGACTCCGTGGTGGCGCAGCGGTATCCGCGCTGGGAGCTGTGCCTGGCCAACGATGCGTCACCGTCGCCACACCTCCGAGACGTCCTCGATCGTGTGGCCGCCGCCGACCCCCGGATCAAGGTGGTTCATCGCACGGAGAACGGTCACATCTCGGCCTGCTCGAACTCGGCCCTCGAGCTCGCCACCGGCGAGTACGTGGCCCTGCTCGACCACGACGACGAGTTACCGGAGTACGCCCTCGCGGTCATGGCGCTCCACCTGACCGAACACCCGGAACACCGGCTCGTCTACTCCGACGAGGACAAGATCGACGAACGAGGCCGGCACTACGACCCGTTCTTCAAACCACCGTGGAACCCGGAGCTGCTGGAGTCCCAGAACTACATCGGCCACTTCCTGGTGATCGACCGCTCGCTGCTCACCGAGGTGGGGGGATTCCGTCTCGGCTACGAGGGCAGCCAGGACTACGACCTGCTGTTCCGCCTGACGGAACGGCTCGACGCAGCGCAGATCGGGAACGTGCCCCACATCCTGTACCACTGGCGAGCGATCGCCGGTTCGACCGCGCGGTCGACGAGCCAGAAGAGCTACGCCGAAGAGGCCGGCGTCCGGGCCGTGCAGGACCACCTCGACCGGACCGGTCGCGGCGCGTCCGCCGGTGTCGGCCGGGCCCCGACCACCTACCACGTCACCAAAGCGCTGATCGACACGCCCTTCGTGTCGATCGTCATCCCCACCCGGGATCAGGTGGCGCTCCTGCGAACCGCGGTCGACTCGGTCCTCGAACGCACGACGGATGCCCGGTACGAGATCCTCATCGTCGACAACCAGTCCTCCGATCCCGAGACGCTCGGCTATCTCGAACACGTGGATCGCCACCCGTCCGTACGGGTGATCCCGTACAACGCCCCGTTCAACTATTCGGCGCTGAACAACCACGCCGTCGCGATCGCCGAAGGCGACTACGTCTGCCTGCTCAACAACGACACCGAGGTCATCACCCCCGAGTGGTTGACCGAGATGTTGGTGCACGGGGTCCGGCCCGAGATCGGGGCGGTCGGCGCCAAACTCCGCTACGGCGACGGAAGCATCCAACACGGTGGCGTGATCCTCGGCATGGGTGGCGTCGCCGGCCACGGCCACAAGTTCGAGCTGCCCGACAGCTTCGGCTACTTCTGCCGGTTGGAGTGCGTCCACGACGTCGGCGCCGTCACCGGCGCCTGCCTCCTGACCCGCCGAACGGTGTGGGACGAGGTGGGCGGCCTCGACGAAGCCGGGCTCGCCGTCGCCTTCAACGACATCGACTACTGCCTCAAGGCGGCCGACGCGGGGTACCGAGTCGTCTACACGCCGTGGGCCGAGCTGTACCACTACGAATCGAAATCACGCGGCGCCGAGGACACCCTGGCCAAGCAGAAGCGCTTCCAGGGCGAGACCTACACCATGCTCGAACGGTGGGGCGATCGCCTGCTCACGGATCCGTCGTTCAACCCGAACTTGAGCCTCGACCACGAGAACTTCTGCATCAGCGAAGCCCCCCGAGTTCGCCTCCCGTGGTTGTGAGCGCGGTCCGCAGGGGATCAGTCCGACCCCGCGCCGGCAACTAGGGTTCGGGGCATGCCTCCCGCCGATCGGCGCCAGCGTGTCGCGCTCGCCGTCGACCCCTCCACCCCCGAGCATGCCGGCGTCTTGGCCGCGCTGGTCGAGCTGGTGCGCCGCGATGTCGATCGATGGTCGGCCACATTGATCGTGCTGCCCACCCTCGACCCCGCGGCAACCCAACGCCTCGTCGATGTAGCGCTCGACGGCTGCGACCCGTCGATCTCGTCCGCCGTCGCCGTGGAACCGGCAGCCACCTATCTCGAACGAGGTCATGACGTGGCGCTGGGAGCCCATCGACCCTGGGCTGGCCTCATGCACGAGGTCGTCCAGTTCGGCCGCGACGGCGTCGGCCCGGAGGAGATCTCGTCTCCCTCGCAGGTCCTCGCGCACTTGGCTCATCTCGTCCGCCCGGAGTCGCCGAGCGCGGAAGCTCCCCCGCGGGTCAGCGCCCTGCTCGCACCGGACCGGATGATCGCCGCCACCTCGTGGGGCACGAAGATCCTGCTCGATCCCCACGACATCAGCCTCACGCCCGACATCGTCCTGCGCGGCCACTACGACCCCGTGCTGCTCCGGTTCCTCGAGCTCACCGTCCGCCCAGGCGACTGCTGCGCCGATGTGGGAGCCAACATCGGATTGTTCACCCTTCGGATGGCCGAACTGGCCGGCCCGGGAGGGTTCGTGCACGCGTTCGAGCCGGTGGCCCGCATCCGTGAACTGTGTGCCACCACCCTGCAGATCAACTACGTGAGCGCCTGGACCCGTGTCGACCACCGCGCGGTCAGCGATGTCGCCGGCTCGACCACCATGCACGTCTCGACCCGGGCCCAGGGCAACAGCAGCCTCATCCCCCACACCGACGACTATCGCCGCCGGTTCCCCCTCGACACCAGCACGACGACCGAGGTCGAGACGGTGCGGCTCGACGAGGCGTTGGCGCCCCGATTCCACCGCCTGGTCAAGGTCGACGTCGAGGGCGCCGAGCGGCGCGTGCTCGATGGCATGAGCGGGCTCATCGAGGCGGGCCGGGTCGGCACGATCGTGATCGAGCTCGTACGCGCCAACGCGCCCGACGACTGGCCGAACCTGAGGTCGTCGCTGCAGCGCCTCGAAACACGCGGCGCCCGCTTCGGCCGTCTGGATGTCTCGGGACGTCGCGTCACCGATTCCCTGCGCCGGCTCCTCGATCGTGAGCCGATGCCCCACCTCGTCATCGATCTGCCCGTCTGATGGCGGCCACCCTCGCCGCCGGGATCCCGCTCGTCTTCCATCGCATATGGCTGGGCGGGCCGATCCCCGACGACCTCGTCGAGTACGGCGCCAGCTTTCGCCGCCACCACCCCGACTGGCAGTTGACGACCTGGACCGAGAGCAACCTTCCCCCCCTCCACAACCAGGCACTGTTCGACGCCGCGAGCTCCTACGCCATGAAGGCCGATATCGCCCGCTACGAGCTCGTGTGCCGGTTCGGTGGTGTCTACATCGACAGTGATTTCGCGTCGCTTCGACCTCTCGACCCGCTCGTCGATCATCTCGGTTGCTTCTTCGCCATGGAGGACGGCCGGTGGCTGACCAACGCCATATTCGGCGCGTGGCCCGGGCATCCGTTTCTCCACCGGCTCGTCCGAGGGCTCGACGACTCCGTATCCGGCGATCCCACCGGACCGCCGAACGTCGTCACCGGTCCGCAGTATCTCAGCCGGGTGTACGCCGGTTCGCCGGAAGCCCAGCGCAGCGGCGTGGCGCTTCTCCCCGCACCGATGCTCCTGCCCTACCATTTCTCGGAGCCTGAACGTGCGGGGGAGCCGTTCCCCGATGCCTTCGCGGTCCACCACTGGAGCCACGCCTGGTGACCCACCTCGACCCTCGTCAGCTCGACGACACGCTGGCGTGGAGGTCGGCGGCCCAGCGGCTGGGCACCAGGCCGTGCGCCCGGCCGACCCGCAGGTAATGCTCGCAGGGCTCATCGGGGCCCAGGGCAGCGGCGCCGGCCTCGACCCGATACCAGATCGGATCGAACAGCGGCCCCGGGCGGCGAACCTCGAATCGACCGCTCTCCAAGTAGTGCGTGAGCGGCTCTGAGCCGGCCCGGGCGACATCGGGGTAGACGGACAGGTACCAGTCGGGATCGAACAGCGGGTGCGGTGAGCGCAGCTCCTTCCACCCGTGATCCACGTAGTGGCGCAGCGGATCGACTCCCGCGGCTGCCACGTCGGGTCCCCGATGCGCATACCACGGGACGCTGAACAACCAGTGTGGGGAGGCCCCACGGAGCCACGCGCCACCGATCCACCAAGCGCACGGATCGGCGACCGTGACTCCGAGCGTGGCTGCTTGCCGAGCGCAGGTATCGGGGTCCAACAGCAGGTGAGGTGACCGGCCCTCCCGCATCCCCGTGACGACGAAGTGCACCAACGGGTTCACGCCCGCCGCGGCGACATCGAGGTTCTGAGCGAGGTAGTGACGCCCCGAGAACCACGGGTGAGGGTCTCGGCCCTCCCGCCATCCGGTGGTCACATAGTGCAGGAGCGGCGGGATCGACGACGATGCCACATCGGGGTTGCTGGCCAGGTAGTAGGCCGTGTCGAACCACCGGCACGGGTCACGGTGCTCGGCCAAGCCGTACTTGGCGAAGTGCTGACGCGGCGCGATGCCGCTCGGACCAACCTCGCGATACCGCTCCAGGTAGTAGCGGGAGTCGACCAGGGCGGCGACCTGATCGTCGACGGTCGGCATCGCGGCAGCGACATCGGGCACCGCCCGGCGAGTCCCGCCCCATCGCACCAACTCACGAGAAGCGGCCGCCGGAAAGAGGGGCACTGCGTGAACTCGGCGACGACGACGTCCAGGTTCGGCCACCGTCGGCGGAACCGCGGCGACCGGGCTCGCCTCCGCGGCCACGACGAGCTTCTCCACCTGGGCCTCGAGGGTCTCGGCTCGAGCCGACACCGCGTCCAGGTCGATCGCCGCCTGATCGAGCATCACCTCCGCCTCGGCCCCACGCTGGCGTGCCGCGGCCAACTCGGAGGCCAACCCATCCACCACGGATCGCGCCACTGTCGAACGAAGCGCCTGAGCGTGGCGAGCCGGATGGACCACCGCACGTGGCAGCGCGGAGGTCGGCCATCTCCCCGCTCGATCGAGCGCTCCAACGGCCACGTAGACCGTCGTGGCCTGGCTGTAGACCGGATCGACCTCGGGGTCGTCCCAGAGCGCCGCTCGGATCGGATCGACGGGCACGGCGCCTCGTTCTGCGAACAGGGCATCCCAGAAGGTCGGCCAGCGTCCGAGGGGATGATCGAGCGGCAGCGGGGCACAGAACACGACGATGTCGCTCCGCGATGCCGCCTCCGCTACGACGCGACGTGCCGACTCGACGTCGCCCAGCTCGAGACCGCCGAGCACGACGCAACAGTCGAACCGACGAGCCGGATCCATTTCATGGACCGATGACACGACCGAGCCTCCGCTCGATCCACCTCCGCCCGGCACGACGGCGACCACCGGCGGCCCGCCCAGGGCGAGCATGATCCCGGCGACGGCGCCGTCGCTCGCCAGGTCGAGGACATCGGCGGGATCGACGATGTCGAGCACCAACCGACACCACGTGCCGAGACCACCATCATGTCGACCGGAACGATCGCTCATGACCGGGTCAGGGCTCGTCGACATCGATGGCGGACCCGGGCGCGATCCCGAGCGCTTCGCCCAGGACCGCGACGTACCGGGTACGAAGTTCGAACTCCTCGGCCTGATGCCGATACTGAGAATGGAGCGCGTGAACCTCGCTCCGGCTCCGCTCGACGATCTCGGTCTGACCGTGGGCCAGCCGCACGAGCGGTCGCAGTCCGGGTGGCACCACGTCGTCATACGCCTCGTAGACCGGCTGCATGTTCTGGTACGTGCTGGTCGAGCGGATCATGCTGCCGGGGCGAACCCGGTACAGGTAGCCGTGCTCGGGTACGGCGAACAGCGAGCGCCCCGACAGGACGAGTCGGGCGAGCAGGGCCCAATCCTCGTGCCCCACGCCCGCTCGCTCGTGGAAGCCTCCGAGGTCGAGGAGGTCCTGGCGGCGGACCATCATCGCCGCGCCACCGAAGACGTTGTACATCATCCCCAGGTGTTCGGCGCCACCCCCGAGGAACGCGAACGTTCCTTCGTGCCCTCCCGCCGGGAGCCGCCCGAGGCGGTCGGTCGGGTACATGGCGATCGCCGACGTGACGCCACGGGCGCCCGTCTCCAGCGCGGCCGTGACCATCGTGGTGACGTACCGGGGGTCGAGGACGTCGTCGTCGTCGACGAAGGCGACGTACTCCCCTTTCGCCTCGCGCACGCCTGTGTTCCGAGCCGCGCCGAGGTAACGGTTCTCCTGACGCACGACCCGCAGGTCGCGGCCCCAGCGCCAGTGCTCGAGATCGTCCAGTTGCTCGGAGGCATCGGATCGAGTGCTGCCGTCGTCGACGACGATGATCTCGAGGTTCGGGTAGTCCTGGGCGGCGACGGAGTCGAGGCAGACGCGGACCGCCTCGAACTGGTTGAACAGCGGCACCACGACGGAAACGAGCGGGAGCTCCGACATCTGATCGATGGCCCGGGGCGGCCGTTCGACGGGCTGGTCGAGCAGCGCGCACCAGGCGTCGAAGCTGGCCTGACCGTTGAAGGCCGCGCCGGGGGGCTCCGGCGTCACGCGGCGGTCGACCACGCGGCCCAGGGCCTCGGCGAGGGCCGAGCCAGTCGGTTCGAAGAGCGCCCACGAGCGGTCCGACTCGGCGACCAACTCACCGCTGCCACCACCCGTCGAGACCAGGAAGGGAATCTGGTCCTCGATGCACTCGTAGACGACATTCGGCGAGTTGTCGAGGATCGAGGGCATCACCGCCAACACGCCGGGTCCGGCCAGGTGGGCCCGGGCCTGACGCTGATCCAGATCGGACAGGAAGCGGATCGTGGCGGCCGACGCCACATCGGCCGTGAACAAGGCGCGGACATCGTCATGGCTGAACATCGCGTCGCGACCGAGGAAGGTGATCGTGAGGCCGGCCAGGCGGTCGCCGCCGATCCGGTTGAGGGCGTCGACGAAGATCCGAACCCCCTTGCGTTCCTCCAGCCGGCCGAAGAAGACGATGTCATCCAGAGGCTGCCCCCCCGGCCGCCGGGTGGGGGACGGCTCCGGATCGAGATCGACCAGGTGACCGGCGGTGAAGTACGGGATGAAGCGCCGGTCATCGGGGAGCTGCCAGCCCTGGGCGGCCATCCAGTCCACGAGGTACCGGCTCGGCCCCACCACGGTGTCGGCCAGCTCGGCGCTGCGCCGCTCCATGAAGGCGGTGGTCTGGGTTGCGGCATCGACCTCGAGGCTGCGGTTGGCTTCGTCGAGCCAGTCGACCGGGCCGTGCACGATGTGGACGAGGCGGGTCCGGGCGAACGCCAGCCCCGCCGAGCGCGCCAAGGCGGAGAAGTACGCCAGGCCCTGCCAGTCCTGGAACACGATGGTGTCGAGCTCCTCGCCCCGCAGTTGCTCGTACAGCCGGTAGCTGTCGGCCTGGGTGGCCGGGCTGACGGCATGCTGGCGGTCGAGCCAATGGATCCGGACACCGGCGTCGCGGTAGAGCGGCGCCCACTCCGGGTCCATGGCCTCGGCCCAGCCGCAGTAGTAGCAGTCGACCTCGTACCCCGCCCTCGACAGCACGATGGCCATGTGGGTCGTGGCGGTGGCGATGCCCCCGGTCTTGACCAAGCCGAGAAGTTCGGTAACGACCAGTCCGACCCTGCCTCGACTCACGGGGCGGCATCCTACCATCGGCGTCGACCGCCACCCGGTAGCACCCGCCTAGACTGCGTGCTCGTCACGGACCTCCGTGCGCCACCCCTCTCATGACCACCACCCAACACACAGCCGAACAACGCAGCATCGCCGCGGAATTCGTCGAGACCATCAGGTACTGGCCGTTCATCCGGCACACGTGGAGGCGGGAGCTGCGGACCCAGTACAACCGGAGCTTCCTCGGCTGGATCTGGGCCGTCCTGAACCCGCTCACCACGCTGCTCATCTACGGCACCGTCTTCGGCCTCATCCTGGGCGCCAACGACTCGGTGTCCATCGGTGCGAACGGCCTGAAGTCGTTCGCCCACTACCTGATCTCGGGCCTGGTCATCTGGAACGTGTTCTCCATCACCTCGACCGACGTGATGCACGCGTTCGCCCAATCGATCCACCTGCGCCAGCGGGTGTACTTCCCGCCCGCCGCCCCCCTGTTCGCCCGGGCCCTGACCTCGGTCACCATGAACGGCGTCGAGCTCGGCGTGCTCGTCGTGGCCTATGTCGCCTACGGGAACATCGGCTCCAGCTTCCTCGGGCTGATCCCCGTCCTGTTCCTCACCGCCGTCTTCGGCCTCGGCGTCGGCCTCCTGCTGGCCGTGGCCAACATCCGATACCGCGATGTCGGGTACCTCTATGCCGTCTTCCTCCGCCTGTTCTTCTACCTCACCCCACTCGTGTACCCGGCAGAACTTGTCGAAGGGAAGTCGCTGGCCGGTCTCGACCTCGAGTTCTTGTTGAAGTTGAACCCGGTCACCCACTTCGTCGACGCCGCTCGCCGCTGCACGTACGTGCTCGAGTGGCCCGATCTCAAGCTGTGGTTGATCATGGTCTTGGCCGCAGTCGTCACCTTCGCCGCCGGCTGGAGCTCGTTCGCCCGCCTGGCGCCCAACGCGAGCGAGGGCGTGTGACCACCGATTCCCCGACCGTTCCTGCGAGGGAACCGGCGATCGAGCTGACCGGCGTTTCGAAGAGCTTCCGCCTCTACAAGGAGCACGGGCGTTCGTTGCGCGGCGTGCTCACCGGCTTCCATCGGGCCCGCCCCGAGGTGTTCTGGGCCCTCAGCGATGTGTCGTTCACCGTGCCCAAAGGATCGATCACCAGCATCATCGGGCACAACGGGTCCGGGAAGTCGACCATGCTGCGCGTGCTGGCCGGCGTGTACCGGCCGACCAACGGCCAGGTCATCACCCGCGGCCGGGTCACCGCCCTCCTCGAGCTCGGCGCCGGCTTCCATGACGAGCTCTCGGGACGCGAGAACATCTACATGAACGGCGCCATCATGGGGATGGAACGCGAGGACATCGATGCCATCGCCGATTCCGTCATCGGCATGGCCGACATCGGCCAGTTCATCGACTCCCCGGTCGAGGTCTACTCGTCGGGCATGCGAGCACGGCTCGGTTTCGCCATCTCCGTCCACCTCGACCCCGAGATCTTGCTGCTCGACGAGATCATCTCGGTCGGCGACGCCCGCTTCGAGCGCCAGTGCCGGGAGCACCTGGCCCGGCTCGTGGCGTCAGGCATGACCATCGTCATCGTGAGCCACGACCTGGCGCTCGTCCAACGCCTGAGCGATCAGGTGGTCTGGCTCGATCACGGTCAGGTGCGCGCCATCGGCGAACCGGTGGAGATCGTGCACGAGTACCTCGACTACATGACCGGCGCGAGCGACGAACTCGATCGGGGCAACTTCCCCGAACCGGCGGTCGTACGGGTCGAGTCGCTCGAGGGCAACGATCTGGTCTACGCCGGGCTCCCGGTGAGCTTCCATGTGTCGAGCCCGCTCCTCGTCGACGCCGCGGGCATCGACATCCGGTTCCGGTATCAGCAGGGCGAGATGCCCTTCCGTGCCACCGTCGACATCGCCGGGATCGGGCTGACCAAGGTGGCCGTCCGGCTCCCCGCGCTCCCGCTGCCCCCGGGCCGGTACGCCATCGAGGCCCGGGTCGTGGGCGCCGAGGGCGAGGTGCTCGCCGGCGGGCGAGCCCCCATCGGCGTCCGCCCGGCCGACGAGGATGTCCCGCCCGTGGCCACCATCGACGTGCCGGTCGAGCTCGAGCAACGCGTGCCCTGACCGCGGAGGGTGCCCCGCCCAGGGCGACCGCGACAAGTAGTGTGTCCGCTGCTATGCGTGAACAATTCTCCTCAACGTCGGCGCCCCTCGTGGTGCGTCGCCTGGTCCTGGCCGCGCTCATCGCCCTCGGGGTGATCGCCGCGTCGGCCCTCGTCACCGTCGGCTCGGCCCCATCGGCCGCCGCCCAGACGCCAACCTCGACCTTGTCGGATCCCATCATCATCCGGGGCGGAGGTTGGGGCCACGGTGTCGGCATGAGCCAGTACGGCGCCTACGGACGCGGCGCCGCCGGCCAGTCGGCGGCGCAGATCCTGGCGCACTACTACCAGAACACGGTGCTGGGCCCGTACGCCGTCACCAACGATCTGCGGATCCGCCTGGGCCGCCAGAACGAGGTCACCCTCGAACCCATCGCCCCCCTGCCGATCATCCTCGACGGCGTGAACCGCGGCTCGGCCCCCGCCGGCTCCTCCGTGCGAGTCGTGTACACCGGCACGGCTGTCCAGGTCGAAGTGAACGGCATCTGCGCCCCCGGCGCGTGCGTCGGTGCCGAGCTCGTGAGCCCGCTGACCCTCGATCAACCGGTTCGCGTCTCGGCGACGGGCAACCGGTACCACCGAGGGCGTCTCCGCATCATCCCGGACGGCACCTCGATGCTGATCCTCAACGACTCCCTCACCATGGACCAGTACCTGTACGGCCTGGCCGAGGTCCCCTCCAGCTGGCCGGCGGCCACGCTCCAGGCCCAGGCGATCGCCGGCCGCTCCTACGCTCAATCCCGCGTGATCGCCCGCCGGGCCTCGGGTTCACCGTTCGACCTCTTCGCCACCACGGCGGATCAGGCGTTCAGCGGCTACGACAAGGAACGCGGCGCCCAGGGTTCGAACTGGGTGGCGGCGGTCGACGCCACGGGCGGCCAGGTGCTCACCAACAACGGCGCGCCGATCACCGCCTTCTACACCTCGTCCAATGGCGGACACTCGGAGAACAGCGAGTACGTGTTCGTCGAGAACCTGCCCTACGCCCGCGGCGTGCCCGATCCGTTCGACTCGCACCAGAACCCGTTCGGGTCCTGGGAACGCCAGTACACCATCGCCGATCTGAGCCGCTGGCTCGCCGCCGCCACCGACACCAACATCGGCACGATCCGGGGCATCGAGATGACCGGCCAGTTCGGTGTCTCCGGCCGCAACGACCGGGCCAACGTGCGCCTGATCGGATCGACCGGCACCAAGACCGTGACGGGCGCCCGGTTCCGCACCGTCGTCAACGCCGGCATCACCGCGGATGGCGGTGGGCTGAGCCGCCAACTCCTCTCGACCAGCTACTCGATCACCAACGTGTCCTACTCCCCCGAAGGCTCGTTCGAGTCGGTACGCCAGTCCGGACCCGCCGTGGTGGCCTCGGGGTGGGCGGTCGACCGCAACTCGGCGACCCCGGTCGAGGTTCACGTCTACGTCGACGGCGGCTTCGCCACGGTCGGGTACCCGACGCTCGATCGTGACGATGTCGCCTCCATCACCGGCACCGCCGTGCTGAGTGGCTTCGACATCGCGTTCCGCGCCTCACCGGGCCCGCACACCGTGTGTGTCTTCGTGATCAACGTCGGCCCTCCGGAGCCCAACCCGGCACTCGGCTGCCGAGTGGTCACCGTGACCGACCGCATTCCGTTCGGCAACAACGAGTCCGCCACCGCCACCCAACGCACGGCCACCTTCTCGGGGTGGGTGTTCGACCCCGACGCACCCACGACGCCCGCCGAGGTGCACGCCTGGGCCGCCGGCAGCCTCCTGGGCGGTGGGGTCGCCGATCAGCAGCGGAACGATGTCGCTGCGGTCTTCTCGGTCGGGAACTACCACGGCTACACGCTGACCGTCGACATCCCCCCGGGACTGCCCCTCGACGCGCCGATTTGCCTGTACGCCATCAACGCCGGTCCGGGCTCCGCCAACCCGGCGATCACGTGCCGCACGTTGCAGCAGCTGGAGCGTCCACCGATCGGCACGATCGACATCGCCGAAGCGTCCCCCACCACCATCCGATTCGCCGGCTGGACCGCCGACGGCAACGACCTCGACGGTTCGACCGAGGTTCACATCTGGGCCGGCGGATCGTTCCTGGGAGCGGCCCCGGCGAACCTCCCCCGTCCCGACGTGGCGGCCGCGTTCCGAGTTCGCGGCAACTACGGCTTCGACACCACCATCCCCATCCCCTCCGGGCTGCCCGCCAACGCGCCCATCTGCGTCTACGCCATCAACATCGGCCCGGGCGGCGTCAACCCGGCACTCGGCTGCCGGACCCTCGACCAGCTCGACCGGCGCCCGGTCGGCTCCATCGATGCCGCCGTCATCGAGGACGGCCAGCTCCGGGTGTCGGGCTGGGCGGTCGACCGGGACGCCCCGACCACGTCGATCGGCGTGCACGTGTACGTCGACGGCCGGGTCGCCGGGGCCGGCAGCACCGGCATGTCGCGCCCTGACGTGGCGGCCGCGCATGGCATCGGGCCCGCCACCGGCTTCTCGTTCACCGTTCCCGCTCCGACTCCAGGTCGGCACCAGGTCTGCATCTTCGGCATCAACGCCGGGCCCGGAACCGTCAACCCCAACATGACGTGCCGAACCATCCAGTTGTGACCAGTCGGGTTCACTCGGTCGCTTCGCTCCCTCCGTTCACCCGAGTCTTCTGGTGGTGCCGGCTGCGCCGGCGCTCGTCGTTGCTGCACCGGGATGGCGGAGCCACACCGGTGCAGGGGTGGGCATGCTCCCCGGAACCGGTCCCGCTCCGTTAACCTGCTGGCCATCATGCCCGGCGGAACTCTCACGACGATGCGCAGCCCCGCGGGTCCACGCCTCGGGCGCCGGCTGGCGCTGGCGGTCGTCGCGACGATGCTCCCGCTGGGCCTCATCGGCGAGCCGGCCACCGGCCAAACCCAGGCTGCGGTCGTCATCGTCCGCGGCGGCGGCTGGGGCCACGGCGTCGGGATGAGCCAATACGGCGCCTACGGCCGGGCCGTCGCCGGCGCCTCGGCCACCGAGATCGTCACCGCCTACTACCCCGGCTCGACTGTTGGTCCGATCGCCGGCGAGATCACGGACCTGCGCGTCCATCTCGGAACCGTCTCGACCGTCGATGTCACCACCAGCGGTCCCCTGCTGATCGCCGCCGACGGCCAGCTGGCGCTGGCGCCCGCCGGCGCGGTGATTCACGCCTTCCGAACCGACAGCCTCGTCCCCGTCGTCAACGTCGAGCTCCCCGGCGTGTGCGAACCGGGGCTCTGCGTCGGTGCGGAGGTCCGCCTGCCGCTGGCCGAGGGCCAGCCCATCACGCTGAGCACCACCGGCCGGCAGTACCACCGCGGCACCCTCGTCCTCCGACCTGACGGCGGCGGCATCTCGGCGACCGTCGAAGGGCTGACGCCGGATCAGTATCTGTACGGACTCGCGGAGATGCCCGCCGGCTGGCCGGCTGCCGCCCTCGAGGCCCAAGCGCTGGCCGCTCGCAGCTACGCCGCCCACCGGGCGGCGACCAACCGCCGCGCCGGCCACTCCTACGACCTCGTCGCCACCACGGCCGATCAGGTCTACGCCGGGTTCGACAAGGAAGCGGCGCCCGGAGCCTCGGCCTGGATCGCGGCGGTCGACGCCACGTCGGGCCGGTACGTGGTCCGGAATCGGCAGCCCGTCCTGGCCTTCTACAGCTCCTCGAACGGCGGCTGGTCCGAATCGGCCTCCTATGTCTTCGGTGGAGCTGTCTTCGGTGAGGCTGCCTCCGGTGGAGGGGTCACCCCCAGCGAGTCCTACGTCGATCCGTGGGACGCCTACCAGAACCCCAACGCCGTGTGGCAGCGCACCTTCGCAGGCGACGACGTGACCGCGTGGTTGCGCCCGGCCACCGGCGACATCGGCGACATCGTCACCATCGCCGTCGTCGGCCCGACGGGCTTGTCCGGACGCGTCGACCAGGCGGTCATCGATGTCGTCGGTACCGCGGGGCGAGGCCAGGTGACCGGCCGGCAGTTCCGGGAGCTGCTCAACGCCGGTCTCGCCGGCTCTGGTCGGGGCGATCAACTCCTCCTGTCGACTCGTTTCACCGTCGAGGTCACCCCCGTTCCCGAACTGACGGTGCTGCCGCTGCCGCCGATCCCCGAGCCAGCACCGGTCACGCCCACCCCGCCGACGTCACCCGACCTCGTCGCCTTGGCCCTCGCCGACCGTCCGCCGATGCGGGCCGACGCCTACGGATCGCCCCGGGGTGCCGTGACCGTCGTGGGCGGCGAGCTCGGCCAGCTGGCCCTCGGATGGGCGATCGACTCCGACCGCGCCGTCGCCGAAGGCGCCCGCCCCGTCGTTCAGGTGCGGGTCACGATCGACGGGCTGCCGGTGCCACTGGTGCTGGCCAACCAACCGACCAAACACGGCCCGGCGGCCGCTGACCCCTCGCTGACCATCGGTTTCGCCGCGCCCGTCGTGATTCCGCCCGGCCTGCATGCGGTGTGCGCGGAAGGCCTCGACGAGGGCCGCTCGCCGTCGCTCGCCGAGCCGGCGCCGACTGACCAGTGGGTCGTGCTCGCCTGCCAGCTCACTGAGACCTCGGCCGCGGCCGCCGCCCGCTGACCGCCCGCGGGCGGCCGTCGCAGTCCGTCAGGCTCGCAACAGGGCGACCGTCTCGGCCAGCGGCTCGCGAAAATCACGGAGCAACGGCACACCCGACAGGCGCAGCGCGGCATTGTCGAGCACCGAGTTCGCCGGCCGCGGCGCGGGACGGGGCGGATCGAGATCAGTCGTCACGATGGGTTCCACTCGAGACGGGTCCTCGCCGGCGGCAGCGACGACCTCACGGACGAACTCGAACCACGACACGGCACCCTGGTTGGTTCCGTGGAACAGACCGGGTCGACGCTCGACGGCGAGCTGGCGCAGCAGCCCGGCCAGGTCGCCGGTGAAGGTCGGGCACCCTCGCTGGTCGGACACGAAACGCAGCACCGGCATTGACTCGAGCAGCCGCAAGACGGTCTTGACCATGTTGGCGCCGTGCGGTCCGACCACCCACGCCGTGCGCACGATGGTGAACTCGGGGTCGATCTCGCGCTCGCCCGCGAGTTTCGACGCGCCATAGACCGACGCCGGGGAGGGGGTGTCCCACTCCGCATACGGCTCCGCCTGCGTGCCATCGAAGACGTAGTCCGTGGAGACCTGGACGAGGTGCGCGTCGAACCGGCGGCACGCCTCGGCGACATGGCGGGCCCCGAGCGCGTTGTCCCGGTAGGCGCGATCGGGATCGGACTCGCACGCATCGACTGCGGTCCACGCTGCGCAGTTGACCACCAGGTCCGGCCGGACCGAGCCGATGGTGCCGAGCACCATGCCGCGGTCACCGATGTCCAGCGACGCCCGGTCGAGGGCGACGACGTCGTGGGTGGGCTCGAACGCCCGGCACACGTCGATACCGAGCTGCCCGGCCGCACCCGTCACGGCGACGACGGGTCGGCGACCAGCCACGTCAGCCTCGACCCTTCAGCGGCTCCCACCACCACCGGTTGTCGCGGTACCAGGCCACGGTCTCCTCCAGGGCCTCCCCGAGCTCCCGTTGGGGCTTCCAGCCCAGGGCCTCGACCTTTTCGGTGGCTACCGAGTAGCGGCGGTCGTGGCCGAGTCGATCCTCGACGTACCGGATCATCTCTTCACCGTGGCCCGTCAGGGCCAGGATGCGGTCGGTGAGCTCGCGATTCGGAACCTCGTTGCCGGCCCCGATGTTGTAGATCTCACCCACCGTGCCCGACTTCAGCACCAGCTCGACGGCCGCGCAGTTGTCGAGCACGAACAACCAGTCACGGACGTTGAGGCCGTCACCGTAGAGCGGCACCTTCTGGCCGTCGAGCAGGTTCGTCACGAACAGCGGGATGACCTTCTCGGGGAACTGGAACGGCCCGAACTGGTTGGACGACCGGGTGACGACGACCGGCAACCCGTACGTCGAGTGGTAGGACAGGGCGATCAGGTCCGACCCCGCCTTCGAAGCCGAATACGGCGAGCGGGGGCCCAGGCCATCGGTCTCCCGGAACGAACCCTCGTCGATCGAGCCGTAGACCTCATCGGTCGAGATGTGGAGGAAACGCTCCACGCAGACCTGGCGGGCGGTGTCGCACATGACGTTGGTGCCGTCACAGTTCGTGTGCACGAAGACGTCAGGGTTCTTGATCGAGTTGTCGACGTGGCTCTCGGCGGCGAAGTGCACCACCCGATCGTGGCCATCCATGGCGGCCAGCACCGCCGGGCGATCGCAGATGTCGCCCTGCACGAATCGGAACCGGGGGTTGCCGTCGAGATCGCGCAGGTTGTCGAGGTTGCCGGCGTAGGTGAGGGCGTCGTAGACGGTCACCTCGTCGTCGCTCGTGTTCACGAGTTGACGGACGAAGTTCGATCCGATGAACCCGGCGGCGCCGGTGACGAACAGCTTCATGAGGTGACAGCTCCAGGGGAGGCGGCTCGCCCGCTGCTGGGCGGGCGCGCGGATCAGATCAGGTACGCAAGGCCACGTGGGGTTGCCACGCCGCCTCGATCTCGGCCCGCCGGGGATTCGTGCGATCCCGGTTCGACAGGACCGGATCGACCACACCCCAGTCGGCGGCGATGGCGGGGTCGTCCCAGGCCACGCCCAGCTCGTCGGCCGGGTTGTAGTACCCGTCGACCAGGTAGGTGATGGTCATGTCGGTCAAGGACGCGAAACCGTGGGCGATGCCGGGCGGGATGTACACGCCGTGGTGCGCATGGGTACCGTCCGCTTCCTCTCCGAGATCGAGCATCTGGGTGGCGCCGTCGGTCGGCGAGCCCGTGCGCAGATCGTGCAGCACGACGCGCGCCCGTCCGTTGGGCACGTACCAGTAGTCGGCCTGGTGAAGGTGGTAGTGGAGTCCGACGACGCAACCGGACAGCCGGTCGGCCCGGTTGCCCTGGATCATCTCCCGTCCGCCCGGAAACCACTGCCGCCGATAGGTCTCGACGAACACGCCTCGTTCGTCGCCGAACAGCTTGGGTTCGACGTGGTAGACGCCGGCGATGATCGACGACTCGGTGATGGTGGCCATGATGCGGTGCTCCTCAGTCCCTGCTGGTCATTCCGCAGAACGTCAGTCGACTTCGACTCGGCAGTGGTCGCCGAGCATGACGCGGGTGGCCTTGGGCCGAGCGGTGCTGCGCGCGACCTCGACGTGATGGCCCACCAGCGAGTCGGTGAGCCGGGGGATGTCGCTGATCGAGCTGTGCTCGAGGATCACCGAGTTGTCGAGCTCGGACCGCACGATCGAGCAGTTGTCGCCGATCGAGCTGTACGGTCCGATGTAGCTGTCCTCGACGATGGTCCCGGCGCCGATGACGGCGGGGCCGCGGACCGTGGAGTTGATCAACTTCGAACCGGCGCCCAGTGCGACCCGGCCCTCGATGCGCGACGTGTCGTCGACCTCGCCGTCGATCTGGGTGGCCACCGCGTCGAGCACGAGACGGTTGCACTCGAGCAGTGGGTCCTTCTTCCCGGTGTCGATCCACCAGCCCCGCAGCACCTCGTGCCGGACGGAGTACCCGTGCTCGATGAGCCATTGGATGGCGTCGGTGATCTCCAGCTCGCCGCGCGGTGACGGCTCGATCGATGCCACCGCGAGGTGGATGGTCGGATCGAAGAGGTAGACGCCCACGAGCGCGAGGTTCGACGGCGGGTCCTTCGGCTTCTCGACCAGCCGCACCACCTCGCCCCGGTCGTCGATCTCGGCCACCCCGAACGAGGATGGGTTGTCGACCTCGGCCAACAGGATCTGTGCCGTCGGCGCAGCGGCACCGCCGGCGCCGGCTTCGAGTCCGCGCCGACTCGAACTCGGTGACGAACTCGGTCAGACCCTGCTCGAGCATGTTGTCGCCGAGGTACATGACGAAGTCGTCGTCGCCCAGGAAGTCCCGGGCGATGCGCACACAGTGAGCCAGGCCGAGCGGGGCATCTTGGGGGAGGTAGGTCACGTGGACGCCGAACCGGGACCCATCGCCGACCGCGGCTCGGACTTCCTCGCCGGTGTCGCCGATGATGATGCCGATCTCGCTGATCCCGGCGGCCGCCATGTCCTCGATCCCGTAGAACAGGATCGGCTTGTTGGCGATCGGGACCAGTTGCTTGGCCTTGGTATGGGTGATCGGGCGCAGACGAGTACCCGCGCCGCCGGAGAGGATGAGGCCCTTCACGTCGCCTGAGCGTACTGGCTCGTTCCGCCCGTGGCCTGGGTCGCTCGACCCGACATCATCGGTGGCACCGAAGTTGGCGCATCAGAACTGGTGGCCGGCCTCATGCGATCGTGGGCGCCGGAGCGTGGCTGACCTTGGATTCCAGGTGATGGGGCAGCAGCGCCATCATGACGGCGGTGGCGACCGCTCCCCCCGCCACCAGCCCGAGCTCGACCCGGAGGAAGAGGTCGTCGAAGAGCATGACGACGATCGGAAACGACAGCGCACCGGCCAACCATCCGGCGGTCACGCGGCGCTGGCGGTGCAAGGCGATGTGGGCCTGGGCGTAGGACATGGCCAACATGAAAAGTCCTGACGCGCCGGCGAGCAGCGCCATGTCCCGCCGGCCGATGTCCTTGCCGAACACCAGGTCGACGATGAACGGTCCGGCGATGAAGGCGAACACCACCCCGACCACCGCCAGGGCTCCCACGGCCATCACGAGACGCCGCAGCACGCGCCGGAACTCGACGATCTCTCCCGCTCCCACCAGCGCGGCGAGCTGGGGCAGCAGTGACGCCTGCACGGCCTGGAAGAAGAACAGAGGTATCCGGGCGATGATCAAGCCGTTCAGGAAGGCCGCCGCCTTGCCCTCGTCACCGTCCTCGCTGAGTGCCTTCACGGCGAGGGGGCCGATGTTGAGCAGCAAGTTGGTGAACAGCGACGCGGCGAGGAGGTAGCCGAGCGACTGACTTATCTCCGACCATGGCGCGTTGGGCCCTTGCGTCGCGATCGGGCGCATGCCCCACACCGCGCAGAAGCCTGCGAGCAACGGCACGACGGCGAAGGCCAATCCGAAGGGACCGACCGACGCACCCACCGCCGCCAAGACGAGGGCCAGGGCGAGTCTCGAGGCGCCCTCGACTGCGAAGTAGATCGAGTACCGGCGGAACTCCCCTGATCCGCCGAGCACACCGCGCACGGGCTCGGTGAGCCAGAAGCCCAGGAGTAGCAGGATCAGCGCGAACAGCAACGTGGCATGGTGATCGAAGACCTCGGTGCGCAACTTCATCGGCCAAGCGATGACGGTCGCCAGCACGACCACACCGAACAACGCGGCGCCGAGCTGGGTCGCTTTGCGGAGCACGGGCGCCGAACCGAGGCCACGGGCCGCACGGAAGGCCGTGGCTCGGGCCACTTCCTGTTCGAGTGGCTGGAAGAACCCGGGAGCGAGGATGAATCCGAGCGACCAGAGCGCGGCCAGACTGTCCGCTTCAGCCTTGTCGAGCGAGTGTCCAGCGACCGCCAGAAAGCCGTAGGTGGTCACGCCATTGATCACCAGGCCGATGCCGAGCGGGATGGCCCCATCGGGAAGCGGGCTGCCCTCGCCGCGCAAGGCCCTCAGTCGCTGCAACACGGTGCATCACCCTAGGGCAGCGAGGCCCAATTGCTGTGCCATACCTGCGGAATATGGCCGTGGAACGGCGGTGTCGTCGGTCAGGCTGACGCCACGAACTGGGGCATGCACAAGCCGTCGAGCTCGACGACCGAGATGTCGTCGCGGCGCTCCCAGGTCACGTGGTTCTCGGGGTCACGTCGGAGCTTGTACTCCCGGAAGGTCATGTCGAGCGCGTCGAACGCCACCAGCCGGCCCACCAGTGGCTCCCCGAGACCGAGGAGGAGCTTGATCGTCTCCAGGGCCTGGATGGAACCCACGATGCCGGGCAGGACTCCGAGAACACCGGCCTCGGCGCAGCTCGGTGCGAACTCGGCCGGGGGTGCCTCGGGGATCATGTCCCGGTACGTGGGGCCGTTGCGGGGGTCGAACACGGTGATCTGACCCTCGAACCGGAAGATCGATCCGTGCACGACCGGGATGCCGAGCTTCACCGACGCGTCGTTGAGGATGTAGCGGCTCGGGAAGTTGTCGGCACCGTCGACGATGACGTCGTAGCCAGCGATGATGTCCATGATGTTGTCGGCGCCGAGGCGGGTGTCGTAGGTGACGACGTCGACGTCGGGATTCATCAGGGTGAGGGTCTTCTTCGCCGAGTCGACCTTTCGATCGCCGACGCGGTCCCGGTTGTGGAGGATCTGGCGTTGCAGGTTCGACTCGTCGACCACGTCCATGTCGACGATGCCGATCGTGCCCACGCCGGCGGCCGCCAGGTAGAGGGCCGCCGGGGATCCGAGGCCCCCCGCGCCGAGCATCAGGACCTTGGCGTCGAGCAGCTTGAGCTGACCCTCCTCGCCGACCTCGGGGAGCAGCAGGTGGCGGTGATACCGGTTCCGCTGATCGCTGGCCAGGGTGCGCGGGGTCTTCCACGGGCGGCCCTCGTCCTTCCAACGATTGAAACCGCCGTCCATGGAGATGACGTCGGTGTAGCCGAGGTCCTGCAGGGTCTTGGCGGCGAAGGCCGAGCGCACACCACCGGCGCACATCACCACGACCGGTCGGTCGCGATCGGTGACGCGGTTCTCGATCGAGCTCTCGAGCGTGCCCCGGGGGATGTGCATCGATCCGGGCACCGCGCCCTGCTCGTACTCATCGGGCTCACGAACGTCGAGCAGGAGGGCGCCCTGATCGAGGAGGTCGGCGGCGCCCGCGGGATCGGTCTCGCGGATCTGCGTTTTCGTCTGGTTGAGGAGGTCTCGGAACGTGGCCATGGCGAAATCCTACCAACTTGATCGGGATTAGGGGCAAGCCGTCCGACGCGTCGCGCTACGGTGGACCCCATGGCGGACGCAACCTCGCCGACCCCCGAGACACTCGCCACGGCTCGCTCGGCGCTCGCCGAGGCCGGTCGCGTCGTCGTGCTCACCGGTGCTGGCATCAGCACCGACAGCGGGATCCCGGACTTTCGCGGCCCCCAGGGCTTGTGGACCCGTGATCCCGAGGCCGAGAAGGTCTCGCGCATCGAGTTCTACGTGAACGACCCTGCCGTGCGCCGCCGCAATTGGGCCCGGCGGGTGTCCGGGGAGTTGTGGGTCGATCGTGAGCCCAACGCGGGCCACCACGCCATCTCCACGCTCGACCGCAGCGGGAAGCTCCACCTGCTGATCACCCAGAACGTCGACGAGCTCCATCAGAAGGCGGGCACCGATCCAGCCAAGGTCGTCGAGATCCACGGCACGACTCGCCGGGCCATGTGCCTGTCGTGTGAGTACCGCGACGACATCGAGGCCGTGCTCGATCGGGTGCGGGCCGGCGAGGAGGATCCGGGCTGCCCGCGCTGTTCGGGATCCTCAAGTCTGCGACGATCTCGTTCGGGCAATCCCTCGTGGCTGCGGATCTGGCGCGCGCCGAGCAGGCGGCGATGACATGCGACCTTCTGCTCGCCGTGGGCACGTCGCTGGCGGTCTTCCCGATCGCCGGTGTGGTCCCGATCGCCGTCCGGGCGGGGGCGCGCGTGATCATCGTCAACGGCGAGGCGACGGAGATGGACCACCTCGCCGACGTCGTCGTCCGAGCCTCCATCAGCGAAGCGCTGCCGGCGATCGTCTGATCCGACCGACCGGCCTTTGACAGAAATGCATGAAATGAAATAAAACATCAGAACTTCCCCTTCGCTCCGTTTTTGTTCGGAAGAAGACATCTCATGACATCGATCCCTGACCCCTGGGCCGACGCGTCCCACATCCTGATCACCCCCTGGCTCGACCCCGTCGTCGACGAGCGAGGCCACGACCCCCGCTCCTCCTACGTCGAACGGTTCTGGCTTCCCACGATCGGCCCCAGTTCCCTGTGGTTGATCCGCTATCTGGCCGGCAACATCGAGGGCTCCGCCACACCCGTGCCGGTCGACCTCGATCTGCTGGCCAGCGCGTTGGGCATCGGGCACCGCATCGGCCGCCAGAGCCCGCTCCTGCGCACGATGGCGCGTGTCGCCCACTTCGGCCTGGCTCGAGTGGCCGACGCCGACACGTTCGAGATCCGGCTCCGCGTCCCACCGCTGGCCCGACGGCACGTCGAGCGCCTGCCCCGCGACCTCCAGATCGCCCACCGCCGCTGGTTCGAGGACCAGCTGGCACCCGTTCCCGGTGATCAACCGCGTCGTGCCCAGGAGCTCGCGCTCAGCCTGGTCGAGCTCGGCGAATCGGCCGCCGATGTGGAGCTCCAGCTCCGCCGCTGGCGTTTCGCCCCCTCGGTGTGCGCCGAAGCGGCGACGTGGGCCGCCCAGACCCACCGCGCCCGCCAACTCCACCCCAGCACCATCCCCGCCGGCATCCCCGCCCCCACCAGCTAGCCAGTCGACGACGGGCGGCGCGTGGTCGCGCACGACGGGTTTCCGTGGGGGGAGCCCGATGCCGATGGGGGCGACCCCGTCGGCCCCCCTCGGCCTTGCCGGATCCGGCTCCGCCGGTCCGGCAAGCGATGGAACGCGGCCGTCAGGCCGACACGCGGAGACTCACCCGGCAACCTCTGGTTGCCGGGCGAAACCCAGCGCCTACGGCGCGACGAAATGGGTGGCCAGGTCGACGAGGGTGCGGACGCCGAAACCGACGCCGCCCTTAGCGATCTCGGCGTCGTCCCAATCGACGTAGGCCGGTCCGGCGATGTCGAGGTGCGCCCAGGGGATGCCCTCGCCCACGAACTCCTGGAGGAACAGTCCCGCGGTGAGCGCGCCGCCGTAACTGCCGCCGATGTTCTTCATGTCGGCGATCTGCGAGTCGAGCTGCTTGCGATACTCGGTGGGCAGCGGCAGGCGCCAGAACGCCTCGCCCACCCGCTCGGAGGCGGTGTTGATCTGCTCGGCCAGACCATCGTTGTTGGCCATCAGGCCGGCGATGCGATCGCCGAGTGCCACCATGCAGGCGCCCGTCAGCGTGGCAAGGTCGACGATGGCCGACGGCTTGGCCTCGGACGCCACGCACAAGGCGTCGGCGAGGATCAACCGGCCCTCGGCGTCGGTGTTGCCGATCTCGACGGTCTTGCCGTTGCGGTAGGTGAGGACATCGCCGGGCCGAGTGGCGTCACCACCGGTCATGTTGTCGGTGGTCGGCACGTACCCGCGCACGCGAACGGGCACGCCGAGCTGGCCGATGGCGACGAGCGCGCCGACGACCGCGGCGGCGCCGCCCATGTCGCACTTCATGGTGAGCATGCCGGCCGCCGTCTTGAGGTCGAGACCACCCGAATCGAACGTGATCCCCTTACCGATCAGGGCGAGGGTAGGGGTCGACGCGGTCGCTTTCGGTGGGTCGTACGACAGCTCGATGAACCGCGGCGGCTGCACCGATCCCCGGTTCACGCCGAGCAAACCACCGAGGCGAGCCTTGCGGATCCCGGCTTCGTCGAGCACCTTGGCCTTCACCCCGGCGGCCCGGGCGGCCGACGCCGCGCGGTCGGCGAACTCGGGGGCCGTGAGCGTTCCGCCCGGCTCGTTGACCAGATCGCGGGCGAAACACACCGCCTCGGCGATGACCCCACCGCTGCGCCACCGCCCGCTTGTCACCGCTGACGATCGTGACCGAGGCCAGGGCCGGCTTCGTCGCCGAGGGCTTGTGTCGGTCGAACGAGTAGGAGCCGAGCCGCATTCCCTCGACCACGGCGCCGCTCGCGGAGGCCGCATCGACCAGACCGTCGACATCCGCCACCAACGTCGTCGCCACCTTGGCCTTGGTCTTCAGCAGCCGCACCGCCTGCGCGGCGGCCTTTCGTACGGCGTGAGCGTCGACCTTCGACGACTCGCCGAGGCCCACCAGCACGGTCACGCCCTGGCCCGGTCCCGGCAGGAGCTGGGTCTGGCCCGCCTTGCCCTCGAAACCCAGCGCCTTCAGGGACGCCTCGCTCGCGCCGCCCGGCGTGCTCGCCAGCCGATCCGAGGCAACGCCGTGGACCAGTGCGTCCGCCGTGGCGGGGGCCTTGCGCCCCGTCGAGAAGGTGATGGTCATCGTGACTCCATGGTCGAAGGGCAGGATCGGTCGATCACTGCGGGAGAGATCGGGTGCGGATCGTGGTGTCGCCTTCGGCCCATCGGGCCAGGGTCCAGCACAGATCGGACAGTCGGTTGAGGTACCGGAGCACGGCGGAACCGTCGGGGACGGCCCCTTCGGCGGCGGCCCGCTGCGAGGAACGCTCGGCTCTCCGCACGACGGTGCGCGCCACATCGAGCCCGGCGGCCACCCGATTGCCGCCCGGCACCACGAACTCGGTCGGCGCCTCGAACCGTTCGGTCACCTGGTCGATGAGACGTTTCGAGCGCCTCGACCATCTCCGCGGTGACGAGGGTCTGCCCGGGCGTCAACTTGTGATGGTTCTCGGCTGCGGTGGCCAGCTCGGCCATGAGCACCCACAGGTCCCGCTGCAGACCGAGCACGATCGTCGCCAACTCGTCGGCGGGGTCGAGATCGGCTCGCACGACCCCGAGCAATGCCTGCGCTTCATCGACATCGCCGTAGGCACTGGGCAACACCGAGTCCTTCGGGACCCGGCCCCCGTACAGAAGACCTGTGGTTCCGTCGTCGCCCGTCCGGGTGTAGATGCGCACGGCGAAGGCTACTGGCGCCTCGACGAGCGCCGGTAGCCTTCCCGGGTGACTTCTCCTCCCGACTACGCCCGCGCCGCCGCCGAACGCGTGCTCGTGTTCGACGGCGCCTTCGGCACGTACGTGCAGACCCTCGATCTCGATGCGGACGCCTTCGGCGGCCCCGAGCTCGAGGGCTGCAACGAGATCCTCTGCCTCACCCGACCCGATGTGATCGTCGGCATGCACGAGACCTACCTCGACCTCGGCGTCGACGTGATCGAGACGGCGACGTTCGGCGCGTTCGGCATCCCGCTCGGCGAGTACGGGCAAGCCCACCAGGTCGGCGCACTCAATCGCCGAGCCGCCGAGATCGCGGTCGAGCTCGCCCGTGGATACAGCACGCCGGATCGGCCGCGCTGGGTGGCGGGCTCGATCGGCCCCGGCACCAAGTTCGCCTCGCTCGGCCAGATCACCTACGTCGAGCTGCGCGACCAGTACGAGGAGCAGGCCCTGGCCCTGCTCGAAGGCGGCGTCGACCTCTTCATCGTCGAGACCATGTTCGACCTCCTCGGCGTGAAAGCGGCCATGAACGGGTGCCGACGGGCCATGGCCCTCGCGGACCGCGAGATCCCGATCCAGACCCAGGTCACGATCGAGCTCACCGGCCGCATGCTGCCCGGCACGGAGATCGAGTGCCGCGATCGCCGCCATCGAGCCGCTCAAGCCCGCCGTGCTCGGCATCAATTGCGCCACGGGCCCGGCCGAGATGGGCGAGCACCTGCGGGTGCTGTCCCACCAGAGCCGCGTGCCGATCTCGTGCATCCCCAACGCCGGTTTGCCGTCGGTCGTCGATGGCCACATGCACTACGACCTCACGCCGGATCAGCTGGCCGATCACCTGGCCCGCTTCGTCACCGAGCTCGGCGTCACGGTGATCGGCGGCTGCTGCGGCACCACCCCGGCCCACCTGGCCGCCGTCATCGACCGGTGCCGCGACCTCGTGCCGGCTCCGCGCACCCCGCAGGCGGAGCCCGGCGCCACTTCGATCTACAGCCTGGTGCCGTTCCAGCAGGACACGTCGTTCCTGATGATCGGCGAACGCACCAACGCCAACGGGTCGAAGGCCTTCCGGGACGCCATGCTCACCGGCGACTGGGACAGTGCCTCAAGATCGGCACCGAGCAGGTCAAAGAGGGCGCCCACATCATCGACGTCTGCGTTGACTACGTCGGACGTGACGGCGCCGTCGACATGGACGAGATCGCCCGCCGATTCGCCACGCAGATCGCCGCGCCGCTCGTCCTGGACTCGACCGAGCCCGAGGTCATGGAGGCCGGCCTGCGTTGGATCGGCGGCCGAGCCCTCCTGAACTCGGCCAACCTCGAAGACGGCGACGGCGAGGGCAGTCGGGCCGACCGCGTCTTCCGCCTGGCCCAGGAGTTCGGCGCCGCCGTGATCTGCCTCCTGATCGACGAGGAAGGCCAGGCGCGCGATGTCGAGTGGAAGTTGCGCATCGCCCACCGCATCCACGACCTCGCCGTCGGCCGGTACGGGCTCGAGTCCTCGGACCTCGTCTTCGACGCCTTGACCTTCCCCCTGTCGACCGGCGACGACGACCTCCGCCGGGATGGCATCGCGACCATCGAGGCGATCCGCCGCATCAAGGAGGAGCTGCCCGGCGTGTACACCACGCTCGGGCTGTCGAACGTCTCGTTCGGCCTCAAGCCGGCCGCCCGCCATGCCCTCAACTCGGTGTTCCTCCACGAGTGCGTGGAGGCCGGACTCGATTCGGCCATCGTGCACGCCGGCAAGATCGTTCCCCTGTCACGAGTTCCCGAGGAGCAGCGCCAGGTCTGCCTGGATCTGGTGTGGGACCGCCGGGGCCTCGAGGGCGGGGACCACACCAACCCCGGCTATGACCCGCTGGCCAAACTGCTCGACGTGTTCGCCGACGTGTCCACTACCACGGCGGTACGAGAGGATCGATCCGGCTGGCCGGTCGAGCGGCGTCTGTCGCAACGGATCATCGATGGTGAGCGCGATGGCCTCACGGCGAGCTCGACGAAGCCCTCGGCGCGGGCCTCACCGCCCTCGCCATCGTCAACGACGTCCTCCTGTCGGGCATGAAGGTCGTCGGCGAGCTCTTCGCCACCGGCGAGATGCAGCTGCCGTTCGTCTTGCAGTCCGCCGAGACCATGAAGATGGCGGTCTCGTACCTCGAGCCGCACATGGACCGCCTGGAGGGCGAGTCGGCGCCAAAGGCGTGCTCGTCCTCGCCACGGTCAAGGGCGACGTCCACGACATCGGCAAGAACCTCGTCGACATCATCCTCACGAACAACGGCTACGAGGTCCACAACCTGGGCATCAAGATCTCGATCAACGAGATGATCGAGAAGGCGTTGGAGGTCGATGCCGATGCGGTCGGCATGAGCGGCCTACTGGTCAAGTCGCACCTTGATCATGCGCGACAACCTGGCGGAGCTCAACGACCGTGGCCTGTCGCACATCCCGGTTCTGCTCGGCGGCGCCGCCCTCACCCGCAGCTTCGTCGAACGGGATCTGCGTGAGGTGTACGACGGCCGCGTGTTCTACGGCAAGGACGCGTTCGAGGGTCTCCGGGTGATGGATCGGTTGGGCGAGATCAAACGCGGCGACATCGACGACACCGATTTCGGGCTCGTGCCGACCGGGTCGGATCCGGCCCGAGCGTTCCACCACCGACGAAGCCCTCCACCTGCCGGGCCGGGCGCCATCGGTGGCGACCGACAACGAGGTCTTCACGCCCCCGTTCCTCGGCTCCAAGATCATCAAGGGTGTCGCTCTCGACGACATCGCCGCCTACGTCAACGAGACGGCGTTGTTCCGCAACCAGTGGCAGTTCCGCCCCGAAGGGGGCGAGAACGACGAGGAGTTCAAGGGCCGCATCCGCGCCACGTTCCGTCAGCAGTTGGCCGCAGCCAAGGCCGACGGCGCCCTGGTGCCTCAGGTCGTCTACGGCTACTTCCCGGCCAACGCCCAGGACAACGACATCGTCATCTGGACCGACGAGACGCGCCGCTCCGAATGGCTGCGATTCTCGCTGCCCCGCCAGCGCCAGGACCCATTCCTGTGCATCGCCGACTTCTACCGGTCGATCGAATCCGGCGAGGCCGACTACGCCGGATTCCACCTGGCGACGATGGGTCACCACGTGTCGGAACTTGCGGCCGAGCTGTTCGCAGCCGACAAGTACCAGGACTACCTGCTCCTGCACGGACTCGGGGTCGAGATGACCGAAGCCCTGGCGGAGTACTGGCATCGACGCATCCGCGAGGAATGGGGGTTCGCAGACGAGGACGGGCCGTCCATCGCCGGGCTGTTCCGCCAGCAGTACCGCGGCGGCCGCTACTCCTTCGGGTACCCGGCCTGCCCGGACCTCGAGGACAACCAGAAGATCGCCGAACTCCTCGGCGCGGACCGTCTGGGCATCGTCTGCACCGAGGAGACGGGCTGGCAGTACCAACCCGAGCAGACCACCTCGGCGCTCATCTGCCACCACCCGCAAGCCAAGTACTTCGTCGCCCGCTGACGGGCGCCCATGAACATCGCCCGTTGAGCGGGATCCCGGTGCGCTCACCCACCCCATCGGACCATGGGGAGCGAGCGCAGCTGATCCATCACGGTGGCGCAACCAACGGCATCGGCAAGAGTTGCCAGATCGGGGTCGGCGGGGCCGACGCCCCCGACCGCTTGGACGATCCGGTTCGCCATGATCGCCATGGGGCCCAGGTGCGGATCGCCCTCGGAGGGCGTCACTCGGATCGATTCCTTCGTGCCGTCGGCCCGCCGCACCGTGATGTCCTGGTCAGCGACGACGTCGATCACGCCCTGTGAGCCCAGCACCGTGATGCGTGACGGCCGTGACCGCGACGCCGCAAACGTCGTGTCGATGGTGACGGTGGCCCCACCGGCCAGCACGAGCGCGGCCGAGAACCCGTCCTCGGCATCGCCACGCACGGGAGCGCCATCGGGGCCCGGTCGTTCGACGATCACCTGACGTCGTCGACCCGCGACCTCTCGCACGTCGCCGAAGATCCACCGCACGGCATCCACCACGTGCGAACCCCAGGCGCCGACCCAGCCACCGCCCAGCGACGCGTCGAACAACCACCCGTGAGGCCGGAGCGGGACCCGCGAGCCGGACGTGTCGTGCACCCAGGACACGTGCTCCACCTCACCGACCGCGCCCGAGTCGACGAGTTGGCGCAGCATCTGGCGCCCCGGGTGATAGCGGAACTCGAGGTTGGCGACGTGAACGACGTTCGCCGACTCGGCGAGGGCCAGCAGGTACGAGGTGTCGCCGACATCGAGTCCGAACGGCTTGTCGCACACCACCGCGTGGCCAGCGCCCACGGCCGCCGCTACGGCGGTCCGATGGAGGTGGGGCGGTGCGTGCACCGACACGAGATCGATGTCCGGCCGTTCGCAGGCGGACTGCATCGCCACCACCTCTCGCGGCGAGACGACATCGGCCACGGTCGCGCCGGCGGCTTCGTAGGACGGCGCCACGACGCGCGCCCCGAATCCGCCTCCCACGACGAGTACCCGCAGGCCCATGAAGACCAAGTCTGCCCGACGCCGCGATCTATGGTGAGCGACGTGGACGCCAGGGGGCACCGAAACGTGGCACGTTTGCTGCTGGCCGTGCTCGCTCTCGGTGTCCTGGCCAGCCTCATCGTGCAGGTCGCGGCCATCATCGACGGCCCCCGCGCCTCGACCCCGACCATCCCGAACCCGACCAGCGTGACCGCGACCGGAGGTACCACCGCCACCCCGTTTGCGCGTTTCAGCGACCTGCCGGCGATCGGGCTCACCGCCCTTCCGCCCGAAGCGCTCGCCACCCTCGGGCTGATCGACGATGGCGGTCCGTATCCGTTCGACCAGGACGACGGCGTGTTCCAGAACCGGGAGGGAATCCTCCCCGACGAGGACGAGGGCCACTACCGCGAGTACACCGTCGTCACGCCCGGTTCAGACGACCGCGGGCCCCGGCGCATCGTCACGGGCGCGGCTGGCGAGCGGTACTACACCGACGACCACTACGACTCGTTCTCCGAGATCGTCGACGAGTCCCCGTGACCGGCGAACTGGAGGACCTCGTCGCGTCGCCGCCGGGCATCTACGCGGCTCGCACGCCGGTCGATCTGGCGACTCTCGACGACGGGTTGACGATCCTCATCGCGCCGGTGTCGTCCGCCACCACCAAAGCGCACCTGCTCGACGCCATTCGAGCGTCGATACACGCGCCGGCGTGGGTCGGGCACAACTGGGACGCCCTGAGCGACTCGCTCCGAGATCTGTCCTGGCTTCCTGATCGGCCCCGCCTCCTGGTGATCGAAGGGGCGGAGGTCCCGGCGACGATGGCCAGCACCGTGTGGTGCACGACCCTCGACATCCTGCGATCGGCAATCGATCGCTGGGCGCCGACGCCGACACCCCTCCACGTCATCCTCACCTCCGAGAGCTGACCTCAGGCCAGGACAGGTCAGCGAGCTGACCTCAGGCCAGTACCGCGGGGCGACGAGATCCATGCCGAACGCGGTCAGGATGGCCAGGTAGAGGAGGCCGGTGGCGGCCATGACCGCCGAGTACTGGCGCTCCTTCAGGGCCAGACGAGTCACGATCACCAGACCGATCGTGGTCACCACACAGGCACACCAGAACCAGGTCAGCAGGCCGTTGTAGCCGTCGTCGACATCGCCGGTCAGCGCCGAGATCATGCCGGTGGGCCAGATCATCACGATGACCTCGGGCGCCCACAGGTACCCGGTCCACCGAACGAGTTCGAGCAGGGGGCCTCGGGCCAGGCCGGGCTGCACGAGATACCAGTGACCGAGGAGCATGGCGTCGGTCACGACGCCCAGGAACGCCGCGCCGACGAGGACCCGGGCGACCGACAACGCGGCGGGATCGCCGGCCTCGATACCGGCGGCTACGAGGCCGACCAGGCCGACCAGGGGGGCCACCAGGTCGAGCAGGGGCGGGAACTCGGGGCCTGACGTGTCGAACGAACGCTCGTCGCGATCGATGCCCGTCATCGCCGCCACCCGAGCGGACCGCCGTTCCTCGCCCTCGCGCTGCCCGGTGACACCGGCGCGACGGCGCACGAACGAGACCACCGTCGCCCCGACGAGGGCGACGGTGACGAGCACCGCACTGATGTCTCGAACCGGCACCGGATCGACGTACATGGCGACCACCACCGCGCCGGCCGACATCGCGGCGAACGTGCCCCGCATCAACCAGCCGTAGCCGATCCCCACCTCTCGCCGGCGGGTCGTGACCCACAGGAACAACGCGCCACCGACCGCCCACTGCAACAGGAACGTGGCCGCGTCGAGCTCGATCATCGCCGCGTACCCATCCCGACGGACCCCTCAACGTGTCTCAAGCGTCGACGACGACGAGCCGGTGATCGGCCGTGTTCAACGCGAGCGGCCCATTGTCGGTGGCGACGACGATGTCTTCCAGCCGGGCGCCGAAACGACAGGGGACGTAGATGCCGGGCTCGATCGAGAAGGCGTGACCGGGCGTCAACGGCGTGGCGTTCCCCGCCACGATGTAGGGATCCTCGTGGGCCTCGACACCGATGCCGTGCCCGGTCCGGTGGATGAAGTACTCGCCGTATCCCGCCTCATCGATGATCCGGCGGGTGGCGTGATCGACGGCCTCACAGGTCGTTCCGACTGTCGCCGCCCGGACGCCTGCGGCTTGGGCCTCGAACAACACGTCGTACAGGGCGGCGAACTCGGCACCGGGTTCGCCGGTGTGCACGCACCGGGTGATGTCGGAGCAGTAGCCGACACCGTCGGCGCCCACCATGGTGCCGCCGAAGTCGCACAGGACGACCTCGCCGGACTGGATCACCCGCGATCCCGATTCGTGGTGGGGGCTGGCTGCGTTGGGCCCGGAGGCCACGATCGTGAAGTTGACCCGGTGATGGCCTTCGTCATGGATCTGGCGGGCCAGATCCGCGGCGACAGCGGCCTCGGTGCGACCGATGAGCGGGATCTCGCCGGCCTGCAACCGGACCGCGATGCGGTCGACTCCCGACGCGGCGGCCTGAAGCCGAGCGATCTCGTCGGCCGTCTTGCGCGCCCGGATCGGGCCGGTCACGTCGCTGGCCTTGCGGAACCGGGTGGCCGGCATCTGATCGATCAGCGAGACCAGGAACTGGGACCAGGTCTTGTCGCCGATGGCGACGACGGGAACGCGGCCGGCGAGCTCGGCGACGATGGCGACCGGGTTCTCGTTCTCGCCCCACGCCCGGATCTCGAACACGTCGGGTTGCTCGACGACGCGCTGGCGCTTCCAATCGAGGGACGACGAGCGTGGCGTCGCCCTGGCGGGGGATCACGAGCATCGTGAGGCGTTCGAGGGGCATGGCCTCGTACCCGCAGAAGTAGGGAAGGTCGGCGCCCACCGACAGGAGCACGGTGTCGATGCCGGCCCCCGACATGTCGTGGCGAAGCCGAGCCATACGTTCCTGGAACATGGTGCGGAGGCTACCGGTCGGTCGTGGTCGGGCTGCTGTTGGCAGCAGGAGCAGCACGAGCCGCCCGAGCGGCGGCAGCATCACGAGCCGCCCGAGCGGCGGCAGCATCACGAGCCGCCCGAGCGGCGGCAGCATCACGAGCCTCCTGAGCGGCGGCAGCATCACGAGCCTCCTGAGCGGCGGCAGCGGCATGGTGGCTCGAGCGGGTCAGGGGGCTGGCCTCGACGTGGGCCAGGCCGAGATCCTGTTCACCGATCCGCTTCAGCTCGGCCAGCTCGGCCGGAGTCCACCACCGGGTGACCGGCAGGTGATGCGAGGTCGGCCGCAGGTACTGGCCGATGGTGACGATGTCGACGCCGACGCCCCGCAGGTCGATCATCGTCTCCACCACCTCGCCGGCTGTCTCGCCGAGACCGACCAGGATCGACGCCTTCGTGAGGAGTCCGGCGTCCTTGGCGCGCGCCAGCACCGACAGGCTGCGACCGTACGACGCCGACGGGCGCACGGCGCGCTCGGAGTCGGAGCACTGTCTCGATGTTGTGGTTGAGGACATCGGGTCGGGCGTCGAAGATGACGCCCAGCGCGTCGGGATCGCCCTTGCAGTCCGGGATGAGCACCTCGACCTCGGTTCCCGGGCACCGGTCCCGGATCGCCGCGATCGTGGCTGCGAACGCGGCCGCGCCACCATCGGCGAGATCGTCGCGGGCCACCGCGGTCACGACCGTGTACTGCAGGCCCATCCGCTCGACCGCCTCGGCCACCCGGGCCGGTTCGGCCGGATCGAGGGGCCCGGGCTTGCGGGTGTCGACCAGGCAGAATCCGCAGGCCCGGGTGCAGCGTTCCCCGTTGATCATGAAGGTGGCGGTGCCCTCGTTCCAGCACTCGAAGATGTTGGGACAACCCGCCTCTTCACACACGGTCACGAGCGAGAGATCCCGCATGAGGGACTTGAGCCGGCGGTACTCGGGGCCCATCTCCGCTTTGACGCGCAGCCACTCCGGCTTACGGGTGGCGATCTGGAGGCCGTCGACCACGCCCGCTTCGGCCAACCGTCCCCGCCGGCGGGCTGACACACCCTCGTGATGTGGGGCGAGCTCCACCGGGACGCCGTAGGTGCTGCCGCCTCGACCGACGGGCGTACCCGGGCCCTCGCCACGGCTGAACGCGGCTCAGATCGTCGGGCGTGGTGCGCCACACGTGATCGGCCCGGGTGTCGGCCACCCCGTTGCCCCACAGCGTCCGGGCCCTCGACGTCACCGCCTCGACGACGTCGGCCATCGACGCCGCACACCCCTCGGCCGCCACCGACGTGACCGGTTTGTCGGCGATGCCGCACGGGACGATGTACCCGAAGTACGCCGGATCCGGCGCGACGTTGAGCGCGAACCCGTGCATCGATCGGCCTCGGGTGAGCTTGATGCCCACGGCGGCGATCTTGCGTGGGTTCGGTCCGTCGGGATCGATCCACACCCCCGGATAGTCGGCCAGCCGGCCGGCTCCCGGGAGCCCGACATCGGCGAGGGTGTCGATGACCAACTGCTCCACCGAACGGACGTAGGCGACCGTGTCGGCCATACCACCGCCACGTTTCCCATCGACCCACACGATCGGGTACCCGACCAGCTGGCCGGGCCCGTGATAGGTGACATCGCCGCCCCGATCGGCTCGTTCCAGGTCGGCGCCGACCGACGCCGGATCGACCAGGACGTGGCGCAGATCGGCGTGGGCTCCCAACGTGTAGACGTGGGGGTGTTCGAGCAGCAGCAGGTGGTTGTCGGGTGAGCGCGAGAACAGTCCGCGTTGCAGAGCCAGAGCGTCGCGATAGCGGACCGAGCCGAGCCAACGGATGTGCAGGGCCGGGGTCACGGCGGACGTACGGGCGGGGGCGATCAGATCTCGGCGTCCCAGTCGTGCGTCTCGAGGATCTGACGCATGCGGTTCAAGAAGGCGGCGGCGTACGCACCGTCGATCGCCCGGTGGTCCCACGCCATGGCCAAGATGCCGACGGAATGGATGGCGATCGACTCGTTGCCGAACTCGTCGTTGACCACGACCGGCTTCCGGGAGACGCCATCGGTCGACAAGATGGCCACCTGGGGCTGATTGATGACCGGGAACTGCATCATCGTCCCGTAGGAGCCGGCGTTGGTGATGGTGAAGGTTCCACCGGCCAGGTCGTCGGGGACGAGCTTCTTGGCGTGGGCCCGGTCGGCGAGATCGCGGACCTCACGGGCGATGGCCCGCAGGCGCTTTCCATCGACATCGTGGACGACGGGCGCCAGGAGGCCGTTGAAGTCGAGATCGACCGCGATGGCGAGGTTGATCCGCGAGTGCACGACGAGTTCGTCGTCGCCGACGCTGGCGTTGAGATGGGGGAACTCCCGGAGCGCGTCCGAGAGCGCACGGGCGATGAACGGGAGGTACGTGAGGCTGAAACCCTCCTCGGCCTTGAATCGCTCCCGCTGCGCCCGCCGCACCTTCTCGACCCGCTCGTAGTCGACTTCGACGGCGGTGAGCACGTGGGGAGAGGTGTGCTTCGACATCACCATGTGTTCGCCGGTGCGGCGCCGGATGGTGCTGAACGGGACTCGCTGGTCGGCACCATTGACGGACACCGCGGGAGCCGGTGGGGTCGGAGTCGCCGCAGCGGTGGGATCCTCGGCCACGACCGGAGCGGCCGCGGTCGGCGCAGGCGCCGGCGACGAGGGCGCTGCGGGCGGTGCCGCAGGCGGACGAGGTCCTCCGGACATACGGGCGTGCACCACAGCCTCGACATCGGCGCGGGTGATGCGGTTTCCCGCTCCCGTGCCGGCGATCGTGCGGGCATCGAGGCCGTGCTCGCTGATGAGCCGGCGCACCACGGGCGACAGCAGCAACCCTGACGAATCGTCGGAGTCCCCGCCTTCGGCTTCCGCCGACGGTTGGGGGGCGGGCGCCGGAGGCACGTTCGGCGGCGCCGGGAGCGACGACGCCGCCGCGGGTGACCCATCGGAGACAGCCGCCACCACCGGGGGCGCCGGGATCGGAGCAGCAGGCGGCGCGGCGGCCTCGGCAGGCGGCGCCTCCACCGGGGCTTCCGCAACGGTTTCGACCGGGGGTGCCGGCGCAGATTCAGCCGGGCCGGCGGTATCGGCCGTGCCGTCACCGAGCCGGGCCAAAACGGCCCCGACGGGCACGACCGCACCCTCAGGGGCCAGGATCTCCAGCAGCACGCCCGAGGACGGCGCCGGGACCTCGCTGTCGACCTTGTCCGTGCTGATCTCGAAGAGAGGTTCGTCCTCCTTCACGGCATCGCCGACGGCCTTGAACCATCGGGTGATGGTTCCTTCGGTGACCGTCTCGCCGAGCTGGGGCAACGTGATGTCGGGCATGGGGAGTCCTTCGCTCGTGTCAGCCGTGGAGGGAGCGACCGGTGAGCGACAGTACGGTCTCGCCGAACAGTTCGCTCATCGTGGGGTGCGGTTGGATGAAGGCGGCCACCTCATCGACCGTGGCCTCCCAGTTCACGGCCAGGTACGCCTGGCCCAGTTGCTCGGTGACCCAGGGGCCGACCATGTGCACGCCCAGGATCGTGCCGGCCGTGCCGTCGGGCCGCCGCTCGGCGATCACCTTGACGAGACCTTCCGTCTCGCCCACGATCATGGCGCGACCGTTGCCGGCGTACCGGTGGGTCGAGGTGGCGACCTCGAATCCGGCCTGCACGGCACTTTCCTCCGTGTGCCCGGCGAACGCGACCTCGGGGCGGCAATAGATGCACCACGGCACCTTGCCGTAGTCGATCGGCGCCGGATCCTCGCCGAGTGCATCACGCACGACGAGCATTCCCTCGGCGAAGCCGATGTGGGCGAGTTGCGGCGTGGCGATCACGTCGCCGATGGCCCAGACGCCCGGCTCCGCGGTTCGGCAACGGGCGTCGACATCGATGAAGCCCCGTTCCGTGATCCCGACCGCCGTGCCCTCGAGCCCCAAGCCATCGGTGCGGGGGCGGCGACCAACAGCGAGCACGATCACCTCGACCTCGAGGGACTCGCCGTCGCCGAAATTGACGGTGGTGCGGTCCCCATTGGGCGTATGCCCGTGGACCATCACGCCGGTGCGGATGGTGACACCCCGCTTGGCGAAGGACCGCTCGACGACCTTGGCCGCCTCCGCGTCGCAGCCCGGAAGGATCTTGGGGAGTGCTTCGAGGATGGTCACCTGGGCGCCGAGATCGGCGAGGGTGGACGCGAATTCGCAACCGATCGCTCCACCGCCGATGACGACCGCGGATGCGGGCACGCGATCGATCGACAAGAACTCGTCGGACGTCATGACGAGCCGCCCGTCGACCTCGAAACCGGGCAAGGTGCGAGGGAGTGAACCGGTCGCCAGCACGACGTGGGCGGCGGTGAGCTCGACATCGCCCGAGGAGCCGGCGGAGATGGTCACCCGGCGGCCGGCGTGCAGCGAGCCAATGCCGTCGTACACCGTGACCTTGCGACCCTTGAGCAGGGATCCCAGCCCTTTGTGGAGACCGTCGATGATGCCCTGCTTGCGCTGCTGCGACACCACCATGTCGATGGTCGGCTCGGAGGTCGTGATCCCGAATGCCGCAGCGTGCTGCACGTGCCGGAGTGCGGCCGCCGTCTCCAACAGCTCCTTGGCGGGGATGCATCCAACATGGAGGCAGGTCCCCCCGATCTTCGACCGTTCGACGAGTCCGATGTCGAGCCCGGCGCTGGCACCGTACAACGCTGCCGCATACCCGCCGGGGCCACCGCCGATGACGATCAGATCGTGTTGCGTGGTCGTCACCGGTGTCCTCCTGGCCGGCACCGGGCAGATCCCGACCCAGCGACCCAGAGCCTACCGGGAGGACGCTCGGCGACTTCAGCGAGCGATCACGACCTGAACGGCGAAGGCCACCAGGATGGCCAGGCCGCACAAGAGCGCAGCGAGGATCAACCGTCGGGTGCTCACGGCCGGGAAGGTTAGTCGTCCACCGCGTCCGTTACGCACGTTGGCTTCGGCACGCATCGTGTCCCGGAAACCACATCGCGTGGCAGGAAAGATCTTGATGTGCTATCAATGCCGCCAGAAGCCCGTCGCCGACTCTTGACCGTGGCCCCGTGACCGATCCCTTCGAGCCCGCCTCCGTTCGCAGCGCGTGCCGGTGCCAGCACCACCGGCCCCGCCCGGCGCGCCAGCGCCACCGAACCCGAACCTCGCGCCAGCCGATCTCCCGGCGCTCGAGGCGGCACCGCGATGGGGCCCGAAGGGCGTGCCGCAGTGGCCGCGCTCGCCCTGGCGCTGTCGGTGCACGACCCGTCCGGCGCTCGACGGGGGGCTCATGTGGCCTCGGTCGTGCATCAACTGGCCGCCCGGTCAGGCGTCGAACCCGACGTTCGAGGCCGACGCCATCGCCGGGGCCCTCCTCGGCGACGTCGGATCTCTGCTCGCCCACCGCTCGAGCTCCACCGCGGACGACGACCCCGTCAACGCGGTGCTCGTCGCCGGACTCATCGACCGCCTCCCCGGCCTGGGGGGCGCCGCCGCCGCGCTCCGGCACCGCCACGAGCGATGGGATGGCACCGGGACACCCCACGGTCTCGACAGCTTGCGCATCCCCGAGGCGGCGCGGCTGTTGGCCGTCGCCTCCCGGCTGGTGGGCCGGACCCGCCCCGGCGACCTGCCCGGCATCACGGCCCGGCTGGTCGACGCCCTGGGGCGCGCCGGTGCCGAGCTCGACCCCGTCCTCGTCGACCATGCCATCGATGCGTTTCGCACCGGGAGCGGAGCAGTCGACGACGTCACGGTCGATTCTGTGCTCGCCCTGCTCGATGAGCTCATCGCCAAACGGCGCTCGCTGGCATCGCCCGTGGAGTCGCTGCTCAACATCGGCGCCGCCATCGAGGCGGCCGACCGGATCGACGACGTGTTGTTCCTCATCGCCGACAACGCCCGCGCCGCACTGGGATCGTCGACCGTCTCGATCGGCCGCTTCGACGACCACGACGGCAGCGTCGACGTGCTCGTCAATGTGGGCGAGCTCGGGCCGGGCGGCGAGCGGTTCCCCGCCGCCGAGAGCTACCTCCTCCACCACCACCCCCACCTGAAGGTCCTGCTCGCCGGCCTGTCACTCGCCCGGCGAGCCTCGGACCCCATCGACCCCGACACCGCCGAGGAGCTCGTCGAACGCGGATTGGCCAGCGAGATCGCCGCGCCGATCCTGATGGGCGACCGGGCCTGGGGTGTGGTCTGGGCCACCACCCGCACCGGTCACCGCGAGCTCGGTGAGCACGATGTCGAGACGCTTCGCCTGGTCGCGTCGCTCGTGGCGTCGGGCGTGTCCCAGGCCGAGCGGTTCGCCGAACTCGAGGAGCTCGCCCTGCGCGATCCGTTGACCGGCCTCGGCAACCGCCGCGTCCTCGAGGCCACGCTTCGAGAGGTCTTCGCCCGTCCGCCGATCGAGCGGCAGGACACCGCCGTGATCATGTGCGACGTCGACGGGCTGAAGTTCGTCAACGACAACCTCGGCCACGAGATCGGCGATCTTCTGCTCGCCGAGGTCGGGATCACCCTGCGTCAAGCCGTGGTCGACCACCCCAACACCACCGTGTGCCGCATCGGCGGTGACGAGTTCTGCATCGTGGTCGATGGCGGCGGCCTCCTGTCGGGCCCGGCGATAGCCCGGCGGGCCGTGGAGCTGTTCGAACGCACCGGCGAGGACCGTTCGCTCTCGGTCGGGGTGGCGGTCGCGACGTTCGAGATGGAGTCGCCGAGCGACCTCCTCCGCGCCGCCGACGAGAACCAGTACGAGAACAAGCGCACCCGCCGCTCGGTCTTCGTCATCGAGGCAGGGGACGACACAGCCCCGGCTGGCCGCCCGGTCCGGCGGCGGCGCCGCGATACCACCTGACGCGCCTCCGGCGCGCTGACCACCTGACGCGCCTCCCGCGCGCTACCACCTGACGCGCCTCCGGCGCGCTACCACCTGACGCGCCTCCGGCGCGCTGCATCCGAATCGTCGCCGGCCGTCGTAGGTTCAGTCGGGAACGAGGGAGCACGACATGCGAGTTGCGATCACCGGAGCCAGCGGTTTGATCGGCACGGCGGTGAGCCAGGCGCTGCGCGACCGCGGCGACGAGCCGATACCCGTCACGCGCCGCGTGACGTCGGGGCCCCACATCGCCTGGGATCCCCGGGCCGAGACCATCGACGCGAAAGCCCTGAGCGGCGTCGACGCGGTGATCCACCTGGCGGGCGAAGGGATCGCCGAGAAGCGCTGGACCGACGAGCAGAAGGGCGAGATCCTCGGGAGCCGGGTCCGCGGCACCGGAACGATCGCCCGGGCGCTCGCCGAGTTGGGCGCCGCCGGACCTCAGGTCCTGGTCTCGGCATCCGCCATCGGGTACTACGGCGACCGGGGCGACGAGGTGCTCGACGAAGCGTCTCGACCGGGCGACGACTTCCTGGCCGACCTGTGTCAACGATGGGAGGGGGCAGCCGACCCAGCACGAGATGCCGGTCTGCGCGTCGCGCACCCACGGATCGGCATCGTGCAGAGCACGTCCGGTGGCGCGCTGGGCACCCAGCTCCCGCTCTTCCGTCTCGGTCTCGGTGGCCCGATCGGGCCCGGCACCCAGTGGGTGAGCTGGATCCACGTCGACGACGCGGTGGGGGCCCTGCTCCACCTGCTCGATCACGACATCGCCGGTCCCGCCAACCTGACGGCGCCCAATCCGGTGACCAACGCCGACCATGCCCGGGCCCTGGGGCGAGCGCTTCACCGTCCAGCGATCCTGCGTCCGCCGAAGCTCGCTCTGCATCTCAAGCTGGGCAAGGAGCTGACCCAGGCCCTCCTGTTCACCAGCGCTCGGGTGCTCCCCCGGGTGCTCGGGGAGCACGGGTTCGCCTTCAGGTACGAGCGTTTGGAGGCGGCCTTCAGCGACCTGCTGGAGCCTTGACCCGAACGTTCACGAAATCCCGGTGCACACCAATGGTTCGTACGACCCATTCCGGCTGGTCGGCCTCACCGGTACAACTGTCCCATGTCTCGAAAGCGCGAGAAGGGGCGCGGCCTGTTCGGCCGCGGGCGCCAAGACGATGATGAGGACGATTGCGTCGAGATCGACGACGAGGCCAACAGCTGGTGGGCGGATCGGGAGAACTTGAACCACCGGGTCAACCCACCGCGCCAGGGCCGGGCGTCGGAGAGCGCCGGTCACGAGCAGGCGAGCAAGGGCGCATTCCAGAGCTACTTCACGACCGAATCACTGTTCGAGGATTCCGCGCGACGCGCCCCGTGCCCGGAGCCGACCGAGCCTGCGGATCCTCCGAAGAACGCGACGCTTCCGGCTTATCCGGGCCACGGTCGCGATCCCTTCGAGGTGCTGGGCGTCCGCCCCGGGGCCACGCTGGCCGAGATCACCGTTCGCCACCGCCAGTTGGCCAAGCTGTACCACCCCGATCTCCATGAGGTCGCCACCCGGTTCGAGGCCGAGCAGATCATGATCGAGGTCAACGCCGCGTACTCCGAGCTGCGACGCGTCCTCCGCAACGTCGAGCGCATGCGCGTCAGCGCCAGCTGACCGTCAGCAACACCGCGTCAGCGCCAGCTGACCGCCAGCAACACCGCGTCAGCGCCAGCTGACCCCACCCCCAAACCTCGAACTGGGAGACTCAGCCGTCGCCCACGCGACCATCTGGTCTCCCGGTTCGATGGTTTGGGCTTCAGCGCCCGCTGGCGCCCGGGTCGAGGACCCACACCTCGTCGGGGATGCGATCGTTGAGGTCGTCGACCACCCGGGCGAGACGCCCCGATCGACCGTCCCACACGACCACGGCGGCGTCGGCCTCGTCGGCCAGCCACTCGTCACGACGGCGCAAGGCGGCCGACTGTCCCGCCGTGCTGGCGGGCGCTTCGGCCAGCACGACCTCCACGTTCGCCGATCGGTGCACCTGATCGACGAACCGGCGACGATCGGCCTCGGGCCAGGAGCTCTCGGCGCCGGGGAACGGCAACACCGAGTGCACCGGCAGCCCGAACTCGAGGGCGACATCGGCGCCGAGCTCCTCGACTCCGCGCCGAAGACCCGACATCACCACGATTCCGGGATGGGCCTGCCGCTGCTCCTCGAGTAGATCGGCGATGCGCATCCGGATCGACCGCCATACCCAGGGATCAGCGGCGAGCTCCGGGCCCGGTCCATGGATCACGACGCGCCATGTGGTGGCGGCGCGGTCGTCGAACGACACGGCGCCGCCCGGCCGATCACCCCGGCCCCCCCGCTGCTCCCGCGCCGCGTCCACCGACAGCGCATCGACGACATCGTTCCAGCGATCGCCGCTGTGACCCTTCACCCACTGCCAGTCGAGGCCGCCTCGCTGATGAGCCTCGACGAGGGGCTCCCAGAGGTCTCGGTTCGCGACGGGTTTGCCTTGGCTGTTGCGCCACTGCTTGGCGAGCCATCCCTTCCACCAGTTCTGGAGGAAGCAGTTCACGACGTAGGTGGAGTCGCTCACCACGAGCAGGGGCCGGGGCAAGGTGACCACCGCCTGGACGGCGGCGGTCAGCTCCATGCGTTGGTTCGTGGTCGCCGCCTCCGCTCCCGAGGCCCAGGGCCCGTCCGGCACGGCCCACGCCCAGCCGCCGGGGCCGGGGTTTCCGCTGCACGCGCCGTCCGTGTACACAACCGTCGGCGACTCATCCACGGGCATCATTCTGGACCTGGTCCCCGCTCACGCGACGCAACCGGTCGAGTTGGCGCGATCATGGGGGGCATGGTCGACCATTTCACCCATCAGCTCCCGGATGTCGATCCGCAGGAAACGAAGGAATGGCTCGACTCACTCGACGCCGTCGCCGCCGCCGGTGGCCGCACCCGCGCCCGCTACATCCTCGCCAAGCTGCTCGAACGAGCCCATGAGCTCCAGCTCGGCGCTCCCCCCACCGTCAACACGCCGTACGTCAACACGATCCCGACCGACGAGCAGCCCTTCTTCCCCGGCGACGAGGTGCTGGAGCGGGAGATCCGCCGATACATCCGCTGGAACGCCGCCGTCATGGTCATCCGGGCCAACAAGAAGTCCGACGGGATCGGTGGCCACCTCTCCACGTTCGCCTCGTCGGCCTCGTTGTACGAGGTCGGGTTCAACCACTTCTTCCGCGGCAAGGACGACGGCCTTCCCGGCGACTTCGTCTACTTCCAAGGCCACGCCGCGCCCGGCATCTACGCCCGGGCGTTCATGGAGGGTCGCCTCGACGAGGCCCACCTCGATCACTTCCGCACCGAGATCGCCGGCCACGGGCTCTCGAGCTATCCGCACCCCCGATTGATGCCCGATTTCTGGGAGTTCCCCACCGTCTCCATGGGGCTCGGTCCGCTGGCGTCGATCTACCACGCCCGCTTCCTGCAATACATGCATCACCGCAGCATCGACGACACGTCGCAGTCCCGGGTGTGGTGTTTCGTGGGCGACGGTGAGTGCGACGAACCCGAGACGCTTGGCTCGATCTCGCTGGCCGGCCGTTCCCACCTGGCCAACCTCACCTGGGTCATCAACTGCAACCTTCAGCGCCTCGACGGCCCTGTTCGCGGCAACCAGAAGATCATCCAGGAGCTCGAAGGGGTCTTCCGCGGCGCAGGCTGGAACGTCATCAAGGTCATCTGGGGCTCGCGATGGGACGAGTTGATCCAGCGCGACATCGACGGCGTGCTGGTCGACAAGATGAACACCACGGTCGACGGTGAGTTCCAGCGGCTCGCCACCGAGTCGGGTGCCTACATCCGCGAACACTTCTTCGGCCCGGACCCGCGGCTCCGACGCATGGTCGAACACCTCTCCGACGACGAGCTCGCCACGCTGCCCCGCGGCGGCCACGACTACCGCAAGCTCTACGCCGCCTACAAGGCCGCCTCCGAACACATCACGGGCCCCACCGTCATCTTGGCCAAGACCATCAAGGGCTGGACCCTGGGTCCCGGCTTCGAGGGACGCAACGCCACCCACCAGATCAAGAAGATGACACGCGAGCAACTGCTCGAGCTGCGGTCCACCCTCGGTCTCCAAGACGAGATCCCCGAGGAGGCCCTGCAGGCCGAGGAGCCGCCGTATCACCTGCCGGCGCCGGACTCCCCGCATGCCCGCTACCTGGCCGAGCGTCGCCAGGCGCTCGACGGCTCGTTGCCCCGCCGGGTGACCCGCACCCGCCGCGCCCTGACCATGCCCGCCGACAGCGTCTTCGACTCCTTGACCAAGGGCTCGGCCGGTCGTCCCGTTTCGACCACGATGGCCTTCACCAGCCTGCTGCGTGACCTCATGCGCGACGAGCAGTTCGGCGACCGGGTCGTACCCATCGTCCCCGACGAAGCCCGGACGTTCGGCATGGACTCCCTCTTCCGGGAGTTCCGGATCTACGCCTCGGAAGGCCAGAAGTACGAACCGGTCGATCACGACCTCCTGCTGTCGTACTCCGAAGGTCGAGATGGCCAGATCCTGGAGGAAGGCATCACCGAAGCCGGTTCGATGGCCAGCTTCATCGCCGCCGGCACGGCCCATGCCACCCTCGGCGTCCCGATGGTGCCCTTCTACACCTTTTACTCGATGTTCGGTTTTCAGCGGGTGGGCGACCTCATCTGGCAGGCGGCCGACGCCCGCGCCAAGGGTTTCCTCCTCGGAGCCACCGCGGGACGCACGACGCTGGCCGGGGAGGGCCTGCAGCACCAGGACGGCCACAGCCTCGTGCTGGCCAGCACGGTGCCGGCGTGTGAGGCCTACGATCCGGCGTTCGCCTACGAGTTAGGTGCCATCGTGAAACAGGGCGTGCATCGCATGTACGGGCCCGACGCGATCCCCGACGACGACGTCTTCTATTACATCACCGTCTACAACGAGAACTACGAGATGCCGCCCCGGCCCGATCACGTGACCGACGACGACATCGTCAGCGGTCTCTACCACTGGTCACCGGCACCGACTGACCATCCCGTGAAGGCCACGGTCATCTTCTCGGGCTCGGCCCATTCGGCGGCCCGGCACGCGCAGACCGACCTCGCCGAACGGTACGGCGTCGCCGTCGACCTGTGGAGCGCCACGTCGTACAAGCGGTTGCGCACCGACGCGCTGGAGGTCGAGCGCTGGAACCGGTTGCACCCCACCGAGACACGTCGACGCAGCGAGGTGGAGATCAAGCTGGCCGGTGACGGCCCGATCGTCGCCGTGAGCGATTACATGAAGATCGTCCCCGAGCAGATCGCCCGGTTCGTGGCCCGGCCGTTCGTGGCCCTCGGCACCGACGGCTTCGGTCGCAGCGACACTCGCCAGGCCTTGCGCCGGTTCTTCGAGATCGACACCGGTCACGTGGTGGTGACGGTGCTCAGCGAGCTGGCCGACCTCGGGCAGGTCGAGCCCGCCCTCGTGGCGGCGGCCATCGAGGCCTACGGCATCGACAGCGAGGCCCCGGATCCCGCGGCCCCCACCACCATCTCCGCCGCTGGCGTCCTCCCGGCGCCGTGGGAGCCCCGTTCGGTGTGACCGAGTGACCGTTCGGTCGCTCGCGAGCACACCCGAGTGACCGTTCGGTCGCTCACGAGCACACCCGAGTGACCGTTCGGTCGCTCACGAGCACACCCGAGTGACCGTTCGGTCGCTCACGAGCACACCCGAGTGACCGTTCGGTCGCTCACGAGCACATTGAGTGGTCGAGTGCCGTCGGTGGGTGCCGAATCACTACACTCGACCCCGTGTTGTCCGGAACTCTCGCCGTCACCGGGAACTCAGACGCCGATGCCTTGCTGAATCGCGACCCGTTGGCGTTGCTGATCGGGATGTTGCTCGATCAACAGGTGCCGATGGAATGGGCGTTTCGAGGCCCATCCACGCTCGCGTCGCGACTCGGCGGACTCGATGCCCGCAGCATCGCCGAGCTCGGACCGGAGGCGATCGAAGCGGTCTTCTGCGCCAAGCCGGCGCTCCACCGCTATCCGGGCGCCATGGCCCGGCGCACGCACGCCCTGTGTGCGCACCTCGTCGAACGCTACGACGGTGAACCCACCGGCATCTGGGCAGACCAGGCCGATGCCGCGACCGTGCTCGAGCGCCTCAAAGATCTTCCGGGGTACGGCGACGAGAAGGCCAAGATCTTCCTCGCCATCCTCGGCAAACGCACCAGCGTGCAACCATCCGGGTGGCGGGAGAAAGCCGGGGTGTTCGGAGACGACTCCCCGAGGTCGGTGGCTGACATCGACTCGAACGAGGCGCTGCAACGCGTCCGGGCCTGGAAGAAGCAGCAGAAAGCACTAGGCAAGACCAAGGCCCAATGAACCAATCTCGATCTCGAATACTCTTCGCCGGACTCGCCGGCGCGGCGATGCTGGGCGTCGGTGCCGTGGGCATCCTCGCCCTCACGAGCGACGACAGCAGCGGCAGCACCAGCGACGCTCTCGAGCTTCACGTCGCCGACCCGCTCCTGTACGACCACACCGCGCTCGACCGGGTGAGCTGCCCGGACGGGCGCGGCTCGTCACCGATCGCGGACACCGACCACGACCGCGGGGCGAGTGCGGCCGACACCGGTTTTGCCGAGGGTCAGGTCGTCGTCTTGACGGTGGCGGTCACGGGTCCGTCGGAGGCGGTCGGTGAGCCCGTCGGCTGGACAGCCACCACGTCCGACGCGTTGTCCGGCGGCATCGCCTGCGCCTTCGTCGACGAGTCCGATCCCGAGTTGCTCGAGTCGCCGGGCGGCACCGAAGCCACCGCCTCCGTCGACGGCGATCGTCTCGAGCTCGTCGGGCTCGAGGATGCCGAGACCGTGGTCATCGAGCTGTGGTCGGTGCTGGTCGCCGACGATCGCAACGACGCCGCGGTGTCGCTGACCCTGGTTCCCGAACTGGCCGCCCCCGGGGCCGAGCCGCTCGTCGGTGGCGGATCCCTGCTCTTCTCGACCGACATCGCCCGGTCGAACCGCGGCGACGGTGACCCCACCATCGAGGTCACGTCCCCCGATCCCAACGTGCGCCTCCAGGCCCAGCTCACCAGCACGGTCACGGTGGGCAACCCGTCCGACGTCGAGCCCGTCAGCCGGGCGACCCTGTCCGGCACAGTCGGCATCAATGCCACCATCGACGAGATCGTCGTGACCGACGAGATCGGCTCGCTGACCGTGTGCACGACCACCGAGGGGTCCTACGAGTGCGTGGTCGGCTTTCTCGCCCCCGAGGAGATCGTCGCCGTGACCATCACGGCCACCGCGACGGACACCGAACTTCCCGAGGGTGAGATCGTCACCCCGGGATCGGTCTGCACCAACCGGCAGCCCCGGGTCTGCCACCGCGCCGAGCTCACCTACCTCGACTCCCTCGACACGTCGTCCGTCGATTCCGAGACCCAGGTGCCGATCATCACCGGCGATACGTTCACCGTGTTCCTCGAAGCCGACGAGCCCGGGCATCGCACCGGCGACCCGGTTGACTTCGAGATCCGCGTCAGCCTCAACCTGCCCGAGAGCACCGCCGATTCGGTGTCGATCACCACCGACGTGTGCGACCAGCCCGCCACCTTGAGCCGCGGTGACCTCGACGACGACCGCACCATGGACCCTGGTGAGGTGTGGACGTTCATCTGCTCCACCGAATCCCTCGCACGGGCGACCGCGCTCGTCTCGGTGATCGCCGAGATCGACGATCAGGGCGACTCGATCGAGGAGCAGTATCCGCTGGAGTTCGAGGCCTACGACGCCCGGATGGAGCTCACCCTGGTCCCGGTCGTCGACGGCACGTCATGGAACCTCACCAACACCGGCACGTCGCCCCTGACCCAGGTCCAGCTTCTCCCGATCGCCGAGACCGTGTGCGAACCTCAGCTCGTCCAGAACGGCAATGGTGACGAGATCCTGGACGCCGACGAGGTGTGGGAATGGTTCTGCGAGGACGCGGGCGCCGTGGCGACCGCGACGGCCTTCGATCAGTTCGACTCGGTCCTCGACGACCAGGTTGATCGCCCCGCGAACACCACCGGGTAGTCCACCGCCAACCGGGCCGTCACCGGATCGACCGGCGTCAGCCGAGCGTCTGGCTGCGCTGGCGCTCCAGCCAGCCGAACAGGATGGCGATGGCTCGCGGGTCGTGGCGCACGTAATGCGAAGCGCCGGGCAAGATCCTGAGATCGGCCATCCCGTGGGCATCGGCCAATGCCCGGGCGTCGAGAGCCGGAACCGCCTCGTCGTCTGAGCCGTGGAGGACGAGCAACGGCCGCGGCGAGAGCTGGGCGGCGGCCCGCTCGGCGTTGGCGGCGCGCAGCTCGGCGACGAGGATCGACTGGTCACGGGCGTAGGCCGGGGCGATCCTCATGCCCACGGCGGCGGCATGATCGAGCAGTTGCCGCGGATTCCTGGCCCAGTCGTCGAAATCGGCCGCCGCCGCCGCCGAGGCCACCCCCCGCACGCGTTGATCGGCGGCGCCGGCACAGATGCACAACGCCCCCCCGGTGCCGAACCCGACGAGCCAGACGCCGTTGGCCCGCTCCCCTTGGATCACGTGGTCGGTGACCGCCCGGAGATCGTCGACCCAGGTGGCGATCGAGAACAGCCCGGTCGAGTCCCCGACGCTCGTGAACGTGAACGTCAGAGCCAGCCAGCCCAGTTCGTCGGCCACCCGATCGGCGAGGGCCCGCAAGGTCGTCGGGTTGTTGGCGCTGCCTCGCGGCCCGCCGGGGAAGGCGTGAGCCAAGACGACGGCCGGCGCCCCGATCGGGCGGATCGCCGGGCTGGCGAGATATGACGCCAACCGACGCCCGGGCGCCGCGATCTCGAACGACCGGCCAGGCCCGTCAGCGGGGCCCGACGGCGCGCTCACCGGGCCAATCGATAGCCGCGGTTGCGAGCCTCGGCGAGCGAGTCCGGCCCGAAGGTGGCCACCCGCTCGGAGGCCACCAGCTCGGCGATGGCGTCGGCGTCGGTCTCGATGTCCAGGTCGTACACGACCTGGGTGCGCTTGTCGCCGATGAAGCGATTCTCGGCATAACGGGCCGGGCGTTCCATGGGCGTCACCCTACCGAGCCGCCGAGTCCCGAGCGTCACCCGACCAGCCCATCACGCCGTCATCCAACCAGAGTTGTCAATCAACTGGGATCGTGTGGGCCCAGCCGTCGAGGTACTGGACCCCCCCAACGGTCCACGGCACGGATCGGCCACGAGCGGTCGGTTCGATGCGGATCTCTTCGACATCGTCGGGCAGGTGGAACGTCACCACCAGCTCGGTGTTCTCCGTGCGCAGCAGCGTGAACAGGGCACCGACCACCTGGCTCGGCGAGTCCGGCCCCTGAGTCAAGATGTCCGCACCGGCGACGTCGATGCTCGTGGCGGCTCCCGGCAACGAGACGCTCAAGATCCCGACGTACTCCGCGATCTCCTCCCGGACATCGTGGTACTCGGGAGATCGGCCGGTCACGTAGTGCGGCATGCCCTCGGGCGTGGCGTTCTCGAGCGACACCCGCAACGTTGCATCGACCCCTCCGGCGGCGTTGTCGGCGAACGACAGGTCGGCTTCGATGTTCAAGAAGGCGTCCATCTTGTCGCCGCCCCGGTTGAGGATCGACAGGAGCAAGGACTCGGGCGTCACGACGCCGGCGACGTCGATCGCTTCCCAACCGGCCTGGATCTCGGGATCGGCCGACCAGATCAGGAGGTGTCGTTGACGAGCGGCTGTTTGCAGGGATCGCACCAGGGCCGGCGCGTCGACATCAGCCTGGAGCGCATTGAAGACCGTGTCGGCGATGTCCCCCAGGCGGTCGCGGCGGTCCTCGACGTCGTCGAGCGTCTGGTCGACCTCGTGGAACTCCAGGTATTGACCCGTGAGGAGGTAGTCGAGCAGGCCCTGCTGGTCGTAGCTGATCCCGTCGACCTCGATCGGGCCGGTGGCACCGACCATGGTGGCGAGCCCGGCCGAGTCGAGCAGCACCACCCCGTCGACCTCGTGGCCGGTGATGGCGCGCCATTGAGCTGCGGCCAGCTGAGCGACTCGGGGGAAGGCGGGCAGGACGTTGATGTTGCGGATCTCGCGGCCGGGGCCGAGGTTGCCGTAGAGGGCTTCGAGCTCACGGTCGATCTCGACCGGGTCGAACTCCGCCAGCTCCGACACCGGTTGGATGTCACCGAGATCGATCTCACCGTCGTCGATGGTCATCTCGCCGAGGGACAGCACCATGCCGGATCCGGCCCGCATCTCGGCGTTGTTGGCCCCGAGGACGAGATACGGACCGTCGGCCTGGAGAAAGGCGTGAAGGCTGGAGACGGCGGCCGACGCGTCGTCGACGGCCTCCACCAGCTCGGCGTAATCGGCCGAGAACTCCTCACGAACCCCCGGAAGCGGCCCGATCAAACCAGATCCGGGGCCGAGGTCGACGTCATCCACGACGTCCTTCAGGTCGGCGATGTGCCCACCTGCGGCCTCGACGAGCGCCAACCGATCGCCCGATGCATCGTAGGCGTCGACCTCGTCGACCATGCCGGCCAGGGCCACCCGGCCCGCACGAACGAGATCACGAGCGGAGGTGGTGAGCGACTGCACGGAGTCGATCTGGGTACCCGCCAACGGGACGATGCGGACCGGCAGGAAGAGGGGCCCGGTGATGCCGTTCGCCGCGTTGTCGAGGAGCGCCTCGGCTTCGGCGAGGCGAGGATCGTCGCCGGAGTCGAGCAAGGTGTCCGCATCGGTCTCGGCCCGCCACTCGTTCAACAGGTCGCGGGCCGATTCCAGGTCGGAGCGAGCTGACATCAGCCGCATGGCGACGAGCCCGCCGTATCCCACCAGCAAAACGAGTATCGCCGCCGCGATGGTGCGTCGCCGCCGCCACCACGGTTGGGCCGGGGTCAGGTTCTCCGAGGGCCGGGGGGTTTCGTCAGGCTGAGCGACGGGCGACTCGGCCGCGTCGGGACCAACGCTCGATTCGGTGTCGGTCATCGCCCCATCACACGGGGCATCATCACACGGGTCACCAGCACGCCGGGCATCATGACGCGGGCCATCACGACGCGGGGCATCACATGCGCTACTACTGGTTCGGCGGGCACGTGGATGTCACCGAATAGTCGACGAGCGTGTTGACGAAGGTGATGGTGACGGGCCGGGTCAGGAAGACCGTCGCGGAAGTCGTGAGCCCGCAGGTGCCGTTCGCCGAGGTCGACCAGGCGGCAGCATCGCCGTTGTCGAAGGTCTCGGTGAACTGGCAGGTGCTGCCGGCCGGAACCGACACCGTGACCTGGCCATCGACGCTGAACGGAACGCTGCCCGACGTGGTGCCACAGACGTAGCCGATCGTGACCGGCGTCGATCCGCCGACGAAGTCCTTGACGATCGTCACGGTGGCGGGCGGAGCCACGACCGGGTCGTACTCGTTGCGGAAGTGAACGGTGTTGTTTCCCCTGGCGTTCTCGATCGTGACCGTGGCGGGGTTGGTCGCCGAGAACGCGGGCGGTTGTGGATCATCGCCTTCGACCCGGCTCAATATGTTCCAGTCGGCGACGTCGTCGCCCACGATCGACTCGGTCACCGTGCACACGCTGTTCAGCGGCAAGGCGTTCTCCGCCTGAACCTGGGCGCCGGTGAAGTCAGTCGGATACGTCACCGTTCCGGCCGTTCCGTCGGTGCACGTGTAGTCGAATCGGAAGAAGAGCGTGACGCCGATCTCGGCATTCACGGCGGTGGGGAGGCCGGGGTGCGACTTGATGATCTTGAGGCCGCCGAGCACGGTCGGCGCTGCGACATCGGACCCATCATCGGTCTCGCCGGTGGCGCTCGCCATCACGACGGCGCCGGCCGCGACGGCGAGCGCCACGACCCCGAGCAACGCCCGGAACATCAATTTTCCCTGCAACTTCTCGCCCATGATGACCGCTCCTCCAACGACGTTTCGCCCTAGGCCTATCGGACTAGGTGATCCGAAGTTGAGGTCGAGCCGATCCAAAACTTGGGGCGATGTCGAAGCGAAATCGGCACCGGCCGGGAGCCACCACGTCGGGCGACTCCCGGCCGGTTTGGAAATGATGGGCTGGAGCTCGGTTCGCGTTCGCCGCAGGACTCGTTCGAATCGGAACTCGAACAACCCGGGCGATCGGGCGGGACTCGGCCCGACCGCGAGGTCCGATGGTGGCCGGCGGGGATTCGCCAGGCTGTTCCAGCAACCGGCCTAACGGCCAGCCACCTCCAAGGTCCCAGATCTACCTTCGTTCAGCTGGACCACCTCCTTTCCCTTGGTCATGTCAGTGTGACACACGCGGGGCGGGGCCGTCTCACGAATTCCTGATGGCCCCGATGTGGGTCAGGTACTGGGAGTACAGGTCGAGGACCACGATCACATCGACCGCTTCGTACGGCTCGTCGAGAAGGAGTCCGCGCGCCACGATGGCGTCGGTGATCTCGTCGAACTCGGCCGTCGAGATCGTTGTTCCGGCCGGATCGTCGGCGGCCGGATCCGCCGGAGCGATCTCGGCCCCGCTGTCGCTCGTCAACCCGATCCGGTCGAGCTCGTCGATGTGCCACACGACGAGGCGCTGGACATCGCGCTCGCTCAGTCGACCCGCCACCTCGGTCGGGACCCGATCGACGATCCACGCCACGGCGGCGTCGACTTCGAGCACCGCCGGCTCCGGTTGTCGCTCGAGCCGAATCACCGCACGCCCCACCACCCCGAACGCCACCGCCAGCACGGCAAGGCCAGCAACAGCAAGAATCACCACGTCCACGTCAGACCTTCGCGACGAGAATGGCCGCACCAAGCGCGCGCACGTGTCCAGCGCAGCGCCCCAGGGGGATGCTCGAAGGGGGAAGCGCCTCGTGTCCCCCTTCGACCTGGGCCGGTGTGGCTCCGCCATCCCGGCGCAGCAAGAACGAGCGCCGGCGCAGCCGGCTCGACCAAAAACTCGCCTGAACGGAGGGAGCGCAGCGACCGAGTGAGGGCGAACCAACTAAATGCCGATGCGCTGGGCCAGGAGCTCGCGGTGGTAGGTCGGGTCACCGAAGAGCAGCTCAGAGCTCTTGGCCCGCTTGAAGTACAGGTGCGCGGGGTGCTCCCACGTGAACCCGATACCACCGTGGATCTGGATGTTCTCGGCCGTGGCGTGGAAGTAGGCCTCCGAGCAATAGGCCTTGGCCAGGCTGGCCACCGAGGGCAGCTCGTCGTTGAGCTCCGCAGCGCACCACCCGGCATAGTACGCCGCCGACTTGGCCGATTCGACCTCGAGCAACATGTCGGCGCACTTGTGCTTGATGGCCTGGAAGGAGCCGATCGGGCGACCGAACTGCACCCGCACCTTGGCGTACTCGACGGCCATGTCGAGGCACTTCTGGGCGCCGCCGACCTGCTCGGCAGCGAGGGCGACCGCAGCGAGATCGAGCACGCGCTCGAGCACGGCCCAGCCGCCGCCTTCGGTCCCGAGCAGCGTGGCCGGCGTATCGGCGAACTCGATCCGCGCCTGCTTGCGGGTTTGGTCCATGGTGGCGAGCGAGGTACGGGTGATCCCGGCGGCGTCGCCGGCGACGGTGAACAGCGACACCCCGGAGCCGGTGCGGGCGGCCACCACGAACAGGTTGGCCACGTGGCCGTCGAGGACGTACATCTTGGTGCCCGACAGCGTGTAGGACCCGCCGCTGCCGGATGCCGCCATGGTGATGCCCGCTTCGTCCCAGCGACCGTTGTCCTCGGTGAAGGCCACCGTGGCGAGGGTCTCACCGGAGGCGATCCCCGGCAGGTGCGCCTGCTTGGCGGCATCGTCGCCCGAGTGGATCAAGGCGTTCGAGGCCAGCGCGACGGTGGAGAAGTAGGGAGCGCACAGCAGGGCGCGGCCCATCTCCTCGAGCACGACGATGAGCTCGACGTAGGAGTACCCGGCCCCGCCGAAGTCCTCGGGGATGATCAGCGCCTGGAGGCCCATCTGCTCGGCCATCTGGTTCCAGACCGCGTCGTCGTACCCCTTCTCGGTGGCCATGAGGTCGCGCACGGCCGACTCGGGCGACTTGTCATCGAGGAACTGGCGGACGATGCGGCGGAGCTCTTCCTGCTCCTCACTGAAGGCGAAGTTCACGGCGGTTGCTCCTCGAGGCGATCGGCCCGGTCATTCGGCCGGGCGGTCAGCCGGTCACCGTACTCCTCGTGCGCCGAACCGTCCATCTCAGATGTGTACACCCGTGTACGCTCCCGGGCATGGGCAGGAGCAGGGGCATCGGCCGGTCGTGAGCGTGGACGACGCTCGATCGATTGGCATCCGGGAGCTGCGGGCCGGGCTCGCCGCAACGGTGCGGCGCGCCGGAGCCGGGGACCGGGTGGTCGTCACCGTCGACGGCCGGGCTGTCGCCCAGCTCGGCCCGATCGAGACGTCCGGCGCGCCGAGCCTGGCCGACCTGGTCGCCGCCGGGCTGATCGCGGCCCCGCTTCGGCCGGATCGGCCTTCGCCACCTCCCGCAACCGTGCTGCCGGTCGACATCCGGTTGACCCACGTGCTGGCGGAGATCCGGGGCGGGAGCGGCCGGTGAGCACGCTCGTCCTCGACGCCAGCGCCCTGGTGCGCCGATACGTGTCGGATCCGGACCGGCACCTCGTGCTCACCGAGATGGCCCAGGCGACCGTGTGGGGGGCCTCGGCGGTCGCGCGCACCGAGACGACCCAGCTGCTCCATGCCCTGGCCGTGGATCCGTACACGCTGAGCGAATTGTGGAGTCGTTTCCACGTCGACTGGGCGGCGTTCCATGTGGTGCCGGTCGACGATCGATGCCTGGCCGCGGCCGCCGAGATCGGCAGCCGCTACCGGGTGCGGTCGATCGACGCCATCCACCTGGCCGCCGCCGCCCGTTTCCCCGGCGAGGTCCGGTATCTGACCTTTGACCACCGCCAGCTGGCCGCCGCCACGGGCCTCGGCCTCACCGTCGTCAGCCCGCTGGCCGGCTGATTCGGGCCGTGGCCTTCGAGCCGACGACGTTGCCGGCGGCATCGGGCCGTGCAGTCCGGTCGGGCACCGGCGAGACTGGCTCCATGAGCGAACCGCAGATTCCGGCCGACCTCGTCCACCGTGATGCCCGGGTCGAGATCCACCAGGTGGTCGTGGGCCCCTTCGAGAACAACGTCTTCGTCATCCGATGCCGCGAGACCGGCGCGGCCGCCTTGATCGACGCCGCCAACGAGCACGACCGCCTGCTGGAGCTGTGCCGGCTGCTCGGGGTCACGACCGTGCTGGAGACGCACGGTCATTGGGACCACATCCAGGCCGTGCCCGAGCTTCGAGCGGCCGGCTACCGGGTCGCCGTGACGGCCGCGGACGCCGCCATGCTCCCCTCGTACGACGACATCATCGACGACGACATCGCCATCGTCGTGGGTCGTCTCCAGCTCCGTTCGATCCACACGCCGGGGCACACCCCTGGTTCCGTGTGTTTCCAACTCGATGCCGCGCCGATCCTGCTCAGCGGCGACACGCTGTTCCCGGGTGGCCCTGGCAACACCAAACACGAGCTGGGCGACTTCCCGACCATCATCACCTCGATCGAAGATCGCCTGTTCCGTCCCCTGCCGGCCGACACGTTGGTCCTCCCGGGCCACGGCAAGGACACCACCCTCGCCACCGAGATCCCCCACCTCGACGAGTGGGTGGCGCGGGGCTGGTGAGCGACTCCGGGCCACGCGTGTATTTGCACTATGGCCATAGTGCTAATGCCCCTCGGGCTTCTAGAATGTTGCCGTGACCGCCTCACCCACCACTGCTGACCCGGCCAGCCCGGCGGAAGCGCTCGTATCGCTTCGGAAGCCACGCCGGGCCACCCTTCCGGTCCTTCAGATCGAGGATCTCCACGCCGGCACCGAAGAGGGCATCGAGATTCTCCGAGGCGTGAACCTGCGGGTCATGCCGGGTGAGGTCCACGCCCTCATGGGCCCCAACGGTTCGGGCAAGTCCACCCTGGCCTCGGTGCTGCTCGGCAGCCCCGAGTTCGTGGTCACCTCCGGCACCATCCGGTTCCTCGGCGACGACATCACCTCGTGGGGTGCCGACGTGCGCGGCAAGGCGGGCATGTTCCTGGCCTTCCAGTACCCCCAGGAGATTCCCGGCGTCTCGGTCATGAACTTCCTCCGCCAGGCCGTCACCGCCCGCAAGGGCATCGACTTGTCGGTCCTCGAGCTCCGGGTGAAGATCCTCGAGTGGATGGACAAGCTCGGCATCGATCCCGCCTTCGCCAACCGGTACCTGAACGAGGGATTCTCCGGTGGTGAACGCAAGCGCAACGAGGTCCTCCAGATGGCGTTGCTCGACCCCGAGCTGGCGGTTCTCGACGAGACCGACACCGGGCTCGACATCGATGCCCTCCAGGTGGTGGCCGACGGTGTGCGCACCGTCAAGGCCGCGCGACCAAAGATGGGCGTTCTCGCCATCACCCACTTCCAGCGCCTGCTCGACGAGCTGGCCCCGGATCACGTGCACGTGCTGATCGACGGTCGTATCGCCGCCTCGGGCGGCCGCGAGCTGGTCACCGAGCTCGATCGCAACGGCTACGACGCCTGGCGCCCGCGATGAGCGCGGCCCCGCTCGACGGGCGGCTCATTCGTGCCGACTTCCCGATCCTGAGCCGCTGCATCGATGGCGCCCGTGTCGTGTTCCTCGATTCGGCGGCCTCGTCACAGAAGCCCAGGGTCGTGCTCGACGCCATGACGTCGTTCTACGAGACGAGTTACGCCAACGTGCACCGCGGTGTGTACCGCTTCGCCGAGGAGTCGACCGCCGCGGTCGAGGCGGCCCGGGCGGCCACGGCCTCGTTCATCGGCGCGCCGTCGGTCGATGAGATCATCTTCACCAAGAACGCCACCGAGGCGATCAACTTGGTGGCGGTCTCGTGGGGTCGCACCAACCTCCGCCCCGGCGACGCCGTGGTGCTGAGCCACATGGAGCACCACGCCAACATCGTGCCGTGGCTGCAGCTCGTCGAAGAACGCGGCATCGAGCTCCGATGGATTCCCCTCACCGCTGACGGCCAGCTCGATCTGACCTCGATCGACACCCTGCTCGACGGCGCCAAGCTGCTGGCTATCACCGCCATGTCGAACGTGCTCGGCACCCTGCCTCCCGTGCGGCGCCTCGCCGATGCTGCCCACGCCGCGGGCGCGTTCGTGCTCGTCGACGCCTGCCAGTTCGTCCCGCACAACCCGACCGATGTCGTCGCCCTGGGCGCCGATTTCGCCGCCTTCTCTGCGCACAAGATGTGTGGTCCGAGCGGGATCGGCGTGTTGTGGGGCCGAGCCGATCTGCTCGAGGCCATGCCCCCGTTCCTCGGTGGGGGCGGCATGATCCGCGATGTCCGCCTGGACGGCTTCACCGCGGCAGAGATCCCGGCCAGGTTCGAAGCGGGCACACCGCCGATCGCCGAGGCGGTCGGCCTCCACGCCGCCATCACCTACCTGACCGGGCTCGGTATGGACAACGTGCGCCAGCACGAGGTCGAGATCACCGCCTACGCACTGCGGACGCTGACCGAGCGCCTGGGCGATCGCCTCACCATCCACGGTCCTGCGGAGCCTTTCGCTCGGGGTGGCGTGCTCTCGCTCGATCTCCATGGCGTGCACGCCCACGACGTGGCTCAGGTCCTCGACGAGCACCAGGTGTGCGTCCGCCCGGGCCACCACTGCGCCAAGCCGCTCATGCGCGTGCTCGGGGTAGCGGCCACGGCGCGAGCGTCGTTCTACGTGTACAACGACACCGACGACGTCGATGCCCTCACCGACGCCCTCGAACACGCCGCCGACTTCTTCGCTTTCTGACAGGAGACCGTTCATGTCGGGTCTGGAAGACCTCTACCGGGAGATCATCCTGGATCACTACCGGAGCCCCCGGAACCGTGGCGAGCTGGCCTCGCCGCCGGCTCGCAAGGCCGAAGGTTTCAACCCGCTGTGCGGCGACGAGATCGTCGTCTACCTCGACATCGACGACGACGGTGTGATCACCGATGTCAAGATCGGCGGTCAGGGGTGCTCGATCAGCCAGTCGTCCGCGTCGATGATGTCGGCGGCGGTGAAGGGCCACTCCATCGCTGATGCCCGAGCGCTCACCCGGGCGTTCAAGGCGATGATGTCGATTCACGAACACGGGCTCGGCGGAGACCGATCCGGCACCGACGACGCGGGTAACCCCGAAGCCGAGGATGACCCCTCCGACCTACCGGGGGGCCTGACGCTCGGCGATCTCGAGGCTCTGCGCGGCGTGGTCAAGTTCCCCGTCCGCATCAAGTGCGCCACATTGTCCTGGAACACCCTCCTGCAGGCGATCGATACCCAAGCCTGACGCTCGGACTCGATCCGTCAGGCGGCCCCGAACGACGCCAGGATCGCCAGGTCGTCGGGGGTCGAGGGTGGTCGCGGGGTGATGGCGCCCCGCTCCACCAGCTCGGGGAGGTCTCGCACGAAGACGTCGGGGCTCCATGGCGCGATGGGTTGGAGCGCGGGGTCGACCTGGGCCAGGGATGGAGCGCCGGCGAGCAGCTCGAGCGTTCGGCGCTGTTGGTCGGTGTCGGTGACCCAGCGGGTACCCCGGTCGTCCAGCTCGTCGACGTTTTGACCGGTGGCGATGACGAACAGCCCCACGACGAACCACCGGGCGAGCGGGACTCGCTCGACTAGCCGGGTCGAGGCCACGGCGAGGGCGGGCGCCAGCAGGAACCCGATCATGTACACGTAACGGGACGACGAGCCGGTCCCCGGTCCGAGGCCGGCCCGCTGCCAGGCCACGACCGTCGGCGCCGCCAGCGCCGCCGCGACAGCGGCGGCCATCGGACTGACGCGCCGCTCCACCACGGCGGCCATCGGACTGACGCGCCGCTCCACCACGGCGGCCATCGGAGACACGCGTCGGTCCACGGCCGGGGCCACGACCAACGCCAGCACCAGGATCACGGCGAGCACGACGAGACCGGCCAGCAGGCCCAGCCCCGGGCCTCCCATCAGCCCTCCGGCGGATGCGGCGAGGCCTCGCCCGGCGAACTCGGCCCGATCGGCGACCGTCCCAGGCGTCGTGGGGTCCGATCCCGTGTCGCCGTACTTCACATACCACGCCGCGAACACCACCAGACCGGGGGGCACGGTCACGGCCAGGCTGGCCCAGCGGCGCCGGACGACGAGCAACAGGAAGGTCGACCCCATCAAGATCACGCCGTACCCCGACGACATGACCCCGACGGCGCCGATTGCGGCGGCCGCCGCATCGCGCCGACCGACCCGTCCCCGATGATCGGCCAGCACCAGCTGGGCCAGGGCGCAGGCGAGCGACAGGTTGAACGTCAGCTGGATGGCGAAGACGAGGTTCTCCCAGCCGCTCCCGAAGACTCCGAGGATGCCGCACACCCCAGCGGTGGCCCATGGGCCTGCCCCGCTCCGGCGAGCGATCAAACCAACCATGGCGACGGCGAACCCGTGGGCCGCAAACGTCATCCCGAGAAAGGGCGCGTACGAGTCGAGCCCGAACGCGCGGTCAGCGAGCGCGAACAACGCCACCGGTACCGCCATGAAATGCCCGTTCTGCGGTTCCATGAGCCAATCCAACCCGCCGGCCCGCCGCTGATGATCCCGGGTCAGCACGAACGCCCAATCGTCTCGAACGAACCACTGGCCGTGGTTGACCGCCACGAAGAGCGCCACGGCACCCACCGCCGCCACGGCGCTGTACAGGTAGGCAGTGCGGCGGTGAAACAACCAGGCGGGCGCCCGACCGGCCAGCACCCCGGAGATCGCGGCGCCCGCGGGCGACGCATCGGGCGACATTACGTCCGCCGGATCATCACGCGGATCCACAACGAGACCAGCTGGCGACCGCTGCGAGCAACGGCGCCGATGCGAAAGAACTGGGAGCGCCCGTGCGGCCGGGGGAAATGCGACACCGGCACCTCCACGAACCCAGCACCGGAACGCTCGAAACGCCGCATCATCTCGACACAGATGACGCCCGTGTGCGACGACAGCGGCGGGTCGATCACGAGCTCACGGCGGAACAGGCGGAAATCGCAGTCGGTGTCGCGGACGTGCAGGTTGAAGAGGAGCTTGACGGTGTGGTGGTACACCCGACCGATGACGATGCGATGCCAGCCGTCCCCCCGCCCCTGCTTGTACCCCTGGACGACATCGACCCCGGGCCGCACCGCAGCCACGAGATCTGCCACTTCGGACGGGTCGTACTGGGCGTCGCCGTCGGTGTAGAAGATCCAATCCTTGGTGGCGGCGCCGAAACCGCTGATCGAGCGCGCCGCCATACCCCCGATTGACCCGATGGCGGACGACGCGAAGCCACGGGCGATCGAGCGCCAGGCGTTCGAGCAGATCGCCGGCGCCATCGGACGATCCATCGTCGACGACCACGACCTCGTGGTCGGGGACCACGGCATCGAGCGCGCCGTGCACCCCATCGACGAGTCCGCCGATCGTCAGGGCGTCGTTGTAGCACGGGAACATGGCCGTCACGCTGGTCACGATCACGGGTGGGCGGTCGCTCACATACTCACCTGGGTCAGGGCCGAGGCCACCCGCGCCACCTCGTCATCGGTCATCTCGGGAAAGCACGGCACCGTAATACATTCGGCCGCCCACGCATCGGACTCGGGCGTGGCCCGGCCTCCCAACGACGCGAACGCCGGCTGCTGACCGATGGACCGGGGATAGTGCACCGCCGTGGCGACCTCCCGATCGGCCAGTGCCGCCCGGACCCGTTCTCGTTCACCATGGCGAAAGACCACGAGGTGATGGACATGGGCCGGGTGGTCGGCCGACCACCGCAGCTCGGGGGCGGCAGCACGGTACGCCGCAGCGATCGACCGGCGCCGGCGGTTGTCGAGATCGGTATCGGTCCGAGTCAGTCGCAACCAGGCCGCCTCGATCTCAGACATCCGGAAGTTCTGCGACACGATGTCATGGCGGTACAACTCGGTCATACCGTGGTTCCTGAGCAACCGGATCCGCTCGGCCAGGACGGCATCGGCCGTGGCGACGGCGCCGCCGTCACCGATCCCACCGAGGTTCTTCGTGGGGTAGAAGCTCCAGACCACCGCAGCTGACGACGACGTCGGGACGACCGCGCCGAACGCCTGCGCGGCATCGTCGATCACCGGCAGATCGGTCAGGACCGGTTCGGCCGGGCGACCGTAGAGGTGGACCAGGATGACGGCTCGGGTGCGGGTCGTCCGAACGCGTGCCACGCTCTCGGTGGTGGCCGCAGCGGTGACCGGATCGACGTCGGCCAGCACCGGTGTAGCGCCGGTCGCCGCGACGGCGCTGGCGGTGGGCACCGCAGTGAAGGCCGGCACGATGACCTCGTGACCAGGACCCACGCCCAGGCCCGCCAGGGCCAGCTGGAGTCCACTAGCCCCGGAAGAGACGGCCACCACGTGCGCCGGTCCGGCGGTCGCCCCGAGCTCGGTTTCGAGGCGGGCCAGCTCGTCGCCGAGGAGGAAGCGGCCGGAGCGCGCCACGCGCTCGGCCGCCTCGGCGAACGGCGCCGCGTATCGGGCGCCGCGGCGGGCGAGATCTACGACAGGTACCACGGGCAGCAACCGTAGAACGCCATGGTCGACTGCATGCCGGCAGCGAGCGGGATCCGCGGTGACCATCCCAGCCCAGCTCCGATGTGGTCGATCGAGCTCGTGAAGGATCCGATGTCGATGCGCTCGCGGTCGTCCGGCCACGCGACGAGCCGGGGCTCGTCGGTCCGCCCGGCGGCCCGGAGGATCGTGCGGGCGATGTCGACCAGCTCGTGGCTCTGGGAGTCGCCCACGTTGAACACGTCGCCGATCGCCTGCTCCGAGGTGGCCGCCAACGCCAGAGCCCGCACCACGTCGTCGACGTGGAGGCAGTCGCGGCGTTGCCGGCCATCGCCGTAGACGACGATCTCCTCGCCCTTCAGCGCCCGGCGGATCATCACGGGCAGGACCCCGAGCTCGTCGCTGTCGAGGCGCTGTCGAGGTCCGTAGACGTTGGTCAGGCGGAGGGCGGTCGTAGCCATCCCGTGGGCGCTGGCGTAGACGAGGTGGAGCTGCTCGGCGGCCAGCTTGCTGACCCCGTTGACGTCGACCGGACGGGTCTGGTGGCGCTCGTCGACTACCGCTCGTTGGGCTCGACCGTAGACCTGGCGGGTCGAGCCGTAGACGACGCGGGCGCCGGGGTTCACCTGTCGGAGCATCTCCAGGAACCGGAGGTGACTGACCGTGTTGAGGGCCAGGTCACGTTCCGGCACGCGCATGGAATCGAGGTGGTTGACCTGACCAGCCAGGTTGAAGACGACGTCCGCGTCGGCGATGACGTCCACCACCGAAGGGTCCCCGACCAGGGACTCGTGGACCTCGACATCGAGCCCCGCCAGGTTGCGACGGTCGCCGCCATGGCCCGGCACCAAGGCGTCGACAACCCGCACGAGTGCGCCGGCCTCCACGAGGGCGTGGACGAGGTTGGAACCGATGAATCCGCATCCACCCGTCACCACACATCGAATGCCGCGAAAGCCCGACACCTCGGCCGCCAGCGTGGAGGGTTCGTTCGAGTGGGCCGCCGGCACGGTCGGTAGCGTACGGCATCGCCGCAGACCGATCAGAGCCGACCGGTCAGAGCCCAGTGATCAGAGCCCAGTGATCCGGACCAGGACCCAACGTGGATCAGCATGAGTACGACAACATGGCGGCAGCCACGGACCGCCACTGGTGGTACGCCGCGACCCGTACCCTCCTGGCTCAGATCCTCGAACCCCACCTCGACTCGGGACCGTTTCTCGACGCTGGCGGCGGCAACGGAGCCACCGGGGCCTGGATGGCCGCTCGCGGCCCCGTGGTGCTGGCTGATTTCGAGCCGGCGGCACTCCGCCACGCCGCCCGCCAGTATCCCGAGACGGGTCGGGAGTTGGCCGACATCCATCACCTCCCCCATCCGGAGGCCACGTTCGGGCTCACCTTGTGCGTGACGGTGCTGTGCCACCAGTCGATCCCCGACCCTTCCGCCGTCGTGCGGGAGTTGGCCCGGGTGACGTGCCCGGGAGGCGTCGTCGTGCTGATGGAACCTGGCGTTCGCCGGCTTCGACGGGGCCACGATCGCGTCACCCACACCGCCCGTCGGTTCTCGCGACGTGATCTGACCGGGCTCCTGCGAGGTGCGGGCCTCGACCTCGTCCGCGCCACGGGCGCCTACGGCTTCCTCGTCCCGCCGGCCGCCGCCCTCGCGGTCGTAGAACGGGGTCGTGTCGTCAGCGACACGGCGCGCAACGAGTCAGGTGGTGGCGGCCTCCTGCCACGGCTCGCCGCGGCCGAACGAGCCGTGCTGCGCCGGGTCGATCTGCCCGCCGGGCTCTCGGTCCTGGCGGTCGGTCGCCGCCCGTCCTCGCCCGCCGCTCACGGGTCGTGACGATCAGGCCCCGAATCGATGTCCATCGTCTCGATCGTCTCGGCGGCGGCGAGCATGTCGATGTGAGTGATCCGGCCGCCCTCGATGACCAGATCCCACACCACCTTCGGACGGCCGCCGACGATCCACGCCAGACTCCGCGCACCGTCCACGGTGAGAGCGCGGGCGCCCTGCGCCCGGCCCGAGAAGGTCGACGCGATCCCAGCCGCCCCTCGCACGACCTCGGGCGACCCCATGCCTACGGCGGCCGCGTCGGCGGTCATCGTGGCGGCCGGGTCGAGCAGGGCGAGGAGGGCGTCGAAGTCGCCCGCCCGCGACGCGGCAAGAAACGCGTCGACCACGGCGCGCCGCCGCCCGGGGTCTGCTTCGGACACGCTCTCGCGGCCCCGGACCTTGTGTCGCGCCCGACTGGCCAGCTGTTTCGCGGCACTCGCTGAGCGACCCAGGATCTGTCCGATCTGCTCGAATGGGATGTTGAAGCTGTCGTGGAGGACGAACGCCACCCGCTCGGCCGGTCCCAGCGTGTCGAGCACGAGGAGCAACGCCGAGCTGACCGCGTCGGCCAGGACCACATCCGCCTCGGGATCGTCGGTCGCGATGGCGGGCGGACCGACGGCATCGCCATCCACGACGCCTGCGGTCCGGGCGCGGGCACGCAACCGATCGATCGCCAGACGCGACACCACCGTCGTGAGCCAACCGGCCAGGTTGTCGACGGTCTCCCGGTCGGCGCGAGTGAGGCGGAGCCACGCGTCCTGGACCACGTCCTCGGCCTCCGGGACCGATCCGACAAGGCGCAACGCAACCGAGGACAAGCGGGATCGCAGAGCCTCGAACTCCTCGACCGTCGTCGTGTGCTGACCCATGCGTGAGACCTTTCGAACGGTGCTGACGTCGAGAGGTTGACGATCCTGACCCGGCCGAGGTCTCATGCCGCCGAAGGACCGATCACCAGCTCTCTCGACCAGAGCCAGATCACTCGACCAAAAGGATGCACGATGCTCTCCGTCAAGCACTACCCCGCTGAGTACATCGATGCCGGCCAGGCTCGATTCGACCGCACCGTCAGCGCGTTGGAACGATCCGTGCCGGCGGCCGGAGACGACCTGACCGACATGGTGCACTTCGTGATCCTGGGCCTCGACATGGCCTTTGTGCACCGGATGCGGGGCAACGAGGGCAAGGATGGCAACCCGTTGAACGAAGTTCGCATGCTGACCAACTCGATCCTGTCGAACGGCGGGGTGCTGGCCGCCGAAACCACGATCGGGTACCGGGCGGACCAGGCAGTCCTCGGTGTCGCGATCGGCGACCCGATCGCGCCGTCGACCGATGATCTCCGTCGCCTCGGTCACGCCTACTTCGACACCATCCGCCAACGTTTCGGGCCGGCGTGAAAACTCACGGGCACCGCCGGCCGGACGATCCCGTCGGCGGCGCCGATCAGGATCCGAGGACGCGGTCGACAGCCCGGGCCAGGTCGATGTCGAGCCGCGTGAGGCCACCGACGTCGTGGGTGAAGAGATCGATGGTCACCGTGCGGTAGCTGTTCGACCAGTCGGGGTGGTGATCGAGCTGCTCGGCCACGAAGCCGACCTGGACCATGAAGGCGAGCGCAGACGGGAAGTCGGCGAGCTCCACGACCCGGTGCAGCCGCCCATCGACGAGCGCCCAACCCGGGAGCTCACCCAGTGCGGCCGCGATCTCATCGGCGACGAGGGGCGCGGGGCGAACCATGTCGATCAGACCAACGGATCGGCGAAGGGATCGGCGAACGGGTCGAGCTCCCGAGCGCCCACCCCGACCGCCGCCTCGCCGGCCCGGTGGCTGGTGTCGGTCACCCAACGTCCGTACCCGGATGCTTCCAGTTCGGCCGCCAGCTCCGGCCCACCCTCAGCCACGAAACGACCACTCACGAGGACATGGATGTGATCGGCCGGCAGCTCATCGAGCAGGCGAGCGAAGTGCGTGATGGCGAGCACGCCCAGGTTGCGTTCCGTCACCAGCTCGGCGACGCGCCGGCTGACGAGGCGCATGCCGTCGACGTCGAGCCCTGAATCGACCTCGTCGAGGATGGCCAGGCTGCGATCGAGAACGGCGAGTTGCACGGTCTCGGTGCGCTTCTTCTCTCCGCCGGACAGGTCGACGTTGAGGGGGCGGTCGAGTAGCTCGGGGTCCAATCCGACGCGGTCGGCCTCGGACCGCAGCGTCGGCTCGAGCGACGGCCCACTCGCTCCCGCTGCGGCCAGCACGTCGGTCAGGGAGACACCCGGGACCTCGGTCGGGTACTGCATGGCCAAGAACATGCCCAACTGCGCCCGGCGCCAGGCCGGGAGTCCGACCAGATCGTGGCCGTCGAGGTGGATCGATCCACCGAGGACCTCGTACCCCGGCCGCCCGGCGAGGACATGAGACAGCGTCGACTTTCCGGAGCCGTTCGGTCCCATGATGACGTGGACCTCTCCCGGCCGTACCGTGAGATCGATCCCGTTGATGATCTCGACGCCGCCGATGCCGGCTCGTAGACCCCGGACCTCGAGTCCCCGACGAGCGGCCGTCATCGTGATGTCCGAACGGGCAGAGCGACGAGCACCTCGTCGTCACGGATCTCGACGTCGTAAACCGCAACCGGACGGGTCGCCGGCAAGGTCAACGGTTCGCCGGTCGTCAGGCTGAACAGGCTGCCGTGCTTCCAGCACTCGATCGTGCCCTCGTCAGGATCGACCTCGCCCTCCGACAGGGACACATCGGCGTGGGAGCAGGTGTCGTCGATGGCCGAGACGGTGTCGCCGATGCGAACGACGCACAACCGGAGCCCGGCGATGTCGACTCGGCTAGGCACGCCGTCGACCAGATCCCCGACCTCACAGAGGCGCACGGTCTCGACTGGTCCGCAGCTCACCCGACCACCTCCAGCTCGTGCGCGTGCACGTCGACGCTGCGGGCGACCGCCTGGTCGACCAGGGTGCGGACGTGACTGCGAGCCCAGGGGACGGGGAACCGTTCGATGACGTCTTCGAAGAAGCCGGCCACGATCAGGCGCCCGGCCTTCTCCGGCGGGACGCCACGGCTGGCCAGGTAGAAGAGGTGTTCGGGATCGATCGGTGACACGGTCGAGGCATGGCTGCACCGCACATCGCGGCATTCGATCTCCAGGTTCGGGACCGACTCGGCCCAGGCGTCGTCGGACAGCTTGAGGTTCCGGTTGGTCTGGTAGGCCGCGCTCCCCCGGGCATCGGGAAGGATCCGGATCAGGCCGGTGTAGACCGATCGGGCGTGGTCATCGAGGACGCCTTTGAACACCAGATCGCTGGTGGTGTCGCGGGCCTGATGGTGCTGGAAGGTTCGGACGTCGTGCGTCTGGTCGCCGCGGCCGTAGTACAGCGCTGACAGGTCGGCTCGCGCCCCCGCCCAACGAGGCGGCAATCCGTACGAGCTCGGGCGGTCGAGCCGCCGACTGCGGCCAAGCCGTATTCGGCGTGGGAGGACGCCGACCCCCGCACGACGGTGTTCGAGATGGACCAGGCGGAGGGAGCCAGAGCCTGGATCACGCCGTGAGCCAGGTGCGAACCGACCCCGACGAGGGAGTCGGTCCGGGCCATGACCAGGACGGGTTCGTCCACCGAGGTGTGATGCTCGAGCACCGTCACCGACGCGTTGTCGGCGACCCGGATGAGCAGGTGCGGCACCGAGGATGATCGGGCCGATGCCGCGTGCACCCGGACGACGATCGGCACGGTGATCCGCTCTCCGCGACCGATGTCGATCACGAGCGGATCGAGGGCGTGCCGGGCCGTGATCTCGGCGAAGACGTCGATGGCGTCGACATGGACGGCCTGCCAGAAGTCAGCCGCCGAGGGATGCCCCGAGAGCGCACCCACGTAGACCCCGCTCGGCACCGGAGCTCCGGTGACGGCACCGACCCGGCCGTCGACGACCGCCACGACGATCGATGTCGTCGCGTCGATGACGCCGTGCTCCGACAGGTCGACGCCCGAAGAATCGGCGGCGAGGGGGAACGACGCCAGGTCGAGCGACTCGATGCGGCTGTACCGCCACACCTCCTCGGCATCGGTCGGCACCGTGGACGACGACAGTCGGGCCGCCGAGGCGGCGAGGATGTCCGCCCACCAGGTCGGGAGCGAATCGGCCGAGCCGACGGGTTCGAGCAGATGGGCGGGGAGCGAAGACATGATCGACTGACTGACGGGACCGGCGGAGTGCGGGACGGCTGCGAGCCTACCGGCGACGGTCACGGCCCCGGTTGAGGCCGCGACTCGATCATCCCCTCCGGAAGAACCGGCCGAGGCCTCGGCGACGGCTGGAGCGCTCGGCGTCCACCTCGGCCTTGATCCTCGGCCCGGCGGCGTTGATGATGTCCTCGGCCTCGTCGAGCAACGCGGCGATCGAGTGGTCCTCCCCGACGCTCGCCGGTTCGTCCGGGGTCGGCGGGGTGACCAGAGACCCGTGGCTCCAGTTCACGTCGACCAACCGTCGTTCGTAACGCGGGCAGTCGTCGGGACACCGCCAGGGAGCCTCCGGCGCCAGATCGAGATTGCATTTCCGAACGGTGTCGCCATTCGGATACGTGCGACTCTCAAAATGCTTGCATTCCTGTCTCATGGGCACGGACTCATTGTGGCGGATTTCGTCCGGACCTCGCATGACGCGCCGAACTTCGGTCACCGCCTCGGGCTCACGGCCGGCCCACGGAACGGCAAGCACACGCACAGACCACATGGGTCATTAGCATCACCAGCCATGCCGACGGGTCCCCTGCTGCGTCACCCGTCGTTCATCGGCCGCGCCGCGATCTCCGCGCTCGTCCTGTTCGCCCTGGCGATCGTCTGGAGCCTGTCGACTCCAATGGGAGGCGGGCCCGACGAACGTGATCACGCCTCGCGTGGTTACTCCGCCGCCGGCGGGACGTTGATCGGGGGCGAGACCGAGCTGGGCGGCGGCTCGACCGCTGTCGAGGTCCCGGTCTGGATCACCCGCCTCGAGGCCGGCTGTTACGCCTTTCACACCGACCGACCGGTGTCGTGCGCTCCCTATGTCGGCACCGACACCGCCCGCACGGAGATCGTCACCCGGGCCGGGCAGGCTCCCCCGCTCTATCACCTGGCCACTGGCCTGCCGCTGCGTGCCGCCGCCGGGCGCAACGGGCTGTTCACCGCCCGGCTGTGGTCTGCCGCGGTCGCGGCCGCGCTGGTGGGATCGGCACTGAGCCTGGCCTCGTTCCACCGCAACCGGGCCCTGCTCGTTCCGGCCGTCCTGCTGGCGTGGACACCGACCGCGGCCTTTCTCTCGGGCGTGTTGAATCCGAGCACGTGGGAGATCGCGGGCGCCGCGCTCACCTGGGTGGCGGGCGTCATCCTCATCGACGACGACTACCCCTTGCCGGTCCGGCTACCCGCCACCGCCCTCGCCGTCGGCGCGTCGGTGCTCGTGCTCGACCGGCAGCTGTCACCGTTGATCCTGGCCATCGCCGCCGTCACCCTCGGGCTGGCCGCGGGTTGGTCACGTATCGCCCACCTGCTGCGTCATCGCTCGGCGCAGGTGGCCCTAGGCGTCGTCGCCGTCGCCGGCCTCGCCGCAGCTGTGTGGATGCTGGCGTACCGCCCACTCGAGGCGGGCACCGACATCGGCGATACCACGACGGGATCCGACGCCGAGCTGACCGCGTCGGCCTTCGGACGACAGTCGCTCCTGATGATCCAGATGATCGCCTGGTTCGGTTGGCTCGACCTGCGAGGCCCGAGCCTGGTCACGTCGACCTGGTTCGCCGCGGCTCTGCTGCTGGTCGCCTTGGCCGCGCTCACCGCCTGCAGGCGGGACATTCTGGTTCTCGGAGCGCTCGTCGCCGTGACCATCGCCCTCCCGACTCTCATCGAGGCGTCGAGCATCCGGACGCACGGCCAGACCTGGCAGGGCCGCTACACCCTGCCCCTGGCCCTGGGCATCGTGGTGTTCGCGGCGGCCCGGGCCCGTATCGACACCGCAGCGGGGCCGCTCGTCCAGCGCCTGGCGCTGGCGGTGTGCGGCGTCGTCGCCGTCGGCCACGTCGTCTCGTTCGGCGCCGCGCTCCGTCGCAACGTGGTGGGGACGGGCCGCCCGTTCTGGATGACGGTCACCGACCCGACCTGGAGCCCGCCGACGACCACCTGGCTTCTGCTCCTGGCCATGACCACCGTGGCGGCGGCGCTCGGCCTGCTCGGCGTGCGCTTCCTCACCGACCGTCCGTCGCCGGGCCCGGTCGACCGATGAACGACGTCACGCCCATGGCACCGGTGGACGAACTGGAGCTCACCGTCGTCCTCCCATGCCTCAACGAGGCGGAAACGGTTGCTGTCTGCGTGGCCAAAGCGGTGGCGGCGATGGAGAAGGCCGGCATCGCCGGGGAGGTGGTCGTGGCCGACAACGGCAGCACGGACGGCTCGCAGGAGCTGGCCCTCGCCGCCGGAGGACGCATCGTGCCCGTCGATCGGCGTGGGTACGGCGCCGCGCTGATCGGTGGCGTCGAGGCCGCCCGCGGCCGCTTCGTGATCATGGCCGACGCCGACGACAGCTACGACCTGGAGGGACTGGCGGGCTTCGTCGACGAGCTCCGGGCCGGCGCCGACCTGGTGATGGGGAACCGTTTCCAGGGGGGGATCGAGCCCGGCGCCATGCCCAAGCTGCACCGCTACCTCGGCAACCCCGCTCTCAGCTTTCTCGGCCGCCTGCTGTTTCGCACACCGATCGGTGACTTCCACTGCGGAATGCGGGGGTTCCGTCGCCAGGCGATCGTCGACCTCGAACTGCGCACGACCGGGATGGAGTTCGCGAGCGAGATGGTCGTGCGGGCCACCCTTGAAGGACTCGATGTCCGCGAGGTGCCCACGACCCTCCGCAAGGACGGCCGCAGCCGCCCCCCGCACCTGCGAACCTGGCGCGATGGGTGGCGACATCTGCGGTTCCTGCTGCTGTACAGCCCCCGCTGGTTGTTCCTCATCCCCGGGCTCCTCCTCTCGGTGATCGGCGTGGCCAGTACGGCGTGGCTGCTGCCGGGGCCCCGGACGGTCGGCGATGTCACCTTCGACATCCACGCCCTGCTCTACGCCCTGACCGCCATCACGATCGGTGCGCAGGCCGTGTTCTTCGCGGTGTTCGCTCGTATGTACGTGACGGCGAGCGGGCTGGTCCCGCCCTCCACCGGCCTGGATCGGGTCCTGAAGGTGGCCAAGCTGGAGGTCGGGTTGTGGATCGGGGTGCTTCTCTGCCTGGGGGGCGCCATCGGCTCGTTCGTCGCCGTCCGCCGGTGGGGTGAGACCTCGTTCGGCGGTCTCGACACCTCCGACACCATGCGGCTGGTGGCTCCATCGGTGACTGCGTTCAGCCTCGGCGTCGAGGTCATCCTGGCCAGCTTCATGTTGAGCGTTCTTACGCTCGACCGACGATGATGTTGAGCGTTCTTACGCTCGACCGACGATGATGGAAGCTCCCACGGTCACCGCCGTCGTCCTGGCGTACGGTCCCGAACCGCTCATCGGAGATTGCGTCGAGGCCCTGCTGGCCTCTCGAGACGTGTCCTGCGATGTGGTCCTGGTGGACAACGGTGGTACCGACGGCCGCATCGAGCACTTCCGCACTCGCGAGCGCGTCACCGTCGTGGGCCACGGGACCAACCTGGGTTTTGCCGGCGGCTGCAATCTGGGTGCTCGCCTCGCCACCGGCGACTACCTCGCCCTGGTCAATGGCGACGCCGTCATCGATCCCGATTGCCTGAGCCGACTCGTCGCGGTCGCCCGACGCCCCGAGGTCGGTCTGGCCGGGGCCAGCATCCGGCTCTACGACCAGCCCGACCTGCTGAACAGCGGCGGCAACACCATCCATTTCCTGGGTTTCAGCTGGTGCGGGCACATCAACGAGCCCGCTGCGGACTTCCCGGCCGAGATGTCGGTGACCACGGCCATGGCGTCGACCGTCGTGCTCCCGCTGACCCGCTGGCGGGAGATCGGCGGCTTCGCCGAGCCGTACTTCGCCTACCACGAAGACGTCGACCTGTGTTTCGGGCTGCGGCTCCGGGGCTACGACATCGTGTGGGTCCGAGATGCCATCACCCGACATCGCTACGAGTTCTCCCGCAATACGTTCAAGCTCGGGATCGTCGACCGCAACCGTCTCGCCTTCGTCATGACCAACTTCGAGGCCCGCACGCTGTGGCTGCTGGCTCCGGCGTTCGTGGTCATGGAGGCGGGGGTCCTCGGCCTGTCGGTGATCCAGGGGTGGTTCGGCCCCAAGGTGAAGGGCTGGTGGTGGTTGTGGCGGCATCGCGCCTGGATCCGCCAGCACCGGCGGGAACGGCAGGCCGTCCGGGTCGTTCACGATCGCGACCTCGTTCCGCTGCTGTCGACGAGCCTCGGGTTCCAGCCGTATCCGCTGCCGGCACCGGCGAAGGTCGTCGACCGCCTGCTTGGTCTGTGGTGGCGCCTGGTGCGTCGCTGGGTCTGAGCCCGGGTCGCCTCGCTCAGACGCTCGGCTTCGTCCCCACCGGGTCGCCTCGCTCAGACGCTCGGCTTCGTAGGCTGGTGGGCGTGTCCGGCTCATCTGCCTCCGCTGACGATCTGCTCGCCGACCTCGCCACGGTGGCGGCTGCCGCACCGCCCGGTTACGTACCGCTGCAGGCCATTCCCTTCCGCGGCCATCACCTGTTGGCTCGGGCGGTCGTCGACGCCACCCCGGACGCCGGAACCGTGTTCGAAGGCGGCGTGTCGACCGGGTACTTCGCCCGGCTCCTGGTGCGGCGAGGGCTCACGGTCGACGGCTTCGAGCTCGACCCCGACGCCGCCGAGCAGGCCCGCACCGTCTGCCGCTCGGTGTGGACCGGGGACCTGTCGACGTTCGATCTCGACGCCGTCATCGCAGATCACAGCTACGACACCTTGGTGTTCGGCGACACGTTGGAGCATCTCCCTGATCCCGCGGCGACGCTGCGACGCCTGGCCCCCAAACTCGTACCGGGCGGCTCCCTCGTCCTGTCGATCCCCAACGTGGCGAACTGGGGTATCCGCCTGTCGCTGCTGTCCGGGCGGTTCCCGTACCGTGACCGGGGCATCCTCGATCGCACCCACCTGCGCTTCTACACCAAAGCGTCGCTGGCCGAGATGGTGTCGAGCGCCGGATTCGAGGTCGCCTCGATCATCGGCTCGGTGCCCGTGCCCGGGCTGACCTCCCCGGCGGCATGCCGAGTCGCCCATCGGCTCGGCAACCTCCGGCCGGGCCTCTTCGCCTACACGTTCATCCTGGCCGCCCGACGTCGTCGCTGACACCGTCGTCGAAAAAATGGGTTCGTCAGCCCATCGGAAAGGTGACGATCGGCCCCTCAGCCATCGGCCACTTCTGCCGATACCACATGTGTGCCCCTCTCGACGCGACGTTGGACTCGCGCCATCGCTCTCTCGGCCGCCGCGGCCACAACCCTGACGGTCGGCGCCCCCTCGGCTGCCGTCGCGCAGGAGAACGCGGATTCGTCGACCGCGATCGAGAGCCTGTCGAGCTGCATCCAGCAGGAAGGCCACCTCTCCGTGCTCATGCTGCTCGACGAGAGCGGCAGCTTGGCCACGACCGACCCGACGGGTCAACGGATCGTGGCCGCCCAGGCGGCACTGACGACGCTGGCCGACCTGTCATCCAACCCCGTCGCCGGGGTGACCCCAATGGTCGAGGTCAAGTTCGCCGCCTTCGGTGCCGACTTCTCGTCCCTCACCGACTGGAGCCTGCTCGATCGGACCACGCTCGACGACCTGCAACCCGTCGTCGAGAGCTTCGCCACCCGCAACACGGCCCAGGACACCGACTTCGCCAACGCCCTGCTCGGCGCCGAGCTCACGCTGTCCGAGCACGCATCGTCGCTCTTCCAACAAGGCATCACCGGCTGCAACGCCTTGATGCTGTTCACCGATGGAAAGCTCGACATCGAGACCCGCGCCTCGGGTGAGGTCAAGTCCTACGCCCCGGACCTTCCGCTCAACGTACCCGGCAACGCCGACCTCGCCGAGCAGCGCGCCATCGGCACGTTGTGTGACGCGGGTGGTGTCGCCGACCGCCTCCGAACCAGCGGCCTTCACGTCATCACCATCGCCTTGGCCAGCTCGATCGCCGCCGAGGATCAGGCCTTCATCCAGGCTCTCACCACCGGAACGTCCGATTCGACCACGTGCGGCGAAGCGCCGGGGACCCGCGGCCAGTACCTCGCCGCCACCGACCTGACCGGCCTGCTCACCGCGTTCGACTCGGTTGCCGGGGGGATCTCGGGTGGCGTGGTCGAGCCCCAGGAGTCGATCGACGTCTGCAGCGGTACTCCGTGCGATGGTGGCCGACGAATCGTCAGCGTCGATGCATCGATGCGTCGATTCACGGTGCTGATCACCTCGACCGCCCCGGATGTCCAGGTCCAGGTGACCGATCCAACCGACACCGGCACCATCACGTTCACCCGAGACGGCAGCCTCACCCAGTCCACCGCCTCCGCCGACGTCACCGCGGTGTGGCTGTCGCCCACCGTCCTCAACCTCGAGGCCCGGATGACGGTGTCGCCAGCTCCGACCGGTGACTGGACCTTCGTGGTCATCGACCCCGCCAACGCGGACGGCCAGACCGCCACCGTGCAACTGACCCGCTACGGCAACCTCTTCCCTCGCCTCTCGCAGGACCTCCTGGTATCGGGCGCCGAGCGCAGCACGACGATCGTCGCCGACATCGTCGACGAAGCCGGCCTCCATGTGGAATCGCTCCCGGCGTCGACCGTTCTCACCGGTCGCATCGTCGACCCGGTGAGCGGTGGGACGGTCGAGCTGGCCTTGGAGCCCAGCTCGAGCGGTTACCTGCAGGATGTCGTCGACCTTCCGGAGTCCATCGGGACGAGCATCGAGCTCACCCTCACCCTCGACGTCGTCACCGACGGCGGCGTCGATCTGCCCCCGCAGTCGGAGACCACGATCCACTCCGTCCCCCCCGGACCGCTCGGCGCCGCCCCGCCTCCCGTGAACGAGAACCTGCCTGGTTCGGTGAGCCCTCTGGATCTCGGCGACGACTCCGACAGAAGTCTGATTCCGAGTGGTCGGATCCTCGTCGTGATCGCGGCGGCCATCGTCGTCGGCGGGATCGTCTTCTGGTTGCGGCGTGCCGGCGCAGCCCGCTTCACGGCCGACGCCATTCACTGGACGGCGCTGCCCATCGCGGTCTACCCGAATGGTCAGATCGAGCGGCTGGACCGGCGTGCCCCGCTGACCATCGACCCCGGCGATTTCCGGCCCCTCGACGTGCGGGAAAGCACCAACACGTTCAAACTGCTCGATCTTCGGTTCAAGGTTCGAGCCCCCCGTCACCCCTTCGAGAAGCCCATCGGTCTGGTTCGTGCCGATGCGCCAGTCGCCGGCTCGAAGGGCACCCAGGACGCCTCCGAGCACGCCAAGGCCATCATCGATCTCCAGCTCGAGAGCCAGTGGGTCTTCCGGATCGACGAGCCGGCCACGCTGGCCAGCAATCGGTCGCCAACCGATCCCCACTACGGCGAGGTGATCGGCCACCTGGTCATCTTCGTACCGCAGAACCACTTCAAACGACCGTCTCCGACGCTTCGGCGAAGCCTCTACAACGACCTGCCGCCCGAGGCTCGCGTCCTGCTCGCGGCGGCCAAGACCCGCAACCGGACCGTGGCCGACCGCGATGCCGGCAATACGCTCGAGCTCGTCGAAGCGATGCTCGGCCCGGGGGATTGACGGCTCCGCCGACGAGCGCGACCACGACGATCCGAAGCCGTTAACGTCGACCTGTGGCGATGTCCGGGTCCTCCCTCAACCAGCTCGCCCTGAACCCGGCGCAGCAGGACGTTGTGGACCAGTTGGGTGCCAGCCCCGAACAGCGCCCCACGTTCTCGGTGACGCTCCGCCAGGAACTCCGCGCCGAACTCGAACACGTCATCGATCACGTGGTGGCCGACCTCCCGACCGATGAGCGACCGCTCTACGTGTCGAAACACCGCCTCGCTCAACTCGACGGATGCGAGGTGCGGGCGCTCGCCGAGGACAGCGCGGCCTTCGCCTGGACGGTCGCCACCGCTCGGGGTGCGGTGGCCCACAAGGCGATCGAGCTTTCCGTCCACTGGCGTCGGGAGACGATCCCGCTCGACCTCGTCGATGAATCGCTCGCCCGTCTCGAGCAGGGCGACGACACGTTTGCCCGGTGGCTCCAGGGTCTCGACGAAGCGAGCCGCGCCGAGCTGCGGGGTGACGCGGGGGAACGGGTGACCAAGTTCCTGGAGTCGTGGCCCCCGCTGAAATCCGCGTGGCGACCGGTCACGGAGAGCCGCTTGCGCATCGAACTGGCCCGGTCCGACGTGGTGCTGGCCGGCAAGGTCGACCTCTCGCTCGGACGGGCCGAGGGTTCGACCGCCGGCAAGGTGATCGTCGACCTCAAGACGGGGGGCACCCGTCCCGCGCATCTCCAGGACCTGCGCTTCTACGCCTTGCTGGAGACGCTCCGAATCGGCGTTCCGCCCCGCCGGGTGGCGTCGTACTACCTCGACCAAGGCCGATTCGTACCCGAGGACGTGACCGTCGACGCACTGTTGTCAGCCATGGCCCGGGTGACCGACGGCGTGGCCCGGATCGTCCTGCTCACCGTCGACCCGGAGTCGGCACAGTACCGGCCGGGGCCGGCGTGCCACTGGTGCCCCGTCCTCGCTGAATGCTCAGTGGGTCGGTCGTGGATCGCCTCCCGGATCGACGACGGCCAGATCGACGACGCCGAGCCGTACGAGCCGGACGACGAATGACAGACTCGGTGCCATGCGTGCTGTGCTGTGTGACGTAGCGGACGGCGTCGCCGTCATCACCTTGAACGACCCGGACCGGCGTAACGCCGTGAGTCTGGCCATCAATGCGGAGCTGGGGGCCATCATGGACGGCCTCGAGGCCCGCCCCGACGTCGGCGCCATCGTCGTCACCGGTACGCCTCCTGCGTTCTGCGCCGGCGCCGATCTGGGTGAGCTCGGCGCGGCCGCCGAGGATCAGACCGGCCGTGCGCTGAGCCGTATCTACGAGGGCTTTCTCCGGATCGCCCATACGCCCATCCCGACCATCGCTGCCGTGAACGGCGCCGCCGTGGGCGCCGGCATGAACATGGCTCTGGCCTGCGACGTGATCGTGGCCGGAGAGTCAGCTCGGTTCGACACCCGTTTCCTCGGCATCGGCATCCACCCCGGCGGAGGCCACACCTGGCGCCTGGCCCATCACACCAACCGGCACACGACCGCGGCCATGGTCCTGTTCGGCGAGATCCTCGACGGCACCGCTGCGGAACGACACGGGCTGGCCTGGCGATGTGTGCCCGACAGCGAGCTCCTCGACACCGCTCGCGGCATGGCGTCTCGCGCCGCTCGTGCCCCTCAGACCCTCGTCCGGCGGACGAAGGCCACCATCTCGAACCTGGACCACGTGAGTGACAGCGAGGCGGCGGTCGAGCACGAGGTGCACGCCCAGGTGTGGTCCATGGGCCAACCCGAGTTCCAGCGACTCCTGGCCACCCTCCGGGCCCAGATCAGCAGCCAGACCCCACCAGCCCCGCGGCCCTGACACCCGTTTCATCCGCACCGGCGCAGGCGCCGGGGGCCGGCCGTCAATCGACCCACGCACCGAGGAGCTTGCTCCCCCGCTCCTCCCATTCCTCGGCGGTGATGGCGTACCTGATGTGGTCCTCCCACACACCGTTGATCTCGAGGTACCGGTGCGCCACCCCCTCGCTCCGGAGGTCGAGCTTCTCGACCACCCGGCGGCTGGGCCGGTTGCGGGGGATGATCGATATCTGCAGGCGGTGCAGCGACAGATCGTCGAAACCGTGGCGCAGAGCCACCACCAGCGCCTCCGGGGTGTACCCCTCGCCCGCTCGGTCCTGGTCGATCCAGTACCCGACGTAGGCGTTCTGGTAGGCGCCCCGCTGGATGGACCCCAGGTTCATCTCGCCAGCGAAGTAACCGTCGACGAACACGCCGAACGCCGACCCTGACCCCGCCTGTCGCTCGCGATCTCGGGCCGTGCAGCGGGCCGTGAATCCGGCGATGTCCTCGACGACATCGACCTGACCCGGCACCTTGCGGGGTTCCCACCGGGTCAGCCACTCGACGTTGCGACGCCGCACATCTCGCCACGACGGGAAGTCCGACGGGGCGAGTGGTCGCAGCAGGACCCGGCGGCCGAACAGGGTGGGCACGGTGCCGGAGGCTACCGGCGCGCCTCGGGCGACGCCGAGGCCGGCCCGCATCTCCCCCACCTCCAGCCCCACCTCAGCCGACGTCGAGCGTTCACACCGCCGATACTCGGTGGGCACACGAGGTCTCTACCGTGGGAGTGACACGAAGGAGGCCGATCATGTCCCACCGCCCCCTGTCCGCATCCACCGAGTCCACGCCAACCCGCCGACCCACCACCATCGTCGTCATCGACCCCACCGATCAGCGGGGCGAAGCCGGCATCGAGGCCCTGCACCCGTCCGAGATCCGGGTCACACTGATGCTCCCGCTCTACGGCCGCTGGTCCCGGGCGTTGCAGGACTACGCCGATGCCGAGGAGATCGACATCTCGTCAGCAGGCCAGCTCTATCTGGAGCAGGTCTCCGGGCGCATCGACACGCAGTTGTACGAGGTCGAGCTCGTGACCATCGACGGCGCCGACCTGGTGCGCGACATCGTCGACTTCGAACGCCACGCCGAGATCCGCCGGGTGATCCTGCCGTCGAGCATCGTGCGCGATCGTCGCCTGTCGGTCGAACGGCTGCACGCCCGCATTCCGGCCACGCTCACCATCACCAAACCCCGGCCCACCAAGCCCTACTGGGACCGCCGCCGCACGGTCCGGGCGGCGTGACGGCTCGCCCGTTCAGCTGATCGAGGCGGCCAACCCGTCCAGGATGTCCGCCTCGGACACCAGGCAGTCATCGAAGCCGAAGTACCGCATCACCTTCACCAGGATGCACACCCCGCCGACGATCACATCGGCTCGTTCCGGCTCGAGCCCGGGGTTGTGGACGCGGTCGGCGGTCGATTCAGTGGCCAGGGTGCGAAACACGTCCTCGACCGCGGCACGAGTCAATCGGAAGTGGTGGATGCGATCTCGGTCGTAGGTGGCCAGGCCCTGTTCGACCGCCGCCACGGTGGAGACCGTCCCCGCCAGCCCCACGAGCTGACGGGCGTCGAACATCGCCGGGTGCTGACGGGCCACCTCGTCGAGGTGTGCCTCGGCGACCGACAGGCAGGCCAGCAACTCCTCCGGACCCGGAGGGTCGTTGTGCAGGTACTTCTCTGTGAACCGCACGCACCCCATGTCGGTCGACCCGCCGTAGTCGAACGTCGACGAGCCGAACGCCAGCTCGGTGGAACCGCCACCGATGTCGACCACCAGGTAGGGCCCCCCGGCAGGATCCAGATCGGCCGTGGCGCCGGCAAAGGACAGCTCGGCTTCTTGCGCTCCGCTCAGCAGCTCCGGTTCGACGCCGATGATCTCGGTGGCCGGACCGAAGAAGTCAGCCCGGTTCGCCGCGTCACGGGCGGCGGACGTGGCGGCCATCCGCACCCGGCTGACCCCCAGCCGGTCCATGACGTGGCGGTATTCGGTCAAGACCGCACAGGTCGCGTCGATAGCCGCCGGGTCGAGCCGACCCGTGGCGTCGACCCCACGACCGAGGCGGGTGATCCGCATGAGGCGTTCGATGGTCCGCCCACCGTCGGTCACCAGGAGGCGGGTCGAGTTCGTGCCGCAGTCGATGGCCGCCACGACGGAGCGGGGACCGGAATCGTCGTCGCCACTCATGAGGCGCCCTCGATCTGATCGGCCACCCAACGGCCGACAGGATCGTCGCCACCGGCGAGATACCACGCGTAATGAGCGTGGAGGCATTTGAGGCCGATTCGGGTGCCGGCCACGCCCCCGGTGGGCCGTCGGCCCGGGTAGCCCTCGGGCACTGCCGAATCCCGTTCGGCGGCATACCGGCGATGGGCGTCGGCAACGGCGTCCTCGGGCACCTCGACCGCGGCGCGGCGGACACCCCCGGCCGATTCGAGCCGGCTGACCGCCAGACACTCCCTCGCGCCGACGAGCCAGTACCGCGTCGGCATCGGCGTGCCGTCCGCGAGGAGCGGAGCGTTGCGGATCACCACGGGGCATCCAGCGGAGTCGCGCACCACGACCTCGAAGTCGCCGTTCGGAACTCGACCCAGAAGGGCTTCGACCGCGGCACGATCGTCGAGGCCAGCCGCCATCGGCACCACCCCGGCCTGTCCTGGGGTCAGGAGCGGCCGCCGAACAAGCGCCGCAGGATCAGCAGCAGGACGAGGATGCCGAGTACCGGAGCAAGCCGCTTGAGGACCGGCGCGCCGGCCGCATCGAGCAGGTCGACCGGCTCGGGTTCGGGCATGTTGATGATCCGGCGGGTGCTCGCCGTGGCGGACGGCGAGGCACCGTTCGACGTGGCGGGCGGAGCGTCATCGGTCGGCGCGGCGGCGGTCGCCACGGCTGCGGTGGCCGCCTCAGCGGTGGTGGCGTGACCGCTCGACGATGCGCTGCCGGTGCCCGCGGATTCGCCCGACGCCCCGGCCGAACCGTTCTCGCCGGATGCGATCAACGTGTGCAGGTTGTCCGCGAACTGGCCCATCAGTTTGGCGCTCACGTCGGCCATGACCCCGCGACCGAACTGAGCCACCTTCCCGGTGACGTGGAGGTCGGTGGACACCTGCACCTTGGTCAGCGAGTCGCCGAGCGACACGAGCTGAGCCGTGATCATCGCCTGGGCGTTGCCATTGCGGGCGTCGCGGCCCTCGGCCCGGAGCACCGCCTTGTGTGCGGTGTCATCCTTTTCGACGAAGGTGGCGGCACCCTTGTAGTTGGCGGTGATCGGACCCACCTTGACCTTCACGATGCCCTTGAACTCGTCGCCGTCGATCTCTTGGAGCTGCGCACCCGGCAGACACGGGGCGATGGCCTCGACGTCGGTGAGCGTGGCCCAGGTACGGTCGATGGGCGCCGAGACGTCGAACTCGTTGGTCAGTTCCATGGGGCCAGATCCTCCAGAGTGTCGATGTCGGTGGGGTCGCCCTCGCACGGCACCTCGACCACGAGTTCGGGGTGCCGGCGCATCAGCACCCGGGCCCCATCATCGCCGTCGACCGGCAGAAGCGGCCATACCGGGCGAGCCAGGCGGACCGGCGGGCGTCGCCGGCCGTGAAAGCTCGCCGTAGCCAGGCTAGCGGGGGCTGTTCCTACTGCGGCCCAGGCGGACGAGGGCACGAACGGCTGATCGGCCAACCCGATCACCACGGCGTCGAACCCGTGGGCGGATGCCCACGACGTGGCGGCGCGGAGCGAGGTCGCCTGGCCGTCGACCCATCGATCGTTGGGGACAGCGGTGACGCCGGCTGGGATCAGGTCACCGAGATCTGCGGCGCCGGTCACCACGATGACGGCATCCAGGCCGGCTCCCAGAGCACCATCGAGCGCCCACGAGAACACCGGGCGACCCCGGACGAGCGCTCGCAGCTTGTGGGACTCACTTGCGAATCGGGAGCCAGCTCCTGCCGCGAGGAGCGCCGCGAGCACGCGCCCTGGCGCCACGCCCTCTCGGGGCTGTTCGTCGGCGTCGGGGACCGGCACGCCGTCCAGTCTGGCCCGTAGATAGGGTGGCCGGCGATGTCCGAGCCCTTCACCGACGAGCCGCTCGCCCCACCGACCCTCGATGTCACCATCCTCATGGCGGACGCCGCCCAGGTGTCGGACAGCAAGCTGTTCATCCTCGGGGGCGGGCTCAGCCTCGTGGGGCCGCGCCCGCAGCCGTTGGCCATCGCCTTGCACATCAAGGTGCCGTGGGACCGAGCCAACGTCGTCCACACCTGGAAGCTCGAACTCCTCGACGATGACGGCCAACCCGTCACCGGCAACGGGCAACCCATCGTGGTCGCCGGCACCTTCGAGGCCGGGCGCCCCGCTGGGCTGCGACCGGGTACACCGCTCGGCGTCCCCCTGGCGATCAACTTCCCGACGCTCCCGCTCCAGCCGAGCCGAAGCTACACGTGGCAGTTGTCAATCGACGATCGTGGCCGCAACGATTGGCGGGCCAGCTTCACGGTACGTCCGAGCACCTGACGGCACGGTGCATCCAAGCACCTGACGGCACGGTGCATCCAAGCACCTGAGAGAAGAATCGTGATGACCGATACGCCGTGGGAACCACCGTTGGCCGGGAACGAGGTCGAGCAGCTCCTCGGCGCGCTCGACCGGTTGCGCGCCACCTTCTTGTGGAAAGCCGATGGGCTGGATTCCATCGGGCTCCGGACAACCGTGGGTGCCTCGATCCTTACCCTGGGTGGGCTCTTGAAGCATCTGGCCTTCGTGGAGGAGTACACCACGACCGTCAAGATGACGGGCGAGCCGCTCGGCGAACCGTGGGCCTCGGAGGACTGGGACCATCCGGACTGGTCGATCACATCGGCGAGCCTCGACACCCCCTCCGGGCTCTACGAGCGGTACCAGATGTCGGTCGAGCGGTCGCGGCAGCGCCTCGACCAGCGCGCTGGCCGCCGGAGGGCTGACCCAGCGTGTCTCGGCCGGTGATCGTCGACGCGGCCAGGCCAACCTCCGCCGGCTCGTCTGCGACCTGATCGAGGAGTACGGGCGCCACACCGGGCACGCCGATCTCATCCGTGAGGCCGTCGATGGTCGAGTCGGCGAGGATCCGCCATCGGGATGGCGGCCGGTGGGCGCGCCACGCTGAGCCACAGCGACCCCATACCCAGCGCACTCACCGAGCGCACCCCATGCCCAGCGCACTCACCGAGCGCACCCCATGCCCAGCGCACTCACCGAGCGCACCCCATGCCCAGCGCACTCACCGAGCGCACCCCATGCCCAGCGCACTCACCGAGCGCGCATCGCGTTGTCGCGGGGGTTGTGCTCGACCTCGGCGAGCCCGAGCGCCTCGAGCACGGGCGGCACGTAGTTGCCAAACCGGCCGCGATATCCCTTGCGCAGGCCGTACCACCCGCTGACCGGGTTGTCCTCGGCGCGTGCCCACGCCTCGACCGTGCCCGGCTTGGCCTCCTTCTGCTCGTCGGCGTTGCCCAACGGCATCCAGTCCCCGTGCGCCACGAGTTTGGTGTGCAGATCCTCGATGCAGCGCAAGTGATAGCGGAGCTGGGTTGTCCCGACCTGAACCACGAGCGCGGGTGGTTCCGCCGATGGGTCCCGCCAGGCGGTGTACTCGCTCTTACCCGGCGGCGTGGTGAGCTGCCAAGGATCTTCAGGGGTGCCGGAGCCTTCGATGTCGTCCATGGCCGCATCCTGCACGACCGAACATGCCGTCTTCTGTCATGTTCGCTACCTTTTCGCCATGCGAGCGGCCCGACTCCTCGACATGCTCCTGATCCTGCAGCGCCGCGGGCGGGTCCGCTCTGGCCAGCTGGCCGAGGAGCTCGAGGTCTCGGTGCGCACGATCCTTCGTGATGTGGAGGCATTGAGCATGGCCGGTGTCCCGGTTCGCAGCGTTCGAGGCGGTGGCGGCGGGATCGAGCTGTTGGGCGGATTCCGTACCGACCTGACCGGCCTCACCGTCGAGGAGGCCAGTGCCTGGTTCCTCGCCGGCCAGCCCCGGCTCGCCCACCGCCTCGGGCTCTCGGCGCCCGCCCGATCGGCCCGTCGGAAGTCGGTCGAGTCATTGTCCACCGAGGTGCGCGGCCGTCCCGACTCCCTCGATCGGTGGTTCCTCCACGACCCCGACCCGTGGGATGGGCATCACATCCCACACGGCGAGTTGCGTCGGCTGGCGTCGGCCATCGAACGTCAGGTCGTCGTCGAGCTCACGCTCGCGAGCCGGACCGACATCGTGCGGACCGCGCCGCTGGGCATCGTTCACAAGGCGGGCCAATGGATCCTGGTCGGGCAGGTGGAAGCCGGCGTGGATGAACCCGGGGTGGTGACCGTCGTGGACCTGACCGACCTGCTCGGCACCCGGATCACCCGGACCCAGATCGCGGCCCCGTCCGACTTCGAGCTGGCCTCGTTCTGGCAGGCGTTCCGGGACGACGGGCGAGCGACGACGACGGCTCAGCTCGGCCGGTGAATCGGCCCCGACGTATCCCGCAGTGACGGTGCCAACCGGCCGGTGCGCAGGGCGATGATCTCGGCCATGATCGAGATGGCTGTCTCCTCGGGGGTGCGGGCGCCGATGTCGAGCCCGATGGGCGACATGAGCCGGTCCAGTCCGGCGTCGTCGACCCCGGCAACTCGCAGCCGGACCGTGCGATCGTCGTGGGTGCGGCGTGACCCCATGACGCCGATGTAGCCGACAGCAGTCGCCAAGGATCCGATCACCGCGGGGACATCGAACTTGGCGTCATGGGTGAGGATGCACACGGCGTCCCGAGGGCCGAGCGTGGGTCCGATCTCGTCGAGGATCCGGTTCGGCCACTCCACCCACACGCGATCGGCCATCGGGAACCGCTGCGTGGTGGCGAAGACGGGCCGGGCATCGCCGACGATGACGTGGTAGCCGAGGATCTTGCCGACCCGGGCCAACGCAGCGGTGAAATCGACGGCGCCGAAGATGACCAGGCGGGGCTGGGTGGCGAAGGACTCTATGAAGACGGCGACCGTCTCCTCGCGAGCCTCGCCGTGCTCGCCGTAATGCCGCACGCCGCTCCGCCCGGCGGCCAGCTCGCCGGCGGCGTCGCGGGCGACGACCCGGTCGAGATCGGGGTGGCCGAGGCCCCCGCGGCTGGAGCCATCGAGCTCGACCAGCAGCTTTCCGCCGGTGCCCGGTCCCTCGATCACCGTGGCGAGGGCGACCGCCCGGTCCTCGGCGAGGGCCGCGCGGAGGGCGTGATAGATCGGGGTGCCCGGAGCGGGGTCGCTCATGGCGCTACCAATCCAGCGGCTCGATGAAGAGGTGGATCGTGCCGCCACAGGTGAGTCCGACCGCGAACGCTTCGTCGTCGCTGTAGCCGAAGGTGACCAGGCGACGGTCGCCCGTCTCGATCACCGCGAGGGCCTCGGTGACCACGGCCCCTTCGACGCAACCGCCGCTCACCGATCCCACCACGTCGCCGGCGTCGTTGACGGCCATGGCCGCGCCCGGTTGGCGGGGCCCCGAACCCTCGACGTCGACCACCCGCGCCACGGCGATGCGGTGACCCTGCCGCAGCCAGCGGTCCACGTCCTTCACGAGCTCTCGCATGTGTCACCTCTTCTACCACGTCGCCCGAGAGTGCCGTCCACCGTCACGCTCGCTATCAGGATGCCCGGGCCGGGGCGGGTTCGGCGATGACCAACCTCGCGGTGTCCGCATCGTCGATGACCCGGGCCAGCTCTTCGAGGGATTCGATGCAGTGGCCCTCGATGAATCGATCGACGTGGGGCAACGCGGCCGCCATCCCGGCCGCCAACGGTTGATAGCCGGGCGACGCCTTCAGCGGGTTCACCCACACGACCCGATGGGCGACACGATGCAGCCTCGCCATCTGCTCGGACATGATGGCGGCATCGCCTCGGTCCCAGCCGTCGCTCAGGATGACAACGATCGCCCCGCGAGCCATTCCCCGCACGCCCCAGCGATCGTTGAACGCGCCGATCACGTCCCCCAGACGGGTGCCTCCCGACCAGTCGTCGACGGTGCGACCGGCCGCGGCGAGAGCCGAATCGGGATCTCGGGTCGACAGCTCGCGAGTGATGCGGTGGAGCCGGGTGCCCATGGTGAACACCTCGACCTTGGCCCGCCCAACGACCGCGGCGTGGACGAACCGCAGCAGGGCCCGGGCGTAGGGCTCCATCGAACCTGAGACATCGAGCAGCAGGACGAGCCGGCGGTGACGGGTGCCCGGTTCGACGAAGCGCCGGCGCACCGGCTCGCCGCCCGACCGGATCGCATCACGCACCGTACGGCGCAGATCCGGACGGGTGCCGCGCCCGCCGGAGGGTCGCATGCGCCGGGATCGGCGGGGGGCGCCGACCAGCTTGATACGCGACATGAGGGCCCGGCTCTCGGCCAGTTCGGCCATGGAGTAAGCGGCGAAGTCCTTGTGACGCAGCACCTCGGTGGGGCTGAAACGGACCATGAGGATGTCGTCGTCCGCCTGCGGTTCGTCGCCGTCGTCGGGCGCCGGTGGCGGGGCGTCGGGATCGTCCATGGCCAGGGTCATGGTCAGGGTCTCGGCGATCGTGTCGACCTCGGGCGAGCGCCGGCCGAGCCACCAGTCCGCGAAGACCGCGTCGTAGACGGGGCGTTGCTCGGGGCGACTGACGAGGGTGGCGTGCCCCACCCAGTACACGCCGTCGGAGTCCTCGAAACCGACGAGGGCGAGCGCGTCGAGGAAGCGGCGGGTGCGCTCCAAGCCGATGCGGAAACCCGCCTGACGCAACATCACCACGAAGCCGAGCGCGTACTGGACGGGCCCCGGCGCCATGAGAGCTCAGACGGCGAGCCGGGCCAGGACCGACTCGACCATGGACTCCACGCCTCGACCGCCGACGCGCTCGTGATCCTCGCGATACTTGAGCAGGCTGCCCAAAGTGTGGGTCACGGCATCGGTGGTCAGGTCGGTGACGCCGATGAGTTGCAGGGAGCGGGCCCAGTCGATGGTCTCGGCAATGCCCGGTGGTTTGTAGAGCCCGATCTGGCGGAGGTGTTCGGTGGCGGCGGCGACCTGGGCGGCCAGCCGTTCGTCGACTCCCGGCGCCCGGAGTCGCACGATGGCGACCTCACGCTCGAACCCGGGGTGCTCGACCCAGTGGTAGAGGCAGCGGCGTTTCAACGCATCGTGGACATCGCGCGTGCGGTTCGAGGTGATCACGACGACCGGTGGACGCTCAGCGCGGAAGGTCCCGAGCTCGGGCACCGTGACCGCGTAGTCGGAGAGGATCTCGAGCAGGAACGCTTCGAACTCGTCGTCGGCGCGGTCGACCTCGTCGATCAGCAGCACGGGCGCCGGCCCGTCGCCTGATGTCACCGCGGCGAGGAGGGGACGCTTCACGAGGAACCGTTCCGAGTACAACTCGTTCTCCAGCACCTCGGCCTCGGCCCCCAAGGCCCGGCCGGTGGCTTCGGCGGTGCGGAGATGGAGCAGCTGGCGGCTGTAGTCCCACTCGTACACGGCCTGGCCGGCATCGAGCCCCTCGTAGCACTGGAGCCGGATCAGCTCGCCACCGGTCCACGCCGAGAGCACCTTGGCCAGCTCCGTCTTGCCGACGCCCGCTTCGCCCTCGAGGAGCAGCGGCCGCTCGAGACGCAGCGCCAGGAACACGGCGGTGGCGAGGCCCACATCGGCCAGGTAGTCGTGGGCGCGCAGGCCGGCGATGACTTCGTCGACGCTGCTTATGGCGCGGGGATCGGTGGGCGACATCGCTGTCGAGAGTACCGGTTGACTCCCCCGCAGCCGCGTTACGGGCGGGGGAGCTCAGCCGGCGATCAGCGTCCGGCGGCTTCGAGCGCCCGGCGCACGAGGACACGAGCCAGGTGTTGGCGGTATTCGACGCTCGCATTGAGATCCGACGGCGGCTCGAGTCCCTCAGCGGCGAGTTCGGCCGCCTCGGCGGCCGAGGCCCCACCACGCAGCGCTGCTTCGGCCGCGGCGGCGCGGACCGGGCGGGAGTCCATGTTGACGAGACCGATGCCGATCTGGTCGCCGTTGGCCACGACCGAGCAGCCGACGATGGCCCAGTCCTGGGCGCGCCGGTTGAACTTCTGGAACGCCGAACCCGACGGTGCTTTGGGAAGGCGGATCTCGGTCAGCAGATCGGTGGGCTCGAGGGCGGTCTCCAGGAAGCCGGTGAAGAAGTCGTCGGCCGCGATCTCGCGCTCGCCCGACGCGTTGCGGACGACGACGGACCCGTTGAGCGCGAGCAACACCGACGGGAGATCTGCCGCCGGATCTCCGTGGGCGAGCGAGCCGCCGATGGTGCCCCGATGGCGAACCTGAGGGTCACCGACGTAGCTGGTCGCTTCCGCCAGCAGCGGGAGGTGCTGGCGGACGAGGGCGTTGGTCTCGACGTCACGGTGACGCGTCAGCGCGCCGATGCGAAGCTGGTCGCCATCGTCGACGACATAGGAGAGCTCGGACAGGCGCCCGATGTCGACGAGGACGGCAGGGGCCGCCAGACGGAACTTCATCAGCGGGATCAGCGAGTGCCCGCCGGCCAACAACTTGGCCTCGTCGCCGTGTTCGCCGAGGAGCGCCAGGGCCGCCTCGGCGGAGTCGGCCCGCTCGTACTCGAACGCAACGGGGATCATCGGGCACCACCCTTGCTGGCGCTGAGCACGGCTTTGACGATGTTGTGGTAGCCGGTGCAACGGCAGAGGTTGCCTTCGAGCCCTTCACGCACCTGCGCCTCGGTCGGGGAGGGGACCTCGTCGAGCAACGACACCGCCGCCATCACCATGCCGGGGGTGCAGTACCCGCACTGCAGGGCGTGGCACTCGTGGAACGCCTGCTGCATCGGGTGCAGCGTGCCGTCGGCGGCGGCCAGACCTTCGATGGTGGTGATGTCGGTTCCATCGGCCTGGACGGCGAAAACCGTGCACGACTTCACCGCTTCACCGTCGAGGTGCACGGTGCAGGCGCCACACGAAGAACTGTCGCACCCTATGTTCGTGCCCTTCATGCCGCAGCTGTCGCGGATGTAGTGCACGAGCAGAGTGCGAGGTTCCACGTCGTGGGACTGACTGGTCCCGTTGACCTTCATGCTCACCTGCACGGTGATCCTCCTGGGGCTGATGCCGGCTCCTCGGGCGAGAGCACCGGCGACTGTAGTTGGTTCGATCGATGGGTGTGGAAGACGAGAGGTGTCATGGCGCCAATTGGCGCAGGTTGCGACGGGTCAACAGGGCGAGCGCAGCGATGATCAGGCCCAGGGCGAGCAGCCCGGGCCACGTGTCGTGCCAGGTCACATCGCCCAGGAACCCCTGGCGGCCGAGGCGCAAGATGTTGGTGATCGGGTTGAGCCGGGCGACGGTGTGCATCCAGCCGCTGAGGAACGACAGGGGCACCTGGCCGATCGACAGGAACGTCGAGATGAACACGGATATCTGGACGAGGCCGAGCGCCCGCATGCTGCGGAGTTTCAGCACGAACACCATGCCCAGCAAGGCGAACATCACCCCGGTCCCAGCCGCCGACGCCACCAGGGTCACCAGACCGAGTGGCCCGGTGAGCCGGGCACCGTTGAGGTACGCGAGCAGGAGCACCAGGACCGTCGGCATGAGGGCGCGCAACGCCGAATACAGGATCGGTCCGGCGATCAACGGGACGCGACGGCCCGGGGTGAGCAGCATCCGGTCCATGAAGCCGTTGTCGAGATCCTGGGCGACCATGCCGGGTGCGCCCATGCCGCCCATGGCGGCGCCCTGCAGGATGGCGTAGGGCGCCATCCAGTTGAACACGTTGTCGGTGCCGAACCCCTCGACATCGGTCAGCGACCGGAACGAATTCCCGAACGCGAGGATGAAGAAGGTCGGCATGACCAGGCTCGGGATGAGCAGCGAGGGCCGGCGGGTGAGTCGCATCATGCCGCGGCGGGCGATCTCCCAGGTGAGGGCCATGTCCGTCCCTTCTCCTACAGCCGGGCCAGCCGGCGGCGCAACGCCACGACGGCCCCGGACACGCCGAGCACGCCGAGGAGGGCGGAGGTGCCGACCGCCTGGCCGGCGTCGGCCCAGGACCAGTCCCCGATGACGAGACGCCGCGTCGGGTTGATCACGAAGGTCACCGGGTTCGCTTCTGCGACGGCCTTGTACCAACCCGACATCAGGTTGGTCGGAAAGAACGCGGAGCTCAAGAACATGAGCACGAAGACGACCGGGAACGTGCTGTTGACCGCCTCCTGCGATCCGGTCTTGGCGGCCAGCACCACACCGACGCCACCGAGGGCGAGGGTCAGGCCGACCGCCGTGAGCACGACGACGACTGCCGCCCCGATGCCGCCGTGGAGTCGGGCGCCGAAGGCGACGAAGATAGCCAGCAAGATTCCGGCCCGGAGCACCGCCTCAACCACGGAGCCGGCGAGCCGGCCGATGACGATCGACGTGCGCGCCACCGGCGAGACCACCAGGCGGTCGAAGAAGCCGGTCTCGATGTCGAGGGCGAGATCGGCCCCCGCGTTGGTGGCACCGAACGCCACGGCCTGCAAGATGCTGGCCGGCAGGATGAAGTCGAGGAAGGAATCGACCTCGGGGAACCCGTCGAGCTCGGTGGCCCGGCGGAACTGCGCCGTGTAGACCGCGGCCAGCATCAACGGGAAGACCAGCCCGCCGATCCAGTCGGTCCAGTTGCGCCGGAGCGCCCGGATCGACCGGAGGCACAGCTCGCCGGTCTGGGCGAGCGCGGGGCGGGACACGACCATCATGCGTCTGGCGCGCGGTCGCGGGCCGCTCCCTCGAGGCGCCGACCTGTCGCTTCGGCGAAGACATCGTCGAGGCTGGGTGGATCGAGCTCGAGGTGTTCGATCGAGACGCCGGCGTCGTCGAGGGCGCGGACGACGTCGGTGACCCGGGCCGCCCCACCGTCGAGGCCGATGGCCAGGCGGTCGGCGGGTGCCGGGCGGGTGGGGCCGAACGCCGACAATGCGACGCGGGCCTGATCGAGGTGGGCGTGATCGACGTCCAGACGCAGCGTCGGCGAGCCCACGGCCGCCTTCAACTCCGCCGGTCGACCCTCCCGGACGATCCGCCCCCCGTCGATGATGGCGATCCGTCCCGCCAGCTGATCGGCTTCCTCGAGGTACTGCGTGGTGAGCATCACCGTGGTGCCCGACTCGGTGTTGAGGCGGCGCACCTCCTCCCACAACGCCACGCGGCTGGTGGGGTCGAGACCGGTCGTGGGCTCGTCGAGGAACAGCACCTGCGGTTCGTGCACCAGTGAGAGAGCCAGATCGAGCCGGCGACGCATACCACCGGAATACGTGCCGACGCGGCGGTCGGCGGCCGCAGTGAGCCCAACCCGTTCCAGCAGTTCGGCGCCCCGCTCGCGGACCACGTGTTTGGACAGCCCGTGCAGCACGGCCTGGAGTCGAACCAGCTCACGGCCGGTCATCAGCGGGTCGATGGCGGCGTCTTGGAGGGCGACGCCGATGGCGCGGCGCACGGCACCCGCTTCGGTCACGACGTCGTGCCCGGCGACGCGGGCTGACCCCGCGGTCGGCCGGAGCAAGGTGACGAGCATCCGGACCGTCGTCGACTTCCCGGCGCCATTGGGCCCGAGGAAACCAAAGATCTCCCCCTGATCGACGGTCAGATCGACGCCATCGACTGCCGTCACGTCACCGAACCGTTTGACCAAGCCGACCGCCTCGATGGGCGGGACAGGGCTCGATCGTTCAGTTCTCGTCGCCGAGAGGTCGCGTGGTGACGGCACCTCAGCTGCTGGCGGCGGCGATGGCCGCCCACACCCGCTGGGGAGTCGTCGGGATGTCGATGTGGGTGATGCCCAGGTGAGAGAGTGCGTCGACGACGGCGCTCTGCACAGCCGGGGTGGCACCGATCGCACCCGACTCGCCGATGCCCTTGGCGCCGAGCGGGTTGTTCGGGGTCGGCGTCTCGAGGGGCACCAGCTCGTAGCTCGGAAGCTCGGCCATCGAGATGATCCCGTAGTCGGCGAAGTTGGAGGTCACCGGGTTGCCATCAGGGTCGTAGACGACCTCTTCCAGCAGGGCCTGGGCGACACCTTGAGCGATGCCGCCGTGCCGCTGACCCTCGACGATCATCGGGTTGATCAAGGTGCCGGAATCGTCGCACGTGATCATCCGCACCAGCTCGACCTTGCCCGTTTCCATGTCGACCTCGACGACGGCCACGTGGGCGCCGAACGGGAAGGAGCAGTTCGCGTTGAAGTCCGACTCCGACGACAGCCCATCTGATCCGGCCGCGACGGCGACCTCGGCCCACGTTTTGGCCACCGACGGGGTGCCCTTCACGTGGAAGGCCCCGGCGACCTTGTCGAGCTCGATGTCATCGACGTTGGCTTCCAGCAGGTTGGCCGCCACCTGGCGAGCCGCCGACACCACGTCGCCCGCCGCCGTGTAGACGGCCGAGCCGCCGATCTGAGTGGAGCGGGAGCCCATGGTTCCCGACCCCTGCTTCACGAGATCGGTGTCACCCTGGATGACGTCGATGTCGTCGATCGACATGCCGAGCTGATCGGCCGCGATCTGGGCGAAGGTCGTCTTGTGCGACTGGCCGTGGCTGAACGAGCCCGAGTACACGCGAGCCTTGCCTTCGGGCGTGATCTCGACCTTGGAGAACTCGTTGCCGCCGGGCGCGGGTCCGGCCGTGATCTCGACGTAGCAGGCGACACCGATGCCGAGCTGACGGTTGTCGCCGCGCTGGCGCCGTGCGGCCTGATCGGCCCGTAGATCGGCGTACCCGGCGGCGTCGAGCGCCAGGTCCAGCGCCTTCTCGTAGTCGCCCGAGTCGTACACGGCGCCCGTCGGGGTCGTGTAGGGGAACTGATCCGCGGCGATCAGGTTCTTGCGGCGCACCTCGACCGGATCCATCCCGATGGCGGCGGCGAACAGATCCATGGCCCGTTCGATGGCGGCGGCGGCCTCGGGCCGGCCCGCGCCTCGGTACGCCTCCGTCGGGGTCGTGTTGGTCACCACCGCCTTGGCCGACGTCTCGATCTTGGGGATCGTGTACGTGCCGGCGGCCATCTGATGGGTGAAGAAGGGCAGGAAGCCGCCCATCCGTCCGTAGGCCCCGAGGTCGGCGATGATCTCGAGCTGGTAGGCCTTGACCGTGCCGTCGCGGTCACCGCCGATGGTCACGAACTGCACCTGGGCGCGGCCCGGGCCCATGGCGTTCATGTTCTCGGTGCGGGTCTCGAACCAGCGGACCGGCCGACCGACCTTCTGGGCCAGCCACGGCAGCAACACATCTTCGGGGTAATGGGCGATCTTGGCCCCGAAGCCGCCGCCCACATCCGGGGAGACCACGTGGCAGTTGGCGGGGTCGAGCCCATACGTGCCGGCGAGAGCACTGCGGGTGCCGTGTGGGCCCTGGCCGCTCATCCACACGTACAGGTCGCCGTCGACCCACGCGCAGGCCGTCGACCGGACCTCGAGCGGCGCCGCGGCAGTGCGCTGGTTGACGACGCGCGTGCGGGGCACGACGACCTCGCAGTCGGCGAAGATCTCCGGATCCTTGAACCCGGTGGCCATGCCGAATGCCGTGTGGTCGATGGCGACGTTCGACCCGACCTCCTCGTAGACGATGACATCGCCGGCGGCTGAGGCCTCGATGTCGATCACCGCAGGCAGCGGCTCGTAGTCGATCGCCACGGCCTCGGCCGCGTCCTCACCCTGATACGCGTGCTCGGTCACCACGACCGCCACCGGCTCGCCCACGAAGCGCACGTGCGTGGTCGCGAGCGTCGGTCGGTTGAGGATCGGCGGTGGGAAGAGCGGCAACATGCCCGGCGAGAGCTTCACGTTGTCATCGAGATCGGCGGCGGTGAACACGCCGAGCACACCGGGTATGGCGACGGCGTCGGAGGTATCGATTCCGGCGATGCGAGCGTTCGCCATCGTGGAACGCACGTAGGTCACGTACCCAGCACCGTCGAGACGAGGATCGGTGAGGTCAGCGGTGTACGTGGCCCCGCGGGTGAGGAAGGCGGGGTCCTCTTTGCGCAGCACGCGGTTGCCGAGAATGCTCATCTGGGTTCTCTCCGGGAGGACGATGGCTCGACCAGGTGGCCGAGCGAGGGGGTATCGGTCGACGATCCCCGGGTGAGACTAGCGAGCGCGCCGCTCGGGAGCCGAACTCCCCGCCGAGATCACGGAGTGGTCGCCATGGTGGCCGGACCGGCCGTCGGCGACGACGCCGGAAGCACCGTCGGCGACGACGCCGGAAGCACCGTCGGCGACGACGCCGGAACCAGGGTTGTCGTGGTGGTCGGCGCCGGCAGCACGACGTAGGCCTCCTGACCGGGGCCGACGAGGTTGTACTGCTCCCGGGCGATCCGGGCGACCTCGGCATCGGTCTGGAGGTCGGCGATGCGCTGCTCGTACCCGGCGTTGACCTCGAGCACCTCGGCCAGGTCCCGTTCCGCGTCGTTCAACTGGCGCCGCTGCTCCAGCCAGGTCTGCGCCGGCGCGACGAGGAACAGGAGCACCGCAGCCAAGGTGATGACGCTGAGCAGGACCGGCACGATCAGGTGACCGCGACCGCGGGCCACCTTCTCGGGAACACCGTCGACCATCCGGCTGGCGCGGGCGGCCTTGCCGGCGGTACTTGCCCGGCCAGCAGCGCCGGCGGTACTTGCCTTACCAGCTGCGCCGGCGGTACTTGCCTTGCCAGCTGCGCCGGCGGTGCGGCGCCGACCCGTCGGAACGGTCGGGGGACGGACGGTCCGACCGTCCCGACGGGTCATGCGCGTTCTCCGGCCAGGGCCGATCGGCCCCAGAACGCGGCGGTGGTGCCGAGCTCTTCTTCGATCCGAAGGAGCTGGTTGTACTTGGCAACGCGGTCGCTCCGGGCGGGCGCACCGCTCTTGATCTGGCCGCAGTTGGTGGCCACGGCGAGGTCGGCGATCGTGGTGTCTTCGGTCTCCCCCGACCGATGCGACATGACCGCGGTGTAGGCGGCTCGGTGGGCCATCGACACCGCGTCGAGGGTCTCGGTGAGCGAGCCGATCTGGTTGACCTTGACAAGTATCGAGTTGGCGATGCCATCAGCGATCCCTCGGGCCAGACGGTCGGTGTTGGTCACGAACAAGTCGTCGCCCACCAGCTGGACCTTGCCGCCGACCGACTCCGTCAGCTGGCGCCAGCCGTCCCAATCCTCTTCGGACATCCCATCTTCGATCGACACGATCGGATAACGCTCGGCGAGACCGGCGAGATAGTCGGCCATGCCGCTGGGGCTGAGCGAACGGTTCTCGCCGGCGAGCACGTACTCCCCGTTCTTGAAGAACTCGGTCGAGGCGCAATCGAGGCCGAGGGCCATGTCGTCGCCCGGGGTCAGTCCAGCCAGCTCGATGGCCTCGACGAGCAGCTTCACCGCCTCCTCGTTCGAACCCAGATTGGGCGCGAATCCACCTTCGTCACCTACCGCCGTGGCGAGGCCGCGCTCGTGCAACACCTTCTTGAGGGTGTGATAGGTCTGCACGCCCCACCGCAGCGCCTCGGAGAACGACACGGCACCGACCGGCATGAGCATGAACTCCTGCATGTCGATGTTGTTGTCGGCGTGTTCGCCACCATTGATCACGTTGAGCATGGGCAGCGGCAACACGTGGGCGTTCACGCCGCCGATGTAGCGATACAACGGAAGCCCGATCTCGTCGGCCGCTGCGCGAGCGACCGCCAGGGACACGCCGAGGACCGCGTTGGCGCCCAAGCGCTTCTTGGTATCGGTGCCGTCGAGGTCGATGAGGGCCTGGTCGATGCCCCGCTGATCCGTGGCGTCCTCGCCGAGGAGCAGACGGGCGATCTCGCTGTTGACGGACTCGACCGCCCCGAGGACGCCCTTGCCCATGTAGCGGTCGCCGCCGTCTCGGCGTTCGTGAGCCTCGAACTGGCCGGTCGAGGCGCCACTGGGGACGATGGCGCGCCCGGCGGCACCGCTGTCGAGCACGATCTCGACCTCGACGGTCGGGTTGCCGCGCGAGTCCAGAACCTCGCGCCCGACGATGCCGGTGATCTCACTCACGACCTGTTCACTCCTCGTTTGGGGTGGTGCGCACGTTACTCGTGCGCCTGATGTTGCTGGTGTCAAACGCGTTCGCGGCCGAAGGACCAACGACCACCCCGCCCTCAGCTCGCGCCAACCCCACTATCCCACAACGTGGCCACCACATCACTCTCCGCGATCGAGTTCCGTCCGTCATTCGGGCTTTCTGCAGCCATGAAGCGGCGCCGGAACGAATCGGCCGACCGACGCAGGGCCGCTTCGGGGTCGACACCCAAGCGGCGACAGACGCTCACCGCCGAGAAGAGGGCGTCGCCCGCCAGCCGCTCCTGCTCACCGGCCACGTCGCCGGCCCGCACCGCCGCGCCCAACCGAGCGACAGTCGCCTCGAGATCGGCGTCCACGCCGGCGCGCTGGGCGCCCACCGATCCGGCCTTCTTCTGGACCTTCAACGCGTACAGGACCGACGGAAGCGCGCCCGGAACCGACGCCATGATCGAGTCGTCGCCCTTCTCGGCCTTCTTGATCTGCTCCCAGTTCGACAACACCTCGTCGGCATCGGCCACCTCGACATCGCCGAACACGTGCGGATGACGGTGCCGGAGCTTGTCGTGGATGCCCCGAGCGACGTCGGCGGCCGTGAACCGACCCTGCTCGGTGGCGATGGCGGAGTGGAAGAAGACCTGGAAGAGCAGATCACCCAACTCCTCCTCGAGCATCTCGTACCCCTCGTCCTCGTCCGCCTCGAGCCGGTCGATCGCCTCCAGGACTTCGTAGGTCTCTTCGAGCAGATGGCGCCGGAGCGATTGGTGGGTCTGCTCGGCATCCCACGGACACCCGTCTCGGAGGTCCCTCATGAGCTGCTCGAAGTGGGCGAACTCGGCGGCGACCGGCGCGGTCAGGGCCGGGATGTACAGGCTGGTGAGGTGGTCGGGTTCGATGGTGCGGTCCAGGTCGGCCCAGGTCGTCGGCACCGCGGCTTCGTCAGGCAGGCCGAGCCGACTCAACAGGATCACCGGCGTGTCTGGGTTCTCGTCGACCGCCAGCTTGATGTCGGACAGGACCCGGCGGTTGTGGCAGTGGGCGACCAGGAACGGCCCCGACCGGCCGGCGGTAGCCAACTCGAACCGGTGGCCGTCGATCAGCGTGACCGTGGCGTCGAACGGATCGATGCCGAGTCGCGCCCAGGCCAGGTCGAGGAACGACGTAGCCGGCTGGACGACCGTGTCGATCCGGGGATCGGCGACGAGCAGCTCCACCGTCCGCTCCAGGACACGAGGCGAACCGGGCACCACGTAGCAGACCTCTCCGTGCCGCTCGGCGTGGGCGACCACACGATCGACGATGGCCTCGTACACGTCGGCGAACGTGTCGGCCTCGTCGTACAGGTCGTCGCAGGCGAGTGCCGCGGTACTCACCACCTCGGCAGCGGGGTGGCGTCGCGTCCGCACGATCGTGCGCTCGGGTCCGTGGCGCTCGATCTCGGACGTGGCGGCCGGGGTCACGAACTCAGCGCCGGCCGGGCCGAGGCCGACGATCGTGACCCGCGGACTCACGAAGCCGGTTCGACCGGAATGGTGAGTACGCCGTCGTCGCCGGTCAGCGGCGGCACGAACGCGCCCTCGGGCGGCACGACGCCGTAGTTGGCGGTCGGGCCGCCCCACCCACCGAACCTCGGGTCGACATGGACATCGGCCCCATCGAACGCCGAGGTGGCAATCAGGCTCAAACGCTGCTCTGCGGGCACATCGGCGGCGGATCCCGTCTGCCGGTCCAGCACCTCGATGATGTGGAAACCGAACTCCGAGGAAATCGGACCGAGCACATCGCCCGGGGACGCCGCCCACACGGCGTCGTCGAAGGTCTGGACATACGCACGCCGGGGGGCGCAGCCGAGGTCGCCACCGTTCGTGGCGGCGGAGGGATCGATGGAACGCTCGGCCGCGAGCTCGGCGAAGTCCGCACCGTCCGCCAGCTCGGCCAAGACGGACTCGGCGTCGACCTCGGTCTCGAGAAGGACGTGGCGCACGCACGACAGTTCGGCGAGTGCATCGAGCTCGTCGTCGAGCAGACCTTCATCTATGGCCGCCTGGAGGGCGAACGCCGTCGCCTGAAGGTCGTCGAGGACGTCGAGGGAATAGGGGAACTGGGCGTCGGCGCCGACGACGGAGGCCTCACCCGACGCTCGATGCTCGGCGGTGACCTCGAGGCCGTGGTCGTCGACGTACTGCTCGAGGATCGCCGTCTGGGCGAGGAACGAAAGCCGCTCCGAGGCCCACTCCTGAGGGAGTGTTCCCTCGACTGGACCAGTTCCGGTGGCGTCGGCTCGTTCGGACAGGTCATCGAACAGGTCTGCTCGGCTGACCACCTCGTCGCCATCGACGGTCAAGGCGGCCGGGCTCACCGGTCCGCATGCCGCCAGGGTCAGCACCACTCCAGCCAGAACCAACACTCGTCTCACAAGTCCGGGAGCTTACCGCCCGCCCCCACCCGAGCGTTCTGGCAGGGAGACTGCACGCCCCAGCGTGCAATCTCCCTGCCAGAACCGAAATGAAGTGGGGTGAGCGGCTGAATGTCAGTGGCCGTCGGCACTGTATGCACATGAAACATCACGAAAGAGCGATCAGATGTCTGGCCGAACAGCAGCTCGGCCTGGTCAACGATCAACAGCTCGGTGCGCTCGCGACCCGAAGCCAGCGTCAGCACCTGCTGCACAGCCAACGGCTCGAACCCATCACCGACCGAGTCTGGCGCCTTCATGGAGCGCCCCGGTCAGCACGTCAAGCCGCGCTGGCCGCCGTGCTCGACGCGGGGATCGACGCCATGCTCGCCTCCTTCTCCTCTGCAGCACTGTGGAGAGTTCCCGGATTCCATCTCTTTCCTCACCACGTCGCGGCGGTGCGATCCTCGCTGGCGCGGGCGCACGGCTACGTCGCCATCATCCATCAGCCCCGGTTGTTGATCCCCGCTCACCGTCTGGTTCTCGACTCCATCCCGGTCTCGTCGCCGGTGAGGACCCTGTTCGATCTCGCGGCGGCCGGCATCCATGAGAGCCGCCTCGAACGAGCCATGGACAACCTATGGGCCCGAGGACTCGTCGATCACCGGACACTCGTCAGCACACTCGCCATGCTGGCGCAGCGGGGTCGGCCCGGAATCACCGTCATGCGTCGGCTGATGGCCGAGCGCGGGCCGAACTACCGACCAATGGAGAGCAATCTGGAGTTCCGATTCCGGGACCTCCTGCGTCGAGCCGGGCTCCCGGACATGGCCCGGCAGGTCCATGTCGGAGACGAACAGAGCTGGCTGGGCCGAGTCGACTTCGCGAATGTCGAGCAGCGGTTGTTAGTCCAGATCGATAGCGAGCGCTACCACAGCGCCTTGATCGACGCCCGACGGGACGCCGAACAAACTGCGGCCCTCGTGGCCGCCGGTTGGGTCGTGCTCCGCTTCACGGACGTCGACGTCTGGCACCGCTCCGATCGGGTGATCGCCAAGGTCCGAGATGCGCAGAATCGCGACCCGTGACGCCAGCGGGCGACCCGAGCGGCCATCCCGGGCGTTCTGGCAGGGAGATTGCACGTTCCAGCGTGCAATCTCCCTGCCAGAACGAAATCGCGCCAGAACGAAATCGCGCCAGAACGAAATAGCGCCAGAACGACCGGGGGCGGGGTGTCAGTCGAGGATGAGGTCGCGGATGAGGGCGAGGGTGTCGTTGACGAGGTCGGCCTTGCGGTCGAGGGTGACCTTGAGCAGCCCCGTCTCCTCCTTGTACACCGACTTGGGGAACAGCCGTTGGAGGCGGACGTGGCGGCTGGCCTTGAGCTTCACCGGCGACATCTGCACCACCGGTGCCGGCGGGGCGAACCCGCCCGGTTTGGCTATCGAGAGCTCGGTGATCCCGGCTCCGATGGCGGCGACGCGGAGGCGGCCGACATCGATGAGGGCCGAGGCGGGCGGCGGCAGCGGGCCGAACCGGTCGAGCCACTCGGCGGCCAGATCCTCGACCTCGATCTCCGAGGTGACCGCCGACAACCGGCGATAGGCCTCGAGTCGCTGCTCGGAGCGGGTGACGTAGTCCTCGGGCAGGTGGGCATCCATCGGGATGTCGATCTTCACGTCCGCCGGTTCGTGCGGCGTCTCCCCCCGGAGCTCGGCGACGGCCTCGGACACCATCTGGCAGTACAAGTCGTAGCCGACCGCCGCGATGTGCCCGGACTGTCCGGTCCCGAGCAGGTTGCCGGCGCCGCGAATCTCGAGATCGCGCATGGCGATGGCAAAACCCGAACCGAGCTCCGTCGATTCACCGATCGTCTTGAGACGTTCGTACGCCTCTTCCGTCAGGGTGTGGTCCCGGGGCGTGAACAGATACGCGTACGCCCGCTGCCCGGCCCGGCCGACGCGGCCCCGGAGCTGGTGCAGCTGACCGAGGCCCAGCAGGTCCGCCCGGTCGACGACCAGCGTGTTCACCGTCGGCATGTCGATGCCGGACTCGATGATGGTGGTGCAGACCAGGACGTCGTACTCACCCTGCCAGAAGTCGAGCACGACCTTTTCGAGCGAGCCTTCGTCCATCTGGCCGTGGGCCACGGCAATCCGGGCCTCTGGGACCAGGCGGGCCAGTCGATCGGCGATCAGCATGATGTCGCGCACCCGGTTGTGCACGAAGAACACCTGGCCCTCGCGGAGCAGCTCGCGCCGGATGGCCTCGGCGACGGCGCGGTCGTCGTACTCGCCGACATAGGTCAGGATCGGCTGCCGGTCGACGGGCGGCGTGTTGATGAGCGACAGATCCCGGATCCCCGTGAGGCTCATCTCCAGCGTGCGCGGGATCGGTGTCGCCGACAAGGTGAGAACGTCGACGGCAGATCGGAGGCCCTTGATGGCCTCCTTGTGGCTCACGCCGAAGCGCTGCTCCTCGTCGATGACCAGCAGCCCGAGGTCCTTGAAGGCGATATCGCCCGACAGCAGGCGATGGGTGCCGATGAGGACGTCGACGGCACCGGAGGTGACCCCTTCGACCACCCGTTTCGCCTGCCCCGGGGTCAAGAAGCGCGAGAGCACCTCGACCCGAACGGGGTAATCGGCGAACCGCTCCGAGAACGTCTGGAAGTGCTGCTGGGCGAGGAGCGTCGTCGGCACGAGCACAGCCACCTGTTTGCGGTCCTGCACCGCCTTGAACGCAGCTCGCAGGGCCACCTCGGTCTTGCCGAAACCGACATCGCCGACGATGAGCCGGTCCATCGGCACCGGCTCCTCCATGTCGGCTTTGACCTCGACGATCGCCTGGGCCTGGTCGGGGGTCTCCTGATATGGGAACGAGTCCTCCATCTCACGCTGCCACGGGGAGTCCGGCGCGAAGGCGTGGCCGGCGGCCACCATCCGGGTCTGGTACAACACGACGAGCTCCTGCGCGATCAGGTCGACCTCGGAGCGCACCCGCGCTTTGGTCTTGGACCAATCGCTCCCGCCGAGCCGGTTCAGGCTGGGGCTCTCACCGCCGGAGTATCGGCGGATCGACTCGATCTGATCGCTCGGAACGTAGAGCCGGTCGTCCCCGCGGTACTCGATCAGCAGGTAGTCCCGCTCGACCCCACCGATCGTGCGGGTGACCATGCCGGCGAACCGGCCCACGCCGTGTTGATGGTGGACGACGTGATCGCCGGGCTCGAGGTCGTCGACGAACCGCTTGGTGTCCCGAGAATGCACTCGAGCCCGCCGGTGGGCGCGGCGCCGGCCCGTGACATCGGACTCGCCCAGCAGTGCCAGCTTCACACCGGGCACCATGGCGCCACGATCGATCGGAGCGACGGTGACCCACACGCCGGGGCCCGTGGTCACACCAGCGTGGTCCAGCGCGGCCACCCCGACGCCTTCCTCGGCGAGGAGGCGGACGATTCGTTCGGCCGACCCCACGCCGTCGGCCGCGATGACCACACGCCACCCATCGGCGTGCAGGCCACGGAGGCGTTCCGTCAGCTGCTCGCTCCCGCCGACGACCGGGTCCCACGCCGACGCCGGGAGCACCGCGACCCTCGGGGCTGTCCGGCACGGCGCTGATGGTGATGACAGGGGCATCGGTGGCCGCCAGCATGCGGTCGAAGTCGACGTGCAGGCGCGCCATCTCGGCGACGCCGCCCACTCCCGCGGCGGCGCCGACCCCCCAGGTCTCGGCGAGGGTGCGAGCCAGGTCGGCCTCCTCGGCGAGGAGCTCCCCCGCTCGGTCTCGCATCCGGCGCGGTTCGACGACGACGACCTGGGCGTCAGCGTGGAGCAGGTCCGGCAAGACGACATCGTGGTCGACCAACCACGGGAGCCAGGACTCCATACCGTCGAAGACCAGACCCTCGGAGAGCCGTTCCCACTGCTCCCGGCCCCAGGGCTCGCGACCCACGAGCTCCGCCGCTCGGGCCCGGACGGCGGCGTCGGGCACCAGTTCCCGAGCGGGGAAGATCTCCACCTCGGACAGCGCGGTCGTCGACCGCTGGTCGGAGACCGAGAACTCGCTCAGGCGATCGACTTCGTCGCCCCACAGGTCGATGCGCACGGGCGCCTCGGCGGTCGACGGGAAGATGTCGACGATCGAGCCCCGCAGGGCGACCTCGCCCCGATGCTCGACCTGGTACTCACGGTGATACCCGGCGTGGACCAACCGAGCGATCAGGTCGTGCGGGTCGCAGATGTCGCCGACACCGACGACGATCGGCTCCACCTCGTCGGCGCCGGGGCCGAGGCGCTGCAACAGGGCTCGGACCGATGACACCACCACCGTCGGCTTGCGGTCGTCCTGACGAAGGCGCCACAGGACCTTGAGCCGCTGACCCATGGTCTCGACCGCCGGGCTCACCCGTTCGAACGGCAGCGTCTCCCACGCCGGGAACAACTCGACGCGGTCCGGGCCCAGCAGGGCACCGACGTCGCGCGCCAGGCGCTCGGCCTGGGTACCGGTCGCCGCAGCGATGAGGATCGGCCGGCGTTCCGTCTGATGCGCGAGACCGGCGATGGCCAACGGCCACGCCGGCTCGGGCGTCGACAAGGCGGCCCGGCGACGCGCCACGATGTCGATCAGCGACGGCTGGTCGACGAGCAGGCGCCCCAGCCCGGTGATGCTCACGGTGTTCCCAACCTTCCGGCGATGACGATCACGATGCGACGTTGAAGCGGGCCATGGTGGCCTCGATGTCGTCGTCGAGCAGGCTCTCGACCGCGTCGGCTGCCCGCTCGACCATCAGATCGAGCTCGAGCCGTTCGGCCTTGCCGGGGCGTTTCAGGACGTAGTCGGCGCCGGCCTGACGACCGGGCGGTTTGCCCACGCCGATCCGGACCCGCAGGTAGTCGTCGGTCTTCAGGTGGGCCGAGATGGATTTGAGCCCGTTGTGTCCGGCGAGGCCACCACCCGCTTTCACCTTGAGCCGGCCCAGCGGAAGGTCGAGCTCGTCGTGAACGATCACCAGGCGGCTGATGTCGGCCATGCCGTATCGCCGTACCAGCAGGCGCACCGATTCGCCGGACAGGTTCATGAACGTCTGCGGGCACGCCAGCGCCATCCGATGCGACCCGATGCGGACCTCGTCGACCAGGGCTCGTTCCTTGCCCATCTTCAACTTGCCGCCGTGGCGGGCGGCGAGAACGTCGACGACCTCGGCGCCCACGTTGTGCCGGGTGCCGGCATAGTCCGCGCCCGGGTTCCCGAGCCCGACCACCAGCAGGTCGGCCGGGGTGCCGTGACGGTCCTCGCCGGTTCGCTTACGCAGCAGCGACATGACACCTGACTACCAGTCGACGCCGGCGCGCGTGCACCGAAATCGCCAACGCGTACCTTTCGGTTCGACCCACGAGCTGTTCCCGAGGGCCGGCGGGGCTACTTCTTGCCCTTGGCCTTCGGGGCCGCGGCGGCGGCCGCCTCGGCCCCCAGCTTCTCCTGGCGGTCCAGTTCGAGGGTCGAGCGGGTGACGACGCCGACGATCACCGGGGCATCGGCGCGCTCGTCGGAGCGGACACCGGCGGGCAGCGACACCTGACGGACCTTGATCGAACGCCCCACCTCGAGCGCCGAGATGTCCACCGGGATCTCGGCCGGGAGGTCCTTCGGCTTGGCCACGACCCGCATCCGGAACATGGCCTGGTCGACGTTGCCGCGAACGTTGAGCGACCTTCACCGCGTCGCCCAGCATCTTCACCGGGACCTCGATCGTAATCTCGCGATCCGGGTCGACACGCAGGAAATCGACGTGGATGACCTCACGACGCACCGGGTGGCGCTGGAGGTCCTTCAGCAGGCCGAGTTGCTTGGTGCCATCGATCTCGAGGGTGAGCAGCGCGTTGAGCCCGCGCTCGCCCGTGAGGGCCCGGCGCAGCGCGCTGCGCTCGACGCTGACCGTCTGGGGATCCTTCTCGAGGCCGTACAACACGCCTGGGATGCGGCCTTCACGGCGGAGCTGGCGGCTGCCACTCGTGCCAATCGGGCGGTCGGTTTCAAGGGCGAGCAGGGTTTCGCTCATCTGGGTACTCCCACAAGCGGTCGAACAACAGCCCACCAGGCTACCCGCCGCCCAGCCGAATGCGCCCGTGCGGCCGACCCCGGATCGACGGCGACCCGCTGATCGGGGCGTCGGGTCACTGGTAGTTGGCGGCGTCGAAGATCTCGCTGACGCTCGTGTCCTCGAAGACGGCGTGGATCGCCCGGGCGATGATCGGGGCGACCGACAAGACGACCAGCTTGTCGAACCGCTTCTCGGGCGGCAGCGGCAACGTGTTGGTCACCACCACCTGCTCGACCCCCGAGTTCTGCAACCGTTCGACCGCCGGACCGGAGAACACGGCGTGGGTCGTGGCCACGAACACCCGAGCCGCGCCCTTCTCGAGCATGAGCTCGGCGGCGGCGACGATCGTGCCGCCGGTGTCGATCATGTCGTCGATGATCACGCAACAACGGCCATCGACCTCGCCGACGATGTCCTTCGCCTCGACCACGTTCTTCTTCTCCATCGAGCGGCGCTTGTGCACGATGGCCAGGTCGGCGTGGAGCTGGTTGGCGTATCGCTCGGCGACCTTCACGCGGCCGGCATCGGGGCTGACCACGACAAGGTCCTCGAACTCGGAGAAGTAGTCGACGAGGACAGGCATGGCGGTGAGATGGTCGACGGGTCCGTCGAAGAAACCCTGGATCTGGCCGGAATGCAGATCGACCGACAGGATCCGGTCCGCTCCTGCCGTGCGGAACATGTCCGCCACCAATCGGGCCGTGATGGGCTCCCGCCCCGACGCCTTGCGGTCCTGGCGCCCGTATCCGTAGAAGGGGCACACCACCGTGATCCGGCGTCGCGGAAGCCCGACGAGCGGCGTCGACCATGATCAGCTGCTCGAAGATGGCGTCGTTGATCGACATGCCGTCCGCGGCGGCGTGGCCCTGCACGATGAACACGTCCGTGCCACGCACGGACTCGGTGAACCGGCAATGGATCTCGCCGTTGGAGAAGTCGTCGATCTTGGCGCTGCCCAGCCGGACACCAAGCTCGTAGGCGATCTCCGAGGCCAGCTCGGCGTTGACCCGGCCCGACACCAGGTACATGCGCTTGCGCGACGTCAACTCCATGCGCGTGTCGACTCCATCAGCGTCCCTTCCTGCGGTGACCAGGCCCGGGGAGCGAGCATAGGACGCCGAGACATCGCAGGGAGAGGCGAAACCGTGCGCCGGGTCGACGCACCCGGTTCGCGACGCTCAGGACTGGTGGAAGAACGGACCGGTGCGGTACCCGGCCGGCACTTGCGACCCTGCATCCAGCAAGGCGAACGGTCCGACGACGGCGTCGGGGCCGATCTCGGCATCGCGGGCCACGGTGTTGTCGAGCCGGGCCCGGGCGCCCACGGCGCAATCGACCAGGCGGGAACCGGAACCGATCTCGGCGCCTTCACCCACGACGGTCAAACCCTGAAGGATGACGCCGGGGAAGAGGGTGACATCGGGCGCCAACTCGACGGTCGTATCGAGATAGGTGGTCGACGGGTCGAGCATCGTGACGCCCCGCGCCAGCCAGTGCAGGTTGGTGCGGCGCCGGATCTCCGCCTCGACCGCGGCGAGCTGCAGACGGTCGTTCACTCCCAGGGTCTCCGAGGCGTCATCGACGGAGAGGTCGGCGATCGGGTGACCGGCCCGGGCGAGGACATCGATGGTGTCACCGAGACGGTACGCCCCCTGACGGTTCTCGGGCGAGATCCGCCGCACCGCCGGCGCCAGCAGGCTGCGCCGGAAGCAGTAGACGCCGACCGCGGCACGTTCGGGCTCGGGGGCCTCTGGATCGACATCGAGCGGGTCGACGATCGATGCAACGTTGCCGGTGCGCCCCGTGAGGATGCGGCCCAGCCCGTCCCCGAAACGAGCCGGGACCGTCAACACCGTTGCCGCCGCGGCTGACTCGCGGTGATGGGCGACGAGCCGGGCCAAGGTGTCACCACGCAGCAGCGGCATGTCGACCGGGAGAACGAGCACGTCGTCGTCGTCGTCCAGATCGTCGTCGGCGTAGACGGTGAGTGCGGCACCCGCGGCATCTCCCGAGCCGCGCGCCACCTGCTGCTCCACGAACTGGAAGAGGGCATCGGGTCCTTCGGACTGCACCTTCTTGGTGATCTGCTCGCCGTCGGGGCCGACCACGACCACGACCCGGTCGATTCCGGCCTCGACCACCGCGTCGACCAGGTACAGGACCATCGCCTTGCCGCACAACACGTGGAGAGGTTTCGGTCGCGCCGACACCATGCGGCTTCCCTGGCCGGCGGCGAGGATCACGGCCGAGATCGACGGCGTCATGCTCACTTTGTAGCGCCTGGCGACGCCGACCGGGCGGCATTCGCCTGGCGCTCGACGACCTGGCGGGTCTTGGCCCCGAGGCCGGGCAGCTCGTGCAGGTGCAATCGCGGCTTCCTCACGAAACCCCGGCGGACGAAGTACAACCACTGAGCCGTGGCAAACGCGACCATGCCGGCGGTCACGACGAGCCACCCGTACCGCTGACCGATGAGCGGGAGATCGAAGTGGTTCATCCCGAACCAACCGGTGATGAGGCTGAGGGGAAGCAGGATGGCGGCGTACACGGTCAACACCGTCGTGATCTCGGCCAACTTCTCGCCGGCGGCGCCGCGATAGGTGTCGAGCACATCGCTGAGCAATCCGCGAGCGGTCTCGACGCCCTCGACCAGCTGATCGTGAACCTCGGCGGCGTCGCGCAGGCGACCCCGACCGGCGCGGGAGACCAGCGACGAGTTGATGGTGACGAGGGACCGAAGGACCTGACGCTGGGGTTGCACCATCGTGCGGATGGTCGAGGCCTCGCGACGGAGGATCTGCACCTCGGCCAACACCCCGGCGTCGGCGACGAGCGCCCGATCGGCCAGCTCCTCGAGCCGGCGATCGAGCTCGACGATGACCTCCAGGAACCGGCGCCCCACGACTTCGGCGAGGTGGCCCAGCAGATGGCTCGGATCGAGCTCGCCTTCGGGATCGCGCGATCGCTGGACGCTGTGCCACAGATCCTCGACGCCCACGAGCGCACCGTCATGCGCGGTGATCAGCACCTGGGGCGTGACGACGATGTCGATCTCGCTCGTGTCGATCCGATGATTGAGCGGGATCAGCGTGTGGAGCACGACGTAGAGGTGATCCCCGTAGTCGTCGAGCTTGGGAAGGAGCTCCATGTCGAAGACATCCTCGACCGCCAGGTCGTCGATTCCGAAATGTTGCGCGATCACGTCGAGCGTTTCACGATCGGGCGACTCGGTGTCGATCCACAACCACCGGTACTCGCCACACAGCTGCGGCAGGTCATCGACGGCGACGGGTCCGAGATCGACGGGTACGTGCCCCGCGTCGACCTGGCCCAGCACGCGAATGGTCATCGAGGCAGTATCGCAGCCCCAGATCTCAACCGGCGGCGTCGAACAGGCCGTCGTCGCGGAGGCGCTGATCGAGATCCGTGCGGCCGGCGTCGAGCGCGACATACGCCTCCAGGTCCGCCGCCGCACCCTCGGGGTCCTGGAACACCTGAAGGCGAGTGACGGCACGAAGCGCCAGTGCATCCGGGCTCGACGGATCGAGGGCGACCGCAGCATCGAGCGCCTCGGCCGCCCCAGCCGCGAGCGACTCGAAGTCTTCGGTCAGGTTCTGGTCCCGCGCCGACAGAGCCGAGTCGGCCAGGATCCAGCCACGGGTCGCCACGGGCACTGCGTTGGTGGGGTCCGCGTTCGCCACGTCGTCGATCAGCTGCAACGCCGTCACGGGATCACTACTGGCCAGGGCGACGGCCAGGAGCTCGGGGGCGGTCGCCGGGACGAGCACCGTCACCGCCTGGTCGCGCTGGTCCCCCGCCAGCAACCCGGCAGCGATCTCGGATCGAACGCCGAACTGGCTCACCAGCTGCTGCATCACGGGAGGAGGGTCGAGCTGGTCGAAGGCGGCGAGGTTCTCGGCCGCGGTGGCGAGATCACCGCCTCGCAACGCGATCACCGTTCCGAAGACCCGGGCATCGGGGTAGTCGGGATTGGAGGCGACCGCATCGTCGAGATCGAGCGCAGCGACCTCGGTCTCGCCCTGCTGGAACGAGATCCACCCCCGGTAGGCCAAGGCCTCGGCGTTGGTCGGTTGCGTCTCGAGCACCTCTCCGTAGATCTCGACGGCCCGATCGAGATCGCCTTCGCTCATGGCCACCTGGGCGTCCTGGAGCTGGCCGGCGATGGAGCTGCGGATGTCGCCGGTGGCGGTATCACCGGCCGAGCGGCCGCCGAGCGAGCGGGCCAACACAACTCCGATGCCCACGCCGACCACGACGATGATCGCGAGCCACAGGAGTCGTCGTGGCCACGACGAACCGCCGGGGGCCTGGTCGCGGACGAGCCCGGCGTCGAGGACACGCACGAGGTGGGCGGCCCTCACGGTGTAGTCGTCGCGAAGAGACTCGTAGTCGTCGTCGTCCAGGTCGCCGGCGCCGTGCTCTCGCTCGAGGTCATCGAGCGACGAGAGGAGGAAGTCGCGTTCGGCTTCGAGGGCCTCGCGTTCGTGATCAGCGAGTGAGCGGGCCACGGCTCAGCTCTCGGGACGATCGGCCCGGGCCCGGGCGACGAGCTCCCGGTCGGCCACGGTGGCCGATGACCGTCGGACGTCGGACTTCCAGCGACGGAACGCCGCCACCAAGCCGGCGGCTCCGGCCACGAACACGATGACCGGCAGCATCCACACCAGGCCGACCACCCCGTCGGAGCGCGGGGTGAGATCGATCTCCTCGTCGTACAGGGCGACGAGGGTGTCGCGGATCTCGGCTCGAGACCGGCCGTCATCGACCATGGCGCGGATCTCCTGCCGGATCGCCCGGGCGACCGGAACGTCCGACTCGGCGACGGACTCGCCATCGCAGATCGGGCACGCGAAGTCGGCCGCGATGTCGGCCGCCACCTCGGCATTCGTCCTCGGCTCCCCCTCATCGACTTCGGCGACGACGAACGCGCCGATGACGACACCGAGCAGCACCACCCAGCCGAGACGGCGCCTCATGCTGATGGCTCCGCGGCGGCGGCATCGATGCGGTCGATGAGCAGATCGAGGCCGTCGGCCGTGATCCCTCCCGTGATATGGGCCACGAGCAACCCCGAGGGTGCGATCACGAAGGACTCGGGCAGCGCGGTGACTCCGTAGTCGACGCCGACGGCGTTGGTGGTCTCGGCATCCACGATGATGGGCCAGTCACCGCCGTACTCCTCGACGAACTGGCGAGATCCGGCCACGGTGTCGCCGAAGGACACGCCGACCACGACGGCATCGTCGGGTTCGGCGTGACGCGCCGCGAAGGCGACCAGCTCGGGGTGTTCCTCGACGCAGGCCACGCACCAGCTGGCGAAGAAGTTCACCACGACCCACCGACCCCGCTGGTTGCCGAGGTCGAACGTGTCGCCGTCGAGCGTGGGGCCCGAGAAGGGCGGGGCCGCCTCGTCGAGGAACTCGACCCCGACCTCATCGGATCCCTGCTCACGGGTGGCGAGGAACCCGACGAACGCGGCGACCACGATCGCCGTGGCGATGGCGATGGTGCGCACCGCGGTGGATCTCGGGGCGACGGAGTGGAGCTCCTCGTCGCTGGTTTCGGTCTCGTCAGACACTGGTGGTCACCCGAGTTTCGACGGGCTCGTCCGGTTCCGGCGGTGCCGTGACCTGAACTGGTTCCGAAACCGGTTCGGTGCCTCGGCGGCGGCGGCCCGGGAAGGCGGCCAACGCGGTGCCGAGACCCATCACGATGCCGCCGACCCACAACCACATGATCAGGGGCTGCACCGTCATCCGGATCACGGGCGCCGAGCCGTCCTCCGGGAGCGTGGTGAGCGAGAGATGTACGTCGTCACGCCAGGAGGTCGCCACGGACGGCGTGGGGATGACCATGGCGCCGTTCGGGTACGTGCTCATGGCGGGGGTGAAGGTTCGATCACCGTCGACTTGGACCAAGGCCCGGAACTCGGTGCGTTCGGGGAAGGTCAACAACTCCGTGCCCCGGAAGGTGATGGTGTGCCCGGCGAAGTTGGCCGTCTCGCCGACGTCGAGTTGGAACTCGGCTTGGCGCACGTACGAAGAGCTGGCGGCGAACGCCACGGCGACGATGACCACCCCGAGGTGGACCACCATCCCGCCGTTGGCCCGACCGACCACGCCCCGCCACCCCTGCCGGCGGCTGGCCAGCACGATCTGGCGACCGGCGGCCCCGGCGGCGAACCCGCCGAGCCCGAACGCCGCCATGGGCGCCCACCCACGAGCGCCGAGGAGAAGCGCCACGACCAGCGCGCCCGCACCCACCCACGCCGGCCAGAACAACCGCCGGCTGAGCACCTCGTTCGACGCGGCCCGCCACGGAAGCACCGGAGCGATGGCCATCAGGAACAACAACGCGAACCCGATCGGCATGGTCATGCGCTCGAAGTACGGGCTGCCCACCGAGATGGTGTCGCCGTTGACCGCCTCCACGATGAGCGGGAACACGGTGCCCAGCAGCACCACGAACGCGAAGGCGGCAAACAGCAGGTTGTTGGCGAGAAACGCACCTTCTCGTGACACGGGAGAGTCGATGCGGCCCGGGGACCGCAGGCGGTCGCCGCGCCAACCGATCAACCCGACCGAGACCCCCACCACCAGCCCGAAGAAGGTGAGCAGCCACGGACCGATGTGGCTCTCGCTGAAGGCGTGAACCGATTCGATGACGCCCGAGCGAGTGAGGAAGGTGCCCAAGATGGTGAGGGCGAACGTGGCGCACACGAGCGACAGGTTCCACACCCGGAGCATGCCCCGACGTTCCTGCACCATCACCGAGTGGAGGTATGCCGTACCGGTCAGCCAGGGCAGGAACGAGGCGTTCTCGACCGGATCCCAGGCCCAGTAGCCGCCCCAGCCGAGCACCTCGTAGCTCCACCACGCGCCGAGGACGATGCCGAAGGTGAGGAAACCCCAGGCGAAGAGCGTCCAGCGCCGGGTCTCGATCAACCAGCCCTCGCCCACCCGCCCCGTGGCCAGGGCGGCGACGGCGAAGGCGAAGGGGACCGAGAAGCCGACATACCCCAGGTACAGCATCGGTGGATGGAACGCCACCAGCACATGGTTCTGGAGCAACGGGTTCGGTCCGGGCCCGTCGAACCCCGGCGGCGGCGAGAAGGCCTCGAACGGGTTCGCCGGGCCGAGCACCAGCAAGAAGAAGAACGCGGCGATGACGAACAGCGTGACCATCGCCCACCCGACGAGCGGATCCGCGAGACGGGCGCGGAACTTGTGCCCGACGATGGCGATGTATCCGGCGAGAACCAGCAACCACAGCAGGATCGAGCCCTCGAGCGACGACCAGATCGAGGTGAAGTTGTACAAGGCCGGCGTGGCGTGGCCGCCCACTTTGGCGACGTAGGCGACGGTGAAGTCGCGGGTGATCAAGGCCCGCTCCATGATGGCGAAGGCGCCGATCGCCGAGAGGACGATCAGGCCGACATACGCCCGGGTGTGGCTCAGCAGCGCGGTGCGACCGGCGATCAGCGCCGACCCCATCGACAACGCGCCCACCGCGGAGGCGGCGAACCCGAACACGACGAACGCCGTCCCGATCTCGGCGTTCACGACGACCCATTCTCGTCGGCGGTGTCGACTTGGCCGACCTCGTCGGCGGTGTCGACTTGGCCGACCTCGTCGGCGGTGTCGACTTGGCCGACCTCGTCGGCGGTGTCGATGCGATCCTCGTTGACGGCGACGTACTCGTTGTCGTGTTTCACGAGCATCTCGTCGCTGGCGAAGTACCAGCCGTCGTTGGCGCCGCCGCCGAACTCGGTCACGCCCGGAGGCACGCCTTCGGTCCATCGGCCTTCGAGCACGACGGGGATGGCGTCCTGGAAGAGCTGGGGAGGATCGCCCTGATGGACGATGTCCGCGCGGACGCCGTCGTAGTTGACGGTGAAGAGGACGACCGGTTCGTCGCCGATCGTGGTCTCCACGACCGTCCCCGGGACGACCGTGCCTTGGAGGCGAAATCGGCGATCACTTAGGTCGGATCGCTCGGCGACGGCCTCGTCGACGTTGCGGAAGAACAGCGACGCATCGCCGAGTCCGTTGGCGATCACCAGGCCGATCAGCACGATGATGACCACCACGAGCGTGATGGGTAGCCACCGGCGCGAGCTCCGGGCGGGCAACGACCGCGGCGTGAGATCGGGTGCGGGCATGGGCCCGGCGTCATCGGAGACACCTATCTCGTCGTCGGGATGGCGTACGTCAGTCATCGGCGGTCATCCAGCGGCGACGGTTGGCGGGAACGTGGCGGCTCAGCCGCCGACCCCGCAGGATCAGCGACACGGCGTAGACGGCCATGCCGCCGAGACCGATCGACCATCCGGCGACGAGGTAGCCCGTATGGGTCATGGCGATCATCACGCCTCCCCGAGCGAGGTGATGGCGGCGTTGATGGAGGCCGAGGAGCCCTCGGCTCGTCGTTCGGCCAACGCCATGTCCAACCCGTGCAACTCGACCTCGCGTTCGAGCCAGGCGATGCGGAACCGATGGATGAGCATCCAGGCGAACACCACGAGGAACACGAACACGCCGAGCATCGCGGCGAAGAGCATGACGCCGTCGATCTCGGGGTCGATCCGAGCGACAGTGGCCTCCTGGTGAAGCGTGCGGTTCTCCCACCACTCCACCGAACGATTGACGATGGGGATCTCGATGACGCCGATGAGCGCCACCACGGCGGTTCGGGTGGCGCGGACGTCGGGGTCCGCCGGGACCTGACGCAAGGCGAGATAACCCAGGAAGGTGAGGAAGAGCACCAGGGTGGACACCAGCCGCACGTCGCCCCACTCCCAGTACGTGCCCCAGGTCGGCCGACCCCAGATGGATCCGGTGACGAGCGTGAGCGCGGTGAAGACGACGCCGATCTCTGCGCTCGCCGCCGCCACCATGTCCCACCACACCGACCGCTTCCACAACCAACCGACGCTGGCCACGGCGCACAAGATGATCGACAGGTACGCGATCGCGACAGAAGGGAGATGGATGTACAGCAGGCGCACGGAGTCGGCGAGGTCGTCGTCGGCCGGGGTGACGACGAACGCGTACCAGAGCAGGGCACCGATCCCGACGACGCTGGCCGCGCCCAGGGCTCGGGTGGTGCGGGACCCTGTCGCCGAGTTCACGATTCCTCCAGGAGCGTGCCGTAAGCGACGATGCCCACGGCGGTGTAGATCAGCGAGAAGACGGCCAGCAGGGCCAGCCAGTTCCAGCCGTTGATGGCCACCGCGCCGAGCGCGTCGTCGAAGGCACGCGTAGCGCCGATCAACACGGGAGCCAGCACGGGGAGCAGGAGGATCGGCAGGATGGTCTCCCGCACCCGGATGCCGGCGACCAGGGCACCGTAGAGCGTACCGGCGGCGGCGACCCCGACGGTCGCGGCCACCGCGGCCGCCAGGAGCAGCGCCGGCTCGGCTATCTCGACGTCGTAGAAGATGATGATGCCCGCCACGAGGACCAGCTCGAGCCCCAACAGCTCGATCGTGAGGGCGGCCAGGCGACCGAGGAACTGACCGGCCGGGTCGAGCCCCGACAGCTTGATGGTGTCGGCCAGGCCGGGGGCGGTGTCGACGCCGACGCTGCGTTGCACCGCCAAGATGGCGGCGAAGAGCACGGCGATCCAGAACAGGCCGGATGCCGCAGTGCGGAGGACCTCGCGGTTGGCGTCGAGTGCGAACCCGAACAGCACGAGCACGAGCACGGCGAACGGCGCCAGTTGGTTCAGGACGACCTTCGAGCGCCGCTCGATGCGGAGATCCCGTCCGGCCACCAGCACCGCATCACGCCACACTCTCGCCACCTTTCGTGGCGACAGGCGCGACCTGGGCGAGCGGTGCCGCGGCCGAGTCGGAGGCGAGCGGAGCCGCAAAGGAGTCGGAGTGGACGATGCCGCCAGCGAGCGTCACGGCCCGCATCGTGATCCGCCGGGCCCGCTCCAGCTCGTGGCTGGCCACGAGCACCGTGGCGCCAGCTCCGGAGGCTGCGGCGACGAGCGCGTCGACGACGTCACGCCCCTCCTGGTCCAGCCCCGCGTGAGGTTCGTCGAGCAGCCACAGCTGCGGGCGCCGCACCACCATCGACGCCGAGCGCGGCCCGGCGGCGCTGCCCGGTCGAGAGCCGGCCGACGGGGGTGTCGCGCACGCGCCCCGTCAGGCCGAGACGCTCGAGCGCGGCGGGCACCTCTCTGTCGGCGGCTCCGCTGGCGCGAGCGAAGAAGGCGACGTTCTCGACGACGGTCAGGTCGTCATAGAGCCCCGTCCCGGGGCCGACCAACCCGACGTGGCGGCGCACGCTGCGCCGGTCCGTCGCCAGGTCGAGGTCGAGGACGCGGGCAATCCCCGCCGTCGGCGCCAGCAGGCCGGCGCAGAGCCGAAGCAGGGTCGACTTGCCGGCACCGTTCGGGCCCTGGAGGAGCACGACCTCGCCCGGGTCGACGTCGAGATCGACGCCGGCGAGCGCCGGAAAACGGCCGAGAAGGGCGACCACCCCGCGGAGGTGGACCGTGGGCACGAGGACAACGCTACCGACGGGTGGTTCCCCGGCGCCCAGCCGGCCAGCTCGGGGCCACCGGGCACCGCCCCCGCCTGTGCCTCAACGACACCGTGGTTCTGGCCGATGATGGGGCCATGACCCTCGCAGACACGCTGAACGCGGTGGGCAAGACGCTCATCGGTCTCGGGATCGTCATCCTCCTGTTCGCCGGCTACCAGCTGTGGGGTACGAACCTCCAGGAGGCCCGCGCCCAGAACTCACTCGAGAACGAGTTCCAGCAACTCCTGTCCCAGGCCAGCCAGGTGGGGTTGGCGACGGTCCCGCCACCGAGTTCCGCGCCGGATCAGGCGACGACGACTGCGACGCCGGCGCCCACGACCACCCTCGTCGACACCGTTCTCGGCGCGGAGGACCTCACGCCCGAACAGCTCGCGTACTTCTTCCCCGAGGGAGGTGAGGCGGTCGGCGCCCTCGACATCGGCGACATCGGCGTGTCGAAGATCGTCGTGGAGGGCGTGACGGTCGCCGATCTCCGCGAAGGTCCCGGGCATTACAGCTCCAGCCCCTTCCCCGGCCAGCCCGGCAATGCGGCCATCGCCGGACACCGCACCACCTACGGCGCCCCGTTCAACCGGATCGACGAGTTGCAGCCGGGCGACGACATCGTGGTCACCACGGTGCAGGGCACGTTCGTCTACGAGGTCATGCCCGCGGGTGAGGCCTATCCCGACGCCGGCCTCGACTTCGAACGCAGCATGTCGGGCCACTTGGTCGTGTCGCCGAGCGAGACGTGGGTGCTCGACGACTTCGGCGACAACCGACTCACCCTCACCGCCTGCCACCCCAAGTTCAGCGCCCGCCAGCGGATCATCGTGGCCGCCCGCCTGGTCGCCGAGCCGGCCGTCGCCGTGCCGAGACCCGCCCAGCTGGCCGAGGGCGAGACCGTCGTGTTCGCCGACCCCGATACCGGCCAAGAGGTCGAGATCACCGGCTCCGCCGAGCTCGCGGACCAGGCCGCCAACGAGGTCTCGCTCGACGAAGGGTTGGGCTGGGACCGCAAGGCCCTCCCCGACGTCGTGACCCTTGCGATGGTCTTCCTCGCCATCTTGGCGGCCGCGATCGCCGTGGCGAACCGGTGGCGCCGGCTCACCACGTACGCCGTCGCGATCGTCCCCCTTGGCGTGAGCTTGTGGTTCTGCTTCGAACAGCTCGACCGCCTCCTGCCGGCGTACTGAGCCTTCAGGACGACCTCGCCGGCCTACGATCGACGGGTCATGTCCGCCCGTCTACTCGCCTCGTTGACCGCGCTCGTCGTCTGTTGCGGGACGCTGGCGAGTTGCACAGAGGACGACACCGCCGAGACGACCGAGACCACCGCCCCGACCACCACGTTGCTCCAGCTCGACCCCGACGCCGTCACCGACGACCTGGTGCTCCCGCCCGGGGTCATCAACCCGCTGGGCCCGTACAACCCCGTCATCTACAGCCTCGAGACGGGCGCCTGTTTCACGCTGCTGACCGTGACCCTCGGCCAGACGGTGACGGAGTACGTGACCGGCCCGCCGTGCGACGGCGAGCACGAGAGCGAGATGTACTTCACCATCGAGCACCCGGCAGGGCGTGACGAGCGGTACCCGGGCGAGGACGAGCTTCGGGCGTGGGCGCTGGACCAGTGCTACACGCAGTTCGAGCCGTTCGTCGGCCAGATCTACGAGCTCTCGACGCTGGAGATCGGGTTCTCCATGCCCCCGCGCGAGAACTGGGAGGACCCGGTCGCCCGGTTCCGGAAGGTCAGCTGCTGGGTGAGCGATGTCGACGAGGAGCTCCTGGTCGGGTCCATGCGGGGCTCTGCTCGCTGAGATGAGGGCCCGCTGATCAGGCCAAACCAAGATCAGGAGAGCACGGCGACGGCAATGGTCGCCCACGTCTGCGGGCAGGCGCCGCCGCCGGTGGCGTCATCGGGGTCCCAGTACTCCGCGAAACCCGAACCGGCGGCACCGGCCACCAGCTGCCGGCCGAGCTGTTCGGCGATGTCGTCCCGGCCTGATCGCCTCGCCGCCACCCACATCAGGTAGGCCATCTGAGGCCAGGTCGGACCTCGCCAGTACGAACGGGGATCGAAACACGGTTCGGCCCGATGGACCCCGGCGGGACCGAACGGCCCGCCGTACGCCGTGTCGTCGACCAGGTCGGCGAAGAGCGCATCGCGCTGGTCGAGCGCGCCGGTGACGAGCACGCCGAGGGCCCCATCGATCGTGCGGACCCGGCCCGACCCGTTCTCGGTGGCCCCGGCGTCGACCCACGTTCGCAGCTCGAAGTCCCATCTCGATTCCACCGCGGAGCGGATGTCGGCGGCGGCGGCCGCGAGGTCGTCGTCGCCGAAGGTGTCGGCCAACTCCGCGGCGTTGAACGCCACGAGCGCCGAGAACCCCACCGAGGCGACGTCGAACGCCGGGTTCGTGAGCGGGGACCCGCAGGCCGACTGCTCGATCTGGCTCACCAGCCACGACTTGTGGGCCCGCCACCGCTCCAGGGTCCATGGTTCGTGGCCGATCGCACCATCCCATCGGGGGCTGTCGTCGGCGCCGGATTCCCACGGATGGCACAGCGTCACGAGACCTGAGGCGTGGCGGGGACGCTCGGAAACCAGGAACCGCAACCCGTTCCGGCAGCGGTCGACGAGCTCGTCGGGGACCTCGAGGCCTCGGCGCTTCAACTCGGCGGCGGCGTGCCCGTACATGGGCGGCTGGGTGATCGACGACGCGTCGTCACGGCCCCAGAGATCGGCGTGGGCCCCGGGTCGGCGCACGTAGTTCATGTGCGGCACGAATCCATCGGCGGCTTGCGTCGACAGCGCGGTCGCCAACTCGACGAGGGCACGATCGGCGCGATCCACATCGGCCCAGGCGATGGCGTGGAAACACGAGTCCCACAACCACTGAAAGGGATAGGTAATGTGATTGGGCGACGCGTACCCCTCGTCGACCCAAGCGTCGTCGAGCACCGCTCGAGCGAGCGAACGGAACTCGCTGTCGTCGGGCGCTGATCGGATCCTTGGCGACGTGCTGGGCATGCGAGGCCGAACGGTAGCGTCGGGGCCGTGGCTCGGTGTGCGATCGTCTCGTTTCGGCTCGGCGGCTCCGATGGCGTCTCCGTCGTCGCCGAGACGTGGGCCGAGGTTCTGGCCGGCCTCGGGTTCGAGATCGTCACCGTGGCCGGTGAGGGGCCGGTCGACCGCACGGTTCCCGGACTGGCGATCGCCGCCAGCGGTCCCCCCGCACGCCATGAGCTGGAGACCGCCCTGTTCGACGCCGACCTCGTGCTGGTCGAGAACATCTTGTCCATCCCGTTGAACCTGCCGGCCTCGATGGCCCTGGCCGACGCCCTCCGTGGACGTCCTGCGCTCCTCCATCATCACGACCCGCCATGGCAGCGTGAGCGCTTCGAGCACATCACCGAATTGCCGCCCGATGATCCGGCCTGGCGCCACGTCACGATCAACGAGATGACGCGCCTCGAGATGGCCGAGCGGGGCCTCGACGCCACCACCATCTACAACGGCTTCGACACCCATCCCCCGGCCGGAGATCGTGACGGTACCCGTGAGCGCCTCGGCGTGGCGCCCGAGGAGACCTTGGTCGTGCACCCGGTGCGAGCCATCGAGCGCAAGAACATCCCAGCCGCTCTCGCCCTGACCGAGCAACTGGGTGGCGTGTACTGGCTGCTCGGTCCCGCCGAGGACGGCTACGGACCGACCCTCGATTCGCTGCTGGAGACCGCCGGCTGCCGGGTGGTGTGGTGGGGCGACTTCTCCCGTCCCGATCTCTACGCGGCCGCCGACCTGGTGGCCTTCCCGTCCACGTGGGAGGGCTTCGGCAACCCGCCGATCGAGGCGGCGATCCACCGGAAGCCGGTCGTGGTGGGGCCGTACCCGGTGGCCGATGAGCTGCGGGCTCTCGGGTTCCGGTGGTTCGGCGTGGACGAGGTCGAGCAGATCCGTTCGTTCCTCGCCGAGCCGGACGCGTCGATGATCGAGACGAACCACCGCCTGGCGGTGGAGCACCTCTCCCACGAGGCCATGGCTCGCCGGATCTCCGCCCTGATCGCCGACGCCGGATGGATGCCATGAACCCTCCCCCATCGCCCGCACCCGACCCCGACGCCGACCCCGTGGTCGAGCGGCGGGCTCGGGTCGCCCGGGCCGTCGAGCTGGGCCAGCGGGTCGGGTACCTCTGCTTCGGGCTGGCGATCGTCCTGTTCGTGATCGGCTTCACGTCGGGGTTCGACGGCGCCGTCGGCGCAGGGATCGTGGCGGCGCTCGTCGTGGGATCGGCGGTCCTCGCGCCGGCCATCGTCTTCGGATACGCGGTGAAGGCGGCGGCCCGCGAGGACGCCGATCCGTCGCCGGACGCCTGGCGCTAGGAACTCTCCGGCTCGTCGACACCTGCGGACGCTACGTTGTGCGCCCATGCGGAAGCGGATGCCTGCGGCCCAGCGTCGTCGCCAACTGATCGAGGTCGCGATCGAGTCGTTCGCACGCGAGGGTTTCCACACCACGACGATGAACACCGTCGCCGAGGCGGCGGGGATCACCAAGCCGGTGCTCTATCAGCACTTCGAGTCGAAGCACGACCTGTTCCTGGTGCTGCTGCGCGACATCAGCGAGCGGCTGTGGGACACCGTCAGTCAGAGTGCCCTCGAGCAGTCCTCGCCCCGCCAGCAGGTGGAGGGTGGGGTGGCGGCCGTGTTCTCGTTCTTCCAGAGCCATCCGGCCGCGTTCCGCGTGTTCTTCGGAGATGGCACCCATGGCGAACCCGAGTTCGCCGCCGCGGTGGCCGACATCGAGGCGCGCCTGGCCGCCAACCTGGCGGCGGCGATCCACCGTGACGACCTCGACTTCGACGACCGCGTCCTGCTCGCCCACGGGGTCGTGGGCATGATCGTCGCCTCGTGCCGGCGGCTGCTCCACACCGGGGGCCTGGCCGGCGATATGGAGCGGAGCTCCACGCTCATCGGTGAGCTGGCGTGGGCGGGGTTGCGCGGCACCCGGCCGGCGAGTTGACCAGCCCTGGTCGGCCAGCACTGCGATTCCCCCCGCCCTGCACCGGTGTGGCTTGCCATCCCGGTGCAGCCACGATGAGCGCCGGCGCAGCCGACCCCTCCAGAAACTCGCCCGAACCGAGCGAGCGAAGCGAGCGAGTGAGGGTGATCCTCCTTTACAGGTCCTCGGGCGGGAAGTAGCCGAAGATGTCGCCGATGAGGTGTGTGCTCGCGGCGTCGTTGTAGATGGTCGCCTTACCGTCGGGACCGACCTGGGCGATGGTCAGGGTCGCGACGTCGACGTTGGCCTCGGTGTTGAGGTTCGAGGTCGGCGGCAGGGGCTTGTTCGACGCGTACGCGGTGACGAACGAGGCTCCGGTGGCCTGGGTCGACGTGACGTTCATGATCACCGAGGCCGCACCCGCCGGAGCCGGCAGCCCGGTACCGGCGGCACCGAAGGTCCGGGTCGCGAACTGACCGAGCGGCCCGGCGGCACCGAGGGCGGAGCGGGTGTCGAGCACCCGTCCGGGCGTGACCGGCACGTAGTTCGATTCGGAGTTGAAGTACCCCATGATGTCGACCACCACGTCGGTGGTGCCGCCGTCGTTGTAGACGTTGACACGACCGTCGGCGCCCGGCTGGGCGATCACCAGGTTCGGCACATCGGTGCCCGGCTCGGTGTTCAGGTTCGACACGTTCGGTTGCGCCGTCCCTGATGGCCACACCGTCAGGAACGAACCCGCAGTGGCACCGGTCGAGGTCAGGTTCAACACGACCGCCTCGACATCGCCGCTCGGCACGCCACTGGCACCGCCGACGCCGAGAACTTGGACGACGCGGGTCTCGCCGGCGCCGAACGTGGCGCTGGCCGGGTTACGGGTGTCGAGCGCCCGGATCGGCGAGAGCGCGACGTAGTCACCACAGGTTCCGAACCAGCCGAGGACGTCCACGACGAGGTGGGTGGAGCCGGCGTCGTTGTAGATGCGGACGCGACCATCCGCTCCGACCTTCGCCATCACCATGTTCGGCACGTCGACACCGGGGTCGGTGTTCACATTCGACGTGGCCGGCATGACCTCGCCGGAGGGCCAGACGGTCACGAACGACGGTGCCGTAGCCTCGGTCGAGGTCACGTTCAACGCAACCGCGTTCACGCCGGTCGACGGCACGCCGGTCGAGCCGGTCCCGACGAGGCCGGTGACCAGTATCGACACCTCGCCGTGCGGGCCGACCTTGACCCCTGCGGGCACGTTCCCGGCGCCGCCGCGGGTGTCGAGGGCGCGGATCGGATGGATGGCGGTGAAATCGGTGCACGTCGGTGGAGGCGGCGCGACCTCGACCGCACCGATGTCGACGCGGCCCTCAGCCACGCGGGCCACGCCGCGCTGATCAGTGGCCGGGGGTTCGACGAAGGCCGGGTCGCCCAGATTGATCGCCGGCGAACCGGTGCCGGGCATCCTCGTCAGGGTCGGTCCGCCGTTGTCGGCCAGCGCGCCCAGCAACGGATCGACCCCGAACTGGTTCCCGACCACATCGGCGACGACTGCGGTACCCGGATCCTGGATGATCGACCATTCGGCGGTGAACTCGCCGACGAGGTCATTGTCCGCACCCGTCACCAACAGCCCGGGTGGTTGAGACTGGTACTCCTCGAACGTCGTCGTCGCCTCGTTGCCGGTCACGATCGAATGGTCGAGCACCACATGGTCGCCCACTGCTGACTCATCGTAGACACCGCCGAAGATGCCGCCGCCGGGGCCGCCGGTGGCGCTGTTGCCCGACACCGTGGAGTGGGAGATCACGGGCTGCGTGTACATGTTTCCAAACACCAAGCCCCCGCCGAGCAGCGCCGTGTTGCCTGACACCGTCGAAGTGTCGACCAGGATGGGCGCCGGGCCTGTGGACTGGAGCACGGCCAGACCTCCACCCGCCAGACCACCGGAGTTGCCCGAGAGCGTCGATCGAGTCACCTCGATGCCGGCTTGCCCGGGGTCGAGAGCGGCCAGGACACTTCCGAGGGTCGTCCCACGATCCTCCGATATCTCGGCCATCACCGCGCCGACCTCACTCCGGATCGCGGCCACCGAGGCCGAATCCGGCCGCAGAACACCGGAGGGACCATCGGCAATGAAGCCAGGACCGGTGGGTTCGCCGAGCTGGAACACACCGACACCCCCTCCGAACGCCAAGGATTCCTGGGCCGTGACCACGTTGCCCGCAATGGTCGAGTCCTCGATCTGGAGGGGCGCGACGAGCAAGAAGGTACCGACGCCGCCGCCCATGCCAGTCGCGAGTTCCCGCTCGACATCCGAGCCCTCGACGACGATCGCGCCTGCGACGAAGTAGGTACCGATCCCGCCGCCAACAGTCGACGAGTTGCCCGAAACGACCGAGTCGAGGACATGCAGACCTCCGCTTGACGGATCGAGAGCACGGAAACCCCCGAGCTCGATGTCGTAGGCCTCGTCGACCACGAAGAACGCGCCGATCCCGCCGCCGAGGAAGTCAGATACGTTGCCGCTGACGACGGAGCGCTCGATCACCGTGTCGGACGCAACAATTGAAACAGGCCGCCACCTATTTGCTCGCCACGTTGTCGTTGATGGTGGTGTCGGCGATGTGGACCGATGTGTTGTCGTAAATCTGGTCTCCACCGATCGCGACGCCTCCGCCGTTGGCCGCCGAGTTGCCCGAGAACACGGAGTTCACGATCTCGAGCACGTTGCCGTTGTCGTAGGGCACGAACGACACCCCCCCGCCGAACTCGGTCGTCGCATTGTCGACCACGTTCACCGAGTCGAGGGTCAGGTTGGTGTGGAAGGCCAGAATGCCTGCGCCGTTGCCCCCGCCGGAGTTGCCATCAGCGACGGTCAGCCCCTCGATCGTGACATTGATCGCCGGAGCAGCATGGTAGCTGTAGAGCTGGAAGACCCGGGTAACGTCGTTGCCGCTGACCGCCAACGCGCTGGCGCCCGGACCGTCGATGATCAGGTCGTCGTAGATGAACAGCTCGCTGTCGAGCACGATCGTGCCTGTGGCGTTCGAGTCGAACGTGATCAGGTCCGGCCCGGCGTTCAGGTTGGCTTGGTCGATGGCGTCTCGGAGCGAGCCGGCGCCAGAGTTGTTCGTGTTCGCCACCACGAAGCCCGGCGGCATCGGCAGATGGAACCGCGACCAGACCGAGACCGGACGTCGCGGCCACGCCACCGAGGGCCAGCCGGGCCACGTTCTTGGCCCGGCTTCGTCCGAGCGAGCCGGCTCGTTTCCTCGCCGCACGGCGAGCGGCACGGTTCCCCTCGACCGGTGTCCGGTCGTGACCACGTGAGCCCATCGACGACATCTGAACGCTCCTCACCCTACCGGACCACCCGGCACCGTAAGGGCTCCCGTCGCCGGGTATAGGTGAGAATTTGAGGACCTGGGTCTCAACAATCCGGCTTCGTCACCGAGCGCGGTAGTGTTCGCCCCCGATGTTCACGCTCCGCCGGCCTGCCGCCCGAGTCGTCCTGCTCGATCCTGACAACCGGATCTTCCTCATCCGGTCCGAGGACCCGATCGATCCCTACAAGCCGCCGTGGTGGGAGATCCCCGGCGGCGGGGTCAGCGCCGGTGAATCGAGTGCCGATGCCGCGATGCGCGAGCTCTACGAGGAGGCTGGATTCACCCGAGCCGAGGTGGGGCCGTGCATCTGGACCCAGCACGTGCAGTTCACGTTCGCCGGCTACTTCTTCGATTCGCGTGAACGCATCCACGTGGCCTGGAGCGACGGCACCGAGGACTACGCCCCCGCCCATCTGGAGGCGCTCGAAGCGGCGGCGATGATGGGGGCGCGATGGTGGCCCCTCGACGAGCTGCTCGCCAACGACGAGCCGGTGTTGCCGGCACGCCTCCGCGAGTTCCTCCCGGCCATCATCGCCGGTGACCTGCCGCACGAACCGATCGACATCTCGCCCTACCCCATCGAAGAGTAGGCGAACGACCGGTGGGCCCATTCGAGGGTCGTGCTGGTCAACCCACGTTCATCATGGAGTTGGCCGCCATCTCGAAGTAGTCGAGCATCGCCTCTTCGGCCGGCCCGGGGAACCCCCCGGCCCGCACCGCATCGCTCATGTGGCGGTACCAGGCGTCGCGTTCGGCCGGCCCGATGACATACGGCGCATGCCGCATCCGCAGGCGCGGGCGGCCGCGCTCCTGCGAGTAGTCATCGGGACCGCCCCAATACTGGATCAGAAAGCCCGCGAGGCGATCTCGGGCACCGACGAGGTCGGTTTCGGGGTACAGCGGGCGGAGCAGCGGGTCGACGGCAACCGCGGCGTAGAAGCGCTCGACCAGGGCCACGAAGGTCGGGGCGCCCCCGACCAGCTCGTACACCGTCGTCGGTTCACCGGTCTCGCTCATGCCGACAGTGTCGCGCGCTCGTCCGGCCGGAGATGCCCCGGGGCTCCTACACTCGCTGCGCTCGTCCGATCCTGGAGTCCCTGTGGCCGTTCCTGCCTTCCTGCATCCATTTGCGCCTCCCGCCAAGGACGCCTCGGCGTACGTCCGGATCGTCCGGGGCCAGGGGGCGCGGGTGTGGGACGACTCAGGCACCGAATACGTCGATGCCATGGCGTCGCTCTGGTACGCCAACCTCGGGTACGACTGCCGCGAGGTGATCGATGCCATCGGCGCCCAGGCCTCGACCCTGCCCGCCTTCCAGTGTTTCGATCCGTTCACCACCGAACCCACCGATCGCCTGGCCGAGACCATCGCCGGGCTCGCTCCCGTCGACGACCCGCGGGTGTTCTTCTGCAGCTCCGGCTCCGAGGCGGTCGACTCGGCGATGAAGCTGGCTCGTCTCGCCCACGCCCGGGCCGGCCACCCCGAGCGCCAGCTGATCGTCTCGCGGATGACCGGGTATCACGGCGTCAACTACGGCGGGACGTCCGCCCAGGGTCTTCCACTCAACAAGGAGGGGTACGGCACGCTCCTGGCCGACGTGGTTCAGGTCGGCCAGCACGACATCGAGGCCATGGCCACGCTCTTCGCGGAACGAGGACCGGAGATCGCCGCGGTGATCACCGAACCGTTGCAGGGTGCCGGGGGCGTCCACCCCCCGGCGGACGGTTACCTGGCCAGCCTGCGCCGGCTCTGCGACGATCACGGCGCCTTCCTCGTGTTCGACGAGGTCATCTGCGGATTCGGCCGTATGGGCACGTGGTTCGGTGCCCAGCACTACGGCCTACGGCCGGACATGATCACCTTCGCCAAGGCCGTGACGTCGGGGTATGTCCCCCTCGGCGGCGTCATCGTCGGCGATCGGGTCCGTCAGCCGCTCGAGGCAGAGCCGAGTTGGATGATGCGCCACGGCTACACCTACTCGGGTCACCCGCTCGCCACCGCGGCCGGTGTGGCCGCCCTCGCCGTCACCGAGCGGGACGGGCTGCTCGACCGAGCCACCAGCATCGGCGCCCGCTTGCGCGCCGGGCTCCAGAGCCTCGTCGACGACGGCCAGCTGGCCGGGCTTCGCGGCGACGGAGCCGTCTACGCAGCCATCCTCCCCGACCACCTCGACGCCGCTGCGGTCCGCAACACCATGCTCGACCTCGGGGTGATCACCCGACCGATCCCGCCGGCGATCACGTTCTGCCCACCCCTCGTCATCACCGATGCCGAGATCGACCGCATCATCGATGCCGTGGCCACGGCGACTCGATGAGTGGCCACAAGTTCCAGAGGATGCCCACATGAAAGCTGGAGAGATCGCCAACGCCGACGCGGCCCGCTACGGCAAGCCGCTCGACGGCATCCGGGTGCTCGCGGTGGAGCAGATGCAGTCGATGCCCTACGCGACCCAGTTGCTGGCCCGACTCGGGGCCGAGGTGGTCAAGGTCGAACACCCGACCCGGGGTGACCTGGGACGGGGATCGACCCCGGGCATCACCGATGCCGCCGGACGTTTCGCAGGAGCCACCTTCTTGCGCAACAACATGGGCAAACGCAGCATCGGCCTCGACATGAAGAACTCGGCGGCCAAGGACGTGTTCCTGAGGCTGGTGCCGAAGTTCGATGTCGTCTGCGAGAATTACAAACCGGGCACCATGGAGAGCTTCGGGCTCGGGTACGACGTGGTGTCGGCCGCCCACCCGAAGGTCGTCTATTGCTCGATCTCGGGTTTCGGCAACACCGTCGAGAGTCCCTACGGGCACTGGCCCGCATTCGCCCCCATCGCCGAGGCCATGGCCGGCCTCTACAACCTGAACCGGCGGCCCGACGAGCCCATCAAGGTGTCGCCCGTCGGGGCGCTGGGCGACACCGGCTGCGGGCATGTTCGCGGTGATCGGCATCCTCGCCGCACTCCGGCACCGCGACCAGACCGGTGAGGGGCAGTACGTCGACATCTCCATGTACGACTGCATGGTGTCGTTCGCCGACCTCGTACCGAACTACTGGTCGCTCGGCAAGGACCCCCGCACGCCCACCGAGCTGATCAACCACGGGTTCCCCCTGGGCGACGGCAGCGAGATCGTCATCCAGATCGGACGCGAGGCGCAGTTCGAACTGTTCGTGAACCTGATCGAACAGCCCGACTGGCTCGGCGACGAACGTTTCGCCACGCGAGCGGTTGGCTGACCCATCTCGACACCATCCGCGATGCGGTGCGGGCCTGGGCCGGTTCCCGCTCGGCCGTCGAGGTCTGTGACGCTCTCGCCGCCGCCGGCGTCGCCGCCGCGCCGTGTTTCGAGGCCGAGAACGTGGTCACCGATCCCCACGTGGCCTCTCGCCACATGATCGTGGAGTTCCCCCGCCCCGATGGCGGTCAGGATGTGATCACCCCGGGCAACCCGGTCAAGCTCTCGAAGATGGCCGAGGGCCCCGAATCGGCGCCCCCATGCCTCGGTGAGCACACCGATGACGTATTGCGTCAGGAGCTCGGCCTGTCGACCGAGGAGATCGCCGATCTGCGCTCATCGGGCGCCGTCGGCTGAGCTCCGGCGCGGCGCTTGTCGGGCGCCGTCGGCTGAGCTCCGCGCGCGGGCTCGGGGGGACGGTTGCCCGTCCCCCCGTTGCCGCCTACTCCGCGTAGGTCGGTTCCGTCAGCAGATCATTCCGGTGGGAAGTACCCGAACACGTCGCCGATGAGATGCACCGAACCAGCGTTGTTGTACAGGGTGATCTGACCGTCCGGACCGATCTGGGCGATGGCCAGATTGGCCACGTTGACGCCCGGTTCGGTGTTGAGGTTCGACGTCGGGGGAAGCTCGGCGCCGGCGGCGAAGGCGGTTTCGAACGACTCGGCGGTCGCCTGGGTGGCGGTGACGTTGATGATCACCGAACCGGCCCCGGCGGGGACGGGC
>CAVTAI010000004.1:0-82818 GCA_963732655.1 uncultured Acidobacteriota bacterium | reverse complement strand
CGTCTACGGACCCGACGGCATGGCCCGCGCCACCCACTGGGAGTGAGCAGGGCCGAGCCGGACTCGACTGCCCTGAGCGCCCCTCAGGAACCCTCACCATCCAGGAAGTCCTCGATGGCTCGCCGCAGCAAGGGCAAGTCGACAGCCAAGGTGTCCCACACCACTTCATAATCGACGTCGAAGTAGCGGTGGCTCATCCGATCACGCATGCGGGCAAGCAGCTTCCACGGCACGGTCGGATCCGATCGGACAGATCCTCCAGGTTCTTGGCCGCCTCACCGATGTCGGCCAGGATCGACTTCGCCGCGTGCCTCAGCAGGCGATCGCTCTCGAACACGTTGCGACCCCGCCCGACCAGGTCACTCCCGTCTTCGCGTCGTGCGCGGATGTCATCGAGTCGGCGCCGTGGGTCATTCACCGGAGGGGTACAGCTTCACGGTCAATGTCAGCATCCGGCCGTGGCCTGACGTCACGAGATCGACCGGGCGCTTCAGGAGCGACTCCAACTCCTCCTCGATCCCACAGAGCTCGATCAGGCCGGTTCCAGGTCTGACATCGACCAAAAAGTCCACATCGGACCCGATCCCGGCTTCACCCGCGCGACCGATCCGAAGATCGAGGTTTCTCGCACCATCCGCGACCAGGACTCGCTCGATCTCGCTGGCCTTCTCTCGCAACTCCGCAAGCGTGGGTGCTGTCGCAACGTCCGCCGACTCGAAGCCCAGAGTCAGGCCCAGATGCTCGGCCACAGCCTCGACGGTCCTGACGGTCGGGTTGCCATTCCTGCCGGAGAGCAGCCGCCGAACTGTCGGCTCGCCGAGACCAGCTCCCCGAGCTACGTCGGCCTTCGATTCGCCCCGGGCACGTCTGGTTCGTTCCAGGTGCCGGACGAGGCGGCCGGTTGCGGATGACATCGGTGCCACCGACGAGGTGCCTTCTGTGCCCATGGGCCAAGTGTACCACTGATGGTACGGACGCAGCAGAGCAGGGCCTTCCTGCCGGAGAGCAGCCGGCGGCGCCGGTCAGGCGGGCAGGAGCGAGAGCAGCCCCGGTCGGCGACGGTGGTCGTCGACCGGCGGAGTACCGCCTCGGCCAGGGCCAGGCCGCGCTCGTTGGCGGGATCGAACGCACCACCGATGATGAGCGGATAACACATGATCCACAGGACGGCGACGTCGTAGTCGGCCGTGGCCTGCTCGATCGAGTAACCCTCCACGCCGAGCTCCGTGACCCGATCGCGGTAGTAGGCGATCAGGTCGTCCTCGTGAGCCCGGCGGACATCGGTGTCCATGCTCTGGCTGAGCATGTAGGCGAGGTCCTGCATCGGGTTCGAGACCATGACGGCCTGCCAGTCGATCAGCACGATCGGGTGCTGACCCGGCCCTTCGCCGAACATCACGTTGTCGAGGCGCACGTCGCCGTGGACCAGCGTCTGGGTGCGGGCCCCCATCATGGCGTGGAGCGCACGCATGGAGTCGACGTAGTGGGGCAGGGCGTCGAGCACCTCGGGGGCGATGCAGTGCGGGAACAGCTCGCGGCACCGCTCCCACGTGCCGAGCACACCGGGCAGGAACGGCTCCATGTACGACGAGTCGATGCGCATACACTCGGCGAGCAACGGCTGGTCGCACCGACCCCAGAACGCGGCGTTCAGGGGCGCGTACGCATCGATGATCTGCTGGGCCTCGGCCGGTCCGATGCCGCTCACCTGGTCGCCGGCGCGGTATGCCTTCAGGTCCTCCAGGACGACGATGCTCATGCCCGACGCGGGGTCGTTGTCGGCGAAGTAGCAGCGGGTCAGCGGCATGTCGAGGCTCGGGGCGATCTTCTCGAAGAAGTCGATCTCGCGCTGGTACATGTTGGTGTTCAAGGCGATGGCCCGGTTCGCCTCGAGCGGGTGGGCGAACTTGATGACGATGGTGTCGGGCCCCGTTCCAACCTCGCCATCCCCATAAGACAGCGAGATGCGCTGCACGAGACCGAGCAGGCTCACGCCCTCGCCGATCGTGTCGGCCTGGAAACTCGTCACCAGCCGATCGGCGGCCAGGGCACCGCAGCCCTGGAGCATGTGGGTGAGCCACTCGGCGGAGAGCTCGTCGGTGATCGTCGGGAACGTGGCCATCTCAGTCCTCCGGGACGGGGTAGTGGATTCCTGGGATGCCGGCGCGCCACGCCTGCATCCATGCGGGCTGGGGCGTGAAGCCCTCGTACCAACCGGGTACCCGGGGTGCGGTGTCGGCGTTCCACTCGTAGTGGACGGGCATCACCTGGGCGAAGCCGTTGGCGGCGTTGGTGCCGCCGTCGACGAGCAGGTCGACGCCGGTGATGTAGGACGACGCATCGGACGCCAGGAACAACACCGGACCGACGACCTCGTGCACCACACCGACGCGCCGCATCGGGGTGCGGCTGGCGATGTACGTCGTCATGCCCATGCCCTCGAGCGGGGCACGCGTCATCTCGGTGACGATGAAGCCGGGCGACACCGCGTTGACGCGAACGCCACGGTCGGCCCACTCCACCCCCAGCTGGCGGGTCAGGTTGAGCAGGCCACCCTTGGCCGCGGCGTACGAGGCGATGTTCAGCTCGCTGGCGCCGCTCGCCATCATCGAGCACACATTGATGATCGACCCACGCCCCCGACTCAGCATGTGGTGCCCGACCTCACGGGCGACCACGAACGCACCCACCAGGTCGACCTCGACGATGCGTCGGAACGTCTCGGTGTCGTAGACCTCGGTGGCGAGACCCCGAAGATCGGCGACGCCGGCGTTGTTCACCAGCACGTCGATCCGACCTCGTTCAGCCACTCCGGTGGCCACGACGCGACGCACGTCGTCCTCGATCGTCACATCGCCCGGCTCGGCGGTGACCGACACCCCATGGGCCCGGCACGCGTCAGCCACCGACTGGAGCAGATCGGCCGAGCGGGCGGTCAGGATCAGATCGGCGCCGGCCTCGGCGAACGCCAGCGCGAACGCTTCGCCCAGGCCGTAGGACGCGCCGGTGACGAGCACCGACTTGCCTCTGAGATCGAACATGGACATCCCCCCGGATCCCCCCACACGACCGGGACAGTTGCCGGCGGTCGACGACGATGATAACTAACTGTCTGATCAATTTCCTGGCCCGTGTCGGCCGGGACGGGGGACCATGCACGACCTGACCACCATGCCCGAGCGGCTGGCCGCGTTCCTGGCCACCGTCGCTCCGGGTCGAACGCCGTCGATCATCGGCTACGAGCTGATGACGGGCGGGTACAGCCGCGTCATGGCCCGCGCCGTGGTCGACTGGGGCGACGGCACCGTCGAGACCATCGTGTTGCGGGGCGACCCTCCGCCCGATCGCACCTTCCTGGTGTCCGACCGCGACGCCGAGTGGTCGCTGTTGCGGTCGCTGACCGAGACGGGTGCCGTGCCGATGCCGGCGGCCCGGTACTTCGACGACGGCACCCACCTGGGCACGAAGGTGATCGTGCTCGACCACTGCTCCGGGCCGTCGCTCCAGTCGGTCCTCGCCACGTTGGGCGACGACCTGGGGCGACACCCGCTCGACTTCGCCGAGACCGTGGCCCGCACCCATCTCGTCGACGAGTCGGTGCTGCCGTCCTCGGTCATCCGTCGGTCGAATTGGGACAGCTACATGGACCAGCTGATCGGCGAGTGGACGGCTGCGGAGCGCCAACTCACCGAAGCGAACCCGATCATGCGGTACGTGCCCGCCTGGCTCGACGCCCACCGCCCGCCCGAGCTCCCGCTGCGGCTCGTCCACGGCGACCTCCAGCCGGCCAACATCATGGTGGGAGACGGTGGCGTTCACCTCCTCATCGACTGGGAGTACGCCCATCTCGGCGACCCTCGGGAGGACCTCGGCTGGTACCTCAACTACGCCATGGCGTCGCCGCCGAACATGTACGCCCCCGACCCCGAGGCCTTCCTCGCCCGCTACCGGGAGATCACCGGCTTTCCCGAAGCGGCCGTGAACCAGCTCACCGTGGCCTACTTCTCGATGGTCTCGGCCGCCCGGGTCTTCAGCCAGATCCTCCTGGCCGCAGATGCGCTGGCCGACGGTCGGACCCACGGTGTCATGACCACCTACAACATCAACGCCGCCACCACGGCGCACGTCAACTTCATGGCCGCCTGCAACCAGCTGACGGCCGCGATGGCGACCACACCCGGAGCCGGTGAAGGGGCACCCGCATGATCACCCGACCGTCGACCGAACAGATCCTGCTCGACTGCCGGCGCGAGCTCCTCGAGACCCTGGCCCCGGAGCTGACCTCCGAGACCGCTCAGCTGGCGGTGGCGATGCTGGAGAACGTCGTTCGCAACTGCGCCACCCGGGCGGCTCACGAGATCGCCTGGATGACGGAGGAGACCGCGACGATGCTCTCCTACGCGCGTGACGTTCTCTCGGCTCTGCCGAAGGCGGCGGCGGTGACCTCGGCGATCGACGCGTACGAACGGGGCCGCTCCGACAGCTTGCACCTCGACGACGTCGCCCGGACCTACACGCTCGCCGGCGAGGCGATGAGTTGCGCAGTGGAGGCGGCCATGGCCGCCGGCCACCCGACCCTCGCGCCCCGCGCCGCCGAACTGCTGACCGCCCGCGTCGACCGGGAAGCCGAGATCATGGGCGAGTGGGGGTTCGTCGGCCGTGGCTAGCCACGGCGCGACCAAAGGGAGCCCGAAGGCGACCAATGATGTGGCTGACTCACACGTCCGCGTGCTCCTCGTGACCAAGGGCCACCCGTTCCAGCGCGACCCCTTCTTCGCCGTGTTCGACGACGACCCAGGGATCACGTGGACCCACGTGGAGCACCCGGCCGCCGACCAGCTGATCCACCCTGACCGCTGCGCCGAGTTCGACGTGCTGGCCTTCTACGACATGCCCGGAATCCGCTTCACGCGCACCGACCCGCCCATGGAGCTGACCGACCCCTCGCCCGAGCTGCGATCGGCGTGGGCCGCGCTGGTCGAGGCCGGCAAGGGACTCGTCTTCCTGCACCACGCCATCGCCGGGTGGCCGACATGGCCGGAGTACGCCCGCCTCCTCGGCGGTCGGTTCCACTACGGCCCGGCCACCCTGGCGGGGGTCGACTACCCGTCGAGCGGCTACCAGTTCGACGCCACCCACCGGGTGACGGTGGTCGATCCCGATCATCCCGTCTGCGCCGGTCTGGGCGACGGGTTCTCCATCACCGACGAGCTGTACCTCTTCCCCGTGCTGGAGGCCGACGTGGTGCCGCTCCTGCGCACCGACGCCGTGCTGACCGACGACCACTTCTTCTCGGCCGACCTGGCCATCCGCGGCGAGCGCGGCTCTCGTCGAGATTGGTCGCATGCACCGGGCAGCTCCCTCGTCGGCTGGGTGAAACACGCAGGGAACAGCCCGGTCTGCTACCTGCAGTTCGGCGACGGCCCGGGCACCTACGCCGATCCGTCCTACCGGCGGGTGATCGGGAACGCCCTGCGCTGGGCCGCCGGCGCCCCCGCCCACGACTGGGCTCGAGCCCGGCGACGGAGCCTCGGTCACGACGGCTGGACCATCGACGGCGGCGCTCACGACGACACGAGCGCGGCGTGACCGGGGTCGGCCTCTGCGTCCCCCAGCTTGGTCCGCACGTGAACCGTGCCGTGCTCGAGGGCTTCTGCCGCCGCGCCGAGGAGCTCGGCTACACGAGCCTCTGGGTGCAGGATCACTTCCTCGCGCCGGTCGCCCCCCGGAGCAGCTACGGCGCCCGCCCGGGCGCGCCCGTGCCGCCGCAGTACCACTCGGTCTTCTCCCCGACCGAGATCCTCGCCGCCGCCGCCACCTGGACCGAACAGGTCACCCTGGGCACCAGCGTGCTCGTGGCCGGAAACCACTGGCCTGCGTCGCTCGCTTCCCGCCTCGCCACCATCGACCAGCTCAGCGGCGGGCGCCTCGTGGTCGGCCTGGCCGTGGGCTGGAACGCCGAGGAACACGAGGCGTCCGGCACCGACTTCCACCGACGAGGCCGTCGCATCGAGGACTTCGTCGACGCCCTCCGGGCCTGCTGGGGGCCCGATCCGGTCTCCCACTCGGGGCCGTTCTTCACCATCGACCCGGCCAAGATCTCGCCCAAACCGCTCCAGACCCACCCGACGCTGCTCTCCGGCATGACCTCGCCCGCCGGCATCGAGCGCACGATCGCTCAATACGACGGATGGAATCCCGCCGGTCGCCCGGTCGCCGATGTCGCCGTGGCGGTCGCGGCCATGAACGCCCGTCGCCGGCCCGGGCAGCGGCCGCTCCGGGTGTTCCACCGGACCTTCGCCGTGCGCCCGAACCAGGCCGAGGTGACCGACGATCCCGTCGTCCGTCTGACCGCCGAGGTCGAGGCCGCGACCGCCGCCGGATTCGAGGAGGTCATCGTGGAGTGCAACTTCGATCCGCGCCTCACGGACCCGGACCAGTGGTTGGCGGTGCCGGAGAAATACCTGCCGCTCCTCGACGCCGTGGCGCCCGAGGCGGCCTGACCCGCCATGTCGAACCTCACACCGACACTCTGTGACTGGAGCATCCATGGATCGCCGCATCTCCACCGCGCGTGACCTCTTCGCCGGGTGGTCGAGCGGTGACCCAGACGCGCCCGAGCGGTTCTTCACGCCCGACGCCGTGCTCGACGACGTCGCCAGCGGCCGATTCGTCGGCTGGCCCGCCATTCGCGCCTTCTTCGCCCGGGGCCTCGACCGCTGGGGTGACCTTCGCCTCGAACCGGATGAGTTCTGGGCCAATGACGACGGCCTCGCCCTCCACTACACGATGTCGGCCACGGTGACCGATCCCGAGATGTACGGCGTCGACGTGGTCGGTTGTCGGTGGTCGGTCGGCGTCATGTCGAGCCTGCTCTTCGAGGGCGATCTCGTGGTCCTGGAGCGGGACTTCCACGACAAGGGCGAGCGGGCCCGATCGCTCGGCATTACCCCATGAGCTTCCTGGCCTCGCCCGCCGCCAGCTTCGTCCCCGGTACCGCCATAGCGGTCGACTGCGGCATCATGGCCAGCACCGGCCAGTTCCTCTCCCCCGCCCGGCCGACTGACGCACGCGGGCCCCGGGGCGTTCAGGCTCGGGGCAGGCCGAGCAGCTGGCGGCCGATCAGGCCTCGCATGATCTCCGACGATCCGCCGGAAATCGTGAGCGCACGCGACCACAGGAACATGTCGTGCCACCGCTCCGCGACCTCTCGCCCCGACTCATCGACGGAGCTGGCTGCGGTGAGCAGGTCGAGCGCCTGCTCGCACAGCCGCACGAACGTCTCGGTGTACGCGAGCTTGGCGACGGGGCCGTCGCTCACGTGGTCGGTGTCGTCCAGGATGCGCTGGACGGTGTCGTGCACGATCAGGCGGACCGCCTCGACGTCGGCCATGGCGTCGGCCAGGGGTCCGGCGACGTCCTCGTGTTCGATCGCCGAGCTGCCGTCGGGCAGCCGAGCGGCGCGCGCCAGAACGACCAGGTCGTCGAACATCATCTGGAGTTGCACCGCGTTCGCTCCGACGTGGGCCCGTTCCGAGGCCAGACCCGACGTGGCGACCTTCCAACCGCCACCGAGCTCGCCGAGGAGGTGTTCCGGGCCGAGGCGGACATCGTCGAGGAAGACCTCGCAGAACTCCGCCGAGCCCGTCATCTCGCGGATCGGTCGCACCGTGATCCCGGGCAGGTTCATGGGCACCACGAACGCGGTCAGCCCGGCGTGGCGACTCGTTGCCGGATCGGTCCGCGCCACCATGATGCCCATGTCGGCCCACTGGGCATCGGTGCTCCAGATCTTCTGGCCGTTGACCACGAATCCGCCGTCGACCGGCTCGGCGCGTGTGCGCAGCGACGCCAGGTCGCTGCCGGCGTCGGGCTCGCTGAACAGCTGGCACCAGACGTGCTCGCCGGAGCGGATCCGGGGCAGGTACTCGTGCTTCTGGGCCTCGGTCCCGAAGGACAAGATGGCGTGACTCGACAACATGACCTGGTCGATCGGCCGGTAGGCGCGGGCGAGGAACAGCTCCTCCATCAGGATGAGGTCGTGCGTCGGACGATGTTCGGGGTGCCCGCCCCACTCCACGGGCCACCCGCCACCCAGGTACCCGGCACCGTAGAGCGCCCGGAACCACGCTCGGATCGACCGCTCCTCGTCGTCGCTCCTCGGGACGCGCACACCCTCGGCGAACCGGAGCTTCGGGGCGTGGTCGGCGATGAACCGCCGGACGTCGACTCGGAACTGCACCAGGTCGAGCATCACGCGTCCTTGCGCCGACGCATCCGCGCCAGGTTGGCCTGAAAGGCCGACTCGTCGAACGACGCCGACTCGGTGGCGATGGCCGCGTCGAGAGCGGAGTCGACCGCGCCCCGGATGAGGCGCTGGAGGAGCGCCTTCGTCTCCCGGAGCGACTGCGGCGGGAGCTTGGCCATCCGCTCCGCCAGGTCCATGGCCACCGCACGCGAGGTGCCGCTCTCCACGACCCGGTTGGCCAGGCCGATGCGCTCGGCTTCGACGGCTGGGACCTTCGCACCGAGCAGGAGGTATTCCTTGGCCCGCAGCAGGCTGGTCATCAACGGCCACGTCAGGCCCCCACCGTCGGCGGCGACCAGGCCCAGCGCGACGTGGGGATCGGCGAAGTAGGCCTGCTCCTCCATGATGACGAGGTCGCACATGCCGGCCAGGCTGCAGCCGAGACCGACCGCGGGGCCGTTGACGGCGGCGATGATCGGCACCTTGACTGCCGTCATCGAGCGCACGATGGCCGCGCCTTCGACCATCGTCGCCTCGCGCAGGGCGAGATCGGTGACCATCCGGTCGAGCAGGTCGAGGTCGCCGCCGGCGCAGAAGGCGGTGCCCGCTCCGGTCAGGACGATGGCCATGACCTCGGGGTCGGCGTCGAGCTCGCCCCAGATGAGCGCCACTTCACGGTGCAGCTCCTCGTTCGCGGCGTTGAAGGCGTCGGGGCGGTTGAGGACGACGACGCGGACGGGTCCGTGCACCTCGACCTGGATCTCGGCGTTCGGCCCTCGCGTGGTCATGCTGTCCATGTCGGCTCTGCTCTCTGACGTTTCGTCGTGCTGTTCGGTCGGGACTCACACCCGGGGGTCGGGGCCCTACACCCCGGGAGGTGGTGCCGTCCATGCTTCCAGGGCCGCGACGGCGGTTCGAGCCTGGCGAGGATTGCCGCCGAGACGGGCGTCGAGGTGGGCCCGTCGTTCGAACAGGTGAAGGCCGTACTCCCACGTGAAACCGACACCACCGGTGAGCTGCACGAGGTCATGGAGGAGGTGCACCACCCTCCGGCTGACGCCGACCTGGGCGAGCAGCGCCCGCCGACGGGAGTCGGGTGCGCCGGTCGTCATCGCATCGGCGGCGGACTCCACGAGGAGCCCAAGGCCCCGGAGAGTGACGGCGTGATCGACGAGGCGATGCTGCACGGCCTGGAACCCCCCGATCGGGGTCCCGAAGGCGAGTCGCTGGGAGGCGTACGACACGGCGCGGGCGTGGGAACGCTCGGCGCCGCCGAGCGCGTCGGCCGCAAGCAGCACGCCGTAAAGCGACTCCAGCTCGGCGCGAGCATCGGGTCGGGTATCGAGCCGGACCGCCGGGGCGCTGGAGAAGCGCACGTCGGCGCACGTCCGGGTCACGTCGAATGCGTGGGTGTCCGCCAGGGAGCAGTCGGCGACGCTGACGAACATCATCTCGTCGCCCGACCTGACGACGAGGAAGGAATCGGCTTCGGCGGCGGCCAGCACCAACCGGGCGATCCCGTCGATCCGGATGTCGCCCGACCTTCCGGTCATCCGGGCCGACGGCTCGAGGAACGCAATCGACGGAACGTTCGAGCCGGCGAGGATTTCCTCGACGAGCGGTGCGTGCTCCGAGCCGAGCCCGCGGGCCAGCATCGCCGCCGCGGCGACGATCGCGGGAAACGGGCTGCTGTGGAGCTCACCCCCCAGCTCCCGGGCGACGACGGCGGCGGCGGCCACTTCCGTGCCGAAACCCCCGCGGTCCGCGGGCACGCACAAACCCGGTAGACCGATCTCGGCCAGATCCGACCATGAGGTGCGCCACGCGGTGTCGACCGTGGGTGCATCGTCGACTCCGGAGGCTCCGATCGCCTGACGTACGGCGGCGCGCAGTTCGGCCAGCTCTCCCGCGGACGTGGACATGGAGAGATTCTCCGGGACGCAACCCGCTCTGTCAACATACGTGTTGAAGAAGCGGTCGTCGCCTCAACGGACGTGTTGACACCTGTGTCCGGAGGGCGTGAAGATGCCGAATGACCGCGGCCGAGCTGTTCGTTCGCCGAGCCGACAGCTCGGACGTGGCCGCCCACTTCGAGGACCGCTCGTACACGTTCGCCGAGCTGGCGACCGAGTCGCGACGGAGGGCGGCGATCTGGGCCGAGTTGCGAGATCCCGGCGCCCCACCGCACATCGGCGTCCTGCTCGACAACACCCCGGAGTATCTCTTCTGGCTCGGCGCGGCGGCGATCACGGGTGCCGCCGTCGTGGGGATCAACGCCACCTATCGCGGCGCCGAGCTGGCTCGCCTGATCGATCACTGTGACTGCCAGCTGCTCGTCACCTCCGACGTCTACGAGCCGATCCTCACCGACGCGCCGTCGTCGGTCCCGAACGACCGGGTGCTCCGCACCCACACGACCGACTATCTCCGCCAGCTCGACACCGCGGATGTCTCGACGACGTTCGCCCCGCCATCCGACGACGACCTCTTCCTGCTCATCTTCACCTCGGGCTCGACCGGCTTCCCCAAGGCGGTGCGCTGCACCCAGGGTCGGTTCGCACGAACCGGCGTGCACGTCTCCGGCGTCGCGGGCCTCCGTCCCGGTGTCACCGCTTATGCCCCACTCCCCTTCTTCCACTCGAGCGCGCTGTTCACGGGGCTGTCGAGCACCCTGAACGCCGGAGCGGCCATCGGCACCCGATCACGATTCTCGGCCTCGGCCACCCTCGGCGACATCCGGCGCATGAACGCGACCCTGCTGTGTTACACCGGGAAGGTCCTCAACTACATCCTGGCCACGACCCCAAGCCCCGACGACGCCGACAACCCACTCGAGCTGGCCCTCGGCAACGAAGCCTCCGAGGCCGACATCCGCCGGTTCGCCCTCCGCTACGGCTGCAACGTGCGGGACAGCTACGGATCGACCGAGGGCATGATCATCATCCGGCGCGATCCCTCGATGCCCCGAGGCGCGCTCGGCCGCACCGACGACGCCGTCACCGTCCTCGATCCCGAGACAGGTGACCCGTGCCCGCCGGCCGTGTTCGACGATCAGGGACGCCTGCTGAACACCGAGGCAGCGGTCGGTGAGATCGTGACCACGGCGGCCACGGGCACGTTCGAGGGGTACTACAAGAACGACGAAGCGTCCGCCTCCAAAGTTCGGGACGGCATCTACTGGTCCGGCGACCTCGCCTACCGCGACGCCGACGGCTGGTTCTACTTCGCCGGTCGGTCGAACGAATGGCTCCGGGTCGACGGTGAGAACTTCTCGGCCGGCCCGGTCGAGGCGATCGTGATGCGCCACCCCGACGTCCGCTCAGCGGCGGTGTACGCGGTTCCGGACGATCCGGTCGGCGATCGCGTCATGGTCGCCATCGAGCCGGCCGACGTCGACCGGTTCGACCTCGCCGAGTTCGACGAGTTCGTCCGTCAGCAGCCAGACCTCGGCCCCAAGTGGGTCCCGAGCTTCGTGCGCCTCACCGCCGAGCTCCCCAAGCTGGCCAGCATGAAGGTCGACAAGACCCACCTCCGCGGGGACGGGTGGCACGCGCCCGACACCTGGTGGCGTCCCCTCAAGGATGGTCCGCTCCGCCCGCTCGACGCGACCGCCCGGGCGCGCCTGGCACCGCTACTCGAACGGGCACCCGACCACGTCCACCCACCCACTGACCACGAGGTGACGACCGATGATGACCGACATGCGTGACCAACTCGGAGCGTGGCTCGGCCGCGACGCCCTCGCCATCGAGCAGGTCTCGGGCGGGTCGTCGAACCTGACGTTCCGGGTTCGGACGGGCGACGACGACTGGATCCTGCGCCGTCCGCCGATGACGCACGTCCTCGCCACGGCGAACGACATGAAACGCGAGTGGACCGTGCAGCAGGCGCTCCACGGCTCGGATGTCCCCGTGGCCCGGGTCGTGCACACCTGTGACGACGAGACCGTCCTGGGCGCGCCCTTCTATCTCATGGAGCGGCTCGACGGCATCGTGTTCAACGACGCCTCCAACGTCGCCCACCTCGACGAGGTCCAGTCCCGGGCCTGCGCCTTCGAGCTCATGGACGTGCTGGCCCGACTCCACGCCGTCGATCCCGCCGCCGTCGGCCTGTCCGAGTTCGGTCGGCCGACCGGTTTCGTGGAGCGCCAGGTGCGGCGCTGGCTGACCCAGTGGGAGAAGTCCAAACACCGTGAGCTCCCCGAGATCGAGGAGATCGCGCAGCGGCTGACCCGCGAGCTGCCCTCGGAAGGCGCCGCTTCGATCGTCCACGGCGACTACTCGTTCAACAACACGATGTTCTGCCGTGAGCCACCGACCCGGATGCAAGCGGTCCTGGATTGGGAGATGTCCACCCTCGGCGACCCGCTCACCGACGTCGGCATGGTGGCGATGTACTGGGGCGACGTCGGCGAGTTCTTGTGGCGGAACCGTGATCACCGCCAACCCCACCGGGCCAACCCCGGCTTCCCGTCGACGGAACAGCTGCTCGAGCGGTATGCCACGACCAGTGGCCGCGACCTGTCCGACATCGGCTTCTACATCACGCTGGCGACCTACAAGCTGGCCGTGATCTCCGAGGGTAGCGCCGCCCGGGTGATCCAGGCCGATCCGTCCCGTCTCGCCCAGCTCGACGAGACGGTCCGCACCCTGGCCCGCATGGCCCTCGATGCCTGGCACTGACGGGCTCGCGACATCGAACATCGGTCGCCGACGGGCGTCGGCCGAATCCGACGGTGGACCGGCCTACCAGGCCCGGCGCGAGGAGATCATCGCCGCCGCCGGACAGCTCTTCCTCGACAACGGTTATCGGGAGACGTCCTTCAAGGACATCGCCTCGGCCATCGGCCTCGATCGGGCCACGCTCTACTACTACTTCGCCAGCAAGCAGGAGCTGTTCCAGACGGCGACGTCGGCCGCCGTGACCCGCAACGCCGAAGCCGCGGAACGCATCGCGGCCGCCGACGCCACCCCGGCCGACAAGGTGGGCCAGATCTTCGCCCAGCTCCTGGGCTCCTACACGAAGACCGACTATCCCTACATGTTCATCTTCCTGCAGGAGGACGTGAACCGGATCACCAACCGGACCGACACCGAGTGGGCCCGCACCGTCCTCTCACTGGCCCGCCGCTACGAGGACGCCCTGAACCACATCTTCCGAGAAGGCGTGGAGTCGGGGGGTTTTGCGACCGACATACCGCCCGGCATGCTGACCAAGGCGCTCCTCGGCATGACGAACTGGACGCACCGTTGGTACCGACCCGACGGCGCCCTCACCGCCGAACAGATCGCCGACGTGTTCACGCGCATCCTCGTGGGCGGCGCCACGACACGCCGTCCTGACTAGTTCCGACACGGGAAACCAGCCAGTGGTGGTGCCCGACACATTCGGAGGTTTGAGGGCGACGTTGTTGGAGGTTTGGCTCCGACAGTTTCGGCATCGGCCCCGAAGGGGCGTACAATCCGACAATGCCGACGGACCTACTCACCCGACGTGCGTTTGGCGTGGCCCAACGCCGGGCGACGTTCTCTCGGGTGATCATCGTCAACGGTCCCCGGCAGTCCGGCAAAACAGTGCTGTTGCGGTTGTTGCACGAGTCGACCGGTGGCACATGGAGCTCGCTCGATGACGCCACGTCCCTCCTCGCCGCCCGCCGAGATGCCGGTGGTGTCGTCCGGGAGAGCGAACGCCCGCTGTTCGTCGACGAAGTGCAGCGCGCCGGCAACCCGTTCATTCTCGCGGTCAAGGCGGCCGTCGACATCGACGACACGCCGGGCCAGTTCTACCTGGCCGGCTCGACCCGCTTTCTCTTCGAACCACGACTTTCCGAGTCCCTGGCCGGGCGCGCCCTGTTCGTCGATCTCTGGCCGTTGTCGCAAGGCGAGATCGAAGGCTCCGCCGCGGAAGACTTTGTCCGTCTCGCCTTTGCTGGTGGCGATGCTCTCGTCGCATCGAAATCCACCGGCACAACGGGCGAGACAAGATCGGCAACGATGGAACGCGTGTGCCGAGGCGGCATGCCGCAGGCGATCCGACTCGCTGGTCGTGATCGCCGCGAGTTCCTCGGCGGCTACGCACGCACGCTCGCCTCGCGTGACGTCACCGAGATCGGGCGCCTACCGACATCGTTCGATCTACCGACGCTGATGCGAGTGCTCGCTGGTCGAACCTCGAACGAGCTCAACACGTCCGAGATCGCCCGAGTGATCGGCGCCAGCCCCGACGTCACCAAACGGGTCATCGCCATGTTGGAGACGGTCTATTTCCACCATCTCGTCCCGGCATGGTCGCGGAACCTCACGGCCAAGGCGGTCCGGCGCCCGAAACTGCACATCGTCGACTCCGGACTCGCGACCGCTCTCTGCGGAGTCGACGCCGAGGCGCTTCGTCGACCGGAGAACTCGGCGAGTGGCGCGTTCCTCGAATCGTTCGTCGTCGGCGAAGTCGCCCGTCAACTCACCTGGTCCGACACGGAAGCGTCGATGTTCCATTGGCGCGACCGCGACGGTGCCGAAGTCGACATCGTGTTGGAGCGGCCGAACGGCGATGTGGTCGGAATCGAGGTCAAGGCATCCTTCGACGTGCACGCCGGTGACACCAAGGGTCTCCGGGCACTCCGAGATCGGCTCGGCGGGAGCTTCGTCGCCGGCATCGTGGTGCATTGCGGCGATCGGGCCCAACGACTCGACGAGCGAATTATCGCGCTTCCCATCGCCGCCCTGTGGTCTGCATGACCGAACCGAGCTACGGCCGGCCGAGGTGCTGGCCGAGCTCGCACCGCGTGCTCGGTCAGTCGAGGAGCGAGCGGAGGTGCCGGAACCGGCGACGCACCGTTGCGTCCAACATCGGCGTCCGGTCGACCGCGGGTGCCAACGCAGCGTCGGCCCACAGCGCCCGACCCACCATGAAGCCCGCGCACCCGGCGCTCATCGCGACCGAGAGCTGGGCGGCGAAGTCGTCGAACGTACCTCCGCCAGAGAGCAGAACCCAGGGCATCGGGGCCCGTTCACTGATGGCGCGACAGGCGGCGAACCAGTGGTCCTCGTCATGGTCATGGGCGGTGTCGACGGGGAAGGGGAGCTTCAGGAGATCCGGCTTCAGATCGGCGAATCGAGCAGCGGTCGTGAGGACCACGCGCGTTCGATCGTCGGGCCCGTCGAGTCCGTAGAAGAGCGGCTCGAGAACCAGCGGAATACCTATGCGCCGACACTCGGCGAGCACATCGCAGGCCACCGCGATCTGAGCGGCGGCCAGGGGAAGGTCCGGGTGAAAAGGGACCAGGAGCTTGGCGCAGGACGCGCCGCTCGCCGCCGCCGCCTCGACCGACCAACCATCGAGGATCTCGGTGGGCCCGGCGCCAGGGTCAGCCAGGTAGCCCTGTGACTCCAAGGCCGCCACGAAGCCCACCCCCGGGGGAAGGGCACCGGCATCGAGCACCTGGGGAATCGAGTACTCGGGTTCGAGCATCACGCCCGTCGCCTCGGGGGCCAGAGCGCGCACCATGTCGGTCTTCAACCCGGTTATCGAGGTGGCCGAAACCGCCGACGGATCGTCGGGCGACAGGAGGGCCCGCAGCGAGTCTCGGTGGTCGATGGCCAAAACGGCGTAGCGCCCGTTCGCGTCACAGATCCCAGCGAGGCTCACGGCGTGACCCGGGGCAGCTCCCAGCCGAACGCATCCCAGTCCTGTTCGATCCAGGTGTGGTCCTCGTGAAAACACGGCGGCGTGACTCGTTGTCCGTCGACGAGCTCGCCCGCCAGGTAGTTGAGGAAGTACATGTGGCTCCCCGGCGAGGCCGCAGTGGTGTGGAAACCCTTCGTCACCAGGGCAACGTCGCCGTCACCGGCGAGCAATACCTCGTCGAAGTCCTCGTCTTCGCGCCAGTTGCGATGCATGGCGAAGCCGATGTCGGGGTCGAGTCGAAAGTAGTACGTCTCCTCGAGATACGGGGACCCGTCGTAGCCGTCGTGGCAGTGCGGGGGCCAACCCGACCACGATCCCCGGGGAACGTAGACCTCGTACAGGATCAGTCGTTCGGCGTCGAGCGGCGGAGCGAGCACATGGTTGACCTGTCGATACGCGGCACCACCACCACGCAGTTCGCTCTTCATATCGGAGGTTTCGAAGATCCGTGCCGGGTACATGCCTTCGGCGGGCGCGCTGCCGATGGCGAACTCGAACCGCTCGTCGGCGATGATCTCGATTGGCGTGCCCGGGGGGGCGTAGGCGACGCGCGGCATCTGCTCGAACACGTCGGTGCGCGACAACGTGGTCTCGAGGTCGCCGACCCGCACGGCGGCGCGACCGCGGAGCGGGACGACGGCCGTCTCCTGATCGGCCAACAGCGACAGGTGGCGCTCGCCCGGGCCGAGATCTACGACCGAGAAGCTCAGGTATGTCCAGCTCGCGACTTCCGGCGTGACCCGTAGTCGGACCGCGTCGTCAGTCGTCGGCCGAAGGAGATGTGGGTTCATGTGAGGACCCCCCGGTCGTAGTGGTCGCGGAACTTGGCGAGCAGCACGCTCAGCGATGGCAGCTCGTACTCGAGCGCCCGGCCGGTCGCTGTGGCATCGAGGCTGGTGTCGTGAGGGATGGGAGCGCCGAACATGACGTCGGCGTCTGGTGGGCCGAAGTCCAAGAGATCGGCATCGAGTTCGAAGATGTCGCACGCGGCGAACGCCAACTCCCGACGACTCACCGAATCACGGCCACAGCAGTGGTAGATCCCGGTGCGATCCAGGTCGGCGATCCGCCACATCATCTCGGCGCACTCGGTGGCGAGACTGGGCGTGGCCCGCATGTTGATGCCCTCGTCTTCCCAGACCAGAAATCGCTCGCCGGCACGCAGCGCGTCGACGATCGACCCGACGAAGTAGCCGAAGCCGGGGTCCTGGGCGCGGACCGTAGATGGACGCGCCCAGTGAACGCCGTTGACGCCTGACACCCGAGCAATCGCGCCGTCGGCGGCGCGCTCGATGAGCACCAACTCGCTCGCCATCTTCATCACGCCGTAGAGATTGACGGGGTTCGGAGGCGTTTCCTCGTCGGCCGGTCCCTGGGTGCCGTCGAACACCCAGTCGGTCGACACCAGGATCACCTTTGCGTTGGCATCGTTCGCGGCGTCGACGAGGTTGCGGGTTGCACCGACGTACCCCGCCCAGGTGGCACGGCGGTCGCCGTACATGAGCTCGTAGTCGTTGGGGATCGCCGAATGCACCACGACGTCGGGCTCGAAGCGCTCGACCATCGACCGGACGGCCATTGGGTCCGTCAGGTCACATGGTGCACAGGCGTAGGGCGCATCGGGTGGGACGTGAACGTGGACGGGCACGAGGACGTCGGCCTCATGGCGTTCGCGAAACACCCGCACCACGTTGGACCCGACGAAGCCGGTCCCGCCGGTGATGATCGCCTTCATACGATCTCGGCGGAGCGAGTCATGGGTGGGTGAGTGACCGAGCGTTGTCGACCATGATCCGACGCTGATCCGCCTGCGAGAAGGAGGCGATGTTGGCGAAGAAGTCCATCGGGTGGGCCAAGCCTTCGGCGTGAGGCCAGTCGGAGCCGAAGAGGATCCGCTCGACAGGAAGGTGCCGGGCGAGGTCGGCGACGTCGTCCTCGACGAACGGCGCGACCCAGCAGTGCTCGATGAACTGATCGACCGGATTGGTGGCGAACATGCCGGGGTTCTGGCCGTGGAGCATCTGGAGGGTGTGGAGCAGCGGGCGGACCCAGTCGGCACCGTTTTCGATGTAGGCGAACTTGAGCCGCGGGAAACGCTCGAAGAGGCCGTGGGCGACGAGGACGGTGGCGAAGTCCTGGATGAGCCGATGCTTCATCAGCTGGGCGGTGAGGAGACCCGCGTCGCCGGCGGCGTCCATCCTCCCGGACCCGCCGGCACCCAGGCCCCAGGTACCGGCCACGGCTTCGGTGACGTCGACGTAACCGTCCTCGAAACCGGCGTGGCCGGTGACGACCACGCCGGCTTCCTCGGCGCGGGCCCAGAACGGGTCGAACATGGGGTCAGCCGGCGAGCGGTTGCCTTCGGGGGTGAAGACCGGACCGTTGCGGATGGTGATGATCCGGGCGCCACGGTCGAGGCACCAATCGAGCTCAGCCACGGCAGAATCGACATCGGACAGGGTGAGGAACGGCACACCGAAGATGCGGTCTCGGTAGGCGAACCCCCAGTCGTCGTCGAGCCAGCGGTTGAAGGATTGGAGGATCGCGACCGCGGCCTCGGTGTCGGGTTGCATCGGGCCTTCCATGCACACGCCTTGGGAGGGGAACAACCAGATGCCCTCGACGCCCTGCTCGTCCATGCAGGCAAGGCGAGCGTCGCGCTCGAACCATTCGGGGTGCGCCGCGGGGTCCTCGCAGGCCAGCTCGTTGCCGACCCGCTCCTTGGTGGAGACGCCCCGGAAGTAGTCGTACAGGGCGCCGGGTCGGGGCCGGGGGTGCACGTCTCCCGGACCCGGGATGATCGGGTGGGCACGGTCGCCGAAGAAGTAGCGGGGCTTGCCGTCGATCTCTCGGAGCACGACTCCGCGGTCGGCGAACTTCGGATCGCGGTGGCGGGTGAAGGTGTCGGTTGTTTCCCAGTAGTGGTTGTCGGCATCGAAGACCGTGGTGATCTCTTCGGTCGGGGTCGTGTCGGTGGTGATCTCGATCGTGGTCATGGTGGTGTCTCAGGCGCGGCCGTGGCGGAGGAGCTTGCCGGGAGTGGCGTCGGTGCACTCGCCGTCGATGAACGTGGTGACGCCATTGACCATGATCCGGTCGTAGCCGACCGCCCGTTGGATGAGCCGCCATTCGCCGGCGGGATAATCCCAAACCCGCTCCTGCGGTGTCGCGGCGACGGTGTCGGGGTCATAGACGATGACGTCCGCCGGTTTGCCTTCGACGAGCGCACCACGGTCTTTCAGGCCGGCGGCGACGGCCGGGTAGTACGAAAGGCGCCAGTGGGCCTCCTCGAGGCTCATGATCTCGTGCTCGCGTACCCAGTAGCCGAGCAGTTCGGTCGGGTAACGGGCCGTGGTCACGAACTTCGTGTGGGCCCCGCCGTCGCTCACGCCCGGAAGGGCAACGGGTGAGGTGGCGATCTCCTTCATGGCCTCGGGCGGGGTCTCGAGCAACTTGGTGGCGAACCCGACCCGGAGGCCACCCGCCACGGCGATGTCGAGGAAGGCGTCGATCTCGTGTTTGCCCTCGCGCCCGGCGATCTCACCGATGGTGAAACCCTCGTAGGTCTCCTTGATGCGCTGGGCATCGGTGGCATCGCTCGAGATCCAGTTGACCTTGATCTCGCTGAGGTCGTAGCCCGCTCCGAAGAGCCCACCGCGCTCCTCGTGAACCGCCTTCATCGCCTCACGCCGAAGGGGATCGGCGAACTTGACGAGCTTCTCATCCACCGTGCCCAGGCACGCCTCCTTCCAACACGGGATGGTGTCGGCCAGGTTGTACTCCTCGAGCGTGAACTCGGAGACGAAGTTGACGGTGAGGGCCTGGGCGAAGACCCGCAGACCCTCCACCTCGTTCAGGTAGGCGAGTTGCTTCAGCGCATCGCGGTGCGAGTGCGCGGCGCCGCCGTGCTGGTTGAGCGCCCCGTCGGCGAGCAAGGCGTTCCAGATGATCGGCCGGCCGCTCGCCCGTGCCATCAACGCCGCCGTCTCGAGCGTGCCCGTCAGCTGGGCGACGCCCCGGCGTTTCGAACCCATGGCCCGGGAGAACGCCGCGATCTCCTCCTCGGTCATGCAATCGGTGACCATCGGTGTGCCGTCGTAGTCGAGCTGGACGTTGCCCACCTCGCCGCTCACCTGCGCACTGAACCCACACGCGCCGGCGTCCATCGCCTCGATGAGCAGCCGGCACATCTCGTCGAGTTGTGCCCTGGTGACGCGGTGCGCCTTGGCCTGATCGATCCCAGCCACATACGCGTACAGCGGGGACAGCGGGACGAACGAGAGCACGTTCACGCCCTTGGGCGTGCGGTCGACGCTGTCGAGGAACTCCGGGAAGGTCTCCCAATCCCACGGCATGCCCGCCTTCATGGTCTTCAGCGGCACGGCCTCGTTGCGGGACAGGGCGAGCATCGCCCGATCGCGATCCTCGGGCCTGCACGGAGCGAAGCCGAAGCCGCAGTTCCCGATCACGACACTGGTGACGCCGTGCCAGCCCGACATCGTGCACCACGGGTCCCAGAACACCTGGCTGTCGTAGTGGGTGTGGAGGTCGACGAAGCCGGGCGCCACCACGCGACCGGAGGCGTCGACGACCTCGTCGGCGTCACTCGTTGCGATACGCCCGATCTCCACGACCGTGCCGCCGGCGATACCGACGTCGGCCTTGTACCTGGGGGTCTGCAGGCCGTCGATGACAGTCCCGCCCTTGATGACAGTGTCCAACCTCGACATCGGTCCCCCTTGTGGGTCGGAACCAGAAACCTACTTCCCTGCTGAAGGTGGCGTCGACCTTGCACCAATGGGTCAGGTCGCGTGGACGCGGTACTCGCGCATGAGGGAGCTGGTGGTGGTGCTGGGGTCGAGGAAGAGCGGGATGTCCTCTCTGATCGCTCGGCTGTTCTGCCTCCAGTCTCCTCCGTCGGCTCCGAAGAACCGGGCGGGATCGAGCACGTCGTCGACGTCCGCCAGTCCTTCCTCGCACACGGCATCGAAGTCCACCGAGCCCGACAGCGGGCGATCGACCACGTTGCGGACGTACGTCCACTGCGGGTGGATCCGCAGCGACAGGGGCTGGTGGATGGTGCGCCAGTGGTCGACGAACTGGTGCCGGCTCAGGTGGGCGGCTCGGTGGAGTAACGACGTCAGGACGATCCCCCGTTGGGGGCGCTCCGGGTCGGGCTCGGCGGGCCGATCCCATCGGGGCACCGACTCGGCGACCACGCAGGCGCTCCACTGGTAGTCGTTCCATCCGGTGACGCCATGGTCGAGCTCGGCGAGAACATCGGTGTCGTCGACACGTGCGGCCAGCACTGCGGTCAGGCGCTTGGCCGGGATCCGGTCGCCCCACCACCGCGTGCTCGCGTCGTGGTCGATCACGGACACAGCCACGTTCGAGAACCGCGACGGGTCCAACCGACGCGCGCACTCCACAGCGGCAGGAACATCGGGGACGGCGATGCGGTCGCCGGCCTCGACGCCGATGAGCATCACCTTGATCGTCCGCATCATCCCTCCATCGAGTACGTCGGAACGGCGATCGATAGTCGCATTGGTCCTCCTTATCCATCAGAGGGCGGCGTAGAGCGCCTCGAAGATGCCGGCCCAGCGAGGATCGGATCTGGTCGGCCCCCACCACAGGCGGTTCATGGCGTACCCCAACGACACCCCCGCATCGGGGTCGACGATCCCGAGCGATCCGCCCGAGCCATTGTGGCCGTACGTCCGTGCACCGGGTCCGAAGGTCCATTCCGGGATCGTGTGCTCGAACCCGAGCCCGAACGCGGTCGGCAGTTCCATGACCAGGTCGTCGCCGCGCACGTGGCATCGACCGAACTCGTCCACCAGGTCGGGCGATGCCACCCGCAACGCGGGAACCGAACCACCGCAGCCCAGCACGGCATACAGGCGGTCGAGCGCCCGGGCGTTGGAGTGCATGTTGGCGGCCGGGATCTCGGCCCGCCGGAACGTGGGGGTCATGCAGTGGTTGGGGTCGTTGCTGTCAGGGGGATTGCCGAACGACTTGGGTCCGAGCGACACCTTGGGGTCCCAGCGGTCGAAGAACGTTCCCTCCGGCGACATCTCGACCACGAGATCCGACGTACGAGCGTCGTCGGCGGGCGGAAGGGGCATCAGGAGATCCACGCCGAGCGGACCGCCTAACTCGTCCCGCACGATCTGCCCTACGGTGCGACCCGTGGCTCGGCGCAGTACCTCACCGACCAGATGACCGTAGGTCACGCCGTGGTACCCGTGTCCCGAACCCGGCTCCCACCACGGCGCCTGCGCGGCCAGCGCGGTGGTCATCGCGTCCCAGTCGCTGAGGGAGCCGAAGGGCATCCGCGTTCCGATGGCGGACAGGCCGGCCTGGTGGGTGAGCAGCCACCGCACCGGCAGATCGGCCTTGCCTTCGGCCGCGAACTCGGGCCAGTACTCGGCGACCGGCCGGTCGAGGTCGACCAGGTTCCGTTCCACGGCCCACATCGTGGCGATCGCCACCACGCCCTTCGTGCAGGAGAACACGCAGACCAGCGAGTCGCGCTGCCAGGACCGGGTGCGGGCCGCGTCCAGGTGACCGCCCCAGAGGTCGACGACGTTGCGACCGCCCACGCTGACCGCCAGGCATGCGCCGAGCTCGAGCCCGGCCGTGAAGTTGGCGGCGAACGCGTCGCGCACACCGGCGAACGCCGGGTCGATGGTCCCGTCGATGGGGACGGCGACACCCCCGGCGATCATGCCAGCGCCTTGGTGGCGTCGGGGTTGTGGAACTCCTTCCAACCGCACACCAGGCCGTCGCGGAACCGCAGCACGCCGATGTAGCGATTGCGGTAGGCGTTGCCGTTGTGGGTCACGACGGCATCGCTGTGGTACTCGGCGATCAGCACGTCGGGATCGACAAGCTCGTACACCTCGTCCATGTGCTGGACGAACGACGAGAACAGGGCGAACGTCTGCGTGGACATGGCCATCCACGCCGCCCGCCCCACCACCGGGTTGGGCATGAACGACGGCCCGTAGGGCAGCTCGAAGACCAGGTCCTCGGTGACCATCGACTCCAGGTCGCCGAATGTGCCCTGGGTGATGGCCTCCATGATGGCGGTGAGGGTGGCCCGGTTGGCCGCCCGTCGGGGATCGGCTGCGCTCTCTGGCATCGTGTCTCGCTCCTGTTCGGTGGGTTCCTGCCGGCCGGTCACGCTCGGGCCAGCTCGCTCAGCACGGCGACGCACTCGGCCTGCGACGCCTCCGGATCGGTGCCCACGCCGAACGGTGACAGCACCACCTCGTCGGCCCCGGCGGCGAACAACGCCGCCACGTGCTCGCCGATGCGGGCGGCGTCACCCCACACCACGGCGGCGTCGATCATGGCGTCGCTCCAGCGGCGACCGTCGAGCGCCACGCCTGCGGCCTCGAACATGTTCCGGTAGTAGGGCATCTGCGGGTAGATGGCCAGGTCGGCGGCGGCCACGGCGTGCACCGCGTCGCGGTCGGTGGTGAGCGCGCACGGCAGCTCGGCCACGAGCGGAGGTGGCGTGTCGCGTCCGGTGTCGGCTGCGCCTCGGCCCAGCGCCGGTGCCACCACATCGGCCAGGTACGGCGCCGGGGTGAGCCAGCACAGCGCGCCGTCGGCGTGCCCGCCAGCCACGCGAGCCATCTGCGGGCGCAGCACGGCCAGCAGCACCGGCGGCGCCGTGGCCGGCGACCCGATCCCGGCCCCCTCCACGTCGAGGAAGGCCTGCACCCGGAACCGTTCGCCCCGATGGTCGACGGCGCCGGTGTGCAACAGGGTGCGGGCCACGTCGAGGTACTCGCGACTGTGCGACACCGGCCGGTCCATGTCGATGCCGTACATGCCCATGACCGGCACGTGGCTGGGGCCGACGCCGAGCCGGAATCGTCCCGAGCAGGCGGCGTTGGCCGTAGCGGCCTGCTGGGCGGCGACCACCGGGTGCCGGGGCCAACTCGGGATCACGGCGACGCCGAGTGAGATCCGGCTGGTGACCGGGCCGGCCATGGCCAGCGCCATGACCGGGTCGAACCCGAAGGCCGAGCCCAGCCACATCCCATGGAATCCCTGCGCCTCCGTGGCGACCGCGAGGTCACGCACCGACGTCGAGGCTCCGGGTCTCGGGGAAGAGGAGTGAGAGCTTCATCGCGCCACGTTGGGGGATCCGATGGGACCGGCCAGGTACCCACCATCGATCACGAACTCGCCGCCCGTGCAGTACGACGACTCGCCCGACAGCAGGAACGCGACGAGGTGGGCCACCTCGTCGGGCGCCCCGACCCGGCCGATGGGCACGGCCGCGCCCATCGCGGCGATCGGGTCGCCCCCGGGCGGCATCCCTCCGACGAGCATCGGCGTATCGATCGGACCGGGGTGGATCGAGTTCACCCGCACACCCTTGCGGGCCAGCTCCAGCGCCGCCACCTTGGTGAGCCCCCGAAGGGCGAACTTCGACGACACGTAGCCGGCGATCCCCCATGCGCCCACGAACCCGTTCACCGACGACACGTTGACGATGCTGCCCCCACCGGCGGCCACGATGGCCGGCGCCACCACGTGGAGACCGGTGTAGGCGCCGATCTGGTTGATCTCGATCAGGGCGCGGTACTCGTCGACCGAGGTCTTGAGGATCGACTTGGGTGGTCCGCTCACGCCGGCGTTGTTGACCAGGCCGGTCACCGGGCCGAAGGCGGCCTCGGCGCCGGCCAGCGCGGCCCGCCAGTCGGCCTCGGACCTCACGTCGAGGTGGCGATAGCGCGCCGAGCCGCCGATGTCGTCGGCCACCGCCTGGCCGGCCTCGTCGTCGACATCGGCCACCATCACCCGGGCGCCCTGGGCGGCCAGGAGTCGGACCTCGGCCGCGCCCTGACCACCGGCGGATCCCGAGACGATCACCACCTGCCCCGCCAGCCGGTCGGACATGTCGGTCATGTGGATCTCCCTTCGTCGAAGGCCGGGATCAGTTCCTCGCCGACGCGGCGAATGCTGGCCATGACCCGGTCGTGGTCGAGGTGGCCGAACTGCATGAGGCACATGAGGCGGTCGAAGCCCACGTCGCGGTACTTCTCGATCTTGCGCCGGCAGGTGGCGACATCGCCGATGATCACCGAGTCCTGGTCGGCGAGGGCCTCGTACGCTTCCACCGGGTCGATCGGGTGACCGAGCACCTGGCGGTTCATGAGCCGGATGATCGGGTTGGGGTCGTCGGGGTCGAGGTCGACCATGATCTTCGCCGGGTCGTCGAGCGCCGACCGCCCTCGCCCTGCATCACCGGCGTTCACGTTGCCCCGGATCATGTTCGTCCAGATCTTGCGGGGCACGGCGAACACCTTGGGCGCCGCGTTCACGTACCACATGGCCGCCTCGGCGGCCCGGCTGGCGATGGCCTCGTCGAGGGTTTCGGTGCAGTGCACGAACGTGAACACCGCTCGTTGGTCGTTCGGCTCACGGCCCACGATGTCGGTGGCCTCGGCCCGCCCGGCGTCGTACTCCACCAGCATCTCCTCGAGCACCGAGATCGGTGACAGCAACGTGGTGCACAGCACCCCCATACCGAGTTGGCCGGCCAGCCGGAAGCTGCCGGGCGACGACACGGTCTGCCACAGGCGAGGGTGAGGGCGCTGCACCGGTTGAGGCACAAGGGAGCGGGGCGGGATCTGGAGCCGCTCCGACGACCAGCTGAACTCGGGTTCGGTCCAGGCGGTGACGATGAGCCGGGCCGCCTCCTCGAGCTCGGCGAGGGTGGTGTCGCCGTCGATCCCGAACGTGGCCCATTCGGCGCCGCCGGAGCGGGCCAGCCCCACCTCGGCCCGGCCACCTGAGAGGTGGTCGAGCACGGCCACCCGTTCGGCGACCCGGAGCGGGTGGTTGATGCGGAACGGGGTGAGCACGCCGGCCTGACCCACCCGCAGCCTCGAGGTGCGCATGGCTATGGCCACGTTCATCAGCTCGGGAGCGCCGGAGTGGGAGAACTCCGGGGTGCAGTGATGCTCCACCGACCACCAACACCCGTACCCGAGCCGGTCGGCCAGCTCGGCCTGCTCCAGCGCACCGGCGAACACCCGGCTCTGGGTGGCGGGGTCGGTCGGGCCCGGCCACTGGAGCTCGTTGAACAGGTCGACGATCATCTCATAACACCGCGACCGGGTTGATCGGCGAGCCGGTGCCGCCGACGATGCGCAGCGGCGACACCACGAACTGGAACTCGTGGCGCCCGGCTGCCGCACAAGCGTCGGCCAGGTGGTCGAGTCTGAGGTTGTCGAGCAGGTGCACGCCCACGCCGACCAGCAGGCACTGGTGCAGAGGCATCGACCATCGGTGGCTGTTCCCCGGAAGCGGGTCGTTCACGCCGTCGGAGCCGAGCACGGACGGGTCGGCCTCGAGGAGCCACGGCACGCACTCGGGGTGAAGCCCGGCCAGGCCGTCCCGATTCGGCTCCCACGGCCCGAGGGCGACCCGCCGCCGGTCGCGCCCGGTGTGCACGAGGAGGATGTCGCCGGGCTCCGTGGCCACCCCGTGTGACTCGAGCGCGGCGTCGAGCTCCTCGGGGCCCACGGCGTCGCCGGGCTCGAGCCAGTCCACCCCGCGGTGTCCGGCCAGGTCGATCAGCACGCCTCGGCCCACCAGGCCACCGAAACCGGCGTCGATGGCGCCGTGCCGAGCCCCGCGGGTGGTGACCGCCGAGGCCGGGTGCCCGTTGTACATCTGCCCGTCGACGAACACGTGACACAAGGCGTCGATGTGAGACACCGCCATCCCGTGGAACGCCACCCCCACGAAGTCCATCGACGCCTGCAGGGCGTCGGGGCCGAAGGCGCCGCACACGTCGCCGCCCACGACCATGTGGTGGAGAGCCGGGTTGGGGTTGTCGACGCCGGGTCGCACCGCCAGGTCGCGCCCGCACGACACCACGGTGCCGTCGATCACCAGCCCGGCGGCCCGGCGGGTGCGCTCGGGGGTGAGCAGGTTGAGCGCGCCGCGCTCGTCGTCGTCGCCGAAGCGACCCCAGCGGCGGGCCCAGCGCGAACAGCTCATCGCCTCGCTCGGCGGTGATCCGCTGGATCGAGGGGTCAGCCATCGGTTGCCCTCCGGCTCAGGTGGTCGATCCGGCTCCCGAGCACACCCTCGGCGTACTCGATCAGCTCGATGATGTAGCCGTCGGGGTCGCGGCACGAGCACACGTTGACGATCCCCGCCATCTCGGCCGACTGCGGTTGCGACACGAACTCGATGCCCTTCGCCGACAGGTCCTCGTAGGCACCGGCCACGTTGCGGGTGCGCAACGCGATCACCCGGGGCACCCGCAGCTCGCGCCGGCCGGCCGGCGGTGGAGCCGGCTCGGGCTCGAGCCACTGGATCAGATCGAGACGGGTGTGGTCGGGGCCGTCGCCGATGCCGAGCAGGGCACCACGCCCCTGCGCCACCGGCATACCGAAGTTGCGGGCCACCATGCGGGGCCACACCACGTCGCGGTTGTCCCGCAGCACCCGGAACCCGAGCGTGGTGTAGAAGTCGAGCGAGCGCTCGAAGTCGGTCACCTCCACGGTGAAGTGGAACAGCGACTGGACCTGCCACGCCGGATCCTCGGGTCGGTCACTGGAGTCTGGCCGGTCGGGCATCACCCCACCCCCCGTTCGTGCCCCGCCCAGTGGCGTTCACGCAGCGCTGCCTTCAGCGCCTTGCCACCGGCGTTGCGGGGGATGACGTCGATCACCTCGAGGCTCCTCGGGGTCTTGAACCGGGCGAGACGGCCTGCGCAGTGTTCGGCCAGTACCTCGAGGTCGACCGTCTCGCCGGATGCGGGCACGATCACGGCGTGGACGGCCTCACCCCATCGCTCGTGGGGGATGGCGATCACGGCCACGTCGGCCACCGCCGGATGGGCGAGGAGTACCGACTCGACCTCGCGCGACGCCACGTTCTCCCCGCCGCTCACGATCATGTCCGTCCGGCGGTCGCACACCGTGAGATAGCCCGTGTCGTCGACGAAGCCGAGATCGCCGGTGTGGAGCCAGCCGTCGACCAAGGTGGCGGCGGTCTCGTCGGGCCGGTTCCAGTAGCCGTCCATGAGCTGGGGTCCGCGGGCCACGATCTCGCCCACCACCCCCACCGGCACGGGAGCGCCGGTGTCGTCGACGATGCGGATCTCGGTGCCGGGGAGCGGTCGCCCGCACGAGGCCAGCAGCTCGGGCCGGCCGGCGAGGGCGGCGCGGTGGTCGGCCTCGGTGAGGTACGTGAGGCCGGCGGAGGATTCCGTCTGCCCGAACCCCTGATAGAAGTCGCAGCCGAACACCTCCAGGGCACGGCGCAGCACGGACTCGGCGATGGCCGATCCGCCGTACGCGATCGACTGCAGGTCGGGGTAGGTCGTGATCGTCGACGCCGGGGACGGCCAGGCAGGCCTGGATCATCGCCGGCACCAGCGTGGTGAGGGCGATCCGGTGGCGCTGCAGGGCCTCGACCACCCGGGCGGGGTCGAAACCACGGTGGATCACGAGGCACCCGCCGCCGGTCACGCAGTTGAACGCGGTGATCACGGCGGCGGCATGGAACAGCGGCGCCACGATGAGCCAGCGGTCGCCCACGTCGACACCGGTGGCCACGCCGGCGGTGACCTGGGCACAGTTGGCCAGCACGGCGCGGTGCGACAGGATCACGCCCTTCGGGGACCCGGTCGTGCCGCTCGTATACATCTGGTAGAGCGTGGCGTCGGGGCTCGGGCGCGGGTGTCCGGTGGGGAGCGGATCGCCGTCGATCCACCTGTCCCACGCCATCCAACCCTCGGGGGGAACGCCCACCGCCACCCGCACCGGCAGGTCGATCGCGTCGCCCATCGCGGCCGCGACCTCGGCGTCGGCCACCAGAGCCCGCGCGCCGCTGTCGGCGAGCATGAAGGCGACTTCCGCCGGAGCGAGCCGGGCGTTGAGCGGCACCGTCACCGCCCCGACCATCGACGCTGCGTAGTACACGACCGCGTGCTCCACGGAGTTCGGCCCCACGAAGGCGAACCGGTCGCCCGGGCCCACTCCCGCGCCGAGGAGCGCTCCGGCCGCCCGCCGAGCCATGTCGAGCGCATCGCCGTAGTAGGTCACCGTCCGCGGACCGTCGACCGCGAACACCAGGTCGGGCCGGGCCCCGGCATGGAACTCGAAGACGTCGTGCAGCAGCACCGAGACTGACCCCCCGATCGACGCCGACCGTACCCCCTGGAGGTGCGTCCGAGCCACTGGCACCCGTCCCGGACTCAGGTCAAGCTGGTCGAACGCCGTGGCTGTCACCTCCACCTCGCCGTCGCTGAGATATTCGGCAAAGGACGGAGTGGCCGCGCGCACGCCGACGACACCGACGATGCGCCCGGCACCAACGTCAGGACCGCCATCGACGAACAACCAGTGCGCTACCTGGCCGGGCTTCGAGAGATGATGGACCGACCCTCACCGTCCGCGGACGCGTGACGCGCCGCCACCTGGCGCACCGCGCCGGGCTCGTCTGGTAAGGCACCGTTGCCGACGTCGACGCCCACGAGCATGACCTTTGTCGCCCCGCTGTCGCTCACGGCCAGCCCTCCCACTCAACCAACGTCGCCGATTGCTTCCGGGCGCCAACACGTCAGGGGCACTGTGTCGTCAGGGGCACTGTGCACCATCGCCGAAGTAGGCGCGTTCGAGCAGCGATGGATCCGCCCGAAGCTCGCGGGCCGAGCCCTCGAGTGACACATTTCCATGGACGAGTACCAAGGCTCGGTCCGCAACCTCGAGGGCCAGACCGACATGCTGCTCGACCAGGACGACCACAGCGTTCGACTCGGTGGCGATGCGTCGGACCAGCGGCAGGAGCTGCTCGACGATGACCGGCGCCAGCCCCATGCTCATCTCGTCGATGAGCAGCACGCGCGGCTCCTGAACGAGCGCTCGCGCCACGGCGAGCATCTGCTGCTCGCCACCCGAGAGGTTGCCCGCCGGCAACTTCCGCCGGGTGACCAAGGCAGGGAACAGGTCGAAGGCGCCGTTGACCAGGTCTCGTCGCTTCCCTTGTGCCGCTCTCAGGTTCTCCTCGACGGTGAGCGTGGTGAACAGGGCGCGGTCGTCGGGCACGAGCACGATGCCGGCTCGCGACGCGAGCGCCGGACGGCCGGGTGGCACCTCGCGGCCGTCGACGCTGACGGTCCCGGACTGAGCTGGCAGCAACCCGGCGATCGTGGAGAGCAGGGTGGTCTTCCCGGCGCCGTTCGGGCCCAGCACGGCCACCACGGTGCCGGCGCTGGCGCAGAGATCGATCGACGGAATGATCGTGATGTCGCCATAGCCGGCCTTCAGACCACGGCATTCGAAGAGGCTCACGTCGCGGCCTCCGCGTGTGTCTGACCGAGGTACGCGGCGGCGACAGCTCGGTCGGCCTTGATCTCCGCCGGATCACCGTGGGCGATGATCGTCCCGAAATCCAGCACGTAGATGGAGTCGCACAGGTTGAGCACCAGGTGCATGTCGTGATCGATCAGCACGATCGTGACCCCGGCGTCACGGATGCGCCTGAGCTGCACGCCCAACCACTGGCTCTCGCCCGAATCCAAGCCACCGGCCGGTTCGTCGAGGAGCAGCACGCTCGGATTGCCGATGAGCGCACGGGCGATGGCCACGAGTTGGCGTCGACCCTGGGAGAGCTCACCGACGGGTCGATCGGCGACGCCGGCGAGGCCGAGCAGCTCGAGCGTCTCTCCGACCTCTCGTGGGTCTCGGTGATCGCGCGCCGGCGATCCCGACGACGACGTTCTCGGTGACGCTCAGGTCCTCGTAGAGCTGCGTCTGCTGGAAGGTGCGCCCGAGGCCGGCTCGGACCCGGCGATGGGGTGACTGGCCGCCCAGCTCGCGACCCTCGAGTGTCACTGTTCCGCTGCAGGGCGTGAAGCCGCTGATGGCATCGAGCAACGTGGTCTTCCCGGCGCCGTTCGGACCGATGAGCCCGACGATCGTCCCCTGCGCCGCGTCGAGATCGACACCGTCGACGGCGACCACCCCCCCGTAGGCCACCCGCATGCCCTTGGCACTCAACACGACCTCGCCGCCCGCAACCGGCGCCATCGGCTCGAGGCGAACCTCGTCCGTCGTCGCCCGGACGGGGCCGACCGCTGAGTCGCCGGCTCGACGAGCAGCCCGCTTGGCATGGAACGGCCCGACCACACCTTCCGGGTTGAGCACGATGGTGAGGATCAACCCGATGCCGCTGACGACCGCGTACCAGCGACCGAAATCCGGAAGGGGAAGGAGATCGAACGCCTTGACGTTGAGGCCGCCGGCGGCGAGGAACCCGGCGACCAATCCGCCCGACACACTCGTGACGCCGCCGATGTACGCCGTTGCGAACAGTCCCAGGCCGACGAAGACGGTGAAGGCGTCGAACGTGACGTTGCCCTGGAAGTAGGCGATCAGCGATCCACCCAGCCCGGCGATGAACGAGCCGATGACGAACGCGATCAGCTTGACGCGCACCACGTCGATCCCCGCGCCGGCCGCCGACCGCTCATTGGCCCGCACGGCCAGCATCTCCGAACCGAGTCTGCTGCGCCGCAATGCCGCCACACCGACGGCGACTCCGACCAGGACCACCAACACCATCAGCCCGAACTCGACGCGGGGAAAGTCGGTCCCGACCTGGGCCCGCAGGTCGACGCCGAACAGCGACGGTCCCTCGACGTCCTGGCCGCTCGTCCCCACATACTCGGAATTGCGGAACCAGACCGCCTCGATGGCCACCCCCATCGACAGCGTCACCACGGCAACCGACAGCCCGCGGATCCGCAGCGCCGGCAGGAGGATGACGACTCCGACCACGGTGGCGCCCAACGCGGCGAGGAGGGGTGCGATCGGGAACGGGATGTCGAGATCGGTCGTGAGCGGCCCGAGGATGAATCCGGCCACCCCGGCGAGAGCCATCTGGGCGAGCGAGATCTGCCCCGCGTAGCCGGTGACCACCACCAGCGAGAGGGACACGATCGCCAGGATCATGCTGGTGATCAACGCCGACCTCCACTCGCCGCTCAAGAGGAACATCGACACCGCCCCGGCGACCGCTCCGAACGCTGCGGTTCGTCCGACCGATTGGGGCCGCGGTGCCCGCCCGAGCGACTGCAGGAGGACGACCCCGCGACTCGGGAGCGGCTTGGCTCGCACCACCAGGACGACGAGGATCAGCACCAGTGGCACGAGCTCGGCCAGCCCGGCGGAGGGCAACCATTGGTGCTGTCCCCGCAGATAGGTCATCTCCGACTGCAACATCCCGATCGCCAGACCGCCGACCACGGCGGTGACGATGTACTGGAACTGGCCGAGCACGGCGGCTGCCAGAGCGGGAACGATGAAGAACGTGTACCCGAACGGTGTGGGCGGAACGATCGGCGAGATCAAGATGCCGGACACCCCCGCGATGGCGGCGCTGATCATCGAGTTCGCCGCCGCGACCCGATCGGGGACGATGCCGCTGACGAACGATCCCTTCTCGGACTCCGCCACGGCCCGGGTGAGGAGACCGAAGCGCGTGAAGCGGTACGCCGCCGCGAGCAGGAGCGTGATGGCCAGGATCGTGATGGCGAAGTACACCCGGTCCTGGGTGATCCGCACATCGCCCAGTGTCCAGGTTCCGCTCGGCAGGATCGGACCCGTCCGGACCCCGGTGGGACCCACCCGAATCTGGAACACGGCGGTGAGGACCAGCATCAGCCCGATCGATGCCACCGCCTTCGCCACCGGGGGCGCCGATCGGACCGGCCGGAACACCGACACGTGCAGGAGCAGCCCGGTCGCGGCGCAGACAGCGACGCCGATCAGCGCCGCCGGCCAGAAGTGCAGCACGACGGGGAGCTCGATCGCCTCAGGGAGGAACGGCAGCGGAACCAGCACTTCGCCCTGACGAAGGAACGCGTAGGTGTAGGCGCCGAGCAGAGCCATCGTGCCGGTAGCGAAGTTGACGACGCCGCTACTCCGGTACGTCACCACCAGGGTCAGGGCGAGCGCTGCATACACCGCGCCGTTGGCGAGGCCGAGCAGCAGGAAGATCAGGTGCTGATCCACGTCCGGTCCCCCGTCGCGCCGTGGTCAGGACGCTCAGCCAAGGGCCAGCACCTCGGCCGGTACATCGACCACACCGAAGCCCTGCCGCTGGCCGCCGGCATCGTAGGTCCACTGCAGCACACCAAGGCTGCACAAGCTCGGTGCCCAGGCCACCGGGGCGGTACCGCACTGGAACGTGATCCCGGCGCCCAGCGGCATCTCCACCTCGGACATGGAGCTCAAGGCGGCGGTGATCGTGGCGGCGTCGAGGGCGTCGGAGGCGCCGGTGAGGGCCCGCACGAACCCCAGGACGGCAGTGAACGCCAACGCTTCGGTCGCCGGATCCTCGACATCCGTGTAGCGCTCTGCGACGGCGGTCATCAGCGCCACATCGGGATCGGCGGGGTCATCGGTCCGGGAGCCCTGACCCACCAGGTTGTCCAGGCTGGTGAGCGCATCGAGCACGGTCGGGGGCGGATCGCTCAACATGACGGTGCCCGTGAACCCGAGCTGGTTCAGGCCGTTGACGGCGCTGATGGTGAAGTCCTCGGTACCTGCGATGGAGAACAATTCCGCCCCGCCGCTGATGGCTTCCTGGAGCTGGGGCGTCATGTCGGGGGTCGACGGCGAGATGGGCACGACCTGCAACTCGACGCCGAGGCTCTCGTAGACCGGCGTGGCGATGGCCGTGATCGGGCCGGTCGCGGCGGGTACGTCGACGATGATGAAGCCGACCTTGTCGACCCCTTGCTCCAGAGCGATCAGCCCGGGCGTCGCGATCGCCGAGATCGGATTGGCCATCACGAACGCCTCCGGAGCACCGATGACCGAGGCCGAGGTCACGGTGAAGTAGGGAATGCCGGAACCGGCCAGCCCGGCGAAGAGCGTGGCGTCCTGGGCCGTCACCGGCACCACCATCGCGTCGACGCCCGCGGTCGTGAGATCGACGGCGCACTGGGTGGCGCCGGTCGGCGTGTTGCCGGTCGAGCAGTGCTCGACCTCGATCGCGTGGCCGTTGATGCCGCCGAGGTACTCGTTCGCGTACTGCACCGTCGCCTCGTACATCGCGATGGTGTCCTCATCAGATCCGAACGCCGCGTCGGCTCCGTCGGTGACGTACCCGATGGTGATCGGCGTGTCGGTGGCCGGGTTGGGGTCGCCGAGAGCGTCTTCGACCGGAGGGGCCGTCGTGTCGGTCGCGGCACCGTCGGTCGCCTCGGCTGCCGAGTCCGTCGTGGTGTCCGTGTCCACCGCGCTGGTGGCGTCGTCGGTCGCGGCGGACGTGTCATCGTCGTCCTTGCTGCTGCACGAAGCGACTCCGATCAGCGCCAACAGGGCGCACGCGGCGACCGCCGTCGTGCGGCGACGTGAACTGGTGGTCGTCATGGTGTTCCCCTTGGAGCGCGCCTCGGGCGCGCGTCTGTCTGTGTGGTGGCGATCGAGGATCGCCTCGTGCCGGCCCCTTGCCGACCACCGCCACCGCAAGCAGAGCACACCGCACAGTGACGGATGCATGTTACATCCATTTGTGTGAGGGTGCAAGACTTCCCTTCTCAGCGACCGCCGGAGGCGTGACGACCGATCGCCTCATCGCGCAGCTTCACCTTGGCGATCTTCCCGAGCAGACCTTCCGGGAGCGCATCGATCACGTAGAGGTCCCGCGGCACCTTGAAGTCGGCCAACTGACGACGACACGCCGCCAGTGCCGCGTCGCGAACGGCCGATTCGTCGCTCGACGCGTCGACGGTCACGAAACCGACCGCCACCTCCTCGAGCAACGGGTCCGGACGTGCGACCACTGCGGCGCTCGTCACCCCCGGCACGCCGAGCAGCACCCGTTCGATCTCCCCCGCGGCCACGTTCTCGCCGCCGACCCGCAGCATGTCCTTGGCGCGCGAGACGAAGCGCACGGCACCGCTCGGCAGCAGCGCCACCCTGTCGCCGGTGCGGAAGAAGCCGTGTTCGTCGAACGCAGCGCTCGTCGCCTCGGGGTCGTGCAGGTATTCGGCGAACATGGACAGACCCCGCACCCCACCGACGAGAAGGTCGCCGTCCTCACCAGGAGCGACGTCGGTCCCGTCGTCTCGCGTGATGCGGACCTGGTATTCAGGGGCGACGCGTCCGATCGCGCCGGGATCATCGGCGTAGTCCTGCACGTTCGTGATCACCTGGGTCACGGTCTCGGTCATGCCCCAGCCGTTGAAGAGCCGGATCCCGTACCTCTCCTCGATGCCCGGCGTCTCGACACCCATCGTCCAGGTTCGGTACTGGTGCTCGGGCACGTCCTGCGACCTCAAGGAGGCCAACATGATCCCGAGCACGCTGGTCACCGTGCATCCGTAACGTAGCGACACCTCCCAGAAGCGACTCGCCGAGAACTTGGACTGGAGCACCACGGTCCCCCCGACCCAGAACGTCGACCAGAAGAGCCAGGTCAGCCCGAGCGTGTGGAACAGCGGAGCGAAGATGAGAGAGACGTCGTCCTGGTCGAACTCGCCGTGGGACGCTCCGACGCGACCCGCCCACAGCAGGTTGGCGTGGGTGAGGAGCACCGCCTTCGGCCGTGCTGTGGTTCCCGACGTGAACTGCACACACACCGGCAGACCGGGGTCGGCTGGCCGAGGACCCAACGTCGCGGGATCGCCGTACAACGTCGGGCACGTTCCTTCCACGTCGTCGACGGCCTCGATCCATCCGAGTCGAGCACCGCTTTCGAGGAGCCGAGCCATGAACGATGGCCGACAGACGGCGCCGACGGCCCCCGTGAGGTCGATGGCATAACGCAGCTCGTCGGGCGCATAGCGGCTGTTCGCGTCGACCGCGACAGCTCCCAGATGTGCGCATGCGAACCACGTGACGAGGAACGCCGGCGAGGTGTCGAGCACCAGCAGGACAGCGTCGCCCGGCCCGACACCGCGCGACGACAACCCGGCCGCCACCCGCTCGACCTCGGCACCGAACTCGCGGTAGGTCCAGACGCGGGGTTCCTCGCCCGGTCCGGGCTCCCACGTCAGCAGGGTCTTGTCGCCGTGCCGGCTGATCCGTTGGGCCAGCACCGTGGTGACGTCCATCCCCACGAAGGGATGGACGGCGGGGAGAGACACGTCAGTCGTGATGCCCATGTCAAAGTGCCTTTCTCGAGTCCGACGGTGGGAGTCGGGTCAGCCGGCGTGGAGTCGGGGAAGGGTGGCCGGCACAGGGCCGATTGGCATCCACAACCGTGAACGAAACTTTGATGCATGGTACACTCAACCGTCTCGCGCTCCAGTGCACTCCCACCGCGTGGCATGCTCCGGCGCCGCCGATCGACGACTCGGGACGACGACCCATGACGAGTGAAAAGCACCTCGACCCGACCATCGATGAGATCGCGGCGTTCGTCCAAGCCATCTCCCGCCTCACCCTGAACAGCCGGGTCCAGCAGCGATTCGCCGGCACGACCAACCTCGTGAGCCCGTCCGAGCTGTCGGCATTGCGGGCCCTCGAGCGCCACGGGCGCCTGACCTACCGCGAGCTTGCCGGGCGCATGAACCTCGACCCGACGACCGTCAGTCGGCTGGCGAGCCACCTCCTCGACCTGGGCCTCGTGAGCAGGGATGCCGACGAGGCCGACAGGCGGAAGTTGTGGCTCGCGCTCACACCCGATGGCGCTTCGATCCTCGCCGAGGTCGAATCGGTCTACCTCGAGTACTACGAGGTCGCGATCAGCGACTGGACCAGCGAGGAGCGAGACGCGGCGCGCACCGTGCTCGCGAAGCTCCGCGAGTCGCTCCTCAGCCTGAAATTCGACGACCGTGGACGAGCAGTGGGCGTCGCCCACCCGGCCGCTGCGAGTGCGTCACGCGGCGAGACGCCACCATCCGCCGGACCGGCCCCTCGTCGATCCACCGTCGTCCCGAAGTGAGGAGCAGATGACTGCACCGACACCCACCGCCCTGGTGACCGGAGCGAGCCGAGGCATCGGCCGGGCCACCGCGATCGCCCTCGCCGAACGCGGCTACGACGTCGCCATCACCGCACGCACGGTGCGGGAGGGTGATCCGAGTGCTCGCACCGCCGACCCAGCGGTCGTGCTGCCCGGAAGCCTGGAGTCGACCGCCGCCGAGATCGAGGCTCGCGGTCGGCGAGCGGTACAGGTCCCGCTCGACCTGCTCGATCGAGATGCACTCGTCCCCGCCGTCGATGCCGCCATCGCCGGGCTCGGACACATCGATGTGGTCGTCAACAACGCGATCTATGTGTCCGACGGGGGCCACCTTCCGTTCCTCGACTGTGACCCCGACGACATCGTCAAACGCGTCTGGGGCGATCTGACGGCGCAGCTGCTCCTGCTCCATCACACGGTCCGCCACATGGTCGAACGAGGCGGCGGCACCGTCGTGAACATCGGCGCCGGCTCGGGGAAGTACCAGCTCCGCCGCCCCATCGGAAAGGGGGGCGCTGCGCTCACCTACGTCGCCGCGAAGGCGGGTTTCCACCGCGTCGCCGACCGGCTCGCCAACGAATACGGCAGCGCCGGGATCCAGGCCTACACGGTCGATCCCGGCTACGTCGTGACCGAACGTGTGCAACTCGTCAGCGCCCTCTCGGCGGTAGGCACTCGAGGCGGCGTCGACCCTGCGCCGATCGGCGCGGCGATCGCCTGGTTGATCGTCGACGGGGCTGATCAGTTCGACAACGGCAGCTACCACGAGGCGCAGGACATTGCCCGGCAACTGGGACTCCTACCACCGACAGAGGAGTGACTCACATGACGACCGACGCCATGGAGCCGTCGGCGCCCGACGCCGCTCGGGCGAGCACACCAAAGGACCTCCTGGTGGGAGCGAGAGTGGTCCTCGATAGGACGCGGTCGTGATCCAGCCATCGGGTCGGGCATTGGCTGCGGGCCTCACCGACGTCGTCCTCGGCCGCAACGAGATCGGCTGCCAGGCCGCGCATCGCCAGATCATGGCCGACCTCACCTGATGAACGACGGGTCGTCGGACGCGTCGTTACCCGGGAGCAGCGTACGATCGTCGTCCCGGTCCCCCAGGCTCCGCCCTTGGCACAACATGCAGGCCGTCGTTGCCCCCCTCGTGCGGCCGATCATCCGGCGCGGGATCGCGGCGCAGGTGTCGCAGTTCGAACGCCTTCCGATCCCGTCGGGGCGCGTCGTGTTCCTGGGCGACAGCATCACCGACTACGGGGCATGGAGCGAGTGGTTCCCCGAACTCCCGACGCTGAATCGCGGCATCAGCGGCGACTCGGTCGCGGGCGTGCGGGCTCGTCTGAGCTCAGCCCTACGCGAGCCCTCGGCGGTGTCGCTCCTGATCGGCACCAATGATCTGGGTGGCATGGGTCGATCCCGAGCGATCGACCAGATCGCATCACAGACGGATGAGCTCGTTCGCGCCATCCGGCGGGCGGCACCAGACGCGCTGCTCGTGGTGAACAGCGTGATGCCGAGAACCCGGCCGATGGCGCCGACCATCAGCGCGCTGAACGAGCACTACGAACGAACTGCCGAGTCCACCGACAGTGTCTACCTCGACCTCTGGCCCGCGCTCGCCGCCCCCGACGGGTCGTTGCGCGACGAACTCACCTTGGACCGTCTCCACCTCAACGGCGCGGGATACGAGGCCTGGGTGTCCGTGCTCCGAACGGTCTTCGACACCCGCATCCCCTTGCTGCCGCCCGACATCGACCGGGAGCCCGATCAGTAGTTCGTCAGGTGACGACGTCGAGTCGCTCAGAACGTGGCGATGGGGTTGACCGGACTTCCCGTGGTCCCGGCGAACCGGATCGGGCTGACCGACAGGTTGAAGTCCCACTGCTTCAGGCGCTCCGCGGTGCGTGCGCACTCGTCGAGATCGCAGTTGTCCACCAGCCAGAGCCCCATGGCCACCAGTCCGCAGGTGTGGATCGGGTTGAACACGTTGGGGTACCCCGACGGCATCACGTCCTGGGGTGTGTCACAGCCGATGTAGGCGACGTCTCGATCACGCAGCCAAGGCAGGCAGGCGGCGTGGAAGCCGGCCTGGCGCAGCTGGTCCAGCTCGCCGACGTCGCCAGTTTCATGGCGGCGGCGGTCGTGTCCCGTCCGGAGCAGCACGGCGTCACCCGGTTCGACCCGTACGCCCTGGCGAGCTTCGGCCGCGTCGAGATCCTCGGGGAACACCGGCTCTCCCGGCTCGAGCCACTCGACACCGCGAAGGCCCGGGATGTCGATCAGCACGCCACGCGTGACCATGCCGTTCCGGGCCGGCGCCACCGACCCGAACGTCGCACCCCCGGCAGCATCGACAGCGGATGCCGGCCGGCCGTTGTACATCTTCCCGTCCCAGAACATGTGGGCCAACGAGTCCACATGGGTGAACGAGAAGCCGTGGAACCCGAACGCGAGGTGCTCGCCGGCAGAACCCCAATGGTGATCGTCGGACAGACCGGCGAAGTGTGGGCTCTCGGCCATGTAGGGCGTGGAGCTCGTCGTGCGCTCGAACCCACCCGGACCCGCAGGGATGTCCCACGCGCACGACACGCTGACACCGTGACGGACCGCGCCCGTGGCCCGGCGACGCACCTCGTCGGTGATGAGGTTCAGCGTCCCCATCTCGTCGTCCGCGCCCCAGCGCCCCCAGTTGCTCAGCTCGTCGTAGAAGCCGAGGAGCTGAGCCTCGGTCGGGGGATTGGCTCTGGAGTACATGCGTCGTGACCTCGGCAGTTGTCGGGGTGCGTCGAGCCACCAGGAACGGAACGAGGGGGCCCAGGAGTCGCGCCTGATCAGTAGTTGGAGACTTCGTTGTCGAGGAAATGCTCGAAGCGTGACCGATGGGTCGCCCGAAGGGTCGGGATGTGCGCCGAGGGCCAACCGTCGACCGGGGCGTAGGCCTTGGCCTTCTTGGTGGCCACGAACGACTTGTGCACCTCGTCGGCGCCGTCGGCGATCCGCATCTGCCGAGCCAGGACGTACATGTGAGCCAGCGGGAGATCCATGGTCCAGCCCAGGGCTCCGTGCATCTGGATGGCCCGATCGATGACGTCATGGAGCACGCGGGCTCCCCAGAACTTGAGCTCCGCGATCTCGAGGCGGGCCTTCGACGCCCCCACGTTGTCCCAGGTCCAGGCGCTGTGAAGCGCCATGAGGCGGAGCGCCCGGATGTCGGCAGAAGACTCGGCGATCATCTCCTGCATCATCTGCTTCTCGATGAGCCGCTCGCCCTTGGTGGTCCGGCTCACGGCCCGCTCGCACATCATGTCGAACGCGGCCTCGCACTGGCCGACCCAACGCATGGCGTGGTGGATGCGGCCGCCGTTCAGCCGCTGCTGGGCGAGCACAAAGCCGTCGCCCTCGGCTCCGACCCGGTTCGCCACGGGCACTCGACAGTCCGTGAGCACGATCTCCGCGTGTCCGCCCGCCCGGTAGTGCCCGGGGTACGGGTGGTGCATGTTGTACACGTCGCGGACGATCTCACAGCCCGGGGTCCCCTTCGGGATGATGAAGAACGAGGCCGCCTTGTGGGCTGCGTTCTCCGGGTTGGTGACCGCCATCATCAAGATGAAGTCCGCGTTCGACGCGTTCGACGCGAACCACTTGTGGCCCGTGATCACGTACTCGTCGCCGTCGCGTACCGCCCGGGTGTTGATCATCGTGGGGTCGCTGCCCGAGAAGTGCGGCTCGGTCAGCGAGAACGACGAGGTGATCTCGCCGGCCAGCAGGGGCGCGAGCCACCGCTCCTTCTGCTCCGGTGTCCCGCCGATGGCGAGCAACTCGCTGTTGCCCGAATCGGGCGCCTGATTGCCGAAGATCGACGGCGCGACCGACACTCGACCGAGGATCTCGTGCATGAGGGCGAGCTTCACCTGCCCATACCCCTGCCCGCCGAGCTCATGATCGAGGTGACAGGCCCACAGACCACGGTCCCTGACCTGCTGCTTCAGCGGCGCGGTCGCCCGCTTCCAGTTGTCGGCGCTCATGTCGTCGAAGAAGAGCGCGAGCGGTGCGATCTCCTCGTCGACGAACCGGCGCATCCAATCGAGGTGGTCCTGGAACTCGGGTTCCGTCGAGAAGTCCCACGCCATGGTCTGTGCTCCTTGTGTCGGGTGGCGGGTGTCGGGTGTCGGGTGTCGCGTTCGGACGTCGTTACCCGCGCATGCGATAGCGGATCGGCACCCGTTTGGGTCCGCCCACGAACAACGTCTTCATGAACGCCGGCTCGGCCGTGAGCTCGACGTGCTCGAGCCGCGGGACGAGTTCGTTGTAGAAGGAACGCGTCTCGAGGCGGGCCAGGTGGGTGCCGAGGCAGTAGTGGGCGCCGAAACCGAACGCTATGTGCCGGTTCGGGTTCCTGGTCACGTCGAACGAATCCGGGTTGTCGAACAGGGCCTCGTCGCGGTTCGCCGACGGGAACGAAAGCAGCACCGAGCCGCCCTCCGGGATGGTGACCCCGCCGAGGATCTGCTCGGTGGTCGCGGTGCGCATGAACTGCTTCACCGGTGACACGTAGCGGAACATCTCCTCGACCGCGGTCGGCACCAGGTCCGGGTTGGCGAGGAGGAGACGCAGTTGATCCGGCTGGGCCACGAGCGCGGCCAGTCCACCACCGATGGCTGCGCTGGTCGTGTCGTGGCCTGCGGAGGCGATGATGGTGAAGTAGCCCACGGCCTCGAGTACGCCGATCGGTTCGCCGTCGATCTTCGCGTTGGCGATGACCGTGGCCAGATCATCGCGTGGGCGGGCGCGCCGATCCTCGATGAGGCCGGTGAAGTAGTCGACGAACTCGAGCAAGGTGGCGAGCAGCTTGTCCTTGTCGGTCTCGCGGGCGAGGTCGGGGTCCTGGTTGCCGAACATCTCCTGGGTCAAGACGAGCATGCGCGGGAAGTCCTCCTCCGGCAATCCCAGCAAGGCGAGGATGATGTACAACGGGTAGTTCACCGCGACATCGGTGAAGAAGTCGCATTCCCCACCGAGCTCGGCCATGTGATCCACCGCTCGCTTGGCCAACTCGTCGGCCCGGTCCGAGAGGCGAGCGATGTTGCTCATCTTGAACCAGTCGACACTGATCTTGCGGTACGCCGTGTGCTCGGGCGCGTCCATCTGGACCAGCGTCCGCACCGGCATCTCACCCGACCCCTTCGACGGATCGCGTTTCGGGCCCAAGGCGGGCCGCGGCGCGTTGATCCAGATCTCGGGCGAGCGGGCGACCGTCATGATGTCGTCGTAGCGGGTGAGGGCCCAGAACGGGTCGAAGCCGGCGACATCGACGTAGGGAATCGGGCGCTCCCGTCGCAGGAGGGCGCAGGATCGGTAGAACTGGGCCTCGTCGGCGTAGGCGGCAGGCTGGGTGAAGACTGCCGCTGCGTCCTCGATCGACTGGCTCATGGGGATCTCCTGTTCGGCGGGTTGCCTGGGCTCAGGCGGGGAGTGTGGGGACGACAACGGTGACGGGGGCGCAGCCCTCGGCGGTCACGGTCACGACGACGTCACCGGTCTCGTGCCCGGCCCGGATGACGGCCAGGGCGCGGCCGAGATACGTCGTGTGCCGGCCCGCCGTGAACCCCTCGGCCGTGATCGGCTCGGCACTGCCGAACCCGAGGAGCGTGCCCGGCCCGGCGACATCGACCGACACCATCCGGTCGGCGAGCGGGCGGACGGTGCCGGCGTGATCCGTGAGCTCGATCGGTACGTAGACGAGATCGACGCCGTCGGCTCGAAGGGCCTCGCTCTCGGGGACCACCCGCAGCTCGAGCGAGTCGCTGGCGCTGTGCAGTTCGTCGCGCCCGATCTCGCCGCCCCGCTCGTCGTAGGAGATGGCGACCAGGCGACCCGGTCGGTACGGCACCGAGAACGTGGCGAGGTACTTCGCGTCGGGACCCGCCGGGGCGCTCCCGACCACCGCCTCGTCGAGGCGCAGCTCGACCCGTGCCGCGTCGGCATGGACCTCGACGGTGGCCACCCGGCCCTCGCATCCGTCCCAGCTCCAGCTCCGGATCGAATCCGTGCGCCCTTCGCGACACGTCCGCTTCTCGCCGGCGCGGTCGACCCGCTGCACGGCGAGGTGCGGGCCGCGCGTGTGGTGCCAGACGATCTCGTTGATGAAGGACTGGGTTTGTCGGTGACCCGTGATGTCGATCACGGGCGTGCCCGCCAGCAGGCCGGGCCACGGCGCGTAGAGCTGCCGCTTCTCGTTGTAGCGCACCACCGCGATCCCCGCCTCGCCGACGTAGTCCCATCCGGTCCAGGTGAAGTCACCGATCACATGAGACAACCGATCGACCTCGTGCCAGATCTCGACGGTCTCGGCCGGGTTCGTCTCACTCCCGACGATGACGCGCTGCGGGTGACGGGCGGCGTCCTTGCGGTACCGGCCGAGCATGTAGTTGTACCCGGCGATGTCGAGCGCCGCGTACACCTGCCGGGTTCGGGTGTCGACGGCCGGCAGCCGGACGAGGCGCGGCAGCGTCTTCTCGAGCGCCCCCATCAAGAAGTTCAGGATCACGATGAGGTTCTTGTGCGGCGGCTGCCCGCTCTCGCCGCGGCGGCGCTCTTCCGCCGCGAGCTTCTCGTGGTCCTGGGGCGAGATGAGGTTGAGGAAGCCGTTGATGCAGTTGGTGACGAACCGGGTGGGGTCGAGCTCGCGTGTGCGCTCGGCCATGGCGCGGTTCAGCGCGATCCCACGTTCGGTGGCGGTCTCGGCGATCTCGTTGCCCAGTGAGTACATGATGACCGACGGGTGGTTGGCGTCCTTCGCGATCATCGACTCGAGGTCGCGCTCCCACCACTCCTCGAAGTCCAGCGAGTAGTCGAAGTTGGATTTCGGGCGCCGCCAGACATCGGTCAGCTCGTCCATGACCAAGATGCCGTGCCGGTCACACGCCCGCAGGGTCGCCCGCGACAGTGGGTTGTGCGCACTGCGGATCGCGTTGTACCCGCACTGCTTCATGATGCGGACCCGTCGCTCCTCCGCCGCATCGAGGGTATGGGCCCCGATCACGCCGTTGTCGTGGTGGATGCACCCGCCGCGGAGCTTGGTCGGCTGACCGTTGACACGCAGGCCTCGCCGGGCATCGACCTCGATGGTCCGGATCCCGAACTCGACCGAGGCGCGGTCGACGGCCTCGTCACCCTCGGCCAGGACGACCGACGCCGTGTGCAGGCTCGGACTGTCGGGTGACCACAGCTCGGCGTTCACGATGTCGAGCTGCTGGCGCACCCGCTTCGTCTCGCCGGGGCCGACGACGACGATCTCATCCGCCGATGCGACCTGCTGACCCGCTCCGTTCGTGACCACCGCCGTCACGGTGAGCTGCCGACGGTCGCCACGGTCGTTGACGACCGTCGTGAGCGCATCGACGACCGCTTCGGCGCCGTCGATGCACCGGGTGGACAGACGGAGGCCGTCCACCGCGACTCTCGTTCGTCCTCCGATCAGGAGGTTGACGGGGCGGTAGATGCCGCTTCCGGAATACCAACGGCTGTTCGGCATCTGATCGTTGCGAGCGACGACCTCGACCACGTTCTCCACTCCGTACCGGAGGTGATCGTCGAGCACGACGTGGAACATCGCGTAACCCGACGGTCGCCCTCCCACCAATTGGCCGTTGAGCGACACCTCGGAACGCATGTACACGCCTTCGAACTCGAGCACGACGTGGCCGTCACGCCACGGTTCAGGCGCGTGGAACCGCTTCGAGTAGCGGTAGACACCGCCCGGGAAGTAGCCGGTGTTGTGACCGTTCGGGGTCGTCGGGTCACGCGCTTCGAACAGCATCGCGTCGTACGGAAGCGTCACCGGTCCGACCGCTCCCCCACCACTGAGCCCGCCTTCGGTCCGAACGAACCAGTCGTCGTCGAACGTTTCCGAGATCACGCCGAACCCCCGCCCGATGTGGAGGCGCGGTAGCGGAGTCCGTGACCGAACCCGAACAGCGGGTCGGCGGTGTCGAACGGGACGTCGGTCCGGCTCTCGCCGACCGCATCCATCGATCGGGGAAGGTCGAAGGGAAGACGCCCCTCGGGTTCGACGTCGCCGAAGACGACGTCGAGCAACGCGGCCTCGGTGATCCCGTAGTTGGCCACGATCGCCGCCGCGTCGGCTGCGAGCGGGCCGAGCACCGCCGGCCGCTCGAGGTTGATGTCGAGCACCGTCGGCACTGACGCGCACACCGCGCCGAGCCGATCCAGCTCGGCGGCGGGGAACTCGAGCGAGCCACCGTGGAAGCTGTCGGCCATCCCACCGCGGCCGCTCGGCACCCACGGAGTCTGCAACCGGATGATCGCCACGTCGGCCTGCGCCGGGCGATCGACCACGGCTGAGTACCCGGCGAGCACGCCGAGGTCGACGCCCTCTGCGTACACCCTCAGCCCGCGCGGCAACGGCAGCGTCGGATCACCGGCGGCGCTCTCGGTGTTGGTCAGCAGGGTCACGGCGCGTTGTTGCGCCCGCACGCCTGCCGCGAGGAACTTGGCGCTCCCCACGACGCGCCCCGCGTGCTCCTCGTCGACGTAGGGCTCGTCGAACAGCCCGAGGACGAATTTCTCGCGGAGCAGGCGTCGAGCCGACTGGTCGATCCGCGATTCGGGCAGCCGACCCCCGCGCACCAGGCGCACCACGCGATCGCTGCAGTGCTCACCGCCGAACTGGTCGACCCCGGCGTCGAACAGCTTCAGCAGGCGCTCGTCCTCGTCGAGGTGCTCGACCCCCCAGGCCTTGGCCACACCCACGTCGCCCATGCCCTGATGGTCCGAGACCAGGCCCCAGTCGGTGCACACGATGCCGTCGAACCCCAGCGTCTCTCGCAGCAGGCCGGTCACGATCCCCCGGCTGAAGCTGAAGCCGACCTCCTCGTACTCGGTGCCCACGGGCATGGCGTAGTACGGCATGATCTGCGACGTGCCGGCGGCGATGGCGGCCCGGAACGGCTCGAGGTGGTACTCGAAGTTCCCCCCGGGATAGACCTGCTCGCGGCCCCAGGAGAAGTGCGGGTCGTCGCCGTCCTTCTGCGGCCCGCCGCGGGGGAAGTGCTTGGTCATCGTGGCCACCGACCCCGGGCCGAGCGTGCCGCGCTGGAAGCCCGAGATGTAGGCGACGGCCAATCGGGAAGTGAGCCCTGCGTCCTCACCGAACGTGGAGCTGATCCGGCACCACCGCGGCTCGGTCGTCAGATCGATCTGGGGATGAAGGGCGACCCGAAGGCCGACGGCGACGTACTCCTGGCGCGCGATGTCGGCGAACTCGCGGACGAGCGACTCGGACCCGATCGCCGCCAGACCCAGGGGCTCGGGCCACTGGGAGAACGATCCGGCCATGACCGCGGTGAGCGGGTTGTCCGAGAAGTGATGCCTCGGGTCGGTCGACAGCGTCACCGGAATGGCGAGGGGGTGACGGGCGGCGTGCCTCTGCAGTTCGTTGTGCCACCGCGCGAAGCTCCGACCGTCCGGGAGCGAAGCGAAGACGTTGAAGTGGCGGAGGCCCAGGTCCGACATCATCTCGCTCGGGGCTTTCAGCGGGAACATCGGGTTGACGGTGTCGATGTCGCCGGCGAACACGAGCGCGTGGAAGAGGAGCCCGGCCTTGTCCTCCAAGGTCATCCGCTCCAGCAGGTCCTCGACGCGCCGATCGATCGGGATCGCATCGTCCTGGTACGGGTACGTCGGCGTCTCGGTCATCCGACACTCTGTCGTGTCTGGGTGTGCTTGGCCACGCGGTGCGTCAGGACGCCTGGAGGTAGGCCGCGGCCCGGAGGAGAACCTCGTTCGGCTCCGCCGGGAGCTCGTCGAGCGGCTCGGCGATCTCGGCCACGGTGGGACCGTACTGGGCGACGAACGGGGCGAGCGCCTCGAGATCGAAGCCGTACAGGGCAGCCGCGGTCTCGCCGAGAATGGCCCGCAGGTCGGCCTCGGCGAAGCCGGGGAAGACCTGGCGGAGGTGCTCGCGCGTGAAGGGCGGTGTGCCCTCGTCGTGCGGGTAGTCGCTGCCCCACATGATGCGATCGAGCCCGAGGACCCGGGCGGCGGCGACATCGGGGATGTTCGGGAAGCTCGCCCCCACCCAGCAACTCTGTGCGAAGTACTCGCTGGCCAGCCGAGGGAGTCGATCCTCCTCGCGGTACTTCAGCTCGCCGATCGCACCCGTCTGCACGCGGCGGATGGTGTCGTCGAGGCTGTTCAGCAGTGGCGGGATGGATGCGGCCGCACCCTCCGTCATCACCACCTGGAGCCCCGGGAACCGTTCGAGCACCCCCCCGAGGACGAGGTGAACGAACGCCCGCTGTCCGTACCAGCTCATCTCGGCCACGTGCAGGACCGACGCCGCGCCGTGCGGGCCGTAGTCGGGCGAGCCGGTGCCCGAATGGATGTTGACGACGAGCTCCAGGTCCTGGATCTCGGCCCACAGAGGATCGTAGGCCCGGCTGTAGAGCGGCTCGATCCACTTCACGTCGGGCGCCACGCTCGGCAGAAGGACGCCGCCGCGGAGGCCGTGCGCCTTGATCCAGCGAACATCGGCGATGGCATCGGCGACATCGTTCAGGAAGAACTGGCCGATGCCGGCCCGCCGCTCCGGATGACGGGCGCAGAAATCGACCATCCACCGGTTGTGGGCGTGGATGCCGGCTCTCCGTCGTGGGTAGTCCTCGGCCTGGGGCGGGCCGGCGAAGAGGACGAAGCCGGGGTAGAACGGCGGCACGGTGTTCGGGTAAACCACCTCGCCGACCACGCCGTCGGGCAAGGTGTCGGCGTCGCGGCGGGCATCGTCCCAGTTGCGGACGCGGAGGTCGGTGTCGCGCAGATCGCGCCACGGGTTCTTGTACTGACCTCGCCACGCGTCGAACTCATCGCGGAACGACGGGTCCAGATACTCGCGGTACTGCTCGTGGCTCCCACCGGCGTGCGTGTCCGAGGAGATGATCGTGTAGCGGTCGAGCGATGCCATGTCGGTGGACCTCCCGAAGTGGGCGAAGCGCCAAGTCGATGCATGCTACATCCAATCACCTTGCCCCGCGCAAGGCTCGCCCGAACCCGCACCCGTTCACGACACGGTGGACGCCAACACCTCGCGGATCCATCGAACTTGCGCCCGAATCGTCCACTCGGCCTCCGGCGTGTCGACGTTCTGGGGATAGACGTGCGGGGCGCACTCCTGCTCGATGGACTCGACGGGCACCTCCGCAGCCTCGAGCACGGCACGGAGACGTCGGATGTCGAATAGGAACGGGTCTGCGGTGCCGACATTCAGGTGCACCGGAGGGAGGCCGTCCATCTCACCGTTGATGGGTGAGAGCCGGCTGTCCGTCAACGGCACGCCGGCCGCGTAGCGGATCGCCGCCCACCGGAGCATCGCCCGACCGATCTCGAACTCGCGCGGCTCGGCGCTCGATCCCGGGTCGGGCGCCGTCTCGAGGTCGACCCAGGGCGCGGTCAGCACCAGGCCGGCCGGGAGTGGGCCGTCGGAGTCGCGCGAGCGCCTGCGCCACGGCCAGCGCGAGCCCCCCGCCTGCGCTGTCGCCGCCGAGCACCCACCGGCCATCGGCCAGCACGGACGTGGCCGACAGCGTTCGCACGGCGGCCACGGCATCGTCGAGGGCGGCGGGAAACGGCGCCGTCGGCGGCATCCGGTACCGCACCATCGCTGCGGCAACGCCAGCTCGGCGTTGGACCTCGGCGAGCCATGACCAATGGCCCTTGTCGGGCCCCGCCATGTAGGCACCGCCGTGCAGGAACACCAGCACGCCTTCGTTGGCCAGCTCCGGCGCCAACCAGGTGATCGGAACCCTGCCCGCCACGGTCTCGATCACGGGCGTTCCCGACGCCACGCCTGCGGGGGGACGGCTCGAACGTTGGCGCTGGAGCAACAGCCGGTCCAGCAACGGTTGCGGCAGCCGGGGAACGAGCGCCCCGACGCGCAGCGCGGCCCGGAAGACCGGGCTGTCGACCTGCGGACGGGCGTTCAGCGGCACGATGCCGCCGCCATCGGCCGGGGTGAGGGTGAACGCGACGGGAGGCTTCGAGGGCATGGGAGCCCTAGTGTAGGTTCGCGGCACGACCACGCCGGGAGGCTCGCGATGGTGACGATGGCCAGCGACTCGGAAGCCCGCCGGCAACTCAACCACGTGGAGATGATGTACCGCCCGGGCGAGCGTGCCCTGGCCCGGCGAGTGTTCGAGCTCCTCGGCATGCGGGTGATCGACAACGGCGCCGAGTGGTTGTTCGCCAATGTCGACCCCGCGATCGGAGACGTTCGGAACAACGCGTGCTACGCGTCGGAGATGACGCCACAGCAATGGGCGCTCGAGCAGGCGCTCACCTCGCTGATCACCGCCGACGGGACCGGCCCGAGCGGCGACGTGGGCCCGGCGGTCGCCGAGTACCTCACCCGCCTTCGGACCGAACCGCAGAGGGCGTTCCACTTCGGCATCAACATCCTCGACCGGGCCGACTTCGACGCCACCCTCGACCGGATCCGGGCTGCGAAGACCGACGCCGACCTCGCCGGACGCGTCGAGCTGATCGGCGTGTACCACCCCGACGATCCCGGGACGCTGGCGCCGAACATGATCCAGGCCTTCGTCAGGACCGATGTCGTGTCCGCCGGGCTGGTGGCCTTCGGTCAGCACGTCGAGCTGCAGTGGCACCTACCCCGACCCTGACGGCCCAGCCGGGCGGGCGGATCTCGACTGGCTGAGTGCCTCCACCCGTTCAGGCCGAGGGAAGATCGGGCCGAGGTCGAGATGCTCGTCGAGCCCGAGGTCCCGGAGACCGATCGGGGTCATCATCTGGATGCCGACGGCCATCCCGAGTGCTCGGGGGTCGTTCCAGTGCCCGGAGTCGGCCAGCATCGATCCGACGAGCTGGATGGCGCCGAGCTTGAAGACCTGGAACGCCCGGTACCACTCGCGATGGCGGACGGCGATCCCCGATCGCTCTTCGTATCTGGCCAGGAGCTCGTCGATGGTCGGGGCGGTGGGGTGAGCGGCCAGACCGGCCGGGATTTGCCACAGGACCTCGAAGTAGCCGATGTCGGCCAGCGGATCACCGACGTCGGTGAGCTCCCAGTCGAACACGGCTGACACGTCGCCACCGACGAACGCGAAGTTGCCCGGCTTCGGGTCGCCGTGGACGAGCGTCACTCGCTCGGTCGGCTCGGGTTGGCGCCGACGCAGCTCGTCGTGGAGCTGCTCGAGGGCTGGCAGCGGTCCTCGCTGGACGCGACGGAGCTCGGCCGCCCAGCGGTCGAGCTCCCGGTCGAGGAACGTGCGTCCGTCACCCAGGGAGTGCAGCCCGGTGGCGTCGAGGTCGACCCGGTGCACGTCGGCGAGCTGGTCGATCAGGCTCATCGCCATGCGAGGCACCAGGTCGGGGTCGGTCGCGGCACCCGCGGGTACGTCGCGCTCGAAGACCTCGCCGTCGACGCGACGCATCACGAGGAAGGGCCGGCCGAGGACATCGCCGGTCGGTTCGAACCACAGGGCCGGTGGCGCGAGGACGGCGGTCGGCTCGAGCGCTCGCAGGATCCGGAACTGTCGCTCGAGATCGTACGGCTCCAGGAGACCGGGCTCGGGCGGGCGCATCCGGATGACGACCTCGTGGATCTGATCGCGCCCCTGCCGGGTCACCACGAGCGTGAGCATGAACATCTCGGCCGAGTGCCCGAGCTCGACCCGGTCGAGACCTTCCACCGACACGGCGTCGGCATCGGTCACCACGCCCCCGAACCACTCCTCCAGCCGTGCACCCGCACCACCTGTCGACATCTCGCCTCCTGGCCCGGCGTCAGCTGTACTCGACGCGGTGATCGGACTCTGCGGTCAGCCCGAGCTCTGGCCATTCGCCGTACATCATGCTCTCCATGATCCCGTAGCCGTGGGCATCGCCCTCGCTCACCCGGATCGGCGTGTCGCGCAGCTGACCCAACAGAGGGAGATGCTCGTCGTCCCAGCAATCCTCGATGTACTCACCGTCGAGGTGCAATGGCCCCATCCACGTCCCGTGTTTGTGACCCTTCCAGGCTCCATATCCGCCGAGCTTGAGGAAGATCCCGCAGTCACCAACCCGCTCGACGGCGATGCGGAGTTCTTCGCCGGTGTCGGTCGTGACCATCAATTCGCCGTCGAGCACGAACCGTGTGCGGGTGTCGTACCGCATCGATGGCGTGACGCTTCGCACCTCCTGATGACGGCCCTCGGCGTCGAGGATGTGAGCCGACGAGATGCCGATGCCTTCCGCTACGTGGATGGCCAGTTCGTAGTGCGACCCGTCGGGGCGGCGCAGGAACATCGGCGACCACTTGAACCCGCTCGGCCGCTGCGAGACGATCGGCTGGGACGGACGCAGATCCAGCACGGGTGCACCCACCGCCTGACGCACTCCCCACGAGTGATCGCGGAACCCGAACCAGGTGTCGGGTGCGATCTCGTGGGTGACGCCGTCGACGGTCACGGTGCCCGTCGCCCAGCCTCCCTGGTGGTAGCGGATCACGTTGACGTCGATCCGGCCGGTCCGAGGGTTGCGTTTGAGGTTGCGGTCCTCGAACGACGGCGGGAGGACACCGGCGAGCTCGAGGTCGAACGAGATCGGCTGCACGTCGTTGGGCTCGAGCACGAACCGCACGCGCTGCATCGGCTCGACGACTTCGTACCTGATCGGGCCGACCGAGACGTCCTCCGGCGACGGGGACAGGTCGCGGCTGGCCCGCACCGTCCACTGGGAGCGGCCCCGGCAGACGGCGGCGAAGCCGTCCATCACCCCGCGGTTCGCGTACTTGCCCAAGCCGAAGCCGACCTGCAGGGAGCCGTCGATCGCCGCCAGGGACCCCCACACCTTCTCGGTCCAGGACAGGTCGCTCTCGCTGACGGTGGCGAACGTGTCGACGATCTGGTGGTTCAGTCCTTCGTCGGCGTGATGGAGGCGCCCGATCGTGGCGTCCATGGGTCGTCAGACCTTGTACCCGGCGTCGACATTGATGACCTGGCCGGTGATGCCCGATCCGTCCGGGCCGGCGAGGAGAGTGGCCATCCCGGCGATCTCCTCCGGTTTGAGGATCCGCTTCTGGAGCGCGTCGGCGGTGAGCCTCGCCTCGGCTTCTGCCGGTGTGGTCCCCCAGCGCTCGGCGATCCGGTCGAGGTCGAGCAGTGATGTCTGGGTGGTGCCCGGGCACAGCAGGTTGACGTTGATGCCGAACGGAGCCGACTCCGACGCCAGCTGGCGGACGAAGCCGACCAGGCCGTGTTTCGCGGTGGTGTAGGCCACCGAACCGCCGGTGTGGGTCGAGGCGCCCGAACCGATGCAGATGATCCGCCCGCGGCCCTGCTCGCGCATGGGCGGCAAGGCCGCCGATGTCGTCCACCAGTGGGAGGTGAGCGTGAGGGTGAGCGTCTTTTCGAATCCGGCGTCGTCGGCGTCGAACGGATTCGAGCTTCCCCCGGTGTGCCCACCTACGTTGTTCACCACGACGTCGACCCGGCCGAAACGGTCCAGGGCCTCGGTGACGGGGCGGCGAGCGTCGTCGCGATCCATGGCATCGGCGACGACCGCAAGGCCCCGGTCAGCGTCGAGACCAGCGTTGATCAGCAGCGCGTCGAGCTCGTCGCTGGTTCGGGACGACGCCACGATGGTCGCTCCCTCGGCGGCATAACGAAGGGCGATCGCCCGTCCGATCCCCCGGCCGGCTCCCGTGACCACGGCGACCAGTCCATCCAGTTGTCCCATTGCGACGCTCCGTCCGTTCGTGGCCCGGGTCTCCTTCGACCCTCACCGAGAACCACGTGCGCGTCGGACTTCGGCGGTGGCACGGCCGCGCCATCGTGGCATAATCTGCCACCCTAGCAGGACAGGTGTCACAGCTCCGGCGCTGTCGGGGCCGCGTGTCCAGCCACGGAGGACCGTCGTGGACAAGAGGCTCATCGGGCGAACGGCCCTCGTGACCGGGGCCGGCAACGGCATCGGCCGCGCCATCGCCCTCGGCCTGGGGGCCGAAGGCGCAGCGGTCGTGGTGAACGACCTCGGCACCGACACCCGGGGCGAGGGTTCGAGCTCCGAGGCCGCCGACAACTGCGTCGCCGAGATCGTCGCCGCCGGTGGCACGGCCGTGGCCAACTACGACTCGATCGCCGAGTCCGGCGGCTGCGAGCGTGCCGTACAGACCGCCGTCGATGCGTTCGGGCAGTGCGACATCGTGATCGCCAACGCCGGCGCGCTTCTCGACACCAGCCTCACTGGGCTGGGCAGCAGCGACGCTTCGTGGCAACGGCTGGTCGACCTCTACCTCGGTCAGAAGTTCTGGCTGGCCCGGGCGGCGGTCCCGGCCATGCTGGAGCGAGGGTGGGGCCGGGTGCTGTTCGCCACCTCCGAGATCGCCCGCGGCACCCAGGCCAACCCGGCGGGCGCCGCCGTGTTCAACGGCGGTATCGGCATGATCCGGGACCTCGCCAACCAGCACCGCGACAGCGGGGTGACGTTCAACTGCTACGCGCCCGGCGCCGCCACGCGACTGTTCGACGTGTACAAGGATCAGATCGACGCCGCCCTGAAGGCGAACGGTGTGCCGGAGGACCAGTGGGATGATCACTACCTCCCACCGCCGGAGTGCATCGCCCCCATGATTACCTGGCTGTGCTCGGACGCCGCCGCCCAGGTCAACGGCGAGGTGTTCGGCATCTCGGGCGGCACCGTCAACCGCTGGTCGCACCTCGAGATCGCGTCGACCATCGTCAAGCAGGCCAAGCCGCACCTCTGGGACCAGGCCGAGCTCGACGAGGTCGTCCCCTCGCAGCTGCTCGGCCCCGCCCAGCCGTGAGCGACAGCGAGCCCCCCTCGGGGCGACTCGGGAGCATCGAGGCGCGGCTCAGGCGGCTGGAGGACGAAGCCGACATTCGCAGGTTGGTGCTCACCTACGGCCCGGCCGCCGATGCCGGGCTGACAACCGTCGCCGGAGATCTGTGGCTCGATGACGGACTCTACGATTGGGACGCCGCGGGCAACCCGCACGAGGGAAGCTCGGGCGTCGGCGCCATGCTCCGCGGTGACGGGCACCAGGGGCTCATCGCCGCCGGCGTCGCCCATGTCACCGGCCCACTACGGATCGACCTCGACGGCGATCTGGCCACTGCCCTCTCCTACTCCTTCGTAGCGCGTCGAGAGGACGAGCGATGGTTCCTGTGGCGGGTCAGCGCCGTGCGTTGGGAGCTCGAACGGACGGAATCGGCGGGGTGGCGCATCCGACAGCGGACGAACCGCCTGCTCGACGAGACCGGAGCCGGCCGAGAGCTCTTCGAGGCCTCGCTCGAGAAACTGACCGGCGAGCCCCCCTCGGGGCGACTCGACAGCGAAGGGACCGACTGATGAGGCGACTCGAGGGCACGGAGCCCCGCTCGGGACGCCTCCAGGGAAAGGTGGCGATCATCACCGGGGCCAGCACCGGGCTCGGACCGGTCATGGGTGCCCTGTTCGTCCGTGAAGGAGCGCACGTGGTGCTGGCGGCGCGCCGGGCCGAGCTCGTCGAGGAGGCGGCTCGACTCGCCGGCCCCGGAGCGATCGCCATGCGCGCCGACGTGACGAACGAGGACGATGTCGAGGCCATGGTCCGGAGGGCCGTCGACGAATTCGGACAGGTCGACATCATGTGTAACAACGCAGCGGCGCCCGGCACCGACCTCTACATCTGGGAGCAGACGCTGGAGAACTGGAACGCCACCATCGCCATCGATGTGACGGCGGCGATGTTGTGCACCCGGGAGGTCCTGCGCCAATCGATGCTCGAACGGCGAACCGGCGTCATCCTGAACTTCTCGTCGACCGCGGCGTACAACGGCATGCCCCGCAAGTCTCACTACGTGACCGCCAAGGCCTCCCTCCGCGCCTTCACGAAGGTGGTCGCCCTGGAGACCGGCCCCTACGGCATCCGGTGCAACTGCATCGTGCCGGGCGGCATCGACACCGAACTGTGGCGGAACTGGGTCAAACGCACCGCGGGGGAGCACGGCGTCGACGAGGCCGATCACCGAGCCCGTCTCCTCGAATCCACTGCACTTCGCGACATCTCGACAACCGATGACGTCGCCAACCTGGCCCTCTTCCTGGCCAGCGACGAGGCCCGCACGATCACCGGGCAGAGCATCCCGGTCGACGCCGGTGGCGTCATGCCGGGGTGAGCTCAGCGGTTTCTGGAACGAAGGGGACGCTGGTCGCGATGTTCACCTGCCGGCGCGTGCACTCCCGCCGGCGCGAACGAGGCGATGCCGGCGCCGGCGATGTCGAGCGCCGCCAGCTGGTGGGCGGCCAGGTCGCCGCCGAGCGTCGACCACCGATGCTGACCGACCAACAGCGCGCTCGCCACCATCGTGCCGGCCATCTCCGGCCACAGGTCCGTCGGCAACAACCCGGCCCGCTCGGCCAGGGCCTCGGTGAGCGCCTGGGTGCTGACCGAGTACGCCCGCCGGATCAGCTTCCCGTTGCCTCCGAGGGCGGCGAACCACCGCTGCAACTCGTCGGTGTCAAGGGTGCGGGCGACATCCTCCAAGCCGTTGCGGAGAGCGTCGAACGGCGACTCGGAGGCCGGGCGGGAGAGGATCGCCGTCGACATGGTGCGCCCGCCCCGCAGGGGCACACCCAAGGTGATCTCCTCCTTCGTGGGGAAATACCGGTACACCGTTCGCACGGCGACGCCTGCGGCCGCCGCGACCTCGTTCATGGTCACGTCGTCGACACCACGAACGGCGAAGAGGTCGAGCGCGGCGCGTTCGATGGTGGCCGAGACCAGGTCGCGTCGTTCCGCGGCGGCCGTCTCGACGGGCGCTCTGCGCTTCGTCGCGGCCCGGCGGGGCGGGTTGCTCATGGAAGCGTTGCTCAGAGAAGCGTTGCTCACAGAACCCACAGCCCGATCATCGTCGTACAGCCTGCCAAAGCGCGACGGCTTCCCGCACGATCCCACCCACCAGCACCCGACACGAGGATCTGATCATGCGTTTTGGCATGTCGCTACGAAGCAGCACCCACGAGTTCTCCGGCTACGTCGACATGATCGAGCGCTACGAGGCGTTCGGGCTCGACAGCGTGTGGTCCGCGCAACTGTTCGGCGTCGAGGCCCTCACCCTGTTCGCCGTCGCCGGCGCCTCGACCTCGCGCATCCGATTCGGGACTGCGGTCATCCCCACGTACGCCCGCCATCCACTCGTGCTGGCATCGCAGGCTCTCACCACCCAGGCCGCGACCGGCAACCGGCTCCTGCTCGGCGTCGGTTCGTCGCACCGGGCTCTCGTCGAGGAGGTCCTCGGCGCGGACTACGACCGTCCGGCCGCCTACCTGCGCGAGTACCTCACGGTCCTTCCCCGGCTCCTCGGCGGTGATCGATTCGACTACGTCGGCGAACGGCTGCGGGTCGACACCACCAGTCCGTTCGGACGGGCCGGAGGCCTCGGTGCCGAGGCGCCTCCGGTCTACGTCGGCACCATGTTCCCGCTCTCCCTTCGCATCGCGGGTCAGCTGGCCGACGGCGTCGTCACCTGGCTGGTCGGCCCGCGCACCCTGACGGACCTCGTGGCCCCCACGCTGAACGGGGCGGCCGCCGAGGCCGGCCGCGCCCGACCGCGGGTCGTGGCCAGCATCCCGGTCGCGCTGTGCGGTGCCTCCGACGTCGACGAGCAGCGCGACCTGGTCGATCGCCAGCTCGCCTCCTTCTGCAGCCTGCCCGTGTACCAGCAGGTGCTCGAACGCGAGCACGCCCGTGCACCATCCGACCTGGCGGCGATCGGAGACGAAGCCGCCCTCGCGGCTCGTTTCGCGGAGTTCGCCGAGGCCGGCGTCGATGAGATCTTCGGTGTGTGCTTCGGCGACGACGCCACCCTGCGCCGCACCTCCGAACACCTGGGCGCACTCGCGACCCGGAACGAGGATTCCCATGGCTGACACCGCAACGTTCCGCGACGCACACGTGCCGTCGGGCGAGCGCGCGGCGCTCCTGCTCGCCGAGATGACGATCGAGGAGAAGGCGCAGCAACTGACCTGCATCCAACCGCAGTCCGTGCTCGATTCGAATGGCCTCAAGGCCGACTCGCTCGAGCCGGTTCTGAGCAACGGCATCGGGCAGGTCGCACCGCTCACGTCGACCGGAGGTACCACCCCACAGCAGGTCGCCGACGAGATCAACCTGATCCAGCGTCACTTGGTGGAGCGGACCCGCCTCGGCGTGCCGGCCATCTTCCACAACGAAGCCATCGCCGGCGTCCAGGCGCCGGGCCACGTCGTGTTCCCCACCGAGACGGGCGTGGCGGCGACGTGGTCTCCCGAGCTGAGCGTCCAGATGGGTGAGCTCGTGCGGCGACAGATGCGGCGCCTCGGTCTCACCCAGGCCCTCGGTCCGGTCCTCGACGTCGCGCTCGAACCCCGCTGGGGGCGCGTGCACGAGACCTACGGGGAGGATCCGTACCTCGTGGCGGCGTTCGGCGTCGCCTACATCAGCGGGCTACAGGGAGAGGATCTCTCCACCGGAGTGGTGGCCACGGGCAAGCACTTCCTCGGCTACGGCGCGTCCGAAGGTGGCCTCAACTCGGCGAATGTGGAGGCCGGCAGCCGACGCGTCCGTGACGTGTTCGCCTTCCCCTTCGAGGCCGCCATCCAGTTGGCCCACCTCAGGTCAGTGATGAACACCTATTCGGAGGTCAACGGCGTTCCCGCCGCCATCTCCCACGAGCTCCTGACCACCCTGTTACGTGACACGCTCGAGTTCGATGGCTACACGTCGTCCGACTACATCTCGTTCCAGCACGTCGTGGAGCGGGCCCTGGCCGCCACCGATGCCGCCGACGCCGCCCGGCTCGGTCTGGAGGCCGGGCTCGACCTCGAGCTCCCCGCCCCCTGGTCGTACGGCGCAGTCCTGGCCCGGGAGGTGCGCGCCGGGAGAATCGAGAAGGCACTCGTCGACACCTCGGCACTGCGGGTGCTGACCGCGAAGTTCGAGCTGGGACTCTTCGAGCGACCCTACGCGGCCGAGCGCATCGACCTGGGCGCGGTCGCTCTGGAGGGTCGGGAGCTGGCGTTCGAGATGGCCGAGCGCAGCGTGACCCTTCTCAAGAACGACGGGTTGCTGCCCGTCAAGCTCACGGGAGCCAAGGTCGCCGTCGTCGGTCCGCACGCCAACGCCGCCGCCCTCCAGTACCCGGCGTACTCCTACCCCTCGGCTCGTGCCGTCGGCGTGTTCGTGGCACAGGGCGGATTCAACAACATGGTCGGGATCGAAGAGCACATGCCCGCGCCCGACCCGTCGCGCCAGGCCCCGCTCCCACAAGAGGCGTGGGTACGAAGTGAGTACGACGTCAAGGGATTGTCCGAGGAGATCGAGGCACTCGGCGCGCTCGTCACGGTCGAGCCCGGCACCGGCATCCTGGCCGACCTCGACGACGGCGCGTTCGAGAGGGCGGTCGAGGCGGCGCGCGAGGCCGAGGTCGTCGTGCTCGCCGTCGGCGGCGCGAGCGCCTGGTTCCATGGCGATCGCACCGAGGGCGAGGCCAGCGACTCCCTGAGCATCCACCTGCCGGCAGTGCAACAGCGGTTGATCGAGGCGGTCGTTTCCGTCGGGAGACCGACTGTGGCGGTGATCGTCCACGGGCGCCCGTACGTGCTCCCGCAAGCACTGCTCGACACCAACGCCATCATCAGCGCGTCATACAACGGCGTCGGCGGGCTCACGGCCATCGCCCGCGTCATCGCCGGTGACGTCAACCCCAGCGGCAAGCTGCCCTACACCATGCCCCGCCACCAGGGTCAACTGCCGGTCTTCCATCACCAGCGCTCGGCCAGCGGCTACCGCAGCCACACACCGTTCGGGACGCACTACATCGATGGCCCAGCGACGCCCCTCTTCCCGTTCGGTTTCGGGTTGAGCTACACCACGTTCGAGCTGTCGGACCTCGCCGTCGGACCCGAAACGATCGACACCGACGGTCATGTCGACATCGCGGCAACGCTGCGAAACACCGGGCCGCGAGCGGGCGCCGAGGTGGTCCAGCTCTACCTCGGGACGAGGACCTCGGGAGTGACTCGACCCGCTCAGCAGCTCGGTGGTTTCCTCCGCGTCCACCTGCATCCAGGTGAGTCACGACGCATCACCTTCACCGTCTCGGCCCGTCAACTCGGACACTCCAACGCACGCGGTGGCTTCTCCGTCGATGCGGGCGAGACGGTCGTCTTCGTGGGCACGAACGCCGACGACCACGCCCTGAGCGGAGCCTTCCGGGTCGTCGGTGAGCCTCGCGAGCTCAAGAGCAGCGAACGGAGCTTCTTCTCGAAGGTGAGCGCGACTCCGGTCGACGACTAGTTCAACGACTGGTTCCCGATCGGGCGCGAGGAGGTCGAGACTGCCCTCACCATCCACCACACCGGAGAGATCGCTCGCGTAAACGGAGCCCTGCTCGTCGCTCAGGCGTGAGCTCGCCGACATCCAATCCCAGATCGAGCAGAGCTTCGATCAGCCTGGCGGCGACATCGTTCGTAGGTCGAGTCCGTCGATCGACGCGAAGTCCTCGACGTTGATCGTGTAGAGCGCCAAACCGTTGGCAATGGCGATCGCGGCGATCTGGAAATCGCTGATCCGCCCGCGGGAGCTGCGCCCCCGACTGAGCGCACCGGCCATAACGCCGCCGAACACACGCGCCGCTGACTGGTCATACGCCAGCATCGCGTCAGCGAAGTCGTGCTCAACCGCTTGGAGTCGGGCCTGGCGACGTGCCTGCTCGACGGGATCGATGGTGGTCAGCGGACCCACGCTGAGCTCACCCAACGTGACGGTGGTGATCGACTGATCGTCGGGCAACTCGTCAGGGTTCACCGAACCCAAGGCGATCACGACGCACGTGTCGAGAACGCCCGGCGGAAGTTGCGCACTCACGTGCGGTACGGATCGTGGAACTCGGGATCGAGAACCGCGTCGAGGTCGCGGCGGAATCGATCAGGGTCGACCGGGGCAAGTGGCCTGAAGGTTCGCAGGACGTCTGCTTTGCGCGCGAACTGGAACCCGGTGCGATGCGGGCCCAGGTCGGCGATCGGACGGCCCCGATCCGTGATCGTGATCGTCTCACCGGCCTCGGCCCGCCGCGCCAACGCGCTGCTGTTGACGTTGAGCTCACGCAGGCTTGCGTCCATGACTTCAGGCTAGCCGAGTAAGCACTACAAGTAGCTACATCCATCGAGCTCGTGCTCACGTGAACGCGGTGGCCGCGGCCCGCCATGGCTCGATCGTCAGTTGCTGCGTTCGATGGCCCGATCGTCGGTGCCGAGGTAGCTAGCGACGACGACGGGGTCGTTGCGGACGTCGGCGGGGGCGCCTTCGGCGATCACCGAACCCGCCTCGAGGCGGTACACCCGGTGAGACATCGACATGATGAGCGGCATGTCGTGCTCGATGACCAGCATGGCCGCGCCAAGTTGGCGACGGATGCTCACGAGGAGCGGTCCGAACGCGCCCAGGGGGAACGGTGGGAAGCTCCTCTATGTCCAGCTCGCGCCCGTGGAACCTCACCCCCCGAGCGACAACGAAGGCTGGCACACGACACAGACGATCGACGTCGACATCGTGATCGCCGGGTCGGTCCACATGTACCTCCCGGGCCTTCCCCCGGTCGAGCTGCAAGCGGGCGACATCCTTCCAACGAGGAACCAACCACCTCTGGCAGGCGATCGGTGACTGCCCGCTACACATGGTGACGGTCATGCTCGCCGTCCAGAGCTGACCGACGCACGGCGAGGCCGGATGGTTGGCGTCGCCGTCAGCGTGCGTCGACGACGAGGGGCAAGGTCTCGTGGCGGCGGACGAGCAGGCTCGTGACGCGAGTGGGTGGCTGCTCCGGGTCGAGGCCGAAGCAGGTGGTCTCGGAAAGGAGCCGGGTCAGCACGACGCGCGCTTCCAAGCGGGCGAGGGGTGCGCCGACGCAGTGGTGGATGCCACGTCCGAAGGCGACGTGGTGTCGGGGGACGTCGCGGCCGAGCATCAACTCGTCGGGTTGATCGAACTCCGCAGGGTCGCGGTTGGCCGCGCTGTAGAACACGAGCACGGTGGAGCCGGCCGGGATCGCGACACCACCGAGGCTCGTGTCTGCGGGGACTGAGCGGAGCATGAACCGGAAGGGTGACTCGAGGCGCAGGATTTCTTCGACGAACGCCGGGACGAGGTCGAGTTCGTCGCGCAGTTGTTGTTGCAGGTCGGGGCGCTCGGCCAAGACGCGCGCCGCGTTGCCGATCAGGCTGGTGGTCGATTCGCCGCCGGCGCTGAGCAAGGTGTGGAGGATGATCACGCCTTCATCGGTACGGAGGGCGCCCTCGCGCGACACCGTGTGAGATGGTGCCGAGGAGGACGTCTTCGGGGGCGTCGCCTGCGAGTTGCTCGCCGATCCATGACCCGATGTCGTCGCTGCGGGCGACGAGCTGCTGGAGTTCGCCCAGGGTCATCGTGACCCCGATCATGAGCGTGGAGTCGAACGCGGCACGCAGTAAACGGTCGGGGTCGCTGTCGCGAAAGCCGATGAGTCGGCTGATCATGGTGATCGGAATCACGTTGGCGACCTCGGCCATGAAATCGCCGCCCCGGCGCGCCACGAGGCGGCTGACGCAGTCGGCCGCGATCGCATCGACGTCGGGCTCGAGGGCGAGCATTCGCTGCGCGACCAGTTCCGGGAACACGATCTTGCGATGCACCGCGTGGGCCGGCGGGTCCGCGCTGGCCAAGGCCTGGAAACCCGCGGTGCCGAAGGACAACTGGCTCGGCAGGCCGGCGTCGTCCCGATAGAGCAAGTGGAGCACGTTGTTCGAGAAATCCTGGGTCCGGCCGACCACCTCGCTGACCATCTCGAACGAGCTGATCACGAACACGTCGGTACCCGGGACCCGCCACACCGGCGCCTCGCGCCGCAGCCGCCCGTAGAACGGGTACGGGTCCTCCAAGATGGCGGGGTCGAGGAGCAACGTGCCCGGGATCATGTCGTTCATTCGCCCGTCCCCGCGGCCGGGACGACCCCGAGTCGATGGAACAACGCCAGCGGGTCGACGTAGCTCCCGGTGTCGGCAACCCGGCCGCCCTCGTCGACGCCGAACTCGAACACCTCGCACAGCTCTACCGAGATCATTCGTCCCGACGGCTCGATCCCGGGGCACGCGCCAGTGTTGAGGGCCCGGACCGCAGCACGGACTGCGTCGACATGGCCACCATCTGCCACAACACTCCTCCGACTCCGCAACCGCCGACCACGGCGCGCGGTCACCATAGTGGACCTCGGTCAGCCAACTCAGTCCTCGACTTCCGAGCGCGCATCGTCGCGGACGAGACGGTGAGGCCGCCCCCGGCGGAGACGCCCATGACGACGATGGACGATGCGGGGTGGCTCTCGAGCAGGGCTCGGTATGCGGCGAGGACGTCGTCGACCGCGGCGGGGAAGTTGTGTTCGGGGGCGAGTCGGTAGTCGGGCGCGACGACGGTGGGTCGAGTGGGAGAGCGAGGCTCGAACAGAACGCCTGGTAGTCCGATGGCGATCGTCGCGGTCGTCAGCGACGGGCGGCCGGCGAGCTCGCGACGGTGACGAGCGGCTCTGGCCCACCTCTTCTCGGTGCTGATCAACGAGTTCGTGCTGCTGACATCGTCAACCCATGTCTTGGCCGGCCTCCTCACGATCGAGCAGCTCCACGGTCTGATCGACGGCGCGTTTCGAGCGTCGCCCGGAGAGGTCAGATGACGACGATGGTGGCGTTGACACCTCGGGCGGACAACAGATACCGCAGATCTCCGGGGTCGCTGGTCAGCACCTGATCCCCGGGCCGGGCGAGTTGGGCAACCAGTGCGTCGACGACGTCGCTGGCCTCGGCCGAAGCGAGCAGCTCGCCGGCAAGTTTGGCCTCGTCGACGCCGACGGGCCGGATATCGATCATGGGCAGGGCGCGGGCGAGTTGTGCCTGTCGTGCGCCGTTGCGCCACGCCTCGGCGAGTACGGGCGCGGTGCTGAGCAGTTCGGCGCCGGCGCGTCGGGCGAGTTCGATGAGTGCGGCGGTGCGTCGGTCGCCGCGGTCGATGCCAATGAGAGCTCCGGCGCCGAGGATGAGGTTGATGCTGCGCTTCGGCCCGAGATGGGCGGGAGATAGGGCACGCCGGTTTCGGTCGCGAGTGCTCGGAGTTCGTCCTCGCTGAACGCGCCGTGGGCGGTTTGGTGCTCGGCGAGCCAGACGTCGACGAGCCGGGACCGCAGCCAGCTCGACAGCGCGTCCTGGACGACCGCAGAGAACGAGACGCCGGTCGCCTCGGCGACCCGCTGGGCCGCTTGGCGGACCTCGTTGGGCAACGAGACCGTGACGCGTGCGGTGGAGCTCATACGGAATAGCGTACGCCCGTATGCGGCACGGAGGACCGTTGAGCCCAGTTCCGGAGAATGTGCTACATTGAAGAACATGTCCGAAGTCGGTATACGTGCGCTCAAGCAGAATGCTTCGGCGGTGGTGGCCGATGCGGCGGCTGGGGAGACGGTGACCATCACTGATCGGGGGCGGCCGATCGCCCAGATGACGGCCATCCCGACTTCACGCTTGCGCGGACTCATCGAGGCGGGACGCGCCCGGCCGGCACGTCGGCAGTTGGCCGAGCTGGCGGCGCCAGAGGCGGGGCCGAGCCTGTCCCGGGCCCTGGCGGAGATGCGGAACGACGAGCGGTGGTGAGGTGGCCTTCTACGTCGATACCTCGGCCCTTGTGAAGTTGGTGGTCGCTGAACCCGAGACGGCCGCACTTCGAGCGTGGCTGAACCGCACAGATCGAGTCCTCATCGCCTGCGATCTCGTCCGGACCGAACTGATGAGGGTGGTCCGTCACGTCGTTCCAGATCGGGCATTGAGGGCCCGCGAGGTGCTGGACGCGGTGACCCTCGTCCAGATCACGACCGCGGTGTTCACGGCCGCCGGTCGTCTCGACCCTCCAGCATTGCGATCACTCGACGCCGTGCACCTTGCTGCGGCGCTCGACCTGGGCGATGAGCTCGACGGGCTGGTGACCTACGACGTGCGGCTGGCCGAGGCCGCGAAGGCGAACGGTGTAGCCGTCGTTACTCCGCAATGACGGCCGCGCTAGGTGAAGTGCTCGAGCACGATGAATTGCACGACCGAGGTCGCAGCCAGACGACCGGTTCCCATGTCCTCGACGTCCACCTTCACCACGACCGTGCGCCGGCCGGACCGGACGGTCGTCGCCGTCGCCCGCGCCGGGCCGACCACGATGGGGAGCAGGAAGTGCACGTTGAGGTCGAGCGTGGCCGTGCTGTGGCCCTCGGGCACACGGACCATGGCGTGGCGGCCAGCGGCGATGTCGATGAGGGTGGTGACGAACCCACCCATCAGCGCCCCGCGGATGTTCGCCAGCGTCGGCGCGACGGGCATCTCGATCACCAGCCGATCGGCGGTCTCCTCGACGTCGCTGATCTGAAGGAGAGCCACGACGTGGGATCCCTCCTCGTGAACCTTCTGGACTGCGGCCATGGCGTCCAGGGTTCGTTGCCGAGATGCTTCGGAAGGTTGCACGCCACGGATTGTGGCACGAAGCGTCGCGGTACCGGCGGGCCGGCGGGCAGCCGCGTCATGGTCAACGTTCTCCCGCCCACGGCCGCCCCGTGTAGCGTCCGGGACCACTGCCGCGAAACCGAGTCGCGGCCGCTCCACGGGGGACTTCGAATGGCAGGCAAGCGTTACGTCGTGGTCGGCGCATCGACCGGACTCGGTCGGTGCATCGGCATCGAACTGGCCCGCCGCGGGGAGTCGGTCGCGCTGCTCGCTCGCCGGCACGAGCTGCTGGTGGAGGCCGCGGCCGAGGCGGGCGGCACACCCCTGGCCATCGCCTGCGACGTCACCGATCCGGTCGGCGTTTGCGCGGCGATCGGCGAGGCGGCGAGTGGCCTGGGCGGAATCGACGGCGTCGTCTTCTCCACCGGTATCGGTTGGGTCGGACCCATCGAGGACATCGACGCCGACACGTGGCAGCGCGTCTTCACCACCAACGTGATCGGCGCCAGTCTCGTCACGGCGGCCGCCCTGCCGCACCTGAAGGACAGCGCGGGCGTTGTCGCCTACCTGTCCTCGGTCAGCGCGTCCTACACCGCCCCGTGGCCCGGTATGGCGGCATACCTGGTCACCAAGGCGGCACTCGACAAACTCGTCGAGGCGTGGCGGGTCGAGCACCCCGAGGTCGGCTTCACCCGGGTCGTGGTCGGTGACTGCTCGGGCGGCGAGGGCATCGCCGCGTCGCAGTTCCTGTCCGGCATGGACATGGATCAGCTCATGCGCTTCTACCCGGTGTGGGCCGCCAAGGGCCTCCTGTCCGGGACCGTCATGGGGGTGGAGCCGCTCATCGAGCTCGTCCACGGCGTCCTGCGAGCCGGCGCCGACGCGTGCATCCCGTCGATCACCATCACGCCTCGCCTTCCACCCCTTCAGTACGAGGCGCCCACCCGACCCGAGGAGTCGCCATGACCGCCGTCGACACCGACGAGATCTACTACGACCCGTTCGACACCACGATCGATGTCGACCCGCATCCGTTGTGGAAGCGCATGCGCGACGAGATGCCCCTCTACCGCAACGACCGGTACGGGTTCTGGGCCTTCACCCGGTTCGACGACGTGGAGCGCGGCCTCGTCGACTGGGACACCTACCGGTCGGGCCACGGCTCCACGCTGGAGATGCTGCTGGCCGGCCGGCCCATGCCGGTCGGGATGATCCTGATGGAGGACCCGCCGATCCACGACGCCCACCGGTCGATCCTGGGGCGGGTGTTCACCCCCAAGCGGATGGCGGCCATCGAGCCCACGGTCCGCTCCTATTGCGCCGAGCGCCTCGATCCCCTCGTGGGTAGCGACGGCTTCGACTTCATCTCCGACCTCGGGGCCTACATGCCCATGCGCACCATCGGCATGCTCCTGGGCATCCCCGAGGCCGACCAGGAGGCGATTCGGGAGAAGATCGACGAGGGCCTGCGCATCAGCGGCGAGGGGAAGGAAGCTCCGGAGGCGTCGAGCATGGACGTGTCGATGTTCGCCGACTACATCGACTACCGGGCCCAGCACCCTTCCGACGATCTCATGACGGACCTTCTCACGGTCGAGTTCGAGGACGAGACCGGCACGCGACGGCGGCTCAACCGTGCTGAGGTCCTCAACTACACCCTCCAACTGGCCGGGGCGGGCAACGAGACCACCACCCGCCTGATCGGCTGGACCGGCAAGCTCCTCGGCGAACATCCCGACCAGCGACGCGAGATCGTGGCCGACCGGTCATTGCTCAACAACGCCATCGAGGAAGTGCTGCGCTACGAGGCGCCCTCGCCGGTGCAGGCCCGACTCACCTCGCGGGCGGTCGAGCACTACGGGGAGTCGATGCCCGAGGGGACGATCTTCCTGTTCGTCAACGGGTCGGCCAACCGAGACGAGCGCCGCTTCCCCGACGCCGACCGCTTCGACATCCACCGGGCCATCGGCCACCACCTGAGCTTCGGCTACGGCCTCCACTTCTGCCTGGGCGCGGCCCTCGCCCGCCTCGAGGGCCGGGTGGCGCTCGACGAGGTTCTCCAGCGCTTCCCGGACTGGGAGGTCGACTGGACGAACGCCAAGCAGGCTCACACCCCGAACGTGCGGGGCTGGGAGCGGCTCCCGGTCCTCACCTGAGCGGTTCCGCCCCGGGCTGAATCACCGCCCTTCGCTCGACCGTGCACCGGTCCGATTCAGATCGCCGGCACCGGGCTCGGCGTGAACCGGATTCGGATGCGGTCGTAGGCCCGGGCGAACGTCGCCGGCATGATCCGCGGCTCGGTGGGATCGACCAGGTCCCAATCCGGCATCCGGCGCAGGAGCTCCTCGAACAGGACCCGGATTTCGAGGCGGGCGAGGTGGGCCCCCAGGCAGAAGTGGGTGCCGAAGCCGAACGCCACGTGACGGTTGCTGGCCCGGGTCACGTCGAGGCGATCCGGATCGTCGAACGCCTGAGGGTCCCGGTTCGCCGATGGGTAGAGGAGGAGCAGCTCGTCACCGGCGCGGATCTGCAGGCCGTGGAGCTCGTGATCCTCGGTGGCCGTACGGCGCATGTTGAGCACCGGCGACACCCAGCGGATGAACTCCTCGACCGCGGTCGTCGACAGCAGCTCCGGTCGATCGAGCAGCAGCTGCCGTTGCTCGGGCTGGAGAGCGAGCTCGCGGATCATCGAGCCGATCACGGTGCGAGTGGTCTCGGCGCCGCCGTTGAGCACGAGGATCGTCTCCTCGATCACCTGCGAGGTCTCCCACCCCTGTTCATGGGCCCAGACCGAGATGAGATCGTCCTCCGGGTGGGCTCGCCGGGCTTCGATGATGGGCACGGTCATCTGCACGAACTCGTTGATGACGCCCGGGATGTCCGGGTGCGTCTCGTGGGGAGGGCCATTCGGGGAGGTCTGGCCGGCCAGCAGCATCACCTGCTCGGACCAGTGCCGGACCCGCTCCCACATCTCGCGGGGATACCCGAGCAGTTCGCCGATCATCATCGCCGGGAGTCGCGAAGCGATGGCCTCGATGGCCTCACACTCCCCGAGCGGAGTGATGTCGTCGAGGATGGCGGTGACGACCTCTCGAACGTGCTCCTCATGACTGCGCACCCCGCGGGGCGTGAACCGGCGGGACACCAGGTTGCGTTGGGCCTGATGATCAGGATCGTCGATGTTGATCATCGACCGATCGGCGCGCTGGTCGATGTGGGGACGGGACCCGTTGTACGACGTGTAGCGGGCACCGTCCTTCTCGACCGCCACGATGTCGGCGTAACGGGAGATCGCCCAGATCTTCTGGACGGGATCCCAGAAGACGGGTGACTCCTCGCGAAGCCACCGGTAGGCCGCCCACGGGTCGACGTAGAACTCCGGGTCGAGCACGTTGATGCGGGGGGCGACGGCGGAGTCGGTCATGACCGCCACGGTAGTGCCACGGGTTCGTCGGCCGCCTGCCGCGGCACCTGGCCGATCGGGCGCCGCGCATCGAGCGGATCGACGCCGGCGTCGAGGTCGATCGGACACTCCTCCGGCTGCCCACGTTCACGACCAGGCGCGACGGCCGTGAGTGTTCCAGCACTTCCCCGGCCTGAAGGTCGCCATTTCGAAGGGCGGCATCGGCTGGGTGCGATGCTGCTCCACCGCCTCGAGTTCGTGATGGACCACCCCGGGGCCGGTGGCCTCACCTGATCGGGCGACCTGTCACCCGCCGAGGTGCTGCTGCGCAACTTCTGGTTATGCAGCCTCGACGATCCCTCCACCCTCCCGCTCATCGACCGCATCGGCGCCGACCGCATCATGCTCGAGGTCGACTACCCCCTCCGACTCCACCTGGCCCGACTGCCAGTCGCGGTGGCACCGCCGCGTGACCGACGCCGCGTGGTCGCCCGAGGTTCTCGCCGCGATCACCCACGGCACGGCCGCCGACCAGTTCCGCTGGCCGCGGCCCTGAGCCCGGTTCGACCTGAGCCCCTCACGATGCGGGCGACGGAGGTCAGCCGCCACCTGTCACGACTCTCGCAGCCGTGGCCATCGTCGATCGCTTCCACCGAGGTCGCCAGAAGCGTCGGCCACCAGATGGACACCCTCACGAGGCTCTGCGCAGCGTTCGCCTCACTGCGGTGACCGTCCCTCGATCCCTCAGTCGTGTCGGCGGCTTCACCTCTTCCATCGACCCGGTCGGACTCGGCGCGAGATCTTCATGGCTGTCACACCCCCTGCGTACATTCGTTCGCATGGGTGTACTCGCCGAACTGGAACGTGAGATGGACTCCGTCGACCTGGCGGCGTGCGACGCGTCTGGGCTGCGCGACCTGACCCGGCGGGTGTATCGGGCCGAGCGGGCGGTCGAGGGCTGGAAGCGCCGCCTCGCCGCCGCAGCCAAGGCCATGGAGGATTCCGGTTCAGGGCCGCCGGCAGGCTCCACGTTGGGCACAGTCGGTGGCCTGTCGAGAGGGCGGGCCAAGGAGCTCGCGGATCAGGCCGGGTTGTTGTTGCCGTTGCCGGCGGTGCACGCGGCGGCGCAGTCCGGGCGGGCGCATCCGGAGAACGTGGATGCGGTGGCGCGCACGTTGCGGGGCCTGTCGCCGGCCGAGCGCGCAATGTTGGGCAAGGCGGACAACGTGCTGGCTCGGGACCTCGCCGACACGGCGCCGGAGATGTTCACCCATGGTCTGCGTGATCGGGTGCGTCAGATCCGCGACACACTGGCTGGTGATGGTGAGTCCGACATCGAACGCCGCCGCCGCCAGTCCGAGCTCACGCTCAAGCCCCGCCGTGACCGGCCCGGGATGGTGGGGATATGGGGCAGCATCGACGACGAGCGCGGCACCGTGCTCACCGACCTCGTCGACGCGGAGGCTCGCCGCCTGGCCGGTGACGGGCCCGTCACCGCGAACCATCGCATGGCCGCGTTGTACCACCTGATGACCCGCTCCGGCGACGCTGATCCGGGGCCAGCGCCGAGGATGGGGGTGGGGTGGATCGCCGACGCCGCCACCGGCCACACCGGCCCGCATCCCGGGTCGGTCACCGAAACTTGGTCCGGGGAACCGGTCGATCCCGCGACGATCGGGCGGCTGGCGTGCGACGCCGACTGGCACACCACCTGGCTCGACCACAAGGGCTACCCCATGTGGGTCTCGTACCAGTCCCGGACCGCCACGCGTGAGCAACGCCTCGCGTTGCGGGCGTTGTACCCGACCTGCTCGATCGACGGCGCCACGGCGTTCGCTGACTGTGAGATCCACCACCTCACCCCCGTCGACGACGGCGGCGAGACCAGCATCGACAACATGGTCCCCCTGTCATGGACCTGGCACCACCGAGTCCACGACAAGGGCTGGCGCCTGGTCATGGAGCCGGACCGCACCCTCAGGCTCTACCGGCCTGACGGCACCCACGACCGCACCATCCCACCGCCCACCCCCATCACCCGCCACGGCCCCTGAACCGCCCGGGTAGCGAAAGGCGGGGGGGCACCCACTCCCGTCCACACCCCGATCGTGGCTCGCCGATGCAGATGCAGATGCCGATGCAGACGCAGATGCAGACGCAGATGCCGATCTCACCCAGCCGAGTTCGGTTCAGCCGCGCCCGTTCGCTCCTGGCATGACCTGAACCCACAGCGGCACCGTCGGCATCAGCGACCACCTGGTCTCCCAGTTCGCACCACCCACCTCGAACCAGGCGACCAGGTGGTCGCGCCCACCACTTGAGAACGCCGACGGGTTGGTCTCCCAGTTCGGGTGGGGAGTGGATGTAGCGAGGGGTCGCCGCTCCTACATGGCGCGGAGGACGTCGGGTGGCGAAGGCATCTACGAGTGCAGCTTCAGACGCCCAAGTCGGCGCTCCTACAGGGCGCGGAGGACGTCGGGTGGGCGGCGGCCCGCCAGGGCACGGAGGAACTCAGCATCGCCGAGGCGGTGGCGCACGGTTGACAGGAGGAACCCGGCGACGAGATCGGTGATCGGCGCGCCCGGTGGCGCGACGACGACATCGACGCTCTCGGCCAGGTCGTCGGCGTGGATGACGAGCTCCACCGTACGGGTCACGAGGTAATCCCGCAGCGTGGTCGCCGTCACTGCGTTCGGGGAACCCACGTGCCGGTCGGGGTGACTGTCACCCAAGCGCGCGACGAGTTGCCCGAGCGACACCGCGAAGGTGTCGACGATGGCGGCATGCCCACGGCCCGCCATCTGGTTGGCCCTGTCGCGCACGACGGCGAACACGGGCTCGTCGAGATCCGACGCCGAGCGGAGGCGGACGACGCCGTAGCCGACTGACGGATCGACGACCGGGACGCCGTCCGGCGCGGCATCGTCCATCCGGTGGTCCAGAACCCGGTGTTCCAGGACCCGGAGCACGCCGACGAGGTGCGCGGCCAGCCCACCGACGGTGAGCCGGGGGAGCACGCTCGGTTCCGCCCACTGCTCCCCCACCGTTGGGCTCACCAGCACCGCGTGGGCCCGGGCGGCCGCTGTCTCGAAGAGGGCCACCTCGTCCGGCCAGTCCACAGAACGGCCTCCGCTCACCCGACGTTGTGCGGGAAGTGGATCATCGTGCCCCCGTCGACCACCAGGTTCTGCCCGGTCATGAACGACGACAGATCCGACAGGAGGAACAGCAGCGGCCCGGCGATCTCCTCGGGACGTCCGAACCGGCCCAGGGGGACGCCCTCACCCTGCGCCATGGCGTCGAACATGGCGAGCGTCTCGTCGTCGCGGCCCGGCACGGCGGCGACGAGACGAGGCGTCGCGGTGATGTCGGGCGACACGGTGTTCACGCGGATCCCGGCGGGCCCCCACTCGTCGGCGAGGGTGCGAGCGAGCGACATCACACCCGCCTTGGCGATGCCGTACGCCACCTGGTTCCGGGCACCGTACGAGCCGCTGACCGAGGCCACCATGGCGATCGAGCCGCCACCGCCGGCTCGCAGGTGCCGTCCCGCGGCGTGGCACACGAACATCTGCTGGAGCAGGTTCAGCCGCAGCTGGGCCTCCCAGTGGGCGGGGTCGGTCTCGTCGAACGTGGCCATGTCGACGAGCCCGACGATGTTGGCCAGCCGCGTCAGCCCACCGAGGGCGTCGTGCGCCTCATCCACCATCCGGCGCGCCTCGCCGTCGACCGTGACGTCGCCGACGACCGCGACTGCGCCGATCTCGGCGGCGACGACATGCGCTCGGTCGGCGTCGTTGTCGGCGACGGCAACCCGGGCCCCCGCCCCCGCCAACATCGTCGCGAGGGTGCGACCGATGCCCCGACCTCCGCCGACAACCAGCGTGGGCTGGCCTCGGAGACCCAGCAGATCGTTCATCGGCGCCCAGCCTAGGTGGTGGCCTCGGACCAACCGGACCCCTCGACCGACCCGCCGCCGAGCCAGTCCGCCCCAGATCTGGCAATGTGTCCGCCTCCGACGGAAGTGGTAGCGAACGATGGACATTCCGGCTGAGTGGGCCGCCGTCACCCCGCAGTGGATCAGTACCGCGCTGGCCGAGTCGTTTCCCGGCGCCGAGGTGAGCGACGTCGTCGTCGTCCTGCGCGACGACGGGACGAACCGCCGGGCCCGCCTCGCATTGTCGTACGCGAGCGGCTCCGGCCCGAGCCATGTGTTCGTGAAGGCGTCCGATCCCGAGCACGCTGCGGTCAACGCCCGCACTGGCGGCGTCCTGAACGAGGCGCGACTTTTCGAGTCCCGAGCGACACTGCCCGTCGACCATCCCGCCGTGTACTTCACCCAGATCGACGAGCCCCGGCTCGATTTCATCCTCGTGATGGAAGACCTCCTTCTGCGCGGTTGCGATCCCCGGGACGCGACACGGCCGATGACGATCGAGCAGACCGCGAACGGTGTCCGAGCCCTGGCGCGGCTCCACAGCGCGTTCTGGGGTGATCGGTTCAGCAACTACCCCCAGTTGTCCTGGGTTGAACCGTTCGTCGCCTGGCGCGGCATGGCCACCGGTATCGACATCGGACTCGAACGCGCCGGCGACCGCGTCCCGCCCGCCGTGCAGAAGCTGACGGGGAAGGACATCATGCGCGACGTGTGGGCACCGTTCATCGGCACCCTCACTCAAGGTGGGCAGACGCTTCTGCACGGCGACGCCCACATCGGCAACACGTACCTGACGCCGGACGACCAGGTCGGATTCCTCGACTGGCAGGTCGTCAGGCGCGGGAACCCGTGCATCGACCTGGGCTACTTCGTACAGGGCGCGTGCACCGTCGAGGATCGACGACTCGCCGAGCGCGAGATCGTCGACATGTATCGCTCATCCCTCGACCTCCCAGACCACGAGCTCCCGTCGGGCGAGGACCTCTGGCTCCGCTACCGCGCCTCCACGGCACACGGATTGGCCCTGTGGCTGGTCACCGCGGCGTCCGACTGGCAGCGTGTCGAGGTATCGCTCGCTCTCGCGGAACGGTACGCCGCCGCCTTCATCGACCTCGACGCCACCAAGGCGATCGACGAATTGGCGTCACACACATGACGTGACGGGACCAACGGCGCCCTCCGGTGCTACGCCGTCGCCAAGACGGGCGGTTCGGCCGCGGTGAAGCGGTAGAGCCGCTCGGCGTTGCCCCGCAGGATCTTGTACTGCGTCTCGACCGGCAGGTGCCCGATGACGTCTTGGACACGGCGGATGCTGTCGGGCCAGGTGGTGTCGGAGTGCGGGTAGTCGGTCTCGCACATGATGTTGTCCTCGCCGATCTCGGAGATGCTGGCGATGCCGTGGTGGTCCTCGATGAAACATCCGAAGATGTGATCGCGGAACGTCTGGCGGATGTCGATGGCGTCGAGGTCGACATCGGTGGTGGCGTGGTCCATGAACTTCTGGCCCTTCATCACCCAGTGGCGCTGCTTGTCGAGCACCTGCTCGGCCCGCTCGAGGAAGTACGGGATCCACCCGATCTCACCTTCGGACAGGGCGATCTTGACGTTCGGAAAGCGGAGGAACATGCCACTGAAGATCCACGACAGCATGCAGCCCGAGGTGCGGATGGCACCCCACGCCAGGTTGGCCATGAACGGGGAATCGGGGGCGATCTGGGGCACCTGCGACGACGACCCGACGTGGATCGACGCCACCATGTCGAGATCGTTGGCCGCCGAGAACACCGGATCCCAGAACCGGTTGGGGTCGTGGATGGTCGGCAGGCCGAGCGGCGCCGGGTTCTCGCTGAACATGAAGGCGGTGACGCCCTTGGCCGCGCAGCGCTCCATCTCCTTGGCGGCGAGCGCCGGATCCCACATGGGGATGAGCATCAGCGGGAGGTACCGGCCGGGGGCGGCGGCACACCACTCGTCCACCATCCAGTCGTTGTAGGCCTGGAGGCAGGTGAAACCGAACTCGCGGTCGCTCGCCTCCATGAACAGCTGTCCGCAGAAGCGGGTGATGGTGGGGAAGCACAGCGACGCCAGGATGCCGGCCCGGTCCATGTCCTCGAGGCGGGCCACGGGGTCGTAGCAGCCCGGGCGCATCTCCGAGTACGGCAGCGGCTCGGGGCTGAACTCCTCCTTCGTCTTGCCGACGACGGCGCTGAGGCCCGAGCTCGGATAGCGCTTGCCGTCGTAGACCCAGTAGTCCATGCCGTCGTGGAGCTCCATGTGGGGCGCCTTGTCGAGGTCCTTGGCGGCGATCCGGTCGACCCACACGTTGGGCGGCTCGAGGATGTGGTCGTCGACCGAGATCAGCCAATCGAGCGAGCGGTCAGATGTCATGACGCCTCCTGGGACGGTCGTGCGGTCAGCGAGGGAGCTCGCCGATGGCGATGTGCTTCACTTCCTGGAACTCGCGGATGCCTTCGACACCGCGCTCGCGGCCGAGACCGCTCTGCTTGTATCCACCGCCGGCGGCGCCGGCACTGAACACCGAGGTGTTGACCTGGACGGCCCCGGAGCGGAGCCGTCGCGCCACCGCGGTCGCGGCGGCGGTATCGGCGCCGTACACCTGAGCGGACAAGCCGTAGATGGTGTCGTTGGCCATCTGAACGGCGTGATCGATGTCGTCGTAGCCGATGATGCCGAGCACCGGACCGAAGATCTCGTCCTGCGCCGCCGGATTCTGGTTGTCGGGCAGGTCGAGCACCGTCGGTTCGAACCAGTAGCCCTTCTCGAAGCCGGCCGGGCGGGAGCCGCCGAAGGCCACGGTGCCGCCGTGCTCCTGGGCCAGCGCGACGTACTTTTCGCAGCGCTCCTGGGCCGCGGCGTTGATGAGCGGGCCGATCATCGCCGTGGGATCGGTGGGCAGGCCGACCTTGAGGTGGCCGAAAGCGGCCGACACCGACAGCACGACCTCGGCTTTGCGCTCGTTGGGTACGAACATGCGGGTGGCGGCCACGCACGCCTGGCCACAGGTCATGGCGACGACGGCCATGCCGCCGAGCGGCGCCCGGGCCACCGCGTCATCGAGGTAGATCTGGGCGGACTTGCCGCCGAGCTCGAGGGCCACCCGCTTCACCGTGGGCGCGGCCTGGGCCAGGATCAACCGGCCGACTGCGGTGGATCCGGTGAACGACACCATGTCGATGCGAGGATCGGTGCTGAGCAGAGCCGCGCCCTCGGGGCCGGCCTCGGTGATCACGTTCAGCACTCCGGCGGGGAGGCCAGCAGCTTCGGCGGCCTCGGCGAACACGAGCGACGACAGCGGGGTCAGGGGGCTCGGTCGAAGGATGACCGAGTTCCCGGCCATCAGCGCCGGGATCAGCTTCTGGAACGCCATAACGACCGCTGCGTTGTACGGCGTGATGGCCGACACGACGCCGATGGGCTCGTACCGGCGGACGCTGAGCGCCACCCGCCCGCGGATGAGTTCGTCGATCGGGACGGGGTTCTGCTCCTCGGTCGGCAGGTTCAAGTAGAGATCGATCGTGCTGCGACCGAGCGCCAGGCCCATCCCCATCTGGGCGCTCTCGACGAAGGCCCTCAGCTGTCCGGCTTCGGCCATCATCGTGGCCACGAGCGGCTCCCGCCGCGTCTCGATGAAGTCGAGAAGCAGGTGAAGTCGGCGGGCTCGTTCAGAGGCGGCGAGCTCGGCCCAGTCGCCGTCGTCGAAGGAGCGGCGGGCGCCGGCGATGGCGAGGTCGATATCGGCCAACGAGGTGATGGCGGCGTCGGCCACATGCGATTCGTCGGCTGGGCTCTTCACCGGGAACGTCTCCGCCGGCACCACCCAGCGACCGTCGATGTAGGACCGTTTCCCGTCGATCAGCTGCTCGGTCACGCATGCACCCCGGTCGTGTGTCTCGTTGCCCAGCGCACTGTAGCAAGGCGCCCTCGCGCCCGAGAAATGCAATCAGAACGCCATTTCGCAATGAAGCGCCGGCGGCGACTCAGCTCGAGATGCCGAGCCGGCGCCACGTGTCGTTGTCGGCGAGCGCGGCGGCGATACGAGGGATGTGGACCAGCACGACCTCGCGGGATCTGATCTGGGTTGGTTCGTCACAGACCAGCTTGGATCCGGGCGACGGCCGCTTCGGTGACGCGCACCAGCTCGGCGTCGTCGACGACGAGCGACTCCGTCTCGGGTGTATCGCGAACCGCCACGATGTCGACGCCCATCACCAGCGCCACGTCGGACTCGCCGTCCCAGCCCAGCACCTCGATGGCATGGATCTCGGCCGACGGATCGGTCCCGTCGACGACGGGCACCAGGGCGTAGGCGATCACCGGCCAGTCGAAGGAGAGCTCCACATCGATCGGTTCGAGCCGCAACCTCCCCATGTCGGACGTCTCGTACTCCTGCCCGAGGCATGCCTCCACGGCTGAGGACCAGGCATCGAATCCGTCGCGGACATCCTGCTGGTCGCCCCACAACAGGGCCATACCTGCGGTCAGCCCCGGATCGGAGGCTCGGCGAAACCTCGTGCGGACCTGGGGGTCGAAGGCCGATGCCAATGGGTCGGCGATCGCCTGGCCATCCGGGCAGAGGAACCCCGTTCGCTGGTCGGAACCGGGAGGGATCACGTTGCGGCCCTGGTCGACCCAGCCGTTGCCGATCTGGTCGGTGGTGAGCAGTCCCTGCAGCAGGTAGCTGAGCGACTCGATCGTGGCCGAGTCGGCGGCGGCCGGCGCCGAGGTTGACGTGATGTCGGGCGTCGCCGTGGTCTCGGTCGCCGGAATCGTCGTGTTCGACGCGTCGTCATCGTCGTCGCCTCCGCAGGCGCCGGCCCCGAGCCCTACGACCGCTACGGCGGCCAGCCAGGCGAGACGGCTGCTGTGTCGTCGGCCGGCATGGCACTGACCGTTCATGGCCCCTCCTCACTCGCCACCGCCTCCGGAGGGAGGTGGCGCGACTCGGACTTCTTCCGCGATCGATCCTCCACGACCTCGTGCCAGCTGAGCCAGGACCATTGTCACCACCGCGGACCGAACACTCCGGCGCTCGCACCCGAAGCTCGTGGCGATGACGGGTAGGGTGCCGACATGGTTCGGGGGGTGGCGCGAGCGTTGGCGGGATGGCGCATCGTCGAGCTCAGCGACGGCGTCGCGGCCGCCTTTTGCGCCAAGGTGCTCTCGGATCTCGGTGCCGACGTGGTCCTCGTCGAGCCATCGGGCGGGCATCCGGGTCGAGGCTCGGGGCCGCGGCGACCGAAGGCCGCGCCCGGGGAACCGAGCGTGCGTTTCACCTACCTGAACACGGGCAAGTCGAGTGTCGTGGTCGACGACGGACCCGAGGGAGCCGCGCTACTTCGTCGGCTCGTCGCCGAGGCCGATGTCATCATCACCGACCGTGTACCGAATGAGGTGGAGGACCTCGGCCCGCTCCCCGACTCCTGCTCGCTGGCCGTCATCCGACCGTTCGGGTCGAGCGGTCCGTACCAGCACTACCGGGCCCTTCATCTGATCGAGTTCCACTCCGGCGGTGAGGGTTCGATCCTGCCCAGCGGGTTGGGGTGGAAGCTCTTTCCTGACCGACCGCCCATCCAGATCGGCGGCGACATCGCCTCCTACGACACGGGCTGGAACGCCGCCGTCGCCATCCTCGCCGCCTGCTACGACCGCCTACGCACGGGTCGAGGCCAGCGGATCGACGTGTCGGGGCAGGAGTCGCAGCTGACGCTCAACCGCACCCGGCTCAGCCGCTTCACCAACGACGGGGTGACGCTCGGCCGGGAGGGGAACCGCTACGGCTTCACCGGGATGATGGCGTGTCGCGACGGTTGGATCCAGCTCGTCGGCATGACCGACCGCCAACTCGACGCCCTGGCGGCATCGGACCGATGCCGGTGAGCTCGGCGACAGCCGCTTCGCCACCACCGAGTCGCGTGCCGCCGACCCCGCGGCCACCGGCGCCGCCCTGGCGACGTGGTGCCGGGCCCGAGCCAAAGACGACGCCGTCGGCATCCTCGCCGCGTCTCGGCTGCCCGGTCGGCGCCTACGCCGAGCCGCCTGACCTGCTGGCGTCGGACCAGCTCACCCACCGCGAGTTCTGGCAGGAGATCGACGATGGACGAGGCGGCCGCCTCAGACTCCCGGGGGTCCCGTACCGGATGTCGGCCACACCCGTCGTCCTCCGCCCGGCGCCGGAACTCGGCTCGGCCGACGGGTTTCCCTCACCCGCGATCGAGAAGCTTGCGCTGTCTGCCGGTCGGGGGCTCGACGGCGTTCGGATCGTCGACTTCACCTGGGCCGCGGCTGGGCCCTACGCCACGCTCCTGCTGGGGCTGTTGGGCGCCGAGGTGATCAAGGTCGAGTCGACCCGCCGGCCCGATCCGGCGCCGGCGCGGGTTCCTCGCCGACTACGGCGGCATCGACCGGTCACCCAACTTCAACGAGCTGAACCTCGGCAAGCGCTCCTTCCAGGTCGACATGACCAGCACCGAAGGACCGCGACCTCGCCCACCGACTCGTGGCCACGGCCGATGTGGTGATCGACAACTTCCGTCCCGGCGTCATGGCCCGGTTCGGCCTCGACCCGGTGTCGTTGCTCGAGCGGCACCCCGGGTTGATCGTCGTGTCGTCGTCGGCCAACGGGTCGACCGGACCCGATGCCATGGCTGCGGGTCTGGCCAGCATCTTCGGCGCCACCGGTGGCCTGTCGCATCAGACCGGCTACGCCGACGGTCCGCCGACGGAGGTTGGCGAGTCGACCGACTACCGCAGCGCCAACGCCCTGGCCGTCGCCGTCCTCGCCGCGCTCCTCCACCGGGCGAGGACGGGCGAGGGCCAACACGTCGATGTCGCGTCGCGGGAGGTCGTGATCGCCAGCGCGCCGGACGCGCTCCTCGCCCACGTGATCGGCGCGCCCTGGGAGCCCCGGGTCGGCAACGGTCACCGGGAGATGGCGCCCCACGGCGTCTACCCAGCAGGGGACAATCAGTGGGTCGCCGTCGCCATCGGCGTCGAAGCAGAGTGGTCGTCCCTCTGCTCCGTTCTCGGCCGATCCGAGTGGGCCGGCACCTACCCGACATCGGTGAGTCGGCACGCCGCGGCCGCGGCGATCGACGCCGCGGTCGTCGGGTGGATGAGGCACCGGCCCGCCCGCGGCAGCGTTCGAGATCCTGCAGGAAGCGGGCGTCCCGGCCACCGAGGTCATGACCAACGAGGCCCTCGCCGCCGATCCCCACCTGGCCGCCCGCGGGGTCTTCGTCGCCATCGAGCATCCCGTGATCGGGCCGACGCGGGTCATGCGGGCCCCATGGTTGTTCTCGGACCTCGAGTGCGGTGTCACCCGGCCCGGCCCGTTGATGGGCCAGGACAACGGCTACGTCTTGAGCGACATCCTCGGTCTCTCGCCCACCGACATCGACCAACTCACGGAGGTCCTCACCTGATGCCCCACCGCACCGACGAGATCCAGATCGGCCTGGTCGACGGCGGCGGGAGCGGGTCCGTCGCCGAACTGGAGGCCTTGCCGATCGACTCCCTGTGGGTCGGTGGCCACGTCGCCTCCCGCAACCCGTCGCCGGAGGCGATGGTGGGCCTGGCCCGCCTCGCCGCGCTGACCGAGCGGGTCCGCATCGGCACGTCGATCCTCCTCCTGCCCCTTTACCCGCCGGCGATCGTGGCCAAGCAGACCGCCGACCTCGATCGGGCCACCGGTGGGCGCCTCATCCTGGGCATCGGTGTGGGCGGCGAGTACCCCCAGGAGTTCCGGGCCTGCCAGATACCCGTGAACGAGCGGGGCCGGCGCACGAACGAGGCGATCCCCCTCATCCGTCGGCTCTGGAGCGGCGAGGAGATCACCCACGAGGGCCGCTACTACGCCATGGAGGACGTGCGCATCCACCCCGCTCCCGCTCAACCCGGTGGCCCGCCGATCGTGGTCGCCGGCCGTTCAGAAGCGGCCATGCGCCGGGCCGCCACGTTGGGCGACGGCTGGTTCCCCTACCTGTATTCACCGCGCCGCTACGCCGCCTCGGTCGACGTCGTGCGGGCCACCGCCGAGACCGAGGGACGTGATCTGGTCGACTTCGGCTGGTACGTGTGGGTCTTCGTCAACATCGACCCCGACGGCGAGTCGGCCCGGGAGCAGGCGGCGCGCACGATGGGCGGCACCTACGACCAGGACTTCCGCCCCATGGTCGACAGCGTCGCCGCCGCCGGTACCGCCGCCGAGGTGGCCGCCAAGCTGGCGGCGTTCTACGACGCCGGGGCCCGCCACTTCGTGTTCAGCCCGGCGACCGTCGGTGCCGATCCTCGTCCCGTCGTCGATCGCCTGCTCGGCGAGGCCGTGCCGGCGTTCCGCGAGCACGCCGCGGCCTCAGCGGCGTGAGCCTCGGACCATCCCCGTCGCCCAGCGGGTCGCGGCCGTCAGGCCCGACTTGATGCTCTCGGTCGAGCTGGTCTCGGCCGAGCTGGTCTCGGTCGTGCTGGTCCCGGCGGGACCCGGGCCGCCGAGGGCCTGGTAGCAGAAGTTCCACAGCTGGTCGCCGAGATCCGCCGGTGGACGGCCGTCCTCGGCGAACGAGTAGTGGTGGAAGGTCGCCATGACCAGCTGGTTCACGAACCAGGCGCTCCGCTGGATGTCATCCGGGGCGAGGAGTCCGTCGGCGACCGCGGCCTCGATCTCGGGCACCAGGAGCTCCTGAAACGCACCGGTCGCTCGGGCCATCTCGGCGGGATAGATCTCCTGGAGCCCGTAGTGCTGAGAGGTGACGAAGCGACGCCACGGCAGGCTCGCGGGATCATCCAGGTTGTCCAAGGTGCTGGTGACATAGAACCGCAGACGACTGATCGGATCAGGAAAACGTTCGGCCGTGTGCTCGAACTCGACGCACGCATCGGCGATCCGTTGCTCGATGACGGCGAGGAGCAGCTCCTCTTTACCGGCGAAGTACCGGTAGAAGGTTTGGAGGGAGAAGCCCGCCTCGCGGGCCAGCCCCTGGATGGTGAAGGAAGATCCCTTCTCGCTGACCAGACGCTGCGCCGCCTCGACGATGAGGCGCGCCGGCTCCGAGGTCCGCCGGCGCGGGCGCTCGTCCACCCCGGCCCGAGCGGCGGCACGCGCCGGCCAGCCGACCTCGCCGACCTCGCCGACCTCGCCGACCTCGCTGACCTCGCTGACCTCGCTGGCCTCGCCGACCATGGCATCTTCGGCGCCGTCCGGCTCGGTCTCGTGCTCCGTGACCGGTATCGGCGTCTCCACGCCCGAGGCAGACCCGTGCACTACCCGAACACCACCGGGATCTCGGTCGTGCCCCGCTCGTACATGCCGATGTAGCGCGGCGGTTCGGTGTCGGGATCGAGACGCAGCTTGGGCAGTCGGTCGAGGAGCGTGTTGACGCCGACGCTCATCTCGGCCCGAGCCACGTGCATGCCGAGGCACACGTGGGCGCCGCTGCCGAACCCGAGTGAGGGTTTCAGCGGGCGGGTGATGTCGAACGTGTCGGGATCGTCCCAGCGGGCGGGGTCGCGGTTGGCGGCACCGATGCACAGGTGCAGCACCGAGCCCTTGGGGATCGCCGTGCCGCCGAGCTCGATGTCACGGGTGATCCAGCGGGAGAACATGGGGTCGGTCGGCATCCAACGCATGATCTCCTCGATGGCCGGTCGCACCAGGGAACGGTCGGCCCGGATCGCCTCCAGGAGCTCGGGTCGCTCGAGAAGGGCGACGAGCAGGATGCCCATCTGCTTCCAGGTGGTGCCAGATCCGGCACCGAGAAGGAGCACGCCGAACGAGTAGATCTCCGGATCGGACAGGTGATGCTTCTCGCCGTTCTCATCGGTGAGCTCGGCCTGCACCAGCACGCTGATGAGGTCGTCGCATGGGGTCTCACGCCGGGCGGCGACGATCGGAGCCAGGGCCTCGACGACCTTCATGGGGTTGGCGGTGGCGTGGCGGATCTCCAGCGCCTGGTCGATGGGCACGCCGAAGCTACCGGTGATGGTGAGGATCGGGATGGCGGCGCAGAAGTCGACGTTGAGCTCGGCCCGGCCGCTGTCGACGAAGTTGTCGATCAGGGCGTGGACGGTCTGCTCTATCCAGTTGGTGATCCACCATTGCGCCTTGGCCGGCAAGAACGACGGCTGCACCAAGCCGCGATAGCGGCGGTGCTTGGACCCGCCCATCATCAGCAGGCTCGACTCGTAGCCGACGGCGTCGGGACCGGCTTCGACCGCATCGGGCGACGAGGCGAACGTGACCTCGTCGCGTTAGGCGGTGTCGCACCCGGCGTGGCTGAACACGGAGTAGTGCGGTCGATCGGGGTCCGGCACGCCGTGGAACGTGGCCGACTTGGTGTACCCCATCAGCTCGTGGACCGTGCCCTCGTGGACCGGCCCGGTCTGGCGGAGCCGGTGCCACAGCGGCGCCGGATCATGCTCGAAATCGATGCCCGAATACGCGAGCGCCGAGCGTGTGTCGAAGAGGGCGCGCAGCGACTCGCGGTCGGGCAGGGTGCCGTGGTTCGGGCTCATCGGGCCGAGTACCCGCCGTCGACGGGCACCATCGTGCCGGTGATGTTGCCGGCACGGTCCGACACCAGGAACGTGGCGATCTCGGCGCAGTCCTCGGCCAGGATGGGTCGGCCGAGCGGGTGCATGGCTCCGACACTCTGAGCGACCTGCTCGAGCATCTCGCCCTGCGCGTCGAGGCCTCCGGCGGCCGCGAAGTTGGTGTACGGCATGCCCGCCGGGCAGATGGCGTTGGCCCGGATGCCGAACGGCGCCCCTTCGATCGCCGTGGCCCGCGTGAGCTGGTGGACCGCCCCCTTGGTGGCGCCGTAGACCGAACCGCCCCAGGCCACCAGGCCGGCGACCGAACCGGTATTGAGGATCACCCCGGGCTCTCCTGCTCACGGAACCGCAGGAGCGCATGTTTTGAGCCGAGGAACACGCCGCCGACGTTGACCGCGAAGAGGCGGTTGAAGTCGTCCATGGTGTGCTCGACCAGCGTCGCGCCGAGCC
>CAVTAI010000003.1:0-201082 GCA_963732655.1 uncultured Acidobacteriota bacterium | reverse complement strand
CGGTGGCGAAGAGGGCGATGTTCAACCCGAGGTAGGGACGCAGTCGAACCCGGTCGCTCAACGCAAAGGCGACGGCAAACGGTGCGAGGAAGATCCCGGCGCCGAGCGGCCCACCTCCGTGGCGGTCGTCGGGCAACGGATAGACGCCGGCCGCCAACGCCGACGCTCCTGCCGACAGGCAACAGACGGCGACGACGACGGTGGCGACCCGGCGAGGGGCGTGACGCACGCTCGCCAACAGGAGTCCGATCCCGCCGCAGACGAGCGAGCAACCGGTCGCGAGGGCTGCACCGTTGAAGGCCCGGTGGTACGGCCGATCCGATGTCCCGAGGTCGCTCGCGGCCTCCCGCAGGAAGCTGTATCCGGGGGTCTTCAGTCCACAGACGAGCTGGGCTCCGAAGTACAGCAGGGGCGACACAACGCCCACGGCGAGCAACACCGCACTCGCTCGGGTGCGCATGTCGCGCGGCTCAGGTCCCGTGTCGATCATCAGCTCCGTTCGGCCTGCAGCCTCGGGGCCGCGGTGTCGGCGGTCGCCGCATCGGCGAGTCGGGCGAGGGTCGTCTCCATGGCGCTTCGCAGGTGAGCAGCGCGGTCGGTCACGCCGTTGCGCCGTTGGATGAAGCGGATGATCCCGGGCGAGCGACGCGACTGGACCATCGACTCGGTGACGAGCGTGGTGCCCTCTCTGGCTGGCTCGAAGGTGTACGTCCATTCCGGCCCCGACTTCCCGGGCACGTCGAAGGCGAAGCGAACGCCGCGTTCGGCGACGGTCACGGTCGGCTTCGTCGACCAGCGAGCCTTCCCGAGCCGGTTCGTGCCCTTGAACCGGGCACCGACGCGGGGGCCGGTGGCCCCGCCGAGCCAGGTCGCGCCGGTGTTCTCCGGCGAGTAGCGGTTCATCGTCGTCACGTCGGCGATCATGTCGTAGAGCGTCTCGGGCGCTGCGGCGATCCGGGCCGAGACGGTCACGGCGAGGGGTGTGGGTGCGGTCATGGTGTGGTCCTCTCGTGGTGCGCCGGGCCTCATCGGCCCGGTCGTGCACAGATGACGCAGCACCTCCGCCAAATCGACCGGCTCGAACCGGAAATCCGCTCGTGGCCACTCTCCACGCGTAGCCGCCCACGCCCGCCGACGGGGTAATCAGCGCGGCTCACTCCTGCGGCGTGCTGAAATGGCAGATGATGAGCGAGGCCCGGTTGTTGCTCACCTGCGGGCCGCCTGGAGCCGGCAAGACCACACTCGCCAAGCGGCTGGCCGCCGAGCGCAGCGCGGTACGGCTCACGAAGGATGAATGGCAGCGCGCTCTCGGATCGAGTCCGTGGGATCGCGATGTCGGACCGTGGCTCGCAGCCTTGGTGTCGGTGTCGAGTTGCACTACCTCGACGCGCCCATCGAGGAACTCTGGCGGCGCATCGAGGCACGGAACGCTGAGCCGCCCTGGGACCGCGAGCCGATCGGACGCGCCGACCTCGACGAGTGGGCGACCGTCTTCCAGGCTCCCGACGCTGACGAGCTCGCCTTGTACGACGTGCCGCCAGCGGCAACCGGTTGACACTTCGCCCTCCTCACTGTACTTTCCAGATCAGTTGATTAACCGATCGGGAAAGTACGAGGGAATCACGCATGGCGAACCTGACGCTCGACGATGAACGCCTCGACGAGACGTTCGCCGCGCTGGCGAACTCGACGAGGCGGGCCATCCTCGCCCGCCTCGCGGAGGGGGAGGCAAGCGTCAACGATCTTGCCGCGCCGTTCGATCTGACACTCCCGGCGATCTCCAAACACATCAAGGTCCTCGAACACGCCGGGCTCATCACGCGAACACGACGTGCCCAGTTCCGGCCGTGCCGCCTCGACGCGGCGGCGCTCGCTGAGGTGGCGGGCTGGGCCGAGCAGTACCGCCACATCTGGGACGACCGATTCGATCGCCTGGACGGCTACATCGAGACGCTCCGAACCAACGCCCAACCGAGAAGCGAGACGGCAGATGACTGACACCCAGAACGTGCGGATCGAACGCACCTTCAACGCTCCGATCGATCTCATCTGGGCGATGTGGACCGAGCCCGAACACTTCGCGAACTGGTACGGACCCATGGGTGCCACGATCCCCAGAGCCGAGATGGACGTTCGGGTCGGAGGGCGGCGCCACGTGGCGATGGCGATGGACACGCCACGAGGCCCGATGGAGATGTTCTTCGTCGGCACGTACCGCGAGGTCGAGCCGATGACCCGCCTCGTCTACACCGAGGCGATCGCCGACGCGAGCGGCGAACCCATGACCGCCGAACAGATGGGTATGCCACCCGGCTCGCACATGGAGACATCGATCGTGGTCGAGCTCGAAGACCTCGGAGGCAGCACGCGCATGGTCATGACCCACGTCGGCGTGCCCGCTGACTCGCCCGGCGGCAAGGGATGGTCCATGGCGATCGAGAAGCTCGAAGCCCGAGTCGCCGACCACACACGATGAGCAGCCCGACCTGAACGCCCGAGAGCGGATCCCGAACGGGTCCCGTCATGGCCTGTTGGGCGGCGCCATGTGCATGAGGCCGGTTTCGTAGGCGGTGATGGTGAGCTGGACGCGGTCTCGGGCGTCGAGCTTGGTCAACAGGTTGCTGATGTGGGTCTTGGTCGTCGACAGCGAGATGTAGTGCTCGGTCGCGATCTCGGCGTTCGTTCGCCCGCGGGCGACGGCGAGGAGGAGTTCGGTCTCGCGGGGGGTGAGTTGCGCGACCCGCCGTTGGATCTGCGGGCTCGGGGATCGTTGCCGGGTGTAGTGATCGATCAGGCGCTGGGTGATCTGTGGTGACAACGAGCGCGTCGCCCGCCGCGATGATCTTGACGGCGTTGAGCAGGTCCTGGGCGAGAACGTCCTTGAGGAGGAACCCGCTGGCGCCGGCGCAGAGTGCGTCGTGGACGTATTGGTCGGCGTCGAAGGTGGTGAGGATCAGCACCCGGGTGTGGGCGGTGGCCGGGTCGCTGGTGAGCCGTCTGGTCGCGGCGACTCCATCGAGGCTCGGCATTCGGATGTCCATCAGGATCACGTCGGGCTTGGTCGTTCGGGCGAGGTCGATGGCGGCCAGTCCGTTGTCGGCTTCGCCGACGACGACGAGGTCAGGGTCCGAGTTCAACAGGGCCACGAACCCGCCGCGGACCAGAGCCTGGTCTTCGGCCACGGCGACGCGGATCGGCGGTGATGCTGCGCTCACCGAGGCACCAGCTCCACGTCGCTGTCGTAGGGAATGGTGGCGGTCACACAGAAGCCACCGGCCGGCCCCGGTCCGGCGTGCAGACGCCCGCCGAGGAGGGCGGCACGTTCGGCCATGCCGACGATGCCGTGGCCGCCGTTGGTATGTCCGGGTCCTCGCCCGTCGTCGATGATCACCACCTCCAGAGCGGGCGCGGTGTAGTCCAGCTCGACTGACGCAGTGGTGGCTCCGGCGTGTTTCAAGGTGTTGGTGAGCGCTTCCTGGACGATCCGGTAGACGCACAGGTCCACGGACGCCGTGAGGTTTCGGACCACACCCCTGGTCGTCGTGGTGACGGGCAATCCGGCCACGCGATAGGTCTCGACGAGCGCTTCGAGGGTGGCGACGCCTTGAGCAGGCTCGTACGTGACGTCCTGCGTCAGCTGTGTCGCGTCGTCTCGCAGCAGCGTGAGCATCTGGCGAAGCTCCTGCATCGAGGATCGGCTGACGTCGCTGATGGTGAGCAGCGACTGCCGTGCCGCCGCGGGGTCAACGCTCGCGAGGTGTGCGCCGACGGTGGCCTGAACCGACACGACGCTCATGGAGTGGGAGAGCACGTCGTGGACGTCGCGTGCAATGCGGAGCCGCTCCTCCACCATGGCAAGCCTGCTCCGGTCCCGTTCCCCAGCCGCCAGTTCATGTTCGGCGGCGGCCCGTTGCTCGGCCTCGGCCACCAGCGCGAGCAGGGCAGTTCGTCGGCTCCGGGTCACCGAGCCCAGGGTCCAGGCGCCAATGAAGATCCCTGTGCTGAGCACCACCTGCGCGAGGGGAAGGTCGGCCGGTTGCGTGGCCACGGTCACTGCCCAGAACACCATCGTCGTCGCCAGGCCGACGAGTGCGTCCCGACGGGACCGGGAGTTGGCGACCATGAACAGCAGGCCGACTGCGACGAAGACCAACACGTCGACGTGGTAGTCCCGCAATGCGAGCAGCGTGCCGACCGGGCCGACGACCACCAGCGCCGCCAACGGCTGACGCCGAGCCCACACGGTCGCGGCGCAGCCCGCCGCGGTGAGCGTGTACCCCAGCCAGTCTGCAGCCCGGAAGCCTTGGCCACCTCCCGCGGAGGCCAACACCCGGACACCCAGCGCGACCACGACGAGCGCGAATGAAGCGTCCACCAGACCGGGACGCCAGGTCCTGGCAGGAGGAGGAGGGCATACGGTCACTCCGGCAAACCTACGACCCGCTCGGCGATCCCGCATCGGTCTGCAGGAGGAGAAGCAACGCTCCCGGTCTCGGTCCCCGGTTCGTCGCAGAAGGCACCGGCGCTCGATACGCCTTGCCGCGGGAAGGCTCACGCTGGGGCCATGACCTCACTCCTCACAACCTCCCCGCCGACCGCAGCACCTGGCAGCGGGTCCCGTGCCTCCGCAGCGCGTCCCGCCCGAGAGGCGGCAACCTTTGTCGGTCTCGTGACCACGATGGTTCTCGGTATCGCCCTCGCCCTGCCCGACGCCGGCATTGCGGTCCTCCTGACCGCAATGACGCCGCTTGTTGCCGTCCTGCTGATCACCCGCCTGCGAACACGGCGAGGAGGGCGCCGCGAGCTCTGGGGGACGTTCGGTCTGCGACGGGCCGGCTGGCGGACCTGGCCCGTCGCCTTCGCAATCGGCATCGTCGCGGTGTTCGCGATCCCTTACGGCGTCGCGGTCCTCCTGGGCAGCGCTCGCTTCGGGTTGGCCCCGTCAGACACCGCACCCGACGTGGGTATCAACCTGGCGATCAACTTCGTCATCGTCATGATCTTCGCGATGACCGAGGAGATCGGCTGGCGGTCCTACATGCTGCCCCGGATCCAGATGCTGGTCTCCCGCCGTCGCGCCGCAGTCCTCGTCGGGTTCGTCCACGGCCTCTTCCACCTGCCCTTGGTGCTCCTGACCGACACCTACAACAGCGTCGGGAGTCGCTGGATCGTCGCACCGACCGTGGTCCTCGCCATCACCGCTGCCGGCGCGTGCTACGCCTGGCTCAAGGACCGTTCCGGCAGCGTGTGGCCGGTCGTGTTCGCCCACACGACCGTCAACCTGTTCCTCGACGGCGGCGGCCTCATCGTCATCGTCGCTCCCACTGCCCTGGCGTACACCGCAACCGAGTCCGGGCTCGTCACCCTCGCCTCGATCATCGGCTGCGCAACCCTGATTCTGGCTCGCGGTCGCACCTGGACCGACTCCCAGATGTCGACGAGGAGTGCTGCCTGAGTTCGACGACGGGAATGGTCCGCTGGGCGACGGCTGCAGAGTCGCGGTAGTTGGCAAACGCCGGGAACACGTGATCGGCGAGCGGCCAGAGCCTGGCCAACTCGACAGGATCCGTGATCGGCTGGGCGTGCATCGCGATCCCACCGAAGGTGACGTCTGGGTGGGCGAGCAGGTTGTGGTACCAGGACGGGTGTCTCGCCTCGCCGGCGTTCGAGGCCACGATCACCACCCTGTCGCCGTCGTGGAAGTAGATGATCGCGTGCCGACGTGTCTCGCCGGTCTTCGCGCCCCGGGTCTCCAGCAGCGCTGTGGGGAACACGAGGGTCGACGCGACACGGCCGCCGGTCAGACGCAACAGGATCGGGTCGAGCTTCCAGTTGACGTGGCGCGAGATGAACCGAGCGAAGCGGGTGGCCGCGACTGCCGCGTATCCGCGGACCATCCATCCTGGCGGCTTCGTGGGATCGACGTGTTTGAGTGTCCGGGACACGATGGATGCCTCCGCTGCGTGGTGGTGACGGCTCCCGTCGGTAATCGTTCGATTACCATCGTAGCGTGGACGAGCTGGCCCCTACTCGTCAACGTCTCGTTGTCGAAGGCATGCGCCTGTTTGCCGAGCGCGGCTTTCGTGACACGTCGGTTGGCGAGATCGAGGCGGCCGCTGGGCTGCAGCCGCGGCGTGGTGCCCTGTACAAGCACTTCGCCACGAAACAGGCGCTCCTCGAGGCCGCAGTCCGTTCTCGGATCGACGCCGCCGCAGCCGGCGCAGCCGAGATCGGCGAGCTCGACCTCGCCGATGCCACGCGTCTCGATCCGACGGTGCTGCGAGTGATCGTCGTGGGTCTCGGGCGCTGGTTCCTCGACGAGATGGACCGGATGAAGGATCTCACCCGAATCCTCGAACACGACGGCGACCGAATGGATCACCTCACCGCCGAGGTCAAGCACGACGTCGTCGATCTGAGCTACCGCATCGCCTCCGACCTCATCACCGCTGCGCTTCCTGCTGCGCCCGACCCCGAAGCGCTCGCCATCGTCCTGCTGGGCGCGCTCGTCGCACTCCGCCGCACCACGTGGACCTTCAAGTCACCGCCCCTCGACATCGAAGACGACAGGGCGCTGAACGCTTGGACCGACATTGCCCTCGCGATCCTCGCGACGGCGGCAGCGTCCGATCAGGAGTGAACGCCGCCGAGCAACACCGAGCACGTGTATGAGAGGTGGCCAAATCGTCGGTGCCCTCTCAGCGGAGAAGCTTGCGTGACACGTCCGCTCTCAGCGGCGTTTCTTCCACCAACCCGTCTCTCAGCGGTCTTTCTTCCGCAATCGGATGGCTAGGCAACCCGTAACTCCGTGGCCGACCACCCCTGGAGCCGGTGGGCGACGTGCTGACCGTCATCTCGAACGAGCGAGTCGAGGACGTCGTGCTTCCCGGACTCATCGTCGCTCCTCGTCGCGGACTGGGCCCCCTCGACGATGACACCACGTGGCCGGAAGGGTTGCACTTCACGTCGGACGCACGCACGCTCGTCGACAACCCGCAACACCCGCCACGGCCGAGGAGCTGTTCGAGCTTCTCGAGCGCAGGCACCGGCTCGTGACGGGAGGACGACCGAACACGCGACCTGGCCGATTCAAGGAGAAGCCGAACCAGGCCGGCTCGTACGTCTTCGTGGCACCGTCGCTCGTCGAGGGCACGCTCGTCGAAGGGTTCAAACGGCTCGCAGATCTGCCGCCCGGCCTGGCCCGCGCTGCGTTCGAGTTGTTCCTGATCTCTGAGGTGCACCCCTACGACGACGGCAACGGGCGCGTCGCACGCTCGGCGATGTGCGCTGCTCTGACCGACGCGGACCAAGCGCGGATCGTGATCCCGATCGTGTTCCGACACGAGTACCTCTCGGCACTTCGGAGCCTCTCTCGTGACGGGCGGTGCGATCTCTACGTGAAGACGCTCGCCTACGCATGGCGGTGGACGGCGGCGATGCCCTGGCGGGACCGAGCCACTGTCGACGGTCAGCTCGCTGCGGCCAACGCGCTGACCGACTCGACCGACGCCGAACGCCCCGGCATTCGCCTGGAGCTTCCATAGCGTTGACGAAATCTGTGCGTCATCGGCAACGGAGGTCCGTCGACGGTTGTTGTGGTGGTGGTGGTGGTGGTGGGTCAGGGCAACATGGTGAACGGGCCGTTCGCTGGGCGAACGACCGTGAAGTGCCGTCGGTCCAACGTTGCGACCTCGACGACCTTGAGCCGTTCAGCAGCGACGACGACGGACGCATCGACCGTTCCGAGTGGAAGGTCCCGGTAGGTGGCCACCAGTTCCGCGATCCGAAGCCAATCAGCGGCAACGACCGGCTCGGCGATGAGATTGCCTTCGGCGAAGTCGGCGAGGAAGCGGACTTCTGTTTCGGCTCCCAGTCGCGTCTGAAGCAGGTATGCCACCTCGGTGATCACCAACGTCGGCACGAGCAGCGGTCCGGGATGCGTCTCGAGCAGTTCGAGACATGCGTTGTGGTGGCGGTCGTCTCGGTCGATGTAGGCGAACAGTGGCCCGGCGTCGACGATCAGTGCGATGAGCCGAACTCCGCGGTAAGGATCTCCTCGATCCGTTCCGAGATGTCGGTTCGACCGCTTGATCCGGTCCCGGCGGCGCGTAACCGTCGGCGACCACTGCCACCGAGATGTGCTTCGATCGCCTCTCGCGTGATCTCCGAAATCGTCGTGCCGCGACGCTGTGCCTCATGGCGCAGTCGAGCATCGAGATCTTCCGGCAGCTTGACTGTCGTCCGGTTCATGTATGCCAGGATACCGGCGAGGACTCCACGGCATCCAGCACCGCGCCCGGAGCGAGCGCACGAGGCGGCCGTGGATCGTGCGGTGGGCCGTCGACGGATCCCAGCACAGTCGTGCGTTCCCAACGTTATTCGGGTGCGCTCCAACGGCACCGCAGCTACCGGTCGGTAAAGTCTGCAGTCCCGATCCGCCACCTGGCCCGCTCAACACCGCTGCTCGCACCTACGCATCGATGTCGATTCCGAAGAGAACGATCGTGTCGTCGGCGACGCGTTGACCGATCACCGTTACGGCTCGCACCAGTCGACCGGTCGTGACGAGAAACCGGTAGTCGTCACGAACGGCATACAGCAGTGGCAGATGGTCGAAGCTCTCTGCGAACGCGTCGACGATCGTCGGCAGCTCGATCACCAAGAAGTCGGTAGCTGATGGTTCGCCGTCGGGACCTCGGGTCTCTCCGAGCTGCGAATCGAGCTCCGCAAGAAACTGAGCGTCGACGCGGACCTTCGCCTGGTCACTGTGTCGAGGCGTTGCGCTCTGTCGCCTCGATTCGAGCGTCGGCCTTTCGGCGTGCGCGCTCGACGAGGTGCTCGGGAACCTCGGCCGGATCCAGAACGAAACCGGCACGAACGATCTCGGCGCGCTCGTTCGGCGTCAACACCTCGAGTTCCGCAGCTGTCCACACCCGACCTGTCGTACCAGCAGGTCCGAGCTCATACGGCGCGGCGCCCAGGCCGTCCTCGAAGCGGAGGAACTTCGCGACGCCGACCGACGACTCCAAGCCGCGTACCACAAGCAGCCTCCCGACCCGGCGCTGCTCCAGTCCGCCCGGCGACTGGCCGCCGAAACAACACCCGCGTGGTAGCCCGCAACGACATCTACTGGGCCGACCTCGGCCCACCAGCCGGACGTCGTCCGGTCTGCGTCCTCACACGCGACGCCGCGATCACCGTGCTCACCGCAGTCACCTGCGCCCCCATCACACGAACGATCCGCGGTATCCGCTCCGAGGTTGAAGTCGGCCCGGAGCACGGACTCCCCGACTACTCCGTGATCAACTGCGACAACGTCATCACCGTCCCGATCGACGATCTCGACGATGAACCAGTCGGCCACCTCGACGAACCCACCCGCGCCCGGCTCGACCACGCCCTCCGCTACGCACTCGACATCATCTACTGAACCGACGGGTCACCATCGGCACGGGCGCCCACGGCACCCCATCACAGGAACATGTGAACCCAGCCCGCCCGAAGTCGCTGCACCGCAAGCTGTCGCACCGCCTACTCAGGCCGCATCTCGCGTCCGGAAGGGTCCATCGACGAAAATCGACTCGTGCAGCATCCCGAGTGCATCGAGGGGTTCCCCCGTCTCAGCATCGACTAGGAACAGCCCCCACGCGAGCCTGTCGCCACCTCCGACCGGCATCCCCTCATAGGACGCCTCCGGATCCACGAGGTGATAGCAGAAACCGAACGCTGTTTCGTAGCCGACGATCTGAGCGAACCGCGCGATATCCGCCGCAGGAACCCCAGCCGAAAGCATCCGGCGGACCATCGGACCCGTATCGCCGAGCGGTCCGTCGGTCGCCGGCAGCGACGCAAGCCGATCCACCCAGGACACATCATCGACACGAGGAATGATGCGACGCCACACGCCCCGTAGGAAGACTTCGGTCGGATCTGTCGTCACGGAGGTATCTTGCCGGATCGCCGGGCCGGTAGGCCGGCCCTTCACTCCACCGCCGACTGCACCAACCGTTAAACGAACACCTGTTCCCGTGTCGGAGGGGGACTTGAACAAATAGGAAGCTGGTTCTACCTAGTCCTAACCAGTCCGTGTTTGTCCTGGTCAAAGGCGGTTTTCGTCCGGCGGTCGTGTCGTTCCGTCGCGCCGAATCCGGCTGAATCCGGAACAGTTCGCTGACCTCTCCCTGACAAAACGACACAAGCCTGCGGGAAGGCCAGTGAACTGAACCGCCCTGGGATCCGTGGAGGCTCTCGACCTTTGAATGAGGATGAGAGCTATGAGTATGGATGTGAAGCGCAAGCCGACGACGCGGCGGTACTCGCCTGAGGAGAGGGAGCGGGCGGTGCGGATGGTGTTCGTGCTGCGTCGTGAGCTGGGGACGTCTCTGGGGACGGTGGCTCGGGTGGCGGCCCAGCTCAATATCGGTGTCGAGTCGTTGCGGTCGTGGGTACGCCAAGCCGAGATCGACGGGGGTGAGCGGCCGGGGACGTCGTCGGTGGAGGCCGGGGAGCTCAAGGCGTTGCGTCAGGAGGTGAAGGAGCTGCGCCGGGCCAACTCGATCCTCAGGTCGGCGTCGGCTTTTTTCGCGGCGGAGCTCGACCGCCCCTCGAAGTGATCGTCGCCTATGTCGACGAGCACGCCAGCGAGTTCGGAGTTGAGCCGATCTGCCGGGTCCTCAGTGGGGCCGGCGCCAAGATCGCTCCGAGCACCTACTACGCAGCGAAGTCCCGGCCGCCGTCGGCGCGGGCGACGCGTGACGCCGTGATGATGCAGGTCCTGATGGTGCTGTGGGTGGCGAACCGCAAGGTCTACGGGGCGCACAAGCTCTGGAAGGCGGCCCGCCGGGCGGGTCATGACATCGGCCGCGACCAGGTCGCCCGGCTGATGGGAGGCCTGGAGATCCAAGGGATCAGTCGGCGGCGACGCAAGGTGTTCACGACCGTCGCTGACCCCGACGCGCTGCGGGCACCGGACCTGGTCAACCGGATGTTCCGGGCGGACCGGCCCGACGCCTTGTGGGTCACCGACCTGACCTATGTCCCCACGAGATCGGGGATGGCGTATGTGTGCTTCATCGTCGACGCGTTCAGTCGCCGCATCGTCGGCTGGCGGGTAGCGGCGAACATGCGCACCGACATGGTCCTGGACGCGCTTGAGATGGCGAGACGCTGCCGGGGCGGCAACCGCCTCGTCGGCCTGGTCACCCATTCCGATGCCGGCTCCCAGTTCACGTCGGTGCGGTTCACCGAGCGGCTCGACGAGATCGGGGCCCGGCCCAGCATCGGCACCGTCGCCGACTCGTTCGACAACGCGCTCGCTGAAACGACCAACGGGCTCTATAAGACCGAATGCGTCTACGGGCCCGACACGACAGGGTGGGACGGCGTCGAGGAGCTCGAGCTCGCCACATTGTCGTGGGTGCATTGGTTCAACCACGACCGACTCCATGGCCATTGCGGCGACATCCCGCCCGCCGAATACGAACACAACCACCACCAACAATCGAACACACGTTTGACTACTACAATGATCTCAACCGCCTCCAGCGGACCTGGGAAACCAAACCACTGACCCAGGGCGGTTCACTACGGCATCCAGCACCGCGCCCGGAGCGAGCGCACGAGGCGGCCGTGGATCGTGCGGTGGGCCGTCGACGGACCCCAGCACAGTCGTGCGTTCCCAACTCGCGTCGAGGCCGACCGCTACCGGTCGTTCCTCGTCGAGGCGCACCGTCGGGGTGAGCGGTTCGAGTTCTACAGCGGTGAACCCGAGTCGTGGTCGCCGCTGCCGGGAGATGTGCACTGCCACGAATGGGCCCGCCGCTGGCTGGCCGAACACTGGACCGAGTGGCAGCCCCGCACCCGCAACTCTGCCGTGGAGGCGCTGGTCCGATTCGTTCCCCTGCTGACCCTCGCCACTGCACCAACGGCTCCTCCTGCGCTTCGCTCCTATCTGGTGCAGTCGCTCCGACCCGGTGGCGAGCGGGATGATGAGCTCGAGGAGTGGCTCGGTCGGTCGATTCTGCGACTCAGCGATCTGAGCCGAGCCGTCCTCGCCCATGTTGACGTTGCGCTGGGCCTCGGCGCGCATGGCCAGGCCCTCGCTCCATCGACGGCGGCCCGGTTCCGCAAGGTGGCCAAGTCCTGCATCCGGCGAGCGGTCGAGCTGGAGCTGATCCCGGTCGATCCGTCGCCGCCGGCCAACCGGGGGCGGGCGCAGCGCAAGTCGGTCCGGGTCCGTCGTTCGATCGACGTTCGCCGGCTCCCCGATCCCGACACGATGGCGCGGGCGATCGAGGCGATGGCCACCCACCAGCCCGGAAGCCGCACCTACCAGGCCATGACGGCCGTGGCGTTCTACGCCGGCCTTCGCCCCTCCGAGGTCGTCATGCTGCGACCGGCCGCTCTCGATCTTCCCTCCGCCGGTTGGGGTCGCATTCACGTCCGCGAGGCCGACATCGACTTCGACGTACCCGGCGAACCCAAGACCGGCCCCCGGTCCGTCCCCATCCCACCCAACCTCGTGGCCATGCTGGCGGCGTGGGTCGACGAGCGAGGCCTCGCCGGCGACGACCTCCTGTTCCGCACCCGCACCGACCACCGACCCGCGGCGTCGAACTGGGCCCGCTCCTGGCAACGAGCGCTGCGGCGGGTCGGCCAGCCACCCTTGCGCGTCTACGACTGTCGTCACGCCGCCGCCACCACATGGCTACGAGCCGGCGTTCCTCTGGGCGAAGTGGCTCGACGGCTCGGCCACTCCGTCGAAGTGCTGGTATCAACGTACGTCGGCGCGATCGAGGGCGACGAGGCCGTCGCGAACGAGCGCATCGAGCGGGCGATCGGAGCGGCATGAGCGACGGCGGGCCCTTCCACGCCTTCGTCGACGAGAGCATCCGCGACGACGGCTACTACCGACTCACCGCCGTCCGAGTCCACGCCCGAGACATCGCCTCGGTCGGCCGGGCCATCCGCTCGCTTGTCCTTCGTGGCCAACGGCGCCTGCACCTCACCGACGAGAGCGACCGCCGAAAGAGGCTGATTCTCGGACGGCTCGCTGCGCTCCCTGTCGAGGTCTCGGTGTACACGACTCCGTACAACCGGCGAACCAGTGACCAGCCGGCCCGGGACCGTTGCCTCCATGCCCTGGCCCTCGACGTCGACCGGCACAGGGTTGCCGTCGTCGTGCTCGATTCGCGCGGACCGCACCGCGATCGTCTCGACCGCCTCGCCCTGGCCGCGGTCCTCGATACGGCCGGGCTCGACCACGTCACCTACACGCATCGGGGTTCTCGGGACGACCCACTGCTCGCTCTGCCCGACGCCTTCGGTTGGGCGGTCGGTGCCGGTCCCACCTGGCGCCGGCTGGCGGCTGACGTCACCGAGGTCCGCGATGTCGGCGAAACTGGTTGAGTCTGCAGCCCAGACCGGTGATAATGAACACGTCGGTTCCACTAGGAGCCGGAAGTGGACCCGGTGTTCTCCCCCGTTTGAGGAGCCACCGGGTTCTCCGCGTCCGGGCCGGTTCACCGCCGCCCAGGGATCGTCGGTTCGATACGGGCGGCGGCAAGCCACCACTCACGTCATCGGGATCGAAGCGCACGTAGTGCCCGCACTTGAGGTGCGGGATCCGTCGTTCGCTGACCAGCCGGTACACGTACGCGTGGCGCACCCCGAGCACGCCGGCCAGCTCGCCCACCGACATCAACCGCAGGCTCTCGTCCATCACGAAGGAAGGCGCTCAGCAAGCCTCGGACGCGACACGCCCGATCCACGAGAGCGGCGAGCTGCCGGGCTCGATCGGTCGCCAGCGACACGAGCCGACTACACCCAACCAACGCCCGAAATGCCCGGCACAGACTTGCTTCTTCCGCTTTACGGCGGAGAGAGGCCGACGAGTCGGCGCGATCAGCACCTGGGGTACCTGAAGGCTCGTCGGTGGCGGCGGCGAGAGCGCCTGTGAGGACAGGGGCCTGAATGAGGTGGACACCGTGAGACTTTCGATATAAAAAGTAGGGGTGAACGAACTGTACGAGGCGCTAGGAGCTGGCCCGCCGGCTGGAGTTGACCAGGTGACGTTGTTCGTCCCCAGCGTCGACAGGCACGGTGAGCCGATCGACCAGGCGTACTGGACTGAACAAGCGCTGGCGATGTTCGGCCGTCTCTTCCGGGGAGCCACTGCGTTCCCACCTGGGCGCGGTGTCTGGCGGAACGACGAACGAGGTGGCGAACTCGTTTACGACGACACGCAGATGGTGACGTCATACGTGGCGTCGGGAGCCTTCGATGACGACGAGACCGTGAAACGGCTCAGGGAGTTCCTCTATCGGATGGGCCGAGAGGCGAATCAGGGCGAGATCGGAATCGTCATCGATGGCACGTACTTCGGGATCGTGGACTACGAGGAAGGGGGATCGGCATGAAGAAGGAGGACAAAGCAAGGCTTGCGAAGGGCCTCGGTGCCTCGCGGGTGGTCAACGCCGGCCAGAAGTCGATCGGCGGCCCGCTCGACATGCTTGCCCTTCGGCAGGAGTTCGACGCGCGCCTCAAGTCCAGCGGCGGCCGTCCCACCGACCCATCGTGGAAGGTCAGTCGACAGGTCCCTTTCAAGGCGGAGAGCTGGGCCCGCCTTCAGGACATCGCATCCGAGGTCGGAGCGTCCGGGCGACGGGTTGGTCCGGCTCAGGTCGCCGCTCTGCTCGTCGAAAACAGACTCGAAGAACTCGAGGACGCCCGGTGGCTTGAGGCGCTCGACGAGAGCCGGGCGGTTCCGCTTCGGTCAGAGCCCGTCGCGGCGGAGGCCGCCGGCGTCACCTACGAGCAGTTCGATGATTGGGTGCAGCGTGGCTGGTTAGTGCCCGCCGCGCGTCGCGGCCGGCAGCGTTCCTTCGGTGCCGATGAGATCGTTCGTGCGAACTGGCTCCGCTCGATCAGATCGACACTGGCGAAGCTCGACGACGTGATCGCGGACGTCCGTGCCTGTGACCTCTCGGCTCGGTACCTCGTGGTCACCAACTCCGAGACGGTGCACACCGCGGCGTCGCGAGCCCACCTCTACCGGATCCTCGAAGCCCCGGGCAGCCACATGGTGATCGACCAACTCCCCGAGCGGCGAAAGCTGCTCGGCCTACCCCATTCCCGGACGACGGCCATGACGAGCGACGGATCCAACAGGCTGTTTGAAGTAGGCGACGAAGAAGGCGCCGAGCTGTTCGAAGAGGACGACCTCCGACGACGCACGGACTTCCAGTCACGCACGCCACGCGCTGGCGCCGACTTCAAGGAGATGGCGATCCGGCATCGGATCTGCCAGATCGTGAGTCCAAGGCGGGGCGCTACCTCGCCAAACTGAGCGACGATGTTTGGGACGTCGTCGCCTACAGAGCCGACCTCAGGGGCTTCCACCGCCTGCGCCAAGACCTTGCGGGGCCAATCGGCGCGGCTCCTCCGCAAGCATTGTGGCGGGCACCGGTTGGGACAGCCGAGGCGGCGTTGTTCGACGCGGAGCCGCCTATCGAGGCGCCACGAACGCCGGCGATCAACGACGACCCGACGAATCCGCCGATCTCATGACACGGTGCTCCGAATCGCGGGCAACAGAAGTCCGTGATCGCACTGCACCGCCGGCTGCAGCGACGGTTTCCTCCCACGCTCCTCCCAATGGTGAGCGGAAACGAGGGGGAATCGCCGGTACCGGGGCGAAAACGCACAGGGGCCCCGACCAGGGCCCAGAAGGGTGGAAGCCGCAGGTCAGAGCCGATTTTCGGTGGCGCCCTCGACAGGATTCGAACCTGTGCACACGGCTCCGGAGGCCGATGCTCTATCCACTGAGCTACGAGGGCTTGGGGCGCTCATGGTACAGCTCCTACCCCGCACCCCGGCGACTGGACGCCGTCGAGCGGATCTGATGTACCGATCCCGCTTGGCTCAGGTTCCGTCGACAGGCGCCGATAGTTCTCGTGAGGCCCGCCAGACGGCGCGGGCACCGAACGCGCAGGGTAGGTCGTCATGGCCGGTTCTTGGTGGCAGCGATCCGAAAACGGGGAATCCGAGGAGCCCAACCTCCTCGCGTCCTTGACGGACCCGGAGGCGCGCTTGCCGATCCCCCCTCCTCCGCCGGCCGACGCGCTCGGCGTCTACATCGGACCCCCGGCCGACGTCCCACCGCTCCCCGTGCACGGCGGCAGCACCCCTCAGGCCACCGCGACCGACGTCTGGGCTTCACCCACGGCCCGGCCTGCGACAGTTCCGGCCACCCTCGCCTACGACGAACCACAGTCCTACACCACCCCGTCTCCCACTCCTCCCACGGCGACCCACGCCGAGATCGACCACGAGGCCGCCGTGCTCGAGCACCAGCGCACCCTGCTCCTCGAACAGCGTGAGCTGCTCACCCGTGAAGCCGAGGCGCTGGAGAACCAACGCCAGCGTTTGGCGGCCTTCCGGGATCGCCTCACCGAGGAGGCCGAGGCGCTCGAGTCTCGTCGCCTGACCCTGGTCCAACAGCGCGACGGGCTCGATCGGGAGTCCGTCGAGATCGACGATCTCCGAGTCGCGGTCGACGAGCATCGCCGCCTCGAAACACAGCGCCAGGCGGAGTTCGAGACCGAGGTCGCCAAGGTCCAGGCCGATCGTGATGCCTTGGCCACCGCTCGCGCCGCCCTCGACAGCGAAACGAACGCGTACCACGCCGACCGCAGCGCCATCGTCGAGGCTCTCGCCGAGCTGACCGCAGACCACGAGCGGATCGAAACCGAGCGGGCCGAGTTCGACGCCTCGGTCGCCGATCTGGCCACCCGACGCCAGGAACACGATGCCGAGATGGAGACGTTGCTCGCCCAGCAACGTGACCTGGAGGACCTCCGGCGCGCCGTCGAGGTCGACCAGGTCTCCACCGATTCGCTCCGGGCGGCCGCCCAGGCCAACCGGGCCGAGTTCGACTCCGAGCAGGCCCAGCTCGACGCCGAAGCCGAGCATCTCTCCGCTCGACGCCAGCAACTCGCCGAAGAGCGCGCCGCGCTCGACGAAGACGACGCCAACCTGCTGGCCTACCAGCAGCGCTTGGAGTCAACCCGGTCCCTGCTCACCGAGGAATTCGGCTCGCTGAACCAGAAGCGCCGCGAGGCTCTCGAGGTTCGCTCGACCCTCGACGAGTACACCGAACAGACCGCACGCCTGCTCCGGACCCTCCACGAGCGGGTGGACCTGCTCGCTCCCGAGACCGACGCCGAGCTCCTAGCCGTCGTCGAGGCGGCCGTCCAGGCCGACGACACCGTCGTCACCGGGGATCCAGCCGACACCGAGGAAGCAGTCGACACCGTCGTCACCGAGGATGCGGACGCCGAGGACCTGGCGACCGCCCTCACCGAGGATGCGGACGCCGAGGACCAGGACCACGGCGACTTCGCCATGGCCGTGAGGGATTCGATCCTCGACGAGGAGATCCGGCTCGCCCCGATGAGCGAGTGAGACCGGCGCGGAGGCGTCGCCCGCCCACACCGGAGGCGGCCTACACCCGGCTCCACCGCGTCAGGTAGCGTCGGCACTCATGACGGTGACCGAGCCTGCCCCGACACCCACCGGCCGCTGGACCTTCCAGTGGAAGGAACTGTACGACGAGGTCATCACCTCGGGCCTGTGCACCGGCTGCGCCGGCTGCGTCATCGCCTGCCCGCACGATGTCATCGGTTACACCCACGAACCGGGGGCCTACAAGCCCTTCCACCTCGAGGACGAGCTCGGTCTCTCCAACTGCACGCACGGTGAGAAGGGATGCACCTCGTGCACCCGGGCGTGCCCACGCTTTCGCTCCTGGGAGACCGAGGCCGACGAGCACCTCTTCGGCCGCGAACGCGCCGCCGACGAGATGGCCGGCATCTACTCCGACATCCTGCTCACTCGGGCCAGCGACGAGTTCGTCCACAAGATCGGCCAGGACGGCGGGCTCGTCTCCGCCATGCTGATCTGGTGCCTCGAGAACGACATCATCGACGGCGCCTTGACGTCCTTTCTGGAGGGCGACGGCTCCACCTGGAAGGCCATCCCCGGCGTCGCCACCACCAAGGACGAGGTGCTGCGAGGGGCCGGAAGCCGCTACACCTACTCCTCCAACACCCTCGCCTACACCGAAGCCCGCGAGCGGGGCCTCGAACGCCTCGCCCACGTCGGCATGAGTTGCCAGACCTCGATCGCGCCGGTCATGTGGCACCGCAAGATCGGCAAGGTGTCCAAGCCGTTCAAGTTGATCATCGGGCTGCTGTGCTCCAAGTCCTTCGACGACAGCATCTTCCCCGAGCTGTTCTGGGCCAAGTACGGCCTGGCCCGGGAGGACATCGCCAAGGTCAACATCAAAGGCGTCTTCCAGATCTGGATGCGCAACGGCGACTACCACGAGATCAACCTCAAGGAATGCCACGCCTGGACCCGGGAAGGTTGCACGCACTGCCCGGACTTCGCCGCCGAACACGCCGACATCTCCACCGGCGGCATCGGCAAGTTCAACGACTGGACCCTCACCATCGTGCGCACCGAGCTCGGCCGGGCCGTGATCGACGCCATGGTCGCTGACGGCGCCATCGTGACCCGTCCCGGCGACGACGACCCGGGCGCCATTGCCCTCATGCACAAGCTCGCCGCCAAGAGCCGCGAGCGCTGGCCCGCGTGGGCCAACGGCGAGGCCCGGATCGGTCTCCCCGACCCGGCGGTCAAGAAGAAGAGCTGACCGCTCAGGCCTCGGTCGTCGTGGTGCCTGGCTCGTCGGAGGTGGGCTCGTCGGACGCCGGTTCGTCGGAGTTCGGCTCGTCGGACGCCGGTTCATCCGAGTTCGGTTCGTCGGAGCTGTCCTCATCAGAGCTGGACTCGTCGGAGCTGTCCTCGTCGGACGACTCGCTGGTGTCGACCGTCTGCGGGGCGTCGCCCGCCAGGCAACCGTCTATGAGCGCACCGAAGGCAACTGTGGTGCGATCGTCGACGCTGACGCCGTCGCGAAGGGTGACGAGCACCCCGTCGAGATCGTCGCGGTTCTGGTAGCGATCGTCGTTCACGCCGTCTTCGAGGTCGTTGTCGATGTCCTTGAACGTCTCGTAGTCGACGTTGTCGACGAAGAAGTCGTACACGCAGCCGCAGAAGGCGGACGGTGTCTCGGACGACTCAGTGTCGGGCAGATCCTCGTTGGCGGTCTCGCACGCTTCCGCGAAGTTGCCGGCGACCGTCTCGTCGTAGTCGTCCGGTTCCCCCGACGACGCGCATCCTGCGACCAGGCCGGCTCCAGCCAGCAATGCCAGCAGCATCCGAAGGGCCAGCAGCATCCGAAGGCGTCGGTTCATCTCACAAGCTCCTCGGGCCCGGCCGCCTGGCCGACGCCTGTCCTGGGTCGTCGTCGGGCGATTCAGGTTAGCTGGCCGCCCGCACAACTCACGGCCCCGGTCGAACACGAGGTCGAGCATCGATTCGGTCAGTCGACCGGTGAACGTGTTCTGCTGGCTGACGTGGTAGCAGCCGAGCAGTGCGGGGCCGTCCGGCACCGCAACCTCGACTCCATGACCGAACGACGGCCGCGGGGACAAGGCATACAGGCGCGACATCGCCGAGAAGGCCAACCCCCCGAGGCACACGACCACCCGGACCTGGTCGAGAAGGGCCAGCTCGCGTTCGAGGAAAGACCGGCAGCTCACCACTTCGGCCGGGGTCGGTTTGTTGGCGGGAGGCGCGCACCGCACGGGAGCGGTGATGTACGCCCCGTCGAGCGTCATCCCGTCGTCCCGGCTGACGCTGTGCGGCTGGTTGGCGAACCCGGCCCGATGCAGCGCCCGGTACAACCAGTCTCCGGAGCGGTCCCCGGTGAACATGCGACCCGTCCGGTTGGCGCCATGCGCGGCCGGGGCCAGGCCGACCACCAGCAACCGCGCCGCCGGGTCTCCGAATCCGGGCACGCCACGGCCCCAGTACTCCTGATCGCGGTAGGCGGCCCGCCTCGTCGCCGCCACGTCCTCTCGCCAGCCGACCAGACGTGGGCAGGCCCGACACTCGGCGACGTCGGCGGCCACGAGGGCCAACGAGTCCCGGCCTCGGCCGGGCGGCGAGGGCCCCTGGCGGGATGGCGCTGTCTTCGGCACCGAGCTCATGGGAGGCACGATAGGTTGGCCGCGCATGGCTTCCCGCCGCGCTGCGAAGCGCCCTCCCACCACCACATTGGTCCTCCTCGTCCGCCACGGCCAGACCCCGACCACCGGCACCGTGCTCCCCGGACGGGCGAAGGGCCTGCACCTGAGCGACACCGGCCGGGAGCAGGCGACCGCCGCCGCTGGGCGCATCGCCACGCTGGTCGACGGGTCCCGGTCGGTCGCCGCCGTCTACGCCTCACCGCTGGAACGCACCAGGGAGACCGCCGCCCCCATCGGCCGGGCCGTCGGGCAGCGGGTCCAGGTCGAGCGCGGCCTCCTCGAATGCGACTTCGGGGACTGGACCGGCGCCAAGCTCAACGAGCTTCGAAAGCTCCCAGAGTGGTCGGTCATCCAGAACCATCCCAGCAGCTTCACCTTCCCCGGCGGCGAGTCCTTCTCCGCCATGCACACCCGCATCACCACGACCCTGCGCACCCTCGCCGGGCGGCATCGCGGGGAGACCATCGTCGCGGTCTCGCACGCCGATCCCATCAAGGCGGCGCTGGCCGATGCCTCCGGCGCCCACCTCGATGCGTTCCAGCGGTTCGTCGTCTCACCGTGCTCGGTGTCGGCGATCGCCTACGACGCCAGCGGTTCCACCATCCTCCTCGCCGCCAACACCACAGGCTCACTGACGGAGCTTCGCCCGTCATGATCCGACGCGACCTTGCGCCGCCGACCCCTGTCTCCGCCCGTGCCCACTCCCACGGAGCGCGATGAGCGCCGACTGGGAGGTGCATCGACCCGAGTGGGTGCGGATCGACACGGTCGGCCCGCAGGGCCAACGGACCTTCTTCCTCCAGCTCCGGGGCGGTCGCCGCATCGGCACCGTGAAGATGGAGAAGCAGCAGGTCGCTGCCATGGCCGACTACTTCGAGTCGATGCTCGAGGACCTTCCACCGGTGACCATCGGCGACGACGATCCCCCCGCGGCCTCGTCGGAGTTCGTCAGCCCCGATGATTTCGACTTCGTCGTCGGCGCCGTCGGCGTGGCCTACCAACCCGACGACGATCGGGTCCTCGTCGTGCTCGAGGAGCTCGTCGGTGAGGATGACGAAGCCGAGTCCGCACGCTCAATCCGGTTCACGCTGAGCCGCAGCCGGGTGACCGAGCTGGTCGACCAGGCTCGCGAGCTCGTGGCGGCGGGCCGGCCTCCGTGCCCGTTCTGCGGGCGTCCCCTTGACGGCGACGGCTCGTTCTGCCCCTGTTCGAACTGATGGCCGACTTCGACGAGCGGACCACGCTCGAGCTGCTGACCTCGGCGGAGGTCGAGGTCTTGGGACGGATGCCCTGGAGCAGCAACGCCACGTTCCTCGTCCAGCTCGGCCCCCGGCCCGACGATGGCGACCGCGACAGCGACGGGGAAGATCTGGGCCCCGACCTGGGTTCGGGACCACGCGGCATCTACAAACCGGCGCGAGGCGAGCGACCGCTGTGGGACTTCCCGTCCGGCCTCTACCGGCGCGAGGTGGCCGCTTTCGAGATGTCCCGGCACCTGGGCTGGGACCTCGTCCCCCCAACGGTCGAGCGCGATGGACCGCTCGGCAGCGGATCGCTCCAATGGTTCGTCGACGCCGAGTTCGAACAGCACTACCTGACCCTCAACGAACGCGACGGGCTCCGGCTGTCGTTCCAGCGCCTGTGCGCGTTCGACATCGTGACCAACAACACCGACCGCAAGAGTGGGCACTGCCTGCTGGCCGACGACCGCATCTGGGCCATCGACAACGGCCTGAGCTTCCACGAGGACTTCAAGCTCCGCACGGTAATCTGGGACTTCGCCGGCCAGCCGGTGCCGGACAGCATCATCGAGGACCTCACCCGGTTCCTCGACCTCGCGCTTCCCGACTATGTGGTCGAGTCGCTCACGATGGACGAATGCCAGGCCATCGTGCGCCGCGCCCGGGCCCTACGGACCTCGGGGTGTTTCCCGGTCGACGAGACCGGACGCCGGTGGCCGTGGCCGCTCGTGTGAGGCTCGGTCAGCCTGCACGGCGCGCGGCTATCCCATCGACGGGGCGGTGATTCCGAGACCGGTGCGCAGCAACCGGGAGGCCTCCACCGACGACACCGGATGGCCGAACCTCCAGCCCTGAGCGAGGAAGATGATGCCGGGTACGGAACGCTGGATCCGCCGGAGTGCGTCCCACTGCTCCGTCGTCTCCACACCCTCGGCGACCACCGTGAGATCCAACGCGACCGCGACGTGGGCGACCGCCGTGATGATCGCCGCGCTCGACGAGCCGGCGTCACCCTCGAGCGACGTCACGAGGGAGCGGTCGATCTTCACCGATTTGACGGGCAGATCGGCCAGGTACGACAGCGACGAGTAGCCGGTACCGAAGTCGTCGATGACCAGATGCACGCCGAGATCTCGCAACGCCCTCGCCGCGGCCAGGCTGCGGTCGTCCTGGTCCATGGCCACGCTCTCGGTCAGCTCGATCCACAGCAGCGACGGATCGACGCCGTAGCGATGCAACGCCGCATCGAGCCAGTCGACCATCGAGCCGTCGGCCAGATCCGGAGCCGACACGTTCATCGACACCACCACGTTGCCGATGTCGCTGGAGGACCACGCCTGCATCTGCTGGAGCACCATGTCGACCATGGCCCGGTCCAGGGCGGTGACCAAGCCCGAATCCTCGGCGAGCGAAATGAACTCACGGGCCGGGATCACCCCGCGGTCGGGGTGCTGCCATCGGCACAACGCCTCGAAGCCCAGGAGCGTGGCCGAGCTCAGATCTACGACCGGTTGGTAGACGGGGTGGAACTGGCCGAGATCGAGCGCCCGGCGCAGCTCCTCGGCAGCATTCGTCCGCTGGGCCAGCTCCGACTGCAGAGCGGGCGTGAACGACTCGACGGTGTTGCGACCACGCTGTTTGGCGCGGTACATCGCCATGTCGGCGTTGGCCACGACGACATCGGGGTCGACGTACGGCTGGACCTCGGCGACACCGATGCTGGCCGTCACCCGCACCTCCGTCGAGTCCCGCATGATCGGCCGAGCCAGCAGGTCCTGGATGCGATCGGCCATCCGGAGACCGCCCTCGACCCCGAGGTCCCGGCACACGACCACGAACTCGTCGCCGGCGAGCCGGGCCACCGTGTCGCCGGCACGCACCGAGGTCCGGAGTCGGTCGGCCGTGACCCGTAGGACTTCGTCACCGACGGCGTGCCCGGCAGTGTCGTTGATGAGCTTGAAACGATCGAGGTCGACGAACAGGACGACCGCCGTCTCCCCGGATCGCTGCAACTCGGCCGACAGCCGACCTATCTCGACGATCAGGGTGGCGCGGTTGCTCAGGCCGGTCAGGCTGTCGTGGCCCGCTTCGTGGACAGCGGCCTCCAGAGCTTCCGCGATCGCCTGCTTGGCGCTCTCGTCATTGAGCGCCAAGCTGGCGTGTTCGGCGAAGGCCGTCACGATGTCCGCCTGGTACCCCGTCATCGCCGGCGAGCTCACCTCGGCGGCGATCAGCAGGCAGCCGGCCCGCTCACCGACGCGGTTCACGGGAGCGGCGGCGGTCCAGTGCCACGAACCATCGTCGCGTCCCGACAGGTGCGAGACGAGCTCGTCGTCGTGGATCGCCCGTGCGATCAGCTCCATTCGGAGCTGACAGGGACCCGTCCGCTCGTCGACGAGGGTCGGTCTCGACGACGAGGCCAACGTGAGGCGTTGATCATTGGCCGAGTCGACCAGCCACAACTCGCACTCCGAGTCGGCCGCGGCGAGGAGTTGCGCTCCGCCCTCGGTGATCGCGCTCAGGATGGGGGTCATGGTCCCGGTCGACGACACGGACCGCTGCACCCGGGCGAGCCGCTCGAAGAGCTCCTGGCGAGATTGCAGCGTGGAGACCAGCTCCTCGTTCGCGGCCAACTGCAGCTGGGCGTAGCTCGAGGCAGATCGCTCGGCATCGAGCACGCGTCAGCCAAGCGGTTCATCAGGGCCAGGAGCCGCACCACGGCCCGGAGGAACACCACCTCGTTGGCCGTGAACGCATCCACGCGGCGAGCCAGCACGAGCGTTTCGTCGCGTCCCGGGATGGGCACGCCCGCGCCACCACACCGGCCGAGGCCGTCCAGGTCGACCCACCCGTACTGGGCCTGGGCCAGGCCCAGGAGGGTGGCGGTGGGCGCGCCGCCGGGGCGAAACCCGCAGCGAAAAGAGCACGCGCTCCCGGTTGACGATGGCCACGACCTCGGCGTCGAGCGCTTCGGCCACGCTCTCGATGGTGCGTGGCCAGTCGACATCGGCGCTGCCGTCGACACTGAGCTCCACGAGCTCGGCCAGGCGTTGCACACCCCAGCCCCCGATGTCGGATCGGTCCATCGAGGAGTTACCCGGATCGGCCGATCCCGAACATGGCCAGCGTCTGGTTGTGATAGCCCACCAGGCCCGTCCGGCGGGCGAACTCGCCCAGCGTGTACACGCCGACCATGGACGCGCCACCGCTGCGCTCGCGCACTCGATCGATCTCACGCTGGCGCCCGTCTGGGCCGAGCACCGCCGCTCGGCCGACGCAGTCGAACACCACGAGGGCCTGGGGCCGGTGACCGTCGAGCTGGGCCGCGGCGATGTCCCAGGCCTCGTCGACCGAACCGATGATCGTTCCCTCATCGCCGACCGTGGCCCAGACGGTGATGCCAGCCGGCACCTCCCGCAGCCAGCGCAGGCTCCGCCGTTCGACGTCGACGCTCACTACGCAGTGGACCAGCTCATGCTCGCGATGATCGAGTCCGAGAGGGTGGGCGTCGGCACAGCGTTGCCATTCAGCATCCGACGTCGGTTCGGGAATCCCGAGCACCTCGAGATAGCGGTCGATGGCGGGCTGACCGTCAAGGGTCAAGATCTCGGCCCCGTCGCTCGACGAGACGATCATCGGCTCGCCGGTGCGGCGCCAGCCGTGCGCGTACGACAACGACACCGGGGAGCGGGAACCGACACCGACCGTCACCACGCCGGATTCGACCACGTGCCCGTCGATCATCACCCAGGAGCCGGTGGGCCCGGGTGCGGCGCACCCTCCGACGAGGGGGATGCCCGCGCCCGTCTGCTCGTAACAGCCCCGCACGATCTCGCGCGGTTCCGACGTCGCGCCCGCCGCCAAGACCATCAAGGTGGTGAAAGGAGCGCCCGCCACCGCCTCGATGCATTCGCTGGACTGGCGCGCTGCGGATCGGTGGCCACCGTCCTCCACCGCGGCGGACCGCACGTTGACACTCAGACCTGACCCACCGAGGGCCAAGAGCGCAATCCCGTCGTCGAGAGGTCCATCGGAGGCGATGACCGTCGGCCCCGAACACCCGACGATGGGCACGTCGCCCATCACCTCGGCGATGCCGCTCCACACGACCGTCGGGTCCACCGTCGACGAGGAGAACATCACGACGAGCTGCACCTCGCCGGCGACCGACGCGAGCGCTTGCTCGGCCGCCACCCGGCCGACGTCGTTGCCGGCTCGGCCCGAGGCCGATCCCGAGGCCGCCCAACACGACGGATCGAATGAGGGCGCAGCGACATCGTGCCCACGCGGCGCGATCAAGCCGTCCACCATTTCCGCCGTTAGCGAGAATTCCATCCCACTACCATCGGCTCCCGGGGCGAGAGCTTGAGCACGAGCAGGTCGTTCGACCTGGGTGATTCACCCTCTCCGTCCGGCCCGAGGTGGGCTCAGTGACGGGAAACGGCGACTCCCGTGCCCTCACACACCGGGCACGGATGGAGCCGGCCGACACCCCGCAGGGCACCGATACCGTCGCAGTGCCCACACGGCTCGTCGCGAGGCACATCGATCACGGTCGGTTCCTCGATCTGCTCCTCGCGGTAACCCCCGAGGACCCGATGCAGAGTCGGACCGAACCAGTGCGCGCCGAACCAGCAGAACAGGACGACCAACGTCAAGGCGATCAGGTTCACGACGAGGGCCACGAGGCGAGACTAGCCGGACCCGGTCACGGCCGAGCCAGCCCGGCTGACGTTGCGGAGCACGACGCCAGGACGCAGATCAGCTGCGGGCCTTGAGGGCCTCGATGAGCTTGGGCAGAACCTTGTGAACGTCGCCCACGACCCCGAGATCGGCCACCCCGAAGATCGGCGCTTCCGCATCCTTGTTGATGGCGATGATGTTCTTGGAGCCCTTCATGCCCACCAGGTGCTGCGTGGCGCCAGAGATACCGCAGGCCACGTAGACGCTGGGTTTGACGACCTTGCCGGTCTGACCGACCTGGTAGGAGTACGGCACCCAGCCGGCATCGACGATGGCCCGGGAGGCGCCCGGCGCCGCCTTCAGCAACTTGGCGAGGTCCTCGATCATGGCGTACTTCTCGGAATCGCCGAGACCACGACCGCCCGAGACCACCACTTCGGCTTCGTCGAGCTTGGGCCCGGTGGCTTCCTCGACGAAACGATCCTTGACGCGAGCAGTTCCGGTGGCGCCCAGATCGGGGACGGCCAGCGCCTCGACCGATGCGGCGGAACCGCCGGCCGGCTCCGCCGCGAACGACTTCGGGCGGACCAAGAAGATGCCCGGCTTGCCGCCGGTGAAGGCGGTACGCACGTTGGTCGAGCCACCGAACACCGGCTCGGTCCCGACCACGCGGTCGCCCTCGATGGCCAGATCGACCACGTTCGTGATCACCGGCACGTCGAGCTTGACCGACAACCGGCCGGCCACATCGCGGCCGTCGTAGGTGGTGCCGAACATGAACAGGTCGGGTCCGTTGCCGGCCTCGACTGCCGCGGCCACCGCGGAGGCGACCGCCGGGCCGGCGAGGCCGCCACCGAGGTCACCCGTGGCCAGCACCGATGCCGCGCCGTGCTCACCGAGCACCGAGGCGAACGATTCGGCGTCGCCGCCGGCGTAGAGAACCTCGACCCGATCGGCGATCTCCCTGGCCTTGGCCAGCATCTCGAGGGTGATCGTGGCGACCTTGCCCCCCGCGGCTTCGCCGTACACCCAGACTTTGGACAGTCCCATCGTTGTGCTCCTCAGATGACCTTGAGCTGCTCGAGGAAAGCGACGATGCGGAGGTGGGCCTCGCCGTCGTCCTCGATGACTTCACCGGCTTGCCGCTGTTCGGCGGCCACAATTTCCACGATCTCCTGGCCGCCGCCGGCCCAGCCGACCGATCCTGCATCCAGGCCCAGATCGGCGACGCCGACCTGGTCGACCGGCTTGTTCTTCGCCGCCATGATGCCCTTGAAGGACGGGTAGCGAGGTTCGACCACGCCCGCGGTGACCGACACCACGGCGGGGAGCGGGCACTCGACCTCGTCGTACCCGGCTTCGGTCTGGCGACGCACCTTCACGGTCGACCCGTCGATGGTGACCGACTTGGCGAAGGTGATCGACGGCAGGCCCAGCAGCTCGGCGACCTGCTCGGGAACCGTGCCGGTGTAGCCGTCGCTCGATTCGGTGGCGGTGAGGATGAGATCGGCCTCGGCTCGTTTGATGGCGGCGGCCAGGATCTTCGCGGTGCCGAGGGCATCGGTGCCCTGGAGGGCCGGATCGCTGATCAGGATCGCCTTGTCCGCGCCCATGGCCAGCGCCGTGCGCAGGCCGCTCACCTCGTTGTTCGGCGCCATGGAGACCAGCGTGACCTCGCCGCCGCCGGCGGCATCGCGCAGTTGGAGGGCCATTTCGACACCATAGGAATCCGACTCGTCGAGGATCAGCTTGCCGTCCCGCTTCAGCGTCTTGGTGGCGGGGTCGAGCTGACCCGGCTCGGCCGGATCGGGAATCTGCTTGACACAGACGACGACGTTCATGGGGAGAAAGTGTGCCGTACGTCGAGCCTGTTCCAAAATCGGTGTGCCGGACATGTGGCACAGCGCCCGTTGATACAGCGCTCGACAACCGAGCGCCCGTTGATACAGTCCACGGCCTGCGCATCCTCCTCGTCGTCAACTCTGCGGCATCATCGGTGACCGCCCGGGCCAAGGTCGTCATCCACAAGGCGCTGTCGGCGGATCACGAGGTGACCATGGCCGAGACCAGCCGTCGCGGCCATGCCACCCGGCTCGCCCAGGGCGCCGCGGCGACCGGGGTCGACGTCGTCATCGCCCTCGGCGGCGACGGCACGCTCAACGAAGCCGCCAACGGTCTGGTGGGTACGTCGACCGCGCTGGCGCCACTGCCGGGCGGCTCGACCAACGTGTTCGCCCGGACCCTCGGCCTGCCGGACGACCCGGTCGAGGCCACCGGTGCTCTGCTCGACGCCCTGGCTCGCCAGTCGATCCAGCGGGTTGGACTGGGGTCGGCCAACGGCCGGTACTTCCTCTTTCATTGCGGCATCGGGTTCGATGCCGCAGTCGTGGAACAGGTCGAGCGCCGGGGCCAGCTGAAACGCTGGGCTGGCCATCCCCTCTTCATCTGGTCGGCGATCAACACCTGGCTCCGCCACGTCGACCGTCGACACCCGTCGTTCTCGGTCGACTTTCCGGGCGGCCCGTCGATCGCCGACGGCTACTTCACCATCGTCTTCAATACGAACCCCTACACGTTCCTGGGCAACCGCCCCTTCGACGTGGCCCCCGACGCCACGCTCGATCGGCCCCTCACGGTGGTGACCATCCGTTCGCTCCGGCTCGATCGCATCGCTCGGGTGTCCTTCGCCGCCCTCCGTGGGGGCCAGGGTGTCCGCAAGGTACGCAAGGTCGACTACCGGCCCGACATCCGCGAGGTCGACATCACGGGCTACCGGCCGTTCCCCTACCAGGTCGACGGTGACTTCCTCGGGTACGTGCCGTCACTCCGGTTCCGCTGGGAGCCCGAGATCATCGACCTCGTCGTCCCCTGACGCCGATCGATCCTCGCTCAGGCCGGCGCGGCGCGGGCGATGTCGGGGACGTTCGTGATGATCCCGTCCACCCCGAGCCGAGCCAGCTCGGCGATGCGTTGCGGGTCGTCCACCGTCCACACGTTGATCTCGAGGCCGTGGCGATGCGCGGCAACGACCAGCTCGGCGTCGACCAGGGCGTGGTGGGGATTGATCGCTCGGAACCCCTGCTCGGCCAACGCGGCCAGGTTTCGTTCCGGTTGGGGGAGGTAGAACAGCAGACCCGCCGGCCACCCACCACCGATCCGACACAACAGATCGAGCGTCGGTCGGTGAAAGCTCGTGACCAGGGCCCGGCCCGGATCGAGGTGCTGTTCCATCACGGTGAGGACGTCGGCGACGAACGGACCGGTGCCGTCGTCGAAACCCGGCTCCGCCGGATCGTTCTTGATCTCGACGTTGACGCCGAGGTCACCGCACGCAGCCAGGGCGTCGGCCAGGCTCGGGATCTCCGGCGGGAGGTCGGCCCGGTCTGTCTCCACCAGGAGCCGGCCGTCGGGGAGGCCGGGGTCGTGCGAGACGACCAGCGCCCCGCCACCTGCGGGCCGGACGTCGAGCTCGACCCAGTCCGCGTTCAGCTCGATCGCGCCGGCAAAGGCGGCGACCGTGTTCTCCGGCCATCGGCCGGAGGCGCCGCGGTGGGCGATGATTCGGGGACGAAATTTCATAGGCGGCGAACCCTTGCCTCGGGAAGTGGAACGGGTTACGGTTCCGACCGGATTGGAACGCGTTCTACCCGATTCCACGGTACGCAACGGTGCGTGCCCAATCCCACGGTACGCAACGGTGCGTACGTCTCGACAAGGGGGGTTCTGTGGCGCTCACTCTGGGCGATGCTGTCTCGACCAGCGACGACGATCCGTGGGCTTGGCGGAAGCTGGCCCTGTGCCGGGACACCGACCCGGACCTCTTCTTCCCGATCGGCACCACCGGCCCGGCCATCGACCAGATCGCCGCCGCCAAAGCCGTGTGCGACCAGTGCTCCGCCAAACAGGAGTGCCTGAGCTTCGCGCTGCGGACCAACCAGGACTCTGGCGTCTGGGGTGGCACCTCGGAGGAGGAGCGCCGCCGGATCCGGCGGGCCTGGGTCCGCGACCGCCGCACCGTCAGCTGAGTCACCGCTCCCCCAAGTCCGGACATCAAGTCAGGCCGGCAGATCGGTGTCGGCGTCGTCGAGCGGCACGACCAGGTGCACGATGGTTCCCGGCCGCGTATCGGGGCCGTTTCCAGCTGTCGTTCGGATTGCGCCGGCCAGGTCGCTGCAGATGAACGTGCGCACGATGGTCATCCCCAACCCGTCGGCCTGACCGGCGTCGAACCCGTCCGGCACGCCGATGCCGTCGTCGGCGACCTCGACCTGCACCGTTCCTTCACCCCGGCCGAGGGTCACCTTGACCGTGCCCGCTCCCGTCGGGAACGCGTGGTCGACCGCGTTCTGGAGCAACTCGGTGATCACGACGGCCAGGGGCATGGCGAGCTGCGCCGGGAGGCGGCCAGCATCACCCACGACCTGGAAGCGAGCGGGCCGATCCGGCGACACGAGCCCTTCTTCGACCATGCGCACCAAGGGCCGGACCACGTCGACGAACGCCACCTCGTCCTCTGAGGTGCCGGTGTCCTGCGCCAGGGTCTCGTGGACCAACGCGATCGAGGCGATCCGGCGGACCGATTCCTGCAGCGCCTCGACCCCCTCGGGTGACTGCAATCGCCGAGCCTGGAGGCGCAACAAGGAGGCGATCGTCTGCAGGTTGTTCTTCACCCGATGGTGGATCTCGCGGATCGTGGCGTCCTTCGACAACAACATCCGATCACGCCGACGCAGATCCGACACATCACGCAGCAGCACGAGCCCACCGGTGGTGGCATCTCCCGCCAGCAGGGGCACGCAATGGACCACGACCGTCACGTCTCGACCCCGTTCGATCTCGACCATGGTCGGTCTCGGCCCGGCGAACGCCCGCTCGACCACCGTCGCATCGAGCCCGATCTCACCGAGTTCGAGGCCCTCGGCGTTGTGGCCGACCCCCAATCGGTGCAGGGCGGACACCGCGTTCGGTGAGTTGTAGGCGACGCGCCCGTCGGCATCGAGAACGATCACGCCGTCGCCCACCCGAGGGGTCCGGTACTGGATGCGAGGATCGTCCGGGTACGGGTAGGTACCCGCGGCGATCATCTCCGCCAACTGCTCGAACACCCGCTGATACGCCTGCTCCAGATCGCCCTGGGACCGCCGGCTCGAGGCCCGGGACTCGCGGAGGACGACGGCGATCGTGGCTCCGGCCCGGCGGACCGGCACCGCGGTGACTGTCGCCGCGCTCCCCGATCGACGGGTGGGTCAGCACCCCTTCGACGATGGTCCCGGTCGCGAACGCGTCAGCCACCGTCGGTCGCTCCGAGGCCGTCCATCGGTCGCCGACCGGGTCGTGCCGGTAGATCGTCTGGCCAGTCGTGGGGCGTACGTGCGCGGCAACCACGAACCCGCCGGACCGATCGTCGTCGGCCAGGAAGAGCTGGAGGTCGGCGATGCTGAGATCGGCCAGCAGAGCCCACGAGCTGAGCAGGCGTTGGAGGTGGCCGATGTCGTCCGCCTCCAGATGGGCGTTGTCGCGGACGAGATCGGCGAAGGTGGCCACCAGCGTTGTCTACACGGGTCGCGTGCCGGTCACCACAGATGCGAAGCGACGCGGGCGAGACCGTCGAGATCGGTGAGGTCGGCACCGAGCCACGGCACCCGCACCAGGGGTGGCGCCCCGACGGTCGGCAACTGGTCCAGAACGGTCTGCTCGGCGGCGGCCGCCGCTCGCCGGTCGAGGAACGCTCGGCCACTGGCCTGGATCACGGCGGCTTGACGGTCGCGGGTGGCGCGGGCCGCCCGCCCCGCCCGGCCCGGAGCCGGTAGCGCGTCGGCGAGGGCCGCCGCCTCACTCGGAGAGGACATCTTCCGAGCCGCTCCGCTGGCCCGTCGATCCAGCAACTCGGCGGGCTGCACCCGATTGGCCACGAGGCCAACCACCGCCACCCTTCGCCGGTTCAGCTCGGCCAGCAGAGTCGATGCTTCGCCGGTCGGGATCGGCTCCGGTGTCGTCACCACCACATACCCCGTGCTGGGCCCGACGAGGTCGCGCTCGACCTCGGCGGCCCGGCGGGCGATCCCGGCGGCCAGCGTGTTGAAGAGCGAGAAGAACTCGGCGATGTCTCGAACGAACGTCGAGCCGAGCAACCGATCGGCCACCGACGCGAAACTGCGGGCCGCCAGTCCCCCGAACCGGCTCGCCGCGGGCGCCATCAGCCACCGCTGCAGGGGGCTCGTGAAGAACTCCACCATGCGCTCGGGCGCCTCGAGGAAATCCAGCGCGTGGCGCGACGGCGGCGTGTCGACCACGATGAGGTCGTACCGACCGGACCGCCGCAGCTCGTGAAGGCGCTCGACCGCCACGTAGTCGTGGCTGTGCACCAGGCGCGAGGTCAGGTTCCGGTAGAGGCCGTTGGCCAGGATGGCCTCGGCCGTGCGGGTGTCCGGCGCGTGAGCCCGCACGAGGTCGTCCCAGGACGCGGTGGCGTCGAGCATGGCCGCCCACAGCTCTCCGCGAGCCGCGCCTCCGCCCGCGAGCTCGGACAGTCCGGGCACCTCGACCTCGGTGTTCCCGATGGCCTCGAGGCCCATGGCATCGGCGAGGCGGCGAGCAGGGTCGATCGTGAGCACCAGCACGCGAACCGGGAGCTCGGTGGCCGCCCGGAGGGCCAGCGCTGCGGCCGTCGTCGTCTTCCCCACGCCCCCGGCGCCGCAACACACGAGGACCTCGCGCGACGCGACCGCAGTGTCGAGACCGGTCATCGAGCCCCCACACCCTGACCCACGAACGCATCGGCCAGACGGAGCAGCGCCCGGCGACCACCGGCGCGCACGAACAACTCGGGCAGCTCCAGGACGTCGACCGGCGAGGCCGCCCGCAGCTCGGCGAGGGTGGCCTGCTGAGCCCGGTGATGGTTGTCGGCCAGCACCGCCATCTCGAGGACGGTCGAGGCCCCCGGCCGCTGCTGATCGAGCAGGTCGGCGTGCGAGGGGTCCGCCATACGGTCGAGCAGATCCCGGTCGGCCTCTCCGACGACCGGCGACGCCACCCGATTGGCGACGACGACCACCGGCGAAACGACCGGTTCGTCCACCAGGCGCGCCAGCAGCTCCCGGGTCTCCAGTACCGGCAGCTCGTCGGCCGTCGTCACGATCACCGCCGCCGTGCGTTGCGGGTCGTCGAGGATCTCCATCATCCAGCGGACCTCCCGGTTGATCGGGCCGGCCGCCACCAGTTCGTCGATCACCTTGGGGGCCCGCAACTGGCTCAAGACGTGACCCGTCGCCGGCGCGTCGACGATGACGAGGTCGTAGGTGCGGTTCCGCACCTCGTGGGCGATCTTGCCGATGGTGAGGATCTCCTTCACCCCCGGCGCCGCCGTGGCCACGAAGTCGAAGGCCTTGGCCAGCGGCCCGAGCGGCGCGGCGATCGGTAGCCGGAGCTGCAGCTTCAGATACTCCCGGAGCGACTCCTCGGTCGTCAGGGTCATGGCCCAGATGCGCTCGTCGACGAGCTGCGGTTTGAAGCGGAGCGCACCGACCTCGAACAGCGCCGACGAATCGGATCGCCCGTCGACCTCGCAGAGCAGGACTCGTTTGCCCTGGCGGGCGGCGCCCATCGCCAGCGCGCACGCCACCGTGGTCTTGCCGACGCCACCCTTGCCGGTGACGAACAGGAGTTGATGATCGAGCAGGGTCATCGTGGCCCCGGGTCAGGCGGTCAGATCAGCTTCAGCTCTTTGCGGTACCGGCGAGTTGGCGCCAGCTCCACGTCGATGCGTTCGGCCATGGAGACGAAGACCTGAGCGGCTTCGCTGTCGGGATCGACGGCCACGATGGGCCGCCCAGTGTCGGCGCCCTCCCGCAGCTCGGTCACCAGCGGCACCCGTCCGAGCAGCGGCACCTCGAGCCGTTGAGCGAGATCGGCCCCACCGCCCGAGCCGAAGATCTCGTACTGCTTGCCGTCGTCGCCGGTGAACCACGACATGTTCTCGATCACGCCTTTGACGGTGAGGTTCACCTGTTTGGCCATGAACGCCGCCCGCTGCGCCACCTTCTGAGCCGCCGGTTGAGGCGTGGTGACGACGTACACCTCCGCACGCGGGAGGAACTGCGACAGCGACAACGAGATGTCGCCGGTGCCCGGCGGCAGGTCGACGACGAGGAAATCGGGGTCGTCCCAGAAGACGTCGGTCAGGAACTGCTCGAGCGCCTTGTGCAGCATCGGGCCCCGCCAGATCACCGGCTGGTCCTCACGGGCGAAGAAGCCCATGGAGATGCATCGGACACCGTGGGCCTCCGGCGGGATCAGCATCTCGTCGATCACGGTCGGCGGACGATCGACGCCCAGCATGCGCGGTATCGAGAAGCCCCACACGTCGGCGTCGACCACCGCGACAGAGTGGTTACGCCGGGCCAGCGCGATGGCCAGGTTGGTGGTGACGGAGGACTTGCCGACGCCCCCCTTGCCGCTGGCGATCAACAGGACGCGGGTGGGCGACTCCGGGTCGGCGAACGGGATCACTCGGCCCTCGGCGTGACCGTGAGCCTGGTGCGTTCCCGCGGTCGACGCGGGGTCGCCGTGGAGCATCTGGCGCAGCGCCGCCCGCTCTTCGTCGGACATCACCGTGAAGGTGACGCCGACGTGGTCGACTCCGTCGAGGCCGGTGACGGCCTCGGTGACCCGCCGGTCGATCTCCGCCTTCAGGGGGCAGCCAGGCACCGTGAGCGCGATCTGCACCTCGACCCGGGGCAGCGCGATGGTGATCTCCCGGACCATGCCGAGATCCACGATCGACCGATGCAGCTCGGGATCGTGCACCGGCCGCAGCACGTCGACCACCGCGGATTCGGACAGCGTCATCGCAACTCCTGGTTGTCGTAACGTGAGTGTTCGAGCCACTCGGGCGTGGACGGATCGACGCTCGAGGCTCGTGGACGTCGACGGATCGACGCTCCCGAACCAGACCCGGCGGACGCCCAGACGGTGCCCTCGACGGCCGAGGCCTGACTCGTCGGTACACTACCGGCGTGGATGTCGCCGACCTCACCCCGACGGACTTCGCGTCAGCCGTCACGGCGATCACCTCGGCGTTCGGCGATCCGACCCGGCGTGACATCTACCTCCACGCCCGCTCCTTGCCCGCCGGGGTGACCGCGGCCGAGGTCGCCGAGTACTTCGAGCTCCACCCCAACGTCGCTCGTCACCACCTCGACAAGCTGACCGCCGGCAGCCACCTCGAGGTATCCGTCGAGCGGGCGGCCAACCGCGGCGCCGGTCGCCCATCGAAGCGGTACCGCGCCTCGGAGTCACCCCAGGCGCTCGAGCTCCCGATCCGGCACGACGAGGTCCTGATCACCCTGCTCGGGCGAGCGCTGGCCGCCCTCGGGCCCGGTCAGGCCCAGGCCTTGGCCGAGGAGGTGGGCCGCGACTACGGCCGCATCATGAGCGCCGGGCTCGGCACCACCGAGACCACCCGGTCGTTCCGGGCCGCGCTCCACCTCGTCGCCGAAGCGCTCACCGCCCACGGCTTCGCCGCCCACGCCGAGAAGCGGGGCAACGAGCTTCGCATCGTGTCGGAGCACTGCCCCTTCGGCGAGTCGGCCATCGAGCACCCGGTCATGTGCGCGGTCGACCGGGGCATGGTCCAAGGAATGCTCGAGTCCCTGTTCGGACCCGACGCCACCGCCGACCTCGAGTCGTCGCGCCCCCAAGGCGACGACCGCTGCGTCACCACCGTCACCGCCTGACCCACACCCCGGGCTGCCCGAGCTGCCCCGAGCGGCCCCCGAACTTCCCCGAACTGGGAGACCAACCCGTCGCCCACGCGACCACCGCGTCTCCCAGTTCACCTCTGCTCGGGGTCCCTGGTGTCCGATCGAGCGATGTCACAGAGCCCGTGTGAAATACCGTCATGGACAACGACCTCTCCCACGACCTGCACGTCCTCCGACGAATCGCGGAACGTCAGCACGGGCTGGTACGCCTCAGCCAGCTCGAGTTCATCACCGAGGACAGGCGACGACGTACCGTCCAGAGCCGACTGGGGTTGGAGCGGATCACTGCGACCGTCTTCCGGCTCGCCGGAACCGCTCCGAGCGTCAGCCAGCGAGTCCTTGCGGCTGTGCTCGATGCCGGGCCGACACCGTATCTTTCTCACGACTCGTGCTTGGCCCACTGGGGGATTGCGGGCTACCTATTTGACCCTCTCCATGCCACGGCCGAGCGGGATAAGTCCCGGCCAGCGCGTCACACGCCTTGCCATCGTGCATCGACCGCGGAAGCTGCTGGAGTCGCACGTCACCACCTTGGCCGGCATTCCGGTCACGACTCCTGCCCGCACGTTGTTCGACCTCGCGACGAACGGCAGCCACCCGAAACGAATCGAGCGGGCGCTCGACACTGCGTGGTCGATGGGCCTGGTCAACCATGCTTCCCTGTCGAGCATGCTCGCCGACCTCGAGGGACGAGGTCGGCGAGGGATCGCGACGATGCGTCAGCTCATCGCGGACCGGCCACCAGACCACCGCCCCGTGGACAGCGGCCTGGAGTTTCGATTCCTCGAACTCGTTCGCCGGGCCGGAATGTCGGGCATGAGTCGGCAGGTCCACGTCGGGTCGAAGGACCGATGGCTTGGGCGGGTCGATTTCATCGATCGCGAGCGGAGGATCATCGTCGAGATCGACAGCGACAGGTACCACGGGGCATTGATCGACGCCCGAGCCGACGCCGAACGCACCCGAGCGCTGGAAGAGGCCGGCTGGATCGTGCTGAGGTTCACAGAGGTCGACCTCTGGCACCGGGCAGACAACGTCATCGATCGTCTCCGGACTGCACGCGACCTGAGGTTCCATTCCGGGTTCGCTGCCTGACCCGTACGGGGTTCAGCACCCACCACCCCCGAACTGGGAGACCAACCCGTCGCCCACACGACCACCGCGTCTCCCAGTTCAGGGGTCAGGGGACGGGGTTAGACGAGGTCGGCTGCGACTTCGGCGTAGTGGCAGGCGACGGGGTGGCCCTGGCCACGGTCGATGAGCGCCGGCTCCTCGGTCGCGCAGAGATCGGTCGCCTTCCAGCACCGGGTGCGGAAGCGGCAGCCCGAGGGAGGGTCGATCGGCGAGGGGACATCGCCTTCGAGCACGATGCGGCGCCGGGTGCGCTCCCGATCGGGATCGGGGACCGGCACCGCCGACAGCAGCGACTGGGTGTACGGGTGAGACGCGGCGGTGTAGATCTGGGTGCGATCTCCCATCTCGACGAGCTTGCCCAGGTACATCACGGCCACGCGGTCGGAGATGTGGCGCACGACCGACAGGTCGTGGGCGATGAAGACGTAGGCCAGGCCCCGCTCCCGCTGGAGGCGCTGCAGCAGGTTGACCACGCCCGCCTGGATCGACACGTCGAGCGCCGAGACCGGTTCGTCGAGCACGATCAGCTGAGGTTCGAGAGCCAGGGCCCGGGCGATACCGACCCGTTGGCGCTGGCCGCCGGAGAACTCGTGCGGGAACCGGTTGGCGTGCTCGGGTGACAGACCGACCTGGACGAGCAGGTCTTGGACCACCTCGTTCGCCTTCTCCTTCGACGTGCCCTGGTGCACCCGAAGCGGCTCGGCCAGGATCTGGCCGACCTTCATGCGCGGGTTGAGCGACGCATAGGGATCCTGGAAGACGATCTGCAGACGGCGGCGAGCGTCACGGAGGGCCCGCCCCTTCAGGGTCGTCAGGTCCTGACCCTCGAACACCACCCGCCCGGAGGTCGGCGTCAGAAGCCGCATCAGCACCCGGCCGAGCGTGGACTTCCCGCAACCGGACTCCCCAACGAGTCCGAGCGTCTCGCCGGGGTACACGTCGAACGACACGTCGCTGACCGCCTGGACCCGGGCCACCTCGCGGGCCAGCACACCGCCGGCGATCGGGAACTCCTTGACGAGGTGGTCGGCTCGCAGGAGCGGCTCGAGACTCACGGGGTCACCCCGGCGTCGGCGCGGCGGACGAGGTCGGCGTAGAAGCAAGCGGAGCCGTGGTCGATGTCGGCGCCATCGGTGAGGGTGGGGCGCTCGGCCCGGCAACGGTCCTGGGCCAGTGGGCACCGGGGATTGAACGAACACCCGCTCGGCAAGCGCAGCAACGACGGTGGCGCTCCTGTTATGGGGGTGAGAGGTTCGCCACCAATGTCGTCGACCCTCGGCAGTGACGCCATGAGGCCGCTCGTGTAGGGATGACGGGTCCGGTAGAAGATGTCGTCGGTCGTGCCCACCTCGACCTGACGGCCGGCGTACATCACCATCACGCGGTCGGAGATACCGGCCACCACCCCGAGGTCGTGGGTGATCAGCATGATGGCCGAGTTCAGCTGGTCCTTGAGTCGGAGTAGCACCTCCAGCACCTGGGCCTGCACGGTGACGTCGAGCGCGGTGGTCGGCTCGTCGGCGATCAGCAGGTCTGGGTCGCACGCGATCGCCATGGCGATCATGGCCCGCTGACGCATGCCGCCGGAGAACTCGTGCGGGTACATGTCGGCTCGCCGGGCGGCTTGGGGAATGCCCACGAGGTCGAGCGCATCGATCGCCTTGATGCGAGCCTCGCGTTTGCTCGCCTTCTTGTGGATGCGCACCATCTCGGCGATCTGCCGACCGACCTTGTGCACCGGGTTCAGGGCCGACAACGGATCCTGGAAGATCATGGCGATCTCTCCACCACGCACCTGAAGCATCCGCTCTTCACGGACGGCCAGGAGGTCCTCGCCTTTCCAGAGCACGCCGTCACCCTCGATGCGCGCCGACGGGGGCAGCAGACCCAGGATGCTCATGGCCGTGACGGATTTCCCGGATCCGGACTCGCCGACGATCGACAGCACCTCGCCCCGTGCCACGTCGAACGACACCCCGGCGACGGCCGGAACATCGCCGTCCTCGGACGCGAATGTGGTTCGAAGGTCGCGAACCGACAGGAGTATCTCGGGCTGAGTCACCGTCTACTCCCGGTTCTTGAGCTTGGGATCGAGGGCGTCGCGGAGGCCGTCGCCGATCATCAGGAACGTGAGGACGGTGAGCACGATCGCCCCCCCGGGGAAGAGCAGTTCGTAAGGAGCGTTGGCCAGGCGGCCCTTCGCCGTGGACACCATGAGACCCCACGCCGGCGTCGGGTCGACGGGGCCGGCGCCGAGGAACGACAGGGCGGCCTCGGCCAGGATGGCCGAGCCGACGGCGATGGCGCTGAAGACGATGATGGGCTGGATGGCGTTGGGCAAGATGTGGCGGAACATGATCCGCCACCGGCCGAACCCGAGGGCCGTGGCCGCCTCGACGAACTCCTGCTCCTTGAGCTGGATGAAGCTGGCCCGCACGATGCGGTCGATGCCGAGCCATCCGGTCAGTCCCAGGATCACGATCACCGAATTCTCGGTCCGGCCCATGATGGCGGCGATCGAGACGGCCAGGACGATGTACGGGATGGCCAGACCGGCCTCCACGATGCGGGAGATGACGGCGTCGGTCCAACCCCCGAAATAGCCGGACACGGCGCCGAAGAAGACCCCGATGACCGTGGATATGAGGGTGGCCACGATACCGATGCGTAGCGATACCCGAGTCCCGTAGACGACCCGGCTGAACACGTCACGGCCGATCTGGTCGGTGCCGAACAGGTGGTCCCACGACGGTTTGGAGGTCGCGGACCGTGGGCGTTCGGCGAAGCCGTACGGGGCGATGAGGTCGGCGAAGACGGCGACCAGGATCAGCAGGATCAGCACCACGAGAGCCACGACCGCCAGGCGGTTCTCGCTGAACCGGCGCCAGAAATCCGCCCAGGACGAGGAGTCGCGCCCGATGTCGGCGATGCCCGCCTCGGGTCCCGGGCTGCTCGGTTTGATGTTGACGCCACTCGCGTCGACGACATCGGTCATCGTCGGGACCCCCTTCCGAGACGAACCCTCGGGTCGAACCAGCCGTAGGAGATGTCGACGACCAGGTTGATCACCGCGTAGGCGAGGATCACGACGGTACTGAGTCCGAGGAGCACGGGTCGGTCCCGTTCACCGATGGCGTTGGCGATGGTGAAGCCGATGCCACCCCAACTGAATGCCGTCTCGGTCAGGATCGCCGAGCCGATCGCCGTGCCCAGATCGAGCCCGATGAGCGTGACGACGGGCAGCATGGCGTTGCGCAGCCCGTGTCTGACTATGACGTCGCGCTCGGCGAGCCCCTTGGCCTTGGCCGTGCGCATGAAGTCGGCGCCGAGCACCTCGAGCATCGAGCCCCGCGTCATGCGGGCGGCCAGGGCGGTCGAGACGCTGGCCAGCGTGATGGCCGGCAACACCAGGTGCTGCCAGGTGTTGCCGGTCGGGATGAAGAAGAGGAACCAGCTGTCGTCGCCCCGTCCGTTGAATTTGAGGTGCAGCGCCTCGGGCCAGCCATGGCGGTTCGGGATGATGGCGGCTACGTACTGGAGCACGAACGCGAGCACGAAGACCGGGATGGCCGACGCCGTCGCCGTGAAGATCGTGGTGATGCGGTCCCAGATGGAGTAGCGCCGAACCGCCGAGATGATGCCGACCGAGATGCCGACCACGATCTCGATCACGATGGCCCAGAACGACAGGCGGATGCTGCGGGGGGCGGTGCGCCCGAGGATCTCGTTGACGCTGTCGCCCGACGAGAACGACTCACCGAGATCCCACCGCAGCGTGCGCTGCCAGAAGTCCGTGTACTGCTCGACGATCGGCTTGTCGAGGCCGTAGCGCTCGGTGACCTGCTCGACCCGGATCGGGTTGGCCACCCGATCGCCGCCCCCGGCCAGCAGATCGGCGGGGTCACCGGGGAGTGCGAAATACAAGAAGAACAGGAACGACAGGGCGATGAACAGCGTGAGGCCGATCAGCAGCACGCGCCTGATGATGTATGCCGTCACCGACTCTCACCCCTGTCGAAGATATCCTGGACGGCCCGAGAGAGGGCGAGCGAACTCGCCCACCCCCGGGCCAAACGTCCTGGAGTGGTCGGGACTCTAGCCGGCCAGCTCGACCTGCTCCCAGAGGATCAGGCCGAAGTTGGTCTGGGGGAACACGGCGATCTTGTCGTCGTTGTAGGCGTAGTCGCCCTTGTACCAGGTGATCGGGAGCACGCCCACCTCGTCGAGGAGGATGGTCTCGGCTTGCTGGTACAACGCTGCGGCAGCGTCACGATCGGTGGTCTGCTTGGCCTCGGTGATCAGGGCATCGAACTCGGCGTTCACAAACGGGCCGAGGTTGTTGCCACCGATGGAGTCACCGTGGAACAGGTCGAACATGAAGTTGTCGTACGTCGGGTAGTCGGCAAACCAGCCGGCCCGGCAGACGTCGATGCAGCCACCGTCGGCCAGCATCGAGAAGTACGTCTCGCCGTCCTCGGGCTGAGCAACCGCTTCGATGCCGATGGCAGCCAGGTTGTCCACGACGATCTGAGCAACCGGTTCGTGGCCGGCGTCGGCGTTGAACTGGAGCACGATCGGCGCCGACTGGGAGTTGCCGGCGGCCACCCACTCGTCGAACGAAGCCTGGGCTCCCTCGGCGTCGTAGACGCAGACGGAGCACAGACCTTCCAAGAAGCCCGGGATACCCGGAGGCGTGACGCCGGTCGAGGCGGTGCGGCTGTTGTTGTAGACGGCCTCGTTGATCTCCTCACGGTTGATCGCTTGCTGGACAGCCTGGCGGAGCAGCAGGTTTTCGTCGCCTCCGATCGTTGCGCTGTTGGAGTTCACGACCCAGTGGTAGGAGCCGAGGATGTCGACGTCGAGCGTGTTGCCCCAGTTCTCCTCGGCCTCGGTCACGCGGCCCGGCGGGATGTTGGCGGTATCGACCTCTTCGTTCTCCAGCGTGTTGTAGCTGGTGTCGGGGTCGGCCGTCGTACGGAAGACGATCCGGCTGAGCGACACCGCTGTGGTGCCGTAGACGTCGCCGTTCCACTCCGGGTTGGGTACGAGGACGATCTCCTCGTCGGTACGGGCCGACTCCATGGCGAAGGGGCCGTTGCCCACCATGACGCCATTTTCCCACTCGGCGCCCGCCTCGACGGCGGCGGCCGGAACGGGGAAGAACAGCTGGAAGCCGGCAACCGCGTCGAAGTTGGCGTACGGAGCGCTGAGCGTGACCGTGAGGGTCATCGCGGCGTCGTCGGCCACCACGCCCGAAATGGGCTCGGCGCCTGCGGCCTCGAGCGCGGCCTCGCCGCCCTCGATGAAGGTCAGCAGGTAGCTGTAGTCGCCGCCGAGGGCGGCGGCGCGCTGCCACGAGTTGGCGAAGGTGCTGGGCAGGACCTGCTCGCCGTCGGAGAAGAACTCGTCGTCGCGGATCGTGAAGGTCCAGACGGTGGCGTCGTCGTTGGGCTCGTAGGATTCGGCGACATCGGGGACGATCTGGGGGTTGGCCGGATCGCTCACGTCGATGTCGGTCAGGCCGTCGTAGACGGCATTGATGACCTGGTAGGCGTCGAGCGTGGAGTTCAGCGCCGGATCGATGTGCTCAGGCGGGTCACCGACGAAGGTGCCTCCGTCGATCAACTCGCCGCCCGCGGCGGCTTCGCCACCGTCGTCGGCCGGAACGGCCGTGGTGGTGGCTTCGTCGGTTGCGCCATCGCCACCATCGTCGGCCGGAGCCGCGGTGGTTTCGGTGGTCGCACCGTCGCCGTCGCTCGTGGCGGTGTCGTCGTCGTCATCGCCGCAGGCAGCAGCGATGAGCGAGAACGACGCCACGAGCGCGAGCATGGTGAGCACGCGTCGTTTCATCAAAGGATTCCCCTCCTCGTGGGACGTCGAGCCGCATGTGGGAGCGGCTCGACGAAATTCTGACGCCCGAACCATACCCCGTGGTAAGGAAAACGTAAGCGCGAGGTAAAGAAATCTGGATCAAACGTTCCGGATCACCCTGGCGATGGCCTCGATCGTCCGATCGATGTCGGCTCCGGTCGTCCGCCACGAGCTGACGCTCAGCCGCATGGCCGTGCGGTCACGCCAGACCGTCGGCCCGGCCCAGCACGTCCCATCCGCCTGCACGGCGGCGATGACGGCGCTGGTTCGCTCAGCCGATCCGAACGCCACGACCACCTGGTTGAGGGCGACGTCGTTGAGGACCTCGCCCCCAGCCGCCGAGAGACCTTCCGCCAGGCGCCCGGCGAACCGGCAACAACGGTCGATGAGGTCGGCCAGACCGTCTCGGCCGAGAGAACGAAGGGCGGCCCAGACTTCAATGCTGCGCCCGCGCTGCGAGGACTGCGGCGACAGATCCATGGCGCGCCGGCCACCCTCGGAAGGCAGGTACGCCGCGGTCGCGGACATGGCGGCACCGAGCGCCTCGGCGTGACGGGTCAGGACGATCCCGCAGTCGTACGTGACATTGAGCCACTTGTGGGCGTCGGTGGCCCAGGAATCGGCACCGTCGACGCCCGCCACCACGGGGGCCCGGCGCGGCGACGCGGCCGCCCACAACCCGAACGCCCCATCGACGTGCACCCAGGCGCCTCGTTCCCGAGCCCATTCGACGATCGGCACGAAGGGGTCGCTGGCCCCCGAGTTCACGTTGCCGGCCTGGGCGCAGACGATGACTGGCCCCGAGACCTCCGGCAGCAGCTCGGCCCGAAGCCGACCTTGGTCATCGGTCGGGACCGTGACCACGCGCCGCCGTCCGAGGCCGAGCAGCCCGAGCGCCTTGAACAACGTGGAGTGCGCCTCCTCACCCACGACGACGGTCGGGGGTGGCGCGCCGATCAGACCATCGGCCTCGACATCCCATCCGACGGCGGTGAGCACGTGGTGTCGGGCCGCCGCCAACCCCGACAGGTTGGCCATCGTCGCACCGCTGACGAACGCGCCTCCGATCCCCGGACCGAAGCGGAGGCAGTCGGCGACCCATCGCAGCGCGACCTCGTCGAGCCGGGTCACCACCGGCGACATGACGGGCAGGGCACCGTTCTGGTCCCACGCCGCGCCCAACCAGCCGGCGGCCAGGGCGGCGGGCAGCGTCCCACCGGTCACGAAGCCGAAGTAACGGCTCCCGGTGCTGGCGACCGTGGCCGGCGATCCGTGCCGGTCGAGCTCGGCGATGACGGCCTGGGCGTCGATTCCTTCTCGCGGCATCTCGATGTCGAGGGAGTCGAGACCGGCGATGGCGTCGGCGGATGGGAAGGCCGGGCGGTCGCCGACGGAGGCGTCGTACCGGCTCGCCCGGACGGCCACGTCCCGGAGCAGCGCGTCGAGTTCGTGTTCTTGCATGCGACGTATCGTTCCACGCAACGCGCCGGCCACCAGGCTGGAATTGGCCTCCCCCTACACTCGGCGCCGTGTCTGTCGTCCTCGTCCGCCACGCCAAGGCCAGCTCGAGATCGCGGTGGGAAGGCGACGACGTCGATCGACCGCTGACCAGCAAGGGGTGGGATCAGGCGAACTTGATCACCAGCGGTCTGCGGCGTTGGCCGATCACCCTGGTGGCGACGAGCCCGTACCTTCGGTGCCAGCAAACGGTGAGTGGCCTGGCGGTCTCCGTGGGCCTCGAGCTCGTCGTCGATGACCGGTTGGCGGAGGGTGCCGCAACGGGACCGGCTCGACGGTGGGTCGACTCGCTGCTGACTGCGCCCGGCCATGCCGTGCTGTGCAGCCACGGCGACCTGGTGCCCGACCTCCTCCACGATCTCGTGCGCTCCGGCATGAGGGTCCCCGGTGGGCTCGAATGCGCCAAGGGGTCGACGTGGATCGTCACCTTGACCACCGACGGCCTGACGGGTCGGTACGTAGCCGACCCCGCCCAACTCCCGACACCGGGTTGATCCGCCACGCTGGTCGGCGCCCGTCCACCCGGGCACCGACCAGCGAGATCAGCGTCAGCCGTCCAAGCGGCGGCGGCGCACCAGCACCAGCCCGGCGCCCGTCAGGATCAGCGTCGCGGCCGCCACGATCAACACGCCGACCGAGCCGCCGGTGAAGGCGAGCGGTCCCGATGGCGCAGTCGCGGTGACCACGGCCGGGGGGATCAGCCCGGCGTCGATGTCGACGAGGTGCTGGCCGGCCCCGAGCACGATGTTGGCCGTCGTCCGGTTGGCGACCACGAAGTCCGAGCCGGTGGCGATGTCACCGAGGCCCTGAGGGGACATCGTGGTGCCGTTCGGCAAGGTCGGGATTCGGACCCTGTGCGTGGCGGGGGGCAGGTCGGCGAACACGTACCCGCCGTCGGCACCGGTCGTAGCGGTAGCGGCGACCGCGTTCGTCTCGTCGAGCAGCTCGATCGTCACCCCGGGCACGCCCGGTTCACTCGAATCCTGCACGCCGTCCCGGTCCGTGTCCTGCCACACCGTGCCCGAGATCGAACCGACCGGCGTGAAGCCGAAGGCGGCGTTCACCTCGGCGCCCAGCACCATCGTCGTGTCCGACCCGACGGCGAGAACGTCGATCGGCCCGCTTCGGACCCCTCCTCCTGCGGACGCGGGATCGGTGCCGTCGTCGAGACCGGTCGTCCCCGTCGTCGAGGCGTAGTCCTCGAGCGGACCACCGCGGGCGAAGTTCGCCGGCGTGACCTCGAGGATGTACGTGCCTTCCTCGAGCCCGTCGAAGTGGATGCGGCCGTCGGGATCGCTGTACCCCACGGCGACCACGGCGCCGGTCTCGGCATCGAGGAGCTGGACCTCGACACCGCCGAGCGGGCGCTCGTCAGGGTCGAGGACACCGTCGTCATCGGTGTCGATCCAGATGAACGTCGTGAGGCTCGCCGTGTAGAAGCCGAGGTCGACCGTCAGGTTGGCGCTGTCGTCGACGGGCAGGTTCTCGCCCGTCGCCACCACCGTCTCACCCTCGGGTTCGTCGCCGACCGTCAGCGTGACCAGCTCGGCGGAGACCGCCGAACCCGACCCGGAGACGGGATCGCCGTCATCGACGTTGTCGAGGCCGTCGTCGGGGTCGGGAGCGTCACCGTTGCCGGTCGACGAGTAGTACCCGTCGAGCGACCCGTCGTCCGCGAACTCGGGCGCCGGGACGGTCACGCCGTAGTCACCCTCGACGAGTCCGTCGAACGTGTAGTGGCCCGACGAGTCGGTCACCGTGGTGTCGAGCACGTTGCCGGTGGCGTCGACGAGGTTCACGTCGACTCCGGGGAGGCCCTCCTCGGTGGCGGGCTCGAACACGCCGTCGTTGTCGTCGTCGGCGAAGATCACGTTGCCGAGTGACAGGGCGTAGAAGCCCAGGTCGACCGTGAGGTTCGAGTCGACGTCCGCGATGGGTCCGTCAACCGTGGCGCCGTGGCCGTCGAGCGGCACATCGGTCTCGCCATCGGGACCTTCGGCGGGTTCGAGCGACGGGTACAGCATGACCAGCTCCGACACGACCGAGCCGGCCGGGTCGGCGGCGTCGGCGCCGTCGTCCACACCGTCACGATCATCGTCGGGATCGGTCGGTGCCGAAGCGTCGGACGACACGTACCCGTGCAGCGCCGCACTGTCGACGAACGCCGACGCCGGGATCTGCACCGCGTACTCGCCCGGCGCCAGGTCGACGAACAGGTAGTGGCCGGTGGCGTCGGTGACCGTGGAGGTCACGACCGTGCCGGTCACGTCGAGCAGGTCGACGGGGACACCGGTCAGGCCGGGTTCGCCAGGGTCGACCACGCCGTCGTCGTCGAGGTCGTGCCAGACCAGGTTGCCGAGCGACTGCGGCGGCGCCTCGTGGAAGCCGAGGTCGACCGCCAGGTCTGAGTCGACATCACGCACACCCGTCGGGTCGACATCGACCTCGCCTTCGGGAGCCTGACCCCAATCGAGGGTCAGGACCAGCGTCTGGACCCACCCGTCGAACGGATACGGGTCGCCGTTGTCGTCGACATCGAGTCCGTCATCGGGATCGGGGGCGGCGATGCCGTTGCCGGCGGTCGAGACCTGCCCGTCCAGTGGCGCACCGGGCTCGAACATGGCATCGGGAATCCGCACCACGTAGTCGCCGGGGGTGAGCGAGATGAACAGGTAGTGACCGGCGTCGTCGGTCGTCATCACCTGGACGGGTTCGTCACCGACCGGCTGACCGGCGTCGTCGACCTCCCAGAGCTCGACGAGGACCTCGGCGATGCCGGGTTCGGTGCCGATGTCCTGCACACCGTTCTCGTCGGTGTCGGCGAAGACGGTGTTGCCGAGGGTCAGCATCACCACGCCGAGGTCGACCGACAGGTTCTCGTTGGCGTCGGCGATGCCGGTGGCGTTGTCGGGCGATTCCGCCAGTGGCTCGTCACCCACGTGGACGGTGATGGGCAGCGTGGCGATGGCATCGCCCGGGGCGGCCTGGTCCACGCCGTCGTCCACGTTGTCGGCACCGTCATTGGCCGTCGACTCGTCGCCGTCGGGGTCGACCGGTCCACCCACGGGGTCGTTCGACGAACGGTGCCCTTCGAGCACGCCGCCCTCACCCAGCTCGGTGGCCGGGATCTCGACCTTGTAGGTCTCACCGTCGATCAGGCCGTCGAAGCTGTACAGGCCGTCGACTCCGTCGATCGTGGCGGTGACCGTCGAGTCGACGGGCACGAAGCCGGCGATGGTGTCCTGGAGCAGGACGACGGTGACGCCGTTGATGCCACTCTCGAACAGGCCGGCGACACCGTCGTTGTTCGTGTCGAACCACACCTGGTTGCCGAGGGCCAGCTTGTAGAAGCCGAAGTCCACGGACAGGTTCGAGAACTGGTCCGGCCAGCCGCCGATGCCATCGGGGTCGTCATCGGTGACATCGCCGAACCGCACCGTCTCGTCGGTGGGCTCGTCGCCGGTCGGGGCCAGCGTGTCGCCGAGCACCACGGTTCCGCTGACCCAGTCACCGGTGCCGGTGCCGTTGTCGTTGTTGTCGCCGTGATCCTCGGGATCGGCTTCCTCACCGTGGCTGGACGACTGGTGGCCGTCGAGGGCCAGCGGGTCGACCGTGGGTTGTTCGCCCAGGGTCGCAAGCTGGTCCTCGGGGATGCGCACGCTGTACTCGCCGGCGGCCAGGTTCTCGAAGGCATAGCGCCCGTCGGCGTCGGTGACCGTCTCGGCGAACACGTCGCCCTGGTCGTCGAGCAGCTGCACGAGCACACCCTCAATGCCGGGTTCGAAGCCGTCGGCCTGGCCGTCGTCGTCGAGGTCGTTCCAGACCAGGTTGCCGACCCGGTACAGCGGTACGTCGATGAAGCCCAGGTCGATGGCGAGCTCGGAGTTCCCGTCCGGATAGAACGCTCCCGCGGCGTTGGCCTCGGCCTCGGCGTCGTCGAACGGATCCGCGGGCTCGGTGTCGGACTCGACGCCGGAGGCGGCGCCGATCGACAGCTCGAACACGTCGGTGACCGACGCGTAGCCGGCGGCGGGATCACCGTCGTCGTCGTTGTCGGCCCCGAGTGGGGTCACGGCCAGGCCGGCACCGCGAGATGACAGGTCACCGGGCTCGCTGGACGGAACGGACTCCACGGCCACGAAGTACGGAGTGTCCGCTTCGAGGTCGTCGAAGACGTAGTTGCCCTCGGTGTCGGTGGTGGTGTCGCTCACGAACGTGTCGTCACCCGCGGGTTCGAACACGGAGTCGCCGTCGTCGAGCCACAGCTCCACGGTGACGCCACCGATGCCCACCTCGCCGAGGTCGAACACACCGTTGTCGTAGGTCGGGCCGTCGGACTGGAGGCCGTCGAGGAAGACCTGGTTGCCCAGGCGCAGCCCCCGGAAGAAGCCGAGGTCCACGGCCAGGTTCGACCGGTCGTCGCGAAGAGCGCCGTCCTCGTCGGTGGTGACACCGTCCGCGTGGCTCACCTCACCGGTGATCTCCTCGTGATCGGTGCCCTCGCCGACGGTGAGCACACCGCTGGTGGGCCCGGCGGAGTCGGACGCACCGTCGTTGTCGTGATCCTCATCGCTCGCGGAGTCGGGATCGGTGTCGGGCGTGCCGGACGACTCGAGGTCGTCGAGGGCGCCGGCCACGATGCCGGTCAGCGCGCCGAGCTCCGGCGTCTGATCGAGCGGGATGCGGACCTGGTAGTCGCCGGCCAGCAGGCCGTCGAAGGCGTAGTGACCGGCGGCGTCCGAGACCGTCTCGGCGATCACGTCGCCCTGGTCGTCGAGCAGCTGCACGAGCACACCCTCGATGCCGGGCTCGCCCGGTTCGGCGAGGCCGTCGTCGTCGTAGTCCTCCCACACCAGGTTGCCGATGCGGTACTCCGGGATCGGGGACAGACCGAAGTCGATCTCCAGGTTCGAGTTGGCGTCGGGCCGGTAGATGCCGGTCAGGTTCTCGATGCCGACCTCGGCCGCGCCGCTGGTGGCGTCACCGAAGTCACCCGCTTCGTCGCTGGCTTCGGCGGCGTAGTCGACGGTGAACACGTCGCCGAGTCCGAGGAAGCCGGACTGGAAGTCGACACCGTCATCGTCGTCGTCGGTCGTCTCGGGCGTCGCCGAGGCCCCGGTGGAGGACCGGAGGCCGTCGAGGGCGTCGGCGTCGATGCCACCCAATGGGCCGAGCACCGGGCTCTGGTCCGACGGGATGCCGATCTGGAAGTCGCCGGACCGCAGGTCGTCGAAGACGTACAAGCCGTCGGCATCGGTGACCGTCTCGGCCACGACGTCGCCCTGGTCGTCGAGCAACTGCACGAGCACGCCAGGGATGCCGGCCTCGAGGGCGTCGGCCTGGCCGTCGTCCTCGTCGGCATCGGTGCCGGCGCCGTCGTCGAGCCACACGAGGTTGCCGATGCGGAGCGGCTGGACGAAGCCGACGTCGAGGGTGACGTTGGACTGGTCGTCCGCCACGCCCGCGCCGTCGTCGTCGGTGGCGAGGTCGTCGCGGAGCGTCTCGTCGGTCGGCTCGGTCGGGTCGTACAGGTCGGGGTCGCCGACGCTGATCTCCGCACTGGTGACATCGAGGGCTCCCGACGTTCCGGCGCCGTTGCTGTCGTTGTCGACATCGCTCGGATCGTCAGGGTCGGCCACGGCCGTGGTCGACACGAACGTGTCGTTCAGGTCGAAGTTGGCGAGGCCAGCCGTCTGCCCGGTCTGACCGCCGGGGATCACGATCGAGTAATCGCCCGCCGGAAGGTCGGGGAACCAGTAGTGGCCGTCGACGTCGGTGTCGGTCTCGGCGTAGGGCGTCACGCCACCGCTCTGCCACAACTCGACGTGCACGCCGCCGATGCCGGGTTCGCCGTCCTCGGCGACGCCATCGTCGTCGATGTCGAGCCAGACCAGGTTGCCGATCTGGTAGAGGGGGATCTCGACGAAGGAGAGGTCCACCGTCAGGTCGGAGTGGCTGTCGGCGTAATAGGACGTACCCAGGTTGGCCGCGGTTTCCGCCGCGCCGAGGGTGGCGTCGGCGAAGTCGCCCAGCTCATCGATCGGGTTGTCGGCGCGATCGACCACGAACGGCGCCGAGACCGAGCTGTAGGCGCCGAGCAGATCGCCGTCGTCGACATCATCGTCACCGACGTCGGCGTCGGACTGCCCACCGGAGGAGCTCAGGTCGGCCAGGTCGATCGGGAGCAGGCCCACGTTCTGGCCCGTCTGACCACTGGGGATGGCCACGATGTACGTGCCGGGGTCGACGTCGTCGAACCAGTAGGCGCCGGTGCTACTCGTGGTGGTCGTATCGACGAACACGTCCTTGTCCGGATCGAACGCCCCGTCGTCATCGTCGTCGAGCCACAGCTCGACCGTGACGCCACCGATGCCGAGCTCGCCGGCGTCGGCCTCACCGTCGTTGAAGCCGGCGTCGCCGACCACACCGTCGAGCCACACCAGGTTGCCGATGCGGGTCGATTGGGTGAGGCCGAGGTCGACGGTCAAGTTCGAACTGTTGTCATCACGATCGATCAGGCCCAGGCCCGCGAGGGCTTCGACGTAGGCCTCGGCGTCGCGATCGGGCGTCGTGTTGGAGTCGACCTCACCGGTCGGCTCGGCACCCACGACGGCGTCGATCGGACCGGTCACGCTCATGAAACCGAAGACCGGTTCGCCGTCGTCGACGTTGTCGATGTCGTTGTTACCGGTGTTGCCGCCGGTCGAGGACGCCAGCGTCGCCGGGTCGACCGTCGCCCCGCTGACCGTCAAGGTCTGGGTCGACTGATCGCCGGGGATGGCGACGTAGTAGGTGAGGCCCTCGACGAGGGTTCCGAACGCGTACACGCCATTGGGGTCGGTCGCCGTGGTGGCGGTGACGGCGTCAGTGGCGGCATCGAAGCCGGCCACGTCGTTCGTCTCGACCCACAGCTCCACGAGCAGGCCGGCGATGCCGGGCTCACCGTCATCGGGCGTGCCGTCGTCATCGACGTCGAACCACACGAGGTCGCCGACCCGAAGGGTCGGACCGATGAGACCCAGGTCGATCGAATGATCGTTGTCGCCAGGAGCGCCGGTGGTCACCATGGTGGAGATCTCGCCGTCGGCCAGGGAGCCGTTGCTGTCGAGCTCGGGGTTGCTGCCCTGGCTGGGCGAGGTGACCGCCAGGAGCTCCGGAGCGGTGATCCCGGGAAGGCCGGCGACGTTGGCGCCAGTCAGGTCGAAGGTCACCTTGTAGGTGGTGTCGGGCTCGACCATGACCGACCAATATCCGTCGGACCCGGTGGTCGCCGATCCGATGAAGGTCGTGCCGTCCGAGCTCCAGACGTCGACGGTCACCCCGGGGACGATGGGCTCGCCAGGATCCTGAAACCCGTCCTTGTCCGCGTCGAACCACACCAGGTTGCCGATCTCGACGGGCGCCGCGATGCATTGGGTCTCGATGTCGCCGAGACCCGCCGCCTTGCCGAAGACGCCGGCCACGATGCGGTACTGGCCGACCTTGTCACCCGAGGTGTTGTCGAGGCGGAACAAGCCGTTGGAGAACGCATACTCGCCGCCGACATCGTCGAGGGTGTCGTAGCCGGTGGCGATGGTGTCGTTGCGCACCCGGTTGTGGGCCAGGCCGCCGAGGCTGATCTCCTCATGACCGCGAAGGCTTCCGGTCAGGTAGGTGTCGCCGTCGTACCACTCGACCCCACCGGGGCCGGAGTTGGCGCCGCCGCCATTGGTGACCGTGCACCCGGGCTGGCCTTCGATGGCCCAGGTCCCCGGCGCGATGCGGCAGGCCCGGAGCACGTCTCCGGCGGCGTCGGTGTAGTAAAGGCTTCCGTCCGCCGGCCAGTTCGTGCCGGGGGCCGCATAACCCGTCTGATCCCCGTAACGGTCGCGGAAGCCCAGGATGAGGTCACCGCGGGTGAACTCGATGTCGGAGAGGATCGGCTGGGGATTGCCGACCTCAGGGAAGCCCCATCCCGTCGCTGTCGCGGCCCAGGTGTCGGACCAGGGATTCCAGTTGGCCAGCAGGCCGCTGTCGGCACCGATGTTCTCGCGGGCGAAGTTCAGCGGGAAACCGAGCACGGAGGAGAACGTGCCGACCGATGGGTCCATACGGTGCAGGAAGGCCCGCAGGTCCGATGTCGTCGGCCCGTCGCAGACCGAACCGACGTAGACGTCGTGGTCGTTCACGCCCACGGCGAAAGGCCGGATGTTGCCGGCGCAGGTCTGGCCCGGGAGGCCCGTCAGCGCCCACGAGTTCGTCTGGTTCAGGTAACCGCCCGAGGTCGGGTCGACGTCGAACTCGTACAAGTGTCGATCGAACAGGTTCACCGCGTAGAGCCGGGTGTCGTCTTCGGAGATGTCGATGTCGCCCCACGACTGTTTGCCCACCTGGGCGTACGAGGCCGCGTCCGGGAATTCGGAGCCGACCGCCGTGAAGTTGTGGGGATCGCTGCCGGCGGCCACGTTGAGGGTGCCGAGCACGGTGCCGTTCGCGTCGAGCTGGTAGATCGCCCCCGGACCATTGGGGCCGTAGCCGGCGAACCGTTTCATGTAGGCGGCGGCATAGATGATGTCGTTCGACTCGGAGCGGTCGTTGAAGGTCTGGTACGCGAGGCCGTAGGTGGTCCCGATCTCGGCCGCCTGGGAGAGTGCCACCTCCGCAGTCCCGCTCCCGAGACCGTCACCGGCGGCGAGGTACTCGGTCTCGACCAGGACGTTCCCGCCGGCGTTCGGGCCCGACACCTGGTTGAACTCAACGTAGCAGTTGGTCACGACGTCGGGGTTGTTCTGGCAGTAGTGGTACGGGTTGATCACACCGAAGTCGATCGCCGTCGCCGCACCGGAGGAGACGAGTCCGGCGGACACGGTGCGCACGTCGCTGCGGTTGTCCGTCCCCAACGGTCCCGGGCGCAGCGGGTCGAGAGCCGGAGGCACGACGAACTGCACGGCGAACGGCCCCGTCATGGCGCCCACGCTGACGGTGTAGGCGCCATTGGCGTCCGACAACGTTGTCGCACTCACGCCCAGGCTGTCGGTCACCGTGACCTCGATCCCGGCCTCACCGATCTCGCTGGCCTTGGCGCCATCGAAGTTCTCGTCGCGAAAGACCAGGCCGGAGATCTCCGGGCTGGCCGCATCGGCGCCGACCTGGGTCAACGTCATCACCGAAGCCACGACCGCCACCAACAACATTGCCAAACCGCTACGCCGCAGCTGCGACATGTCCGACCGCCTTGCCAAGTCAAGCAAGTCCCACCTTGGGCTTGCCGGCCTAGGTTCGGTACCAAAGGACCCAGACTTGAGGAGAAAGGTCCTGGGTATTTCGGCTCAACCGGTCGCTGATCGATCGGTCGGAACCTGCCGCACCCGTGGCGATCTCAGCCGACCGTCACCCCCCAACAGAACCGAAGGGTCAACTCGACGTTGAGGGTTGCTCCCCGGGGATAGCACTTCGGCACGCACGTCTCCGAGGGGGACAGCTCAGGAGGCTCAGCAGATCACCGGCGACGACGTGAAGCGTCAGGATCTGGGTCAGCATGTCCACGTCGGCCAGGGCGGCCTCGAGGTCGGCGGGCGGCAGGGCGGCGAAGGCGTCGTTGAGCGTGTCGACCAGACCGGCTTCGGTCACCGCCGACACGAGGGTCGACAGCAGCGGGTTGTTCGACGCCGCGGTCGCCGCCGTGTCGTCGGCCATGCCGGTGAAGCTGCCTTCACCGTCGGCCGGAACCGCTCCACAGGCCTCGCCCGTGCCGCCCATCATGGCGTCGCCGCTCATCTCGTCGCCGGCGCTGTCCATGGCGGCGATGGCATCGAGGGCCACCTGGGGCAGCGGGACCGAATCGACGATGTGGACCGTGCCATTCGCGACGGGTACGTCGGAGCAGATGACGTTGGCGTCGTTGACCATCGTTCCGTCAGCGGCCAGCGTGAGCTCGCCGCCTTCCACGGAAGAGGAGGTGCCTGCCGCGCCGAGCGCCTCGGCGTTCAGGGAGATCACGTGGTACGTGACGCCGCGGTCGCCACCGTGTCATCGGCCATCCCGGCGAAGCTGCCCTCACCATCGGCGGGCACCGCACCGCGCACTCAGGCCGGCGACGACCTCAGCGACGCCGAGCCCCGTGGCCGCACACGCGATGCCGCCGATGCCGAGGGACAAGGTCCGCGCACGGATGGTCGGCCGGGCGGGGGACGGTGAGTCTGAATCCATGTCGTACGTTCGCCCCGGCCGCCCCGGCCGCCCCGCGGATTGGATCGTCACGACGCATGGTTCCCATCGAGCTGGCCGGGCAGGGCTCGAACCTGCAACCTCCTGAGTCAAAGTCAGGCGTTCCACCAATTGAACTACCGGCCATCGCAGGCCTTCACGGTAGCCGAGGCGCCCCCGTATCGACGCCGCCCTTGGCGGCGATTCCGGCCCCAGGTGGCTGTTCGCGGTCCGAGCCCGCTAGCGTTGCTCACCGTCATGGGATCGCTCATTAAGAAACGCCGCAAGCGTATGCGCAAGAAGAAACACCGCAAGATGTTGAAGCGGACGCGTGCCCAGCGGATGCGCGGTAAGTAGCGGTCGGTTCGAGCCATCCGGCCGCTCTCGAACAGGTTCAGCGGGCCGGGATCGTCGTCACGACGACCTCAGTAAGCAGGGATCGTCGTCACGACGATCGTGAACGGTGACTCGAAGGCGCCTTCGACGAACCACGTGCTACCACTCCCGGCCAACTGGGGGTGATGCCCACTGAGGTCGCCAAGTCGGTCACGTTCGCGCACCAGATCCGGAGCCACGGAGACGGCGGCCAGTTCCAGGTCGTTTCCGTGCTCCCCCACTGGCGCGCCCAGGGCGTCCCAGGCCCGATACACGGCGGGGGTCGAGCAGCCGAACGCCGGCGTGAGCAACGTGTAGGTGCGACGCTCGAACGGCAAGGGTTCGACCACCTCGCCGATCCCGGTCACACGCGCCCGCCCACCCACCAGGCAGAACGACACGTCCGCTCCGAGTCGACTGGCGGCGGCGACATCGGTCCAGCCGCACCAGCGCAGCACCGCGGCCGCATTCGAGGAACCGCCGCCCAGGCCGGCGCCCGCCGGGATGTGTTTGTGAACGGTCACCCCGGCGGTTCGCCCGGCCAAGGTCAATGCTCGATGCACCAAGGTGTCAGTCGTGTCGCCGATGTCGGCGCCGCGGAAGGCGATCGCCGAGCCGTCCGGATCGATGTCGAGGCGATCGGCGAGCGACAACGACACCATCTCGGCATCGATCGTGTGCATGCCGTCGGATCGGACCCCGGTGATCCGGAGCGACAGGGTGAGTTTCGCAGGCGCCTCGATGACGATCACGGGTCGACCTTCCCGCGCCCCGCGGTCGGGCGCCAATCAGGGGCGTGCCGGGCCAGAGCACACCACGAGTCGATGCCGAGCGATTCCGCCCGAGCGGTCGGGTCGACGCCGGCCGCCGCGAAGACGCCAGGATCGACGACCCCCGACAAAGCGCCTCGCAGCATCTTGCGACGCTGCCCGAACCCCGCCTCCACGAGCCGGCTCACGATGCCGAAGGGGACATCGGGCGGGAGGCGGCGGTCCAGTCGGACCAACGCGGAGTCGACACGGGGCACCGGATGGAACACGGACGGTGGGACCGACCCGACGACGGACGCGGACGCCCAGTAGGCGGCTTTGACCGACGGGATGCCGTAGATCCGCGAGCCCGGCTCGGCGGCGAGCCGCTCGCCGACCTCACGCTGCACCATCACCAGCAGGTGATCGACGGCGGGGACCTCCGCCAAGACATCGAGCACCAGGCCGGTCGCGATGTTGTAGGGAAGGTTGGCCACGAGGCGCCACCCCGTGGGCGGCGACAGGTTGGTCGCCCAGTCGAGCGTGAGCGCATCCTCCCCGACGACATCGACATCGAGGTCCTGGACGACGACGCGCAGGACCTCGGTCAGGCGGCGATCGGCTTCGACCGCCACCACATGGGCTCCGGCCTCGGCCAGCGCCAACGTCAGTGATCCGAGCCCGGCACCGATCTCCACCACGTGATCGCCGGCGTCGACCCCGGCCAGTCGCACGATGCGGCGCACGGTGTTGGCATCGCACACGAAGTTCTGACCCAGCGCTCGGCTGGGATGGGCATCGACAGAGTCGAGCAGGCGGCGGATCTCGGCTCGGGTGTGGGTCACGTCAGCGTGACGAACGCCCGATGGCCCGCCGGTTCAGGAGAAGGCGCTGCCGCACGACGGCCATGCTCCCGGCCCCTGCAGCTCGTAGAGCGCCTGGGCCATGGCGTCCTGATCGGCGGCGGATGCGGCGGCCGGATCGACGCCGACCAGGTGTGGGTATCGGATACCGGCCACCCAGTCCCAGGTCGTCTGGCTGAACTGATAGGCGCCCCGGTAGCGGCCCGACCCGTTGACGTTCTGGTAGTTGCCGCTCGACTCGCACTGGCGCAGTCGACTCCACGAATCGCCACTGGCGGGCGCCGCTTCGGTCGTACTGGTGGCGGGCGGGGCCGTGGTCGCGGGCGCCGCCGAGGCGGGCGCTGCGGGGCGAACCGGTTCCGGTGCAGCAGCCGGCTCGGGTTCGTCGGCCGGGGTGATGGCGGCCATGGCCTCGGCCACGTCGCCGAGGAAGTTGCTCACTGCCACCTCTCGGGCCGCGACCTGCTGAGCGAGTTGGTTGGCCTCGGCCGACGCCTGTTCACGGAGCTGGGTGCGGGCGACGTGCCACGACTGTGACCGCTCCGACATCACGGGAACGTCCAAGGTGTCGGGCGCGGCGGGACCGGGGACATCGTCACTGGCCGAGGCGACCGGGAGCGCTTGGTGATTCTCGGTTGAAATGGCGTCGGCGAGGGCCAACGACGAGATCACGGCGGTGAGGCCGACGATCCCGACGCGGCGCGCGTCGAGCCAGGAAGTTATGCCCACCAGAGCTCCGTCCCTTTCCCTCTCTGGCTGAGAACACCGAGGTGCGGCTCAGGGCTGTCGGCCGAGACTATACGAAGCCTGTAACACAAATGCAACGCACGCCGTCACAGTGAGGACCTACGGACCAGAAGGCAATGGGCCGATCGGCCCATTCCTTGCGGGGCGTTCAGAGGTCGAGCCCGAAAGCCTTCCTGGTCGTGGCGACGGTGGTCGATGCCACCTGCTCGACCGGGCGCGCCTTGAGTCTCGCCACCTCGGCGCCCACCAGTCCGACCCATGCCGGGCGATTCTTCTGACCCCGATTCGGCACCGGTGTGAGGTACGGCGAGTCGGTCTCGACGAGCACCCGTTCCATCGGACACCACGCCGCCGCGGCACGAACGTCGGTCGCGGAGGGAAACGTGACGATCCCGGAGAACGAGATGTAGGCGCCCGCCTCGACACAGCGCTCGGCCTCGGCCCGCCCCCCGGTGAAGCAGTGGAGGACAGTGCGACGGGGCCACCCGGCGCGGTCGAGCAACTCGAACGTGTCGGGCCAGGCCTCACGGGTGTGCACGACCAGCGGGAGATCGAGCCGGTGCGCCGCCTCGATGTGCTGTATGAACACGTCGCGCTGCTGGTCCCGGGGTGAATGGTCGTAGTGGTAGTCGAGACCAGCTTCGCCGACCGCCACCACGCGCGGCTCGCCGAAGAGGTCAGCCACGGTGTCGAATCCGTTCGAGGCGTCGTGGGGGTGGAGGCCGACCGTGGCGTACAGAGCCGGGTGCGTGGCCGCCCGGGCGATGGCCGCCAACGTCGAGTCCCGATCGGTTCCGACGACCACCATCCCGACGACGCCGTGGGCCAGGGCATCGGCGACGATCTCGTCGCCCGCGTCGCCTTCGGGCAGATGGCAGTGGTTGTCGAACCAGGGAACGCCCGGGTGCGGGTCGTCAACCATGGTTCAGCCCTTGAGTCGCGGGAAGAGGGGTTCTCCGACGGTGACGGCGAGCCCACCCGGGTAGCCGCCCCACCGGCCCACCTCCGGCAGACGGGTGTCGGCCACGCGGCCAGGCAGACCGAGGCGTCGCCACGCCTCCTCGCTCGACCGGACGAGCACCGGGCTGACGAGCACGATCACGATGCGCAGGGCCTCGATGGCGTCTCCCATCACGGCATCGAGCTCGGCGCCGGGGGTCATCTTCCAGGGCTCGTGTTGCTGGAGGTGGTCGTTGATCTCGCGGATCAGCCGCCACGTCGCTTCCAGCGCCACCGAGGGCTGCACGCGCTCCCAGGCCGCGGCCGTCTCGGCCACACACCTCTCGGCGATCGTGGCGAGCGGAGATCCGGGCGTCGGGGCCGGACCGATGCCGCCGCAGGACTTGCCGATGACGGTGCCGATGCGCTGCACCAGGTTGCCGAACTGGTTGGCGAGGTCGGCGTTGTACCGGGCCACCATGCCCTCGTAGCTGAAGTCGCCATCGGGCCCGAAGGAGTTGTCCCGCAAGAAGTGGTAGCGGTAGCCGTCGACCCCGAAGGCGGACCACCCTTTGTCCGGCACGCCGTCGACCAGGTCGATGGGGGCGATGCTGTTCAGCTTCGACTTCGACATCTTCTCCCCGCCCACCAGGAGAAATCCGTGGACGAGAAAGGACGGCAGATCCTCGACGCCCGCGGCCAGCAACATGGCGGGCCAGTAGACGCAGTGGAACCGGATGATGTCCTTGCCGATGACGTGATGGACCGCGGGCCACCAGGCGGCGAACCGGTCGGGATCGCTGCCATAGCCGACCGCGGTGGCGTAGTTGATGAGGGCGTCGTACCAGACATAGAAGACGTGATCGGCGTCCCAGGGCACCGGCACGCCCCAAGTGATCGACGTGCGTGATACCGACACGTCGTCGAGGCCCTGGCGCAGCAGTCCCAACACCTCGTTGCGGTACCCCTCCGGCCGGATGGCGGCGGGATTGGCCGTGTAGTACTCGAGGAGGCGATCAGCGAAGGCGGAGAGCTCGAAGAAGTAGTTCTCCTCGCGCATCTGCTCGACGGGGCGGCCGTGGATGCGGCAGTTCAGGCCATCGAGGTCGTCGGGGGTGTAGTAGGCCTCGCACGCCACGCAGTACAGGCCTTCGTAGACGCCCTTGGTGATGAAGCCGTTGTCGTAGGCCCGCTGCATCAGCGCCTGGACCGCGTGATGATGGCGGGGCTCGGTCGTGCGGATGAAGTCGTCGTTGGTGATGTCGAGCTGGGACCACGTTTCGCGATACCGCACGCTCGTGCGATCGGCCTGCTCCACCGGGGACAGCCCATTCGCCTCTGCCGCGCGCTGGATCTTGAGACCATGTTCGTCGGTTCCGGTCAGGAACCAGGTGTCGTCACCGATCAGGCGATGCCATCGGGCCAAGGCGTCAGCGATGATGGTCGTGTAGGCGTGGCCGATGTGCGGCGCGTCGTTGACGTAATAGATCGGAGTCGTGATGTAGTAGCGCGCCACCCGGCGAGCCTACCGATCCGGATGGTCGGCCCCGAGGGGATTCCCCATGCCGTTGGCGGCGATCAGGCACGGCTCGACGGGATCCCGACCCAGGGACTCGATGCGCTCGAGCTCTCGATCGAGCTGGCGGCGGCGCACCCCGCTGAGGTCGTCGAGCGAGCGACGAACGGTGTCGAGCTGACGCTCGACCCGGTCGAACCCCTCGACGAAACGATCCCACTGCGACCGGAACCGGCGCAGGCTGATGATCACCTCATCGGAGGCTCGGGCCAGCGCCACCGTGTCGATCGACCGCCGCAGCACGGCCAGCACGGCGAACAGGGTGATCGGTGAGCACAACACCACCCCGTGGGCGAGGGCCCGATCGACGAGGGCGGGGTCGTTCTCGATGGCGAAGGAGTACACGGCCTCGTTGGGAATGAACAGCAGCACGACATCGAGCGTGACCCCCGGCTCGATGTACCCGCGTTTGGCCACCTCGCCCACCCGCTGGCGCACATCTCGCATGAAGGCCAGGCGGGCCTGTTCGCGCTCGGTATCGGAGCCGGCATCGAGCAGACGCAGGTAGTTGTCGACCGGGAACTTGATGTCCATGTGGAGGAGCAGGCCACCCGGGAGGGGGAAGGTGACATCGGGGATCACGCCCGACGCCAGCGCCTGCTGCCGCAGGTAGGTCACGCCCGGGACGAAACCGGCGGCCCGGAGGACATCGTCGGCCATGCGCTCGCCCCACTGGCCACGCCCGCCGGGTTTGGCCAGAGCTGCCTGGAGCGCTTGGGCCGTGCGATGGAGCTCGGCATGGCGCTCGGCACTGTGCCGGAGGCTCTCCACCATCTGGCCGTGGTGCATCGCCCGTTCTCGGCGAAGATCCTCCACGGCCGCCGACAGACCCGACAGGGTGCGCGACACCTCACCCAACTCCACCCCGCTCCCGACCCCGGCGTTCACCACGCCCCCAACGCCCCCAACGCGCTCAGTGCCCCCAGTGCGCCCAATGCCCCCGCCGGGAAGGGCCGGCGGCCCGAGCCGAGGGTGCCGGCCGGCCCGCCACGAGCCGATCCGGACGGCCAGGACGAGCACGGCGATGAGCACCGCGATCACGATGATCCCATCAGCAGTCATGGATCCACCCTACGAAGGGGGTGTGACATCGCTGATGAGAGAGGGTCCCGGCGGATCGACCATCTCGAAGTGCATGGCATCAGGGTTGAGCCACTCGCCGCCCCACCCGAAGCCCTGCTCGGCCATGGTCTCCACGAGGCGAATGTCCTTCATGGTCGTCGAGCCGGCGGGATTGTCGTAGGCGTTCAGGTCGACGGCGATGCCCCATGCATGGCGGGACATCCCCAGCCCCGGCGCGATCAGCCGGGGGGCAAAGCAGCCGGCGTACCCGGCTGGGTCGATGAGTTGAGAAAGGCCCCGGTTGGCCAGATCGGACAACGCCGCCTCGAGCTGCGGCACGACGGAGCGGTGGCAGACCGTCGTCCCCACCAGAGGCAGGTCGACCGTGACGATGTTCTCGCCGATCCACGACGGATCGATCTCGACATCTCGGCCCGGCCGAGGCCGATAGGCGAACTCGCCGAACTGGTCCTTGACGACGAGTTGCGGCAAGACGGCATCGCCGTGGCGCGGGTATGGGGTCTCACCGGGTGCCCGCAACCGAAGTGGCGCGTCGGTCACTCCGGACAACGCCGCCTCTATCGCACTCCGGCTCGCCCTGCTCTCGATCAGCAGGTAGCGCTCGGTCTCCACCCCGAGCGCTCGCCCGGTCTCGATGTCGACGACCACCTCGGCGCCAGCACCGATCACATCATCCACCACGCCGACCACCACCACCGTGCCGGTGAGCAACCGCAGCTCGCCACCGACTCCCACTCCACGCAGCGCGGCCGAGGACTCGGTGAGGACGGCACGACCACTGCCCTCGCCCTCAGCCAGGGCGGTAAACGCCGCGGCGTCCGCGGCCGACACGTCGGCCCAGGACGCGATGGCCGTGGCATAGGGGTCCGGATCGACGGCGAGGGCATCGAGCGGGATGCGCCACCCATCGGTGAGCTCGCTCACGATCGAACCATCGGCGGCCCGGCTGCCGACGAGGTCGAGCTGGTCACCGCGCACAACGGTCGACGACTCCACCTCGGCGAGCGCCGTGACCGCGGTGGACGTACCGGCGGACAACCCGCCGGAGGTCCACATGAGCACCGACACGCGGAGGGGAGACGAGGTGCCGCCGGTCCCGATCGTCGTGTGTGGTGATGGTGTCGTGGTGGGTGCCGGTGGTGGCTCGGGCGCGGGCGACACCGACAACGACTCTGTCCCCGACGGGGGCGGGAATCGGGCCGTCGCTGCCTCCGTCCCGGTGACCGCAGTGGCCGTCCAGAAGCCGATCAGCATCCCGGCGAGCAACGCGACGAAGGCAACCACGCCCGTCGTCGACGTCCTGGTCGCCGCACGATCGAACACCCCACGATCGAACACCCTCAGTGCTCCAGGCTCTCGGCCACCGAGACGAGCGCCGACAGCGGCAGACCCTCGGAAGACAGGTGCACCACCCAACCCTCGTCGACCCACGACAAGGTGCCCAGGTCCGCGTCCCAACGCCCCCGCACGTCGCGAACCTCGACGGACACCACGTCGGGGGACGACGGCGGCGGCAAGGCCGATCCCGGGGTCTGGCTGAGGATCCAACCCGACCGGCCCGGGGCCGCGACCGCGATGGTGACCACGCCGTCGTCCACCCGGCTGGCCGCCTCGACCGTGGGGCGCAACGCACCCGCGGGGATCGGATCGGATGCCGGCGCCTGCATCCACGTCTCCGGTACCGCCTCGCCGAGGAGCCCGAGGGAGCCGGCCATCCGCAGCAGCGCCGCCTGGCCCACCGTGCCGGACAGCTCGACCTCCACACCGTTTCGGGCGTGCAACGCCACCCGGGTCCCGGACGGATCGACGTAGCCGACTCCCGCCGCGCCCAGATCGGCGGTTCGCACGAGCGCCCTGAATTCCCCGAACAAGCGCGGCTCGGCCCACTCGTCGGTCGACCGCAGCACCACCCAGGCACGCCCGTCGGTCCACGCCCGCACGCCGATCGAGGGAGTTCCGCCGATGTCCACCTGTCCCGTCCGATACAGCACGTGGCCCGCAGGGATCCACGACGGTTCGGGCGCGCCGCCCGCTTCGGCCGACGGCGAGAAGCCCTCGCTTCGCCCGGGCACGGCCGGCGGCGGCAGGTCGGCGACCGCGAGCTGATGAGGTTCGGGCGTGAGGGTGACCGAGAGCAGAGGCGAACCGGCGGCGTCGCGATAGCCGTGCCGGATCGCCCACCGCTCCCGGTCCGCGCCGTCCGCCGCCCAGACCGACACCGCCCGCAGCGTCAACGTCGAACGATCGAGTCGGATCTGGGCCACGTCGCGCGGGTGGAGCTCCCGCCAGTTGCCGACCGACAGCATCGGTTCGATGATCGTGGCCACCGCCGCGACCGTGGTGGTGACGACGATCTCGTCGCCGCGTTCGACCGCATCGAACACCGCCGGTTGCCCTCCAGATGGAGTCGCCCCCGGGAGGAAGGAGCCCACCGGCACGACGAGATCGAGCGGCAATGGGGCCGCGCTGCCGGCTCCGTCGAGCGCGGCGATGCCCGAGGAGAACGGCACCCGATCGGTCACCACCCGGACGAGCGGCTCCTCGCCGAGGCAGCCCGGCCGCAGTTCCAGTGGACAGCCGAGTCGCCCGCTCGACCACGCCACCTCGTCGTCGACGACGATGACGACGTCGTTGGGGGGCCATGAGGGGTCGGGATAGGCCGTGGTATCGGTGAGGGTGAACACCAGCTCGGCGGGCGCCTGGTAGGCCAGGTGCCCGGACGCCGAACGGATGGTGACGTCGGGGTGCCAGCCGTACTCGACGATCTGGATGGAGGCGTCGTACCGCTCGACATCGGCCTGGGCATCGAGCAGCTCCGATACGAGACTCGCCGCGGCCGGGGCCGGGGGTCGGTCGGCCACACCGGCGAGCACCGCCCCGACCACGCCACCCAGCAGGAAGAACACCGCCGCCACCCGCAACCACCGGCCGCGCTCCGGCGGGTCGACCGCCGCCATCACCTCCGCCGCGATGTCAGGCGGGGGTTCGGCAGCATCGATCCGGGCCCAACCACGGAGCCGGAGCGCCTGCGCCCGAAACGCCTCGGCGTCGTCCGTCAGGTCACCCGGATCGGGGCCTTCGCCGTCGAGGTGCGCGGAGACCGCCAGGAGGAGCTCGTCGAGCGACCGATCAGGCATGCCCGGTCGCCCCGTCATCGGCGCTCCGTGCTTGCCCGGTCGCCCCGTCATCGGCGCTCCGTGCTTGCCCGGTCGCCCCGTCATCGGCGCTCCGTGCTTGCCCGGTCGCCCCGTCATCGGCGCTCCCCGCAGTCAGCCACTCGACGAGCTGTCGACGGGCATGGAACAGCCGACTCTTGACCGTGCCGTCCGGGATCCCGAGGACCGATGCCGCCTCGCCGTAGGTCATGCCGAACACCTCGACGAGCACGAACGGTTCCCGCAGCCGAAGGTCCAGAGACGCGACGGCGGCGCGGAGCTCGTGGCGGACCTCGATCGGTGAACCCGCCCGACCCGCGTAGCGCAGCCGTTCACGCTGTTCGAGAAGCTGAGCCCGGCGAGCCCGCCGTTGCCGGGACCGATGTTCGTCCATGGCCACGTTGCGGGCGACGCGGAACAACCAGGAGGAGAAGCGGGACTCGAACCGGTACGTCGACAAGGAGCGGTACACCTTGAGGTAGGTGTCCTGCGCCAGTTCCCGAGCGAGATCGTCGTCGGCCACCAGATGACGCAAGAACCGCCACACGTCGGCCTGGGTCGACCGCACGAGGGCCTCGAAGGCGCGCTGATCCCCGCTCGCCGCCGCTCGCACCAGGGCCGGGTCGGGCTCGAGCATCGTCGGCTCCTTCCGTGAACCAGCCTGCACCACGCGCGGAGCGCTGTCATCACGCCTTGTCGACCGGGATCTCGAGGAGGGACTCGCCAGGCGGACCGACGAACGACACGCCGCCGTCCCCCGGGACGTCGAGTCGGGCCACCTCGCGCCGGTCGACCAGGTCCCACACCAGTACCTGACCACCCGCGGCGACGCGTAGCTCCCGGCCGTCGGCCGACAGGGCGATGTCGCCGATCTGCTCACCCGTCTGCGTGCCCAAGGCAGTCGAAAGGGTGGCGAGGTCGGGCGAGACGGCGACCACCGACCACGGGCTGGCCACGTAGAGGGTGCCATCAGGGCCGACCGCCAGCTCGGTCGGTTCCTCCTGAGGGCGCAGCGCCGGCACCGGCGTCGACCGCGTCACCACCAGCGCGGAGGTGTCGATGACGGCCACGGTCTGCGTCGCCGCGTCGACGACGTAGAGCTGATGACCCTCCGGGCTGATGGCCATCGACACCGCCGCTTCGGAGGTGGTGCCGATCGGCACCGGCAGGAACACGCAGTACGACCAGTCCTCCTCCAGGCTCAACACGTGCACGAAGGCCCAGCGCGCGTCGTCGGTGCCGTTCGGCGCGGTCAGGTCGTGGACCGGATCGTCGCCCGCCGGGATGGTGTAGAGGGTGTAGAGGACCGACGAATCCGGGGCGATGGCCTGGGCGCGGGCCCGCCCCCGCATCTCGGGTTGGAGCTCCACCTGGGGGCTGAACACGTCACGGACCACCCCGCTCGCCAAGTCGAGTTGGCGTACGTAGTAGCGATCTGGCTCGAGAGGAGGCCAGTACTCGAGCAGGTACAGGGTGTCCTCGGTCAGGGTGAACGTCTCCGGCTCGAAATTCCCCTCGAGGTCGAAGACCGCCGGTTCGGGCCGGTCCTGCCACACCACGGTGATCGAGGTCTCGGTGCGGGGCTCAGGCACGTACAGCCCGCCGGCCACGGTCGGCGGTTCCATCAACGCCACCGCTCCCCCGTCGGGCGAGACCGTTCTGATGGCGAGCCCGGGCTTCACGAGTGTGGCACCGACGGCGAGGCCGGTGGTCGGGTCGACCTGCCGGACCTCGGTCCCCGCCTCGGTCTCGACCGTTTGGTACACCGCCGATCCGTCGGCCGACACCGACGCGTCCGCGAGCGAGTACTGGGGTAGCCCGCTCGACGGATCGACGCTGGTGACGGCGCCATCGTCGCCGAGCACCAAGACGTCCGCCGGGGGTTCACCGTCACGGACAAGGGCGGTGACCGTCGCCGCAGCGATGGCGACGGGCGACAAGGCCGCGAGGAGGACCCACCCCCACAGGCGCGGACGAGGGCGACGGGAACCGACGGTCCAGACCTCCTCGACCGCGACCTGGTCGACCGAGAACCCGCCGTGGCGTTCGGGGTCAGCGGCCGCGCCAGGGCGAACACCAGCGGGTGGGGGAACGACGGTGGTCATACCGGTCTCCGATCGACGGGGAGTCGCCCCACCAGACGATCGGGACCGCCGATCAGTTCACGACGAGTGAGATCCGAGGAAGTCGAGCACCGTCGCGGTGGTGGCAGGCAGCGACGTCTCGTCCTTCCATCGCTCCACGAGCGTGGCGTTGGGGGCGACCGCGGCGATCGTTCGAGACGTGGACTGCGGGTGGTAGAGGTCGTCGCCCATGAGCACGAGCAGCGGCGTCTCGATGGCGGCCACCTCCTCGGGCGTGGCGGTGAGGACGAACTCGCCGCCCCACATGTTCCATCGGAACGAGGCCCACGAAGCCGGCGTGGCCTCCGGATGGGTGGGCGCCAGGGCGACGGCCCACTGGTCGAACATGGCTTCGAGCTCGGTCCGGTTGTCCTCGATGCCCACGGGTTGCACGAGCACCGCCGAAGCAAACCGGTCGGGGTCGGCCCGGAGGAGTCCGACCACGTAGGGGCCGCCGATGCACATCCCTATCACGTGGCACCGGTCGATGCCGAGGTGGTCGAGGAGCGCCAGTTGATCGGCCGCGAAGGTCGACCAGCCGTCGGTAGCTGACACCGGCGCGGTCGATCGGCCGGCGTTTCGCTGATCCATGCCGATCAGGCGGTAGTGGTCGGCCAAGGCCACGCGCGGGTTCCATGGCATGGCGTTCCACAGCTCGTGCGCCGAGCGCATCCCGCCGGGAGCGATCAGCAGCACGGGGAATCCGTCGGCGACCCCCTCGAGCTCGTAGTGGATGACGGCGCCGTCGTGCGCGAAGGTGGGCATGGCCGATGTCTACCCGGTCGACCGGGCACCACGCCACGATCGCCCCGGCGAAACTCGGCGAGGAATCACCCATCAGAGGTGATTCCTCGCCAGATTTCGTTTGGTCGACAACCCTTCGGCGCTACGCGCCGAACCAGCCGACAACCCTTCGGCGCTACGCGCCGAACCAGCCGACAACCCTTCGGCGCTACGCGCCGAACCAGCCGACAAGGTCGGCGACGAGGTGGGCGGTGCCGGCGTTGTTGTACATCGACACCTTGCCGTCGGCCCCGACCTTCGCGATCACCAAGTTCGGCACGTCGTCGCCGACTTGGGTGTTCAGACTCGACGCCAGCGGACGTTCCTCACCGGTCGGCCACACCGTCACGAACGACCGGGCAGTAGCCGCGGTCGAGGTGACGTTCATGACCACCGCGGTCACGCCCGACGCAGGCGCGCCGCCCACGCCCACGACCGGCAGATCGATCGACTGGCCACCGGACAGTGGGATCCCGAATCCCTCGCGGGTGTCGAGCAAACGCGCCGGCGTCAGAGGCGTGTACCCCGAGCCGGCCGGGAACCAGCCCACGACGTCGGCGACGAGGTGGACGGTACCTGAGTCGTTGTACATCGACACCTTGCCATCGGCCCCGACCTTCGCGATCACCAGGTTCGGCACGTCCTCGCCGACCTGGGTGTTCAGGCTCGACGCGAGCGGTCGGGCTTCGCCGGTCGGCCACACCGTCACGAACGACCTCGCCGAAGCACCGGTGGACGTGACGTTCAAGGCCACGGCGGCCACGCTGGCCCCCGGCACCCCGCCGACATCGAGCACCGAAAGGTCGATCGTCTGACCGGGCTGCAACGGGACGCCGAATCCCTCGCGGGTGTCGATCAGACGCGCCGGGTTGAGCGGCGAGTACCCGGTACCGGCAGGGAACCACCCCACCACGTCGGCGACGAGGTGGGCGGTGCCGGCGTTGTTGTACATCGACACCTTGCCGTCGGCCCCGACCTTCGCGATCACCAGGTTCGGCACGTCCTGACCGACTTGCGTGTTCAGACTCGACGCCAGCGGACGTTCCTGACCGGTCGGCCACACGGTCACGAACGATCGAACCGACGCCCCGGTCGACGTCACGTTGAGCGCCACCGCGCCGACCCCGGAGGCCGGCACACCACCCACGCCGACGACGGCCAGGTCGATCGTCTGACCGGGCTGCAACGGGATGCCGAAACCGTCTCGGGTATCCAACAGCCGGGCCGGTGTCAACGCCGCGTATCCGCCTCCGAACGCCAGGACCGGAGGGACGAAGCCGCCACCACTGTTGGCCTGGAAGAGGTCGAGCCGGGGATGGGTCGCCCCGAGGATCGCCGTGTCGTCCGCACCGAGCCACGTGCCGATCAGCGTGGCATACACTGAGCGGAAATCGACGTGGTAGAAGAGATCGCCTCGGGAGTCGAGCGCTGACACCGACGGGTACACCCCGTGATGCCCACCCCGCACCAGGTCCCCGATAACCATGACGGAGTTCGCCGTGCCGTGGTCCGTTCCCCCCGAGTCGTTGGCCTCGACCCGGCGGCCGAACTCGCTGAACACGAACATCGTGACGCGACTCTGGAACTGCGGGGCGAGGGTGGCGAAGAACGCCTGGATCGCCCCGTCGAGCTCCGTCATCAGATCGTCGTGGGTGCCTTCCTCGCTGTCGTGGGTGTCGTAGCCACCCTGCTCCACGCCGAGCACTCGAGCGCCGAGGTCGAGGTTGACGACCCGGGCGCACAGAGCCAGCTCGCGGGCGAGCCGGTTGTCCTCGGGGAGGCCGTCGGCGTAGGCGGGCTGAATCTGGTTGGCGACGTCGATGGCGACGGCGTTGGTCGAGGCGACGCGCTGAGCCCACTGCCCGATGCCGAACTGGTCGGACCCCATGGCCTCGAAGGTGGCGAACAGGCCCTGCTCCCAGGGCTCGTCCCGGTCGGCACCGAGGAGGTTGCCTTCGGGCGGGAGACCGATCGCCGTGCGCTGCACACCCTTCATGAAGAGCGGGATGCCGCCCCAGGACACGTTGACGCCCGCCATGTCATCGAGGTTCACCGCGTCGAGGTAGCGACCGAGCCAGCCCGATGTGGGTGGTTGGCCGGCTGGTCGGCCGGCGAACCAGCGGGCGGTCGAGGTGAAGTGGCTGTGATCGTTCTCGGCATCGCCGACGCCGTGGACGAACGCCACCCGGCCGGAGTCGAAACGCGCCTTGAGCGCGGACAGGTTCGGATGGAGGTAGAGGCCGCCACCCACCGAGTGCGCGGTACCGGGCTGCAACGCCAGGGGGCCGCGGAGGCTCTGGTAGGTGGCATCGCCGGCCGGCGCGACCGTGCGGAGACCATCGTTGCCACCGCCGAGGAAGACGCACACCAAGATGCGTTCGGTCGAGGCCAACGGTGGGCCGGCGAAGGCCTGTCCACCGAGCCACCACGGATCGAGCAGGCTGGCGCTGCCCATGGCGAGCGCACCCTGCAGGAACCGGCGGCGGGCAAACCCTCCGGAGGGCCCGGTGCGCAGATCGGATGGCATCAGTTCAGAGGAACGGGTCAGGGTCGCGGCCCGAGGCCGCGAGGAGATCGTGGGGTTCATCGCAGTACCTTTCAGGCGAGCTGGAACTCGGGAGACATGACGCCGAGCACGACGCCGTGAGGCTGGATGGCCCAGCTGTACTGGGCTTTGGCGGTGGCGAACCACACTTCGAAGCGGGCACGCGTGGCGGGGGTCGGTTCGACGATGCCCAGGTCGTCGAACATGCGCTGCACGCCCGCCGCGGGCGACAGGTTCCGCAGCCCGTCGAAGAATCCGGCGCCGTCGGACTGCCAAGCCAGGTACCAGGCCATGTCGCCGCGGGCCCAGCTCGATGCGGTGGAGAGCCAATACCCGTTCTGCGCCCACCCGGCGACGTTGGGCGGCTCGAACAGGGTCTGACCCATCGACTCGAGCATGTAGTGCACCCATTCCGGGGTCTCGATGCCGGTACGGCGCAACGCACTGACCACGAACTCGACCGGGCTCTTGACCAGTTGGTAGCGGGTCGCCGGGTCCCAGAACTCGGCGGTGAGCAGGATCGCTCGCACCAGCGCGGCGATGTTCAAACCGGAGGCCACGAAAGTATTCGCCAGGTTCTGGACCGTGGCGTCCGACGGGGTGATGTGCACGAAGAACCGGAAGAGCTTGCGGGCGATGAACCGGGCCGTGTCGGCCTGCTTCACCCCGGCCACCAACTCGTGGATCGTGCTGCGCCCGCCGAACTGACCGGTGCCGTCCCAGTTGTCGCCGATACCGAACAGCGTCTTCTGCCCGTTGTCGTGGCGGTCGGGGTAGAAGTGGTACGTCGTGTCGTACCACGACCCGTTCCAACCGACGACGTTGTGTCCGGTCCACGCCCGGGCGATCGCCACCACGTCGGCCTCGGTGAAGTTGCCGACGCCGATGGTGTGCAGCTCCATGAGCTCGCGTGCGAAGTTCTCCTGGATCCCGCCGGCCACGTTCGACTCGTTGTCGATGTAGACGAGCATCGCCGAGCTGATCGAGACCTGGCGGAGCAGCTCCTCGAAGCTGCCCAGGCCGTGGGCACGAAAGATGCTGTGCTGGGCCTGCATGGCCACCATGTCCTGCACCTTTTCGAACCCGCAGGCGAAATGGCTGTGCCAGAACAGTGTCATCTTCTCGGCCAACGGCGTCGTGGACGTCCGCATGCGCTGGATCCACCAGTTCGACGTGTTGACCCAGTCCCGCCAGTCGCCTTCGCCGGACGGGGCGGGGTAGTTCACCGGTTGATCGCCAGTGAGGTCCATGACCATGCCGACCGCCGCCGTTCTGTCGGCCGCGTTCTTGACGGTGTTGATCTCCGTGGTGGTCCCACCGAAACCAACTCGCCGCAGCAGATGCGCGGCCTCCTCGGTGCTCAGCGCCATAGGGCACTCCCTTCCGTTCGCTGATGCCTGCGCCCGGGAGGGTTCACCCCACCCGTTCCCTGCCGGCGTGGGCCGACAGGTCACCTGAGTAGTTCTTCGGCACTACCGGCGCGAACCTTGAGCGCGACCTCTTCCGGCCGGCGCACCGCCTTGCCTCGAGGTCGAACCTGCCGATGGGGGGACGCCGGTCCTGCCCCGTCATCCGTACAATCGCCCGACAGGGCCCCGGCCGCTACGCGAGTGAGGACTTCCCCATGACCCTTGACGGCATCGATCTACTCGACATGGACCGCTTCGTGCGGGGCGAGCACCATGACATGTTCCGGCGTCTGCGCGCCGAAGCGCCCGTCTACTGGCATCCGGAGCCCGACGGGCCCGGTTTCTGGAACGTGGTCAAACACGCGGACCTGGTGGAGGTCAACCGTGACGTCACCACCTTTTCGTCCGAGGTCGGCGGGGTGAACATCGGTGACTTCGCCGACGCCGAGGCCGGGGGCATGGACCCGCGCGGCCTGATGATGCTCTACATGGATCCGCCGAAGCACACCCGATACCGGCTGCTGGTGAACAAGGGCTTCACCCCACGAATGATCGGTCTGCTCGAGCAGTACCTCACCCATCGGTCCACGCTCATCGTCGACAACATCATCGAACGAGGTTCGATCGACTTTGTCGAGGACCTGGCGTCGGAGCTACCACTTCAGGCCATCGCCGAGATCATGGGGGTCCCGCAGGAGGACCGTCGCCTGCTGTTCGAATGGTCGAACGCCATGATCGGCGCGGACGATCCCGAGTACCAGACCGACGACAACGGCATGGCCACCATGCACCTCTACACCTACGTGAACGAGCTGGCCAAGAAGCGGGCCGCCGACCCCCGTGACGATATCGTCACCAAGCTGATCAATGCCGAGATCAAGGGCGACAAGTTGTCCGAGATCGAGTTCGACATGTTCATGCTGCTGCTCACCGTCGCCGGCAACGAGACCACTCGCAATACGACCGCACACGGGATGCACGCTCTGCTCACCAACCCCGAGCAGATGGCATGGCTCCGGGAAGATGTCGACGGCCGGCTCGATCGGGCCCTCGAGGAGATCCTCCGCTGGGCGACTCCAGTGCTCTACTTCCGGCGCACGGTCATGGCCGACACCGAGATCCGCGGTGTCCCGTTCACAACCGGGGACAAGGTTGCCATGTGGCACATCTCGGCCAACCGGGACGAGGAGGTCTTCGCGGATCCCTTCACGTTCGACGTCGACCGCTGGCCGAACGAACACGTCGCCTTCGGTGGCGGAGGCCCGCACTTCTGCCTGGGGGCCAACCTCGCCCGCATGGAGCTCCGGTTGATCTTCCGCGAGGTCCTCACCCGGATCGACGGCATGCAACTCGCCGGCGAACCCCAGTACCTCCGCTCGAACTTCGTGCGAGGCATCAAACACATGCCCGTCACGTTCACCCCCGGCCGCCGCGTCGAACCCGTCCCCGCCTGACCACCCCGGGCGGGCCGTTCAGGAGGGTGGCCTGATCAGGAGGAGAGGAGGTCGACGACGTCGTCTTCGGGGATGGGGCCTGACCAGGCGCCGAGCACGGATCCGTCGGCGCCGAAGAGGGCTGCGGCCGGCTGTCCGGTGATGCCGAGTTGCTGCCAGGACTCCAGCGTGGGGTCCCACAGCATCGTGATCGTCAGGTCGTGGCGTTCGACGAACTCGGTGGCGAGCTCGACGTTGTCCTGGGTGCCCAGGCCGACGACCCGGACCAGATCCTCATGTTGCCGGGCAAACTGCTCGACGCCGGGAGCTTCCCGGTTGCAGATCGTTCACCACGGGGCCCAGAACCAGACGAGCAGCGGTTTGTCGGCCGGAAGGAGCGCGGCGAGCGGGGTGGGCTCGCCCGTCGCCAGGTCGATCACGTCGACGACCGGGAGCGGGTTCTCGCTGACCGCACCGGCGCTCTCGCCCGATGCCGGCGACGCCGAGGCGCTCTCCCCGCGTGCGGACTCACCTCCGCCGCACGCCGCCAGACCGAGGGCCGCGACCAGAGGCGCAATCATCCGAACCACACGTCCATCGATCATCGCTCGCCCTGAACCGCCGAGGACGCTCCCCTATTCCCGTCACGTCAGACGTTGACGCCGACCGCTCGCCCGATCAGGAACGTCGCCGTGCACGCCACGACGGCCACCCCCACTTGTCGAGCCACGGCCCTCCAGATCGGCCGCTCGGTGAAGTGCGCCAGCGCACCCCCGACCGACGCCGCCGCCACCAGCCCGATGACGAGCGTGATCACCACGGCCGCAGATCCGCCACCGAAGAACCACGGCATGAGCGGGAGCAGGGCCCCGAGGGCGAACGCCACGAACGAGCTCCCAGCGGCTCTCGCGGCGCTCCCGAGACCCGTGGGATCGATTCCCAGCTCCTCGCGGGCATGGACATCGAGGGCGACCTCGGGATCGAGGTGCATGTGGTGCGCCACCACGTCGGCATCCTCGCGGGCGAGGCCCCGGGACCGGTAGATCGCCGCCAACTCGGCCTTCTCGAGCGCCGGGTTCTCCTCGAGCGACTTGCGTTCGATGGCCAGTTCCCGCTCGACGAGCTCGTTCTGCGCCGTCACCGACACCCATTCGCCCGCGGCCATGGACAGGGCGCCGGCCAGCAGGCCGGACAGGCCGGCCAGACGTACGAGAGAAGCATCCGTGGTGGCACCGGCGATTCCCAGCACCAACGCGACGTTCGAGACCAGTCCGTCGCTGACGCCGAAGACCATGGCTCGCGCCACACCACCCTGGACGTCTCGGTGGCGATGCACCTGATCGAATGTCCGCGCCATACCAGCCAGTCTTACAGGTGGCCGCTGAGTCGCGTCAGCCCGCCCGCACGATTCCATCCCGCACGGCGACGGTTACCTGGCACACGTCGTCGGTGAGGCCACGTCGGGCCAGATCCGCATCGAGCCGACCGATGGTTCGACCGCCCATGTCCAGATCGACGACCGCGAGGCCGCCGACCGGTTCGAGCCCGTCGAACAGCACCGTGTACGTGACCAGGCGCCCCCGGCCGTCGACGCCCGGGCGACATTCCACCCGGCCGGTGGCCGCCTCGACGGCTCCGGTGAGGTCGGCGTGCCAGTAGCCGTCGCCCGGCTCGGTGGACCACACGATCGACCCGTGTTTGGTGAGCATGCCGCTGACGGCGGTGGTCAGCCCGATCGCGCCGGGATCCTCCCGGAGCACCCGGGCCATCGTCGCCACGCTCCACACCACGTAGTGGTTGAACGGGCCACCGCAGAACGGCATGCCTCCGGTGACCGTCAGCGGGCCCTCCTCGTCGAGCTCGATCTCACGCGCTTGCAGTCGAACGGCCACGGGAAAGCAGGAGTAGAGGTCGACCAGATCGAGATCGTCGAGGTCGACGTCGGCCATCGCGAGCGCGGCTCGCGCCACGATCCCGGCTCCGGGGCTGCGGTGGATCTCGGCCCGTTCGCTGACCGGCACGACGCAGTCGTGATCGGCACTGGCCAGCGGGAAGACGAGGCGATCAGCCGGGATGCCCAGTTCCTCGGCCACCCCGGCGGCGGTGATGATCAGCGCGGTCGACTGGTCGAGCGTCCATTGTGTGCTGTGCCACTTGTTGTACGGCGACGCCAGCGGGCGATTGGTGGCCGAGGGCTGCGAGATGTCGGCGGCGGTTCGTGGTCCGGCGAACCACGCGTCCGGATTGCCGGCGGCGATCGAGTCGAACCGAGCCCACAGGCCCGCCACCGTCTCAGCATGCTCGGCGACGGATTGACCGTCGTGATGGCGCAGGGCGTTCTCGATGAGGGCGTACTGCTGCACGGCCTCCACCCAGCCGGCCTGGATCTCGGTCGACGAGATGGGCAGGTCGTGGGGTCGCCACACCTCGTCGGGTTCCCGTCCGGCCACGCGATCGCTGACCTCCTGCCCGGAGCGAGCGGCGCCTTGGGTGCGGGCACGCGTCTCGACCCCGACCACGATGGCCGCATCGACTTCACCATTGAGCACCGCCTGAGCGGCCCGGTCGATGACCGAGGTCTGGGTGATGCCGAGCTCGACCTTCACGCTCCGCACGTGGGCGGGCACGCCAGCGGACGTCGCGGCGAGCCAGCCGATGTCGTCGCCCCGCCAGCTGCCCTGGAGGCACAGCACCAGACCGACACGTCCCGCCAGCCCGGGCGCACCGGCGTCGGCCAGTGCCGCCTCGATCGCCGCGGCCGCGAGACCCGGCGTGTCGAACGCCGTTCCGTCCCTCCCGTCGACCGTACCGACTCCGACGAGCACAGGCTGCCGAGAATCGGCAGCCCCAGCAGACCCCGGCTGCCGAGAATCGGCAGCCCCAGCAGACCCCGGCTGCCGAGAATCGGCAGCCCCAGCAGACCCCGGCTGCCGAGAATCGGCAGCCCCAGCGCCGTTCACGAGTCGCCGACCTGGGTGCGGCCGCGGGCCACGATCCCCTCCCGCCGGCCGGCGAACTCGGCCGGATCGAAGGTCGTCATCCACTCCGCCGATCGCCGGGCCTCCAGCTTCCACGCCTCGGCACCGGTGGTGTCGGCGACGAGTTGATAGGTCTCACGGATGTGGGAGATGCCGGTCGGGTTGATCGACGCGATGTCTCGGGCCAGCTGGATCGATCGCGGCAGCAGCTCCTCGTGCGGGACCACTTCGTTGACCAGACCCCACACCAGGGCGGTCGACGCATCGAGGTAGTTGCCGGTGAACGACATCTGCCGGGCCCGGCGCAGGCCGATCGCCTCCTGCAGGTGCACCGTGAGGCCCCACCCGGGCATGATCCCGACGCGGGTGTGCGTATCCGCGAACCGGGCCCGCTCGGACGCGATGAGGAAGTCGCACGCCAGTGCCACCTCGAAACCTCCCGTCACGGCCGGGCCGTTCACGGCGCCGATCATGGGGGTCGACAACTTCGGGAACGGGCCGCGTTCCTGGGTGAGCGCCTCGAGCGGCGCGTCGCCCTCGCCGCCGCTGAGCTCCTTGAGGTCCACGCCCGCGCAGAAGGCCGGGTCGGTGCCGGTCAGCACGATCGCCCGGACGTCGGCGTCGGCATCGAGTTCGCCGACCCGGTTCGCCAGGGTGCTCCGGAGGGCGTGATTGAGGGCGTTGCGGGCCTCGGGACGGTTCATGGTCACGATCGCCACGCCGTCGTCGACCTCGACCAGCACCACGTCGCTGCTCATCATCGTTTCCCTTCGTCGGCCGCTGGTCCGCTGCGGCGCTCGTCTCGACGCCTGACCATCGAGCGGGCAGGCTAGTGGTTCCATCACCACTCGGATCGAGGAGCTCGACGTGCGCCTACAGGACAAGGTCGCCATCATCACCGGCGGGGGAAGCGGAATCGGCCTGGCCTACTCCCGTCGATTCCTGATGGAAGGCGCCAAGGTCATGGTGGCCGACATCGGCGAGGAGCAGGGCCGCCACGCCGTCGCCGAGCTCAGCCCGATCGGCGACATCGATTTCGTCCGGACCGACATCTCCGACGAGGCGTCGGTCGATGCGTGCGTCGCCGCCACGATCGAACGGTTCGGCGGCGTGCACATCCTGCTCAACAACGCCGCCATCTACGGCGACTACGAGCCTCAGAACCAGTCGCTCGAATACCTGCGGCGCATGTTCGACGTCAACGTCCACGGTCAGTGGCTCATGTCCCGCGCGGTCAGCCCCCACCTCGTGCGCCAGGGCTGGGGGCGCATCATCAACGTCGCTTCGATCGCCGCGTTCCTCCACCAGTTGAGCGCCCAACCCGGGGTGCCCGCGGAAGATTTCAGCCTGAGCTCGTTCTCCTACCAGCACTCGAAGTGGTCGGTGATGGGCCTTACGCGTCACATGGCCGGCCAGCTCGGGCAATACAACGTCACCGTCAATGCCATCGCCCCGGGCCTCGTCATGACTCCGGCCACCGACAAGCAGGTGCCGACGGACTTCCAACCCATGTTCGCCATGATGTCGTCCATGCGACGCAACACCGAGGCCGACCACATGGTGGGCCCGGCGGTGTTCTTCGCGAGCAGCGACGCCGACCTGGTCAACGGTCAGACCCTCGTCGTCGACGGCGGCAACGTGATGTTGCCGTGACCCCGTGAACCGATCTCGCAGTGCTCTCGTCGTCGGTGGCACCGGACCGACCGGGCCGTTCATCGTGGCCGGCCTCGAGGCCCGGGGCTTCGAGGTGACGATCCTGCACACGGGCGCTCACGAGGTCGACGAGGTCGCCCACCTGCCTCACATCCATGCGGACGTGCGGTCGACCGAGGCGTTGACCGGGGCCCTCGCCGGGCGCACCTTCGACCTCTCGGTCGTGACCTACGGGCGGCTCCGCAGCCTGGCCGAGGTGCTCGCCGGCCGGACCGACCAGTTCGTCTCGATCGGGGGGGTCCCGGCGTACCGGGGGTGGTTCGACGCGACCGTGTTCACGCCCGAGGGGCTTCCCGTCCCGGCTCGGGAAGACGCCCCGACATCCACCGAGGACGAGGACGGCAAGAGCTACCGCATCGCCCGCACCGAACAGATCGTCATGGAGCTGCACCCGACTGCGGCCCACCTCCGTTACCCGTACATGTACGGGCCGCGGCAACTGGTCGTGCGGGAGTGGTGTGTGGTGCGCCGCATCCTCGATGGGCGGCGGCGCATCGTCGTGGCCGACGGCGGCCTCACCCTGCACTCGTTCGCGTACGTCGAGAACGCCGCCCACGCCGTGCTCTGCGCCGTCGACCACCCGGACCAGGCGGCGGGCCAGATCTTCAACGTCGCCGACGAGGAGACGCTCTCGATCGCCCAGGTCATCGAGCTCTGCGCCGCCGAGCTGGGCGTCGAGCTCGAGCAGGTGTCCATGCCGACTCCCGTCGCCGTGCCGGCCCGCCCCATGCTCATGGCGCAATCCCCCACCCATCGAGTCCTGGACGTGGAGAAGCTCCGCACGCTGGTCGGCTACCACGATCTCGTTCCGCCCCGGGACGCCGTGCGGCGCACGGCGCGCTGGCTCGTGGAGCATCCGCTCGCGCCGAGCGGTCCCGAGGAGATGGTGCTCGAGGATCCGTTCGACTACGTCGCCGAGGACGCCCTCATCGACTCGTGGATCGCCGCGCTGGCCCAGGTGCGTCAGCCCAACTATGAACGGCCGCCCGGGTACGGGCTCCACTACGGCGGCCCCGGATCCTCGTACGTCCGCCCCGACACCCGCATCTGAGCCAACGTCGACGCGCCCGCGGACGCGTGACTACCATCCGATGAATGTCACGAGCCGTGCTCTGCCCGTCCAACACACCGACGGTGCTCGTCCGCAACATCGCCGCCCGGGGTCGGCTCCGTAATTTCGTGCTGCGGATGGGGCATTCCGTCGACGGTACGGTCGAGGTCCGCTCCGGACCGCTGCCGTTCTTCCTCGGCGCCAGCCGTCGCGAGTTCCCGCTCCACGACGGCCTCACGGTGAAGCGAGGCTTCTTCGACGCCAGCTTCGAGGTCGTGGTGACCGCCGACGCGGACGTCCAGGTCGCGCTGGACTGACTGCCTCGTGTCGCCGGCTCCCGACCGGCACCACTTTCCATCAGATCCGGGGCACTCGGATCAGACCATTCGTCTGAGTTCGGCGTCGATGCTCCAGTGGTCTCGACGAGCCGGCCACGAACGCGACTTCGGATGTCTGCCGCACCGGTCGATGCCGAGACTCACGATGACTCCGACGCGGGACGGGTTGCCCTCCAGTGCAACCTCCCAACGAACCAGCCCGCGAAGGACGCGCCGACGATAGGAAAAATCCAGATCATCGGGCCACCCCAACTCGCACCCCAGCCGTTGAATCCGAAGATCGTCACGCTCGTCAGCATCAAGGGTGCGGCGACGACCGTGGCGGCACACAGGCCGACGAGCCCCGATCTTGTGAGTTGCGCGAACCTTTCCTTCTCCATGGCCACCAGTCTTCTTGACCACCTGCCCGGCGTAGGTTCCTCACAACTCCGGCCCGCACAACGGTCGTCGGTAGGGTCGACTGCACGGTCGACCCTACTCAGGGGGTGTGACACTCATGATGAGTGGGTCCCCGGAACGAGATCGTGCCAGGCACCCGCGGTGTATTGGCAGGTCCGTTACCCCGGCCCGCGCGTCCCGAGGCAGTCGAGTTGGCGGCCTCCCCCCGGCTCGACTTCCGCATGGACGAGCGGGACCAGGAGGGGTGAGGTCACTCCGCGGTATCGTGCGCCGGATGGGAGCTGCCTCGGACGCCTTCGCCACCCACTGCTCAGCCTGGAACGAGCGGGACAAACCACGGTGGCTCGCATTGTTTACGCCCGACGTGGTGTTCGAGGATCCCGTCGGCGGGCCGACCAAGGTCGGGGTCGAGGCCATGGAAGCCACCTGGGCTGCCTCGCAGACCGAGGACCGCCGCTGGATCCTGCGCCCGGAACGGGTGGTCGAGTGCGGGCGCGAAGTCGCCGTCGACCTGGCCAACCACGGCACCGTGAACGGCAGGGAGGTCGTCGTCCGCTCGATCGAGATCTGGCGGGTCCGGGCCGACGGCCTGGTGGACCACCTCCGGACGTTCTTCTCGGCTGATCCCGAGATCCACGATCCGTACTACCTTCCAGTCGACGACCAGACGGAGGCATCATGAGCGATCAGCGCGTCGAGCAGGCGTGGGAGACCCCCAGCCACGACGTCATCCCCCAACTGACGGCTCAGCACGTCCAGGCCATGGAGACGATGGACGTCGACGCCGTGTGGGAGCAGGCCGGGATGCCCCACATCCTCATCAAGACGATCGGTCGCCGGAGCGGCAACGTCCACAAGATCGCGCTGCCCACCTGGACCGACCCCTCGGGACATCGGATCGTCGTGGCCTCGTTCGCCGGTCACGAGAAGCACCCGGCCTGGCTGCTCAACCTGCGTGATCCTCGCAACGCCGTCGTGCCCTGCAAGGTGCGAAATGGTCAGTTCCTCTCTCGTCACGAGGAACTCGAGGGTGAGGAACGCCAGCGGATCTGGGATCTCCTGATCGACGATCGAGCCTGGTACGCCGACTACCAGAAGCGCACCGATCGCCTCATCCCGCTCGTTCGGCTACCGGAGACCGACTCACTCGATTCGTGGGAGTGAGAGGTCCCGTCGCCGACAGGACGGCACAATTCCATCGGATTGGCCTGCCCGCCTGCTCGTAGACTGGGCGCCATGACGACCCGGACCGTCCTCGGCACCTGCCACCACGATTGCCCCGACTCGTGCGGCTGGGTCGTCACCGTGACCGACGGTCAGGCCGTGAAGCTTCGCGGCAACCCCGACCATCCGTATTCACGCGGTGAGTTGTGCCCCAAGGTCAACCGCCTGCTCGACCGGGTCCACACGCCGGATCGGCTCCTGCATCCGCTGATCCGAACCGGGCCGAAGGGTGCGGGCGAGTTCCGGCAGGCGTCGTGGGACGAAGCCCTCGCACTGGTGGCCGAGCGGGTCGGCGCGGTGATCGCCGAACACGGAGGCGAGGCGGTCCTGCCGTTCTGGGATGCCGGCACCCAGGGCGTGATCCAGATGACGTGCCTGGACCGCCGCTTCTTCGCCCACCTCGGAGCGTCGCGACCGGTCGGCTCGATCTGTGGTGCCACGGCGGGCGCCGGCACCGCGTCGACCTACGGCACGGGTCGGGCCGCCGATCCGATGGATGTCGTCCACGCCGAGGTCGTGGTGTTGTGGGGCACCAACACCCGGCTCACCAACCGTCACCTGTGGCCCTTCGTGGAGGAAGCCCGGCGAGCCGGCGCCCGGATCGTGGTCATCGACCCCTTGCGCACGCTGACCGCTGAGGCGGCGGACTGGTTCCTCCAACCACTCCCCGGTACCGACGTCGCCCTCATGCTCGGGGTCATGCACGTGCTGATCCGCGACGATCTGATCGACCACGACTACGTGTCCGCCCATGCCGAGGGATTCGACGACCTGGCCGCCCGGGTCCGGGAGTGGACACCGGACCGGGTCGCCGAGGCGTGCGGGCTCGCGCCCACCGATGTCGAGGAGTTGGCCCAACTCATCGGGTCGACCAAGCGGACGTTCATCCGCACCCTCATCGGAGCGGAACATCACGAGAGCGGCGCCATGTTCTTCCGGACGCTCGCCTGCATCCCCGTGCTGACCGGGGCCTGGACCGTGCAGGGTGGCGGTTTCTCCCGCTCCACCGGGATCTGGGCGACCCAGCATGTCGACGGCTCCGTGTTCGACCCCGTCGACTCCCCCTCCACCCGGCCCGTGAATGTGAACCACCTGGGCCGAGAGCTGACGACCCCGGCCACAGGGATCCATGCCCTCTTCGTCTGGTGCGTCAACCCTGTCGTCTCGTTCCCCCAGGCGAACCTGATCAAACAAGGCCTCGCCCGAGAGGACCTGTTCACGGTCGTCTCCGAGCAGTTCATGACCGACACCGCTCGATTCGCCGACGTGGTGTTCCCCGCCGCCACCCAGATCGAGCAGCTCGACCTCGTCGAGTCGTGGGGATCGATGCACATCGGCTACAACGACCAAGCGATCGAACCCCGGGGCGAAGCGGTCCCGAACACGGAACTGTGGCGACGACTGGCCCGCGCCTTCGCGATCACCGACCCGCTCTTCGAGCTCGACGACTCGGCCCTCATCGCACTCGCCCTCCGCGGCCACGACATCGACGAGCTCCGGTCCCGAGGGTGGGCCGCCCACGACCTGCCCCGCCCACACCTCCCGTACGCCACCGGCGGATTCGCCACGGCGAGCGGCAAGGCGTCGCTCCGCAACGACGGCCTCGCCGCGCTCGGCCACGATCCCCTCCCGGCGTACACGCCACCCCCAGCAGCGACCGAGCACCACCCGCTCCGCCTCCAGACCCCGAAGACCCACACCAGGTTCCTCAACTCCACCTACTCGCATCATCACGGCGCCATGGAGGACGGCCCCTACGTCGAGCTCGACCCCGCTGACGCCGCAGCGCGCGGGATCGCCGAGGGCGACCTCGTCCGGGTGCACAACGACGCCGGTTCGCTCGACCTCCCCGCCCGCTTCACCGGCCGGGTCCGCTCCGGCGTGGTGGCCGTGCCGTGGGCGTGGTGGGGCGACGCGGCCAACGTCAACGCGCTCACCTCTGACGCGCCGACCGACTGGGGCGGCGGGGTCGCCTACTCGGACACGTTGGTGGAAGTCACCTCGGTCCGGTGACGACAGTCGGCTGAACCGAATCGCCTGCCGGGCGCGTAGGAGTCTCCGGAACTCGACAGAACCGGAGGTCGTGGTGGCGCGCAGAGGACGGCTCGGTGATTTCCTCCGAGACCTGGTCGATGACGGCGACGGTGACGGTCAGGCCGAACGACCGCTCGAGGAGCTGGTCGGACGGCTGCGGCGACCCGAGGCTCGTGAGCCGAAGCCGCCCGATACGACGGATACGGCAGTTCCGGCAGTTCCGGCAGACACGCCCGATGCCACGGATGCCACGAGGGACGGGCCGGTGGATCCCATCTCGGTCGAGGCAGAGGCGGCGGGGGCGCTCGACGAGGCAGCCGAGCTGCCGACTCAACCAGCGAGGCCCGAAGCGGCACCCGAGGCAGACGCCGTGGCCACCCCACCACCATCGAGTGGTGATCCTCCTCCGCGACCGAAACGAGCGCAGCCGAAGACCATCGACAACGATTCTGGGAGCAACGAGACCACGAGCGGCGGGCCCCAGATCGAGGTCCTGAATCGCGGGGTCGATGGCCGCCTCCGTGATGCCGACGGCTTCGACGTCACCGACCAGATCAACCACACCGGCGACGGCGGTGACGAGTTCTTCGACGACGACGGCAACACATTCACCGTGCTCGATCCCATCGGCGATGTGGGCGCCCTCCAATTCGACGCCTTCGGCAACCTCGTCGACGACAACAACGAGATCCTCGCCCCCGTCGACGCCCTCTTCTTCGACGAACAAGGCAACGCCGTCGACGAGAACGGGGCGGTGATCGCCCGACAACAGTCTCTCGACGACGACCCGCTCGATTCTGACGCCGTCAACGACCACCTGGCCGACGTCCGGGCCGCGAACCGCGATGCGCCTCCAGTCACGTTGGTCCGCGGCGTCGACGGCTCACTGCGCGACCTCCAGGGAGAGCGGCTCGTCAGCCGCGCAACCACGAACCGCGATGGAGTCACGCGAGACTCCCTGGGACGAGAGGTCGCCGCGGTACTCCAACCCGTCGGACTCGTGGGCGGCGTCTTGTTCGACCACGCCGGCAACGTCGTCGACGAATCCGGCCAGGTGATCGTCCCGGTCGACGACGTGTTGTTCGACGCCCAAGGCAACGTCGTCGACGACGACGGCAACGTGATCGTGGAGTTCCGCGACAGCGAAGCCGAGGCTGAGGAGGAGGAACGCCTCAGCGTGTTGAACCGCGGGGTCGATGGCCGCCTCCGCGACGCCGACGGATTCGACGTCACCGACGACATCACCCACTCCAGCGACGGCGAGAGCGAGGACGACTTCTTCGACGACGACGGCAACACATTCACCGTCCTCGATCCCATCGGCGATGTGGGCGCCCTCCAATTCGACGCCTTCGGCAACCTCGTCGACGACAACAACGAGAACCTCGCCCCCGTCGACGCCCTCTTCTTCGACGAACAAGGCAACGCCATCGACGAGAACGAGGTGCTCCTCGCCGAGCAGCAACGATTCGCCGACGACGATCCTGTCGACCTCGATTCGGACGACGACCTCGGTTCCGACGAAGACGATCCCGACGACGACTTCGGCACGGGCACCTCCCCGGCCGCCGCAGCGGAGGTCCCCGAGCCGGAGCCGCCCGCCGAGCCGGAGCCACCCGCGGAACCCGCGTTCTCGCTGGCCGGCGCCCTGGGATCAGCAGCCGACGCCGCGTCCGCCTTCATCGACGAGTTCCTCTCCGGCGACGAACCAGCGCCCATCGAGCTCGCCGTCGACGGGAGCGAGCCCGTCGACGAATGAACGCGGTCAGCCCGACGCGCTGAACGCGCTCTCCGCCAACACGGCCGGCGTCCGTTTCGATGCCGTGGCCATGGCCGCGCCAAGCAACACCAACGACCCGCCGATGACGGCCCAACCGTCGATCGATTCATCGCGGAACACGACACCGAGGATGGTGGCGACGACCGGGATGAAGTAGGTGACCACGGACATCGGGACGGGACCGTGCCGGCCCCCGAGAGTCGCCGCACACACGAACGCCACGCCCGTGCCGAGCGCCCCCAACCACAGGCACTGGCCGAGCGCCGTCCACGAGAAGCTCGAATCGGCCACCCCGACGGCACCGCCAGGCGTCACGAGGATCAGGGCGACACCGAGGGCCCGCACCAGGACAGGCAAGGCCGCGTGTTGGGCCTGCAGCGGCGCGGCGATGTTCACGGCCACGCCGTAGGAGGCGACGGCGAGCAGCACGAGGATGACCCCCCAGGCGCTCGTACCGTCGAGCCGGGCCGTCGGGACGCCGATGAAGCAGATCCCGCCGAAACCCACGAGGACGCCGGCCAGGCGCCGACCCGTCGTCGACAGCTTGAACACCGACCAGCCGATGAGCACGGTGAACAGCGGCATGGCCGCGTTGAGCATCCCGGTGATCGACGAGTTGATCCACTGCTGGGCGATGGGGAACATGCTCAGCGGGAACGCCATCCAGAACAGGCCGAGCGCAGCCACCTTCGGCCACGCCGATCGAGGGAGCGGCACCCGGGATCCGGGCACGGCCAGAAGGGCGAGGAACCCGAACGCCACCCGCAACCACGTCACGACACCCGGTTCGAACGATTCCAGTGCCTCGGCCGTGAAGAGGAAGCTCGATCCCCAGATCGCCGCCGGAGCCAGGAGCAACAACCAGTCCCTGGAGGTGAAGGCCTCGGTGGTGAACGGACGGGCTGTCGTCGGGGAGGTCACTGAGTCACGCTAACCCTGCCGACTCGGGCTCAGTGGCGGATTTCGGACGTCTGGTTCGGGACGCCCACGGATCGGGGTCGGGGCCCCGTCTACGATCTCGAAGGTCCGCCACGTCCGGGCCGGGAGGCGACCAGCATGACCATCGAGCACGAAGAGCCGCGCTACGAATGTGACCTCATCATGAAGGGCGGGATCACCAGCGGGATCGTCTACCCACCCGCCATCGCCGAGATCGCCCGTGATCACCGGCTGCGCAACATCGGTGGATCGTCGGCCGGCGCGATCGCTGCGGTCGCGGCCGCGGCCGCGGAGTTGGGCCGCCACTCCCAGCGCGGCGGGTTCGCTGCGCTGGCCGAGCTGCCCGTCGAGATGTCGGCCGCTGACAATCAGGGCCGCACCGGCCTGCGGCGGCTCTTCCAGGCTCAACCGGCGACCGCGGAGACCTTCGACCTTCTCTGGGCGGCCCGCTCGACACGCGGGGTCCGGCGCGTCGTCACCCTGTGTTCGATGCTCATCGCGATCGGGACGCGCCGTGCCCTGGTCATGCTGGCGGGAGCGATCGCCATCGCTGCGGCCGTGTTCCTCCTGGCGGCGGCCGTCGTCGACGGCGCCTGGTACCACGCCGTGGCCGGGGTCCTGCTCGTGGTGTGCGTGATCGGGTTGTGGTTGATTTCACTCCTGGTGGTCGGCGCTCGGCTGCTCATGCGGGAAACACCGGCCGCGGTGGCGTCGAACCAGCACGGCCTCTGCAACGGGCGCACGGTCGAGGGCTCGGACCACCCCGGGCTGACCGACTGGCTCCACGATCAGATCCAGACCTTGGCCGGCCGCCGAGACGATGGCGCCGAACCCGGCACGCGACCCGTCACCTACGGCGACCTGAAAGCTGTCGACGTCAACCTGGTGACGATGACCACCAACCTGACCCAAGGCAGCAGCGAAGTCTTCCCCTTCAACAGTGAGCGGTGGGCCTTCCACCCCGGCGAACTGCGCCGCCTGTTGCCGGACGAGGTCGTCGACCACCTCGTGTCGGCCGGTGCCGCGATCACGATCGCCGACGACGAACGTCGCCAAGCGCTCGAGATCCAAGGCCTCGTCCCCCTCCCGGCCGCCGACGACCTGCCCATTCTCCTCGGCGCCCGGCTGAGCCTCTCGTTCCCGATCCTGGTCTCCGCCGTTCCCCTCCACAGTTTCCTGCCCGTGCGGACGGGCGACACGTGGACGATGCGGTACGAGCGCTGCTGGTTGTCCGATGGCGGCATCACCTCCAACCTGCCGATCCACCTCTTCGACAGCCCCCTGCCGACACGCCCCACCTACGGCATCAACCTCGGTGGCGGAGGCGACCGGACACGACCACCGAGCGCCAACGTATGGCGACCGCTCAAGACCAACACCGGCTTCAGTCCAGGGCGTCAGGACATCACGTCGCCGCTCGATCTCCTCGCCGCCGTGTTCGACACCATGCAGAACTGGTCGGACAACTCGCTCCGGCTCGCTACCGGATACCGGGACCGCATCTGCACCATCGCCCTGGACGAGGGCGAGGGTGGCATGAACCTGGACATGACCACCGAGACGATGCTGGGGATGATCCCCCGCGGAACGGTTGCCGGGGCCAATCTGGCGTGGATCCAGCGGGCCTCGCCCGGCGCGTACGAGCCACCTGACGGCATTCCCAGCGGCATCACCGAACATCAGTGGGACCGGCATCGGTTCATCCGCTATCGCGGCTTCGTCACCGCGCTGGGCCGGTACCTGGCAGCGGCGCACGCCGGCTTCGATGACGGTCAGTACGCCAAGATCGGCGCCGCCCCGAAACGGACCACCTGGTTGCCGTACCGCGACGACTGGAGCCCGCAGCGCAACGCGGCGGTCGCGGCGATCCTGGGTCGGTTCTTCAAGGAGGACCGGACCCGCTTGATCCGGGGTGGACCGCAGGGTGTCTCACTGGGCGTGTCCACCCGCTCCCAGGGGCTCCTCGAAAAGGTCGACGACATCGGCAGAACTGAGCATCCATGACCCGCCTCTCCTCCCTCTCTCGATCGGTGACCGGCCGCGTGGTCTTGATCACCGGCGCGGCCTCGGGCATGGGCCGCGCCACCGCCCGACTGTTCGCCGACGAAGGCGCCCATGTCGCGCTCACCGACCTCTCCCCGTCCGCCGTCGATCGTGAGGTCGCGACCATCACCGAGGCCGGAGGTCGCGCGTCGGGTTGGGCGCTCGACGTGCGCGACGACGACCGTGTTCAGGCCGTGGTCGCCGAGATCGTCGATGAGTGGGGACGGCTCGACATCCTCGTCAACAACGCGGGGATCGGCATCGGCGCCCACATCGCCGACGACGACTATCCGGCGACATGGGACCTCGCCCTCGACGTCTTGCTCACCGCTCACGTGCGCACTGTCCGAGCGTGCCTCTCTCACCTCCGTGCCAGCGATGCCGGGCGCATCGTCAACATCGCCTCCACCGAGGCGCTCGGGTCATCGCGGGGCACCGGCCCGTACAGCGTCGCCAAACACGGCGTCGTGGGGCTGACCCGATCGCTCGCCGTGCAGCTGGGACGCGACGGCATCACCGTGAACGCCATATGTCCCGGGCCGATCCGCACGGGTATGACCGACGCCATCCCTGACGACATGAAGGCCACCTACGCCAAACGTCACCTGGCCATCCCCCGATACGGGGACCCGGAGGAGGTGGCCCACATGGTGCTGTCGCTGGCCTTGCCGGCGTCGTCGTTCGTCACCGGGGCGATCATCCCGGTCGACGGCGGCCTCACCACACGGTCAGATTGACCACACGATCGGAGAGCCATGCAATTTGCCTTCGGCCTGAGCGCCCACCATCCCCTGCCCCTCGACCAGTGCTCGGGAACGTTCCTCCGGGACCTCGCCCAGGCCGTCGAGGCGGCCGGGTTCGACGCCATCTACGTGACCGAACATCCGATGCCTGCCGACGGATGGCTGGCCGACGGCGGGCACGACGCGCTCGACCCGTTCGTGGCGCTGGCCACCATGGCCGCCGCCACGACCTCGCTCCGGCTGCTCACCAATCTGACCGTTCTCCCCTACCGAAACCCGTTCATGCTGGCCAAGGCGGCGGCGACTCTCGACCGCGTGTCGGGCGGGCGTCTCATCCTCGGGGCCGGGGTCGGATACCTGACGCCCGAGTTCGCGGCCCTGGGTGTCGACTTCGATCAGCGGAACCAGTTGGTCGACGAGACGTTGACCGTGCTGCGCGAAGCCTGGACCGGCCGGTCGGTGACCGCTTCGGGGACGAACTGGCAGGCCACCGGCAATACGTCCTGGCCGCCACCGGTGCAGGAGCCCGTGCCCGTCTGGCTGGGCGGCAACGCCGGCATCACGTTGCGCCGCGTCGCCCGGCATGCCCAGGGGTGGCTCCCGTTGCCGAACCCGCGAGCGCTGGGGGCGCGCCGCCGATCCCGTTCACTCGATGGGCTCGACGATCTGGCCCGCTACCTCGATGAGCTTCGCGCCGAGTGCGAGGTGATCGGCAGGACTGAACCCGTCGATGTCGGCTTCATGGTGTTCGACGGCGGCCCACTGTCGTCGCCCACCTTCGACCCCGACGCCCATCTCGCCGGCCTCATGGCCAACGCCGATCTCGGCGTGACCTGGAACCTGACCGGTGCAGGAGGCGACTCCCCGGCCGCCGTCCTCGCCGCTGCGGAGAACTACGGGCGCACGGTCATCGCCCAGGCGCGATGACGGTGACAAGGTCATCGCCCAGGCGCGATGACGCCTACGGCGTGGGCAACCAGCCGGCCCGGGCCAGATCGTCGCGGATCAGCAGGGCGTAGCGGTACTGCCCCAGCGGTTCCAGGTGGACGCCGGGGGGCGGCGAGCGCACCTCGCCCTCGCCGTCGATGCAGCCCGGTTCCCAGTCCTCGCAATCCGCTGACTGCACGAACACGCCGCCGGGCGAGATGACCGGCCAGGTGGACACGAACCGCACCCACCCCGTGGGGTCGGCCTCCGCGACGTCGAGATAGATGACCCCGGTGCCCGAGGTGCGGTCTCCTCGCGACACCGGTTGGTCGACGAGCAGCAGACGGGCTCCCATCTGGGCCGCCAGTTCCGCGGTGTACTCGGTGTCGGCCCGATACTTGGCGCTGTAGGCGTCGCCCGTCACCGGGTTGCCGGCCTCGTCGAACATGCACGGGGACAGCGCGTTGCCCCCGTGGTCGACGATCACGACGTCGACGGGATCGTCCAGGAAACGCTCCAGGTCGGGGAACCAGTCGCACAGCGCGCTGCCGGCCGCGGTCATGTCCACGTAGTCGACATCGTCCCCGAGGATCACATCGAGATACGGGGAGACCTGGGCGGCGATCGAGTCGCCCACGTAGGCGACACGGAGACGTTCTCCCGGTGCCAGCTCCAGCGGAACCGGCGGCACGGTCACCAGGACGGGACCGGCCGTGGTGGTGACGGCGACCGTGGTCGAAGGTGATTGTGGCGTCTCACCCGAGGGCGTTGCCGGCTCGGTGACGGCGCTCGGGGGAACGGTCTCGGTGGTCGACGGCCCCGGCGCGGGCGCGGCGGGAATCGTCACATCGTCGAGACGCTCGATCCCGATCGCCGGCTCCTGCATCCCCCATCCGGCGAACACCGCCGCACCGACGAGCGCCACGGGGGCCGCGAGGGCGACGAGGCGAGGGGTCACCCAGGAACCGAAACGGATCGGTCGTTCGACGACGAAGTAGGAGGCGAGCGACACCCCGAGGGCCACCGCCACCCGAACGAGGTCGAGCGTGGCCCGCCCCCACCCGGTGCTTTCGGGCGTGAGGAAGACGATGACCGGCCAGTGGTACAAGTACAGGCCGTAGGAGATCAGTCCGGCCCACCGCAACGGCCGCCACGAGAGCAGCCGGCCGAGCAACCCGCCGCCGGTCACCGACGCGGCGATCACCACCGCCACCAGAAGCGCATGGAGCGTGAATCCACCGCGATAGAGCCAGTTCGACGCACCGTCGACTCGCCACCACATGAGGGCCAGGGCGATCAGAGCCGGCCATCCGGCCGCGCCGACGAAGCGAGGCGACGGGGAGCCGACCGTCCGACGCTGGAAGAGCCACCAGGCCAGGCCGGCACCGATCAGGATCGCCTGGGCTCTGGTGTGGGTGCCCATGTACACCGTGTTGGGATCGCCGCCACGGTAGAGGGCGACCATGGCGACTGCCGAGAGGACCGCCGAGCCGATCGCGATGCGCCCGACCGTCCGAGCGATCGGGCGCCGGCGGGCGGCGACGGCGATCAGCATCACCAGGAGGGGCCACAGCAGGTAGAACTGCTCCTCGATGGCGAGCGACCACATGTGATCGAACGGTGACGGCGCCGCATCGAGGTCCCAGTAGCTGTCCGCGCTGGCGATGGTGTGCCAGTTCGCCACGTAGAACAGTGCGGCCCACGCCTCGCCTCTCAGCCCGTCGAGTTGGCCAGGCACCGCCCACCAGCGGGCCCACACCGTGATCCCGATGATCGCCATCACCAGTGCTGGCACGAGCCGTCGGGCGCGCCGCACGTAGAACCTCCCGAGGTCGACCCGTCCGGTGCGTGCCGACTCGTTCAGCAGGAGCCCCGTGATGAGGAAACCGGACAGGACGAAGAACGCGTCGACCCCCAGGTACCCACCGGTGAGCCGATCCAGGTGGAACGCCACCACGGCGAGGACGGAGAGGCCGCGGATGCCATCCAACGCCGCCATGTGTCCGAGGCCGGTCCCGGGCCCGGGCACCTCGGGTCCCGGTTCGACCAGGGGGCGATCGTCCACTCGGGCGCGGCTGCTGTCATGCGACGGGAAAGCAACCGTGTCGACCATGGAGGACCTCCGGACGGCGGCGAACCTACGGCCCACCGTCGTGTCGGAGCAAGGTCCAATGGCCTGACTTCACCATGGCCGAGTCCGGCCCTGAACGCGCCCGCGTCTAGGTTCGCGACCCATGCGAGGAATCGAAGGCAAGGTGGCGTTGGTGACGGGCGCGGCGTGCCCACCCGAGATCGGCCGGGCCACCGCCCTGCGGCTGGCGGCATCCGGGGCGGCCGTGGTGTGCGCCGACCGCATCGAGACCCTCGGTTCGGGCACCGTCGGCGGGCTCCCCGATTCGGCCTGCACCACCGGGGAGCGCCTTCGGTCGGTTGCCTCCGACATCGCCGCCGCCGGCGGCCGGGCCGTGTCCGTCGACTGCGATGTCGCGGATGACGGCTCGGTCGGCGCCGCGGTCCTGCTCGCCGTGTCGACGTTCGGTCGGCTCGACCTCGTGGTCAACGTCCAAGGAGGGCTCGGCCCGTCGATGGGGTGGGGCGACGCCCTCGACCTCGACGTGGACTCGTGGCGCCGCTCGCTCGAGGTCAACCTTACCGGGGCCTTCGTGGTCGCCCAGGCGGCGGCCCGCCAGATGCGCGCCCAGGGCGACGGCGGCTCGATCGTGCTGCTGTCCTCGTTCGCCACCGTTGCCGCCAAGTCCGGGATCGCCGCCTTCGCGGCCGCCAAGGCGGGGGTCGACCGGTTGGCGGCGGCGCTCGCCCAGGAGTGGGCGGTCCACGGCATTCGGGTCAATGCCGTGCGGCCGCTCGGTGTCGATCCGGCGGCGACGACCACCGGCCATCCGTTCCTCGACGACGCCATCGATCGGTCCGGCGGCTCCTCCGTATCGCCGGACACGTGGGTCAGGGATCACATCGCGCTGGGCCGGCTCCAGCATCCCGACGAGACGGCGGCGGTGATCGAGTTCCTGCTGTCCGACGAGGCCAGCTTCGTCACCGGCGAGTGCGTGACCGTCGCGGGCGGAGGCCGCATGTGAGCAGGGCGCGACCACCCCCAGGTCTCCGCACCGCCGGGCGACTTCGGACTCCGTGAGCGGCTCGAGGGTCGCCGCCAGGCGAATGGTTCGGTCGTTGAACGCGGCGCAATGGCACACGACCATCAGTCCACCTCGTTCACCGTGCCGGGCACGCCGTTCTCGACGAACGCGAGCGCGACCGCCACCGGGATGGGGCAACGCCGCGGAATGCGATGTTCTTATACCCGATGGTTAAGTGACCCTAACCCAACGCGCTAAGGGGTGCCGGATCAAGGGCCGACCACCTCGAGGGTGAACGTCGATCAGGGATCGAGCGGGCGGTTCGTCCAGGTCCGGCCCGGGAGCGCATCCGAACGGTTCCACCCGCTCATGGCCAGCGAGCCGCCGTCGGTCGGGATGGTGTGGCCCGTCACCCAGCGGGACAGGTCCGAAGCGAGGAACAACACGACATCGGCCTGATCCGCCGGCTGCCCGATCCGGCCGATGGGCGCCCACACGCGCCACCGTTCGGTGTCGTGAGCCGTGGATGAATAGTCGACCTGGAGGGACTGCGTGAGGTCTGGAGCGATGCCATTCACCCGCACACCGAAGTAACCGAGTTCGGCACCGAGGCTCTTGGTGAACTGCACCACCGCGGCCTTGAACGCCCCGTACACCGGGTCCGCCGGGTAGCCCCGCAGACCCTCGACGGAGGAAACGTTGATGATCGACCCTTTCTTGTGTTCGATCATCGACGGCACGAACGCCCGGCTGACGGTGAAGACGTGGTGCACGTTCACCCGGTAGAGCGCATCCCAGTGCTCGCCCGTGCTGCGCTCGAACTGGCGGGGCCGCAGGTAGTGGCCGACGTTGTTCACGAGGATGTCGAGCCGACCGTGTCGCTCCAGTACCCGCCCGGCGAGGGCGGCGACCTCGTCGTCGACGGTGACATCGACCAGCTCCCGTTCGGCGACGCCTCCCGCCGCCTCGATGTCGGCAACCGACTGAGCGAGCAGGCCGGGCTCCTTGTCGACCACCACGACGGTGGCGCCCGCGGCGGCCAACGTCGCTGCGGTCTCGGCGCCGATGCCGCCCCCGCCGCCGGTGACGAGCGCGATCTGATGGTCGAGTCGGATGCTGCGGGCGGTGCTCGTCATGGTCGGAACTCTTCCACACCCGTCGCCGCCGCGGCCCAGATCCCGGCCAGGTCGCTCGCCACGACACCGGCCAACGTGGTCAGGCGATGGTGACCGAGCTCGGCCGGAATGTCGACGACGTGCGGCACCGTCACCGTGACGCACCCGGCGGCGACGGCCGAACGGGCTCCGGTCGGCGAATCCTCGATGGCGATGCAGGCCGACGGCGCCACCCCCAACCGCTCGGCCGCGACGAGGTACGGCTCCGGGTGGGGTTTGCCGCGACTCACCTCGTCCCCGGCGACTACCGTCGCGAACGATCCGTCGGGGAGCAGCGGGACGATGGCGTCGGTGAAACGCCGCCAACTCATGGTGACCAGGGCACAGGGAACATCCGCACCCTGGAGCGACGCCAACAGCTCGCGAGCCCCGGGACGCCATGGCACCTGCTCGCGAACCATCGCGATGACGCCGTCGAGCAACCGGTTGATGAGATCGTCCTCGTCGAGAGTGACCCCGCCGTACTCCTGGATGTATCGGGCCGAGTCACGCAGGTCCCGGCCGACGAGCTCATGGGCGTGGTCGTCGTCCCAACCCCCGTTGCCGAGCTCGGCGACCATGGCGTACTCACAGGCGATCCAGTACGGCTCGGTGTCGACGAGGGTGCCGTCCATGTCCCACAAGACGGCCGCCGGAATCGGAGTCGATCGCATCGGTTCGTTGTAGCAGCCGGCGGCGCGCTCACCCGCCAGCACGCCGCCGGATCGAAGGCATGAATCGCTGTCCCCAGCTCGGTGGCCTGGCGCGACCAGTACGGTGACGGACGTGCCTGGATCATCGCCCCCTCCCTCCCAACGATCATGAGCCGCATCGACGACATCGGTGAGCGTGACGGCTGGCGCTGCTGGTTGTGCGACGAGCCGGTCGACCCCGACCGGTCCGTCAACGACGACCGGGGGCCGAGCATCGACAGTCGCATCACCAAAGCCCGAGCCAAGAAGGGCGGTAGCGAAACACCGCCCGAACGTCTGGCCCACCGGGCCTGCAACACCGGCAAGGGCGCCGTCGCCCCGGTTGTGGCGTGGCCCGATCGGCTCTTCGTGATCGACCCCGCACCGATCATCGCCAGCGTCGAGCGACTCACACGCAAGAGCGGGCGGGAGGTCATGGCCCGGTGCCCCACCCAGGTCGACGCCACCGACGCCGCCGCCTGGCTGGTCGACAGGCTCTCGCGCCTGCAGCCCGACCTGACGGTCACCACCGAGGTGGAGCCCGGCGGGGGGCAGTTCCTGCTCGTGCTTCGGGCCTGAGCGGGCTCTTCACCACAGGCGGGTGACGAGTCCGGCCACCATCGTCGCCCCGAGCTCGTGGGCGGCCGCACGGTGCGCATGGGCAACGTCGCCGACCACCACGATCGGCTCAGCGATCTCACGCCAACCCAACCCGGTCACGATGCGGCGCACCGCGAGCACGGTGCCCTGCCCGTCGTGGTTCCCCTTGACGATCAGGGCGAAGGGCCGAACGACCGCCTGCTCGAGGCAGGGGTAGTACACCCGCTCGAAGAAGTCCTTCAGCGCCCCACTCATGTACCCGAAGTGCTCGGGTGTGGCGAGCAGCAGACCGTCGGCCCACACCACGTCATCGGGCCCGGCCTCGAATGCCCCCATGGAGCGGACCGCGAGCTCAGCTTCCAGTGCCTCCGCCGCGTCGGACGCCCCCGCCAGCGCCGAGTCCCGCAGCGTCGCGGTACCCCCCGAGCGGGAATGCGCAACCACCAGCAGCTTCGACATCGCCACCCAGTCTGGCCGGTCCTGCCCCCCACGATCAGCCAAACGCCGAGTTCGTGTGCGCTACGTGTCTCCCTGCGACACGGAGCGCACACGCACGGGAGATCTGGTGGGCCGTGTACGGCTCGACGAGCCCGACAACCATGGCTGGTTGGGGGACCCTGATGGCTCACTACGCTCGGCTCGTGGGCTACCACTTCAGCAAGATCCGCTCGAGGTCCGTCTGGCCCGGATCGCTGTCGAAGGCGGAGATCGCCCGCCGCTGGTACGCCGGAGTCCCGGCGTCGCCACACGTGATCCTTCTCGTCGACGATGGTGCAGGCCCCAGCCTTTACGTCCAGATCGACGAGCCCGACTTTCATCGCCTTCCCGACAACGGGCGCGTCGACAGCCTGGAGGGATGGGTGTGGGGCCGCCGCGTCGACATCGAAGGGCGATCCGCCCTCATTATCACTACACCGGCCCCCGCCCGCCGCCGCCGATGGTGAATCCCAATGGGCGGCCGGCGACGGGCCGTAGGCTCGGACGATGAGCCTGGTCCCGTCGTTGCTGGAGCGGGTACCCGCAAACCCGACGGACGGCGAACTTCTCGACACGTTCGTCGATTGGGCCGACGATCGGGGCCTCACGCTGTACCCGGCTCAGGAGGAGGCGGTGCTCGAGGTGTTCTCGGGCAACAACGTCATCCTCAACACGCCGACCGGGTCGGGCAAGTCGCTGGTGGCCTTGGCCGCGCACGTCGCCGCCGTGGCCCGAGGCGGCCGTAGCGTCTACACGGCTCCCATCAAGGCGCTGGTGAGCGAGAAGTTCTTCGAGCTGTGCCGGGAGCTGGGCTCGGACAACGTGGGCATGGTCACCGGCGACGCCGCGGTAAACCCGACCGCGCCGGTCATCTGTTGCACCGCCGAGATCCTCTCCAACCAGGCGCTCCGGCTGGGTCGACGCACGCCGTTCACGCAGATCGTGATCGACGAGTTCCATTACTACGCCGATCCTCAGCGGGGGGTGGCGTGGCAGGTCCCGCTGCTCACCCTCCCCCACGCCGCCTTCCTGGTTCTGTCAGCGACACTGGGGCCAACCCACTTCTTCGAGCGGGAGCTGACCGCCCGGACCGGTCGGCCCACGGCGCTGGTCAAGGGCCGGGATCGTCCGGTGCCACTCGATTTCGCGTACCGGGGCACCCTCCTCCACGATTCGCTCCAGGAGGCGCTCGATCTCGATCGGGCGCCCGTCTACCTGGTCCACTTCACCCAACGGGCGGCGGCGGAAGCGGCCCAGAACCTGATGAGCGTGAACGTCCTCGATCGCGAGGGGAAGGACCGGATCAAAGAGGCGGTCGGCGGGTTCCGCTTCGACTCGCCGGTCGGCAAAGACCTCCGGCGGTGGATCGGGCACGGCATCGGCATCCATCACGCCGGCCTCCTCCCGAAGTACCGGCTCCTCGTCGAGAAGCTGGCCCAGGAGGGCCTGCTCAAGGTCATCTGCGGCACCGACACGTTGGGGGTCGGCGTCAACGTCCCCATTCGCACCGTGCTGTTCACCCAGCTGTGCAAGTACGACGGCTCCACCACACGAGTGCTCAGCGTCCGCGAGTTCCAGCAGATCGCCGGCCGCGCCGGGCGGAAGGGCTTCGACGACCGCGGATTCGTCTGGGTCCAGGCCCCGCCTCACGTGGTGGAAAACCGTCGCCTGGAACTGGCGGCGGTCACGGACCCGGCGAAACGCAAGAAGCTGGTCAAACGCAAGCCGCCGGACAAGGGATACGCCCACTGGAGTGAGGACACCTTCACCAAGCTCATGGACGGTGAGCCCGAACCGCTGACCTCGAGCTTCCGGGTCTCGCACCAGATGGTGATGAACCTGCTCGACCGGCCTCCGACCCCGGGCCATCCCGGAGATCCTGGCGACCCCGGTGGCTGCGGTTCCGTCCGCCGGCTGCTGCTCGACAACCACGAACCTCGCAAGCGGCAGCGTCAACACATCCGCCGGGCGATCGGCATCTACCGGTCCCTCGTGGATGCGGGCGTCGTGGAACGCCTCGCCGAACCGGACGAGCAGGGCCGAACCGTCCGGGTCACGGTCGACCTCCAGGACGAGTTCAAGCTCAATCAACCGCTCTCGTTGTTCGTCCTCGACGCCCTCGACATGCTCGACAACGAGTCCGATTCGTACGCGCTCGACGTCTTGTCCATCGTCGAATCCGTGATCGAGAACCCGGCGGTCATCCTGATGGCCCAGCTCGACAAAGCCAAGGACGAGCTGATGAGCCGCATGAAGTCCGACGGCGTGTTGTACGAGGAGCGCATGGAGGAGTTGGCCAAGGTCGAATATCCGAAACCGCTGGGCGAGGAGATCTACGGACTGTTCGGGACGTTCCGGGCCACTCACCCGTGGGTCGAGAGTGACAACGTCAAACCCAAGGCCGTAGCCCGCGAGCTGTACGAGCGCGGGATGACCTTCCGCGAGTACGTCAACCACTACGGCCTCAAACGTTCCGAGGGGCTGCTCCTGCGGACCCTGACCGATGCCTACAAGGGCCTGGTCCAGAACGTGCCCGAGGGGTACAAGACCGACACCGTGCTCGAGCTCACCGACTGGCTCGGCGAGGTCGTGCGCCAGACCGATTCGAGCCTGATCGACGAGTGGGAACGGCTCCGGAACCCCGATCCCGATCTGGGTTCAGGTCCCGCTCCGCCGCCTGAGCGGCGCGACGTCACGTCGACCCGGGCGTTTCGGGTCATGGTGCGCAACGAGGCGTTCCGTTGGGTCCAGCTCCTCGCCCGGCGCGACTACGAGGCCCTGGCCGGCCTCGCCGCGGGGCCGGGCCAACGCCCCTGGGCCGCCGAGGCGTTGAGCGCGGCGTTCGAGCCCTACTTCGACGACCACGCCTCGGTCCTGACCGATTCGGTGGCACGCGGCCCGGCCCTTCACGTCGTCGAACGGGCCAGTGATCACTGGACCGTCGTGCAGACGCTCGCGGACCCCGCCGAGTACCACGAATGGCAGCTGGTCGGGCGCGTCGACATCGCGGCGTCCCGCGACGAGGGTGAAGCCGTGATGGCGCTCGTCGAGATCCGCCGGCTCTGACCGACCGACCGACGAGCGTTGGAGCTCCGTATCTGCGCCTAGGCGGCGACCTTCATGAGGCGGCCGAGGTTGCCGCCCATGACCTTGGCCTGCGCCTCGGGGGTGAGCGAGTCGAGCTCGTCGACGAAGGTGATGGGGTCGGCCATACCCTCGGGATGCGGGTAGTCCGACCCGAAGATGACGTTGTCCTCCCCGACCAGGTCGATCAGCTCCTGGGTGTCCTCCTCGTGGAAGGGGTGCACGAAGATGTTCCGTTGGAAGGTGACCATAGGGTCCTCCGGGAACAGGCTCGGCGTGCGTTCGTACAGGTTCCGCAGCGAATTGACCATGGGGCGGACCCAGGCACTGCCGTTCTCCACTGGCGCGAAGCGCAACTTCGGGAAGCGGTGGGCGAGGCCGTGGCCGATGATCGACGCCACCGTGTCGTAGATCTCGCGTGAGTAGGTGTGCACGATGGCGTTGAACGCACTCGGGCCCTTGAAGGGCAGAAACTCGCCGTGCTGTCCTTCCCACTCGTTCAGGTGCCGCTGGTAGCCGCTGTCGGATGCATGGAGCCCCACGAGGATGTCGGCCTCCTCGACCTTCTTCCAGAAGGGGTCGAACTCGGGCAGGGCGAACGATCGCAACCCCTCGAACCCGGGGACGGGCGCCGGCCGGATGAGGATGATGCGGGCCCCCCGCTCGACGACCCATTCCAGCTCCTCGATCGCCTTGTCGACGATGGGCAGCGTGATGATGGGGGTCGGGAAGATGCGGTCCTGGTAGTTGAAGGTCCACTCCTCGTGCATCCACTGGTTCAGTGAGTGCACGACGGCGTGGGTGGCCCGGGGGTCGTCGGTCAACCGTTCCTCGAGCAGCGACGCGAGGGTGGGCCACATGAGCGAGCGGTCGACGCCCATCTCGTCCATGAGGGCGATGCGGGGCTCGGGCGAGAAGAAGCCGGGAAGCGAGCGAATGTACCGCGGCGGCGGCTCGAGCTGCACGGTGTCGGCCTTGGAGCGAGACGACGGGTTCTTCAGCTTGAACTCGATCTCCTGAGCACCCGGGGGCGCCACCACGTTGAAGGTGGGGTTGGGGATGTACTCGCTGATCTTGTTGTTGATGGCGATCTTGGTCCGACCGCCGACCTCGACGTACTTGACGACACCTTCGAACTCCTTCGGAAGGTACCGCGTGAACGAGTCGACGGTCTCGTACATGTGGTTGTCAGCGTCGAAGATCGGGAAGTCGAGCGATCGGGACACCATGGGGCACCTCCAGGACGGGCGGAAACCACATTCTCACGCGGTCAAGGGACGAAAGTCCAATAGTTCCGGGACGTGTTCCTCGGCCGGATCGAGCGAGCGAGAGTTCACTCTCGCGACGCCTCGTGGGACGGCCAGGAGTCGCGGATAGGGCTACAGTCAGGGCGCTCTGCACGAGGAGAACCCAGCCGATGGATGACCGCCGACCCCTGCCGTTGAACCGGCGTCAGTTCCTGGCCGCCACCGTGGCGGCCGCGCTGGCCGCCGCCTGCGGAGGCGACGACGACGCCCCCGCATCGACCGGCGCCACCACGACCACCTCCGGCGGAGACGGGTCCGCCTCCACCACGACCGGCGCGCCCCCGGCGACCACGACAACCCAAGCTCCCCTCGAACTGCCCGGCGATCCGTTCAACCTCGGTGTGGCGTCGGGCGACCCGACCGCCGAATCCGTCATCTTGTGGACGCGCCTCGCCTACTCGCCCGCCGACGACATCGCGCTGCCCGCCGACGAGATCGCCGTGACGTGGGAGGTGGCGACCGACGACACCTTCGCGGACATCGTCGCCTCGGGCACCGCGCCCGCGGTCGCGGCCCTCGGCTACTCGGTCCACGTCGACGCTACGGGCCTCGCGTCCGATGGCACCTACTTCTACCGATTCTCGACCGCCGGGTTCACCAGCCCGATCGGGCGGACCCGAACCTTCGCCGCGTCTGGCGAGGTCCCCGAGTCGTTCCGGTTCGCGTTCTCGTCGTGCCAGAACTGGCAAGGCGGCCAGTACGCGGCGTGGCGCGACATCGCGGCCATCGATGCGCTCGACGCCATCGTGTTCCTCGGTGACTACATCTACGAGTACGCCGACGGCGGGTACGACAGCGGGCTCGGGCGGGGGCTCGACGGCGCGGGCGAGACCATCACGCTCGACGACTACCGCAACCGGTACGCCCTGTACAAGAGCGACCCCAACCTGCAGGCCGCCCATCTCGCCGCGCCGTGGATCGGCACCTGGGACGACCACGAGGTCGACAACGATTACGCCAGTGCCGTTGCCGAGGATGGCGCTCCGGAGGACGAGTTCCTCGAACGCCGCGCCGCCGCCTACCAGGCCTGGTACGAACACATGCCCGTCCGCCTCGACCCACCTGACGGCCCGGACTACGCGATCTACCGGACCGTCGGTCACGGGGATCTCGTCGCCTTCCACGTGCTCGACACCCGCCAGTACCGCGACGACCAGGCGTCCGGTGGCCTCGAGCTCGGCATCGAAGCCGTGGGCAGCGCGGTCCAGCAGCTCCCCCAAGATGTCCTCGACGCCGAGCGGGAGATGCTCGGGACCGACCAGGAGTCCTGGCTCGTCGGCGCAGTGACGGATTCCGCCGCTACCTGGGACGTGCTCGCCCAGCAGGTCTTCATGTTCGGAGCGTCGGTCGTGCCTGGCCAGACCCCACCCTTCGTCGTCGTCGACACGTGGGACGGCTACGCCACGGCTCGCCGCCGACTCCTCGAAGCCCTCAGTGCTGACGGAGGGGCCGACAACCTGATCGTGCTCACCGGTGACTTTCACTCCGCGGCCGTCGGCGATCTCCGGCTCGATCCCTTCGATACGTCAGGCCCCGTGGTCGGCACGGAGTTCATGGGCTCCGCCATCTCGTCCCAGTTCTTCGACGGTGCCGTGGAGCTGGCCACGGCCGCCCTGGCCGCAAACCCGCACGTGAAGTTCTTCAGCGGCCGGAATGGCTACTGCTTGTGCGAGGTGACTCCGCAATCGTGGAACACGCAGTTCCGGGCCGTCGTCGATATCACCGACCCCGACTCCGCCGTCGAGACGATCGCCGCGTGGCAGGTCTCGGCCGGAACGCCCGGGGCCACCGCGGTCGGCTGACGAGCGGCCCGGGATCAGCGGAGGGCGATCCGGCCGACGCCGGCACCATCCACGCGGCCGATGACGGCGGCGGTGTGGCCGGTCGACCGGAGCTGGTCGACGACCGCGGCGGCATGCCCCGGGTCGACGCCGAAGACGAGTCCGCCGGACGTCTGAGCGTCGGCCAGCAGCGTGACCGTGAGCTCATCGACCACTCCACGATCGAGCTGCCACTCGACCGCCGCCAGGTTGCGCGCCGTTCCCCCGGGGATGATGCCCGCCTCGGCGAACGCCCACGCTCCGGGGAGAAGCGGCACCGACCCGGAGTCGAGCACGACGTCGACCAGCGACTCCTGGGCCATCCGACCGAGGTGGCCGAGGAGGCCGAATCCGGTCACGTCGGTAGCGCCCATCGCGCCCGAATCCAGCGCGATCCGGCTGGCCACGTCGTTGAGGCGTGTCATCGATGAAACCGCCGCGTCGACCACCGCGCGGTCGGCCTCGCCACGTTTGATCGCCGTGGCGATGACCCCGATGCCCAGTGGTTTGGTCAAGACGAGGGCATCCCCGGAGCGAAGTCCGGCGTTGGTGAGCAGCCGGTCCGGGTGGACCTCGCCGATGACCGCCATGCCGTACTTGGGTTCGGGATCGTCCACCGTGTGGCCCCCCACGACGAAGAATCCAGCTTCAGCGGCCACCTCGAGCCCACCGTCGAGCACATCGCCGAGAAGATCGGTGCTCAGCTCCTCGGTGTTCCAGCACACCAGGTTGAGGGCCAGGAGCGGGCGGGCGCCCATGGCGTAGATGTCCGACACCGCGTTGGCCGCGGCTATCCGACCCCAAGCCGCGGCGTCGTCGACGATCGGCGTGATGAAGTCGGCGGTGACGACGAGCGCGCGCGACTCGTCGAGCCGCCATACGGCGGCGTCGTCGCCGGTGCCCGAACCGACGAGGAGCTCGGGCGGCGGGGAGCTTGGTTGCAGACGGCGCACGACCTGCGCCAGCGCATCAGGCGCCAGCTTGCAGGCTCAGCCGGCACCGTGACTGAACTGGGTCAGACGACGGGTCATCTCCACCTCCCTCGACTCGGTCGGGTCGCTACGCTCCGGCTCGGCGCGGCACGACGGGCACGCTAGCGCCCACCCCGATCATCTCGAACTGGGAGACACGACCGTCGGCGTTCTCAAGTGGTGGGCGCGACAGGTTGGTCTCCCAGTTCGATGGTGAGAGGGAGAGCTGGGGAGGAGGTGTTACTCGACGAGGCGGATGGGGTCGCCGAGCACGACGGCCGACCAGGTGGTGCGGTCGGTTGGTTCGTCTGCGGTGTACTCGACCGTCCACCAACGGCTCGTGGCCGTGTACGCGGCATCGAAGTCGGACGGAAGGGTGATCTCGATCGTGATCGTCTCGTCGTTGTAGGTGCTACCGCTGGCTCGACCAGGGTTGGCGGCCCCACGTCCACTCACGTCGATCGAGGTCCCGGTGCTCGTGCTGTTGTTCCGGGTCGACGTCCACGTCATCGACGCCGCCGTCCCGTCAGGATCGAGGATGCGCAGGCTCTGCGCACCTTCACCCGGATCGAACAACTTGATCTTCAGCGTCTCACCTTCGTACTCAGAACCGATCTCGGCGAGGAAGAACCGCGCCGTCTGCATCACGCCCGGCGAGGGATCGTCCGGCGGCGGGACGTAGATCGACATCTCACCGAGTGCGGCCACCTGTGGGCAGGCGGTGGTCGTCCTGGAGTCACAGCCGTCGCCGATCGCGGTGTCCCGGGCGAGGACACCGAAGTGGTTGGCTCCCGGGCTGTCCAACTCGCTGTCGAGGGTGTCGACATCGAGGTAGTAGTCGCCTCCGGGAGCGCCGGCATCGATGACGCAGTAGAGCGAGAACCGGTTCGAGCCGAACGCACTCGAATCGAACGCCGAGCTGTCGGCGGTGGCGTAGGTGGCGAGGCCGTCCGTCACCGCGTCGCCGGACGAACACGCCGTGTAGACCGGGTTGTCGTTCGTGTCGAACGGTGTGGCATCGGAGGCACGCAACCGGAACGTCGTCGTCACCGACGGGTTGATGGACGAGTCGTTGACCCGTTGCTCGAGGCCCGAGCCGTCGGGGAAGTACGGGGCGTCGAACAACAGCACCTGGATGGCCCCGTGGGTTTCGGGCACGATGATCCGGAAGCTGTACGGATACGCGCTGATGAACTCCTGGTTGTCCTGCCACGACGTGTTCCCGCTGTGGTGACCGGCGTTCGGCCCCGGCCCCGGTGGGATCCCCGCCGTGCTCGGACACACCACGTCACCCAGATATCCGCCGGTGCCATGGCCGGGGTTGGCCTCGACCCAGTTCCCCTCGAATCGGGTGTGCGGATCGCCCTGTTCAGACGGTGCGCAGAATCCATTGATGGAGGCGTAGAACCCGTCCACGCCGCTCGCGACATCGAGACTTCCCAGACCCAGATGGTTGAGCGGACTCCCGAGCGGCAGCTCCGGCGCCGCTTCCGCGACGCTGTCCCGCCCGATCGACACGTCGTCGACGAACAACCGGGAGAACGTCGCGACGACGTCGTTGTCGGTCACCGACACGCCGAAACGGGAGTTCGAACCGGCCGCGTACGCATCGATGTCGAGATCGGGGTCGGTCGGATCAATGCCATTGCGGGCCAAGGTCGCGTTGGCGGCCGAGGTCGCCGCCGCGAGGTCAGGCATCCACGGGGCCCCGGCGAGCGCCGCAGCGTCGACCGCATCCTGGAGTTGCCGTCCGCGCAGGTACCACGAACCGGCGTCGGTCAGCAGCGCGACCACGAACATCAGGGGGACGAGGATCAACGCGAACATGGCGACGACGTAGCCACCCTCGTCACGGGCCTCTCGTCGGCTCGAATCGGATATCGATCCCTGGTTCATTCCTGCGGCTCCACCCGCATGACCGTGGCTGCGGACACGGTGTCCTCCAACCACGGCAACATCCCGGTCACGGACTCCCGCTGGCCCTGCACCCACACCCCGACGTAGGTGAGCCCTGCGCTCTGATCGACCTCCCGATCATCGGCGGGGCAGAAGTACCGGCTCAGATCATCGCTGTCACAGCTGTTGCCGGGGCCGGCCTGGCCGAAGTCATCGATGTCGAGGGTCGCGAGATCCGCCGCGGTGTAGTGGTTGCACTGGTTCGAGCGATCGGACGGCGGAGCCAGGCATGCCGGAGGCGGCTTCACCCGGCCGGCCGAATCGGCCACGAACACGATCACGTCGGTGACGGTGAACCCCTGGATCTCGCCGACCGACGACCGGACCGCGTCCAGGGTGTAGTAGTCGGCGAGAGGGTCATTGCCGAGCTGGGACACCACCCGCGCTCCCGCGGCGGACGACGACTCCACTCCATTGGCGGACCGCAAGGCAACGCTGAGCTCGAGCGCTCCCATCAGCAGGAGGACGAGCAGCGGCGCCACCAGCGCGAACTCGACCATCACGGCACCACGGCCACGATGCGGGCATGAGGCCGACCGAAGGACGTTCACTCGTCGTCCTCCGGCTCGAGCCGCACGATGGTGCTGGCAGAGAAGTCAGTCGATGCGCCGAAGAGACCGGTGACATAGGGGCGTACGGCGTCGATCTGGATGCCGAGATAGTCGGACCCGGCTTCGATGCTCGTCACCCGATCGGTGGGGCACCAGAAACGATCGGGTGGCGTCGGCGCGTCGACAGTCGCCACACACCCGAACTGGTCCTCGTCGTCGTCGAAGTGCTGGGGTCCGTACACGTTGCACGCATCGGTGGTACCGGCCCCGGGCAGCGCGACGGAACACGTCAGCGGCATCGTGTCGTTCGGGCCGTCGGCCAACCAGATCACGACCCGCTCCACGTCGACACCGATCGCTCCTTCGAGGTCCTCACCGATGTCCTGGAGCACGTCATGGTCAGCCATGGCGTTGTCCCCGAGCACGGAGGCCGAGCGGCCGGCGGAGCGCACGGCATCGCTGGTCGCCACGAAGTCGTGGTAGGCGAGACCGAGATCGAACGCGGCGAAGACGATGAGCAGCAGAACCGGGGTGAGGACCGCGGCCTCCGTGAGGACGCCGCCGCGATCACCCCGACCGCGAGTTCTCCCACGACCCAGATCTGGCACACCCTGTCCATCGGCCAAACCACCGGCTCCGTTGACCGTTTGGGGCCGTTCGACTTCCAAGCAGGTCCACCCGACCTACGAAAGGTCCAAATGGCCTATCAAGAATCGTGACGAACCGTGCGACGACCTGGGATAGAGCGTCGCGCCGGTCCATGCCAGAATCGCCACCATGACGAACCGACCCCCCCTGCTCGACGGCGTTCGCGTGATCGAGGTGTCTCTCCTCGGCCCCGGATTCCTCGCCACCTTCTTCTCCGACATGGGAGCCGACGTCATCAAGGTCGAATCACCGACCGGTGACTACATCCGGCAGATGACATGGCCGATCGTCGACGGCGTCTCGCTGCTCCACCTGCACACCCACCGGGGGAAGCGGTCGGTCACGCTGAACCTCAAGACGGCTGAAGCCGTGGCGGTGTTCAAAGAGCTCGTCGCCGACGCTGATGCCGTGGTCGAGGCGATGCGTCCGGGCTCGCTGGCCAAGCTGGGGCTCGGGTACGAGCAACTCAAGGCGGTCAACCCTCGCATCGTGTTCTGCACGATCTCCGGATACGGCGCCACCGGCCCGTACCGCGACATGCCCAGCCACGGCATCGCCTACGACACCTGGGCCGGCCAGGTCATCCCGGCGTACGACGACGACGGCTTCTGTCATGTCCCCGACGGCTCGAACATCGGCATCAACGTCGGCCCGATGATCGGCGCCCTCGGGGTCATGGCCGGCATCATCCGGTCCCGGGCCACGGGAGAAGGGTGCGAGATGGAGGTCGCCCAGTCCGACGCCGCCGCGTACACCGACTGGTACCGGATCGAGTCCTACCGGGCGTACGACCGCCCCGAGTCCGAGGTGACCGGCAACCCGTCGGACAACTACGAGCGGCGCCCACCGGGTCTGGCCGGCATGTGGGAAGGCGTCCGCTACCAGATCTACGAGGCCCGCGATGGCCACGTGCTCTTCATGGCCAGCGAGCAGGCCTTCTGGAAGAACTTCTGCGCCGGCATGGACCGCATGGAGCTGTTCGAGCAGTGGCCGGGCAGCACCTACGCCGACCATGCCCGGGGCAACAAGGAGCTCCACGTCATCCTGCGCGACATCTTCCGCTCGAAGACGTGTGCCGAGTGGATCGCGTTCGGCAACACCCACAACACGCCCATCGCGCCGGTGAACACTCCCAAGACCGTCGTCGACGATCCCCAGTTCCAGCACCGGCTGCCGTTCCTGCCCATCGAAGCGGTGGGTGCCGAGCAGCTCCCCCTGCCCATCAAGGTCAGCGGCGAGGAGCTTCCCATCCCCACCAAGGCGCCCGAGAACGGTCAGCACACCGACGAGGTGCTGACCCAGGTGCTCGGCTACGACAAGGCCCGGGTCGCCGCCCTCCGCGCCGCCGGCGCGCTGGGTTAGCCGACGCGCCGCCGGCGCGCTGGGTTAGCCGACGCGCCGCCGGCGCGCTGGGTCAGCTCCTGGGGCTCGACGGGAGTTCCTGCACGCGGCCTGATTCCGCGCCGACGACCTCGATCAGGACCGGATCGGCCGTGACGACGGGGAGTCCGTTGGCGATCGCCACAGCCGCGCACACCGCGTCGGCCATCGACAGGGTTCGCCCCGTCGATCGGTAATGACGCGCCCGGAGCAGACCGGCGCTGATCCCAACTGCTCGGTCGACCGGCAGCACGACGATGCCAAGAGCGCCACAAGCAATCTCCGCCTCCTCTACGTCGACGCCGTACACACGAACGAGGCGGTCGATCACCTCCGCCAGCTGGATGGCCGTCAACGCCGGATGGTCGTCCCACAACATCTGCTGGACGATCGGAGCCGCAGGTTCGTCGAGGAAGTAGGCGAGGAGAGCGAAGGCATCAAGGAGGACGGTCGGCTCAGCGTCCACTCCGAGGCTCCGACCTGGTCACCCTGGCGTTCTCGAGCCCGGCGTCCGTCTCCCGCTCGGACCGGCGGAGCTCATCGGTGGACGGGCCACGGTCGGCAAACCGGCCGCGAAAGTGGCCGACCGGATCGTCCGGTACGGCGCGCACGATCGCCAGGTCACCCCGATCGAGGATGGCGACCCTCGACACCCCCCAGCGTCGACGGATCTCGGCTGGCAGCGAGATCTGGCCATTCGCCGTGATGCGAGCGATCACCGGATCATCGATATGAGATCCCATCCCGTCATCATACGCAAGCTCTGCTCATCATGCCACGGAAGGACGCGCCCCGTTCGACGACATACTCGTATATCGGGTACGTCATGCAACGAATCCGTCTGATAACGCAGTCGTCATGCATCCCGGTCCTGAGTGGCCGGAAATGGCGGTCGTGCCCAAGCGGCGTCACGGTCGGTAGCGCGGTCGACCCCGATCACGTGCTCGGTCGCGGGGGCGAATTGGCATTGCTCCACCATCGAGATACGTCGCGTGTTGGAGGATTGACCGTCACGCACCGGCGGCGATGAGCGCCCGTTCCGTCAGGACTCGGGCGAGGTGGGATCGGTAGGCGGCGTCGCCGTTGTTGTCCTCGGGCGGGCTCATGCCGTCGGCGGCGTGGGCCGCCGCGTCGGCCGCCGACGAACCGCCGGCCAGCGCATCTTCCACGGCCGAGGCACGGAGCGGGGTCGACCCCATGTTGACCAGGGACACTCCCGCGCCGCCCTCGACGACGCACACCCCGACGATCGCCCAGTCCTGGGCCCGGCGGTTGAACTTCTGGTAGTTCCAGCCACCGGTGGCCACCGGTACGCGTACCTCGACGAGGAGCTCGTCGGGGGCGAGCGCCGTCTCGAGGAAACTGGTGAAGAAGTCGGTGGCGGCGATCTCCCGCCGTCCGTTCGGGCCCTGCGCCACCAGCGTGCCGCCCAGGGCGAGCACGACGGCCGGAAGGTCCGACGCAGGGTCTCCGTGGGCCAGTGAGCCACCGAGCGTCCCCCGATGCCGCACCGCCAGATCTCCGACGAGCGAGGCGACATGGCGCAGCACCGGGCAGTCCGAGCCCAGCAGATCGCTGTGCTCGAGCTCGGTGTGGCGGGTGAGCGCCCCGATGGCGATGTGCCCGTTGTCGCGGCGGATGTACCGCAGGTCGTCGAGGCGGCCGACATCGACCAACACCGACGGCGCGGCGAGCCGGTACTTCATCATCGGGAGCAGCGAGTGCCCGCCGGCGAGGAGCTTGGCGTCGTCACCGTGTTGACCGAGCGCGGCGATGGCTTCGTCGACCGAACCGGCCCGGACGTAGTCGAACGCGACGGGGATCATCCGCGCCCCCCTTCGCCGGCAGCTCCGGAGGAGGCGTCTTGGATAGCTCGCCAGACCCGCCACGGCGAGGCCGGCATCGGCAGGTCGGTGATGCCGTGAGGGCTCAGGGCGTCGACCACAGCGTTCATGACGGCCACCGCGGAGCCGATCGTCCCCGCCTCACCGATGCCCTTGACCCCCATCGGGTTGGTGGGACTCGGGGTCACGGTGGAGTCGGTCGTGTACTGGATGGTCTCGGCGGCCGACGGCACCAGGTAGTCCATGAGGTTGGTGCTGCGCAGCTGGCCGTCGGCGTCGTAGATAGCCTCCTCCCACAGGGCCTGGGCGGCGCCTTGGAGGATGCCGCCGTGGACCTGACCCTCGACGATCAGCGGGTTGATCTGGTTACCGCAGTCGTCGACGGCGATGTAGTCGACGAGCCGGACGTTGCCGGTGTCTTCGTCCAGCTCGATCACCGCAACGTGCGTGCCGAACGGGAAGGTGAAGTTCGGCGGATCCCAGGTGACCTGGGCTTCGAGGTTCGGCTCGACGCCCTCGGGGAGGTCGTGGGCCGTGAAGGCGGCGAACGCCACCTGGGCCAGCGGCACGGTCTTGGACGGTGTGCCCTTCACCGAGAACACGCCACCCGCCAGCTCGATGTCGTCCTCGTTGGCTTCCAGGATGTGGGCGGCGATCTTGGCCGCCTTGGCGACCACCCGATCGGTCGCATGCCAGATCGCGGTACCGCCGACCGAGAGCGACCGTGACCCGTAGGTGTCAAGTCCGTACGGCGAGATGGCGGTGTCGCTGTGGAGCACCTCCACGTCGTCGGGATCGATGCCCAGCTTGTCGGCCACGATCATCGACCACGAGGTCTCGTGACCCTGCCCGTGGGGCGCGGTGCCGGTGACGACCTGCACCTTGCACGTCGGCAGGATCCGAACGGTGGCCGACTCCCAGCCACCGGCGCTGTAGTTCAGCGAGGCCAGCACCCGGCTGGGAGCCAGGCCGCACATCTCGACGTACGTGCACAGACCGAGGCCAAGCTGCACCCGCTCACCGGACGCCCGGCGCCGGGCCTGCTCGGCCTTGCGGTCGTCCCAACGGGCGAGCTCCATCGCCCGGGTCAGCGTGGGTTCGTAGTTGCCGCTGTCGAACTCCAAACCGGCCGGCGAGGCATAGGGGAACTGCTCGGGTTTGATGTAGTTCCGGCGTCGGATCTCATCGGGCGCTAGACCGAGCTGGGCGGCCAACGTGTCGATGGCCCGCTCGATGGCGTAACACGCCTCGGGGCGACCGGCGCCCCGGTAGGCGTCGGTCGGGGTGAGGTTGGTGAACAGCGCCCGGCACCGGAAGTGGTAGTTCGGGATGTCGTAGACGCCGTGGTAGAGGAACGCACCGAGCAGCGGGATGCCCGGCGTGACCAGCTGGAGGTAGGCGCCCATGTCAGCCAGGAGCTCGGCGCGCACGGCGGTGATGCGGCCGTTCTCGTCGGCCGCCAGCTCGATGTCCTGGATCTGGCCGCGGCCGTGGATGGTCGCCATGGAGGCTTCCGTGCGGGTCTCGGTCCACCGGATCGGCTTGCCCTTGGCCTTGGCCAAACCGAGGCAGATGATCTCCTCGGCGTAGACGTTGAGCTTCGACCCGAAGCCGCCGCCGACGGAGGGGGCGATCACCCGGACCTTGTGCTCGGGGATGCCGGCGGTGATCGCGGCCATCACCTTGAGGATGTGCGGGATCTGTGTCGCCGAGTAGAGGACGTACTCGCCGCCATACGGTGAGGGGACCACCGCCACCCCGCGGGGCTCCATGGCCGCCGGGATGAGGCGCTGCTGGACGTATCGCGCCTTCACCGTGTGGGTGGCAGCGGCGAAGGCGGCATCGACGGCTGCGGGATCGGGGATCAGCTCCCACACGTACGACGTGTTGGTACCGAGATCGTCGTGGATCACGACATCGTCTGAGGCCGCGGCCTCGAGGTCGACGACGGCGGGCAGCTCGTCGTAGTCGACGACGACGGCCTCCACGCCGTCGGCCGCGGCATAACGACTCTCGGCCAACACGACGGCGACGATGTCACCGACGTGGTTGACCTTGCCCACGGCGACCGGTAGGTGAGTGGGGCTTTTCATGTCCGCCGTGACGGGCCAGGCACACGGCAGTCCCCCGGCCCACAGGTCCTGCAGCTCGGTGCCGGTGAGCACGTCGACCACCCCAGCCACGGCAGTGGCGGCAGACGTGTCGATGACCCGCAGCCGGGCATGGGCGACCGGGCTGCGGACGCACCCGACCCACAGCGCGCCAGGGATCTGGAGGTCGTCGACGAAGCGGGCCTCACCGGTCAGCAACTCCGGGTCTTCCCGGCGCAGGCGCCGCTCGCCCACGATGCCGCTCACGAACGGGCGGGTGTTCTCGGTCATGGTCATCTCACGCCCCCTGTCCGGATGCCTGCAGGACTGCCCGCACGATGTTGTGGTAGCCGGTGCAGCGGCACAGGTTGCCCTCCAGGCCCTCGCGCACCTCCTGTTCGGTCGGGTGCGGCTTCTCGTCGAGCAGCGACACCGCCGCCATGACCATGCCCGGGGTGCAGTAGCCGCACTGGAGGGCGTGGCACTCGTGGAAGGCCTGCTGCATCGGATGCAGCCCGTCGGGTCCGGCGAGTCCCTCGATGGTGGTGATCACGGCGCCGTCAGCCTGGACTGCGAGCATCGTGCACGACTTCACCGACTGCCCGTCGACGTGGATGGTGCACGCACCGCAGGAGGAGCTGTCGCACCCGATGTTGGTGCCCGTCAGGCCCAACGTGTCTCGGAGAAAGTGGACCAGGAGGGTGCGCGGCTCGGCGTCGCCGGACCTTGCCGCCCCGTTGACGGTGAGAGAAACGTGCATGGGCCCATCCTGCCCGCTCTGGGCTGTATGTGCCACTGGTCACGAGAGGCGCGGTACTGGTCGCACTCGCCTCAGGAGAGGCGCTGGTCGCACTGCACGATGGTGGCGTCCGGTCCGGTCACGAACATGGTGCGGACGATTCGACCCGCGGGTTCGCCATAGTCCTTGCTGTCGGCGTTGTTGGGCTTGAACATCAACTCGAACCCCGCGGCAACCGCTCGTTCGGCGATGGCGTCGATGTCGTCCACCCAGAGGCCGACGTGATGGATGCCCGTCTCGAAGAGCTCGAGGGGCCGGCCCCACGGGTCCTTGCTCAGCTGCTGGTCGAGCACCACGAACGAGTCGTCGTCGCCACTTCCGTACCGCAGATAGACCCCGCGGCGGCGGGTGTAGAAGCTCCCGGCCGGCGTTCCGAACTCCTCGATCTCGTCGAAGCGCACTTCGAGGCCGATGACATCACGCCAGAACACCAGCGCCCGCTCCATGTCCCGCACCCCGATGGCGATGTGTGACACCCCTCTGATCCCCATGGCCCGGACATTACCCTGATGGGCCATGGCCAGCCCGCTGCGTCTCAACTTCGTCCAATCCGCAGCTCGCCTGGATCAGCTGCCCGCCTCGACCCGCGAAGTAGCGATCGTGGGCCGGTCCAACGTCGGCAAGTCGTCGCTCGTGAACGCCTTGGCCCACCGCAAGCAGTTGGCGCGAACCTCCAAGACGCCCGGCGCCACCAAGCTCATCAACGTGTTCGAGCTCGATCCCGAGGGCTCCGGCCGGTGGCTCGTCGACCTCCCTGGGTACGGCTTCGCCAAGGTCTCGGCGAACGAGCGGCAACGTTGGCAGACGATGATCGAGACGTACCTCACCCAGCGGTCCACCCTCGAAGCGGTGATCGTGCTCATCGACGGCGAGATCGGGCCGACCCCGCTCGATCTCCAGACGGTCGAATGGTTGCACCACATCGGACGTCCGCTGATCTACGTCGCCACCAAGGAGGACAAGGTGCGCCCATCGAAGCGTGCCCCTCGTCGTGAGCAGCTCACCACGAAGCTGGGAGTGCCCAAGAGCGAGGTGACCTGGGTCAGTGCCGAGAAGGGCACTGGCATCTCAGAGCTGCGAGGCCAGCTCCTCGCCCTGCTGACCACCTGACCGCCCACCCCGTCCCCGCCCCCGTCCACGAACTGATAGACCAACCCGTCGCCCACGCGACCGTCGCGTCTCCCGGTTCAACCAGATCCCCGAACTGGGAGACCAACCCGTCGCCCACGCGACCATCGCGTCTCCCGGTTCGCCACGTCGGAGGGGGTGGGTGGGAACTAACCTTTCGGACGTGCCTGCCCCGCCCTTCGAGCTCGAGGCCTGCGTGGCGGGTGTACGGGCCGGGGATCGGTCCTGGATCGGGCGAGCGGTCACCCTGGTCGAGAGCACCAACGCCGATCACCGGGAGCTGGCGCAAGAGCTGCTCACCCGTCTCCTGCCCCACGCGGGCGGCGCCCAGCGCCTCGGCATCACGGGCGTCCCCGGCGTCGGCAAGAGCACGTTCATCGACGCCTTCGGCACGCACCTGACCGAGCTCGGCCATCGGGTCGCCGTGGTGGCCGTCGATCCGTCGAGCGGCCGCCATGGCGGCAGCATCCTGGGCGACAAGACGCGCATGGGTCGGCTCAGCATGGACGAGCGGGCCTTCATCCGTCCGTCGCCGTCGAGCGGCACCCTCGGCGGGGTGACCCGCACCACCCGGGAGACCATGGTCGTCCTCGAGGCGGCGGGACACGATGTCGTGATCGTCGAAACGGTCGGCGTCGGCCAATCCGAGACAGTGGTGGCGGCGATGGTCGACTGCTTCGTCGTGCTGATGCTTCCCGGTGCCGGAGACGAGCTCCAGGGCATCAAGAAGGGCGTGCTCGAGTTGGCCGACGTGCTGGTGGTCAACAAGGCCGACGGCGACAACCTTCCTCGAGCCCGGGCGGCGGCCCGTGACCTCTCGGCGGCCATGCGCCTGCTCACCCCCGCCGATCCTCGCTGGCTGCCGCCGGTCCTCATCGCCAGCTCCCTCGATGGCTCCGGGATCGACGTCGTCTGGGAGCAGATCGGGCAGCACCGCGCGGTCCTGGTGACCGACGGCGGGTTGGCAACGAAGCGGGAGCGTCAGCAAGTGGCGTGGATGTGGGCGATGATCGACGATCGCCTCCGTGAATCGCTGCGCCGGCATCCGGCGGTCAGAGCGCTCGTGGCGGACATCGAAAGCCGCGTCGCCCGGGGCTCGACGACGGTCCCCCGCGCGGTCGACGAGCTCTTCGCCGCGTACAACGGTTGACCCAGCCGCTCTCGTAGTCTGACCGTCGTGCCCGACCGTCGAGTCGGCATCATCGCCGGTGCCGCCGCCTACGCCATCTGGGGCCTCTTCCCCCTCTACTTCCCGTACCTGCGGCCGGCGAGCCCAGTCGAGGTGCTGCTCCACCGGGTGATCTGGTCGTTCCTCGTCGTGTCGATCATCATCACCGCCACGCACGGCTGGGACGCCGTCCACCGAGTCCGTCACGATCGACGCCTCACCGCTCGCCTCGCCGTGGCGGCCTTCCTGATCGCCGTCAACTGGCTCGTCTACATCTGGGCCGTCAACAACGACCATGTGGTCGACGCCGCGCTCGGGTACTTCGTCAACCCCATCGTGACGGTGCTCCTCGGCGTCGTGGTGCTCAACGAACACCTCCGGCGCCTCCAGTGGGTGGCCGTGGCGGCCGGCGTCGTAGCGGTCGGGGTGCTCGCCGTCGGGTACGGCAAGGTGCCGTGGATCGCCCTGGTCCTGGCCAGTAGTTTCGCCGGCTACGGCTACATCAAGAAGTCGGTCGGACCGGGGCTCGAAGCGGCGACCTCGCTGTGGATGGAGACCGCCCTGATGCTCCCGTTGGCCCTCGTTGCCCTGGCCGGGCTGGGCGCCACCGGTCGCCTCACCTTCGCCGACCACGGGGTGGACCACGCCGCCCTGCTCATGTCCGCTGGGGTGGTGACGGCGGTTCCGCTCCTGTTGTTCGCCGCCGCCGCTCGACGCATCCCCCTCAGCCTGGTCGGGCTGCTCCAGTACCTCACCCCGGTCGGACAGTTCCTCGTCGGAACCCTCGTCAACCACGAGGACATCCCGCCGGCTCGGCTGGCCGGTTTCGCGATCGTGTGGGTCGCCCTGGGGCTGCTCACCACGGACGCTCTTCGCGCCGCCCACGCCGCCTGGACGGCCAATTCCCGCGACGTGGCGACCGCCGCCCGCTGACACCAGGTTGGCGCGGGCGTCACACCTTCGTCCCCCGAGGTCACGGCGCCGATAGCGTACTACCCTCGTGAACCTCCAAGATCGCCACGACCTGCGCAATGTGGCGATCATCGCCCACGTCGACCACGGTAAGACCACGCTGGTCGACGCCATGCTCTGGCAATCCGGCGCGTTCCGCGCCAATGCCGACGTGAACGAGCGAGTCATGGATTCCATGGACCTCGAGCGCGAAAAGGGCATCACGATCCTGGCCAAGAACACGGCCGTGCAGTGGCGCGGCTTGACCGTCAACATCGTCGACACGCCGGGGCACTCCGACTTCGGCGGCGAGGTCGAGCGTGCGTTGACGATGGTCGACGGCGTGGTGCTGCTCGTCGATGCGTCCGAGGGCCCGCTGCCCCAGACCCGGTTCGTTCTGCGCAAGGCCCTCGCTGCGGACCTCCCCGTCGTGCTCGTCATCAACAAGATCGACCGGCCGGATGCCCGGGTGGAAGAAGTGGTGAGCGATGTCGAGGAGCTCTTCCTCGACCTCGACGCCGACGAGCATCAACTCGTCTTCCCCGTGCTGTACACGAACGCCCGGGCCGGCACCGCCTCGTTGAAGCTCGACGAACCGGGTGAGGACCTCACCCAGCTGTTCGAGACGATCCGCGATCACGTCCCCGCCCCCCGGTACGACGCCGACCACCCCTTCCAGGCCCAGGTCACCAACCTCGACGCCTCGCCCTACCTCGGCCGGCTCGCCTTGTGCCGCGTGCACCAGGGCCAGATCCGCAAGGGCCAGACCGTGGCCTGGTGCCGGGTCGATGGCACCGTTGAGCGGGCCAAGATCGGCGAGCTGTACCTCACCCAGAACCTCGACCGGGTCCCGGCCGACAGCGCCGGACCGGGTGACCTGATCGCGATCGCCGGCATCCCCGAGATCACCATCGGCGAGACGCTGGCCGACCTCGATGATCCCCGCCCCCTTCCGGTGATCCGCGTCGACGAACCCAGCCTGTCGATGACGATCGGCGTCAACACCGCACCCCTGGCCGGCCAGGACGGCAACAAGATGACGGCACGCGTCATCAAGTCACGCCTCGACGCCGAGCTGATCGGCAACGTGTCGATCCGGGTGTTCCCCACCGAGCGGCCCGACACCTGGGAGGTGCAGGGACGCGGCGAGCTCCAGCTCGCGGTCCTGGTCGAGATCATGCGCCGGGAAGGCTTCGAGCTCACGGTCGGCAAACCCACCGTGCTCACCCGCGAGATCGACGGCCGCACGCACGAGCCCGTCGAACGGGCCACCATCGATGTCCCCGAGGAGCACCTCGGCACCGTCACCCAACTCCTGGCGACCCGCAAGGCGCGCATGGAGAACATGGTGAACCACGGCACCGGCTGGGTGCGGCTCGACTACGTGCTCCCCGCTCGCGGGCTGATCGGGTTCCGGACCGAGTTCCTGACCGAGACCCGCGGCACCGGCGTGCTGCACCACGTGTTCGACGGCTGGGAGCCGTGGTTCGGCGAGATCCGCACCCGCCAGACCGGCAGCATCGTGGCCGACCGCACCGGCGTCACGACCGGGTACGCCATCTTGGCCCTGCAGGAGCGCTGCGCCCTGTTCCTGCCGCCCGGCGCCGCCGTGTACGAGGGCATGATCATCGGCGAGAACTCGCGCTCTGAGGACATGGACGTCAACATCTGCCGGGAGAAGAAGCTGACCAACGTCCGCTCCTCCACCGCCGAGGCCACCGTGCGGCTCACCCCGCCGAAGATCCTCTCGCTCGAACACGCGCTCGAGTTCATCGCCGAGGACGAGTGCGTCGAGGTCACCCCGAGCCAGGTTCGCCTGCGAAAGGTCGCGCTCGATCAGACGAAACGGGCACGAGCCATCAAAGCCCGCAAGAACGCCGACGCCTGAGTCCGCCCGCCGGGGCGTCAGGTCTTGGTCCGACGTACCAGCAGCCCGCCAAGGTCCGAGCGGCTACCTCACATCGGCGAAGAAAGTGGCGACCAGCGGGTTGACGATGTCGGCCCGCTCCCACTGCAGGAAGTGGCCGGCGCCCGGGATCACGACGGGGCCGACGCGGTTGCGGAAGGCGACCTCACAGCACGGCACGAAATCGGGCCCGACCACCTGGTCGTCGGGCCCGTACAGGATCAGGGTCGGGGTCTCGACCGGTTGGGACATGAGGGCCGGCTCGCTTTGGGGACGCCCGTAGGCGCCCTGGTACACCGCCCAACCCGCCTTCAATCGTTCGATGTCGGCGAACGGCTCGGTCATGAAGTCGATGTCGGCTCTGGTGAACGAGCCGGGTGAGGCCCACAGGCGAGGCCCGTACATACCGGCGATGTAGCGCCGACGCCGCTCGGGCGAGTCGAGCTCGGCGGCGAGCACGTCGGGTGTTGCGCCCTGGAGGTACCGGTAGTCAGCTGTCGGTCCATCGCCGATTGACCGCATCGCTCCCAGGTCGATGCCCGCGGCGATGAACTCGTCGATCAACATCGGCGGCACGGTGTTGAAGAAGACGAGCTTGTCGACCACACCGGGGAATCGGTGGACCAAGTCGACGCTCACCGCGCCCCCGACATCGCCGGCGACCACGCCGAACCTTTCGTGACCCAGCACGTCGAACATCAGCGCATGGAGGTCACGGCTGTAGGACGCCAGATCGTAGACGTCGTTCGACGCCAGATCGGAGTCGCCGTAGCCACGGAGATCGGGGACGACCACCTCGTACCCGGCGGCGACGAGGGGCTCGATGTTGCGCCACCAGATCCGTTTGGTCTCCGGGTACCCGTGGATGAGGAGCAGCGGGTACCCGCCGATGCCTTCCCGCACGTAGGCCAGGGTCATGTCGTCGCGAACCACGGCGCGGTGGATCTCGAAGGCGTCGGCCAACGGGGTTGCGGGCTGGGTGGGACGGAGGCGGGTGTCGTACTGCACGGCTGTCAGTCTGGCCGGGGCAACGGCACCCGGCGATTCGGGTGCTCTCACGCGGCGCAGCCGCTTCAGGATCGATCAGGGCGCGCACCGGTGTAGCGCGATTGAGGACGGAACCGGAGCGCCGGCTCCTCGTACTCTTCGAGCGCGTGCGCCAACCATCCGGCCGTGCGGGCGATGGCGAAGATCGCCTCCCCCGAGGAAGGCGCCATCCCGCCGAGCACCGTGAGGAAGCCGAAGGCGAGATCGATGTTGGGGAGACGTCCACCGGAGCGCTCGGAACCGATGCTCTCGATCTCGCCGATGAGCCCCCATCGATGGTCGTCCGGGTACGCCACCCGGCACCGGTCGACGAGGGCCTCGTAGCGCGGATCGCCGCCGGAGTACACCTTGTGCCCGAAGCCCGGGACCCGCCGGCCCCGGGCCAGGATCTCCCCCAGAGCGGCCGCGCCGGAACCCAGATGTTCGGCCCGACTGATCAACTCGTGGCACTCACGACTGGCGGCACCGTGCAGCGGTCCGCCCAGCGCACCAAGGCCCGCCTGGACGACGGCATACGGGTCCGCCCGGGTCGAGGCGGCGACCCGGGCCGCGTAGGTCGACGACGCGAGATCGTGGTCGGCGACCAGGACCATCGCGGCGTTCAGCGCGTCTCGCGGGGCGGGTCGGCTCCGTTGACGAGACAGCCGGGGCCAGAGGCGATCGGCGAGCTGGGGGCCGCGTGAGCGGGTGCCGGGCAATCCGTCGACCATCGCGGACAGCAGGGCGCGGCCCACGTTGCGCACTGCGCCGGCGCTGAGGTCGGCTCGCAGCTCGTCGGTGGCGGACAGGGTGGCGACGATCACCCGCAACCGATCGATCGTCGGTGATTCAACCGGCAACGCGTCCTGCACGGATCGAACCGCGGCGAGCCAATCGTCTGAGACTCGCCAGGTACCGCCCTCCTGGCCGCCACTCCCCCACAGGATCTCGGCGACCTGCTCGAACCTCACGCCCGAGGTGACGAGCTCCACCACGGGTCGCCCCCGGTACCAGAGACCGTCGTCTGCGACACGCGTGACGGCCGAGGTCACGACGGCACTGACCCCTCCCGCAGGTCGGCGGCCGCTCCGCGAGCGAACGGACTCGACCTCGCGCCGGTCGAAGAGACTGGTCCTCCCATCCTCGGCGACGACACGATGGACGAGGCCGCGACTCACGTAGGCGTACAGCGTCTCGACCTTCACACCGAGCCGGGCCGCGGCCTCGTCCGCGGTGAGCACGTCCACCTCCACTCGGGTTTCCGTCATCGGTGCCTCCACATTGATCTCATCAACGTTGATGTGATCAAGATTGTCAACATAGTCGGCACCCACCAAACTGCGTACAGCTGTAGGCAGACCCTTCCTCAGGAGGCCCGACACCCATGACCGCCGATCTCATCGCCCCCCGAGGCCTCAAGGGGCTGGTCGTCGCCGAGACATCGGTCGGTGATGTGCGCGGCGATGAGGGCTTCTACCACTACCGCCAGTATGACGCGACCGAACTGGCCCGCCTCCGCAGCGTCGAGGACGTGTGGGCTCTCCTCATCGACGGGGCCCTTCCCGAACCAGGTGATACGACGTTCTCGGCCGAGGTCCGCTCCCTCCGCGAGCTGCCCGAGGCCGCGTTGGCTGTCATCGACACGCTCGCCGCCCTGCCCGGCGACCTGATGACCAGGCTCTCGGCTGCGGTACTCGCGGTCGCTGCGACTGATGGCGTGGTGCCGTCACTCGATCAGACCACATCCGAGCGGCGGCGCTGCGGACTGCGGCTCGCCGCCCTCGTCCCGGTGATCTTGGCCCGGCTCTGGCGAGTCGGCCGCGGTGAGGAGCCGATCCCGCCCGCGTCGGACCTCGGCCACGCCGCCAACCTCTTGTGGATGGTCAACGGTGTCCGCCCGACGGCCGACGCCACCCGCCTCATCGAGACCTACGTGGTCACCACGATGGATCACGGCTTCAACGCGTCGACCTTCGCCACGCGTGTCATCACCAGCACCGGGACGGATCTGGCGGGAGCAGTGAGCGGCGGGCTTGCCGCCCTCGCCGGCCCGCTGCACGGCGGCGCGCCGAGTCGGGCCCTGGAGATGATCGAGGAGATCGGCGAGCCGTCGAACACCCGCCGATGGCTCGATCGGCAGCTGGCCGCCCAGGCCAAGGTCATGGGGTTCGGCCACGCCGTCTATCGCACCGGCGACCCCCGGGCCCGGCTTCTCCACCAGGTCGCGGCCGAGACCGGGGACCCGCTCGTCGATCGAGCCGCGGCCATCGAGCACGAGCTCCTGGCCGGTCTGGCCGCCGCCCGACCGGATGCCACCATCGCCACCAACGTCGAGTACTACGCCGGTGTGGTCATGCACCTGGCCGGTCTGCCGCGTGAGCTGTTCACGCCGACGTTCGCGGTCGGCCGCTGCATCGGCTGGATCGCCCACGCGCTCGAACAGGCGGCCGACGGCAAGATCCTTCGCCCGAGCGCCGCCTACGTCGGACCACCGCCCCCGGTCCCGGTGCCGCCGGCCGTCCCGTAGATTCGGGCCGAGACACAGGTCCTGCCCGCCACCTCAACCCCCGGACACGAAGACCTAGGCTCGCCCCCATGGCTGGGTATTCAGGCACGCCGTTGGCCAAGAAGCTGGGCATCGCCGACGGTTCTCTGGTCGGTTTGGTCGGGGCCGCTGACACCTTCCCGGCGTCGCTCGATCCACTCCCCGAGCGGGTTCACGTCATCGACCTCACCGGCGGCGCGGACGCCGTGGGTCTGGACGTCTGCGTCCTCTTCACCGATGCCCGGGGTCGTTTCGAAACCGAGCTGCCGCGTCTGAGCGCCGCCGTCTTTCCCGCCGGGGGCCTGTGGATCGCCTGGCCGAAGCGAGCCTCGAGGGTCCCGACCGACATGACCGAGGATGTCGTTCGCGAGGTCGCGCTGCCCACGGGTCTCGTCGACAACAAGGTGTGCGCGATCGACGACACCTGGTCCGGGCTCCGGCTCGTCCACCGCAAGGAACTGCGGTCCGATCTCAGCCGAGGCCGCCGGCCGAGTTGATCAGATCCGGAATCGGTGCGCCGTGTCCACGTTGCCGATCCACTCGCAGGCATCGTGCGCCATCAGCTCGGCCATCACATCGTGGTCGCCCGTCCGAGCCCACGAGCGGACACCATCGACATCGAGCACGGCCAGAATGGCCTCCGTCGGTCGTCCGGCTTCGTGCATCACCGTGTAGGTCTCGATGCTCGCGTTCCCCACCAGATCGGCGCGGAACGTGTGCCGAGGCAGCCGATCGACGTCGTCTTGACAGCTCTCGTACCGATATCCGTTCTCCGGCTCGTCCGTGGACATGACCATCACGACGTGTTTGGAGAGGTACCCGCCGTTGCCGACGACGAGGCCGAACTCGCCGGCGTGGTCACGAAGCCGCAGCACCATCTCCGCCATGGCGTGGGTGGTGTAGTTGTTCAACGGCCCCCCGTAGAACGACATCCCGCCGGTGACGGTGAGGTCGCGATCGAAGCCGAGGCCGAGTTCGCGCGCCGCCACTTCGACGGCGCTCGGGAAGCACGAGTACAGGTCGACGTGACCGAGCTGGGCCGGGCCGACGCCGGCCAGCTCAAACGCTCGCGGCCCCGCGGCTCGCAGCGACCGTGACCCGTGGAAGTCCAGGCGGTGACCGAGCGACCCGGTGTCGGCCGCCGTGGTGGCGCTGTGCAGGAACACCATCCGGTCCCGTGGCACCCCGGCAGAGATCGCCCACCCGGCCGAGGCGACGATCACCGCCGCCGCCTGGTCCGTGAACCAGTTCGAGTTCATGACCAACGTGTACGGATACCCGATGTACCGGTTGTCGCTCGTCGGCGCGGCGATCTGCTCGGCGGTCATCGGGTGGCGGTTCCAGGCGTGGGGGTTGGCCACGGCGATCTCGTTGAACCGGGCGTAGAGCCGGCCGAGCGCCGCCTGATGCTCGACGGGATCTCGCCCCAGATCGTGGCGCAACGCCACCTCGAACATGGGGTAGGTCGTGACGGGGGCGGCGAGACCGAACGAACGGTCATGTTCGTCGCCGACGTCGATCTTCCCGCCGAACCGCCGATCAGGAGCCACATCGTCACCCTGGAGAGTGAGGGAGATCGGCCGCCCGGCCTTCTTGAGCTGGCGACGGCTATAGATCCCCTCGCCTCCGACGACCATCGCCGCCTCGCACTCGCCGGCCGCGATCTGCCCGGCCAACTGGCTGACCACCGTCATCGGTGACTCCCCGCCGTTGCCGGTGAGGCCGGTCCGTGCTCCACGAGCACCGAGGCGGCCGGCGACGAGGCGACCGGGATCGCGGTAGGGCCAGGCGCCTTGCACGACGACCAGCCAGTCGAGTGCGTCACGCACCGCCGCGGACGCCCCGCAATCGTCCAGCACCTCCTGACCAGCCTGTGCCATCAGCGCCACGGGCTCGACGAGCGAGTCGAGATCAGGTGACCGCTGGAGCGCCTGGCCGACGCCGATCAGCACGGGCATCCGGGGATCAACGGCCACGGCATCGTCCTCCTGTCGCCACCACGGCTGCGACCCTAGTGCATCACCGCATAAATAGGTCGCGTATGCTGTGATGGGTGTCCTCAGCGTCGGAGGAGACTTGCATGGGGTTCACGGTCGAGCGGCTGGTGTTGGCTGACGAGGATCGGGACGAGCTCGAGCGTCGGGTGCGGGCCCACACGTCGTCGGCTCGCGAGGTGCGTCGGGCGCGGGCGATCTTGTTGTGCGAGGCGGGTGTGTCCCTGGCCAAGATCGGTGTCGAGGTCGGGATGGATCAGCACAAGGTCGGCGAGTGGCGCAAGCGGTTCCTGGCCGAAGGCCTGGATGGGTTGGAGGAACGGCCCCGCCCGGGACGGCCCCGACGGATCGGCCATGACGACCGCATGAAGCTCGCCGCGATCGCGACATCGGAGAAGGACGAGGACGATCCTGTGCCCATGTGGACTCACCTCGAACTGGCCGACGCGTTGTTCGCCGAAGGGATCGAAATCTCCGCGTCGCAGGTCGGCCGGATCCTCAAGGCCATGCACATCGATGTCACGAGGGTGCGTGGCTGGCTCAACCGTCGCGATGACCCCGACTTCTGGGATCGGGTACGCGACGTCTGCGGCCTGTACTTGAACTGCCCCGACAACGCGATCGTGGTGTCGGTCGACGAGAAGACCTCGGTGCAGGCCAAAGAACGCAGGCACAGCACCCAGCCGGCGCGGCCCGGGCGCCGGTCCCGCCGCGAGTGGGAGTACATCCGTCACGGCACCGCGTCGCTGTTCGCGGCGCTGAACGTGCACACCGGCGAGGTCCTCGCAGAGCCGATCTCAGGCAAGAACGATTCCCTGAACTTCTGTGGTTTCCTCGACGAGATCGACCGGACGATTGACCCGGCGCTAGAGATCCACGTCGTGCTCGACAACGGATCGAGTCACCGCTCCAAGCACACGAAGGCCTGGTTCGCCGCGCATCCGCGCTGGACCGTGCACTTCACACCGCCCCACGCCAGCTGGGTCAACCAGGTCGAACTGTTCTTCTCGATCCTGCAACGCAAGGTCATCACCAACGGCAACTTCACCTCACGCGATGACCTCATCACCAAGATGCTCACCTACATCGCCGAGTACGACCAACAGGCAAAACCCTTCAGATGGACCTACGCCGCCGACCCCCTCGTCGCCTGAACCACACGCGACCTACTTCTGCGCGCCGGCACTAGCTCCAGACGTACCACCTGCTGTGAGCCCGAACGCCACTTGGGCCCCTGTGGGGACAGGGGCCCAAGCTGGTTCTCTCGGGATGGGTTTTGGGTGGTGAGAGAACGTGGTGGTGGGTCAGCGAAACGAAGAGCGGTCGGAGCCGCTCAGAACTCCTCGTCGAAGGCGACCTCGCCCTCGACGCCAACCTGGTACGCAGCCACGGTGCGCTCGAAGAAGTTGGTCAGCTCCTGGACGTCCTGGAGCTCCATGAATGCGAACGGGTTGCGCACGTTGTACTGGCGAGGCAAGCCGAGCTGCATGAGCCGCTGATCGGCCACGAACTGCAAGTAGATGCGGGTGTCGTTGAGCGACATGCCCGGCACGCCTTCGCCGAGCACGTCCGAGGCGAACTGGTACTCGCACTCGACGGCCTGGTCGATCATCTCGGTGATCTGGGCACCCAGGTGATCGTCGAACAGATCCGGTTCCTCGGAACGCACGGTGTTGACCACTTCGAGGGCAAAGTTCATGTGGGCACTCTCATCACGAAACACCCAGTTCGTACCGGCCGCGAGGCCGTTGAGCAGGCCCTTGGAGCGCAGGAAGTAGACGTAGGCGAACGCGGCGAAGAAGAAGAGCCCTTCGATGCAGGCGGCGAAGCAGATCAGGTTGAGCAGGAACCGCTGCCGGTCCTCGCGAGATTCGAGCCGATCGAGGTCGGCGATGGAGCCGATCCACTGGAAGCAGAACTCGCCCTTCTGACGGATCGATGGGATGTTCTCGATGGCTGAGAACGCCGCCTCGCGTTCGCGCAGATCGGGGATGTAGTTGTCGAGGAGGGTCAGATAGAACTGGACGTGCAGCGCCTCTTCGTAGAGCTGACGCGAGAGGTACATCCGCGCCTCGGGCGCGTTGACGTGTTTGTACAGGTTGAGGACCAAGTTGTTGGCCACGATGGAATCGCCGGTGGCGAAGAACGCGACCAGGCGGTTGACGAGGTGCTTCTCGGCCGGCAACAGCTTGCGTTGCAGATCGACGAGGTCGTCGGAGAAATCGATCTCCTCGACCGTCCAGGTGTTGCGGATGGCGTTGCGGTACATCTCGTAGAAGGCGGGATAACGCATCGGCCGCAGGGTGAGGTTGAAACCGGGATCCAAGATGTTGGTCCGGGAATTCGTCGGAGTCGCCGCCGGGGTGACGGTGGGGGCGAGGTCGGCGAGTTCGTACGCCGGTTCCATGAGGGCCATGGGAGAACTACTTCCTTCAGGTGAGGGGTGCGGGGCGTGAGGCGACGAGCGGGAGCTCAGTCGCACGCCTCACACGATTCGGGGTTCTCCAACGAGCAGGCCACGGCCTCTTCGTCGGAGAAGATCTTCTTGGGCGCCGGTGGCGCGATGGCCTCGGCTGGGGCGGCGGAGGTGGTCTGGTTGATGCGGGTGGCGGGTCGGGACCGCAGGTAGTAGGTGGTCTTGAGACCACGCTTCCACGCGTGCAGGTACATCGAGCTGAGCTTGCCGATGGTCGGCGACTCCATGAACAGGTTCAGCGACTGGCTCTGATCGATGAAGGCGCCACGATCGGCCGCCATGTCGACGAGGGACCGCATGGGCACCTCCCAGGCCGTGCGGTACACATCCTTGATGTCTTCGGGAATGCCTTCGACGTCTTGGATGCTGCCCTCGGCCCGCTTGACCCGGGCGATCATCTCCTCGGTCCACAGGCCGCGCTTTTGGAGGTCACGCACCAGGTAGCGGTTGATCTGGAGGAACTCGCCCGAGAGGGTCTCGCGTTTGAACAGGTTGGACACCTGGGGTTCGATGCACTCGAAACATCCGGCGATCGACGCGATGGTGGCGGTGGGGGCGATGGCGATCAGCAGCGAGTTGCGCAGGCCGAACTGGCGGACCCGGCCGCGAAGGGTGTCCCAATCGAGGTCGCCGTGGGTGCGGGCGTCGGGCCAGAGGTCGAACTGGAGCTTGCCATCGGCGGTGCGGGTGTCGGCGTAGGTGGCGTGGGGTCCAGAAGCCTCGGCCAGCTCGGTCGAGGCCCAGAGCGCGTGGAAGTACATGTGCTCGCTGATGCGGGCCGAGAGCTCGCGGGCCGGGTCGGAATCGAACGGCAGTCGCAGCTTGAAGAAGACGTCCTGGAGGCCCATCAGGCCGAGACCGACTGGCCGCCATGCCGCGTTCGAACGCGCCGCGGCCTCGGTCGGGTAGTAGTTGATGTCGATCACGCGATCGAGGAACGGCACGGCCATGCGCACGACGTCGCCCAGGCGCTCGAAATCGAACCCCGATTCGGTGGTCAGCGCCCCGAGGTTGACTGAACCGAGGTTGCAGACGGCGGTCTCCTCGGCGTTGGTGACCTCGATGATCTCGGTGCACAGGTTCGACAGGTGCACGACCCGGCCCGAACGCCCGGTCTGGTTGCAGCGCAGGTTGGATGCGTCCTTGAAGGTCATCCAGCCGTTGCCGGTCTGGGCCAGGGATCGCATCATGCGGCTGTAGAGCTCTCGGGCCGAGACCTGCCGCTCGTACCGACCTTCGGATTCCGCCTGCTCGTAGGCGGCCCGGAAGTCGTCGCCGTAGAGATCGACGAGGTGCGGGACCCGCTTGGGATCGAAGAGGGACCACTGCCAGTCCTTCTCGACCCGCTCCATGAAGAGGTCCGGGACCCAGTTGGCCAGGTTCAGGTTGTGGGTGCGGCGAGCGTTGTCGCCGGTGTTCTCGCGCAGATCGAGGAAGTCCTCGATGTCGGCGTGCCACGACTCCAGGTACACGCACGCGGCGCCCTTGCGGCGACCGCCCTGGTTGACGGCGGCGACCGAGCTGTCGAGCGTCTTGAGCCACGGCACGATGCCGTTCGACAAGCCGTTGGTGCCCTTGATCAACGATCCCTTCGACCGGACGCGCGAGTAGGCCAGGCCGATGCCGCCCGCGAACTTCGACAGTTGGGCGACGTCCTTGTAGCGGTCGTAGATGCCTTCGAGACTGTCGGCCGGGGAATCGAGCAGGTAGCACGACGACATCTGCGGATGCGACGTACCCGAGTTGAACAGGGTCGGGCTGGACGGTAGGTACTCGAGCGACGAGATGAGTCGGTAGAACGCGATCGCTTCCTCGGGTCCCCTCGACAGACCGCAGGCCACCCTCAAGAAGAAGTGTTGGGGGGTCTCGATGACCTGACGCACCTCGGGATGGCGCAGCAGATAGCGGTCGTACACGGTACGCAGACCGAAGAACTCGAAGAGCTGATCCCGCTCGGGATCGATCGCCGCGTTGAGCTTGCGGGCGTTGTTGGCCACGAGCTCGGCAACACCATCGTCGATCAGACCCAACCGATGGCCGTTGGCCACCGACTGCGAGAACGAGTGGAGGTCCTGGTTCTGGACCTCCTTGTCGATCACGGTGGCGAGCAGGCGAGCCGCCAGGCGCGAGTAGTTGGGCTCCTCGACGATGAGCGACGCCGCCGTGCGGATCGACAGCCCGTCGAGCTCCTCGGTGGTGGCACCATCGACCAGGCCCGAGATCGTGCGGGTGGCCACCCGCATGGCGTCGACGCCGCTCAGCCCTTCGGCGCAACGACTGACGGCCCGCACGATCTTGTTGACATCGACCGGCTCCAGATCGCCGTTGCGTTTGCGCACGCGCATGGTGGTCGCCGCTGCCGGCGCGACAGGCACTTCGATCCGATCCTCGACGATCGCCATCGAGCCACCTTCCTCTCTTCGAGCCGCTCCGACTGGGGAGGCGGCGTTCCGTGGGACCCATCCCGACGAGTGGGCACAAACCACAGCGCTGAAAGCACATCCATGTGGTTTGAGCCGGAAGACCTATTACATCGGTGTAACTACACGCGCGTCAAGGGCTGATCGCGAGTTCCCCAGAAGTTGGTCCTCGCCTGTGGACGACGTTGTGGGTGATCGTCCCGATGAGGTGTACAACCTGTGGACAACCCTGTGGGAAACCTCGGGCTTGAGCGCGCCGCCATTCCGGCCGACCACATGGATGTGAGTCACCTCCCACTTCGAGGCGCCGACCTGCTCCGCGCCGTGGCCCAGACCGTCGATCCGGTCACCATCGAGACGAAGGCGAGCGGGACCGCGACCCTGACCGCCTTCGCCCTCGCCGTCCTGGCGATCATGACGTTCACCATCTGGTATCACCAGCGAAGTCACCACCGTCTCGTGCGCGACCTCCCGACCAGCCGCACCGGCGGAGTGGGCATCGGCCTCCACGAGGTGACCGGCCGGATCGTCGGCGGACAGGCGATGCCGTGTCCCTACTCCGGCATCCAAGCGGTGTGGTGGGAACTCGAGACGCAGGTCGAGGACAAGTCGGACAACGGGCGGACGCAGTGGAAGACGGTCTCCCGGCAACTTGGGGGACCGGCGTGTTTCGATGTCGACGACGGTTCGGGCCCCGTCTCCGTGTGGCCTCGCCGCGCCGGAGTCACCGGCGTGCTCATGTACGAGGGTCCCGAACGGCTCCGCGCCGAGCGCCCGACCGACGACACCATCGTCGTGCGTCGACCGCGAGACGACTGGGATCTGCTGGCCCTCCGCACGGACGTACCGGCCCGTCGGGTGATCGAACGGGCGCTTCCGCACGGCGAGACCGTCTACGTGATCGGCACCGCGCGGCCCGACCCCACCGCGATCCGCCCCGCCATCGGCGCGGACCCGACGGGCGAGGCACCCTTCCTCATCGACATGCGCGGCGAAGCGTCGGTCGTGCGCCGGTACGGGGCGACGGCTCGGGTCGCGAGCGTCGTGTGTGTCCTGGCCGCCGCCGTCTCCGGGGGGCTGTTCGACAACAGCGAGGCGATCGGAGCAGGAACCGCGACGCTCGACGAGGTGTCGAAGCTCGGCGCGGTGATCGGGGCGGCGGCCGCGCTCGCGGCCATGGGTCTCGTCTCCGTCGCCTTCGTCTACAACCGCCTCGTGCTCGTGCGCAATCGCGCTCGCGTGGCGTGGTCCCTGATCGATGTCGAACTGAACCGGCGCCGCGACCTGATCCCGGCCCTGGAATCGGTGACCCGCGGTCACAGCCAGCACGAACGATCGCTGTTGGAGACGCTTTCCGTCCTACGGACGCTGACGATCAACCTGCCGACGCTGCCCTCCGACACTGCCGTTCGACGATCCGATGCCTCCGTCGCCCACGCCGGGGCTCTGGTCGGCCGGGTCGAAGCTCTCTCGGAGGCCTACCCTCAGCTCACCGCCGACGAGACGTTCCGAGGCCTGCAGAGCCAACTGGTGGAGACCGAGAACCGCATCGCCATGGCCCGGACGTTCTACAACGACTCCGTCGAAACGCTGCGCGACCGGGGACAGGTCTTCCCGGCCTCGGTCCTTGCTCGCCTGTTCGGATTGTCCCTGTCGGCCGAGTTCATCGGCGCCGCCGACCCCGCGGCGGCGAGTGTCGTCACTCCCCCGTCGTCGAGCAGGGTAGGTGTTTGACCCCATTGATGAAGTTCGAACGCAGACGATCGGGTTCACCAGTGGCGACCAGCCCGGGCACGCGCGTCAGCAACTCCCGGTAGAGCACGCCGATCTCCCGCCGAGCCAGATGAGCACCGAGGCAGAAGTGGGGCCCGGGTCCCCCGAATCCGACGTGCGGATTCGGAGATCGGCGGATGTCGAAGTTCAGGGGTTGCTCGAAGATCGCCTCGTCGCGATTGGCGGAGGGGTAGAAGAGCACGACCTTGTCGCCCTCGGCGAACCTGTGGCCGCCCAGGGTCACGCCGTCGGCGGTGACGGTGCGGCGGAAGTGGATGACCGGGGACGCCAACCGCACGACTTCTTCCACCGCGCTCGGCGTGAGGCCGTCAAGGTCAGCTCGCCACATCTCGCGCTGCTCGGGATGATCGGTGAGGAAGGTCAGCGCCCACGAGATGGCGTTGCGGGTGGTCTCGTTGCCGGCCGCGCAGAGCAGCACGAAGAACGACGCCAGCTCCGAGTGGGTCAGGCGCTCGCCATCGATCTCCGCGTTGACCAGGGCGGCGGTGAGGTCACCGTACCGATCCGAACCCTGCCGGGCCGCGGCCATCTCGGTCATCAGGGCGGCGAGATCGGCGCCCGCCTGGAGGAAGGCGGCGAGGGGGTCGGAACCGGGCTCGATGAACTCCGGGTCGCCCTGGCTCAAGATGATGTTGCTGTTGTCGAGCACCATCTGCCGGGCGCCGTGCTCGATGCCCATCATCTCGCAGATGATCTCGAGCGGGAATGGCGCGGCGACGAGCGCCACGAAGTCGCCACCGCCTTCGTCGATCAGGCGGTCGACGTGGCCGGACGCGGCGCGGGCGACATCATCTTCGAGCTTTCGGAGCACTCCAGGCGTGAACGCGGACGACACGATCTTGCGCAGCCGGGCATGCCGCGGATCGTCGAGGCTCAGCATCGAGCCGAAGAACTCGTTGAACTCCGGGGGAAGGTCCGGGATGGCGAACCCGGATCCGCTTCGGAAGAGATGTGGAGAGCGCGACACCTCGAGGATGTGGTCGTACCGGGTGAGGGCGAAGTAGCCCGGACCGTGGGGTATGCCCTCGATCTCGGCTTCCTCGAAGAAGGCGATCGGTCGCTCGCGGCGAAGCAGCGCAAACGCCGCATCGCGCGCGACGATCGGGCGGGTCCAGAACCCCTCGAGGTCGGACAGGTCGATGTCGTCAAGCGTCGGGTCAGTGAGCACGACCGCATTCTACCGATCGGTAACGTAGCGCGCAGGACAAAGGACACTGGGCGACGGCCGGCGCACCGTCGATACTCGGGCCTACATCCCCGCTGCGATCGGACTCCCGTCAGTCGAGTCGGGCGGAAGCGAGCGCCCGAACGGAGCGAACATGACGCACCTGGATCTCACGACGGCGACCCGCCAAGCGGAGCTGGCGAAGCCGCGTCCCGTGGGTCCCGTCAACGGCGACGCATCGTCATCGCCACCGCCGGCGTGGCCGGCGTCGTGGCGGGTCTCACCGCGATCGTCACGGCGTTGCCCCGCGACGGCGCTGCGTCGGCGGTGGCCGCCTTCCTCCTCGGAGTGGCGATCATCCCGATCGTCGCCTCGCCTCTCGAGTGGTTCGTGCACCGGTTCGTCTACCACGAGGCGGTGATCCACCCGCTGCGCGCCATCCACACGGTGCACACCGCGCACCACTATGCGTTCTTCCCGACCTGGCGCTACACCACGCTGGGGCCGGCACGACGTCTGTCGATCCGGAAGCGGGCGCCCGACGCTCACGTCTCCGCGATTCGAAACGCTCGGGTGCGCCTGGCGCACTTCGGGTGGTACATGGGCATCGGGGTCGTCGCGGTCTGGCTGCCGGCCTGGTTCATCACGCACGATCCGACATTCATCATCGGTCTGGTAACCGGCTCGGCGATCGTGTCCAACCTCTTCATCGTGGTGCACGACACCATTCATCGGCCCGGCAGCCATCGCATCGTGGAAGCCCAACCGTGGTTCCCCTTCCTCGATCGCCATCACTACATCCACCACGTGGACCTGGGCGCCAATCTCAACTTCTTGTTGCCCCTGGCCGACCTGCTCTACGGCACGTTGCGCACGGAGATGACGCCCGTGGAGCTCGACGCCCACGGATCGATCGAGACCGCGAAGCGCGAGCCGATCGGCCAGGGCGAACGGGCCCGAGCCCGCGCCTGACCCCGGGTCGACCGGCCATCACCGAGAGGCAGAGACGTGCGGATCGGAGTCGTGTGCCCATACAGCCTCTCCGAGCCCGGGGGCGTGCAACAGCAGGTGATCGGGCTCGCGCGGGCGATGCGGGACAGGGATCACGAGGTCGAGATCATCGCGCCGGGCGACGTGTCGGCGCACCCGGGTGCCACCAGCGTGGGTCGAGCGATCCGCTTCCCGGTCAACGGCTCGATCGCGCCCATGGCCCCACACCCGTCAGCCGCGATCCGGGCTCTGAGCGCGCTCCGCCACGGCTCGTTCGATGTGCTGCACCTCCACGAGCCCCTCGCGCCGAGCATCACCCTTCCCGTGCTCATGGCTCGGCCGGTGCCCGTGGTCGGCACCTTCCATGCCGCCGGTGAGCGCACGCCCTATCGCTGGTCCGGCACCGTGTTGCGGCGCGTCGCCCGCCGCATCGACGCACGTGTCGCCGTCTCGGAGGCCGCCCTGGCGCTCGCCCAGCAGCATCTCGGCGGATCGTTCGAGCTGCTGTTCAACGGTGTAGCTGCCGACGGCTTCCGGCGCGACCCGAGACCCGAGTCGAACGAGAACACGGTGCTCTTCCTCGGACGTCACGAGCCGCGCAAGGGTCTCGACGTGCTCCTCGACGCGCTCTCCTTCCTTTCGACCGACCTCACCGTGTGGATCGCCGGGAGCGGCCCCGACACCGAGCACCTTCGTGATCGCCACCGAGGCGATCCGAGAATCCGGTGGCTCGGTCGGCTGAGCGAGACAGAGAAGATCCGACGCCTCCGCATCGCCACGGTGATGTGCGCACCGTCCCGCTTCGGCGAGTCGTGCGGGCTCGTGCTGCTCGAGGCCATGGCGGCGCGCACTCCGATCGTGGCGAGCGATCTCCCCGGGTACCGGGAACTCGGGGGCGAGCTCGAGCCGGTCCATCTGGTTCCGCCGGGCGATCCGCGTGCCCTCGCCGAGGGGTTGAGGCGCGTGCTGTCCGACATCGGGCTCACCGACCGTCTCCGCACCCAAGGCGATCGCTGCGTCGCCCAGCACTCAATGGACTCGCTCGCGCAGCGCTACCTCGACATCTACGAACGCATCACCACCGGCCCGCCGCCCGGGGCGAACCGCTCAGGCCAGCGCGGCCAGCGCGGCGTCGTAGTCGGGCTCCTGGGCGATCTCGGGGACGAGCTCGGTGTAGGCGACATTTCCGGACTCGTCGATGACGACGACCGACCGGGCGGCCAGACCAGCCATACCGCCGTCGAGGAGCCGTACCCCGTAGTCGTCGAGGAAGGACGGGTTCCGGAAGGTGCTGCCCGTCGCTACGTTCTCGATGCCCTCGGCGCCGCAGAAACGACCGGCCGCGAACGGGAGATCGGCCGACACGCACAACACGGTCGTGCCGTCGAGCCCGGCGGCGCGCTGGTTGAACGTGCGAACGCTCGTGGCACAGACCCCGGTGTCGATGCTCGGGAAGATGTTGAGGATCACCTTCTGGCCAGCCAGATCATCGAGCGTGACCGTGCTGAGGTCGGACTTCACCAGCGCGAAAGCAGGCGCCTTCGAACCGACTGCGGGCAACTCGCCGCTGGTCTGGAGGGGATTGCCGCGCAGGGTCACCTGAGCCATGAGATGTCGTCTCCGTCGTATCGATGAACCGGCGCCAGGCGCCGAAGGGAACCGTGACTCTACTCGGGCTCGGGCACGACCAGAACGGGCCGTGGTGCCCGGTGGACGATCTCGTACGTGACGGAGCCGAGCAAGGCGCCCGACAGCGGACCACGACCACCATGACCCACCACGATGACGAGCGCATCGTGCTCGTCCGCCACCCGGACCAGGCACTCGACCGCCCTATCCGCGACATACTCCACCGAGACGTCGAGACCCGGGAACGACGCCACGACGGCATCGCGCACCGCGCCGACCTCCTCGGTGGCGACCGCCTCGATCTCGTCGCGTAGGACACCCCGGGCGCCGCCAAGGGCCGACGGCTCGTACCCGCACGCGATCACGAGCGCCGACCCGAGTTGGTTGGCCAGACGGGCGGCACTCATCGCCGCGTAGTCGCCCGTTCCGTCGGCGCCGACGCCGACGACCACCGTTCCGGAGAGTTGGTCGGCCACGTCAGTTCCCCTTCCGGTAGGTGCCGAGAGGTTCGGCGGGTTCCGTGTCGACGATCGGGTTCGGCGCCGAACTCGCTGGATCAGGCCGGAACGTGAAGAACGCCGGGTTCTTGGCGCGGTTCCATTCCATCAGGGGCACCCCGAGCAACATGAGCCCGACGCCGATGACGAACACGGTGCCCATACCGAACAGGAGGCCGTACTCGTAGTCCTCCTTCGACGAGTCGATCAAGGTCTTGACCATGATGTACCCGAGGATCGACGAGCCGATGGCGGGCAGCACGCCGACCATGAAGAACGACTTGGTGCTCGAGAGCAGCCAGCGCCGGTAGTACCAGATGCACGCCAACCCGGACAGGCCGTAGTAGAAGGCGATCATGATGCCGACACCCGCGATGGCGGCGTCGTAAGCCAACGTGTCGGTGTTCTCCTGGATGACCACCAGCACCACGAACCACAGGCACGACAGGACGCCGAAGAACCAGGTGCTGAACGCCGGGGTGAGGGTACGGCGGTCGATCGACGCCAGCCGGCGCGGGGCGGCGCCATGCGAGCCCATCGAGAGCATGCTGCGGGTGGCGGGCAGGATGGTGGTCTGACATGACGCGGCCGCCGACGTGAGGATCGAGATGATCACCAGCTTGTTGAAGAACCCGCCCACGCTTTCCTGGCCGACGGCGTACAGGGCATCATCCGCGTTGTCGGACAGGAACTGTGGGCCCAGATAGGCCACGGCGCCGAACGTGACGAGCAGGTAGATCGCCAGGAGGATGAACGTGGAGATCACCGCGGCAACCCCGGGGGTGCGGTTGGAGTCCTCGCACTCCTCGTTGACGGACACGGCAGTGTCCCAACCCCAGTAGATGAACACGGCCAGCACCAACCCGGCGGTGAGCGCGCTCGCCGACAGGCCCGAGGGCCACAGCCAGTCGAGGCTCGGCGACACGCTCTGATACGTCGTATCGAGGGTGGTGCCGTCGCCCTGGTCGACCGCCTGGGTGAGGGTTGCGCCATCACCGAACGACTTGGCGATCGTGATGACCGCGAACACCCCCAGCACGGCCAGCTCGGTGCCGAGCAGCGCCACCTGGGTGCGGGCCGAGAGCTCGATGCCTTTCCAGCAGATCCACGTCATGGCGATGATGAAGAGGCACCCGAGGGCGGTGACCCACACAAAATTCGACGCCTGATCTTCGAGACCGAACAGCAGCAACAGGTACGACCCGGAGATCCCGGCCAGGTTGGGCATGATCACCAGGTCGGCCATGATCAGGCCCCAGCTGCCGATCCAGCCGGTGCGGGGACCGAACGCTCGCGTGCCCCAGGCGAAGGTCGTGCCGCAATCGGCGTCGGCCTTGTTCAGGTAGTAGAACGCGGCCGCGATGCAGGCCATGGGCACGAAGGCGAGCCAGATGATCGACGCCGCTTTCACCCCCGTCTCGTCGGTGATGAAGCCGAGGGACGCGGCCAGGCTGTAACCGGGAGCGGTCGACGCCACGGCGATCACCGTGGTCGCCACCAAACCCAGCGCGCCGGCCTTGAGGCCCTTGTTGCCCGCGCTCGGCTCGGCGCTTGTCTTCACCGACATGGTGCCTCCTGTTCACCTGGCGGACCCCCACTGGCCGTCCAGGTGGGCGACATGCTTCCACATCGGCATGGCCCGTGCCCGTGCTCGGGTGCGAGCTGTCAGAATGCTCACCGGGTCGAAACGGTCCACGCACAGAGGGGTACACCGATGGAGATGCAAGCGTTCGGTCGGACGGGCGTGAGCGTGAGCTCGCTCAGCCTCGGCGCCATGATGTTCGGCCCCACCGCCAACACCGATGTGGACGAGTGCGTGGGCATGATCCACCGCTCGCTCGACGCGGGCATCAACACGATCGACACGTCCGACGTGTACAGCCGCGGTTCGTCCGAGGAGATCGTCGGCCAGGCCGTGGCCGGCCGGCGCGACGACGTCATCGTGGCCACCAAGGTCTACTTCCCGATGAGCTCGGACCCGAACCACCGAGGTGGCTCCCGGCGCTGGATCATCCGTGAGGTCGAGAACAGCCTCCGTCGGCTGGGCACGGACTGGATCGACATCTACCAACTACACCGGCGGGATCCGTCGGTCGACCTCGAGGAGTCGCTCGAGGCCATGTCGGACCTCGTCCGGTCCGGCAAGGTGCGGCTGGTCGGCATGTCCGCCACGACGCCGGACCAGATGGTGGAGGCCCAATGGGTGGCCGAACACCGAGCCGTGACCCGGGTCCGATCCGAGCAGTGCCTGTACAACGTGTTCAACCGGAGCGCCGAGCGTCAGATCTTCCCGCTGTGCGAACGATTCGGCATCGGCGTGATGGTCTATGGGCCGCTCAACGGTGGGTGGTTGACGGGTAAATACCGGCTCGACTCCCCGCCCCCCGAGGGCTCTCGCGCCACCCGGCCCGGGGTCTTTCGCGATCGGTTCGATCCGGAACGTCGCGCCGCCCAACACAAGTTCGAGCTGCTCGACGAGCTCCGGGCCCTGGCCGACGAGGCCGGGCTCCCGCTGACCCACCTGGCGTACGGCTTCGCCGCCGAGCACCCGGCGGTCAGCACCGTGATCATCGGCCCTCGCACCCCCGACCAGCTGGAGGACGCCTTGGCGGCCGCCGAGGTGCGACTCGACCCCGACCTGCTCGATCGTCTCGATGCGCTCGTCTCCCCCGGGACGGATCTCGACCCCACCGACACCCTGCGAGATGAGCCGCAACTGTCGTCCAACCGCCGTCGCCGACCCCGGTCCGCCTGAGGCCCGGCGTGGTCGCATTCCGGGAATTGCTCGACCTCGAACCCCACGGCCCGGACACGTTCCTCGGGGTCAACGAACCGACGCCGTGGGGACGCGTCTACGGCGGTCAGGTGGTCGCCCAAGCCCTGCGCGCCGCCTACTCCTGCCTGCCGGCCCCGACCGCACCGGACTCATCGCTCGCGGTGCACTCCCTCCACGGTTACTTCATGCGGGGCGGCGACCTGAGCGAACCCATCCGATACGAGGTCGATCGACTCCGCGACGGGCGATCGTTCTCGACTCGGCAGGTCACCGCCCGCCAGTCGAGCGGCGCCATCTTCACCATGTCGGCGTCGTTCCAACGCCCCGAGGTGGGCACCGATCTTCCCGCTGCGGTTCTCGACCCCACCTTGGCGTTGCCCGACGACGAACCGAGCTCGGAGACATGGACGGATGTGCTCGAACGGCGGCACGCGGTGAGCCCCGTCGGAGGCCGGGCCGCCACGTGGCTTCGCCTGACGGGCGACCTCGGCGACGACCCGGTGCTGCACGCGTGCGGCGTCGCGTTCCTGTCCGACGAGACGCCGGTGGAGGCCAGCCGGTCGCTCCACCCGCGGGCCGAGCCCGGCAATCACGAGCTCTTCGTCGACGCCAGCATCGACCACAGCGTCTGGTTCCATCGGCCGATCCGAGCCGATGAGTGGCAGCTCCACGACGTGACCGGCCACGGCCTGGTCAGCGTGCGAGGCCTGTCGCTCGGACACATCCATGCCGCTGATGGCACCCATGCCGCCACGCTGGCGCAGGAGATACTGCTTCGCGTCCGGACCTGACGTTCGGCGAAGCCCGCTCTCGCCGACCGGGACGGTCAGACCGTGGCGTCGGCCTCGGCGCGGGCGTCGATCTGGTCAGGGTCGAAGGCAATGGTCGGCTCACCGCTACCGAAGATGTCAAGCGTGTGGATGAACCGGTGCACCCCGATCATCTCGGCACACCCGATACCGAGTTCCACGATCTGGGCGGTGGAGAATACCTCAGCCAGCTCGCCGTAGAAGTTGGCGTCGATGGCGTGATGGTCGTCCGACAGCAGATCGATGAATCGAAGGGCCAGGCGTTCCTGCGGGTCGAGGTCCGTCCGTTCGTCACCGATCAGGCAGGCGATGTCGTCGTCGGTGATGGAATCGTGCTTGCGCGACTGCATGCACGGCTGGCACTCACCGAGCTGGGCACTGCGTATGCGCAGGAGCTCGTGGATGCGACCGCCGAGCAGGCTCGGCTCGTTCCGAGCGATCCGCTTGGCGTGCATCGACTCGAGCAGGGCGCTCCGATAGGCGAAGACCTGAAGCGGCAAGGGAGTGGCGTAGAGGCCCTCGGCCACGCCGCCTTCGATGATCTCGCGAGATCGTGGCGGCAGTTGGTCGAGCGGAATCGGTTCGATGATCGGCATGTGGTCCCCCAGGGCTGATGGCGCGCCTATCCACCTCAACCTCTAACACCCGTGGGCCCGCTTGTAAACACGCGACGCCTGTCGGCGTACACGTTCAGGAGATGCCGCTTCGCGTCCGGAGCTAACGTTCGGCGATGCCCGCGCTCGCCGAGATCCTCGCCTCCCTCTCCGATCCACTTCACGCCGACATGGTGGCGATCCGCCGGGACATCCACGCGCACCCCGAGATCGGCCTGCACAATCCGCGCACGCAGTCGGTCATCTTGTCGGCGCTCGACGGACTCGGCCTCGACATCAGCACGGGTGACGATCTGACGTCGATCGTCGCCGACCTCGACTCCGGTCGCCCCGGTCCCACCGTCCTCCTCCGGGCCGATACCGACGCCCTCCCCATGACCGAGGACAGCGAAGAACCGTTCCGGTCCACCGTCGAGTCGGCCGCCCATGCGTGCGGGCACGACGCCCACGTGGCGATGCTCGTCGGTGCCGCCCGAGCGCTCTCGGAGCAGCGTTCGGAGTTTCGGGGCCGGGTGCGGTTCATGTTCCAACCGGGTGAGGAGGGCCACGGCGGCGCCGCGCTGATGGTGGATCAGGGCGTGCTGGCCGGCGTCGATCGCGCCTTCGCTCTCCACATCACGCCCAACCTGCCGTCCGGCATGGCCGCCACCAGACCAGGCGCCATCATGGCCTCGGCGGACGAGTTCCAGGTCACCGTGATCGGATCCGGTGGTCACGCGTCCACGCCCCACTTCTGTGTCGATCCCATCCCGCCGGCCTGCGCCATGGTCGGGGCGTTCCAGACGATGATCGGTCGCGAGATCGACGCCTTCGCGCCCGGGCTGGTGTCGGTCACTCACATCCAGGCCGGCACGACCCACAACGTCATCCCCGAGACCGCCTGGTTCGAAGGCACGATCCGCGCCGTCGCCGAAGGCACCCGGACCCGCATCCACGAACGCCTCGAGCGAACCGCCCACGCCATCGCCGCCGCCCACGACTGTCGAGCCGAGGTCCGCATCGAACCCGGGTATCCGGTCACGGTCAACGATGCGGGCCAGGCCGCCGCAGTGGCGACAGCTGCTCGGAAGGTGCTCGGCCCCGACCGGTACGTCGAGCTCCCGCACCCCGTGATGGGGGCCGAAGACTTCAGCTACATCCTCCAGGGCGTGCCCGGGTGCATGGCCCTCCTCGGCGCCTGTCCCACCGACATCGCCGACCCGAGCACCGCTGCGCCGTGTCACTCCAACCGCATGCGCATCGACGAATCAGCCCTGCGGACCGGCGTCGCCCTGCACCTCGCCGCCGTGCTCGTCCCCGCTTGAGGACCGCCCGAAGCACCGGTCAGGTGAGGGCGTTGACCGGTGCCGGAGGCGAGGCGGTCCGAGTCTCGGCCAGGGTGTCTGTGACCGCCACGCCGAACACCGCCAGCACGACGCCGTACACCGCACCGCCGATGCCGTAGAGGTCGAAGCCGATCAGCCAGACGATCACGAAGATCGCCGGTCCCACCTCGACCGTGTGACGATCCACCCGGCGCCACACCACGACGGCGTCGAGGACCTGGAGCAGGAGGAATCCCGAGCCGACGAGCACGGCGGTCGAGGCCGGCTCGAATCCCGCCGTCACGAGCAGCAGGGGCACCGACCCGACCACGATGCCGATGATCGGGATCGTGCTCAATCCGCCGACGATGGCCGCCAGCACCAGAGCCCCGTCGAGCTCGAGCAGGCGAGCCACCCCGTACGCGATGGCTCCGACCACGACGGCCTCGGCGAGGGCGAACAACACGTACCGCCGGGCCCGGCGCAGCGATCGAGTCAGGATTCCCCGCCACTGCTCCTGACGGGCGGGATCCGAGATGCGGGCGAATCCCCCGTCGACGTACCGGCGCCCGTAGATCAGGAGGAAGAGGGTGAGGATCCCCGTCACGGCGTAGGTCGGCACCGTCCCGGCCGTCTCGACCAAGACCTCCTCCGTGCCGCCCACCCGTTCGTCGAGCGCGTCGACGACGCCCCGCACCCGGTCGGCCAGCTCGAACTCGCGGGCGAGCTCGGAACGACGTTCGATCGACTCGGCGGCCCGGGGCGCGTCACGCTTGAGGTCGTCGACCTCCCCACGAACGTCGGCGAACACCCCCGCCCACAACGAGGCGACCAGCGCGAACCCACCCAGGAAGGTCAGCACCACGGCCAGCGCGCGGGGCATGAACCGATCGAGCACGGCGATGATCGGCGCCACCAGCACCGCCACCACGGCACAGGCCACCACCCAGCCGACCGTGCGATGAGCGGCCATGAACACGTTTCCGGCGAGCAAGGCGGCCAGCACCGTGGCCACCAGGCCCAGGACCGCGGCGAAGCTGACGTGGATCCCCATCCCGGTCGAGCGTGCGCCATCCGTGCTGGTCATCGCCCTATGGTACGGACACCGTGCCTTCCCGACCGCGGACACCCGCCGCCGAGCCCGCCGATCTCGATCGAGCGGCCGTGGGTGCCACCCGCGTGCGCTTCGACCTCGGCACCTACGTCGGGGTGTTTGCCGCCCTCCTCGTCGGCGCCGCGGCGTACGGTCTCGTGCGCCAGGCGTCGAGCGCGTTGACGTGGGTGGCAGTCGGGATCGTGCTGGCCTTGGCGCTGAACCCGCTCGTCGAGCGGATCCAGGGCCGACTCGGCTGCCGGCGCGCCGTCGCCGTCGGTCTCTGCGGACTCGGCCTCGTGTCGTTGCTGTCAGCCGTTGTGGCGCTGCTCGGGCCGACCGCCATCGATCAGGCCCGGAGCTTCCGCGATGACATACCCGAGACGGTGCGCGACTTCTACGACTTCCCGATCATCGGCGATCGGCTCGAACGGGCCGACGCGGCGGACAAGGTCGTCGAGTGGGTCGACGAGCTCCCCAGCCGGGTCGACGACGATGCCGTGTCTGGCGTGGTCGACGACCTCGTCGGCGGTGCGTCAGCCGCCGTGGCTGTTGCTCTGGTGACCATCGCCGTCCTGCTCGACGGCGAACGGCTCGTGGCTCTGATCGGCAGCCTGGTACCCGACGATCATCGACCCGCGCGAACCACGTCGGCCGGGTCGTGTACGAGACGTTCGGGCGGTACTTCGGCGGATCGCTCACCGTCGCCGCGCTGATGGGCCTGTACGTCCTCACGGTCGGGCTGCTGCTCGACGTGCCGCTCGCCCCGGCGGCGGCCCTGTGGGCGATGTTGACGAGCCTGATCCCGCAGGTGGGCGGTCTGCTCGGCGGCACGCTGTTCGGCGTGCTCGCCATCTCCCAAGGGGCCGTCCCGGGGGTCGTGGCGATCGTCGCGTTCGTGATCTACATGAACCTGGAGAACCACGTGATCCAACCGGCGATCGTGGGCCGCGCCGTCGATCTCACTCCACCGACATCAATGATCGCCGCCCTCGTCGGCGGAGCGGCGGCCGGCGTACCAGGAGCCATCGTGGCCACCCCACTCGTAGGAGCAGTCAAGATCTTGATACGCGAGTGGCGAACCCCCGAGAGCGCCTGAGGCGACCCAGAACCTCCGGTTCCGCAACGAGTCTCATGCACATTCCGATTCCCCGGTCTCGGCGATGTAGGGGCCCGTCTCGTCGTAGTCGATGTAGAGCCCGGGGTTGTCCGCCGGCGGCTCGAACGTGTCGAGGTCCTTCAGCGTGCCCGCCAGTGTGGCTACACCACCCGAACGGTCGAGCCAACCACGGAACGACTCACCAGCTGAGCGCTCCTCGGCGAAGCGGCGAACGACCCGCACGGCGGCCTCGGGGGCCTTCTTGGCCGGCAGGCGCAGGGCCTTGTCGCCGAACTCGACTCGTTCCTCGGCCAGATGGCCGCCGAGCAGCATCTGATAACCAGGCGCGGCCTGGCCGTGGGCGCGTCGCTCGAGGCCGAAGAAGCCGATGTCGGCGACGTGGTGTTGGCCGCACGAGTTCATGCAGCCGGAGATGTTGATGCGGAGACCGCCGATCTCGCCCAGGCCTTCCTCCTCCAACCGGTCACCGATGGCCTTGGCCAAGCCGCGGCTCTGGGTGACGGCCAGGTTGCACGTGTCGGCGCCGGGGCACGACACGACGTCGCGCACCAGTTCGGCTCCCGGCCGGGCCATGCCGATGGCTTCGAGGCGTCCGTACAGCACCGGCAGCTGCTCCTCGGTGAGATCCCGGAAGACCAGGTTCTGGCGGTTCGTGAACCGCACCGACGACCCGAGGTCCCGCTGGATGGCCGCGAGAGCCCGAAGCTGGTCGGACGTCAGGTCCCCCAGGTCGGCCCAGGCGTACGCCGAGACCGTGCCCTTGGCGGCTCCGCGCACGACGTTGGCGGCCATCCACCGCTCGTACGGGGTACCGCGCCCGACGAAGACCGGGGTGCCGTGGCCCATCGCCGTCACCTCACCGGCCGCCGCTCGACCGGCCGGGCTGTCACCGAGCAGCTCGACCTCGGTCGGGATGCCGCCGGGCCACGACGACGACGCCCGGAGCAGGCGCCGGGAGGCGAAGATGCGGCGCTGCAGCTCCTCGAACCCGATGCTGTCGACCAGCCACTTCATCCGGGCCCGCAGCTTGTTGTCCCGGTTGCCGGCCTGATCGAACACCCGCAGGCAGGCCTCCAGCGTGGGGAGGAGGTCCTCGCGGTGAGTGAAGTCTTCCAGCGCCAACGCCGGATGCGGGTTCGCGCCCAGACCACCGGCGATGTACACCTTGAAGCCCGACTCGACCGTGCCGTCGTCGAGCGTGCGGGTCGTGGCCACGACACCGACGTCGTTGAACATGGCCTGGCCGCAGTCCGTCGAGCACCCGGAGAAGTTCATCTTGAACTTGCGCGGCAACCGCTGACCGAGCGGGTTGCGGACGAAGTGCCGGAACGCCGCTTCGGCCCACGGGCTGATGTCGAGCTTCTCGTGCGGGCAGGCGCCGGCCAGGTGGCACCCTTCGATGTTGCGCACGGTGTCGCCGCACGCCTCGCGGGTGGTGAGGCCGACCGAACCCAACCACCGAAGCGCCGTGGGCAGCATCTCGAGCTGGATGAAGTGCATCTGGACGTTCTGCCGGGTGGTGATGTGGCTCCATCCACGCGAGAAGGAGTCGGCGACGTACCCCAACATCTCCATCTGCTCGGGCTGCACCGTGCCGTACGGCAGCTTCACCCGGATCATCTGGTTGTGACCGCCCTGGCGCTGGCCGTAGACGCCGCTGGCCAGCCGGATGACCCGGAAGACGTCGTCGTCGAGGTCGCCGGCCAGGTACTCGCTGATGGCGCGCTCGAGCCGGTCGATGTCGCCGGCGATCTCCGGATCGAGGACAGGGGGTGGGCTGAGGCGATCGAGCGCCGGGGTGGTGGTGCGCACCTCGAGCAGGATGGTGTCGAGCGCTGGGTTCATCGGGGCCTCCTCGGCCGGGGATATTTCAGGCGACTTCCGGCCGAGTGGAGCCGGACAGCACCGGGGCGACAGAGCGGAGATCGAGCGCGGCGACGGCGCCGACCACGATGACCGAGGGGTTCGGGACGGGCACGAGCCCGAGCTCGCGAAGCGGGCCACGCCACTCGCGTTGGTCCGGCCCGGTGGCGTCGGTGACGACCGCGGCGGGTGTGTCGGGGTCCATGCCGGCCTCGAGGAGGCGGTCGGCGATCCGGCGACACCGAGCTGCTCCCATGAGGATCACGAGGGTCGTCCCGAGACGAGCCAGCGCGTCCCAATCGAGCGAGCGATCCCGGGTCGGGTCCTGGTGGGCGGTCACCACGGTGAACCCACTGGACTCCGTCCGGGAGGTGACGGGGATTCCGGCGGCCGCGGGCGCCGCCACCGCGGAGGAGACGCCCGGGACGAGCTCGGTCTGAATGCCCTCGGCGTGGAGGGTGTCGATCTCCTCGGCCCCTCGGCCGAAGACGAACGGATCGCCACCCTTGAGGCGAACGACGCACTCGTACCGATGGCCACGGTCCACGAGGATCTCGTTGATGTCGGACTGCGTGACCCGGTGCCGCCCGGGAACCTTGCCGACATCGATGAGCTCGGCCCACGGTGGGGCCATCGACAAGATCTCCGCCCCGACCAGGCGATCGTGGACGATGACATCGGCGCGGCGGATGAGATCAGCGCCGCGGAGGGTGAGCAGCCCGGGGTCGCCCGGGCCGGCGCCGACCAGGTGAACGGTCACGGCGCCACCCCGAGGTCGGCCTCGGTACCCACCGGGTCGGCCGACACGAGGTCGGCCTCGGTACCAGCCGGGTCGGCCGACACGAGGTCGGCCTCGGCCAACCCGAGGTGACGGAGGAGCAGGGCACGGGCGGCCGTGACGTTGCCGCGGGCCATGAGCACCGGGAGGCCATCATCGAGCGCTTCGTGCCAACCGGGGCGTTCCGTCGCCAGCCCGGCGGCTTTCATCTGGGCTCGAACCTCCGACAGCAGATCGAACGTGGGGAGCGGGCCATCGTCGAGCCACTGCTCGACCTCCCGCCGAAGCCATGAAGCGAACGCCGGGCTGCGGCCACCGGTGGAAACGGTGAGCTGCACGTCGCCTCGGCTCACCACGGCCGGGAGGATGAAGGTGCAGCGATCAGGATCATCGGCGCTGTTGACGGGGACTCCGGTGGCGGCAGCATCACGGTGCACCTGGGCATCGACCTCGTCGTCGCCGGTGGCGGTGATGGCCAGCCGGTACGAGGCGACCTCGCCGCGTTGGTAGTCGCGCTGGTGCCAGCGCACGAGCGGATGGTCACGGATGTCGCTGACTGCCTCCGGCGCCACGACGGTGACGGCGGCCCCGGCATCGAGCAATCCCGACACCTTACGAGCGGCGACGTGCCCACCCCCGACGACGAGGCACGGGGCGCCGGTCAAAAGCAGGTTGACGGGGTAGACGGCCAACCCCTGGGCGGCATCAGTGCGAGCGGTCATGGCCGGCTCAGAGATGGAGACCGCACTCGGTCTTGCCGGTCCCCACCCAACGGCCCGAGCGGGCATCGGCGCCACTCTCGACTCGCTCGGTGCAGGGCCAGCAACCGATCGACGGGTATCCATCGGCGATCAGAGGGTTGACGACGACATCGTTGGCGGCGATGTAGCTCTGGACGTCGAAGTCGGTCCAGGTGGCGAGCGGGCTGATCTTGAGCAGACCTCGTTTGTCGACGGCGACGACCGGTGTGCCCGCACGACTCTCGCTGTCAGCTCGCCGCAAACCCGACATCCAGGCGTCGTGGTTCTGGAGGGCGCGATCGAGCAGGGCGATCTTGCGAGCGGCGCAGCATCCCTCCGTCCCGACCTCGAAGAGATCCGGGGCCGTGGGTTCGGGCCGCTCGACCCGGAGGTTGAGGCGATACCGGCTCTGAGCCTGCCGGACGGTCTGGAGGGTCTCGGAGAAGTGGAAGCCGGTGTCGAGGAAGACGACCTCGATGTCGGGATCGACCCGCGACGCCAGGTGAACCAGGACGGTGTCGGCCATCGACGCCGTCACACACAACCGGGTTCCGAAGGTCGCCACCGCCCACTCCACGATGGACTCGGCGGACCAGGTCTCCAACCGGCGCGCCAGACTGTCGACATCCAGACGGATGCGAGGGCCGGCGCTGCGGATCTCGACCGGAGCGGCGGTGGGGGGAAGGTCGGTGAGGGTCATGATGAGGTTCGCATCGGGTCAATCGCCAGATACCTGATCTGTTTTATCGGATTTATCGGGAATCCCGCAACCCCGTTCCCGAATCACCGTGAAAACGCCCCGCCGAAGCCCTCCCCCGCCTCGCTTCCCACCGCCCCCTCCGATCCGTTCTGGCAGGGAGATCGCACGCTCCAGCGTGCGATCTCCCTGCCAGAACGAACCAGAACGAACCCAGGACCGGGCGGAGGGGCAGGGGGCGGCGGGTTCGGTTGAGCAACTAGGGTCACGGCATGGGACGACTGGACGGCACGCCGCGGCTCGACGGCCGGGTGGCGCTGGTGACCGGCGCCGGGAACGGGATCGGCCAGGCGTGCGCTCTGGCCCTGGCTGCGGAGGGTGCGGCGGTCGTGGTCAACGACCTGGGCACCGACGAGTTCGCGACCGGGGCGGATGCCCGCGCGGCCTCGGTCACGGCGTCGACCATCACCGACGCCGGGGGTCGGGCGGCGGCCAACCACGACTCGGTGGCCACCGCGGACGGGTGCCGCAGTGCGGTCGATCAGGCCGTCGAGACGTTCGGTCAGCTCGACATCGTCGTGGGGTGCGCGGGCGCCATCTTCGACGGTTCGTTGGCCATCGAACCCGACACCTGGCATCGCCTGCTCGACCTCGTGCTGTCGCAGAAGCTGTGGCTGGCCCAGGCGGCGCTTCCGGCGATGGCGGAACGAGGGTGGGGGCGACTTGTGACCACCACCTCCGATGTGTCTCGTGGCAACTACGGCCTCCCTGCGGGCGCGGCGGCGTTCGGCGGGGTCGTGTCCCTCACCAAGGCGATCGCCCATGAGTTCGCCGGCACTGGCGTCACCGCCAATTGCCTCGCCCCGGGGGCCAACACCCGCCTGCACGCGGTCGCCCGCCCCCATTTCGAGGAAGGGTGGAAGTCGGGATTGCTGACCGAGGGTGACTGGCAGCGGTACCTCGATACACCGCCCCCGTCCCACGTCGCCCCCATCGTGGCGTGGCTCTGCTCCGCGGCCGCCGACGGGGTCACCGCAGAGGTGTTCGGCGCCAGCGGAGGCCGGATCAGCCGGTGGACCCACATGTCCGATTCCGCCGCCATCTACCGTGGGCATCACGCCACCAATCCTCCGTGGACCCTCGACGAGATCGATGCGGAGGCGGTGCACCTCCTCGGGAGCTGACGACGTGGACGACGACGCGATACCCCATCTGAGTCCGGACGACTTCCGTCGTCACGGCCACGCGCTCGTCGATTGGATCGCCGACTACCTGGCCGGCGTCGGCGACCGGCCCGTCCTGTCGACCGTGGCACCGGGGGAGATCCGGGCCCGGATACCGCCGACTGCGCCCGAACGAGGCGAGTCCTTCGAGGACATCCTGGGCGACCTCGACCGAGTCGTCATGGATGGGATCACTCACTGGCAGCATCCCGGATGGTTCGCCTACTTCCCGGCCAACTCCTCGCCGGCCTCCATCCTCGGCGAGATGGCCGCCGCCGGGCTCGGGGTGCAGGGCATGTTGTGGTCCACCAGCCCGGCCTGCACCGAGATCGAGTCGACCGTCCTCGACTGGCTGGTCGAGCTGTGTGGTGTCCCCACCTCGTGGCGCAACGACTCTGGTCCGGGGGGAGGTGTCCTCCAGTCGAGTGCCTCCGATTCCACCCACACCGCCCTGGTGGTCGCCCGAGAGGAGGCGATGCGTCGGTATCCGGACACACCTCTGGACCGACTCGTGGCCTACTCGTCGCAGCAGGCCCACTCTTCTATCGAGAAGGGCGCCCGCGTCGCCGGCTATCGGAACCTGCACCAGATCGACACCGACGCATCCTTTGCGCTTCGGCCGCAGGCGCTCGCCGACGCGGTCACGGCCGACCGCGCCGCCGGGCTCGTCCCGGCGTTCGTGGGCACGGCGATCGGGACCACCGGCACGACCGCCATCGACCCGCTCCGGGCCATCGGGACGATCGCCCGCCGCGAGGACATGTGGCACCACGTCGACGCCGCGTATGCGGGCTCGGCGATGATCTGCCCCGAGTTCCGCCACCACCAGGACGGGCTCGAGCTCGCCGACAGCTACACCTTCAACCCCCACAAGTGGTTGCTCACCAACTTCGACTGCTCCGTCTTCTGGGTGGCCGACCGCCGGCCCCTGATCCAGACGCTCGGCATCTTGCCGCCGTACCTGCGCGACACAACCAGCGAGACCGGCCAGGTGATCGACTACCGGGACTGGCACGTGCCGCTCGGGCGGCGCTTCCGAGCTCTCAAGCTGTGGTTCGTGCTGCGTTCCTACGGCGCCGACGGGCTCCGGGCCTACATCCGCCAGCACGTGGCGTGGGCCCAGGAGCTCACCACCCGGATCGACGCCGAGCCCGACCTCGTCCTGGTCGCGCCCACGCCCTTCGCCCTGGTGTCGTTCCGTCACCGCGGCGGCAACGAGCGCACCGACACCCTGGCCCGCGAGCTCAACAACTCGGGTCAGGTGTACGTCACTCCGTCGACGGTCGGCGAGACCCGGTTCATCCGGGTGTCGATCGGCTCCAGCACGACCCAGGCTCGCCACGTCGAACAGCTGTGGGAGCTCATCGTCGCCGCCCTCTGATTCAGGCCAGGGCCGGCCGCACGACCGTGGCCAGCAGCTCGACGTGGCGATGCACCAGCTCGTCGGGCATCCCGGCGATGCTCGCCCAGCAGTAGACCTCGTGCACCGGCAGCCCGGCGGTGTGCTCTCGGAGGAACGTGATGGCATCGTCCGGGGCGAGCACGTTGACCGGCTGGAGCACGTTGGTGTGGTCGCGGTGGCTCTGGCGGAGTTTCTCGACGGTGACCTCGCTCGGGGTGCGCCCGCTGCCGTCCGCCGCGCCCCTGCGGTACGTGTTCAGCTGGAACGCCAGGTGCGGGAGGATCTGCTCGAACGCTTCGTCGGGATCGTCGGCGACGACGAGGTTCACCAGTCCGGCCATACGAGCCGTGGCCGGATCGTGGCCGCCCGCTTCGAGCCCCTGACGATACGGCTCCAGCAACTCACGGTTGACGGTCAACAGGCCGGCGCCGAGCCGACCCACTCGCCCTGCGCCCTGAGGGCCCTGATATCCCATCCAGATCGGGATGGGCCGCTGGACGGGCGGCGGGGTCACCGAACCTTGCGGTCCGAGCATGTCCCGCAGTTCGAGCACGATCTGATCGGTCGTTCCGTAGCGGTGGGAGGCGTCGGCACCGAACAGCTCGAACTCCCAGTTCACGTACCCGGCACCGAGGCCGAGATCCAGGCGTCCGCCGGAGATGAGGTCGACGACCGCGGCCTCCTCGGCGATCTGGATCGCCCGCCGGAACGGGGCGACGAGGATGGCTGTGCCGAGCCGGACTCTCGTGGTGCGGGCGGCGGCCGCCGCGGCCATGGTGAGGGGCTGCGGCAGGTAGCCGTCCTCGAACAAGTGGTGCTCGCTGAACCACACCGAATCGATGCCCCAGGCCTCGGCCCGTTCGATGAGGCTCAGGGTGTCGGCGTAGAAGCGGTCCCAGGGCCGAGCCCAGGGAGCGGGGTTACGCATGTCGAAGTAGATGCCGGTTCTCATCGACGACGACCTTACAACCCTGATCCGGAGTCAACGGCTGGCGCAGCGGGGGGCCGGTACGCTCTCCCCATGGCCCGGACCGACCGCAAACCTCTGACGCGCGATCGCATCGCGTTGGCGGCGGTGGACCTGATCGACAAGAGCGGCACCGAGGCCTTGAGCATGCGCAAACTCGGCGCCGAGCTCGGCGTCGAGGCCATGTCGCTGTACAACCACGTATCGAGCAAGGCCGATCTGCTCGACCTCGTGAGCGAGCAGATCGATACCGAGGTCCTGGCCGAGATCGATGGCCACTCCGATCTGGATTGGCGAGATCGGGCGCGCCGCATCGCCCACGCATTCCGCGAGGTCGCGCTCCGGCATCCCGAGGCCTTCCTGATGAGCCTCGAGCGCCCGGTGACCGGGGTCGCCGGCATGAGAGTGCTCTTTCTCACCTTCGAGACGTTCCGCTCGGCGGGTATGTCGGCGCGCGATGCCGGGCTGGCCTTCACGGTTGCCGGTTCGTGGCTCCACGGTGCTGTCACGCAGGAGCTCGGCCTGCTGAAGGCGCTCCGACAAGGGTTGGGATTCCAGGCTGACGACGTCCCCGAGGAACTGGCGGGGGTCATCGAGTTCAAGGATGCGTGTCTGGCCTGGTCAGACGAGGAGCGCTTCGTCGCTGGCCTCGAGGTGCTCATCGCCGGTGTCGAAGCCCTGATGGCCGGATCCGCTGATGCCGTGCTCGCCGCCGGCGATGGTGATTCCGGGGGCATCGGGTAGCGACACTTCGTGGAGCCCGATGGCGGCGTGAAGCCGGCGCAACGGGGCGGGCGCCCACCAATTCCAGCGTCCGAGCAGCCGCATCGTCGCCGGGACCAGCAGGGTGCGGACCACGGTCGCGTCCACGAGGATCGCCAGCGACAAGCCGACACCGAGCGCTTTCGTCTCCACCGCCTCGCCGGTCGCGAATGCTCCGAACACCACGCCGATGAGCAGGGCCGCCGACGTGATGATGCGACCGGTGTGGGCCAAGCCGGACGCCACCGCTCGATCGTTGTCGCCGGTGCGGTCCCATTCCTCCTTGATCCGAGCCAGGAGGAAGACCTCGTAGTCCATGGAGAGGCCGAAGGCGAGGAAGAAGACGAGGAAGGGCATCCACAAGGCGAGATAACCGGTCGAGTCGAAGCCCAAGACCCCGGCGAGGTGGCCGTCCTGGAACCCCCAGACGAGCACGCCGAACGTCGCCGTGAGCGACAGCACGTTCATGAGCAACGCCTTGATGGGGATCAGGACGGAGCCCGTGAGCAGGAACAGCAGGACGAAGCTGGCCAGGGTGACGATCGCGATCGCCAGGGGCAACCGGTCGAACAACGAGGTGCGCTGGTCGATGAGGAAGGCGGCCGGACCGCCGACCTGTGACGGCGCGCCGGCGTCGAGGGAGCGGAGCTGCTCGACGACTCGCTCGGCGGTCGCGCCCTGGGCCGGCCCCTCCGGCAGGACGTCGATGACGGTGATGTCGCCGGCGCCTCCGGGCAGAGCGCGCACCTGAACTCCGGACACCCCGTCGAGCTGCTGCACCTCGGTGAGATAGTCGGACAGCCCGGCGGCCGGCGCCTCGACCACGACCACCAACGGGTTGTCGCCGCCGATGACGAACCGCTCCTCGAGCTGATCGAACAACTGCCGCGACTCCAACGACTTCGGCAGCGAGTCGGCACCCGGGATCTCCAACCGCACGCCGAGGAACGGTTGGGCGAGCAGCACCAACGCCAGGGTGACCCCGGCGGTGATGACCACGGCGCGGCGCTGAACGAAGCGGGCCAGGCGAGCGAAACCATGGCCCTCGCTGTCGACCGCTCGGCGCGGCCTGATTCGGTGGCCGAACGTGGCGAGCGCGGCCGGGAGCAGGGTGACGGCCGCGGTCATCGCCAGGAGCACCACGCCGATGCCGCCCAGTCCGATCGAGCGGAACACATCGTTGTCGAACGCCAGGAAGCCGAGCAGGGCCACGGCCACCGTGAGACCCGAGAACGCCACGGTGGATCCGGCCGTCACGACCGTGCGCTCGACGGCGGTGGGGACGTCGAAACCCGTCGTGCGTTCGTCTCGGAACCGGCTGACCACGAGCAGCGCGTAGTCGACAGCAAGCCCGAGGCCCAACATCGTCGCGGCGTTGAGCGCGAAGACCTGGAGGTCCGTGACGTAGGAGAGTCCGAGGAGCACGAGGAGCGATCCGGGGATGGCGACGACGGCGATCACCAGCGGCAGGCTGGCCGCCACCAACCCACCGAAGAGGACGATGGCCAGCACCACGACGATGGGCAGGGTGATCAGTTCCGCCCGCTGCAGGTCCCGCTCGGTCTGTTCGACGCTCTCCCGATCGAGCAAGGCGTCGCCACCGACGATCACCCGCGGGGCGTCGATCTCGTCGAGGCGATCGTGCACGGCGTCGACGACGACATCAGTAGCGTCCTCGTCGAGATCGGGATCGATGCTCACGGCGATCAGGAGCGCTGTCTGATCCGAGGCGACGAAGAGGGCCCCCGTGCCTGGTGATGCGGGTGACTGCACGGTGACGACGCCGGGCATCGCATCCAGATCCGCCACGGCGGCCTCGACCTCGACCGACAACGCGGCCACAGTCCTTTCGGGTTCGGCCCCGTCGTCCGAGCGAGCATCGACCAGACCCACGATGTCCGCGCTGCCGACCCCCATCGCATCGAGACGGTCCTCGACGAGTCGCGCCTCGACATCACGGTCGCCCTGGGCCGTGCCGGCGAGACGTTCCGACACCCGGCCACCGAGAACGACGGCGACGATGACGAACAGCGCCCAGATGCCGAGGACGACCTGGCGGCGACGGACCACGACAGCGGCGAAACGACCAAACATCGGACAGACTCCTCGGTGCACAGCGGCGGTGTGCGGACGTCGCCGTCGAGGCTGACGACGGTCATGACATACACCGTAAACTTACTACGTAAGTAACCACGGTTCGGTCGACCCCGTCAAGGCTCGGCTCAGGTGCCGCTTGTCACCGACGCAAAGAAGTGGGCCAATTGGCCCAGGAGTTCGTCAAGCCGACGCGTCATCGTGCCGAAACAACAAGCGATGGCACGACTCTGGACGAATCGACCGAAGCTGACCGACGACATCGTCGAAGCGGCCCTCGATCGCGCCTTGGCCACCGACGGCCTCCGCTGCTGGTTCCAGCCGATCGTCGAAGCGCACACCCATCGCATCGTCGCCTTCGAGAGCCTCGTCCGCCTCGAAGACGCCGACCTCGGCATCTTGATGCCGGCCCAGTTCCTGCCCGTCGCCGCCGCCACCGGGCGCCTCCCGGCGATCGACACCTGGATGATGGATCGGTCGTGCGCCCGGCTCCGCGTCTGGCAGCTGGCCTTTCCCGAGCTGGCGCTGCAGGTGGCGGTCAACGTGTCGAGCAACCTCCTGTCACGACCGGACCTGATCGGCCAGGTGACCCGCACGCTCCATCGCAACGGCCTCGCCCCCGGCCGGCTACGCCTCGAACTCCACGCCGATTCGCTCGACCAGGCGACCCCGGGCAACCTCGACGCGCTCGCCGAGCTCCGTTCGCTCGGCGTGGCGATCGGGCTCGACGACATCGAGACCGGGAGCACGACCCTGCCGCGACTCGGCCATCTTCCGCTCAGCTACGTGACGATCGCCGGCCCCCTGGTCCGGCGAGCCGCCGATGATGTCGGCGCCCACAGCGTCGTCGCCGCCATCACCCGCCTGGCCCACGGCCATCACCTCACCGTGGTTGCCGAGGGCATCGAAACCGTCGAGCAGGCCCGGGCCATGACCGACATGGGGTGTGACCACCTCCAGGGGTTCCTGTTCAGCAGCCCGACACCGGGCGCCGAACTGGACCTCCGACGGCGCTGGGCTCCCCTCGATCAACCGGGCGAGCCGCTCCTGCTGTAGACGGCGCCTGGAGCGACGGCGCCTGTGCGTCTCGTCAGCCGGAATTGGCCGGGACCACGACGCGGCACAGAGACTGGCCCGATGACGGACTCACGCAGGATCTTGATCATCGGCGCCGGTCCTGGCGGCTTGGCGATGGCCATCAAGGCCCGACAGGCGGGATTCGACGACATCACGATCCTCGAGAAGGGATCCGGGGTCGGCGGCACCTGGTACCACAACCGCTACCCAGGGGCGGCGTGCGACATCCCGTCAGTCCTGTACTCGTACTCCTTCGCGCCCAAACTCGACTGGAGCCGTCCCTACGCCGGGCAGGCCGAGATCAAGGCGTACTTCGAGCACTGCGCGGAGTCGTACGGCCTGGTGCCCTTGATCCGATTCGACACCATGGTGACGCGACTGATCTGGGACGACACGTCATCGACGTGGAGGGCGGAGACCGGCGATGGCGAGGTCTTCGAGTCCGACATCGTCGTCAGCGCCGTCGGCATGTTCAACGAACCCCGCTGGCCCACCATCGACGGGCTGGACCGCTTTCACGGCGAGATCTTCCATTCGGCCCGGTGGCCCCACGATCGTGACGTCTCCGGCCAGCGCGTCGCCGTGATCGGGAGCGGGGCCAGCGCCGTCCAGGCCGTCCCGGTGCTCGCCGCGTCGGCGACCCACCTGAGCATGTTCCAGCGTTCACCACAATGGATCACCCTTCGCGACGACGACCCCTACACGCCCGAACAGATCGCCGAGTTCCGGGCCGACCCCGACGGTTGCGCGGCGCGGCGGAAGCTCCTCGCCGAGCAGATCGACGTCAACCTCACGTTCTCCAACCCCGCGGCGAGGGCGTACGCCGAGCAATCGGCACGAGCGGCGCTCGACCAGGTCGTCGACCCCGAGCTCCGGGCTCGCCTCACACCGACCGATCCCTACGGCTGCCATCGACCGCTCGTGTCGAACACGTACTACCCGGCCTTCAACCGACCCAACGTCGAGCTCGTCACCGAGCCCATCATCGCCATCGACGAACGGGGGATCCGCACTGCGGACGGCGAGCACCGGGCCTTCGACGTGATCCTGTGCGCCACCGGCTTCCACACCATCGACTACCTGTCGGTCATGCCCGTCACCGGTCGGGACGGTGCCCTCCTGACCGACGCCTGGGCCGACGGCGCTCAGGCCTACCTGGGCGTCAGCGTCGCCGGCTTCCCCAACCTGTTCATGCTGTACGGGCCCAACACCAACAACGGTTCGATCCTCCACATGATCGAGTGTCAGGTCGGATACATCGTTCGGCACCTGGACCGCATGCGTCGTGAGCACCTGTCCTCGATCGCCATCAGCGAAGAAGCGATGGCCGAGTACAACGAGGAGATCCAGCGCCGGCTCGACGGAGTGGCTGTCTGGAACGCCGGGTGTTCGACCTACTACCGCAGTCCGTCCGGCCGCATCGTCACCCAGTGGCCCGGCAACATGGCGTCCTATGCGGAGGCGACTGCCGTGGAGGACTCCGGCTGGTACATCAGCCGTTGACCCCACGCTGACGGCGACCCTCATCGAGGGTCGCTTCCGCGGCCGCCAATGAGCCGCTCGCTCCCTCGTCGAGCGCCGACCGCAACGCCTCGAGCTCCATGACCACATCCCCGACCTGCGTGTCGACCGACTCCAGATCGGCGACGTCAGCCGCTTGGACCGAGAGCTCGATGGCCCGAGCCACCGCCTCGTCGAGTCGGGCGTCGAGCAGGCGAAGCTTGCCGTACGCGTCCTCGATGACCAGGTCCAGACGCTGCGCGGTCGCCACCTGGGCCTGGAGTGCCTCGACCTCGGCGGCCGATGCGCCGGTGTCCCCGGCGCGGGCCAGCTGACGTTCGATCCGGTCGGCGTCGATCGCGCTCCGCGCCTCGGTCAGTTGTTGGGCGCGTTCGGCGATGGCCCACGATTCGTCGACGCTGTGTTGCACGCGCCCGCCGATACCGTCCAGCCGCTCGCGAAGCGGGCCGGGGCGGGTACGGTCGACGGCGCGCCGGAACCGTTGCTCGGCGTCGACCGCCTCGGTCACGAACTGTCGCCACGGCTCACCCAGGTCGGTCGGACGTATCGACGGTCTCGATGGCGCCTTGGGCACCGCCGTCGCCACCTTGCCCGCCCACCCGAGCACACCCGCCACCACCGCGCCGATCGGACCGAGCCCGACGAGAATCGCCGCCGCCGCGCCGACACCGGTCAACACGATGGCCGTCGGCGACATCATCGCCTCGGCCACCGGTCGCGTCAGCAACCGATCACGCAGCGACATCAACGCCTCCCCCCGCGCCGACGTGGCCCCACCCAGCCGGCACAGCGACAGCTCTCCCCTGCGCCGGTGTGGCTCCGCCAGCGGCACCGGCGAGCCCCTCCCCCTGCGCCGGTGTGGCTCCGCCATCCCGGCGCAGCTACAACGAGCGCGGCGAAGCCGCTCCCCCAAACTCGCCCGAACGGAGGGAGCGAAGCGACCGAGTGAGGGCGAAACATCAGAAATTCGAGATCACGTTCGTGAAGACCCGGTCGATCGAGGCCGGGTCGCTGGCGTCGTAGGTGGCGGCGTTCGACGCCTCGGCGATGCGCCGCAAGACCGACGTGTCCGCATCCTCCCCGTAGGCGATGGTGAACACCCGGACCGGGCGGCTCTGCTGCCCCTCGGAGTTCGACGACAGGTTGCTCAGCAGCTGTTCCAGCTGATCGCGGTCGTCGTCGGGGTCGAGGTCCTCGTTGCGGCCGTCGGTCAGCACGATCACCGCGTTGATGGCGGTGGGGTCGTACGACTCCTGCGCGGCCTCGTACGCCGCGCCGACGGCGGTGTACAGCGGGGTCCCGTTCTGCGGGAACTGCACACTCAGCGCGGATTGCAGGTCGGCCCGAGAGCCCTCGCCGATTTCCGCATACGGGACGTTGATGTCGTAGTCGGCCGTCCCGGCCGGATCTCTGGGCACCATGTCGGTGGTGAAGGTCCACAAGGCCATCTGGTCGCCATCTTTGACCTGGTCGAGGGCCCGGATCGCCGCGCCGATGGCGAGATCGAGTTTGGTGGCGAACGTCTCCGGGTCGCCGACTTCGCCCATGGAGCCGGAGACGTCGAGCAGGAGCAGGATCCTTGCTGGCTTCCGCACCTCCGCCCACTGGTCGAGCAGGCCGACCATGACCTCGGGCGCCGGCACGGGCAGCAAGTTCTGGGGTTGGGTGGGGTCGACGCCGTTGGCGGCCACGATCGGCGCCCCCACCGCCACCGATGGATTGCCGGGCCGGAACCCGAACTCCAGGACCCGCTGCTGCACATCGGGTTGCTGGACGTATTCGCTGAACAGCACGGCCCCGGCCCGCTCGTTCTCGTCGACCCACTCGGCGTCGAGGATGAAGAACGGGTTGTCCGAGAACAGCGTGCCCTCCTCGGGATAGATGGCCACGAGCGGGATTCGGGGCGGGCGGGGTTCCTCGCCGGGTTCGAGCGTGCCGTCGGGGTTGCCGAGGTTGTAGTCGATGACGGACTTCTCCTCGACCGCCGCGGCCGAGGCGTAGGTGAGCGCGGTGCCGCGCTGATCGGCCCGGTACCAGTTGTTGAGGAAGGTCAGGGTCGTGGTCCCGTAGTGGACGACCGTCGACTCGATCGATCGGGCGTACTCGATCACGTCCGGGTTCTCGAGATCCTCGATGGAGAGGCCCGAGGACTTGCCCGTCGCCGCGTACGTCTGGGCGATCAAGGCCGAGAGCCCGCTGGTGGAGAAGTTCGGGTTCGTCTTACCGAGGCGGAACGGACCCCATTCCTCGTGACCGAAATCCGCCCAGCCGGCGCCGGAACGGGCGAACTCGAAGATGTCGGCCCAGCCGAGAGGTTCCTCGGGCCACCCGAGCGCCTGGGCCATGGGTTCGGGCATGGCGATCACCAACGGCGTGAGCATGAACGGCTCGCCCTCGGTGGTCATCGGCGGCAGACCTTCCTCGTCGAGCCGCTCGTTCAACACCGCACCCCACGCGCTCCCGGCGGGCGACCAGATGACGGGCCGCGGGCCATCGACGGTCTCGTTCCATCCCGCGGCCAGCGACTGCATGGCACCGCCGGACGCCTTGACCTGGGGACGGATGAACACGCACTCGCCATCGACTTCGGCGCCGCTCTCGTTGAAGGTGCGGGCCAGGTCGTCGAGCAGGTCGATCTTCTCCGACGACACGGCCATGTCGATCACGATGCAGTCGCCCGTGTCGGCGTCGAGAAGGTCGTCGCCGCCGCCGGCCTGATCCCCGGCCTCGACACACGCACTGGTCACCAGCACGAGGGCCGTGATGGCGGCCGCCATCCGTCTGATACTCACGAGTCAGCCTCCTGCCACGCGTCCTGCAGCGCCACGTACACGCCGGGGTTCAGTGTGCCGCCGGAGTCGCCGCTCGCCGCATCATCCCAGCCTGCGGCCCGTAACGCCGCCGCGAGGTCGACCGCGGCGATCGGCGACCGACCACCGATCGGAGTCACGGCAACCACACCGACCACGAGGTCCGATTCGGCCTGGACGGTGAGGGAGTCGCGGCGGGAGCTGGCCTGGACGGCCGGTCGCGCCACGGCACCGAGATCGATCACGACGTCGTAGGTGCCCGGCCCGATCGTCAGCAGCAACTGGAGCGGGGAGCCGGCGCTGGTCAGGTTCGATTCCACTGCGGCCAGACCCTCGATCGCGGTGAGGACGGCGTCGGTCTCGATGTCGTTGCGGGCGAAGTCATCACGCCCGACCAAGCTGGCCACGACCGACTGGAGCGCCACCAATCCGGCGGTCGAGGTCAGCGGGTCGGCGAGCCCGGGCCGCACCGGTCCCCAGGCGGACGTGCCGCCGGGCAGGTCGACCCACCGCGCGATGGCGTTCTGCGCCAGACAGGACCCGGTCAGTGCGCCGCCGCACGCCGCCAGCAATACGTTCAGCCGATCAGTGGGCGCTACCGCCACCAGCCCGGTGGCCGCCACCGGGTCGCCCGGTTCCGCGAGGACCGCGGGGCGACCCTCCCGGTCGAGGGTGTCGGCCACGATCGCTGGCCACGGAGAAGGAGTGAGCCAGAGGCCGACCTGGGGATCGTCGCCGGGGTCGAGCGCGAGCAGGCGCGCCGTGGTGGCGCCCGGGCTCTCGATCACGACCTCGAAGATCGTTGTCGTCGGCGAGCGCCCGGCACACGGCCTCGAGCTCGGTCGCGCACACCAGTGGACCACCGGATTCGTCATCGCCCGATGCCGGGCCATCACCGCTGTCGTCGCCATCGATGATGTCCCGAACCACGACCGACACTGCGATCAGCCCGATGGCCACCAGAAACGCGATGAGCCGCTTCACGCTTCGCCGCCCCCGAACTCATGGAAGAGCTCGAGATGCTCGTTGGCCACCGCGCCGTCGCCCACCATCGCCTCGGCACGTTCGCGGGACGCATCATGGGTATCCGGTTCATCGAGTCGCATGCGCACCTCGAACCCTGCGGCCGCCACGATGCGGCACAACGTGGCGACCGACGGTGAACGGCGACCCGATTCGTAGCTCGACACTGCGGACTGGCTCGTACCTGCGCGCCGCGCCAGCTCGGCCTGGGTCAGCCCGGCCCGCCGGCGTGCCATGCGGATCAGGTGCCGCGAGTACCGCTCGGACGCCACCGACCGAGTCTATACCGGTACCGGTATGAGGCTCGTCATCCCGTCACCGGACCCGGTCAGATGTCGGTACGACGTAGGGCAACGGTGAGGGGCTCTCCGTCGGCCTTGCCGCGATGGGCGACCACGCCATCAGGCGCGCCGCCGAGGACGAGCGTGGTGGCCAGCACCTGCTCGGCGATGAACTCGCCGTGGGTCTCCACTGCTGCAGACACCCGGGAAGCCGCGTCGACCCATAATTCGATGCGGTCAGTGATCACCAGGTCTTCGTCCTTCCGGGCGTTCTGGATCAGCCGAACGACGTCGCGAGCGAGGCCCTCCGCCGAGAGCTCCGGCGTGATCGTGGTGTCGAGCACGACGACGCCGTCGTTGCTCGGCAACGCGCCGGCCGTCTGACCCTCGGGGGACTCGAGCGCCAGGTCGAAGTCGCCGTCGACGAGGGTGTACCCGGCGACGGCGACGGTGCCGTCGGGTTCACGTGACCACTGGCCCGCGCGCGCCGCTCCGAACACCTCTTGGACCGCTCCGCCGAGCTTCGGTCCGAGCACCTTGCCATTGGGTCGAAGAACGAAACGCGCGTAGCGGTCGATGTCGTCGGTCAGCGTGATGCTCTTGACGTTGACCTCGTCGGCCACCAGGTCGGACAGCATGCGCAACCCGGACGTATCCGCACCAGCGACGATCAGCTCGGCCAGCGGTAACCGCACGCGCAGGCCGCTGTCCTCGCGCAGGCGCAACGCGACGGAGCACACGTCGCGCACCCGGTCCATGGCGGCGACGAGCGCCGGATCGGCAGGGAGCGATGCCGGATCGGGCCAGTCGGTCAGGTGCACCGAATCAGGCGTGCCCGCGACACCGGTCGTCAGCCCTCGGTAGATCTCGTCGGCGACGAGCGGCAGGAAGGGAGCGGCGACCTGGCACAGCGTGACCAGCACGGTGTAGAGCGTGTCGTACGCGTCCCGCTTGACCTGCGGATCGACCGCGGCCGCCGGCGCCCAGAAACGATCACGACTCCGCCGGATGTACCAGTTGTTGAGCGCGTCGATGAACGAACTGATCTCGCTACAGGCGCCGGAGAGGTCATACGAATCCAACCGTGCCGTGGTGGCCTCGACCACTGACCGGGTCTTGGCCAGGATGTAGCGGTCGAGCACGTCGGTCGAGTCGGTTCGCAGGGTCGCCCGGACGCCGTCGGCGTTGGCGTACATGGCGAAGAAGGACCAGGCGTTCCATATGGGAAGGAGCACCTGGCGCACGACGTCGTCGATGCCGGGATCGCTGATGCGGGCGTCGCCGCCACGAACGATGTTCGTCGACATCAGATACCACCGGAGGGCATCGGCACCCTGCCGTTCGAAGATCTCGTCCGGCTCGGTGTAGTTCCGCAGCTTCTTCGAGAGCTTGTTTCCGTCACCGGCCAGCAAGATCCCGTGACAGATCACGTTCTGGAACGCCGGGCGGTCGAACAGCGCACCCGCCAACACATGCAACGTGTAGAACCAACCCCGCGTCTGGTTGATGTACTCGACGATGAAGTCGGCCGGGAAGTGGGTCTCGAACCAGTCCTTGTTCTCGAACGGGTAGTGCACCTGGGCGAACGGCATCGATCCGGACTCGAACCAGCAGTCGAGCACCTCGGGGACGCGTCGCATCATCGACTGGCCGGTCGGATCGTCTGGGTTGGGACGCACGAGCTCGTCGATGAACGGTCGATGGAGGTCGGTGGGCCGGACGCCGAAATCGCGCTCGATGTCGTCGAGGCTGCCGTAGACATCCGTTCGCGGGTAGGCCGGGTCGTCGCTCTGCCACACCGGGATCGGTGAACCCCAGAAACGGTTGCGGCTGATCGACCAGTCCCGGGCGCCGTCGAGCCACATGCCGAATCGGCCGTCGCGGACATGGTCGGGCACCCAGTTGATCTGCTGGTTCAACGCCAGGAGAGTCTCCCGGATGTCGGTGACCTTCACGTACCACGACGAGATCGCCTTGTAGATGATCGGTTGGTCGGTGCGCCAGCAGTGGGGGTAATTGTGCTCGATGGTGTCGTGGCGGAGGACTCGGCCCGCCTCCTTGAGGTGCCGGATGATCGCCGGGTTGGCCTCGAGAACGTTCTGACCGAGCCAATCGGTGACGGGTTCGGTGAAACGGCCCTGATCGTCGACCGGTACGGCATCGCCGATCGGGATGCCGTTGGCCTCTCCAGCCTGCTGATCGTCCTCACCGAAGCCCGGGGCGGTGTGCACGATGCCGGTGCCCTCGGTGGTGTCGACGTACTCGACGCCGATGACCCGGAAGGCTTCGGTCCGGTGGGCGAAGTAGGGGAACAGCGGGAGATACGTGCGGCCCACCAGATCTCGACCGAGCACCGTGCCGTGTCGCCGGGCGTGACCCAGCTGGGCCTCGAAACCGGCCAGGACATCGGCACCGATCACCACGTACGAGCCGTCCAGCTCGAGGACGGCGTACTCGATGTCGGGACCGACCGCCAGGGCGAGGTTCGACGGGAGGGTCCACGGCGTGGTGGTCCAGGCCAGCAGCGCCATGGGGCCGGGGTCGCCGGGCTGGGGCTCCAGGTCGAAGCGGACGGTGAGTGCGGGGTCCTGCCGGGGTCGGGTGGCGTCGTCGAGGCGGATCTCGAAGTTCGACAGGGGGGTCTCGGCCGCCCAGGAATAGGGAACGACCCGGAAGGCCTCGTAGATGAGGCCCTTGTCCCACAGGGTCTTGAACGCCCACATGACCGACTCCATGTACGGGAGATCCATGGTCTTGTAGTCGTTGTCGAAGTCGACCCAGCGGGCCTGGCGGGTGACGGTCTTCTCCCACTCGGCCGTGTAGCGGAGCACCGAGGTGCGGCAGTGTTCGTTGAAGCGGCCGATGCCGTAGTCCGTGATGGCGGCCCGCCCGCTCACCCCGAGCTCCTTCTCCGATTCCATCTCGGCCGGGAGCCCGTGGCAGTCCCAGCCGAAGCGACGATCGACCCGGTTCCCCCGCATCGTCTGGTACCGCGGCACCACGTCTTTGACGTAGCCGGTGAGCAGGTGGCCGTGATGGGGCAAACCGTTGGCGAAGGGGGGTCCGTCGTAGAAGACGTATTCGCGTGCCGAGGCACGGTTGTCGATCGACCGGCGGAAGGTGTCGGCGTCCTTCCAGCGATCGAGAACAGCATGCTCGATGGCCGGGAAGTCAGGTTTGTCGACGCGGGGATACGGCGGAGCAGGCACCTCGTTCACGAGGAGTCAGGCTACCGGGCTGTCCGCCAGGCTCCCGGTGAGAACATCGCCAGGGGTTCGAGCCTCGGTCGCCCCACGGAGCACGCTGGCCATCCACGGAGCCAGATCGGGGACGGGGGCCTGCCGTCCCCGCTCGCGGATGCTGACAACCGGGCGGGCTCGCACGTCGAGACGGCGCATCATCGGAAGGGTGACGGCCGTGAAGTAGAGCAGCTCGTCGAAGAGGTCGTCATCGAGGTCGAACTGCAGGAAGATCCCCTCGCCGGGTTTGACCCGCTGCACGACGGCCCGGTGGCGGACCGTCGTCGCCGGGCGCCCCGGTAGCGGCAGGGCAAGGTCGACATCGACCACGTCGGACACCTGCACCGTAGGCGGACCGTCGACGAGGATGCCCAGGGGTGACACGTCCTTGATCCGGAACGGCCCGGCCGGCTGAACATGTGCCCACGCCTCCCGGGGCAAGCCGCGACGCTGACGCTCGGTCGAGGCCCACAACGTGTCGCGAGCCACGCCCAGCATCACCAGCGCGGCAACCCCCGACAGGGCGCTCGCCAGATCGGGCGGTCCCACGCCTGGGCCCACCCCGAAGAGGGGCGCCGACGTGATCAGGGCGAGGACGACCAGAGCCAGCGCGGTCGTGCGCTGATACCGGACGAACGCCGACACCGCCGGTTCACCGCCACGGCGAAGGCCGGCGTGAAGGTCGGCGCCGAGAGTGCGGACATCACGCCGGAGCTGGCCGAGCACCCCCCACCGGCGCGGCACGAGCGTGCGGCGCGCCACCGCGGTCAGGCACCACCACGGCACGAGTATGAAGGCCAGGTCCGACGGAGCCATCGTCAACGGGACCCGACCCGTCCAGACCGACACGGGAACCAACAGGAACGTGGCGCTGCGGGCGGCGAACGCCCACCGATCGAACCGGTTGGCTGCGGGCACTCTCGACCGGGGTTCAGATCGGTCGGCTCGCACGGCCCGCCAGCGGCGTCGCAACGCTTCGCTCTCCGACGCCGGAGCTCGTTCCATGGCCAGCACCGAGGGCGCGACTGCGATGAGTCCTCCCGCCGCGACGACCCGCCGACCGGTGGCGAGCCAGGGCCGGCGCCCGGAGCCCGAGCCCACGTGCCGTAGAGCCAGGGTGCGCACCACGAGCGGACCATCGAGCAGCCGCCCATAGGACGGGCTCCGGGCGCTCGTGCCCGCGTCCTCGTCGAGCCCGAGGTCGTACCCCGCACCGCCGAAGAGACCGGGGTCGGCCACGATGGTGGTCGGCACGGAGACCGCGTTCACGGCTCCCCCGAGAAGCGGCGTCGTCGCGACGAGCAGATCCGGCAGGACTGCGCACCGCACGGGCACGATCACCAGGGAGGGCGCCGCCGTTGACTGGGCGACCGCGTCGAGCGCTGCGCCCACCCCGTCCCATCCTTCGCCGACGACGACGGGCAGCCCGAGCCGCCGGCATTCCTCCTGGACGGCCGGTCGTCCGACGGCATCGATCACGATCACCCGGTCCGACCCGGTCACGAACCGGCAGCTCCACGCCGCGATGCGCAACTGCGCCACCGGCTCCGATCCGACGACGATCACAACATCGCCGCGCACCGGCGAGCCGGCAGCACCATCGCCGCGCGCCGACGAGCCGGCAGCACCATCGCCACGCGCCGACGAGCCGGCAGCACCATCGCCGCGCACCGGCGAGCCGGCAGCACCATCGCCGCGCACCGTCGAGCGTCGGTCGAGCGCCCATGGGACGGCGACCGCGGCGAGTCGCCCGATCGCCCACACCTCGACCACGGCCAGGATCACGAAAAGGATCGGCTCGGCGCCGGCGGAGGTCGCGGCGAGTCGCCACACGATCCATCCCGATGCGCCGACGAGGTACAGCGCGGCCACGGCGCGAGCGAAAGGAGGCCGTCTTTCGCTGTCCGCGAACGCGATCTCACTCACCAGTGAGGATCGGCCCGCATCGACCCGATATGAGGCTGGCCACGATCTGGCGTCGTGGGTGTGAGGACGGCCATGATCTGGCGTGGTGGGGCGGCCTTCGGTCAGGATGCGACCATGATCCTCGACGGTTCCACCATCCTCGTCTCAGGTGTCGGCCCAGGGTTGGGCCGCGAGATCGCTCGCTGCGCCCTGCGCGACGGTGCCAACGTCGTCGTCGGCGCCCGCAACCTCGAGCGGCTCACGGGCGTGGCGGCGGAGCTCGATCCCTCAGGGGAACGCATTCTCGCCGGCGCGTTGGACATCACCGATCAGGCCAGTTGCGCCTCCCTCGTCGCCGCCGCCGAGGCGCGGTTCGGCCGTCTCGACGCGGTGGCCCAGGTCGCCGCCTATGACGCATTGATGGGTTCCTATGACGACACGCCCGATGCCGAGTGGCTCCGCATGTTCGAGGTCAACGTCGTCGGTTCGATGCACCTCGTCAAGGCGGCCGTACCGGCCCTCACCGCGCCGGCGGTGGCTCCGTGATCCTGGTCGGCTCGCAGTCGGCCATCCTGCCGGCCATGCCACAGATCGCCTACGGAGCGAGCAAGGGAGCCCTCCTGACGGCGATGCGCTACCTCGCCAACGATCTCGGGCCGGCCAAGATCCGGGTCAACACGGTCATCCCGACGTGGATGTGGGGCCCACCGGTGCAGGGCTATGTCGCCTACACGGCCAGCAACGAAGGCATCTCCGAGGATGTCGTCAAGGCCGGGATCGCCGCCAGCATGCCGCTCGGGGAAATCCCCGCCGACGAGGACATCGCCGAGTCGGTCATCTTCCTGGCCTCGTCCCGAGCTCGCATGATCACGGGCCAGTCGATCCTGATCAACGCCGGCGAACACATGGGCTACTGAAGGTTCGCCGCGCCTACATCAGATCCCTCGTCGGCCGGACTCCAATCGGTTGAGCAGCAGGTCGAGCAGCGAGATCAGGACCAGCTTGACGGTATCCCGGTCCCGGGCGTCGCAGTCGATGAGCGGGATCCCGCTCGACACGTTGAGGGCGTACCGCACCTCCTCGACCGGGTAGACCGGCGAGCCGTCGAAGTGGTTGATGGCGACGACGAACGGCATCTGGCGCCGCTCGAAGTAGTCGATCGCCGGGTACGAGTCGTCGAGGCGACGGGTGTCGATCAAGACGATCGCCCCGAGGGCGCCCCGGATGAGGTCGTCCCACATGAACCCGAACCGCTCCTGGCCGGGCGTGCCGAACAGGTACAGGACGAGCGACGGATCGATGGTGATACGGCCGAAGTCCATGGCCACCGTGGTGGTGGTCTTGGTCTGCACCATGCTGGTGTCGTCGACGCCGCGACTGGCCGACGTCATCACCGCCTCGGTGCGCAACGGCGGGATCTCGGAGATCGCTCCGACAAACGTGGTCTTGCCGACGCCGAACCCGCCGGCGACGACAAACTTGGCCGAGACCGGACGAGACCTGCCCGCTCGTGCATTCTCAGAGGGCCCGGACACCGGCCATCAACCTCCTGATCAGGTCGAGGTCACCCTCGACGACGGTTTTGCAAACTTCGACGGTTCCGATCGCCGCCAGATCCGAAACGAGCACCCGGGCGACGCCCAGCGGGAGCTTCACGCGCGCCGCGATCTCGGCGATCGCCACTGGTTCCACACACAAATCGATGATCTGACGCCGTTCCGCCGTAGCGGATCCGTCGTCTTGACGCAGGACCACCAGCGACTCCATCGGGAGGTCGTCGCCGATCGAGGTGGTCCGGCCACCGGTGAGGAAGTACGGCCTCACCATCGGTCCGGGCCCCGCGGGTCGGGGAGTCGGGTCGGACGGTTGGCTCATGCGACCACGGAGTTCTGGAGCTCGACGACGAGCTCGGGGGTGAGCACGCGGCCGACGCGGTCGACCAGCAGAGCCATCTCGTACCCGACCAGACCCACGTCACAGTTCTTGTCGGCCAACACCCCGAGGACCGAACCGTCGCTGATCGACATGATGAACATGAAGCCGCGGCCCATCTCGACGATGACCTGCTCCACCCCGTGCAGGTCGAAGCAGAAGGACGCTCCCTGGGTCAGGCTGCTGAGGCCCGACGCGATGGCTGAGAACTGCTCGGCCATGTCCCGGCGCGACTCATCTGAGCAGGCCAGGAGCAGACCGTCGGCGGAGACGGCGATCGCCTCGGTGACTCCGAGGGTGTTGCTGGCGAAGTTGCGCAGAAGCCAGCTGAAGTTCTCGGCTTCGGCGGACAGGTCACTCATCGTGGCCACCTCCGGTGGAGATCGGGTCGGGTGCTTCGGGGTCGCCGGCGAGGCGGCGGCCGTGGCCCACGCCGGTCATGAATCGACGCAACGTGGCGCGAACGGCATCGGGGTCCCGCTCGGGTCCGATCTCGTCGTCCGGCATCATCGGGCGGGCTGAGGTGACCGGAAGCGGCTCGGTGGGACGGCGGCGGCGCAGACCGGAGGGGGTGACGTCGGGGCCGTCGTCGTTCCGGAGGTCCCGCGGGGTTGGGCCAGCGACGGCGGACGCGGGCACGTCCGCGGTCGGCTCGCTCCACGCAGTTTCGGCGGGCTCACGGCGCGGCAGGCTGGGTGCGGCTGGCGGGCCCGCGTCGTAGCTGGTCGCCGGCTCCCGGCGGGGCAACTGCGGCGGCGCCGACGCCTCGGGATCGGTCGCCCACGGGCTTCCTCCGCGTTCGGGCACCGCATCGGCGAGTCCAGGTTCGCCCACGGGCTCAGCGGCACCTGATTCGCCCACGGGCTCATAGGCCTCAGCGACTGGCGACTCAGCGGCCAGCGACTCGACGGACGGGGGCTCGAACGCCGGCGCTTCGTACGCCGGAGGCTCGACGGCTGCGGGCACGAAGGCTGGCGGTTCGTAGGCAGGAGGCGCGAATGCCGGCGGCTCATAGGCGGGCGGCTCGTAGGGCGCCGGCTCCCGCGATTCGACCGGGGGCTGGACCTCGGGCCGCGCCTCCACGGACGGAGCCGCGGTGGCCAGCGTCGGTGTCGCCTCCGTGTGGTAGCCGTCCTCGAGCAGGGTCGGCGGCAACAGCAGGAGCACGGTCACGCCTTGGCCGGCGGCGGATGGGACCATCTTCACCCGCACCCCGTGCCGGGCCGCCAAACGGCCGACTACGAACAGTCCGAGGCGCTGCGTCGGCGCCCGGTCGAACTCGGCCGGGTTGGCCAGGCGCTCGTTCGCTTCCTGGAGCTCCGTCTCGGTCATACCGATGCCGCGATCGACGACGGCCAGCTCGTATCCCTCAGCGCGGCGACGGCCGGCGACGAGAACGGCGGTGTTGGGCGGAGAGAAGGCCAGTGCGTTCTCGACGACTTCGGCCAGGAGATGGGAGAGCTCGGCGACGACACTGCCCTGGACCGGCTGGTCCTCGAGACGGCTGAGCTCGACCCGGGGGAAGTCCTCGATCTCCGATGCGGCCGATCGGACGACGTCGATGATCGATACCGGGACACCCCACCGGCGGGCCGGCTCCTCGCCGGCCAGCACCAGCAACGACTCGGCGTTGCGACGCAGACGGGTCGCCAGGTGATCGAGCTTGAACAAGTTGGCGAGGGTCTGGGGGTCCGACTCCGACTCCTCCAGCTGCTCGATGAACTCGAGCTGTCGACCGATCAGGTTCTGGTTGCGACGACCCATCGACACGAACGCCTGGGCGACGTTGCGGCGCCGAGCCTCGGCCTGCACGGACGCCAGCCGGACGGCGGTGTCCTGGACGGAGGTGAAGGCACGGGCCAGCTCCTCGACCTCGTCACCCGTGTCGAGTTCGATCGGCTGGAGCGACGGCGGTTCGGCGCCCTCCTCCTGATGCTCGATCTCCTCCATGACCCGGGGCAGCTCGACATCGGCGACCCGGTTGGCGGCGTCGCGAAGAGCCAGGATCGGTCGCACGATGGCGCGCACGAGGAGGCGGGACACGACGAAGGAAGCGGCGATGGCCGCCACGGTCAGGGCCAGCAGCACCAGCATCAGGTTGCGGGACGCGCTGTTCAGGTCGTCGCGAAGGGAGTCGAGACCGGACAGCGGGGCCAGCGCGATCTGCTCGTTCTGGTCGAGCACGACGAGGAGGTTGACGGCCGACCCGATGTCGGACTGAGTCGAGCGGGCGAACCCGACGATGCCCGTTTCAGTGCGGAAGGAGCCGGCGGCGGCGGCGTCAGCCTGGGATTGGATGATGTCGGCGTCGACCGTCGGGTCGAGGACGAGCTCGCCGTTCATGATGCGGGTCAGGTCGTGACCCGTCGCCGTGTCGGCCAGCAGGAGACCGTCGGCGTTCACGATGCTGACGTCGCTGCCCGAACGAAGCGAGAGGGCGTCGGCGAGATCTTGGACGTAGGAAACGTCGATCGACACGCGCAACACGCCGATCGTGGCAGCGGAGTCGCTGATCGGGACGGCCACATCGACCGCAAACTGGTTGCCGGTGGCATCGAAACGGAACGGCGACACCGATCCACCGGTGTCGAAGGCCTGGGTCCACCACGCTTCGTCGCCGATGAACACCTCCGCGGTCGGAGCTGAGCTGGCGGCCGTGTTTCCGTACCGGTCGGTGACGAGGATGCTGCCGATGAAGGCTGAGTCCTCGGCCTTGGCGGCCAGGTCTGCGTCGAGCGACGGGGACACGGCCAGGGAGTGAGCGGGAACCTGCGCCTCCACCTGCGCGGGGTCGATCCCGACGATGCCCAACCGGTTGGCCTCGGAGCTGCCCGCCTCGGCGGCGCTGCGGACTTCGGTGGTGGCGGCGAGATCCGCGGCATCACCGATTCGCTCGTCGATGAATCGCTCGACCTCGCTGATGACGCTGGCCGCTTCGCCCTGGAGCTGTGTGGCCACGACATCGTCGGCCAAGAGGTCGCCAGATTCGCGTACCTCACGGTCGGCCTGGTCGGCGAGCGACAAGACCGCGAAGACGGCGATGGCACCCACGAGAAGGAGCGGAATCAGGCTGACGGCGATGACCCGGACGATGAGCTTCGACGCGAGACCGCGTCGGGGCGATGTCGAGCCGCGGGCGCTGTCGCTCGCGAGTTCGTCCACCGTGACCTCCAAAGGCGTCGGCATCGATCCGGCGAACGCCGGGACGACGGGGTCGAGTGCCACCTGAGCAGGAACGACCCAAGGTCTCAATCGGCCAGACGACGGCGGGCTTTAGCAAGTCGAGCCAACCGACCCACCGTCCGGCGGGCTCAGGCTCCTCGGGACGCCTCAGAACTGGTCGTCGACCATCCGCTGACGTAGCTCCCGCTTGAGGATCTTGCCCGTTCCCGTCTTGGGGATCTCGGGCGTGAACGACACCGAACGGGGCACTTTGAACCCGGCAAGGTGTTCTCGGGCAAAGGCGATGACATCAGCTTCCGTCAGGTCGTCAGACCGAGCGACGACGATGGCGTGAACCGATTCGCCCCATTCTTCCGACGGCACGCCGATCACCGCTGCTTCGAAGATCCGGGGGTCGTGTTCGAGAACGGCCTCGATCTCCGCCGGGTAGATGTTGACCCCGCCGCTGATGATCATGTCCTTCTTGCGGTCGCAGATGTAGAGGAATCCCTCGTCGTCCCGGTAGGCGACATCGCCCACGGTGTGCCATCCGCCGTCTCGGTGGTCCTCCGACCACTTCTCGAACGCCTTGTGATACTCGTCGAGGACGTTGGCGTTGCGGACGAAGAGCTCACCGGGCTGGCCCGGGTGGTGACCTCGCGGCCGTCGTCATCGAGGAGCATGACCTCGACGTACGGAGCGGGCTGGCCACACGACCCCGGTTTGGCGAGCTGGTGCTCGGGCCGGAGCAGGGCACAGACGCCGAGCTCGGTCGCCCCGTAGATCTCCCACAACGAATCGACCGGGAAGTCCGCCAGGTAGGCCTTCTTGAGCGCCTGTGGCCAGGGCGCGGCGTTGGCCAGCATCAGCCGCATCGAGGCGCGGTCGTACCGCACCTTCACCTCAGGTGGCAGGTTGACGACCATGCGGATCGGGGTCGGGGCGGCGAACGTCGCGGTGACCCGGTACGTGTCGATCAGACGCAACCAGTCCTCGGGGTCGAAGTTGCGTTGCACCACCAGCGTGCAGCCAAGGGCGTGGCCGACCCCGGCCAGCATCATCGGGCCGGAATGGTAGAGCGGCCCGCAGGTCAGGTGGATGTCGTCAGGGCTGCATTGCCACTCGGATATGAGTGACGCGGCCAGGACCGGATCTGCGCCCTTGCGGCGCACCGCTCCTTTGGGTTTGCCGGTCGTGCCCGAGGTGTAGATCATCGTCCCGACCGCCGCATCGGGGCCGACTGGTTCCTCGGCCGAGGCGGAACGCACGAAATCGGCGTGGGCGACCTGGCCGTCCAGCGCTTCGCCGGCGAAGGTCACGACCGCATCGACGCCGGGGAGCTCACCGGTGAAGGAGGCGAACAGGGCGGCGTGCTCGGCGTCGACCAGGCAGATCCGAGCGTCGGAATCGGCCACCACGTAGGCCGCCTCCTCGGCGGTGAGGCGGTAGCCGACGGGGACCGCCACGAGCTTCGCCTTGCGGCAGGCGTCCATCCAGATGATCACCTCGATGGAGTTCTTGCCGCACCACGCCACCCGATCGCCGGGCGAGAGACCCCGGGCCAGCAGGCTGTCGGCCAACCGGTTGACCTCGGTGTTCAGCTCGGCGAACGTGATGTGCCTGATCGTGCCGTCCGGTCGATCGTCGATCACCGCCGGTTTGTCGGCGCTGACCTGCGCGTAGATGGCCAGCAGGTCGGGCGGCTGATCCGGTGCGGCCATGTCGTCAGGCCAGCTTGGCCAGCAGGTCGAGGGCGGCCTCGGCGATCACCGTGCCCGGCGGGAAGATGGCCGCCGCGCCCGCCGCGTAGAGCTGATCGAAGTCCTGGGGTGGGATCACCCCGCCGACGACGACGAGGATGTCCTCCCGGCCGAAGGCGGCCAACTCGTGACGGAGCTCGGGGACGAGGGTCAGGTGACCGGCGGCGAGCGACGACACCCCGACGACGTGCACGTCGTTCTCCACGGCCTGGCGCGCCACCTCGGCCGGGGTCTGGAACAAGGGCCCGATGTCGACATCGAAGCCGAGATCGGCGAAGGCGGTGGCGATGACCTTCTGACCACGATCGTGGCCGTCCTGGCCCATCTTGGCGACGAGGATGCGGGGTCGGCGACCCTCGCGTGCCGCGAACGCTTCGACGGCCTGGCGAGCGAGCTGGACGTCGTCGTTGTCACCCACCTCACGGCTGTACACGCCCGAGATGGTACGGATCTCGGCCACGTGCCGCCCGTACACCTTCTCGAGGGCGTCGCTGATCTCGCCGACCGTGGCCCGGGCGCGAGCGGCGTCGACGGCCAACTCGAGCAGGTTGCCCTGGCCGCGGTCGGCGCACTGGGTGAGCGCATCGAGCGCGGCCCGGCACGCCTGCGGGTCCCGTTCGGACCGGAGCCGCTCGAGTTTGGCGAGCTGTTGGGTCCGCACGGCGCTGTTCTCCACCTTGAGCACGTCGATGGACGAGTCGTCGACGGACCGGTACCGGTTCACGCCCACCACCGACTGATCGCCCGAATCGATGCGAGCCTGCGTGCGCGCCGCCGCCTCCTCGATGCGCAGCTTCGGGATGCCGGCCTCGATCGCCGCCGCCATGCCACCGGTCGCCTCTACCTCCTGGATGTGACCCCAGGCCCGGGCGGCCAGCTCGGCGGTCAACCGTTCGACGAAGTAGCTGCCACCCCACGGGTCGACGACCCGGCAAGTACCGCTCTCTTGCTGGAGGAACAGCTGCGTATTGCGGGCGATGCGGGCCGAGAAGTCGGTCGGGAGCGCCAGGGCTTCGTCGAGCGCATTGGTGTGCAGCGACTGCGTGTGCCCCTGGGTGGCGGCCATGGCCTCGACGCAGGTGCGGACCACGTTGTTGAACACGTCCTGGGCGGTGAGCGACCAGCCCGAGGTCTGACTGTGGGTGCGCAGGGCCAGCGACTTCGGGTTGGTGGGAGCGAACCCCTTCACGAGCTTCGACCACAGCAGCCGGGCGGCTCGGAGCTTCGCCACCTCCATGAAGAAGTTCATGCCGATGCCCCAGAAGAAGCTGAGCCGAGGGGCGAACGCATCGACATCGAGCCCGGCGTCGCGCCCCGCCCGGATGTACTCGACGCCGTCGGCGAGCGTGTAGGCCAACTCGAGGTCGGCGGTCGCGCCGGCCTCCTGCATGTGATACCCGGAGATCGAGATGGAGTTGAACTTGGGCATCTTCTCGGACGTGAAGGCGAAGATGTCCGAGATGATGCGCATCGACGGCTTCGGGGGATAGATGTAGGTGTTGCGCACCATGAACTCTTTGAGGATGTCGTTCTGGATGGTCCCGCCGAGCTTGTGGGTCGGCACCCCTTGCTCCTCGGCCGCGACGATGTACAGCGCCATCACCGGGAGCACCGCGCCATTCATGGTCATCGACACGGTCATCTGATCGAGGGGGATCCCGTCGAACAGCTGGCGCATGTCGAGGATCGAATCGACCGCGACGCCGGCCATGCCGACATCGCCCCCGACCCGGGGGTGATCGCTGTCATACCCCCGGTGGGTGGCCAGGTCGAATGCGATCGACAGGCCCTTCTGCCCGGCGGCCAGGTTGCGCCGGTAGAACGCGTTTGAGTCTTCCGCCGTAGAGAAGCCGGCGTACTGGCGCACGGTCCACGGCTGGTTGACGTACATCGTGGCGTAGGGACCACGCAGGAAGGGCGCCAGGCCGGGATAGGTCCGGAGGAAGTCGAGGGACTCGACATCGGCCGCGGCGTAGAGCGGCGCCACCGGGATGCCTTCAGGGGTGTCCCAGGTCAGGGCATCGAGATCCTTGCCGGTCTCCGCCCGGACCGCCTCGAGCCAGCGTTGGGCACCATCTGGATCGGCCGCCGCCGCGCCGTCGAGAAGAGGGATCGACGTGAAGTCGGGGATCATGATGCCTCCCGCAGTCCAAGGGTGGAGTGGACTCGTCGAAGAACCTCGACGACATCGCCGCCGGCGAACACGAACTCGTCCACGCCCGCGTCCCGCAGGCCGTTCTCGAGATCGCCGGGCCGTCCGGCGAGGTAGATGCGGGCGGCACCCCCCGCTCGCAAGGCAGAAGCCGCCGCCGTCGCGGACTCTGCGTACACGGCGTCCGACGAGCAGATCACGGCGACCCGAGCGCCGGATGCGGAGAACGCCTGAACCAGGGTGTCGATGTCCGCAAAGCCGTCGTTGCCCCTCGCCTCGATACCCCCGGCCTCGAACAGGTTCTTCGTCCAGGTCGATCGGGTCGTGTGGTCGGCGGGCGTGCCGAGGTTGGCCAGGAAGACCTGGGGCCGGCCTCCGGGGGCGGCATCGGCAGCGTCGCGGAGCTCCTCGAAGGGCTCGGCCAGCCGGCGCCGCGGGATCGGGTCGATGGTGATGGCCGGGGCGGCAACTCGGGGTCGGGCCGGGACCGGACGGCGGGCCACGGGCGTTTCATGGATGTCGGGGAACTCGCTCACCCCGGTGAGCGGCTCCTTGCGACGCGCCAGGTCGATGCGCCGGGACTCCCACCGTGCGTCGAGATGGCGTTTGGCGTCGCCGGACGCCAGCACCGCGGCCATGCCTCCGGCACGTTCCAGGTCCTGGAACCTCGTCCAAGCCACGCGGCAGAGTTGGTCGGTCAACGCCTCGGTCGCGTGGGCTCCTCCGGCCGGGTCGATGACCTGAGCCAGGTGCGACTCCTCGAGCAACAGGAGTTGGGTGTTGCGGGCGATGCGCCGGGCCTGATCGTCGGAGAGTCCGATGGCGCCGTCGTGGGGATTGACCGTGACCGAGTCCGCCCCACCAACCCCCGCCGAGAAGCAGGCCACGGTCGACCGGAGCAGGTTCACCCACGGATCGCGGCGGCTCAACATGACGCCCGAGGTGACCGCGTGCTGGTACTGACCCTGAAGGTCCGGCGCCGCGCCGCAAGCCTCGGCGACCCGTGACCACAGGCGCCGAGCGGCCCGGAGTTTGGCGATCGTCAGGAACTGATCGGCCGTCGCCGAATAGGTGAACTCGATCTGACCCAAGGCGGGGGCGAGATCCAGACCGGCGTCGGTCAGAGCCCGGAGATAGGCCACGCCCACCGAGAGTGCCCCGGCCAGCTCGTCGGCCTCGGTTGCCCCGCCGTCGGCCCAGACGGTGGCGTCGACCGCCAGCGAGCGCATCCTCGGGAAGCGGTCGGCGACCTCGGCTGCCGTGCGGGCGGCCCGACCGACGGCCATGTCGGACGTCTCGGCGAGCGCCCCATGCCGGGCCAGGACTCCGATCGGGTCGAGTCGGAGCGACCCCAGCAGCGTGGACGGCGGGGCCCCGCTCGCCGCGGCAGCGTCCAAGAAGGCGGCGGCGACGGAATCCTGCACCGGGCCCGCGTCGAGCGCGACCACCGCGATGTCGAGGAGCACGTCGTGAAGTGCCGGCGCCACGTGCGCGGGGTCGTCGAAGCGACAGAAGAGCGACGTCCCGCCGCGACCGAGTTCATCGAGGAACGCGGCGTTGGCGGACGCGGGATCGGTCACGACGTGGTGTTGGCGGACGTCCCATCCGGAGAGGGCGCCGCGAGCCGACGACCCCCGGGTGTGAGGCGCCCGCCCCGGGAACCCGGCCGGCATCGACGATCCGTTGTCGGGCGTGTACAGCGGTTGGATCTCGATGCCGTCACGGGTCGTGCTCACCAACGTCGAGAACGGCTTGCCCTTCAGGACCCCATCGACCTGGCTCAGCCAGTCATCGTGGGTGACCGGCGGGAACTCGGCCCCCAGGGCCAATTCCTCAACGAGAGGTTGGTCGTCGGCGAGAGTCATGAGGCCGATCGTACGGCGTCACGCTCCCCAGCACCTTCCCCGGTGCCCCACCGCCCCCCCGGCCCGCCCCACCTGCCCCGCGGCCCCCCAACCTCGAACTGGGAGACACGGTGGTCGCGTGGGCGACGGGTTGGTCTCCCAGTTCGACGGGGAGGTGTTTGCGATGGTCAGGTGTCGAGGACGCTGGTGACGAGGGCGGCGATCTCGCTGCGCTCGGCGCGACGCAGCGTGACGTGACCGAAGATCGAATGGCCGCGCAGGGTCTCGATCACCGAGGCGATGCCATCGTGGCGACCGACTCGGAGGTTGTCCCGTTGGGCGACGTCGTGGGTCAACACCACGCGGCTCCCGGCGCCGAGCCGGGACAGCGCGCTGAGCAGCACGTTGCGCTCGAGGTTCTGCGCTTCGTCGATGATCACGAATGTGTCGACCAGGCTCCGCCCCCGGATGTGGGTGAGTGGCAACACCTCGAGCAGGTGGTGGCTGCGAATGTGCTCGACCACCGATGGACCAGCGATCGATTCCAGGGCGTCGGCGACGGCGGCCGCCCACGGCGACATCTTCTCCGACTCCGAACCGGGGAGGAATCCGAGATCTTGCCCGCCGACCGCGAACAGCGGACGGAAGACGATGACCCGACGGTGAGCGCGCCGCTCGAGGACCCAGTCGAGACCGGCGGCCAAGGCGAGGACACTCTTGCCCGTGCCCGCCGGACCGCCGAGGGAGACGATGCCGACCGTGGGGTCGGCCAGCAGATCCATCGCCAAGCGCTGCTCAGCGGAACGCCCGCGCACGTCGAAGATGGAGCGATCGGCTGGCACGAGGTGCACCAGACCGTCGGCGCGCACGCGGCCCAGTGCCGACTGCGACCCGGCCGCCAAGATGATGCCGGTGTTGCACGGCAGGTCCCGTGCCGCTTCGAGGTCGATCTCACCCTCGTTGTACAGACGATCGATGTCCGCCGAGGTCACCGCCTGCTCGACCACGCCCCGCCAGCCCATCTCGATGACTCGGTCGTCGCGGTACTCCTCGGCGTCCAAGCCGACGATCGAGGCCTTCAACCGGAGCGGCAGGTCCTTGCTGACCAGGACCACGTTGCGTCCGTCGCGTTGCAGCGCAACCGCGACGGCGAGGATCCGGTTGTCGTTCGTGTCCGCCCGAAAGGGAGGAGGCAGGAAGGACCGATCCTCGTGGTTCACCTCGACCCACAAGGTGCCACCTTGATCGGTGACGATCATGGGCTCCACCAGCGAGGTGTGTTTCAGGCGCAGCTCCTCGAGCTCGCGTAGCGTGGCCCGCGCCGCCCAACCCAGCTCCGGATGGTGACGTTTGGCCTCCAGCTCGGTGAGAACCACCAGCGGCACCGCCACGTGATGGTGTCCGAATCCCCCGAGCGCCCGCGGATCACTCAGCAACACAGAGGTGTCGAGCACGTAGGTCGCGACGGGACGGGCGATGAACTCAATCGTAGGCGTCCCACAGCCGCCCGAAGGTGCATGTGTCGTTACCGGACGGCTACGACACGGTGAACACCATCGGCAGCTACGCCGGTCTCTGGCCGATCGACGGTCCGGTAGGGTGCGGAGGTGACGGAGCCCCACCCTCGCCGCTGGTTCATCCTCGGCATCATGTGCACATGCCTGGTGTTGATCGTGGCCAGCGTGTCCGCATTGAACAACGGCATCCCGGCGATCCAGAAGGCGATCGAGCCGAGCCAGACCCAGACGTTGTGGATCATCGATGCCTACGCCTTGGTGTTCGCGGGGCTCCTCCTCCCGGCCGGCGCCCTCGGCGACCGCTACGGCCGCAAGGGCGCGCTGCTCATCGGCCTGCTCATCTTCGCCGCCGCTGCGGTGGCCGCTTCGATGAGCGACAGCCCCAATCAGCTCATCGCCCTCCGCGCCAGCATGGGTGTCGGTGCGGCGCTGATCATGCCGGCAACGCTGTCCACGATCACGGTCGTGTTTCCTCCGGAGGAACGGGCCAAGGCCATCGCCCTGTGGGCCGGGTTCGCCGGCGCCGGTGGCGCGCTCGGCGCGCTCGCATCAGGTTTGTTGTTGCGTTGGTTCTGGTGGGGATCGATCTTCTTCGTCAACGTGCCGCTGGTGCTGATCGCCGCCGTGCCGATCCTCCTGTTCGTGCCGTCATCGCGCGACGACGAGGGTCGACCGCTCGACCTCGTGGGTGCCGCGCTGTCGATCGTCGGCTTCACCTCGCTGGTCTTCGGCATCATCGAGGGGCCGGAGAAGGGCTGGACGAGCGGCGTCGTTCTCGGCGCGTTCGCGCTGGCCGCTGTCGCCCTCATCGGGTTCGTGCTGTTCGAACTGCGAGCCACCCACCCGATGCTCGATCCCCGGAACTTCAAGAATCGCAAGTTCGCCTTGGGGTCGCTCACGATCACCAACGCCTTCCTGGTCATGTTCGGCGCCTTCTTCGGATTGACGCTGTACTTCCAGTTCGTGCGCGGCGACACGCCTCTCATGGCGGCGGTCAAGATCCTGCCGTTCCCCGCGACCATGATCATGGTCGCTCCCCGCGGCCCGCTCTTGGCGGCCCGCATCGGCAACCGGGAGATCGTGGCGTTGGGCCAGACGGTCGCCGCCGTCGCGTTCGTCTGGTTGTCCTTCATGCGGCCTGAGACCCACTACCTCCTCCTCGTCATCGGCATGGTGCTCGCCGCCGGAGGTATGGCGCTCATGTCGCCGACCGCGACCACGGCGATCATGTCCGCACTTCCTCCCCACAAGGCCGGCGTGGGTTCGGCGGTCAACGACACCAGTCGCGAAGTCGGCGGCGCGATCGGCATCGCGTTGATGGGCAGCCTCGTGTCGACCGGGTACAGGAACGGTCTCGGCGACGCCGTCGACTCGCTTCCGCCCGATGCGGCCGAGACCGTGCGCGACGGCATTCAGGGCGCGTTCGCCGTCACGCGAAACATGGCCGGGCCCGACGGTACCGCCCTGTTCGCCCGAGCCAGCGACGCGTTCGCCGACGGTATGCGCATCGCCTTCTTGGCGTCTGCGGGCGTCGCCCTCCTGACATCGTTGGTGACCCGACGGTTCTGGCCCGCCGACGACAAGCCGATGACCTTCACGCCGACCGCCACCCCGACCGGCGACGCCGCCCCCGCGGGCTCCACCGAGCGACCTGGTTGACGACATCTCCGGCGAATTCGGCGACAATGGCGTCCATGAAGCTCAGCACCCAGCTCGACTACGCCAAGGACCTCCAGACCACTGCCGCCCAGGCCAAGACGCTGGAGGACGCCGGGGTCGACATGATCTGGGTCGCCGAGGCCTACGGGTACGACGCCGTCTCCCTGCTCGGATACCTGGCCGCCGTCACGAGCCGAGCCGAGCTCGCCTCGGGCATCCTGCCGGCGTTCTCCCGTACCCCCGCCCTCATCGCCCAGACCGCCGCCGCGCTCGACGCGCTGTCCGGCGGCCGCTTCGTCCTCGGACTCGGGGCCAGCGGACCTCAGGTCATCGAAGGCTGGCACGCGTTGCCGTTCCACAAGCCGCTCACCCGGATCACCGAGATCATCGACATCTGCCGGATGGCCTGGAAACGCGAGCGGCTCGAGTACGAGGGTGACGTGTTCACCATCCCGCTCCCGGCGGACCAGGGAACCGGGCAGGGCAAACCGCTGAAGATGATCACCAAACCGCTTCGCGAGAACATCCCGATCCACATCGCCTCGCTCGGACCCAAGAGCGTCGAGGTGTGCGCCGCTCACGCCGAGGGGTGGCTGCCGTTCCTGTTCGCGCCCGAGCTGGCCTCTCGCGTGTGGGGCGAACCTTTGAAGGCCGGGCTGGCGCGGCGTCCGGCCGAGCTCGGCTCGCTCCAGATCACCGCTGGCGGCTACCTCGCCATCGGCGATGGCGCCGAGCGGTACCGCGACTACGTCCGGCCCATGGCCGCCCTGTACATCGGGGGCATGGGCTCGCGTGGCAAGAACTTCTACAACGACGTGTGCCAGGCCTACGGATTCACCGACGCCGCTCGCCAGATCCAGGACCTCTACCTCGACGGCAAGAAGGAGGAGGCCGCGGCGGCGGTGCCCGACGAGCTCATCGAGAAGGTGAGTCTGTGCGGCCCGGTCGGTTACATCAAGGAGCGGCTCGCCGCCCACCGCGAAGCCGGCACCACCATCCTCAACGTGACCCCCGTGGGCGGCGACGCCCAAGCCCAGCTCTCCCAGCTGCGCGAGCTCCTCGGCTGACGAAGCGGCCGCACCTCTCGTTCTGGCAGGGAGATTGCACCGCAGAGCGGGCAATCTCCCTGCCAGAACGAAACACACAGGTGTGACCGGTCAGGGCGCCCGCCCCCTGGGGGGGTCAGGAACGCTGTTCGCTGCGCATCGCTTCGAGCGCGGCGACGATGCGGTCGGTGTTGGCCCGATCCTCATAGATGAGCCGCGTCAGCCAGTGCCTGAAGTAGCGGGTCAGCGAGTTGCGGATCCACAACGCCAGGCCGATCAGGATCAAGCCGATCCCGAACAACGCGGTCCACACGTTGTTGGTGGCCTGCACGATCTCCTTGATGCCCTGACCATCGCCGAAGTCGAGTTGTCCTCGTTTACCCCAGCTCAGGATCACCACGACGAAGCCGCCGACGATCATGAGGAAGGCGCCCAGCGACGTGCCGGTACGCTCCGCGTTGGCCAGACCTCCGCCGGCTTTGAGCTTCTTCACCTCCTCGGCGAACTCATCGAGGCGCTGCTGGCCGTTCATCTCGTTCACTGGTGGTCCCCCTGATTGGAATCGGTTCGGTCGTTCATGATCAGTGCCCGCCGCCGAGGTAGGCGGCGGTGAGCTCCTCGGCGATCTCGGCCGGCGGTCCGACTCTCGTCACCCGTCCATGGAGCATGATCGCCGCGACATCGGCGACGCCGAGAACCGCCTGGGCAAACTGTTCGACGATGAGGATCGACAGGCCGGATTGGGCCAGCTCGGCCACCCGCTCGTAGAGCTCCTCGACGATGATCGGCGCCAGCCCCATGGACAGCTCGTCGAGCATCAGGAGCGCCGGGCTGGTGGCCAGGGCGCGGGACATGGCGAGCATCTGCTGCTCACCGCCCGAGAGCGTGCCGGCCAGCTGGCCGCGGCGCTCCCCGAGCCGGGGGAACAGGTCGAACGCTCGCTCCTGCACCTCCTTGAACGAGGTACCGGTGAACGTGCACATGCGCAGGTTGTCGGCCACGGTGAGGTTGGGGAAGATGCCCCGACCCTCGGGCACCAGACAGACTCCCGCTCGGGCCAGGGCATCGGGCCGGACGCGGTTCACCTCCTTGCCCATCAACATGACGGACCCGGCGCTGGGCACGATCTGTCCCGAGCACACACCGAGCGTCGACGTCTTGCCGGCCCCGTTGGGACCGAGGAGGGCGAGCACCTGGCCGGGCATCAACGTGAGCTCCACGCCGTGAAGCACGTCGATGCTGCCGTAGCCGGCGCGCACACCGACCAGCTCGAGCACGGGGACCGTCGGATCGTGGATCATCGCCGACCCACCGCCATGTCGCCTGTCTCGGCGACGAGCTCTCTGCACCTCATGCGGCGTCCGCCCCCAGGTAGGCGGCCTTCACGGCCGGGTCCTGCTGCACGGCTTCCGGGGTGCCGGTGGCGATGACATGCCCGAAGTCGAGCACGTGGATGTACTCGCACAGCCCCATGACGAACGCCATGTCGTGCTCGACCAGGAGCACGGCCAGCCCATCGCTCGCCAGGCGCCGCAACAGGGCCGACATCTCGCGCGTCTCGTCCTCGTTGAGTCCGGAGGACGGCTCGTCCAGCAGTAGGAAGCGGGGCCGGCTGGCCAGGGCGCGGGCCAGCTCGACGAGGCGAGCGGTTCCCGTCGGCAACGTCCCCACGGTGATGGGAGCGACGTCCGCGATGCCCACCGATTCCAGGATCTGCATGGCCTCGACGGCCGGCTTGGGACCTGAGGTGTCCCACCGGCGCCGCATCTCGGCCGCCACGACCACGTTGTCGAAGGCGCTGAGGCTGTTGAAGGCTTCGAGCTTCTGGAACGTACGGGCGATACCGGCACGGGTGCGTCGGTGCACCGGCTTGTCGGTGAGGTCCGTCGTCGATCCACCGTCCTCGACGACGATGCGTCCGGCCGTCGGCGGCTGGAGTCCGGTGATGACGTTGAACAATGTCGTCTTGCCGGCGCCGTTCGGGCCGATCAGCCCGGTCACGCGCCGGGATCGACGGCAAGCGAGGCCGACGAGAGCGCCTGCAGGCCGCCGAATCGTACGTCGACGTCAATGGCTCGCAGCGTGCTCACGCGCCACCTCCTCCGTCGAGATGACTACGCCGGTGCCCTTGCGACGGGCTTCTGACAAGAGCATCGACGACGAGCCCGGGTACCCGTCGACTGGTGCCACGTCATCGACGATCCCGAGCTCGCGGTCGAGAGCGATCACGTCCTCGGGTGTGAACGGCCGGTGCAGGCCGAGCTCGCCGATCTCCGACACCCGAGCCGCCGCCTTCTCGGCTCGCAGCTCCGCCCGGGCATCGCTGCGCCACGGCAGTCGCGGTGCGAACCGGCCACCCAGGTCGACCACGGCGCCGTGGGGACGGAACGCCATGCCGATCGAGGCCAGGCCGACTCCCAGCGCCTGCATCTTCTTCTGGACCCACAGCAGCTCGTTCTGGTTGCCCAGCTGCTCGTAGCGCTGGGCCAGTGCTCGGTTCACCGGGATGAACATGGTGAACAGCGCCGCCGCCGGCCGCGCCAGCCCGCCGGCCGCCATCAGCAACACGATGCCAAGGCCGGCCAGCATGTCGAACCCTCGCGTGCCGTCGACCGATTGCAGGGCGACGGTGTTGATCGCTCCACCGATGCCCGCGACAGCGGCGGCAAAGGCATAGACGACCAGCTTGGTCTCGATCACGCCGACGCCAATCGTGGCCGAGGCCGCCGGACTGTCGTTGAGGGCGACCCACCGCCGGCCGTACCGCGTTCGCCGCAGCGCGGTGAGCCCGACGATCGCCAGACCCAGGAAGACGACCTCGGCGATCAGGAAGGTCCGGCGGTCGTCGAGCCGCCATCCGAACACCGAGAGGTATGGGATCGTGACCGTCGAATTCGGAATGATGTCGGGGTGGGGGAAGAACAGCTTCGACATGCCGTGGGCGAAGGCCATCGACCCCAAGGCGAGGTACAGCCCGCGCAGCCGGGCAAAAGGCAGGGCGACCAACGCCCCCAGGGGCGCGCACAACAACCCGATGACGAAAAGCCACAGGAAGTTGCCCGAGTCGCCGCTCGGCAACTCGAGGTACAGGAACGTCCCGAAGCCTGCGAAGGCGATCGGCGCCAGGTTGATCTGGCCCGCCCACCCGGTCAGCGGCACGAGGGACAATCCGATGAAGGCGATGGCCAGGGCGCCGTTGGCCGAGTTGAGATTCGCTTGGCTCCAGGGGCCCGGATCCCAGATCCCGAGATTGAGCCAACCACCCGACAGCGCCACGACACCCACGACCAAGGCGACCGCGCCGACGGCGGATTCCCACGGCCGGGACAGTCGTTGGACCTTCTTGAGGCCATGGCCGACCCGGCCGATATCGAGTCGGGCCTGAGGGAGAGCGAGCACGACCGCGAACAACACGAGCGATGCCCACGCCTCGGGCACGAAGTTCCAGTCGCTGCCCCAGCTCAGGAACTGCGAGATGAACTGCTTGGAGACGCCCAGGAACAAGGCACCGCCGAGAGCCAGGGGCAGGCTTCGCAGCTGACCGACGGCGGCAGCGGCAAAGCCCCACACGATGACGATGTTGAGGTTGGCGGGATCGAGCTGGATCTCGGGAGCGATGAGGATGCCGGCGAGCGCGCCCAGACTGGCGCCGATCGCCCATGCGGTCGACGACACCAGGCCCGGTCGAGCCCCGGCCAGGCCGGCCAGCTCTCGGTTGTCCACCACGGCTCGCATGGCCACACCCAGCCGGGAGGCGAACAGGATGCGCAGGCTGACGGCCACCGAGATGGCCACGCAGAACACGATGAACCGGTGCCAGGTCACGTTGGCCGGACCGAGCGAGAACCCCTCATTGCCGAAGAAGGGATCGAACCGCCGGGCCTCGTCCTGCTTCCAGATCTGACCGGTGAGGGCGAGTAGGAAGACCATCAGGCCGACCGTGACCATGAGCTGGTTGACCAGAGGTGCCTTCTGCAGTCGTCGCATCAACCCGATGTCGAGCACCACGCCGAGCACCGGCCCGAACAGCAGCACCGACACCAACAGGGCCGGGATGGCGTGCCATCCCCACTCGACACGCAGCTGCCAATACAGGAACGCCGCGAAGACCCCGATCGCCCCTTGCGAAAAGTTGAAGATGCCCGTGGTGGTGTAGACCACGACCAGACCGGTGGCGTACATCGCGTACAGGGCACCGATCGACAGCCCGATCAACAACGCGGTGATGCCCGAGCTCCACGACAGCCCGCCGTTCCAGCCCTTGGATACGGGATAGATCGCCAGCACGGCGCTGACCGCGATCGTGTACAGCACTGAACGTCTGATCTTCACCGGTCCTCCAAGCCTCTACACGACGGAGGGAGGATCGCCCCGGTGGCGACCCTCCCGTAGATGTCGTCAGCCGCCGAAGCGGACCGCGGCGTCGAGCTGGTCGACGGCCAAGAGGTTGCCCTCGTCGCAGTCGAGCGTGCCGGGCTCCTCGGGGTGGACCCGCACGTACTCACCGTCTTGCACCTGCAGCAGCACATAGCAGCTGCTGATCGACGCTTCGGCCGTGTAGTCCAGCGTGCCGTACCAGCCGTTGGCGTCGAAGCTCTCGACCGTGGCGAGCTGGGCCAGCAAGGCCTCACGGGTCAAGCCGTTGGGACCGGACTCGGCCACGATGGCGGTGACCGCTTCCTCGAAGAGCCGGCCGGCGACCCAGGCGTTGGCGGCCCACGACGGCGGGAACGGATCGCCCATGGCGTCGATGAACGTGGCCAGCTCCTCGTTGCTGTCCGTCTCGTTGAAGGGCAGGAACTGCATGTTGACGTAGGTGCCCTCGGCCTCGGCTCCGCCCTGCTCGATGAAATCGGGCGTGTAGCAGGCCAGCGAGCACACCCACTGGATCGTCGACTGGTCGAGGCCCTGAGCCGCAGCCTCCCGCCGCAACTTGAGCATGGCCTGATCGTTCGACCCGCCGTACGCCCACGTCGCCCCAGTGTCGGCGAGGAACTGGACGTACTGCCCGTAGGTCGCCTGCTCGTCACTACCGCTCACGCCGAACTCGCCGCCGGTGGTGTCGATCCCGAGGATGTTGTGGGCTTCCACCAGAGCCATGGAGGATTCGATGGTCGTCGGCAGGTCGGACGGGACCAGGTACAAGCCTCTCGTCGGCTCGCCACCGAGCACGTTGTCGTGCACCCACTGGATGGCTCCCACCATGGACGAATAGTCACGCGGACCGGTGCCGCTGTACGGGCAGTGGCCGGACACCGGACCACCGGGGAACACGTTGGCGGAGCACTGGTGGACGTTGCTGACCGCCAACGCCGGCAGATCCGGGATGCCGGTCGGGTTGCCGGCGGCGTCGGGGCAGGTGTTGAGCGCCGTGGCGTCGAGTACGAACAGCGCGTTCGACCCCACCATGGCGAAGGCGTTGTCGCACCCCTCCAGGAAGCCGTTGGTGGTCTCGGTCGGGTTGATGGCGGAGTCCCATTCGAGGACCTCGATCTGACGGCAGGCGAGGCCCCCGTTGGCGTTGACGGTCTCGGCCCACGCCTTCGTACCGTCGATCGAACCCTGGAACAGCCCGGGCGCCAGTTCGGAGCCAACATCGGCCATCACCAGCACGGTGATGGTGTCGGCGGAGATGCCGGTCTCGGTCGCCTCGAGGGTCACACCCTCGCAGGGGTCGTCGCCGGCAGCCACGGTGGTCGAGGTGTCGCCGCCCCCGTCGAGCTCAGCATCGCCACCGCCATCGAGCTCCTCGTCGCCTCCTGCAGCGACGGTGGTCTCCGGCGCAGCGGTGGTCTCGGTCGCGACGTCGTCGGTCGGCGCGGCGTCGTCATCGTCGTCGCCGCACGCGGCGGCGACCAGAGCTAGAGCGGCGAATGCCACCAACCATCGCGAACGTTTCATTGAGAAATCCCCCCGGATCGAGTGGTGTGTCGGATGACACGTGTGGTCCCGCAGTCTGACCGTACGCCTCCCGGAGTGCAAGGCAGCCCGGCGGCCGCCCGGCCCGAGGCCCCGTCTGGTGCGCACACCGAGCCGCCACGTAGCCTCCCCCACGGCACCGGCACGTCACCCGAGGAGCAGCACCATGAGCCAGGTCGATTTCCCGATGTTCGACGCCGACCAGCACTACTACGAGGCTCCCGATGCGTTCATCCGTCACGTCGCCCCGGACATGCGCAAGCGGTGCATGCAGTGGGCCGACATCAACGGTAAGCGCCGCCTGCTCGTCGGGGGCCAGATCAACCGCTTCATCCCCAACCCGACCTGGGATCCCATCGCCCGGCCGGGCTCGCTCGACGACTACTTCCGGGGCAAGAACACCGGTGGCATCGATGTGAAGACCATGTTCGGCGAGCTCGAGCCGCTGGCCGATCATCCCGAATACCTCCACCGCGAGGCGCGGCTGAAGGTGATGGACGACCAGGGCGTCGAGGCGGCGTACTTCTTCCCGACCCTGGCCGTGGGCATGCAGCAGTCGCTGGCGCACGACATACCCGCCGCGGTGGCCGCCTTCTCCGGACTCAACCGGTGGCTGCTCGAAGATTGGGGTTTCGGCGCCGACGGCCGCATCTTCGCCGCGCCGGTCATCACCCTCGCCGACGTCGACTCGGCCGTCGCGGAAGTCGAGTGGGCCCTCGATCAGGGCGCCACGCTCGTGTGCATGGTTCCAGGTCCCGTCCCCCTGGCCGACGGTGGTTCGATCTCGCCCGCGAACGAGATGTTCGATCCCGTCTGGGCCTGCATCAACGAAGCCGGTATCACGGTGGGCATCCACGGGGGTGACGGTGGAATGCGCGAGTACATCAACCGGTGGGAGCGCATGGACGCCATGCAGGCGTTTGTCTCGTCAGCGTTCAACATGGTCGTCACCCACGAGCGCCAGATCGGCGACACGTTCGCCGCCCTGATCTGCCACGGTCTGTTTGCCCGCCACCCCAACCTCCGCCTGGCGTCGATCGAGAACGGTGGGTCGTTCGTCCCTCACCTGCTCCACGAGCTGGAGATCGCGTTCGGCAAGATGCCCCAGGCGTTCGCCGAGAACCCAGTGGAGACCTTCCAGAAGCACGTCTGGGTGTCGCCGTACTACGAGGACGACATCGAGCGCATCGCCGAGTGCATCGGAACCGACCACGTCCTGTTCGGCTCCGACTGGCCTCACGCCGAAGGTCTCGCCGACCCCTCGGCCTTCATCCACGACGTCCCCTTCCTCGACGACGCCCAACTCCAGGACGTCATGCGCCACAACGCCCGCTCGCTCGTCACGCCGCGGTCGGCGCAGGCCGCGTGACGATCGCCCCATCCAGCTGTTCACCTGTCACGAAAGAGAGCCTCACTCATGGGTATGCCCACCGACGTCGGGATCATCGACTGCATGATCGGCTTCCCGGCCAGCGATTTCTCGCAGTACGACTTCATCCGGAAGCAGACCAAGGACAAGCAGTCGAACGAAGAGTTCGACTTCCCGGTCGAATACATGTTCAAGCATGTGCCCAAGGAGCTCTACGGCACCGATGATCCCGTCTCGGTCACGCTGCACCAGATGGACAAATACGGCATCGCCATCGGCCTGGTCGGCTGCCGCGACGAGGTCAGCCAGAAAGCCCTCAAGAGCCACCCTGACCGCTTCCTGGCCAGCGGCAACGTCGACCCCAACCAGGGGATGGACGGCATCCGCCAGATGGTGCGGGACTACGAGGAGTTCGGTATCCGTGCCGTCGGCGCCTTCCCCGCGGGCTGCTTCCCGCAGGTGCCGATCGACGACGCCAAGTTCTACCCGTACTACGCGAAGTGCTGTGAGCTCGACATCCCGATCTTCGTCTGTGCGGGCATCCCCGGGCCGAGGTTCCCGTTCGCGTGCCAGCACGTCGAGCGCATCGACCGGGTCATGTACGACTTCCCCGAACTCGTCTTCGTCACCCGCCACGGCTGCGAACCCTGGGAAGCCCTCGCCGTCAAACTCATGCTCAAGTGGCCCAACCTCTACTACTCCACCTCGGCGTTCGCCCCCAAGCACTACCCCAAAGCCGTCATCGACTACGCCAACACCCGCGGCGCCGACAAGGTCATCTACGCCGGTTACTTCCCCATGGGCCTCTCCCTGGAAAGGATCATGGGCGACATGCCCGGTGTCGGGTTCAAGGACGAGGTGTGGCCCAAGTTCCTCCGCGGCAACGCCGCCAAGGTGCTCAAGATCTCGTGAGCGAGATCGTCTACCTCGACCACCTCCGCACCGACGGTGAGGCGCTGATCGCGGCCGTCGCCGCATCGCCGGCCGCCGCGGTCCCGTCGTGCCCGGGCTGGGACCTCACGGCGCTCGCCGGCCATGTCGGGATGGTGTGGGCCTTGGTCACCCACACCGTCGACACACGACCGACCGGCTTCGAGATGCCCCCGGAAGCGACGATCCCCGACGGCGACACGGCCGCCGTCGTCGCCTGGCTCAACGAGCGCTTCACCCGACTCATCGCCTCGCTGGCCGTCGCGGGCACCGCCACGCCGATGTGGACCTGGGGTGAGCCTCAACATTCCGGCTTCTTCCATCGACGCATGGCCATGGAAACCGCGGTACATCTGGTCGACGCTCAACTCGCCGCCCGGGGCGACGCGACCGCGGTCGCACGGGAGCTCGCCGTGGACGGGATCGACGAAGTCATCGAAATCGGCTGGCGTCACCAGCACGGCGAACCGACCACCCCGCCCCCGTCGACCTCGCTGCATCTCCACTGCACGGACGGCCACGGCGAATGGTTGATCCGTTCGGCAGGTGGTGACATCGTCGTGACCCACGAACACGCCAAGGGCGATGCCGCCGTACGAGGCTCGGCGAGCGATCTGTTCCTCTACCTGTGGAGGCGCCCGACCGCCGCCCCCGTCGAGATCCTGGGCGACGCGGCAACCGCCGCCGCCTGGGTCTCCCTCACCCCCTGACCGCAAGCCCCAACCCGTCGAGGATCACTGATGGCCAGCAAAGAATTTCACGCTCTCCAGGAGATCATGGCCGCTCGGCCGGTCGCACCGCCGCCGGCGACCGTGCAGGAGTACCGGGCGCGAGTCGACTCCATGTCACCGCCGCTCTCGCCCCCGGACGGGGTGTCGGTCGGCGCCGTCACCGAGCTCGGTGGCGTACCGGTGCTGGATCTGACAGTCGCCGATCCCAAGGTCACGGTCATCTATCTGCACGGCGGCGGCTACCGCATCGGCGGACCGAAGTCCCACGGCGGATTCGGCGCTCACCTCGCTGATCGCCTCTCGGCCCGCGTGGTGGTGGTGGACTACCGGTTGGCCCCCGAGCACCCGTTCCCCGCCGCGGTCGATGATGCCGTCGCCGTGTACCGGGCGGTGCTCGACAACACCGAGCCCGGTTCGATCATCCTCGCCGGCGATTCGGCGGGCGGCGGGCTCACCGTGGCCGTGATGCTGGCCGCCGCGGATTCAGGTCTTCCTCGTCCGGCCGGCGGCGTGTGTCTGTCGCCGTGGGCCGACCTCACGAACTCGGTCGAGTCGTACACGACCCGCGCCGACAAGGATCGCTTGTTCTCCTTCCAGAGCGCCTCCGATGCCGCCGAGGCCTACCTGGCCGGCACGGACCCGACCCACAAGTTCGCGTCCCCGGGCCTGGCGGACCTGGCCGACCTGCACGATCTCCCTCCGCTGTTGATCCACATCGGTGATCACGAGGTGCTGCTCGACGACGCCCGGCAGCTCGCCCGCCGAGCCCAGGAAGCGGGAGTCGATGTCACCATCCGGGAGTATCCCGAGATGCCTCACGTGTGGCATCTCGCGTACCCCGCCTATCCGGAAGCGGTCTCGGCGGTCGACGACATCGTGGCGTTCGTCGAGCGTTTCGTCTGACCGGTGCACGGAGGGAGCGAAGCGAGCGAGTGAGGGTGATGCTCATAGCGCCCACAGCTCCGCGCCCTCGGAGCCATCACCCCACCGATGGGTGCGCCACCCGGAACCGAGCACGTCGATTCGCTGGTCTCCGAGGGTCAGCTCCCCCACCACATCACAGTCGACGTGATAGCTGTCGCCGGTCCACAGCTCGGGTTCGGCACCGTCCGTCGCCACGACCCAGTCGAGGTCCATCCCGAGCGGAATGACGACGCCACGGGCCTCGGGACCGAGGTCGCATCGGCCGTCGAGCATCACCCCGAACGCCTCGACTGCGACCGTCACCTGGGTGAGCGGTTCGCCCACCGAGAGGTCGAGCCAGAGCCCCGGGCCCCGCACTTCCAAACCGGACGACCGCGGCGGCGCCAGCGTGGGGTCGATCACCGCCAGCATCTCACCCGCTCGTTCGATGACGATGCCGACGCCCGCTCGCCCGGCATCGAGGATGAGCACGACGTCGATGGTCAGCTCCTCGGACGCGTCGGTTCCGTGCAGCTCCCATCGGTCCACCAGGCCAGGGTGGGCGAGCTCATCCGCGCGGTCCACGGGACCAGCTTCCCACCCCCGCATACACTGCGGAGGTGATCATGTACCTCTCTCCGGAATGGATCGCCGCGGCCGGGGTCGCCATGGCGGCGGCCTTCCCGGCCTCGCCGGAGCCGCTCGTCCTCACCTATGTGGTCGACGGGGTCCCCGGATTCGGGCGGGTGGAGTACCACGTGGCGTTCGGGCCGGGTGGCGCCCGAGTCGAGCCGGGACAGCCCCCGTCGACCGACGTCACGTTCGCTCTCGACCACCAGTCCGCAACCGCCATCGCCGACGGCCGCCTCAGCGCCCAGCGCGCCTTCATCGACGGTCGTCTCCAGTTGTCGGGCGACACCGAGGCGCTCCTCCGTCACCGAGAGCTCCTGGTCGAGCTCACGGATGTCTTGGCTGCGCTCCGCTCGTCCGAGCCCGCCACGTAGGCCAGGAGGTCGCTCGTGCCGGAACTGCCCGAAGTGCGCGCCCACGCCGAACGCCTCACGGCGGCGTTCTCCGGTGCTGAGCTCGATCGGTTCCGCGCCCTCAGCTTCACGGCGCTCAAGACGGCGGTACCACGCCCGGAGGAGGCCGTAGGGACACCGTTGCTCCGCGTGGGGCAGCGGGCCAAGTACCTGCTCATCGAGTTCGAGCCCGTGACCTTCGTCGTTCACCTGATGCAAGGTGGACGACTCCGGCCCGACGAGAAGCAGTCCCCCAAGGCCCGCGGCGGGCTGGCCCGCTGGGTGTTCACCGATGGTCGCGCCGTGCTCCTCACCGAGGCCGGGACCGAGCACAAGGCGGGCGTCTGGGTGGTCGCCGGCCCCCCCGAGGGGCAGGTTCCGCTCGGCGCGCTCGGCCCCGATGCCGACACCGTCGATCCGGCGACCCTCGGCGCCATCGTGCGGTCGACATCGAAGCGGCTCCACACGTTCCTCCGTGATCAGCATCACGTGGCCGGGGTCGGGCGCCGTCTCGCCAACGAGATCTGCCACCGCGCCCGGCTGTCCCCGTTCGCCAGCACCGCCAAACTCACGGACGACCAGATCGCCCAGCTTCACCGGGCCATCGCCGACGCCATCCATGAGGGTCTCGCGTACGAACACGCCCGGGACGACATGTCGTCATCGAAAGAGCGGCCGGGGCGGGTCCACGGCCGGACGGGCGAGCCGTGCCCCGTGTGCGGCGACAAGATCCGCGCGGTGGAGTACAACTCGTACACCGTCAGCTACTGCGCCACTTGTCAGACCGGCGGCAAAGTGCTGGCCGACAACACCACCTCGAAATTTCTGAGGTAATCACGACGCGCTGAGCAGCTCCCACAGGTGGGACTTCAGAAGGGAGTCCCGAGCAGCCGAGGAGCCAGCGCAGCGAATGACCGCAAAGCGACAGTCGAACCTCCGCACAGGGGCAGACGCGCCGGTCGGGCGTGCGGCGATCTATGCCCGGATCTCGTTGGACAAGGTCGGCGAGGCGGCTGGAGTCGGCCGACAGATCGACGGTTGCCGCCATCTGGCCGAACTGGAGGGATGGAGCGTCGACGAGGTGCTCATCGACAACGACCTGAGCGCTTACTCCGGTGCGTGCCGCCCCGAGTACGAGCGCCTGCTCGAGCTCGTCCGCCGGCACGAGATCGATGTGATCGTGGCGTACCACCCCGACCGGTTGTACCGGCGGCTCGCCGACCTCGTCGAGCTGACGAAAGTGGTTGCCTCCGCCGGCGTCGAGATCCGGACAGTCGCTGCCGGCCACGTCGACCTCAACACGGCGAGTGGCCGGTTCACCGCCCAGGTCCTCGGCGCCGCGGCCGAGCACGAGTCCGCTCGAATCGGTGAACGCGTCAGCGCCAAGCACCACCAGAACGCCGAGCGCGGCAACGCCCACGGCGGCGGCCGCTCATACGGCTACCGGCGAGTCGCACAGGGCCGGATCGAGGTCGTGCCGGAAGAGGCGGACGTGCTTCGAGAAGTTGCAGCGCGCGTGCTGGGTGGGCAGTCGCTGGCGTCGATTGTCGTCGACTTCAACGAGCGAGGCATCCCATCGCCACACGGCAAGAAGTGGCGACCAGGTTCGCTCGGCATGGTCCTGAGGTCGGGCCGGATCACCGGCCTCCGGGAGTCGAAGGGCACAGTGGTCGGCGAGGCGAACTGGGAACCGATCCTCGACCGGGCGACGTGGGAGCAGGTGTGTTCCCGTCTCGCCCATGCGCCCATCGGTCGCCGGCCGAAGGTCAACCTGCTCGCGGGGATGTGCCGGTGCGCCGAGTGCGGCTCGGTGATGGCCGCCGTCAGCGAGCGTATGGACAAGCAGCTCAGGCCGGGGCAACGCCCGCCCCGTCGGACGCTCGCGTGCGACAAGGCGAACCGGCACGGTTGCGGCTCCAACACGGTGAAGGCCGACTACGTCGAGCAGATCGTCGTCGACTACGTGCTCGCCGCGCTCGAACACACCGACATCGCAACCGCCCGCGCTCGTCGAACTGGCGGAGACGCCCACCAGTTGGTCGCCTCGATCGAGACCGATGAGCAGTTCCTCGCGGACCTTGCGGCGGACTACGGCGCGCAGCGGATCAACCGTGCGCAGTTCCTCGCCGCACAGGATCCGGTCCACGCTCGCCTACTACTCGCGAGGCGACGGCTCGACCAGTTGACTGTCGACCCCAGCCTCGACGGCACGGCTTTCGAGGGCGTGACAGCCGACAGCTGGGATCGCCTCGACCTGGACCAGCAACGCGCCCTCGTCGGCCTGTTCGTCGAGCACGTCGTCATCAGAAAGGGCAAGCGGGGTCGCTACTTCGACCCCAGCCGAGTCCAACCGGTGCCGGTCGAGGCCGGCGTCTCATGAGTAAACGAACCGCCCGAGCCGCAGAGCCCTCGCCACCCTCGACGGCCCACCGTGGCGGGGGCCCGATGGGTGTCTTGACCACAACGCTTCCGTTGCGGTCAAAGGCCATGTCGCGTAGGCACCGGCGGGAGCCGCCGCCGGATCCGCAGCGGGGTGAGGCCGAGCACCAAGCGGTCCCGCCAGCCGCAGTCAGCGGGACTCCTCTCGGTCAAACCAATCGTGAGCCGCGGTGGGGACAGTACCGTGTGGGCAGGTCATGGAGTACGAACCCAACCCGAAGCACAAACCGATACCGACACCGGGCCGAAGGGGCTCCATCTGCCCCCGAGGCGTGGACGCAGCGCGCCTTCTCGGTGAGAGCGCTCTCTACGGCCGGAAGCGGTTCGCAACCGACGGCGACCAGGCCTTCTGCGGCCAGTGCCACGACGAGGCTGCCAACCTCTGGCACGGCTATCCGGTTTCGTGGGACGAGGTCCCGCCGTCCGTGCTGAAGGACTGGCTCACAAGCGGGTCCGTGGATCGACGAACCCTACGCCGAGCTACGAGGCGCAGCAGATGAGCGTCCGCTGGGAGCGATTTGCCGGTGACACGTCCTCGTTCGCCGTCCGGCTCTCGTTCCATCGCGATCCCGATGAGGGCGCTGGCGCCACCCCCGAGATGGCCGAGAGCTGGGGTGCAATCCAGATCTGGGTTCGTGGCGTGAACCTGTGTGCGCATATCGACCAGGGCGAAACACTCCACGCGTCCCACTGGTACATGTTGCCGCTCCTCGAGTGGCTCGCTGCGAACTGGGATCCGCTACTGCACGAGCAGCGCCCACCCATCGGCGTCAAGAGCATGACGGCGGCAACAGACATTGGTGGCGTACCGGCCGCCCTCACGACTGGGGACGTCGAGGCGAACCCAATGGCACTAGATGCCAGCTACGAATGGGAGCAGAGGCACTCGCTACGTTCCTCCCGTGATGGTGGGATCTTGCCTGATGTTCGCTTGCGCAGGCTGGGAGATCGGATTGAGGTCTCCTGGCGGAGCTTCGAGATAGCAGGCGCCGACAACGTTGAATTCCTCACAGCCGAAGGCGCTGCCCATCTAGAGCCAACGACTGTCGCTGGTCCACTCTTCGACGTGCTTGAGAGCGCTTCAAGTTGGCTCAGGGAGCAGCTCCCGACCTCGGAGCGCTGCAGCACGCTGGCGCTGGCTGTGAGCAGTCTTCGGGACTACGGGCGAACCGAAGAACGAACAGGTTGGATTGCTGGTCTCGGCTTCGACCGCGCCCGGATGGCTGATCGCTGGCGACAGATCAAAGACCGCGCTTCCCAGCTCCGCGATGGTGAGGCGTTCGATGCGGTGTTCGGAGGAACGCAGGCGTCGGAACTCGTTCTTACGGGGAGCTGCGATGCCGCCCTCCTCTTCGGGTCCGCAAGTCCGACGATCACGATGGACGATGCTGAGAGGCTCGCGACTCTCCTCCTTGAGGCTTACGAGCCGGCGCCGACAGACGGATTGGCCACTTTCGTCTTCGACGAACCAATCGACGTCACCCGGCGACCGTGGCAACAAGGCTATGAACTGGCCGCCGACCTACTCGACGACATCGCCGATGATCTCGACGGTTCGGCGGTGGACATTGAGGCACTGTTGGCTGGCTGGGGCGTCCGGGTATCGGATTCGACTCTCGATGACCGACAGCTCCGAGCCGTTGCATTCGTCAGCGGCCATCACAGCCCGACAGTCGCCTTGAACTCGCAGAGCCCCGCCAACTCATCGCGCACCGGTCGGCGGTTCACACTCGCACACGAGTTGTGCCATCTGCTCCACGATCGATCGTTCGGGTCACGCCTGGCGATCGCTAGTGGCCCCTGGGCACCGCGGGCCATCGAGCAGCGAGCGAACGCCTTTGCCGCCTGGCTCCTGATGCCTCCTTCTCTTGTTACGTTGGCAATCGCCGAGACAGATGCTCGGGTCGATACTCGACAGGGCATCGAGGCGGTTGCAGCCCGGTTGCAGGTGAGCCGGGCCGCCCTACTCGAGCACCTTCACAACGTTGGCATCCTAGACGAGGCAGATCGCGACGGCCTGCGACTCGCATTCGAAGTATGAAGCTGCGCGACTTCCAGACTCCACAACCTCGGACGCAGGATCGAGGGCGATCGTCCGCCCCGATAGCTCACTCGCCACCGTCGAGGGCCTCGGATCCGGTTGACGAGCGATCAGCGTCACTCCCGTAGTACAGCCAGTACTGCACTGTCAGTGATGTGGCGAGCATCACCGCCACCAGAGCGGACATCGGGGCGAACACCCCCAGGTGCCCGACCGCATGTGACGTCGCATGGCGCGAGAAGTGGCGGGGCGGGTCGATCCCGGAACCGGGGAACCAGGTCGTGAAGGCACGGAACAACGGCCGAAGGGTCAGGTTCTCGGCGGCAAGCTGGAGTGGGAGATCGTCAAGCTCGGCCTGAGCGTGCTTCTTTGCATGCTCGCGGCCATTCTTGCCGTGGAAGGTGAGGACGATGCTGTCGATGATGTTCGACGCGTGGGACTGGGCGGGGCCGTCGAAGCCGGCTCGCATCGCACCAATGGCACTCCTGCACTGGGCCGCCCACTCATGCTCGGCGGACGCGACCGCCTCCTCGCAGTCGTCGAGAACATCGTCACGGCGGTCGGCGAGGATCAGGGCACGATCCTCTGCGCTTTCGGCCTCGATCAGCACGGTCACGATCTCGGCGCGCGGTACCCAACTCAGCGGAAGCCCCTCCTCCAGCGCAATCATCGCGACTGCGTCGAGCGCACCGACGCGGCGGAGGTTGACCGGGATCCAGCGGTCGAGGGCAGCGAGCAGGCCCGACATGTCGATCGTTGGGAGGTCGAACGTGATGCGCTCGGCGATTCGGGAGAAGAGCTCAGTCTCCTTGCGCAGCGACTCGCTGAAGGCCGAACTCGTACGCGCCAACGAATCCAGTACGGCGCTCGATGCGACGGCGCTGTTCAATGCCGAGAAGTCGACGGACTGTGCGAGGGTCTCGGCCCACTGCCGCTGGGCTGCCATGGCCTGCGCAGTGGCGCCCGCGTCAGTGAGTCCCTGGACCGCCGCGGCAATTCTGGTGAAGTCGATCGAGCGAGCGAAGTTCGCCACGACGGCGTTCTGCGCCTCGGCGAACTTCCTCAAGGCACCCGACTCCTCAACGGCACGCTGAGCCGCTCGGATGGCGGCGAGGTCGATGCGAGCAAGGCTGCGCTGAATGGACGCAAAGGCGTCGAGGGAGGGGGTGACAGCACCGCCACGTCGCGCGCCGGTCTCGGGGCGTTCGTCCGCCGGGTCGCCTCGGCCCTGATCCTCTGCATCGTCGTCCACCCCAGGGTCGTTGTCCACGTCCCCAGTGTGCCAAGGCGGTGTGACGCCGGCTTTCCGCTGAGACGTCGTTCGGGCCACAGCCATCCTCGCTTCACCTTAAAGTCCAGCGTGACCACCTCGACTGGAATAGGCTCGCATTCGGTCTCTGGGTGTTCCAGCGGGCTGGAACTTGGGGAGCGCAGTGTCGGAAGCCACGATCAAGAACCATGCGGCGTTCATCTGGTCGGTCGCTGATCTGCTGCGGGGGGACTACAAGCAGTCCGAGTACGGCAAGGTGATCTTGCCGCTGGTCGTGCTTCGCCGCCTCGACTGCGTGTTGGAGCCGACCAAGGCGAAGGTGCTCGCCGAGCACGCCAAGCATGGCGACCGTGAGGCGATCCTGCGAGCCGCCGCCGGGCAGCCGTTCTTCAACACCTCGAAGCTCGACTTCCGCCGGCTGCTCGACGACCCGGGCAACGTCGCTGGGAACCTTCGCGGCTACATCGCCGGGTTCTCGACCGGCGCTCGGGACGTGATCGACAAGTTCGACTTCGACGTGCAGATCACTCGGCTCGACAACTCGAAACTGCTGTACATGGTTGTGTCGAAGTTCGCCGAGATCGACCTGCACCCCGGGGTCGTGTCGAACATCGAGACGGGCTACCTGTACGAGGAGTTGATCCGGCGCTTCTCGGAGCTCTCGAATGAGACCGCTGGTGAGCACTTCACGCCGCGTGAGGTGATCCAGCTGATGGTTCGATTGCTGTTCATCGAGGACGACGACCTGCTCGCCAAGCCCGGAGTGGTGAAGACGCTGTTCGACCCAGCGTGTGGCACAGGAGGAATGCTGTCGATCGCAGAGGACTACCTGCGCTCCACCCACCCGGAAGCGCGGCTCGAGGTCTACGGCCAGGAGCTGAACGCCGAGACCTATGCGATCTGCCGCTCGGACATGATGCTGAAGGGGCAGGACGCTTCGCACATCGCTCACGGCAACTCCTTCAGCGAGGATGGCCACAAGGGCGCCCACTTCGACTACCTGCTCGCCAACCCGCCGTTCGGGGTGGAGTGGAAGAAGGTCGAAGACGCCGTACGCACTGAACACGCCAAGGCCGGGTTCGCCGGCCGCTTCGGAGCCGGCCTGCCGAGAATCAACGACGGCAGCTTCCTGTTCCTGCAGCACATGATCTCGAAGATGAAGCCCATCGAGCAGGGCGGCTCTCGCTTGGCGATCGTCTTCAATGGCTCCCCGCTGTTCAACGGTGCTGCGGGGTCGGGGGAATCGGAGATCCGCCGCTGGCTCATCGAGAACGACTGGCTCGAAGCTGTCGTCGGTCTCCCAGACCAGCTGTTCTACAACACCGGGATCTCCACCTACTTCTGGATCGTCACCAACCGCAAGAGCCCCGAACGGCGCGGCAAGGTTCAACTTGTCGATGCCCGCGAGCTATTCGTGAAGATGCGCAAGAGCCTCGGCGAGAAGCGCAAGGAGATCTCCGCCGACCAGATCGCCGAGATCACTCGCCTCTACGGCGACTTCACCGAGGGCGACCGGGTGAAGATCCTGCCGAACGAGTCGTTCGGGTTCATGCGCATCACAGTCGAACGCCCCCTTCGTCTCCGTTGGGAGGCCGGCGACGACACCCTCGCAGCCATCGACACCGCGAAGCCCCTGTCCAAGCTCGGTGAGGAGGACCGCACCAAGCTGATCGACGCACTGCGGACGCTGCACGGCTGGTCGAGCAGCGACCACAAGACGGCCGTCAAGACGATCGATCCCGTGCTGAAGCCGTTCGGCCTGTCGGCGCCACAGGCGAAGGCCGTATGGGCAGCGCTCGCGATAACCGACCCCGACGCGCCAGCAGTCACCGACCGGAAGGGGAACCCGGAGCCCGACCCCGACCTGCGAGACGGAGAGAACGTCCCGCTCCCCACCCTCCCGGTCGTGTTCGAGGCCGATGTCAACGGCCGACTCGAGTCGATCGAATACCGGACCGCGATCGACGACTACATGGCCACCGATGTTCACCTCTACGTGCCCGATGCGTGGGTCGACCACACCAAGACGAAGATCGGCTACGAGATCCCTCTCACTCGCCACTTCTACAAGTACGTCCAGGCCCGCCCGCTCGGAGAAATCGACGCCGACATCAAGGCGCTCGAGGAGGAGATCCAACTCCTGCTCCGTGAGGTAACCGAATGAGCTGGCCGGCAACACCGATCCGTCGCGTTGCGAAGCTTGGCTCCGGACATACACCGAGTCGGCAGCAGCCCGACTACTGGGTCGACTGCACGATTCCGTGGCTGACCCTCGCCGACGTCAACAAGCTGCGTGACGGCACGCTGACGGTGATCGATCAGACCTCGGAGATGATCAGTCCGCTCGGTGTCGCCAACTCTGCTGCAGTTGTCCACCCAGCCGGCACCGTCGCTCTCTCCCGGACCGCGTCAGTTGGGTTCTCCTGCATCCTCGGAGGAGACATGGCGACGAGTCAGGACTTCGCGACGTGGACGTGTGGCCCCTGCTCGATCCCCGGTACTTGCTCTACGCCTTGCGAGCGCAGCCAGAACAGATACGGGAGCGGATGGCAGGGTCGACGCACAAGACGATCTACATGCCAGACATCGAGACGCTGACGACGCCGTTACCCCCGCTTCAGGTGCAGCGGAGGATCGTCGAGTTCCTCGATCGCGAGACACGAGCGCGTCGACCGAGCGGTCCGCGCCAAGCAGAAGCAGGCCGACCTACTCGTTGAACGCCGTACAGCGGCAACCCTGCACTGCGTGATTGATGGAGCGGTAACGCACCGAACTCGAGTCTTCGCTGACGTGGGCCGCATCTCTACCTCGGCACTGGCAGGCGGCCAAGCTGACGATGGTCTCCCGCCTGGGCAGCGGACACACGCCGAGTCGAGATCATCCCGAGTGGTGGGTCCATTGCACCATCCCCTGGATCACAACCGGAGAGGTCGCTCAGATGCGCTCGGACCGCATCGAGGAAATCACCGACACCAGGGAGATGATCAGTGAGTTGGGCCTGGCCAACTCGTCGGCGACCGTGCATCCGAGGGGGACGGTTGTACTCTGTCGAACCGCTGCCTCAGCTGGCTACTCGGCGATCATGGGCAGGGACATGGCGACGAGCCAGGACTTCGCCACGTGGACGTGCGGCCCCCTCCTGCGGCCTCGCTACCTCCTGCTGTGTCTTCGAGCGATGCGCCGAGACCTGCTCGAGCGCCTCGCGATGGGTTCGACGCACAAGACGATCTACATGCCGGACATCGAAGCGCTCCGCATTCCTTTGCCGCCCGTCGAAGAGCAAGACGAAATAGTCGAGCGCACGTGGCGTCAGCTGCGGGCGATCGACAAGGCCGTCGATGCGATAGAGCAGCACATCGGCCTGCTTCAGGAGCGCAAGCAGGCATTGATCACCGCGGCGGTCACGGGTCAGCTCGACGTTGCGCTGGAAATCGCTGAGGAGGCGTCGTGATTCCATTCGGGCCGACGGTGCACGTGTTGCGGGTGTCGCTGAGTGACGTCGAGCCGCTGGTATGGCGGCGGCTGGTGGTGCGGTCGGAGACGCCGCTGCCGAAGCTGAATCAGGCGCTGGAGCGGGTGATGGGCTGGGAGGGCTACCACCTGCACATGTTCGACGTGGGCAGGGATCTTGTTCGGCGAGCCGGACGAGGATGCCGACTACGTGATCAACGAGAAGGCAGCGACGGTGAAGCACGTGCTGCCGCAGGTGGGTGCGTCGTTGCGGTGGGACTACGACTTTGGTGACGGGTGGGAGCACGACGTCGTCGTCGAGGCGATCGAGTCACCCGTCGAGGGCAAGCGCTACCCGGTGTGTCTCGATGGTGCTCGGGCGTGCCCACCGGAGGACTGCGGAGGTATCCCGGGTTACGAGCGCCTTCTGGAAGCGCTCGCCGACCCCAAGGATCCCGAGCACGACGAGCTGGTCGATTGGGCGCCAGACGGGTTCGACCCGGAGGTGTTCGACCTCGTGGCAGCGAACCGAAGGCTCCGCGGACGATGAACCATTTAATCCAGCAACGAGCGCGAACCATGGAATAACGGGGCCACGCCTGGGCAGCCTGTTCCAGTGGGCTGGAACGAGACTGTCGTGAGCACGCGGGCGGGCCGGTGGGAGAAGCAGGTGACGGGCTATCGGGCGTTCGTGCCGAAGCCGCTGCCGCCGGATCCGCCGTTGCGGTGGGATGCCGACCTGTTGCGGGCGTTGTCGGAGGCGGATCTGGCGCTCGGGCGGCTGGACGGCCTGGCGCGGAGTCTGCCGAACCCGGATCTGTTCGTGGCGATGTACGTGCGGCGGGAGGCGGTGCTCAGCTCGCAGATCGAGGGCACGCAGTCGAGCCTGGATGACGTGTTGACGTTCGAGGTCGCGGCGCCGGGGGCGTCGCAGCCGGCGGACATCACCGAGACCGTGAACTACGTGCGGGCGATGAACACCGGGCTCGACCTGTTGGGTTCGTTGCCGTTGTCGGGCCGGCTGATCCGCAAGGTGCACGAGGAGCTGCTGACCGGGGTACGGGGGCAGGAGCGGTCGCCGGGCAAGTTCCGGCGGACGCAGAACTGGATCGGCCCGGCCGGGTGCACGTTGCAGAACGCGTCGTTCGTGCCGCCTCCGCCGGACGAGGTGAGCGGATCGTTCGCTGCGCTGGAGCGGTTCTTGAACGACGACTCGCAGCCGCCGTTGGTGACGGCCGGGTTGGCGCACGCCCAGTTCGAGACGATCCACCCGTTCCTCGACGGCAACGGCCGTGTCGGCCGGCTGCTGATCACGCTGGTGCTGGTGGAGCGGCAGGTGCTGACCCGGCCGCTGCTGTATCTGAGCTTGTTCTTGAAGCAGAACCGCACCGAGTACTACGACCGGTTGAGCGCGATCCGCGCCAAGGGCGATTGGGAGGGCTGGTTGCGGTTTTTCCTCACCGGTGTCGCCGTCGCCGCAAACGACGCCGTGCGGGTGGCCGGATCGATCGCCGACCTGCGCGACCGCCAACTGCGAGCCGTGGCCGCGGAGAGCCTCGGCCGCTACGCGGTGCCGTTGCTCGATCTGTTGGTGGAGCATCCTGTGGTGACGGTGAAGTACGCGGTCGAGCAGGTGGGCGGCACCCCGACGACGATCGGTGGGCTGCTCGACAAGCTGGTGGCGATGCGGATCATCGAAGAGACCACCGGCCACAAGCGCAACCGCATCTACCGGTACTCGCCGTTCCTCGATCTGTTCACCTCCGAGGACCGTCCGTCCACGTCGTTGCCCGAGGAGGTCACGCAGTGAAGCCGAACGAGGCAGCGTTCGAGGAATACGTGGCGACGTGGCTGGTGGAGCACGGCGGCTACGACCACCTCAAGGGCCCGGGCCAGGCACGGCCGCCGGCGTTCGACCCGGTGACCGGGATCGACACCGAGGACCTGTTCGAGTTCATCGGCGCCACCCAGGCCGACGCGTGGGAGCGACTCAAGCAGCTCCACGGCGGACTACCCGGCGCGCAGTCGAAGTTCGTCGCCCGGCTGGCGGCGGAGATCGACAAGCGGGGCACGCTCGACGTGCTGCGTCACGGAGTGGTCGATCACGGCGTGACGATCCGCCTGGCCTACTTCCGTCCGGCGCACGGCCTCACCCCGGAGCTGGTGCGGCTGTACGGGGCGAACCGGTTGAACGTCACCCGCCAGCTCGCCTACCAGGCCGGCTCGACGAAGACGATCGACCTCGGCCTGTTCGTGAACGGGCTGCTGGTCGCTACCGCGGAGCTGAAGAACGCCCTCACTGGGCAGAGCGTCGAAGACGCGATCGCGCAGTACCGCACCGATCGCGATCCGGTATCGCCGGCGTTGTCGCGGCGGGCGTTGGTGCACTTCGCGGTCGACACCGAGCGGGTGGCGATGACCACCCGCCTCGCTGGTGAGTCGACGCGGTTCTTGCCGTTCAACCTCGGCGACCCGGTGGGCGGGGAACCCGGCGAACCCGAACGGTCACCGCACCGCGTACCTGTGGGAGCGGATCTGGCAGCGCGACGCCTGGCTCGACCTGCTCGCCCGTTTCGTGCATGTCGAGCAGCCTCCGAAGGGTTCGAAGGCCCCGCCGCTGGTGATCTTCCCGCGTCTGCACCAGTGGGACGCCGTGCTCGCGCTCGCGTCGCACGCCCGCTCCCACGGCGCCGGGCAGAAGTATCTGGTGCAGCACTCGGCAGGGTCGGGGAAGTCGAACACGATCGCCTGGCTTGCGCACCGGCTGTCGTCGCTGCACGACACCGCCGACACGAAGGTGTTCGACAAGGTGATCGTGATCACCGACCGGGTCGTGCTCGACCGGCAGCTCCAGGACACGATCTACCAGTTCGAGCACGCCCATGGTGTCGTCGCGAAGATCGATGCGGACTCTGGTCAGCTCGCCGACGCGCTTGCCGGGCAGCAGTCGCGGATCGTGATCACCACGCTGCAGAAGTTCCCGTTCATCCTCGACAAGGTCGCCGAGCTCGGCCAGCGCCGCTACGCCGTGATCGTCGACGAAGCCCACTCCTCCCAGACCGGAGAAGCAGCGAAGGATCTCCGCCTCGCGCTCGGCGCCACCGAGGAACAGGAGCTCACCGTCGCCGAGGCCGAGGACATCGGCCTCATCGCCACGCCCGAAGACCCGGTCGAGGAAGCCCT
>CAVTAI010000002.1:0-14301 GCA_963732655.1 uncultured Acidobacteriota bacterium | reverse complement strand
CCGATGACGTTCGCGTCTTCCCCGGCGGCCCCACGCTGTGCGTCACGAGAGATGCTGGCGGGAACCTCATCGAGGTGGGCGCGTGGTACTGGGTCAGCTTGATCAACACCGAGACGAACGAACAGCTCTTCATCGACAGCATCTGTGTGATGCCTGGTGAGTCGCCGCCTCCTCCGCCTCCGCCCCCTCCAACCGAGGGCGAGTTCCGGGAAGCTGCCGAAGCGCTCTTGACGCTGCGGACGTTGTTGAACCCGAGGGCGGAGTTCGGTGGTATCACCGGGTTGGAGACGTGGTTGTGGTGCGTCGATCCGGGGGTAGTGCCGGTGAGTGTCGGCCCGTTGCGCGGCTGGACGGCATCGGCATCGATGTCGCCGATCGAGTTCTACTGGCGCGTCGAGGGCGTGGACTCGTGGTCCGACGCGGCGACGTCGTGCGGGTCGGAAACCGATCCGCCAGCGATGTGGACGCCTGAGACGATGGGCGCGTACACGATGACGGGCGGTGCGACGTGGGCAGGGACGTGGACGCTGTCGTGGAACGGCATCGCGTTGGGCACGTTCGTGCTGGGTCCTTTCGACTTCGACTCGACACCTGTCGACTACCCGGTGGATGAGTTCGTCGGCGAGCTCAAGCCGGATCCGAGGGCGGGATGAACGCTCTGCGGCGGATCGGCCAGTTGATGCTGTGGGTGCTGGTGGCAGGTGGCGCGTTCGCGCTGTTCGTGTGGTCAGGCCGGTTCGCTCCGCTGCCCTTCCGATGGTCGGATCCATCGGGATGGCTGCGCGAGGTGGAGCGTGATGACGCGTTCGTCGAGGTGGCCAGGTGGTCCGGCGTGCTGGTGTCTGGCTATGTCTGCGTGTCGGCGTTGCTGGCGCTGTTCGCCGAGTTCGCAGCGGCGGCGAGGCTGGTGTCGTTGGCGCGGTTGCTCTCGCGTGTGGGTCGACTGGTTGCGGTGCCCGTACTCCGGCAGCGGCTGTGGCGCTCGGTCTCGAGCATGACGCTGTCGGCGTCGACGATGGTGATGGCGACTTCGGGGAGCGCTGTCGCTGTGCCGTCGGTGCCGACCGAGCTGACAGTGGACGGACCGACGGTTGGTGAGGTACTGGAGCTGCCGGGCGACCTGGTCGGAGCCTTCAGCGGGTTTGGTCTCGACGGCGCGATCGTGCAGTCCACTCCGACTGTGGGATCGGCGCCGGCGCCCACGGCGGCAGTCGCGGAGCATGTCGTCGTTGACGGCGACACGGTGTGGGCGTTGGCCGACGAGGTGTACGGCCATGTCGACGCGGCGGTGATCCACCACGTCGCGCACGCGAACGGTCTGACTGATCCCTCCCTGATCTTGGTCGGTCAGCACCTGGTGTTCCCACCGCTTCCACCGCCGATCGCCCCGCCCGTGACGACCGGTGGCAGCGCGTCGTGGTCGGTACACACCGTCGTCGCGGGGGACACGCTTGTGGGAGGTGTTGGAGTCACACTACGGCTGGGTCACCGCCGACTTGGTGTGGCATGTCGCCGAGGTGAATCAGCTCGCTGATCCGTCGCAGATCGCGATCGGCGCGGTGATCACGCTTCCCGGCCTGGAGGGTGAGGCCGACGTGCCCGCAGCGGCACCGCCGACGGTTGAGACCCCACCCCTACCCGCACCGGTACCAGCCGCGCCGTTGCCAGGTCCGGCACCGACGACACCGCCATCATCGACCACGCCGACGACGATTGTGCCCGTGTCGACCACGCCCCCGGCTACTGAGCAGTCGCCGGCCCCGACCACGATCGCCGTGCCGGAGGCCTTGCCCACGACCGTGGCGAACACCCCTCTTGATCCTGGTCCGGTGGGCGACACTCCCGTTCCGGTCGAGGCGACCGACGACAGCGAGTTGTTCGATCAGTCGACGCGGACGTTGTGGTGGCAAGTGCCGATGGGATTGCTGCTGGCGGCAGGCATGGTCGAGATGGCTCGCCGGTTGCGCGGGCGCCGGGCCACCCAACTCCGTCCCGGTGAGCAACTCGTGCCCCCGACACCGGCTGCTGCCGGCACGGAACTCGCTGTCCGATCCGCGGCACCAGCCCATCGGGTGTCCACGTTGCAAGCGCTGTTGCGATCCGTCACGCCGCACGCTCGTGCGCAGCACGATCCGCCGCCGGTGCGGGTGGTCGAGGTCGCCGAGGATCGGCTGGAGATCCTTTTTGCGGGAGCGGCGCCGTTCCCGCCGGATGGGTTCTCGACCGTGAACGGTGGCCGATCATGGGTGCACGAGTTGGCGGGCGAGGTTTCCTGTCCGGTGCGCCAGTTGCTGACGCCGGCGCTCGTCACCCTCGGTCGCCGCTCAGGCGGTGGCGAGGTGCTGTTGGACCTCGAGACCGCTGGGTCGCTGGCGATCACAGGGGAGAGGGATGCGGCGGTAGGCGTGGCCCGGTCGATGGTGCTCGAACTGGCGACCTACCCGTTGGGCGTTCCGATCGATGTCGCTCTCGTCGGTCTCGATGTCGCCGGCGCCGAATTCTGCGATCGGGTGTGGCCGAGCACGACACTGATTCGCGCCGTGCGGGTCGCACGAGACACTGTCGAGCGAACGGCTACGACGGGAGCGGGGTCGCTCGTCGCCGCACGGGCCGCGACCGACGAAGACACCGGCGAGCTCGACCCGCAGGTGTTTGTGGTCGACCTCGCGTCGATCGCCGACGCCGAGCGCAGCACGCTCGACGAACTCGTCGACGTCTGCCGGCCCAACTCTGGAGCCGCCGTGATCATCATCGGCGATCACCCGCAAGCGGTCGAGACACTGCACATGTCGTCAGCCGAGCAAGCCACCTGGTCCGGCGCGAATCTGGTCCCTCCAGTCGTCAGCAGCGAAGCGGCGGGGCAAGCGGCGGAGATGTTCGACCATCTTGCGAACGCGCCGGCCGAACCGATGTCGGTCTCGCCTGCGATCGCCGACACACTCGACCTTCGCTACGACACGATCGTCGACGACATCCCCCACGACTGCCTCAACGGAGCGCCCGTCGGGTCGCCGGAGGACGACGACGAGCCCGACGTCGTCGAGTTCGCCTACGAACCGCCACCCTTCGACGTGCTCGTTCGCTGCCTCGGCGAAGTCACCGTCGAGGGCCGCCCGATCACCCAGTCCGCCGAGGTCGAGCTGCTCGCGTTGCTGACGCTCCAGCGCGACGTACGACCGAACATCGACACGATCTACACACTCCTCGTCGACGACCCGTTCACCAGCCGCAGCACACGGCCGATGCCGAAAGAACCGCTGCGCCCGATGCAGCAACGGGTGTCTCGGCTGCGCGTCAAACTCGGCACCGACACAGACGGCAACGACCTCCTGCCCGCCGCCAAGCCCGGACGAGGATCACCGTCCCGGTACGCCGTGTCCGAACGGGTGCTCACCGACGTCGAACTGCTCGAGCACCGCTACCACACGTCGCTCGAACTGTCGTCCGAGGAAGCGTTCGACCTGCTCCGTGACGGCCTCGCGACGTTCCGCGGCCCGATGCTCCGGGCCAAGAAGGGATACTCGTGGGCAGCCACCGAGGGCATCACGTCACGGATCGGCACGTTCGTGATCGCCTACGCCGTCCGGCTGATGGAACTCGCCTTCGAACGCAACGACATCCCTGTCGTGCTCGAAACCGTGCGCTGCTGCGGCATCGTCCTCGACGACCCGCTCGTCGAACTCCAAGCCTGGCAACGCGTCGACGACTTCGCCGAAGCCACCGCCCACCCAGACCTCGTCGCAGCAGTTCGTGAGGCCCGACGTCGGCTCGCCACGTACGTCGAGCAGACCGACCCAGTTGCCGATGCTCGAATCTGATCTACCGATCTGGCTGGCAGCGCGACCGCGAGGTTCGACACGCGTTTGCTGTCGCCGAGCAAGATCCGCTTGATCTTGCGATGAGGAGACTCGACGGAGTGCAGCCACCGGCACGTATGTGAGGCCTGGTCGGCGCGTCCACGATCAGGTAGGCGCCGGGGTCGTGCGCGTTGCGAGACGGGTGGGCCGTACTCGGAACGCGGGTGCGAGCGGGATGCCGAGCCGAGCGAGAGCGTCGTCATGATCATCGCCTCGACCCGCTCGCCGCACACCCACGGATTGCGGCATAAGCGTCGATCGGTGCGCCGTTCGTGAGGGGAGGCAGGTGTCGTTCTGCGCCGCCTGTTCTAATGGGTATCCACCACCGGTTGTTGGGCTCCGGCGATGGTGGTGACCGAGCCGCCTTCCGGTGAGCACTTGCGCGTTCGGAGATTCGATCTCTGCGCACAGACCGTGCCCCGGTTGGTTGGTGAGGGTTGCCGATGGCACCGATGGGATGTCGTGCCTCGAGCACGGCCGACTCGCTGGTGAGGGTCAGCGTGATGGGTGGCGGCGCGGCTGTCTCGACGCTCGCCAGAGCGGCGACGGGCTTGAGGCGTCTCAGTCGGGTCAGTTTCCCGGTGGTCGTGCCGAGGTGGCTGACCATCGCTGTCCACGGCACTCCGTCGACGTGGAGGGCCGCCGTGACGTTAATCAGGTTCAGTCGGGCCCGTTCGCGTTCAGTAGCGGTCGGGGCACGTCGATACATTCGGGCGACGGCGTCGAGTCGTGCGATCTCCACGGCGGTCAGGACGCGTGATCGACTCATCGCAGCATGTCGATTGCCAAGGACACGTCGCGGACAAGGGTGCGAAGGGTGGGGCCGTGTGCCGCGCGAACGTGTGCGCCGAATCGCTCTAGGTGGAGTCGTGCGGCGTGCCGTTCGTCGTTGCCGAGCGTCGCGATCACCGGACCGATCAGCGATGCTGGGTCGGCTCCCTCGAGGACTGTGGCTCGGAGTCGAGGATCGAGCACGATCGCCACCCAGGACATTAGCCAGCCGTGTGGCGGCTCCTGCAGGGCGGAGGGGTTGAGTGCGATGATTCGCTGGATGGTGCCGGTGTCTCCAGCGTCGAGTGCTTCGATCGCTCGCTGTTGAGCGGCCGGAGCGTCGGCGACCCATTCGAAGACGGCCCTGACGTCAGTGTCGTCCGGCTCGGTGAAGTCAAGGATCGCGAGGTGTTGGGATGCGACGGGAGCTGAAGTCGAATCGGTGGTCAGGGTCGTGAGGTACTCGCGAGCATCGGCCGATCGCAAGATATCGGAGCGTTCTTGGAGCATCCCCACGCGATTCCGTCCATGTTCGGGTGGAGAGCCACTCGGCGACAGCTGCTTGGACTTCCCAGGCCCTGTCGCGTTCGGTTCGCATCGACGCGAGGTCAAGCTGACCGGTCAACAACTGATCCAATGTGACGGCAAGATCTCGGACCGCGGCCTGCTCAGGGTAGAGGTCGGCAACAGCACCGACGGATGCAGCGAACTTCTCGAATCGTTCATCGGCTGTATGTATGGCCATCCAAGCGGATTGGTCCGGCCATGAACGGGCCGCGAGCCAGGCATTCACTGCATGCACCACGGCGTCGTCGACCGGTTCTGTGGCCCAGCGCGGTAGTTCGGTGGGTCGGCCGTCGCGCTGTGTCCAGGCCGAGCGGACCGCACGCCGGGCACCGCCAAGGAAGCCGTCATCCTCGGCGCTATCAAGCAGGTCTGTTGCCTCGGCCAGTGTTGTGGTTTCGACGGCGTCGACCGGAGCCACGCGAGCAGCCATGCCCACGCGAGGTGAGCCGAGTGAGTTGACTGGATTCGGTGGTCCAGACCTGTTCGGCCTCACCCCGGCGCCCCACCTCGCTGTAGCGGTTCCCGAGGTTGGACAACGACCGAGCGAGGTCCGCGTTGAACGCAGCCGGGTTGCTCGACGCCAACTCGCGGCGCAACGCTGTCGCCTCCTCTTCGGCGGCGAGCGCCTCGCCCCGGCGCCCCACCTCGCTGTAGCGGTTCCCGAGGTTGGACAACGACCGAGCGAGGTCCGCGTTGAACGCAGCCGGGTTGCTCGACGCCAACTTGCGGTACGTGGCGGTCGCCTCCTCTGCGGCGGCGAGCGCCTCACCCCGGCGCCCCACCTCGCTGTAGAAGATCCCGATGTTGGACAACGACGCCGCGAGGTCCACGTTGAACGCAGCCGGGTTGCTTGACGCCAACTTGCGGTACGTGGCGGTCGCCTCCTCTGCGGCGGCGAGCGCCTCGCCCCGGCGCCCCACCTCGCTGTAGTGGCCCCCGAGGTTGGACAACGACCGAGCGAGGTCCACGTTGAACGCAGCCGGGTTGCTCGACGCCAACTTGCGGTACGTGGCGGTCGCCTCCTCTGCGGCGGCGAGCGCCTCGCCCCGGCGCCCCACCTCGCTGTAGTGGCCCCCGAGGTTGGACAACGACCGAGCGAGGTCCGCGTTGAACGCAGCCGGGTTGCTTGACGCCAACTTGCGGTACGTGGCGGTCGCCTCCTCTGCGGCGGCGAGCGCCTCGCCCCGGCGCCCCACCCCGCTGTAGTGGCCCCCGAGGTTGGACAACGACCGAGCGAGGTCCGCGTTGAACGCAGCCGGGTTGCTCGACGCCAACTCGCGGCGCCAACGCGGTCGCCTCCTCTGCGGCGGCGAGCGCCTCACCCCGGCGCCCCACCCCGCTGTAGTGGCCCCCGAGGTTGGACAACGACCGAGCGAGGTCCGCGTTGAACGCAGCCGGGTTGCTCGACGCCAACTCGCGGTACGTGGCGGTCGCCTCCTCTTCGGCGGCGAGCGCCTCGCCCCGGCGCCCCACCTCGCTGTAGTGGCCCCCGAGGTTGGACAACGACGCCGCGAGGTCCGCGTCGAACGCAGCCGGGTTGCTCGACGCCGACTTGCGGTAGCGTTGGGCGGTCGCCTCCTCTGCGGCGGCGAGCGCCTCGCCCCGGCGCCCCACCCCGCTGTAGTGGCCCCCGAGGTTGGACAACGACCGAGCGAGGTCCGCGTTGAACGCAGCCGGGTTGCTCGACGCCAACTCGCGGCGCAACGCTGTCGCCTTCCTCTTCGGCGGCGAGCGCCTCGCCCCGGCGCCCCACCTCGCTGTAGCGGTTCCCGAGGTTGGACAACGAGCGCCGCGAGGTCCGCGTTGAACGCAGCCGGGTTGCTCGACGCCAACTCGCGGCGCAACGCAGTCGCCTCCTCTTCGGCGGCGAGCGCCTCACCCCGGCGCCCCACCTCGCTGTAGAAGATCCCGAGGTTGGACAACGACCGAGCGAGGTCCACGTTGAACGCAGCCGGGTTGCTCGACGCCGACTCGGGCGCAACGCTGTCGCCCTCCTCTTCGGCGGCGAGCGCCTCGCCCCGGCGCCCCACCTCGCTGTATCGGTTCCCGAGGTTGGAGAGCGACGCGGCGAGGTCCGGGATGAACGCGCCGGGTTGGCTCGCGCCAATTCGCGGCGCATGACGGTCGCCTCCTCTGCGGCGGCGAGCGCCTCGGCCCGGCGCCCGACCTCGCTGTAGAAGATCCCGAGGTTGGAGAGCGACGCGGCGAGGTCCGCGATGAACGCAGCCGGGTTGCTCGCGGCCAATTCGCGGTACTGACGGTCGCCTCCTCTGCGGCGGCGAGCGCCTCGCCCCGGCGCCCCACCTCGCTGTAGACGATCCCCGAGGTTGGACAACGACGCGGCGAGGTCCGGGTGGAACGCAGCCGGGTTGCTTGCGCCAACTCGCGGCGCATACGCTGTGCCTCCTCTGCGGCGGCGAGCGCCTCGTCCCGGCGCCCCACCCCGCTGTAGAAGATCCCGAGGTTGGACAACGACCGAGCGAGGTCCGCGTTGAACGCAGCCGGGTTGCTCGACGCCAACTCGCGGTACGTGGCGGTCGCCTCCTCTGCGGCGGCGAGCGCCTCGCCCCGGCGCCCCACCCCGCTGTAGCGGCCGCCGAGGTTGGACAACGACCGAGCGAGGTCCACGTTGAACGCAGCCGGGTTGCTCGACGCCAACTCGCGGCGCCGACGCGGTCGCCTCCTCTGCGGCGGCGAGCGCCTCACCCCGGCGCCCCACCCCGCTGTAGCGGTTCCCAAGGGTCTCGAGCGTTGCAGCCCGTTCAGCCTTGGATCCCGTTGTCGAGCGCTGATTGTCACGTTCGGCGGCAATCGCCGATGTCCGTAGGAGCAGGGTGTGTCCGATGGGCACGGGCGCGGGCTAGACCGCGGATCATCGCTACACCGGACGGAGTTGAGTCGCTGACTCTACCGCGACGGCGATTTCGAGCCGCGAGCCGCCGACGCCGAGCCCCTGACTGCCTCGGATAGGAGAGATTCCCATATTTCGGGGTGCGCTGAGATTGCCGAAGTCCACATCGAGGTGGTGGTGGTTTCGGCGTCGGGGTTGTCGGTCTCGGCCCACGTGACGTTGGTGATCAGTACATCCAACGCTGTCTCGGGCGTTGCCCGACGGGCGGTGTCGGAGGTCTGAGTGGCAGCCAATCGATGGACACGGTCGGTGAGGTCGGCGAACTCATCGGGGTGATTCCCGAAGTGTCGGCGCATGAGGTGATCGCCGACGCTGTCGGGTCGCAAGGCGAGCGGGTCGGTTCGTCCGTCGGTGTGCCAGCCGCCCGACCAGATCGCCGCGAACGCGTCGAGCGAGTCGGGGTCGAGACCTGGGACCAATTGTTCGGCGTCACGTTGGGTCGACGGCGATGCGGTCGTCAGGTGGGCTGCCCACCCGTTGAAGCCGCGCCTCATCTGGCCTGCTGCTCGGGTGGCGTTCGGACCAGTAGAGATACTCGTGGCGGATGACCTCGTCGTACAACTCGGCTCGACTGGTCAGCGAAGCGGCCGGTTGGCGGATCTTGAACCACACGAGCAGGACGTAGTCGAGCGACGTCCAACGTTGCCGCTGAGGTGGTGGCGGCTCCGGCGGCACGTCGAACGTCTCGTCCACCGAGGCGAGACGGATGTGATCGCTGTCGGGTAAGTCGCAGGTTCCGCGAGGTCCATGAATGCCATGTAGGCGGCATGCCACAGTTGCCTGGCGGTCGCTGCAACCGGGGGCATTCGGTCAAGAACGTGGGGACGGGCGCTCATCCCCGCGTCACGACGGCTGCTGTCAAGCTGTTCCCACCAGTGCCCAGCCGTTCGGGCGAGCAGGACGACGATCACCGGATGCCGACGAGGTCGTTGGAGGTGGCGCAACACGTCGAGCAGTTCCCCGGGCAAAGCTGCTTCGGCGTAGTCAATGGCGATGAACAACGGGCCTGCGACCTCACGGAGTCGGCGAAGATCCACGCGGGCGAGCTCGCCGCGCCGGATCACCCCGGCGGTCCATCCCAGTGTCTGGAGACGCAGGGCCACCTCACCGGCGAGGCGCGTCTTGCCGGTCCCCCGCCGCCGTGAGCGACCATCACCACCGGTCCGTGGTCGGGCGTTGCGGTCGTCGCCCGGTCGAGGACCACCTCGAACGTCGCCGACTTCTGGAACGGCACCACCGCGTATTGGGCACGTGTCGGTCGCGCCGGCGACACGTCGGCCAGGTCGGGGACGTCGAAGATTGGGGCGGGAAACAGTGGGGACTGGAGGTCCCACTGGACGCCCGGGTTGAGTTGGTCACCCGGCTGCCATCGCCATCCGACGTCACAGACTCGTCTGGTAGTTCCGTCGCCCTCGAGTGCCTCGGACCCTGCCGCGAGGGCCTGGCCGAATGCGCCGGATCGGTCCGCACCGAGATGCCCACCGCGCAGCGGGTGACATCCACGGCGACGACGGCACCGTCGGCCCGTACCGACGACCGCACGCCGAGCTGCTTCAAGGCTGAAACGTCGACCTCGTGCTGCAGCGGATACGCCGGGTTCGGTCCCAGATCCCAGTTCACGTGGCCAGCGGAAAGACCGTCACCGACCCACACCGCCAACACGACATGACCGTTGGTCTCAACCAGGTAGGGATGAAACCGCACGCAGGCACAGCCCGGCTGCGACGAGCGCAATGTCGAGGCAGTTGCCGGCGGCGTCACGCTCGGCGAGAACCTCCGCTGGAGGGCGGATCAACTGGCGGCCCTCCCTGGCCCCGACCAGTTCCTGCTCGTAACGAATCTCGAATCGGCACAACTCGTCGTAGATCTCTCGCAATCGGCCCAACGGCTCCCGTCCTCTTCGCCGGAAATGCTCCGAGATGACCGACTTCATCCTTGAGGATGTAGCCGGTCAAACCATCGAAATGGCGACGGTCCCAGCTGGGCCAGGAGGCGGTCATTCCTCGGTTCCTTAACACCACGACCTGATCGACGACACGCCGACAAAACCCCATCCGGCAGCTCGATCCGCACCTTGTCAAGTCCACAACTCCTTCGACGTCCATCGGGAGTTCAACGAAGAAGCTGCCACAGGGATAGAGACCCACACCCACAGATCCAGCGTCTCGCCATCGTCCAACCGCAGCGTCGCCCGACAGCCTTGTCTCTCGCGGACCTCTCCCCGCGAGAGCTGGCCCCTCGAGCAGGACAGCGCCACGAACGACATCTCCAGGCTGAACAACGCCGTCGACGTCGAACCCAGCTACGAGCGGGTCCCGAGGTCTTGCCCACAACGATCGGGGGCGGGTCACCAGAATCAAGCAACAATAGCTGCTCGGCGAGACCAAGCGTGTGGCTGATCTGCCCGTGAGGGTCACCTGTCGGCATCGGGTCCGCTCGGTGGCCGACGGGCCGCTCCCATTCCGGCGGTACCGACGACCAGCCCGGCACCGTGCCGTCCCCGGCAGGCATTTTCACCAGTCCAGGGGAACCTTGGAGACCGTTAGGCGAGAACCGTCCCACGTCGTCTGCGAGAGCGTCGCCTGCCCGCTTCCGCGGAAGGGCTGCAACATGGGGCGATGGTCGGGGTCGAGGTCGAGGTCGCGTCCGCCGCACGCGTAGCGACGTGGGCCTTCGCGGGCCGTCACGTATTCGGCATGATGCGGAAGGTCGACCAACTCCACGCGGCCCGACGCACTCCGTCGCGGTCGAACACCCGCTCGTCGATCGGGACCAGATCGTGCAGTGCAGGCCACGCCTGCACCGCACGCGACAACTTGGGCCGCTGAATCATCCGAGTACCCCACGAGAGGCCGTTGGCCCATCACGTCCAATGCCTTCGGGGCGCCTCGGAACGGTGTGCCGAGGGCGATCATCCCCCGGCAGCGTGCCGACCCGTTGTGGTGCGCCACCCAGTGACGCGCCACGAGCCCACCCATCGAATGAGCGACGAACAGAACCGTCGAGTCGGCGCCGAGTCGGTCAAAGCGTGCCGCGAGACTGGCGGCGAGCCGGTCAGCAGCATGACCGACACCGAGCCGAAAATGGTCCCGGGAAGGCGACGACGAGGGCATCCAAGTTCGGACAGTCTGGGTCACCGGCATCGGTCCCCACGCCGGGGAAGCAACCCGTCACCGTCGCCCACAGGCTGTCGTAGCCATCGACGCTCTTGAAGAATGGAACAACCGTGAAGTCATGGAGCAGACAGGTCGGTGTGAGCGGCCGGTCGACAGCCAGTCGTGAGGGATCGCGAATCCCCCACAGCGATCGACCTCAATCCGCCCAGCACCAAACAGCCCGATCACTCTTCGGACGCGTCTCATCAATGAGCCCACTCCCACCGATTCCCGGGATCACCACGATCAGGTGGTTCAGGGATCCGCGCCATCAACCAACAATAGACTTGCGGCCTTGCCTTGCGACTCAGCAATCTTGTTCTGGGGGCGCAACCGTTGGCCGGCGACCTTCGGCCCATGCCACACACGGGATGGATTCGTGCGCGTCACGCGAGTTCGCCGAGCGCCGCGCACTTGAGCAGTCGGGTCGGCGAGGGTAGCCGCTGGTCGAACCGTCCATCGCAGCCGCGGACCCCCACGACAGAGTCTCCGCACGGAGTGGCCGACCCCGAGCGTTGCGAACTCGATCGTCGATGTGCTGGCCGCTGGGCATCGGCGCCCTGAGTTAGGGCGAGACGTGCTCGTTCGGCCACGCCAGTCCGGTCCTGGTGCAGTGCTCGGTACCTGCGGCGCCAGCTCGCTCAATCAGACCGCCCCGAATCGGCACTGCGATCACCGCTGCCCATCGCACGCTGACCGCTCAGAACCCCGGCACTCGTCACGCGCTCCTCGGCCAGCGCAGTGCCGCTGCAATCAGGCCCTTACCCGGGCGCCCGCCACCGCCGGTCGGTGGTTGCACCTGATGGAACGTTCCGAGCGAACACGGCCAGGGCAGTCGCGTTGCCCTCTATACCGAGTGTGCGGGGTGGATCTCGTACCGATCGCTTGCTGTCCGGCGGTCAGTTCGCCGCATTCTCCATAGAGCGTCCGCGTTGGACGCTGAGCGTGTCAGCCCTTCTCGCTGGGCGCGTCGGCGAGCCATGTCGGCGTACGCCTCGTTCAGGCTGGACGACGCCGACTTCATCGGTATGCCCAGCGTCTTGCAGAGATCCACCATCGCATGAGACGACATGCCGAGTTCGGAGGCGAGTTCGTGGACGCGAATGGACTTCTCTGCGCACCGGAACGTGGCTCGCCTGATCTGTTGCGCACGACCTGAGCCTCGGCTTCCGGAGCCGGCCGTGAGGACCGGATCGGTTCACGCTGACTCATCGGCAACGACGATGTTGAGGGTCACCGCGAGCTTTCGGACGTACTCGTCGAGCAGAGCCTCTCTGGACACCAGCTGGCGCCGGTGGAGCCACGGTTCTCCATGAGCCCACTTCATGTTGAGCAGGAGATCCGCCGGGTAGTTCTGAGGTTCGAGGTAGTCGACCAACTGATGATGGTTTCGGCAGAACAACATCAGATTCTCGTACGAGTTGCGCTCGCCGTCGCTCATCTCGTCGATGTACTGCTGGCCTCCCGGCGACAGTCCGTAGATGTGCACGATCTCGCACTGCACGTACGGCCAGTTCGGATCTGCGAGTTGAACCTCGCACGTCGGGTGGGCGCACACGTTCCGGGAAAGAGCGAAGAGCTTCTTCAAGTCCGGGATGCTGTAGCTCCGCAATCCTTTGGTCGCTCCCACACGACACCCAGAGCGTAGCCCTACGCCACCGACCCGGCCGCGAGGAAGCGTCGTCCGGCGACGGTGGCGCCGCCTCACGAACTCCGTGGTCTGGTCCAGCGCTCATCCGGCGCGCGCTGCCCGAGCGGAACGCGCATGCACGACGGCGGGCGCAGAACGCTCCTCATGGCGCGCTCAGAACGCGCGTGGCGCCGTTTGAGAACAGCGCCGAGATCCGGCGATCTGTCGCGGGATGGCACCCCGAAGTGCCGGGTGCTGGTCCGCGGCATGACACGCGCTTGTTCGGGCGGTGCCGAGGTCGCGAGGGATTTCCTCACGTACGAGCGCCCGCCAGGCAATGTGGAAGCGAGATGCGCTGCCACCGTGGGTGGTCCTGTGGCGTTGGCTGACCTCTGGCTCACGCTATTGATCCGCGGTCCGGTCTTGGCCAACGATCTCGTGTAGTCGGTTGAGTGAGCTGCGTACTGCGGCGAACGAGTCGGGAAGCTCGGCCAGGGTCTGAGCGATCTAGCGGGGTGTTGACGCGCCAACTCCGCACATGTCGCGAGCAGATCCGCGACCTGCACCGGCGCGAGCGGGGCCATTGCGTGCGATCTGCCGGAGCGATTCGATCTCGTGCGCGGCTTCGAACAAGAACGCCAGCATCGCGCGAGCGAACAACTGTTCGCAACGCCGGCGTGAGAAGGACTCTGACCGGCGCGCCGTCGGCAGTGTCCGCGGCGACGGTGATCGACTACGACACGTACCCGAATGTGTCGGCCATGTCGACCTGCCGCAATCACCAGTCTGGCGTTGGTCGGTGTCGGTGGGCATCGACGAGGTCGAACCGGCGTAGTTCGACTTTGACGGTGCGGTCGGCGACGTGGTGGCGGCGGCGGATCTCGTCGATCGTGAGGCCTTCGGCGATCGCCTGCTCGAGTTGACGTCGCGAGATCGCTGGTGTGTCACTGAGGAAGATTCCGATGTCGGCGAGCCAGACGACGACGGTGATGTGCGATACGCCGAGTTCGACGGCGACGGATTTGAGGGTTTGGTGGTGGCGCCAGACTTGTTCGAGGTGTCGTTTGGGGGGCGGGCGCAGTCGGCGCGTGTCGCGTCGCACCCACGGGCCGTCGGTCGGCAGTCCGAGTTGGCGCGTGACCGCGTAGACCTCTGGGGCAGACACGCCGAGTTCGGTGGCGACCTGTGCGCCCGGCTTGGTGGCGTACTGGGCTCGGAGCCATCCGGGATCGTGGAGTCGCTCGGGGGTGCGGAAGCGTTGACGTTCGTCGGGTCCACGCACTGGAATCCCGTGGCGGTGCAGGGCGTTGACGACGCTCGAGGGTGCGACGCCGAGTTCGGCGGCGAGCGTGCTGGCCGACGCTTGTTGGTAGCGGGTGGCGAGCCAGTCGGGGTCGCGAAGCTGTCGTG
>CAVTAI010000001.1:0-977701 GCA_963732655.1 uncultured Acidobacteriota bacterium | reverse complement strand
CTAGTGCATCACCGCATAAATAGGTCGCGTATGCTGTGATGGGTGTCCTCAGCGTCGGAGGAGACTTGCATGGGGTTCACGGTCGAGCGGCTGGTGTTGGCTGACGAGGATCGGGACGAGCTCGAGCGTCGGGTGCGGGCCCACACGTCGTCGGCTCGCGAGGTGCGTCGGGCGCGGGCGATCTTGTTGTGCGAGGCGGGTGTGTCCCTGGCCAAGATCGGTGTCGAGGTCGGGATGGATCAGCACAAGGTCGGCGAGTGGCGCAAGCGGTTCCTGGCCGAAGGCCTGGATGGGTTGGAGGAACGGCCCCGCCCGGGACGGCCCCGACGGATCGGCCATGACGACCGCATGAAGCTCGCCGCGATCGCGACATCGGAGAAGGACGAGGACGATCCTGTGCCCATGTGGACTCACCTCGAACTGGCCGACGCGTTGTTCGCCGAAGGGATCGAAATCTCCGCGTCGCAGGTCGGCCGGATCCTCAAGGCCATGCACATCGATGTCACGAGGGTGCGTGGCTGGCTCAACCGTCGCGATGACCCCGACTTCTGGGATCGGGTACGCGACGTCTGCGGCCTGTACTTGAACTGCCCCGACAACGCGATCGTGGTGTCGGTCGACGAGAAGACCTCGGTGCAGGCCAAAGAACGCAGGCACAGCACCCAGCCGGCGCGGCCCGGGCGCCGGTCCCGCCGCGAGTGGGAGTACATCCGTCACGGCACCGCGTCGCTGTTCGCGGCGCTGAACGTGCACACCGGCGAGGTCCTCGCAGAGCCGATCTCAGGCAAGAACGATTCCCTGAACTTCTGTGGTTTCCTCGACGAGATCGACCGGACGATCGACCCGGCGCTAGAGATCCACGTCGTGCTCGACAACGGATCGAGTCACCGCTCCAAGCACACGAAGGCCTGGTTCGCCGCGCATCCGCGCTGGACCGTGCACTTCACACCGCCCCACGCCAGCTGGGTCAACCAGGTCGAACTGTTCTTCTCGATCCTGCAACGCAAGGTCATCACCAACGGCAACTTCACCTCACGCGATGACCTCATCACCAAGATGCTCACCTACATCGCCGAGTACGACCAACAGGCAAAACCCTTCAGATGGACCTACGCCGCCGACCCCCTCGTCGCCTGAACCACACGCGACCTACTTCTGCGCGCCGGCACTAGTGCCACTTCTGTGGCAGCGCAGAACGAGCCGTCGAATGCGCCGGGCGCCCGCAGTCCTCGTGCGTGGCTTGCGGATGGCGCATCCACTCGCCTCCGTGACCGGTTCGCCGTCGTCCGGGTCGGGGGGCTTGACACGGCAGAGGTCTGGCCGGATGAGGGCGGCATGGCGGCAGCAACACGCACCGGCGCCAGCCATCGCATTGGTCGACTGTCATTGCTCTCCCGCCCAACGGGTCCTGGCGGCGGCGCGTCGCGGTAGTCCGAAAACGTGAGCTGAGCCCAGGTGGCGGTACCCGGGCCCAGCTCGATGAGCCGACACTTTCCGCGGCTATCAGCTCGTCGACAGTATGCCTCTATGCCTCTATGCCTCTATGCCTCTATGCCTCTATGCCTCGGCTCAAGCCGAGCACCCGGAAATGACCGGTGGACCTCACCCCGCTGGTGTATGCTGATTTGCATGCAGAGCACGAGCGTCCGGATCGATGTCGGCACCCACGAAGAACTCAAGCGCCTCGCGGCCGAGTTCGACACCACCGTCGGCAACACGGTCGCTCTCGCCGTCCGCGCGCTGCGACAGGACCACATCGGCCACCAACTGCAGAGCGAGCTCCGCAGCGACGAGACCGCATGGCTCGATGCAGAATTCGGGTGACGTCGTCCACCTCGAGCTCGGACGACCCGAAGGGCGCGAAGCGGGCTACCTCCATCCGGCCGTCGTCGTCACCGCCCAACGCATTCTCGTCGCCGCACCGACCGTGATCCAGGTCGTGCCCCTTACGAGCACGCTCCGGGGCTTCCACACCGAAGTCGTCATCGAGCCTGACCCATCCAACGGGCTCGAGCAGTTGTCAGCTGCGCAGTGCCAACATGTCCGTGCTGTCTCTCCGACACGGGTGGTTCGCACGCTCGGCAATGTGGGTCCCCTGGCGTTGTCGCAGATCCGAGAGACGATCGCGGTCATCATCGACCTGCCCTGAACTTCCGTCCACTCACCACGATGACGCGGCATCCACTCGATCTCGGATCTGGGGCTCACGTGCAGGTCGACTCCGCGAGGCGATCACCAAGGCTGGTTGGTCGAGGAGTTCCCGACTGTTGACGCGTCGTTGGCGGTGACGCCGATGGCGGTGAAGGACGGTTGCTGGCTGGGTGTGAGCGGACCTTTCCTGTCAGTTCGCCTGAGAGGCTTCCGCGCCGTCGAGCAGGAAGCGCAGACCGGTCTCGAAGTGGCGGGGGGCGAGCTGCTGTCCATCAGTGAGGGTGGCCCCGGCGACGTAGAAGAACAGCGACGACATCACGACTGCCGTTTCCTTGGGTCCGAACCCGGCAGCGCTGAGCCGCTCCCGGAGGAATCGCTGCAGCTCCTGCGGGTTCATTCCCGTGGGATCTAGAGCCAGCTCGTGGGCGAGCCCTTTGTATGGGCTGATCAGACGGACGAAGCGCACGAGCGCCACATGGACCTGAGACTTCCAATCGCCTCGGCTCGCACTCGGCAAGTCGAGGTCCTCGTAGATGTTCTGAGCCACGAGGCGCAACAACGTCTGCCGGTTGGGCACGTAGTGGTACGTGGCGCCCAGGGCGACGCCGAGGTCGTCGGACAGTCGGCGCATGGTCAGCCCCGCGACTCCCGACTCTCCGACGATCTTGCGTGCCGTCCGGATGATTGATTCCTCGTTCAGCCCGTCGTCGACGATGCCGCGATCTTTCTTCGACTTTCCAGCCATGGGTCAGCTGACGACAACCCGAGCCGAGGCGACGTTGGGGAGCTGACGAAAGGCCGAGGCCGAGTCTCCTTCTCGGTGCCCGTGAACCCGGGCGGTCACAAAGACCGTGCCGGCGGCGTCGAAGCGATGGGTGATCGTCCGTTCGATCGCCGTGGCGGTCCCATCGAGGGTCTCGCACTCCGCGAACGCGCCGGAACCATCGAGGTCCCATTCCAACCGGGTGAGGAACCCGGCACCCGGGGGCATCTCGGCCGTCACCACGAGTGTGACCTCACCGCCAAGGCCGATTTCGGCCCGGTCCCCGCCGTTCGCCGTGACGGTGATGACCGGCTGGATCCCACCCCGCTCGGCCGCGGTTGCGGGTAGTTGGATTGCGTTGTCCCTCACGGAGAAGCTGGTGCCGGCGGGCTCGACGCCGTCCTCCACCCAGGCGGCCAGGTCGAGAAGGCTCTGCTCGATGATCGGGGTGTAGTCGACCAGGTAGGTGGCCGGCGGACGGCCGAACGTCCCGGGGAGGAACATCGGGCTGATGTGTTCTGCGTTGTCGGTCCAGCGCAACCGGTACTGGCTCTTCGCCCCTTCGGCGCCGCGGACTCGCTCGACCGCGTCCTTGTAGATGAGCCCTTGCGGTGGCCACAGCGATGAGTCGTGGGTGTGGTGTACCCACAGCAGCTTCCCCTCGTACTTGCCCGAATAGCCCACCCCCATGAGCGGGCTCATGAGGGGCACAGGGTGCTGCTGATAGACGTACCGTCCTCCCGGGCGGAGGAACTCGAACTGCGGATCCTCCATCGCGTGATGGCGGTAGTAGTAGCAGTAGGCCAGAAAGGCCCGGTTGTCGACGTGTACCAGGTCGCCTGCCTCGACGCCGGTGAAGCGCAACATGTTGGCCTCGTCACGCCCATCGCACGAGAAGATGTCCCCGCCGGCGTACATGGCGTACAGCTGGCGACCGGCGGCCGCACCCGACATCACCTTGATCCCGGCGCCGAGCCGATACCCGCCATCGATGCCGGCGATCTCGACGGCGACAGGCAGCTCGAGCGCGCCGGTCAGTGTGCTCATGAAGGCGATGTCCTTGAGCACCTGCGGCGTGCCGGCAGCAGCGAACTCCTCGGGTCGCTCGACGATGTCTTTCCCGCGGATCACGCGAGTCACCGGCAACGTGACGTTGATCAGATCGCGTTCCACGTACTGCGGCTGATCGAATCCGACGTAGCCGGGTTTGGTCCAGAAGCTTTCGAAGTACTCGGGGTGCTCCTCCTGGAGCAGATCGGCGATCGAGGTCCACAACCACATCTGGCCCATGGGCGCGGCGATCATCGGCTCGTCGCCCGCTGGGAATCCTTGCCGGTAGAGGTTCGCCAGCTCGTCGCGTTCGTGCGTGTCGAGACCGGCGTACGGGTCGCCCGAACCGCCGGGAGCCATGGCGTCGATCACCCCGTTGATGCGGTCACCCAACAGTCGCTGCACGTTGAACATCGTCGCGAACGACATGGTCTGCGCGCCCTTGATCCGGTCGGTGCTGCCCCACTCGCAGATCTCGCCGCCGCCCATGAAGGGCAGCGCGCCGTCGTAGACGTCGGGTCCGTACTCGAGGCACATCGGCGAGCGACGCCCGCCGCCGCTGCCGCCCCACACATACGAGTGGTGGGGAGGACGCCCATAGACCTGGGCGGCGATGTGCTTGGAGAAGCGCGCCGACTCGATGCTCGCCCGATGCCCGTAGAGGGTCGGATCGTTGCCGCCGGCCTGGTCGATGTCGTCGCCGATGTGACCGCTGTTGGATTCGACCATGTAGCCACCGAGGCGGGTGATCAGCGACAACCCACCGATGATCTCGCCCATGAAACCGCCGAACACCTCTTCGTGCCCGGCGTGGGCGCCTTCGAGGGGATGGAACATCCGACCGGCCCACTCCTCGGCCGGCGGGAAGTAGAACGTGAAGCGGGTGTCGGTCCCGGCGAACCCGCCGTGCACGTTTCGATGGGGACACGGCGTATCGCGCGGCTCGTCCCGGTCGACATAGGGCTTCCCGAAGAACGGGTCGGCGACGGTGTAGGAATCGGTCTCGAGGTCCATGGCGGTGCTCCTGTGTTCAGAACGTGGGGTGGGTGATCAGTTGGTGGACGGCACGGCGTCCTGGTCGCGGAAGCGAGCGGTTCCGAGATAGGCGTCGACGACTGCGGGGTTGGCGCGAATCTCCGCCGGGGAGCCCTCCCCGATGACCGCACCGAAGTCGAGCGCGTAGACGCGGTCGCAGGTGCGCAAGACCATGTCGACGTTGTGCTCCACGAGCAGGACGCCGACTCCCCGGTCCGCAGCCAACCGGCGGATGACCTCCCCGAGGCGGCGAGTCTGGGCGTCGTCGAGACCCGACGCCGGCTCGTCCAGGAGCAGCACGGAGGATCCCACTGCGACTGATCGCGCCACCGCCAACATGCGACGTTCGGCGTAACTGAGGTTCACCACCGTGACGTCGAGCTGATCGGCGAAGCCGAAATCGTCGATCGCCTGCCGGGCCGCCAGCGTGAGCCGGCCGATGCCTGGTCGCACGAGATCGGTCACGTAGGCGCCGAGGTCACGGTCGTCGCACGCGGCCTGGAGGTTCTCCAGCACCGTCAGGTCGTCGAACAACTCGAGCGACTGGAACGACCGTACGAGGCCGGCACGAGCTCGCGCCTCACGACCCCACCGGTCGATCGTTTCGCCGTCGAACTGCACCGATCCCGACGCCGGCACCACGAACCCCGTGAGGGCTTCGATCGCCGTGCTCTTCCCCGCACCGTTCGGTCCGATCAGCCCGACGACCTCGCCCGGGTTGACGACCAGGTCCAGTCCATCGAGGGCAGTGGTACCGCCGAACCGCACGGTCAGTCCCCTCGCCGAGAGCGACTTCGGCACCACCCGTCCGTCACCGGAAGGGGTCATCGTCATCAGCCGGGTGCTGGGTGTCGGGCGATGAGGAAGACGGGCTCGGAGCGGCGTCAGCCACACGCGGCTGAGCCGACGATTGAGATCGGCCAGGCCGTCCGGAGCGAACGTCAACAGGACGAGCAACCCGAAACCTCCGACGATGGTGAGCACAGTCGCGGCGTCGCCGGGGAGGAACCCGATCACTTCCTGACCCACGGTCCCGGGCTGGAATCCGCTTCCCGCCGCCGGCCCCCCGAGCAGGCCCACCCCGCCGATGACCGCGTTCTGCAACACGAACAACGAGGTGATCCCGCCGAAGGGTTCGAAGGCGAGAACGCTCTGCCGGTAGACGACGAGGATGCCGCCGAGCCCGGCGAGGACGCCACCGAGCGTGAAGGCGTAGAGCTTGGCCCCGACCACTGAAACCCCGAGCGATGCCGCAGCGCGCTCGTTCGTGCGCACGGCGATGAGGCGGCGTCCGGCCCGACCTCGGCGCAGATTCGCGACCATCAGGCCGATCGCCACGAGCACGATCAAGGCAAACGTGCCGTATCGGGCGGGAGAGCCGATGGGATCGAGCTCGATCCCGAGGAACGTGACGTTGTCCGACTTGAACCCGCCGGCGGAACCCCCCGTGTAGGTCGGGTTGGCGAACACCGCCGGTCCGATGGCAATCGCGAAACCCAACGTCACGATGGCCAGGTTGACCCCACGCGTGCGCACACCGGCGAGGCCCACGATCAGACTGACGGGAACGGTCGCCGCCAGCCCCGCCAGCGCGGCCAGCTCGATCGGCCAACCTTTCGAGAGGTCCAACCAGCCGCACACGAGGGCGCCGATGCCGGCGAAGGCTCCCTGAGCGAGCGACACCTGACCGGCGTAACCCGTGACGACGATGAACGACATCAGCACGACGGCCACGATGATCTGCACCTGGAAGGCCGTGACCCAGTTGTCAGGGAACACCACCCACAGGCACAGCAACGAGACCAGGAACCCGAACACGATCAATCCCGGAGCCGGGCGTCCGGTGCCGAGCCTGGGCATCCGCCCGAACCGTTCTTCCTTGGCGACCACGGCCCGGCCCCGGATGATCAGCACGGCGGCGACGAGCACGAACGGCATCGCCGTGGCCAACCCGGGTTGGTGCCAATGATTGGCGACCAGCTTCGGCGATGCCACCAACGATTGGGAGACTCCGATCAGCACGCCGGCTCCCGTGGCGATGGGAAACGACGAGAACCGACCGATCACGGCCGCGGCGAGAACCGGGATCACCAGGAACGACGCACTCGACGGCTCCAGACCCGTGATCGGCACGAGCAGGATCGACGCCAGCGCACCGAGCGCCGAACCGATCGCCCAGTTCGCCGCGGCGATGGTGCCGGGCGACACGGCCAATGCGGCCGCGGCCCGCTGGTTCTCGGCGACCGCCGAGGTGGCCACGCCGAACGTCGTATATCGGTAGATCGCCCAGAGCACCGCGGTCAGAACGACGGCGATGCCCAGGATGGCGACGCGGTCCTGACCCACCGAGGTGCCGAAGATCTCGACCCCCTCGCTCGGCAGTATCGAGGGGACCAGCTTCGGGAAGGCGCCGTAGCGAAGGAAGGCGATCCCCTGGAGGGAGATCAACAGGGCGACCGTGGCCACGATCCGCGTGAGCACCGAAGCGTCTCGCAGTCGGTGCATGACCGCGAAGTGGAACACGACACCGACGAACGCCGAGCCTCCGAAGCCGAGGACCATGGCGATCGGCCACGGCCAGCCGTGCTGAACGTGGAACTCGTAGTACACGTAGGCGCCCACCATGCCGACCGAGCCCTGGGCAAAGTTGACGACGCCGGAGCAGCGGTAGATCAACACCACGCCGATCGCCGCCAGCGCATAGAGACCACCGGAGCCGACGCCGAGCGCCGTGAACCGGATGAACTCCTCGCCCACTGGTGACCCCTTCGCTTACTCGGCAGCTCCCGGTCAACCGATGGTGACGACGTCGAGGATCGGCCGCAGGGAGTACCAGTCGTCGGAGAGCCTCACCGGCACACCATCAGTGACCTGGTACAGCAGTCCCCACGGGTTGTAGAAGCGGGCGAAGAGAGGATTGGTGAGATCCTCCATCGTGACCGGGTGGACGACATCGCCGGCCGGGGACTCGGACAGGTTCTGGAGCGCCGTGGTCAGAGACTCGGGGGTCACGTCGCCGTCGATGGCGGGCAGGGCCTCGATGATCAGCTTCGCCGCCGCCCAGCTGAGCACGGCCAGCGTGGTGACCGGCAGCGTCGGGGTCGACCTCGGCCATTGCTTCCGCCAGCGAGGCGATCGCCGGATCGCCGTCATTCGGGTTGAGCTGAACCTCCGACAGGATCACGCCCTCGGCCAGGTCGCCGAGCTCGTCGATGATCTCCGGCGGGAAGACTGCCCCGACGGCGATGAGCTGCGCCTCTACCCCGGCCTGGTCGAGTGCCGTAACCGCCTGGATGACCTGGGTGGGGGTCACGCTGAGGATGATGCAGTCAGCGTCCGTGCCGGTGAGGGCGGCGACCTGCGGGGCGATGTCCGGTGTGTTCTGGGGAATGCCGGACCGGCCGACCTCCTCGGCGCCTTGGAGCTCGGCGCCCTGCTGCACCATGTCGGCGAGGAACTCGGCGCCATCGAGGTAGAGGGTGGCGATCGTCCCGCATTCGGCCTCTCCGGCCGCCACCCCGAGCCCGGCGTAGGCCGCGAGGCCGGAGCTCAGTGAGAACGAGTTCGGGGCTTTCGGGTCGGACCCACCGATCACCGGGATGCCGGCCTCGGTGAGGATCGCGACGTCCTCGCCGATCTGGCCGAAGGACGCGACGACGATGGCGACGCCCTCGTCGACTGCTTCGCGCATGCACTCCTGATTCGTGTTTGCGTCGCCGGCGCTGTCGCAATGCAACACCTCGACGTTGGGGAGATCGGCGAACGCCGCTTCCACGGCGGGCACGGCCTCGGCCACGGTGAAGGAGATCTGGCTCGTCTCGTCGCCGATCACCATCACCCGGAACGCCCGATCGTCGCCCGGCACCGCCGCCTCGGTGGTGTCGCGTGCCGGCCTCGGTGGTGTCGGTGACGGCCACCGTCGTCTCCGAAGCCTCGGTGGTGTCGGTGCTCGGCCGTCGTCGTCTCGGCGAAGCCTCGGTCGTTTCAGCGGCACCATCACCGCCGTCGTCGTCGTCGTCGCCGCACCCGGCAGCGACGAGGGCTCACGATCGCAAGGACCGCGGCCAAACGAACGAACGCTGAATCTCATGACAAAATCCCCCCGGATCGACGACTCCCTTCGTCTTGTCTACCCGCGCTTGCGCGATCATGTCAACGCCATTGAAATGTTGGGCACCGGGGGTGCCCATGGCCGACGAGCCGCCGCAGAGCAATCGATCGATGCCAGGCCAGGTGATGCTCGAAGCGCGCCAGCTCACCGTCGGCTACGGCGCCATGGCCGTGATCCAGGACCTCGACCTCGTCGTGCACGCCGGGGAAGTCGTGGCGCTGCTCGGTGTCAACGGGGCGGGCAAGACCACGACGGTTCGAGCGCTCGCCGGTGAGCTCAGTCCGAGTTCGGGCGAGGTCTGGTTCCGGGGCGAGCGCACGACTGCACCACTGCACAAGCGGGCCAAGCAGGGGATGCGCCTCATCACCGAGGAACGTTCGGTGTTCATGACGCTCTCGGCCGCCGACAACCTGCGTCTCGGCGGGCAGGAACGGTCCCGGGCGCTGGAGCTCTTCCCCGAGCTCGAGCGGCTCCTCGGTCGGCGGGCCGGTCTGCTCTCGGGGGGCGAACAACAGATCCTGACCCTGGCCCGAGCGCTCGCCGGCGACCCTGTCGTCCTCCTGGCCGACGAGCTCTCGCTCGGTCTCGCCCCCCTGGTGGTCGAGCGCCTGCTGGGCGCCGTCCGGGCTGCGGCCGACCGGGGAACGGCGGTGCTGCTGGTGGAGCAACAGGTCCGCAACGCGCCTCGAGGTCGCCGATCGCGCCTACGTCCTGGCCGGAGGGCGTGTTGTCCTGGAGGGTCCGACGTCAGAGCTGCGCACACGGATCGACGAGATCGAACGCACCTACCTGGCCACCGCGGAGCTCTCGTCGCCGTGACGAACCGATCTGGCGGCAGGCCGGCGGGGGACCTCGACCACGACATCGGCGGCGTCGCCGTGTTCCTGGCCTGTTCGGACTCCGACTTCGTCACCGGTCAGTCACTGCACGTCGACGGCGGCCAGACCCTTCGGCCCTGACGGCCCCGGGGGTCTTCTCAGCAGCCCTCGAAGCGAGGCGGGCGCCGTTCCTGGAGGGCGAGTACCCCCTCACGATGGTCTCCGGTGCGACGCAACGGCACCTGCTCCGCGTGCTCACGATCGGTCGCCCGGCCGATCTCGTCGGCGAGGTGGCCGCGCATGGTCCGACGAGTCGCCCGGACCGCGAGGGGCGCCGACTCGGCGATCTGGCGGGCCATCTCGAGCGCGACGGCTCGCTCGGACCCGCTCTCGACCAGTCTTTCGCACAAGCCGATCGTCGATGCTTCGTCGCCGCCGACTCGACGGCCGGTGTAGAGCAGCTCGAGGGCGCGCTGGTGGCCGACCGCTCGTGGCAACGTCACCGAGAGCCCGAAGCCGTGGTGGAAGCCCAGGCGGGTGAACGTGGCCGCGAACCGGGCCCGCGGCGAAGCGACACGGAAGTCGGCGGCCAGCGCCAGACCGAGCCCTGCACCTATCGCTGCGCCCTGCACCGCGGCCACCACCGGCACCGTCCCGACGAACAAGCGCCGGACCTGGTCGTAGAGGGGGTTCGTGGCGCCTTCGGGCCGATCGTCGTCGTCGGGGTTCAGCTGGGCGCCGGCGCAGAAGTGCCGGCCGTTCGAGGCCAGCACGATGGCGCGGCAGGACGGGTCCGACTCGCACTCGGCCAGCCGGTCGGCGATGGCGCGCACCACCTCGGTGTCGAGGAAATTCTCCTCGGGTCGGCTCAGCTCGATCAGGTCGACATGGTCGGCGGCGCGCCATCGGGTCACGTCAGAGCTCATGGGCGTCTCCCCGTGGTCTGGTGGGTTGCGTCGGCGACGGCGACGGGGCGGTGCGGCACGACGGCGATCAGTCGAGCCGGACGATCGCCGTGGCGGTGAGGACCGGCACGTCGGCGCGCTTGACGGTGCTGATGGTGACATCGGCCACCCGCCGGCCGTCGACCTCCCTGACGTCATCGACGGTGGCCGTGGCCGTCAGCTGGTCGCCGGGCCACACCTGGTTGACGAAGCGGGCGGCGTAGCGAACTACGGCCTCGACCCCGAACCAGTCGGTGAGGATCCGCCCGGTTGCGCCCATGGTGAGCATGCCGTGAGCGAAGACCCCGGGGTAGCCGGCGACTTCGGCGGCGTAGCGTTCGTCGCTGTGGAGGGGGTTGTAGTCGCCCGAGGCGCCGGCGTACATGACGATCTGGGTCCGGGAGAGATCGTCGAACAAGGTGAGTGTCCGGGAGTCGCCCGGCGCCACGTCATGTTTCATCGCGGCTCTCCTGCTCGACGGGCTTCTCGGTGATCACGGCCACCATGGTCACCGAGACCACGAGCTCATCGTGCTGGTCGTGGTAGTCGGTGACGGTCTCTTCGAAGTTCAAGGTGCCACCCCGCTTCGACTCCTTCTGCCACGTGCGGCCGGGCCGGGCCGTGCCGGTCAGAACGTCACCGACGCGAACCGGACGGGCGTACTCGAAGATCTGCTCGGCGTGGAGGCGCCCCGAGGCGCCACCTTCCCGTTGATGTCCGGGACCGCTCGCCGACCCGAACCACCGCTCGCCCGGACGTGGGATGAGCGGGTTGTCGGGGTCGAACTGGGCCGCAGCCATCGGGAAGGTCGGGGGGGCGACGATCGCTCCGTCTGGGCCGCTCGCGGCAGCGAACGCGGGGTTCGGGTCGCCGATGGCCCGGGCGAACATGAGCACGTGGGTGAGCTCGACGGGGAATCGCTTCGCAGTCATGAGTGCTCCTCGGAAGGGTCGGGTGAACGAGTCATTTCGGCAGGCCGAGCGATCGTTCGCCGATGACGCTGCGCAAGATGGTGTTCATCCCACCCTGGATCGAGTAGGCGGGTGCGTAGCACACGGCGCGGGCGACGCGGCCCCACACCATCGTCTCGGCCCCGTAGGTGGACGCGATGAACGAGGCGATGCGCTGTTCGAGTTCGGTGCAGAACACCTTGGTGACGGCGGCGGTTCCGCGTCCCTGACCGAGGGTCTCGCGGATCACCATCAGGCGGGCGCAGAAGTAGCTGGCCTCGATCGCCCCGATCTCCTGGCGGACCAGAGGGTCGTTCGTGTCGGCGCGGTCGCGCGCGTCGAGGTAGAGGGCCCGGTTCGACACGAGGCGATCGATGCCGGCCCGCTCGTGTTGGAGTTGCGCCATGACCTGCCCGAACGCCTGGCCGGGCTCGCCGACGAGGTTCTCGGCCGGGACCTCGACGTCGGTGAACACCACCTCACAGAAATGGGCATGGCCGGTCATGTCCTCGATCGTCGAGATGGTGATACCGGGGGAGGACAGGTCGACGCAGAACTCCGAGAGCCCGCGATGGCGGGAGCTGCCAGGATCGGTCCGGGCGATCAGGTAGATGTACGACGCGTGGGTGCCGAAGCTGTTCCAGATCTTCGTACCGTTCACGATGTAGCGATCACCGTCGCGGATCGCCTTGGTGGAGATGGCGGCCAGGTCGGAGCCGGCATCGGGCTCGCTCATTCCGATGCTCCAGCAATCGCGACCCGACACCATCCCGGGCAGAAGACGCCGCCGCTGCTCCTCGGTGCCGTAGGCGAGCAACGTGGGGCCGATCTGGCGATCGGCGACCCAGGAGCGCCCGAGCGGCGCCCCGGCTCCGATGAGTTCCTCGGTCACCACGAGCCGCTCCAGCGGGCTACGCCCGCCGCCGCCGTACTCGGTCGGCCACGTCATGCCGAGCCACCCCCGGCGGCCGAGCTCGAGCGAGAACTCGGCGTCGCTCTGCGCGACCCACGCCTCCTCGCGGATCTCACGTCCCTCGACGGCCGCCGCGGCCACGGCGGCGGCCTCTCGGCGGAGCTCCTGCAAATCGTCTGACCAGGTGAAGTCCATAGGGGCCTACGTGATGACGAGCCCGGCGGGGAAGGTACCGAACAACGTGCGCATGCCGACGTGGAGCTCGTCGGCGGTCAGCTTCTCGCCCGACTGCGACGAGTACCCGCCGTCGATCGAGTAGCCACCGACGCGCAGCAACTGGTTGCCGTCGATGCGCAGCACCTGTCCGCTCAACCAGCCTGACTCCTCGCTGCACAGCCAGGCGACCACCGGCGCGGCGTTGGCCGGATCGAGTCGGTCCCATCCGGGCTCGGTCTGCTGCATGCCGATCGAGGCCAGCATGCGGGTGGCGGCGATCGGTGACACGCAATTGGCGGTGACCGAGTACCGCTGCATCTCCATGGCGATCACGGTGGTGAGCATGGCGATCCCGGCCTTGGCGGTGGCGTAGTTGGTCTGGCCGACGTTGCCCCACAACCCGGCTCCGGACGTGGTGTTCACGATGCGCCCCGAGACCGGAAGGCCCTTCTTGGCCTGGGTACGCCAATGGGAGCAGGCGTGGCGAGCGACGGTGAACGAGCCCTTCACGTGCACGTCGATCACGCTGTCGAAGTCCTCTTCCGACATCGAAGTCAGCATGCGATCGCGGAGGAAGCCGGCGTTGTTGACGACGCCGTGGAGGTCGCCGTAGTGGTCCACGATCTCGGCCACGAGCGACTCCATGGCGATCCAGTCCGAGACGGATGCGCCGTTGGCCATGGCCGTTCCGCCCATGGCCTCGATCTCGGCGACGACCTCCGCGGCGGGAGACGGCGTGTCGGCATCGGACTGGCCGGTGACCGTCACGTTGTGGTCATTGACCACGACCGTGGCCCCGTGGCGGGCCAGCTCGAGCGCGTGTTCACGACCCAGACCTCGCCCCGCGCCGGTGACGAGGATGATTCGGCCGTCCAACATGGCCATGGTGTCTGTCTCCTGACTTGTCTCGCGGATCGCGAGCGGCCTCGTACAATCTTGACACTCGTGTCAAGTCGTCTCACCCTAGACCACCAGACCGACGACGCAAGCCGCTGGCGCGGGAGAACGGCTCCCGCAGTTCCCCCGCCGTCGCCCAGTGCTCGAGGATCTGCTGGGTCGGGGCGACGAGGGCCACATTGCGGATCGTGTACCGCAGCAGCGCCGCGACGTACTCGGACGGGTCGCCGGCGATGGCGTCGGACGGCACGATCACGCGGTAGCCGCGATTCATGGCTTCGATCGCCGTTCCGTTCACCGCGATGTTGGCCGACACCCCGGTGAGGATGACGGTCGTGACGCCGAGGTTGCGTAGGTAGGCGTCGAGCGGCGTCGCGTAGAAGCCGGTCATGCCGTGCTCGCGTCGGATCACGATGTCATGGTCCTGGGGCTGCAGTGGATCGACGATGTCCCCATGTGGGAAGAACTCGCTGCCGTCCTTGACCGCCCGGCTGATCATCAAGTTGTCGGCACGGTTCCTTCCTGTGTGGGGCCGAGGTTGGCCGCACGGATCCGCCCGAGCCAGGGCCCCGACACCCGAGTTGACCGCGCCCAATGATCATGCATCAATGGGCGGAGATGGACCCCCGCTACTCCGAGCAGGCCGAAGCGTTTCGCCTCCGGGTTCAGACGTTCCTCGCCGAGCACCTCCCCGTCGACTGGCAGGGCATCGGCGCGCTCTCCCGATCCGACGCGCTCGAGTTCCAGACCGCCTGGCGGGCCACCCTGCACGAGCACGGCCTGCTGGCGCCGGCCTGGCCCACCGAGTACGGCGGCGGAGGACTCACCAAGCTCGAACAGGTCGTCCTCGTCGAGGAGCTGGCCAAGTCCGGCGTGCCGTCGATGGGGGCCAGCGACACCTTCAGCCTGAAGATGGTGGGAGGGATCCTGCTGCGCTGGGGCACCGAGGAGCAGAAGCGCTCATTCCTGCCGAGAATCTTGTCGGGTGAGCACCTGTGGTGTCAGGGCTACTCCGAACCTGACAGCGGCTCGGACCTGGCCAGCCTGCGCACCCACGCCGTGCGTGAGGGCGACGAGTTCGTCATCACCGGCTCGAAGATCTGGCAGACGCGCGCGCTCGCGAGGCCAACTGGATCTTCGTGTTGGCCCGGACGGACCCCTCGGCGACCAAGCACATGGGCATCACGTTCCTCCTGGTCCCGATGGACCAACCGGGCATCACCGTCCGCCCGATCCGGATGATCGGCGGTTCGCCCGACTTCAACGAAGTGTTCCTCGACGGCGCCCGCACGTCGGTCGACCACGTGGTCGGCGAGATCGACGACGGTTGGACCGTGGCGAACAGCCTCCTGGGCCTCGAGCGGGGCGACGAGGCGGCGACCAATCCGATCCAGTTCCGGGCCGAGCTCGACCGCCTCGTCCAGATGGCCAGGGATCTCGGCCGGCTCGACGCTCCGGTGGTCCGGGACCGGATCGCTGACGCCTACATCAGGGTCGAGACCATGCGCTACGTGGGCCTCCGCATCCTGACCGGGGTGCTGTCGACGGGCCATATCGGGCCCGAGGCATCGATCTCGAAGTTGCTCTGGTCCGAGCACCACCGCGACGTGACGCGGCTGGCGATCGACGTCCTGGGTGCGAAGGCGATGGTGGTCGAGGGTCGTGCCCCTATCCGGGGGTACCGGGCCGACGACCCGGGAGCGCCGAACACGACCGGCTCGTGGATCGGCGCGCTCTACAACGGTGTCGCCGACACGATCTACGCCGGCACGTCGGAGGTCCAGCGCAACATCCTCGCCGAGCGTGTGCTCGGCCTGCCCCGTGAGGGTTAGGGGTCAGGTTGGGGTTGGTGAGGGCCTACCGGCGAATGCGTTCGTAGCGGTCGAGATGCTCGACGGCGAGGGAGGTGAGGTCGATGACCCGCCGGTCGAGGTGGGCGAAGTCGACATCGGCGTGGGCCATCTGCTGGGACTCGTAGCGCCGCTTCACGCCCTCGGCCAGAGCCGCGGCCTTCCAGTACTGGAAGGCCCGGTAGTACTCGACCGCGCCCACGTCGAAACCGGTGACGGCGGCGTAGCGCTCGAGCACATCGTCGCGGGTGCCGAAGCCGCCGGCGACGGTCGGCGGGACCTCCATCCACACCAGCGGGATCGTGTCATCGGGCAGGTTCCAGTTGTTGAGCAGGAAGCCGAGGTCGGACAGCACATCGCCCAGGGTCCACAACTCCCAATCGAGCACCGCCACCAGGTCGCCCCGCTCATCGAGCATGACGTTGCCGAGGCGGTAGTCGGAGTGGACGATCCCGCTGTACCGCTGGGGCGGCGGATCGGCCGCCAAGCGCTGGGCCAGGTCGTCCATGATCGGCAGGTCGCGGGTCTGGTTGGCGGCCCAGACCCGCACGAACCGCGAGATCTGCCGATCGAGGAAACTCTCCCGGCGGGCCATGGTGCCGAGACTGATCTCGTCGACGTCGACCAGGTGCATCGCCGCCATCACGTCGACGATCTGTTCCCCGGCGTGGCGCCGGACCGCCGGATCGGGGAGCGCCCGCTGGGCGGTGTCGGGGTTGTCGACCACGACGGCGTCGACGTGGCCCATCACGTAGAACGGCGAGCCGTTGACGGCGACGTCGCGACACACGGCGCGGGCGGCGGGGACAGGAACCGCGGTTGGTCCCAGCGCGGTGATGATGTCGAACTCGCGGCCGACGTCGTGAGCCCGACCGCCTTCGTCGCCCAGCGGTGGTCGGCGAAGGACGAAGCGGGCGCCGTCGGCACCGGTGACGAGGTAGGTGAGGTTGGAGTGCCCGCCGGTGATGAGGCTGAACGTGAACGGGGCCACGGCCGCGACCACGTTGTCGCCAATCCAGTCACCGACCAGCCCGGTGGCAACCCCGATCGTTCCGTCGGGGTCAGTCATGGAGGCCCACCGGGACGCCGTCCTCGACGAGGTCGTGGTACTCGAGATGGCCCGTCGCCCGCCTGCCGTCGCCGAGCTGCCAGACCGCGGGCTGCTTGACGATGCGCAACAGGGCTTCGTTGCCTTCGGGGTCCTGCTGACGGTGCCGGGCCGGGAGCCAGTTGAGGGGGGTGCCGGTGGCCGAGAGCTCGATGTCGCCGGCGTGCAGGGTGACGTGCACACTCAGCAGCTCGTAGTGGGGCGCGCCGGCGTAGGTGTTGGCCATGTCGAAGTCGTCGACGACGTGGAACCTGCCGTCGACGAGCACGAAGCCGCTCCGGGTCTGCTTCGTCGGCCCGACGGCGCGGACGAGCATGAAGCCGTTGCCGTCGTCGACGCAGGCGGTCAACCAGCGGAGGTAGATCTTGGCGTGCCAGTTGCGGGGCCCCCACGAGTGGTCCTTGCCGCCACGACCGTTCACCGCGAACGTGCGATCACCGAGGCGGACGGTGCCGGTGACCGCGGTCATGTGCTGGTAGTGATGGTCGGCCTGGCCGGGCAGGAAAATCAGGTGATGCTGGTCCTGGTCCTGGCCCATCACGGCTCCGAGGCCGGCGGAGCGGCAGGTGAGCGAGACCTCGGCGTGCTCGACCGGGCTGGTGGCGAAGGCCACCTTCGGGTTGGTGAGCAGCCAAGGATCGGCCAGCAGCGACATGTCGCCGGCGAACTCGACGGTGGTGGTGCGCCACGGCTCGACGACGGCCCAGCGAAGACCGCCGGCGGTGAGGCCGTTGCCGTCGATCTCGGCCCGATCGAACGCAAAGGCCGCCGAGCCGTCGGGCAGGTAGACGCAGGCCGACACCTCGGCGTAGCGGGCGTTGGGGCGAGCCCCGATGCGGAACCATCCGCCGACCTCGGCCTCGTCGTCCCAGAAGTCGATGTACCGGCTCTCGTTCCAGTTCTGCTCGGGCCCGGGTCGGTGGACCCCTTCGTCCACGTCGGTCAACTGCTCACCCACGGTTCATCCTCCTTTCTGTTTGAAGCTCCGTGAGGCTCGTTGAAGCTCCGTCGGCCGGCCCTCGAAGGAGGTGGCGCTGGACCTTGCCGCTCGGGGTGCGCGGGAGGGCGTCGACGAACTCGATCAGCTCGGGAACCTTGAACCTGGCCGCTTTCGCTGCGACGAGGCCCCGGAGCTCCTCGGCGGCGACCGGCCGGTCGGTGTCGGTGGCTGCGACCACCGCTTTGACGATCTCGCCCCAGCGCCGGTCGGGAACGCCGACGACCACGACCTCGCGCACGCCGGGATGGCCCGCGAGGATGAGCTCGATCTCGCCGGGGTAGATGTTCTCGCCGCCGCGGATGATGCGGTCGCCGACTCGGCCGTGGAGGAACAGGTAGCCCTCCGCGTCGATGATCCCGAGGTCGCCGGTGCGGCGCCAGCCGTCGTCATCGGTCACGAACACGTGGGAGCCCCGCACGAGCACCTGGCCGATGCCGTCGTCGTCGGGGTCCTCGATGGCCAGCTCGTAGCCCGGCAGGGAGCGGCCGACCGAGGTCAGCAGGTCGGGTCGGTCGTCGAGTGCCCGAAGATGATCGTGATGGTCGAGGCAGGAGATGGGGCTGGCCTCGGTCTGGCCGAATATCTGTACGAGGCGGGTGTCGGGCAGTGCCTCGTGGACCCGGCGCAGGGTGTCGGGGTGGATGGGCATCGCCCCGTACTGGAGGACCCTCGGGTGGGAGTCGGCAAGGGCGCCGTGCTCGAGCAGGATGTCCATCATGGTGGGTACCAGCAGCTGGCACGTGGCCCCCAGGCGACCGGCGCGCCGCCAGTTGTCGACGCTGAACCAGTCCTGGGGGATGATGCCCACACCCATGGCGAGCACGGTCACATCCATCGCCACCGAGGCCGTGTGGTAGAAGGGCGACGCCGAGCAGTACAGGTCCCCCGGGCGGAGATCGAGGGCCTGGGCGTAGACGCCGACCCTCGCGCCGACCTGGCGCTGGCGTTGGAACACCGGTTTGGGCCTCCCGGTGGTGCCCGACGTGTGCACCACGACCACCGCGTCGTCGGGAGCCGGCCGAGGATCGAGCGGGCGCTCGCGCCGGAGCGATCCCTCCTCGACGACGACCAGGCGCACAGAGGTACCAGCGACCACCGCTCGCCCGAGCTCGGCCCGCTCGGTCGACGCCAGCAGGGTGTGGGCGCCCAGCCCCACCATGGCATGGACCAGATCGTCGACCGGCAACTTGGTGCCGAGAGGCGCCACCGGGCGGGCCGACAGCGCCCCGCCCACGACCAGGGCCACCGACGTCGGTGTCTCGTCCATCAACGCAGGGACGGCCGCACCGGGGTGGAAGCCGAGGTCATCGAGCAGCTTGGCCGCGCCGCCGGCCCGTTCCAGGAGCTCGCCGCCGGTGATGGTGCCGGACTCGTCGACGATCGCCGGGAGATCCGAGTCGCGCCAGTGCCCGAGCACGAGGTCGGTCCAGAGGGGCGACGCTCCGGCCAGGTCCACGGGAGCTACTGCATCCCGGGCAGCGCGTTGTCGCTGCCTTCGACGATCAGGAGCTCGGCGTTGGACGCCGAGGCGTCGATGCGGACCTTCTTGGCCGCCTGGTAGTCGTCGGAGCGGTAGCAGTCGAGCGCCTGCTGGTACGAGTCGAACTCGATCAGCACGGCACGGTCGCGCCACGTGCCCTCGACCCTCTCGGCGTCACCAGCCCGCACCAGGTACACCCCGCCGTGAAACTTCTCGACTGCCGCCTTCGCCAGCTTGGCGTACTCGAGGTAGGCCTCGGGGTCGAGTACGTCGACGTGTCCGATCCAGTACCCCTTGGCCATCTGCCCCTCCGTCCGGTCCGTGGCTCGACGCTTCCGAACCGACTGCGGCCGAGAGTAACACCGGCGCGTCGCGGGCCAGAGGTGCGACTACCGGGCTCGCGTCGCCCGGCGAAGGGTGGCGGTCTGGGCCACGGTGGCCAGCAACGTGTCGGCGTCGTGCGACCACATGTGGGCCCGGAGATGGGCGAAACCCTCGGCGACCTGGTCCACGTGCACGTCGAGGAGAACCCACGCGCTGGGCGCTGGCCGGCCGACGCGAATGGTGTTGTCGACGCTGCTGCCGATGTAGGGCGCGTCGAGCACGTCGCGCAGGACCATGGGCGCGAAGTCGGCGACGATCGCCAGTTCCCATGTCGTCAGGTCGACCGTGGAGCTGTCGTGTACCCGGGCCCACAGGACGACCCGACCCGGCTCCCACGATGTGGTCCGCCTGGCCACCCGCAGGTCGACGAGATCGCCGATGTCGCTGCGACCACGTTCGAAGTAGCGGAGCGGCTCGCACGCCGCCGGTTCGGGCACGCTCGGAGCGGCCGCCCACGTTCCGTCGACTGCGGTGTCGCGAGCGCCGAGCGCCGCCGTCGCGAGCAGGACGGGCTCGCCGTCCACGCGGGCCGTGCACCGGGCTTGGGTGCTCGACCGACCGACGGCGAGCTCGGAGACGTCGAACTGCACCGGGCGGCCGGCCGAGGGGGCAGCGAGGAACTGGCACGACGCCCATCGGGCCGGTCGGCCGGTCGCCTGCTCCATGGCCGTAATGGCGGCGCCGAACACGGCTCCGCCCTGGACCGCGCCGGTGGGCAGGGCGCACAGCGCGTGGGGGACCCAGACCAGCTGGTGGTCGAGTCCGGGATCGAGGGTGAGCGGCGGGATGGCCACGATCGTCGTCCCGGTCACTGCTCGACGAACGGCGGCAGATCGGGCAAGCCCGGGAACCCGTCGGCGGGGAGCGGCCCGAACACGGGCGGCCGACGCTCGACGAAGGCCGAGACCCCCTCGGCGAAGTCGGGATTGTCGTCGGAGTTGAGCGCCACCATGGCATCGAGCCAGACGTGGTTGGCCTCGGGATAGCTGCGGCCGAGGTCGCCCCACACCTGGCGACGCATGGCCGCCATCGACCGGGGGGAGCTGCCGCGGGCCAACCCCGACGCGTAGTCGTACACCTGGCCGAGGAGCTCGCCCGGCTCAGACACCCTGGTCACGAGCCCGATGTCCCTCGCTTCATCGGCCTCGACCGGGCGAGACGACAACAGCAGGTCGAGGGCCCACTCGACCCCGATCATCCTGGGCAGCAACCACGACAGTCCGTACTCGGCCGGTACCCCGAGCTTGGCGTAGGCGGTCGACAGCCGCGCCCCGCGGGCCATGAAACGCACGTCGCAGACCAGGGCCTGCACCAGCCCGATCCCCGCGCACGCGCCGTTGATGGCGGCCAGCATCGGCTTGGGGACGGTGAGGGCGTAATGCTGGGACCGACGCCCGGCCAGCTGGAGGCCCGACGTCGTGGCGGCGTCGGACAGGCGGGAAGAGTCGAGGCCGGGGCAGAAGGTGCTCCCGGCGCCGGTCACCACGATGACCCGCACGGTCTCGTCGTCGGCGGCACGGTCGAGCGACCCGAAGTACTGCTCCTCCATCGTCGGGTTCCACCCGTTGCGTCGCGCGGGGTTGTCGAGGGTGAGGGTGCAGATCCCGTCGCTCACCTCGTAACGGACCAGGCGGTCTGGCATGGGTACGGACTCCGATCGTGGGTCGGGGTGCGGTCGTGCTGGTCCCGGACTGTACAGAGACGGGCGTGGCGGCCGTGAAGCGGTCCGGCCCTGCGGTCGCTTCTTGCGCCTCGGCGACGGGCCGGGGCAGGGGCGATACGGTCTGGTGGAGACAACCGAGACCCACGCCGGTGACCGACATGCTGATCGCCTATCCCGACGGTGCTCAGAGCGCCCGCATCAGCCCCTGGGAGGTGTCGGCACTGGTCGGCGGTGGTGCCGACCCGTCGGTGCTGCTCGGTTGGGTCCCCGACGCCCCGCCGTGGCTCGACGACGAGCGACTGCACGGCATCACCGCCATGGGCGGCTACGCGCTGACCGGTGTCATCGCGTCCGGTCGACTCGAGTATCTGCCGGTCCGCCTCGGGGGCGTCCCGGCACTGATCGAGGGCACGTTGCGGCCCGACGTCGTGGTCGTGGGTGCCGTCCGGCGGGGGGATTGGTTCGCCTACAACGGCGCCGTGGGTTGGGCGCCGGCCGCGGTCCGAGCGGCCCGCATCGTGGTGGTGGAGGTCGACGAGAAGGCGTTCGATCTCGGCGCCCCACTGATCGACGCACGCATCGACCATGTCGTGACGCGCGATGCCTCATACGAACCGGTGCCGGTCTCGCGCTCGCTGGATGCCACCGATCTCGCCGTCGGACGCGCCGTCGTGTCGATGTTGCCTGACGAGCCGACGTTGCAGCTCGGACCGGGTGGCATCGCCGAGGCGATCGTGCAGTCGATCGACCGGCCGGTCGGCCTCCGGTCGGGGTTGATCACCGATGCCATGGCCGAGCTCGCTGGTCGCAACCTGCTCCGTGGTAGGGCGGTCGGCGGGTACACGTGGGGGGGCGAGGCGATCGTGTCGCTCGCCGCGGCCGGCCGGCTCGATCTCCAACCGGTCGAGGTCACCCACGACGTCGGGGCCATCGCCCGCACGAAACGAATGGTGGCGTGCAACACCGCCGTCCAACTCGGGCTCGACGGCTCGGTGAACGTCGAGCGGGTCGGCGGTCGGCTCGTCGCCGGTATCGGTGGGCATGCCGATTTCTGCGCCGGTGCCGTGTTGTGCCCGACCGGACTCTCGATCATCGCCTTTCGCTCGACGACCAGGAGTGGCCAGTCGACGATCGTGCCGCGCGTCGACGTCGTCTCGACCGCGCGCAGCGATGTCGACCTGGTGATAACCGAGCACGGTGTGGCCGACCTGCGTGGTGTCGGCGACGCCGAGCGACGGGCCCGGATCATTTCGGTGGCCGCACCCGAGCACCGCGACGAGCTGGCTGGGTCGGCTGGTCATGTATCGAAAGACTCGTCCAGGGAGGCGTGACATGGACCTGGGAATCGTCGGGAGAACGGCGCTCGTCGTGGGTGGTAGCAAGGGCATCGGCCTCGAGGTGGCGACGATGCTGGCGTCGGAAGGCGCCCGGGTCGCGATCGCCGCGCGCACCCAGAAGCACCTCGATGCCGCGGTGCAGGGCGTTCGTTCCGCCGGTGGGGAGGCCGCTGGATTCGCCGCCGACATGACGTCGAAGGACAACATCGATCGTGTCGTGCAGGGCGTGACCGAGACCTACGGTCCACCCGAGATCGTCATCACCCAGGCCGACTTCCATGTGCGCGGGTTCTTCGACGAGATCGAAGACGACGAGGCGTTCGTCGACTCATTCCGGACGTACACGATGAGCCAGGTGTACATGCTGCGAGCGGTGCTGCCAGCGATGCGAGCGCGTCGATGGGGCCGCTATGTCCACATCGGGTCGGCGACTGCGAAGGAACCACAGAACAAGCCGCCCCACACGGTGGCCAACGGGACGCGGCCGTCGACCGTCGGTTTGTTGAAGAGCGTGGCCGATGAGTGTCCGCGTGATGGCGTCACCATCAACACCGTTGCCCCCGGTTGGATCGCCACCAAGACGACGACGTGGTACCTCTCGACGCACGAGGGCCTCAACGACCCTGCCGACCAACGGGAGTGGTTGATCAACCAGGCGGGTGTCCCGGCCGGCCGTGCCGGTAAACCGGCCGAGATCGCCTCGACCATCGTGTACCTGTGCTCCGACCTGGCGGGGTATCTGACCGGGAACTACATCGCAGTCGACGGCGGTCATCATCGGTCGGCGTTCTAGCCGACGAGTTTCCTCAGGTGTTCGGGACCGTGAACAGCGCGCCGTTCCAGTAGTCGCGGTTCTCGCAGATCTTGCCGTCGCGCAGGCGGCCGACAGAAACTCCCCGGACGGCCATGGGGTGCATCACCCACTCGATGGTGTACGACTCGCCGTCGTCGAAGCCGCGCACCAGCTCGAAGCGGGCGTCGGGCACGTTGTCGAACGACGCCTGGACGAATCGCCGGACCTGCTCCTTGCCCGTCGCCGAGTGTTTGATGGTGGTGTCTTCGTAGAACGCGTCGTCGGTGAAGAACGTCAGCACGGCGTCGACGTCCGGCGTTCCCCACGTGTCGAGATATCGCTTGTACCAGGTCATGACTTGCTCCGTTCAGGCGCGCCGGAACACGGCGGAGCCGGTCGTTATGACGCGGTCGTGCTGGCCCTCGTCGAACAGCGTCAGGTCGACGTTGATGCGGCCGTTGCCGCCCACGATGCCCGCGGCTCCGACCCGGAACGGCCCCACCAGGCCGGGTTTGACGAACATGACGTACCAGTTCTCGACCTGGATGGCGTCGGTGCCGGCGATCTGGGACGCGAGCTCGTGCGCGGCGGCATCGAACGCGATGTGGATGGGGCCGAGATGGAGCGCGGCATGGGGTGCCGAGAACTGCTTCTGAAGTTTCGGGAGTCGCCACGTGCCGGCATCGTCGGTCGTGGCGCCGAACACCTGCCACAGCGGCGGCAGATCCGGCGAGTCGACGACGGGGATCGGTGGGTTGTCGACCCGTTCGTACCCGCCGGGTACGTCACCGAGGCTGACGCCCATGCCGGCGCTGACCGCGATCACGCGGGAATGGTCGGCGGAGTCGACGATCTTGGATCGGGAGAACCCCATCTGGCGACCGAGGTTGATGACGTCTCGCACGACTTCGACCCGGGTGACGCCCCGAGCGTCGTCGAGGATCTGGGTCGAGGCGATAACCGGTGCCGGGATGGTCTCGGAGTCGTTCCACCACGGTTCGGGACAGCAGATGGCCAACGGTGCGGCCATGATGCCGCCGTTGCTGTTGCGCATGTCGTGGCGGATCGGCATCGACTCGAGCTCGCCGTCGCGAAACCCGGTGTCGAGCTCGGGATTGGTCTTGTTGAGGTACCGGTACGACATCAGACCGGTCCACATGTCCTCGAACGCGTCCCAATGCTGGTCAGGGTGTAGGGCCCGGATGTCGGGAACGGTGTTGTCGCTCACGGGCGCCTCCTGAGGTGCTTGACACCCTAGTCAAGGTCGCTGGGCCGGCGAGCTATAGTTGACGGTACTGTCAAGTCCGCGAGATCGGGAGCAGCATCATGGCGAAGCAGAACGATGAGCTCGGCTACGGCATCTTCGATGCAGATCAGCACTACTACGAGCCCGAGGACGCGCTGACGCGACATCTCGGCCCGACGTTCCGTCGCAAGGTGCGCTGGGCCGATATCGAGGGTCGCAAGACGATCGTGCTCAACAACAAGCTCGTGACCGTCGTGCCCAACCCGACCTACGACCCGGTGGGTGCGCCCGGCTCGCTCGAGACCTACTTCCGGGCCGAGAACCACGACGGGGTCGAGCTGCGGGACATGGTGAGGATGCAACCCATCCAGCCGGAGTACCGCGATCGTACGGCGCGGCTGGACCGTATGAACGAGCAGGGTGTCGAGTTCTCGTGGCTCATCCCGAGCCTCGGGCTCGGTATCGAGGAGATGCTCTCCGACGACGCCCCCACGCTTCACGCCATCTTCGAGGCCTACAACCGCTGGCTCGACGACGACTGGGGCTACGACCGGGACGGTCGCATCCAGACGGCGCCGATGATCAGCTTGGTCGACCCGGTGGCCGCCGAGGTCGAGCTCGAACGAGTGCTCGACCGGGGGGCCCGCATGATCTGCATGCGTCCGGCCCCCGTCGGTGTGAGAGGCGCTCCCCGGTCGTTGGGCGACCCGGCCCACGACCGCGTCTGGGCGCGGTGTGCCGAGGCCGGCATCGTCGTGGCCTTCCATGCCGCCGATTCCGGCTATGGCCGCTACAAGGTCGACTGGGGCGACGGTGACGGCTACTCGGGCCTGAAGCAGACCACCTTCGAGGAGGTGCTGTCACTGCACATCGAGCGGCCGGTCTTCGATACGTTCGCATCGTTGATCTGCCACGGCGTGCTGGAACGTCACCCGACTCTCAAGCTGGCGTCGCTCGAGCTCGGCGCCGCGTGGGTGCCGTGGCTGATGCGTCGCCTGAAGTCCTCCTACGGCAAGACCCCTCAGCAGTACGGCCGAGACCCGATCGAGTCGTTCCAGCAGCAGGTGTGGGTGGCGCCGTTCTACGAGGACGATCTGGCCAGCGTCTTCGCGGTCATGAACCCCGAGCGGATCATGCTCGGCTCGGACTGGCCGCACCCCGAGGGCATGCCGAACCCGGCGGTGGCGGCACGCGACTTCGAGCCGTTCGGCCCCGATGTCGTCCGACGGGTGATGCGAGAGAACCTGGCCGAGCTCGTCGGCTTGTCGTGACACCGGTCGGTGCTCGACCAGCGGCGCGGCGCTCTCAGTCCTTGCTCTTGAAGCTGTCGATGGTGCGCTTGATGTCGTCGGTGGCGAACGACATCAACTCGGCGGCGGTGGCGAACGGTGTGACCAGCAGGGCGGCCTGCTGGAGGTGCAGGTTGATCGCCCGCTTGGTCTCCATCATTGACTGCACGGGTTTGGCGGCGATGCGGTGGGCGAGGGCCATTGCGTCGCCCATGAGTTGGTCGGCGGGGACGGCGAAGTTGGCCAGCCCGATGTTCACGCACTCCTGCGCCGGGATGCGATCGCCGGTCAGCAGGTAGTACTTGGCCTTCAAGATGCTCATGAACAGGGGCCACTGCACGGCCCCACCGTCGCCGGCGACGAGCCCGATGTCGACGTGGGGATCGGACATGAAGGTCGTCTCGTTGATGAGCACGATGTCGCAGGAGACGGCGACGCTGCACCCGAGCCCGATCGCCGGGCCATTCACGGCGGCGATCATCGGCTTCGGGCAGTCGAGCATCTCGGTGAGCAGGCGAGCCGCCCCGCGCATCGACTCCCGGCGGTAGTCGGGGTCCTCGTAGGAGCGGATGAAGTTGGGGACATCGCCGCCGGCGCTGAACCCCTTGCCGGCACCGGTGAGCACGATGGCCCGAACGCGGCGATCGAGGGTCAGGTGCTGCCAGACCTCCTGCATGGCGACGTGCATCTGGTCGCTGAACGCGTTCATCGCCTCTGGTCGATTCATCGTGACGATGGCGACGTCGTCGTCGTGATCGATGGTGACGTGATCGCAGGGTTGGTACGGCACAAGTGCTCCAGATCGGGCGGGAGGGGGCGCCGTAAGATCGCGCCGACCTGACAGATGTGTCAAGATCGGCCGGGAGGTCCCAGCGTGAGTCAGAGCCAGCCCAGACGAGTGGGCATCATCGGGGTGGGTTGGGGAACGGTCGTGCAGGTGCCGGCGTTCCGAGCCGTACCGGAGTTCGAGGTGACGGCGCTGTGCTCCCGCCGAGCCGAGCGGGTGGAGGCGGCCGGCGAGAAGCTCGGCATCCCCGACACCAGCACCGACTGGGTCCAGTTCGTGCGGCGTGACGATCTCGACGTCATCGTCGTGTGTACGCCGGTCGATCTGCACCATGAGCAGGCGATGGCGGCGATCGCCGCCGGCAAACATCTGCTGATCGAGAAGCCCGTCGGCGTCGACTCGGTCCAGACGGGCGAGATGCTCGCCGCCGCGGAGGCCGCGGGGGTGGCCCACGCGGTGTGCTTCGAAGGTCGCTGGGAGCCACCCCGGTATGAGTTCTGGCAGATGGTCGAGTCGGGGTATCTCGGCGACCCGTACTTCGTGACCGCCCGGACCGGCGGCGACTTCTGGCACCCGTCGCGTGGTCTGCAGTCGGAATGGATGTACCGGCTCGACCATGGTGGCGGTTATCTCATGGGCATGGGGTCGCACGACATCGACTACGCCTGTGCGTTGTTCGGTGATCCGGTTGCCGTCTGTGCCGACCTCAAGACGTCGGTCAGGCAGCGGCTGCGCGACGACGGCTCGATCCTGGCCGTCGATGCCGATGACACCGCAGCGCTCCTCCTGCGGATGGCCAACGGCGCGCTCGTCAACATCACGACGACTGCGGTTGCGCTCAACTCCGGGTTCCGAGCCTTCGAGGCGTACGGAAGTCAGGGGTCGCTCACCATGTCCGGCGACCTCCAGGGCCCGGGGGCCGATGCCGACATCATCGCCGCGAGGGTCGGGTCTGATCCCGTCGTGGTGACGCCCCACCATCGTCGATTGCGCAGTGGCGTCGAGTTGCCCGAGCGGCGGGCCACTCCGGCCATTCGTAGCCTGGCCCTGATGTTGGAGGATTGGCTTCCGGCGTTCGACGGAAAGGCGACCCGAGTTCCGACACTGGCCGACGGCCATCGGGTGGCGCGCATCATCGACGCGGCCCGTGCCAGCTCCGCGGGTGCGGGCTGGGTCACGCTGGAGTAGTCGACATCGCCACGAGCGAGAATTGACGGTAGTGTCAAGTCGGGCCGCCTCATGGGAGTAGCGATGACCGAAGTATTGATCCTCGACGCGGTTCGAACAGCGATCGGCCGACGTGGCGGGGCGCTGGCCGGGTCGCACGCGAACGACGTGCTCGGAGCGACTCAGAAGGCGATCGTGGACCGCACCGGGATCGACCCGAAGCTCGTGGGCAAGGTCGTCGCGGGCTGCGTGCAACAGGTCGGTGCGCAGAGCGCCAACGTCGCTCGCAACGCCTGGTTGGCGATGGGTCTGCCGATGGAGGTGCCGGCCGCCACGGTCAACTCGCAGTGCGGCTCGTCCCAGGAGGCGAACATGATGGCGCACGCCCTCGTCGGTAGCGGTTTGGCTGATGTCACTCTGTCGTGCGGAGTCGAGATGATGTCGTCGGTCCCCTTTGGCGCGATGGCGGCCGGAGGCGAGTACGGCATGCCGCGCGAGGGGACGTATGCGGACGTGTACGAGCCGACGACGCAGTTCGATGGGTGTGAGCGGATCGCCGTGAAGTACGGCATCACGCGGGAGCAGGCCGATGCGCTCGGGTGTGAGTCCCAGCGCCGTGCTGCGGTCGCGTGGCAGGAGGATCGGTTCGCGGGCCAGATCGTGCCGCTCGCGCTCCCGCGCCTCGACGATGCCGGTGAGCCGTCGGGTACCTGGACGTTCGAGCGCGACGAGTGCTTGCGCGACACGTCCATGGAGGCTCTCGCCGGACTCCGGACCAACATGCCGGGCGGCATTCACACCGCCGGCACCTCGTCGCAGATCTGCGATGCCGCAGCGTCGCTGTTGCTCGCATCACCCGGCGGCGCAGAGTCGTTGGGGTTGACGCCTCGGGCCCGGATCGTCGACTCGGTGTTGGTCGGGTGCGATCCCGTGCTCATGCTGGAGGGGCCGATCCCGGCCACGGAACGACTCCTCGAGCGCACCGGCCTGGCGCTCGACGACATCGACGTGTTCGAGATCAACGAGGCGTTCGCGTCGGTCGTGCTGGCGTGGCAGCAGGCGACCGGTGCCGACATGGAGAAGGTCAATCCCAGCGGCGGTGCGATCGCCGTTGGCCATCCGCTCGGCGGCTCAGGGGTCATCTTGCTCACCCGGGCGCTGTACGAGCTGGAACGAACCGGCGGTCGGTATGCGCTGATCTCGATGTGCTGCGGCGGCGGCCTCGGTACCGGCACCATCATCGAACGCCTCTGAGGGGAGCACCGCATGCCCAAGCCGCTCACCGGAGTCAAGGTCATCGAAGTTGCGGCGTGGACGTTCGTGCCCGCGGCCGGAGCCGTCATGGCCGACCTCGGGGCCGACGTCATCAAGGTCGAGCCACCGACCGGCGACCCTCAGCGCGGGCTGGCCAACATGTTGAACTTCGCCGAAGGAGCGATGAACCCGTTCCTCGAGGTTCCGAACCGCGGCAAACGCAGCGTCACCCTCGACCTCAACTCTGAGCGGGGCCGCGCGACCCTTCTGAAACTGTGCGAGACCGCCGATGTCTTTCTCACCAGCTACCTCCCTGCGGTGCGCACGAAGCTGGGCATCGACGTCGCTGACGTGACGGCCGCCAACGCCAACATCATCTATGCCCGCGGCTCAGGGTGGGGGAGCCAGGGCCCGATGATCAACACGGGTGGTTATGACCTCGCCGCGGGATGGGCAACCTCAGGACTGGCCAGCCGCTTGCCGTCACCGACAGGAGACCCGAACGCGCAGCCGGCGGCGTTCTTCGATCTCATTGGCGCCAACAACATCGCCGGGGCGATCTCGGCTGCGCTGTTCCAGCGGGAGCGGACCGGCGTGGCAGAAGTCGTCGACGTGTCGCTCATGAACGTCGGGATGTGGGCCATGGGTATGGATATCGCGGGCGCGCCGTTCATGCCGGCGATCACGCTCGACCGAACCGCACCGGGCAATCCGATCACCAACAGCTACCCGACGAAGGACGCCCGCTGGCTCTATCTGGTGTGCCTGCAGGCCGACCGCTTCTGGCCGGAAGTCTGCACGACCATCGGACACCCCGAGCTCGCCGACGATCCGCGATTCGTGAACGCCGGCGTCCGGTTCGAGAACCGGAGGGTCTGCGTCGAGGTGCTCGACGAGATCTTCACGAGTCGAACGCTCGGGGAGTGGACCGAGGCGTTCCACGACTTCTCCGGGGTCTGGGCCCCGGTCGTCACACCGCTCGAGATCCACGATCACCAGCAGGTCGAGCCGAACGGCTACCTCCCCGAGATCACCGCACTCGACGGGACCAGCTCGTTCAAGGTCGTCGCTCCGCCTCAGCGATTCGGCGATCAGCCGACCGTACCGGCGGGTCCGGCTCCCGAGGTCGGCCAACACACCGAAGAGGTGCTGCTCGACTACGGCTTCGACTGGGATCAGATCACCGCACTGCGCGAGGCAGGCGCGCTGGGCTGAGAGTGAGATCTAGCGCGTGAGCAGCAGGCAACCGGCGATCGGGCCGCCCCCGGCGGCCACGACCGCGACCTCGGGATCGTTGGCGACCTGACGCTCGCCCGCTTGTCGGCGCAGCTGGAGACACGCTTCGTGCAGCACCCAGTACCCGTGCATGCGCCCGGCCGACAGCTGTCCACCATAGGTGTTGAGCGGCAAGGTGCCGTCGAGAGCGATACGGCTGGCCCCTTCGACATACGGACCCGCCTCACCCTCGCCGCAGATGCCGAGGGCCTCCAACCAGGCGAATGTCAGGAACGTGAAGCCGTCGTAGAGCTGCGCCACGTCGAGGTCGTCGACGGTGAGGTTGGTGCGGCTCCACAGCTCGGCGGCCGCGTCGGACGACGCCATCTTCGGGTAGTCGGGTCGGTCGACCCAGGCGCCTGGGCCGGTGGAGCCTCCGATGCTCTCGAAGCGCACCGGGGGACTGGGGCAGTCCGACGCGTGGTCCTCGTGAGAGATCACGAAGGCGATCGACCCATCGACGGGAACGTCGCAGTCGAGCAGCCCGAGCGGCGCGGAGATCGTGCGAGCGCTGAGGTAGTCCTCCATGGTGATCGGGTCGCGGTACGTGGCGAGCGGATTGAGCGCCGCGTTCTTTCTGCTGTTGATGGCCAGCCAGCCGAGCTGCTCCTTCGTCGTGCCGTAGAGATGCATGTGTCGACGGCAGTGCAGCGCCAACCAGTTGACCGCCGAGTAGGCGTGGTGAGCGAGGAGCGGGCTCAGGTCTCCCATGATCTCACCCATGGTCGCTTCCAGGCTCGGGCCCTCGTCCTCGACCTCGTCGGTTCCGGCGTCGAAGGCGCCTCCCATCATCTGGACGGTTCGGTAGACGAGCACGTGGCGGGCCCGGCGCTGACCAACCGTTACCGCGGCGCCGGTGACCGGGGAAAGGAGGCCGGCGGTGTCGAAGCCGCCGCCGCGGTAGTCGGGCTTCTCCATCCCGAGGCTTTCACGGACCTGGCGCATCGGGGTGTCGCCAAAGGTTGCGATGCCGTCGAGGTCGTCGACGCTGAGCCCCGCATCGGCGATGGCCGCCCGCGTCGACCTCGAGCGAGAGTTCCAGCCCGGGTATCCCGGTCTTACGGCCGACGCGCGAGATGCCGATGCCGGAGATGATGGCGTGCTTCTCGGGGGTGTCGATCACTGCTTCCTCCATCTTGGGCACGGTCGGCCGGTCGGCGTGCACCACCGTAGGTCGACTTGACGCTCCTGTCAGGTTCCTCGAGAGTCTCGGCTATCGTCGTGGGCCATGAACACCACAGGGGCGCGGATGGTCGAGCCCGAGACTCCTCGCCTGCTCCCCGAGTTGACGGATCTGAACCGTTCGTACTGGACGGGCGGGGCCGACGGCCAGCTCCTGATCAGCCACTGTGAGCCTTGCCGACATTGGGTGCATCCGCCTGCTGTGACGTGCGCTGCGTGTGGGGGAGCGCTGTTTGCCCGACCCGTGAGCGGCCTCGGGACGGTCTTTTCGTTCACCGTCAACGAGCAGACGTTCAACCCCGAGGTCAAGCCGCCCTACAACATCGCCATCGTGGTACTCGACGAGCAGGAGGACCTACGCCTGCCGACGAACATCGTCGGCTGCGAGCCGGAAGCGCTGAGGATCGGTATGGCGGTAACCGTGGTTTTCGAACGCAACGGTGAGCATGTCGTGCCCCTGTTCGAGCCAGCCTGAACCCGAGGAGCAGACTCGATGATTCTCGACGCGCCGCGAGTCACCCCGGCCGATCTGTTGAAGCGCACGGGCTGGGAGATCAAGCCGCAGGGAGCATGTAAGGGAGATCATTGCGTCCCGCTTCCCGAGGCCGTCACCGATGGACTCGTCGACGTCGAAGTCCTCGCCGAGCGGCTGGGGATGCCGGTCGTGTCCGATCCGGTTCATGGTCTGCTGGCCGTAGGTCCCGAGACCGGGCCGACCGGGCGGGCCCTCACGACGGCCCGGGCTCCCGAGCTGGAGCTGCCCGATCGCGAAGGGAACCCGTTCCGCCTGTCGAGCCTGCTGGGCAAGAAGGTCCTCCTCGTGGCCTGGGCCTCGTGGTGAGGCTGCCGTATGGACCTGCCCGGGTGGCAGGCGCTGAACAGACAGTGGGCAGGCGCAGGGGTCGAGATCGTGACGGTGGCCCTCGACACCGGCGGCGTCGAGGCGGCCGGCCCGTGGATCGATGCCGCTGAGGCGACCCATCCGAGCCTGATCGACGAGTCGCACGTGGTCGACGAGCTGTTCGGCATCGTCAACGTGCCGTCGACCGTGTGGATCGACGAGGAAGGAACGATCGTTCGGCCGGCCGAGCCGGCGTGGCCGGGATCGACCCCGACGCTGCAAGTTCTCGACATGCTGGATGAGTTGCCGCCGGGTGCGCGAGCCGCCGCCGAGCACATCTCCCGGATGCACATCGACCCAGAGCGCTCTCTCGAGATGATGCAGGACTGGGTCGACCGGGGCCACGACAGCCGCTACGTGTTGTCGCCCGACGAGGTGGTCGCCCGTTCTCGACCGCGCCCTTTGGAGGTGGCCACCGCGGCCGCGCACTTCGAGCTCGGCGAGCACCTCCACCGTGCCGGCCACCACGACGACGCGGTGCGCCATTGGCGCTTGGCCCACCAGCTGGACAGCTCCAACTGGACCTACAAGCGGCAGGCCTGGGTGCTCGAGACGGGCGATACGACGACCCAGAGCAGCGCCTATGCGAGCAACTGGCTCGCCGACGTCGAACAGATCGGCGCCGAGAATTACTATCCGCCGCTCGTGCCGTAGGTGTGCGCAGCCATCCCCTCGTCCGGCCTACTCGCCGAACAGCGTCGCCTTGACCTCGTGCTTGACGACCTTGGCCGGCCGGGTTGCGCGGAAGCGATGTCGTGAACTCCAGCTGCTCGGGGATCTTCTGAGCGGCAAGCCCGAGGGCGGCGCAGACCGGCTCGCCGCCGGTGGGGTCGGGGACACCGATCACTGCGACATCGGCGACCGCGGGGTGACTGAACAGTGCGTTCTCGACCTCGATGGCGCTGATGTTCTCGGCCTTGCGGATGATGATGTCCTTGAGGCGGCCCGTGATGTGGACGTTCCCGTTCGCGTCGACGAACCCGAGGTCGCCAGTGCGGAGGTACCCGAGATCGTCGAACGCGTCGAGACGCCGGGGACCGGCGCCCCGACCGTGTCGGCATGCCATTGGTCGGGGTCGCCCACCCGGGTGGAGGTGGCGATGGGGAACTCGGTGAGGCCCAGCCGTTGAGGAGCCCTCGGCCGAACAGTCCGCCGCCGACGGAGAGAACCGCAACCGGGTTGGAGGCGTGGTCGGCGATGTCGTCGGCCATGGCCGCGTTCTGGGTCACGGCAAGGCGGTGCGGAGGGCCGGCGCCCTCGTCGCTCTCCTAGCGTCGGACGACACGCTGATCGACCGAGATGGCGATCGGCTGCCGCAGGAGCTGCAGGCCGAGAAGCGTGATGTAGGCGACGTAGGGCGGGCGTCATGCAGGTTCTCTCGGAGCGCCGTCTGGTCACGTTGACCGGGTACGGCGGCGTCGGCAAGACCCGCCTCGCGCAGGCCGTGGCCGCCGATGCCGCAGTGCGGTTTCCGGACGGGACGTGGTGGTGCGAGCTGGCGCCGCTGAGCGAGCCCGGGGCGGTGGTGCACGCGTTGGCGTCGTCGACGGGTGTGGTCCCGGGCCCCGAGAAGGACGCGATGACGAAGATCGTCGAGGTCTACGCCGATCGTGAAGCGCTCGTCGTGCTCGACAACTGCGAGCACCTCCTGGCCGAGAGCGCTCGGGTGGCGCGTGCGCTGCTGGAGCAATGTCCCCGGGTGCGTGTCCTGGCCACCAGTCGTGTGCCGCTCGATGTGGTCGGCGAACGCTTGATGGTTCTCGAGCCGCTCGACGTGCCGGACGAGCACGCGACGAGTGAGGAGCTGATGGCCGCCCCGGTCATCCAGCTCTTCGCCGAGCGGGCGCGGGCGGCGCAGGCCATGTTCGAGCTGACACCGGCCAACCTTGCGGCGACGGCGGAACTGTGCCGGCATCTCGACGGGCTTCCGTTGGCCATCGAGTTGGCCGCGGCCCGGGTGCGTTCGATGACGCCGCCGCAGCATGCGGCGCACGTTGGAGTGGTCCTACGAGTTGTTGTCGTCCGACCTGCGTTTGCTGTTCGACCGGTTGTCGGTGTTCTCGGGCAGCTTCACGGTCGAAGCCGTGGAAGGGGCGGCAACCGGCGGGACCATCGACGAGTCCGACGCCGCCGACCTCCTCGTCGGACTCGTCGAACTTTCGATGGTTTCCGTCGTCCCGGCGGGGACACCGACGACTCCCGCTACCAACTCGTGGAGACCTTCCGCGAGTTCGGGCGCGAGCAACTCGACCAGCGAGGTGAGCTGGACGAGATGCGGAGGCGGCACGCGCAGCAGTACCTCGCCATGGTCGAGGCCGCCCATGTCGGGATACGAGGTCGCGACGAGCAGCGCTGGGTACGGGCGGTGAGTGCCGATCTGGCCAACCTGGGCGCCGCCCACGCATGGCTCGTGTCCTCTGGTGACATCGACGGCGCGCTGCGCTTCGTGCCCGCCCTCCACGACTACGCGTTGTTGCGCATGCGCGCGGAGATCGGAGAGTGGGCGGCCCGCTCGGTTTCCATGCCGGGGGCTCGCTCGCACCAGAAATGGGCCGACGCGTGCGCGACGGCGTCGCAGATGGCGTGGGCCCGCGGCGCCTTTGTCGAAGCCGAGCACCATCTCACCGACGCCCGGGGCACGGGCTCGTCCAGCTTCCTGGTCGAGCAAACCGCCGCGTTGATCGCCGGTTTTCGAGGTGACATCGAGGCCCATCTCGACGGCTTCGAACGGTGCCGCCGCATCGCCAGCGACAACGGCGACCACTTCAACCTCGCCATCACGACCGGTCAGGTCGCCTACAGCCGAGCTCTGCTGAGGCTCGACGGAACGACCATCGCCGAGGAGGGCGTGGCGCTCGCCGAAGCGCTCGGGAATCCGTCAGCGCTGGCCTCCACCTTGTGGGGAGACGGCGTCGCGCTGATGGCGAGCGAGCCAGCGCGGTCGCTCGCCTTGTTCGCGCACCCCGTCGAGTTGGCACGGTCGGTCGACAACACGCTGAGCGAAGCGGCAGGGCTGTCCAGCGCCCTCTTCGTCCGGGACCCGTCGGCGACGCCCATCGAGGAGCTGACTGTGGTCCTCGACCGTCTGCAGTACTGGCATCGGGCGAGCTACTCGCCGACGCACTGGTTTGTCGTGCGACTCATCGCATACGCACTGATGCGCCTCGGCGACCACGTCGCAGTCGGCGTCATGTTCGGGGCCGAGGATGCGGCCCGACTCCGGTTTCCGCGAACCACAGACGACGAGCGGCGCATCGAGCAGGCGATGGAGGCGCTGCGGGCAACGTTCGGCGACGACGATCTCGCCGACCTGAGGGCGGCCGGCGCATCGATGGAACCGGCGGAGTTCGCCCGTTACGTCGTCGAGGCTGTGCACTCCGCCATCACCGATCTCCGCCGCCGCGCGACGGATGTCAGGCCGACGGTCGGCCGCCACGCCGGATGAGGTGCGTCGAGGGCACGAACTCGACTCCGGCATCACCCACCCTGCAAGCCACCCCGCTCAGGGCTCTGTCCGAGGCTGCGGGGACCGGGTCCACAAGATCCTTCGCACATTGATCGCACGCGCTTGGCGCCGGTTCTGTCCGATGGTGGAGTCGCGCGTCGCAGAGCGATTTCGGCCGCCCTCACAGACCGTCGGTCGGTAGTACGGTGACTTCGTGCGCGCGTCGATGCGGTTGCGGTGATGTTGCTACCCGGTGGGCGAGGTCGCCGGGCGGGTACGGAACTGCGCCTGACGGTGGCGGATTTCATGGACGGCAGGGCTCTGCCGGGTGCGCTGGTGACGGTGACCGTGCGGGTCACGCCGTGGATAGCGGACCCCACTCGAGTCGCGCCCGGCCGGGCCGAGGTGCCCGACCCGAGCCGCGCCGCGACGACCGTGCTGTCGGCGACCACGGGAACCGACGGCGTGGTCATCGTGCGTCCGGACGTCCTCGTGCTCTTCGACACGGTGGCGTTGCAGACCGCGTCGGCACCGCCGTTGAGGACCGAGGCGTCGCTTCAGATCGATGTCGTGTTCCGGGGGATCGAGGACCGGGTTCGCAGCCTGCCGATCGGCGACCGTACCCAGGCCACCGCTGACTGCGACTGGGTGCTGTTCCTCGACCTGGGGTTGTGCATCATCGGCCATGTCGACGCGGGTTCGGCGGTGGCGTGGTTCGCGATGCAATCGCCGCCGCATCCGGGTCGGGCCTTCGAGTGCCGGCTGCTGGAGATGACCGATCGCCGCAATGCCGCCGGCGCCAACCTGCTCTCGACGATGCTGACCTCGAGTCGCGAGTCAGCGCAGCGCGCCGGCGTGCAGCTGGCTCTTGGCTTCACGCCTCACCAACTCGTCCGGCAGGGGACCATGGCGGGGGGCGCGCTCGGACTCGTCGCCGTGGCCGTCGGTGTACCTCTGGGGTTGGTGATGTTCCGGCTGCTGTCCGATGCGGTGAGCAGCGGGATCGGGGTCGGCCCGGGATGGATGCCCGGTCTCGGTGTCGACGTGGTCCTCGTGGTCGCGGTCCTCGCCGTCGGCGTGTCGGCCGGGCTCGGGGCCCTGGCCTCCTCGCGCACGACGCAACGGTCCGCGGCGGATCTCCTTCGCGGTGAATGACTGCGGACCGTGAGGCTGATGCGCCGTCTTCATCGGCAGGCGCGATCAGGGCGGTGAGGCGTGGGCGGCGTGGCGTGCTTCGGTGCGGAGGTCGATGGCCAGATCGTTCCCGCTCCCGTCAGGGGTGGGCGGGGATGCCGGTGGCTCGGTGGGCCCCTGATCGAGGCGGAACGGCGGATAGCGGTCGGTCATCAGTGCGGCGTAGGCGATCACGCGGTAGATCCACCGGTTGAACCCGACGATCAGATCGAACAGAGCCGGGGGATAGGTCCCGCTGAACAGAAGCAACACCCCCGCGACGAGTACCAGCACGCCGAGCAGGCCACCGCCGCCGGTGGCGTCGATCGAGAAGGGTCCACCTCCGATGCGGATCCAGCTGATCGAACCCAGCAGCAGCCCGATGATCAGATAGTGGGGGATGGCGAGCAGCCACCACTTGATCAGGACCAGCCCGCGCGACAGACGCTGCGGGTAGGCGATGTCGATGTGCGCCGGGTCGCCGGGTTCGGCGTGCAGGCTGAACGGTGGATAACGGTCCGTACCGATTCCACCCGTGGTGGCGTAGAAGCTCACCCGCCATGTCCAGCGCAGGACTCCGACGTTGAAATCGAACAGAGCTCGGGGGTAGCGCCCGGTGAAGAAGATCGCGACGCCCGCCACGATCGTGAGCACCACGAACGCGACCCACAAGAACGCCAGCACCACGAAGTGCGGGATGGCGAGGAACCACTTCACCAACCACAGCCACCGTGACAGCTGGGGGTCTGGCGTGGCCGTCAACCTCACGGGATGCCCCTCAGCGGGAGTGCCCTCGGCCATCGCCTCCGGCGCGTCGCCCGCTGACCGAGCCGCCACGGGTTGGCTGGCGCCACGAGCTCCGGTGACGATCAGCGCGACCGAAGCTGCGGTCAGGGCCACTCCGAGGCCGAGCACGCTGAAGGCGAGCGGGAGGACGAGGCCCGACTTCGCACCGGCTTCGACATCGGCTGCCACTCCGGGTGTGCCCTCGGCGTTCATCACCACCACGGCCCAGCGGCCCTCGCGGGCCTCCCACCTGACCTCTTGGGTGCCGGGCCCCGATTCAGCCACGACCCAGAAGTCCCGAGTGGTGGGCGCGGCGACCGTCGTACCACCGCTTCGGGTCCGGTACACGGGTCGATCACCGTCGATGTCGGTGACCTCATCGTGCGCGACGCCGTCGAGATACGCGTCGACATCGGACTCGGCGGCGATGCCGACGAACACCTCGGTCTCAGACGATGCGGGCGTCACCCGTAGTCGAACATCCAGGTCGAGCCGATCCAACAGCCAGTCCGGCGTGCCTGGATCGGTCGCGAACCCGAGGTCCTCTGCAGTGACCGCCACCGTCTGAGACTCGACCTGGTCGATGCGGGCGCTGATGTAGCCGTCGCTGTCGCGACCGAAGCCATAGGCGAGACCCGTCGCTCCGCCCCCGAGCATCATGGCCAAGCCAGGAACCACGAGGAGACAGCCGACAACGAGCGCGATGATTCGAGCGGGCCGCATATCGACCTCCCTTGTCCGCGACGTGGATCGCGTCGACCATCCTGTACGGCCACCGGTGCCGGCCGGCAGGGACCAAGGGCCTTACGTGCACGGCCGGCACGTTCAAGCTGGCTCTTGTTCGCTGACTTCTCGGGCGGCTACGACGCCGCAGGCATTCGGACTGTGGTCGTCCACTCGGGCGTGGTGGCGTCCGTCCCGAGCAGGACCACCACGACCCGGCAGGGTGGCGGGTCGGCGGGCCAGGGCGTACCTCCGTCGGTCAGGACCACGACGAGTCCGGGCCTCGGGCGCAGGCGCACGGCGGCCGCGATGCCTTTGCGCAGGTCCGTACCGCCCCCGCCCGACATCTGGACCTCGGGCCCCGTGTCGGCGATGACGGAGACATCGATGTCGTTGGCCAGGACCGTGACCAGGCTCCGGTTGGTGCCCATCAGCCGGAGGCACTCGCGCACCTCGGTCCACGCCTCGGCCAACTGCGCCGAACGCATCGACCCCGACGTGTCGACGACGACGGCGATCGCCGGGACCGGGCTGTTGGTGCTGGGCAATACCACCCCAGCCACCCGGCGGCGCGAGAGCCTCCGGTAGGTGTAGTCGTCGGCTCCGCTCATGGCGGCCATGCCGGACCGCAGAGCGCTGCGCAGTAGGTCCCGCCAATCGAGCTGAGGTTCGAGCACGGCGATGGCCCAGCGGTCCCACCCGCCCGGTTTGAGGCCCGGCCGCGAGCCGGCGCGCTCCATGACCTCGTGGGCCACCTTGCGCCGCAGCAGATCCTGCTCGAACGGGCGCAACCCGTCGGCCTCGCCGGCGTCAGGGGCACCGTGGGCCTCGCCCGTCGTGCACGAGTGGCACCCCCCACCGCAGTCGTCGACCGGCGGCAGCTCATCGCGTTCGCCGAGCTGGGCGAAGTAGTACTCGGCGGCCCGGCCGCCGGGCAGGGACAGCGTCGACGGCATCACCGCGCCGCCCGGGAGCTCGACACCGTCGCGCACCAGGTCGTCGTTGATCTCGGCGTCGCTGGCCACGTTCCACCTCGTGAGCTCGTTCTCGCCCACCATGAGCGCCCGCGCTCGTCCCGCGTGATCGCGGACGAGGTGGGCCGCCTCGTGGAGCAGCACGCTGGCCGCCTCGGGGACCGACCACCCGTCGAGGCGGGCCGGGTCGACCAGCAGACGCCAGTGCTCGTCGACGGCGAAGCTGCCGAGGCCCGGGCGGGCGACGGGCGTCATGGCGAAGAGCACCTCGGCGAGGAACGGCTGGACCGTCGCGGCCCGCAGGCGGGCAGCGGCCAGCTTGCCGGTGTCGTAGGCGGTCATCTCGGGTCCCTTACGGGCGGGGGGCGAAGCTGTCGAGCATGCCCGCTTCGCGCAACAAGGGGGCCATCACCGACAGCACCTCGGCCGGGGGCACGGCCCCGTCGGGCCGGTTGGCCACGAGTTGGCGCGCCGCGGGGATGACGATGTCGGGGCTGTCGGTGCGCGCTCCGTGGGCCATGGCCCGCCAGGCCGCTTCCCAGCGTTGCGGCGTCGGGTTGGCGGCCACAGCACCGACGATCGACGCGAGCACGGCGTAGGCCCGGTCGGTTCGCTCGGGCAGAACCAGCGACGCGGGGTCACGCAGCACCTCCTCGGGGTCGGGGAGCGACCCCTCGTCACGCCAGGCGAACAGTTCGGCGGCGGCGACGGGGCCGACACAGCCGGCCACGAGCACCGCGGTCGCCTCCGGGCTGGCCTCGGCTGCATCGGCGGTGCCGAGGAGGGTGGCCGCCATGGTCCACGAGCGAGGTGACGGCCAGGCCCGGCCCGCCTCGGCTTGCGACGGCGGCAACCGGTAGAGCAGCGCCGCCCGCCGCCGGAGGAACGCGGCGACCTCGGCCCGGGCCCGCACGACGTGCGACGCCCGGTCGGCGGCGTCGAGGACCGGCAGGGTGAGTCGGGGGAAACCGCCGACGAGGCCGTCGGCCCACTCGGCCGCGTCGGTCGTCCAGTCCAGGTGGCAGAACCGGTTGGACAGCGGCGCGGCGAGGTTCCAGCCGTGGGCGGCCTCGTCGGCCGGGTTCGCGGCCGCCACGATCACCACGCCGTCCGGGAGCTGGAGGTCACCCACGGCTCGCTCCAGGACCACCCGAAGCAGTGCCGCCTGCACCGCCGGTGGCGCGGTGGACAACTCGTCGAGCAGCAAGACGCCGCGTTCGACGGCGGCCAAACGCTCGGCCCACCGTGGTGGGGCCATGACCACAGAACCGCCGTCGGGTTGGATGACGGGGAGGCCGGCGAAGTCGGATGGTTCGCGGATGCTGGCGATCACCACCTCGCACGGCAGTCCGGCGTCGGCGGCCAACTGCATCAGGGCCGATGTCTTCCCGGTGCCCGGGCCGCCCCACAGCAGCACGGGCACGCCGGCGGCGACGGCGATGGGGAGGGCCTCGCGTGAGGTCGAGCTCATGTGATCAGCTTCGCTTTCTCGCTCACTGTCGCTGGCGGCGTGCAGCTCATGGGTTCAGGTTCACCTTCTCGCTCGCAGCATGCGTCGAACCGGCGGGGACGTCCGGCGTTCGGCGGTGGAGCGCACCAACCGGTCGGGGTCGGCGCGCAGGGCCGGCCACACGGCGGGATCGATGCCGGGGAGGCGGATGATCTGGCGGCGCGCCTCGGGCGAGGGATCTTCGATCCCTGCGGTGATGTCGGCGTCTGAGCGCGAGAGCCGGGCGACCCGGACGGGCCAGAGGGGATGAGCGTCGACCACCACGTGGGCGTCGGAGTCAGCCAGCGCGGCCAGGTTGAGTCGGGCGGCTCGGTTGGTCGGCCCGGGGTTCCCTCGCCCCGTCACGGGATCGAACCGGATGTCGTGTCCGGCGGCTCCGCCGAGGGCCAGCCAGGTGCCCACCACCTCGCGGACATCGTCGGGGCATCGCAGGTTGGTCACGGCCCGGGCGAGGAGCCAGGCCGGCTCGGCGAGCGTGGCGCATGCTCGGGCCAGGGCTTCAGCCGAGGCCTCGCCGTGGCCCACGGCGGTGCCGCGGACCCAGACACTCGGGTCGGCCACGAGCTGGTCCACGACGCCGGCGGGAGCGGCCGGGTTGGTGGCCACCGCGAGGGCGACCGCCGAGCCCGAGATGGCCAGCGGGCCGAGTAGCGACGGCGGCGTAGCCACGTTGGCAGCGACGGCCCATCGCACGGCCCAGGAGGGATCGGCGGCCAGCTGCTCGAGGATCGTCGGCGGGGTGGCCGGGTTTCCTGCCGTCGCCGCTCGGACATACCAAGAAGGCGAAGAGGCGCAGCCCACCAGCACGTCGACCGGGGTGCTCGGGTGGGCGGCGACCAGCGTGCGCAGCGCCGGCGGATCCGCCCGCCGGCTCAGCTCGTCGAGCATGGCGGTGGGCGTGCTCGGGTTGGCCGCCAAGGCGAGGGCGAGGTCGGTACTGATCACCGACCGCGAGGCCCGGAAGAGTGCCGCAGGGCTCGCCGCCGGATTCGACGCCGCCTGCACCTGGGTCGTCTCGTGGGCAAGCAGGTGGTCGACGACGGCCGTGGGCGTCTTCGGGCTGGACGCGATGAGGCGCCGTACCGCCAGCGACACCTGATCGGCGGCGGTGCACGCCCGGTCAGGCGGCAGTGCCGGCCAGGCCTGGCGGCGACGGATAGCCGCGAACGCCGCCGTGGTCACCCGAGTGTCGGGGTCGTCGAGCGCGGCCACCACGGTGGGCACGGGAGCGGACGGGTTGGCGAGCACGCGCTGCCGGACCGCCCGGTCCTCGTCGGTGGCCAGGGTGGTGATGACGTGGGCCGGCGTGGACGGATTGCCGGCCACCCGGATGCGCACGGGCGCCTCGTCGTCTGCGGCCAACCGTGTCAGCACCTCGACCGGGCTGGCGCGGTTGCCAGCCACGGCTCGGCGGACGGCGGGGTCGGGATCGTGAGCGAGCGCGGCCAGCGTGTCCGGAGGCGTGAGTCGATGCCCGGCGAGGGCGAGGCGCTCGGCGCGGTCGAGATCGGTGAGGGGGCTCGTCGCTGTCAACGGTGTGCCGTCGGCCTCCTGGCAGGTCCCACCCCGGCCGCAGCGTAATGACGACGGCCGCCCGATCCATGTCACCCCGGTTCGGGCGCGCACGAGTCGGGCGTCGGCGTCTCGAGCCCGCCGGGGGCGTCCGGGCATCAGCTCCCGTGCTGGCGGTGGCCGAGCGCCAGCCCGAGCAACGCCCGAGCCCGGCTCCGCCAGCCGGAACGATCGACGACGCGAGTGATCGCGGGCGGCGCCGGCGCCGGCGCTGTCGGGGCGACCGGCGCGCTCGATTCGATGGCGGCGCCCATTTCCGGGCGGCGCGGGAGCAGCGCGGCCGAGCGGTCGATCGATTCGTCGACGGCGACGCGCCCGGCGCCGTGCTTGAGGGCGCGACGGGTGCGGCTCACGATCTGGCGGACGTTCGCCGCGCTCGTGTTGAACAGCTCGGCGACGGTGTGGGCGGGCGAGGGATCGCCACAGGCTTGCTGGATCTGGTACTCGATGACGAGGTCGCGATGGCGACCGGCGACCCGGCCGATCTCGTCCAGATAGGCGGCGATGGCGGGATGGCGCCGCGCCATCGCATCGAGGTCGACGTCGAACGTCGCCTCGTCCGGCGCGGGTCCGACCAGCCGGTCCGGCTCGACCTCGGCATCGAGCCCGATGGACGGGTGACCGATCTCGGCCACCACCGCGGCACGGATCGCCCGATGGGCCCATCGCCACGGCGACGCGGTGCCAGGTCGCCAGCCGGGGGCGACGTCGAAGAGGACGAACGCGGCGTCGATCACCAGCGCATCGACCAGTGCGGGGTCGGCGACCAGGTCGGGGCGGCCCAGGTCATCGAGGATCGAGCGGACGGTGCCGACCAGTGACCGGCGGCATCGTTCCAGGAACGTGAAGACGCTGGCCGGGTCGCCGCCGGCCATGGCGACCATCAGCGCGTGGACCTCGGCGGGGCTCGCAGCGGGTGCGGTCACGGTGTCACAGCGGCTCTCTACAGGGTGGGGGACAGGCCGAGCCCGGACGATCCGGCCGGCCGAGACCCGAGGAGACGTTATGAGCACCCCGACCGACCCCACCACCCCGATTGTGCACCTCGCCATCCTGCTCGACCGTTCCGGTTCCATGGAGTCGATGGCCGAGCACGTCGTCGACGGCGTCAACGGACTTCTGAGCGACCAGGCGGCCCACGGCCCCGACGCCCGCATCACGCTCGTTCAGTTCGACACCGAAGATCCGCACGAGATGCTCGCCGACGCAATACCGGTGGCCGAGATGCTGCCGCTCACCGCCGCGACGTTCGTCCCTCGGGGCGGCACTCCGCTGCTCGATGCGCTCGGCCGGTTGATCGAGCACGTGACCATGAGGGCCGACGTGCTCGCCGGGCTCGGCCAGCCAACCGAGGAGGTCGTCATCGCGGTCGTCACCGACGGCCACGAGAACAGCAGCAGCCGTTACCGGCTCGCCGAGGTGCGAAGGCTCGTCGACCTTCGGCGCGAAGCCGGCTGGACGTTCGTGTTCCTCGGTGCCGGGATCGACACGTACGCCGAGTCGCAAGGCATCGGTATCGACCCTCGGTCGGTGCAGCAGTTCACGCCCGATGCGCCGGGGGCAGACGTCGCGTTCTCGGCGCTGTCGGCGTCGCTCACGGCGTGGCGAGACGACGTGCGAGGCGCCGCGCCGATGGACCGGGACGACTTCTTCCGGGGAACCAAACGGGCCGAACGCCGGTGAGTGCGGGGTCGAACGGATCTCAGACCGTGACGATGTCGAGGAGGTGCTCCATCCCGACGAGGTCTGCGGAGTTGCGGGTGTAGAGCCGGGCGCCGTGGGCGAGCGCGGTCGCGGCGATAAGGATGTCCATCACCCGCGATCGCGGTTGGCGCCCGGTGCCGGCGACGGCGGCTGCGAGTTGGCCATATCGGTCGGCCACCTCGGCGTCGACGGGCAGTGCATCGAACCGGCGTTGGAGGCGCGAAAGCCGTTGCAGGCGATCGGCGCGGATCGACTCATCGGTGGTGACGAGCACACCGAAGTGCAGTTCGGCGAGTGAGACCGTGCTGATCGCGAGTTCGCCGTCCAGTGCGGGGACGTCGGCGGCGATCAACACGCTGGTGTCAAGAATCGCCTTCATGGCGGCCCTCCCACGGGTCGGCGAGCGACTGATCGATCAGGTCGCGGTCGTGGTCCCAGGTCGGATCGGGTGGGCCGGCGAACAGGTCCGCGACATCCGACCATCTCTGCCACCTCCGAGGGATCACAGGAACCAGGCGAGCGGCGGGCCGTCCCGCAACGGTAATCTCGATCTCCTCTCCGCCCTCGACTCGTCGAACGAGGTCAGACGCATCTTGGCGGAGTTCTCGGAGCCCGACGGTGATCATCTCATCAATGGTAGCACAAGTGCTACCGGGAGGGGTCGGGCCTTCGTTCGGGCCGAACGTCGGTGAGTGCGGGTCGCGGCGGCGGCCGCGAGATCGCTTTGCTACGGTCGCCGTCGTCGAGGGGGATCGCCATGACGACGATGATGCGGGCGGCGGTGGTCGAGTCGGTGCCCGGTACGGCCCGGATCGACGAGGTCGAGGTCGGCGAACCGGGGATCGGTGAGGTGCTCGTGCGCACCGTCGCCACGGGTGTGTGTCACAGCGACCTGCATGCCCTGCACGGTCACGGCATCTCGTTCCCCACGCCGTTCGTGCTCGGTCACGAGCCGGCCGGTGTGGTCGAGGCGGTCGGACCGGGCGTTCGCACCTTCGCTCCCGGTGACCATGTGGTGGCCTGCCTGTCTGCCTTCTGCGGCCACTGCGCGAACTGCGTGTCGGGTCGCACCTATATGTGCTTCACCGACGAGTACGCCCGCGACCCGTCGCAGCCGAGCCGCCTGTCGCGCCGCGGTGGTGAGGCCGTGGGCCAGTTCGTGGGGCTCGGGGGATTCGCCGAGTACATGCTCGTCGGCCAGAACAACATCGTGAAGATCCGGCCGGACATGCCGCTCGAGCGGGCGTGCGTGCTCGGGTGCGGAGTGCTCACCGGCGTCGGCGCGGCGTTGAACACGGCGCAGGTCTCGCCGGGGTCGTCGGTCGCGGTGATCGGCGTCGGCGGGGTGGGGCTCTCGGTGATCCAAGGTGCTCGGCTGGCCCATGCCGGATCGATCGTGGCAGTCGACGTCGACGACGAGAAGTTGGCGCTAGCCGAGCGGCTCGGGGCGACGGCCACGGTGAACGCGATGACCGAGGACGCCGTGGCCCGGGTGCAGGCGATCACCGGCGGGGGCGCCCAGTACGTGTTCGAGGCGATCGGCAATCCGGCCACGGTGCAGCAGGGCCTCGCCATGACCGGGGGCGGCGGCGTGCTCACCGTCGTCGGCATCATGGACTTCGCCGGGAGCTTCACGGTGACGGGGATCGACCTGCTCATGGGCAAGAAGGTGCAGCAGTCGATGATGGGTTCGAACCGGTTCGTGGCCGACATCCCGATGCTCGTGGACCACTACCTGGCCGGTCGACTCGATCTCGATCACCTCGTGTGCGACACCAAGCCGCTCGACGCCGTGCCGGACGTGCTCGACGATCTCGAAGCCGGCCAGGTGCTCGGCCGCACCGTCATCACCTTCTGAACCGTCGCTCCTTCCGTTTTCGATCCCTCATTCTGAGTGTCACACGGTCTCAGTAGGTTCCGTTCCATGGGGAAGAACAACAGACAACGGCGGGCCGCCAAGGTCCGGGATCGGCAGCGTCGTTCAGGTCCGCCTCCGAGCGAGCGGCCGCAGGCGAACGGGTGCGGTCATGAACATGGGTACGGCCGTACGAATGGGCACGGCGATGGGCCTGACCACGGGTACGGGCAGCACCATGACGAGCAGCCGTACCGTCGCGAGTCTCAGGAGCCGATGTTCCGGACCGAACGCGAGCGGGTCGAGGCCCTGCTGTCGCTTGCCCAGGCGGCCGCGGGGCGTCGCGATCCGGACTTGGACCGCACCGCCCGAGCCGGATTGGCCGCCGCGTCGCCGGCGACGGTGCGGGCCGAGATCGAGCGATCGCTGATCTCGTCGGTCCGCCTCCTGTGGGCCAACGGGTGGCAACCGACCGAACTCGTGCGTCACGCCCGTCGTTCGGTGTCGGCCGCGGGCGCTCGGCTGGCTCGCTTCGCGGTCGGCGCCGAACGGTTCTCCCGAGCCGGGGCCGCCGTCGACCCTCGGTGGGAAGCGCAGGAAGCGGAGCTCGACCTGCCTCCCGTCGGCGGCTCGTCAGGCTGGTACGGCGCATGGGAGGCCGAGATCGATCTGTCGGTGGCGTCGTTGTTGACCGCGGCGGTCGACCTGGTCGTGGCGTTGTCGTTGTGCTCGCCCCTGGAGACCCTCATTCCCCCGCCCGGATCTGACCGGGCTCGTTTCGCTCGCACGGTCGGTGGCGCGACGGCGGAGGCGGATCCCGTTCTGGCCAAGGTCCGGGCGCTGCTGTCCCAGGCCGAGTCCACGACGTTCGATGCCGAGGCCGAGGCCTTCACGGCCAAGGCCCAGGAGCTGATCACCCGTCACGCCATCGACCAGGCCCTGCTCCACGGCACCGCGTCGCCGAGCGGCGAGGCGCCCGAGACGATCCGTGTCCCGGTCGACGAGCCGTACGCCGACGCCAAGTCGTTGCTCGTGCAGCTCATCGCCGAGAACATGCGTTGCCGGGCGGTGTTCCACCCCGGCTGCTCCCTGTCGTCGGTCGTGGGTTTCGCAGCCGATCTCCGCGCCGTCGAGATGTTGTTCACGTCGCTCCTCGTGCAGGCGCAGGCGGCGCTCGGCCAGGCGTCGGCGTCGGCTCCTCCCGGGGCTCGGTCCCGTCGGGCGTCGTTCCGCTCGTCGTTCTGGCTGGCGTACGCGCACCGGATCGGCGACCGGCTCGCCGAGGTCAACGCTCAGGTCATGACCGAGGCGGAGGCCGACATGGGCCCGAGCTTCCTCCCGGTGCTGGCCAGCCGTCAGAGCCGCGTCGACGAGACCTACGACACGCGCTGGAGTTCAGCGCAAGCCCTGAACGTGCGAGGCGGGTACGACAGTCTCGGCTACGTCAGCGGGCAGATGGCTGCGGATCGGGCCCGGCTCACCTCCGGCGACCTCTCGGCCTCGGATGGAAGTGCGTCGACCAGCCGGTCCCGACCCGATCAGCCGTTACTCGTACCGGTCACCGGCTGATGCGACCTCGTCCACGGATCTGGGCATTGCCGCGCCGCCGTACAGCTAGTATGGGTACCCATATGAAGACGACCATCGATATTGCTGACCACCTGTTGCGGGAGGCCAAGGCCTTGGCGTCGCGCCGGGGAACCACGCTGCGGGTCATCGTCGAAGAAGCGCTGGAAGCGCGTCTGCGCGGACCCGAACCGGCTCCGTTCTCGCTGCGGGATGCGTCGGTCGGCGGCCGGGGCGCGCCGGGCTGGTTTGAACTGTCCGATGGTGAGCGCACGGCCCGGATGTACGGAGATGCTGGGTGATCGCCGTCGACACCAACGTGTTGGTCTACGCCCATCGGCGAGATTCGCCATTCCACCACCAGGCCTGGGCGGTGGTGTCCGAACTGGCCGAAGGTCATCGACGGTGGGCCATACCGTGGCCGTGTGTGCATGAGTTCTATTCGGTGGTGACCCACCCGCGGATCTACGCTCCGCCCTCGACCATCGATGAGGCGACGTCACAACTCCGGGCGTGGATGGAGTCGGCGTCACTCCTCTTCGTGAGCGAGACCGACGGGCATCTCGACCGCGTCATGGGGCTGTGCGAGCGGGGCGACGTGCGCGGGCCATTGGTCCACGACGCCCGGGTGGCGGCGATCTGCCTGGCCAACGGTGTCGAGGCCCTGATCACCATCGATCGTGACTTCTCCCGGTTTCCCGAACTCCAGACCCGATCCTTGATCGGGTGATCGCAGCGGAAATCGCTCGCGCTCGGAAGATGCGCCGGGCGGCGTGGAGCGGCGCGGCCAGGACGGAGGCCGCGAACGCGAGCCCACCCACCGGGACGGCGAAGTCAGGAAGGCAGCGGTACCCGGCCGCCCAGAAGACCACGATCCCGACCACGCCGAACCAGAACAGCGGTGGCGCGCCGTGATCGGCTTCCCAGGCGACCAGCCAGGTGCCTACCCCCAGCGCGGCGACGGTCGCGCCCAAGATGATGTACGGAGCGAGCCCGTCGGGAGCCTCGTCCGCGCTTCCGAGCGCCAGGCCGACGGCGGGAGCGAGCACGACCATGCCACCGGCGATCGGCGTCGCCGCGGCGGTGTACCAGTGTCGCCGTTTGACGAGTCGTACGCAGACCAGGAGCGCGACGACGAGCCACACCAGCATCCAGACGAGCAGAACAGCACCCAGGCTCACTCGGTACCTTCGGCGCCTTGCCGCCAGAACCTGAGCGGCAGCATCGCGACACGCGGCGGGGTGAAGGTCGAGGTGGGATACCCCCACAGTCAGCGCCCTCAGAGAGCGTGACCGTGCTCCCTTGATCTCGACCCGCTCGACGACGGTGGCGAGTGCGTCTCAGCCACGATCCTTGGCACCCCCGTCGGCCGCACGGTGCCATTCCCGGTGGTGGAGGTTGCATCGCATCGAGCACTCGGTGGTATCGGTGTGGCGGCTGGTGTCGTAGGGGGTGTCGTGGTGGACGTCGAGGAAGTGGCGGGACCGGCAGCCTCGTTCCTCGCACCGGTAGCCGGCACGCGCCTCGATCACCCGGCGTTGGCGGGGGGTGGGGTGGCGGCGCCGGTTGGTGGCGTCGATCGGCCGGCCGTCGATGTCGCGCAGGAGCAGCCGGACGAACGCGTCGTCGTAAAGGTGGCTGTAGCCGGGACCGGGGACGGGGGTGCCGTCAGGCCGGCAGGCCCAGACGGAGCCGTCGGCGCGGACACCGACATTGACCAGGACTTCGACCTGGACCTTCGCTCCACCTCCCGTGACGGCGGCGACGAGGGCGTCGGCGCGTTGTTGGGCGAGCGATGGCCGGCTGGTACCCGGCGCGCCCGCGGGCGCGTGGCGAGTCGCTCGACGATCCCGGGCCACGAGGGTGTCGATCGTGGCTGTGACCTCGGCCGCAGCATCTGGCGCGAGGCGCGCGGTGATGACGACCATGCCGTCCGTGTCGACACGCCAGGTGAGGCTGCGGGACTCGTTTTGGACCGCAGCGAGGTCGGCCGGGTCGAGGTGGCCCTCGGCCCAGGCGGCGATGGCACGGGCCAGGTCGGCGGCAGCGAACGCGGCGGCCAGGGCCAACAGCTCCGCCTCGGTGTCGGGGCGGGCGATGCGGGTGAGGGTGCGGACCTTGGCGTAGGAGACGTCGCCGGCCTCGAAGGCGGCGGCGATGAGCGGTAGGGAGGCGAGGGCGCGGGCGACGCGGACGTGCTCGCGGGCGGTGGATGGTTCGATGTCGCACACGGCGGCGAGCCACACCGCGCACGACGTGGCCCCCGTGGCCGCCCAGGCGCCTCGCCGGTCGTACTCGGCGACCAGCACCAGGAGGCGATGCTGGGCGTCATTCATGTGCCCGGCCAGGGTGGTGATCTCGACTGCGAGAGCCCGGTCGGGAACCGTCGCAATGGCGACATCGTCGGTGTGGTTCCGGTTCATCGGTGGTGCCTCCGTGGGTAGTGTCGAACGTGAGTTCGACACTACCGAGGGGGTGTGACATCACTCGGGGGAGAGGCGAAGGGCAGGATGGGTTCAGAGGCGGGAGCAGCGCGCCCGCGGGCGCTGCCGACGCTCGGCGGTGTGGGTAGGGGGCCACGGACGGCGCGCACCTGGCCGGCATCACGGCCCGGGCACGCCGCCCGTGCAACCAGATCATCTTCGCCGGATTCGTCGCCGAACCGCATGACGTTCAGGCCCCTGGATCGATCGCCCCCTTGAGCGCATGGAACGAGGTAGGGTCGAGAGCGACCCGGGAGGTGCCATGGAACCCGTCGAAGGCGCACGAACCTTCCACGCGACCGGTGAGGCCTACGACCTGTTCATGGGCCGATACTCCGACGCCCTGGCCCCCGTGTTCGCGGCGACCCTCGGCTTGGCGACCGGGCAGCGGGTGCTCGACATCGGCTGCGGGCCCGGTGCGCTGACGGGCGCGCTGGTCGATCTCCTGGGCGCCGACGCGGTCGCCGCGTGCGATCCGTCGCCCCCGTTCGTCGAGGCGTGCGCGGTTCGGCACCCGGGGGTCGACGTGAGGGCGGGCCGGGCCGAGTCGTTGCCGTACGACGACGCCGTGTTCGACGTCGCCGCCGCCCAGCTGGTGCTGCACTTCGTCACCGATCCCGCCGCCGCCGTGACCGAAGGCCGGCGGGTCGTGCGCCCCGGCGGCACGATCGGCGCGTGTGTCTGGGACTTCCACGACGAGATGGAGATGCTCCGAGCGTTCTGGGATGCCGCCGCGGCCATCGACCCCGACGCCCTCGACGAGGCGCGGACCCTGCGGTTCGGGCGCCCGGGCGAGATCGCCGAGCTGTTCGCCGCCGGGGGCCTCGAGGACATCGTCGAGACCAACCTCCGGGTCGAGTCGAGCTACTCGGGTTTCGACGAGCTGTGGGCCGGCTTCCTCGCCGGCATCGGTCCCGCCGGCGCCTTCTGCGTCGGGCTCCCCGACGACGCCCGGGCCGAGTTCCGAGAGGCGCTCCTGACCCGGCTCGGCCGCCCGGCGGGCTCGTTCACGCTCCGCGCCACGGCCCGCAGCGCCACCGCCACGACACCGGAGTGACCCGCCCCGATCGATCGAATCGGTCGGCGCCCGCTACACCAGGTCGTAGGTGACAGTGCCGTCGGAGGTCGACAGCAGGACCTCGGCGCCGACGAGGGACCGGCCGCTCAAGTCGGCCGGCAACGCAGGGTCGCCCGCTCGGGCGCCGATGCGGCGGCCGTCAGCCAGACGGGCGACGAGTGGCGCCGAAGTCGGGCCCGTGTCGCGCTCGTGGAAGACGGTCATGGCATCGACCTCGGCTCGGCTCTCGGCCTCGGTGGCGATGCCGACCTGGCGGGCGACCAGTGCGGCCGTGATGTCGGGCGCCTGAACCCAGCGGCCCGGCGACCGTGGCTCGGCGACCGACAGCAGCCCGGCGGCGAAGTCGTTCGCCATTCCGCCGACCCCGACGACGGCGCCGATCGAGCCTGGGTCGGCCCGGACCGCGGCGACCGCGCCGACGATCCCGTGCAGCGAGTACGACGCCCCGGGACCTCCGAAGTACGGCAGCCCGCCCGTCGTCGTGAGTGGCCGCGGGTCGGTGAAGGCGTCGATGCCGAACGCCTGCGTGGCCAGCTGCACGGCGGCCGGGAAACACGAGTACAGGTCGAACCCGCCGATCTCGGCCGGGTCGACCCCGGTCCACTTGAGTAACCGGTCGACGATCGCCGCCAGGGCGGTCGAGCGATGCATGTCCGGCCACGTGGACGGCGGGCCGGGCTCGGCGGCGGCCACGATGCCCCACGGGTGGACCCGCGGCGATGACACGCCCACCCGGTCGGCCAACGCCTCAGATGTCACGACCACGGCGGCCGCCAGATCGATGGTCGGGAACGAGCACATGAGCTTCGTGTACGGCTCAGACACGAACCGGTTGTCCGGCCCCAGCGCCGAGATATCGCCGGCGGATCGAGCGACGGGGAACCACGCCACGTCCGGCCGGGTCGCCGCCACCTCGGTGAACGGGGCGAGGAGGGCGCCCAGGCGAGCCCGATGCACGTCGGGTGAGCGACCGGCCGCCGCGGCCATGGCGCTTTCGATCAGGGCGAAGATCGTCACCGGTCCCCCGACGCCGGCGCTCGTCTCGGCCGCGGCCATCTGCACCTTGAACCGCTCCATCCGCTGCAACTCCGCGGTGGCTTCGGCCCGGGTGGCACCGCCGGACCCCTGGGACCAGATCGATGTCGGCGGGGCCGGATCAGGTCGGCCGAGGCGGCGGGCGTTGCGGACCGAGGCGTCGGCGATTCCGCCCACCACGAGTGCCGCCTCCACGTCCCCGCCGGCGACGGCCCGGCACGCCTCGGCGAGCAACCTGTGCGGCCCGGCGCCGCTGTAGGTGGCCTGAACCGTCCGCGCCGGCATCAGGCCCAGTCGTTCGGCCAGCATCGCCCCGCCGTCAGCGTCGGAGAACACCGACAGCGGCGACGACAGCACCAGGCCCACGTGAGGTCCCAGCGGGGCGCCCGCATCGGCGAACGCCGCCCGGGTGGCCTCCTCGATCAGGTCGACCGGATGGACGAGACGCTCGGGATCCTTGTTGGCGACTTGGGCCGCACCCACGATGACTGGTCTGAGGCCGGTGTTCACGGCCGGCACCATGCCACGGGCGCCGTCGGCACGCCGTATTGACGCTGCGCCGGCGGTCCGCTCACCTTGTGGTGCCGACAAGTAACCGACGCAGGGGGACTGAACCGTGTCGTACGAGAGTGAGGCCGAGCCGATCAAGCTCGGCTACCTGATGGACTTCGTATTGCCTGAGGGGTATCCCCGGTCGCAGTTGCTCGATCTGACGCAGTCGTTCGATCTGGTCTTCCAGAAGGGGTTCGAGGCGGGGATCATCGACCGGCGGGTGGAGATCGTCTACCGGGAGGTCGAGGGTCTGCCGAAGGGATCGCCCCGGCACGTGATCGAGGCGTTCGGCGAGCTCGTCGACGAGGGGTGCATCGCGGTGTTCGGGCCGGCGATCAGTGACAACGCCGTGCCGACGCGCGAGGTGATCGAGGAGCGGTTCAAGGTGCCGGCCATCTCGGTGACGGGGACGGAGGACTGGATGGGGGAGTGGACGTTCAGCTTCCCGCAGGGCTCGTTGACCGATGAGCCGATCTTCTGGTCTCAGCTGCTCGCCAAGGCAGGCTACGCGACGGTCGGGTGCCTGGTCGAGCAGTCGTTGGTGGGCGACACCTACATCCGCAACTTCCGCCGGGCGTGTGCGGATCGCGGTATCCGGATCGTGGCGGAGGAGTGGATTCCCCAGACGGCCCAGGACGTGTCGGGTGCCGTGGCCCGGTTGAAGGAGATCGATCCTGACGCCCTGGTGCACTGCGGGTTCGGCTTCGGCGTGGTGGGGGTGAGCGCGGCGCTGGCGACATTGGGGTGGGATCCGCCGCGTTACATGGGGACGGCGTTCCAGAACGCGTGGATCAACGAGGTGATCTGGAACGCCATGGTCGGCTGGACCGGCATCGATCAGTACGACGACACCAACCTGGTGGGTCAGGCGTTCCTCGACGAGTTCGAGGCCGCGTATGGTCGCCGCCCCGAGTACTGCGTGCCGGTGGTGAACCGTGATGTGGCGACCGTGTTGTTGCACGCGTTCGCCGATGCGCATCCGCTCACGCCGAGGGGCGTGCGGGATGCGCTCGAGCGGGTGAAGATGTTGCCCGCGGCGAGCGGCGCTCCCGGCACGTTCTTGTCGTTCGGCAAGTGGATCCGGCGCGGCTGGATGGGCGCGGGGTATCTCGTGTCGCGTCAACTCGATCCCGACGGCGTGCACGCCCGCACGATCGACCGCTTCGGCCAGATCTGACCGGCCGGCTTTTCACCTTGGCGTTGTCCTTCGACGTCGGCTCGGTGTGGTTCCTACTCTGGGAGGACGACCACGGTAGGATCAAGGAATGAGCGTCGAGAAGTTCAGCATCTCGCTCGATCCCGATCTTGGACGCGCTCTGCGCATCGCCGCCGCGGCCGAGGACTCGAGCGTCTCATCCTGGGTGGCCAACGCGGTTCGGCAACGGCTCCGCCACGACGCACTCGGCGCCGCGCTGGACGAGATCCTGGCCGAGGAGGGCTGGACCCGCGCCGAACTGCTGGCCATGACAGCTGAGGCGACGCCACGCCGGCGGTCTGCGTGATGGCCCTGGTTCTCGACGCCGGAGCGCTCATCGCGATCGAACGGCGAGATCGCTCGACTTTGGCGCGGCTGGTACGCTGCCCACGAGGACCTTGAGCCTGTCCTCACCAGTACGGCCGCCGTCGCCCAGGTGATTCGAGACCGCGGCCGTCAGGTCACCCTCGAACGTGTGCTGCGCGGTGTTGACGAGCGTTCGCTCGACGAGACCGCGGCTCGACGAATCGGGGCCTTGCTGGCGTCGAGCCGCACGTCTGATGTCGTCGATGCCGCGGTGGCGATCGTGGCGAGCGCGGGCGACGAGCTGTTGACGTCCGATCCAGCCGATCTTCGCCTCCTCGTGGGCGACCACGGCATCGTGGTCACCCCGGTGTGAACCTGGGCCGACCAGCGGCGACGGCGCCACCGACGACGCGCACCTGGCTCGCATCACGGCTCGGGCGCGCCGCCCGTACGACGAACTGTTCGCGGCCGGGTTCGTCGAGGAGCCTCACGAGGTGCCAGCGGCATGGGTGGACCGCCACGTCGACCGCACGGGCGGGTGGCGGCTCGCCCCGCAGCTGCTCGTCGACCAGCTCCGGGAGCTCGACGCGCCGGCGCCCCTCGTCATGATCCCGCGCCGCCCGCCCAAACGCCTCAACTCGCAGTTTGACGTGCTCGGCGAGGCGGCCGAGATCCTCCTCCACCCCGACGACGCAGCTGCGGTGGGCGTCGCCGATGGCCAGGCGGTGGTCGTAGCGGTCGGTCCGGTGAGCTCGTCGGCGTGGCTGACGGCGGCGTCGCTCGCCGCGTGCGTCGGGTGGCTCGGCGCCGTATGTACGCCCTAGGCGGAGCCCTTGGCGGCGGAGTAGCGTGGCGCCGGGTGCCTACAGGGGAGCGAGCATGACGATCGAGTCATCCGGCCAGAGCGCCGGTAACCCGCGGCTCTACGAGCTGATCGAGGGAACGCCGAAGGAAGGCCCCAGCCCGACCGTGTGGGCGTGGCCGCAGCTCATCGACCACCTGAAGGTGGCGGCGCAACCCGTGCAGGGACCGTGGCCGCCGCACCAGGAGCGGCGCCCGGACCCGGATCCCGACTCGATGCCCCGAGCGGTGCCGGATCCTCAGGGCCCACGCGGACGCTAGGCGGACACGATGTACCCGTCCCGATTCGACTACTCGGCTCCCTCGACACTCGAAGAAGCCATCGCCCTGCTCACCCACGGCGGCGGCGACGCCAAGGTGCTCGCCGGCGGTCAGAGCCTCGTGCCGATGATGAAGCTCCGGTTCGCCTCCCCCGACCTGCTGGTCGACATCAACAACATCCCCGGCCTCGACTACCACCGGGCCGACACCGACGGGACCTACCGCATCGGGGCGCTGTGTCGTCACGCCGACCTCGAAAAGTCGACGACCCTCGCCCGGCACCAGCCCACCATCGCCGCCGCCGCTCCTCTGGTCGCTGACCCCATCGTGCGAACCCGGGGCACCTTCGTCGGTTCGTTGTGCCACGCCGACCCGCAGGGCGACTGGGCGTCGGTCATGGTGTCCCTCGGCGGGTCGATCGTCGCCCAGGGGCCTGGCGGTCGCCGGTCCATCCCGATCGGGCACTTCGTCGACGGCCCGTTCCAGACCGTGCTCTCCCACGACGAGATCGCGGTGGAGGCGCAGATCCCGGCGGCGAAGGGCACCCGAGCGGGCGGGTACCTGAAGCTCGAACGTCGTGTGGGCGACTTCGCCACCGCCGGGGTGGCCGTGTCGCTCGAGCTGTCGGGTGCAACTGTCACCCGGGCCGGCATCGGCCTCACCGGCGTCGGCGCCTCGACCATCAACGCCGCCGAAGCCGCCGGTGCACTCGTCGGCTCGGCCCTCGGCGCCGACGCCATCGACAATGCGGCGCGGCTCGCCGCCGCGGCTGCCCAACCCCGCACCGATCACCGGGGAAGCGCGGAGTACAAGCGCCACGTGGTCGCGACGTTCGTCCGGCGGATCCTCGCCGACATCGAGCGGACTGCACAGAAGGCGGCCTGACATGTCCAGCCTGTTCAACGAGGTGCCGCCGACAGCGGGCGAAGGAGTCCCCGTTCGCCGCGTGGAGCTCACCGTCAACGGCGAGCGCCGAGCGGCCGAGATCGAGCCCAGGCTGCTGCTGGCGCACCTGCTGCGTAGCGGCTTTCGTCTCACCGGCACCCACACGGGCTGCGACACCACGAATTGCGGGGCCTGCACCGTGCTCTTCGACGGCAAGCCGGTCAAGAGCTGCACGATGTTCGCAGTGCAAGCCCACGGACACGAGGTCACGACCGTCGAGGGCCTGGCGACGGCCAGCCAGCTGCACCCGATCCAGGAGGGGTTCAAGGACGAGCACGGCCTCCAGTGCGGGTTCTGCACGCCGGGCATGATGCTCAGCGCCACCGCGTTGCTGGCCGAGAACCCGAACCCGACCGAGGACGAGGTCCGCTGGGCGCTCTCCGGGAACCTGTGTCGCTGCACCGGGTACCAGAACATCGTCAAGGCCGTGTTGTGGGCGGCGGCGAAGATGCGCGGCGACGCACCTGGGCCTGATGCCGACGCGGGAGGGGAAGGCTGACATGAGCCTCGACGAGATCAAGATCGGTGGACTCGGGGCCAGCCGCCGCCGGGTCGAGGACAACCGGTTCATCCGGGGCAAGGGCAACTACGTCGACGACATCGTGCTCCCGGACATGGTGCACATGGAGATCCTCCGCAGCCCGATCGCCCACGCTCGCATCAAGTCCATCGACGTCAGCGGCGCCTGGGCGATCCCTGGGGTCCGCCTGGTGCTCACCGGCGAGATGATGGCGGCCCGGAACCTGGCCTGGATGCCCACGCTGTCGTACGACACCCAGGCCGTACTGGCCACCGACAAGGTGCGGTTCCAGGGTCAAGAGGTCGCCTGCGTCATCGCCGACGACCCGTACATCGCCAAGGACGGCTGCGAGGCGATCGTCGTCGACTACGAGCCGCTGCCACCCATCGTCAACCCGCAGCAGGCCTTGGCCGACGGCGCCCCCCTGATCCGTGACGACAAGGTCAACCAGACCGACAACGTGGTCTTCGACTGGGAGGTCGGCGACCGCGTCGGGACCGACCGGGCCTTCGCCGAGGCCGATCTCGTCTCCAAGATCGAGATGCACTACCCGCGCTCGCATCCCTCGCCCATCGAGACGTGCGGATCGATCGCCCACTTCGACCGGTCCACGTCCAAGCTCACCGTCTACATGACCACCCAGGCGCCGCACATCATCCGTGCCGCGGTGGCGCTCGTCGCCGAGCTGCCCGAGCACATGATCCGCATCGTCTCCCCCGATCTGGGTGGCGGCTTCGGCAACAAGGTGCCGGTCTATCCCGGGTACGTGGCGTCGATCCTGGCGTCGATCCTGCTCGAGCGTCCGGTCAAGTGGATCGAGGACAAGACCGGCAACCTCATCTCGACCGGCTTCGGCCGCGACGTCTACCTCAAGGGTGAGCTGGCCCTGCGCCAGGACGGTCGGATCCTCGGTGTCCGCATGCACACCGACTCCGACCATGGTGCGTTCTTCTCCGACGCCCAGCCGACCAAGTTCAAGATCGGCCTGATGCACTCGGCCTTCGCGTGTTACGACATCCCGACTGCGCACCTGACCGCCCGGGGCGTCTACACCAACAAGGCGCCGGGAGGCGTCGCCTATCGCTGCTCGTTCCGGGTCACCGAGGCCATGTTCTTCCAGGAGCGCATGGTCCAGGCCGCCGCCGATGACCTGGGCATGGACCAAGCCGCCTTCCGGCGCATCAACCTGGTTCGCGACGACGACTTCCCGCACCGCACGCCCTTCGGGTTCCTCACCGACTCCGGTCAGTACGAGAAGTGCCTCGACATCGGTCTCCAGGCCATCGGCTACGACGACTTCTTGACGCAGAAGGAAGAAGCGGCCACACGCGGCCGGCTCCTCGGCATCGGCATCTCGACCATGACCGAGCCGCTCGGGGCCGGCAACAGCCGCGAGTACGACATCCTCGGCATCAAGATGTTCGACTCCGCCGAGCTGCGGGTCCACATGACGGGCAAGGCGATCCTGCGCACCGGCGCCAAGACCCAGGGCCAGGGCCACGAGACGACGTGGGCCCAGATCGTGGCCCACGAGCTCGGCATCCCCGCCGACGACATCGTGGTCGAGGAGGGCGACACCGACACCGCACCGTTCGGCATGGGCACCTACGCCTCCCGCAGCACGCCGGTGGCCGGCGCCGCGGTCGCGATGGTCTCCCGCAAGATCCGGGCCAAGGCACGCAAGATCGCGGCCCACCTGCTCGAGGTTTCCGAAGAGGACGTCGAGTGGGAGCTGGGCCGCTTCTATGTGCGTGGCGCCCCGGACCGTGGCGCCACCATCCAGGAATGCGCGATGGCCGCCTACAGCAACGTGCCCGACGGCATGGAGCCCGGCCTCGAGAACAACGCCTACTACGACCCGCCCAACCTCACGTGGCCGTTCGCCTGTTACATCGCCACCGTCGAGGTCGACCCCGAGACCGGTGTCTGGGACGTGCTGCGGGTCGTCGCCGTCGACGACTGCGGCGTGCGGATCAACCCCATGATCGTCGAGGGCCAGATCATGGGCGGCCTCACCGAGGCCTACGCCATGGCCAGCATGCAGTTCATCACGTTCGACGAGGACGGCAACTGCATCGGCTCCAACTACATGGACTACCTGCTCCCGACGGCCTGGGAGACACCCGGTTTCGAGCTGCACGAGGTGGTCACGCCATGCCCGCACCACCCCATCGGGGCCAAGGGCATCGGAGAGTGCGCGACCGTCGGCGGGCCAGCAGCGTTCGTCAACGCGGTGATCGACGCCCTCAAGGGCACGGGCGTGCGCAACATCGACATGCCGCTGCTGCCCGACCGGGTCTACGAGGCCCTCACCCAGGGCCACGACGTGTCCGGAGCACCTCCGGTGAGGACCGACGGGTGACCGACGACCGCGCCGTCGAAGGCTGGGGCGTGCTCGAGCGCGCCGTCGAGCTGGCCCGGCGCGGTGAGTCGTTCGCCCTCGCCACCGTGGTCTGGCGCGAGGGCCCGTCGTCGGGCCAGCACGGGTCGCGGGCGATCTACACGGCGTCGGGGGAGATCCACGGATGGATCGGGGGCGCCTGCGCCGAGCCGGTGTTCATCCGCGAGGCCATCGCCACGCTCGAGTCCGGCCAGCCCCGCCTGCTCGTGCTCGGAGCCGGTGAACGATTCGGCGACCTTCCCCAGGGCACGACGGCCGTGGCCATGTCGTGCCAGAGCGAGGGCGCCCTGCAGATCTACCTGGAGCCGGTCGTGGCCGTACCTCACCTCGTGGTCGTCGGGAGCTCGCCCATGGCGAGGACCCTGTCCGAACTCGCCGCTCAGCTCGACTGGAACGTTGACCTCGTCGACGGTCCCGAGTTCAGCGGCGGCCGGATCACCGATCGGTCCATCGTCATCGTCGCCACCCAGGGCCACGGTGATGAGGACATCCTGCTCGCCGCGCTCAAGGCGGCCCCGGCGTACGTCGGAGTGGTGGCATCGAGCCGGCGGGGCGAGAGCCTGCGCCAGTACCTGGCCGAGCGCGAGGTCGACCCGGCCCAGCTCGACGGGCTGCGCATTCCCGCCGGGCTCGACCTGGGCAGCATCACGCACAAGGAGGTCGCGGTGGCGATCCTGGCCGAGCTGGTGCAGCTACGGGCCCAGGGCGTCTTTTCGAGCTCCTCACCGATGGCCCGGTCGACGGTCGAGACCACGATCGATCCGATCTGCGGCATGACGGTCGACATCGGCCCGGGGAGCCATCCGCTCAATGTGGGCGACACGACGTTCTACTTCTGCTGTCCCGGATGCCGGACTGCCTACGAACGTGAGCAGAGAGGTACCTGATGCGGATCGTCAACGAGTTCGAGGTCGCGCAGTCGATCGACGCCGTCTGGGCGTTCTTCGGCGACATCCCACAGGTCGCGGCCTGCCTTCCCGGCACCGAGCTCACCCAGGAGCTGGGCCCCGACCACTACGGCGGAACCGTCGCCATCGGCCTCGGCCCGGTCAAGCTCGACTTCGACGGGCAGGCCAAGATCACCGATCGAGACGAGAAGGCGACGCACGATCTCGGTCGACGCCAACGGTGCCGACAAGAAGGGGCGGGGTCAAGCGGCGTTGGCGCTCAACGCCGGGCTCGACCAGATCCCCGGCGGCACGAAGGTCGCCGTCGCCATGGACCTGCAGCTGTCCGGCGCCGCCGCCCAGTTCGGTCGCGGCCTGGTCGGCGACATCACCGCGGTGTTGCTGAACGACTTCGCCGCCAACGTGCAGAATCGGCTCACGGCGATCCAGGAGGGCCGTGACCCGAACCAGGTCGCCCAGGTGCGCGCCGCCGGAGGTCTGGCCATCGGACTGCGGGCCCTACGCATGGCGCTGGCTCGTGTGTTCCGTCGTTTCTTCCTGCCCTACCGGCCCGACGCCGTCTGAACGAGGAGGTTCCTATGTTGTGGTGGATCGGAAACCTGATCTTGCTGCTGGTCGTGGTGCCGGTGGCGGTGGCGCTGCTGAACCGGGTGCTGGCCGCGCTCGAGCGGATCCGTGCCGCGAGCGACGACATCCTCGCCGGAGGAGTGGCCCTCATCGGTGAGCTCGACACAACGCCCGACCTGTTGGCGACGACCGACCGGACGATCGAAGCGGTGGCCCACGGCGCCGTTCGATACGCCGGTTCGGTCGGGAAGCTCCTGGGCTAGAGGAGACGAGATGCCTGCTGTCGCTTGGGTGACCGTGATCGTGGCCGGATTGATCATCGCGGCTGCTGCGCTCGGGTTGTTCCGGGTGGTGATGCACCTCCGTGCGGTCGACCGCACGCTCGCGCAGGTCGTCGGAGGCGTCCGCGTCATCGCGGACAAGACGTCGACCGTGCCCACCGTGCTGCCCTCGGTCAACGCGCACCTACAACCTGTCCGCGACTTCTGCGAATCGATCTGAGGGGAGTGCGATGCCGATGCTTGCCGAAGGCTCGACGTTCATACTCGCCGAGGGCTCGACGTTCATACTCGCCGAGGGCTCGACCACGGGCTGGACGATCGGCTACGTGATCGGGGCCGTGGTGGTGGCGGCGGTGGTCGCTCTCGTGGTGCCGATCCTGCTCTTGGCCCGCTCCATCGGTGGCCGGGCCGCGGCCATCAACGCCGCCCTCGAGGACGCGGTGACGTACACCGCCTCGCTCGGGGAACTGCACACGACGGCCGAATCGGCCGCCGCCATCGTCGCCGGCCTCGCCCGGGGCCGGAACCGGTTGGGAGGTTGACGTGGTCGTGCTCGCTTTGACCGACACCCAGGAGAACCTGTGGTGGGGTGCCATCATCGCCGGGTTCGTCGTGGTGCTGGCCGTGGTGGCGCTGCTCACCGTGCTGGTGATGCTGGTGCGCACCATCGAACAACGCGTGCAGACGATCAAGGGCACGCTCGAACGGGCCTCCGCCAACACGGCCGACACGGCCCTGATCGCCCAGACCGCCGCCCAGGTCGACGCCGTGTTGGCCGAAGGCCTCGAACATCACCTGTTCCTCGGCCGGGTCCTCGACAAGGTGCGCTCATGACGACGCTCGTGGTGCTCTCGGTTTTCCTGATCGCCCTGCTCATCGCCGGGCTGGCGCTCTACCTGTACATCGTCGGCGGCCAGCTGACCCGCATCGCCGGGTTGCTCGAAGACTGCGCCCAGATCGTGTGGAAGGTCAAAGCCGACGCCGAGGTCATCGAGCCCGGCGTGGAGCGGATCAACAACACCGGTGGCGTCATCGCCGGAGCGCTCCCGCTGCTCTACGGCATGGCCGAGGGCATCGTGGTCGGCGCCACCTACCAGGCCGAACCCGAAGCCCATGTCCGCGCTCCGGCCCGCCCGGCGATGGGCACCCGCCGCAGCCGGCTCCACGACGGCGTCGGGTACCACCCCGAGCCGCTCTAGTCGGACGGGTCATGCGCGCCGCGACCGACGGCGGGTCCTCACCTGCCACCGTCCCATGGGTCACGTATGGTCATCCGATGCCACGACTGTGCGAGTTCTACGGGATTGCCATCTACATGTACTTCGTGGACCACAACCCCCCGCACTTCCATGCCATTTACGGCGAGCACGAAGCCTTGCTTCGGATCAGTGACGGCCGCAGCATCGGCGGTGGACTCCCTCGGACGGCAGCCAGGCTCGTCGAGCAGTGGCGAGCCGAGCACTCGCAGGAACTCCTGGCCAACTGGCACCGCGCCCAAGAACCCGCCGCTCTGAGCCCGATCGACCCGCTCGACTAGAATCTGTTCGTGATGCTGGCTCGGGTGACGCACGTCGAGATCGTCAGTAACCGGATCCTGCGCGTCGTTTTCACCGATGGACTCGTACGGGAACTCGACTTCGCCAGCGTTCGTCACGGAATCTTCGCCGCCCTCGATGACGACGCCACGTTCCACGATGTCGCGGTCGACCCCGTGGCCGGCACCGTCACGTTCCCTGGTGGCATCGATTTCGACCCCGACGTCCTCCACGGCGACGCCGACGCCGCCACGCCACACCAGCCGACGCTGGTCCGCCAGTACACCCTCGACCGTACCGCCTGACCTACACACCGGCGAAAAAGCCGCGTGCGATCGGCGCCGTACCTGGGCCGGTAACAACTCCGCTCTAGTCGGACGGGTCCCGATCGGTGGTGAGCGGTCCGGTGGTCGGGGCTCGGTAGCTGCCGATCCACTCGTCCTTCCACGCCTGGCTGTACTGCTCGGGCGCGCAACCGGGTTGGTACACGGCGACCAGCTCGCGCACGATCTGCTCGCGATGGGTGCCGAGCCCGCCCGGGACCTCGTACGTGCATATGTGGAGGTTCCACCGGTGGCCGGCGCGCTCCTCCCAACACTTCGCCCGGGGGTGTTTGAAGGGTAAGCGAGCCTGGCTGAGGTCGTCGGCGTGGTCGACATCGATGACGGCGAAGTCGTACGGGTGGCCGTCGGGGTCGGCCCGGTAGAGGATCGCGAAGACCGCCGCTACCGCCGGAGGTGTCCAACCGCCCAGCACGCGGGGCCCCTCGAACGGGTAGCCGGCCAGGGATCCGAGCCGGATCATTCGTCGAAGCCCGTGTCGTCAATCCCCAGATCGTCAAACCCCGTGTCGTCCTCGCCGATCACCTCGGCGCGGGTGACGGGCCAGGCGGGCAGGTCGGCGCGCTCGACCGCGGCGGTGAAGGCGGGGATCGCCGTGTCGACGGCGGCGTCGGCCGTGGCGGCCTCGACCACGATCTGGGCGCCGTAGGCCATCGACCCGATCCCGGACGCGATCCCGCCGAGGGATGCGACGGCGTCGGCGAGGGCCACGATCTCGTCGAGCTCGACGATCCGGTCACCCTCGGCCTGGATGGAGACGCTCCACTTGGCCATCAGCTCATCATCCGACCCTGGCCAACCGGGCGGCAAAGGCCTCGAGGCTGGCCAGGTCGTGGCCGGACTCCAGCACGTCGATGAAAGGCGCGGCGACGAGCATGCCGAGCGTGTCGGGCGGGGTGTCGACGTCGTTGCCGACGAGCGGGTTCATCCAGATGATCCGGTGGCAGAGGCGGGTCAGGCGTTCCATGGCATCGGCCAGCAGTGCGGGATCGCCGCGGTCGAGACCGTCGGAGGCGATGATCACGGTCGCCCCGCGGCTCATCGAACGTCGTCCCCAGGTGCGCACGAAGGTGTCGAGCGATGCGCCGATCCGGGTGCCCCCGTCCCAGTCGAGCACGCGCGCCGCGGCCAACTTCATGGCGTCGTCCGGGCTGCGCCGGTCGAGCGCCGGTGTGATGCGGGTGAGGCGGGTACCGAAGCAGAACACCTCGACCTTTTCGGCGGCGCGGCGCATCGAGTAGGCGAACTGCACCAGGTTGCGGGAGTGGTCGGCCATCGAACCGGAGACGTCGAGGATCAGGACGAGCGGGCGGGCGCGCTCCTTGCGCGCCAGGCGACGGAGCTCCGGCGGGGCGCCGCTGAGCTGCATGGCCTCGCGAGCCATACGCCGGATGTCGAGGACAGGTCCCGATGGATCGGGGCACCGCCGGCGCGTACGCCGTCGGGGTGGTTCGAGTCGGGTACGGGCGATGATGCGCCGCAGCGCCGTGAGCTCGTCGGGGGTGCAGGCGGCGAAGCGCTTCTTCCGGGCGATCTCGACCGACGACGCCCGGATCCCGAGCATCATCGGTCGGTCGTCGCCGGGCTGGTCGCCCGGTTCGCTGTCGGGGACATCGAGCGTGCCACGGGACCGCGCTCGACCGGGTGCTCGGGGGTCGGCTCCGGGCCCCGGGGTGCGGGAAGGCCGAGGAAGTACCGCCGGAACACCTCGTCGTAGATGGGGAGGTGGTCGCGCCGGTGGACCAGCGTCGCCCGACCACTCCAGTACAGGTCGTGGGGGTCGCTGGGGGTGAGCTCGGCGACGGCGGCGCAGAACGTCAGCAGGTCGTCGGACCCGACAGGCAGCCCCTCATCCCGTCAGCGCGTGGCCTAGACCCACGAGTCGCTCGATGAGCTCACCTGCTGCAGTCTCAACCACGGGCGACGATCCGCCCGAGCTCCGCCTCGACCAGCTCGAGGTCGTCGCGGTCCTTGATAACCGAGCCCAACGTGTCCGCCGCTGAGGTGGCGTCGAGATCGCTGGCGCCCACCACCACGAGGGCGTCGACCCAGTCGATCGTCTCGGCGACGCCGGGCGTCTTGGCCAGGTCCATGTCGCGCAGCCGGTGGACTGCGGCGACGACCGCCTGCACCAGCGTCTGGTCGACCTCGGGCGCCCGGAGCCTGACGATGTCGATCTCGTCGCTCGAGGCTCGGGTAGCCGATCCAGTGGTAGAGGCAGCGGCGCTTCAGCGCATCGTGCAGCTCGCGGGTGCGGTTGGACGTGAGCACCACGATCGGACGGCCCGCAGCCTCGATCGTGCCGATCTCGGGAATCGTGATCTGGAAATCCGAGAGGAGCTCCAGGAGAAAGGCCTCGAACTCGTCGTCGGCGCGATCGATCTCGTCGATAAGCAGCACGGCGTGGCTCGCCGGCCCTGATCGCCTCGAGGAGCGGACGTTCGAGCAGGAACTCGGGCCCGTACAGCCGACTGATGGTCGCGGCATCGGTCAGATCACGTTCGGACAACGCCCGGACGTGCAGCATCTGGCGGGCGTAGTCCCATTCGTAGAGCGCCTGATGGGAGTCGATGCCCTCGTAGCACTGCAGCCGGATGAGCTGGCGGCCGAGGACCTTGGCCAGGCACCTTGGCCAACTCGGTCTTGCCGACCCCGACCTCGCCCTCGAGCAGGATCGGCCGGCCCAGCCGCAGGCCGATGACAGCGCGGTCGCGTCAACCCGCGGCCGGCGAGGTATCCGACCGAGCGGAGCTGCTCCTGGAGCTCGGGAACGCTCGTGGGGCCTCGAGGCGGGGAGTGGTCGACCATGAGCGGGCGCGCCGACGGGCTCAGTCGACGTGGCGACGGGCCGAGGATGAGGTCGCGGAGCGAGCCACCGCCGCTGGACAACTTGCCCTCCCGGGCGAGCAGAGCCCGCCATGAGGTCGCCAGGTCGGCGTCGCCCTCGGCGATCCCGTCGAAGGTGAACTCGCGGGCGTTGCGACACACCTTGGTCGGGCTGCAGTCGGTGTCGACGTCCGGTTCCTCGGTGGTGTCCCACACCCCGCGGACGACCGGCCCAGGGGCGTCGTCCGGGTCGGGGTGGGCGGGGATCATCCGCCTCAGTGTATCTGGCGGTCGGCCGGCGAGCCGGTGCCGCGTCGCCGTCAGGGCACCTTGGGGCGGATGGCGATCATCTCGGCGATCACCGAGATCGCGATCTCCCGCGGGGTCCGGGCGCCGATGTCGAGGCCGGCCGGTGCGCGAACCCGATCGATGTCGGTGATACCTCGGTAGGCCAACCATTCGCCGCGCGCCTGCTGGATCGATGGCGGGCCCAGCGACCCGATGTAGCCGGTGCGCGAGGCCAGCGCGGCCTGGAGCACCCGACCTGTGCCCTCGATGTCGTGACCGACCACGACGATCCCGTCGATGGGGGACAGGGCGGCGGCCCGCCCGACGGCCGCGTCGGGTTCCGAAACGGTGTCGACGTGCCAACCCAGGAACGAGCCTGCGCCGGCGACGGCCGCCGCCATGGGGCCGGTCCCCATCACCACGAGGGTCGGTGTCGGGGTCCATACGGTCCTGATCGACCCGGGTTCGATCGTCACCCCGGCGTCACCAGTGGGGTCCTCGAGGAGATGCGTCCCCGTCACCGTCCCGCCGTCGACATCGGCGACCAGGCCGATGCGACGCCGCTCTACGAGCCGGTCCCACACGTCGTCGGGGAGCGTATCGGCCGGCGCGACCATGATCCGGAAGCGGGTCCCGGCGGCAGCGCCGACGATTTCGGCCTCGATCGGGTTCAGCTCGATCTCGATGATCCGGCCGCTCGTCGGCTTGGCCGCGGCCAGTTCGATGAGGTGGCTGTCGATGGCGCCGCCGAGCAAGCCGCCCAGCCGGCCGCCGCCGGGCGTGATGGCCACGGCATCCGCCGGATCGAACCGGGGCGAGAGGGCCGGGTCGAGGTTCCACGCCGTGTGGACGCGGGTGCCGCCTCGCAGGCAGGCGGCGACGCTCAACGCGATCCCGTACACGGGGCCACCCTACTGTCCCAGTAGGATCGGCTCGGTGAGCTGCGCGGGTGTTGTCGACTCGAACCACCGCCGCGCGAGGGTCACCGCGCTCGTGCTCGCGGCCGGCTCGTCACGCCGCCTGGGTCGACCCAAACAGCTCCTCTCGTACCGTGGATCGACCCTGCTGGGTGTCACGCTCGACGGCGTGCGGGCGCTGGACTTCCCGCAGACGATCGTCGCGCTGGGTGGCGCCGCGCCCGAGGTCCGCGACGCCGTCGATCTCGACGGGGTGACGGTCGTCGACAGCGTCCACCACACGGAGGGTTGCTCGTCGTCGATCGTGAGCGCGCTCAGTGTCATCGAAGAGTCCGCGGAGGGGTTCCTGCTGTTCCTCGGAGACCAACCCCACATCGCGTCCCACGCGGTCGACGCGCTTCTGGACGCGGCGGCCGGCGGTGCTGAGATCGCCGTCGTCGAGTACCGCGACGGTGCCGGGCACCCGTTCTGGCTCGCCCGATCCGTGTTCGGAGCCCTCTCGGAGCTCCATGGCGACAAGGCGGTGTGGAAGCTGCTGGAGTCGGGTCGGTTCCGGACCGACCGGGTCCGTGTCGACGCTGATGCCCCGCTCGACGTCGACACGTGGGAGGACTACCAGCGGCTTCTCGCCACCGGCTGACGCAGCGGGGCGCGCCGATCCGTCCCAGGTCTGCGTCGACGGCGTGCGTATGTCAGCGCACCCGAGAACCAGTAGGCGTGGGGTGTGTGGTCAACCTCGGATGATCGGATGGTGGGTCGTCGCCAACGCACCCATGGCCGGGCGGGCGAGGGCCGTGACCCAGGAGGCGTGCTCCCAGGCGTAAGGCAGCAGATCGGCGACGTCGAGTGTCCCCGCCCGGACGAGATCGTCGACCTCGCGGCGGCCGTCCTCGACCGTCGCCGGCTCGGCGCCGAGCAGCCGGGTCAGGGCGGCGACCTCGGCTCGTTGGGGAGCGTCGCCGTAACGGTCCGCCTGGTCGAGGTGCTTGATGATGCGGGCCATGCCCTTGGCGCGCCGGGCCGCGAACGGGTCGCTGATCGCCGGCACCACGATGGTGCGGAGCTGGCCGAGCAACGCATCGTGGAGGGGCGTGTTCGCGGTGGGCGGCGGATCGGCACCGATGTCGACGTCGGGGAGTTCGACCCCGAGGGCGGTGGCCATGGCCTCGACCACGACCCGCTGGTGCAGGGCGCGGTAGATCAACTGGTTGCCGAGGTCCTCGCCGGGGTCGGGCTCGCCGGTCTCCCGGTCGACGTAGAGGACGGCGATCCGAAGCTCGGCGAAGAGCAGGTGGTACCGCAACCGGAACGGGTCGAGGGGCTCGCCCCCGGCGGCGACGTAGCGCTCGCAGAAGAGGTCGAAGTCGGGCACCGGCTCCTGGACGTTGCGAGTCCCGACCCACGCCAGGTCCTCCAGCGGATCGCCGAGGTGACCCAACTCGAGATCGAGGATCGCCGTGACGCGCTGGCCATCGTGGAGGAAGTTGCCCGGGCCGGTGTCGCCCTGTACGAGGGCGGGACGGCGGGGGACCGCGGGCTGATGGGCCCGCAACCAACGGAAGGCGGCCGAATAGAACGGACGGGCGAGGCCGGTGTCATCGAGGCGTTGTTGCCAGATGTCGATCTCGCGGCGCACGTGAGCGTCGAGACTCACGACCGGTCCGAGCGAACCGAGGGGGAGCGAGGCGGGATCCGCGGCGTGGAGCCGGGCGAGGTGGGCGGCCAGGTCGTCGATGATCATCTGTTGGGCGGTGGGATCGAGCCCGCTGAAACGAGCGTCGCCGGGCATGTGCTCGAGGAGGACGGCCTCGATGTCGGGGTGCACGCCGATGAGCCGGGGTACCGGGGCGCCGGCCGCGTGGGCGGCGCGGTACGCGTCTGCTTCGCGGCGCAACGTGTAGTGCTCACGGTCCGAGGGCGCCTCGGCGTCGAGCCGCAGGAACCAGCACCGTTCGTCGGCGGCGTCGGCCGGCTGGACCCGCCAGGCCTGGTGCCGACCGCCGCCGGGCAGACGAGTCAGGCTGAGGTCAGCGACGCCGGTCTCGGCCGAGGCCCAACGCTCCAGCCCCGAGAAGTAGGTGCCGCCGCGGGCGGTGTCGCTGACCGATGCGTCGTTCATAAATAGGTGCCTGGTTTTAGTAGGGTCGCGCCGTGGCCGTCGAACTCCCCTTCGAAGCATCGCTTCACTTCAGCCCGGCCGACGATCTCGTGCACGCGCCAGGGGCGCAGTGGGATTGGACCGAGACGGCGTGGTTCGCGTTCCACGTTCCCGACCGGGCTCTCATGGGCTGGTTGTACGTCCAGATGCGTCCGAACCAGGGCACCGTCGCCGGTGGAGCCTTCGTCTACGGGCCACCGTCGGCCCAGCCCTGGGAGGTGCCCTACTTCGCATACCAACATCACCAGCCGCTGCCCGATCCGCTCGACCTGCGCGACGTCACCTTTCGGACCGGCGTGTCGATCACGATGGTCGAGCCGGGCATGGTGTACGACCTCGGCTACCGGTTCCGGGACCACGACGACCTGGTCGCCGACCTGCGCTTCGAGGGCATCACGCCGCCGATACCCCACGTTCAGGGCGCACCACCGTTCTCCGGGTCGTCGCACTACGACCAGCCCGGCCGGGTCACCGGCACCCTGGACCTGCGGGGCGACAGGATCGAGGTCGATTGCGTGAGCATCCGCGACCGGTCATGGGGACGCCGACCCGAGCTCCTCGGCCGGGGCGGACGGCTCAGCTACGTCTACGGAGCCGCATCGACCGAGGATGCGTTCCTGGCCTTCTGCGTCCCGTCGCCGGACGACGCCGAGATCGAGCACCTCTCGTCCGGGTACCTGCTGCGCGACGGAAGGCTATGCCGCCTCGCCGAGGCCACCCGCCGGGTCGTGCGCCGTACCGACGGCATGGTCGAGCGCATCGATCTCGACGCCGTCGACACCGACGGCCGCCGACTGGTGGGCCGGGCGCAGAACCGCAGTGGCATGTTCTTGCCGACGAGCGGTATGTGCATCAACTCGTACCTGCGGTGGGAGTACGGCTCGTCGGAGTCCGATCTGGTCGAGGGCTGGGGCGAGGACCAAGATGTGTGGTCGTTCGCCGCCCTGGCCGACCGGGTCCACGGCCAACCGACACGGAGGGGTTCGCCATGATCATCGATGTCGACTCGCACTGGGAGGTCGGCGGCTTCGCGCCGGGCCATCACCCCCTCGAACCCTGGCTCGACCACATCCCCGCAGGCATCGCCATGCTGGCCCACGGCGTCGCCGGCGATCTGCTGCGAGCACTCCCCGACACCGAGCGACCGACCCCTGAGGAGCTCATGCCCTCGCTCGTGGCCATGGCCGAACGGCGCGGTGGGCCGGTGATCCTGCACCCCAAGCACGACTCCACGTCGGCCGAACGCGCCGCGTGGATGGACCGCATCGGCATCGACCACTGCCTGGTCAACCCGGGCAGCTACTGGCAGATGCTCGAGTTCATCGGCGCCGACCGCCCCGCCGGGGTGCGCCGTTGCAACGACTTCCTGACCGAGCAGCTCGCCGACCACGCCGAGCGTCTCCACGCCGTCGCGGTCGTCGACTTCACCGACCTCGACGCGGCCGTCCTCGAGCTCGAACGCGCCCGGGCACGCGGCGCTCGCGCCTTCTTCCTCTACACCGTCGACGGCCGCCCGCCCGGCGGGCGATCCCCGGGTCACCCGGAGTGGGACAAGGTGTGGACCGCGGCCGTTCGCCTCGGCATGATCGCCGTCGTCCACGTCGGGAACACCTCGACCGACTTCGCCGACTGGGCCGACATCGGCTGGAACCAACCGGGCGGTGCCGGTGCTGCCGGATTGGTCCGGCTCGCCAATACGCAGCGCACCCACGCCGCGCAGAACCTGCTCGTCGCCCTCCTCTACGGCGGCGTGTTCGCCCGCCACCCCGACGTCACCGTGCTCGTCGCCGAGATGCGCGTCAACTGGGTGCCGCCGTTCCTGGCCACCCTGGAGCGGCAGGCGCTCTCGTCCCTGGCCCTCGGCGACTGGCCGTGGGACGTGTCCGGTGGCGACATGCTGCGCCGCGCCTTGCGCATCACCCCGCTGCCCGGCTTCGGCGACGACGACGCCCTCGAGCTGGCCGCGACGTTGCCCGGCATCACGGTGTTCTCCTCGGACTACCCGCACTTCGAGGGCAACGCCGAGCCCCTGGCGCTCTATGGGACAGGCCTCGACGACCTCGATGCCGAGGCCCGCGAGCTCTTCCTCGGCGCCTCCATCGCCGAGTGCTTCGCCCGGACGGGCGACCCGCTCCCCGCCTCACCGCCGGCCGCCGGTACGTCGGGCGCCGCTACGCCGCAGGTGGGGTGAAGTCCTGGATCGGGCGCGGCCATCAGTCGCGAGCCACCACGATCTCGACGCAGGTCGCCGGCGCGAGACGGGTGTCCTTGGACTTGGCGGTCGTGGGGAGATCCCACCCGCGCAGCACCCCGGCGAGCAGGTGGTGTTGGCGTCCATGGCCCACGACCAGGATCGTCGCCCCGGGCGTCGAGACGACGCTCAGATGAGCGGCGAACCGCTCGGCCCGCCCCCAGGCCTGACGGAGGCTCTCACCGCCCGGGACGGGGATGTCCATGTGGTCGTGTTTCAGACTCAGCGGGACCTCACCACGGACCGTTCCCGACATGGAGCCGTAGTCGAACTCGAGGAGCCGCTCGTCGATCCGGAGCTCGATCGGCCGGCCCACGAGCACCGCCGCCGCGGTGCATCGGGCGCGGGACAACGGACTGCTGAAGGCGAGATCGATGTGCGTGTCCGCGAGCTCCTCCCCCAACGCGACGGCCTGTTGGGCGCCGACCTCATCGAGCGGGGTGTCCTCCCGGCCTTGTCGGCGACGCTCCCGGTTCCAGGTGGTTTGCCCGTGGCGGACCAGCAACACGGTGTGGAGAATCGCCGGTGACAGCATCTCGCCGACGTTAACCCCGACCACGACCGATATGGTCACGCGATGTTCGAGGGCACGACCGGGATAAGCGAGAAGCCCGATCGTTCAGTCAGGAGAGCGGAGCGGGACGGACACTCCCTGCTGCTCAAGCGGTACATGGTGGCCGACGCAGCCTCGGTGTACGCCAACATGCTGGCCATGTGGCGCTCCTCCTTCGGCGCCGAACGTCGTCCCCCGGGCTTGCCGGAGCCGTTGGCCCTGGAAGGCGACACCGTCGTCATGGCCTTCGTCGACGGTGCCCCGCTGGCCGAGATCGGCCAGACGACCCTCGACGACCAGGCCTTCGACGAGTTCGCCCGACTGGTCGCTGACCTCCACGGCAGCGGCGTCGCCGTCCCCCGGACGCGCCCGGCGAGCAAGGTCGTGCGCTCCCTGGCGCGGGTGGAGATGCCCGAAGACACCCAGCAGGCGTACGACGAGGTCGTCGCACGGGCCGCCGAGATGATCCCCTCCGAGGAGCCATTGGTCCTCACCCATGGCGACTGTTCGCCCCGCAACGTGATCCGGTCTCCGGACGGTCTCGTGCTCATCGACTTCGATCGTCTGCACCTGGCCGAGCGAGGTCGGGACATCGGCTACTTCGGGGCCTGGACCTGGGCCCGCCAGCACCTCGCCGGCGAGGCGCCCAGCTGGGACACGGCGGATCGGTTCCTCGCCGCGTACGCGACGTGGGCGGAGGTCGAGCCCGCCTCCTTGGTTCAGACGGCGAGCTTTCATCGTTCGATCGGCATGCTGCGCATCCTCAAGGGGTGGCCGTCGGTCACGCGTTCGGCCGACCACACCCAGAGGTTCCTGGTGGAGGCCGATCAGGTCCTCGGCTGACCGCTCGGCCGGTCAGGCCGAGGGTGGGGTGAAGTCCATGTGCAGGCGGGTCAGCTTCGACGATGCGATCCGCCACTCGTCGCCTGCCTTCACGTAGTTCTCGTGGTAGTGGCCGTAGCCCACGAGACGGTTGCCATCGGGCCACACGAGCGTGTCCTGCAAGGCCCAGATCCCGGTCGCGGTGGTGGGGGAAGTGATCTGGATCTCGGGCATGTGGCCGTGGTGAACCGTGATCACGCCGTCGAGCGTGGCAGCGAGGAACGTCATGAACTCGTCGGCCCCGGTGATGATGCCGCCGCCGGAGGACTCGGTGTCCATCACCACGTCGTCGGCGAAGACCGTGCGCATCTCGGCCCACTGCTTGGTGTCCATGCATCGGAAGTACCGCGCCTTGAGCTGCCTGATCGCTTCGATGTCGTCCATCGGCGGATGGTACTGCCCCCGAGCCGAGGGGCTCACGCCTGCAGGTCGAGCGCGCCCTCCCGGAGCTGTTGGCGCAGGCGGAACTTCTGCACCTTGCCCGACGCGGTGCGCGGGAAGTCGAGCACCTGGTACATCGCCTCGGGCCACTTCTGCTTGGCCAGGCCCGCCTCGGCGAGATGCGCCTGGACATCGGCCAGCGACGGAGCCGTCGCCCCCTCCCGGACCCGGTACACCGCGGCGGCCCGCTCGCCGAGCCGGTCGTGCGGTTCGGCCACCACAGCGACTTCGGCGATGCCGGGCATCTGCAACAGCAGTTCTTCGACCTCTTGCGCCGAGATGTTCTCGCCGCCCCGGATGATGATGTCGGAGATGCGGTCGGTGATGGCCAGGTAGCCGTCGGCATCGATCACGCCGACATCGCCGGTGTGGTACCAGCCCTCGGCGTCGAACACGTCAGCGGTGAGCTCGGGGTCGGTGTAGCCGAGGAAGAGCTCGGGCCCCCGGCACAGGATCTGGCCGTCCTCGTCGAGCTTGATCTCGACGCCCGGCAGGGCCTTGCCGTCGGTCGTGAGCCGCTTGACCTCCGACTCGTCCTTGGAGGAACCGGTGATCGACGGGTGCTCGGTGCTCCCGTAGGAGCGGAACGCGGTGATGCCGAGCTTCGTTGCCCGATCCGTCACCGCGACCGGCACGGGTGAACCACCGAGCCCCGCATAGGGCATGAGGGCGAGGTGCTCGGCGGAGAAGTCGGGGTGATCGAGCAGGCTGGTCAAGAAGTAGGTCGAGCCACCGCCCATGCCGATGCGCTCCTGCCGCATGACCCGCAACACCTCGCCCGGGTTCCACACGTCGATCAGGTGGATCGAGTCCCCCCGGATCAACGAGCACAGCAGCGCGCCGAGCATGCCGATGAAGTGGCCGACGGGGGCGCCGGTGATGTTCGGAGGTCCTCCCGCCGGGCTCATCGCGCTGAGCTGGCGAGCCTCGAAGCCGAGCGTGCGGTGCGAGTGGACCACACCTTTGGGATTGCGGGTGGTGCCCGACGTGAAAGCGACGATGGCCGGGCTGTCGGGATCGACGGGCACGGGCCCCGCCACCGGCTCCGCGGTGAGCAGGTCGTCGAACGCGACCGCTCCCGGAGGGAGCTCAGTGTCCGAGGCTCCCGGAGGGAGCTCAGTAGCTGAGTCGGCGCCAGCGATGACCCACGGGATTCCCCGGGCGGCCAGCAGCTCGGCGTAGTCGCCGACGAAGTCCGAGCGGCCGAACCGATGGGGGGTGATGACCAGCGCCGGGTCGGTGGCCTCGAGGATGTAGGCGAGCTCCTTGGCCCCGTAGAAGTGCACGACCGGCACGAGCACGGCGCCGGCGTACGCGGTGCCCCAGAACGTGATGGCCGCCTCGACCCAGTTCGGCAACTGGAACACGACGACATCGCCGGGGCCGATACCCCGGTCGGCCAACGACCGGGCGAACGATCTCGCGGCCCGATCGACGTCACCGATGGTGCCCCGCCACGGCCGGACATCGGAGTGCACGACGAACGCGTCCTGCGCCATCGCCGCGAGTCCCCGCTCGACGAGGTCGCCGAGCGAATCGTCGGTCCACCACCCCTCGGCGGTGTAGCGCGCCACCAACTCCTCGGGCACGGATCGGAGCTGCCACCGTCCGGCCGTCACGTCGACTTCATGCTGGTCATCTGAGGCCCTCATACGCGGCACTGTAGCCCTGGTAACGTCAGCCCCGAATCAGGGGGTCACGCCATGTCGATCGCTGATCGTGAGGGCCGGGACCGGTCGGACCGCACCGTCGACTTCGATCAACACACACCGCAGTACCGCGCCGCGTTCCCGGAGATCGCCGACGCGGTTCGCGACGTGTGCCCCGTGGCGTGGAGCCCGAACCACGGGGGCTTCTGGGTAGTGACCGGCCACGACCAGCTCACCGAGATGGCCAAACACTGGGAGCTGGTCTCGAACCACCACGATGTCGACGGCAGCCGTCCCGGGTTCGACGGCATCACCATCCCGTCCCGGGGAAGCGGCGCGTACGGTGGCTTCCTCGAGATGGACCCACCCGACCTGCTCGACTACCGCAAGGTGCTCAACCCGCATCTGTCGCCCGCCGCGGTCAAGCCGTGGGGGCCGATGGTGGAGGACCTCACGACCGCGTGCATCGACGACGTCATCGAGACCGGCCGCATCGACTTCGTCGACGATCTCGCCAACGTCGTCCCCGCCGTGCTCACCATGGGCATGCTGGGGCTGCCCCTCACCGACTGGGTCGTCTACTGCGACCCGATCCACGCCCAGGTGTACACGCCGCCCACGAGCCCCGATTTCCCGCGGGTCATGGAACAGACGATGGCCATGGTGGCCCGCATGACCGAGTGCGTGGCCGAGATCCGCCAGACCCGCAAGCCGGGCATGATCCAGGCCCTCGTCGACGCCGACTTCGACGGGCGGTCCTTGCCCGACCAGGGCATCATCAGCACGGTCAGCCTGCTCATGGGCGGCGGGTTCGACACCACCACGTCGCTCCTGGCCGGTGCGCTCGACTGGCTCGACCTCCACCCGGCGGAGCGGCCCCGCCTGCTCACCGAGGACGGCCTGATCGACACCGCCACCGAGGAGTTCCTCCGCTGGTTCACCCCGGCCCAGGGCGGCGGGCGCACGATCACCCAGGACTGCACGATCGGTGGCTACGAATTCAAAGCCCTCGACCGGGTGTTCATGTCGTACGCGTTGAGCAACCACGATCCCGCTGTGTTCGAGAACCCCGACGAGATCGTGCTCGACCGGTGGCCCAACCGCCACGCCGCGTTCGGTCTGGGCGTGCACCGCTGCATCGGCTCGAACCTGGCCCGCCAGGGTTTCAAGGTCATGCTCACCCGGGTGCTCGAACGGATGCCCGACTTCCGCGTCGAGCGCGACGGCATCGTCCAGTACGAGAGCATCGGCACCATCAACGGCTACCAGCACGTGCCCGCCACCTTCACGCCGGGGGCTCGGCTCGGCCCGTCCGTCGCCGACGTCATCGACGTCTGGCAGGCCCGGCTCGACGCCGAGCCCATCATCGTCGCACGCCCCGACGGGCGGGACGTGCCGGCATGAAGGCGGTACTGACATGAAGGTCAGCGTCGACGAGACGATCTGCCAGGGCCACACGTTGTGCGCCATGACCGCGCCGGACATCTTCCACCTACGAGACGAAGATGGCCACGCCTATGTCGTGGTCGAGGAGCCCACCGGCGCTCAGGCCGCCCTGGCCCGCCGAGCGGCTGACGGGTGCCCGGAGCGGGCCATACTCATCGTCGAATGACCAGACTCATCGTCGAATGACCAGACTCATCGTCGAAGGAGAGGCCCCCGATGATGCAGCACCCTTCCGCGTTCGCGAAGGCCCATCCCGATCGTCCCGCCGTCGTGATGGGCGACTCCGGACGAGTGGTCACCTACGCCGAGCTCGATGCCCGGTCGAACCAGGTGGCTCATCTGCTGCGACGCTCCGGACTCGGGGTGGGCGCTCATTTCGCGCTGCTGCTCGAGAACCGGGCCGAGTTCCTCGAGGTCATGTGGGGGGCGTTGCGGGCCGGGGTCTACGTCACCCCGATCAACTGGCACCTCAACCCGGCGGAGGTCGAGTACGTCGTCAACGACTGCGGCGCCACGATGCTGATCGGGTCCGCACCCCTCCTGGCGGCGCTCGGAGGTGAGACCATCGCCGTGGCTCCCGACCGGCGCCTCGCCGTCGGCGGAGTCGTTCCCGGTCCCGTCGATTCCGAGGTGACCCGCGCCGGTACGGCAACGTACGAGACCGCACTGGCCGACTGTCCCGAGACCCCCATCGCCGACGAGTGCGAGGGCCAGTTCATGTTCTACTCGTCGGGTACGACGGGTCGCCCGAAGGGCATCAAGCCCCCGACGGTCGGCGAGCCGCTCGGCGAGGGGAACAACTTCACCGGACTGATGGGCGGGCTGTTCGGCATCGGCGAGGACTCCGTGTACCTCACCCCGGCGCCGCTGTACCACGCCGCCCCGGCGGGCTGGACCACCGGCGTGCACCGCCTCGGCGGCACGGCCGTCATCATGGAGCGGTTCGACCCGCTCCACGCGCTGGCCCTCATCGAGGAGCATCGAGTCACCCACGTCCAGTTCGTGCCGACCCACATGGTGCGCCTCCTCAAGCTGCCCGAGGCAGACCGAGCCCGCTTCGACCTGTCGAGCCTCCGCAAGGTGATCCACGCCGCGGCGCCGTGCCCTCCGGATGTCAAGCGGGCCTGCATCGACTGGTGGGGGCCGATCGTGGAGGAATACTACTCCGGCAGCGAAGGCGCCGGGTTCTGCTACATCGGCTCCGAGGACTGGTTGGCGCACCCGGGTTCGGTCGGCCGGTCGCTGCTCGGTGTCGCCCACATCGTCGACGAGGACGGCAACGAGCTCCCGACCCGAGGCGAGGGTCAGGTGTGGTTCGAGTCCCCGAATCGCTTCGAGTACCACCAGGACCCGGCCAAGACGGCCTCGGCGTTCAACGACCGGGGCTGGAGCTCGCTCGGCGATGTCGGCTGGCTCGACGAGGAGGGTTTCTTGTACCTCACCGACCGGGTGTCCAACATGATCATCGCGGGGGGCGTCAACATCTACCCGCGAGGTCGAGGACGTGTTGGTGCTCCATCCGGCCGTCGGCGATGTCGCGGTCGTCGGTGTGCCCGATCCCGAGATGGGCGAGGCCGTGCGGGCCGTCGTGCAGCTGGCCGGAGGAGAGGCCGAAGTTGGGCATGAGGCGGCGGCGGCCGCCGAGCTCATCGCCCAAGAGCTGATCGACTTGTGCCGCCAGAAGTTGGCGCACTACAAGTGCCCCTCCACCGTCGCCTTCGTCGAGGCGGTGCCACGGATCCCCACCGGCAAGTTGGCCAAGCGGCTGCTCGACGACTGGGTGCGTGAGCCGTTCCCCGCCGGGTAGATCAGCGGGTCGGATGACCGGCCCGGTTGAGCCGGTCACGGATGTAGGCCCCGGCTTCGGTGAACGCCTCGACGGATTCAGGGAGGTCCGGTCCCATCACCACCCACATGTGGATCACGTCCTCGAACTCGTGCATCGTCACGTCGACCCCCGCGGCCCGAGCCCGCTCGACGATGCGCCGGGCGTCGTCGAGCAGCGCCTCACGGGTGCCGACTTGCACGAGCAACGGTGGGAGGCCACGCAGGTCGGCGTAGAGCGGCGAGGCCCACGGTGCCGTCGGGTCGGCGCCGTCCAGGTACAGCGAGGCCATCATCCGTAGGCCGGAGCCGTCGACGATGGGATCGTCGACAGTGTCGGCCGATACGCCCGTCACCGCCAGGTCGGTCCAGGGCGAGATGCACACGGCGGCCGCGGGGAGGCGGTCTCCGCCGTCACGCAGCGCGATCAGCCCGCACAGGACCAGGCCGCCCCCGGCCGAGTCGCCGGCGAAGGCGATTCGCTCGGGCGAGACGCCGTCGGCGACCAGGGCCCGGTACACGGCGACGAGATCCTCGACCGGCGCCGGGAAGGCTGCTCGGGAGCCCGCCGGTAGTCGACGCTGACACACCGGCAGCCACTCGCCCGCACGAGCGCCGCGGCGACGGCGAGGTGGGTGCGCGCCGTCATCCAGATGTACCCGCCGCCGTGCAGGTAGATGAGCGTCTCCGGCTCGCCGGGAAGCGGCTCGACCTGTGCTGCCGGCTCGCCGGGAAGCGGCTCGACCAGGACGCACGGCACGTCGCCGATGAGACGGTCCTGCACGGTCAGATCGGTCATGTCCGGCGACGGCGCAGCCCTTTCGGCATCTCGACTCGCCGCCATCGCCTCCGGGGTCGGCGCCACTGAGGGGGTCCGCTGCCCGGCGGCGATGAGTGCGGCAACCAGGGCTTCGTGTTCGGGACTGGGCACGGTTCTCGCCTCGGAGTGGTCGGTCGGCCGCAACGCTAGCCCTGCCGACCAATACCATCGTCGCCCATGGACCTCGCGCTGACCGATGCCGAACAGGATCTCGTCGGGCTGTGCCGCGAGTTCGCCCAGCGTGAGATCGCCGTTCGAGCGCCGGCCGCGTGGGATGCGGCCGTCTGCCCCACGGATCTGCTGCGGGAGATGGGCCAGCTCGGCCTGCTGGGCATGCTCGTGCCCGAGGAGTGGGGCGGCATCGGCATGTCGACGGTCGGTTTCGTGGCCGCCATGGAGCAGATCGGCCTGGCCGACCAGTCCGTCGCCGCCGCCTGGCAGGCGCACGTCACGATCGGGTCGCTGCCGTTGCTGTTGTTCGGGAACGACGCCCAGCGGGATCGGTGGCTGCGTCCCCTCGCCGAAGGGCGGGTGCTCGGTGCCTTCGGCCTCACCGAACCCGATGCCGGGTCCGACGCCCGCGGTATCCGCTCCCGGGCCGTTCGCCACGATGGTGGCTGGTTGATCAACGGCCGCAAGACGTTCATCTCCAACGCCGGGACGGACATGTCCTTCGGCGTCACCCTGCTCGCCCGCACCGACAGCAGCACCGCTGGCACCGCCGGCGGCGGAGCCGAGGCCGACGATCTGGGGCCCCGGTACGCCACGCTCGTGGTGGAGAAGGACACCCCCGGTTTCACCATGGGACCAAAGATGCGTGGCATCGGGTGGCGTGGGCTCGACACGCGAGAGCTCTACTTCGACGACGTGTGGGTCGACGACGACCACCTCATCGGCGATCCCGATCTCGGCCTCGGGCAGTTCCTGAGCACGCTGGAGGTCGGCCGCATCTCGATCGCCGCGCTGTCGTTGAGCCTGACCCAGGCCGTGCTCGACCTGGCGCTCGACTACGCCCGCCAACGTCAGCAGTTCGGTCAGCCCATCTCGAAGTTCCAGGCCATCCAGTTCAAGCTGGCCGACATCGCCACCGAGCTGGAAGCGGCCCGCTGGCTGACCTACCGTGCCGCGTACCTGCGTGACGCCGGTCAGCCGTTCCTGAAGGAGGCGTCGATGGCCAAGCTCAAGGCCAGCCGCCTCGCCATGTCGGCCGCCTCGGAGGCGGTGCAGATCCACGGCGGGCTCGGCTACATGCTCGACACTCCCGTCGCCCGCTTCTACTGCGACGCCAAGGTGCTCGAGATCGGCGAAGGCACGAACGAGATCCAGCACGTGGTCATCGCCCGGGCGCTCGGCTGCTGAGCGATGGCAATCCCGGAGCGTCCCCAGATCGACATCCCGGCCACGTTCCCCTCGCCGGGCGACGTGCGGGACAAACGGGTCGTGATCACCGGGGCCAGCCGCGGGCTGGGGGAGGTGCTGGCGCACGCCTTCTCCCGGGCCGGCGCCAAGGTCGCCCTGGGCGCTCGTACCGAGCGTGACCTCGAGGCGGTGGCGGACGCCTTGCCCGGGCCGAGCCTGCAGTTCAGCGGCGATGTCAGCGACGTCGACTTCAACGATCACATCGCCGATGTCACGGTCGCCGAGTGGGGCGGCGTCGACGTGTGGATCGGCAACGCCGGGGTGTCGCCGATCGTGGCCGGACCGGCCGAGACCGACCCCGACCTGTGGCGTCGGGTTCTCGAGGTGAACCTCACCGGCCCGTTCCTCGGCGCCCGCGCCGCCGCCCGCGTGATGGCACCGGGAGGGCGGCTCATCTTTACCGGCTCAGTGCTGGGGGAGCGGCCCCGGAAGGGGCTGTCGGCCTACAGCGCGTCGAAAGCCGGGTTGGTCGGGATGGCCAAGGCGCTCGCCCTCGACCTGGCGTCCGCCGGCATCACCGTCAACGTGGTGGCGCCGGGTTGGTTCGACTCGCCGCTGGCGTCGGAGTGGATGAGCTCGCCGCGCCTGGCCGAGTCCGTCGTCTCACACACGGCTCAGCAGCGGTGGGGTGACCCCCGTGACCTGGTCGGGGCGTACCTCTTCCTGGCCTCGGAGGCGTCAGCGTTCGTCACCGGAGCGGTCCTGAGCGTCGATGGGGGGTACCTCCTTGTCTGAGAACCTGGGCTTGTCTGAGAACCTGGGCTTGTCTGAGAACCGGGGCGTGTCGGAGCGGGGTCCACGAGTGATCGTCGTGAACGGAGCCGGGGGCACGTTGGGCGCCGCCATCGTGCGCCAGTTCGCCGGCGAGGCCGACACGGTGCTGGTCCTCAGCGATGTGAGCCAGGTGTCGCTCGATGCCAGCGTGGCCGGCCTCCGGGATCGGTCGGGGATCGACACGATGCTGGCCGATGTGAGCGACCTGGCCCAGGTCCAGGCGGTGGTCGACCGGGCGGTCGAACGCCACGGCCGGCTCGACGTGCTGATCAGCAACGCCGGTGTCTTGTCGCCCAACGGCCGGATCCACAACTTGACCGCCGCCGATTGGCAGCGGGCCTTCCAGATCAACGTGATGGGCGCAGTGAACGGCATCACGGCTGCGGTGTCGGTGATGCGACCGCAGAAGCGTGGCTCGATCATCCTCACGGCGTCGGTCGCCGGCATGACGGCGTGGTCCCATGCCGGTCCGTACTGCGCCACCAAGGCGGCGGTGATCCAGGTGGCCAAGGTGGCGGCCGTCGAATACGCCCGTGACGGGATCCGGGTGAACTGCGTGTGCCCGGGCACGTTCCTGTCGAACATCCACGACGGTTTGCCGCAGGAGGCGATCGACGCCATGGCCGCCAAACACCCGCTCGGCCTCGGCTCGGCCGACGACCTGGTCGGCGCCTACTCCTACCTGGCGAGCGACGCCTCCCGCTGGACCACCGGTTCCGCCCTCGTCGTCGACGGCGGCTACTCCGCTCCGTGATCCACGGCGAGCTGGGCGACGCATCGAACCCGACGTCGTCCAGCTACCACGATGTGGCTTGGTTGGGGCGACTGACTCCTGCCTCGCCTGCGGTCGAGTTGCGGCACTGGATGAATACGCACCTCGTGTTCGATTGTCCGACAGATGGGGATGGCGCACCATTGGCGGATGGATCGGATTGACGCTTCGCCAGGCCGGGGCTCAGCGCCCCTTCCACACTGCGGGGCGTTTCTCGATGAAGGCCCGGAGGCCCTCGGCGCCGTCCTCGGTGGCCAGCATCTCGTCGAGCAGATGGGCTGAGAGTCGGCGCAGGGTGTCGTCGTCGGCCTCGTCGGCGGCCAACACGACCCGGCGGCTGGCCTGCACGGCGAGCGGAGCGGCGGCGGCGATCTGGACGGCGAGGCGTCGCGCCTCGTCGAACGCGGCGCCCGGTTCGACGAGCCGGCACACGAGCCCGAGCTCGTAGGCCCGCTCGGCGCTGATCGGCTCTCCGGTGAGGATGGCCTCCATGGCGGCCGAGCGCCCGATGGCCCTCGGGAGCCGGAAGAGCCCACCGGCGGCCGCCACCAGGTTCCGCTTCACCTCGGCCAAGCCGAACGACGATCGCGTGGTGGCGACCACGAGGTCAGCGGCGAGCAGGATCTCCAGGCCGCCGGCGGTGGCCAGGCCGTCGACCGCGGCCACGATCGGCTTCGTGCGCTCCCGGAAGGTGAAACCGCCGAACCCCCCACGTTCGGTGTGGATCGTCGCCAACGCACCGGCTTCGAGGACCTTGAGATCGGCGCCGGCGCAGAACACCGGACGCTGCTGGCCGTCGGTGTTGGCCGCCAAGATGCCGACCCAGACGTCGGGGTCGGCCTCCAGGCGGTCGACCGCCTCCTCCAAGCCGGCGGCGAGATCGGCGTTGACCGCATTGCGGGCCTCGGGCCGATTGAGGGTGATCACGGCGATCCGGTCGGCGGAGGAGTACAGAACGGCAGACATGGGCGGCGAGCCTTTCGAATCCGGGATCCGCAGTCTGGCGCAGCGCTGTGAAGCGCCGGGTGTTGCAGCGCTATGAAGCGCCGGGTGTTGCCGCGCGATGGGGCTCCCGTGGTTGACCACCTCAGGAGCCTCCGCCACACTCCTGCGATGCCTGCCGACATGAACTGGTTCGCCGTGCTCGAACACCACGCGAGCCGGGCGCCGGACCGGGCGATGTGTTCCTACGAGGGCGAGGTCGTCACCTACACCGGCATGCTCGCCCGCGCCACCAGCCTGGCCGCCGGGCTCCACGGACAGGGGATCGGAGTCGGCGACGTCGTGGGCCTCCTGTCGTACAACCGCAGCGAGTTCCTCGAGGCGATGTTCGCCGCCAACTACCTCGGGGCGATCCTGATGCCGATCAACTGGCGGCTCGCCGCGCCCGAGGTCACCTACATCCTCGAGCACTCCGGAGCAAAGGTCCTGATCTGCGACGACCCGCTGGTGGTGCTCGCCGACGACGCCGTCAACGGCCTGGATCACCCGCCGTTGCTGGTGAGCCTGCCACCACACCAGCGGGCAGGGGAGCACCCGTCGGCGGGGTACTCCGCGCCGGGTTGGGTTCGGCTGGCGGACCTGCGGGCGGGCGTGGCGCCGCCGCGAGCGTGGTCGGCGGGGATCAGCTCCACCGGCTCATGTACACGTCGGGGACGACGGGTCGGCCCAAGGGGGTGATGCTGTCGCATTCCAACCTGGCGTGGAAGAACATGGCCCACCTGATCGAGTTCGGGGTCACCAGCGCCGATGTCGGGCTGGCGTGCGGCCCGCTGTACCACGTCGGCGCCCTCGACCTCACCACGACCACGCTCATCGCCGCCGGCGGGTCGACCGTCATCCACCAGGCGTTCGACGCTGCCGCGGTTGTCGACGAGATCGAACGATCGCGCATCACCATCGTGTGGCTGGCTCCTGCGATGGTCAACGCCATCATGAGCCGACCCGACATCGACGAACGGGACCTGTCGTCGGTCCGGTTGATCATCGGTGGCGGCGAGAAGATGCCGATCCCGCTCATCGAACGCCTCCAGCGCACGTTCCCGTCGGCCTGGTTCGCCGACGCCTACGGCCTGACCGAGACCGTCTCCGGCGACACGTTCCTCGACCGGGACAGCACGATCACCAAACTCGGCAGCGTCGGGCGGCCGTGCCTCTACCTCGAGCTCGACATCTGGGACGAAGACGGCGTGCCGCAACCCGCGGGCGTGCCCGGTGAGGTCGTCCTCCGGGGACCGAAGGTCTTCAGCGGGTACTGGCGAGACCCGGATGCGACCGAGCGGGCGTTCGCCGGCGGATGGTTCCACACCGGCGACGTCGGCGTCGTCGACGAGGACGGCTACGTCTCCATCGTCGACCGACTCAAGGACATGATCCTGTCGGGTGGCGAGAACATCGCCGGCTCGGAGGTGGAGCGGGTGCTGTACGAGCACCCGGCGGTGCTCGAGGTGGCCGTGGTGGGACGCCCGGACGAGCGGTGGGGCGAAGTGCCCGTCGCCCATGTCGCCCTCCGGCCGGGGATGACGGCAACGGCCGACGAGCTCATCGAGCACTGCCGGCCGCAGCTGGCCAAGTTCAAGGTGCCCAAGACGGTCCTGTTCATCGACGCGCTCCCGCGCAACCCCTCCGGCAAAGTGCTCAAGCGGGAGCTCCGAGCGGGGACGTGAAATCCGCCATGTTCGGGACCTTGGTCCTGGTCAGGTCGGCAGACTACTTGTACCGTACAACCAGTTTCCGAACCTGCAGGGGGAGCCGTCCCAAATGGACTACAGCCAGCACAGCGCAGACATGTCGTACTCGGACTTCGGTCACCCCGTGTTCGACTGCGACTTCCACTTCTACGAAGGTGTCGATGCCTTCACCCGGTATCTGCCGGCGGAGTACAGCGGGCTGATCCGCCTGGCCGATGTCGATGGCCGCACCAAGATGATCATCAAGGGCAAGATCTCGGACTACATCCCGAACCCCACCTTCAACGTCGTCGCCGAGCCGGGTTCGGCCGCCGAGTACTTCTCGGGCCGCAACACCGAGGGCAAGGCCTACCGAGACATCGTGCGTCCGATGCGGGCCATCCCGGCGTTCACCGATCGTGAGGCGCGCTTGGCCCTCATGGACCGGATGCACATCGATGCCATCGTCAACTTCCCGACTCTCGCCTCCCTGCTCGAGGTGAACTTCATGGACGACCCCGTCGCCACCCAGGTGATGGTCCATGCCTTCAACCGTTGGATGCTCGACGAGTGGGGATTCGAGTTCGGCGGTCGCATCTTCTCGACCCCGATCGTCAACCTCGCCACCGCCGAGGGTGCGGTCAAAGAGCTCGAGTGGGCGCTCGACCACGGCGCCAAGACGGTACTGGTCCGTCCCGGTCCTGTCGCCGGCTTCCGGGGCCCCAAGTCGCCGTTCCTGCCCGACAGCGATCCGTTCTGGGCCCGCGTCCAGGAGGCCGGGATCCCGGTCATGCTCCATGCGTCGGACTCCGGCTACCAGAAGTACGCGAACGAGTGGAACGGCGCCGATCGGGAGATGCGCCCGTTCGAGCAGGAAGTGTTCGGCACCGTCTCCCAGGGCCACCGGGCCATCATGGACACCGTCATGTCGGCGGTGTGTCACGGCATGCTCGCCCGGTTCCCGGGCGTTCGGCTGGGTTCCATCGAGAACGGTGGTCAGTGGATCACCCGGGTCGTCGAGGACCTCATGGGCGGGTACGGCAAGATGCCCCACCTGTTCGCCGAGCACCCCAAGGACACCATCAAGCGGGCCCTGTACATCGCGCCGTACTGGGAGGACCCGCTGGAGGGCATCATCGATGCGGTCGGCCTCGATCACATCCTGTTCAACTCCGACTGGCCGCATCCCGAGGGCCTGGCCGATCCGGTCGAGTACGCTGAGTTCGCCCGCGATGAGGTCGGTCTGGCCGAAGACGACGTCGCCCGGATCATGGGCGCCAACATGTTCGAGCTCATGGGCGTCTGAACGGCGGGTGATCGCACCTGCGCTCACCCGATCCGACCTGCTAGAGACAGGAGATGCGTGATCTCCTCGATCTGACCGGGCAGGTGGCGATCGTGACCGGTGGCGGCACCGGCATCGGCGCGGCCACGGCACGGATGCTGGCCGCCCACGGCGCCGATGTCGCCATCGCCGCCCGGACGGTGGCCGACCTCGAACGGGTCGCCGGGGAGGTCGAGTCCGCCTCCGGTCGGCGATGCCTGATCGTGCCGACCGACGTCAAGCAGGAGGACCAGATGGTGGCCCTCGTGCAGCGAACGGTCGACGAACTCGGTCGCATCGACATCCTGGTCAACAACGCCGGCGGCACCCGTATGGGTCCGCTGCGCGATCTCCCGACCAAAGCGTGGGATGCCAGCTTCGACCTCAACGTGCGTTCGGCCTATGTCGCCACCCGAGAGGCGGGCCGGCACCTCATCGCGCAGGGTTCCGGCGCGATCGTCAACATCTCGTCCGGGGCCGGGGTGACGGGCGTGCGCGGCGGCGCTCACTACTCGTCGTCGAAGGCGGCCCTGCAGATGTTCACCAGCGTCACCGCCGCCGAGTGGGGTCAGCACGGGATCCGGGCCAACTGCATCGCCGTGGGCGGGATCGGCTCCGAGCGGGCCGTCGCCGCGTGGGATGTGGCCGGCATCGATCCGGCGGTCATCGCATCCGGTTCCGCTCTGGGCCGGGTCGGCCGACCCGACGAGATCGCGTCGGTCGTGCTCTTCCTGGCCTCCGCGGCGTCCTCGTACCTGACCGGGCAGACGATCTCCGTCAACGGCGGCGATCGCATGGGCGGTCAGGACATCTGACCGCCCCGGACCTACAGTCGCCGGTGCCAGTGTTGGCGCTTCACCGATCAGGGGGACAGCTATGGGGGATCTCGACGGACTGGGTTACCGCGGCACCACGGTCGTGCTCACCGGCGGATCCTCGGGCATGGGCGCGGCGTCGGTGCGGATCCTGTCTGACCTCGGGGCGCGGGTTCACGTGGTCGACGTGAACGAACCCGCGGTGCCCCACGCCGCCTTCTATCGCACCGACCTGGCCGACCCGGGCCAGGTGTCCGCCACCGCCGAAACGCTCCGGGCCCTCGGAACGATCGATTTCTACTTCAGCTGCGCCGGCATCTCCCACGCGTTCGGGCCGCTGGCCTGCATGCTCGTGAACTACGTCGGCGCTCGTCAGCTGATCGACGAGACGCTGCCTGCCATCGCCGACGGGGCCGGCATCGCCATCATCTCCTCCCAGGCGGGTATGGCCTGGCAGGGGAGTCTGCCGTCGCTCCTCGAGCTGCTCGCCATCGCCGATCCGGTCGAGGCTAAGGCGTGGTGCGAGGCGCATCCCGAGCACATCAAGGACGGCTACTCGGTGTCGAAGGAGATGCTCATCGTGTGGGCGCTCCACCAGGCGGTACCGCTCGGGGAGCAGCGCCACATCCGGGTCAACTGCACGGCGCCATGTCCCACCGACACCGCGTTCATGGTGCCGGCCAAGGCGGCGCTCGGCGAGGAGTTCTTCGAGAAGTACCCGTACCCGACCCTGGGGCGGATGGCGACGCCCGCCGAGCAGGGCTGGCCGCTCGTCCTGCTCAACAGCCCGCTCAACGCCGTCGTGTCGGGCACCGTCCTCTACACCGACCAGGGATTCAGCGGCGGCGCCCTCACCGGTTCACTCGACCTGGCCAAGGTGATGCCGCCCATGCCCAGCTGAGCCCGGCCCAGCCTCAGGGGGCGGCGGCGTCGACGCAGAACGCCACGATGCGCTCGACCTGGGTCGGCGAGGCCTGGGCCCGCTGCCACAAGAGGTCGGTCAGGTGGCCCATCACGGCGTGGGTGAGGAGGGACGCGGTGAGCTCGGGATCAGCGGTGCCGAGCGCGGCCATCGGTTCGTGGAGCAGCGCCGCCAGTTCGTCGCTGGCGAAGTGCCGGCCGGGCGCGACACCCGCGGCGCCACCGCCGTTCCACATGACGGCGAGGGTGGTGGCGGCGATGTCGTCGTCCGCCTGGGACAAGATGCCCTCGACCCAGCGTCTGATCCGGGCGGTCGGTGTGGACGCCTTGTCGATCTGGTGGGCGAGGTAGCTGCGGAGGCGCTGGGCGCCGTCGTCGAGGAGCGCGCCGACGAGGGCGTCCTTGGAGGGGAAGTGCCGGTAGAAGGCCTCGTTCGACAGGCCGGCCGCGGCGACGATGTCGGCGACGCGGGGACGGGAGGTCGTGCCGCGTTCGCGGATGAGCCTGAGCGCGGCATCGAGCAGGCGGCGGACCTCGATGGTGTAGGCATCAGCGTGGCGGCGGGCCAGGGTCTGGCGGGCGACACGCGCGGCGATGTCGGTGGGGTCGACGACGGGCTCGATCGATGCGGGAATTGCACTCTCTGAGTTCAGAATCATATTCTGCCACCCATGGCATGGGATTTCGAAACCGACTCCGAGTACCAGAAGAAGCTCGACTGGGCGGACAACTTCGTCCGGGACAAGATCGAGCCGCTCGATCACCTCTTCCCGCACCTGCAGTTCCACCCGCTCGACGCCACCCGCCGGGCCATCATGGATCCGCTCAAGGACGAGGTGCGCGCCCAGGGATTGTGGGCCACCCACCTAGGCCCGGAGCTCGGCGGACAGGGTTTCGGTCAGCTCAAGTTGGCGCTGCTCAACGAGATCCTCGGCCGGTCGCAGTGGGCGTCGAACATCTTCGGCACCCAGGCGCCCGACACGGGCAACGCCGAGATCATCGCCCACTACGGCACTCCGGAACAGAAGGAGACGTACCTCATGCCGTTGCTCAACGGCGAGTGCTTCTCCTCTTACTCGATGACCGAACCCCACGCCGGCGCCGACCCCACGCTGTTCACGACCAGCGCGGTCAAGGACGGCAACGAGTGGGTCATCAACGGCTGGAAGTACTTCTCGTCGAACGCCAAGACGGCGTCGTTCCTGATCGTCATGGTGGTCACGAACCCCGACGTGAGCGCCTACAACGGCATGTCGACGTTCCTCGTCCCGACTGACACCCCCGGAGTCAAGATCGTCCGCAACGTGGGGCTGTACGGCGAAGGGCTGAACGAGGGCTCTCACGCCCTCATCCACTACGAGGATGTCCGGGTCCCCGAGGAAGCGTTGCTCGGCGGGGAGGGTCAGGCCTTCGCCATCGCCCAGACCCGGCTCGGCGGCGGCCGGATCCACCACGCCATGCGCACCATCGGTCTGGCCCAAAAGGCGATGGACATGATGTGTGAGCGGGTGCTCAGCCGCAAGACCCGCACCGGCCTCCTCGCCGATAAGCAGTTCGTGCAGGGTTACATCGCCGACTCCTACGCCCAGCTCGTCCAGTTCCGCCTGTTCGTGCTCTACACGGCGTGGGAGATCGACAAGTACAACGACTACAAGCGGGTCCGCAAGGACATCGCCACCGCCAAGGTGGTCATGCCCACTGTCCTGCACGACATCGCCTGGCGGGCCATGCAGGTGCACGGCGCCCTCGGCACGACCAACGAGATGCCGTTCTACGGGTTCATCCACGGGGCCGGCGTCATGGGTCTGGCCGATGGTCCGACCGAGGTCCACAAGGAGACGGTCGCCCGGCAGGTCCTGCGCGGCTACCAGGCCACCGACGGCATGTGGCCGACCGAGTGGATCCCGGGCAAGATCGAAGCGGCCCAACAGCAGTACGCCGAGCACCTCGACCTGGGCCAACTCATCGACATGGAAGTGGGGAACCTGTGATCGACGTCGATCGGCTCGTCGCCTGGATGGATGCCACCGGCCTGCCCGGCACGGGTGAGCCGGCCGAGGTCAGCTACGTCAGCGGCGGTTCGCAGAACGAGATCTACGAGATCAAACGGGGCGATCTCCACGCCGCGCTGCGCATCCCGCCCAGTCACGCCCCGGCGAGCCGCGACGACGGCATCCTCCGGGAGTGGCGCATCATCGAAGCGCTCGACGGCACCGATGTCCCCTGCACGCCGGCGATCGGCATGTGCGCGGATGCGTCGGTGCTCGGCCGGAGCTTCTACATGATGGGTTTCGTCGACGGCTGGTCACCCATGAACACCGACGGCTGGCCCGCGCCGTTCGACACCGACCTCGAGGCTCGCCAGGGGCTGGCGTACCAACTCGTCGAGGGAATCGCGCTGCTCGGCAACGTCGACTGGCAGGCCAAGGGGCTCCAGGACCTGGGCCGCCCGGACGGCTTCCACGAGCGCCAGGTCGACCGCTGGACCGCGTTCCTCGAACGCATCAAGGGACGCGAGCTTCCGGGCTTCGACACCGCGGCCTCATGGCTGCGGGCCCACAAACCCATCGACTTCGTGCCTGGGCTCATGCATGGCGACTATCAGTTCGCCAATGTGATGTTCGCCCACGGCGCACCGGCTCGGCTCGCCGCCATCATCGACTGGGAGATGGGCACCGTCGGCGATCCCAAACTCGATCTCGGCTGGGTGGTGCAGGGCTGGCCCGAGGACACCCTGTCGGCCGCGGCCAGCGGCGGCTACGCCGACCTGTACGGCATGCCCAACAAGGACGAGGTCGTGCGGCACTACGCCGAGGTGTCGGGTCGCCAGGTCGACGACATCGACTACTACGTGGTGCTGGCCAAGTGGAAGCTGGCCGTGGTGCTCGAGCAGGGTTTCCAGCGCGCCGGCGACGACGACAAGCTGCAGGCCTTCGGGCCCATCGTGCTCGAGCTCATGCTCGGCGCGGCGGAGCTGGCCGAGTCGACCGACTATCGCGGCTGAGGCGCGGACCGGCCGTGCGATTCGACCTGAGCGACGACCAGACCTTCTTCCGGGACACGACCGATCGGTTCCTCACCGACCTCGTCCCGGTCGAGGAGCTTCGTCGTCTGCGCAACGACCCCGTCGGCTTCGACCGTGAGTACTGGCGGCGCGGCGCCGAGCTCGGCTGGGTGTCGCTCCTCGTCTCCGAAGCCCACGGTGGTGGCTCGATCAGCGGCGACGGTCTGGCCGATCTCGCCTTGGTGGCCGACGCCTTCGGGCGCCGCGCCGCGCCTGGCCCTCTGATCTCCACCAACGTCGTCACCGCCGCCCTCAGCCGCGCCGTCAGCGGCGAGTTCACCGACGTGATCGCGGCGCTGGTCAGCGGTGAAGCGACGGCGGCGTGGGCGTACAGCGAACCCCGACCCAACGATGGTCTCGGCTCGGTAGCGCTCGACATCTCGCTCGACGGGGACGAGGTGGTGCTGAACGGCGTCAAGCGTCCGGTCGAGTCCGGCGACCAGGCGTCGTGGTTCCTGGTCACCGGCCGCAGCGGCGCTGGTTCGATGACCGCCGGCGTGGGCGGGGGGTTGACCCAGGTGCTGGTCCCGGCCGACACCTCCGGTGTCACCATCACCCCGCTCGACTCCGTCGACCTCACGCGGCGGTTCTCCACGGTCGCGTTCGACGGCGTTCGCCTCCCCGCGTCCCAGGTGGTCGGCGAGGTGGGCGGCGCGGATGACGACGTGGACTGGCAGTTGCACACGACTCTGGCGTTGAGCAGCGCCGAGGCGGTCGGCGCCATGCAGACCGGGTTCGACATCACCGTCGAGTGGGCGTTCGACCGCTACTCGTTCGGCCGCCCGCTCGTCTCCTACCAGGCGCTGCGCCACCGTTTCGCCGACATGAAGACGTGGCTCGAGGCCAGCCACGCCATCGCCGACGCGTCGGTCGCCGCCGTGGCCAGCGGGTCGCCAGCGGCCGGCTCGCTGACCAGCGCCGCCAAGGCCTACATCGGGCACTACGGCAGCGAGCTGCTCCACGAGTGCGTGCAGCTGCACGGGGGCATCGGCATCACGTTCGAACACGATCTGCATCTGTACCTCCGCCGCCACACCATCTACCGAGCCCTCTACGGCACGCCCACGGAGCACCGCCGTCGCCTCGCCCACCTCGTCGACGACGAACAGGCGCCGTCCCGTGAGGTGGCGGCGTGAGCGCCGTCGAGACGCCTCAGGCAGGCGCCGGGGACGCAGACGTGGAGCACCTCGACCAGTTCCGCCTGCGGGCGCGGTCCTACATCCGTGCGCACTTCCGGCATGTCGGTCGGATCGAGATCGCCATGCGCAACGTCCCGGACGAGGTGGAGCTCGCCGACGTCGCCGAGGACCGTCGCCTCCAGCGGCTCCTGTGGGACGGTGGGTTCGCCGGGATCTGCGTACCGAAGGCCTACGGCGGTCGGGGCCTCACCCCGGCGCACCAGGTGGCCCTCAACGAGGAGCTCGCGGGTTACCAGTACCCGCGCAAGCTGCAATCGCCGACGATGTCCCCCTGCCTCGGGGTGCTGCTCGACTTCGGGACCGAGGAGCAGAAGCTCCGTCACATCCCGGCCATGCTCACGGGCGACGAGATCTGGATGCAGTTCCTCTCCGAACCCGGGGGCGGCTCCGACACCGCCGGGGCGCGCACCAGCGCCGTGCGTGATGGCGACGAATGGTTGCTCAGTGGCTCCAAGATCTGGACGACCGGGGCGTGGTGGTCGGATTGGGGCCTCTGCCTGGCCCGCACCAACTGGGACGCCCCGAAACACCGCGGTCTCACCGTGTTCATCCTGCCCATCACCCGCGAGGGCATCGAGATGCACCGCATCGAGATGCTCGACGGCAACCGGGAGTTCTGCCAGGAGTTCCTGACCGACGTGCGCGTCCCCGATTCGGATCGGGTGGGCGAGGTCAACGACGGCTGGACCGTGGGCACCCGATGGATGTTCCACGAACGCATGCTCTACAACTCGCCCTACGTGACGCTGCCCAGCGGCACGACCCAGGGGCGGGTGGGCGGCTCGGTCATGTGGGAGATCGCCCGGGATGCCGGTCGTCTCGAGGATCCGATCGCCCAGAGCCTCGTCGGCGAGGCGGAGATGCTCGAGGTGGTCGGCAAACACCTGGCCGTCCGGATCCGCGACGGGATCATGTCGAAGGGCCTGTCCGATCAGGCGGCGGCGATCGGCAAGCTGCTCCACTGCACGTCATCGGCCCGCATGGGCACGATCGGCATGGAGCTCGCGGGCAGCGCCGGCGGTGCGTGGACCGATGACGACGGCACGGTCGGCGGCGTCGGCACCCAGTTCCTGATGCGCCAGACCGGCAGCATCGGCGGCGGCACCGTAGAGATGGCCCGCAACGTCATCGCCGAACGCGTCCTCGGCATGCCCCGCGATCCGGCGATCGATCGCGACATCCCCTTTCGAGATGTCCCAACCGGCAACTCGAGCCCGAGCCGCTGAACGGATCGACCCCGTCTCACCGGTCGACGTCGTGCATGGAGGAGAGGAACTCCAGTGTCGTCGGCGGCTGGTCCGACCTCTCCTCACTCGACGCCGAGGGCGACGGGTTGGCGATCGCCAGGGCCACGGGCGCCAGAATCGCGACGGACGAGGCGATCAAACGACGAGTCCAGATCGAGCGACGGGGTGATCGGGCAGCGGTGGTCATACCGCCAGATTGAACGAGCGCCGGCGTCGATACATCGGGGGTGACCCCGGTTGCCGGGCCGAGCATCTCCGGGCTGCCCCCGATGTGCGCAAGTATGGGTTCGTTGAGTGTGAAGCCCATGAAACGGCGAATTCGGCTGGCGGTCGCGCTGCTGGTGTTCTGCGGCTCGGCTGCTGCCCTGGCTTCCACCGCTTTGGCTGCCGCGAACTGGGATGACCGCGCTCCCGGATCGAGCTGGTGGCCGTCCAGCGCGGCGGCCGTGATCACCGCACTCGGGTCGTCGTGGGCGATGATGTGGTCTGGAGCCTGGCTCATGGTGTCGGCCCGACCAGCGCGGCTCGGCGGCTGGATGTTCGTGGCCGGAGTGGCCTTCACCGGATGGTTCGCCACGCTGTTCTGGCCGAGCCCGGTCGCCGCGTGGGTGGCGTTGCCCACCGTTCCGATCTTTCGGTCACTCACTGCTCTCGCCGTGCTCACCTGGCCGATGGGTCGACTCGACCCCCGCTGGCGTCGACCGGTCGCGGTGACGCTGGCGGCCGTGGCCATCGTCTTGATGGCGGCGCCGTTCGTCGGCGATCTCCAGGCGTCCCCGCCGTGGGGTCGGCCCGACTGGAACCTGCCGCATTTCGGCGGTCACGCACTCGGTGTCCTGCGGGAGGCGTTCGTCGGCGTCCTCGTCCTGGGCGTCGCTCCCACCGCGTTGCTGGTCGCCGTCGGAACTCGACGACGACGACTCCCCCGGCCCCTCCGACAGGTCGCGGGGCCTGCGTATGTAGCGGTGTGGACGATGGCGATCGGGGACTACTGGCTGCTGGTGTCCAATGTGCTCGCACGCGACCTCGAGCAGGCGAACGGCTCGACAACGCTGGTCGGGGTGACGCGCACCGTCGTCGACTACGGCCGGTTCGGGGCCGTCGGGGTTCTTCTCGTCGTTGCGGCGCGTCGACGGTCAGCGGTGCTGCGGGTGGTCGCCGAGACCGGCACCGTCGAGCTGGGCGAACGGCTCGTGTCGGACGCTCTGAACCCTATGGATTCGATCGGTCTGCTGTTCGCACGCCCGAGCGGGGGGTGGGTGACGGCCGACGGCACGATGTCTGACCCTCCGACGAGCCGGGCGATCGCCCTGGTCGACCACGGCACGACGATCGCCGCGCTCGAGGTGGGTGAACACGCCTCGCCGGCCGCCGTGGAGGCCGCCGCCGCAGTGGTCGCCGTCGACCTCACCCGGGCGCGCCGACGAGCCGAGGCCACCGCTCGACTCGCCGAGCTGCGGGCACTTCAACGGGAGGTGCTGGCCCGCCAGGACGGCGCTCGGTCACGCCTGGAGCGCGACCTGCACGACGGCGTGCAACAACAGCTGGTCGCCCTCCGAATGCAGTTGGCCCTGACGGCGCGGGCACCGTCGGCCTCCCCTGTGACCGCCGCTCCAGATGCGATGGCGGCGGCAGCCGTCCCAGATGCGATGGCGGCGGCAGCCGTCCCAGATGCGATAGCGGCGGCGGATGCCCTGGATGCGGTCGCGGATGATGTGGACCGGCTCGTCAACGGTGTGCGCCTGGCGGTGCTGGATCATGGACTGGCCCCGGCCTTGAAGACGCTGGCGGCGACGTGCCCGATTCCCTGCTCGGTGCGATGCCGGGGCGACCTTCCTCCTGACGACCCCGACGCGAGCCGGCTGTGGTTGGCGGCGAACGACGCGGTGGCGAACGCCCTGAAACACGCGGCGGCGACGCGCCTCGACCTGTGGCTCGACGTTCGTGGGTCGGCCGTCGAGCTTGCCGTTGCCGATGACGGGCGGGGCGGGCTTCACGAGGTGCCGTCGTCGCTGATCGCCCGGATGGGAACTGCGGGCCGTGCCGAACTCGCCGAGAAGCCGGGTGGCGGGACCACGTTGGTGTTCGTCGTCGAGCGAGGGCAGGGAGACCCTCGATGAACCGTGAGGTCCCTGCATCGGCCTGGACGGTGGCGATGACGCTCGGCCTCGGCGCCTGCACCGCCGCCGCGGTCGCCTACGCCGTGGCGACCGGCGCGATCGACGCCGGCTCGGCGGCTCCGACGGCCGTCGGCATCTCGGCGATCGTCATGGCCCTCGCCGGCGCCGTGGTGGTCCGGGGCGTTCCGGGCGCGCGGTCGGGTTCGCGCTGCTGGCGGTGTGGCCACTTCTCTCGCTGCTGCGCCACGTCGAGGTGAGCACGCTGTTTCTCATGGTCACCGGCGCCGCTTGGCTCGCGGGCGCACTCGTCCCGGCCTGGTTCCTGGCTCACGTCCAGCTGCCGTCGTCGCCGTCGATCCTGCGGCTGGTACCGGTGGGCGCCGCGCTGGCCGTGATGGCGTCGGTGATCGGCGGTGCGGGTGGACCCGGCACGCCGACCGAAGCGACCGGTGGTGCGTGGAATTCCGATCACCCGGTCCAGGAGCCGGTGGACTGGGTGGCTCGCCTGCTCCTCGGGGCGCAGTCCATGATCGCTGTCTCCGTGGTGGCCGGTGTGGTGTTGGCGTCCCGGCGTCAGCACGGTCGGCTCGATGCGGCAGGACGATCGCTGGCCGCGTTCGGCGTGGCCCTGGCCGTCGAACGGGTGGTGCACGTCTTGCCTGCGGACGTGTGGCGCGAGACGACCGAATCGGTCGGCGGTTACCGGCCTGCGGCGTCGGTGTTCGCGGTGAACCTGCCGTTGCTCGCCATGGCAGTGAACACGGGCACGTTCGCCTACCTCCTGGCGGTCCGACCGAGGCTGACGCGGTTGCCCTCAGGCTCGATCGCCATCCACGCCGCGAGCTCCGACGATCTCGTGCGGCGTCTGCGAACCTGGGTGGGAGATCCGACACTTGGACTCAGCCGCGATCTGCAGGCACCGCCGGCGGCCGGGCGGACCGTCGTGACGGTCGCCGGTCGCCCCGTCGCGGCGCTCGAGCACGACCCCGTACTCGCCGACGTGCCGGAGTATCTGGCGTTTGCTGCCGCGATCGCCGGCTCGACGCTCGACGCCGAGGCGTCGGCGGCCGCGGCCGAAGGGCACGCCGCCGACGCGGCCCGGGCCGCCGCTCGTTTGCTGGTCGCGGACGAAGTCGCGCGACGCTCGCTCTCGAATGAGCTCCGACACGGAGTCCTGGCGGACCTACGCCGGACCGCAGCTGCCCTCCGTTCGGGCGGAGACGTCGGGGTCGCGGCCGACGTCGTCGCCGTGGCGACGGCGGCGATCCGGGCACTATCGCACGGCGTGTTTCCGGCCGAGCTGCGAGATGGTGGACTGGCGGGCGTGTTCGACGGTGGGCGAGGGTCGCCACGTGAGCGGCTGGACGCGGTGGTCGAGATGACGGCGTACCTCGCAGCCCGCGACGATGCCTCGGCGACGTTCGTCGCCGAGGAAGGCGTACTCGCCGTGCGGCGCACGAAACCGATCGATGACGCTGACCTCGTGGATCGGGTGACCGCACTCGGCGGCACCGTCGAGCAGGTCGCGGGTGAGACGTTCGTGTACATCCCGTGTCGGGTTGGCCCATGACGACGACGGTGCTGTTCACCGATCTCGCCGCCCCGATGCCGTCGATCCTCGAGCGCGGGGAAGCCGGAGTCACATCGCTCGCGACCTACCGGCGAAGGGCTCGCGAGGTCGTTGAACACGCGGGAGGTCGGGTCACCAAGGCGACCGGCGACGGGATTCTGGCGCTGTTCGGCTCCGCACACCAGGCGTTGGCCGCCGCCGAGGCGTTGCAGCAGCAGGCCCATGAGTTCGTCGAACCGCTGATGCGACGCTCAGGCGTGCACGTCGGTGAGATCGTCGACCACGATGACGCCGACCTCAACAGCGAGATCGTCGTCGTGGCGCGACGCCTGTCCGAACGAGCCGCACCGGGCACCGTGGTGGTGTCGGACCTGGTACGGCAACTCGTGGGGCGGCGAGGATCACACCGCTTCACCGACTGCGAAACCGACGTGCTGAACGGATTGACGGAGCCGACCACGTTCTGGCGGCTGGCGTGGGAGCCCGCGCGGGCGAGCTCCGGGTGCACGGTCGTCGTGGCCGACGACGTGGCCCTCATCCGCGCCGGTGTCTGCCGCCTGTTGAGCGAGGCGGGATTCGAGGTGGTGGGCGAGGCGGACGACTTCGACACGCTCCTGGACATCGCCCGTCGGACCGAACCCGCCCTCGTCGTCACCGACATCCGCATGCCGCCGACCCAGACCGACGAGGGGCTGCGGGCGGCGTCGATGCTGCGGTCCGAACGACCGGACCTCGCCATCGTCGTGCTGAGCCAGCACGTCGAGCCGTCGGCCGCGGCGCTGCTCCTCACCCATGCTCCGACGTCCGTCGGCTACATCCTGAAGGAGCGCGTCGGCGACCTGGACGAGTTCGTCTCCAGTTGCCGTACCGTCGCGGACGGCGGCTGTGTCATCGACCCGTCCGTCACCGCACGCCTGACCACGACACCAGCCGGAGCCGTGGTCTCGAGGCTGACCGGTGCGGAACGTCGAGTCCTCGACCTCATGGCGCAAGGTCGTTCCAATCTGGCGATCGCCCGTGACGTCATCTGCTCGGTCAAGACAGTCGAGAGCCACGTACGATCGATCTTCACCAAGCTCGACCTGATCGAGGACCCCGACGAGAATCGCCGGGTTGCGGCGGTCGTCGCCTGGCTCCAGGCGCAACAACGAGGCTGACGCTCACCGCCGGGCTGTGCTGTCGTGCCGGCGTTAGCGCCGGGCTGTGCTGTCGTGCCGGCGCTCACCGCCGGGCTGTGCTGTCGTGCCGGCGCTCACCGCCGGGCTGTGCTGTCGTGCCGGCGTTAGCGCCGGGCTGTGCTGTCGTGCCGGCGCTCACCGCCGGCTGAGCACCACGCCGGCGGTCTGGCCGCCGTCGATGACGATCTCCGCGCCGGTGATGAACGACGACCGGTCCGACAGCAGGAACAGCACCAGCTCGGCGATGTCGGTCGGTAGCCCAGCTCGGCCGAGCGGCGTGCGGCTCAGCCGCGCCGCGGTCGCCGGATCGTCGTCGTCGACCACCATGGGCGTGAGGACCGGCCCGGGCGCGATGCCGTTCACGCGGATGCCATCCCCCGCAAGGTCGAGCGCGGCGACCTTGGTGAGCCCACGCAGAGCCCACTTCGACGAGGCGTACGCCACGTGTTCGCTCCACCCGGTCATGGCGACCGTCGACAACGTGTTGACGATGGCGCCCTGCCCGGCGGCGCGCGAAATGGGGCAGGACCGCCTGGATACCGAGGAACGCGCCGTGGCAGTTGACCCGCCACAAGGTCTCGAAGGCTTCGGATGTCTCCTCGCCCAACGGTTCTCGGCGCAGGATTCCGGCGTTGTTGACCAACCCGTCGAGCCGGCCGAAACGCGAAACTCCGCGATCGACGGCCGCGCTCCACGAACGGGCATCGGTGATGTCGAGGTCGATGGCGAGGACATGGTCGGGCCGCTCAGCTTCGAGCTCGGCGACATCCGGCCGCACATCGACGGCGATGACCTGGGCACCGGCCGTCACCAACCGTTGCGCGATCGCCCGGCCTTGGCCGCGAGCCGCCCCGGTCACGAGGACGACCCGGCCCGTCATGTCGTCGCTCATCCGGCGTACGTCTCCTGGTTGCGGCGGGCCGAGGACCCGAGTCCTGTCCGGCGGTCGGTGCGGCTCACCCTAGGCTCTCGACGATGCACGACGCACCGGAGCAATCGACCGCGATGACGCGGTTGGCCGACCGCGTATCGGCTCGTTCGACAGCCGATCGGGTGGCCGCCTACCGAGCCGCCGGGTGGTGGAGGGACTCTCGATTGTCCGATGGCGTTGAGGCGGCGGCCGCCGCCCCGGACTCGCTCGCCGTGGTCGACAACGCCGTGACGCTCACGTATGGCGAGCTGGCGAGCCGAGTCGGGGCCGCGATGGGCCGCCTTCGATCGATCGGAATCGGACCGGGCGATCCCGTTCTCCTCATCAGCGGCAATACCGCGGCGGCCGTGGTGGCCTATCACGCCATCATCCGCGCCGGGGCCGTCGTGGCGTTGCTGGACCGGCGCTGCGGCCCGGCCGATGTCACCCACGCCCGCGAGGCCCTGGGTGGACGGTTGACGATCGTCGTCGCCCACGCCGAGGGCGAGCGCCTGGTCGACACCGAGGCCGCGGAGTGCCGGACCATCGACCTCGACGATCTCACGGCAAACGGGGCGAGCGGGGCGGGACCACCCGTCTCGTGGCCCGAACCGGCACGAGACCGCCCCGCCGTGGTGCTGTTCACATCCGGGACGACCGGGCGGCCGAAGGGGGTGGTCCACTCGCTCGACACGTTGACGGCGGGCGCGGCCAACATGGCCCGCATCTGCATGGTGGATCCAGGAACGGTGACCTTCCTGATCAGCCCGTTGAGCAGCAGCGCCGGTGTCATGCAGATGCACGTGTCGGCGGACAACCACACCACCCTGGTCCTCGAGGATCGCTTCGAACCAGCCGCGGCCCTTGAACGGATGGAGGCCGTCGGGGCCACGCTGCTCGGCGGTGCCCCGGCCATCGCCGAGCGGCTCGTCCGGGCCGCCGTCGAGGCCGATCGCCGTGTTCCCCTCCGCACGCTGGCCCTGGGGGGTGCCATGCTGCCCCGGCCCTTGCTCGATCTGGCGACCGACCGCTTCGGCATCGAGATCGTGCGAGTGTACGGCTCGTCGGAGGCGCCGAACTTCTCGGGGAGCCTGCCAGACGACCCTCGCGACCGTCGACTCTCCGACGACGGCGCCCTGATGCCAGGCAGTGAGGTCCGGATCGGATCGGTCGACCATCCGCAGGAGGGGTTGCTGCGGGGCCCAGGCCTGTTCCTCGGCTACCTCGACCCGGCCGACGACGTGCAGGCCCTCGACGATGGTTGGTTCCGTACCGGCGATCTGATCGAGGTCGCCGATGGTCGGCTGACCGTGGTGGGACGCCTGAAGGAAGTCGTGAACCGCAACGGTCTGAAGATCTCACTCGGTGAGATCGACGCCGCCCTGGCCGGCTTGCCCGGCGGTGTCGAGATGGCGTGTTTCACCGTGCCGGACCCCGAGACCGGCGAACGTCTGGCGGTGGCGGCGCGATTCGAACCGGACGTCACGGTCCGACTGGCCGATGTCGTTGCCCACCTGGTCGCGGCCGGCACCGCCCGTCGCAAGCTCCCCGAGCAGCTCGTGGTCTGGGAGGAGCCGCTACCTCGGACACCCACGGGCAAGGTCGTGCGGTCGCGGCTCGTGATGGAGGCCGCGTCGAAAACGTCGGAGCTGGCTCCTCGATTGCGGTGACGGCGAGACAGCGCCGGGTCGCGCGTTCCGGGGCGCAGGCGCGGTCTGATTCGACCGGTTCCGTCCGTCTTCGTCGGTGTCGACGAACGCGCTCGCCCCGTCGCCGTCCTCGTCGTCGTCGAAACCTTGATCGAGGCGCAGATCACCATCCTGGTCGGCGTCGAGCCGATCGATCACGTCGTCGTTGTCGAGGTTCGACAGCGCGGCGCGGAAGCCGTCGCCGGGCCCGGCGTCGCGCACTTCGGTCGCAGGTTCGACGTCGGCGGTGAACGGATCGAGGACCGGGTCCAGCGTTCGGCGCACGGTGGCGGCGGCATTGAGAGCGACTTCGCGCACGTCGGCCAGCGAGTCGATGCGGTCCTCGTCGATCTCGTCGAAGTCGTCGAACGATGCGGCGGCGACGGCCGTGGTGGCGACCGGCGGTACGACGAGGGGGGCGTCGTCGTCAACCTCATCGAACTCGTCGAGGACCGCCGGCCGACGTGGTTTGGGCGCCGGGGTGGGCGCGGGATCGACGTCGACGACGACAGTCGGGGCGGCGACGGCCACCGGGGCCGCCGGTGCCGGCGCGACCTCGGCATCCGGGAGGTTGCGGCAATCCCGAAGCTCCTTGACGAAGCCCTCCTTCTTGCCATCGCCGTCGGCGTCGCCGTCGCGCATCTGCTCGAAGAAGTCGGCCAGCTTTCCCTTTTGGACATGTCGTTCTCCTCGTCGGCGTACTCCTTCGTCGTCCGCGAGAGATCGGTTCAAGAACACCGGATGCCGAGATCGGTGCTGTTACCCGCCGAGGTGCGAAAGCACGATGTGCGACGGGTGGGCCGGGTCGTGGTGCACGGCCCGGTCGGCGGTGACCATGGCCGTCGCCGTGCGAGGGTCCTCACCCGTTCCCAGGTTCCGTGCATACACGGGGTGGGCGCCTCCCGACACCTGGACTCGGATCCGGTGGCCGGCACCGAATCGGTGGCCGGCCGGCCACAGCTCGACCCGAGCCAGGAACGTTCCATCAGCCTGGCGGTCGATGGTCTCGGGGGTATAACGCTGGAGGCCGTCGCACACGTTGAGCGATTGTCCGTCGGGGAGGACATCGCACAGGCGGACGAAGACGTCGGCGTGGTCGATGCTCGACTCGGCGTAGATCTCGGCGGTCACCGGCCCGAGGATCACGATGGAATCGGCGAGTTCGTCGCTCGTATAGACGAGGACGTCGGGTCGGGCCTCACAGACTTGGTTGTCCTTCAACCCGCCCGTCAGCATGCCGATCCCGCCGACGCTCGGGGTGGGGTCGGCCGGGTCGTAGGTGTGGCGATCGGGGTCGCCCGGCACCGGTGCCGTGGTATCGAGTCGACCCCCGGAATGGAGGTTCCAGCGCGTCGGTGTGGCGGGCGGAGGCCAGTCGCCGAAGGCCCGCCATTCCGGTTCGGTGCCTTGGATGTGCACCTGCACCGGTTCGTCGGCGAGGAGGCCGGGATGGCCCAGCAAGTGCGTGTCGAACCAGTCGAGGGTCGCGTCGATGGAGCCTTCGCCACCGCCGCCCAGGTGCCCGCCGGCGCCGATGCGGAGGTTCGCAGGAGCGGGCGAGTCCCGAAGGATCTGGTAGTCGGCGATGACGCCCGGCAGCGGATAGTCGTGCCAACCGTCGATGAGCAGGGTCGGGACAGTCCAATCGGGGAGCAGCTGTCGGAAGTCGACCGCGGCCCAGAACGGATCTCCCGGCCGGGAGTGCTCGAGTTGGTCCTGGTACAGCGGCAGGTCCTCGCCGGCCACGTGGCGGAGCACGTCGCCGAGCGGGAGATGATCGAAGGCGACGCCCAGTTCGGCCATGCGACGCTCGACCGCCTCGGGTGTCGCGTCAGCGACGATCTGCGCGCCGGCCGGGCGGTTGAACCCGAGAGCACCCAGATCCCACGGGATGATGACCTCGAGGGCGATCGAGCCCCCTGGGTACCACGAATAGGCCCGCACCGATGTCGACAACGAGACGACCATGGCCTTGAGATGCGGTGGCTTGGTCGAGGCGAGGGCCCACTGGGTGAAGCCCATGTAGCTGGCGCCGGTGGTGCCGAGACGGCCGTCGAACCACGGTTGTTCGGCGATCCAATCGGCGGTGGCGCGGCCATCGGGTGCCTCGGCGAAGTAGCTGTGATGGCCGCCCGAACCGTCCGTGCCCCGGCAGGCGCCGATGATGTAGCGGTAGCCGCGGGCGGCGAGGACCGGGCCGGCGCCCATCGAGGCCATGGCCCGCCCGTAGGGGGTGCGTTCCAGAACGGTCGGCGCATCGGCGACGCCGACGGGGTGGTAGATGTCGGCCAGCAGCACCGTCCCGTCGGCGACGGTGACGGGCACGTCGCGTTCGATCTCGACTTCGTTCGTGGGTTGACGCATGGGGGGTCACCTCTGGTGGATCGCGCCGGGCGACCGCATGCTCACATGTCGACGGCGATGCCGTCGAGCCTGGCGCAGGCGCGGCGCTTCGGGGGCCGGTTCACCGGAACCGATGAGTGCGGCTCGACTACGCTTCGGCGTGGCTCGACGGCACGGGAACCGCCGGGCCGGGAGCGAGCGAGAGCCGATGGTCGAATCAGGTGGCCGGAGCGTCGAGATCCCCGGCTTTCGAGATTTTGTCGAGATCGGACGCGGTGGTTTCGCCGTGGTCTACCGGGCGCAGCAGGACGTCTTCCAGCGCGACGTCGCCATCAAGGTCATCATGTCGCTCGACGTCACCGATGACGCCCGGCGCCGGTTCCAACGTGAGTGCACGGCGATCGGGAGGCTGGCCTGGCACCCGCACATCGTGACCGTGTTCGATGCCGGCGATACCTCTGAGGGCTGGCCCTACATCGTCATGGAGTACCTGCCGGCCGGGTCGATGGGCGACCGGTTGAGCCGAAGCGGCCCACTGCCGTGGGCCGAGGCGGTCGATATCGGTGCGAAGGTCGCCACCGCGCTCCAAGCGGCGCACGACGAGAGCAGCCTGCACCGAGATGTGAAGCCCGACAACGTGTTGACAGGTCGACTCGGCGAGCCCAAGTTGGCGGATTTCGGCATCGCAAGCCTGCAGGACGGCACCCGATCGCGCTCGGGATCACTGACCGCGACCTTGGCCTACGCCGCTCCGGAGGTGCTTGCGGGAGCGCGGGCCACGCCTGCGTCCGATGTGTACTCGTTGGCCGCCACCGTGCACGCACTGATCACCGGGCACGCCCCGTTCGTCCGCGAGTCCGACGAGCACGTGTTTGCGATCATCCGTCGCATCGACTCCGAGCCGCCCGAGGACCTGCGCCCCCTCGGCGTGCCGGACCGGGTGGCGGCGATTGTCGAGCAGGCGATGGCCAAGGCGCCGGATCAGCGGCCCGCGACGGCCGAGGCGTTCGGCCGACTGCTCGCTGACGCCGCCGCGACCACAGGGTCCACGACGGCCGTCCCACACAGTTCGCTCGGCCCGCCGCCCACGGTGCCCGAGCCACCGACTCCACCGTCCCCCGCCGACGACCAGCGCACGATTGTGAGCCGGGTGCCAGCCTCACCGGTGTCCGCCGGGGGTCATCGCCGAGCTCGATGGATCGGCGTCGGCGGCCTCGTCGTGGCCGGCCTGGTGATCGCGGCCGCCGTGATGGCCAGCCGAGGCGACGGCGACGACGCGGCCGACGACAGCGTCGTCGCCAGCGATACGCCCGACGACAGTGTCGCCAGCGATACGGCCGATCCCGAACCGGGTCAGATCGTGACGGTAGTGGGGACCGGAGTGTCCGGCGACTCGGGTGACGGCCTGGCCGGGGAGACCCAGCTCGACAACCCACAGGCGGTCGCCGTCGGGGCGGATGGCACCATCAACATCGCCGACACGGGCCGGAATCGGATTCGGGTCGTGAACGGGGGTTTCGTGACCACGATCGCGGGCCCGCCGGCCCCCGAAGGAGACCTCGACACACCGGCGGGCGTGGCCGTCCTCGACGGGGTCCTGTTCGCCGACACCGAACACCACCAGATCGGGCGGGTGGCGCCTGACGGCACGATCAGCGTGATCGCGGGGACCGGCACGGCTGACTACGCGGGCGATGGCGGAGCCGCCACCGAGGCCGACCTCAACATCCCCATCGGACTCGCGGTGGGCCCGGATGGGAGCATCTACATAGCCGACGGTTTCAACGACGCCGTGCGTCGGATCCACCCGGACGGCACCATCTCCACGGTGGCGGGAACGGGGGACGACGGGTACTCCGGTGACGACGGTCCCGCCGTGGATGCACAACTGAACTTCCCGCGGGCGGTGGCGGTCGCCGATGACGGCACGGTGATCGTGGCCGACACCGACAACAGCCGCATCCGCCGCATCGATCCGGACGGTTCGATCACGACCATCGCCGGCAATGGCGAGGTGGGACCGGGCGGCGACGGAGGCCCGGCGATCGAAGCGCAACTGGACGGCCCGTCGTGCGTGGCGATCGGCCCTGACGGATCGATCTACATCGCCGACACCTTCAACAACCGGATCCGGCGCATCGGGGTCGACGGCATCATCACCACCGTGGTCGGCACGGGCGTGCAGGGAGTCGGCGGTGACGGAGGCCCGGCGGTGGAAGCGGAGCTCGACAACCCTCGCGGGATCGCCGTCGGACCCGACGGCGACCTCTACATCGCCGACACGAACAACCACGTCATCCGCCGAGTCGGCGCGCCGGCATGACACTCGAGCGCTACTCGGCGTAGCCGACGAGGTCGATGACGATGTGGCCGGTGCCGGCCGAGTTGTAGATCGAGAACTCGCCGTTGGTGCCGAGTTTGGCGACGACCAGGTTCGGCGTGTCCTGCCCGGGGTCGGTGTTGAGCGCCGAGGCGAGCGGAGCAGTATCGCCGGTGGGCCAGATGGTGATGAACGCAGGCGCCGTCGCACCTGTCGAGGTGACGTTCAAGATGACCGACCGCGCCGCGGGTCGGGTCGTTGTAGAGCTGGATCCGGCCGTCGGTGCTGAGCGGGGTCACGACGAGGTTTGGGGTATCGACCCCCGGCTGCGTGTTGAGCGACGAGGCAACGGGTCGGTCGCCACCCGCCGGCCACACGGTGACGAAGCTGGGCCGATTCGACTGGGTCGATGTGAGGTTGAGCGCCACCGCCGAGACGCCGGTTGTCGGTACCCCTCCTCGGCCGGTGATCTGGACACCGATGAGCTGGGCCGGTCCCACCGGTTCGCTGGTCGGCACGCCGTTCGAGCTCCGGGTATCGAGCACCCGAGCGGGGGAAACGGGAACGAAACCGGCGCTGCCCGGCAGCCAGCCCACGATGTCGGCCACCAAGTGGCTCAGTCCCGCATCGAGGTACATCGAGACCCGGCCGCCGGCCCCGATCCGGGCCATGACGAGATTGGGTGTGTCCTGGCCGGGGTCGGTGTTGAGCGAGGAGGCGATCGGTCGGCTCTCGCCTGAGGGCCACACGGTGACGAAGGACGGGGCCGATGCCTCGGTCGAGGTCAGGTTGAGGACGACCGCACCCGTGGCGTTGGTCGGGATGCCGGCGCACCCGCTGATCTGCACATCGACGGTATCGAGACCCCGAAGTCGACCGCGCCACTGGATGCCGTCTCGGGTGTCGAGGACTCGTTGAGGCGGGATCGGCTTGAGCGTGGCGGTGGGAACGACGTCGGGGCGTGTGGCGCAGGGGTTCGCCGGCTGCGGTGGCGAGGTCGGCGGCGGTGGAGCGGGCAGTGGCGTGGGCGGGCCGGGAATGATCGGCGCGGGATTCCGGCCGATCGGCGCCGACGGGTAGGACTCACAGCCGATCCCGTCGTTGTCAGCATCGAGGCGGTACGGATCTGCACCGGTCACCTGGACCTGGTAGCCGATCTCACCGCAGTCGAGGTCGGCCACGATCGGCAGGCATGGCGAATAGCCGGCTTGGCAGCTCTGGGCCCCGGCCGGGCCCACGGAGGCGACGACCGGAAGCACGGAGGCGACGACCGGAAGCACGGAGGCGACGACCGGAAGCAGCGAGGCGACGACCGGAAGCACGGAGGCGATCACAGAGATCCCAAAGGCGACGACCAGCGCCACGGCGGACATCTTCGCCGCGCTCGGGGCCCGCCATTCCGATGATCGCGGCATGGAGCATTGTCGCAGCGCACGGAGGGGAGGTCCAGACTGCGGCGTATGCGATGATTCCGCTCGCCGATCCTCGGGAGGATGCCGTGACCGAAATCCCTGGCGACGTACCGGCGTCGTTCGTCCACCAGCGCACGTGCTGCCTGTGCGAGGCCATGTGCGGGCTCGACGTGCACGTCACCGACCAGCAGGTGACCCTCATCCGCCCCAACCGGGACGACGTGTGGTCGAAGGGCTTCATCTGCCCGAAGGGCACCACCCTCGGTCACCTCCACCACGACCCCGACCGGCTCCGGTCACCGATGGTGCGCGAGGGCGACGGGTGGCGTGAGGTTACCTGGGACGAGGCGTTCGCCCGATGCGAGGAGCTGATCCACGGCGTCCTCGATCGGCACGGCAAACAGGCGACCACCGCCTACATCGGCAACCCGACCGCCCACAACTTCTCGTTGGGCCGGCATATGGGTTTGTTCATCGGGCTCTCGGGATTTCCGCACATCTACTCGCCGGGGACCGTCGACCAGCAGCCGAAGAACGTCTCGTGCCGCCTGATGTACGGCAACGCCTGGATGATCCCCACCGTCGATCTCCACCGCACCGATTTCATGGTGGTGATGGGCGCCAACCCCCATGCGTCCCAAGGTTCGTTGCTGGCCGTGGCCGACATGCTCAGCGAGCTCGATGCCGTGCGCGAGCGCGGCGGGCGCGTTGTCGTGATCGACCCGCGTCGGACCGGCACCGTCGACCACGCGTCGGAGTGGGTGCCGATCGTGCCCGGCACCGATGCCGCGCTCATGTTGGCGGTGCTGCACGTCCTGTTCGCCGAAGGTCTGACCACCCTCGGCACCGTCGCTGACATCGTCAACGGATTCGACGACATCGCCGCCCTGGTCGCGGACTGGATCCCCGAGTCCGTCGAGGGGGCCACCGGTGTGCCGGCCGACCAGATCCGCTCGCTCGCGCGTGACTTCGCGGCCGCCCCGGCCGCAGGCTGGTACGGCCGCATCGGCACGTGCAACCAGGAGTTCGGCACGCTGGCCTCGTGGTTGGTCGACGTGATCAACATCGTCACCGGGAACTTCGACCGGCCCGGCGGCATGATGTTCGGCAACCCGGTCGCCACGCCGCTGGCGTGGCTGGGTGGTGTCAACACGGACCCCATCGCCGGCCGGTGGGAGAGCCACGGTCGCGGTGCGCCCGAGGTTCTGGGCCAGGTGCCGGTGTCTTGTCTCAGCGAGGACATCCTGACCCCCGGTGATCGTCAGCTGCACTCGGTCGTGGTCATCGCCGGCAACCCGGTCATCAGCTCGCCAGAGGCGGCCCGCATCGACGAGGCCCTGGGCACCCTCGAATGCCTCATCAGCGTCGACAACTGGCTCAACGAGACCAGCCGTCACGCCCACGTCATCCTGCCCGGGGCCTCGGCGCTCGAGCAGCCGTTCTTCGGTGAGATCATCTGGGGCTGGGCGATGCGCAGCGCCGGCAAGTGGGCCGATCCCCTCTTCCCGCTGACCGATCGTCCCGAGGAGTGGGAGATCCTCATCCGGCTCGGCGCCTTGCACGCCGGCATGACCAACGAGCAGATCGACGTCGCCCAGCTCGACGGGGCGTACTTCGGTGGCATCGCCAGCACTCTCGGCGCCGATCCTGACGTGGCCGCCGCGGCCATGCCCGACCCCGGTCCGGTCCGGCTGCTCGATCTGGCCATACGCATGGGTCCATGGGGCGACCGTTTCGGCGCGGTGCCCGACGGCATCACGCTCGACACGTTCCGCGATCAGCCCAACGGCCTCGATTTCGGTCCGCTCGTGCCACGCGTTCGGGAGCTGCTGTGCACCCCGTCGGGACGGATCGAGTTGGCCCCGCCCTACATCACGGCCGATCTGCCTCGGCTGCGCAAGCGCTGCGGTCGCCGCAACGACACCATGGTTCTCGTGAGCAGGCGCCACGTCCGTTCCAACAACTCGTGGATGCACAACGTCAAGGTGCTGGTCAAGGGCAAGGACCGCTGCACCCTGATCATCCACCCCGACGATGCGGACCGGCTCGGTGTCGCCGATGGCGTGATGACCAAGGTGTCGTCGGAGTCCGGGACCATCGAGGTGAGAGCGGAAGTCAGTGACGAGATGATGCCCGGGGTCGTGTGTCTGCCCCATGGGTGGGGGCACGACAAAGAAGGCACCCGGCTGGCCACGGCTCGGGAGTTCGCCGGCGTCAACAACAACCTGCTGTCACCGGGGCACTTCATCGATCCGCTGTCGAACAACGCCGCCGTCAACGGCATCCCCGTCGAGGTCGTACCGATCTGACCCGACCGCATCCCCGTCGAACCTCATCCGGTTGGGATCGACGGGGGCTGACCGTGGTGCGCGGAGCGTCGCTTCCTAACATGGCCGGGACATGAGCGACGACAGCGCGCAGCGGCTGGTCACGGCGGTGACGTCCTTGGCCCGAGAACACGGGGTGGGTGTGTTCTCCGAGGTCGCCCGGTTCGCCGATCTGTTGGGTCGGTCACCTGAGGTGAACCCGAGTGATCTGGCGTCGACCGGGCCATTGGTTCAGGCCGTTCGGTCGGGCGCCGCCGCCCGCCTGGCCGAGCTCGTCCCGCTGGCGCGCTACGACTATCGCCAACTCGAGGAATGGCTCCTGGCGTCCGGCATCGACCAGGCCGCCGCCTCGGTCCTGCTCCATGCGCTGTGGCCCATCGGTTCGCCGCCGCCGCCCCCGCCCCAGCCCGCGGCGGTGGCCTCATCGCCTCCCACCTCGAACGTGGCCCCCGCCCCAGTGAGGGCGGCTCCCGACGACACGCTCCTGTGGGAGTTCGCTCCGACGGGTGAGATGCACGAGGCGCCGGAGCAACGGCCGCGCCCTCTCGTCCCCCTGGCGCTCGGAGCCGTGGTGATCGCCCTGCTCGCGCTCGGCGTCTGGTTCGCGCAGTCCGGCGACGATGGCGACCCCACGGCGACCGCTGATGGCGAGTCGTCCGGCGACACCAACGACGCCCGCGAGGCCAGCGATGATGACGACACCGACGACACCGACGACACCGACGCCAGCGACGCCAGCGACGCCAACGACACCGGCGACGAGAGCCGCGACCCCATCGCGACCACGACCGTCACGCCGACGACGACGGTTGTCCCCGAGACGACGGCGGAGCTGGTGCCCGGCCCGCCCCGGCCCGAGCTGTTCGGCGGCGATGGCGTCTTGCGGCTCGGCACCCTGGTTCCCCAGACGGGAGACCTGTCCTTCCTGGGCCCGGCCATGACCGACAGCATGCGGATCGCCGTCACCGACATCAACGCCTCCGGAGGCGTGTTCGGCACGCCCATCGAGCTGATCGAAACGGACTCCGGCGACGCCAGCACCACCTTCGCGGTGTCGAACGCCGAGTGGCTGGCGACCCAGGACGTCGACGCCATCGTCGGTCCACCGAGCTCGTCGATCGCGCGGCAGGTCTTCGATCGAGTCGTAGGGCAAGGCACGATCTTGTTCTCACCGTCGGCCTCGGCCCCCGATCTCGCCCTGCTCGACACCCCCGGCCTCTTCTTCCGAACGGCTGCCGCCGACCCGATCCAGGGTCACCTGGTGGCCGAACGCATGGTCGCCGAAGGGCGGGTCAACGCGGCCGCGGTCTTCCGGGACGACGCCTACGGCCGCCCCATCGGCGAAGCGTTCCTGGCTCGTTTCGCCCAGCTCACCGGGCTCCCGACCCCGCCGGCGAACGCGTTGGCGTACGTGGCCGACGGAGACGTCAACCCCGAGACGATGGCCGACCTGATCGTCGCCTCCGGGGCCGACGCCGTCTTCCTGGTCGGCTTCGAGGAGACGGCGGGCATCGCCCGCTCGATGGTGGCCCGGGCGCTCGGGCCCGGTGTCATCGACTACTGGGCGGCCGACGGTGCCTATGCGGCTGGTTTGCCCAACGGGACGCGAGCTGTCGCGCCGGCCGTCGACCCGGCGTCGATCGCGGGCCTGACGGCACGGCTCGACACCGAGGGGGGCGTCCCGACCGAGGGTCAGACGGCGTACGCCGCCGAGTCCTACGACGCGGTCGTGATCCTGGCGCTCGCCGCCGAGCAGGCGGGAGCGGACGATCCGCTCGCGGTCGCCGGCGAGATCAACGAGGTGACCACGGGCGGAACGGCGTGCACGTCCTTCGCGACGTGCGTCGAGCTACTTCGAACGGGCCAGGACATCGACTACGACGGTTTCGGCGGGCCGTACGAGTTCGGCGCGGCCGGCGAGCCGCTGGTGGCCAGCTACCGGATCGGCACGTTCGAAGGCGCCCCCGAACCGAATCCCGCCTACGACGTCTACTTCTTCACGCAGTAGTCGGGCTCGCCCCCGGTTCGTTCCGATCGACGGCTCGGACCAAGCGGATTAGCGTTCGGCCATGAGTCACCCCCTCGTCCCCCGGAACCACGCGTCCCGCCGTTCGTCTCCTGGTCTCACGCTGATCGTTCTCATGCTGGCCGTCCTGGCGGCCGGGCTCGCGTCGTGTGGTGACGACGACGACAAGCCGAGCGCCGCAGGTGCGGATCTGACCGAAGCAAAGGATCCGCTTCCCGACTTCGACGAGCCGGGGGTGGTTCGGTGCGATGGCTGCCCCGTCGTCGATGGCATCACCGACTTCGAGCCGCTCCTGGTCGGGGTGGCGGCGCAAACGTTCTCCGGCAAAGCCGAAGGGGCGAATGGGAACGGCACGTTCTACGTGGAGGGCCAGGATCGGGAGGCGTACAGCGGCATCATCGAAACTGATGTCGCATCCGGCAACTTCACGATCAACGTCCCGCTGCTGTGCGGCGAGCAGACGGTCAAGCTGGCCTGGTCGAACGACAGCGGGACCTCCGGGGTCGTGCTCAAGCCGACGACGACCGACTGCGTCGACGCCGAGATCCGCATCACGCTCGCCTGGGACGAACAGGGCAGCGACTTCGAACTCCACCTCGTACGCGAGGGCGGCGTCATCAACGATCCGGTCGACGACTGCACCTGGACCACCTGCGTCGGTGTCTCGCCGGACTGGGGGGTCGAGGGCGATCCCAGCGACAACCCGTCCAAAGATGTCGACGACACGGGCACGTTCGGCCCCGAGAACATCGTGTACCCCAATCCGGCGGATGGGCGCTACACCGTGCTCATCGAGCATTGGGGTGCCGGCCAACCGGGAGCGACCGGGGTGGTCACCATCAACGTGGCCGGACAGCCCTCAGCGCAGATCGAGGTCACCGGCCTCGATCCGCAGCACGTGCTGACGGTGGCGACCATCAGCTGGCCCGAAGGAACGATCACGCCCGTGGTGTCCGACTACGACTGCACGGCCACCTGGTCACGCGGCTGCCCGGAGCCGTTGCCGCTCTCGTAGCCCTCCGCCGGTCCTGGTCTGCGTGGTAGACGTACGGCCATGGCAGCAGACCACGGAGATCGCCCCTGGCACGTGAACCGGGCCTGGTGGGACGATCGGGCGGCCGCTCACGCGGCGTCGCCGGAATACGCCCTCGCACGATTCGTCGAGGACCGCGAGCACATCTCCGGGGTGGTGCGGTTCGACCGGCCCCGCCTGTTCGACGTAGCCGGCAGGTCAGGCGTCCACCTCCAATGCCACATCGGGACCGACACGTTGTCCCTCGCCCGGCTCGGCGCCCGGATGACCGGTCTCGACCTCTCGCCCGCCTCGCTCGCTCAGGCCCGGGCCCTGTCCGAACGGGCCGGGCCGAGCGTGCACTACGTCGAAGGCGACGTGTACGACGCGGTGGACATCCTCGGCCCGAACGCCTTCGATTTCGTCTACACCGGCATCGGGGCCCTCAACTGGCTGCCCGACATCGACCGGTGGGCCGAGGTGGTCGCGGGGTTGTTGCGGCCCGGGGGTCTGGTCCACCTGCGGGAAGGCCATCCGATGTTGTGGACCCTCGACGATCCGGAGGCCGACGAGAAGCTCGTGGTGCGGTTCGCCTACTTCGAGACCGGCGAGCCGCTGCCGTTGGAGGATTTGCCCGGCCAGGACACGACCTATGTCACGACCGACGCCGTCTTCACCGCCCACGCCACCGCGGAGTGGAACCACGGCCTGGGGGAGATCGTCACCGCGCTGCTCGATCGCGGTTTCACCATCACCCGGCTCGAGGAGCACACGTCGATCCCGTGGAACGGTCTGATCGGTTTGATGGACGAGGGACCCGACGGTGAGTGGCGGCTCCGCGACCGCCCCGAACGGCTCCCGTTGAGCTACACCCTGCAGGCTGCGCTCCCAGGCTGACCAGCAACGATTACCTCGGGTACCAGCCGACGATGTCGGCGATGAGGTGGGTGGTGCCGGCGTTGTTGTAGAGGTTGATCTGGCCGTTGGGGTCGAGTTTGGTGATGACGAGGTTGGGGGTGTCTTGGCCGGGGTCGGTGTTGAGGTTGCTGGCGGTGGGGCGGGGTTCGTTGGTGGGCCAGGCGGTGATGTAGCTGGGGGTGGTGGATTGGGTGGCGGTGAGGTTGAGGGCGACGGCGGCGACGCCGGTGGTGGGGATGTTGCCGCGTCCGGTGATCTGGAGGGTGATGTGGGTGCCGGCGGGGATGGGGCCGGTGCCGACGGCGAGGGTGTCGATGGTGGGTTCGCCGGGCCGGGTGTCGAGCAGTCGGGCCGGCGACAACGGGACGTAACCCTGAGGGGGCGAGCTGGGCAGGATCGGGTACCAGCCGACGATGTCGGCGATGAGGTGGGTGGTGCCGGCGTTGTTGTAGAGGTTGATCTGGCCGTTGGGGTCGAGTTTGGTGATGACGAGGTTGGGGGTGTCTTGGCCGGGGTCGGTGTTGAGGTTGCTGGCGGTGGGGCGGGGTTCGTTGGTGGGCCAGGCGGTGATGTAGCTGGGGGTGGTGGATTGGGTGGCGGTGAGGTTGAGGGCGACGGCGGCGACGCCGGTGGTGGGGATGTTGCCGCGTCCGGTGATCTGGAGGGTGATGTGGGTGCCGGCGGGGATGGGGCCGGTGCCGGCGGCGAGGGTGTCGATGGTGGGTTCACCGGGCCGGGTGTCGAGCAGTCGGGCCGGTGACAACGGGACGTAACCCTGAGGGGGCGAGCTGGGCAGGATCGGGTACCAGCCGACGATGTCGGCGATGAGGTTGGTGGTTCCGGCGTTGTTGTAGAGGTTGATCTGGCCGTTGGGGTCGAGTTTGGTGATGACGAGGTTGGGGGTGTCTTGGCCGGGGTCGGTGTTGAGGTTGCTGGCGGTGGGGCGGGGTTCGTTGGTGGGCCAGGCGGTGATGTAGCTGGGGGTGGTGGATTGGGTGGCGGTGAGGTTGAGGGCGACGGCGGCGACGCCGGTGGTGGGGATGTTGCCGCGTCCGGTGATCTGGAGGGTGATGTGGGTGCCGGCGGGGATGGGGCCGGTGCCGGCGGCGAGGGTGTCGATGGTGGGTTCACCGGGCCGGGTGTCGAGCAGCCGGACCGGCGACACCGGCGTGTAACCGAGCGGCCCCGAGGGAGCCCGGCCCGCCAGGGTCGGGCACTCGAGGACCAGGACCAGCCCGGTCCACTCCGGTGGCACCGGCAGGCTCGGCGTTTCGACGAACAACGTCGACGCATCACCGGGGGCGTGGCATCCGAGCCGTTCGGCTCGCACCCGGTAGACGCCGCTGGCGGTGAACCAGGCGAAGGCGCCGTCCGCGCCTGTGACGTCCGGGTTGGTGCGGTTGGACGGCGACATCAGGACGGACCCGCTGGGCACGGCCGTGAACGGTCCGGCCGCACTCTCGGCCCGGAGCAGGGTGACCCGCGCGCCGGTGATTGGCGCCCCTGAGGTGTCGACGACGGTGCCGCTGGGATCGATGTAGAGGCCGAACCCGATCGATTCGTCCGGGGAGGCCGGGCAGTCGATGGTGACGGTGACGGTGAACTCGCCGGACGCGTCGACGACGCCGGCGCGGGCGAGGTAGGTCCCGGAACCGGGCGGCGTCTCGGGCATGGGCTGGTCGACCCGCGGGTCGGGCGACGTGTCATCCTCGGCCGGAGTGAGGTCATGGACGGTGTAGCGCGCCACCCCTCCCGCACATCCGGTCGAGCGGAACTCGAGCTCCTGGTGCGGTCCGAGCGAGGGGATGCCGCCGGGCGCCGTTCTGGCGCCGACGACGGTCGTGCCCGCCGGCGGGGGAGCGAGGGCGGCGCGGGGAACGAGGCTGATGTCGTGACCGGTCAGGTGTTCGCCCGGCGAGATGCTCACCGAGGAGCCGCCGAGCGGTGCCAGGTAAAACAGCCCGGGATCGATCCGCAGCGAGACCGACGAGTCGTCACCGGTGACCCCGAGGTAGGCGGTGAACCGGCCGGCGGCGTCGGTTCTCGCACCGTTGACGCCGACGTCGTGCAGCGGCTGTCCGTTCGTCTGGTCGGTGACGGTACCGCTGACCGTCGACAGGCCGGTCATGACCAGGGTGATGCCCGTCGCCGGGTTCGTAGGACCGATGTTCGGTGTGGTGGCCGGCGCGCTGGAGACCGCCCCGACCGACGCAACGATCGTGTGAACGCCGGGGGGAGGCCCGCCAAGGTGAACGCTCCGGAGGCGTCAGAGGTGGTGGAGAGAGGGATCTCGTTCGGGCCGGTGACCCGCACCATGACGGTCGCGCCCGGGAACCCGGCGCCGTCCAGCACCACGCGACCCGAGATGGTCGATGATGGCTGCAGTGTCGCGTCGAACCCGGTGACCTGCTCGTGGCGATCGACCTCGCCGAGGTCGGTGCGCACGAGGTACCCGTACCGCAACAAGGGGTCGCTGAACACGACCTGGGTGATGGCGCCGAGAAGCGGTGCGATCCGGTATCGCCCGTCGGATTCGGTGGTGGCCCGGGCGATCTCGCAGATCACGCCCTCGGCGCAGCTCCCGTTGACCGTGACGAGGATCCCGGCCAGTGGCACCCCGTCTGGGTCGGTCACGCGCCCGGCCACTGTTCCGACTGCGTCGCCGTTCTGGGCGACTGATCCCGCCTGGTCGCCGTTCTGGGCGAGGGCGCCCGGGGCCCCGAGGAAGGTGGACACGAGGACGACCATCGAGGCGACGGCAACGGCGCGCCGAAGCCGCCCCAGCCTGAGGTCGATGCCGGTTTTTCTCGCCCGATTGTTCACGGGCTCGTCCCTTCGCGTGTCGGATCCCCGCAGATCTGCCCGCGCGCGAACCACATGGTCCGCAACCTTGCCCGCCGGTAGTCAAGCAGAGGACGAGCGCCCTGTCAGCTCGGGTCCGTCGACCGCCGTGACCACGAACGCCTAACCTGCGGCCCCATGGGCCTTCGTGTGGTGGTGTGGGGTACGGGTGGGGTCGGGTCGCGAGCGATCCCGGCGATCGTCGCCCGCCCCGATCTGGACCTGGTCGGGGTATGGGTGCACTCGGCCGACAAGGTCGGGGTCGACGCCGGCGTGCTCGCCGGCGGAGACCCGATCGGCGTCGTGGCCACGGACGACATCGACTCCCTCCTTGCCCTGGCGCCGCATTGCGTCTGCTACACGGCCAGCGGTCCGGCGGGTGATGCGATCGCCGTCCCCGACTACGTCCGCCTCCTCGAAGCCGGGATCAACGTCGTCACGGTCAGCACCGCCGCTCTCGTGTATCCGAGGGGTTATGAACCCCGGTATCGGGCCATGCTGGAGGCGGCGGCCGCGAGTGGGGCAGCCACCCTCTATGCCTCGGGCATCGAACCGGGATTTGCCGCGGACCAAATTCCTGCTGACGATGCTCACCATGTCGAAGTCGGTGCAGTCGACCCGCGTGCAGGAGATCTTCACCTACGCCGGGTATCCGGTGGAGTTCGTCATGCACGAGGTGTTCGGCTTCGGCAAGCCGCTCGACCACACACCGCTCATGGCCTTCGACGGCTCCCAACTCGGGACGTGGGGACCGCCGGTGCGCATGGTGGCCGACGCCATGGGGGTCGAGCTCGACGGTATCCGCGAGACGTTCGAGGTCGCCCCCACCCCCCGTCGCCTCGATGTGGCCTACGGGACGATCCCGGCGGGCACCGTCGGTGCGGTCCGGTTCGAGACGATCGGTGTCGTCGATGGGCGCGACGCGATCGTGATCGAGCACGTGAACCGCATGGCCCTCGACCTGGCACCGGGGTGGCCGACGTCGGCCCGCGATGGGACCTATCGGATCGAGATCACCGGTGAGCCCGACATGCAGTGCGACTTCACGGTGGGGCAGCCCGAGACCTTCAGTCCCGACGGCATGTTGGCCACCACGATGCGGATCGTGAACGCCATCCCGGCGGTGTGCGCCGCGTCGCCGGGGCTGGTCAGCTCGCTCGATCTCCCCATCACCCTCCCCGTCGGAGCGTTCCGGGCGGGTTCGGCCGGCGGGTCACGCGTCGGGCCGGCGTGACGGCTCCCGACGTGGATCTCGCCGGCCGGGTGGTGATCGTCACCGGCGCCGGGCGGGGGATCGGTCGGGGAATCGCTCGTCACCTGATGGCGCGGGGCTGCATCGTCGTCGTCGCCGAACGACATGAGCAGCGGTTGGCCGAGATCACCGACGAACTGTCGGCCCTGGGCGGCCGCTCGATGGGGGTGCCGTGCGACGTCGGCCGCCGTCAGGAGGTCCACGACCTGGTGGCGTCCACGGTCGCGAACTTCGGTCGGGTCGACGGCCTCGTCAACAACGCTCAACGCCTGATCGCCGCCAAGCCGCTCGAGGACGTGACCGAGGCCGACATGGATGCCGTTCACCGCAGCGGGACGCTCGGCACGTTGTGGGCGATGCAGGCCGTGCTGCCGCACATGCGGTCACAGGGCGGTGGACGCATCGTGAACCTGGGGTCGGCGAGCGGTATCCGGGGTGCCGCCGGGACCGGTCCCTACAACGCCACGAAGGAGGCCGTGCGGGCGCTGACCAGAACGGCGGCTCGAGAGTGGTCGCCCCACGGAATCGTCGTCAACTGCATCTGCCCGGCGGCCGCGGGCCACCACGTTCGGCCCGATGAGGGCGCGCTGACCTATGAGTCCTGGCTGGCCATGTACGGAGCGCATCCGATGGGTCGAGATGGTGATCCCGAGGATGACATCGCGCCGGTGGTCGCCTTCTTGCTGTCCGATGCGTGCCGGTACCTCACCGGCGAGACGTTCATGGTCGATGGCGGCGGCCTCATGCGGGCCTGACCCCGGCATCGACTATCGCGTTCGGGCCGATGTCACCGCGGCCAGGAGGTCGTCGACTGTGGGGCGGGCATCGGGCGAGGGCGGGCGGAACTCGGCCACGAGTCGACCGTCAGCGTCGAAGACGAAGTCGCCACCGAGTTGACGGATGTCGTGCACCGGACGGCGGACCTGACGTCCCTTCGCCATCAGATCCTTGTACATCGATCGGGTGCCGGCGTTGAACACGTCGCGAAGCCGTGCTCGGCGCAGGCCGAGGCGGCGGTAGAGGGCACGGTCGGGATCGCTGAGCACCGGGAACGGCAGCGCCAGGTGGTCACGGTAGGCGGCGAGATCCTCAGCGGGAGCGAAGCTGACCACCGCGACACAGGTGTCGCCGAACTCATCGAGTCGATCGCGCACGGCGATCACGTGCTCCTGGCACGGGAGTCACCTGAGGTGGCGGTGGAATATCAGCAGGGTGCGCCGCCCGTGCTGATCGCTCAGCCTCCACCGATGACCCTCGTGATCGGTCAGGTCGTCATCCATGACCCCTCCTGGGCTGAGTCGACCTGAGGGTGTCACAGGCCACGCGTAGAGTCACGGTACCGATCGAAGCCCGGCGACCTCACGGCTTCCCCCGAAACCGTCACGCCATTGGGGGGTACCATGATCGTCGACGACCGTTCCCGCCGAGAGCTCCACGCGGCACTCGAAACAACCCTCGGATCGGCGCCCGCTGACATCCTCATGAACCTTCTGCCGCCCACGGACTGGACCGACCTCGCAACAGCTCGCGACGTCGACAATGCGTCGGTCGCGCTCCGAGGTGGCATGGCGAAGCTCGAGACGAGCCTGCGCGGTGACATGGCGAAGCTCGAGACGAGCCTGCGTGGCGAGATGGCCGAGTTGAGGTCGGACCTGCGTGGTGAGATGGCCGAGTTGAGGTCGGACCTGCGTGGTGAGATGGCCGAGTTGAAGTCGGAGCTGCATGGCGAGCTGGGCGACCTACGGGGCGAGATGTACCTGAAGTTCGCCGGGGTCGATACGCAGTTTGCGGATCTTCGAACCGACATGGCGAGGCAGTTCACCGTCGTCGGCGATGCCCTGGCGTCGATCAGAGCTGAGTTCGGTTCGTTACGGGGCGAGATCGCCAACGTGCGGGTGGAGTTGGCTGACGTCAAGGGAGAATTCTTCCGGAACGTGGCCTTGACCAACTTCGTGGCCGTCCTCACCGCGGTCGGACTGGTCATCGCCGCCATGCGGATCTGAACGGTCTCGAGCCCGGACTCGTCGGCTGCGTTGGGTTCAGCCCACCTGGTCGAGCCACTTGTCGAAGATGGTCGTCGGACAGGGCCGACCATCGGGCCACAGCGCATAACCGGGGATCTCGCCGACCCGGCGCCAGCCCCGACGTACGTACAGGCGCTCGGCATCACCGGACGCGGTGTCGAGGACCAGGAGCGACTTCCCCGCGGCCGCCGCCTCCGCCTCGGCGCGTTCCATCAGCTGTTCAGCGATGCCGCGCCGCCGCTCTGCTCGTTTGACGAGCAGCTTGGCGATGTCGCCTCGGTGAGGCTGATTCTCGGGTTGGGCGAGGACGACCTGCACCGTGCCGACGAGGCTCGCAGGCGACACCGTGCCGACGAGGCTCGCAGGCGACACCGTGCCGACGAGGCTCGCAGGCGACACCGTGCCGACGAGGCTCGCAGGCGACACCGTGCCGACGAGGCTCGCAGGCGACACCGTGCCGACGAGGCGGGGTGACGGCTCGATCTGCTCGGCGATGAGAATCAGACGGTCGCCCCGGTCGGCCGAGTCGAGCATGTCGGCCCAGAAGGCCTCGGCTCGGCTCTGGTCGAGTGGCGCCATGAACCCGACCGACGCTCCGCCTTCGACGCAGTCGATGAGGACCTCGGCCAGGGCCGAGACGAGACCCGGCTCCGAACCGGCGCGGCGGATGCGTATCGGCATCGCTCAAACCTACGGTTGTGGACACACCGGGTGGTGGTCCCATGCGGAAAGTACGATCGGACGCCTCATGAGCATCGACTTCTCTCTCACGCCCGAGCTCGAAGCCCTCCGGGTCCGGGTCCGAGCATTCATCGACGACATCGTCCGGTCGGCAACGGATCGCGTGGACGCCGAGGACATGGAGCGCCACACCTACGTGCGGCTGCTCGGGTCGCTGCGCACCGAGGCTCGGGCGGCTGGTCTGTGGCTCCCACACATGCCGGCGGCATGGGGTGGCATGGGTCTCGGGCATGTCGAGCTGGCCATGGTGCAGGCCGAGGCGGCCAAAGTGCGGCTCGGGCCCTGGGTGCTCAACTGCCAGGCCCCCGACGAAGGCAACATGCACACCTTGCTCCACTGGGGCACCGATGATCAGAGGGAGCGGTACCTCGGTCCCCTGTGCGAGGGTTCGGTGGCGTCCTGTTTCGCCATGACCGAGCCCGAGGTGGCGGGATCGGACCCCACCCTCATCCGAACGTCCGCAGTGCCCGACGGCGACGAATGGGTCATCAACGGTCACAAGTGGTTCATCTCGAACGCGCGCCGGGCGTCGTTCGCCATCGTGATCTGTCGAACCGAGGACGATCCCGAGATTCGCCAGGCCGGCAACACGGCCTTCATCGTCGACATTCCGACCGACGGCTGGAACCGCGTGCGCGAGGTCGAGACGATGCACGGCGGCACCGGTCATTCAGAGATCTTGATCGAGGACCTCCGGGTCCCCGACCGCAACCGACTCGGAGGGCGGGGCGAGGGTCACCTGCTCGGGCAGTCCCGGCTCGGGCCGGCCCGGTTGGCGCACTGCATGCGCTGGATCGCTCAGGCGGAGACGGCGCTCGACATGATGGTCGACCGGTCCCTCAACCGGTACGCCCACGGCTCGATGCTCGCCGAGAAGCAAGGCATCCAGTGGATGATCGCTGATTCCACGTTGGAGCTCTATCAGGCCAAGCTCATGGTGCTCCACGCCGCCTACCGCATCGACCGTCAACTCGACTTCACGAGCGAGGTGTCCATGGCCAAACACTTCGTCGCCAACATGCTGAATCGGGTCATCGACCGTTCGATCCAGGTCCACGGAGCGCTCGGTTACAGCACCGACACGCCGCTGGCGCACATGTACCAGCACGCCCGCTGGGCCCGGTTCGCCGATGGCGCCGACGAAGTGCACCAGATGCGAATCGCCCAGCGGACCATCGCGGCGTACAGCCGGGATGGCTCGACCCGGGCCGCGACGGGCGATCTACCCGTGTGATCGCCCCGGCCGGGCGAGGTCGTCGATGAACGTGCGCTGCGCGCCCGCCTCCGGGCCGGCCATGGGTCGAGCGGCGGTGACGACAGCGAGGGCATCCGAGGCGGTGTGTCCCGCTCGCACGAGCACGGCCGCCGCCACGGTTCCCGCACGGCCGATGCCGGCCCCGCAGTGCACGATCAGGTTGGTACCGCAGCGGAGCTCGGCGACGATTTCGTCGATGAGAACGACCATCTCGTCGTGGGGACGAACGCCGAGATCGGGCACCGGATGCCATCGGGCCTGGTCGTGGAGGGGATCGTCGAGCCACCGGACGTAGTCGGGATACCGGTCGAGCAGCTCGTGGCGCTCGTTGAGGCACACGATGAGGTCGGCGCCGACTCGGTGAAGGGCGGCGATGGGGCTCGGGCCGACCAGGTGCTTGCCGCACAACCACAACCGGCCGGGCAGGGTGGACGGGAGCGGCACCTCGTCGATGCCGCCGTCGATCGACCGCGGTCCCAACCAACCTGAGTCACCCATCCCCCCAGTGAACCGGGCGTGCGCACGGGCGAGGCGGGCCGAGGACCTCAGGTGAGGGCGATGGGGCAGGTGGCGGGGCCGCGGACGGTGTTGGTCTCGACGAAGCCGACGGTGTCGAGGTCGACGGACCACTCGGGGAAGCGGGCCAGGGTTTCCTGGATGCCGATCCGACCTTCGAGGCGGGCCAGCGCGGCGCCGAGGCAGTAGTGGGCGCCGTACCCGAGGCTGACGTGTTTGTCCGCCGGCCGCAGGATGTCGTAGACGTCCGGGTTGTCGTAGCGCCGTTCGTCGCGCCCGGCGCTGCCGGTGAGGAGGGCCACGGGCGAATGGGCCGGAATGGTCACGCCGTGGAGCTCGACATCGCAGAGGGTGACGCGCCCCTGGGTCGGCGAGGGCGCCTCGTACCGCAGCAGCTCCTCGACCCCGCTGCTCACGAGTCGCGAGTCGTCGACCAACAGCTTGCGTTGGTCGGGGTACTCGGCGAGGACCATGGCGGACCAGCCGAGGAGGCGGGCGACCGTCTCGTTGCCGGCCGAGCTGATGAGACCCACCATGCCCATGATCTCGAGGTCGGTCAGGGGGCGGCGGCCGTCGGGGTGGTCCATCTCGGCCTGGCACAACACCGACACGAAGTCGTCGTTCGGGTTGGCCCGGGTGCGGGCCACGTGCATGGCCAAGTACTCGAACTGTTCCTTCATGGCCTGCAGGGTCACCTCCGGCGAGCCGGCCTTGCCCTCCTCGCGGAACAACTGGAGATCGCTCCACTCGCGGAGTTGGTCGTGATCTTCCTGGGGGAAGCCGAGAAGGGTGGAGATGACCATGACGGGAAGCTTCATGGAGAACTCACGTACGTAGTCGAAGCCGTCGGTGCCGACGTAGGGATCGAGATACTCCGCGCACAACTCGCGGATGCGGCTCTCCAGGTCGCTGATGCGACGAGGGGTGTACGCCCGGGACACCACCTTGCGGAACGCGTCGTGCCGCGGCGGGTCCATGTGGATCATCATCGCCGCCGCCATGGGGTCGAGCGGATGGCCGATCATGTCGATGGCGGTGCCGCCGGTGGAGCTGAAGCGAGCGGGATCGAGCGACACGTCGTAGACGTCCTGCCAGCGGCTGATGGCATAGAAACCGAACTCGTCGTTGTGGTACACCGGCGCTTCGTTTCGCAGCCGGCGCCAGGTGTCGTAGGGGAACCGCCGCTGGTCGGCGTTGTACGGATCCCATCGCAACTCGTCGGTCATGGCGTCCCCCGGTAGCGTGTTCGGCTGGTCCTACTCTCCCGCGGCCACCGATACGGGGGCAACCTGGTGATCGCCCGGCGGCGGAATTGTCGTTCTCGGGTGGGGCAAGGGACCATGTCGGTACCCGTCTCAGGAGGCCAGGTGGATCTCGAGCTGTCCGACGACCAGCAGGACTTGCGTGACAACGTGCGCACGGTGCTCGAAGGCGCCTGCCCCCGTTCGCTCGTCCGGGCGGTGTTCGACGGCGCCGGCGACGGCGTCGAGCTCTGGGCGCAGATGGTCGAGTTGTACTGGCCGGCGCTCGGCCTGGCCGAGGCTCATGGCGGACTCGGCCTCGGTTTCGTCGAGGTGGCCCTCGTATCCGAGGAGATGGGTCGAGCCGTTGCACCGGTGCCCTATCTGTCGACCGTCACCCAGTACGCCGCAGTCGTCGCCGAGGTCGGCAGACATGACCAGCAGGCAGACCTGTTGGTCCCCATCGTCGGCGGCAGCACTGGCACCCTGGCGCTCGCCGAGCGTGGACGCATCGACCTGGTGAACGTGGCCGCGGTCGCCCGCCCCGCGGCGGATGGCGGCTGGGTGCTGGAGGGCCGCAAGACCGGCATCGTCGACGGCGTCTCAGCGGATCGGATCGCCGTGGTGGCACGAACCGCCGGGTCCACGGGCACGGACGGGATCGGCGTGTTCGTGGTCGACCGTGAGCAGGTGCAGGTGCGGCCCCGAGAGGTGCTCGACGCGTCGATGCCCCTGGCCGACATCGATCTGGTTGGCGTCGAGGTGCCGGCGGGCCGAGTGCTCGGCGAACCGGGGTCGCCGGATGTCGTCACCGGGCTCGGCCGCGCCGTCGAGCAGGCCGTGGTCGCGATGGCGCTCAACAGCATCGGAGCCTGCCGCAAGATCTTCGAGGAGACCGTTGACTACACCAAGGTCCGCATCCAGTACGACAAGCCGATCGGGTCGTTCCAAGCGCTCAAGCACCGCATGTCCGACATGTTCCTGGCGGTCGAGCGGGCCACCGCCCTGGGCTACTACGCCGCCTTGACCATCGCCGAGGACGATCCCCGACGGAGCCAGGCGGCGGCCATGGCGAAATCGGCGGCCGGTGATTGCCAGCGGTTGCTCACCGAAGACGGCCTCCAGCTCCACGGCGGTATCGGCTACACGTGGGAGCACGATCTCCATTTCCTGATCAAGCGGGCCAAGGCGGCGGAGGTGTTGTTCGGAACGTCGACCTACCACCGGTCGGTCCTGGTCGATCAACTCGGTCTCACGAGCGCGAAGGTGGCGTCATGAAGCTGCGGTTCGACGATGACGTCGAGGTCTTCCGGGCCGAGTTCCTCGACTGGCTGGCCCTGAACCGGCCGAGCCCGGAGGAGATCGGTGGCGACCCGATGTTGTCGAGCGCCCACCTGCCCGGTTGGGCTGCCGGGTGGGCCCGGCGGCTCTTCGACGCCGGTTGGCTGGTGCCGGGGTGGCCGCCGGAGCGCGGGGGCCGCAACGCCACCCCGATCCAGCAGTTGGTGTACCTCGAGGAGTTGATGAAGGCCGGGGTACCTCGCACCACGAACCCGCAGGGACTCGGCATCGTGGTGCCGTCGATCCTCGACTACGGCGACGAACGCCAGATCGAGGAGTTCGCCTTGCCCGTGCTCCGCGGCGAGAAGACCGCGTGCCTGGGCATGAGCGAACCGGGGGCCGGCAGCGACCTGGCCGGTCTCAGCACCCGTGCCGTGCTCGATGGCGACCGGTTCGTCATCAACGGGCAGAAGGTGTGGACCTCGGGCGCCAACTACGCCGATTTCTGCTTCCTTTTCTGCCGCACCGATCCAACGGCCCCCAAACACAAGGGCATCAGCATCGTCCTCGTGCCGATGGACACGCCCGGAGTCACCGTGCGCCCGTTGCCGGAGATCATCCGGCCCCAGCATCCGGATCTCAACGAGGTCTTCCTGACCGACGTGATGGTGCCGCGCGAGAACTTGGTCGGTCAGCTCAACAACGGTTGGGCGATGGCCAATGGCTCGCTGGCCCACGAGCGAGGCATGGTGTGGCTGAGCTCGGTCATGGTGATCGAGTCCAACATCAGAACCCTCCTCGACGCCGCCCCGGAGCTCACCGCGGTGCTCTCGCCGCCCGAGCAGGCGGTGGCTCACGATCGGATCGCGCAGCTGCTGATCGACGTGACCGCGGCCCGGTGCCTCGGCTACCGGGGTTTCGCCCGGCTGATGAAGGGTGGCACGGCCCCTGAGCAGGCGCTCATGAAGGTGTACGGCAGCGAAACCCAGCAGGCGCTCACGTTGTACGCCGCGGAACTCGCCGGCGACACGTCGCTCGACATCACGCCGACGCAGGGCGAGCAGGCGTCGGACGAGTCCGGCGGGTTCGGCGAACGGCTGCCGGCGCCCGGAGCCCTCGAGGCCTACTTCTGGACCTTCGGTGGCACGATCTCGGCGGGCTCGTCGGAGATCCAGCGCAACATCATCGCCGAGAAGGTGCTCGGTCTGCCCCGAGGCTGACCGATCACCTGGCCGCCGGGGCGATGAATCCGACGAGGTCGGCGACGAGGTGGCCGGTCCCGGCGTTGTTGTAGAGGCTGACCCGGCCGCCGCTCCCGAGCGGCACGATGACCAGGTTGGGGGTGTCCTGCGCCGGTTCGGTGTTGAGGCTCGACGCGTCGGGTCGGGGCGAACCGGTCGGCCACACCGTCACGAAGCTCGGGGCCGATGCCTGGGTCGACGTGACGTTGAGGACCGCGGCAGTGGCTCCGGACGGAACCGGTCCACGACCGGCGATGGTGACGTCGATGAACCCCGCGGGTCCGAGAGCGGCGCGCGCCGCACCGACACCCGTGCGGGTGTCGAGCAGCCGGGCCGGTTCGGTGGCGACGTATCCGGAGCCCGCCTCGAACCAGCCCACGACGTCGGCGACGAGGTGGCCGGTACCGGCGTTGTTGTAGAGACTGATCCGGCCGCCGGTGCCGAGCCGGGCGATGGCGAGGTTCGGGGTGTCCTGGCCGGGTTCGGTGTTGAGGCTCGACGCGTCGGGTCGAGCCGCACCCGTCGGCCAGGCGGTGACGAAGCTGGGTGCGGTCGCGCCGGTGGAGGTGAGGTTCACGACGACCGCCTCGGCGCCGGTCGCCGGTACTCCGCCGCGGCCCGCCACGGCGAGGTCGACGACACCGGAGGGACCGAGCGGTCCGGCCGCTGTGCCGACACCGGTTCGGGTATCGAGCAGCCGGGCCGGCGTGAGGGAATGGAACCCGGCGCCAGCCGGGAGCCAGGCCACGGTGTCGGCGATTAGGTGGCCGGTGCCGGCGTTGTTGTAGATGCTGACTCGACCGTTCGCTCCGATGCCGGCGATCACCAGGTTGGGCGTGTCCTGGCCGGGTTCGGTGTTGAGGCTCGACGCGTCGGGCCGCACTGCACCTCCGGGCCACGCGGTGACGAAGCTCGGCGCCGACGACTGCGTGGACGTGAAGTTGAGGGCAACGGCTCCGGTGGCGCCGGCCGGTACGCCACCGCAGCCGGTGACCCGGAGATCGACCTGCGTCCCCGCTGAGAAGGCACCCTGGAACGAGATCCCGGAACGGGTGTCGAGGATCCGTGACGGAGTCACGGCGGCGATCACGCCCGCGGCGGGAGTGGTCGGCGCCGCCGGACAGGTGGTCTCCATCGGTACGGACGCTGCGCCGGACGCCGCCCGTCCGGAATCGGGCGAGACCATCAGCCTGGACGCGTCGACCACCTCGAACATCGAACCGTTGATATCGCCCAGGCGATGCAGGTCGTCGTTGTCCCATCGTTCGTCGGGCGCGCCGGTCAGATACCAGGACGAACCGTTGTCCGCGACGATCGCCCCATGCAGCTTCAGGGCTTCGAGGATCACCCGCGACTGGGGCGGGAAGCCGCGGATGTCGACGTCGGACCGGAGGCGAACCCAGGTGCCCATGGGGGGCAGGTTCGGGTCGGTCGACGAGCTGGCGAAGTGGCGGGCCGGCCAGACGTAGGCCCGCTGTGTGCGGGGCACAGTCAGGCGGAGGGCGTGGTCGACGTGGCCCGCGGCGACCTCGTCGTAGCGGACGAGCGCGGGCAGGATCGGGAGGCCGGCGGCGTCCGCGGAGGTCCATCCGTCAGGTCGGAGCGCGTTCGAACGGAGGTCCCAGACGGCGCCCGACCCCGCGTCCCACCCACCTCCGGACGGGTAGGCGGCGAACACTTCGTAGAGCCGGCAGGAGCCGGAATCGACGACGACGACGTGGCGGTCGCCATCGCTCGACGGTCCGCCCTCGATCGGTGCGTCGGCCGGGATCGGGTAGGGGCCCGGATCGCTCTCGTCGGCGTACTCGAACGTCATCGGCACATCGGGCTGACTGGCGCCCACCGAAACATACGGGATGCCGATCGGTGCTCCCTCCCACAGGCCGGATCCGAAGTCGGCGTGAACGGTGCGGGTGGTGCCGATGTTGGCGACGTACTGGGCCGACCGAGGGTGAACCGGCAGGTCGGACACGTCGGCGTACCAGTAGCTGTCGGCGGGGAACAGATCACAACCACCGATGGGCACGCCGGCTGCATCTGCCGATCCGGCCGGGGCCAGCAGGGCGGAGAGGACGGCCACGATTCCGGTGGTTACGGCTGATCGCCTCGCGGGCATACGTCTCATGGGAAGGACCTCCGGCCCGCGCCAGATGCCTGTTCATCGGCACGATAGCGGTGCGCCTTGAGTGAGGCGGAGCGCCTCGCCGTCACCGCGATTGAGCGGGACCCCGTCGAGCGCGAAACTCGGGCAGCGTTATTCGAAAGGCATACGACAGACGACAAGCGACAGACGAGAGGGCCGAGAACGCCGACATCGTCGAGGAGGTCGGGACCTCGTGGACAGATACGCCATCATCGCTCGCACCATCGAGCAGGTGCTCGGACGCCAGGTACCGGTGTCCGTGGCCATGCCGGACGGGCGGGAGCTGACGACGCCGAAGGCCGTCGCGACCATCGTCGTCAGATCTGACGACGTGATGGCCCATCTCGTCCGCGCGCCGGGCGAGCTCGGCTTCGCCCGCGCCTATGTGGCAGGGGCGCTGGATGTCGAGGGTGACCTGTGGGCGGTTCTCGATGCCGTCGGGCGCCGCCGGGACGGACTTCGCCTGACGCCACGCCAGCTGACCGACGTCGCCCGAGCCGTCGGCCTCGACACGATCCGCCGGCAACTGCCGTGGCCGAACGAGGAGATCGATGTGGGCGGACGGTTCGGAGTCCACACGAGGGCGCGAGACGCCCGTGCCGTGAGCCATCACTACGACGTCGGCAACGACTTCTACCGGCTGCTGCTCGGCCCATCGATGGTGTACTCCTGCGCCGTGTTCGAGTCGGCCACCGACAGCCTCGAGCAGGCGCAGGCCAACAAGCTGGAGCTGATCTGTCGCAAGCTCGACCTTCAGCCCGACCAGCGTCTCCTCGACGTGGGGTGCGGTTGGGGCTCGCTCCTGCTCCACGCGGCACAGCACTTCGGCGTCCGCGGCGTCGGTATCACGTTGTCTAAGGAGCAGGCGGCACTGGCGACGGAGCGGGTGGCGGCGGCCGGGCTCGCTGATCGAGTCGACATCCGGGTTCAGGACTACCGCGATGTTCCCGACCCGCCGTTCGATGCCGTGTCGTCCGTCGGCATGTTCGAGCATGTCGGCGCCGAACAGATGGCGACCTATCTGAGTCGGCTCCAGACGCTCGTCCGGCCGGGGGGACGGGTGCTGAACCACCAGATCGGTCGGGTGCCTTCTCGCACCGAGGGATCGAGACGGCGCCGGAACCGGCCGGCGCTCGATCGCGGCGGGTTCATGCACCGGTACGTCTTCCCGGACGGTGCGCTGCACGACATCGGGAACCTGGTGTCCGCCGTCGAACGATCGGGTCTCGAAGTACGCCACCTGGAGTCCATCCGGGAGCACTACGACCTCACCTTGCGCCACTGGGCCCAGAACCTCGAGGCCCATTGGGACGCGGCGGTGGCGGCGTCCAGCGAAGGCCGAGCCCGGGTGTGGCGTCTCTACCTCGCCGGGTCCGCGCTGTCGTTTCGACGGGGTTCGATCTCGGTGCACCAGATCCTCGCCGTACGGAGCGACGAGGGGACCAGCGGCCTTCCGTGGCGCCCCCGCTTCGAACAAGAATCTCTCGCCTGTCGCGCCGCACCCTCGGCGTCGGCCGATTCGTCGCGGGACCTGCGCCGAGCCGATCGCGACCGTCGAACCCGCCGGGTTCCCGGCCCGTCGGTCAACGCAGTCGAACGGAGCCGCTCCGATTCGGTACGGTAGGGGTGCTCCAGTGGGGACGACAAAGGACGGGGTACGTGGAACGGGTAGCCGACTACATGATCGTGCGACCGCTCAGTGGCGGGAACAATGGCCAGCTCTATGTGGCCAAGCGCCCCGACCGCTTGCCCATCGACGCCGAGTTCGTCGCCGTCAAGGTTCTCGGTGAGAACGGCGGGCCCGATGCCTTCCGGCGGATGACCCGTGAGCTCAAACTCTTCGCATCGGTCCGTTCACCCCATCTGGTGACCTTGTACGACGCCGGCCAGGACGGCAACATCTTCTACTACTCGCTCGAGTACTTCCCGATGGGGTCGCTGGAGCAGCCGGCGGAGCCGGTGTCACGCCAGGTCGCGTTGCGAGCCATGTCGAACGTGGCCCGCGCCGCCCATGCGCTCCACGACGCCGGCGTGGCCCACCGTGACATCCGGCCCGGCAACGTGCTGCTGCACGAAGAGGGCGCCAAACTCTCCGACCTCGGGCTGGCTCAGGTGCTCCAGCCTGGCATCACCGTCACCGGCATGGCCGGAATCGGCTCGGTGGAGTACATGGACCCGGGCATGTTGCGCGGCGATCGGCCCTCCCGAGCATCGGACATCTGGTCGATCGGCGTCACGTTGCACCGGGCGCTGGCCGGCGAGGGCGTGTACGGCGAGCTCCCCGCCGGCGACCCCCTGCTCATCCTGCGCAAGGTCTTGTCGACCCCGCCGGTCATCTCGGACAAGCTCAGCGCGGGCGACGCCTCGCTGATCACGGCGTGTCTCGACACCGATGTGGCGCGCCGGCCGCGCACGGCGGGCGAGGTGGCCGAGTTCCTCGACCAACTCGCCGCCGCCGCCTGATCACGCAGTACTCGGCAGCTCCTCGGCCTTCGTCGCACCGACTGACGGGAGGTACTTGTCGAACAACGGTCCGGTCATGGCCGTGGTGACGAGCGCGATGAGCACACCACCGACCTGCATCTGGTCGGTGATGAAACCGCCCTGCTTGGCCAGCAGTGCCACGACGAGCACGAGCAGGCCTCGGCAGTTCATCAAGATGCCCAGCACGTTGCCCTCGGCCCACGACAATCCAGCCGCCCGGGCCGCCAGCGCGCCGCCCGCCCACTTGCCCACGACGGCGGCCACGAGGAGCAGCGCCAGGCCCGGCAGCCAGTCCCAGCCGAGCTTGGTGAAGTCGGTGTTCAGGCCGCTGAAGGCCAAGAAGATGGGCAGCAGAATCGTCGCGGTGACGTCCTGCAGGCGGCTGGACATCTCTCGGAAGAGGGGCTCACGGGCGGGCATCATGGCGCCCGCCATGAACCCACCGACGATGACGTTGATGCCGATCCGGTCGGCGGCGTAGGCGCTGATGAAGGCCACGATCAAGATGACGGCGAACATCTCCCCCGTGAAACCGGAGCGAGCGTGCATGGCGCCCAGAGTGCGTTGCAGGAGCGGTCGAACGACGAGGGCCATGATCGCCAAGTAGATGATCGTGCCGATGAAGACCTTGGACAGGTCGCCGGCATCTTTGTCTTTCGACACGCCGTCCGCTACGGCGACCAGGACGAACATCAAGATGGTGACGACGGCGGCCGCAGCGATGCCGATCGCTCCCATGGTGCTCGAGGAGAGCCCTTTCTCCTGGAGAATGCGGGCCATGACCGGAAAGGCGGTGACGGCGAGCATGGCGCCGACGAACAAGGCGAATCCGGCCTTCGTCCCGTTGAACGCACCGTCGGCGTTGACCGCGGCGAACTTCTCATCGTGGAGCACGGGCAGTAGGGCGAAACCCAGTGCGACGGGAATAGCCACGACGCCGATGGCTACGGTCAAGATGCCGCGCACCTTGCCGCGCAACAGGGCGTAGTTGAGCTCCAGGCCCACGAGGAACATGAAGAACAGCAGTGCGAGCTGGCCGAGGATCGACAGCACGCCCCGCGCCTGACCCGGGAAGATGCACTCGGTGATGCTCTCGGGCCGCGGCACGAACGTGGCGAGCTTGTCGACCGAGGTGCCGGGCGAGAACCACGCCCGGGTGGTGTCGCAGTGCAGAACTTCGGGCGACTTGTCCCACTGGAAGATGGTGGCGCCGAGAAGCGACGGGCCCAGCAGGATCCCGGCGATGATCTCGCCGACGACGCGCGGCTGACCGACCTTGGTGGCGAGCTTCCCGACGAGTCGGGCCGCCACGAGGATGATGGCGATGTCGAGTAGCACGAACCCGGCGACAAAGGATGCCGGCAAGCCCGTGCTGTATTGGGGTGGGGCGTCTGCCGCTTGAGCGAGAAGATCGGTGATCATGGGGTGCCCTCCGGGTGCGTAGATGCGGGTGTGCTGGACGCTGACGTCGTTGGTGTGGGTGCGGGGAACAGGTCCGTGAGCGTGGGCCGGTCGAGCCCGTCCTTGCCGTGGACGACGACCACCCGTCGTGAGATCGAGCCGACGAAGGTGTCGACAGCACCGCCGTGGCGGCCGCCGGAACGATCCTTGGCCCGTCGCTCGGATGCGACGATCACGAGGCCGTCCAATGTCTCGGCGGTACCTGTCGAGGCGACGACACCGGCCGACTCCAACAACGACGCCGCGGAGTCGGTGCGACGGCTACCCCGGGCCGGGTCCAGTTCGGCCACGCCGACCGCCACCGCACGCGAACGGGCCGCCCGCGCCGCTACCTCGAGGGCCCCGTTGCCATGCCGGCCCTCACCCACGAGGAGGGTGATCGAACCCGGAGTTGAGACCGAGGCCGGTTCCCCGTTCGGCGCACCCTCGACCACGAGAACGTCGCACTCGGCGGCCGTCAGCACCTCGTCGACGAAACCGGCGGGCGCGGTGGCGGCGTCGATCAGCACGACGTCGACGTCGAGCGACTCCAGCTGGTCGATCCAATCCCGCGTCGGGTCGGAGGAGAACTGGTTGACGACCTTGGCTCGCACGCCCCGCGCCGATGCCTGCTGCTGGAACACGGCCAGCGCCTCCATGGCCTCGGCGACCTCGGCCAGCTGGTTGCCGAAGCCCGAACCGAGCTCGGTTCCGGAGGATTGAAAGGCGAACCGGGAGAGCACGAGCTCCGCCGGGGATTCGTCGCCGATCAGGTCGCAGGCCACGTCGACGAGCGGACCGGTGTGGGCGATGTCGGTGACGGGGATCAGGATCCGGTAGGCGTCGGCGATCCCGAGCGCGGCGCGTTCAGCATCGGCGACGTCCTTTCGTAGGAGGCGGTCGGGGTAGAACAGGCGGAGTACGGGCTCGGTGATGATCGTGGTGAACACGGCCATGACCACCAGCATCGTGAACAGGCGATCGTTGAGGATCCCCTTCTCCCGACCGATGTTCAAGATGATGAGCTCGGTCAGGCCGCGGGTGTTCATCAACGTGCCGATGGCGGCGGCCTTGCGGAACGAGATGCCCTGGATCCGCGCTCCGAACGTGGCGCCGAAGAATTTCCCGGCGCACGCGGTCAGCAGGATGAGGCCGAGCGTCGCGACATCAGATCCGCGAAAGTCCTTGAACTCCACGTTCAGACCGGTAGCCACGAAGAAGACAGGGAGGAGCAGGAGGACGCTGACGTTCTCGAGCCGTTCCAGGATCTCGTGGAACAGTGCGTGGGTGCCCTCGCGAGGCATGACAGCGCCGAAGACGAAGGCGCCGAAGATGTGATGTATCCCGATCTCGGCGGTGATGAACGCGGACGCCAGGAACCCGACGAGCACGATGGCCATCAGATTCGGGGTCAGCTTGCCCGCCTTCTTGTAGGCCTCGGCGAGCTTGACGAGCAACGGGCGCACGACCAGGAACATCACGGCCACGAACACGATCGACTCGACCATGACCCGAACGAAGTCCGTCGAGAGCTTGCCGGTCTCGACGACGGCCAGCACGATCGCCAGCAAGGTCCACGCCAAGATGTCGTCGACGGCGGCGCAGGCCAGCACGAGGGCGCCGATGGTCGTGCGGTACATGCCTCGGTCGGTGAGGATTCGAGCCAGCACCGGGAACGCGGTGACCGACATCGAGGCCCCGATGAACAGACTGAACTCGAGGAGTCCAGGCGTGTTGATCTCGCCGGATTCCAGCAGGACCTCGCCGTACCGGGTGTGCAGGTATGCGGCCAGAGCGATCCCGAGCCCGAACGGCAACACGATCGACGACAACGAGATCACGCCCGCCTGGCGCTCCTTGCCGCGGATCAACTTCATGTCGAGCTCGAGGCCGACGATGAACATGAAGATGATCAGGCCCAGATTGGCGACCACCTTCAGGAACGGTCGGATCTCCAGCGGGAACAACGTCTCGTCGGCGTCGCCGAACTGGCCGAGCAGGGTCGGTCCGAGGAGGATCCCGCCCACGATCTCGCCGACGACTGCGGGTTGGCGGAGCTTCTTGAACAGTGCACCCATGAGCCTCGCCACCACGATGATGATGGCGATGGCGATGAAGGTGCGCGGGATGACGAACTCGTCGACGTTGACACCCTCCATGCCGACGATCAGCCCGACCACGATTTCCCTTCCTGCGTGAGAACCGCCGGCCTATAGCCGGGCAGCACAGCTCTCTCGATGTGAGACTCAGACGACGTGATGTGATTCGAACACGAAATGACGTTGCCCGACCCGAACGCGTGCTCCGGTCGGTACGACGGCCGGGGTTCCGGCGGCCAGTCGCTGCCACTCGGAGGCGCCGGCGCGGAGCACCCAGGTTCCGTTGGCCGATCCCCGATCGACGACGGTGACATCCCAGCCGGAGAGTCGAATCTCGGCGTGGACCCGAGAGGTCGAGCGTTGCGGGTCCGTGACGATCATCGGCCGCGCCTCGCCCCGGGCCACCCGCTCGTCGGAGTCGGGCTGACGGCCGATGACGTAGTCGGCATCAGCGGAGAAAGCGGCGCCGTCGTCGTACACGAACACCCCGAGGGGCGGACGCGGCCCCTTCTGGAGGCGAAGCGTCTGCTGCAGCATCGAGATGCCGCACACCGAGCAGTACTTGCTGTTGGGGTTGTTGAAGTGGTTGCGCACGCAGTGCACACCGTCGACCTGGGCGACGGACGCATCGGGCATGGGCTCGTGGTCATGGCCCTGGCCAGCGATGGGCAATGGCTCGTGCGGCTCGTCGTCGCCCCCCAACTCGAGCAGGTTCACCGACACGAAGGCGCCTCCCTGGGCCTCCGAGTCTGGGATCGGCGGCTCCGGTTCGGCCACGATCGCGTCGACCGGAACGGTCGCCGGAGCCGCCGGCGGTGGTGGTGGTGGTGGTGGGGGCGGCGGGGCAGCCAGGCTCGCGCCGGCCTCGATCACCGGTTCGGCCGTGGGCTCGGCCACCGGCTCGACCACTGGTTCGGCCACCGGCTCGACCACCGGCTCGACCACTGGTTCGGCCATGGGTTCGGCCACCGGCTCGACGGCCGGTTCGACGACGGGCGTCGCAGACATCTCGGGTTCGGCGACGGCATCCGAAGCCATATCCGTACCGGGAACCATCGTGGTGGTGGGAACGAGCACGGCGCCGCCGGCATGGATGACGCCCGCGTGCAGTTGGAACCGCGGATCGACGGGGGGCAGGGTCTCGCCGGCGGGTCGGCCGGCGATCATGCCCAGCTCGCCGGCGAAGACCCGGTCGACCAGGGTGGCCGAGGCGCGACCATCGAGGACCTGAACTCCGTCCACGGTCTCGACGATGATCTCGGCGGCGCCGTGGGCCACGACCGCGGCGCCCGCCGATGTCGGCGCCACGGCGCAGAACGGCGGCAACGCCCCGGGTTCGTGCTGGGTCACGATCGCCGCCATCCGGCGCGACAACATGAGACCAGGATCGGGCGCGTGCGCCAGCTCGTGGACGGTGGCGACGAGCTGGTCGAGCGACCCACCGGGTTCGCCGAAGATCATGAGCACGATGTCGCCGGCGCGCACCACGATGTGGTTGCCGGGCACCACACACAACGTTCGACCATGGATGCTCACGCGATCTTCCCCCGATTCGGCCCTGCTTCGTTGGTCATCAGATGATCCGCCCCCCTCGGAACCGCCAGCGTGGATCCACGACCTTCATCGGCCCCTGGAGCCACAACCAGGCCACGATCCACGCGGTGCCGAAGTGGACGATGAAGGTCCGGAACGGCAGTTCCGACGGCACGTCGGGCACGAGATCGGCCTTGATGACCAGCCAGAGCACGATGCCTTCGTTCACGGCGGTGACGAAGCCGAGGAACGACGGCCAGTCCTTTTCCCACCGATACCCCATGAGCCAGTGGTACAGGCACTCCCAAGCGACACCGAGCACGGCCATGGCGATCAGCACCCGGAAGGTGATCTTGTAGATGTCGGACAGGTCGGCGCCGCCGGTCCCGGGCAGCACGGGGGACACGATGAGGGTCCAGAGCCCGCCGATCACCAAGGTGACGAAGATGCGGGTCTGGATGCGACCGATGAGGGTGGGGGTCATGCTCGATTCCGTTCGAGGTTGGATCGTGTCGTAGGGACAGGTCAGAGCTTGGCGTTCCGCGCCCACTTGAACCAGTGGGCGACCGAGCCTCGGCGGGTCAGGCGCCGACCGAAGCCCTGGGCGGCGAGATCGTCGGCGATCTTCAACGCGGCGTACTGCAGGCCCAGGAACGAATCGACCGGGGCGTAGTAGCCGCCCAGGGTGATCGAGCCGGACGCATACATGCGGCCACCATCGTTGCGGGTACCGCGGATCTCGAAGTACGGCTCGACGTCGAGACGACCGTTGGGGTTCTTCCCCACGCCGCTGTGCTCCATCAGGTCACGAAGGAGCCGATGGTCGTCGACGGTGCCTTCGAGTCCGGTGGCGTCGATGATGTAGTCGGCGGGGATCTCGAGTACCGACCCCTCCTTGGAACGGATGCGGGTGATGATCTTGCCGCCGTCCCCCGGGACCACGGCTTCGACCTCCCCGATGTGGGTGCGGTAGAAGCCTTCCTGACGACCGCGCCGGAGTTGCTCCTGCCACTCCTTGCGCCACGGGGTGTTCGTCCCGCCGATCGAGCGGATCAGGTTGATGCGCGGTTCACCCTCCAACCCTTCGATCTGCTCCTTGACCGTCCCGCCCCACGCAGCACGGCAGAAGTTGAAGCCCTGGTAGGCGAAACCGTGCTCGCCTTTGCGACGGAATCGCGGCGGCCCGGTCGGGCCGGCCACGAAGTTGCGGAAGAGATGGAAGATCGTGGTCTGCGCACCATGGCGCTCGCGGTCCTCGATCAGCCGGGACAGGATGCGGGATCCGACGATGCCGCTGCCCCGCACCACCACGATGCCCGGGTGTCGTTTGAGCTCCTCGTACACGTGCTCGTGGGGCTCGTAGGCGTTGACCACGCGCTGGTAGTCGTTGTAGGTGGTGCGGTAGTCCTGCAGGTCCTTCAGGAACCGCAGGCCCGGGTACCCCACGCCGATGTGCACGAAACGGGCCCGGTAGGCGATGCGTCGAGTGGAGTGGCTGCCCTCGGGTGGCGTGTGCAAGACGAAGTACCCACCCCCGGCGCGCTTGCGGACGACGCGCACCGTGCCCGCGGTGACCATGTCGGCCCAGCCGATGCGTTCACGCTCGCGATCGATGGATCGGAACACCTGGCCGGCCTGCGGGGTCCAGTAGTCGGCGACGATGGGTTCGCTGAACACGCTCCACAGAGGCTTGACGAAGCCCTCAGGGCGATGATCGAACGCCTCCCGGACGGCGTACCCGGGCCACCCCCAGATGCTGTCCATGACCGACGACGAGTCGGATCGGATCCGCGTGTCGTCGCCGATCTGGGAGTTGTTGCAGAGGTACTTGTAGGTCGTGTACGGCAACGGGTTCGGACCGAGCGCCTTGATCTGCGACGTGGGGACGCCCGCCATGCGCAGCAGCGTCACCAGTGCGAAGGCGCCCATTCCGGCACCCACGGTGACGAACGGGACATCCACGATCGGAATGCCCTGGTTCGCCACGTCCTGGTCGGTCCAGATGCTGCGTGACAGCAGCGCGTCAGAGATGTCGCCAGCAACCGCCGCACCGGCCGACGGTGCTCCTGGTGTGGACACACCCACTCCTCCCTGCCCGGCCCGCCGCCTCGATGGCGGCAGGTTGGGCAAACGTACATGGCGAAGCCACACCGAGACCAGTGGTCATGTCGGCGACGGGTCGAACGGCTCATCCTGACCGCGAGACATCACAGGTCCGGAGGGCGCGGTACCATCGCCGGCATGACTGCGGGAGGGGACGACACACCAGGTATCGAGCTCGGCATACCGGGCATCGCCGGTGTCAGTGAGCTCGGCCGCGGCGGGTTCGGCATCGTCTACGAGGCCCGCCAGCCCGCGTTGCACCGCACGGTCGCAGTCAAGATCGTGTCGACCGGCGCACTCGACGACCGGGCCAAGGAACGATTCGAGCGCGAGCTTCAAGCAATGGGCACCCTCTCGGGCCATCCCAACATCGTCACCGTGTACGACCAGGGTTTCACCGAAGGTGGCAAGCCGTACATCGTGATGGAGCTGATGGGTGGGGGATCGGTCGCCGACCGGTTGATCAGCGCCGGTCCGCTGCCGTGGCGCGAGGCGACGACGATCGCGGTGAAGATCGCCGCCGCGCTCGAGACCGCCCACCGGGCTGGGGTCCTCCACCGCGACATCAAGCCCGAGAACGTCCTGATCTCTCCCTACGGAGAGGCGAAGCTCGCCGACTTCGGCATCGCCCGCGTGCAAGGTGGCCCCGAGACGCGCACTGGTGTGGTGACGGCGTCCATGTCGCACGCCGCGCCGGAGGTGCTCAGCGGAGCCCGGCCATCGGTGACCACCGATGTCTATGCCCTCGGCTCGATGCTCTACACGATGCTGGCCGGGAGCCCGCCGTTCTTCCTCGACACCGATGAGTCGCTCGTTCCGTTGATCACCCGGATTGCGGTCGACCCGGTTCCCGACCTGCGTCCGCGTGGTATCCCCGATGCGCTCTGTCGGGTCATCGAGCGATCGATGGCCAAAGATGCCTCAGACCGCCAGCAATCGGCGGTCGAGTTCGGGCGGGAGCTCCAGCGCGCCCAGTCGTCCACCGGGGTGACCCCCACCGACATGATCGTGACCGGCGAGACTGCCGGACTCGTAGCCGGCGAGCCCGGCGCCGCGGCTGCGGCGGGCGAGTCTGAGCTCACCGGCGCGTCGCCGGCCCCGCCTCGACCACCGGCTGGCCCGTACCCATCCCAGCAGACACCGAGTGGGTACGCGCCGCCGACCACGGGCGGGTACGTCAGCCAGGGCACACCTCCGGGCTACGCGGGTCAGACCACGCCCAGCGGCCACGCCCCGCCCCGATCGGTCACGACGCCCCCGGGGTTGACCGGCAGCGGCTATCTCCCACCCGCCCCTACCGGCCCGGTCACCACGTCGGTCCCGGTGCCTGAGCGAGGGGGACGCAAGGGAGCGGTCCTGGCGGTCGTCGGGCTCATCGTCGCCGCCCTCGTCGGTGGCGGATTGTTCCTGGCGTTCAGTGGTGGCGGCGACTCCGAGGCGTCGGACGACCAGTCGACGGACGAACAGTCCGATGACTCCACCGACGAGCCAACCGATGAGTCCACCGACGAGCAGACCGATGACTCCACCGATGAACCCGAGTCGACCACCACGTCGGAGCCGGAGACCACGACGTCGGAGCCCGAGTCGACCACGAGCCAGGTCGTCGTGGCTGGGGGCGGCAACGTCGAGGCGACCGTGTCGTGGACCGGGGATTTCGACGTCGACATCCACGTGATCGAACCGGGTGGATTCGAGACGTCGTTCGAGGAGCCCGAATCACCCTCGGGCGGCAACCTGGCCGACGACGACCAGCCCCAGTGCGCGGTGGAGACGGGTTCGCACATCGAACGCATCGCCTGGCCGGCCGACGGTGCGCCCCCGGGCGACTACCAGGTGTACATCGTCTACTTCGCGTCGTGCATCGATGGTGACCTCGCTCCGCAGACCATGCAGCTCAACGTCAACGTCGATGGGGCCTCGGTGCGGAACCAGACCATCACGCTGACCCCGGGCGGACGGTCGGACTCCTATCCCTTCTCGGTGGTCGCCGGCTGAGCGGCCGTCAGGTGGCGGTGTCGCTGAGCGGCCGTCAGGCCGCGGTGTCGCTGAGCGGCCGTCAGGTGGCGGTGTCGCTGAGCGGCCGTCAGGCCGCGGTGTCGCTGAGCGGCCGTCAGGCCGCGGTGCTGGTGGGTGCGGCGAAGATGTCGCGGCAGCAGGCCTGCGCCAGGTCGACGACGGTGCGGGCGGCCGGGGTGAGGGTGCGGCCCTTCGCCCAGGCGAGTGAGATGGTGCGGGGTGGGAGGGGTGGGTCGAGCTCGCGGACGAGGATGCTCGGATCGTCGAGATCGACCGCTAGTGCCGGCATCACGGCATGACCCATCCCGACCCGAACCATGGCGGCCACCGCGGAGTTGTCGCCGGAGCGGAACACGATCTGGGTGTCGATGCCCGCCGCCTCCAGATTGCCCTCGATGATCAGCTGGCATTGGTTGAGATGTTGCCCGATGAGCGGGATCCCGTTGAGCGACGCGGCAGGGACGGGACCGTGAGCCGGAGCGATGGTCGAGTCGAGCGGGCACAGCGCGACGAAGGGATCGTGGCACAGCGCCTGCACGTCGAACCCGACGAGGTCGATCGGCTCGACGACGAAGGCGAGATCGAGATCGCCGGAACGAAGCCACTCGAGGGTCTCGGCCTGATCGTCGCTCTCACGAGGTGCGACGGTGATGCCGGGATGCACGTCGTGCAGGGTGGTGACCAGCCCGGGCAGGATGCGGACGGAGACGGATTGGAAGGTGCCGATCCTCACCCGTCCCGAAAACCCGGACACGAACCGCTCCAGCTCGGACTCCGCGGCGCGTATGCGCTCCAGCACGGCGACGGCGTGAGGGAGCAGCAGCTCGCCGGTGGGGGTGAGGCTGACGGGGCGGGGGCCGCCGGGCCGCTCGAAGAGGAGCTGGCCGACGACGCGTTCCAGCGCCGAGATTTGCTGGCTTATGGCCGATTGGGTGAAACCCAGCCGGCGGGCGGCGCGGCCGAACGTCCCCTCCTCGGCGACTGCTCGGAGCGCGGCCATGTGGCGAACCTCGAGATCGCGAAGGCTGACCGTGGTGGGCAGTGGCGGGTTCATGATCTCCTCCGGCATCGTTGGTCGGGTTCATTAGCTAGACTGATCAACCCGATGAATGATAATCGCTTTTCGTAATCAATCGCTCACCGTACGGTGGGTTCATGAACGCACACCAGCTCCGTCACGAGTCCTCGATCGATCTGGGTCGGCTGGGCGAGGCGCTCGCCGCCGATGGCCTGACACCATGGGAGGACCAGCTCCGGACGATCGCTTCGGTGGCCCGCACCTTCGGGCAAGGCTCGCCGGCACTCGATGTGCTCGTCGACGACCAGGCGCCCGAGGTGGCCAGGTATCGCGCCTACCTGCTCGTCGCCTCTCGGCTGATGAACGTCGAGCCGAGCCGGCTCGACGTTTCGAGCTCAGCGTTCGGGCGCCGCGTCGCCGTCGCCGATCGGGAGGTCGAGGGCGGCGCTGAACGCGTCGACCCAGGCCTGGTACCCGAGTTCGTTGGGGTGGAAGCCGTCGGCTGCTGCACGTCCTCGCCACGTCGTCAGATGAGTCGGAACGTCGGCCACCCGCATGCCGTGTTCGGTGGCCAGGCGACGGATGTGGGTGTTGAGGCGACGAGCCATGAGGCTGCCGCCGTCCGGTAGGGCGGCCACGATCGTGGTTCTTGGTAGAGCGCCGATCAGTTGACCGAGATCGGTCACGGCGCGGTCGAACCGAGCGCTGCGGAGCAGGTCGTTGCTCCCCGCGGTGACGCTGATCAGTGCGGGCGCGCGGGGGAGTCGCTCGATGAGCGGGAGCTGGTGCTCGATGACATCGCGGATGCGGGCACCGGAGCGAGCGATGTTGACCACTCCGTGAGGTCGCCCCGACAGGGCGAGGCGATCGGCGACCCGACCGACGAACGATCGGTCGATCGAGGAGGTACCGACGCCTTGGGACAACGAGTCGCCGAGGGCGAGCCAGAGCGGCTCGGGGGAATCGACCGCGGCCAGCGCACGCTCGTGCCAGGCGGTGGCCAGATCGTCGACGGTACCGAGCACCGAACGAGCTCCCGGGTGGACGAGCCGGAGCACGCGGCCCCCGAGGCGAGGCCGATGTGGTTCGGGGGGCGGGAGGTGAGCCACCCGCTGAAGCTACCGGCCCGGCTCGCTCCGACGGCGAGAGCCGGTCAGCCGGTCTCGAAGACCGCCAGCTGCTGTGTGGAGCGCGCCGGGCTGGCGAAGACGCCGACGGAGGCGGCCAGAGGCGATGTGACCGGTGCCTCCGCCGGAGGCGATGTGACCGGTGCCTCCGCCGGAGGCGATGTGACCGGTGCCTCCGCCGGAGGCGATGTGACCGGTGCCTCCGCCGGCGCGTCGATCGCCACGGCGTCGACCGAGAGGAACGAGTGGAGGAAGAGGCGATCGGAGGTCAGCGCCAACGAGCCGTACCCGACGAAGCCCACCTCAGAGTCAGTACCAATCGGCGACCAGCGGCTCCCATCCGGTGACCACAACACGATCGGGCCGGGGGTGGTGCTGGTCTCGGAGGTCGACAGCTGGAACAACTCCCGGGGAAGCTCGGTGACGACACCCCCGGTTTCGGGATCCAGCGCAACGGCCACGCCAGATTCCTGCCGGATGAGGCCCCGGCTCTCGACCTCGGTCGCCGGGATCGCCGCCCATATGACGACGCCGTCGGCCATGCGGGTCAGCGAGATGGCGTCGGTCTCCTCGTCGAAGGACACCAGGTAGCCGTCGTGTTCGATTGCGATCGGTGCCGAAGCCGGCGCCGGCCCGACGGTGAGGGTGACTGCAACGTTGCCGGCGCCGGCGGCCACGTTGCTCGCGAACACGTGCACCGAGGAGTCGACGGGAAGCCGCACGATGTCCCACGACCCTTCGAAGGGATCTCCGGTCGCGGCGAGCGTGTCGGACGCCTGGTCGAGCAATATCAGCATCCGTCCATCGACCTGGGTCATGGCGATGATGGTCGAGCGATCGACGGGAAGGTCGCGCTCGTCCCAGGTCGAGCCGTCCCGCGACACCACGAACCCGGCTCCAGTGGAGGCCCGGGGCGGGTCCGTGGACGTCGTAGTGGTCCCGGGGGCCGGCAGCAGTCGGCCCGTCACGACGAACCCGTCATCGAGCGCGACGGCTGCGGGGGTGACGGCGAGGTCGGCGCGGTCCGTCGAAAGAGCGGTCTCGGACAACCGGGTTCCCTGATCGTCGTAGACGACGATGGATCGGCGGTGTTCGCCGGGCACCACGTTCGGCTCGATGATCGAGTATTCGTCGACGACGGCGACGACCTCGTCGGCATCGGCCACCAGCGCCGTGACCGACCGAACGGCGTTGGCCGACGAGGAGGGCTCGGTCGCCACCGGCTCGTACGAGTCGATCCAGGCCCAACTCTGCAGGTCGGTCGTCGCCGCGACCACACCGATCAGGGCCGGCGAGGGACCAGCGGCCGAAGATTCGACGACGGCGGTTCCCGACACGATGACGGTCCCGTCCGGCGAGACCGTGACCCGATCGAGGTTGGTCAAGCCCGGCGCGGGCGGCGCAACGGATCCCGCCTCCTGCCACGACGTGCCGTCGCCCGATGTGTAGAAGTCGACTCGCTCCACCGCCGACGTCGTGGCGAAGGACGCCCCGGCGAGATCGCCGCTCCCGCTCGTCGGGACGATACCCGGGTCGCCGCTCAGTATCTCCGGGCCGAAACTGAGCGCGCCGTCCGGCCCGATGACTCGAACGAGGAGCAGTCCCTCGTGTCGGCTCGTCAGGAGGTCGTACGCGAACTCCGACTCCTCGGAGGCCGGCAGGTCGGCGTCGGCGACTCGGGAGATGTCCCCCGCGGAATCGGCCCGCGGGTACTCGATGGTCCCTGCCGCGATCACGTCGGAATGGTCTTCGGGCTCCAGCAGCCGAACCGCACCCACCGTGGCGCCGGCCAGCAGCGCGAACAAGGACACCCCGGCAGCCGCCGTGCGGCGTCGCCGTCGACGACGGCCTCGCCCCTCGACCTGGGCGAGCCGGACGTTCGAGCTGGAGATCTGCTGCGCCCGACTGCGGAGGTTGGATCTCAGGCGATCATCGAGGTCCATCGTCGCCCTCCAGCTCCCTGGCCAGATGGGCCAACGCTCGACTCAACCTGCTCTTGACCGTCCCGGGAGCGATGTCGAGAGCGGCGGCGGTCTGGTGTTCTGACCAGTCGAAGAGGTAGCGCAGGACCACCACCGATCGTTGGGCGACGGGCAAGGTGGCCAACGCTCGCTCCAAGGCCGGATCGACCATCGGTGCCTCCGCCGCGACCGGTTCGACCCGGAGGGAGAAGACCTCGCGCCCGACCTTGCGGAGGCGAGAGGTGGCCCAGTTGAGCCCGACCCGGTACACCCATCCCGCCGGGTTCTCGTACGACGACACCCGGTCCCACCGTTCGAACGCTCGGGCCATGGCCTCGGCGGCCGCATCTCGTGCCAGGTCGGTGTCGCCGAGCGTCAGCCCGAGCGCGGCGGTGCACGGCGTCGTGGTGGCGCGCGAAGAAGGTCCCGAAGTCGGACGAGCTCGACATGGTCGTCGCTCGCCCGAGGGTCTGCAGGTCGATGGCCACCACCTCCATGTCGTGCAGACGCCCCGGGGTCCCGATCGGTTCCATCGGCCGCCAGTTTGGATCACGGGAGCCGCACGACGGCACGCGACCCGGTGCGGTGGGCGGCGAGAGTTCGTGCCGCACGTCACCGTGAGGGGACCTTCACAAGCGGCGCTGTGCGTACTACAGTTAGCAGTACCCCGAGTCCGGTGAGGGCACGTGCCCCCGGACTCTGGCTGCAAGGCCCTCCCCCCGGGACGAGCAGTCGAGACCGAACCCCGCCGATCCCCCCGGCGGGGTTCGGCAATTCTGTCGTCAGGTGGCCGGTTGAGGTGTGACGTTCGACCCGGGTCGAGATGCCACCGTGTGTGGTCTCGAGCCGACTAGCGTTCCGGCGTGAGCTCGCCTGCCCGGTCCCTCGGCCGGTTGTTGCGGTTCGCGGCGGTTCTTGCTGCCGCGGGCGGAGTCATGGCTGTGACCATGGCTGCCGTCGGCGTGCGGGCGGCCGACATCGTGACCGCCAACGATTCTGAGCCGTTGTCGTCGGAGCTCGACTGCACGCTCGATCTTCGTTCGGTGGTCTACGACTCGTCGGGTGCGCTGGTGGGAGAGCTGGCCGGGCGCGAGAATCGCGTTCTCGTCGACAACCTGTCTCAGATTGCCGATCCCGTCATCCAGTCGGTGCTGGCCGCCGAGGACGCCGACTTCTACGACCACAACGGCGTCAACATCCGAGCGATCGCCCGAGCTCTCGTCCAGAACGTCTCGTCGGGTGCGGTCGAGCAAGGCGGCTCGACCATCACGCAGCAGTTGGTGAAGCTGTGCGTGCTGGGCAGCGCGGTCGACCTCGTCGATCGAAAGATCCCCGAGGCCATCATGGCGGTGCGGCTCGAGAACGAGATCGACAAGGACGAGATCCTCCTTCAGTACCTGAACACCGTGTACTTCGGGTCGGGCGCCTACGGCGTGCAGGCAGCGGCTGAGGTGTACTTCGACAAGGATGCGAGCGAGCTCACCTGGAGTGAGGGCGCGCTCCTGGCGTCGCTGATATCGAGCCCGGTGTCAGGTGATCCCACGATCGACGCCGACAATGCGGTCAACGCACTGGAGCGGCGCAACCGTGTCCTCGAGCGGCTCGTCGACCTCGAACAGATCAGGCAGGCCGAGCTCGAAGACTTCGTCGACGACCCGGTGCCGATCACCCGGAACGCGTTGTTCTCGCTCGATGAGGTCGAGGAGGACTACTTCCTGGAGGAGGTCAAGCAGATCCTCCTGGAGGCGCCCGAGTTGGGCCCGGACCGCGTCGCCCGGGCTGATGCGATCTATGGCGGCGGCCTGCGGATCTACACGACCCTCGACCCGGTGGCACAGGGGTTCGCCGAGGCCGCCGTCGAGGATGTCATCCCTGATGAGGTGTCGACCCCGAACCTCGCCAACCGGTACTTCGTCGGTGCGCTGGCCGCAGTAGAGCCGGCGACGGGTGCGGTGCGTTCGATGGTCGGTGGCCCTGGTTTCGACGAGTTCTCCGAGTTCAATCTGGCCACGCATCGTGGCAACCCGTTCCCCGGCCGGCCTACGGGATCCTCGTTCAAGGTGTTCGTCCTCGCCGCGGCGATGGAAGCCGGCTACGTCCCCGATGACACCCTCAACGGCAGCGGACCGTGCCGGATCCCCAACCCTGGTGGCACCCCCGACCCCTACGAGGCGGAGAACTTCGAGGGCAGCCGGGGCCGTACCGGCACCATCCGGTCGCTCACGTTGAGCTCGTCCAACTGCGGGTACCTGCGGCTCGGGCAGATCGTCGGCCTCGGCAACGTCGTCGACACCGCCCACGCGTTGGGCGTCTCGTCGGAGCTCTTGGCGGTTCCGTCGCTGCCCCTCGGCGTCTACAACGTCACGCCACTCGAGATGGCCGCGGCGTACGCGGCAATCGCCAACGACGGGGTCTACAACCCCCCCTACTTCATCGACCGGGTGGAGGATCGGTTCGGGAACGTCATCTACGAACACGAGCCGACCCCTCGCCGCGCGATATCGGCGGAGTCGGCGCGGCTGGTGACGAGCGTGCTGGAGGACAACGTGCAGTCCGGCACGGGCGAGCGGGCGCAACTGCCCCGACAGACCGCCGCCGGCAAGACGGGCACCGCTCAGGACTTCGGCGACGCCTGGTTCGTCGGCTACACGCCCTACCTGTCAACGGCGGTGTGGATGGGCAACCCCGACGAACGAGTTCCCATGCGCGGCGTGGGTGGTCGCAACGTCACCGGTGGCTCCTACCCGGCGATGATCTGGGGTCAGTTCAACATCGGGTACCACGACCGATTGATCTTCCCTTCGCGTCCGTTCATCACGCCGGGCAGCACTCGTCGCGGAGAACGCATCGAGCCGACCTACGAAGAGGGCCGCCCGTCTGGCAGCTCCACCCCGCGGCCATCGGGCGGCTCGGACCCGACCGTCACCCTGCCGCCCGCGTCAGTCCCGACCGCGACCACGATCGCGCCCACCGACACCTCCGTGCCGCCTGTTGTCACCACCCCGCCGGTCACGACACCGCCTCCCCCGACCGTGCCGCCTCCAACCGCGGCGCCTCCACCGACCACGCCGGTCACGACGCCTCCTCCGGTCATCACTCCGCCGACTGAGCCGCCACCCGCAGTTGGCTGATCGCCCGGGCACCCGCGAGAACGGCGCCCGGGCGGAGCCGGGGCCGTCTGCGGCTATGGTCGGGTCATGAGCGACTCTGACCATCCGCTGCTCGAGCTGCAGCGCCGCGACGTCGCTCTCGAACAGATCCGCCACCGTCGTGAAACGCTGCCCGAGCTGGCGGCCGTGGCCGAGGCCACGGCTTCTCTGGCCGAGCTGGAGCGGCGCGACACCGAGGTTCGCCGATCGCGCGGGGCGCTGGAAGGCCGGATGGCCGCGCTCGAAGCCGAGCTGGCCAGCGTGGAGGCGAAGTTCACCAAGCTCGAAGGCAACCTCTACGGCGGGGCGATCACGTCGCCCAAGGACGCGATGTTGGCCCAGGACGAGCTGAACTCCCTCGCTTCTCGGCGGAGCACCATCGAGGACGACATCTTGGCGCTCCTCGACGAGTTGGGCCCCTCCGACGACCTCCTGGCGTCGATAGCGACCGAGCGTGAAACGCTCCTGGCCACGCGGGCCTCGTCACAGGAAGCGGTTGGCATCCGGTTCGGTGAGCTCGACGCCGAGCGGGAGAACGTGGTGGCCGAACGGTCGACTCTGGTCGCAGACGTCCCGGTCGAGTTGGTGAACGAGTACGAAGTGCGCCGAGGAGAGTTCGGCACGTCGGCGGCGGTCGTGTTCGTGGCCGGACGCTGCGTCGGTTGCCCGTCGGCCATGCCCGCCGTGGAGGTGGACCGCATCCGCCGGCTTCCGTCCGGCTCGTCGACGACATGCACCGAATGCGGTCGCATCGTGCTCACCTGACCGTCGCCGTGCTGCTCTGGTTCGCTGGCCTGGCCATGGTGCTCGTGGCCGTCGTGTTCGACAGTCCGAACCTCGACTATCGCATCGTGATCGCCGGCGCCGTGCTGCCCTCGGTCGAGGCTCTCGCCGGTTCGGCGTGGATCGGTCACACGCTGGCCGGCCCGGTGGCGGCGTTCGGTCTGGTGGCGCTGGCGGGGCGGGGCCGCCGGCTCGTCCAGCGCCGGTGGGTCGGGCTGCCGATCGGGTGGTTCATGCACCTGGTGCTGGACGGCACGTGGACCGAGACCGACCGGTTCTGGTGGCCGGTCACGGGTTGGGAGTTCAGTGGCACGGCGCCCGAGGCGGACCGCTCCGTCGGGCTGATCGTGGCCATGGAGTTGCTCGGCGCCGCTGTGCTGTTCTGGGGCTCCCGCCGGTTCGGGCTCCGGACCGTCGGCGCCCTCAAACGGTTTGCGGCGTCGGGACATCTCCCGCCCGCGGTGCGGGCTCGATGAGGGCGGCCGTCGGTCCACCGCGGACCCAGGCGGGCACCCACTCGGTGGTGGCCAACGACGGACGCACGGCGCGGGCGTGGAGGCAACCATCGTGGCCGACCTCGAACTGGAGATGCTCCTCCCTCATCAGGCCGGCCATGGTGGAGGCCCGGATGACGTGGGACACCAGATCCGTCCGCCGTGACGCCAAATCGTTCCCCGCGGCGGACGCTCCGTGGTAGGTCGTCTGTCTCATGGCCCAGATCGTCGGCACGCACGAGGTCGGTCTTGAGTAAGTTCCCGACCTCGTCTCAGGTGGATCGGCGAGCAACCTCGGCCACGGGCGCCGCCCCACCCGACATGGCTTCGTCCCACTGGTCCCGTACGAGCACGCCCTGCTCATAGGCGAACTCGTAGCACCGGCGAGCGCGGCCCGGATCGAACAGCTGGTCCGGACGATTCACCAGTCGGGCGATCTCGCGGGTCGGCCGGACAACGATCGAGGTGCTCGGTGGCGAACCCTCCTGCCAGAAGGCGAGCTCCCGCCGGGTGCGGCGCTCGACGAGGCGTCCCGCCGGACCGAACATCGGTCCCGACAGGGGCAGGACCACGAGCAGGATGTCGGCCGGGTCGGCGAGATCGACCGACGCCAGGGATCGCACACCACCATCGACGTAGCGTCGGTTGCCGATGGCGTGGGGCGCGAGCATCCCCGGAACGGAGCTCGACGCCGAGAGCAGGTCGGCGATCGGGTGATCGGCGCCGTTGAGCACGGTGCGCCGCAGCCGGGGGAGCGAGCAGGCGACCGCTCGGACGGTGGGGCACCGCGTGTCGGGCCCGAAGATCTGCCGCGGCGATCCGGTGAAGACGACCGCGGCGGGGGTCGGGCCAGCGGGGGGCGTCGTCGGCCACGGGATCGAGCGCGTCGAGGAACCGAATTCGCAACGCCAGTGCGGCGGCGGCCCACGATCCGGCCGACGTACCGAGCGCCGAGACGCCGGAGAGGTCGGCGCCGCCGTCGGTCAGCGCCTCGGTGATGCCGAGGATGTAGCCGATCCCGAACAGGCCCCCGCCGCCGTAGACGGCCGCCACCGTCGGATGGGAGACCGGAGGCACCCGGGGGCTCGTCGCCATCCCGCCAGCGTGCCACGCATTCGACCCGAGCACGACGATTCCCGGGCACGTCGGGCCCTACGACCCACCGGCTCTGGGGGACTACATTGGCGTGATGGCCCACGACACCGACACCGCTGCTGCCACGTTCACCCGGATGGAGGACTCCAGCGCCGCGGACTGGGCGATCATCATGAACCGTCACGTCGAGCTCAACGAGGCGCTGGCGGACCAGGTCCTCACGCAGCTGAGGTTGCTCAGCACGGCGGCGGGCGGGTTCGCCGTCGACCGGCTCACGCATTGCCTCCAGACTGCGCATCGGGCCGAGGCCGATGGCCGCGACGATGCCTACGTCGTCTGTGCCCTGCTTCACGACATCGGCGACACCTTGGCGCCCGACAACCACCCCGATGTGGCGGCGGCCATCCTCAAGCCGTATGTGAGCCCGGCCTACCACTGGATGGTGCAGGAGCATGGCGTCTTCCAGGGGTACTACTTCTGGCATCACCTCGGGGGCGACCGAAACGCCCGCGATCGGTTCCGCGGCCACGAGTTCTACGACGTGTGTGAGGAGTTCACCCGGGTCTACGACATGCCGGCGTTCGACCCGTCGTACCCGACCCCGCCGCTGTCGCACTACGAGCCGTTGCTGCGGGGGTTCTTCGCACCCCGCACGTGGGCTTGACCTGGGGTCGTCGGCCTCGGCCGTCGCCCTCGGTTGGCGCCGCATACGCACATGTGGTCCCTCCTCCGCACCAACGCTGACCTTCGCGCCCTGTTCGTGGCGCAGGTCGTGTCCTTCGCCGGCGACTGGTTCGCGTATGTCGCCTTCGTGGGGCTCGTCCAGGACATCACCGACGCGCCGATCCTGGTGAGCGCGGTGTACATCGCCCAGACGCTTCCGGCCTTCTTCATGACGGTGGTTGCCGGCCCCGTGGCCGACCGGTTCGACCGCCGCCGCATCTTGCAGGTGGCGGCGCTCGTCCAGGCGATGGCCGCGGCCAGCCTCCTGCTCGTGCGTTCCGTCGCGACGCTTCCGATCGGCTTCCTCGGCCTCGCCGTCATCTCGGCCGTCGGGTCCTTCGTCGGCCCCGCCACGCAGGCCGGCATCCCGAACCTGGTCCGCCACGACGACGAGCTGGCCAAGGCCAGCTTGATGTTCGGCGCCGTGTGGGGCGTGATGCTCGCCGTGGGCGCGGCGCTGGGCGGGGTCGTGGCGAGCGTGTTCGGGCGCGATGTGGCTTTCGGCGCCAACGCGATCTCGTTCGTGGTCGCCGCCGTCCTGGTGACGAGTGTGCGGAGGCCGATGCAGGAGCTGCGGGCCGGGCGAACGGTCGTCGACGGCTCGGAAGCGGTGGAGCGAGCGTCGCCGATGCGTCCGGTGGCCGACATGGTCGAGGCGGCCCGGTACGCCCGGCGCGACCCGGTGATCCTCACCCTGATGGCGTCGAAGGCGAGTTTCGCGGTGGGTTCGGGCATCTTCGGGCTCCTGGCCGTGCTGGCCAGCGAGGAGTTGGCCGGACGTGGCGCCGGTAGCGGTGACCGCACGACAGGCTGGCTGATCGCGGCCCGAGGTGCGGGGGTGGCGCTCGGGCCGCTCGTCGCCGCCCGCCTCGTCGGTCCAGCGCTCAGCCGGGTGGTGTTGTGGTGCGGGATCTCCGGCGTGGCCTTCGGCGTGTGTTATCTCGGTCTCAGCGTGGCCCCGGCGCTCGCCGTCGCGGTGCCGTTCGTCCTGCTGGCCCACATCGGCGGCGGCGCCCAGTGGACCATGTCGACCTACGGCCTCCAACGGCGGGCGCCCGACGCGATCCGGGGTCGGCTGCTCGCCGGCGATTTCGGCATGGTGACGCTGATCATCACGTTGTCCAACGTGGCCGCCGGCCTGCTCGCCGGCGCCGCCGGTCCTCGACTGGCCATCGGAGTCTTCGGGGCGATTGCCATCGGGGCCGGGTTCACCTACGTCGTGGTGACCCGCCCGGTCCGAGCGGCCCTGGCCGCGGAGGAGGCACGGACGTGATGTCGGACGTCAGAACTCGGCGTCGAGCTCGCTGATCTCGTCGGGTTCGGCTTCGGCGGCTTCGGTCCACTCGATCATCTCGGGCAGGGCCATGATGGTGGCGATGTACGTGGTGCTGATCGAGTCGAGTTCCACCCCGTAGGTGGTCAGGCGGCTGCACACGGGCGCGTACATGGCGTCGGCCATGGTGGGGGAGTCTCCGAAGAGGAACCGGCCGGGCTGGCGAGCGAGGCACTGTGACCACACCTCGCAGATGCGGTCGATGTCGGCGCGGGCGCCCGAGAACACTTTGAAGCCGTGGTGGCGAGCCTTCATGTTGAGGGGCAGCGCCGAGCGGAGGCTGGCGAACCCAGAGTGCATCTCACCGCTGACCGAGCGGCACAAGGCCCGCGAGGCGCGATCGGCGGGCAGGAGTCCGGACTCGGGTCGGGTCTCGGCCAGGTACTCGCCGATCGCCAAGGTGTCCCAGATGTCGAGGCCGTCGATGGTGAGGCACGGGATCAAGAAGGACGGGGACATCAAGAGGAGCTCGTCGCGCTGGCCCGGATCGAGGGCGCTGCGTTCGTCGACCTCGAAGTCGAGTCCGGCGAAGCGGCACAGCAGCCAACCCCGGAGCGACCAGGCCCCGTAGTTGCGGCTGTTGATCGTCAACGTTGCGATCGCCATGCGTCATGTTCCGCGTGCGTTAGGGTCGGAGCCACATCGGGGGCGTGAACTCTGTGTTTCGTTCGCCCTCAATTTTACGCAAGAGTAAGTCGACGTGATGTCATGTCGGTGGGGGTTCGTGCCCTCTCCGGTTCCACCGGGTTCCTCGACCCCTCCAGAAGGTCCCGATGCTCTACGGGATGTACCAGACGTTCGCAGACTCGATGTCGCCGGCTCGTGCCGCGGCTCGGATCACTGCGGGCACGCTGAAGTCGCTCCCGTTCGGAATGGCCGATCTGCCCTGGATCCGTTCGGGGATGGCCGCCTCGGAGGTCTTCGCCGAGACCAAGCTCCGCCACGAACGGCTCCCGTTCGGGATCGATGTCGTCCTGACCCCGACCGGCGTGGTCGACGTCGTGGAGGAGGTCGTCGACTCCACCCCCTTTGGGTCGCTCCTCCGGTTCCGCAAGGACATGGAGGCCCAGGGACCCCGGGTGCTGATCCTCGCTCCGCTGTCAGGCCATTTCGCCACGCTGCTGCGGGCGACCGTGGAGACGATGCTGCCCGAGCACGACGTCTACATCACCGATTGGAGCAACGCCCGCGACATCCCTGTAGTCGACGGTCGTTTCGGCTTCGACGAATACCTCGATCACGTCATGCGCTTCCTCACGGTCATGGGCCCTGGCGCCCACCTGCTCGCTGTCTGCCAGCCGTGCGTGCAGGCTCTGGCGGTCACAGCGGTGATGGCCGAGGCGGGCGACCCCTGCGTCCCCCGCACGCTCACGTTGCTCGCCGGGCCCATCGACACCCGGATCAACCCGACCAAGGTCAACGAGATGGCCACCAGCATGCCGCTCGAGTGGTTCGAGAAGAACGTGATCAGCACGGTGCCGTGGCGATTCGCAGGCGCTGGTCGGCGCGTCTACCCCGGGTTCATGCAGATCACTGCCTTCTTGTCCATGAACATGGCCCGACACGTCAAGAGCCACCTCGAGCTTTACCAGGCGCTCGTCGACGGGGACACCGAGACCGCCCATTCGACCCGCGAGTTCTACGACGAGTACTTCGCCGTGCTCGACCTCACGGCGGAGTTCTACCTCGAGACGGTCGACCGGGTGTTCCAGAACCACCAGCTCGCCCGCGGGGTGCTCGAATACCGGGGGCGCATGATCGACCCGTCGGCGATCACCAGGACGATGCTGCTTACGGTCGAAGGTGAGCGGGACGATATCTGCGCCATCGGCCAGACCATGGCCGCCCACGACCTGTGCTCGGGCCTGCGCCCGTACCTGAAGCGGCACCACCTGCAGCCCGGAGTCGGCCACTACGGCGTGTTCTCGGGCCGGCGCTGGGAGAGCCAGATCTACCCCATGATGCGCAGCGTCATCGCCGCCCGGGACTGACGAGCTGCGGACGCGGTTGTCCACAGGCGACGTTTCCGCGGAAACGCCTTGGGTGACGGTGGTCACGGCCGGCCGCCGCCGGACTTCACGAGCCGGATCTTCAAGGAACGCGGTGAGTCGGCCTGTAGGCGGGGATGTCGACCCGTCGCCGGCGCCGCTTCGGACCCCTCCACGTGACGTCGAGACGTGGGTGCTCACCGCCGCCAGGAGCAACGTCGTGGCCGTCGACAACGTGAGCTCGGTTCCACAGTGGCTTAGCGACGCCTGGTGCCGGGCCCCGACCGGTGACGCCCTGGTTCGCCGGGTGCGCTACACCGACGGCGGGCTGGCCGTGACCACGATGCGCCGGGCCAACATCGTGACGTGGATCGACGCCGGTGCTCCTGCGAGGTGACTGGGCGAGCGCCTGCTGCTCGTCGAGCCCGAGCGCATCGAGCCGGCCCGTAAGCGCAGCGAGGACGACCTCGACGCCGCCTTGGCCGACGCGGCGCCCCAAGGTGCTCGGCGCGCTGGCCGACCTGGCCGCCTGCTCGCCGTATTGCCCGCGCGACGCCTGGCAGTCCCCGATGGTCACCCGTGGGACCGCGCCGGGACCACGCCCTGGTGCAGCTCGCCTACCTCGTCGACGAGTTCTTCCGAGAGGCCGCTCGAGCCGAGGTGAACGACCGCAAGCTCGTGCGCCTCTCGGCGGCGATCTCGGCCCGATCGATCCGCATGGGCCTCGACCCCTTCGCCCGCCGGTCGCTCCAGTGGACCCTCGTGGCCCAGGAGTGAGCCGAGGCCGAGCGCGACCTTGCCAAGGCCAAGACCGCCCAGGCTCGGCGAGGCCGGTCTAGACGGGGACTCGACGGCCTCCGATGATCGTGCTCGACGACCGGACGGCCGTGATGGTGGGTCGCCCGGCTCGTCGAGCACACCCGCGTGACGGCCGGGTGCTTTCCGGTCGATGCACCCCCCGGCCCGTCACCGCCACCTACCATCGGCGCCGTGGCGGTCAGGACGCAGGTGTTTCTCGTTGGGGCAGGGTGTTCGAAGGCGGTCTCGGATCACTTGCCCGACGACCAACAGATGCCGCTCGTTCCGGACCTTGATGCTGCAATCCGAGAGCGGTTAGGAGACGAGCATCTGCCGCCGGAGTCCGAAGCGTTCCTCGGTGACTTCGAGGCGTGGCTCACATACCTCGGTGAGAAGCAGCCGTGGATGGATGAAGTGACGGCCCTTGAGAATCGGGTCGTCTACCTGAGGGTCGCTCGGGCGATTGGGGAGGTCCTCGACGAGCGCCAAGCGTTGGTGATGGCGCGTGACCCTGATCCGCGGCTCACCGGGCTTGTCGAGCGAATGGGTCGGCATGCCTCGACGGTCATCTCGTTCAACTACGACATGCTTCTCGAGTCGGCAGCAAAGGCCTACTACGACACGTTCGACACCGATGGCAGGAAGCCCCTGAGGGGCCACGACTTTGAGCGAGGCCGATTGGTGCCACTCGCATCAAGGTCCGGATTTGCAGTGCTCGCTCCGGAAAGGCCGCGTGGGTTCCCGCTCCTCAAGCTCCACGGCTCCCTGACGTGGTATTGGCCCGGCCCGACCAGCGGTCCAGATCGGGCGGTCTATACGGTCTGGCCCAAGCTGACTTGGGGGCCAGAGGTAATGAACACAAGCGACGGATATGCCGACCTTGACGATCTTCGGTCTGATCTTCGAGCCGTGCATCGTTCCCCCTACGACCTCGAAGGCGAACTTCTACGCCAGTGCCTTCTTCGCGAACCTCTGGCGGTTGGCAGACCAGGCCCTCAGGGCCGCAGATGAACTTGTGGTGATCGGCTACTCACTGCCGCCAGCCGATACAGCGGTCAGAGCGCTGCTCTCCACTAGTTTTCCGAGTGGACCGGTCACCGTCGTCGACGTCAAGGAGGCCACGGCCGATCGATATCGGCAGGTGTTTGGAGATCGAGTTGACTCCACCTTCGTGGGGTCGGATGCCTTGCAGCGATACGTAGATGCGACGAAGCCTTAAGTCAGCGGGGGATGATCCACGAGCGCGGCGCGCTCGTGGATGGTACTGGATGAAGCGTCGGCCCGGCCTCGGATGGGCCGGCTGGCCCCTCCTCGGCCTCGCCCTCGTCGGTTGGTGGGCGGACGACGACTCGGGCCGGATCGTCTGGGGGAATGCGGGCGAGTGGTTCGCGGGGATCTTCACTGCGGGCGCCCTGTCCTTCGCGGCCTATCAGTTTTGGAAGCTGCCCGAGAAGGAGTTGCAAGTGCGGAAGGCGCAGTTGCAAGTGGACTCGCTCGCCGAGCTTGAGGATCTGCTCTCGTCCGACCTTGAGGAGGCTGAAGATGAGATGTGGATCTCCTTGTCGAGCCTCCTCTTGTACGTCCGAGCCGCTGCAGTTGCCCAGGACTCACGCGGTGCGCCGGGATCGACGGATTTCATCGAGGGCCAGATAGCGAGCATGAGGCCCGTTTTGAAGGCGGTGGAGCAGCGGATCTTCGCTGGGGCGCGCCGGGCAGACATCTGTGCACGCCGCTCAGGGGTCCGAGGCTGGGAGGTATGGGAGCGGTACACGACGGCTCGTCAGGTGTTGCTCCGGCACTACATGGTGACGAGAGCCCACTCGCTCCGCGCCGTGTTCCCCGACATAGCCGACCTTCTCCCAGAGGATGCCGACATCGACGCCGCTTCGGAAGAGCTCAAGGCCGCAAGGCAGGCCGTGCTGGATCGCATTGACGGGCACCCCCTCCCCACCCGGGCCACAACTCGGCCGGGTGACGGCCGAGGGCGATAGCTGCTCGGAGGTCGGCCCTCGAGCCGCTCACTGGTGGCCTGCCAGCCGCTCGGCCGTGATCGCCCGCACGAGGGCCTCCTCGACCTCGGCGGCCGCCTCGTCGGCCATGAGCAGGGGCCAGAGCTCGCGCTCGTCGTGCACGAGCTCATGCGTGAGCGTCTCCCACATCTGGCCCCAGCCGAGCCAGGTGGCCAGCTTGACATCTAGTAGGCGCCACGCCAGGCCCGCCGGCCGCACAAGCTGAGCGGGGCAGCTGCGCGGGAAGTCACGCCAGACGAGCTCGAGGTGGGTACGTCGACTGAGCTCGAGCCACGGGTCCCACTCCCCGGCGACGAGCTCGAGCTGACAGACAGGGGCCCGCGCCCGGCGGAGGGCGCCGGCCGCCGACGCGAGAGGTAGGGCCTGGTGTGGGAGCTGCTCGAGCTCGTCGAGCAGTGGCTCGACGACGGGCCACCAGGGAGGGGGGACAGTAGGTACATAGGTACCGTGGGCCATGGCCGAACCTCCAGAGTTCGGTCGCCCGGCCGGGGGAGCGCCAACTCCTCCGGGCTCACCTGTTGTCAGACCGGCGGCGCTGTTGCCACCGAGTTGCCAGCAGGCCTGGGGTGTCCTCTCCTTCTCAGAATTTTCAAGGATTGTGGTGGTGAGTCGGCCTGTAGGCGGGGTTCTGTCCCGGCGTCCCTTGCGGGTGGCGCCATGGGTGGCCATCCATCTGTGCGGTCTACCTGGGAGTGTCTGCGGACGGGCCGCCCTCTCCCTGCTCGACCTTGCTCCGGGTGGGGTTTACCGAGCCGCCCCGGTCGCCCGGGGCGCTGGTGCGCTCTTACCGCACCGTTTCACCCTTACCTGTGCGCCGTCTCCGGCGCCATCGGCGGTCTGTTCTCTGTGGCACTGTCCTGCGGGTCGCCCCGACTGGCCGTTAGCCAGCACCCTGCCCTGTGGAGCCCCGACCTTCCTCGACACCGACACCCCGAGGGATGCGGGCGCCGCGGCCACCCAGCCGACTCACCACCACGCCCTCAGGATGCCGGTCCCAATGGCGGGATGCACCGCCCGGCTGGCTCACCAGCGGTGGCGGGCTCACCGTCGATGCCGATCTACCCGGCGGTTGTCCACAACAGGCGTTTCCGCGGAAACGCCTGTTGTGACGATGGTCATGGCCAACCGGGGTCGCCGAACGCGTCGGGGAGTCCCAGCTTGCCGGGGTTCAAGATGCCGTTCGGGTCGAGAGCGGTCTTGAGTCCGACCAGCACGTCGAACGACGGGCCGAGGGCCCCGGGCATGAAGCGGGCCCGGTTCAGCCCGATCCCGTGGTGGTGGCTGAGCGACCCCCCGGCGGCCAGGGTGGCGCGCGTCCCGGCGTCCCACACGTCGACGTAGTACCGCTCGGCCCGCTCGGGCTCCGGCGCCCCGGCGAACGTGAAGTAGAGGCAGGCACCGTCGGGGTACGCGTGCGACTCGTGGCACGACGCCACCACGGTTCCGGCCACTGCGCTCATGGCGGCGCGGACGCCCTCGTACAGGTCGGGGAGTCGGGACCAGTGGGCGGCGATCTCCATGGTGTCGACGACGAGCCCCTGGCCGACGAGTCGCTCCAGGGCCGAGACGTCGTTGCGGTGGGACAACCAGCGGACCACGGGCGCCGGCCCGATCCGGTCGGTCGCCGTGGTGCGGCATTCCGACTCGACGATCCGCATCGTGGCCTCGACGATCGCCGTGTCGGCCTCGTCGAGGATGAGGAGCAGGTGACCGTCGTGGTCGAAGCTGCGGAGGCTCTCGTCGCGGTCGTAGAGACGAAGTACCGCTGGCGTGGCGCCTCGTCGAAGGATGCGGCGGCACGCGTCGAGGCCATCGGCGAAGGAACGGAACGACCAGGAGTCGCGGGCCTCGGCCGCAGGGACCGGCCGGGCGCGGAGGCGGGCGCCGGTGATCACGCCGAGCGTGCCCTCGCAGCCGACGAACAGCTGCGTGAGGTCTGGGCCGACCGCGGCCCGGGGCGATCCACCGGTGGTGATCGTGTGGCCGTTGGCCAGGACGACATCGAGGCCGTTGACGATGTCCTCGATCTTTCCGTAGCGGGTCGAGTACTGGCCGGCGCCGCGGCACGCTAACCAGCCGCCGACCGTCGACAGCGACATCGACTGCGGCCAGTGGCCGACCGTGAGGCCGTGATCGACCCGCAGCTCAGCTTCGAACGTGTCGCCGAAGGTGCCGGCGGCGACGTCGACGAGGAGGTCGTCGGGCGCCACGGCCACGATCCCGGCCAGGCCGGTCATGTCGAGGGCGACGCCCCCGTGAATGGCCACCGCCCCGCCGACCACACCAGATCGTCCGGCGACCGTCGTGACGGGGAGGCGGTGGCGGTCACACAACGCGAGGACCTCGGCGACCTGGGCAACCTCGGCCGGCCGCGCCACCACATCGGGTCCGGGCATGACAATCCCTTGGTGCCCCCACACGATCCCGAGCGGCCACCAGTCACGGTGATCGTCGCCGGGCACCCCGTCGCGGCCATCGACCGGGCAGATCCCGTCGAGCTCGGCGAGTACGGCCGCGGGCACAGCGACCCGGTGCGGCTGCCACCGGGCGGCCGAGCCGGAGGGCGCAGCATGTGGGGGAGCCGGCCGGAGGGAGTGCGGGACCAACGTCGTGTACCTCCCCGTGCAGGCCTTCCCGGGTGTGCTCTTCAACAACAATTGTTGATCAACAGATCATGCTGATAGGGTGCTGGGCATGCAGTCACCGGAAGCGCTCAGCGAGCTGCTGCGAGCCCGTGGGGGCAAGGTCACTCCGCAGCGCGAACGCATCTTCCGATACCTGGCCGAGCACGGCGATCATCCCACAGCCGAGGCCGTCTATGCGGCAGTGGTGGCCGACATGCCCACCATCTCGCTGCGCACCGTGTACCAGACGCTGAACGATCTGGTGGCGCTCCGTGAGCTCGCCCAACTCGACGTGGTGGGGGGCGCCGTGCGCTTCGACACCATGGTCGAGCCTCATCACCATCTCGTGTGCAACGTCTGCGGACGCGTCATCGACGTGCCGGCCGACTTCCCCGAGGTACGAATGCCGTCGACGTTCGAGGACCAGTTCCACGTCGACGCCACCGAGATCGTCTTTCGCGGCACGTGTCGTGCGTGCCTCGGAGCCGAAGCCGGTGTGGGCTCTCCACACCAACGAACCACCGGTTGAACCCAGGAGAATTTCGATGCCCGATCTGAACGGCACCACCACCCACGAGAACCTGAAGCACGCCTTCGCCGGCGAGAGCCAGGCCAACCGCCGTTATCTGTGGTTCGCGCAACGCGCCGATGTCGAGGGCTACCCCGATGTCGCCGCGCTGTTCCGCTCCACCGCCGAAGGCGAGACCGGCCACGCTCACGGCCACCTCGAGTACCTGGCCCAGGCGGGCGACCCCGCGACCGGCCTGCCCATCGGCGACACCGAGGACAACCTCAAGGCCGCCGTCGCCGGCGAGACCTACGAGTACACCGAGATGTACCCCGGGTTCGCCCGCACCGCTCGTGACGAAGGTTTCGAGGAGATCGCCGAGTGGATGGAAACCCTCGCCAAAGCCGAGACGAGCCACGCCAACCGGTACAGCAAGGCCCTCACCGAATTCTGATCCGTCGGGCCCGGCCCGATCGTCTCGCCCCCGGGTGCGTCCGCCGACGGCGGCGGCCCGGGGGTGCGAGCACGGCTCGGCGTCTCGGCCGAGCGTTGATCGACTCCCCACACCAGCGCGTCCTTCGCCACCGCGCGCCCCGATCCACCCGGAGCCCAACGTGACCACCACCTACGACCCGTTCCACCCGAAGTACTTCGACGAGACCGACCTGCGCGGTGAGCTCGATCGGGTCTTCGACCTGTGTCACGGATGCCGGCTCTGCTTCAAGTTCTGCACGTCGTTCCCGACGCTGTTCGACTACGTCGACGACAAGCCCCACCAGGACGCCGCGTTGATGAGCCGCGCCGAGCAGGACCAGGTCATCGACGAGTGCTTCCAGTGCAAGCTCTGTTACGTCAACTGCCCCTACACGCCCGACCAGCACGAATGGGCGCTCGACTTCCCACGCCTGATGATGCGGGCCGACCAGGTCCGGTTCCGCAACGAGAAGCGTTCGATTCGCACCAAGCTCACCGACAAGGCGCTGGCGAGCACCGATCTGGTGGGCAAAGCCGGCTCGCTCGCGGCACCTCTGGCCAACGCCAGCGTCGGCAAGCCGGGGTCGCTGCCGCGCCAGCTCATGGAGAAGACCGTTGGTATCGCCTCGGTACGCGTGTTGCCCCCGTTCTCCAAGCAGCGGTTCAGCACGTGGTTCAAGAAGCGCCCGAGCAAAGGCGGCCGGCCCGCCGGTGAGCGTCAGGGCATCGTCGCCCTGTTCCCCACCTGTCAGGTCGAGTACCAGAACGTCGGCATCGGGCAGGACCTCGTCAAGGTGTGCGAGCACAACTCGGTGGAATGTCGGTTGCCCGAGGGTCAGGTGTGTTGCGGGGCACCGCACCTGCATCAGGGCAACGTCGAGGCCTTCGTCGAGCAGGCGCGCACCAACATCTCGGTCCTGGCCGCGGCCATCAAGGCGGCCGATGCGGTCGGCGATCATCTCGAGGTGATCGTGCCCCAACCCACCTGCGGGTATGTGCTCAAGAAGGACTACGTCGACTACGTCGGTGGCCCCGATGCCCGTCTCGTCGCTGACCGTACGAAGGATGCGGCCGAGTATCTCGTCGCCCTCCACAAGGCCGAGAACACCTCGCTCGACACCGAATTCACCGGCGAGGTGCCGGCCACGGTGACCTACCACGCGCCGTGTCACCTCCGGGCTCAGAACATCGGGCTGCGCAGCCGGGACCTCATGAAGCTCACCGGCGCCAAGGTGTCCGTCGTCGCCGAATGTTCCGGGATCGACGGCACATGGGGCCTGCGAGCCGAGAACCTCGACATCTCCCGCAAGGTCGCACGGAAGATGGCCGAGGCCATCGAGCGCGCCGACAGCGAGATCGTGACGGGCGACTGTTCGCTGGCCAACGGGGGCATCGCGCTCGAGACGGGCGCTGACCCGATGCACCCCATCCAGATGGTGGCCCGGGCGTACGGCTTCGCCCCCGAGGCCGGCGTCGACCGACCCCGGGGCTGACTGGTTCGCCGCCTGACTCCTCCCGGCCGACAACACGGCCGATCTGCCCACCGACTGCAACCTGAGGAGGCTGCCATGTCCAAGCTGACCCTCGACGACATCGCCGACACCCGAGCGTACGAACGCGAGCGGGACGAGTTCCGACGCCGCGTCATCGAGCTCAAACGCCGCCGTCGAGTCACCATCGGGCCGTTCGTGAGCCTGGTGTTCGAAAACGCCGAGACGATCCGCTTCCAGATCCAGGAGATGGCGCGGGTCGAACGCATCGACACCGACGCCGGCATCCAAGCCGAGATCGACGTGTACAACGTGCTCGTTCCCTACCCAGGAACGCTCGCCGCCACCATGATGCTCGAGCTGACCAACGATGCGGACTTGCGCCGCTGGCTCCCGGACCTGGTCGGCATCGAACAGGCGGTGCAGTTCGAGTTGGCCGACGGAAGTGTCGTGCGGTGCCGCGTCGATGAAGGCCACGCCCGCCAGCTCACCCGTACCGAGATCACGTCGTCAGTGCACTACGTGCACTTCGACTTCGAGGCCGCTCAGGTCGATGCGCTCTCGAGCGGGGGCGGCGCACTGGCGATCGTCCACCCGGCATACCGTCACGCCACGCCACTGACGTCGGATACGGTGACCGAACTCGTGACCACCCTCCGGAACGGCGGCTGACCCTCGTGCACACCGTGACCATCGACGACGTGGGCGGGTGGCCGGCCGTGCTCGGTCGGCTCTGCGACAAACGGGACATCTCGGGTCACCACGCCCGAGCCGCCTTGACCGCGATCCTCGCCGGCGAGGCGACCCCGGCCCAGATCGCCGCCTTCATGGTGGCGCTGCGGGTGAAGGGCGAGACCGTCGAGGAGATGGCCGGTCTGGTCGAAGCCATGCGGGAGTTCTCCTCGCCCCTGGAGATCCCGCCTGGCGCGATCGACATCGTCGGTGCGGGCGGATCGCCGAGCAGACGCGCCCACGCGCTCAACGTCTCCACCATGGCGGCCTTCGTGGCCGCCAGCGCCGGCGCGGTGGTCTGCAAACACGGCAATCGCAAGGCGTCGTCGACCTCGGGCTCCTTCGACTTGCTGGAGGCGCTCGGGGTCAACATCGACCTGTCCCCGGAGGCCGTCGCCCAGTGCGTGAGGGAGCTCGGCATCGGATTCGCGTTCGCTCGTACCTTCCATGCCGCCATGCGCCACGCCGGGCCGGTGCGGGCCGAGCTCGGCGTGCCGTCGGTGTTCAACGTCCTCGGGCCCCTGTCGCATCCGGCCTGGGTCACCCGGCAGGTCATCGGTGTCGCCGACTCCGCCCTCGGCGAGCGGATGATCCGGGTCCTGCAGGCCACCGGCTCGGTGCGCTCGATGGTCGTGACGGGCGATGCCGGCCTCGACGAGTTGTCCACCACCGGCCCCTCGGTCATCCACGACCTGCGGTACGGCCAGATCACCACCCGCATGTTCGAACCTGCCGAGGTGGGCCTCGCACTCGCCAACTCGGTCGACCTCGTCGGTGGCGATGCGGCGGCCAACGCCGTCATCATCCGCCGTCTGTTCGACGGCGAGCTCGGGCCCGTCCGTGACATCGTCGTCCTCAACGCAGCCGCCGGTCTGGTGGTCGCCGACGTGGCGGAGGACCTGGAGGAGGGCGTGGCCGCTGCTTCCGCGGCCCTCGACCGCGGCGGCCCGGGCGAGTTGCTCGACCGCCTCATCGCCTTCTCGACCACCTGAGGCCCCGGCGCCCCCGTTCTCCGTTCTCCGGGCGAAATTTGGCGAGTTGTCGCCTGCGGTGGGGGAGATGTCGCCACATTTGGGGTGGGGACACCATCCGCACGGATGTCGAGGGTGGCGGGCAAGCTGTCGAACATGGTTCTGCGTTCGTTCGACGAGTTTCGCGCCGGCGTGCACGACGGCCGCGAGGTCTTCGTCGATGGCGCCCGCGTCGCCGACATCTCCGCCCACCCGTGGCTGTCCGCCGGGCTCGATCACGCCGGCATCGACTACATCATGGCGGCCGACCCCGCCCACCGAGATCTGGCGGTCGCCCTCGATCCCGATGACCGGGGAGACGTACAGCCGCTACTTCGCCCTGCCCCGCACGGCCGAGGATCTGCTGGCTCGACGAGAGCTGATCGCCGCCGGGACGCGGGCCGGCCGCGGCGTCGTGCCGCTCGTCAAAGAGATCGGCTCCGACGCCCTCTTCGCGTTGACGATCGTCGCCGACGCCATGGCGGCGCACGATGGCGGAGCCGTGGCGGAGCGGGTGGCGACGTTGCTCGCCCGAGCACGCTCGGAGGACCTGGCGTTCGCGGTCGCCCAGACCGACGTCAAAGGCGACCGGTCGCTGCGACCGTCGGCCCAACCGAACCCCGATGCCTACCTGCGGATCGTCGATCGGTCGGCCGAAGGCATCGTCGTGCGGGGGGCCAAGGCTCACACCACGGGCACCCCGTTCGCCGACATGATCATCGTCCTGCCGACCCGCGCCATGGGGCCGGCCGATGCCGACTACGCCGTGAGCTTCGCCGTTCCGGTGGCGACCCCTGGCCTTCGCCTCATCGCCGAAGCGTCGAGTCGCGCTGCGGCGGACCCGTTCGATGCTCCGGTCTCGGGGCGTCACAAGATGGTCGACACGCTGACGATCTTCGACGACGTGTTCGTGCCGTGGTCGTCGGTGTTCCTGGCCGGCGAGCACGAGATGGCCGGACCGCTCGCCGAGGCCTTCGTCGACTTCCATCGCTTCACCGCGGCGTCCTACAAGCTGCCGATGTGCGAGCTCTTCATCGGCGCCGCCAGCCTCGTGGCGCGCGCCAACGGCACCTCCAACGTGGGCCACATCCGCGACAACCTCGGCTCGGTGATCGCCTGGACCGAGACCACCCGAGCCCTGCTGGTGGCCGCGGCGCACGAGCACCGCATCGTCGCCCCGGGCCTCGCCATCCCCGACCCGATCCTCACCAACCTGGCCAAACACCACTTCGCCGACAGCTATCACCACATGGCCAAACTCGTGCAGGACATCGCTGGTGGGCTCGTGGTGACCGCGCCGTCGGCGGCCAACTGGGACAACGCCGAGCTGCGGCCGCAGCTGGAGCGCTACCTCCAGGGTTCGGCGGCCGTGGGGGGCGAGGATCGAGCGCGCCTGATGGCCCTCATCCGCGACATCACGGCTTCAGAGTTCGGCGGGTACCAGTCGGTTCTGTCGATCCACGCCGAAGGGTCGCTCGCCGCCCAACGCATCGCGGTCGTACGTGGTTACGACGTGGCGGGTTGCGAAGAGCTCGCCGCGGCAGCGGCCGGGCTCAGCCGCTGAGCGGAGGCGCGCACGCCGCATCGAGACGCGGGCCGGTGCCTTCCGCCGGGTCCTCGATGAACGCGGCGACGACACTCTCGACGCACGACAGGCTGAGCGACGGTCCGTGCCCGGCTCGTGGCACCGTGAGCTCGGTGGCGGAGCCACCGAGTGCCTCGGCGGTGGACCGAGCCCAACGGACCGGGGTGACCGGATCGACCTCGCCCGTCACCAACAGCACTGGCACGACGGTGGCCTCGACGCGCGACGCTGGGATCGGCTCGGCGGCCCAGATCTGGCACGACGAACGCACCTCAGCGACATCGGCCGCGAGCGCAGCGGCGAGGGGATCGCCGCGGTCGCCACCGGTGGCACGATCCGGCGGCACGGACACCAACGAGCGGCCCGCTCCTTCGCGGCATTCGCCGAGCCAGTACGCGCCCTCGCTCAACGAGTCGGCCAACGTCGATTCGGCCGATGGCCGGCTCGTGCTGCTTACGGCCGATGGTCGGCCGGCGCCGCGGTCGGCGGGAAGGGCACCGCCGTCGAGTAGGGGGAGTGCTTCGGCGAGACGGCCGTCGACGGCGGCGGCCACCGCGTCGACCACATCGCCGAGGTGCGAGGTGTCGTACTGCGTGCGGAACAACCGTCCGGCCAGGACCCGGTCGTCGATCACATCGGTGACGGAGGGCGCACCGGGATCCGAGGACGAGGTGACCGTCACCGGCCGGTCGGCGAGCGCGACGAGCGTGTCGTCGAGGGGGGCGATCAGGTCGCCGCGGCCGGCCACCTGGAGCAGCCGCCGGAGCGCCGCGGCTGCGATGCCGGCCTGTTCGGCCCCGGCATCGACATCGGGGGGGTAGACCGAGTCGAGGACCGCGCTCCGGGTGCCGTCGGCGTCGATGGCGAGGAGCTCGAGGGCGACGCGCGTCCCGAACGAAACGGCCACGACGTTCCACTGGTCGATCCGCATCGCGACGCGCAATGACGCGACGTCCCGGGCGATGTCGGCCGAGGTGAACGAATCCAGCGCCACGCCCTGGGCCAGGAGCCGATCCCGGCAGGCCGTCAGGGCGTCGGCTTCATCGCCCGCGGTAGTGGTGCCATCGACCTCCGGGCAGTCGAGCGACGGGGTCGACCGCCCCGACCCGCGTTGGTCGACGAGGATCACGTCACGGTGCTGGAGGTACGGCGTCGCCGGGGACAACCACGTGCCCGCTGTCGCGGTGAGGGGAGCACCCGGGCCTCCGTGGAGGATCACCACGGGATCCGGTTCGGGTGACGCGGCGGCCGATGACAACACGGCGATGGCCAGTCGAACGACTCCCGATGCTGGGTCGTCGCCGTCGATCGGCACGGTGAGCTCCCAGCACGTCACGGCCTCGGTATCGGCCGCCACCTCGGGCGGGCACTCGGCCGCCACCAGCACCCCGGGTTCGACGGTGGTCCCCGAGCTCGCATGACGTGAACCGGGTGACTCCCTCGGATCGTGATCGCCGCCGCACCCGGCGAGGACGACCAGGAACCCGAGGACGAGCCGGGCGGTGCACCGTACGCGAGACGCTCCGGCGTGGGTCACGCCCGCAGTGGACCACAGGCCGGGGCGGAGTGACAGTCAGGCCGCTCGACGACCACTCCGGGTCCGGATCGGCACGGGGGAGGATCCGGCCGGCGCGGGCACGAGACCCGCCGGACCGGCGCTCTCCCGGGCCTTGAAGGTGGGCAGATCGTCGAGCGGGTGCGACAACTCGCCGATGCAGTGGACGATGCGGATGCGATCGGCATACCGCTCCAGGAAACGGCTCACGACTCCCAGTTCGGCCGCCTCCGCCGGGCTCGGCGGGAGCTCATGGTCACCGGATTCGGGCTCGGCACCGAGCGCCACCGGCCACGGCAGGGATTCGACGCCGGTCGCCGCCCGGCGCGGCGGGGTGAGGCGGCCGCTGTCGAGGCTCACGTGGACGCCGCCCGGAAGCTCCAGGTCGAGCTGCGTACGCCGAAGCGCGGTGTGGCGGCGGGAGGTCACGATGGCGGAGGCCAGCGCATCGGCCCGATTGCGGAGGTCGGCCGCTTCCTCGAACCGCTCGGACGCGGCCAGGGCGTTCATACGTTCGGCGAGCGGGGCCAACAGGAGCGCCGGGCGTGCGCTCAGTCCGAGCCGAACCCGCTCGGCGAGGACCGCGTACGCCGTCTCGTCGATCGTGCCCGCACAGGGGCAGGTCGACACGCCGAGTTGCGCCGCGGTGCAGGGGCCATCGCGGCGTGACCGGCCCGGCCGTTCGGTGCACCGCCGCAGGGGGACCGCGGTGTGGATGGCATCGACGATGAGCTGGGCCACCTTCTTGGATGACACCGGGCCCAGGTACGTAGCGCCATCGGTCTTCGGCACCACGACGATGCTCAGCCGCGGGAACCGCTCGGCCGTGAGCTTGACGTAACACTGCCGATCACGGTTGCGCCCCTGCTGGTTGTACCGCGGCTGGTGCTCGTGGATGAGTCGAACCTCGAGGACCCCGGCTTCCAGCGCCGAGGCGCACACCACGTGATCGACAGCAGCGGCCTCACGGAGCAGTGCGCCGACCTTCCGGCGTGAATCGGACGAGAAGTAGGAACGCACGCGGGCCCGCAGATCGGTGGCCTTGCCGACGTAGACGACCTGCCCAACCCGGTCCTTGAACAGGTAGACCCCGGGAGAACGAGGCAGACGTTCGGTGAGCTTGAGCTTGCCGGCCTGGGCATGGCCCGACATCGTGGGCAGCGCCAGCAGGTCATCGAGGCCGCTGACGCCGAACGCGGATGCTCGCTCGATGAGGAAATGGAGCAGGTCGACCGTGGCCAGGACGTCATCGAGGGCCCGGTGCGTGGGCTTGTGGTCCAGCCGGAGGCGCCGGGCCAGCGTGTCGAGTTTGCAGTTGGGCACCTCGTCACGTACGAGCCGGCGGGCGAGCGCGCACGTGTCGAGCGAGCGGTGGCCGAGCCGGGGGCGATCCGCTCGGGAGAGCGCCGCGTTCAAGAACCCGAGGTCGAACCGGACGTTGTGGCCGACGATGACGGAGTCGCCGATGAACTCCAGCAACGTCGGGAGAACAGACCCGATGCGCGGCGCCCGCATGACCATGCAGTCGGTGATGCCGGTCAGGACGGTGATCGACGTCGGGATGGCGCGGCCAGGGTCGATCAACGTTTGGAAGCTCCCGACGACCTCCCCGCCCCGAACCTTGACCGCCGCCACCTCGGTGATGCCTTCCGTCTCTGCGGAGCCGCCGGTGGTTTCGAGGTCGATGACGCAGAACGTGACATCGGCCAGCGGGGTTCCGAGATCTTCGAAACTGGCCTGACGGAAGGCGGGCGCCGGCGTGAGCATTCGAGCAGCATGATCGAACAAACGTTCGAGTGTCAAGTACTCTCGTCGGCCCCGAGGGTCTTCGGCGGGCCGACGGCTCGACGGTACCATGACGGAGTGCGCAGGCCGGTGGACGCTCCGAGGTGTCGGGTGGGCCGGTGACCGCCGAGCGGTCCGACCTCCCGCCGATCGACCTCGAGCTGCTGCGCCCGGCCCTCGAGGCTGCAGTCAACGTAGCCCGGAGCCGGCAGCAGGCCCGACCGCCGCTTCCAGTGCCCAACCGGCTCCGACCGCTCCTTCGCTTCCGGACCCTGTCCGGCCGCGCCCTGGAGACCGTCCGGCGCGCCGTTGAGTCCGACGAAACCTTCCGACTCGCCGTGGCTGCCGCGCTCGACACCGACGCCGTCGGCCCGATCGGCACCTTGTGGATCCGGCGTCCCGGCGGTTGGGATGCTCGACTCCACGAGGTGGTGGCCGTCCACCACGAGTCGATCGAAACGGCCGACTCGGCGGATCGACGGCGGCGGCGCGAGGCCGAGCGCGAGGTCGATCGCTTGCGCTCGTCACTCGGCGCCAGCGAGGTACGTCTCGCCGGTCAGGAGTCAGATCTCGCCCAGGCTCGACGCGACCTCGAGGGCGCCGCGGCTGCCCTCGCCGCCGTCACCGAGGACCGGGATCGGTTGATAGCCGAGCGCCAGCGGGCCGTTCGCGAGCTCAAGGCCACGGAGAAGCGGCTGGCCGAGCGGACCGCAGAAGCTCACGCGCTCCGGGCGGACGCGGCGGCGACCCGGGCGACACCTTCGGGTGCCGTACCGACGCCACCGGCGGCGCGTCCCGTCGACCGAGATGCCGCGCGCCACCTCACGGCCGCGCTGGCCGCCACCCTGGCCGAGTCGGCTCGCCGAGTCGACGAGCTCGAGGCGCTGCTCGGCGCACCTGGGGCGCCATCCCCAGACGGCGACGGTAGCGGTAGCGGTGACGGCGTCACCCTGCGACCCGCGACCACGACTGGATCGTCAGACGCGGGCCCCGGGTCCGGCCGCGCTACGAGCACGGTTCGGCCGGCGTCGTCGGCGCAACGCCGGCCCATCTCCCTTCCTGGGGGCGTGCTCGATTCGGGCGCCGAAGCGGCGGTGGCCCTGGCGGCGACCCCCGGCGTGGTCTTCGTCGTCGACGGCTACAACACGAGCCACGTGTGCTGGTCGACCGAGGATCCACGGACGCAACGCAGCCGGCTGGAGCAGGCTCTGGCTCGGGTCTCGGCCCGCACGCGAGCCCGGTTCGAGATCGTGTACGACGGAGTCGGAGCGGGCGAGCGTCCACCGCGGAGCACGCGATCGCTCGGCGTCCACACCAGGTTTGCGGCCGACGACACCGAGGCCGACGATGTCGTGGTCGAACTCGCCGACTCTCTGGCCGACCTGGTGCCGATCGTCGTGGTCTCGACCGATCGCCGGGTACGTATCGCGGCGACCCGCAAACGGATTCGATCGATCTCCTCCGAACAACTCACGAGCCTGTACTGACGGCGAGCCGGCTGGTGTCGCGCCGGCTGATCCGCGCGAGCCGATCTTCGCTCCACTATTCGCGATAGACCATGATTCGTGTGGAACGGAGAGTGCCGGACAGGGCACGAGATCGTGTCGAGACGCCGCGCCCTCGGGCTGATCGGTGGGGCCGCGGGTATCGCCCTGCTCCCGGACTTGCTGCGCCGGCAGGCCGGGGCGATCGGGGTCACCAACGGTGGCCAACTCCAGGCAGCCGATGCCGACGGCTGGCGATTGTTGCCCGGATTCACGTCGAGGGTGGTCGCGACGACGGGGACTCGTGTTGGGGCCAGCACCCACGTGTGGCATGCCGACCCCGATGGTGCCGCGGTGTTCTCCGATGGCGCGGGCGGCTGGTTCTACGTCTCGAACTCGGAGTCGTCGGTCGCTGGTGGCGGTGGGGTGGCCCGCATCAGGTTCAACGCCAACGGAGACGTGGTGGGCGCACGCTCGCTCCTCACCGGCACCACGATGAACTGCAACGGCGGCGCGACCCCGTGGGGTACCTGGTTGTCGGCCGAGGAGATCCCCGGCGGCAGGGTCTACGAGATGGATCCGGCCGGTGCCACCGCACCGGTGGAGCGTCCGGCGCTCGGGCGTTTCCAGCACGAGACGATCGCGGTCAACGCCGACCGTCGGGAGCTGTACCTCACGGAGGACCGCCCGAACGGCGGTCTGTACCGGTTCCAACCGACCACCTGGGGTGACCTCAGCGCAGGAACGCTCTCGGTCCTCGCCAACGGCGCGAACGGCCTGCGATGGGCGCCGGTCCCCGACCCCTCCGGTTCGCCGGTGTGGCCCCACCTGCAGGTGCCCTCCATTCGATCCTTCAACGGCGCCGAGGGACTGTGGTACTCGCGAGGCCTCGTCTACCTGTCGACCAAGGGCGACAATCGCGTGTGGTCGCTCGACCCGTCCTCCATGACGCTCGAAGTCCTGTACGACGCCGCGACCAATCCCAACCCGCAGCTCCGAGGCGTCGACACCTTGGTCGTCGCTCCGTGGGGCGATCTCATCGTCGCCGAAGACGGCGACGACATGCAGCTCGTTCAGGTGACCCGGACGGGGCAGGCTTGAGTTGTCGCGATGCTCACGGGAGTGACCGGCAGCGAGCTCACCGGGCTGGCGTTCGATCCGTCCGGCACGCGCCTGTACGTGGCCTCCCAGCGCAATCCGGGGCGGGTCTACGAGATCCGCGGGCCGTTCCCGGGCTTCATCCAGCGGTTCGAGGAATCAGCGCCGGGACTGACCTACAACGGGTCCTGGTCGACGTGGACGCACGCCGCCCAATCAGGCGGCGCCGCTCGATTCACCGCGACGGCCGGCTCGATCGTGACCGCGGCCGTGCGGGGTCCGTCGTTCACCTGGATCGGGCAGCGTGGCCCTTCCCGTGGTCGGGCCGAGGTATGGATCGACGGCGTTCTGTGGGAGACGGTCGACACGTATTCTCCCACCTTCCTCAATCAGCGAGCCCTGTTCTCGACCTCTGAGCTCTCGCCCGGCGATCACACGGCATCGATCACGTATGTGGGTGCCAACCCGGCCGCGACGGGCACGCCCGGCATCGTCATCGATGCCGTCGAGGCCGTTGGTCTGGGAGCCGGCACTGCTGTGCAGCGTTTCGAGGAACACCGGATCATCGGGGGCTTCGCCGGCACCTGGTTCACCTGGAACCACGCGTCGCAATCCGGTGGTGCCGCGCAGGTCGGAAGCGCAGTGGGATCCTCGCTGACCGTGACCATCGATGGCCCGGTCTTCCGCCTCATCGGCCAACGGGGTCCGGCTCGGGCCCGAGCCGAGGTCACGATCGACGGTGCCTCCCAGGGCACCGTCGACACCCATGCGCCCACCTATGCGAGCCAGCAGGTGTTGTTCGCGCTCGAGGGCATGACATCGGGGCGCCACACCGTGACCGTGACCATCACCGGCGCCAACCCCGTCGCGACCGGCACTCCCGCCTTGGTGGTCGATGCCATCGAGGCTGTCGCACTGCTGTGACATCGCTGGTCTGACCGTCTCGATCGGCGGGCGGTACGGTGACGGCTCGATCGAGCATCGTGGAGGCCATGGTGGGGTGGGAATTCGAGACGGACCCAGAGTTCGCCGAGCAACTCGGGTGGATGCGGGCGTTCATCGACGCCGAGCTCATCCCCCTGGAGCCGATCCAGTCCGAGCTGCCCGCCGACGAGTGGAGGATCGTCAAACGCCACCTCCAGGATCGGGTGAAGGCGCGTGGCCTGTGGGGAGCGTTCCTCGATCCCAAGCTCGGCGGTGCGGGGTTCGGTCAGATGAAGTTGGCTCTGATGTCGGAGATCATCGGTCGCTGCATGATGTCGATGACCATCTTCGGCGTGCAGGCTCCGGACAGCGGCAACATGGAGTTGCTCGCCCACGGCGCCACCGATGAGCAGAAGGAGCGCTGGTTGTGGCCGAACCTGCGAGGAGACATCACCAGCGCCTTTGCGCTGACGGAGCCGTTCAACGCCGGCGCCGACCCGACCAAGATCAGCACCACGGCATTGCGTGACGGTGACGAATGGGTGTTGAACGGCCACAAGTGGTTCATCACCAACGCGTCGAGCGCCGACATCACGCTGGTCTTCGCGGAGACGAACCCGGAGAACCGTCCGCACAAACACGCGTCGATCTTCGTGGTACCGGCGGGCACGCCCGGCATGGAGGTCGTCCGCGATGTCGGCACCATGGCGCATCCCGATCCTGAGTTCGGGCGCACCGGTAACCACGCCGAGGTCGTATTCCGCGACTGTCGAGTCCCGGCCGACCATCTCATCGGTCAGCCCGGCGACGGTTTCGTGCTGGCCCAGAAGCGGCTCGGGGGCGGACGCATCCATCACGCCATGCGCTGGCTCGGACAAGCGCAACGGTCGCTCGACATCTTGTGCGAACGAGCGGTGTCGCGCGAGTCGCACGGCAAGCTCCTCGCCCAGCACCAGATGGTCCAGGAGTACGTGGCCCAGTCCCACATGGAGATCCAGTCCGCCCGGCTGCTCACGTTCCAGACGGCGTGGAAGATGGACAAGGTCGGGGCGTCGGCCGTCCGGGCCGAGCTCGGCATGGTCAAGGCCTACGTGTCGAAGATCGCGCTCGGTGTGATGGATCGCACGATCCAGGTGTGCGGCGCCCTCGGCTACTCCACCGATCTGCCGGTCGAGGCGTGGTATCGCTCGACCCGGTTCGGGCCCATCGGGGACGGCCCGGACGAGGTGCACCGTTCCGTACTGGCCCGCCAGATCCTCAAGGGCTACACACCCGTGGAGGGTTGGCCGACGGAGCACCTGCCGTCGCGCCGCCCGGCGGCGGAGGTGAAGTGGGCCGAGCTGCGGGACGAGGTGGGACTGGCGTGACGGTCGACGCGGGTGTCGAGCCTCACGCGGTGGCCGCCTTGGAGGCCTTCTGCGACGACGCGTTCGGCGATCGTGTCCCGCTCGGCGTCGAACGTCTGACCGGCGGCGGATCATGCGAGGTGTTCGCCGTCGACCGAGGTGTCGACCGGTGGGTCCTGCGACGGGCTCCACAACACGCCAGCTCGTCCTCGGCGCACGACGTCCTTCGCGAGTACCGGATCCTGACGGCCATCGCCGGTGGGGATGTGCGCATCGCTCGGCCCGTCGCTGCGTGCGACGACCCGGCCGTCTTCGGCTCGCCGTTCTATCTGATGGCTCGGATCGACGGGGAGCCGGTTCGAGGGTCGATCCCGGAGGCGTGGGCCGCGTCACCGGAGACCCATGGCGGCGCGGTGACCGAGCTCGTCGATGCCCTCGTCGAGATCCACGCCGTCGACTGGGTGGCGTGCGGCTTGGGGGACATGGGCCACCCTCCCGGGTACCTGGGTCGCCAGATCGATCGCTGGTTGTCCCAACTGGCTTCGTACGGGGGCCGCGAGCTTCCTGGCGCTCACGAGGTCGGGGAGTGGCTGCGACGCTCCGTGCCGCCGGATCAGGCGCTGACGCTGTGTCACGGCGACTACAAGCTCGACAACGTCCTGTTCGCCCCGTCCCGCCGCCCCGGCTCCTGGCGGTCGTCGACTGGGAGATGGCGTCCGTGGGCGACCCCCTGGTCGACCTGGCGTGGGCGCTGATCTTCCATCCGGGTCCCGAGGGCGTCATGCCCCTGGGCACCGGCAAAGAACCGGTGCTCGATCAGACGGCGGTGCCCTCGGTGGCCGACGTTCTGGCCCGCTACGCCGAGCGGTCAGGCCGTGACCTCTCGGCCATGCCGTGGTACCACGTGTTCTCCCGCTGGAAGCTCGGGATCGTGCTCGAAGGCACGTACGCCAAGTGGCAGCGCGGGCAATCCTCGAATCCGTACCACGAGTACTTCGGCCGCCAGGCGGACCGTTCGCTCGACAGCGCCCTGGAGTTGATCCGCCGATGACCAACCATTCGATCTGCCGTTCAACCTCGGGGGCGCGACGATGATCCCGACGTTGCGGGCCGACGGCAAGGTCGTCGTCATCACCGGCGGGAGCAAGGGACTCGGTCGAGCAATGGCGCTCGGCTTCGCCGAGGCCGGCGCCGATGTCGTGGTCTCGAGCCGCAAGCTCGCCGGGTGCGAGGAGGTGGCCGCCGAGATCCGGGCGCTCGGTCGCCGGGCCCTTGCGGTGGCGTGCCACGTGGGCGACTGGGGGCAGTGCGCCGAGCTCGTCGACGCCGTCGTCGCCGAGTTCGGTCGGATCGACGTGCTGGTCAACAACGCCGGCATCGCGCCGGTACCGCCCTCGCTGGCCGGCGTCACCGAGGATCTCTTCGACAAGACGGTCGCCGTCAACCTCAAGGGTCCGCTGCGCCTCACCGCGTTGGCCGCCGAACACATGGGGCCGGGAAGCTCGATCATCAACATCAGCTCCAAGGCCTCGCTCCGGCCGAACCCGTTCACGATGATCTATGCCGCCGCCAAGGCGGGGCAGAACGCGCTCACCAGAGCGTCCGCGCAAGAGCTGGCGCCCAAGGGCATCCGGGTGAACAGCATCGTGTGCGGAACCTTCCACACCGACAGCTTCCACTCGTCGATGCCGTCAGAGCAGGCGCAGCAGCAGATGGCGAACCAAGTCCCGCTCGGACGCATCGCCGCCGCCGACGAGATCGTCGGCACGGCGCTGTACCTGGCCAGCGACGCGTCGTCGTACCTCACCGGCGAACTGATCCTCCTCGACGGTGGTGGCGGCTGACCTGACCCTCCCCAGCACTGCTCTCAGGGGAAGATCGTGAACGCCGGGCCGTCGGCGCGATCGATGGTGGTGAACTCGCTGACCGTCTTGCGACTCAGCCGTGTCGGCTGGTGGACGGGGTAGCCGAGCGTCACCATGGCGGCGATGGCGTGGGTCGGGGGCAGGCCGATGAGCTCGGCGACCCGGGGCTCGGCGCGGGCGAGCAAGGTGGTGAGGACACCACCGATGCCCTCGGCGCGAGAGGCCAGCAGGATGTTCTGCACAAACGTGTAGACCGACGCCCCGCCCACGATCGAGGGTCGGTCGAGCAACCGGTCCGTGATGGCCAGAGCGTCGAGCTCCGCCAGGACCAGGAGCAGGGCGGGCACGTCGTCGAGGTGGTCGGCGAAGTCGCTCGGTACGGGCGGGGGAGGCTCACTCGACGGCGTCCAGGACGGGGAGAACGGGACCAGTCCCCGCCGGTATCCATCGATGTACTCCGCCCAGACTTCGACGTAGATGTCGCGGAGGGCTCGTCGCACATCGATGTCGTTGACGATGATCACCCGCCAGCCCTGACGGTTGCCGCCGCTGCCGGCGAACCGGGCTTGGTCGAGAATCCGGTGCAGCACCGTGTCGGGCACCGGTTCGGGACGGAAATCTCGGATCGAAGCCGTCGTCCGCATCGCCTGTTCGAGGTCCATGCCAGCGTTCTACACCTCGCTGACCCATTCCGGAACTACGCGCCCCGTTCCCAGCGGCGACTCGGCGGCGTCTCGGGGTTGGGTCTCACGGAGGCGGCTCGAAGGGGGGGCGAAGTAGGGTCGGTGGCCCGGGAGCCGCAGTCGAACCGACAAGGGGTTTCGTGACCGTGACGACGTATCGCTATCCGTTCTCGCCGTATCCGGACGGGTGGTATGTCGTGCGTCCGTCGGTCGAGCTGGCGATCGGCGAGGTTCTGCCGCTGCACCTGTTCGGCCGCGAGCTGGTGGCCTACCGGACCGAGGGCGGTCGCCCGGTCGTGGTGGCCGCCCACTGCCCGCACATGGGCGCTCACCTGGGGTACGGCGGAGCGGTCGAGGGTGAGGGCATCCGGTGCCCGTTCCATTCATGGCGATTCGGGGCCGACGGCGAGTGCGAGGACGTCCCGTACTCGACCTCCAAACCACCTCGGGTCTGCGTGCCCACGTTTCCGGTGGTGGAGTCGAGCGGTCTCGTGATGATGTGGTTCAGCGAGGCCGGACGGGTGCCCACCTGGGAGCCCCCGACCGCGGCCCGAGTTCGGGACCCCGGGATGGGTCGGCTACGAGACGGCCGAGTGGACGATTCGCATGCACGTCCAGGAGTTGGCCGAGAACGTTCCCGACATGGCGCATTTTCGGTACGTGCACGGCGTCGGCGTCGGTGCCGGCGCCCAGGGGAACGGCGTCGGCGTCGGTGCCGGCGCCCAGGGGAACGGCGTCGGTGGCAGGTCCGTGCCGGTCGGGCTGCGGGCCGACGCGTCCGACGCCGGGCCGGTCTACCGGCAGCGATCGCTCGTCGGGGTGGCGGAGAACGAGGTCGCCTTCGCCCAGCAGGAGGCCCATGGCCTGGGTCTGGTGTGGTTGTTGACGACAACCGAACCCGTCCACTGGCTCCTCACCGCCACGACTCCCGTCGACGAGGAGACATGCCACCTGCGGGTGTACTTCCTCGTGAACGAGGGCGGCGATGCCACCGAGCTGCGGGCCGCGACCCGGGCGACGGTCGAGGCCACCATGGCCAACGTCGCCCGTGATGTGCCGATCTGGGAGCACAAGGCGTATGTCGATCGGGCACCCCTCGTCGCCGAAGACGGGCCGATCCGCCTGCTCCGGAGCTGGGCGCGCCAGTTCTACGACGACTGACTCGGCCCACTCGCGGCCGCGTGGTCGTGTCGCCGCGAGCAGCCGCGGGACGTGGCCGTAGGGAGGGCGGCGGGCCGATCACCAGGACAATGCGTCCACGGTGAGGTGGCGGCGACCGCCTCCGCAGCCGCGGCCCGGAGGTCGTGTTGAGTCAACGGGTCGACGTCGATGGACGTGAGGTCGGGCATGTGGTCGAGCGGCTGGCCGGTCATCGTGTGGGTCAGGACGAGCGCGGCCAGAAGAGAACCGGTGGGTGACGCGTGGTTGCCGTCCGTCGCGTGCAATGGCGTGACCGACCCGGGAGCCAGGTCGAACGCTTGCGGGATGGGTGGAACGCAGGCCGCTTCCGCCGCCGCGATGCTGACGTGAAGGTCGAAGATGCGCGTGGACTCGTCGATGCCGCGGCGGGGCCACTCGGGAAACAAGATCGGCACCGCACCGACTGAGCGCACCCGGCGAACCCACTCCTCGGCCTCCGTCGTGGAGTAGTCGACCGTGCCGCTGCTGCTGTATCGCTGAGCCTGGAGCACGACGTACGTCCACGCCCGGCTCTCCAGGAGATCGTTGGATGCCGCGTCGTCGAGCCGCTCGTCGAGGAACTGGTAGCCGGGTGCCACTTCGTAGACCACCGGGACTCCTGAGGAGTCGGCTTCGACGAGGGTTGCGACGGTGCCCGGCAGGTCGTTCGCTCGGGTGTGGCTGTTGCCGATGAACAAGATGCTGATGCCGGACCCGGTCGGCGAAGTCGGCGCAGTGGGCGCGGTCGGCGAAGTCGGCGCAGTCGGCGCGGTCTGTGAGGTCGGGGTCGCCACGGCCGATGCCGGCACCGAGAGGGCTCCCACGGACACGGCGACGAGGGCGATGAGTCGGACGACGACCGGGGCCACGGAGCCGATCGTAGCCACGCCACCTCCCGTCAGGCTCGGGCCGCCCCCGCCAGTGAGCGGCTCGGATTCCTCGCGACCGGTGTTCTGGGAGACAATCTCGTCGCCCGCTCGACGGTTCGGTCTCCCAGTTCGGAGCGGGGGGCGCGTTTCAAGCAGGCAGAGGGATGGTTCGGTGAGAGAGCTCGAGGGTTATCGGTTGTTGATCGTGGGGGCGTCGTCAGGCGTGGGCCGTGAGCTCGGGCGTCAGGCGGCGGCGTTGGGTGCCCGGGTGGCTTTTGCCGCCCGCCGGGCCGAGCTGGTGGCGGAGGCGGCGGCCGAAGTCGGCGCAGGAGCGATCGGTCTGACCTGCGACGCCCGTGACGAAGCTTCGTGCGCGGCCGTGGTGGCCGACACCGTGGAGGCCTTCGGTGGGCTCGACGCCGTCGTGTACGCCACGGCGATCGACCTCCTCGTCCGTGTTGCCGATGCCCCCATGGACACGTGGGAGAACACCTTCGCCACGAACGTGTTCGGCGCCGCCCGGGTCACTGCGGCGGCGTTGCCGCACCTCCGGAGCGCGAAGGGGCGCATGGTGTATGTGTCGGCCTCGTCCGTTGATCGACCCCTGCCTGGAATGGGTGTGTACGCGTCGAGCAAGGCGGCGCTCGAAACCATGGCCCGGGCGTGGCAGGCCGAGCACCCCGATGTGTGTTTCGCGAACGTACGGATCGGCTCGACGCTCGGCACCGGCGTCACCGACTCGTGGGATCGCTCACTGCTCATGGAACTGTCGCAGACGTGGAACGCCCTCGGCTACGTGCACGACAACGGGCCGGGCGGCCCGATGACCGTGCACGACGGTACGAGCGCCATCTTGGCCGTGCTCGCCTCGCCCGTTTGGCTCCGCGAGATCACGGCGGTGTCCGACCCCGGCCGGGACAACGCCTGACCGGTCGCGCCGAGACGAGTCCGAGCCCGCCGCCTGTGTTTGGACGCTTCTGGCAGGGAGATTGCACGCTCCAGCGTGCAATCTCCCTGCCAGAACGGTCGGTCGGCGGTGATGTCAGTCCGTGCTGCCGGCGGCTTTGCCGGTCATGAGGTTCGGGGCGATCAGGTAGTCGGGGTCGGTCATCTCGATCTGCGAAGTGGCCCTGGCCCGGATCTTGGACTGCTGGTCCTCGCTCGGAACGGTGATCCAGAAGGTGTCAGTGCGGATGCCCTCGAAGCAGATGTCGGCGACCTCCGACAGCGGGGCGAACACGACCTCGATCCCGGCGGACTTCGCTCGCTCCAGGTACAGACCCAGACTGTCCCGGCCCTCCTTCGGCGGCGCTCCCGGCCGGTCGTAGCGGTCGGGGCGGTTCGCCCCTGGCCGCCAGATTCCGGTGTTGAGCATGCCGGGGGAGTGCGTGCTGGGGTAGAGCAACGACGCGCCCACCTTGGCGCCCACCTCGCGCAGTTGCCCCCACAGGCATTCGGTGATGGTCGTGACGGCGGCCTTGGTGGTGGCGTACACGGCGCTGTTGATGAGCGGGGTGAATCCCCCGTTGCCGGATGTCGTGTTCACCATGTGGCCCTCGGTGTCCTGGGCCAACATGGTCGGGACGAAGGCGTGGATGCCGTTGACCACCCCCATCACGTTCACATCGAACGACCACCGCCAGTCGTTGACGTGGTGGTCCCAGATCTGACCTTCGGATCCCGAGCCGATGCCGGCGTTGTTGCAGACGACGTGCACCGCACCGAACGCCTCCAGGGTGGTGTCACGCAGCGCTTCGACCGAGGCGAGATCGGTGACATCGGTGACGACGCCGATCACGTCGAGCCCCTGGTCCCGGAGCTCACCCGTCGTGCGATCGACGAGCTCGGGCACGAGATCGGAGACCACGCATCGCATGCCCTCGGCGCCGAATCGCTCCACCAGCGCCCGCCCGATCCCCTGGCCGCTGCCGGTGACGACGGCGACCTTGCCCGCGAACTCCCGCATCAGGAGCCGCCCTCGGACGCGATCTTCTTGGGATCGGGAACGCCCGGTTGAGTTCCGTCGTGGTACTCGACGAACTCGAGGAGATACCCGTCGTAGTCCTTCACGAAGGCGATGGTGACGGGCCAGCGATCGAGTGGGGTCGGCTCCATCACCGACTCGCAGCCGGCGGCGAGGGCCCGGTCGTACAGCGACTGAACATCGTCGGTGTTCACGTACAGCTTCCACATCGCGGTGCCCATGTCGATGGGACCCGTGTGGTCGAGCTGCTGGGCGAGCTGCATCCGGCTGCCCCCGTGAGGTGACTGCAGGATCGCCTCCCGGGCGGTCTCGATCTCGGTGCGGCTCACGAGAGGGATCCCGATCACCTCGTCCCAGAGTTTGACCGACCGGTCGAGGTCGCTCACGTTGATGCAGTACTGCGACAGGATCGAGACCATGGCCCTCACGTTTCGTAGCGTTGGGCGTCACCGTAATAGCGTCCGCGCCTGACCGCAGGTCCGTGCCCCACCGAGGTCACGCCACCGCCGCGCCACGCCACCACCAGGAGCCCCCGTGACCGACCCCTCACCGTTCGATCTCCACGAACGACTGCGAAAGTTGGGGGTGTGGGCCTTTGCGGACAATCTGCCGGCCACTCAGGCAGCCGAGCATGCGGCCCGGATCGAGCAGCTCGGGTACTCGGCGTTGTGGATCCCCGAGATGGTGGGTCGAGATCCGTTTGCGCATGCCGCCTACCTGGCCACGGCCACCACGACGATGATCTTGGCCACCGGGATCGCCAACATCCACCATCGTCATCCGGGCGTGATGAAGCAGGCGGCCGATACGGTCGCCGAGCAGAGCGGCGGACGATTCCTTCTCGGCATCGGGGTCAGCCACTCCATGATGGTGGAAGGCCTGCGCGGGCTCGACTACTCGAAACCACTGGCCAAGATGCGCTCATACCTTCTGGCCATGCAGGCATCGATGTACATGGCGGTCCCGCCCGCGGAGCCGACCCCGGTGGTGCTGGCCGCCCTCGGCCCCAGGATGCTGGCCCTGTCGAGCGAGCTGGCCCAGGGCGCGCACCCCTATTGGACGACCCCCGAGCACACGGCCCAAGCCCGCACGATCCTCGGTCCCGACAAGCTGTTGTGCGTCGAGCAGAAGGTCGTCCTGTCGACCGACGCCACCGCGGCCCGGGCGGCCGGCATGGCCGCCCTCGCCATGTACGCCACGCTGCCGAACTACCGCAACAACTGGCTGCGGCTGGGGTACGCGGATGAGGAGATCGACCAGGGAGCGCCCCGCTTCATCGACGCCGTGCTGGCCTGGGGCGATGTCGCGGCGATCCAACGTCGGGTGAGAGAGCACTACGACGCGGGCGCCACTCACGTCTGCATCCAACCGCTCGCGACCGGCGGCGACTACGCCATCGACTGGGCGGCCCTCGAGACGCTGGCGCCATGAGTGCACCGGTCGTCCTCGTCCATGGGGCCTGGCACGGCGCCTGGTGCTGGGATCTCGTGGTCGACGAGCTCGCGGCACTCGGCGTTTCGGCTGTGGCCGTCGAGCTACCGCTCACTGGCCTCGGCGCAGACGTCGAGGAGGTTCGTGCCGCGGTGACGCAGGCCGGGCCGGGCGCGGTCGTCGTCGGGCACTCCTACGGCGGACTGGTCATCTCTCTGGCCGCCAGCGGCTCGTCGACCGTCGGGCGGTTGGTGTACCTTGCCGCCCTCATGCTCGACGCGGGGGACGATGTCGGCCAGGTCATGGCGGACGCGGCAGAGCGAGCTTCTCTCGGCCCTCGTGTCGGCCGATGGCGGCATCCAGGTGGATCCGGCGCGGGCGGCCGAGCTGTTCTACGGGGATCTCGATCCCGCCGCTGCTGCGCTCGCGGTCGCCCGGCTGCGAACCCAAGGAACGGGCGCGGGTTTCGACATGTCCACCCGGCCGGCGTGGCGGGATACGCCGTCGACGTACGTGGTGTGCACCGCAGACCGGGCGCTCCCGGTCGACGCCCAACGAGACATGGCGCGGCAGGCGACCGACATCGTTGAATGGCCGACCGATCACTCGCCGTTCCTCAGCCGGCCGGCCGACGTCGCCCTCCTGTTGGCGTCCTACCGCTGACCCGTGACCGGGCAAGCAGGCGTCGGCGGCTGGACCTGCCCCGATTGTGGGCGGTTGTTCGGCCGGGCCCGCCAACATCACGACTGCGCACCCGGGCTCACCGTCGAGGAGTACTTCTCGACCGGCCCGGCTCACGAACGGCCGGTCTACGAGGCCGTGCTGGCCCACATCGAACAACTCGGTCCGGTGCACGCCGATGTCGTGGCGGTCGGGATCTTTCTGAAGAATCCGGTCAAATTCGTCGAGCTCCGGCCGGCGCAGCGCTGGGTGAGCGTGTCGTTCATGCTCGATCGACGAGCGTCGCATCGCGCCATCGTGCGCAAGGTCCTGGAGGTGGGCGCGGCCTACTGGCACATCGCGAACGTGCGGTCGCCCGACGACCTCGACGGCCCCCTCCGGGACCTGCTGAGCGAGGCGTACGAACGGGCCCGGCCCGGGCCATCGTGAGCTCGTGCCGCCGGCGTCACCGCGTGTTCTGGTGACGCGGGCGTCACAGCGTGTTCTGGTACGGGAACCTGACGGTGACACCGCCGTCGACGATCACGGTCTGGCCGGTGATGAAGCTCGACAGCTCAGACGACAGGAACAGGGCCGCGCCGGCGATGTCGGCCGGCAGACCGATGCGCCGGAGGGGTGAGTCGGCGGCGCTCTTGGCTAGACCGGCCTCGTCCATGGCCGCTGCCATACGCGGCGTGAGGATCGAACCCGGTGCCACGGCGTTGGCGCGGACCCCGTGGGGGCCGAGCTCCTCGGCGAGCGACATGATCCACGACATCAGGCCGGCCTTGGCGGCACCGTAGCCGGCGTGGTTCGGGGCGGAGCTGAGGCCGCTGACTGAGGCGATGAAGACCATCGTGCCGCCACCGGAGGCGACCATTCGGCGCCCGAGCTCCTGGGAGAGCAGGTAGGCGTGGCGCAGCACGATGTCGAATTGCCAGTCCCATGTCGTGTCGTCGATGTCGAGGACTCCGGCCCAGGCGGCCACGCCGATGATGTCGACGAAACCCGAGATCGTGCCGAGCGCCGCCTCCGCCTCCTCGCCGAGCCGGGCGACATCGGCTCGTGTCGTCATGTCACCCACGAACGGGATGCCGATGCCGATCTCGTCGGCGATCTCCTGCGCCCGGTCCGCGTCGACATCGACGCACACGATTCGCTCGGCTCCGGCTTGGGCCAGCGTGTGGCACGTCTGACGCCCCATGCCCTGGCCGGCGCCGACGACGACGTAACGGCGCCCGTCGAGGCGAAGGCTGCCGAGGTAGTCGGGCACGGGCGTGTTGTCGGTGGCAGTCATGGTTCCCCCTGGTGGTGATTTTCGATCGTCGACGGTTGGTCAGGTCGGCTGGCGCTCACGTGGGCAGCCGCCCGAGCGTGCGTTTGGTGATGACGGTGGCTGCGCCCGCCAGCGCATCGGCGATGCGGCGGATGTCGGCGGCAGTCTGACCGGGAGCGAATCCGGATGCGGTGATGGCCGCCGCCACGCGGGCCTGCTCGTCGAAGATCGGCGCCGCGGTCATGACGACGTCGTAGGTGCGTTCGTCGTCGACCGATTCCAGGTGGTAGCGGGAATGGACGAGCTGCGCGAGCAGCTGGTCGATGTCGCCGGGATCGGGCCCGGCGACGGCTGTGGCAAAAGTGCGTCGCGCTTCCGATTCGAGAGCCACCGCATACCCGCGTTCACGCACGAGCTCGAGTTGGCGACGCAGACCGGCCACGCCGCTCGGCCCGAGCGATGGGTCGGCCCGGGCCAGCCAGGCGTCGATCTCGGGTTCGGGCGCCCAGGCCAGGAAGACCGTGCCGAGCGGTGGGGTGAGCGGGAGGCGTTGCCCGACCCGCAGAGGGCTGCCGAACGCCGAGTGGTGGCCGCAGCGGCCGACGATGATGATGTCGATCCCGGCCGGCGCCGTCAGCACGAGCTCGAGCCCGAGGTCGGCGCTGAGGCGGTCGAGGTGACGGGCCGCTTCCCGGAGACCGGCGTGTTGATCGGCGGCGACCGTGCCGGCGGCGACGAGGGCGGCTCCGAGCCCGTAGGTGCGGTGGTGGGGGTGGCGTTCGACGAATCCCTTGCGCTCGAGCACGGCCAACAGCGCGTGGAGCGAGGCGGGGTTGACGCCGGTCGACCGCCCGATCTCGGTCAACGTGAACCGCTGTCCCGGCTGCTGGACGAGCAGATCGATCACGTCGAGGGCGCGGTCGGCCGCCAGCGCAGGCCGGGCCATCAGCCGGCGGCCGATTGACGGCCTGTGTCTCCGGAGGCCGATTGACGGCCTGTTATGCGGTGTGGTTCGATGCCGTCGGACATTACAAAGCTGACTTCGACAATGCAAAGGCTTGCTCCGGAGGCATCCGGGGGGCCGAGGGGGACACACCGTGAAGCTCGACCTGCTCTACGAGTTCCAGCCCAAGATCGGGCCGTACGACAAACCGTTCCCGTACGGACAGAAAGAAGCCGAGCAGGCCACCTATTACGAGGCGTTCGAGGAGATCAAGCTGGCTGACCGGCTCGGCTTCCAGACCGTGTGGGTGGTCGAGCACCACTTCCGGGAGATGCGGTCGGCCTCTCCGTCGAACGAGGTCATCCTCGGTGCACTGTCGCAGGCGACGGAGAACATCCGTCTCGGTTTCGGTGTCGTGCTGATGCCGCCGGGGTTCCAGCACCCGATCCGCGTCGCCGAGAAGGTCGCCACGGTCGACCTCTTGAGCCGGGGCCGGGTCGAGTGGGGCACCGGTCGGTCGACTCCCAATGAGCAGCTGGCGTTCCACGTGCCCGCCGACGATCGATCCCGGGACATGTGGCGTGACGGCGTGGATTTCGTCGTCAACGTGTGGCAGAACGAGCGGATGTCGTGGAAGAGCGACTACATCGACTTCCCGGAACGGTTCATCTGCCCTCGCCCCTATCAGGATCCCCACCCGCCGGCCTGGTTGGCGGCCGCGGGCGAGCAATCGGCCTACCGGGCCGGTCAGCTCGGCTTCGGTCTGTTGTCGTTCGCCCTGATGCAGCCCGTGGAGGCCATGGCCGCGCACATCGAGCTGTACCGCAAGGGACAGGCCGAATGCGAGCAGCCGGTCCCCGCGTTCAAGAACGACCGGGTGGGTGCCTACACCCTCGTCCACTGCGTCGACGATCTCGACGACGCGGCGAAGTATGGCCTCTGGGATTCCGTCACCTGGTGGTACCGGCACCTGGCCGAGTTCACGCTCGAATGGGAGATGAAGCACCTCTCCCAGGAGGAAAAGGACGCGGTGTTTCCGTTGCTCAAGCCCACCATCGAGGGCAACATCGACATCAACAAGTACACCGATGAGGACATGATCATCATCGGCACGCCCGAGGAATGCCTGCGCAAGATCCTCCGCTACGAGGAGGCCGGAGTCGACCAGCTGCTGTGTTACGTGCAGTTCGGCCGGCTGCCCCACGACAAGGTCATGCGCGGCATCGAGCTGCTGGGTACCCAGGTGATCCCCGAGCTCGAACGCCGGGGCCACCGGGTCGACTACACGGCCATGTTCGGCTGACGGTCGACGACCCGTGGACTTGATCTCGGGGCTGCGGTACGCGGCCCAGAAGAAGGCCGAAGAGGAAGCCGCCGCGGCCGCGGCGTCAGCAGGGACCGGCGGATCTGCGCTGCCCGGCGTCGACGACCAGGCCTCGCACGACGCCGCGTTCTCCCTCGCCGGGCGGGTGGCCGTGGTGACCGGCGCCGCCAGTGGGATCGGCCGCCAGGCGGCGGTGACGTTTGCTCGCGCTGGTGCCGACATCGTGCTCGCTGACGTCAACGCCGATGGCCTGGCCGCCACGGCGGCCCTGGTCGAAGAGACGGGGCGGCGCTGCGTCGTCGCGCCGACCAACGTGGCCGAGCGAGCCGAGGTCGAGGATCTGGCTGATGGTGCGGTGGAGACGCTCGGTCGGGTCGACGTGTGGGCCAACGTGGCCGGCATCATCGGCTACTTCCCGGTCCTGCAGGCCCAAGAGAACGACGTCCGCGCCATCCTCGATGTCAACCTGCTGGGCGTCTACTGGGGAGTCGCCGCGGCCGGCCGGGTGATGAGCTCCGGAGGGGGCGGTTCGATCATCAACATCGCCTCCGCGGGCGGCGACATGCCGGCCCCGACCCTGTCGGTCTATGGCATGACCAAGGCTGCGGTGATGCATCTCACCAAGACATCGGCCGCGGAGCTCGGCCCGCTTGGGATCCGGGTCAACGCGGTCTCTCCAGGTTTCGTGGAATCGCCGATGACGGCCATCCACTTCACCGGTGCGGACGGAATCGTCGATCCCGAGGCCCGGACCAAAATCCTGGAGAACCGCGCCGCCGGCTCGCCCCTCAACCAGACGGGAGAGGCCAGCGACATCGCCTATGCCATGTTGTACCTGGCCGGCCCGGCCTCACGATTCATGACCGGTCAGACCCTGCGCCCGAATGGCGGCGTCTTCATGGTGTGAGGCCGCTCCGGGCGTCGGCGTGTTGGACGAACTCGTGCGCTCCGTGTCGCCCAGCGACACGCATCGCACGCGACGTGCGGGTCCTGGTGTCCAGCACCGTGGTCAGGGCCTCGACGACGCGGGCGAACGCTCGCTGGTGTTCGGCCGACCGGTACGGGGTGGTTCCGCCTCCATCCGCGCAACCCCGATTCGTCGAGCCAACGCGCGACGTTCTGTTCCAGTCGGCTGCGATGACCCAACCCCGACGTCCGGTCGGCGAGCAAACGAAGCAGCAACCGTCGGCCACTCACCGCTCGCGAGGGCAGCCGTTCGATGAGATCCTGCGTGGCGGCGGGGGTGGCGACACGGGTGGTGTTCCAGGTCTGGCATGGCAACGGATACACGGAACGCACCACGTTCACACCCTTCGTGCGGGCCGGACGATCGGCCTCGACGACCACGATCGGCCGGTCGTCGCGCGGAGATGACAGTCCGGGGACCTGGTGAACCACGGCGGCCGACGTTGCCCCGATGACGGAGCCGGGCACCGCCGGGCCGGGCGGCATCCTTCGGCAAACGTGTGCGCTCCGTATCGCCCAGTGACACTCAGCGCACGCGACGTCGCCTGAGGCCGGCGACGGGTCCATAAGTGTCATACCCCCTTCGTAGGGTCTGTCGTGTCTCGACCGATCGACCCGCGAGGTGTCCCGTGCCGCTGTTCTCGACCACCGCTCCACCACCGGTACCCGATCCATTGGTGATCGATTGCGACGACTGCGTCATGCAACACACTGCGACCTGCGACGACTGCGTGGTCACCTTTCTGTGCGGGCGTGACGCCGATGATGCCGTCGTCGTCGACCTGGCCGACCTCCGGGCAATGCGATTGCTCGCCGAGGCCGGCCTCGTTCCCCAGCTCCGGCATCGCCGGGCGGGTCAGTGAGGCTCCGGCATCGACCGGCGGGTCAGCCCCCGTGCTCGTGGGCCAGCTCGGCGGGGTCATCGGCGACGTACCCCGGCGGTGTGGTGCTGAGCCCGGCCCGATCCCGGTCCGCAGTCATCTCGGCGATCTCGCTGGTCTGGATCCGGGCCATGGCGCCGGCGGTATCGGCCACCCAGTCATCGCCCGCCTCAGCTGCCCCACTCTCAGCCATGGCGACCCCGGCTCGATGGTGGTCGATCATCAGGGCATAGAACAGCGCATCGGCGTCCGCACCGCTCGCCGAGGCCAACACGGCCAGCTCATCGGTGGACGCCAGCCCGGGCATGGATGCGGGATCGACGGGCGCACCCATCCACTCCATGGCGGCGTCGGGTCGGTCGGCCGGGTCATGGCCGAGCTGGCCGAGCTTCATCTCCATGAGCCCGATCTCGTAGGCCTGACCCCTGAGGATGTCGCGCGCCCAGCGTTGGGCGTCCGGATCGGTGCCGTTGGTCAGCTCCAGGTTGGCCAGCTGGAGCGCCTGCTGGTGATGGGCCGCCATGTCGTACAGGAAGCCGACGTCGGCGGTATCACCGCCGAGGTCGTCGCTCGCACCCCGTCGGCCGAAGGCATACCCGGCCGCTCCGGCCAGGAACATCAGCGCCGCGACCGCCACGGCCACCTGCGACCTCGAGCGGGGAAGCACGGTGGCGAGGGCGCGAGGCGGTGGCTGCTCCACCGCTGGGCTGCGAGGCGGTGGCTGCTCCACCGCTGGGCTGCGAGGCGGTGGCTGCTCCACCGCTGGGCTGCGAGGCGGTGGCTGCTCCACCGCTGGGCTGCGAGGCGGTGGCTGCTCATCCGGTGTGGCTTCCGCGTGGCCGGTGTCCATCGTCGTTCCTCCCGGCGTGGTGTCACGCCCATCACCGAGCATGATGGACGGCGATGGGTGATGACCATGCCGGCCTAAGTGAGGTTCTCGTCGACGCCGGCCTACGGGAGGCCGTTGTGGCCACGGGGCTGGCGCACGGCCTCGACGCCGTCGGGGTCTGTTCGGCGCATCCGTTCGAGTCGACCCGGGTCCACCTGGAGACCCGCCGAGCCCGCAAACTGCACGCCGGGATGGCGTTCACCTACCGCAACCCGGAACGATCCACGACGCCCACGAGGGTCCTGGACAATGCCCGCTCGATCGTGGTCGGTGCTCGGTCCTATGCCCGCGAGCCGGCCCCTCCGGACCACGCCGGCGTCCCTGATCCCGCCGGGCAGGCGCGTGTGGCGGCCTATGCCTGGCACGACCACTACGCCGACCTCCGGCACGGCCTCGATGCCGTCGCCGAACGACTCCGGGCGGACGGTTGGCGGGCGGTCGTTGTCGCCGACGAGAACGCTCTCGTCGACCGGGCGGTAGCGCATCGGGCCGGGCTCGGCTGGTACGGGAAGAACACGACGCTGCTGATGCCGGGCCGAGGATCGAGGGTGGTTCTGGGGTCCGTGGTGACCGACGCTCCGCTGCCGGTCGACGACGAAGCGATCGCTGACCGGTGCGGTCCATGTCGCCGGTGCCTCGACGCCTGCCCGACCGACGCCTTCGCCGCGCCCGGGGTGCTCGACGCCCGCCGCTGCCTGGCGTGGCTGGTGCAGCAAGCGGGGACGTTTCCGGTCGAGTACCGGGCGGCGCTGGGCGATCGACTCTACGGATGCGATGACTGCCAGGACGTGTGTCCGGTCAATCGGCCGTCGAACGAACGCCGATCGGCTGCCGAACCCGACGCCGAGCCGTTCGTCCCCGTGGCCGAACTGCTGGAGGCGTCCGACTCGACGCTTCTGGAGCGATTCGGGCGCTGGTACATCCCGAACCGAGATCCCGCCTACCTGCGGCGAAACGCCCTGATCGTGCTCGGCAACGTGGGCGACGGCCGCCATCCACGGGTGGCCGAGCTCTTGGAGCGCGCGTTGGCCGACACCCGAACGGTCGTCCGAGCCCACGCGGTGTGGGCGGCCCGCCGGCTCGGGCGAGACGATCTGCTCGCCTCCGTTCTCGACGATCGTGATCCTGGGGTGCGAGCGGAGCTCGACCGTGATCCTGGGGTGCGAGCGGAGCTCGACCGTGATCCTGGGGTGCGAGCGGAGCTCGACCGTGATCCTGGGGTGCGAGCGGAGCTCGACCGCCCGTGACCCGCCATCTTCTCGTGACGAATGACTACCCGCCGAAGGTGGGGGGCATCCAGTCCTACCTGTGGGAGCTGTGGCGCCGACTGCCGCCCGACGATGTCGTGGTCTACACGACACCGTACGCCGGATCCGACACCTTCGACCGGGCCCAGGATCATGCCATCATCCGGTCCCCGGAGGCGTGGCTGGCCCCGTATCCGTGGCTGCCGGGCCGGATCGACGACGTGACTCGCCGTTGTGGCGCGGACTTCGTCGTGCTCGACCCCGCCGTGCCCCTCGGCCTCATCGGCCCCCACCTCGATCTGCCCTACGCCGTGGTGCTGCACGGCGCCGAGGTCACCGTCCCGGGCCGGCTGCCCGGCGTGCGCCAGGCACTGGCGCGGGTGCTCAACGGCGCTCAGCTCGTGATCGCGGCCGGGGGGTACCCAGCGGCGGAGGGAGTTCGGGCCGCCGGGCGCGATCTCCCGACTGTCATCGTGCCGCCAGGCGTTGACCCCGATCGGTTTGTGCCCCTCGACGACCTCGACCGGGCGCAGGCTCGCCGTCGCCTCGGGCTGCCCGTCGACCGTCCGCTCGTGGTCAGCGTCAGCCGGTTGGTGCCGCGCAAGGGCATGGACACCCTCATTCGCGCCGCTGCGATCGTGCGGCGTGACATCCCGGACGTGTGGATCGCGATCGCCGGATCCGGACGGGACCGACGGCGGTTGGAGCGCCTCGTCGCCGAGGAGCAAGCGCCGGTCCAGCTGCTGGGTCGCGTCCCCGACGACGATCTCCCGTTGCTCTACGGTTGCGGCGACGTGTTCGCCATGTTGTGCCGCAACCGGTGGGGCGGGCTCGAACAGGAAGGTTTCGGAATCGTCTTCGTCGAGGCGGCCGCCGCTGGTGTGCCCCAGGTGGCCGGCGACAGCGGGGGAGCGGCCGAGGCGGTCGAGCATGGCCAGACCGGCCTCGTCGTCGACGACAGTTCCGACCCTGCGACGGTTGCCGAGGCGCTTCGACAGGTGCTCGGCGATGACGCGGGTCGGGCGGCCATGGCGACGCGGTCCCGTCAGCGGGCGGTGGACGAGTTCGCGTACGACGTCCTGGCTCGGCGACTCGACCAGGCGCTGACCGGTGCATTCTCGCCGAGTTCGGACCGAGGCGGCGTCCATGGAGGAGACTCCAGCCATGGATGACGACCACCCGTCCCGCCCGGACACCGCTGATGTCGCCGCCGGGCCCGACACGCTGCTCAAACTCGATTGGGTGGGCACGATCGCGTTCACGGTCACGGCCGTCGTCGCCACCATCGCCCCTGACCCCGATGTGGTGTGGATCCCGGCGGTGACGGTGGCGCTGGTGTTGTTCGGGGCCGGTTGCGTCGCCTTCCTCCTGGCGTTCGCCGGGGGGGTCGAGCGGAGCCGGTACGAGGCGATCGGCATCGGTGGGTTGTACTTCCTGGCCGGCACCGCGCCCGACGAGATACGGCGAGGGTTCCGGGCGGCGTTGGCGGTCCAGGTCGTCGTCGGACTCGCCACGGCGTCGATCCGGGTGTTCACATCGCTGGCGTTCGGTGTGTTGGTACCGATGTGGGGTCTCGGCCTGGCCGGGTTGTGGGCGGCCCGTTACGGCGTGTTCGAGAGTCGCACGCCAGTTCCCAAGGGTGGACGTTCGGCGGCGCAGGATCGGGGTCGTCGCTCCTCTCGCCGCTAGTCTGCGCCCTCAGGTGCGACCGGTGTCGATTCGCCGCACCCGTCCGTCCCGACCCCGGTGGAGCCCATGTCCGAAACGGCAACCCAGCGCATCTTGGTTCACGCCTCGCCCGAGCGGTGCCTGGAGGTCGCCCTCGATTTCGAGCGCTACCCAGAGTGGGCGAGTGACATCAAGGACTGTCGCGTCCTCAGTCGTGATGTGGAAGGACGGGGCAGCGAAGTCGAGTACCGAGCCGCGGCCATGGGCCGCAGCACGACCTACGTGCTCCGGTACAACCACGGCACCAACCCGTTGCGGTTGTCGTGGCGGTTGATGCGGGGCGACCTGATGCGTCAGCTCGACGGCGAGTACGAGTTCGCCGAGTCGGAGGACGAACCGGGGTCGACCTCCGTGACCTACTACCTCGCCGTCGACCTTCAGGTGCCGCTGCCCGGATTCGTGAAACGCCGAGCCGAGGCGCGCATCATGCACACCGCGTTGCTGGAGCTCAAGGCCCGCGCCGAGGGTCGCTGAGCCGCGGCGAACCGACGAGCCTCGGGGAGACGACTGGATGGTCCGGTACGAGCACGTCCAGGTGACCGACCCGGTCGTCGGTGTCCGGGTGGTGACCATCGATCGGCCCGGGGCCAAGAACGCCCTGAACGCGGCGCTGCGACGGGAGCTGGGTGCGGCCCTGGCGGCGGCCGATGGCGACGATTCGGTGCGGGCGATCGTGCTCACCGCCGTCGATCCCGTGTTCAGCGCCGGCGTCGACTTCAAGGAGGTGTCGAGCGGAGTGTCGGCATCCGGCGACGACGAGGATGGAGCGGCGGGGCCCACGACCAATCCGGCGTACGTGATGCGGGGGCTCCGGACCCCGGTGATTTGTGCGGTGAACGGGGCCTGCGTCTCCGGAGCCCTCGAGGTGGCCCTGAGCGCTTCGTTCATCGTGGCATCCGAGCGGGCTCGGTTCGCCGATACGCACGCTCAGCTGGGTGTCGCCCCGACGTGGGGGTTGACGGCGCTGCTGCCCCGAGCAGTCGGCGTGCGGACCGCCCGTGAGATGTCGCTGACGGGTAGGTTCATGGACGCCCACCAGGCCCACACCGCCGGCCTGGTGAATCATGTCGTCCCGCACGACGAGCTCGTCTCCTTCGCGGTCGGCCTGGCGTCGCAGATCCCCGCTCACGCCGCGGTGGGTGACATGCTCGGGTTGTACGCCGGCGGCGAGGACCTCTCTCACGCCGGGGCGCTGGCGGCCGAGAAGGCGTTCAGCGTCGGGCGAAGGTACGACCTGGCCGCCTTCGGTGCCGCCGGAAGAGCCGTCGCGGCGCGCCAGCGATCCGGCCCGACGACGTCCGCCGAAGGTGGTTGAACCGGAGTTCGAACGAGGAATCGGGCCTCTTCCGGCGGGGTCTACCGCCCGCTGACCATCGAGCCGTTCGACCCGTCTCACGCAGAGTGAGATTTCTGTGACCCAATCGCTACACCAATTGCCCCTTCTGTGCCGATGACAGCTGTGAGCCAGAGGAGGCCTGAAGGTGGCGATGTCGGAAGCGACCAGAGTGACCACGGTGTATCTGCCTGGGTTGGAAAGCCGTGGCGCACCGATCGAACCCGCGGCCGTCACGTTGATCGCCGGCCTCGGCCCGATGGGTGCCTTCGAGCTCCGTGAGACGCTCGATCGTCTCGACACCATCGATCTCGGCTCGGCCGATATCTCCTTCGGGGGCCTCGGGTCGGGAACCAGCGTTCACGCAGAATCCCGGCACGGGATCTTGGGCATCGCCGGCCCGCGCCGACGCATCCCGATGATCGAGAGCCGCTCCCTCATCGAACGCCTGGCCGCGTCCTCGGCGGGACCCGGGTCGACCCTCGACGCCGCGGTGAGCGTGCTCGAACGCCGATTGGCGCAGGCGCGGTCCGAACACGACGACGCGTCGACGGAGTTGGCCGCGGTGTCGACGGACCTCCGAGCCGAGCGGCAGTTCCTCGATTCGTTCGCCTCGGCCACGTATCAACAGGCGCGGCAGACCCTGGCCGAGATCGAGATGGAACTGGGCGTGGAGCCGGGGACCGACACGATCGCTTCGTCCGACGTCATCGAATCCCGCCTGGCTTCGGCCCAGCAGCAGCTGGGTGACCTCCGGCGTCGGCTGGCTCGCCATGCGCCCGCGGCCGTGGCCCGGGTCCGGCAGGCCTCGGCCTACGTTCGTGAGGTCCTGGGCGACGCCCTGCTCCAATCGACCGACGCGCCGGCCCTCGCCGACGAGTTGGTGGCGGCCCAGGCGGCCATGGCCACTCTCGAAGCGCGAGTCGCCGGCCATGGACCCTCGGCTGACGAGATGACGGCGCGCCTCGAGGAGGCTCGCCGCCAACTGGCCGAAGTCGAGCGTCAGTCCCGCGGACACAAGGTCGACACTGAGGACGTCGCGGCGCTCGAAGAGGCGCACGACATCGTCCAGGCCGCGGAACACAAGGCCTCGGGCCGTCTGCCGTCGCCTCGCGCCAAACGAGCCCTCGAGGAGGCCCGCGTCGTCGAGCAGGAGATCCTCGACCGCCTCGGGTTCCCAACATGGTCCGCCTTCATGATGGAGAGCACGAACTACGGTGTGAGCCGCGACGCCAAGCGCGACCTGAGCCAGGCCATCATCTCCCGTGACGATGCCGAGCAGGCCTGGTACGAGTTCCAGACCCGGCTCGAAGCGGAACCCGACTTCGAGCCCACCTTGGAGCGGTTGGCTCGAGCCCACGACACCGCGGTGGCGCTGGTCGGTCCCGTGGAGGACCTCGACCACGCGCTGCGCACGCACCGGGTCGACCTGAACCAGGTCAAGAGCTTCGACGCCGAAGCCGGCGCGGAGGAACTGGCCCACGCGCTCGGCGATGTCGGCGCCATCAGCGCCGACATCGCAGTGGTGGATCCGTCGATGCTGCTCTCCCGAGCCGACGCGTGGCTGGATGACCTGGCTCGCAGCACCCAGAACCGGCCGGCGTTGGAGCTCGAGCGGGGTCGCATCGAAGTCGAGATCCGCAACCTCCAGTCGTTGGCGGTCCGGCAATCGGCCGACGGTGCTGCCGATGTCTTGGACGTCCGACTGGCCGACGCCCGGTCAGCCGTAGCCTCGGCTCGCGGCCGCCTCGACCGCCACCGCGCCGCCGTGCGGCGCATCGCCTCACTCACCCAACGCTCCGAAGAGCTGGCCCAGGCGATCGCCGAGCGCGCCGAGGTCATGGCGTCGGTCGCCGACCTGGTGGCCGTGACGGCCATGACCAGCGGGCGTCGGGCCGCACCCCCGGCGTCGACTCAGGTCCGCACGATGGTGGCCGAGCTCTGTGGCATCGACCTGCCGCGATCTCGTCGACCAGCCCGTCCTCCTCTCGGTCGGCGAGGTCGACGTCCACGACCTCGCCGGGATCACCAGCGCCGTCACCGCGCTCCAGGAGGTCACGCAGGTTCTCGTGGTGAGCGATGCCCCCGAGATGGCGGACTACGTCGCCTCCATCGGTGGCAAGTTGGTCACGGCGGCGATCGTCGGCATCTGACGAAATCGACGATCGTTGCGACGCTGCTGCCGTAGCCTGCGGTGGTGGAATTTCGTCGTATCACCAACCTTCCGCCGTATGTCTTCACGATCATCGACAGCTTGAAGGTGGCCGCCCGGCGGGCCGGTGAGGACGTCATCGATCTCGGCTTCGGTAACCCCGACCTGCCGTCTCCGGAGAACACGGTGGCCAAGCTCAGCGAAGCCGCCCACAACTCCCGGAACCACCGCTATTCGTCGAGCCGCGGCATTCCGAAGCTCCGTAACGCCATCGCCGATCACTACCTCCGGCGATTCGGGGTGGAGCTCGACCCCGACACCGAGGTCATCAACACCATCGGCGCCAAGGAAGGCTTGTCCCACCTCATGTGGGTGCTGCTCCAGCCCGGCGACGCGGCGTTGGTGCCGGCGCCGTCGTACCCCATCCACCTCTACGCGCCCCTGTTCGCCGGCGCCGAGGTGCGAGAGCTGCCCCTCGGCACCGGTGATGACTTCTTCGCCGTGCTCGACGAGCGGTTCCGCTACTCATGGCCTCGGCCTCGGGTCATCGTGCTGTCATTCCCGCACAACCCGACGACCACGTGCGTCGACCTGGAGTTCATGACCCGGGCCGTGGAGTTCGCCCGTGAGCACGAGGTCGTCCTCGTCCATGACTTCGCCTACGCCGAGCTCGGCTTCGACGGGTACGACCCACCGTCGATCCTCCAGGTCCCCGGGGCCAAGGACGTGGCGGTTGAGCTCTACTCCATGACGAAGACGTTCTCGATGGCGGGCTGGCGTGTGGCCTTCATGCTCGGCAACCGTGACGTCGTCGCCGCTCTGGCCAAGCTCAAGTCGTACCTCGACTACGGCACGTTCCAGCCCATCCAGATCGCCGCCACTGTGACCCTCAACGAGGAGTCGGACTTCCCCAAGGGCGTACGGGAGATCTACCAGAGCCGCCGCAATGCGTTGTGCGACGGCCTCGATCGCATCGGGTGGTCGATTCCGAAGCCCCAGGGCACGATGTTCGCCTGGGCCCCGATCCCCGAACCGTACCGTCACCTCGGCTCGGTCGAGTTCGCGTCCATGCTGGTGCGAGACGCCAAGGTCGCGGTCTCCCCTGGTGTCGGCTTCGGGCCGGGCGGCGAGGGCCACGTCCGGTTCGCCCTGATCGAAAACGAGCAGCGCATCGGCCAGGCGATACGCAATCTGCGGATCGCGCTCCCGGACCTCGGCACGGACATCTGATGATCCGTCATCTGCTGCGGGTCTGGCTTCCGGACCGGCCGGGCTCGCTCGGCGAGCTGGCCGGCGCCATCGGCAACGCTGGCGGCAACGTCGAGGGCGTCGAGATCCTCGAGAGTGGCGCCGGGCGCGCCATCGACGAGCTCCTGGTGTCGACCGACGACATCGATCCGGTGGTGATGGCGTTGGCCCGAGTCGACGGCGTGGATGTCGAATGGGTCAAGCCCGCGGCGGTCGGCGATGGCGGACCCGACCTCGAAGCCCTGGAGGCGTGCGCCCAGCTCCTGGCGTCCACCGACGCCCAGGCGCTGGCCGAGGAGTTGGCCGCCGTCACGGCCCGCCTCACCCAGGCCACCTGGGCGGTCGTGGCCCGGCTCGACCCGGCGGCCATGGTCTTTCAGCTGGGCGACGATGTGCCGACGGCGGCGTGGTTGGCCGCGTTCGTCGCCGGCAGTCGGTACGTCGACGAGAACGGGGCCGGCATCGATGACATGTGCTGGGCGGAGCTGGGCCCCGATGACGTGCTCGCCCTCGGACGCCAGGGCCACCCGTTTCGGGCTCGGGAGCTGCGTCGGGTGCATGCGCTGGCGGCCGTAGCCACCATCCGTCTCGCCCAACTCCGCGCCCACGCCTGAGCGGGTGGCCGTGACCCGTGCGGGCTCAGCCGGCGGTGTCCCAGTTCCGGGAGCGTTCGACGGCGCGGTGCCACCGGGCGTGATCACGGTCGATGGCGGCTCGGTCGCCTGCGGGCGAGAAGGTGATGTCGCCGGACCACAGCTCGCCCAACTCACGGGTCGATGACCACACCCCCTCGGCGAGGCCGGCCAGATACGCCGCACCGAGAGCCGTGGTCTCAGCGAACCGGGCCCGGGTAACGGGTACGCCCAGATGGTCGGCCTGGAGCCGGAGCAGCAGATCCATGACGGATGCGCCTCCGTCCACCCGTAACTCGGCGGGAGCGACACCGGACGCGGTGGCCATGGCATCGACGACGTCTCGAGTCTGGTGGACGATGGCATCGATCACCGCCCGAGCCAGCTCGGCCCGGCCCGATCCCCGCGTCAACCCGAGGATGGTCCCCCGGGCGTGAGGATCCCACCACGGGCTGCCCAGACCGGTGAACGCGGGCACGAACACGACTCCCCCCGAATCGGCCACCGAGGCCGCCAACGGGCCGATCTCGGACGCCTCGGCGATGATGCCCAAGCCGTCTCGCAACCACTGGATGGCCGCCCCGGTGACGAACACCGCCCCCTCGAGCGCGAACACCGGAGTGTCGGAGCCGAGTTGCCACGCCACCGTCGTGAGCAATCCATCGACCGGCTCCGGGACCGTGGTGCCGACGTTGGCGAGCACGAACGAACCGGTCCCATAGGTGTTCTTGACCATGCCCGGTTCGAAACACGCTTGGCCGAACAGCGCGGACTGCTGATCGCCCGCCACGCCGCTCACCGGAACACCCGCCGGGACCGGAAGACCGGTGATGGTCACCCCGAACCGCCCCGACGACGGGAGGACCTCGGGGAGGGCGGACCGGGGGACACCGAACAGGTCGAGTAGCTCGTCGGCCCACGCTCTGGTGCGAAGGTCGTACAACATGGTCCGGCTGGCGTTGCTGACGTCGGTGACATGGGCCTGTCCGCCGGTCAGGTTCCAGGCGATCCAGCTGTCGACCGTCCCGAGGCGGAGGTCGGGCCCGGCCGCCACGCCGCCCGGGCCGAGCAGCCATTCGAACTTGGTGGCACTGAAGTAGGGATCGAGGACCAGACCCGTCCGGGCGCGGATCATCGGCAGATGACCAGCGTCGCTGAGCGCCGCGCAGCGTTCGGCGGTACGGCGATCCTGCCAGACGATCGCCCGGTGGAGCGGCGCCCCGGTGCCAGCGCTCCACGCCACCACCGTCTCCCGCTGGTCGGCGATCCCGATGGCCGTCACCGGCTGATCGATCCGCCCCATCAGCTGACCGAGCACGGACACGACGGCGTTCCAGATGTCGTTCGCGTCGTGTTCGACCCAGCCCGGTCGCGGGAAGTGCTGCGGGAACTCCGTGTAGGCGCTCGCCACGGGCACCCCGCCGAAGTCGACGGCCATGGCCCGCACTCCGGTCGTCCCGGCATCGATCGAGATCAGAAGCGCCACGGGCGCCAGGTTAAACGCTGCTCGTGCGTCGATCGGGTTGGCGATCCCGACGAGCAACGACCGGGCGACCGGCTCACGTAGCCTGGGCGGCGACCACTCGGTCACGTTTCGACACGTAGGGAAACTCATGCGCCTGGGCGTGCTCACCGGCGGGGGCGATGCCCCCGGACTCAACGCAGTCATCCGCGCCGTGGTCCGGCGGGCCATCAAGACCCACGGCGACGAGGTCGTCGGCTTCGTGGACGGGTGGCGTGGCGTCCTGGAGGACGATCACCGGCCGCTCGACATCGCGGCCTGCCGCGGGATCCTGCCGCGCGGCGGCACGATCCTCGGTACCTCACGGATCACGCCGTTCCAGACCGACGACGGCGTGACGCGCGCCCGCGCCAACCTCGAGCGGCTCGGGATCGACGCGGTCGTGGTCATCGGCGGCGAAGGCAGCCTGAGCGCCGCGCACCAGTTGCACACCCTCGGGTTCCCGCTCGTCGGCGTACCGAAGACGATCGACAACGACATCGTGGGCACGAACCGTACGTTCGGGTTCGACACCGCCGTGGGGATCGCCACCGAGGCCATCGACCGCCTCCACACCACCGCTGAAGCTCACAACCGGGTCATGGTGGTGGAGGTCATGGGGCGCCACGCCGGCCACATCGCCTTGTGGGCCGGCATCGCCGGGGGTGCCGCCATGGTCCTGGTCCCCGAAGAACCGTTCGACATCGACGAGATCGCCGACACCTTGCTGCGTCGCCACGCGTCCGGCCGCTGGGCCTCGGTGGTCGTCGTCGCCGAGGGCGTGCAACCACGCCCCGGCACCATGCCGGAGTCGACCTATCGCGTCGACGAGTTCGGGCACCGCAAGCTCGGTGGGATCGCCAATCGGATCGCTGACGGCATCGAGGAGCGCACCGGATTCGAGACCCGGGTCACGATCCTCGGTCACGTCCAACGGGGCGGCACCCCGACCGCGTTCGATCGGGTGCTGTCGACCTGGTTCGGCGTGGCGGCCGTCGACGCCATCCACCGTCACGAGCTGGGGAGCATGGTGTCGTTCCACTGCGGCCAGGTGGTCACCGTGCCGCTGGCCGAGGCGGCGGGCAAGGTCAAGCCGGTGTCGCCCGAGCTCTTCGACGTGGCCCGGACGTTTTTCGCCTGATTGCCCGTCGGACTCGCACCCGCCCCTTCGTCGGTGGTCGAGCGCAGGGCGGACGGAGCCCGGCGAGTATGCTCGCCCCGCTCGATCGACAACCCGAGAGGCGGACATGACCCGACGCACCAACCGACGTGTCGCCCAGATCACCGCAGCCGGGGCCGGGCTCGCGCTGGCCATGACCTGGAGCATGGCCAGCGCAGCCGCGGCAACGGACGTCGACGATGTCGTCGACGGCATCGACGACGACGGCTACTACGTCGAACGAGACGCCGAGGCGAGCGAATCCGCGGTCGACGATCTCGTCGACGACCTCTCCACCAGCGACGAGACCGTGGCGGTGGCGTTGTTGGCCGAAGATGTCGATGGCGGCGCCGAAGACTTCGCCGGCGAGGTGTTCGAGGAGCTGGAAGACCGCGACATCGAGGTCGAGACGCTGTACATCATCACGCCGAGTGACCTCGGGGCACGATCGTCCGTTCACCAGGACGGCGACCTCGGGGCGGCATTGAACCAGATCGGCACCGGCAGCATCGTCGCCGAGATCCGCGAGGTCCACACCGCCCTGGTCGGGGGCGACCTCGGGTCGGGCGCCATCGACGAGCAGGAGAGCATCCCGTCCGATACCACCAACTCCGACTCGAGCACCGCCTCGTCCGATACCACCGACGCCGAACCGGGCAGCTCCGGCGGTTCGGGCGTGCTGCCCGTGCTCGTCGTCGTCGCCGGTGGGGCGGCGTTGGTGTGGTTCGTGCTGCGGCGCAAGGCCGGAAAGCGCCAGCACGCGAACCTCGACCGGGCCCGAAAGGAAGCGCAGGAGCAGCTCACGGCCATCGGTGAGGCGATCTACGATCTCAACGATCGGCTGACCATCTCGGATCGGGACGACCTCAAGGAGCGATTCGCCGAGGCTACGGCGGAGTTCAATGACGTCGGCGACGGGGTGAAATCAGCGACGAGCGGGCCGCAGATGGCGGACCTTCACCTGCGTCTCGACCGGTTGCGCTGGCAGATCTCGGCGATCGAGGCCGACCTCGACGGCCGACCCGCGCCGCCGGAGCCCTCGGTCATCCCGACGCCGAGCGCCGGTCGCCAGACCGGTCCCGCCGGCTTCCCCCCAGGCGCTCGGCGGCCCGAGCGCGACAGCCGGCGCGACACCCGCTCCAGCCGAGCGGCCACGTGCTTCTTCGATCCGACCCATCGGGCGGCCACGACATCGGCTTGGATCACCGTCGACAATGGACGCGAGGTCGAGGTGCGGCTCTGCCGTTCGTGTGCCCAACTCGTCGAGCGTGGGGAACGACCGGACATCCGAGGCATCGAGGTCGACGGTGATCGAGTCCCGGCGCCCCGGGCCCCCGGGGGGTACGGCGGGCACGGCTACGACCTACCGGACGTGTTCGACATCCGGGTCGACGGCATGGATCGTGGGCTTCCGATCGACATCGGGCGGCCGGCCCGCCGGCGACGGGGCGGAGGTTTGGGCGACATTCTCAGTGGCGGACTGGGCGGGGTGATCCTCGGTGGCGGACGTCGCGGTGGCGGGTTCGACGGATTGCCCCGGGGCTCGCGATCGTCGAGCCGACGCGACACCGGCGCCTCGGCCGGGCGCTCCCGAGACTCCGGTGCGTCCGCCGGCCGTCGCCGCTGACGCACCCAACCCTCCGTCAGGGGGAGGTGGTCGGGGTCGCGTCGGCGGGCAATGAGAAGTTCGGAGGGACGACCGTGGGGTCGAGGCTCAGGTAGTCGTCCGTCGTGACCTGCGTCAGGGTGGCGCCGCCGTCGATCGGTACGGCGGCGATCTGGGGGTCCGTGCCGATCTGGAACTGGACCACATCGACGCCGGTGAACTCCGACGCGGTGAACACGAGTTGGGCGAAGGCCTGGGTGAGGAACTCGCCGATGGGTGGGATCTCGGACAAGGTGATCGTGGCCGTTGACGTTGCCTCATCGGTCCTGACGTCGACGAGCTCGATGTCGGCCAGGTTGGCCCACTGCGAGGTCAGCGGCGCTTCCGTATCGGGCACGGGCAGGAACAGCTGCTCGAGGGCCGTGCGGAGGTTGGCGATCTCGACGGGTCGGCGAACTCGCTCGAGCACGGTACGGTCGCCTTCTTGCTGACCGGGGCGGATGAGCCACACGGGGACCGTGTTGGCATCGTCGACGGGCACGGTCGAGGTGGAATCGTTGGCGCTGGCCGGCCTCAGGCTGTCCGGGAGCTCATCGATGGCGATCGGGGTCGGGGCTTCGTCGGTGGGGACGCCACAGGCGGCGGCCACCGAGCGCGACGACGAGGAGCACCAGCGTTCGGATGCATCGGTGGCGGCTCATGCGGCCCCGCGACGGAGCGGGAGGGCGACGACGAAACGGGCGCCGGGTTCGCCGGCATGGCGATCCTCCACCCACACCTCGCCCCCATGGAGGTTGACGTCCTCAGTGACGAGGGCCAGGCCGAGGCCGACTCCGGTGTCGGCGCCTCGCCGGCCCCCGGAGCTGCCGCGCGAGAAACGATCGAAGATGACCAACCGTTCGTCGTCGGAGACGCCGGGACCAGCATCCTCGACGGCGATGAGGAGACGGTCGTCGGCGCGGTCGAGCTCGACCCTGACCGCGCCGCCCGCGTACTTGCGGGCGTTGTCGAGCAGGTTCGACATGACGCGGCCGAGGCGGCGTTTGTCCGCCTGGATAACCAGGTCCTCCACGTCCGGGCTCACGACGACCTGCACGCCACGGACGGCTTCGTGGCGAAGGACCTGGCGCACGAACTCGGTGACCAGGAGGTCGTCGCGCTCGAGGCGCGCCGTCCCGACATCGAATCGGGAGATCTCCAACAGGTCCTCGACGAGCTGCGTGAACCGTTCGATGTCCGAGGCCAGCAGCTCGAGGGCGGTGACCGCTCGTGGGGGCAGCGAGTCCTTGGAGTTCTCCAGGACGGCGACCGACGCCGTGAGGGTCATCAAGGGAGACCGCAGCTCGTGGCTGACTTCGCTGGCGAAACGACCGTCCCGGGAGATGCGCGCCTCCAGGGCCTGGGCCATGTCGTTGAAGCCCTCGACGAGTCGAGCGAGGTCGCGGTCGGCCGGCGGCTCGATGCGGGTGTCGAGGCGCCCGTCCGCGATGAGGCGCGAGGCTTGGCTGACCTCGGTCAGCGGGAGCAGCGTTCGGCGGCTCACCCAGTACCCGAGGATCGCCGACACGACCGTCGCCACCGCGGTCGTGCCGATCAGGATCGTGCTCAGCACCTGCAGGGTGTCGTCGGTATCGGAGAGATCGATGGCTTCGTAGTACGACGCGTCGATGTCTCCCGGGATCGGGATCCCGACCACGAGCATCGGATGGCCGTTGATGGTCGCTCGCTGCCTCGCCGCGGTGCCCTGCTGATCGACGATGGCCCGCAGGCTCCGGGGCAGATCATCCCGGCCGAGCTCGACCGGGTTCTGGGCGGACCAGACGTCGCCGACGCGGATCACCGGGCGAGAGCCGTAGCTCGTGTTCAACGCGCTCACGACGTCGGTGACCTGGGACGGCAGGTTGTTGCGGACGGCCTCTGCGTTGCGTAGCGCGAACTGGAATGCGCCGTCCTCCCGGTTGGTCAGCAGGACCTCCCGGGTGACGCCGAGCGTCAGCACGGACAAGGTGCCGGTGAGCAACAGGGTTGCGGCGGCAAAGGCGATCGAGATCCGGGCCCGCAGCCCGAGCCGACGGACCTGACCGGGGAGGACGCGCCATCGGTGGTTCGACGTGGTGGCCATGATGAGGTCAGGCCTGGAGCTTGTACCCCAGCCCACGGACCGTCACGACGTGCCGGGGATGGGCGGCGTCGCGCTCGACCTTGGTGCGGAGCCGGCGCACGTGCACGTCGACGAGCCGACCGTCGCCGAAGTAGCCGTACCCCCACACCTTCTCGAGCAGCACCTCACGGCTGAACACGCGCCCCGGCGACGACCCGAGTTCGACGAGGAGCCTGAACTCGGTCTTGGTGAGATGGACCTCGTCGCTGGCCACCGTCACCCGGCCCTGATCCGGGAAGATCTCGAGATCGCCGAAGATCAGGTGGCTCTTGCCCGGTTCGCTCGACCGTACCCGGCGCAGCAGGGCTCGGATGCGGGCCGACAACTCCTTGGGCTGGAACGGCTTGGTCAGGTAGTCGTCGGCGCCGGCCTCGAGCCCGGCCACGACATCGTGGGTGTCCGAGCGAGCGGTCACCATGACGATCGGGACGTCGCTGTTGCGCCGGATCGACCGGCACACCTCGAAGCCGTCGATCCCGGGCAACATGATGTCGATCAGCACGACATCGGCAGCCTCACGGCGGAAGCGGTCGAGGGCTTCCTCCCCGTTGCTGGCTTCGTCGACGACCCACCCTTCGTCCTCCAACGCCAGACGCACCGCGGTTCGGATGCGTTCGTCGTCTTCGACCGTCAGGATCCTGGTTCCCACGTCGACGTCGCTCCGTGTTCTTTGTCGGCTGCGGCGCCGATCGCACGCCGGATGTCATCGTACAGCACACCCGCGGCGGCCAGGACCGAGCCCTCTCGAGCGGTCTCGTGGACGAGGCCCGTCACCCGGGCGCCGGCCTCGGAGGCGATGATCTCGCCGGCGGCGACGTCCCAGGCGTTGATCCCGATCTCGTAGTACGCGTCGACCCGGCCGCACGCAACCGCGCAGAGGTCGTACGCCGCGCTCCCCGAGCGGCGGATGTCGCGGACCTGGGGGAGGAGCCGGACCAACGTCTCGGCCTGGCGGTGCCGCCGCTCGGCCAGATAGCTGAAACCGGTGGCGATCAACGCGGTGGCGAGGCCGGTCTGCACGCGGATGGCGATGGGCACGCCGTTGCGCGACGCCCCACCCCCGAGGTGTGCGCAGTACACCTCATCGAGCACCGGCACTGAGACCGCGCCGGCCACCATGCGACCCTCGAGCGCGGCGCCGATCGACACGCACCACTCGGGGATGTCGAACACGAAGTTCGTCGTGCCGTCGATGGGGTCGATGAACCACTCCACGCCCGACGTGCCCCGGACCGCGGTGCCTTCCTCGCCGACGATGCTGTCGTCGGGCCGCAACGCGGTGATCCGGGAGACGATCTCCGCCTCCGCCCACCGGTCCACCTCGGTGACGATGTCGGTTGGCGACGACTTCTCGTCGATCGAGAACGGGGTCGAGCGGCGGCGTTCCAGCGCCTGCCGGCCGATGTCGACCACCAGCTCACGCGCCAACCGGCGTAATGCTGCCGCGCCGGTCACGAGTCCGGCGACCGCTGGTCGCGCCGGCGGCGCTCGGTGTCGTCTTGGTCGCGCCGGCGGCGCTCTATGGACTTCCACTCGGCCATGGCCTGCAGCGTGAGGTTGACCACGATGCCCACGCCGATCGCCGCTCCCACCGCCCCGACCAGCGCACCGATGGCCGACCCGGTGGAATCGTCGTAGAGCAGGTCGATGATGGCGTAGCCGATGAGGCCGCCACAGACGCCGGCGACCACGATGGCGAGGACCGCCAGCACGCGGGGGAGGACCGGCGGCGCCGCAGAGGCCGAGGCGGCCTCCGTCGAGATCGTCGGATCAGGCTCGGCCGGGTTCACCCGCTCAGGCTAGGGCATCTGTCGTCGCGCCCGGTCACCGTTTCTTCCCGGGCGAGCCTCTACGATCGCCGCCGATGTCGGCCGATCACTCCACCAGCCTCGTCGTGCTGCCCACCTATCAGGAGGCCGAGAACATCGAGGTCGTCCTACGGGCCGTGCGGCGCGCCGGTGCCCGATGCCCGCGTCCTCGTCGTCGACGACGGAAGCCCCGATGGCACGGCCGACCTCGCCGAGTCGCTCGGGGCCGAGCTCGGCCAGGTGGAGGTGATGCGCCGTTCCGCCAAATCCGGGCTCGGAAGCGCGTACCGAGCCGGGTTCGCCTGGGGACTCGATCGAGGGTTCAAGGTCTTCGTCGAGATGGATTCCGACCTGTCCCACGATCCCGCCGCGCTGCCCCGTCTCATCGGCGCCGTCGAGCCTGCGGCCGACGGCGCCCCACCCGTGGGCCCTCAGCTGGCCATCGGGAGCCGGTACGTCCCGGGCGGATCGATTCCCAACTGGCGCTGGCACCGGCGCAAGCTCTCCCGTTGGGGCAACCGGTATTCGGCCATGGTCCTCGGGTTTCGCGTGCGCGATGCGACCTCCGGCTACCGGGCCTACACCGCAGATGCCCTCCGCGCCATCGGGCTCGACACGGTGCGAGCCGATGGATACGGCTTCCAGATCGAGATGGCCTACCGGGTGCACCGATCCCACATGGCGATCGTCGAGGTGCCGATCAGCTTCGTCGACCGGGTGCGCGGCGAGTCCAAGATGTCGTGGCACATCATTCACGAGGCGCTGCTGCTCGTGACCTGGTGGGGCGTGCGGGACCGCCTCCTGCGGCGGAACCGCTACTCTGCGTGACGCAAGCCGGAGGAGGAAACAGTACGTGCGTCTCATCAAGCGGCGGACCCGTCCGGCCGATACGAGGAGGGTGAACGATGCGACCACCCTCGTCCCGCCGTTGCGGCTGGGTCGCCTGCTGTCCGAAGCCCGAGCATCAGTCGGGTTGACCATCGACGACATCGCCGAGCGGTCCGGCGGCCTTCTCGCCACCGACCAGCTGGAGCGGGCCGAGGCCGGCACCCTGCCGCTCGACGACCATCTGATCGAGTCGCTCATCGGCGCCTACGCCGTGGAGCTCGGCGAACTCGTCCCCGAACGGGCGCAGTTGATCATCGACCTCGACGAGGGTCACATCGCCGTCGCCGACGGCGTCGCCGATCTCGATCAACCCAATTCACCTGATCACGTCCTGGCCCGCTACCTGGGCCTGGTGTACGCCCTGCGGGAGCTGCCGGCCGGGTCGCCGATCGCCCTCCGCGATGTCGACGTGTCGGTGCTCGGCGCGGCCCTCGGCTTGCACGACTCCGAGGTGGAACGCCGGCTGCGCGACCTCATCGACACCGGACTGCCCGAGGTCAACCGGTTGGCGTCGATGTTCCGGCACCGTCTGCTCATCCCGATGGCGGGCGTGGTCCTCGGGGCGACCGCGGTCGGAACCTTGCTCCTCGTTCGCAACGACAACTCGCCCGTACCGGCCACGACCACCACCATCGAGTTGGGCGGGCCGACCGTCATCGAGCGGCCTGGTGCCCCGGTGGTGACGACCGACGCCGCGGCCACCGACCCCGCGGCGGAGGTCGAGTTGGCGCCGGCCCAATCGGTCGAGCGGGATCCGAGCTCGCCTCTGGTGACCACGGCCCCGGTGGCGACTCCGGGGACCATCGTCTTCGAGACCTCGGAAGGTCCCGTGGAGCTCATCGAGGCGGCCACGATCGACCGCTGAGGCGTCCGAAGTCGCCCGCTTGCCGACGGAGATGGGCAGACTGGAGCGGTGGCCGGTCGGGACTCGAAGATGCAGGACATGCCGAGAGCGTGGCGGGTGGCCGGCGGGCTCGTCGAGGTCGACGGAACCATGCTGTTGGTCGCCAACCGTCGGCGTGACGGTCGAGTCGACTGGAGCCCGCCGGGCGGGGTCATCGACGCCGGAGAGGGCCCCCTCGACGCCTTGTCGAGGGAGGTGGCCGAGGAGACCGGGCTCATCATCGAGACGTGGTCCGCGCCCGTGTACGACGTGACGGTCGATTTCGTCAGCTACCCGATGACCCTCCACGTCGTGTGCCACCGGGCGCTGGCCTGGAGCGGCGACATCGTGCTGGAGGATCCGGACGGCATCGTCATCGACGCCCGGTTCGTGGCGACGCACGACTGCGCCGGCCACCTCGCCGACGCACCGGCCTGGGTTCGTGACCCGGTGAGCGAATGGTTGGCCGAACCGTGGGCGGACACCCGGTCGTTCGCGTACCGGGCCGTCGGGGAACGACCGGGAAACCTCGTGGTCGAGCGGTTGTGACCACGACGCCGTCCGAACCTCGGGTGGCGGGCGCGGCTCGGCGGGTGATCCTCCACGTCGACATGGACGCGTTCTTCGTGGCGTGCGAGCTCCGCCGCCACCCCGAGCTGCGAGGCCGTCCCGTCGTGGTCGGCGCGCGCGGCGCACGAGGGGTCGTGGCCGCCGCGTCCTACGAGGCCCGCAGCTTCGGTGTCCACTCGGCGATGGCCTCGATGCAGGCGCAGCGACTGTGCCCCCACGCCGTGTTCCTCGACGGCGACCATGGGTACTACGGGGAGGTCAGCAGCGCGGTCATGGGGGTGTTCCGCGACGTCACCCCGCTGGTCGAACCGCTGTCGCTCGACGAGGCGTTCCTCGACATCACCGGGGCGCTGCGGTCGTCCGGGTCGCCCCGACGCATCGCCGAGCAGATCCGGCGCCGCATCTTCGACGAACAGGAGCTGACCTGCTCGGTCGGGATAGCACCGACCAAGTTTCTGGCCAAGTTGGGGAGCGAGGCGGCGAAACCGAGGGTCACCCGCCAGGGACCCGAACCGGGACTCGGGATCCGGGTGATCGAACCGGGCGAGGAGCTGGCGTTCCTGCATCCGTTGCCCATGACCGCCCTGTGGGGAGTCGGACCGGCGACCCAGGCCAAGCTGGAGCGGCTCGGCGTGGCCTCCGTCGGCGATATCGCCGAGCTGCCGGAGCAGGCGTTGGTGCGTTCCCTGGGCCAGGCTGTCGGCCGTCATCTGCACCGACTGGCCAACGGCATCGATGCCCGGCCGGTCGTGCCGGATCAGAGCCCCAAGTCCATCGGGCACGAGGAGACGTTCGCTCGGGACATCACCGACCCTGTCGACCTCGGGGCTCGGCTCGTCCAGATGAGCGACGCCGTGGCGGCCCGGCTACGAGCACACGGGGTCGTCGGCCGGACCATCACGATCAAGGTGCGGTTCGGTGACTTCACCACCATCACCCGATCGGTGACGGTCGCCGAGGCCGTGAATTCCTCGCCGGCGGTGGCCCGGGCCGCCAAACAGGCGCTGGCCACGGTCGACATCGCGCCCGGTGTCCGGCTGTTCGGTGTGAGCGTCGGGAACCTGTCCGACAGCGGCGTCCAGCAGCTCGCCCTGGCCCTCGATTCGGGAGTGGGCACCGACGCGTCCTGGAAGGACGCCGAATCAGCCATCGACGAGATCCGGGCGCGATTCGGCGCCGGAGCCATCGGCCCGGCGGCCGCGGTGCGCGGTGGTGAGCTGAAGGTCACCCGAAAGGGTCAGCAGCAGTGGGGCCCGACCGCCGACGCTGAGGAAGATCGGTCCCATTGATCCGCTCAGCCCAGCAATCCACTCAGGAGGGGGCGACGAGCTGCCGACAAGGACGGTAGAACCGACAGTAACCACCGTGGGCGCGTTGTCGAACGCCTCCCGGTGTGGAAGAATTCCATTCGGCGCCTCGAGCGCCATGACCGAGGAGGGCAGGGGCGTGCCGCTATCGGAGGACGAGCAACGCATCCTCAGCGAGATCGAGCAACGGCTCTACGAGACCGATCCCCAGCTCGTTCGTGAGGTCGGCTCGACCACCGTCTACACCGCGGCGGCCCGGGCGCTCAAATGGTCGGCCTTGGCCTTCGTGGTGGGAACGGTCCTCATGGTGCTGACCCTCCAGGTTCATTACATGGTGGCCTTCCTGGGTTTCTTGATGATGCTGGCGGCCGCGCTGGCGTTCGTGCACAACGCCCGCCGCCTGGGTCGGGTGGGCATGCAGCAGTTCACGCAGCGCCTCCCGGCGGGCGGGGTGCGGGACCTGTTCGGCGGCTCGAGCCCACGGGCGACCGAGCAGCCCGAACACCGCGACTCCGACGACTGACCGCTCCCGAGCCCGTCAGATCCGAACTCGGGGCCGCCGCGGGTCGAGCTTCGCGGCCGCGCGGGTGGAGCGAGCCGTGCGCTGGTCGACCTCGTCGACCACCCGGTCGCGGAACTCCCACGCCGCGGCCGCTTCGGCCGGGGACGGCGCCTGCGGTGCGTATCGAGCGCGCACGGTGTGTCGAGCGAGGGATCCGAGCGCCCGACCGCCCGTGGTGCCCAGGTGATGGCCGATACGGTCGGCGTACTCGTGCGGGGTCTCGTGGATCTCCGGCCCGAGGTCGAGTCGGGCTGACGCCTCGCAGACCTCAGCCCACGCCACGTCGATCTGCGCCGCCGGTTCGATCGCCCGCCGCCGCCGCCGCCAGGTGCGGACCCTGACCAGGCCGAAGAGCCCGGCGACCGGGACCACCAGGACGAGCGCAGCGAGAAGCAAACGTCGGGGCCAGGGCGAGGTCCCCTCGGAGGCCGCGGTCTCGGTCCCCGTGGCGGGGCCGGTCGGGGTCTCGCGATCGGGGTTGGGCACGGTGGTCGGCTGGGGCCGGTCGTCAGGGACGGACGTCGAGGTCGTGGTGGTCGACTCCGGGATCGAGCCCTGGGCCTGCGCCGGGGCGACACCGGTGTAGGCCTCGTCACCCGGAGCACCGCGGTTGGGGGTGGGTTCGAAACGCAGCCACCCGATGCCGTCGAGCCACACCTCGGGCCAGGCGTGCGCATGGATGCCGCTCACCCGGTAGAGGTCGGTACCGGGGTCGTAGTCGCCCGGGGTGAAACCCACCGCCACCCGAGACGGAAGCCCGACCGCGCGGGCCATGGCCGCGAACGTGGACGCGAACTGCTCGCAGTATCCGGCCCGCACGTCGAAGACGAAGTCCTCCATGCGGTCGATGCCGTGCCCCTGGTCGACCTGAGCGTCGTACGTGAACTGACGGAAATAGGACTGGAGCGCGATGGCCTGCTCGTACGGTGTCGACGCGCCGACCGTGACGCGCCTCGCCTCGTCGATCAACGAATCGCTGAAGTCGTCCGGAAGCTCGAGGTACCGGGCAAAACGGTCAGGATCCGCGGCGGGTGCCGAGGAGATGGCGGCCAACTCGCGATTCGGCACGGCTGACTCCACCGTGTACCGCATGCCGTCGCTCGTGGACTGCCCGTCCTGAACCACGAGCGTGTTCGCCTCGGCGTTGTATTCGAGCGAGCCACCGATTTGGGACACGATGCGGCGCGGTTCGAAGGCGGCCGGCGCCCAGAGGGTCGACAACTCGGCAATCGAGAATTCCTGCTCCATCGACGTGACGGCCACGTCGTCGGGAGTCGTGCTGGGAAGGGCGCCATCGGCGTCGTCGTAGTTGGCGCGAAAGCTCCAGGAGTCGCCGTCGAAGATGTCGAGGCTGGCCAACCGCCAATAGTCGGCCTGCTCGGCGCGCACAGTGAAGACGAGCACGTCTTGAAGATCGACGAGGCGTGATTGGACCTGGACGAGCGGACTGATCGTCACCCGGGTGTCGTCCTGGCCTTCGCCGAGGTCGGTGACGTTGACGAGCGGTTTGCTCTCGGCCCCCGGGACCGCCGGCCACATCACGAAGGCCAGCGCCCCGACGACGACACCCGCCGCGGCACCCCGGGTGGCGAGCGTGGCCCGGCCCCGCCGAGCCGCGCCGGTCACCCACGACGCCGTGGCCTCTCGCCGGTCGATCTGGGCCAGGAGCAGGAACACGATCGCCGGCGGAAGCCACGCGGCCGCCGCCACCTCCCGATACGGGCCGCGGGCGAACAAGGCGGCGAAGACGAACAAGATGCCCGATGGCAGCACCGCCTCGAACGGCGACCGGAGTCGGAACGCCGCCCAATCGGCCAGGAAGGCGACCACCCAGCACGTCGCGGCGATCGACACGACATACCCGGTCAGTGGTTCGGCGGGGGCACGAATGTCACCGAACGTCGACCACGCCAGATCGAGGTCGGCTCCCGCCGCGTCCCACGTCGCGTGGCCGGGGACACCGAACGTGGTCGTGGAGGCATAGAACGCGTTGGCCAGCGTGATGGCGCCGGTCGGGAGCGCGAGCACTGCGGCCACGGGCAGGGGCCATCGGGCCCGGCGCGTGATGGCGCCGAGCAGATGAGCCACCGTGATGGTGATGACCACCGGGGTCAGGAAGGACCAGCCGTCGATCAGCCGCCGGCAGCCCACGGCCGTCCCGACGGTCAGGGCCCACAGGGCGATCTCCCGAATGACGATGGGGCGCTCGTTCACGGCCGACGCCACGGTGGATCAGCGGTCATCGACATCACGCCCCCGACTTCGACAGCTCGGCGGTGCGGTGGGCATCGGCCCAGGCGAGGTCGAACGGTCGCTCCTCGGACACGACGATGGACCCGCTCACTCCGGGTCGGCGATCCGGTGCGGCGCCGACGTCCTCATCGGTCGTGGCGACGAGGACGCGGGTGACATCCGGATTGTCGCCCAGCAGCTTCCCCAGCGGACTCGCGCCCGAAGCGGCCGGGCTGACCAGCACGACCGAGCAACGATCGAGGTCCCGGGCGGACGGCAGACCGGCCAGGGAGCCGTCGGGTACGGGCATCAGGAGGGCGAGGCGTTCGAACGCGGCGAAGAGGTGATCGATCCCCCCGCCGTATCCGGTGTCGGTCCCCGATGCCGTGAGCAGGCGGGTTTCGTCGCCCCGTCGGTGGGCGGCGAGCAGGATCGAGGCGGCGATGCTGGCGGCCAGGTCGAAATCCGGTTCGGACCACGACGACCGGTCATCGACGATGACGGTCGAGCGGCTGGTCGTGGGGTGCTGCGCTTGGCGCACCATGAGATCGCCGTGCCGGGCCGAGCTGGCCCAGTGGATGCGGCGGGGATCGTCGCCGGCGACATAACGACGCAGCGCGTAGAGGTCGTCGCCGGTGCGACCGAGGGCATCGGGCCGGACCTGGCTGGGAGCGTCATCGCCGCCGCGAGCTCGAAGCGGAGGCAGGACCGACCAGACGGCCGGCAGCACGACGACACGTTTGTGACCCGACAGCTGCCGGCGCCGGCGGGCCAACGTGAAGGGATCCGACCACGACACGGCGAGGGGGCCGACCCACATCTCGCCGCGGCGTTCGGTCTCGATGCGATACCGCACCGACGCCGTGTCCTGGGGCGCCAGCGGGCCCAACAGCACGGAGGCGGTGACGGCCTGGCCGACGGCATCGGTGGCCTCGATAACCGGGGACCGGCGGTGGCCGACGTTGGTGAAACGCAGGTCGATGGTGCAGGTGTCGCCCACGTGCAGGCGGGATGGGCGCAGTAGCCGGCCGACCTCGAGGGACGGTGAGGTCACGGCCACGGTGATCACGGCGGCGGTCACGAGGAGCATGAACGCCACGCCGACGATCATGAGCTCGATCGCGCCGACGATGCGCCCGGCCGTGGCCAAGATCGCCCCGCTGATCACCACGGCCCAACCGGCTCGGGTGGGCACCTCAGCGATGCTCCCGCGAGGGGACGGGCACTGAGCGCACGATGTCGGCCAAGACCTGCTCACTCGTCGCTCCGGCCAGTCGAGCGTCGGGGGTGACGACGAGACGGTGGCCGAGGACCCCGGGCACGAGCATCTTGATGTCGTCGGGGATGACGTAATCACGGCGTTCGGCCGCGGCGCGGGCCTGGGCGACGCGTTGCAGGGCGAGCAGGGCGCGAGGTGACGCGCCGAGGCGCAGGGCGCTGTGGTGGCGGGTCATGTCGGCCAGCTCGACGAGGTAGTGGCGCAGCGCGGGAGCCACGTAGACGGAACGGCAGGCCCGAGCCAGGCCCGCCACCGCGTCGATGCCGACGACGGGGGAGACCGCGGCCACCGGTTCGGGCGCTCCGTGGGTCTCCAGGATCTCCAGCTCCGTACGTCGATCCGGGTAGCCGATGGACACGCGGAGCAGGAAGCGGTCGAGCTGGCTCTCCGGGAGGGGGAAAGTGCCTTCGTGCTCCAGCGGGTTCTGGGTCGCCAAGACGATGAAGGGGTCGGCTAGTCCGTAGGTCGTGCCGTCGACGGTCACCTGGCGCTCGGCCATGGACTCGAGCAGGGCCGACTGCGTCTTCGGTGACGCCCGGTTGATCTCGTCCGCCAGGAGCACGTTGGAGAAGACCGGGCCCGGTCGGAACTCGAAACGATCGTTGCCGCGGTTCCAGATGCTCATGCCGACGACATCCGACGGCAGTAGATCGGGGGTGAACTGCACCCGCCCGAAGGTGCCGGTGAGCGATGCGGCCAGGGCCTTGGCCACGCTGGTCTTGCCGACGCCGGGTGCGTCCTCGATGAGCACGTGACCTTCGCTCAGCACGCCGAGCACGACGAGGCGGACCGGCTCGTCCTTGCCGCGGATGACCCGGCCGATGTTGGCGCAGATCGTGTCGACCGCGTCGGCGACATCGTCGATCCGCCACCCCGACTCGTTTTGCCCGGCCTGTGACCACGACCCGTTGCTGGAACCGTTGTCTCCCTGACTCACCACCGCTCCTCGCCGTGCCGCCGGCCCCGTGGCCGATGATGCACGCGGTAGAGGGTAGGGGCATCCCGCCTCGTCCGACAGGCGCGCCGTCCGGTCGACTACGGCACGGCGCCACGGCACGGCGCCACCGGCGACCTCTGAGCACCGACGCACTAGCGTTGCGATGTGAAGCACCCGGCCGAGGTTCTCGCCGTCGACATCGGCGGTACGAAACTCGCCGTTGGTCTCGTGGATGCGACGGGAGTGACACGGTGCGTTCGGACCGCGAGGACGGCTGGGTCGGGCCCCGATGACGTGTTCAGAGGGCTGGCGGACCTCATCTCGGAGGTCGTCGGGGCCGCCGGACCCGGCGTGGCTCCGCTCGCGGTGGGGGTCGGCTGCGGTGGGCCGATGGCGCCGGGCGGGGAGCACGTGTCGCCGTTGAACATCCACCAGTGGCGTCAGTTCCCGTTGCGCCCCCGTCTGGCCGAGCTGACCGGCCTTCCCGTGTTCGTCGACAACGATGCCAAGGCCCTGGCGCGAGCCGAGGGGTGGATCGGCGCCGCGGCCGGTGTGCCCAACTACATCGCCATGGTGGTGTCGACCGGCGTCGGCGGGGGTGTCGTCGTCGACGGCCGCCTCCTCCACGGTGCCGGGGGCAACGCCGGCCACATCGGTCACGTGGTGGTCGAACCCGACGGTGCGTGGTGTGTGTGCGGCGGGCGGGGTTGCCTGGAGGCCGAGGCCTCGGGCACGTCCATCGCCGCGACGACGGGTCGCCCGGCCGCCGAGGCACCTCCTGAGGTGCGGGCCCGAACCGGTCGCCTGGTCGGGCGGGCCGTGGCGTCGGTGGCCAACCTGCTCGATCTCCGGCTGGCGGTCGTCGGCGGCTCCGTCGCCCTGGGATTCGGGGCCGAGTTCTTCGATGCCGCGCAGCACGAGATGGATCGTTTGTGCCGTCTCGACTTCTCGGCGGGTGCCACCATCATGCCACCGGGGCTCGGTTCGAGCGGACCGTTGATCGGGGCCGCCGCGGTGGCCTGGGATACGATCGGCGCCGCCGACGCGGCGAAACCTGAGTTCGAGGAGGCCCGCGGTGGCTGAGGGTGGATGGATCGGCCGTCGCCGGCATTCGGGCGAAGGCACCTCGACGTGGCGCTGGTTGCTCATGGCCGCCGGCGTGGTGGTGACGAGGCCCCGGTTGTGGCGTACGGCGCTCGTCCAGGCGCGCCGTCTCACCCCGACCGGCTGGTGGCGCCGACCGCCCTTCCTTCCGGTTCCCGACCGGGCGTGGCTGGGCTTTCGCCTGCAGACCATGTACGGCCGCTCCGACGCCGCGCCGGACTCCGCCGCCCTGGTGCACTGGTTGGAGTGGGCTCGCCGAGTCGACCGTCTGAGATGACCGGCCCGCCGTGGACGGTCGTCGAACCGTCGGGTTCGGTCACCGAGCAGCTCGAACAGGCCGCGTCCCACCCTCTGGTACCGGCGCGTCGCGAGGTGTGGCTCCACCGGGTCGACGCGCCGACCTTGGTCCTGGGCAGCGCCCAACCAGCCCGTGATGTGGACCACGCGGCGTTGGATCGATTCGGGGTGAGGCTGGCCCGGCGACGCAGCGGCGGGGGAGCGGTGTTGCTCGAGCCCGGGACCTCCGTCTGGGTCGATCTCGTCGTGCCGGCGGGCGATCCGTTGTGGCTCGCCGATGTGGGCCACTCGTTCGACTGGCTGGGGTGGGTGTGGTTGCGGGCCCTCGGCGATGTCGGCGTGTCCGCCCGGTTGGCGTCGGCCCAGCCGGCTGATCGGCTGGCCCGACTGGCCTGTTTCGCTGGTGTCGGTCATGGTGAGGTTCTGGTCACGGCCGGGACCGGCCCCATGATCACGGCCGGGACCGGCCCCATGATCACGGCCGGGACCGGCGCGGCGATGAAGGTTGTCGGGTTGTCCCAGCGGCGCACCCGAACGGAGGCCCGGTACTCGGGGGTGGCGGTGCTCGACGCCGTTCCAGATCGCCTGACCCGGCTGCTGGCGGTCGACGACGACACCGCGGCCGCCCTGATCGAGCGGTTGACCCGGCCGTCGACTCCCGCGTTGACCCGGGTGCAGCCCGACGATCTCCGCGCCGCCCTCATCGTCCGCCTTCCCTGACGCCACCGTCACCGAATTCGCGGCGGAACGTGTGTTCGTTTTCGCTCTACGTGGCTCAAATGGTTGACGAATGGGGAGATATGGCATAAATTGGTACACATCGGAATGGAAAGGGGGAACGATGGAACGATCTGGTGTCGCCCAGGCACGCATGGCACGACAAAGCCCGGATTCGCCCATCGTCCACCGGACCGTCGGCGCGCCGGGAAGGAGGTGGCAGCACCATGACGTTCGTCGGGACCTACGAGCACACGATCGACGACAACGGTCGAGTGGTGTTGCCGGCGAAGTTCCGGGCGCAACTCCCCGAGACGGCGTTCGTGACCCTCGGCAGCACCTGTGTGGCCCTCATGTCACCCGAAGCGTTCGAGGAACGCCGTCGCAAGCTCGGCGAGAGTGCCGAGGATCGCAGCGTCAGTCACAAGGCGTTGATGGCGCTCCACTCACGGGCCGAGGAAGTCAAGCCCGACAAGCAGGGTCGTTTCGTCATCCCGGAGCGTCTGAGGGCTCGAGTCGGCCTGGGTGGAGATGTGGTGCTCGTTGGATTGGGCGACCGCATCGAGATCTGGGATCGGGAGCGCTGGGCCGTCGCGGAAGCAGCGGCCGACGAAGCGCTCATGGATGCCCTCGAGGAAGGGTTCGGTCTATGAGCCCTCGAGGTCGACCGCCGGCTTGACGAGCCGTGACGAAAGCGAGATCACCAACCAACCACGAGACCCCTAGAGGATCACAACCACAACCGAACCGTTCATCGGCTGTCCCCCGATCGGCAAACTGGAAGGCCCCCCTACTCCGCCCGCTTTGCCCTTCAGTGCTCGATTGGGAGAGACAACCCGTCAGCGCCCCGTCGATCGGGGGACAGCCGATGGCCGGATCGAAGCGGTCGCCAGACCGGGAGCCGACCCATGCCACCGACGCCTAACTCACAGAACGCGTCCTCGCCCCTCTCTGGTCCGAACCGGTCCGCGGGCGTCGAGGGGTCCGGTTTCCACCATCGCCCGGTCATGCTCGACGAGATCGTCGACCTGCTCGCTCCCGTGCCCCCGGGTCTCGTAGTGGATGGAACGCTCGGTGGTGGCGGGCACACCGAAGGCCTGCTCAACGCCCACGCCCACCTGCGGGTGCTCGGCCTCGACCGCGATCCTGACGCCATCGCGGCGGCCACCAGCCGCCTCGCTCCCTTCGGTACCCGCATCATCGTTCGCCAGGGTCGTTTCGACGAGCTCTCCGGGGCAGTGGAGGACACCGGGGCCCACGAGATCAGCGGGTTCCTCCTCGACCTCGGCGTCAGCTCGCCGCAACTCGATCGACCCGAGCGGGGATTCAGCTACCGGGCCGGTGGCCCCATCGACATGCGCATGGATCCGACGTCGGGACGGTCGGCTGGTGAGCTCGTCAACGAGCTCACCGAAGCCGAACTGGCCTCCATCTTGAGTCGGTACGGCGACGAGCGATTTGCGCGCCGAATCGCCCGGGCGATCGTGGCCGCCCGGCCGGTGACCGACACGGCGCGTTTGGCCGAGATCGTCCGAGACGCCATCCCAGCACCCGCTCGTCGCACCGGAGGGCATCCCGCCAAACGGTCCTTCCAGGCCCTGCGCATCGCCGTGAACGAGGAGCTCGAGCAGCTTCCGGCCGCGCTCGATCAAGGTCTGGAGCTCCTCGCACCCGGTGGTCGAGGCGCGGTGCTCACCTATCACTCCGGCGAAGATCGTCTGGTCAAGGCCCGGTTCGCCACGGCCTGCGGCCTCGATCGTCAGGTGCCTCGGGGCCTTCCGGTCGATCCGCGCCCGGCCGCGCCGTTCCGTCTGGTGTTCCGCGGCTCTCGCACGCCCTCGGCGGCCGAGCTGTCGGCCAACCCTCGAGCCGAGAGCGCACGCCTCCGGGTCATCGAACGTCGAGCGGAGGCCGCATGAGCACCGCCGCACGCGCCCGATCGGCCTCAGGCCCGGCCGGTCCGGGCCGGGCCCCCGCACCCCGCCGGGCCCCCGCACCCTCCCTGCGCGCCGTCACCGCCCGCACCTCCTCCTGGTCCGTCCTGGCCCTCGGAGCCGTGTCGCTGCTCCTGATCTTCGGGGCCTTTGCCGGCACGGTCGCCCTCCGGGTCGTCTTGGCCGAGCAGCAGAACCACATCGACGGGGTCAACGACGCCATCGACGAGGCTGCCGAAGCCGGGGCCGAACTGCGGGTGCAGGCGGCGCGGCTCGAGGCGCCCGACCGCATCCGGGTCGCCGCTCGTCGCCTCGATCTCGTGGCCCCGCCGGAGGTCGTGTATCTCGCGCCCGTGCTTCCGGGCAACGCCGCCACCGTCCTGGATCCGCCCGTCGGCGACCCCTTCGCTCCGACGGGACCCGTCACCCCCGACGGCGAGCCGGTGGACGGAGCGGAACGATGAGCCCGCTGCGGATCCGGAGCAATCGCCGGGTGGTGTTCGTGGCGCTCATCGTGCTGCTGGCCGCCGGCGGCCTGTCGGCGCGTCTGGCCCGAGTCCAGCTCGTCGAGCGTGATCGGTACGTGCAGTGGGGCACCGACCAACGGATCGCCAACATCTCGCTGTCGGCTGATCGAGGGGCCATCGTCGACCGCAACGGTGCCGACCTGGCCGTGTCGGTCCCGTACCCGACCCTGTGGGCCGATCCCCGACTCATCGAGGACCCGGCCCTGGCGGCCCGGGACCTGTCCGCGGTCCTCGGCTCGGATCCGATCGCTCTCGAAGCCCGCCTGCGCCGCGACGGCGCCTTCGCCTACGTGGCGCGCCAGATCGACCCGGCGCTGGCTGAGCAGGCGCTGAACCTGGGTCTCAACGGCGTGTACGTGTTGTACGAGCCCACCCGTCTCAACCCGGCCGGCGAGGGTCTGGCCCGGTCGGTGCTGGGCGAGGCCGGCCTCGACAGCGAGGGCGTCAGCGGCATCGAAGCGCAGTACACCGAGCTGCTGAACGGCGATCCCGGCCAGTTGCTGGTCGAACAGGGCCAGGCCGGCGGGACCATCCCCGACGGGGTGTTCGAGCTCCAGCCCGCCGTCCCGGGCGAAACCCTCTCCCTCACCATCGACCGCACGCTGCAGTTCGAGACCGAGCGACTCCTGGCCCAGACCGTGACGGCCGAGCGGGCCGCCCACGGTGTCGTACTGGTCGCCGATGTCGAGAGCGGTGAGATCTTGGCCATGGCCAACGTAGCCGGGGGCGAAGGTCAGCCCGCTCACCAGACGGGCCAGAACCTGGCCGCCACCATGGTCTTCGAGCCGGGGTCGATCATGAAGCCGATCACCTTTGCCGGGCTGGTCGAGCGAGGCCTCCTGTCGCCCGATGAGGTGTGGTCGGTCGAGCCCCTGATCTCGTTCTACGAGGGCACCGACGACTTCAAGGAGTTCCGTGACACGCCACCGCGATACGAGCGATCGAACTGGCTTCCGTACGACATCTTGGCCCACAGCTCGAACGTCGGGACGATCACCGTGGTGCGTGAGCGCGCCACCGACGTCGGCCTGCACGAGAACATGGAAGCGTTCGGATTCGGCGCGGCCTCCTCGCTGGGGTTCCGGGGCGAGAGCGGCGGCATCCTGCCCGATGTCGACGACTGGGACGGCCTGACCCGGTACACCACGGCCATCGGCCAGGGCTTCGCTGTCACGCCGCTCCAGATGCTGCAGGCGTACCTCGCCCTGGCCAACGACGGCGTCCTCGTCGGCCCGTCACTCGTTCGGGGCACGCTCGATCAGGACGGCGTGCTGACGCCGGTCGACCCTCCCACCCCCCGGCGGGTCGTCAGCGCGGCGACCGCACGCGACATCACCGAGATGCTCACCTACGTCCTCGAGGTCGGGGCGACGGGCGAGCAGGCGAACGTCCCCGGGTACCAGGTCGCCGGCAAGACCGGAACGGCGTGGCAGATCCTCACCGAGGACGACTTCGACGGTCAGTACGCCGGCCAGTACGGCGAGGACGGCGCCCGTCACAGCATCGTCAGCTTCGCCGGGTATGCGCCGGCCGAGGATCCCCAGATCGCGGTGGTGGTGATCATCGATCGCCCCACCAGCTTCGAGGCGTCGGGCGGCCGGGTGGCCGCGCCGCTGTTCGCCGACGTGATGCGGGTGGCCCTCGAGTCGATGCACGTACCACCGCCGGAGGAATCCATCGAAGCGCTGGCGCCCGTCGACGGAGACCGCGTCCGGGCCGAGGCCACGGATCCCGCGCCCCCCATCACCGTTCCTCCGGTCACCGTGCCCCTGGCCACCGTTCCTTCGGTGGCCGTCACCACCCCGAGCGGCGCGGCCGCGGTGTCGTCGAGCGGCGCGGCCGCGGTGTCGTCGAGCGGCGCGGCCGCGGTGTCGTCGAGCGGAGACGCCCGTGCCCAGAATTGACCTGCGGCACCTGGCGGAGTCGGCGGCGAACGCGGCCGGGCTCGATCAGGAGGCGATCGACATTTTACCGGACGGCATCTTCGTCACCGGCGTCGAGCACGATTCACGTCGGGTCGGGTCGGGGACGTTGTTCTGCTGCCTGAGAGGCCGCACCGCCGACGGCCACCAGTTCGCCCGGGCCGCCCGTGATGCCGGCGCCACCGCCCTCCTCGTGGACCACCAGCTCGACCTCGGTCTGCCCGAGCTCGTCGTCGCCGACCCCCGCCGGGCCATGCCGCACCTGGCCGCCACGTTCCACGGACACCCCAGCCGCCATCTCGACATCGTCGGCGTGACCGGCACCAATGGCAAGACGACCACGGTCCACCTGGTGGCCGAGATCCTCCGCCACCTCGGACGCACCGCCGAGGTGATCGGGACGCTGACCGGCGTGCGCACGACGCCCGAGTCGACCGAGCTGCAGGCCCAACTCGCCGAGTTCGTCGAGCGCGGGGTCGATGCCGTCGCGATGGAGGTGTCGTCCCACGCCCTCGACCAGCGACGGGTCGACGCCGTCTGGTTCCGAGTCGGGATCTTCACCAACCTGAGCCGGGACCATCTCGACTACCACGCGACCATGGAGGAGTACTTCCGCGCCAAGGCTCGACTGTTCGAGGTGGATCGGATCGAGCTGGCGGTCATCGACATCGACACGCCGCACGGCCGCCTCCTCGCCGACACCGTGGCCATGCCGGTCCGGCGCGTCACTCTCGATGATGTCGTCGACATCGAGGTCGGCCTGGCCTCGTCGCGGTGCCGCTGGCAAGACGTCGAGCTCCGAGTCCCCCTGGGTGGGCGATTCAACCTTCGAAATGCGTTGGTGGCCGCAGAAGCGGTGCTCGCCCTTGGTGGCGATCCCGCGGCGATCGCCGACGGTCTGGCCGCCGCCGGTCCCGTGCCGGGACGTTTCGAACCCGTCGACGCCGGCCAACCGTTCGGCGTCGTCGTCGACTACGCCCACACGCCCGACGGGATCGAGAAGTTGCTGACGGCGGCGCGAGAAGTCACCGGTGGTCGCGTGATCATCGTGTTCGGCTGCGGCGGCGACCGGGATGCCACCAAACGACCGCTCATGGGGTCGGCCGCCGAGGAAGGTGCTGACATCGTCGTGGTGACGTCCGACAACCCCCGATCCGAGGACCCCTTCGCCATCATCGAGGCCATCGTTGATGGTTTGGAGCAACCACCGCACCTCGTCGAACCCGACCGCCGTGCGGCGATCGCCGCCGCCGTCGCGCTGGCCCAGCCGGGTGACCTGCTCGTGATCGCCGGCAAGGGCCACGAGACGACGCAGACGATCGGACACCAGGTCCACCCGTTCGACGACCGAGCGGTCGTCGCCGAGCTCATCGATGCCTCCCGCGGACCGCGCGGCTGGAGCCATTCGCCGGCGAGCGAGGATGAGGCACCGTGATCCGTCTTCTCATCGCCGCCGCCGTCGGTTTCGCCGTCTCGGTGACGGTCACCTGGTATCTGATCGTGTTCCTCACCCGGCACGGCATCGGTCAGCCCATCCGCGACGACGGCCCCGAGGGCCACCACACCAAGAGCGGCACGCCCACCATGGGCGGGGTGGCCATCGTCGCCGGGGCCACGCTCGGCTACATCGTCAGCGACATCTATCGCGGCATCTACACCCGGACCGGCATCTTCGTGATGATGGCCATCGTCGGTGGCGGCACCGTGGGTCTGCTCGACGACTGGATCGCGATCCGCAACGAACGCAATCTGGGCCTGAGCAAGCGGGCCAAGATGCTCGGGATGCTCACCGTGGCCACCAGCTTCTCGGTGTTGATGGTCACCCAGACCAGCGTGCACACGACCCTGTCGTTCACCCGGTTCGACTCGCTCGGACTCGATCTCGGCCAGGCGTTGTGGACCGTCTGGGCGGTGGGCCTCATCCTGGCGGCCAGCAATGCGGTGAACCTGACCGACGGCCTCGACGGCCTGGCGGCTGGTTCGTCGATCCTGAGCTACGCCGCCTTCTGCGTCATCGCCTACTGGCAGTTCCGCCACCTCGGCACGTACGAGGTCGCCCACGCCCTCGACGTGGCGGTGGTGGCCGCCGCCATGATCGGTGGCTGTGTCGGCTTCCTGTGGTGGAACGCGCCGCCCGCGAAGATCTTCATGGGCGACACCGGGAGCCTGGCCATCGGCACCGGGCTGGCCGCGCTGAGCCTGGCCACGAACACCCACCTGCTCCTGCCGATCATCGGCGCGTTGTTCGTGGTGGAGACGGTGTCGGTGATCGCCCAGGTCTTCTCCTTCCGGACGTTCGGTCGCCGGGTGTTGCGCATGGCGCCCATCCACCATCATTTCGAGCTGGGTGGATGGCCCGAGACGACCGTCATCATCCGGTTCTGGCTCATGCATGGCATCTGCGTGGGCTGCGGTCTCGGGTTCTTCTACGCCGACGCCATAGACCGGGGCCTCAATGGGTGAGGCGCAGTCAACTGGGGCCTCAATGGGTGAGGCGCAGTCAACTGGGGCCTCAATGGGTGAGGCGCAGGATCGCCGGCACGCGGTCGTGGTGGGGCTCGGCATCGCCGGGCGTGCCGTGGTCGACGCGCTGGTGGCGAGAGGCGCGGCCGTGATCGCCGTCGACGATCGGCCGTCGGATGCGGTCCGTGCTTTCGTCGTCGACCGTGGCATTCCACTGATCGAAGCCCCGACGGACGATCGGCTCGACGCCGTGCTCGCCGTCGCAAACGTGGTGATCCCCGCACCGGGACTGCCCGACGCCCACCCGGTCTTTGCCGCGGCCCACCGCGCGGGTGTACCCGTCGCTGACGAGACCGACCTCGCCCAGCGTTGGGATCCTCGTCCGTGCGTGGCCATCACCGGCACCAATGGCAAGACCACGGTGACGACGCTCGTGGCCGAGATGCTGACCTCGAGCGGGCTTGCGGCGGCGGCGGTGGGGAACACGGATGTTCCGTACGTCGCCGCCGTCGACGATCCGGAACCGGCGATCTTCGTCGTGGAATCCTCCTCGTTCCGGCTGAACCACAGCTGCTGCTTTGCCCCGCGCGTGGCGGCGTGGCTCAACTTCGCGCCCGACCACCTCGACATCCATCCCGACCTGGCCAGCTACGAAGCGGCCAAGGCCATCATCTGGTCGCGCCTGGGAACAGATGGGGTGGCCGTGGCCAACGCGGCCGACCCGGTCGTCATGAGCCACGCCCCGGGCGACGCCGTGACCTTCTCGGGGTCGGTGGCCGCAGATTGGCGGGTCGTCGACGGATCGCTGGTCGGCCCCGACGGGCCCTTCATGCGGGTCGACGACCTGGCGCGATCGCTGCCCCACGACATCGACAACGCCCTCGCGGCGGCGGCGTGCGCGATGGCCGCGGGTGCCCGCCTCGACGCGGTGGTCGAAGTGCTCCGCACGCCCCATGAGTTGCCGCATCGGGTGGCGTTCGTGGCCGAGATCGGCGGCGTGCGCTACTACGACGATTCGAAGGCCACCGTGCCCCAGGCCACCGCCGCCGCGTTGACCGGTTTCGACTCGGCGGTCCTGATCGCCGGAGGACGCAACAAGGGCCTCGATCTGTCTCCGCTCGGTGATCTCAGCCCACGGCTGCGGGGGGTGGTGGCGATCGGTGAGGCTGGTCCCGAGGTCGAAGCCGCCTTTGCGGGTCGGGTTCACGTCGTGAGGGCCGAGTCGATGGACCGGGCGATCGACCACGCCGCGGCGATGGCGGTACCGGGCGACGCCGTCATCTTGTCCCCGGCCTGCGCCTCCTTCGACTGGTACCCCAACTACGCCGCTCGCGGCGACGACTTCGCCCGGGCCGTACGGCAGCGCGCCTCGGAAGCAACGAGCAACGAGGAGGAACCACCCCGATGACCACCGTCACCCGCAGCGGGTCGTCGTTTACGGCGCTTCGGCCTCGAACGAACCGCTCGGGGGCCAACGTGCGCCCTCCCGTCGGCCGTCGGTCGGGGCTGTTCGTGGTGATGTTCGTGACAGTGTCGTTCCTGTCGGTCCTCGGTCTCGTGATGGTGCTCTCGGCGTCATCCGCCGAAGCGGTGGAGAGCGGCGTGTCCGCCTGGAGCGAGTTCCGTCAGCAGGTGGTGTGGCTGGGTATCGGGATCGTGGCCATGGTGGTGGGCGTACGGGTCGATCACCAGGTGTGGCGGCGGTTGGCCATGCCCATGTGGCTCGGCTCGGTGTTCTTGCTGGGCCTCGTGCTCGTCCCCGGCGTGGGTGTCCGAGTGAACGGTGCTGCCCGCTGGCTGGCCATCGGATCGATGCGGTTCCAGCCCTCGGAGCTGGTCAAGTTCACGACCGCGGTGGTGATCGCGGAGCTTCTGTCTCGGCCGCGCCGCAACATCGAGGACCTGCGGGCCACGTTGCGGCCCGCAGGGACCCTGTTCGGGGTCGTCGCCGTGCTGCTGCTGCTCGAACCCGACATGGACACCGCGCTGATCATCGGCGCCATCGTCTTGTCGATGCTGTTCACCGCCGGACTCCGGCTGCGGGTCGTCGCGACCCTCGTCGGCGTCGTCGCCGCCGGTTCGACGTTGATCGCCATCGCCGCGCCCTATCGGCGCGAGCGTCTGCTGGCCTACCGCGATCCGTGGGCCGACCCCCTCAACACGGGTTACCAGACGATTCAGTCGCTCGTCTCGGTCGCCAACGGTGGTGCCACGGGGATGGGCGTCGGGAACGGGCGAGTCAAGTTCGGGTATCTCCCGTTCGCCCACAGCGACTTCATCTTCGCCGTGATCGCCGAGGAGCTCGGCTTCGTGGGGGCCGTCGCCGTCATCGGCATCTTCGCCCTCCTCGGCGTGCTCGGGATGGTGCTCGTCATCCGCACGGACGACACGTTCTCGCGCCTCCTGGTGTGCGGGATCGTGACCTGGATCGTCCTCCAGGCGTTCATGAACATCGGCGGGGTTCTCGGCGTCCTCCCGGCCACGGGCGTGACCCTCCCGTTGCTGTCGGCGGGGGGCAGCGCGCTCGTCGTCACCCTCTTCGCCCTGGGCGTCGTCATGAACGTCGCCCGCCGAGTCCGATGAGCAGGCCGCGCCGTGGTGTGGTCATCTCGGGCGGTGGGACCGCCGGGCACGTGCTGCCCGGTCTGGCCATCGGCCGGGAACTGCTGCGCCGCGGCATCCCGGCCGGCGACATCCATTTCGTCGGGAGCGAGCGCGGTATCGAGACCACGCTCGTGCCCGAAGCCGGTTTCCCCCTCACGGTGCTGCCCGGCCGCGGTATCGCCCGTCGGTTCACGAAGGACAACGTGGGCGCCGTCCTGGGGCTGCTCCGCGCCGTCGGTCGGGCAGCTCTCCTGGTCCGCCGCCTCCGACCGTCGGCGGTCGTCGCACTGGGTGGATACGCCAGCGTGCCGTGCGTGTTGTGGGCCTGGGTGTTCCGGGTGCCCGTGATCGTGGCCGAGCAGAACGCCGTCCCTGGTCTCGCCAATCGCCTGTCGGCCAAGGTGGCCAAGGTCAGCGCGGTGTCGTTTCGCGGGACGGACCTGCCGCGGGCCGAGTGGACAGGGAACCCGATCCGCGACGAGATCGTGGCTGTCGACCGTGAGGCCGGTCGGGCGGACGCCCGCGTGGCCCTCGGCGTGGATCCCGATCGTCGCCTCGTCGCCGTGTTCGGGGGATCGCTCGGGGCCCGCCGTATCAACAACGCCGTCGTCGGGGCGTTGGAGCAGTGGCGAGACCGGGCCGATCTCTCCATCAGACACGTCATCGGCGATCGTGACTACCCCGCAGTCGCGGCTGACGTCCCCGACTTGCGGGGCGCGGCGCTGCACTATGTACCGGTGCGTTACGAGAACGACATGCCCACTCTCTACGCCGGCGCCGACCTCGTCTGCTGCCGCGCCGGGGCCACCAGCGTCGCCGAGCTGGCCTTGGTGGGGTGCCCAGCTGTCCTGGTGCCGTTGCCCGGCGCCCCCGGTGATCACCAGACGGCCAACGCGCGCGCCCTGGCCGCGGTGGGTGCGGCGGTGCTGGTCGTCGACTCCGAGTTGACCCCCGAACGGTTCATGGCCGAGGTCGACACCCTGCTCGGCGATCCCGCCCGGCTGGCCGCGATGGCCGGATCGGGCTCGGCGGTGGCGCGGCCCGATGCCGCCGCCCGGGTCGTCGACCTCGTCGAGAGGTGGCGCCGTGCCTGATTCCCACGGATTCCTGAACTTGCTCGAACCCCGGCGCATCCACGTGGTGGGGGCTGGCGGCGCCGGGATGAGTGCCATCGCCGCAGTGCTGTCCTGGATGGGTCACCGCGTGTCGGGCAGCGACCTGAAGGACTCGTCGAGCCTGGAACGGCTGCGGGCGCTCGGTCTCGACGTCCGCGTCGGTCACCGGCGGGAGAACGTGGGCGACGTCGACCTCGTGACAGTGTCCACCGCCATCCCGGCGACCAACGCCGAGGTCGTCTGCGCCACCGAACGGAGCATCCCGGTGCTGAGCCGCGCCGAGATGCTGCGAGCCATCTCCGCCGTGAAACGAACGGTCGCCGTGGCGGGGACCCACGGCAAGACGACGACATCGTCGATGCTGAGCCTCATCTTGATGGAGGCCGGCGTGCGGCCCAGCTTCATCATCGGTGGCGACGTCAACGAGATCGGTAGTGGTGCCGTGTGGGACACCGGGGATCTGTTCGTCGTCGAGGCGGATGAGAGCGACGGCACGTTCCTCACCCTCTCGCGTGCGGCGGCGGTCGTGACCAACGTGGAGCCCGACCACCTCGAGCACTGGGGTGGTTTCGCCAACCTCGACGCGGCGTTCGACCGGTTCGTCTCCGAGACATCGGGACCGGTCGTGTGCTGCGCCGACGACTCCGCGGCCGCCGAACTGGCGGCGCGGCACGGCGCCGTCACCTACGGCACCGACGCGGCGGCCACCTACCGCATGGAGTCGGTCGTCCGGCGCGGAGTCGGCACGTCCTTCGATCTGGTCAAGCAGGGCGCGAACCTGGCCTCGTTCGAGGTCCCCGTCCCGGGATTGCACAACGCTCGGAACGCGGCGGGGGCGGCGGCCATCGCCATCGAACTCGGCGTCGAACCGGCGGCGGCCCGGCGGGCCCTGGGTCGTTTCGGCGGGGTGGCGCGGCGGTTCGAGCCTCGCGGCTCGGCCGGTGGAATCTCCTTCGTCGACGACTATGCCCACTTGCCGACCGAGGTCGAGGCGGCGCTGAGCGCCGCGCGCGACGGCGATTGGACGCGGGTCGTGTGCGTGTTCCAGCCTCACCGCTACAGCCGGACCCAGGCCCTGTGGCAGGACTTCGCCTCCGCCTTCTCGGGGGCGGATCTGCTGGTGGTCACCGATGTCTACGCGTCGAACGAGCCGCCCCGCCCGGGGGTGACCGGCAAACTGGTGCTCGACGCCGTCCTCGACGCGCGCCCCGACCAACGGGTCGCGTGGTTGCCACATCATGACGACGTGGTCACCTTCTTGCTGTCGGAGCTCCGACCCGGCGACCTGTGCCTGACCTTGGGCGCCGGAGACCTCACGTTGCTCCCCGACCAGATCCTCGCCGGGCTTCGCCTGCGGGCGGCGGCGTGACCATCGTGCTCGACGCCACGGCCTCGGCGCGGGTGGAGGCGGCCGAACGTGTGCTTCGTTCGGGTCGGCTCGAGCAACGCGTCCGCACCCGATATGGCTTGGCGGAGCTGTGCACGTACCGGGTTGGGGGTGCAGCCGACCTGGTCGTCGAGGTCGACGACCTCGACGACCTCCTGGTCGTCGCCGATGCCGTGGCGGCCAGTGGCGTGGACACCCTCGTGGTTGGCCGCGGTTCCAACCTCCTCGTCGCCCAGTCCGGGTTCCGGGGTCTGGCCCTCGTGCTGGGGGACGGGTTCGCATCGGTCGAGATCGTGGGGTCGACGGTGGTGGCTGGCGGCGCCGCGTCACTCCCCGTGGTCGCCCGCCGCACGGTCGCCGCGGGCCTCACGGGTTTCGAATGGGCGGTCGGGGTCCCGGGCTCGATCGGGGGAGCCGTTCGTATGAACGCCGGCGGTCACGGTTCGGACATGGCCGCCAGCTTGCGTGTGGTCACCATCGTCGATCTCGTCAACGCCACGACGACGACCCAGACGGCCGATCACCTGGCCCTCGGGTACCGGTCCAGCTCGATCCGTGCCGGCGAGGTGGTGGTGTCGGCCACCCTCCAACTGCAGCCCGGTGACGAAGCGGTCGGGCGCCAGGAGCTCGACGAGATCGTGCGCTGGCGCCGAGAACATCAGCCGGGGGGACCCAACGCCGGCTCGGTGTTCACGAATCCGCCCGGTGCGTCGGCCGGAGCGCTGATCGATCGCGCCGGTGGCAAGGGGCTGCGGATCGGCACGGCCCAGGTGTCGACCAAACACGCCAACTTCATCCAAGCCGATCCCGGTGGGTCGGCCGACGACGTTCGGGCCGTCATGATGGCGGTCGCCGCACTGGTGGAGTCCGTTCATGGTGTCGTCTTGCACCCGGAGACCCACATGGTCGGCTTCGAGCCGGGGTGGGACGACGCCCGTCGCCGGGGACCGAGACGATGAGCCCGACCCCCACGAGACCGAAACCCACGCCGAAACCCACGCCGCCTCCCAAGGTGCGTGAGCGCGTGAGCCCGCCTCCCAAGGTGCGTGAGCGCGTGAGCCCGCCTCCCAAGGTGCGTGAGCGCGTGAGCCCGCCTCCCAAGGTGCGTGAGCGCGTGAGCCCGCCTCCCAAGGTGCGTGAGCGCGTGAGCCCGCCTCCGGCGAAGACCAGCAAGCGCGTGAGCCCGCCTCCGGCGAAGCCAACATCGCGGTGAGCCCGCCTCCCAAGGTGCGTGAGCGTGTGAGCCCGCCTCCGGCGAAGACCAGCACTGGTTCATCGTCGATCGATCCCCGGATCCGGGCCCGCCGGGTGGCGGTGTTACGGGAGGCCGGCCGCCGCCGGCTCCGACGGGTCATGATCCTCGTGTCGGTGATGGGAGCGGCCGCAGCTGGTTGGGGAGTGGTGCGATCGCCGCTGCTCGACGTCGATCACATCGAGATCGCCGGAGTGGACGGCCCGGCAGTCGAGGCGATCCTGAGGGCGAGCGGCATCGAACGTGGTCACGCCATGGTCGATGTCGATGTCGACGGCGTGCGATCCGGCGTGCTCGCGCTTCCGGGGGTGGCCGACGTGTCCGTGCGGCGCGACTGGCCGTCCACGGTGCAGATCCGGGTGACCGAACGACAGATGGCGGCCACCGTCGTGGCGCCCGATGGTTTCGTGGTGATGGCCGCCGACGGCATGGTCCTCGAGCGGGTCGCGGCGCCGGTTCCGGGGTTGCCGCTCATCGTGGTTCCCGAGGGGCCGCTCGAGCCCGGCACGATTCGTTCTGATGCGTTTCCTGCCCTGACGGCGACCGCGCTCATGAGCCCCGATCTGGCGGCTTGGATCGAGCGGGTGACCGTCACGTCCACCGGAGCGCTCACCGTCGACCTGGTTGGTTCGGCGACGGCCGAGCTCGGTCGTCCGGACGACCCGGCGGGGGCCTTGATCGGTCTGGCGACGATTCTGGGACGGGTGGAGTTGGGATGCATCCGGACGATCGATCTCACGGTGCCGGATGCGCCGGTGGTCACCCGGGGTCCCGGGTGCGAGGTGGTGGAGGTCGACGAGGACGGAGAGCCCATCTCGACCCCTTCCGCCGCATCGGCCGTCGACGGGTCGAACGAGGAAGTCGGGGGCGATGATGACGCGACGTGAACCCGCGGTCGGCCAGCCGCCCGTAGGCCAGGATGCGCCTGTTCAGGCTCGCGGTCCGGTACGGTTCCCCTTTACGGGCTTCGAGGTCAGGGCCTCTCCCCGACCCGAAGCGGGAGGTCTCCAACAACCATGAACGTGAACCCGCAGAATTACCTCGCCGTCATCAAAGTGATCGGCGTGGGAGGCGGCGGTGTCAACGCGGTGAATCGCATGATCGATGCCGGGCTCAAAGGCGTCGAGTTCATAGCGGTCAACACCGATGCCCAAGCGCTGCTCATGAGCGATGCCGACGTGAAACTCGACATCGGCCGGGACCTCACTCGGGGGCTGGGCGCGGGCAGCGATCCCGAGGTGGGCAAACGCGCCGCCGAGGAGCACCGTGACGAGATCGAGGCCGCGCTGGCCGGCGCCGACATGGTGTTCATCACCGCCGGTAAGGGCGGCGGCACCGGTACCGGGGCCGCGCCGATCATCGCCGAGCTGGCCAAGGCCATCGGCGCCCTCACCATCGGCGTCGTGACCCGACCGTTCTCCTTCGAGGGACGGCGCCGGTCGGTCCAGGCTGAGGCCGGCATCCAGCGGCTGAAGGAAAAGGTCGACACCCAGATCGTCATCCCGAACGACCGGCTGCTCACCGTGTCGAACGAGAAGACATCGATGCTCAACGCCTTCAAGATGGCCGATGAGATCCTCCTCCAGGGCGTCCAGGGCATCACCGATCTCATCACCACGCCCGGCCTGATCAACACCGACTTCGCCGATGTGCGCATGATATTGAAAGATGCCGGGTCGGCGTTGATGGGCATCGGATATGCGTCCGGGGAGCATCGCGCGTTGAACGCGGCCCGTGCCGCCATCTCCAGCCCGCTCCTCGAATCCTCGATCGAAGGCGCCCGCGGCGTACTGCTCAGCGTGGCCGGTCCGAGCGATCTCGGGCTGCTCGAGGTCAACGAGGCCGCCGAGGTGATCCACGGCGTGGCCCACCCTGATGCCAACATCATCTTCGGCACGGTGATCGACGACGAGCTCGGTGACGAAGTGCGCGTGACGGTCATCGCCGCTGGTTTCGATCGTTGGGACACCCAGAAGGCGGCGGTCCCGGCTACCGGTTCCGGCGTGGGCCGGCCCAGCCGTCCGGTCGGTACATCCGGTTCCGCCGACGCCCCATCGGAGTCCGATCCCGGTCGCACCCGGGGCGATGACATCGCCGACGTGTTCGCCGACGATCCCGACGACGACGACGATTTCGACGTCCCATCCTTCTTGAAGTAACGCCGGCCATCGAGGCACCGTCGGAGGTGCCGTGAGATGCAGCTCATCACCGTTTCGCTGAACGACTCCCGGACGGCGCACGTCGCCGTCACCGATGCCACCGACGGTGACCTCGCCATCGACAGCGACCCGGCCCCACTCGACCGCCGGCGCCGAGGCCTGGTCGATCGACCGTGGACCTGGTTACGGCAGGTGCACGGTGGCGATGTCGTGCTGGTGGATCGCCCAGGCGAGCACGCCGGCCGGGAGGCCGACGCGTCGATCACCACCCGGTCCGGGTTCGCCTTGGCCGTCCAGACCGCGGATTGTGGGTCACTGGCCATCATCGGCCGGGGTGGAGAGGGCGGCACGAGTGCCGTGGCGGCGGTGCACGCGGGGTGGCGCGGGGTGGTGGCGGGCATCGTCCCGCACGCCATAGAGGCCGTGCGGAAGGCCACGGGATCCGGCGACGTCGTCGCGGTGCTCGGCCCCTGCATCCACGCCGAGTGTTACGAGTTCGCCGCGACCGATCTGGCGTTGGTCGAGGCGGTGACGGGCCCGATCGCTCGGGGCCGGACCGCGGCCGAGACGCTCGCCCTCGATCTGCCCGCCGCCCTGCGTGGTGTGCTCGAACGGCACGCGGTCGAACTGGTGTGGTCCGACGACCGGTGCACGTCCTGCGATCGCACCCTGTGGTCGCACCGGGCCCGGGCCGATCGCGGTCGTCAGGGCCTGGTCGTGTGGATCGACGACGACGTGACATGACGCCCGAACCTTTCGAACTGCCGGCGCGAGCCGAGGTGCAGCGGCGGATCGCCGAGCTCCGGGCGCGGATCGGTCCGGCGGTTCGTCTCGTCGCCGTGACGAAGGGGTTCCCGGTCGACGCCGTCAGGCTGGCCCTGGAGTCGGGAAACGTCGACGTGGGAGAGAACTACGCCCAGGAGCTGGTGGCCAAGGCCGCCGATCTGGGCGCGGGTGCAACCGTCTCCGGTCCTGGATCTGGTGGGCCTCGCTGGCACATGATCGGGCAGCTGCAACGCAACAAGGTCCGCCGGCTGGCGCCCCTCGTGACCATGTGGCACACCGTCGATCGGGTGGAGATCATCGATGAGATCGCCCGCCATGCTCCCGGCGCCACGGTGTTGATCCAGGTGGACCTCACCGGCGAAGTCGGCAAGGGCGGCTGCCCACCGGGGGCGACCGAGGGTCTGGTGGCGCACGCCCGCCTCGCCGGTTTGGCACCCGTCGGATTGATGACGGTCGGCCCGACGAACCGGACCGGGAGTCGAGCGGTGTTCGCCGAGCTGCGGAGGATGGCCCCCGAGCTCGGCGTCACGGAGCTGTCGATGGGCATGAGTGACGACCTGGACGACGCGGTGGCCGAGGGTTCGACCATCGTGCGGGTCGGGTCGGCCATCTTCGGTCCCCGCCCGGCGCGCCGTGTCATCAGGTAGGACTCGCCATCGGTCGGCCCGCGATCGGTGAGACCGCGCCGTGGCGTAGCATGGCCCGCCTCGGGTGAACGTGGCGGATACGATTGTCCGAGGAGGTACCCGGTGTCGTTTTTCAAGAAGACCATGCTCTACCTGGGGCTGGGTCCCGATGAGGCCTATGACGAGTTCGGCCGTCCGCCCGCGGACCACGCCGACGAGGTCGTCGTCCGCCCCATCGATGGACGTCGCCCCGTAGCCGCATCGCCCGGTCGTCCCTCATCGCCCCGGCCCACCATCGAAGCAGGGGGAGGCCACGTGCGCCCAGAGAACGGTCCCGGTCCCCGTCCGTCCGGTCGCGGCGAGCCCGCGAGCCCGATCCCTTCGGGGGTCGGCCGGCCCGTCGCCGTCGAGTCGGCCCGTCCGCGCCTGGTGGCCAAACCGGTCACCTCCATGCCCACCGGCAACTCTGGTGGAGCCGCGCCGGATTCCAGCGAGCCCCGCACCGTGCGGGCCATCCCGTCGTTGCGGCGGGAGAAGCCGCAGGTCGTCACGCCGAACAGCTTCAACGACGCGCAGGAGGTCGGCGATCGGTTCAAGCGGAACCAGCCGGTGATCGTCAACCTCCAAGGCACCGATCGGGACCTGTCGCGCCGTCTCATCGACTTCATCAGCGGGCTCTGCTACGGCCTCGGCGGTCAGATGGAGCGGGTGGCCAAGCAGGTGTACCTGCTGACTCCCGCCGATGTCGAGGTCTCGGCGGAGGATCGTCGTGAGTTGCGCGAGCAGGGCCTCCACGCCCCCTGATCCGAGGGTCGCGCCGAAGGCGCGCCAAGAACGTCGCGCCGAAGGCGCGCCAAAAACGTCGCGCCGAAGGCGCGCCAAAAACGTCGCGCCGGAGGCGGGTCAGGAATCGAGGGCGCGGAGTGGCACGGCGACCACGAGGTCGCCCGACGACGTCGGGTCGCCGTCAGCGGTCTCGCGGGTGATGGTCAAGGTGGTGAACAGCTCCGGCGACACCCCGGCCCACAACACGACGTCAGCGCCTTCGTTGAAGGTGCCGATGGAGACGAGCACTCCGTCGGCGTCCTTCAGCCAGGCCTCGTAGAAGTCACCGTCGGCGCGGCGGGGCAGGCCGGTGACCTGGAGGTCGATGCGCCAGCCGGAGTCGGAGCGACCCAGCCGAACCTGCCCATCGAGGTCGCCCGACTCGGCGACGACGGTCCCGCCGAACGTAGCGCTGGCCACCGCGGTCGTGTCGTCGTCGCCGGAACGCCCGGCGGCGAAACCGAGGCCGACGGCGCCGGCGAGCACCGCGACTGCGGCGGCGAGCGCGAGCGGGGACAGGACCCGTCGGCGGCTCCGGGCTGACTCGAGGTGAGTGACGGTCGCGTTGGCTCGGGGGGCGACCGGGATTGGTTGGTCGATGGAGGCCGGGGCGGGGGGTGCGGAGGCGGCCGCGGCCGCGGCGTCCGCGATGAGCGCGAGCACGGCGAGCTCGGTCTCGGGGGACGGGTCCTCCCAGAACGCGGGGTCGGCCAGCAGGGCGCGAAGGTCACCGGGGAGCTCGTCGTCCCATTCGGATTCGGTCATAGGGCGCACCTCCCCTCGTCGTCGACGAGGTCGAGCCCGGGCTGGCCGGCCCGAACTCGACAGTGGTCGAGGACTAGTACGCCGGCCAGGCTCATGTCGGTTCATTCCCGACGAGAGCGAGCAAGTGATGACGAGCGCGAGACGCTCGGGACTTGACAGTACCGGCGGGGATGCCGAGCCGATCGGCGATGTCTTGGACGCCGAGATCGTCGAGATAGCGCAGCTTGAGCACCTCGCGTTCTTCGGGGTCGAGCTGGGCGAGGCTCGATCTGAGGTCCCAGGCCTCGAGCGCAGCGGCCGCTTCGTCGGGGTTGTCCGTGGCGCCCGCCAGGTGAGCGAGCCGGCTGGTCTCGGTAGCCACGGCGGGCCGGCGCCGCTCCCGACGAGCGATGTCGAGAGCGCAGCGGTGGGCGATCGTGCACAACCACGGGCCGGGGTCCCGGCTCGGGTCGAGGCGGTCGGCGGCCTGCCATGCCTTGAGGAAGCTCTGCTGGCAGGCTTCCTCGGCCAGGCCACGGTCGCCGAGCGTGCGATAGGCGACGGCCATCACCCGAGAGGAGTAGGTGCGGTACACCGCGGTCACCGCAGCGTGGTCCCCCGATTGGAAGCGGCGAAGCAGATCGTCATCGAGCACCTGCCCCATTCTCTCCGCTCCCCGTCGAGTTCGCTCGGTGTGGTCGGCACGAAGTGCGTCTCCGACGAGCCGAGACAGTAGTAGGTCGCCGGGCTGAGCGGGAGGGGTCTGGCCCCTGCTACTGTCGCCGTCTGACGACCGTGAAGCGGGTCCGGTGAGGCCCGCACGGCGACAGGAGCCTGGTTTGGCCGAACGCGAACGACGAGTCACGCGCCCCTTCGGGGGCGTTTTCGTCGCCCGGGCCCGGATCATGGACGCCGACTCGATGGCGCGGGCGATTCGCCGGATGGCCCACGAGATCATCGAGCGCAACCAGGGCCTGGGCGATGTCGTGCTGATCGGGCTGCAAACCGGGGGAGTCCCGCTGGCCGAGCAGTTGGCTGCTGCGCTCGATGTCATCGAGGGCGTCCGCCCTCCGGTGGGGCGGCTCGACGTCGCCCTGTACCGCGACGACATCGGGCTACGGCCGGTACTCCCCGAAGAGGTCACCGAGATCCCGGTCGATCTGACCGGGACGGTGGTCGTGCTCGTCGACGACGTGCTCTTCACCGGCCGAACCATCCGGGCCGCGCTTGACGCGGTGACCGACTTCGGGCGGCCGCGCATGGTGCAGCTCGCGGTGATGGTCGACCGGGGCCACCGTGAGCTGCCGATCCGCCCGGACTTCGTGGGCAAGAACGTGCCCAGCCGGCGCGGCGAAGTGGTTGACGTGAACGCCGATGGGGTCGATCTCGGCGAGATGCGGAAGTCGTGATGCCGTGAGACACCTCCTGTCGATCCAAGACCTCGGCGCCGATGGCATCGAGGAGATCCTCGACCTCACCGACCGCTTCGTCGAGGTCAGCAACCGGGCCATTCCCCGGGTGCCGGCGCTGCGCGGCCGAACGGTGGCGTCGCTCTTCTTCGAGAACAGCACCCGGACCCGCTTGAGCTTCGAGACGGCGGCCAAACGCCTCTCGGCGGACACGATGACCTTCACCGTGGCGTCGTCGTCGGTCGCCAAGGGTGAATCGATCCGCGACACCGTCGAGACGATCGGTGCCCTGGGAGCGGATTGTGTGATCGTCCGGCACAAGTCGTCGGGCGTGCCGGTGCAGATCACCCACTGGACCGATGCCGCCGTGGTCAACGCCGGCGACGGGTGGCACGAGCACCCCACCCAGGCCCTGCTCGACGCCTACACGGTGCGCTCACACCTGGGCTCGGTGAGCGGACGGCGGGTGGTGATCGTGGGCGACGTGAAGCACTCGCGCGTCGCTCGTTCGAACATCTGGGCCCTGAGCGCGCTGGGCGCCGAAGTGGTGCTGGTGGCGCCCCCCACCTTGTTGCCACCCGATGTCTCTGGGTGGCCGGTCCGGGTGAGCCACGAGCTCGATCGTGAGCTCGACGGCGCCGACGTCGTGTACCTGCTGCGGATGCAGCTCGAGCGCCAGGAACAGGCCCTGGTGCCGACGCTGAGGGAGTACGGGACGCACTTCGGCCTGACTCCCGAACGAGCCGCCCGCCTGTCTCCCGCTGCGCTGCTGATGCATCCCGGCCCCATGAACCGCGGGATCGAGATCTCCGCAGCTGCCACGGAGCTGAAATCCAATGTGATCCTCGACCAGGTCAGCAACGGTGTGGCCGTGCGCATGGCCGTCCTGTACCTCATCCTCGGCTCGGGACTGGGCTTGCCCAGCCTCAGCGACGAATCTGAACGAGAACTGGAGAACACGTTATGAGCCGCACGGCGCGGCCCGCAGGGCGACCTGAAGGCGAAGCAGAGGAAGGCACACCATGAGCCGGCTCGCCATCGTGGGCGGAGAGGTCGTCGATCAGCGCGGGCGCCGGCGGGCCGACGTGCTGGTCGAGGACGGTCAGATCGTCGCCGTGGGTGACGGTTTGACCGGCGACCGGACACTCGACGCGTCGGGCTGCATCGTCTCGCCGGGGTTCGTCGACCTCCACGTCCACCTCCGCCAACCCGGCCAGGAGGACGCCGAGACGGTCGAATCCGGTAGCCGAGGCGCGGCGCTCGGGGGGTTCACTGCTGTCGTCGCCATGCCCAACACCAACCCGGCCATGGACAACGCGGCCGTGGTCAAAGAGGTCATCGAGCTCGGGCGTTCGGCGTTGTGCGACGTCTTCCCGTCGGCCGCCATCACCGTGGGCCGCAAGGGCGACGCCCTCACGCCCATGGCCGAGCTCGTCGAGCTCGGCGTGCGCATCTTCACCGATGACGGCACCGGCGTTCAAGACGCCATGGTGATGCGACGGGCCCTCGAGTACGCCGGGGGCCTGAGCCACCTGGCCGGTGGCCACCCCATCGTGCTCGCCCAGCACTGCGAGGTGTCGGCGCTCACGGCCGGTGCTCCGATGCACGAAGGCGAATGGTCGAGCCGCCTCGGCCTGGCCGGGCAGCCATCCGAGGCCGAGGAGCTGATGGTCATGCGAGACATCGCCCTGGCCAAGCTCACCGGCACCCGAGTCCACCTCCAGCACCTGTCGACGGCGGGATCGGTGGAGCTGGTGCGGGCCGCCAAAGCCAAGGGCCTCCCGGTCACCGCGGAGGCCACGCCCCATCACGTATCGCTGACCGACGAGTGCTGCACGGGTTACGACCCGGTGTTCAAGGTGCATCCGCCACTGCGGACGGCCGCCGACATCGCCGCGGTGCGAGCCGGTCTGGCCGACGGCACCATCGATGCCATCGCCACCGATCACGCCCCCCACACCCCTGAGGCCAAGGAGCTCCCGTTCGACGACGCTCCGCCCGGCATGCTCGGACTGGAGACGGCGCTGGCCGTGGCGCTGACCGAGCTCGACCTGCCGATCGAGAAGCTCCTGGCCCTGCTGTCGTGGCAACCGGCCGAAGTGGCCGGTGTCGCCGACCGTCACGGCTTGCCGGTCGCGGCCGGTTCGCCGGCCAACCTCGCGGTGTTCGATCCGGGAGCGGAGTGGACGGTGTCGGGTTCGGCCATGGCCAGCCGCAGTCGGAACAGCCCGTTCGAGGGTCGCCTGCTGCGCGGGCGGGTCCGTCACACGATCCGGCGCGGCGAGGTCGTCGTCGAGTCCGGGGAGGCCACCCGATGACGGGGACGACGGCCCGTGAGGTCGAGAACAGGGTCATCGAGGCCGCGTTGGTGCTGGCCGACGGCTCGGTGTTCCACGGGGAGCACCTGGGTGCGCCGCGGCCGTCGGGCCCGACTTCGGGCGAGGTGGTGTTCAACACCGTCCTGTCCGGGTACCAGGAGGTCATCACCGACCCCTCCTACGCCGGGCAGATCATCACGTTCACCTACCCCCACATCGGCAGCTACGGCACCACCCCCGAGGACGACGAGGCTCACCGGCCGTTCTGCCGCGGGGTCGTCGTACGCGACCTGGTGCGCCGGCGCAGCAACTGGCGGGCCACCGAAGACCTCAGCGGCTACCTGCGGCGGGTGGGGTTGTCCGGGATCGCCGGCATCGACACCCGGCGGTTGACCCGCCACATCCGTGATCACGGAGCCATGGGTGGCGCGTTCGGTCCGCTCACGGGCGAGACCGATCTCGCCACGCTCGAGGTCGCGGCCCGGGCCGAGCCCGGCACCGCGGGTATCGACCTCGTCGCCGTCGTGACCTGCGACGAGCCGTACACCGTGCCGGCCGCTTCGGGTGCCGAGCGACGCATCGTCGCCTACGACTTCGGCATCAAGACCACGATCCTCCGACACCTGGCCACGCTCGGCACGGTCGAGGTCGTGCCGGCGTCCACGTCGGCGGCCGAGGTCCTGGCCCGTCAGCCCGATGGTGTGTTCTTGTCCAACGGTCCGGGCGACCCGACCGAGGTCCCCTACGCCCGTGATGCCATCGGTGAGCTGATCGGTCAGGTCCCGATCTTCGGCATCTGTCTGGGTCACCAGCTGCTGTGCAGCGCGATCGGTGCGGAGACCTACAAGCTGCCGTTCGGCCACCACGGTGGCAACCACCCGGTCCGCGACGAACGAACCGGCGTGATCGAGATCACCAGCCAGAACCACAACTACGCGGTGTCGGCGGAGTCGCTCGGATCGGCGCGGCTCCCCGCCGAGGTCACCCACCTGAACCTGAACGACGGTGTCGTCGAGGGCATCCGGTTGGTGGGTGTCCCGGCGTTCAGCGTTCAGCACCATCCCGAGGCCGGGCCAGGTCCCCACGACAGCGCCTATCTGTTCGACGAGTTCGCCGACCTCATGGACACGCACCGCCGGTCGCCCCACCGTTCGACGTGACCCTGCGCGCCCAAACCTGCCATACCCCGCCCTTCCGTACCCAGCCCTGCCGGTACCAACCGAGAGGAAACCTGTGCCCCGCCGCGACGACCTGAAGTCGATCATGCTCATCGGATCCGGACCGATCGTCATCGGTCAGGCCTGTGAGTTCGACTATTCCGGTACCCAGGCGTGCCGGGTGCTCAAAGCCGAGGGGTACCGCGTCGTCCTGGCCAACTCGAACCCGGCGACGATCATGACGGATCCGGACTTCGCCGATGCCACCTACATCGAGCCGCTCGATCGCCGGATATTGGCCCGGATCATCGAGAAGGAACGGCCTGATGCCCTGCTGCCGACCCTGGGCGGCCAGACGGCTCTGAACCTGGCCATGGAGCTGGTCGAAGACGGGGTGCTCGACCGGTTCGGGGTGGAGCTGATCGGTGCCAACGAGACGGCCATTCGCACCGCCGAGGATCGGCACCTGTTCAAAGAGGCGATGCTCGAGATCGGACTCGACGTGCCGCGGTCAGGGATCGCCCACACCATGGCCGAGGCGTACGAGGTCGTCGAGGTGCTCGAGCTGCCCGTGATCATCCGGCCGGCGTTCATCCTCGGCGGCAAGGGCACCGGGATCGCCACCACCCCCGAGGAGTTCGAGAAGGTGGTCCGGCTGGGGCTCGAGGCGAGCCCGATCACCGAGATCCTGATCGAGCAGTCGATCGTCGGATGGAAGGAGTACGAGCTCGAGGTCATGCGCGATCGAGCGGACAACTGCGTGATCGTCTGCTCGATCGAGAACTTCGACCCCATGGGGGTCCACACGGGCGACTCCATCACGGTGGCGCCCGCCCAGACCCTGTCCGACGTCGAGTACCAGCGCATGCGCGACACCGCCTTCAAGGTGATCCGTCGTGTCGGCGTGGAGACCGGTGGGTCGAACATCCAGTTCGCCGTGAACCCGACCACGGGCGATCAGGTGGTCATCGAGATGAACCCACGCGTGAGCCGGAGCTCCGCCCTGGCGTCCAAGGCGACCGGATTCCCGATCGCCAAGATCGCCGCTCGTTTGGCCGTGGGGTACACCCTCGACGAGATCCCCAACGACATCACCCGGATGACGCCGGCCTGTTTCGAGCCCACGATCGACTATGTGGTCACCAAGGTGCCGCGCTGGGCGTTCGAGAAGTTCCCGGGCACCAGCGGCGTCCTCGGCACGCAGATGCAGTCGGTGGGGGAGGCCATGGCCATCGGGCGCACGTTCCCGGAGTCGCTGCAGAAGGGGCTGCGGTCGCTCGAGCTCGGCCGCCGCGGCCTCAACGCCGATCCAGGCGAAGCCGCCTACGCCGACGTTCCCCTCGACGACCTGCTCTCCATGTGTGCGGTGCCCACCCCCGAGCGCATCTTCCAGGTCGAGGCCGCGATGCGGCGCGGCGTCCCCCCGAGACCATGCACGAGCGCACCGGCATCGATCCGTGGTTCCTCGATCAGATCCTCGACATCGTCGACGAGCGCGTCCAACTCGAATCGGTCGGGTTCGCGGACATGACGAGAGTGTCGTGGCGGCGGGCCAAACGGCTCGGCTTCTCCGACGGTCAGCTGGCTCACCTGTGGGGCACCTCCGAAGCCGAGGTGCGGGCCGCCCGCCTCGCGGCCGGTGTGAAACCGACGTTCAAGACGGTCGACACCTGCGGGGCCGAGTTCGCGGCCGAGACCCCGTACCACTACTCGACCTACGAGGACGAGGACGAGGTCCGCCCGAGCGATCGGTCGAAGGTGATGATCCTGGGCTCGGGTCCCAACCGGATCGGTCAGGGCATCGAGTTCGACTACTGCTGTGTCCACGCCAGCTTCGCCCTCCGCGACGCCGGGTTCGAGACCATCATGGTCAACTGCAACCCCGAGACCGTTTCGACCGACTACGACACGAGCGACCGGCTCTACTTCGAGCCGCTGACGTTGGAGGACGTGCTCGACATCGTCGAGGCCGAGCGGCCCCTCGGCATCATCGTCTCCCTCGGCGGTCAGACCCCGTTGAAGCTGGCCGGTCTGTTGCCCCCCGAGCTGGTGCTCGGAACCTCACCCGAGTCCATCGACCTGGCCGAGGACCGGGAGCGTTGGAACGCCGTGTGCGCCCAGCTCGAGATCCCGCAGCCGGCGGGCGGCACGGCCACTGGGCTCGACGAGGCTCGGCGCATCGTCGAACGGGTCGGCTTTCCGGCGCTCGTCCGGCCGTCGTACGTGCTGGGCGGCCGCGCCATGTCGATCGTCTACGACGACGATGGGCTGGTGGCCGCCATGGCCGAAGTGACCGGGTTGGGCTCGCTGGGCCGAGAAGGTGGCCTGTCCGCAGAGCGACCGGTGCTCGTCGACCGTTTCCTCGAAGACGCCGTCGAGGTCGACGTCGACGCCATCCGTGACCACACCGGTGAGGTCGTGATCGGCGCCGTCATGGAGCACGTCGAGGAAGCCGGGGTCCACTCGGGTGACAGCGCCTGCGTCATCCCGCCGCCCACCTTGTCGCCCGACACGGTCGGCGTGATCGAGGAGTACACGCGGCGGATAGCCGAACGGCTCGAGGTCCGGGGCCTGATCAACGTCCAGTACGCCGTCAAGGCGAATCAGGTCTTCGTGATCGAGGCGAACCCGAGAGCGAGTCGCACGGTTCCGTTCGTGGCCAAGGCCACGGGCGTCCCGCTCGCCAAGGTGGCCTCCCGCGTGATGCTCGGGGCGACGTTGGCCGAGCTACGAGCCGAAGGCCTGCTGTGTCCCCGGGTCGACGGCGACCACGTGTCCGTGAAGGAGGCGGTGCTCCCGTTCAGCCGCTTCCCTGATGCCGACGCGCTGCTCGGCCCCGAGATGCGCTCCACCGGTGAGGTCATGGGTATCGACCTCACCACGGGTTTGGCCTTCGCCAAGAGCCAGATGGCGGCCGGTGGCGCCCTACCGGAACGCATCCCGGGCGGGCCGGACCGCACCGTGTTCATGTCGCTCGCCGACCGCGACAAGAACACCGGAGTCGAAGCGGCTCGCGTCCTGACCGGGTTGGGGTTCCTCATCGCGGCGACGGCGGGGACTGCGGCCGCCCTCCGCGACGCCGGCCTTCCCGTCGATCGCGTGGTGGCCAAGCTCGATGAGGAAGGCCACGACGCAGTCGACCTGATCGCCGCTGGTGGCATCGACCTGGTCATCAACTCGCCCCGGGGCCGCGGGCCACGCGCCGATGGCGCCCACATCCGCACCGCGGCCGGCGCGGCGGGTGTTCCCCTCCTGACCACCGGTTCGGCGGGGCTCGCCGCCGCCCTCGGCATGGCGGACTGGGCCCGTCACCCCATCGCCGTCCGAAGCCTCCAGGAGTACCACCGCGGCGTCGCCGCCGCCGACCAACTCCAGTTGCCGCTGGCGTTGACACCGATGTCGCCCCCCGAATCGGGTCAGGAGTCGCCCGCGTGACCGGACCGGACCTCCGTGTCTCGGTGGGGTCGGTGGACCTGCCCAATCCGGTGATGACCGCATCGGGCACGGCCGGGCACGGTGCCGAACTGGCCCGGTACGTCGATCTCGCCTCGCTCGGAGCGGTCGTGGTGAAGTCGCTGTCAGCAGAACCGTGGCCGGGCAACCCGGCGCCGCGGGTGCACGAGACGGCGGCGGGGATGATCAACGCGGTCGGCCTGCAAGGTCCTGGGGTGCGGGCCTGGTTGGCCGACGAGCTCCCCGCCCTCGAGCGCACGGGCGCCCGGGTGGTGGCCAGCATCTGGGGCCGGACGGTCGAGGACTACGCGGCGGCCGCCGAGATGATGGCGGCGGCGCCTCCGTGCGTCGTGGCCGTCGAGGTCAACGTCTCGTGTCCAAATCTGGAGGACCGCAACCACATCTTTGCCCACTCCGTGGAAGCCACGGCCGATGTGGTGGCGGCCACCGCGGCCTGTGGGCGACCGCGATGGGTCAAGCTGAGCCCCAACGCCGCCAACCTCACCGAGATCGCGGCAGCCGCTCTGGCGGCCGGTGCCGAAGCCGTGACCCTGATCAACACCGTGCTCGGGATGGTCATCGATACGGAGACCCGCCAACCCGTGCTGGCGAACCGGGGTGGCGGGCTGTCGGGTCCGGCCATCCACCCGGTTGCCGTGCGGGCGGTCCACGACGTGTACGCATCCGCCCCGAAATCACCCATCGTGGGCGTCGGGGGAGTAGCGTCTGGGCGCGACGCCGTCGAGCTCATGCTGGCGGGCGCCCGCGCGGTCCAGGTGGGCACGGCGACGTTCGCCGATCCCCGAGCGACGGCTCGGGTGCTGGCCGAGTTCGTGGCGTGGTGCCGCGACCGGAACGTAGTGCGGGTCGACGAGCTCACCGGAGGAGCGCATGACTGATACCCAGGCCCAGATAGATCGGGCGCCCGTCGCCGACAAGTTGGCGTTGGCGCTCGACGTCGATGACCTGGTGGCGGCCCTTCGGATGGCGCGTTCCCTCAAGCCGTGGTTCGGCGTGGCCAAGGTCGGGCTCGAGCTCTACTCGGCGGCCGGGCCCGATGCGGTCGGCGCGCTCCGCGAGCTCGGCTACGAGGTGTTCTGCGACGTCAAGTTGCACGACATCCCCACCACCGTCCACCGCGCCGCCCGCGTGCTCGGCGCCCTCGGCGTCTCGTACATCACCATGCACGCCCAGGGCGGCGGCCCGATGCTGGCGGCCGGTGTCGAGGGTCTGGCCGAGGGATGTGCCGACAGCGACGTCGACGCCAAAGCGCTCGCCGTCACGGTCTTGACCAGCGACCCTGATGCTCCGTCGCACATCATGCCCAAACGCGTCATCCTGGCCGTGGAGTCTGGCTGCCATGGACTCGTGTGCTCGGCGGCCGATCTTCGAGATGCGCACTCGTACGTGCCCCGCCTGATGCGGGTCGTCCCCGGCATCCGCCTGGCCGGCACCCGGGCCGACGATCACGCACGGGCGGCCACTCCCGGCTCGGCGATCGAGGCCGGCGCCGACCTCCTGGTCATCGGGCGGGCGGTCACTGGCGCCAAGGATCCCCAGGCCGCCGCCGAACAGCTCCACGGCGAACTCGCGGGTTCCTGACCGGGCTCAGGCCCGGTCGTGCTCCTGGACCGGGCTCAGGCCCGGTCGTGCTCATCGGTGTCGAGGCGAGCGTCCCGCCCGAGCCGACGGATCGAAGGCGTACCACACGTGCACCGGTTGTCCATGAGGACGGTGGGCCGTGCCACGGCTCGGTCGACGACGACCAGGTAGTCGTCGCCGACGTCGAGGAATTGGGCCGGCCCCACGATCTCGACGTGAACCACGCCGATCGTCGTCATGGCGAGTGTCGCCTCGTAGCCGTCGAGGTCCGTCAGGTGGCCCACCTCGGTCACCTATGTGGCAGGAGGTGGTCCGCAGCTGTCGTCGCAGCTGCATCCGGACGCGGATGAGACGATGGCGACCGCAACGACCCAGCCGCCGAGAACTCCACGCCACCTTCGCACGTCCAGACGTTACGACGACGCGGTCGCCCGGTAGTGTCCCTGCATGGCGAATCTTCCCCAGATGACCGATGAGCAGCGCCAGGCCGCCCTGGCTCGCGCCGCCGATGTTCGGCGGGCTCGATCCGAGCTGAAGAGCCTGGTGAAGATGGGTTCCATCTCTTTGCCCGAGCTGTTCGAGCGCGCCGAGTCCGACGATGTGGCGGGGAAGTTGAAGGTGCTGTCGGCCCTCGAGTCCCTGCCCGGCGTCGGCAAGGTCCGGGCTCGCAAAGCGATGGAGGATGCCGGCATCGCCGAGAACCGGCGCATGAAAGGGCTGGGCACGCAGCAACGCCAGAAGCTGCTCGAGCTGTTCGCCTGATCTCCGGCGTGTCTGTGATCATCGTCCTTTCGGGGCCTGGAGGCGTGGGTAAAGGCGTCATCGCCAGCCGCCTGGTCGACACCGATCGCCGACTGTGGCTCAGTCGCTCCTGGACCACGCGGTCCCAGCGACCAGGTGAGCCCGACGACGCCTACGTGTTCGTCGACACGGAGTGTTTCGAGTCGGCGATCGCGTCGGGAGCGTTGTTGGAGTGGGACCATCACTTCGGCAACTACTACGGCACGCCACTCCCCGAGGTCCGGCCCGAGTGCGACGTCCTGCTCGAGATCGACGTCAACGGGGCGGAGCAGGTCGCCGGCAAGGTCGAGTCGCCGCTGCTCCTGTTCATCGACGCACCGAGCCGGGATGATCAGCGTCGCCGGCTCGAGGGCCGCGGCGACGACGCCGATCTCATCGTGGAACGGTTGACCGCGGCCGATCGGGAGCGGGCGAAGGCCGACGAGCTGGGTTTCGTGGTGGTGGTCAACGACGACGTCGATCGGGCCGTCGCCGAGATCTTGTCGCTGATCGAGGCGCGCCGGGCGGCCCGCTGATCGGTGACGTGTCCGAGAGAGGGCACATCCAAGGGACTGGCCCGTCTGGTCGCTAGACTCATCAGGTTCCAGGAGGCCCCATGCTGCTGCACGAGCACGACACGATGATGCAACCCCCCGTCGAGGGATTGCTCGACCGCACCCAGTCGAAGTTCCGGCTGGTCACGCTCAGTGCCAAGCGGGCGCGCCAGATCAACTCGTACTACGGGCAACTCGGCGACACGCACGGCGCGGTCGTCCCCCCGCAGGTCACGTCGACCGCCCGCAAGTCGCTCTCGATCGCCTTCGCCGAGATCGCCGCTGACAAGATCCTCCCGGGCGAGCCGCCCGACGAGGTCGAGTCCGCCGAGGGTGACGCCGACTCCACGTCCAACGACGTCGCCTGACCACCCGGTCGTTCGAAACCCACCCCATCGTGTCCGCGCTGGCCGGCCGCCGCATCGTTCTCGGGGTGTGCGGAGGCATCGCGGCATACAAAGCGGTCGATGTCTGCCGTCGACTCGTCGATGCCGGCGCCCATGTGGTTCCCGTGCTGACGGGCGGTGCCCGCCATTTCGTCGGCGAGACAACCTTTTCGGCGCTGGCCTCCGAACCCGTACGGACCAGCCTGTGGAACGATGCGGATCCGATTCCCCACACCCGGTTGGGTCAAGGTGCCGATCTGGTGCTCGTCTGCCCGGCGACGGCCCGTCTCATCTCGGATCTGCGGACCGGGCGTTCGGCTGACCTGCTCACGGCCACGCTGATCGCCACTCGGGCGCCGGTCGTCGTCTGCCCGGCGATGCACACCGAGATGTGGGAGCACCCGTCCGTCCAGGAGAACCTTTCGGTCCTGGCTGCTCGGGGAACGATCGTCGTGCCGCCCGAGAGCGGGCGTCTCGCGGGCGGCGACATCGGGCACGGTCGCCTCGCCGATCCCGCCACCATCGTGGCCGCCGTCGAGCGCGTGCTCGGCCCGAACGATCTGGCCGGCCGGCGGGTGGTCGTCACCGCCGGAGGCACACGCGAGCCCATCGATCCGGTGCGCTACATCGGCAACCGTTCGTCGGGCAAGCAGGGGTTGGCCCTGGCCGCCGAAGCCGTCGCCCGAGGGGCGGTCGTGACGCTGGTCTCGACGGTCGACGCGTCTCTACCCGCACCGCACTCCGTGGTGCCGGTCGACACCGCCGCCGAGATGCACGCCGCTGTGTCGTCTGCCGCGGCTCACGCCGACATTGTCGTCATGGCCGCCGCCGTGGCCGACTTCCGGGTGGCCGAGGTTGCCGCCTACAAGATCAAGAAGCATGACGGGCCGCCCGAGATCGTCCTGGTCCCAACCGTCGACATCCTGGCCGAGCTCGGGTCGGGCAAACGCCCGGGCCAGGTGATCGTCGGCTTCGCCGCCGAGACCGACGACCTCCGTTCGAACGCTTCCGGCAAGCTGCATCGCAAGGGAGCCGACCTGATCGTGGCGAACGACGTGTCGGCCCCCGAGGTCGGCTTCGGGCACGACACCAACGCCGTGATCATCCTGGCCGCGGACGGCCAGGAACATGAGGTTCCGCTCACCGGCAAACGGGCCGTCGCTACCGCAGTTTTCGATGCGGTCGCGGCCTATCGTTCTCGATGCCAACCGGACGCCTGATGGCGCGCCCCTTTCGTACCACTCACCCAACACGAGGAGACGCCGTGAGGCGCTGGACCTTCACCTCCGAATCCGTGACCGAGGGCCATCCCGACAAGATGGCCGACCAGATCTCGGACTCCGTCCTCGATGCCTTGCTGGCCGTGGATCCGGCGAGCCGGGTGGCCTGCGAGACCATGGTCACCACCGGCCTGGCCGTCGTCGCCGGTGAGATCACCACCACGGCCTATGTCGACATCCCGCGGATCGTGCGGGACACGATCTGCAGCATCGGGTACGACCGCGAGTCCTTCGGCTACGACGGCAACACCTGTGGCGTCATGATCTCGATCGACGAGCAGTCGCCCGACATCTCCCAGGGTGTCACCGACTCCGAAGAGGTGCGCAGCGGCTCGGCGGGGGAGCTCGACGAGCTCGACAAGCAGGGCGCAGGCGACCAGGGAATGATGTTCGGCTACGCCTGCGAGGAGACCGATGTCCTCATGCCGTTGCCGATCCACGTGGCGCACCGGCTCGCCGAGCGCCTCGCCGAGGTCCGCAAAGCCGGCACCGTGCCCTACCTCCGCCCGGACGGCAAGACGCAGGTGACCTTCGAATACGAAGGCAACCGGGCGGTGCGGCTGAAGACGGTGCTCGTGTCGACGCAACACAACGACGGCGTCGATCGTGACACCATGATCCGGCCCGACCTGATCGAGCACGTCATCCGGCCCGTCATCCCGGCTGAGTTCGCCGACGACGACTACGACGTCTACATCAACCCGACCGGCCGCTTCGTGATCGGTGGCCCGGTCGGTGATGCCGGTCTGACCGGCCGCAAGATCATCGTCGACACCTACGGTGGCGCGGCGCGCCACGGAGGCGGGGCCTTCTCGGGCAAGGATCCCTCGAAGGTCGACCGCTCCGCCGCCTACGCGGCCCGTTGGGTGGCGAAGAACGTCGTCGCCGCCGGTGCCGCTACCCGGTGCGAGGTGCAGGTGGCCTATGCCATCGGCATGGCGCGCCCGGTCTCCGTGCTGGTCGAGACCTTCGGGACCGAGCGGGTGTCCACCGAGCAGATCGAGCAAGCCGTCGATCAGATCTTCGACCTCCGGCCCGCCGCCATCGTGCGTGACCTCGAGCTGCGCCAGCCCATCTACCGGGCCACCGCCGCCTACGGGCACTTCGGGCGCCCGGCCGACGGCGGGGGATTCACGTGGGAACGCATCGACAAGGTGGCCGATCTCAAGAGCGCGCTCGGCCTCTGAAGCACGTCCGCCGGCAGGTGAACGCCCCGCGATGACCGCCGTCGAACCGCCCCGGATCGTTCGGGTCCGACCGGACGAGGCGGCCATCGCCAAGACATTCGATTACTCGATCCCCTCGATGTGGTCGCGCGCCGATCAACGGCTGGCCGCAACGGTGGGCACACGGGTGCGCATCGGGTTGCACGGTCGGCGCCTGGCCGGCTGGGTGGTGGCGGTCGATGTCGAGCCGCCACCCGGTGTCTCGGTTCGCCCACTGGCCAAGCTGAGCGGCTGGGGACCGTCAGCGGAGCTGATCGGGCTCGCCGAATGGGCGGCCTGGCGTTGGGCCGGCTCGGTCGTCGGGTTGATGGGTGCGGCGTCCCCACCGACCATCGTCGGGCAGCTGCCCCTCGCCACACCGCCACCGTCGCTGCTCTCGGAGCCCGTCGATCCGCTGGCCCGGCAGCTCGGCGAGCGGCTGTCGTCATGGCGAGCGGGCGACGGCCCTCTGCTGGTCGAGGCGCCGCCGTCGACCGACGAGCTGGGCCTCGCCATCGAGGTGGCGCGGCGGGGGCCGGTGCTCGTCATCGCTCCATCGGTCGACCGGGCCCGCGAGCTCACCGTCGGGCTCCGGCGCGCGGGGATTGCCGCGGGGCTGGCGCCACGGGATTGGGCGCGCGGTCGGGCCGGGGCGTCGATGGTCGGCGCTCGGGCTGCCGCATGGGCGCCGGTGGAAGGCCTGGCGGGGATCGTGGTGGTCGACGAGCACGACGAAGCGCATCAGGACGAGCGCACGCCCACCTGGAACGCTCGTGACGTCGCCCTGGAGCGGGCTCGGAGGGCGGCGGTGCCGTGCGTGCTGACGTCGCCGATCCCCACGTTGGAGGCGATGGCTGCAGTCGGGCCGTTGATATCGCCGTCGCGGGTCGAGGCGCGCAACGGGTGGGCACTGACGCAGGTGATCGATCGGCGACGGGACGACCCTCGTTCCGGGCTCCTGTCGGAGCGACTGACACCGTGGCTCAAGGTGGACGGCCCGGTCGTCTGCGTGCTGAACCGCACCGGGCGATCCCGGCTCATGGCCTGCTCGTCGTGTGGCGAGCTCGTGCGATGCCAGACCCACGATCGGGCGCTGCTGCAGTCCGACGACGGGCTCCTGACCTGCCCGGTCGACGGGGAGCAGCGGCCCGTAGTGTGCGAGCACTGCGGATCGACGGTGCTCAAGAACCTGCGGGCGGGCGTGGCCCGAGTTCGTGAGGAGCTGGAGGCGCTGAGCGGTCGCCCGGTGGCCGACGTCACGGCGGCGACCGACACCCTTCCCGACGCCGAGATCCACGTCGGGACCGAAGCCGTGCTGCACCGTGTCCGCCGAGCCGCGGTCGTGGTGTTCCTCGACTTCGACCAGGAGCTGTTGGCGCCCCGGTACCGGGCCAGCGAGCAGGCGCTGGCGTTGCTCGTGCGAGCGGCCCGCCTCCTCGGGCCTCGGGACCGGGGGGGCCGGCTGGTGGTGCAGACCCGCCAGCCTCGGCACCCGGCGCTTCTGGCCGTCCTCCAGGCGGACCCGGCGGTGGCTCGGCACGCGGACGACGTGCAACGTCGGGCCCTGCTCCGGCCCCCGTACTCGGCCGAGGCGCGGGTGAGTGGGGCCTCGGCGCCGGCGTTCATGGAGCGGTTCGGCCGACCCGAGACGGTGACCGTCCTGGGTCCCGTCGATGGCGCGTATCTGCTGCGCGCACCGACGTCAGCGATCCTGGCCGACGCCCTCATGGCGGTCGAACGCCCGCCCGGGCGGGTGCGGGTCGAGGTCGACCCGCCCCGAATCTGAGGCTCGCTTTGTCGGTTCGCTGCCTATCGCAGAAACCAACCCTGGCCCACCCGCTGCGGGCTCGGCTTCTCGCCGCGCTGCGGCTCGACGGACCGGCGACGGCGACACCGCTCGCCGCTCGCCTCGGCACGAACAGCGGCGCCACGAGTTATCACCTCCGGAAACTCGCCGGGGTCGGCATCGTCGAGGACGACGAACCGACGAACCGACGCGACCGGGTCTGGCGGGCGGCCCACTCGTCCACCTCATGGGTCTCGACCGATTTCGACGGCGACCCGGATGCGCAGGCGCGCCCATGACTGGATCCTGCGCCACAACGCAGCGACGGCTGCCCGGTGGGTCGACGACTGGTTGGTCGACCGGTCCTCCTGGCCCGTCGAGTGGCGCGCCGCCGCCGACCTGTCCGACTACCGCCTCGACCTGAGCCCATCCGAGCTCGGCGAGCTCATGGGCCAGGTCCACGCCGTGTTCGCCTCCTGGGGAACGGGTGCTGGGCGTCCCGCCGACGAGAGCCGCGCCCCGGTCACCGTCGTGATCCAGGCCGCTGCTTCGCGACCGTGGCTTCTCACTGGCCGAGATCGGAACCGGGCTGGCGGCCCAAGGTGTGGTCGCGCTCCTTCTCGAGCTCCCGAGTGGCGGGCTCGCCGACGCGGCCGGTCGGCGCCCGGTGCTGCAGGCGGCGACCGGGGTGTCGATCGTCGCCACTGCGGCGTTGACGGTGGTGCATTCTGTGCCCGGGCTGGTGGCCGTGATGGGGCTGCACGGTCTCTTCCGGGCCCTCGACAGCGGGCCCCTCCCATCGTGGTTCGTCGATGAAGCATTCGCCCGCGATCCCGAGATGTCCGTGGAGAGGGATCTGGGTCGGTCAGAGGTGACGACCGGCGCGGCCCTCGCACTCGGTGCGTTGGGGGCGAGCGTCCTCGTCCGCCTCGGACCTCACGGTGGCCTCGATCCCCTGGTGGTTCCTCTGGTCGTGTCCGTCGCCATCCAGGGCGGGGCCCTCGTGGCCCTTACCCGTCTCATGCACGAGAGTCGGTCGGTTCCTCCGACGAAGAGCCGACGTTCCCCGTTTGCGGGCGTGCCCGACGTCGTGCGGGCGTCGCTCGTGACCATCCGGGCCAGCCGAACCATCACCGCGCTCGTGTTGGCCGAACTGCTGTGGGGCGTAGGAGCGGTTTCGATGGAGACGTTGTTTCCCCGCCGGCCTGGGCGACATCGTCGCCGATCCGGATCGCACGGCCGCATTGCTCGGCCCGGCCGTCACCGCCGCCTGGATCGTGTCGGCGGTCGGTGCCGCGGCGGTGTCCGCCAACTCGCTGGCTGCCCAGCTCGGTTTCGCGATCAGTGCCGTGTCGGGGGCTCGGTCACTCTCGACGAGAAGGCGGCGCCGGGCCCGCCGAGTCAGGGTGCGTACACGGCGTAGACCGTGACCATCGGGGGAGGATTCCCGTCGATCTCGTGGGGGAGAGGCGCTGGGAGCGATGGGCTTCGGTCGAGGTTCGGCGGTGTCGGTCGCCGAGAATGGCGACATGTCGTCACCAGCCGTCCCGGGACCGTCACTTCACCTCGTCGCCGCGGACGACCCGGGCGAGATCCGCAGCGCGCTGAACCAGATCGAATCGGACCACCTGGTGCTCCTGGTGCCGGCCGGGCCGGTCGTGGTCATCGATGCCGACGAGCTGGTTCTGTCATTCGTCCATCTGGAGATGGACCTGGTGGTGGCCGCGGCTGATCGCCTGGCGGCGATCGGTGGCGTCGAGGCCCTCGCCCGCCTGCTCGACGGCGAGCTCGTCGATGCCGAGATCGACGAGGACCACGAGATGATCCACGTGGTCTCCGACGATCAGCTTCTCGCCCTCGACGACGGGTGGGCCTACCTGCCGACCGGCGCGCGGCCTCTCGTGGTCGCCGGCGAACCAGCCGAACCGTCCTACGCCGCCGAGGTGCGCACCTTCCTCCAGCCCTTCGACGAGCGCCCGGCGACCGGTCCCGTCGAGGTGGCCCCGGAGATCGTCGAAGTGGGATTCTGGACCCCGGCGAAGTGCGCGGAGGTGATCGAGCTGGCCGAGGCGCACGGCGGATGGGGCCGCGACCCGGACGACCCCGTGCCGGGCGACGAGATCTCGTTGGCGGCCATCTCGCCGTTCCTGCTGACCCATCTGGAGGACGAGGTGACGGCGTGGGTCGAGCCGGTCCTGCGTCAGCATTGGCCCTACTTCGCGTGGTGCGGCGTGCACGACGCGTTCGTCATCCGGTACGGGGCCGGCACCGAGGGACCGTCGACCGAGTTGCGGCTGCACCACGACGTGGCGCAGATCTCCCTGTCCGTGCGCCTCAATGATGGTTTCGTCGGCGGAGCGCTGGAGTTCCCCCGGCAGGACTACGACACCACGGCGCTCGGCGTCGGTCATCTGGTGGCGTGGCCGTCGCTGGTCACCCATCCCCATCGCGGCCACCCCGTGACCCAGGGGACGAAGTACGGCCTCACGATCTGGCTCCGGCTCCCTGACACCTGACCGCCGTCCAGCCGGAAATTTGGTGGATTCTCGCCGGTAGCAGGCGGTACGTCGCCAAGTTTCGGCCGGTCAGTCGGATCGGGGGCGGACCTGGAGGATGCGGTAGCCGCGCCGTGAGCCGAGACGGGTGGTGGGCCAACCTTCGGCGTTGAGCCAGCGGGCGAGGGAGTCGCTCCCCAGATGTTTGTGGACAACGAGCCACGCATGGCCATCCGGGTGCAGCCGGGTCAACCAGGTGGTCAGCAACCCGTGGAGGGCCACCTTGCCGATGCGGATCGGCGGATTGGCGTAGATGCGGTCGAATCGGAGATCGGTCGGCACCTCCTCGGGGGATACGACCGTGACGTTTGTCGCGCCCACGGCGGCCGCGTTGTCGACGCAGAGCCCCCTCGCCCGCGCGTTCACGTCGATCGCCCACACCTGCGCGGTGGGCGCTCGCAGGGCGAGCGTGACGGCGATGGGGCCGTACCCACAGCCGATGTCGGCGATGGTGGAGGTCTCGGACGTGTCGGGCGTCGGCGCATCGGTCAGGAGGAAGTGGGTGCCGGGATCGATGCCGTCGGAGCCGAACACGCCGCGGTCGGTCTCGAGGCGCACCGTGCGATCCGGCAAAGCCAGCACCACGGTGCGGCGGCGAGAGGGAGTCGCCGGATCGGCGTCGAAGTAGTGGGTTGGCGGGCTCACGGGGCCCTGACGGTAGCCTGATCCCGATGTCGACGTACGAGATCCGTGTCATTGGTGATCCGGTCCTGAGGCAGAACGCCGCCGAGATCACCGAGATCGACGGCGCTCTGGCGCGTCTGGTCGACGGCATGCTCGAAACGATGTACGAGGCACCCGGCATCGGTCTGGCCGCCCCTCAGGTGGGAGTCCAGAAGCGACTCTTCGTCTGGGACATCGGCGACGGTCCGGAGGCCATCGTCAACCCACGCATCACCGAATCGGACGGCGAGTGGGTCTACGAAGAGGGCTGCCTGTCGATTCCCGGCCTGTACTTCGAGATCGTCCGGCCCAAGCTCATCCACGTCGAAGGCATCGACATGGACGGCAACGAGGTCTCGTTCGAGGCCGACGAGATCCTGGCCCGCCTCTTCCAGCACGAGTTCGATCACCTCGAAGGCGTGCTGATGGTCGAGCGGCTCGACGACGAGCAGAAGAGGGAAGCCCGCAAGCTCCTCCGCCAGCGGACCCTCAGCTCACCCACCTCACCGCCGCCCGGCTTTCCGGCGCCGGTCGGTGGTCTGCGCCTGCCCTGAGCGGCATCGTCCTGGTGATCGCCGCTCCCACCCATCCCCGTTCGCTGGTCTTTCTCGGCACCCCGGAGGCCGCGGTCGGACCCCTCCGCGCCCTGCACGGCGCCGGATTCCCGATCGCCCTCGTGGTGTCCCGGGCCGACAAACGCCGGGGCCGCCGGGCCGAACCCACGCCCAGCCCGGTGAAGGCGGCGGCGCTGGAGCTCGGCCTCCCGGTGACCACCGAGGTCGACGCCGTCCTCGATGTCGATGTTGACCTCGGAGTCGTGGTGGCGTTCGGGCGCATCATCAAGCCCCATGTGCTCGATCGCCTGGCCATGGTCAACCTGCACTTCTCGTTGCTCCCGCGGTGGCGGGGTGCCGCTCCCGTCGAGCGGGCCATCCTGGCCGGCGACACCGAGACAGGCGTCTGCGTCATGGAGGTGGCCGAGGGCCTCGACGAAGGCGGCGTGTACAGCCGGGCGGTGGTTCCCCTCGCACCCCGGGTCACCGCCGCCGAACTCACGTCGGAGTTGTCCGAGCTCGGCGCACGGCTTCTGGTCTCCACGCTCCAGCAGGGGTTGAGCGCCCCCGCTTCCCAGGTCGGCGAGGTCACGTACGCGGCCAAGATCGGCGCCGACGACCTGGCGATCGACTGGACTGCCGATGCTGAGCTGGTCGATCGAGTCGTCCGCGTCGGCGGCGCCTTCACCGTCTTCCGGGGCAAACGCCTGAAGGTGTGGACGGCGCAGCCGCACCCGGACCAGTCGGTCTCCGGCGAGCCTGGTTCGTTCCACGGCTCGCTGGTGGCGACCGGTCGCGGCGCGCTGGAGCTCGTCGAGGTCCAACCCGAAGGCCGCGAGCGAGTCAGTGCGGTGGCCTGGCTCAATGGCGCCCGGCCCGGGCTCGATGACCGGCTGGGCGTGTGACCGCCGGCGGGAAGCCTGGCGGCCGAGCGGGTGGGAAACCCGGGGACCGGGGGAGAGGCCCTCGCCCCGACCGAGCTCCGGATCCGCGTCCGCCTGGCCATCGACGCCCTCGTCCGCATCGAGCGCGACGGCGCCTACGCGAACCTCGCCCTTCCGGCGCTCCTCGACCGGGTGCCGGCGCCCATCGATCGGCGCGATCGTGGTCAGATCACCGATCTCGTCTACGGCACTACTCGTATGCGCCGAGCGTGCGACTTCCTCGTCGACCGGTTCCTGCCGGACCCGGACGCGTTGGCCCTCGACGCCCGCTGTGCCCTGCGGATCGGCGCGTACCAGTTGCACTTCGGCGGGGTCCCGCCTCACGCAGCCGTGTCGGCCACCGTCGACGCCACCCCGATCAAGTTCCGCAAGCTCGTCAATGCCGTCTTGCGGCGGGTCGCCGAGTGGGCGTCGAGCGGTGATGTCGACTGGCCCGACGTGGCGACTCGTCTGAGCTACCCGGACTGGATCGTGGATCGCCTCGTCGCCGACGTGGGCGAGGACCGGGCGATCTTCGCGCTGGAGACGATGAACGAGCCACCTGTCGTGTCGCACCGGGCGGACGGCTATGTGCAGGACAAGTCGTCACAGTTCGTCGTCGAGCTCGTCGGCGCGACGGCTGCTGACCGGGTCCTCGACGTGTGCGCTGCTCCCGGCGGCAAGGCCACCGGACTGGTCGGTGCGGGCGCATCGGTCGTGGCATCGGACAGCCGGGTCGGGCGGTTGGGCCTGGTGGTGGACAACCGGGAGCGATCCGCCCACGCGGACCGGCTGACCGTGCTGGCCGCCGATGCTCGGTACCTGCCCTACGCCGACGACATCGCTGACCGGGTCCTTGTCGACGCGCCCTGCAGCGGGCTGGGCGCCCTGCGGCGACGTCCGGACGCCCGCTGGCGGATCCAGCCCGCGGACGTGGCGCGCCTGGCCGATCTGCAGCTCGACCTGCTCGACGAGGCCGTTCGGGTGCTCCGGTCCGGAGGGACGCTGGTGTACTCCGTGTGCACCTTGACTCGCGCCGAGACGATCGACGTGGCGACCGCGCTCGTCGCCCATCATCCCGAGTTGGAGCCGCAGCCGGCTCCGGCATCGCCGTGGGAGGCCATGGGCGCTGGCGGCGCGCTGCTCCTACCGGGATCGGACCACGACGGCATGGCCTTGTTCCGCTGGCGGAAGAGCTGAGCCCGCCCGCCGGCCGGGCGGGCGGATCCGAACAACGCCCAACCGGCCGGAGGGCCGGCGGTCAGGTGGTGGGTAGATTCTCGGCCGTGAGTGACGAGCGACAGCAGGCCAAGGTGTTGACGGTGTCCGACGGTGTCGTCCACGGCACCCGGGAAGATGCCTCTGGGGCGGCCCTTCACGATCAGCTGGTCGAGGCCGGCTGGGACGTCGTCGATCGGCGGATGTGCGCCGACGGTACCGACGAGGTGGCCGCCGCCCTGACCGAGATGGCGATCGGTTTCCACGGCTTGGTCGTGACGACGGGTGGCACCGGGTTCGGCCCCCGGGACCGTACCCCCGAGGGCACCAAGGCCGTGATCGATCGTGAGGCTCCCGGGTTGGCCGAGGCCATGCGGTTGGTCAACCCGCTCGGTCGACTGTCGAGGGCCACGGCTGGCACCATCGGGACGGCGTTGGTCCTCAACACCCCCGGGTCGTCCAAGGGGTGCGTCGAGTGCCTGGGGGCAGTCATCGACATCGTCGGCCATGCGGTGCGGCTCCTCGTCGACAACGCTGACCCACACCCCCACGGCCAAGCTCACCATCACGCATGAGCGCCGACACGACGAGGGTCGACGAACATCACATGCGCGAGGCGTTGGCCCTGGCGGCCGGCGTCCGCCTCGTCACGTCCCCGAACCCGTGGGTGGGCTGCGTCATCGCCGCCGGCGGGGAGGTGGTCGGACGTGGTGCGACGGCCCCTCCGGGCGGCCCGCACGCCGAGGTCACCGCGTTGGCCGCCGCGGGTGATCGGGCTCGGGGCGGCACGGTGTACGTGACGCTGGAGCCGTGCGCCCACACCGGACGGACGGGGCCGTGCGTCGAGGCCTTGATCGCGGCCGGGGTGGCCCGGGTCGTGGTCGGCGTCGAGGACCCTGACCCGCGGGTGGCCGGCGCCGGCCGGGCGATGCTGCGGGCGGCGGGGATCACCGTCGACACCGGTGTGCTCGCCGGGCCGGTGGCCGAGCAACTGGCGCCGTACCTCGTCCACCGTCGCACCGGTCGGCCGTACGTGATCGTGAAGCTGGCGGCGACCCTCGACGGACGCATCGCGGCCCGTGACAGCTCCAGCACCTGGATCACCGGCCCTGCGGCCCGGTCGGACGCGCACCGCCTGAGAGCCGAGAGCGATGCGGTGATCGTCGGCGCCGCCACCGTGCGGGCTGACGACCCCCGCCTCGACGTCCGTGACTTCCACTCCCCGGAGGCCCTCGAGCCCGGGCGCGAGCTCCATCCCCGCCGGGTGATCTTGGGTGGCATCCCCGATGGGGCGCGGGTGCTCCCCGCGCTCGTCGTTCAGCGGCGAGCTCGAGGATCTGCTCGACCAACTCGGCGCGGAGGGAGTCCTCCAGGTGCTGGTGGAGGGCGGGGCGGTGGTGGCCGGCCGGTTCCATCGGGCCGGTCTCGTCGATCGGTACATCGTGTACCTGGCGCCAGCGATCATGGGGGGCGACGACGCCGTGCCCATGTTCGGCGGGCCGGGGGTGAGTTCCATCCGTGACGTCACTCGCGGCCAATTCGTCTCGGTGACCCAGCTCGGTGACGACGTCCGCCTGGTGCTCGATCCGCGCGTGTGAAACCGGCCGCATTCGTTCACGTTCGGGCGTCGAGCTGCCGATAGAAATGGCGTGAGGGGTATCACCACCGTCGAGCACCACGACCGCCTGCTGATGCAGATGGCCGACGCCACCCAGTCCTACAGTGACCGGTTCGCCGCCAAGCTGGCCGAGATCGAGCAGCGCCGTCAGCGTGACCAGCAGTCACCCATGTGGCTGTCTCACCACTTCCCCGACGAGTACGACCGTTGTGTCCGCGTGGGTCGGCATCACGTGTGTCGCCGCTGCATCGTCCTGTACTCGATCAGCCTGACGGTCGCGTTCGCGGTGGTCTCCGGCGCTCGTCCGTGGCCGGCGAGATTCGACCTCTGGATCGTCTGGCTGGCCTGTATCCCCGGCACCGTGGAGTTCGCGCTGGAACAGATGGGCCGGATCCGCCACCACCCGCTTCGCCAGTCGGTCCTGACCGGCATCTTGGCCGTGGCGTTCGGACGCGGACTCGGTGCGGAGTTGATGGACCGCTGGGACTGGCTGTTCTGGGGTCCGATCCTCGTGTACGGGGCGATCTGGGGTGGGTCCGCCATCCTCGGCCACCGGCGGCGCTCCCTGCGTGCCGACCCCAGCGGCTAACGTCCCCGGGCGTGGTGCCAATCAGGCGGTGGTGCTGGCTCGGGCTCGTGGTCGCCCTGGGCGTGTCGTCGTGCGGGCTCGGCGACGCCCGCGACCCTCCCGTCGGGGCGACGAGCAGCGTGTTCTTCGTCCAGTCGCTGGTCGGAGAGCCGTCGCCCATCGAGCTCACCCAACTCGGCGATGGCGACCGCTGGCTGGTCCTCGCCCACGGCGCGAGCAGCCGGCGAGACATCTGGTACTCGGCCATGGACGACTGGGCCAGCGCCGGGTACCACGTGGTGGCGTACGACACCGTCCAGCCCGAGGAACGGGCTGAGGAGCTGGGCCTGATGGTGGAGTTCGCACGCATGCACGGGGCGACGAGTGTGGTCGTGATGGGCAGCTCGGCCGGAGCCTCCGCGGCGATCGAAGCGGCCCGTTCGCTCGAGGTCGACGGTGTGGTGGCCGTGTCGGGCGGATCGACTGATCCGGCCGGCGTGGACGAACCGGTGCTGTTCGTGTCGTCCGACGGCGACGACGGTGACGCGGCCCGTGACCGGGCGGCGGCGTTCGGCTCCGACCCGTTGGTGGTGACCGGCGACATCCACGGCGCCGAACTGTTCTCCGAGCACCCCGAGGCCGTCGCCGCGGTCATCGTGTGGCTCGCCGAGCTCCCCTGAACTGGGAGACCATCCCGTCGCCCACGCGACGGTCGTGTCTCCCAGTTCGAGCGGCCGATAGCGTGGCCGCATGCTCAAGCTCGTCCTGCCCAAAGGGTCGCTGGAGAAGGCCACCCTGGAGCTGTTCGAAGCCGCGGACCTGTCGGTGTCGCGATCCTCGGCGGTCGACTATCGGGCGACCATCGCCGATCCCCGCATCGGCGAGGTTCGCATCCTTCGACCCCAGGAGATCCCGCGTTACGTCGCCGACGGCCTCTTCGACCTCGGGATCACCGGGCGAGACTGGATCGAAGAGACCGAGAGCGACGTCGTGTCGCTCGGCGAGCTGCGGTACTCGAAAGCCACCAGCAAGCCGGTTCAGGTCGTGCTCGCCGTGCCCGAGTCGAGCCCCTGGAACAGTGTCCGCGACCTTCCCGCGGGTGTGCGGGTGTCGACCGAGTACATGGGTCTGACCACGCGGTTCTTCGAACGGCACGGGATCGACGCCGACATCACGCTCAGCTACGGCGCCACCGAGGCCAAGGTCCCGGACATCGTCGACGTGGTGGTCGACATCACCGAGACCGGCCGGGCACTGCGCGCCGCCGGTCTGAAGATCATCGACACCATCGTCACCTCGTACACCGAGCTGGTCGCCAACCCGACCAGTCATGCCGATCCCGAGAAGCGCCACGCGATGGAGCAGGTGCACACGCTGCTCCAGGGGGTGCTCGAGGCTCGGGGCAAGGTGCTGGTGAAGATGAACGTGCCCTCGGGCGGGCTCGACAAGGTGATCGACATCATCCCGTCGATGAAGGCGCCGACGGTCAACGAGCTCTTCGGCGGTCACGGCTACGCGGTCGAAACAGTGGTGGCCAAGGCCGAGATCAACATCTTGATCCCCGCCCTGCGTGATGCCGGCGCGACCGACATCCTTGAGTTGCCGCTCGCCAAGATCGTCCACTGACCTGGTGCCGAAAGGTCGCTCCCATGATCCACCTCGGGTTGGTGTCCCGATATGACGACACCGCGGGGATGGGCGAGGTGACCGACACCACGGGTCACACCTGGTGGTTCCATTGCACCGCCGTCGCCGACGGCAGTCGATCGATCGCCAGTGGCACCGAGGTCGCCTTCCGTCTCGTTCCCGGGCGCCGGGGACGTATGGAGGCTGTCGAGTTGGTACCACGCCGTTGACCGCGGCCGGACCCCCGCCGGTCATCCTCCAGCACCTCGACCGACCCGGGTTTCCCCAGGTCCTGGCCGCCATGCGCTACCGGGCCTTTCGGCGTATCTGGCTCGGGGCGCTCGTTTCCAACGCCGGCTCGGTGATGTACCTGGCGGCCCTGGGCTGGATGGTCAGGGGGACCACCGAGTCGCCGTTCAAGGTGGCCATGGTGTCGTTCGGAGGGTTGCTCCCGCTGTTCGTGCTGAGTCCCATCGCGGGGGCCCTGGCGGACCGTTATCCGCGCAAGCCGATGCTGCTGGTCGGGCTCGTCGTCCAAACTTCCGTGGCATCCGTGCTGGCTGCCGCAGTGACGAGCGGCGAGAGGGGTTATCCGCTCCTGTTCGGTTTCGCCATGGCCGGGGGTGTCGCAGGAGCGGTTGTGGCCCCCGTCTTCCAATCGTTGATGCCGACCCTCGTCGCTCCCGAGGCCATGCGCAACGGGCTCTTGTTGAACTCGATGCAGTTCAACATCAGCCGGGCCGTCGGGCCCATGGCCGCCGGCCTCGTCATCCACACGTGGGGGGAGGCGGCTGCGTTGTGGTTCAACGTGGCCAGTTATGCGGCGGTGATCGGCGCCGTGGCCCTGACCGCCATCAAGGAGCCGAGCCGGGTCCGTCGTGACCGAAGTGTCCTCGGCGACTTCGGCGCCGCGATGCGGTACGTGCGGTCCACCCCCGCGGTGTCGACGACGCTGCTCACGGCCGCCTTCCTCGCCGGCCTGGTCCAACCCATCCAGCAGGCACTGGCTCCCGTCGTGGCGACCGACGCGTTCGACGCCGACGCCGCCCGGTATGGCGTCCTCGTCGGCGCGTTCGGCGCGGGCGCGTTGGTGACGGCGATCGCCGTCGTCAGCTTCGACCAAGGCGGATCGTTCCGCCGTCTGGCCACGGTCGGGATGGGCGGCATATCGCTCGCCATGGCCGGCCTCGCCGTGGCTCCGGGCCTGGCGTTCGGGGTGGCGGCGATGGCGGTGCTGGGGGCGGCCTCGTTCATCGCGACATCGACGCTCAACAGCGCCCTCCACCTCACGTTGGATGACCGGGTTCGTGGCCGGGTCGTGGCCATGTGGATGATGGGGTTCGGCGGCGCGGCGCCGCTCGGCATCGTGATCCAGGGCGCGTTGGCCGAGGCGTTCGGGGTGAGATGGCTGCTGGGGTTCGACAGTGTGCTGGCCGCGGCCGTCATCGTCGCGCTGACCGTTCGCGGCCGGCTACGGCTCCTGGACTGACGCCATCGAACGGTCCGTCTGTCAGGTTGGGGCCGGCTGGTCCCGCAAGGTCACGAAGGCCAGGCGGATCTGGGCCAGGGCGTCCCGCAGCACCGGTTCGGCCTCACCGAGCCGTCCGGTCAGGGCATCGACCACGCCCGCCATGGCATCGATGGCGACCGCCGCTTCGCCGAACGTCGGTGGGGAGGCGCTCAGGTGGATGGCGGCCAGCTCGTACAGCCCCATCGCATGGTTGGCGACGACGACCGAGGCCGGGGTGTCGGCCAGCTGTTCACGGATCTCGGCCATCTGCCGGGCGATCGCCTCGGCCTCGGCCTGCTCGTCCGGTGAGAGCTCGTCGAACGAGGGCAGCGCCGCCTCGGGGGCCGGGTCGGGGGACCGGCGCACCGGGCGCTCACCGTCGGGTGTCCACAAGCTCATGGCGGGCTCCTTCGCAAGCGTCGGGGTCTGGGGCCGGCCCGGATTCAGGGCTGGAATCAACAGGCGTGACACGATGGGTGTCCGGTCTCGCCTGGGCCGGTGGTACTCTACGTCCTCGGAAACCGAGAGAAGTGGGGCCTCCGCCCCCACCCGGCCGCCTGAGGGCGCGCCCGGGTCGATGCGTCGCAGACGTACCTGGCGCTTGTCGCCGGGACGTGTGGTGTGCGGGTGTCGGCTTGTCCCGGCGCCCGTTTCGTCGTTTTCACCCCCGAGAACGGCCACCACGACATCCGTGTTTCACCCAAGGAGGAACGCGACGCATGAGGAGTGATCGGCGATAGCTACGCCGACCAATACCGAGCCCCGCATCAACGACCGGATACGAGCCCGAGAGGTTCGTCTCGTCGGTCCTGATGGCGCCCAGATAGGGATCAAACCCCTTCCCGACGCCCTGGCTATGGCCCGTTCGCTCGAGCTCGACCTGGTCGAGGTCGCCGACAAGGCCAACCCGCCCGTCTGCCGGATCATGGATTACGGCAAGTACAAGTACGAGGCGTCCCAAAAGGCCAAGGAGTCGCGGAAGAAAGCCACGCACGTGGTGGTCAAGGAGATGAAGTACCGGCCGAAGATCGGCCCGGGTGACTTCTCCACCAAGACCCGCCACGTCGAGAAGTTTCTGGACGAGGGCCACAAGGTCAAAGTCACGATCATGTTCCGGGGGCGCGAGATGCAGCACCCGGAGCTCGGCCGCAAGATCCTCGATCAGGTCGCCGTAGCCGTGAACGAGGTCGGCCTGGTGGAGATCTATCCCCGCCAGGACGGTCGCAACATGGTGATGGTCCTGGCCCCGGTCAAACGCAAACCCGTCCGACCCCCGCGCGAGGACGGCCAGCCTGCGGCCGACGACCACGAGGACGGCCAGTCTGCGGCCGACGACCACGAGGACGGCCAGTCTGCGGCCGAGAACCACGAGGGCAGCCAGACAGGGGCCGCTGACGCTCCTGCTGACGAGTCCGCCGTCGACACCTCGGGCGAATCGGTGGAAGAAGCCCAATCAACCTGACCCCCGGGACCTTCCCGGACCCTCCGCAGCCATCCGGTCCCCGGACCTGCCGAGTCCCTCTGGAGCACACATGCCCAAGATGAAGACCCACCGCGGCGCGGCCAAGCGCTTCAAGCTCACCGGCACCGGCAAGCTCAAGCGGCGCCAGGCCAACCTGAACCACATCCTGGAGAAGAAGACCCCGAAGCGCAAGCGCCGTTTGGCCGGCACCACCGATGTGTCCCCGGCCGACGCCCCCCGCTTGCGCCACCGCATCGGCTGACCGTTCCCGCCGGGTAACCGGCACCTGTTTCACTCGACATCACCGTCCGAACAAAGAAGGAGACCCCGATGGCACGGGTCAAGCGAGGCGTCACCGCGAAGCGGCGACACCGTACCGTTCTCACCAAGGCCAAGGGCTACTACGGCAACCGGAGCCGCAGCTTCAAGTCCGCCAATGAAGCCGTCATGCATGCCGGCAACTACGCGTTCCGTGACCGGCGCGCCCGCAAGGGTCAGTTCCGGCAGCTGTGGATCCAACGCATCAACGTGGCCTGCGTCCTGAACGGCACCAGCTACAGCAAGTTCATCGATGGCTTGACCAAGGCGGGCATCGAGGTCGACCGGAAGATCCTCGCCGATCTTGCCGTCACCGACCCGGCGGCGTTCACGGGTCTCGTCGAGTCCGCCACCAAGGCGCGCGAGGCGGCCTGATCGTCGGCGTGGCGACGCCGCGACCCGCCGACGGCGATCGACGACATGTCTGATCCCTCGGGTCGCCGGCCCGTTCCGCCGGTGCGGCGGTCGGCGCAGCATCAGCTGATCAAGGACGTGCGGCGCCTCTCGGGGCGCCGTACGCCGCGTGAGTCCTCGGGTCGTTTCCTGATCGAAGGCCCGGGCCTGGTGGCCGAAGCCATCGCGGCCGGCGTGATCGTGGAGCATGTGGTCGTGCCCGACGATGAACGAGGCCATCGGGCGGCGGCCGACATCTCGATCCGGCTGGCGGCCGCCGGGAGCCCGGCGGAGGTGGTCAGCGTCGAGCCAGGCGTCTTCCAGGGTCTCGCCGCCGTCGACCATCCCCAGCCCGCCGTGGCTGTCGCTCGCTCGGTCACGGCTTCGTTGAGCCCGGTGATCGACGCGGTGGGACGAGACGGTGGGGCGGTGATCGTGCTGGCCGGCGTGGCCGATCCCGGCAACGTGGGCACCTTGGTGCGCAGCGCCGAGGCCGCAGGAGCGGCGGCCGTCGTCGCCACGACCGGCACGGCGGACCTGTGGTCCCCCAAGGTCGTGAGGTCCGCCGCCGGGTCGATCTTCCGGCTGCCGGTCGTTGCGCAGACCGAGATCGACGAGCTCCTGGGCGCGTGCCGCGCCGCTCGAGTGCGCATCGTGGCCCTGGATCATCGCGGGGACACGTCGCTCGACACCGCCGACCTGACCGGCCCGATCGCCCTCGTCGTCGGGTCCGAGGCCCATGGGGTTCCGGAGAACCTGCGCAAGGCCGCCGAATTCGTTGTGTCGATCCCGATGGCTGGGGCGGTGGAGTCACTCAACGCCGGGGTTGCGGGCTCGCTGGTCCTGTTCGAGCGAGCTCGTCAGCTCCGTCGGTTCGGGGTCACGTGACCGGCCCCGCACTGCCGCACGGTGCTCAGATCCACACCGTCGATGATCCTGCCGGTTGTCGCCGGGCCGTGACGGTGCTCGCCGCCACCTGGGGTCACCCCACGACCTATCCGGCGGAGATCCTGCAGGTGGTGGCCGAGTACGGGGGGTATGTCGCCGTGGTTTCGGTCGACGGGACCGATGTCGGGGCGTCGTTCGGCATCGTCGCCGCCGACGGCCACCTGCACTCGCACATAACCGGCGTGGTCGCCCCGGCCGCCGGCCGCGGTTTCGGCCAAGCCCTCAAGCACCACCAACGGACGTGGGCGGCCGATCGGGGTATGGATCGCATCACCTGGACCTTCGATCCGCTCGTGCGCCGAAACGCCGCCTTCAATCTGGTGACCCTCGGCGCCCGGGTGACCGGGTACCGGGTCGACCTCTACGGGCCGCTGCGCGATGCCATCAACGCCGGCGACGAGACCGATCGCCTCGTCGTGGAGTGGCCGACCACCGGTGAGCTGAGCACCGGAACCGTCGTCGTCCCGGCCGGGAGTCCGCGCATCACGACGCCGGCCGACATCGAGCATCTGAGGATCGCCGATCCGCCGGCCGCTCGGCGCTGGCGGTTCGAGCTCCGTGAGAGCTTCGAGCAGGCCCTCCGGCACCACCGGGTGCTCGGCCTCGACGCCGAGGGAAGCTACGTGTTCGAAGGGTCCACCAGAGGAGGGTCACCATGAAGGTCACCCACGTCGAGCTGAGACGCGCCCGCCTCCCGCTGGTGTCGCCCTTCCGCACCTCGTTCGGCGTCGAGACGGCTCGCGACGTGCTGTTCGTCCGGGTCATGGGGCCCGACACCGAGGGGTGGGGCGAGTGCGTCGCCATGGACGAGCCGCTCTACTCCTCCGAGTACGTCGACGGCGCCCACGTGCTCATTCGCCGCCATCTCCTTGGTCGACTTGGTCGACCTGGTCGACTCGGCCGCCCAGGGGCCGTGGGCGCCGTCGAGGTCGCCGCGGACACGGTTGCGGGTCTGCTGGCGCCCGTGCGGGGGCATCCGATGGCCAAGGCCGCCGTCGAAGCGGCGGTGCTCGATGCCGAGCTGCGCCTGGCGGGCCGATCCCTGGCCGATCGGCTCGGCGCCGTCCACGATCGCGTCCCGGCCGGTGTGTCGGTCGGCATCCAACCGTCGATCGCGGCCCTGCTCGACACGGTGGAGGGCTACCTCGACGAGGGGTACCTGCGGATCAAGCTCAAGATCGAGCCTGGGGCCGACATCGACCCGATCCGCGGGTTCGCGAGCGGTTCGGGCCTGAGCTGTTGCTGCAGGCCGACGCCAATGCCGCCTATCGGGCCGAGGACGCGGAGCACCTGGCCCGACTCGACCCGTTCGATCTGCTGCTCATCGAGCAACCGCTCCCCGAAGACGACATCGCGGGACACGCCGAGCTGGCCCGGCGGATCACCACGCCGGTGTGCCTCGACGAGTCCCTCACCTCAGCCCGGGGCACGGCGGAGGCCATCGCCATGGGCGCGTGCGCCATCGTCAACATCAAGCCGGGTCGAGTCGGTGGGTTCCTGGAAGCGGTCCGGGTGCACGATGTGTGCGTGGCCGCCGGAGTACCCGTGTGGTGCGGTGGCATGTTGGAGACCGGGATCGGGCGGGCTGCCAACGTGGCGTTGGCGGCGTTGCCCGGGTTCACCCTTCCCGGCGACACGTCCGCCTCGAGCCGCTACTTCCACCGCGATGTCACCGAACCGTTCGTCCTCGACGACGGACACCTCCGGGTGCCCACGGGGCCAGGGATCGGCGTGGCGCCGATCATGGAGGTGCTGGATGCGCTGACGACCTCGGTGGAGACCATCCGACTCGCCGACGGGCCCTGAACGGACTCGGGCCGACCGACCTCAGCTCGTCCTCAGGAGAAGGCGTCGACCGCGCGGAGGCAGCGACGCAGGAGATCGGCGATCGGGAGCGCCACCGGGGCGGCGGTGACGGTGACGGTCGGGCCGAGGGCGGGGAATCCGAGATTCTCCTGAACCTCACGCCAGTGGGGCCGGAAACGGTCGAGCGATGCCGCGATGAGGCCGGGGGTGACGTCGTCGCCGAGCTGGGCGAGCACCGCCATGGCGACATAGAGGGTGAATCCGTCCCATTCGCGGCTCCCGTGGCGTTCCTGGAGCTGGAGCGCCCGGAGCAGCCGGCTCCGGGATCCCGGCAGGTCTGCGGCGGCGCAGGCCACCATGGCCGAGACGGCCTCGCAGATCTGGCTGTTCATCTTGTCGCCCACCTGGTTGAGCAGCGCTACCGAGCGCAGCGCCCGCTGGTCGGCCTCGACGAGGTCCCCGGTGTGGGCCAGCACCGCGGCGAGCATGCCGTTGAGCATGCCGGTCGGCTGCGTGGCGTCGATCGCTTCGGCCACGCTCAGGGCTCCGACCAGAATCTCGTGGGCCCGGGTCGGCTCGCCCAGCATCAAGCTGTTCCACCCCTGGAACATCCGGGTGAAGGTGAGCCCGACGGGGTCGTCCCGATCGCTGAAGATGGCGTCGGCCTCGTGGTACGCGACATCGGCGTCGTGGAGGCGGTCGATGCCGGCTTGCCCGGCGAACACCTGCGCCGAGATCGTGCGACCGGTCCAGAACCGGGTCCAGGCCAGGTTCGAGCGGTCGTCGAGGGAGGCGAAGAGTCCAGCGGCCTCACCGAGGGCGCTGTAGGCCCGGTCGTAGTCCGTGTCGAAGGCGGCGATCACCCCACAGCCATGCAGGGCGCGGGCGCGCTCGTGCGACGGGAGATCGCCCACCTGGTCGAGGACGGAGGAGAAGGTCTCGCGTCCGTCGTCGAGGTGGCCGCCGAAGGTCCAGAACCACAGGAGGGAATGGCCCGTCCGCAGGGATTCCTGGAGATGGCCGTGTGCGGTCGACCACCGGATCGACGCCCGGAGGTTGGCGCCGTCCGATTCGAGAGCGGCCAGCGCCCGCTCGGTGTCGATGTACACCAACGGACCTTCGCGGCGGGCCAGGTCGAGCGCCCAGGCCATCCGCCGTCTCAGGGCGGCATCGAGGTCGTCGATGTGGTCGTGCCGCTGTCCGACGTAGGCCATGACGGCGCCGAGAAGACCGAATCGGCGCCCGGCGGGGGTGGGGATCGGGGTGAGCAGCGACTTCCGATTCAGGCGGTCGAGCACGTCAGCCGCCGCGGCGCGATCGAGGTCGGCCACGGCGGCGAGGGCATCGAGGCTGCATCCGCCCGGGAACAACGACACCATGTGCAAGGCGAACCGTTCGTCGTCGGACAGGAGCTCGTAGGACCACTCGACGAGCGCTTCGAGGGTGCGGTGATGGGGCTGGGGTGCGTTGCGAGGCGAGTGGAGCGCAGTCAGGGGTCGGTCGAGGGTCGAGAGCAACTCGTCGGGGGTGAGCGACGCCAGGCGGCTGGCGGCCAGTTCCAGCGCCAAGGGCAGGCCGTCGAGCTTGCGGCAGATGGCGCCGAAGACGGTGCGGACCTGGTCGTCCAACTGCGTGTCCGGAGCCACCCGGAGCGCCGCCTCGGTGAACAGGTCGATGGCGTCGTTCGGGCCGCGATCGTCGTGAGGGACGGGGAAGGGGTTGAGCGCCCAGATCACCTCGCTCGACACGTCGAGGGGGTGCTGCGACGTGACGAGTATGGACACGCCGGGACACCGGGCCAGCAGGCGTTCCACGACGTCGGCGACGGACCTCACCACCTGCTCGGCGTTGTCGAGCAGGAGAAGCGTGCCGGTGCCCTCCAGGCTCCGAACGATCGACTCGAAGATGGAGATACCGGGCCGGGCACCGCTGCCGAGGGCACCGGCGATGGCATCCTCCACGTCGGCGCCCCGCTCGAGCGGGCTCAGGGGAACCAGCACGACTCCATCCGGGAAGCCGCTGACCAGCGATCGGGCGGCGGTCAGGGCCAGACGTGACTTCCCGACGCCACCTGAACCGCTGATGACGACCAGCCGGCTGGTGGCGCAGAGCTCGATCACCCGGGCCAGGTCGTGCTGGCGACCCACGAAGCGGGTGGGATCCGCCGGGAGCGCCGGAACGTCTGGCGCGCGCCGGTTCGACGGGGCCAGCAGGGACGGGTCCTGATTCAAGATGCGGTCGTTCAGCGCCTTGAGCTGCGGGTTGGGCTCGACCCCGAGCTCCTCGACCAAGGTCGTGCGGAGCTCCTGGTACGCCTGCAGGGATTCGCGCTGGCGTCCCGATCGGTAGAGCCCGATCATCAGGTAGGCCCACCGATGCTCTCGGAACGGTTGACGCTCGACCAGCTGGCGGAGGCGGTCGACGTCGGGATCGGCCCCCGATCGGAGCAGTGCCAGACTCAGCGCGTCCTCGCCGGTGTGGGCGATCTCCCGTAGGCGTTCCGACTCGACTTTGAGGGCCTCGCAGTCGCCCGCCGTCCCGTACGGCGGCTCGATCCACATGTCCAGGGCGGCCCGCAGCGCCGCGCTGGCCCGCGAATGGTCGCCGTTGCTGCTCGACTCGATCGCCGATTTCACGTCGCGCTCGAACACCGCAGCATCGATGCGGTCGTCGCTGAGCGTCAGCCGGTAGGTGGCGCCCACCGTGACCACCGCTCCGGTGGGGAGGCGTCCTCGGAGCCGGGCCACGTACAGGTGCAGGGCCTGGCGGGCGGTCTTGGGTGGATCGTCCCACAGCCCTTCGATCAGCGCTTCCGTTGGGACGGCCTCGGCGCGTCGGGCCACCAGGATCGAGAGCAACGTGGCCTCGTGGCCGACGAGCTGGTGATAGGTGCCGTCGTCGTCGGTGCACCCCACCCGACCCAGTACGTGCACGGTCATTGGCGTCTTCCCGGTTGGTTGGATTGCCCTCCCGCGGGTCGACGCAGTGTAGATGCCGTCCTCGCCAGCGACCGAATCCGCGAACCGTGTCCTGAAAGCGCTTTTGGTGCGGATTTGGTGGAGCGTGACAGAACTACCGGCGTCCCCCAACAGATCACGGTGGCGGTCCCACCAGGGGACATTCGCGGAGTGGGAATGCGAATGTCCCCGACTTTCTCCCTCCCCCAGGAACTGGGGGGGTCACGGTTGGCCGGCGGGCCACCGTCACCCCTCCCAGGGGGTCCGGTGGGAACCTGCAGTGACCTCGAGACGCTTGTTAGGCACGAGGGACGTTGTGCAACAATGCGTCATGGCGAACACGGTGCGGGTAGCAGTTCTCGGTGGTGGGCCCGGTGGACTTTCCACGGCGTATCACCTGAGTCGACACAACGTCGGAGCGGACGGGCACCCGTTGCCCCCCGCCCAGCGACCTCTGGAGATCTCGGTCTACCAGCTGGGTTGGCGTCTGGGCGGCAAGGGGGCGAGTGGGCGTAACCCGGCCATCGGGGGCCGTATCGAGGAGCACGGGATCCACCTGTTCGGTGGTTTCTACCCGAACACCTGGAACATGGTGATCGACTGCTACCGAACCCTGTGGCCCGACGATTGGCGTGAGCAGATGGCCCACCAGTTCATGCCGTGTTCGGACCAGGTCCTCACGTGGCCGAGCGATCCCACCGATCCGCAGTCGAGATGGCATCGGGTCGTCAGCCTCATGCCGAGCACGACCGAACACCCGTGGGACGGGGGCATCGACGAAGCGCGCCTTTTCGACGGTGACACCTTGGCCACGCTGATCAGCAAGGCCCTCGACCAGCTGGCAGACTTCTTCCGGCGTTCCGGGTCCATGCCCGAGGACGATCCGTCGCCCGACGAGACCGTGGCGAGCATCCTCCGCGAGAGCGACGCCGAGCTGGTTGCGTTGCGGGCTGACGACGGTGACGGGATCCGCGACGACCACAACGACGGGTTCTTCGCCCGCTTCCGGAACCTTCGGAGGTTCGTCGGCGACGACGCGGCACGGGAGACCTACGGCCACATGTTGGAGATGCTGCGCATCTCCTTCAAAGGGTCCATCAGCGACCGGCTCACATCGCGGGGCATCGACTCCGTCGATGGCGAGACCTTTCTCGAATGGTTCCGTCGCCATGGGATGGATGAGGAGACGCTGGCCTCGCCGGTGGTTCTGGCCCCAGCGAACATCTGCTTCCAGTTCCACGACGGAGATACCGAGCGGCCGTGCATGTCCGCCACCGCCTATCTGACCTTCCTGTTCCGCAGCCTTCTGTCGCCCGGGGCATTCGCCTACTTCTTCCGACTGGGGACGGGCGAAACGGTGCTGCTGCCGTTGTACGACGTCCTGCGTCAGCGGGGGGTGCGTTTCGAGTTGTTCACGCGCGTTGTCGACGTCATCCCCGATGGTGGCCGTGTGGTCCGAGTCGAGCTCGAGCGCCAGGCCATCCCCAAGGCCGGATCCGCCGATTACGACCCGCGGGTGCCCATCGACCGGAACCGGCCGCCGCCCGTTCCTGAAGCCCCATCGCTCGGCTACTACACCTGGCCGACCGAGACGCCGTACGACGCCCTGATCGACGGTGACGTGTTGCGTCGCGACGGCGTCAACCTCGAGTCGTCGTTCGGCCGCCCCGAACCGGTCCGTCGGGACACGTTGCTGGTCGGCCAGGATTTCGACCACGTGGTGCTGGCGGTGCCGGTTCCTGCCCACCCGTACACGTGCCCGTCGCTGATCGCCGATCGTGGTCGTGATGCCCGCACCGGGCTGACCTGGCGGGAGATGGTCGAGGGGCTGGCGAGCACGCCGACCCAGGCGTGCCAACTCTGGTTCGACGAGTCGACCAACGACCTGGGTCTCTGGGAGGAGTCGATCCCGCCCGGTGAGCGTTTCGCGGGGCCGAGCTGGGTCGATCCCCTCAACGGCTGGACCGACTTCTCCGACCTGCTCGGGGAGGAGCGGTGGGGCCCGGGCGGGCCCCGGGGGTTGTTGTACTTCTGTGGCCCGCTGGCGCAGCGAGCGATCGAGATCGACAACCCGGCCTTTGCGGACGAGGAGTGGCGCAAGGTCAGGTCCCAGGTCGGCGAGCTGGTGGACGGCCTCGGTGGACTCCTGACCGGTGCCGAACCCACCGTCGCCGATCATCTGTGGCGACGAGCTCCGGGAGCCGATCCCTGGGTGGCCCAGTACATCCGGGCGAACGTGCAGCCGAGTGAGCGTTACATCCTGGCCGCCGCGGGCCACCTTGCATATCGGCGCCTGGCCTGGCACTCCGGGTACGACAACCTGGCCCTCGCCGGCGACTGGATATTCACCGGGTTCAACATCGGATCGTTCGAAGGATCGGTCATGTCGGGGGCGCTGGCCAGCTTCGCCCTGACCGCAGCGCCGGCCCTCGACGACATCGTCGGCTACGAGTTCGGCCGCCGAGACCAACCGGGTCACCGTCCGCGAGCCGGTGAGGTGCCGATGATCGCCGAATTCCGTTGATCGTGCTGTCGCAGATCGTCGTCGGTCACCTGGTCGACCCGGTCGGCCTGGCTAGCGTGGGGGGCTCGACCGGAGGTGTGCCATGGCGAAGCTGAACGATCTGTTCGACCTGGCTGACGAGCTCGATCCACGAAAAGCGAAAGACATCGTCGGCCGCCTGTGGAGCGATCGGGACAAGCTGACCGAGGTCGTCAACCTGGTCTGGGACAACAAGGACCGCCTGATCGCGACCCTCGAGTTCGTGCGCGACCACGGTCAGCAACTCGTCGAGCTCCTGGCCAACGTGCCCGAGTTCCTCGGTCAGACCGGTGACGGCATCGAGGCGGCCGGCGGCGCAGCGCAGAGCGCCGGTGAGTTCCTCGTCGGGACCGGTCGCAGCGGGGTCATGGAGCTGGCCGAGGTCGGCGCCCGCACTCTCGAGAGCAGCGCCCAGCAGATCAGGCAGGCCGTCGAGCTGGTGGACAGCCTGGTCGATCAGTTGGTGTCCCTCGACATTCCGCTGGTGCGTCCGAAGTTCTCCGACGTGCTCGGGTTCAGCGTCGTGACCGGCGTCGATGTCGAACGCAGTGGCTTCTCGGACAGTGCCTCGGCGATGCTCAAGGGCGGATCGAGCAAGCTCGGCGCGGTGGCGGCCGATGTCGCGACGGTGGCCAGCCAGTTCCGAGAGATCGGGCAGCGTCTCGAAGACGTGGGGGGCAACCTGAACCTCGTCGGCCGTCAGCTGTCGACCAGCGGGGGAGCGCTGCGGACGCTGGCCGCCGTCACCGGCACCGGACGCAAGGTCAACCGAGCCGCGTCGAGGACCGCCCGGCCGGCCAAGAAGGTTGCGCCGGTGAAGAAGGCGGCGCCGCTCAAGAAGGCGGCGCCGGTGAAGAAGGCGGCGCCGGTCAAGAAGGCGGTGCCGGTGAAGAAGGCGGCGCCGGTCAAGAAGGCGGTGCCGGTGAAGAAGGCGGCGCCGGTCAAGAAGGCGGTGCCGGTGAAGAAGGCGGCGCCGGTCAAGAAGGCGGCGCCGGTCAAGAAGGCGGCGCCGGTCAAACAGGCGGCGACGCGGCCGAGCGTCAGGGGCCGCCCGCCGGCCTGACGAGCTGACCGATGACCTCGGTCGTCATCCGTTCGATGCCAGCGACCGATCCGGCGAGAAAGTGGTCGGCCATCGGTATGACCTCGATCCGGCGATCCGCCCACGTCTCGGTGAGTCGAGCAGCGTCGTCGACCGTCCGGAACTGATCGTGTTCGGGGACCGCGAGCCACACGGGACGGTCGTCGACTCCGGCGCGCATCGAACCGACCGGGAGCACGGCGAGCGGCGCCGCGACCCCGAACCAGCCGACGACCGCAGAGTGGTCGCACGACAAGGCGACATCGGCGCCGAACGAATAGCCAGAGAGCAGCACCCGATCAGCGCCGACCCGCATGAGGTGGTCGATGGCCGCATGGACATCGTCCTGCTCGCCGACGCCGCCGGCATGGGTTCCGCTCGATCGCCCGACCCCGCGGAAGTCGAAGCGCAGTGCCGCCACCCCGCTCCCGATGGCAGACCGGAACACGGCGTCGACCACGTGGTTGTGGCGGGAGCCGCCGTACTGGGGATGCGGGTGGCAGCACACCACCGCGAGGGCCGGCGGATCCGCCGGCATCCAGAGGTCGGCATCGAGGTGCGGTGTGGCCTCGGAGCCGATGGTGACGGTGGTCGGGTCGTGGCTCATCCGTGGGCACGGTACCGTGCTCGGCGTGACTGCTGAGCCGTCGTCGACCATCCTGCCGGGCCCTTCCGGGAGCCACGAGCGCGTCCCCATGAAGATGATGGCGGACCGCATCCTCGTGCAGCTCCAAGGCAACGAAGGCGAGCGTCGCTCTACGGGTGGCATCTTGATCCCCGCCACGGCCCAGGTGGGCAAACGCCTGGCGTGGGCCGAGGTGGTGGCGGTGGGGCCCAACGTGCGAGCGATGGAGCCGGGCGACCAGGTGCTGTTCAATCCCGAGGACCGCTACGAGGTCGAGGTTCGGGGACAGGACTACATCATCCTGCGCGAACGCGACATCCACGCCATCGCCGCCGAGCGACTCGAGCAGGGCAGCACCGGGCTCTACCTCTGACGCATCTTCGAGCCGGGGCGGCCCGGGAAAGTCCGGCTCGTCGTCGCCCGACCGACGGTAGGCTCGCCTGCATGTCTCCACGCCCCGTCGCGGTGTCCGAGGACCAGCTGTCCGCCGTGAAGTACGACTCCGACGGTCTGGTTCCGGCGATCGTGCAGGACGCGGCCACGGGCCAGGTGCTGATGATGGCCTACATGAACTCCGAGACGCTCGCGCTGACCATGGCCGAGGGTCGCACCGTGTTCTGGAGCCGGTCCCGTCAGGAGATCTGGCGCAAGGGCGAGACCTCTGGCGAGCGCCAGTGGTTGCGCGAGTCGTACTACGACTGCGACGGCGACACCTTGTTGTTCGTCGTCGAGCAAGAGGGTGGCGGCGCCTGTCACACCGGCGAGTACTCGTGCTTCTACCGGCCGTTCGGGCCGGCCGCCGGCTGACCCGTGGCGTGATGGCGATCCGCCCCGATCGAGACGAGTTTCGCGCCCTGGCGCGCGAGTTCGCGGTCGTCCCGGTGTGGCGCGAGCTCCTGGCCGACTTCGTCACCCCTGTCGCCGCGTTCGCTCGTCTCGTCGGGGACGGACCGGGCTACCTGCTCGAGTCGGTCGAACACGGGAGCCGGTGGAGCCGCTGGTCGTTCATCGGGCGCAACCCGCAAGCCTCGCTCGTGTGCCGGGACGGGCGGGTCGAGGTGTCCGGGCCGGTCCCGGCCGACCTGCCGCTCGACGACGGCATCCTGGTGGCGCTCGATCACCTGCTGACCCGGTACCAGGCACCCGCTATTCCCGACCTGCCTCCGCTGCACAGTGGGATCGTCGGCTTCCTGGGCTACGACATCGTTCGCGAGGTCGAACACCTCCCCGACGTTCCTCGTGACGATCGAGGCTTCCCTGACGCGGTCATGGCGGTGATCGGCGACGTGGCGGTGTTCGACCACTGGCGGCAACGAGTGACGCTCATCGCCAACGTGGTGATCCCGCCTGGTGCGACCGACCCCGAACTCCACGCCTGCTACGACGATGCCCTCGCCCGGGTCGACGCCCTGGCATCCGATGGAGCCCGGCCGCTCGACGAGCCGCTCGTAGAACCCCCCGATCCGAATGACCCGCTTCCCGAGACCCGCGCGGTGATGGGCGAAGAGCAGTACTGCCGGGCCGTCGAGGTGGCCAAGGAACACATCCTGGCCGGCGACATCTTCCAGGTCGTGTTGAGCGAACGGTTCGACTTCGAGCTCGATGCGGAACCGTTCGACGTGTACCGCGTGTTGCGCCAGGTCAACCCCAGCCCCTACATGTACTTCCTGCGCCACCCCGAGGTGACCCTGGTCGGGTCGTCGCCGGAGCCGATGGTTCGACTCCAGGGCGGCCAGGTCATCTCCCGTCCCATCGCCGGCACGCGACGGCGCGGCCGCACCGACGAAGAGGATCGCCGGCTGGCGGCGGAGCTCCGGGAGCACCCCAAGGAGATCGCCGAACACGTGATGCTGGTCGACTTGGCTCGCAACGACGTCGGTCGGATCGTCCAGTTCGGGACGGAGAAGCTCGACGAGCTGATGACGCTCGAGCTCTACAGTCACGTCATGCATCTGACGTCGCAGGTCTCGGGTCGCCTCGCCCCGGGGCGTTCGGCCATCGATGTGCTGCGGGCCACGATTCCGGCGGGCACGTTGTCGGGCGCCCCCAAGGTGCGCGCCATGGAGATCATCGACGCCCTCGAACCGGTCAAGCGGGGTCCCTATGGTGGCGTCGTGGGGTACCTCGATCTGTCCGGCAACGTCGACACGGCGATCACGATCCGCACCATGTTCGTCAGCGGCAACCACGCCTCGGTCCAAGCGGGCGCGGGGGTGGTGGCCGATTCTGTGCCCGAACACGAGTACCTGGAGTGCCGGAACAAGGCTCAGGCCCTGCTCGCGGCGGTCCCGGCGGCTCGCCACATGACAGCCGAGCGCCGTCGACTCGCCGCTGGCGGCCAGAGTTGAGCGCGCCTCCGAACCGGCCAACTCGGGTGACCGGAGGCCCGGGTTCGTCCGTCGGGCGCGGGACGTGGTCCAGGTCTCCGGTCCCGATGCCGTGTCGTACTTGCAGGGCCAGCTGAGCCAGAACGTCGAACCGATGGGGGTCGGCACGACCGTCTGGACGCTGACCCTGCATCCGCACGGCAAGGTGGCCTCGTGGTTCCGCCTGACCCGTACCGCAGCCGATGCGTTCCTCGCCGATGTCGATACCGGGTTCGGTGAAGCGCTGGTGACCCGCCTGATGCGTTTCAAGCTGCGGACGAAGGTGGAGATCGCGTCGACACCGGGATGGGGTGTCGTGGCGGTGCGGAATCAGTCATCGCTCGACGGCGTGCCGGTCAACGTGCCCCTCGGGGTGTGGTCACTGCCGTTCGAGTGGAACGACTGGGTGGGCGTCGACCTCCTGGGACCGGCTGACCTGCTCGATCCGTTGGCGACGAACCTGGAGTCGGCGGGCATCCCCGAGCAGGGCCCGGCGTGGTTCGAGGTCGGGCGGTTGGTGGCGCGATTCCCGGGCCTGGGGTCCGAGATCGACGACGACACCATCCCGGCCGAGGTCGGGGTCGTGGGTGAGTCCGTCAGCTTCACCAAGGGGTGTTACGTCGGTCAGGAGCTGGTGGCACGCATCGACAGCCGGGGCGCCGCCACGCCGCGGCGGTTGCGCCGGATCGTGGTGTCGGGGCCGGCCCCGCCGCCAGGAGCCGACCTGCAGATCGACGGCGTCACGGTGGGTCGGCTGACTTCGGTCGCCGCCGACCCCGAGTCGGGGGTCGTCGTCGCCTTGGCCCTCGTCAAACGAGCAGTCGAATCCCCGGCGTCGGCCACGGTCGCCGGAACGCCGGGCGCCACCGCGGCCATCCTCGACTGATCACCCCGTCGACCCCTTGGGGTGTTCAGGTTGTGAGCTCGAGGGCGCGGAGACCGCGGATGACGAACGTGGGGTGGTACTCGGGTTCGGCGGCGAGAGCCAGGTTTGGGAATCGTGAGGCCAAACCAGCCAGGGAGACCTCGATCTCCTGGCGAGCCAGCGGCGCGCCGACGCAGAAGTGAATGCCGCCACCGAAGCCGATGTGGGCCGCGTCGCCGCGCGCTGACGTCGAAGCGGTCCGGTTCGGTGAACCGGCGAGGGTCGCGCTGTGCCGATCCGAAGAGCATCGCCACCTCGTCGCCGACTGCGAGCTCACGACCGGCGATGACGACGCCCTCCTCCAGCACCCATCGTTCGAACAGCTGGAGCGGTGCGTCGTACCGGAGGAGCTCCTCCACGGCGACCTTGGCCGGCACGTCACCGGAGGTGAGGCGGCGCCACTCGTCGCGACGGTGCATGAGCGCTCGCAGACCGTTGCCGAGCGTATTGACGGTGGCCTCGTGTCCAGCTTCGAGGAGGACCATGGCGGTCGAGACGATCTCGGGCACGCTCAGCGTGTCGCCGTCGTCTTCGACCTGGCACAGGGCCGAGACCAGGAGCGCGTCGGGGGAGCGTCGCTTCTCGGCGATGAGGGCCTCGGTGTACGCGATGTACTCGGCGGCCGCCCGGTTGGCCGCCACTCGGATCTCGTCGGTCGTCGACAGCTCGTACATCTTGACGATGGCGTGGGACCACTCGAGGAGGAGCTGCGTGTCGGAGCGCGGGACTCCGAGCATCGAGCAGATGACGGCAACGGAGTACGGCTGGGCGTAGTCGGCCAGCAGGTCGAAGGTTGTCGCGTCGGCGCATTGGTCGAGCAGCTCGGCCGAGAACCCCTCGATCGCCGGTCTCAGGGCAGCCACCGCTCGCGGCGTGAACACCTTCGAGACGAGCCGGCGGAGGCGCGTGTGGTCTGGCGGTTCGAGGCTCAGGAGCGACCACTGCTCGTGCTGATGGAAGGCCGCCCAGCGCCGGTCGGGCTCGGGGCGACCCACCTCGGCGTGGGTGTACCGGTGGGTGTACCCACGGCCCAGGCGCCGGTCCCGGAGGGTGTCATGGATGTCGTCGAACCGGGTGAGGGTCCACTGTCTCGTCAGCGGGTTCTCGAAGCCGGGTGCGGCCTCCCGGAGGGCGGTCAGCGTCGGGTAGGGGTCGGCGATGAAGGCCGGGTCGTGGACATCGAAACGGGCCAGGGCGTCGTCGAGCTCGGTCACCCGGCCGATCGTAGCGAGGCGCCCTGTCCTCAGAGCAGGGCGGGGACGCCGACGGTGAGCCGTGCGCCGGTACCCGGGTCGGAACTGGCGTGGACCGTGCCGCCCATGGCGGTGATGAGCTCCCGAACGATCGCCAACCCGAGGCCGGAGCCGTTCTCCTTCATCTCGGGTCGCGACCCGACGACGTACAGGCGCTCGAAGACGTGAGGCACGTCGGCAGGAGGGATGCCCGGACCGTCGTCAGTAACGCTGACCCAGACGAACCCCTGCTCGTGCCGTATGTCGACCCGAACCCGGGAGCAGGCGAACCGGCAGGCGTTCTCGAGCAGGTTGCCGACGACCTGGGCGAACCGATCTGGATCCACATCGGCGACCATGGGGTTGCGTGCTCCTGCTTCGGGAGGTGCAGGCGTCGCCACGTCGATGGCGACGGCCCGTTCGGCGGCGCGGTGGTCGAATCCGGAAGCGACATCAGCGACGAGCTCGCCGATGTCGGTCGGTCGCCGATCGAAGGTGAACCGGTGACTTTCGAGCCGGGCCAGATCGAGCAGGTCCTGCACCAGTCGCTCCAGACGACGTGATTCGCCGAGTATCACCTCGGCCGCCTGGGCGGGGTCGTCGACCGCCCCGTCGCTGATGGCTTCGGCGTAACCCCGGATCGAGGTCAGAGGGGTTCGCAGGTCGTGCGAGATGGACAGCAGGAACTGACGCTCCAGACGTCTCGAGCGCTCGAGACCCTCGGCCATCGCGTTGATCGCCCGCGAGAGCTCGCCGACTTCGGTCTCGTCGTCCGTGGCGTGCGGCGGGACGCGGGCCGCCAGATCCCCGGCCGCGATGCGGCTGGTGGTGTCGCGAGCCTCGCGTAGCGGCTCGGCGAGCCGGCGAGCGACGACGACCGCCACCCCGGTGCCCACGAGGAGAGAGGCCAGGCTGGCCACCAGGAACCATCGACCGGCCGGACCCACCGAGGTCGACACGTCGTCCGAGAGCACGACCACGACGCGCGCCGGGCCGATCTGCGTCGCGGTGATCGCCCAGACGACATCGCCGCTCCCGCCGCTCGCCACCTGGCCGATCTCGATGGTGTCGTAGGGGATCTCGTCGAGCTCCACGCCGTCGGGGAGCTCGGTGCGGCTCACGGTGCCATCGGCGTCCTGGACGACGACGCCGGCGTCGCTCACCCGTAACGCCGCCGCGATGGCCCGGATCTGCCCGCGGGCCGGCACCGCGCCCTCGGGTGCTCCCGGCAGGGCGGAGACGAGGTCGACGAGGTTGGTGACCTCCTCGGCGAGTTGGTCGCGACCGTGCTCACGGGCGCTCAGCCGGTTGAGCAGCAACGTGCCGAAACCGACGACGAGCAGGGTGGCCAGCACGGTGCCGGCGATGGCGACGATGAGGCGGCGGCGCATTCTCAGGTCCGTCAGTCCAGCCGGTATCCGGTGCCCCACACGGTGGAGAGGGCGAACGTCTCGCCGAGCTTCTTGCGGAGCTGCCGGACGTGGACATCGACCGTTCGCTCGTCACCGACCCATGCCGGCCCCCACACCCCGTCGAGGAGCTGTCGGCGGCTGAGGGCGAGACCCTGGTGTTCGGCGAGATAGGCCAGCAGGTCGAACTCCCGGGCGGCCAAGCCGACGACGCTCCCGCCGGCCCGGGCCTCCCGGCGGCCCAGGTCGACCTCGATACTCGGTCCCACCTGGTAGATGGGGGGCGCGGCCGATCGAGGGCCCGGTCCGTGGGCCCGCCGGAGGATTCCACGGATCCGGGCCATGAGCTCGCGAGGCGAGAACGGTTTGGTCACGTAGTCGTCGGCTCCGAGCTCGAGGCCGAGCACGCGGTCGATCTCGTCGTCGCGGGCGGTGAGCATGACGACGGGGAGGTCGGAGTCTCGGCGGATGTGCCGACAGATGTCCAGCCCGGAGATGTCGCCGGGGAGGCCGATGTCGAGCACTGCCAGATGGGGCGGATGCTCGGCGAGCAAGGCCAGGGCCCGAGCGCCATCAGACGCCTGGTACACCCGGTACCCCTCGCGCCGAAGGTAGCTGTCCACGAGGTCGGCGATGTGCGGGTCGTCCTCGACCAGCAAGATCACCGTCTCGTCGCTCACTCGTGTTTCCTCGTGTCGGGTGGGCCGGCGCGGTCCCGGCCATGTCGGTCCTGATCCATCGTCGCCCTCGCGCCCGTCGGCGCCAACCCGGGAGGTGTGAGGAAAGTGTGAGGGGTGCAAGACCTGGTCGATCGCGGAAGCCGGGCCAGGCCAGACCAGACTGGCCATCGTGACGTACCTGGATCGCATCCTGGAGGCCCACCGTGCGGCGGCGGCACGCGACCGGCGACGGCTCGACGACCTCGTCGACCGGGCTCGATCGATGCCCCCGCCACGCGGTTTTCGGGCCGCGCTCGTCGCCTCGAACGAGCTGGCCGTCATCGCCGAGATCAAACGCCGGTCACCTTCGAAGGGCGATCTGGCCGTGGCGCTGGATCCGGGCGAGACGGCGATGGAGTACGTGGCCGGCGGAGCGGCCTGCCTCTCGGTCCTCACCGACGAGGATCATTTCGGCGGCTCGGCTGCGGACCTGGCGGCGGCGCTCGCCGCGGTGCCGGTGCCCGTCATCCGCAAGGATTTCACGGTCGACCCGCGCGACGTGTGCGACGCCCGGATCATGGGCGCCGACTGCGTACTGCTGATCGTCGCCGCCCTCGATGATGCCGAGTTGCTCGACTTCGCTGCGCTGGCCCGCGAGGTGGGCCTCGATGCCCTGGTCGAGACGCACGACGAAGCCGAGGTGGAACGGGCCCTGGCCGTCGGCGCCGATCTCGTCGGTGTCAACCAGCGAGACCTCATCACCTTCCAGGTCGATCAGGAGCGGGCCGTCCGGGTGGCGGCCGCCCTCCCCGCCGGTGTGGTTCGGGTCGCCGAGAGCGGCGTGCGCAACGCCGACGACGCCCGGATCCTGGCCGATGCCGGGTACCACGCTGTCCTGGTCGGCGAATCCGTCGTGACGAGTGGCGACCGCGCCGCCGCCGTGGCCGTGCTTCGTGTCCCGCGCTGATCGTGTGCCACCGAACGACCTCTGCCGACCGACGTCCGCCACAATTGCATCCGGACGTTCGGGTCGGGACGGTAGGGTCCCGGCGTGTTCGTGAAGATCTGCGGCATCACCAACGAGGACGACGCCTTGTTGTGTGTGGTGCTCGGCGCCGATGCGGTCGGCTTCGTCTTTGCGCCATCTCCTCGCCAGGTGGCGCCCGCTCGGGTCCATGACATCGTCCGCCGGCTCCCTCCGGAGATCCTGCCGGTCGCCGTGTTCCGCAACGAGGCCCGGCAGCGCGTGGTCGACATGGTCCACCAATCGGGGGTGAAGGCGGCCCAGCTCCATGGCCACGAGACGGCCGAGGACACCCGTTGGATTCGCGAGCGGGTCCCCATGGTCATCAAGGCCTTCCCCGCCGGCGACTACCGCTTGGACCGTCTCGGGGACTACGGCGCTGATGCCGTGCTGCTCGATTCACCGACTCCCGGTTCGGGTCGGGTGTTCGACTGGTCGCTGGCCGAGGGGGCACCCGACGGCGGCCGGGTGATCCTCGCCGGTGGCCTCACCGCCGACAACGTCGCCGATGCGATCGCCCGGGTTCGACCGTGGGGCGTCGACGTGTCGAGCGGCGTCGAACGTGAGCCCGGCTACAAGGACCCGCGGAAGTTGCGCGCCTTCATCGCCAATGCCAGGGCGGCCGAACCGGCCCCCTACCGTGGCCGCGAGGACTCCGGCTTCTACGACTGGGAAGAGGAAGAGCTGTGACTCGAGCAGAACTGTGACGGGAGCAGCCGCGAGCGCGATGGGTGAGCCTTCTCCGGAGGGTCGTTTCGGTGACTTCGGTGGCCGGTTCGTCCCCGAGTCGTTGGTCCCGGCGTGCGAGGAGCTGGAGCAGGCCTTCCGGGTGGCGTGGGTCGATCCGGCCTTCCGGGCTGAGCTCGACGGATACCTCACCGACTATGCGGGCCGGCCGTCGCCGCTCACCGAGTGCCACCAGCTGTCGGATGAATTGGGTTGCCGGCTCCTGCTCAAACGCGAGGATCTCAACCACACCGGGTCGCACAAGATCAACAATGTGCTCGGCCAGGCCCTGCTGGCCCGCCGCATGGGCAAACGGCGACTCGTCGCCGAGACGGGGGCCGGCCAGCACGGGGTGGCGAGCGCGACCGCTGCGGCGCTGTTCGGGATGGAGTGCGTCGTCTACATGGGCGCAGTCGACATGGAGCGCCAGGCGCTGAACGTGTTCCGCATGCGCCTCCTGGGCGCCGAGGTGCGGTCGGCGGAATCGGGGAGTCGCACGCTGAAGGACGCCGTCAACGAGGCCATGCGGGACTGGGTGGCCACCGTGGAGTCGTCGCACTACTGCCTGGGATCGGTCATGGGCCCGCATCCGTACCCGTGGATGGTGCGGGAGTTCCACCGGGTCATCGGTGACGAAGCGCGCCGCCAGTGCCGGACGCTCACGGGGACCGATCCTGATGTGGTCGTGGCGTGTGTCGGCGGGGGCTCCAACGCCGCCGGGATCTTCTCGGGGTTCGTCGACACGGGTGCCGATCTCGTGGGCGTGGAGCCGGCGGGCGGCGCCGCCGTCGGCCGGGGCGTTCCCGGCGTCGTGCACGGCATGCGCTCGTTCCTCATGCAGGACGAGTTCGGTCAGGTCCAGGAGGCCCACTCCATCAGCGCCGGCCTCGACTACCCGGGAGTCGGTCCGGAGCACTCGCATCTGGCCACCCTCGGGCGGGCTCGGTACGAAGCCGTGACCGATTCCGAGGTGATCGACGCCTTCCAACTCCTGTCGCGCACGGAGGGCATCATCCCGGCCCTGGAACCGGCCCATGCCCTGGCGTGGGTGAGCCGGGAACGCGCCTCGCTCGCCGGACGCACGGTCCTACTCAACCTCTCGGGCCGCGGCGACAAAGACGTGGCCCAGATGATGGAGATTCTGGGGTGAGGAACGTCGACGCGGGACCGGGCGATGTTGTCGTGGCCCAGATGATGGAGATCCTGGGGTGAGGAACGTCGACGCGGGACCGGGCGATGTTGTCGTGGCCCAGATGATGGAGATCGTCGGGTGAGCGTCATCGTGACGGGTCATACGCCCGGCCGTCTCGAGACGGCCCTGCGTTCGGCTCGTTCCTCGGGTCGGAAGTTGTTGGTGCCGTACATCACCGGTGGGCTCGATGTCGGGGGCGCGAGCTGGCTCGACAATGTTCGTGCGGCCGCGGCGAATGGCGCCGACGCGATCGAGATCGGCATTCCGTTCTCCGACCCGGTGATGGACGGGCCGACGATCCAGGCCGCCAACGATCGGGCGTTGGCGGCGGGGGTCACCCCGTTCACCGTGCTCGATCAGATTCGCCATCTCGATGTCGACCTGCCGTTGGCCGTGATGACGTACTACAACATCGCTCACCACGCCGGGCTCGATCGGTTCGCTGCGTCCCTCGCCGCGGCAGGCGTGTCGGCGGCCATCCTGCCCGACGCCCCGCTCGAAGAGATCGGTCCGTGGGCGACCGCGGCGGACCACGCCGGTATCGAGTCGGTGCTGCTGGCCGCGCCCACCACCCCGGACGAACGCCTGCCCCGCATCTGCGCTCGCTCACGCGGGTTCGTGTACGCCGTCGGCCTCCTCGGCATCACCGGGGTCCGATCCGAACTGGCCGACAGTGCCCGTACCATCGCCCGACGGCTCAAGGCGGTGACCGACCTGCCGGTGCTCGTGGGCGTCGGGGTCGGCACGCCGGCCGCGGCGGCCGAGGTCTGCCGCGATGCTGACGGGGTGATCGTCGGGTCGGCGATCGTCCAGACCATCCTCGACGGCGGTGGACCCGAGGGTGTGGGGCACCTGGTGGCCGCCTTCCGCGCCGCCATCTGAGCACCGCGGAAAGGTCGCGCCGGACTCGTGTGATTTACCGAGATGGACCACGTCAAAACCGAGTCGGGCCATTTTTCAAGCCTGAGCGAGCATTCCGGGCGTGAAAATGCTTGACTTGTGGTGCGATATCGAGTCGCGTGTCATTTGGTTCGGTCGGTCCGCCCTGAAGTCCAGGGCCAGCCTCACGGCACCGGCCAACAAACTGAGGAGTAGGAATCATGACCAAGGCTGAGCTGGTTGCCGCGATCGCTCAAGAGACCGGCGTGTCCCAGAAGGATGCCGGCGCTTGCCTCGACGCCCTGTTCTCCGTGGTGTCCAAGGAGGTCAAGACGGGTGGCGAGGTTTCGGTGCCTGGCTGGATCAAGTTCTCGAGGGTCGAGCGCAAGGCTCGCACCGCCCGCAACCCCCAGACCGGCGAGCCCATCCAGGTGGCGGCGTCGAAGTCGGTCAAGGTGGCCGCCGGCAGCAAGTTGAAGGCTGCCGTCAAGTAACGACCGGACCGGTGGGTGGGGGCGCCCGAGTGGCGGCCCCACCCCAACGGTCGTAGTCAACTGACCTCGGGAGGTCGTGCCGCTCATGGGAACACCGGCCACAGGCGGTGACGCGCCTGCGTTCACCCTCATGGATCAACACGGTGAGCAACGGTCGCTCGCTGACTACCGGGGCCGCAAGGTGCTCGTCTACTTCTACCCCCGAGCGGAGACCCCAGGGTGCACGACCCAGGCGTGCGCGCTGCGAGATGTCGCCGGGCAGGTCGGTGACACCGCGATCGTGGGCATCAGCCCCGACCAACCGTCCAAGCTGGCCCGGTTCGACGCCAAACATCAGTTGGGGTTCGTGCTGCTCTCCGACCCCGACCACGCGGTCGCCGAGGCCTACGGCGCCTGGGGCACCAAGAAGCTGTACGGCAAGGAGAGCCAGGGCATCATCCGCTCGGCGTTCCTGATCGACGCCGCGGGCCGGATCGACAAGGCATGGCCCAAGATCAGCCCCAAGGACACCCCGGTGCAGCTGCTCGACGCTCTCGGGCTCGGGTGAGCTCCCAACCCGTGAGCTCCGAACCCGGTCCCGGGCGGCCGATCGACATCTTGCCGCATCGCCCACCGTTCCTCTTCGTCGACGAGCTGATCGAGGTCGTGCCGGGCGAACGGGCCTCGGGCTGGTGGAGGCTCACGGGCGATGAAGCCTTCTTCGCCGGTCACTTCCCGGGCCGACCGACGCTGCCCGGTGTCCTCATGTGTGAGGCCATCGCCCAGATGGGTGCGATCGCCGTGCTCAGCGACGATCGTTTCGCCGGCAAGCTGCCCCTCTTCGGCGGCATCGACTCGGCCCGCTTCCGTCGCCAGGTCGGCCCCGGGGACCATCTGCGTCTCGAGGTCGAGATGGGCCGGCTGTCGACCCGGGCTGGCAAAGGCTCAGGTCGAGCGCTCGTCGGCGACGACCTCGCCTGTGAGTGCGAGCTGTTCTTCGTCATCGTCGACGGTTGAGCGTCGCCGCCGCCTCACCGTGCCGGTCTCACCACGGTCGGCGTACCTTGCCGCAGCTTCCGCCACCACGCGGGCGTGAACTCAGGCCGGGCCGATGACGAGGGTCCCGTTGTGGCCGCCGAATCCGAAGCTGTTCGACATCGATGGTCCGGGGCTCCAGGGACGAGCCGCGCCCGACACGATGTCGATGGTGGCCATCTCGGCGTCGGGTACCACGTAGCCGGAGGTCGGGGGCACGAGCTCGTGTTCCATCGACAGCAGGACCGCGACCGCCTCGATCGCCCCGGCGGCGCCGAGCGCATGGCCGGTGACGCCCTTGGTCGAGGTCACGAGCGGTCCCGGCGAACCGAACACCTTGTGGATGGCCGCCGCCTCGGCGGCATCGTTGAGCGGGGTGGAGGTGCCGTGAGCGTTGATGTGCACGATGTCGGCCGCCGAGAGTCCCGCGTCGGCCAGCGCCAGCTCGATGGCGTTGATGGCTCCGGAACCACTCGGTGAGGGGGCCGTGATGTGATGGGCGTCGGCCGTGCTGGCCGCGCCCAGGATCTCACCGAGAATGGTCGCCCCCCGGGCCACGGCGTGGTCCCACTCCTCGAGCACGAGCACCGCCGCGCCCTCGGCGATCATGAAGCCGTCCCGCCGGGCATCGAAGGGCCGGGAGAAGCCCGACGAGGACATGGCGGTCATGTTCGTGAAGCCGGCGAGCGCGGTGGGGGTGAGCGAGGCCTCGGCCCCACCCGTGATCATGGCGTCGCACCGGCCGGAGGCCACGAGGCGAGCGGCATTGCCGATGGCGTGCGTTCCCGCGGCGCACGCGGTGACGGTCGCCTCGCACGGCCCTTGCCAGCCGTAGCGCATCGAGACGCCCGCGGCGGCCGCGTTGGGCATCATCATCGGAACGAGGAACGGCGACACTCGCCGCTCGCCCTTCTCGTGCCGGTTGACGATCTGCTCCTCCAGGGTGGTGATGCCGCCAATGCCGGTGCCGATCAGCACGCCCCGACGGGTCGGATCCAGATCGTCGAGCGCCCCGGACTGGTCCAGCGCCTCGGCGGTGGCGGCCAGGGCGAACTGGGCGAACCGGTCGGTTCGACGCGCCTCCTTGGGGCTGTCGAAGTATGGCGTCGGGTCGAAGTCGTGGACGGCCCGAAGCCCGACGGGCGGCTCCGAGTTGAGGCCGATCCAGAAGGCGTCGCGGCCGATGCCGCATGGCGAGACGACGCCGACACCGGTGACGGCGACGCGACGCCCGATCATCAGAGCTTTCCGACGATGAGGTCGTAGGCCTGGCCGATGGTGGCGATCCCGTCGAGCTCGGATTCGTCGACGCTCACATCGAACTCCTCTTCGAGCGCCATGACGAGTTCCACGAGATCGAGGCTGTCGGCGTCGAGGTCATCGGCGAAGCTGGCCTCCGGGACGACCTTGTCGCCTTCGACCGAGAGAACCTCGACCGCACACTTCTTGAACCGCTCGAAATTGTCGCTCACTGTGCCTCCAGGGGCTGGGTGCGCCGGCAGGGCCCGGCTGGTTGTTCGGAGCCGGAAATCCGGCGGTGGGTAGCCGGCACTCCGGCGGGGGAATCCTACTGTCCACGTTCGCTGCGAACTGTGCTCGCCGCGACGGATCGCGTCGGGTCGTGAGCGTGGAGGTGTGGCCGTTCCCGGCGATCAGCCCATGGCCAACCCGCCGTCGACGGGGAGCACGACTCCGGTGATGTACGACGCGTCGTCGCTGGCCAGGAAGGTCACTGCGGCTGCGACCTCGGCCGGCTGCCCCGGACGGTCGAGCGGCACCATGGCGACCAGGGCGCGGCGTTGATCGTCGGTCAGCGCGTCGAGCATGTCGGTGGCGATCGGTCCGGGCGCCACGACGTTCACGGTGATGCCTCGGCTGCCGAACTCCTTGGCCAGCGATCGAGCGAGCCCGGTTAGCCCGGCCTTGGATGCTGCATAGTTGGCTTGGCCCGCCTGGCCGCCGAGCCCGGCGACCGATGAGATGAACACGATGCGTCCGAATCGGGCCTTCATCATGCCCTTCACGGCTCGTTTGGCGACCCGGAAGCCGCCGGTGAGGTTGGCGTCGACGACGTCGGTGAAGTCGGACTCCTTCATGCGCAAGACCAACGTGTCGCGTGTGACGCCTGCGTTGGAGACGAGGATCTCGACCGGGCCGAGTTGCTCCTCGACCGCGACGAACGCGGTGTCGACGCTGGCCTCACTGGTGACATCGCAGCGGACGGCGAGCAGGCCGAACTCGGCCGCTTCGGACGGCGGTTCGGAGCGATACGTCACGGCGACGCGGTGGCCGGTGGCCGCGAAGGCGCGGGCGATAGCCAGGCCGATGCCGCGATTGCCGCCGGTGACGAGCACGATGCGCCCGCCGGCGCTCACGCTGGGCCCTCGCGGGGTAACCACCGAACGACGGCGCTGGCCCAGGTCATGCCGGCCCCGAATCCCGTGAGCAGGAGCAGGTCGCCCGGCTGGATCCGACCGTCCTCGATGCCGGCGCCCAGGGCCAGTGGGATCGACCCGGCGGACGTGTTTCCGGTGTTGTGGAGCACGGTGACCGCCTTGTCCCGGGCGATGCCGAGCTTGTCGGTCGCGCTCTGGATGATGCGGATGTTCGCCTGGTGGGGGATCACCCAGTCGATGTCGTCGATGGTCACCCCGGCCTTGGCCAGCGCGCGTTCGGACGAGGACACCATGGCCCGGACCGCACGGCGAAACACCTCACGCCCGTCCATGCGCATCTTGCTCCCATGGTCGGCGTAGAGGATGTGGCGGGCCGTGCCGTCGCACCCGAGATCGAAGCCGAGGACGGAGGGGTGATCGTCGTCGCGTTCGACGACGACGGCGCCGCCACCGTCAGCAAACAGGATCGCCGTGCCTCGATCGGTCCAGTCGGTCCACTCCGAGAGGGCGTCGGTGGCGCACAGGAGCACACGCTCGTACAGTCCGGCGGCGACGAACGCGGTGGCCTCGACCAACCCGTAGACGAAACCGGAGCAGGCCGCGTTGAGGTCGTGGGCGCCGCAGGTGAGGCCGAGCTCAGCCTGGACGGTCGCCGCGGAACACGGGATCATCTGATCGGGCGACGTGGTGGCCAAGATCACGAGCTCGATGTCGTCGGGCTTGACCCCGGCTCGTTCCATGGCCTCCCGGCCCGACTCGATGGCCATCGTGGTCGACACGCCGCCGACCCGGCGCTCGGCGATGCCGGTCCGCTCGCGAATCCACTCATCGTTGGTGTCCATGGTGGCGGCGAGATCGTGGTTGGTGACCACCTTCTCGGGCAACGAGGTGCCCCATCCCGTGATGCGAACGCCGTGAGTCATGTGAAGGTTCTCCCGCGTGCTCGGTCAGCTGGCGCGCAGCCAGCAGATGGGTTGACTGGATGTGACCCGTTCGCCTTCGACCGCCAGGAAGCCCATGACCAAACCGGTGAAGGGCGAACGGACTTCGAGGCTCCCGACGCGGCCGACGAGTTGGCCGGCCTGGATGATCGATCCCGTGGGCACCTGACCTTCGGGGGTGAAGACACCGGCCCCCGGGCTCACGACCAACCGTTCGGTGGCGAAGAGGTGTTCTCCCTCGTGTTGGCCGACGTCGCTTTGGGGGTGCGACGACAAGACCTCGAGCATGGTGTCGAGATCCGACGGCGCCGACACCGAGATGGTGCGTGGACCATCGAGGGTTCGTTTGGCGAGTCCGGTCAGCACCGTGCCCGGTCCGACCTCGACGTACGTCGTGAAGCCGAGGTCGGCCAACGTGCGGAGGGTCTGGCGCCACCGCACCGGGCTGCACAGCTGCGCAGTGAGCAACGCCTGCCAGTCGGCCGGATCCGGGTGAGGCTGGGCGTCCATGTTGGCGACGAGGGTGCCGTCCGGGACGCGGATGTCGGTAGAGGTGATGGCCTTGCGGAGACGATCGCGGGCGGGGGCCATGAGCGGAGTGTGGAACGCCCCGCCGACGGGGAGACCCATGACGCGTTGGCGCCGAGCTCCCGGCAGATGACCGAGGCTTGCTCGACCCCATCCGGCGTGCCCGCGATGACGGTTTGCCCGGGAGCGTTGTAGTTGGCGATCCAGACGTCGTCGACGACCCGGTGGCAGGCGATGTCGATCTGCTCGTCGTCGAGGCCGAGCACGGCGGCCATGGTGCCTTCGCGTTCGTCGGCGGCGGCCTGCATGGCATCGCCCCGCTCACCGACGAGGCGGACCCCGTCGGCGAAATCGAGCGCACCGGAGGCGGTCAGCGCCGTGTACTCGCCAAGGGAGTGACCGGCGTGACCGGCCGCCGTGACGCCGAGCCGTTCGATGGCGTCCAGCACGACCAGGCTGAGCACGAACGTCGACATCTGGGCGTTGCGGGTCTGGCGGAGTTCCTCGGCTTCGGCATGCAGGAGCAGTGCGGCGACATCCCGCTCGGCGGCCTCGGCCGCCTCGGCGACGAGCTCCCACGACGGGTGGTCGACCCACGGTTCGCCCATGCCCGGCTTCTGCGACCCCTGACCGGGGTAGGTGAACACGATCACGAATGGTGTCTCCTGCAAAGGGGTGGGTGCGACGAGTGGTGTTTCAGCGACGGATGCGGTGTCACCGAAGTATGACCGATCTGGCCCGGTGAACGTTTCATTCCCGTTACGTCACCGGCCGACGGTGGGGGCCGATGCTCAAGGTTCGCTCGGCGGCGGAGATGCGCCGCTCGCGCCACCGGGCCACGGCGACCACGCTTGTCACCACCACGACCAGCCACCACACGCGGCGGGTTCGGCAGGTGGGTGGTTCCATGCGCGAAGGCTACGCTGCGAGGTCACGGCGTGCAGGCGCCGAGTCGAGCAACAGTCACCAGCCCGGGTGGCGGAATGGCAGACGCGGGGGACTCAAAATCCCTTGTCCGAAAGGGCGTGTGGGTTCAAGTCCCACCCCGGGCACACGGATCGGCGGGCCGATCTCAGGCACACGGATCGGCGGGCCAAGTTCAGGTGAGCGGGCGCAGATGGCCGTGCTCACGCCCACGAACTCGGCGGCGAGTCGACCGCCGGGCCCCGGTTCGTTGGGCCGGTCGAGGCCGATCCAGACGTGTCATCGAGTGCTGATGATCGGAGCAGAAGGCGTCTGGAGGCGGCACGAGCTGAAGCCACGTCGTGTCGGATGCGTCGCCGCCGTAGTAGCGGGTCCAACTGTCGAACAGGTCGGACGCTACGTGATGCGGATGGACGGGCACCAGGGTGCAGCGCATGTCCGCCACGATCGCCTCGAGGGCGTCGCCGCTTTCGAGGCCTTCGCGCACCAGATCGAGCAGGCAATAAGCCGACTCGTGGGCCATGTCGGTGAGCACCAGCTCAGCGGTGCCGAAGCTTTCGGCCAGGCCGATCGTGTAAGCCCAAAGCATGGGACTCGCCGAACTGGCGTCGTCACCATGACGGTCCGCTGAACCGTCCACGGCCACGATCGTGCAGCCGGTCGTCTCGATCGCTCGGCGCGTCTTCTGCTCGAGTTCGTCATAGGTCATGCCATCACAGATGTCGCACATCGGTACGTCTACTCCTCATGTCGGTCGGTGGTGTCGGCCGGGCTTCGCTCGAGCGGCCCGCGATGTCTGGTCGAATCGACGTGGCGCGGCGGGTCAAGCCGCCGTTCGACGTTCGGGCGGGGATGGCCCGCCGGGTGGTTGAGAATGAGCGGGCCGGACCTTTGGCGGCTGCTCGTGACATCGCTGGGTGTCGGCGGATGGCGGCTGGCTCCGCTTACGACTCGTGGCCGGGTTGTCTGACGGGGAGTGTTCGTCGACCGTCGGGTGGGTCGTTTTCCTGCCGCCCGCCGGACGGTCGGCACCTGGCGCGTCCGTGCCCGTGTCGGTGGTGGTCATGGTGGTGGCGTAGACGTGATGGATGACGCCGGATGGGGTGGTGAAGATGACGTGACCGGACTGCGGCTGTTGGACGTGAACACCGCCACCGTGCACGAGGTCGTGGTGGGCGGTGCAGAGGGGGACGAGGTTGACGAGGTCGGTGGGCCCGTTGTCGTCGACGGGTTGAATGTGGTGTGCGTGGGTGTAGGCGGCTGCGACATTGCAGCCGGGGTAGGCGCACGTGCGCCACATGACGCCCAGGGCGAGACGCTGAGCGGGGGATGCATAGCGGGCTCGGTGGCCGAGATCGAGGACGGCGCCGCCCGTTGCGAGGACGGCGGGGATGATGCCGGCTTCGCACGCGAGGTGGCGGATGGTGGAGATGGGGACGGGTTCACCGTCGAGGCGTTGCGCGATGGATCCGGCGTGCAGGCCGTGGGTGAGGGAGGTGATGTCGATCAGGACGACGACGGTGGCGTTGGGGGTCGAGACGCCCGAAGTCTGCCCGTTGAGCGCGCGCGGCGGCTCGGGGTGACCGTTGTTCTGACGCCACAGTTGGCGGGCGATGTGGCAGAGGGCTTGCCAGAACTCTTCTTTGGACTCTGGTGGGAGTTCGGCGCGGATGATGCCCATGCCGGTGTCGTCGTCGAAGGAGCGGACGTTGCGGCGCTGATGGAGCCGTCGGGCTCGTTGTTCGGCGGAGTCGCTGGCGTCGGCGTTTCGGGCTTGGCGCTCGACACGTTTGGCGAACTCGTCAGCGGGTTCGTGGCGGGCGTGGGTGAGGAGCTCACTCTGGGCGGCCGCGAGGGCGTTGGCCGCGCCGGGGTTGTTGGCGGCGGCGTTCGTGAATGCGTTGAGGTGTTCGTGGGTGATGTCGCCTTCGGCGAGGGCGGCGGCGGCTTCGGGGAATGTGGTGGATCCGGCGGCGGTGGTGGTGCGGCGGCGGGCCTCTCGGGTGGACATGCCGGTGGCCGAGCGGAGCTCGGCGCTCAGTGCAGCCGGGGTCGATGCACGGCCGGCGCGCTCGGTTTGCCAGTGGGCGAGCCAGCGGGCCTCGACCGAGTCGAGCCAGGATCGGAGTCGTTGCGCGTTCTTGAGGGCATCGCGGCGGCTGGTTTCGGGGGCGTCGGCGGGGTCGAAGGTGGCGACAATGCCGACGGCATGAACGGGATCGAACATGCGTTCCACCCTAGCGGGACTCGAACGTATGTTCAACAGGAAAGCTGAGGGAAATACTGTGGAAATCTAAAACACACCGAAAGGATCATCGGCTCGGAAGGTCGCGGCGCTCGGTCAACCGGCGGGATTCCACCTCGAACACCACCGAGGTGTCGGGATCGGACGTCGCGAGGCCGTCGTGCAGCGACCGCCGTGACCCGGTCGTCACGACGGCACCAGTCGAGGGCAGGGTGGTGCACAGCCCGGGGTGCCGCGGTCCGGTGCCAGCGCTCGAAGACGCGTTGGTCACCCGCACCGTTGCCGACCCCACCACCTCGCGTCACGAACCAATCGATCGGCCCAGTCGACGTCCCGCCATACTGACCCGGTGACCGCCGCGCCAGCGTCTGCCCGATCATCGGAGGCCCAACCATCGGAGGCCCAACCATCGGCTGAACGAGAACCGGAAGCTCGAGCGACGCAGGGTCGGCGGCATCGGGGCGCGGCAGGCGGCGCCGAGGGGCACCCCGGCACCCTCGCGTCGCATCAACTCGTGGGCGTCGCCATGGTGGCGGCCGCAGCCGTTCTGTTCTCGCTCAACGGGACCGTCAGCAAGATCGTCCTCACCAACGGTCTCGACTCGAAACAACTCGTCGAGATTCGGTGTGCGGCCGCGGCGTTCGTGTTCTTCCTGGCGGCGATGGTGCGAGACCGCGCCGGCCTCCGAGTGGGTCGACGCGAACTCGCCTTCCTCGCCGTCTACGGCGTCGTCGGCATCGCCATGGTGCAGTGGCTGTACTTCGTCGCCATCTCTCGCATGCCGGTCAGCATCACTCTGCTGGTCGAGTTCACCGCCCCGATCATGGTCGCCCTCTGGGTCCGGTTCGTCCGTCGTCAACCGGTACGGGGCCGTGTGTGGGCGGCACTGGCGCTGTCGCTGGTCGGGCTCGCCATGGTCGCTCAGGTGTGGGATGGGCTGACCGTCGACGGTATCGGCCTGCTCGCCGCGTCAGCCGGAGCGGTATCACTCGCTGCGTACTACCTGATGGGCGAACGAGGGCTCGGTTCGCATGAGCCCGTCGCGCTGGCGGCGTGGACGTTCGCTCTGGCCGCCTTGTTCTGGGCGGTCGCGAGCCCGTGGTGGAACTTCCCCTTCGCCGTCCTCGACGACCGGATCGACCTCGCGGCGGCGACCAGCGGCAACCTCGCCGGTGATGCCCCGACGTGGGCAATGGTGGCCTGGGTCGTCCTTCTCGGGACGGCCGCGCCATTCGGATTGGTGTTCCACGGATTGCGCCGCATCGGCGCCGCCCGGACCGGGCTCATCGGGACGTCGGAACCGGTGATCGCAGGTGCTCTGGCATGGGTCCTCCTCGACGAAGTGCTGAGCTCGATCCAGATCGCCGGCGGCGTCGTCGTGCTCATCGGCATCGTCCTGGTCGAGACATCCCGACCAACCGGGTCCTCTCGACCGGCCGAAGCGCCAGACTCAAGATCTGCGCGAGGATGACACCCGTGGGAACCAGCACGAGGGCGTACGGGCAATGGCAGAAGCCGGCCCTGACCATGGTGCGGCCCCTGTTCCGGATGCTCTGGAAGATTCACGCCGTCGGGCTTGAGAACGTGCCCAAGTGGGGGCCGGCGATCATCTGTCCGAACCACGTGTCGGTGATCGACTCCTTCATGCTGCCGACGGTGTTGCCGCGCCGCATCACCTATGTCGGCAAGGCCGAGTACATGGACGACTGGAAGACGCGAACGCTGTTCCCCAACCTCGGGATGATCCCGATCGACCGGGGCGGCGGCGACAAGTCCCAGGCGGCGCTCGACACCGCAGCACGGCTCCTCGAGGCCGGCGAGCTCTTCGGGATCTACCCCGAAGGCACCCGGTCCCGTTCGGGCAACCTGCACAAAGGCAAGACCGGCCCGGCTCGCCTGGCGATTCGTACGGGAGCGCCGCTCGTCCCGGTCGGGCTCGTGGGAACGCTGCAGGTCCAACCCCCCGAAGCTCCGCTACCGAGGGTCTTCCTCCCGGTGGAGATCCGGATCGGCCGACCCATCGACGTCCGCCGGTACCGGGGCCGTGACGACGATCGCACGATCCTCCGACGCATCACGGACGAGTTGATGTTCGAGATCGCCGAACTGTCCGGCCAGACCTATGTCGACGAGTACGCGTCCAAGCCGGCGCCGGGCGACGGAGTGTCGTCGTCCGAGGTGCTGGCCCGCGCGGCGGCCTGACGGGACATGCTCGGATGGAGGTGACGCCGTCGATTCCGGGGTTCGGGGACCTGGAGCCCATCGGGTCGGGCGGGTTCTCGCGTGTGTTCAGAGCCACGCAGGTGGGTGTGGGCCGGACGGTCGCCGTGAAGGTGTTGTTCGGGACGGTCCACGATGACGGGTCACGAGGCCGTTTCGAGCGGGAGACCCAGGCCGCCGGGCGTCTGTCGGACCACCCGAACGTCGTGCCGCTGCACGCCAGCGGCGTCACGGCGGATGGTCACCCGTACCTCGTGCTCGACTACCTACCCGGTGGAAGCCTCGGCGAACGCCTCCGGCGTGACGGACCGATGGCGCTGGGCGAGGTGGTGAACATCGGCGCCAAGCTGGCCGGCGCACTCGAGACCGCCCACCGCGGCGGCATTCTGCACCGTGATGTGAAGCCGGACAACGTGCTCATGTCCCGCTATGGCGAGCCGCAGCTCACCGACTTCGGCATCGCCAGCGTGGTGGGTGGGTACGAGACCCGCTCCGGGGTTCTGTCGTTGAGCCTCGGCCATGCACCCCCGGAGGTGATCGGCGCCACCCCGGGTTTCCGTCCCGGCCCCACGAGCGACACCTACTCGCTCGGCTCGTCGTTGTTCAACCTACTGACGGGCGAGTTGCCCTTCCCGCAACGCGAGGGCGAGATCTTGCCGTCGCTGCTGGGCCGGATCGTCACCGACCCCATACCGGATCTCCGGCTTCGCGGCGTGCCCGACCCGATCGCCCGCGTGATCGAGCGGGCCATGGCCAAAGACCCCGCGGGCCGCTATCAACGAGTCGTCGAGTTGGGTACGGCCCTGGTGGAAGCGGGCTTGCTGTCCGGGATCACGGTGTCGCCGCCTCTGGTGGAGGCGGTCACGCCCGTCCCCGGAGCAACTTGGTCGACTGCGCCGCAGCCGATCGTGGCGCCGCGGCCGACCCTTCCACCCGCCGGACGTCCCACGGGACCGGGATCGCTCACGTCGTCGACGGTCGCAGTGCCGAACGGTTCCTCCACCGGGATCGAGAGCACCACCGGCGTCCCGGTCAGTCGCCGTCGACGCGGCATGGTCGCCGCACTCGTGGTGCTCGTCGTGCTGGGTGGTGGTGCAGCTGCGGTGGCGTTGACCCGCGACGACGGATCGCCCGAAGGTGGCGACGAGGAGGCGGGGAGCCCGACCACCGTGGAGAGCGGCACCGAGACATCGGAGGTACCGACGACGACGGCGGTGCTCGGGTCGGGTTCGGGCCGGTCCACCACCCCGGTGGTCAGCATCGAAGGCCCGGTGTTCGCGGGCGAGCCGGCGGCGCTGAGCGTGACAGGGGTGTCGGTCGCCGAGGTCTCATGGGATCTCGGTGGAGGATTGTCCGGCACCGGTCGAACCACGACAGCGACGTTCGTCGAAGCCGGCGAGCGCGAGATCGTGGTGATGGTCGATGGCCTGGAGCCGATCAGCCGCAGGATCACCGTGTATCAGCGTCCTCAGGCGGCGTTCACCGTGGTGGGCGGTGTCGCGCAGGACACCACGACGGTCATCGCTCCCGGACTGGCCACGTTCAACAACAGTTCCACCGGCGTCTCCGACGGCGTGATCTACGAGTGGCTGGTCGACGGGGTGTCGATCGCGCAGGTCGAGCACCTTCAGCGCGAGTTCACGACCAGCGAGCCGCTCGAGCACACGGTGACGCTGCGGCTCCGCCACGACGCGCTCGACGCCACGTATGGGGCGACGGGGGCGTTCTCCTCCGAAGTGACCGCGTCCTTCACGGTGTTCCCGGGCCTGTCGGGACAGCCGGCGCAGTCGAGCTCGTCGACGTCGACCACCCGTCCTCCGAGCACGGGTGGTGGTCCAACCACCAGCTCGGCTCCACCGGTGTTTCCCGGACCGTTCGTTCCCGATACCACGACCACCACGTCGACGACCACGACCGCTCCGCCGCCTACAGTCCCGCCCCAGATCGGCACGGTGCCAAATGTCGTCGGGCGGCCCCGGCAGGAGGCGATCGCGCTCGTCCAGCAGGCCGGATTCGATTTCGCCCCCGCGTCGACCACGAACTGCGGCGGGTCCCCACAAGACACCGTGGTGTCCCAGAACCCGGGAGGCGGATCGCACCCGGTGACCACGCTCGTCACCCTCACCTTCTGCAGCGCCTGATGTCACGATCACCGGAAGGGCGACGAACACACGAACGGCCTCGACCTGACGAACGAATGGAGCGACCATGAGACGAATCCCGACCGTGCTGCGCCGTGCCTTCGCGGTGGCCACTCTGGTGGCTGCGATGGTGCCCGTTGGGCCGGCCGCGCCCGCGGCTGGGCAGGTCGAGTTCACGCCCCTGCCGGCCAACGGGCTCTATGTGCCGTTGACCCCGGCTCGGATCCTCGACACCCGTTCGACAGTCGGTGGCCACGCCGCCCCGTTCGCCGGTGGTGAGTCGTTCGCCCTCACGGTGGCCGGGGTTGGTGGTGTCCCCTCCGGTGCCGTGGGCGCGGTGGCTCTGAACGTGACCGTCACCGAACCGACGTTGTCCGGCCACCTCACCGTCTGGCCGTCGGACCAGCCGAGGGAGATCACGAGCAACCTCAACTTCGCGTCCGGACAGACCGTCCCCAACATGGTCATCGCGAAGGTTTCGGGCACCGGTCGGGTGTCGATCTACAACAGCGCCGGATCGACGCACGTCATCGTCGATGTGGTCGGGTACTTCACCGACATCCTTTTTGCGGGGTCGGGGGCCAGCTACCAGGGTCTCGCTCCGAGTCGACTCCTCGATACCCGAACCGGTCTCGGCGCTCCGGCCGGCGCCCTGGGCCAGCAGCAGACGATGAGCCTCAACGTGCTCGGAGTCGGAGGCGTGCCCGCCGCCGGCGTCACCGCGGTGGCGTTGAACGTCACCGTCGATGGCCCGACCGCACCGAGTCACCTCACCGTGTGGCCATCGGGGGAGGCGCTGCCGGTGGCGAGCAACCTCAACTACTTGCCGGGTGAGATCGTGCCGAACATGGTCCTGGCCAAGGTGGGGGTCGGCGGACGGATCAACATCTTCAACAACGCCGGATCGACGCATGTCATTGTCGATGTCGTCGGGTACTTCTCTACGTCGAACTCCCTGGGTCAGTTGGTGCCGCTCGCGCCTCGCCGGCTGCTCGACACCCGTATCGGATTGGGTGCCCCGACCGCGCCGATCGGGCCGCAGCGAACGCTCGACCTGCTGGTCACCGACATCTCGGGTGTGCCGGCGACCGGCGTCTCGGCGGTCGCGCTGAACGTCACGGTGGACCGCCCGACCACACCGAGCTATTTGACCGTCTTTCCCGCTGGCGGCGCGGTTCCGGTCGCCAGCAACCTCAACTTCGTCGCCGGGGAGACGGTTCCGAACATGGTGATCGCGGCCGTCGGCACCGGGGGTCGCATCTCCATCTACAACGACGCCGGCTCGACCGACGTGATCGTGGATCTCGTCGGCTATTACACCGCTGGCGTGACCTATGCCGGCAACCGCAACCGGGTGGCGCCACTGTTGATGAGCGAGTGGTTGGCCGACCCTGCTCTGGTGGCGCTCGACGGACCGGCTGACGCGAATCCGGACGATCGGGACCCGGCGCGTCACGCCGTGCCGCTCGGGGTCCGCGGCGCTCGGGCCGATGAGGCCCACTCGGCCGTCGCCGATGCGGTGGCCGAGCGGTTCCAGGTCCCGGAGTCGATCGCGGCGGTCGGGGCAGATGGTATGCCGGGGTTGTTCGCCGTGAACGGCTTTGCGCCGGCGGCCGTCGACCCGTCCACGGGGCTACTCCTGCAGTACATCTTCGAGGACGCCAACCCCACCAATATCGTGGAGTTCACCCAATGCTCCGGGACCCTGGTAGCGGTCAACGTGGTCATCACGGCGTTCCACTGCATTCGCCAGGACGACATCCCGCTCGGGTGGTCCTTCGACAGCTACGTCTTCGCACCGGGTATCCATGGTGTCACGGCCCCGAACGGGTACTTCACGACGTTCGATCCGGGTTGGTACCAGAGCGACGCGGCGACGATTCCTGACCCGCTCGGGCTCCTGGACCTCTACCCGCCGCTCGACTTCGCGGTGATCGAGTTCCAGCCGAATCCGTTCTCGAACCCGGCGAACACGATGCCGGGTGCGGCCGTCGGGTATCGCGATGTCCTGATGGAGTCTCCGGGCGGGCCACGGCTCGTCCTCGGGTACCCGGGCGCGGTCGAGCGACTGCAACCCCTTCGTGTCCAACGGCAATTCGTGCTACCAGCAGTTCTGTTTCACCACGGTCAACGCCTACGTCGACTACCAGACCTTCCGCGGGGGCGCCGAGACCGAACTCGAGTGCTCCGTGTCACCGGGCATGTCCGGGGGGCCGTCGATGGAGGTCTATCGCGATGAGGTAGCGGTGGCGGGGGTGGTCAGCAACGTGTTCGGCGGCCTGTTGTACGGTCCGTATCTGGAGTACGACCCGGCGAACGGCGATGTGATCGACCTGCTGTACTGCGCACACGCCGACTTCGGCTCGGTCGTCCTGCCGGGCTGCGTCCTGAGGTGACGACGAGCCCGGCGCTTCAGAGGTGATGGCCAGCGAGGCTGCGGCGACACCGTTGGGTCATGGCCCGCCTGCGGGAAACCTCCCTCGGGCTGCCGGGCGGGGCCGGTAACCTCGAACCCGTATGGCCGACATCTCCGTGACGCTGCCCGATGGTTCTGCTCGTTCGCTTCCCGCGGGCGCCACTGCTGGTGATCTGGCGGCGGCCATCGGCCCCCGCCTGGCCAAGGACGCCCTGATCGCAGTCGTCGACGGCACCGAGGTCGACCTCGACATCCCGCTTCCCGATGGCGCGAAGGTCGAGATCGTCACGCCGCCGTCGGATCGTGGACGCCACACGTTGCGCCACTCCACGGCCCACGTGCTGGCCCAGGCGGTCATCGACCTGTACCCCGGATCGACGTACGCGATCGGTCCCCCGATCGAGAACGGCTTCTGGTACGACTTCGAGCTGCCCGGTGGCCACACCTTCTCCGACGAGGATCTGGCGGCCATCGAGTCCAAGATGCGCGAAATCGTGGCCGCCGACCAGCCGTTCACCCGGAGCGAGCTCGATCCGGACGATGCCCTGAAACTGTTCGCCTCGCACAGCTACAAACGTGAGATCATCGAGAACGTCGCCGCCGGGCGGGGCAGTGGCCCGCAGGCCCCCGACCCCGAAGACCTGGCCGGCGAAGTCGCCGGCTCTCCTGACCTGGCCGGCGAAGTCGCCGGCTCTCCTGACCTGGCCGGCGAAGTCGCCGGCCCTCCTGACCTGGCCGGCGAAGTCGCCGGCCCCGGCGAGGCGATCAGCATCTACCGCAACAGCGACACCTTCGTCGACCTGTGCATGGGTCCGCACGTGCCGTCGACCGGTCGTCTCGGGCACTTCAAGCTCATGCGGGTGGCGGGTGCCTACTGGAGAGGCGACAACAGCCGTCCCATGCTCCAGCGGATCTACGGCACGGCGTGGGCCACCAAGGCCGAGCTCGACGAACACCTGCACCGCCTCGCCGAGGCCGAGAAACGTGATCACCGCCGGCTCGCCGCCGAGCTCGACCTCGTGTCGTGGCCCGAGGAGCTCGGTCCCGGGCTGGCCGTGTGGCACCCCAAGGGAGCCCTGGTTCGCCGAGTGATGGAGGACTACAGCCGCGATCGCCACGAGAGCGGCGGCTACCAGATGGTGTACAGCCCACATCTGGCCAAGGCAATGCTCTGGGAGACCAGCGGTCACCTCGACTTCTACGCCGACAGCATGTACCCGCCCATGGAGATGGACGGCGGCGCCACCTATTACCCGAAGCCGATGAACTGCCCGTTCCACGTGATGATCTATCGCAGCTCGCAGCGGTCGTACCGGGACCTACCTATGCGGCTGTTCGAGCTCGGAACGGTCTACCGGTACGAGCTCTCCGGAGCCGTCCACGGCCTCATGCGCAGCCGCGGCTTCACCCAGGACGACAGCCACATCTTCTGTACCCAGGAGGACATCGAGCGCGAGCTCGCCTCCCTGCTCGACTTCGTCCTGTCGGTCCTGCGGGCCTTCGGTTTCGAGGACTTCCAGGCCAAGCTCTCGACTCGCCCGGTCGAGAAGTCCGTCGGCGACGATGCGCTCTGGGATCGGGCGACGGAGGGCCTGCGAGCGTCGTTGCACACGGCCGGACTTGAGTACACGGTCGACGAGGGTGGAGGCGCCTTCTACGGCCCGAAGATCGACGTCGACGTGCGTGACGCCATCGGACGGTCGTGGCAGCTGTCGACCATTCAGCTCGACTTCAACCTCCCCGAGCGTTTCGGGATCGAGTACATCGGGGCCGACGGTGAGCGCCATCGCCCGGTGATGATCCACCGTGCGCTCATGGGCTCGATCGAGCGGTTCTTCGGTGTGCTGGTCGAGCACTACGCCGGCGCGTTCCCGGTGTGGCTCGCCCCCGTCCAAGCCCGTGTCCTGCCGGTGGCCGACGAACACGGCGACTACGCCGCCGAGGTCGTCTCCGCATTGCGATCAGCCGGTGTACGAGTCGACCTCGTCGCCGCGGATGACCCCCTCGGAAAGCGGGTACGGAACGGCAAGGTCGAGAAGATCCCCTACGTGCTCGTGGTCGGGGGCGACGATGTCGCCGCTCGTAGCCTCGGCGTGAACAAGCGCGGGGCCGACGGTGTCGAACGCGGAGTCGGGCTCGACGAGTTCATCGTCCGCATCGCCGGTGAGATAGCCGACCGGGTGTGAGCGGGATCGACCGACTCTGGGCGGGCTGGCGCCTGGCCTATGTCGCCGACGAGAGCACGCGGATCTCGCCGGAGCCCGGCCGCACTCTGTTCGAGTCCATCGAGCAGTCCGGGTTGTCCGACGAGCAGTCCTACGTCGTATGGCGGGGCGAGCGGGTGTTCGCGCTGCTCAACGCGTACCCGTACACGAGCGGTCACCTCATGGTCCTGCCCCGCCGAGCCGTCCCGGACCTCGCCGGACTGACCGACGACGAACACGCCGATCTGTGGAACGCCGTGCGTGACGCGGTCGCCGCCGTCACGGCTGCGTACGAGCCCCATGGCGTCAACGTCGGCATCAACCTGGGGGAGGGTTCCGGCGCTGGTCTGCCCGATCACCTCCACGTGCACGTCGTGCCGCGATGGAACGGCGACACCAACTTCATGACCGCCATCGCCGAGACCCGAGTTCTTCCCGAAGCGCTGGGCGACACCTGGCGCCGTCTCCGCGAGGCCTGGCCGATCTGATCGGGGTCGTACGCCACCCAGATTAGTCTTCACCCATGAGGCGGCGTGACGTACGTCCAGCAGGAGTCGGGCTGGTCTCGGCGCTGATCGGATTCGCCACGGTCTACGTGCCGGCGGCTTCCGCTCAGCCGGCGGAGACGCCCATGGTGGTGGTGATCGAAGCGGCCGGGAACGACGCGGGCAACTCCTGGTTCGGGTCGTACGGAGCGCAGTTGATCACCGGTGCGGCGACCACTCGGGTTGAGGTACCCGAGGCTGACAACCCACCGGTCCTGGTACTCGAGGTGGCCGGTGGCCAGCCGCCGGGCCCGGGCACATACGAGGTGACGTCGTCGACGCTCGGCCTGCGCCAGATGTCGTCGCCGGTCCGATGTCCGTCGTCGCCGAACCCGGTGAGTGGAACCGTCGTCATCGACGAGGCGTCGTACGATCTCTCTGCGGTCGACCCGGCCGACCGCATCGTGCGGCTCGACGCCCGCATCCAGGGCCGGTGCGGGTCCGGTGCCCGCTTTGTCGCCCACGTCACCCGCAGTGCGAGCCGGCCGATGAGTGCACTCGTGTGGCCGACGTTGTCGGGACCCTTGAGCGACGTCCGCCCGGATCAGGAGTCGGAGTTCTCCTTCAGCGTCCAGAACATCAGCACCATCCCCGTGGCCGCCGGCACGGTGTCCCTATCCGACAATGGAGAGGGCTCTTTCACCGTCCTCACCGACGGCTGCTCGGGGCGCACCTTGGAGGTCGAGGGTCAGTGCGTCGTCACGCTCCGCCACCGCTCCTCGGTGCTCGGGGTCAACCAGGGCCGCCTCACCGTCGACAACCCGCTCACCGACGTGGTCGCCGACTCGTCGCACACGGTTCCGCTCCGGGTCAACGTCGTCGACCCCGTGTCACCGCCACAGCCCCCGGGGCCGGGTGAGGGACTGCTGGTCACCGAGCTCTCTCGTACCCAGGAGGGTTCTGATCCGTTCCTGTTCACCACCAGGCGGATCATCGAGGCGGTCGACTACGGCAGCGGGCAGCTCCGGCTGAGCGGTGCCGGTCAATCCGTTGCGTGGTCGTTCCCCGACGGGCCTCCAGAAGTGGGGGTGTACCCGGGCTCAGCGGCCTTAGTCTTCTGTGGCCAAACGTTGGGCTCGGGGCAACTGGTGATCGACGACATCGTCTACCAGGTGGTCGATGGCCTCCACTACGTCGCTGCCCTCCGCGCTCGGTACTGGGGTGAGTGCCCCAATGCCCCGGCTCCGAACTCCTACGCCGGCCAGGTCACCTTCAATCGAGCGCCGTTTCCGTCTCACGAGATCGTGGTCCCGGCGTTCGATGCTCTGCAGGCGTACGAGGTCCAAATCCAGCCGTTGCGCATCGTCAACACGTCGAGTGTCGGCCTGCCGGTGTTCGCCGTGCGGATCCGAGGTGGCCCGTTCATCATCTGGGACGACACGTGTTCGGCGACCGTCGTCGCGCCGGGCGCCTCGTGCGAGGTTCACATCGCCGCCGTCGCCGGCGGGGTCGACGCGCTCCTCCAGGGGGTGGTCAGCGTCGTCGACGGGTTCACCGGCCCGAGCGGCGACTCGGATCGGAGGCTCCAGGCCGTGGCCGACGCTGACCTCACGGGCTTCGGAGAGTTCCGACCGGTCGCGCCGACCCGCATCCTCGACACCCGGATCGGTCAGGGCGCGGAGCCCGGGCAGGTGCCCGGCAACAGCTTCATCGACGTCCAGATCTCTGGCGTGGCGGGGCTCCCATTGCGTGGCGTCGACAGCGTTGTGCTCAACGTGACGGCCGTCGAACCGGACGGGCCCGGCTTCGTCACGGCGTATCCATGTTGTGGCGATCGGCCGCTGGCGTCGAACCTCAACTTCGTCGCCAGCGACACGGTGCCGAACCTCGTGATCGCCCAGGTAGGTGACGGGGGCCGGGTCCGCCTGTGGGTCAACGGGTCGTCGGCACATCTCGTGGCCGACCTCGCGGGTTGGATCGTCGGGTTCGACAGCCTGATGTACGGTTCCCGACTCGTCCCGGGTGAGCCCCGACGCGTCGCCGACACGCGGACGTCGGGTGCCGACCCGATAGGGCATGGCAGAACGCTGCGCGTCCCGGTGACTTTTCCGGGTACGGCCATCGCGGCGGTGGTGAACCTCACCGGCATCCAGCCGACGGCGCCGACGTTCATCTCGGCCTACCCGTCCGGCACGACGCGACCGTTGGTGTCGAACCTCAACCTCGATGCCGGTGAGATCCGTGCGAACCTGGCCGTCGTCCCTGTGGGCGCCGACGGTGCCATCGAGCTCTACAACAACGCCGGTGAGGTCCACCTGGCCGTCGACCTCGTCGGTGTGTTCGCCACGAACGGTGACCACGTGTCCGCCGCTGGACGCCTCGTCACCGGGGTGCCGGAGCGCCTCTTCGATTCACGAGACTTCCCGGAGGGTCCGTTCCCGCCCGCGAGCTACCTGGTCTTGGACACGTCAGCGTTGGAAGAGGACCTGGGCGCGCAGGTCGCAGGCTTGCTCCTCAACGTCACCGCAACCGAAGCCACGGAACCGACGTTTGTCTCGGTGCTGAGCAGGCGTCCGTCGTCGGTGCCAACAACCTCGACCGTGAACGTGATGCCCGGGCAGACCGTGCCGAACCTCGCTATCGCTGACACGTCGTCGAACGTGAACGTCTACTACAACAACAGCGGGTTCACGCACGTTGTCTCCGATCTTCAAGCCATCGTCCTCGGTACGTGGCCGGCGCTTGCGACGGGTGACGCCGCCGTCACGGTGCTCGGCCACTTCGACGCCTCGGCGCGGCTCCGCCCCGCCTTGGGATTCAACGACGACGAGACCTTGGGGATCCTTGCGTACGAGGAGCCGGGTTGACCCCGCTCGGCACCGGCCGTCGCCCGGAAACCCGCCGGAGCTGGGTGCCGGGGTCGGCGGGCGGTAGCGTCACGGGCGTGATCGACGACCGCTCCGACGACCCCGTTCCCGACGACGAGGTCCGGGACGAGCTGCCGGCCGAGCTCGATGCCCATGGACTCGTCGGGCCCTACATGTTCCCGAACAACAGTCGCCGCCGGGTACCCGGGTTCATCTACCTCGCGCTCGCCGCCGGATGCGTCGCCATCTGGGCCACGCACCGGGACGGCGCCGTCCTCGTCAACGGCGGCTGGCTGGCGGCGGCGATCGCCCTGGCGCTGTTCGGGCTCTACCACCTGCAGGCGGGTTGGGATCTGGCGGTCGACGAGAACGACGCGCTGCTGGCCGCGGCCCGGGCGGTCGATTTCCCCGTTGGTCACGCCTCGGCGCAGATGTCGTGGCGGGGCATGCGGAGCCGGCCGACCTGGCGGATCCTCTGCTATTCGAACGTCGAACCGCCGGATCGGCGCGGTCTGGTGTTCGTCGACGGTATCGACGGTTCGATCGTCGCTCACTTCACCGAGGACAACCCCGAGGACTGGGCGGCCGCAGCGGCCTGAGGACGCGGCGGCAACCCTGCGCGCTCAGCGCGAGGGAAGCCGTCCGAGTGCGGTCACGGTCGTCTCGACCTCCTTGAGCAGACCGACGGTGCGCCGAGCCAGGTCCCGCGCCACGTCGAGGGCGGTCGTCTCGCCCCCGGGCGCGGTCGCTCCCGCTCTCAGCCAGTCTCCCGGCGCCACCGAGTCGACCTCTCGTCCAGCGTTGTCGAGCTCGGCGGCGGCCTGCTCGATGGCCGCCGTCAGGCTGGTCGCTGAGGGGCCGGGACGAGCGGCGAGATCGACCGACGGTCGGTCCTGGATGACGATGTCGTGGATAGCTTCGCGACCCGTGGAGGCGGCGGCGGCCAGGTGGGCGAGGATGCTGAGCAGGGAACGGCCGTTGGGGACCGCGGTCGCCGCCAAGGCGGAAACGTCAAGGGTTGGCTCGCTGGCCAGCGCCTGCCGGATGCGCCGGGGGAGGGACAGCAGCGTCGAGTGGATCTGCCCGGGGTTCAACATGTCGTACTGGTCGCCGCTCATGTGGCGACTGTAATCGTGGGGCCGGTGCAACGGGTGGGCCGGGCGGTGTGCCCGGCATCGAGGTGACCGAGAGGTATCCTGGACCGGAATCCCGAAAGGGGAGCAGATGTTCGACGGGAACCTGCGCGGCACGGTGGACAAAGCCGTGGCGCCGATGGGAAAGAGTTTGCGCAAGGCCGGCGTGACCGCCGACATGGTCACGATCAGCGGGATCGCCATGGCCGTGGCGGCTGCGGTGGCGATCGGCGCCGGGCGACTGCGCGTGGGTCTGGTGTTCCTCGCCCTCACCGGGATCCCCGACGCGCTCGATGGTGCCGTGGCCAAAGCCGCCGGGACGTCGTCGAAGCGCGGCGCCTTCTTCGACTCGGTCTCGGATCGCCTCACCGACGCTTTGTTGTTCGGCGCTCTGGCGTGGCATCTGGCGTCGACCGAGCCCGGCCGGATCATGATGTTGCCGGTGGCCTTGATGGGCGTGGCCATGCTCGTGTCGTATCAACGGGCCAAGGCGGAATCGCTCGGATTCGACGCCAAAGGTGGCCTGATGGAACGCGCCGAGCGGTTCATCGTGCTCGGTTTCGGCCTGCTGTTCAGCGAGTTGATCATCCCGGTCTTGTGGGTGATGTTCGTCCTCACCACCATCACGGCGGCGCAGCGTTTCGCCAAGGTGTGGCGCCAGGCGACCAATGAGCTCCCGGTGCCCAGGGCCCGCCGTCCCCGCCGCACGGCTCGGGTCCGGCGCCGCAACCAGCCCACGCCATTGCGCGCCCGGATGGCTGAGCGGCGTCGCCAGCGTGGGCTCTAGAGCTCTCTCGAGAGGTTCCGGTCGGCGACGACCATCCACCTTCAGGCGTCTACGACGACCATCCACCTTCAGGCGTCTACGACGACCATCCACCTTCAGGCGTCTACGACGACCATGCACCTTCAGACCACCATGTACCGGGCCGGGAGCGCGTTGGCCCGAGCCCTGCCCGATCCCTGGGCCCGACGCGCGAGTCGGGCCGGTGGGTACACGGCGTCGCGTCTGGCGGGCGGACGTCGCGCCATCGTCGAACGGAACCTCGAACGGGTGATCGGACGTTCCCTCGGTCCGGGTGAACGACGACGCCTCGTCGATGCGACGTTTGAGTCCTACGCGCGGTACTACGTCCAGAGCTTTCGCCTCCCGAAGATGGGTCGAGCCGAGATCGACGCTGGGTTCTCGTATCGGGGCGTCGAACACATCGACGATTCCCTCGGACGTGGAATCGGTCCCATCCTGGCGTTGCCGCACCTGGGGGGTTGGGAGTGGGCGGCGTTCTGGCTGGCGCTGATCCCACGCCTGCGGGTGACGGCAGTGGTCGAACCCCTCGAACCGCCGGATCTGTTCGAGTGGTTCTTGAGTTATCGACGTTCGTTGGGTATGGAGATCGTGCCCCTGGGAAGCGGTGCCGCGGCGGCGTCGGCCCGGGCGATCAACGAGGGGCGCGTGCTGTGCCTGCTCGCGGATCGCGATCTGACCGGCGAGGGGGTCCCGGTCGAGTTCTTCGGCGAGGTCACCACGTTGCCGGCCGGTCCGGCTCTCCTGGCCCTGCGGAGCGGGGCTCCCATCATCCCGACGGCGTGTTACTTCCACGGTGACGGCATCCGGGCTGATTGCCGCCCGCCGCTCGACACCGAACGACGCGGGCGGCTGCGCGAGGACGTCCAGCGAGTGACGCAGGACTTGGCGCACGTGTTCGAGGACATGATCGCCAAGGCGCCCGAGCAGTGGCACCTGATGCAGCCGAACTGGCCGAGCGACTACGACGCGCTGGGCCTGGCGCGACCCCCGCACCTCGTCGACCTCGGGTCGGCGTGAGCGCGCCGCCGTCGGTCGGCCTCGCGGACGCGGCAGGGGGCCGGGCCGCGCGCGCCCGGGCGATGCGCATCGGCATCATCAGCCCGTACAGCCTCACGTTGCCCGGCGGGGTGCAGGGCCAGATCCTGGGGTTGGCCCGAGAGCTGCGCAGCCGCGGGGAGCATGTCCGCGTCCTCGGGCCGTGCGATGGCCCACCGCCCGACGCGGGGGTCACCCCGCTCGGGAACAGCCTGCCGACAGCCGCCAACGGTTCCATGGCTCCGATCGCTCCGGATCCGGCGGCCCAGTTCCGCCTGCTCCGAGCCCTCAAGGACGAGGACTTCGACCTCCTCCACCTCCATGAGCCGTACGCCGTCGGTCCCACCGTCACCGCCATGGTGGTCAAGTCCGTGCCGCTCGTCGGGACGTTCCACGCCGCCGGTTCGATCTCGATCTACAGCCTGCTCGGTCCGTTGTTCCGGTGGGAGCGCGCCGGATCGACCGGAAGTTCGCCGTCTCCGAGGACGCTCGCGCCATGGCTCAAGAGGCGCTCGGTGGCGAGTACGAACTCGTCTTCAACGGCGTCGAGGTACCGCGCTTTCGTGATGCCGAACCGTGGCCCACCGACGGTCCGACGGTGTTCTTCATCGGGCGCCACGAGCCCCGCAAGGGCCTGGAGGTGCTGCTGGAGGCGATGGCTCACCTCCCCCGGGACACCCGATTGTGGGTCGCCGGCGAGGGTCAGCAGACGGCGGAGCTCAAGCGCCGCACCAGCGGCGATCCCCGTATCGAGTGGCTGGGACCGATCACCGAGCAGGAGAAGGTCCGGCGCATGCGGGGCGCCACGGTGTTCTGCGCGCCGTCGCTGCACGGTGAGTCGTTCGGCATCGTGCTGCTCGAGGCCATGGCGGCGCGTACGCCCGTGGTCGCGTCGTCGCTGCCCGGCTACGCCAACGTCGCCCGGGCCGGTCGCGACGCCGAGTTGGTGACACCGGGCGATCCCGTGGCGCTCGCCGAGTCGCTGACGACCGTCTTGCGCGATGCCGACCGGGCCGATCAACTGGTGGCCAGCGGGATCGAGCGAGCCGACCACTTCTCCATGCAGCGGCTGGCCGACATCTATCTCGAGTGTTATCGAGGTCTGATTCACCCCGACAGGAGTCCCACATGGCGCTCATCGATCCGACCGTGACCTGGAGGATGGCCGAGGACCGCCTCGCCTCCGAATCCGATCCCATCCTTCGGCGCAATCTGGAGCTGCTCATCCAGCACCAGAAGGCCGAGGCTGCGCTCGACATGGAGCGCCTGATGGCCACCGTCTCCCCGGATGCCCGATACGAGTTCTTCGGCACCGACACCGTGCTCTTGGGAAAGCCCGCCGTGCTGGCGTTCTACGAGGCCTTCGCCGCCTCGGGCGCACACAAGCTCCAGCTCGACACCGCTCGTCTGATCGTCGATCGTCATGCCATCCTCACCGAGGGGTTGATGCGCATGGCGTACCCCGGCCAGGCGTTGGCGAGCCGGGGCATCGCAGTCGATGATCCCGACGCCTACTACCTCTACGAAGCGCATATGGCCATCATCTGGCCGATCGGCGAGGACGGGCTCTTCATCGGCGAGGACTCCTACACCGGCGAGGACGGTTTCGCTGGCATCGCCGATCGCAAGATCGATGCCGCCGACATCGTGCTCTACCAACCGGTGGGGTAGCGCGCGGCGATCGTGACACGACCCAGGCTCGACCTCGCCCCGATCGTGGCTGGTGCCGTCTAGGCTTCCGGAACGCCAGCTCGAGGGTTGTCGTCGGCGACAGGAGAAACGCGATGCTCATTGCCCTGATCGTGCTCGGGATCGTCGTGATCCTCGGCATCTTCGTGGTCACCCTCTACAACGGACTCGTGCGGGCCCGCAACGGGGTCGACAACGCCTGGGCCCAGATCGACGTGCAGCTGAAGCGTCGTTTCGATCTGATTCCGAACCTCGTCGAGACGGTGAAGGGGTACGCCTCGCACGAACGCGAGACCCTCGAAGCCGTCATCGCGGCGCGGAACGCCGTGGTCAACACCGGATCGGTCGCCGATCGGGCCGCGTCGGAGAACGTTTTCGACCGGCGCCCTTCGTCAGCTCTTCGCGCTCGTCGGAGGCCTATCCGGACCTCAAAGCCAATACCAACTTCCTCGCGCTGCAAGAGGAGTTGACCGGTACCGAGAGCCGGATCGCGTTCGCTCGGCAGTACTACAACGACTCCGTGCAGAAGTACAACAACCGCATCCAGACGTTCCCGAGCCTCGTCCTGGCCGGACCGTTCGGCTTCAAAGAGCGCGAGTACTTCGAAGCCGACGAAGAATCCCGCGGCAACATCAACGTCCAGTTCTGAGGCGCGCCGGGGTGGGCCGATCCGGCCCGCCGGGGCGGTAGCGTTCACCCTCCATGACCAAACGACGGATCCTGCTCCTCGGTGCGGCCGCGGTCGTCGCGGTCCCCGTGATCGTCGTGGTCGGGTTGCTCGTGCACTGGCTCGTCGGCCTCCTGGCCGGAGTGGTCGTCGGGCTCGCGGTCGTGTGGCGGATCGTCCAGTCGTCCCGTCGCGCCGTGATGGGAACGATCGATACTCGTTCGCTGTCGGTGGAGGAGTCGCCCCGCCTCCACAACCTGGTCGAAGGCGCCTGTGCGTCGCACGGCTTCCCGTACCCTGACGTTCGCATCGCCGAAGTCGATTCGGTCAACGCAGCGCTCATCGGAGAATCGGCGGAGGACGCGGTGCTGATCGTGACCGCCGGTCTGCTGGAGCGGTGCAGCTTGTTGGGCCTCGAGGCCGTGGTGGTCAATGCTCTCATTCGAAGCCGCGTGACCGACCTCGGCGCCGCCAGCCTGCTCCCGGGCCTGCTCCCGCTCGTCCCGGTGGCCGGGTGGCGGGATCGCCTCGCCTCGTGGGTCGTGGGGGACCAGCCTCGCGTGCGAGCTGACCTCGCGAGTGTGCGGATCACCCGGTATCCTCCCGGACTGGTGTCGGTGCTCGAAGCGCTCCGCAGTGCCGACACCCTCGTTCCGGGCGTCAGCGAGGCTGCCGATCATCTGTGGCTCGCCCGTGCCTTCGAGTGGGGGAGCCGTCGGGCCGGCTCCGGACAGCATCGACGAGCGCATCGCGATCCTCAGGGAGCTCTAAGTGTCATTTCATTCCATGCGTGGACGTGTCGCGTCCGCCCACCGGCGGGCCGCGGCCGCCGGCCTGCTGTCGTTGTCCCTCGTCGTCGCGGCATGCGGCGGTGGCGGTGACGATCCCGAGGTCTCGCCCGACACCGTCCCGCCGTCCACCACGTCGTCCACCTCGCCGCCGCGCACGACGACGACCGAACCCGGCACCGTGCCCACCAACCCGCTCACCGGTGAGGAAGCGACCGACTTCGCGGTCGCCGGACGTCCGGCGATCGTCGTCAAGCTGGGGAACAACGGCCCGGAGAGCCAACCGCACGTTGGCATCAACCAGGCCGACATCGTCTTCGAGGAGGAGATCGAGTCGCAGGCGACCCGTTTCGCCGCCGTGTTCCACTCGAATCTGCCGGTGGAAGCCGGTCCGGTGCGGTCGGCCCGAGTGACCGAGGTCGATCTGCTGGCCAACCTGACCCGCCCGGTGCTCGTCGATTCCGGCGCCAACGCCACCACGAACGGCATCATGGCCCAGGCCCAGGAAGACGGCCTGCTCGTGCGGTTCACTGACAACCGCACGTCGCACTACCGGGTGAGTGGCCGGGCTCGCCCGGACAACCTCTTCGTGGGCTTCGAGCAGCTGTTCACCCTCTTCCCGGACGATCTGAACGCGCCGACCCCGATCTTCGACTACGAAGACCTCACGATCTCCGACTCGTCGGCTGGGGCCACGACAACGACGTCGGACGAAAGCGCTCCAGGAGGGATTCCCACCGGGATCCCGCTGGGCGGGATCGAGGTCGCCACCCGCGTGCCCGTCGACTGGGTGTACGACGCCGACACCGATCAGTACATCCGCTTTTCGAACGGCGTCCCGCACACGGTCGACGACGGGTCGGCGCAACTCTCGACCGACACACTCGTCATCATGACCATCGAGTACGGCCGCAGCCCGATCCCGGGCACTCCGCAGGCCATTACGATCGGCTCGGGCCCGGTGCTTATCCTGCAAGATGGTCAGGCTCTCACGGGCACGTGGAATCGGGCCGCCCAGCCTGATCCCTACACCCTGATTGCTGATGACGGCACGCCGATGGAGCTCAGCCCCGGTCGTTCGTGGGTGACGCTCGCTCGGGACGGACAGGTCACGCTTCTCGATGACGAAACTGTGGCGACATGGCTCGACGCCGCCCTCGTAGACTGACGCCATGACTGAGGGTTCGCAGCGCACGTCCACCGGCAGCATGACGGTCAAGCGAGGCTTGGCCGAGATGCTCAAGGGCGGCGTCATCATGGACGTCGTCGATCCCGATCAGGCCAAGATCGCCGAGGACGCCGGGGCATGTGCGGTCATGGCCCTCGAGCGCGTGCCGTCCGACATTCGCCGCGACGGTGGCGTCGCCCGCATGAGCGACCCGGAAATGATCGAGGGCATCCAGGCCGCGGTCACGATCCCCGTCATGGCCAAAGCCCGTATCGGGCACTTCGTGGAGGCGCAGATCCTCGAGGCGCTCGGCGTCGACTACATCGACGAGTCCGAAGTGCTCACCCCGGCCGACGAGGCGCACCACACCGACAAGTTCGCCTTTACGGTGCCGTTCGTCTGCGGCGCCACGAACCTCGGTGAGGCGCTGCGCCGCATCAGCGAGGGTGCGGCTCTGATCCGCTCCAAGGGCGAAGCCGGCACCGGCAATGTGGTCGAGGCGGTCCGGCACCTGCGCTCGATCATCGGTGACATGCGCAAGATCACCCAGGCCGATTCGGCCGAGCTGTTCGATTGGGCCAAACGCCTCCAGGCCCCCTTGCCGCTCGTGCAGGAGGTGGCCGAGACCGGTTGGCTCCCGGTGCCGATGTTCTGCGCCGGTGGTCTGGCCACCCCCGCTGACGCCGCGCTGGTCATGCAGCTCGGGGCCGAGGCCGTGTTCGTCGGGTCCGGCATCTTCAAGTCCGACAACCCGGCGCAACGGGCCAAAGCCATCGTCGAGGCCACCACGAACTTCCGCGATCCGCACATCCTGGCCAAGGTCAGCCGTTCGCTCGGGCCGGCCATGCCGGGCCTGGAGATCGGTTCGCTCGAGACCAAGCTCGCCGATCGCGGCTGGTAGGCGGCGGTCGCCTTGAGCTCGGAGCCCCCAGGTGCGAGTCGGTGTCCTGGCGCTGCAGGGTGGGTTCGCTCGTCACGAGCGGGCGCTCGCCGCAGTCGGCGCTGAGCCGGTCGAGATACGCCAACGTGTCCATCTGGACGGCATCGACGCGCTCGTCCTACCCGGCGGCGAGTCGACCACCATGTCGATGCTGCTGGAACGCCTGGAGCTCTTCGATCCGATCGCGGCGCTGCTGGCCGACGGATTGCCGGCGTTCGGCACCTGTGCCGGCATGATCCTGCTCGCGACGGCGGTGGCGGACGGTCGACCGGATCAACGATCTTTCGCCGTCATCGACATCGAGGTCCGGCGCAACGGATACGGCCGCCAGGTCGATTCGTTCGAGGCCGAGCTGTCGGTGCCCGCGATCGGCGCCGGCCTGCTACCCGCGGTGTTCATCCGGGCGCCGGTCGTCGAGCGCGTCGGGGCCGACGTCGAGGTCATGGCGACCGTCGACGGTGCCGCCGTCTTGTGCCGCCAGGGCCCGGTCGTGGCCGCCTCGTTCCACCCCGAGCTGGGCGACGATCTACGCCTGCATCGCTGGTTCGTCGAGTCGGTGGTCGCCGGCTCGGCCCGTCATACAACACGCTTCGCAACAGGAGGCTGAACGTGTCCGGTCACTCCAAATGGGCAACCATCAAACACAAGAAGGGTGCCACGGACATCAAGCGCGGCAAGCTCTTCGCCAAGCTGATCCGCCAGATCGAGGTGGCTGCCAAGAGCGGCGGGAGCGACCTCGACGGCAACCCCACCCTGCGAACGGCGTACTACAAGGCTCGCGTCAACTCCGTGCCGATCGACACCATCGAACGCGCCGTCAAACGTGGTGCCGGCGAGCTCGAGGGTGTCAACTATGAATCGATCATGTACGAGGGGTACGCCCCCAACGGCGTCGCCCTGCTCGTCGATGTTCTGACGGACAACCGCAACCGCACCGGCGGCGACGTGCGCGCGATCTTCAGCAAGAACGGCGGATCCCTCGCCGAACCGGGCGCGGTGGCGTGGCAGTTCTCCCGCAAGGGCGTGATCACCGTGCCCCGCTCGGTCGACGAGGACGAACTGATGCTCGTCGCCCTCGACAACGGCGCCGAGGACATCGCCGACGACGGCGACGCCTGGCGGGTCACGTGTGGTCCCAGCGATCTCAACGGCCTGCGTTCGGCCCTCGACGATGCCGGGTTCGCCGTCGATTCGGCCGATTCGACCATGGTGGCGTCCACCTCGGTCGGCCTCGCCGACGTCGCCTCGGCCAAGCAGGTGCTACGCCTCGTCGACCTGCTCGACGACCACGACGACGTGCAGGACGTCTACGGCAACTTCGACATCTCCGACGAGATCTTCGACCAGCTCAGCTGAGCGGCGGCCGTTCTCGGTGCCCGTGGCGCCGGGAGGCGACGAACGCGGCAACCATCACGGCGGCTGCAACCGCGGTCCCGAGAGCAAGAGGCCACCCGGAGTTCCGGTCGCGGTCGTCGGGTCCGTCAACCGGGCCCACGGCGACATCCTCCTCCGCGGAGACTTCGCCAGCGGTCGATGTGCCGGTGAGCTCCTCGATCGTCGCCGGCAGCGTGGCCCCCGGGAGGGGGAGCTCGACGGCCGGGGCCACCGGGTAGTCGGCGTCGATGGTCAGCGGCTCCGGTAGCGGGATGACGTTGCGGAGCGGAAGCAGTCCGTGTCTCGGAGCGGCAGGCACCTCAAACACCTCGCCAGTCACGAGATCGGTGACCGTCGTGTGCCCCAGACCATCGCTGCTGGTGGCGTGAGTGCCGGTGAGGGTGAAGGCATCCCACACTTCGGTCACGGCGTACTCCGGCGGCCTCGATCCGTCGAGGTCGAACAGGTTGAGGTTCCCGTCGTTCAGGGCGAGGGTGTCCTCGTCGAGCCACTGAGCGCTGGAAACGAGCGCCAGCGGTAGCGTCAGGCGGGCGATGACCGCGCCGTCCACGTTGACGGCGGTCAAGTGAGCGCCGGCCGGTTCGTGGGTGAGCACCGCCAGCGAGCCCGCGTTCGAGAAGGAGAACGTGGTGATCAGGCCTGGTTCCAGCTGGTCGGCTGGGACCCTGAGCACCTCGGACCCGGTGAGCAGCTCGACCACAACTGCGTCGCCCTCTGGGCTGTCGAGCGCGTATCGAGTGCCCGCGTCGTTCACGACGACGGCAGGACTGGAGGGAAGATCGTGGGTGCCGCCGCTGGGGTCGACGAGCTGCCGGGGGGACAGATCGGACAGCAACACGGTGAGGTTCTGCCCACAGGACTCGATGTGCAGGGGCGGCATCTGACCCGGAGCAGCGGTGCCCACAAGAGCGCCGCTGACGATGTCTCGCCATTCGACGACCCATTCGTCGTTCGCCAGGACGGACCCGGCCAGCGTTCGACCGTCGGTGCACACGACGTTGTCGCCGAGGATCCCGCTCGCTGCATCGACCATGCCGGCGACTTCCCCCGCCGATCCCAGCAGGACATAGGCGACGCCCGCCCAGTCGATCGAGGCCACGGAATGGATCGTCGCACCGGGCTCAGGGGGCGGCAGACCGACGATGGCGATGCGGGCGAACTCCGGATCGGACGGAGTGCAGACGGATCCGGACACGTAGTCGCCGTGGACGAACAAGCCGACCGGTCCCCATTCGCTCAGGGTGTCCGGGACCGCCACGTAGGGCGAACCACCGCAGCTGGAGTCGGTGTCGTTGCTGGAATAAAGCGTGACGGTGCCGCCCATCTGGCCCTTGAGTGGCTCGACGACATCGAAGGTGACCACCACCCTTGCCAGGCCGTCGGGATCGGGCGCTACCTCCGTCACACTCCTGGGGACGCCGATGAACGCAGCATTCGGCCCGGCTCCCTGCGTCCAGCGGATCCGGCGCTTCGCACGAACAGGCTCCTGCATCTGGAACGCGGAGGCCGAGCATGCTGGCGAGAAGGAGGGAGGCCAGGAGAGCACGACTCGCGAGCGTCGCTCTATTCGTCGTCACCGGTCGACCAGATCACGGCGAACGGCACAGGGAACATCGACGAGACGTTGTCGGGCGATAGAAGCGCCACTGACGGGGCGCACGGGGCCGCGGCGCACAACAAATGGCCTCGTGCCGTGATCCAGCCGTCGTCGGTGACGTCGAGTTCCTCGATGTAGAAGCCGTCGCCCGGGTTCAGCTCGATCGCGACTCGGCGACGCTCCTCGAGCGTGGTCGAGTCACGGACGACGATGTAGGGATGGTGGGCCTCTCCATCCGCCCAGACATAGGCGACTGTCGTGTCATCGGGCGCGACGGCGGCCGCTCCCAGGTACCAGTGGCATTCGCCCCACTCGGACGCCTCGGGGCATGGCTCTGGGCGTAGCGGACACAGCTCGTCCTCGCCGTGGGCGTTGGCAATGAGGTCGTCGAGTGAGAAGACGCCCAAGCAGGGCGGTTGGGGGTCGTAGTCGGAGTACTCGGTCGCGACGAGTGAACCACCGAGCTCGAAGGAGAACGCGCTTTGCTCCCAGTCGGCCCAATACTCGACTCGTCGCTCGGTTCCGCTCGCCTGATCGCGGAACACGAGATCCCAGCTGCTCTCGGATACGCAGAGCTCGCCGGGGCAGTTCTCCTCGTTCGGAACGAACACCGAATAGGCCACCGTGGTGGACGAGACGTCCTGGAGGCCCACCGACGTCCCAGGTTCGATGTAGACCTCCGGTAGTGCTCCGGGTGCGGCGATGCGCATGATGGGAGGCGACGACGCAGCGGCGGCGTGCTCCTGCGTCCAACGTTCCTGGTAGATGACGCCGCCCTGACCATCGGGATAGGCCCTCAAGACATCCACCCCGGTCAGCAGGGGCGTCGTGCCATCCGCATTCCAGATGTCGATGCCATCGGGGTGGGCAACCAGGAGGGAGACGTTCGGCGGCATGACCTGGGTCGGATCGGCGAACACCGGCGGAGGGATCGCGTCGACCGGAGTCAGTTGCGTCGTCGGCGCGGCTTCGGCAGTGGCTGGAGGCTGGACCGTCGAGGCCGACGTTGACGTCGGTGACGGCGAAGTGTGCGGCAAGGTCGTCGGACTCTCGACCGCGACCACGCCGCCGGTTCTCTCTGAGTCGTTGATCGCTGCCGCGACCACGATCATTCCGGCCACGGCGGCGAGTACGCCGAGCGAACCCAGCCACCACCAAGGTCGGCGAATCTGTGCCATGGTCACGGCACCGACCAGATCACCGCGGTGGGGGCATCTATCGGATCGCTGATCGTGCCGTCGGGCGCCACGAGAAATAGCGGATGAGGGCCGGGGCAGCAGTGGTTGCTGTTGAGCACCGACCAACCAGTGCTGTGCGTATCGAGAAGGGCGGCAACGTCGGTCGGCAGTCTGAGTCGAGAGATCTCCGAGCCGTCCAGTGCCGACACGGTCACCAGTTCGCCCGACTGCTCGACGTTGTCATACCAGATGTAGCGAACCGTGCCGTCGTCTTCGGTCATGTAGGCACGATGCATGCCCGCGTCGCAGTGGCCGTCGCTGTTGTAATAGTGGCAATCGCCGACCTCGATCGGGCAGAGCTCGTAGCCGCCATACGGGTTGGCGAGAACCTCGTCGAGCGTGAAGACGCCATAGCAATTCGGGTCGTCGTCGTACGGATTGTGGGTTGTGGCGACGAGGTGCGTGCCGAGCTCGAAGCCGAGCCGGGTCGTTTCCCAACCCCACATCCCTTCGAGGCGTCGTTCGGTACCGTCGGCGAGATCGAGTATGACCAGATCGGATCCGCTGTACTCGGCGCAATCGAAGTCCTGCGGATAGGTCGACGAAGCATCGCAGTATTCGGCATTCGGAACCGGTTCGGCGTAGAAGACCAAGGGATGCTCCGCCGAGGCCCGCACCGCCTGTAGTGAGTCGGCGGTGGGGGAATCGGCGATCACGACCGGAGCGGCTCCCGGTTCAGACACCCATTCGATCGGGGCTCCATCCTGCGACAGGGAGTCGAAGACCTCGGTCCGGCGTTGGAAGACGACTCCACCGCGACCATCCGGGTAGGCCACGCGGACGTCGACGCCGGTCAGGACGGACGTGACGCCCCCCGAACTCCACAACTCGACTCCCTGGGCATGGGCGACGAGCAGCGTGATGCCAGGTGGGACGACCTGGACCGGATCGGCGAGGGAGGTGGTCGTGGATTCCACCGGCGGGGGAGGCGTCCAAACCTCCGGGACCGTGGTCGGGGAATCGACGGTTGTCGTGGACGCGACCGGCGGGGTCTGATCGGTCGTGGTTGTCGTGCCCGGCTCGGGCAACTCGGTTACCGCCAGAACCGTCGTCGAGGACGACGTCACCTCGTCGGACCGGCTCGACTCGGGACTCGAATCGTTGAAGGCGATCGTCACGCCGATGGCGCCGAGGAGGACGGCGACACCGGTCAGGCTCACCCACCACCAGCGGCGCCGAGATGAGTCGATATGAGATGAATCCGCCATGCCCAAGTGTGACATCGGGCGCGCGTGCGTTGGTGTCGGTTCGGTGACAAGCGCGGCGGGTGAAGAATCCTGGGTTACTGCTCGTCGGCCACACCGAGGAGGCGGCCGCGTCGGACTGCTTTCATGCCTTTGCGCAGGCTCCAGAAGGCGATCGTCCAGGCGATGACGCCGATCCAGATCGTGGCGCTCTCGGAACCGAACAATGCGCCGCTCGACTGGCTGTAGGCGATCATGATCATCGGCAGCGTGATGAGGCCCGAGGCCTGCTGGGCGGCGGCGGTCGATTTCACCCGAGCCGAGAGTCGGAGCACCATCGACAAGGCGATGGCCAGGAACGGCGGCACGACCATGAGCATCAGCATCCACCACTGGGTGGTGGGGAAGAACCAGCCGCCGACCTCGGGGCCGACCACCAGGTTCACGATCAGCGAGTAGACGCCGAAACCGACGAGCGTGGTGAAGTAGCCCGGAATCAGGCTGGCGATGAGCTTGCCCAGGTAGATCTCCGTCGTCGCCGCAGGCGAGTGTGCAAGGAACTCGCCGGTGCCGCGCTCCCGCTCGCCCACGATCGTGGCGGCGCCGACCGCCGTCGAGATGGTCAGTGGGACTACGACCGCCATGGGCGCGAACAGGTATACGGCCAGCGCGTAGGCGGCGCGTCCTGAAGGTTCGTCGGTCGGGATGGCGTCCTGGGCCGCTTGGGGCAGAACGTCGACCGCCTGGGCGAGTTGCCCGACGGCATCGACCTCGCCGAGCCGGGTGATCGTCAGCAGGAGGAACGTCGGAACGACGACGAAGAAGAAGGCACCGAGGATGCCCATCGGGATCCAGAAGTCCTTGGCACCGATCAGCTGTTTGAGGTCGGTGCGGGCGACGATGCGCACGCGGTGCCAGTTCAGCTTCGCCCGCTTGCGGGACGTGGTGGGGGTGTGGGTGATCGCGGCCATCACAGAACGCTCCGGTTGAAGGCACGGCTCGCACGGCCGGCACGGACGAGGTTGGTGTCACCTTCGACGTCGGCTTGACGACGTTGTTTGGTGGTCTCACGATGTTCGGCGCGCACCGCGAAGTAGAGGTCCTCGAGGGTGGGCTCCCACGGCTCGACGCGGGTGAGGCGCACGCCGTTGGCCATCAGGCCTTCGATCAGCTCCGGAACCCGGTCGAGGCTCTGGACGTGGGTCACCAGCGGCGAGCCCGGTAGGCCGTCGCCGCCATCGAATCGCCGCACACCGGGCAGACGCTTGAGCGCCTCCAAACCCGTGGGGTCGACCGCCTCGAATTTGACGACGGGGTCGGGCCAGTACCGGCGGCACAGGTCGTTCGGTGCGCCGGACAGGAGGTCGGTGCCTCCGTCGAGCACGATCACCCGATCGGCGAGGCCCTCGGCTTCCAGCAGATGGTGGGTGCACATGAGAACCGTGTGACCGTCGACGGTCATCTGCCGGATCAGCGCCAACACGGCGGCTGCGGATTCGGGGTCGAGGCCCGATGTCGGTTCGTCGAAGAGCAGCAGCTCGGGCCCGTGGAGGATGGAGCGGGAGAGGGCCAGCCGCGTCTTCATCCCGGTGCTGTAGCCGCCCACCTGGTTGTCGAGCGTGTGGGCGATGCCGAACCGCTCGGCGGCTTCGAGGATGCGCGCATCGGCGTTGCCGGTGAGCCCGTAGAGGTCGGCGGCGTACCGCAGGTTGTCGAACCCGCTCAACCGGTCGTACAACGCCGGCTTGGCCGACACGACGCCGCATCGGCGCCGAACGTCTTCACCGTCGACCGCCGGATCGAGGCCGAACACCGAGACCTGACCGGTGTCGGGCTCCAGGGCGCCGGTGACCATCCGTATCGCGGTGGTCTTGCCGGCACCGTTCGGTCCGAGCAGCACCGTGATCTGACCCAACGGCACCTCGAGCGTCAGATCATCCAGGGCCTGGACGGTTCCGAAGCGACGAGAGACGTTGTGAAGACCCATGGCCAGCGGGGCCGGAGGAGACTCAGCAGGGGTCGAGACCGGCACGGCGGGGGCAGCGGTGCTGGTCGACGCAGCGACATCGACATCGAGGTTCACGGGGAGTCCATCGGCACGCGTGGGGCCTCTCGTGAGGTCTCATTTGGCGATCGATCGCGAAGTTCGGGGCATCCTCCTCCGCAGACCTCAACCCGGCTAACCTCGTACGGGTGTTCGTCATCGGTATCGACCCCGGGTTGTCGCGCTGCGGGTATGCCTGCCTCGAAGTCCAGCGCCGCCAGCACCGGGCGGTGGCGGCGGGGGTCATCCGCACCGAGCCCGGCTGGGCCACTCCTGAGCGCCTGCACCAGCTTCAGCTCGACGTGCGCGGACTGTTCGCCGAATACCGTCCCGTAGCGGTCGCGGTCGAACGAGTGCTCTTCCAGACCAACGTGCGCACCGCCATGGGGGTGGGCATGGCCAGCGGGATCGTCATGGCCGAGGCGGTGGCGATGGGCTGCGCCGTAGTCGAGTATTCACCCAACGAGGTGAAGGAGGCCGTCGCCGGGTGGGGCGCGGCCGGCAAGGAGCAGGTCAGCCAGATGGTGTGCACGCTGCTGGGGCTCGACCGCCCGCTCCGCCCGGCCGATGCCGCCGATGCCGCGGCCATCGCCCTGTGTCACCTCGCTCGCCATCCGGCGGGGACGCCGGGCGCTCGCCATCCGTCGGGAACGCCGGGTGCCCGCCCGGCGGCCGTCCTCCGGACCCAATCGGCCCCGCCGGCCTTGTCGATGTCGGCGAACCACCCATCAGCTCGTGTCACCCCGATGAAGAGGCGCACCCCATGATCGGCTCGCTCCGCGGCATCCTGCTCGAACGACTCTCCGGTTCGGAGGTCCTCGTCGAAGTCGGGGGGATCGGCTACCGGGTCACCGTCAACCCGAACACCGTCGTCGCTCTCGGCGAGCTCGGCAACCAGGTCTTCCTGCACATCCATCACCACCAGCGTGAGGATGGCCAGACTCTTTTCGGCTTCTGCTCGCGAGATGAGCGCATCTGCTACGAAGCCCTGCTCGGTGCTCACGGCGTCGGGCCGGCGCTGGCCATGGCGATCCTGTCCGTCCACGAGCCCCTGCAGCTGCGTCGGGCCCTCGCCGACGACGATGTGTCGGCGCTGTGTCTGGTGCCCGGCGTCGGCAAGAAGACGGCCACCCGGCTCCTCGTCGAGCTCAAGTCGCGTCTCGACCTGCCCGACATCGTCGACCTGGCGGCGCTCGCCGCAGGGGAGGGGGGGCCATCGCGGGGCACCCCCCGGCCGCTCGACGATGTTCGTGAGGCGCTCGGCGGCCTCGGATACGGACCCGATGAGGTTCGCCATGCGGTCGCTGACCTCGACCCCAACGGCGATCCGGCCCAGTTGCTCAAACAGGCTTTGAAGCTGCTGTCCACCGTGAGGAACGGGTAATCGATCGTGCGCGACGAACTGCTGTCGCCCGGATCCGTCACCGACGACGAGACCGACCTCGCACCCGAAGAAGTCGGCCTGCGCCCACGCTCGCTCGACGACTTCGTCGGCCAGGGCGAGCTCAAGGAGCACCTCCGGGTGCTGCTCGGCGCGGCCCGCCAACGCGACCAGGCCGCGGATCACCTGCTGTTCGCCGGTCCGCCGGGTCTCGGCAAGACGACTCTGGCCCACATCGTCGCCACCGAGATGGGGGCGAACCTCCAGATCACGTCGGGCCCGGCATTGGAACGACCCGGCGACCTCGCCGCCATCCTGACCAAACTCGACGATGGCGATGTCTTGTTCATCGACGAGATCCACCGTTTGTCGCGCATCATCGAGGAGGTGTTGTACCCGGCGATGGAGGACTTCGAGATCGACATCATCTTGGGCAAGGGTCCCGCGGCCCGCTCGATCCGGCTCGATCTGCCTCGGTTCACCCTCGTCGGTGCCACGACCAGAACCGGGCTCATCACCGGCCCGCTGCGGGATCGCTTCGGGCTGGTGGCCCGGCTCGACTTCTACGAGGTGGACGATCTGGAGCACATCGTCATGCGAGCCGCCGACATCCTCGGCGTCGATGTCGATCGGCCCGGCGCCCACGAGATCGCCCGGCGCTCACGAGGGACTCCCCGTATCGCCAACCGGCTCCTACGTCAGGTGCGGGATTACTCGTCGGTCGATCGCGACGGCCGGATCGATGCCAGCGTCGCCCGGGATGGTCTGGCCTTCTTCGGGGTCGACGAGTTGGGGCTCGACAAGGCCTCCCGGGCGATCCTGCTGGCGTTGTGCCACCGCTTCGGTGGCGGGCCCGTCGGGCTCTCGACACTCGCCATCAGCGTCAGCGAACCCACCGAGACGGTGGAAGACGTGTACGAGCCCTACCTCATCCAGCAGGGGCTGATCATGCGCACCCCGCGGGGCCGGGTGGCCACCCCGGCGGCCTGGGCGCACCTGGGCCTGCGGGCGCCGGTGATCGGCGCGGCCGGGCAATCGGGCCTCTTCGAGGACTGACCGCTCAGGTCTGGCCCCCGCCCGGTCCGTCGGTTAGGGTCGCCCCGGAACATCTCGTCCATACTGCAGGGAGAGTGCAACATATGAGCCGACGACGTCGCCTGGTGGCCATCACGGCCGCCATCACCGTTCTGGGCGCAGCGATTCTGCCCGCCAGCGCCGACAACGGAACGGAAAGCGCCGCCCTTCGAGCCGCGGTCACGACCGACGGCATCTTCGATCACCTGGAGGAGTTCCAGGGCTTCGCCGATGCGAACGACGACAATCGGGCGGCCGGTACGCCCGGTCACGTCCAGTCGGCGGAGTACGTCTACGACCTTCTCGATGAGGCGGGCTACACCATGACCCGCCAGTTCTTCCCGTACACCAAGTGGTTCGAGGACGAGCCGCCCACCCTGAGCCAGGCGAGCCCGGTGCCGACGGACTACGCGGCCGAGACTGATTTCTCCTCCATGGAGTACTCGGGCTTCGAGCCCATCCTCGAGCCGGCACCCGTGCACGCCGTCGACCTGCTCCTGCCCCCGGTTGGCGGGTCCACCAGCGGCTGCGAGGATGAGGACTTCGTCGGCTTCACCGCCGGCAACATCGCCCTCATCCAGCGGGGCACCTGCACCTTTGCCGAGAAGGCGATCAACGCCGAGGAGGCCGGTGCCGTCGGGGTGATCCTCTTCAACGAGGGCAACAACGCTGACAGAACTGGCCTGCTCTTCGGCACGCTCGGTGAAGTCAGCGTCGACATCCCGGTCGTGGGATCGACCTTCGCGCTCGGCCAGAGTCTGGCGGCCGCGATCGCCGGGGGAGACGTCACGTTCACCATGTCGGTCACCGGCCACACCGAATCGGTCGCAACCTACAACGTGCTCGCCGATACCCCGACCGGCCGCACCGACCGGATCGTCGTCGCCGGCGGTCACCTCGACGGTGTGGCCGACGGTGCTGGCATCCAGGACAACGGCAGCGGCACCGCCACGTTGCTCGAAGTCGCGTTGCAGATGGCCGATCTGAACATCCGGCCCCGCAACATGGTGCGGTTCGCCTTCTGGAGCGGTGAGGAGGACGGCCTGATCGGTTCGCAGTTCTACGTCGACCAGCTCAGCGCCCGGGATGTCCGGCGTCATGCCGTGAACCTGAACTTCGACATGATCGCGTCGCCGAACTTCGGCCGCTTCATCTACGACGGCGACGGCTCGAACTCCGACGCCGCCGGTCCGAACGGTTCGGACATCGTCGAGGACGTGTTCGAGGCCTACTTCGCCGGCCAGGGACTGGCGACGTTGCCGACGGCCTTCGACGGGCGTTCCGATTACGGCCCGTTCATCGATCGAGGGATTCCCGCCGGTGGTCTGTTCACGGGCGCCGAGGACCTCAAGACGGCCGCGGAAGCCGACGAGGAAATGTTCGGAGGCACGGCCGGGCTGGCCTTCGATCCCTGCTACCACAGCGACTGCGACACGATCGACAACGTCAACCGTGTCGCACTCGATCAGATGTCCGATGCGGTCGCCCACTCGATCCTCACCTTCGCCTTCACCACCTCCGCGGTCAACGGAACCGGCCAGGGCAGCGGGGGCGGCTCCATCGATCTGGAGCTGCAGGGCTCCCGCTTCGTCAAATGATTTGACTCACCCATCCACATCCATCGCATCGCGCCCGGCGACCGTCCACTTCCTCCCCCGAGGTGGTCGGTCGTCGCCGCGTCGAGGGGCCGTAGCCTGGCCCGGCCATGTCCGAGCTCGACGCCTTCGACTACGAGCTGCCGAGCGAGCTCATCGCCCAGTTCCCGACCTCCGACCGAGCGGCATCGCGCCTGCTCGTCGATGGACCGAGCGGCATCCAGCATCGGCTGACCGGTGACCTCCCTGGCCTGGTCGGCCCAGGCGATGTGCTGGTGGTCAATACCAGCAGGGTCCTGCCCGTGCGCCTCCTCCTCCGAAAAACCACCGGCGGTCAGGTCGAGGTGCTGCTGCTCGAACCGGTGAACGCCGATCGGACGATGTGGGAGGCGCTCGTGCGCCCCAGCCGGAAGGTTCCCTCTGGCACGCGCCTCGAGGCGGGTGATCGAGCCGGCCTCGTCATCGGCGACGACCTCGGCGAAGGACGCCGCCTGGTGACGGTCGAGTTCGGTGATGGTCTGGAGCGGACCCTTCACGCCATCGGCGAGATGCCGCTGCCGCCCTACATCACCGAACGGACTGCGCCCGCCGATCGGTATCAGACGGTGTATGCCGATCAGCCCGGCTCCGCAGCGGCACCGACGGCTGGTCTCCACCTCACCGAGGACGTTCTGGCGCAGTGTCGCCAGGCGGGAGCCGAGGTGGTCGGCGTCGAGCTGCACGTCGGCCTCGACACCTTCCGACCACTGTCGGTGGAGCGGCTGGCCGAGCACCGGATGCACTCCGAGCGGTACCACGTCCCGGAGGCCACGTGGGCGGCGATCGAGGCGGCCGAGCGGGTGGTGGCCGTCGGCACCACGGTGGTGCGCGCGCTCGAATCGGCGGCCGCGACCGGCGAGCTCGACGGCCGGACCGACCTGTTCATCCGCCGGCCGTACCCGTTCCGGGTGGTCGACGCCCTGATGACCAACTTCCACCTTCCCCGATCGACCCTGCTGGTCTTGCTCGATGCGTTCATGGGGCCCCGGTGGCGGGACCTCTACGCGATCGCTCGCGCGAGCGCTACCGGTTCCTGTCCTTCGGCGACGCGATGCTTCACCGCCGACACGGAGGCGTCGTGAAGGCCGACGCTTCACCGAGTGAGGCCACCGACGGCGCGGCGCGGACGGGACGGTCACACCGCGCGCGGAGCGTTCGCGACGCCGTGTTTCATGCCGGTGGGAACCCGCGGCGCGGTGCGACACCTCTGGCCGGCCGACCTCGAGGGCTCGGCGCCGAAGTGATCCTCGGCAACACGTATCACCTGATGTTGCGGCCCGGGCGCCGACGTCGTCGACGCGCCTCGGCGGCCTCCACGGGTTCGCGGACTGGTCCGGGCACATCCTGACCGACTGCGGCGGCTACCAGATCTTCTCGCTGGAGCCCAAGGTCGACGACGACGGCGCCACGTTCCGGTCGACCTACGACGGCAGTCACGCACCGCCTCACCCCGGAGGGCGCCGTGGCGGTCCAGGAGCGGCTGGGCAGCCGACATCCAGATGGTGCTCGACGTCTGCCCACCGCCTGCCGTCGCCGCGCGGTGATCCGCGACGGCGGTCGACCGGACCGCGGTCTGGGCGGCGCGGGCCCGGGCGGCGTTCGCGGCCACCGAGGCCGTCGCCGAGCGCGGCCAGTGCGCTGTTCGGCATCGTGCAGGGCGGCACCGACGCTCGACCTGCGGGCCGAGAGCGCGGCGCGCACGGTCGAGCTCGGCTTCGACGGCTACGCCCTCGGCGGCCTGTCGGTGGGCGAGACCGGTCGACCGAGATGCTCGCCGCCGCTGGCGGCGGTCACCGCGATGCTCCCCGCCGATCAGCCCCGATACTTCATGGGCCTCGGGCGACCCGGTCGGGATCGTCGAGTCCGTCGCGCTGGGCGTCGACATGTTCGACTGCGTCCTGCCCACCCGGCTGGCCCGCCACGGCACGTGCTCACCGACGCCGGGCCGCCTCAACATCAAGCGGGCCGAGTTCGCAGCCGACGACGACCCCTCGATCCCGATCGCCCGGGCAGTCCCTGTGCACGGTTCCCGCGGGGCTACCTTCGCCACCTGCTCCACGTGGACGAGCCCACCGCCGCCCGGTTGCTGACGATGCACAACCTGTCGTGGATGCTGCAGTTCGTGGCCGACATGCGGGCGGCGATCGACGCCGGGCGTTTCGATGCATTCCGGGCCGAGGTCCGCGCCGTTTGGTCCCGCGGGTGACCGCCGGGTGAACGCTCGGTGGGGGTGGTCCGGGATCGATGGAGCCAAGCGATAGAGTCGTCCGGCTTCGAGTGTGGAAAAGGGTTCTGTCATGGGTTCGCTGATCATCCTCCCCCTGTTGTTCCTGGTGCTCTATTTCGTCACCATCCGGCCCCAGCAGCGCCAGGCCCGGGAGCATTCGTCGTTTCTGGCCAGCCTGGAGCCGGGTTCCGAGGTGGTCACCTCGACGGGCTTGTACGGCACCGTGTCGGAGATCGACGGCACCATCGTCTGGCTCGAGGTCGCTCAGGACCTCGAGCTGAAGTTCGACCGCAGCGCCATCGCCCGCTCGGCGCAGCCGGCCGCGATAGTCGAGGCCTCGACCGAGGAGGACTGACGTGCGCCGACAGGTGATCTTCGCGGTCGGCACCTTCCTCCTCACCGCCGCCCTTCTGATCTACACCTTCGTCGCCGGCAACGAACCGTTCCTCGGGCTGGACCTCCAGGGTGGGGCCTCGGTGGTCTTCGAACCCACCACACCGGTCGACGGCGGTCGCCTGGAGCAGGCGATCGACATCATGAACGATCGCGTCAACGACTTCGGCGCCCGAGAGCCGGAGATCTACGAGCAGGGCGGCAACATCGTCGTCGAGCTCCCCGGTATCGACGATCAAGAGGCCGCCCTCGATCTGGTCGGGCAGACCGCCGAGCTGAGGTTCCGGGCCGTGACCAGCCTGGAGCTGCCCCCGTCGGTGCTCGACCTCGCCACGACGACCACGACGGTCGATGGTGACGCCACGACGACCACCTCGGCCGGTGACGCCACGACCACGTCGGTCGACGGTGACGCCACGACCACGACCGACGCACCCGCCTCGACCCCGACCACCCGAAGCGCCGCCCGTCAGGTCGATCCCGACGAGACGACGACCACCACGGCCGCCGACGACGAGTCGACCACCACGACCGCGCCGGACACCGCGACCGACGAGACGACCACCACGTTCCCCCTCGTGACCGACACCACTCCTGCGGTCGGCGCCTCGGGGACAGCCGATGCCACCGCGCCGCTCGGCACTCGAGATCGTTGCCTCGCCGACCTGGCCGTGCGCGACCCTGACGCGGTCGGTTCGAGCGAGCTGGGCATCGCCCCCGTCGATCCCGAGACGGGGATCACGCCGGACGACGCCGACCTTCCCTGCGACGAGGTCGTCCTCCCCGAGATCGACCCCGACACGGGAACCGTGACGCGGCTCTACCGCCTCGGCCCGACCCAGTTCACCGGCACCGTGGTCGCCGGCGCCGAGGCTCGCCTCCAGTCCGCGGAGTGGTCGGTCCAGACCCAACTCAAGGGTGGGGCCGCCGGTCGCGACCTGTTCAACGAGGCGGCTGCCGCCTGTTACAACCTGAGCGTGGGGTGCCCGTACCCGCTCGGTCAGGACGACAGTGGACTTCCGCACGGGGGGCTGGCGTTCGTGCTCGACGGTGAGGTCATCTCGGCCCCGACCTTCCAGGCCCCGTTCTTCGACGGTGACGTGTTCATCTCTGGCGCCTTCGACGAAGGTCGAGCCAAGGACCTGGCCCGCCTGCTCCGCTACGGCGCCCTGCCGGTGGAACTGGTTCCCCAGACCACGCAGATCGTGTCCGCCACGGTCGGTGAGGACGCCCTCGATGCCGGCATCTTGGCCGGTGTGGTCGGCCTCAGCCTGGTGGCTCTCTTCATGCTGCTCTACTACCGCGGCCTCGGCGTCGTGGCCGTGGTGTCGCTGCTCGTCGCGATCGGGCTGACGTGGGTGGTGGTCGCCTGGCTGGGCGAGACGCAGGGCCTCACCATCACCCTGGCCGGCGTCACCGGCCTCATCGTGTCGATCGGCATCGCCGTCGACTCCAACATCGTCTACTTCGAGCACCTCAAAGAAGATGTCCGCAACGGACGCTCCGTGCGGTCGTCGGTCGATCGATCCTTCCCGGCGGCCTTCTCGACCATCCTCAAAGCCGACTCGGCGTCGCTGATCGGCGCCGGTCTCCTCTACTGGTTGACGATCGGTGCCGTGAAAGGGTTCGCCCTCTACCTGGGACTCGCCACCGTGATCGACCTCGTCGTCACGTACTTCTTCCTCGGTCCGCTGGTGCGAATCGTGGCCCGGCACAAGAGCTTTGCCGCCCATCCCGATGCCTACGGCATCCCGACCCCACGAGAGGCGGTCTGACATGGGTTGGCTCACACGCCTTTATCGGGGCGAGAACGAGATCGACTTCACGAGCTGGTGGCGCTGGGGGATCCCGCTGTCGCTGGCCCTGGTGGTCATCAGCCTGCTGTCGTTGGTGCTCGGCGGTCTCAAGCTCGGCATCGAGTTCGAGGGTGGCACCTCGTGGGAGGTCGTGGCTCCCGATGTTTCGGTCTCCGACGCCCGTGACGCCGTGCGGCCCTTCGGCGCTGCCGAGGCCACGATCCAGACCATCGGCGACGACACCATTCGGGTCCGGTCCGAGATCGACGACCCGGCGACGGTTTCTGACATCACCGCGGCGTTGGCCGAACTCGCCGGTGCCGAGGTGAACGACGTGACCGTGCAGACGGTGGGCCCGTCCTGGGGTGATCAGGTCACCAACAAAGCCCGTACGGCGCTGATCTGGTTCTTCATCGTGCTGGCTCTCTACATCACGTGGCAGCTCGAATGGCGCATGGCGGTCGGCGCCCTGGTCGCCGTGGTGCACGACATCATCTTGTCCGTCGGCGTGTACTCCGTCTTCAACCTCGAGGTCACCCCGGCCACCGTCGTGGCGTTCCTGACGATCCTCGGGTACTCGCTGTACGACACGATCGTGGTCTACGACAAGGTGCACGAGATCACGGCCCGGGTCGGCGCCAGCGGCCGTTACACCTACACCGAGATGATGAACCTGTCGCTGAACCAGGTGCTCATGCGGTCGGTGAACACCACCTTCACCGCCATCCTGCCCGTCATCGCCATGCTCGTCATCGGCTCGCTCATCCTCGGGGGCAGCACGCTCCAGGAGTTCGGCGTGGCCCTCCTGGTCGGATTGCTGTCTGGCGCCTACTCGTCGGTGTTCGTCGCCGCGCCCGTCGTGGCGTGGCTGAAGGAACGCCAGCCCTCGCACCAAGAGGCCCGGCGCAAGATCACCGCCCGCGCCGGCGGCGAGACGGGTGTGCGGACGGTGAGTCGAGACGACGTGACCCTCGGCGTCGCGGGTCAGCGCGCCCGGGCGGCCATGGGCGGTCGGGGTGGTGGATCCTCGGCACCCGGTGCGAGCACCGGATCGGCACCCGCGGCGACGGGGGCGATCCCACCGAGGCCGCGCAAGAAGAAGCGCTGAAACCGCGTCTCGGGACGGCTCGCGGCGTGGGAGTCGCCGGTGTTTCGGCCACACTGGGGATCAGGACCTGACCGCACGAGACCAGGAGGGAGGCGCCGTGGCCACGATGACTCGGGTGTTGCCGTGGAGGCGTCACTCGGGTTTGGTCGTGCCCGCCACCGAACGCCTCGTCGAGACCTACCGGTCCCGGCATCCCAAGGCCAGCGTCGACGCCATCCTCCGGGCCTACGACCTCGCGGCTCGGTCCCATGGCGAGCAGCTCCGCAAGTCGGGTGAGCCGTACGTCAACCACCCGCTCGAGGTGGCCACCATCGTCGCCCGGTTGGGGCTCGATGAGGTCACCGTCGTCGGTGCCTTGTTGCACGATGTCGTCGAGGACACCGCCGTCTCCATCGAGGAGGTGGAGGCCATGTTCGGGGCCGAGGTGGCCCGGGTGGTCGATGGCGTCACCAAGCTCGACGGCGTCAAGTTCTATTCCAAGGAGGAGCACCAGGCCGCCACGATGCGCAAGATGCTCCTGGCCGTGGCGCAGGACGTGCGCGTGCTCATCATCAAGCTCTGCGATCGCCTGCACAACATGTCGACCCTGGCCGTGCTCCCGCCGGTCAAGCAGGCTCGGATCGCCCAGGAAACCCTGGAGGTGTATGCCCCGCTGGCCCACCGGCTCGGCATGCAAGATGTCAAGACCCAGCTCGAGGACCTCGCATTCGCCACCTTGCACCCCAAGTGGTTCGCCCAGATCGATCAGATGGTGTCGGTGCGCACCCCGGAACGGGACCTCTACCTCACCCAGGTGATCGCCGATGTCGAGCAGCGCCTGGAGGAGCTCGACATCACCGCCGAGGTGACGGGTCGACCGAAGCACCTGTGGAGCATCTACGAGAAGATGGTGGTGCGAGGACGGTCGTTCGACGAGATCTTCGATCTGGTGGCGATCCGCCTCGTCGTCGACAGCGTCCGCGATTGTTACGCGACTCTGGGCACGATCCACTCCACCTGGAAGCCGGTGCAGGGTCGATTCAAGGACTACATCGCCATGCCCAAGTTCAACCTCTACCAGTCGTTGCACACCACGGTGGTCGGGCCGCAGGGCAAGCCGCTCGAGGTCCAGATCCGGACCCGGGAGATGCACGCCCGAGCCGAGCACGGCATCGCCGCCCACTGGGAGTACAAGGACAACTCGCCCACCCGCGACACCGGCTGGCTGTCACGGATCAGTGAGTTCGAGGAGGAATCCCGGGACCCCGGCGAGTTCATGGCCAACCTGAAGTTCGACCTGCAGCAGGACGAGGTCTTCGTGTTCACCCCCAAGGGGGAGGTCGTGACGTTGCCCGCCGGCGCCACGCCGGTCGACTTCGCCTACTCGATCCACACCGAGATCGGTCACCGCACGATCGGCGCCCGGGTCAACGGGGCACTGGCGCCCATCGACAGCGCGCTCCGCTCGGGGAACTCGGTCGAGATCATCACCTCCCGCGTCGACGGCGCCGGACCGTCGAAGGAGTGGCTGGACTTCGTCGTCACCCAGCGGGCGTCCAACCGGATCAAGGCGTGGCACAACAAGGCCGGCCGCTACGACGCCGTTGAAACCGGGCGCGATGAGCTCGACCGGGAAGTCCGCCGTCAGGGACTCCCGGTCACCGCCATCACCGATGGCCCGGCGCTCGATGAGATCGCTCGTCGCCTCGACTACGCCGACAGCGACGCCATGCTCATCGCCATCGGGCAGGGCACCCTCAAGTCCATCCCTTTGGTCACGAGCATCGGTGAGGCCCTCAAAGATGCCACCACCGAAGCCGACGGCGTGCTGCCCACCAGCATCACCCACCAGGAGTCGAAGCGGGTGGGCCCCGGGGTTCACGTGGAGGGTTTCGACGACGTCATGGTCCGGCTGGGCCGGTGTTGCTCGCCCTTGCCGCCCGACGAGATCATGGCCTTCGAGACCCGCGGCCGCGGTGTCGTCGTGCACCGTATCGATTGTCTGCAGTTCGCCGAGGCGGTCGAGCAGCATCGACACCGTCAACTCGACGCCGACTGGGTCAACGATCCCGATGCCAAGTACGTGTCGCCGATCGAGGTCCGGGCGCTCGACCGGCCGGCGCTGATGCGCGATGTCGCCGATGTGATGGTCGAACACGGCCTCAACATCACCGCCGCCAACCTCAAGGTGGGCGCCGATCGGGTGTCGATCATGCGCTTCGACGTCGAGTTGGCCGATGTCTCGCACCTCGATTCGCTCCTCGGCAAGCTGCTGCGGGTCGACGGCGTGTACCGGGCCAGCCGCGTCCTCCCCGGCGCCGCCGAATAGTCGCCCAGAACCGGTGCGGCGCGCCGGTAGCCTGGCTCGCCGTGGTCCGATTCCAGTCGCCGAAAGGCACCCGAGACATCCTGCCGCCCGAATCGGGTCGTCAGCGGGCCCTGGTCGACCTCTTCGCCGACCTCGTCGGCCGGGCCGGGTACGGCCAGGTGGTCTCGCCGCTCTTCGAGGAGCTGGGCGTGTTCACGCGTCTGGGCGAGTCGACCGATGTCGTGACCAAGGAGATGTACGACTTCTTCGATCGCGACGACCCGCCGCGGCACCTGGCGCTGCGTCCCGAGCTCACCGCGTCGGTCGTGCGGGCCTTCGTGCAGCACCGGCCGGTCACCCCGTGGAAGGTCTGGTACGAAGGCGCCCAGTTCCGCTACGAAAAGCCCCAAGCGGGGCGCTATCGGCAGTTCTCCCAGGTGGGGGTCGAGGTGTTGGGCTCCGACGACCCCCTGGTGGACGTCGAAGTCATCGCCCTGGCCGCCGACTTCTACGCCGCCCTCGGTCTGCGAGAGGTCCGTCTGCTCGTCAACTCCCTCGGTGACCCGACCTGTCGCCCCCAGTACCTCGAAGCGTTGTCGGCGTATCTCGAGAGCCGACGGGACGATCTGAGCGAGCAGTCCCGGGCCACGATGGCCGTGAACCCGTTGCGGGTCCTCGATTCCAAACGGCCCCCGGATCAGCGGGTCATCGACGAAGCGCCCTTGATGGTCGATCACCTGTCACCCGAATGCGCCGACCACTTTGCCGGCGTTCGTTCCGGCCTCGACGCTCTGGGCCTCACCTACGAGCTGTCGCCCCGCCTCGTGCGGGGGCTCGACTACTACACGAAGACGACCTTCGAGTTCGCCTCCACCGCCCTCGACACCGCGCAGAACGCGGTCGGTGGGGGCGGTCGTTACGACCGGCTGGCCGAGGATCTGGGCGGCCCACCCACGCCGGGCATCGGATTCGCCCTCGGCGTCGACCGCATCCTGCTGGCCTGTGATGCCGAAGCGTCCTTCCCGGCCCCGGCGAAGGCCCCGGCGGTGTTCGTGATCGACGTGACAGGGGGGCTCGAGGCCCTGCGCCTCACCACCGAGCTTCGCGGGCTGGGGTGAGCGCCGATCGAGCATTCGACAACCGGTCGATGAAGGCCCAGATGAAGGCCGCCGATCGCAGCGGCGCGGCCGTCGCCATCCTGGTCGGGGCCGATGAGCTGGCCGCCGGCACCGTCACCGCTCGCGACATGCGCGGCACGGGTGGCCAGCATGCCGTCGCCCGGGCCGAGGTCATCCCTGCTGTCCTGCGATTCCTGAACCAACCTGCCGAGACGGGTACGCCTGCGGGCGCGCCCGAACCCCGAGAGAGCTGAGCCACCATGAGCGACCTTGCTCGCACATCGATGCGTACCGACTACTGCGGCGAGCTCCGGATCGACGATGTCGGCGACACCGTGACGGTCTGCGGCTGGGTCGACCGTCGGCGTGAGCACGGCGAGCACCTGGCCTTCGTCGACATCCGCGACCGCACCGGCGTCATTCAGTGCGTCATCGACGGCACCGTCGACCTCCGGTCGGAGTGGGTCGTGCAGATCTCGGGCACGGTGACGGCCCGCCCCGGCGAGACCCGCAACGACAACCTGGCGACGGGTGAGGTCGAGCTCACCGGTTGCACCGTGAACGTCCTTGCGGAAGCCGAGCCCCCGCCGTTCCCGCTCGACGAACGCCAGCCGACCGACGAGACCGTGCGGCTCCGTCACCGCTACGTCGACCTCCGCAAGGCGCGCCTCCAGCGCAACCTGATGACGCGAGCCAAGGTGAACAGCGCCCTCCGCAACTCCATGGACGCTCAAGGGTTCGTCGAGATCGAGACGCCGATGCTGGTGGCGTCGACCCCCGAAGGCGCCCGCGACTTCGTGGTGCCCAGCCGGCTGCGCGCCGGGTCGTTCTACGCTCTGCCGCAGAGCCCGCAGCTGTTCAAGCAGCTCTGCATGGTCGGTGGCCTCGACCGGTACTACCAGGTAGCCCGCTGCCTTCGTGACGAGGACCTCCGGGCCGATCGCCAGTTCGAGTTCATGCAGCTCGATGTCGAGATGAGCTTCGTCAGCCAAGACGATGTGCAGCACTGCGTGACCGAAGCCGTGCGAGCGGCCGTTCGGGCCGTGTCTGGTGAGGAGATCGGCGAGGTCCCCCGGATCACGTGGCGCGAGGCCATGGAGCGGTTCGGGTCGGACAAGCCTGATGTTCGTTTCGGGATGGAGCTCCAGGACATCACCGACGTCTTCGCCGGCACCGAGGCCAAGGTGTTCCAGGTCGACTGTGTGAAAGGCATCGTGCTGGCCGGCGGAGCGACCTCGCTCGGCCGCAACCAGATCGACGACCTGACCGATCGCTGCAAACGGTGGGGCGCCAAGGGGTTGGCCTGGTTCAGGGTGGGCGAGGGGCGTTCGCTCGATGGTGCCTTGACCAAGTTCATGAGCGAGGCCGAGCAGGTCGCCGTGCCCGAGCGTCTCGGCGCCGACGTCGGGGACCTGGTGTTGATCATCGCCGACAAGCGCCGGGTCGTGAACCACGTTCTCGGTCTGCTCCGCATCGAGCTCGGCCGCCCACCCGTCAACGAAGGCGGCCTCAACTTCTTGTGGGTGGTCGATTTCCCCCTGTTCGAGGCGATCGATGACGACGGCAAGCCCATTCCGGCTCACCACCCGTTCACGATGCCCCACGCCGAGGATCTGGCCCTGCTCGACCAGGGTGGCGACGCCTTGCTCGACGTGCGGTCCCAGGCCTATGACCTGGTGCTGAACGGTTGGGAGCTCGGGTCAGGGAGCGTCCGTATCCACCGAGGCGACGTGCAGAGCCGGATCTTCTCGCTGCTCGGCATCTCAACCGAGGAGGCGCAGCGTAAGTTCGGCTTCCTGCTGGACGCCTTCCGGTTCGGTGCGCCTCCCCACGCCGGATTCGCGTTCGGCATCGATCGCCTGGTCGCGCTCCTGGTCGGCGAGGAGAACATCCGCGAGGTCATCGCCTTCCCGAAGACCCAATCCGGCAACGACCCCCTCACGTCCGCCCCGACGCCGATCGACGACCGCCATCTGGCCGAGCTCGGTCTCCGGGTGCTGCCTCCGAGCTGACGCTCGGCAAGTCAGCGGGTGGTGAACTCGACGGCGACGGCTTCCGGTCGCGCCGTCTCGAACGTCGTCGAACCCGTCGCGCTCGCCATCGCGGCGCTGGGGTGGACCCGCACCTCGACGGCGCCTCGATCGCCGCGAGCGACGAACCCGGTGTTGGTCGGCTCGATCGTCGACAGGCCGATACGGCTGAGCTCCCCTTGCAACTCCTGTTCCACGGCGTTGGCCGAATGGGTCACGCTCACGAAGGCCGCCCGATCCGTCAGCATCGGTCCATCGCCGAAGTGGGGCGTGAGATTGCACGGAAGGGCGATCCCCTGCACGAGCTCGGCGAGCGTGCGAAAATTCGGCGGAGGCGCAGCAGCGGACGGTTCTGCTTCGTTCTGGCCGGGAGATTGCACGCTGGGGCGTGCAATCTCCCGGCCAGAACCCGGTTCGGTTTCGTGGGCGTCGAGGGCCATAGCGGGCTGCGGCTCCACACTGGTGGGGGCGGCCTCGTGGGCGAGTCGGGCCAAAATGGCGGCCTGGGTGTCGTCGACCGAGCGCGGGCCCGAGGTGGCGGCGACATCTGGGTTGCGCTGCTGCTCGGCGCGCCGGCGCATTCGGCGACGCACGAGGATGACGAGCGACACGACGAGCCATGTGTAGAAGAGGATCGGGAACACCGTTCGCATAGAGGTTCCCATCGGATCGGCATGCCCGGGTCTTGAGAAAACCGATCCGAAGAACCCATCGGAATCGGCATCTAGGGTGAGCCGATGCCCGACGCTGTCGATCTCGCCATCTGCCTGCACACCCTCACCGCTGACCCGTGGTCCGTGCGGCCGGTTGACACCGATCGGCTCATCGCCGCCGCCGGCTCGGCGGGGTTCGGGTCAGTGGGGATGTTCTCCTTCTTCCATTCCGCCGTGGTCGATCCGAGCGATCCTGGCCGGACCGGCCGGTCCCTCGCCGATCACGGTGTGCGATTGGCCATGCTCGACGCCTGTACCGAGTGGGTGAACGGTGTGGATGGAGCGGAGGTCGACGCATTCACGGTGCGCATCGCCGGCGAGCAGGGAGCCCCGGTCATGGGTGCGGTGTGTATGGCGCCCGACCTTCCGGCGGGCCGCGACGCGGCGATCGCCGGACTCTCGCGACTCGCTGATGTCGCGGCAGAGTCGGGAGTTGCGCTCGCCATCGAGTTCCTGCCGTGGACCGCCCTGCCCGATCTGCGTACAGCGTGGTCGCTCGTCGAGGCCGTGGGCCGCTCGAACGTGGGGATCAACTTCGACACGTGGCACTGGTTCCGGCGACCCGACGGGGTCGACCCGACCCAGCTCGACGACGTCCCGGTCGAGCGCATCCTCGTGCTTCAACTGGAGGATGTCGCCCCGACCGCCGAAGCGGATCTGACGGACGAGTGCATGCATCGCCGACCCCTTCCGGGCCACGGCGTCGCTGATCTCGTCGGCCTGCTCGGCGAGTTGCGTCGGCGCGGCGCCGACCCGGTCGTGATGCCTGAGGTCTTCAACGACTCCTTGGCGGCGGGTGATCCGGCCGAGACCGCGGCGCTCGTGCGCGATGCCTGCCTGGACGTGCTGGATCGAGCGAACTGGTGACGGTCGCTCCCGAGCCGCGGGCTATCGGGCCTGCGGCAATCGACCCGTGGGTCACGGCAGGACTGTTCCGCCGTTCGTCAGCTGCGGGACCAGTGCGGCCACCGGGGTGGACGTGAAGTACCCCATGAGGTCGGACAGGGCGTGGGTGTCCTGCGAGGGGAACAAACACACCCCCGGCGCGCCGTACTTGACGATGGTGAGGCTCGGCACGACCCGAGGCGGATCGAAGTTGAGGTTCGACGCCACGGGCCGGTTCGTGCCGCACGGATAGGCGGTCAGGAAGCCCTCGGCGACGTTGTCGACAACCGTGACGTTCATGACGAGCGCGTCGATGACGAGTCCGGTGCTGGAGTCGCGGCGGGTGACCGGGATGCTCACCCCGGTGTTCCCGAGCAGCCGGTCCGTCGTGGCGGGGCCGGATCGAGCCACGGGGGTCAGCAACCCGGATGGCTCGAGCCGGCTGTCGAAGAGGCGTTCGGGCTCGTCGATCGGTACGAATCCACCGGTGGCGGCGGGACCGAACCACCCCGACACGTCGGCGAGGAGGTGGGCCGCCCCCTGGGTGTAGAGGCAGACTCGGCCACCGGCGCCGATGGGCACGATCACCATGTTGGCCCGGGTGAACGCGGTCTGGCCCGGGGCCGGTGCCGCCGCGTTGAGGTTGGAAACGCCGGGGCGAGAGCGCCCGCACGGCCAGACGGTGATGAACCCATCGCCCGTCGTCCCGGTCACGGTGACGTTGAGGCTCACCGCCGTCGCCCCGGTGACGGGGACGCCGCCCCGGCCGCTGACCAGCACCTCGATGAACGAGTCGGCGGGGATCAGGCCCGGCGCCGTGCGACCAGTGCCATCACGGGTGTCGAGCAGCCGTACCGGATCGAGCGGGGAGTACCCATCGCCCTCGCCGGGTTGGAGGAACGACCCGGTGTGATCGACCACGACGTGGGTGCGCTCCTGGCTGACCAGACAGACCCAGGCCGCCCTCGTGTCAGGATTCGACGGCGCCGCACCGACGCCGGTCCCCACGATGACGGCGTTGGCGACGGTCTGGCCGGTGCCATAGTTCAGGTTCGACGACAGGGGAGGACGATCCGGAGCGGAGAGCGCGTGAGGTCCGTCGCAGGGGAAGACGGTGACGAATCCGGGTACGGCGGCCTCCGTGACCGTGACATTGAGGGCGACCGCGGTGATATCAGCGGGGAACGCAAGGGACCGGACGATGCCGGGCTCCAGCGGGCCGGTCTCGGGTGTGATGCCGGAGCGGGTGTCGAGGATCCGATTGGGCGGGATCGGGCTCAGGCCCGGAGCGGGAGCGGTCCCAGCGACGAGGGCGATGAGCGGTCCCGCGGTCGTGGTCTCGGGCGCCGGCCCGAACCATCCGAGCAGGTCGACCTCGACCGTCGCGGCGCCATCGTTGACGTGCACGCACACCTGCTGCCCAGCCACCACCGGAACCCACACCACGTTGCGGGCCGTCGTGCCCACGTCGACACTGAGATGACCGTGATCCGGGCGGGTCGTGCCGCACGCGTAGACGGTGGCGGTGCTCGACTCGGTGCCGTCGATGCGGACATCCACCGCGACCCCGGTGACATCAGCCGGAATCGACGCCGGGAGCACGAACTCCGCCTCGTCCCGAGGGACCGACGAGCCCCGGAAGGCTGGCTCGACCACCACCGCGTGGTAGGAACCGGCGGGCCGAGCGAGTTCATCGACCACGATCCGGGCCCGAGCCGAGACCGTCAGGCAGTGAGCGACCGAGGAGAAGAACAGCCGGGTGGACCGACGACCGGCGATGATCTCGGCCACCGAGGATGCGGTGACCAGGGGCGAGTCACACGGGTGAACCATCACCTCGCCTCGGTCGTTGCCGGTGGACAGCACCGAGATGTCGACAGGGGTGCCGGCGGGGATGGTGAGGCTCGCCCCCGGTGCCATCGCCACGTCGAACAGGCGAGTGCCAGGACTGCCGGACGCGGGTGCCGTCACGACACCGGCCGCCAGCGCGGCCAAGGCCACGACCACCACCACCGCTCGTCGCATGAGGTCCTCCAACCGTGTCGACAACCACCGCCGACGCACAGTAATCAAGTTGGCTCAGCCCGGCAGGGTCGGACCCGGGAACACGGTAGCGACGTACGTGTCGACCAGGCTGGCGGTGAAGAAGCCGGCCAGATCGGCCAGGGCGTGGGTGTCCTCCGACGGGAACAGGCACACACCCGGGACGCCGAGGCGGACGACGGTGAGGTTGGGTACGGTCCGCGATGGGTCGAAGTTGAGGTTCGAGGCCAGCGGCCGCGACGTCCCGCACGGGTAGGCCGTGAGGAATCCCTCGGCGGCGTTGTCGACCACCGTCGTGTTCATCACCACCGCTTCGATGTCGAACCCGGTGGTGCTGTCTCGGTCGTCGATGGGGAGGATCGCCTCGGATCCACCCCGCAGCGGGGCGGTGGGGCTGGTGCCGGAGCGGGCGACCGGCGTCTGGAGACCCGAGACCGCGTTGCGGCTGTCGAAGAGCCGGGTCGGGGAGTCGAACGGTACGAAACCAGTCGGGGCGGCAGGGCCGTACCAACCCGACACGTCGGCGACGACCTCGGTCTGCTCCTGGGAGTAGAAGCAGACGCGGCCGCCCGTGCCGACCTGCACGTTGACGAGGTTGGCGCGGGTGAAGGCTCGCTGGGGCGGGCTCGGCGCACCGTAGTTGAGGCTCGACGCCTGGGGCCGGTCCTGGCCGCACGGCCACACCGTCAAGAAGCCGGCCGCTTGGGTGCCGGTGACCGTCACGTTCAACGCGACGGCGCTGACGCCCGACGACGGGACGCCACCGCGGCCTGTGACCTGGAGCTCGATCGTGCCGTCACGAGGGACCGGCCGGACCGACGGTTGGCCGGTGCCGTCGCGGGTGTCGAGGAGGCGGGCGGGGTCGAGCGGTTGGTAGCCGTCGCCTTCACCCGGGGCGAGGAAGTAGCCGTTCTGGTCGACGAGGAGGTGGGTCCGCTCCTGGCTCACGAAACAGACGTAGCCCGAGGTCGACGTGGTCGCCCCGACTCCGGTGCCCACCATGACGGCGTTCGGTGCCGTCTGGCCGATGGCATAGTTCAGGCTCGAGGCCAGCGGCGGAGTGTCAGCGGCCCCGCCCGGCCCGTCGCACGGGAAGACCGTCAGGTATCCGGATGCCTGGGCCTCGGTGACGGTGACGTTCAGCGACACCGCGTACTGCTCGATCGGGAACGGGAAGGACCTCACCACTCCGGGCTGGAGCAGCCCGCTCGTTCCCGTGTTCCTGGTGTCGAAGAGGCGATGGGGTGTTTCGGCGACGAACCCGGGTGCTCGGGCGCCGTCGAGGATCCACGGCAGGTTCGGTGGTCCGACCGTCGAGCTGGTCGCATCCCAGTACCCGACGACGGCGACGTCGACCTGCGCGAGCCCGGCGTTGTTGTGCACACAGATCGGGCCGACCTGACCCATGGGCACGTAGACCATGTTGGAATGGCGGCCCTGGAGAAGGACCGAGGCGAAGAACGGGCGAGAGGTAGCGCACGAATACAGGGTCAGGAAGGTGTCCTGAGGGCTGGCTCCGTCGACCACGAGAGCGACGCCGGTGACCCCCGTCGTCGGGACGCTGCCGCCGACGACGGTGAATTGGGCTACCTGTCCGGCGGCGAGGGTGCCCGAGAACACGTTCGTCTCGGTGACGCCGTGGAACGACCCGGTCGGCAACGGCCACTCGTCCAGATAGAGGTGAACCCGCGTCGACGTGGTCAGACACTGATTGGACGAGGTGGTGAAAACGAGACCATCGGCGGCCTGCCCGGGTTCGACCGGCACGACTGCTGGTTCATCGACATGAGGGGTGCCGCACGGGTGCCGAGAGATCTCGCCGAGCGCTGCGGCGTCCGTGTAGGCCACGTTGACGGGCACGCCCGCCGGGATGGGGACCTCGGTTCCCGGTTCGACGATGGCGTTGAAGATCCGCTGGAAGGGCATCGCGGTGGCCGGGTCGGCTGTCACGGTCGTCCCGGCGAGCGAGCCGCCGAGCAACACAAGGGTCAGGACGAGCCGACGTGTCAAGGGAACCGCCTCCGTTGGTGTGCCGCACCTAAGGGTAGCCTCGGCGGCAATGTCGAGAAGCGCACCACCAGGCGAGGACCTGTTCGCTGCCGCGGCCGCCGAGCAACTGCGGGGTCGAGCACCGCTCGCCGCCCGTCTGCGACCCCGGTCGCTCGACGACGTGGTCGGGCAGCGCCACCTGCTCGGGCCGGGCCAACCGCTCCGTGCCCTGATCGACACCGACACGTTGTCGTCGGTCATCCTCTGGGGGCCGCCGGGCACCGGGAAGACCACCCTGGCCAAGCTCATCGCCACGACCACCGCCAAGGCGTTCGAGGAGCTGTCCGCGGTGAACGCCACGGTCAAGGACGTCCGTGAGGTCATCGAACGGGCCCGCCAGCGGCTCGGCGAACGCACCCGGGGCACGATCTTGTTCCTCGACGAGGTTCACCGGTTCAACAAGGCACAACAGGATGCCCTCCTGCCGTCCGTGGAGTCGGGTCTGCTCGTACTCATCGGCGCCACCACCGAGAACCCGTTCTTCGAGGTCAACGCACCTCTGCTGTCGCGGTCGACGCTCTTCCGGCTCGAGTTGCTCGACGACGATGCGGTGCGCACCTTGCTCGAACGAGGTCTGGAGCACGAACACGTCGTGGCCGACGAGGAGGGTCTCGGCCATCTGGCCGCCGACGCTGGCGGCGACGGCCGCCACGCCCTCACGTCACTCGAGGTGGCCATCGCCCTGGCGCGTGCTCGTATGGATGCGACGGGACCCGTCCCGGGGGAGCCGGTGCGGATCACCCTGGCTGACGCCGAGGCGGCCTCCGGGACCAAGGCTCTGCGGTATGGTCGTGACGACCACTACGACGTCATCTCGGCCTTCATCAAGTCGATCCGGGGCAGTGATGTCGACGCCGGGCTCTATTGGCTGGCCCGCATGCTCGAGGCGGGGGAGGATCCCCGATTCGTGGCGCGGCGCCTGGTGATCCTCGCCAGCGAGGACATCGGCATGGCCGACTCGCACGCTCTCCTGATCGCCGATGCCGCGGCCCGCGCCGTCGATTTCATCGGGCTCCCCGAGGCTCGGCTCAACCTCGCCCACGCCGTGGTGTACCTGGCGCAGGCCCCCAAATCGAACCGGGTCACGGTGGCGCTGGGTGCGGCCAGCGAGGATGTCCGTCGGCCCGGTGGCGGCGAGGTGCCGATACATCTGCGCGACGCGCACTACAAGGGTGCCGCCACGCTCGGCCATGGTGCGGGGTACCAGTACCCCCACGACAGTCCGGCGGGGTGGTCACCTCAGACCCATCGCCCGGCCGAACTGGCCCACCGCCGGTACTACGAACCGTCGACTCACGGGGCCGAGGCGGCGGTCGCTGACCGACTCGAGCGTGTTCGTCGCCTCGCTCACGACCGCGGGGTCAAGCTGGTCGATCCACGGCAGGGCGAGCTCGACAGCGATCACGAGAACCCCGAGGCGCCATGAGCGCGCCGGATCTGGTCGTGGTGCTGGTCTCGGTGGTGACGTTCGGTTTGCTGCTCGTGGTTGTGCGGTCCCTGTCGACCACGAATTCAGCCCTGCGTGATCTGGGTGCGTCGGTCGACGAGCTGCGAGGAGACATGATCGGTACGATCTCCGAGCTCCGGCGAACGGGCGAGCACGCCCGGGGCGAACCGGACCGCGTCGACGCGTTCACCGATTCTGAGGACCGAGACACCGACACCGTCGACTCGCCGCCTCGCCTCCGGGCGTTGGCGCCGCCGCTGATCAAGTCGAAGTCGATCATCGCCGGCACCGCCGAGGTCGCCCGCCGGTTGCGTCGCGCCGAAGGCGCGCCAGCAACCGGTCGCGCCGAAGGCGCGCCAGCAACCGGTCGCGCCGAAGGCGCGCCAGCAACCGGTCGCGCCGAAGGCGCGCCAGCAACCGGTCGCGCCGAAGGCGCGCCAGCAACCGGTCGCGCCGAAGGCGCGCCAGCAACCGGTCGCGCCGAAGGCGCGCCAGCAACCGGTCGCGCCGAAGGCGCGCCAGCGAACGGTCGCGCCGAAGGGATGGCAATCGACGTAGCATCCTCGAAGCGGCAACCTCGCCGGTGATGTGGGGACCAGCGCGCCGGATCGGGAGGTTCGATGTTCCGTCGAGTCATGTGGACTGCAGCGACGTACGGAGCCGGGGTCACCACCTCGGTGCTGGTGCAGCGCCGATTGAAGCGCAAGGTGCGCAAGGCGGCCGCCCGTGTCGGGGCCAATGCGGTCGTCGCACGCGGTCGTGACCTGGCCGGGACCGCCAAGTACGTCGGGGGGGAGATGGCCGCCGCCGTCCGGGAGGGCCGCCAGACCATGCGCGACACCGAGGAGCGCCTCCGCGGCGAATACGGTCTGTCGGCCACGGAGTCGACTCCGGTGTCGGGTCAATCCGGATCCGGCCGTGTCGAGGCGGTCGAGGCTCGTCGACGAGGCGTCGGCGTTCGAGGTCGGCACCGCCGCGTCGGCTGAGCCAGCGCCCGGTAACCGGGCTCGGGCTACACCGCCCGGTCACCGGGCTCGGGCTAGAGGGTCAACCGATACGCTCTGTGGTCCATGGTCATGAACGCCAACGACCTCCGCCGCGCCTTCGTCGAGTTCTTCGTCGGCCGCGGTCATCTTCACGTACCGTCGGCGAGCCTCATCCCCCATGACCCCACGTTGTTGTTCACCAACTCGGGCATGGTGCCGTTCAAGCCCTATTTCCTGGGCGAGGAGACCCCGCCCCAATCCCGGACGGTGTCGATCCAGAAATGCGTGCGGGCCGGGGGGAAGCACAACGACCTCGAAGAGGTCGGTCGCACGAGCCGGCACCTCACCTTTTTCGAGATGCTGGGCAACTTCAGCTTCGGTGACTACTTCAAGGAGCAGGCCATCCCGTGGGCGTGGGAGCTGGCCACCGAGGGCTTCGGGTTCGACCCCGAGCGCCTCTGGGTCACGGTCCACCTGACCGACGACGACGCCGCGGACATCTGGCGCGACACCGTCGGCGTCCGTGCCGATCGCATCCAACGGCTCGACGAGGACAACTGGTGGCGGATGGCTGACACCGGTCCCAACGGACCGTGCTCGGAGCTCTTCTTCGACAAAGGCCCGGAGTACGGCGACGACGGCGGCCCCGCCCACGGCGGCGACGAACGGTTCCTCGAGTTCTGGAACCTCGTGTTCATGCAGTTCGAGCAGCAGCCGGACGGAACTCAGATGCCCCTGCCGCGCCCGAGCATCGACACGGGGCTCGGCCTCGAACGGACGGTCTCGCTCCTGCAGGGTGTCGATTCGGTGTGGGGCACGGACGAGTTCGTACGCCTGCTCGGGCATGCCACCGCGGCGACGGGCATCCGTGACGGCGCCGATCCTCGCACCGATGTCAGCCTGCGGATCTTCGCCGACCACGCCCGCTCCACCACGTTCTTGGTGACCGACGGTGTGTTCCCGTCCAACGAAGGTCGCGGCTACGTGTTGCGGCGCATTCTGCGACGCGCCGTGCGGCACGCCTACATCCTCGGAGTCGAGAAGCCCGTCATGCCGGCCATGGTCGACGCCGTGGTCGAGGTCATGGGCGAGGCGTACCCCGAGCTGGTGGCCAGCCACGGTTTCGTCCGGGACGTGATCGAGCGGGAGGAAGCCCGGTTCCGGCAGACCCTCAAGACGGGCTCCGTCATCCTCGACGACGAGTTGTCACAGGTGTCCGGTGGGGCGCCGCTCTCGGGCGCGGTGGCGTTCCAGCTGCACGACACGTACGGGTTCCCGTTGGAGTTGACCCAGGAGATCGCCACCGAACGCGGCGTCGACGTCGACACCGCGGGGTTCGACCGCGCCATGGCCGACCAGCGCAAGCGGGCCAAGGACGCCCGCCGGGTGGGCGACGGGGAGGTCGATCACGAGCTGTACCGGGAGCTCGTCGATCAGTTCGGCGAGACGGAGTTCGTCCGTGACGACGACACCACTACGGGGCGGGTCCTGGCGTGTGTCCCTGGTCTGGCGCCTGACACCGTCGATGTCTTCCTCACCCGAACCACCTTCTACGCCGAATCCGGCGGCCAGGTCGGTGACATCGGCTGGTTGCGGTGGGGCAACATCGGGACCCAGGTGCTCGACACGACACTCGCCGCGCCCGGTCTGCATCGCCATGTCGTCAACGCCTCGGCCCCCACGCCGGAGGTGGGCACCGAAGTGCAGACCGTGATCGACCGCGAGCGGCGCAATGCCATCCGGCGCAATCACACCGGCACCCACGTGCTGCACTGGGCGCTCCGCCAGGTCCTGGGCGACCACGTGAAGCAGCAGGGATCGTTCGTGGGCCCGGACCGGCTGCGTTTCGACTTCAGCCACTACGACGCCCTCACCCCCGAGCAGATCGCCGAGATCGAGGATCTGAGCAACGCCGACATCTTGGGCAACGCCCGGGTCCGTCACTTCGAGACCACGATGGATGCCGCTCGGGACCTCGGGGCCCTGATGTTCTTCGGCGACAAGTACGGCGACATCGTCCGGGTGTTGGAAGCCGGCGCGCACTCGGTCGAGCTGTGCGGCGGTACGCACGTGAGCGCGCTCGGCGACATCGGGCCGTTGAAGGTGATCAGCGAGGGGTCGATCGGATCGAACCTCCGGCGTATCGAGGCCGTCACCGGGTCCAACACAGTTGCTCGCCTCCGGCACGACGAACGCATCCTCGCCGAACTGGCGGAGCTCGTCAGCAGTCCGGTCGACGAGCTCGTCGACGGTGTCGAGCGGCGGCTCGCCGAGACCAAGGAGCTCCGGAACCAGGTCGCCGCGTTGCGGCGCCAGCTGGCCGTCGGGCAAGCCGCGACCCTGGCGGATTCGGCGGTCGGTGGTGCAGTGGTGGCCCGGGTGGAGGGAGTCGAACGCGACACCCTTCGCGATCTCGCCGTCGCCGTGCGCGATCGAGGCGCCACCATCGCCGTACTCGGCGCCGTGTTCGACGGGGGCGGGGTCGGCCTCGTCGCCGCGTCGACTCCCGGCGGCCCTGATGCCGGTGCGGTGCTCACGGAAGCGGCCACGACCGTCGGTGGTGGGGGACGCAAGAATCCCGAGCTGACGGTGATCGGCGGCAAGGATTCGGCGCGGCTCGATGAAGCGCTGGACCAGGCCCGAGCTGCCATCTCCGGGTCGTGACAGCATCGGGTCGATCGAGGGGGCGGGGTGCATGAGGGATCGGGGCGCATGAGGGCGCTGGGCCTGGACCTCGGCTCCAAACGCATCGGTGTGGCGATCAGCGACTCCGCGGGCGCCGTGGCGACACCGATCGAGGTCGTCCACCGCAGCGGGTCACGGTCCCGGGATCACCGGGCCATCCTCGCGCTCGTCGGGGAATGGGACGCCGAGATCGTCGTCGTGGGCCTCCCGCTGTCGATGGACGGCTCCATCGGGCCGGCCGCCCAAGGAGTCCTCGAGGAGGTGGCGGAGATCGAACGCGCGGTGCCGGTGCCCGTGACGACCTACGATGAGCGCCTGACCACCGTGACCGCCGATCGGAGCCTGATGGAGATGGGCCACCGCAGTCGCGAGCGCCGCCGCGTCGTCGACATGGTGGCGGCGACCGTATTGCTCCAGGGGTGGTTGGATCGCGAGCGAGGACGACATGAGTGATGTGAGCGGCGGCGACCGCCCCACCCCGGCCGACGGCGACTACGTGCCCCGGCGCATGCGGCCCGACAGCGCCGACCCTCAACGTGGTCCGCGCCCGGCCGGTGATGACCGTCCGCGCCGTCCCCGCGTCGAAGGTGATGACCGCCCGCGACGTCCCCGCGTCGAAGGTGATGACCGTCCACGCCGTCCCCGCGTCGAAGGTGATGACCGTCCACGCCGTCCCCGCGCCGGCCCTGATGGTCAACCGATCGAACCTCGCCGTCCGCGCCCAGAGGGTCCGCGAACGGAGGGCGAGCGGCGCCCCCGCCCGGCCGACGACGGTCGTCCCCGCCGCCCTCGACCCGAGGGTGCCGCGCCGCCGGCCCGGCGTGCCGACGAATCCGCCGACGGCGCCCGGCCTCGCCGTCCCCGTCCTCCCGACGACGCTCCGGTCCGTCGCGCCCGCCGGGAGGGTGCCGATCCATGGCGAGGCCAGCCCGTCGGTGCGGACTGGACATCCGACGAATGGACCGCTGCGGCGCCGGTCGCCAAACCCGATGCGCTCCCTGATGGTTCGTGGGCCGGGCAGAGTGCCTGGACCGCCTCGGATGCGTGGGAGCCCGGCGGTTCCGCGGTCGCCGGGACCTGGACCGGCTGGGATCGCGAGTCGGGTCCGGCCGCGGCGGCGTCCGGAGCATCGTCCAACGGTGAATCCGGTCGTGTGGCGGTGATCGACACGGACGACGAGATCGACGACGACCTCGAGGTCGTCGACGACGAATGGGACGGCGACGACTGGGATGACGAGGACGGCTGGGACCTGCCCGGGCAGTACGTCCGGCTGCCGCGTCGTGGCGGATGGGCGATCCGGGTGGGCATCTTGCTGCTGGTGCTGCTCGTCGGCGCCGTCGCCGTGCTGCTGTGGGCCATGCGCTGGGTCGATCGGGAGGTCAACCCGAGCGACGGTCCGGGCGCCGAGGTCGAGTTCCTCATCGAGGACGCGTGGTCGACCAACCGCATCGCCGAGGAGCTGGCCACCACCGACGTCATCGGCAACTCCACGATCTTCCGCTACTACCTGCGGTGCCCGAGCGGTCTCTCGATCGTGTTGGGATGCGACGAACCGATCACCGACAGCTTCCAGGCCGGCGAGTACCTGATGAACGAGAACCTCGGCTACGACGACGTGATCAGCCGTCTGCGAGCCGGGCCGATCCCGCCCGAGTTCGTCTCGATCAACGTTCCCGAGGGCCTGACCCTGGCGGGCGGGCAGATCCAGGGCAAGCTCGTGGACGAGAACGGTCAGTTCTCGCTCGAAGACATCCAGGCCGCCCTCAACGGCGGGACCATCCGCAGCACGTTCGGAGCACCCGAGGCGTTCGGCGTCCAGATCCTGGAAGGGTTGCTCTTCCCGGCCAGCTACGACATCGACGAGGAGTCGCTGACCGACGAAGCCGAGTTCCTCGCCCGGATGGCCACCGAGATGCAGAACCGGTATGCCGACATCCAGTCCGAGGTGGGCCGGGACCCCGTGGTCGACGAGCTCGGGCTGACCGACTACCAGATCCTGATCGTGGCCTCCATGATCGAAGAGGAGGGACGTATCGACGGCGATCGGCCGAGGATCGCCCGGGTCATCTACAACCGGCTGGTGGCCGGGGAGCCGCTCGGCATCGACGCCACGGCTCGATACGCCGACTTCGACCCGGCCGACCGTGAGTTCGACTCGCCGTACAACACGCGCCTCTACGCCGGCCTGCCGCCGACCCCGATCGCTTCTCCCGGAGCGGCGTCGATCCGGGCGGCTCTGGCCCCGGAACCGGGCCCGTGGTTCTACTACGTGCTCACCAACGAAGGCGGCGTCGAAGGCGCCCACCGCTTCGTCGAGACCGCAGGGGAGTTCGAGGAGGCCAAGCAGGTCTGCATCGACCTCGATCTCGGCTGCGGCTGACCCACTGCATGCGCAGCAGGAGTGCGATCACGGGTCAGACCCGGCTGGCCGCGGTGATCGGTCACCCGGTCAGCCACTCGCGATCGCCGCGCATCCACAACGCCGCGTTTGCGGCCACCGGTCTCGACTGGATCTACGTCGCGCTCGACGTGGCGCCCGGCGAGGCCAGGGCGGCCCTCCAGGGCATGCGGACCCTCGGGATCGCTGGCCTGTCGGTCACCATGCCGCACAAGGATGGGGTCGCCGAAGCCGTTGACGAGCTCACGCCCGATGCCGCGGCGCTCGGCGCCGTCAACTGTGTCGTCAACCACGACGGTCACCTGGTCGGTCACAACACCGACGGCGAGGGGTTCGTCCGCGGCCTGCGGGCGGACCTCGGATTCGAGCCCGCCGGTCGGCGGTGCGCCGTCGTAGGTGCCGGGGGAGCAGGACGGGCCGTCGTCCTCGCCCTGATGCGGCACGGCGCCGAGCGCATCACGGTCGTCAACCGCAACGAGGACCGGGCGCGCACGGCCGCCGGCCTCGCCGGTGACATCGGCGTCGTGGGGATGGTGGCGGACCTCGCCGACGCCGATCTCGTCGTCAACGCAACCCCGGTTGGCATGGGCGCCGCCGGCGCCACGGTCGGCAAGGGCGCCGCCGGCGCCACGCGTCGGCATGGGCGCCGCCGGTGGGCTGCCGTTCCCGGTCGACACCTTGGCGGACGCCACGAGTGTGGTCGATCTCGTCTACGACCCGGCGGTGACGCCGCTCCTGCTGGCGTGCCAGCGACGGGGCCTCGCCGCGTCGAACGGCTTGTCCATGCTCGTCCACCAGGCCGCGGTGGCATTCGAGCTGTGGACGGGACTTCCCGCGCCCGTCGACGTGATGACCCAGGCCGTGCTCGACGGGCCGGTGTGACCGGCCGTGCTCGACGGGCCGGTGTGACCGGCCGTGCTGGACGGGCCCGTGTGAGCCGGCTGGGTTCTCGGCGAAGAAAATCCTTGAGACCTGGAGAACGATGCCGATAGCTGTGCAGAGCCTGACATTGGAGGTCATGGTGGCGCTACAGGGCACTCTCGACTCCTTCGCCCTCACCGACGTACTGCAGCTGGTTGGCAGTGGCGGCAAGGTGGGAGCACTGGAGGTGGTGATCGGAGGTCACCGCAGCGCGCTGTTCCTCGAGGACGGCACGGTCACCTCCAGCATGATCGACGACGCACCGTGCGACCCGCACGAGACCATGTGTTGGCTGTTGCGGCAGACGACGGGCACCTTCGCCTTCCACTCCGACGCTCGCACCGAGCAACCGACAGCGTCGATCCATGTCGCCGCGTTGGTCGAGGAGTCCGCGCAACGCAATGCCGAGATGGATGCATTGCTGGCCATCGTGGGTTCGCTCGACTCCTGGGTCTCCCTCAACCCGAACGTGGCGTCCGAGACCATCACCATGGATCGCCTCCGGTGGAGTCGCCTCGTGACCATCGCGGGCGGCTGCACGGTGTCGCAGTACGGCGCCCTGCTCGACAACGGGGACATCGGCGCTCTGCGGGTCGTCGCCGACCTCATGGACACCGGGCTCGTCACCGTGACGGAGAGTGCGCACTTCCAGGCGGTCGAGTTCGAAGCGGCCGACCCGTCGCCGGGGCGCCGCTGGACCGATCAGGAACCGGTCGCCCTCAACCCGGGTGAGCTGCAGTGGGCCGAACTCCCGGCCGCCGACGAGTTCGCGCCCGCTGAGTTCGCTCCTGCCGTCGCTCCGACCAACGGCATGCAGACCATGGCGGCCCCGCCGTCGCTGCCGGGCTTCGCGGCTCCCGCTGAGCCGGCCTTCCCGTCGACCATCTGGGCCGCGGAATCTCCCTCCGCGCTGCTGATGCCGGCCCCGGGCGGCGAGTGGGCGGATGCCCCCTCCGCCGGGTCCGGAGCGCCCGTACCGGCGGCCGTCGCGGCGATGCCGCAGAACGGATCGGCGATCGCTCCGCAGAACGGCACCGTCCCGACCTCGGTTCCGGCCAGTGGCGACGAGGCCGACCTGGCCGCGTTCGCCCAGGAGATGGCCAACCTGAGCCCCCAGGCCGCTCGTGCCATGGCTCGGGCCGCCCGAGCGACGACGGTCGAGGAACGCGAGCAGGCACTCGCCGAGCTCGAAGAGGAGAATGGGCACCTGAATCGGGGGCTCATCCTGCGTTTCCTCGGCGCTATCGAGCCCTGACCCGACCTCGGACGAAACTCTCATGGGCGCTGTCGACTATCTGTTGCTGGGCGTACTCGGCCTGCTGATCGGTGACCTTCTGACGATGGTCATCGATCGGGTACCCGACGGACTCCCGGTGTTCCAACCCGGTCCCCGGTGTGCGCATTGTGAGCACCCCCTGGGCGTCGGTGAGATCGTGCCGGTGGTGTCGTGGGTGGTCGCTCGCGGCCGTTGCCGACACTGTTCCCACCGGATCACGCCGGCATACCCGATGGTGGAGTTGGTCACCGCCGGGTTGTTCATGGCGGCCGGTTGGCGTTTCGGGCTGACCACGGCCGTCATCCCGTTCCTCATCTTGTTCTCCGGGCTGGTGGCGTTGTCGACGGTCGACCTGTACCGCTACCGGTTGCCGGACCGCATCCTGTTCCCGACGCTTGGCCTCTCGTTCGTGGCGATCGTGGGCGTCTCCCTCGACCTCGGGGTGCCGGGACAGATCGTGAAGGCGTTGATCGGTTCGGCGATCTATTTCCTCATGTTGTTCATCCCCCATGTGATCTCACCGCGCGGCATGGGGTTCGGTGACGTCAAGCTCGCGCTGCTGATGGGGCTGTTCCTCGGCTGGTTGTACGAGGACGTGATCTACGGTTTCCGGCTGATCCTCTACGCGCTGCTCCTGGGTGCAGTGATCGGCGTCGCCGGTGGGTTCCTGCTCGCGGTGACCCGGCGGGTGACCGGTCGCAACGTCATGCCCGACCCGGATCCCGAACCGGCGGCGGGTGGGCCCGACCCCGCCCGCACCGCCGACGGTGCGGTGGTGACGGTGACCCCGGTCCGGACGGTGCCGATGATGGCGCATTCGTTCCCGTTCGGCCCGGCCCTGGCCGCGGGGTGTGTCATCGTGCTGCTCTACGCGCCCGACCTCATCGGCTGAATGGCCTGGCCGCGTGAACCAGTGCGGCGTCTAACCTGACCGCATGGCATCGCCGCTCGTCGCCCATGTGGCCCTCGTCGGCCTCATGGGGGCGGGCAAGTCCGATGTCGGCCGGCGTGTCGCGTCGTCGCTGGACCGGACCTTCATCGACCTCGACCACGAGGTCGAACGAGTCGCCGGTGTTCGAGTGACCGACATCTTCGAGCTCGAGGGTGAGGTCGGCTTTCGCATCCGGGAAGCCGAGGCGCTGGCACGCCTGGTGGAAACCCCGGCCCCGCTTGTCATCGCGACCGGCGGCGGCGTGGTCGAGACCGACACGAACCTCCTGGTGCTGATGGAGCGGTGCGTGGTGGTGTGGCTGCGCGCCTCGGTGGCCACCTTGGCCGGACGGGTGGGCTCGGGTCAGGGTCGGCCGCTCCTGCAAGGTACGGAGGCGCCGGCGGCCGTGCTCCGTCGCCTCTCGGAGCGCCGCCATCCGCGCTACGACCAGATTGCGGACGTCGTGGTCGACACCGATGGGTTGAACGCAGCTCAGGTGGCCGACGAGGTCCTGGCCGGACTCCGGGCTCAGGTGACCTCATGATCCAGGTCCCAGGTGACCTCACAGGCCAGGTCCCGGGTGACCGTGTGATCACCGTCGTCGTGCCCTTGGGGACGGGTCGCAGCTACACCGTCCGGGTCGGCCCCGATGCCCGCCACCTCCTGGCCGAGGTGATCCCGCCCCGCGCTCGGCGGGCCGCGGTCGTGACCCAGGCCGGCATCCCCGTCTCGGTCGATCCCGGGGTCGAACACCAGGTGTTCCTCATCGGCGACGGCGAGGCCGCGAAGGCGCTCTCCACGGTCGAGGACCTGTGTCGCCAGTTCAGTCGTTGGGGCCTGACTCGCACGGACGTGGTCGTCGCCGTGGGCGGCGGGGTGGTCAGCGACGTCGCCGGCTTCGCGGCCAGCGTGTACCACCGCGGCATCGACTACGTGACCGTGTCGACGACCCTGCTCGGTCAGATCGATGCCGCCATCGGCGGCAAGACCGGCGTGAACCTACCCGAGGGCAAGAACCTCGTCGGCACGTTCTGGCAGCCGGCCGCGGTGTTGTGCGACACCGAAGTGCTGGCGTCGCTCCCGAGCCGCGAGATGCGCGGGGGCCTCGGTGAGATGGCCAAGTACCACTTCCTCGGCGGGGCCGGGATCGAGAACCTGTCACTCGACGAGCGGGTCGCTCGGTGCGTCGAGATCAAGGCCGAGGTGGTCGGGGCCGACGAACGCGAGGGCGGCCGACGGGCCATCCTCAACTACGGCCACACCTTGGCCCATGCGCTCGAGACGGCCGGTTCGTACGACCTCCGGCACGGCGAAGCGGTGGCGATCGGGCTCGTCTACGCCGCCGAGGTGGCCCGCCGACTGGGACGTATCGACGACGCTCGGGTTGCCGAGCACCGCCGGGTCCTGGCCGGATACGACCTCCCGATGGCCGCGCCGCCGGGGCTCGACCCCGAGGTCCTCGTGGATCTGTTCGCTCGGGACAAGAAGGCGCTCGACGGCGTCACGTTCGTGCTCGACGGTCCCGACGGTGTCGAGCCGGTGACCGGGATTCCGAGACCGCTCCTCATCGACGCCCTTGATGCGATCCGCCGGCCCACCCAGGAGACAGCGTGACGAGCAGTCACCCAGGAGACAGCGTGACGAGCAGTCACCCAGGAGACAGCGTGACGACCAATCGAACGATTCTCGTGGTGTCGGGGCCCAACCTGAACCTCCTGGGCACGCGTGAGCCCGAGATCTACGGCACGGCCACGTTGGCGGATCACCTGGCGGCCCTGACCGAGACCGCGGCCGGACTGGGCGCCACCGTCGAGCACGTCCAGTCGAACCATGAAGGGGTCGTGGTCGACGCCGTCCAAGGTGCCCGCGGCCGCGTGGCGGCCGTCATCGTCAATCCGGGAGCGTTCACCCACTACTCCTGGGCGCTGCACGATGCCCTGGCCGCCTTCGACGGTCCCGTCGTCGAAGTCCACCTGTCGAACCCGAACAGCCGGGAACCCTGGCGTCACACGTCGGTCGTCTCGCCGGTCGCCGCCGGCACGATCGCCGGGTTCGGAGGCCACGGGTACGAGCTGGCTGTAGCCGCGGTGGCCCGCCTCCTCGGTTGGTGATCGTGAGTCGGATCGAACTTCCGCCGATCGACGTGGGACCTCGGTTGGAGGCGCTCCGGATGGCGCTCGCCGACCTCGGCCATCGGGCCATCCTCGTCACGGCCCCGGCCAACATCCGCTACCTGAGCGGCTTCTCCGGCTCCGCAGCTCGGCTGTGGGTCGATGCCGACCGGTCCGTGCTCATCACCGACGCCCGGTACACCGAACGGGCGACATCCGAACTCGGTGAGGCAGGATTCACCGGCGAGCTTCACATCGCCGCGGTCTCCGATGACCCGGCGACCCTCCGGACACTCATGACCTCGGGTGGCCCGGTGCCGACCTCGGCGTTCGTGGTCGAGGCCGACCATCTCACGCTGAGCGCGCACCAACGCCTGGCCGCCGAGGTCGGATCCCCATTGGTGAGCAGGGGAGTGGTGGAGGCTTTACGGGCGGTCAAGGATCCGGCCGAGGTGGCTCGGATCGAGGCGGCGGCAGGCTGCGCCGACCGGGCTCTGGCCGAGGTGCTGCGCAGCGGGCTCGATGGTGGCACCGAGGCCGAGGTGTCGTTCTCGCTCCAAGTCGCCATGCGCGCCGCGGGAGCTGACGGTCCGGGGTACGAACCGATCGTGGCCTCGGGTCCGCGTGCTGCGATCCCGCACCACGACCCGGGGACGAGCACCATACGCTCCGGGGACATCGTGATCATCGACGTCGGCGCCATGGTCGAGGGTTATCGCTCCGACATGACGCGTACGTTCCTCGTCGGCGATGTGCCCGACGATTTGGTCGGGCTCGTCAAGATCGTGTCCGACCTGGCCGCCCGGGGCCGGGCTCTCGTCGCACCCGGCGTGCCGGCGTCGGCGGTCGATGCCATGTGTCGTTCGGGGGCCGAGCAGCTCGGTCTCGTCCACGAGTTCCTCCACGCCACCGGACACGGAGTGGGGCTCGACATCCACGAGGAACCGCCGGTTCGACCCACCTCGGCTGCTACCCTGCAGCCCGGTCACGTCCTCACCGTCGAGCCCGGCCTCTACCGAGCCGGCCTCGGTGGAGCACGTGTCGAGGACACCATGCTCGTCACCGCCGACGGATGCCGCCCGCTCACCTCGAGCCCGCGTCAGCCGTTCCTGGCCCGTTGAGCGTCTCGAACGCCGACTCGTACCACCGAAACCCGGAGCTCTCGATGCCCGTTATCAGCACCAACGACTTCAAGACCGGCATGACCATCGAGCTCGACAACGGCTTGTTCCAGGTCGTCGACTTCCAGCACGTCAAGCCCGGCAAGGGCGGGGCATTCGTGCGGACCAAGCTGAAGAACGTGCGGACGGGCGCCGTTCTCGACCGGACCTTTCGGGCCGACGAACGGGTCGAACGAGCCATCGTCGACAAGCGTGAGATGCAGTTGCTGTATCGGGACGGCGCTGACTACGTGGTGATGGACAACTCGACGTACGACCAGCGCAACGTGCCGCCGGCCTCGATCGGGGACGCCGCCAACTACCTCGTCGACGGCTCGACCCTCGTCCTCCAGATGTACGGGGAGGAAGTGGTCGGCGTCGACCTGGCGGCGGCGGTCGACCTCGCGGTGACCGAAACCGAACCAGGCATGCAGGGCGACCGGGTGTCGGGTGCCCGCAAACCGGCCACGCTGATCACCGGGCTCGTCCTCCAGGTCCCGTTGTTCGTCAACATCGGCGACGTCGTCCGGGTGGATACCCGTACGGGCGAGTACATCACCCGCGCGTGAGCGGCCCGCCGACCTCGAGGCGGATCGCACGCGAGACAGCCATCGCCCTGCTGTACGAAGCCGAGATGCGGGGCGATTCCCTGTCGGACGTGCGGGAACGGCAGGTGGTGGCCCCACCGGACTACACCGACGAGGTGCTGGTCGGCTTCGAACAGCATCAGGCGGAGATCGACACCTTGATCGCCGGCGCGCTCCGCGGGTGGACGCTCGAACGTCTGCCGGCCATGGACCGCGCCGTTCTGCGTCTGGCCGTCTACGAGCTCGGTCACCGGCTCGAGATACCGACCACGGCGATCGTCACCGAAGCGGTGGAGCTGGCCTCCCAGTACTCGACGGAGGAGTCCGGCCGATTCGTGAACGGGGTCGTGGCGACGTTGGCCGAACGGCTTCGCGGCGTCTGACCGACCTCCCCGAAAAGGGTGGGTGACCATGGCCCAGTTGCGCGCGCAGGGTGGCTAGTCTTGTCGGCCATGGACCCGACCAGTCTCGCTGAAATCCAGTTCAAGCAGGCCCGTCACGGCTACGAGCCAGCCGAAGTCGACGCCTACGTCGACAGCGTGGGCGCCGCCGTCGCGCAATTACAGGGCCAGATCCGCGATCTCCGCCATCGGCTCCACGACGCCGAGACCCGGGTGAGTGAGACCGGTCAGGCCGAGGAGACGCTTCGCCGCACGTTGGTGCTCGCCCAGCGCACCGCCGACGCCGCCATCGCCGAGGCGCGCGCCGAGGCCGAGGTGATCTCGAACGAAGCCCGCGCCCGGGCCGATCAGATGACGCGCGACGCCGAGTACGACTCCGAGCGCCGCGTGCGTGAGGCCGAGACCCAAGCGACCATGTTGCGGGCCGAGGCCGAGAAGGAGGCCCGGCGCGTGGTCGAGGCCACCCGACAGCCGTTGTTGGATGAGATCCGGGAGCTGGAGCAGGTCCGGAACTTCTTGTCGGACGACATCAGCCTGCTCGAAGAACACATCGATCTGAACCGCCACCGCATCCGGTCGTCGGTCGAGCAGCTGCAATCACTGCTGGATTCGCCCGATGGCCTCCAGTTCGCCCCGACCCCGGCGTTGTCCGGCGCGGCCGTCGCCGATGAAGGCACGGCGACGCTCTTCGAGTCCGGTGCCACATGGGATGCCACCGCGGCCGACATCTGGGACACCGAGCCGCCGTCAGATGCCGTGGCCGAAGTTCCGGTCCCGATGGCGACGCTCGTGACCGGCCCCGAGGTCATCAGCCCGGCTGAGCCCGAGCTGGCGACCCCGATCCCCGTCGCGACCGCTGATGTCGTGGTCGAGACCGACGTTGTCACATCGGACGACATCGCGGCCCGTGCGTCCGGTGACGCGCCCTCGGTCGACGTGGATCCGGACGGCCCGCCGACCGAATCGATGGAGCTGATCGATCTCACCGATTCCGGGTCGGACAGGGGCGATTCGTTTCTCGACGAGCTCCGCAAAGCCGTGGGTGACGAACCTCCGGCGGAGGACCCAGTGTTCACGGCCTTCTTCGACGGCGATGACACCGACGACCGTCGGCCCCGGTTCGGCCGTCGGCGCTGACGTTTGCGGGTCCGGGGATGGGGGCACATCACCCGCACCAGGCGTGTGAGTCCGTAGACTCCGGCGCCTATGACGCCCCTTTCGGGCGGTGACGAGGCGAGAGGCGCCGAACGCCGTCTGTAAGGGCACCGACCATGGGAGACGTGAATGGCGACGAAGAAGGCCGCTGGAACCAAATCCACCGCCAAACCGGCCGAGAAGGTCGTGACGCCGGCGAAATCCGCCAAAGTGTCCAAGAACGGAGCATCGGTGGACAAAGAGGCGACCAAGGTCACGGCAAGTTCCAAGGCCACGACCAGTTCCAAAGCCGCGGCGAAGACCGCGCCGGTCAAGGCCGCCCCCGTGAAGTCCGAGACGAGGAAGGTGGTCGCGGCCAAGGCCGCTCCCGCGAAGGAGCCGTCGGCCAAGTCGGCCCCCGCCAAAGCGGCGCCCGCGAAGGCGGCGCCCGCGAACGCGGCCGTGGCGAAGGCGGCCCCAACCAAAGGCGTCCCAGCCAAAGACGTCGCAGCCAAAGACGTCCCAGCCAAAGCGGCGCCGGCGGCCCCATCGAAGCCGGCCGCGGCCAAAGCGGCCCGGGACGTGAAGCCCGCCAGTCCCAGGCTGACCAGCTCTCCGTTCGACAAGTCGTTCCTCAAACAACAGCGGGAAGCGCTGCTGAGCGAGCGGGCCCGATATCTGCATTCGGCCCAGACCTATCGGGAAGAGGCCGACGCGCTCATGAACGATCGCGAGCCCGGCGACGTCCAGTTCGACGAGGAGTCCGGCGAGGGCGACACCTTGGCCGTCGAACGAGAACGTGACCTCGCGTTGTCCGCCCAGGCCCAGGCCGCGGTCGACGAGATCGACGCCGCTCTGGAGCGGATCGCCGGCAACACCTACGGCATCTGCCGGGTGTCCGGCATGGAGATCCCCCGCGAGCGACTCGAGGCCATTCCCTGGGCGACCGAGCGCGTCGAGTTCAAGGCGGGCGGTCTGGGCCGTCGCTGACGTGGCGAACCACGGGTCGACGACACGGGCGCTGACCGCCGCGTGTGGTTCGCGCCGATGAACGACATCGTGCCCGCCTCACTGTCGGGCGAGCGCATCGATCGGGTGGTCTCCATCCTGGCTGACGTCTCGCGAGCCCGCGCCGCTTCGCTGGTCGAGGAGGGCGCCGTCTCCCTCGACGGCGTGGCCGTGTCGGCTCGCAGCGTCAAGGTCAAAGAAGGGCAAGTCGTCGCGGTCGACGACGATGCGCTGGTCGGCGCCGACCATGCGCTCGTGCCGGACCCCACGATTCCGGTTGACGTGGTGTTCATCGACGACGACGTGATCGTCGTCGACAAACAAGCCGGACTGGTGGTGCACCCCGGTTCGGGCCACGAGCACGACACGCTCGTCAACGCGTTGTTGGCTCGGTACCCGGAGATCGCCGCGGTCGGCCACGCAGAGCGTCCCGGCATCGTCCATCGTCTCGATCGTGGCACGTCGGGGCTGATGGTGGTGGCCTGCTCGCCGGCCGCCTACGAGGGTCTGGTGGAGCAGCTCTCGGCCCGCCGCGTCGAACGCACCTATACCGCGCTCACCTGGGGGATACCGCCGGCTCGCGGCGTGGTCGACGCCCCGATCGGTCGCTCGCCGCGTGACCCGCTGCGCATGGCGGTGGTCACCGACGGTCGGCCGGCGCGCACTCGATACGAGCTGGTCGAGGAGCTCGACGGCGGCCGGTTGTCACTGCTTCGCTGTCACCTCGAGACGGGCCGCACCCACCAGATCCGTGTGCACCTGGCGGCCATCGATCACCCGGTGGTCGGCGACGACCGCTACGGCCCGGGCCGCGACCACCGGGGTCTCGACCGACCATTCCTCCACGCCGCGCGCCTGGCCTTCATCCACCCGGTCAGCGGCGACCGCCTGTCCTTCGAATCCGATCTCCCGGCCGACCTCCTCGCCGTGCTCGACGCGGCCCGGTCGTGATCGGGCGACGACGCGACCTGAATCAGGCGGCCCAGTCGCTCAGGATTCGGGCCACGTCCGTTCGCCGTTGGCCATTTCGGCGATGCTGGCCAGGGTGAACGAGTCGAGGTAGCGGCGCATGTATTCGCCGGCGCTCGACCAGATGCTGAGCAGCACGCACTGGCCTTCGTGATCGCAGGAGCCGTTGGTGTGGGGCTCGCCGAAGTCGCCGGCGACGATGGGGCCATCGACGGCCCGGATGATCTCGCTCAGCATGATCGCTTCGGGAGGCCGGGCCAGGATGTACCCGCCGCCCACGCCGCGTTTGGAGCGGACGATGCCGGCGCCCTTCAAGGCGAGCAGGATCTGCTCGAGGTAGGGCTGAGGGAGCCCCGTTCGCTCGGCGATCTCGCGCACCGAGGTGGGCGAGGTGCCACTGGCGTGCATCGCCAGGCTCAGGAGAGCCCGACTCGCATAGTCGCCACGTGTGGACACCTTCATGCCCGCTGAGCCTAGGCGGCCGAGGCCGTCACTCGGTGGGTCGCCAACCGGGGAAACTGCTGGGAGTGGCATCCGACTGGTATCCGTGGTGGCATGGAGCCCTGTGAGCGGAGCGAGTAGCGCAGCCGATGATCAGCTCGTGCTGCCCGATTGGACCGGCGGGTGCATCTCCAACGTCATGCCCGCGCTCCTCGCGCCGGCGGCGGCGGCACCGCCGTGGTTGCCGCCGGGCGTCCATCACGCCCAGCAGGTCGTGCTCCTGGTGCTCGACGGCCTGGGCTGGCGCCAGATGCAGGCCCGACCACAGTGCACTCGCACCCTGGGGGGCATGACCGGTGGTGCGATCACGACCGTGGCCCCGAGCACGACGGCGACGGCGCTGTGCTCGCTGACCACGGGCACCCCGCCCGGTGAACACGGGGTGATCGGCTACCGGATGTGGGTGGAGGGCTCGGTGCTCAACGTGCTGCGCTGGACCACCCCCGATGGCGATGCCCGGCAACGAGTGCCGCCTCGGGACGTGCAGGTGGTACCGCCCTTCTGTGGTCAGCGCCCGACGGTGATCAGCCGGGCCGAGTTCTTGTCGACCGGTTTCACCATGGCTCACCTGGAGACCAGCGCCTACCGCAGCTACCGCACCGCCTCGACCCTGGTCACCGAGATCTCGCTCGCCCTGCGTGCCGGATCGCGGTTCGTCTACGCCTACTACGACGGCCTCGACAAGGTGTCCCATGAATACGGGTTGGGGGAACACTTCGACGCCGAGATGGGTGCCTGTGACCGCATCGTGGAAAGCGTGCTCAACGTCTTGCCGAAGGGCGCCACGCTGATCGTCACGGCCGACCACGGGCAGGTGCACACGGCGGACAACGTGGTCGACCTGGCCCCTGATGTCCTGGCGCTGGTGGCGAGCCAGTCCGGGGAGGGCCGGTTCCGATGGCTCCACGCCAAGCCGGGGCAGATCGACGCCCTGCTCGAGGTCGCCACCACGCATCATTCTGACCAGGCCTGGGTGCGAACCAGGCAGCAGATGATCGGCGACGGCTGGTTCGGGCCTCGGGTCAGTGCCGACGCCATGGCTCGATTCGGCGACGTCGGGTTGGTGGCCAAGGGCACCTACGCTTTCGCCGACGAGGCCGACACCGGCCCCTATCACCTCATCGGGCGACATGGTTCGTTGACCGCCGAGGAGATGCTGGTGCCTCTCCTCGCCGCCGGCAACGACTGACCGATATCTCAAGCACCGGCCGAATCGGCCGGTATCCGAGGAGCGCAATGGACCCCAGTAGCCCGACGCCGGACGGGGAAGAACCCGTGATCGAGCATCCCGAGATCGTGTCGCTCGGGGGCGTCGACGACAGTCGAGACGGCGCGCACGTCGGCGAGATGATCGAATCGCCGGCCAAGGTGATGCGGCTGGGCACGATGATGAAGCAGCTGTTGGAAGAGGTCAGGAGCGCGACGCTCGACGACGCCAGCCGGGACCGCCTTCGCGAGATCTACGAGCTGTCGGTGACCGAGCTGGGGTCGGCGTTGTCGCCCGATCTTCGCGACGAGATGCACCGGTTCGCCCTGCCGTTCGGCGACGACGACTCGCCCCCGACATCGGCGGAGCTCCAGATCGCCCAGGCCCAGCTCGTCGGTTGGTTGGAGGGCCTCATCCAGGGCATCCAGGCCACCTTGTTCGCCCAGCAGATGGCGGCCCAGCAGCAACTGGCCAACATGCGAGGGCAGATCGGCCCCGGTTCGGGACCCGGCGGGCCCAGCCGCGGCGGCGACGAAATCCGCGACACCCGCCCCGGCACCTACCTCTGACGCCCCGTACGCAGTAGGGTGCATCACATCGATGTCATTCGCTGTTGCCCCTGTTGTTGATGGGGAAACAGGCGCCTCCTGCGGCCGGTGTTGCGGCTCGTGGAGGGAGATCCGGCAAGGAGTCCTCGGCCCGTGGGCAGTTCGTTCACCCATCTCCACGTGCACACCGAGTATTCGATGCTCGATGGCGCGGCGCGGCTCGACCAGCTGGTCGCGGCGGCGGTCGCCGACGGCCAGCCCGCCCTCGGCATCACCGATCACGGCAACATGTACGGCATCCTCGACTTCTACCGGGCGTGTCGGGATCAGGGGATCACTCCGATCCTCGGCACCGAGGCCTACATGGCCCACGAGAACCGGCACGAGCGCCCGCCGCGGCGGGGCAAGATCGACGACTCCGGCGGTGACACCGACGGCGGCGGCAAGCTGTACTACCACCTGACCCTGCTCGCCGAGAACAACGCGGGCTACAAGAACCTGATCCAGCTGGCCAGCCGGGCCTTCATGGAGGGCTACTACTACAAACCCCGGGTCGACTGGGAGACGCTCTCGGACCACAGCGAGGGTCTGATCGCCACCACGGGGTGCCTGGGCGGGCACGTCCTCCAGAGCCTCATGAAGGACGACTTCGACGGCGCGCTGACCAAAGCCGCCCGGCTGCAGGACATCTTCGGCCGCGACAACCTGTTCGTCGAGATCCAGGACCACGGCATCCCCGAGCAGCACCGCACCAATCCGCAGCTGTTCGAGATCGCACGGCGCATCGGCGCTCCGCTGCTCGCCACCAACGACAGCCACTACGTTCACCGCCACGACGCCGAGTCCCACGACGCACTGCTGTGCGTGCAGACGGGGGCGCTCATGTCGGATCCGGATCGGTTCAAGTTCTCGAGCGACGAGCACTACCTCAAGTCGGCCGACGAGATGCGGCGGCTCTTCGCCGATGTCGAGGTGTCGTGCGACAACACGTTGTGGGTGGCCGAGCGATGCCAGGTCGAGATCGAGTTCGGCAAACCCCAACTGCCCAACTTCCCCATCCCGGAGGGTTTCGACGACGGCGACTCCTACCTGCGTCACCTCACCATGGAAGGTGCCAAGCAGCGGTGGGGCGCCACGCTGGATGACCGCACGGTCGAGCGACTGGCGTTCGAGTTGCAGGTCATCGCCCAGATGGGGTTCTCGTCGTACTTCCTCATCGTCTGGGACCTCATCCGCCACGCTCGTGACAGCGGGATCCGGGTCGGGCCGGGCCGCGGCAGCGCCGCCGGGTGCGCGGTGGCGTACAGCCTCCGGATCACCGACCTCGATCCCATCGAGTACGACCTCCTGTTCGAGCGCTTCCTGAACCCCTCGCGCATCTCCATGCCCGACATCGACATGGACTTCGACTCGCGGTATCGGGACGAGATGATCCGGTACGCGGCGGAGAAGTACGGCCGCGACCACGTCGCCCAGATCGTCACCTTCAGTCAGATCAAGGCGCGCGCCGCCGTCCGCGATGCCGCACGGGTGCTGGGTTACCCATACATCGTGGGCGACAAGATCGCCAAGGCCATGCCCCCGCTGGTCATGGGCCGCGACACCCCGCTGCATGCGTGCCTGGAGAAAAAGCCCAAGTTCGAGGACGGCTACGCCATGGCCGGCGAGCTGCGCACGATGTACGAGACCGACCAGGACGCCCGCAAGGTCATCGATGTTGCGAAGGGCCTGGAGGGGCTCCGTCGCCAGGACGGCATCCACGCCGCCGCCGTCGTCATCACCAGGGAGCCCCTCACCGAATATCTGCCCATCCAGCGCAAACCCGAGGCCGGCGTCGACCCGACCGAGTCGCCCGTCGTCACCCAGTACGAGATGCACGGCGTCGAGGATCTCGGCCTGCTGAAGATGGACTTCCTGGGGCTGCGCAACCTCGACGTCATCACCGACACGCTGGAGCTGATCCGCCAGACCCGCGGGGTCGAGGTCGACATCGACAACGTCGACCTCGAGGACGGTCCCACCTACGATCTGCTGTCGAAGGGCGACAGCATCGGCGTCTTCCAGCTCGAGTCGGGCCCGATGCGATCACTCATGCGGTCCCTGCAACCGTCGTGCTTCGATGATGTCGCCGCCCTGGTGGCCTTGTACCGCCCGGGCCCGATGGAAGCGAACATGCACAACGACTTCGCGGACCGCAAGAACGGTCGGAAGCCGATCGAGCTGCTCCATCCCGACGCCGAGTCGATCCTGGGCGACACCTACGGCCTGATGATCTACCAGGAATCGATGATGCGGGTGGCGCAGAAGTTCGCCGGCTACTCGCTGGCCGACGCCGACAACCTGCGCAAGGCGTGCGGCAAGAAGATCCGCGAGGTCATGGCCCAGGAGAAGGCCAAGTTCATCGACGGCGTCGCGGCGACCGGATACGGCGATGAGCTGGGCGAGAAGTGGTGGGCGATCATCGAGCCCTTCGCCGACTATGCCTTCAACAAGAGCCACAGCTACGGGTACGGCTACATCGCCTACCAGATCGCCTACCTCAAGTGTCACTATCCGGTCGAGTACCTCGCGGCGCTGCTCACCAGTGTGAAGGGCAGCCTCGACAAGGCGGCGGTCTACCTCAACGAGTGCAAGGTGATGGGCATCGAGGTCGTGGTGCCCGACATCAACCGGGCCGAGTCGGACTTCCGTCCGCTGCCCGATCTGTCGCTCCCGGCGGGCGTACCACCCGTCTACGAACGCTCGGCGGGGACCGGTTCCCCCGGCACGATCGTCTTCGGCATGTCGGCGGTGCGCAACGTCGGCACCGGCCTGGTCGAGTTGATCATCCGGCAACGGGAGGCGGCCGGCCCGTTCACCGACTTCTATGACTTCGTCGAGCGGGTCGACCTCAACGTCTTGAACAAACGCACGATCGAATCGTTGATCAAGGCCGGCTCCTTCGATTCCCTCGGGCATCCCCGCAAGGGGTTGCTCCTCGTCTACGAGACGATCATCGACCACACGGTCGCTCGCCGGAAGGAACACGACATGGGCGTCATGTCGTTGTTCGGAGAGATGGAATCGGGGCCGGTGTTCGACGAACGAACGTCGATCCCGACCCTCGAGTTCGACAAGAAGACCCGCCTGGCGTTCGAGAAGGAGATGCTCGGCCTCTACGTGTCCGATCATCCGCTCGCCGGGCTGGAATCGGTCCTGGCCCGCAAGTCCGAACGCACCATCGCCGACTTGCTCGAGGAGGAAGGCGAGGTCTCGACCCGCGTCGGGGGAGTCGTCACCAGCCTGCAGAAGAAGTGGACCCGCAAGGGCGAGCTGATGGCCGTGTTCGAGCTCGAGGACATGCAGTCGTCGATCGAGGTGATGGTCTTCCCTCGCACCATGGCCGAGCACGGCCAGAAGCTCGTCGATGACGCCGTGGTCGTGTTGTTCGGGCGACTCGACCAACGTGAGGACCGGGCCAAGTTCATCGCCCAGGATGTCGACGTGCTGGAGATCACCGAGATGACCGAAACCCCACCGCTGCGATTGCGACTCGGTGTCGCCGCGGTGCAGTCCCAGGTCATCGACCAACTCAAGACGGTCCTCGTGGAGCACCCTGGCGAAACCATGGTCTTCCTGCATCTCGATGATCGTCAGATCGTTCGCCTACCTGACCAGTTCCGGGTCCACACCGGCAACGGCCTGGTGGCCGAGTTGCGAGTGCTGCTCGGTCCTGACGCGGTCCTGGTCTGACGGATCGTCAGCGCGCCGCAGACGCCGGTAGCCTCACAAGTTGCGAATCGGGCTCCGGCCCGCTGGAATTGAGGGGATCACGTCCCCTGGGGAGCCGTACCGAATGCCCATCGAGGTCGAGACCAAGGACTGCACGGCGCTGAGCGATGCAGAGATCGAGGAGATGGCCGATCTCTGCGCGACCGGCGGGCTGGCCTACGAGGTCGGATTGCTGTCCAAGCAGGCGCAGTCGTGGGTGCTCGTCACCAAAGCGAGCGACAACGGCAAGCTGAAGGGCTTCTCGTTCTGCACGTTGGAGCGCATCGGCGGCACGCCGAGCGTCTTGATGGGTCTGGCGTCGATCGCTCGCACCTCCAGGCGCGATCAGGTGCTCAAGGCGATCCTGACCGATCAGATGCGCCGGGCCGTGCTGGCCTTCCCCGACGAGGACGTGTTGATCGCCACCCAGGTGATCGATGCTGCTGGTTTCGAAGCCCTGCGAGGCCTGCACGACATCATTCCTCGTCCGGGTCACCGCGCCAACGGTGAGGAACGAGCGTGGGGTCGCCGTCTCGCCAAGCGGTTCGGCATCGAGTCGACCAGTTACGACGACCGCACGTTCATCGGCCGCGCCGAGTCCATGCCGTGCGTGTTCGATCACGAGTCGAGCAAACCCGAGAAGGTGTCAGTCGAAACCATCGCTCTGCTCGATGGCCTCAAGCCCGAGGCGGGCGATTCCTTGGTGATCTTCGGCTGGGCCATGGCCGAAGATCTCGTGAAGTACACCCCCTGACCGAGTTCGCCACCGTCGTTCGTCGGCGCCGCATGGTGCGGGCCTTTCGGCCCGATCCGGTGGCGGCCACGGACCTGCACGCCGTCCTGGAGGCGGCCGCGTGTGCGCCGTCTGCAGGCAACAGCCGGGCGGTCGGCGTCGTGGTGCTCGACCGACGCGCCGACGTGGCGAGGTACTGGGACGTGGCCCTGCCGCCGGAACGCCGCGCCCGCTTCCGGTTTCCCGGCTTGCTGGTCGCACCGGTGTTGCTGGTGGTGACCACCGACCCCGATGCCTATGTCGGTCGCTACTCGGAGCCCGACAAGGCGCTGACGGGTCTCGGCGTGAGCCGTGACGCGTGGCCGGTTCCGTACTGGTTCGCCGACGCGGGCGGAGCGGTCATGGCCATGCTGATGGCCGTCGTCGACCGTGGACTCGGGGCCTGCTATTTCGGTGCCTTCGAGCGCGAACCCGCGCTCAAGAGCGCCTTCGCCATTCCGGAATCACGCCGGATCGTCGGCACGATCGCGCTGGGCCATTCCGTCACTGATCCGGAGGGGCGTTCGGCGGCACGCGGCCGGTCCTCGCCCGAGGACCTTGCCCACGTCGGCCGGTGGGGCCGGGCCTATCGAGCATCACCGATGGCGCCAGGACCCACTGATAACGTCGCCGCCGACCGAACATCACCTTCCCCCTCGGAGGATCACGACATGGCAACCAAGAAGGCCGCTCCGGCCAAGAAAGCCCCGGCCAAGAAAGCCCCGGCCAAGAAAGCCCCGGCGAAGAAGGCGGCGGCCAGGAAGGCCGTTGCGGCCGCGAAGGCGGCGCCCGTCAAGAAGGCGGCGCCGAAGAAGGTCGTGGCGAAGAAGGCGGCGCCCGTAAAGAAGGCGGAGCCGAAGAAGGTCGTGGCGAAGAAGGCGGCGCCGGCCAAGAAGGCTGTGGCCAAGAAGGCCGCCCCGAAGGCCGTTGCGGCCGCGAAGGCGGCGCCCGTCAAGGCGGCGGCGAAGAAGGTTGTGGCGAAGAAGGCGGCGCCGGCCAAGAAGGCGGCGGCGAAGAAGGTCGTGGCGAAGAAGGCGGCGCCGGCCAAGAAGGCCGTGGCCAAGAAGGCGGCGCCGGCCAAGAAGGCCGTGGCCAAGAAGGCCGCCCCGAAGAAGGCGACGGCGTCACGGGCTGGTAAGAAGTAACCGACCTCGTCCATCTGCCATTCGTCAGGGGCCAACGACACATGTCGAACCAGATCCCGCTCGTCGACTACCTCGTACTCGGCGACGATCCTCATCTCGAGGCCAATCAGTGCTCCGCTTGCGGCGCGCGCTTCTTCGACCGGCGCAGCGCCTGTGCCAACTGCAGTGGCACGTCGTTCGAGAAGGTGCGCATCGGTAACGAGGGCACCGTTCGTACCTTCACGATCGTCGCCTTCGCCGCGCCCGGCATCGAGGTCCCGTACGTGTCGGCCATCGTCGATTGCGGCGGCACGAGCGTTCGGGCCAATCTGGTCAACGTGGAACCCTCCCCAGAACACGTGAAGACGGGTTTGAACGTCCGTCTCACGACGTTCACCATGGGGACCGACGAAGCCGGCACCGAAGCCGTGTCGTTCGGGTACGAACCAGCCGCCTGATCCCAGCCCTACGACGCACGGCCGCTCGCACGGCGGCCGCACCCTGAGAGAGGACCCCGCCATGGCCAAAGACGACGTCTACATCCTCGGCATCCACATGACGAAGTTCGGCAAGCACACCGAGCTCGACACGCTCGACCTGGCGACGGAAGCGACCCTCGGCGCGCTCGTCGATGCCGGCGCGTCGATGAAGCAGATGGGCGTCATGGCCGCCGGCAACCTGATGGGTATGGGTGGCATCGGTCAGTCACTCCAGAAGCAGGTCGGCCAGACGGGCATCCCCGTGTACAACGTGGTCAACGCGTGCGCCACTGGCGCGACGGCCTTGCGGGTCGCCGTGATGGCGGTGAAGTCTGGTGAGGTCGACTACGGCTTGGCGGTCGGCGTCGAGAAGCTCGCCGGCGCGGGCCTCCTGGCCGGCGGCAGCCGAGCCGCGGACTCCAACACCTGGACCCCCAAGGGCCGGAACGGCGCCATCGCCGCCATCGACGGTCGTCTGGGCACCGAGACGATGCCGGGCGTGTTCGCCCAGATCGGCCTCGAGTATGGGCACAAGTACGGCGGCACGAGCTTCGAGCTCTTCGCCAAGATCTCCGAGAAGAACCACGCCCACTCGACCCTGAATCCGATGGCGGCATACCAGAAGCGGTTCACGCTCGAAGAGATCATGAACGATGTCATGATCTCCTACCCCAACACGCGGCCCATGTGCTCGGCCAACTGCGACGGTGCCGCCGCCGCGGTGGTCGTCAGCGGATCGGTGCTCAAGACGTTGTCGCTCGAGCAGCAACGCCGGGCGCTCAAGGTCTCGGCCTCCATCCTCACCACGGATCCGTGGGAGGAGGCGTGCCAGGTCCTGCCGAACGTCAACACGTTGACCCGCAACGCCGCGAAGTTGGCCTACGACCAGGCCGGTATCGGCCCCGAGGATCTCAACCTCGTCGAGCTCCACGACTGCTTCGCCACGGCGGAGCTCGTCCACTACGACAACCTGATGTTGTGCCCAGAGGGCGGCGCAGCCGACTTCTTCAACTCGGGCGCCACGTGGCGTGACGGATCGACCCCGGTGAACGTGTCTGGTGGTCTGGAGTCGAAGGGACATCCGATCGCCGCCACCGGCATCGCCAACGTGTGGGAGGTGGCCACCCACCTCCGCGGTGAGGCCGGCCCTCGCCAGATCGAGGGCGCCAAGGTGGGCCTGGCCCACGTCATCGGCCTCGGCTCGGCCTGCGGTATCCACATCCTGGAGAAGTCCGCGGCCTGACGTGGCCGACGCCAGCCTCCTCTCGCTGGCCGACGAGTCGCCAGAGACGCTCACCGACGCATTCGGCGCGCTCGGCTGGGGTGACGGCCTGCCGCTGGTGGCCCCGACCCCCGAACGGGTCGAGGCGGCCCTCGCCGCCTGTGGTGGCGAACCCGACGAGATCATCGCGGTGCTGCCGCCCCGGTCGGGCGTCGCCACCCGCCGCCTCCTGGCCGCCAACGCGGTAGCCGCGGGCTGTCCACCCGAGGTCGTGCCCGTCGTCATGACGGCGATCCGTGCGCTGGCCCGGCCCGAGCTGAACCTGCGGGGTGTGAATGCCACGACCCACCCGGTCGCGCCGCTCGTGATCGTGCACGGGGAGATCGCCGTCACCGCCGGGTTCAACGGTGGGCTGGGCGCCTTCGGGCCCGGGAATCGAGCCAACGCGACAGTGGGGCGAGCGGTTCGGCTGATCCTGCTCCATCTGGCGGGCGCGACCCCCGGCGAGGGTGATGCGTCGACCCAAGGACAGCCGTCCAAGTACAGCTATTGCGTGGCCGAGAACCTCACGGCCTCGCCCTGGGAGGGGTACGCCAGGAGCCGAGGAGTCGATGAGCCGTCGGCCGTGACAGTGCATTGCGGCGAGAACCCCCACAACTTCCACGACATGGAGAGCTCGACCCCGGGGCCGATCCTCGACAAGGCGGCATCGGCAATGGCGACGCTCGGTCAGAACAACGCCTGCATCAGCCAGGGCGAATACTTCGTCGGACTCTGTCCCGAGCACGCGGCCACCATCGCCTCGGCGGGCTGGCGGCGCCGGGACGTGCAGTCGTACCTGTTCGATCGGGCCCGGATCCCGGCCGGAGAGCTGCGAGCAGCGTTCGGGAGTCTGGCCTGGTCGGGCTGGATGAACGAGCTGCCCGACGATCACCCGGCCCCTATGACCGATTCGCCCGACAACATCCGGGTGTTCGTCGTCGGCGGCGCCGGCAAACATTCCTGCGTCATTCCGAGCTGGGGCATGACCCGTAGTGTGACACTGCCCCTGGCCGGATGACCGCGGCCCCAAGGAGACGAGATCATGGCGTTGCTGGTACATCGACTCGACGGTGAGGTCGGCCCGGAGCCGGCACGCCTGGCGCCGCCGGTGGGCTCACTGGCCGGCCGCCGCATCGGCGTGTTGGACAACCGCAAACCCAATGCCGACGTGGTGCTCGGACGGTTGGCCGACGTACTGGCCGAACGCACGGGAGCGACCGTGGCCGAACGGCGCGAGAAGAATGCCGCCATCCCGTGTGAGGATCAGGTCCTCGAAGGTCTGCGCCGGGAGGTCGCTGTCGTCCTCACCGGCTCGGCCGACTGAGGATCGTGCACGTCGTGGAGTGTCCACGACCTCGTCCAACTCGAGCGGCTCGGCGTGCCGACCGTCGTCGTCACCACCACCCAATTCGAGACGCTCACCCGTACCGTGGCGGCCACGTTGGGCCTGGCCTCGGCGCGTATCCTCGTCGTGCCCCATCCGCTCGGCGGTACGGACCCGGCGACGGTCGCCGAATGGGCCGATTCGATCGCCGACCGGGCGCTCGCCCTGCTGGTCGAGGGCTGACCAGGTCGGCATGAGCGACTACCAGGAGACATCGTGAGCGTGACCATCGACCTGGCCGGTCGGCGGGCCCTGGTGACCGGCGCCGGCGCCGGGATCGGCCGGGAGATCGCTCGCTGGTTGGCGCGGGCCGGGGCCTCGGTGGTCGTGCTCGACGCTCGACCTGAGCCAGCCCAGGCCGTGGTGGCGGAGATCGTCGCCGAGGGCGGTTCAGCCCGTGCGGTCGTCGGAGATGCCCGCGACGACACCCGGATCGATGCGATGGTGGCCGAGACCGTCGACATGCTCGGTGGGCTCGACATCGCGGTCAACAACATCGGCATGATCGGCCCGGCCGGCTCCGGGCCGATCCTCGACCTGACACCGGGCCAGTGGCGCGATGTCCTCGACCAGAACCTCGTGCTCACCGCGTTGTTCCTTCAGGCCGAGGCTCGGGTGATGGTCGACCAGGGCGGCGGGGTCATCCTCAACGTCAGTTCGGGCGAGACGACACGGCCGTCGCCCTTCATGGCGGGCTACGGCGCCGCCAAAGCAGCGATCAACCACCTGACGCAGACCGCAGCCGTCGAGCTCGGACCTCACGGCATCCGGGTATGCGCCATCGCCCCCGGCACCACGTTGACCGAAACCGTGGCCCGGGCCTTCGATGACGACCACGTGGCGGCGATCGTCGACGCCACCCCGTTGCGCCGCATGACCCAGCACGACGAGCTGGGTCGGCTGGCGGTCTTCCTCGTGTCCGATCTGGCACGGTGCATCACCGGCCAGCTGATCCTCGCCGATGCCGGCGCGCACCTGTCGCGCACCCGGCCCGCCAATCGACCGACGATCGTATGAGTCGAACCATCTCCCCGGGATCGAGATGAGCCCGACACCGAAGCAGTGGTACGCGGCGGCCCGCCCGCGCACCTTGCCGGCCGCCATCGTTCCTGTCGTGGTGGGCACGGCGGCCGTGGCCGACCACGACATCATCTGGTGGCGGGCGATCGCCACGCTGATCGTGTCACTGGCCATTCAGATCGGAACCAACTTCGCCAACGATCTCAGCGACGGAGTTCGGGGGACCGATGCGGAACGCGTCGGCCCGCTGCGGCTCGTCGGGTCCGAACTGGCCACACCGGGCCAGATGAAACGGGCGGTGCTGGCGGCCTTTGGCGGGGCCGGCGTGGTCGGGACGGCGGTGTCCGTCGCGGTGGGGCCGGAATTGTTCGTCGTCGGGTTCGTGAGCGTGGCCGCCGGTTGGCTCTACACCGGTGGTCCGCGGCCGTACGGCTACGCGGGACTCGGTGAGCTCTTCGTCTTCGTGTTCTTCGGGGTCGTGGCCACCGTCGGCTCGGCGTATGTCCACACCGACGAGGTCGTCGGGATCGCCGTCATGGCGTCGGTTCCCGTCGGGTTGATGGCCGTGGCGTTGATGGTCACCAACAACCTGCGCGACATCCCCGGCGACACCGGCGCCGGCAAGAGAACTCTGGCCGTGCGACTGGGGGACCCCCGAACGCGCCTGCTCTACGTCATGTGCCTGGTGGCTGCGGCGGCCACGGTCGTCGCGACGGCGACCTTCGATCGTGCGCCGGCCCTGATCGCGCTGATCGCCGCTCCTCTAGCGGTTCCTCCGATCCGGGCGGTGCGGTCCGGGGCCGCCGGCCCGGCGCTGATCGCCGTCCTGGGAGCGACCGGCAGGGTCCAGCTGGTCGGTGGTCTGGCCTTCGCAGCCGGGCTCGTCGTGGGAGCCTGACACCGGGACTCGGGACGCGTTGGGTCAGCGCGGTTTCACACCCGGGTCGCGGTGATGAGCTGGCTGATTCCGCCGGTCAGCATCCGGTGGCGAACGTTGGTGAAGCCGGCCGATTCGACCATGGCCAGGAGCTCGTCGGTCGGCGGCATGTAGGCGACGGATCGGGGGAGATACCGGTAGGCCTCACGGTCGGAGAGCAAGCCGCCGATGCGGGGGACGATCTTGCCGAAGTAGATGCCATGGCCCCACCGCAGGAACCGGTTCGGAGGTGTCGCCACATCCAGCAGGGCGATGCGACCGCCGGGTCGGATGGCTCGACCCAACTCGTCCATGAACGGTGGCAGGGCGACGAAGTTCCGCAGCGCGAACCCACACGTGGCTCCGTCGAGGGCGCGATCGGGGAACGGGAGGCGGAGCGCGTCGGCTTCGACCAGTGGTGCGTCGGTGCGGGCCGCGACCAACATCCCGTGCGACAGGTCGAGCCCGATGGGCTGCATCCCTCGTTGTCGGAGATCGCGGCAGAGGTCACCTGTGCCGCACGCGATGTCGAGGACCCGGGCTCCGGCGCCCAGTCGGAGGGCGTCGAGCGCCAGCCGTCGCCAGCGCACGTCGAGGCGAAACGTCATGACCCGGTTCACGAGGTCATAACGGGGAGCGATGGTGTCGAACATGGCCCGCACCTGGCGCACCTTCTGGTCGCCCGTGGGCAGGGGGGCGAGGGATCCGGGCTCGGTGCGGGGCGTCATCGCCTTGGATGTTACGGGTGGGGCCGGGCGCGTCGGCACCGGCACCCCAGCGTCGGGCGGGTACGGGATCTCAGGATTGCCCTGAACCGGCCGATGGGAAGGCATGTCCGAGTCGGCGGCGGCCCCTGGAGCACGTGAAGAAGCCGAGGCCGGCGCCCGACGCGCCCAGATGTCGGCGTTCGTCACCCTCGCTCGGCGCCATGTCGCCGATGCCGGGCTCGTTGTGCCCCCGGAGACGCCCACCGAGGTGCGACCAGCGGTGGCTGGCGATGGGCACGAACACCGAGCCGTCGATGAGTGGTACGACGAGATCTCGGATGCCGAGGACCCACCATCGTCCGCCTACCACGAGAGCGAGCTGCCGTTGGACCTCCCCACGGAGGACGTGGGGCTGGTCCTCCCGACGGAGGACGTGCCGCTGGTCCTCCCCACCGACGACGTGGGCATCGCCTGGCTCGACGGCGTTTCGGGTCTCGTTGCCGCCGCCGTCTTCGAGATCGCCACCGGACGGGTTCTGGCCAGCCGGGTCGCCGATCGCGGCCTGCGTGGTGACGTCGTGGCCTCGTCGATGGCGTGGGTCATGCGGGTCCTGGGCGTGGCCGTGGAGATGATGGGCGGTGACGAGGCCTTCGGACCTCGCCAGGGCTTCGAGCTCTACGCTCAGTCGGGCCGGATCATCGTGAATCATCTCGGTCCGGACGTGGGACTGGCCATCGTCGTCGATCAGGATGACGTCGCCGCCACCAACGCCTCACTCGTCTTGGCCCTCAAGCGCGCCCTGCCCGAGCTCGACACCCGTTTCGTCGTCGGCTGAGCCGACCCGGCGTCAGACGGCGCGGCTGCGAAGGCGGACGGGGACCACTTCGACTCGCTGGTGCCGCCCGGCGGCGAGTTGCCCGCATGCCGCGGCGATACCTCGCCCTCGAGTGTCGCGGATCGTCGTGGTCACACCCGCCGATCGCAACGCCCCGGCGAATCGACGCACACCGGACGCGGGTGTGCCGGACAAACCGTCGACCGTGGGATTGAGGGGAATCAAGTTGACATGGGCGGCGAGCGGGCGAGCGATGTCGGCCAGCTCGCGGGCATCGCCCGGTTGATCGTTCACGCCGTCGATCAGCGCCCACTCGAACGAGATCCGCCGACGAGTGCGGTCGAACCAGAGGCGGCAAGCGTCGATGAGGTCGGGCAGCGGGTAGCGCCGGTTGATCGGCACCAGCTCGTCTCGCAGGTCGTCGTTGGCGGCGTGGAGGGAGACGGCCAGGTTCAGCGGCAGACCCTCGGCGGCCAGCCGCACGATGCCGGGCACGATGCCGACGGTGGACACCGTGAGATGGCGAGCGGACAGGCCGAGGTCGCCGTGGAGGCGTCGAACAGCAGCGACGCAGCGGTCGTAGTTGGCGAGGGGTTCGCCCATGCCCATGAAGACGACGTTGCTGACGCGGCGCCCACCGGCGATCCGCTGGGCTTCGACGACTTGTTCGACGATCTCCCCAACCGTCAGGTGCCGCTCGAACCCGGCCTGACCAGTGGCGCAGAAGCCGCACGCCATGGCGCATCCAGCCTGCGAGCTCACACACACCGTGGTGCGGTCCGGATAGTGCATCAGCACCGTCTCGATCCGGGCGCCCCCCGCGAGGGTGTAGAGCAACTTCACCGTCTGGCCCGAGTCCTCCTCGACGCGGTCGGTGAGCTCGAGTGCAGCCGGGAGTTGCTGGGAAAGACGCTCACGCAAGGCGGCCGGCAGCGTGGTCACGTCTTCGATGCGCTGGTGGTTGTGGTAGAGCCCGGTCCACACCTGGTCGACGCGGTACGTGGGTTCACCACCGAGCAAGGCCGCTAACTCGCCTCGGTCGATGTCGTACCGGGTGCGAGGCGCAGTGGGGCTCACGACTCGTCCGGTCCCGAGATGTCGAGCCGGTACGCGCGATTGACGTGATGGACGGAGAACCCGATGCGTTCGTAGGTCGCCACCGCGGGCGCGTTGTCCGATTCGACGAAGAGCATCCCGACGGTCAAGCCCTGGTCGGCCAGCCAGCCGAGCCCAGCCAGGGTCATCGGGACACCGAGGCCGCGCCCATGAGCCGATGGGTCGATGGCGATGGCGAAGATCTCACCCAGTGGTGGCTCGTGATCTCGGTGGACCTTGGTCCAGCAGAACCCGCGCAGCTCGCCGCTCTCCTCGTACAGGAGGAACCCGTGGGGGTCGTACCAGGGCTCCGCCTGGCGTTGGCGGAGATCGTCGATGGTCCAGCCCCCTTGCTCGGGGTGCCAGTGGAACGCACGGTTGTTGACGGCGAGGAACGCCTCGGCATCGGCGTCGGTGAACGAGCGAACCGGAAGGGTCGAGCGGGGAGCGGGGAGTGGGCACCGCATCTGGAGCAGATCGCGGTACGGCTCGAACCCCCCGTCGAGGGCCTGCTCCTGAGCGACCGGGTCGACCGCCTCGATCCAGAGCTGGGTCGGCCCTCCACCGGCTTCACGCACGGTGTGCACGAGCGCGGTCAGGGCGCGGCGCAACTCGGGGCCGTCGGGTCGTTCGGCGCCGAACGTGATGGACCAACGAAAAGGCCCGGGAAGGGGACCGGAGAGGCTCGGATGCACAGAGCCCAGGCTACGGTCACGAGGGATGGCACGCCCACGAACCCCACGCGGCCGCGCTCGGTTGGTCCACGAACGTCTCGCCGTGGAGTACCCCGAAGCGATCTGCGAGCTGAACCACCGCAACGCCTACGAGCTCCTGACCGCGACGATCCTGTCGGCGCAGACGACCGACGAGCGAGTCAACATGGTCACGCCCGCGCTGTTCGCCCGATACCCGACACCCGCGGATCTTGCGGAGGCGTCGCTCGACGAGGTCGAGGTGATCGTTCGCTCGACGGGCTTCTTTGCCAGCAAGGCCAAGAACGTCGTGGGCATGGCCCGACGCCTCACCGAGGTGTACGGCGGTGTCGTGCCCGGAGCGATGGAGGATCTCACCAGCCTGGCCGGCGTGGGGCGGAAGACGGCCAACGTGGTGCGGAGCGTGGCGCTCGACCTTCCCGGGCTGCCGGTCGACACGCATGTGGGGAGGTTGTCCCGCCGCCTCGGGCTGACCACCGAGACCGATGCCGTGAAGGTCGAGATGGAACTGAACGCGTTCATCTCGCCGGCGGACCGAGGCGCGTTCGGCCTTCGTCTGATCCTGCACGGGCGCCGGGTGTGCGAGGCCCGCTCGCCGCGATGCCATGAATGTGTGCTCGCCGACTTCTGCCCGTCTGCCGGATCCGGTTGACGCCAGGGGCCGTCTGGCTCAGGATGGCCGTTGGGAGAGATTTTCGTGCTGGATGGTTCGCAACGAGTACAGCGTGTGACTATGATGTCCGCTTGTCAGGTACCCGCCACCTGACACAAATGCGACACACTGGGATTCCGCCGCCCGGTGTCGCCCGAACCGGCGCCCACCGCGGGGGCGCCGGTTCACCTTTTTGGCCCTGTGTACGGCGAACGCGGCGTCTCGTGTCAGAGCGTGCGTTGGAGGACCGACAGGCGTCGCGCCGCGGTCGCCAGGGAGCGTTCGACCTCGATGAGCCGGGTGGCGATGTCCTCGCGGTCGCCGCCGACGTACCCGGTGGACATGCCGTCGAGGCGCTTCACCAAGTCGTCGAGTTGCGACACGATCGACGACAGCTCAGCGGCGTGGGAGTTCATGGAGTCGCCTCCAGCGGCGGGTCGATGGGGGTGTCCGGATGCCCGATCAGGGCCCGACGAGCAGGCATCATGGCACGACCGTTACCCACTCGGTCGCGCAGGAAATCGGAAGTCGGTCGTGGGGGTGCGGCGGGTACGGTGAGGGGCTGTACGACCGGCCCACCCGGCCGGGCGACGTGGAACAGGTTGGGTCGACAGGAGGTCATGGCCATCGACGACGGGTTCGCGCTTCCTCGGCTCGACCTTCGCGGGACCGATCCTGCTCACGCCGAGCTCCCCACAGTCGCGGACCTCACCGAGGGTCCTCTGGAGGCGGTACGGGCCATCATCGAGGAGGTCCGCGGACGCGGCGATGCCGCCCTGTTCGATCTGACGGAGAAGTTCGACGGTGTTCGCATTCCGTCGATCGCGGTCCCGGCCGATCAGATGACAGGAGCGCTCGATCGGATCCCGAGCAAAGTGACGGCGGCGCTGCGGGCCGCGAGCGAGCGTATCCGCTCGTTCCACGAGCAGCAGGTACGACCCCCGACCCGCGTCGAATCCGACGGCATCGTCGTCCGTAGTGTGCATTCCCCAGTCGATCGGGTCGGGTGTTATGTACCGGGTGGGCGGGCGTTGTACCCGTCCACCGTGCTCATGACCGCCATCCCGGCTCGGGTGGCGGGTGTCTCCGAGGTCGTCCTGTGCGTGCCGCCCGGCCCGGACGGCCTCGTACCGCCGATCACGCTGGCCGCTGCGACCCTGGCGGGTGTCGATGCGGTCTACGCCGTCGGCGGCGCCCAGGCGATCGCCGCCCTCGCCTACGGCACCGAGACGATTGCGCCCGTCGACGTCATCGCCGGACCGGGAAATCGATTCGTCGCCACCGCCAAACGGGAGGTCGCCGGCGCAGTCGGCATTCCCTCGGCGTTTGCCGGTCCGTCCGAGGTGGTGGTGGTCGCCGACGGTACCGTCCCCGCGACATCGGTGGCGGCCGACCTTCTCGTGCAGGCCGAGCACGGCCCCGACGGTCTGGCGTGGCTCATCACGTGGGACCCCGCCGTCGTCGAGGCCGTCGAAGTCGAGATCGCCGATCAGATGTCGCGGGCGCCTCGGGCGGCGGATATCGCCACGACACTGGCGAGCCGCGGGCGAGCTGTGCTGGTCGACGATCCGGCGGCGGCCATGGTCCTGGCGAACCGGCTCGCCCCCGAGCATCTCGAGTTGCTCTGTGCGGATGCCGAGGGCATGAGCAACCTGGTGCGTCACGCCGGCGCGGTCTTCTGCGGGCCATGGTCGCCGGCGTCGATCGGTGACTACGTGGCCGGGCCGAGCCACGTGCTCCCGACCGCCCGGACGGCCCGGTTCGGCCAGGCCCTCACCGTGTCGGACTTCACCAAGGACGTCCACATCGTCACCGTGTCGCCGGCCGGCTTCGAGGCGGTGGCCGACCACGTCGTGGCGCTGGCCGAAGCCGAGGGCCTCGACGCTCACGCCCAGTCGATCCGGGTCCGGCGAACGTCGGGAGGCGGATGATGCGCGCCCAGGTCCGCAACGATCTCGCCGTGATGGAGGGGTACCACTCGCCCCAGGTGGCGGTGACGGTCCGGCTCAATACCAACGAGTCGCCCGTTCCTCCTCCCGCTGAGTTGTCGGCCGCCCTGGCCGACGCCGCCGCGTCGGTCGAGTGGCATCGCTACCCCGACCGCCGGGCGATGGCGCTGCGCCGCGCCATCGGCGAGGGGTACGGCGTCGACCCCGATCAGGTCTTGGTGGCCAACGGGTCGAACGAGGTGCTGCAAACGATCCTGCTCGGGTATGCCGGTACCGGTCGAACGGTCGCGGTGTTCGAGCCGACGTATGCCATGCACAGCCAGATCGCCAAGGTCGTCGGGTCCAGCGTGGTCATGGGCCACCGCGGCGAGGATTTCTGCCTCGACCTCGACGATGTGCGCCGGGTCGTCGTCGAGCATCAGCCCGCCGTCGTGTTCCTGTGTTCGCCGAACAACCCCACCGGCACGGTCGACCCCAACGACACCGTGGAGACAGTCCTCGGCCTGGTCGAACCCTATGGCGGTCTGGTGGTGGTCGATGAGGCCTACGGCCAATTCGCACCACGGTCGGCCATCGAGCTCGTCTCCGACGACCACAACCTCGTGGTCACGCGGACCTTCTCCAAGACGTGGAGCATGGCGGCCCTGCGTCTCGGCTACCTGGTCGGCCCCAGCTGGCTGGTGGCGGCCCTCGAGGACATCGTGTTGCCCTATCACCTGGACGCGTTCAAACAACAGGCCGGGCTCTTGGCCCTCCAGTACCGGCAGGCCATGGTGGCTCGGGTGGCGGCGCTGGTGGAGGAACGAGGCCGCTTGATCGCCGCCCTTTCGGAGCTCCCGGTCGAGGTATGGCCGTCGGGCGCCAACTTCGTGCTGTTCCGACCACGGAACCGCCACGGCCGAGCGGTGTGGAAGGCCCTGGTCGAACGTTCGGTCCTGGTTCGGGACTGCTCGTCGTGGCCGGGCCTCGAGGACTGCCTGCGGGTCACCATCGGCACGCCCTACGAAGACGACGCCTTTCTCGCCGCGTTGAGCGAGGCCTTGGTGTGAATCCGGACGACCCTGGAGCCATGTATGCGCCACGCCACCGCTGAACGAGTGACCGCCGAGACGTCGATCTCGGTGACCGTCGACCTGGACGGCACCGGCACGACCAACGTGTCGACCGGGATTCCGTTCTTCGATCACATGCTCGACCAGCTCGGCCGTCACGGCGGTTTCGACCTCACCGTGCAGGCCGACGGCGACCTCGAGATCGACGCCCATCACACCGTCGAGGACACCGGCATCCTGCTGGGCTCGGTGTTCAAGACCGCGCTCGGATCCAAGGCGGGCGTGCGCCGGTTCGCCCACACCTCGGTGCCCCTCGACGAAGCGCTGGTGGATGTCGCCCTCGATCTGTCGGGCCGACCGTTCCTGCACTACGACGTCGAGTTCCCCGGCGAGAAGATCCTGGGTGATCCACCGTTCGATCCGCAGCTGGTGGAGGAGTTCTGGCGCGCCTTCGCCACCGCATCGGCGACCACCATGCACCTGGTCCTGGTGCGCGGACGCAACACCCACCACATCATCGAGGCCAGCTTCAAGGCGGTCGCCCGCGCCCTGCGCGATGCCGTCCGCATCGACGGCGACGTCATCCCCTCCACCAAGGGGACGCTGTGAGGCGTCCACTGGTCGCCGTCGTCGACTATGGCATCGGCAATTTGCGGTCGGCCCAGAAGGCCCTGGAGCGGTGTGGCGCCGACGCTGTGTTGACCGATGACGCCACCGTCATCGCCAGCGCGGCGGCAGTCGTGCTCCCTGGGGTGGGCGCGTTCGGCGCGTGCATGGCCGCCCTCCACGCTCGTGGCCTGGCCGAGCCGACGCGGTCGGCGGCCGCGTCGGGCCGACCCTTCCTCGGGATCTGCGTCGGCATGCAGATGCTCTTCGACGGGAGCGATGAATCGCCGGGTGTGCCGGGGTTGGGGATCCTCCCGGGCCAGCTGCGCCTCCTGCCCGAGGGCGTCAAGCGGCCTCAGATGCAGTGGAACCAGGTCGAGGTGGTGAAGCCGAGCGTCGTGCTCGGCGACGCGCCCGAGCCGGGTTGGTACTACTTCGTCCACTCGTACGCCGCTCCGATGACTGCGGAGACGGTCGGCGTGTGCGACTACGGCGGCCCGGTGCCGGCGGTCGTGGAGCGAGACGCAGTAGCGGCCACCCAGTTCCATCCCGAGAAATCGGGCGTGTGGGGGCTGGCCCTGCTGGCGCGTTTCGTCGAGCGAGTGGCGGCGTCGACGGTGATCACCTCCGGGGGACCGGCCGTATGACCACGTTCGAACTCTTCCCGGCGATCGATCTGCTGGGTGGCCGTTGTGTACGGCTGTACCAGGGCGACTACGACCAGGCCACGACCTACGATGATGACCCCGTCGCTCGAGCACTCGGCTTCCGTGATGCGGGCGCGCGCTGGATCCACGTCGTCGACCTCGACGCGGCCCGCACCGGGGAGCCCGTGAACCGCCGGGCGATCGCCGCGATCGCCGCGGCGGTCGATGTCCCGGTTCAGGTCGGAGGTGGGGTGCGGGACCACGCGTCGGCGGCGGATCTCTACCAACTCGGCGTGGCACGGGTGGTCGTGGGGACGGCGGCCCTCGAGGACCCTGCTTTCGTGCGGATCCTGGCGCGAGATGCCCGAGTCGCCGTTGGACTCGATGTTCGGGGCCGGGAGGTCGCGGTACGGGGGTGGACCGAGGGCAGCGGCCGCTATCTCGCCGAGGTCGCCGCGGAGTTCGCCGATGCCGGGGTCGAGGCCCTGATCGTCACCCAGATCGCTCGTGACGGCACTCTCGAGGGACCAGACGTGGAGGGCCTGGTGGAGACGTTGCAGGCCAGCGCCGTCCCAGTGGTCGCGTCAGGAGGTGTGGGCGAGCTGGTGCACATCACCGAGCTCGCCCAGATGGAGGTCGCGGGGAGGGGTCTGGCCGGCGTCATCGTCGGGCGAGCCATCTACGAAGGACGGGTCGACGTCGCCTCGACACTCGACGCCATCGCGGCTGCCGGAGCCGGGAGGCGCTGATGCAGACGGCCCGGATCATCCCTTGCCTCGACGTCGACGCCGGACGGGTCGTGAAAGGGGTCAACTTCGTCGGCCTTCGAGATGCCGGCGACCCCGTCGAGCTGGCGGCCCGCTACGACCTCGAGGGTGCCGACGAGCTGGTCTTCCTGGACATCACCGCGTCGTCTGATGCCCGAGAGACCATCGTCGACGTCGTCACCCGAACCGCCGAGCAGGTCTTCATCCCGTTCACGGTGGGAGGCGGGATCCGCTCGGTTGGCGATGCTCGCCGCCTCCTCCGGGCCGGGGCCGACAAGACGTCCGTGAACACCGCGGCAGTCGAGCGCCCAGAGCTGGTGGCCGAGATCGCCGCGGAGTTCGGGAGCCAATGCGTGGTCGTCGCCATCGATTCGCGCCGATCGACCGGTCCCGACGTGCCGGCGAGCGGGTTCGAGGTGTTCACCCACGGCGGCCGGCGGGGCACCGGCATCGATGTCCTCGACTGGGCTCGCCAGGTCGTCGACCTGGGCGCGGGCGAGATCCTGCTCACGTCGATGGATCGGGACGGCACGCGAGAAGGATTCGACCTCCCGGTGACCGCGGCGGTCGCGGCCGCGGTCACCGTGCCCGTGATCGCCAGCGGGGGAGTCGGCAGCTTGGATCACCTGGTCGCCGGAATCCGTCGATGGCCACGCGGACGCCGTGCTGGCGGCCTCGATCTTCCACTTCGGCGAGTTCACGGTGGCCGAGGCCAAGGCCCATCTGACATCGTGTGGCATCGTGGTGCGTCCGGCGCACCCATTCGCGCCCGAACTGGGGGAGGCCCGATGATGATTCGCCGCTTGACGTTGGTCCTGGTCGCCATCGCGCTCACCGCCGCCGGATGCTCCGACGATGACGACGACCTGACCGCGCCGGCCGACTCGGACCCCACCGTCGACGACCAGACCACCACGGAGGCCCCGGATCCTCCGGCCCAGGAGTCCGAAACCCCCGCCGACGAGACGACGACCACCGTCGCGGAGGCGATCGACCGATCTGCCGCCCTGGCCGCGTTCGACGGCATCGTGCTCGACGGCCCGATCGCCGGGACGCCAGCGATCCCCAGCACCGGCCTGCAGGACCTGCCGTCGCTCGGGTATGCCGAGGAGGAGTACTTCGTCACCGGAGATGCCCGCTCGTTCTCGTTGGCGGGGGAGCGCTCGCCCGACGGTCTGTGGACCGCGGAACCGGGGCCGACCGCGGCGTTCTCGACCCGGGCGGTACTGCGGCGGCCCGTGGACCCGGCCGTCTTCAGTGGGACGGTGATCGTCGAGTGGTTGAACGTCTCCGGCGGCGGCGACGGCGACCCCGACTGGGGGTACATGTACCAGGAGATGATCCGGGAGGGCCACGCCTGGATCGGCGTTTCCGCTCAGGCGGTCGGCGTGATCGGTGGCACCCCGGTGTTGGGCGAATCACCGGCGACGGGCGGTCTCGTCGGCACGAACCCGGAGCGGTACGGCACGCTCGTCCACCCCGGCGACGCCTACTCATTCGACATGTACAGCGCGGCCGCAGCTGCGATCACGCGGCCTGACGGCCCGATGGGCGATCTCGATGTCGCTCACGTGGTCGCTGCTGGGGAGTCGCAGTCCGCGTTCTTCCTGACCACCTACATCAACGGCGTGCACCCCATCACCGGCCTCTTCGACGGCTTCCTCGTGCACAGCCGCGGTGGTGGCGCACCCACACTCGACGGCGATCGGGGCGACGTGGCCGAGGGCGATGCCCTTCTGATCCGCACCGATCTGGACGATCCGGTGCTGATCTTCGAGACGGAGACCGACATGACCCTGCTCGGGTATGCGATCTCCCGCCAGGACGACACCGAGAGCGTCCGCACGTGGGAGGTCGCCGGTACCGCCCACGCCGACGCCTACCTCATCGAGGACGTCTACGGCGTCGGTCCCGGCGTGGATACCGCGGGATTGCTCAATTGCACGTCGCCCCTGAACGACGGCCCTCAGCACGAGGTGCTGATGGCGGCGCTGCACGCGTTCGTCGACTGGGTCGACAATGGCACGCTCCCGCCGACCTCACCTCGCCTCGAGCTGACCGCCGATGGAAGCGCGATCGAACGTGACCCTGACGGCAACGCCCTGGGCGGCATCCGCACACCGCTCGTCGACGTGCCCGTCGCCACGTTGTCGGGCGAACCCGCCGAGGACGCCAATGGCTTCTGCACCCTGTTCGGCAGCACCACGCCTTTCTCCGCCGAGTCGCTGGTCGCGCGGTACGGCACCGTCGATGATTACGTCGCCCAGTTCACCGCGGCGGCCGAGGCGGCGACGGACGCCGGTTTCGTGCTTCCTCCGGAGGCCCAGGCGATGATCCGCACGGCCACCGATTCGGCCCCCGCCCTCTTTGCCGGCTGATCGAGGTGCCGGTTGATCGAGATGCCGGCTGACCGAGGTGCCGGCTGAGGTGGTCAGGCTTCGACGATGACGGTGATCGAGCCGCTCGGGTGCAACGAGCAGAAGCTTGAGCGTTCGCCGGCGCTCGTGACGGTGGCCGCCATCGTCTCGCCGGCGCCGACGTAGAACGGCCCGATGTCGTAGCCGATGGCGTCGTCGTTCACGATGCGAATCACATCACCGACCTGGAGCACCAGCGGGTTCGGGAAGATCGCCGGGTCCTCCCCGGCGTCGGCCCGGGCGGCGGTCCCGGACGGGATGGCGTACTCCACGGTCGGGGTCACGGAGGCGGCCGCATCCTGGAACGACGGGACGACCGGGTCCCCACCGTCGCCGCCACAGCCCGGCAGAGCGAACGCCACCGCGAGGACGGCCGCACGAAGCGCAGGGCGAGGTCGCATGTCGTCCAGGCTAGGCGCCGGTCCCGGGTCGGGGGTGGCGACCCGGTAACCTGGCGGGCGCAATCCCTGACAACTCCTTCGACAGCCGCGCCCGTGCCGGGCCAGGGTGGACACGTGAGCGCCCCTGATCTCCTGAATCGACTCGACGCCGTCCTGGCGTCGGCGGCCTCGTCGGCCGCTGACCAGTCCGACCCGGCGGCGCTGCACGAGCTCCAGATCGAGCTCACCGGAAAGCGATCCGAGCTGGCCGCCATCAAGTCGTCGCTCGGCGCGCTCGCGCCCGCTGACCGCAAAACGGTCGGCCGTCGGCTCAACGACGTCAGCACGGCCGTCGACGCGGTGCTGAGCACGCGACGCACCGAACTGGACGCGGTCGGTCGTCGAGCCCAGCTCGACCGCGAGCGGCTGGACCTCACCGAGGTCGACACCACCGGGGCGCGTCTCGGCCACCTGCACCTCGTCACCCAGACCTGGCAGCGGCTCGAGGACGTCTTCGTGGGCATGGGTTACACCGTTGCCGAAGGCCCTGAGATCGAAGACGAGTGGCACAACTTCGGCGCGCTCAACTTCCCGCCGGGCCATCCCGCCCGCGACATGTACGACACGCTCTACGTCGAATACGGCGCACCCCAGAGCACGTTGTTGCGCACCCACACGTCGCCGGTGCAGGTGCGGGTGATCGAGACCGTCGCCCCACCGATCTACTCGATCATGCCCGGGCGAGTGTTCCGCCGCGACACCGCCGACGCCACCCACATGCCGGTGTTCCACCAGATCGAGGGGCTGGTGATCGACCGCGGCATCACGTTCGGGGACCTGGCCGGCACCCTCGAGACGTTCACCAAGGCGTTCTTCGGGCGCGACTTCACGTCCCGCCTCCGGCCCTCGTACTTCCCGTTCACCGAGCCGTCCGCCGAGTTCGACATCCAACGGCCCGATGGGTCGTGGCTGGAGCTCGGCGGATGCGGGATGGTGCATCCCAACGTGTTGATCTCCGGAGGCATCGACCCCAAGGAATGGTCGGGTTTTGCGTTCGGGTTCGGGATCGACCGCATGGCCAACACGTTCTTCGGCGTCGACGATCTGCGCCAGCTGTTCGTCAACGACGTCCGATTCCTGTCCCAGTTCTGAGTGCAGGCCGTCAATGGTGCTGTCGGTTTCGAGAAGGTCGTGTCGTGAGGGACGTGTCGTGAGGGTCGAGTCATGAAGGTGTTGCTGTCCTGGTTGCAGGAGTTCGCGCCCATCGAGGGCGAACCCACCGCCGTGGCCGACACGCTGTCGGACCTCGGCCTGGCGGTCGAGGAGATGACGCTGCTCGGCCACGGGTTGGACGGCATCGTCGTGGCACGCGTCCTGGCGACCAAACCACATCCGTCGGCCGACCGGATCCAGCTCGTCGACGTCGATCTCGGTGACGGTGAGGCACTCCAGATCTGCTGCGGCGCGTTCAACATGTCCGCCGGCGATCTCGTGCCGCTCGCGACCCTCGGGACGGTCATGCCGAGCGGCCTGGAGATCGCCCGGCGCAAGCTGCGCGGCGAGTGGTCGAACGGCATGTTGTGCTCGGCGACCGAGCTCGAGCTCGGTGTCGACGCCGCGGGGATCATGATCCTCGACCCCTTCTTGGCGCCCGGTACGCCGATCCGAGACGCCCTGCGCATCGAGCCGGACGTGATGTACGACCTCGAGGTCAACCCGAACCGTCCTGATGCCATGTCGGTGGCCGGGGTGGCGCCGCGACCTCGCGGCGCGGCTGCGACTCCCGTTCGCGATCCCCGAGCCGGTTCCGAACACGGCCGGGGCCTCGGCCATGGATCGGGCCGCAGTCGAGATCGTGGCCCCGGATCTGTGCGGCCGTTTCGTGGCCCGCGTGCTCGACGACATCGCCGTGGGCGTGTCGTCACCGCGCATCCAGAACCGGCTGCGAGCTCTCGGCATGCGGCCGATCAACAGCGTGGTCGACATCTCGAACTACGTGATGCTGGAGCTCGGGCAGCCCAACCACACCTACGACCTCGATCGTGTCGCGGGCGGCCAGCTGCGGGTGCGGATGGCCAAGGAAGGTGAGACCATCGAGACGCTCGACGGTGTCACCCGCTCCCTCGTGGCCACCGATGGTGTCGTCGCCGATGGCGACGATGTGGCCATCGGCATCGCGGGGGTCATGGGTGGCGCGTCGACGGAGATCTCCGAGCGGACCACCTCGGTGTTGTTCGAGGCGGCCTGGTGGCATTCCATGACCATCGCCACCTCGTCACGTCGCCTGGGGCTGCGGAGCGAGGCCTCGGCTCGTTTCGAGCGGGGGAGCGATCCCGGCATCTGCGACCTGGCCGCTCGCCGGTTCGGCGAGTTGCTGGCCGACTCCGGAGCGACACTGGCCCCGGGCGTGATCGATGCGCGGGGCAACGAGCCGGCTCGGGCTCGGGTCCGCGTCCGAACCGAGCGGGCCAACGCCGTGCTGGGAACGAACCTGTCCGCCCGCGACATCGCCGGTCATCTCACCGCCATCGGTTGTGAGGTGGCGACCGCCGGGGACGACCTCGAGGTCGAGATCCCGTCGTTCCGGCCCGACAGCGCCACCGAGATCGACCTCATCGAAGAGGTCGCCCGCCTCCACGGCTATTCGCGGATCGACCGCACAGTGCCGCGCCCCGATCAGGTCGGTGCCTTGACCTCCCACCAGATCGATCGGCGGGCGCTCCGCCAGGCCATGGTCGGCCTCGGTTTCGATGAGGTCCTGCCGGTGCCGTTCCTCGCCCCGGGGGACTTGAGCCGAGCCGGCCTCTCTGACGAATCGGGTGTGCGCGTCGCCAATCCGCTGGTGGCCGAGGAATCGGTGATGCGCACGTCGCTCCGCCCGGGCCTGCTCAAGACGTTGGCGTACAACGGATCGCACCGCGCCACCGGCATCTCGATCTTCGAGGTCGGTCACGTGTACGCGCATCCCGCGGCCGAGCGGGCCGGTCAGCGGCTCCCCGACGAGCGCGAGATGGTCGGCGCCGCTCTGGCCGGCGCTGAGGCTCCGGCGGCCGTCCGGGTGTGGGCCGCGGTGGCGGACGCGCTGGGGGTGCGGGGATGGACCCTCGACGCCGATACGGAGCAGCCGGGGTGGCACGCCACCCGGACGGCGTGCATCTGCATGCCCGTCGCGGGCGGTTCAACCACGCGCGTCGGTGTGGTCGGCGAGCTCGACCCCGCCGTGCTCGCGGCGTATGGAGTCGCCGAGCGCGTCGCCTTCCTCGAGGTCGATCTCGAGGCACTGCTCGCCCTCCCTCACGGTGTTCGTCGCTACGAACCGGTGTCCAAGTACCCGTCCAGTGACCTCGACCTGGCGTTCGACACCGCCGACTCCATCCCGGCGGCCGCGGTCGAGCGTCGGCTTCGAGGCGCCGCGGGTCAGTTGCTCGCCGACCTGCGGCTCTTTGACGTGTACCGCGGCGCCCAGGTGGGCGAGGGCCGGCGCAGCCTGGCCTACAGCCTCCGGCTCCAGGCCCCTGATCGAACACTCACCGACGAGGAGGTCGCGGAGGTGCTGTCCGCATGTGTCGCCGCGGTCGAGACCGACCTCGACGCTCGCCTCCGCGGCTGAGACCGACGACTGCCGCCGGCTGACACCGGGCGAGAGACCAGAGCGAGAGGGACCGGATCGGGCCCGGACGCTAGGGTCACCGAATGCTCTCGAAGTTCGACGATTATCCGATCCATCAGATCCCCGCTCCGATCGCCGTTCCCGCGACCGGTGACCGCAACGCCTACGACCGTTACTGGTTCAACGGCTACCAGGACGATGGCGAGTTCTACTTCGGCATCGGCTCGGCGATCTACCCCAACCTCGGCATCATGGACTGCGGGCTGAGCATCGTCCGCAAGGGGGAGCAGCACTCATTCCACGCCTCGCGCCGGGCACCGCAGGAGCCGACCGATGTCACGATCGGCCCGTTCACGATCGACATCGTCGAGCCCATGAAGGTGCTGAGAGTCACGGTCGACGACAACGAGACGGGCATCTCGGCGGACCTCACGTTCCGGGCCCGCACGGCCCCGGTCGAGGAGGGTCGCCAGACCACCCACCGAGGGGCATCGCTCCTCATGGACGTGACCCGGTTCGCGCAGTTCGGTCGCTGGGAGGGCCACATCACGTACGCCGGTGAGCGGGTCGAGATCCACCCCGACCGGGTGTTCGGCACGAAGGACCGGAGCTGGGGGGTCCGCCCGGTCGGCCTGCCGGACGCGGGTGTCGCTCCGGCGAGCAGCCAGTCCGCGGTGCAGGCCTTCTTCCTGTGGGCGCCGATCCACTGGGACGACCGCTGCACGCACTACGGCGTCTTCGAGCGGGCCAGCGGTCAGATGTGGCACTGGGATGGTGCGCTGGTTCCCGTGTACGACGACGGCAACGTTCCGACCGGCGCCGATCCCACTATCGAGCTCCTGGGTGGCGTCGAGCACGACATCACCTACATCCCGGGTACCCGCCGGGCCGGCCACGCCAAGATCGCCCTCATCCGGACCACGGGCGAGCGCGAGGAGATCGAGCTCGAGCCGCTCATCTGCTTCCGCATGAAGGGCATCGGCTACAGCCACCCCGAGTGGGGGCACGGCATGTGGAAGGGCGAGCTGGCGGTCGGCAGCAGCTTCTGGAAGTCCGACGAGCTCGATCCGATGGGGCGCGAGAACCAGCACATCCAGCAGGTCGTGCGGGCCACCAGCAGCAATGGCCAGACGGGCATCGGCGTGTTCGAACAGATCTGCTTCGGACCCCACGCCCGGTACGGCTTCACGGAGATGCTCGATCCCGCCACCTGAGCCCCGCCGGTTCGGGTCGTTCTGGCAGGGAGATTGCACGCTCCAGCGTGCAATCTCCCTGCCAGAACACGCCCGCGGGTGGTCAGAACGGTGCGGGTGAGACCTGAGTACGCTCCGGCCCATGAGAGTGTGGCGACTGCACGAGGTCGGCGAGCCGATCGACCGGCTGGTGATCGACGATGTGCCCGAGCCGACGCCGGGACCGGGCGAGCTCCTCGTGAGCACCGAGGCGGCGGGCGTGTCGTTCCCCGAGGTGCTCATGTGCCGGGGCACCTACCAGATGCGAACGCCCATCCCGTTCCTGCCGGGCGGCGAGACGGCGGGCCGGGTCATTGGCGTGGGGGAGGGTGCCGCTTCGCACGAGGTCGGCGATCGGGTGCTGTGGTTGGGGGGCGGGCTGGCCGAACGCCATACCGTCCGAGCGGCTTCGGTGTGGTCGATCCCCGCGTCGGTGCCCTCGCCCCAGGCGGCGGCGATCCCGGTCAACTACGGGACCACCTACTACGCGCTCCACGAGCGCGGACACCTCCAGCCCGGTCAGACCCTTCTGGTCACCGGAGCGGCCGGAGGCACGGGTTCATCGGCCATCCAGCTCGGTCGGGCGGCGGGGGCGCGGGTCATCGCCGTGGCGGGCGGACCGGACAAGGCGGCCCAGTGCCGAGAGCTCGGCGCCGAACTGGTCATCGACCACCGTGACACGCCTGACTGGGTCGATCTCGTCAAGGACGCCACCGGCGGGGTCGGTGTGGACGTGGCGTACGATCCAGTCGGCGGCGACACCTTCCACCAGGTTCGGCGGTGCATGGCGTGGGGTGGGCGGCTCCTGGTCGTCGGCTTCGTGGCCGGCATCCCTGATATCCCGGCCAACCACGTGCTGCTGAAGAGCTACGACGTCGTCGGCGTGCACTGGGGCGCGTCTCTCGGCCGCGACCCCGAGGCGCTCGACCGCACGATGCGCACGCTGCTCGACCTGGCCGCGGCCGGACTCGTCGACCCGCTCGTCTATCCGCCATACGTGTTCGAGCAGGGGGCCCGAGCGTTGCAGGATCTGGCCGACCGGAAGCCCTACGGCAAGGTGGTCGTGCTGGGTACGGATGTCAGTTGAACTGCGCCACTGGCCGCTCGGGTGTCCATGCGCATGATCATGCGCTCAGGTGTATAGTGATGCGGTGATCCTTCCCGCCCCCTCGACCGCCCGCGTCGGCATCATCGGCGCATCCGGCTACACGGGAGCGGAGCTCCTCCGCCTCATCGCTGGCCACCCGCATCTCGATCTGGCGTTCGCTACGGGTGATTCGATGGTGGGGACCCGCACCGCGGATCTCTATCCGAGCCTGGCCGCGGCGTACCCGGAGCTGACCTTCACCGCCGTCGACCAGGTCGATCCGGCCGGCGTCGACCTGGTGTTCCTCGGACTCCCACACGGGGCCAGCCAGGGCCTCGTCCCTGACCTGATCGACACGTGCCCCCACGTGGTCGACCTGGCCGCCGACTTCCGTCTCCACGATGCCTCCTTGTATCCCACCTGGTACGGCGAGGAGCACCTCCACCCCGACCTTCTCGACCGGTTCGCTTTCGGGCTCCCCGAGCTCTTCCGCGAGCAGTTGAAGGGGGCTGCCCTCATCGCCGCACCGGGGTGTTTCGTCACGACCGCCGCGCTCACCCTGGCGCCCCTGGTCGCCGCGGGGCTCGTGGAGCCGACCGGCATCGTGGTCGACGCCGCCAGCGGCGTGTCCGGCGCAGGCCGGCCACCGAAGCCGAACACCACGTTCTGCACCGTCGACGAGGACTTCACCGCCTACGGTCTGCTGAATCACCGCCATACCCCGGAGATCGAGCAGGCCATCAGCGAACACGCCGGCCGGGTGACCCAGGTGTTGTTCACGCCGCACCTGGCGCCGATGAACCGGGGCATCCTCGCCACGTGTTACGCCCGGCCGTCGGGCCCGACCTCGACGGCCGAGGTCCTCGCGTGCCTTCACGAGGCCTACGCCGACGAGCCCTTCGTTGTGGTGTCCGAACGCAGCCCGTCGACCAAGGCGACGTTGGGCTCCAACAGCGTCCACCTCACCGGCTGCTACGACGAACGCACGGGCTGGGTCATGGCCATCGGCGCTCTCGACAACCTGGTCAAGGGGGCGTCGGGACAGGCAGTCCAGTGCGCCAACCTGGCCCTCGGCCTTCCCGAGACCGCCGGTCTCAGCGCCATCGGCGTCTACCCCTGATCCGACATCTGCAGGAGCTCTCGAATCTCATGTCCGTCACCGATGTACCCGGTTTCGTCGCCGCAGGGCATACCGCCGGCATCAAGTCCAGCGGCCTCCCCGACATGGCGCTCGTCGCCACCGATGACGGGCGTGCGGTCAGTGCCGCCGGCGTCTTCACGCGGAACCAGATGACCGCCGCGCCCGTCCTCGTGTGCAAGGACCACCTTTCCACGACCGGCGGTCGAGCGGCAGCGGTCATCTTGAACAGCGGCAACGCCAACGCAGCGACCGGCGCTCGAGGCCACCAGGACGCCGAGGCGATGTGCACCATCGCCGCAGCCGAGCTCCGCTGTGCGCCCGCGGAGGTCCTGGTCTGCTCCACCGGATGGATCGGTTACCACCTCCCGATGGACCTCATCTCGGCCGGGATCCCGGCGGTGGCGGCCGCCCGCCACGCCGACGGAGGGCTGGAGGCGGCCCGAGCCATCATGACCACGGACACGGTGCCCAAGACGGTGTCGCTCGTGCAACGCGATGCTGCGGGGGTTACCTTTCGGGTCGGGGGCATCGCCAAGGGCGCCGCCATGCTCGAGCCCAACATGGCCACCATGCTCGGAATCTTGACGACCGATGCCGATGTCGAACCGGGGCCACTCACCGAGATGCTGCAACGGGCCGTCGCCCAGACGTTCAACCTGGTCACCGTGGATGGCGCCCAGTCGACGAACGACACCGTGCTCGTCCTGGCCAGCGGGAGTGCCGGAGCCCCCGATGCGGGTGTGTTCCAGGCCACCCTCACCGAGGCCTGTCGCAGCCTGGCCGTCCAGATGGCCGACGACGCCGAGGGTTCCACCAAGACGGTGTTCCTCCGCGTCACCGGCGCCGCCACCGACGACGAAGCGGCCAAGGCGGCCCGAGACACCGCGAATTGCCAACTGGTCAAGTGCTCCTGGTACGGCGAGGACCCGTACTGGGGACGCATCGCATCGGAGATGGGCGCGGCGGGCGTCCGCTTCGATCCCGAGACCCTGCTGATCCGCTACGGAGACCACGTCGTGTACGACCGCGGCGAGCCGGCCACCCCTGACCCTCAGGCCATCGGCGCCTACATGACGCAGCGGCATCTCGACCTGTGGGTCGATCTCGGTCAGGGGACCGGGTCAGCAGAGATCATCACCACCGACCTGTCCCACGCCTACATCGACGAGAACATGAGGACGTCGTGATGTCCTCGCGGAACCGGAGAAGCCGGTCATGACGCGCGGTTTCGAGCCGGAACAGCGGGCGCGGGCGCTCATCGAGGCGCTGCCGTACATCCAGCGATTCCGCGGATCGGTGATCGTCATCAAGTACGGCGGCAACGCCATGGTCGATCCTTCGCTGGCCGCGACCTTCGCCGAGGATGTGGTGCTGTTGCGCTCGGTCGGGCTCAAGCCGGTGGTCGTCCACGGCGGTGGCCCCCAGATCGGCGACATGCTCGGGCGGCTGGGTATCGCCACCGAGTTCCGCAATGGTCTGCGGGTCACCGATGCCGAGACCCTCGACGTCGCCCGGATGGTGCTCGTGGGCAAGGTCGGTCGCGACATCGTCGGCTCCATCAACGTCCATGGCGCGTATGCGGTCGGGCTCTCCGGTGAGGACGGCGGGCTCATCCGGGCCGTTCCGCTCGATCCCGAGCTGGGCTTCGTGGGCGAGATCGTGCAGGTCAACCCCGGCATCGTCGAACGGTTGCTGGCCGAGGACATGATCCCGGTGATCTCGACGATCGGCGCCGATGAGCACGGTCAGGCCTACAACATCAACGCCGATACGGTCGCCGGGGCGGTGGCCGGCGCGCTCGGTGCCGAGAAGGTGATCTTCCTGACCGACGTCCCTGGTCTGCTCACCGACGTCGACGATCCTTCCTCGCTCGTGGCCCGCACCACCGTGCCCCGGATCGCCGCCTGGATCGACGACGGCACGATCAGCGGGGGGATGATCCCCAAGGTCCACGCGTGTGTGGAGGCGGTTCGAGCGGGAGCGCACAGTGCCCACATGCTCGACGGCCGGATCCATCACGTGCTCCTGCTCGAGCTCTTCACCGACGCCGGCATCGGCACGATGATCACGGCCACCGCGGACTCGTGGCCGGCGGCGGTCGACGCTGAAGGAGACGCACGATGATCACGAGAGGGGACGATTGATGGCGCCCACCCACGTCGAGGCGATGGAGGCTGACACCGAAGCGTCGTGCCCCTTCATGCCCAACTACGGCCCACCGACGGCCACGTTCGTGCGGGGCCAGGGAACCGAGCTGTGGGACAACACCGGCAAGCGGTATCTCGACTTCCTCGGTGGGTTGGCGGTGACCAGCCTCGGCCACGCCCATCCGGCGGTCGCTGCGGCCCTGTGCACCCAGGCTCAGACGTTGTTGCACGTGTCGAACCTGTTCGCCACCGAGCCGGGTGCCGATGTGGCCCGCACCCTTGACCGGTTGCTCGGCGGCGGGGGCCAGGTGCTGTTCCAGAACTCCGGGGCCGAGGCCAACGAGGCGGCGTTGAAGCTGGCTCGGAAGTACCACGGCCGCGGACGGCATGGGGTGGTGTCGGCGTACGCATCGTTCCACGGGCGCACGTTGGCCACGCTGCACGCGACCGGCCAGCCGGAAAAGCACGAACCGTTCCAGCCCTTGCCCGAGGGCTTCCGTCACGCCGCGTGGAACGACCTGGCGGCGTTCGAGTCGGCGCTCGACCCGACCGTGGGGGCGATCCTCTTGGAGCCCGTGCAGGGCGAGAGCGGCGTCAACGTGGCGGACGTGGAGTTCTTCCAGGGCATCCGACGGCTCTGCGACGAGCGGGGCATCCTGCTGATCCTCGACGAGGTGCAGACCGGGCTGGCACGAACCGGCCGCTGGTTCGGGTTCGAACACTTCGGCATCCGCCCGGACATCGTCACCATGGCCAAGGCGCTCGGCAACGGCGTGCCCATCGGTGCGGTGTGGGCCCGCCGAGAGGTTGCGGCCGCGTTTTCGCCCGGCGACCATGGCTCGACCTTCGGCGGCCAGCCCCTCGCCGCGTCCGCGGCGCGGGCGGTCTTGCAGACGATGATCGAGATGGACGCCCCTTCGGTCGCTGCGGCCACCGGCGCAGCGCTCACCAACGATCTGAACGCGCTGTCGGGCGTGGCCAGCGTGCGGGGCCTGGGGCTGCTCCTGGCGGTCGAACTGGCTCCCGAGGTGCTGGCTGTCGCCAACGGGCGCGAGGTGGCCTCCCGCTGCCTCGAGGCCGGGCTCGTGGTCAACGGGGTCACTCCCACCGCAGTGCGTATGGCCCCACCGCTGAACCTGTCCGTGGAGCACCGGCGCGAGGGCGTCGCCGTGTTCGATTCCGTCCTGGAGGGCGTCGTTTCATGAGACATCTGCTCGAGATCGACGATCTCAGTCCAGCCGAGGTGGCCCGCGTCCTCGACCTCGCCGCCGACCCCGATCCGGTACCGGCTTTGGCGGGACACGGCATGGCGCTCGTCTTCGAGAAACCGTCCGCCCGCACCCGCAACTCGATGGAGATGGCGGTCGTGCAGCTCGGTGGGCACCCGGTCTACATCCAGGGTTCCGAGGTCGGCCTCGGCACCCGAGAGTCGGTCGAGGACGTGACCCACACGCTGGCCTGCTACCACGCCGCCATCGGGGCGCGGGTGTTCGAGCACAGCAAGGTCGAGCGCATGGCCGCGGTCGACGCCGTCCCCGTCGTGAACATGTTGAGCGATCAGGCCCACCCGCTTCAGGCCCTGGCCGACCTGCTGACCGTCCGCCAACTCATGGGGGGCATCGAGGGCGTGACCATCGCCTACGTCGGCGATGCGAACAACGTGGCTCGCTCGCTGGCGCTGGGCGCCGCCCTGACGGGGGCGACGTTCCGCCTCGCGGCGCCTCCCGGCTACCGCTTCTCGGAGGAAGACCTCGAGCGGGTGACAGTTGCGGGGGGTGCCGTCGAGCTGTTCGATCACGCGATCGAGGCGGCAGCCGGCGCCGACGTGATCTACACGGACGTGTGGACTTCGATGGGTCAAGAAGCGGAGTCGGCGCAACGGCACCGCGATCTCGAGGGCTTCCAGGTCGATGCGCGGGTCATCGACGCCATGGCGCCCGAGGGCGTGTTCCTCCATTGTCTGCCGGCCCACCGGGGCGAGGAGGTCACCGCCGACGTAGTGGACGGACCCCGCAGCCATGTGTGGCATCAGGCGGCCAACCGGATGCACGCCGCCCGTGGCCTGCTCAGCTGGCTGTTGACCGAGGCTCAGCGATGATGAGCCTCCCAGCAGAACAGGCTCAGCGATGATGAGCCTCCCAGCAGAACAGGCTCAGCGATGACCACCAAGGCTGAACGTCAGCATCGGATCGTGCGGCTTCTGGAGGAGCGGGCGGTGACCAGCCAGGGTCATCTCGTGGAGTTGCTGGCCGCCGAATCCATCACCGCAACTCAGGCCACGGTCAGTCGGGACCTCGAAGATCTGGGGGCGGTGAAGGTCCGGGTACCCGGCGGAGAGATGGTGTACGCCATCCCCGAGCTGCCGTTCGAACAGGTGGCGCCTCCGGACCATCTGCGCCGGGTCCTGGGGGAGTGGGTGGCCGAGGTCCATCACTCCCTCAACCTGGTGATCGTGCGCACACCTCCCGGGTCGGCCCACGTGGTCGCGTCGGCGCTCGACCGAGCCGGGTTGTCCGGCGTGGTAGGCACGGTCGCCGGCGACGACACACTTCTCGTGGTTGCTGCCGAATCGGTGGGCGGTGCGGTCCTGGCCGACGACCTGCGCGAGCTGGCCGGGTTGTAGGTGGACGACGACGGCGCCTCGGGCGACCACGGACCATCCGGGTCTCGGCGTCCGTACGGGCGGTACCTGCTGGCCAGTGTCGGGTTGGCCGTGCTGGTTGCGGCGTTCGTTGTTGTACTGCCGGGTTTCGTCGACTACGGAGACGTCTGGGAACAGCTCGACCACATGTCGACGGGCTGGATCGCGGTGTTGGCCGCAGCCACGATCGTGAACGCTGGCACCTACGGGCTGAACTGGCTCGTTGCCATGCCCGGTCTCCGGTACCGGCAGTCATTGGAGATGTCGCTGGCCTCCACCACGATGACGAACCTGATGCCATTGGGGACGGCGGTCGGCATGGGCACCACGGCACGTATGTTGAGGGGGTGGGGTCACCCCACCGACTCGGTGGCCCGCGCCGTCGTCATCACCGGGTTGTGGAAGCAGCTGATCAGTGTGGCGTTCCCCGTCCTGTCGATCGTGGCGGTGTACCTCGTGGAGGGCAAACGCGATCCGAGGCTCGAATCGGCGGCCACGGTGGGAGTGGTGATCCTGCTCGTGGTGTCGGCGGGCCTCGTGCTGATGTTCCACAGCGACGAGATGGCCCGGCGTCTGGGGGCCGTGTGGGATCGGGCGGCGACCGGGGCGTTGAAGGTCGTTCGGCGTGGCCCGGTCGACGGCACCGGTGACACACTCAGCCGCTTTCGCGTCGGGAGTGTCGACCTACTCCGCCGGCGCTGGTTCGCGCTCACGGTGGCCGAGGCGATCGGCGCCCTCACCGTGTTCGCCACCTTGGCCCTCTGTCTCCCAGCCAGCGGTGTGCCCCGCTCAGACGTCGGTCTCGCCGAGGCGTTCGCGGCGTGGTCGTTCGTCCGGCTGCTGACCTCGATTCCGCTCACCCCGGGCGGTCTCGGCTTCGTCGAGGTCGGGCTCACCGCCCTGCTGACCCAGTTCGGCGGGCGTGATGCGTCGGTCGTCGCCGCGGTCCTGCTGTACCGGGTGCTGACCTTCGTCGCTCCGATCGCCTTCGGCGCGTTCGCGGCGGCGGGATGGTGGATCCGGCGCCGCGGGCGCTCGTCAGAAACGGCTCGGAGCGGTCGGTCGGACACCGACCATTGGAACAGACCGTCCTCGTAGGCTGGGCCCCCATGACTTCAGAATCAGCGCTCGACACCGATCGAGGCGTCGACAAAGTGGTGCTGGCCTACTCGGGCGGTCTCGACACGTCCGTGATCCTGCGCTGGCTCCAGGACACGTACGGGTGTGAGGTCGTCACGTTCACGGCCGACATCGGGCAGGGGGAGGAGCTCGAACCCGCCCGCACCAAAGCCGAGGCGATGGGGGTCACCCAGATCTACATCGAAGACCTCCGCGAGGAGTTCGTTCGGGATTTCGTGTACCCGATGTTCCGGGCCAACACGATCTACGAGGGCGAGTACCTGCTCGGCACGTCGATCGCCCGTCCCCTGATCGCCAAACGACTCGTCGAGATCGCCAACGAGACGGGAGCCGATGCCATCTCCCACGGGGCCACCGGCAAGGGCAACGATCAGGTGCGGTTCGAGCTCGGCGCATACGCCCTCAAACCCGATGTGCGCATCATCGCCCCGTGGCGCCTCTGGGACCTCACCTCCCGCGAGAAGCTGTTGGCCTATGCGGCCACCCACGACATACCCATCGAGATGAAACGGGGCACGAAGTCGCCGTACTCGATGGATGCGAACCTGCTGCACATCTCCTACGAGGGCGGGCCGCTGGAGGATCCGTGGACCGAACCGGCGAGCGAGATGTGGCGGTGGTCGGTGAGTCCTGAGTTCGCGCCCAACGAGTCGACGTACATCGATCTCGACTTCGCGGCGGGCGACCCTGTGGCCCTCGATGGCCGGCCCCTCGGTCCCGCCGAGATGCTGACCGAGCTGAACCGGATCGGCGGTGCCAACGGCATCGGTCGTCTCGACTTGGTCGAGAACCGGTACGTCGGTATCAAGTCGCGCGGTGCGTACGAGACGCCCGGCGGCACGATCCTGCTCCGTGCGCACCGGGCCATCGAGTCGCTGACTCTTGATCGTGAGGTGGCGCACCTCAAGGATGACCTCATGCCCCGCTACGCCAGCCTGATCTACAACGGGTACTGGTGGAGCCCCGAGCGGCTCATGTTGCAGACCGCCATCGACTGGTCGCAGCAGGTGGTCAACGGGACTGTCCGGCTCAAGTTGTACAAGGGCAACGTCGAGGTCGTCGGTCGGCGGAGCGACGATTCTCTCTTCGACGAGAAGGTGGCCACGTTCGAGGAGGACGACGGCGCGTACCGCCAGGCCGACGCCGAAGGATTCATCCGTCTCAACGGGCTGAGACTCCGAACTGCCGCGGCCAAGGGCCGCCGGATGGGCTGAGGCGGCGCCGATGTCGACTCTGTGGCACGGGCGCTTCGGGAGCGGACCGGCGGCGGAACTGCGGGCCCTCAACGACAGCCTGCCGTTCGACCAGCGCCTCTACGCCGACGACATCGCCGGCTCGCGAGCCCACGTGCGGGGCCTGGTGAGGGTCGGGCTGGTGACGCCGGAAGAGGGCGCGGCCGTCCTCCAGGCGCTCGATCAGGTCGAGGCGGAGATGTCGGCCGGCACCTTCGTCTACGGCGACGACGACGAGGACATCCACACCGCGGTCGAACGCCGGGTGACGGAGCTGGCCGGCCCGGCCGGCGCCAAGTTGCACACCGGCCGCAGTCGCAACGACCAGGTGGCGACGGACATTCGCCTGTGGGCGAAACGTGAGCTGGCCGTGGTGGCGGCGCGTGTCGTCGATCTCCAGGAGGTGCTGCTGCACCGGGCCACCGAGGCGGGCGACGCCTACCTCCCCGGGTACACCCACCTCCAGCGTGCACAGCCGGTGCTGCTGGCCCACCACCTTCTCGCTCACGGCTGGGCGTTGAGCCGTGACATTGGTCGGCTGGGGGACTGCATCGACCGGCTCGACGTGTCGCCCCTCGGCGCCGGCGCCCTCGCCGGATCGTCCCTGCCTCTCGACCCTGATGGTGTCGCGGCCGATCTCGGGTTCGCCGGTCGGTTCGAGAACAGCCTGGATGCGGTCAGCGACCGGGATCATCTCGCCGAAGGTCTGTTCGCTCTCACCCTCCTCGCCGTGCACCTCTCGCGGATCGGTGAGGAACTGGTGATCTGGTCGACCGAGGAGTTCGGGTTCGTCCGGCTGGATGACGGGTACGCCACGGGCAGCTCGATGCTCCCGCAGAAGAAGAACCCCGATGTGGCCGAGTTGGCCCGGGCCAAGGCCGGCCGGTTGATCGGCGATCTCACCGGGTTCCTGGCCGTGATGAAGAGCCTGCCGCTCGCCTACAACAAGGACCTCCAGGAGGACAAGGAGCCGTTCTTCGACGCGGTCGACCACGTCCGACTCACGCTGGGTGCGATGGCGGGCATGCTCGCCTCGGCGATGTTCGACCTCGAACGGATGCGGATCGCCGCCGATTCGCCGTTCTCGGCCGCGGTCGATCTGGCGGAGCTCCTGGTCGCCCAAGGTATGCCGTTCCGTGACGCCCACGCCGTGGTCGGGGGCCTCGTTCGTGACGCGCTGCAGACCGGTCCGGGTCCGGAAGCGGCGCAACGGTTCGTGGCGGCCGTGTCTGGGCACGACCAGCTCGGCACCGAGGGGGCCGCGCTGTTGGCGCCCGGCGCCGCAGTGCGCAACCGCATCACTCCCGGTGGGGCGGGCCCCGCCGCCGTCGCGGTGCAGTTGGAGCGGTTTTGCGACCTCGTGCTGGCGCTCCGCACGACGTACCCGGCCGGCTGATGGCGCCCGGGGTGGCGCATGGCACCGTCCGCCCCGTGGCGGGAGAGATTCTGCCCACGTCGTTCTACGACCGATCGGTTCACCACGTGGCGGTCGACCTCCTCAACAAGGTGGCGGTCGGGCCGGGAGGGGTGGCTGGCCGCATCGTCGAGGTCGAAGCGTACGCCGGGTCGCTCGATCCCGGCAGCCATGGGTATCGGGGCCCCACGCCCCGCACTCGTGTCATGTTCGGCCCGCCCGGTCATCTCTACGTGTACTTCACCTACGGGATGCACTGGTGCGCGAACGTCGTGTGCGAATCCGCTGGTTCGTGCGCCGCGGTGCTCCTCCGAGCCGTCCATCCGATGGCCGGGCTCGACGTGATGCAAGATCGTCGGCCACGCGCCCGACGGCCGGTCGACCTCACCAACGGCCCGGCCAAAGCGTGCGCGGCCTTGGGCATCGGCGCCGAGCACTATGGGCTCGACCTGTGCGACAGCGCCTCACCGGTGCTCGTTCTCGACGACGGTGTCGCGTCGCCGATGCCCGAAGCCCGGGGCCAGACCGTACGGATCGGCCTGTCGGCCGGGGCGGACCTCCCGTGGCGGTACCACGTCGTCGGCGACCCGTACGTGTCGAAGTTCCCGTCGGCACGTCCGGCGGGGCGAGGCGCCCAGGCGCCGACGGGTGGGGGAGCGGGCCGGTGAATCGTCACGTGCTCCGCGTCGGTGATCCCGGGTTGGCGCCGTCGCGGGACCGGTCGCTCGCCTGGCTCCAGATCGTCGGGTTGCGCTCCCCCGAGCTCCGCCCGGCCCGGGATCGAGTACTGGAGGCCCTGCGGACGCAGGAGGCGCCACTGGATCGCTCCGACCGTCCCGGGCATCTGACCGGTTCCGCCTTGATCATCGACCCGTCGTCGGGCCGGATCCTCGTGCTGTTCCATCGCAAGCTGCAACGGTGGCTCCAGCCCGGTGGCCACGCCGATGGCGATACGAACCTGGCGGCCGTCGCCCTCCGCGAGGCCACCGAAGAGACCGGGATCGACGGCCTGGCCGTGGTGATCCCTGCCGTCGACATCGACGTGCACCGGGTCGCGCCCCCGGCGGAGGATCCCCATCTCCACTACGACGTGCGGTTTGTGGTCATGGCCCCGGCTGGTGCCACGGTCACCGGGAACCACGAGTCCGAAGCGTTGCGGTGGGTTCACGGGGAGGAGTTACCTGGATTGGGCGCCGATGCCGGGCTCGTGCGGCTGGCGCGGGTCGGGGAGGCCGTCGCGGCATCGCTCGAACGACCTAGGTCCTGAGAGCCCCTCGGCTCATGCAGCGACCCAGGTCCTGCGCCTAACCTCACCGCAGGTTGGGAGTAACGCGATGTCCGGGCACTCGACAACAGCAGCGATCAGGCGCCAGGCCGAAGCGCGGCCCGTCCCGATCGTGAAGCACGAACCGCGTTCCTTTGCCGCTCGTAGTGTCGACTACGAGGATCGGGAGCACCAGACGTCGGTGCCCTATCTCGTCGAGATCGCTCGTCATCGTGGTGAGGATCTGGAGTTGGTGGAGCTCGACACCGGTTCGTCATCGGCGTTGGCCGCGGTGCGTATCCGTCCGTTGCCGGTCGTGGGTGGCGGTGTCGGTGTTGTTGCCGGAGGTCCCCTGGTCGCGGTTCGCGGATCGACGCCCGCCGATCGGGCGGGCTGGTATGGGCACGCAGTCCGCGTGCTGGTCGACGTGTATGCGGATCGCGGGATCCGCCTGCATGTCCGAGCGCCATTCCTCTCGTCGATCGAGGGTTGGTTCGGAGCACCGGAAACGCCAGGCGTCGCCCTTCCGGACTCGACGCTGTTTCCGGCGTATCGGTCCATGGTTCTCGATCTTCGCCAGTCGGTCGAGGAGCTGCGTGCTGGTCTGAGCTCACAATGGCGCCGCCATCTCCGGTCGGCGGAGCGCAACGACCTCGAGGTCGTCTCGGTCGGAGCGGCCGAGGGATGGCAGCGACTGCGACCGCTGTTCGAATCGATGCACGATCGCAAGGGATTCGACCTGTCGCTGACGCCCGATTTCTGGTCGACGGTGCTCGACGACCCCCGGTCGGCGGACGATTTCGACGCCGTCATCGTGCAGCGGAATGATGTCGACCTGGCGGGGGTGATCCTCGGCGGTTCGGGGGCGGTCGCCACGTATGTGTTGGGTGGGAGCTCCTCGGCCGCCCTGGAGGTGAGGGCGGGGTATCTGGCGCAGTTTGCCGGTGTGGAGCACGCCCGTCGCCGGGGCCGGCTTTATTACGACCTGGGCGGCGTCGACGCCGTGGCCAACCCGGGCGGATGGCAGTTCAAGAACGGGATGCGAGGTCGAGAGATCGTCTCGCCCGTCCCATTCGTGTCGGGCGCCCACGGGTGGCGAGGTCGCCTGGCCGGCGTGGCGGAGCGGGTGGTGTCGTCCCGTCAGACGGGAACCGGGCGGGAGCCCGGATGACCGAGCTACCCGCCTTGATCGTGGTCTCACCCCATTACGACGATGCCGTGCTGTCGACGTGGGGTCTCATGGCAGCGTCGTCGACGACTGTGGTCGTCAATGTCTTCACCGGGATACCGGATGTCCCGGTGAGCTCAGAGTGGGATCGCCGGTGCGGTTTCGTCGATTCGGACGACGCGCATCGACTCCGTTACGAAGAAGACGAACACGCCCTCGCCGGGCGGGTCGACCGGCGCATCGGGGCCGACCTTCTCGACGAGGCATACCTCGATCGGCCGCGAAGCGTCGATGACGAAACGACCTTGATGGCGTGTTTGGACGACGTGCTTCGGGACCTCCCTCCTGACACGGTCATCGCAGCACCAGCCGGAGCGGGACGCCGGGGCCGGCCGACCTTCATCGCCGCGGTGCGCTCTCGGGTCCCGATTCGCGGGCTCCGCGGCTGGCGGCAGGTCGCCCCTCACCCCGATCACGAATGGGTCCGCGACACGCTGCTCCGATTCGCCCGCGATCGTCGGCGTCCGATCCTGCTCTTCGACGACGTGCCCAATGCCTACGCCGAGTCGGCCGACGACGCCGTTGTCGTCGCCGCGAGTCGATTCGGTTTCGGCGCCGCGGCGATGTTCACCGTTCGCATCGATCGAGCGGCCAAGGTGGCGGCACTTCGTGCCTACCCATCGCAGCTTCGCTGGCTGTTTCCGGCGTGGGCGATGCGCCGCCTCGAGGTCACGATTCCGGGGACCGAGCGCTGCTGGCTCCTGGTTCCCACTCCGGTGGACGGGGAGGACCCGACCGATCAGATGTCGCCGGGCGTCGAGCACACCACCATCCGGTTGATGGTGGCGAACCCGTCGATCCGAGCATCCACGCCCCGGCCACCATCGATGGCCGTCAGCCGGAAGCGCAGGTCATCACCGTCCTGAGCGGTGCGGAGCCGCTCCACGTGACGCTCCCGATCGGCCATGTACTGGTCCCAGTCGGCGAACCACGAGTCGAGCAGGAAGGCGTCGTCGGCCGGACCGTGCGGCAGCGCCCGGAGATCGGCCACGAATTGGTCCACCACGGCGTTCTGGAGCACGAGCAGGTCGGCGCGCTCGGCTGGGGTCGTCACATCGGCCGGGTTCGGCAGGGCACCGAGCTCGTCGAGCATGGCCTGACATCGGGGCCGGGCCAACTCGCCGAAGTCGTCAGAGCTCAATCGGTCGACGTTGCTTTCGGGTTTCCAGGGGCTGAACGCCCACACCCAGAACACCGCCATGGACACCAGGAACAACCCGGCGAGAACCCGGCCGACGGTGAGGTGACGCCACCATGGACCGTCTCGTCCGGTGTCGTCCAGGTCTGGGTCGGATTGGGGGCGCGCAGGGGTGTCGATGCTGGTCACGGAATCCTCAGAACGGCGGTGCCCATCAGGGCGGGTTGACGCGAACGGTGATGGAGGCGGTCGACGGCGGCGGTGACCCGGCGACCGGGGACTGTTCCCACACGATGCCCACCGCGGAGCCGGGCGGGGTGCCCGGTTGGCGGATGTTCTCCTCCGAGATGGCGAACCCGGCGCCGATCAGAACCTGCCGAGCTTCGGCCAGGGTGAGCCCGACGACGCTGGGCACGGTGACCGGTGAGCTCGGCGGCGGCGGCGTGGTGACGATCTCGATGGTGACGACCGTGCCCAGATAGGTCTGCACATCCCCGGCGGGCGCCTGGGCGCTGACCGTGCCCGGCGTCCCACCTTCCACCTCGGCCGGCACCGATTCCACGGCGAATCCGGCCGCTTCGAGGGTGGCCCGGGCATCGGCCTCGGACAGGCCCCGCACATTGGGGACGGCGGCCAGCGGTTGCTCGCTGAGGATGGTGGTCGAGGTCGTGGTGGTGCTGGTGGGTGGGGTGGGGAACTCGGTCGAGTCGTAATCGAGGCCTTCGGGTCCGAGGGCGTAGAGCATGATCTCACGCCAGATCTGGGTCGGATACGTGCCGCCGAACACGTCGATCGCGGTGCGAGGCGGGCGCATCGGGATCTGACCCTGCGGGAAGCCCACCCAGACCGCGGTGACGAGCTGCGGTACATAACCGGCGAAGGTGGCATCGGCCAGGTTCTGGGCCGTGCCGGTCTTGCCGGCCGCCGGCCGTCCGATCTGGCCGTTGCGTTCAGCGGTTCCTTCCTCGATGACACCACGCAGGACCCACGAGATCTGGGCCGCGGTGTCGGCGGCGAGAACGGGCACCCGTTCGGGGATGTGCTCGTAGATCACCGTGCCGTCGGCGGCGACGATGCGCGACACATATGAGGGGTCGACCCGGTCGCCGTTGTTGGCAAAGGTGCCGTAGACGGTGGCGAGGTCCATGACGGTGACATCTTCGGTCCCGAGCACAGCCGCGGGAACCGGCGAGATGGGTGATGTCTCCTGGTTCACGCCCAGGTCGTAGGCCATGTCCACGAAGTTCTCGGCCCCGATGTCGAGCATGAGCTGGGCGTACACGGTGTTGTAGGACTGCCGAGTGGCGGTGACGAGGGTGACCCGTCCGCCGCCACCACCGCCTTTGACCCGCCACGGCGTGGTCAAGGTGCCGGCCGGATAGTCCGACGGTCGGAACTCGATGTTCGAGGGGGCGGCGTACGTGTCGGTGACCTCGAAGCCGCCCCGTTCCAGCGTGTAGGCGAGGGCGATGGGTTTCATCGACGAGCCGGCCTGGCGGCCGCCATCAGGGTCGCCATCTCCGTCGTTGTCCTCGCCGGCGACCGCGAGGTTGGTGTGGACCTCTTCGCCGAAGTAGTCGCGGCCGGCCACCATGGCCAGCACGTTGCCCGTCGCCGGTTCCATCACGACGGCGGCGCCATCGGGGCCGTCGGGGTTGGGCAGGATCCCGTTGGCGCCGTAGACGATCTCCTGGGCGCGTTCCTGGAGATTGCGGTCGAGGGTGGTGTAGATCCGCAGACCACCGCCGTACAACGCGTTCTCGCGCTCCTCCTCCGTCGGGAAGAGCTCGACGATCTGGGGGTCGTCGCCGTCGAGGAACCAGCGGCGCACTTCGTCGACGAAGTGGGCGCCGGGGAACACCTCCTCGTAGGCCGCCGTCTCCTGGCCCGCGTCCTCGGCCTGGACGATCGTGCGCACGGTGAGGTCGTACGCCTCGTCATGTTCGGCCTGGGAGATGAACTCGTTGGCGAGCATGCGGTCGAGCACGAGGCGGCGGCGGCGCTCGGCGTCATCAGGAAAGTCGTAGGGATCGAAACCGCTCGGCCGCTGCACCAGACCGGCGAGCAGAGCCGCCTCGGCCAGGGTGATCTCACCGATGTCCTTCTGGAAGTACTCCTCGGCTGCTGCCTGCACCCCGTAGGCGTTGTTCCCGAAGAACACCACGTTCAGGTACTGCTCGAGGATGAACTCCTTGGTGTACTGCTGTTCCAGGCGCCGGGCCAGGTTCACCTCTTGGATTTCGCACTGGATGGTCCGGGTCGGGTTTCCCTCGTCGTCGAAGCACTCGGTGAGCTGGTCCTGCTGCGTGAGCTTGACCAACTGCTGGGTGATGGTGGAACCACCCTGTTCGACTCCGCCGGCCGAGACGTTGGTGCGGGCCGAGCGGATCAGGCCCCGGAGGTCGAACCCGTGGTGGAGGTAGAAGCGCTCGTCCTCGATGGCCACGATGGCATCGATCATCACCTGGGGGATCTCATCGAACCGGACGTTGGTGCGGTTCTGGGCGGCCTCGAGCTCGGTGAGCAGCACCCCGTCGTTGTCGTAGACGCTCGAGGTCTGGAGCTGTTCAGGAAAGGTCACCGTCAGATCCGGCGACGTGTACGAGTAACACGACGACGCCACGAGGGCGAGCGCGAGCACGGCGAACGGAGCCCGTCGCCGTATCGAGCGGCCACCGGCGCGCGGCAGGACCGGCGGAGGCGAGGGAGCAGAGGCCATGGCGGCGCCCATTCTCGCCCATCCCGAGCCAAATCTGGCGGCAGCAGAGAAGCGGTCGGGCAGAATGGTCCGCAATGTCCGGATCCGCCATCCTCGACGACCTCGATGCCCGAGGTCTGCTTCACGACCACACCGACCGCCAGGCGTTCGCCGACCTGCTCGACTCCGGGCCGGTCACCTTCTACTACGGCGTGGATCCCACGGCCGACAGCCTGCACGCCGGCAACCTCATCGGCCTGCTGGTGCTGCGGCGATTCCAGGAGGCCGGGCACCGACCCATCGCGCTGGCTGGTGGCGCCACCGGCATGATCGGGGATCCATCCGGCCGGAGCGACGAACGCAACCTGCTCGACGCGCCCACGCTGGCCGCCAACGTGGCGGGGATCAAGGCGCAACTGTCCCGGTTCGTCGACTTCGGCCACGCCAACGTGCCGGCGGTGATGGTCGACAACGCGGACTGGACCGTGCCCACCACGCTCGTCGACTTCCTCCGCAACGTCGGCAAGCACTTCACGATCAATCAGATGGTGGCGAAGGAGTCGGTCCGCTCACGGATGAGCAGCGAGGCCGGGATCTCCTTCACCGAGTTCAGCTACATGCTTTTGCAGGCGAACGACTTCGCCCACCTCCACCGGGTGCACGGTTGCCTGTTCCAGATCGGCGGTTCGGACCAGTGGGGGAACATCACCGCCGGGATCGATCTCATCCGGCGCCGGTTCGCCACGACCGCCCATGGGCTGACGTGGCCGTTGCTCACCCGCGCCGATGGCTCCAAGTTCGGTAAGTCGATGGGTGACAACATCTGGCTCGCGCCCGAGCGCACGTCGCCGTACCGCTTCTTCCAGTACTGGATCAACACGGATGACCGGGACCTGCGGAGGTTTCTCCTGCAGCTGACGCTGTTGCCAGTGGGCGAGGTCGACGACATCTTGGTCGCCCACGAGGCGGCTCCGGAGCGGCGACTCGCCCAGCAGCGTCTCGCCGTCGAGGTGACCTCGATCGTGCACGGCGAGGCGGCCGCCGAGTCGGCTCAGGAAGCATCGGCCGTCCTGTTCGGACGAGCGAGCCGTGACATCCCCTCTCCAGGCGTGCTGGCCACACTCGACGGCGAGATTCCGACGGCCCGGATGTCCGGTCCGGTGACCGACCCGCTCGAGGCGCTCATCGCCGTGGGACTGGCCACGTCGAAGGGAGATGCCCGTCGCGCCATCGCCGGCAACGGCGTCGAGATCGCCGGTCAACGCCTGGCACCGGACCAGGTGATCGACCCGGACTCGGTGTGGCACGGTCAGTACGTGCTGATCCGGCGCGGAAAGCAGTATGGTCTCCTTGTCCTCGACGGCGCCTGAACCGGCCCGTCGGTCGACGAAGAGTGGCACCCCCGCCGCTCTGAGCGCCGAAACCACCCGCGTGCAAGAAATCTTTGCCGCACAGGTTGACGCTTTGGTGGGGGCTGGATATGGTTGTCCCTCGCCCCCCACGGGCTTGCGAGCCGCACAGGCCGCTCAGTCGGGGGAGGCAGGCACCACCGGAGGCTCAGCCTCTGCGTGTCCGAAGTCGAGTTCGGCTTCACGTGCTCCTTGAAAACAGAAGAGAGGACGCAAAAGCCAGTGCGGGCGTTGCGCCGGTGATGCGAGTCACCATGCAGCGACCCATACAAACGAATGCAATTCCGTACCATAGAGCCACCGGTCACCCTAAGACTGGTGCGAACAGGTACACAAACTCGCCCGGGCTTCGGCCCGGCCAAACGATCAACGGCTCCGGTTATCTACCGGGGTACGAGATCTCGACGGAGAGTTTGATCCTGGCTCAGGACGAACGCTGGCGGCGTGCTTAACACATGCAAGTCGAACGAACTCGACCTTCGGGTCAATGAGTTAGTGGCGAACGGGTGAGTAACACGTGAGAAACCTACCCTGGAGATGGGAATAACTCGGGGAAACCCGGGCTAATACCCGATACCTCCTCCCTGCCGCATGACGGGGAGAAGAAAGCTCAGGCGCTTTGGGATGGTCTCGCGGCCTATCAGCTTGTTGGTGAGGTAACGGCTCACCAAGGCGACGACGGGTAGCTGGTCTGAGAGGACGATCAGCCACACTGGGACTGAGACACGGCCCAGACTCCTACGGGAGGCAGCAGTGGGGAATCTTGCTCAATGGGCGCAAGCCTGAAGCAGCAACGCCGCGTGAGGGATGAAGGCCTTCGGGTTGTAAACCTCTTTCAGCAGGGACGAAGATGACGGTACCTGCAGAAGAAGCCCCGGCCAACTACGTGCCAGCAGCCGCGGTAATACGTAGGGGGCGAGCGTTGTCCGGATTTATTGGGCGTAAAGAGCTCGTAGGCGGTTTGGTAAGTCGGGTGTGAAAGTCCGAGGCTCAACCTCGGGAAGCCACCCGAAACTGCCATGACTGGAGTCCGGTAGAGGAGTGTGGAATTCCTGGTGTAGCGGTGAAATGCGCAGATATCAGGAGGAACACCAATGGCGAAGGCAGCACTCTGGGCCGGTACTGACGCTGAGGAGCGAAAGCGTGGGTAGCAAACAGGATTAGATACCCTGGTAGTCCACGCCGTAAACGTTGGGCACTAGGTGTGGGGTCTTATCAACGGATTCCGTGCCGAAGTTAACACATTAAGTGCCCCGCCTGGGGAGTACGGCCGCAAGGTTAAAACTCAAAGGAATTGACGGGGGCCCGCACAAGCGGCGGAGCATGTTGCTTAATTCGAGGCAACGCGAAGAACCTTACCTGGGCTTGACATGTAGAGAAAAGCCACAGAGATGTGGTGTCCTTCGGGGCTCTACACAGGTGGTGCATGGCTGTCGTCAGCTCGTGTCGTGAGATGTTGGGTTAAGTCCCGCAACGAGCGCAACCCTCGTCCTATGTTGCCAGCGGGTAATGCCGGGGACTCGTAGGAGACTGCCGGGGTCAACTCGGAGGAAGGTGGGGACGACGTCAAGTCATCATGCCCCTTACGTCCAGGGCTGCAAACATGCTACAATGGCCAGTACAACGGGCTGCCACACCGCGAGGTGGAGCGAATCCCTTAAAGCTGGTCTCAGTTCGGATTGAAGTCTGCAACTCGACTTCATGAAGCCGGAGTCGCTAGTAATCCCGGATCAGCAACGCCGGGGTGAATACGTTCCCGGGCCTTGTACACACCGCCCGTCACACCACGAAAGTGGGCAACACCCGAAGTCAGTGGCCTAACCCGCAAGGGAGGGAGCTGCCGAAGGTGGGGCTCGTGATTGGGGTGAAGTCGTAACAAGGTAGCCGTACCGGAAGGTGCGGCTGGATCACCTCCTTTCTAAGGAGTCTGCCCAAATAGGGCACGACTACTAGTTGGTCACTGGTTATTCGGCGTCTGATCGAAAGTTCGTCTGTTGGCTTCGGCCACGTCGATCTTCGAAAGGGCTTCGGCATCCTCTCTTCTGTTTTCTGGGCGCAAGTGTGCGTCCTCGCGGCGTTCCTGCCCCGAGCCCGTCGGCCTTCGTCGATCGGCCCTGGTGCAGCACGCCCGCCGGCCGGGTATTCCCGGGTCGGTGCACTGCTCGTTGAGAATTGCATAGCGAACACGAGCATCTTTATTTGTCAAGAGTATTCCAAGCTACGAAGAGCCAACGGTGGATGCCTTGGCGCCTACTACCGATGAAGGACGCGGGAGGCTGCGAAAAGCCACGGGGAGCTGCCGACCAAGTGTCGATCCGTGGATGTCCGAATGGGGAAACCCGGCACCCGTCATGGGGTGTCACTCCGTGCTGAATACATAGGCACTGGAGAGGGAACCGAGTGAACTGAAACATCTAAGTAACTCGAGGAAAAGAAAGCAACAGCGACTCCCTGAGTAGCGGCGAGCGAAACGGGATCAGCCTAAACCGAACTGGTGTCAAAGCCTGGTGGCGTTGCCAGTTCGGGGTCGTGGGACACGAGAGGGAGAACACCAGATCTCCCACAGAGTTACAAAAGTGCTGACTAGCAGAACCGTTTTGGAAAGACGGGCCACAGTGGGTAACAGCCCCGTATGCGAAAGTCACGCACCCTCTGCTTGTTGCTCCCAAGTAACGCCGGATCCGGGAAAGCCGGCGTGAATCTGTGAGGACCACCTCATAAGGCTAAGTATACGTAGGCGACCGATAGCGAACTAGTACCGTGAGGGAAAGGTGAAAAGCACCCCGGGAGGGGAGTGAAATAGTACCTGAAACCGTTGGTTTACAAGCAGTCAGAGGGTTTCGGCCCGATGGCGTGCCTTTTGAAGAATGAGCCTGCGAGTTACGGTGTGTGGCAAGGTTAACCTGTGAAGGGTAGCCGGAGCGAAAGCGAGTCTGAACAGGGCGTTCAGTCGCACGCTGTAGACCCGAAGCCGAGTGATCTATCCATGGGCAGTGTGAAGCGGGGGTAAGACTCCGTGGAGGCGCGAACCGACCTAGGTTGAAAACTGGGCGGATGACCTGTGGTTAGGGGTGAAAGGCCAATCAAACTCGGTGATAGCTGGTTCTCCGCGAAATGCATTTAGGTGCAGCGTTGCGTGTTCAGTCGTGGAGGTAGAGCACTGGATGGGCTAGGGGGCCCACAAGCTTACTGAACCCAACCAAACTCCGAATGCCACGACTCCAGAGCGCAGCAGTGAGACCTCGGGGGATGAGCTTCGATGGTCGAGAGGGAAACAGCCCAGACCGCCGGCTAAGGCCCCAAATTCTGGACTAAGTGGTAAACGATGTGGGACTGCTAAGACAGCCAGGATGTTGGCTCAGAAGCAGCCACCATTTAAAGAGTGCGTAATAGCTCACTGGTCGAGTGGTCCTGCGCGGACAATGTAACGGGGCTCAAGTCCAGAGCCGAAGCCGCGGACTTCCGTAAGGGAGTGGTAGCGGAGCGTCGATCGTGCTGTGAAGCGGGCGTGGAAACGTACCTGTGGAGCGCGGTCGAGTGAGAATGCAGGCATGAGTAGCGAGAGAGGGGTGAGAAGCCCCTCCGCCGAAAGCCCAAGGGTTCCTGGGGAAGGCTAATCCTCCCAGGGTAAGTCGGGAGCTAAGGCGAGGCCGAGAGGCGTAGTCGATGCACAACCGGTTGATATTCCGGTACCACCGTGAGCGCGTCCACGCCAATATTCAGTTGCTAAGGGGATGCCTAGCCCGTTAAGGGTTAGGACGATCCGACCCACTGAGTGGAGGCTAGCAATGCGGGGACGCAGGAGGGTAGGTGATCCCAGGCGATGGTTGTCCTGGGGTAAGCGTGTAGGGCGGGGTGTAGGTAAGTCCGCACCCCTTGATGCCTGAGACGTGATGCCGAGCCGTTCAAGGCGAAGTCACTGATCCCATGCTGCCAAGAAAAGCCGCTAGCGAGCTCTCATGGTGCCCGTACCCCAAACCGACACAGGTGGGCAGGTAGAGAATACCAAGGCGATTGGGTGAACTGTGGTTAAGGAACTCGGCAAATTGCGTCCGTAACTTCGGGATAAGGACGACCTCATTAGGGTGAAGGGACTTGCTCCCTGAGCTCGAAGGGGTGGCACAGACCAGGGGGTGGCGACTGTTTACTAAAAACACAGCAGCGTGCGAAGCCGTAAGGCGCTGTATACGCTGTGACGCCTGCCCGGTGCTGGAAGGTTACGGGGAAGGGTTAGCCCTCGGGCGAAGCTCTGAACCTAAGCCCCAGTAAACGGCGGCCGTAACTATAACGGTCCTAAGGTAGCGAAATTCCTTGTCGGGTAAGTTCCGACCTGCACGAATGGCGTAACGACCTCCCCACTGTCTCAACCACAGACCCAGCGAAATTGAAGTACGAGTAAAGATGCTCGTTAGGTGCGGAAGGACGGAAAGACCCCGTGGACCTTTACTACAACTTGATGTTGGTTTTTAGTATGCGTTGTGTAGGATAGGTGGGAGACTTGGAAGCGGTGACGCTAGTCATCGTGGAGTCAACCTTGAAATACCACCCTGCGCATGCCGGGAATCTAACCTTGGTCCGTTATCCGGATTAGGGACAGCGTCAGGCGGGTAGTTTGACTGGGGCGGTCGCCTCCTAAAATGTAACGGAGGCGCCCAAAGGTTCCCTCAGCCTGGTCGGCCATCAGGCGTCGAGTGCAATGGCACAAGGGAGCTTGACTGCGAGACTTACAAGTCGAGCAGGTGCGAAAGCAGGGCATAGTGATCCGGCGATTGCTTGTGGAAGCGTCGTCGCTCAACGGATAAAAGGTACCCCGGGGATAACAGGCTAATCTTGCCCAAGAGTCCATATCGACGGCAAGGTTTGGCACCTCGATGTCGGCTCATCGCATCCTGGGGCTGAAGCAGGTCCCAAGGGTTGGGCTGTTCGCCCATTAAAGCGGTACGCGAGCTGGGTTTAGAACGTCGTGAGACAGTTCGGTCCCTATCCTCCGCACCCGTAGGAGAATTGAGGAAGGCTATCCCTAGTACGAGAGGACCGGGATGGACGCAGCTCTCGTGTGCCAGTTGTCTCGCCAGAGGCATGGCTGGTTAGCGACCTGCGGAAGGGATAACCGCTGAAAGCATCTAAGCGGGAAGCTCGTTCCAAGATGAGTTCTCCCACCGGGTTAACCGGGTAAGGCCCGTGGTAGATGACCACGTTGATAGGCCGGAAGTGGAAGCGTGGTAACACGTGTAGCTGACCGGTACTAATCGGCCGAGGGCTTGGTTTTTTACTCACCAACGACGGTGAGGTGCTCGTGTTCGCTATGGAGTTCTCGACGGTGCGCCGTCGTTGACAACTGATTTCGGTGGCGATAGCGGAGGGGTCACACCCGTTCCCATTCCGAACACGGAAGTTAAGCCCTCCTGCGCCGATGGTACTTGGGACGAGAGTCCCTGGGAGAGTAGGTCGTCGCCGGATTTCGCTTGTGACAGGAGGCCCTTCGGGGCCTCCTGTTGCCGTTTTGGGCTTGGCGCGTCGGTGAGTGTGTGTCAAGTACCCATCTGCCCGGGGCTCGGTGAACGATTGCGGTCGGTAGGCTTGCCCGTCATGGCTGCTCCGGGGTCCTCCTCCAAACGTCCCGGCGGTCGTGCGCCGCTCGGTTCGGTGGCTCGGCGAGGTGCTCGAAAGGTGACCGAGGAGGAGTTCGATCCCCGGGGCGGCGGTGACCGTCGTGGCGGCACTGGTGGTCTCGCCGGGCGTGGTGAGCCAAGTCGAGGCGGGACGCGCCGGTCGGAGTCGGATCGCGGAGGTTCCGGTTCGGACACCCGTCGGCCCGATGGCGGTCGGCCGGGTACGTCTCGTTCCGGGATCGGTCGAGCCGGAGCGAGGGCCGGTTCGGCACGCGCCGATGAACGTCGACCTGGTGGTCGACCGTCGTTGAATGATCGCCCGGCCGCCGGCCGTGCCGGGACACGCTCGAGCGGTCGAGACGTCGGACCTCGAGACGCCGGACCCCGACCCGATGGTCGGTTCGGCGATCGTGACGCCCGTACGGACCGCTCACGCAGCTCCTCCGAGGAGGCCCGAGGAGGTTTTCGTGGCCCCGGAAACGACACCGGTCGGGGACCCACCGGAGTGTCGAGTCGGGGACCTGGTCGTGGACCCGTCGGAGGGCGCGGGCCGTCTCCCGTGTCTGACGAGGCCGTGGCTCCGGCGCGCCCGCGCCCCGACAAACCGCGAATCGTGCGACGTGATGGCGCGCCAGTCCCGCCGCGAGTCGAGGCGCCGGCCAAGGCGAACCGCAAGGCGGCAACCCGGCCGCCGCTTCGCCCTCGATCGTCGGAGGAGCCTGCTTCCGACGCTCTGACGAGGATCTTGGGACGCGAACGAGGGGCTCGGTTGGCCTCGCGTCTGGAGGAGGCGGCGCGGGCGTTCGCCGCCGACCGCTTTCAAGACAGCCGCCGGATCCTGCGCCCGATCGCCGAAGAGGCTCCGGATGCACCAGATGTCCGAGAGTTGCTCGGTCTCAGCTACTACCGGCTCGGCCAATGGGCTCAGGCCATCAGCGAGCTGGAGGCGTTCCGGGCGCTGACGGGCAGTACCGAGCAGCATCCCGTGCTGGCGGACTGCTACCGGGCCCGGAAGGACTGGACTGCCGTCGACGAGTTGTGGGAAGAGTTGCGGCTGGTGTCGCCGCACCCTGAACTGGTGATCGAGGGCCGGATTGTCTCCGCCGGCGCGATGGCTGACCGGGGGCTGCTCATCGAGGCGATCCGGGAGCTCGAACGAGGGTGGAAGACGGTCGCCAAACCGCGCTCCTACCATCTGCGGCGCGCCTACGCCTTGGCTGACCTCTACGAGCGTTCGGGCGCCACCCCGCGGGCTCGAGACCTGTTCACGTGGATCCTGCGCCACGACCCGGAGTTCGCCGACACGGCGTTGCGGCTCGGCGCCTTGAGCTGAGCTCGCACTCGTCGGGCGCAAACGCCGGCAGCGACCGTCGGACGGCGATTCGACCGCCCGGTTTCCTCGCGCCGTGTCACACCCCGGCGCGAGGCTGCAGGTCATTCGCCATCGCGGCCTGCATCCCACCACCTCTCGAGGTCGCTCCCGTGAACATCGTCATCCTTCAAGGCCGCGTGTCGGCCGATCCTGTCATCCGCACACTCCCGTCCGGCGAGGAGGTCATGGATCTCCAGGTGAACATCGCCCGCAGCGATGGACCGGCCGACTCCGTGCCGGTCGTGCGTCATGACCCGACCGCGGTGATGCGCAAGCTCCGCGTCGATGATCGCATCGTCGTCGTGGGCCGCGTCCAGCGCCGCTTCTTCCGGGCGGGCGGCTCGCTGGCCAGCCGCACCGAGGTCGTTGCTGCGGACATTCTGCGAGCTTCCGAGACGGCGCGCGTCAGCCGCCTGCTCGGCAGGACAGCCGAGATCGTGACGCACGTAGGGTGATGTGATGAGCGCGAAACGATCTCGCCGGGCCACGGACTCCCTCGGCACAGTGCCGATCTCCCCGGGTGCCCGCTGGGGGGCATCGACCCAACGCACGCTCGAGGCCTTTGCTGTTTCCGGGCGTCGCATGCCACCTGCGGTGATCTCAGCGATCGCCACGATCAAGGCCGAGGCGGCCGTGGTGAACCACGAGCTCGGCGTCTCGGGCGTCGATGCCGAGGTGGCGGCAGCCGTGCACCGGGTCTCCCGACAGATAGCGGAGGGGGAGTGGGCCTCCGAGTTTCCGCTCGACATGTTCCAGAGCGGGTCCGGGACGTCGTCGAACATGAACGTGAACGAAGTGGTCGCCTTCCTGGCGTCGGAGTCGCTCGGCCGGGCGGTCCATCCGAACGATCACGTCAACGCGTCCCAATCGTCGAACGACGTGTTCCCGTCGGCGTTGCACCTGGCGGTCCTGCGAGAGCTTCGGGTCGAGCTCGTCCCGGCCTTGAGCGAGATCGAGCGGACTCTCGCCGCGCAGGCCACCAGATTCGACAGCGTGGTGAAGACCGGTCGGACCCACCTCCAAGACGCGATGCCGGTCACCCTGGGACAGGAGCTGGCGGGTTACGCGGCCGCGATGCGATTGGGCCGTGATCGTCTGTCGGATGCCCGACACCGGCTGCGGGAGCTGCCCCTCGGGGGAACCGCCGTGGGCACCGGAGTGAACGCTCCACCAGAGTTTGCGCCGCGGGTGCTGGAACGATTGTCGGTGATCGAGGGTGAGGCGTTCCGGGTGCCCACCGATCGATTCGAGGCCCAGAGCGGCCGGGACGCGTTGCTCGAGCTTTCGGGAGTGTTGCGGGTGATCGCCACGTCGATCCACCGAATGGCGACTGACCTGCGATGGATGTCGTCAGGGCCCACGGCCGGCCTGGCCGAGATCGATCTGCCGGTCATTGCGCCCGGTTCGTCCATCATGCCCGGCAAGGTCAACCCGGTCGTGCCCGAGGTGGTCAGCCAGGTCTGTGCGCAGGTAATGGGGCACGATGCGGCCGTGGCGTTCGCCGCCACGCAGAGCAACTTCCAGCTGAACGTGATGATGCCGGTGATCGGCGTGAACCTCCTCGACGCCATCGGGTTGTTGACCAGGGGTCTGCGCGTGCTCGACCACCGGTGTCTGTCCGGTCTGGTCGTCGATGTCGCTGAACTTCGAAGGCGGGCCGAGCAGAATCCGGTACTGGCCACAGTGTTGGCACCGCGGATCGGCTATCAGGCGGCCGCCGACGTTGTGGCGGCCGCCCGCCGCGACCGTTCGAGCGTGCTCGATGTCGTCGTCGCCTCGGGGCTTCTCCCCGAACCCGAGGCTCGGCTCCTTCTCGATGTTGAACGTCTGGCCCGGGGGCACCTCGCCGGTACCTCGGAGTGAGGTCGAGGTCAGCGACGACGATGGGCGTTGTTCAGAGCAGCCGACCACAGTGGGCCAGCGCCAAGCGGACGAGACGATCGTGGCCCGCGGTCATCTCGTTCCGGACCGCTTTGCTGACCGCCTCTTCCGGTGTGACCCAGGCGACGTCGAGGAAATCGCTCGACGGTAGGCAGTCTCCCGGCACAGGAACGACATAGGCCAAGCTGACGGCGTGTTGGCGAGGGTCGTGGAATCCGGTGATACCGGGGTCCGGGAAGTACTCGACGATCGTGAAGGGGGTCGGCGACACCGGAATCTGGGGCCGCGATGCCGTTCCGAGGTCTTTGACGAGGTGGCGCATGAGGGCCTGCCGCAGCGTTTCTCCGTACATGACCCGCCCACTCACCACGGCGCGCGTGACCGTACCGTCGGCCAGCATCCGTAACAGCAACCCGACATGGGTAACCGAACCGAGCTCGTCGAGGCGGACGGGAACGGCATCGACGTAGACGATGGGCATACGCCCGCGCACCACCTCCAGATCGGTGGGGGACAACCAGTTCGTCATGACATCGGGGTCGATCGAGCTCATCGTCAGATCAGTGTGGCAGACCGGGGCCGTCGTAGGCGGGACCGGTTCCGGACGTCACACCGACGACTGGTGGCGGGACCGTTTGGCCGACTGGATCTCAGAGTTGGTCGAGGCGACCCAAAGCGATCTCGGCCAGCGTGATCGTGGCGTCGGCGGTCGGCGCGGTGAGGAGAAGAGCGGGCCCGAACGGTCCGTCGATCTGGACGATCGTGGTCGCCCCGAACTGGAACCCCTCGGACTCGTAGGGCTCGACACACAGCGCCGGGCGGTTTGCGATCGAACAGTCGGCGAAGGTCGCCAGGTCCTCATCGGTGTACAGCAGGCGGAGGTCGTCATACGCGATCTCGTCGATCTCGACCCGGACGAGCAGGTCGAACGACACCGCGTCGTAGTGCAGGCAACTGGTCCCCACACCGTCGAGCGAGCGGTACGTCGCTTCGGCCTCCGGCGTCGAGCTGGTGACCGTGACGACGTCCTCGGCCGTCACGAGGCTGCAGATGGCGTCGCGACCGAGGCGGGCCACATCGAAGATGGGATCGCTGAACGCGATGGCATCGACCGGCGCGGACTCGCTGGAGACACCCGTGACCTCCGGCAGGTCACCGATCGGGTCGGCGTGAACGGCGTCGTCGCCGCAGCCTGGTAGGGCGATGAGGACCACGAGGCCCACCACCACCCTCCATCGGTTGCGCTGCGTCATCGACACTCCTGGGATGGCTCGGTCTCGCCCAAACGCCCACCAACACCATCGGCCAGCCGAGCGCCGAATTGACCGCCGACGGAGTTCGGGAATGACCGTCGTCGCTCGGCGGTTCGGTGAGTATGTCCAGTACGTCACTCCTCCGCCGCCCTGTCATTCTGATCGCCGCCCTGGTGGGTCTCGCCGTCGTGGCATGGTTGGCCTTCGGGTTCTTCGGGATCCAGACCCTGTTCGTCGACGACAAGGTCGACGAGGCCATCCCCGAGTTCGACAGCGCCGAGGCGGCGGGTGCTCCCGATACCTCCGAAGGCGCGGAGCCCGACGACTCCGAGGACGCGGCGGAATCAGCGTCTGGTAGCGCGGAAAGCGGAGCGGCCGACTCGGATGCCGACAGTCCTGAGAGCGAGACGGCGATCGGCATCCAGACGCTCGCGCAAGGTCAGTTCGGCGACCGGGCGCATCCCACCGAGGGGACCGCACTCGTGCTCACCGACGGCAGCGAGCAGCGGTTCTTGCGCTTCGAGGACTTCGAGACCGACAACGGACCGGACCTCAACGTCTACCTGTCGACGGCTTCGCCCGATGCGCCCGATGGCGACTTCGACGACGACTTCATCGACCTCGGCAACCTCTCCGGCAACATCGGCAACCAGAACTACGAGGTCCCGGCCGATGTCGACCTGAGCCAGTACCGGACCGTTGTCATCTGGTGTGTTCGCTTCGGGGTCGCCTTCGGAACCGCGGAATTGGCCTGACCGCGAGCCCTCCGGATCAGCCCCCGGCGCCCGGGTGCACGGACGCGGGTTCGTCCGACCGTCGCGATCGGAGCGAGTCGATTCGGCGCTGGAGGTAGGGCGAGAACGCGTCGGCGTACCGGTCCCACAGTTCGGGTCGGCGCCAATCGGCGCCGGACACGATGCCGCGACACAGCATCGATCCGCAGGCGCACGGGAACTCGTCGTAGTCGGTGGAATCGGTCATGGCGTAGTCGAACGTGATCTCTTCGCCGGCCGAGATGTCCCGACGGGCGACGAGCATGGTGGCCCCGAACATCCCGCACGTGGGATCGCACGAGTGGTTCACGTAGTCCGCGTCCTCACCGTCGGCGGGAGCCACGAGGTACAACTCGTCGTCGATCTGCAAGGAATGGGTGCGGCTGTGATCGTCGAGCTCATCGAAACGGCCTTGATGCACGACATCGCCGCCCCACGCCACGACGACCTCGCCGGCGGCGATGGGTCGCTCGGTGAACATGCCGAGTCCGACTCCGGTGACGGGGCGAACGACGAGAGCGGGGTCGAGGTAGCTGACCAACTGGTGATCCTCTCTGGATCTCCCGGGCCGAAGCCTGGGACCTACACGTGCGTGGCGGTGGACTGAGTGCCAGAGGGTACGACGAGATGGTCAGCGTCCAGCGCCAGCAGGGCAAGATAGCAGCGGACGAATCGATTCCGAACTGGGGGAACGCTGTGCCGAAGACCGACTGGAACCCTGTGCTCAGCCGAGAGCTGGCCGAGCCCTACTGGGCCCAGTTGCAGGGCTTCGTCGCCGCTGAGCGCGACCACTTCGACGTGTTCCCACCGGCTGACCAGGTGTTCGCCGCGCTGCACGCGACCCCGTACGCCGAGACCAAGGTGCTCATCTTGGGTCAAGACCCCTATCACGGGCCCGGGCAGGCGCACGGGTTGTGCTTCTCCGTACGCCAGCCCGTCGCCCCACCGCCGTCCCTGGTCAACATCTTCAAGGAACTGCACGCCGATCTCGATTGCCCGCCGCCTGCTCACGGCTGCCTCGATGCCTGGGCCGCGCAGGGAGTGCTGCTGCTGAACGCGGTGCTGACCGTGCGGGCCCACCAGGCCGCCTCCCACCAGGGGAAGGGTTGGGAACGGTTCACGGATCAGATCATTCGAGCCGTGAACGACAAGGAGGAGCGGGTGGTGTTCATCCTCTGGGGTGGGTACGCCCGCAAGAAACGGGCGCTCATCGATCCGAGCCGTCACACGGTGATCGAATCGGCGCACCCGTCGCCGCTGTCGGCCCACAACGGGTTCTTCGGGAGTCGACCGTTCAGCCGAGCCAACGCGGCGCTCGAGCAGGCGGGCCGAGCTCCCGTCGACTGGTGCCTGCCGAACAGGTGACCGTGCTCGGGGTGTTCAGCCGGTGATCCAGCCCGCCGCGTCGGCGAGGAGGTGGGCGCCGCTCTGGGTGGTGAGGTTCAGCGATCCGCCGGGACTGAGCGGCACGAGCACCGCGTTGGGGCGGGTCTCGCCGACCGCCGTAAGGTTCAGGTGCGACGCCAATGGCATGGGCCCGAACGGCCACGCCGTGACGTAGCCCGGCGCCGCGGCCTGGGTCGCGGTGAGGTTCATCACGACGGCGCCGGCCGAGGCATCGACCCCGGCAATGCCGCTCACAGGGACGGTGAGAACGCCGCCCGCCGCGACGGGGCCCGGTGACGGCGGTTCACGGGTGTCGAACAGTCGAGCTGGCGTGACCGGGACGAACAGGCCGGCCGCCGACACGGCGGCGTCGAAGCCGGTCATGTAGCCGGCCACGTCGACGACGAGGTGGGCGCTGGCCTGGGTGGCGAGCGAGATGGCGCCGTCGGCTCCCAGCGGGACGATCGCCAGGTTGGCCACTGTATGTCCGGCTCGTTCCAGGTTGAGCGTGGACGCCCGCGGCAGTGCCTGACCCGACGGGAAGGCCGTCACGTACCCCGGTGCAGCCGCCTCGGTGGCGGTGAGGTTGACGATCACGGCGGCCGCGCCCGTGCTCGGCACGCCGCCCCGGCCCGCCACGGCCACGTTGAGCACGGCGCCCGGGCCGGGCACGGCTGCGCCGCCGTCGCGTGTGTCGAGAAGCCGTTGAGGCGCCAGCGGCACGATGCGCCCCCCACTCGAAGCGCCGCTGGCCACGAAGTAGCCGGCCACGTCGGCGAGGAGGTGGGTGCCGGCCTGGCTGTAGAACGACACCCGGCCACCGTCGCCCACCGGCACGATCACCTGGTTCGCCGCCGTGGAGCCCGGCCCCAGGTTGTGGGTGGAGGCGAGGGGGCGAGGTTGCCCAGTCGCCCACACAGTGAGGAACCCGTCTCCCGTCGATTCGGTGGCGGTCACGTTCAAGGCGACGGCGCGTACGCCCGACATGGGGATCCCGGCCTGGCCCAGCACCTCGACGTCGAGCGTGCCGTCGGCGGGGATCGGCGCGCCGGAATCGCGCGTGTCGAATACCCGAGCCGGCAGCAACGGCACGAACCGGGTGGCACCGGGAGCCACCGCGGAAGGCGGCGCCGCCGTAGGTGGGCCCGTGAGGTCGATCCGCTGGAGCCCGGTCGGACCGCCGGCGGCGATGATGAACCGTGAGTCGGGGCCCCACTGCCACGCCCGCAGGTCAGGCGCCGGACCCAGGAGGTCGACCGGGGGGCTCGAGCCGTCAGACGGCGCAGCCATCAGCCGGTCGGCCTCGTTCCACGCTCGTCGGCGACTGTCCGGGCTCAACTGCCCGAGGGTTGGGCCGAGGTGGGTCGGCGGTGGGCCGGTGATCCGCTCGACCGCCGGCGATGTGAGGGTGACGGCGGATTGCTGGAGGATCGGGCGGAAGGAACAGGGGAAGCGGGTCGGATCGATACACGGTTCGGTACCGATTTGGCGAAGCAGGATCGCCACGCGGCCGTCGGCGCTCAGGTACGCGCTGTGCACGCCGGGCAACTCGGCCACCGCGGAGATTCCCTCCCCGTCGAGGGGACGGTCGACGATCGCTGCGCCGTCGAACCACCGGATCACCTCGCCGGAGGGTCGATCGAGGATGACCGCACCCGTTGGCGCGTTGTGTTCGGGGTGGAGCATCTCGCTCGTCCGCCAGTGATCGATGAGCGTCACCTCCGGTGTCGACCCGTTGGCGGCTCGAGCGTGCATCCGGGTCGCGATCTGGTTTCGGGGGTGGGTGAAAGGGTTGTCGGACGACAGCCAGACGATCGTGCCCGCGGACGTCGTGCCGTACCAATGGACCCATTCCGGTTCGTCCGCCCCCGACACACGCCAGGCGGTCGAACCGTCGAGAGGGATGGACCACAGCACCCCGACCGGGTCGCCCTCGGACCATCTTGCGCTGTCGACCATGAGGACGGACCGCTGATCGGCGGTCAGGCGGAGGTCGGGTGCCCGGAGGTCGTGAGGGGCGGCGAGGGGGGCGCTCGAGGTCACCGGACCGGGATCGATGAAGACCTGGGCCGAGGTGAACGTGGACCCGCCGATGAACAGAGCAGCACCGTCGTCGGTGACGACCTCCAGGCGCGCCCACCGGAGTGCTGGGGGCGGATCGATCCACCACCCGGGCACCAGCGGGTCGACCGGCTCGACCCACATCGGCTGGGGATCGCCGTCGGCACCGCAGCTGGTGGCGTGGGCGACGATCGTGGCTGACGGGGACACGATCGTCTGGCAGGGCGACACCGCCACGCTGAGTGGGAGCAGCGATTCGGCGGGCCCCGATCCGTCGATCGCGGCGACGTACAGTCGCGGCGATGATGTCGATTCGGCTCGGGGCACGATGACCCATCGGCCGTCGGCACTGAACACAGGTGCCGACGGCGCCACCTGCGTGGCGGTCGACGCAAAGGTGAGGCGTCGCGCAGGCCCGGCGCCGGTGGAGTCGAAGAGGACGAACCCGAGCTGCGCACTCCCGGCGACGATGGAGCGACCATCGGGAGAGATGGCGAACCGCTCGACGGTCACGCCCGTGGTCGGCAGGTGCGTGACGACCGGCGCCTCGCTCCCTTCGACGGTCAGGCCGGTGGTCGGTGCGGACCGGCCGACGACGGCCGCGACGACGATCGCTCCTGCTGTCAGAAGCCTCCAGGACCGCCGGTCCCACACCCGCCCAGGCGCGACGCGCGCCGGGTGGCCCGGTGCCCCGGCATCAGGCGGGCCAGGGCTGGCCCTCGAGCTGATCGCGGAGCTGGTACTTGAGGATCTTGAGCGTGGCGTTGCGGGGCAGCAGGTCGACCACCTCGAGCTGCTCGGGGATCTTCTGCGTCATGAGCCCGGCCGCTCGACAGTGCGCCACCAGCTCGTCGAACGTGATGGGGGACTCGCCGGGGGTCGTCTCCACGACGGCGCACACCCGTTCACCGCGCTCACGGTCCGGGAGGCCAACGGCGGCCGCCGCATGGATCTTCGGGTGGGCGTACAACACGTCCTCGATCTCCTTGGCGGAGATGTTCTCACCCTTGCGGATGATGATGTCTTTGACGCGGCCGGTCAGTGTGATGTGGCCGTCGGCGTGGACGACGCCCAGGTCGCCGGTGCGGAATCGACCCTCCGAGTCGAAGGCATCTGCGTCGAGGGCCGGATCGGTGTAGCCCCGGAACAGCATCGGCCCGGACACCCGGACCTCGCCCTCCTGCCCCGGGCCGGCCGGCGTGCCGTCGTCGCGCACGATGGTGATCTGACACCCGGCGACCGGAGCACCTTCGGTGGTGGCCAGTTGGTCGTCGGTGTCATCGGGAGAGCCCTGCGCGATCATCGGGCATTCGGTCATGCCGTAGCCGTGGGCGATGGGGATGCCCATCTCGGCCTTGACGTCGTAGTACACCTCGGGCGGCTTAGGTGCCCCGCCGCCGGAGAGCACCCGCAGGGTCGGGATGATCGGGGTGCCCGGCTGCTTGCGCTGTTCCGTGAGGAACATGAGATAGAAGGCCGTGGATCCGCCGGCCATGGTCACGCCGTGGCGGGTGTAGATCGGGATGGCTTCGGCGGGGACGAAACGCTCCAGCAGGACGGCGGAGAATCCGATGGCCAGCACCAAGACGATGAAATCCGGTCCACCGATGTGGGCATAGGGGAATGCGACCGAGCCCACGTCGGAGCGGGTCAGACCAATGGCCTTGGCCAGCCCGACCCCGCCGGCGATGAGGGTCTCGTCCGTGTGTTGCACACCTTTGGGGTCCGACGTGGTGCCCGAGGTGTAGTAGATCCACCGCACCGGGGCCTCGGCTGCGGAGGGCGCCGGTGGGGGTGGCGGCGGCAGCGTGGAGGGATCGCCATCGGGGAGGGTGTCGTACACCGTGACGATCGAGGGTGGGTTGGGGAGGTCGGCGGTGACCCGTTCGACCATGGCCCGGTAGTCGAAGTCGTTCCAGACGCCGGGCACGATCACGTGCGTGGCCCCGGTCTGACGGATGCAGAAGCCGACCTCGCGGTCCCGGTAGATCTGGATGATGGGGTTCTGGACGGCCCCCAGGCGTGACAAGGCGAATGACACGATGACCGTTTCGATTCGAGTCGGCAGCACCCAGGTGACCGGGCTTCCCTCACCGATCCCGAGGGCGGCGAGACCGGCCGCCGTGCGTTCGGCGCGGTCTCGGAACTCGAGGAAGGTGATGCGACGGTCGTCGGCGTCGACGAGCATGGTCTGATCGGGGGTGGCCGTCGCCCGGCGGTCGAGCAGCTCCCAAAAGGTCCGGGCATCGAAGATGGGGTCGGTCATGGCCCGCATGATAGGACCGCTCCCCTGGGAGCGGGTCAGAAGTGGTACGGGAAGCTCGACCAGTCCGGTGGGCGTTTCTCGAGGAAAGCGTCACGGCCCTCCTGGGCTTCATCGGTCATGTACGCCAGGCGGGTCGCCTCGCCAGCGAACAACTGTTGGCCGACCAGGCCGTCGTCGATGAGGTTGAGGGCGTACTTCACCATGCGCTGGGCGGTGGGGCTCTTGCCGTTGACCTCTCGTGCCCAGTCGAGCGCCACCCGCTCGAGGTCCGCGTGATCCACGACTGCGTTCACCATGCCCATGGCGAACGCCTCGTCGGCGCTGTACTCACGCCCGAGGAAGAAGATCTCGCGGGCGAACTTCTGGCCGACCTGACGGGCCAGGTAGGCCGAGCCGAAACCGCCGTCGAAGCTGGCCACATCGGTGTCGGTCTGCTTGAACCGGGCGTGCTGGCGGCTGGCCAGGGTGAGGTCGGCGACGACGTGCAGGCTGTGCCCACCTCCGGCCGCCCAGCCGGGGACCACGCAGATCACGACTTTGGGCATGAATCGGATCAGGCGCTGCACCTCCAAGATGTGGAGCCGCCCGGTGCGGGTCGGATCGACGCTCGCCGCGGTCTCGCCCGTGTCGTCGCCGGGCGCGCCGTCGGCGAGGGTGTAGCGATAGCCGTCCTTCCCGCGGATGCGCTGGTCGCCGCCCGAGCAGAAGGCCCAGCCGCCGTCGCGCGGCGACGGTCCGTTTCCCGTCAGCAGGACGCACCCCACGTCGGGGGACATGCGAGCGTGGTCGAGGGCGCGGTACAGCTCGTCGACGGTGTCGGGCCGGAACGCGTTGCGGACCTCCGGTCGATCGAGGGCGACCCGCACGGTGCCCTGATCGACCGCCCGGTGGTACGTGATGTCCTGAAACGAGAATCCGGGGACTTCGGTCCACGCGGCCGGGTCGAAGATCTCCGACACCATGGTGATATGCCTCCTGCTCGACCCTGGCGGTACGGGAGCGGCAGCCGAGTGTAGGCACTACCGTGTTGTCTCGCGGCTGGCGTGATAGAAGGGGCGGCTGTGGAGGTCCGGCTCATCGATCGCATCGTGCTCGCACCCGGAGCACTCGACGATTTCCGCCGCCGGTTCGACGACGAGTACCTGCCCGCGGCCCGGTCCCGCGGCATGGAACTGCTGGAGCGCTGGGTGTGCCCCCCGGTCGAGGTCGATGGCGAGCCGTCCGAGCTGACGCTCGTCTGGCGAGTCGACGGTCCGACCGGTTTCTTCGCCATGCGCTCCGATGTCTCACGCCACGCCGAGGTCGTGTCGTTCTGGTCATCGTGCTCGTCGCTCATCCGGGACCGCCACCGCACCGTGTCAGGGGCCTGGTAGTGGCCGCGTTCATCGGGTTGATCCGCCCGTCGGGCCGCAACGACGCCGACCCCGCTGATGTTCTCGCCCAGTTGCCGGGCATGCGACGCTCGCATCTCGGCCCTGACCTGCTCGGCAGTGCCGGCGGGCGAGGTCTGCTGTGGCACGCCGATGCCTTCAGCGAGCGCCCGGTGGTGGAAGCCGCCCTCGCCCGGGAGGGCATCGACGCAGATCTCGTCGAGATCACCAGAGTGATCGGCTCGGGCACGTCCGATCCCGAGATCGGCACGTGCATCCTGCGGACCCTGCTGGTGACCGTGGAACCCGGGGTCGACTGGCCGACCGTGGAGCGCTTCGAGCGCGACCTGTACCGCATGCCCGACCACATCACGGGCATCGTCAACTGGCGCCTCAGCCGGGTGCGCGGGCGGGGACCGTGGACCCATGCGTGGGAGCAGGAGTACCGGTTCGTCGAGGACCTTCGGGTCGACTACATGGCCAGCCCTTACCATTGGGGCTGGGTGGATCGCTGGTTCGACCCCGAGCACCCGCAGGTGATCGTGGCGCCGGCTCTCGCCCACGTCTTCTGCGCGGCGACGGGCTCCGTGCTCGCACCACCGGCGGAGCGGCAGCCACTGCGGGCGGTCAGCCCGACCAGCTGAACTGCGGGCGGTCAGCCCGACCAGCTGAACTGCGGGCGGTCAGCCCGACCAGGTAAAGATGCGGGCGGTCAGCCGGCGTTTTCGCAGTTCAAGAGGTTGTCACCGTTGTCGAATCGACCGCCGCAGCTGGCGGCGAACGCTTCGTAGACCGAGTCGCTCGGTGTTTCGCTCCACAGGTCGTCGCATGCGGCAAGATCGCCGCCCGCGCAGGCGGTCCAGTCGGCGTCGAAGTCTGCGACCGGTCCGGGAGCCGGATTGGACGGGTCGAACACGGTGTAATCGCCGTCGAAATCAGCGCAGCCGCCCGACGAGTCTTCACAGAATCCACCGAAGTCGTCGGTGAACGTGTCGTCGAAGGGCTCCTCGCACTGGCCGCCGATCACATTGTCCGGCACGCGCCCGCCACAGGTGATCGACCAGGCCTCGTACACCGTGCCGATGGCATCGACGGTCGCGAAGTACAGATCGTCGCACGCACTGTCGTCACCCTGATCGCACGAGGTCCACAGGTCGTCGAACTCGTCGACCGGTCCGGGGGCGGGGGTCCCCGCCACGAGGGTCGAGAATTGATCCGGGCTTATCGGCGCGCAGCCACCCTCCTCTGACGAGCAGCTTCCACCGAAGTCGGTGAAGTCGTCGCTGAAGTCCGAGAAGTCGTCCGAGAAGTCGGTGAGGTCGGAGAACTCGTCGGAGAAGTCCGAGAAGTCCGAGAAGTCGGTGAGGTCGGAGAACTCGTCGGAGAAGTCGCTGAAGTCGGATAGGTCCTCATCGGAGTCCTCGTCCGAATCCTCATCGGAGTCCTCGTCCGAGTCGTCGTTGCCGCCGCCGTCGGACGAGTCCGCGCCGCCGAGGACGACATCGGCGCTGTCGTCGCCGCAGGCGGCGAGCACCGGCGCCGCGACGAGGGCGAGAACGAGTGCCAACAGTCGTGCGAGCACGGACATGCGAATCATGGGAACCTCCCGATCGGCGCCGATAGTACGCCTCCGTCGGCCGATCGCCCGGGCATGTGAGAACGTGGACCCGATGAGCGCACGCGGCCGCCTGGGTGAACTGCTCGGCATCGAGTACCCCATCCTGGCCTTCAGCCATTGCCGCGACGTGGTGGCCGCAGTCACGAACGCCGGTGGCCTGGGGGTGCTGGGCGCCGTTGCTCACCGGCCTGAAGGTCTGGAACGCGATCTGACCTGGATCGACGAGCAGGTACGGGGCCGCCCGTACGGCGTGGATCTGTTGCTTCCACGACTCGGTCCGCCAGATCTCGCGCCGTCTGCGAGCGTGCGCGTCGACCCCATCCCACCCGGCCACCGTGCCTTCGTCGACGAGCTGCTCGACCGGTATGGGGTGGCGCCGTTGCTCGGGCAAGAGTCGCCGTCCCGGTCCGCTCGACTGAGTGTCAGCGTGGACGACAACGCCACCTTGCTCGACGTCACCTTGCAGCACCGGGTCGCCCTGTTGGCCAGCGCTCTGGGACCACCTCCCCCCTCGTTCGTCGAGCGAGCCCACGAGCACGGGGCCGCCGTCGCCGCGCTCGGCGGGAACCGTCGATCACGCTCATCGGCACCTCGAGGCCGGGGCCGACATCGTGGTCGCGCAGGGTACCGAGGCTGGTGGGCACACGGGCGAGATCGCCTCGATGGTGCTGATCCCCGAGATCGTGGATGCCATGCGAGGTCGGGTGCCGGTCGTCGGAGCGGGCGGAATCGCGTCGGGACGCCAGATGGCGGCCGCCTTCGCGCTCGGAGCCGAAGGCGTCTGGTGCGGGTCGGTGTGGCTCACGACCGAGGAGGCGGAAACCCTCCCGGCCGTCGTGACCAAGTTCTTGGCCGCCGAGTCCGGGGACACCGTCCGGTCGCGTGGGCTGACCGGCAAGCCGGCCCGGCAGCTGCGCACCGCCTGGACGGATGCGTGGGCCGATCCGGACAACCCTGAGCCGTTGCCCATGCCGTTGCAGAGTGCCCTGGTGGCCGAGGCTCAACAACGGATCGGGCGGCAGGCGCATGTCGTCGGGTCGGGCGCGGAGGCGCTCGCCACCTACTTCGTCGGTCAAGTCGTCGGCCAGCTGAACCAGGTTCGGAGCACGCGCTCCGTCGTCGCGGCGATGGTCGAAGAGTTCGTCGACACTCTGGCGCTCCTCGCCGCGATGCTCGACTCGCCCTGAGGGGGAGGGGACGAGCGCGACGCGCACGTCAGACGCCCTACAGATAGTGGCGGTCAGCGCCGATGACAACGAGGTGACGGCGGTTGACACCCAGGGGGCGGCGCCCGAACTCGAGGCGACTCGCGTACGCCGTGTGGCCGCGGGCGACACCGGGCTGATCGACATCGTCCGAGCGGCATCGGCCCTGGCGCGCGCCGAATCCGAGGTGGTGATCTTCGAGCTGGGCCGAGCCGTCGTGTGCTCGGCGCTCAGCCGACACGTGCTGCAACCCCGCCCGCTCCACCCCGCGGAGGAGGAGCTCGGGGCCGGGATCCGCCACGCCGTCGACGCGTCGTGTGCGGCATTCGCGATCACGGGCCGGGCGGGAGTGGTCGTTGGTTCCTTGACGGTGCGGTCGATGCCATCACCGGAAACCGCAGACGGGCTCCATGCGTTGGCGCGGCTGGCCGCAGCCCGGTTGACCACTCGGCGTGACGCGGTCGCTCTCGATGTCGATGCTCAACGAAACGACGACGTGCTGGCGCACCTCCGCGACGCCGTCATGGTGGTCGACGACTCGTTCACGATCACCTTCGCCACGCCCTCGACGGGCACGCTGATCGGCCGCACCCCGGACGAGCTGCTCGGTACGAGCGCCATCGACCTCGTCCATCCGGCGGACCTCGACCGGGCGTTCGATGCCGTGGCTCGGCTCTCGGAAGGCCGGGAGGTCTATCGAACCGCGGTCCGGCTCCAGCACGCCAATGGCGAGTACGTGCGGATCGAGGTGACAGGAACTGACGCGCTTCACGTTCCCACCCTGGCGGGAACCGTCCTGTCGCTCCGCAGCGATGATCGCCACCTCGAGCTCGCCGAGGAGCTCGACCGGGAGCAACGAACCCTCGCCGCAGTCGTCGATCAGCTCCACGACGGGGTCATCGCCATCGATCGGTTCGGGGCGCCGGTCATCGTCAATCGGGTGGCCCGGCGGATGCATGAGCTCGATCCGTTGGCTCCTCGCGAGGAGCTGCGATTCGATCTCGTCCAGATGTTGGACATCGCCGGGCGTCCGCTCGATCCGACCCACCATCCGGTGGAACGGGCCCGGCGGGGCACCGAGGTGGCCGACGACGAGCTGACGATCATCGGTACGGCGGGCCGGACATCGCACGTGTCGGTGAGCTCTCGGCCCATCGAGGCGGCGGACGGTTCGCCGCTCGGCGTCGTCATCGGGTTCCACGACGTGTCGGCCGCCCGCCGCGGGAGCGGGAGCTGCGTGAGCGTGCCCTCCACGATCCGCTCACGGGATTGGCGAACCGCCGATCGCTCCAAGAGCATCTGACGACCCTCATCGCCGGACCTGTGGCCGCTCGACTGGCCATGTGCTTCGTCGACCTCGACGGCTTCAAGGGCGTCAACGACGCGTACGGCCACCGAGCCGGTGATCATGTCATCCGTGAAGTGTCCGCCCGGCTCCAACGGGAGCTGGAACCGGGCATGCTCCTCGCGAGAACTGGTGGCGACGAGTTCGTGATCGTGGCGGTCGTGGCCGATGGCGCGGCGGCGGAAGCGCTGGCCGAGCGCCTTCGGATGGCCGTTCAGCCGGAGCTCGACTGGACCGGCGACGCGGTGTCCGTCACATCGTCGGTGGGTGTGGCGCTCATGTCGGCTGGGGACCTCGATGCCGACGGCGACGAGCTGCTCCGCCGAGCCGACATCGCCCTCCACGCCGCCAAGGGTCGAGGCCGGAACCGGGTGGAAGTGTTCGACGACGACCTCGCCGAGGCCACCGAGAACCGCGGCTCGCGAGCGAGCCGTCCTCGAGCGGGCGCTGCTGCACGACGGCTTGGTGATGTACTTCCAGCCGATCGTCGACGCCGTGACCGGGCAGATCGTCAGCCTGGAGGCCCTGGCACGGTGTGTGACCGAGGACGGCACGGTCCTCGGTCCCAGCGCATTCCTCGACGCCGCACTCGCGTCTGGACTGGCCCGCGAGCTCGACGCCAAGGCGTTCGACCTCTCGTGTCGCGCCGCTGCGCTCATCCGCAGCAGACACCCGGACACGACCCTGCTCATGGCCTGCAACTTCTCGGCGGCGACCCTCCTGCAACCGAACATCGTCGGTGCGGTGCTCGACGTCATCGCCGCCCACGGTCTCGACCCCAGTGACATATGCATCGAGATCACCGAGAGCACGGCGTTCGACGCCGGTCCGGCCACGATCGCCGCCCTCGAGGAGCTCCACGGGGCCGGCGTCCTGCTCGCCCTGGACGACTTCGGCACGGGCTACTCGTCGCTCTCCCATCTCCGGGACCTGCCGCTCGCCAAGGTCAAGGTCGATCGGTCGTTCATCTCCCGGCTCGACTCCAACGGCTCCGAACGGGCCATCAGCGCGGCGATCGTCGATCTGGCGAGCTCGATGGGCCTCGACGTCGTGGCCGAGGGCGTCGAGACCCGAGAGCAACTCGAACATGCTCGCAGCATCGGGTTCCGGCGCATCCAGGGGTTCTGGTACTCCCCGGCGCGTTCGCTCGACGAGGTTCTCGACGTTCTCGCCGACGGGCGCCTAGCGTCGCCCGAGTGACGAGCGACAACGAAGCAGCCAACCCGCCGGCGACCCCGCGTCAGGAGGCCCAGCGGAGCTATGGAGGTTTCGACGGCACCGTGACGCGGACCTTCGGCGGGAGCGAACCGCACTGGCCGCGCCAGCCTCCCCAGGCGCCGCCCGGTTCGCCGAACGTCGTGGTGATCCTGGCCGACGATCTCGGGTACGCCGATCTCGGCTGCTACGGCTCCGAGATCGCCACACCGAACCTCGATCGGCTGGCCGATGAAGGCGTGCGCTACACCGACTTCCACGTCAACCCGATGTGCTCGCCGACGCGGGCATCGCTCCTGACCGGACTCAACGCGCATCGGGCCGGCCTCGGCCACGTCGCTCACAGCGACCCCGGGTTCCCGGGCTACGCCATGGAGTTGACCGACGAGGTGCCCACGTTGCCCGAGGTCCTCCGCGACCACGGGTACGCGACGCTCATGGTCGGCAAGTGGCACCTGTGCAAGGACAGCAACCTCACCGACAGCGGCCCGAAGCATTCGTGGCCGTGCCAGAAGGGCTTCGACCGGTTCTATGGCATCCTCGACGGGTTCACCAACTTCCACCAGCCACACCGGCTGTACCAGGACAACCAGCACGTCCACGTCGACGAGTACCCCGACGACTACTACTTCACCGACGATCTCACGGATCGGGCCATCACGATGGTGCGAGACGTGGTGGCGAACGATCCCACGAAGCCGTTCTTCCTCTACTTCAGCCATGGCGCCGTGCATGCACCGCTCCAAGCCAAAGCGGCCGACATCGAGCGGCAGTACGGTCGCTACGACCAGGGCTGGGATGCCGTGCGGGCGTCCCGATTCGAGCGGCAGCGTCAGCTCGGAATCGTGGCGCCCGACACCCAGCTGGCGCCGCGCAACCACGAGGAGAACGACGACGTCGCCGCGTGGGACGACCTCGACGACGCCGCCCGGCGTCAGTACGCCCGCTACATGGAGATCTTCGCCGCCATGGTGGAGACCGTCGACGACAGTTGGGCTCGCCTGCGTATCGCCCTCGACCAGCTCGGGGTGCTCGACTCCACGATCGTGATCTTCACCTCGGACAACGGAGCGTCCCGGGAGGGCAACGAACAAGGGACGGCCGCCTACTTCCGGTCGCTGTCGGCCCAGTCCCAGGGCGGCGCGGACAACTCGCTCGCGGAGGACGTGGCGCGCTTCGACCTGCTCGGGAGCGCTCGAACGCTCGCGCACTACCCGCGCGGGTGGGCGATGGCCGGCAACACGCCGTTCCGGCTCTACAAGACCCACACCTACGCCGGTGGCCATCAGGTGCCGTTCATCGTTCGATGGCCCGAAGGGTCCGTTCCCGCCGGGGAGATGCGGCGCCAGTACCAGCACATCACGGACCTCATGCCCACGGTGCTCGACGCCTGCGGGGTCGACCGCCCACCCACCCATCGCGGTGAGCCCGCCGTGCCCTTGGCGGGGGCGAGCTTCCGACCCTCCTTGACGGATCCCGGGGTGCCGAGCAGCCACCCGGAGCAGTACTACGAGCTCGAGGGTCGCCGCGGCCTGTACCGCGACGGTTGGGAGGTGGTCACGAACCATCAACCCCAGACGCCGTTCGGCGATCACGAATGGGCCTTGTACGACCTGGCCAACGACCCGACCGAGCTCACCGACCTGCGCGACAACCATCCCGACCGGCTGGCTGAGTTGGCGGAGGCGTGGGAGCAGGCCGCGTGGGCCAACCAGGTGTTCCCACTCGACGAGGGGATGCGCATCAAGTGGATCCAGCGCCCGCCGTGGGAAGCCGTCTACGAACACCCGGTGACCATCGTGCCCGGAACCCCCACGCTCGAGCGGTATCGATCGGCCAAGCTGATCTGGCTGCGGGACTACTCGCTGTCGGCCCGTCTCGACTGGCGGCCGGGCGATGCCGGCGTGCTCGTGGCCCACGGTGACCAAGGCGGCGGGTATGTCATCTACATCGAGGACGATCGGGTGCACTACCTCCACAACGGGGGCGCCCGCACCTGGTCGATCGACGGCGGTTCGGTGGGCGACGCCGGGCCACGGGTCGTGGAGTGCCGAGCCGTCAATGGTGGCGCCGGTACCGTGGCCATCACCCTGGCGGTCGATGGTGAGGATCGGGGCCACCTCGACGCCGTCCCCATGCTCATCGGCATGGCGCCGTTCGAAGGGATCGATGTCGGCATCGACCGCCGATCACCCGTGAGCTGGGACCTGTGGCAGCGTCACCGGTCGTTCCCGTACTCCGGCCACCTCCATTCGGTCACGGTCACCCCCGGCGAGCTCGCTCCGACCAACGGTCTCCGATGGATCGACTTCTTGAAGCAGCAAGCCGCTCGTTTCGAATGAACGAGCCTGCCTGGACCCGGGCGATGTCGTCTCGGCTGACCGACCTGGTGGCTCTTCCGGGTGGACGCTTCCGGATGGGTTCCGACCGGCACTACCCCGAGGAAGCCCCTGTCCGCGACGTCGAGCTGCGCGCGTTCGCCATCGAGCGTCACCCCGTGACCAACGCCCAGTTCGCGGCGTTCGTCGCCGAGACCAGCCACGTCACCACCGCCGAGCAGACGCCTGACCCCGCCCTGTACCCGGGCGCCGATCCCGCCCTGCTCGTCCCGGGGTCCGTGGTGTTCACGCCCCCGAACCACCCCGTCTCGTTGCACGATCCGTCGTCGTGGTGGTCCTGGACGCCGGGGGCCGACTGGCGACATCCGTGGGGTCCGGCCTCCTCGGTCGAGGGGCTCGATGACCTGCCGGTCGTGCACGTGTCGTACGTCGATGCGTCCGCCTTCGCTACCTGGTGCGGGCGAGCTCTGCCCACCGAAGCCCAGTACGAATACGCCGCTCGGGGCGGTCTCGACGGGTGCGACTACCCGTGGGGTGACGAACGCGACCCCCGCGCCGCCAACCACTGGATGGGTCGGTTCCCCCACGACTACCGGCGGCCCGACCGACCCGCACCGGGGCCCGCGCCCGTGGCGACCTTTCCGCCCAACGGCTACGGCCTCTACGACATGGTCGGGAACGTGTGGCACTGGACACAAGACCGTTGGGGGACCGGCGGCACCTCGGGGCCGTGCTGTGCGCCGACGATCGATCCCGTCGGTCCAGCCGACGCAGTGTTCGACCCCGACGCCCCCTCGGTGGAGCAACGGGTACTGAAGGGGGGCTCGTTCCTGTGCGCCGACGAGTACTGCCACCGCTACCGGCCCGCGGCGCGCATCCCCGAGTCGGTCGACACCGGCACCTGCCATGTCGGATTCCGGTGCGTCTCGGCCTCGCCGCCGGCTATGCGGGTGACGCCGTAGGCGGCGAACAGGCAGGCCACGCCACCGATGACGAACGCCCAGTGGTAGCTGCCGGTGCTGTCACGGATGGCGCCGGCCCCCCAGGCGGCGACGGCGGCGCCGACCTGATGACCGGCGAACACCCAGCCGTAGACGACCGGGGCCCGGGTGCGGCCGAAGAGCTCGTTGCACAGGGCCACCGTGGGAGGCACCGTCGCCACCCAGTCGAGGCCGTAGAAGATCATGAACCCGGCGATGCCGAGGTGACCGCCCTCGAACGCGTCGTGCAGCACGAGCAGTGAGAGGCCGCGCAGCGCGTAGTACCACAGCAGCAGGCGACGAGGATCCCGGCGGTCGGTCAGCCAGCCGGAGCCGATCGTGCCCACGATGTCGAACCCGCCGATCAACACCAGGTATCCGGCGGCGGTGGGGTTCGAGATGCCGTGGTCGCCGGCAGCGGAGATGAAGTGGACCTGTATGAGACCGTTGGTCGACAGACCGCAGACGAAGAAGCTGCCCCAGAGGAGCCAGAAGGCGCCGCTGCGCCGGGCCAGGTCGAGGCCCTCGAACGCCGCCCGGATGGGGTTCATCGCCGGGGCCGACGGTGTGTAGTCATCGGTGGCGCCATAGGGGGTCAGCCCGATCGACTCGGGCGTGTCGCGCAAGAAGAGGGCCACGAGGGGGATGACGGCGAGCGAGGAGATGCCGACCGTGAACCCGACCCAGCGCCAACCCACGCCGTCGGCCAGGCGTGACAGCAGGGGCAGGAAGATGAGCTGGCCACTGGCGGTCGCCGCGGTCAGCGCGCCCATGACGAGGCCCCGCCGGGCGACGAACCAGCAGCTGGCGACGGTCGATGCGAAGACGGTGGCCAGGCCGCCCGTGCCCACACCCACCACCACCCCCCACAGCAGGAACAGGTGCCACGGTGCCGACATCTGGGTCGTGGCCAGCGCGCCGGTTGAGATCACCAACAGGCACCCCACGGTGATCCGGATGAGCCCGAATCGTGCTTGCAGAGCCGCCGCGAACGGTCCCATGAGCCCGAACAGCAGCACGTTGATCGACACGGCGGTGCCGACGGTCGAGCGACTCCAGCCCAGGTCGTCCCGAAGCGGGTCGATGAGCACACCGGGGGTGCTCCGGAAGCCGGACGCACCCAGCAGGGTGACGAAGGAGACCGCGAACACGACCCACGCGTAGTGCGGCCGGCGGGTCATCCAGCGGTCGTGGTCGTCGTGACGACGAAACCGGGCGGCAGGGTTGTCGTGACGGCGGTGAGATCGAGCGGCGTGTCGCCGGTCAGGACCAGGAACTCGATGCGGCGATTGCGTTCCTTGCCTTCCTGGGTCTCGTTGGGTGCGATGGGCTGGCTCGCGCCGAACCCAACCGCGGTCAGGCGGGACACCTCGACCCCCGCGGTCTGCAGGTACGCGACCACGGCCTCGGCCCGTTGGGTCGACAACGTCTGGTTCACGGCCGGATCGCCGTCGCTGTCGGTGTGGCCGTTGACGCTGACCCGGATGTCGGGGACCTGGTTCAGGCGGAGCGCCACCTGGTCCAACGTGGGGAGGGACTCGGGGGAGATCTCGGTGCTGCCCGTCTCGAACCGGATCGGGTCGAGGGTCGAGAGCTGGGTCAAGATGTGCTGCAACTCGACCTCGCCGGCTGTGGCCTCGCCCGGCTCCAGGGGGTCTTCCGTCGGGGCGGCGCCGGTCACGGTGGCCACCACCTCGGCGCTGGTGACGTCGCGTACGGACACCGCGATGCCTTCGACCACGGCGAGATCGGCCTCCGTCGGGACCTGCCCGGAGATGGTGGCACCCTGACCGTTCACCGTGACCTCGAGCGCGCCGTACCCGGCGCGAGTGAGCGCATCGACGACCGACTCGGTCAGGCGGTCATCCTCGGCCGGTCCATCGTCGCCTCGGGAGCCGGCGTAGACGGCGATGCCGAGGATGGCGAGTACCCCGATGATCAGCACGCCACGGCCGCGCGCCAATCCGCCCAGCAGACCGAGGGCGGATGACGACCGGGACCGGGGAGGCCGGTACCGCGGTGAGAAGCGAGGATCGAAGCTCTTCATCTGGGACAAGGACCGACGTCGGTCGGCCCGAGCTGTGCAGCCTAGAGGATCGACGTCGGTGGTTCAGGGGCCGCGGTTGGTCGGTCGACACATGTGACAATGGGGGTTATGGCCTTCGCCGACATGATCGCCTCCCATCGGGACAGACTCACGGGCGCGGAGCGTCGAGCCGCGGAGGTCATTCTCCGTCGCCCCGAGCTCGTGGCGTTCGGCACCGTGGCCACGCTGGCGGCCGAAGCGGGTGTCGGCGGCGCCACGGTGGTGCGGCTCACCGCCAAGCTGGGACTCGGTGGCTTCGGCGAGATGCAGGAGCTCGTCCAACAAGAGCTCAGTGACCGCCTGCATCCTGCCGTGGAGCGCATCCGCCATCATCACGACGGCGACATCGTCGGGCAGGCCCGCACCATGGCTCTCAACACGGTGGCCGGCGCGTTCGATCGGCTCGACCCGGCCCAACTCCAGGCGGCCGTTCGGCTCCTGGGGGATCGCGAGCGGAACGTTTGGATGATCGGTGGCGACGACGCGACCGGCATCGTCAGCCATGCCGCCGATGTGCTCGGTATGGTGCGCCCGGGGGTCGAAGCGGTTTCGGGCTCACCCGTCGGCGTGGCCCGGCGGCTGGCCCACGTCAGTGAGGCCGATGTCATCGTCGCGGTGGATCTCCGCCGGTACGACACCTGGCTCGTCCATGCGGTCCGGCGGGCGATCGACGTCGGCGCTCAGGTGGTGGCGATCACCGATGGGCCACTCTCGCCGCTGGTACCCGACAGCGCCGCCGCCTTGTGGGTGCCGGCCGGGGCCGTGGGCCCGTTCGACAGCTACGTCGGGGTGCTCGCCATGTTCGAGGTGGTGGTGGCGTCGGTCGTGGGCGCAGATCGTGATGCGGTGACCCGGCGGCTCGACGGGGTGGAGGCGGCGTGGCGAGCGGGGGAGATGCTCGCCGACGGTTGAGCCCCGGTCAGCGGTCCGACCTGACCTGCCCGACGACCTCAGCCACCAGCCCGACGAACTCGTCGACCTGAGCCTCCGTGGTGTCGAACGAGGTCATCCACCGGACGATGTGCTCGGACTCCTCCCAGACCCAGAAGAAGGAGCGGTCCTGGAGGGGAGAGATGGCGTCCGGCGGCAGCCGTGCGAACACGGCGTTGACGTCGGGTGGGCGGACGAGGTCGACGCCGGCGATCTTTGCGGTGCGTTCGGCCAGTCTTCGGGCCATGGCGTTGGCGTGACGGGCGTTGACGAGCCACCGGCCGTCGCGGAGCAAGGCGTCGAACTGGGCCGCGATGAACCGCATCTTCGAGGGCAGCTGGGCCAGTTGCTTCCGGACGAACGGGGCGGCGCGGGCGAGCTCGGGTTCGAAGAACACCACCGCCTCCCCATAGAGCAGTCCGTTCTTGGTGCCGCCGAACGTCAACACGTCGACGCCGAGATCCGCGGTTGCCGAGGCCACCGGTATCCCCAAGGCCGCGGTGGCGTTGGCGATGCGAGCGCCGTCGACGTGCAGGAACAGCCCGTTGGCGTGGGCCACCTCGGCCAGGGCGCCGATCTCATCGACCTGGTAGAGCAGGCCGGTCTCGGTCGATTGGGTGATCGAGACCACCCGAGGTTGGACGTGGTGCATGTCGCCGACCCCGCCGAGTTGGGCGGTGATGTCGGCGGGCCGGAGCTTGCCGTCGACGGTGGTGACGTCGATCAGCTTGGTGCCCAGAAGGCGCTCCGCCGCCCCGCACTCGTCGACGTTGATGTGGGCCGACGCCGCGCAGATGACTGCCTCCCAGGGCCGGAGGAGGCACTGCAGGCCCGACCATGTTGGCGCCCGTCCCGCCGAACGTGAACACGACGTCGACCGGGGCGTCGAAGAGGGCTCGGAATTGTTCGACGGCCCGCTCGGTCCACCCGTCCTGGCCATAGGCGACGGCATGACCGCGATTCGCGGCCACGAGGGCGTCGAGCACCACCGGATCGGCCCCGGAGGCATTGTCCGAGGCAAAGGATGCCGCCTGGGACCCGACGATGTTGTCCGAGGCAAAGGATGCCGACTCGGACCCGACGATGTTGTCCGAGGCAAAGGATGCCGCCTGGGCCCCGGAGGCATTGTCCGAGGCAAAGGAGGCAGAGGATGCCGAGGAGACAGGGGAGGCGGGACTGGTATCGCTCACGCTGTGACGGTAACGGCCGAGGGTACTGACTCGACGCTGAAACGTATGTACCATGTACGCATGAGACGAAACGTTTCTTCCTGCGACGCGGCGGGTCTGGCCGAGCGAGTGGCTCAGGGGGAACGAGTCGTCGTCCCGGTGTCGGAACACGGATACGGCGCCGCTGGTGATCTGATCGACGTCCACCTGCTCGGGCCTCCCCGCCGCCTGTCCAGCATCGATCCCGATGATCCGATCGTGTTCGTCACCGACGAGGCTCGTTCGGTCCACTCCTCGGGTGGCGCGTCCTATCGGCTGCACCTGGACGACCTGGTCGTCCTTCCTTCCGCGGAGGAGCTGGCCCGGGCCGCCGAGAACGCGGTGAGGGTCGTTCTCTGGTGCGACGACGGCCCGGTGGCCGTCGAAGTCGAGGTCGGAGCCGGGGTCCTGGTGCTGGTCGGCTCCTCGGAGCTGCTCGATCCCGACGCCCCGATTCGAGCCGACAACGAGCGCGTCGCCCGGCTCCTGGACGATCGCCGGGTCGCAGGTCGCGCCCTTGGGGCAGACCGTGTGATGCCGGTGGTCGATCTGACGAGCATCGGCGGGGCGGCCTTCTCCGACCTCCGTGACGCCATGCCTGACCATGTGGCCCACGATGACCCCCGGTTCCTTCGCTCGGCGGGGCACGCAGCGCGGCTCCTTCCACCCGCTCTCCATGACGCGCTCATCGACCTCGCGGACGATCGCCCGGATGCGGGCGTCCTGGTCGTTCGAGGGGTTGAGATCGGGCCGCTGCCGCCGACTCCGGCCACCCCGAGCTCGCCGACTGGCAAGGATCTCTGGACCGAGTTCGTCCTGCTGACCGTGGCCCGCCGCCTCGGCCAACCGGTTGGATACGAACCTGAACACGGCGGCGGCCTGGTCCAGAACCTGGTTCCCGTGGCGGGAGCAGAGGGACGCCAGGTGTCCACGTCGTCGGAGGTGCTCCTCGAGTTCCACACCGAGACGGCGTTCCATCGCCACCGGCCTCGGTATCTGCTGTTGTTGTGCCTGCGGGGCGATCCCGGCGCCTCAACTCTGGTGGCCTCGGTGGTGTGGGCTCTCGAACGACTGACGGTCGAGCAGCGCCAGATCCTGGCCGAACCGAGGTTCCGGCTCGGGGTCGACGAGTCCTTCGCCGGTGGCCGCACCGATCGGCTGGGCCGGCGTCGAGCGGTGTTGTCGGGCGACCCCAGCGAACCGGATCTCACGTTCGATGCCGACCTGATGGTGGGCACGGACCCGGCCGCATCCGAGGCGCTGGGGGTTTTGCGTGCGGCGCTGACCGAGGTCGCCTGTCCGGTCGTCCTCGAACCGGGCGACCTCCTGGTGGTCGACAACCACCGCGTCGTGCACGGCCGGAGCCCGTTCCGGGCCCGGTACGACGGGACGGACCGGTGGCTCCAGCGCACCTTCGTGGTGGCCGACCTCCTGCCCAGCGCAGGGGAGCGCCACGGCCGGGTGATCACCACTCGATATCGCCCCTGACCGGGGAACGATCGCCGCGCGGGTGAGGTCCGGGCGGAAACGTGGGGCCAGTCACTCAAGTCGAGGGCGTTTGGCGCCGACCACGTGGCATGCCTTCGAGCCGCCGCCGACCGTTCGGGTTCGGTCATCAGCTGCGCCTCCTCACTCCGTTGTTGGTGTGCTGGGTCCTCGCCGCCGCCCTCCTGGTGGCCGTGGCATCGCAGAGTGGTGAACGCCGAGCCGAGTTGTTGCTGGCCCCGGTGACGGTCGGTCGCCTGCCCTGGTACACGGGATTGGTGAGCTCGCTCGGTGTCCTGGCCTGGGCTGTCGCCGCGACGGCAGGATTCGGGGCCGCGGGGCTGGCTCGACTCGGCGGACGCCGTGGCGCCGCCCGATTCCTCGCCCACGCGGGCGTCTACTCGGTCGTACTCGGCCTCGACGACCTGTTCGAGCTGCATGTCTCGGTGGCTCCCGACACGCTCGGGATCCCGAAGCCGGTGGCGGTGGGCCTCCTGGCCGGATCCCTGCTCCCGTTGCTCGCCCTCAACCGTCGCGAGGTACTACGAACGCGCACCGTGGTCCTCGGAGCGTCGCTCAGTGCGCTCGCGGTCGCCCTCGTGGTCGACGGTGCCGGCCGGGGCACCAGCGGTGCCCTGGTCCTCGAGGAAGGGTTTCAGTTCCTCGGGATCGTGGCGTGGGCCGCCTGGTTGTGCCTGACCGCAGCGGACATCGCCGTGTCGGTGCTGACCGAACACCGGTTGGACGGCGTCGGTTCACTGGGGGTGGTGATGCCCAGGTCAACGGAGGCGATCGAGAACCGGCTGCGCGTCGTCGCCTTCGAGGAACAGCACTGAGGCGCCACCGTCCGTCGTGCCGCCGCGCACGGGCAGCACGATCGTCTCGGGATTCAGGCCGCCCATCTGGCGGGCCAGGTCGACGAGTCCGAAGAACCCGAGACGGTCATCGATGCGGACATTGCCACTGACCGCCGAGACGACCCGATTCACCGTGACGGGGTTGCGCGCCGCGCCGACATCGGCGAACACGGTGCGAAGGAAGTCCTGTTGGCGCGACACCCGGCCGAGGTCGGCGGTGGGATCGGTGACGGTCTCACCATCGATCAGTTCGGTGTAGTGCCGGGATCGGACGTACGCCAGCGCTTGATCGCTGTTCAACCGTTGCGGCCCGGCCTCGGGGATGAACAGACCGGACGCGGTGTCGATGGCCGGGTGTGGGAAGTCGACCACGACGCCACCGACGGCATCGACGACGCCCAGGAAGCCGGCGAAGTCGACTTCGATGTAGTGGTGGATCGGGAGGTCGAGATTCGCCGCGATGGTCCGCACGAGCGCATCGGGACCCTGCTGGATCGCGGCATTGATGCGCTGCTCCTCACCCGTGGGGTCGATGGTGACGAAGAGGTCGCGGGGGACGGCCATCATCAGGTTCTCGCCATCGCCGACGTGGAGGATCACCATGGTGTCGGTGCGCTCGCCGCTCACCCCGTCGCCGAAGATCACGCCGGCGTTCGGGTTGTCGGGGTCGACTCCCGCACGGGAGTCGGTGCCCACGAGGAGATAGTTGGTCCCGGAACCGTCGGTGGCGAGGGCGTCACCCATGTCGATGCGATCGATGCTGCGGTACTGGACGAAGAGATAACCCAACTCAGCGATGCTGAGCAGCACCAGCACGGCAACAGCTCGCCGAACCCACCGCCACGGCGACCGTCGGCGACGACGCGGAGGGGCGATCGGCGGCGGAGGGAGGTCGGGCGCAGCGACCGTGCGATCGGGGGATGGTCGCGACGGCAGTTCGTCCGGCGATGGGATGAAGTACCGGCGAGGATCGACAGGAGCTTCTGTCCCCGATGGGGGTGGCGGAACCTGGAGAACGCCCGGGAGTGCACCCCGGTCAGGGGGGGCCGGCGGCGGTGACAGCGTCGACGCCGCAGCCCGGGCTGCCGGGCGGCGCCGACCTCGGTGAAGCCACTCGTCGGCGACGGGCTCCTGGTCGAGGGAGGGCAGGGCGTCGAGCTCGGCGTGGAGGGAGAAGGGATCGTCAGGCATTGCTCGAAGGAGCCAGCCACGGTGGCCGGGTCGCCGACCAGTCAATCATGCAGCTCGCCCGCGCTGGTGGCGGGAAGGCACGTTGCTCACCCGCGCTGGTGGCGGGAAGGGGTCGAGCGGCCTGAGCCGGAATGCCCAGGACTGGCCGGAAGGGGCTGGTAGGCTCCCCCACGGAGTGGCCGGGGTCGGGCCGTCATCGCGCTCGTTTTGGAGCGCGGACATCGGTGTCCATGAGTGGGCACCACCAGAGGTGAAACGTGCGACCACCGAACGACAACTCCGATCCGGACCGCCAGGTCCCCCCTGCCGTGAAGGGTCGGACGCGTGCCGTCAGGGCCGTCGTCGTGATCGTCGCCGCGTCGCTCGTCGGGCCGGCGTTCGCCGCCGCCGACAGCGAGATCGGCGAGGCGCGGCGACGGCGCGACGAGGTGCGTGACGAGCAGGCGGCGGCCGCCGCCGCGCTCGACCTCCTCAATGCCGAGTACACGGAAGTCGCCACGGCAGCCGCGGGCATCGAGGCGGCGGTGGCCGCGCAGGCCGCCCAGGTCGATGCCGCCCGCCTGGCCTTGGACGCCGCCGAAGCTGAGGTGGCCCGCCAGGTCGCCTACGGCGCAAGCCTGACCCAGGCGATCGACCTGGCCCGACTCGATGCCCGGGACCGGGCGGTGGAGGCATTCGTCGGGGTGGCCGTGCAGCAGACCGACGTGTGGATGGGCGATTCCGATCCCAACCTGTCGGCCCGGATGGTCGAGTATCTGCGGGTCACCAACGGCAGCTACGAGGACGCCTTCGACCGCCTTCGGGCGCTCGAGCAGCTCCAGCAGGAGGTCGTCGACGCTGCCGGATCGGCACGCTCGGAGGCCGACGGACTGAGGCTCGACCTCGAGGACGCGCTCGTTCAGCTCGAGGTTCGCCTCGACACCCAGCGGCAGGTGCAGGCCGAGGTCGAGTCCCGGGTCGCCCAGGCCGAGAGCGAGGTCGCCGAACTGGAGGCCGAGGAAGAGGCGATCGAGAACGAGATCGAGGCGGCCATCATCGCGGCCATCGGTTCGCTGCGGGCGCCGAGCCAGGAGTCGCTCCGGGGCTTCGGGCGGCCAGCCGCCGGCAACCATGGGTCGGGGTTCGGCCTGCGCATGCACCCGATCCTCAACTACTCGCGCCCGCACAACGGGATCGACATCTCGGGGTCCACCGGCGATCCGGTGTGGGCGGCCAAGGACGGCACGGTGTTCTTCGCCGGTCCCCGGGGTGGGTTCGGCAACTGCGTCATCATCGATCACGGAGACGGCGTCATGACGGTGTACGCCCACCTGTCACAGATTCACGTGAGCGTCGGGAACAGTGTGGACAAGGGCGAGGCGATCGGCGAGATCGGCACCACGGGGCTGTCCACCGGACCTCATCTGCACTTCGAAGTACGGGTCAACGGCCAGGCCCAGGACCCACTCATCTTTCTTCCGCTCTGAAAACTGCAAGACTCTGAACGCTCGAGAAAGCGTCCAGAACAACCCAACAACGGTCGCCCGATCGGACATCGTCCGAAGGCCCCAGGAACCACGGTCCGTAGTGCCTATGGCGCGGTGGGTGATCCTTGGGCCAATATGATGGCTCGGCGGGCGCCGATCACACCTCAGGAGGCACTGAACGTGGATGCCCATAGGAACACGCTGACCAGCCGGGATGTCCTCACGCAGGTCTTCGAGGCGAAGGCCCGCAAGGGATACGAACCGCGCGAGGTCGACGCCTTCCTTCGCCGGATCGCCGACGCCCTCGACGTCTTGCACGACGAGGTCGAGACCCTCAAGCTCCAGGTCGCGACGGCGGTGCCGAAGGCGATCTCGGCCGACTTGGCCGCGCCAGCCGCAGCCGCCCCGGCCAGCCGAGCCGAGAACGAGTCGCTCGAAGATGATCCTCCGACTGGCCCAGAAGACGGCCGAGGAGACCCTCGCCGAAGCGCACCGCCGAGCCGACGAGGTCGTTGCCGAGGCCAACTTCCGCGCCGCCCAGATCGGACGCGAAGCCGACCGGAAGGCCTTCGAAGCGGCGAGCCGCACGCAATCGGAGCTCCGCCTGGTCGAGAGCGACATCGAGCAGCGACGTGAGGAACTGACCACGGTCCATGCTGCGCTCCAGTCCGAGCAGGGCCGAATCCGTGACATCGCCGCCCAGCTGTTGCACCTCTCAGCCGAACTGACCTGGGATGACGACACCGACGACCTCGTCGACCTCACGGCCGACGATGTCGCGGACATGACCGCCGAGGTGCCGGCTCCGGAGATGAATCGGGTCGACTTCGATCCCGTGGCGGCCGCGCCGATCCTCAGCGACAACGGCACCTACGAGAACATCAGCTGATCGCCGGGCTTCCGGGAGACCGGAAGCCCGCACAGCTCACGACGCCCCGGTCCCGAGGGATCGGTGCGTCAGCCGCCGACGGAACCGACCTCTCGCCGCGCCGACGACAGCGCGGCGACCGCTCGGGCGGCATCGGTGAACGAGTTGTAGAGCGGCGCCGGGCTGAGGCGGATGACGTCGGGCGCCCGGAAGTCCGCCATGACCCCACGGCGAGCCAGCGCGGCCAGGACGTCTCGTCCCGACTGGACTCTGACGGACACCTGGGCCCCACGCCGGTGAGGTTCGCGGGGCGTGAGGACTTCGAAATCGGCCGATTCGAGGCCGTCGTAGAGGAAGCCGGTCAGCTCCACCGACTTGGACCTCAATCGATCGAGGCCGGCCTCGCGGAACAGCGGCAACGAGGCCACGAGGGGGGCGAGGGCGAGGATGGGGGGGTTGGAGACCTTCCAACCGTCCGCACCCGGGCGGGGGAGGAACCGGTGGTGTTCGTTCATGGAGAACCGGGTACCGGGGTCGTTGCCCCACCATCCACCCAGGCGTGGGGTCGTCGGATCGGCCCCGTGGCGCTGATGTACGAACAACCCGGCGACGGAGCCGGGGCCCCCGTTCAGGTACTTGTAGGTGCACCAGGCGGCCGCGTCGACCCCCCAGTCGTGGAGCGCCAACGGCACGTTTCCGGCCGCATGAGCGAGATCGAAGACGATGGGGCAGCCGGCGGCATGGGCGACCTCGGTCATGGCGGCCATGTCGAGGACGTGTCCCGAGTGAAAGTTGACGCCGCCGAGGACGACGAGTCCGATGTCGGGCCGGGCGGCCAGGGCGACGGCCAGCTCGTCGGGTTCGAGCGTCCCCGACCGGGGATCTGGTCCCACCTCCACGACCGAGCCGTCGGGATCGTGCCCTCGCCAGGCCACGTGGGTCTGGACGGCGTACCGATCCGACGGGAACGCTCCATGCTCGATGGCCACTGCCGGGCGAGCCGGGGTGGGTCGGTAGAAGCTGGCCAGCAGGAAGTGAACGTTGGCGGTGAGCCCGTTGGCGAGGGCGACCTCGTCGCCGTGAGCGCCGACGATGGTGGCCATGATGTCCTCGAGCGGCTCCTCGTAGCGATACCACGGTCGGTCACCGCCGAAGTGCCCGTCGACCGCTGACGTGGCCCAGCTCTCCATCACCTGGTGCACGGTGTGACGGGCGGCGATCGGTTGCAGCCCGAGCGAGTTGCCCACGAGGTAGGTGGCCCGGTCACGGCCGGGGTCGCCCGGTGGGTGCGAGAATCGGTCGGCGAACTCGACCAACGCATCGACGCGATCGAGAGCCCCCGCCCGGTCGAACAGCGCCTGATCCTGGGATTCCGGAGATGGCACCGCCGTCACGCCGGACCGGTCCGGTCGATCGTCCCAGCGCCGTCGGGCATGACGAACGGTCCGGGCACGGCGACGACGCTCCCGCAGCCTCGGCAGGTTCGTGCCACGGGGTCGCGGGCCACGCCGTCCAGCAGGCTCTTGAGGTCACGCTCGATGTCCTCCAGGGCGAGCTCGACCTCGCAGACCACCCGGCCGCACGTCTCGCAATACCAGCGGATCGCATCGAGCTCGCCGTCGTGCCGCTGCCGTTCGATCACCACGCCCCAGGTGTCGGCCGGCCGGCGGGGCGAGTGAGGCACCTGAGCGGGAACGAGCAGCAGGTCGCCAGGGCCGACGAGGTGCTCGACGGTGCGCACCCCGTCGATCACGTCGACCCGGATGGTGCCCTCGAGTTGATAGAAGATCTCGTCGCCCGGGTTGACGTGGAAGTCGTTGCGGGCGTTCGGCCCGCGCACCACCATCACGATGAACTCGGAATCGGGCCAGATCACCCGGTTGGAGACGGGTGGTTCGAACTCGTCGCGGTGGTCGTCGATCCAGCGGAGCAGATCCAGGGGAACGAGAGCAGCGGGCATGGGCGCCATTCTGCCCCGGTCCGGCGCCCATGTGCCCCAGCGCCGGCCCCGGTCCGGCGCCCATGTGCCCCAGCGTGTGCCCCAGCGCCGGCCCCGGTCCGGCGCCCATCGGCCCCACCGCCGGCACGGGTCCGGTAGCGTCGCCGCTCGTGGTTCTGTGCGCCATCGGTGATCTGGTCGAGGACGTGGTGGTCTACATGGGCGCGGCGCCCCGTCGCGGCGACGATGCCGCGGCGCGAATCGTGCGCCGGCGCGGAGGGAGCGCGGCGAATGTCGCGGCCTCGGCCGCACGCGCCGGATTCCCGGCGCGGTTCGTGGGCCAGGTCGGTGACGACGTGGTCGGCTCCCGTCTGGTCCGCGATCTCCGCGTCGACGGTGTCGACACCTGTGTGGTGACCGGGGGTCGTAGCGGCGCTGTCGTGGCCCTCGTCGAACCCGGAGGCGAGCGCACGATGTTCTCCGACCGCGGCGCGGCGCCGCTGCTGTCGGCGGTGCCCGACACGTGGCTCGACGGCGTGGGCATGATCCACGTGCCGGCCTACAGCCTGCTGGCCGAGCCGCTCGCTACCGCCGTTTACGACGTCTTCGGCACGGCCGCCGAGCTCGGAATCGACGTCAGCCTCGACGCCTCCGCAGTCAGCGTGATCGACGAGTTCGGCGTGCGGGAGTTCCGTCGCCTGGTGCGGGAGCTACGGCCGGCGGTCCTGCTGTGCAACCGATCCGAGGCGGCCCATCTCGGATTGCGAGCCCGTTCGCCGGCGCCGGGCGTGCGGCTGACCGTGGTGAAGGCGGGGCCCCGGCCCACCCTCGTCATCCATCCTGACGGATCGGTCGACTCCGTCCCGGTCCCGCCGATCGCCGACGTACGGGACACGACCGGCGCCGGCGATGCGTTCGCCGCCGGGTTCCTGTCCGCCTTGATCCAGGGCCGGGCGCCTCGGGACGCCGCAGTCGTCGCCCACCGGGTCGCGGCCGAGGCCATCGTCAGGTCCAGTGTCCAGGCCCGAGGAGCGCACCCATGACCGACCCCGTCTTCGTCCACCCCGAGGTCGCGGCAGCCCTGCACGGCGGCCGCCCCGTCGTGGCCCTGGAGTCGACGATCTTCTCCACCTTGGGCCTGCCCGCGCCGGCCAACGCCGAGGCGCTCGATCGGTGCGTCGCCGCCATCGTCGCCGGCGGAGGTACCGCTGCGGTGACTGCCGTCCTCGACGGTGTGTTACGGGTGGGTCTCGATCACGCCGAGCACCCACGCATCCTCGGCGAGGCCCGCAAGGTCTCCGAGCGGGAGCTGGCCGTGGCCGGCGCCCTCGGTTGGCCCTTCGGCGCGACGACCGTGTCGGCGTCCCTGGCCCTCGCCGCTCGGGCGGGAGTCCGGGTGTTCGCCACGGGCGGGATCGGGGGCGTGCACATCGGGGCCGAGACCACCGACGACGTGAGCGCCGATCTGACGGCGATCGCCCGTCATCCGGTGGTGACCGTGTGCGCCGGGCCCAAGTCCTTTCTCGACATCCCCCGCACGATCGAACGCCTCGAGACGTTGGGCGTGCCCGTGATCGGTGCCGGCACCGACGACGTCCCGGGGTTCTACGCCCGCAGCTCGGGAGTTCGGGTGCCCGTCCGGGTCGACGATCCGGCCGACATCGCCCGGATCGCGGCACTGCACTGGCGAACGGGCCAGGGCGGGTTGCTGGTGACCATCCCGATCCCCGAGAGCGCAGCGATCGCCGGGACCGAGGTATGGGGGGCCCGAGACGACGCGCTGGCCGAGGCGTCGGCATCGGGCATCACCGGAGCCGCAGTGACGCCGTTCGTGCTGGCCCGCATCGCCGCCGTGACCCAGGGTCGATCGATCCCGGCGAACCTGGCGCTCGCCGAGAACAACGCCCGACTGGCGGTGGCCATCGCCGCTCACCTCGTCTGACTTCGCCGACGGCGGACGTTCAGAGTTGGGCGAGGTCGAGCGCCCGCAAGCGACCGAAACGGGTGACGCACACGGCCAGGAAACCGCCGAGTCCCGCCGCGCACAGGGCGATCGATACCCGCAGGCCGGCCCGATCGCCGATGTAGCCCCACAGGAGCGCGCCGATCGGTACGCCCACCATCACGCCGAGCAGGTAGATCGACAACACCCGCCCGCGGAGCCGATCGGGAACCTGGGCCTGGGTGGAGCTGTTGACGGCGGTGGCGACGGCCAGATGGGCCCCACCCATGATGAAGAACGCGGCCAGCCCCACGGGGTAGATGGCGGTCGCGGCGAGCAGGGCGAGCGACGCGACGTAGAAGGTCAGCGCCACCAGACACATCGTCGAGCGGCGTACCCGGTCACTCCGCGTCAGGATGTAGCCGGCTGAGAGCATCGAACCGAACCCCACCGAGGCCACCAGCCAGCTCTGGCGGTTCTCGTCCCGGTACACCTCCTCGGCCAGCCCGGCGGTGAGCATGACGAGCGACTGCCCGCACAACGACACCACGAAGCCGGTGAAACAGGCCTGCCGGAGGCTGGCGTGGGCTCGGACATAGGACCAGCCCTCCTGGAACTGACGGCGCAGGGGTTCGGTGGACGCCGGCGACGGAGGTTCGACCGGTCGAACGACCACCAGGGCGCCGATCACCGCAAAGAACGTGATCGCGTTGATGAGGAAGGCACCACCGTTGCCGATGGTCACGAGGATCAACCCCGCGGTCATCGGTCCGAGTGCTCGTGATGCGGTGAACTGCACACTGTTGAGGCGGATGGCATCGAGCAGGAGATCGCGCCGGACGAGCGTGGGAACGAATGACTGCCACGTCGGGACCTGGACCCCGACCGCCAGACCGCTGATGAACTGGAGCGCCAGGATGGCGCCTGCGGTGAGCGAGTCCTGCGTCCACAAGATGAGGAACAGCGACGCGGTGACCGCCTGGATCGACTGGGTGACGAGCAGGACGATGCGCCGAGACACCCGGTCGGCCAGCACCCCGGCCAGCGGTGTCAGCACCACGGCGGGCAGCGACGACGCCAACGCGGCGGTGCCGAGCCACGTGTTCGATTCCGTCAGGTCGTACAGGATCAGGGGGACGACGACGACCTGCAGCCAGTTGGCCGAGTTGGAGATGAGCGCCGACACCCAGAACAGTCGGAACCCGCTGTTGCGCAGGACACGGAGCGACGTGCCGTCGATCCAGGACGTGGACGCCGCAGTCGACGGGGGAGTGGGGACAGATGAGACCAGACGGCGATTCTGACCGCCAGACTGCGTCTTGAACCAACCTGGAGTTCCCATGCGCCGACCCACGACGGACCAGATCGCCGACCGCTGTGCCATCACCGACGTCATCCACCGGTACTGCCGGGGCGTGGACCGCTTCGACTTCGAGCTCGTGCGGTCGTGCTACCACCCCGACGCCGTCGACGAACACGGCTCCTTCGTCGGGACTGTCGACGAGTACCTGGCGTGGGTCCGGACCCAGCTCGAGAAGTACCAGGTCACGTTCCATGCCGTGTCGAACGTGCTGGTGGAATTCGACGGTGAGCAGGCCCGCTGCGAAACGTACGGGATCGCCCACCATCGGGGTCGGCGGGACGACCCGCCCCACCGGAACCTCATCACCGGATTCCGCTACGTCGATCGGTTCGAGTGCCGGGACGGGGACTGGCGCATCGTTCATCGGATCGCCATCACCGAGTGGTCGCGGGTCGATGATCCCGAGCAGTGGTGGAAGGTGCCCGACCATATGCGTTCGGGCCGACGCGACTCGTCGGACCCCGCCTTCTGGCCCCTCGACGGTCCCTGGCCACCCGCGCCACCGGCGGGGTGACCCTCGGCCTCGTCTACCGGTTCGCTCGGTGAGCCACGGCTGAGCAACACTGCGGCGATGAGCGAACGCATAGCGGTGATCGGCGCGGGAGTCATGGGTTCGGGCATCGCCCAGGTGTTGGCGGTGGCCGGCCACGAGGTGGTGTGTCAAGACATCGATGAGGACGTGCTGATCGCGGCCCGGGAGTCCGTGGCGACTGGACGGTTCGGCGTTCAGGGCTCGGTCGAGCGAGGCAAGCTGAGCGCCGACGACGCCGAGGCCGCCTTGGCTCGGTTGACGTTCACGGCCGATCTGGCGGCTGCGGTCGGCGATGCCGATGCCGTCGTCGAGGCCATCCCCGAGCGACTCGACCTCAAGATCCAGTTCTTCCGCCAGCTCGATGCGTTGTGCCCCGATCACACCGTGTTGGCGTCGAACTCATCGGGCTTCTCGATCGGAGCGATCGGCGCGGCCACCGAGCGCCCGGACCGGGTGATCGGCTGGCATTGGGCCTCGCCGGCCCCGGTCATGAAGATGGCCGAGATCGTCCGCAGCCGGGCGACGAGTGATGCCACCGTGGAGCTGATCGTGCGCCTGGCGACCGAGTGCGGCAAGAACCCGGTCGTCGTCAAAGACGCCGACCATGCATGGGGCTACGTGGCCAACCGGATCTACGCGGCCATGGCCCGTGAAGCCGCCCGAGTCGCCGACGAAGGCATCGCAACGCGCGACGAGATCGATCGCCTCATGATCGACTGCTTCCGCTGGCCGTCGGGTCCGTTCGGGATGGTCGGCGGCGCCACCACCGGCTGGAAGTGAGGGTCGACCTATGCGAGCTGCGCTCTTGATGTCGGACCAACACCGCCTCGATGTCGTCGACGACGTCGACATTCGCGAACCGGGGCCCGGCGAGGTGCTGGTTCGGGTCCACCACTGCGGGATCTGCCACTCGGATCTGGGGATCATCGACAGCGGCGTCGGTCCTCGTCCCATCGTCTTGGGTCACGAGGCCGCCGGTGTCGTCGAGATGGTCGGGCCGGGCGTGTCGCGCCTGTCGCCGGGCGCGCCGGTGCTGCTGACCCCGCTCGGTCCCTGCGGTCGCTGCTACTGGTGTGTGCGCCAGCAACCGACGTTGTGTGTCGACGGCCGGGCCTTCACCACGGGTCTGCTGGCCGACGGCACGACACCGCTGGCCCGCCGGGGCGCCGATGTGTACCAGGGCCTCGGCGTCGGGGGGTTCGCGCAGTACACGCTCGTCGCGGAACGCAATGTCGTGCGCCTGGACGCCGACGTGCCCCTCGAGGTGGCGTGCGTGCTCGGCTGCGCCGTGCAGACCGGGGTCGGTGCCGTCCTCAACACCGCACGCGTGGAACCGGGCGCCACCGTGCTCGTCATGGGTCTCGGCGGCATCGGCATGTCGGTCGTGCAAGGTGCCCGAGTGGCCGGGGCCGGGCGCATCATCGTGTCGGACCCGGTGGCGGGACGACGGGACCAGGCGTCGAACTTCGGCGCCACCGACATCCTCGACCCCGGTCAGGACGACATCGTGGCGCGGAGCAAGGAGTTGACCGGCGGCATCGGCGTCGATTACGCGTTCGACGCCGCCGGGAACGCGAGCCTCGTCGAGGCGGGGATCGCGGCGACGCGGATCGGCGGCACGACGGTCATGGTCGGCGCGCCGGGGATCACCGAGAACGTCACGATTCCGATGGCCGTGCTCTTCATGACCTGGGAGAAGCGGTTGCTGGGCTCGCTCCTCGGCTCGTGCGATTCGCATCGCGACGTGCCTCGATTCCTGGCCCTGTGGCGCCTGGGTCGGCTCGACCTCGAGGGCCTGGTGAGCCGACGTCTGGACGTCGCCGACATCAACGACGGGCTCGATGCCCTGCGAGCCGGTGACGGCATCAGGACGGTCGTGAGTCTGGCCTGATCAACCACGCGATGCGGCCGACGAGCTCCGGGAGCGACGGGGCGCGGGCCGCATCGGGTGACTCGAGGGTGAAGAACGCCTCGGTGCCAGCGGCCCGACCCTGCAAGGTGATCAACAAGGTGCTGGCGTCCGTGCCGAGCGAGCCGTCCGGGGAGGGGATGCGGGCCTCGATCAGGCCGGCGTCGGGATCGGCGTCGGTGATGTCGCCGACCTGCTCGCAGGCGCGATGGAGCGCCCAGAACACGTCCTCTTTGGGGGCGACGACCAGCACGCTGTCCGCCGTCGCGGTGGACGTGAAGGGGTCTGGTGGCTCGGCGGGTTGGGCTGTTTGGAGTGATTCGAGGGGCAGGAGATCTCGGTGCCGACGGAGCAGCAGATACGCATCGTTGAGCCGAGCGGTCGTGGCGGCGGCGTCCGGCGCTGACGACACGTCGGGATGCTGGCGTCGCACGGCGGACCGGAAACCGGACCGGACCTCGTCCCACCCGGCCTCGTGATGAAGGCCGAGCGCGAGAAGCGCTGCCGTGAGCGATTCCCGAGGAACCCGGTGGGTATCGGTCAGCGCAGGTCCACGACGTCGTGGTGGTGGCGGCTGGTCGCCGCTGCGGCGTCGGCGCGGGCGGCGGCCGCGAGCAGACCGTCCTCGCGCCGGAGCGCGAAGCCGATGTCGCACACCATGCCGTTGTCCCGGAGATCACGATCGATCTCCGCCGACCAGTGCTCGGCATCTTTGACCTCGGTGAGCGGAATCAACAACACACCGATCTCGTGGTCGCCCAACCGGCACACCCGATCGGTCTTCCGGAGATGCAGGACGACGACGGACTCGACCCGTTGAAGCCGCTCGAGGGTGGCGACGCCGATGTCGATCGACACGACGGCCGCCATGAGCCCGAGCTCGTGGCAGCGGTGGTCCTCGTCATCGATCAACGCGCGCCACGACGCCAGATCCCCGACGGTGCTGCTGTTGGGCGGGGGATACGCCAACCGCATGGGTCTCTGGTCTGTTTCAGATCCTGGATCGACCATCTGCGGTCCTCCTCGCCTGTAACCGCCGTACAAACGTCTATGGTGGCGTTCCGGTCGGTCGGAGGTGGTGGATGCTGCAGCCTTCTTTCCACATTGTCATCGGTTCGAAACAATCGAAGGTTCGATGACCAATTCGTCTGATCGCGCCATCCGTGACCTTCGGGCGGTACGAAGTCACCTCCGGGCCGCCCGGCGTGCCTTGTCCTCGACTGCTCAGGATCAAGCCGCAGCAGGGCTGGCCACGCAGATCTGGTCCAGTGGATTGCTCGACGATGCTCGGGCCGTCTCGGCCTATCTGGCCACGGACGGTGAGATTTCGGTCGATTCGGTGATCGAGGCGTTGTGGCGGCTCGGCACCCGGGTCGTGCTCCCTGTGGTCAGCCCGCGGGGACAGGGGACGGCCCTCCGGGCGCGATGGAGTTTCGTGAGTACCGGCCCGGCGATGAACTCGAATCGGGTCCGGTCGGGCTCCACCAACCGGCGTCATCGGCGGTGCCGGTCGACCTGGGTCACATCGACGTGGTGCTGCTGCCGGCGGTGGCGGTGGACGACTCGGGAACGAGACTCGGCCGCGGCGCCGGGTACTACGACCGGGCGCTGGCGGGCATCGTTTCGTCGCCGACGCTGGTCGCCGTCGTGCACGACCTCCAGGTCGTCGATTCGCTCGACCGTCGACCATGGGACGTACCGGTGGACGCCGTCGTCACCGACCTGCGCTGGTGGCGGGTGAGATGACGGGTCGTCGGCCCCGGCTCACCCGGCCAGCCACGTCCCGAGGAGCCGGGTGAGCATCGCCGGATCGGCGGTGCCGCCCAGCTCGCGGCACGAGTGCATGGCCAGTTGAGGGGCGCCGAGATCGACCGTCGGTACCCCGAGCCCGGCGGCGATCGTGGGGCCGATGGTCGAGCCGCACGCCAGGTCGGACCGGGTGACGAAATGCTGGAGCGGCACCCCGGCCGCCTCGGCGGCAAGGATCACCGAGGCCATGGAGGTGGCGTCGGTGCCGTAGCGCTGGCTCGCGTTCGTCTTCACGACGGGACCGCCGTTCAGAACGATGTGATGGCCCGGCTCGTGACGGTCCGCGTAGTTCGGATGAGTGGCGTGGGCGTTGTCGACCGAAAGGGCAGAGCTGGCAGCCAACGCCCGAAAGACGTCGTCGGCGGGACCGCCCCGCGCCACCACGATCCGTTCGAGGACGGACCGGATCAACGTCGAACCGGCGCCCGTGGCCGAGACACTGCCGACCTCCTCGTGATCGAAGAGAGCCAGCACGGGTGTCGCATCGGCCCCCGGGTTCGGGTCGGTGGAGGCGGCGATGGCGGTCGTGATGGCGTGACACGACAGCAGGTTGTCGATCCGAGGGGCGGAGATGAGCTCGTCGTTCATCCCGACGATGGCGGACGGTTCCATGTCGTGAAGCATCAGCTCGACCGACAGGAGGTCGGTTCGTCGACACCCGACCGCATCGGCCACCAACTCATCGAGCGCGACGCCGTCCCGTGAACCGACGCCGGTCACTGGCGCCAGGTGCAGCTGGCGGTTGAGCAGCAGCCCCTTGTCGTTCACGTCCCGGTCGAGGTGGATGGCCAGTTGGGGCAGGTGGGCGACGGCGCGGTCGATCCGGACGAGTCGCTCCGCCGAGGTCGCGCCCTGGCGGACCCGGACCCGACCGGAGACCCCCAGATCGCGGCCGAGCCACGAATTGAGCAACGGGCTTCCGTAGACCTCGACGGCGAGTTGGCGATACCCGGCGCCACCGGTGTCGGCGCGAGGTTTGAGCCGGAGGTTGGGGCTGTCGGTGTGGGCGCCGAGCACTCGGAACGGCCGGGCGGACGCCGCGCCGCTGGGTTCGACCCAGGCCACCGCGCTGCCCCGCGGCGCACCACATGACGTCCCGCGCCGGTGGGCCACGGGTCCCCCTCGTCGAGCTCGACGAAACCGGCCTGGGTCAGACGGCGGACCACCTCGTCCACCGCGTGGTACGGCGACGGGGACGCGTCGATGAATCGCAACAGGTCGAGGGTCAGCTGGTCGGCCACGGGGTCCTCCGGTTCGCTACCAGGCTGGCACACCCATGCGCCCTTCGTAGATGCCCGACCATCGTGAGTCCGCGCGTAGATGCCCGACCATCGTGAGCCCGCGCGTAGATGCCCGACCATCGTGAGCCCGCGCGTAGATGCCCGACCATCGTGAGCCCGCGGTAGATGCCCGACCATCGTGAGCCCGCGCGTAGATGCCCGACCATCGTGAGCCCGCCTCCGGCGCTAGGAATATCGAGTGGGCGGTGGGGCGGATGACCTACTACGGTTCTCCAACGGCAGCTGGGCCAACGCCGTCCCTGCGCGCCGGAACCCCGTCCCTTCCGCGACGGGGTCCAGCCCGACGAGGCCTTGCGGGGGTCTGTCGGGTGCCGACCGCACCGATTCGCCGAGGTTCTCCCATGTCCGACCCGACGTTGGCCCATCCCTATCCTCAGCCCCAGCCAGACCGCGACCGCGAGCGCAGTTTTGGTCTCCCGGCCGCCCGTGGCCTCTACCATCCCGGGCGCGAGCACGACGTGTGCGGCGTCAACTTCGTCTGCGACCTCAAGGGCCGAGCGTCCCACGCCATCGTGGAGCTCGGCATGGGCGCACTGTGCAACCTCGAGCATCGGGGCGCCGCCGGCGCTGACGTGAACACCGGTGACGGCGCCGGCATCTTGATGCAGATCCCCGACCGTTACTACCGGGCGGTGCTCGACGACATCGAGCTGCCACCGGCCGGCAGCTACGCCACCGGCATCGCGTTCCTCCCGGACAACCGGTTCGAAGCACATCAGGGCGTCGAGCAGGTCGAGCGGCTCGCCGCGGAGGAGGGTTTCGAGGTCCTCGAATGGCGCGACGTGCCGGTCGACGGTTCGATGCTCGGGCGCGGCGCTCGAGCCACGATGCCGCGGTTCCGCCAGCCGTTCCTCGTCAAACGAGTCCACGGCCGGTTGCTGTCGGGCCTGGAGCTCGACCGCCATCTCTACCCCTTGCGCAAGCGCATCGAGCACGAGATCCGGCTGAGCCCCCCCGGCGCCGACGTGCTGGAGGCGTCGTCGATGGGCGGCCGTGGCGAGGCCCATGACGGGGTGTACTTCGCGTCGTTGTCGAGCCGGACCATCGTGTACAAGGGCATGTTGACATCACCGCAGCTCGGCCAGTTCTACCCCGACCTGACCGATGAACGCGTCGAGTCGGCCTTGGTCCTGGTCCACTCACGGTTCTCCACGAACACGTTCCCCACCTGGCCGCTCGCCCATCCGTTCCGTTTCGTCGCCCACAACGGCGAGATCAACACGATCCAGGGCAACCGCAACTGGATGCGGGCCCGGGAAGCGCTGCTGGCCACCGACCTCATCCCGGGTGATCTCGACCGGCTCTTCCCCATCTGCACGCCGGGTGCGAGCGACACCGCGGGGTTCGACGAAGCGTTGGAGCTCCTGGTCCTCGGCGGGTACTCGCTGCCCGAAGCCGTTCTGATGATGATCCCGGAGCCGTGGGAGAACCACGAATCCATGGCGCCTGAACGCCGGGCCTTCTACCAATTCCACGCCTCGCTCATGGAGCCGTGGGACGGCCCGGCCTCGATCGCCTTCACCGACGGCACGGTGATGGGCGCCGTTCTCGACCGCAACGGGTTGCGGCCGTCGCGTTACTGGGTGACCGACGACGACCTGGTCATCATGGCGAGCGAGGTGGGCGTCGTCGACGTCGACCCGGCCAAGGTCATCGAGAAGGGGCGGCTCCAACCTGGTCGCATGTTCCTGATCGACACGCAGCAGGGTCGAATCATCCGTGACGAGGAGATCAAGGCCACGCTGGCCGGCGCCCACCCGTACGGCGACTGGCTCGAACAGAACCTCCTGTCGATCGAGGATCTTCCCGGGCGCGAGGTCCAGCGCATCGACGAAGGTTCTCGGGTCCAGCGTCAGCAGGTGTTCGGCTACACCCACGAAGAGCTGAAGCTGCTGCTCGCCCCGATGGCACGAGACGCCAAGGAAGCGCTGGGATCGATGGGCACCGACACGCCCATCGCCATCTTGTCGAACCGGTCACGCCTGCTGTTCGACTACTTCCAGCAACTGTTCGCGCAGGTCACCAACCCACCCCTGGATGCCATCCGCGAGGAGTTGGTGACCTCGGTCTGTGGCGTGATCGGACCGGAGGGCAACGTGTTGCAGCCGGGTCCGGCGAGTTGTCGCCAGATCTTCCTGCCCCATCCGGTGATCACTGACGCCGAGTTGGCCAAGCTGATCGAGGTGGACGGGCCCGGCGGTCTCGACGACTTCGCGGCGACCGTGGTGTCGTGCCTCTACGAGGTCCGACGCGGCGGTGAGGGCCTCGAAGCGGCACTGGACCGGGTGCGTCGGCAGGTGTCCGCGGCCATCGCCAACGACGTCACGATCATCGTGTTGTCCGACCGCGGGGCGAACCACCGCCTGGCCCCGATTCCCTCGCTGCTGTCCACGGCCGCCGTCCACCACCACCTCATCCGCGAGAAGACACGTACCCGGGTGGCGCTCGTCGTCGAAGCCGGCGATGCGCGCGAGGTGCACCATCTGGGCCTGCTCGTCGGATACGGCGCCGCCGCCATCAACCCGTACATGGCGTTCGAGTCGATCGACGCCCTCGTCGAGTCGTCGCTGCACTCGCTCGGTGACACCGACCCTGCGGTCGCCCATCGGAACTACGTGAAAGCGGCCGACAAAGGCATTCTCAAGATCATGTCCAAGATGGGCATCTCGACGGTGGCGTCCTACACCGGCGCGCAGATCTTCGAGGCCATCGGACTGGCGCGCGAACTCGTCGACGAGTACTTCGTCGGCACGGTGAGCCGCATCGGTGGCATCGACCTGGACATCGTCGCCCAGGAGGTGGCGAGCCGCCATCGGGTCGCGTTCACCGACAACCCGACCGAGCGGGCGCACCGAACGCTCGACGGCGGCGGCGAGTACCAGTGGCGTCGCGAGGGCGAGTACCACCTGTTCAACCCCGAAACCGTGTTCAAGCTGCAACACGCCACCCGCGAGCGGCGCTTCGACATCTTCCGCGACTACACCCGGATGGTGAACGATCAATCGGCCCGCCTGGGGACGCTTCGAGGTCTGTTCCGTTTCGACCATCTCCAGCCCAGCATCTCGATCGACGAGGTCGAGCCCGCCACGGAGATCATCAAACGATTCGCCACCGGCGCCATGTCCTACGGCTCGATCTCGGCCGAGGCCCACGAGACGCTGGCCATCGCCATGAACCGCATCGGCGGTAAGTCGAACACCGGCGAGGGTGGCGAGGACCCCGAACGGTATGTCCCGCTGCCCAACGGCGACTCGAAACGGTCGGCCATCAAACAGGTGGCCTCGGGCCGGTTCGGGGTCACCAGCGAGTACCTGGTGTCCGCCGACGACCTGCAGATCAAGATGGCCCAAGGCGCCAAACCCGGTGAGGGTGGGCAGTTGCCGGGTGGCAAGGTCTATCCGTGGATCGCCAAGACCCGTCACTCCACCCCCGGGGTCGGCCTCATCTCACCACCCCCGCACCACGACATCTACTCCATCGAGGATCTGGCCCAGCTGATCTTCGACCTGAAGAACTCCAACCCTCGGGCCCGGGTGCACGTGAAGCTCGTGGCCGAGGTCGGCGTCGGGACCGTCGCGGCCGGGGTGTCGAAGGCCCACGCCGATGTCGTGCTGATCTCCGGTCACGACGGCGGCACCGGTGCGTCACCGCTGACCTCGATCAAACACGCTGGAGCGCCGTGGGAGCTCGGCCTGGCCGAGACCCAACAGACGTTGCTGCTCAACGGCTTGCGAGACCGCATCGTCGTCCAGTGCGACGGTCAACTCAAGACTGGGCGCGATGTCCTGATCGCGGCCTTGCTCGGGGCGGATGAGTTCGGTTTCGCGACGGCGCCCCTCGTGGTCATGGGGTGCGTCATGATGCGCGTCTGCCATCTCGACACCTGCCCGGTGGGAGTTGCGACCCAGAACCCCGAGCTCCGCAAGAAGTTCAACGGCCGACCCGAGTTCGTCGTCAATTTCTTCGAGTTCATCGCCGCGGAAGTGCGAGAACTGCTGGCCGATCTGGGGTTCCGCACCCTCGAGGAAGCGATCGGGCGCGTCGAGTTCCTCGAGGTCGAGGAGGCGGTCAGCCACTGGAAGGCGGCCGGGCTCGATCTGACACCGATCCTGTACCGGCCCGAGCTCGACCTCGGTGACGCTCGTCGCAACACCACCACGCAGGACCACGGGCTCGACAAGGTGCTCGACATCACGTTGATCGACATGGCGGCACCAGCCCTCGACCATGGCGAACCGGTACGCATCGAGTTGCCCATCCGCAACGTCAACCGCACTGTCGGCACCATGTTGGGCTCAGAGCTGACCCGGCGCTACGGCGGGGCCGGACTGCCCGACGACACGATCGTCGTGTCGTTCACCGGGTCGGCCGGAAACAGCTTCGGAGCCTTCGTTCCCCGCGGAATAACGCTTCGACTCGAAGGCGATGCCAACGATTACACGGGCAAAGGACTCTCGGGCGGGCGCATCGTCGTGCGGCCGGATCGTCGAGCCCGCTTCGTCGCCGAGGAGAACATCATCGCCGGCAACGTCGTGCTCTACGGCGCCACGTCGGGTGAGGTGTTCCTGCGCGGGATGGTCGGCGAGCGGTTCTGCGTTCGCAACTCGGGGGCCCTGGCGGTCGTCGAGGGCGTCGGCGACCACGGATGCGAGTACATGACGGCAGGCCAAGCGGTGATCCTCGGTCTGACTGGACGGAACTTCGCCGCCGGCATGAGTGGGGGAGTGGCCTACGTCTGGGACCCGTCCGGGGCCTTCCCTGACCGGGTGAACCGGGAGATGGTCGATCTCGAATCGCTGGACGACGACGACATCTCGTTCCTTCGCGACGTAGTGGGACGGCACTACGAGGAGACCGATTCCGACGTCGCGGCGCGGATCATCGCGGCGTGGCCGGAACGGGGCGCCTCGGAGTTCGTGAAGGTGATGCCGACCGATTACCGCCGTGTCCTCGATGCTCGCCAGCGAGCCCGTGAGGCCGGGTTGGACGAGATGGTCGCGGTCATGTCCGCGGCCCACGGGTGAGGACCGAGCATGGCTGATCCACGAGGTTTCATGACGCACGGCCGGGAGCTCCCGACCCGGCGCGCGGTCGACGAGCGCTTGAACGACTGGCAGGAGGTCTACCTCGAGTTCCCGACCCAGAAGGTTCGCGAGCAGGCCAGCCGGTGCATGGATTGCGGCATCCCCTTCTGCAATCACGGCTGCCCACTCGGCAACCTGATCCCCGATTGGAACGATCTCGTCTATCGCGGCGATTGGCGCCAGGCCATCGATCGGCTCCACGCCACCAACAACTTCCCCGAGTTCACCGGGCGACTGTGCCCCGCCCCGTGTGAAGCGGCGTGTGTGCTCGGCATCCACGAGCCGGCCGTGACCATCAAGCAGGTCGAGGTGCAGATCATCGACCGCGCCTTCGCCGAAGGCTGGGTGGAGCCGCAACCGGCGGCCCGAGCATCAGGCCGCTCCGTCGCGGTCGTCGGATCCGGTCCGGCCGGACTGGCGTGCGCCCAGCAGCTGACCCGGGCCGGGCATCGCGTCGTCGTCTACGAGCGCGCCGATCGCCTGGGCGGGCTGCTCCGGTACGGCATCCCCGAGTTCAAGATGGAGAAGTCGGTCCTCGATCGCCGGCTCGACCAGATGCGGGCCGAGGGTACCGAGTTCCGGACCGAGGTCGCCGTCGGCATCGACGTGTCGGCCGAGGAACTTCAAGACACCCACGATGTCGTCGTGCTGGCCTGCGGTGCGACCCAATGGCGCGATCTGCCGGTTCCGGGCCGTGAGCTCGGTGGCATCCTCCAGGCGATGGAGTACCTCCCCTGGGCCAACCGGGTGGTCGAGGGCGATCTCACCGAGCCACCGGTGAGCGCGGCCGGCAAACACGTCATCATCATCGGCGGCGGCGACACCGGGGCCGACTGCCTCGGCACAGCGTTGCGCCAGGGTGCCGCGAGCGTGCACCAGTTCGAGATCATGCCCGAGCCGCCCGAGGAACGACCGGTCAACCAGCCGTGGCCCACGTATCCGATGCTGTACAAGGTGACCTCGGCGCACGAGGAGGGGGGCGTCCGTGAGTACGCCGTCAACACCGAGGCGTTCCTCGGAACTGATGGCCAGGTCACGGCGCTTCGCGCCCATCGGGTCGAGCAGACGTTCGCCGACGGCCGGATGTCTTTCGACAAGGTCGACGGTAGCGAGCAGGAGTTCGCGGCCGATCTCGTGTTACTGGCCATGGGCTTCACGGGGCCGGAGCAGGGCTCCCTCGTGGAGCAGTTCGGTGTCGGACTCGACGAGCGCAGCAATGTGAGCCGCGACGGCCAGTACATGAGCTCGGTCGACGGTGTGTTCGTGTGCGGCGACATGGGCCGGGGCCAATCGTTGATCGTGTGGGCCATCGCCGAAGGCCGAGCCTGCGCCGCGGCGGTCGACCGCTACCTCACGGGCGAGACCTTGCTCCCGGCCCCCATTCGCCCGACGGCGGCGCCACTGCGCTGACCGATGCGCACAGCAGCACTGCGCTGACCGATGCGCACAGCAGCACTGCGCTGACCGATGCGCACAGCAGCACTGCGCTGACCGATGCGCACAGCAGCACTGCGCTGACCGAAGCGCACAGCAGCACTGCGCTGACCGAAGCGCACAGCAGCACTGCGCTGACCGAAGCGCACAGCAGCACTGCGCTGACCGAAGCGCACAGCAGCACTGCGCTGACCGAAGCGCACAGCAGCACTGCGCTGACCGAAGCGCACAGCAGCACTGCGCTGACCGAAGCGCACAGCAGCACTGCGCTGACCGAAGCGCACAGCAGCACTGCGCTGACCGATGCGCACAGCAGCACTGCGCTGACCGAAGCGCACGCTCAGGTGGGCGTGGACCGGAGCGCGATGGCGCCGGCGTCGACGAGCTGGCACAGGGACTCGGCTACCGCGAAGGCTCCGAAGCCGCTCACCGCGATGATGTCGCTGACGTCGCGCCGACCGTCGGCCAGGCGCAGGACGAGCCAATCGAACGAGGAGATGGTGATCGTCGTTCGGTGATCGGGGAGCTGTTCGGCCACCGTCGGGACCACCGACATCGACGGGAGCGTGCGAGCGATCATGCGCCACTGGGTGAGTCGGGCCTCGATGTCGACCATCAAGGGCGCCACCTCGACCCGCACTCCGACATCGTCGCCGGCTCCGGCGCCGGAGTGGTATTCGAACCGGGCGCCGGGAAGGGTCAGCGCGAGGTCGACGAGAGCTTCGAGCACGGCCGTGTGCATCATGACCTGCATCGACCGCACGTCGATGACGCGCTGCTCGAGCAGTTGACGAACGACGCTGACGTCCGCGGCGGGATCGCCCCATGGCACCTCGTCGCCATCGACCACCGCCTCGACGACGGTCCGCAGGCTGGGGGAGCCAGGCGCGGTGGCCCAGGCGATCTGCCCGTCGAGCACCGTGACGCGGCCAGGGGTCGCTCCTTCGATCCACAGCACTCCGCTGCCGTGCTGGCAGACCAAGGCGATGAGGTCCGACAGGCCGAGGTCGTCGATGGTGCCACTGAGTGTGGGAGCGATGCTGGCGTCGATCACGTTCCTTGTATCGGCAGGTGACGGCCCGAGTGGAGCACGTCGTCGACAATCCTGAGACCGGCGGCGCTGTGGGCTCGAACGGGCGGTGCTGCTGGTCGGAACCTCGCTGAAAGTCTCGCCACTGGGCCTCAAGTCGAGGCGGATTGCGTCGATCCTTTCACCAGGGCCCCGAGCCCATCCCGCCGCCGACGAGGGAACCATGCTCAAGCGATTGAATGTCCGAACCAAGCTGCTCGTCGTCGTGGCGCCGTTGATCGCGCTCGTCGTGGCCGCCACGTACGCCGCCGTCATCCCGCGGCAGGACGAGGCCGAGCGGTCCAGTCAGGACCGCGACCTCGTCAGCCTGCTGTCGCTCCAGTCGCAGCTGCACTCCGGGTTGGAGACCGAGTCGATCCTGGCCGTGTCGGGGGCGTCGGGTTCGACGGCGGCGATGACGACGATCCCCGAGGTTCGAGCCACGAACGACCAACTGACTGCCGCCTTCCGGTCCGCCGTCAGCGCCAACCTCGGAATCTCCCCCGACCTCGACGCCGCCCTCACCAGCCAGCTCGAGCGGCTCGATGGTTTGGTCGACGCCCGTGAGGCGGTCGACATGGGGAACGCGGCGCCGGGCATGATGGTCGCCCGCTTCGATCTCCTCCTCGAGGGTTTCACCGACATCGCCGGGTTCGGCGCCAGCGCCGTCAACGCTCAGGACGTGCGGTCCCTCGTCGACCTGACCGAGCTGCTCGACCGGTCGACGTTCAGCCTGGGGACCATCGGACGGCGTGGGGCTGCCACGATCGCCGGCGTCACCACGAGCATGGATGCCGACCGAATCCTGTTGCAGGGTCTCCAGACGGATCGGGAGCGTGAGGGCGAGAGCTTCCTCACCTCGGCCCCGCCCGAGTACGACGCCGGCTACACCGAGGCGCAGTCGTCGACGACATCGGAGTACGAGCAGCTCTTGAACACCTTGTTCCTCGGTGACCCCGTCGCCGTCGACACCATCAGCGTCGACCAGTGGACGACGGCCGTCTCTGCGGTCCTGAACGCCGAGGCCGCGCTGTCGTCCACTGCCTTCAACCAGGCTGGTTCGCTGGCCAGCGCGGCGGCGTCGGACGCCGAGAACGAGGTGCGGAACTTCGCGGCGATCGCCGTCCTCGGTCTTCTCGTCGCCCTAGCCGGAACGGTGCTCGTGGCTCGGGCCATCACCCGACCGCTCCGTCGCCTGCGAGATGCCGCGGACACGTTGGCCACCGACCAGTTGCCGGCCTTGGTGGAGCGACTGCGAAATCCGGAGGCGGGTTCGTTCGAGCTGGCCGAGTCCTTCTCCCTGGCCGTGGAGTCGAAGGACGAGCTGGGTCAGCTCGCCGGTTCGATCAACGCGATCCAAGACGTGGCCGTCGAGGTGGCCAACAGCCAGGCTGACTTGCTTCGCAAGGGCATCAGCGACATGTTCGTCAACCTTGCTCGGCGCAACCAGACGCTGCTCGACCGCCAGATCGAGTTCATCGATCAGCTGGAATCGAGTGAGGAGGATCCGGAGCTGCTGGAGAACCTCTTCAAGTTGGACCACCTCGCCACCCGGATGCGTCGCAACGCCGAATCGCTCCTCGTGCTGGCCGGCGCCGAACCGCCCCGCCGCCGGGGCGGAGTCGTCCCGGTGATGGATGTGATCCGCGTCGCCATCGGTGAGGTCGAGGACTTCGCTCGCATCACGTTGCTGGCCATCGACGACATCGACGTGAACGGTCCCGCCGCTCCTGATCTCGCCCACCTGCTGTCCGAGTTGATGGAGAACGCCACCCAGTTCTCACCGCCGACGACATCGGTCGAGGTGATCGGCAGCCACGAGGCGGACGGCACCTACATCATCACGATCACCGACACGGGTATCGGGATGACCGACGATCAGGTCGTGAGCGCCAACACGCTCCTGGCCGAGCCACCCGTCGTCGGGCTCTCCCTCGCTCGGTCCCTCGGCTTCATCGTGGTCGGGCGCCTGGCCGAACGGTTCGGCATCGACGTTCGCCTGGTTTCGGGTCGGGACCAAGGTGTCACCGCCTGCGTTCGCCTGCCGCGTACCCTCACGGGCGGCGCGACCTCGATCCTCGACGACGCCAGCCGTGGTGTCGCCCCGCCTGCCGCCCTGAATCCGAGTCCGGCCTCCGCCCTGACACCACGCCCGGCCACCGCGCCCGCGGAGTGGTTGGCGGACGCACAGGCCGTGCCAGCGCCCGCCGCCGCGGTGTCGTACGAACCGGCGCCGACCAGCAGCGACCCGTTCGAGAGCGATCTCGACTGGCTCGTCAACGACTCTGGTCGCGAGGTTCGCCCTATCGGGTCTGCGCCGGTGCCGCTCCACGAAAGCCCATGGGCCTCTGAGCCCTCACCGGAGCCGCAGCCGCCGGAGCCGGCATGGTCGGCGCAGCCGGCAGAGCCGGCAGGGTCGGCGCAGCCGGCAGAGCCGGCATGGTCAGCGCAGCCGGCAGAGCCGGCATGGTCGGCGCAGCCGCCGGAGCCGGCATGGTCGGCGCAGCCGCCGGAGCCGGCATGGTCAGCGCAGCCGGTGGAGTCCGAGCCGTTGTGGTCGGCGCAGCCGCCGGAGCCGGCATGGTCAGCGCAGCCGGTGGAATCCGAGCCGTTGTGGTCAGCGCAGCCGGTGGAGCCGGCATGGTCGGCCCAGTCCGTGGAGCCGGCGTGGTCCGCTGCTCCTGCGCCCAGCTGGGCCACCGATCCCATACCTACCGCTCCCGCCGCGTCCACCCTGCCTCCGCCGGTCGGTCAGCCGCCTGCTCCGGTCGGCTGGTCCGAGCCGCCAGCTCCAACCCGGGACTGGTCAGCGTCGGCCCCGATGGCCGCACCGGCGCCTGTGCTCCTTCCGGAACCGGCGCCGGTGGCCCGGCGTACCCCCCAGATCCCGGAGCGGCCGGCCCGACTGGCCGACCTCGCCGCTCTCGGCCCGGCCCTGGCCCCGACCGCTTCGGGACCCGCTCCCACTCAGCCCGAGCCGGTCCGCGCCCCATCGGCCTTCACGTCGCCGTGGGGTGACCAGTCGGACGACCCCACGACCGCAGCTGCCAACGCGGTCACTCGGAGCGGCCTCGCCAAACGAGTTCCCGGGCGCACCTTGGACGGCGACGACTCCGACCGACCGACCGTGGCCGCCACCAAACGGTCGCCCGACGACGTGCGCCGGATGCTGTCTCGATACCGCAGCGGTCTGAACCACGGACGAGACGAACCCGGAGGCGGGCGATGACCGAGCTCTGCCCCCCGCTGACACCCGAAACCCCAGGAGAGGCCTGAATCCCATGGCTTTGAGCGCTAATGCCCAGAATGTGAACTGGCTCGTGGCCAACTTCGCGGAGCGCGTCCCCGGCGTGCGTGACGCGGTGGTGGTGTCCGCAGACGGGCTCCCCATCGCCAGCTCGACCGGGATCGATCGTGCCGGTGCCGATCGGTTCGCCGCCGTGGCGTCGGGTCTGATCGGACTCGCCTACGGCGCGGCCGGCCGTTTCGGTGGGGGTGCCGTCAATGAGGTGATCATCGAGATGGAGAATGCGTTCATCTTCGTGACGGGCATCTCCGACGGGTCATGCCTGGCCGTCGTGGCGGGGCCGGAATGCGATGTCGGGCTCGTCGGGTACGAGATGGCGGTCATGGTCGAGAAGGCCAGCACCGTCTTGACGCCCGAGCTCCGCTTCGAGCTCCAGTCGGCACTGCCCCGCTGAATCCCTTCGACGAACACCGGCGTACGACCATGACCGACGAAGACGAGAACGGATCCGGCCTGCGGGTGCGCCCGTACGCGCTCACCGGCGGCCGAACCCGTGTAGCGAGCGACCTGCCGCTCGAGTCGATCGTTCGCACGACCGAACGAGGCAACCAGCGAGCGGTGGCCATGATGGCCGAAGCGCGCGAGATCCTCGTGATGTGCGGAAATCCCCTGTCCGTGGCCGAGCTGGCCGTCCATCTCCGCGTTCCACTCGGAGTGGCAAAGGTTCTGGTCTCGGATCTCCTGGTGGACGGCTGCTTGGCGACCCACCAAGCCGTCGCACGGTCCGGCGATCGTCCGGATCTGAAGTTGCTCGAAAGGGTCCTCAATGGCATTCAAGCGCTCTGACCCCACACCGGCGCCGCCGACACCGGTCGACGAGTCGGTTCCGCTCCCGGTCAAGATCGTCGTGGCGGGCGGCTTCGCGGTCGGCAAGACCACGTTCGTCGGTTCCATCTCCGAGATCGAACCGTTGACGACGGAAGCGGCGATGACCGCGGTGGCTCAAGACATCGACAACACCGGCGATGCCACCGCCAAGAAGACGACGACGGTGGCGATGGACTTCGGGAGGGTGAGCCTCGGCACCGACCTCATCCTCTACCTGTTCGGGACACCCGGCCAGGACCGGTTCCGCTTCCTGTGGGACGACCTCGTCCGGGGTGCCATCGGTGCTGTGGTGCTGGTCGACACCGGTCGCCTCGGGGACTGCTTCCCGGCCGTGGACTACTTCGAGCGATCCGACGTTCCGTTCGTCGTGGCCGTCAATGCCTTCAACGGCACGATCGGCCACGACCTCGACGAGATCCGTGAGGCCCTGGCCGTGCGGAGTGACGTTCCGATGTTCGTGACCGACGCCCGGTCGCGCGAGGCCACCAAGGTGGCGCTCCTGGAGCTCGTACGCCACGCCATGATGAGGGCGAGCCTGTAGCGGCGCCCCTGGGGCTCGAGCTCCCCCGCTCGTGCGTAGCGCGCAGTAGGGTGCTCGGCCATGCCGATTGCCGAGGTCACTGCACTCGTGGTCCATCGGAACCGGATCGATGTCATCGGCGACACCGTTCGGCGGCTGATCGCCGATCCGGCGGTCGCCGATGTCGCCGTGGTCGACAACGCGAGCCGCCCGGATCAGCGTCGGGCGCTCCTCGATGCGTTGCCGAGCCCGTCGGGCACGAGGATCCATGTCCTCGACAGCGGGTACAACGCTGGCTTCGGCCCGGGAGCCAACGTCGGGTTGCGCTGGTGGTTGGAGTCCCGGACCACGGCGGTGGCTCTCGTCCTCCCGCACGACGCTGTGTTCGAGGTCGGGGCGGCGACACGGTTGGCGGCCGTGCTGGCCGACCACGCCGAGGTCGGGCTGGTCAGTGCCGACGTGGGCGACGGGGCGACCCCGGTCGTCCACCCATTCCTGGGTTCGCTCCCGGCGCCGCAGCGTTTCGCGCACGGTTTCGAGGCCAGCGACTACGCCCACGGCACGATGCTGGCCCTGCGGCGAGCCTGCGTCGAGCAAATCGGCTGCTTCGACGAGCGGTACTTCGCCTATTGCGAGGAGGCGGACCTCGGCCTGCGCGCCCAGCGGGCCGGGTGGTTGGCCGGGGTCGACCGAGACACCCAGGTCCGCAATCCCGGCATGGGTTCACCGGCGGCGCTCATCGACTACCTCCAACTCCGCAACACGCTGTTGCTCCTGCGCGATCACTTCGGTCGTGGGCGAGCGGCCTTCCGGTTCGCCGTGGCCCTTCTGGAGCTCGCCGACGGAACGATTCGCCCGGGCCGGCGTACACCGTTCTTCTCTTCTCGGGCGCGCCGAGCGGCCCTGGTCGACGTGGCACGGGGCCGGTACGGGGTGCCGCCGGCATGGCTCTTCCAGACCCGGGACGTGACGCCGTCGAGCCTAACGAGAGAGATCCCCGGCTTCGGTGCGGGCGACCTGGGGCCGGATCCGAACGAGATACAGGGACGAGATGACGAGCCCGAGCGGCACCATGAGCACGCCGAACATGATGCCGGCGATCCAGCCGGCCTGAGAACGTTCGGCCAGTGACCAGGCCCACGCCGGCCGTCGCGCCGCATCGAGCAGGGCCCATCCGGACAGGGACAGCGGGACGCTGAACAGAAGGACGAGGAGGGCAGCGACGATGTACCTGCCCACGATGTTTGCCGGGGTCCGATGTCAGCCGGGTTGGGCGCCGAGGAAGTCGAGCGCAGCGTTGATGAACGCAAACGACCGGGGCGTGGCGAAATGGTCGACCCCCTTGAGGGTCACGAGCCGGGCATCGGGAAGGGCGGCCATGAGCGGATCGGCGGGCCCAGCGAAGTCCTGGTCGCCGAGCACGACGAGCACCGGCATGGTGACCGTGGCGAGATCCTCGGCGGTCACGGCGACGGCCGGACGGCTCATGCACGCCACCAGAGCCAGGCGGTCGTTGCCCGGTTCGCCGGCCAGATCGGAGAAATGGCGAGCCTCGACGTTGTCGATGTCGGGCTGGCCGGCGATGGCATCGGCGATGGCGCGACCTCGGTCGCGGTCCGTGTCGAAGAGGTTGGCGCCGACGCCGGAGACGACCAGCCGATCGAAACGATCGGGATGGCGAGCCGCGATCTGGAGCAGGGTCCGTGACCCGAGGCTGAACCCGATCGCCGACACCCGCCCCGGAGGGAAGCGGAGGAGCAGATCGCCCTCGAGGTCCGCGTACGCCTCGGGCTCGTGTGGTTTGGGCGCCGTGCCATGGCCGAGGAGGTCGAGTGGGTGCACCTCCCGGCCGGTATCCGCGAGGATGTCGAGCCACCCCGTCTCACCCCAGGTCCGGGCGGACGACGTGGCGAATCCGTGGACGAGGACGATCGGGGGCGAGACCTCGGCATTCATGGGCGGGATCGTAGTGCGGTGCGGACGACCTCGGCCCACAGGCAACAGATCGCCGCGACACCGATGACGTGCACCCGCTCGAATTGCAGCGGCCACAGGAAGTCCGGCGGGTAGCGGTGCCGGATCTGCTGGGCGACGTGGAACAGGCCGGTGAGTCCGAAGAGGGCCGTAGCCACATAGACCGGCAGAGCGGTGTCGCGCCGGCGCCACAGCGGCCACACGAGCGAGAGCCCGACGAGCAGCGCCCAGGCCGGCGCGTCTGGTAGGTTGAGCGCCGCGAACGCCACCACGGCGACCGCGGCGACGGGGACGATCAGCCCACGCGTGGCTGAGGTGGCCCGCCTCGTGGCGATGGTGATCGGTGTGATGAGCGGAGCCACCGCTCGACGCCCGCGGAGGGCGATCACGAGGCACGCGGCAATACCCAGCACGCTCACCACGAGGGACCGTCGCACCGTTCGTTGGGGCGCCCATCGCAGATCGATGTGCAGCATCGAGCCGGTGTCGATGGCCTCGGGATCGATGGTCGAGGGGTCGAGCAGCCACCCGTTGGCGAATCCGTCCACGAGGACCGGTTCACCCAGATCCGCGCCGCCCTCGATCCGGGCCTCCCAACCGGCGTTGTGGCTCTGGGCGAGCACCAGCCAGGTGGGCTCGGTCGGGAGCGGCAACTCGATCGACATCTCGGTCCGGCCGTTGTCGGTCACGGTTGGGTTTGCTCGCCGAGATGTCTCGGCTGTGCTCGAGGGCCGAGCGGGCTCGGCGGTGTTCGCGGGCGCTGCGGGCTCGGGCGACGAGAACACCAGTTGGTCGAGATCGACGCCCGTGCGACGGCCCTGAGCGGCCCGGATCACGTGCTCATCAGGTGAGAGGTCCACCGGTGAGCAGCCGGCCACGGCGAGCGGGCGGCGAGCCAGCGCATCCACCGTGGTCCCGGTGATCCGAACCGCGACCGGGTTCTCGTCGATCGACAGGAGATCATCCCGGCATCCGCTGTCGAGCTCGGGGGCGACGGGGGCCAGGGTGAAGCCGGTGGCCTCGATCTCGTGGATCGCGATCGGGAAGGCGCTCGGGAGGCCGGAGTACCAGTCGGTGGTCGTGCGGGTCTCGATCTCGTCGATGACGACCCGCAACGATGTCGCGGGCACGGGGGCGAACGTCACGGTCGCCGTGGCCGTCTCCACACCGCCGAGTTCTGGCGCCGGCAGATCGGTGGAACCCACGACCCCGCCATCGACCAGGACGGTCAGGCGGCGCGGCACCGAAGCCGTGGCGCCAGTCCCGTAGGTCACGGTGACGGACGCCACGGTGCTGGGCGCGGAGCGGACGGCCTCGACGGCGGTCCCGGGGCCGATGTTGAACCCGGTGCGCCACGCCGTCGACGGATCGCCGTCGAAGGCGCTCGACGCCACGCTGTGCAGATCGCCCGGCAGAGAACTGGTCGATTGCACGACCAGCGGCGTCCCATCGGATGCGGTCACCCGCCCGACGAGTCGGTCGACCACGGCCTCGCCGGCGGCACCGCTCACTCGCGCATCACCGCGGAGGTCCAACTCGAGCGCGGTCGGCACGGTGACCCCCCGCACGATCGACAGCTCCGGATCGGTGCGAACGGGCTCCCGAGCATCGGCCCGCCAACGGGTCAGCACGATCGACAGGGGATGGGAGGCGACATCGTCACCCAGACGCTCGACGAGCGCGGTCGGGAGGTGGATGACCTCCTCGACGGTGATGCCACCGACGCCCAGCTCGGCCACGCCGACCGCGCTGACCCCGAAGTAGGTCGGTCGGGGGGCGACGTTGGTGGCCGCGATCTCGATCTCGAGCCGGCTGAAGGTCCGCGAGTCGAACCGGATGATCTGACCGGCCCCGCCGCGGGACGAATCGTCGAGGGCGACGGTGACGGGCGCCGATCCGTCGAATCGCACCTCGACCTCGGTGATGAAGCGGTTGGCCCCGGGTCGCTGGCTCTGGAGCAGTGTGATCTCATCCGTGGTCACCGGATTCAGGAGGTCGACCCGGAGGCGTTCCCCGACCGGCTCGCCGAATGCACCCACCGACCACGCCGTCGTCGGGTCGGCGTCCATGGCGTGGACTGGTCGATCCTCGGCGGTGTAGGTGACCTGGCTGCCGTAGTCGCTCGCGGTGACCGCGACCACGCCTTGGTGCTCAGCGACGGTCCGCCAGCTGTCCGGGATGTCGTCGACCGGGCCGAATACCGGCAGCCGGTTGTCGCTGAGGTCGAGGTCCAGCGCTTCGGTGCCGGCGACCTCGGTGAACCCCATGACCTCGCGAATGCTCCCCCAACGCTGAGCCTGCCGGCGGTGCGTGTCCGTGAGCACGATGTCGTAGTTCCCGCCGAAGGTGGTGTCGAGCAATCCGGGGTCGTCCAGGAGGCTGGCGCCGTACAACACCGTGCCGTCGAAGTCGACGACACCAGCTGCGGTCGCATCGACGAGACCCTGCGGATCGCCGTCGACCACCACAGGATCGGCCGTGGTGACGGTCCGGACGACGGCCAGGGGGTCCTCGACGGGGAACGAGGCCAGGGCTGGCGGGTAGGGCAGGTCCGCAGGCGTTCCGAGGGTCATCTCGTCGACGAGTGGTCGTTCGACGGGGGCGATGTTGGGCGGCTCGTCGGTCCCGTACTCCGTGGGTGCGCCGAGACCGGGAGCTCGGTGCAGGAGGTCCCAGGTGAGCTGGGGGCGCGGAGTTCGGTACCGCTCGTAGGCGAGGTCGGCCCGATACAGCACGTCGCCGACGCCCAGGAGTCGGCTGATCGGTGCGAGGACCGCGGGGTCGAACGTGCCTTCTTGGAGACCACGATCGAGTGCCTCGAGCAACGCGGCCGAGGGGCCCGACCCGAAAGGCACCAGCTCCCGGGCGACGGTTGGTCGTTCGATCATCCCGGGCAGGATCGGGTCGACCGTATTGCCCCAGCGGTAGCTCGTGAAGTCGGTACCGGGGAGCTCGAGGACGCGGGTGGAGTCGCCGACCGCGTCGAGGTCTGCGGCGGCCTGCTGCCAGTACTCCGGTAGCTCCTCGGGGAAGTGGAGATTCGCTTCGACCATGTCGAGCGTCCAGACGGCGGGAAGATTGGCTACCACCAGCGCAGCGGCCGCGATCCCGATGGCTCGCCGCCACTTCGGGCGCCACTCCGCCGCCGCGTGCACGCCGGCGCCGAGGAACACTGCCGTCCCCAGCACGATGAGTGGGACGGCCCGGGGCGTGCTGCGCAACGCCAATCCGGCATCGGTCCGGGTGACATCGCTGAAGATCCGGCCGAGCGGTGACGGGTCGTCGAACGGGTGGCCGGCGACCGACACCAGTCCTCCGGTGGCGATGAGCAGAACGAAGAAGGATCGGTGGGACCAGCGGATCACTGCGGCGACGAGGAGAGCTATCGCCGGCAGCCCGAACGACAACGCCAGGAGCCAGACCCGATTGGTGTACTCGACGCTCGGCTGTATCCACGGGCCGTATTCGTCGGTGCCGTAGAAGAACCAGTAGCCCAGCCCGCGCACGACCTCAGGGGCACTCGACGCATTGGCGATGACCTCGTACGTCTCGGTGTATCGGGTGACGGGGAGCGAGAATCCGGCCTGGGCCACGAGTCCGGCGGCCCACCACAACGAACACACGACGGTGGTGACGCCGATGCGGGCGCCGGTCAGGAGTGCGGTGCGGGCGGGGTGGTTGCGGGAGATGACCGCCTCGTGCACGAGGAACAGCACGGGCGCCAGACCCACCAGGATGAGCGATGTCGCGTTGACGCTCCCGATCGTCGCCACGATCAAGCCGAAGATCGCCGGATATCGCCACCCGCCGGTGCGCAGGCTCCGCTCGGTCACCCCGATCAGCCAGGGGAGGCCGGCGAATGGGAGCAGGAGAACGGAGATCCGGGCCGAATAGTGGAGGACATAGGGGCTGCACATGTAGGCGAGCGACGCCACGAGCAGGCCGCTGCCTCGCCAGCCCATGGTGCGGAGCATGTACCGCACGCCGAGCGCCGCGACCAGGAGGATCGTGGCCAGCCACAGGCGCTGGGCCACCCAATCGGGGACGCCGAGGCGATCGAACACCCAGAACCAGGGCCCCATGGGCCAGAGGTACCCGATGTTCTGGTGGGTGACGGTGCCCAGACCGGTATCGGGTTGCCAGAGCGAGGTCGCGCCGGAGAGCAGGTCACCCGGATCGATGTACAGGTAGGACTTGGTGTCCGCCCCGACCTTGCCGGGGCTGGTCAGCAGGAGGGGGATGTAGGCGATCGCCGCCGGAACGACGATCTCGGCGCCAGTGCCGCTTCCCGCCCATCGCAGGAGGCGACTGCCGAGCCGGGACGGCGACCGCGACCGTCGCGACCCCGCCGCCGTCGTCACGTGCGCCGCCGCCGTCTCGACTGGTCGGCGAGCACGGTGAGGGTTTCGTGCGCGGTCCGATCCCAGGTGAACTGGCGGGCGTGGGCCAGTGCTCCGTCCTGTAGTTCGGCCAGGCGGGTCGGGTGGGTGAGGAGGTCCGCGAGCGCGGCGCCCATCTGGTCGTGACGATCGACGAGGATGCCGCTGACGCCATCCTCGACGGAGTCTTCGTGCCCGGGGATGCGGGTGGCGATCGCGGGCGTGGCGCACGCGGCGGCTTCGGTCAGGGTCATTCCCCAGCCCTCGCTCATCGAGGCGCTCGCCACGAGCCAGCTGCGCTGGTACAGGTCGAGCAACTCGGCGTCGGACACGCGTCCCACCAGGTGAATCCAGGAGGTGGCGTCGAGGCTGCGGATCATCCTCTCGAGGTGTTCGCGCTCCACGCCCTCGCCCACGATGGTGAGGTCGAGCCCCGGCACCTGCGAGCGCGCCTCGGCCACGGCGTCGATCAGCTTGTCGAAGTACTTGGACGTCATCAGCCGCCCCACGGCCACGATCGATGGGTACGGCGTCCGGGCGAAGCCGGGCACGAACACGTCGTCGATGCCCGGGGGGACGACCGAGATGCGCGACGCCGCGAACCCGGCCCGCTCGACGAGGTTACGTTTCGACGACTCCGACAGGGTCACGATCGGGGTTCGGCGGTACAACGGCGGAGCCAGATGCCGCTCGACGATCGAGCCGACGCGAGCCGCGGTCGGGGGGAGGACGAGCGGCCACATGTGCTCGTGGAGATGGTGGAGGAAGACGACACGGGGGCCGCGTGCCCAGACGGGCGAGAAGAACGGCACGCCGTTCCAGATCTCCACCGAGCGCGTCACGGTCTCCGTGGCGCCCGATCGTCTCCGACACGGCGGCCCGCGGGAAGATCAGGTAGCGGCCGGCGCGACGGATGACTCGGTAGCCATCGCGCATGGACTCGGTGGGAAAGCCTGGTGCATACGAGGTCCGCATCGTGACGTCGATGCCGGCGGCCGCCCACAGCCGGGCGATGTGGGCGATGTGCAGCTCCGACCCCCCGGCCTCGGGATCGGCCAGGTCACGCCAGGCCAGGATGTGGATCCGACCGAGACCGGCTTCGGTTGCGAGATCCTTGAGCTCGACGTCGCCCATCGTCGAGCCGGCTCAGGCGCTCGCCGACTCGGGACGGACTTCCTCGTGGTACTCCTCTTCCACGTTCACGCTCCAGGTGTCGTGGTGCGCACCGAGGATGTTCTCCACCGACAACATGGCGGTGTACATGGAGTGGTCCTGGTTGTTGTAGCGATGCATGCCGTTGCGACCCACCGGATACACGTTGGGGGTGTTGGCGTCGATCCACGCCCGCATCGTCTCGACGTGATCCTTGTAGGTGGCGTCGTAGATCGGATACGCCTTGGGCATGCGCACGACATACCCCGTTTCGACCTTGGACGAATCGAGGAGGCCGAGCACGGTCATCTCCTTGGACGCCAGGGCGACGAGGTCGTCGTCGGCGGCGTTCCACAACTCGTCGCCTTCGTTCACGAAGTACTCGAGACCCAGGCAGGTCCGGTCCTGTTTGACCATGTACGGCGACCAGGAGCCGAAGTTCTGAACCCGGCCCACCTTGACGTTGGGTGCGTGGATGTAGATCCAGTTGTCCGGGAAACCGTTGGATTCGGGGACCACCAACGCCACGGTGATGAAGTCTCGGAACCGGAGCCCGTCGGCCGCGGCCCGCACGTGGTCCGGAACGGGGGGGTGCATGGCCCTGAGGAGGTGGGGCAGCGGCATCGACGAGACGATGTGGGTGCCCTCATGACGGACTTCGCCACCGTCGGCGCCGCGGGTGACCACCGCAGTCGCCCGACCGTCGCCATGCTCGACCCGCACGACCGGCTGCTCCATGTGGACCACCGTGCCGGCATCGACGACGAGATCTCGGCATCGCTCCCACATCATGCCCGGGCCGAACTTGGGGTACTGGAACTCCTCGATGAGCGAGGTGATGTCCTTCTGATTGCGCTTGGGCAACAGCGAGTTCATCACCGCGTTGAACAACGAGAGGTTCTTGATCCGCTGAGCGGCCCAGTCGGCCTGGATCTCGTTGGCCGGGATGCCCCAGAGCTTCTCGGTGTAGGTCTTGAAGAACGTGCGATAGAGGCGCCAGCCGAAGCGGGAGGCGGTCCAGCCTTCGAAGCTGGTCATGTCGGCCGGGGGGCGCACCCGCACCCAGGCATACGAGGCGACACAGCGCAGGGCCTCGATCGGCCCCAGGTTGCGCAGCGCGTTGAACGCTCGCAACGGGTAGTCGTAGAACCGACCCTTGTAGTAGATGCGGCTCATGCGGGGGCGCATGAGGAAGTCCTCCTGCGGCAGGATCTCGTGCCAGAGATCCTCGACCGGCTTCACCTTGGTGAAGAAGCGGTGCCCGCCGATGTCGAATCGCCAGCCGTCGCGCTCGGCGGTCTGGCTGATGCCGCCGATCATGTCGGTCGCTTCGAGAACGGTGGAGGCGATGCCCTGTTTGGTGAGCTGGTAGGCCGCGGTGAGGCCGGCGGGGCCGGCGCCGATGATGAGCGGTCGGACGTCGCCGGCGCGGTGGGAGTCAGAGGTCATGGAGTGTCGATCGGGAGCAGAGTCGGGCGGCAGCCCGAAGGGACGGCCGACAGCATACGAGACGAGGCGTGGCGCGAGTCATACCGTCGGCGGACGACGTGTTCGAAGCCGTGCACGGGACCCCCGGGTCGGTCGTGTCGGCTACCCGAACCAGTAGCGTGCCCGGCGTGTCCGGGCCAGCAACGCACAACCGCAGATGGGACCTCGTCGAGCGCGCGGTGGTGGCGGGAGCGGTGGTGGCGGGCGTCGTGCTCCGATTCGTGGCCGACAGCCCGGTGTGGTTGGACGAGGCGCTCAGCATCAACATCGCCTCGTCGGCGCTCGGCGACATCCCCGATGCTCTGCGGCACGACGGCCACCCGCCGTTGTACTACTTCCTGCTCCACGTCTGGATGGGGGTGTTCGGCGAGTCCGAGACCTCGGCCCGGGCCCTGTCGGGGATGGTCGGGATAGGAGCGCTCGTGGCGGTGGTGGCCCTCGCCGCACGCCTGGGTGGTCGACGTCTCATGATGTCAGCCGCGGTGGTCATGGCGGTGATGCCGTTCGCCGTGCGCTATTCGTCCGAGGCTCGGATGTACAGCCTGGTGACCTTCTTGGTGGCCGCCGGGTGGCTGGCGCTCGACGGTGCTCGGCGATCGCCGACGATCGGTCGACTGGGGGTCGTCGCCGTGATGTCGGGCGCCCTGCTCCTGACCCACTACTGGTCGATCTACCTCCTGGGCGTGGTGGGGATCGCCCTGGTGTGGCGGGCGTGGAGGGGAACGCACCGTGCCGTTGAGACTCGGCTGGCTCTCGCGGTGGCCGCCGGCGGTCTGGCGTTCCTCCCCTGGTTGAGCACGTTCTCCTACCAGGCCGAGCACACGGGGACGCCGTGGGCGACCCCGCCGCGCCCCACGCAGGTGCTGTCGGAGAGCGCCACGGGTTTGGCGGGTGGATTCGCCCCCGAAGCGGTCCTTCTGCTGATCGTGGTCACCGTTTTGATCTCCCGGGCGTTGAGCGCGGCGTGGGGTGGTCGCGCGAGCGACGACCGCACCCGCTGGTTGTTGTGGAGCGCCGCCGCCGCGGTGGGCACCATCGTGTTCGGATCGGCGGCCGGGCTCGCCACGAGCAGCGCGTTCCAGGCCCGGTACGCCGCCGTGATCGTGCCCATGGTGGCGTTGGTGATCGCCGCGGGGGTGAGCTCTATCTCCTCGCCGCCCGTGCGAGTGGCAGCGTTGGCCGTCGTGACGATCCTGGCCACCGGCGCGACCGCCGTCGATCTACGTCACGACCGGAGCCAGTCGGGCTCGATTGCGTGGGCCATCGAGTCGACCGGAGTGGCCGGCGACGTCGTGGTGGTGTGTCCCGATCAGCTGGGCCCCGCCCTGAGCCGCCAGCTCGACGGTTCCGTCTTCGATCTCATGGCCTTTCCGGCGTTGTCGCGTCAGGGAACGGTCGCGGGGACGGGGCCGATCGACACCGTTGACTGGGTCGACTACGCGGAACGAAACGAGGCCACCGACCCGGCCGCGGTGGCGGAGGAGATCCTGGTCCGCACACCCCCCACATCCTCGCTCTGGCTGGTGTGGAACGACGGTTATCGAACCGTCACCGGTCAGTGTTCGGCGTTGATCGACGCGCTCGTGCAGTCACGTCCCGGGCCGGAGCCGGTCGTCGAGGCCGAGCCGGCTCAGTACTTCGAGCATGCGAACCTCTTCCGGTTCGCGCCCGTCGAGTGATTCGCGGGTCGAGCGACCGAGGTGTGGCGGAACCGGTCGCGGCCGTCGCGAGTCGGTGGTGGGACGACGTCGTCTCGGTCCTGCCCGCGTGGCTGGCGACCAGGCTTCTGGTCGCCGTCTCGTGGCTGATCGTGCAGGTGGCCGACCCGAAACCCGACGGTGGGGCGTTCGACCAGGTGAAACCCGGCCTCCTGGCGTGGGATGGCGGGTGGTATCGGGTCATCGCCGAGCGCGGGTACGGGCCCCTCGGGCTTCCGGGAAGCCGCTTCTTCCCGCTGTTCCCGGCACTGGGCCGGGGGTTGTCGGTGCTGACCGGCGGGCGGGAGTCGTGGGCCCTGGTCGCCGTGAGCAACCTCGCGGCGTTGGGCGCACTCGTCCTGATCGTGCGGCTCGTTCGGACGATCGGCGGCGATGATGGCGACGCCCGGGCCGCGACCTGGATGATCTCCTTGTACCCGGCATCGTTCGTGACCGTGTGGGCCTACAGCGAGTCGCTGATGCTGGTCGGCGTCGTCGGTGCCTTCGTGGCCGCGCGCTCGGGGCGATGGTGGTGGGCGGCGGCGGCCGCGGCCGTAGCCGGAGCCAGCCGACCCCTCGGGGTGTTGGTAGCGGTGGTGCTCGCCATCGAAGCCCATGACTCCGTCCGGAATCGTCTCGACGGACGGTCGCGCCCGGGCCGTGAGTCGCGCCCCTCCCTCCTGGCGCGGGTGGTCGCAATCGGCAGTGCGCCCGTTGTTGCGGCGATCTATGTCGCCTGGGCGAGCAATCGATTCGACCGATGGCCGGCCCCCGCCCAGGCCCAGGACGACCTGCGGGGCGACCTCGTCCTCCCACCGGTGCGACTCCTCCAAACCATCGGGGAGGTGGTCTCGGACCCATTCGGCGACGGGCTGCACGCCCCCTTCGCCTGGGGTCTCGCCGCGCTGGCGGTCCTTGCGTTCTGGGCCACGCCCCGGTGGTCGACGGTGACCCTTCCACTGTCGCTCGCGGTGTTCTCGGCACTGGCCGTCGCCGTGTCGGTCGGAGCCGAGAACCTCAACAGCATGGAGCGGTACGGCCTCAACGCCGTGCCGCTACTGGTGTTGGGGGCCGGCGTGGTGCGACGCGCCGCCCAGCGGATCTCCTGGTTGGGTCCGGCGGTCGCCGTGGCCGGCGGCGTGTCCCTCGCCGCGATGACGACGCTGGCCTGGGCGGGGGAGTACGTCCCGTAGCATCGGGGGCAGGACAACTCAACTGTCGGGCGGACCCAGCGTCGGAGGACCGGACCATGACAACGCTTGACGGACGCCCGCACTCAGCGCTGCTTCTCATCGACGTGCAGAACGCCGTCGTCGGCGAAGCCTTCGAACGAGACCGTGTCGTGTCGACCATCTCCGGCCTCGTCGACCGGGCGCACGTCCAGGGCGTGCCGATCATCTGGGTCCGACACGCCGACGAGCAGATCGAGCGGGGGACAGACGGCTGGCAGATCGTGCCCGAACTCGTGCCGGCCCCCGGCGACATCATGCTGGAGAAGGGTTACGCCGACTCGTTCGAAGCCACGGATCTCGAAGCGGTGCTCGCGGACCGGGGGGTCGGGCGCCTGATCGTGGCCGGTGCCCAGACCGACTGCTGCATCCGGTCCACGCTCCATGGCGCGCTGGTTCGAGGGTACGACACCATCTTGGTCAGCGACGCCCACACGACCGACGACCTCTCCGAGTGGGGCGCGCCGCCACCGGCGGCGGTCGTGGCGCACACCAACATGTACTGGTCGAACCAGACGGCGCCGGGCCGCACTGCCGGCACCGTCACCGCGGCCGAAGCGGATCTGGGCGCGGGGCGGACCTGAGCCGGGAGAGAAGGGTCCGCCGGCTGGGTGATGTTCAGCCGGCGAGCGCCAGCGGAGCATCGGCCGGCATCGACTCGGCGCGCCGGATGACCCGGACATCCGCCGTCCGGAGGCTGGCCAGGCGAACACTCCACGAATCGAGCACGCCGCGGCCGCCGTCCGATCGATAGAAGGTGGTCAGGGGGCCTTCCTGGAGGTACCCGTCGGCGCCGGCAACGGTCATGACCTCGCCATCGGTGAAGGTGATCTCGTACCCCGGCATCGTGCACCTCCGAAGGGTGGGTGGGTCAGGTGATGGGTCCGTTCTACGGTGCGGGGCCTGTGACTCGCCAGTGGACGACCGGTGGGTTTCGCGGATGTTCCTGGGGATTTCGTGTCGGCTGCGACGCACTAACGTGCGTGAGGTGACCGACACGTTGGATTTCACCTGCCCGCGATGTGGTGGCGCCGCCTCGGACCGTTTCTACGGGCCGTGCGGCTCCTGCCGGTCCGAGTTGCGAGCCTCGCTCGGTTCCGAGGGCAAGGTGCTCGACGAGGTCGAGTTCGTCCCCAAGATGAACGTGACGCCCAACGCGGTGGCGTTGAAGGACGATTGACCGCCGCCGATCGTCAGGTCGTCGTCGAGGCTCCGGAGCGTCTGTCCCTCGGGGCGACGCTCGGGCTGTGGCAGACCGGGCGTCGTGACCCTTCGATGCGCGTGAGCTCGAACCGGGTCGACCTCTGCTGGCGGGCGCCGGATGGACCGATCGCGGTGCGGCTCAGCCTTGCCGACGGGCGGGTCGAGGCCCAGGCGTGGGGACCGGGGGCGGGGGCGCTGGAGACCGCGTGGCCGGCGTTGCTGGGTGTCGACGACGACCCGCAGTCGTATCGACCCGACCACGAGGTGCTGGCGCCGTTGGCGCGCCGGTTCGACGGCCTCCGGTACCCGCGTTGGTCGGAGCGTGCTCGACGCGGCCGTGCCCGCCATCTTGGGCCAGCGGGTGACGACGGCGGAGGCCGTCGCCGCGCATCGGCGCATCGTCGAGCGGTACGGTGTGGCGGCCCCGGTCCGCTCGAGCTCGTCGTCCCGCCCGAGCCCGAGGCCCTGCGTCGAGTGCCCTATCACGAGCTGCACCCGATCGGTGTCGATCGTCGCCGGGCGCAGCTCCTCGCCGCGGTCGCCGCGGTCGCCGACCGTTTGGAGGCGGTGGCGCACGACTCCGCCGAGCTGCAACGGCGCCTGCGGACGATTCCGGGAATCGGTCCGTGGACAGCGGCCATCGTGGCGCAGGTGGTGTGCGGCGACGCGGATGCAGCGATCGTGGGCGACCTGCACCTCCCCGCCCTCGTCGTATGGAACCTGGCCGGTGAACGCCACGGCGACGACCACCGCATGTTGGAGCTGCTGGCGCCGTTCCGGGGCCATCGAGCGCGAGTCCAACGGCACCTGCTCCTGGCCGGGCGTCACCCGCCCGCTCGCCATGCCCGGGCCCGGATCATCGACCATCGGCGTCGGTGACCGCCCGGATAACCAAGTTCGGGATTGAGCAATTCGACCCATCGCTCGGCCCCTTCGCCGGGTCGATGGAGAAGTGTGATCTTCACGGGTGCGCACGGGGAGCGTCGAGCGGACCGCTCGCGACGCACGGCGGCGCCGATTCCTGCCCCGTGGTCGGTGGGGTATCTCGTCATCGTCGGCATCGCGGCGGTCGCCTACGCGTTCGCCGGCGGTGCCGTCGGAGAGACCATCTACAGCGCCGTCACCGTGACGACGATGCCCGTCATCGTCGTCGGGGTACGCAGGAACCGCGTCGGGGCCCATCCCGTGTGGCGGTGGTTCGGGGCGGCGCTGGCGTTCTACGTCGTGGCCGAAGCGCTCCGTGACTACGTGGCCGGATCGACGCAGTCGACCCCGGCCGATGTGTTGGCCGTCGCCGGATATCTGTGTCAGGTCCGCGGGCTCTCGTTGCTCGTTCGAGCGCGGCATGAACGATTGGGCCGCAACGCCGCGGCTGACGCCGTCGTGGTGGGTGCCGCGGCGTGGATCCTGGCGTGGGTGTTCCTCATGGAGCCGGCTTTGGCCCACGCGTCGACCGTGAGCGCACTGGTTGCCGGGCTCTTCCAGCCTCTCGGGGTCGTGATCGTCTTCTACGTGTGCATCTTGATGATGTCCGATGGGTTCCGGACGGTGTCGTTCTGGATGCTGGCGTGCTCGATGTTCACCTCCCTCGCGGGCGACTTCGGGTACGCCCTCGTCGAGGCCCGCAGCATCGATGTCGACACGGCGCGATTCGATGCGCTGTACCTGGTGGCGTTCGGGTTGATCGGCGGCTCGGTCCTGCACCCGTCGATGCGATCGATCACCGAAGTGCGCCCGACTGAGTCACACCGCTGGAGCGGCGCGCGGATGACAACCTTGTCCGTCGCCATGTTCGCTCCGTCTGCGGCGCTGATCGGCGTGGCCGACGACGGTCCGTTCGGCGCCGTCCGCGTCGTTTCGGTGCTCGGATTCACGCTGATCGCCACCAGTCGAGTCCTCATGGCGATCCGGGAGGAGACCCGGGCCAGTCGAGCGCTGCTGAGCTCGGCGCTGCGGGACCCGCTGACCGAATTGTCGACCCGGCTCGGATTCACCGGCGTCCTGACCGATCTGCGCGAACGCGATCGGGTCACCATGAAGTCGACCGCGGTCGCGCTGATCGACCTGCACGGCTTCCGGCGGGTGAACGACAGCCTCGGGCACGCCGCAGGCGACGAGATGCTGGTGGCGGTCGCCGGTCGCCTCCGCGACTTCCTCGGTCCCGAGGACGCGCTCGGCCGCCTGTCCGGTGACGAGTTCGGCGTGGCCTTCGGGAACCTGACCGATGATCGTCAGGCGCGGCGCGGGCCCGGCGGATGCAGGAAGCCTTCGAAGCGCCGTTCAACGTCGGGGGCCGCTCGCTGTCGGTCTCGGCCCGGGTCGGGATCGCCGTGGCCGGTGAGCACGACGACACCACCGTCACCGAGTTGATCCGCTGCGCGGACACCGCCCTGCACCGGGCCAAAGCGGGCCATGGTCCGAGTGTCGTGGTGTTCACCGAGCAGATGCGGGCGGAGGTCCGGGCTCGCCTCGAGATCGAGAGCGGGCTGCGTATGGCCCTCGAGCAGGACGAGTTCCATCTGGTCTTCCAGCCGGTCGTCGACATCGCGACGGGCGAGCTGGCCTCCTTCGAGGCGCTGCTTCGTTGGGAGCGTGAGGGGGCCCCGATCGGTCCGGCCGACTTCATCCCGGTCGCCGAGGCCAACGGTTTGATCCTGCCGATGGGGCGGTGGGCGCTGCGGGAGTCGCTCCGCCAGTTCCGGCGATGGATCGACGAGGGGGTGTGTGGAGAGGACACCTATGTGGCCGTGAACCTGTCGTCGCGTCAGCTGGACGACGCCGGATTGGTCACCTTCCTCATCGAGACCCTCCGGGCCGAGCGGGTCCGACCCGATCAGCTGTGCCTCGAGTTGACCGAGACGGCGATGATGGAGCGGGTCGACGAGGCCTCGGTGATCTTCGATCGGATCCGGCAACTCGGTGTCCGGCTCGCCATCGACGATTTCGGAACCGGCTTCTCCTCCCTCGGTCAGATCAAGCGGCTCCCTCTGGACATCATCAAGGTCGACCGGGCCTTCGTGACCGGCATCGACGTCTCGGCCGACAGCCGGGAGCTGATCGCCGCCATCTTGGGTCTGGCCACGGCGCTCGGCAAGGTCGTGGTGGCCGAGGGCGTCGAGACCGAGGCGCAGTACGAGGTGCTCCGTCGCATGGGCTTCGCGTATGCCCAGGGGTTCCTCCTCGCCCGCCCGTCGCGGGCCGCCGACATCCCCGAGCGCGTCATGGAGCTCGCCCGCCGCCGAATGACCGTCCCCGAGGTGGTCGGGGCCCACTGGAGCGTCGCCGGTCAGATACCCAGCTGATCCAGCTCGGCGGGATCGAGGCAGGCTCGGCCGACCCGTGCCGCGGCCACTAGTGCTGCCGCGCAGAAATAGGTCGCGCATGATTCATGCGACGAGGGGGTCGGCTGCGTAGGTCCATTTGAACGGTTTGGTGTTCTGGTCGTAGTCGGCGATGTAGGTGAGCATCTTGGTGATGAGGTCGTCGCGGCTGGTGAAGTTGCCGTTGCGGATGACTTTGCGTTGCAGGATCGAGAAGAACAGTTCGACCTGGTTGACCCAGCTGGCGTGCGGTGGTGTGTAGTGGACCACCCATCGGGGATGAGCAGCGAACCATGCTTTGGTGTACTTCGAGGTGTGGCTTGATCCGTTGTCGACCACGACGTGGATCTCCAGGGAGGGATCGACACTCCGGTTCGATCTGGTCGAGGAAATCGCAGAAGTTCTTCGAGTCGTTCTTGCCGGGGATCGGTTCGCCGAGCACTTCGCCGGTGTGCACGTTGAGCGCCGCGAACAGCGACGCGGTGCCGTGGCGGATGTACTCCCACTCGACCCGCTTGCGCCGTCCCGCCGCGGCGGGTTGGGTCCTGCGTTTGCGTTCCTTGGCTTGCACGGAGGTCTTCTCATCGACCGACAGCACGATGGCGTTGTCAGGGCAGTTCAGGTAGATGCCGCACACGTCACGGATCCGGTCCCAGAACTCGGGGTCGTCGCGACGGTTCAGCCACCCCCGCACCCGGGTGATGTCGATGTGCATCGCGTTGAGGATCCGGCCGACCTGCGACGGCGAGATATCGATCCCCTCGGTGAACAACGCATCGGCGAGTTCCTGGTAGGTCCACATCGGAACCGGATCGTCGTCGGCCTTCTCCGACGTCGCGAGCGCAGCGAGCTGCATCCGGTCGTCGTGATCGAAGCGGCGGCGGCGGCCCGGTCGGGGCTTGTCCTCCAGACCGTCCAGGCCGTCGGCAAGGAACCGCTTGCGCCAGTCACCGACCCTGTGCTGGTCAATCCCGATCTCAAAACCGACCTGGCGCAGCGACCAGCCGTCCGCACACAGCAGGACCAGACGGGCCCGACGCACCTCCCGCGCCGTTTACGTGTGAGCCCGAACTCTCCGTTCGAGCTCCACCCGATCCTCTTCCGTCAGCGACAACCGCTCGACCCTGAACCCCACTCGGACCTCCTCAAACGTTGAGAAAGCCCATCACAGCATACGCGACATATTTATGCGTGGATGCACTAGCGCCGTGCCGACGCCGGGATCACCGAAGACCAGTTGCACCAGGAGCCCGTTGCGGAGCTGGCGATCGTTGACGACGACGTCGGTGACGCAGGCCGCTGACGTTTCCGACAACCCGATCCCTTCGAACGCGGACGTCAAGGTGTCCTCGATGTCGACGCAGCTGCCGACCACCCGATCGAGCTCGTCGACATCGCCGTTGAGCGCCCGGAGAAGCTGCTCGGAATCGACGTCGCCCTCCATCACGCCGTAGTCGCTCAGCGCCGCGTCACCCCAGGTCTCGCGGGCGGCGTCGGCCAGGCATTCGCTGGCCGAGACCAGGGTGTCGGTGGCGGCGCCGATCTCGTCGTGAACGTCGCTGTAGCTGTCGTCGAGGGTCGAGCCCAGCGAGTCGAGGCCGTCGACCTGGTCGATCCCCTCGAGCTGATCGAGCGCGCCGGCCGGGTCGGCGTCGGACTGCGTGCATCCGGACCCGGTCGTCAACGCCAGAGCCGCCAGCGCGACGCCGAGATGAGCAGTCCCGCGACCGATCACCTTCTGCCGGATGGCCCGAGGCCGCCTCATCACCGGCTCATTGTGACCGATGGAACCCCCGGAACGGCATCACACCGGTGCTCGCCAGTACCCTGGAAGCTGGCGCACACGATCCGCGCCGGCCGCCCGGGGCGCCTTCGGCGCCGTCAGCCAACCTGGGCACCTTCGATGCCCGTGTCGGGCCCACCCACTCACCGGAGGAATCACCACCGTGGACTACCAGAGCCTGCTCGGCGACGAAGCCGAGTCCCTGCTCGGCTACGAGGCGAAAGCCATCGCTCGCGACGATCTCATCCTGCCCGGCCCCGACTTCGTCGACCGGGTCTTCGCCCAGAGCGATCGCAATCCCCAGGTCCTCCGCAACATCAACGCCCTCTTCAATTCGGGTCGGCTGTCGGGCTCGGGGTACGTGTCGATCCTGCCCGTCGACCAAGGCATCGAGCACTCCGCCGCGGCATCGTTTGCGCCGAACCCGAAGTACTTCGACCCGGCCAACATCGTGGAGCTGGCGATCGAGGGCGGCTGCAACGCGGTCGCCACGACGTTCGGTGTGCTCGGCAGCATCTCGCGCCGCTACGCCCACCGCATCCCGTTCATCGTGAAGATCAATCACAACGAGTTGATGACGTACCCGAACAAGTTCGACCAGATCATGTTCGGTTCGGTCGAGCAGGCCTGGGAGCTCGGGGCCGCCGGGGTCGGCGCCACGATCTACTTCGGCTCCGACGAGGCGACGCGCCAGATCCAAGAGGTCAGCGAGGCGTTCGCCCGGGCCCACGAGCTCGGCATGTTCACGGTGCTGTGGTGCTACCTGCGGAACCCGGGTTTCAAGAAGGACGGGGTCGACTACCACGTGTCGGCCGACCTCACCGCGCAAGCGAACCACCTGGGCGTCACCATCGAGGCCGACATCATCAAGCAGAAGATGCCCGAGAACAACGGCGGGTACAACGCGGTCGAGGGGTACGGCAAGACTCACAAGTCCGTCTACTCCGACCTCACGACCGACAACCCGATCGACCTGACCCGCTGGCAGGTCGCCAACTGCTACATGGGCCGGATCGGCCTGATCAACAGTGGCGGCGAGTCCAAGGGTGCCGGTGACATGGCCGCCGCGGTCCGCACCGCGGTGATCAACAAGCGGGCCGGCGGCATGGGGCTGATCTCAGGCCGCAAGGCGTTCCAGCGTCCGATGGCCGAGGGCGTCGGCCTCCTCAACGCCATCCAGGACGTCTACCTGGACGGCACCGTGAGCGTCGCCTGACCACCATTCTCCCCATGTCCCACTCGCGGAGCCACTGGCGATACAGTCGCCAATGGCTCCGACGCGAACGTGCCGGAGAGCCGCCGCCGCGGCACCCATCGAGGAGACACCGTGACCGATCTGAGCGATCGCCCCGATGTCCGCGAAACCGATCACGTCGTGATCCGCTTCGCTGGCGACTCGGGCGATGGTATGCAGCTCACCGGCGAACGATTCACGAGCACCAGCGCGTTGTTCGGGAACGATCTCGCCACCCTGCCCGATTTCCCCGCCGAGATCCGAGCGCCAGCCGGCACCCTCAACGGTGTCTCGGCGTTCCAGGTGAACATCTCGGACCACGACATCACCACCCCGGGGGACGCACCGAGCGTCTTGGTGGCGATGAACCCGGCCGCCCTGCGGGCCGAGCTCGACAAGCTCGAGCCGGGTGGCACGATCATCGTGAACACCGATTCGTTCGAGGAGCGAAACCTGGTCAAGGCCGGGTACACCACGAACCCGCTGGAGGACGACTCCCTCGACGGCTACACCGTGATCAAGGTCCCGATGACCTCGATCACCAAAGAAGTGTGCGTCTCGCTCGGGGTCAAGCCGCGCGACGCCGATCGGTCGAAGAACTTCTTCGCGCTCGGCCTCATCTCGTGGTTGTACTCGCGGCCCATCGATCCGACCACGGCCTGGATCGAGGATCGCTTCAAGCGCGCCGAGCTGGTGATGAAGGCCAACATGGCGGCGTTCAAGGCCGGTCACGCCTTCGGCGAGACCGCCGAGCTGAGCGACCATCGCTACCAGGTGCGTCCGGCCAAGTTGGAGCCGGGCCAGTACCGCAGCATCAACGGCAACACGGCTACGGCCTGGGGTCTGGTCGCCGCCGGGCAGCTCGCCCAGGTGCCCGTCTTCTTGGGCTCGTACCCGATCACGCCGGCGTCGGACATCCTCCACGAGCTGTCCAAGCACAAGAACTTCGGCATCCGAACGCTGCAGGCCGAAGATGAGATCGCCGCCGTGTGTTCGGCGATCGGCGCCTCGTACGGCGGACACCTCGGGGTCACCGCTACGAGCGGCCCGGGGGTCGCCCTGAAATCGGAGGCCATGGGCCTGGCGGTGAGCCTCGAGCTCCCGCTGCTCATCATCGACATCCAGCGTGGCGGTCCCTCCACCGGGCTGCCCACCAAGACCGAAGCCGCCGACCTCATGCTCGCCATGTACGGGCGCCATGGCGAGGCTCCGCTGCCGATCGTGGCCGCGTACAGCCCGGGCCACTGCTTCGAGGCGGTGATCGAGGCCGCGCGCATCGCGCTCACGTACCGCACGCCGGTTATCTTCCTCTCCGATGGCTACCTGGCGAACGGGTCGGAGCCGTGGCGCATCCCGGATGCGTCGAGCCTGCCGCCGATCCCGGTCTCCTTCGCGAGCGAGCCCAATCACGTCGGCCCGGATGGCGAACCCGAGTTCTGGCCGTACGAGCGGGACGAGAAGTTGGCCCGTCCGTGGGCGCTGCCGGGCACGCCTGGTCTCATGCACCGGATCGGTGGTATCGAAAAGGCCGACGGCAGCGGTGACATCTCCTACGAACCCGCCAACCACGATCACATGGTTCGCCTGCGGGCCGAGCGGGTGGCCCGCATCGCCGATGACATCCCGGAGGTCTGGGTCGACGGTCCAGACGACGCCGATCTGCTGGTGCTCGGCTGGGGCTCCACCTGGGGCGCCATCACCGGCGCCGTGCGCAACCTGCGCGCCGCGGGCCAGAAGGTGGCGCACGCCCACCTGATCCACCTCAACCCGTTCCCCCGGGATCTGGGGGAGGTGCTCCGTCGGTACCCGAAGGTGGTGGTGCCGGAGTTGAACCTGGGCCAGCTCTGTGCGCTGGTCCGAGCCGAGTATCTCGTCGATGCTCGTGCCATAACGAAGGTCATGGGCCAGCCCTTCACGGCTGGCGAAATCCAACGTGCGATCCAGGGAGCTCTCGATGACTGACGTGCCCGTCGCTGTCCCGCTCACGACCAAGGCCGATTGGTCGAGCGACCAGGAGGTCCGGTGGTGTCCGGGATGCGGTGACTACTCGATCCTCACCGCCGTCCAGTTCCTGATGCCCGAACTCGGCGTCCGCCGTGAAGACACCGTGTTCGTGTCCGGCATCGGGTGTGCCGCCCGGTTCCCGTACTACATGAACACCTATGGCGTGCACGGCATCCACGGCCGAGCGCCAGCCATCGCCACCGGGCTGGCCTTGGCTCGGCCCGATCTCCACGTGTGGGTGGTCGGCGGCGACGGCGACATGTTGTCGATCGGCGGCAATCACCTGCTGCACGCGCTGCGTCGCAACGTCAACCTCACGATCCTGATGTTCAACAACATGATCTACGGCCTGACCAAGGGTCAGTACTCGCCGACGAGCGAGGTCGGCAAGATCACCAAGTCGACCCCCTACGGATCGGTGGATCAGCCGTTCAACCCGCTGGGTCTGGCGTTGGGCGCCGAGGCGTCGTTCGTCGCCCGCACCCACGACATGGACCGCCAGCACATGATGCAGGTGTTCAAGCGGGCGCACGATCACCAGGGAGCGGCCTTCGTCGAGGTGCTCCAGAACTGCAACGTCTTCAACGACGGCGCCTGGGACACCCTCACCAAGAAGGACGTCCGCGAGGAGATGTTGATCGACCTGCAGCACGGCGAACCGATCGTGTTCGCCGGTGGTCGGCGTGGAGTGGCTCAGGATTCTCAGGGCGGCCTGCAGGTGGTCGACGTCGAGAGCGTCGGCCTCGAGGGCATCCTCGTCCACGACGAAACCCGGGTCGATCCCACGTTGGCGTTCGGGCTAGCGCGCGCATCGCCAGCGGAGTCGGCATGCCCACCCCGGTGGGGGTGTTGCGGGCCGTGGAGCGGCCCGAGTACGCCGAGGAGACCAACCGTCAACTGGCCGAGGCCCAGGGGCGGATGGGTCCGGGCGACCTCCAGGCGCTGCTCCACAGCGGCTCGACCTGGACTGTCGACTGACCGGCTCCGCGCCGGAGCTGGCCGTGGGGGAGACGCCGGCCTGGGTCATCGATCTCGATGGGGTGGTCTGGTTGTCCGGCCACCCCATCGCTGGGTCGGTGCAGGCGGTCGGTCGCCTGATCGCCACAGGCGCCGACGTGGCGTTCGCCACCAACAGCGCCTGGTACACGGTCGGCGAGCAGGAGAAGAACCTGCTCGACATCGGAATCGACGCTCACGGTCGAGTCATCACATCGGCGCAAGCCGCGGCGCGATGCTGCCGCGGCGGGGAGCGGGCCTTTCTCGTCGGCGGACCCGGGTTGCAGGAGAGCCTCGACCAGGCGGGGGTCGTACGGTGCGGCCCGGACGTCGATCCGTCCACGGTCGACGTCGTGGTGGTCGGAATGGACCGAGATCTCACCTACGACAAACTGGCCTTTGCCTCTCGCGCCATTCGGGCCGGAGCCCGTTTCGTCCTGAGCAACGCCGACCTCACCTATCCCACGCCGGAGGGACTCGTCCCGGGCGCCGGCAGCATCGGCGCGGCAATCGAGAGCGCGAGCGGAACGGCCCCGCTGGTGGCCGGCAAGCCGGAGGCGACCATGGCCGAGCTGCTCCGTGACCGTCTCGGACCCGTCGGCCTCGTCGTGGGCGACCGAGACGATACCGATGGGGCGTTCGCTCGGGCCCTGGGGTATCGCTTCGCCATGGTGCTGAGCGGAGTCACCACGATCGACACCCTGCCGACCGACCCGTCTCCGGACCTCGTCGGGACGTGTCTGGCCGACGTCGTCGATCAGTGTCTCGGTCTTTCGTCCCACCCTGGGTGAAATTGACCATTTCTCCTGCCGCGCCGGGTGGGGTGAAGCAGGCCCGGCTAAACTTTCGCCCGGCGAGGGAAAGCCATCAGAGATGCCATCACGGATGGGAGTGCGGTCATCGGTACGGGGCGACGCAGACTGATCCAACGAACGGCCGCTGGCGTCGTCGTAGGGGTCGTCGCGCTGCTGGCCGTTCGCGTCGGGGCGAGTGAATCAGCGATCGTCGTCCTGGCTGAACCCACGGCGTGGCTCGGCAATGGCGGCAGCGGGACAGTGGTTTTGGCCAACGCCATAGATGGCGGCGTCATGTCGCGCGTCGAGATCGGTGAGCGGGGCCACTCGGTCGACGCCGTGGCCACCGCCGGCGGCGTGGTGGTCCTCGATCGAAACGACAGTGAGATCCGGCGCGTCGAGGCGTCGTCCCTGGAGGTTTCTCGAACCGATACCACGGACCGTGACGGCCGCGATCTCGCCATCTTCGGTAGCGATTCGTCGCTCTTCCTGGTCGATGCCGACCAGGTCGACGTGCTCGACCCGCAGACTCTGTCCATCCTGCGGACCGAAGACATCCCGAAGTTCGCACCGAGCGGCGTCGTCGACCGGGCCGACAACCTGTGGGCCGTCGATGTCGACGGTGAACGGTTGTACCGGGTTTCTGAGGATGGTCTGTCGACCCAGAGCGGTCTGGGCGGGGGCGCGGTCGCCTTGGTCTCGGGTGAGGCCTTCGTGGTCAATCCTGGGTCGGGACGGGTCTCTCCGGCCACGCCGGGGGCCCTGGGCGGGGCCTCGTGCCTGCCTGACGACCTCGGTCCGGTGGTGGCGGCCGGTTCGGCAGTGGGTGCCCGCCGGCGGATCGCGGCGTTCGCCACCGACGGTTCACGGGTCGTCGTGGTCGACCTCGACGACGGATCGTGTGACACCGTCGAAATCAGCCGTGACCTGGGCACCGTGACCTCCATCGCCCTCGACGAGGCCCACGTCTACGCGGTCGATCCGGACTCCGGCTCTCTCGTATCGATCCCGCTCGACGGCCCTGATGCCGGTCGCCCCGTCGGACTTCAGATCGAGCAGGCCATCGGCGACCGCCTCGAGCTGTTCGAACGTCACGGTCAGATCTGGTTCAACGACCTGGACAGCTCGACCGCGGCCGTTCTGTCCGGCGGAGACATCAAGTTCCTCATCGACAAGGACGGCGTCGAGGTCGACGGTGAGGCCGCCGTGGCCACCGTCGACGAGGGCCCGGGGAACATCATCACCGAGACGGACGACGCCACCGTGGCCGTCGCCGCCGCCATCGACGACTTCGCCGAAGCCCTGGCCGACGACACCGCCTCCATCGAGAACATCAGTGGCACCGTGGCGGACACCGTCGTGGAGGCCCCGCCGGACGAAACCGGCCCGGTGGAGCCCTCCGACCCCAATGAGCTCGTGGCCAACTTCAGTCTCACGGCTAGCACGGTGCGTGTCGGTGACGAGGTGTCCTTCAGTGATCGCTCAGTCGGGGACCCGACCAGCTGGAGCTGGAACTTCGGCGACGGCACGGTCGCCTCAGAGCCCGATGTGAGCCATACGTGGCGGCGTGCGGGCGTCTACACGGTCGAGCTCACCGTCGATCGCCCCGGCGAGACCGACACCGCGTCCACCCAGGTGACGGTGCTCCCCGTCGACAGCCCACTGCCTCCTACCGCCGATTTTACCTACAGCGCTGGCACCGTCGAGATCGGTGAGCGGGTGTCGTTCCTCAGCCGGTCCACCGGCGGACCGACCCAGATCACCTGGTCCTTCGGCGACGGCACCGGCGCGTCGGGTGTCTCCGTCGACCATGCCTGGTCGCAGCCGGGCCAGTTCCAGGTGAACATGGTCGCAGCCAACGCAGTGGGATTCGACACCGCCAGCGTGACCATCTCCGTGGTGCCCTCGTCGGCGATCCAGCAGCCCACGGTGGCCATCTCGGCCTCCTCCTCCCAGGTGGCGGTGGGGGCTCCGGTGGAGCTGACGGCGATCGTGACGGGCAGCCCGACCACGTTCGAGTGGACCTTCGGTGACGGCACCAGTGGGCCGGGCGCGGCGGTCCGCCATTCGTACCAGACCGCCGGTTCCTACAACGTCCGCGTAATCGTCACGAACTCGGTCGGGTCGGCCGAGGCGTCGATCACCATCACCGTCGGCGGGACCGGTCCCGGGGAGACCGGCTCGGCTCCCGTGGCCCGGTTCATCTACAGCCCGGTGGCGCCGACGGTGAACCAGACGGTCACCTTCGTCAGCTCGTCGGCCAACAACCCGACCACGCTCACATGGGACTTCGGCGACGGCACGACCGGCACCGGAGCGTCCGTCACCCACCGGTACACGCGCGAAGGCAACTACGCCGTCTCCCTGGTGGCCACCAACGCCTTCGGGACCGACGAATCGCGGCTTTCCGTCATCGTCGTCAGCACGGCGACCGCCCCTGTCGCGGCGTTCAGCTTCGCCCCCGGGAACCCGCGGGTCGGAGAAGTCGTGACCTTCACCGACGCCTCCACGGGGAGCCCGGACCGCTGGTACTGGACCTTCGACGGCGGCGGTTCTCCCTCCGATGCCCGGAGCCCGGCCCTGGTGTTCTCCGCGCCTGGGGACTACGACATCACGCTGACCGTCACCAACAGCGCCGGAGACGACTCCCACACCCAGCGGCTGACCGTCCTACCCCAGGGCCCGCAATCGGCGTTCATCTTTGCGCCGGTTGCGCCGCGCCAAGGGGAGCCGGCGCAATTCACCGATCTCTCCACCGGAGGTCCCACCGCGTGGGCCTGGAACTTCGGTGACGGCACGACCTCGACCCTCCGGAGCCCCACCCACACCTTTGTCGGCCCCGGCGAGTTCGTGGTCAGCCTGACCGTCTCGAACGAGGGCGGCTCGCACACCTCGACGCAAACCGTCGTCGTGAACCCACCGGCGCCGATCGCCAACTTCACCATGTCGCCCACGCCGGCCAACGTCGGGCAGACCGTGGTCTTCACCAGCACGTCGACCGGCAACGTGACCTCGCAGTTCTGGGACTTCGGTGACGGCACGACCTCGTCCCTCCTCAGCCCGACCCACGCCTTCGGCGCCGCAGGGACCTATACGGTCAGCCTGATCGTGTCCGGGCCGGGTGGTACCGACTCTCGCAGTCGCACGCTGCAGATCAACAACGTGCCGCCCAACGCCTTCTTCGTACCCTCGGGCACCACCGTCGTCGTCGGAACACCGGTGTTCTTCGACAACCAGTCGACGGGTGGTACCTCGTGGGCGTGGACCTTCGGTGACGGGGGATCCTCGACCGACGAGGACCCGACCCACACCTATGCATCGCCGGGCAGTTACCGGGTGGAGCTCAACATCTCCGGCCCCGGCGGGACCGACCGTCATCGGGTAAACATGCGAGTGGTCGCCGCGCCTCCCGTGGCCAGCTTCACGTATCTTCCGGCTGCTCCGGAGGCCGGCGCTGACGTGACCTTCGCCAATACGTCGACCAACGCCACGACCTGGAACTGGACGTTCGGCGACGGCGGGACCTCCTCGAGCCAGCACCCAGTGCATCAGTACACCGCCGCCGGTGACTACGAGGTGCGCCTCGAGGTGAACGGACCGGGGGGCAGCGACGACGTCACGCTCGTCATCACGGTCGCAGAACCACCGCCCCCGACCACGACGACCACGACGACGACCACCACCACGACAACGACGACAACAACAACAACGACCCCGCCCCCGCCGCCGGGGGACGGGTGATCGGCTGAGGTTCGGGCGTCGAGGCGACTGCCGCCCCTTCACCCCCGCTTCAGCGCCGGAACAGCGGACGGGGATCGAGCGCCGCCCGGATGCGGCCGACGCGCGTGCGCCGGGCGGCCAACTCGCCCCGGAAGGACTCGGCATTGGTCCACGCCCGGTCGATGTGCTCTGGCCCGGGCTCGCCGGTCGAGTAGAGCGCACGCCGGACATCGGGGAGGAGACGCCGGATGGCGGAGGCGTCGGGCTGGGCCACCGCGGAAACCGCCACGGAGGCGATGTCGTCGAGGGTCATCCAGGGAGCCGTGCGGACGCCTGACTCCAGGAGGCCATCGGTGCTGTCGCGCCAGGCGCCGACCAGCCGCTGCGCAGGCGTACCACGCTTGCGGCGCGACCGCCGTCGCAACCATTTGGCGCCCAGCACGAGGGCGGCGTAGAGCGCGAAGAAGAACAGGCCGATCGACGCGAGCACGATTGCGGTGCGGATGGGCCGCCCCCGCTCTTCGGGCGTGTCGATCGTGGTATCGCCCTGCTCAGGTTCCTCGACTTCGGGGGTCGGCTGTTGTTCGATCACCACACCACCGACGGGCGGGGCCGAGACCTCGGTCGGCGCCTGGGTCTGACCGGTGTCGGCGGGTGTCGGTTCGAACGGAACCCAGCCGATGCTGCCGAATCGCACCTCGGGCCACACGTGGTAGTCCTGCGTGGTCAGGTCGGTCACGGGCGTGAAGAGGCCGGTTTCGTCGGCTCGGGTGGTGCGGAGCCCGACCACGAGCCGGGTCGGGATGCCTTGGCTACGAGCCAGGACCGCAAAGGCTGCGGCGTGCTGTTCGGCCAGACCGGCCCGTTCGGTGCTGAGGAAGTCGAGCAGGCGTCCCACGCTGTGGCCGGACGTGGCTGTCGACACGGTCGGGAGCTGCTGGAGTGCGGCTTCCAGAGCCCGGAGGCGCTCGATCGGGGTGCCTTCACCCATCAGGTCGACGGCCAGTGGAGCGAACTGCTGGCCGACACCGGCCGGGAGCTGAGCCAGCCGGGCGAGGTCGCCGTCAGCCGGAGTCTCGGCCTGGTTGAGCGTCTCGGCGCTCGGGGTCGGTATGAGCGACGTGACGGTGTAGGCGGTGTCCTCGAAGTCCAGATCCCGGACCATGATGCCGTCGGCCGCGGAGTACAGGATGTCGTCACTCGAGATCTCGATGGGATTCCGGGCGGCGGGCAGCCAGGGGTCGTCGATGTCGATGATGGTGATCGACTGCTCGACTTCGGCCGCGTCGACGGTGATGTCATCAGGTCGGAGCTCGGAGCTGGCCTGCTCGAACCGCCCGCTCGAGGTCCACGACGCGCCGTCATAGCTGTCGAGGGCCACGATGGCCACCCGATCGACCAGGCCGGCGTCAGCGGGGTCGGTGTACTCCACCGTGGCCACGTCGGTCGGCGGATCGGTCTCCTGGAAGCCCCGCAGCTGGAACAGCGGGTTGATGGTTTGCGACAGGTTCACCTGCTCGGTGCGGATGTCGCGGGGATCGAAGGCGTCGAACCGGTCAGGGTCGGCTGCCGCGGCGACGATGGCCGGGCCGAGCACGGCGCAGAGGAGGACTGCGGGGATGCCACTGCGCACCCGGCTCGACACGACGACGCCGGGCGGCGGTGCATCCGGGCTCTGGGTGGCGGGGGAGCGCTCGAACACCAGCTCCGGGCTCGACCGAACCACGACGAACAGCAATCCACCGCCGGCCAACAGGGCAGCCTGGACGATGGTCGACGCATCGGTCGACGAGGTCAGGGGCATGGTGAGCCCGAAGTAGACGACCGCCGGCAGGATCGGTCCCAACACCGTGCGGGAGCGAACTACGAGCTCGATGGCGATGACCGACGCGACCCACGCCGCCGCAACGGCGAGGGTGGTGGTCGGGGAGTGAACAGCCACGGGGAGAACGGCGTCGAGGGTGTCGGTCCAGCCGCCGGAGAGGGCGGACGAGAGCTCGTCGATGGTGTTGCCGGTGGGAATGCCGTTGGGCATCGTGCCATTCAGGCTCACGTACGCCGTGACAAACAGCCCTCCCACAAGGTACGCCGCTGCGCTCGGCAGGACCGATACCTGTCGCCGGTGAAGGAACAAGCCCAAACCACCGGCCAACGCCGACGCGACCACCGGGCGGGCGACGAAGGCCCACGACCGATACAGCGGGTGGAGGCCGAGGGCGGCGATGGCCGGGAGCAGGGCCGCGAGCACGAGCTCGAGCCCGGGCACGCGCCGATGGCCGGCCAACTTGGGCAGGCCACCTTGGGGATTGACGGCCCGGCGGGGGAGACCTTCGGACTCAGGCGGCGAGGGTCGGGGGGGAGCGGTCGCGGTCATCGTTTCATCCGGTGGTTCCAGGATGTGGCGAAGTCGACGCCGGTACGGGCGTTGATGACCACGGCGCCCGGGAGCTCGACCACATTGCGGGTGCTCGGGGCGCCCAACCGGCCGATGGTGATGTTGCGGTACCTCGCCCGGAGCGGACCGATGGCCACGAGATCGTCGGCGGGGGCGCGTCCGGAGATCACGGCCAGCGAGAACCCACCGCGGCGCCCGCGGGCCGCTCGTGCCGTCTCCCCGATGCTGCCGTCGTCGGATGGTTCCAACGCCGCCAACCGGTCGAGCACGGACACCCGGCCCGAATGGCTGTCGACGTCGAGGCCGCAGGTGGTCATGAGTCGGTAGGGGAACCGGCGCTGCATCGAGGCGTGGATGATGGACGCCGCGACGCTGATCGCTTCCTCGAACGATTCCTCGTCGTGGACCTGGTAGCGAGTGTCGAGGATCACCAGGGTTCGTGGTTGGTGGCTGTCGACGTTGTGGCGGACCATCAACTGTCCGGTCTTGGCCGATGAACGCCAGTGGATCAGTCGCAGGTCGTCCCCGACCACGTACTCCCGGAGGTTCTGGAAGGCGATGCCTCCCTCGGGTGCCTCGCCACTGCTCGGACCGTCGAGGTCTCGGATGAGGCCAGTGGGGAAGGGGTCCATCTCGCGGATGACCGGGTGGACGTAGAGCCGGACGGACCCGTGGTCCTCGGCGCCGCGCTGGACGAACCCGAAGGGGTCGACCCGGTTCAGCGAGAGCGGACCGACCTGATACACACCCCGTCGCGCGGTCGGGAGAGGTTGCATGAGCACGGTGGTGCCGTGCGGTTCGATGTCGGGCACCAGGACCGGGATGCGCCGATCGCCGAAGGCCTCGAAGGCGATGCCGCTACCGATCCGGCTGCCGCTCTCGTTGTTCAGCGTCAGCTCACAGTGGGCGGTGTGGCCGGCGGTGACTCGTTCGGGCAGGAGCCGACGGGTGGTGCGCACGGCGGGCCGCCGAGCGACGAACAGCACGCCCACGACGAGGGCCAGCGCGAGCGCGGCCGCTACGGCCAGCAACGACCGGTAGCGCAGGACCGCTCCGAGGACGGCGCACACGACGACCAGGCCGACGCACCCGCGACCGGTGCGGGTCAGCATCATCTCAGTCCGCCTGTCGTGGTACCGGCACGGCCTCGATGATCTGGTCGAGCAGCGCGGCGACGGTGACGCCCTGCAACTCGGCTTCTGGGCTCACGATCAGGCGATGCCCCAGCACCATGGGGGCGAGGAGCTTGACGTCCTCGGGGATCACGTAGCCGCGGTCGAGCGACGCGGCGAGGGTCCGAGACGTGCGGGCCAACGCCATGCTGCCTCGGGGGCTGGCGCCGAGCCGCAGCTGTGGGACCCGCCGGGTCGCTGACGTGAGGGCGATGATGTACTCACGGACCTTCGGAGCGACGTAGATGTCCTCGGCCATGTGCACCATTTCGAGCATGTCGTTGGCCGAGACCACCGCCGTGAGCGATGGGCGCGAACGTTTCGTCAGGAGCTCATCGATGACCTCCAGCTCGGCGAGGGAGGAGGGATATCCGATGCTGATCTTCATCATGAAGCGGTCGAGCTGGGCCTCGGGCAACGGGTAGGTGCCTTCCTGCTCGATCGGGTTCTGGGTGGCGATGACCATGAACGGCTCGGGCACGCGGTGGGCCACGCTGTCGACCGTCACCTGGTGTTCTTCCATGACCTCCAGGAGTGCAGACTGAGTTTTCGGTGAGGCACGGTTGATTTCGTCGCCGAGCACCACGTTGGCGAACACGGATCCCTGATGGAACTCGAATCGCGAGTTGGTCTGGTTGTAGATCTGGACGCCGGTCACGTCGGACGGCAGGAGGTCCGGGGTGAACTGGATGCGGGACAGCGTGCCCTCGATCGATTCGGAGATGGCCTTGGCGAGCGAGGTCTTGCCGACCCCGGGGACGTCCTCGATGAGGAGGTGGCCTTCGGAGAGAAGGCAGACGAGGGCGAAGCGGATGGCGTCGTCCTTGCCGCGGATGACCTGCGCGATGTTGCGGGTCAGGAGTTCGAATCGCTCGGCGAAAACAGCCGTCTCGATGTCGTCGGTCCAGGTGCCCGATCGGGTGCCCGTGACGGCCTGCTCATTGATGGTCAAAATGCTCTCCTGAGCCGATCTCGCGCACCGCTGGTATCCGGGTGCCCACCGCCGTGAATGCCCTTCGAGGTCCTGTGGCATCCGAGGAACCCTCCACGAAATTATCGTGAATCTCGGTATCGAACACTGTCGCGCCCGCTGGGGACCCACCATAGGCAATTCGGAGTTTCCTCGTGCGTCGCGTCAGTCACGCTCTGCGTGGGGCCGCGACGAGGTTGTGTGGCCCCGGTGGTGCCCGCGGCGATGCCATGATGCAGCGGTGCGACGTCGCCTCGACGTGGAGTTGGTTCGCCGGGGTCTGGCGTCGAGTCGCGCCCAGGCCCGGGAGCTGGTCAGTGCCGGGGGCATCACGGTCCGTGGTGCGCCCGCGGACAAACCGAGTCGGATGGTGGGCGCCGACGAGCCGATCGAGATCCGGTCGAGGCCCCGTTTCGTCAGCCGTGGCGGTCAGAAGCTCTCGACGGCCCTCGACACCTTCGCCCTCGACGTGGCCGGTCTGCGGGCCATCGATGTCGGTTCGTCGACGGGGGGATTCACCGACTGCCTGCTGCAGCACGGGGCGCGTCACGTCGTCGCCATCGACGTGGGTCGCCACCAGCTGCACGAGCGGTTGCGAGCCGATGAGCGGGTTTCGGTGCACGAGCAGACATCGGTTCGCGGTCTCGACCCCACCACAGTTGGAGGTCCGGCGCCCTTCGTCTGCACGGATGTGTCGTTCATCTCCCTCCGCCTGATCATGGCCGATCTCGTCGCCCTCGCCGACGACGCGGCGGATCTCGTTCTCCTCGTCAAGCCTCAGTTCGAGGCCGGGCGCACCGAGGCCGACAAGGGTCGCGGCGTCATCCGGGATCCGGCGATCCACGCTCGCGTGCTCACCGAGGTCATCGAGTCGGCGGCGACCGCGGGCACCGTGATGGGGGGCCTGGCTCGTTCGCCGCTGGTGGGCGCCGATGGCAACGTCGAGTTCCTCCTTCACCTGACGATCCCTGCCGGTGCTCGCCGGTACGCCGGTGAGCCTCCTCCGGCCACTACCGTCGACATCGAGCAGGCGACCGCCGCCATCGACCGGGTGATCGCCGAAGGTGACCCCGTCGATCACGAGGGCAGCCCAGCCCGCTCCCCGGAGGCGACGTGAAGCAATTCGGTCTCATCGTGCACGAAGGCCGCCACGACGCGTCTGCGTCGGCGGTCGAGCTGGCGACCTGGCTGACGTCCGAGGGACACGACGTGCGCGTAGCGAGCGGCGACGCCGTGCCCCCGGCGCTGGCCAGCTCCCGCGTCGCCGACGATCTGTTCGCCCAGGGTCTCGATCTGGCGGTGAGCCTCGGCGGTGACGGCAGCATGCTCCGGGCCGTCGAGTTGCTCGGCGATCGGCCGGTCCCCGTCCTCGGGGTGAACCACGGGCAGCTCGGCTACCTGACCGAGGTCGAGCCGGCGGCGGCGCGGCGGGCGGTCGAGCGGTGGCTCGACGGCGACTTCCAGATCGAGAGCCGCATGATGGTGTCGGTCCACGTCGAGCCCGCATCGGCCCGCGACGGTGAGCGAGAGCCCCTGCTGATCACGGCCGCGCTCTCCGACCATGGTCTGAACGAGGTGGTGCTCGAACGGGCTCAGGGCGCCAGCACCATCCGGCTCGGGGTGTCGATCGACGGTGCCTTCTTCACCTCGTACGCGGCCGATGGGCTGATCGTCGCGACACCCACCGGCTCGACGGCGTATGCGTTCTCGGCCCGTGGTCCGATCGTCGACCCGCTCCACCGTTCGCTTCAGCTGACGCCGGTCTCCCCGCACATGTTGTTCGACCGCACCCTGGTGCTCGCCCCTGAATCTCGCATTCGGCTCGAGGTGCAAGGGCATCGGCAGACGGCGCTGTCAGTGGACGGCCGTAGCATCGGGTTGCTGGGTGAGGGCGACGCGGTGACCTGTACGGCATCGTCTCGAACGGCCCGGCTCGTGACCTTCGGCCCGCGGAGCTTCCATCAGGTGCTCAAGTACAAGTTCGGGCTCAACGACCGCTGACGATCTGGACGACGTGATGCTCCTCGAACTCGCCGTCACCGACCTCGGGGTGATCGAACGCCTCGCGCTGGTGTTCGGCCCCGGAATGACCACCGTCACCGGTGAGACCGGCGCCGGTAAGACCATGGTCGTGGAAGCCCTGCACCTGTTGCTCGGCGGGCGGGCCGACCCGGGCCTGGTCCGTTCGGGCTCTGACGAAGCGGTCGTCGAAGGCCGGTTCTCGAGCACGGAGGGTGACGAAGTCGTCGTGCGCCGGGTGATTCCCCGCACGGGCCGGTCGCGTGCATACGTGAACGGCCGGCTGGCGTCGGCCGGCGAGTTGGCCGCCGCAACCGAGGCGCTGGTCGACCTCCACGGCCAGCACAGCCAGCAGTCGTTGTTCACGGCCGCCACGCAACGTGACGTGCTCGATCGGTTCGGCGGCATCGACACGTCGAGCCTCGCCGGGGCCACCGCCGAGGTGGCCCGCGTGCGGCGGGAGCTCGGCGCCATGGGCGGCGACGATCGGGCCCGGGCCCGCGAGATCGACCTGCTGCGATTCCAGCTCTCGGAGCTGGACGCCGCCGAGCTCACGGACGCCGATGAAGACTCCCGCCTCGATCTCGAGGAGTCGGTGCTCGCCGACGCGACCGCTCACCGGGAGGCCGCGGAGGCGGCCAGCGACGCCCTCTCCGGGGACGGCGGGGTCCTCGATTCTTTGGGCGTGGCTCGGTCGGTGATCAGCGGGCGGGTCCCCTACGCCGATGAAGCCGATCGCCTGGCCTCGGTGTCGGCCGAGCTGGAGGACATCGCCCGGTCGGTGCGCTCACGAGGCGAGGCGATCGTCGACGATCCCGAGGCGCTGGCCGTCCTGCGGAGCCGGCGCCAGCTGCTGAGGGAGTTGCGCCGAAAGTACGGCGACACGCTGGCCGACTTGCTGACCTTCCATACGGAGGCGACCGCCCGGCTGGACGAGCTGGCCTCGCACGACGAACGCGCCCGCGCCCTCGATCGCCAACTGGAGGCGGCCGAGCGGCACCATGCCAAGGAACGCACCAAGGTGCGGGCGGCCCGAGTGGCGGCCTCGGGAGCGTTCGGCGAGTCGGTCACCGAGCGCCTCCGTGAGCTCGCCATGCCCTCGGCCCGAGTGGCCTGCGACATCGAGGGCGACGACGGCGCCCACGTCACCTTGATGCTCAGCGCCAACTCCGGCACCGACCTCGCGCCGCTCGCCAAGGCCGCATCAGGGGGTGAGCTGGCTCGGGCGATGCTGGCCATCCGCCTGGTCACCAGCTCCGGCCCACCCACCCTCGTCTTCGACGAGGTCGATGCCGGCATCGGCGGCGGCGCCGCCTCCGTCGTGGGGCAGGCGCTCGCCCGATTGGCGGATGGCCGCCAGGTTCTCGTCGTGACCCATCTCCCCCAGGTGGCCGCCTGCGCCGACATGCACGTCGCCGTCGTCAAACACGACGACGGCGCCCGCACCGTGACCTCGGTCGAGGTCCTGTCGGGCGGTGAACGGGTCGTCGAGCTGGCCCGCATGCTGTCAGGGTCCCCGGACAGCGATGTCGCCCATCGCCACGCCGAGGAATTGCTCGAGACCGCGGCGACAGCCCGCGCGGCAACAACCGCAGCGAGAGGGACCGCGGCGACGGCTCGCTCGGGAGCCCCCGAGGGTGCCTGACCGTCCTGAGGTGCGATCGCGTTGAGCAAGTACATCGTCGGTGCCGGATCGTCAGCGGTCGTCGCGCTCTGTGGCGTCGTGGCGTTGATGGCCTGGGTCCGGGCCCGCCATCCGTGGCCCGTCCTCGGTGTCCGGGATGGGGCAGAGCGGCCGCGGGCGGGATGGTTGTTGAGCCCGCTCGCCGTGGGCGCCGTCATCGCCACCGAGGTGATCGCGCAACTCGCCGATCGCATGTCCGACCGCCTTCGCCTCGACGGCGTGACCGAGACCTCGCGCCGCGACACCTTGTATGTCGTGGCCATCGCCGGCGCCGTGGGGATCGTCGATGATCTGGTGTCCGTCCGCCGGATTGGCCGCGAATCGACGCGGCGTCTGGCGCGGGGCGCGCTGTGGACCATCGGGTTCCTGGCGGTCGCCGCACCCGCGATCGGCGGCGGGCGCGGAACGCTGGTGATGGCCGCTCTCGTGGCCGCGGTATCGGCCGATGCCGGCGCCGAGATCGAGCGGCGAACCCCTGGGCTCGGCATCGCGTTGTTTGTCGTGGCCGCAGGGGTCGCGGCGCTGGCGACCGACCGCTCACCGCAGTTGGCGGGCCTCGCGGTCGCGCTCGGCGCGGCCGCCGTCGTCGCGTTGGCCGCGGCTCGGCGGCTCGGTCTGGTGGGTGCCGGGACTGTGGGCATCGCGGGTGCGGCCCTGGCCGCCGGCGTCGTGCTCGACCGCGGCACGTACGGGGTGGTCGCCGCACTTGTAAGCGCCATCGCAGTGGTCGCGGCCACCGAGGTGGCGAAACGCGTCGCGCCTCGTTGGCAGCCCGTCGAGGTCGAGCCGCCACCGTTCCACCCGGGCGGCGACCACGTTGGGTATGCTGATCTCCCGTGACCAAGCACATCTTTGTGACCGGTGGAGTGGTCAGCGGATTGGGGAAGGGCCTCACGGCATCATCCTTGGGTCGCCTCCTGAAGGCACGAGGCCTCCGGGTCTCGATGCAGAAGCTCGACCCGTACCTCAACGTCGATCCCGGAACGATGAACCCGTTCGAGCACGGCGAGGTGTTCGTCACCGACGATGGTGGTGAGGCCGACCTCGACCTTGGGCACTACGAGCGGTTCACCGAGGAGAACCTGACCCGTGATTCCAACGCCACCACCGGGTCGATCTACTCAGCGGTGATCGCCGCCGAGCGTCGGGGTGATTACCTCGGGCGCACGGTGCAGGTCATCCCGCACATCACCGACGAGATCAAGCGCCGCATCAGCTCGCTCACCGGCGACCACACCGACATCGTGATCACCGAGGTCGGCGGAACCGTCGGTGACATCGAGATCCTTCCCTTCCTCGAAGCGATCCGGCAGATCCGTCTCGACGTCGGCCGCTCGAACGTCTGCTACGTGCACGTGACCCTCGTCCCGTACATCGGCCCGTCCTCCGAGCTCAAGACCAAGCCCACCCAGCACTCCGTGACCGAGTTGCGGGCCCGCGGCATCCAGCCCGACGCCATCGTCTGTCGCAGCGATGAACCGTTGGAGAGTGGCCTCAAGCGCAAGATCTCGAACCTCTGCGACGTCCCGATCGACGCCGTCATCAGTGCCGCCAACGCCGACTCGTTGTACGCCATCCCGCTGATCATGCACGAGGAGGGCCTCGACCGGGTCGTGTGTGAGATCCTCGGCCTGCCGGACACCCCGCCGGATCTCGGAGCGTGGCAGGACATGGTCGACCGAATCGACCGGCCCCGCCGCTCCGTCCGGGTCGGCCTGATCGGCAAGTACGTCAGCCTCCCCGACGCCTACCTGTCGGTCGTCGAGTCCCTGCACCACGCCGGCATCCGCCACAGCGTCTCCGTCGAAGTCGACTGGATCCAGGCCGAGAACGTCGAGGGTGCGTTGGCCGAGTCTCGCCTCCGTGAGCTCGACGGCATGGTGATACCGGGTGGGTTCGGCGAGCGGGGGATCGAGGGCAAGGTCCGTGCCGCCACGGTCGCCCGTGAGCATGGGATCCCGTGCCTCGGGCTGTGCCTGGGTATGCAGGTCATGACCATCGAGTTCGCCCGCAACGTGGTCGGGTTGACGGACGCGAACTCGACCGAGTTCGACCCTCAGACCCCTCACCCGGTCATCCACATCATGGAGAGCCAGGCCGACATCACCGACAAGGGTGGCACCATGCGGCTCGGCGCCTACGACGCCGTCCTGCGTCCCGGGTCCCGGGTGCACGCGCTCTACGGATCGGAGCTGGTGTCAGAGCGGCACCGGCACCGCTTCGAGTTCAACCCCGCGTACCGGGATCGCATCGAGGATGCGGGGCTCACCTGCTCCGGGGAGTCACCAGATGGTCTGCTGGTGGAGTTCGTGGAGCTCGAGGGCCATCCGTATTGGGTCGGGACGCAGGCCCACCCCGAGTTCAAGAGCCGCCCGTTGCGGCCGGCGCCGCTCTTCGACGGATTCGTCGACGCGGTCGTGGAACGGGCGGAGGGCCGCAATCCTCACCTGCTCGACATCGACATGGATGAGGCGATCGACGACGCCGCCGCTGACGTCGCCTGATCGAGACCGCGCCGGGAGCGACATGAGTTTGCGTTTGATCGACGAACGAGTGGTGCACCAGGGCCGGGTGATCACCACGGCCATCGCCACCTTCGAGGCGCCGGATGGTCGCCGCATCGAACGGGACATCGTGCACCACCCCGGCGCCGTGGCGGTCGTCCCCATCGATGGCGACGATGTCGTGCTCGTGCGGCAATACCGCTGCGGGCCGGGATTCGAGATGTTGGAGATCCCGGCCGGGTTACGCGATGTGGACGGCGAACCGCTGGAACTGACCGCGGAACGTGAGCTCGTCGAGGAGATCGGCCTCCGTCCGCTCGATCTGGTCCCGTTGTGCAGCTACCACGCCGCAGCCGGGTTCTGCGACGAGTTGGTGCACGTCTTCCTGGCCACCCGCTTCGAGCCGGCGGAGGCGCAGGCTCACGGGGTGGAGGAGGAATACATGCAGGTCGTGCGGGTGCCGCTGGCCGACATGCCGGGCATGGTGGCCCGCGGTGAGATCACCGACGCCAAGACCATCCTCGGGCTTGCTCTGGCCCGGGAGCGCCTGGCGTCGTGAAGGCGGCCACCGCGTCCCGTCTGATCCCTGATCCTGCGACCCGGTCGGAGCCGGGCCCGGAGGTGGCCGAGTTCCTGGTGTGGCTCGCCGTGGAGCGCGGGCGCTCGCCCCGCACGATCGAGGGGTACCGGCACGATCTCCTGCGGTACGAGGCCTGGCTGTCGGAGGCGGGCTCGTCTGTCGGCGAGGCCACCACCGAGGTGGTGATCGGCCACGTCCGGTACCTGCAAGGCTCCGGACTGGCTGCTCGGTCGGTGGCTCGGGCGCTGGCCGCGGTCCGTGGTCTGCATCGTTTTCTGGTCGACGACGAGGTTGCCGCCCTCGATCCCGCCGCCGACGTGGAGATGCCTCGTGCCCCGCGGGGCGTGCCGAAAGCGTTGGCGGAAGGCGACATCACCCTGCTGATCGAGTCGGTGTCGCCTGTCGATCCGTTCGGTCGCCGGGATCGGGCCATGCTCGAGGTCCTGTACGGGACCGGTCTGCGGATCTCCGAACTGGTGGGCCTGTCGCTGGCCGATCTGGACCTGGACGGTTGGCTGCTGCGGGCGTTCGGCAAGGGGTCGAAGGAGCGTCTCGTGCCGCTCGGTCGGCTCGCTCACGAAGCGCTGGTGGCCTGGCTCGCCCCGGAGGGGCGAGGCGCGTTGGAGCCCCACCAATGGCGGCGTCGCGGTGACCAGGAGGCGGTGTTCCTCAACGGTCGCGGCGGGCGGTTGACCCGCCAAGGGGCCTGGGGCGTGCTCAAGGAGCATGCGATCCGGGTCGGGCTGGGCGAGCGGATGTCGCCGCACGTTCTGCGCCACAGCTGCGCCACTCACATGCTCGACCACGGCGCCGATATCCGTACTGTGCAGGAGCTCCTCGGTCACGCGTCGATCAGCACCACCCAGCTCTACACGCTGGTGTCGACGGAGCGCCTCATGGAGGTTTACCGCTCGGCTCACCCCCGGGCCACCCGCCGGCCGGGCCCGGCCGATGGAGGCGGGTGATGGCTGGTTTGGGGCATCTGGCCCGCCGATTCTTCGGTTCCCTGCGACCGGGCGGCGCGAGCGACACCGACGACAGCTGGGCCCGGTCGAACCTGATCCCGGGCGAGATCGACCTCTGGGAGCGCATGTCGAATCCGGATCGTCGCCACAGCGCCGGCGTGGCACGCGCCGTGGAACGCTCGCTCGGCGCCGAGGCCACGCGTCCAGTGCTCGCGGCAGCCCTGCTGCACGACGTGGGGAAGGTCGAGTCCCACCTCAGCACCTACGGCCGGGTGATCGCCACGCTCTCGGCCAAACTCGGTGGCGCAGACACGGCTCCTCAGTGGGCGGCGACGAGTGGCTTCACCCGCCGGGTCGGTCTGTATCTGCTCCATCCAGACGTCGGTGCCGACCTGCTGGCCATGGCCGGGAGCGACCCGCTCACCGTCGCCTGGGCCCGAGAGCACCATCGCCCGCGCGAGGATTGGACGGTGCCGCTCCTCGTCGCCGACGCCATCGACGCCGCCGACAACGACTGACGACACCGCACTGCGAACTGGGAGACGCGGTGGTCGCGTGGGCGACGGGTTGGTCTCCCAGTTCGGGGGTGGGGGTGACTTGGGAGACGCCGTGGGGGTGGGGTCGGCTCAGGAGCCGAGCAGGCCGATGGCGGCTTTGGCGCGAACGAGGGTTCGGGCGGCGATGGCGCTGGCTTTGCCGGCGCCGACCGCCAGGAGTCGGGTCGTTTCGGCCGGGTCGCCTTCGAGGTCCGCGTACCGAGCCTGGATGGGGCGGAGCAGCTCGATGACCGCTTCGGCGCAGTCGGTCTTCAGGGGCCCGTAGCTGTCGTACCGGTCGGCGAGCACCTTGGGTTCGGTGCCGGTGGCGGCGGAGAGGATCGACAACAGGTTCGAGACTCCGGGTTTGGCGGCGACGTCGAAGCGGACCTCGGACTCCGAATCCGTCACGGCCCGCTTGAACTTCTTCTCGATCACCTTGAGGTCGTCGAGCATCAAGACGGTGCCCTGCGGTGACTCGAGCGACTTCGACATCTTGTTGGTCGGGTTCGCCAGGTCCATCACCCGCGCCGACGCCACCGGAATCACCGCTTCGGGAAGGACGAAGACGTCCCCGAAACGGTGGTTGAACCGCTCGGCGATGTCACGGGTGAGCTCGATGTGTTGGCGCTGGTCCTCGCCGACCGGCACCTGGTCGGTGTCGTAGAGCAGGATGTCGGCCGCCTGGAGTGCCGGGTACGTGAACAACCCGGCCGAGATGAACTGGGCGCGGTCGGCCTTGTCCTTGAACTGGGTCATGCGGCTGAGCTCGCCGAAGCTCACGTTGCACTCCATCAGCCAGGCGCATTCAGCGTGTTCGCGGACGTGGCTCTGCACGAAGACGATGCAGCGCTCGGGGTCGAGCCCGGAAGCCAGCAACACCTGGGCCAGCCGGAGGGTGGCCTCACGAACCTCCCCGGGAGCCTTGGGCACGGTGAGGGCGTGCAGGTCGACGATGCAGAACACGGCATCGGTGGTGTCCTGCATGGCCACCCAGTTGCGCAGCGCCCCCAGGTAGTTGCCCAGATGGAGGTCACCGGTGGGTTGGATTCCCGAGAAGACGCGTGGCACGCCGGCAGGTTAGCGATCCCGAGCGGACGATTCGGCGTGTTTGTAAGCGGCGAGTGCCCGGTCGCGGGCGGTGGCGTGGTCGACGATGGGTTCGGGATAGGTGTCGCCGAGGATCACGCCCGCCGCCGCCAACTCGAGGGGGCCGAGCGTCCACGGGGCATGGATGTCGCGATCGGCGAGCGCCGCCAGTTCCGGTAGCCAGCGCCGCACGAACTCTCCCTTCGGGTCGGATTTGATGCCCTGGGTGACCGGGTTGAAGATCCTGAAGTACGGGGCGGCGTCGAAGCCGGTGCCGGCTCCCCACTGCCAGTTGCCGACGTTCTGGGCCACGTCGGCGTCGGCGAGCTGATGACGGAACCAGCGTTCGCCGCGCCGCCAGTCGATCAGGAGGTCCTTGACCAGGAAGGACGCCACCACCATGCGGAGACGGTTGTGCATCGTGCCGGTGTGGAGCAGGCAGCGCATGGCGGAGTCGACCACCGGGTAGCCGGTGTGGCCGGTCCGCCAGGCCTCGAAGCCGACCGGATCGGGGCGCCACCGGACGTGGTCGAACCCGGCGTTGGCTGCATGGTCGACGAGCTCGGGCCGGGCGTTCAGGTGGTGGGCGTACCAATCGCGCCAGGCCAGCTGGCGCACGAACGCGGCGCGACCGGGCGTGGTCAACCCGACCGTCGTGGCGACGGTGCGAGGAGACAGGGTCCCCCACTTCAGATCGACGGAGAGGGCCGATGTGCTATTCAAATCGGCCCGGTCGCGGGTGTCGGGATACCGGTCGACCGCGCCGAGCCAGGTATGCAGGCGATCGAGCGCGGCGGACTCACCCGGTTCGTGCACCGGCTCGGACCCGCGGTCGGGGAGGTCGTCGGCGGGGGCCCGGCCGATCTCGGCCGAACCGGGCTCGGGCCATGGCTCCCACGCGGTCTCGCCCCACGCCCGATGGAACGGCGTGAAGACTCGGGACACGGTCCCGGTCTTGGTCACGACTCGACCCGGATGGTGGACGAGGGTGCCCCAGTGCGTCGAGATGGCGACTGTGCGGTGACGCAACGTCGTCTCGATCCGGTGATCACGACGCTGGGCGTAGGGAGACACGTCGCAGTTCCACACCACGGTCGACGCCGCCACCTCCTCGGCGACCGCCGGGACCAGCGAGCAGGGGTCGCCGACTCGGACGACCAATCGGCCTCCGAGGTCGGTCAAGGACGTGTCGAGCGCTTCGAGCTCGGCCACCAGCTGGGACCGGCGGGTCGGGCCTGCGGCGTCGAACAGGGTCGGGTCGATGACGAACAGGGCGACCACGCGCCGATGCCGGCTCGTCGCCGCCGCCCAGGCGGGGTTGGCGGCGAGTCGCAGGTCGCGCCGGAACCACATCAGGGCGGTGCCGGGGTCTGACTGAGGTGCCACCAGCGGCAAGCTACCGGCGGCGACACCGGAGCGACCGGGTAGTGTGGCGGGCCATGTCGTACGAGGTTCGCACCCCGGTCTTCGAAGGCCCGTTCGACCTCCTGCTGCACCTGATCCTGCGTGAGGACGTCGACCTCTACGAGGTCAAGCTGGCCGACATCGTCGATGCCTACCTGGTCGAGTTGGAGCGTCTGGATCGCTGCGACCTGGCCATGGCGACAGAATTCCTGCTCATCGCGGCGACACTCGTCGAGCTCAAAGCTCGGCGACTGCTGCCCGACGACGACCGCATCGACCTCGACGAGGAGTTCTCGCTCTGGGAGGAACGCGATCTCCTCCTGTCGCGGCTCATCGAGTGCAAGACCTTCAAGGATGCGGCGGCTTCGCTCCGGCGGCTCGAACACGAAGCGAGCCGGAGCTTCCCCCGCGTCGCCGGACTCGACGAGCGTTACCTCGGCCTCACCCCTGACCTACTGGTGTCGATCACGCCCGATCAGCTGCGCAAGGCCTATCTCAAGGCGGTCACGCCCAAGCCGGTGCCCCGGATCGATCTCATCCATGTCGCGCCGATCCGAGTCAGCGTGGCGGACGCCGTGCAAGAGCTCCTCGAGGACCTGCCGCAGATGGGCCGGGTGAGCTTCCGCCGACTGACCGAGGGGCTGACCGATCGCCTCGAGGTGGTCGTGCACTTCCTCGCCATCTTGGAGCTGTTCAAGCAGGGCCTCGTCGATCTGGCTCAGACGGAACGGTTCGGCGACATCGACGTGCGGTGGATCGGTGGCCATGATGCCGGCGCGACCGACCGCTACCGCGCCGACCAGGTCGACGACTACGAAGGGTGATCTACGTGTCCGGTCCCGAGACTCGCCGGGCTATCGAGGCCATCGTCATGGTCGCCGAGGAGCCCGTGCCCCCCCAGCTCCTCGCCCAACTGGTCGAGGTGAGCGTGGCTGATGTGGTGGTCGCGTGTGACGAGCTGGCGGCGTCGTACGAAGCCGAAGGGCGCGGGTTCCAGTTGGTCCGGGTGGGTGGCGGGTACCGCTATCAGAGCCATCCCGATGCCGCCCCCTATGTGGAACGGTTCGTCCTGGAGGGTCAGAGCGCCCGGCTGTCGGGAGCGGCTCTTCGAGACGCTGGCCATCGTCGCCTACAAGCAGCCCATCAGCCGTGCGCAGGTCGCGGCGATCCGCGGCGTGAACGTGGATGCCGTCGTCCGGACCCTTCAGCAACGGGGGTACATCGACGAGGTGGCCAAGGATCCCGGCCCGGGCAACGCCACCCTGTTCGGGACGACCCTGATGTTCCTGGAACGTCTCGGGCTGGACCGGGTCCAGGACCTGCCGCCGCTGGGCGATTTCGTGCCCGGTGCGGACATCCTCGAGGCGCTCGAGCACGGCTTGCGCATCAGCGATTCCTCCGAGCGCCGCCCCAGCGTCGAGGCGGCTCTGGCCGCCTCGCAAGGCGATGATGAGGCGGCTCTGGCCGCCTCGCAAGGCGATGATGAGGCGGCTCTGGCCGCCTCGCAAGGCGATGATGAGGCGGCTTTGGCCGAGACCTCGGACGCCGGTGAATGAGCGCCTCGTGAACGTCGCCGACGAGGGGGATCGTCTCCAGAAGGTGCTGTCGCAGGTCGGCTTCGGAAGCCGGCGGGTCTGCGAGGACCTCATCGCCGATGATCGGGTCACCGTCAACGGCGACATCGCCGAGTTGGGACGGCGCGTGCAAGCCGAAGTCGACGTCATCGCGGTCGACGGCATCGTCATCGGCACCCGTCCCGACCTCGTCTACTTCCTCCTCAACAAGCCTGCCGGAGTGGTCACGACGGCGAGCGATCCTCAGGGCCGTCCGACCGTGGTCGAGATCGTTCCCGATGACCCACGAGTCTTTCCGGTCGGTCGTCTCGACACGGACACCGAGGGCTTGCTCATCTTGACCAACGACGGCGAGCTCACCCACCGGCTGACGCACCCGTCGTTCGGCGTCGACAAGGAGTACCTGGCGCACATCGACGGCACGCCCAGCCGGTCCGCCCTTCGGTCGCTCCGCGAGGGAGTCGATCTCGAGGACGGCCGGACGGCCCCGGCGAAGGTGTCGGTCGTGTCGGCGGGCGTCATGCGGCTGGTGATCCACGAGGGCCGGAACCGGCAGGTGCGCCGCATGTTCGAGGCGATCGGTCATCCCGTCCTGCGGCTCGTGCGGACGCGGATCGGGCCGTTGATCGACCGCACGCTCGGCCCCGGGGAGTGGCGGATCCTGACCCGACCGGAGGTTCGAGAGCTCGAGCGGGCCGCATTCGGGATCGACGAGGCCGGGTCTCGCCCGGTCAACCGGGGCCGGTAGGCTCCTCGCCCGTGTCGAAGTCCCTCCAAGCCCTGCGTGGTGCGACCACGATCGACCGTGACGAACGCCAGCAGATCGTGGAACGCGTCGGCGAGTTGTTGGCCGAGTTGGTGGACCGCAACGACATCGTCGACGAGGACTGGGTGTCGATCCTGTTCACCGTGACCGACGACATCTGCTCCGCCTTCCCTGCCGAGGCGGCCCGGGCCTACGGGCTCTCCGACGTGCCGCTCATGTGTGCCCGAGAGATCCCTGTGGTCGACTCCACCCCCTTGTGCATCCGGCTCATGGCGCACGTGCAGACCGAGCGGCCCCGCCGAGAGCTCCGGCACGTGTACCTCCACGGCGCCTCCGCGCTGCCGGCGACACTGCCGCAATGAGCGGCACCGGCGACACTGCCGCAATGAGCGGCACCGGCGACACTGCCGCAATGAGCGGCACCGGCGACACTGCCGCAATGAGCGGCACGGGAGCGCGGCGGGCCAACGTGGTCGGGCTCGGCCTGATCGGCGGCTCGGTGGCGTTGGCGCTGCGGGAGCAGGGCTGGCACATCACAGGCGTCGATCTAGCGGCTGGAGTCGAAGCCGAGGCCATCGATCGAGGGGTCGCCGATGTCGTCGGACTCTTGGATCCGAGCGCCGAGCTGACCGTCGTCGCGACGCCCGTCGGCGGTGTTGCGGTCGCCGTGAGGGACGCGCTGGCGGCCACGGCGGGCTGGGTGACCGATGTGGGCAGCGTCAAGGCGTCGATCGTGGCCGCCGTCGACGACCCGAGGTATGTGCCCGGGCATCCGATGGCCGGGTCCGAGCAGGAGGGCCTGGCCGGCGCCAATGCGGCCATGTTCTCGGGTGCCGTGTGGGTGCTCACCCCGACATCAGCGACGGCGGATGACGCGTACGTCGCCGTCCGAACCATCGTGTCCGGTTTCGGGGCCGACACCGTCACGTTGACGCCGGATCAGCACGATCGCATGGTGGCCATGGTGTCGCACGTCCCGCACCTCACCGCTGTCACGCTGATGCGCCTGGCTGATGCCCGGTCGAGCGAGCACGCAGCGCTCCTCCGGTTGGCCGCAGGAGGCTTCCGGGACATGACTCGGATCGCCGCCGGGCACCCGGCGATCTGGCCCGATATCTGCGCCGCGAACCGGCCTGCCGTCGTCGAGATCCTCGATGAGCTGATTGAAGCGCTCTCCGGGGTGCGCCGCCAAGTGGCTGACGACGACCGCAACGCGTCTGCTGGACGCGCTCACGCAGGCGCGCGCCGCCCGCATGAACCTCCCGGCCGGGGCGCCCCGCCCGGAGGTGCTGGCCGAAGTCCGCATCCCGGTGCTCGATCGAAAGGGCGAACTGGCCGCCATCTCGTCATTGGCCGACGAGCTGGGCATCAACATCTACGACGTGGAGATCGCCCACTCCGCGGAAGGCGCCCGGGGCGTCATCACGATCGTCGTCGACCGGGCCCTGACGGATGTGATGCGGGGTGGGCTGATGGCCCGCGGCTACCGCCCGTCCGTGCAGCCGTTGGAGTAGTCGATGGGCACCTCGCCGCCCCGGGCCGTCGAGCCCCTTGCCGTTCCCCCGGACACGTGGGTCACGGTGCCGGGTTCGAAGAGCATCACCAACCGGGCTCTCGTCGTCGCGGCGCTCGCGTCGGGCCGGTCCGAGCTCCGCGGCATCCTGCTGGCCGACGACACCGAGGTGATGCTCGGTGCCCTCGGGCGATTGGGGGCCGGTCTCGTTCTCGACCGCGACACGAACTCGGTGGTCGTGACGGGCACGGGAGGCCGCATCGCTGGCGCCGCGGGCGGGCCCGCGGTGGAGCTGTGGGCGGCCCAATCGGGCACGACCGCCCGGTTTCTTCTCGGCCTGCTGCCCCTCGGATGTGGTCCGTACCGGTTGGACGGGCACGACCAACTGCGCCGCCGTCCGCTCGGTCCGATGGTGGAGGCCTTGGGGGCGCTGGGTGCGCTGGTGACGGTCGACGACGAAACGGGCGGACTGCCACTCACGGCCGACGTGTCTGTGGCTGCACCGGGGTCGGAGCGCGTCGAACCCGATCACATCGCCATCTCCGGCCACGTGTCGAGTCAGTTCGTGTCCGGGCTGCTGCTGGGCGCACCGTGCCGGCCCGATGGCCTGGTGATCGAGCTGACCAGCGCCCCGGTGTCGGTGCCGTACCTGCACATGACGGTCACCGTGATGAGGTCCTTCGGCGCCGATGTCGATGTCGTCGTCGACGATGCCGGCCGACCCCGGTTGTTCCGGGTGGCGCCCGGCGGCTACCAGGGGCGGGGATTCGATGTCGAGCCCGACGCGTCGGCGGCGTCGTACTTCTTCGCCGCCGCCGCCATCACCGGGGGCCGGGTGGGCGTACGGGGCCTGCACCGATCGTCGGTGCAGGGCGACACCGGCTTCGTGGACGTGCTGGCGGCGATGGGGGCTTCCGTCGACGACACCGCCGATGGGTTGACCGTTCGAGGTCCCGCCGCCCTGACCGGGGTCGATCAAGATCTCGGGTCCATGTCCGACACGGTGCCCACCCTGGCTGCGGTCGCTCCGTTCGCCACCTCACCGACGACGGTCTCCGGTGTCGGTTTCATCCGTGACACCAAAGAGTCGGACCGGGTGGCGGTCGTGGTGACCGAGCTGAGGCGGATGGGTGTGCGCGCCGAGATCGTCGACGACGGTTTCGTGGTCCATCCCGGTGAGCCGGCACCTGCGCTCATCGAGACGTACGACGACCATCGCATCGCTATGGCCTTCGCCCTGATTGGCCTGCGTCAGCCCGGGGTCGTCATCGACGATCCCGACTGCTCGGCCAAGACGTTCCCCGGCTACTTCGAGGCGCTCGATCAACTCCGTCGCCCCGGTGACGCCGACGATGCGGACCCGGCCCCGGCGGCGACCGGTCTGCTCTCGGAGGAGCTGAGGGTCATCGCGCTCGACGGGCCTGCCGGCTCGGGTAAGTCGACCGTGGCCAAGGCGGTGGCGGACCGGCTGGGCCTCGAGTACCTCGACACCGGAGCCATGTATCGGGCGGTGGCGTTCGCGGCCCTGCACGCCGGCGTCGCGGTGGATGCCGCCGACCGGGTGGCCGACATCTCCCGACGCATCGATCTGTCCGTGACCCGGGCGGCGGTGACGGTCGATGGTGTCGACGCCACGAGCGCGATACGGGGGACCGAGGTCACCGCGGTGGTCAGCGTCGTCGCCGCCAACCCCGAGGTCCGGGCGGAGATGCGGCGGCGTCAGCGGGAGTGGGCGATCGAACGCGGTGGCGGCGTGCTCGAAGGGCGAGACATCGGCACGGTGGTCTTCCCCGACGCCGCGCTGAAGGTGTATCTGACCGCTCGGCCCGAGGTGCGTGCGGCTCGTCGCGCCGCCGAGGTGGCCGGTGACGTGCAGGTCGTGGCGGCCGATCTGGCCCGGCGGGACCGTCTCGACTCGACCCGGGCGGATAGCCCGCTTCCCAGCGAGGAAGCCGTGCCGGACGGCGTGACCCTCGTCGACACGTCGGACCTCGACATCGACCAGGTGGTCGATCAGGTGGTGAACTTGCTCCATGGACGCTGAAGCGAGGGGGGGCACAGAGCTGGAGCCGAGTGGAGGCGTCGAACCCGCTCTGCATGAGCTGAGCCGTGCCCAACGCATCACCTACCAGTTCGTGCGGGTGGTCTTCGGGACGTTCTCCCGCCTGTGGTTCCGGGCGCACGTGATCGGTCGGGAGAACATCCCGGCGACGGGTGCGTTCATCCTGGCGCCGGTGCACCGATCGAACCTCGACACACCGATCGTGTCGATGGTGACCAAACGCACGATGCGGTTCATGGGCAAGGAGACGTTGTGGCGCACCGGGGGGCCGGGCCCGTGGTTCCTCACGATGATGGGTGGGTTCCCCGTCGAGCGGGGCACGGCCGATCGGTCAGCGCTCCGGGCCGCCGAGCGCATGCTGGCCGATGGCCACCCACTCGTCATGTTCCCCGAGGGGACCCGGCAGTTCGGACCGGTCGTCGAAGCCGAGCTCATGCACGACGGTCCGTCCTTCGTGGCGGGACGGGCGCAGGTTCCGGTGGTGCCTGTGGGGTTGGGTGGGACCGCCCGGGCCATGCCGAAGGGCTCGAAGATGGTGTTCCCCCGCAAGGTGGTGATCGTCGTTGGCCCGCCGATCCCACCGCCCGCCCAGGTCAACGGTCGCGTTCCCCGACGCGCCGTCCGCGAGTACACCGAGGAGCTGCGCGTCCGGATCCAGGACCTCTACGACCGGGCCCGCATCGCCGCCGGCGACTGACCGTTCACATTTCACATTTCGGTGCTTCGGTTCTGGCAGGGAGATTGCACGTCCCGACGTGCAATCTCCCTGCCAGAACACGTGAAGGAGAGACCGTCAATCGAGGTGGGCGAGGACCTGGCTCGCGTCGAGGGCTCGGTCGTTGATGGGGACGCGGTCGGCGACGGGGCCGCCGAGACCGAACGTGGCTGCGATGTCGATGACCCACAACAGGTCTCGCAGGTTGCGGGGTGGGGGGAAGTACTCGTCCTCCTCGGTGACCCGCACCTCCTCGACCCCGTGCCGCGGCGCCAGGCGCTCGATCACCGACATCACGAGGTCCTCCGGGGCGGAGGCGCCCGCGGTCACCCCGACCGTGCCGGTCAGATCGTCGGGGAGCTCGGCCGCGGTGTTGACCCGGTAGACCCGGGCACAGCCGGCTTCGCGAGCGATCTTGGCCAGCGCGTTGGTGTTCGACGAATTGGCGGACCCGATGACGACGACGGCGTCGCAGCGGGGCGCCAACTCTGTGAGCGCCGACTGCCGGTTGGTGGTGGCGAAACACAAGTCGCTGCGGCCCGGCATCCACATGTCGGAGAACCGTTCCTTCGTGGCATCGAGGACGCCCGCCCAGTCGCGATGGCTCAGTGTGGTCTGGGCCAGAAGGGCGACGGGTCGATCGAAATCGGGGAGGGCGGCGACATCTTCGGGCGTCTCGACGCGAGAGATCGACTCCGGGGCGACGGCCACGGTCCCGACGGCCTCCTCGTGACCCTCGTGCCCGACGTAGATGACCTGGAAGCCCTTGCGAGCTCGGACCTTGACCTCGTGGTGCACCTTCGTGACGAGGGGGCACACGGCATCGACCACGTACCTTCCGTCCTCGTGCGCCGCCCGGACCACCTCGGGCGCCGACCCGTGGGCCGACAACATCACCGGAGCACCCGGTGGGACGTCGGCGATGTCGTCGACGAAGACGACGCCGAGGTCCTCGAACCGTTTCACGACGAGCTGGTTGTGCACGATCTCGTGGTAGCAGTAGACGGGCGGTTCGAACGCCCGGACCATCCACGCCAACGCTTTGATGGCCATCTCCACGCCAGCGCAGAACCCCCGCGGCGAGGCCAGCAACACCCGGTCGACGTCCATGACCGCAGGCTACCGGCGGGCCGGGGTCCCGCTCGGCCACGAGGCACGTGAGGCTCGGCCACCAGGCAGGTGAGGGTCGGGGAGGGGGCGGCCTAGCCTTGGGATGTGTCACTTCCCCTCGTCGTCTCGGTGCTCGCTGGTTCCCCAGCGGAGGTGGCCGGTGTCGAGGTCGGGGATCAGATCGTCAGCATCGACGGCCAGATCCCCCGTGACGTGATCGCGTATCAGAACCTCGTCGACGACGCGGACGTGGTGCTCGAGCTCAAACGCGGCCACCGCACGCTGGAGCTGGAAGTCACCAAACGCGCCGGCGAACCGCTCGGCGCCCAGGTGGACGCGGCGATCTTCGATGCCGTCCGCACGTGTGACAACCACTGCGAGTTCTGCTTCATCTACCAACTCCCGAAGGGCCTCCGGAAGAGCCTCTACCTGAAGGACGACGACTACCGCCTGTCGTTCCTGTACGGGAACTACACCACCTTGACCCGGTTCACCGAGATCGATCTCGAACGGGTGGTGACCGAGCGGTTGTCGCCGCTGAACGTGAGCATTCACGCCACGGATCCCACCGTGCGTTCCGACCTGCTGCGCAACAAACGAGGGGCCATGAGCCTGCGGTGGCTGCGGGCGCTGCTCGATCACGGCATCGAGGTTCACGGTCAGGTGGTGGTCTGCCCCGGATTGAACGATGGCGACATCCTCGACATCACCCTGGCCGATGTGGCCGACCGGTACGCGGATCTGGCGTCGTTGTGCGTCGTGCCCTTGGGCGTCAGCCGCCACAACACCGAGCCGCGCATGCGCCCCCACACCGTCGCCGAGGCCCGCGCGGTGCTCGATACCGTCCATGCCTGGCAGGCGGTCTTCGAGGAGACGGCCGGCCATCCGCTCGTGCACGCCGCGGACGAGTACTACCTCCTCGCCGATCGCCCCTTTCCGAGCGCCGAGTCCTATGGCGGGTTCCCGATGCACGAAGACGGGATCGGCATGGCTCGTGCCTTCGAGCTCGAGCTGCTCGGTGATGTCGCCACCCCGATGTCCACCCAGCCCGGGTTCTTTGCCTGGGCCGACGCCTCGCCGGGCACGGACTACCGCCCGGCCGCTCGGGCCGACATCATCTCCGTCCCCGTCGAGCTCCGGCGTTCATCGGGTGCCGACTCGAAGGCGGTCGAATCGCCCGCGGCCGACCGACACGTTGCGCCCCCGACCCCCGTCGGCATCTTGACCGGACCGCTCGGCGCGCTCGTGATCGAACCGGTACTCGACCGCCTCGGTCTCGACCACGTGCGGGTCATACGCGTGACCAACGAATTCTTCGGTGGCAACGTGGGCGTCACCGGCCTCATGGTCGGTGAGGACCTGTCCCGCGCCCTGGCGTCCGAGCCCCACGGCCACCGGTACCTTTTGCCGGACGTGTGCCTGAACCAGGGTCGATTCCTGGACGGCATGGTTCCGGCTGACCTTCCCCGGCCGGTGGAGGTGGTGCCCGCCGATGGCGTGGCACTGCGCCGAGCCCTCGGCCTCGATCGAACGGCGGTTGCCGCATGACCCTTCCCACTGTCGCCATCGTGGGCCGACCCAACGTGGGCAAGTCCACGTTGATGAACCGCATTCTGGGCCGTCGCGACGCCATCGTGGAAGAGCAGCCCGGCGTCACCCGCGACCGCAAAGAGGTCGTGGCCGAGTGGAACGGGCGACGTTTCATGCTGGTCGACACGGGCGGTTGGATGGCCGACGGGAACGCGCTGGACGACAAGGTAAGTGAGCAGAGCGAACGCGCCATCGCCAGTGCCGACGTCGTGATGTTGGTCGTCGACGGGTCGGTCGGCCTGACCGACCAGGATGCTCGCGTCGGGGAGCTGGTACGTCGGACCAAACGGCCGACGATCGTCGTCGTCAACAAGGTCGATGACACCAACCGTGAGCTGGCGGTCTGGGACTTCCTCGGCATGGGCCTCGGGGAGCCCGTGCCCGTCAGCGCCCTGCACGGTCGGCGCGCCGGCGATCTGCTCGATCTACTCCTGGAGCAGTTGCCGCCGCCCGAACCGGACGAGCTCGTCGACGCCGAGGTCGACCCCGACGAGCCTCGGGTGTTCCGGGTGGCCATCCTCGGCCGGCCCAACGTCGGCAAGTCCACGCTGTTCAACCGCATGATCGGCGACGAACGTTCGGTCGTCCATGACGAGGCCGGCACCACCCGTGATGCGGTCGACACCGTCGTGGAGACCGATTTCGGCCCGATCTGCTTCGTGGACACCGCCGGCATGCGCCGCAAGTCCCGGATCGACGAGCACACCGAGTACTACTCGCTGGTCCGAGCCCTGCGAGCGGTCGACTCGGCCGACGTCGCGTTGCTGGTCATCGATGCCACGCAGGGCATCACGCACCAGGACCAGCGCCTGGCCGAACGCATCGACGCCGCCGGATGCCCGGTCGTCATCCTGCTCAACAAGTGGGAGCTGCTCACGACCGAGCAGAAGGCCGACGTATCCCTGCAGGTGAGCCGCAAGCTGCACTTCGTGGGGGAAGCGCCGATCCTGCGGATCAGCGCCTTGTCCGGCAAGGGCGTGAACAAGCTGCTCCCGGCTCTGGCATCGTCGATCGAGGCGTACCAGCGCCGGATCCCCACCGCCAAGGTCAACGAGACCCTCAAGATCGCCCAATCCGAGCAGCCCGGTCCCCATGGCGCCCGAGTGCTGTACGCCACGCAGGGCGCCACCGATCCGCCGACCTTCACGTTGTTCGCCAACAAGGCGCTGCCGCCCTCGTACCTGCGGTACCTGGAGAGACGCCTGCGGGAGGCGTTCGACCTCGGTGCCACGCCGGTCAAACTCCGGGTGCGGCACCGCGCTGACTAGCGCTCCTGGCGGACCGGTGCCGACTGACCGCTCGGGTTCAGGCTCGGGGCAGGCGGGGTAGATTGTCGTCTGTGAAGACCGCGGTGCTCGTGGCACTCGGTGTGATCTGCCTCGGAGCGGGTGTGGTGTGGGCCAGGTCGGCTCGGCACCGGTTGCGCCTCCTGCGACGCATCGAGGACGAAGGCGGCGACGACGCGGCCCGCACCTTGGCCCAGGTCAGCTTCAACAAGGAGCTGCACGCCGCGGTGCTCTACGGACTCCTCGCCGTGGCGTCGGTCGCCACCGCCGTCACCGACGATCACCGGGTGGCCATGGTGTTCGCCCTGGTCGGCGCGCCGGCGGTGGTGTCGATCGCGTGGGCTCGCAACTCCGCTCGCGAGGCGCGCATGTCGGGGCAACGGTTCGAGCTGGAGCGGCGGGCCGAGGAGGCGTTGGCCCAGGAGGGGCTGGCCCCGAAGGCGTGGGCGACCCGCCTGGCCCCCGAGGATCTGCCCGACATCGCCGGCTTCGACATCGGACGGGCCTATCTGGCCGGATCGGGTCTGATGGCCGGCGACTTCTACGACGTCTTCCGGGTGTCGCGTCACCGTGTCGCTGCGGTCATCGGCGATGTGGCGGGTCACGGCATCGAGTCGTCGATCACCGCGTTCCAGGCGAAATACCTGTTGCGGGTGTTCCTGCGCCAGTTCCGTGATCCCGCCCAGGCTCTCGAGGAGCTGAACGCCCAGATGTCGGCCATGGGTCGGAACGAGGAGTTCATCTCGGTGTGCATCGTGGTATTCGACACCGACGCGGGGACGGCCCGGGTGGCGTCAGCTGGGCATCCGGCCGGGTTCATGTGGCATCAGCGGGACCTTCACTCCCTCGGGGCCACCGGGCCGCTGCTGATGCTCGATCCCGCCGCCGACTACTTCTCGCGTGAGGTCCCGCTCGAACGGGGCGACGTCGTGCTGCTCTACACCGACGGCCTGGCCGAGGCCCGTTCGGGCAGCGAGCAGTTCGGTGAGGAACGGGTGGCACAAGCCATCCGTCGCGATCCCGGCGTGGCGCCCGACGTCTTGTGCAAGACCCTGCTCGATGCCGCCCGAGATTTCTCCGACGGCGCCCTGTCTGATGATGTCGCCCTGCTCGCCCTCCGTCGAGCCTGACCTCGGAGTCGACTGCGCCGTGCCGTGGTGCCAGCCCTGCGCTCGCTTCTACAGCCCCAATACGATGACCGAGCGGGGCGATTGCCCGAGCTGCGGTTCGCATCTCGCCGATCCGGCCGATGTCGGCCCGTCGGTCGAGCTCCGCGGCCGTCGTCGGGCCCGCCAGGCCGCCGGCGAACTGGACCTGGCGGACCTGAACGCCGACGAGGCCCCGGCTCGGGTTCCGTGGCACTTCTGGGTCCTGCTGGCCATGGCCGCCCTGTATCTGGGCTGGCGGGCGCTCCAGGGGATCTTGCTCGTGTTCTGAGGGCCGCTGGGCGGGCGGTGAGCGGGTACTGTGCCCGGTCGTGCATGTCGCCTTGCTCGTGAGCCCGTCGGCCGAGCGCAGTTCGGAGCCCGGCCTCGCCGATCGGGCCCGAATGGCGCTCTCCCACTCGGGAGCCGAGGTGGTGGAGCTTCGGGCCGACCGTGCGGAAGCCATCGCTGACCTGGTGGGGGAGGCGTGCGCGGACGGGGCGCAGCGAGTCGTGGTGCTCGGTGGCGACGGGACGGTGCACCATGTCCTGCCGGCGATCGCCGAGACCGGCGTCGTGCTCGGCCTCGTGCCCGTCGGCACCGGGAACGACTTCGCCCGGGCCCTGGGGCTTCGAACGATGTCGGGCGATGGTGACGAGGTCTACCGGCGGGCCCTGGGCGAACCCGCGGCCGTCGACCTGGCCCGCACCACGCACGGGTGGTTCGCCACCATCGGGACCTGCGGGTTCTCGGCCGACGTGAACGAGCGAGCCAACGCGATGCGCTGGCCCCGAGGAGAGCGACGGTACACGCTGGCCACGATCCTCGAAGTCCGGCGCCTGCGCCCGATGCCGGTGGCCATCAAGCTGGATGACGCCGAGCTCGAGGTCGACGCCGCCTTCGTCGCCATCGGGAACACCGCCTATTTCGGGGGAGGCATGGCCATCTGCGAGGGCGCCGATCCCGGTGACGGCGTGCTCGACATCACGGTGGTCGCCGCGACCGGACGCCTGGAGATGCTCCGCTTCCTGCCGAGCGTCACCGATGGCTTGCCACGCCACCGCAACGTCAGCACGTACCGCTCGCGCCGGGTCACCATCACCGATCTCGCCCCCCGAGACCCGGCGCGTCAACTCTGGGCCGACGGCGAGCCGACGGGTGCGCTGCCGGTCACCATCGAGTGCGCGCCCGGCGCGTTGCTCGTGGCCGGAGTGTGATTCGCCATGCGCGTCGTGACCTGGAACGTGAACTCGATCCGGGCCCGCTCCGAACCGGTCCTCGGCTGGCTGAACCGTCACGAGCCGGACGTGGTGCTCCTCCAGGAGACGAAGTGCACCGATCTGGCCTTCGCCCCGTTGGCTCGCCACTACGCGGACCTCGGCTACGAGGTCGCGGATCACGGCCGCAATCACTACAACGGCGTGGCGATCCTCAGTCGAGTCGGCATCGACGACGTCTGGCGAGGGTTCCCGGGCGTCGACGTGGCGCCCTACGACGAGCCGCGCCTGCTGTCGGCCACGTGCGGCGGGATCAGGGTGCACAACGTGTACGTGCCGAACGGACGCAAGCTCGAGCACGAGCAGTGGTACGTGAAGTTGGCGTGGCTCACATTGCTGCACACGCTGGTCGACGTGTCGGAGCCGGTCCTCCTCGCCGGAGATTTCAACGTGCAGCCGACGGAACTCGATGTCTACGACCCCCGAGCCTGGCGTAACCGCAACCACGGGAGCCCACCGGAGCGCGCCGCAGTGGCCGACCTGCTGGCCAAGGGCTTGCGTGACGTGACGCGCGAGCACCTCCCCGACGGTGGCATCTACACGTGGTGGAACTATCTGGCCGGCCAGTTCGAGAAGAACAAGGGCATGCGGATCGACCTGGCCCTGTGCACCCCGGACGTGGCGGACCGGGTCACCGGCGTGTGGATCGACCTCGAAGAACGCCGCTCGGCCAATACCAGTGACCACGCCCCGCTCGTCATCGACCTCGACTGGATCACGTCGGGAGGGTGACGCCGAACCGGCCGTTCGGGGCGTTCCCGCATCGGTGCGTCTCGGCACGCGACGGTGACCTGCAGGTCTGCCGGATGGAACCTGGGTGGTTACCTACGGGTACCCTGGTGTCGTGATCGACAAACCACTGCCGGTCGCTGTCGGTGAGGTCAACGAGTTCGTTCCCGCCGACATCCCGGAGGGCTATCGCCTCCGGTTGCCTGGGCACGGCACTGGCGTCGCCACCCCCACCTCGTCGACGGTCTCGTGCTGTGCGCCACCGGTGCCGAGTTCATGCCCGGGAACCGCGAGCGGTACACGATGTCGGCGCTGATGAGCGTGGCAGCCCGCACCACCCGGCTGTCCACGGTGGCGCACCTCGTGCCCGGCCTGATGGCCCGCCGTGTCCTCGGCATGGAGGTCAACCCGGTCAAGCCCGGCGCGGTGGCCCCCTGGGCCCGCCAGGAGATGAGCGGCGCCGACGCGTGCGTCGACATCTCCGAACGGATCGCCCTCGGCTATCGGCCACTGGCCCCGGAGGTGTTGCGTCAGAGGCGGCCGTCGGGCGGTCGAGGAGCTGCCCTCGAGGCCACGACGTGATTCCCGTTCTGTTCTTCGTGGCCAGCCTCCTCGGAGCGCTGGCCACGGCCATGACCCTGCTCCGGTTCCGGCGGCCTGCGGTGCTCAGCTTCTGGATCATGTTCACCGGCTGGCTGACCGGGGAAGCCGTGCCGTTTCACCTCGTCTGGCAGGGGGTGGCCACCGCCGTGTGGATCGCCCTCGGCGCGCTCGACGAGCCGATCGGCGTGGTCGGGCTCGCCGTCACGGGGGTGTCGTGGGTCGGCCTGGTGGTCGCCCACCGCGTGGCACTGGGCGCGTGGGGATCGGGCGACGCGGCGCTGCGTCGCGGCCTGGGTGACCACTACGACGACGCCTATCCACCTGAGGTCCGGCGCCGGCTCGACGCGATTCCACGCCCCCGCGTGGTGCTCCGCCCCTTCCGGTTCGCCCACCCCGACGTGGAGGTGGTGCGCGACCTGCGCTATGGCGACCACCCCACCCGCAACCTGCTCGATGTCTACCGTTCCCGCACCCCAGGGTCGGGTCGTCCGGTGCTGCTGCAGATCCATGGCGGCGCCTGGGTGATCGGGGAGAAGAATCAACAGGCCCTGCCGTTGATGAATCACCTGGCCGCCAACGGATGGGTGTGTGTGTCCATCAACTACCGGCTTGGGCCCAAGCACCGGTTCCCCGATTTCCTGGTCGACTCCAAGCGGGCGCTCTCCTGGATCCGGGCCAACATCGCCGACTACGGCGGCGACCCGGCGACCGTGGTGGTCACCGGCGAGTCGGCCGGTGGCCATCTGGCGACGCTCGTGGCGCTCACGGCGGGGCAGCCTCGCTATCAACCGGGGTTCGAGGACGCCGACACCAGCGTGGTCGCCTGCATCCCCGTGTACGGGCCGACCGACTTCCTCGATCGGCTGGCCATCCGGGGCCGGTCGTGGCGGCTGGCCATGATGCTGGCGGCGCGCTACGTCATGCCCGGCCCGCCCACGGGCGAGCACGCGGCGCTGTGGGACGACGTGTCGCCCATCCTCGCCGTCACGGCCGATGCGCCACCCTTCCTGGTGATCCAAGGCACCCACGACGTGCTCGTGTGGCGCGAGGAGACTCGCCACTTCGTGTCGTCGTTGGCCGAGGTGTCACGGCAGCCGATCGTCTACTGGGAGGTTCCGGGCGCGCAGCACGCCTTCGACATCTTCCGGTCGCCGCGGTGCCTGGCCGCGGTGGAGGTTGTCGACCGGTGGTTGTCGTGGCTCGCCGCGACAGGTCAGTTGCCGGCGACCGACGTCGGCCGCAGTGCGAGCCGCGCGGAACTCGGCGGTGCGGTCGACGAGTCACGACCGATCCTTTAGCATCGCGCTCGACCCATGCGGGTATCGACGTCAGGGGGAAAGGGGGGGCCCTCCACGTGCACCAGATTGCCGGAGCCGACGCTGCGTTCCTCTACGCCGAGCGACCCGAGTGGCACTTCCACGTGTCCGGAGTGATGGTGGTGGATCCCGCTGACGCCCCCGACTTCGGCGTCGACCTCATCCGCCGGCGCCTCGCTGCCCGCCTCCACCTCATGCCTCAGTTCCGGTGGAAGCTCGTCAGTGCACCTCTCGGCGTCGACCGCCCCATCTTCGTCGACGACCCCGATTTCGACCTCGACGCCCACCTGCGCCACATCGCCGTGCCGGCGCCCGGCGACGACCGCACCCTGGGCCGGCTCCTGGGCCAGCTCATCAGCTACAAACTCGACCGCACCCGTCCGCTGTGGGAGATGTGGGTGATCGAGGGATTGGCCGGCGGGCGGGTGGCGGTGCTCACCAAGATCCACCACTCGATCGTCGATGGGGTGAGCGGCTCGGACCTGGCCACCATCATCTTGGACTTCGAGCCCGATCCCGGCCCCGATCCCGAGCCCCCGCTCTATGAGCCGGTGCCCGGCCCGTCGGTGCCGCGTCGCCTCCTGCACACCGCGACAGGGGCCGCGGTGTTGCCGTGGCGCCAGGCCCGGCTCGCCGAGCAGACCGTCCGCCAGTCGATCACCTACCTGCGCCACACCCGCCGCGACGTCGCCCCTGCCGGGGCGTTCCAGGCGCCGCGCACACCGTTCAACGGTTCGCTCACCCCGCACCGGGAGTTTGCCTGCGCCCGGATCCCCCTGGCCGACGTCAAGGAGGTCAAGAACGCGTTCGACGTGAAGCTCAACGACGTCGTCCTCGCCGTGTGCTCGGGCGCTTTGCGCAGCTACCTAGTCGGCCACGACGCCCTTCCCGACAAACCTCTGATCGCTCAGATCCCCGTGTCGGTCCGTACCGACGAGACCCGAGACCATGTGGGCACACAGGTCGCCGCGATGTTCGCCTCACTCGGCACCGATGTCGCCGACCCCGTCGAGCGCCTCCACGTCATTCACGAGAGCACGCAGTCGGCAAAGGAGATGCGTCAGGCCTTGACCGCCGACCGCATCATGGGCCTCACCGACACCACCCCACCTGGCCTGATCGCCATCGCTGCTCGCATGTTCACATCGATGGGCATCGAAGGTCGCATTCCCCCGGTGTTCAACCTGATCGTGTCCAACGTCCCCGGGCCCCCGCTCGACCTGTACCTGGCCGGCGCCCGGCTCGAAGCGCTGTACCCGCTCGGCCCCCTCCTCTACGGGTCCGGGGTGAACATCACCTGCATCAGCACCGCCCGCAGCATCGACTTCGGGTTCGAGTCGTGTCCCGAGCTCATGCCCGACGTGTGGACGCTGGCCGAGGGGATCGGGCCGGCGCTGACCGAGCTCCTGGCGCGGGCCGGCCCGGAGCCGGCGCCGGCACCGAAGAAGCGTAGGCCGCGGGCGTCCGCCCCTCGCCCGACGGCCTGACCAACCCGCGCCGCGGGCGGATTCGTGCCCGAGGTCCCTGGACCACGGCGACGGTGGGGAGTAGGACCAGTCCCGGGAGGCCTGCCATGCGTGCACCGATCTTGAGCTGTGCGGCCGATGCATTCACCCGACGGTGCCCTGTCCCCGCCGATCTCGATGCGGTCACGACGATCGGCGACGAGGTTGCCGCGCCTGGCGTCGAGGCGGTGTGGTCCCGCATCGTCGGCCTCTACCGCACCGGCGTGCACCCGGCGGTGCAGGTGTGCATCCGGCTCGACGGCGACGTGGTCCTGCACCGGTCGATCGGGTACGCCAACGGAGTCGTGCCCGGCCGCCGCCTGGAGGGCTCCCCGCTGCAGCCGCTGGATCTGGCCACGCCCTTCAACCTGTTTTCGGCAGCCAAAGCGGTCACCTCGATGGTCATGCACAAGCTCGAGGAGCAGGGCGTGGTCGTGCTCGACGATCCGGTCGCCAACTACCTGCCTGGCTTCGACCGCCACGGCAAGGCTGCCATCACCCTGCGTCAGGTCCTCACCCATCGGGCCGGCATCCCCTCGCTGCCGTTGCACGCCTTCGACCTCGATCTGCTCGCCGACCCCGACCGGGTCCGGGCGACCGTGTGTGACCTGGAGCCTCGTCGCGAGCCGGGCGGACCGCCCGCGTACCACGCGGTGACCGGCGGGTTCGTCATGGACGCGGTGGCTCGCCAAACGACGGGCCGCAGCCTGCGCGACATCCTGGCCACCGACGTGAAGGCACCGCTCGGGTTGACCTGGTTCGACTACGGCGTCGGCATCGACGACGTGCCGCGGGTCGCCGCCAACGTCATGACCGGGTTCCCGCTCGGACCGTTGCTGTCGCCGATGATGCGGCGCCTACTCGGCCGGCACTGGGAGGAGGTCGTGGAGATGTCGAACGATCCCCGCTTCTTGTCCGGTGTCATCCCCTCGGCGAACGTCGTCGCCACGGCGGCCGACACGGCTGTGTTCTACCAGTGCCTCCTCGACGGCGGGGAATACGAGGGCCGGCGCGTCTTCGCGGCCGACACCGTCGCCCGGGCTGTCGACGTGGGCGACGGTGCCATCTCGATCGATCGGATGATCGGCATGCCGTTCTGCTACGGCGGCGCCGGGTTCATGCACGGCACGACGTCGCTCAGCCTCTACGGCTGGAATCATCCCCGGGCGTTCGGGCACGTCGGCATGTCGAACTCGTTCACCTGGGCCGATCCCGACCGCGGGCTCGTGGTGGCGCTCCTGACCACCGGCAAAGCGATCCTCGGCACCCACCTGGCCGCCCTGCCCCAGGTGATCCGGGAGATCCATCGGGTCTTTCCCACGCGCACCTGAGTCGCCCGCTCGGTCCCGAGGTGCGTCGAGCCCTGACCTGACTTCCGCCGGGCGTCGACCGGGAACCCAGCCCGGCCGTGACCACGCCCCGCTCGAAAATCGACCTCGACTGGATCACGTCGGGAGGGTGACGACGAAGCGGGCACCGGACGGATCGTTCGGTCCGACGTAGACCGTGCCGTCGTGGCGGAGGACGATGTCCTTGACGATCGACAAGCCGAGCCCGGTGCCGCCCGTGGTGGCGCTTCGCGAGGCGTCGAGGCGACGGAACCGCTCGAAGACGGCCTCGCGCTCGGCTTCGGGGACGCCCGGCCCGTCGTCGGTGACGCACAGCTCGACGGTGCCCGCCGACTCCACGACGGTGAAGGCGACGGTCGACCGGGCGTGGCGATCGGCGTTCTCGGCCAGGTTGCGCACGACTCGGCGGAGCTGGGCCGGATCACCGCGGACCTGTCCGGCCGCCACGGAGGCCGTGTCGATGCGGTTCCGGCTCCGGGCCCGGAGTCGCCGAGCCTCGGAGAGCACGAGGTCGTCGAGGTCGACCGGTTCGATGGTGGTCGCGGTCGCGCCGGCGTCACTCTGGGCCAGGTGGAGCAGGTCCTCGACCAGGTGCTGCAGGTTGACCGTCTCGTCGAGGACACTCCGGTGCGTCGCCGTCGGGTCGGCCGATTCCGGGTGGGTGAGATCGACCTCGAGCTCGCTCCGCATTCGGGTCAGGGGGCTGCGCAGCTCGTGCGAGGCGTCCGAGACGAATCGTTGCTGACGGATCGACGATTGCTCGATCCGGTCGAGGAGCCCGTTCATGGTGCGCGCCAGTCGACCCACCTCGTCGTCCGTCGGCGGGACCGGTACCCGCCGGTGGAGCTCCGCGCCGCCCATGTCGGCCACCTCCCGGCGGACCGCCTCGATGGGACGCAGGGTTCGGCCAACGAGGGTCCAGATCAGGAGGCTCAGCAGTGCCACGACGAGGGGCAGGACGACGCCGAGTCCGTTGCGCAGCTCTGTCAGGCTCTCCTCGATCGGATCCCGGCTGGCCGCGGCGTGAAACGTGAACGAGTTGCCGTTGGCGTCGACAGTGCGACTGAAGATGCGGAACGGGTCGTCGTCGAGGGGGAGCTCCGGCACGTTCGTGAACGCCTCCGTGCCGGGAGCGGGGGAGGAGGTGAGCGGCGGATCGCCCGCCGCGTTGTAGCTCGCGGCGACTACGCGGCCGTCGTCGGCGACGATCTGGAGGACCCCGACCTCGCCCTCACGAACGCTTTCCGTGAGGCGGACGGGATCCGGTGCCGAGTTGCTCGGATCGTCCGCGGTCCCCGCTTCGGCGACCAGGGAGTCGACTCGGAGGCGCAGCGTGTTGTCGAGGTTCTCAGTCAGTCTGGCCCGCTGCATCTGCAGCAGGACCACGCTGGCCGCCACGAGCACGACGGCCACGAGCACGGCGGCGATCGCCGTGACGCGGACCCGCACCGAGGCCAACGTCGCCCTCACCGACCGGCCGAATCGTCGTCGATGCGGTACCCCGCCCCCCGAACGGTGGCGATTGCGGCGCGGCCGTCGGGACCCGTGAGTTTGCGACGGAGGCGTCCGATGTAGACCTCGACGATGTTGTGGTCGCCGTCGAAGTCGTCGTGCCACACGCCGGCGATGATCTCGCGTTTGGCGAGCACCTGGCCGCGTCGGCGTACGAGGAAGCTCAACACGTCGAACTCCCGGGCCGTCAGCTCGACCTCGTTGCCCAGGTACCAGACCTGCCGTGACGTCGGGTCGAGCCGGATTCCGGCGACATCGATCACGTCGTGCACCGGCCCGGGAGCGCGCCGGAGCAACGCACGGATGCGGGCGACGAGGACGGCGAAGGAGAACGGCTTGGTGAGGTAGTCGTCGGCGCCGGTGTCGAGCGCCTCGGCCTCGTCGAGGTCGCCGTCCTTCGCCGTCAGCACGAGGATCGGGGTCCAGTTGTTGCTGCGCCGCAGATCGGCGCAGATCTGGAAGCCGTTCCGGCCGGGCAACATCAGATCGAGGACGATCAGGTCGTACGCCGACTCCTGGGCCTTCCAGAGCCCGTCGGGGCCGTCGAAGGACACCTCGACCGTGAACCCTTCCGCCTCGAGCCCGCGCTTCACCGCCGTGGCGATCTTCAGATCATCCTCGATGACGAGCAGCTTCATTGCAACTCCGGTCGGCGGATCGACAGGCGACTCCAGTGAACACCGCCAAGCTGACTGGTTGCTGAACGCCCGCCTCGCCCACCCCGGTGACGAAGTTTGGCCGACTTTCCCCGCCCACCGCCGAAATCTCACCAAGAATCCAGATGCGCCGGGCCGGTCGGCGAGAGTAGGCGCGACACGGGCCCCACTCGGGGCCCGTCGCATCAGTGTTGTGTTGGTCGGGCTGAGAAGATTCGAACTTCCGACCTCTTGACCCCCAGTCAAGCGCGCTAACCAAACTGCGCCACAGCCCGAGTGCCGTTCGTCGAACGAGTCGACGAGTGGACCGGGGAAGCTTACAGGTGCACCAACCGGACCCGGCCTCCGTCTGTCGGGCCGCCCCAGGCAGTAGCTTCTGCCGCCGTGAACCGACAGGCGTCCAGGCGGAACGTGCGGGCGCTGGCGGCGGCTGTCCTCGCCCTGGTGATCGCCAGCGGCGCGCGGTCAGCGAGAGCGCAGGACGAAACGCCGGCGGCCCAACCAACGACCGACGGGACGGTCGTCCGGGTGGTCACCAAACCGCTGGTGCCGTTCGTCGAGATACAAGACGACGGCGCCGTCGAGGGTTTCAGCATCGACCTGTGGGACGAGATCGCCAGCCGGAACGGCTGGACTACCGAGTGGGTGCAGACCGAGACCGTTGGGGACCTGCTCGATGTGGTAGCAGGAGGCGGCGCGGATGCCGGTATCGCGGGGATCAGCGTCACCCGAGAACGCGAGGAGCTGTACGACTTCTCCCATCCGATGTTCGACAGTGGGTTGCAGATCCTCGCCCGGGCCGACGAACGCCGGAGCATCACCGAGCTCGTCGGCGGCACGCTCGGGGCCTCCTTGCTCAAGTTCTTCGTCGCTGTGCTGCTCATCATCGTCATCAGCGGACATGTCGTCTGGCTGGTGCAGCGTCGTCGCGCAGATGTGCCCGAGTCGTACCTGAAGGGAGTCGGACATGGCATGTGGATCTCCGCCGCGACCGCTCTGGCTGGCGATCTGGCGGAAGGTGCGCCGGCGCGGCCGCTGGGCCGGCTGATCGCCATCTCGTGGATCCTCATGGGAGTGATCGCGCTGGCGGTGTACACGGCGGCCCTCACCTCGCAGCTCACCGTCGACTCGATCGACAGCGAGATCTCCGGCCTGGCCGACCTCGGGGACGCCGGTGTCGTGACGGTCGAGGGCAGCACGAGCGACCTGTACCTCACGCGGATCGGCATCGAGCACGACAACGTCGAGGCCGTCGACGATGCGTATGCCCTCCTCCGCAACAGTGCCGCCGATGCGGTTGTGTACGACGCCCCGGTCCTCCGTTACTTCGCGAACACTCCCAGCGGGGCCGGGTTGGCCCTCGTCGGCTCCATCTTCAACCCCGAGTCGTACGGCATCGCGTTCCCCGTCGGAAGCGACCTCCGAGAGCAGGTGAACCGGGCGCTGCTCGACATCCGCTCGGACGGAACGTACGAACGTCTGGTCACCCGCTGGTTCGGCGAATGACCATCGCCCCGCCGCTGGGTGGGCGGATGTCACGTCCCACCGTGCCCCCATCGCCCTGACCACGCCGCCTACCCTGGTCGGCATCGACCCCACGCCCGACCCCGTTCACCGGCCGACCGAGGCCTCGCTCGACCCTGCACGACCGCCGGAAGGCGCTCGGGGCACGACGGTCGACCATCAGCGCCCGCCCGTGCGCGGGGACGACCTGGGCGATATCCGGGCGTTTGCCGATCGCGCCGGGTTCTTTCGTACCCGCGAGGATGACGGCATCCCCGGCGACCCTCGGTTCGACGGGTGGGTCACGCCGGACCCCAACGGTCCGCCCTGGACGGACGAGGAAGCGGACCGTCAAGCTCACGAATTCCTCGATCGCCTGGCGTCCGGCCGGCCGACCGACCACTACGACGACCCGCTCGAGCACGCCCGCGAGAACGGCTTGCTCCTGCTGTTCGGACGCGGAGAGCAGGCCCGCTTCGAGTGGCTGCTCCGACGTATGTCGACCGCCCGAGCCGCGTTGTGGCGTGAGCTGCTGGCCGGCGGAGCGTCGAGCGAGGCGTTCGGGCCGCTGACGCTGCAGGAGCAGCTCGACGAGCAACAGGTCACCGACGCCTTGGCTCGAGGTCGCAAGCAGCGGATCGTGAACCTGGTGCTGGGCGCCGTCGTTCTGATCGCGCTCGTCGCGGCAGCCGCCGTGTTCTGGCCGAGCGGCGACGACGAACGCGTCTCGGGCGCCATCACCTTCTCCGACGTCACGGAATCGGCCGAGGCGATCAGCCTCGAAGGCCCGCCGCCCGCAGTCGACGCCACGCTGTCCACCGCCATCGGCACCCCGGTCGTGGTCGCTGCCGGACCGGGCACCGCCACGGAGCGAATCGTCGTCGACATCGACGTCGAGGCCCTGCCCCGCCCGCCGGGCGACGTCGTGGCCACGTTGTTCCAGTACGCCGGCCGGGGCCGGCTGGTGCTGGTCGGCGGACCCGGCTGGCACGCGGGGTTGTGCACGCAGGTATCGGTCACGTCGGCCGGCCTTCGCCCGTTCGACACCGCGCACTTTCCCGACGCCGGCGCCTGTGAGGGCGAGCTGGGCCGGATCGCCGAAGCCACCTGTCTGAGTGACACGACCATGATCCTCGACCTGGAGGTCCCGAGCGGCGAGGTCACCCTGAGCGAGGGGGGCACCGCCACCGCCGACTCCGTCCGGGTGCAACTCGACCGTCCCGACCCGGCGTACGAGGAGCTCTCCGTCCGCGGTGTGATCAGCGTCGATGCCGGCGAGACCGCGTCCGTGCCACGTTTCGGCGGCCAACCCGGTGGTTCGCTCACCTTCGACTTCACCGCAGCCGGTCATCCGAGCCGCATCGGCTCCTGTTCCGTCGGCGTGGTCGATGGAGCCGCCGTCACCGTGGGGTGAGCCGCTGCGCGAGGATGAGCCGGTGACCGCGCAGACCACCGCCCTCCGAGCCCTCATCGCCACCGAGCCGTTCATCGGTGCTGACTGCTACAGCGCCCTGACCGCTCGCATCATCGAACATGTCGGATTCAAAGCGGCGTACATGGGCGGCCACGCCACGAGCATGATGCACTACGCCATACCCGACAACGGCGTGTTCACCCCGACGGAGATGATCGAGCAGGCGGCGCGAGTCGCCGAGGCGGTGTCGATCCCGGTCATCGTCGACGCCGACCAGGCCGGTGAGACCGTGGCCGACGTGTACCGCTCCGTGAAGCTCTATGAACGAGCCGGCGTAGCGGCGATCCACATCGAGGACGAGCGGCCGCCGAAGCACACCACGGTGGCCGGCCCGCTCCTGTCGCCCGCGGAGATGGCGGCTCGGGTCTCGGCGGCGGTGGACGCCCGCACCGACCACGACTTCGTGATCATCGTCCGCAGCGACGAGCTGTACGTCGAGGGTGGGGGCGGCAGCGGTTCGTTCGACCTCGCCGTCGAGCGCGGTCTGGCCTACGCCGCGGCCGGCGCCGACGTCTACCTCCCGACGTTCGCGGACGAGCAGCAGTTGGCGGCGATCGCGGCCGAACTGCCGATACCGGTCGCCTGTTACGGGCCGCTCGTGGCGGGCGTGGCCTTCGCCCTGTTCCCCGGGTGGGGGACCGCGGCGGCGGCTCGCGAACACACCCGGCTGGCGCGGCACCTGCTGGAGCACGGCGAGTTGCCGGCCGAGTCCGGCGAGATGCCCGACAAGAACCTGCTCATCCGCCAGGACGAGTACGACCGGGTCGTGACGAGCTGGGCGACCGCGACGGGACGTCCGCTTCGCAGCTGACAGACCCGTGGTCGGCATCCGAAGGTCCTGGCTGGCGAATCCGACGGTACTGTCACGACATATGTGTGGCCGATACGTGTCGAGCACGACCGCAGACGAGATCGCCAAGTACTTCGGGGCCACCGACCTCGGCGAGACCCTCCTCGAACCCAACTACAACGTCGCTCCGACCAGCGGCGTGTACGTCGTCCACGAGGACACCGAGGCTCGGCACGTCGATGTGTTCCGTTGGGGCCTCGTGCCGCGCTGGGCCAAGGACATGTCCATCGGCAACAAGATGATCAACGCCCGATCCGAGACGGCGGCCACCAAGAACGCCTTCAAGTACGCCCTGAGCAAGCACCGCTGCATCATCCCGGCCGACGGCTTCTACGAGTGGCAGGTGGTCCCGGGTCAGAAGGCGAAGCAACCGGTGTTCATCCACCGCGTCGACGGTGACCGTCTGGCCTTCGCCGGGTTGTGGGAGACGTGGAAGCCCACGCCGACCGGGGGCGAAGGCGGGGAGCCCGGCGAGGTGTTGCGGACGTGCACGATCTTGACCTGCGCGGCGAACAGCACCATCTCGCCTGTGCACGATCGGATGCCGGTGCTGTTGTCGCCGGAGGCATGGGACCGGTGGCTCGACCCCGACATCACCGACATCGACGACATCGCCGGCCTGCTCGTCCCCGCGCCACCGGAGTTGCTCACCTTCCACGCGGTGTCGACCGAGGTCAACAACGTGCGCAACCGAGGCCCCCACCTCATGGAACCTGCCGACCCCATCGGCGCCGTGCCGCTGCCGCTCGAGTAGCCACGGCTGGCGCCAGCGCTCGGGGGCGGTGGCGAATCAGTCCGGCACGGTTGACCCGTGGCCGGTGCGGCGGAGCTCGGCGCGGAGCAGGTCGGCGACCTCGTCGAGCGCCTCGGGGCGGGCGTGCGTGTCGGCGTTGCGGAAATCGAGCTCGGCCATCGATCCCATCGGCACCACGTGAAGGTGCGTGTGGGGCACCTCGAAGCCGGCGATCATCAGCCCGATCCGAGGGGGCGAGAACACCGCCATCTGCGCCGCGGCGACCGTGTGCGCCACGCCCGTGAGGTGCTGGACGACCGCGAGGGAGAGGTCGACCCAGTGGTCGACCTCCTCGATCGGGATCACCATCACGTGACCATGGGCCAGCGGTCGGATGTCGACCATGACGACGCAGACGTCGTCGCGCCAGACGAACCGTCCCGGAATTTCGCCGGCGATGATGCGGGAGAAGATCGAAGCCATGCCCGATCCTCGCGCAGCCGCGACCACGACCCTCCGCACCAGGCCATCCCGGGTCGGCCGGCTTAGGATCGCCGGGATGGACGCCACTGAGTCGACGAACCGCATCTTGACGTGGCCCAACCTGGTCACGCTCGTTCGGTTCGTCTGTATCCCCGTCTTCCTCTACCTGCTGTTCGGCGTCGAGGATCGCCTGGCCGCCGCCCTCCTGCTCGGTTTCGTCGGCGCGACCGATTGGGTCGACGGGTACCTGGCCCGGCGCCTCAACCAGGTGTCCGAGATCGGCAAGCTGATCGATCCCACCGTCGATCGCTTGGTCCTGCTCGTCGGCGTCACCGCCATCGTGATCGACGGGTCGGTGCCGCTGGTGATCGCCATCGTGAGCTTAGTTCGGGAGGGACTCGTCGCCGCGTTGGCCGTGGTGCTCGGCGCCCTCGGTGCTCGGCGGATCGACGTGAGCTGGTGGGGCAAGACCGGCACGTTTCTCTTGATGTTCGCCTTCCCGTTCTTTCTGGGGAGCCACGCCGACACCTGGCTCGACGAGACGTTTGCCGTACTGGCCTGGGCGTGCGTCATCCCCGGGCTCGCCATCAGCTACTACGCGGCGGCGGAATACGTGCCTCTGGCCCGGGCCGCCTTGAGCGAGGGCCGCGCGGCTCGGATAGCGTCTTGACCCATGGATGTGCCGGCTGGACTGCGTTACTCATCGGACCACGAATGGGCTCTCGCCGAGGGTGAGCAGGTGCGTGTGGGCATCACCGATTACGCCCAGGATGCGCTGGGCGACGTCGTGTTCGTGGAGTTGCCGGCCATCGGTGCCGTGGTGCAACTCGGCGAACGTTTCGGTGAGGTCGAGTCCACCAAGTCGGTGTCCGAGCTGTATGCCCCGCTCAGCGGCACCGTGGTGGCGATCAACGACTCGCTCACGTCGGCACCGGAGCTGCTCAACCAGGACCCCTACGGCGAGGGATGGGTCGTGGTCATCGAACCGACAGGTGGGGCCACCCTCGACACCCTGCTCGATGCCGACGGGTACCGCTCGCTGACCGAGGGTTGACGTGGACGGCCCGGCCTGCCCGAAGTGCGGGCACCGCAACGAGACGGGGGCCAATTTCTGCTCGTCGTGCGGTAACGACCTCCGCGATCTGCACGGCGAGGCGACGGGACAGATCCCTGCCGTCCTCGTCGACGCCAATCACGAAGAGTTCCTACGTCCGGAGTTCGACAGCGATTCGCCGTACCTGATCGTCCGTCATGGTCCGATGAAGGGCGCCCGGTTCGCGCTCGATGCGGGCGCCGTCTCCGCCGGCCGCCACCCCGACAGTGACATCTTCCTCGACGACGTCACGGTGTCACGGCGTCACGCCGAGTTCGAGCCGTCGCCCACCGGCACCGTCGTACGCGATGTCGGCTCGCTCAACGGCACCTACGTCAATCGGCAGCTGGTCGACTCCGATGTACGCCTCTCGGACGGAGACGAAGTGCAGATCGGCAAGTTCAAGCTCGTGTACCTGGATCACGAGCCTGATGTCCATGCCTGAGCGCCCGCATCGCTCGATCGGCGAGGTCCTGGCCCTCCTGCAGGGCGAGTTCGCCGACATCACCATCTCCAAGATCAGATTCCTGGAATCGCAGGGCCTGATCGACCCGGAGCGCACCCCGTCCGGCTACCGCAGGTTCTACGACGACGACATCGACACCCTGCGATGGATCCTCCGCCAGCAGCGCGAGAGCTTCCTGCCGCTCAAGGTCATCAAGGACCGGCTCGATGCCAACCACGGACAGGTTCCGCCCGAGGATCGACCGGCTTTGTGGACCTCACCGCTGGCGGGCCTGTCGGCGACGACCGGCCACCACGCCGGGCACCTGAGCGGTGGGGCCGGAGCCGACCCCGCCGAGAACGACGGGCGCCGAACCGTCACCCTCGGTCCCGGCGGGGCACCCCCCGCAGGGTCGACGCCTGGCGTCTCGGAACGTTCCGGAGACCCGACCGCGCCTGATCGTGGGCCCGCAGAGTCTTCGGCCTCGATGTCGAGCGACGGGGCCGCGAAACCCGTGGTGAGCGGCATCCAGAACGGCATGGATGCCCATCGCCGCCCGACCGCTCCCTACGCATCTCGATTCATGCCCGACCCCGGTTCGGTCAGCCTGACCGCGACCGAGTTGGCGAGCTCCGCGGGGCTCACGGCCGAGCGCATCGCCGAGCTGGAGCGGTTCGGCCTGATCGCCAGCCGGGTCATCGGTACCGATCGCATCTACGACGATGAGGCGCTCGTCGTGGCCAAACTGGCGTCGTCCTTCCTCGCCCACGGCATCGAACCGCGGCACCTGCGGATGTACAAGGTGGCAGCTGAGCGCGAGTCCGGTGTGCTGGCCCAAGTCGTCGCGCCGCTGGTCCGGCAGCGATCGGCCGGCCGTTCGGCGGCGGTCGTGAGACTCGAGGAGCTCGCCACGCTCGGCGATGCAATTCGAGACGCCATGTTGCGCCAGGCTCTGCGGGACCTGCTGCTCTGAACCCATGCGCCGGCTGATCCGACCGGGCCGTGGTCCGCATGGCTGAGAGCGACACGCCTTCCGGCTCCCCGGCGGTGGTGGCCGACGCCCAGGCCCTGGCCCGCGCGGCGCGGCGGCTGGGTGCGGAGATCGATCGGGATCACCCGGATGGCGTCGTGTTGGTCGGCATCCTGCGGGGGGCCTTGTTCACGTTGGCCGATGTCGCTCGCCGGGTGACGGTTCCGGTCGTCGTCGACTTTCTGGCCATCTCCTCGTATGCGCCGGGTACGGGTCGGGTGCGCCTGGTCAAGGACCTCGACGCCGATGTGACGGGACGCGACGTGGTCCTCGTCGAAGATGTCGTCGACACCGGGCTGACCCTCGCCTATGTGCGCCACGTCGTGGAGGCCCGCGGCGCGCGCCGAGTCCGCGTGTGCACCATGCTCGACCGCCGGGTGAGCCGGATCGTGCCCGAGCCCATCGACTACGTCGGTGTCGAGATCGGTGACGTGTACGCCGTCGGTCACGGTCTGGATCACGCCGGGCGATATCGGAACCTCCCGTTCGTCGCGTCCGGCGAGCGGTCCATCGTCGAGCAGGATCCCGATGCGTGGGTCCCGTTCCTCTACGGCGCCGATGCGCCCGTCGGGGCGCGATGGGTGAGCGACGCCGGACCGGGTTAGGGTTCGGCCATGATCGAGATGGAGGTCATGGGCGTACGCGTCGAGCTACCGACGAACAGCCCAATCGTGCTGCTCCGCGAGATGGGGGGAACAGAGCGGTTGCTCCCGATCTTCATCGGCGGACCGGAAGCAACCGCTATCGCGTTGGCCCTCGATGGTGTCGACACCCCGCGCCCGATGACGCACGACCTGTTCCTCCTGGCCCTCGGCGAAGCCGGGTCCGAGGTGACCAAGGTCGTCGTGACCGAGGTGCGAGATCGCACGTTCTTCGCCGAGCTGTACCTCAGGACTCCGGCGGGCGAACGGGTGATCTCGAGCCGACCGTCCGATGCCATCGCGCTGGCTGTGCGGGCAGGTGCGCCCGTCTACGCCTCCGATGATGTCTTGGCCGACGCCGCGTTCGTCGAAGGCGAGAAGTCCGACGACACCGAGCGGGTGGTCGAGGAGTTCCGGGAGTTCATCGATCAGATCAGCCCCGAGGACTTCGAGTCCTGACTCCCGCACACGCAGGACACGCCGAGCGTGTCCCCATCCACGCAGGACACGCCGAGCGTGTCCCCGTCCACGCAGCGCGCGATCGTTGACGCAGGGCGTGTGGAGCCGTACGCTCCGAGATCACACACGCGTAGTTTCGTCCGTGTGACCAGCCGCTGCGCTCCTGGTCGCACCCCGTGTTCGGACCTGGCGCGGCGAAGGAGCGCTCATGACCACCAACGAATCACCGGATCTCGCCGAGGTTGTTCGCAGCTACAGCGGCAGGCACGCTGCCGAGATCGTCGGCATCACCTACCGCCAGCTCGACTACTGGGCCCGCACCGATCTGGTCCGCCCCACCGTGGCCGATGCCCACGGTTCAGGCAGTCGGCGCCGGTACTCCTACCGGGATCTGCTCGAGCTCAAGGCCATCAAGAGCCTGCTCGACGCCGGGATCAAGCTCGAGTCGGTGCGTGAGGTCTTCAACTATCTCCGCGACCACCTCGGCGAGGATGTCACCACGGTCAACCTGGTCATCAGCGGCACCAACTCGGTGCTCGTGCACACCGATGGCGAGATCATCGACCTGCTCCGCAAGGGTCAGGGGGTGTTGAACATCTTGCCGCTGGGCGGCGTCAAAGAGGAGGTCGACGCACGCATCGTCGAGTTGTTCGCGAGCGACCCGCGTGAGCTCGTCGGGGAGGCCGCTCCGGAGTCCTACGGCCGAGTCGCCGGAGCATGATGCCTGAGGCGACCATCGATCCTCCTGCGTTCGCTCATGAAAGCGAGCAACTCCTCGCCGCCGTGTTCGAGTCCTACGGCGTGAGGTGGTTGTACGAGCCGACCACGTTCGTCCTCGCCGAGGGCACCGATGGCAAGCCGTTGTGGGGTTTCACCCCCGACTTCTTCCTGCCCGACTACGGCACGTACATCGAGCTCACCACCATGCGCCAATCGCTGGTGACCAAGAAGAATCGCAAGATCCGGACCTTTCGGGAGCGATACCCGGATCTGCCCCTCACCGTGCTCTACACCCGCGACGTCGCGCGGCTCCACCACAAGTACGGTCACCTCGTGAACGCCACGCCGGTTCTCGCGACAACTCCTGTGGTCGTGCCGGGGGCCGCCGCGTGACCAGCAGCGACCTGCTGCACTCACCTCTCGACGCCGAGCATCGGGCTCTCGGGGCCAAGATGGTGCCCTTCGGCGGCTGGGACATGCCGCTCGCCTACACGACGGGCACGCTCGATGAACACCGGGCGTGTCGGCGTGAGGCGGTCATCTTCGATGTCAGCCACCTCGGTACCGTCCGGGTGACGGGTGCCGGGGCGCTCGAATCTCTCCAGCGGTCCCTGACCAACGATCTCGCCAAGATCGAACCTGGCCAGGCCCAGTACACGCACCTGCTCGATGAAGCGGACGCATCGGTCCTCGACGACATCATCGTCTGGTGGCGAGAGCCCGAGCTGTTCGACGTCATGCCGAACGCGTCGAACACGTCGCGGGTGGTGGCTGCGTTGTCCGACGGGGACGTGATCGGCACCGATGTCACGGCCAGCCGGGCGGTCATCGCGGTTCAGGGTCCCAAGGCCCGAACGCGGCTGGCCGCGGTTTCCGCAGCGGCCGCCGCAGTGGGCCGTTTCCGGGTCGCCAATGGAGTCGAAGTAGCCGGCGTGTCGTGCGTCGTCGCCGGCACGGGGTACACCGGCGAGGACGGGGTCGAGATCGCGGTGCCTGCCGACGCTGCGGGCCGGGTGTGGGCGGCGTTGGTGGCCGAGGGCCTCGTCCCGGCCGGCCTCGGGGCACGCGACACCCTGCGTCTCGAGGCCGCGTTGCCGCTGCACGGGCACGAGCTCGGTCCCGGCATCACTCCGCTTCAGGCGGGTCTCGGCTGGGTCGTGGGGTGGGACAAGTCGACGTTCCGGGGCCGGTCGGCCTTGGCGGCCGAACGGGAGGCGGGCATCAGTCGTCGCCTGCGAGCCCTGGTGGTCGACGGTCGGCGCCCCCCTCGTGATGGCCAGACCGTGCTGGCCGGGGGTGCGGCGATCGGCGTGGTGACGAGCGGCAACTTCTCGCCCATGCTGGAGCGGGGCATCGCGTTGGGATTCGTCTCCCCCGACATCCAGATCGGCGACGCGGTTCAGATCGACGTTCGTGGCACCCTGCTCGACGCCGTGGTGGTGAAGCCACCCTTCGTCGGCCGGTAGCCATGTGGTTCGCACCGAGGTGGTGGCGGTCCGGGGCGCTCGTGGTGGTCCTCGCCGTCACCGGGTGTTCATCGGCCTCGGGGGATCCCGAGGTGCCGGAGCTCTCGCTGGAGCCGGTCACCACCTCGGCGGCTCCTCCGCAGGTGAACACGACCGCCGGAGCGGTCCCGACCACGGCTTCGCCCGGGCAGACCACCACGCAGGTGCCAGCCCCGTCGACAACGACATCGACGAGCGCCCCGCCGCCGCCATCGTTCCGGTCGTCGATCCACGAGATCGACGACGATCTGGCCGCCCGGATGACCACCTCGTGGCGCGAGGGCTGTCCGGTGGCGCTCAGTGACCTCCGCTACGTGCTGGTGAGCCACTGGGACAGCGCCGGTGAGGTGCGTATCGGTGAGCTCGTGGTGGCCGCGGCGTGGGCTGAGGAGCTGGTGCAAGTGTTCGGCGACCTGTTCGAGGCGGGGTTCCCGATCCAGCAGATGCGCCTGATCGACGACTTTGCCGGGTCGGATCCGGCGTCGATGGTGGCCAACAACACGTCGGCGTTCAACTGCCGGGAGGTTGCGTACCGTCCCGGCGTGTGGTCGAACCACGCCTCCGGGACGGCGATCGACGTCAATCCGCGGGTGAACCCCTACGTCGACGGGGACTTCATCGACCCGCCGGAGGGGGCGCCCTACATCGACCGATCCGTCGAGGTCGCCGGGGGCATCTATCCCGGCGATGCGGTCACCCAGGCCTTTGGCGCCATCGGCTGGGAGTGGGGCGGCGACTGGTCCGGCGCAGCCGATTACCAGCACTTCTCCGCCGCAGGCGGATAGGCAAGCCCCAGCTCCGCCGCAGGCGGATAGGCAAGCCCCAGCTCCGCCGCAGGCGGATAGGCAAGCCCAGCTGTGGTCAGCGGGGGAGCAGGTCGACAGTCGCCTGGCGGAGAACCATGTCGGCCAGGACGAGCAGGCAGCCGGCCTCGACGATGGGCACGGCGCGGGGGAGCACGCACGGGTCGTGCCGTCCCCGGGCGGCCAGCTCGACCGCCTCGTTGCCGCTGGTCACGGTCTGCTGGGTCGACGCGATGGTGGCGGTCGGTTTGAAGGCCACCCGAAACACGAGGTCGGCGCCGTTCGAGATCCCGCCCTGGACACCACCGGACCGGTTGGTCGTGGTGCGGGGACCATCGGGGCCGGGTTCGAAGGCGTCGTTGTGCTCCAGACCGGTCATGAACGTGCCGGCGAACCCCGAGCCGACCTCGAACCCCTTGGCGGCGGGAAGCGAGAGCATGGCCTTGGCCAGCTCGGCGTCGAGTTTGTCGAAGACCGGTTCACCGAGGCCCGGTGGCACTCGGCGAGCGACGCATTCGACGACGCCGCCCAACGAATCACCATCCCGCCGAGCTCGTTCGATCGCCTCGATCATGGCCTCGGCGGCTGTGGGATCGGGACAACGGGTCGGGCTGGCCTCGACCGCGTCCACCGTCACGGCAGCCGCGTCCACGACCGACTCGATGGTGTGCACGCGGCTCACCCAGGCGAGGACTTCGATGCCGTGGAGTCGGCGGAGCAGCTGACGGGCCACGGACCCCGCGGCGACTCGCCCGATGGTCTCCCGGGCCGACGAGCGACCACCGCCCTGCCAGGCGCGGATGCCGTACTTGGCGTCGTAGGTGAAATCGGCGTGAGACGGTCGATACACCTCACGCAGGTGGTCGTAGGCGCCGGAGTTGTGATCCTGGTTGCGCACGACCATGGCGATCGGGGTCCCGAGCGTGACCCCGTCGAGCACGCCGGAGAGGATCTCGACGGTGTCGGTCTCGGCCCGCTGCGTGACGAGCCGGCTCTGTCCGGGTCGGCGGCGATCGAGATCGTGCTGGATGTCGTCGATGCTCAGCGGCAGCCGGGGCGGGCACCCGTCGACGATGACACCGACACCTCCGCCGTGCGACTCGCCGAACGTGGTGAGGCGGAAGGCGACGCCGCTACTGCTGGACATGAGGGTCCAGGCTATCGGGGCGCCATCGCCACGACCGGGCCTCAACCTCCGTCGCCGGGACAGCGGTCGATACACCGATAGACGCGCTGGTGGCCGTCCGCGTCACGAAACTCGGGACAAAGGTCCTGGTGGGCTGGGTCTACTGTCGGCAGATGATCGATCACAGAGGCGCGACGCCTCTCCGCATCGGCATGCTGGCGCCGCCGTGGCTGCCGGTGCCACCGCCGGCCTACGGAGGAAGCGAGCTGGTGATCGACAGCCTGTGTCGAGGTCTCCAGGCGCTCGGCCACGAGGTGACGCTGTTCACGACCGGCGAGTCGACCTGCCCAGTCGGTCGGGCCTTCCTGTTCGAACGCGGCGACCCGGACCACATAGGCTCGTGCGTCATCGAGCTCCGGCACGTCGCGGCCGCCTACGACGCGCTCGATGGGCTCGACATCGTGCACGACCACACGCTGGCCGGACTGTTTCTATCGCAGCTCCACCCGGTGCCGGTGGTGACGACGAATCACGGACCGTTCGGCGACGACCTCTCGGACCTCTACCGACGCGTGAGGCACCGGATCCCGATCATCGCCATATCTCATGACCAGGCGGCGAGAGCGCCGGCCGAGGTGCTGGTCGACACGGTGATCCACCACGGCATCGACCTCGACCAGTATCCCTTCAGCGCACTCGGTGGCGAGTCCCTGGTGTTCCTCGGACGCATGAGCCCGGACAAGGGGATCGACGATGCCATCCGCGCCGCGCGCGCCGTGGGCAGGCCCTTGCTGATCGCGGCGAAGATGCGTGAGCCCGCCGAGATGGAGTACTTCCGTGGCGTGATCGCACCGATGTTGTCCTCCGACATCGAGTACGTGGGCGAGGTCCATCTGGTCGAGAAGGTCCAGATGTTGCGGTCGGCCGCCGCACTGATAAATCCCATCCGGTGGCCGGAGCCGTTCGGGCTGGTGATGGTGGAGTCGCTCGCCTGTGGCACGCCCGTGGCGACGACGAGCATGGGTGCTGCTCCGGAGATCGTGGACGATGGCGTCACGGGCGTGGTGGCGTGCGATCTCGACGGAGTGATCGCGGGACTCGATCGGATCCACACGATCGACCGCCGCGCGTGCCGGGGCGCGGTAGAGGCACGGTTCGCCATGGGCCGGATGGCCCGGGATCACGAACGGTTCTACCGCCGGGTCCTCGGATGGTCGGCGCCGGGGACGATCGACGAGACCGACCTGGCGATGAGTGCGGTGATCTGGCCGAGCCCGTCGGACCGTGGGGCCGGTGAACCGTACTCGGCTCAGGCCGGGTGACCGAGGGGCACCGGGAGGTTCTCGCCCACCCGTACCGGCACGTCCAGGAGCTCGCGGAGATCCCCCACGACTCGATGGGCGCCCGCCTGCCGGAGCTCATCGCGGCTGGTGCCGATGCGGTCGATGCCCACCACGAGCCCGAACCCACCGGAGCGTGCGGCCTGTAGCCCCGCGATGGCGTCTTCGATGAGCATCAGGCCGGCGGGCGGATGCCCGATACGTCGAGCGGCTTCGAGGAACAGGGCGGGATCGGGTTTGGAGCCGAGACGGAGCATGTCGGCGTCGGTGCCGTCGACGACGTCGGCGAAACGGGATCGGATTCCGGCGACGTCGAGCACGTGCCGACAATTGCGGCTGGCCGAGGCGGCGACGACGGGGAGTCGACGCCGTGCGGCTTCGTCGAGGAGCACGACGGCATCGTCGAAGACCGTGACCCCGCGTTCGTCGGCCATGGCGAGAAAGAGGTCCTGCTTGCGCTTGGCCAGGCCGTTCGTCGTCGTCAACGTCGGGCCATCCGAGGGCTCTCCCACCGGGATCTCGATCCCTCGATCGGCGAGGACCGCTCGCAGGCCCGCTTCCCGAGCGCGACCGTCGACCAGGCGACGGTAGTCGTCGACGGTGAAGGGTGGCTCGACCGACCGGACGGCGAAGAGCTCCTCGAACAGGTACGTCCACGCCGCCAGGTGCAGCGAGGCGGTGTCGGTCACCACGCCGTCGACGTCGAGGACAGCACCGACGACCACGTCCGGTCGAGCGATCACGAGATGATCACCTCGGTCCCGACGGGGAGTCCCTCGATGACGGTGCGGCCAGCCGTCGCTACGACGCGGACCCGTCGATCGCCGAGAGGTAGCCCGTCGATGGTCAGCGTCGTCATTCGCGCCGGGAGTCGTGGCCGTAGGCGGACGACACCGTGGATCAGGTCGGGCTCGAGCCCGAGGATGGCGCGAGCGACGAGAAGAGGAGATGCCGCAGCCCACGCCTGAGGTGAGCAGGACGCCGGGTAGGGGACCGGCGCGGCGAGATCGGAGCGGTCGAATCCGCCGAACAGCTCGGGAAGTCGACCGTGAGCGGTGGCGGCGGCATCGAGGAGGCCACCGGCGAGTTGGCCCACCACCCCATCGATCTCGTAGCGGGCGAGGCCGGCGATCGCAATAGCCGTGTCGTGCGGCCAGACGGAGCCGCAGTGGTAGGAAAGTGGGTTGTAGCCCTTGGCGTCCGCGTCGAGAGTGCGCAGCCCCCAACCAGTGAACATGCGGTCGGAGGCGAACAGGTCACCGATCCGCTCAGCTCGGCTGTGCGGCACGATGCCGGTCCAGAGACAGTGACCCAGGTTGGAGGTCAGGCTGGCGATGGGCTGTTTGTCCCCGTCGAGCCCGATCGCGTACCAGCCGTGCTCGGGCAGCCAGAAGGCACGATCGAATCGCTCGCGCAACGCGTCGGCCTTCGCTCGGAACGTCGCCGCGGTTCTCACATCGCTGAACAGGTCGGCGATGTCGGCCCGGCCCCGGAACGCCGCATACGCATATCCCTGAACCTCACACAGCGCGATGGGCGTTCGAGCGAGGCGGCCGTCCGTGTGGCGGATGCCGTCCCATGAGTCCTTCCACCCCTGGTTCTCGAGGCCAGCCTCGGTTGGCCGCTCGTACTCGATGAACCCGTCCCCATCACGGTCGCCGATCCGCTCCATCCAGCTGATGGCACGGTCAACCGCGGGAAGCAAGGGGGCGATCCGTTCACGAGATCCTGTCCAGCGCCGCGAGCTCGGCCACCAGCATGACGAACAGCGGAGTGGCATCGATCGTCCCGTAGTAGATGTTGTGACCGCCGAGCAGGCGGGAGCTGTGGGCGTCGTATCGCACCTCGTGCAGGATCCGGCCGGGCTGCTCCTCGGTCGCGGGATGGTCGACCTGACCCTGCATGTCGGCGAGGGAGGCGAGCACGCCGCCGGCCAGGTGGTGATCGACCAGGAGGGCCATCCACGCGGTGATGAGGGCGTCGCGCCCGAAGAGCGTCATGAACCAAGGTGCCCCGGCGGCGACGACTACGCGTTCGGCGTGATCGGGATCGAAGATCCTGAGCGCGCCCAGATCTTCGATGGCCTGGGTGAAGCTTTGGTCCAACGTGGCGTCATCGGTTTCGATGGTCGGGCTCATCGAGCGCCAATGGGCCAGGCGTCCGATGGGCAGGGCCTCCTCGATCGGTTCGCCGCAGCGGTGGGAGGGAGCGAGGACCTCGGCCCCGACCCGTACGGCGACTTCCGCACAGAGGTGAAATGTCCCTCCTGGGGCGAGGTGCACGTCCCATTCGGCGATCCCACCCACGAGACGGTCGGGCCGGCGATCGAAGCGAACGAGAAGCGCGTCTACCGCAGCTGGCTCCGTCGGCGTGATGACCAGCTCCTGGCCGGTGAGCCGGGCGGTCGACAGCGTGCGGTGCTCGACGTGGTTCGCCTTGACCTCGAACAGGCTGGCGAAGTCGGACCGGGCGGCGATGGAGACGATCACCTGGCGGGGAAGGAGGCCGTGATGGCGTAGCTCGATGTCCTCGCGCATGCCTCGGCCGACATGGCGCCGACGGACCACCGTGAGGTCGCTGTCGGCATTCGCGCCGGTCGGCACCCGCCCGACGAGACTCACCGAGAACGGCCCGCTCGGGATGGCCCACACCGGGTCGATGGCGTGGTCGTCCACGCGGAGCTGCCATCGACTCAACACCCGGGTGTCGAGCATGAACAGGCCCTCAACGGAGTCACCGACCAGATCGCCCGACATGTGCCCGACGAAGAAGGTGTTGCCGTCGACGAGGGTCACCGTCTCGGCCGAGCCGAGGCCCACCCCTGGTGATTTCGAGGTCCACGGAGTGGACATCAGGACCTCCCTCGACCGCCGAGATGGATCGTCCCGCAATTCCAGCACGCGGATGGTCGTGGAGGAGGGGTCCTACGTCCCTGGTTCGAGCCGGGACAAGTTGGGGAGATTGGGGCGATGGTGAAAGGCACGCCGCGGTTCGCGCCCGACTGGACGATAGTGCTGGCCGACCGGCTCGAGCACCGCGGTGCCGTCGAAGCCTTGCTGTGCATGAGTGGTGGCGGGTTCGCCAGCCGCGCAACGACGGAATGCGCCGATGGGTCCGAAGGCGACGGGACGGTCCGGGTGAGCGGTGTCTACGGGCCCGAGCCGCCCGGATCACTGGAGAGCGGAAGGAGCTGGCTGCCCACGGTGGTTCAGGGTCAAGGCCGCCGCTGGCGCCTCGATCTGCGACGCGGGATCGTCGAACATGAGATCGAACTCCAGGGCGGTGGGCATCTTCACACGACCCGCTGGGCCTGCCTGGCTCGTCCTGCGGTCAGCGTCTACCGGATCGACGACTCGACCGCCGACGTGAGCAGGGGAGACGACACCGGTGACCCCATCGTGCTTCGAGGTGCCGATGCGTCGGCGACGATCTGCGCGGTCGAGACGGCGTCGTCCGGATCGTTTCTCCGTGTCGCGGCGATGACGCGTCGGCCGGACGCCACAGGGACCGACGAGGCCCGACGCCGAGCCCAGGAGGCGCTTGGCGGTGGCGGCGCGTCGTTGGAGCTCGAGCAGGAGGCGGCATGGGGAGACCTCTGGGAAGGAGCGCACGTCGCCGTCGAAGGTCCTCGGCGCGACCAGCTCGCTGCTCGTTTCGCCGTCTACCACCTCCTGAGCCTGGCCACCGACGACCGTGACGAGCTCGCCGTTGGGCCGCGTGGCCTGACGGGACCCGCATACGCCGGGCATGTGTTCTGGGATGCGGATGTCTACGTGCTGCCCGTGCTGGCGGCCATCGCCCCCTCGGCGGCGATGGGCGTGCTGCGCTATCGGGCCAACCGGCTGCAGGCGGCCCGAGACAGGGCGTGCGCCGAGGGTCGACCGGGCGCCCGGTATCCGTGGGAGAGCGCATCGAGCGGTCGCGAGATGACTCCGCAGTCGGGCACGACAGTTCAGGGTGCCACCGTGCCAATCCTCACTGGCGAGCAGGAGATTCACATCAATTTCCGACATCGCGTGGGCGATCACCCACCACGCCCGGTGGACCGGATCGAACGACTTCTTGCACGGCGAGGGCGCCACGATCATCACCGAGACGGCGAGGTATCTCGCCAGCCGAGTCGAGCTCGATCCCGCCGGGCGCGGGCACCTACGTGGGGTGATCGGTCCTGACGAGTACCACGAGACCGTCGATGACAATGCGTTCACCAACGTGATGACCCGCTGGCACCTCCGAGAGGCCGCACGACTGACCCCCGACCGGACCGAGGCCGATGAGTGGTCAGCGCTGGCGGATCAGCTGGTCGACGGGTACCAGCCCCGTTCGGGCCGCCATGAGCAATTCGCTGGGTTCGACTCGCTCGATCCCACCGTCATCGCCGCCGTGGCCGAGCCGCCCATCGCCGCCGACCTCCTGCTCGGCCGGGCCACGATCGCCCGGTCCCAGGTGCTCAAGCAGGCCGATGTCGTGATGCTCCACCATCTGGTCCCGTGGGAGCTGCCGGCGGGGTCGCTCCTGAAAGACCTGGCGTACTACCTACCCAGGACCGCTCACGGGAGCTCCCTCTCACCGGCGATCCACGCCGCAGTGCTGGCCCGGGCCCATCGACCGGACGAGGCGCTGGACTTGCTCCGGATCGGGCTTCGACTCGACCTCGACGACCTGACCGGGACGACGGCAGGAGGCATACACATTGCGACCATGGCGGGGGTGTGGCAGGCGTTGGCCTTTGGGTTCCTCGGCCTCGCTGTGCGAGACGACGCCGCCTACCTCGACCCCCGCCTCCCCTCGGCCTGGAACGGGCTCCGCCTGTGCTGCACCGTTCTCGGTCGCCGGATCGACGTGCAGGCCGGCCACGACGAGGTCGAGCTCCAAGCTGACGGGCCGATCCGCCTGCGGTGGCCTGGCGCCGCTCGGCCCTCGACGGTCGACCATCTCCGTCTGGTGGGCGGCCCTGACGCCTGGAGGAGGGCGAGATGACCGAGCGTTCTGGCGACCCCCGGGTGCTGGCGGCAATCGACGGTGGCCCCGTCACGGCGTCGGTGATCGAGGTGGGCCGCTCGCTGAGTGAGGTCCTGGGTGGTGCTCTCGACATCGTCCACGTCCACTGCGGCCCCTCATCCGCCAGCCTGCTTCTGGGCGACATGCCGGTCCGGGTGCTCGAAGGGGAGGTTCTCGAACGGCTCGTCGAGGAAGCTACGCATGAGGACGTGGCCGCCGTCGTCGTCGGGATCCGTTCGCTCCGCGGTGGTGGTCGGCCGGCCGGCCACGTCGCCCTACAGCTGCTCCAGAGCTGTCGGTGTCCCGTGGCCGTCGTACCTCCCGAGATATCGGTCCGCGGACGGTCCGCACGGCGACTCCTGGTTCCGGTCGAGGATGACCGCCCGGCCTCGGCGACGCGCGCGTACCTCCTCGACCGGTTCCGGATGAGCGGGCGGTCGCTGGTCGCCGTGCACGTGCTCGACCGATCGACGGCTCCGTCGTTCGTGGACCGTTGGGACGACGAGTCCCTGTGGTCGAAGGAGTTCTGGCACCGCCATGCTCCGACGATCGATGACGTGCACATGGAAACGGGGGAGGTCGGCGCCCAGATCCTTGACACTGCGGCGCGGTGCGACGCGGACATGATCCTCATCGAGTGGAACCAGGTTCTGGACCATCCCCGTGCCCAGGTGGTACGTGACGTGTTGGTTCACACGCCGATACCGCTGTTGCTCATCCCCGACAACCGACCCGGCCGGATACCGTCACCATGGAGTGACGGTGAATCCGAACTGAACGAGGAGCTCGGCCCGTTCCCGACGTCAAGGAGGTGCCCATGACGGCAGATGTCTCCATCACGACAGACGCTCGATTGCTCGATGCGTGTCCCGACTGCAGTGGCCGTGACCTGTTGGTCGAGGAGGTCGCGGGCGAGGTGGTGTTCCGCTGCCTGGCGTGCGCGTCGGGCTGGCGCCATGTTCTCGGGTATCTGCTCCGCGTCCCAACCCCCGAACAACAGGCGGGCGCTACGGGCCGGGGAGCCCGGCGCATGCTCGACGCGTCGTGAGGCTGGGCCTGACGGCGAGCGTGTCAGCTTTCGTGAAGGGCCAACAGGGCCTGTTCGACCACCTCGGGCATCGCTGGATGCGTCCAGAGCTGCCCGTGAGCGAGTTCGGTCGCGGTCTGTCCGAACCGGATCCCCTGCACGATCTGTTGCAGGAGCGTCGGGGCGTGGGGGCCGATGATGTGGGCGCCGAGGAGGAGGTCGGTCTCCCGGTCGGCGATGACCTTGCAGAAGCTCGTCGTATCGGCCATGGCCCAGCCGTACGCCGTGTCCCGGTAGTACCGAACCGCGGCCCGGTACGGAGTGCCCCGCTCACGCACCTCGCGTTCGGTCAGCCCCACCGAGGCCACCTGAGGCGAGGCGAACACGGCATGAGGGATGGGGTCGAGGCGCCCGGACACCATCGCCTCGGGGTGGGCGAGGTTGTGAGCGACCGCTTTGGCTTCGAAATTGGCCGAGTGTTTGAGCTGGGCGGGGTTGCAGATGTCGCCCAACGCCCACACACCCTCGGCCCGGGCCCGCTGGAACTCGTCGACGACGACGAACCCGGCGTGGTCCACGGGGATGCCGGCCGCCGCGACATCGAGCTCATCGGAGTTCGGTGTTCGTCCCGTCGCGACCAGTACGGTGTCGCCCTCGATCGTGGTGTGATCGCCGTCGATCGAGATGTCGAGCTCGATGCGCTCGCCGTGTCGTCGCGTGGCCAGGACCTGGGTCGACAGCACCACCTCGAATCGGTGGCGGTACTGGTCTGTGAACGAGCGGCTGATCTCGTCGTCCTCGGCTCGGAGCAGCGCCTCTGATCGATTGATGATCACCACGTCGCTCCCGAGACCGCCGAAGACGTGGGCCATCTCCGCGGCGATGTACCCACCGCCGAGCACGATCAGACGTTCCGGAAGGGCCTCGAGACGCATGATGGTGTCGCTCGTGTGGTACCCGATCGCGTCCAGCCCGGGGATATCGGGGATCTGGGCCCGGCCGCCGGCCGCCACCACCACGTGGTCGGCCGAAAGCATGGCGGCCTCGCCGCCGGGCATCCCGGTGATCGCGAGCTGGCGTGGGCCGATGAATCGGGCCGACCCGCGATAGACGGTGACGTTCGGAGAGTCTTCGACCCGGTACCGCTCGCCGGCCGAGGCGATCGGATCGATGCGGTCGAACACCCGATCCCGGATGGCGGGCCAATCGGCGGACTCGAAACGGGTGGCGACACCGAGAGCCGGTCCGTGCCTCGCCGTCTCGGCGATGTCCGCGGCGTAGACGAACATCTTGGACGGGATGCAGCCCCGGTTCAGGCACGTGCCGCCGAAGACGTCACGCTCGACGAGGGCGACATCCCAGTCATCGAAGTCGGGAGTGAGGATGGAGTTCCCTGAGCCGGTACCGATGATGACGAGGTCGTGGTGGCGCACGGCGGTCAGGCTACCGGCGACCCCGAGGGGCCTCGACGGTCAGTGGCGGTCGGGGGACCAGCCCACCAGCGGAAGCAGAGCGGCGGCGACGGCGAGCTCTCGAGGTGTCGTGACGTGCACGTTCGTGGCCTCTCCTGGCACGGTCGCCACCCGCCCTCCGGCGCGGATCACCAACTCGACTTCGAACGCCACCTCGGTCGATGTGGCCATCAGTCGCCTCAAGAGGGCCGCGTCGAAGGCCGAGGGCGATTGCGCCACCACGGCGGCATCTCTCGACACGACCTCCGTGACCACACCACCCTCGGTTCGCACGAGCATGTCGGCGAACGGGTACACGGCGACCGACGCGTCGATCCCTGGCGAGCCCGCGGCTGCGGCCACCTGCCGGATCAGGCCAGGTGACGCCAGAGGGTGGCTCGCCGTCATGACCACGACGATCGCGGCGTCCGCCGGGACCGCGGCGACGGCCGCTCGTGCGCTCTCGGCATGCGTTGCTCCACCGGTGACCGCCACGACCGCCGGATCGCCGTCCCACCGGTGTCCGGCGGGCAGCGCCACGACCACGCCATCGCACGCCTGGCGGGCTGCGCACACCGACCAGTCCACCACCCGGTGAGATCCGAGTCGCTCGAACTGCTTCGGCCGACCGTACCGCAGGCTGGCGCCCGCGGAGAGAACGATCGCCCAGACCGGGCTTCGACCGGAGGTCACGCCACGTGGTCGGACGGCGGTCGCAGACGACGGATGAGGCTCGACGTGTCCCAACGGGCGCCTCCGGCGGCCGCCACCTCGGCGTAGTACCCGTCGATCAAACGAGTCGTGGGGAGATCGGCGCCGAGCCGTTCCCCCTCGGCGATGCAGATGCCGAGGTCCTTGCGCATCCACTCCACCGCGAAGCCGAAGTCGAACTGATCGCGGATCATCGTCGGGCCGCGGTTCTCGAGCTGCCACGAGCCGGCCGCCCCTTTGCCGATCACGTCGAGCACGAGGTCCATGTCGAGACCCGCTCGGAGACCGAGGTCGAGTGCTTCGCTCAGCCCCTGGAGGAGCCCGGCGATGGCGATCTGATTGACCATCTTGCAGCGTTGACCCGAACCCGGTGGCCCGACGAGGGTGACCGCCCGTGCGAACGCGGCCAGCGTGGGTTCGGCCTGTTCGAACGGGCCGGGATCGCCTCCGCACATGACCGTGAGGGTCCCGTTCTGCGCACCGGCCTGCCCGCCGGAGACGGGAGCGTCGATGAACGCGACGCCCCGTTCACCCGCCCGGGCATGGAGCTCGAGGGCGAGCTCGGCCGAGGCCGTCGTGTGGTCGACGAGGATCGACGCAGGCGCCATCGCCGCGAGGGCGCCCTCGGGGCCGAGCACGACCGAACGGACGTCGTCGTCGTTGCCGACGCACACCATGACCAGATCCGCACCTGACGCCGCGGCCGCCGGGGAGGGCGCAGACGCGCCACCGTGGGCGGCGACCCACTCCGTGGCCTTCGCCGCCGTGCGGTTGTAGACGGTGACCTCGTGGCCCGCCCGGAGGAGGTGCCCGGCCATGGGTGCCCCCATCACACCGAGCCCGATGAACGCCGTTCGCGCCATGGTGGTGCCCGTCCCGGATCAGCCGGCGGCCAGGGCGGCGCCGATGGCCCGGAGCTGTTGGGTGCCGGCGCCGAGCGAGGTGGTCAGGTGCTTGTTCCACAGGGTGTACCGGTGGAGCGGATAGTCGACCGAGACGCCCATGCCACCGTGGCAGTGCTGGGTGGCGTGGGCGACGTCGGTCGCCCGGGACGACGCCCAGAATTTGGCGATGCGGACATCTTCGGTGGCGTCGAGGCCGTGGGCCAGGCGCCACAGTGCCGCGAACGTGGTCAAGCGCATGCCCTCCACGTTGATGTATTGGTCGGCCAGGCGCTGGGTGACGGCCTGGAAGGTCGCAACGGGACGGCCGAACTGCTCGCGGGTGCTCGTGTACTCGGCGGTGAGGCGAAGGGCTCGGTGCGTGACCCCGACCTGGGTCGCACAGACCCCGGCGATCGCGCGATCCACGAGCCAGGCCACCGAGTCCGAGGTGTCGTCGCCCACGGCCTCGGTGGGTGCGCCGTCGAAGTCAAGGAACATGACGGGCTGGGTCCGGGTGGACAGAGCCTCGGTGCGCGTCACCCCAGGCCCATTGGGGTCGACCAGGAAGAGGCCCCGTCCGCCCGAGGTCGATGCCGTGACCAGCACTCGTGTCGCGTCGTCGACCCACTCGACCACCGCCTTGCTGCCGGTCAGCGTGCCGCCGTCGACCACGCAACGGGGCGACGCAAGTTGGTCGTCGAGCATCTCCTGGATCGCCAGCGTGAGTACGACGCTGCCGTCAGCCACCTTGGGGAGCCATTGCTGGCGTTGCTGGTCCGAACCGAACCGGTCGATGGCCATCCCCGCCAGGCTGCTGGCCAGCAGGGGGAGCGGGGCCACCGTCTCGCCATGGGCCTGGAGCACCGCGCCCCATGCCACCTCGTCGAGGCCGCCGCCGCCGACATCCTCCCTGAACGCGATGCCGATGAGGCCAACGTTTCCGAGCTCGGCCCACTCGGCCCGAGCGATCCACTCACCAGACGCCTCGATCGTCATGAGGCGTTCCATGGTGAGCTTGTCGCTGAGGATCTGGTGAGCGAGATCGTGCGCGGCCTGTTGGGATTCGTCGAAGCTGAAGTCCATGAGGTGTCTTTCCTGCGTCTGAAACGTCGTGCGAAGGGGCGATGGATGGATCCGGGGGCGGCGTGGCCTCAGTGGCGGCGCTTCTCGCGTGGCAGGCCGAGCCCGGCCATGCCGATGATGTCGCGTTGGATCTCGTTGGTGCCTCCGCCGAACGTCAACACCCACACGCTCCGGTAGCTCGACTCGATCTGGGCCGCGAGCTCGCTGCCCGGACCCTTGCGGAGCGAGCCGGTGGAGCCCACGACCTCCATCAGGGTGTTGTAGATGTGATGCATCGACTCCGACCCGTGCACCTTGACCGAGGACGCGTCGGCCGGGTTCATTCGCCCGTACGTGTTCTCGTGCGCCACCCGCCAGTTCATGAGGTCGAGGTAGCGGACCAGCGCCTTGCATTCGGCCAACTTGATCTGCACCCACTCCTGGTCGATGACGCGGCGGCCGTCGGCCAGTTTGGTCTCGGTGCCCACCGCACGGCGTCGTCGACGAGGTGGATCAATCGGCCGGATGAACACAGCGACACCCGCTCGTGGTTGAGCTGGCTGGTGATCAGGTTCCAGCCGCCGTTGACCTCGCCGACCCGCATGCTGTCGGGCACGCGCACGTTGTCGTAGAAGGTTGCCGTGGTGTGGGCCGGGCCGAACGTCATGAACGGCTGGATCGAGAAGCCGGGAGCCTTGGCGTCGACCAGAAACATGGTGATGCCCTTGTGCGCCGGAGCGTCGGGATCGGTGCGGGCGGCGAGCCAGATGTAGTCGGCGTTGTAGGCCAGGCTGGTGTAGAGCTTCTGGCCGTTGATGACCCACTCGTCGCCGTCTCGCACGGCCCGGGTCTTCAGCGCCGCGAGGTCGGTGCCGGCCTCGGGCTCGGTGTAGCCGATCGAGAAGTGCATGTCACCGGCGAGGACCTTGGGCAGGAACAAGTCCTTGATCTCCTCGCTGGCGAACTGGCGGATCGTCGGACCCACCGTGTTCGTGGTGAGGAACGGGATCGGGCAACCGGCGGCCTGAGACTCGTTGAAGAAGATGTACTGCTCGATCGGGGTGAACCCCTTGCCCCCGTACTCCTTGGGCCAGCCGACGCCGAGCCAGCCATCGGAGCCGACCTGGCGGATGAGGTTCTTGTACTCGAGGTTCTCCTCGAACTCCGCACTCGATGTGCGCGCCTTGACCTCGGGTGTCATGAGGTTGGTGAAGTACTCCCGCAGCTCGCGCTGCAAGGCCTTCTGGTCGTCGGTGAGGTCGACGTTCATCGGGGCTCGTGCCTCCTGGCCGTATCGCGCCCGGAACGCGGGCGATGTGTCGTTCTCGCCCGACAGCGGGCGGGGTGTCGTTCTCGCCCGACGGCGGGCGGGGTGTCGTTCTCGCCCGACGGCGGGCGGGGTGTCGTTCTCGCCCGACGGCGGGCGGGGTGTCGTGAGGACACGACACGTCGATTCTGGCATGGGCGCCACCAAACGTGAACTCGACGCCGGTGACCCCTGATCAGTGGTTCCCGACCTCGTTGTCGATCAGGTGGGCGAAGCGGGCTCGGTGCTGCCCACGACGTGACGGCACATGCTCGGACGGCCAACCGGTGACCGGCGCGAACTCCTTGGCCGAGCGGGTGGCGACAAAGGACTTGTGCACCTCGTCGGCACCGTCGGAGATCCGGAACTGTCGGGCTTGGACGTACATCTCGGCGAGCGGAAGATCCGTGGTCCACCCCGAGCGCGCCGTGGACTTGAATGGCCCGATCGATGACGTTGTGGAGCACGTTGGCACCCCAGAACTTGAGTTCGGCGATCTCCTTCCGAGCCTTGCTCGCTCCCTGCTCATCCCACACCCAGGCGGAATGGAGCGCCAAGAGTCGCAGGGCCCGGATCTCGACCGACGACTGGGCGATGTAGTCCTGGATCATCTGTTTGTCGATGAGCGAGGTGCCCTTCGTGGTGCGGCTCACCGACCGCTCACACATCATCTCGAACGCCCGGTGGCACTGGCCCACCCACCGCATGGCGTGATGGATCCGGCCACCGTTCAGCCGCTTCTGGGCGAGGACGAAACCGTCCCCCTCCGCACCGATCCGGTTGGCGACCGGGACCCGACAGTCCTCGAAGCGGATCTCGGCGTGACCCCCGGACCGGAAGTGGCCGGGGTACGGATGGTGCATGTTCCCGACATCGCGGACGATGTTCATGCCGGGCGTTCCTTTGGGAATGACGAGGAACGACGCCGCCTTGTGCGCGGCGTTCTCCGGATTCGTGACGACCATGGCGAGCACGAAGTCAGCGGTCGAGGCGTTCGACGCGAACCACTTGTGCCCGTTGACGACGTATTCGTCACCGTCGCGGACCGCCGCGGTGGCGATCATGGTGGGATCCGAGCCGGAGAAGTGAGGTTCGGTCAACGAGAAGCTGCTGGTGATGTCGCCTCGGAGCAACGGCCACAACCAGCGCTCCTTCTGCTCCTCGTTGGCCCCGATGGCGATGAGCTCGGAGTTGCCAGAATCCGGGGCCTGGTTGCCGAAGACGGTCGGTGCCGAGCGGGATCGGCCGAGGATCTCGTGCATGAGGGCGAGCTTCACCTGGCCGTAACCCTGACCGCCGAGTTCCGGGTCGAGGTGGCACGCCCACAGGTTGCGGGCCCGGACCTGCTCCTTGAGCGGCTCGGTCGCCTGCTTCCAGTTGGCGGCCGACATGTCGTGGTAGAAGAGGTCGAGGGGCTCGATCTCGTCGCGGACGAAGTCCCGCATCCAGTCGAGATGCTCTTGGAACTCGGGATCGGTGGAGAAGTCCCACGCCATGATGTCGTCCTTCGTCGTCGGCTCGGAGCGCCGAGTATCCCATTGGCGAGACCGACCCTGTCCATCCCGATCCGGCACGGGTGCACGCCCGAGACCGGCGCTTACGGCTACGGTCGATCTGTCATATGTACGTATCTGCCCGGGGGCTGACGCTCCGGGCGCGGGAAAGGAATCACCCTCGAATGAAGTCCACACGATGGTTGCTCGTTCTGCTCGCCGTTGTCGGTTTGGTCGCTGCGTCGTGTGGCGACGACGACGACGATGTCACGCTCGGGGGCGCTGACCGTTCGGATGAGGACAACTCCGACGACGAGGCCACCGACGACACCGACGAGGCCACCGACGATACCGAGGACGCGGTCACCGACGAAGCGGTGACCGACGAAGCGGTGACCGACGAGGCCGTGACCGACGAGGCCGTGACCGACGACGCGGTCACCGATGAGACGACGGACGTGATCGACGACTCCGAATCCACGACGTCGGTGTTCGACCTCGAGGTCGGCGACTGCCTGAACTCGGACCTGCTCGCCGGCACCGTCCAGGACGTGGGTACCATCGACTGTGCCGCCCCCCACGATTTCGAGATCTACCACGCCTTCGACCTCCCCGACGGAGACTTCCCCGGAGACGACGTGATCGGCAGCGAAGCCCAGACGGAGTGCCTCGGTAGTGCCTTCACAGACTTCGTCGGGATCGAGTACAACGCGTCGACGTTCTACGCCCAGCCGCTCACGCCCACGGTGGACTCGTGGGCCCAGGGCGACCGAGAGATCCTCTGCATGCTGTACGCCACGAACGATCAGGGGGCGACGGTGATCCCGTACACCGGCTCGGCCGCAGGCACCGGGCTCTGAACTGACCGCCTCCTGCGACGGGCTAGTCTCCCGGCGACCGAGATCCAGGGGGAGTCGATGATGGGTGCCTACAGCCGAGACGAATTGGAAAAAGCGTTCGCCGAGTACCGCCACCGGGGCGCGGAGTCACACGATTGGCCCGGATGGGCGGCCCTGTTCACCGACGACGCTCTGTACCAGGAGCACGTCATGGGCACCTTCCACGGTCGGGCCGAGATCGAGCCATGGATCGTCGCGACCATGAAGGACTACTCGGCGATGACGTTGTGGATCGAGTGGTTCCAGATCGATCCCGAGGCCGGCCGGATCGGCTTCTACATCTGGAACAACCTGCCGGATCCCGCCGGCGAGGGCCGCAGCTATCAGTTCCCGAACACGACGATCCTTCAGTACGCCGGTGACGGGCAATGGAATTGGGAGGCCGACTACTACAACCCGGCGGACGCGGAGCGCGTCTTCGGTGAGTGGCTCGCCGCGGGCGGGAGGCGCCACACGCCCCAGGACCGGTCGTTGAAGGGCATCGCCGGCTGGGCGCCGGACGTTCCCACGGCGCCGCACAGCCTTGCGGAGGTCGAGCGGGAGTTCCTCGCGTACCGGGAGCGCGGCCGGATCGCCGTCGCCACCGGGGACTGGAACCAGTGGGCCGACCAGTTCACCGACGACGCTCGATACCGCGAGCACCATTACGGCGCCTTCACCGGGCAGGCGGAGATCCGAGGTTGGATCAACGGCGTGATGCAGCCTTTCCCGAGCATGGAGTTCCCGGTCGCCTGGCATCACATCGAGGGCAACCGGGTCAACGCCCTCATCCCGAATGTGCTGCCGGACCCCGCTGGGGGAGACACCACGTACGGCTTCGACGTGCACGTCATCTTGCACTACGCCGGCAACGGCAAATGGAGCTACGAGGAAGACGTCTACAACCCCCGCGAGGCCCAGGACGTCATCACGGCCTGGATCGCCGCCGGCGGCGTCATCCCGTCCGCCTGACCGCGCCAACCCTCCAGCCCACCTGTCCGCCCAGCGGCGGCCCGTCCCCTCACCCCCGGCCCCTCACCCTCGAACTGCGCGCGCCAGGTGACACACGGTGTCGTCGTTCGCGCGCAGTTCGAAGGTGGCCGGGCAGGTCGGGAAGAGCGCCTGCCCCTACTCGTCCCCGACCCCCGAACTGCGCGCGCCAGGCGACTTGTCGGGTCGTTCAGCGCGCGCAGTTCAACCAGTTGTCAACCTCGCGGGGTGAGGTGTGCGTGAGAAGGGTGTGACGACATCGAGGGCAGGCACCGCGTGGTCAGTGTTCGAAGCCGGCGACGGCCGGGTGTGCGCGTCCTTCACTGTGATCCCCGACGGGGCGGGCTTGCACGTCGACTGCGAGCGTGGCCGAGAGACCGACAGATTCGGGCCAGACCTGATTGTCCCTGATCCGGACGGGCCCCTCTGGCCGTCGACCCGCGTGTTCGTCTTCCGGGTCGGGCCCGAGGTGTCACATCTCGAGGGCGAGCTATCGGACGGCGAGCGGTTCGCGCTGGCCATGACGGACGACTCGGCTCGACCCGGAGAACCGCTCGCGGCCTTTGCCGTGGCTCCCGACGCTGCAGATGACACGCCGGTGCGCGTGATCGCCGTCGATCCCGATGGACTCGAGGTCGATGTGTACATCGTGCCTGGCCTCGTCCAACTTCATCCCGAGTCGATGTCGCTGACGGATATCGGAACCGAGTACGCGAACGTCGCGATGCGCCCCGTCCTCGCAGGAGAGTTCGGGGGCGTGGCCTGGACACTGTTCGCTGACTCGGTCGGGCAGTGCGTCGTCCTCATCGACGTCGATCGTCGTGATGGCTACAGCCTGAGCTGTGGGCCGTTCGACTCCGGGATGCTCCTCGGCGCGCCGGTGGGGGACCAAGAACCACCGCCGCACAACGACCTCGAGGTCCAATCCGACGTTGTCCTCATCGTGCCGACCCGGCCGTGTGTCGAGTCGTTGGGCATCACGGCTTCGAATGGCGTTGCCCTGGGGAACTCACGGCGGGTGACCGCGACGAACGGGCTGAACTACGAGGTCATCGAACTGGTCGCCGCCGAGGGTGGCCAGACGCGCTCGGCTGTGCTGAACGCCCACGGACCATCTGGGGGGCCCGTCCGCGAGGTTGAGTTCGATCTTTCGCAGGTGCACCAACCCTGGGAGCCCTGCTGAATCACCCGCCGTCCCGGGTGATCAGGCGCGCTTGAACTGGGGGGTGCGCTTCTGGGCGAAGGCGAGGGGGCCTTCCTTGGCGTCGTCGCTGCGGAAGACGGCCTGGCCGTACTCCCATTCGTGGCGAAGCGCCTCGTCGAGCTCCATGCCGTCGCACTCGTGCAGGGTGCGGGTGATGGCCTCGACCGAAAGCGGGCCGTTGGCGGCGACGACGGCGGCGATTTCGCGGGCTTTGTCGAGCGCGGAGCCATCGGGCACCACGTGCCCGATGAGGCCGACCTGCAGCGCCTCGGCGGCGGTGAGGTGTTTGGCGGTGAGAAGGATCTCAGCGGCGTGGGTGTAGGGGATCTGGCGGGGGAGGCGTACGGCCGATCCAGCCATCGGGTACAGCGACCACCGGGCTTCGGACACGCCGAATCGGGCGCTCTCGCCGGCCACCCGGATCTCCATCGCTTGAAGGATCTCGGTGCCGCCGGCGATCGCCACGCCCTCGACCGCGGCGATGATCGGCTTCGTGGGCCGGTAGTGCCGGAACAACGCCTTGTAGACGATGTCGGGGTCCTCGGCCATGCGCCCCTGGGTGTCCAAGGGATCTCCGTCGGCGGCGTCGCCGCTCATGGCCCGGAGGTCGGCGCCGGCACAGAAGTTGCCGCCCGCCCCGGTCACGATGATGCAGCGCACATCCGGATCTTTCGACGCTTCCTCGTAGGCGTCGTACATGCGAATGAGCATGGCGCCGGAGAGAGCGTTCATGCGCTGAGGGCGGTTCATGGTGATGGTCATGACATGACCGTCACGTTCGACGATGGCATCAAGCATGAGCGCGAACGTAGGTCGTCGACTCACGTAGCCACCAGTTGCCGGCCTGGGGCTTCACCGCGTTCGGCTCAGGGAGCGGCCAGACCAGCCCGGTTCGGGCACCAGGGCGGCGCCTCCCGAGGGGTGAGCGGGTCCTGACGGAGAGCATCGCGAAGCTGGTTCAGCACGAGCGGTGCCACGTCCGCCGCACCCTCCGGCGTGTAGTGCGTTCCATCCCATCGCCAACCGGGGTGGGCGGCGACTTCGTCACCGATGTCGACGAGGAACGAACGATCGGGCATGGCCGCCGCGGCTTCGGCGTAGACGGCGTTCAATGCATCGGTGTTCGCCTCGGGCAGATTGGGCGAAGGTGGGACTCGCAGCACAGCGACCCGGCCGCCTTCTTCGCTCAGGACACTGATGGCGCAGATCGTCTGCGACACCATGTGCTCGTGCCATTCGGGGGAGCCGACCTCCAGCCACTGTCCGTCGACCTGGCGAGAGAAGGAGTCCCACATGCCGAAGACGAGGAGCGAGACCTGCACCTCCAGGTGATCGAGCACCGTCGGCCACATCTCTGACCAATCGCACACGGGGTCGATGTCGACGCCCGTGGTGGAGCCATCGGCGAGTCGGAGCTCGCCCGTGCTCAGGTCGAGCGGGCAGAAGGTGTTGGCGGCGCCCGGTACGACCGCGCCAGGGATCACGTCGACGCCGATGTCCTCACCCGCGGCAGGCAAGCCCAGGAGGAGCGCGGCGCCGGTGGAATCGCCGACGACGAACACCGCCGGTGTGGCTGGTGGTGCCTCGACCGACGCGGCGAGCACGTCGGGTTCGTCCGACGCCGGCCGAGTGGTCGACGTGAGGCTGGTGATGTCGATCGGCGACGCGTACACGGTCGGCGAGGCGTCGACGGAGAACAACCCCACGGCGAGGAGCGCGCCGCAGGTCAGCACGGCTGGCCCGGCCGTGCGGGCCGACTGGACCACCCGTCGTTGCCGAACCGGCTGCTCGATGATGAGGAACGACGCGATGGTGAGCGCCACGGTGATGACCAGGCGCAGAACGAGCAGTGCCGGACCGTCCCAGCCGGTCTCGGACTCATCGAGCACGATGATCACCGGCCAATGCCACAAGTACAGGCCGTAGCTCACTCGCCCGATCTGCACGAGCGGTCGCCACGAGAAGACCTCCCGCACCAACCCGGGCACCGAGGCGCCCATGACGAGTGGCAGCGCGCACAACGAGGCCAGCGCGATCCCGCCCCGGTAGGCGAAGGCGCTGTCATCGGGGAGGAAGACGACGGCGGTCCCGAGGGCCACGAGTGCCGTGAGACTGGCCAAGGCGGCCGGCCGCCGGAAACGCAGCGGGTGCGGGAGGACGGACCCGAGCGCCCCGATCAGCAGGCCGAAGGCGTGGGTGTCGGTGCCGTAGTAGACCCGAGAGGCGTCGGGGCCGGAGTAGAGCCCCGCCATGAGCGCAGCGGACGCCACGGCCCCGACTGCGCAGCCGATGGCGAGCGTGCGCCGCACTCGTTCGGGAGTGCGCGCGAACCGGATGATGCCCATCAGCACGACCGGCCAGACCACGTAGAACTGCTCCTCGATGGCCAGGCTCCACAAGTGGGTGAGGGGGTTGCCGGAGGCGAAGCTGTCGAAGTACGAGGCGTCGGTGTTGATGAAGCGCCAGTTCGCGACGTAGAGCAGGCTGGCCAGACCATCGCCCCGGAATCGGGCTCGGGCCACCGGATCGGCCCACCACAACGCCCACGCCAGCAGGACCGCGATCGTGACCACGAGGGCCGGAAGGAGCCGCCGGAACCGGCGCGACCAGAAGGCGACGAGGTCGATCTTGCCGTTCTGCTCGACCTCGTCGACCAGCAAGCCGGTGATCAGATATCCGGAGAGAACGAAGAAGATGTCGACGCCGAGGTACCCGCCGCGAGCCCACGGGGCATCGAGGTGGTAGGCGAGAACGGCCAGCACTGCGCCGGCGCGGAGGCCGTCGAGAGCCGGCACGTAGGCGCGCCGCGAAGGAAGGGGAAGCGGTGACACAGAAGGGTGAATCCTGCCCGCTCGCGCGGACTCATTCCAGAGCCTGTCGAATCTACTCGATCATCACCCCGTGTCCTGAGGTCGGGCCCCGCTGCGCCACCGGTCCGATGGCCGGGGCGGTGGGGTGCCCGTCGTATGCTCACCGGGTGCGTGAGCGCGATGTGTTCGATCGCTTGGTGCTGGCCATCGACCAGACGTCGGTGTTCGACATGTTGCATGTCGGCCACAAGGTGTTGTCCCGGGTCGGGTGCGTGAAGATCTCCAGCCACCTGGTGCAGCGCATGCCACCAGGCCGGGCGTTCGATTTCGTCCGCAACCACCGCGCTCGCCGGCTCTTCTACGACGCTCGATTCGTCGACGACCATCCCGAGAACCTGGCGGCGGACATCCGCCTACTCCGTGGTGACCGCACGGCCCCGATCCATGCTCCGGAGTTCGTCAGCGTCCACTACGCGGTCGGCGGGCGGAGTCTGGCCGCGGCGGTCGAAGCGGCCGGGACTCGAACCGAGGTGGTGGTCTTCTTGAGCTCGTCGAACTGGAGCGTCGAGGACTACCAGGAGATGCACAGCGCCGACCCCGAAGATGTCGTGCACCGATACGCCCGGATCGCCGCCGACGCCGGCTGCACCGCAGTGATGTGCGCGGCGGCCGACGCGTGGGTCGTCCACGACGATCCGGCCACCAGGCATCTCAAGATCTACGGCACCGGCATCCGGAGCACCGACGACGAGGTGGGCGTGCAGCGCCGCATCGTGACCCCTGAGGCGGCGCTGGCCAACGGCGTGGACAGCCTCGTGATCGGGGTGCCGATCGTGCGTTCCCGGGATCCAGCTGCGGCCCTCGACCGGTACGGCGCGCTGGTGCGTGAGGCGTTGGTGGCGTTGCGCCCCACCCGCAAGGGGTCCGCGGCGACAAGCTGATTGCTGCTCGGCGTCGGCGGGGTGCTGTAGTGGGGGGATGCAAGATGCGCTTTCGCTCGAAGGCCGCACGGTGTTCGTCACCGGAGCTGGTCTCGTCGGTACCACCATCGCCACCACGCTGGCCGGTCACGGCGCCAAGGCCGTCGCCATCGTCGACATCGACGGCGACCGATCGCTCGAAGCAGCGAAGGCGATCGACGCCGCCGGCTCACGTGGTTTCGGCGTGCAGGCCGACATCACCGACCCCGCCTCGGTGGCCGCCATGGCCGCTCAGGTGAAGGCCGAGCTCGGTCCGGTCGACGTGGTCGTGAACAACGCCGGCCTGCCGCCGGGGCTGTTCGACGGAACGGTCTCGATCATGAAGAAGTTCGTCGAGTGCGGACCGGAGGACTGGCGCCCCTGGATCAGCCTCGGTCTGGAGGCCACGATGCTCGTGACCGGGGCGTTCGTGAAGGACATGGTCGACAACGGGTGGGGCCGGGTCATCACCATCGTGTCGGACTCTGGCCGCACGGGCGACCCGCTGTTGACGGGGTACGCCGCCGCCAAGGCCGGCTCGATGGGGTTCATGCGCAGTCTCGCCACCGAGGTGGGGCCGGACGGGGTCACGGCGAACTGCATCGCGCTCGGCACGTTGTGGCGACAGGAAGGCCCCCAGGACGGCGAGCGTATGGCCAAGGCGCTGAAGCGGTATCCGATGCGCCGGTTCGGCGAGCCGGCCGAGGTGGCGCACTTCGTGTCCTTCCTGGCCTCGGAGGGCGCCGGATGGATCACCGGGCAGGTGTATCCGCTCAACGGCGGCTACTCCTACGCCCTGTGAGTGTCGGGTAGCTGCCGGTGCGGTTCGGGATCTTCTTCGAGCTGTCGACCCCGCGTCCGTTTTCGGCCGCCGTCGAGTCGGCGGTGTGGCACAACAGCCTCGAACAGGCCCGCCTGGCCGACGAGCTCGGGTTCGATTGGGCCTGGGCGGTCGAACACCACTTCCTGGAGGAGTACTCGCACTCCGGGGCACCTGAGGTGATCCTCGCGGCGATCGCCGCGCAGACGACCAGGATCCGCGTGGGACACGGCGCGGTCGTGTGCGTCCCCGAGATGAACCATCCGGTGCGCGTGGCCGAGCGGGCGGCCGCGCTCGACATCATCAGCCGTGGGCGTCTCGATGTGGGCACGGCCCGGTCGTCGACATGGACGGAGCTGGGAGGGTTCGGCGCCGACCCCGATCTCACCAAACGAACCTGGGACGAGTTCGTCCGCGCGTTGCCCCACCTGTGGAAGCGCGAGCCGGTGTCGTGGCAGGGGTCGTGCTTCTCGATGCCTGAGCGGTACGTCTTGCCCAACCCCGTCCAGGACCCCCATCCGCCGCTGTGGGTGACGGTGACGAGCCCGGGCACCGAGGTCGACGCCGCCGAGCGGGGCCTCGGCTGCCTGGGGGTGGCGGCGGCCGGCTACGCCGAGCAGGAACGGCGCACGAAGGCGTACCACCAGCGCATCCGGTCCTGTGACCCCGTCAGCTCGGTCGTGAACGACCAAGTCACCACCCTGAACTTCCTGTACTGCCACGAGGATCCCGATCTCGCCGCCCGGGTCGGGATGGGGATGGTGGGCAACTTCGGCCTGCACAACGCGCACCTGCTGTGGACGCGTGAGGCGTACCCGACGCCGGCCTATCGCTCGCTCGGCAACCTGGCCCCAGCCGCCGGGTCGGATCGGGCCAGCCCGGCCGATCCCCGCGGCATACCCGAAGGCATCTGCGTCGGCGACCCTGACCGCATCATCGAGGTCGTCAAACGGTGGGAATCCATCGGTGTCGACGGCATCAACTTCCTGCTGAACTCGACCGAAGTGATCGACCAGGCCGCCGTGCTCGAGAGCTTGAGGACGTTCGCTCGGGAGGTCATGCCTCACTTCTCCGGGACGTCGGCGGGCGGGTCGCCGACGTGCTGAGTGGCTCCACGCCGGCCGACGAACTGGCGAGCCTCGCGCCCACCATGCCGTCGTTGTCGGTCGACCCGGCCGAGCTGGAGGGCACGGTCGTCCACGCGCTGTTCGAGCTCCGGTACGCCGGCCGCACTGAGATGCTGCCCCCCGGGCTCCATCCCACGAACCCGCCCACCGCCACCGTCATGGCCTGGCAGGCGACCGCGTCACCGTGGGGAGCGTTCGGAGCGGTGCTCGTACGCATCGCGTGCCGCAGCGGCGTGCGGCCGAGGGGATTGAGCACGCGGATGGCCGTCGACTCGGCCGGCGCGGCCGAAGCATTGGCCGCCGGTTGGGGCTTTCCGGCGACCGTTGCCGACGTGCGGATCGATCGGCGGTACGCCGCCACCACGGTGAGCGTGTACGCCGGCGGAGCGGTCGCGCTCGACCTGGTCGCGGCCGGTGGGACCCCACTCGCTCCCGCCGACTTCCAGGTCACCGACACCTTGAACCTGGCCCACACCCTGAGGGGCCTCCGGCTGGTCCAGACCGAGAACACCGTCGATCTGGTCGAGGTCGAGCGGTTGACGGCCCGCCTGAACACGTTCGACGCCGACTGGTGGGGTCAGCCGCTGCTCGATCCGTACCACCCGGTGGCGGCCGTCGCCGGAGATGGCGTGGTTCGGCTGCCGTCCCTTCGGTACCTGTGCCGTCCCGACGAGCTGGCGTTCACCGGCACCGAGTCGGTGCCCCCTGTCACCGGCACCGAGTCGGTGCCCCCTGTCACCGGCACCGAGTCGGTGCCCCCTGATCCCGGGAGGTCCCATGTCTGAGCCTGTCTTCCGTCATCTCGACGATCCCGATGTGCCGTGGCAGAAGGTCAAAGCGCAACGCAACGCTGACGGCAGCGAGTCGTTCGTGCACGAGAAGTGGCTGGCCTTCTCGGCCGACCCGCAGTACCTCTCGTTGTACGCCCGCTACGACCCGGGAATGATCGTGCGCCGCCACGGCCACTTCAGCCCTCACATCGTGTTCGTGCTCGACGGCGCGCTCACGATCGGGGGTACGCCGTGCCCCACCGGCACGCATGTGGAGCTGCCGAACGGCGCCGCGTTCGGGCCCATCGTCGCCGGGCCGGACGGGGCGACGCTGTACGAGGTGATGATGGGCGACCCCCGCTCGTGGGGCGATCAACCCGAGCTGTTCCAGGCCGCGCTGGCGGCGCAGGGCGCCGAGGCGTTGCCGGATCCTGCGCTCGAGTACCCACCGTGGCTCGAGGACCTCCGCACCCACTGGAAGCCGGCGGCCGACGGGGAGTGAACGCTCCTGTGCGTACGCCGGGGGTCAACCTGGGCCAGACTGCCGCTCATGCACGACGACGGTGACGAACGCATCGCCCTATTTCTCGACTACGAGAACCTGGCCATCGGGGCGAGGGACAACCTCGGCGTCCGTCCGTTCGACTTCGGCCCCATCGCCCGGGCGATGGCCGAGCGAGGCCGGGTGCTGGCCCGTCGCGCCTACGCCGACTGGTCGTTCTTCGACGAGGACCGGCGCCACCTCACCCGCCACCACGTCGAGCTGATCGAGATCCCCCAGCGCATGGGGGCGAGCCGCAAGAACGCCGCCGACATCAAACTGGCGGTGGACGCCATGGAGATGGCGTTCGAGCGTCAGTACATCACGACATATGTGATCTGCACCGGTGACAGCGACCTCACTCCGCTGGTCCACAAGCTCCGGGAGCTCGACAAGCGAGTGATCGGCATCGGCGTGCGGCAGTCCACGTCGAAGATGCTCCCGCCTGCGTGTGATGAGTTCCTGTTCTACGACCACCTGGAAGGGGTTCCCGAACGGGCGCCAGTTGCGCCTCGTGCCTCGACCCAGGCACCCATGGCTCCTGCCGTCCCCACGGCGGCGGGAGGAGCGACGAGTGAGGCCGAGGATCACCCGGACGACGTGGCCGAGGTCCCGGGGACCGAACCGGCCGATCTCGACGAACGGGTCCTGTCGACCCTCTCCGGTCTGAAGGCGTCGTCCGACGCCGTGAGGGCCTCCACGCTGAAACGGGCGATGCAGCGGATCGACCCGACCTTCCGAGAGGCCGATTACGGCTTCCGGGGGTTCACCGAGCTGCTCCGGAACCTGGAAGGCCGCGGCATCATCGAACTCAGCGGTCCGACCCGCGATCCCGAGGTGGAGCTCGTCACCGACGAGGGTCCCGCGGCGGCCGCCTTCGCCCTGCTCGTGGCCACCGTGGCCGAGCTCGCCGACGGCACCGGCGTCGCGATGTCGGGCCTCAAGACCGAGCTCCGCAAGCGCGATGCGAACTTCAGCGAGCGCAAGGTCGGGTTCACCAGCTTCCGCCAGTTCTGCGCCGCCGCAGCGGCCCGGGACCTGGTCACACATTCCTGGAGCGACGAGCGCGGCGACTACATTCTCGGAGTCGCCGGATCCGGCGAGCCAGGGGGTTGAGCATGAAGAACGCACCACGACTGTTCGGCGTGCTGTTGGTAGGGGCGCTCCTCGCCGGCGCCTGCGGCGACGACGACGATGCGCCGGCGGCGACCGGGGCGGTGGCCGCCGATGACACGACCACCACGGGCGACGTCTCGACTGCCGCGGCGGAGACCAGTACCACGGTGACGACCGAGTCGGCGGCGGCGCCCGATGCTGCTGTGGTCACCGAGGCCGTGGTCGAGCGCCTCGACGATGGCACGTTGAGCCTGACGTGGTCGACCAGCGACCCCGCCGCGCCGGTCAGCGTGACCTGGGGTCCCGACCCGGATGCGCCGAACGAGACGCTCGACGGGCTGGATGCTGTGACCTCCGGAGGGGCCGTCGTCGACGATCCGAGCGACGGTGGTCGGCCCTACTTCCGTGTCGAGGCGGCCGGCGGGGGACTCACGGTGGCCGAACGACGTCTCCCCCTCGAGGGTGCGCCGAACTTCCGTGACCTCGGCGGCTACGAGACCGCTGACGGCCGCCACGTCCGGTGGGGCCGCATCTACCGGTCCGGCGAGTTGGGCGACCTGACCGACGCCGATCAGGCCTATCTGGTCGACACGCTGGGCATCAACCTGGTGTGCGATCTGCGCAGCCCCGGCGAGGTGGAGGAGCTTCCCGATCCGGACCTTCCCGGAGTGGAGCGGCTCCAGCTCCCGGTCTTCGACGACAGCGTGGACCCGGTGGCGATCCGCAACGCAGTTCTGGCCGGCGATCTCGAGCGCGATCGACCCGACCCTGCTGATCACCGGCAACGAGGCCTTCGTCCGGGACCAGACCGACGCCTATGGCGGACTCATGCAACGCATCGTCGACCCGGCGAGCTGGCCCACCAATCTGCACTGCACCGCCGGCAAGGACCGCGCCGGCTGGGGGTCGGCGCTGACCCTGCTGGCCCTCGGCGTGCCGGCCGAGACGGTGATGGAGGACTACCTCCTGTCCGACGAGTACCGAGCCGAGGAGAACGCGGCCACGATCGAACAGGTTCGGGCCGCCGTCGCCGCTGTACAGGGGGTCGAGGCGTCGGCTATCACCAATACCGATCTGGAGCCCATCATCGCTCTGCTCGAGGTGCGGCCGGAGTACCTGCAAGCGGCCCTCGACACCGTCGAGACGGAGTTCGGCGGTCTCGACGCCTACCTCGCGGATGGCCTTGGCCTCACCGCCGAACAGCTCGAAGACCTTCCGCTCCGAGATGCTCGAATGAACCCGACTGGAGGCCACGTGGAGCTCGGACCAGGACAGACGGCGGTCGTCGTCGGTGGCGGTAGCGGCATCGGTCGGGGCACCAGCCTCGGCCTGGCCGCCGAGGGGGTCAACGTCGTCGTCGGCGACATCGACCTCGACTCCGCCGAGTCCGTGCGGGACGAGATCTCGTCCCGTGGAGGAAAGGCGACGGCGCACCGCGTCGACGGCACCAGCCGCGACTCGCTCACCGACCTGGCCGACGCGGCGGCCGTCGACTTCGGCGCCATCCACGTGTTGTGCAACAACGTGGGCGTGGTCACCGACCTGTCGCTCGACGCGGCGACCGAGACCGACTGGGCCTGGGTCATCGAGTTCAACCTCATGTCGATCGTCCGCTCGGTGGACATCTTCCTGCCGCGGCTGCGCGCTCACGGCCAACCGGCGCACATCGTCAACACCGCCTCGATGGCCGCGCTGCAGGCCGTCACGCCGAGCATGGCCGGTGGGACCCACCTGGGTCTCTACACGGCCACCAAACATGCCATCCTCGGCTATTGCGAGATCCTCCGCGACGAGCTGCGGGAGGAGAGCATCGGGGTCTCGGTCCTGTGCCCGGGCATGGTGGAGTCGAACCTCGGGTCGACATCGGGTCGGCATCGGCCCGAACGCTACGGAGGCCCGTTCGACCGCTTCCGGGGCGCCGACGTGCCGGTGATACCCGGGCAGATGCCGAACGAGGAGGTCGGGCCGTTCGTGGTCAAAGGCATCCGCGGCAACCGGCTGCACATCCTCACCCACACCGATACCCGGCTGCTGCGGGCCCGTCACCAGGTCCTCATGGACGACGCCGCCTACTACGACACCTGAGGCGCGTTGCCGAATGGGCAGAGTGTTTCGACGACGTCAGGGCAACCACGCAGGGCCGGCTCGGCTGCCGCAGGACGCGGCCCTCGATCCGTCGTTCGGGGTGCCGGCGCTCGACTCGCTGCCCCGCACGGCAGGCGAAGCGCTCGCGCTCTATCAACGTGCGGCCGAGCGCCACGACTTCGACGACCGAGTCTCGGCGCTTTGGGGATTGGTCGTAGCGGGGGCCGCAGCGTCCAAAGTGGTCGAGCAGTTGCTGACGAGCGGAGACCCCATCCGGGTCGAGGACGCAGCTGGAGTGCTCCAGTGGACGGGAGCGTCGCCTGCCGTGGCCGGGCGACTCGAGGAGCTGTTCGAACGCGATGCCCGACGGGTCAGCCCGGGATGCGGTCCTCGCGGCGCTGCCCCAGGGTGTCCGGGATCGGTTGGATGCGGAGATGGATCAGTCGGAGCGGTCGCCGGATCGAGGATCCGTCCCGTTCGGCGGAGCGGCAGATCCCTTCACCGCCCGGATCTGGTACGTGGAGGCCGATCTGGATCGCGTCGTGTCGGAGCTGACCGACTGGTACCGGGATCGCAACGACACGAGCAGCCTGGAGTGGATCGAGGGTGGGCTCGCGGGAATGCTTACGCGGCTCGAACCGTGGACGATGCCGTCGCCTTCGTATCTCCTGGTCGAGACCGCCAGTGCCTGGACGGCCATCTTCTCGCAGGGGAGCGACATCTACGTCGCCTACGTTCTGGGCGAGCGTCTCGGTGTTCGATCCATCGGATCCGCTTACTCGCCCCACGTGAGTCGGGACGGCGCGGTCCGCCGGTATGGAATCACAGAGTTCGTCCTTGCGGTGCCGGGCGGGGCGAAACGCACGGTTCATCTCAGCCGCCAGGACAGCGGGTGGGTGTTCCATGCGATCGGGGATCCGATCGACTTCGAGGAGCAAGAGCGGTACACGAGCGGGTACAAGCGGGACCGGTTCCCCCTCTCGACGATGAACCAGTACCTGACGAACCTCGGCGTCGATCGCGCGAACCCTGCGTTCTACGGACCGCGAGGAGTCGTCGTGACCGCCCACTGGTCGGGGGGTACCAGTGTGCGATCGATGTCGAGCGCCGAATGGAGGCACGACCACTCGTAGGCGAGCACCCCGCCTGGTGTGACATCGCTCCGAATCTGCGGCGCGCTCGGACGTTCTCGTCGCCCGAGTCAGGCATCCTGGTGCCGTAGCGGGATCGGTGTCGCCGCCCGTCGAGTCGAGATGGTCGAACAGGTGCGGCTCCATTTCCCCTCGATGGTCAAAGCCCTCGAGTAGTTCGGCTTGCGGGTGGCGCTCGACGCCAGGCTGGGCTCAGGTTTTCGGCATGGCCATGAGTTCCACGCGGGCGCCATCGGGGTCGGCGAGAAACAGCAGCTCCACGCCCATCGACACCCGGGTGTCGGGGAGGATCGTGCCGCCGAGCTCGATGAGCCGAGCGCCAACGGCATCGACATCGTCGACGTAGAACGAGACGTGGGTGAACCCCAGCAGCCCCCGGCTGGGCGACGGGGTGCCGCTCACCTCGGGCGACGAATAGTGCAGCAGCTCGATCTTCATCGCGCCCTTGGCGATCATCTGCGAGGTGAGCACGGCCGGTGACGCCACCTCGAGCGCGCGGTCGAGGCCGACCGCCTCGCGACTGTCGAGGTCGTAACGCTCGGCGGGCTCGAACCCGAGGCCCTCGCAGTAGAACCGCATGGAGCGGTCGAGGTCGGCCACACAGAGACCGAGGTGGGAAAAGGCCAGGTCGGCCATGGTCACCGTCCTTCGAAGGCGATGTCTCGCTTCTCGCGTTTGGCTCGAAGAAGCTTCGGCGAAGTCGGCCGAACGGCTCGACAACTCCATGGAGAATGCCTCATCCACGAGGTGTCGCTCCAGATCAGCGGTGAGACCCCGGTGGATCATGAGCTTGGCCAGGCCGACGGCGACGGTCGCCGCGGTCGCCAACTCGCCGATCAGCGCCTCTGACGCGGCCGCGACCTCCGCCGCGGGCACCGCTCGATGGACCAGGCCCCACGACGCTGCTTCGGCGCCGGTGATCTCCCGGCCGAGCATGATCATCTCCTTGGCCCGGGCGACGCCGGCCAGCCGGGGGATCAGCCACGATGAACCGGAATCGGGCGTGAAGCCGAGTCCCGTGAAGGGCGCTTTGAGGCGGGCGTCGTCGGCGACGATGGTGAAGTCGCTGGCCAGGGCCACGTTCAGTCCCAATCCCATGGCGAATCCGGTGACCGAGCAGACGATCGGTGTCTGCGTCTGCTGCAGCGTCGGGATGAGGCGGTTGACGTGCCAGCGCATCTGGCGCTGGGTGCTGCCCGTGCGCGGACGTTCGGGCCGCTGCCCGCGCAAGCCGAGATCGAACCCCGAGCAGAAGTGCTCGCCGGTGGCCGACAGGGCGATGACGCGGATGTCGATGTCGCTCGCCGCGGCCTCGATCGCTTCGATCATGGCGAGGACGATGTCGTCGGTGATGGCGTTGCGCCGCTCCGGCCGGTCGAGCCGGAGACGCAGGACGGGACCATCTGGTTCGATCACCAAACCATCGGGAGCAGCCGGGTACGGCTTCACGTCGCCTCTCCTGATGTCTCCATCGTCTGGAATCGCTCGACCAGAGCGTCGAGGACGCCCTGGCAGGTCGACGCGCCGCCGGGTGGTTCCGGGAGCCGCACCGGTCCGTGGTCCCGGCTGGGGAGCAAGACGGTGGCGTGCCCCGGCGTGGTCGTGTCGCCGCGCTGGTTCTCGCCCCAGATGTCGAGATCGACCGCAGGCCGATCCCCGTCGGCCAAGTAGGTACGGGTGACCCGTCCGCGCATCCAGTGGGTGTCGCCCACGTAGTTGAACTTGCGGAACTGGCAATCGAGCTTCCAGAGCCAGGCGTCGTCGCCCATCCAGTCGGTGCACAGGTGCACGAGCCACGTCTCGCGCATGCGCCCGTAGTCGTAGATCGCCGGGTTGCCGGCCTTGCGGGCCCAGTCTGAATCCCAGTGGACGCGCTGCTGGACGTCGGGGATGTTGAGGTCGTCGGGTCGGAAGAAGCGGGGCATCTTCTGGCGTTGCTGGTAGCCCAGGCGCAGGGCCTTGACCCCGTAGAGGCCCATGCCCATCCCGGCGTGCCACGACACCATGTCGGTGACCCGCATCGGTCCCTTGACCAGCGGGCCGATCTCGTCGCCCTCGGCGATGTCTTCGAACCATCGGGGTTCGGGGCCGCGGCGGTGCGACGGTTCGGCGGCATACGCCTCGTCGATACGAGCCAGCTCGTCATCGGTGTAGGGCCGGATCTCGATGTCGTCGTACTTGGCCCGCTTCTCGGCCTTGGTGCGGTCGGTGCGGATCATGAGGCGGAACTGGGCCGACAACGCTTCCGGTGTCGGCTCGTGGGCAGCGAAGACCTCGCCGGTCCATTCGTGGACGGCCCGGCCCCCGAAGTCACTGACCTTGTCGTGGATGCCGACCAGCGCGTTGCGGCGCCCGATCCGCATGCCCGGGCGAACCGGCGACCACCACTCGCGGAAGCTGCCCGAGTAGTAGGCGTGGGCGCCGCGAAGGGGGTCGCCCTTCATCACCTCCTCGAACTCGGGCGCGATGCGATCGACTTCGTTCTCGCCGATCAAGGTGTCGCCGCCATTCAGGTTGGGCGAGGCGATAGGGCCGCCCCACACGCTGCGGCGGGCGTGGTCGGGGTCGCACCAGAGCGGGTTGTCGTCGCCATAGGCATAAGCGACGTTCCGGAAGGCGTCCTCGTTGGGGAACCGGTAGTTCGGCGGTGTGGGGTGAGGCTGGGGGATGCCGATGCGCTGGCGGAGCCGCGCCACACCGTCGTCGGAGATAGAGCCGGAGTCGGACATGTGGATACAATATCCAATCGATGGCCAGCGGCATGTCGAACTCGTCGGGCACCAACCTCGTCGATCTGCTGATGAAGCACCCGTTCGGTCCGGACGACGGGTTGTTGTTCACCATCGACCAGACCATCACCGCGGGCGATGCTCGAACGGCTGTGACCGCGCTGGCTGGCACGTTGCGACGAGCCGGCGTCGAGCCGGGCCAGGCCGTGGCGGTCGCCCGGGCGAACGACACCAGCTATGTCATCGCCATGTTCGCCGTCTGGGCCGCTGGCGCCGTGTTCGTGCCGATCAACCGGCGCGCTCCCGAGGTCGATCGTCGGTACAGCCTGGACGCCACCGGAGCTCGGTTCCTCATCGACGACGACGGCGTGCAGATCGTCGACGGTGCGGCCGGTGCCGAACCGCTGCCAGTACAACCCGGGCGACGCCTTCGTATTGTGGACCTCGGGCACGACGGGACGGCCCAAACCGATCGTCCACACCCACCGCGCGTACCTGGAGCTGCTCGACCGCGTCCTCGGACCCCTTCGCGCCGCAGGCGCGGCAGCAGGATCGGGCGCCGCAGGCGCGGCAGCAGGATCGGGCGCCGGAGGCGCGGCAGCAGGATCGGGCGCCGGCGGAGCAACGCCGCCCAGGAAACCGTCGCCGAACCTGATCCCGGCGTCCCTGGCGCTCAACGCCGGCATCTACAACGTGCTCTTCGGGCTGCGGGCCGGCGTCGTCCGTGGTGATCATGGACCGTTTCGACCCCGGCGTGTTCGCCGAGCTCGTGCGCGCGGTTCGAGATCCGGTCGACCGTTTGCCCCCGGCGGCGATGACCATGCTGGCCGATCGGGCCGACATCACCTCCCTGGCGCCGCTCAAGTACGTGCGCAGCATCACCGCGCCCGCTGTCGCCGTTGCAGGCGCGCCGGTTCGTCGAGCGTTTCGGCGTCGCGGTGCTCAACGGCTACGGCCAGGCCGAGATGGGCGAGGTCATCGGTTGGACTGCGGCCGACTGGAAGGCGCACGCCGACAAGGTTGGCGCCGCCGGGCGGCCGTCACCCGGGGTCGACATCCGGATCGTCGACGAGTCGGGCGCGGCCCTCCCCGTGGGCGAGATCGGCCGGATCATGGTGCGTCCGCCCTCGATGGCCGCCGGGTACGCCAGCGGTCACGAGCTCTCGCGACCGCGTCGACGCCGAGGGGTTCGTCGACATCGGCGACCTCGCCCGCGTCGACCCCGACGGCTTCGTGTGGATCGAGGGCCGTAGCGGCGACGTGATCAACCGTGGCGGCAACAAGGTCTTCCCCGAACAGGTCGAGGAGGTGCTGGTGCTCTCGTCCGCTGTCGAGGAGGCGGCGGTCGTCGGCATTCCCGATGATCGCCTCGGCCAGGTCCCGGTGGCCTTCGTGGTGACCACCGCCGACATCGCCGACGCGGATCTCGACCAACTTTGCCGACAGCACCTCGTCCCCTACAAGGTTCCGGTCGCCTTCCACCGGATCGACGCCCTGCCCAGGACCGATGTCGGCAAGTTGCGCCGGTCCGCCCTCGTCGAGCTCGCCACTGCCTCGGAGACCCCGTCATGAGCATCCCCCCGCGTGCGTCCGCGCCCCTCGCCGTCGACCGCTCGACGCCGGTCGACGAGGTCGTCGAGGCCGTGACGGCATGGGTCGCCACGTTTGTACCGAGCCCCTGGCAGGCGGCCGCCGCGGCGGGCGGACGGGAGGCCATCCGCAGGGTGCGCAGTCGGGTCGACTACGAGGCCTGGTACCCGACCCTGGCCGACAGCGGGCTGGCGGTCGCCACCTGGCCGGTCGCCTACGGCGGGCTCGACCTGAGCCCCGCGCAGGCGCGGGCGGCCGAAGCCGTACTGGGCCCGTTCAACCTGGGGCGGCTCAACCCGCTCGGGCTCAACAACACGGCACCGGCCCTGTTCTCCCACGGGACCGAGGAGCAACGACTCCGGTTCCTCCCCCCGATGGTGCGCAACGACGAGAAGTGGTGCCAGCTGTTCAGCGAGCCGGGGGCCGGATCGGACCTGGCGTCGCTGTCGACCAAGGCGGAGCGCGATGGCGACGAGTGGGTGATCACCGGCCAGAAGGTGTGGACCACGTGGGCTCATCTCTCGGACTGGGCGATCTGTCTCGCCCGCACCGATCCCTCGGTGCCGAAACGGCAGGGGATCACCTACTTCCTGGTCGACCTCCATGCGCCGGGCGTCACCATCAGGCCCCTCCGGCACATCGGTGGTGAGGTCGACTTCAGCGAGGTCTTCCTCGACGACGTCCGCTGTGACGATCTCTGCCGCGTCGGTGCCACGGGGGACGGGTGGCGGGTCGCCGGTTCGACCCTGGCCGGTGAACGTCAGATGGTGTCCGGATCCGGCTCGGGCGGAGTCGACCGAATCGGGGGCTCGGGCGTCGATCGCCTGATCCGCACCGCCCGAGAACGAGGACAGGCCGAGGATCCCCACGTGCGCCAGCGTCTGGCCGGCCTCTACAGCGAGGAGCGCATCCGCGACTGGACCAACCAGCGCGTGCGCGCCGCGCTGAAGGCCGGGTCCACCCCGGGCCCGGCGGCCTCGATCGGCAAGGTCCACCAGGGCGCCCTCAATCAACGCACGCAGCTCCTGGCCGCCGACCTGCTCGGTCCCGGGGCGATGGCCTGGATCGCCGGGGAGTCGACCTCCTGGGCCGAGTCACTGCCGTTCGAGGTGCAGGGAATGCTCCGCAGCCGGGCCAACACGATCGAGGGCGGCACCACCGAAGTCAACAAGTCGATCCTCGGTGAGAAGGTTCTGGGCCTGCCGCGCGAGCCTGATCCATACTCAGGGAAACCGTGGTCCGACGTACCACGAAGCTGAGTTCAGGATCACCTCTCGAGGAGCCAACGTGATGAGCCCGAGTTCGATGTGGCAACTGCTCGACGATCGAGCCGGACTCTCACCCGATGCCGAAGCGCTCGTCGCCGGAGACGAACGGCTCACCTTCGCCGGGCTCCGGTCGCGGGTGCTGTCGATGGCGGCCGGGTTGGCCTCCGAAGGCGTCGGGAGCCGCACCGTCGTGGCCTGGCAGTTGCCCACCACCCTCGACGCCGTGGCGCTGTCTTTCGCGTTGTCCCGGCTCGGTGCGGTACAGGTGCCGATGCTGCCCGTGTACGGCCGCCGCGAGGTCGAGTTCGCGATCGAGCAGGCGGGGGTGGAGCGTATGATCGCCGCCTCCGATGAGCTGCCGACGGGCGACCCGGCGACGCTTCCGGCCCACGAACCGACTGCCGAAGGCACCACCACCCACATCTTCTACACGTCGGGCACCACGGGCGTGCCCAAAGGCGTCCGACACAACGACCGTGGCATCATCGCCGCCGGCGAGACCATGGCGTGGTGCTTCGAGATCACCGACGCAGACACCGTGCCGATCGCCTTCCCGATCGCTCACGTGGGCGGCGCCGGATGGTTGGCCACCCTGATGGGCGTGGGATGCCGGGCCATCCTGTTCAACGGTTTCGATCCGGCGGTCGCCATGGCGGTCATGGATCGTGAACAGGCGACTCTGGCCGGCGGCGGCACGGTCTTCTGCGAGATGCTGCTCGCCAGTCGGCTGGCCAATCCGGACGGGCCGACCCTGTCATCGGTCCGGGCCTTCCTCGGCGGGGGCGCGCCGGCTCCCGGCGGGCTCGACGAACGCCTCATCGCCGCCTTCGGGACGGGGTACCTCTCGTCGTACGGAATGACCGAGGCGCCGATCCTCACCGGCACCCGTCCCTCACACGATCCTGATCTCCGGCGCGGCACCGAGGGCACGGCCGGTCCGGGCATCGAGCTGACCATCGTCGGCGACGATGGCCACGAGGTCGGCGTGGGCGAGGAAGGGGAGGTCCGGGTGGCCGCCCGGCAACGGTTCCTCGGGTACGTCGACTCCGAGCTCGACAGCACCGGTCTCGACGAGCTGGGCCGAGTTCGCAGCGGTGACCTCGCCCGCATCGACGAGCACGGTTTCATCCGCATCACGGGCCGGATCAAGGACGTCATCATCCGCAAGGGAGAGAACATCTCGGCCAAAGAGGTCGAGGACTTCCTCCACCGTCACCCCAAGGTGGGGGAGGCGGCGGTCGTCGGCCTGCCCGACGAATCACGCGGGGAGCGGGTGTGCGCGGTGGTCGCGCTCCGGCCGGGAGTCGACGACTTCACCCTGGCCGAGATGGCCGAGTACCTCTCGGGAGAAGGGCTCATGCGGCAGAAGTTCCCGGAGCAGCTCGAGATGCTCGACGTCCTGCCCCGCAACGCCACCGGCAAGGTGCTCAAACACGAGTTGCGGGCCCGCTACAGCGGATCCTGAGCGACGCTCCAGCCTGATTCGTCCACCCGGTTGGACAGCAGACCGATGCGCAGCCGGTCCACCAGGGAGGCGAGCGTGCGACGGTCATCCGCCGGCCAGCCCGACAGCGCGACCTCGATGTCGTTGATCATGACGGCGCGTACCCGATCGAGGACGGCCTGGCCATCGGCCGTGACGCTCAGGGGAGCCGACCGCCGATCGCTCGGGTCCGCCGTGCGCTCGACCAGGCCCTGCTCCTCGAGCGGGCGTACCTGGCGGCTGGCGGTCGACTGATCGAGACCGAGGCGTCGCGCCACCTCGGTGAGCGCGATGGGTCCGTGGCGCTGGATCAGACGGAGGGCCGCCAGGTTCGCGCCGGTCACCGTCAGCCCGGCGGCCCGGGCCAGACGCTCACGCTGACACGTGCTTCGACTGGACGCGCCCACGAGATCGAAGAGGTCGGCGATGCCGTCCAGGTCGACCGGGTCCCGCCTATCGGCGCTGACTCGGGTGATCACGGGTCGTCCCGTCACCCGATCAGGCGGCGTCGCCCGACAGCAGGCCGTTGAGGCGCTCGGTGGTCTCGATCCAGCCCTGAACCATGTCGAGCACGATGTCGCGGCGCGGGACGCACCTTGTCGACCGAGCCCAGGATCTGACCGGCCGGCGAACCTGCGAAGTCCCGCGTGTGCACCCGGCCCCATCGGGCCGCACCCTCGCCGAAGAGCAGTCCCTGGAGCGGCATCGGCAACGTGGCGGGTGCGCCGGGCTGTTCCCACGCTTCGGTCCACTTGGTGCGGACCTGACGAGCCGGCTTGCCCGTCATCACCCGGGAGCGGATGAAGTCCCGTGAGGTGGCGGCGAGGAGGTTCTCGGTGGCTTCCGGGCTGATATCGGCCTCCGCGGTCAGCAGCCAGATCGAGCCGGTCCAGGCGCCTTGGGCGCCGAGGGCCATCGCGGCGGCCATCTGGCGCCCGTCGGCGATGCCGCCGGCGGCGAGCACCGGGATGTCGCGGGCGACGGCGTCGACGACCTGCGGGACCAGGACCATCGTCGAGATCTCGCCGCAGTGCCCGCCCGCCTCGGTGCCCTGGGCGACGATGATGTCGACGCCGATGGCGACCTGGCGCTCGGCGTGCTGCTTGCGCCGACGAGCGCAGCCGACGAGCACGCCCTGCTCGTGCGCACTGCTCGACGATGTACTTCGGGCGGCGGACCGAGCGCGTTCACGATCATCTTGCACGTCGGCGTGCGCCGAGGTGACCTCGACCTGGCCCGGGCCCTTCGTCGTCGACGTTCAGCCCCGCGGCTTTGCGGCGCGCCGCCGTTCGAAGTCGTCGGGCAGAGGCGGGATCCCGCGTCGTCGAGCAGCTGCTGACGAACTCCCGGTGCTCGTCGGGGATCAGTGAGGCCAGGTGCTCCGGCGTGGCGTCGGCGCCGCCGCCCTTGCCGACGTACTTGGCCGGCATCGCGAAGTCGACGCCATAGGGCTTGCCGTTGACGTGCTCGTCGATCCAGTTGAGCTCGATCTCGAGCCGCTCGGGCTCGAAGGCCAGGGCACCCGAGCACGCCGAAGCCTCCGGCGTTGGTCACCGCGGCGACGACGTCGCGACAGTGGCTGAAGGCGAAGATCGGGAACTCGATGCCGAGCTGCTCGCATATCGGTGTGCGCATGGCTCCTCCTGAGACGTCCTCACCACCGTAGGAACAATGCATGTATGAATGCAAGTACACGACCCCTCGGAGGGGTTCTGGCAGGGAGATTGCCCGTCAGAACGTGCAATCTCCCTGCCAGAACGGACCGGGCAGAACGGCCGAAGGAACGTGCGACGAGGCGATTCGTGGTCGGCGGATGGCGGCTGACACAATCGGCGTGGGCCACCAGGAGGTTGTGACGTGTCCGGTCATCCGCTGTACCAGCTGACGTCGACAGATGACGGGGGATATCTCGTCCCCCAGCCCGCCGAGTCGACCGAAGGCCGCGACGTGGTGTTCAGCGGGCAGCTGATGGCCCAATCGCTGGTCGCGTCGTTCGTGAGCGGAGGCGAGACCAAGACCGTCCGCTCGATCCACTCGATCTTCGCCCGGGCCGGCTCGTACCTGTCGCCGCTCGAGCTCCACGTCGAGTCGATGCAGGCCGGCCGTACGTGGGCGAGCGACACGGTCACGGCAACGCAGAACGGCAAGCTGCTGACCCGCTCACTGGTGCTCAAGCACACGCTGGACGAGGACCTGTTCCGCCACGCCATCGCGATGCCGGATGCGCCGGGCCCCGATGATCTCGCCGATGGACCGTGACGTTCGTGTTCCCGGGCGTGACGGTGCGTCCCGTGCCCGGACCGACCATGTCATCGGGGGGCACCGCGTCACTGCACAGCGTGGCATCGATTCTCAGGGGAGCTCGGGTCGCAAGCCGAGCATCAGGGCGTACTCGCGTGGGGCACCTGCGGCGATGCGATCGCCCTGGCCATCCGCGACCATGCCGATGTCGTCCGGATCGACCAGGCCCACCGCTCCGTGTCGACGGGGGTCATCGCCCACACCGTGCACTTCCTCGATGACATCGACGTCACCGACTGGATGCTGGTCGTGCACGAGGCCACCCATGCCGGCGGCGGACGCGTCCATGGCACCGGCCAGGTCTTCACGTCCGGTGGCCAGCTCGTCGCCACCTTCTCGCAGGACTCCATGGCGAAAGCGGCGGCCGAGAGCCTCGACCCCAGCCGCTCGATGTAGGCCCCGTGCCGCGATTCAGGGGTGCGGTAGCCGTCGCGGGTGAGCAGCCGGACGGGGTCCGTGCCGTCCCACTCGGCGCACGTTCGGGCGATCGTGGCCAACTGGTCCCGGAAGCCGGGCACGTCCTCGGTCACCTCGGTGTAGAAGCCGAAGTCGGCCCAGGTGTCGAAGTGGGCGACACGTTGCCCGCGCCGTTCGATCTCGCTGGCCAGCTCGTAGCCGAGCCGCTCGTCATGGGCGCGTTTGGCGTCGTACTCGGCGGTGACCGTGCAGATCTGGTGGAACCCGCTGGAGGAGGTGCCGAGCACGTCCCGATAGATGTTCGGTCGGTCGCAGAATTGCTGCACCAGCTCGATCTGGACCGGACCGACCTGGGCGACGGCAACCTGCATGGCGATGCCGGACTCGGCGCCGCGAAACAGACACGGCGTCTCGACCGGGCGGCAGGACATGGAACGGGCCGACCCCGTGGACCGCCGCCCACCTCGACGCCACCGTGACGAGGTCGTCGACGACGAAACCGAGCTGTACGAAGCGGAACTCGCCCTCCGGCCATGGTTGTTCGTACAGGCGATGCGAGAGGTCGATCACGACGAACCTCCGGTACGGCGCGGCGGGCGGACCAGGACCTCCTGCATCACGCTCGCCACCAGGCGGCCTTGCTCATCGTGGATCGTGCCGCGCACAAGGCCCCGATGACCGGCGATGGCCTGGGCATGCATGGTGTGGAGATGCCACCGGTCGAACTGCACCGGTCGATGGAACCAGATGGCGTGGTCGAGGCTGAATCCCATGTACGCGTCGCCCGGCGACCGATCTGGATGGGTGCGGCACCATGTCCAGCAGCAGGTAGTCGCTCGCGTACGCGAGCAGCGCGGTGTGGAGCACGGGATCGGCCCCGACCTGTCGGGGCAGGCGCATCCACAGCGAGCGCCCGGATCGCCCGGTGGGTCCGTCGAGGAAGTTGGGCGCCTCGGGAATGCGCAGCTCCAGCGGGGGTGGGGTCTCGACCCAACTCTGTCCGTGGGCGGCCCGATCGGCGGGCATCTGGCGGGCCCAGTCCTGGAGGAGCGGCACCAGGTGCGGAGCCGGAACCGTCGGCGGGGGATCGGCGACCTCAGGCTCGTCCGGCCCGGAATGGAAGGACGCCAGCACGGCCAGGAGCGTGCGGCCCTCCTGGGTGACGGTCACCCGGCGGGTCGACACGGATCGGCCGTCGCGGATGCGTTCGACCGCCAGATCGAGCGGTTGCTCCGGTGCGCTCGCCTCCACGAAATAGGCGTGAAGCGAATGCGGCGGCTTGTCCTCGACGGTGGCGCAGGCGGCGAGGAGCGCCTGGGCGACGAACTGGCCACCGAACACCCGGTCGAACCGACCCGGTTCGCTGACGACGCGGAAGCGGTCATTCCCGATCGGGTCGAGCACGAGCGCCGCGAGGAGCCCGTCGAGGGCGGATTGGATCGCCGGGCCGAGGGGCTCGCCGATCGCGTCCGGGGGTGTCGGGGTCGGGCGGGACGGACCGGATTGCATGGCGCATGTGTAGCCGACGCCTGAGAGGTGGCCCGCAATCGACGGCCACGACGGCCCGCTGCTACCGTCCGCGGGCCGGTGTGGCGTCAGGTAGGAGAAGGCGTCGAGATGGGTTGCGACGACAACACACGAGTCGCCGGTCCCCACGGCCGGATCATCGGAGCGACCGCGTGAGCGGGGGCCGATATCCGACCGCCGAGGCGGTCATGGCCCGCGCTCGAGCAGGCCACCGGTCTGTCGGATTTCGGCCCGGGTGACTTCCGCCAGGGCCTCGAGGTGCTCCTGACCAGCCTCGATGCGGACGCGAACCTGCATGCGAACACCGACGACGCCGTCGTCGGCCTGATTCGTCGGCGTCTGGTGAATCGGCTGCATCTCGAAGCGTGGTACCGGGACCATCCTGAGATCGCCGCCCTGCCGTTGCGGGGGCCGGTCGACATCAACGGGCTCCCCCGCACGGGCACCACGGCGCTGGCCAACATGATGTCACTCGATCCGCAGTTCCGAAGCTTGCGGGCGTGGGAGCAGTCACAGCCGTGCCCGCCCCCGATCCTGGCCACCGAAGCCACCGATCCGCGCCGCCTCCAGGCCCTCGCCGAGGACGCGCGGGTGGCCCCCCAGCTCAAGGCCATGCACATCTACGACACCGACGCGACGACCGAGGACAGCGAGGTACTCGGCATGGCGTTCCACGGGCAGCAGTACACGCTGCCGGTCTACGGATACCACCGGTGGTGGCGATCCGCCGACCTCACCGAGACCTACCGGTATCACCGGCGGGTGGTCACCCTGTTGCAGTCGCAGCGTCCCCCCGACCTGTGGCTGTTCAAGGCGCCGCACCACAAGTTCCACCTCGAGGCGTTGGTGGCCGCCTACCCCGACATCCGCTTCGTGATGACCCACCGCGATCCCGGGCTGGTGGTGCCTTCCTACTCGAGCATCGTGTCCAGCATCTTCCCCGCGGCGGGGGGTGAGCGAGATCTCCACGAGGTCGGTCGCAAGGTGAGCGAGCACCTGCGCGAGGGCATGGAAAACGCCATCGCGGCGCGTGATCGGCTGGGGGAGGCGCGGTTCATCGATGTCCACCACTCCGACCTCCATCGCGATCCCATGGGCACCCTTCGGCGCGTGTACGACTTCCTCGGGCTCGAGCTGCGACCGTCGGTCGAGCAGGCACTGATCGGCTGGCAGGCGGCGAACCCGGCCGGCGCGCACGGCGCGCACCGGTACACGGCCGAGCAGTTCGGGTTGAACACCGATCAGCTCCGTTCCGAGTACGACTTCTACATCCGCCGCTTCGACGTCGCCGTCGAACGCTGATGACCGACCAGGAGACCCGACCATGCTGAACACGCTGCCGAGCTGGGCCGACCAGATGCGAGCCCTCGAACGGGTGGGCGACAACCTCATGGCCACGTGGCGGCCCGATGGCGCCACCGAGGCCGAGGTGCAGGACATGAACCGGCTCGCGCTGTCGATGCTCGCCGGGGGCTACCTGTGCCGCGTGTACACCGATGCCAAACGCCCGGTCTTCATGCCGCTGTGGAACTACGCCTTCAACCAGGGCGGTCCCGACCCCGACTACGTGTATTCGACCGCGGAGATCGACCCGGCGGGCGTCTACCGGCTCTCGGGTTTTCGCGGCACGACTCGATTCGTCGAGATCACCCAGCAAAGCTTCGACATGATGAGCCCGGACGATGTCGACCACTCGGTGCCGATCGGCATCACCCACGACCTCGACGACCTCACCCTCGGCCCTGACGGCTACTTCAGCGTCGTGTTCAGCGCCGAGCGACCCGCGGGGTACGACGGGGACTGGTGGCAGATCGATCCCCGCATCCGCCGACTGCTCATGCGCAAGTGCTCCTGCGACTGGACGAACGAGATCGACGCCCGGGTGGCGATCGAGCGTCTGGACGACGGCGGTGCCGACATGACCCCCGAGGACTCGGCGCGCCGATTCTCGGACCTGGCGGCGTGGATCGAAGGCATGATCGGCTTCGACATGAAGCTGGTGCGGTACTACCGCGAGCACCACGGTGTGAACACGTTCCTGCGGTCGTCGAAGATCGACAGCATGGGTGGGCTGCCGAAGCAGGCGTACTACGACGGGGTGCACGAGATCGGCGACGACGAGGTCCTGATCCTGGAGACCGTCCTCCCCGCGACCTGTCGGTACTGGCAAGCGCTCGTCGGCGACGACCGCTTCTGCACCGTCGACTGGGTCAACCGGCAGTCGAGCCTGAACGACCACCAGGCCCACATCGACCGCGACGGCCGGTTCCGTGCCGTCATCTCCCGCCTCGATCCCGGCGTACCGAACTGGCTCGACAAGGGCGACTACCCGTGGGGGATGATCCAGATGCGGTGGAACCTGGCCTCGGACTACCCCGACCCCACGATCAAGAAGGTGCCGTTCGCCGAACTGCGCGAGCACCTCCCCGCCGATACGCCAGTGGTCACCCCGGCGGAGCGCGCCGAGCAGCTCCGGCGGCGACGCGAGGGTGCCCAACTCCGCCGGATCTGGTGATCGAGGTGGCGGACGGGGGACGTCTCACGCAGCAGGTGTGACGACGGCTCGCCCGCGCAACGTGCCGCTGTCCAGTGCCTCGTAGGCCTCGGGAACCTGATCCCAGCGGAACAGGTCGACATCCGAACGAACGTGGCCGGCGCGGGCCAGGGTCATCACGTCGTCGAGGTCGGCGATCGAAGATCCCTGGAACGAGAAGACCATGCCATCGCGCGGCAGGCTGCTGAGCCACGGACCGGCGAACGACCCCGACGCCGCGCCGACCAGGCCGAAGGCGCCGGTGGCGCGGAGCGACCGAAGGCCGGCGGAGATGGTGTCGTCGATGCCGACGAAGTCGAGCACGGCATCAACACCGTCGCCCACCACGTGTCGGATGTCGTGCGGCGTGTCACCGGTGACACCGTGGAGGACGTGATGAGCCCCGAGCTCGGTGGCGTAGGTGAGCCGGGCCGGATTCGAGTCGACGGCGATCACGGTCGCCGGGGTGAGTGCACGGAGGAACTGGATGGCGAACGAGCCCAGCCCACCGGCACCGAGCACGACGACGGTGGTGCCGGGCGTGAGCAGGTGGAGCACCTTGCGCACCGCGTGGTACGAGGTGGCGCCGGCATCGGTCAGGGGCCCGGCCTGGAGGGGGTCGAGCCCGGTGATGTCGACGAGGTCGCGAGACGCCGTGGCGAGCACGTAGGGGGCCAGGCCGCCGTCACGCCCGTACCCCCGGCCGGCCAGACCGTTCTGGCACGCGCTGTCGAGGCCGCGCAGGCACACGCGGCAGGTCCCGCAGGACTTGGGCGAGACCAGGGCCACCTGCTGACCCTCGGTCCAACCGGTTAGGCCCTCGCCGAGGGCCGCGACCGTGCCGGCGATCTCGTGGCCGAGGGTGAACGGCATGTGCCACCCGATCGCCCGACCCATCTCCGCCGGGATGTGGGCCATACCGATGTCGGAGTGGCACAACCCGTTGCCGGCCACCTTCACGAGGACATCGCCCGGCCCGGGAAGGGGCACAGGTACCTCGGCATATCGAGGCGGCACACCCCAGTCGATGAGTCGATACGCCGGCATCGTCGTCGGGATCGTCGGGGACGACGACATGGCAACCTCCTGGTCGATCCGGCCTGAAAGGGCGGGTTGCCATCGTGTCAGGTGCCGTGGGGAAAGGTCGATGCGCCACTACCATCTTTCTCGTCACAACGGGTGCGCTTCGGCTCGCCCATCGCAGTCAGCCTGCTCCTTCCCGGCTCGGTCGAGAAGCGGTGGTCTGGGTCCTCGGTCCTGGTGCGGTTGCTCCGGAGTTCGAGCAACGCGATGCACTACACAAGGAACAGGAACACCCACCATGGCTACTGGAACCGTCAAGTTCTTCAACAACGACAAGGGCTACGGCTTCATCCGCACTGATGAGGGCAACGAGATCTTCGTGCACTTCTCCAACATCTCTGGAACCGGATATCGCTCGCTCGCGGAAGGTCAGAAAGTGGAATTCGAAGTCGGCCCGGGTCGCAAGGGCGACGAGGCGCTGAACGTCCGGCCGCTCTGACGTGGCTGGCCGGAACCCGAACCAATTCGAGAAGCGTCGCCGCGAGCAGGAGAAGCAGGCCCGTCAGGCAGCCAAACGCGCCGAGCGAGCCGCACGGGGCGAATCCGAAGATGCCGACGGCGTCGACGAAGCAGCCCTGATGGACAAGTTCCGCCTGCTCAACGAGCGGCGGGCGGCCGGCGAGGTCGACGACGACACCTTCGAGGTCGAGCGCAAGGCCATCTTCGTGGCCCTCGGTCTCGAAGAAGACGACTCAGCTGACGACGACCCAGCTGACGACGAGTCAGCCGACGACGACTGACGATCCTCCGCGGTCAGGTCCGGAAGCGCCAGGCGACATGTTCGCGGCGCAGTCGGACCTGCTCGGCGCGCTCTGACGGCCCCCACGGCGGGGTAGTGGTGGGCAGGTGCCGACGGATCTCGTCGACCGGTACGAGCTGCGTCGACGGTGTCACCGGTTCGCCACCCCAGAACCAGCGCACCGTGCACAGCCCGATCTGGCGGCCTTCGGTGTCGAGCCAGTTGGCCACTCCGGGGTCGCGTTCGGAGATGACGAAGCGGACCACGCCGTCGTCGTCGACGTGGACCTGGCGGTGATTGAGGCTGGTGATCCTCGACGCGAAGTCGAGTGATTCGAACCAGGCCATGGTGGCCAACTGCAGCCCCCAGTACGGCGATGTGGGGGCGGGGAGCTCCACGATCAACGCCTCCTCCGAGGACAGGTCGTGGAAGCAGAAGGCGTATCGAGCTGCCGCCAATCCCTTGTCGACGCGGATCGGTGGCGCGAACGAGTTGTCCTCCTGCGCCGCCCGATGGTCGGCCATGTAGCGGTTCCAGTACTCGATGGAGCTCTCGATGGCCCGTACTGCCCCGTCGAGGTTCTCCGAGAGGTCGGCGCCGGTGACGCGGGGCTCGATCGTCCCCGGGTCGAGGCATTCGATGGTGAACACCGCCGGCTCGATGGCACGCCAGTCGAAGTAGTACTCGCGGATTGAGACGGTGTACGCCTCCGGCGGAAGGAGGACATCGGGCGGATCCTCCCCCGGACCTGGCGGACCGCCGACCGTGAAGGTGAAGTCGTCCCCGGCACTGATTTGCAGGTCCGAAGCCGTGAGCTCGACGACGGTGCCCCATCGCTCCTGACCCATGAAGCCGAGTCGGACCGCGAGGAGGAACTGCTCGCAACTGTTCATCCGACCGCGGATGCGGTAGTGGTATCGGGCGTCGACCCGGGCGTGGCGATACACGTTCTCCACATTGGGTCCGCCCCACTTGGTCACGAGGTCGTTCTGGCGCTGGAACATCGGCCGGCGGGGATCGGCGTGGCTGACCGACCACGCGGTCCAGCAGACGACCTGCTCGGCGAGATGACGGAGGCCTTCCACCTGGTCCTCGGGCAAGATCGGGAAATCGGGATCGAAGATGCGCTCGCCGAGCGCCGCCAGCCGGTCGCACGTGTCCTGCCAAGCCCGGCGAGCTCGATCGGCATCCATGACGGGGTCTGGCGCCGTGCTCATGTCTGAGTTCTCCTCGACCGGTTCCCGGGGCCGTCCCCGAGGTCGGTACAGTCTGGCCGGCCGCCCCGGCGCGGCCCAGTCCATCTCGACGGACGACACCGAAGGACCACGCGGCGATGACCTGGCAGGGACCCGAGCGACCCGAATGGGTTCGGCTGATCAACGAACGCCAGGTGGAGCCGATCACTGACGAAGCCGATCTGCCGCTCGAGCGAGACAGCTTGCTGGCCGAGTCGCGCTGGCGGGCCGGCGTCAGCGCCGAGCCGGGTCTGCGTGAGTTCGGGGGCGACGAGTTCCTCGAGCCGCTCGACATCGTGCTGGCCGACCTCCGAGACACGGCGCGGCTTACCGTCCTCGGCCGCTACATCACCCGGCGTTTCGTACTGCGGCTGCTGGCCGGTCGACTCCAGATCGAGAGGTACCGCCGAGCAGACCCCGGGGTCGTCAACGAGATCATCGAGGCTCCGGTGGTGGTCGCCGGGGCGCCTCGCACCGGCACGACCATCCTGTTCGACCTGCTGGACTGCGACCCGGACCTGCGGGCGCCGACGGGGTGGGAGTTGCTCTGGCCCGTGCCCCCGCCGGCGGACAGCACACCCGAGACGGGTCTGGCCGCGCGGATCGACGCCGCCGAGGCCGAGCTGCGGATGCTGGCCCGCGTCACACCATCGCTGGACGCGATCCACGAGTACGGCGCGCAACGGCCGAAGGAGTGTCTGTCGGCGATGTCGTTCGCCTTCCGCACCGAGGAGTTCACGGCGCGGTACGACGTCCCGACCTACGCCGCCTGGCTCGATCGGTGCGACATGGCGCCGGCGTACGCCTATCACCGCCTCGTCCTGCAGATTCTGCAGCGGCACACGTCGAAACCACGTCGGTGGGTCCTCAAGTCGCCGGTGCACCTGCACTCGCTCCCGACCCTCATGCGCACCTACCCGGATGCGCGGATCGTCGTGACGCACCGGTCCTTGTTCAATGTGTTGCCGTCGTTGACCAGCCTCCTGTGCACGCTCCGCTGGGTGCACTCGGACCACGTGGACGCCCCTGCCGTCGCGGCCGCGAACGCCGAGCGTTTCGCCCGGTCGCTCGACACCGTCGTGGATCTCGACCGATCCGGCGGCTGGGGTGCGGTTCGAATCCACCACGGGCGGTACGCCCAGTTCATCGACGATCCGTCGTCCGCGATTGCGGCAACGTACGAGGGTCTCGCCCTGCCGCTGAGCGACACCGCCCGGTCAGCCATGGCCGATCACCTCGACGCCCGGCCCCACGGACGGCACGGCGATCACCGCTACTCCCTGGACGAGTTCGGTCTCGCGTCCGACACCCTCGCGGCGCGCTTCGACCGCTACACCACGCACTTCGCCATCCCGTGACCGGGGTGAGTCGCTGGGGCGGGGATTACCAGAGTTGGTCGAGATGGGTGGTGGTGCCGGGGACGACGGGGACGAACTCGGCGGCGAGGGCGAGCGTGGCGACCGGGCTGGACTCGAGCGCGGCGGCGACGGCGTCGATCAGGTCGGTGGTGTCGGTGCGCGGGTCAGTGGTGAGCAGCACGGTCGAGCACAGGCGCTCGCCCACTGCGGAACCGGTGCCGTCGAGGCCGGGGAAGTCACGCGGCCTCCACGTGGCGGCCTGAGCGCCGGAGCGGCCCGGCAAGACCGCGGGAAAGAGGTCGTCGCGGAGCCAGTCGGCGACGGCATCAAGGGTCGCGTCGGGGCGTCGATCGACCCAGATGACGAGCGCGCCAGCGGCCGGGTAATCGAGGGCGATCTCGACCGGCACGGTCCACCCGGGACGATCGACCACGTGAGCCAGGTCATACAGGCTCGTCGAGATGTGCTCGCGGTCGGGATTCATGCGTCCGACCTGACCGAGCCCGGCCGTGTTGGGGAAGGACCAGGCGTAGTGCTCCTCGGCGCGGCCGGCCATCAGCCAGTACAGGCCGATGAACGACCCCTTGGCGATGGGATCGACCAACGGTGACGACCCGGCCCGGCGGCGGGTCTTGAGGTCCCGGGTGGCCACGAAACGCCGGTAGGAGAACGCTCCCGGTCCAGCCATCACGCCGGCGTAGGCGTGGTCGTGGTCGTACCACCGGTTGTACTCGACCAGTCGAGCGGGATCGTCGGTCGGCTCGACCATGGTGATCAGGGCATGACCCACCTCAATGTGCGACGCGGGCGGTGTGTTCGAAGTCATATCCGGATCGTAGGCCGGGACGTGTTTGACTGTCGGCGCCGAGGGGTATGGCCCCTGCGGCTCATCGCGAGACGAGGTGGTTCATGGTGGCGCGACTCGGAACATGGTGCTTCGATCATCGGTGGCGTGTGCTCGGCCTGTGGATCGTGGCGCTCGTGGTCGGCAATGGCATCGCGTCGACCATCGGCCAGGCGTACCGTCAGGACTTCAGCCTCCCCGGCGCGGAATCGACCGATGGATTCGATGTGCTCGACGAGCATTTCGGCGGTCAGGGCGCGGGTTTCATCGGCACGATCGTGTACTCGGCCGAACAGGGTGTCGACGACCCCGCCGTGGCGGCGGCCATGAGCGAACTGTTCGACGAGGTGGCCACGTTCGACGGGGTGACTCGCGTCGAGAGCCCGTACGCCGACGGCGGCGAGCAGCTGATCTCCGACGACGGCGCCCAGGCGGGCCGTATCGCCTACGCCAACGTGGAGATGCCCGAGGACATCGAGTTCATCGATGCCGAGGAGATCCGCAACGACATCCTCGACCGGGTCCCGGAGATCGACGGGCTTCGAGTCGAGCTGGGCGGCTTCATCTTCGCCGAGTTCGAGGAGCCGAGCTCGGAACTGTTCGGCCTGGCCTTCGCCATCGTGATCCTGATCGTCGCGTTCGGTTCGGTGCTCGCCATGGGTCTGCCCGTGGGCGTCGCCCTCTTCGGCATCGGCGGCGGGTCTGCGTTGGTGATCTTCTTCAGCCACGTGATGCAGGTCCCGGACTTCGCGCCCTTCCTCGGGATCATGATCGGCCTCGGCGTCGGCATCGATTACGCGCTCCTGATCGTGACCCGGTACCGGGAGCAGCTCCACGCCGGGCATCCGACGCGCGAAGCGGCCCAGATCGCCTTGGACACGGCCGGCCGTTCGGTCATCTTCGCGGGCGCCACCGTCGTCATCTCGTTGCTGGGCATGCTCCTGATGGGCGTGACCTTCGTGCAAGGTCTGGCGGTGAGTGCTGCGGCCACCGTCGCCGTCACCGTGATCGCATCGGTGACCCTGCTCCCCGCGCTGCTCAGCTGGGCCGGCGACCGAGTGGAGCGAACCCGCTGGCGCGGGCTCATCGCCGCCGGGTTCGTCGCGGTCGCTCTGGTCGGTGTCGGACTCCAGATCACACCACTCCTGATCGGGCTCCCGCTGGCCGCCGTCACCTTGATCGCCGCCTTCTTCGTGCGGGCCCTGCGCAAGGAGGTGACCCACCGTCCACCGAAACCTCGACGGGAGACGACCGCCTACCGGTGGAGCCGGGCCATCCAGCACCACCCGTGGCCCGCGGCGATCGTGGCGGCCGCCGTCCTGCTCTTTCTCGCCGTCCCGGTGGTGGCGCTTCGTCTGGCCTTCTCCGACGAGAGCAACTTCGCCGACGACACGACCACCAAGCAGGCGTACGACCTGCTCGTCGACGGCTTCGGTGAAGGGTTCAACGGCCCCCTGTTCCTCGTCAGCGAAATCACGCCGAACACGGACGTGGAGGCCCTCGGCGCCATCACGGAGGCCGTGCGGGCCGACCCCGCGGTGGCCTTCGTCTCGGATCCGATCTTCGACGACGACACGGCGCCCCGAGCCGTGTTGTGGAACCTCGTTCCCACCGAGGGCCCGCAGGAGGAAGGCACGACGGACCTGGTGAATCGGCTCCGTGACGACGTGCTCCCCGCCGTGGAGGCGTCCAGCGGGACCGATGTGGCCGTCACCGGCAGCGTCGCCGCCAACATCGACTTCTCCGACATCCTCTCCCGACGCCTGCCGGTCTTCTTCACCGCGGTGCTCGCGCTGTCGTTCCTCCTGTTGATGGTCGTGTTCCGATCGCTCCTGGTACCGCTCAAGGCGGTGATCATGAACCTTCTGTCGATCGGTGCCTCCTACGGGATCGTGGTCGCCCTGTTCCAGTGGGGGTGGCTCAGCGACATCACGGGCGTGCAGCCGGGGCCGATCGAGCCGTGGGCCCCGATGATGCTGTTCGCCGTCGTGTTCGGCCTGTCGATGGACTACGAGGTGTTCCTGCTGTCGCGCGTCCGTGAGGAGTGGCACCGCACCGGCGACAGCCGCACCTCGGTGGCCGACGGTCTGGCCGCCACCGCGAAGGTGATCACCGCGGCGGCAGCGATCATGGTCGTGGTGTTCGGCAGCTTCCTGCTCGAGAGCGATCGCACCTTGAAGCTGATGGGTACCGGTCTGGCGGCGGCCATCCTGCTCGACGCCACGATCGTCCGCATGGTGCTCGTCCCGGCCACGATGGAGCTGCTGGGGGACCGGAACTGGTGGCTACCGGCCTGGCTGGAGCGGATCCTGCCGAGGATCGACGTGGAGGGCCACGCAGCCGACGCCGCCCCGCTCGACGTCCGAGATCCCGACGGCGTCGGCCGCCCTGAGGACATCGAATCGCCTGACGAGATCATGACCCGTCAGCGCTGACGGGTCAGGACCTCCGCACGGTGTCGTGGATCCAGTCGGCGAGCCGGTCCCACAACAGTTCACGATTCGGGGCGATGTTGTGGTTGTGGCCGGTCTCGGGAACGACGTACACGGTGATGTCGCTCGCGCTCTCGAACACGGATGGCACGTGGTGCGCCGGTCCGGTGATGTCGTGGCTGCCCACACCCAAGAAGACGGGGACGTCGATGGCGCCGAGCTCGCCGCTGCTCGCCCCGGGGATCATCGACGTCAGGCCGACGATCGACAGCAGCGCATCGCCCGCCGTCGCGATGGCCTCGTACGCCGCGTCGGCCACGTCCGGACGGTTCAGGAGCTCCGAGCGGCTGGTCGTGCCTCGCGGGAAGGGCCGGCGGAATCGGGCCCGGCTCAACGAGACGATGGCCACCCGGGTCGCCTCAGGATCATCAGCGCAGGCCAGCTCGTCGGCGTTGAGGTGGCCGCGTAACCCAGCGCCTCCGAACCCGAGCAGCCCGACGGCGAGGTGGGTCCGTCGTCGGGCCTGCTGGTAGCAGGTCACGAGCGCTCCGGCGCTGTGGCCGACGCCGATCGACGCGAGCGGACCGGTGGGAGCGACATCCGAATCGAGCGATCCGGTCGCCAAGCCGTGGAGCGCGGCCGAGGCCGCGTGGCCCACCGCGTCGGCGACCGCCGGGGTGGTGAGGGCCCAACCGTCGTCGGGGATGTCGCTCTCGCCCACTCCCGGTGGGTCGACGATGAGGACGTGGAACCCGCGTTCGGCCATATGCCGGGCCATCGAGAACGAGCCGAGGCCGAGGCTCGGGTCGACGTCGAGATCGAAGTAGCGCCGGTTCATCCCGCCACCGGGCAGGCACGTCACCAGCACCGGCGGACCGGCGACTTCTCCGGCGTGCGCGGGCTGGAAGAGGTCAGCGGCGAGCGTCGTGACCCCGAGAGGTGCCTCCGGACCGGCCGGTAGGCGCAGGGGCATGGGTTGACCAGGCGGGCGCGACGCCCCCATCAGCCGGCGACGAGAGGCGAGACCGGAGCATCGACGATGACGCGCTCGGAGGCCAGAACGTCGACCTCGGTGTCGGTGTAACCCAACTCGAGGAGGATCTCCCGGCTGTGCTGGCCGTTGATGCACGGACCCCGTTGAACGATCCCGGGGGTCTCCGAGAACCGGACGAGCAGACCGGGATCTTCGAAGCGGCCGACACCACCCGCCCAAGTGGTCGAGATCCGGCCGGACTCGCGGGCCTCGCGGTCGTCGAAGATGGTGCGAGCGAAGGATCGATCGACGATCTCGACGGGGACGCCCGCTTCGTCCAGACGGGCGAAGGCGTCGCGTGTCGTCAGGGGGGCGAAGAGCCGCACCAGCTCGTCGGCGAGCTCAGCGTCGTGGGCGCGCCGGGCGGCGACGGTGGCGAACCGGGGATCGTCGAGCAGATCGGAGTGCCCGACGACTCGGAGCATGGCGTCGAGCTGGCCGTCCCGCATCGCCGCCACGCAGATCCAGCCGTCGACACACGGGTACATGCGGTAGGTGGCCGACAGGCCGAACTGGTCGGCGTCGACCTGGTCCCGCCCGCCGGGGCGACCGTCCGCGTGGATCCACGCGTAGGACGTGTTCAACATCCCGGCGTTGACGATCGAGGTGGCAACGGCCTGGCCCAGACCGGTCGACTCCCGACGGTACAGAGCCCCGGTCATGGCGATGGCCGCCAGCAGAGCGTTGCCGGTATCGCCCATGTTCGATCGGCTCCACAGCGGCGGATTGCCGTGGTCGCACGCGCCGTCGACCCACTCGACACCGGTGAGGGCCGCGGCGGTCTGGTCGGTGCCGGGGAGGTCCGAGCGTGGCCCCTTCTCGTAGCCCCTTGAGTTGCAGAAGACGATGTGAGGGTGTTTGGCGGCGAGCGTCTCGTAGTCGAGACCGAGACGCGCCGCCGCCCCCGGTCGCCAGTTGGTGGCGACGACATCGGCCGTGGCGATGAGGCGGTTCAGCACCTGCAGACCTCGAGGATCCTTCAGGTTCAGCGAGATGCTCCGCTTGCCACGGTTGGTGCCGAGGCCCATGTGCGTACCGGTCCAGAAGCCATCGTGGAGTGCGTTCACCTTGATCACATCCGCCCCGAGGTCGGCCATCATCTTGGGCGCGAACGGGCCGGCCACGCCCAAACCGAGGTCGAGGACCCGGATCCCGGCCAGTGGGTGGCCGAGCGCTTCGGCCGGTTCGGCTGTCCGAGTGGGCGACCCAGACGGCGCCGAGACCGCCGCCTCCTCGAGTCGGGCCGCAAGGGACCGGGCGTCGGCGGTGTGGGCGCCCCGAGGAGCGGCGGCTGTCGCGACGGTGCCCGGGTCGGCACTGAACTCCAGCACGTTGCCGACGTGGCGGATCGGGCCGTGGTCGGGATGATCGACCTCGATCACACAGCCGTCAGCCAGGAAGGCCGGATCGGCCAGCGCCTCCTCGGGCGAGCGCACCAGCGCCACGCCCATCTCGCTGGCGTTGGCCAGGTCGATCCATTCGTTCGACGGGAACCGGGCAAACGCTTCGGTGAGGGTCGGGTGCAAGAACATGCCGACGAGGAGGTCTTCGGGTCCCATGCCGATTCGGTCCGGGTCGTCGCGGTAGTTGTGACTGGCATCGGGGACGGCGAGGGTGTCACCACTCGTCGCCGACATCACCCAGCTCGGCCGGACGGTCCAGTGGTGGACCCACCGGCCGTCGCTGCACTCGTACAGACCCTCGATCGACCGGCTGTCGATCGGCCACATCCAGTACAGCGGTGCATCGGGGTTCTCGACCCGCTGCCAGTTGAGGCCGACTGCGCACAACGCACCATCGAGGAGCGAGGTCTCGACCCACTGGCCCCGGCCGGTGCGCTCGCGCGCGCCGGAGGGCGGCGGTCACGCCGAGCAGGGCGAGGTACGTCGCGCCGAGGCTCGGCCAGGTGGAGCGTGGGAAGACGGGCCCGGGCCGGTCGGTGCCTCGACGCATGCCCTCGGGCGGGCCGAAGTCCGGATGGGGGACTGCGCTGCCGGAGATCTCCGTCATCGCCGTGCCCTCGCGGCCGCGCTGATCGAAGAACAGGCCGGTTCGGGCCATCACCAAGGCGTCGTATCCGGGGCGGGCGGAGTGGCGGTTGTCGCGCCCATATCCCGTGATGGAGCAGGTGATGAGACGAGGGTTCGCCGCCGCCAGGCTGGCGTGGTCGAGCTGGCGACGGGCCAGGGACCCGGGAGCGAACGACTCGACCACGATGTCGGACGACGCGGCCAACCGGGCGACCGTCTGGCGATCCTCGGGGTCGTCGAGATCGAACTCGGCCCGCTTCTTCCCCCGATGCCAGACGACCTCGCCGGAGCTCACGGCCCGGCGTTCCCCACCGGGCTGCTCGATACGCCACACCTCGGCACCGTTGTCGGCCAGCACCATCGTGGTCATGGGTCCGGCCGCGCCGGAGGTCAGATCGAGTACGCGCAGACCCTCGAAGACACCGGTCATCGTTCCCCCTTGATGTCGTTCTCGCAGAACGTAGACGGGTGGGTTCTCCCGGCGCCCATCGTGATTGGGCTGATCACGGGGTCGATCGTGCCTGCCGCGCCTCATCACGCGACGGGCAGGTGCTGAGGTGGTCGTTGACGAGACCCATGGCCTGCATGAACGCATAGACCGTGGTGGGGCCGACGAACCGCCACCCGCGCCGCTTGAGATCCTTCGACAGTGCCACGGACTCGGCCGATGTCGGGTGGGCGGCCATCCACTCCCAGGTGATCACGTCAGGACGGCTTTCGGGTGGCGGTTCGAATCGCCACACGTACTGGTCGAGCGAGCCGAACTCGTCGACGATGTCGGCGTACCGGCCGGCGTTGTTGATCGTGGCCTCGATCTTGCCCCGGTGGCGCACGATTCCGGCGTCCCCCAGCAGACGCTCGATGTCGGCCTCGCCGAACCCGGAGACGACCGCGGGGTCGAACCCGGCGAACGCGGCACGGAATCCCTCCCGCTTGCGCAAGATCGTGATCCAACTGAGGCCCGACTGAAACCCCTCGAGGCACAGCTTCTCGAAGAGCCGCCGGTCGTCGTGGACCGGGAAACCCCACTCGGTGTCGTGGTACGGCCCCATCTCGGGTGCACCGTCGGCCCAGGGGCAGCGGGCGGCCGTCATGACGTGGGCCGTTCGTTGAGGAGCGGAGATCCGGCCAGGAAGCGGCGGACGTTGTCGGCGAACATGCGGTGGGTGTTCGGGAACATGGCGCTGACCGCGACCGAACAATGGGCGGAGATGGCGAGGTCGGGCACCCCCCAGAGCCGGCTGCCGGCGGGGAGCGGCTCGACCGCGGTGACGTCGATCGCCGCCCCGCTGAGGTGGCCCGACTCGAGGGCATCGGCCAGCGTGTCCTCGTCGACCAGGGAGCCGCGCCCCACGTTGCAGAAAAAGGCTCCGGGACGCATGGCGGCGAACGCCGATGAGTCCATCATGGACCGGGTGGCGGGGCCGTCGGGAACGGCGGCGATCACCGCGTCTGCCCATCCGAGCACCGACGAGAGCTCATCGGGTCCGACGACCTCCTGCACTCCCGGTGGCCGCCCTGACGACGCGCCACTCTGCCGCACGACCGACACCTCCATGTCGAAGGCCACCGCCCGGGTGGCCACCGCCGAGTTGATGGCGCCGAACCCGAGGAGGCCGAGGCGACAGCCGGCGAGTTGCCGGCCCATGAGGGGCCGCCAGACAGCCTCCTCCTGGGCCGACCGGATCGCATCGAAGCGCTTCCAGTGTGCGATCACCCGGCCCAGCGCGAACTCGGCGATCGACACGGCGTTCGCTCCGGTGCTGCTGGTGAGGCGAGCACCGATCGCCCCGAGCCCGGCCGATGGGATGTGATCGCTGCCCGACCCGATGACCTGGAAGAACTTCAGGTTCGGCATGAACCGGCCCACTCCGGGGGGAAGATCGAGGCCGAGGGCGACCTCCACGTCCGCCAGCGCCGCCTGGGTGGCGTCGTCGAGCTCGACCGGCCGCGCCAGCAGGTCGGGGGCCGACATCGTGCGGCGCGTGGACCGGCGCTGGTCGTCCTCGACGTAGGGAGCGACGACGACCCTCACCCGATCGTCGATCGCCTGGAGTGCGGCAACCTCCCCGGCGAACAGGGTCGGATCGCCATACCAGGCCGAGGGATACATGATGGCGACCGTCAAGGGTCGGCCGGCAGGCCAGGCGGCGTCGGACATCGCAGGAGTGTAGGCCGGCCACCGCACCCGGTCTGGAGCGAGCGTGACGCGCATGCGGGTGGATCGCGAGGAGTTGGTCTACCTGCTGCCGATCGTCGGGATCGTGCTCGGGCTGGCGCACCAGCACGTGGCCGGACGAGCGGCGCTCGGCACGCGCCTGGTCATGTCGGAGATCCGATCACCCTCGGCGGCGGGCGTGCCGGCACTCATGGCCCCGGTGGTGCTGCTCGGTACCTGGCTCACCCATCTGGTCGGCGGGTCGGTGGGCCGAGAGGGGACCGCGCTGGCCATGTCGGGCAGTGTCGCCGATGCCAGCGCCCGTCGGTTCGGGCTCGACGGGCGATCCCGGCAGGCGGTGGTGACCGCATCGCTGGCCGCCGGCTTCGGATCCGTCTTCGGTGTGCCGTTGGCCGGCATCGTGTTTGCCTTCGAGGCCCGCGCCTCCGGCCTCGTCCCGCAGCCATGGCGGCCGCCGCTCTCGCCGCGCTGGCGGGTGACGCCGTGGCCCGGGCACTCGGAGTCGATCACGCCGCCCGCTCGGGCCTCCGGGTCGACTGGTCGGTCCGCGCCGTGGGCGGGCTCGTGGTCGGCGGACTGGCGCTCGGAGGAGCCGCGGTGACTGTTCGTGTGGTCGAGCGGAGCGATTCGCGATCTGCAGGTGGCCCGCGTGCCGTGGCCCGCCGTCCGGGCGGGCCTGGGCGGAGCGGGCATGGTGACCCCCTGCTGGCTGGTCACGAGTATGCGGGGCTGTCCCTGCCACTCTCCGAGCGCGCCCTGGCCGGCGACGATCTGGCCCTCTCCGTGTTCGCTCTGAAGCTGGCGGCAACGGCGCTGTGCCTCGGCTCTGGCCTGCCCGGCGGCGAGGTGACTCCCTTGTTCGTGATCGGTTCGATGCTCGGTGCCGGGCTGGGCGGACCGCTCGGCACCGACTGGACCCTCTTGGCGACCGTGGGGTTCGTGGCGGTGTTCGCGGCATCGGCGCGAGTGCCCGTGGCAGGCATCGTCATGGCCGGGGAGCTGTTTCCGACGGCCGCAGATCATCGAAGCGGTCGATCGTCCGCAGCGCCGGGAAGACGGCGAGCCACACGACGACCACGGTAAGCGTGGCCACCCCGCCCAAAACGACAGCGGCCCCCGCACCGAGCCACGCGGCAGCAACGCCCGATTCGAAGGCTCCGAGCTCGTTCGAGGCGCCGATGAACACCTGCTCGACGGCATGAACCCGCCCCAAGGCCGCGCGCGGAGCGGCGAGCGGCACGATCGTGGCCCGCACGAAGACCGACACCATGTCCGCCGCCGAGAGCACGGCGAGGGCGATGAACGCCACCACGTACGAGCGGGTGGCGCCCAACGCGATTGTCGCCACCCCGAAGACGCTGACCGCGACGAACAGCCGCCGCCCGACGTGGCGATGCAACGGGCGGGCGGCGAGGGCCACCGCAGTCACTGCGGCGCCGACGCCGATTCCGGCGCGGAGGAACCCGAGCCCCACCGCTCCGACGTCGAGTCGCTTCTCGGCGATCGCCGGCAACAGGGCCACGGCGCCACCGAACAGCACGGCGAACAGGTCGAGCGAGATGGCTCCCAGCAGGACGGGGGACCGGCGGATCACGACGAGACCCTCCACCGCGTGTCGCATCGTCGGTCGCTCCGTCACCGGGGCGACCGCGGACACCGGCCGCAGCACCCACATGGTGACCATCGCCGCGAAACACAGCACGGCCGCCGCCACGAACGGAGCGAAGGGACTCCACACATAGAGGAAACCGGCGACCACCGGCCCCGTGATCGCCCCCACCTGCCAGGTCATGGAATGCAGCGCCACGACTCGCGGGAGGTCCTCCGGAGCGCAGACGAGGGGTTTGAGCGCCCGCTCCGACGGCGCGTGGAACGCCCGGGCGACCCCGAACCCGACCGCCAGGGCCAGGATCGCCGCGATGCCCGAGGGATCGGTGGATGCCGACACGGCGAGCCCGATCGACACCGCCACCTCACCAGCCAGGGCGACGACGCAGACCAAGCGGCGGTCCAACCGGTCGGCGACCACGCCGGTGACGAGGACGAGGAGGAAGGATGGTGCGAACTCGGCCAGACCGAGCAGTCCGAGATCGAGCTCCCTCCTGGTCGCGTCGAAGACCAACTTGCCCAGGGCCGTGGCCTGGATCGCCGTCGCTGACATGAAGAACACCTGCGATGTCAACAGCAGGGCCACCGGCCGCTGGCGCAGGACCTCGCGGGTCGTGGACGCGGGACCTGGGATCGTCACCGGCGACAGGACCCGAGGACGGCACGCTCACGATCTCGATGCTGCGTACCCCTCATCGGGGCCGAGATTAGCGGTGCGCGAGCGGCGGAGCCGACACGCCCACGGGTGAACCTCGAGGAGCGCTCGGTGGGGGAGGCGAGCCCACCGCGGCAGGGGTGGCCGCCACGGCCGCCGGCAGGGCGGCGGTGGTCAGCGGCGCGCTGGGGGGAAGCATCGGCGAAGCGGGCTGATCCGGCGGCATGACCGCCTCGTCGCCGGTGGGAACGACACGCGTGTAGTACGTGGTGGCGAACTTGTCGATGGCGGTCTCGTCGAGCACGGGACGGCGCCCTTCGTACGTGGCGATCGACTTGATGATCGAGCAGGCCACGCCCGGGATGTAGGGCCGTAGCTCTCCATCTCCGCGTTCGCGCACGACCTGGCGTAGATACGCGGCGCCGGCCGGACCGCACTCGATGTCGTACTTCTGGGCCACTCGCACGAGCACCCAGTCGAACTGATCGTCATCGATGCCGCCGATGTAGATCTTGTGATGCAGACGGCGGAAGAACGCCTCGTCGCCCAGGCGGGAGGGCGGCAGGTTGGTCGAGAAGGCCACCTTCACGTCGAAGGGCACGGTGAACTTCACCCCGTAGGCCAGGGCGAGATAGTCGTGGGCTCGGTCGAGCGGGACGATCCACCGGTTGAGCATCTGCTCGGGGGTCATCGTCTGGCGGCCGAAGTCGTCGATCACGAACACGCCGTTGTTGGCCTTCATCTGCAGCGGCGCCGTGTACGTACCGGAGTTCCGATCGTGCTGCAGGTCGAGCATCTCCGGCGACAGCTCGCCACCCGCCACCACGCAGGGACGCTCGCACGCGATCCAGCGGGCGTCGAGGCCATCGGGCTGCTCGTCGAGCGGTATGTGCACCGTCGGATCGAAGACGCTGATGATCTGCCCGTCCACGCACACGGCGTGAGGGATGGCCACCGCGTCGCCATAGGCCCGGATGAGACGCTCGGCGAGGCTGGACTTACCGGTACCGGGCGGGCCGTAGAGGAACATGGCGCCCTTGGAGGCGATGGCCGGGCCCAGTTCGTCGATCAGGCGCGGTTCGATGACCAGGTCCGACATGGCGCGAGCCAACATCTCCCGGTTGAGCGAGACCTGGGGCGACTGCGCCTCGATCACCGTCCGGTACTGCTCCAGCGAGACCGGAGCGACACCCGCATAGGTGCACTGGCGCATCCGGTCGGTCGCCTGGGTCTTGCCGGCCTGGGTCAGCGACACCTTCCAGTCGCGTCCGTCCATGCCATCCAGCTCGAGCAGGCTCAGGTCGCGCAGCTGCGTGACGAGCGGCTCGATGATCGTGTGAGCGAGGGCCAGGCCCTCGCTGAGTCGGTGCAGGGAGGTTCGACCGTCGCTGAGCATCCGGCGGAGGATGAGGTCCGTGAGCAAGCTCGTGGGGAGATCGAGCGCGACGGCCTGGCGCGGCGTCTTCAACAGCTCGGCGACAGAGTCGGGGGCTCGGTAGGTACGGCTCACACTTGACTTCATCGGTCGGGATCGTGGTTCGGCTGAGCGCGAATCCGGACCAGAGCCGAATGGCCCAGGGCGCCGTCGAGTAGAACAACGCGTGGACCGATCGATCGGAGGACGTGGTGCGCATCGGCGTGTTCATCAGTGCGGCATGGGGCGGGCGCACGACGGCCGGCGAGTTGCTCGCCAATGCGAGCGAGGCCGAACGCCTCGGCTTGGCCTCCGCGTGGGTTCCCCACGTGCCGTGGAGCTTCGATGCGCTCACCGCCCTCGCGCTCGCCGCCACGGCCACCACCACGATCGACCTCGGCACGGCCGTGGTCCCGACCTACAGCCGTCACCCACTGGCCATGGCCCAGCAGGCCTTGAGCATCGAGTCGGTCGCGCCCGGCCGTGTGGTCCTCGGGCTCGGACCGTCCCATCAGAACGTGATCGAGACGCACTACGGCCTGAGTTACGCACGCCCGCTGGCGCACACGCGCGAGTACCTCGATGTTCTCGATTCCGCTTTCGACGGTGCCGATCGGGTCGATCACGACGGCGAACGGTTTTCGGTCCACGCGCCCCTCACCATCCCCGGCGCCACCAGCACTCGACTCATGCTCGCCGCCCTCGCCCCGGGCATGTTGGCGTTGGCCGGGCGGCGGACCGAGGGCACGATCACCTGGATGTGCGATGAGCGCTCCCTCGCCGACCATGTCGTCCCGATCCTGTCCGACGCCGCGACGGCGGCCGGGCGTCCGGCTCCACGGGTGGTGATGGGTCTCCCGGTGGCGCTGACGGGTGATGCCGACGCCGGCCGCGCTGCCGCGGCGCGCCGGTTCGCGGTCTACCGCGACATCCCGACGTACCAACGCATCCTCGACCGGGGCGACCACGACGACCCGACCGACGTGGTCGTGGTGGGCGACGAAGCGCTCGTCGAACGCCGGTTGCGGTCGTTGGCGGACGCTGGCGGCACGGAGCTGGCGGCGGCCGTGTTCCCGGTGGGTGACGGCCCGGAACGCGACGCCGGCCTTCGCCGCACCGTCGAGTTCCTGGCCGATCTGCACCGCCGCTGGTAAGCGGCGCCGGGGAAGCCGCCGCTGGTAAGCGGCGCCGGGGAAGCCGCCGCTGGTAAGCGGCGCCGTCGGCGAAATTCGGTGAGATCTCACCGCTCAGGGGCGAGATCTCACCAAGTTTCGCTTCGGGACGGGTTCAGGAGGTGATCAGAGCTCGAGACCGGCGTTCAGTTCCGACTCGATCTGGGCCACCTCGCGTAGGAAGTTCGGCGGCACCGTGGCGTCGAATTGGAAGATGCGGCTCGCCGTGGCGGGCACCCGATCTTCGGGGGCGCCGTACACCCAGTTGTCGGCCAAGCCGTCCATCTCCACCTCGCCGAGGCCGGCGAGTGCAGCCTGGAGACCCTCACGGCTCAGATCGCCGTTGGCGACCGCCGCTTCGAGCAGGGCGTGGATGGAGATCGACTGGAAGTAGCCGCTCAGTTGGAACGTGTTCGCTGCGCTGCCGTCGCCGTAGGCGGCCCAGCGCTCGAGGAAGTTCGCCATCCCCGGCACCGACGTGTCGTCGAGACCGGGCGTATCGAGGGCGACGTAGAAGTTCTCGTACAGCGCCGCGTTGTCGCCTGCGGTGAGCAGGTTGAGGTAGCTGGGCAGGGCACCGAGCCAGATGGGATCAAAGCCTTGGGCGTTGGCGGTGGCCAGCAGCCCGTTCTGCTCGCGAGGCACGGTGATGGCGTAGACGACCTCGCAGCCGGCGCCTTGGAGCTCACCGACCTGAGCGGTGAAGTCGGTGTCGCCGCGGGCGATGGTCACCTCGGCGGCCAACTCGAAGCCGAGCTGCTCGGCGGCGTAGTCGAGGCCGCGGCGGGCGTCCTCGCCGTACTTGTCGTTGACGTAGACCAGGCAGGCGGCCGAGGTGGCGTCGCCCAAGCCGGACTGGTTGATGAACCAGTCGGCGAGGTTGATCATCTCGTACTCGTACGCCGTTCCGTTGGGCACGAGGTTCGGTTCGCTGTTCCACGCACCGGCGAGCGATCCCGGCGTCGCCAGGATTCCGTCCTCTTCGAGGAACTCGAGCACGGCCTGGGTCGGCGGCGTGCTGAGCACCTCGCCGATCATCACGACGTCGTCCTTGATTCGGAGGTACTCCTGGACGGTGGTGGCTTCGTCATCTTTCGTATCGCCGGTGACGAGCTGGACCGGATACTGGCCACCGATGCCGCCGAGCTCCTCGTTGACGTAGCTCCAGTAGGCCTGGGCGCCGGCGAGCAGTGGGACGCCGACGATGGAGAGCGCGCCACTCTGGTCGGTGAGGTAGCCGAGGTTGATGTTCGTCCCGTCGAACCCGGGCGCTTCCGGCGGAGGACCCGCAGCGACCGGCGCTTCGGTGGTCTCGGTGGTGTCGGTGGGCGTGGTCGTTTCGGTGGTGTCGGTACCACCGTCATCTGCAGTCGGTGCGGCGGTCGTGGTTTCAGCCGGTACGTCGGAGCTCTCGACGTCGTCGTCGTCGTCGCCGCAGGCCGCAGCGACGAGGCTGAAGGCGAGCCCCAACGCCAGCCAGCGGGCCGCGCGGCGGATGCCTGGTTGAGTTGCGGACATGGTCCCCTCCTGGGTCGCGCCGGTCACGGACCGGCGGCGCAACAGTACTCGTGGACCGGCCGTTGGCGGTGACGCCCCGTGAACTGTCCGTTCAGGTGGTGCGCCGAAGGCGGTTGCGCACGGATTCGATGAGCCCGGCGACCCCCCGAGGCTGGAAGATGAGGAAGCCGATCAGCAGCAGTCCGAAGAGGATCTCAGCCAGGCTGGCGGGACTGAACAGCCCGGGGGAGGTCGCCGTCCGCTGGACGAGGGGCTCGTCGAACAGCGGCACGGTGAAGTCCAGTTTGCTGGCGTGCTCTTCGAGCAGCTTGGGCAGCGGGCCGAGCAGGATGGCCCCGATGATCACGCCGTACAACGAACCCAGGCCGCCGACGATGATGATGGCCACGAACCGGATCGACAGGAACAGCTGTGACGATGGATCACCGGGCGTGAGGAACTGGATCGACGAGGCGTAGAGACCGCCCGCCATCGTGGCCATGCCGCTCGACAGGGCGAAGACGGCGACCTTGTACCGGGAGGTGTCGACGCCGACGACTTCGGCGGCGATGTCACGGTCGCGGATCGCTTGCAGGGCTCGGCCGGGACGGGAGCGCACGATGTTGCGGGCGATGAGTAGCACGAGGCCGAACACCAGCCAGGCCAGGTAGTAGCGACCCTGGTACTCGGTGAAGTCCTTGCCGAACACGCTCAGCTCGTTGAAGTCGAGCGGTCCGACCGACATGTCGAGACCGCTCGCGGACTTGCCGTCGGAGCCGCCGCTGAAGCGGTCCCAGTTCTCCAGCACATGGACGGTGATGAACAGCAGGGCCAGCGTGATGACGACCAGATAGTTGCCTTTGAAACGCAGGGCGAACGGGCCGACGAGGGCCCCGACGGCGGCTCCGACGAGGGCGACGACGACCAGCCACACCGGGAGTGGCCAACCCTTGTCGCTTCCGAAGTACACCGCGGTGTAGCCGCCGATCGACAAGAACGCCGCGTGACCGAGGGACACCTGGCCGGCGTACCCGGTCAGGAGGTTCAGGCCGATGGCGGCAATGGCGAAGATCCCGGCGTTCCCGATGGTCGTCATCCAGAAGTCGCTGTCGAGCCAGAACGGGATGACGGCGAGGCCGATCGCCGTCGCCACGGCGCTGACGCGCCCGGCCGGGGACGCGAAAAGCCGGTTGGTGCCGCCGAGGGCTCGGAAGGAGGTGGCGTCGCTCATACCCGTTCGACCGCCCGTGTCCCGAACAGACCGTTCGGTCGCCACAGCAGAACCAGTACCAGCACGACGTACGGGACCACCTGGGCGAAGTTCTCACCGAGGAGCCACGCCTTGTCATCGAGATAGCCGCGCGCCATGACCTCGGCGACACCGACGGCGACCCCGCCGGCGACCGCGCCCCCGGGGCTGTCCAGGCCTCCGAGGATGGTGGCGGGAAAGGCCCGGAGAGCGACGAAGCTGAGACCCGGGCTCAACGCGCCGCCGGAACCCGGCCGGGCGGTGAGCATGACGCCGGCCACAGTCGCGACGGCCCCGGCGATGGCCCACGAGAGTTGAAACGACCGGGCCACGCTGATGCCTTGGGCCGAGGCCGCTTCCTGGTCGAAGGCGCTGGCCCGCATACCGAGACCGGTGCGGCTCTTGGTGAAGAAGGCGAAGAACGCCGCCAACAACACGGCCGTGAAGATCACGGCCCAGATGTCGGCGTGGGCGATGATCACGCCACCGAGGTCGACTGTCTTGGTTCCCCACGGGTTGGCGAGCACGTACGACGGCTGGGTCCATGTGGCCCGCACCAGCTGCTCGATCACCAAGAGGATGCCGAGCGTCACCAAGATGACCGAGAACGCCGGCTTGCCGATCATGCGCCGCAGGATCACCCGCTCGATCACGGCCGCGATGATGGCCATCACGACGCATGCGGCCAGCAGGGCGAGGTAGAAGGGCCAGCCCCAGGTGGCGTCGTTGCCGAACTGGTAGGTCAGGTAGGTGCCGAGGAGCACGAACCCGCCTTGGGCGAAGTTGAACGTGCTGGTCGCCTTGTAGATGACCACGAATCCCAGGGCGATGAGGGCGTAGATGCCGCCGAGCGAGATCCCCGAGGCGAGCAGCTGGAGGAACTTGTCCATCAGGCCACCTCCGCCGTTCCGAGGTACGCCGCGATCACGGCGGGATCGGCGGCCACCTCGGCGGGCATCCCAGTGGCGATCACCTCGCCGAAGTTCAACACGACGATCCTCTCCGCGAGATCCATCACCATGTGCATGTCGTGCTCGATCAGGATCATGCTCAGCGACAGCTCGTGCTGGATCTGCAGGACAATCTCGCCGAGCTGGTCCGTTTCCTCGGCGTTGAGCCCGGCGGCCGGCTCGTCGAGGAGGAGCAGGCGAGGGTCCATGGCCAGCGCCCGGCCGAGCTCGATCCGCTTCTGGACACCGTGGGGGAGCAGACCCACCGGTCGGCCGGCGAACTCGCCCAGGTCGAGCAGCTCGACGATCTCGGCACATCGTCGCCGGTGGATGATGTCCTCCCGCTTGGCCCGGCCGAGCCACACGGCGGCGCTCAGGAAGCCCGATCGCATGGTGTGGTGGCGTCCGAGCATCAAGTTGTCGACCACGTCGAGGTTGCCGAACAGGGCCAGATTCTGGAACGTGCGGGCCAGGCCCAAGTGCGCGATGCGCGAGGGCTTCATGCCGACGAGGTCCTGGCCGGCGAGCCGGATCGAGCCTTCGGCCGGGATGTACACGCCGTTCAGGCAGTTGAAGAGGCTCGTCTTCCCGGCGCCGTTGGGGCCGATCAAGGCGGCCAACTGGCCCTCGTCGACGGAGAACGAGACCCCCCGGAGCACGTCGAGGCCACCGAATCGCAACGTGATGTCCTGGACTTCGAGCAACGGGCTGGTGGTCATGGGGTCGGGCCCTTCCGATTCGACAGTTGGGCGGCTTGGCGGGCCCGGAAGTCGGAGCGGTAGCTGCGCCGCCCAGTACCTTCCTCGCCCATCCCCAGGTAGAGCGCCCGGATCTCGGGGTCGTCGCGCAGCGCAGCCCCGGTGCCCGTCTTGGCCAGTCGTCCGGTGTCGAGCACGTACGCCCGATCGGAGATGGAGAGGGCCATGGCCGCGTTCTGCTCGACGAGCAGGACCGTCGTGCCCTCGGCGTTGACCCGACCGATGATCTGCCAGATCTGCTGCACGATCAGCGGTGCCAGACCCAGCGACGGCTCGTCGAGGAGCAGCAGCGAAGGACCGCTCATCAGGGCTCGGGCGATGGCCAGCATCTGTTGCTCGCCGCCCGACAGGTAGCCGGCCTGTGAATGGCGTCGCTGACCCAGGATCGGGAACATCTCCATCATCGAATCGGCCCGGAGTCGCACCGATCGGCGATCCCGGACGGTGTGGGCGCCGGAGCGGAGGTTCTCGTCGACCGAGAGCTCGGCGAAGACGCGCCGGCCCTCCATCGACAGGGCGACGCCACGGCTGACGATGGCGGTGGAGCTGAGGCCGGTGATGTCGTCGCCGCGGAGGTGGATCCGCCCGCTCGTGACCCGACCGTTGTGATGGGGGAGCAGACCGGTGATCGCTCTCAGCAGCGAGGTCTTGCCGGCACCGTTGGCGCCGACGAGTGAGACCACCTCGCCGGCTCGAACTTCGAGCGATATGTCACGCAGGGCCTGGATGACCCCGCCATACACGACGTCGACCTCGTTGACCGAGAGCAGAGTCTCGCGGGCCTGGGCGGGGGCCGCTGGCGCGTCGCTCGGGCCGGGATCAGACATCCGGCGTGTGTCCTCGGTCACTCATGAGCCGGCATCGTAGACCCGAACCCGCACGTGAGCGAACGTCGGGTTCAGCGGTGCAGGTCGGGATCGGTCTGTCGGGCGCGTGTCCGCACCGTGAACACCGAATCGCCCGACAGCACGGCACTCCTGGCGAACAGTCGGCCGTGCTCCCAGTTGGACAGGCCGAGCTCGGGCCGGCCGAGGGCGAACTGCCCATCGACCCACCGGGTGAAGCCGTTGCCGACGAAGGGCGAGTCGATCGAGTCCCAGAATCGTTCGTGTTCGTGTTCGTGGGGTGAGACGAGTGAGGCCACGAGCCGCGGGGACCACTCGTTGGCCAGTGCCACCGCGTGATCGACACCGTCCACGAGGATCAGCGTGACCTCGGGGTTGTCCTCCCATTCCCACTCCGTGGCCAGGGCGGCGATCTCGACCACGTCGGTGCGCGCCTCGGTGCGCCGGCCCTCGGGCCGGGCGACGTCGATGGTGGCATCGAGCCAGCCGGCCGGCAGGGCGCCCTCGCTGCCCCGCACAACGTGGAGGCGAGCAGGCGCGCCACGGCGTGCACCGGCTGCGTCGAGGGCATCGAGGAACACCGGGACGAGTCGATCCGCGGCGGCGTGCGGGATGCAGCACACGTTGAGGGTGTTGCAGACCTTGCGATCGAGCGAGTGGAGGACAGCCGCGCCGAAGGTCAGATCGTCGGTGTCCGGACTTGCCACGAGCCACGCGCCGCCGGTCCCGTGCAGGCTCACGGCCGTGCCGGCCTGACGGGCCACGGCGCCGAGCTGCCCGACGGCCTCGCCGGAGCCCCGAGCGACGGCGAGCGAGAGGCCCGGATGCCCGAACAGCGCCCACCCGGCCGCGCGGGACGGACTCGCCACCAGGCCAACCGCTCCCGCGGGGAGGCCGGCCTCGGCCAGGGCAGGATCGAGGGCGTGGTGCACGATGGCCTCAGCTGTGCCGAGAGCGTCGCTGCCGATGCGGAACACGACGGTGTTCCCGGTCCTCAGGACGCCGGTGGCATCGGCGAAGACGTTGGGGCGGCCTTCGAAGACGAAACCGACCACGCCGAGCGGGCTGCGCACCTGCTCGACAGACCATCCCTCGTGCTCCACCCGTTCGACGACCGACCGTCGACCGGCCGGAGAGATGGCCCAGCTCCGCAGCCCGTCCACCATGACGGATCGCATGGACTCCGAGAGGGCCAATCGGGTCGTCGATCGACCCCGGTCTCGAGCGGAGGCGACGTCCGCCGCGTTGGCCGACTCGATGGCCTCGAAGGCGTCGTCATCGGCCAGTCGCCGCGCGAACGCTTCGTAGAACGCAGTGATCTGCTCGTCAGTGCAACGAGCCAGATCCGCGAAGGCGCGGCGTGCCGCGTTGACGACCTGATCGACCAAGGCCGCGACATCGCTCCGGACGTGCAGCAGATCGCCGGTCTCCTGGACCACCACGAGCTGGTCGCCCGGCCGGAAGGCGCTCGCGAGCTCGGCAGTGACGGTGGTGACGCGGTCACCGCCGTAGGGAATGGCCATGCCGGCGGTCAACGAGGTCAGGCGGCGATCCATGCCGGGATTGTGTCAGGTGACGGCACCGGTTCAGTAGTGCCGCAGCTCCACCACGTTGTCGTCGGGGTCGAGCACGTACAAGGAACGCCCCATCCCCTGGGCCCCGAACCGTTCGGCTGGACCGTCGACGACGCGGAGATCGAGCTCCGCGGAGAGTCGGTCGAGGTCGGTCCGCTCCACGACGAGGCACAGGTGATCGAGGTTGCGAGCTGGCCCCGTGGCCACGGGCACGCCCGGGGCGACCGGGACCAGGTCGATGATCGCCGTCTCCGATATGCGCAGCGACGGGAACGGGGCCTGACCCTGCAGCCACTCGTCGATTCGAACTCCGTCGAGCCCGAGCACGTCTGTGTACCAGGCCAACGACCGCTTCACATCGGCCACCCGGAGCACGAGGTGGTCGAACGCGATCACGTGGAGCTCGTCACTCACGTGTCGCCGTCCTTCTGGGCGAGATACACGCCGTCGGCCACGGTCAGGAGCACGGCCCGGACCCGCGGATCGGCGGCGACGTGGTCGTTCAACGCGCGGATGGCCATGGTGTCGGCGTCGTCGACCGTGGAGTTGATCACCCGCCCGTCCCACAGCGCGTTGTCGATGGCGATGAGACCGCCGGGCCGCATCCGTTCGAGGATGGCTTCGTAGTAGGCGAGATAGTGGACCTTGTCAGCGTCGATGAAGGCGAAGTCGATCGGCACCGCGGGGTCAAGCGCAGTCAACGTGTCGAGGCCCGGGGCGATCCGGAGGTCGACCCGGTCGGCGATGCCGGCCTCCTCCCACGCCTGGCGGGCCCGTGCCGTCCACTCTTCGGACACGTCACAGGCGACGAGGGTGGCTCCCGGCTCGAGCTCGCGGGCGATGGCCAGCGATGAGTAGCCGGTGAACACCCCGACCTCGACGACCAGGCGCGGACGGATCAACCTCGTCAGCAAACCCAGAAAGACGGCCTGTTCGTGGGAGACCTGCATGCCGGCCCAGGCCCCGAGGGCCGCGGTGTCGTCCTGGAGGCGGCGTTGCACGTCGTCGGCCGGCTCGGCGTGGGCCAGGAGATAGTCGGCCAACTCGTCGTTGACGAGAAAGGACTTGTGCGGCGCCATGTCGAAACCTTTCGGCGGCCGCAACGACGGCCACTCCCGAGAAGGTACCGGGGCGACCGACCCTCTTGCCGACAAAACGCGTGAAGACCCCGAGTAGCTTCTGCGGTTACCCGCTTCGGCTTCTCGGGGCCCTCGGCCAACTTCGATGTGCTGAGTCACCTTCCCCGTCGGTACGGCGCCTGCTCGGGGCTCAGGCCGAAGCCCGCTCCCTGACCGATCCCGGGTGGTCCGTCGACCTCCACTGTCGGCCCGATCGTTCCGTGCGGCCGGCTCCGTGTTCCGGCCTCCCGACCCGTCTGATCCCCACCCACGTCAGGTGGTTCCCATCCGAGACGTTCACTCGGCCGCCCGGCTCGGCATCAGAGGGTTCCGCACCCGGCGGTGGTTCACCCTGACCTGTTGCCTCCCCAGCGGTTGCGCCCGTTGAAGCCTTCGAGTGCCTCCTCCCGTCGGAGTTGGCTCTCGCCGCTTCTCGGTTGCATCCCGAGTCCTGGTTCGATCACCGCAGCGTCCCCCTCGGCTCCGAAGAGCCATGGTCTCCGCTGCGGCCATTCTCAGTTGTCCGTCTGATCGATTCGGTCGTTCGCACCAGGTGCGCCCGGCCCGGTCCTCACTCGATCTGCTCGGCGGCCGTGCTCTCGGCCGGTTGCCCGACTGTTCGCTGACTGCGTTACCTATCCAGTTCGGCGCCGTTCCGGTCGTGCTGTCCGGTGGTCGCTCCCTCGTCGATTTCGACGATGGGCAGACTCTGCAACGGCCGACCAGGGCGGTCAAGATCCGGAGGCGAAATCCTCAGGATATCCACCGTCTCGAGGCGAAATCCGGAGGCCATGTGACGTTCTTCACATGTTGTACACAGGGTTACCCCCAGATGAACAGTCGGATGGCCCCGCTACGCCGCCTCCGGTGCGACCTCGGGGATCTCGACGGCGCGGCGGTAACGGTCGGCGTGGCCGGACACGTCAGACACGTACTGCTCGGACTGGTTGTAGGTGAAGTACGCCGTCGACAGCCCAGCCGCGGTCGACACGACCTGGCCATCGCAGAGGTACACGCCTGCGGCGTAGGCCGCGTCGTACAGGTTGTGTGGGTCCTCGCGCCCGTCCCCGTTACCGTCGCGCCCCCACGACGCCCAGGTGGTCGGGATGAACTGCATCGGCCCGACCGCACGATCGAAGGCGGTGTCACCGTCGAGCGCTCCGCCGTCGCTGTCGGTGATCAGTCGAGTGCCGTTGTTTCCATCCAGCGGTATCCCGATGATCGAGGTCGACGGTCGACCAGTGGCGTCCACCGTGCCGCCCCGAATGGTGCCGTGCCGGCTCTCGATGCGCCCGATCCCAGCCAGCATCCACCACGCCAACCCACATCCGGGGTTCTCGGCCGCGACCAGATTGGCGGCCGAGACATAGGCGTCGAGCACGACAAGGGTGAAGTCGACCCCGGCCACGTTCGCGGTGCGTCGAACGTCGACGATGGCGTCGGCTTGCTCCACGAGCTGCCCGAACAGATCGCTCACGTGCTGACGGAGGTTCTCGATCAGGTCGGTGGCCTCGACCAGCGCAGCCGATCGTTGAGACAGCGCGGTTTCGCCCTCGAGGACCAAGGCGTCGGCGGCCGCCAGGGCCTCGATCGAGACGGCCCGGTCGCCGAGCTGGACGGCCACGGTCTCGAGCGTCAACTGCCGGCGGATCTCGGGTTCCGGGAGCCCTTCGGCCAGCAGGTAGATCGACGGATCGCTGTCGGTGCCCTGGGACATGAACGAGGCCACCGCCATCGCCCGGACCGCACGCTCGGCTTCGGTGAAGGTGGCGGCCCCGGCACGCCGGGTCGCCCTCGCTGACGTGAGGCTCTGACGCAGCGCTTGCCGTTCGGTCAGTGCGGTGGCGAGCGCAGCGTCCGCCGTCACCTGTGCGGCCTGCGTGGCCGCCAGGTCGGCCACCGAGGCGTCGTACGCGGCGACGGCCTGGTCGTAGGACCGGCTGCTGAGCCGCACCAGGGTCAACCCCGGCTGCAGTGACGGGTCGGGGACCGTCGCACCAGTCAGGAACGGGGGCGGGGCGGCCGGGGCCGAGGGGTCCGGAACCACGGACGTGGTCGGTTCCGGCTCGGTCTCTTGAGCCGCGGCGACCACCGCCGGCGGTGCGAGCACGGCGAGGGCCACGGCGAGGGCGAGCGGTCTCAGCCGAACCACTGGCCCCGCTCCTGGAGCACGTCTCGGAGGACTACCGGGAGGTCCGTCATGATGCCGTCGACCCCGAGGTCGAGGAGCCGATGCATCTCGGCGGGGTCGTCGATGGTCCAGACGTGCACCGCAATGCCGCGGCTGTGAGCGGCGGTGACGAACGCTCGGTCGACCAGCGTGCGGCCGCGAACGGTCGGCGGTACTTGCGCGCTCACCCCGTCGAGTCGGATGCCCGGGATCCGGGCGCGGAGGGCGGCGACGGCTCGGGGTCCGAGCGAGAGGCAGATGTCTCGGCCCGCTCGGCGCCGGATCTCGGCCAGGCGGCGATCGGAGAACGATCCGACGCACACCCGATCGAAGGCCTGCGCTCTCGTCACGGTATGGAGGAGCGGACCGACGGCCGCGTCGTGTTTGGGGTCGAGGTTGAATCGCTGCTCGGGGAAGGCGGCGAGCAACTCGTCGAGGCGGGTGATCGGCTCCCTGCCGTCGACTCGGGCGGCGGAGACCTCGCGGTAGGTGAGCTCCGCGACTGCCCCCGCGCGATCGGTGACCCGATCGAGCACCTCGTCGTGGAAGGCCAGGGCGACACCATCTCGTGTCACGTGGACATCGGTCTCCAGATAGCGATAACCGAGGTCGACGGCCGCCTGGAACGCCGGCATGGTGTTTTCGGGTTGATCACCCGCGCCGCCCCGATGGGCAAACGGGATGGGGCCCGGGTGATCGAGGTACGGGTGCACCTGTCTCACGAGGGGTCAAGGTTAGTCGGCTCCCGGTCACCTTCCGTGGACACCACGCTCCTGGCGCCTCTCGGGAGCCAGCGGCGGTGTGTCTGGCGCCTCTCGGGAGCCAGCGGCGGTACTGTGCCGAAGGTGGATGTGACATCGGAGCTGGTGGCGCTGCTGGCCACGCCCGACCCTCGCCTCGATCGGGCGTGGGCGCTCCTCAGCGCGCACGCCGATCCCTCGGCCGACCCCGACACCACGATCGCCCGTCTCGATCAGCTGGCCGACTCCTGTGGTGCGTCCACGCTCTCCGGTCTGTGCACGACCTTGTTCGGGCCCGGGCGTTTCGAGGGGAATCGGAACGACTACTACGACCCGGCGAACTCGCTCCTCCCGGCAGTCCTCGACCGTCGCCTCGGCATCCCGATCAGCTTGAGCGCGGTGGCCGTCGAGGTGGGCCGCCGTCTCGGGCTGACCCTGGCGGGGATCGGCATGCCCGGTCATTTCCTGATCGCCGACACGGTGGAGGGGACGTTCGCCGATCCGTTCAATGCTCGCTCCGGGCTTCGTCCGGAAGACTGCCGGGCCTTGTTCACTTCGCTCCACGGAGTCTCCGTGCCGTTCGATCCGACGTTCCTCTTGCCCACGCCCACCACGCAGATCCTGAATCGCATGACCACGAACCTGCGGGTGGCGTTCCAGCGGCGCGGGGATCGCCGGAACCTGGCGTGGGTGATGGGACTCGTGGCCGCACGGCCGGGAGCCAGCGCCGAGGATCATCGGGCGCATGCGGAGGCCGCGGCAGCCGTCGGTCGTTTCGATGTCGCGGCATCGGCGGCGGCGCACGCGGCCGCGCTGAGTGGCTCGGCCCGAGACGAGGCCCGTGCGGTCGCCCTTCTGGCCCGGTTGAACTGACCGACAGAGGGGACCGTCGACGGGTCGCAGGAAGGCCGTAAGCGGTTTCATGAAGGGTCCGGAGGGTCAGCAATCGCGGCCAGTAACGTGGACGAGATGTCGAGACGCACGAAGATCGTCGCCACCATCGGTCCGGCCAGCGAAAGCGAGGAGACGCTGCGGGCGTTGATCGATGCCGGACTCGATGTGGCCCGCATCGGATTGGCGCACGGTTCGCTGGATGAGGCGCTCGAGCGATACTGGCGCATCCGCCGGGTCTCCGTGGACATGGGCAAACCGGTGGGGATCCTCGTCGACCTTCCCGGCCCGAAGGTCCGAGCGGCGTCGTTCGGCGAGACGGGTGCCGAGCTGGTCGATGGCAGCCTGGTCAAGGTTCGGGTGGGGGACACGGCGAGCACGGCCGAGGTCATCGAGGTTGCGTACGACTCCCTGGTGAGCGATGTCCACGTGGGCGATCGTCTGCGTATCGGTGACGGCGGGGTCTCCATCGAGGTCGTCGAGCGGGCGAGCGATCACGCCGTGGCTCGGGTCGTCGGCGGTGGACTCGTGCGGGGCCGGCCGGGCATCCACGTCCCGGCGGATCGTCTGACCATGCCGACCCCGACCCCCGAAGACTTCGGCTACATCGATGCGTTCGTCGATGCCGGCGTCGACATGATCGCCATCTCCTTCGTTCGCTCGGCCCACGACGTGCGGCGCGTCGGCACCGAGCCGCACCCGCGCGGGCCCCTCCTGGTGGCCAAGATCGAGACGCGGGCCGCGGTCGACAACCTGGCGGCGATCATCGAGGCGTCCGGGGCGATCATGGTGGCCCGTGGTGACCTCGGCAACGAGTGCGCCATCGAGGAGCTGCCGTCGCTCCAGAAGCACATCATCCGCCAGTGCATCTCATTCGGGCGGCCCGTCATCACCGCCACGCAGATGTTGGAGTCGATGATCTCGAGCGCCTCGCCGACTCGGGCCGAAGCCTCCGATGTCGCTAACGCCGTGTGGGACGGATCGAGCGCCCTGATGTTGTCCGCGGAGACCGCCGTCGGCGTCGACCCCGTCAACGCTGTGCGCACCATGGCACGTATCGCCCGCCGAGCCGACGAAGAGTTCGACTTCCAGAGCTGGGCCGAACGCCTGGCCGAGCTCCGCATGACCTCCAGCACTGACCCCTTCGCCGCGGTGACCGACGCGTTGACCATGTCCGCCTGGCGAGCAGCGACCGAGCTCGGCCTGCGGAGCATCATCTGCGTCTCGGGTTCCGGATTCACGGTGCGATCCATGGCTCGGTTCCGGCCGAGCGCCACCGTGATCGGTGTGAGCACGAGCGATCGGGCGGTGCATCAGCTGGCGTTGAGCTGGGGCACCGTGCCGATTCTTTCGGACTGCGTCGGCACACATGAAGATCTCGTCCGCGATGCGATCTCCGCGCCGCGGCCGCCGGTTACGTCCGGTCGGGCGAGTTGGTGGCCGTGCTGGCGGGGTTGAGCACGACTGCGAAGGCCACCAACATCTTGCGCCTCGAGCGCGTTCCCTGAACCTCAGCGGTCAGCGACAGAGCCGTTGCTGGTCGGCAGGGATCTCGACGTCCTGCCCGAACAAGCTGCAGCTACAGGTCTCTGCACAATCGCCGAGATCGGCCCGCTGGGCCCACAAGGCCACGCCGAGTCCGGCGAGCACCGCCAACATCACGCCCTTCATCACCAGCTTCTGGACGAACCGCACCACGAGGAACATGACCACGATCAGCGCAAGGATCACGAAGATGACGATGGTGCGCAGTTGGCCGGGGTCGATCGAGTCGGGGATCATGGCGGCGGAGCCTAACGGGGCCGACCCCCGCCCCCGTCCGCCTCGACTCGGCCCCGAGCGTCGGTCCGATCGGTACGCTGAGCGCGCGTGAGCGACCAATCACCAGTCAGCCTGCACCGCAGCGGCCCGCCCGAGACCATCCTCGACCCCGAGCCGGCTGAGGCCCTCGCCGCGCTCCACGCGGCATGGACAGCACCAGCCGAGGGGCGCCGTGATGCGGTCGCCGCCGTTGTGGCCCGTTGGCCCACCATGCTCGACGGGTGGGCCCGACTCGGGCAACTGGCCCGTGACGACGTCGAGGCGTACGCCGCGTTCCGGGTGGGGTATCACCGCGGGCTGGATCGACTTCGTCGCAACGGCTGGCGCGGCTCGGGATACGTCAGGTTCGAGCACCCCACGAACCGGGGATTCCTGCGTGCCCTCGACGGCCTTCACCGGCAGGCGCACGTCATCGGCGAGGTCGACGAGGCTGATCGCTGCCGCACGTTCTTGAAGCAGCTCGATCCCGACTGGCCTCCGGCCGATCCGAGCTGACGTGGAGCCTCGGGCGCACCCCTCCCCATCGTCGACCAGCGAACGAACCTCCCAGGGCCAGTGGCACGGTGTGATCCTGGCCGGCGGGGCCAGCCGGCGATTCGGATCCGACAAGTCGCTCGCCGAGGTGGATGGCGAGGTGCTCGTGCTCCGGGTCGCCGATTCGATGGCCCGTGCCGGTCTCGCCTCAGTCACCCTGGTCGGTGCCGCCGACCCGGTGGTGTCACGCACGGGTCTGACGAACCTCGCGGATCGGTGGCCCGGCGAGGGTCCGCTCGGCGGTCTGCTCACCGCGCTGGTCGACGCCGGTGATCATGCGGGTGTCCTGGTGTGCGGATGTGACCATCCCGATCTCGACCCCGAGGTGCTGATGTCACTCATGGAGGCCGCCGACCAGGGAGCCGATGTCGCCGTCGCCCGAGCCGGCGAGGACACCCCGCAGTGGCTGGTCTCGGCGTGGCGGGCCAGCACGGCCTCGGCGCTCCAGCGTGCGTTCGATGCGGGGGAGCGATCGCCGTCCCGGGCCGCGATTCAGGCGGGTCTACGCCTCGTGTTCGTCGACGCCGATCCGTCGGCCGTCGCGGACATCGACTCACTCGAGCAGCTCGCGGCGCGCCAGCGGGTTCTCGACCGGCGGGGGCTTCCCGCGTGACCCGAGCCCGGCCCGATTTCCACATCGTCACGACGGCTGCCGCGCTCGACGCGGTGATGGAGCGTTTGAGCATCCACGACGAGCTGGCGCTCGACACCGAGTTCCACCGAGAACGCACGTATCGGCCACGGCTCGCTCTGCTCCAGGTCGCGTCGCCGGATGAGGTGGCCCTGATCGACCCACTGGCGGTCGATGTCCGAGCTCTCAGCGGGCTGCTCGGCGGCGACCAGCTGTTGGTCATGCACGCGGCAAGCCAGGACCTCGAGGTGCTGGAGCACGCCGTGGGCGCCGTGCCCAAGAGGATCTTCGACACTCAAGTGGCGGCCGGGTTCATCGGGATGTCGAGTCCGTCGCTGTCGGCCCTGCACGAGCGCATCCTCGGAATCCACCTGCCCAAGGCGGACCGGCTCACCGATTGGCTGGAGCGGCCACTCGGTGAAGCACAGCTCGCGTATGCGGCGTCCGATGTTGCCTACCTCCTCGAGGTCAAGCAGAAGCTCATCGACGACCTGGACCAGCGCGGGCGCCTCGCCTGGTTGGAGGATGAACACGCCGACCTCGTCGATCGCCTGCGCAACCCCCGCGAGCCCGATGAAGCCTGGACCCGAGTCAAAGAGCTCCGGCAGCTGAAGGGCGAAGCGCGTGCCGCGGCTCAGGCCGTGGCGGCGTGGCGGGAGCGTCGGGCGGCGACCCTCGACATTCCCGTTCGTCACGTGGTGTCCGACATGGCGTTGATCGCCTTGGCCCAGGGCCGTCCCCGTGACGAGCAGGCGTTGGGGCGCATACGAGGCCTCGACATCCGTTCGTTGAAACCGCCGATCCGGGACGACCTGCTGCACACGATCAGCGAAGCGACCTACCGGCCTGCGGCCGCACCACCGATCGCCCACGATCCCGAGCGCAGCAGACGCCTGCGCCCGGCTGCCACCCTGTTGTCGGCGTGGCTCAGCCAGCGGGCCCGCGAGTTGGATCTTGATCCGGCGATCATCGGCACCCGGACCGATATCGAACAGCTGCTCGATGGGGACCCCACGTGCCGCATGGCCACCGGCTGGCGGGCCGACGTCGTCGGTACAGCGATCACCCGCCTGCTCGATGGCGACGTCGCTTTGGCCTTCGACGGAGATGGTGCACTCGTGCTGGAGGAACGCTCACATCGGCCCCTTTGACTCCGTTCCGTGCATCGGCATGTCGCCGGTTCGGTCGATACACTCGATCCTTGATCAGTGCACGACGACGGATTGCGAGCACCCGTGAAGAAGGGCCGACATCGACGGTTCGAAGAGGCGCGTGCCCTCAAGCGATCGCAGGACGTCGACCTCGACGTCCTCTTCAGCAGCCTCTCCACCGACGATTCCCTCACCAAGCCCGAGCATTCGGCCTGGGCTGACGAATTCGATGACGACGAGCTCCTCGACGGCGAAGACGACGACGATGAGGATGACGACGACGACTGAGTAGGCCTCGGCGGGCGAGGTGCGGCGGGGTTCCGCTCAGCGTTGAAGGCGCTGTTCCGCGATGTCGAGTGCGTGGTTCAGAGAGACGGGATCAGCCACCGTCACCACGACCCCGCGGGCCGCTCGTTCGCCGATCTCGGGCCGGAGGGTGAGCGCAGCCAGGTGTTCTGGCGTGTCGATCACGACATCGCCGAGCGCTATTGCTCCGCGTTCGTCGCCCCGGTCGGGCCAGTACCGCACCGGGCCCGTGGTCAACGCACTGTTTCGAATCGCCAGGGGTGCGAGGTCGGGATGGCGTTGCTCGATGGCAGCGAGGGTCGAACTGAACAGCACCAGCCGGGCTCTCGTGGCGGGGCTGGCGGAGGTCGACATCTCGCCGCAGGCGATGGCATCGACGGGATCGTGAAGTCGCTCGAACGCCCGAAAGGCCGACTCGTACCGGGTTGCAGCGCGCGATCGGCGGGCCAGGGAAACGTCGCGACGGGTGATGTGTGTCCGAGCGGCCCGTTGTCGATCCCGCACGGCGGCGAGAACGCGATGGGCGAGCGCATCGCGGACGAGCGCATGCGTCTCGAGCGCATGCGTAGCGAGCGTGGAATCGGCCGACGCCCCATCCGTGTCGCACAGCCGCTGCGCCAGGAGACCGATCTGCTCCAGGCTCCAGACGAGCACTCGATTGAGGGGCGTGTCGGTGCTGCGGTGGGACTCCGTGTAGACGTAGACGCCGCCTGCTCCACCTGACGCGGACCGGGCCGACAACGTCTCCGACCACAGGACCGGTCCACGAATGCCTCCGGTCGTCGAGGTGAGGCGGCTCTCGTGACCCCGGTCCGGGTTGTTCAGCAGCGACGGCGCGGCGTCGAGGAGCCGACGGATCTCCGACGAGATGAGCGTCGTCTCATCGATGATGTGGGCCGCTCGAACGAAGCCGATGCCGAGGAGGGCGTCGATCGCCTCGGCGGGTTGCGCCGTCAGGGCCAGGCGACGCCAGATCGCGCCGGCCGCCTCACCGGCGTGCTCAGACGCCGACGTCGACGCCGACAACATTGCTCACCGTGCGGGCCACCTCACGACGTTCCGGCTCCTCGAGCAGGGCGGCCATGGTGCGATACAACTCGTGCGCTCGACGGTCGTCGAGCCCGTCGAGTTGGGGCAGGAAGTAGGCGTAGAACGCCTCGTACAGGACCCGGGACTCCGACACGGCGTCGCGGGTGCGACGGGCGGCGTAGCGGGCGGCATCGAGATACACGGCCGGGCCGAGGTCGGCGAATCGGCGCAGCGGCAGGAGTTTGGCGACCACGTAGCCGTCGCCTTGAAGCAGCCGGTGGAAGGTGGAGTCGTCGGGGGCGGCAACCTCGATGAAGGCGAACCGTCGCATCAACGCGTACGACATCTCGTACAGGAGGTTCTTGTCGAGCATGTTCATGGTGGCGATGATCCGCCAGTTGGCCGGCACCCGGATCGGGTCCGTGTCGTCAGGGACCTCGGCGCCGGAGGGCACGAGCGAGAGCGTCTTGGACCGACCCTGCCGCTTGAACGGCAGCACGACCGCGGAGCCGGACAGCACCGTGAAGAGCTGGCCGAAGGCCCGGTCGAAGTTCGACCGGTTCAGCTCGTCGATGACCAGCCAGCGCCCCGACTCGATCGCCTCGATGAACAGTCCGGGCCGGAAGATGAGGCCTTCGCCGGTGGGTTGGAGCCCGCCGATCGTCTCGAAGGTCGTCCACTCGCTTGTCGCCGTCGTCGGAAGGAACCCGGTGCACAGCATCGAGGCGCGGGCGACCTCGGCGGTCACGTGGGCCAGGGTCGTCTTCCCGGTGCCGGGCGGCCCGGTGAGGATGACGTGTTTGCCGGTGTCGAGGGCGGCCACGAGCTGCTCGATGACGAATCGGGGAAACAGCAACCCGACGTTCTGGCACGCGGTGTCGACTGCGTCGCTGCTGAGGGGTCCGCTCACCCGCTCCTCATCGGTTGAGGGGGGCAGGAGTTGAGCGTGCGCTCGATCGACGTCCAAGGTCGCGGTCGCCAAGAAGCCTGGACCGGCGGCTGGCCGTCAGATCGTCCGATACACGGCCACCGTCGCGGCGGTTGCGCTGCGGATGCCGGCGAGCTCCTCGCGCAGCTCTCGACCGACGCGACGGGGATTCTCGATCAGCGATCCGGTGATGAACTCGATGACGGCGGCGCCGACTGCTCCGGGACGATGCGTTCGTGCTCCCGGTCAACGCGGTCGACGAACTCGGAGAACCGGTCCTTCAATCTGCCGCAACCAGCCTGGATCAGACGCCGGACCCAGCTGGTGCCTTCGAAGATCGTGTGGATCTTCGAAGCCGTCACGCCTTGGGGCGGCGGGCGGGGTGGGGGAGGAAGCGCACTCGGGGGCGGTCGGCCAGGTGGGCGACGAGGCGTTCGTAAATCGACGAGCCGATGAGCTCGACGATCTCGTCGGCCAGCGTTTCGTACACGGGGCGGCTTCCGACGAACGCTTCGGGGCCCTCGGTGCACCACCAGTGGAACTGGTCGCCGCCTTCGCTCCAGTCCCGCCGCTTCCACTCCCGAAGCATCCACGTGCGGTGCCCGATGTCGTCGACCCAGTCGTCGAGGCGGAGCGGGAGTTGCCAACACACGGCCGGTTTCCAGTCCAGCGGCCGCTCACCCGCGGCGACGGCACCGATGTGGAGGGCACACCCGCCACCACCGGGGAAGTCGGGTGAGTTGAGGAAGATGCAGGCGTCGTCGACGAGCCGGGTGATCATCGTGTCACCGTCACGTTTGACGATCTTGGAGAGCTCGAGCGGCTTCGATGGTCTGCTCTGCCACTGGGACTTGGTGAGGCGCCGGGCGTGGTCGAACAGGTTCTTGGCGTCGCCGGCGTCGATGAGATGAGCGCCGTACGAGCAGCACCCCTGACCCAGCTCCTCCGCCGGGCCGGTGAGCACGCCCTGGCATCCCTTCCCGAAGATGCACGTCCACGGGCTGGTGAGGAACGTCACGTCGAACATCCAGGTGTCGCCGTCGGCATCATCGAACGAGTACCACTCGTGGGGGTCGTCATGCACGACCGTCGACTCTACGGCCGGATCGGGCGCGGTCGGCCGGGCGTGGGCCAGACTGACCGGGATGAGGCTGCCGTGGAGACGTTCGAGCGCGTCCGAGGACGGTCCGGCGGCCGACCCGTTGGTGCGAGAGCTCGAATCCATCGTGGGCGCCGAACACGTGCGCACGAGCGCCTACCACCGTTCGCTGTACTCACGTGATGCCTCGCCGATCGAGGTCGGCCCGGCCGGCCCGGTGGTCTTTCCGGGCGACACCGCCGAGGTCCAGGCCGTCGTCCGTGCGGTGCGCCGCCACGAGCGCACCTTCGTGCCGCGAGGAGCGGGCACCGGGCTGACCGGTGGCGCGGTGACCTGCGAGTCCCCGGTCGTCATCGTGACGACCCGTATGACGGCGGTGCGCAGCGTCGATCCGGTCAACCGTCTGGCCTGGGTCGAACCCGGCATACCGAACCTCGATCTCACCCGTCTGATGGCCGCCCACGGCCTGCACTTCGCGCCGGACCCGTCGAGCCAGCAGTCCTGCACGATCGGCGGCAACGTGGCCAACAACAGCGGTGGCCCACACTGCCTTGCCTACGGCGTCACCTCGGCACATGTGTTGGCGCTCGAAGTCGTCCTGCCCGACAGCTCGATCGTGATCCTGGGTGGGGAGGAGCCAGACCCGCCCGGATTCGACCTTCGAGGCGTGATGGTCGGCAGCGAAGGCACGATGGGGATCGTCACCGCGGTCGCCGTCCGACTGATGCCCAACCCGCCGGCCGTCCAGACTCTGCTGGCCGATTTCTCCACGGTCGAAGCGGCGGCGACGACCGTCAGCGCCATCATCTCGGCGGGCATCGTCCCGGCCGCCATCGAGATGATGGACCAGCGGATCACCGAGGCGGTCGAACGGTTCGTACGGGCCGGATACCCGACCGATGCGGCCGCCGTGCTGCTCATCGAGGTCGACGGACTGCCGGGCGGCGTCACTCGGGAAGCTCGCATGATCGAAGACATCGCCCTGGCCAACGGAGCGCGTTCGGTCCGTCGAGCCGCCGACGAAGCCGAGCGGGCCCTGCTGTGGAAGGGTCGCAAGACGGCGTTCGGTGCGATCGCCACCATCAAGCCGAACTACTACCTGCACGACACCGTGATCCCGCGCACGCGTCTCGTCGAGGTGCTGGCGGCGGTGTATGAGATCGCCGACCGCTACGACGTCCTCGTCATGAACGTCTTCCACGCCGGCGACGGAAACCTGCACCCGCTGCTCGTCTACGACGCCCGCGAGCCCGGCGTCATCGAACGGGTGGAGGCCGCGGGCGCCGAGATCGTCGAGGTGTCGCTCGCCGTCGGCGGCGTGCTCAGCGGCGAGCACGGCATCGGGTTGGAGAAGCGCTCGCTGCTCGGTCTGCAGTTCTCCGCCATCGATCTCGAGGTTCAAGCCGCAGTACGTGACGCGTTTGATCCCGATGGCGTGGCCAACCCCGGCAAGGTGATCCCCCGGGGCGCCAGCTGCGCCGACATCTCCCACCTACGCGTCGTTCCCGAAGGCGTGTGGCTGTGACGAACGCCGCCCTCGACGCGTTCGTCGCCGAGATCGGTCCTGTTGACCCGGTCGCCGTCGTGGGTGCCCAAACGGCATGGCATGTCGGCGGCGACCTCGACGAAGGAGTGCGCCTCGTTTCGGCGCCGACCGGTGTCCGCTCGTTCAACCGGGCCGAGATGGTGGTCGAGGTTGGCGCCGGCCTCTCCTGCGCGGAGCTCGAGTCGGTGCTGGCCGAGGCCGGCCAGGAGGTCATCCTGGATCCGCCCGGCACATCGGCGACGGTCGGCGGAGTTCTGGCGGTCGGGCGCACGGGTCTGCGGCGCCTGCGTCATGGACCTCTGCGTGACGCCGTGCTGCGGATGAGGTTCGTCGACGGCGCCGGTCGGCTCGTCACCGCCGGGGGTGGGACCGTCAAGAACGTGGCCGGGTACGACCTGTGCCGCCTCTTGGTCGGCTCGCTCGGCACGCTCGGACTGTTCGGCGAGGTGTTGCTGCGGACCCGGCCACGGCCCGAGGTGGCGCGCTGGTATCGGGGGCCGATGTCGCCGTCGTGGGTGCAGGGAGCGATGTACCGACCGTCGTCGATCCTCTGGGACGGTTCCGCCACCTGGGTCCTCCTGGAGGGGTACGTCGAGGATGTCGAGGCCGAAGGCACCCTCCTCGAGCGGGAGGGCGCGACGGCGGTGGCCGGCCCACCGGAGCTCCCGCCGAACCGATGGTCCTCGGCCCCGGACTCGCTGGCGACCTTGACGAGCCAACCCGGCCGTTTCGTGGCCGAGATCGGGGTCGGCGTGGTCCACCACGAACGGCCCGCGCCCCTGCGCACGGTCGATCCGGCGATCGTCGAGCTCCACGATCGCATCCGTCGGTCGATCGACCCCGCGGCTCGGCTCAACCCGGGCCGTGACGTGCTCGGCGGGCTCGGAGGAACCTGATGGACCTTGGCATCGACGATGACCTGCTCTCGGCCTGTGTGTCTTGTGGGTTGTGCCTGCCGCACTGCCCCACCTACCGGGCGACGGGCGACGAGAGTCTCTCGCCGCGAGGACGCATCACCACCATGCGTGTCGTGCAGCGGTTCGACGCCCCCGTCGACGACGACGTCGCCGCATCGCTCGACACCTGTGTCCAGTGCCGAGCCTGTGAAACGGCGTGCCCGTCAGGCGTTCAGTACGGACGGTTGATCGAGCCGGCCAAACGAACCCTGGCGCGCACCCACCAGCTCACGCCACGCTGGCAACGCGTCGGCCTCCGCGTGCTCGGGTTCCATCGGGTGCTCCTGGCCGGCACCCGCATGCTCGCCGTCGCCCAGAGGCTGCGGATCGTGCCGAAACGACTCGGGTTGCCGCGTCTTCCCCTCCGTGAGACCGACCTGAAGGCGACAGGGAGCGACGTCTACCTCTTCACCGGGTGCGTCATGGACGCGTGGCAGCGGTCCGTCCACCGTGACTCGATCGCCGTCCTCAGCGCAGCGGGGATCGGCGTGGCCCTCACCGGGCCGGAGGCATCGTGCTGCGGCGCGCTTCACGATCACGCTGGCCTCGGCGAGGAGGCGGCTCGGCTCGCTCGCCGGGTGATGGACGGGTGCCCGGGTGATTCGCCGATCCTCGTCAACTCGGCCGGGTGCGGAGCGCTCATGAAGGACTACGGCCATCTGCTCGGAACCGAGGAGGCAGCCCGGTTCTCCCGGCGCGTGTTCGACATCCACGAATGGCTCGCCCAGCGAGCCGACGTGCCCCCGGGCCGAGTCGTGGCCGACCGGGTTGCCGTGCAGGACCCGTGTCACCTGCGGCACGTCCAGCGGGTTCACCACCACGTGCGAACGCTCCTGGCGCCCGTGGTCGGGGAGCTGGTCGAGATCGCGGACGACGGCCGCTGCTGCGGCGCCGGCGGCTCGTTCTCGATGGTGCACCCGGATCTCGCCGGGGTCATCCGGGACCAGAAGGTGGCTGCCATCGACGTCACCGGTGCCACCGTGGTCGTCAGCGCGAACCCGGGGTGTGCGTTCCATCTGGCTGGTGGCCTGCCGGCGGGGGTAGAGGTCGTCCATCCGATGACGCTGCTGGCTCGCTCGCTCGACGGGTAACCTCGCCGCCGTGCCCGACCATCACGACGACCTCGCCTCCCGTCTCGACGACATCGCCGAGGAGATCCGCGACCGCGCCATCGCCACCATGCGTGACGCGGTCTGTCGGACCCCGATCGTCGACTCGCCGCCGCCACCGAGGAGAAACGACTCCAACGGGCCCGCCGATCCGTCGAGAAGGCCGCCGCCATCCTTCGCGGCCCCGGCCACGATCCCGACTTCTGACCGCCCTCCCCGGGCGACGTCAGTCGGCGGTGACGGTGAGGGGGAGGCGACGACGCGAGGGGCGGTTCGTGGCCAGCGTCGCCGGTTCGTCGAGGTGGTCGTAGAGGGTGGACCGTTGGACGAGGCGTCGACCGAGCGGTTCGACCAGCGCCGCGAAGTCGGCGGCGGTGACCTCCTGGCCGTGTTGGGCACCAGCGGCCCGGGAGATGTTCTCGTTCATCAAGGTGCCGCCCAGATCGTTCACGCCGGCCTGCAGGAGCTGACGGACGCCGTCGAATCCGATCTTCACCCACGAGCCCTGGATGTTCGAGATGTGCCCGTGGTAGGCGATGCGGGCGATGGCGTGCATGAGCAGGGTCTCCCGGAAGGTCGGCCCCCGGCGCGCCTTGTGCTGGAGATAGATCGGTGACGCCATGTGGACGAACGGCAGGCCGACGAACTCGGTGAAACCGCCCGTCTCCTTCTGCAGGTCGCGGGTGCGGACGAGGTGGCGAGCCCAGTGGACGGGCCGTTCGATCGAGCCGAACATGATGGTGACGTTCGACCGCAGACCCACGCCGTGGGCGGTGCGATGGGCGTCGAGCCACTCCTCGGTCGACACCTTGTCACTGCACAACACGGCGCGGATCTCGTCGTCGAGGATCTCGGCTGCGGTGCCCGGGAGCGACTTGAGACCTGCGGCCATCAGACGCTGCAGGTACTCGCCGAGGGGCTCGCCCAGGCGTCGTGCTCCTTCGGTCACCTCGAGCGCCGTGAACCCGTGTACATGGATGCCCGGCACGGCCTCCGTGACGGCCTGGGTGACGTGCAGGTAGTAGTCGCCGTCGAAATCCGGATGGATCCCGCCCTGCAGGCACACCTCGGTGGCGCCGACTTCTGCGGCCTCCCGGGTGCGTTCCGCGATGTCCTCCAGCGTGAGCAGGTACGGGGTACCCCGCAGGTTCAGCGACAGCGGGCCTTTGGAGAAGCCGCAGAAGCGGCACTTGAACGTGCACACGTTCGTGTAGTTGATGTTGCGATTGGCGACCCAGGTGACGATGTCGCCGTTCACCTGGCGGCGCAGCTCGTCGGCCAGTTCGGCCACGGCGGTGACCTCGGGACCCCGGGCGGCGAAGAGGGTGACGATCTGCTCGATGTCGGGCTCCTGGCCATCGAGCACGCCGTCGATGACCTCGCGCACGGCACCACGTACTCCAGAGGCCGGCGGGCGGCCGGGGGCCACGAGCTCAACGGGGGTGACCGGTGACCCCGAGTACCACGCCGTGGAGCGATCACCGACGATCTCGACCTCGGCACCTTCCGCGGCCTGGGCGACGAACTCGACCCGCTCGGGGAACGCGGCGCCAGGGTCGTCGCGGCCGAGGCCCTCGGCGTCGGAGCGATCCATCACTCGGAAACGAAGGCCGGGGTCGAGCCAGCGGTCGGGGTCGATGGCGAACTCGGGGTAGATGGTCAGCCGAGGAGCCAGCGTGTGGCCGGCCGCCTCGGTCACCTCACGGAGGCGGTCGAGGGCGGGCCACGGGCGCTCGGGATTCACGTGATCGGCGGTGACGGGGGAAACCCCACCCCAGTCGTCGATGCCGGCTCCCAGCAGCACCTCGAAGTCGTCCGACAGGTTCGGCGGGGCCTGGAGGTGGACATCGGCCGGCAGGATGCAGCCGCGCCAGCGCGATGGCATCGAGGTAGGTGTCCTGTGGGCACGGCTCGTCACGGTGCATCGCGGTTCCGGCCTTGGGCAGGAAGTTCTGGACGATGACCTCCTGCACGTGCCCGTGGCGCCGGTGGGAATCGGCGATGGCGGCCAGGGCGTCGATGCGGTCCTGCCGCGACTCACCGATCCCGACCAGGATCCCTGTCGTGAACGGGATGGCCAACTCGCCTGCGGCCTCGAGCGTGGCCAACCGACGTGCCGGCACCTTGTCGGGCGAACCGCGGTGGCAGTCGAGATCCGGGTTGAGCGACTCCAGCATCATCCCCTGCGACGGGGCGACGGCGCGCAGCGCCGCGAGCTCCTCCGGATGGAGCGCTCCGGCGTTGGCGTGGGGGAGCAGCCCGGTCTCGTCGAGGACGAGCTGGGCCATGGCCACGAGGTAGTCGACGGTGGAGCCGTAGGCGCGGTCGGTCAGCCACTCCGCGGCCGCCGGGTACCGCAGCTCGGGTCGCTCGCCGAGCGTGAACAGCGCCTCATGGCATCCCGCCGCGGCGCCGTGCCGAGCGATGGCGAGGACCTGCTCGGGAGACAGGTACGGGGATTCGAGGCGGGCGGGCGGCTGGGCGAAGGTGCAGTACCCGCACTTGTCCTGGCACAACATGGTGAGCGGGATGAAGACCTTCGGGGAGAAGGTGATTCGGGTGCCGAACGCCAGGTCGCGTACGTGACGGGCCTCGGCGAGGAGCTCTTCGAGGGGCCGTCGGGCCAGGTCGGTGAAGTCACGAGGAAGCACGGGTTGTCCTTGTGGTCGGGCGCTCATGGGTGGTCGGCCGGCCGGGTCCGGGACGGCTGCGGATGTGTCGGGCGGTGACCTTCTCGTCGCAGGTGGGGCACCGGAGCACCTGCTCGAGCGGTTCGCCACACGTGTCGTGGATGAGGACCGTGGCTGGGGGTCCGGTGACGCCCCACTCGTCGCCCCACCGCATCAGCGCGACGAGGATGGGTGACAGGTCGAGGCCCTTGGCGGTGAGCCGATAGTCGTAGCGGACCGGGTGAGCCTGGTAGGGGACGGCGACGATGATCCCGGCCTCGACGAGCTTGTGCAGGCGGTCGGTGAGCATGTTGCGGGCGATGCCGAGCTCGGCCCGCAGGGCCTCGAATCGTCGCAGCCCGCGAAACACCTCTCGGAGCACGAGCAACGTCCAGCGATCACCGACGAGGTCCAGCGTGCGCTGGATCGAGTCGTTCGCAGGAGGTGGGGGATCGGGCTGTTCGGCCATGTCCCGGACAGGCTGGCACGGTCAGTTGCGAATTGCAACTTACCGTGTGCTGGGTCTCGTCACAGCGCCTGCGGTGATGGCCCGAGCCGCAGCTACAACGCCGTTCGTTTGGCGTCCAGGGTGGCGATGAGCTCGTCGAACGCCTTGACGAACGCGCCGACGCCCTCGTCTTCGAGTTGCGCCGTCACGTCGGCCAGATCGACCCCGACTCGACCGAGCGCGTCGATGGTGGCTTGCGCTTCTGCGACGTCGGTGTCGATGGTTCGCGCCACGGAGCCATGGTCGAGGAAGGCCTCGAGGGTGTTGTCCGGCAACGTGTTGACGGTGTGCGGCCCGATGAGCGGGTTCACGTAGAGACAGTCGTCGTAGGCCGAGTTCTTGGTCGACGTGGACGCCCAGAGCGGCCTCTGCACCTGCGCGCCGCGGGCGACGAGCGCGTCCCAGCGAGGCCCATCGAACGTCTCCGTGAACGCCTGGTAGGCGAGCTTGCCGTTGGCCACCGCCGCCCGTCCCCGTAGCTCGAGCGCCTCGGGCGTCCCGATGGCGTCCAGGCGACGATCGATCTCGGTGTCGACCCTGCTGATGAAGAACGACGCCACCGAGGAGACGTTGGACAGGTCCCCGTCACACCGTTCGAGCCCGGCGATGTAGGCCTCCATGACCTCCCGGTAGCGCTCGATCGAGAACAGGAGCGTGACGTTGATGCTCCGCCCCTCGGAGATCATCTGCTCGATGGCCGGCAGCCCCTCCGCCGTTCCGGGGATCTTGACGTACAGGTTCGGCGCACCGATTTGTCTGTCGAGGGCACGGGCCGCGGCGATCGTTCCCGACGTGTCCCGGGCCAGCGACGGATCGACCTCGACGGAGACGTACCCGTCGAGACCCTCGTTGCGCTCGTGGACCGGAGCGAACAGCTCCAGCGCCGACTCGATGTCGGTGGTCACCAGTCCCCAATAGGCGTCGGTCACCGACCCGCCGGCGGCGAGCAGCGAGCGGAACTGGTTGTCGTAGGCATCGCTCCCGGCGATCGCCTTCTGGAAGATCGACGGGTTCGAAGTGAGGCCCCGCACCCCCTGATCGATCCAGGACTGGAGCTCGCCGGACGTGATCCAACCCCGGCGCAGGTTGTCGAGCCACGGGCTCTGGCCCTGCTCGTCGTACAGCTGGTGGAGACGGGTCATGGCGACCTCCTGCGGTGGCGTTGGTTCAGAGGAGAAGTTGGCGGGCGTGGTCGGCGACGTTCTCGGCGGTGATGCCGAGCCGGCGCAACACCTCGTCGCCGGGCGCCGAGGCGCCGAACCGGTCGATGCCGACCGCGACGTCGACGAAACGTTCCCATCCCAGTGTGGTGCCGGCCTCGACGGATACACGGGGCACGGTGCGAGGAATCACTGCGTCCTGCTCGGTCCGCGGCAGAGCCTGGAAGCGGTCCCAGCTCGGCATCGACACCACCGACGCCGAGATGTTCTCGGCGGCCAGCAACTCGGCGGCTTCCAGGGCCACCGACACCTCGCTGCCGGTTCCGACCAGCACGACATCGGGTGACGGCGCGACCCGCACCACATATGCGCCTCGGGCCACACCGGCCGCCGCAGCATCGGCGGTGCCGGCGAGGACGGGAAGGTCCTGCCGGGACAAGATGATCGCGGTCGGGCCGTCGTGGGTGAGCGCGGCGAGCCACGCCGCCGCGGTCTCGTTCGCGTCGGCGGGGCGAATGACGCTGAGGCCGGGGATGGCCCGCAAGGCCAAGAGCTGCTCGACGGGTTGGTGAGTCGGGCCGTCCTCGCCGACAGCCACGGAGTCGTGGCTCCACACGAAGATGGCCCGGGCTCGGCTCAGAGCGGCGAGCCGGACGGACGGACGCATGTAATCGCTGAACACCAGGAACGTGCCACCGAAGGGGACGACGCCGCCGTGGCGGGCCGCGCCGACGAGCGCGGCGCCCATGGCATGTTCACGCACCCCGAAGTACACCTGGCGACCGCCCCGATCGGTCGGGGAGAGCACCCCGTACCCGGCCAAGGTCGTGCCGGTGTTGGAGGTGAGATCGGCTCCGCCACCGATGAGCCCCGGCACGAACGGCGCCAGCGCCTCGATGCACGCGCCGTTGGCCTTGCGGGTGGCGACGTTCTTTCCTGGTTCCCAGCGCGGGAGCGCCGCTTCCCACCCGGACAACGGTTGGCCGCTCAGGCAGGAGTCGAACTCGGCATCGACCAGGGCGTGGTCGCGGCGGCGGGCCTCCCAGGCCTGCCGGGCCTCGGCGCCTCGGCGGCCGGCCGAGCGGTAGTACGTGCGCACATCGGCGGGGACGTAGAACGACGTGTCGGCCGGGAGGCCGAGAACCTCCTTCGTAGCTGCGATCTCCTCGTCCAGGATGGCGTACCCGTGGGCGGCGGCCGTATCGGTTGAGGTCGGGGCCGGGAAGGCGATGTGGCTTCGCAGGACGAGCAGTGACGGCTGGTCCTCCACGGCCATGGCCCGGCGAAGGGCCGCTTCGAGGGCATCGAGGTCCTCGGCCGCCTCGCCCAGCTCGATGACGTGCCAGCCGTAGGCGCGGAATCGGGCGGGCGCGTCGTCGGAGAGGGACAGCTCGGTCGGTCCGTCGATGCTGATGTGATTGTCGTCGTAGACCGCGATGAGCCGGCCGAGACCGAGGTGACCGGCAAGCGACGCGGCCTCGTGGCTGAGTCCCTCGGACAGGTCGCCATCTCCGCACAAGGTGAAGATGTGGTGATCGCAGAGCTCGGCTCCGAAACGGGTGCGGAGATGCTGCTCGGCAATCGCCATGCCGACGGCGTTGCCGATGCCCTGACCGAGCGGGCCGGTCGTGACCTCGACCCCGGCCGTGTGGTTGGCCTCGGGGTGGCCGGGCGTGGCGGACTCCCATTGCCGAAACTGCTTCAGGTCGTCGAGCGTGAGCCCGTGACCGGTGAGGTGCAGCATCGAGTACAGCAGGATCGACGCGTGACCGGCGGACAGAACGAGGCGGTCCCGATCGGGCCACTGCGGGTCGGCGGCGTCGTAGGACATGATCCTGGTCCACAGGACGTGGGCCAACGGGGCCAATGCCATGGCCGTGCCCTGGTGTCCGGAACGAGCCGCATGGGGGCCGTCCATCGCCAAGCCCTTCACCGTGGCGATGGCCAGGCGTTCGAGATCGTGCGTCGCGGCAGCGGTCATGACAGGGGTCCCACGTGTCCTCCAATTTCCCCACGGAGAGGCCGGATCGAGCGCGATGGGGCGCACGGCCGGAACTCGGCCGCCCACCCTAGTGATAGCCGCCCGCAACGGGGCGATCCGAACCAGCCCCGCCGCCGACGACGGGAAGAGGCGCTCTAGAAACGGCCGCCGGTCGTGAACGACACCACGCTGACGGCCTCACCCGAGCAACGTCGCGCGGCGGTGGCCCCGGCGAACGATTCCATGACCGTCACCTCGCCCAGCACCGCAGGGTCGTAGAGGTCGGGCTCGGTCAGGATCACGCCGAAGGGATCGAACCGGGCCCGGAACGGACGGAGGGCCAACGCCCCGTGGGGCGGATGCAGGCCGGGCCCGAGCGCGGCACCGAGCCGACGGGTCGACGCCTGGGGGCGCCACAGCAGCAGTTGGACGAGAGCCCCGAGGGAGATCGGACGATCGACTTCGACCGATCCCACCTTGGGGTCGATCGCTGTCACGCGCACCGCGACCACATCGGGATCGGCCTCGGCTGAGCCGCCGTGGAGCACACCGAGGGCGATCTGGCCCGGCGCGCCGTCGAGTCCGGCGATCGCCTCGATCGGTTCCGCGGCGGGCCGGCCTCCGATCGTCATGATCCATGATCCGGCGACGGCGGTCGCCGGCATCGGTGCACCGAGGGGCACCCATCCATCGGCGTGGCGAGCGGCACCGATCCGTTGCGTGGGCAGGGCGATGCTCACGACACCGCCGGAGAGCGCTCGTCCGTCGACCACGAACTGAGCGGCCTCGGACGGCGTCCCCCCGCAGATCGTTCCGCCGGCCATGGGCACCCCCTCGTACCGGCGCAGGACCTCGCCGACGTCAACGGACCGAGCGCACGCGAAGACGAGGCTGAACTGAGCGGACGGGCCACGGGCCAGTGCCGTCGACGACGGTTGGTGGACGACGGTGACGGGGCCGACCGATGCCACCCACAGGCTGGCGCCCCCGGACGGCGCAGGGAGCGAGATCGGCCCACCCGGTGCACTCAGGCCCACGAGCTCGGTCGCTTGGAGCAGCGTCGCCGTGGCGCGTGCGGCATCCTCCAGGGCCCCGGCGTGGCCGCCGCTCATCACGAGGAGCGCCAGATCGGGACGCACCCCGGAGTCGGTGATCGCGCCGATGACCTCACCGACCGCGTGGCTCGGAACCGGATGGGTCGAGCTGGCGGACGCGACCAGACGATCGAACACCGTTGCCGCGGCTTCAGCTCGCCGAATGGGCGAAAACCGGGGTTTCGTGGCGGATCGAAACGAGGCCGAGCCGGCGCAGGACCTTGATCGGAAGCCAGGACGGGTCCCACTCGCCGCGGTTGAGCGAGAACCGGGCGGACGTGGGCGCGGCGTGATGGTTGTTGTGGAAGCCCTCACCGGCGGTCAGCACCGCCAACCACTGCAGGTTGGTCGCCGAGTTGGGATATGGGCGTTTGCCGAAGGTGTGGCCGACACTGTTCACCGTTCCGCTGAGGCCCAGGTAGAAGACGGCGTGGCTGACGGCGGCGGTGATGGCGATGGCGGGGTCGAAGAGAAGAAGAAGGGCGGCGACTCCGATGGCCAGACCGATGATGGCGTGGTCGAGGACGTATCGATCCAGCTTCGTGGCCGGGAGGTCCCGGGCGAACCGGTCGACCTGGGCCCGGTCGTTGGCGACCTTGCGGTAGAGCGCGACGTTGGTCAGTTGAACCCGCACCCAGCCGAGCACGGCCGGCGAGTGCGGATCCTCGGGTTGATCGGTGAACGCGTGGTGCTTGCGGTGCACCGCCGCCCATTGCCGGGGCCGGATCCCGGTCATGATCCAGATCATGAAGCGGAACACGTACGACAAGGGCGTGGACACGCTGAGGGCCCGGTGCGCCAGAGCGCGGTGGAGGTAGACGGTGGTGGCGAAGTTGGCCACGATCGTCAGCCCGAGGCCCAGCGCCAGGCCGAGCAGGATCGAGAAGAGCACGGTGCCAGAATAGCAGCGCGACCTCGCGCCACCGGGAGCCCGGCGGTCGCCCGACCGACCGAAAGCATTAGATTGCCGCCGTGCGGCGACTCCTCATCCCGGTGCTGTTGCTGGCGCTCGCCGGTGGGTCTGGGTATGCCGCCGTGCGGTCCGACCGGGACGCCCGGCCCGAGCCCTTCGCCGAGACCACTCCCGGTCCGGCGGTGCAGACGGCCTTGATGTCGGCCCGCCGCGTTCCCGGGCTCATCTCACAACCGGCGGCTGAGGATGCTCTCGCCCAACAGCTCGCGTCGGCGGCCAGCGAGCTGCCGCCGGATTCATGTCTGTTGGCCGACCATCAAGGTCGCCTCCTGTACCAGCAGAATCCGTCGACCACCTTGACCCCGGCCTCCACCGTCAAGCTGGTCACGGCGGCGGCGGCACTCGACCTGCTCGGCGCCGACACGACGTTCACCACGACGGTCCGGGCCAGCGACCTCGTCGACGATGGTGTTGTCGAGGGCAACTTGTGGCTCGTCGGCGGTGGCGATCCGGTGTTGGCCACGGACGACTACCTCGCCGCGTACGACTCCCCGCCGATCGCGACCGACCTGGAGGCCCTCGCCGATCAGGTCGTCGCCGCGGGACTGAGCGAGATCAGGGGGGCGGTGCTGGGTGACGAGTCTCGCTTCGACGCCGAGCGGTATGTCGCGGTCTGGCCGGAGCGCTACGCCGAGCAGAACCAGACCGGGCCGTTGTCGGCGTTGACGGTGAACGACAGCTTCGCCGAGTTCCCGGCCGAGGATCCGGTTCGCCCGTTCGCCACTCCGGCCGACAATCCAGCGACTCAGGCGGCCGCCGTGTTCGACGATCTGCTCGAAGCCCGAGGGGTGGCCATCAGCGGGTCGCCCGGCGCCGCGGTGGCCGATCCCGACTCGGTCGATGTCGCTCGCATCGACAGCCCGAGCCTGGAGGCCATCCTCGCCGACATGCTCTCGAACAGCGACAACGCCACGGCCGAGCTGATCCTCAAAGAGATCGGATTCCGGACCGGGGGAGCAGGCACCTCACAAGCGGGCGCGGCGGCGGTAACCGAGTGGATCCGGCAGACCTACCAAACCGACGCCACCACAGTCGTCGTCGACGGCTCCGGCCTCGCCGCCGAGGATCACGTCGGTTGCGACCTCCTCCTGTCGATCCTCGAAGACGCGGCGCCTGGTTCGCCGATCGCCGATGGCCTCGCCATCGCTGGGGTTCGCGGCACGTTGGAGGGTCGGTACGTCGACACCGACATCGAGGGACGCCTCCGCGCCAAGACCGGCAGTCTGAGGGACTCCACGGCGCTCGCCGGCTTCCTCGACGTCCCCACGGGCAGCGTGTTGACCTTCGCCATGATCGCGAACCGGGAGAACATCGACTTCGCGAGCGAGGCGGTGCCCTGGCAGGACGCCGTGGTCGAAGCGTTGGCGGCATTCCCATCCGGGGTCGACCTTTCTGCCATCGGTCCTCAACCGGTGACGGCCGGATGAGCGAATTGATCCTGCCGGTGGTCGACCCGGGAGCGACGCTGCGCATGTTCCCGCTGGGCAGCGTCCTCCTTCCGGGCGGGATGTTGCCGCTGCGGGTCTTCGAGCCCCGCTATCTGGTGATGATGCAGGAGATCTTCACCACCGACGGTCAGTTCGGGGTGACGCTCATCGAGCGCGGCAGCGAGGTCGGCGGTGGTGACCATCGGTCGATGATCGGGACCCTGGCCGTCGTCGTGAGGGCGGACCAGCTGGCCGGCGGCCGGTTGTCCCTGCTGGCCGTGGGCGCCAGCCGGTTCCGGGTCCACGAATGGCTCCCCGACGATCCCTACCCGTCCGCGATCGTCGACCCGTATCCCTATGACGACGCCGAGAGCCTCGAATCGCTGGCCGATCCCGTGGTCGGGCTCGTAGCTCAACTGCGTTCGGTCCTGGCGCTCGCGTCGGAACTCGGAGCCGCCGTGGCGCCGGCGACGTTCGACCTTCCTGACGACCTCCCGGGCCGGATCGACACCGTCGCCAACCGGGCTCCGCTCGGTCCCCATGATCGTCAGCAGGTTCTCGGAGTGCCGACCCGAGCCGGCCAGGTCGGGCTGCTCGCGGAGCTCTTGACCGAGGAACTTCTCGTCTTGGAGGCCCGCCGCGACCAGTTGTGAGCCCACCGAACCGAGGGAGGGGCCGGACGCTCCCTCGGTGGATGGGAACGAAGTCACATCGGCTAGCGTGAGCTTCCAACGGCCAGGGCCGGCGGCGTTCGGATCGGGCGCACGCGCCCGTGGGTCCAGCGAGACCGAGACGACCAGACCGACACGACCAGTCTGAAGACGAAGGGACACGGGGCCAGGTGAGCAGGAGTCAAGGTGGCAACGGGATCGGCGATGTCAGCGAAATCGTCAAGGCGTACGCGCGCCAGGAACTCGTCGGCCCACTTCGCAACGTCGGGCGATTCGTCGGTCTGGGCCTGGCCGGCGCCTTGTTCCTCGGCCTCGGGCTGCTCCTGCTCGCCCTCGGTGGTCTCCGGGCCATCCAAGCCGAAGCGGCCGACACGTTCGACGGCAACTGGTCGTTCGTACCGTACGTCATCATCCTGATCGCCATCGGCCTCGCCATGGGCCTGATCGGGGTGCGCATCATGAAGGGGATCGACGATGAGCAACGCTGACCGCATCACCCGCGACGACATCGAGTCGAAGTTCCGAGAGATCCAAGGCAACTTCGACGAGCGTGCCGCCAAGGCCAAGAGCTCGGCCGTACCGATCGGCATCGGCCTGGCCATCTTGCTCCTGATCCTCGCCTACGTGCTCGGCAAGCGGGTCGGAAAAGCGAAGTCGACGATCGTCGAGATCCGGCGCCTCTGATGGCTCGCGCTGCGGCAGGACGCCGTTCCATGTCGCCCAAGGCCATCCTCGGACGGACCATTCGATACAACGCCCTTCGCAAGGGCCTGCTCGGTGGCAGCGGACCGTGGCTGGCCGTCTTCGTGATGCTGCGGCTGGGGCGGGGTATCGGCAAGGTGACCAAACGAGGCGAGCCGCCGGTCGTGTTCTCGGAGAAGGTGCCGATCGGTACCCACTACCAGATCGATCATCTGCGCCCCGCGAAACGAGTCGGGCGCAGGGCCCGGCGCAAACGGTGATCGTCAAGCTCCGCAACCCGTCGCGTGAGATCGTCATCGAGGGGGCTCGCAAGGTTCACCAGCTCCTGAAGGATCTCGACATCAACCGCGAGTCGGTGCTGGTGATCGTCGACGGTGAGCTGGTGACGAGCGAGATCACCATCCGAGCCGACAGCGTGGTCGAGATCCGACCGGTGATCTCCGGCGGTGCCGGCGGATGACGCGCGCCGCGGGGACCACCGGAGGTCGGTCGTGAAGTGCCAGGTCTGCCGGGGTCCGGCCTCGGTGGAGATCCGACGTCACAACGCCGGATTCTGCTCCGAGCACTTCATTCGCCACTGCCGAGACCAGGTGGCCAAGTCGATCGACCAGTTCTCGATGCTCAGCCCGGGCGAACGGGTGCTGGTGGCCGTGTCGGGGGGGAAGGATTCCTTGGCCCTGTGGGACATGCTGCTCGCGCTCGGCTACGAGACCGACGGGTTCTACGTCGGACTCGGGATCGATGACTACAGCGACGAGTCACTCGGATACGCCCGCCGCTTCGCCGACAGCCGGTCCCGACCACTGATCGTCGCCGACCTCCGGCGTGACCACGGGTTCGATGTCCCGAACGGCTCCAAAGCGGCGAGGCGAGCACCGTGCTCGGCGTGCGGACTCTCCAAACGCCACCTGTTCGATCAGGCGGCGATCGACGGCGGGTACGACGCGCTGGCCACCGGCCACAACCTCGATGACGAGGCGGCCGTGCTGTTCGGCAACGTCCTCCACTGGCAGGTCGAGTACCTGGCCCGCCAGATGCCGGTGCTGCCGGCCCGCGGCGGTTTCCCCCGCAAGGTCAAGCCGCTCGTTCGCCTCGGCGAACGAGAAACCGCGGCGTACTGCGTGCTGCTCGGCATCGACTACGTGCTCGACGAGTGCCCGATGGCGGCCGGCAACCGGCACCTCGGGTACAAGGACATGCTGAACGACGTGGAAGTCGGGTCACCGGGAGCCAAACACGCCTTCTACTTCGGGTTCCTGGACCGGGCCGCGGAGCGATTCCGATCCGCCCCGATCGATGATCCGGACGGAGCCTGCGGCGTGGTGCTGGGTGTGTGCGAACGATGTGGCGCCCCGAGTGCGGGTGAGGTGTCCGCGTTCTGTCGCCTCGTCGAGCGGGCCACCGCCCCGCAACCGATCAATCTGAAGCGTCGACGCCCGGGAGGCCAGTCGTGAATGCCGTGTTCCGAGCCGGCGAGCAGGTCCTGCTCATCGACCGCAAACGTCGCCGCTATCTGATCCGACTGACCGAGGGTGGTGAGTTCCACAGCCACACCGGTGTCTTGCCCCACGACACGATCATCGGCGCCGAGGAAGGCATCGAGCACAAGTCGACCCGCGGCGCGGCCTTCCTCGCCGTCCGGCCCTCGCTCAACGACTTCATCTTGAAGATGCCCCGCGGCGCCCAGGTGATCTACCCCAAAGACCTCGGCGCCATCCTCATGCTGGCGGACATCAGGCCCGGCCTCCGGGTGCTGGAATCGGGCCTCGGCTCGGGCGCCCTGTCGATGACGTTGCTCCGCGCCGGTGCGGTCATCTCGGGCTACGAGATCCGCGACGACTTCGCCCAACGGGCGGTCGAGAACGTGCAGAGCTTCCTCGGGGAAGGGGTCCTCGACCGCTATGACGTCGCCGTACGCGACGTCTACGGCGGGATCGACGAACGCAACCTCGATCGGGTGGTGCTCGATCTGCCCGAGCCGTGGCAGGTGGTACCCCACGCCACGCGAGCGCTGCGACGCGGGGGCATCTTCCTCGCCTACACACCGAGCATCACCCAGGTCATGCGTCTGCGGGAGGCGCTCGAGGAAAGCCCCTTCGGTATGGCGGAGACGATCGAGGTCCTCCACCGAGGCTGGCACGTCGAGGGCCAGGCCGTGCGGCCCGACCACCGCATGGTCGCCCACACGGCGTTCCTCACGTGGGGTCGGCTCCTCGGTGACCCCGACGACGTCGGTTAGCCGTTCGGGCGTGCTCGCCTCCGGCGGACGCTCCGAGCCCGGACGCGACAGACGGCCGTGGTTGCCCACGGCCGTCCGGTCAGCGAACTGGTGAGACCGAGGTCAGTCGATCTCGATGAAGATGCACTCGCCGGGGCATTCCTCGGCGGACTCGATCACGGCCTCTTCCTGGCCGGCGGGGACGCTGGCCAGGCCTTCGGGGCCACCCGGATCGGAGAAGACTTTGGCGCCCTCTTTGACGTAGGCCAGGCCATCGTCGAGCAAGGTGAAGACATCGGGAGCGATCTCTTCACAGAGGCCGTCACCGGTGCAGAGATCCTGGTCGATCCAGACCTTCATCGTTGTTCTCGCATTCGTTGGGTGTACGTGAGATCAGGGGCCGATCGTTGCTGATCGGGGGCCGGCACACTCGTGGGCGGGGGCGCCAGTGGCGCAGACGCTACCCGGTGGGTCGGCGGTCAGAGGTGATTGTAGCGACCAGGTTTCATGGTCCGAGCCGCTCGGGCCGAGAAAACCGGCGACTGCCGTGCATTTCAGTCCGGTTCGTTCCCATCGGCCCACCAGGCGTCGACGTGAGCGGTCTGGGCGAGGAGGCCGGCGTGTAGGGTGCAGAAAGAGTCGACCGACGCCGAGGACCATGGTGGCTGAGCCCAGCGAACAGAACCTGAACGCCGCAGAACTGGGTGCGCGGCTGGCCGAGCTCGAAGACGAGATCGCGACCCTTCGACGCCGCCTTCAAGACGCGCCCAAACGCGTGCGGACCCTCGAGGAGCGCCTGCTCGAGGTCAAGGGACAACTCGCCCAGGCCGTCTCGCAGAACGAGCGGCTCACCTACACCCTGCGCGAGGCACGTGAGCACATCGCAGCCCTCCGGGACGAGGTCGACAAACTCACCCAACCGCCGGCCGCCTACGGCACGGTCGTCGGCCTCAACGACGACAGCACGGTGGATGTGTTCAGCTCGGGCCGAAAGCTGCGGGTCACGGTGCACCCCGACGTCGCCGATGGTGTGGTGATCGGGCAGGAGGTCGCGCTCAACGAGAGCTTCAGCGTCATCTTGGCCCGAGGCAGCGAACGATCGGGCGAGGTCGTCGTGGTCCGCGAGGTCATGGCCGACGGTCTCCGGGCCATGGTCGCGCGGTCGAGCCGACGAGGAGCGGGTGGTCGAGCTGTCGGCGGCGCTGGTCGGTTCCGCGCTGCGCAGCGGCGACACCGTCCTGATGGACTCACGCACCGGCATGTTGCTCGAACGCCTGCCCCGGCCCGAGGTCGAGGAGCTGGTCCTCGAAGAGGTCCCGGACATCGCCTACAGCGACATCGGCGGCCTCGACGAGCAGATCGAGCAGATCATGGACGCCGTCGAGCTGCCGTTCCTCCACCAGGAGCTGTTCGCCGAGTTCTCGCTGCCGGCCCCGAAGGGCATCCTGCTCTACGGCCCACCCGGTTGCGGCAAGACCCTGATCGCCAAGGCGGTGGCCAACTCCCTGGCCCGCAAGATCGCCGAGGTCACCGGCGACCAGGATGCCAAGAGCTACTTCCTCAACGTCAAAGGCCCCGAGCTGCTCAACAAGTACGTGGGAGAGACGGAACGCCAGATCCGCCTCGTCTTCCAACGGGCTCGGGAGAAGTCCGAACAGGGCTGGCCGGTCATCGTCTTCTTCGACGAGATGGAATCGCTGTTCCGCACCCGAGGCACCGGCATCAGCTCCGACATCGAGTCGACCATCGTGCCGCAGCTGCTGGCCGAGATCGACGGCGTGGAGACCTTGCGCAATGTGATCGTGATCGGCGCCTCCAACCGTGAGGACCTCATCGATCCCGCCATCTTGCGGCCCGGCCGGCTCGACGTGAAGATCAAGATCGAGCGTCCGGACGAAGTGGCCGCGGTGTCCATCTTCGCCCGTTACCTGACCTCGGACCTCCCGATCGACGAGGGCGTCGTGGCCGGCGTGGGCGGCGGCGAGCGCCACAAGGCGGTGTTGGCCATGATCGACGCCGCCGTCGGCGAGATGTACAAGGCCGACGACCAGACCCGGTTCCTCGAGGTCACCTACGCCAACGGCGACAAGGAGACCATGTACTTCCGCGACTTCTCCTCGGGCGCCATGATCGAAAACATCGTGCGGCGCGCCAAGAAGGTGGCGATCAAGCGGTTCCTCGCCGGCGGGCCCAAGGGGCTCCGACCGGAGGACCTGGTGGCCTCCGTGCATCAGGAGTTCAAGGAGCACGAGGACCTGCCCAATACGACCAACCCCGATGACTGGGCGAAGATCTCGGGCAAGAAGGGCGAGCGCATCGTCTTCGTGCGTACCCTCATCAATCGGCACGAGCGGGTCGAGGGCGGCAAGGCCATCGAGCGCGTCGCCCCCGGTCAATACCTCTAGCGGCCGCACCCGCCGTTCCACCACATGGCCATTCGCAAGACCTACGGGATCGAGACCGAGTTCGGGATCATCCATAGAGGCGCCGAGGATTCGAACCCGATCGCCGCGTCGACCATCCTGATCAATGCGTACCTGCACGCCTTGGCGGAGTCCGATGGCTCGCGCCGGATCGGCTGGGATTTCCTCGACGAGTCGCCCGGCAACGACGCTCGGGGCGCCGCCGCCTACGGAGCGATGGCGCCCGAGGTCGAGACGCACCTCGTCAACGCCGTGCTCACCAACGGGGCCCGGTACTACGTCGACCACGCCCACCCGGAGCTGTCGACGCCGGAGTGTGCCGACCCGCTCGACATCGTCACGTACGACCGCGCCGCGGAGCTCATCGCCATCCGGTCGATGGAGGCCGCTCGGTCGCTGCTGCCCGTCGGCCAGGAACTCGTCGTCTACAAGAACAACTCCGACGGCAAGGGCAATTCGTACGGCTGTCACGAGAACTACCTGGTCGATCGGGCGGTGCCGTTCGGGCGCATCGTCACCCACGCCACCGCCCATTTCGTGTCACGCCAGATCTACACCGGCGCCGGCAAGGTCGGGACCGAGGCGGCCGGCCTGTCGTGGCGGGACGTGCCGTTCCAGCTCACCCAGCGGGCCGACTTCTTCGAGGAGGAGGTCGGGCTGGAGACGACCCTCAAACGCCCGATCATCAACACCCGCGACGAACCCCACGCGGACCCCGCCCGCTTCCGTCGCCTCCACGTGATCGTGGGCGACGCCAACCTGGCCCAACTGTCCACGTTCTTGAAGGTGGGGACCACCGCCTGGATACTGACCCTCGTCGAGGACGACGCGTTGCCGGCGCGACCTCGTCTTCGCCTCGCCCGTGTCGGCCATGCGAGCCGTCTCCTACGACATGACCCTGCGCCGACCGATCGCCATGTCGAACGGTACGACGATGACGGCTCTGGAGATCCAATGGGAGCTCTACGAGCAGTGCCGCGCCCATGCCGAACGCCACGGCGCCGATCTCATCGGCCCGTCGGGTGGTCTGGTGCTCGACCGGTGGGAGGAGGTGCTCCAAGACCTCGAGACCGATCCCGAACGGCTGGCGGACCGGCTCGACTGGCCGGCCAAATTCCGGCTGCTCGATGCCTACGCCGCTCGCCACGAGCTCGAATGGGATGACCACCGGTTGGCCGCGCTCGATCTCCAGTACCACGACCTCCGCCCGGAGCGCAGCCTGTTCGCCAAACTCGGCGTCGAGACCCTGATCTCCGACCTGGAGGCCGAGCGGTGCGCCACCGAGCCACCGCCCGACACCCGGGCCTGGTTCCGGGGGCAGTGCCTGGCTCGATGGCCGAGCCAGGTCGTCGCCGCCAACTGGGATTCGCTCGTGTTCGACATCGGCGCCGAGACCCTCCGTCGAGTTCCGATGATGGACCCGCTGCGCGGCACCCGCGCCCTGGTGGGGGAGGTCCTGGAGGCGAGCTCGTCCCCGGCCGATCTGCTCCGCCGGCTCGACGCCTCCTGACCTGACCCGTCTGCCGGTCGACCGGATGCCTGCTACGGAACCCATCCGAGCCGATAGGGTCACGGAGAGCACCCGATGTGAGGAGCGTTTCTATGCCTGAGAGGGAACAGATACAGCGGCCGAACACTCGGCGCGATGATGTCGATGAGGTCACCGAGGCCCCGGCAGCGTCGGGATCGGGTGAAAAGATCAAGGCCGAGCTCGATGATCTGCTCGACGAGATCGACACCGTGCTGGAATCCAACGCCGAGGACTTCGTGAAGTCCTACATCCAAAAGGGTGGGCAGTGATCGGCCCCTGCCGGTCACCATTCGTCCCGACTCGCCTCCTACCCACGAGCCTCAGCGGGGCCGGCGTCCGGTAGCGTCTGGCCCGTGAACATCCCCATCTTCCCACCCGGAGATGATCCGGGTCCCAGTTTCGCCGGGCTCTTGGCGCGGGTCGGCCTCGTGCCCGAGGCCCCGACATCCCCCCTCGACAGCCATCTCACCCCACCCCACGGAACCACGGTGCTGGCCGTGCGGTACGGCGACGGTGTGGTCATCGGCGGCGACCGCCGGGCCACCTCGGGCAACTTCATCAGCCACCGCACCATCGAGAAGGTGTTTCCGGCCGATAGCCACTCGGGGGTGGCCATCGCCGGCGCCGCCGGCCCGGCCGTGGAGATGGTGCGCCTGTTCCAGCTCCAGCTCGAGCACTACGAGAAGGTGGAGGGCAAGGCGCTGAGCCTCGAAGGCAAGGCGAACCAGCTGTCACAGATGATCCGGAACCATCTGCCGGCGGCCATGGCCGGCCTGGCCGTGGTGCCCATCTTCGCGGGATACGACCTCGCTCGGAGCGTCGGCCGGTTGTTCCGCTACGACATCACCGGCGGCCGGTACGAAGAGGCCGATTATGCCGCCTCGGGCTCCGGCAGCCTTCACGCCAGCACGGTGGTGAAGCTGCGGTTCCGACCCGATCTCAGCGCGGACGAGGCGATCGATGTCATCATCGAGGCGCTGTTCCAGGCCGCCGACGAGGACTCCGCGACCGGCGGACCGGATCCCCTGCGCGGGATCTACCCGGTCATCGCCACCATTTCGGTGGCCGGTTTCGAGCGGATCGGCGACCCCGTGTTGGCCGCCCGCTTCGACTCGCTCATCCAACGGCTCGTGGCCGAACGATCCGGTCTCGCTCGGGGAGGTGCGCTGTGAACATGCCGTTCTACGTCGCGCCCGAGCAGGTGATGAAGGATCGGGCCGACTACGCCCGCAAGGGCATCGCCCGGGGCCGAGCTCTCGTCGCCACCAGCTACGCCGATGGCATCTTGTTGTGTGCGGAGAACCCGTCACGCACGTTGCGCAAGATCAGCGAGATCTACGACCGCATCGCCTTCGCCGGCGTGGGGAAGTACAACGAGTTCGACCAGCTGCGCATCGCCGGCGTCCGCCACGCCGATCTCAAGGGCTACTCGTACAGCCGCGAGGATGTCGATGCCCGCAGCCTGGCCAACCAGTACGCCCAGATCCTCGGCCAGGTGTTCACCCACGAGATGAAACCACTGGAGGTGGAGATCCTCGTCGCCGAGATCGGTGCTGATGCCGACGGCGACCAGCTGTTCCACATCCTGTACGACGGCACCGTCATGGACGAGAGCCGATTCGTGGTCCTCGGCGGATCCGCCGAAGACATCAGCGAACGGGCACGCCAGGCGTGGTCGCCGCGCATGGCCTCCGATACCGCGTTGCGGCTGGCCGCCAACGCGCTGGCCGGCCCGGGCCGAGCCCTTGCCGCGGCCGATCTCGAGGTTGCCGTATTGGCCCGGACCAATGGTCGGCGGGCGTTCCGACGTCTGAGCCAGGCCGAGCTGGCCGCGGCGCTCGTCGAGCCACCCCCGGCGCCCGAGCCGGCCCCCGCCGCCGTCAAGGCCAAACGAGCCCCGAAGGTCTGAACTCCACCCGGTGTCCCCTCGGGGACGCACTGGGTCTGGAGTGCGTCCCCGAGGCCGGGGGCTCGAGTGGCCGGGTCGGCAGTGACCCGACCACCCCGAGCTCGATCAACGGGCCGGGCGCCCGATCCATCAGCGGGCTGGGCGCCCGATGCGGCGGCGGGCGATGAGCATCGCCAGACCGGCCAGGACCATCCCGACGCCGGTCAGGAGGAGCGCCGCAGTCGCGGCGCCCGTGTGGGCGAACGATGTCGCGGGGGCGGTCGCCGCGGGCGGGGTCGCCGTCTGGGCCAGGACCTGCGTGACCGGAGCCGTCGCCGACGAGGCGTTGTTCGACGGCACCGCATCCGGTCGGACGCCCGAGACGAGCCCGGTGTTGGTCACCGACGGTACCGCTTCCGCTCCCACGAGGACCGTCAGCGTGATGACCGGCAACACGCCGTTGGCAGCGACGGCGCTCGTGCTGCGGCAGCTGACCGAGCTCCCCACGCTCGTGCACGTCCACCCGTCCCCAGACGCCGAGACGAAGGTCAGGCCGGAGGGCAGGTTGTCGGTGACGACAGGGGAAGGCTCAGCACCGGGACCGTTGTTGCGAACCGCCAGGGTGTAGGTGGCCTGCTGACCCACGACGAACGGCGAGGTTGCCGTCTTCACGATGGCCAGATCGACCGCCGGATTCGGTGTCGACACGGTCGCCGTATCACGCACCTGTCCGAACTGATCGCTGCTCGCGGCTGCGGTGTTGCTGTACGATCCCGCGTTCAGATCCGCCTGGGTCAGCGCATGGGTTGCCGTGCAGCTGAAGGTCTGGCCTGGAGCCAATGTGGTCGGGAGGGACACGGAGCACCCCACGAGCGTGGCGTCGACGGTCACTTCGTTGGCGGTGACGCCGGTGAGCGTGACGTTGCCGTTGTTGGTGACCACGATGTCGAAGGTGACCACCGTGCCAACCACCGGCGTGGCGGGCAGCGCTCGCGCCACCTTGTCGATGGTCAGGCTCGGGTTCCAGGGCAGCGTGACGATCTCGGCATCGCTGACGGGGTCCGTCTGATCGCTGTCGGCGAACGCCGTGTTCGTGTACCTCGCGGCGTTGAGGTCGAGCTGCGTCACGACATGTGTTGCTCGGCACGTCATGCTCTGCCCGGGATCGAGCGCCGACGGCTGCGTCGGGTTGCACGCACCCAGCGTCACGCCGACACCGGGATCGGTGATCTCGACGGTCGTCAAGGTGATGTTGCCGGTGTTGGTCGCCACGATGTCGTACGTGATGGTCGAGCCCAGCACGTACCCACCCGCGGGCGGCGGGGGAGTCGTCGCCACGGTCTTGGTCACGGTGAGTTCCGGATCGCGGAGGAACGTGACGGTGGCGCTGGCCGAGTCGGGACCGGTCTCCGTCGAGTCCGCCGTGGCGGTGTTGACGAACGTGCCGGCGTTGGTGTTCGCCAAGGTGGCGACGTGGTTGGCGTTGCACGTCATGGTCTGCCCGGGGGCGAGCGTCGCGGGAGCGGCCGGAGTGCAGGCGCCCAACGTGACCCCTGGTGCCTCGGTGATCGACACGCCGTGCAGGGTCACATTGCCCGTGTTCTCGACTACGAGGGCGTAGGTGATGTTGGAACCCAACGTGTACGGCCCGGCGCTCGTCACCGTCTTGGTGAGGTTGAGCGACGGCTGGCACTCGAGAGCGGCAACGACGGTGTCGCGGTCGCTCACGGAATCCGCGGGTTCGGGTTCGAACGGGTCATCGTCGTCGTACCCGACACCGGTTGCCGCGTTCGAGAAGCTGCAGGTCGCCGAGTCGAGATCGGCCTGCGTCACGACGTGCGTCGCCGAGCAGGTGATGACCTGACCCGGGTAGAGGGGCAGCCGCCACGGGAACTCGTCGATCACCGCGGATTCGGTGGGGAGGAGTGGTGCGCCGGTCACGACGCATTCGCCGAGCACGACCCCCGGGGTGTCATCGGTGACGACGACGTCGAAGAGCTTCGCCTGGCCGGTGTTGGTCACCGTGATCTCGAACTCGATGAGGTCTCCGAGGTCGAACGGGCCCGCGCTCACCACCGTCTTCTCGGTGTCGATAGCGAGAATGCCGTTGGTGAAGGTGGCGGCATTGGGCAGGGTGTCGCTGATGACGACCGGGATCGTCTGGTTCAACACCGGGTCGACTTGGCCCCACCCGAGCTGAGCGGTCTCGGAGACGTTGCAGGTGACGCCGGTCGGGGGCTCGACGGGCAGGACAACGGACCCCGCACCGTTGGCGGTCGTGACCGAGACCGGACCGTAGTCCGAGCCGTCGGAGCAGTGGACCGTGAAGCTGAAGGTGGCGTTGCCACCGAGGGCGACCTTCTGGATGGTGAGCGGAGCGGTGGAGCGGTCGTTCTCGAAGGGGGCAATCGCTCCAGCACCGACGTTGTCGAGGACGACGCCGGCCCCGATGGCCGGGATGATCTGGTCGAAGAGGGGGTGGTCCTGCTCGGTCACCACGCAGTCGGCGCCTGTCGGGATCCCGGGAACGACGACGCTGCCGGTGAGCACCCCATTCACGAGCGTGATGGTGAACGGGCTGCTCAGGAGCGTCTGGGGCCCTGATCCAAGGTCACAGGTCACGTCGAAGCTGAAGATGTGCGTGCCGGTGCTGCGGTCGATCCCCTTGGTGATCGTCAGGGAGGTCGTGTTCCGCTGATTGGTGACGGTGACGCTCTCCGGAGGGTCGTCGGGGCCTCCGATCCCGATGGTCACGGTGCCGTCCGCCGGGCCATCAGAATCGGTGATGGACACCTGGCTCCACCCGGCGGGGACCGTCTCGGTGACGGTGCAGGTCACGCCGCTCCCGACCTGGAACGGCTGCGAACCAGTTCCGTTCACCGTGGTGATGGCGAAGGATGGAACGTCGTAAGCGATGCCGGTGCAATCCAGGGCCATCGTGAACGTGCCGTCGACCGGACCCAGGGCGGTGGTCCCGGTGATCGTCTTGGTCACCACGAGGCCGCCGAGGTTGCGTGCGTTCGTGAAGGCGACGGGGTTGACGCCCTCGACGATGGTCACGGTGGCGGGACCGGGCGGGGAGAGCCGGGTCCAACCCGGAGACAGGTTCTCGGTGACCGTGCACTGGGTGCCGGTCGGGAGGCCAGCGGCGGGGAGGGCGGCCGAGCTCACGGTCTCGGCTCCGACGGTGGTGAGCGTCACGCTCGTGCCGAACCCGTTGGTGCAGGTGACGAGGAAGGTGAAGCTCCCGGCTTCTCCATCCGGTGCTTGCGCGGTCTTGCTGATCACGATCTGGCCCAGCAGGCGCTCGTTCTCGAACACGACGGTTTGGCCGTCCGCCGCAACGACGATCTCGCCGGCGGCGGGATCGGTCACCAGTTCCCACCCGGTGGGCACGTTCTCGGTGATCGTGCAGCCAAGGCCGACGGGGAGCGAGATCGGCGATGATGTCTCGGAATCGGTGCCGAGGGTGTCGAGGGTGACTACCCCGTCGGCGTCGTACGTGTCGTCCAGGCAGTCGATGTCGAACACGAAGGAGCCGGCCACCCCGATGGGAGCGACGGTGTCCTTGCGGATCAACACGTCCGCGAAGTCCCGGGCATTGGTGACCGTGACCGAGCGGGCTTCACTCATCGTGGTGGAGCCGCCGTTGGTGGTGATGGCCCCGGTGAGGGTGACCTCGTAGCCGAGCGGCGCGAGCTCGGTCACGGTGCACGCCGACCCGGCGGGCACCAGGAGCACGTCCGATTCACCGTCGATGAACGGGTTGACCGGGATCGACGAGCCGTTGCAGCTGACGGCGATGTCGAAGGAAGTGGGATCACCGTCGACGACTGGCCCGGTCATGTCTTTGGTGATCGTCAGCGGCACGAGCAACGAGGCGTCGACCGACGACGGGTCGGAGTCGACCTGGTCGCTGGTGGCGGTCGCCGTGTTCGTGTGGAGGCTGGACGTGAGCCCAGAAGCCGGCACCACGTAAGTGGCCGGGCAGGTGGTCGACTGGCCGACCAACAGGGTCCCCGGCAACGCGACAGGGGCGCACGAGCCGAGGGTTGCGTTCGGATCGTCGACCGTCACCGCCGTGAGGTCGATGTTCCCGGTGTTTCCGACCACGATCGAGTAGGTGATGGTCTCCCCGGGCAGGTAGATCGTGTCGGCGTCGACGATCGTCTTCGTCACCGTCAGTGCGGGATCCGGCACGATCGCGATCGCACACAGGAACAACTCGTTGGCATTGCCGTTGCCGGCACCGGTCGCCAGAAAGTCGGCACCGGTGTCGAGGGCCGGTCCGTAGTCGAAGAAGTACTGCGTACTCGCCACCTTGATGAACACATCCTCGAACTGGAGCGGGTCGCCGTTCGTATCGACGAGGCCAAGGATGCGAACCGATTGGGTGCCCTCTTCGAAGGACAGCTCGTAGTTCGTCGCCGGGGAGCCGACCTCGATAGCCGGACTTCCACCGCCGAGGGTGAACTTCGACCATTTGCCGGCACCGCCAGAGCACAGGTCGTTCTCCGCCGGGGGAGGACCGCCGGCCGATGTGGGCGGCAGGTCCGCGGCATCGGCGCGTTGGGCGCCGCCGATGGCCAGGCCAAGGGATCCGAGGCCGAGCACGAGGAGCGCGACAGCCACCACCTGCCACCAGTCGAGCGTCGACGAACGAGTCGAGACATGTGAGTTCATTGAGCCATTCCTTCCCATTGCCCGCGAAAGGGGTAGGAATCGGCCGGTTTCACCACTCGCTCGACCGCTGCCATGGGTGACCAGGCTCAGCAACGGCGTCAATGCGTCCAATTCAATTCAGTGGCCAGATGGTAAAGCACAGATGAACCTGAGTCACATAGGCCACGCGGCCCACTTTTGCCACAGAGAGTGAGGCCGCTCCTGCCTCACGTTCGGGCCGATAGGGTGACTCCGCCATGGAGCGCCGCATCTTCGGCATCGAAAACGAGTACGGCGTCACGTGCACCTTTCGCGGGCAACGCCGCCTCAGTCCCGACGAAGTGGCGCGGTACCTCTTTCGGCGAGTGGTCTCCTGGGGCCGCAGCAGCAACGTCTTCCTGGCCAACGGCGCCCGGCTGTATCTCGACGTCGGTTCGCACCCCGAGTACGCCACGCCCGAGTGCGACTCCATCAGCGATCTCATCGCTCACGACAAGGCGGGGGAGCGCATCCTCGATCAGCTCGTGGGCAGCGCCGAGGAACGTCTGGCCGAGGAGGGGATCAAAGGCGACATCTACCTGTTCAAGAACAACACCGATTCCGCCGGCAACTCCTACGGCTGCCACGAGAACTACCTGACCAGCCGGAAGGACGATTTCGCCTCCTACGCCGAGGTGCTCATTCCCTTCCTGGTCAGCCGCCAGATCTACGCCGGCGCCGGCAAGGTCTTGCTGACCGCCCGGGGCGCCCGGTTCTGCATGAGCCAGCGGGCCGAGCACATCTGGGAGGGCGTCTCGAGCGCCACCACCCGATCCCGTCCCATCATCAACACCCGCGACGAACCACACGCCGATGCCGAGCGGTACCGGCGGCTCCACGTCATCGTGGGTGACTCCAACATGAGCGAGTACGCCGGGTTCCTCAAGGTCGGGGCGGCCAGCATCATGCTCCGGATGCTCGAGGAGCCCCGGGTCGTGCTCCGGGACATGACCCTGGAAAACCCCATACGGGCCATTCGAGAGATCAGCCACGACCTGACCTGTCGCCGCCGTGTCCGGCTGGCCAACGGGCGAGAGGTCAGCGCCCTCGAGATCCAATCGGAGTACCTCACCCGAGCCCTCAAGTACGCGGAGCACCACGATCTCGAACCCCACGAGAAGCTGGCCCTGGAGATGTGGGAGCACTGCCTCACCCGGCTGGCCGACGATCCGTTGACGCTCGATCGTGAGCTCGACTGGGTGATCAAACACAACCTCATCGAGGCGTACCGCGCCCGCCACAGCCTCGATCTGGCCGACCCCAAGGTCGCCCTCGTCGACCTTCAATACCACGATGTCAACCGGGAGCGGGGTCTCTTCTACCGGATGCAGGAGCGGGGCCTGGTCGAACGCATGGTCACGGACGAGGACATCCGCCAAGCGGTCGAATACCCACCCCAGACCACCCGGGCACGCCTGCGCGGCGAGTTCATCCGGCGGGCCAAGGAACGCCGCCGCGACTACACCGTCGACTGGGTGCACCTGAAGCTCAACGATCAGGCCCAGCGCACGGTGTTGTGCAAGGACCCCTTCAAAGCGCACGACGAACGTGTCGACAAGCTGATCGCGTCTCTCTGAGCCCCTCGATGGACTAGAGGCGGCCGGCTTCGGTCACCCGGCGGAGGAACTGGCGGGTTCGCTCCTCCTGGGGGTTGCCGAACAGCTCCGCCGGCGGTCCCGACTCGAGCACCCGGCCTTCGTGCAGGAACGCCACCCGGTGCCCCACATCGCGGGCGAAGCCCATCTCGTGCGTGGCCAGAACCATGGTCATGCCACCGGCGGCCAACTCCCGGATCACCGCGAGTACCTCGGCCACCAGCTCCGGGTCGAGCGCCGAGGTGACCTCGTCCAGCAGCAGGAGCTCCGGTTCGGTCATGAGCGCCCGTACGATCGCCACCCGCTGCTGCTGGCCCCCCGAGAGGCGGTCGGGGAACTCACGGGCCTTGTCCGCCAGGCTGAAACGATCGAGCAGCGCCATGGCGTGCTCTCGGGCCACCGAGCGGCTCACACCGTGCGCCTTGCGAGGCCCGAGGGTGACGTTGGCCAGGACGTTCATGTGCGGGAAGAGGTTGAACCCCTGGAACACGATGGCGATCCGGCGGCGGACCTGGTTGGCGTCGACTCCCCGAGCGGAGATCACCTGGCCGTCGAAGATCACCCGGCCCCGCTCGACGCGTTCGAGCAAGTTGATGCAGCGCAGCAACGTCGACTTGCCGCACCCGCTCGGCCCGATGAGGCACACCACCTCGTGGTGTCCGACGGTGAGATCGATCCCGTTGAGCACGCGGCGCCGTCCGAACGACTTGTGCACGTCGTCGAGGACGAGACGCACTGTGCTCTCGCCTGGACCGATGATCGCGCCAGCACCGGTGCTCACGCCATCACCTGCGCTCGCCGGGCCCGATCGCGTGCCGTGTACCAGTCAGCCAAGCGGGCCAGCGGAATGCTCACGATGAGGAACAGCACTGCGGCCGCTACGTACGACGTGTAGTTGAACGTCCGTGCGGTGTAGATCTGCGCTTCGCGCACCGCCTCGCGGACGCCGAGGATGCTGACGAGGGCGACGTCCTTCTGGAGGCTGACCAAACCGTTCATCAACGCCGGGATCACGTTGCGCACGGCCTGCGGGAGGACCGCATACCGGAGGGTCTGCCACTGGGTCAGACCGAGGGACCGGGCCGCCGAGCGTTGACTCTCGTGGACCGAGTCGATGCCCGCCCGGTACACCTCGGCCGTGTACGCCGAGTACGACAATACGAGCGACACCACGCCCCAGAACAGCGCCGAGCGCGGCACGCCGCCGATGTCCAGCGCCGGCACACCGAACCCCAACAGGATGATCACGAGGACGAGCGGAATGCCTCGGAACAGGTCGATGAACAGGATCGCCAGGAGCCGAAGGGGGAAGTAGGCCGGCCCTCGTAGCGACCGGATCACGGCGACGAGCAGCGCGAAGACGACGATCGCCGCCTCGGCGATGACGAACATCCGGAGGTCGAGCCAGAAGTGATCCACCAAGTCCGGCCACACCGTGGTGAAGTCGTCCCAGCTGAAGAACTGCCGACGCACCTTGGGCCAGTTATCGCTCGTGGCGACCATCCAGACGATTGCCCCGAACACGAGGACGGTGCTCAACGCGGCGATCAGGGCGCCGACGGCGCCCTGATCGCTCAACTCGTGTCGTATCGACTCGGGCAGCCGCAACCGCCTCGCCGAAGGCGGAGTCGTTTCGTCGGTCGAGCCGGCCCGAGGCACGCGCTGGTGTCTACTCCGTGAGCGTGGGAATGCCACCACCCTGGGAGAGCCACTCCTCCTCGATCGCTTCGATGGTCCCGTTCTCGGTGAGGGTCTGGAGGGCGAGGTTCACGCACGGGACGAGCGGGCTGCCGTCCTCGAAGAGCAGACCGAGCTCCTCGGCCGCGCCGACTCGGGGCAACACACCGACGATCGACGCCTCGGGGATCTCGACGGCGGTGATGAAGTACGCCGTGGGGAGGTCGAACACGAGCCCCTCGACTTGACCGGCGTCGAACGCCGCTTTGGCCGCGGCGTTGTCGTCGAAGACCTGCGCCTCGTTGTCGGGCTGAATGACCTCATCGATGTAATCGAGGCTCGTGGTCCCGATCGCCGCACCGAGCAGTGATGTCTGCAACTCGGTGACCGACACCGCCGTGGCGACCGGCGAATCGGCGGCGGCCACCAAGGCCTGCTCGACCTCGTAGTACCCCAAGGAGAAGTCCACGACTTCGTCCCGCTCCGGGGTGATCGAGTACTGCTGGATGTTGAAGTCGTACGGCTTGTCGCCAGGGGCGACCGCCTCGTCGAAGCCGGTGCGGACCCAGGTGACCTGGTCGGCCGCGAACCCGAGCTCGGCGGCCACGCTGTAGACGAGCGCGCTCTCGAAACCCTGGCCGTTCGTCGGGTCGTCACCCACCATCCACGGTTCGAAGACCGGCTCGCCGGTGGCGACGGTCAGTACACCAGCCTCGTGCAACGCGAGATCAGCGACCCCGCAGGTGCCCGGATCGGCGATCACCGCATCGGCATCGGCACTGCCCTCACCGCCGTCGGCCGCCTCCACGTCGTCAGACGTGGCGGCGGCATCATCGTCGTCGTCACCGCAGGCGGCGGCGATCAGACCGAAGGCCAGTATCAACATCACAGCGCGAACAGCGCGAAATCGAATCACGTTGGTAACCCTCCTGGGTATGGGCGCAGTCCTGCGCTCCATAAACGTCGTGCGGCCCGGTGCACCGGACGGGCAGGGAGTCTAGGTGAGCGGGTGCGACCGACCCGGTCATCCGCCGTCGTAGTGACGCCGGCGACGTCTGACCATGTGGGCTTCGTCGTAGTCGCCGACGATCTCGAAGCCGAGCCCTCCATACATCTCGACGGTGCCGGCGTGGTCGGCACGGACGTTGAGACCCACAGTTGAGACAGACTCGAGCAGCTCGGCCGCGACCGCCGACGTGACGGCCCGGGCCAGGCCACGGCGGCGATACCAGGGATGCGTGTGCACGTTGGCGATCGTGGCCACGCCGCGAGCAGCCGAGTACGTGTGGGTGCCCGCCAGCGCGACCAAGTCACCCGTGCCACGGACACCCATGTAGAAGCCATCGTCCATCAGATGCGCGGCGAAGAACCGACCGGCTCGGTCGCCGGAGTCGAGCAGGGCCTCGACCGCACTCAGATCGCGGCGATCGAGCGCCTCGACCCGCGGGTCCCGTCCGAGGAGGCAGCCCGGGGTCGTGAGGTGCATCTTGTGGTGCGGCGTCACCCAGGCCGCCTCGAAGGCGTCTCCGACGGCGACATCCACTCCCGCCGGGCCACTGATCACGAACTTGTCGGGTAGCTCGGCGGCGATCTGGGCCACGAGGGCAAGCGTGTCGCCGACCTCGCCGTGCGTGATTGCATACACCGCGTGGTCGTCGGATTCGGGGAAACGGATCCACCCGGCCACCGCAGCGCCATCCCGCCACCATGTGCTCGAACTCCAGTACGGCTCATCCAGGTCGGCCAATCCGTACGGGTGCATGCCTCGATGATCGCCCAGCACGTGGGCGATCTCCTCCGGGTCGGTCACCACGTTCACGGCTGAAGTCTGCAGCAAACGCTCGCGCCGTGCGGCGGCTGGTTTGCTGGGCCGCCTGCTGGCTCGCTGCGCTCGCGCCGTGCGGCGACTGGTTTGCTGGGCCGCCTGCTGGCTCGCTGCGCTCGCGCCGTGCGGCGGCTCGTAGGATCGGCGGCGTGTCGTCGAAGCTCGAGCGGTTGCTGAACATGGTGGCGGCGCTGCTCGATACGCCGCGCCCACTCACAGCCGAGGAGATCCGATCGCGGGTCGGGGGCTACCCCGAGTCGCAGGTGTCGTTCCGGCGGGCGTTCGAACGAGACAAGGACGATCTCCGCTCGATGGGCGTGCCCATCGTCGTCGAGCCCGTTCCCGGAGTCGATCCGCCGGTTGACGGCTACCGGATCCACCGTGAGAGCTACGCCGGCCCGGACCTGGCCATGACTCCGGACGAGCTCGCGGCGCTGCACCTGGCCTCCACGTTGGTCGACGTCGAGGGTCTCGATGACGAAGCTTTCTGGAAGCTCGGCGGAAAGAGCACCACCACGGGCCCGAGCGACGCCGTGGTGAACCTTCGGGCGAGCCCGAACCTGGGCCCCTTGCTGGCCGCCGCCGGGTCCGACCGCTGGGTCACGTTCACCTACCGCGACGAGGACCGACTCGTGCTGCCGCAACGGATCTCCTTCGTTCGGGGCCATTGGTACGTCGGGGCCTATGATGCGATCCGCGCCGACAGTCGCCTCTTCCGGCTCGATCGCATCACGGGCCCCATCGCAGCTACCACCGGGCCTGACCTGGCCGGGCCACCCCCGCCACCCGATCCCGTCGGGCGATCGTGGGAGCTCGGCGACGACGAGCCGATCCTGGCCCGGTTCCGGGTCGACGCCGACCGAGCATCGTGGGCCCTCCACGAGGTCGGAACCGATGCGCTTCTCCGCCGGCACGACGATGGCGCCGTCGAGCTCGAGGTGGCGGTTCGCAACCGTGACGGCTTTCGGTCGTTCGTCCTGTCGTTCCTCGACCACGCCGAGGTCCTGAGTCCCACCGAACTGCGGCAGGACGTGATCGACTGGCTCGAGGCGATGGTCGCGCCCTCCACGATGACCCGTCCATGAGCCGGCTCACCGCCACCGATCGACTGGCCCGCTTGTTGGCCATCATCCCGTGGGTCGCCGAGCACGACCGCGTCCCCATCGACGAGGTCAGTCGCCGGTTCGACTATCCCCGCAACGAGCTCGTCCAGGACCTGGGCGAGGTCGTGTTCATGGTCGGCGTGCACCCCTTCACGCCCGACACGCTGATCGAGGTGGAGATCGATGACGACGACAACGTGTCGATTCGATACGCCACGTGGTTCTCGAAACCGCTGAGCCTCAGCCGGCAGCAGCAGGTGGCCCTGTTGCTGGCGGGCCGCGCCTTGCTCGACCTGGACTCGGGGATCGCCGAAAACGAGTCTCGGAGTGCTCTCCCCGCCGGGGGCCCGGTCGACGACGCCCACCTCGACGCGCAGGCGGGGGACGAGCACGCGGGGCCGCTGCTCCGAGCGATCACCAAACTCGAGCTCGCAGGCGGGTTGTCCGAAGGGACCCTCGAGCTCCGCCTCGGGTCGTCATCCGCAGACGTGCTGGCCACGTTGAGATCATCGGTCGAACGCCGTCAAGCGGTGGAGATCGATCACTACTCGTTCAGCCGCGACGAACGTCGGGTCAGGATCGTGGAACCGTGGCGAGTGTTCGCCTCGGAGGGCCACTGGTACCTCGCCGGCTGGTGCCGACGAGCCGACGCCGAGCGGATCTTTCGCGTCGACCGAATCGAGTCGGCCCGGCTCCTCGACGAGATCATCGAACCGCAGGTCTTCGCCACCGACGACGAGGATGCCGTGCTCGGCAGCGTGTCGGACCCGTCGCGACCCCGCCTCGTGCTCGATGTCGAACGCGACGATGCGTGGATCGGCGCCTGGTATCCGACCGACGATGTCGAAGAGCGGCCCGACGGCCGGCTCCGCATCTCGATGCCGGTGACGGGACCCGCTTTCGTGGAACGCCTGCTCGTCAGACTGGGCACGACATCCTCCGTCGTCGAGGCGCCTGACGGGTGGGGAACCGAGCTCGGCGTGGCCGCGGCGCGGACAATTTCTCGGGCGGTACGCGCGGCGTGACCAACGAACCGAGCGAGTAGGGTCGGACTCTCGTGAGCGGATCCGACACCCCCACCGGCGACGGCCGCCGACCAGACGACCCGAGCTGGGTCGACGACATCGTCGACAGGGCGCGTCGTCGTTCCCAAGAGGCAGCAGCGAGCCGTCAGGAGACGACTCCGGTCTCTGGCCCTGAGCGTCCGTTGGCCGCGCCTCGGCCTGCTCCGACCCCTCGGCCGGTCGTGTCACCCGTGGCCGAGACCGAGCCACGCCCGCCAGTGGCCCCCGCCGTCCGGCCACCGGCCGCACCCGAGCGGCGACCGCCCGGTCCTCCCACCCGACCGCCCCAAGTCCGGGCCAACGGACCGGTCGCAGACCGGCCACCCGTTCCACCGCGACCCGACCAGCCGGGGACCAGGCCACCACAGAGCGGACCCGCTCGGAATCCGATCCCCCCGGTGAACACCGGCGGTCCTCCACTGAACAGACCGCTTCAAGCTCGCCCGGCTCGGGTACCGGTCGACGGCGAGGTACCACGGCGCCGACCCACCGATCCCGGGTTGGCCAACCCGGCGCCGCGGCGAGCCGTCGCCATCGAGGGGCCACCGGCGGACGATCTCGACGTCGTCGACGACGATCTCGAGCAGAACCTGACTGCGACCGATCGCATCCGGCTCGTGGTCGAGTGGGCCGCAGTCATCGTCGGCGCTTTCGTCGTCGCCCTGCTGATCAAGAGTTTCCTGCTCCAACCGTTCTACATCCCGTCGAGTTCGATGGAGCCCACCCTCCGGCCGCAGGATCGGGTGTTGGTCAACAAGCTCAGCTACGACCTGCACGAGGTCAACCGGGGCGATGTCATCGTCTTCGAACGGCCGCCGAACGAGCCGAGCGAAGAGATCAAGGACCTGATCAAGCGCGTCATCGGCCTGGCCAACGAGACCGTGCAGGGCACCGCCGATGGTCACATCCTGATCGATGGCCATCTGCTGGAGGAGCCCTACCTCGCCGACGGCGTCACGTCGGTCGATATCGGCTGGGTCCAAGGGTGCGCCAACCCGCCCACCGAGACGGATCGGTGCACGATCCCGCCCGGGCACGTCTGGGTCATGGGCGACAACCGGGGGAGTTCGCGCGACAGCCGATACTTCGGTCCGATCAGCGAGGATCTGATCGTCGGCCGGGCCTTCCTCCGCGTCTGGCCACCGGCCGACATCGAGTTCCTCTGACCGTCCGGCCGTCAGGCCGCCCCGTAGATGCGCAGCAGGGCGTCGGACAACCGATCGACGTAGTCGCTGTAGACCGCGTCGATGCCCATGTCGAGCACCTCGAGCAACTGGCGCTCGTGCTGAGCGTCCCAGGCAAACGCCAGGCGGTCGAACCGGTGACACATCGTCACCCCTCCGCCGGTCCACTCCTCGACAGGGAGGTTGAGCCCGTCGATCCCCGCCTCGGCCAGGTCGGCGACGTGACGTTCCAGGCCCCGAGCCATCCGAGCCGTCCGCCACGAGTGCACGAGACGGACACCGGTGTCACGGCGCCGCCACTCCACGAGGAGTTCGAGGTCGGGGTGGCACACCCACAACCGTTCCGGGTCGAATGATCGGTGGCCCTCGGCGACCACGGCGTCGAACGAGGCCGGATCCTTGAGATCGAGCGATAGATCGAAGCCCGTACCGCATGCCACGAACACCTCGCCGAGGCTCGGGACGTGGGACGGGAGTTCGCTGCGGGACACCTGTCTGATGGCCCGCCGACGGGGCCAACGGCCGGTGACCCCGTCGTGGTCGAGCACCGGAACGCCGTCGGCCGAGAGCCACACATCGGACTCCAGACCGGTGGCGCCGAGCCGCAAAGCCAACTGAAAGGCTTCCACGGTGTTCTCGGGCGCGTGGGCCCGGGCACCACGATGGGCGAACGCGATCGGTCGGCCTCGCAACGGTGAGATTCGGGGTGACATCAGGTTCATCGTCGCAGAGCCGGCACGTCGATGGGCTGATCCGGCGTGACGAGGTCCAGATGGCATGGAAAAACCAATGGGTTGTCGAAAAAACAGGTCAGAAGGCCCCTCTAGTTGTTCGTTCAGCTGTCCGAAGACTTTCGGGTACCGCACCTTCGAAAGGGACCGGGGCCAAGACATCATGGCGACGATTCGAGCGAGCTGTCAGACCTGTGGCGACGTCGAGCTGACGACCCGCGACGTCCGTGTCCGGGTGTGCCTCGACGACAACCGTGGTGAGTACGCCTTCCGGTGTCCGGCGTGCCAGATGACGGTGATCAAACCGGCCGAACCCCGCACGATCGACCTGCTGGTCGCCTCGGGAGTCCACCTCGACACCTGGACCCTGCCGGCCGAGCTCAGCGAACGCCCCGACGGCGATCCGATCTCCCATGACGACCTGCTCGACTTCCACCGGCTGCTGCACAACGACCTGATGTTGAGCGAGGCGTTGGAACAGCTGCGCCACTGAGGTCGCGCTGCCCGAGCCCCGAACGGGGCCGCCGCTACACTGCTGGCCATGGGCAACATCGGTGGTGGAGAGATCCTCCTCGTCCTCCTGGTGGCCCTCATGGTGCTGGGGCCGACCAAACTTCCCGAGGCCATGCGCCAGGTCGGACGGGCCGTGGGCGAGGTGAAGCGGCTCTCGAACAGCTTCCAGACCGAGCTCAAGGCGGCGACCGACTTCAACGACGACGCCATCGAGACCCGAGCACGCGAGGCCGGGCGCGTCGCGACCGACTCGTCGAGCCCGGCCGCCGCCGTGTCCACGACGAGCCCTCTGACGCCAGGTGCAGGTCGCCCCCGCCAAACGGGCGGTACGGACGATGGTGACACCCCCGATCCGGGTCTGGACGACGGCGAGACACCCGATCCACCATCGGGCGAGTGAGAGTGCTCGAGGCCTCCGTGATCGCACCCGAGAACCTTGAGCACGGCCGCATGACGTTGGTCGAGCACCTGACGGAACTTCGTCGACGACTCATCGTGAGCGCGGCAGTGGTTCTGGTCGGGGCCGTCGTGTGCTGGCTGCTCTACGACCACATCTTCGACTTCATGGTCACCCCGTACTGCAACTCGCTGAGCGACGAGGCGCGAGCGGCGTCGGAACTGCTCTCCGGACAGGACGGATCCTGCGCCTTGATCCAGACGAACCCCACCGAGGGGCTGTCGATCCACCTCACCGTCGCCGGCTACGGAGGTCTCACGCTCGCGTTGCCGGTCGTCCTCTGGCAGGTGTGGCGCTTCATCGCCCCGGGCCTGTACTCGCACGAGAAGCGGTACGCAGTACCGTTCATCGTGTCCGGGGTGGGATTGTTCCTGCTCGGAGGGGGGCTCGCGTTCTGGACGCTGCCCCAGGCACTCGATTGGTTGAACACCATCGGCGGACCGGACCTCGTGACGGTCTACTCACCCGGCCCGTACCTGTCGTTCGTCGTCAAGATGGTGGTGGGCTTCGGTCTGGGATTCGAGCTGCCCCTGATCCTCGTGTTCCTCCAGGTCCTCGGGATCGTCAAGAGCCGCACCCTGCGCGCGGGCCGTTCCTACGCCATCGTGGGCATCGTTGCGCTCGGCGCGGTGCTCACCCCGAGCGGTGATCCGTTCACGTTGTTCGCTATCTCCATCCCGTTGTGTGTGCTCTACGAGGTCTCGGTCCTGGTCGGCCGGATGTTCGAGCGCCGACGCGAGACGGCTGACGCGTGAAGCAGTCGCCCCCACCCTCGGGCGGGGCGCCGGCGCCGTTCCTGACCCACGAGTTCCAGCTCGACCGTTTCCAACTCGACGCCATGGCGGCGCTGGACGACGGATCGTCGGTGCTGGTGGCGGCGCCGACGGGTTCGGGCAAGACGGTCGTGGCCGAACACGCAGTCCGCCTCGCCCTGGCGAGCGGGTCGAAGCTGTTCTACACGGCGCCGATCAAGGCCCTCTCGAACCAGAAGTATCGAGATCTGACGGCGTCGCTCGGCGCCGATCGGGTCGGGCTCCTCACCGGCGACCACAGCATCAACGGTGAGGCTCCGATCGTGGTGATGACGACCGAGGTCCTGCGCAACATGCTCTACGCGCAGAGCCCGACGCTGCAGGGGTTGCGGTATGTGGTGCTCGACGAGGTCCACTACCTCGAGGACCGATATCGAGGTCCGGTCTGGGAGGAGGTGATCCTCAACGTCGGCCCCGAGGTCCAACTCGTGTGCCTATCGGCGACCGTGTCGAACAGCGACGAGCTGGCGGCGTGGATCGGTGAGGTCCACGGGCCGACCGAGCGGATCACCGAGACCCGGCGTCCGGTCGAGCTCGAGAACCTGTTCATGGTCGGGGACCGCAGCTCGGATCGCCTGCACCTGCTGCCGATCCTGGTCGACGGCCGGCCCAATCGAGAGGGCCATCGCTTCGACCCCGACCGCAACGCACCCGACCCTCGAAGCCGGTACGGACGCCGCAGCGGGAAGGGCCGCGAGGCCCGCGATGGGAAGGGCCGCGAGGCCCGCGATGTTCGCGGGCGCCCCCGCCAGCTGTGGGCGACCCCCCGTCGCTTGATGGTGCTTGACGAGCTCGAACGGCGAGAGCTCCTGCCGGCGATCGTGTTCATCTTCAGCCGCTCTGGCTGCGACGAAGCCGCTCGCGCCTGCTTTCGGGCTGGTGTGCGCCTCACCGAACCGGCCGAGCAGGCCGAGATCCGTCGCATCGCTGAGGTGGTGACTTCGGAGCTGCCGCCGAGCGACCTCGCCGTACTCGGCTTCGACAGCTGGATCGACATCCTCGAGGCGGGTATCGCGTCCCACCACGCCGGCCTCGTCCCGCCGTTCAAGGAGGCAGTCGAGAGGGCTTTCTCCGCCGGACTGGTCAAGGTGGTGTTCGCCACCGAAACCCTGGCCCTCGGCATCAATATGCCGGCACGGAGCGTCGTCATCGAGCGGCTGACGAAGTTCACCGGCGAACGCCACGAGTTCCTCACGCCGGGCCAGTACACGCAGCTCACTGGTCGGGCCGGGCGCCGTGGCATCGACGATCGTGGGACAGCGGTGGTGTTGTGGAGCCCGTTCGTCTCCTTCGGTCAGATCTCCTCGCTGGTGGGGAGCCATCAGTTCGAGCTGCGCTCGGCGTTCCGGCCGACGTACAACATGGCCGCCAACCTCATCTCGGGACGGGATCGGGCGGCGGCGGAGGACCTCCTGGGTCGATCCTTCGCCCAGTTCCAGCTCGATCGTTCGGTGAGCGCGACCCACGTCCGGCTCGAACGGGCCCGCGCCGAGCTGGCCCGGGCCCGGGAGGCGGTGGGGGAGCGTCGGCCCCAGATGGAGGCGGAGCGCGCCCAGGAAGCGCACTTCGGTGAACGCGACGCCGCAGAGGTCGGCGACGCCGTCGACCGGCTGCGGCCCGGAGATGTGATCACGATGGCGCACGTTCGTTACGTGGTGCTCGGCATCTCCCATCGTCGGAACAACGCCACCCAGCTCCGCCTCGTCGACAGCAGCGGCGACCGGCTGGCGCTGTCCGTCGAGGACCTCGTTCACGTCCCGCTGGTCCGCGGTCACCTCGAGTTGCCTGAACCGTTTGCTCCCAACAGCGCGTACTTCCTGAACGACGTGGCGCACCGACTGGTTCGGGCCCGGTTGAAGTCGTCGCCCACCACCAGGGCCGCTGACCAACTCCGCCCTGCACGCGATCGTGGTGAACGCGCTGCCGACCTCGACCCGCTGACCCGGCTCGAAACGGCCGAGGCGGCCGTCGCTCGCATCGAGCGCCGACTCGGGCACCGCGGGGAGTCGCTCGTCCATCGCTTCGACACGGTGTTGGACCTGCTGGGGGCCTGGGGGTACGTGCGGGGCTGGGCCCTCACCGATCGCGGTGAGGTGCTCCGCCGTGTGTTCCACGAATCCGATCTGCTCGTCGCCGAGGCCCTCCATCGTGGGCTTCTCGACGATCTGGACCCCGCTGAGCTCGCTGCCCTCGTCAGCATGTTCGTCTACGAGCACCGCAGCCCCACCCCGCCGGACGCTCCGTGGTACCCGAGTCGGCGGGTCCGTGATCGGGCGAACGAGCTCGTCTCGATGGGCCACGAACTCGAGCGGGCCGAGCAGCAGCGGGCGCTTCCCGAGACTCGCATCCCGGACCCGACCTTCGTCGGCCACGCCCATGCCTGGGCGCTCGGAGTGGGCCTCGACGACGTGTTCGACGTCGACGAGGATGTCTCCGCAGGTGATTTCGTCCGCATCGTCAAGCAGGTCAACGACCTCCTCAGCCAGATCGTCAAGGTGGCACCGTCGCCGGAAACTCGGCGGACGGCCCGGGCGGCGTTGGACTCGCTCGACCGTGGCGTCGTGGCGTCGAGCGGTCGTGTCTCGGCGGCCGAGCCGGCCTGATCGGAGTTCGACGCGCCATGCCGATTCGTCGAGGATCCGACTGGGGCAGCCTGGGCGGGCTGCCCGCCGGCGCGCCCCTAGCCGGCTCCGATGCCGCACTGCGGCGCCATGTCGAAGCGGCGCGGCGGGCCGGGGCGGTGCCCTCCGCCATTGGGGTGACCGGCGGCGACCTCGCCCGCACGCTCGGTGCGTCGGGCGACGAACGGCGGATCCGTTCCCCCGACGGCGCTCGTCTCCTGGTCGATGTGGTGCGGATCGAGGCGGACGGTGCGACCTACTGGTGCGTGGCCCACGCCGTGCTCCGTCGCCGTTGGTGGCGAGGCCAGGTCGTCGCCGTCATGAATGCCGCCCACCATGGGTCCTGGAACGCGGCGCCCCGGGCGCACCCGGGCGATGGCGTGGCCGACGTGATCGACGCCCGGATTCCGTGGGGCGATCGACGCGGCGCCCGCAACCGCCTCCCGTCAGGCACCCATGTCCCGCACCCTCGCATCTCCATCGCCCGGCGAGCCGCTGGAGAGATACAGCTCGGCCGGCCCGGCGATCTGTGGCTCGACGGGGAGTGCGTCGGCCGGGTGAGAGCAGTGACGTTCGAAGTGGAACCAGCGGCGTTGACCGTCGTGGTCTGACCCTTCGTTTTCGAAGCCCGCCCGTCCATCACGGCGATCGGGCCCGGGCCGACCAGTAGCCTCGGAGTCGTGACCGGCTCGTTCGACTCCGCCAAGATCCGAATTCTCGATGAGATCGACCGGCGGGCCGATCGTCTCGTCGAGGTTTCCCACCAGATCCACGCCCGACCCGAGCTGGCCTTCGAGGAGCACTTCGCCCACGACCTGCTCACCGAGGAGTTGGAGCGAAACGGGCTCGACGTCACTCGCCGAGCCTTCGGACTCGACACCGCGTTCGTCGCCACCGCCGGAACGACGGGGCCGTTGATCGCGATCTGCTGCGAGTACGACGCCCTGCCCGGCATCGGCCACGGATGCGGACACAACATCATCGCTGCGGCCGGGCTCGGCGCCGGCATGGCGGCCGCCGCGCTGGCCGAGGAGCTCGGCGGCCGGGTCGTCGTCTACGGCACACCGGCCGAGGAGGGAGGCGGCGGCAAGGTGCTGATGCTCGAAGCGGGAGCGTTCGAAGGCGTCGACGCCGCCATGATGATCCACCCGGCGGACCACGACCTCACGATCATGGACTCGATCGCCATCGCGCCGCTGACCGCCACCTACTCCGGGGAGGCCGCCCACGCGGCGGCGGCGCCCCACCTCGGGCGCAACGCGCTCGATGCCGCCGTGCTCGGCTACATGAACGTCGCCGCGCTCCGCCAGCACATCCTGCCGTCCGAACGCATCCACGGCATCTTCAGTGAGGCCGGCGAGAAGCCCAACGTGGTGCCGCGCCGGGCGGTCGCCGAATGGTACGTCCGGTCGCCAACCCTGGCGTCGCTGCAGCCGCTCAAGGCTCGGGTCGTCGCCTGCCTGGAAGCCGGGGCCCAGGCCGCTGGTTGCACCCTCGAGATCGAGTGGTCACCCACGCCCTATGCCCACATCGCCGACAGCGCACCGCTGCTCGACCTCTACCGCCGCAATGCCGAGACGCTCGGCCGGTCCGTGACCGTACCCTCCGCCGGCGCCGCGGTTTCCGGCTCGACCGACATGGGCAACGTGTCCCAGGTGGTGCCCTCCATCCACCCGATGGTCAAGGCGGCGCCGGCCGGCACCGCCATCCACACCATCGAGTTCGAGCGGTCGGCCATCGGCCCGCTCGGTGATTCGGCCGTCCTCGACGGAGCCAAGGCGATGGCTCTCACCATCGTGGATCTGTGGTCGCAGCCCGACGCTTTGACCGCCATCCGGGCCGCGGACGACGCAACGCGCTGATCCGCGGCGCGTCGAAGGCCAGGGCGTAGGCTCACGCACCGTGACTCCGTACGTGGCCGAGGACTTCTCCGCCCCCGAAGCGGACATCCTTCGCCGCTACTTCACCAACCTCGACCAGCCCGTCTTCGCCCTCGTCAACCTCCCCGAGGTCGTCAAAGGTGCGCTGTTCGCCCGTTATTCGCGCTCTCCCAAGAGCCTGCGCCGCCTGTTCCTCGACGAATTCGTCGGCGACCTCGACATCTCCGGTGACGAGTCGATCGACGCCACGATGGGGTTACGTCGAGCCGAAGAGCTCTACGACCGGGTCTTCTTCCAGTACGGCGACGACAGCGTGGCGCAGCTCGGCGGAGTCCACCTGGCGTGCGAGCAGGCCTCGAACGTGCTGACCAAGATCCTCGAGTGGGGCCGGCTGATGTCCTACCTCGAGCAATCGACCCGGTACATCGAGTACGACAGACGTCTCGGCGGCCGGTACCGCTATCACCGTGATCCCGAGATCTTGTCGTCGATGCTCGGTACCCGCTACGTCGCCGACATGGACCGGCTGTTCGACACCTACGCCGAGCTCTTGCCGCGGGTCATCGACTTCCTGCGCTCGAACGTGGCCAAAGGCCCTGACGACTCCGATCTGGCGTACCACCAGGCGATCCGCGCCCGGCGCTCGACGCCGTGCGCGGCATCCTCCCCGCCGCGTCCCTGTCCAACGTCGGCATCTACGGCACCGGGCAAGGGTACGAACAGCTGCTCCTGCGAATGCGCTCGCACCCCCTCCCGGAAGCTCGCAGCTACGCCGACCTCATCCTCACCGAGCTGCGCAAGGTCATTCCGTCCTTTCTCAAACGCGTCGACCTCGACGATCGTGGCGTCGTCGCCTCCCGGTACCTCGCCGTCAATCGCGAGGCCATGCAGACCCTCGCCGATGACCTCCTGCCGGTCCAGGGCCCCGACGCCGCCCCCGTCGCCACGGTCGACCTGGTGGAGTTCGATCCGGACGCCGAGGTCAAGCTCGTCACCTCGATCCTGTACTCGTACAGCGACCAGTCCGAGCGCGCGATCCAGGGCGCGGTCGATCGGATGTCGACCGCGGACCGACTCCAGGTCCTCCGCACGTACGTCGGTGACCGCACCAATCGGCGACACCGCCCCGGCCGGGCGTTCGAGCGGCCGCTCTACCGGTTCGATGTCCTCGCCGACTACGGCGCCTTCCGCGATCTCCAGCGGCACCGCATGTTGACGATCGAGTGGCAAGCCCTCACCACTCATCACGGGTACGTCAAGCCCGAGCTGGTCGAGGCCGCCGGCGGCGGAGCGGCGTTCGACGATGCCATGGGACGTTCAGCCGCGCTGTACGACCTGCTGTCGGATCACCTCCCGTCACAGGCGTCCTACGCCGTCGCACTGGCCTACAACGTGCGGTTCTCGATGCACATGAACGCCCGGGAGGCGATGCACGTGCTGGAGCTGCGGACGACACCCCAGGGTCACCCCGCCTATCGGCAGGTGTGCCAGCTCATGCATCAGGCGATCGCCGAGAAAGCTGGCCACCGGGCCATCGCCGAGGCGATGTCCTTCGTCGACTACACGCCCGACCCCGATCTCGGTCGGCTGGAGGCCGAGGAACGCACCCAACGCCGCACGCTCTGAGGCCATCGATACCGCGTCCGCCGCGTGCGACGTTGGTCACACGAGCGAAACGCGTCGGTGAATCGGATGCGACCACGGCGACCGGACCGTATGATGCGCGCCACGCGACCCGCCCCCGACACACAAACGGACCTTGAGCGCTGATGGCTGACGACGAAGACGACATGATCGAGGACGAAACCGAGGAGGAGTTCGAGGAGTTCGAACCCGATGATGAGGTCGATCTCGATGTTGACGTCGAAGACCTCGAAGATGCCTTGGGCGACGAGCTCGACGGCGAGCTGGTCGACGGCATCGAGACGGAATCGTTCGAAGATCTCGCCGCCGCCGAGGCCGCCGACGACGACGATGTGGAGCCCGAACCAGGCCCCAAACGTCGAGTCGCCAGCGACGAGGACGACGATGACGAGGAGATCGACCCCGACGACGTCGAGGCCGACCTCGAGGAGATCCTGCGGGATCGCATCGCCGCGGAAGACGACGAAACCACGGTCGACGACGACGAAGAGCAGGAGCCGGCGAGCCGTGTCGCCGACGACGATCTACCGCAACGGCGGGAGGGCGAGTTCCCGTGCCCGAACTGCTTCCTGCTCGTCATCGAGCAGTCGGTGACCAAGTCGGGGGAATGCCCGCACTGTGGCCAGCCCATCGCCACCTGAGCCAGATCGGATCTGACACCATGCCGGAGCGAGAACCGGACGCGTTGGAGAACCTGCTCGATCTGTTCGTGTACGCGCCGATCGGTTTGGCACTCGACGCCCGGGAGCTCATTCCGCAGCTGGCCCGCCGCGGCAAGGGCCAGGTCGACCTGGCCAAGGTGATGGGCACGCTCGCTCTCCGGCAGGGCAAGGGTGAGGTGGCCAAGATCGTGGAGTCAGTGATCGATCTCCTGGTGTCGGCGGGCGGCTCCGCCGCCCCGGACCTCGTCGATGAGGACAACCTCGGCGGTCCTGATCCGCTCGCCGGAGCCGACTCGTGGACCGTCGCTCAGGCGACCGCAGTGATCGCCCATCTCGAGGCGGCGGACCTGCGCCGGCTACGGGCGGTGGAGGAGGCGGGCAAGGGTCGCGTCACCGTCCTCCGACGAATCGACGCCCGGCTCCAGGTCCTCTGAGATGGAGCTGGCTCGTCCGGCGCGTCACGAAGATCTGCCGGCGGTGAGTGCTCTGCTGGAGCGAGCGGCGGCCGAGGTCGCTGGGGCGAGGGGAGGAGCGGAGCTCCTGGCCGAGTCCGGTGTCCCCCCGGTGCCGAACCCATCGAGCCTCGCCGGCCTGGTCGACGCCGCACACGCCGCGTTGATCGTCGGGACCTTCGACGATGCGGTGGTGGGCATGGCGGTCGTGGCGCTGCACTCGTGGCCGGCCACCGGCGAGCGGGTGGCGCGGGTCCTGGCGCTCTACGTCGAGCCCGAGGCCCGAGGCGTGGCAGTCGGCGAAGCGGTCCTCGGGGAGATCATCCGGTGGGCCAACCATCACCGGGCCTCGGCCTTGGAAGCCGATGCCCTGCCGGGAGATCGCGAGACGAAGAACTTCTTCGAGCGGGCGAGTATGGTCACGAGGCGCCTGGTGGTGTTCCGGCGTCTCGATTCGCAGTCGGCTCCCTGATGCCCCTGATCGGAGGACAGCCCGGATGAACGTCGAGGTCTGTGTCGGAGCCGTGGTCGTCAACGACGATTGCCTGCTCCTCATTCGCCGGGGCCACGGGCCGGCGGCGGGGGAGTGGTCGGTGCCGGGTGGTCGTGTCGAGCCCGGCGAGCTCCTCGCCGAGGCCGTGGTGCGTGAACTGCGCGAGGAGACGGGGATCGATGCCGTCTGCGGCGCCTTCGTCGGCTGGGTGGAACGAATCGACGACTCCTACCACCAGGTGATCATGGATTTCCTCGCTACGGCCTGGACCGACGACGATCCCGTCGCCGGCAGCGATGCCGCCGAGGCGGCGTGGATCCCGCTCGCTGACGTCGCCGCGCTCAACCTGGTGGAAGGCCTGGCCGAGTTCCTGCACGAGCACGGGATCATCGGCACCATCGCCTGATCAGACACGGCACAGCAGACGAGCACGCGCCGTCACGCCAGTCGTCGGAGCGCTCGGGTCAGACCAGAGGTGGCGGCGGCGGAACAGGCGGTGGCGGCGGAACGGGATGTGGGGTCGTCGTGGCGGCGGGCGCTGCAGGGGGCAGCACCATGGCGGCGATCGTGGGTACGCGCTCGGCGAGCTTTTTGACGGTGTTGACCAGCTCGTCGGAGCGCACCGCCGGAACACCGGCCGGGACGACGTGCTGGCGCACGGGCGAGAACGCCACGGCGTCGACCACGGTGGCCCAGCGATCAGGAGCGGCATCGCCAGAGAGGGCCTCATTGGCCGCCGCGGTGAGCCGTTCGGCGAGGTCCACCGGTAGGGGCGCGCCGGCCTTGGGCGGTCGCGACGACAGCCGCAGGGCCCGCACAGCTCGGCCTTCGGCCAGCATCTCGGCGATCTCCTGCAGCCAGGCTCGATGCTCGCTGTCGACCCGGGCGGCGAGCCCGGTACGGATCTGCTCGGCCAGCGCTCGTGATTCGTCGTCACGGGCCTGGCTGTCCGCCGCGACGACGACCGAGCGCAGGTCACGAAGATCGAGGTCGGCCATGCCGGACAGGGCGGCCTGGGCCCGGTCACGCCAATCCGCAGCACGCAACGGGGCCAATATGCGTTCGGACAGCGCTACCAGCGGTTCGATCGGGAGATCGGTTCGACCCTCGGTTCGCGCCAACTCGTTGACGCGATCGACGGTCTGACGCAGCGTCGGCACGCCGCCACGGAGAAGAACCTCGGCCAGCGGTCGCAGCTCGGGACTCAGGGCTTGCACGGCCTGGCGCCGATGCACCCGACCCGCCCGGAGTCGTTTGGCGCGTGGGCGAGCATCGACGGGGGGGCGCTTGCGCTCGGGACGATGCGCACGGTCGCCGGTGGGACGGCCGGACCGGCCGTCGGGACCGCCGTCGCCGCCGGGGCGCGCCGGGCGATCGCGGCGGGGACGGTCTCCATCGCGACGTTCACCATCGGGCCGGGGCCCACGATCACGACGCTCACCACGCTCGCCACCAGGGCGAGGGCCTCGATCACGGCGGTCGCCATCGGGCCGGGGGCCTCGTTCACGGCGGTCGCCACCTCGGGACCCGCGGCTGGCCAGCCGGGTCTCGATGGCCGGGTCCTCGCGGCCCGAGCCGAGGATCTCCAGCATGCCGGCGGTGGCGGACCGATCCCGGCCCCGGAGGACCGCGGTGACCATCAGTCCATCGAGGTCGGCCTCGGCCTCGACCTTCAACACGTCACCGACGCGAGCCTCTCCCACGAGGTCCGCCGAGACGACGCCCTTGGGTTGCTTGGCCCCGGCAGCACGCCAGGTCCAGGTCGCGTCGTCACGCTTGCTCGTCAGCTCGATATCCAGGCGCCGTGACATGGTTCGGTACGCTAGCTGTTGCTGGCGCAGACGCACACGCCGGCTGGCGAGCATCGGGGCCGAAGCGCCCGATTCGGTACCATCCGTGGGTGGATCTGACCGCTGAAGAAGTGCGTGTCCTCGGTTGCCTCATCGAGAAGGGCGCAACCACACCCGACCAGTACCCGATGAGCACCAACGGTTTACGCATGGCGTGCAACCAAGCGACCAACCGCGAGCCGGTCGTGGAGTACAGCGAACGTCTCGTCGACGCCACGGTGATGGCCCTTCGACAGAGAGGTCTGGCCCGCACTGCCCACGGAGCCGGACACCGGGTTGCCAAACACCGGCACGTAGCGGGGGACACCCTGGGCCTCGACGATGCGGCCCTGAGCGTGCTCGCCGTGCTCGCCCTTCGAGGGCCCCAGACCACAGCCGAACTGAAGACGAGAACGGATCGATACGCCGGGGCGGAACAGGTTTTCGACATCGACGCTGCGGTGGATATGCTGGCGCGCAGACCCGAGCCCTTGGCCGTGCGGCTCGAAAGACGGCCGGGGGAGCGCGAAGCCCGGGTGACCCATCTGCTCATGGGCGAGCCGGTGCTCGACATCGTCGTCGCCATGTCGACGGACACCCCGAGTGCGGTCCGACTGGACCGTACCGCCGAGCTCGAGGCCCGAGTGGCGACCCTGGAATCCGACGTCGCCGACCTGCGGGCACGAATGGTCGAACTCATCGATTCGCTCGGCGGCTCCTGACCCTTCGTGCGTTCGCGTCCGCGCGGGGCGTTCTGGCAGGGAGATTGCACGCTCCAGCGTGCAATCTCCCTGCCAGAACCAAGAAACGACGGGCGGGGCCCGAGGCGCACATCGGGGTAACGCCGGAAATCCACGTTATGTCAAGTTGCGACGCCTGCCTCGGCAGGCATGGCCGGTCCTCTCGTGCGACAATGCCCGCTGTGGAGTCCTCGCTGACGGGCATGTTGTTGATCGCCACGCCGTCGTTGTCCGATCCGAACTTCGATCGGACGGTCGTCCTGCTGCTCCAACACACCGATGACGGCGCGCTCGGCCTGGTGCTCACCCGACCGAGCGATTTCGTGCTCGGCGATGCCATCGAGCCGTGGCGTCACTTGATCGCACCGCCGGAGGTGGCGTTCGCCGGCGGACCGGTCTCGCCGATGGCCGTGATCGCCTTGGGGGAGTACGACGGGGTGGCCGACCTCGACCACCCCTCCCCCGCCGTCGGCGATGGTTCGTTCTGGGTCCGGCCCGGTCTCGCCACCGTCGACCTCGGTGAGGGTCCGACGGCGACGCTGGTGCGCATCCGGGTGTTCAGTGGGTACGCCGGCTGGGGCGGCGGTCAACTGGAGAACGAGATCGAGTCCGGTACGTGGTTGGTCAGCCCGGCTGAGGTCGCCGACGCCTTCCTTCCCGATCCGACTCGCTTGTGGGCTGCGGCACTGGCCCGCCGCGACGGCGGCCTCGCCCGCCTCGACTCCCATCCCGTCCAACCCTGGCTCAACTGACGAGGTCAACTGGCGACGGGGAACCACTCGGAGAGAATGTCCTCGATCACCCCGGAGAGCACGCGCGACGCACGCCGGGTGAGGTGTACACCGTCCTCCTGACGTGAGGTGAACGTCTCACCGTCGGCGTCGGTGTAGGACTCGACGTACGAACCATCGGCTCCCGCGAACATGGCGTGGGCATCGATCACCCGCACCCACGGCCGAGTCGAGGCGGCGTGGGTGATGGCGATGTTGATGAGATCAGCGGCGGCATCGTCGTCTGCGTCGCGGAGCGGAGGCTGGTTGATCCACACGATCCGGCGGTGTTCCGCCTGGACGAGGTCCATCACGAGCGCCACGCGAGCCTCGTATTCGGCTGCCCACTCGGAGGTCCCCACGACGAAGTACTGGCCGTCGCGCTGCATGTCCTGGGCGTCGTTCCCACCGATGACGACGATGATCACGTCCGGGTCCTCGGCGGCGGCCACGGCGGAGAGCTCAGCGGGCCAGTTGAAGTAATCGGGCCGCGCCAACCCGGTGGCGATCCGGGAGCCGTTGTGGACTGCGGTCGGCCGGTCCGCAGCCCGCGCCGCAGAATCGAGCTCGGATGCCAGGGGGTCAGCCTGGGAGTCGCCGGCCACGAAGACCCGCAACGGGGCCAGGGCGGCAATCGATCGAACTGGGGCCGCCGCCACCGGGTCGGCCGGGGCGCCTGGGTCTGTCGGGGCTGGGTCTGACGGGGTGGCCGGTTCGGAGGTCTGGGGCTTGTCGATGTCGGAGGCGGCCTCCGGGTCGGTGACCCCGGGTGCCGTCGGCGCCGGGGTCACCGGACCGGCAGGCTCGGCGGCCTCTTCCCCGCTCTCCTCCACGACGCTGAACAGTTCGTCGAGGTCGTCCTGGGTCTCCCCGGCGTTGTCGACGCCACGAACGTCGGCGATCAGGTCGGCGGGCCGGTTCAGGGAGAAGAAGTTGGCGAATCGATCGAGGTGCTGCGCCACGTCGAGGGTGATGTCGCGCCGCTCCCCCAGCGGCTGCTGGGCGGCGATCTCTACGATCCGGCCCGACGACAACAGCGCGGCGACGAACAGGCAGATCGAGCGCGGCACGGATCATCGACCAGACCGGGATCGAGCTGAGTTCCAGGTCTCGGTCACGCTGGGCTCGGAACTGCTCGTCAGACCAGCTCGATTCGCGGTCGCCGAGCTCCCGGGGCGAGGTCGCGCGCGCCAACGAGTCGCTGTACTTCATGCCGAAAGGTCGATCGAGATGATGAGACGGTGCATGAGATCCACGATCAGAACTGGAAGTAGATGAACGGAGACACGCCGGTCGGTGCCAGTGCTACCACCATGGCGAACCACAACGCGAGCGCCAACGCCTGACCCATGGCGGGCACGCGGCTGAACGCAGCCTCCAGCTGGTGACCGATGAGCGGGGGGACGTACTGGACGGCCAGGGCGGCGATGACGACCACCAGGTACAGCGGCCCGACCGCATCGACTCCGCCCCAGTTCGTCAGGATGCGCCAGCAGATGTCGCCGGCATCGCTGATCGAGTCGGCGCGAAAGAAGATCCACCCCAGGCACACGAAATGGAAGGTGACAATTCGCCCGAGCCACACCTTTCGGACCTGCAGGGGGGTGAAGGGAACGGGAGAGGTCGGGTCGTCATGCCACGGTCTGAGGTGCTCCCCCACGTGGAGCTCGGCGAGTTGACGGATCCTCGGATCGGGCGGAGCGATCGGTTTGTCCACCTCGCCTCGAAGGTCGGAGGTCAAACGCTCGGCGGCGAGGGCCCCGCCCTGGAGCAGGCCCCAGACGATGAACGTGCCTGCGGCGCCGTGCCAGAGCCCACCCAGGGTCATCGTGATCAGGAGGTTGCGGTAGGTCAGTAACCGACCCTTGCGATTGCCCCCCAGCGGGAAGTACAGGTAGTCGCGCAACCAGCGGGACAGGGTCATGTGCCAGCGCCGCCAGAAGTCCTGCATGCTCGGAGCGGTGTAGGGCCGGTCGAAGTTCGTGGGGAACTCCACCCCCATGAGGAGCGCGATCCCGATGGCCATGTCCGTGTATCCGCTGAAGTCGGCGTAGATCTGGATGGCGTAGCCGTAGACCGCGAGCAGCAGTTCGGCGCCGGAGAAGAGCTCTGGGCTGTGAAACGCTTCGTCGACCAGCGCGTCAGCGAGGAAGGCCGAGATGACGACCTTCTTGAACACCCCCCGGGCGATGAGACCCACCGCCCGGCTGGCCGGCACCAGGCGCGGGCGGTCGATGTCGACCAGGGCCGGCATGAACTCAGACGGGCGCACGACCGGGCCGGCCACCATGTGGGGGAAGAAGGCGATGTACAGCGCCACGTCGATCAACGGCACGGGGTCGGAGGTCTTGCGCCAGGTGTCGACGATGTAGCTGATCCCGTGAAAGGTGAAGAAGGAGATGCCGACGGGGAGGACGAGGTCGAGCGCCGGGCTGTCGATCCCGAGCCGCTGCTCCACCGCGTCGACGAAGAAGCCGTAGTACTTGAACAGTCCCAGCACCGCGAGGTTCGCCGCTACCCCGGCGATCATCCACCGTTTGCCGGCGCGCGCGGACTCCGTCTGTGAGAGCTGCCGGACGATCAGGTGGTCCGCCATGGTCATGGCCACGAGGAGGGCGACGAAGCGAACGTCCCAGTAGCCGTAGAAGATGTAGCTGGCCCCGAGCACGACCAGCTTCCACAGGCGCGGTCGGGGGCGTAGCGCCCACGACAACGGGAGCACGACAGCGAAGAACGCTGCGAAGGTGAAGGTGGGGAACAGCACGGGCTCTGCTGGGCTCCCGCCCTCCGGAACCCGATCTCGTTTTACACCCTGCCCCGGGCCGAACCGCGCGTTGGGCGCGATCGTCGATGCCCGGACGCGGTGAGGGCCGCGCCAGAAGCGCGGCCCTCACCGACTCGAGAATCGAGTGGGTCAGCTGGCGGGTACCGGGAAGTACCCGAGGATGTCGCCGACCAGATGGACGGTGCCGGCGTTGTTGTACAGGCTGATGCTGCCGCTGTCCCCGACCTTGGCGATGACCAGGTTGGGCACGTCGACACCGGGCTCGGTGTTCAAGCTCGACGCGACCGGACGGCCGGCCCCTGTCGGCCAGACGGTGACGAACGACGGGACGCTCGACTCGGTGGCAGTGACGTTGATGACGACGGCGGCCACGCCGGTGGTCGGCACGGCGCCGACACCGAGGACCCGCAGGTCACGGCTCTGTTGACCGCCGACGGGACCGGTGGCTCCGAGGCCGCTGCGGGTGTCGAGCGCTCGGGTCGGGTTCAGCGCCACGAACGTGGAGTCGAACGTGAAGTACCCGAGCACGTCAGCCACCAGGTGGGTGTTCCCGGCGTTGTTGAACAGGCTGACCCGTCCCTGGTTCCCGACCTTGGCGATGACCAGGTTCGGAACGTCCTGGCCGGGCTCGGTGTTGATGTTCGACGCCAGGGGCTGGTCCTCGCCCGTCGGCCACACCGTGACGAAGGACGGGCTGGTCGACTCGGTGGCGGTCACGTTCAGCACGACTGCCGACACCTGGCCGGCGGCTGGCACACCGGGTGTGCCGTTGGTGCCGGGGATGCCGGTCACCGTGACGGCGAGCTGTCCACCGGAGCTGACGATCGCCGCCGGAGCGCCGACGCCACTCCGGGTGTCGAGCACGCGGGTCGGGATGATCGGCCGGTAGCGGCCACAGGAGGCGTACCACCCGACGACGTCAGCGATGAGGTGCACCTGGCCGGCGTTGTTGAACAGGCTCACCTGGCCGTCGGTTCCGACCTGGGAGATGGTGGCATTGGGGACGTCGGTGCCGGGCTCGCTGTTGAGGTTCGACGCCAGCGGCTTGTCAGCACCCGTGGGCCACACCGTCACGAACGACGGGGCCGTGGCCTGGGTCGAGGTGACGTTCAGCACGACCGCCCCGACTCCGGTGCTCGGTACACCAGCGTCACCGTTGCCCGGCACGTTCGTGACCCTCACCGAGATGATCCCACCCGGGCCGATGCGGCCCACGCCGAGGGCACCACCGGTGCTGTTGGTCGCACGGCCGACACCGGCGGGCTCACGGGTGTCGAGCACCCGGACCGGGTTGATGGCGTTGAACTCGCTGCACACACCGTTGACGGTGCCACCACCGTTGCCGAGGTCAGGGTTCTCGCCGCTGTTGTCCTCGACGGCGCCGATGTCGCAGGCGTTGTCGAACGGACGCACCCGGTTGCGCTGATCGACACCGACCGTGCAGGACGCAGCGGGGATCTGACCCTGGAGCGGTGCGCCGGGCATCATCGTGTCGGTACCGCCGCCATTGGCCGACAGCGCGCCCAGACCGGGGCTACCCCCGGCGGCGTTCGTGCCGACCCCGCCGGTCGGGAAACACCCAGCCGGGTTGTTGCCGAAGGCGTAGGAGTAGCTGGCCGTCACGTTGGTGATGTCGCAGTTGTCCGAGGTGCCGGTCGGATCGGAGATGACGGTGCCCTCGATCACCCACGACACAGTCGCACCCACACCTTGCTGGCCGGAGATGTTGGCGCCATCGCCGAGCGCCTCGTTCCGGGCGATGGTCGAGTAGCGGATCGAGAACGTGCCGCTGCCGAGGATGGCCACGCCGCCGCCGTACCCGCTCGCCGCCTCGCCGTCGAGCCCGGAGCGGTTCTGGGCGATGGTGGAGTTGCGGATCTCACCGGTGCCGGTTCCGGTCACGCCACCGGCGAAACGGCCGGCGGTGTTGTTGGAGATGGTCGACTCGGCGATGCTCATGTTCGCCGCGCTCAAGATGCCGCCGCCGGCGTTGCCCGCCACGTTGGCGTTGACCGTCGTGCGCACGGTGGTGACCGTGCCCTCCGAGTAGAGCCCGCCGCCGGAGTCACCGGCGATGTTGGCCAGGATGCGAGAACCGGTCACGGTCAGCTGGGCGCTGGTGTAGGCGCCGCCGGCGCGTTCATCGGCCTGGTTGTTGGAGATGGTCGAGTTGGTGATGGTCAGGAACTCGGAGGCCCAGACGCCGCCACCCTGGCCGCCGACCGGACCCGTCACATCGCTCGGTCCCGGTACCTGCTGGCCGTTCAAGATGATGCAGGGGCGATACGTCAACGTGTCGGTGAAGGCCCGGTTGTTGGTGACCGTGACCTCGGTCAGGACGAGCGTGCCGGTGGAGTAGATGCCGCCACCGTTGCCGGGGATGTACTGGTTGCAGCCGATCGAGTTCGACTGGGGAATGGCGCGGGCCCGGCCTCCGGTGATGGTCAGGTTGCTGATCGTGACCGTGCCGGTCGAGCCGGAGAGCTCGAATGCGCGAGGCGACCTCGGCTGGCTTGGGTTCGGACCGACCAGTCCGGCCGCGTTGACGGTCACCCCGTTGCCCGAGATGGTCATGTTGTCGGCCGACTCGTACAGCAGCGGACCGGAGAGCAGGTTGATCGTGCCGGTGACCCCGATGGTGATCGTGTCCGCGCCCGGCGCCGACTGGGCGTCGAGCATGGCCTGACGAAGGCTCCCCTGTCCCGCGTCGTTCAGATTGGTCACCGCGAAGGTGGCGGCCGACGCCGGGGAGGCGATCAGCACGCCGAGGCCCAGCAGGGCCACGGTGAGTAGGGTTCCGACAAGTCGACGCATGGGTGCTCCATGGGGGTCTCGGATCCGCCTGAGATCCGGGGGTGGGCAAAACGCAGCACGCAGCTTGTCACAAGGCGAGGCGTTGTTTCGTGGGCAGAATGACCCATCGTGCACAGTCATGCACGATCGTGCATGACCCGATGGCACAGTCATGCACGATCGTGCATGACCCGACGATGGAGGGCCTCACCGTGGCGCCGTGTACCCGTACCCGCCGTCGTGGCCGCTGCCCGGCAGGCCCGGCTCTCGGTTGCCGGCCCGCCAACCACCGTCGGCGGTGATCTCGGCGCCCGTGACATACGACGCTTCGTCGGACGCCAGGAAGAGAGACACGTACGCGATCTCGAGCGGCTCACCGATCCGAGGGATCGCTTGGCGCGGCGTACGGCACCGAGGCCAGTTCGGTGGAACCGGTCGGGTTGCCCATCGTCGTGTTCACGCCGCCCGGGTGCACCGAGTTGACGCGCACGCCGTGCGGGCCGAGCTCGATGGCCGCCGTCTTGGTCATGCCCCGGATGGCGTACTTCGTCGACGAGTAGGCGACCAGGCCGTTCTTGGACTGCATGCCGTCGATCGAGGAGATGTTGACGATCGACCCCCGGCCGCCGGCCTTCATGGCCGGGATGGCGGACCGGATGCCGAGGAAGGTCCCCACCTGGTTGATGTTCACGTGGAACATGTACTGCTCCAACGTGCAGTCCTCGATGGACGATGGCCACAGCACCGCGGCGTTGTTGACGAGCACCTCGAGGCTCCCCCACGCCGTCGCGAGCGCCACGGCATTCGCCCAGGCGTCCTCACTCGACACGTCGAGCGTCACGTAGCGGGCTCGCTCGGGACCGATGTCGGCCGCGACGGCCTCACCGGCGTCGTCGAGCACGTCACCCAGGACGACCTTTGCCCCTTCGCTCGCGAAGAGGCGGGCCGTGGCCTCGCCTTGTCCGCGCGCTGCTCCTGTGACGATCGCCACCTTGCCGTCCAGCCGACCCATGCCCTGTCCCTTCCCCTGGCGCTCACGTCGATCGTGAGCGTTCACATCGCGTCCACGTTCGATCGTGGGGCGGGGGGAGTGTACGCCACCTCGGCGGGGCACCAAGTAGGGTGCCGCGTCACCTGGTCGAGAAGTAGGAGAGTCACATGCAGCGAGTCGAGGGCAGCCGATTCGACGGCCGAGTCGCCGTCGTCACCGGGGCGGGGTCGGGCATCGGCCAAGCGGTCGCCCGACGGCTGGCCGCCGAGGGAGCGTCCGTGCTCGGCCATGACATCGACGAGGCCCGCCTGGCCGACACCGCGGCCCACATCGCAGCTGGTGGTGCGGGCACCTTCATACCGAGGGTCGGCGATGTCCGCTCGCGCGAGGAGTGTTTCGCGCTGGTGAACGACGCGGCCGAGCGATTCGGCCGCCTGGACATTCTCGGCAACATCGCCGGGATCGCCCGGGCCGAGCATTTCGCCGACGTGCCCGAAGCAGCGTGGCAGCAGATGCTCGACATCAACTTGACGGCGCCGTTCCACTGCGCACAAGCGGCGATCCCCCACCTGATCGAGTCGTCGGGGTGCATCGTCAACATCGCCTCCAATGCCGGCCTCATGGGCCAGGCCTACACCGTCGCCTATTGCGCCACCAAGGGCGCGATCGTCAACTTCACCCGCGCCCTCGCCATGGAGTTCGTTCGCACCGGAGTCCGGGTCAACGCCATCGCCCCCGGTGGCGTTGAGACCAACCTGACCCGATCCTTCGCGTTCCCCGAGGGTGACGTCGACTGGGATCTCGTCGGACGGTTCACCGGCTTCCGCGGTATGGCCCAGGCCGACGAGATCGCGTCGCTGTTCGCATACCTGGCATCCGACGAGGCTCGGCCGATCCACGGAGCGATCATCAGCGCCGACCTCGGCATCACCGCCGGCTGACCCGGCGGTTCGTCCCACCATGTCGGATCCCGTCTTCGTCCTCGGCGTCGACCTCGACGGCGTGTGCGCCGACTACACCATCGGATTCCGACGCGTCGTCGCCCAGGAGCTCGGAGTCGACGAGGACACCCTCCCGTTGGAGCGGTCGTGGGGCTTCCACGAGTGGGGGCTCGACGACGAATCGTTCGAGCGCATCCACCACGTGGCGGTGACCGAGCACCGCCTCCTGCGCGACCTGCCGGTCATGAACGGTGCCGCCGAAGCGCTGTGGCGGCTCTCCGATGCCGGCGTGTGGATCCGCATCATCACCCACCGCCTGTACGTCAACTGGGGTCACGCTGTGGCGGTGAGCGACACCGTGGCCTGGCTCGACGCCGCTCGTCTCCCCTACCGCGACATCTGCTTCCTCGGCGCCAAACCCGAGGTCGAGGCCGACGTCTACATCGACGACGGCCCGCACAACGTCGAGGCCCTCCGCCGCAACGGGAACGTCGTGGTCACCTTCGACCAGCCGTACAACCGACACCTCGACGGACTCCGGGCCCACGAGTGGTTCGAGTTGGAGGAGATCATCTTGGACCTCGCGGCCCGATCGGGCCGCCGTCTGCAACCCCCACTGTCCGGCTTCGATCCCGGCGTCCACCGCCTCGACCGGGTCGCCGGCGCCGAACCCCTGGGCCCGGCCGCCGGAATGCGTCCGATCGGATGAGTTCGATGATCCGCCGAACCCTCGCTCTGATCGTCGTCTTGTCGGCGCCCATGGTGGCCTTCGCCGACGACCGGGGTTCCGCCGAGGCCGCCGTGCCGGAACCGGGAACGGTCCAGCCGAACCCGCTCCGGAGCTTCGTCCCCGTCACGCCCACGAGGGTGATGGACACCCGCTCCGGGCTCGGCGGCGAGACCCTGGTCAACGAGGAGACTCGCCTGCTCGACGTGACCGGGAGCGGTGGCGTCCCCAACGGGCTGCCTACCTCCGTCGTCATGAACGTCACCGTCACCGATCCGACCCAGGCCGGGTTCCTCACCGTCTTCCCCGGTGACGCAGGGCGCCCGCTCGCCTCCAACCTCAACTTCGCGCCGGGGCAAACGGTCCCCAACCTCGTCGTGTCCGGGGTCGACAGTCAGGGACGGGTGGCCATTTACAACGACGGCGGTGACGCCGACGTCATCGTCGACGTGCTGGGCTGGAACCAGGTCGGGTTCCGTCCGACGGTTCCGTTCCGCCTCCTCGACACCCGGCGGCGGGGGTTCACGGCGCTGGCCGCGGGCGGGGTACGGGAGCTCCGCGTCGCCGGGGTCAACGGCGTACCCCTGCACGAGACCGACGCCGTCGTGTTGAACGTGACCGCCACCGAGTCGACCACTCCCACCTTCCTGACGGTGTGGCCCGGGGATGGGGCGGCTCCGCTGGCGTCGAATCTGAACGTCACGGTCGGGCAGACGGTCGCCAACCTCGTCGTGGTCTCGCCCGGCCACGATGGCACCATCTCGATCCTGAACAGCGCCGGTCGCACGCACGTCGTCGTGGACATCCTCGGGTGGTACTCGACCGGGTTCACCCCGACGACCCCGACCCGCCTCCTCGACACCCGCCTCGCCGACGGTGCGTTCCGCCCCGAGGAGGATCGACGTCTGAGCGTCGTTGGGCCGGGTCGGGCGCCGGCATCACCGCTGCCCGGCGCGGTCGCCCTCAACGTCACCGTCACCGATCCCACGGGCTCCGGGTTCCTCACCGTGTGGCCGAGCGGCTCCGTCATGCCCGTGGCATCGAACCTCAACTTCGTCGCCGCGCAGACCACCCCGAACATGGTGATCGTCGGGGTGGGCGCGGATGGCACCATCTCGCTGGCCAACAGCGATGGCGCCACCCACGTCGTCGTCGACCTGCTCGGCTGGTTCGACGCCAGCCCCCCGCCTCCGCCCCTCCTCGACACACTGGTCATCCACCCTCCGTCGGTCGACGTATCGGCCGGTCCGGCCGAGTTCGCCGTCGCCCTGGGGTTGATCGACGAACTGGAAGGATTGGCCGCCGGGCCAATCGACGGACGGCAGTCACGGGTCCGGTTCAGGAGCCCGTCGGGCGCGCAGACGATCGAAGGCGCGATCCTTCCGTCGACCCGAGTCTCCGGGAACGCGTTGAACGGCGTGTACCTGGTGCACCTCACCGGCCCCATGGCCAGCGAGTTGGGGACCTGGGCGATCGACAGCCTGCTCCTCGTCGACCAGGGCGGCCACCACCAGGATCTCGATGCTTCCGACATCACCGCCCTCGGATGGCCGACGACGATCGAGGTCGTCGGGTGAGCTTCGTCGTGGGTCAGTCGGCGACGAACTCGATGCGACCGTGCCGCACAACTGGTACCCCGTCCTGGAGCGCCTCGAACGCGACGGAACGGCGACCATCGGAGTCGCCCGCGGCGTAGGTCTGGATGGTGAGGTCGCGGCTCGGGAAAGCCGGAGAAGCGAAGCGCCCGGCCAGGCGCTTGACCCGACGTCCGTCGCCGCCGGCGACGAGGTCGACGAGGGCGGCTGAGCACAGGCCGAAAGTGCACATGCCCTGCAGGATCTTGGTGGGGTATCCCTGTACGTGGGCTTCCTCCTCATCGATCGCGTGGCTGGCGTGGTCGAAGGACACCCCGGCGTAGCGGTACGCCTGGTCCCGCTCGACGAAGATCGTCGTGCTCGCCGCCGGTTGCGCCCGCAGGATGGAATCGAGGGTGTGGTCGTGAAGCGCCTGACCGCCGGCGTTCGTGATGGTGGCGCCGGGGATCAGGTTGGTCCAGTAGTGCTCGACCAGCACGGTTCGCGCCTGATCCGATACGGCGATGTGGAGCGTGATCCGGGCGCCGGCCGACGTCTGCGACAGGCTGTGCAGAGCTGCGGTCCACGTGAGGGTGGCACCGGGGCGGACCGGGTGGTGCAGGTGGACGTCGTGCTGACCGTGGACGCCCGGGATCCGCACGTAGTCACGCACGTCCTCCAGCTCCTGGTACCCCTCCCACAGGGGGGCGACGTTCATGGCCGTGAAGAGTGGTGGCACGGCCACGCCATCGAGGGCCAGTTCGCTGGTCTCGTTCGTCGCCCGTGCGTACGCATAGACGGCGTCCGCGTCGATGCGACCGTCCCAGGTCGCGAAGGTCTCACCGGTCGACATCGGGCACCTCCCGCCCCGAGGTGGGCAGGCGTCCATCGGACGGCATGATCAACGTGCCGGTCGCGGTGACGGTCACCGTGCCGTCGGCGAGGGTGAGCTCGCCGGCCACCAACACCTTGCGACCGTCGAGAGCAGTCGGCCACGCGGTCATGGTGAGTGGCTGCAGGATCGGGGTCGGTCCGACGAACCGGACGCTGTAGGTCCCCGTCGGACCGCCTCGTCCGGTGAGGTGCGCGGTGCGGCCGAGCACGATGTCGAACCCGGCGGCGAGCACCCCACCTTGGACGAGCCCGGGCAAGCCCTCGTGGCGCTCGTCGTACGTCACCTCGGCACGTACGCAGGCCCCGTCGGAGGACATGTGCAGTGGTGGGGCGACGGGATTTGCCCGCCCGATGAACGGATGGTTGCCATCCCCGTTGGGGCGCAACCCGCCCGGCCCCAGTCGGTCAGCGCGGTTGGACGCCGTGTACCGGCTGCCGGCCCGCGTGGGGATCCCCGCGATGCTCGACTCCAACACGTCGGCGATCGAATCGGCCTGGTCGGCGGTGATCGAGTGGGTCACGAGCAAACGCGTCAGATGACGGACGGCCTCGGCCAGCCGAACGGAGGGATGGGTGGGATCGTCGAGGTCGCCGTCGGCCAACGACTCCATGTACGCCTTGGCCGCCTCGGTGTCGAACTCGAGGCGAGACGGTGTTCCGTCGAACACGAGGCGAGGAGGTGTGCTGTCGATCACGGGCGCACGATATCCGACGGCGGATGGCCGGCGATTCCGCCGCTCACCCCCTCCGTGCTCCATCGCTGGCGACGATGCGCCAATGTCGTCGGGGGGCGACGGTGGGGCCGAGATCGACACCACATTCGGTGAGCGCGACCACGCAGCCGCCGAATCCGGCTCCCGTCATGCGGGCCCCGATGACGCCGGGGTGGCGGATGAGCAGGTCGATCAACTCGTCGACGTCCGCGTGGCTCACGTCGAAATCGTCCCGCAGGCTGGCTTGGCTGGCGGCCATCGCCTCCCCTGCGACCGACCGGTCGGTCGCGTTCATCGCCGCGACGAAGGTGCGGACCCGGGCGTTCTCGGTGACGACGTGGCGGGCCCGCCGCCGGGTCGGGTCGGCGAGACCGGCCACGTCGGCTCGCGTCGCGTCCCGGAGGGGTCCGATCTCGGCCGCGGCCCGCTCACAGGCGTCTCGGCGTTCGGCATACGCAGATCCGGCGAGCGTTCTCGTCACCTCGGAGTGGACGACCTGGATCTCCCACTCCTCGGGCACGAGAACCGGTACCACGTCCAGGGTCGAGCAGTCGATGAGGAGGGCGTGGCCGGCGCGGCCGCACACCGAAACCAGCTGATCCATCACGCCACACGGAACTCCGGATGCGAGATGCTCAGCGGTTTGGGCGAGCCGGGCCACCTCGACCGCTGAACCCTCGAATCCCAGCGCCAACGCCAGGGCGACCTCCAGCGACGCCGATGACGACAGCCCGGCTCCCAGCGGAACCGTCGATGTCACCGCGCCCACGAATCCCTCCTGAGGACCGACCAGATGCGCCACCGCGGCCACCACTGCACCCCAGCCAACGGTGGGTCCGGCGCTGGCGATCGGGACGCGGACGGGCGTCGGATCCGCATCCGAGACGAGTTCGACCACGGCCCCCCCGGCACGGCCCACGACCGTGGTGCCCAGCTGTATCGCCACCGGGAGGACGAGGCCGCCGGTGTAATCGGTGTGATCGCCGATGAGGTTGACGCGTCCGGGGGCGAACGCCCACCGCACCGCAGCTGCGGGCTCGTCAGCCAACGATCAGGCCGACCGACCCGCCAGGACGGCTCGGGCCGGTTCGAGATCGTCGGGGTTGGTGACGCCGATCCAATCCTCGGCGATCGGCACCACGTCGACCACGAGTGCTCCGGCGTCGATCAACTCTGCCACCACCCCCGGCAGCAGATACTCGGCCTTGGGGTCGTCGCGGTGAGCGGCCAGGAACGATGAGAACCGATCCTGCACCTGGCCCAGGAACTCGGGGGCGAAGGCCCACATGTTCATCGACACCGGCGACGCGGCGTCGACCGGTCCGGCCGGGTCCGTGGCCTGAGCCCTCCATCGGGCGTCCGCCCGATGCCATGCGTCTCCACGATCGAGACCAGACGTCCGGCGCGGTCGACCTGACAAACGCCACGCGACACGGTGCCCTCGCGCGGCAACGTACGGCCGAGCTCGAAGCCGGCGAGCAGAGCTCGACCCGGCGTGACCGCGCGCCAGCGCTCGGCCAGACGGGCGTACGACTCACTGCCCGTAGTAGTCGTCGGCGTTGACCACCATGAACGGTCGGAGATCGACGCCGGGCCGACCGAGAGCACAGCGTGCGCAGTGCCCCAGGGCTTCTCCGGCGGCGGATCCGAACTCGTCCTGGCGCACGACTGCGAAGCTGGATGTCGTCACCGTGATGACGGGCCGATGTGCTCACGCACGATCAGTCCTCGAACTCGCGTGCGCACGATGAGCACGACATCGTCGGCGCCGGCCGCCGACGGCGTCGTCTATGGCGAAGTCGAAGAACACCTCGCCGTCGGGACCGACCTCGACCAGTTGCTTGTTCCCACCGAATCGGCTGCCCAGCCCGGCCGCCATGACCACCACGAGCAGCTCATGGAGATGACATCCTTTCAGTCCGTTCCCCGTTCGCCTCGCAAGAATGCCTCGCGCGCTTTGTCGCCTTCGCCGAACAGGTTGAGTTCGAAAGTGAAGCCCTGTTCGGCCGGTATGCGGCTTCGTCGGATCGGCGTCGATGTTGTTGAACGGCGTTTGGCCTTTCGCACCACCGTGGTCCTTGGCGGCGATCACGTGCCGCGACCTGGTGGGCGTGCGCGACGAGCTCGTCCGAGGGGCACGACCTTGTAGACGGTGCCATATCGTGGCCAGCTCGGCCGCCGGTGCGAGCTCGCAGGTGTACATCATCTGGCGGGCCCGGTGCTGCGGCACCAGCCGCTTGAGGTGGGTCGCCGCACCGAGCGCACCGTTGTCGATCTCGGGCAACCCGAAACGTGGCGTTGTCGGCGGCGACACGATGTCGGCGTTGCCGGCGATGCCGATTCCCGTGCCGAGGCAGAAGTCGTTCATGGCGGCGATGACCGGCACCGCGCATTCGTAGATGGCCCGGAACAGCTCGAAACACGAGTCGTTGGCGCCGAGGATGCCCTCGTTGCCGGGCAGCTTCTGCATCTCCTTGATGTCGACGCCGGCGCAGAAACCCTTGCCCGTCGCCGTGAGGATCACCACCCGCACTCGGGGCGCGTGTGTATGCCGTCGAGGGTGTCGGCCAGGCGGTAGGTGTCGCCGATGTTGAGGGCGTTGACCTGTGGATTGTCCATGACCAGCTCGAGCACGCCGCTGTCGTCGAGGGTCTCGTGAATGGCCATGGTCGATCTCCTAACGCCGGACGAGGACCGACGAGCCGTGGCCGAACAGACCCTGGTTGATCGACATGCCGACGCTGGCGCCCTCGACCTGGCGTGCGCCGGCCTGCCCGCGAAGTTGCCACGTCAGCTCGCACACCTGCGCGATGGCCTGTGCAGGCACGGCCTCGCCGAACGCGCCGAGCCCGCCGGACGGGTTGACCGGGATGCGGCCGCCGAGGCTGGTCGCCCCCGAACGCAGCAACTGCTCGGCCTCGCCCGGATGGCACAACCCGATGTGCTCGTACCAGTCGAGCTCCATCGCCGACGACAGGTCGTACACCTCGGCGACATCGACATCGTCGGGCCCGACCCCGGCCTCGTCGTAGGCATGCGGAGCGATGGATGCCTTGAAGCTGAGCTCGGGCGGCGCGGTGACCGAGGCCGAGTCGGTCGCCAGATAGGGCAGGTCGAGCACGACATCGGGGTAGGTGGGCGTCACGGTCGAGATGCCTCCGACCCGCACCGGGTCGGAGACACCGATCGAGCGGGCGTACTCCATGGTCGACACCACCAGGGCGGCTCCGCCATCGCTCGTGGCGCAGATGTCGAGCAGCCGCAGCGGATCCGAGACCACCGGCGACGCCCGGACATCGTCGAGGCCGTACTCCTTGGGATACCGGGCTCGTGGGTTGAGCACGCCGTGGCGCGAGTTCTTCACCTTCACCTGGGCGAAATCGTCGGTCGTAGCACCGTAGAGATCCATGCGGCGGCGGGCATGCAGGGCGAAGTACACGGGGTTGGTGGCCCCGACCAGGCGGAAGCGCAGCCAATCCGGATCGTCGGGACGGTCACCCGCATTCGGAGCCAGGAAGCCCTTTGGGGTGGTGTCGGCGCCGACCACGAGTGCGACATCGGCCGCTCCGCTCAGGATCTGGCCGCGCGCCACGCTCAGCGCCGTGGCCCCGGACGCGCAGGCGGCGTAGCTGCTGGCCACCTGGCAGCCGGTGAACCCGAGCGCCCGGGCGAACGTCGAACCCGCGACATAGCCGGGATACCCGCAGCGAACGGTGTTGGCACCGGACACGAATCCGATGTCGGTCCACGCCACCCCGGCGTCGGCCAGCGCCTCGCGTGCGGCGACCACGCCGTACTCGACGAAGTTGCGCCCCCACTTGCCCCACGGGTGCATGCCCACACCCAAGATGGCGATGTCGTCCATGTCGGTCGCTCTCGGTTCTCTCGGCTCAGGCCCCGGTGGGCTTCCAGCGCCACACCAGGTACTCGTGATCGTCGTCCTCGTACAAGGTTTCGAGCACCAGCTCGACCTCCATCCCGGTCCTCAGATCGTCGACGCCGTACCCGGCCGCGACCTGTCCCAGTACGACCATCTTCTCCCGTTCGAGCTCGACAGCCGCTATGGTCACGGGTTCGAACGGCTCGGTCGTGATCATGTACGGGGGCGGCGGGGCGTAGGCGGAGTTCGTGTACGACCAGATGCGGCCGGTGCGGCTGAGCAGCACCTCGTCGATGTCGCCACCAGACGACAACGGGTCGGTGCCGCCCATCGTTCGAGGGAAGATGTAGCTGTCGCGGTTCGGGGTGCGACCCCCGATCAGGTGGGGCTCGTCGGGGTCCATGGTGAACAGTCCCTCGACCGCCGGAACCTTCGTTTTCGTGGTCACGCCGCCGAGGATACGCCCCGTCATCGGGGCAGCGGGACCTCGGGGTGGAAGTGGGCCACCATGCGGCGGAAACCGTCCTTCCAGGGCACCGTTGGCGTGGGGATGATCGTCTCCATTCTCGTGGTGTCGATCCGGACGCTCTCCAGCGTGTGTGGAGTGAACTCGAACGTGGCCGGCTTGCCCACCAGCTCCCCCAGGTACGCCGCCCACTCCTCGATGCTCACCGCGTCGAGGCCGCCCCAGTTGACGGTCGTGGCCGGCACCGATCCGGCCGCGAGGAGAGCCGGGACCGACGCCACGATGTCGTCCTCGTGGATGGGGTTGTAGACGCTGGGGGCATCGGCGTGCACCCAGATGGCCTGACCGGCGAGCACCTGCTCGAGGTGCAACCAGGGCCAGCCCCCGCCGTCCCCGTAGGGCACGTTGAGGCGGGCGATGGTCGTCGGCACGCCCAGCGAGCGAGCGCAGAAGCGGGCCATCGACTCGGCAGCGATCTTGTTGATGCTGTAGGTGGGCATCATCACCCGGTGGTTGTCGCCGAGCGGGTCGGTTTCGGCGATGGGCTCGTGGCCCTTCGGGGCGTACACCGCGGTCGAGGAGCAGTGCAGGAACGAGCGGGCGCTCCCGCAGTGCTGCAGCAGGAATCCGAGGCCCTCGACGTTGGCGGCGAGATCGTCGTCCCAACGGCCGACCTTGGCGACGGCGAAGTTCAACACGTGGTCGACATCGGACGGGACCGTGTTCAGGTCACCGGTCCCGAGGTCGGCGACGACGCACTCGACTCCGGCGGCCTCCAACTCGGAGCGGATCGCTTCGTCGCCGAATCGGGCCACACCGATGACGGTGTTCTGGCGCGCCAGGGCGACGGCGACGGGACGGCCGACCTGCCCGGTCAGCCCGGTGATCAGGATCCGGCGATCGACGAGTTCGGTGGCGTCAGGCATGACGGCTGCTCCTGCGAGGGACGGTCCAAGCTGGACACTTGGACCGGTGAGGTGGTTCAGTCACCGTAGACCAGCCGTCTCCCTCGGCTGTGCGGACCGTTTGGAGCCCCTCATGAACCACGTCTCGGCATGGGACGACTTCCCCGTCCACCAGACCGCAGAGTTCATCCGGCACCCGGCGACCAGCGACCGCAACTTCTACGACCGCTACTACTTCAACATGCACGGTTCGAGCGACGAGCTGTTCGCCATCTTCGGACTCGGGCAGTACCCGAACCTCGGGGTGACCGATGCCTTCATCGATGTCCGCCACGGCGACACCCAGCACATCGTCCGGGCATCGGCCGAGCTCGGAGACCGCATGGACACGCGGGTCGGGCCCATCCGGGTCGAGGTGTTGGAACCGCTGAAGCGGCTGCGGGTCGTTGTCGAACCGACCGAGCATTCGGTGGCCATGGATGTCACCTGGACCGGGGCCATGCCGGCTCACGACGAGCCCCGGCAGTACCTGCGGTCACAGGGCAAGGTCGTGTTCGACACTCAGCGGTTCGCCCAGACCGGGTGTTGGGAAGGGACGATCACCGTGGGTGGCCAGACGGTGGAGATCACACCGGACCGGTGGTGGGGCACCCGCGACCGGTCATGGGGCGTGCGGCCCGTGGGCGAGCCGGAGCCCGACGGCATCCGGCAGGGCACCCACTCGATGGAAGGCATGTGGAACTACTTTCCCATGCAGTTCCAGGATCATTCGATCCTGTACATCGTCAACGAACACGTCGCGCCCCCCGGCGCTCCTGCTGGCACCAGCGGCGCACGAGTGCTCGAGGAGGCGGTGCGGATCTGGCACGCCGACGGCCGTGAGGAGTGGCTCGGCCGGCCGGAGTGGGAGCACCGCCTGGCTCCGGGCACCCGGCTCCTCGCCGGTTCGGTCATCCGGTTCCCGGACGCTCCCGGCGGACCCATCGAGGTCACCTGCACGCCGCTCATGACCAACTTCTTGTCGCTCGGCACCGGGTACGGAATGGATGCGGACTGGCGCCACGGCATGTATCAGGGTCCTCTCAAGGTGCAAGGCCTCCAGCTGTCCGTGCCTGAGATCTGGCCCATCGCCCAGTTCGGCGTGGTCGACCACGTCGGCCGTTTCGAGTACGGCGATCACGTCGGTCACGGCCTGTACGAGCAGGCGTTCATCGGGGCCTTCCCCGCCGTCGGACTCGACGACGCCCACTCGGGGGCGTGACGCCCGGTGCCGTGCAGGCCGCGGCGCCCGGCGGTCACGATCCTCGCGACCGTCCTGCTCGTCACCTCGTGCGGTGCGTCGAACTCACCCGCTGAACCTTCAGCGTCGACGACGAACGAGGTCGCGACGTCTGAAGTCCCGACGGCTGGGACATCCCCGATTGGGGCATCGACGACCGGGGCGCCGACAACCGGGTCGCCGACGACCACGAGCCCCGTCGACGTCGGTCCGGCCCACGGGCCTGGTTCGGGCGCCGAGCTCGTCGACGAGCTCGTGAGCACCGCTCCCGTGCCGGAACCGACATCGGTCGTGCCGCTGGCCGACGGATCGCTGCTCGTCGCGGATCGGTCTGGGCTGATCGTTCGAGTCTCAGGATCCGATGTCGTCACCGTCGCGGATCTGTCGCCCAGCGTCTTGCACTGGGGCCAGCGAGGTCTGCTCGGCCTGGCGGTGCACCCACTTTTTCCAGCAGTGCCGGAGGCGTACGTCCTCTACACCGCCGATGGCGCCGTCGACGACCCACTCCCCCGCCCCGGCGCCAACGACGAATGCTCCGATCCGTGCGTCGCCTCGGGCGTCTTGTCCCGCCTGGACTGGGACGGCGAACGATTCGCCGAGACGTCGATCCTGCGGGGGTGGTGCCAGATCTTCTTCTCCCACAGCCCTGACGACGTCGTGGTCCTCGACGACGGCTCCGTCCTCGCCTCGGCGGGCGACGCGGCGATCACCGGCTTCGACGACCCATCGTGTCCCGAGCCGGCTGGGCAGGGTGGGTCGATGCGGGCCCAGGATGTGTTCCTACCCGGGGACCCGGTCGACTACCTGGGGTCGGTGATACGAGTCGACCGCGACGGCACGCCGCTTCCCGTGGATGGCGCAACCCGGCCCGACACCGACGCCCGGATCGTGGCGGCCGGTTTGCGAAACCCGTTCCGCATGACCCTCGATCGCTCGACCGGCCGAGTCTTCGTCGTCGACGCAGGCGACAACACGCTGGAGTCGATCGATGAGATCGACCTCAACTCGGTCCGCAACCACGGTTGGCCGTGTTTCGAGGGCGCCGCGCCCGGATCGGGCACCAACACGGCGTGGTGCACGCAACTCGCGTACGACACGACGGCGGCTGCCTTGTTCACCTACGCGAACGAGCAGCGCGGCGTCTCCGCGGACGACGGCGACCGATGCGCTCCCGGAGAACAGGGGACCACGATCTCGGCCATCACCACCATCCCGTCCGTGGTGGTCGGCGGCCGAGACGCCGATGGCCGCGTGATCGTGTTCGGCGACTTCGGCCGACGCTGCCTGTGGTACGTCGCCGTCCCCGATCCTGGTCAGACCACTCCCCCCGTGGCCCAGCTGCTGGCCTCCGACGTACCCGGCCCGATCGACCTCGAGGTCGGCCCCGACGGCGCCATCTACTACGTCGCCTTCGAGACCGCCGAGATCCGCCGCCTCCGTACCAATTCCGACACCTCATCCGCCCCTGGGTAAGCCCCATCGTCGCCCTCCCTCCCACCGTGCGAACTGGGAGACCAACCCGTCGCCCACGCGACCACCTGGTCTCCCAGTTCGGGTGCGGGGCGACTACCATCCAAAGGGCCGATCGTCTCGGCGGGAGAGATCGTCGCCTCCGGGCGACGGCGCCGAAGGAGCAACCGCCCCCGGAACCTCTCAGGCACCCGAACCGTCGAGGCGCGGCGACTCTGGAAAGCAGGACGGCGTGGCCGTCCTCACCGAAGGGGAAAACCGGTACGCCGGCGAAGCTCTCAGGTCGACCGACAGAGGGGGGCAGCCAACCGACGCGGCCAGTCCGCGGAAACGAGGAGCTGTCCATGGTCGATCCCCGCCCCAACCCGGCCGAGTTCGTGAACCGCCACGTCGGCCCGACCACGGCTGACCTCGCTCACATGCTCGCCACGATCGGCGCGAAGGATCTCGACGACCTCGTCGAGAAGGTCGTGCCGACATCCATACGCGACGAGGCGTTGGACCTCCCGACCGCGTTGAGTGAGACCGAGGCCATCGCCACCCTCCGGCGTTTCGCCGACGACAACACGGTGGCGACATCCCTCATCGGCCTCGGCTACCACGACACCATCACACCGGCGGTCATCCTCCGCAACGTGATGGAGAATCCCGCCTGGTACACCGCATACACGCCGTACCAGCCCGAGATCAGCCAGGGCCGACTCGAGCTGCTCCTCAACTTCCAGACGCTCGTCTGTGACCTGACCGGCTTCGACATCGCCAACGCGTCGATGCTCGACGAGAGTACAGCCGCAGCCGAGGCCATGACCCTGCTCCACCGGGTCGGGACAGGCGGCGCGGTCTTCGTCATCGATCCTGACTGCCACCCCCAGACGATCGCCGTGGTGGCCACCCGGGCTGAACCCATCGGCATCGAGGTCGTGGTGGCCGATGGGGCGGAGCCACTGCCGGAGGGCACCTTCGGTGTGCTCGTGCAGAATCCTGGATCATCCGGCGTGATCCGCGACCTCTCACCCATCGTCGACGCCGCGCACGCGGCCGGTGCCCTGGTCGCGGTGGCAACCGACCTCCTGGCCTGCACGCTCGTGCGCGAGCCGGGTGCCTGTGGTGCCGACGTCGCCGTGGGCTCCGCACAACGGTTCGGCGTCCCGCTCGGCTTCGGCGGTCCGAGTGCCGGCTTCCTCGCCACGCGAGATGCGTACCGACGCTCTCTCCCGGGCCGGCTCGTCGGCCAGTCGGTCGACACGGAAGGACGAGCGGCCCATCGTCTCGCCCTCCAAACTCGCGAGCAACACATCCGCCGCGAACGCGCCACCAGCAACATCTGCACGGCGCAAGTGCTACTCGCGGTGATGTCAGCCCTGTACGCGCAGTACCACGGACCCGACGGGCTCCGACGCATCGCTCTCCAGGTCCACGGTCATGCGCGATCGCTGGCCGGCAGCCTGAACGCAGCCGGGCTCGGTGTCACGCAGCCCGCCTACTTCGACACGGTGACGGTCGAGGTCCCGGGGCGTGCCGTCGAGGTGGTGGCTGCCGCGGCCGACGATGGCATCAACCTTCGGTTCTGCGATGCGGATCGAGTGGCTATCGCCTTCGACGAGTGCACCACCGCCGACGTCGTCGACCGGGTGCTCCGGGCCTTCGGCGTCGAACGCGCCGCATCCGGCCCTCCATCACCGATCGAGGGTTCACTACGCCGAGAGACGGAGTTCTGCACGGCGGAAACCTTCAACCTCTACCTCAATGAGACGTCGATGTTGAGGTATCTGCGGCGGCTGGCGGACAAAGACCTCGCGCTCGATCGCACGATGATCCCGTTGGGCTCGTGCACGATGAAACTCAATGCCACGACCTCCATGGAGGCGGTCACCTGGCCCGAGTTCGCCCGCATCCACCCGTTCGCACCAGCCGACCAGCGTCGGGGCTACACGCGGATGATCGCCGAGCTCGAGTCCTCGCTGGTGGAGATCACTGGGTATGACGCCGTGTCGCTGCAACCCAACGCCGGGTCCCAGGGCGAGCTCGCCGGGCTCCTGGCGATCCGGGCGTACCACCGAGCGAACGGCGATCCCGACCGGACGGTGTGCCTGATTCCGTCATCGGCCCACGGCACGAACGCCGCCAGCGCGGTGATGGCCGGCATGGAGGTCGTCGTGGTGGCGTGCGACGAGGGTGGCAACGTCGCAGTCGACGATCTGGCGCGCCTGGCGGCACTCCACGCCGAGCGGCTTGCGGCCATCATGGTCACGTATCCGTCGACCCACGGGGTCTTCGAGGACGCCATCGTGCGGATCTGTGAGGTCGTGCACGCGAACGGTGGGCAGGTCTACCTCGACGGCGCCAACCTGAACGCCATGGTCGGGCTGGCCCGACCGGGCCGGTTCGGCGCCGACGTGTCCCACCTGAACCTGCACAAGACGTTCACCATCCCCCACGGCGGAGGTGGGCCAGGCGTGGGCCCGGTGGCCGTTCGTGCCCACCTGGCGCCCTACCTGCCGAATCATCCACTGGTGCCCGACGCCGGCCCGGAAACCGGAGTCGGTCCCATCTCGGCTGCGCCGTGGGGGTCAGCGGGCATCTTGATGATCCCGTGGACGTACATCGCCATGATGGGTGCCGACGGGTTGCGACACGCGTCAGAAGTGGCCATCGCCACCGCCAACTACGTCGCCGCTCGGCTGGAACCGCACTTCCCCGTGCTCTACCGGGGCCACCACGGTTTCGTGGCCCACGAGTGCATCGTCGACCCCCGCCCGTTGAAGAACAGCGCCGGTATCGGCGTCGATGACATCGCCAAGCGGCTCATCGACTACGGGTTCCACGCCCCGACGGTCTCGTTCCCGGTGGCGGGAACCTTGATGATCGAACCGACGGAGTCCGAGGACCTGTCGGAGCTCGATCGTTTCTGCGACGCCATGATCGCCATCCGGGCCGAGATCGCCCGGATCGAAGCCGGCGAGTGGACCCCGACCGACAATCCACTCGTGTACTCGCCCCACACGGCCGACGACCTGCTCATCGACGAGTGGGATCGGGCCTACCCTCGAGCCCTCGGCGGTGCCCGGCCGAGTTCGTCCGAACCCGGCCGGGCGGCCAAGTACTGGCCGCCGGTCAGCCGTATCGACGCCGCTTTCGGGGACAAACACCTCGTTTGTTCCTGCCCACCGATCAGCGACTACACATGAGGCCATGCGTAGCGTCCAGCGGGACCGTACGAGATCGTGAAGTTCCACGCTGATCCCGAGCCGATCGTCGACTCCGACGAGGCGATCCTCGCCGCGTTTGCCGATGTCCCGATCCCTCCCCTGCTCACCACGGTCGCCCACCTGACGGGCGATCTGTCGTTGCTGGCCGACGATCTGCGACCCGATCTCGGCGCGGCGATGATGCCAAACCTCGGCTACAGCGACCTCGCTCTTGCTCAGGCGCGAACCTTGGCCGCCCGGGCCGTCGGCCGCCATCGTGACGCAGGGAGTCCGCCGCCGAAGCCGCTCGACGACTTCACGGCGCGACTCTTCGTCGATTTCGTGAACGGCGGCCGGTCCCAGCCCGAACATCTCCCGCTCTTCCTCGAAGAGCTGGCTCTCGGTGGCGACGACCGTCGAGCGCCGGCCTGGCGGCTCGACGACATCGCTCCGGATCGGACCATTCGCGCCGCGGTGATCGGGGCCGGTATGTCGGGTCTTCTCGTAGCCCATCGCCTGCGCCAGGCCGGCCTCGCGGTGACGATCTTCGAGAAGAACGCCGACGTGGGCGGAACGTGGCACGAGAACACGTATCCGGGCTGCCGGGTGGACATCGCCAGTCATTTCTACAGCTACGCCTGCGCCCAACCGGTCGACTGGACGCACATACAGTGCCCCCAACCGACCCTCCAGGATTACTTCCGGGCCGTCACCGATCTCTTCGGGCTCCGTCCGCACATCGAGTTCGACACCGAGATCACCGAGGCTCGCTGGTCTACCGACGACCAGTGCTGGCACGTGTCCATCCGGAGTGGCTCAGCCGCACCGGTCGACAGCCCGGAGTCGTCGACGGACTCCTTCGAGATCCTCGTCTCGGCCACGGGCCAACTGAACAGGCCGTCATGGCCGGACATCGCGGGTCGCGAATCGTTCGTCGGCCCTTCGTTCCACTCGGCCCAATGGGATCACGGAGTCGAGCTGACGGGCCGGCGGGTGGCGGTGATCGGCACCGGCGCGAGCGCCGTGCAGTTCGTCCCGATCATCGCCGAACAGGCCGCCGAGGTACGGGTGTACCAGCGCACCCCTCCCTGGCTCGTCCCGATGCCCGACTACCAGGCCGAGCTGCCCGCCGGCGTGGTGTGGCTCCGGCGCCATGCTCCTGACTACGGGCACTGGGACCGGCTGTGGCTCGTCGCTCGCACCCAGGAAGGCATGCTGCCCCTCGCCGAGGTCGATCCGACCTGGACGGGTGGTCCGGCCTCGGTCGGCCCTCTGAACGAGATGGCCCGGCAGCTCTTCACCGGGTTCTACGAGAGTGCCGTCGCCGACCCGGAACTTCGCGCCAAGTTGATACCCACCTACCCGCCGATCGCCAAACGGGCCGTCGTCGAAGATGGCAGCTATCTGGCCGTGCTCCAGGGACCGAAGGCCACGCTCGACACGACCGCCATCGCCGCGATCACCCCGGTCGGGGTCGAGTCGACCGATGGCTCGACCTGGGACGCCGACGTGATGATCTACGCCACCGGGTTCGCCGCTTCCCGGTTCCTGGCCCCGATGAGGGTCATCGGGGCGACCGGCGAGGAGCTCAGCGACCGTTGGGCCGGCGACGCCCGGGCCTACCTGGGCATGACGGTCCCGGACTTCCCCAACTTCTTCCTGATGTACGGCCCCAACACCAACATCGTCATCAACGGCAGCATCATCTACTTCTCGGAGTGCGAGGCCCGCTACATCACCGATGCGGCCCGAGTGCTGAGCGAGACCGGCGCGGCGTCGCTCACCGTGCGCTCCGAGGTCCACGACGAGTACAACGCGTGGATCGACGCCGGCAACTCGACTCGGGCGTGGGGCGCCGCCACCGTCAACACCTGGTACCGGAACGAGCACGGCCGGATCAGCCAGAACTGGCCGTTCAACATGTACGAGTTCTGGTGTCGGACGCACCGGGTCGACCCCGACGATTACGTTCTCGGGCCCTGACACGCGCCAGCGGCGCCGAACGGGCGGCCCGAGCCCATCCATCGTGACGAGGAGTAGCTGATGACGTGGAGTTTCGAGACCGAGCCCGAGTTCCAGGAGAAGCTGGACTGGGCCGACGAGTTCGTCCGCACCGAGGTCGAGCCGCTCGACCTCGTCTTTCCCCATCTCCAGTTCCATCCGCTCGACGAGGTGCGTCGAAGCATCATCGATCCGCTCAAGCAACGCGTCCGCGATCAGGAGTTGTGGGCCGCCCACCTCGGGCCCGAGCTCGGGGGCAAGGGGTACGGCCAGCTCAAGCTGTGCCTGCTGAACGAGATCCTGGGACGGTCCGGGTGGGCACCCATCGTCTTCGGCACCCAAGCCCCTGATACCGGCAACGCCGAGATCATCGCCCACTACGGCACTCCTGAACAAAAGGTCAGGTACCTGCAACCTCTGCTCGACGGCGAGGTCTTCTCCTGCTATTCGATGACCGAACCGCACGCCGGGGCCGATCCACGGCAGTTCACCACCAGCGCGGTGAAAGACGGTGACGAGTGGGTCATCAACGGTTGGAAGTTCTTTTCCTCGAATGCCCGCACCGCATCGTTCCTCATCGTCATGGTGGTCACGAACCCTGACGTCAGCGCGTACAACGGCATGTCGATGTTCCTGGTGCCGAGCGATACGCCCGGCGTGAAGATCGTCCGCAACGTCGGGCTCGGAAGCGAGCGCGAGGAGGACGCCATGCATGCCCTCATCCACTACGACAACGTGCGGGTCCCCGCCGACGCCCTGCTCGGCGGGGAGGGCCAGGCGTTCGCCATCGCCCAGACCCGCCTCGGCGGCGGGCGCATCCATCACGCCATGCGGACCATCGCCTCGGCTCAGAAGGCGATCGACATGATGTGCGAGCGGGCGCTCTCGCGCGAGACGGCCGGGAGCTTGCTGGCCGACAAGCAGTTCGTCCAGGGGTACATATCGGACTCCTACGCCGAGCTCACGCAGTTCCGCCTCTACGTGCTCTACACGGCGTGGACCATCGATCAGTACAAGGACTACAAGCGAGTCCGCAAGGACATCGCCGCCATCAAGACCCTGATGCCCAAGCTGATGCAGGACATCGTGACCCGGGCGGTCCAGGTTCACGGAGCCCTCGGCGTGTCGAACGAGATGCCGCTGGCCGGGATGATGTTGTCCGGCGCCATCCTCGGACTGGTCGACGGTCCGACCGAGGTCCACAAGGTCACCGTCGCCCGCCAGGTGCTCCGCAACTACCAGGCCGCACCTGACGTCTGGCCGTCTGAGCACCTCCCCCGCAAGAAGGCGGCGGCCCTGGAGAAGTACGCCCACATCGCCGACTACATCGAGCACGTCGTGGGGAACTCGTGAGCACCCTGGCCGTGACCGCGGCCCCGACCGAGAGGAAAGCGTCGTGATCGACGACCCCGCGTTCAGATCACCGGCCGAGCTGTTCGATCTCACCGGCAAGGTCGCCGTCGTGACCGGCGGCAGCCGCGGCATCGGTCGGGCCCTGGTCCTCGGGTTCGCCCGGGCGGGCGCCGACGTCGTGATCGCCAGCCGCAAGATCGACAACTGCGTGTCCCTGGCGGCTCAAGTCACCGAGGCCACCGGCCGGCGAGCGCTCCCGGTGGCGTGTCACGTCGGCCGATGGGAGGACTGTGACCGTCTGGTCGAGACCGTGTACGACGAGTTCGGTCGGTGCGATGTACTCGTCAACAACGCGGGCATGTCGCCGCTGTACCCCGACCTCTTGTCGGTGACCGAGGAGCTGTACGACAAGACCCATGCCGTCAACGCCAAGGGCCCCTTCCGCCTCTGCGCCGGGTTCGGAACCCGGATGGCCGCCTCGGATCACCCGGGATCGATCATCAACGTCACGACTGCCGGCACGCTCCGCCCCTACGCGGGCGACCTGCCCTACGCCATGGCCAAAGCCGGCCTCAACGCCCTCACCCTGGCCATGGCCGAGGCGTGGTCGCCGAAAGTGCGGGCCAACCTGGTGATGCCGGGAGCGTTCGACACCGACATCACCAAGGCGTGGGCGCCCGATACCAAGGAAGCCGCCGGCCGCTCGAACCCGATGAAACGCATCGGCCGCCCTGAAGACATGGTCCCGGTATGCCTGTTGCTGGCGTGCGACGCCGGAGCGTTCGTGAACGGCGCCCAGATCCTGGTCGACGGAGGTACCTTCCGGACTCTATGACGTGCCGCCGGGGGCGGGTCAGTGAGCGGCGCCCGAGGATAGATAATCCGCCTGGGCTTCCGCGATCGCCGCGAGTGCCGCGTCACGCCCTTCCCATCCCCTGATGGTGGTCTCCTTGCCGGGCTCCAGGTCCTTGTAGGCCTCGAAGAAGTGATGGATCTCGGCGCGGAAGTGAGGTCGGAGGTCGTCGATATCGCGGATGTGCTCCCAGCGGGGGTCGTTCGAGAGGACGCACAGGACCTTGGCATCGGGACCGGCCTCGTCCTGCATCCAGAACACCCCGACGGGCCGCACTCGCAGGTGGCAGCCGGGGAAGGTGGGGTCGCCCAACAAGACCAGTGCATCGAGTGGGTCACCGTCGCCGGCGAGCGTGTCCGGGAAGAACCCGTAATCGGCCGGGTACGTCATCGCCGTGAACAGGTGTCGATCGAGCCAGATCTTGCCGGTCTCGTGATCGATCTCGTACTTGTTGCGGGACCCTTTGGGGATCTCCACCACCACTTCGAACATGTCGGTATCCACGGGCAAGCATGGTACCGGGTGCCGGACGACGTACCGGACGAGCACGGTGCCAGGGGTCAGCGCCAGCGCCATTCCGGGTCGCGCTTGTCCAGGTAGGCCCGCCGGGCCTCGGCAGAATCCTCGAAGCCGGCCAATCGGGCCGTGTACTCCTGTTCGGTCCGGTAGGCCTCCTTGAGCGGGAGATCCTGCGTGCGGTTCATCGACTCCTTGGCCAGGCGGAGCGCCACCGGGCTCTTCCGAGCCAGTTCAGCCGCGACGGTGCGCGCCTCGTCCATCAACTCGGCCGACGGCACGACCTTGCGAACGGCCCCGAGCCGGTACATCTCGTGGGCGTCGACCTTCTCGCCGAGGAAGAACATCTCCCGGGCCTTGTACGGCCCGACCATCCGAGCCAGATGGGAGCTCGCGCCCAGGAGGCCGACGTTGATCTCCAACGTCCCGAACGTGGCGGTCTCGGCGGCCAGGAGGATGTCGCAACACGCGGCGAAGGCCACGCCCGCCCCGATGGCGGGACCGTTGATGGCTCCGACGACCGGCACGGCGCACTCGGTGATCGCCCACATGGCATCTCGGACCAGCGCGCCCCGGTCGGTGACGTAACGGGCGGGCCGGTTGTCGGGGCCACCTCGATCCGCTACCCAGTTGAGGTCGGCGCCGCCCATGAACGCCCGCGTCCCGGCGGCGGTGAAGATGGCGACGCGGACCCGGCGGTCGTCGGTGAACCGCGTGAACGTGTCTCGGATCTCGGCGAACACCTCATCGGTCACCGCGTTCACCGGCGGGCGGTCGAGGATCACGGTGGCGATGTGGTCATCGATCGTGGTCGTGAGCCAGGTCATGGCAACTGGTGTCCTTCCGCCGTCTCGAGCCGGCTCGGAGCGAGAGTACCGCGACGGCCGGATGCGACGCGGAGCGTGTTCGCCACGACGGCCAGGAGGTACAGGATCACGGCCACCAGTGCCATGGTCGCGGCCGCGGCGGTGCGCTCGTGGTAGCTCACGGCCAGCCCGACGACGACGGCGATCGAACCGAGCACCACCGACGTGGCCATGATGTGCGGCACTCGCCTCACGACCAGGGACGCCGCTGCGGGTGGCGCGACCAGAAATGCGAAGACCAGGAGGTTGCCGACCGTCTCGAACGAGGAGACCACGGCCACGGTGAGCAGCGCGAGCAGGCCGAGGTTCGCCGCTTTGGGATGCATCCCGAGCAATCGGGCCTGCGTCTCGTCGAACGTGAGGGCCAGGAAGGGACGGTGCCCGATCACGACCCCGGCGAGGACCACGGCTGCGGCCACCGACTGCCGGACGAGGTCGTCGTCGGTCACCCCGTTGATCGAGCCGAACAGGAACCGGTTCAGGTCGCGGAAGTAGGACTCCGAGTCGGCGGACATGATCACCACAGCCAAGGCCAAGAACCCGACGAAGAGCACGCCGATGGACGTGTCCTCGGGCAGGGGCGACGTGCCCCGCAACACCTGCACGCCACCCACCATCACCAGGGCGGCCACGAACGCACCGACGGTGGGGCTCCCTCCCAGCGCGACGGCGATGGCGACACCCGGCAGCACGCCATGGGCCAGAGCGTCTCCGAGAAAGCTCATACCGCGCAGCACCACCCACGTACCGATCACCGACGTCGCCAGCACGGTGAGCAACCCGGCCCACAAGGACCGTTGGAGGAACGGGTTCTCCACGAACGGTTCGATCCACCAGGACCAGGGGTCGGTCAGGAACCGCATCCGGTCTCGGCCCTCACCCCAACGCGCCGGCGATGAGCTCGGCGTCCGTTCGCATCATGCCGATGTACGTCTCGGCTCCCGAGCCCTCGTCGCCCAAGGTGTCGGTGTACAAAGCCACGACGTCGAGATCGCCCGCTTCGGCGGCCAACGCGTCGATGACGTCGCTCTGTTCACCCTGCTCGGTGAACACTGCGCTCACCTCCGTCGACTCGAGCTCGTCGACGAGCTCGGCCAGTCGCTGGGCCGAGGTCTCCCCCAGTCCGGAACTGGGGAGCACGGTGCCGAGGATCTCGAAGCCGAACCGTGCGGCGAAGTAGCCGAGGGCGTCGTGATTCGTGAGAAGGCGGCGCCGATCGTCGGGAACGGATTGCAGCAAGGCGCTCGTGTCGTCGTCGAGCGTCTCGAGGGAGGCCTGGAACGCGTCCAGGCACCCTTCGATGTCGGCACGCGGCAAGCCCGCCTCGTCGATCAGCGTCGAGGCCAACGCGGCGGCCACGGCCATGACACGGGTCGGATCGAACCAGATGTGCGGGTCGCCATCGACCACCTCGACGTGATCGGTGGCCACGAAGACCGAGACGCCATCGGACTCCGCCGACTCCACGATGTCGGCGAGGCCACCCTCGAGGCCCAAGCCGTTGCTGATCACCAGGAGGGCCTCTCCGACGACCGCACGATCGGCCGCGGAAGCTTCGAACGCATGGGGATCGGCCCCGACCGGGACGAGGGCCTCGACATCGGCCAACCCTCCGCAGGCGACATTCGACGCGACGTCCGCCCAGATCGATGTGGTGGCAACGATGGACGGAACACCGCCGGCTCTCGTCGCCTCGTCTGTCCCATCTCCGCACGACACCACCGAGACCAGGACTGCCGCGGCGACAGCTCCGGAGGCGACCCACGCACGCGTGGACGAACGGAGGCGCATGCCACCACCATAATGGGAGTGATTCTCATTCGCACGACGACACGCTGACCGACGCCGACTACCATCAGGCTCCCGGCTCGAAGGGGTCGCCCGCCAGGAGGCAGCATGTCGGACATCGAAGCCCGTCTACGACGGCTCGAGGACCTGATGGAGATCCATCGTCTGTTCACCGACTACGGCGCGTTGCTCGACCAGGGCGATGTCGAGGGCTACAGCGAACTGTTCGCCCCCGACGGCGAGCTCCAGCTCGGCCCGGTGGGCCGGGCCCGGGGTCGCCAGGAGATCAGAGACATGATGGCGTCGTCGCTGTCGGGCGTCACCGGGGCCAGCATCCACATCATCTCCAGCCCGCAAGTGACCTTCGACGGTCCGGACACGGCGTCGTCGACCGTGCAATGGACGGTCGTCAACCTCAACCACGCCGGCGAGGCCGAGCTGACCATGGTCGGCCATCACGACGACCGTCTCGTACGCCATGACGGGCAGTGGCGTTTCGCTCGCCGACGAGGCTTCGTCGACATCCCGTCGGCGTATCCGCGCTCACCCCAACGCCGACCCGTCCTAACGCTGGAGAGGAGCGCCGCGATGCCCATCGCCCAGCCCGGGATCTTCGCTCAGGGAACCCGGTCGCATCACCACATCGCCGAGATCGCGGGGTTCGTCTACCGGGACAGCCGAGATCTCACCGGCTTCATCGACGGCACCGAGAACCCGGCCATCGAGGAGGCCTACGAGGTCGCCACCCTGGGCCCAGCCGAACGTGGCGCCGGCGGCAGCTTCGCCCTGGTCCAGCGGTGGGTCCATGAGCTCGACCGATTCCATGCCCTATCCGGCGAGGACCAGGAGGGAGTGATCGGCCGCACCAAGGTCGACAGCGAGGAACTCGATGAGGGCATCACGCCGCCGACGGCCCACATCTCGCGGGTGGTGATCGAGGAGAATGGAGCGGAGTTGGAGATCTACCGACGCTCCGTGCCCTACGGCACCACCGGCGAGCTCGGGCTGCAGTTCGTCGCCTTCAGCGCCGACCCTCGCCGCTACGAACGCATGTTGAACCGCATGTTCGGCCACACCGACGACGGCCTGCACGATCGCCTCACCGAGTTCAGCCGGCCGGTCGCCAGCGCCTACTACTTCGTGCCGTCGCTCGACGAGCTCGGGTCGGTCCTGGGCTGAGCCTGCGCTAGCCTCAACCCCGGCGCACTTCGGCGCCGAGAGCAATACAGGCGCCACCACGGCGCCCACAGCAATACAGGCGCCCCCGTGCGTCTGACCAGCTGGCGTGACGAAGTCGGTGAGATTCCGGCACTGTCCCGCAACGGTGAGCCGCCTTCGAGGCGGTGAAGTCCGGTCGAGCGCGCCAGCTGCGAACCCACACCCTCGAGGCAAGGGGTTGGTTCGGCCGGCAGGAGCCCTGTCGATCGAGCGACCGTCCCTCGACGACAGGAGAACCGACATGGCAATCAAGCAGATGTTCGCCGTCACCATCGCGCTCGCGGCGCTGGCCTCGTCCTGCGGGGACGACGACACTGGCCCATCCACCAGCGAAGGCGGCACGAGCGACACGAGTGAAGCGCTCGGCGATACGGGTGTACCGGATCCGGACCCCGGCGTGTACCCGGTCGAGGTTGCGCTCGGTGGCCAGACGTTCACGGTGGCCGCCCGTCCGGAACGAATCGTGTCACTGTCACCCGTCGTGACCGAGATGCTGTTCGCCATCGGCGCGGGCGACCAGGTGGCCGCGGCCGACAGCCTCTCGAACTACCCACCCGATGCCCCCGCCACGGAGCTCAGCGCGTTCGAACCCAACGTCGAAGCCATCATCGACCAGGAGCCCGATCTCGTCGTCTTGACGTTCGATCCGGGGGATGTCGTAGCCGGGCTGGAGGCCGCCGGAGTCACCACGATCATGGTGCCGACTGCGCAGGCGCTGACCGACACCTACTCCCAGCTCGAGGTTCTAGGCGTGGTCACGGACCACGTCGGCGACGCGGCCGAGGTCGTCGCCCAGATGCAGACCGACATCGAAGCGCTGGTGGCCTCGGTTCCGGAGCGTGATGAGCCACTCACCTACTACCACGAGCTGGACGACCTGCTGTTCACGATCACCTCGCAGACGTTCATCGGGGAGATCTACGCGCTCGCCGGGCTCACGAACGTCGCCGACGCCGCAGACGCGGATGGGGCGGCCGGTGGGTATCCGCAGCTGTCGGCCGAGTACCTCGTATCCGAGGACCCGGACCTGATCTTCCTGGCCGACACCGTGTGCTGCAGCCAGACGGCCCAGTCGTTCGCCGGCCGGCCCGGCTTCGAAGGCCTCGGTGCGGTGGCCAACGGGAACGTCGTCGAGCTGAACGATGACATCGCCTCTCGCTGGGGCCCTCGGGTCGTGGACTTCTTGGAGGCCATCGTCGAGGCGGCGGCAGCGGTGCCGGCGCCGGCGCCGGCCTGACGAGCGGCCCCGAGAGCATGGCCACCGTCGCCTCTCGGCCGGCCCTGAACCCGGCCATCGACCACCACGCGGCGTCGTCGACCCGCGTCGGTGGTCGCTGGTGGACGGCGGGGCTGGTCGCGCTCGCCGGTGCGGCCGTACTCGGCCTGTCCGTCGGTGCGGTGGCCATTCCCCCGTGGCGCGTGGCCATCGAGTTGGTCGACCGCCTGCCGTTGATCTCGGCGGACTCCGGCCTCAGCGAGACCGAGCGCACGATCGTGTGGGACCTCCGGGCGCCGCGGGTCGTGCTCGGCCTGCTCGTCGGCGCCCTGCTCTCCGGCTCGGGGGCGGCGTACCAGGGGGTGTTCCGCAATCCCCTGGCCGACCCCTACCTGCTCGGCATCGCCGCCGGCGCCGGGTTGGGCGCCACGCTGGCGATCGTCTCCGGGCTCGGCGACGGCACGGGCGTCTTCGACCCGGTCCCCATGGCTGCCTTCGCCGGCGGTCTCATCGCCGTCGCGGCATCGATCACCATCAGCCGTCGTTCGGGCGACCGTTCGACTGCCACCCTCGTTCTCGCCGGAGTCGCCGTCGCCAACTTTCTCACCGCCGTGCAGACCTATGTCCAGCAGCGCCACCAGGACTCCCTCCGGCAGGTGTTCTCCTGGATTCTCGGCCGGCTCACGACGAGCGGTTGGGGTGAGGTCACGGTGGTCCTCCCCTACGCCGTCGTGTGCCTCACCACGCTCGTCCTGCTGGCCGGCTCCGTGGACGTCCTCGGGGTGGGCGACGATGAAGCGGCGTCCCTGGGTCTTCGCCCGGGCCGCCGCCGGGCCGTGGTCGTTGTCGTGGCCTCGCTCGCCGCGGCCGCCGCGGTGGCGGTGAGCGGGCTGATCGGTTTCGTGGGTCTCGTGGTGCCTCACGGTGTGCGGCTGGTCGCCGGCTCCTCGTACCGTCGCGTCCTTCCCCTGTCGATGCTGTTCGGAGGCCGCGTTCCTGGCCCTGGCCGACATCGTGGCCCGCACGATCGACTCCCCCGCCGAGCTGCCGATCGGTGTCATCACTGCGGCAGTCGGCGCGCCGTTCTTCGTCGTGCTGCTCTACCGACCGAGGGCGGCGTGACCATGCTCCGCGACGCTTCGGAGCGAGGCGTGCGGGCCGTCTCCCCGCCCTCTGCCGCATCCTTGGAGTGGCGCCGGGTCAGCGTCGAACTGGGAGGCCGGGCGGTCCTCGATCGAATCGACCTGCGCGTCCCCGCCGGTTGTTGGACCGCCGTCGTCGGCCCGAACGGCTCCGGCAAGACCACCCTCCTCCGCGCGCTGCTCGGAGCGGTTCGCCACACGGGCACGGTCAGCATCGGAGCGGCGGACCGATCGGATATCGCGGCCCGAGACCTGGCGCGCCGCATCGCCGTGGTCCCCCAGCATCCGACGTTTCCCCCGGGCATCAGGGTCCGGGACTACGTGATGCTCGGCCGTACGCCCCACCAAGGCATGCTTCTCGCATCTGGCGCCGCGGACCGGGCTGCGGTGTCAGAAGCCCTCGATCGGCTCGACCTCGGTGGACTGGCGGCGCGTCGAGTCGAGGATCTGTCCGGAGGCGAGCGCCAACGGGCGGTCCTGGCCCGAGCCCTCGCCCAGGACACGCCGATCCTCGTCCTCGACGAGCCGACCACCCACCTCGACCTCGGCCACCAGGCTGACCTCTTGGAGCTCATCGCCGGCCTGCACGAGGAGTCGGGGCTCACCGTGGTCACCACGCTCCACGACCTCAGCAGCGCCGGCCAGTACGCCGACCGCATCGCGATACTGCATCGAGGGCGCCTCGTCGCCGAAGGTCTCCCGCCCGCAACGCTCACCGCCGAAGTCATCGCCGAACACTGGGGCGTCGGCGCCGAAGTCGCCGTCGACGGTCAACGCGTCACCGTCACGGTCCGTCGCCGCCGCCCCGCCTGACCACCGCCTCTCCCAAACCCCCACACCCCTTTTCTGGGAGACCAACCCGTCGCCCACGCGACCGCCGCGTCTCCCAGAACCCCCACACCCCTGTTCTGGGAGACCAACCCGTCGCCCACGCGACCACCGCGTCTCCCAGAACGAGTGGGAAACGAGGTCAGGCGTGACGGCGACGGGGGCCGCCGCGCTCACCGGGCCAGCGGGAGCCGCCGATGGTGTCGGCATGAGGCCAGAAGGCAGTCGGGTCGAGTGGGCCAGCCAGGGTGATCTCACGGCGGGTCTGGGTGATCGTCGCCAGCTCGGCCGAGACGAGCTCCCGCATCGGCAACAGCTCGGTGTAGGGATCCCACGGACTGTCCCGCAGGACCAGGGTGCCGTCGAGTGCTTCGAGGTGATCGACCTGGTTGGTCGTGTCGACACGTACGACGTGAGGCGGGAAGTCGTAGGACTTCTCGACACCGCCAGCGGCCCGAGAGACCTTGATCCACCACTCGTTCTCGTCGTAGGTGGGTCGAATCGGTTGGCTTCCGGTCGACGTACCGCTGAACTCCAGAAAGGTGTAGCCCTGGTGGGTACAGGAGGCCTCGATCTGATCGCCGAGACGGAAGAAGCGGATGGAGCAGGGGAACTTCGGCTGCCCGTTGAGTTCCTGGGAGATGAAGATGGCCGCTTCCTGGTCGATGCCGAATCCCAGGTTGTAGAAGCCCGGTCTACCGTCGAACTCGGCCTCGATCTTGGTGCTGACCCCGTATTCGGGCTCCCCGAGAATCGGTACGCAATAGATGTTCACGTAGACGTGCGGGTTGGGTCCGGGGGCGAGACCGGGCGGGAGCAGCGGCGCCACACACTCCGGATCGGTCCGGTAGACGAGTTGGAGCTTGGGCCAGCCGGCCACCTCACCGGGGGCAGTGGCCAGATCAGCGCGGTCGGTCATGGGCGGGACCCCCTTGGTCGTGCCGTGCCCGGGTTCGATGGGGACGCCTCGCTGACCCTACCAGCGATGCGCTCAGTGCCCGACGGCTCCGGACGCCCGGAGATCGGTGATCTCGGCGGCATCGAAGCCGGCGGCTAGAAGGGATTCGTCGGTGTGTTCGCCGAGCTCGGGCGGCCACCGCAAACCCGCCGACGAAGCCGCACCATCACCGCCGTCGATGCGGACCGGATTGGCGACGACCGGGACCTGCTGCTCGCCGAGCGGCACGATGCCCCGCCGCTCCTGCTGGTGTGCGTCAACCAGAATGTCCGCACCCGTGTTCACCGGAGCGACCCCTCCGGCGTAGCCGGGATTCTCGACCCACGCGCTCGCCGGTTTGGTCGCGAACGCCTCGGCGAACCGAGCGATGGTGGCCGGTTCGTCGGATCCCATCCGATATCCGGCCAGGTCGTCGAGCCCGAGGGCCGCAATCAACAGCGACCACGATCGGGGCTCGCTGCCGGTCACGGTCACATATCGTCCGTCCGCGCATCGGTAGTGGTTGCGGGCCGCCATGTCGCCCCAACCCGAAGGTGGGCCCGTGGTGGCGCGTACGACGTCCTCGGAGAGCAGCCACAGGGCGGCGTCGGCCATGGAGGTGTCGACGCGGCCGCCCTGGCCGGTCTGGGCCCGCCGGGCGACGGCGGCCAGAACGGCGACCGCCGACATCAAACCGGCGAGCGGGACGGAGATCACGATGTCGGGTACGGGCAGCGGGCCATTCCCGGCGAGCCGGGCCATCAGCCCGGTGTACCCGAGGTACGTGATGTCGTGTCCCGGCACCGTGGCCAGGGGCCCGTCGGCTCCGAATCCCGTGATGGAGCACCAGATCAGACCCGGGTTGAACTGCCGCATCGCTTCGAACCCGAGACCGGCGGCATCGAGAGCACCCGGGCGGTGAGACTCGATCACGATGTCGGCCTGGGCGACGAGCTTGGCCAGGATCTCGGGCGCCCGAGGATGTTTGAGATCCAGCTCCAGGGACCGTTTGCCGCGGTTGAGCGACAGATGGGCGGGGTCGTCGACCACGCCGTTGATGAAACGCATCATGTCACCGGCGCCGGGTCCCTCGACCTTCAGCACATCGGCCCCCAGGTCGGCCAGGAGCTCGGTGCAGTAGGCACCCGGATACAGGCGGCTGAGGTCGAGAATTTTGAGGTGCGAGAGCGGCGCGTTCATGGGCAGTCATACTGCGCCATCAGCGCGACGGCGTCGAACCGTGACGCGTCGACACGACCGCCCGGCATGCCCTGTCGGAGTCCCGGGCAAACTGGGAGACCAACCCGTCGCCCACGCGACCACCTGGTCTCCCAGTTCGGCAGTGGGCGGGGTCAGATGGTGCGGGAGGGGCGGCCACCGACGTGTTTGCCGGCCAGGTAGCCGAACACGGTGCCGTTGCCGAGCGTGCCGCCGCCGCTCGGGTAGGCGGGCCCGAAGACGTTCGCCGCGGTGTTCCCGGCGGCGTACAGCCCGTCGATGACCCCGCCGCCCCGACGCCGCACCTGGGCGTTGCGGTCGAGGCGCGGGCCGCCGTTGGTGCCCAGCATCCCGGGGTAGATGGCGACGGCGTAGAACGGACCTTCGACGATGGGCTTGACCTGACCGGGTGACATCAGCCCGTGAAGGTGGCGGTCGAAGTCGGGATCGACGCCGTGCGCCGCGTGTTCGTTCCACCGCTCGACCGTCGCCTCCAGCGCGTCGGGGTCGATGCCCACGAGGGCCGCCAGGCCGGCGACCGAGTCCGCGCAAGCCATCCACTCCGGAGTCGGTTCTCCGGGATGGACCGACAAGATGCGCTGGACAGCACGCACCGACTGGTCGAACACGAGGTACCCCGGGCCTTCGTTCGGGAACTCGATCGCCTGGGGATCGAAGATGCCGAACGCCTTGGGGAAGTCGTTGTAGGGCAGCGCCTCGTTGGCGAATCGTCGACCCTTCCGATTGACGACGATCGACGCCGGAGCGCCACGGCCCCACTCGAACTGGGGCACGAGCTCACCATCCCGCTCGATCTCGGGGTCGAACATCACCGGCGTACCCCAGTACGACCCCATGTTGGCCAGATCGGCTCCGGCCTCCATGGCCATGGCCAACCCGTCGCCGGTGTTGTTCGGTGGAGACAGCGGGTAGACGTCGTACCCGATGTGGCCGCGGACGAGGTCCCGGTTCCACTCGAACCCGCCGCAGGCCAAAACCACGCCCTTGCGGGCACCGATCCTCAGTCGTGCGCCGCCGTGCTCGATCACGAGTCCGACGACGGCCCCGTCGACGATCACCAGCTCCCGGGCCGGGGCCTCGACCAGCGTCTCGACCCCCCGCTCCAGCAGGCCCTTGAACAACATGGCGATGAGCGCAGCGCCTTTGGGGCGGATGTCTTCGGCCTCTCGGCGGGCCAGCTCGGCTTCCAGCTCGGGGGTCGGGGGCGAGAAGTCCTCGGTCAGGGTGGTGGCCGAACCGAGGGACATGAGGGTGCCCCGGCTGACCAGGCGGTCGCGCCACTCGGGAAGCTCCTGACCGACCGGATACGGATTGGCTTCGACCGCGCGAGCGGGCTGCGGGATGTTGCCCGGGATGCCCCAGGGCCAGTAGTAGTCGGGTAGAGGCGAGATGTGGGTGCGCAGGGGCGTGTGGTCCTCGAGGTACCGGAGCATCTCGGGCGCCGTGTCGACGAAGACCTCGATGAGATCGGGGTCGTGTTCCCGGCCCATGGTCAGGCGCCGGATGTAGGCGATGGCATCGTCGCGGCTATCCGGGATACCCGCCTCGGCCATCTTGTGATTGCCGGGAAGCCACACTCCGCCGCCGGACACCGCGGTGGTGCCGCCGATCATCGACGCCTTCTCGGTGATGAGCACGTCGGCCCCGGCATCGTGCGCCATCGTGGCCGCGACCAGCGCCGCACCTCCGGTACCGACCACGACCACGTCGACGACGCGATCCCACGTCTCATTCGCGGAGTCAGACATTGGTGGCCTCCCAAGGCGGTTCGGGCGTCGGTCACTGTAGGTCGCCGACGTCGGCCAGGGCGCATCTCGACGCGTGGGCGCTCGTCTCGCCGCCGCCCGACCGTGGCGGGTGATTGTCGCTGCGGGGGTCGATCCCATACGGTGGCCGCATGACCGCCGCCCCGACTCCCACGCTGTCCGTCTCCCTCCGAACGTTCGACGAGTCGCCCACATCGTGGCAGCCCCTGTTCGAATTCGCCGACGCCGTTGACCGCGCCGGCATAGACCGTGTCGTCGCCGCCGAGCACATCCTCTACGGCGAGAACCTCGAGGCGTACGCCAACCCGGCGTCCGGTGGTTCGGCGGGTGGCAAGCAGCCCACCGGCCCCGACGGCCACTGGCTCGACTCGCTCACCGTGCTGACCATGATCGCGGCTCGTACGACCCACGTCAGGCTGGCCACCGGCATCCTCTTGGCGGCGCTCCGGCCCGCGGCGCTGCTGGCCAAGCAGCTGGCGACCCTCGACGTGCTGTCGGGCGGCCGGGTGGATCTCGGGGTTGGCATCGGCTGGCAACGCGAGGAGTACGAGGCCTGTGGGCTCGACTACGGCCGGCGCGGTGCACTACTCGACACGCAGCTCGGCCTCCTGCGCCGGCTGTGGACCGAACCCGTCGTCGACCACGCCGACAGTCCAGTCGTTTACAACCGGGTGCACGCCATGCCCAAACCTCTCCAGGCCGGCGGCGTCCCCATCTGGGTGAGCGGCCGGATCAACGACCGCACGGTGGCTCGGGTCGTGGCCCACGGCGATGGCTGGATCCCGTGGGGCGACCACATCGCCGACCCGGCGCCCGGTATCGCCACGCTGCGGGATGCGCTCGCCGCCGCCGGCCGCGACCCGTCGCAGCTCCTCGTCCAGGGCAACCTGCCCGTCGTCAAGACCGGCGACGGCATCGACCTGGCCGCGACCATGGACGGGGTGCCCACCCTGCGGGAAGCCGGCGTCACCGACTTCCGCTTCAACCATCGCTGGACCGGCGACGGTGCCCAGGATCATGACGCCATGGCCGCGGTGGTTACGGCGTTCCGGGCCGCCGTCGACCGCTGAGGTAACGAGAAGTCGAGCCGCGCACACCTGAGGTGAAGTCACTCGGTTCGACCTCATCCGGGATGAGTGTTGTGCCACCAAGCCGAACACACGAATGGTGTACACATGCGATGGTAGCTTCCAGTCAGCGCTGCGCCGACGGGCCCCCAACACACTCACCTGCTGAGCGGTCGCACTGGCGAAGGTGCCCCACGGCCATTGGTTGTAGTTCACGATGACCTCGGGTTTCGAGCACGAACCGAACATGAGACTCGTATTCGCGACCGGAGCCGCCGAGTACTGCCCCGCCGGCACGTAGTAGTGGGATCCCTTCCCGCCACAGTTCTGCCAGAAGAAGTCGGACGACTCCCCACCGGCCGAGTCATGGGCAGAAGACGCCTTGACGCCTCCCAGCGACAACATCAGCGCGACGCCAGTTGTGGCGAGGGCTCGCTTCCAGAGTTCCACGGTCATCAGGTCAACCTCCTACGAAGCATTCAGAGCCGAGGGGCTGCAGATCAGCAGGCGCCTCGCCTATCGGGAGTTCCGGGAACGACACGGCAGCGCCACGATCGAACAGTGCGACCGCCACTGCGAAACCGAAATCGACCCTCGCCGTCGGGACGATGACGGGCTGCTCGTCGACCGACGGGTTCACGCTCACCATGTTGGTTGGCACGGTTGCCCAGTAGATCTGGCGGCCGTCCCGAGTCGAGCTGTGGGCCTGGAACGAAGTCCACGACACCGCACCCCAGGAGCAGCTGTCAACGGCTCCGAGGCGGATGTCCTCACCGTCGATCGTCACGTTGTACGAGAGGCTCGGCACTTCACCGTCAATCCAGAAGCACGCGGTGCCGGCCCGACTCAGAGAACGAATGCGCTTCTTCCCCCGCATCCGCACAGACCGACGCTGCTTCGGGGGCATCGACTACGACCGTCTCGGCTGTTGATGGGGCCTGAGCCTCCGCCGGGGCAACCGGTGGCTGCCCCAACGGTTCCAGGACAGTGTCAGACGGTTCTGGTGCTGGTGCCGCGTCCGTCGGAACCTCGTCCGCTGGCGCACTGGCCGGGTCCGGAGATGCACCTGTCACGACGTCTGGCGGATCAGAGCCGCACGCGACGAACACCACACAGGTGATCGCAAGGACACTTGCGTAACGGAGGGACATGATGCCCACCTTTCTGCCGCGCTTCTTGCTGCCGCACTTCTTGGCGCCGATCGCCACCCGTGACGCCGAGGCTGATGGTACGCCCCCCCGCACCGCGTCAAGGGCGTCGTTCTTGGCCACCGGCGCCGCCGGAACGATCAGGCCAGAGGGATCAGCTCGAAGGACACCGCGGCATCCACGCCGAGCGGCTTCCCCACTGCGGCGGCCATGCCCCCGAGGAACGACGCAGGGTCGGTGCCCAGCGTGCCGGCGGGGAGGGCGTCGAGGTAGGTCCGGTGGGCTTCCAGAGACCGGATGCCCGCCGCCAGATGGTCGGTCACGTCGACCGCGTGGGTGGCGTTGGGCGATCCTCCGAAGAGGGCGAGCCGAACGCCGGCCCAAGGCGGGCCGGCGTCGGGAAACAACCACCGGTTGGCGGCATCGCGGGCGGCGTCGAGCAGGGCGATGCCCGTCGCTCGGTGATCGGCGTGATTGAGGCCGCCGGGCCATCGGTCGCCGTAGTGGATGGAGATGACGACCTCGGGTCGGTGCCGCCGAATGGCGGCCGCCAGCGCCTGACGGAGGGCCAGGCTCGGCTCCAGCAGACCGTCGGCGAAGCCGAGGAACTCGACCTCGGCCACGCCCACCTCAGCGGCCGAGGCCCGCTGCTCGGCCTCCCGCAATCGCCCGCACTCGGCGGGCGGGATGGTGTCGATGCCCGCCTCGCCCGATGTCACGAGGCAGTAGACGACCCGTTTACCTTGACTCGTCCAGCGGGCGATCGCCGACGCCGCCCCGTACTCGAGGTCGTCGGGGTGGGCCACCACCGCCAACGCCGTCGACCAGTCCTCCGGGACCCAGGGAAACACCATGGCCTCTCAGCTCCACTCGTAGTCGGACGGCTCGACGTGTTTCGTCCATGCCCAGTAGTCGGGGATGGGCCACGGAGACAGGGTGTGGATCGCCCCATCGGGGTTCTTGTAGTGGGAGTGACGGACCGCCCAATGTGACCACACCATCTGGTCGATCTCGGACCGGTACCGCTCCTGGTACGAGTCGTGGGCTTGGCGGGTCGGTTGCATGGCGCGGTGGCCACCGGTCACGAGCTGGCGGATGCCGTCGAGGATGTAGGTGAGCTGACACTCGCTCTGGAAGATCAGGCTGCCGCCGTGGGCGAGGTTTGTGCCCGGCCCGTACACGCAGAACAGGTTGGGGAAGTCGGGGATGGTGATGCCCAGGTAGGCGGAGGGCTGGTCGGCCCAGGTCTCGCGGAGGGTCCGGCCGCTCCGGCCGGTGATGGCCATGGGCCACAGGAAGTCGTTGTGCCGGAAGCCGGTCGCGAAGCAGATGATGTCCGCGTCGTGATGGACACCGTCCGTCGTCACGACTCCCGTGGGGTCGATGTGGTCGATCGCGGTGCGGACCAGCTCCACGTTGTCCCGTTTGAGGCAGCTGAGCCATGAACCGTTGTCCTGCAACGTCCGCTTTCCGGTGGCGGGGTAGTCGGGCAGGACCTTGGCCAGGAGGTCGGGGTCGTGACCGACCTGGCTGATGATCCACTGCGAGAACATCTGACGGGTGGCCAGGTTCGACTCGCTGATCGCCAGGCCGTCGCTGTCGTCCCAGTCGGGGTCGCGGCGCGATCGTTCGAGCGAGAGCCCGGCCGCGGGCCAGAACGTGAGGAAGCGGAACCACCGGGCGTAGTACGGGAGGTGACGCATGGCCCAGTTCTCCCCCGGCGGCACGGCACGGTGGTAGTTGGCGTTGGGGAACATCCACTGGGCCGTGCGTTGGAAGACCGTGAGGTGGGCGACCTCCGGCGCGATGGTCGGCGCGATCTGGAACCCGCTCGCTCCGGCCCCGATCAGGGCGAAGCGGGTGCCGCGGTGATCGACGGAGTGGTCCCAGCGCGCGGAGTGGAAGATCGGTCCCACGAACGTGTCGCGACCGGGGACGTCCGGGACCAGCGGTTGGTTCAGCGACCCGACGGCGCTGATGACGATACGAGCGCGGTGGACCTCAGCGGCGCCATCACGGCCCCGGGTCTCGACCGACCACTCCCCTGCCCCGTCGTCCCAGGTCGCCGCGACGACCTCGGTCTCGAAACGGCAGTTCGCCTCGACACCGTGTTTGTGCATCACGCGGTCGAAGTAGGCCTGGAGCTCGGGCTGCTGGGAGAAGTACTCGGACCAGTGGTCGGCCGGTTCGGAGGCGTAGCAGTAGAAGTGGCTCCCGACATCGACCCGAGCCCCGGGGTAGCTGTTCTCCCACCACGTCCCGCCCGGTCCAGCGTTCTTCTCGATGATCACATAGGGCAGACCCAGCTCGTGGAGCCAGATGCCCGCCAGCAACCCGGCCTCGCCGCACCCGATGATCAGAACGGTCGCCTGGGCGCGCTGGTCGGAGGTCAGGTCCCGAGCCCAGCTCAAGTCGATCGACGCCCGGCCATCGAGCTGGAGATCCTCGACGAACATGGGCGCCACGGCGTCCTCCACCGGCGCCCCCCCGAGGAAGTCCATCATCTCCCGCACCAACTCCGGTGACGGTGGGGGTGCGGGAACGCAACCGCCGTCACGATAGGCGATCAACGCCGGCAGGGCCTGGGCTCGTATCGTCGCTTGATCCTCGACGGAGATGAAGCCCTGGTACTCGTTGAGCGCAGCAAGCCCGGGACGGATCGGGCCGCGAATCCATGACGGATCCCCCGTCACGTGTACGAGCGAGCACAACAAGGCCGGAATGCTGACATCGCCGAGGTGGGCCGCCAGCTCACCGTCGGATTCTGTGAATGGAGTGCCAAGGTGCGGGTTGGCCGGCACCGAGGTCTCGGCGCTCACGACGGGAGCTCCTCGGGCATGTCGGGGCGCCAGGACACGCCGTTGACATGGGCACCGCCGTCGACGAACAACGTGTTGCCGTTGACGTAGATCGAATCGTCCGACGCCAGGAACAAGGCGACGCCGCCGATGTCCTCCTCGGGGTCGCCCATGCGGCCCATGGGGTTCTCCTTGAGCATCTCCTGGGCGGTTTCGGGATTGGCGTCACGGAAGGCCACATACGCCTCCGTCGCCGCCGCCGGGCAGATGGCGTTGCAGCGGATCTGATGGCGGCCCCACTCCACAGCTGCGGTGCGGGTCATGGCCCGGACCGCCTCCTTGGCGATGTTGTACTCGAGGGAGTACATGTGCGCGTTGACGCCGTTGAGCGAGCACAGGTTGATGATGCTGCCCCGGCCCGCGGCCTTCATGTGCGGGAACGCCGCCTGCATGGTCCAGAAGTTGGACATGAAGCCGGTCCGGATGCCGTGCTCCATCTCGGCATCGGATTTCCACTCGAGGCGCGAGATCGAGCCGCCGCCCCAGGCGTTGTTCACGAGGATGTCCACCCGTCCGAAGGCCTCGACCGCGGCGGCGACGGCCCCCTGGGCCTGCTCCTTCACCGACACGTTGGTGGGCACGAACAACGCCGCGGAACCGAGCTGCTCGACATCGGCGACCGTGCGACGGCCCGTGTCCTCGTTCATCTCGGCGACCACGATGCGGCAGCCTTCCCGGGCGTACCGGCGCGCCACCCCACGGCCTATCCCCTGCCCGGCTCCGGTGATCACAGCGACTCGGTCATCGAGGCGACCCATGGTGCCCTCCTCTACTCGGAGCCCCGCGGCTCGTTCGGCGGCCGATGGTAGGCGTCTCGCCGTGACATCTGCGAAAACCGCTCCGCCTGGGAACCGGTCCTCAGGCGGCCGGAGGAGCGACCGGCACGACGGTGACCGGCGTGCCCGACAGCCGGGGCATCCCAGTGCCGGGGTCGATGTCGTCGGCGCTCAGGATCCGGTTCGGATTGGCCTCCCGCCAGCCGTGTGGGATCGACACCGATCCCCGGGCGATCGCATCGGTGACGGACGCCTCCAGCCGGATCTCGCCGTAGGCCGAGCGGACGATGACCTGCGAACCGTCGGACACTCCGAGATCCGATGCGTCGTCGGGGTGGAGCTCGGCTCGCATGAGGTCGCCGGATCGGTACACCTGGGAGTTCTGCCGGCGTGGCTGGCGCCGAGGCGTGAGGACCAGCGGCGCCGGATCGGCGAGGTCCCGCAGCTGGGCCAGCAACGGGGCGGGCGCCACATCCCAACGCCCGTGGGGGAGGCGGTCGTGCACCCAACCATGGACGGCCTCCGCCTCGACGACCGGCCCGTCGGCGTCGACCAGGGCATCGAAATCGGCGCCCCGAGCCAGCAACCGCAGGATGTCCTGAGTCGTGGTGTCCTCGATCGGCCGCCCGTCCAGGAGGTCGTACCCGAGCCGGGCGGCCACGCCCACGATCGATCGCCACATCTCGGGATGCTCCACCGGGGCCCGGATGACGGCCGGCGTGTACTGCGTGCCGAGGTGCCCACGGAACAGATCGAGAGACGGGAGGTCGGCCCGTTCCAGCTGATCGGTGGTGGCGATGACATGGGTCGCCGCCGCCGTGGTCTCCGTCGGCACGATGTCGAAGACCGCCACTACGTCGAGCTGACCCAGAGCCGCCATCACCCGCTCATCGTCCGGCAGCGCGGTCGGCAGGTTGGCACCCAACACGATGAGCGCCCTCAGCCGGCCCGACTCGACCTCGACCGGGAGCAGCGCCGACGGATACTCGTTCTGGAGATGCGGGATATCGGGACGCGACAGCGATCCGGGCTGGTCGAGGGCCACCCCGGGTAACCGTTCGCGCTGATCCACGCCTCGCCATGAATCCCGGGTTGAACCACACGCCGCCAGGCCGATCGAACGAATCCGTGACCAGCATCAGCGCCCACGAGAACCACTCGACCACGTTGGCGGGTGGCGACATCGTCGTGCCCGTACCCGTCACGACGGCCAACCGGCCGAACCGATCGATGAGCGAGTCGAGGTGGGCGATCTGCCAGGGCGGAAGGCCGGTTCGGGCGCTCGCGGTGTCGAGGTCGAACCCGGCCACGGCGGCCGTCAGTTCGTCGAGGCCCCCGAGCCGCCCGGCGACGGAGGGGTCGAGTCCGCGTTCCAGTCGGCGGCGAAGGAGGTGCCCGAGCAGGACGTGGTCCGTGCCGGCTCGGGCTTGGAGGTGGTGATCGGCCTGGCGGGCGGATTCGGTCCGGCGGGGATCGACCACGATGATCTCGCCGTGTTCGCGATGGGCCCGGAATCGTTCGACCGGATCCGCGAAACCCGTGTATTGGCCATGGGAGACGATCGGGTTCGACCCCAGGATGAGCAGCAGCCGGCACTCCTTGTCAGGATGCGGGATCAGGGCCGACGTGCCGCTCATCAGTGCCGTGACGTACGCCTTGGCGATGCCGTCGACGCTGGCGGTGCTGTACATCTGGCGGGTACCGAGCCGGCGCGCCCACCGGCTCATGGCCCAGTTGCCGGCGGGATCGAGAAACCCACCGGTGCCCTTGAACACACCCACGGACTCCGGGCCGTACTGGTCGATGACCCGGCGGAGCGACGTCGCCAGATCGTCGAGGCCCTCCTCGACCCCGACGGAGACGAGGCCGTCGTCTCGACGAACCTGCACATCACGCAGACGGTTCGGGGCATGGTGCGCCGACGCCAGGGCCCGGCCCTTGGCGCACGTGTACCCGTGGGAGAGAGGATGGTCCGGGTCGCCGCGAATCTCGACGACCTGGTCGCCCTCGATGGACGCGATCACGCCGCAGCCGGCGATGCAGACCCGACAGAATGTGCGGACGGTCCTCGGCGAGGACCGCTCGGTCACGCCGACCTCACCAGCCATGGCTCAGGCGACCAGGACCGGATTCACCGGACTGCCGGTGGCGCCGGTCACCTTCAGCGGACCGACGGTGAAGAAGCCTTCGCCCACGCCATCGGCGGCGGGACCCGACAAGTCGAGGTGCTCGATCATGTAGACGCCGGCCTCGACGAGCAGGAGCTTGTGCACGGCGAGGAAGTCGTTGCCATCGAAGGGGATGCACTCGACGGCCGAGTTGTCCGAGGCGACGGCCACGACGTCGTTGTCGACCAACCACTGGGCCGCGTCGAGCCCGATGCCGGCCTGCAGCATCGGCGGAGCCTCACCTGCAGCATGGGCGGCGAACCAGACGTCGAGCCAACCCGTACGCACCAGCACGGTGTCGCCCGCGCGGACCTCCACTCCGGCCTGCGCCGCGGCGCCCCGGAGGTCGTCGGACGAGATGTTGGTTCCGCCTTCGACGCAGCCGTCGGCGCCGAAGTAGCGGACCATGTCGAGCAGCACCGCACGCCCGGCGAGCGCACCGACCTTGTCGATGCCCAGCCTCTGCGCCCCGGTCAGCGCGTGCATCGTGTCGTAGCTGACGCCGTTGTAGTGCTGGTGCTCGGTGTACACGTGGACGAGGGCATCCATGTGCGACGTGGTGTGCGAGGCCATGACGAGCACGTCCTCGTGGGCCCCGGTACCCGGCCCACAGCCGAACGGCGCGTACATGCCGTCGTCGGTGCCGTCCTGGAGGGTCAACCGCATCGGTGTGCCCCGGTAGTCCATGAGTGGCACGCCCTCCCGCTGGATCGGGATCCCCAGGCTGTAGACCTTGCCCGTCCGGATGCTCTTGGCGGCCTCGGCCACCACCTCGGGCGTGAGCAGGTTCAAGGCACCACGCTCGTCGTCGTCACCCCAGCGGCCCCAGTTGCCGTTCCTGCCGTCGCTCATAAACGCGTCTCTCCTGTGTGCGGTGCCAGCATCATCGCGCCCGGCCAGTGCCGACGTCAGTTCGACGCACCCGACGGTGCCGCCGTCAGTTTGAAGCGATGAGGGTGACACCGACCATAGCGACCACGAGCGCTCCGACCTGGGCCCGGTGAAGACGTTCGCCGAGCAGCACCCGGGCGAGCACGACCGTCGCCAGCGGCGCCATGGCGCCGAGGGAACCGAGGAGGGACACCAGCCCGGTGCGCGCCGCAACGACGTAGAGGGCGTTCCCACCCACATCGAGCGCACCGGCGATCGCTGCGATGCCGATCGAGGATCGGCCCAGCGGACCTCGGGTCCCGGTGGCCAGCGCCGCACCGGCGAGCAGGCCCACCGACACCACCCGCCACGACACCAGCGGCCAGAGGCCGGCCTCGGGATCCAGGTCGGCCAGCAACACCCCGATGGCCCCGAAACCGATGCCGCCGAACGCACCCATGACGACGCCGAGCACGCCGGTGGAGAGGTCGTCGCGCGAACCACCCCCCGTTCCGGACCGGGCGATCACCGCCACGGCGCCGGCGGCGAGGACGACCCCCACCAGCGCTCGGACCGCTGGCCGCTCACCCGTCGCCAAACCCCAACTCAGCGGCATCACCGCGCTCGCCACGGCGGCGACAGGTGCGACGAGGCCCATGGGTCCCCGAGCCAGACCGCCGTAGAGCAGCGTCAGGCCGACGGCGCCGATCACCCCAGACGCGCCCCCTCGCCACACTGCCTGAGCGGTCAGGGACGAGTCGGAATCGATGGTCACCGCGACGAGCCCCAGGAGCAGTCCGGTCGCCTGAGCGACGATCAGGACCGAGATCACCGGCGATCGTCGCGTCGCCGAGCCGCCCAGGAAGTCCGACGCGCCGTAGGACGCCGCGGCCGCAAGCCCGAGCGGGGCCTCCCACCCCGAGCTGGTCACGACGGGCATCCCCCACTCGTCGCCAGCGCCGGGTCGGTCATCACCGCGCCACTGTGACCGCCACTGATCCCATCCGTCGAACCGGGAAGCCGATCGGGCGCTGGTGCCGCGCCATGGCACCTTCCCCCGTGCCTCCATCGATACGTTGCTGGCCGCCGGTTTCGGCGGTCTTGTCAGTTCTCCGGACGTCGGCGGTCACGCCGATTCCCATGTGTGACGTCCCGCCCGGTCGCCGGCGAGAGCCCGTCCGCCCTCTGGCTCGTCCCGGCGACGACGGCTGGCCTCCCTGTCTCGGCCATCGAGGGCGCCATCGTCCAGGTCATGGCGTACCTGGTCGAGCAAGAGGCGGCCGCCCGCCACCTCCAGGACGGCCCGCCGGGCGTTGTCGGGTGCGGGCGGGCGAGCCTCCTTGCAGACGCTGCTCGACGAGCCGTCGTTCGGGGTCGCGACCTCTCTGCTGGGTGTGCTCGGAGAGGGCGCGTTCCTCTCGCTCCTGGGCTTCCTCGAGCGCCACGCCCCGGACGACTGCGTAAGCACGATCGCCGCGCGGCGGCGGTGGAACGCCGGCACGACGCGCTCCGGTCGACCGCCCGGCCTCAACCAGGACGTGTTCGACGCGCTGGTCATCGTGGCGGCCGAACTGGCCGCTCTCCGCACCCGGATCTTCATGTGATCAGCCAGGCATCTGGAAGGATGCCCCCATGCCTGTCATCGTCCGCGACCACAACGGCGTGCGCCTCGCCATCATCGATCGCCCCGAGCGCCGCAACGCACTGGATCCGGACACATTCTCCGGACTCGGACACGCCTTTGCGAGCGCGGCCGCGGACCCCGCCATCAGGGTCATCATCATCACCGGGTCCGGGGATCAGGCCTTCTGCGCCGGCATGGATCTCAAGGCGTTCGCCCAGGGCCACCAGGGACCCCCACCCACCGGCCCGGGCCTCGAGGTCCTGACCGAGTCGTTCTTCCCGAAACCGGTGATCGCGGCGGTCAACGGTGCCGCCGTCGGAGGCGGCCTCGGCATCGTGCTCGCCTGCGACATCGTCGTCGCTGCGAGCCATGCCATCTTCGCCATCCCGGAGGTCCAGCGTGGGCTCGTGGGCGCAGGCGTCTCCAGCCGGGCGGCACTTCGACTTCCACCGCCCGTCGTCGCCGAGATGGCGCTCACGGGCGAGCCGATCGATGCCCTCCGCGCGTACGAGCTGGGCATCGTCAACCGCATCGCGCCCGCGGGCGAGCTGCTCGACATCGCCACCGCGATCGCGGCGCGGATCGCGGCCAACGCGCCGCTTGCCGTGGCCGCAGCCAAACGCATCATCCACGACGTTCGCCCCATGAGTGCGGGACTCGACATGGCGGCCATTCGCGCCATCGCCGTCCCGGTCATCGCGAGCGACGACGCCAAGGAAGGCGCCCGGGCCTTCGCCGAGAAACGCCCCCCGAACTTCTCCGGCCGCTGACTCAGTTGCGGGGGACGTCCTTCCAGGCGGTGTCCTTGGCGAAGCCGAAATCCTTCGGCAACCCCAGCGCCCGCTCGGCGAGGTTGTTCCGCAGGACCTCGCTCGTGCCACCGCCGATCGAGATCGAGTACCGGCCCATGGCCTCGTGTTGAGCCCAGAGGGTGCGTTCGTCGTCGCCGGCCATCCCGAGCGCGCCCGCCATCTGCATGGCGAGGTTTCCGGTCAGAACCCTCGTCGCCGTGGCGAACAGCTTGAGGATCGACGGATCGACCGGCGGGGCTTCTCGGCGGCGCACCGCGGCCATGATCCGTGCGCTCATGAACGACAGCGCCCGCTCGCGGGAATGGACGGTGGCCAGGCCCTGACGTATGACCGGGTCGGCGGTCAGTCCCAGCTGCTGGGCGAGGAGCAGCAGGCGGGTGTAGGTCGAGCCGGCGCTGTTCCCGGCCCCGATGAACGCCGACTCGTTCGACATCACCGTGCGGGCCGGCGCCCAACCGCCATTGATCTCGCCCACGACGTTCGACACCGGGATGCGGACGTCAGTCAGGAAGACCTCGTTGAAGTGCGACGCTCCGGTGGGTTGGACGAGGGGGCGTACCTCGACTCCGGGCGACGTCATGTCGATGAGGATGAACGTGATCCCCTGATGTTTCGGCACGTCAGGGTCGGTCCGCATCAACAACATGCCCCAGTTGCAGAACTGAGCCGCCGAGTTCCACACCTTCTGCCCGGTGACGACGAACTCGTCGCCGTCTCGCACCGCCCGGCAGGCCAACCCGGCGAGATCGGAGCCGGCTCCCGGTTCGCTGAACAGTTGGCAGAAGGCGTGTTCGCCGGAGAGCATCCGCGGAACGTGACGGTCTCGTAGTTCAGGCGACGCGTGACGCATCAAGGTCGGCCCGAGCATGTCGATGGTCGAGGCGATGAACCCGGACGAGTTCTCGTACGCCGCTGATTCCTCCCGGTAGATCGTCTCGTGCCAGGCCTGACCGCCCCGCCCGCCGACCTCGACGGGGTACGTGAGGCCGGCCATCTTGTGGTCGAACCGGGTGCGCTGCCAGGCCCGCCCGGTTTCGAAGGCACGGAGGGCCTCGCCTTCGCCGACGTGAAGGGCCAACGCCCACGGGCTCGACTCCCGTCGCCGTTGGCCGTGCGCGGCAAGGAAACCGCTCACCTCGGCACGGAACTCCCCCTGCTCGGAGGTGTCACGGGACGCGGGGAGGGAGTCGTCGGCCATGGCCCGACGCTACGGGGGACGGCCGGTGATCGCCCAACTCGCAGCGTGCACGAGCACCGACGGCGCAGCGTGCACGAGCACCGGCGGCGCAGCGTGCACGAGCACCGGTGGCGCGTGCCCACCGGGTTCTCTTGTGCTCGACCACGAGGTGCCGATATGAAAGATCATGGGTCGGGAAAGAACGCCACGGCGGATGCTGCTGCACGTCGTCGTGGCGGCGTCATTGGCCGGGTCGCTGACCGTCGGCACGGCGGTGCCCGCCCAGGCGACCCCCACGCAGGTGGACGAGCGGAACGAGGCCGCCGACGACCACGAGCTGCGCGCCCTGCTCGTCGACGACTCCGATGGTCGGGCCCGGTTCACGACGAACCCTGACACCGGCGCCACCACCTTCATCGGCGCCACGAGTGCCCATCCGCTGATGGACGCCCGAGGTGGCGGCGTCGCCACCGCCAACGCCTTCCTGGGCACGTACGCCCCCCTCTTCGGATCCGATCCCACCTCCTCGGAGCTCGAGGTCATCTCCGCGACCGACGGACCCGGCGCCGCCGCAATCCGCTACCAGCAGACGATCGGGGCCCGACCCGTGTTGGCTGGCCACATCGCCGTGCAGATCGACGGTTCCGGCGCCGTCGTCTCCGCCACCGGCGAGACGGCTTCCGCCATCCCCCAGGATCTCGACACCACCGCAACGATCGACGCCGCGGTCGCCACGGCGACGGCGCTCGCCGTGACCGTCCGAGCTGGCGCGGCGGACGGGCGCGACCTGTCGACGAGCGTGCCCGAGCTGTGGATCTACGACCCGACGTTGATCGGAGCCCCGTCGATCGGCACCCGCCTGGTGTGGCGGATCGAGGTCCGCACGAGCATGGGCGATGTGGACCGCCTGCTCCTGGTCGACGCCCACGACGGATCGGTGGTGCTCGACTTCTCCCAACGTGCCGAGGCCCTCGACCGTCTGGTGTGCGACAACGCCAACGACGACTCGCAGCCCACAAGGTGCGGCGGGCCGCTCAACCCGGCCGACCGGTCCGAGGGCGACGGTCCGACCGGCCTCAGCGACGTCGACACGGCGTTCGAGTTCTCGGGCGACGTCTACGATTTCTACGACCAGGTCCTCGGACGTGACAGCCTCGACGACAACGGGATGACGCTGCGGTCGACCGTGCGCTTCTGCGACCCCGCCGACGTGTGCCCGTACGACAATGCGTTCTGGAACGGCGAGCAGATGGTCTACGGCCAGGGGTTCGCCGATGGCGACGATGTCGTCGGCCACGAGCTCACCCACGGTGTCACTGAGCTCACGTCGGGACTGCTCTACTTCTCCGAATCCGGGGCGATCAACGAGTCCCTGTCCGACGTCTTCGGCGAGCTGATCGACCTGTGGAACGGTGCCGACGCTTCCGCAGACCGATGGCTCGTTGGTGAAGACCTTCCCATCGGCGCGATCCGGGACATGGAGGTTCCGGGAGCGTTCGGCGACCCGGACCGGATGACGAGCCCGGCCTTCCACGGCAGCCTGTCGGACAGCCGCGGCGTCCACATCAACAGCGGCGTCAACAACAAGGCCGCCTTCCTCATCACCGATGGTGGCGCCTTCAATGGCCAGACGGTCGTCGGCCTCGGCATCGAGAAGGCCGCTCGCATCTACTACGAGGCCCAGACGACACTGCTGACCCCCGGCTCCGACTACCGGGATCTGGGCGTCATCTTGCCCCAGGCCTGCTCGAACCTGATCGGGACCAACGGCATCTCGGCGTCCGACTGCCAGCAGGTGGTCGCCGCCATCACCGCAACCGAGATGCACCTCCGGCCGACCGCCTCCGGAGCGAACCTGTCGGCGCCCATCTGCGCCTCCGGGATCCAGAACGGGGTCATGTTCACCGACGACATGGAGGTGACCAACCCGGCGTGGGAGTCGAGCGTCATCGAGGGCGGCGCCCACTGGGGCTACACCTCGCAGTCGTCGCAGAGCGGCAGCCGTTCCCTCCACGTGCTCGACGATTCGGCGCCGCTCGGCGTGTCGACGCTGACGTTGGCGACCCCGATCTCCCTCCCGGCTGGCTCCACACCCTTCCTCCGGTTCGACCACGCGTTCATGACCGACTGGGACTCCGGCGACCTGTACGACGGAGGTGTGGTCGAGGTCTCGATCAACGGCGGCGCGTCGTGGGCCGACATCACGGCGATCGGGACGATGGTCAACGGGTACAACGACGTCATCGAGAGCGCCGCCTTCGGTGGGCAGGTGAACGCCCTCGCCGGACGTTCGGCGTTCGGCTCGATCAGCCCGAGCTACCAGACCACCCGAATCCCCCTGGCCGTCCTCGCCGGCCAGACCATCCGCCTCCGGTTCCGCTTCGCCACCGACAACTATCCGAACCTCGTGTTCCCGGGTTGGTTCATCGACGACGTCAGCGTCTACACATGCGGGAACGCGCAGGCTCCCGGCCCACCGCGTGCCGCCGCGGCCACGCCTGGAACCACCGGCGGTACGGCCACGGTCTCGTGGCTTCCCCCCATCTCCGATGGAGGCAGCGCGCTGGTCGCCTATGTCGTCACACCAGTGACGTCGGGGAACGCCGGTCCATCGATCGTGCTTCCCGCCGGGACGACGACGACCACGGTCCCTGGGCTCGTTCCGGGCGCGTCGGTGACGTTCTCGATCGCCGCGCAGAACGCCCTCGGGGCGAGCGCTCCCGCCCTCACCAACGCCATCGTCGTCCCCGGCACGCCCGTGACCCCGTTCGCGTCGATCATCGCTGCGGGCCCGAGTCGCGTCCTCGACACCCGCCCCGGATTCGCCACCCTCGACGGCCTGTTCAGCGGGATCGGGCTCCGGTCGGGTGGTTCCGTCACGGCGGTGACGGTCGCGGGCCGGCTCGGCGTGCCCGGCGACGCCGAAGCCGTCGCCCTCAACGTCACGGTGACCGATGCCCGAGACGCCGGGTTCCTGACCGTGTATCCGTGTGGCGGCGAGGTCCCCACGGCGTCGAACCTCAACTACGTCACAGGTGCCACGGTACCGAACCTCGTCGTGGCCCGGGTCGGTGCCGCCGGCCAGGTCTGCCTATTCACGCAGTCCGACGTCCACGTCGTCGCCGACCTGAACGGCTACGTCCCCGCCGGTTCCTCCTTCCGGACGACCACCCCCGCCCGGGTCTACGAGTCGCGCGTCGGCCTCGCCACTGCGGACGGGCAACAGAACGGCACCGGCCTCCGCCCGGCCGGGACCGTCACCGAGATCGCGCTCGCGGGTCGGGTCGGCGTGCTTGACGCCGCGTCGACGATCTCCCTCAACGTGACCGTGACCGAGCCCGAAGCCGCCGGATTCCTCACCGTGTACCCGTGCGGCACCGGCCTGCCGACGGCGTCGAACCTGAACTACGTCGCCGGCGCGACCGTCCCCAACGCCGTGGTCACCCAGATCGGTGCCGGCGGGAAGGTGTGCATCTTCAACCAGGCCCCCCTCCACCTCGTCGTCGACGTCAACGGATATGCGCTCAGCACCTCGGGCCTCGTGCCGATGACCCCGGCCCGGTTGCTCGAGACCCGGGCCGGCCTCTCGACCGTCGACGGCACATTGAACGCGGTGGGCCGACGCGGCGCGGGATCGATCATCGAGGTCCAGGTCGCAGGGCGAGCGGGCGTCCCCGTGACCGCCGAAGCGGTCATCCTCAACGCCACCGTCACCGAGACCGATTCGCCGGGGTTCGCCACGGTGTACCCCTGCACGGCCACGCCGCCCAACGCCTCGAACCTGAACTACGGCGCCGGCACCACGGTCGCCAACGCCGTCGTGACCCGGCTCAGCCCGACCGGATCGGTGTGCGTGGTCACCCAATCGGCCACGCATCTCGTACTCGACGTGGCCGCATACGTGCCCTGACCCGCGGGTCCGGCAAACTGGTGCGACCGTGACCACCGAGACTCCCCTCTCCCCAGTCGATGGCCCACCGCCAGTCGGCCCACCGCCCCTCGATGGCCTGCGGGTCATCGACCTGTCCACCGTTCTCGCCGGGCCCTCGGCCGCCCGGTACCTGGCTGACTATGGCGCCGACGTGATCAAGGTGGAGCGCCCCGATGGCGGCGACACCACTCGGGCCATGGGCTGGCGCGATCCCGCCGACGACGTCACCCTGTTCTGGAAGCTGGCCGGGCGCAACAAACGCACCATCGCCCTCGATCTCAAAGACGTCGACGAGCGCGACATCTTCCTCCGTCTCTGCGACCGAGCCGACGTCCTGATCGAGAACTTCCGGCCCGGAACCATGGAGCGGCTCGGCCTGAGCCCCGAGCTGCTGCTCGAGCGCAACCCGAAGCTCGTCGTCTGCCGGGTCTCCGGGTTCGGCCAGACCGGCCCGTACCGCGACCGTCCCGGCTTCGCCACCATCGCCGAGGCCATGAGCGGCTACGTCGCCCTCTCCGGCGAACCCGACGGGGCGCCATTGCTCCCGCCGATCGCGCTGACGGATGAGATCACCGGCCTGGTCGGCGCCTTTGCCATCATGGTGGCGCTGCGCAGCGGCCAAGGCCAGGTCGTCGACATCAGCCTCTTCGAGAGCCTCTTCCAGCTCATGGGTCCCCTCATCACTGCGCACCTCCAGACCGGGTACATCCAACCCCGGCTCGGCTCCGGCATCCCCTATTCCGTCCCCCGGAACACGTATCGCTGCGCCGACGGCCGGTGGGTCGCGGTGTCGACCACGGCCGATTCAGTGGCCCGGCGCCTGCTCCAGCTCGTGGGTTACGGCGGCGACGAGCGTTTCGGGACCTTCGCCGGGCGGGTCGCGCACCGGGAGGAGCTCGATCAGATCGTGGGCGACTGGATCGGAGCGCGCACCGCCGAGCACGTGGTCGCCGCGTTCGCCGACGCCCAGGCGGCCGTCGGCCCCGTCCTGACCATGGCTGATCTGGCGACGGACCCCCACGTCGAGGCCCGCGGCATGATCGCCGACGTCGATGGATACCCGATGCAGGGTCTCATCGCCCGGCTGTCGGCCACGCCGGGCGTGATCCGCTGGCCGGGCCGCCCGATCGACGCCGACCGGGCGGAGATCCTGGCCGAGCTCGCCCACCCAGCCCCCGGCCACCCAGACCCCGCCTACCAAGGACCCGAACTGGGAGACCAACCCGTCGCGTAGGCGACCGGCCTGTCTCCCAGTTCGTCGATTTTCGGCAATAGATTTGGACGTCAGCGCCAGAGGGCGGACTCGCGACCGGGCTTGCGTTGGAGGAGGCCTTGGTAGGCGTCGGCGGCGGTGCGGCCTGTCGAGATGACCGCGTCGACCTCCCAGCTGATGGGCATCTCGATGCCGTACTCCTCAGCGAGCTCCATGACCACCCGAGCGCTCTTCACGCCCTCGGCGACCTGGTTCATCGCGGCCACGATCTCGGCGATGCTGCGGCCCTTCCCGAGCTCCTCACCGACATGCCGGTTACGGCTCTGCGAGCTGAGGCAGGTGGCGAGGAGGTCGCCCATCCCCGCCAGCCCGGCGAAGGTCTCAGGCCGCCCACCCATGGCGACACCGAGCCGGGTGATCTCGGCCAGTCCGCGGGTGATCACGGTCGCCCGGGTGTTGTCACCCGTCCCCAGTCCGTCGGCCATGCCGGAGGCCACCGCGATCACGTTCTTCAACACGCCGCCGAGCTCGCAGCCGACCACATCGTCGTTCGTGAACACGCGGAACACCCCGGTGTGGAAGACGGACTGGAGGCGCCGGGCGATGGTGTGATCGGACATGGCGATCACCGAGGCGGCGGCGTCGCCGGCGAGGATCTCCTTGGCCAGGTTGGGTCCGGTGAGCACCCCGTACGGATGCCCGGGCAAGACCTCCTGCACCACCTGGGTCATGCGCAGCTTGGTGCCCTGCTCGAGGCCTTTGGCCAGGCTCACCACGGGTACCCACGGCCGCAGGGAGGGCGCGAGCCGCTCCAGCGCACTCCGGAACCCGTACGACGGCACACCCATGACCAGCACGTCGGTGTGGGCGACCACGTCGTCGAGGTCGGACGAGGCCCGGAGCGCCGGGTGCAGCTCGTAATCGGGGAGATACCGGCTATTGCGGTGGGACGTATCCACCTCGGTCGCGGTGGCGGGATCACGGGCCCAGAGGACGGTCGGGGTGTTGTGAGCGGCCAGGTGCGCGACCGTGGTCCCCCACGATCCCGCCCCGATGACTGCCACGCGCATGTTCAACCCCTCGCTGTTGGGGGAACATGTTGACGCATGGGCAGGAATGCGTCGACTTCGCATTGGGTTGGGAGTGCCATGGCCACCGCGCGCACCGAGTCCGCCATGTCGCGCCCACCCAGTCTCGCGGAACGGTTCGAGCACGTCCGGGGGGTGACCGAACGACTCGCCGAGCCGCTCTCACCCGAAGACCAGACGGTCCAGTCGATGCCCGACGCCAGCCCGACGAAGTGGCACCGAGCCCACACGACGTGGTTCTTCGAGGAGTTCGTCCTGTCGGGGGCTGAGCCCGACGTTCCACCATTCGACCCTGCGTTCCGGTTCCTCTTCAACTCGTACTACGAGGCCGTCGGGCCGCGTCACCCGCGTCCGCAGCGAGGCGTGGTGTCCCGCCCGGGAGCGGCCGAGATCGGCGACTACCGGCGAGCGGTCGACACTCGGATGGCCTCGGTGCTCGACGGTTTCGTCGTCGGGACGCTCGCCGACCTCGTCGACCTCGGCGTGCACCACGAGCAGCAGCATCAGGAGCTGATCCTGATGGACATCAAACACGCCTTCTCGCTCAACGCCATCGACCCCGTCTACCGTCCCGAGCATCGCCCCGGCGGGCCAGCGGCGGCGCTGACCTGGCTCGAGCTCCCCGGTGGCCCAGCCCGCATCGGTGCCGGTGACGATGGGTTCGCCTTCGACAACGAACGACCGTCCCACTGCGTGTGGGTGACCCCGTGTTCCATCGCTCGGCGCTCGGTCACGATCGGAGAGTGGCTCGAGTTCATCGAGGACGGCGGCTACCTCCGCCCCGAGTTGTGGTTGTCCGACGGTTGGGCCACCGTCCTGGCCGAGGGGTGGATCGCTCCGGCCTACTGGCAGGACGAATCGCCCGGGTGGAGCGTGTTCACCCTCAGCGGCCGGCGCCCCCTGGATGCCGATGAGCCGGTGTGCCATGTCTCGTACTACGAGGCCGACGCCTACGCCCGCTGGGCGGGCGGGCGGCTGCCCACCGAAGCCGAGTGGGAGGTGGCCGCCGGAATGCTGCCCCCCGAGACGGACGGTGGCGATCACCTGGCCGGCTGGGCACCCCATCCGGGGCCCGCTCGCGCCGGCTTCTCCGGTGGCGTCTGGGAGTGGACGTCGAGCGCGTACTCGCCCTACCCCGGGTTTCGGACCGCCCCGGGCGCGGTAGGTGAGTACAACGGCAAGTTCATGGTCAACCAACAGGTGCTCCGCGGCGGGTGCTGTGCCACGCCGGCTGACCACGTACGGCGCTCCTATCGCAACTTCTTCCCACCCGGCTCGCGCTGGGCCTTCTCCGGCCTTCGTCTGGCCAAGGACCGATCATGAACCCACCCTCGGTTGCCCTCGCTCCGACGATCGACGTGCACCTCACCGCCGACCAGTGGCGGCAGGCCACACTCGACCAGCTCGCCGCGGGCCTGCGGTCGACCCCGATCGAGACTGCACCGGTCTGGTTCTACGACGAGACCGGCAGCCGCCTGTTCGACGAGATCACCCGACTTCCCGAGTACTACCCGACCCGCCTGGAACGATCGCTCCTCGAATCGCACGCCGAGACCATCGCCACCCTGGCCGGCGCCAGCACGCTCGTCGAACTCGGCTCAGGGACCTCCGACAAGACGACCATCCTCCTCGATGCCATGGATGCCCGAGGATCGTTGCGGCGCTACGTCCCGTTCGACGTCAGCGAGGCGACATTGCTCGACGCGGCCGAACGACTGTCCAGCCACTACCCGGGCCTCGCCATCCACGGCGTGGTAGGTGACTTCAACCATCACCTGAACGCGATCCCTCGTGGGGGTGGGCGGTTGGTGTCGTTCCTCGGCGGCACGATCGGGAACCTCCGCCCGGCTGATCGGCACAACTTCTTGACCTCCGTGCGAGCCACGATGGACCGCACCGACCGATTCCTCCTCGGTGCCGATCTGGTCAAGGACGAATCGACGCTCGTCGCCGCGTACGACGACTCCGCCGGAGTGACCGCGGCATTCAACCGCAACGCCCTGCTGGTCCTGAACCGGGAGGCGGGTGCTGACTTCCAACCGGACGCGTTCGACCACCAGGCAGTCTGGGATGACACCCACTCGTGGATAGAGATGCGCCTGCGAACCCGAACGGCGCAGCAGGTGCGCGTCGAGGCCATCGACGTCACGCTCGACCTGGCCGCCGGCCAGTACATCCGCACCGAGATCAGCTCCAAGTTCACTCCCGCACGACTGGCGACCGAGCTCACCCAGGCCGGTCTGATCCCCGAAGCGACGTTCACCGCACCGAGCAACGGGTACCAGTTGATCCTCGCTCGCCCCGCCGGTTGACCAACCGCACGCCCGGCTCCTGGTGACGGGACGCGGATCGGGCCGCCGGTCCGAGAGGAACCGGCGGCCCGATCAGGTTGTCACCGTCGTCTTACTCGGCGAGCTCGAAACGCTCGGTGGTGGTGTAGGTGTTCGTGGCGCCATCGAGGATCTGGACGCCCCACGAACCGACCACGAAGCGCTGGTCCGGTCCGTACGACTCCAGGCCCAGGCCACGAGCCGTGGGGCGTGGGGGCAGTGACTCGAACGCCGCGGCGAACGACTCCCGGGTCAACTCCGGCCCGGCCACCGATAGGGCGGCAACGAGCAAGTCGAACTGCAGGCACTGGTTCCCGACCGATGAGTAGTCGAAGACGCCGGGCTCCATGGCCGTTCCCGTCAGTTCCGCCACCTGCTCGTTGCAGGAGTCGACCGCCGGGTTCACGCCGGGCAGCAGCTCGTCGGGCGCGTAGGCGAAGGTGATGACCTGCTCACCATCGGCGATCTCCGCTGTCCCGTACGCCTCGTTGAACAAGGCGTTGGAGGCGTTGCCGCTCACCGGCGCCGAGATGTACGTGGGCGTGAGGCCCTGTGCGGCCAGCTCCAGCTGCATGCCGGTGTGGTTGGTGGTGCCGGTGAAGTTCAGCATGACGTCGATCGGGGCCGAGGCGAACTCCGTCGCCGCGGCGAGCAGCACGGTGTTGCCCTGAGGATCGGACGGGCCGAGGAAGTCGGTGCGGAAGTCGATGTGCTCGATTCCCGCCTCGTCGAGCATCGGTAGGGCGATCGCCTCGACCGCATCGCCGAGGTCGGTGAACACCCAGCCGTACCACACGCCCACGACCTTGCCGTCGAGCTGACCCGAGTCGAGCGTGTACTGCATGGTGGCCCGGACCTGATCGTCGAACGACGGCTGGTTGATGTACATGTTGTCGATGACGTCGGCGACATACAGCTCGCTGAAGTCGTGCTGGGAGTAGGTCACCGGACCAGCCGCGGCCACACAGGTGGCTTCGGGCGTGCCGCCCTGGACGAACACGGCCAGGTTGGTGACGTCCTCGGTCACCTGGATGCACCCGTTGCCACCCTCTCGACGAATGATGTCGTAGAGCACGCCCTGGTAGTTGATGGTGCGACCACAGATGCCGCCGTTGGCGTTCAGATCGTCGATCAGGACCCTCATGAACTCACCGGGGTCGGTGCCGCTCGGGGCGAAGCCGATGTCAGCCAAGGGGCCGTAGTCGATGCCCAGGGTGGCGAAGTTGACGGAATCAGCCGCGACGCCGATCGACTCGTCGGCGATGTTCTCGCCCTCCGCACATTCGGCGGGGATCAGTCGACCCGTGTCCGGATCAGTGGTCACGCCTGCGGCGTCCCCCTCGGGGGCGACCGTGGTGGTCTCCCCGGTGCCGTCGTCGGCGGTCGGAGCGGCCGTCGTGGTTTCTTCCGCGGCGCCGTCGGCGGCGGGAGCCGCCGTCGTCGTCTCCTCGGTGTCTGCGCCACCACTCGTGTCATCGTCGTCGTCGCCGCAGGATGCCGCGACGAGCGACAAGGCAAGTGCCAGCACGAGCCATCGAGCTCGTCTCATAGGTCCCCCTCAGGTTCGCCCCCGACCCCTCGGCCGAGACGCGGGGACAACGATGACACAGCTGGTCCGTCGATGCACGGCATGGGGGCGCCCCGGCGACGGGCGTGCGCCCTGGTCCCGACGCGAAAGTCGGCGCCGCCGGCCGGACCCGAAGGTCATGACCGGCGGCGCCGACGGCGCGACGTTCCCTACTCGGCGAGCTCGAAGGTGTCGCCGGTCGAGTACGTGTTCGTCGCCGCGTCGAGCGTCTGCACGGAGAACTGGTTCGGGCTGAAATGATCGTCAGCACTGAACGACTGGAGCCCGAGGCCCAGCGCCTGCGGGTGCGGCGGCAGGGTCTCGAGGGCGGCCGCGAAGGCCTCACGGGTCAACTCGGGCCCGGCGGCCGACAAGGCCGCGACGACCATGTCGAACTGGAGGCACATGTTGGCCCCGGCCGAGAAGTCGAAGGTGCCCTCGTCGGGTCGAGCGATGCCCAGTCCTTCGAGCTGGTCCCAGCACGAGAGGAGCGCAGGCGCCTGGACCGATTCTCCCGGCACCTCGTTGGGTGCCCAGGTGAAGGTCACCGTCTGCTCGCCGTCAGCGATCTCGGTCACCCCGTACGCCTCGGTGAAGATGGTGTTCGAGGAGTTCGCGCTGCGGGGTCCCGAGATGTAGACGGGGGTGACGCCCTGAGCGGCCAACTCGGCCTGCATGGCCACGTGGTTGGTCGTGCCGGTGAAGTTCAGCACCACGTCGACCGGAGCCGCAGCGAACTCGGTCGCCGCGGCCAACAGGACGGTGTTGCCCTGCGGGTCGGACGGGCCGAGGAAGTCGGTGCGGAAGTCGATGTGCTCGATGCCGGCTTCGTCGAGGGCCGGAATGACGATCTCCTCGACGACATCACCCTGGGGCAGGAACACCGAGCCGTACCACAGCCCGACGATCTTGCCGTCGAGTTGACCGGAGTCGATCGCGTACTGGAGGGTCGCCCGGACCTGGTCGTCCCACGATGGCGACCGGATGTACATGGTGTCGATCACCGAGGCGACCTCGCTCTCGGCGAAGTCGTGCTGGGCGTAGGTGATCGGTCCGGCCTCGGCCACGCACACGGCCTCGGGGGTGCCGCCCTGGGACAGCACGGCCAGGTTGGTGACGTCCTCGGTGACCTGGATGCAGCCCTGGCCGCCCTCGCGACGGATGATGTCGTACAGCACACCCTGGTAGTTGATCGTGCGACCGCAGACGCCGCCGTTGGCGTTGAGATCGTCGACGAGCGCCGTGAACGACTCACGGATGTCGGTACCGCTGGCCGCGAAACCGATGTCGGCCAGGGGGCCGAAGTCGATGCTCAAGGTGGCGATGTTGACCGAGTCGGCAGCGACGCCGATCGACTCGTCGGCGGAGTTGTCACCAGCTGCGCAGGATGCCGGGATGAGACGGCCGGTCTCCGGATCGGTGGTCACGCCAGACGCGTCGCCTTCTGGCGCAGCGGTCGTGGTCGTGGCACCGCCATCGTCGGCCGGAACCGCGGTAGTCGTCTCGACGACCTCCTCGCCTCCGTCGTCAGCGGCGACGACCGTCGTGGTCTCGTCGGTGGCCGGACCGGTGTCGTCGTCGTCGTCTCCGCAGGATGCGGCGACGAGTGACAACGCCAGGCCCAGCACGAGCCAGTGCGCTTTCCTCATGTGAACCCCTCCAAGGGTGCTCGGTAGGTTTGGTGCACGTCGTTTCGACGCGACCGCGGCAACGACCCACCAGGCGTGGGTCGGCCGGGCATTGTGGCACAACAACACCGTGAACCGGCGCCGCGGGCGTCGCACTAACCGCGGAACGGCCGTGACCTGACGGGTCGTCAGATGCTACGATCGCGAGACAACGGCCCCACCACGAGGAGCACCATTCCGTCTTGAGCGCCAACGACCGCTACACCATCATCTCGGCTGACACCCACGCGGGGGCCAACCACGAGACCTACCGCGAGTACCTCGATCCCGAGTACCAAGCGGACTTCGACGCCTGGCGCGGTCAGTACAAGAACCCGTGGAAGGACCTCCGCGACACCGACCTGCGCGTCCGCAACTGGGACGACGACCGCCGCGACCGCGACCAGCTCTCCGACGGCGTCGTCGGTGAGGTCATCTTCCCGAACACGGTGCCGCCGTTCTACCCCGGGTTCGTGCTGTTCGCCGGCCCGCCCAAGCCGGAGGAGTACGCCCATCGCCGAGCCGGCATCCGGGCCCACAACCGCTGGTTGGTCGACTTCTGCAACCGCAAGCCGCATCAGCGCGCCGGCATCGGACAGATCTTCCTGAACGACATCGACGATGCCATCGCTGATGCCACCTGGATCAAGGAGAACGGGCTGCGCGGCGGGGTACTGCTGCCGACCGTCGCCCCGGACGTGAAATGGGTCAAGCCGCTGTACGACCCGGCCTACGATCGCCTCTGGGCCGCCTTGCAGGATCTCGACATCCCCGTTCAGCTGCACTCGGGAACCGGTTCCCCGGACTACGGCAAGTTCGCGTCCGTCCCGATGATCATGATCAGCGAAGTGGCGTTCTACGGGCAACGCCCCTTCGTGCACATGCTGCTGTCGGGTGTGTTCGAACGATTCCCCAAGCTCAAGTTCGTCATGACGGAGGGCGCGGCGTCGAACTTCCCGCCGCTGCTCAAGGCGCTCGACCGGGTGATCGCCCAGGTGAGCAAGGGTGAGATCGGCGAGTTGAAGTACACCGCCGAGAACGCCCTCCCGCGTTCGGCCACCGAGTACTTCCAGCAGAGCTGCTGGGTCGGTGCCAGCTTCCCGGGTCCCATCGACCTCCAGGCGCGAAGCGTCGTCGGCCCCGATCGGTTCATGTGGGGCAGCGACTACCCGCACGACGAGGGCACGTCGCCCTACACCACCGAGCACCTGCGGCAGGTCTTCCACGCCGTGGGCGAGGCCGACATGCGCCAGATCCTGGCCGGCAATGCGGCGAAGCTGTACGGCTTCGATCTCGACAAGCTGGCCCCGCTCGCCGCTGAGTACGGGCCACGGGTGAGCGATATCGCCCAGCCGCTCGATCAGTTGCCGGAGCACCCGAACGCCGCGCTGGTCAACGCCTCCCTGCAGCTCTCGGCCTGACCACTGACCCACCGGTCAAGACCCTCACGCGGACGCCCACCCACACCACGCTCGAACTGGGAGACACCGCCGTCGCCCACGCGACCACCTGGTCTCCCAGTTCGGATGGGGGTAGGTGCCGAGTCGGGGGGGGACGCCGATCGCCTTGTTTCAGGGCGTGGGGGGCCACACGGCGCCCGTCTTCCATCCTGCCACCTGCTCGATCTGGCTCGACACGGCGATGAGCAGGTCCTCGGCGCCGAATCGGGCCACCAGCTGCACGCCGATCGGCAGCCCCGAGGAGTCGGTGCCGAGAGGGAGCGAGATGGCGGGCTGACCGGTCACGTTGAACGGTCCGGTCAGCGCCGAGAAGAGGCCGGCTCGCTGGTACATGGTCGCCGGCACTCGCGTGTCGAGGTGGCCGAGCGGCGGCACCGGCTCGGCCAGCGTCGGGGTCAGAAGCAGGTCGAAGTCCTCGAAGAATGGTCCGAGGGCGCGCCCGGCCCGCTCGACCGCCTGGAGCGATCGCATGAACTCGACGGCGGTCGCCGCCTCCGAACGGCCGAGCAGGACCCGGGTGAACGGCTCCAGATCATCCTCGGCCAGATCCCGCCCGAGGCTGGCCAGCCGATCCTGGATCTGACCCAGGCTGACCACTCCCATGACCGTCGACATGACCTCGGCGAGGTCGGCGAGCGGCCACGGCGGCGTGGCCGGCACGACCGTGTGCCCGAGCCCTCGCAGCAGATCGGCGGCCTGGGCGGTCGCCCGCGCACAATCCGGGTGGACGTCGTCACCCTTCGGGGTCACCGTCGACCACGCGATCCGTCGCGGCGCCACCTCGGTGCCCAGCTCGTCCACATAGGGACGGGCCGGCGGGGCGATGACGTACGGATCGCCCGGCATCGAGCCAGCGGTGAGGTCGAGCAGCAACGCCGAGTCGCGGACGGAACGGGTGATCACGTGGTTGATGCCGAGCGGGTAGGAGAGGAGGTTGAAGTTCGGCGCGGCAGTGGTGCGGCCTCGGCTCGGTTTGAGCCCGACCAGGCCGTTCATCGAGGCCGGGATGCGGATGGAGCCGCCGCCGTCGTTGCCATGGCCGATCACCACCATGCCCGCCGCCATCGCTGCCGCCGTGCCCCCCGAGGAGCCGCCCACGGAATGGGTCAGCCGCCTCGGATTGCGGGTCGGGCCGTGGTGGGTGGGCTCGGTACTGGCGTTCTTGCCCAGCTCGGGCGAGTTCGTGAGGCCGACGATTACCAGCCCGGCACGTCGATACCGCGCCACCAGCTCGCTGTCTTCGTCGGCGATGTCGTCGCGCCACAGCGCCGAACCGTTGGTGGTCCGCATCCCGGCCACCTTCTGACCGAGCGCCTTCACGACGAACGGGACTCCGGCGAGCCGCCGGTCCGGCCCTCCGAGGTCGAGTTCGGCGCGCGCGGCGTCGAAGCAGCTCTCGACGACCGCGTTGACCGCGTCGTTGCGTTCCTCCACTCGACGATGCGTCTCGTCGAGCACGTCGTGAGCCGTGACGGCGCCAGAGCGGATGGCGTCAGCCAGTCCCCACGCGTCTGCCCCATCGAGCAGTTCCTGGACCTCGGTCATGGGCGTCCTCCCGGTTGGAGCCGAGGGGTAGTGTGCCTGCCACCTTCACCCGACGACAAGGAGACCCCGGTGACCGAACTTGAAGTCGGCATCGTCACCGACGATCTCGAGACCATGACCGCCTTCTATGTCGACGGTCTGGGTTTCTCGGAGCGGAGCACCATCGAGTTCCCCGAGGGCGTCGTGCAGCGGCTCCGGCGAGATCGCGCCTACCTCAAGCTCTACCTCCCGAGCACCGGGGCCCTCGCTCCCCAGCTGCCAGATCCGTGGCACCGCGATCGAGGCTTCGCCTACGCCGCGCTGAACGTGGATGACCTGGAGAGCGAAGTGCCCCGAGTCGCCGCGCACGGGGGCTCGGTCATCGTCCCCATCACCCACCATCGACCGGGAGCATGCTTCTCGATGATCGCCGACCCCCAGGGCAACCGGTGGGAACTGCTCCAGGAGGATCACAAACCATGAGCGACACCGTCCACACGGAGGTGATCGATCGGGTGCTCGTCGTCCGGATCGACCGGGAGCACAAACGCAACGCCATCGACTCCGATATCACCGCGGGCATCGGTGACGCGCTCGATCGTTTGGAAGATGACCCCGATCTCTGGGTCGGCGTCATGACCGGCACCCACACCGTGTTCTCGGCCGGAACCGACCTCCGAGGCGGCATGAGCCGCACCGACCGCGGCGGTGAGTACGGCATCATCCGCCGACGCCGGACCAAGCCCCTCGTCGCCGCGGTCGAAGGCTTGGCCTATGGCGGCGGGTTCGAGATCGTATTGGCCTGCGATCTGGTCGTCGCCAGCCGCACCGCCACGTTCGGCCTCCCCGAGGTCAAACGGAGTCTCGTACCCACCTGCGCCGGCATGTTCCGGGCACCGGCGGCCCTGCCGCTGAACGTGGCTCGCGAGATGCTGCTCACCGGCGATCCGATCACCGCCGAGCGCGGCGAGCGTCTCGGGCTCGTCAACGAGGTGACCGAACCGGGTGGCGCCGTGGACGCTGCGCTGGCCCTGGCGGCGCGCATCTGTGTCAACGGGCCGGTCGCCGTGCGGGCCACGATGACCTTCCTCGCCGACTTCGCCGCGCCAGACGAGGCCCGGGGGTGGGAGCACACCGAGGTCGCTACCCAGAAGATCTTCGCGGCCGACGACACCAAGGAAGGTGTCGCCGCCTTCTTCGAACGCCGCGAACCACGGTGGACGGGAAGGTGACGACCCCCGTCACTCGTCCCTGATCAGCCCATGATCAGCCGACGACCACCGTGGCGGTGCCGCTGCGGCCGAAGGTTTCGGGAGCGTAGATCTCCTCGGCTCGGGCCGGTGGGACGACAAACCTTCCCGGCGTGGTGGCCAACGCCACGTAGCTGTAGGTGTACACGCCGGCCGGCAGGTACCCGGCGAAGGCCTCGGCCCGGTCGTCACGCTGGTTCTGGTGATCGAACCAGGACAGCCAGTACGGGTACGACCAGTCGTAGCCGACGCCGACATCGGACCCGAACGTCTCGGCCGCGACATCTCCCTCGAAGGCATCGCCTTCGGTTGGAACCGGATCGCTCGGTGCGGGCGGAGCGTCCGGGGTGATGGCGAGGTCCGGGTTCTGGATCTCGAGCCCGGCGGGCAGCGGATCGATCAGCGCCATGTTCGTCCGGGCGCTGTCGGCCACCATCGACACGACGACCCGTACCCGGGCCCCGGGCCGGATGCGCCAGGTTCCGTCGGGATCCTGGGCCACATCGGCGGGATCGTCGATGGCGACGTACCGCCGCTCGACGACGAACCCTCGGTCGAGCGGTTCGAGCACGAGATCGTCCGGGGCGTAGCGGAGGCCGAGCCGGTAGTAGAGACGCCCCGAGCCCTCGTGGCCGATCACGATGTCGGCATCGCCGCCGGCGATCACATCCGCAGTGGGAACGGCGATGACGTTGCGGTCCGTCGAGCGGTCGGTGAACTCCTGGGCCCCGGCGAACCGCTCACCGAGCCACACCCGAGCCACGAACTCGGGGCTCTGGCCCTCGTAGGTCTCGAAGTACCGCTTCAGGGCCAGCAGGATGAACGCATTCTCCTGCAGGTTGTCCCAGCGGCCCTGGGTGCGAGCGGCCATGAGTCCGGCCACCACCTTGGGGATGAGGTCGCTGTCGGGCTGCTGATCGATGAGCGCGTTGAGCACGATGCCATCGGTCCGGCGGTCCGAATGCAGGATCACGTAGGCGTCGTCGCCGTAGTCGACCGTGAAGTTGGCCTGCCCGGCCGTTTCGACCGCCCGGTTGGCGACGATACGGGCGATCTCCTCGTCGATCGCCGGGTCGTCGATCACCGCCCAGATCCACGCCAGCGCATCGAGCGAGAGCTCCTCGCCTCGACGGTTCCACAGGTCGGCGGCCGCAACGGCATCGGTATCGCCCACGGTCGCGGGCCGCAGATGGCGTACGCCGTCACCATGTCCTTCATCTGCTGGGACCACTCGGGCGGCAGATGGGACTCGATCGATAGGGCGTAGCTCAGCGCCGCCCCCAGCACCGCTTCGTCCACGGTGTACCCGCTGGCCCGCGCCTCGGCCAGGGCATGGAGCGCCTGCACGGAGGTGAAGGGCTCTGACGGGCGGCCGCGCTGCCACGTCGAAATCCACCATCACCGTTCTGGAGCTCGCCGAGCCGGGCCAGGTCATCGGCGACGCTGCCGTCGAGCTCGGCGGGCGTGGGCAGGTCGGGTACGTCGAACGCCTCGAGCACGGGACGCAGTGCGGCGATGGCCAGGATCCTCGAGGACGACGCATCGACGCTGTCGTACGGGTACTCGTTGAGGTAGACGACGGCATCGGTCAACGCCTGGAGGGCCGTCGAGGAGGTCGAGATCTCCAGACCACCGAACTGCGGGACCACGCTCTCCGGCGCGTCGAGCGGCTGGAGCACGGCGCCGTCGTCGAGCACCCCGTAGGTGGCGAACGCCTCAGCCGTCGCTGGCGTGAAGACCGGGAGCTCCACCAACGCAGCATCTGACAGCTCACCGCTCACCGCGACGACCCGCAACCGTGCCGTACCCGCCGACACGGTGGCCACCGGGAACCGCACCTCGATGCGATCGTTGGCCGGGATCGTGACCAGCCGACCGGCGGGACCGTCGATCGGAGCCCCGTCGGGTGCTTCGAGCACCAGGTTGGACGTCTCGAGCACGACCTCAACGTCCAGGGGCGCCGCCGTCTGGTTCTGGAGCACGACCGGCAATTCGAACCGGTCGCCGAAGTTGGCGAACCGGGGCGCCGGTGGCGCCATGAGCGGCCTCCGGGCGGTGAGGTTGGCCTCGCCCGACCCGAAGCGTTCAGCCCCAAGGACGGCGACGGCCATGGCCCGGTAGCGGGTCAGGTTGTCCGGCAACGTGTAGGGCACGGTGACTCGACCATCGGGGCCGGTGCGCGACGGCCGATTAACACGGCCACCGCGTCGAAGTTCGTGCGGACGTCGATGGGCGCCGCTGCGGCCTGACCGTTCACGCCGAACCGGTCGCTCTCCCCGGGCGCGAACGCCGCCGAGTCGGCGGCGACCCCCCCTCCGGCGGCGCCATTCGACTCCTCGTCCGACGAGGCCGCGATGGTGGTCTCTGCGCCTCCGTCGGCCTCGGACTGGTCGTCATCGCCGCCGACACCCGGCACCAACGATGTCGGATCGACGAGTTGGACGGTGCCTCGGCCGAACAGGGATTGGACCCAGCCGTACCCAGGCGCGTACATGGTGTCGACGGGCGACCCGAGCTGGTATCCGGACAAGCGCGAGGACCGCCTCATCGACGACCACGAGCGCCACCTCGGCGCCCGACACTGGAGTGCCGGACGCATCGGTGACGAGGATGTCCGCGGAGGTCTCACTTCCTGGCAGCGACTCGCCGGATTGCGGCGTCACCGTCACCTGCAGGGTGCGGTTCGTGGGCGGCACGGGGAGACGGAGCGAGCCGACCGCATAGGCGACTCGCGGCGGGACATCGTCCAGCAGCTCGCCGTCGTCGCCGATGCGGGGCGCCGAACCCACCACTTCGACCTGGAGGTCGAGGCCGGGGATGTCGTCGTCGGTGATCGGGATATCTATCGTGGCGGCGCCATCGGTGAGGGCGAACTCCTGCGTGTCGACGACGGTGCCCCGGGTCACCGTGGCGAGGCCGCTCACCGCACCCGCGAAGGGGGACTGCACCAGGATCGTCGCCGTATCTTCGGGCTGGTACTCCTCCTGGTCGGGCACCAGCATGAGCTGCTCCTGCTCGACCACCCGGGATGGCCGGTCCTGCCCACCGCTCACCACGACGGTGAGCTCGGTCCGGCTGGATCCTCCGCCGTCATCCGCAGCGATGGACGTGATCCGGTAGCGGCCCCCCGTCGGCGTGGCGAAGGTGCAGGTGACCGGCTCCGGCCCCGAGGTCGACGAGCAGGTCTCGCCGTCCGCCGGCTCCTCGCTCCACTGCCCGTCGACGAACGCCCACGCCAGACGCTCGGCGGTCACTTCGATCGAGCGGCCCGGAACCGCCGCGCCGTCGATGTCGGTGACCACGATGTTGACGTCGAGCGGAGTGCCCTGCTCGACGAACGGTCGATCACTGGCCAGCCCCACGTAGAACCGGCCGGGGTGGACGAGCGCGTTCGTGGTCGACGCCCACACCTGGCGGTTCACATCGGTCACCGTCGCCTGTGCCGAGACGGTCACGGGGAGATCGGGATACCCACCTTCGGGTTCGGCGAAGTCGATCTGGAGATAGTGGGCACCGGTCGCATCCGTGACGCCAGCGAAGGTCTCGACAACCGGTTCCCCGACCGGGAAGCAGCACGAGTCCGAGGCGAGGTCACCCTCGAAGCCCCCGGCGCCGAAGTTCGGGTCGTATTCCCACCACAACGGCCCGACGCCGAAGTGGAAGTCCTCCCAGCCCGGGGGTGCGTATGCCGCCTCGCTGGTCGACACCGTCCATGCCACGGGAGCGTTCGGCAACGCGCCTCCGGCGTAGTAGGTGGCCTCGACCGCCACCGTGGCCGGTTCCCGGCTCACATACGGTCCGGGCGACTCGTTCCGAGCGATCACCTCGAACTCGGGGCGTCGGAACGACAGCACCTGATAGTTGTGCTGGGTGACCGCGCCTTCGTACCGGAGCTCGACCCAGGCGTACCCCTCGTTGGCCCCGTCCGGGATGTCGAAGGTGAGATCGAACCCGCTGAGCGGATTGAGCTCGGTGGTACCGGTCGCCAGCTCGACGTACTGAGGGTCGTACGCGGTCCACGAGATGGCGCCACCGCTGACCAGCTCCGGATGGGCGAGCGACGACAGTTCGGCGCGTCGCACCCACCCCTTCATGGACACCGTCTCGCCGGGGCGGTAGACGCCGCGGTCGTCGAAGACGAACCAGCGGAGCTCGTCGGCGATGTCGACCGTCTGCCAGCCACCGCCGTACATGCTGACCGGCAGGAGGGCGATGTCGTCCCCCGACCGAGCCACGGCGATGCTGCTGTAGTCGTACGGTTGAGCGACCTGCGGCAGATCGGGGCGGGCGATGCCGTCGGGATCGCTGGTCGCCGTGGTCACCACATCGTCACCGCTCCGGACCGGTATCGATCGCAGCTCGATGTCGGCCCCGACCGGCTGGCCGCTGGTGAGCGACGTGACCCACACCAGCCCGCGCTCACCGCCGGTGACGACGTCGACACCGAGGTCGGTCGCCTGCAGCCAGGTCACCGCCGGACGGTTCATCCAGTACAGGTCCGACGTCGGCGAGTAGACCTCGGTCGGCTCGACCACGACGATGGCGTGGCCGGTGTCGCCCCCGATCGCCTCGGTCACCTCGATCAGCGTCTCGGCGGCGAGATCGTCGGAGGTGTCGACCGTGATCACCGAGTCGCTGACGAGCTCGAACACGGACGGGAGGTCGACGGGCTCGTCGTAGGACCGCGCCGCGCTCCAACGAACGTACGCACCCCAGTCAGACGGATCAGCTTCGTACAGCCGAACCCGGAGCTCGTCGTGATTGAGGGTCACCGCGGTCAGCGCGGGAGTGGGTGCGAAGGGATCGAGCGTGGTGAGGCTCAAGGGGAACTGCTGGAGAGAGGGTTGGGCCTGCTCGATCTCGAAGTCGACCGCCTGATCCTCCCCCAGCTCCTGGCCGAAGATGTCGGTCACGGATGCAGGCAGGTTGACCGTGTAGGTCGTGCGGGCCCGGGTGCGGCCACGGACGATGATCGAGTCGCCCGACGCGCCGATCGAGAGATCGGTCAGCTCCGGCGAAACCGTGACCGACGCCGGATCGAACGACTCGACGTCGAGGACGTTGTTGAACGACACCACGAGGCCGGATCCGGCGGGGCACTGGTCGCCATACTCGCAGGACGTGTCGTCGACGCCGAGCGGGGCGTAGGTGCGGCCGCGGTAGCTCTGCGGTCCGGTGGTGGTCACCGGCCCCTCGGCTGACGGGGTGCCGGGACCGACGACGACCTCGACCTCGGCGTCAGCCGGGAGGGAATCGGCGGTTCGGAAACCGACCCATCGCCCCTCCGGAGCACCGCGCGATCGCCGTGGACACCGCGTCATCGGCGGCCAGTTCGTCCGCCGTCGCCAGCCGCAGGTCCCGTTCCTCGCCGTCCGCGGTGAGGGTGATCGTCGTCAGCACCGCACCAGGATCGATGCGCTGGTCGAACAGGGCGACGAACACGGTGTCGAGGGCGAGCGACTCGTTGCCGTCGGCGGGGAAGGAGATCACGGTCGGCGCAGGAGTCGAGAACGTCCACGACACGGCTTCGGCCAGCTCGGTTCCCGCGGCCGACACGGTGCCGGCCGGGATCTCGACCCGGTAGTCCGTCGCCATCGGGAGGCGATCGATGCCGTCGACGGACGCCTCGAACACGGCCGTACGGGTACCCAGCCACCGCCACGCCCCGTCGACCTCGGGCGTCAGGACAACGGGCACGTCAGCCGCGTCGGTGGCCGCCACGGTTCCGAGCGCGATCATCGGCTGGTTGAACGTGACGCTCACCGTCGGGGCGATGGCCACATCACCGTCCGGTTGGAATCGCAGGACCTGCAGCGGGGACGGTGCCGGGTCGATCGGTGCCGGTCCCGGCTGAGGGAACGGGACATCGACGGTGTCGCCGGTTCGCGGTGGAGGCAGGGTCTGGTCCGGCCACACGAAGGGGACGGCCGCGGCCGGGTCCGGCGGAAGTGGATCGACGCCCTGGAGGATGGTCGACACCCGGATGGGATCGAGGCTCTCGCCCGCGACGACGGGCAACGGCTCCGCCTCGGACCCCTGGGCCTGACCCTCGCTCAACCGGACGGGGATGACACCGGTCGCGCCACCAGCGGCGGAGGACCCGCCGGTTCCCGACCCCGGCGCCGAGCTGCCGTCACCGACTACGGCCGTGGTGGTCGCCGGGGACGAGGCGGAACCGTCGTCGCCGCCGGAGCTGCACGCCGAGGCGGCGATCGCCCCGATCAGCAGGAGGCCGAGGACTCGCCTCATCGTCGTCGCCGCAGTGTTCATCGGTGCTCCTCCGGTCGTGCCGTCGCAGCTACGACGACCGTACTCCGTCCCTGGTTCCCATCGGCTGTTTCCCAGGTTCTGGCAGGAACGGCTCGAACACTTCGCACCGCGCCCGTGGAGGGGCCACCGTGACTACACGCCCTCCAGGGCGTACGAGGTCGAGCCGTCGACCCCGACCGGCACATCACCGACGAGGGTGATGCGCTCCATCGAGCGGTGGAACTCGGGGCGCACGTCAGTCGGAACGATGTGGGCGGTACGCGGTTGTCCCAGAAGGCGACGCTGTTGGTCTCCCACCGGAAGCGGCACGTGTTCGGTTCCGCAGCGATCTCGTCGTAGAGTGCCGCCAGCACATGGCTGCTCTCGCGCCGGCTCAGCTCCTGGATGTGGCTGGTGAAGTTCGGGTTGACGAACAGCACGCGCTCACCCGTCTCGGGATGTACCCGCACGACCGGGTGGACCGAGCGGATCACCGTGCGCTGGAACGTCGAGGCGAGCGAGCTCGGTACCTCGCCCCGCTCGATCGGCAGCGCGTTGTGATGCACGGCGTGCAGACCCTCGATCATCGTCCGCAGCGGCTTCGACAGGCGGCGATAGGCCACGGCCAGGTTGGTCCACTGCGTGTCGCCGCCGTACGGAGGCACGACCACACCTCGCAGGATCGAGCCCATCGGCGGGTTGGGCATGAACGTGACATCGGTGTGCCAGCGGCTCTCGATCCGGGGTCCGGAAGCCCGTTCTCGCGGCTCTGGGTTGTTCATCTCCGTACGGGCGTTCTGATTGTCGAGTAGCAGGATCTCCGGATGCTCGGGAAAACCGACGGAAGGGTCGGATGGCCGCGTTCGACGTCGCCGAACTGCCGGCCGAACGCGAGGTGCTGGTCACGCGTGAGGTCCTGGTCCCGGAAGAACACCACCTTCCACTCCAGCAACGTCGCCCGAATGGCGGCGACCGTCGCAGCGTCGAGCGGCGTGCGCAGATCGACCCCGTGGATCTCCGTGCCGATGTATCCGGAGATCGGACGCACGTCGAGCCCCGGGAGCGAACCGGTGCCTGGCTCCGGAATCGCGCCGCTCTCCACTGCGGTACTGGTCGTCATCGTCATGAGATCTCTCCTCGGCCCGGATCAGGTCGCGGGAGCGTAACGCAGGGCAACACCGGCTTCCGGGGCGGACGATTCGTTAGAGTCCCGGCATGCAAGGTTCCGTGACCGTACGTATGAATGCCCCCGCCGACCGGATCTGGGAGCTCGTCTCCGATGTCACCCGAATCGGTCGGTACAGCCCCGAGACGTTCGAGGCCGAATGGCTCGGTGGGGCCACCGAACCAGCAGTGGGGGCGCGCTTTCGGGGTCACGTTCGCCGAAACGGGCGGGGCCCGACCTACTGGACTGAGTGCCAGGTGACGACGTGCACGCCCGGCCGCGTGTTCGAGTTCGCGGTCGAGAACCGCGGCAAACCGATCAACACGTGGCGCTACGAGATCACCCCGGTCGCCGGCTCTGGCGACGGCGACGGAGAGGTCTGCGATGTCACCGAGTCGTACCGCCTGGCGCCATCGTTGATGATCAAGGTGTACTGGGCGCTCCTGGGCTGGGCCCGCGGTCGGACCAACGAGAAGGGCATGCAGGCCACGTTGGAGCGCGTGAAGGCCGACGCCGAGTCTCCTACCGCCAGCTGAGGTGGCGGTGGTGGACCGCGGGGCCGCGGGTCCACCTCGTTGACGGCGGCGCGCCCAGGTGCCAGCCTCCCGGTTGCGGGTTCGAGGTGGTGGGCGTTGACGCGACGGGCGGGACATCGGAGACGGGCAGGAGATCCCAGTGCATCCGGCGGGCCATCCACCGGCGTACTCGGGCGCGTGGCCGGTGATTCGTTGAGTTCGGTGCGACCTCGATCGGGTCAACGCATCGCCATCGTCGGATCGGGCATCGCCGGGCTCGGAGCGGCTCACCGGCTCGGCCGCACCCACGACGTGGTGGTCTACGAATCCGACAGCCGGCTCGGCGGGCACGCCCACACCGTCGACATCGACGACCCGGCCGCCGGGCCACTCGCCGTCGACACCGGTTTCATCGTTCACAACGACCGGACGTATCCGAGACTCGTCGAGTTGCTCGAGAGGCTCGGAGTCGCGACCCAACCGACGGAGATGAGCTTCGCGGTGACCGATCGCGACCCTCGCTCGCCGACCGCCGGTTTCACCTACCGGGCCACCAGTCCGAACACGCTCTTCGCCGATCGCCGGAACCTGACCCGGCCGGCCATGTGGCGGATGCTGCGAGACATCCGTCGCTTCTTCCGCGACGCTCGCCGGCACCTCGATCACGGCGCCGAGGACCTGAGTCTCGATGAGTTCCTCCGCCTTCACCGCTACTCCCGCGAGTTCGTCGACTTGCATCTCATCCCGATGGGCTCGGCCGTCTGGTCCGCCGACCCGACCTCGTTCGGTTCCTTTCCGGCCCGGAGCCTGTTCACGTTCCTGCGCAACCACGGGCTCCTGTCGATCGGCGACCGCCCGCAATGGCGAACGATCGTCGGCGGCAGCCGCACCTACGTCGACGCGGTCGCGCGCACCTCCGGCGCCGAGTTCCTCACCAACTCACCGGTCCGGCTGATCCGCCGGGGTGGGGGTGCCGATGAGCGGGAGCTGATCGAAGTCGTGACCGACGCCGGGCCCGCGGTGTTCGACGCCGTGATCGTCGCCGTGCACTCCGACCAGGCGTTGCGGATGCTCGAATCGCCGACGCCGCTCGAACATGCGGTCCTGGGGTCGGTTCGGTACGTGCCCAATCGAGTCACCCTCCACACCGATGTCCGCATGTTGCCCCCGGTTCGCCGGGCCTGGGCCGCCTGGAACGTCGATCATCGTCCCGGCCACGGCGTCGCCTCGGTCACGTACGACCTCACGTCACTCCAGCGGCTGCCCGGGCGCGAGCGGTACCTCGTCAGCGTGAACAGCGACGAGTACATCGATGCCCGCCGGGTGGTGGCGACGTTGGAGTACAGCCATCCGGTCTTCGACCAGCCTGCCGTCAGGTCGCAGCGTTCGATCCCCGAGCTCAACGCGCTCGGCGGCGTGTACTTCGCCGGCGCGTGGTGTGGATACGGCTTCCACGAGGACGGCCTCGCCGCCGCAGCTGTGGCCTGCGACCGTCTCGAAGCGGACATCGCCACGGGAGCTCTCTCGGCGGGGAGGTCGCGGTGAGAGCCGGCCCGCCGGCCATCTGCGCCGGGACCGTCACCCACGTGCGCCGGTCGCCCAGGCGTCATGCGTTCACCCGACCGGTCAGCTATGCGTGGTTCGATCCGGACCGCCCCGACGAGTTGTGCCGGCCCTCCCGGCTCTGGTCGACGGAGCGTTTCGCCCCCGTGCGGTTCGTCCGCCCCGACTACGGAGGTGCGACCACCGGGTCGTTGGCCGCCGAGGTACGCGACGAGCTCGCGCCGCTGCTTGGCCGGGCCCCGGTCGGTGAGATCAGGATGCTCACCCAACTCCGTCGCTGGGGCTGGTTGTTCAACCCCATCACCGTGTTCATCGCGTGGGACACCGACCCTGACGCCCCGGTCGGGGTGGTGCTCGAGGTCACCAACACGCCGTGGAAGGAACGCCATCGGTATCCCCTGCGGTTGACCACCGACACTGCGGGCGAGTCCGGCGGCGACACGACGGGCAAATCACCCGGCGCCGACCACTACATCGCGACGACCCGCAAGGTGCTGCATGTTTCGCCGTTCCTCGACGAGGACTCCCGGTACCTGATCAGCCTGTTCGCGGGCGGCCCCCGGCACGAGGATTCCATCCGCTTCATCATCGATGTCGTCCACGACGACGCCGAACCTCCAATCGTGCACACCGAACTGCGGGTCCGTCGGCAGGCCGCGACCCGTCGAGCGCTGCGGCAGGCCGTGACCCGCCAGCCCCTGGCCACCCACATGGTGTCGGCGGCGATCCACTCCCATGCCGCACGATTGGCCCTGAAACGGACACCGTTCGTCGCCCATCCGAGCAAACGTGAGGCGCCGTGACATCGGTGCTCGAGCGAACCGCTCGTCCCGACCGGTTGATGGACTGGGCCGCCCGCCGACGGCCGACCGCCTCGCTCGTCGACCGCCTGCCGCCCGATCAGGCCCGTCGCCTCGCCGAACGCCTACTGCACCGGCTTCACCGCGATCAGCTCACGGTGACCGATCGTTCCGTGCGACGGCCGACCGAACACGTCGTCGGACTACCCGGCGGCTTGCACGCCCGTCTCGACATCGTCGATGACCGTGCTTATGCCGCGGCGCTCGGCGGAGGTTCAGCGGGTCTCGGGCGCGGCTACATCGAGGGATGGTGGGACACCGATGACCTCACCACCATGCTCCGGGTCGTCGTCCGCAACCTCGGTGAGTTCGACGAGCTCCGTAACCGTCTGTACGGCCTCACCGGTTGGGCGTCGGACCCCGTCCGGCGCCTCCTTCCCCGTCGCGACGCCCGGGGCAACCGCGTCGACATCGCCACCCACTACGACATCGGCAACACGTTTACGAGCTCTTCCTCGACTCGACGATGACCTACTCGTGCGCCGTGTTCCCGACTCCGGAGGCCACGCTCGAACAGGCGAGTCTCCACAAGTACGACCTGCTCCTCGGCAAGCTCGGCGTCGAGCCGGACCACCACCTGCTCGAGATCGGCACCGGTTGGGGCGGCCTCGCTGTTCGAGCGGCCGGAACCACCGGCTGCCGGGTGACCACCACCACGATCTCGGACGAGCAGCTGACCTGGGCCCGGGGTGCCGTCGCCCAGGCCGACCTGTCCCACCGCGTCACCCTGCTCGATCGGGACTGGCGGCACCTCGAGGGCACGTTCGACCGGTTGATCTCCATCGAGATGATCGAGGCCGTCGACTGGCGCGACTACCGATCGTACTTCTCGACCATCGAGCGGCGACTGCGCCCCGATGGCCTCGCCGGCATCCAGGCCATCTGCGTCCCGGACCGCCGCTGGGGCCGGACCAAGAACACCGAGGACTTCATCCGCAGCTACGTGTTCCCCAACGGCTACCTCCCATCGCTCGGCGCCATCGGCGACGCCGTCTCCGGATCGACCCGTTTGGAGATCGTCGACGTAGAGGACTTCACCCCTCACTATGCGGAGACCCTGCGGCAGTGGCGGCAGCGGTTCGAGGCGCGGCTCGATGACGTGCGGGCGCTCGGTCTCGACGACCGCTTCATCCGGCTGTGGCGCTTCTACCTGAGCTACTGCGAAGCCGCGTTCATGGAACGGCACTGTTCCGTGGTCCAGATCGTGCTGGCCGGGCCGTCGTGGCGGGGCGGCACCCATTTGCCGGCGGCGCGAGCACCCAACTAGGCATCGGTGCATGGAGCCGATCCGATGACGTCCTCACCGTTCGATCCCGACGCCCTGATCGCCGACGCGGTCGATGCCGCCGAAGCCGACGACCTGGGGGATCCCAACGGCATCGAGGGACTCCGCGTCTACTGCGAGTCGGTTGCGGCGGAGGCGAAGCTCAACGAGCTCGGCGAGATCGCCATCCGGGGCAACATCCTCGGGAACCTGATCAACCGGCTGCGGATCGTGGAGTGGGAGAAGCACCACGCGACCGAGCTGGCGTCCGAGAGCGTGGACGCACCGTTGGTCGTCGTCGGCATGTTCCGGGCCGGGACGACGTTCCTGAGCTACCTGCTCGACCAGGACCCGGGGAACCGGTCGCTGCTGCGTTGGGAGGCGAGCGATCCGGTCCCGCCACCGACGCCCGAGACGTTTCGGAGCGGCCCGCGGGTCGATGCTGTGCGGGCCAGCTCGGAGATGATGGAGGCCATCAACCCCGGGTTCAAGGCCATTCACCACGAGGATGCCGACGGCCCCACCGAGTGCATCAGCATCATGGCCCAGGACTTCAAGGCCCTCCTGTGGGAATCGATCACCAACGTGCCGAGCTACAGCCGCTGGCTTCTCGCCGTCGACCAGACCTCGGCCTACGCCTACCACCACCGCGTGTTGAAGGTCCTCCAGTCCGGCGGCGTGAGGGGCCGGTGGGCGCTCAAGAGCCCGCACCACGCCATCGCCATGGAGCCTCTGGTCGCCGAGTATCCCGACGCCACGCTGGTCGTGCTCCACCGGGACCCGTTGGTGTTGTGCGCCTCGGTGTGCAGCCTGATCACCACCCTGTCCGGAACGTTCACCGATGCCGACCATTCGGCGTACATCACGTCGCACTGGCCGGAGATGCTCGCCGAATCGATCGACCGCATCGACCGGTTCCGGGCGGCGCACCCCGCAGCCACCGTCGTCGACGTCCAGTACGCGGACCTCGTCCGTGACCCGGTCGGCACCATGGAGCGCCTGTCCGACGCGTCGGGCCGGACCCTCGGTGAGCACGCCCGATCGGCGGTGCAGCACTACGTCGACACCCATCCCAAGGGCCGTTTCGGTACCCACAGCTACGACCTGGCCGGACTCGGTCTGGATGCCGCCGCGCTGGAGGATCGGTTCGCGCCGTACATCGCCCGGTACGACGTGGTTCGCGAAACCGTCGGCTGACCGCCGCATACCCGAGGCTAACCGTTAGGCACAATCTCCTCAGGTGGCTCCTCAGCAGGTGGCTCCTCCGCAGGAGGTTCCTCCACCGGCGGCTCGGGCGGAGTCGGGTCGGCGAACGGATCATCGGGCACGCCGTCACCGTCGAGGTCGATCGGGGGAGTGTCCGAGAAGCCGGCGCCCAGGTCGTCGGGCACACCGTCGCCGTCGATGTCGATCGAGGGAATGTCGGCGAACGGGTCACCGAGATCGTCGGGTACGCCGTCTCCGTCGAGGTCGATGTCGGGGAGCGCGTCGAAGAGGTCGGCGAAGGCGTCAGGGATGCCGTCGCCGTCTGCGTCGACGTCGAACGCAAGGTCCTCGAAGAGCGTGGCGAAGTCGTCGGGGATGCCGTCGCCGTCGGCGTCGATGTCGGCGACCGTGGGATCCGAGCCGATGAGGGCCTCGATGGCGTCGGGGATGCCGTCGCCGTCAGAGTCGGCATCGGCGTCGGCATATACGGAGTCGTCCTCGAGCTCGATCAGGTCGGGTGTCCCGTCGCCGTCGAGATCGGCCGTGGGAGGGATGTCGAGGTCGACCGGCTCGGCATCGAGCGGGATCTCCTCGTTGGGCAGCCCGCGGAGAAACGGTTCGAGCGTGTCGGGATCGATGAGCACGAGCTCCTCGATCGGTTCGTCCGCGGGAACCACCGAGATCACCGATTGCGGCTGGAAGTCGTCCCACCCGGGGCCCTCGAACTCGGCGCCATCGGGGAGGCCGGCGAGGGGCTGCAACGGGCTTCCGCTCGTGCACCGGATCCTGGGGATCCCGAGGTAGTCGACGAGTACCGGCGTTCCCGCTTCCAGCACCGCGTCCTTGCTGATCGCCCGGCCGCCGACGTACTCGTGGTCGACGGCCAGCGTGTCCGACCGCAGCACGACAGCGACCATGCCACCGACCATGGCGCGAACGTCGGCCGGTTCGATATCCAGGACCCCGGCGAACGCCTCGTTCCGTTCGAGGTCGGCGCTGAGCTCGTCGACCAGTGCCGTCGTGTCGCACGCCGACTGACCCCGCACGGACCCGTACAGGCCGGGTTCGGTGGCTTTGACCGGGCCCTGCCGGGTGGAGCTCGATGTGAACCTCGAGCCCGTCACCTTGCTGACGTTGCTGGTGAACGGGGACGTACCTGGATCATTCGCCCGCTTCAGCACCACGATGGTGGCGGACGCTCCGGTGGCGGCGATGGTCGTGGTGTCGTTTCCGATGGCGCCTGAGTCGTCGGTGAGGTCTGGTTCGTCGGTGAGCCCGGCGTCGTCGCTGGTGTCCCCGCCACAACCCGCCGTGAAGGTGGCGACGATCAGAAGAGCCGCGAGGGGAACGACCGATGCACGAATCGCGCCCATGCCGTGTCGCACCATGCCTGTATCCTCGCACGGTTCTGCCCCGACCTGAAGAAGGACGCCCGGCCCTTCGGGAACGAGTCCTCGCGACGTCCGCATCTCCAGGAATCCCGTCCTGTCACGGTGTTCCACTACCATCCGGGCATGTTCGATCTGTTGATATGCGGAGGGACGATCGTCGACGGGACCGGCCGCCCGCGCTTCGTCGCCGACATCGCCATCACCGGCGGCGTCATCGTCGCCGTCGGCCCCGATCTCACCGGTGACGCCACCGAGATCATCGATGCCTGCGGCCTCGTCGTGACCCCTGGTTTCGTCGACATCCACACCCATTACGACGGTCAGGCCACCTGGGACCCCGTGCTCGATCCGTCGGCCAGCCACGGGGTCACCACGGTGGTCGTGGGCAACTGCGGTGTCGGCTTCGCACCGGTTCGCCCGGGCCAGGAATCGTGGCTCGTCGAGTTGATGGAGGGTGTCGAAGACATCCCCGGCACGGCCCTGCACGAGGGCATCCAATGGGAATGGGAGACGTTCCCCGAGTACCTCGACGCCCTGGACCGCCGCCACTACGCCATCGATATCGCCGCGTTCATGCCCCACGCGCCGCTCCGCGTCTACGTCATGGGCGACCGGGGCGCGGCCAACGAGGACGCCACCGCCGCGGACATCGCCGCCATGGCCGAACACGTCCGCGCCGCCATCACCGCGGGAGCGGTCGGGTTCTCCACCTCCCGTTCCCTCAACCACCGGTCGCTCGACGGCGAGCTCGTGCCGGGCACCTTCGCCTCCGCCGAGGAGCTCATCGGTCTGGCCACCGCGGTGGCCGACGCCGGCGGGGGCCTGTTCGAGGTCGTCCCCACCGGAGAGACCGGTGCCGATGCCGAGATGATCCTCGGCGAGGTCGAGCTCATGGGTCAGGTCTCGAAGGCGACCGGTCTCGATCTGTCGCTCCTCATGGTGCAGGTGCCGACGGCTCCGGACCTCTGGCGCCGCCAGTTGGAGCTGGTCGCAGCGGCGAACGCTGACGGCGCGCATCTGATCCCCCAGGTCGCAGCCCGACCGGGGGGCATGTTGCTGGGCGTGGCCAGCTACCACGCCCTGATGCGCCGCCCCACCTTCCGGCGCCTCGAGGACACCCTCCCGCTCGACCAGGTGTTGGCCGAGATGGGCAAACCCGAGATCAAGGCCGCCATCCTCGGCGAGGCCGACCTTCCGATGGATCCGCGGCGCCAATTCGAATCGATCACCGAGAACGCCCCGTTCATGTGGGACAAGATCTACCCGCTCGGCGATCCACCGGACTACGAGCCGCCGGCTGAACGCTCGATCGCCGGTATCGCGGCGGCGACCGGCAAGGATCCGTGGGAGGTCTTCTACGACTTCATCGCCACCGGGGAGCTGCTGCTCGGCGCCTTCCTGAACTACCACGGCTCGACGCAGGATCACCTCGGCGAGATGATGCTCCACCCCGACACCGTGATCGGACTGTCCGACGGTGGCGCGCACGTCAGAATGATCTGCGACGCCTCGATGCCCACGTACATGCTGACCCATTGGGCGCGTGATCGCTCCCGCGGCGACCGCATCGAGCTCGAAGTGGCCGTTCAGAAGCAGACGTCGGGCACGGCGGCCGCCGTGGGACTCGACGATCGCGGCACCATCGAGGTCGGCAAGAAGGCCGATCTCAACATCATCGACCTCGACCACCTCACGTTGCACGTGCCCCGGTCCGTCGACGACCTCCCAGCCGGTGGCCGGCGGGTGCTGCAAGATGCGACCGGCTATGTGGCCACGATCGTGAGCGGTGTCGTCACCCGCCGCGCCGACCGAGATACCGGTGCTCGTCCCGGCCGCCTGGTCCGGGCCGCGCATTGACATGGCAGATGACGACACCTCGTCAGTCGGCTCCGCCGCCGCCCTTCACGAGCTGAGCGGCCTCCTCGCCGAGATCGACGAGGACAGCCATCATCAACGGTGGCGGTTCGATTCCGACGACGATCGCGCCGTGTATCGCGAGTTCGCCATGCACTCGCTGCACCACGCCCTCCAGTTCTGGCTGGGGGCGGATCCGCTGCGGCCCCGCTGGCACCGATGGTTCACGCCCACCAAGAAGCTGCTCGGTGACAACCCAGACACCGTGTACTACGGCACCGTCATCGACCCGACTCGCAGCTACCGCATCCGGGGGAACGTCGCGAACGCGTCCTATACGTCGTTCACCGTGGAGTGTGGCACGGCGGGTGGTGCCATGTCCCAGAAGCTCGGCCACACCCTCAACGACGACGAATTCGACGTCGACGCCGGGGGCAACTACGAGCTCATCGCCAGCCCCACGGCCCCGCCGGGCTCGTCGCAGAACTGGCTCCGCCTCGATCCCGAGGCCGGTTCGATCACCACCCGTCACTACTTCGAGTGGTCCCGCTGCGCGGCGCTCGATCCGAACCTCCATATCCCGCTGAGCATCGTTCCCGTCGACGACCCCGGCCCTCCCCCCGCCGCCGACGATGACGCCATCGCAGCCAACATCCGTCGGGCCGCGACCTTCCTCCGATCCGTCACCGTCGACTGGGGGATCGGCGCCGCTCCCCCACCCATCCCGTGGGTCTCGCCGGTGGCCAACCAGTTCACGAACCCAGCCGATCACGACGGCAACCTCGCCATCGGGTACGCCGCGACCGACAACGTCTACCGCAGCACACGGTGGGAGCTCGGCCCCGACGACGCGCTCGTGATCCGAGGTCGATTCCCGCGCTGCCGGTTCGCCAACGTCGTGTTGTTCAACCGGCACATGCAGACCCCTCCTTACGATCGTCGGCAAGTGTCGCTCAACCGGGTCCAGACCGAGTACGAAGCCGATGGATCGTTCCGCATGGTCGTCGCCCACCGTGACCCCGGTGTGCCCAACTGGCTGGATACGCGGGGCCTCCCGTTCGGCACGGTCTTCTGGCGTTTCCTGCTCCCCGCCGAGCCGCTGACCCCACTCGCCACCGAGTTGGTTCCGGTCGATTCTCTCACCCGTTGAACGCCCGAGGACATCCATGACCAATCCGACGCTCGACCTGTTCCGACTCGACGGCAAGGTCGCCCTGGTGACCGGTGGCGGCAAGGGGATCGGCGAGGGCATCGCCTACGCCCTGGCCGACGCCGGGGCGGACATCGCCCTTCTGGCCCGCACCGCGTCGGACCTCGAGCAGGTCGCCGATGGGGTCCGGCGCCGCGGTCGCCAGGCGGTCGTGGTCCCGGGCGACGTCATGGACTCGACCTGCCTCGACCGTTTCGTCGAGGCCGCCGCCGGCGAGCTGGGTGGCATCGATGTCGTCGTCAACAACGCCGGAGGCGCGAATTCGAAACCCTTCCTCGACACGACCACCGAGGACCTCGAGTGGGCGTTCCGGTTCAATGTGGTGTCGGCCTTCGAGCTCACCCAGAAGGTCACCCCCCACCTGCTCACCCGCGGTGGCGGCGCGATCGTCAACATCGCTTCGGTGACCGGCATCGAGACCAAACGGGCGACCCTCGCCTACGGCACCGCCAAAGCCGCGCTCACCCACATGACCCGGTTGATGGCGGCCGATCTCTCGCCGCGGATCCGGGTGAACGCCGTGTTGCCGGGAGCGATCGAGACGCCGTCCCTCGTGGACTTCCTCGGGCGCATGGATCCCGAGGTGCGCAAGATCATGGTGGAGCGCACCCCCATGCGTCGCAACGGCAAGCCGATCGACATCGCGGCCGCCGTGTTGTACTTCGTCTCGCCGGCGGCCTCGTGGGTCAGCGGCAAGATCCTCGACGTCGACGGCATGGCGTGGCCGGAGTTCATCCCCAAGAACATCCCGGACCTGTAGAGGAGCCCGGCCATGACCCAGTACGACCTGGTGATCAAGGACGGCATGGTCGTCGACGGCGCCGGCAACCCGCGCCAACGCACCGACGTCGCCATCGCAAAGGGCCGAATCGTCCACGTCGGCCGGACCTCCGTCGCCGATGCCGCCCGGGTGATCGATGCCGCTGGTCTCGTGGTGGCGCCTGGGTTCATCGACCTCCACACCCACTACGACGCCCAGGTGTTCTGGGACCCCTACCTCACCACATCGGGGTGGCACGGCGTCACTTCTGTCGTGACCGGCAACTGCGGTTTCGGCTTTGCGCCGGTCCGACCCGACGAACGTGAACGCTCCATGCTGTCGATGACGGCCGTGGAAGCCATACCCACCGAGACCCTTCGGGCGGGGCTCCCGTGGGATTGGGTGACGTTCCCGGAGTACCTCGAGAGCATCGAGCGAACGCCGCTGGCGCTCAACGTCCTCCCCTACCTGCCCCTCAACCCGTTGCTGGTGTGGGTCCTCGGGCTCGATGCCGCCAAAGCCGGCAAGCTCCCATCCGACGAGGAACATCAGCGCATGGCCGAGGTCCTCGACGAGGCGATCGACGCCGGCGCCTGCGGCTGGTCGGCGCAGTGCCTCGGGCGACCCGGGGAGGCCGATGGCCGATTCCCGCAAGGCGACTTCGACGGCTCGCCCATGCCGACCGACATCATGTGGCCCGAGACACGCCAGGTCCTGGCCGAGGTCCTCGGCCGACGCGGCACGGGGTTCATGCAGGCGTCCGGCGTTCCCGATGCCGAGGTCGAGCGCCTGGTCGAGCTCAGCGGCCGACCGTTCATCTGGCAGGCCGTCGTCGCCAACGGTCTGACCATGTACTACCGCAACCGGCTCGAATGGCTCCGTGCCTGCCGCGAGCGCGGCCTTCCCATCTACGGCCAGGCCATGACGGTCGATGCGCCCATCCATTTCACCCTGGCGAACGACGCCATCTTGGATCGCAGCCCCGTCGCGCGGGTGCACGCCGCGGCATCGCTCGAGGAGAAGCTCGCCGTCCTGGCCGACCCGCACTTCCGGGCCGAGCTCGACGTCTACCGTCCGATCGTCTTCAACCCGTTCGCCGAGATGCGTCTCCATCGCTCGGCGTCGACCCGGTTCGCGCCCCACGCCGGCCGCACTCTCGGCGCCATCGCCGACGAGCTCGGCTGCACTCCCGTCGACGTGTTGTGCGACGCGTCGATCGCCGACGATCTCACCACCGTGTTCGAGACCCAGCAGTTCCACGCCAGTCCGGCCGCGCTCAAGGAGCTGGTCGACGACCCGTACCTGATTCCGGGTCTGAGCGACGGCGGCGCCCACCTCAGCTTCTTGACGTCGGGCTGCTACGGCACCGAGTATCTCGCTCGGTTCGTGCGAGACGAGGCCATCACCACGTTGGAGCAAGCCCACTGGCGGTTGAGTGGCCTACCCGCTCACTGCGCCGGCTTCCGCGATCGAGGCACCCTGACGCCGGGAGCCGCCGCCGATGTGCTGGTGTACGACCTCGACACGCTCGGGTACGGCGACACCGAGTTCGTCGCCGACCTTCCGGCGGACCAGATGCGCACGATCGTCCGCGCCCGCGGGTTCCGGCACATCCTGGTGAACGGCCAGGAGATCGTCACCGATGACACCCCGACCGATGTCATGGCCGGTCGCCTCCTGCGCCACGGCCGCGCCTGACCCTCACGACGTCCCGAGAATCCGGAGCTCACCCCCATGTCCGACACCCCACTGACCATCGTCCGGCCTTCGGCCGACCCGAAAGGCGCCATCGTCGTGCTCCAGGAGGCGTTCGGGGTCAACGACCACATCGTCGACCTCGGCGCTCGGCTCGCCGCCGCCGGGTGGCTGGCCGTCATCCCTCACCTCTTCCACCGCACGGGCGACCCCGCCCTCGGGTACGACGACCTCGCCGAGATCTTCCCCCACATCCAAGCCATGACCGCCGAGGGGGCCGCCGCCGACATCGATGCCGCAATCGCCGCGGCCGGCGAGGAGGGCCTCCCGCCGTCGTCCTGCGGCGTCGTCGGGTTCTGCATGGGTGGATCCCTGAGCTTCCTCACGGCGACGCGCCACCAGCTGGGTGCGGCCGTCACGTTCTACGGAGGCGGCATCCGTGGGCGCTGGTTCATGCCGTCGCAGCTCGACACGGCGCCGAACTTGAAGGCGCCATGGCTCGGCCTCTACGGCGACCAGGACGAAGGAATCCCGATCGACGACGTCGAGGCGCTCCGCGTTGCCACCGCAACGGCGACCGTGCCGACCGAGATCGTGCGCTACCCCGACGCAGACCACGGCTTCAACTGCGATCGGCGGGACAGCTACCACGCCCCCTCCGCGGCCGATGCCTGGTCCCGCATGCTCGCCTGGTTCGACCAGCACATCACCACCTCATGACCTCTCCCCCTGCCCCGCTCCGCCACGACTGGGCCGTCGCCGAGGCCGAGGCCCTCATCGCCCGGCCGTTCCACGACCTCCTGGCCGAGGCGCAATCGGTCCATCGGGAACGCCACGATCCTCACGTCGTCGAGGCGGCGATGCTGCTCTCGGTCAAGACGGGCGCCTGCCCGGAGGATTGCGCCTACTGCCCGCAATCGTCCGCATGGAACACCGGGCTCGACCCGGCCCGGCTCATGCCGACCGGCGAGATCGTCGCCGCCGCCGAGAACGCCAAGGCGGCGGGAGCGACCCGCTTCTGCATGGGTGCGGCGTGGCGGGAGCCGAACGATCGGCAGGTGGCAGAGGTCGCGCGGGCCGTCCGGGCGGTCGGCGAACTCGGGCTCGAGACCTGCGTCACCCTGGGCATGCTCACGAGCGATCAGGCGGTCACGCTCGACGAGGCCGGGCTCGACTTCTACAACCACAACCTCGACACGTCGCCCGAGTACTACCGCCAGATCATCACCACGCGCACCTACGAGGATCGCCTCGACACCTTGGCCACCGTCCGCGAGACCCGCATCAAGTTGTGCACCGGCGGGATCGTCGGCATGGGCGAGTCCCGCACCGACCGAGCTGGGCTCCTCGTTCAGCTCGCTCGGCTCGACCCGCACCCGGAGAGCGTGCCCATCAACCTGCTCGTCCAGGTGCCCGGCACCCCTCTCCACGGCACCGATCCCCTCCCGGGAATCGAGCTCGTGCGGACCATCGCCGCCGCTCGCATCATGATGCCGAGCTCGGTCGTCCGCCTGTCCGCCGGACGCAACGACATGACCGATGAGCTCCAGGCGCTCTGCCTGCACGCCGGCGCCAGCAGCATCTTCCTCGGCGACCAGCTCCTCACCACGCCCAACCCCGGCGAGGAGCGAGATCACGAGATGCTCCACCAGCTCGATACCTCGCTCGTCGTGCTCGACGACTCCGTCTCGGTCAGCCTCAACCGCCCGGCGTGATCACGACCTTGCCGAGCACGGCCGATGCCCGGACCGCCTCGACCCCTTCGGGAAGCGAGTCGAACGGCATGGTCGTCGCCGTGCCCCGCAGGTAACCGGCCTCGACGAGGCTCATCAACGATCGGTGATCGGCCTCGTTGTCGGCTCGGCTGAGGCCGCCCGCGTAGACGCCGACGAGCGAGGCGTTGCGGCGCACGAGTGTGTGGGTGTCGGGCTGGACCCACGACCCGCTGGCGAAACCGACGGCGAGGAGTCGGCCGTCGCGGGCCAGGTTTCGCACGATGGCGCTGGCGACTTCACCGCCCACCGGGTCGTAGACCACATCGACCCCTCGACCGTCGGTGGCGGCGTCGACGGCGGCCGTCACGTCGCCGGCGGTACGGTCGATAACCGCATCGGCTCCGTGAGCCCGGCAGAACGCGCCTCTCTCCTCGCCCGAGGTCACCGCGAGGACCCGGGCGCCCAGGGCCTGACCGAGTTGGACCGCGGTGATCCCCGAGCCGCCCGCCGCGCCGAGAACCAGCAGGGTCTCGCCGCGTTGAATCAGACCGCGCCGCACCAGACCGATCCATGCCGTCGAGAACCCGATCCGGAACGACGCCGCATCCGCGGCCGTCATGGCGGGGGGCGCCGGGTAGGCGGACTCGGCCTGGGCGATCGTGAACTCGGCGAACCCGCCTCGACCGTCGAAGAAGTTGGTGACGGCCATGAGCCGGGCGCCGAGCGGCACGTCGACCTCGTCGCCGACGGCGTCGACGATGCCGCACACCTCCTGGCCCGGCACGAACACGCCGGCCGGAGTGAGCGGGTACACGCCCTGGCACATGAACACGTCAGGAAGGCCGATCGCCGCCGCCTCGACCCGTAGGCGGATCTCCCCGGGGCCCGGTGTCGGCACCTCGATGTCGACCAGGCGCAAGACGTCGCTCGGAATTCCGGCACCCGTCACCAGCCACGCTTTCATCCCCGGGACCCTACTTCCAGCCGGTGCTCCCCTGCGGCGGGAGGGCATGATGTCGAGCATGGATCCCGACGCCCTCCGCCAGTTCCAGATGCCCCTCCACGCGTTCCAGATGAGTGGCCAGGACATCCCGTACCTGCTCGACCACTGGGCCCAGCACAAGCCCGACCACCCGGTGCTGATCTGGGCGCCGCGAGACGGCGCCGAGCGGCGATGGAGCTACTCGCAGCTCCGTGCCGACGTCTGTGCGCTCGCCGTCGGACTGGACGCCAAGGGGATCCGGAAGGGTGACAAAGTCCTCCTGCACAGCGAGAACTGTCCGGAGCAGGTCCTGGCCTGGCTGGCCTGCGCCACGTTGGGTGCCGTCGGTGTCACCACGAACACCAAGTCGGTCGGAGCCGAGATGGCGTACTTCGCCGGCCACACCGGCGCCGTGGCGGCGATCACGCAACCCCAGTACGCCGCCATGGTGGCCCAGGCTGCTCCTGACCTCCGCTTCATCGCCGTCACCGAGGACAACAGCGGCGAGCCGGCGTCGGCGGTCGAGGCGACCCACCGCTACGAGCCGTTCGAATCACTGTTCGGCGATTCGGACGCCTGGCCGGGGCGGGAACCCGAGCCGATGCTGCCCTTCGGCATCATGTTCACCTCCGGCACGACCAGCCGCCCCAAGGCGGTCGTCCACACGCACGCCAACGCGGTCTGGGCCAGCCGCATCGGCCCGCGCAACATCGACCTCACGGGCGACGACACCTACGTCATCTACCAGCCGTTCTTCCACGTCAATGCCCAGGCCTGGGCCTTCTTCTCGGTGCTCGGTGCGGGCGCGACGGCGGTGCTGATGCCGAAATGGTCGCAGAGCCGCTTCTGGACGACCGTCGTCCAGCACGGCGTCACACATGTGTCGGTGTTGCCGTTCGTGATGGCCGCCCTCGGCAGCCCGGATCGTCCGACCGATCACCAGTTGCGGATCGGCGTCTTCGGTTTCGTGATGGCGGACCTCGATCGCCTCTACGGCATCAGCGTGTACGCCGCGTACGGCATGACGGAGACGGTGACCCATGCCATCACGGGCAAACCATCCGAGCGTCTCCCCGCCCGCTCGATGGGCCATGTGACACCCGGGTACGAGATCGCCGTGGTCGACAAGGACACCGGCGAGCTGTGCGCCGAGGGCCAGATGGGAGAGCTGTGGTTGCGCGGCACACGCGGGGTGCAGCTCTTCCTCGAGTACTACGACAATCCCGAGGCCAACGAGAAGGCCTTCGAGGGCGACTGGTTCAAGACCGGCGACATGGTCACCATGGGCGCCGGGGGCAACGTCTTCTACCAGGAGCGCGACAAGGACCTGCTCAAGGTCGGTGGCGAGAACGTCTCGGCCAAACAGGTCGAGGACGTCATCGTCGCCCTACCGTCCGTCCAGGCCGTTGCCGTGGTGGCCAAACACCACGAGTTCCTCAACGAGGTCCCGGTCGCGTTCGTCATCACCGGTCCCGGAGATCACGACCAGACGGCGGTCACCGCCGAGATCGTCGCGGCCTGCACAGAGAAGCTGGCCCCGTTCAAGGTGCCGCGCGCCGTGTACTTCGTCGAGTCCTTCCCGACGGGCACCCTCGACAAGCTGCTGAAGAACAAGCTGCGGGAGATGGCCGACGCCGAGCCCGCCGTCGGTTGAGGCATGGCCGACGCCGAGCCCGCCGTCGGTTGAGGCATGGCCGACGCCGAGCCCGCCGTCGGATGAGGCAGGGCCGACGCCGCCGCCGGAGCTGGGGGTCGTGTCGGCCATGGACGGTCGGTACCCGCAGGTCACCGCCCGGCACACCTGCCCCTGCGAGTTCTTGACATGTCCTACCACAGTGGTACCTTGACATCACCTGCCATCTGACATAGCGTGCCACATTGTCATGGGAACGCCCTCGTGAGCTCGCTGACCTCGTCGGTCGTCGATCCGCCGGCCCGGCCGCAACGCCGCGAGCTCAACCGGCTGCGCACTCATCGGGCCTTGGAAGCGGCAGCGCTCGAGTTGTTCGCCGAGCGTGGCTACGCCGCCACCACGGTCGAGGACATCGCTGACCGCGCCGACGTATCCCTTCGCACCTTCTTCCGATACTTCCCGACGAAGGACCGCACGGTCTTCAACGACCTCCGACCGAACGCCAGCACGATGATCGAGCACCTGGTCGCTCTACCGGCGACGGAGGATCCGTGGACCCGGCTGTGCACGAGCCAGTGTGCTCAGGCCCGCCAGCACGATGCGGCCACCCTGCGGGTGATCAAGGCCCGATACCGGCTCATCCGCTCGACCCCCGAATTGCTGGCGCGACACGCAGAGATCAACGGTCAGGAGCAGCAGTCGGTCGTCGAGGCATTGAACGCGACCACCCCGAATGTCTCCTGTGAGGAACTCCGCCTCCTGGTCTCGGTGGCGTACACCGCGATCTGGCACGCCGTCGACCGTTGGGCCTCGGGCGAGGCCGGCGACGACCTCCCCCGACTCCTCGAGGACAGCTTCGGCGCCTTGCCTCGTCTCTTGACCAGCAGCACCCCGACGTCGAGCCAGGCGTCGACACCCTCTCAGAAATCGAAATGAGGAGCCCATGCTCGACCTCTTGATCACCGGCGGGACCCTCGTCGACGGCACCGGGAGTCCCGGGGTCATCGGGGATGTCGGTGTCCGTGATGGCCGTATCGTTGCGGTCGGCGACGTCGACGAGCCGGCGGTCCGCACGGTCGATGCCACCGGTCTGGTGGTGTGTCCCGGATTCGTCGATCCCCATACGCACTACGACGCGCAGCTCTTCTGGGACCCGTACGCCACCCCTTCGAACCTGCACGGCGTGACCTCGATCATCGCGGGCAACTGCGGCTTCACCCTGGCGCCGCTCGACCCCTCGAACGCCCCCTACCTCCTCGACATGATGTGCAAGGTCGAGGGCATGTCGAAGGCGGCACTGACCGAGGGTGTGCCGTGGAACTGGTCGAGCTTCGCCGAGTACCTCGATCAGCTCGACGGCCGGCTCGGCGTGAACGCAGCGTTCCTCGTCGGCCATACCGCTCTCCGCCGCCACGTCATGGGCGAGCGATCCGTCGGCCAGGAGGCCACCTCGGCCGAGATCGCCGAGATGTCGCGCTTGCTCCATGAGGCCATCGAGGCCGGCGGGCTCGGGTTCTCGACCTCGTTGGCCTATACGCACTCCGATGCCGACGGGCAGCCGGTGCCCTCGCGGTGGTCGACCCGGGAGGAGGTGTTGGCGCTGTGTGCCGCGGTCAAAGACCACGAAGGCACCACGTTGGAGCTGGTGGCCGACGGTTGCATGAACGGATTCAGCGACGCCGAGCTCGACCTCATCACCAACATGTCTCTCGCCGGCGAGCGATCGGTCAACTGGAACGTCTTGACGATCGACTCCGCTCGGCCCGACGACTACCGGGGCCAGCTCGCCTTGTCCGAACATGCCCGCCAGCACGGGGGACGCGTTGTCGCGTTGACGATGCCGATTCTCGTCGGCATGAACATGAGCTTCCGCAACTTCTGCGCCTTCTGGATGTTGCCGGACTGGAAGGAGACCATGGAGCTCCCGCTCGAGGACCGGATCGCCCGGCTGGCCGATCCCGCTCAGCGGATCTTCCTCGAGAACCGGGCGGCCTCTCCGGACGCAGGGGTGTTCGGCCGACTCGCCGGGTGGAGTCGGTACGTCGTGGGCGACACGTTCAGTGCCGCCAACGAGGGGCTCAAGGGACGACGGGTGGCCGACATCGCCCGCGAACGAGGCGTGCGCGACTTCGCCTGCATGCTCGACATCGCCATCGCCGACGAGCTGCGCACGGTGTGGTGGCCCGGCCCGACCGATGACGACGGCGAGTCCTGGCGCATGCGGGCCCGGGCCTGGAGCATGCCCGACGTCATGATCGGTGGATCCGACGCCGGCGCCCACCTCGACCGGATGTGCGGCGCCCCATACACGACAGCCTTCATCGCCGACTGCATTCGCGGCCAGCAACTCATCTCTATGGAGGAGGCGATCCGCCTCATCACCGACGTGCCCGCCCGCTACTTCGGATTGCGTGACCGCGGGCGAATCACCGAGGGATACCATGCCGACCTCGTGGTGTTCGACCCTGCCACGGTGGGCGCAGACGAGATGCAACTGATCACCGACCTGCCCGGCGACAGCGCACGTCTCTACGCCGCGGCTCGAGGCGTCCACAAGGTCTTCGTGAACGGTCGGCCCACCGTCGATGATGGACAGCCCACCGGGGAACTCCCCGGTGGCGTGCTGCGTTCCGGCCGAGACACCGCCACCGTCCCTCTCTCGGCCTCCAACGCCCCTGCCTGACTCACGACCCTCCGACGAGCCGCCCGATCCCCGAGAGAAGTAGGACCACCCCATGCCGATTCCCCGCATCATCTCGGTCGACGACCACGTCGTGGAACCCCCCGATCTGTGGACCAGTCGCCTTCCGGCCAAGTACCACGATCGTGGCCCGCGTGTCGTCCGTGACACCGCCACCGTCGGCATGATCGGTGGTGTCTTCTCGTTCGAGAAGGGCGCCGCCGACGGCGTGCCGTGCGACTTCTGGCTCTACGACGACCTCGTCTACCCGTTCCCGAAGCTGTCCGCAGCCGTGGGGTTCCCGAACCTCGACAACGAGCCCGTCACGTTCGACGACATCCGCCCCGGGTGCTGGAAGCAGGCGGACCGCCTCGCCGACATGGACGCCAACCACACCGACGCGTCGATCTGTTTCCCCAACGTGCTCCCCCGCTTCTGCGGCCAGGCGTTCCTCGAGCGCCAGGACAAGGACCTCGCCCTGCTCTGCGTCCAGGCCTACAACGACTGGATCATCGACGAGTGGTGCGCCGGCGCCGGCCACGGCCGCCTGATCCCGCTCACCATCGTCCCGCTCTGGGATGCCGAACTGGCCGCCGCCGAGGTGCGTCGCTGCGCCGACAAGGGCAGCCACGCGATCACGTTCTCGGAGAACCCGTTCCACCTCGGCCTGCCCTCGGTCCACGATCGCCACCGGCACTGGGATCCGCTGTTCCGGGCCTGCGAGGAGACCGACTCGGTGATCAACATGCACATCGGCTCGTCGTCGAAGATGCCGTCGACCTCGCCCGATGCGCCGTTCATCGTCAGCTCGATCCTCACCTTCCAGAACGCCATGGGATCGGCGGTCGACTTCATCATGTCGGGCACGTTCGAGCGGTTCCCAGCCCTGCGCGTCGCCTACAGCGAGGGCCAGTTGGGCTGGGTCCCGTACGTCATGGAGCGGGCCGACAAGCTGTGGCACGAGCGAGCCGACGCCTCGTTCGGCTCCGATCTGCCCCAGCCACCGTCGACCTACATCAACGATCACATGTGGTTCTGCATCTTCGACGACGAGACGGGCCTCCGGAACCGCGATGTCGTCGGCATCGACCAGATCACGTTCGAAGTCGACTATCCCCACGCCGACTCCACCTTCCCCAACACCGAGAAGGTGGCGACCGCCATCGTCGAGAGTGCTGGGCTGAACGAGGACGAGACCTACAAGCTGCTGCGCGGCAACGCCATCGACCTCTACCACCTCGACCGCTACTTCGGCATCCCCGCCTGACCGATCTCCGCCCCATTCACTGGCCCCGCTCGTCCTGAAGGACACCACCATGAACGACAACTTCCCCGACGAGCCGCTCCCTCTGGACGAGATGCGGAAACGCTACGAACAGGAGAGGCAGAAGCGACTCCGGCCGGACGGCAACGACCAGTACAAGGAGCTCACGGGCGACTACGCCGACTTCGATCGTGACCCCTTCGTGGAACCGGGCTTCACCCGCGAGCCGGTTGCCGAAGACGTCGAGGTCGTGATCGTGGGGGGCGGCTTTGCCGGCATGCTCACGGCGATCAACCTGACCAAGGCCGGCATGCGCGACTTCCGCGTCGTTGAGAAAGCCGGCGACTTCGGTGGCACCTGGTACTGGAATCGGTACCCGGGATGCATGTGTGATGTCGAGTCGTACACCTACCTCCCACTGCTGGAGGAGACGGGTTACATGCCCACCGAGAGGTACGCCAGCGCCACCGAGATCTTCGAGTACTGCCAGCTCCTCGGCCGCCATTTCGACTTGTACCCACACGCGCTGTTCCAGACCGAGATCCGGGGTGCCTCGTGGGACGAGAGCGTCGGCCGGTGGATCGTGACCACCAGCCGGGACGACACATTGCACGCTCGTTTCCTCGTGACGGCGGGCGGCATCTTGCACAAGGCCAAGCTGCCCGGCATCGCCGGTATCGAGACCTACAGGGGCAAGGCGTTCCACACCAGCCGCTGGGACTATGGCTTCACGGGTGGTGGCTCGCGCCAACCCATGGAGAAGCTACGGGGCAAGAAGGTCGGCATCATCGGGACCGGCGCCACCGCCGTCCAGGCGGTGCCGCGACTCGCCGAGGTCGCCGACGAGCTCTACGTCTTCCAGCGCACCCCGTCGGCCGTCGGTGTGCGCGACAACCGCCCGACGGATGTGGAGTGGTTCTCCAGCCTGAAGCCCGGGTGGCATGAGGAGCGGGTGCGCAACTTCACCCAGGCCGTGACCGGCGTCCAGCCCGATCGCGACCTCGTCGCGGACGGGTGGACCGAGGTCATGTGGGTCAACACCCAACGAGTGCCGTCGTCGCCCGAGGAGGCCGAAGCACTCGAGCGATCCGATTTCGAGACGATGGAGGCGCTGCGACGCCGGGTCGACGACGTCATCGATGATCCGGCCACCGCCGCCCGGCTCAAGCCCTGGTACGCGAAGAACTGCAAACGCGTCTGCTTCCACGACGAGTACCTCCCCGCTTTCAACCAGCCCAACGTGCATCTCGTCGACACCGACGGTCGAGGCGTCCAGCAGATGACCGAACGTGGGCCCGTCGTCGACGGCGTGGAGTACCCCGTGGACCTCCTCGTGTTCGCCTCGGGGTTCGAGGTCAACACCGACCTCGACCATCGGCTCGGGTTCGATCCCAAGGGCCGCGGTGGCATCGCCCTCAGCGAGCGCTGGCACGACGGTGCCCACACGCTCCACGGCATCTTGTCGGGTGAGTTCCCCAACCTGATGATGATCAGCCTCGTCCAGGCCGGCTTCGGGACCAACTTCTTGCATTTCCTCTCGGAGTCGGCGAAACACGTGGCCTGGCTGATCACGACCTGCCAGGAGCGAGGCATCGTGTCGATCGAGTCCGAGATCGACGCCGAGGAGGAATGGCTCGGCGTGCTCTACGCGGCCGCCGGCGGCGCCGCCGGCTACTCGGCCAGCTGCACCCCCGGTTACTACAACAGCGAACAGGTCCACACGGCGAAAGCCGCGCGCAACCTCGTGTACGCCGGCAGCCTCATGGACTACGCCGAGTACCTGGTGGCCTGGCGGGCACAGGGAAACCTGCCCGGTACGAGGGTGGTCACCACCGCCGACCACGCCTGACGCGGACTCCCGTCACCACCCGGCGGCAGCCCGTATGGCGCCCGCGGCGTCGAGGTCGGAAATGGCCGCTTCGGCACGGGCGAGGAAGGCCTCTGAGAACACTCGGCGTCGCTCGCTCATGCCCTCGGGGAACGTCACCACCTGACAGCTGGCGGGCACGCAGTAGCCGGCGTGGATGCGATGGGCGGCCCACGCCTCGTCGAACGAGATCTCCGACGCGCCGAGCGATCGGCGGGCCGCCAGGTAGTGGCGGATCAGATCGGCCTCGCTCCGCTGTCGATCGTCGATGTTCATGGCCATCGTCATGAAGTAGCTGACCTCACGCATGGGGGTGTTGACGTTGATGATGCCCCAGTCGAGGAAGCCGATGGCCTCGCCGTCGAAGTACAGGTTGCCGATGTGGGTATCGCCGTGGACGATCGTCTTGGGGCCCGCGGTCCACATCTCGAACAACGCTCGGCCCTGGTGAATGTACAGCTGAGCGATCTCGGCAAAGGCGTCAGACAGCCGGTCGCGATGATGGTCGAGGCCGTGTTGGAGCATGACCGCGCCGTACGTACTCCCGAACGTCAGCTCGCGCACCCACGGCGCTTGGGCGGCGCGACGGGCCGGGTCCTCGAAACGGGCGTGCATCGCCGCCAAACCTTCGAGCGCGGCGGCGGCTCGGTCCGCATCGACCGCCCACGTACCGTCGCTCACGCCGCACCCGCGGGCATCGAGATCCTCCATGAGCAGCACGAAGGAGTCGTCGTCCGGATCGTGGATGGCCACGTGGACGGCAGGGACCATGAGATCGAGTTGAGGAGCGAGCTCCCGATAGAACCTCACCTCTCGGGGACCCATGCGGGTTTTCGCGATCGCGGCCCGCCGATCGTCGACCGGCAGCAACTTGCAGAACATCGTCGGCGGTGCGCCAGCCGGCTCGTCGTACGTCACGGCCAGACGGGCGTGCGAGTTGGTGACTTCAGCGCAGAAGACGACCTCGACCGACGAAACCCGGGCGCCGGGGTGACGCTCCTGAAGTGCGTCGGTGAGCCATTCGGAGGTGATCTCGTGAGCCGTGACGGGCGGGCGGAGCGGTGCCATCGCGCCGACGGTAGCGGATGGTTCGACCGGTCGACTTCGGGCTCAGCTCAGCAGGTAGTCGTCGGGGTCGACGGCGAGGGTCCACGACCAGTAGACGTCCATCGGCCACGGCGACAGCGAATAGATCTTGCCCGACCGGTTCTTGAAGTGACTGTGCTCGATCGACTCGTGAGCCCAGATCATCTGGTCGATCTCAGCCCGGTATCGAGCGGCAAACTCGTCGTTGACCTCGGGCTTCACCTCGATCGAGGTGGCCCCCGTGCTGAGCACCTGGTGCATCGCATCCATCAGGTATCGGGTCTGGCACTCCGAGTGAAGGATCAGGCTGGCGCTGTGAGCCAGGTTGGTGCCGGGCCCGTACATCAGGAACAGGTTGGGGAAGTTGGGCACCGTGATGCCGAGAAAGGCCGTCGGTTCGTCACCCCACTGCTCACGGATCGACACGCCGTTGCGACCGGTGAACTCGATCGGGGCCAGGTAATCGTTGGCCCGGAAGCCGGTCGCGTAACAGATGACGTCCGCCTGGCGATGGACGCCCTCGGTGTCGACGATGCCGTCGGACTCGATGTGGTCGATCCCGCACTGGATGAGCTCGACGTTTGGTCGGCGCAGGCACGCGTACCAGGAGCCGTTGTCCTGGAGGATCCGCTTGCCCGAGGGTGGGTAGTGCGGTATCGACTTCTCGATGAGGTCCGGGCGGCCATCGAGGAGGTCCGACAGCCACTCGATCAGGAAATCCCGACGAGCCGCGTTACCGACGCTGATAGCGCCGGGGTCGGTGAAGGTGGGGTCGCGCCGGAACGGCTTCGTGCCCATCATGATCCCGGCGTACATCAGCATGAACCGATACCAACGGCCGTAGAACGGCAGGTGGGTCATCGCCCAGTTGTCACCTGCTGGTACGGGCTCGTGATAGAGGTCGTTGGGGATCACCCACTGCCGCGTGCGCTGGAAGATCGCGAGGTTCGCCACCTCGTCGGCGATGGTGGGAGCGATCTGGAAGCCGCTCGCCCCCGCGCCGACGAGTGCGACGCTGCGGCCGCGATGATCGACGTCGCGGGGCCAGGCCGCCGAGTGGAACGACGGCCCCTCGAAGGCGTCCATGCCGGGGATCTCCGGGAGATACGGAAGACTCAGGGCCCCGACCGCGCTGATCACGAAGCGTGCGTCGAGCGTTTCGGTCGTTCCGTCGGACGAACGAACACCGATGTGCCAGCGTCCGGATCCCTCGTCCCACGCCGCCGATGTGACCTCGGTGCCGAACCGGCAGTGCGAGGAGAGACCGTACTTCTCGACGACGTGCTCGAAGTACGTCTGCAACTCGGGCTGCCGGACGTAGTACTCGCTCCAGGTGTCGGACAGCTCGAACGAATAGGAGTAGCTGTGGGTCGGAACATCGACCCGAGCGCCGGGGTATCGATTGTGGCGCCACACCCCGCCCGGTCCGTCGATCTTCTCAACGATGGTGAACGGCAGACCGGCCTCGGCGAGCCGGATCCCGGCCACGATGCCCGACTCACCGCACCCGATCACCACGACGGGCGAGTCGGCCCGCACCGCTTCCGGCACCTCGTCGCCCCAGTCGACGGCCCGAGCATCGGCCCCGTCGAGCTGCATCTCCTCGACCATCATGGGCACGTGGCTCTCCCGCACCGGCCGCGTGGCGAGGAAGGCCATCATCTCCCGGATGACCTCGGGGGCCGGCATGACCGGCTCGCCACCGCGGTCCCGGTAGGCCGCGATGACCGGCAGGGCCAGCCGCCGGATCTCCGCCTGCTCCTCGGCGGGCATCATCCCCTGCACGTCGGCCGGCGAGATCAATCGCGGTCGTTCCAGACGCCTGACCCACGACGGATCACCGGTCATGTGCACGAGCGAGCACATCAAGGCCGGGATGCTGACCTGCTGCAACATCGCGGCGACGGCGGCGTCGTCGGTCGAGAACGGGACACCGGCGTGCGGGTTCGGGGCTGGTACCACCATGCCGGGACCTTACCGAACCCCTGTGACTCCCACCGGTTCGACCGGCGTGAAGCGGTACAAGCGCTCGGCGTTGCCGCGCAGGATCTTGTACTGCGTCGCCTCCGGCAGGTCCTGGACCAGCTTCTTGGCCACGTCGATGCAGTCGGGCCAGGTGGTGTCGGAATGCGGGTAGTCGGTCTCGAGCATCACGTTGTCCTCACCGATGATGTCGAGGCACCGGAGGCCCGACGTCTCCTCGATGAAGCAGCCGTAGACGTGGTCACGGATCGTCTGGCGGATGTTGATCCGGTCGAGGTCAGCCTTGGGCAGGTCGACGTCGGGGGCCGTCATGTCGTAGAAGCTGGTGCCCATCTGCTTGACCCAGTGACGCTGCTTGTCGACCACCTGCTCAGCGCGCTCGATGAAGTACGGCATCCATCCGATGTTGCCCTCGGACAAGGCGATCTTCAGGCCCGGCATACGCTCGAAGCAGTCACTGAAGATCCACGCCAGCATGGTGCCGGCGGCGCGGACGGCCCCGAAGGTGAGATTGGCCAGGGCCGGTGCGTCGGAGGAGATCGACGGCATCGTCGACGACGAGCCCACATGCATCGACACGACCATGCCGGTCTCCTGAGCGGCGGCCATGACTGGATCCCAGTACCGGTTGGGGTCGTGGATCGTGGGCAGGCCGAGCGGCTCGGGGTTCTCCGAGAACGCGAAGCCGCGTGCGCCCTTGGTGGCGCACCGTTCGAGCTCCTTGGCTGCCGCCGGCGGATCCCACAACGGGATCAGGGTCAGGGGAATGAACCGGCCCGGCGCGCTGCCGCACCACTCGTCGATCATCCAGTCGTTGTAGGCCTGCACGCACAGCAGCGCCAGATCCTTGTCCTTGGCCTCCCAGAACACCTGGCCGCAGAACCGCGGGAAGGACGGGAAGTTGACGGAGGCCAAGATGCCGGCGCGATCCATGTCGACCACCCGCGCCACGGGGTCGTAGGCGCCGGGGCGCATCTCGTCGAACGACACCGGTGTCGGTGCGAAGTCTTCCTTGGCCTTGCCCGCCGCCACCGACAGGCCGACGGTCGGCGTCACGATGTCCTCGTAGCGCCACACCGCACCCCGGTCCGACCCGTCCATGCGGGGGGCTCGGTCGTGGTACTTCCGCGGCAGGCGATCCAGCCAGACGTTGGGGGGCTCGATCACGTGGTCATCGACCGATACCAACCAGTCGAGTGAGCTTCGCTCGGACATGAACCGGCCCCTTACGCTCTCGTTGCGGCGCCTGGCGGACAGGCACCGACGATGCTAGTATTCTAGCGCTGCCCCTGCGATGCTAGTGACCTTCGGATTCACACGTCAACGACAGCAGCTTCGTCGAGGGAGCACCGCATGCCCATCACCCCCTCTCCCGCCGTGTCCCGCGCCGCTGAGGTGCTCGTGCACCTGGCCCGCCATCCGACCTCGTCGTTCACGGTCTCGGAGCTGGCCCGGGCGATGGGCGCCCCTCGGGCCACCTGCGACGCGGTGCTCCTGGCGCTGGCCGCCGAGGACTTCGTCGTCCGCCGCAACGACGACCTGCGATACGAGCTCGGCCCGGCGTGCATCATGCTGGGCGACGCCGCCCGCGTGGCCAACACGGCCCTGAGCGCGGCCGTCGCCGAAGCCGAACGCCTGGCCCGGCAGACGTCGACGTGCGTGGCCTTGGCCACCCGGGGATCCGCCGACACCCGGGTGAGCGACGTGTTCGACTTCGGCCCGCCGTTCGGCATTCGCACCCGGGTCGGGCAGTCGATTCCCCTCGTCGCTCCCTTCGGCGCTGTCTTCATCGTGTGGGACGACGACGCCACCGTCGAGCGTTGGTTGAACGATCCATCACCACCCCTGACCGAGGCCGAGTTGGCGCACTACCGCCGGGCGCTCGCCGGGATCAGACGCCAGGGCTACAGCATCACCACCGTGGTCGACCGCCGTCCCGACCTCGTCGCCGCCCTGGACACCCTCAGGGTGTCGCCCGAGACGCAGGAAGCCCAGCGGCTCCGAGATGAAGCCATGCTTGAGTTCTCCCACAGCGAGTACCTCCAGGTCGATGTCGCCCCGGGCGCGAGCCTGCGGGTGAGCCAACTGTCGGCGCCGGTGTTCGACCGATCCGCAACGGTCGCCGCGGTGATGATCGTGCTCGGACCGACCTACGAGCTGTCCGCCGCCGAGATCGAGACGATCGGCGAGCAGCTGAAAGAATCAGCCGCCACGGCGACTCGCCAGGCGGGCGGTCGCGCCCCGTCGTGAGCCCGGCAGTGGCGGGCCGGTCGTCAGGCCGAGCGGTCCTTCACCACGCCCAGGGTGTGCGTGGCCGCCAGCTTGTCGGTGAGGTATGCCGGGGCTTCGTGGGTGTCGATGAACCAACCGGTCGGGCACATGGTGAGGATCTCGACGAACGAGAAGCCCTCGTCGGCGAGTTGCGCCTCGAACGCTCGCTGCAACATCTTGCGGGTCCGCGCCACGTTGCCGGCGTTGTTCACCGCACACCGGCCCACGAAGGCCACGCCGTCGAGGTCGGCGAGCATGTTGCTGAGCCGGATCGGGTACCCGTCCTTGCGGCCATCCCGACCCTCCAGCGTGTTCTTGGTGCGTTGACCGAGCACCGTCGTCGAGGTGATGTGGCCGCCCGTCTCGCCGAACACGCCGTTGTTCAACATCACACACGTGATCCGTTCACCGCGTGCCGCCGTGTGGATGACCTCCTGCAGCCCCTCGTTCACCATGTCTCCGTCGCCTTGGATCGTGAACACGACGGCGTCGGGTCGGGCCCGTTTCACCCCGGTGGCCAGCGATGGTGCCCGACCGTGGAGCGCCTGGAGGACCTCACAGTCGAGGTTGTTCGAGAACGCCGTGTAACAACCGATGCCGAACACGCCGATGGCCCGATCTATGACCCCCAGGCCCTCGACGATCTCCAGGACCGACCGCATGGCGATCGGCTCTCCGCACCCAGGACACAGGTGGTGCTCACCGACATCGATCAGGGTGGGTGTGAAGTCGTCGACGAGCCGAGCAGCCGCGGGTTCGCGGTCGGTGCGCAGGACTCGACGGCCCTCGACGGTGACGAACTGGTCGTTCATCGAACTCCTCCATCGCCGCTGGTGGCCGACCGGAGCAGGGGCTCGATCCGGGCCTGCAACACGCCGACGTCGTAGTCCGGCGCAATGCCGAATCCCGAGGTGTCGAGCGACAGCCCGCCGATGAAGCGGACCGGAACCCGACCTTCGATCGCGAGCCGCACGTCGTCGACCATCTGCCCCTGGTTGTTCTCGTAGACCGCCACGAGTCTGGCCCCCGAGACGGCCGCCCGCACGGCTTCTGTGGGGAACGGGAACAGGGTGATCGGACGGATGTAGCCGACCGGCATCCCCGCAGCCCGCATCTGCTGAACCGTGTACCGGATGTACTTGCCGGCCGTGCCGAACGCGATCACGATCACCTCGGCGTCGTCGCAGTGCCCGATGTCGACCATGGGCTCGATGCCGTCGACCATCTCTTGAGTCGAGGCGGCGGCGCGGACGTAGTAGTCGGCCAGGTCGTAGCCCACGTTGTCACGCTGCTTGGTGTCGCCCAACGGTGACACGACCTTGGCGCGCCCAGATCCACTCGACGTACCGTCGAGAGCCCAGTCCTTGGCGGGCAACGGCCCGAACTCGACCCGCTGCACGTCGACCGACTGAAACGTGTGGGCGGTGTAGTAGTCGCCGAAGAAGAGGATCGGATTCCGCCACCGGTCCGCCAGGTGGAAGGCGAACTGGATCAACTCGACCGCCTCCGGCACGTCCATCGGCGCCACCACCGGAGTCCGATAGTCGCCGTGACCACCGCCGCGGGTGGCCTGGAAGTAGTCGCCCTGGGCCCGTGCCATGTTGATCACCACGAGCGGCAGGTGGGCCATCGCCGCTTCGGCGATCGACTCCTGCATGAGCGACAGGCCCTGCCCGGTCGAGCCGGTGGCGGCCCGGGTTCCCGTCGCGGCCGCACCCCAGGCCATCCCGACCGCCTCGAGCTCGCTCTCGGCGTTGATGCAGGCTCCGCCGACCTGCGGCAGCCGCTCGGCCATGTGCTCGAGGATCTCGGTGAACGGGGTCATGGGGTACCCCGAGAAGAACCGACAACCGGAGGCGATCATCGCCTCGGCGATCGCCTCCGAGCCTTCCATCAGCTGGCCGCTCATGGCGCGCTCGCCGCCTCCGCCTCGTGGTCCTCGAGCAGGAGGGGCTCGTCGTACTTGTACACCTGAAAGACGAAGTCGGGGCAGATCTGTGAACACGCCTGGCACCCGGTGCACCCGGGCAGCAGCAACGGGTATCGGTAGCCGGTGGCGTTCACCACATGGGTGGTCATCACGAGGACCCGCGGCGGGCACGCGTCGATGCACAGGTCGCAGCCCTTGCAGGCGGCGGTGTCGATCACCACATGCCCGCGGGTGAGCACCGGGTCAACGCTCACCGGATCGCGCCCCCGATCTGAACGTCGGCCGTCCACGCATCTTCGGGGCCGGCCGTCACCGCGCCGAAACCGGTACGAAGGGCGGCCTGGTTGAGCGGCACATGTTGCGCTCGATACGGCGGCAGGCAGGCGCTGACGGACTCGAGCAGGGACTCGAGCCCGACCAGGTTCGTGGCCGCGCTCAGGGCGCCGATCATGACCACGCTGGCCGCCATGATGTTGCCGATGTCCACCGCGATGTCGGTCGCGGGCACCTGGATCACATGCACATCGGCGCGATCGATCGACCCGCGAAAGACCGTCGAGTTGACCAACACGACGCTGCCGGCGCGGAGCCGTTGCTCCACGAAACCCCAGTAGTCGTGGTGCATCACGACCGACGCCCACGCCGACGGGACCGTGGGCGGCGCCTCGATGGCGCCGTCGGCGATCACGATCGTCGCATCGGTGTTGCCGCCCCGCATCATCCCGCCGTAACTCCCGAAGAGCATCACCTGCCGGCCCTCGGCGATGGCGGCGCGGGCCACCATCTGGGCGGCGAGCTGAACCCCCTGACCGCCGATGCCGGTGAGGAGCAGCTCTCGTTCCACGATCACCCCGTCGTTCTGGTGCTGAACAGGTCACCGTACTGGAACCCGCTCACTTCGAGCCAGGGCGCGGCACCCGGCGAGGAAGCCCGACAGGAATCGAACGTTCGCCGTCAAGACGGCATCAAGGTCGTTCCTCTCGCCCGCCGCTCGGCGTATGCCTGACCGCATGACTGATGTCGTCTTCCTCCTGGTGATCGCCGCAGGGTTCGTGATCCTGCTCGGTCTGCTCCGCGCCTGTGACCGCATCGTGCATGTGACACCGGTGGCAACGTCCCGGCTGGCCCCCACCAGCACCGGCTCAGACGCTGAACGTGAGAACTCATGAGCGTCGAGAACGCGATCGGACTCGTCCTATCCGCGCTGGTCCTGCTGTACCTGGTGATCACCTTGCTGTTCCCGGAGCGCTTCTGATGTCACCGACGGGTCTGTTCCAACTGATCGTCCTGATCGGCACCCTCGCGCTGACGGTGCCGACCCTGGGCGCCTACCTGGCCCGCGTGTACGGGTCCGCGGACGACGTCGCTCCCCCACCGCCGGCGCCCGGGGATCGATTCTTCACGCCGATCGAGCGAATCATCTATCGATGCTGTGGCGTCGACGAACGATCCGAACAGCGGTGGTCGGGGTACGCCGCGTCGCTCCTGACCTTCAGCGCCGTCTCGGTCGTCGCCCTGTACACCTTGCTCCGCGTGCAGGGTGCGCTGCCGCTGAATCCCGATGACCTCGGCGCGGTGGAGGCACCGATCGCCTTCAACACCGCCGTCAGCTTCGTCACCAACACCAACTGGCAGGCCTACAGCGGTGAGGTGACGATGAGCCACCTCACCCAGATGGCGGGGCTCACCGTCCAGAACTTCGTGTCCGCCGCCGTGGGTCTCGCCGTCGCAGTGGCCATCATCCGGGGCATCGGCCGGCGGGGCTCGGCGACGCTCGGCAACTTCTGGGTCGATCTGACCCGCACGGTGGTTCGGGTCCTCGTGCCCCTGGCGTTCGTCGCCGCGATCCTGATGGTGAGCCAGGGCGTCATCCAGAACCTCTCCGGGGGCACCGAGGTCACCACGCTGTCCGGCTCGGCCCAGGTCATCCCGGGCGGACCGGTCGCCTCCCAGGAGGCGATCAAGCAGCTCGGCACCAACGGTGGTGGGTTCTTCAACGCCAACTCCGCTCATCCCTTCGAGAACCCGAACGGGTGGACGAACCTGCTCGGGATGTGGCTCCTCCTCGTGCTGCCGCTCTCCATCCCGATCGCCTACGGGCGCATGATCAAGGCCCGCCGCCAGGGCACGATCCTGCTCGGGGTCATGCTGGCGCTGTGGTTGGTCTCGGTCGTCGTGGCCAGTGCCGCCGAGACCGCAGGCAACCCCCGCCTGGACCCGGTCGGCGTGGACCAGGGGATCGCCGTGGACCAACCCGGCGGGAGCATGGAGGGCAAGGACGTGCGGTTCGGGCCCGCCTCCTGCGCACTGTGGGCTGCGTCGACCACCGGCACCTCCACCGGTGCGGTCAACTGCATGCACGACTCGATGACGGCGGGTGGCGGCGGCATCACCCTGCTGAACATGCTGCTGGGCGAGGTCAGCCCGGGCGGGGTCGGTGTCGGATTGATGGGGCTTCTCATCTACGCCCTGCTGGCGGTGTTCATCGCCGGCTTGATGGTCGGGCGCACGCCGGAGTACCTCGGCAAGAAGATCCAGGCCGCCGAGATGAAGTTGGTCGTGGTGTTCCTCCTGATCATGCCCGCGGTCGTCCTCGGGCTCACGGCCATCTCGTTGCGGCTGGACACCGTGCTCGACTCCTCCATCCAAGATCCCGGCGCTCACGGCCTGTCCGAGGTGCTCTACGGCTTCGCGTCGGCCGGCAACAACAACGGGTCGGCGTTCGCCGGCCTGAACGGGGCGACGGACTGGATGGCCACGACGCAGGGCCTGGCCATGCTGCTGGGTCGATTCGGCCTCATCATCCCCGCGCTCGCCATCGCCGGCTCGCTCGCTTCCAAACAACGGGTCCCCACGACATCGGGCACCTTCCCGACCGACACGCCGTTGTTCGGTGGGTTGGTCACCGGTGTCGTGGTGATCGTCGCCGGACTCACCTTCTTCCCCGCTCTGGCGCTCGGCCCCCTCGTCGAGCACCTCGCCGCTTGATCCTCACCCAAGGCATTCGAGGTACCCGTTATGGCCACCGTCACCGATGAGTCCCCCACCGTCGAGTTCCCTCACGACCCGGGGGACACCCGCCGGCCCGTCACCCGATCGTTCACCGATCGCACCATCCTCGGGCCCGCGCTCCGGGACAGCGTCGTCAAGCTGAACCCCATCTCGGTGGCCAAGAACCCCGTCATGTTCGTGGTCGAAGTGGGTGCCGCGCTCACGACCGTCCTGTTCCTACTCGATCTCGGCGACGCATCCGTAGATCAGCACACCTTCAGCGGGCTCGTCGTGTTGTTCCTCTGGTTCACCGTCCTCTTCGCCAACTTCGCCGAAGCCATGGCCGAGGGGCGGGGAAAGGCGCAGGCCGCCTCGCTCCGCAAGACCCGCCAGGAGACCCTCGCCCGCCGGCGACGTTCGGACGGCACGATCGAGGAGGTGGCATCCACCGTGCTCGACATCGGCGACGAGGTCGTCGTGGTGGCGGGCGAAGTCATCCCCGGCGACGGCGAAATCGTGGAGGGCATCGCCAGCGTCGACGAGTCCGCCATAACCGGCGAGTCCGCGCCGGTCATCCGCGAATCCGGCGGCGACCGGTCGGCCGTCACCGGCGGCACCAAGGTGCTCTCGGACCGGATCGTCGTGCGCATCTCCGCGCGCCCGGGCGAATCGTTCCTCGACCGCATGATCTCGCTCGTCGAAGGAGCCACCCGGCAGAAGACACCGAACGAGATCGCCCTGTCCATCCTGCTGTCGGGATTGACGATCGTCTTCCTGCTCGCGGTCGTCACCCTCCAACCCATGGCCATCTACTCGGGCGGTGAGCAGGACCTCATCATCCTCACCGCCCTGCTGGTGTGCCTGATCCCGACGACGATCGGCGGACTGTTGTCGGCGATCGGCATCGCTGGGATGGACCGGCTGGTCCAGCGCAACGTCCTCGCCATGAGTGGCCGCGCCGTCGAAGCCGCGGGTGATGTGTCGACCCTGCTGCTCGACAAGACCGGGACGATTACGTTCGGGAATCGTCGGGCGTCGGCTCTGATCGGTATGCACGGAGTCGACGAGCGCTCGCTCGCCGAGGCGGCGTTGCTGTCGAGCGTCGCCGACGAGACCCCCGAAGGCCGGTCGATCGTCGAGCTGGTCATCGACCGATACGCCCTCACGCCGCCCGCCACTGCGGACGCCACGTTGGTGCCGTTCACTGCCCAGACCCGCATGAGCGGACTCGACCTCCCCGACGGACGCAAGATCCGCAAGGGGGCGACCGACTCCGTCCGGGCGTGGATCGAAAGCCGGGGCGGTTCGGCGCCGCCCGAGCTGCTGGCCCACGTCCACGACATCTCCAATGGGGGCGGCACCCCGCTCGTCGTCGCCGACGGCGACCGGATCCTCGGCATCGTGCACCTGAAGGACATCGTCAAGCCCGGGATGCGCGAACGATTCGATCAGCTTCGTGCCCTCGGCATCCGCACGGTGATGATCACCGGGGACAACCCGTTGACCGCCGCGGCGATCGCCGGCGAGGCCGGGGTGGACGACTACCTGGCCGAGGCGACGCCCGAGGACAAGATGGCTCTGATCCGCAAGGAGCAGGAAGGGGGACGGCTGGTTGCCATGACCGGTGACGGCACCAACGACGTGCCGGCCCTCGCCACGGCCGATGTCGGTGTGGCCATGAACACCGGGACCCAGGCGGCCAAGGAGGCCGGGAACATGGTCGACCTCGACTCCGATCCGACGAAGCTGATCGAGATCGTCGAGATCGGCAAGCAGCTCCTGATCACCCGGGGTTCGTTGACGACCTTCTCCATCGCCAACGACGTGGCCAAGTACTTCGCCATCATCCCGGCGATGTTCATCAGCCTCTATCCGGAGCTCGACACCCTCAACGTCATGGGCCTGCACTCGGCCCGGACGGCCATCTTCTCGGCCGTAGCCTTCAACGCGCTGATCATCGTCGCGCTCATCCCGCTGGCCCTCCGCGGTGTTCGCTTCCGAGCCGTCGGCGCGGCCGAGGTCCTCCGTCGCAACATCGCCGTCTACGGCCTCGGCGGTCTCGTGGCGCCCTTCGTGGGCATCAAGGCGACCGACCTGGCCGTCACCTCACTGGGAGTCTTCTGATGCCTCGACAACTCCGCACCGGCCTCGTCATGATGGCGCTCATGACCGCACTGACCGGGCTCGCCTACCCGCTCCTGGTCACCGGTGTGGCCCAGGTCGCGTTCGGCCACGAGGCCGACGGTTCGTTCGTCGAACACGACGGCGAGGTGGTCGGTTCATCGCTCATCGGCCAGCCCTTCGATGGGGCCGAGTGGTTCCAGACCCGGCCCTCGGCGGCCGGTGAGGGCTACGACGGACAGGCCAGCTCCGGCTCCAACCTCGGCCCCCTCAGCGAGGAGCTGCTCCTCAACGTCGAGGGACGCGTCGCCCTCTACCGGGAGGTGAACGGATTGTCCGCCGACGTTCGGGTACCGGTGGATGCGGTCACCTCGTCCGCGTCGGGACTCGATCCGCACATCTCGATCGCCAACGCTCGCCTCCAGGCGGCACGGGTCGCCGGGGCACGCGACCTGGCGCTCGGTGTGGTCCTCGGCCTGATCGACGATCACACCGACGGGCGGGCGCTCGGCGTCCTCGGCGATCCCGGCGTGAACGTCCTCGAGCTCAACCTCGCGGTGGCCGAGTTCGCTCGCGCCGGATGAACCGTCGGGCGATGGACTCATCACCCGACGTGGCCACCCGGATCGATCCGTGCGCCGTGCGTACACTCCGAGCCTGTCGGTACGCCCTGCGTACACTCCAAGCCTGTCGGTACGCCCTGCGTACACTGCGGCCGTGAGCCGCGGCCGACTCCGCATCTACCTCGGGGCCGCGCCCGGCGTCGGCAAGACCTTCGCCATGCTGAACGAGGGCCACCGCCGTCACGCCCGGGGCACCGACGTGGTCATCGGCTTCGTGGAGACCCACGGCCGGGTCAGCACCGCTGCGCAGATCGGCGACCTCGAAGTCCTCCCGCGGCGCCCCGTGGCGTACCGAGATGCGTCGATCGACGAGATGGACATCGATGCCCTCCTGGTTCGACGGCCCCAGGTCGCGCTCGTCGACGAGTTGGCCCACGCCAACGTGCCGGGTTCGCGCAACGAGAAGCGCTGGCAGGACATCCACGAGTTGCTCGACGCCGGAATCGACGTCATCTCGACCGTGAACATCCAGCACCTGGAGTCGCTCAACGACGTCGTCGAGTCCGTCACCGGCGTCCGCCAGCGCGAGACCGTGCCGGACTGGGTGGTGCGCCAGGCCGACCAGGTCGAGCTCGTGGACATGACGGCCGAAGCCCTCCGCCGCCGCATGGCCCACGGCAACATCTACGCACCGGACAAGGTCGACGCCGCCCTCGGGAACTACTTCCGAAGCGGCAACCTCTCGGCCCTGCGGGAGCTCTCGCTGCTCTGGGTCGCCGACAAGGTCGATGACACCCTCCGCACCTACATGGACGAGCACCACATCAACGGTCCCTGGGAGACTCGAGAAGCGCGTCGTCGTCGCCGTCGCCGGTGCGCCGGAGTCGGCGAACGTGGTGCGGCGAGCCGCCCGCTTGGCGCAACGGAGCCATGCGGAGCTCATCGGTGTGCACATCCGCGCCGCTGACGGACTCAATCGCACCGACGCCCCTGCCCTGGACGCCCATCACCAGCTCATCGAGGACCTGGGCGGCCAGTTGCACGAAGCGGTGGCGAGCGACGTCGCCCAGGAGCTGGTGTCGTTCGCTCGATCGATGAAGGCCACGCAGCTCGTCTTGGGCGCCACCGGACAGAGTCGGTGGCGAGAGCTCGTCTCCGGCTCGGTCGTCAACGCGGTGATCCGACTCGCCGGCGACATCGACGTCCACGTGATCTCCTCCGATCCTGCCGCACACCGCTCGGCTGCCCGAGTCCTGCCGCGCCTACCGCGCCGCCGCTCGGCGGTTTCGACTCGCCGGCAGGCCGCAGCCTGGATGCTGGCTGTCGTGACCATGCCCATCCTCACCCTCCTGCTGGTCGCGCTCCGGGGCGATGTCGAACTCCCGGCCACGCTCTTGCTCTACCTGCTGACCGTCTGCGGCGTGGCGGCGATCGGCGGACTTCGACCGGCCATCACCTGCGCGCTCGCGGCCACGGTCCTCGCCAACTGGCACTTCACCGAGCCGTACGGCACCCTGCGCATCAACGACGCCGACCAGATCATCGCCCTCGTGGTGTTCGTCGCCGTGGCCGTGCTCGTGAGTCTCCTCGTCGACCAGGCCGCCCGGCACTCCGCCGAAGCGCGCCGAGCCCGCGCCGAGGGCGAAGCGCTGGCGTCAGCGGCCGGGCGGCTCAGCGGCGACGCCGATCCACTGCCGGGGCTCTTGACGCACATCCGGACGATCTTCGGTCAGGAGGCGGTGCTCCTCGAACGGCGGGGTCCGAACGGTCAGTGGACAACGGAGATCCTCGACGGCGACGCCCCTGCGGCCGGCGCACCGTCGGCGGAGATGCCCGTCACGGACGACCTTCGCCTTCGGCTTCATCCGGGTCAGCTCGACGGCGAAGGTCGCCGCGTGCTCGACGCCTTCAGCGCCCGACTCAGCGAGGCGATCGATCGTCGTCAACTTCGGGCGACGGCCCACGAGCTCGAGAGCCGCCAGCAAGCCGACGAGTTCCGGACCGCCATCCTGCGGGCCGTCTCCCACGACCTGCGCAGCCCACTCGCCTCGATCAAGGCGTCGTCCACCAGCTTGCTCCAGAGCGACATCGACTGGACACCAGCGCAACGTGTCGAGTTCGCCGAGACGATCGACGAGGAGGCCGACCGCCTCGACCGCCTGATCGGCAACCTGCTCGACATGAGCCGCGTCGAAGCCGGGGCCGTCAACCCCCGGATGGTGGAGACGCCCCTCGCCGATGTCGTCGACTCCGCCCTGAACAGCCTGTCGATGCCCACCGATCAGGTCGAGGTCGACATCGAGGATGACCCGGTGGCGGCGGCGGACCCGGCCCTGCTGGAGCGCATCGTCGCCAACGTCATCGCCAACGCGCTCGGGCACTCCCCGGCCGATCAGCACGTCCTCGTCCAGGCGAGCCGGGTGGCCGATGTCGCCGTCATCCGGGTCGTCGATCGGGGGACTGGCATCGATACGGATGCCCGCCCGCAGGTGTTCGAGCCGTTCCAGCGCCTCGGAGACGAATCGCCGGGTGGAGTGGGGCTCGGCCTGGCCGTGGCCAACGGGTTCGCCCGGGCCATGGGCGGCAGCATCGAGCTCGAGGACACCCCCGGGGGTGGCCTCACCGTGTCGATCAGCCTGCCCATCGCCTCGTCGTTGCCGGGACCGCTGGCCCTCCGGGTCGAGCCGTGAGCCCGACGCGGATCCTGGTCGTCGACGACGAGCCCCAGATCCGGCGGGCGCTCGCCACCAACCTGCGGGCTCGCGACTATGTCGTCGACCTGGCGGGCACCGGTGAGGAGGCGCTCAAGCTGGCGGCCGACCACCGACCCGACCTCGTCCTGCTCGATCTCGGTCTACCGGGGATCTCCGGCATCGACGTGCTCCACGGACTGCGAGGCTGGACTGCGGTCCCGATCGTCGTGCTCACCGTGCGCGACCAGGAGGGGGACAAGGTCGAGGCGCTCGACGCCGGGGCCGACGACTACCTGACCAAACCGTTCGGTATGAACGAGCTGTTGGCCCGTATGCGGGCCGTGCTCCGCCGGGCCAGCGCCACCGAGCAGGGTGAGGCGGTCGTGGAGGCTGGGCCGCTCCGGATCGACCTGTCCGAGAAGAGAGTCCTCCGCGACGGCGTCCAGATCCACCTCACCCCGACGGAGTGGGCCCTCGTGGAGACACTCGTGCGGCACCACGATCGACTCGTGACCCAGCGCCAGCTCCTGCAGGCCGTCTGGGGGCCGACCTACGAGACGGAGACCAACTACCTGCGGGTGCACATGGCCAACCTGCGCCACAAGCTCGAGCCCGACCGCGGCCGGCCCCGGTATTTCGTCACCGAACCGGGCATCGGCTACCGATTCCTCACCGGGGCGAATACATGATGACGCCGACACCGGCGAGGCACAGCGCGGCGCCGATGAGGTCGAAGCGGTCGGGTCGGAACCCGTCGACCACCCGTCCCCACAGCAGTGATCCGGCCACGAAGACACCGCCGTACGCGGCCAGGATGCGGCCGAAGTTGTTGTCGGGCTGGAAGGTGGCCACGAACCCGTAGGCCGCCAAGGCGGCGATCCCCGCAACGATCCACGCGGCACCCCGGTCCTCCCGGACACCCTGCCACACCATCCAGGCGCCGCCGATCTCGGCGATGGCCGCCGCCACGAAGAGGATCACCGATCGCGCCGTCGACACCGACACACCTTAGGATCCGGGCGCCCATGGAGCCGTCACCGTCACCGCTGCGCGACCTCATACGCGCCTAGCCCATCGCGGCGGCGGCCCCGATGACCGCGCTTTCCACCCCGGCGCTGGTCGCCGCCGCCTGCGGCGCCGGCATCGTCGGTGCGTTCCCGACCAGCAACTGCCGATCGAGCGCCGAGCTCGATGAGTGGTTCGACCAGATCGCCGCCGAGGCCGAGGCCGCCACCCCGGCAGGCCAGGCGACCGGTCCGGTGGCCGCGAACCTCATCGTCGGCCGGCAGAACACGCGGCTCGACGCCGACCTCGACTGCGTCACCGACCGAGCGGTGCGACTGGTCATCACCAGCGTCGGCAACCCGGCGCCGGTGATCGGCCCCCTGCATGCTGCCGGGTGCCTCGTGCTGGTCGACGTCGTCTCTCTCGAGCACGCCCAGAAGGCTTTGGCGGCCGGCGCCGATGGACTGATCCTCCTGGCCGCCGGCGTGGGTGGACACACCGGTTGGGCCAACCCGCTGGCGTTCGTCCGGGCGGTGCGCTCGTTCTTCGACGGCCCGCTCGCCATCGCCGGGGGCATGAGCGACGGTGTCGCCCTGTGGGCCTCGGTGTGCGCGGGGTACGACCTCGGCATGTTCGGGACCCGGTTCATCGCCACCCCCGAGAGCGGCGCTCCGGCGGAATGGCGGGAGGCGATCGTGTCGTCGTCGATGGACGACATCACGGTCGCGCCGGCCCCCAACAATGGCGTGAGTGCCAGCCTGCTCCGCAATGGCGGGGGCAGCGGCGGCCACACCGTGTCCGCGGTGACCAGAGAGATGCCGGCGGCCGAGGTCGTCGCCGAGTTGATCGACGGGTGGCGCCAGGCCCGAGTGAGAACCGCCCAGTTGCTTGACGCCTGAGCACGTGAGTGGCACGGTGCTGGGCCTGGGGGATTCGACTCGGGAGGCGATCGTGGGTGCACATGACGACCTGATGGACGCGGCCCAGGCGCGCACCGGTCTCGATGACTTCGGCGAGGACACGTTCCGGGAAGGCCTGGAGATCCTCGTGCGATCCTTCCGCACCGAGGCCCAGCTCAACGCCGCCGGCGAGGCCTTCCTCTATCCACGATTGGTCGGCCATCTGGCGCAGCGTCTCCAGGTGGAGGACTGGTACCGCCGCCACCCCGACATCGACGACGTACCCGTCGTCGCGCCGCTCATCGGACTCGGGTTGCCCCGCACCGGGTCGACCGCCTTGTCGTTCCTGCTCGCTCAGGACCCCGACATCCGCTACCTCCGGCAGTGGGAGTCGTTCCAGCCGTGCCCGCCGCCGTCCACCGTCTCGGGTCACGACCCACGCGTGGGGCCCGGAACAGGGATCAAGGCCGGCACCAAGCAGCACGTGCCGTCGGACATCAATGGTCCCTTCGAGTGCCTCGACCTGATGGCGCTCGACTTCAAGACGCACATGTTCCAGGGGTTCGCCAAGATCCCGAGCTACTCGTCGTGGTTGCTCGACGCTGACCTCACGTCGACCTACCGCTACGAGCGCCGCGTCCTCAAGCTCCTGCAATGGCGAGAGCCGAACCGGCCGTGGCGACTGAAGTGCCCGGCGCACATCCTCTTCCTCGATGCGCTCGGCCACGTGTTCCCCGACGCCCGGTTCGTGATGACGCACCGCGATCCGACCGATGTGATGCTGTCGGTGGCCGCCGTCTACGCCGACATCGGCGCCACCTTCACCGATCACCTCGACCCGCACTACCTGGGCCAGGTCAACGTGGAGCACTGGTCGGTGGGGATCGCCCGCACGTTGGCGTTTCGCGACGCCGGTGCGGACGACCGCTTCTACGACATCGACTTCCGGGCCATGCAGGCCGATCCCATCGGCGAGATCCGAGGGCTCTACTCCTGGCTCGGCGAGCCCGTCACCGACGAGTTCGAGTCCCGGATGACCGACTGGTGGGCCGACAACGCGGAGAAGCGTGAACCCACGACCCGGTCGGAACCAGCCGAGTTCGGCATGGATCTCGATCAGATCCGACCCCTCTTCGCCGACTACGTCCAGCGAGCGGCCGACTGGACCTCCCGCCCGAGCTGACCCCGCCCCGGAACCCCCGTTCTTGACGGGTCCGGCCACCCCGACCAAGCTCCCCGCTCGAGCCAGAACGACGAAAGGTCGAACATGACAGCAGCCGAGCGCGTCGCCGTCATCACCGGGGGCGGTTCCGGATTCGGAGCAGCGATCGCTCACCAATGTGCGGGAGACGGCATGGCCGTCGCCGCGCTCGACATCTCGGGCGAGAATGCCGCGTCGACCGCGGAACAGATCGTCGACCAGGGTGGTCGAGCCATCAGCGTCGCCGTCGACGTGGCCGATGCCAGTCAGCTCGCGGCGGCCGCCGAGCGGGTGAACGACGAGTTCGGCCGGTGCGATCACCTCTTCGCCAACGTCGGCGTCCAGCAGTTCGGCCGGCTCGATCGGCTCACCTCTGACGACTGGGACTGGCTCCTCTCGGTCAACGTGAAGGGAACGGCCCAGACGGTCAATGCCTTCTTGCCCCTCCTACGATCGACCGATGGCCCTCGCGGCATCGCGCTCACCTCCTCGGACTCGGCGCTCGCGGCCACGGCTCGACTCGGCGGGTACATCGTCACCAAAGCGGCCGTGATGGCCTACGGCGACGTCTTGCGCCTCGAGCTGGCCGAGGAAGAGATCTCGGTGACCACGATCTTCCCCGCCGGCATGATGACGACCCACCTCGACTCCAGCCGAGCCGCCCGGCCCGAACTGCTCGGTCCGTCACTGCTCGACATGGACGACCTCACCTATGTGGCGACCAACGCAGCCCCCAGTGCGGGAGACCTCCTCGATGCCGAACAGGCGGTCACGGGCCTCCTCGCCGCCGTCGTGGACGGAACGCCCTACTTCGTGACCCATGGTTCGTCCCGGGGCCGGTTCGAGCCGCGAGTGCACGAGATCATCGGCGCCTACGACGACATGGCGGCTCGCCGAGGCATCGCTCGTTGATGGCGGACGGCCTGTCCGCTTTCGGAACCTCGGCTCGGACGGTGACGGCGTGGAAGCGGACCGACGGCGCGCTCGTCTTCTCGACCGGCTATTACGCGAACCTGGGGTGCTGGCCACGCTGGCCCGGTCCGGCGGGACGATCTACAGCGATGAGGTGAATCACGCGTCCATCATCGACGGGTGCCGGCTCAGCCGAGCGACGTCGAAGGTCTACCACCACTCGGACTGCGACCACCTGGATTCACCTCAGGCGCAGTCGGCCGACTCGATCCCGGGCATCGTCATCAGCGATGTCGTCTTCTCGATGGACGGCGACAACGCCCCGGTCGAGGATCTGATCGACGGGTGCGCCCGTCATGGCGCGCTGCTGGTCCTCGACGAGGCTCATTCGGTCCTCGACAGACGACCGACCACTCGGCCGTCGCGTGTGACGTCGTGACCGTCGGAAACCTCTCCAAGACGCTCGGGGCCTTGGCCGGTTTCGTCGCAGCCTCTACGTCCCGGCGGTGGGACCGCCGGCCGCTCCCGCCGGCACGAGCCGACTTCGGGTAGCCCTGTCCGCTGCGCACGACGACATGATCGATCGCCTGCTGAGCGCCCTCGACGACCTCGGCCTACCGTCCGATGGCACCGCCCATGCCCGCCGAGGTCCTCGGTCGCCCGACACCCATCTTGGTCGAACTCGTCGAGGCGATCGAGTGGCCAGCCCCCCTCGCCCTGGCGTTGTTGGAGACCGCGGGAGGGCTCCGCTCCCCGATCGCCGCCGACGACGACAGTCTGAAGCGCGCCATCGACCCCGATGATGTCCTCCTCGTCGCCGATGCCAGACTCGGCGAGATCAGCGACTGCATCCTGGTTGCGTAATCGAACCGGCCCATCACCCCCGTCGTCGAGCTCAACCGCTTCGACCGCACACGCGACGTCCATGTCCGCAACGCCGCTTGGCTCCGAGACCGAGTCGGGCTCGAGGTACACCTCGCCGAGCCGGACACGGCCTGGCCCGCTGCCCTCCTCCTCCGGCTGGTCGACGGCGCGTTGGCGTAAAGGGCGACGCCTCAGAGCTCGACGCCGAGACCCAGCTCAAGGGTCTGATCCGTCGGCAAGCCGAAGTACGACGACGCACTCCCACTGTTCCTCGACATCACCGAGAACAACCGCTCGCGCCACCGGGCCATACCCGGGGCCGGGGTCACCCGGATGGACTCTCGCCCGATGAAGTAGCTGATCGTGGCGAGGTTGACGGGGATTCGATCCGCTGCGTGGTCGGCCAGGTCCCGCGGGACGTCTGGCTCCTGCATGAAGCCGTAACGCAACACCACCTGGTAGAAGCCACCGCCGAGCTCGGTCACCTCGGCCCGGCGGGCCGACAGCACACGCGGGCGGCGTTCGATCTGGACCGAGATCAGCAGGATGCGCTCGTGGAGCGAATCGTTGTGACGGAGGTTGGCCAGGAGTCCGGGAGGCGCCATCATCGGCGAGGCGAACAGGTAGGCGCCCTCACCCGGCACCCGTACGGGCGGGTGGCGGGCCAGATCGGCGATGAACCGGTCGATCGGCAAACCGCCTTTGAGCAGCCGCTCCGAGATGAGCAGGCGACCCGTACGCCACGTGCTCAAGAGGGTGAAGATGACGGCGCCCATCACCAGCGGGAGCCAGCCACCCTCGGGGATCTTGAACAAGGTGGCGCTGAAGAAGGCCAGGTCGACGACGAACAAGATCGCACACAACGGCGCAAACCAGGCCCTTCGCCAGCCGAAGTGCTCGCGCCCCACCAGGAAGAAGAGCATCGTCGTCAGCACCATGGTCGTGGTCACGGCCACGCCGTAGGCCGCCGCCAGGTTGGCGGACTCACGGAACCCGAGCACCAAGGCGATGCAGGCGATCATGAGCAGCCAGTTGATCGACCCGATGTAGATCTGGCCGATATGGGAGTCCGACGTGTGGTTGATCCTCACCCGGGGGCTGTACCCGAGCTGCATGGCCTGCTGCGTGAGCGAATAGGCGCCCGAGATCAACGCCTGTGAGGCGATGACGGTCGCCAAGGTGGCCAGCACCACCAGCGGATACAGACCCCATCGGGGCGCCATCAGGTAGAACGGATTCTCGATGGCTTCGGGGTCACGGATGAGCAGCGCGCCCTGTCCGAAGTAGACGAGCACGAGGCTCGGGAACACCAGGGCGTACCAGCTCATGGTGATGGGACGCCGACCGAAGTGCCCCATGTCGGCATACAACGCCTCGCCGCCGACCACGACCAGGATCACGGCGCCGAGCACCAGGAAACCGGTCGTGCCGTTGTCGGCGAAGAACCTGACTGCCTCGCCCGGCCACATCGCCCGCAGGACCCCGGGTTCCCCGGCGATCTGGGAGACGCCGAGCACACCCAAGGTGGTGAACCACACGATCATCACTGGACCGAACACCTTGCCGATCGCTGACGTGCCCTTGCGTTGCACGAGGAACAACCCAATCAGGATGATGATCGCCGCGGGGATCACGAAATCGTCCAGCTTCGAGGTCGCCACCGTGGTGCCTTCGACGGCGGCCAACACCGAGATCGCCGGGGTGATGACACCGTCGCCGTAGAGGAGCGCAGCGCCGAACAGACCGGCAAGAATCACGAGCTTGCGACTGGGCTGCCCGTCGGCCGCCTTCGCAGTGATCAGCGCGGACAGCGCCAGGATCCCGCCCTCGCCGTCGTTGCTAGCTCGCATGACGAGCGTCAGGTACTTGGTCGTGATCACGATGATCAGGGACCAGAACATGACCGACAGCAGTCCAACGACGTTCGCCTCGAAGAGCTCGACGTGGTGGTCGGCCTCGAAGGCCTCACGCATGGCGAACAACGGATTCGTGCCGATGTCGCCGAAGACGACGCCGAGCGCGCCGATGGCCCCGGTGAGCTGTGATCGGCGCGACTGACTCCCGCCGTCCTCGTCGTGCACGGCGCAAATCATGGCACGACTCCCACGGTGGCCGGGGGCGCCGGGCCGTTCACCGTGGCCCACCGCGCCGACACCGACGCGGTACCGTCGGTAGGTGGACCCGAGGCTCAGGACGTGACTCGGAGACCTACGGCTACGCCAGGATTCGACACTCCGCCGAGGCGTCATTCGGCGGCGACAGCCCTCATCCTCGTGGCCGTCATCGTCGTTGCGAGCACGATTGCCGTCGCCTTCAAGGAATCCTCGCTCTGGGCCATCGAGCGGCTCGGCCACGGCCGCGCCGCGACCGACGCCGCGTCGAACGAGTCACCGTTGTTCGTGGGCACCCTGGTGGCCGGGGCCGTGCTCGCTGCGGCCGCGCTCGGGCACCACGTCACCAGGCGATGGCCGGGACGATCCGGGCTCGATGCCATCGCGGCGACCACGCGGGGCGAGGAACGACGGATCTCGTTTCGCGCCACGACAATACGAAGTACCGGGACCTGGATCATGACGGCCGGTTTGGTGAGCGTCGGTCGCGAGTCGGCGATCCTGGAGGCGGGCGGGGCGGTGGGCTCGAGCCTCGGACGTCGGTTCGGCGGTCGTGGCGCGGCGATGGCCACCGCGGGGATCGCCGCCGCGTTCGCGACCGCGTACCACGCCCCCATCGCGGCAGTCGTGTACCTCGAGGAACACCTCGGCGTACGCCGGAGCCGCCGAGCCGTCACGTTCACAGCGAGTGGAGCGGTGGGTGGGCACCTGGTCGCCACCCGACTGTTCGACGAAGGCCCGCTTCTACCGGAGGTGCCTCGCGGCGTCAGCGGGATCGGCGCTGCGGCGCTCGTCGCTCTCCTCCCGGCGCTGGTCGGTGCGCGAGGCTTCCTGTGGTTGCGCGAGACGTTCGACGCTCGCCGCCAAACCGTCACCGCTCGCTCGGATCTCGTCATCGTCGTGGGGATCAGTGCGATCATCGCCGGCACAGCTGTCGCCGTGTCGCCTGATGTGGCCGGGAACGGCCTCGACGCCCTTCGCCACGCCTCCGAGCTCGCCACCGTCGGCGCCGAGCTCGGCGTGGCCCTCCTCGTCGTGAAACTCGTCGCCACGGTGGCGGCGATCGGTTCCGGCGCACCGGGAGGTGTGCTGACCCCCACCATGACGGTCGGTGCCGGCGCGGCCTTGCTCACCGTCGCCGCCGTCGACGCGACCCGATGGTCTGCCGTCGACGTGTCGACGGTCGTGGCCGTCGCCGCGTCGGTTGCCGTCGCCGTCGGCCTTCGCTCGCCGCTCACCGCCGTGTTCCTGCTCGCCGAGATGACCGGGGACCTCGTGCTCGCCGTGTACCTCGCTCCGGTCGTTCTCCTCGCCACCGCGCTCGACCGCCGCGCCGATCGGCTCCTGGGGCGCCCGCCCAGTCATCCTGCGACGGTCCACGACGAGGACGCGTGAGAGCGCCATCGCCGCTGGCGGAGCGTCACTGCGACTCTGCCTAGTCTTCGTCCTGCCCGGCGAGGCCGGTCGAGAGGAGCCACGGTGACCGAACCCGATCCCACCATCGCCGAACTGGCCGCCCGGGTACGGCGTCTCGAGGATGAACGGGAGGTGACCAACGTCCTCACCCGCTACGGCTTCGCGGTCGACATGGGTGATGTCGAGGCCACGGAGGCCCTCTACACGCACGACACCGACATCGACCTGGGCGGCGACACCCGGTTCACGGGTTCGGCCGGCGCTCGCCAACTGGTGCTCGACGACCGTCACCAGGCCATCGTCGGCCGCTGCCGCGCACACCATGGGGCCGTTCGTCGTCGACGTCGACATCGACGGCGATGCCGCGACCGCCACGGGTTATGTACGTGTGTACATCAGCGATCCGGACATGCGGAACCCGCGCCTGTGGCGCATCGGCTACACGTCGTTTGTGCTCCGACGGTCCCGCTCCAGCTGGCAGATCGCCCAACGGACCTCACGGTCCCTCGCCGCCGACGAGGGCGCCGAGCTCCTCCGTCGGGGCCTGTGACCAGCGCGCCGCTCAGGCGACGACGTCGAACACGGCCGCCGCTGCGGTGATGGCTCGATCGCCGTTGCCCTCGTCGAACATGGTGAGCTGCACGCCGATTCGGTTCGAGCCGTCCGCGCCTCGCGGACCGTGCCCTCGACGCGGAACGGGCCCGTCTTGCCGCGGGCGAGGTGCATGACGTGCCACGTCTGCATCTGGAGCCGGTCGGTACCCACGGCATCGGCGGCCAGATCGATGGCTGCCGCCTCCAAGACGATGTGCTGCGGACCGAGGTGAAGTGCGGCGTCGGGGGAGGCCAACTCGAGGCGCAGCTCGGGCAACGCCCACTGGCCGTCGGGCCGCTTGGTGGCACCGAACACCTGCCACAGCGGCGGGAGATCCGGCGAGTCCTCGATGTGCATGATCGGATCGTCGTCGAACTTCTGCAGACCGGGAGGTACGTCGCCGATCGACGCCCCCTGGCTCTCCACGAGTGCGATCACCCGAGCGTGGTTGTCGGCATCGACGATCTTGGCCCGCGTGTATCCCATGCGTTGACCCTCGTGCAGTGAGACCGAGTCGATGACCTCGATCCGCCCGACGTCGCGAGCGTGGTCGAGGATCTGCAGCGAGTGGATGACCGGGTTCGGTACCGCCTCGAGGTCGCTCTTGGCGCCCCCGCCGGGGCAGGATATGGCAAGTGGAGCCGCCATGATGCCGCCCGTGGTGTTGCGCATGTCGTGCCGGAGGGTGACGGTGTCGTCGGCCACGTTGTTCATCGATGAGAACTGGCGCCCGATGTATCGGTAGCTCAGCAGCGAGCCCCAGCGGTGCCGGAGCTCGGACCAGTACTCATCGTCGGATACGCTTCTGATGTCGTCGACCATCGGCTCACCTTATGCGTTCACGAGGACGGGGGACCACGAGGCACCCCGGGCTCGGGCCAGCTCGTGGCCGGGATCAGGCCAGCTCGGCGAGCAGCGATTCGAGCAGCGGCGTGAACATGACGTGGCCGTTGGGCTCCGCCGGCGGCTCGGCCATCCCGAAGGCGATCGTGCGGTGGCTCATCCGCAGCAAGATGATCCCGAACCGCAGACCGGCGGCCGCTTCGTACCAGGCCAGGTCGTCGAGGTGCTCGCCCGAGACCCGCTCGTAGGTCGCCGTCACATCGGTGCGGCGAAACATCTCCGGGACCGGCGGCGCGCCATAGAGCCCGGCCATGAACCCCCAGAAGCGATGGAAGAACGTTGCCCAGGCGACGTCGAGCTCGGGTGGGCCGACGCCCGCCATCTCCCAATCGAGCACGCCGACGGGTTCGAAGTCCCGGTAGATGATGTTGCCGGGACGACTGTCGCCCCAGTTGACGACGCTGCGCTCGGTGGTCGGCATGGTGGCCGTGAGCACCTCGATGGCACACTCCAGGATCGGGATTTGCTGCCCCTCCCGAGCCCAGTCGTAGTAGCTGCGCATGTTCGCCAGGTGGCGCGCCAGCGCCGTTTCACCCTCGGAGCCGGGGTGGAGGAAGGCCGTCGCCGCCCCGTCGTCGGCGATCTGGTGCAGGCGAGCAAGCACGCCGATGGTCGACTCCTCCAGCCGCTGCCACTGCTCGCGGGTGCCGCGGAGGAACCACCCAGTCGGGTCGAGCAGGTACGGCGGACTGTCCGAAGGCACCAGTCCCTCGATCGCCCGGGTCACCAGGAACGGAACGCCGAGGTAAGCGTCCGCCGATTCGTGGTGCACGACCTCCGGGACCGGAACCGTCGTGCGCTCCGCCACCAGGCCCATCACCTGCGCCTGCAGACCGAGGTCGAAGGACGGGAACGTGGGATAGGGCGAGTCGGGCGCCGGGGCCAAACGAGCGACAAGCGGCTCGCCGTCGAGATGGAACAGCACGGTGTCGTTCGCCATCCCGCTGTCGGGCGCACGGACGTTGGAGATCTGGGCGCTCTCGCCGCGCCAAGCGCGAGCCCACGCCACCAGGCCGGCCTCGATCTGGTCCGGTCGACGGCGCCAGGGAGTCGTGCTCGTGGGTGGGGCGGCGGTCATGGACGGAAACGTTAATATCTTTACGTCCCCGCTGTGGCAACCCGAGCGGCCCGGGACCCTTCGTGGAGGCGACGTGAGCACCAGAAAGACGACCGGAACCCAAGTTCGTGAGAAGCCGCAGCTCATCGCCGACGAGCTGCGAGCCCTGATCGTCAGCGGCGAGCTGTCCGAAGGCGATTCCCTCGGCCATGAGCCCGAGCTCGTCGAGCGCTTCGGCGTGTCGCGCCCTCTCTGCCGCGAGGCATTGCGGATCCTCGAAGCCGAGGGACTCATCACGGTGATGCGCGGCGTGCACGGTGGCGTGATCGTCCACGAACCGGACGAACGCATGACAGCACGGACCGCGGCCATGGTCCTCCAGGCTCGCAACGTGTCGCTGGCCGATGTGTTCGACGCCCGGGCTCAGATCGAGCCACTGGCCGCCCGGTCGATCGCGGTGTCCCGGCGACGCAACGCCGCCGTGGCCGAGCTCCGCGCGCTCGTCGAACGTGAGGAGGAGGCCATCGAAGACCCTGACGCGTTCGGCGTCGCCAACGCGGCGTTCCACGAGCGCCTCGTCGCGCTCGGTGGCAGCCAGACCCTCAGCATCGTCACCGAGATGCTGAACGAGATCGTCGTGCGCGCCGTCGCCACGGTCAGCCGGTCAGGCGACGCCGTGGGATCGTCGACCGTCCGCAAACGGGGCATCCACTCCCAGCACCACCTCCTGAACCTGCTGGAGGCGGGCGATGGAGCGGCGGCCGAGACGCACTGGCGTGATCACATGGCGGTCGTGGGCCGGGTCATGCTCGGCCAGGAGGCGGCGACCGTGGTCGACCTCCTCGACCATCACCGCTGAGCGGGCTCGGCTGCCTCAATCGGCGGGCTCGCCGCTCCGCTCGCCCCGTCCAGCCGGTCGAAGAAGAACCGCTGGGCATTGCCGTAGAGGTAATTGTCCATGAGATCCGGCGGCAGGTCGAGCTTCACGGCCTCGCCCACCGTACGGGCTGATCGACAGCACCGGGGCATCAGAGGCGAAGATGACCTTCGTCTTGCCCCGCGTCGCGCATGAAGTGGAGCAGGCTCTCGGGCAGGTACTTCGGCGCCCACGCGGAGGTCATCAGGTGCAGGTTCTGGTACTTGATCATCAGCCGGATGGCGCCTCCCACCAGGGATCCGCGCCGTGCATCATGCACAGCTTGAGCTCCGGGAACCGGACGCACACCCGGTCGAGGTGGATCGGGTTCTGCACCTCGCCGGGGATCGGCGGTCCGGGCAGGCCGGTGTTGAGGGACAGCGGCAGGTCGAGCTCGCAGCACTTGGTGTAGAGCGGGTAGTAGACCGCGTCGCTCGGCGGGTACCTGCCGTCGCCCCAGAACGACGGCCCGACCGAGGCAAACGCCACCGGGAAGTCCTTGACGAAGGACTCGAGGCGGCGGAGCGACGGCATCGGCCTCAGCAGATCGAGGCCGCCCGCCGTCAAACGAAGCGGTCGGGTCGGGCGTTCACGAACTCGAACGGCGAGCCCGTGGTGTTGTTGATGTTGGCGGTGACGACCGCCCGCTGAACGCCGTTGGCGTCCATCTCGTCGATCACCTTCGACAGCTCCCACTTCCCGAAGATCCAGTCGTCGCGCTTGAAGTAGTCGTCCTTGACCCGAAACATCCAGTCCGGCTGGTCAGAATCGCCGAAGTGCACGTTGATGAGGCAGTCGTGAGCGCGGGGGGCCGTTGTCATGAGATCCGATCCTTGACGACACCTCCGAGCATAGCCGCCCACGCCCAAACCATCTAGATGTTTCGGTTCACCGCTCCACCACCCCGTTCTGGCAGGGAGATTGCACGCTGGAGCGTGCAATCTCCCTGCCAGAACGAGAAGCGCGGGCGTCTCGGGATGCGTCCAGGTGAGGCGTTCGAGGACCGAGGCAGGGTCGCGGACGAGGGCGCGCAACTCGTTCTTCGCCACCTTGCTGGTCGCCGTCTTCGGCAGCTCGTCGACGAGCATCAGCGCCTCGGGGCACTTGAACGCGGCGACGCGGGCGGCGGCGAACGAACGCGATCTCGGCCAGGCCGACGGTGGCCTCAGGCTTCGCCACCACCACGGCACACACCCGTTCGCCCAGCACCCGCTCCTCGATGCCCACGACGGCGACCTCGGCGATGTCGGGGTGCTCGTGGAGGACGGCCTCGACCTCGGCGCAGTAGACGTTCTCCCCGCCCCGGATCACGACGTCCTTCATGCGGTCGACGACGTAGATGAAGCCGTCCGTCGTCGATGTAGCCGAGATCGCCCGAGTGGAACCAGCCGTCGACGAACGACCGCCGCGGTGCCGGCGTCGTCGTTCCAGTACCCCTTCACCACCTGAGGCGACCGGATGCAGATCTCGCCGACCTCGCCCGACGCTCGACCACCTGATCGTCGAGATCGACGACCTTGACGTCGGCGGTCAGGTTGGGGCGTCCGACGCTGTCGGGTCGAGCGGCGAACTCGACCCCGACGTTGGTGACCACCGCGGAGGTCGTCTCGGTGAGGCCGTACCCGTTGAAGATCTGGACGCTTGCGCCGAACACCTCGAGCGCCTTCAGCGGCAGGTCGGGGGCGACCGCCGCGCCGCCCATCGGCAACGCCGCGGATGTCGAGGCCGAGTTCGCTGATCTTGGGGTGCTCGATGATCTGGCGCGTCGCATGGCCGGGCACGCCGCCGAGCGTCGGTGACGGCTTCCTCCCGCGCCAGACGCAACGCCTCGTCGACGTCCCACTTGCGCATCAAGCACGATCTTCGAGCCACCCATCGGGCTGCCGATGATCGCGGCGATGCCGCCGATGTGGAACAGCGGCGCCGCGGCCAACGTCGCCGCCTGGCGCGGTGGCGGCGGCTGCCGGCGCCGAGATGATCGCTTCGCGCGCGCTCGCCGAACGCCATGTTCCAGAGGTTGGCGATGGCGCCCCGGTTGGTGCCCAGCGCCCCTTTGGGGCGGCCGGTCGTGCCCGACGTGTAGAGGATGGTGACGGGTCGTCCGGTGCGAGACGGGCGATGTCGTCGTCGGCCAGCGGATCGCCGGAGACGAGATCCTCGAACGAGGCGTCGCCGCCCTTGCCGCGCACGCCCACCACGGCCACGTCCGGCGGGTGGCCACCCTGCACCACCCGGTCCAGACGCTCGGGATCGACGAACACGACCTTGGCCCCGGCATTGCTGAGCGCGTACCGCAGCTCGGGTCCGGTCCACCACGAGTTGAGGGGCACGACGATCGCGCCATTGAGCGCGGCCGCCCAGAACGAGACGACGAACTCGGGCAGGTTTCGCATGGCGATGGCCACCCGATCGCCTCGCCCGATCCCGAAGGTGCCTCGCAGCTCGCGGGCCAATCTTCGGGCACGATCGTGCACCTGCGCGAAGGTCCAGCGCTCCCCCTGGTGGACGATGTGGACCAGATCCGCGTGGCCTCGGCCCATCTCGAAACAGTCGACGATCGTGCGGGGCGCCCGGACGAACACCCGGAGCGGGACGCCGTCGAGCGTCGCCTCCTCGACCTCGAACGGTCCCCCGGGACCGATCAGACCCGCCAGACGAGGATCGTCGCGGTACATCGTGGCCAAGGTCGCACACAACGCTGGAGCGGGATCGTTCATGGCCGTCCCGTCAGATGCGGTCGGCGCCGAGGTAGGTGGCGCCGAAGCCGTCGATGAAGTCGAGGGTCTGCGCCTGGGTGGAGAAGTCCCAGGCGAACGACACCCAGGTGGCCCCGATCTCGGCGATGCTGCCCGAGCATGTCGCGGTGGCGCTCGACGTCGGCGCCGGGCTTCGATGATCGACTCATCGGTGTAGAGCACGATGATGTCGAGCTCGTCGGCGCGTTCGCCGGCCTCTCCTTGAGGTCCCGGATTGCCGCACCCAGCGACGTCGTCGAGGCCGAGATAGTGCGCGGTGCGGGTGGTGGTGGCCATCTCGGGCGAGCCGCTCATCGGCATCCAGCCCTGCGCTCGGGTCGCGGCTCGGCGGCAGCGAGATCTTGGCGTTGCCGCCGATCCAGATCGGGATCCGTCCCGGCCCGGGCGACGGCCGAGCAATGATGTCGCGGGCGCTGAAGTGCTTGCCCTCGTAGCTGAACTTCTCGCCGCTCCAGTGCAGCGGCATCACGTCGAGCGCCTCGTCGAACATCGCGTTGCGCTCGTCGAAGTCGACGCCGAGCGCGAAGAACTCCGTCTTGAGATACCCGGTGCCCATCCCCAGGATGAACCGGCCGTTCGGAGATCATGTCGACCGTGCGCGGCAGCCTTGGCCAGCAGCAGCGGGTTCCGGTACGGCACGACCGCGAGGTAGGTGAGGAGCTTGATGCGCTCGGTCACGGCGGCGGCCGCGCCCAGCGCCACGAACGGGTCGAGGGTCTGGTGCCCGCCGCCCTCGGCGAGCCAGCGGTAGCCCGGGCGCCGGGTGCTCGGTGTACGCGAGGCCGTCCCATCCGGCGACCTCGACCGCATTGGCGATCGCCACGACACCGCCGGCGTCGAACAGGTCGACCTCGATGCCGATCGGCTCGGGATGCTGGATCAGGTACTGCATGGCGAAAACCTACATACATTTTGGCCGGCGAGCCTGACCCGCGCGCTATGGTCGATTCGGCTTTCGGAGGTTCTCACGATGCGCTTTCCCTTCACCTGGCGTCCCACCGGGTGGTTCATGATCGGCTGGTCCGCCGAGATCCCGGCGGGCACGTCGAAGGCCCTGACGTACTTCGGCCACGAGCTCGTCGCCTACCGGAGCGACCGCGGCGAACTGGTGGTCCTCGACGCTCACTGCCCCCACATGGGCGCCCACATCGGCCGCGGCGGCACCGTCCAGGGCGACTGCATCCAGTGCCCATACCACGGCTGGACGTACGGCCCCGATGGAGTCAACGCCTCCATCCCCTACGAGGACCGACCGAACATCTCGAAACGCCTCCGCGCCTGGCCGGTCGTCGAGCAGCACGAGTGCATCTACATGTGGCACGACCCCGCGGGCGGGCCACCCCGCTGGGATCTCCCCAACGTCCTCGACGCGTTCGACGGGGAGTCGGCGGACCCCGACGACTACTACCGCGTCTACCCCGAGCTGTCGGTCAAGTACGAGGCCGAGCCCGTCCATCCGCAGCTGCCGTTGGAGAACACCGGCGACACCATGCACTTCCGCTACGTGCACCGGGCCTCGGTGTTCCCGGTCCTGATGGGGCTCGAGGCGACCGATACCACGTTGTGGTTCCGCAGTGGCTGGCCGGACGAGTCGGACCCCGACGGACAACGGATGGCGCTCGAGATCCAGAGCATCCATTGCGGGGTCGGCAACACCTTGAGCAAGTTCGACGGCGTGACCCCGTACCGGCTGGTCTTCTGCACCACACCGGTCGACAACGAGACGTCGGACATGTTCTATTCGATCTGGTGGCCGAAGGGCTCCGATCCTTCGACCACGCCGCCCGAGGAGCTCCGGGCCCGGATCGAGAAGCAGTTCCTCGTGACGTTGTGGGACGACCTGGAGATCTGGCGCTATCAGCGGTACGTCGAGCAGCCTGCGTTGGCCCAGATCGATGCCAAGCCGTTCAAGACGGTACGCAGCTGGTGCCGCCAGTTCTACGAGGTCGCGCCCGACTGAGGGTGCCCGACTGAACCGGGAGACGACGGCTCAGACCCGGACGGCGGTGGCGACCGCGGTCTCCCAGGCCGCCACGATCGTGTTGTCGGCCTCGATGGTCGACGACGACATCCCCCACTGGATCATCGCTCGGGTGGCGGTGATGCACAGGATCGTGGCGCTGAAGGCGGTCCAGTACTCCCGGTCCCCCGTCGGCCGCCCGGCCGCACGACCCCACCGCTCCCACGTCTCGTCGATGGTCGGAAACCCCGGCAGCGGTTCGGCCACGTGCCGACGTTGGAGACCGTCGTAGAACTGGTTGTACCCCACGTCGGCCGCGGGGTTGCCCACGTACACAACCTCGAAGTCGACGAGCGCCCGCACCTCGGTCCCGACGACCACGCCGTTCACGAGCCGGGCGTCACCGAGGCACACCGCCGGCGCGTCGTCGGCTCCCGGCGGGATGTGCTCCCGGAGCCACTCCAGGGCGGCGAGCTGCCGAGGAACGACGTCGGCGGGTGCGGCGTCGAGCAGCGCGGTCCGCCAGTGGCCCAGCAGGTCAGCGCAACCGTGCCCACCGTGGCGGGCATCGGGCACGTCCGCCGGGTCCGCCGAGTGGAGGGCGGCCAACGCGTCGTGAAACGACTCCCAGACGGCTCGTTGCGCCTCCGGCGACGCATCGTAGAGCCACCCTCCGCCGTGATAACCGGGCGCCTCGTCGAGGACAGACCGACCATCGACGTACTCCAGGAAGAAGCAGGGCCGGCCGACCGCGGCGGTTCCTTCGTCGATGGCGACGACTCCCGGCACCGGCGCCCCCTGCCGATGCAGATCCCGCATCGTCCGACCTTCGCCCGCGGCATCACGGCCGTACACGATGCTCTCGCCGGCGGGTGCCTTCAGGACCAGTGGTGCCGCCTCGGCGGGGCCGGACAGGTCGAGCCGCCAGGCGCCGCTCGAATGCCCACCGGACAGCCGGCGGATCTCGACGCCGGTCACGGCGGGATCCACGGTGTCGGCCAGGTATCGGGCCAGTCGATCGGGATCGAACCCACCGGCCGGAAGCGGTGCCGCGTCAGGGCTCATGGTGGCGCACTGGGCGATTGGTGGTAATCATCTACACAGTTTAGGCATCGTGCGACAGGGGAACCCATGAGCGATTCGACCATCCAGCAACTCCTCGACATCGAGGCCATCAAGCAGCTCAAGGCCCGCTACTTCCGGCACATGGACTGCAAGGAGTGGGAGGACTGGGCCCAGGTCTTCGCCGCGAACGCCAAGATGGAGGTGCCTGAGGCGGACATGGTGGTCGAGGGTCGAGCCAACATCGTCGAGGCCGTCAGCACGGCGCTGACCGGAGCGACGACCTGCCATCACGGCCACATGCCCGAGATCGAGATCACCGGACCCGACACGGCTCGCGGCACCTGGGCCATGTTCGACTTCGTCGACTGGACCCGACCGGACGGGAAGCGCTCCGGGCTCCAGGGCTACGGGCACTACCTCGAGGACTACGTCCGCGAAGACGGTGCCTGGCGGATCGCCAAGATCCACCTGCGGCGCCTCCGGGTCGACGCCCTTTCGTGACCGGTCAGGTCCCCAGCACCAGCAGGGCCTGCAGCTCCCCCTTGTCCACCTTGGCGGTCCCGGTCATGGGAACTGCCTCGGCGTCGGGCGACGTCACCCAGATCGTCGGCACCTTGAACGCGCTCAAACGAGACCGGGCCTCCTCGACGATCGCCTCGAGGCCCAGCTCGGTGATCACCAGGGCACCCACCGCTTCGGCGCCGTCGGGGCGAGCCACGTTGGTCACGTGCGCCTGCCTGACCCCCGGGATGGACCGCAGGGCCGCCTCCACCTCCGACGGGTAGACGGTGGCGCCGCTCACCTTGAACATGTCGTCTCGCCGGCCCTGGTACCAGACGTACCCCAACTCGTCCCGGACGCCCAGATCGCCGGTCGGATAGAAGCCGTCGGTGTCGAAGACCTCGTCACGCGTACGACCGCTGATCCCCCGCATTATCGTTCGACCGCGCAGGCGGAACTCGCCGGCGACCCCGGGTCCACATTCGGCGCCCGACTCCGGATCGACGACTCGGAGCTCGATCCCGTCGAAGGGACGCCCACAGCTGCCCCGGGCCGCGGCCGGCAGATCGGTGTCGAGACGGTCGCCGCACCACGGACCGTTGGTCTCCGTCATCCCGAACAACACGGCCCGCGCGCCCGGCGCCGGGCGAAGCTCGGCGGGGAGCACGGCGGGCAGGCTGGCCGGCCGAAGACTCGACAGGTCCGTCGACGCGAAGCTCGGGTGAGCGGCCAGCCGCATCGCCTGATCGGGCCAGCCCCGGAACAGCGTCACCCGTTCGCGCTGCAGAAGGCGCAACGTGTTCTCGGGCTCGGGCACGGCTTCGGTGATCAGGGTTGCGCAGGCCACGACGACCGACAACAGACCTTGGGAGAATCCGCCGGTCCAGAAGAACGGCATCGGGATGTACAGACGCTCGCCCCGGCCCACCCGGCGCGAGGACAGGCTGGCCGCCGGCGCTCGGAGGCCACTTCCGTGGGTGTGGACGGTGCCCTTCGGTGCGCCCCGACTTCCGGAGGTGAAGAGGATCGCGAAGTCGTCGGCGGGACGCACCGCCGCCTCCAGGGCATCCACCAGCGCGCCGTCGGCGATCTCGCCGGGCCACTCGCCCTCCATCCAAACATGGCGAAGTAGCGGCAGGTTCGGATGCCGGCGCCCCTCGGCGAGGCCCGCCAACACGCCCGGAGCGATCTCCTCGAGGTCGTCACGGTACGACCGACCGCGGAACGCGGCGGCGATGACGAGGTGGGTCACGCCGGCCACGTCGAGCTGCGCGTGCAACTCCGGGGGTCGGAGCAACGTGCTGAGCGGGACGAGCACGCCGCCCACACGCGACACCGCGGCGGCCGTCACCGCCCACTCGATCCCGTTGGGCAGGACGATCCCGACCCGGGACCCCTTCCCCACCCCGGTGGCCACGAGGCGACCGGCCAGGTCGCGACTGCGCTCGTCCAGCTCACCGTGGGTGAGGGAGTCGTCGTCCGTGACGAGCACGGGCTCGGTGCCGGCTTCTCGCCGGTTGCGGGCCAGCAGCGCGGGCAGGGTGAGCGGATCAGGGCAGGCGAGCGGATCAGACAAGGCGAGCACGGAGCAACTCCTTGAGCGCCCGGGCATCGAGCTTGCCGCTCGACAGCATGGGCACCTCGTCGTCAGCCATGAAGACGAAGCTCTGCGGCACCTTGAATGAGGACAGCCGGGTCCGCAGCGCCGCCCGCAACTCGGCGGGCTCCGGTGCCGTCACGCCACGAGGCACCCGGATGGCCGCCACCACCAGCTGTTCGCGCACGGGGTCGTCGAGGCCGACGACGAGCGCGGCCAGACCGGTCACGTCGGCGATCGCCGCCTCCACCTCGCGCGGCGACACGTTCGCCCCGGACGTCTTGATCATGTCGCCTCGACGACCGGTGAAGTAGAAGAAGCCCTCGGCGTCGATGTGGAACAGGTCGCCGGTGCGGTACCAGCCATCGAGCTCGAAGGTCTCGTGACGCTCCCGGCCGTAGTAGCCCTCCATGAGGAACGGACCCCGCAACCACAGCTCCCCGACGACGCCGATGGCACACTCGGTCCCCGTCGCCAGGTCGACGACCCGGGCCTCGAAGCCGGGCACCGGCGTGCCGAACGAGCCTCTCCGATGCTCGGGCTGATCGGACTCGTCATCGGACGCCAGGCAGACGCTGCCCGCTTCGGTCATGCCCAGGAGGTTGTGGCGCAACTCGGGGTCGACGGGCCTCGTGTCGGGCGGCATGATCGGCCACAGGTTCCCGCGCCGGATCGACGACAGGTCGCGCCCGGCGAACGACGGGTGCGCCCCGAGGTGGGCCACCGACTGGGCGAACCCGTTGACCATGGTCGGCCGGGCCCGTTCGAGCAGGTCGAGGGCGGCGGCGGGGTCGGTGGCGTTCGTGCACACCAAGGTCGCTCCCGCGACCAGTGTCCCCAGCAGGCTGTAGGCGAAGCCGCCGATCCAGAAGAACGGCGAGTTCGAGAACAACACCTCGTGGGCGCCGTACCGCCGGAGCACGTTGAGGTTCGCCTGATGGCGGATGAGTGGCCCGTGCTGGTGGATCACGCCCTTCGGGTCACTCGTGGAGCCGGAGGTGTGGACGATGACGAGCCGGTCACCGGGTCGGACCCGGGCCTCGGCTGCGGCCAGCACGGCGGCGTCGAAGGCATCGCCCTCGATCTCGAGGGCGACGAGCGAACCGGGGCCCTCGATCTCGAGGGCGACGAGCGAACCGGGGCCCTCGATCTCGAGAGCGACCAGCGAACGGGAAACGTGGTGATCGATGACGACCCGGCGCAATGCCGGCACCGACGGGATCGCGAGGGCGTCGCGGCGACCGAGGTCGAGGCCCCCGATGGCCTCGTCGATCACTGCGACGTGATCCTTCGACCGGTAGGACGCGGCTGCGATCAGGATCTCGATGTCGGCGTTGCGAAGCAGCGCCCGCAATTCGGAGGCGGGCGAGAAGGTGCTGAGCGGGAGCACGACGGCACCGATGCGCGCCGCGGCGACCGCGGCAACGACGAACGCCGACCCGTTGGGATGGAAGAGGCCCACGTGGGTGCCGCGTCCCGCGCCTGCGGCCAGGAGACCCCGGGCGACCCGAGCCGACCGCCGGTCGAGCTCGCCGTACGTCAGCGTGTCCTCGTCGCAGATCAAGAGCGGATGCTCACCACGCTCGGCCACCCGGGCGGCCAGCAGTGCGGGAAGCGTGAGGGGGAGACCGTCGCCGGCATCCACCACCCCGTGAGTCCGGCCCGGCGGAATGTCGTCCCCGCGGGGCGGGCGCTGATCGGCTCCGGTCATGAGGGCCGCCGCGGCGAACCCGCAGGCAGGTTCCCGCGAACCCCGGCCACCGCCTCCATCGTGGCCACGCTCAGGAGCTCGTCACCATCGAAGAGGCGGGCGACGGAGGTGATCCGTTCGCCGCTCTCCCGCTCGATCTCGAAGCGGAGCTCGACGCCGATAGGGGTGGGCCGCCGATACCGGAGCTGCAGTGTGATCGTCTTGCCGGCCTGCCCCACCTGGCAGTTGTGGTGCTGGACGACGCAGTCGAAGAACGTCGCGACCACTCCACCGTGGACGATCGACGGCGGGCCCTCGAACACCAGCGGGAACGTGACGGTGCCGATCGCTCGAGCCCCATCGACCGTGATCTCGTACTCGGGGAAGCACGGGTTGTACGCACCGACGTGATGGGCATGGTCGATGTAGACGCGCTGCTCCTCGTGCGACTCCGGGCTGAGGCGGGGCGCCATGTCGGCCGGCGCGGATCGCACCATCTCGCTCTCGGCCCGCCGGAGGTCGTCGATCAGGCGGGTCACGGCGGGGTCGGCGGCCTCCATCGCCAGGGCGAGGCCGGTCACGCGGCGCAGGAGCGGCGCCAGCTCACAGGTCTGCGGCAACGGCCGTTCGCCGAAGATCCACGGCTGAGGGTCGTCCTCAGAGCCCTCTTCCGTCGGCTTCGTCATACATCCCCCCGTGGCGAAATATCTAGAGGTAACAGTAGGCTGGCCATCCCATGGAGGCAACGCGATCGACCGCCCTCTCCGGTCCGATGGACCGCTGAACATGGTGACCGACGCCCGCCGGTCCGAGAGCAATCTCGATGTCTACCGCGACATGGAAGCGTGCTTCGAACGCAGCTGGTCAGACGGCTTGCCCGTGGTTCCCCCGTACGGATCGCTGGTGAGCGCCATGCTCGAAGCGATCGGTTGGGACGCCACCGAGGTCATCGGTCTGATCCCGGCCCAGAGCATCGAGATCCGGGCCGAGCATCTGGCCGCAGCTGCGGTCATGGCGGGCTGCAAGACCGACTACGGACCGGTGATCCGGGCCGTGGCTGAGGCGCTCGTCGACCCCGCGTTCAATGTCAGCGGCGTCGAGGTGACCACGGGCGGGGTCGCGGCGCTCGTCATCGTGAGCGGTCCGATCGTCGAGGAGCTCGGCTTCGAGTACGGATCGAACGCCCTGGGCGCCAACTGCCGAGCCAACGCCACGGTCGGCCGATTCGCCCAGATGGCCCGGTACTTCTGCGGTCGCGGCGGAGGCGCCCTCGGTTCGTACGGCACCATGGGGCACCCGGGCCGGCTGTCGTTCTGCATCGCCGAGCGACCCGACCGCCGGTGGCCCTCGTTCCACACCCAGCTCGGACTCCCGGAGGACGTGTCGGCGGTGGCCCTCATGGCGGCCGAGGGGCCCAACAGCGTCAACAACCACTACGGCGACTCCCCCGAGGCGGTGCTCGACACCATCGCCGACTGCCTGGCCCACAACGGCGCCACCAACTACTACTGGCACTACGGCTGCTCGCTCGTCGTGATCGGCCCGGCGCACGCCGAGCTCATCGCCGCGTCGTACACCCGCGAGCAGGCCCGCCGGTACCTCTTCGAGGCGGCGCGGCGCCCCACCGACGACCTCCGAACCCTCGGTCGGCTCCCGTCCGAACCGCGCGCCAAGAGCAAGGTGGAACCGGGCTCGATGCGATCGCCATTCGACCACGAGGAACAGATCCATCTCATCGAGTGCGGAGCCGACGGTGGCCGGTTCTCCGCCGTGTCCCCGGGTGGGTCGGCAACTACGACCTCGTCACCCGCATCGTCGATCCACGCTGACCTGACATCGGAGGAACCATGACCACGTCGAAACGCCTCGAAGATCTCGACCTGCCATCGACGCACATCGAGAGCTGCTCCGACACCACGTGCGAGATCCTGGTCGATCCGATCCCGCGACCGCGTCCGGAGCCGCTGACCGTGAAGGTCCGACCGGACATCGAGCAGATCGTGCTCGTCGACAACGGGAAGCCCAACTCGATGGCGATCCTGCGGAACGCCCAACGGATCCTGCGCGACCGCGGCGTCGATGTGGCCGAGGAGATCCCGAGCAAGGGCAGTGCCGGCATCCCGCTGGACGACACGCTCCTCGATCGCCTCGCCGGCGAACGTGGCCTCGTCCTCCTCGGTGTCAATGACTGAGGCAGTTGCTCGTCGAGCGGTTCGCTCGACTCCGTCCTCCTCCAGCGTCGCGGTGTCGCGGCGATCGTGGTCCTCACCGCGCCGTTCCAGGACCAGATGGCGCGCGTGATGGCGTACCAGACCACCGATCGTGCGCTGCCCGCGGTCGTGCTCCCCCACCCCATGCAAAACATCGGTCCCGACGAGATCGAGGACCGCGGCCCGGCGGCTCGCCGATCAGGCCGAGCAGCTGATGCGCACCGGAGACGGCGCGTGACGGTGGCCCCGCTGGCGATCCTCGGGATCGGCCTCCATCTCCCTCCGCCCGACCCGATCCTCGAGTGGGCGGCGGCACGCGGCGGCGATGTCAGCTCCTACGCCGGGTGGGCGAACGCATGCCATGCCACCGAAAACGACCATCCGAGCACGATGGGTGCGGAGGCGCTCGGCACGGCGCTCACCGAATCGGGGGTCGACGCCGCGGACCTCCGTCTGGTCGTCTTCACCGGGTCGTCCCGTGACTACGTACCCTCGTGGTCCGTGGCGAGCGAGATCATGCGGCTCAACGGAGCCACCGAGCGCTGCCTCGGCCTCGACCTCACCGCCGGTTGCCTGGCCACCCTCGCCGGACTCGATCTGGCCCACGGTTGGTTGAGCGCCCACGGCGGCGGCCACGCCGCAATCGTGACGGCCGAGCGCTGGTCGCAGACCATCGACTACGCCGACCCGACCACCATGGCGTTGTGGGCCTACGGCGACAGCGGCGGCGCGGTCGTCGTCGGACTCGACGTTCCCGAACGCCCGCTGGCCCGCTTCCACGGTGCCGAGTTCACCAGCGCGGCCGACAACAACGGCCACGTGCTCATCCCCTACGGCGGTACCCGTCAGCCCGAAGCGCCACCGGGCGGAAACCCGTTCCGCCGTCGGGTCAGCGATCGACCCAAGAGCGTCATCTCCGACTCCTACCGGCTGGCCTATGGCCGGGTGTTCGGCGCATTCCGGGATCGGTTCGCCGTCGAGCCGGACCACCTCGTGTGCAACCAGATGTCGCCCGCCCTGGTCGGGATGATCACCGAGGCCTTCGGCCGAGCCAACAACACCGAGGCGTTCGGCCGAGCCAACAGCACCGAGGCCGGCCCGGCGAGTCGGGTCGTGCTGACCGGGCCCCAGACCGGACACCTCGGGGGCACCGACATCCTCGTCGGGCTCGACGAACTGTCCCGCTCGGGACGGCTCGACCGGGCCCCTCGCCGTGTTCGCCAGCACCGCCTACGGATTCGGCGCCGGCCTCGTCGTCGGCGAGCCCTGACCGGTTTCCTATCCTCGACCTGCCCGACCCTCGACCAACCCGACCAGGAGCCACTGTGGACTTCGAGACGATCCTCTACGAACGCCGGGAGCGGACGGCGTGCATCACGTTGAACCGACCCGACAAGCTCAACGCCATCGACCACACGATGATCCGGGAGCTCAACGTGGCGTATCGGACCGCGGAGGACGATCCCGAGGTGTGGACCCTGATCGTCACCGGCGCCGGCCGGGCGTTGTGTAGCGGCGCCGACGTGGCAACGGTCGAGCAGCCGGCTCCGGGCATGGACACGCGGGGCGAGCCCTTGCTCGGCTCCTACTGGCAATGGAACTCGTCCGCCGAGGCCACCCCGCCGTATCTGGAGATGGCCAAGCCGATCATCTGCGCGGTCAACGGTGTCGCCGCCGGCGCCGGCCTCGACCTCATCACCACGTCCGACATCGCCATCGCGTCGACCACCGCGACCTTCCTCGATCCCGCACGTCAGCATCGGTGTCGTGTCGGCGCGGGAGTCGGTCCGTCTGGCCCGGGTGCTGCCGGTCAACGTCGCCATGCGGATCGCGCTCATGGGCACCCAGGAGCGGCTGAGCGCCCAACGGGCCTACGAGCTGGGCCTGGTGACCGAGTTGGTCGAGCCCGAACAGTTGATGGACCGGGCGTGGGAGATCGCCGAGATGGTGAACCGCAACGCGCCGCTGGCCGTGCGCGGCACCCGGCTCGGCATCCGCAAGGGTCTCGGTCTCTCCGTCTACGAGGCCGAGCTCGTCGCTGAGGCCGCCCGCCTGCGGGTCGCCCACACGTACGACGCGCTGGAGGGTCCTCGCGCCTTCCTCGAGAAGCGGTCCCCGAACTGGGAGTGCCGCTGACCGACTCCGGTCGGGTGCCGGGTGGGCCTCGGGTCAGCGGGGCATGCCGAGCAGGCGCTCGGCAATGAGGTTGCGCTGGATCTGCGAGGTACCGGCGGCGATCGTGTACTGGAGCGACCACAGGTAGTCGCGTGCCGCCTGCGCGCTGTCGACGTCGCCCACGCGAGCGCCGCCCACGGCGAGCCGGCCGAGCACGCGCAGCGTCAGGTCGGCGATCTCCTGGGTGAGCTCGCTGTACCGGAGCTTCACCGCCGAACCCGAAGCCGGGGGCAGGCCCGTGGCCTCGGCCTCGCTGATCCCCCGCTGGGTCATGCGCCACAGGGCGTCGACGCTGGCCTCGAGTCGACCGACCTGCCCCTGCAGGGTCGGATCGTCCCAAGCGGTGCCCCGCGGCCCCGGCAGAGCTTGAGCCGCCCGGACCAGATTGCGGATCTGCCCCCGCATGGTGATGACGTGTTGGGCGAAGGCCGTGCCCCGCTCGAACCGGAGGGTCACGTTGGTGACGCGCCAACCGTCGTTCTCGGCGCCCACGCGGTCGGTCACCGGCACCCGGGCGTCGGTGAGGAACACCTCGCAGAAGTGGCTCTCACCGTCGATCGTGCGCATGGGCCGCACCTCGACCCCGGGCTGGTTCATGTCGAGGATCAGCCAGGTGATGCCTCGATGTTTGGGCGCCTCGGGATCGGTCCGCACCAGCAGCTCGCAGTAGTCGGCGACGTGGGCCCGCGTGCTCCAGATCTTCTGCCCGTTGACGATGTACTCGTCGCCCACGTTCACCGCACGCGTGCGCAACGACGCCAGGTCAGATCCGGCCTGGGGCTCGGAGAAGCCCTGGCACCAGACGCTGTCGCCACGGAGGATCCGATGCAGGTGGAACGCCCGTTGCTCGTCGGTCCCCTCAGCGATCAGGGTCGGCCCGGCGTGCATGACCCCGACGAAGTTGACGCTGATGTACGGAGCGCCGGCCCGGGCGTACTCCTCCAGGTACACGAGCTGCTGGGTGACCCCGAGCCCTTGGCCGCCGAACTCCTTCGGCCAGTGCAGCCCGGCGTAACCACCATCGTGGAGCTTGCGCTGCCACTCGGTGTCGTACGCCCGCCGGGCCGGCCAGTCACCCGGCGGGGGCGGGGAACCGTGGATCGGTACCTCCCGCTCCATCCACGCGCGAACCTCACGCCGAAACTGCTCGTCCGCGTCGCTGTAGGTCAGATCCATCAGGTGGGCTCCGGGAAGAGGTCGCGAAGGGCGGCGAGGTCGACCTTGCCCGACGGGGTCCGGGGCAGGGTGTCGACGACGATCAGCAGGGCGGGCAACTCGTAGGGAGCGAGCACGCCCGACACCGCGGCGAGCAGCTCGTCCGATGACGCCACCTCGCCCTCGCGCAGCTCCACCACGGCGACGGGCACCGCTCCCAGCCGGGCATCGGGCCGGCCGGTCACGGCGGCGCCGCGGACGCGTGGATCTCGTTCGAGCGCGGCTCGGACATCGTCAGGGCGGATCTTGAAGCCGCCCCGGATGATGGCCTGATCGGCTCGCCCTAGGATCCACACGAACCCGTCCTCGTCGATCCGGGCCTGGTCGGTGGTGCGGGTCCAGCCCGTGTCGTCGCCCATCTGGCGGGCCTTGACCTCGAGCAGGCCTTCGTGGTCGACCGGCACCGTCTCGCCTGTCTCGGGGTCGACCACCCGGAGCTCGCACCCGGGATGGGCGCGGCCCACGCTCCCTCTCTTCCGGGTCCAGTACGCCTCGTGATCGGCGAGGTTCCACCCGGCGACGCCGCCACCGAACTCCGTCGCCGCGTACGACACCAGCACCGCAGGTCCATACTTTGCCGTGAAGGCATCGGCGTCGTCGGGCGCGAGCGGCGCCGTGCCGGAGATGACCGAGCGGATGCTCGACAGGTCGTCGGGGTCGAGGTCGGCTTCGAGCACCATCCGCAGCGCCGCGGGCACGAGGCTCACCGTGCTGGGCCGGTGGCGCCGGACGGCATCGGCCCACTGCTCGACCCGGAATCGCTCGAGGAGGCAGAACGAACGACCGTCGTTGACGCACTGCAGCACCCGGAACAAACCGCCGAGGTGCACGAGGGGCGAGTTGACGATGACCACTCCGGAGCGGAGCCGCAGGTCGGTTCGCTGGTTTCGCTCGTAGTGCTTGGCCCCGAGCAGCACCCGCAACATGGTCTCGTAGGTGAGGGGGACCCGTTTTGGTGGGCCAGTCGTGCCGCTGGTCAGCATCTCGGCCGCGACCCCAGGCCGACGGGGGCTGCGGACGGCGCCGACCTCGCCGTCGATCGTGACCACGTTGGGTCGGTCACAGATCAGGTGTAGGGGCGCGGCGGCGGCATCACGGAACTCGGCAACATCCGCGGCGTCGCCGGCCAGAACCGGGAGATCGAGCCCGGCCAGGTCAGCCCGAACGCGTTCGGGCCCTCGATCCGGGTTGATGGTCACCACGCACGCACCCGAGCTCAGCAGGCCGAGGAGCAGCGCGATCTGGGGCGGACGGTTGCGCAGCAACACCCCCACCCGAGTGCCCGACTCGACGACCGCCTCGATGGTCTTCGCGGCCGCCGCCAGGTCACCCCAGGGATACCACGTGCCCTCGAACTCGAACGCCGGAGCACTGGGGTCGAGAGTGAGGATCCCACCGATCCGCTCGCTGAGCTCGGGACGCCCGGACGCGGTCATCAGCGGTACCTCGGCTCCGTGCGGTCGAGGCCCCGTTCGGCGATCTCGGCCATGCCGATCGGGTTGCCCAGCCGGGTGTAGATGAGCCCCTGTTGCATGGCGGCCCGGTACGGGCGATCGAGCGACTCCCAGATGGCCCGAACCGTTCCCTGCGTCGCCGCACTCGGCTTGCGGGCGATTCCCGCGGCGAGGTCATGGGCCCGGTCCCAGAGGTCATCGCGGGGCACGATCTCGGTCACCAGGCTGATGCGGAGCGCCGTCTCGGCAGTCACCCGTTCGTCGTTCCCCGACAGGGCGATGCGCAGGCTCTCGGCCAGGCCGACCCGCCGCATGAGCCCGATCGGTTCGAGCGCACAGACGTAGCCGTGGGTCACGTGCGAGTCGAAGAAGGTGGCCTCCGGCGAGCAGATCACGATGTCGGACTCGTTCAGGAAGTAGAAGGCCCCGGCGGTGCAGATGCCCTGGACGGCGCACACGACCGGCTTCCAACACGACTGCCACTTCGGGCTGAGGTACTCGCCGGGATCCTCGTGGTTCCAGATGTCATCGGGTTGCCCGAACGGCTTCTTCGTGTCGAGCCCGGCCGAGAACGCCCGGTCGCCCGCGGCCCGCAGCACGACCGCATTCACGCGGGAGTCGTCCTTCACCTGATGCCACGCGTCGCGGATCTCTTCGCACATCTCGCGGTCGAAGGCATTGAGCGCCTCAGGCCGGTTCAGCGTGATGGTGGCGACCTTGTCGGCCGACACCTCGTACTGGATCGTGGTGTAGTCCATCGTCGAGGTCGTCCCCTGGTCAGCGGCCCTGGAAGTCGGCGGTACGCCGGTCCCGGAAGGCGGCCAAGCCCTCCTTGAAGTCACCCGATCGTGAGCTCAGCTCCAGGGCGTTGGCTTCGGCCTCCAGGGCATCCTTCAGCGACGAATCGAGCGCCCGGTGGATGCACCGCTTGGTCAGTCCGACCGCCACGGTCGGCGCGTGAGCCAGGCGGTCGACGAGATCATCGGTGGCCGCGTCGAGATCGCCCGCGGGGACCGCTCGATGGATGAGCCCCCAGTCGGCCGCTTCCTGCCCCGACAGCTCGCGGCCGAGCAGGAGGAACTCCTTGGCCCGGGCGACGCCCACCAACCGAGGCACGAGCCAGGTCGCCCCGCTGTCCGGGGTGAACCCGCGCTGCATGAAGGGTTCCCAGAACCGGCTCGACTCGGCGGCGACGGTGAAGTCGGCGGCCAGCGCCATCTGACACCCCAACCCGGCAGCCCAACCGCTTACCCGGCACACCACCGGCAACTGGATCTCGACCAGCAACTCGATGAGCCGGTGCGCCTGGAGCGGGGTACGCCGCTGGATGCTGCCGGTTCGAGGACGGGCGCCGGAGGTGTCGTTCGTCGCTACCCAGTTGGCCCCAGCACAGAAGTCGTCACCCGAACTGCCCAGCAGCACGACGCGGAGCGACTCGTCGGTCGACGCGTCCTCGAGCGCGTCGACGATGCGACCGATCGCCGCGACATCGAGGGCGTTCTTGCGTTCCGGGCGCCCGAGGATGATCCGCAGGACTCCGGCGGTCGCCTGGACGGCGACCCCACCGATCGTGTCGCTCACCCGGCCACCTCTGCTCCTACTGCGGCGCCTAGATCGCGCCACGCGTGGGTCGACGTCGGACCGAACGCCTGCTCCAACACCCACGATCGCTTGAGGAAGTAGTGAGGCAACATGTCCCAGGTGAAACCCATGCCCCCCAGGATCTGGACGGCGGAGCGCGAATTGCTCAGTGCCGCGTCGCCGGCGAGCACCTTGGCCGCACTCGACGAGAGTCGAGGATCACCGCTGCGTGGGTCATGGGCCATTGCGGCCGCGGCGTAGGTCTCGGCTCGTGCCATCTCCACTCTCACGTACATGTCGGCCAACAGGTGCTTGATGGCTTGGAACGAACCGATCGGCACGCCGAACTGTTCACGCTCGAGGGCGTAGCTCCGGGCCACGTCGAGCGCGCCACGAGCGCAGCCGACCAGTGCCGCGGCGCTCAGGATCGTCCCCCGCAGCACCATGAGCTGGGCCGCGTCCTCATCGCCGACGACCGGCCCCGAGGGCAGAGCATCGAACACCGAGACGGGCGTGAGCGGGTCGAGGGGCTCGCCCTCGATGCCCGGCCCGAGGTCGGCCACCGGGACCGCCTCCACTCGATCATCGTGCACCACCACGACGACATCGGCCTCGGCCGCATGCTCGATGACCACCGGCAGCCCGGCGGGAGGATCGCCGAGCGTCCCGGCGACGCGTACCGCTCCCGAGGCGACCTCGCCGATGCACGGCGTCGAGATGGTCGACCAGATGAGCGGCCCGCTGGCCACCCACGCTCCGAGCTCCTCGAACGCGATGACCGCCTCGACGACGCCGACCCCTTCCACCGCGCCCGATTCGAGCATGCCGAGAAGACCGAGTTCGGCCAGACCGGCCCATGCCCGAGCGCTGGCTGGCTGCCCTTCCCGCTCCGCCACGCGGTCGAGGGCGAACATGTCCGCGCAACAGGTGCGAACGGCATCCTGCAGGGCCAGCTGGGTATCGTCGAGATGGAACTGCATGGAACGTCTGGCGCGGGACCTTTCTGGGGTCGGGCCTGGTCTGCTGCGTCGAGCGAGCGCCTTGGAAATATCTAGATGTAAGCCTAGGATACCTCGTCGTGCAGCCGCAATGCAGGAGACCCGCGCGAGAGCCAGCGCGACGGAGGCCACGGTGACTGACCCACGAGTTCTCTTGGAGCGCGATGAGGAGTCGGGTATCGCCCGAATCACCCTCAACAATCCCGAGCGCCGCAACTCGTACGACCCGGCCATGCGCGGCCAGCTGGGTGACTACCTCCACGACCTCGCTGACGACGACGACATCAAGGTCGTCCTGCTACGGGGGGAGGGCGGCGTGTTCAGCACCGGCGCCGACATGAACAACGCGTACGCCTGGTACGGCGACGCCGAGACCCCTCGCGACGAAGCGCGCCGCAGACGCCGGCCCAGCCAACGTCGCCGTCTCACGGTCGATCGGCGGGCCTTCGACTTCTACCACCAGCTCCTCGGGTATCCGAAGGTCACCGTGGCCGAGGTGCAGGGCTACGCACTCGGCGGTGGGTTCGAGATGGCCCTGATGGCCGACATCGCGGTCGTGGGCAACACCACCCTCGTCGGCATGCCGGCCACCCGCTTCCTCGGGCCCGCACTCGGCTCGCTCCACATGTTCTTCCACCGGCTCGGACCCGTACTGACCCGCCGGCTCCTCCTCACCGGCGACAGCGTCGCCGCGTCGACCATCGCCCACCTCGGCGTGTTCACCGAGGTCATCGACGATTCCAAGGTGCCGGCCCGGGCGGATTGGTACGCCCGCAAGATCGCCAAGATGCCCGCCGACGGCATCGTCATGGCCAAGGAAGCCTTCCGCCTGGTCGAGCAGATGTCCGCCTATCAGGGCGAAGAGGTCACCAGCTACCTCGTCCACGCTTTCGGCACCAACCTGCAGTTCGACGAGGGCGAGTACAACTTCGTCAAGACCCGGGCCCAGGTCGGTACCAAACGGGCCTTCCAGCTGCGCGACGAGCACTTCGACATCCCCGAACCTGATTGATGGGGGGCCAGGGTGTGCCCGCGAAGCAGATCAGCGGCCACGCTCAGGACCCGGCGCGGCTCTCGAACGTGCTGATTCCCTCAGCCTCGGCCGCCGCTCCGATCTCGGGCTCGGCCGCCGGGTCGGCGAGGAGATAGGTGTCCCAGAACGCCACCGTCGCCGCATCGACGATGGGGTGGAACCGCTCACGGTCCGGGAAGATCGTGTTGTCCTCCTCGTCCTCGAACGGCTCCGGGTGCAGTGCTCCGAGGAGGGTCACGAAGTACGTCGGCTCGTGGAGCACGGCGTAGGTGGCCCGAGCCGAGTCGATCGGCACGAGTGGGTCGAGCTCGCCGTGCATCACCATGACCGGCAAGTCGGCGGGCAAGAACGTGTCGCCGACCGTCAAGGCGGCCATGACGATCGCCGCCCGGAATCGCGGGTCGAGTGTGCTCTCGTCGATGGCCGCCATGTAGGTGGTCGCGCCACCGAGCGACAGACCGGCGGCCCCGAGCCGGTCGGGATCGAACCGGGGCGCGAGCTCGCCACCGAGCAGCTGGTCCAGGACGAACACGACATCGGCGGGCTGGTTCACCAGGTCCGCGGCCAGGACGTTCTCACCCTCGACGGTGTCGTTCGTGAGCGGGAACGACGGGGCGGCGACGGCGTATCCGGCAGTCGCCCACGCGGTCATGAGGCGCTCGAACTTCGACGGGTGACCGAGCAGGCCGTGGCTGAAGATGATGAGCGGCACCGGCTCGTCCGACACGGGGAGGTACAGCGCCGTCTCGAGCGTGCGGCTCGGTATCTGCTCGCCCGCTGGCGGCGATGTGGGACGAGATTCGTCGACGAAGGTCACGGTGCGCACCTCGACCTCGTAGGGCCGCCGGTCACGGGCGGAACCCTCGGGAGCAACCGTCCCGGACATCGCCTCGGTGGTCGTGGCCATGGCGTCTCCAACCGTGGTCGACTCTGCGCTGACCTCGCTGGTGGTGGTCGGCTCGGCGTTCGCCGGAGTTACCGCGGACGGCGAGGCCGTGACGTTCTCGGCACCGCCGCCATCGTCGCCCCCGCAGGACGGAGCGATCACCACCGCGGCAGCGAACACGAGGACCCACGGGCGTCGGTTCTGGGACACGGGCGTCTCGTTTCGGTCGGAGGCAGCTGGTGCGAGGAACTGCCGAAAGCGCCCCGGCAGTTTCGCGGTCATCGTGCCGACGATTCGGACATCGGTCGCAGCCCGGAGCTCTCGTACGCCTCGCGGATCTGGGTCTTGGCCGCCTCGGGCAGCACACCCTGAGGTGGACGGCTTCCCGGATGGTCGCCCACCGGCAGCCCCATCAACGACGCCGCGAACTTGAACGCTTCACCCCAGTGCGTGAAGTAGTCGGGCCGGCCCGGGTAGCAGGTGAACCACCCACCGAGGCCGCCCTGCAAGGTGTCGAGACCGCAGTGGCGGGCGAACTCGGCCGCCTCGACCAGTTGGTCCGCCCAGATCATCTCCCAGTACCGGGTGTACACCTTGTTCTCAGGGGTCTCGTACAGATACGCCGCCGTGCCGAGTTGGCCCGGTCCCACGATTCCTTCGCGCAACCAGCCGGCCCGGTAGACGATCAGGTCGCACTCCCAGATGACCAGCTCCGGGGCGAGGGCGTGCAGCCTCGAGCTGCGCACAGTGCTGTCCTGCACGCCTTCCTTCACGGCCACCACGGCGGGGATCTGAAGATGGATCGCCGCCATCTCCTCCGCGGTGAGGACATAGCCGGAGGACGGCGAGTTGAACATGCCGAGAGCGATGTCGGTGCGGTCGGCGACGTACTGGTAGAAGCGCAGCACCCCCTCGCCGGCGTGAACTTCCATCGGCGGAGTCTGGATGTAGACGATGTCGGCACCGTGCTCCTGGGCGTGACGCGTCAGTTCGAGGCAGTCCTTGGCGGAACCAGCTGCAGTGCACGCCTGGATCACGGTGTCCGGAGCCACTGCTCGCGCCTCCTCGACGGCGACCTCGAGGAGCTGCTTGCGTTCGGCCATGGTGAGCGACCACCACTCCCCGACCCCGCTCGTCAACCACAGCATGTCGTGACGGAGCCCGCCGACACAGTGACGGACCAGGGTGCGGTACGCCTCCCAGTCGATGTCGTCACCGTCGGGTCCGGAGAACGGGGTGTACAACGAATCGCCGATTCCTCGGAGGCCTCCGTCGGCCGCCCATGCTCGTGCGTCTCGTGCGGTCGGCATCTTCGCCACCCCCCGGTGATCGTTCGACTTCGGCGAGCCTAACCCTCACGCCTCTCGTCCGAATCTGATCGCATCTGCAGAGTCGCGCGAGGATGACCCGGCACCACGCGAAAGAGGATCACCATGTCCGATGCCAACTCAGTCCTCCAAGAGCTCGGCTACTACACGCTCGCCGGACAACCTCGGTCATCTCGTGAGCTGGTCCAGGAGACGATCGACGCCGAGGCCATGGGGCTCGGTCGGGTGTTCATCTCCGAGCGTTACAACAAGAAGGAAGCGGCGACCCTGTCCGGCGCCGTCGGCGCGGTCAGCGAACGTATCCAGATCTCGACCGCGGCGACCAACCACAACACCCGCCACCCGGCGGTCACCGCCGGGTACGCCCGCACCATGCAGAGCCTCACCGGGGGCCGATTCACGCTCGGGCTCGGGCGTGGTGTCCCACTGCTCCAGGACGCCATGGGCGTGCCCCATATCACGACCGACCAGTTGGAGGACTTCGCCGGACTCATGCGCCGCCTGTTCCGGGGCGAGGTGATCATGGGCCACAACGGTCCCGCCGGTTCGTGGCCCGTCCTCCACGTCGACCCGTCGATGGACGAATACCTGCCCATGGGCATGGTGGCCTTCGGCCCGCACACGCTCGAGCTGTCGGGCCGCTGCTTCGACGAAGTGGTCCTGCACACGTTCTTCACCGACGAGACGACGGCGCGCTGCGTGCAGACCGTCAAGCGAGCGGCCGAAGAGGCGGGTCGGGACCCGGACTTGGTGAAGGTCTGGTCGTGCTTCGCCACCATCGGTGATCACATCCCCGAGGACAAGCGGCTGATGAAGCTCGTCGGCCGACTCGGCACCTATCTGCAGGGCTACGGGGCACTCCTCGTCCGCACCAACAATTGGGACATGAAGGTGCTCGAACGTTTCCTGGCCGATCCCGTGATCTCGAAGGTGCGGGGCCTCGATGTCGTGGGCACCCCCGAGCAGCTCGAACATGCCGCCACGCTCATCCCGTCGGAGTGGCTGGCCCCCGCCGCCACCGGCAGCCCGGAGAAGTGCGTGGCCGCCATCCAGGGTCAGTTCGACCTCGGGTGCGACGGCGTGATCATGCATGGCGCCACCCCGTCGGAGCTGGCCCCGATCGTCGCCGAGTACCGCACCTCCCGTTAGCCCAACCGTTAGCCCGCCGCGCACCTCCCCCCAATCCGAACTGGGAGACACGACAGTCGCGTGGACGACCGTTTGGTCTCCCAGTACGAGGGGGTCCGACTCAGGCGGTGCCGGGGATGGCGCCGGCGGGCCAGCTCTCCTCGGCTCCTCGGGGTGAGGAACGGCCGGGCCGGAGGCTGCGAAGGCGGGGGTGCCGCACCATGAGCGACGTCGGCGATGCCAGCGTGAAGTGCATCCGCTGGGCGCGGGCGTCGAGCAGCCGCACGATCGCCTCCTCGCACTCCGGTCCCGCGGTCGACACGAGGTCGAGCAGCTCGGCCTCCGCCTCACCGGGGTCCGGGCGGTGGCCGAGCACCCGGGCGAGATCGTCCAGATCGGCGGCATCGAAGGCCGCACCCACTTCGTCGACCCGGCGCAGGTGGTTTGCCAGCTTCCCGGCCGTGACCCGCTCGTAGTCGTCCGCCGTGACCGGAGCAGCGGCCGCCCGGAGGCTCTCCACCAGGTGCCGGTACGCCGGGGCTCGCCGGGTCGGCCGGGCCTCGGGGATCACGACGGGTTCCAACTCGTAGCCGCGCATCTCGGCGATGCACTCGAAGGCCCATCGGGCGCCGTTGGTATACCAGGCCAGGTACGACAGCCAGTCGACACCCTTGCTCGGCAACGCCAGCGACGGCCCCGTCGGAATCACCGACAACACGTTGTAGAGCACGCTGTGGTACTCGACGACCTCGTGGTCGACCGAGAGGCCCGTCACCGTCTCGTAGCGGGTCGCGAGGCCGTCGAGGTCCCCGATGCTCTTGATGGTGTCCCGGATGCGCAGGGCGGCCAGATCCATCATTGGATCGGCGACGTGGGACATCTCGAAGTCGAGCAGGCCGGTGATCCGCCCGTCGGCGAACATGAACTGGAACGCGTCGTAGAGGATGAACCGGGAGCCACCGAGGCGTCCCGTCGGCGCGTTCTCCGCCAGCCAGCGCCGGAAGAAGACGGCAAACGGGTCGACCGGGGCGTCGGCCATCAGCGGGTCATACATGTCCTCGATGAGTCGGAAGTACCCGAGCGCCGTGCTGGCGTCGTCGGAAGGAACCGCCATTCCCGCCTCCGCAGCCGCCGAGATCGGGATCTCGTAGACCGCGGCCATGAGCTCCAGGCACTCGTCGATCAAACGTCCACGCTCGGCATCGTCTGCGGCGAACGACAGATCGACGGACCCCGGCAGCCGATCCATCACCAGGGCATAGGGCTCCTGGCACAACCCGTACGCGTGGGGCACCGGGAGCCCGTGCGCTTCCAGGAGATCGTGACGGACCACCTCGTCCGCGATGCGGAGCGGCATCAAGATGGTCGACTCGCGCTCGCCCCGAGCGTGCAGCGGAACGAGACGCCCTCCGACCTCGACGTCGATGTCCCACGCCGGACGCCACCGGGGCAGGCGGACGATTCGCGTCACCCGGCCGCGCAGCTCTCGCTCGACCCAGGTGGCCAGCTGGGTGTCCTCACTGGATGCGTCCATCACGACCTCACTGATCGGAACCGTGCGAGGGATAGTAGAACGATCTAGATGTATCATCGGCCGCCACCGGGCCGGCTGGGTCGGTCCACAGCCCCGGCCAGAGCAGATCCAGGGGACATCACATGCTCGAGGAATGGGGCCTGCTGCCCGAGGACGACAGTTTCCACGCCCCACCCGATGACAACCCCTGGTGGACCGAGACGACCTGGTTCTCGTGGATGGTCCCGGAGCGCAAGCTCATGGGCCACTGGTACTTCGTGATGCGGCCCAACATCGGCGTCCAGTTCGGTGGTGTGTGCGCGTTCGACGACGCCGCGGTGCTGCCGTGGGAGCTCCCGGCCTATGACTGGGACTGGCACGTGCCCCTTCCCGAACCTCATGACCTGCGCGACATGCAGGGCGCGCTACGGGGCATGTCCCTGACGTGCCTCGAACCCGGCACCCGGTACCGACTCGGCCACGACGGCGTCGATCTCAAGCTCGATGTCGAGTTCGAGGCGCTGATGCGGCCCAGCCTGACCCACGAACAGCCGCCAGCGAACCACGGCTCCAAGATCGACCAGCCCGGCCGGGTCACGGGCACGATGGTCCTCCAAGGCGAATCCATCGACATCGACTGCATCGCCATGCGCGATCGCTCGTGGGGCATCAGGAAGCCGTTACGGCAGAACCGCATCGGCTATTGCCACGCCACCACCGATGCCGAAAACTCGTTCCTCATCATCTCGGTGCTGCACAAAGGCGTCGACTCCATCGTCAGCGGCTACCTGATGCGCGACGGCACGTGGGCCCGCATCACCGGCGGCACCCGCGACGCCGCACACGATGAGCTGGGGCGCCCGTCGATCATCAAGGTCTCCGCCGTCGACGACCTCGGCCGCACCCTGGAGACCACCGGCACGTCGGTCAGCCGGCAGGTGCTGATGGCGTACCCGGACATGTTCTGCTGGAACAGCTTGGCGCACTGGGATTTCGCCGGCACCACCGCATGGGGCGAGGATCAAGACGTCTGGCATCCGCATGCCTGGCGGGACTACGCCCGCGCCGAGGGCTTCCGGTTCCACTGACATGAGCGCCGACCCCGTCTCCGAAATCGACCCCGGCGCGGCGCTGTCCGAGTGGGTCGTCGAGGTCACCGACGCGGTGACGATTCGGATGGAACGACGCAGCGCCGGCGGCTCGCGCGCCGGGTACGCCGTCGAGGTCGACAAACCCGACGGCACCACCGATCTGCTCTGGCTGCGGTGTGACACCGGGGCCGGTCCCCAGTCGAACGGCCACTACACGGTGCGGCGCGAGTCGTCCGTGTACCGAGAGGTGTTCCGCCACGGGCTGCGAGTGGCCGAGGTGGTCGCCGTGCACCCGACTGCGGACGCCTTCCTCATGAAACGTCTCCCGGGTCGCAACTGGTTCTCCGAGGTGCACGATCCCGCCGATCAGCTGCGCATCGCCCAGGAGTTCATCCAGGAGCTCGCCACGCTGCACCGGATCGACACCCGCCAGCTCGATCTGCCTGAGCTCGGACCCCTCGGTTCGCTGGCCGATCACATCCTCGCCGAGCTCGCTATCTGGGAGGCCCAGTTCCGCCGCTACGACGAACCCGAGCCGGTGATCGAGCTCGCGTTCGCCTGGCTTCGGCGCGAGCTGGGGCGAGTCGGCGACGGTCCCGTCGTGCTGAACCAGGGTGACACCGGGCCGGGCAACTTCATGTTCGACGGCGGCCATCTCGTCGCCATCACCGATTGGGAACTCGCTCATTTCGGCGACCCGCTTGACGACATCGGCTGGATCTACGCCCACGACCTCCAGGAGCGCTTCCCCGATCTCCCCGAGCGGATCGCCGACTACGCCAGATACAGCGGCCGGGAGATCGACCCAGTCCGGATCCGCTATTTCCTCGTGCTGGCGCAGACGCGGTGTGCCATCGGCACCCGCAGCGGCCTGCTGGCGCGAGACAGCCGGGGCGAGATCGGCGCTCACCTCATCTACAGCACGCTCCACCAGCGGGCCCTGGCCGATGCCCTGGCGTTGGCGGTCGGCGTCGACATCGACGCCGCCGATCCGGAACCGCTGCCGGACCCCGGCGACTCGGCTCGCACGTGGATGTACGACGTCGTCCTCGAGGACCTGCGGGGCCTGATCGTCCCGGCGATCACCGACGACTTCGCCGCCCGCCGGGCCAAGAGCATGGCCCGCCTCGTCAAGTGCCTGCGTGAGCAAGACCGCATCGGCGACCTCGTCGAGCGAGCTGATGCCACCGACCTGGCCGAGGTGCTCGGGGTCGACCTGGGATCGATCGCCGACCCCCGTCGCGAGCTGTGCCGACGTATCGCCGCCCACGAGATCGACGACACCGCAGTCGTCCGATACACGGTGCGGGACTGGGCGCGGCGCACCCAGCTGGTGCGGCCCGCCATGGGCGTGCTCGCCGACCGCCGCTACTCCCCCCTGCCGTAGCGGACGAGCGACGGTCAAGCCACCTCGACATCAGTTTGTGCGAAATCACCACCCGCGAAGAGCAGCGGGAGACTGAGCCGTTTCGCCAAGACGTACGCGAAGATATCCCCGTAGTTCAGGGCCGCCGGGTGGCGGCCCCGTCCAAACCGGCGCCATGCCACTATGGCGTTCTGGGCATCGGCCGCGTCGACGGGTTCGACGCCGACCTCGATACGGTCCAAGAGCTCCTCGAGGAGCTGGCTGCCAGCCGGCCCGTTCCCTGCCTCGATGACGATCCCGAGTTCGACCCGCGTCGCCGCCGACATCACACATGTTGAGGCTGTCAGCTTGTGCGCGACCTCGTCGGACCCTTCCTCCTCGAGCAACACGGCGACGATCGCTGAGGTGTCCACGACGATCACGCAGGTCCACCGTGTTCGTCGTAGCCGACGAGGTCGTCGGGGTGGCCGTCATCGAGCACAGGAAGCCTCCTGAACCGCTCCACGACATCGCCGATGCCGTCTCGGCGCCGTCGACGACGCTCCAAGTCCAAACGAACCTCGAGGGAACCGACCACAGCATCGGTGATGGACTCACCAGTGAGCTCGACCAACTCCCGGGCCAGCTGATCGGCGCGAGCGCTCTTGATGCTGAGAACCACAGGTACCAGTATAGAAAGGTAGGTAGTCAGGTGCCGGCATATCCGTCGAGGAATCCGGTCAAGCCGGTCGGCGCGTGAGGGCCGAGGTGGGCCTGCTCCAGGACACCCACGCCGACCCGGTCGCCCATCCGGGCGATGACGAGGTTCTGGAGGTGGATGGAGGTCATGTCGAGAGGGTCGAAATCGGCCAGGGCGATCGACTCCCGCCCGGTCTCGAGCTCACCGTGGTTCGAGCCGTGCGCCCAATGCGGATGGCCGTACCCGATGCCTCGCATGCGGAACGTGAACACCTTCTCGATCTCGATGTGGACCTCACCCTCGGCCGGGTCGTCGAACCACAGATCGGCCCGACGGATCTCCCGCCGACCCGGCTCCCACTCCAAGTCGTAGCGAATGCCACCGCACTCGCGGACCCCCGCGGTGCTCCACGGGTCGGCGCCGTCGGGTATCGGGTCGAGCACCAGCGCCGACTCCAACCAACGGTGGCCGTCGGCGTGTTCGTGGAGGGCCAGGTGGGTGAAGCGATCACCGAAGTGCAAAGGCGCCCAGAGCCAGAACGCCTGGGGCCGGCGAGGCCCGCTGTTGTACGTCAGCTGCTGGCCGACGGGCCGCATGCCCCATGAGCGGTCGCGCGTTCCCGGCACGTCGGTGGGGTCGATGCGCAGATCCTCGCCGTCGACCGAGATCGTCCCCTCCCATGCGCCCCACTGGGTCAGCCGGGTGTGGTCCATGGTGAGCAGGCCCTCGGGAGAACGCGTGGTCTGCCGAGGCTCCTCCACCGCCACGGTCGTGGCCCGGAAGGTGAGGTCGCACTCGATGCCGTGCTCGTTCGGCTCGACCACGTAGCGGATCGTGCGGATCGGCTCGATGACCTCGATGCGGATCGGCCCGATCGTGGTCGACCGGTCGAGCGGCATGCGCCCCGAGGCGAAGACCGAATGCTCGACACCGTCACGCACCAGGCTGAACGCGGCGTCGATCACGCCGCGCACCGGGTAGTGACCCATGGCGGCCCCGAAGTAGAACTCGCCGCTCTTCTGGTGCCCGTTGAACCAGTAGCGGTCGTAGTGGTTCGGATCGGCCGTGGCGGGGTGGGCGATCGGATCCGCTCCAGGGTGGATCGGGTAGTCGTCGAAGGGGCTCAGCACGTCTCGCTCCATCCGTCAGGAAGGGCCGATCATCCATCACGGGCCGGCGACGGTGCCAGAAGACGTGAGCTTCCCACCTCAAAACATCTAGATGTACAGTCTCGAACGACCCGCCCGTACCGCCTGGCCCGGGCCCTCCACGACTGGAACAACGATGACGATCGGTCTGTTGCCGGCCCTCGGCGACGAACAGGGGATGTTGCTCGAGACTTCGGTGCGCTTCCTCGACGACCGCTATCCCCTCACCGCAGTGCGCACCAGCGCCGAGGCGAGCGAGCCGGTGGGCACGGCGTACTGCCGAGAAGCCGGGGAGCTCGGATGGTTCGGTCTGCTCGCCGATGAGAGCCACGGGGGCGGCTCGGCGTCGGGGAACGGCCTCATGGACGCCGCCCTCATCGCGGTCGAGCGGGGAGCGCGGCTGCAACCGGGCCCGTTCGTCGGCCACAGCGTCGTCGTGCACACTCTCGCCGCCTCCGGTTCGCCCGGGCTCGTGGACACCCTCTCCGCGTTGATCGCCGGGCAGGCATGGGCAACCTGGGCGTTCGCCGAGGGGACCTCCGTCGCGGCTCGACCGGTCTCCGGCGAACTCCGCCTGAACGGGCACGTCGACGTCGTGGCCGATGCGGGACTCTGCGGCTGGCTGCTGGTCACCGCGGCGGGACCGGATGGGACCACCCAGGCCCTGGTCACCACGGACACGCCGGGGCTCACGTGCCGTCCCCTGGTCGGCCTCGACGTGACCAGGTCATGGTTCGCCGTCGAGCTCGACGATGTCGACATCACGCCCGCCAGCATCGTCGGCACTCCCGGGCCGGCCACCGACGAGCAGGTCCGACTGCAGGCGCAGATGGCCGCCGTGCTCTCCGCCGCCGAATCGGTCGGGGCCATGGAGGCCGACTTCGCCATGGCCCTCCAGTACGCCAAGGACCGGATCGCCTTTGGACGCCCGATCGGATCCTTCCAGGCCATCAAACACATCCTGGCCGACACCAGCCTCGATCTGGAGATGTCCAAGGCGCTCGTCGCTGCGGCCGCCGCCGCCGGAGGAGCACAAGGCGCCGAGGCTGGTGAACTGGCCCACGCCGCCAAGTCGTTCGTCGGCGAGAAGGGTCTCGAGCTGGCCCACAACTGCTTCCAGGTGTTCGGCGGGATCGGGTACACGTGGGAACACGACCAGCACCTGTACTTGCGCCGCCTCGCCGCCGATGCCACCACGTTCGGATCGCCGAGCTGGCACCGCGCTCAACTCCTGGCTGAGGGTCTCGGCGCCGTAGAAGGAGGTCCCGCATGAGCTCCACGACCACCCCTGATCCGGCTGCGCTCGATCAGTACCGTCGCCAGGCGAGGGACTGGCTGTCGGCCACCATGGAACGACGCGGCGACACGTCACCCGATGAGCGGTCCGTGACCTCCGGTGGGGACATCGACCCGGACTACCTCCGAGGTCAGCGCCAGCTCCAGCGCGTGCTGTTCGAGGGTGGCTACGCCGGCATCACCTGGCCGACCGAGTACGGCGGCCAGGGCCTCCACCAAGCATTCGAGCGCGCCTTTCACGCCGAGGCTCGCCACTTCGTCATGCCCGACCTCGGGGTGGCCGGCGGAGCCGGGATGGGCGTGTGCGCCCCGACCATGCTGGCGCACGCCTCGCCCGAGTTCCTAGGGCGCACGATCCCGCGGATCCTCTCCGGCGATGCCATCGTCTGCCAGTTCTTCTCCGATCCCGAGGCCGGCTCCGATCTCGCCGGTGTCCGGACCAACGCGGTCAGAGATGGGGAACGCTGGATCCTCAACGGCTCGAAGATCTGGAGCAGCGGCGCCTATTACGCCGACTACGGCATGTGCCTGGCCCGCACCGACTGGGACGTGCCGAAGCACCGCGGCCTCACCTGGTTCCTGGTGCCGACCGGGGCCCCCGGCGTGACCGTCGAGCGGATCCGCCAGATCAACGGCAGTGCCGAGTTCTGCCAGGAGTACTTCACCGATGTCGAGCTGACCGACGACGACCTCATCGGCCCCGTCAACGAGGGCTGGGGAGTCACCCAGACGATGTTGCTCTACGAGCGGGGCGGCGGCCTTCACGGCGGCGTTCGGCCGGCCACGGCGGGCGGGCCCCGAGTGGCGCCCGATCTCGTCGCCCTGGCCGCGGCGACGGGGCGCCGAGACGCCCCCGGGGTGGCGGACCTCATCGCCCGCGCCCATGTCGACGATCTCGCTCGCGGGGCACTGGGCCGGCGCCTCGGCGCGGTGATGGCGGCGAACCCGTCGCTGGCGGCCAGCTTCGCCTCGTACGGCAAGCTGGCCTCGGGCGTCTTCGATCCCATCCGGGCCGACCTCGCCATGCAGATCGGTCATGGCGGCGCGATCGCCTGGGATGCGCCGTCGTCGCCCGGGGCCGGCGCGGCCGTGGGGCTGCTCAACAGCCGGTTCATGGCGATCGCCGGCGGCACGTGTCAGATGCAACGCAACACCATCGGGGAGAAGGTTCTGGGCCTGCCCCGGGAGCCGTCGTTCGACTCTCGAAAGCCGTTCCGCGAGGTGCTTCGCGATGCGCAGAGCTGGTCCGGCCACGTCGGCTGACGCCGACCAGACCCGGAGGGCCCCGCGGTCACGACTGTCGATTCCGGCACCCGGACCGGGTGACCAACCGGGTTCTGGCAGGGAGATTGCACGCTCGGGCGTGCAATCTCCCTGCCAGAACGCCCAAGACACCCAAACACCCGCGCACGGGCCGCGAGGAGCGCGAGGAGCGCGAGGCGCGTCGGGCGCGCGGGGCGCGTGGGTCAGAACTGGATCGGCGAGGCGGGGTATTCGAGAGGGTTCACATTGACGTGCTGCAACGCCGGGAGCAGCTTCTCGTAGGGAAGGCCAGCGAGGAAACCATCCAACGTGCGCTCGAAGTTGCAGATGTGCCCCTCGGCGCGTTCGGAGAGCCGCATGAACTCGAAACCACACCGCGTGCAACCCACGCTGTTGGCGGGGCAGGTTCGAGAAGTCCTGGGCGGGGATCGGGGGCCAGCGGGGGTCGTCGCACTCCCAGATCTCGGGTGGCGCCGGGCAGGCGGGCTCCTCACCTTCCGGGTATCGGGTGAGCGACCAGATGTCCATCAACGTCTCCTCCGGTCCGAGCGGCCGGAACCGGTACGACGAGGCGCTGCTGTACATCGGCAGAACGAAGAAGTGGGGGAAGCAGTACCCCATTGGTTGGTTCAGCCCCTGGATCTCGAGCTCGTTGAGATCGGGGATGGTGTGGCCGGCGGCACGGTGCCACCGTACGACCGCGTCGTTGAACTCTCGACTCCAGGTGGCGATGGCGAGCGCGGGGTCGGCGGGAAGCTCGATGGTGCGCAGGCCTTCGGCGATGCGGACATCGCTGGCGTGCACCATGCCGTCCATGCCTTCGCTCATGACCCGGAGGTAGTGGATCTCGGACTCGATGAAGGTCGCGGGGTCGAACGACGCGGGATCGCGGGGCGGATACCGCCCGGGGATCACCAGTTGCGGATGCGCCTCGACGACGTGGTACTGCTCGACGAAGGCCTGCTCGGCCAGCTTCCAGTTGACGGGGAGACGGCAGGCGTACCACCACTCGGCCCGCATCGATTCGATCTTCCAGGCGTCGAGCACCGACACCACCGGTTCGAGGCACTGGCGAAGTGGCGGGGCACCGGGGTCGAGGTTGATCCACGCGCATCCACCCCACACCTCGCAACGCACCGGGATCAGGCTGAGCTCGTCCTGATCGAGGTTGTGCGGAGCGAAGGTCGTGCGCATCGGCACGTAGGTGTTCTGTCCGTCCGGCGCGTAGCACCAGCCGTGGAACGGGCAGACGAAGCCCTTCGCGCAGGTGCCGCGACCCTCGACGACCTTCACCCCGCGATGGCGGCAGGCGTTCTGGTAGGCCGTCACCTCCAGGTCGTCGCCGCGGACCACGATGATGGATTGATCGAGGATCTCGTACTCGACGAAATCTCGAGGCGACGGGATCTCTTCGAGCCGGCAGGCCATCTGCCACACGCGCGACCACATCATCTCGGCTTCGAGCTCGTAGAAGCCGGGGTCGTAGTAGCGCTCCTTGCGGGCCCGGTCCGGCGTCTCCATGGCGAACGGCACCGGGAGTGCCGACCAAACCTGCTCCGCGATCGCCATCTGAGCTCCTTCGCCTCCCGCGCGGCCTCGTCGGGACCGCACCCTAACCGGTCGGTACACTGCGCCCCGGCACGCCCGCGCCCGGCGGCCAGCAACAAGCAGCAAGCAGCAAGCAGGAGTGTGATGGAGCCATCGAGCCGAACGTCCGACGGACGCTCGCCGCCGCCCGACGACGATGTCGATTTCGATGTCGATGTCGATGTCGATGTCCTGATCGTCGGCGCCGGGGTGACGGGCATCTACCAGCTCTACCGGGCGATCGAGGCCGGCTTCTCGGTGACGTTGCTCGAAGCCGGCGATGATGTCGGCGGCACCTGGTATTGGAACCGCTATCCGGGCGCCCGGTTCGACTCAGAGAGCTACACGTACGGCTACGTCTTCTCGAGGGAGCTGTTCGATGAGTGGCAGTGGCAGGAGCGGTTCGCCGAACAACCCGAGACCGAGCGTTACTTCAACCACGTCGTCGATCGGTTCGACCTGCGCCGACACATCCGGTTCGGCACTCGGGTCGGCGCGGCCACCTACGATGAACCGACCGGAACGTGGACCGTCGCAGCGACCGACGGCCGCCGCTTCCGCACCCGCTACCTGATCGCCGCCACGGGCGTGCTCTCCATCCCCTACTTCCCCGAGGTCGCGGGCCGCGAGGACTTCCGCGGTGAGGCGTACCACACCGGTTTGTGGCCTGCGACGCCGGTCGACGTCGCAGGCAGACGCGTAGCGGTCGTCGGCACGGGGTCCAGCGGGGTGCAGATCGTCCCCGAGATCCTCCCGGACGTCGCCGAGTTGACCGTGTACCAGCGCACCCCGACGTGGTGCACCCCTCTCAACAACGCGCCGATCACCGCCGAGGAACAAGCCCGCCTCCGGGCCGACTACGAGGCGATCCGCACCACGTTGAACACCTCGCTGCACGGGTTCTTGCACCAGGCCCACAACCGCGCCACCTTCGACGACTCGAGGGAGGAACGGTGGGCGTTCTACGAGACGATGTGGAACAGCCCGGGCTTCTCCAAGCTGAACAGCCACTACACCGACCTCATGCTCGACCGGGCCGCCAACGCCGAATGGTGCGAGTTCCTCGAGGAGAAGATCCGCAGCATCGTCGTCGACCCCGCCACGGCCGACCTCCTGATCCCGAAGGATCACCGATTCGCCGAGAAGCGCCCGCCCTTCGTGACCGGCTACTACGAGGCCTTCAACGACCCGAGGGTGACCCTCGTCGACCTCCGGCACCAGCCGATGGTGCGAGTGACCGAGGCCGGGATCGAGACGGCCGGCGGGGTCCGCGAGCTCGACATGATCGTGTGGGCGACCGGCTTCGATTTCGGCACCGGCGCCCTCAACCGCATGGGCATCCGCGGTGCCGACGGGATACGCCTCGAGGAGGCGTGGGCCGACGGCCCGGCCACCTTCCTCGGCGTCCAGACGGTGGGCTTCCCGAACTTGTTCTTCCCCGGCGGCCCGCACGCCGCCGCCGGCAACAACCCTCAGTACAACAGCGACCAGGTCGACTTCGTGACCGACACCATCGTCCACGCCCGGGACTGCGGCTTCGACATCATCGAGGTCGAACCGTCGGCGGAGGACAGCTGGACCCGCATGGTCGACAAGTTGGCCCGCCTGTCGCCCTTCGGGGAGAGCAGCTACTACTACGGCACCAACATCCCGGGGAAGCCGCTGCGGTACCTGCTCAACTCGGGCGGCCGTCCGAAGCTGTTCTCGGTGATCGCCGAGGTGGTCGAGAACGGCTACACGGCGTTCAAACTGTCGCGATCGGGGTCGTAGGCGAACCCGCCGCGCCCGGCAGCCGCAGTGGTGGTGCGGTCAGGAGGAACCGGCTGCGCTCGTGCTCGCGGAGCCACGTCGCCAGTTCGTCGAGACACCACATCTCCCCTAGTGGCACGCCGAGGCGGAACAGGCACAGGTGGTGGATGGGCAGCAACGAGTGGCGGGTGGCGGTCGGGTCACGGCCGACGAATCCCTCGACGGCGTAGTTGTCGGCGACGAGCGCGGCGATGCGCGACTCGCTGATCCACTCGAGCAGCGCCTTGTCCGTGCTGTCGAGGTAGGTGCACATCGTGTGGATCTGGACCGGGTCCGGGGCCCGATCCCATTCCAGGACCTTGGTGGCGAAACCGGTGTGCAGGATCAGCATGTCGCCGGGCTCGACGACGACCTTGTCAGCCGCCATGATCTCCTCCAGCGTGGCGAGGTTGACCCCTTGCCAGTCGTGGCCCAGATGGTGGGCGAGATCGACGAGCACACCGCGGCCCTGGACCCCCTGGTACGCCATGTGCTCGATGCCGAGATGGTGGGCGAAGCAGCGGTGGCCGCTGCCGTCGCCGCGCGCATCGGTCGAAGGGCCGACCAGGTCGATCCCCGCCCGGTAGCCGTTGTAGTACACGGCTTCTTCGACACCGTCGCCATCGGCGTCGAACTCGGCGCCGACATGAGCGAAGGCGTCCCACTGGGTCGAGTACTGCAGCGACATGGTGACGACGTCGTCCGCCCACACGTCGACGAAGCGCCGCCCACCCTCGGGCATGTCGCTCATGTGGACGTTGTAGAAGGTCTCCGGGTTGCCCGACATGTCTTCGGTGGGCGACAGGACGGGTGGGTGCCGACGCTGGTTCAGCGCGGTGCCGCCGGGGAAATCGAGGGGCAGGCTGAGGCAGAAGCTCCGTCCGGCTTCGATCTCCCTCACCCCCTCGAGCACCTTCGCGGGCGTCAGGAGATTGAGGCGACCGAGCTCGTCATCGTCGCCGAAGTCACCCCACGTCGACCCCTCCGGGCGTTGACTCCATCGTTTCGTCACTCGGACTCCCCCATCGGCGCGCCGACCAGCATGGACGGCACGCTGGCCCGCCGACCAGCATGGACGGCCTGCGCCGAGGGGTCAACACACCCATCGTTGTCGCGAACCGACCGCCTGGTTTAGGGTCCGGCGGCACAGGAGGCCACGGCTGATGCCCGACAGTCCACTCAGTTTCGACGGTCGGGTCGCGGTCGTCACCGGCGCCGGGCGGGGTATGGGGCGCGCCTACGCGTTGTTGCTGGCGCACCGCGGGGCCCGCGTCGTCGTGAACGACCTCGGCGGGTCGATGGACGGTGACGGCTCCGACGACGGACCAGCCGCCGCCGTGGTCAACGAGATCACCGCGTCCGGCGGCGTCGGCCTCGCGGACCGTAGCGACGTCTCGACCCCCGAGGGCGGGGCCGCGGTCATCGAGGCTGCGATCCAGGCGTACGGGCGCATCGACATCGTGATCAACAATGCCGGCATCATCCGATGGGCGGGCCTGCCTGAGGCCGACGTCGACAACCTCGAACGGCATCTCGCGGTTCACCTCTACGGCTCCTTCAACACCACCCGAGCCGCCTGGTCACCCATGGTCGATCAGGGCTACGGACGCATCGTGATGACGGCCTCGGCCGGCATGTTCGGGCTGCCCAACAACCTCTCCTATGCCACGGCCAAAGCCGGGGTGGTCGGTCTCGCCCGCAGCCTGGCTACCGCGGGCCGCGACCACGGCATCGCCGTGAACGTGATCGCGCCCGCCGCCGTGACCCGGATGGCCGGTGTCCCGGAGCACAAGCTCGACGAGGATGTCGGCCCGATGTCGCCCCGACTGGTGGCGCCCCTGGCCGCCTTTCTGGCCCACGAGAGCTGCCCGGTGACCGGCGAGATCTACGCGGCGGGCGCCGGTCGATTCGCACGGATCTTCATCGCCTGCACCGACGGCTACCTGCATGCGTCACCCGAGCCGACCATCGACGATGTCGCGGCCAACTGGGCTCGGATCAACGCCACTGATGCCTATACGGTGCCGGCCGACCTCACGGCCTGGTCCGCTGCGTTCCTCGACCACCTTGACCTCGGCCAGGCCCGATGACGCCGACCCCTCTCAAACTGGGAGACACGGTGGTCGCGTGCACGACAGACTGGTCTCCCAGCTCGGGGGAGGTGGGCGTCAGGACCAGGGGGTGCCGTGTCGCTCGCGTGAGGTTTTCGACGACGCTGGCTCGCGCTTCGGCGGACCGAGCGGTCGCAACGGATGGCCGACAGGGACCACGGCCACCGGGTGGACCTCCGGCGGGAAGCCGACGAGGTCGCGGACGTCGTCGGCGCGGACCGTGGCGATGGTGGTGAGGCAGCTGCCCAGCCCGATCGCGGTGGCGGCCAGCAACATGTTCTGGACGGCGGGGGCGACAGCGGTCGCGATCTGCGATCGGTCGACGAAGGTCGTGTCGGCGCCGACGACGATCAACACCGGCGCCGCCGCCAGGGTTCCTCCCGACAGGCCGCGATCCACCTCCCGGAAGAGCGTGTCCGGCACGCGGGTCCGCGTGATGTCGCGCCCGCCCATCTCCCACACCTCACGCATGAGCTGCCCGAACGCCGCCCGGGAGGCCGGATCACGGACCACGACGAAGCGCCAGGGCTGCCGGTTCTCCGGGCTGGGAGCCCAGCATGCCGCCTCCAGCAGCCGCTCGACGATGTGATCGTCGAGCGGTTCGTCGGTGAACTCCCGGCAGGCCCGCTGCCGGGCCACCACGGCGAAGAAGCGATCGTCGTCCACGCCTGTCCCTCCTCGACCCAGTCTGGTCACATCGCGGTCTGGTAGCCACCCATGGTGTCGGGAGGGGCGGTGAACGGTCGGATCATGGCCTGCACCGAGTACGAGGCCAGCAGGCGGCCGTCGATGGCATGGACGCGGCCTTCGCCCTGTGACGATCCGTGTCCCGAGTAGATGGCCGGGTTCGAGTACAGCATCCATTGCGTGACGTCGATCTCGTCGTGGAAGGCGATCGACACCGACAGCGGCCCGGTCGAGACCGTGACGTGGGCGTCGTCCTCGCTCATGCCCTCGACGGGACGCATGGCGGCCCCGATCGTCCAATGCGTGGTGGCCTGGGCCAGCAACGCCTGGTGCTGGTACTGCTCCGGCGGGGCGTGACGGAAGCGGGCCCACACGTGCACCTCCGGCGGCCCGACCTCCAGCCGGCGGGCCCGGTAGCTGCCGTCGACCTCGCGCAGGTCGCGGCCGCTGACCGACATGTCCAGGGTGGGACTGTCGTACGGCCCAGCCACCTCGGGCATCGGGGCCGTGAGACGAAGCGCATCATCGGCGCCGGCGTCGAGCAGCGCCATCCCGGCGCAGCGCAGGGCACCGAGCTGGCGGATCCGGACATCGGTCGCCGCCACCATCCGGCCGGAGCGCAAGATGTCGACCTCGATGTCGAGCGGGTCGTCGAACGACGCCGCCTTGAGGAACATGGCGAAGGCCGAGGTGACCCGCTTGCCGGGCGCACTCTTGGAGGCGGCGACGATGAGATCACCCAGCAGCTGCCCGCCCTCGATGACGTTGCGGATCGTATAGGCCTTCGCCGATTCGAAGAAGGTCCCGTACGGAGGATCGGGATAGGTCGGGGCCACGAAACTGTGCTCACCCACCGGGGCCACGTCCATGAGCCCGAGGAGGTCCTCGGCCGAGCCCCACACCGGGAACCGTTTGGTGATGTGGTCGCGCGGATCGTCGGACCACAGTTCGGTGACGGTGACGTCGAGTCGGTCGGCGAAGAACGCCACGTAGCCGCGGATCGCCGCCACCTCGTCGAAGGTGTCCGGGTACGACCAGGCCACGTTCTCCAGCGGCTCATCACCGCCGGTCAGCGACCAGTACGAGGCCTGGCCCTTGAACGGGCAGATGGTGTGATGGTCGGTCGGCGCGAGGTGCTCCCACCGCACGGCATCGGCCGGGAAGTACAGCTGGTCGAGGTGGTCGGACTCGGCGACCACCAGGCACTGATCGCTCTCGGCCAGCACCTGGCCGCCCCGCGACACCCGGCCGATGCCGTCGAACCGGGTGGCGGTGATCTGGTACCCCGGGAACCTCGGCCAGGCCGACTCGATCTCGGTGACTGTCATGACGTTCGGGCTCCCTGCTACGACTCGACGACGACCCGGAACACGCCCGCCGAGCGATCCTGAGCGACCCGGAAGGCCTCCGGGGCATCCTCCATCGGGAAACGATGCGTGATCAGCATCTCGGTCAGCTCGGGGCGGGACGCGAGCAGGTCCGCCGACTCGGCGAACTCCCGTCGGCCGTGGTGTCCGCAGTACCCGAGCGACGGCCGGAGGGCGACTTCCTTCATGAACAGCTCGTGCATGGGCCAGGCGACGCCCGGGTCGTAGACCCCGAGGTGCACGATGGTGGCGCCGGGGCGCGCCAGCTCGACGGCGCGGTGGAGGCCGCTCTCGCTTCCGGCCGTCTCGAGGACCACGTCGAACGCACCGCTCGGCACCACCGCCCCGATTCGTTCGCGCGCCTCGTGCTGGTGAGGGTGTCGTGCCTCGATGGCGACCTCCGCCGCATCGAGCGACTGGGCGGCGACCGCCGTCAGGATGCCGATGGCACCGGCGCCGACCACGGCGACCCGCAGACCCGGACCGACCCCACCCAGGTGACAGGCGTGGCGGGCCACCGAGGCCGGCTCGACGAGCGAGGCGTCGGCCACGCTCAGTCCCGCTGGCAAGGGCACCAAGGCTCGGCTCGGGGCTCGGAACCATTCGCACATGCCGCCGGGATCGGTCATCCCGAGCCCTTGGAGACCCCGCTCGCAGCGGTTGTAGTTGCCGTCGGCGCACTGGGCGCACTCGCCGCACCCGAAGATCGCTTCCACGGCCACCGCGGTGCCATCGGCCAGCGTGCCGGCGAACTCGTGCCCGGCGATCTGGGTGCTGCCGTACCGCAGGTAGTTCAGGTCCGACGCGCAGATCCCCGTTGCCGCCACCCGGATCAGCTCACCCTCGCCATCGGGTTCATCGATCTCGACGACCTCGACCGTCGGTGCCGCGTTGCGGACTGCTCGCATGGGTGCTCCTCCTGGCTGCGATCAACCCTCCCATGATTCGCGTGCGATGGTCGACCTCGCCCCCGGCCTTCAGCCGACGCTGATCGGCAGGTGCTTCAGACCCCGTACGTTGCTCGACCGCATGCGTTCGATCCCCGTCTCGCCGAGCTGGTACTCGGGAAAGCGATCGAGCAGCTCGTCGAAGGCCACGCGGGTCTCGAGCCGGGCCAGGGCGGCACCGAGGCACAGGTGGACGCCGAACCCGAAGCCGACAGGGCGATCGATGTGACGGTGGATGTCGAACAAACCCGGGGCGTCGTACCGTCGCTCGTCGTGGTTGGCGGCACCGGTGATCAGCACCACCCGGCTGTCGGCGGGGATGGTGGCTCCGTGGAGCTCGACATCGGCGGTGGTCCAGCGACCCTGGAAGTGTGAGGGCGGATCCCATCGCAGCATCTCCTCCACGGCGTTCGGCAGGAGCGAACGGTCCGCCACGAGCTCGCGGCGTTGGTCGGGGAACCAGGCGAGGGCCACCACGCCGTTGGCGATCAGCCGGGCGACGGTCTCGTGGCCGGCAAAGGCCAGCTCGAAGAAGCGGCCGCCCAACTCCTCGTCGTCCATGTGGCGGGTGTTGCCGTCGGCGTCGGTGATCTCGGCGAGGATCATCGTCGAGATGATGTCGTCGCCGAGATGCTGGCGACGATCGGCGACCAGACCATGGAAGAACGCCACGATCTCCGCCCCGGCCATCGCCGCCTCGGCGGTGAACTCACCTGAGTCGTCTCGTGCGGCGAAGGTGTCCGACAGCTCGTGGATGCGCTGACGACTGTCGTGTGGGATGCCGATGAGCTCGGAGATCACCTCGAGGGGCAGCTGGATCGAGAAGCCGTCCACCACGTCGAAGCTGGGCTCGCCGACGAAACGATCCAGCAGGGCGCTGGCCGTTCGCCGGATGAACGGCTCGAGGTGGCCGATGCTGCGGGGCGTGAACATCCGGCTCACGACCTTGCGGTGCCATTCGTGCTCCGGCGGGTCCTTCAAGATGAGGTACGGCCCTGCAGTCTCCCCGCCCTCGATGGTGACACCGTGGGACGAGATGAACGTCGCCGGGTCCAGGTGCGCGGCGAGGACATCGTCGTAACGGGAGAGGGCATAGAACCCGATCTCGGCGTTGTGGTACACCGGCGCCTCGTCCCGCATGCGGGCGTACACCGGGAACGGGTTGTGCTGGGTCTCCATGTCGAACGGGCTGTAGACGACCATGGTCATTCCCCCTGCCGAGCCGCAGATCGGGCCGCGCCGGCCCGATCACAGTAGCCCCGTCGCCGACTGCTCGGCCGTCCTTCGACGTCTGAAACCTTTAGATGTACGGTTGCCGATCATGGTCGGCCTCCGTGATTCCCTGATCGTCCCCGGCGCGCTGTTCGAGGTGACCGAGGAGGACGTTCGCGGCGTCCTCGTGCCCGTGTTCCGGCACCGCGCTCGGTCGATGCGGGAGCTGCTGGAACGGTCAACCCGGTTCGGCGACCGGACCTTCATGGTGGAGGAGGACCGGCGGGTCAGCTTCGTCGAGCACCTCGAGATGGTCGACGTCGTCGCCGCTCACCTCCAGCGCGAACGGGGCGTCCGACCCGGGGACCGAGTGGCGATCTTCGCCGCCAACCGGTGGGAGTGGGTCGTCACCTACTGGGCGCTGCTCAGCATCGGCGCCGTCCCCGCCGCCTTCAACGGTTGGTGGACTGCCGACGAGTTCGCCCACGCCGCCGGCCTCGTCGAGCCCGTCCTCGTCGCCGGCGACGTGACCCGTCTACCGCGCGTCGCCGAGGCCGGGAGCGACATTCCGACGGTCGACCTCGCCGACATCGGACACTTGGCGGCGACCCGGACCGGCGACCGGCCCGTCGTGCCGCACACCTCCGAGGATGACCCGGCGGTCCTGTTCTTCACCAGCGGCACCACCGGACGCCCCAAGGCGGTCACCGTGCCCCACCGCGCCCTCATCGGGTTCGCTCAGCTCAACCTGCTGGGCGACACCCTCGGTCGGGTCGCCATGGGCGCACCGGTACCGGTCGTGGGCGACGAGCTTTCACCGGGCGACGAGATCGTCCTCGTGACGTCCCCCCTGTTCCACACGTCGATGCTCAACGGCGTCGTGCTCGGGGCCATCGTCTCCGGCACCTCCTTCGTCCTCCTACCCGGCCGCTTCGAGCCCGAGAGGGTGCTGGCGGCGATCGAGCGGGAGAAGGTGACCCGCTGGCTGGCCCTGGGCAGCTCGGGCCCCCGCGTCGTCGCGTCACCCGCTCTCGGGAACTACGACACGTCGAGCGTGCGGTACCTCGGCGTCGGCGGCGCTCCCGTCAGCCCGGCCGTTCAGAACTCGTTGCGAGACGCCTTCCCATCGACCCGCAAGGCGATGGGCATGGGCTACACCAGCACCGAGGGGGGTGCGGTGATCGCCAACATCGGCGGCCCCGAGTTCCTCGCCAATCCCACCTCCACCGGCCGCATCACCCTCACGACCGAGGTCGAGCTGCGCGATCCGGATGGCCGCGTCGTACCCGACGGGGAATACGGGGAGGTCCACGTCCGCAGCGCCTACCTCATGCTGGGGTACTGGAACGACCCCGCCGCCTCGGCCGCCGTGCTCAAAGACGGCGGCTGGCTTGCCATGGGCGACATCGCCCGTTTCCAGGATGGCCTCCTGTTCATCGACTCGCGCGCCCGCGACATGATCCAGGTGAGCGCCGAGAACGTCTCCCCCAACGAGATCGAGTACTGCCTCGAGGCGCATCCCGAGGTGGTCGAGGCGGCGGTGTTCGCCGTCGACGATGCCGTCACCGGCGACGCCGTGTGCGCCGTGGTGACCGTGCGTCCCCACTCGGAGGTCATGGCCGACGAGCTCCGCGCCTGGTGCCGGCAGCACCTCGCCCACTACAAGGTCCCCACCCATTGGCATCTCCGGACCGAGCCGCTGCCCCGCACGGCATCCGGCAAGCTCGTCAAACACGTGCTTCGATCAGAGTTGGGGTGAGGAGATGACCACGGATCAGGTTCGAACGTTCTGCCGGTTGTGCGAGGTGGGCTGCGGCCTGACCGCGACGGTCACCGACGGCACCCTGACCGCGCGTCCGCCCGGACCACGACCACCCGGTCACGAAAGGTTTCGCCTGCAGCAAGGGATTGCGCTCGCTCGACGTCCACCACGACCCCGACCGGCTGCGCCGCCCACTCCGCCGGGACGGGGGCGAGTTCCTGCCGGTGTCGTGGGACGACGCCCTGACCGACGTCGCAGATCGACTCTCGGCCCTCATCGACCGTCACGGACCGCGCTCCGTCGGCATTTACCTCGGCAACCCCAACGCGTTCAATGCCTTGGGCAGCGCCGCGGGGATGATGCTGGCTCGTGCGCTGGGGACGGACCGCATGTTCTCGGCCGTCACCCAGGATTGCTCCAATAAGTACGTCGTCGCCGACCTGCTGTACGGCTCGATCAGCGCCCACCCCATCCCCGACCTCGACCGAACCGACCTGCTGCTCGTGATCGGGTCGAACGTTCGGGTCAGCAAATCCTCGTTCCTGAGCATGGCCGACCCGGTGGCTCGCATCCGCGGCATCGAACAGCGCGGCGGACGCGTCGTGTTCGTCGACCCGAGAGTCGTCGAGCCCGACATCGGCGAAACGCTCCAACTGCGACCCGACACGGACGCGTACCTGCTCGCCGCGCTGCTGCACGAGATCAGCCGCACCACCGGGTTCACCCTCGGTGCGCTCGAGGGACGGGTCACCGGCATCGACGACGTCGTGTCGTTCATCGCTCCTTACTCCCCAGAAGCGGTGGCGCCGGTCGTGGGCCTCCCGGCCGCCACGATCGCCCAGTTGGCCCAGGACTTCGCCGCCGCCCGCGGCGCCTCGATCCATGCTTCGACCGGATTGAACATGGGACGCCAGGGGGCGCTCGCCTACTGGTTGGTCCAGATGCTCCTGATCCTGACCGGGAACCTCGATCGCGCCGGGGGCAGCTACCTCGCCGCACGCGCCTTTCCCACCCCCCCTTCGAGCTCGGACCGCACGGACGCCTCCTTCGAGTCGAGCCCGTGGGGGCCGTACCGGCGGGCGGTCGGCATGGTGCCGTCAGCCCTGTTGCCCGAGCTGATCGCCAGCGCCGACGAGCCCCTCCGAGCCCTGATCGTCCTCGCCGGCAACCCGGTCCGGTCGATGGGCGGCGGCGATCGTCTCCGACGAGCTCTCGAATCGCTGGACCTCCTGGTGAGCGTCGACCTCTACCGCAACGCGACCGGCGAGCTGGCCGACTTCGTCCTGCCGGCGACCGACCAGTTCGAGCGCGAGGACCTCAACGTCTTCGTGCAGGGCGTGCAGACCGATCCGTTCCTGCAATGGACTCCACGCGTCGTGACCGCGGCAGCCGGGTCGCGCGAGGAGTGGCGGATCGTCGGACACCTGCTCCAGGCGATGGGGCACCCTCCGATGATCGATCCGAACCTGGACGACCCCATCCCCGTGCTGTTCGGCGGCGCATTGGCGGCGGCCGGGTTGTCGGTCGACGAGCTCCGGGACCGCCTGGTCGTCGAGCTCGCCGAACCGGGACCGGGCGCCTCGGCGGACCGACTCGGCCTCTGCGGCACCATCGAATGCGTGCCCGAGGCACTGCGGTCGACCCTCGAGCGCGGACACGAGATGTTTCGCGACCTTCGAGCCGAAGACCCCCGAGGATTCAAACTCATCACCCGTCGCACGTCGCGGAACCTCAACTCGTGGCTGACCAACCTGACGACACGGGGCCCGGAGGACGACCCCACTCCCCTGTGGCTCAATCCGGCCGACGCCGAGGCGCTCGGGGCCGGACCGGGCGACCGGGTTCGGGTGAGCAACGGATACGGATCGATCGAGGCGACCGTCAAGTCCGACGATCGCCTTCGACCCAGTGTGGTCGCCATGACGCATGGCTACGGCTCCGACCGCACGCCGGGCATGCCCCAGGCCGACCGGCGCCCCGGCGTCAACGTCAACCTCCTCGCTCCGAGCGGGCCGGGCACCTTCGACCCGGTCAGCTGCATGTCCCACGTGACGGGAATACCCGTCGACATCGTGTGCTGCGATCGAACACCGACGGCACCCGGACCACCGACATGAACGAACGTTGGAGCACCCCATGAACGATGTAGGACCTGAGTCCACCAAACCCCGCGTTCGGCTCGACGGGCCCCGCGATCGGCTCGATGGTAAGGTCGCGCTCGTCACCGGCGGCACCCGCGGGATCGGCCGCGGCATCGTCGAGACCCTGTGTGCCGATGGTGCGGCCGTGGCGTTCACGGGGCGCTCCGAGGACCTGGGCCGCGAGGTCGAGGCGTCGGTCGCCGCGGCGGGAGGGCGGGTGCTCTACGTGCGTGCCGACAACGGGGTGGAAGCCGATCTGGCCGCGGCCGTCGCCGCGACCGAGGCCCGGTTCGGCCGGCTCACCACGTTGGTCAACAACGCCATCTCGGACGACACCGGCAGCGGGCGCGACTCCCACATCGACCAGATCGAAGACGACACGTTCGACAACATCATGCGCATCGCCCTCATGGGGACGGTCTGGGCGTGCAAACACGCCGTTCCCGCCATGCGGCGCGCCGGCACCGGGTCGATCATCAACATCTCCGCCAGCTCGTCGCGCTCGGCACTCCCCCACCGGCCCGCCTACCACGCCTCCAAAGGGGCGATCAACGCCATGACCCGCCAGCTCGCCGTCGATTACGGCAAGGAGAACATCCGTGCCAACACCATCATCGTCGGTTTCATCTACACGGGCACGGAGCTCATGCAGGCGATCCTGGCCAACCCGGTCAACCGGGCCGCGTTCGAGAAGAACGTGATGGTCCCGCAGCTCGGCGAGCCCTCCGACATCGGCTATGGCGTGGTGTACCTCGCGTCAGACGAGTCGAAGTACGTCACCGGGACCGAGTTGACGATCGACGGTGGGGCGCTGTGCCACCAGGCGCTGCCCGAGCTCGACTACGAAGGCATGCAAACCTGATCTGCCGGGTCAGGCAGCACACTCAGGCCCCGGGGCCGGGTCAGGCAGCGCGGCCGAGGAGTTCCAGCGCGTTGCCCCGCATGATGCGGTTCCGGGCCGATTCATCGAGGCCGGCCAACTCGTCGAGGAAGCTGACCGGTCGGGCCAGTCCCTCGCCGTGGGGCCAGTCCGACCCGAACAGCACCCGCTCGACGCCGAGGAGCTCGGTGAGGGCGGGGATGTCCTCCTCGTAGTACGGGGTGACCCAAACGTGGCGGCGGAGTTGGTCGAGCGGATCCTCCTTGAAGATCCATGGGGTCTGGTTCGACTGCTTCTTCAGCCGCTTCACCAGGAGCTTCACCCAGTCCGAGCCGTTCTCGATGCTGGCCACCTTGAGGGTCGGGTGGCGAGTGAAGGCCCCGTCGACGACGAGCGACGCGATGGTGTCGTGAATGGCACGATCGGCGACGAGCACCCGGCCGAGGATCCCCGACTTGGTGTACGCCTCGAACTTGTCGCTGCCGCCCCAGGCGCTCGACAAGATGCCCTCGTAGCCGCTGTCGCCGAGGTGGAACGCCACCGGCACGCCGGCTTCGGCCAGGCGCGCCCACACCGGGTCGTGGATCGGGTCGCCGAGGGAACGGCCACGGCCGTCGCCCGCCGGGACCGGCGCCGGGCGAACATGGACGATCTGGGCACCACGCTCGATGAGCGAGTCGATCTCGGCGACGGCGGCGACCGGGTCGGCGAGGGAGATCATCGGCACACCGATCAGGCGGCCGGTGAATCCCCAGTCGTCCTCGAGCCAACGATTGAAGGCGTGGAGGCTGGCCATGGTCGCGTCGACATCGAAGCGCAGCGCCTGCTCGACACCGCACCCCAGGGTCGGGAACAGCAGCACCTCACCGAGCCCCTGCTCGTCGATCCGGGCCAGGCGGGCCTCCCGATCGCGGTACTCAGGGCGATCGGCCAGCGGTTCCACCTTCATCAGCGTTCGGGGATCGACACCTTCGGGGATCTGGCCCCGAAACATCAGATCGATGCACCCGGGCACGATGATGGGATCGAAGGTCGGGTTCGGGATGAACCGGTTCACCGTGCCCCCCATCAGCAGTTCGACCCGTTTGCCGGACTGGACCTGCCGGACGCCGCGCTGTACGAACTCCTTGTCGAGGTACCGGGTGAAGGCATCCAACGGTTCGTAGTAGTGGTGATCCGCATCGATGGGCCGAGTGTCCATGGCTCGCCTCCTGGGTGAGAGCGGTGGAATGCTGTTGCCGAATCATCTAGAGCTATTGTCGACGTTACCGGACCGAAGCCAGGAGGACACCATGGCTGAGTCATACGAGAACATCGTCTGGATCACCGGGGCGACTTCGGGCATCGGCGAGGCGTTGGCCCGCACCTGCCCGTGGCCCAACACCCGGATCATCAGTGTGTCGCGGCGCCCTCACCCGGACCTCGAGACGGTGCCGTTCGACCTGACCGACATGTCCACCTGGGACGCCGTCGGCGACCACCTGACGCAGGAGCTGGCCACCTTCCGGGGCGAGCGGGCCGTCTTCATCCACAACGCCCTCTACTTCTGGGGTAGCCGGGCGTTCGTCGGCGAGGGCGACCTCGACAACCACAAGACCGAAGTGGTGGCCAACGTCATGGCCCCGCTGATCCTCGGCGACCTGTTCCTCCGGGCCTGCGGTCCCGCCGTGGAGGCCGGCGTGGATGTCGGCCTCGTCCAGATCTCGTCGGCGTCGGCGCGCATCAGCTACCCCGGCCTGGCCATCTACGGTGCGGCCAAGGCGGCGATGGAACAGTGGGTCAAGGCGGTGCGCAAGGAACGCAAGCACCGCGGTACGGGGCCGTGGGTGACGGCGATCCGGCCCGGGTTCGTCAACACGCCCGCCGCGCAACGCGACGCCGAGCTCGACCCCGACACGTATCCGGGGCAACCTGGCATCGCCGAAGCGGTGCGCACCGGCAACTACCTCGAGGCCGACGAATCGGCGACCCTGATCTGGGGCGCCATCCCCGACGACGCCAAGGCCAACCCCGTCCTCCTGTTCGGCGAACCGGTGGGCGTGACCCATTGAGTTTCGGACTCACTCGCTCAGATGTTTCCGTGCATGTCCATCCCGCCGTCGGCGGTGATCAGGTCGCCAGTGATGAACGAGGAATCGTCGCTGGCGAGGAACCGGGCGATGGTGGCGATCTGCATGGGCGTGCCGACGAACGCCGGGTTCTCGACATCCGGGCCTGAGTCACCGTTGCTCGCCACCACGCGTCCGGTGACGATGGCGTTGCAGCGGATGCCATGGGGTTGACCCTCGGCAGCGATGGTGCGGGTCACGCTGTTCATGCCGCCCTTGGCGGCGGTGTAGGCACTCAAACCGACGTGGCCACGCATCGACGCGCCCGACGAGATGTTCACGATCGCGGCACCCGGTCCCGCCGCGACCAGGTGGGGCCAGGCGTACTTCGTGGCCCAAAAGACGTTCCCGGTGAGGGTGGCGACGAGGATCGTGTTCCAGTCCTCGGTGGTGTACTCCACCATCGGCTTGAAGCTGTTGGACACCTCGTAGGTGGGTGCCGCGTTGTTGATCAGCGTGGTGAGCCCGCCGAAGTGATCGGCCACCGCGGCGACGGTGTCGCGCACGCTTGCTTCGTCGGAGACGTCGAGCCGGAAGAAGGCGGCCTCCCCGCCCGCGTCACGGATGCGTTCGGCCACTCGCTCGCCGCGGTCGACGGTGCGCCCGGTCACGGCGACCTTCGCGCCCTCTGACGCGAACAGTTCGGCGATCGAGCGGCCGATGCCGCGCGTCGATCCCGAGACGAGGGCCACTCGCCCACTGAGTTTGCCGGCCACTGGGTTTCCTGACATCGGTCTCACCTTCGTTTGAACTCGGGGGGGCGACGCTCGAAGTAGGCGAGCATCGCTTCTTGCATGTCTGCGGTCGTGGTGTTGAGGCTCTGGGCCAGCGCCTCGACCTCGAGGGCTTGCGCCAGCGACATCGTCGCCGCGTTGTTGATCTCACGTTTGGTGATCGACAGCGCGATCGGTGGCCCGGCGGCGATCGTGTCGACCACCTCACGAGCGGCACGGTCGAGCTCGTCGGCGGACACCACGGCATTGACGAGGCCGAGATCGAACGCCTCCATCCCGCTGAACATCTTCGCCGTGAAAGCGAGCTCCTTGGCCTTGTGGGCGCCGATGCGCTGGCGCAGCAACCACGACGTCCCGAAGTCGAGGCTGAGACCCCGCTTGGCGAAGATGACCGAGAACCGGGCTCGGTCGGAACACCACGTGAGGTCGGCGGCCAAGGCGAGCCCGACCCCCGCCCCCACGCACAAGCCGTCGACCTTGGCGATCACGGGGATCGGGCAGTGGTAGATCGAGGTGACGGCGTCGCCCAGCACCCGGAGCCCGTCGAGGATCGTGGCCTGGTACCCGGAGTCGCCGTGTCCCGCGTCGGCGCCTGCACCTCCGCCGGCGCCGCTCAAGTCGGCGCCGGTGCAGAAGTTGCCGCCGGCTCCGGTCAGGAGGATGGCCCGGGCGCCGGTGTAGCTCAGGTCCCGGAACACGACGCCGAGGGTCACCCACATGTCACCGGTACACCCGTTCTTCGACTCCGGCCGATCGATGGTCACCGTGACGACGTGACCGTCGAGCTCGACCGAGATGTTGGGGTGGAGCGCTGACAGCGCTGCGATGTCCATGGCGAATCGTCTACATCTCTCGACCAGCCCATGGCAAACGCAAGGCATGATGATGATCCATGGACTCACAGATCGAGGGTCAGATGACCTCTCGAAGGTCAAATGCGTCCGCACCCCGCTCGAGGCAAGGAGGCTGGCGGCTTGCGCTCGTGACATCTGCGCTCGCCGCGACGGCGGGATGTTCGGACGATTCACCGGTGACCGAGCGCGTCGGAGCGTATGCGAGCGTGGACGGCAGCCTTCGGCTGGTGTACACACCGTGCGACGGAGAGGTCCTCGAATCGGTCACTCTCTACGAGCTCGACGGCGACCCCGTGGCTCCGGAGAGTGGCGATGTCCCTCTCTGGTCAGTTCCGACCGGGCTTCTGAATCCCACAGCGAGTCGGTCACCGACCTTGGAATGGCAGGTGCCCAACGAACGAGTCGTTGCGAACGGCAACGACCGCCTGAGCGTGTACGTGATCTCAACGCTCGGCCAGGGAGGCAGTCAGCCGTTCACCATGGACGAAGCTCGTCAGTCTTCGGACGACGGATCGCTTCGTGTTCAATCGGGCGGTGGGTCCTTTGACGACTACGTGTCGAGGGCGATTCGCTCCTGTTGAGTGGTGTCGATGTGGCACGATCAGGGACATGCCGACCTTCCATCACGCCAACCTGGGAGTCCCGCCTGAGCTCGCCGAGGCGCAGACCGACTTCCTCATCTCGATCCTCGGGTACCGGCACCTCGAACCGCCGGAGGCGGCACGAGGATTCGGCGCCCGCTGGTTCGTGGCCGACGACGGGACCGAGATCCACCTGAGCCTCGACGAGGATCATCGTCCGGCCGCGATGGCCCATACCGCCCTCGTCGTGGGTGACGACAGTGCCGCCATCGAGGAACGGCTCACCGCCGCCGGCATCGCGTTCAAGGCCGGCGAGTTCATGGGCCTGCGGATCGTGAACTGCAAGGACCCGGCCGGCAACAGCTGGGAACTGCGTAGTTGAGCCTGCTCGGGGCCCTGCGCCCGCGGCGGGAGACCCGCTCAGGCGATCACCCCACGGACCTTGAAGTCGATGATGGTGTCCCAGTCGAGTCCCAACTGTTCCAGGATCGCGTCGCCGTGCTCGTTGAACTCCGGCGCCCGGCCTGGTTTGGGTGCCTCCTCGTCGAACTGCACCGGGGCGGCGACGAGGTTGAAGGCGGTTCCATCGGCGGTGTGGCACTCCTGGATGTAGCCGTTGGCGATCACCTGCGGGTCGTCGACCAGTTCCAACGTGTCCTGGACGACCGTCCACTGGCCGGTGAAGTCGGCGAGCGCCGTCCGCCATTCGGCCAGGGTCCGCCCGGCGAAGGTCGCGGTGAGGATCTCGATCGCTTCGAGGCTGTTCTGCAGCAACGCTTCGTGGCTGGCGAACTTGGGGTCGGTGCCGAGCTCGGGGCGCCCGATGATCGTGCAGAGCTCGGCCCAGTACTTGCCGGCCTGGAGGCAGCAGAATGACAGGAACCGACCGTCCTTGGTGTCGTACACGGTGACGAGGGGGTTGAACCGGGGTGTATCGAGGGGCGGGGGCGCCCACGGGATGTTGGCGAGCATGGACATGGAGATGGCCTGACCCATGGCCCACATCCCCGTGCCGAGGAGGGAGACGTCGACGACGGTGGCTTCGCCGGTCCGCTCGCGATGGAACAGGGCGCCGAGCATGCCGCCGGCGATGGTCATGGCCCCGATCGAGTCACCGAAACCGGGGCCGGGAGGGCCGACCATGTGGCCGTACTCTGGCCGGGTCAGCGCCAACGCGATCCCGGGCCGGGCCCAGAAGGCCAGGGCGTCGTAGGAGCCCTTGTCGGCATCAGGACCACTGCCGCCCTGGCCGGTGCCGCGGACGTAGATGATGTCGGGGTTGGCGGCCCGGATGTCGTCGATGTCGACCTTCAGCTTCTTCCTGACACCAGGAAGCTTGTTGGTGAGGAAGATGTCGCAGGTGCCCGCCAGCTTGTAGAGGATGTCGAGCCCTTCCTGCGTGGTGAGGTCGAGCCCCAGGCTCTGCTTGCCCCGGTTCGAATGCTCGAGCAGCGCGTGAACGCCGCCGGTGATCGTGGTGACGCCGGTGGCAGCCAGGCCCCGCATGGCGTCGCCCCGCTCGACGTGCTCGACCTTGATGACCTCTGCTCCCCAGTCCGACATGAGGGCTGACGCCGCGGGCACGAAGGTGTGCTCGGCCACCTCGAGGATCCGGACGCCTTCGAGAATCCTGGTCATGCTTCAACTCTTTCGTGGTCCGACGCTTCCGCTCCGACGACAATCGGCGGCTCGCTACAGTCTCGCCCATGAACTGGCATCTCGCCGCCTTCAACGTCGCCGTGGCGGTCGCTCCGACCGACCACGCCGAGATGGCCGAGTTCATGGGCGCGCTCGACGAGATCAACGCCCTGGCCGATCGTTCACCGGGATTCGTGTGGCGGTTCCAGACCGCCGACGGTCACGCCACCGATGTCCGCGCCTTCGACGACCCGGACCTGCTGCTCAACCTCAGCGTCTGGTCCGACGTCGAGGCCTTGTGGAAGTACACGTATCGCACCGACCACACGCCGTATCTCCGGCGTCGGCGGGAATGGTTCCGGCCCGCCGCGGACCTGCCGGTGCTCGTGTTGTGGTGGGTGGCCGCGGGTCACGAACCCAGCGTCGAAGAGGCGAAGGCCAAGCTGCTGGAGCTCCGCGACTGCGGTTCCTCTCCTTCGGCCTTCACGTTCCGCGAACGGTTCGGCCCGCCCGGTTCGGACCCGGCGTTCTCCCCGCTCAAGGCTTGGCCGCCAACACCCGATGATTGAGCATGGGAAAGGTCCGGTCCGACGCGGAGATGAGGGTCGCCGAGCTGCTGACCGTCGCCCGGGAGTCGCTTGGTCTGAGCTTGACCTTCCTGAGCCGCCTCGACGGCGACATCCAGTACCTCGAGGTCGTCGAATCGTCGATTCCGATCTTTCGTGATGGCCAGACCCAGCCCCGATCGACGTCGTTCTGCCAGGCCATCCTCGACGGGAAGTTGCCGGCCGTCATCCCCAACGTGGCCAAGCTGCCGGAGGCCAAACGCCTGCCGGCGGCGCGCTTTCCACGCATCCGAAGCTACGTGTCCGTTCCCGTCACCTTGAGCGACGGCTCGCTCTACGGCACCTTCTGTGCCGCCGGTTTCATGGCCGACAACCATCTGTCGAAACGGGATCAGGCACTGATGGACGTTCTGGCCCGGGCCGCGGCGACCATCATCGAGCCGGGCATCCAGGGTCGGCGGCGCGACGCCGAGATCCGTGCTCGCCTCCAACCCGTCATGAGCGCCGGCGGCCCAACCGTCGTCCTCCAGCCCATCGTCGCCCTGGCCGACGGGCGTCGCGTAGGGGCCGAAGCGCTGAGCCGCTTTCCCGCGGACTGGGGCAAGGCCCCGGACGTGGTGTTCGCCGAGGCGGCCTCGATCGGCGCCGGCACGGCGCTGGAGCTCCTCGCCTTCCGGGGCGCCGCCGCCCACCTCTGGTCGCTCGACGGGTATGTCGCCATCAACTTCTCCCCGGCCACCCTGGTGAACGAGCAGTGTCGGGAGTTGCTCGCCGACCTGCCGGCCGACCGCGTCCTGCTGGAGTTGTCCGAGCACGACCAGGTGGAGGACTACACCATTCTGGCCGAGGTACTCGCGCCTCTCCGCGAGGCCGGCATGCGTCTCGCCATCGACGATGTGGGCGCCGGATTCTCCTCGTTGCGCCACATCGTGCTCACCGCTCCCGATGTGATCAAGCTCGATCGCAGCATCGTGGCCGGCGTCGATGCGGATGACGTGTTGAGGAAGCTCGTTCGATCACTCGTCGAGTTCGGGCACGGGTGCGGCGCGCACGTCGTGGCCGAAGGCGTGGAGACGGCCACCGATGCCGTGCAACTGCGGGAGCTCGGTGTCGACTACGGCCAGGGCTGGTACTTCGGGCGTCCCGGGCCACCGGAGCAACTGCGCAACGTGTACACCGTCGAGGCGAGCGACGATCCCTCCGCCTTGGTGACTTCCTGAGCGGCGGTGGCGTTCGGGTTACCCTCTGGCCCCGGCCCACGTTGAGCGGCCCGACGCACTGGTGAGTCACATGGAGATCGACGGATCCGAGGGGTGGGACGGAGCGCTCGCTGACCTGGAACGCCGCCGCGTCACGGCGCGAGGCATGGGGGGCGACGAGCGGCTCCGCAAGCACCGAGAGGCCGGCAAGCTCGACGCCCGAGCGCGCATCGCACACCTGCTCGACCCGGGGTCGTTCATGGAGCTCGGCACCCTGGTCGGCGGCGAGGAAGCGCCGGCTGACGCCATCGTGATGGGGTCGGGGCGCATCGATGGCCGCCCGGTGATGGTGGCCGCCGAGGACTTCACCGTCATGGCGGGCACGATCAGCTCAGCTGCCAACGCCAAGCGATACCGGGTGGCCGAGATCGCGGTCACCGATCGCGTTCCGTGCATCATGATGCTCGAAGGCGCCGGCTTCCGGGCCGACGGAAAGAGCCACACCCGCACCCCGACCGACCTCCTATCGCAGGCTCGCTGCTCGGGCCGGGTCCCGCTCGTCACCGCGGTCCTCGGCGCCTCGGCCGGACATGGCGCCCTGGTGGCGCCGATCTCGGACTTCGCGGCGATGAGCCAGGTCGCGTCGATCTTCACGGCGGGCCCACCCGTGGTGCTCGAGTCGCTCGGCGAGAAGATCACCAAGGGTGACCTGGGCGGACCTGGCGTCGCCGTGGCCAGCGGTCTCATCCACAACGTCGGCGCCGACGACGCCGCCACGCTCGACATGCTCCGTCGGTACCTCGGCTACTTCCCGTCGTCGGCGTGGGACTACCCGGAGTCTGTCGGTGGGGGCGACGACGGTCACCGGTCGATCCCGGAGCTGCTGGAGATCGTGCCTCGCAACGGTCGGCGCGTGTACGACATGCGTGACGTCGTCGACGTGGTGTTCGACGAAGGCTCGACCTTCGAAGTGCAACCTGGTTTCGGGACATCGGTGCTCACCGTCCTGGCCCGCCTCGGCGGCCACCCGGTGGCGGTCATCGCCAACCAGCCCAAGGTCATGGCGGGATCGGTCGGCGCCGACGCCGCCGAGAAGGCGGCGCGGTTCATCACCGTGGCGGACTCCTTCCACCTCCCCCTGGTGTTCGTGTCGGACAACCCCGGCGTGATGCCCGGCAGCGGCTCGGAGCGCCAGGGGATCCTTCGCGCCGGCGCTCGCATGTACGCCGCCCAGAGCTTGGCGACGACACCGAAGTTCACGGTGACCCTCCGCAAGTCCTACGGGTTCGGGTCGATGGTCATGGCCCAGATCCCCTTCGACGGACAGTCCGGCGTCTTCAAATGGCCGGGCGCCACCGCCGGCGCGATGGGCGCGGCGGCGATGAGTCGAGCGCGAGGCTCCGGAGTCGACGAAGCCGAGATGCTCCGCTCCATGGAGCTCGAGGCCTCCTATCGCGCCGCCGAATCGTTCGGCATGGACGAGCTCATCGACCCCCGCGAGACCCGCAACGCGCTGCTCCACTCCCTCGAACGAGCCCTCTACCGGCGAAAGGCCGCCGCCGAACCCGTCGCCCGCATCGGCATCGCGCCCTGAGTCGCCGTCAGATCGCGTTGGCTCGGGCGACCTCGCCCAGCCACCGCGCCGACGGTTTGACCGTGCGTTCGAACGTGGTCCGATCGACCGCGATGAGCCCGAACTTCGGATCGAATCCCGACATCCACTCGAAGTTGTCGAGCAGGGTCCAGTGCAAGTAGCCGCGCACGTCGATGCCATCGGCGACGCATCCCTGCAACCCGCGCAACGCCGCCTCGGTGTAGGCGTGGCGGGCATCGTCGTCCTCCGTGGCCATGCCGTTCTCGGTGACGATGACGGGCACGCCGGCGTGTCCGGCGGCCAGGCGCACGGTGTGGCCGAGCGCCTCGGGGTACACCTCCCAGCCCACCTGGGTGACCGGCGTTCCTTCGGATGGTTCGATCTTGCCGTCGGGCCCCATCATCGTGCGGGAATAGGTCTGAACGCCGACCCAATCGTCCTCGCGGGACACGTCGAGCCAGTCGAGCTCGGCGACCTTCCGCGCCTGCTCACAACGCTCCTCCCCCCCTGGAGCCGCCTGCAGGTCGATGAGGGCCAGCGTCCATCCGACCTGGGCGTGCGGAGCGGCGGACTTGATGGCGTCGCGGCCGGCGCGGTGGATGCGGGCCATGGTCTCGATGTCCGATCCGACGAGACCCATCTGGTAGGAGGTGGCGTCGAACCCACCGACGCCGCCGGGCAGGGCATCGGGCCCAGCGTCGGGCGCCACGGCGTTGTCGGCCACCGGACCTCGTTCGCCCGAGCCCATCGGGATCACGCCCGTGGCCCCCAGGAGCGTGATGACGTTCGGCTCGTTCAACGTGGCCACCCACCCGAGCAGGTCGCCGAGGTGAGCGGCCGCCGCCTCGGCGAACCGGCCGAAACGATCGGCGGCGTCCTTGGCGCCCCATCCGCCGGCGCCGGCGAACCACCGGGGCGTCGTGAAGTGCGTGAAGGTGACGACGGGTGTGACGCCGAGCTCGAGGCAGGTGGTCATCATCCGCCGGTAGTGGTCGAGAGCGGCACGCGAGATGTAGCCCGGTTCGGGCTCGATCCGCGACCACTCGAGCGAGAACCGGTAGGCGGTCATGCCGAGTCCGGCGAGGAGGGCGATGTCCTCCGGATACCGGTGGTAGTGGTCGCAGGCATCACCGGACGGTTCCGAGAACATGGTGCCGGGGGCCCATTCGAGCGGCCACAGGTCGGCGTTCACGTTGCCGCCCTCGACCTGGTGCCCCGCGGTGGCGGAGCCCCACAGGAAGCCGTTGGGAAAGGACGTCATGGAAGCTCCTCAGATGGGAACGGGTCCGTGCGCGGGCCCGGTTGGTTGGGTAGATGGTCGAGCCAGCGGCGGAGCGTCGCCGCGTCTCGGAGGAACTGCTCGGGGTCGTCGTCGCGCACGTACTCCAGGAGGGCGTATCGGCCGCCGGCCACCGAAGGCGCCCTGCTGGCCACCAGGGCCAATGCCGCCGGCCAGAGCGTGTTGCCCTCGGCCAACGCGAACCGCTCGGCGATCCCGCCCGCACCCCACGAGAAGGTGTGCACGTGGGCCAGGTGCGGCAGAACGACGGCGAGCTCGTCCAGGGCCGACGCGTGGGGAAGCGCAGGGTCGGGCTGCCAGTGCGTCGCCAGGTTCGCTCGGTCGATCGAGTCGATGAGGGCGGTGGTCGAGCCCGCGGTATGGGTCAGGGTGCCGGGATGGAACTCCAGGGCCACCGTGAGGCTGCGCTCCGCAGCCGCGTCGGCGAGGGTGGACGTGCGATCGGTGACCCGCTCCCGGTCGGCCGCAGCCGAGTCGGGCAGCACGCCGAACTCGGTCCAGATGCGCACCATCGGGGCGCCCAACGCCTCGGCGGAATCAAGGACGGCCGTGACGGTCGCCCGGTCGGCCGCAACGGCGGAGCCCGCAGGCCCGGCGCCCAGGTACGAGCCGTAGGACACCACGGCGATCCCGGCATCACGGCACCGTTGACCCAGGCCGATCACGTCGGCTCCGCCCCCGGGCGGGGCGTGGATGTCGGACCCCCACTCGATCCCCTCGATGCCGGCCTGCTCCGCCCGCGCGACGACGTCGTCGGCTCCGAGCCCGCGGAACGTGATCGAACACAGTCCAGGCCGAATCCTGGTACCAGCCCGGGGATCGGTCGCGGTAGCCATCACTCACGCTCCTCGGTGGGCTCGGCGGCCTGGCCTGCGGGGTCCGAGGGGCCCGACCGGGCCGTTCGGTGGCGGGTGGCCTTCTTGACCCGGGCCAGCTCGATGCGCTCGGGCATCTGCCTGTAGTGCTCGTCGAGCGGGTAGCACCCCGACACCAGGCCGGCCCGGGGGGCGGTGGTGCAATCGCTGAACGTACGGCACACCGCAGCGCTCCTGCAGCGGTCGGCCGGCGAGCACGTCGGCGGGCATCTCCGGGTAGCTCAACATGCCTCGCCCGATCCCGACCGAGGTGGCGCCGCCGGTCCGCACCGCGTGCTGCGCGGCGTTGGGCAGCCAATCCTGGAGGTACGAGTATCCCGAGCCGATCACCGCGAGATCCGGATGGGCCCGTGCCAGCTCGGCGGTGGCGGCGATCATCCGAGCGGCTCCGACGAGCGGATCCTCGGGCGGCGAGTACCCATCGGAAGGAGGAAAGAACGCCGGGCGCTGGATGTGCGGGTTGTAGTACGGGCTGCCGGCCGTGATGCAGACCAGCCCGATGCCCAGCTCCCGGCACAGATCGAGGAAGCGGTGGGCGGGTTCGAGGTCGACTCCGAGCCCTGACGCATCGGCGCCGAAGTGCAGCGCAGCCATGTCGCCGCCGCGTAGGAGCCCGTCTGAGGCCGGGACGCCGATCCCGTCGGGGCCGGGTTCGAACGGCACGATGTCATACGCCGAGAGGCGGACTCCGACGGCCAGCCCGGGAGCGTGCGTCCGGATGCCGGCGACGACTCGGCGCAGGAACGCCGTCCGGTGTTCGAACGGCCCGCCGAACGCGCCCGGCCGACCGGTGGCGCCCAGGAGCTCGTGCAGCAGATAGCCGTGGCAGTGCTTCACGTCGACGAAGGAGAACCCGGCATCGCGGCGCGTGCCGGGCCGCGGTGACGAACTGCTCGACGAGGCCGTCGAGCTCGCCGTCGGTCAGCACGTGGACCTCGCCGGGGGCTCGTCGATCGAGCACCGGATGGTGCTGAGCCACCTTCGGTTCGAGGGGTCCGGTCGGGCGGCACCACCGTCCCGAATGGGTGAGCTGGAGGCCGACGAGCAGATCGTCGACGCGCCCGTGAGCAACTCGGTGGGCGTCGACGAGATCGCCCCGGAGCGCCGACAGGGCCTCCACGTTCGATTCGTGGATCACGAGCTGGTGTGGATTGGCGCGACCCTCGGGCGCCACGGCGACCGCTTCGCCGCCCCAGACGAGCTTGGCGCCACTCACACCGAACCGCCGCCAACGTCGTCGCACCAGATCGGTGGGCGAGCCGTCTGTCTCCGGCATCCCAGCCCTCCATGGGCAAGACGGCGAACCGGTTGCCGACCGTGAAGCTGCCGGCCGAGGCGTCAGCGATTTCGAAGGGCTGGGCCAGGGCTCCGTTCGGGTCGACCGAGTCGTCGACCCCGAGCTGGTCGACCACGCCGAGCTCGCCCAGGCGGGCCCGCAACGCGTCGATCGATCCGAGTCGCTTGACCTGCTGGATCACGAGGCCAGCACCTCGAGACGAGCTGCGATCACACCAGCACCTCGAGACGAGCTGCGATGTCGGCCAGGATCTCGCAGTCGCTGGCGGGGCGGCGGGGTGAGCCCGGTGGCGTCACGTCGGAACCGATGCGGCCCCGGAGCGCCAGGAACATCGCCGCGTCATGCCGGTAGGCCGGCACCGGTGGACGGAAGGCGAAGAAGCCCAGGTACTGCAAGAGGTCGTTCAGCTCGTGGAACGAGCGCTCCCCTGCCGCCCACCGGCGGTCCCGTTCGGCGAACGCCTCGGGGGCGAACGCCGACAGGCCGAGCAGGTAGTCCGAGCCGTAGCAGATCATGTCGATGGCCAGGTCGTTGCCCGTCAGGACCTTGAAGTCCGGGCGCACCCGATCTCGCAGGGCCAGCCGGTCCCACTCCTCGGCGCGTCGACAGCGACGAGTGCTTGGCGCCGATGCAGGCCCGGACGCCGAGCAATCCTTCGTAGGCGGCCAGGGAGTAGATCCGGCCGTAGGGCACGAACATGGGGCCGAGCTCGAAGCCGATGAAGCGGTCGATGCACCGGCCGAACTCGGCGTGGACGGCCACCCACTCCTCCTCGCCGAGGCCGTTCAGTCCGTGGGACGGGAACACCACCGGGGTGCCCCCTGCGGCCGTCACCTCGGTCGAGCGCCGTCGCGTAGGCGTCCGGGTCGAAGGCGGCGCCGGGCTGGTCGGCGACGAACGCGCCGGCCACGAATCCTCCCGAGCCGGCTCGGTCAGCAGCGGTGGCGAGGACCCGGGCACGCGTCGCCTGGTCGATCAGCTGCACGTAGCCGGTGTCCATGTTCACGGCGGGCACGAGGCCCGAGGTCACGGTGCTGTCGATCAGCCCCGTGAACGCCGGCCAGTCGACGGTCCCGTCGGAGGTGAACGGGAGGAGAACCGCCGGACATCCCGGTCACCGCGCGGCCCGGTCGCAGTGGCGGGGACGGCGGTCATGCCTCGTCCTGATCGTCGGTGCGTTGGAGCACGTCGCGCGAAGCTCCCCGCTGGTAGGACGCCCGGGAGCTCCGGATCGGCGGTGGCGGCGAAGGCCGTCAGCCGCTCCATGATCCGGTCCGAGATGGCCGGTGCAGCAGCGCTCGCGAAGTCCGGGTCACCGGACACCCCCACTGCGCACGCCAGGATGTGGACACCGGCTCCGACGGTCACCTCGACGACGGGGACGGCGGTGTGCGGGTGGATGGCGTTGGCGTTCGGCGCCAGCCGCTTGACGTCTGCGACGCGAGCTGCGGCACCCGGAAGCACGGCATCGGCCACGATCGAGGCCCCCCAGGGCGACCGGGCCACCGCCCGACCGGGGACATCGCCGGCAGCGCTCGGCGCTCCGAACCCTTCGGGCTCCCACGGCAACGCGAACCCGGCTTCGGTCAACACCACCTCACGATCGGTGGTCACCTGGTGGACGCGCCGATGCCACGGCGCGCCCGCCGCGACCACGGTGTCGACGCGGACGCCCGCGAGCGGGCTCCAACGACTGAACACGAGATCGTCGTCGACGGCGGCGACGGTGACCCCGTCACGGACACCGAACGCGCCGGAGGCGGGATCGGTGACCACCAACACGGAGTCGGTGATCGATCGCCCGAACGGCGACGGGATCATGCCGCTGAAGCCGAAGCGGCTCGAATACGCCAGCTTGCGGTACTTGGCCTCGGCCTGTTCGGGAAAGGGCAGTGCCGGCCGGGCTCGGGCCATGAACGCCACCGCCTGCTCGGAGTCGGTCGCCAGCACCATGCCGCCCTGCGGTTGCGACCACACCTCGGGATCGTCCGGTTCGGCTTCGTCTGCGGTCCAGATCGGGTGGTCATCGGGGGTGGCCAGCAGCGTGAAGGCCTTCATGCACCAATACGGCGACCCGGCCGAGTTGTACGACTCGCTCAGGGCCCGGTTGTCGTAGGCGTAGCCGACCGAGACGACGCCGTCGCGATCGCTGATCGGCCGTTCGCTCCACCACCGGAGGTGCCGGAGGGCGTGGCCCTTGACGACCGGCCAGGGCATGGCCTCGACGTCGGCCATGGCCAGAGCACCCCACATGCTGCCCATGGCGAAGCGATAGGTCAGGCTGCGACCCCAGGGGACGGCGGCGCCGTCGGGACCGAACCAGCGCTGGAAGTCGGGAGCGAAGGCGCGAGCCCGCTCCACGTAGCGATCCGCAGCCGCCCGGTCGCCCAGGCCCGACGCGGCCAGGATCAACCCGTAGGTGTGGAAGGCGAACGGCAGGTACCAGTCGATGTTGGCCATCGCACCGTCGACGTACCAGCCGTCGCCGAGGTGGTAGTTGTCGAGCAGGTCGATCGAGCGGCTCTGGACGTCGGTGTCGATGTCGACCCCTACCCGCTCCAGCCCCATCTGCACCAAGAGGCGGAAGAACTGCCAGTTGTTGGGGGCCGGCTCACCTCGTTCGATGCCGCGAAGCCACACCACCACGTTGTCGCGCTGGGTGCCGGTCAGCGGATCCCACAGGCGCTCGGGGACGAACGCGAGGGCGAAGCCGATGGCGGCCATCTCGACCATGCGCTGGTCGATGAGGTCGCCGCACGGACCCCAGTACTCGGGGCCGTCGGGGTCGGTCCCGGCGGCGAGACCGGCCACCCACCGGTCCCAGTGGGCGAACTCTCCACCCCCCGCCAGCAACGGCACGAGGCCCCAGAGCGGGCGGGCATATCCCTCCAGCTCGGCGACCCGAGTCGGGAAGGCGGCGCCGAAGCTGCCGAGCCGGACCCGGGCGCCGCCCGATGACATGTGAGGGAGGAGAGGCTCGACGAGGTCGACGACGGCGCGCTGCAGATCGGCCTTCGTCAGCAGCGGATTCCCGGCCAGCGGGTTGGCTCGCGGATCGACGGCAGGGTTCATGCCAGCCGCTCCAGTTGCTCGGGCCGGACCTCGTGCAGCAGGGGTTCGCCGGCCAGGAACCGCCTGACCTCGGCCACGGCGAGATCACCCATGCGGGAGATCTCCGTGCCCATCGATCCGGCGATGTGAGGGGTGAGCACGACGTTGGGGAGGTCGTACAGCGGGGACTCCGGCGGGAGCGGCTCGGGCTCGGGCGTGTCGATGAAGGCGCACAACCGGCCGGTGACACACTCCCGCGTCAAGGCCTCGGTGTCGACGAGGGAACCGCGGGCCGTGTTGACCAGCCAGGTGCCGTCGCGCATCGCCGCCAGCCGGTTGGCGTTCACCAGGTGTCGGGTCTCGGGGAGCTCGGGGGCGTGCACGGTGACGATGTCGGCCCATCCGAACAGCTCGTCGAGCTCGATGCCGCGTACGCCGAGCTGCGGCGCGGCCTCCGTCGTCGAGATAGGGATCGGCCACCGCTACCTCGCACTCGAGCGTAGCGAGGCGCCCGACGACGCAGCCGACCGATCGACGATGCCCCGATGACGCCGATCTTGAGCCCTCGGGTCCCGACCGTGCGGCCCGGGCCGACTCCCGCAGCGTCACCCTGCCCCCGGTTGCGCCCGGTGGGAGTCGCGGATGCGGAACACGTCCTTGGCGATCATGACGATGGCCGCGAACGTGAGCTCGGCGACGGGGACGGCGTTGGCGGCGGCGGCGCTCGACACGACGATGCCGTGCGACCAGGTGGCCGGAGTGACAGTGGCCTTCACGGTGCCTGCGGCGTAGGCGAGCTGGCGGAGCTCCGGCATCCGCTCCAGGAGCCCGTCGTCGAGGCGCGAGCACCCCCAGCCGCCGATCGACGATCTCGATGCCGGCGAGGGTCTCGTCGTCGAAGCCGGCCAGATCGACGCCTCCGGGGGCGACGAGATCCACGAGCCCGTCGAGGGCGGCCCGAGCCTCGCCCGTGAATACCTCCGACTCCAGCCCGGGGATCATGGCCAGCGCCGCTCGGGGTCGGGTGTGGTCCACGTTGGCGAACTGGGGCATGTCGGGCACGGGCGCAGACTACTGACCTCGGCCGGCGTGCTGCAATCGTTTGCAGTGACCCACCCCTCGGCACCAGGTCCACCGCTTACAAACTCGCCCCCGTTCGCTCGCCCAGTTACCATGCTCGACGAATCCGCAGACGGCTGCAGGTTCTCGGGGTATGGAGCACATGGCCGGTTTCTGGGACGACGGCGCATCCCCAAAAGCCGCACTCGCCGTACTCCCCGACGACCTGCAGGCGCTGCTGCTGGCGTGGTCCGCCGCACCGACCGCACACCCAATACTGGGCGATTGGCGACAGGTCGGATACCGCCGCGGGGCCCGAGACCCGCAGTGGCCCGACTCGCCCGAACGACCCCATCAGGTGGCGCGCACGCTCGACGCCGGCGTGTTCCCCGACCGAGGCGACGAGGTCAGTGGCCCCCTTCAGCGCCTGCTGGACGATGTCGGCCGAGCGGGCGGTGGCGTGGTCCAGTTGGAAGCGGGGCGGTACATGCTCGACCAACCGCTGTTCATCCGATCGTCGAACGTCGTGCTGGTCGGTGCCGGCCGGCACGAGACGACCCTCCACTTCACCCGCCCGCTCGCCGAAACGATCTTTCCCACCCACCACTGGTCATGGCACGGGGGGCAGGTCTACATCGCCGCCCCCGAACGGGTGGCGGAGTCGGCCCACCAGGGCTGGGACTGGAACCAGAACGAGGGTTGGCTCGGCGACGACGTCCTCGCCACGGTGGCACCGGCGCCTCGCGGCGCGCTCACCCTCCCGGTCGAGGACTCGAGTCGGCTGGCACCAGGCGCCATGGTGGTCCTGCGCATCGCCGATTCGGGCGACCACCGCCTGATGCGAGAGATGGCCGGCAACGGGCCCGGTGCACGCGACTACCCATGGTCGTCCACCTGGCTCGACGCGGTGACGTGGAGCTGGCCGGTGAGGATCGTGGCCGTTCCGAGCGCCCGCACGGTGACCCTCGAACAGCCGCTTCGCGTCACCATTCCCGACGGTGTCGTGGCCGAGCTCGTCGAGCTCGGGCCGACGGTTCACGACAGCGGCGTCGAGAGCCTCACCATCGAGAACCGCCTCCTCCCGCAGACCAAGCACAACGTCAACCCGGGATCCAACGGCGTGTGCTTCCACGCCGTGCACGACTGCTGGGCCCGGGATGTCCACGTGGTCAACGCCGACGTCGCGTTCTCCATGACCCACGCCAAGTCGTGCACCCTGTCCGGCATCTCCGCCGGCGGCCGGTCCTTACACCACTTCACCATCACCCGGGCGAGCTCCCACGACAACCTGATCGAGGACTTCGAGCTCGAGGAGTTCACCGTGCCCGCCGCGCCCGGCTCCTACCTGCACGGCATCAGCGTCGAGCTCCTGTCGAGCGGCAACGTGTGGCGACGCGGCTCCATGCGCACGGGAACGTTCGACAGCCACCGGGCCCTCCCGTTCGAGAACCTCCGGACCGACATCCGCATCGTCAACAAGGACGGCGTGCCGGGCGGCTCGTTCGAAGCCGGCCCCCAGTTCGGTGCCCGGTGGGCCCATTGGGGGATCTCGGTTCTCAACGGCGAGCGGCTCGGGATAGACATCACCGATGTCGCGCCGTGCTCGATCACAGCGGGCATCACCGGCCTCGACCGAACGCGGCTCGCGTCTCACCGGCGTTCCGGCGAACTCGTACTTCCCGGGCGATCTCGGTTCCGAGACGCTGGCCTTCGGCGTCGATCTGGGTGCGGCCCGGGACCTGCTCGACCTCCAGCGGCGCCTCGTGCCCTTGCGCTGATCACCGATCGGCGGCAGGGATGACCGGGAGGATCAGGCGCGACGGTCGATCCGCGTCGTGGTAGATGTGCTGGGTCGCGGGCCGCGTCCGGCCCGTCGCGTCATGGGTGATGCGACTCCCCGTGTTCGGGTTGAGCTCGAGCTGCGGGAAGGCGCTCGACGAGATGTCCAGCCGGATCCGGTGTCCGACCTTGAACACGTTGCCCGTGGCCGACAGATCGATGGTGTAGCGGTACGGATGGCCGGCGACCGGCGCATGGATCCGCGCGAAGGTGGTCCGCACCACCCCGTCGGCGATCGGGAAGGCGGCGCCGTCCGGGAAGACGTCGACGAGCTTGGCCGTGAAGTCCGTATCGGTGACCGACGACGACGCCCACAGCTCCAGAGAGACCGGCCCCGTGACCTCGACGTCCGCCGCCAGCTGCTCGGTGACGTACACCAGCACGTCGTCTCGGCTTCCGCTGCGGGTCAGCTCGGCGCCGTGGTCAGGCGAGTACGCCTCAAGGCGGCCCGCCGACGGCACCGGATCCTCCGGATCGAACACGAACTCGTCGTGCGGTTCGGCGCCCGGACGGTCGAGCGAGAGCGAACCATCGCCGTCCACGGTGTTGGCGGCGCCTCCGCTGCGGAGGTACCACGGCGTCCATCGGGTCTGTTCGAGGGGCCACTGCTGCTCGTGACGCCAGCGGTTGTCGCCCATCACGTACACGCGAACGGGCGCCACGGGGGCGAGGTCCTCACCCTTCAGGTGGCGGGCCAGGAACTCCATGGTCGGCGAACCGGGCGACAGGTCCCAGAGGCCCAGGGGCGAACCATGATCGGCGGGCGCGTCGGGTCGAGGTGGGCACAGCCCGCCGTGGTTCCAGGGTCCCACGACGAGCTCCTGGGCCTGGCGCGACCGAGCGGTCGGGCCCCGACGACGAAGGGTCTCGAAGGCCTCGATCGTGCCGTGGAGGAACATGTCGTACCAGCCACTCACGTGGAGGACCGGCAGATCGAGGTCGGCGACGTGATCCGAGGTGTTCAGGTCGATCCAGTACGGGTCGGTGGGATCGTCGTGGTCGCACCAGTCCTTCCACCACGACACGAGCTCGAGCTGCGGGACGTCACGCAGCGGGCGGAACGCGAACATGGCGGCCTGGGACGCCGCCCGTCGGGCCGCCGCTTCGGCGACGTCGCCCGCTGCCGTGTCGGCGCTGCCCTCCTCACCATGGTGGCGCGCTCCCTCCGGAGCGTCGACACCCCGCCGGTCGGCCTCATCGAGCACCGCGCCCCACGCCCAGGAGAGCGCCGAGCCCAGCGCCATCACCCCCGGTGCGGCGTACCATAGGTCGCTGCCGAAGAGGTTCCAGGTGCTCGTGAGCGGGGCGATGCACACCAGATGAGGTGGCCTCGCCATGGCGGCCACCCACTGGGTCATCCCCTGGTACGACCCCCCGAACATGCCAATGCGACCTGTTGACCATGGCTGCTGAGCCGCCCACTCGACCGTGTCGTATCCGTCGTCGATGTCGCACCGAGTCGGGTGGAACACCCCTTCGGACTCGAAACGGCCCCGGGACTGTTGGAACACGGCGACGTAACCCTGACGGGCGACCAGTTTCGCGAGTCCGGCCAGACCGGCCGTGACCCCGGTGGTCAGGGAGTACGCCGTGCGGCTCACGACCACCGGGAACGGGCCGTCACCGGGCGGGCGGTAGACGTTCGTGTACAGCCGCACACCGTCGCGGATGGCCACCATCAGCCCCTGCTCGACGACGAGGTCGTCCTCAGCGATCAACGCCGTCCCTTCTGATGTCGGTGCCGCTCCGCCGCCACACTGGAGTGGGGTGACTCGCCCGTCACGGCGGTCGTTCTGGAACCGGTCATGGGGCCCGCGCGCCGCTGCGGGCGATGGCTCGCTCGTCGGTGCCCAGGTAGCTGGCGATCACCGCGCGGGTCGTTGCGGACATCGTGCGGGCTCGCCCTCGGCGATCACGTGGCCGGCTTCGAGGCAGTACACCCGGTCACTGATCCCCATGATCAGAGGCATGTCGTGTTCGATCACCAGGATCGACGCGTCGAGCTCCTTGCGGATCCGATGATCAACGGTCCGAACGCCTCGGTTTCCTTCTGGGCCACGCCGGCGGTCGGCTCGTCGAGACAGAGGACCTCGGCCTCGCAGGGCGAGGAGGCCGGCCAGCTCGACGATGCGTCGGGTGCCGGTGGACAGGTCGGCGATGTAGTGGTCGGCGTAGCGGCCCAGGCCGAGGAAGTCGATCAGGTCGTCGGACGTCGGCGCGGTTTCGGCGTTGGCGGGCCACCGTTGTGGGCCAACCGACGGCGGTACCGAGGAGCCCGGTGCGCCCCCGCCCTTCGAGGGCGACCCGGACGGTCTCGCGCACGGTGAGCTCGGGGAACAACGTGGCCGCCTGGAAGGTCCGGCCGAGTCCGAGCCGCGCCCGGCCCGAGGGAGACACCCGTGACACGTCGTCGCCCAGCAAGGTGACGGCGCCGGTCGCCGGCACGAACCCACCGATGGCGTTCATCAAGGTCGACTTGCCGGCACCGTTGGTGCCGATGAGCCCGACGATCTCGCCATGGCGCACCTCGATGCTGGTGCTGTCGACGGCGACGTTGCCTCCGAACCGGACCGTGACATCGCGAGTCGCCAGTACCGGACCATCGGTTGCCGCCCGCGCCGGTCTCTGGACCGCCAGCGACGCCGGGACGGCCGGTACGTGTTTCGCGGGTGCCGCGCCGAGACGGCTCTCGATCCACGCCAGATCACATCGCGCGAGCCGTACCCGACCTGAGCGAACCCGCCCGGGAAGTAGAGGAGGAGGACGAGGAGGCCCACGCTGGAGGTGAGCAATGGCGCGATGGAGTTTCCGGGAAAGAAGAACGGCAGGCCGATGACCCACATCGCACCGACCACCGGCCCCGTCGTGGAACCCAGACCGCCGATCACCACGATGGCCAGCAGCGTGAGCGAATCGTTGAGGGTGAAGTAGCGATCCACCGGCAGGGAGATGCTCTGCGTCACCGAGGCCAGCAGACCGCCGGCGAGGCCAGCCGTTCCACCGGCCAGTGCGAAGGCTCGCAGCTTCACCATTGTCGGGTTGACGGTGTAGGCAGCTGCGGCGTCAGGGTTGTCGCGCACGGCCATGGTCGACCAGCCCACGGGGCTTCGGCGCAGCCGGCCGACGAGCACCAGCAGCACGGCCAGCACGACCAGGCACACGTAGTAGATCGAACGTTGGGACGACAGGTCGATCCCGAAGAGGTCGGTCCGGCGGAACGGCGCGCTCGACGCTGGTCGCGGGTGAGCATCGGCTGGCGGTACAGGTACTGGACGCGCGCGTAGGCGAAGGCGAAGGTGCTCACGGCCAGGAGCAGGCCCCGGACCCGCAGCGCGCCGGCGCCGAGGACTGCGGCAAGCGACGCCGTGACGAGGACGGCCAGAACGATCGAGGCCTCCCGAACGGCAGCGCCTCGATCCCGGCCTTGTTGATACGGGTGTCGCCGATGCGGAGTCCCAGTAGAGCCCCGTGTTGAGACGCGGCGGCCAGGAGGGCTCCGAGGCCGGCGAAGGCCATCTGGCCCGAGCGACAGCTGGCCGGCCCATCCGGTGAGCATGTTGAGCGAGATGGCGGCGATCGCCAACGCCATCACCGGCCCGTACAGCAGATGCCGGGATGGCTGCGTGACGACGATCGGCAGGATCACGGCGCCGACGAAGAGCAGCCATAGGCCCACCCGGTCGATCTGGCGAACCCACCACAGCGACCGCAGTCGCTCGGGAACCGGCCTAACACGCGGAGAGAACGACACGGTGCTCGGTCCGGACTCCTGGCTGCCGCGGCTCTGGAACCAGACGCCGAGCAGGATCACGGCGAGAAGCAGCAGAAGTCGACGAGGCCCGCCGCGTCGAGGAAGTTGAAGCGCACGACGACTCCACCACACCGAGCGCCACCGCGGCGGCGAACGCCTTCGGGAACGACACCATCCGGGCCATGCACCGCGGCGGCCAGGCCCCGCACCAGGGTGCTCGGACCGAGGGTCGAGATGGTTCCGACCCGGGTGCCTGAGTCTGGGCGGCGATCAGGCACATCGCGATCGTCGCCGATGAACGCCGGCGGCGGCCCACACGAACGTGGACACCAACTTCGGGTTGATCCCGACCAACCGGGCCAGGTCCCGGTTGCTGGCCGACGCCTTACCGCCTTGCCCAGCGTCGTCCCGGTGAGGAACCAGGCGAGCATGGCCGCGATGACCGGCACGACGACGACGATGGTGATCTGCGGTCCGCTGAGCTCGACGCCGAGGCCGGCGACGTCGCCCAGGTTCGCCCGATCGCGCGGGGGAACAGCTCGCCGTTCTCGCTGAACTCCGGGATACGACACGACGATCAGCAGGAGAGCTGCGCCATGCCTACGGTCGCCACCAGCAGGATGACCCGCGGGGCCTGGAACAGGCGGCGAACGACGACGAGCTCGAGCACCGCACCGTAGACGATGCCGACCACGAGGACGATCGGTACCAGCGACACCAGAACGGCACGTTCCACTCGACTACCAGGAGGGCGAAGAGCCCGGCACCGACCAGGCCCATGCCCCCGACGGCGAAGTTGATCGACCCGGGTGGCCCGGTAGACGAGGATGATGCTCATCGCCAAGAGCGCGTACAGCAGACCGTTGACGACGCCGTCGACCACCAGCTGCCTGGTGATCCACATGGCCAGCACCGAGGCGATCAAGGGCCCCCCTCGCGACCGAGGAACACCGCGCGCACGAGGTCGTCGCGCTGGGCCAGTTCGGCGGCCGGGCCCTCGAACCGGACCTGGCCCTTCTCGAGGAACACGGCGCGGTCGGACACCTGGCAGGGCGATGTTGAGCGACTGCTCGACGATCACGATCGTCATCCCTGACGCCTTCAGCTGGGCCACGATGCCGAGCAGGTCTTGGACGACGACCGGGGCGAGCCCGAGCGACAGCTCGTCGATGAGCAGGACCTCGGGTTCGTGGAGCAAGGTCATGGCCAGGGCGAGCATCTGTTGTTGCCCACCCGACAGCGATCCGGCCAGTTGGTCCGGCCGGTTGGCGAGGTCGCCGAACAGGCCGACCACATGGTCGATCCGGCGCCGGACGTCGGCGGGGTCGGCGCGGTAGGCGAACGCCCCCATCTCGAGGTTTTCGGCGACGGTCATTCCGGGAACGTTCCCTTGCCGCCCGGGAGCAGCTGGATACCCATGTGCACCCGTCGCTCGGGCGCCACGAACGTGATCGACTCGCCGTGGAGGCGCACGACGCCGCGAGACGGGGTGCCCAGGCCGGCGATCACCCGCAGGATGGTGGACTTCCCCGCCCCGTTGGTGCCGAGCAGGCCGAGCACCTCTCCCTTGCGCACCTCGAACCCGACGTCGAAGAGCACCTGGACATGGCCGTACGAGAAGTCGACGCCGTGGACGTGGAGCGCCGGCACCTCGGACGGATCCTCCGTGCGACGTTCCTGCTCGGCCAGCTCCTCGCGGAGCTCGGCCACCACGAGCGACAGATCGTGGCGGATCGACGACGCCCCGCGCATGATCAGATAGCCGCCGACCAGCGCCGACGGGATCCCGAGGACCTGGACGGCGACCCGGGGTCCGGTGATGTCGACGAGCAACGCCGCCACCAGCGCTCCGACCGTCGCCCCGCCGAAGAACACGTACAAGCTGGTCAGCGCCCCACCGAGGCCCCGCAGGCGATACGGCACGATGGACATCGTGACCGGGCCGATCATGGTGAACGCGGTCGTCACCAGGATCCCGGCCGGGATCCCCGTGATGCCGAACAGCACGGCGTTGGGCATGGCGTACTGGATGGGTAGCAGCAGTGCGCCGGGCATGAGCATGAAGCCGACCAGCCTCAGCGCCGCCGCGGGGTCCTGGCGGAACCGGGCGTCGAAGTACCGGGCGGCGAGGGGGATCACGATCACCGGAAGCACGCCGGTGACGGTGCCGAGCAGGCCTCGCTCGAGGGTGTCGAGCCCGTAACGATCCTCGACGAAGAGGCTGGAGAGCACTCCGCCGGTGAAGAGGCTGAAGCCGATGGCGGCGAACCCGAGCATCACCGAGCGGAAGGTGCGGATCTGCTTCAGGCGGGCGAACCCGGCCTCGATGGAGATCGCTTCCGGCTGCTCACTGCGTTCGAGCACCACACCGAGCACGTCGCCCATCTCCTGCTGGCCGCGCCGGGGCTCGGGTATCCGGAAGGCCAGGAACGCCAGCACCAGGACCGGGAAACCGAGGACGAAGAACGGCCACCGCCACCCGTCGGCGCCTCCGGCCACCGAGGCGATGGCACCGACGAGGAGTGGGCTGAGGATGCGCACCGCGGTTCCCGCCGACATCGTCGCCGCGCTCATCCGGGCCCGGACCCCGATCGGGTAGGCGTCGGCCAGGATCGAACCCTGGACTGGGCCCGTGTTCGCCTTGGCCACACCCACCCCGAACCGGGCCAGGAACAGGGTGAACGCGTTCACGGCCAGGCCGCTCAGGAACACCATGCATCCGAAGATCAGGCTGGCGATGCCGACGATCCTCGGCCGGTGGTAGCGGTCGGCCAGGTAGCCCATCGGGAACGCGCCCAGGATGAGGAAGGCGCTCGACGCCGAGAAGATGAACGTGATGGCCCCGTCGGAGACGCCGAAGGCATCCCGGATGTCCGGGGCCAGAACGCTGAGCGAGGCACTCTCCAGCTCGTCGAGCGTGTTGATGAGCAGCAGGATCCAGAAGGTGAAGGCACCTCCCGCCGCCAAGCCTTGTTTGAGCGACACCGCCTCGGCTCCGACGCCGGGGAGGAGGTCGTCAGGGAACAGCACCTCCTTCTCGCGGTCCTGCTCGGCGCGACGCTCGGCCTCGGCATCGAGCACGGTCGCCGTCATGGCCGCCAGACCTTCCGGGGCGGACGCGCTCCCGTCAGGCGGGTACCGGCCCTGGCTCGGCTCGCTCATGGCCGGATGACGTATTCACCGGCCTCGGGATCGAAGTCGTACAAGAAGGTGGGGACATCACCGTCGGCACTCGGCGGTGGACCGAAGAAGTACGGCGTCGGGTTACCGGGGAACTTCACCTCGCCGATGGTGAACCCGGCCTCCTCGAACGTTGCATAGTTCAGGTTCGGCCCCGCGTAGCCGGCGATGGCCTCGAGCAGGGCGATGTTGCCGCACGCGGTGGTGATCGACACCCAGACCCGCGAACCTTCGGTCCAGTCGTCGGGGTGGACCCACTCGATCCCGGCGGCCTGGGCGAGCTCGACGCAGCGGACCATGTCGGGCTCGCTGTAGATGGCAGCATCGGGGCCGTACGGCCCGGCCGCAACCGAGCCGTCGAGCACCGTGAGGTCCCGCCCCTCGTCGGCGATGAAGGCGTTGAGGGCGCCGAAGGTGGTGCTCACCAGTCGCGGACGGTACGACGACGTCTCCAGGGCCTGAGCGGCTCCGACACCGTCGTCGCCTGCCGCGAGGATCGTATCGACACCCGCCGACTCGAACCGCTCCAGGATGGCCGCCGCCTGGGCATCCGCGGCCGCCTGGTCGTCGGTCGGCGCGTCGTTGATGCCCACCTCGGCCGGCGTGATCCCGGCGGCCTCGAGGGCCGGCAGGATGGTGTCGTTGAGCAACGGTTCGGTGGCGGCCGAGGCCAGGACCCCGATGGTCCCTTCGAGCTCACCCGCCTCGGCCATGGCCGCGATGGCGTCGGCCTGGGCGTCGGAGCCCTCGTTCGAGAACCACGGCGCGTTGGCCCGCGCCAGCAGGTCCGGGGTCATCCGACCGCCGATGACGGCCTTCTCGTGCAACTCGAGGTAACAGGCCGGAGCGTCGTCGAGGAAGAAGCCCATGACCAGGAACGTCTCGACGTCCTCCGTCAGCTCCACGCACACGGCATCGGCGTTGCCGCCCTCGGCCAGCGAGATGGGGGCGAAGACGGGCTCGATGAGTCGACCGTTGATGCCGCCCCGCTCGTTAAGGTCGTCGATCATCACCTGGTACGCGAGCTCATAGTCGCCGTGGTTGAGCGACACGGAGTCGACGGTGCCGAGGTCGATGTAGGTGATGCCGATTCGGATGGTGTCCTCGGTGACCCCAGGTGCCGGGCCCTCGAGCGTCTGGTCGACGAACTCTCCATCAGAGGGTGCGGCCGTGGTCGACGTGTCGCCCCCCGGGGCTGCGGTCGTCGTGGCGCCATCGCTCGGCGCCACGGTCGTCGATGCGTCATCCGACGCCGCCGCGGTCGTCGTAGCGCCATCGCTCGGCGCCTCCGAGGTCGACGTGTCGTCGTCTCCCGAGGTGCACGCGGCAACGAGCAGCAGGGTCGCGACCAAGAACGTCATCCATTTGCGCACGGCTTCTCCCCAGGTGTGACGGCTGGCGCACGTTAACCGACCGTTCAGCCGGGCGCAAACGTTTGCAGACCGCCTGTGGCTCGGGGCCGACCTCCCGCCTACGGAGTGCCCGGGCGCCGACAAAATCGTCCCCGCACACGCCGCGCTGGGTGACCTCGACACCTCCCGCCACACCGTCACTTTACCTGGGCAACCCCGCCGTCGGCGCCCGCGGGATCTACCTAGCTAATGCCGCTGGCGCCGTTACGCTCCAGCCAAACGTCGAGCAGCTCCTGTACCCCCAAGAGCTCGCCTATGTGAGTATTGACGAACTCGGCGGACGCTTCGGCAACAAGGCGGTCATACACCTGCACCGTCGTGTCGCGCTCGCACTCAAGGACGGACACAGCGAGATCAATCTCCGCCGCGATCAGCGCGTCGAGTGAGGCCTGATCCCACCAAGGCTCGAGGTCCTCAAGGGCCTGCCCGCTCTGCAGCACCCCCGGCGGAGCTTGGTTGTCGTCGGCCCACGACTGGGCGTTGTTCGCCGCCAGCTCCATCGCCTCGGCCAACCCGGCCACGGCGTAGCCATTTGAACCGATGCATTCGCGCGCTGCCCCGGCAGCCGCGGCGTAGTCGGCCGAATCCTCGACGGCCGCAACGATCGAGCCGAACGCAGACTCTAGAGATCGGATCTCCTCGTCTGGGTAGCCGTCGGGGACGGACACCTCGGCCTCGATGCAGCCAGCCGTCCGCTCGCTGAGAGTCAGTTCGCCATAGAGCGCCGTCCTCCACGCTGCTGCCTCGGCTTCGTCCAAGTTGGCTTGAATGACGTCATTCGGGTTCGGACTTGATGGCACCGGAGGGCTTGACACCGCTCCGCTGAACCCGAAGCCGCGCTCCCTCGCTGCCACGAGCCGGACTTCGTACTCGGCAGTCCTCGTGATCGCCGGTCCTGAGTCAGGAACCATGGCCGGGTCGACCCAGGCCTGATAGTCGAACCCCTGTGATCGCATGCAGTCAGCGACCGCCGCCTCGCGCGTGGAGCAACAGCCGTTGCACATCGGCGCTCGTGGAGCCGAGCATGGCGTATACGAGCGGGTCGGATTCGTCTCCCGGTTGGTCCGACCGCGACTCCTCCTCGCTCTCAGCCGGAGCCGCGGTCTCTGTGCCTACCGTTTGAGCTACAGACGAGGTCGTGACAGTCAACGGAGCACTCCCGGCACCCGAGCAGGACTGCAGCAGAAACAGTACTGCGAGCAGTCTCGCCGCTCTTCGCACTCCCACGGGGAGGCTCGCGTGTAGGAACCTCTCGCCAGCCATGCTCGTGTGAGGCAAAGTCGTAACCCCGTCAAGACAACAGTCTTGACCCATCCGTAACCGAACCATGCCACCCCTGGTGGAAAGAGTAGGACACCCAGGCCGTCGTGTTTGGTGTGGCTGCCCACGCTTCAGTGGGCCACGAGGCCCCTCCACCGCTCTGGTTCCCCGACTCTTGTCCAAACACAATTGCGTGCACCGATTCGCATGCACCGCCGACACGAGATACGGGGGTCGTCGTCGCCAACCCATGGTTATAGATCGTTCTGAAGTGTCGCAGGTTTACAGTGCAGGACAAACCACCACCGCCAGAATTCCATGTCTGGCCGTACAAGGCATGGGGTGAGTTGTGGGCGTCCGATATTTCGACCCCTACACCCACGCTCAACAGGACGACGACAACTGCAATCAGCCGCTTCACGATGTTCCGCTCCTTCGCCTATGAGAACTGCGGACGAGCCTACGCTCTTTGCCCCCCATGTCAAGTGGAACCTTGTTCTCCCCAGTGAGGGTCTCCGGTCGTGGGCTTGTTTGTAGCGAGCGGCCTCATACCGCCCTCTACCTCACCCTCTACCCGCCCAATCGAGGTGCTGGAGGAAGTCACGGATGATGGTCAAGCGGGCCTCGATCGTGCCGTCGGTGTCGGCTCGGGTCCCGACCCCCGCGCCGCGGCGGGAGGCCGAAAGGCGGACACGTTGTCATGTGACGTGGACCGTGAACGGCACGACGGTGTTCGGGTCGGGGTGGGCGATGTCGCCGCTCACCCGAACCGTCGTCGCCGTCGGGCCGATCAGGAACGTCACGTCGCCCGGTTCGACGCGGAAGCGCAGGTCGCGGCCGTGGAAGCCCAGGGCCGCGGCCGGGATCGTGAAGCCGACCCGCGCCATGTGCCCTGCGGCCACGCCGACGCGCTGGAAGGCGACCAGGCGACGTACGGGTACGCCGACCGACGCCAACTCGTCGCGGGCATACACCTGCACGACCTCCTCGCCGTCGCGCTCGCCGGTGTTGCTCAGGGTCACGTCCACTCGCACATCGTCGGTGGTCGTACCTGCGGTCACCGACACGGCGCCGTAGGACCACGTCGTATACGACAGGCCGTGACCGAACGGGAACAGCGGCGCGACGGGGCCGTCGGCGTAGTCCCCGTACAGGATGCTCTGACCGCCGCCGTGATGGTGCCCGGGATATCCGCCGACCTGGCCGACCGAACGCAGCATCGATATCGGGAGCCGCCCTCCCGCGTCGACATCGCCGGCGAGCACATCGGCCATTCCCGCGGCGCCCTCGTCGCCGGGTAGCCACGCCATCACGATCGCCGCGGCGTGCGGTACGACCTCGGTCAGGGAGTGAGCACGTCCACCGATCACCACGACGACGACCGGCACCCCGGCGGCCGCGGTCTGCTCGATCAGGTCCAGCTGGTCCGGGAACAAGCGCAGATCGCTGGCGTCGCGGAACTCCCCGGACGTGTCCTCCCTCGACATGCCACTGCGCCCGCCGACGAAGAGCACGGCGACGTCCGCCTCGCCGAGGCGTTCCACCAGGTCGAACCGTGCCGCCAGCGCCTGGCGGGGCGTCAACACGCGGCGGGCCACACGACCGCGCGGAATGCCCGGCAGCGCCTCGTCGACAACCTCGTTGGTCCCCTTGTGGACGAGCTTCGCGGCGTACGAGTAGTCGCCGTAGAGGCGCCGGGTGTCGTCGGCCGACGGTCCGAGCACGGCGAGGCGCGACCCCGGAACCAGCGGGAGTGTCCCGTCGTTCGTCAGCAGCACGACGGATCGGGCGGCGGCCCGGCGCGCCAGCGCTCTGTCCGCGGCCGTCTCGATCTCGGCTCGGGCCGGTGCGGCGTAGGGATCGTCGAACAGACCGAGGGCGGACTTCTGGGCGAGGACGCGCCGGCAGGCCCGATCGACCAGCGCCTCGTCGAGGAGCCCGGCCCGAACCTGATCGGGCAGCGTCCGGTAGTAGATGTAGCCGGGCAGCTCGACGTCGAGCCCGGCGGTCAGCGCCATCCGTGCCGCCTCCTCGCGGTCGGCGGCGATGTGGTGGAGGTGGTCGAGGTCGTCGATCGAGAAGTAGTCGGCGACCACGCAGCCGTCGAAGGCGAGCTCGGTGCGCAACAGGTCGGTCAGGATCTCGGGCGAGCCGACGATCGGCAGACCGTCGAGGTCGTTGTAGGCGTTCATCACCGCGGCGAGACCGGCCTGGTGGATCGCCGCCCGGAAGGGCGCCGCCTCGACGTCGCGCAGCCGACGGGGGCCGAGCACGATCTGGCCATGGTTCAGCCCACCCAACGTGCTGGCGTGCCCGAGGAAGTGCTTGCCACAGCAATGCACCCCGACCCCCTGCATGCCCCGCACGAAGGCCACGCCCAACCGGCTCGCCAGTTCGGGGTCCTCGCCGAAGGTCTCCTCGAGCCGGCCCCACCGCGGGTCCCGGGCGATGTCGAGCACCGGCGCCATGGCGAGCCGACCGCCGACGGACCGGACTTGCCGGCCGGCGGCGGCGGCCACCTCTTCGACCAGGTCCGGGTCCCACGCCGCCGCCATGCCGATCGCCTGCGGGAAGTTCGTCGCCTCGGGTCCCATCAGGCCGGCGAGCGCTTCTTCATGCGGCAGGGCCGGGATGCCGAGGCGGGTGTGCTCCGCCAGGTAGCGCTGGATCCGGTTGCCGGCCTCGACGGCCGAGGGCGGGTCGAAGCCACAGCCGGCAATCCGGGTGATCTGCCCGATCCCGTCGCCGAGGAGCTCGGCCATGCGACCTTCGTCGAGCTGGCCGTCGACGAACAGATCGGAGAACCACACGCCCCCCATCTGAGCGCACTTCTCCTCGACGGTCATCCGCCCGAGCAGGTCCTCGATGTCCAGGATGGTCACCGGGGGATGATCGGGAGAGTCAGGTGCGACGGGTGGAGCAGGTCGTGGTAGACGGACTGGGTCGCCGGGACCGTCTCGGCGTCATCGGTGATACGACGGCCGGTGTTGGGGTTGGGCTCGTAGGTCGGGTACTCGCTCGACGCGACATGCAGCCGCAGACGATGACCGGGCTTCAGCACGACGCTCGTCGCCGCCAGGTCGATGTCGTATCGGTACACCGCGTGGGGCTGCTGCGAACCGGCGGCGCCCGTCCGCACGACGCCTTGGCACAGTGGCACCAGCGTGCCGTCGGCGAACACCTCGATCAGCTTGGCCACGAAGTCGGTGCTCACGGCGGACGACGAGGCCCACAGCTCGACCGTGATCGGGCCGGTGATCTCGACCGCGGTGGCGAACGGGTCGGTGGTGTACACCAGCACATCGCGCCGCGACGCCACCGCATCGAGGTCGACGGGATCGTTGAACGTGGCGCCGACGGCGATCGGCCCCGGCACCGGGTCGGTGGGGTCGTACACGTACGTGTCGGGCTCGTATGTGTCGGGCCCGTTCGGGGCCGGAGGGTCAGCCGACAACGTCCCATCGGCACCCAGGAAGTACCGCGTCCACGCCGTGCGCGCCAGCGGCCACTCCTGCTCGTCCCGCCACTCGTTGGCACCCATCACGTAGATCCGCACGGGCGGCGACTCGTCGAGACCCACGGACGCATCCTTGAGGTGGTGGGCGAAGAATCGCATCGTGACCGAGTCGGGCGCGAAGTCGAAGAAGAAGCCACCCGCTGGGCCGGCGTCAGGGCGGGGCTGACCTCCGTTGTGGTCCCAGGGGCCGACGACCAGTCGCTGGCCCCGGCGGGCCGTCTCGGTGGCGGCCACGCGGCACAGGGTCGTGTAGGCGTCGAGGCCGCCCTTGGTGAAGTAGTCGTTCCAACCGACGACGTGCTGTACCGGTAGATCGATCTCGACCGCGTGAGCGCGAGCGCTGGTCTCCTGCCAGTACCGATCGTCCGCGTCGGCGTGATCGCACCAGTCCCGGAACCACGGTGCGAGGTCGGTGAACTCCGCGATGTCGCGGACTGGACGGTGGGCGAGCAGCGGCTGCGCGGCGGCGAGCTGGATCTCGAAGAACTCGGACAGTCGCCCCAGATCGCCCAGCGCACCCTCGTCCATCATCGTGGCGACCCGGGCGAACACCGGCAGCGGCGACACTACGCCCCGCCGTTCCGCTTCGTAGGACGTCAGCTGGGCACTCCACACCACATCGAGGCCGAGTGTCATCACACCGTCGTTCTGGTACCACCCGCTCATGGTCCCGTCCCACGTGCACAGGGCCGGGACGAGGCACACGAGATGCGGCGGCCGGGAGATCGCCGCGGTCCACTGCGTCATCCCGCTGTAGGACACGCCGTACATCCCGACCTTGCCGTTCGACCACGGTTGCGTGGCCGCCCACTCGACGGTGTCGTAGCTGTCGTCGAGGTCGGGGTGGATCGGTGAGAAGACGCCCTCGGAGCCGTAGCGCCCACGACAGCTCTGCACGACGACGGCGTACCCCTGCCGGGCGATCTGGCGCCCGAACATCGACATGAACCCGTCGCGTGGGCTGTAGGGATAACGCTGGAGTAGAACGGGGTACGGGCCACCTTCAGCCGGACGGAAGACATCGGCGCGGAGCCGCACGCCGTCGCGCATCGGCACCATCACATCGTTTTCCTCGATCAAGGTGTTCTCCTCGATCAGCGTGATCGACGCGTCGGTGTCAGGCATGGGTTCCCTCCTGGTTCGCGTCGCTCGCGGGGCCCGTGCTCCCCGGAAGCGGGCGCGCGGCCGGATGCGAACGCGGTGACGGCCGCCCGGTGGGCCGGCGAGGCGAGCAGGGTGTCGAACTCGACGTTCTCCAGCCGACGGGCGGCCGCGATAGCTGCGGCAAAGGTCGCCGAGATGACGCGTTTGGATGCCACCAACGACTCGAGCGGATGAAGCGCGAGGCGGCGGGCGCGGTCGAGCGCCACGGGGAGGACATCGTCGGTGGGGACGACCATCCACGCCAGGCCCATCTCCTTGGCCTCGGTGGCGTCGATCCATTCGGAGCTGAGGAGCACCCACATGGCGGCCTGCCGGCCGACGAGCAGCGGGAAGGTGGCGCTGGCCGCGACCTCGGGCACGAGCGACAAGCTGGTGAACGGGCATTTCAATCGAGCGGTGTCCGCCATCACCACCAGGTCGGCCAGGCCGAGGAGTGTCGCTCCGATCCCGACCCCGACGCCGTTGACCGCACACAGCAGTGGTTTCGGGAACTCGACCAGCGAGTCGACGAGGCGTTCGAACCGCTGCGGATCGTCGGGCGGGCCCCGGAAGTCGCCGGATTCGGCCAACTCGATGAGATCGGTCCCAGCGGAGAACGCCCGGCCCGCGCCGGTGAGGACAACCACCCGTACTGTGGGGTCATCGGCCGCGTCCCGCATCGCGTCGGTGAGCGCCGAACACAGCGCTTGGTTGAAGGCGTTGAGCTGCTCCGGCCGGTTGAGGGTCAGGGTGCGGACGCCGTCGGCGTCACGGGCGAGGACCAAGGAGTCGGTATCGCTCATCGTTCGCCCAGTTCGGCTCGCCGCTGTTCACGCAGGACGAACCGTTGGATCTTGCCCGACGGGGTCTTCGGCAACGCCTCGACGACGTGGACCGACCGTGGATAGGCATAAGCAGCGAGGTTGTCCCGAACGCGTTGCTTCAGCTCCTCGGCGAGCGCCTCGACATCGTGAACGGGTTCCTTGAGCACGACGAACAATTCGATGACCTCACCTTTCATGTCGTCGGGCACTGCGATCACCGCGCACTCGTTGACGGCGGGGTGCGTGGCCACGATCGACTCGACATCGAACGGGCCGATGCGGTAGCCGGCCATGATGATCACGTCGTCGTCGCGCGCCGTGAAGGAGTAGTTCCCGGCGTCGTCGACCCGCCCGGCATCGCCGGTGAGGTACCACTGCCGGTTCTCGGCGAACTTCGCCGCGGTGGCGTCCGGTGCGTCGACGTAGCCCTGGAACCACGCCGTGGGGCTCTGCGCCATGTCGACCGCGACCCGCCCGAGCTCGCCGGACGACGCCGGCTCGTCGGAGTCGGCCCGCAGGACGAGCGGCGCCCAACCCGGTAGCGGTCGTCCCATAGACCCGCGCTCGATCGGCCGCTTCAGCGCCGGGTGGTGGTGGTTGCAGAACACCATGCCGAGCTCGGTCTGACCGTAGTGGTCGTGGACTTCGAGCCCCAGGGCCTCACTCGCCCATTCGTTCACCTCAGGCGTCAACGGCTCGCCGGCGCTCGACGCCTTGCGCAGGACGAGAGCGGTGGGCGGCGTGACGCGCATGGCCCGGTATGCGGTCGGCGCGGCCGCGAAGTTGGTGACCCGCAGTTCCGACAGGATGCGCCAGGTCGCCTCCGGTGTGAACCGGTCGGCGTGCATGATGCTCGTGCGGCCCGCCGCCATCGGCGCGAGCACGGCGGTGAACAGCCCGTACGCCCAGCCCGGATCGGCGGCGCACCAGAACACGTCGTCGTCGGTCACGTCGAGGCCGAACTCGATGTACAGCTGCCATGTCGCCAGCGCCGCGACCGGGACCGCGACGCCCTTGGGACGCCCGGTCGTGCCCGACGTGTACATCCGGATCATCTCAGCCCGCCCACCGGCCACAACGGCGGTCGGGACCGTCCGGTCCGGCGAAACGAGATCCTCGAAGTCGACATCGGTCACCGCGAGGGGGACCGATGTCGTGGCTCGTAGGTTCACGACCTGGCACGACGTCAGAACGACGGGTTCCAAAGCGTCGAGCTTGGATCGCTGCGTGGAGTCGGTGACGATCACCTTCGCGCCCGCACCGTCCAACCGCATGGAGATCGCCGGCGGTGCAAAGGCGGTGAAGAGCGGGACGTGCACGGCCCCCAGTCGCCCGATGGCCAGGACTGTCGCGAGGTACTCGGCGCCCTTCCCCATGAGGGTGGCCACCGCATCACCGGAACCGACGCCGAGCTCGACGAGGCCGGCGGCCACCCGCTCCGACTGCTCCCGCAAGGCGCCGTACGTGAGGGTCCGGGTGTAGAAGTCGTCGCTCACCAGCACGAACGCCACCGCATCCGGGTCGTGATCATCACACAGCAGCCGGGCGAGACAGGCGCGTGAATCACTGAATCGCGACACCAACACATCGACCCGTTGTTCGACCGAATCCATCGCCCCGCTCTCCCTCCATGGCGAGAAGCCACCACCATACGAGCACGGGGAGGACGCATGCAAACGTTTGCACAGACCGGTGCGGCGGCCCACCGGCGGCTCGTCACGTGACCAGTCCAGGCCGCGTCCTTCTCGGCTTTTCAGCCGGCGGGCAGGACGGGCGCCCGGCCTGGCCACGATCTCTGCCGCCCGTTCGGCATCGGCGGTCGATGCGGCCAGGGCGTCACCCATGAGCTTCTCGGTGTCGCCGGCCGTCAGGGCGGCGAGCAACTCGTCCTGAAACGTCTCCTCGTCCACGGCCGTGGGTCGGACCCGGTACTTGAGGACGAACGCAGCCACCCCTCGGCTCATCAGGAACGAGCCCACATCGTCGCCCTCGGCGCCCATGGAGACGAACTGCATGGCCCCTCCGGGAAGGACGAGGACGGCCCGCCCGGTGGCGCCGTCGGGCACGTACGCCGTCAGCGTCGGGACGACGACGTTGCGGACCTCCCGCCCGATGCCGAAGAAGCCGGTCACCGGCTGCTCGGAGTGGGTCCACAGTTCGGATCCGGGCGCCGGACCGTCCCAGAGTCGAATCGGGTTCACCGTCATCGACGGGTCAGCGGGTGCGGTCACGCGTCCTCCGAGCACATCAGGCCACCGCCACCTCGCCCACGAGCGTGGTGCGGTGCATGAGCCGAGGCGAGGACGCTCGATAGGGGCGGGAGCGGTGAAGGAGCCCCGTGTTGTCGAAGATCACCAGGTCACCTTCGGTCCATTCGTGGGTGAGGGTGAAGCGGGGCTGGGTCGCCCATCGGTGGAGGTCGTCGAGTAGCGCCCGGCTCTCCTCCTCGGCCATGCCGACGACTGCTTCAGCCGTCGAACCGATCAACAGCGACGCTCGACCGTCTGGTCGCCTCCACACCAATGGGTGCTCGCGAGGTGCGACCCGAGCCCACATGGCGGCCTGCTTCTCGGTCGGGTCTGGGAACGCACGCCGCTGGGCACTCGCGAAGGTGTGCCGGATGCGAATCCCTTCCAGAACGAGCCGACGCTCGACCGAGAACGCTTCGTAGGCCGCAAACGTGCTGGCGAACTCGGTGTTGCCCTCGCCGAGGTCCGGCGCCCGCCGAGCCGTCAGCAACGTCGCCTTGTCGGGGCACTCGTACGAGGTGCCGTCGGTGTGCCAGAAGTCGTTGGCCGAGTGGACCTCGGCGAAGAGGTTGATCTGGGGATCATGGGACACGGGCATGATCTCGGGGTGGCCGGGGATCGCGCCGTGAGCGGGCACGACAACCGTGCCCAGGCGACGGCTCGAACGCGACCAGGTCGTCGTCGCTGATGAAGAGCTCCGGGAACACGAGGACGCCGTACCGGTCCAACGCGGCGGCGATGTCCGCGGCGGCGGGGGTCGCGACGCGGGAACCGGCGACACCGGTGACGATGGCGCCGAGGGTGTCGGTGATGGGTTTCATCGTCGTCACGGTCGACCTCCGCGGCCAACGTGTGCCCGTCGGGTTGATACCTGCGGACAGTAGCTTCCGCGGGATCGCCACCGTCCCACTGGCAACTGCTGAACGTTCGTTTAGTATGCGCAGGGCTACTGCACATCGCGGCGGCTCGTTCGACTCGGGGAGAAGCCGCCGTGCAGGTGATCGACAAGATGTTCATCGGGGGATCGTGGGTCGCGCCGGCGGGCGTCGACACCATCGAGGTGATCTCACCGGTGACCGAGGAACCCATCGCCCGAGTTGCGGCCGCGTCGGTCACCGACGTGGACCGGGCGGTCGCCGCGGCACGCACGGCGTTCGATGACGGGCCCTGGCCCCGCATGTCACCGGCCGATCGGATCGAGGCGGTGCGTCGCCTGGCCGCCGTGTACGGCGAGCGCTACGGCGAGATGGTGTCCACGATCGTTCGCCAACTGGGCGCCCCGGTGAGTTTTGCCAAGATGGCCCAGGTCGGCCTCCCGGCGGCCATGCTCGGTGCCCTGCCGACCATCGCGGAATCGATCCAGTGGGAGGAGTCACGCACCGGGGTGTTCGGGAGCGACCTTCGTCTCCGCAAGGAGCCGGTGGGTGTCGTCGCCGCGATCATCCCGTGGAACATGCCGCAGTTCCTGATCGTCACCAAGCTGGTCCCGGCGCTCCTGGCCGGCTGCGCCGTGGTCATCAAGCCCTCACCGGAGTCCCCGCTCGACGCCGCGCTGCTGGCCGAGATGATCGCCGCCATCGACCTGCCCGACGGTGTGGTCAGCGTGGTGCCGGGCGGTCGCGACATCGGTGCCCACCTCGTCGGTCACCCGGGCGTCGACAAGGTCTCGTTCACCGGTTCCACCGATGCGGGCCGGGCCGTGGCGACGGCGTGCGCCCAGAACTTGACCCGGGTGAGCCTCGAGCTCGGCGGCAAGTCCGCCGCCATCGCCCTCGACGACGCCGACCCCGCCACGGTGGCCCGCGAGGTGCAACTGTCGGGCATGGGCATGGCCGGCCAGATCTGCAACGCCCTCACCAGGGTCCTGGTGCCGGCCGCCCGGATCGCCGACTACGCCGACGCGCTCGGGACCGAGTTGTCGGCGCTCACGATCGGCGACCCGTCGGAGAGGACCACGTCGATCGGCCCGTTGGTGGCGAAGCGCCGGCAAGACCGGGTCCGCGGCTACATCGCCCGCGGCATCGAAGAGGGCGCGAAGTTGGTCACCGGCGGCGCCGAGATGCCCGATGGCGTCGAGCGGGGTTGGTATGTGCGACCCACGGTGTTCACCGACGCCTCCAACGACATGACCATCGCCCGAGAGGAGATCTTCGGTCCGGTCATCACCGTCATCCCGTACACCGACGAGGCCGACGCTGTCCGGCTCGCCAACGACTCGCCCTACGGCCTCGCCGGATCGGTGTTCACCGCCGACACCGGTCACGGGCTCGAGATCGCCGGCCGGGTACGATCCGGCACGTTCGGCGTGAACCAGACCTACGCCATGGATCCGGCCGCTCCGTTCGGCGGGGTGAAGGGCAGCGGCTACGGCCGCGAGCTCGGGCGCGAAGGCATCGAGGCGTTCCTCGACATCAAGACCGTGTCGGTCGCGGGCTGAGGCGGCGCCACGTGGACGGACGCTTCTCCCTCGACGGTCGCGTCGCGGTGGTGACCGGAGGCGGCACGGGCATCGGTCGAGGCACGGCCCTGGTGCTCGCCGAGCACGGCGCCGACATCGTGCTCGCCGCTCGCCGGCTCGAACCGCTCGAGGACACCGCGGCCGAGATCACCGCGCGCGGCCGTCGGGCGCTGGCCGTGTCCACCGATGTCACCCAGCCGTCGCAGTGCGAGCAGCTGATCGACACGACCGTTCGGGAGATGGGCCGGATCGACATCCTGGTCAACAACGCCGGCGGCAGCGTCACCAAGCCGATCATGTCCTGGACCGACGAGGAATGGTTCGACACCGTTGCGCTCAACCTCGGCAGCGTCTGGTTCCTCTGCGCCACGCTGCCCGCCACATGCTCGACCAACGCTCGGGCTCGATCGTGAACATCTCCTCGGGTGCAAGCCTCCTGGCGATGCCCCAGGCCGCGATCTATGGCGCGGCCAAGTCGGGGGTGAACTACCTGACCGGCGCGATGGCTGCTGCCTGGACCCGCAAGGGCGTCCGGGTGAACTGCGTCGCCGTGGGAGCGGTGCGAGCACCTTCGTTGCTCGCCGAGGCGGAGCGGTACGGCTTCGATCCCGACGTCCAGGGCGCCACCAACGCCATGGGTCGGCTGGGTGAGCCCGACGAGATCGGGTATGGCGTCTTGTGGTTCGCGTCCGACGCGTCGAGCTTCTGCTCCGGCCAGACCCTCTACGTCCACGGCGGACCCGGGTCGATGGGCCGCTGACCGAGCGAGCAGGCGAACCCGTCCCGGGACACTCAGTGAGGCGGTTCGGCGGGCCACGGGTCGTCCCACCACGGCATCATCTTGAACATCAACCGCTCAGGGTCGTGGATCAACTCGAGGTACACACCGATCTCGTCGACGGTGTCCAGGTAGCAGAACCGTGAATTGCCCGTCGCCCCGGACATCACGGGCCGACAACCGTCGTCGATCGCCGCGTTGAGCTGCGCGTCGTAGTCGTCGACGAAGTAACCGTGGTGGTGAGCGCCGGGCCCCCGGGCGTCGAGGAGATCGAAGTGCGCACCCTCACCGCGCCGGGGCTGGATCAGCTCGATCATCATGTTGCCGCTGCGGCCGAACGCGAGGCCGAGGTCGCAGTGGACGGTTCTGCTCGTGGTGTCGCCCTCGTGGATCTCCCACGGCGTCGTCGATTCGAACTGGAAGTACTTCGTGCAGCCGAACGACCGGCGCATCGACTCCTTGGCCACCTCGAGGTCGGTCACGACGTAGGCCTGCTGTCCGAGGAACGGTCCGAGCCGCCCCATCACCCGCCCGAGGCCGCTCACCAGCGCCCTCCCGGCGTGTCCAGGTGGAGGGGCCTGGCGTACGACGGGTCGTCCTTGTCCCACGAGCCCTTGATGAACCCGGCGAAGCCTCCGGCCGAGATCATCGACGTGTCGCCGCTCATCGTCCACTCGATGGTGCAGCGCCGTAGGGCGATCTTCCACACACCGTCGCGACGTTCGAGCCGGTCGAGGTAGCGACCACCGATGAGTGCGACGGTCCGTTGGTCCTTCACCCGCATCGTCCCGATCACGTAGCTCTCGGCGTGGGCGACGTCGCCGTCGATCTCACAGGTGTGCGTGGTGATGTTGTGAAGGTGGTCGATGAAGATCGACGTGTGCGCCGCGTTGGCGTAGCCGCCGTAGTCCGGACCGGCCATGACCACGGGTCCGTGTTCGTCGGTCGCGTCGTCGAAGTAGACGCTCGCCATCAGGTCGAGGTCGTGTCGGTCGTGCCCGCGCGACTGCTTCATCACGCAGTCGAGTACATCCTGGCGATCCTTGAGGTACTGCACCTCGTTGCGTAGCGCCGCGAGCTCGTCTCCGATGTCCATCATCCCCCCGATGCTGTACGGGTGTTTAGCAGGCGAGGTGGAGGCGCACAACCCTCTCGTCACCGGGCCCGTGACGTTCGGGGTACTGTCGCGCTGGGCACCTGTTCAGCCGACGAGCACGACACGGCTGCTCATCGAGAGGACCGATCTTGAAGGCGAACCGATACCCCGACGTGGATCCCTGGGTGGTCGAGTGGTTCGAGCAGAACGGGGAGATGATGGATCTCCCGGCGGGTGGCTACACGCCCGAGTTCCTGGCCGCGGCGCGGACGTCGACGCCGGTGTTCCCAGTCACGGTCGAGATCGCCCGGGTGACCGAGGATGTCATCGCCGGCGTCCCGGTATGGATCTACGAACACGACCGCACGCCGAGCGGTGTGGTCGTGTACGCCCACGGTGGCGCTTTCACGACGGGGAGCCCGGCCTTGATGGATCCGATCGCCCGTGGCATCGCCGGGACCTCCGGGGCCGCCGTGGTCTCCGTCGACTACCGATTGGCGCCCGAACATCCCTACCCGGCCGGCCTCGACGATTTCGAAGCCGTCACCCGCTGGGTGGCCGCGCACGCCGAGCAACGCTTCGGTGTCGCGGGCACGCGGGTGGCTCTGGCCGGTGAGAGCGCCGGCGGCAACCTGTCGGCGGCGCTGGCCTTGAGATTGCGTGACGTCGACGGGCCGACGATGGCGGCGCAGCTCCTGCTGTACCCAGCGGTCGCAGATGTCGCGGCGGTCTATCCGTCGCGCACCGCGTACGACGGATTGGTGCTGGGTCGCGAAGCTGCGTCGATCATGTGGGAGATGTACACCGGCGTGCGGGACCTGGCCGATGACCCCTACGTCGTTCCGCTGGCGGCCGACGACCTTTCGAACCTTCCACCCGCGTTCGTGATGGTCGGCGGATGCGACTGGCTCCGCGATGAGGGCCTCGAGTTCGCGCGGAGACTCGGCGGGGCGGGCGTTCCGACGGAGATCCTGACGTGCCCGGGCCAGCCACACGCCTTCATCAACCTGCTGTTCCCAGCCTCGGCCGACGTGTACGCCGCCGTCGGACCGTGGTTACGCGCCCGGTTCGACGAACGTTCGCGGCCAACTGGCATCGCCCCCGGCGAAGGCTGATCTCCAGTCATGCGCATCGGGATCACCGGCAGTGGCACGACCGTCGACGCGGTGGTGGCGCAGGCGATCGACGCCGAGGCCGAGGGCTTCTCCGCCCTTTGGTACTCCAGCATGGTCTGTGGTGACCCCCTGATCGCCATGGCCCTGGCCGCGCGGGCCACGACACGCATCGAGCTCGGCACCGCGGTGCTGCAGACGTATCCGTGTCATCCCCTGCTCCAGGCCAATCGGGTGGCCGCGGCGGCCAACGCCATGGGCCGCCCCGGACTCACCATCGGCATCGGACCATCGCATCAGCCCATCGTGGAGGGTGTGTTCGGACTGTCCTACGACGGGGTCGGCGCCAACACCGAGGAGTACGTGCGCATCCTGACCGGCCTGCTCCGCAATGAGATCGTCGACACCGACGGCCGGCACTGGACCACCCATAGCGAGGGTCGCATGACTCGAGTCGACCACCGTGTGCCGGTGCTCCTGTCCGCCCTCGGCCCGAGACTCCTGCGGGTCGCCGGGGCGGTCGCTGACGGCACCGTCACGTTTCTCGCCTCCGCCGCGGTCATCGAGACGCAGATCACCCCGCGCATCACCGAGGCGGCCGCGGCGGCCGGGCGCCTGGCGCCACGGATCGTGGCCGGGCTCCCCGTAGCCGTCCACGATGACGTGGATGAGGCCCGGGCCGCGCATGCCGGGGCCGACGACATGTACCGACGCATGCCCGTCTATCGCCGCGTCGTCGAGCTCGGGGGCGCCACCCGCGCCGCCGAGCTGGCGATCGTCGGCGACGAGGCGGCCGTGACTCGCGGCCTCCAGCGCCTCATCGATGCCGGCGCCACCGACATCTCCGCCGCACCGTTTCCGGTCGGCGACGATCGCGAGGCGCGCCGGGCGTCCCTGCGACGAACCCGTGACCTCCTGGCCAGTCTGTGTGGCTGACGGGCCGTACCACCGACCCGCACATCATGATCGTTCGGTTGTGGGACCCACGCCTCTCGTGCTGCCCTCGAGGTGACGCTGGTTCCGTTGCTGCGATCGCCACCGCATGCTAAACACCCGCTCAGCACGGCCGACGGCGTCGACGAGGGGGAAGCGGATGCAGCTCGAAGGAAGGGTCGCCCTCGTGACGGGCGCCGGATCGGGGATGGGCCGGGCGACGGTCCGTCGCCTGGTCGACGAAGGCATGCACGTCATGGCCGTCGACATCGATCTCGATGCGGCGCGCGCCACCGCGGAGCCGATCGGCGCCCATGCCGCTCGGTGCGATGTGTCGGACCCCGCTCAGGTCGACGCCGTGTTCGCCGAGTGCGTCGACCACTTCGGTGGGCTCGATCTCGCCCACTTGAACGCCGGCGTCGGACTTCGCTGGTCGGGCGACATCGGCACCATGGACCTCGCCGACTATCACCTCTCGATCGGCGTGAACCTGCACGGCGTGGTGTACGGGACGCGTGCCGCGGTCCAGGCCATGCGGCGGACCGACCGCGACGGCGGGGTCATCGTGGCCACGGCGTCGATCGCCGGGTTCCTGCCCTTCCATCCCGACACGATCTACACCATCGGGAAACACGGCGTCGTCGGTCTCATCCGGGCCATCGCACCGAACCTGGCGGCCGAGGGCATCGCCGCTCACGCCCTGTGTCCAGGCACCACCGACACGGGCATGCTCGGCGAGGGGAACAAGAAGCTCATGGGCCGCATCGGGGTGCCCGTCCAGCCACCGGAGCACGTGGCCGATGCCGTGGTCCACGCGGCGCTCGCGCCCCTGGAGATGTCGGGCACGTGCTGGGTGGTCCAGGCCGACACCCCCCACACGCCCTACGAGTTCCCGACCTTCGACGGGCCCGAGAACGTGCTCAACCAGGCCATGCGTCCCACCCCATCGACATGACCGTCGTTCCGAGCCAGCTCACGCCTTCAGTCGCCGACGACGGCGCACCACGCTTCGCGCCCTACGCGTCGGTGCGGTTCCCGATCGACGTGTACGACTACGTGGAATCCGAGTGGATCGCGTCGGGTTCGGAGGACGGCAACTCGTACGAGACCACGGTGCTCGTCCGCCTGCCTCGCGATCGGTCGAGGTTCTCGGGCGTCGTGCTCGTCGAGCCCTTGCATGCGCACGGCATCGCCCCGATGTCGCTCTACTCCTCGACCTACATCATGCGTTCGGGTCACGGCTGGGCGATGGTGGCGGCGCAGCGCACCACGATCCACGACCACGTTCGGAACGCCGACCCCGACCGGTACGCGTCGCTCCACATCGCCGGGCCCGGAGACGGCACGTTGGGCGGTGAAGTCCCGTTCGACAACCCCGGTGCCATGTCCGAGTTCTGGGCACGGGTGAAGGCGACCAACCGGGCATCGTCCACGATCCTTGCCCAGGTCGGTGCCGCGCTCCGCGATGGCGCGGTAGTCGACGGGCACCGCGTCGACCACCTGCTCCTCATGGGGCACTCGCAGACGGGCAGTGTCGTCACCTACTACATCGACGAGGCCCACGAGTCCCAACGGTTCGCCGACGGGCGACCCGTCTACGACGGATACTGCCCCACCGGATTCCCCACGCGGCCCTTCGGCGCGTGCGATGTCCCGATCGTGCAGATCGTGAGCGACGGCGACGTCTCCGACCCGCTCGGCACGTTCGTCGTCGACTACCCGGGCCGGCAGTATCGCCGCGCCGACAGCGACGCTCCCACGGACCGCTACCGCCTGTACGAGCTGGCTGGGGTGCCCCACATGGGCACCCGTTACGCGCCGTTCGACGATGTCGCTCTCTGGCAGCACGGTCCCGGCGGTGCCGGGCTCGGCACCGATTCCCGCATGAACACGTTGCCCCACAACGAGCTGTTCAACGCCGGCCTGCACCACCTGGTGGCCTGGGTGGCTGACGGCACCGCTCCCCCACGCGCCGAACGCATCGAGACGCGAGCCGACGGCCGGTTCGAGGTCGACGACATCGGCAACTCGATCGGCGGCGTCCGATGCGTCCAGATGGACGTTCCTCGGGCCCGCTACCTCCCGAACGCCCCGACGCTCGACGGCAAGCCCTCCGTCGCCACCATCGGGACCGAGGTACCCCTGAGCCCGAGCGAGATGGCCGCCCGTCATGGCACTGCGGATCGTTACCGGCAGCGCTTCGACAGCCGCCTCGCCGAGTTGGTGAACGAGGGTTGGCTCCTCCCCGAGGACGTCGACTACATGCGCGACGACCTCGACCTCATACCCGATTTCCCCTGAGGGCGGCGCCGCAATCGAGCGCTCGCCGACGCAGCCGCGATCAGGTGCCGGTCAGGCGGCGCACCAGGGGGGCGAAGGCCTCGAACGCGTTCTGCGGCAACGTGACGTAGTTCGTGCCGAACTCTTCTCGATTCTGTTCGAGCCGCTCGGCGATCGCATCGAGCGTGCCGACCAGGACGTTGGGGTGCGTGGGCATCACCGAAGGGTCGGCGTCGATCCAGCCGGCGATGTCGGCGTACGCGGACTCGGCGTCGTCGGTGACGATCGTGAAATAGGGCGCCGACTCGAACTCGAGCGAGGCGAGACGCTCCCCCGCCGCGTCCTTGGCCAGGCCGTAGCGCCGGGTCATCTCCTCACGGGGGTCGAGGCCCTCGTCGTTGACCGGGACATACGGCACGTTGCCGATGCTGACGATGTCGGCGTGGCGAGCGGCCAGGGCCAGGATCCGCGGTCGGTTGCCACCGATCATCAGCGGCGGGTGCGGCACCTGCACCCGCGCCGGCAGGCCGGTGTACCCGGTGACCCGGACGTGCGTGCCATGCACGTCGATCGGCTCGCCCGACCAGTGCGCCTTGAGCAACGCCACGACCTCTTCGAGTTTGTCGACCCGCTCCCGACCGGGAGCGAACGGGATGCCGAGCGCCCGGTACTCGGGCTCCTGGAGCCCGGCGCCGAGCCCCACCTCCAGCCGACCATCCGACAGCATCTCGATCGTCGCCAGCTCCTTGGCCAGTGCCGCCGGCACGTGATAGTCGACGCAGAACACCCGACACCCGATCCGCAGGGTCGAGGTGACCGCCGCCGCCCCCGCCATGGCGGCGATCGGGGCGAGGTGCTGGGCCGGCAGGTTGCACGCCCTCGCCGCCGGGCCCCGGCCGAGGTAGTGGTCGGTCACGAACAGCGTCGAGAAACCGAGGTCCTCGACCTGGCGGGCGAGGTCGAACCACTCCCGCCCCGAGGTCGCCTTGGTGGCCTGCACCCCGAACCGGAACGGCTGCGTGGTCACGTGATGGCTCCTCCGTTGACGGCGATGACCTGACCGGTGATGTAGCCGGCCTCGTCCGAACACAGGAACGCACACGTTGCCGCGATGTCGTCGACCGTCCCGAGGCGACCGGCGGGGATCATCCGGGCGATGTACTTCTCGGACGGCAGGTGGCCGGCCTCCTGCTCGGCGCGAAGCATCGGCGTGTCGACCGCGAACGGCGGGATCGTATTGGCGGTGATGCCGCGCCCCGAGACTTCTTGGGCGATCGCCTTCGTCAGCGCGATCACGCCCCCTTTCGAAGCCGAGTAATCGACCTGACGGGCCGAGCCGGTCTGCCCCGACGCGGACGAGATGGTGACGATGCGGCCCCAGCCGGCCGCCGTCATGTCCCCGATCGCCGCCTGGATGCTGTTGAACGTGCCGGTGAGGTTGATGTCGAGCATCCGGGTGAAACGATCGACCGTGATCTCGTCGAATGCGACAAACCCCGAGATCGCCGCGCCGGTCACGACGATGCCGATCGGGCCGAGCTCGGCGCGCACCCGGTCGTAGGCGGTGTCGACGGACGCCCGGTCCGATACGTCCGCACTGACCGAGATGGCGACGGCCCCGTGCTCGCCGAGATCGTGCGCCGCTCGCTCGGCCGCCGCGGTGTCGACATCGAGCACGGCGACCCTGTGGGCACGGGCGAGGTGGCGACAGATCGCCAGTCCCATGCCCGAGGCGCCTCCCGTGACTACCGCGACTCGGGTGGTCACGCCGGCCCAGCGCTCGGTGTGAGGCGGTTGCCGGACATCGTCAGCTGCCATGTCCACTCGTATCGGTCGCCGGACAGGCGGTACTGCGGGCGGGTGTCGGGACCGAGCAAGCCCGTGCCCAGGCCCCGATGGGCGATGTCGAGGTGCACCGTGGTGGTGGGCCGCGTGGGGAGCTCCCACCAGTGAGCAGCGGTCTCGAGATCGTCGATGGAGTGGCGACCGACGTTCATCTGCACGGGATCCGGATGCGTTGTGACCACGGTGCCGGCCGGCCCGCTGACCACCAACTCGCGCACACCGCCCCGTCCGCCGTGCTCCTGGGGTTTCACGTACGGGACAGCCAGATCCTCGATCGCGAGGGACCAGCGACCGAGCAACGCAGAACGGCGCCGATCCGGGTAGTTCTCCCACGGCCCGAGCCCGACCCACTCGACGCCGTCGAAACCCTCCACGAGCTCCAGCTCCACGCCGACCCGCAGCCCGTCGGTCGTGCCCTCGGGAAGCTCCACCCGTTCAGCGAGCACCCAGTCGCCCGGCTGAACGGCGGTCACCGTGCGACGGTGGACGACCGGGTCGCCCCACGCGGTGGCGTAGGTGGTGGTGACGACGACCCCCCCGGCCTCGTCCGCGATGTCGACCGAGGTCGCGTCGAGGCGGAAGAAGCCGGTCCGGACGAACCGGTTGTCGAGCGAGAACGACATGTCGTTGTCGGTCATGGCCCGCCACAGGCACAGGCGCGGTGGCCGTTTCAGGAGGGGGTGGACGAGATCGCCGCCGGGGTCGAGCTCGGGGCGGGACGAGCGTCGGGCCGCGGGGGGCGCCCCTGATTCGCCCGACCCGACGGCCTCCCCAAGCGGCAACCGGACCTGGTGCTCGCCGATCACCGTGCCCGCTTCCGACCAGATCGAGCCCTCGCGGGTGAGGACCAGCAGCGTGAGCGCCAGCGCGTCGTCCGAGGCCAGCTGGCCCGCCACGCCGGCGGGGAGCTCGATGTCGGTGACGCGGCCCGCGGCCACGGGCGGCACCTCGATGGTCACCGCCGGCAGCGGACCGGTCACCGTCTCCACCCTGGCCTCGAACCTCAGATCGTCCAGGTCGGCGAAGGACCGACGGTTGCGGAGACGCAGCCGACCACGCAGGCCGTCCGATGCGTCGGAGACGATCCGAACTGGGCTGAAGATCCCACGCGCCTCGAACAGCGCGGGTTTGGGGACAGCGTCGGCGAACGCCACACCGTTGAGGCACACGATGCCGTCGTTCGGTTCGTCGCCGAAATCGCCGCCGTACCGGTACCGACCGCTGCCGTCGGGGTCGAGGGCGTGGTCCTTGAACTCCCAGATGAACCCTCCCTGCAGGCCAGGCGTCGACTCGAAGAGATCCCAGTACTCGCCGAGGCCACCGGTCGAGTTGCCCTGGGAGTAGGCGTACTCGCACAGGATCAACGGTCGGTCAGCCCGCGGGTCGTTGGCATACCCCTCGAGGGCGGCGAACGACGCGTACATCGGGCACACGATGTCGGTCGCCGAGTGCCCGCCGTGCCAGTCCTCGGAGATGGCGCCCTCGTAGTGGAGTGGGCGGGTGGGCTCGAAGCGGCGAAGCCAGCCGGCGGCGGCATCGTGGTTCGCCCCGTACCCGGACTCGTTGCCGAGGGACCAGGCGATCACGCACGGGTGGTTGCGGTCCCGTAGCACCATGCGGCTGACGCGGTCGACAAACGCACCCAGGTAACGCGGGTCGTGGGTGATGATCGGGGCGAAGGCGTGGGTCTCGATGTCGGCCTCGTCGACGACGTAGAAGCCGATCTCGTCGCACAGGTCGAGGAACACGGGGTCGTTCGGGTAGTGCGACGTGCGGATGGCGTTGACGTTGCACCGCTTCAGCAGCGAGAGCTCGGCCAACAGGTCGTGGCGGGTGAGCACCCGACCGGTCCGGGGGTGGATGTCATGACGGTTGACCCCCTGGATGAGGGGCCGGCCTCCGTTGACCAGCAGGTCGCGGCCGACGATCTCCACGCGCCGGAAGCCGATCCGTGCGGTGGTGGAGTCGACCACCTCCCCTACCGGCGAGATCAGCCGCACGACGAGGTCCTCGAGGTGGGGTCGCTCGGCTGACCAGGGCCTCACCTCGAGGTCGTCGAGCGCGACCGTGGCGGTGCCGGGCAGGCCATCCGGAGCCGGCATCCGACCGACGCTGTCGGGGAGGTCTCGAAAAGCTGACGGGAGAGGTGCGCCGGCGGCGCGGACGCTGAACAGCTCCATGAAGTCCGGCGGCACGAGCGGATCGGGACGCACCGACCGGCTCGGCGTGTCGCGAGGCAGCGACGGCGCCGTGAAGCGGGGGGCCACGGGCGCCGTGACGGTTCGTCCCAGCACGTCCACCTCGACCAGCCACGCGGTATCGGCGAGGTGGGTCAGGCCCTCGGTCGAGGCGGTGAGGCGCAGGCTCCCCCGACCGGTCCCGGCGTCGAAATCGGCCACGACAGACAGGTCCGCGAGGCGGATGTCAGGCACGGAGTAGATGAACACCGGGCGACTCAGCCCGCCGTGCCACCAGTGATCCTGGTCCTCGAGGTAGGACACCGACGACCACTTGGCGACAGCGAGCTCGATCTCGTTCGGTCCGGGCGCGCAGGCCTCCGTGATGTCGAACTCGGCGGCCAGGTGCGAGTCCGTGCTCGTGCCGACGAGCCGACCGTTGACACGCGCCGTCAGCAAACCCTCGGCGGCCCCCACGTGCAGGATGACCCGCCGACCCGGCACGGGGGCCAGGGCGACCGAGCGGCGGTACACACCGGTCGGGTTCCGGACCGGGATCTGGGGTGGCACCTCGTCGAACGGCATGGGGACGTTCGTGTAGTGCGGCGGATCTGCGGGGTCGGTCATCGTCCACAACCCCGGAACCGTCACCGTCGACCACTCGGGGCCGAGCGGGGCGTCCGGCGACATGCGGAGCTGGAAGTCCCAGTTCCCGTCGAGATCGATCTCGGGCGCCCGGCGCACGCTGTGCATGGGCAACCGCCCGACGGCATGGAATCCCGAGCGGTCGTACGTCACGGTCGCTGGCCCCTCCTCCGATCGGTCATCGACCTCGCTCACCCGACGCCTCCCGCGGCCGGTCCGGTCGATTCACGGACGACCAGGGTCGGTTGCACGATCAGCTCGGCGGCGGGAGCCGTTTCCTCGGCGCCGACGAGCAGGCGGATCGCCGCCCGGCCCAGCTCGTCGAGCGGGCTGGCCACCGTCGTCAGCGGGGGGCGGGCCATGCCCGCCATGGCGACACCGTCGGAACCCACCACGCTCAGGTCGTCCGGAACCGACAACCCGCTCGCCGCGGCCGAGGCGACGGCGCCCAGTGCCATGACGTCGTTGAACGCGCACACGCCGGTGACGCCGGCGGCCACCGCCTGATCGGTCGCCTTCCAGCCGCCCTCGAAGGTCGGATCGAGGTCCGCGATCTCGGTCACCGAGATGCCGGCGAGACCGCGTTGCCCGAGCATCGACGACAAGGCCCGGGATCGCGCTCCGGACGACCAGTACGAGCGAGGTCCGTTGAAGACGGCGAGGCGACGGTGGCCGAGCGCCACCAGATGCCCGATCGCCAACTCGACGATCTGGGCCTGATCCACGATCACGCTCGCCACACCCGCCGCCTGCCGGTTGACGTACACCGTGGGCACGGAGTTGGAGAACCGGCCCGGGGCCACGGGCGAGCAGATCACCAGCCCGTCGACGTTCGTCCGAAGGGTCGCGACCGCCCGCTGTTCCTCGGCCGGGTCGTGACGGGTGTCCGCGACGATCGTCATCACGTCGTGCTGGCGAGCTTCGTCCTGCGCCGCCTGGATGATCGCTGCGAAATAGGGGTTGGCGATGTCGGGCACCAGGAAGCCGAAGGCTCCCGTGCGCCCGCGCACCAGGCCGCGAGCCAGCCGGTTGGGGACGAAATCGAGCTGGGCGATGGCCTCCTCGACCCGCTCCCGGGTCGACGCCGCCACGATGTCGGGACGGCTCACCACTCTCGACACCGTCGAGGGATGCACGCCCGCCAAACGGGCGACGTCGGTCAGGGTGGCCGGGCGGTCCATCTCCCCACCGTACTGCGAGCGCTTGCATCGAGTCGGCGCCGGGCGGCGTGCCCATGGTGGCCCACGCCGCGGCGGCGGCGAGTACCGTTCGGGCTGACGACAACCACCGGCGTCGCGTCTGACGGCGTTCGGGACCGACGACACGGGGAGCGACGTCATGTCAACGGATCGGGTCGACGAGTTCGACCCCGAAGCCGTCCAGGCCAAGTACCTCGCCGAGCGAGACAAGCGGTTGGTGCCGGGGCGAGCTGCGACGGTCGATGTGAGGCACGACGAACGATTCGCCCGCTACCGGGTCGACCCGTTCACCCCGGTCGCCGAACGGGCTCCGGTCGTCGATGACGTCGAGGTGGTCATCGTGGGCGGAGGCATCGCCGGCGTCCTCGCCGGCGTCGAACTGCGCAAGGCCGGGATCCGCCGCCTCCGCATCCTCGATCAGGCCGGAGGCATCGGTGGAACGTGGTACTGGAACCGGTACCCGGCGGTCATGTGCGACGTCGAGGCCTCGATCTACATGCCCATGCTGGAGGAGATGGGGTACATCCCGACGGAGCGGTACGCGTCAGGCGAGGAGATCCGGCTCCACGTCCAGGCCATCGCCGACCGCTTCGACCTGGTGACCGACGCCCTCTTCCACACCGGCGTGAGCGGCGCCGAGTGGGACGAGCAACGAGGCCGGTGGCTGGTGGCCACCGATCGCGGTGACCAGATCTCGTGCCGCTATTACGTGCTGGCGGTCGGACTCCTGAACCTGCTGAAGCTGCCGGCCATCCCCGGGATCGAGGACTTCGCCGGGCATTCCTTCCACACCGCTCGCTGGGACTACGCCTACACGGGCGGGGGCCCCGGCCGGCCGCTGACGGCGCTGGCCGACCAGGTGATCGGGCTGGTGGGCACCGGTGCCACCGGCATCCAATGCCTGCGCCCGCTCGCCGAAGCGGCCCAGAAGGTCATCGTCTTCCAGCGAACACCGTCGGCGATCGGCGTCCGGGGCAACGGACCGACCGCCCCCGACTTCGCCGACCACCTCGAGCCCGGGTGGCAGAAGGCCCGGATGGACAACTTCCAGGCCATCATGCTGGGCCGATCCGTCGACGACGACCTCATCGCCGACGGCTGGACGCATCACTACGCCGCCGTGTCGAACCCGCCGCGACGAGACGGGCATGTCCCCGGCGGAGTTCGCTCGGGCGAGCGAGCTGATCGACTTCCAGATCATGGAAGAGCACCGGCACCGGGTGGAGTCCCTCGTGGGTGACCAGGCGACGGCGGAGATCCTGAAGCCGTACTACCGGTACCGCTGCAAGCGCCCGTGTTTCCACGATGAGTACCTGTCCGCTTTCAACCTCCCGAACGTCGAACTGGTCGACTGTCCGGCGGGCTTCGATCGGATCACCGAACGAGGCCCGGTGGTCGGCGGCACCGAGTACACGGTCGACTGCCTCATCTACGGCACCGGATTCGAGCCGGAGGTCACCCCACTCCCCCGCCGCGCCGGGCACGACATCATCGGCCGGGGCGGTCTGAGCCTCGCCGAGAAGTTCGCCGGCGGATCGGCGACCTACCTCGGCATCATGAGTCGCGGGTTCCCAAACCTGTTCGTCATGCCGGCGCCGGGCCAGCAGTCAGTCGTCACCGTCAACTACACCCAGCTCGCAGTGCTGGGAGCCGAGTTCATCGGCCGCGCCGTGGGCCTCCTCGAGCGCCGGCTCGGCGATGAGGGCGGTACGTCGGTGTTCGACGTATCGGCGGAGGCCGAGGACGCGTGGGTCCAGAAGATCCTCGACTCATTCATCGATGGGAGCGCGTTCATGTCGATGTGCACGCCGTCGCGCCTCAACAACGAGGGCAACCCGCAGGCCACGAACCCCCGCAACGGCAACTACGGGCGCGGCTTCGGCGACTGGTTCGGGTATCGCGACCTCCTCGAGGGCTGGCTCGACTCCGGCACCTTCGAGGGACTCGAGCTCGAAACCCGAGACGGAGGGCGGTAGCGGTGGCCGGCCGCGCTGCGTCCGATCGCCAGGTCGCCGTCGTGACCGGTGGCGGTGGTGGCATCGGCGCCGCCATCGCCGAGTCGCTGGGCCGGCGGGGGGTGTTCGTCGTCACCGTGGATCCTCTGGTCACCCTCGACGGCGCCTCGCTCGTGCCCCAGGCCGGAGGCACCGACACCACGGCCGATCGCATCGTGGCCGCCGGCGGCGCCGCCCGTGCCTCCTCGGCCTCGGTCACCGACGGCGACGCGGTGCAGAGCCTGTTCGATGAGCTGGTCGGCGAGTTCGGCCGGCTCGATGCCGTCGTCAACGTGGCGGGCATCAGCCGGCCGACGAGTTTCGCCGAGGGCACCGAGACCGATTGGCTCGACGTCTTGTCGGTCCACCTCGACGGGTACCGGAACGTCCTCGCGGCCGCTCTCCCGATCATGGCCGCCGCGGGCCAGGGCCGGATCCTTGGCGTCACGTCAGGATCGGGCTGGCGAGCTGCCGACGCCGGGGCCTACTCGTGTGCCAAGCGGGCGGTCGCCGCGCTCACCTGGCAGCTCGCCCGGGCCATGCCCTCCGGAGTGACCATCAATGCCATCTCGCCCATCGCCGTGACCCGCATGGTGACGGCGGCGCTCGAGCGGAACCAGGCGGCGGCCGGCGGGTCCTCGGCCAGCGGCGGCCTGGCGCTCGGTGCGCTCCCCGCTCCCGACAAGCTCGGCCCCTTCGCCGCCCACCTGGCCGTCGCCGATCGCTCCGGCGGCAACGGGCAGGTGATCTTCACCGGCGGATCCGAGATCGCGGTCATCGACCAGCCCCGCCTTGTCGAGGTCGTCCGGGCCACCGATGTCACCTCGTTGCGGCATGTCTTCGACCAGGTGACGACGTCCGCCTTGGTGGCGGCCGAGGTGAATCAAACCACCGGTGGCGGCACCAACCCCCGCTACGGCCCGATCTTCGGCGAGCCTCCCGCGGCCCAGCCGCCGCCCGCCCTGTCGTGGGTGTGCGCCATCGCCATCGAACACCCGGAGATCCGCACAGCCACGATCGCCGCCCTCACCGAACGTGGCGCCACCTGCCTCCCGATCGACACGAGCACTGTCGGCGCCGGATTCCGCGGCCCGAGCGAGGCCATCCGTACTGTCGTCGAGGCTCACGGCCCCGTCGACGCCGTCATCATCGGCCTCCCCGGCCCGCAACCGGTGGGCGATTCCCAAGGGTGGACCCGGGTACTCGCCGACCACGGGCGTCTGGCGGGGGCGATCCTCGACGACGCCGCCTGGGCGCGGGCCGCCGCCGACGAATCGGCCCGATCGGGCCGCGCCATCCACCTCGTCACACTCACCGACGCCACGACCTCCGGTGGTCGCAGCCGGGCGCAGGCGTCAGCGCAGCTGGCGCGGTCGGCGCGGGCGTCGACCGAGGGTCGGGTCACCGCGTTCTCGGTCAGCGTCGAGTCTCTCGACGAACCGAGCGTCCGCCTGGTCGGCGAACTGGCCGGCCACCTGGCCACCAGCGCCGACGTCGACGCGCTCTCGGGCGCCGAGCTGGTGACCGGTCAGGGCTGGTTCGGGCTGCGCAGCCATCCCCGCCCCCGAGCAGCGATCACCTTCGGCGGCCCCGAGGTACCGATGTGGATCGACGACGTGCTGCGCGAGATCGTCGGCGCGGCGGAGCCGACATGACGACCAGACCGGACCGCATCGTCGATGCCCACGTGCACCTGTGGGATCCCGCCAACACCCAGTGGTACCCGTACCTCTCGGGCCGCCAGGAGATCGGCATGGGCGATGTCACCGGTATGGCTCGCCGCTTCGACGTCGCCACGTACCGCGCCGAATCGGCCGGCTGGCCCGTCGTGAAACTGGTCAACGTGGCTGCGGCGACCGGCCCCAACTCGATCGACGAGACCCTCGAGCTCGATCGGCGGGCCGACACCGACGGCCACCCCGACGCCATCGTGGGTGGGATCACCCCCGCGGCATCCACCGCGGAGATGGTGGCGCAGCTCGATCATCAGATGGTGGCCCGCCGGTTTCGCGGCGTGCGACCGATGGGCGCGTTCGGCCGGCCCGTACCCGAACCCGACGTGCTCCGAGCCTTGAAGGACCGGGGCCTCGTCTTCGACCTGATGGCCCACCCTGACGAACTGCAGGAGGCCGCCACCGAACTGGCCGCGGTTGACGGACTCTCGGTCGTGGTCGAGCACGCCGGCTGGCCCCGCTCGAACACACCGGAGGAGTTCGCGCTCTGGAAGGCCGGTATCGACGCCCTGGCCGGGCTCGGCCAACGGGTCAGCTGCAAGCTCTCCGGGCTGGCCATGCCGCTGGGTTCCATGGCCGCCGACGGGTTCCGGCCCTGGGTCGAGCACGCCATCGAGGCGTTCGGCGTCGATCGCTGCATGTTCGCCAGCAACTTCCCCGTCGACGGCATGCACGGTTCCCTGGATGAGTTGTTCACGACTTTCGTCGAGCTCACCAGCGGGCTCGACGCCGAGGCGGTCGACAAGCTGTTCGCTGCCAACGCCGAACGCATCTACCGCTGTTGACCGCTCACCCGGGCGACATCGGCACGTTCGTGTAGCCGCGGACCGTCGTGGTGTGGATCCGCTGGATCCTGCTCTCGTCGACGCTCCACCTCGGGAACCGGGTGAGTGTCTCCTCGATGGCCACCCGAGCTTCGAGGCGGGCGAGGGCGGAGCCGATGCAGAAGTGGGTGCCGTACCCGAAGGCGAGGTGGCGATCGATGGTGCGCTGCACGTCGAAACGATCAGGATCGGCGAAGTGTCGCTCGTCGCGGTCGGCGCTGGCGTTGAGCAGAGCCATCTTCGACCCGCGCGGCACGAGCGTGCCATGGAGCTCGATGTCGCGAGCGACCCACCGTCCCTGGATCGGCGACGGCGCCTCATAGCGCAGCGTCTCCTCGACGGCGTTCTCGATCAGGAGCGGGTCCGCGAGGAGCAAATCCCGTTGATCGGGGTGACGGGCCAGCTCCACGCCGGCGAAGCCGAGCAGCCGGACCACCGTTTCGGACCCTGCGGTGGCCAGCAACTGGACGAACCCGAAGATCTCGGCGTCGGTCAGGGTCCGGGTGCGGCCGTCCTCTTCGATTTCGGTATGGACGAGAGCCGAGATGAGGTCGTCCTGGGGATCCGTGCGCCGCTTCTCCATGAGCTCCGGGAGGAGCGCGAACAGGCCGGAGCCCAACTCGGAGACAGCATCGACGTCGCGGCGCCTGACGGCGGCGCCCGAGACGTCACGGCCCGCCTCGTAGTGCATCGAGTCGTCCACCGTCTTGCGGAACTCGGCGGCGAATCCCGGCGGGAAGCCCAAGAGGGCGAGGATCACGGTCGGGGGGATCATGCCGGCATAATCGACGACGTAGTCGAACTCGGCGGTGCCGACCAGCGGATCGAGCAGGTCACCGCAAATCTCGCGGATCCGGGGCTCGAGCGAGGCGACACGACGAGGGGTGAAGGCTCGGTGTACGAGCTTGCGAAGGGTCGTGTGATCGGGTGGGTCCATCATGATCATCATCGGAATCCCGATGGGTTCGTCGCTGATCATCTCGAGGGTGATGCCGTGGCCCGACACGAACGTCTCGTGGTCGAGCAGCCCTTCGAGCACGTCGTCGTACCGGCTCAGGGCATAGAAGCCGAGCTGCTCGTTGTGGTAGAGCGGTGCCTCGTCGCGTAGCCGTTTCCAGACCGGGTACGGGTCGGCATCGATCGTGTAGTCGTACGGGTCGTAGTAGAGCGCAGCGGTCGTCACGAGGATCGACGAAACCAGGGCCCGGGGACGCCGTCCAGGGACCTACGTCCTACCTCTCGCGTGCCGTCACCGTCACCGTGTCGCGACCGGAGCGCAGGACGGTGCCGGGCAGGGCTCCGGTGACCTGACCGTGGCGCAGGGTCTCGATCCCGTTGACGAACACGCGGTGGACGCCGAGCGCATCGGCGGTGAGGCGCGAGCACCCTCCGGGCAGGTCGGCCACCATACGCGGCGGTGCCGCCCCGACCGTGGCTGGATCGAAGACCACGAGGTCGGCGTGGGCACCCGTGGCGATGACCCCGCGATCACGAAGTCCGAACAACGCCGCCGGTTTGGCGCTCAGCTCGTGCACGGCCCGCTCCAGCGACATGAGCTGGCGGCCCCGGGCGCAGTCGGCCAGGAACTCGGACGGGTAGGAACCCCCGCACATGCGATCCAGGTGCGCCCCCGCATCCGAGCCGGCTAGGAGGATGTCCGGGTCGTCCCAGAGGCTGGAGCGCAGCGCCCAGTGGGCATCGTCGTCGTCCGGGGCCGACGGCCACAGCACGGTGCGCAGATCGTCCGCCAGCACAATGTCGATCAGGGTGTCGAACGGCGCGAGACCTCGTTCGGCCGCGATGTCGACCACGCGGCGGCCCGACAGCCCCTCGTTGGCCGTCGAGAACGTGTCCCCGATGACGTATCCGCCGAAGTCCGAGAGGCGCCGGAACATGCCGGCCTCCTCGCTTCGGGCCGTCGTTTCGAGCATTCGCCGGTTGTCCGAGATCCGCAGTGCCGCCATGCGCTCCGCCTTCCGGAGTGCCATCAGCTCCCGCCACCCCGGGATGAGGAACAGCGCGCAGTACGTCCCGAAGCTCATGTTCATGGGGACGATCGTGGGCATGAGCAGGGCCACGATCCGGCCGCCGCCGGCCCGAGCCCGATGGGACAGTGACAGGTGCTGGAGTGCCCGCTCGGGCACCTGGGCATCGACGACGAGCAGGTTCCAGTTCAGCACGCGGTTCGCGGTCGCGGACATCCGGACGAGATGATCGAGCTCGAAGTCGGACCACCCGTTGCTGCCGCCTTGGAAGATGCCCGCCAGCATCGTGCCCTCATGGCGGCCGACCACGCCGCACAGGGCCAGGTGCTCCTCGGGCGTCGCTCCCTTGGCGGGGACCGGGAGGCCGTCGCCGTCCATGTGCGACTCCGAGATGTCGGTCGAGAGCCCCAGAGCTCCGTCGGCCAGGGCCTGACCGAGCGTCGCCTGCAAACGCTCGAGCTCGGCGGGCGACGCGGCCCGCCGATTCGCCTCGGCACCGAGCACGTACCTGCGCAACGCTGAATGTCCGGCGATGAACCCGGCGTTTACGGCGACCCGTCCGTCGAGGGCGGCCAGATACTCCCCGAACGACTCCCAGCTCCATGGCACGCCCTGCTCGAGCGAGGCCAATGGCATGCCCTCGACCCGGGTCATCATCCGCCGGGTGTAGTCGGCATCGTTGGCTCGCAAGGGAGCCAGGGCGAACGAGCAGTTGCCGCCGATCACCGTCGTCACCCCGTGTTGGTGCGACGGGTTGGCGTACGGGTCCCAGAACAGCTGGGCATCGAAGTGAGTGTGGGGATCGACGAAACCGGGGGCCACCACGAGCCCATCGGCGTCCACGACCGTCCGGGCCGAGCCGTCGACCGGGCCGACAGCGACGATTCGACCGTCGACGATCCCGACATCGGCCCGGCGGGCTGGACCGCCCGACCCATCGATGACCGTGCCGCCCCTCACGATGCAGTCGAATCCCGCCATGGTCATCCCTCTCGCGCCACGCGAGCGCTGCTCAAGGCGGCCGGACACGCGCCGGTCGGCCTTCCGTCGAGGACGGTGGCGACGCCGCCCACGAGGGTGGCGCGAAACCCGGCGCTCGGCCGGGTGAACCGGTAGTCGCCCTCGGGCAGGTCGTGCACCCGGGCCAGGTCGTGCAGGGCGATCTCGTCGAGCGAGAACACGTTGAGATCGGCTCGTTTGCCGACGGCGACGACTCCCCTGTCGTTCAGGGAGAAGAAGTCGGTGCTGCGTTTGGTCAGGAAGTGAACGGCTTGCTCGACCGTCAACTCGCCCGGTCGTGCGCACCCAGTGCGTCAGCAGGTGCAGCGCCGATCCCGCACCGCAGAACATCTTGAGGTGCGCGCCGGCGTCGGTGCCGCCGAAGATGGCATCCGGGCGGGCGAAGAACTGACGATCCTGAGCGTCGCGATCCTCGTCGCTCATCCGGCCCGCGTTGAGCTTCGTGTACCGGGACCCGATCCCGTTCGCCAGCACCCAGTCCGCGAGCACATCAGACGGGTGGTGACCGAGATCGTCGGCGAGCTGGCGCAGCGAGATCCCCACCGGTCCGGGCCCGTCCTCCGGATCGCTCAGGATCACCTGGTGGAGCTGACCCTCTCGGAACGAGTTCTGCTCGTCGAGCGGATGGTCCCAGTCGTGGCGGGCCCGCGCCCGCCACGACTGGTCGGCCAGCAGCACCACCTTGCGATCGGCCGGACCGTTCACGAGGCGGTGCCAGGCCGGGATGGCCGCGGTGGCGATGCTCGACTCGAATCCCAATCGAGGACGGGCCGGTTCGCCTCCGCCACCGAGGTAGGTCACGCCCGGCTCGCCGTCTCGGCCCCCGCCGGTGCCATCGCCGAGCGACAGCACCGGAACGCCCGCGGTCGCCGCCAGGGCGTGCACGTGGAGCCGCGTTGGCGTCGTCACGGATGATCGTCTGGAGCAGCGCACCCGGGTAGCGTGCGAGGACCGACAGCAAGGCCTCGAGTTCCGCATCGTCGGCGAGGCGGCTCGGCACCAACTCGCCGCGACGATCCGTGTCGAACCAGTTTCCCGACAAGCCGAGCGACCCGGAGCGAAGGGCATCGTCGAGCAACGCCGCCATCGACGCAACCTCGGCATCCGTGCCGGGACGACTCCACGCCTCGCGTCCCATGCACCGTGGCCCGCAACGCGTTGTGGGCGGTGAAGGCGAAGGCGCTGACCGCGACCGGGACCGTCGACGCCGCAGCGAAGTACTCCGACCAGGTCGGCCAGCCCCAGTCGAAGACCGTCGTCAAGGTGGAGGGAAGCTCCTCCACGAAACACAGCAGATCGGCGATCTCCGCCTGGACGTCAGCTCGGGTCGGAGCGATACCGAAGCCGCAGTTGCCCATGACCATGGTCGTGATCCCATGGGTCGGCAACGGGTCGAGCGACGGGTCCCAGAACATCTCCAGGTCGTAGTGGGTGTGGCTGTCGACGAACCCTGGGGTCACCAGGGCGCCCTCGGCGTCGATGACCCGGTCGCCATCGACGGGCAGCGCCGGGCCGATCTCGGTGATCACCCCTCCACGTATGCGGACATCGGCCGTACCGCCGGGCCGGCCCGTTCCGTCGACGACCGTCCCCCCTCGAACCACGCAACCATCCACAGCTCAGTCCGCCGGTTGCTGCGATGCCGTCATGATGTGCTCGAGCCACCACTGCGGGGCGTTGTCGGTGATGTTGGGGATGTTCGAGTAGTCGTGCCAGCGACAGATTTGTCCGTCACGGAGCTGGGTGACCGACACGAACGAGTGGTCGATCACCTCACCGGTGTGGAATTCCCAACGTTCGGTGTGCTCGGTCATCACCACGTCGCCCTCCGCGATCATCGTGGTCCCGGGCCGATGCGAGTACCCCGACAGCGGCTCGAGTCCGATCCGGAGCCTACGCAGCACGCCCGCCGGGCCAATGCCGCCCGGCCCGGGCGTGCCGACGTCGGTGTAATGAGCATCGGCGGTGAGCAGCGACGCCATGGTGTCCCAGTCGCGCGCGGCGAGGGCGTCCCAGTAGCGCTGCACGATCGTCTTGTTCTCTTCGGGCGTCATCGGTTCTCTTTCGACATGGTCGGCCTGGTTTCCGGGGTGCCGGAGGGTCAGCCGCTCAGTGGTACGGCGACGGAACCTCGTTGACCAGGAGGCTCGCCGTGCAGGTTCCCACGAAACCGTCGATGTCGAACAGATCGGCTCGGGCATGGCCGATGGCGTCGGCCGCGTACCAGGCGCGAGTCACCACGCCGGTCCACTCACCGACGGGCGCCCGGCCCAGGCTGATCGTCAGGTCCGAGTTGATCGCCGACCATCGTGTGAGGTCGAGATAATTCCCGCTGTTGGCCGTGAAATCCGAGGCCCACGCCAGCCGGACGGTCGGTGACGGCTCCTCCTCCCCAACCACGGGACGCGTGGCGTGGTACCAGCTGCTCGCCGAGCCCTCCGAGCCCGCATCACGCACCTCCATCGCCCGGGCAAACCCGTTGAGTCCCGAACGTGGGATGTTCTGCTCGCGGAGCGGTCCGAAGGTCGGGGCGGCGATCGGTGGGAGGCGCGGGTCGGTGGGTGCGTCGGGCCCGAGCGCCAGGCGCATGCGCAGCGCGGTGGCCCTGGCCACTTCCACGCCGTGCTCGTCGTGGAGCATGGCGACGACGAGCTGCAGCTTCTTGCCTTGCCGGGCCACCTCGGAGGAGAACCGGAGCCGACCGAGGGGCACCGGGCGGTGCATGTCGATCGTGAGGCGGGCGATACGCATGGGGGCCAGCGTCGATTCGCGTTCCACCACCCAGGTGAGCAGCGCGGCGGGCGTGCCACCGTACTGCGCATTGGGGTCCCACGGTCCCTGCGTCAGTTCGGTGGCGATGACCGAATCGTCGCCGTCGGGGATGAACATCGACTCCACCCCACTTTCCTAGTCGACACTCCGCACGCCCCATGGGATCGGCGGTCGTCAGACGCGCCCGAATGGACGATCGGAGCGGACGATGGAATGCTGCGCCGCGTGCGCCGCCGGGTCGTTCAATTCCGACAGGGAACGTCGGTCGTCACTCGCTCCGCGCCATCATCGACCGACCGGACCTCGAGCTCGTCGGCGTCCATGCCAGCAGCCCGGACAAGATCGGGCTCGATGCCGCCGACCTCTGCGGGCTCGATGAACCCACGGGCATCGTGGCCACGAACGACGTAGCCGAGCTCGTCGCGCTCGAAGCCGATTGCGTCGTCTACACGTCGCAGGCGGAATCGCGGCCCGTGCAAGCACTCGACGAGATCTGCGCGTTCCTGCGCGCCGGAGCCAACGTCGTCGGGACATCGCTCGTCTGGCTCATCTATCCGCCCCACGCCGACTCCTGGATCCGGCAGCCCCTCGAGGCGGCATGCGCAGCCGGTGGCACCACCATGTTCGTCAACGGCATCGATCCCGGGTTCTCGGGGGACATGCTGCCCTTCGCCGCCCTCAGCCTCACGAGGCGCGCCGAGCGCATCGTCGTCCAGGAGATCTGCGACTACGGCACCTACGACGACGCGGACTTCACCGGCGCGAGCTTCGGCTTCGGCACCACGTTCGAGACCGTTCCGATGCTCTTCCTCCCGGGTGTCCTGGCATCGATCTGGGGCGGCCCCGTCCGCCTCCTCGCCGACGAGCTCGGCGTCACCCTCGACCGGTTCGACGAGTTCTACGAGACGTGGAAGGCCATCGAGCCGATCGAGTGCACCATGATGCGCGTCGAACCGGGCGAGGTGGCGGCCGTGAGGTTCTCCGTCACCGGGATCGTCGACGGCGAGCCCCGGATCGTCATGGAGCACATCAACCGCCTCACCGAGCAGGCCGCACCGGAGTGGCCGGCGCCCCCCGAGGGCCATCCCGGCGTTCATCGGGTGGTGGTCCACGGCGACCCAGGCGTCGAGATCAACACGCACGTCGGCCACGGGATCGACCACAACGAGGGCGGCGTCATCGCCACGGCCGCCAAGGCGGTCAACGCGATCGAATCGGTGTGTTCCGCGCCGCCGGGACTCGTCTCGCTACGGGACCTCCCGATCGCCCAGGTACGCGGGCTGCTGTACTGAGATCGGCACCCTGGGCCGACCCCACTACCATCGCCGACGACGAGCGCCATCGAGGAGAAGTTGACGTGCCCGATACCGAGGCTCCAATGCCTGTGGACGAACTGGAAGCCCGATACGAGCAGGAGCGGCTGAAGCGGATCGCCGAGGGCGTGCGCAGCTACCGCTCGCTGCGAGAGCTCAACATGGACTTCGACGCCGATCCGTTCGTCGAGCCCGGCTTCACCCGACCCCCCGTCGTCGAGGAGACCGACGTGGTGGTCGTCGGTACGGGGTGGGCGGGGATGAGCACCGCCGCCTACCTGGCCAAGGAAGGGGTCACGTCGTACCGGATGATCGACAAGGCCGGCGACTTCGGAGGCACGTGGTACTGGAACCGATATCCCGGCTGCATGTGCGATGTCGAGTCGTACACCTACCTCCCGCTGCTGGAGGACGTCGGCTACATGCCCAAGCGCAAGTACGCCCACGCCCAGGAGATCTTCGAGTACGCCCAGATGCTCGGGCGCCACTTCGACATGTACCCCCATGCCCTGTTCCAGACCGAGGTCACCGGCATGACGTGGGACGAGACCGCGGCGCGGTGGATGGTGACCACGAGCCGGGGTGACGAGCTGGCGGCCCGCTTCGTCGTGGTGTGCGGGGGCGTCCTGCACAAGGCCAAGCTCCCGGACATCCCCGGCATCGACACCTACCAGGGCCACGCGTTCCACACCAGCCGCTGGGACTACGCCTACACCGGCGGAGCACCCGAGGTCCCGATGGATCGACTCGCCGACAAAGTGGTCGGGATCATCGGCACCGGTGCCACCGCAGTTCAGGCGGTACCCAAACTGGCTGCGGCCGCCAAACATCTCTACGTCTTCCAGCGCACGCCGTCCTCGGTGAGCCCCCGCAACCAGCGCGACACCGATCCGGAGTGGTTCGCCGAGATGTCGTCGACCCCCGGTTGGCACGAGGCCCGCATGCAGAACTTCATCGCCATGACGACGGGCGGGAACCCACCGGTGGATCTCGTCAAGGACGGCTGGACCGAGATGTTCGCCGTCGACGTCAAGAGCGACCCTCGTGACGAGCAGGAAGCCGAGGAGCTGCGATTGCTCGACTTCCAGCTGATGGACAAGGTCCGCCACCGCATCGCGGACACCGTCACCGATACGGCGACCGCCGAGGCCCTGAAGCCGTGGTACGGCGTCAGCTGCAAGAGGCCGTGCTACCACGACGACTACCTGCCGGCGTTCAACCGGGACAACGTCACCCTGGTCGACACCGATGGGCGGGGCGTCGAGCGCATCACCGAGTCGGGCATCGTGGTCGGCGACACCGAGTACCCGGTCGATTGCATCGTCTACGCCACCGGCTTCGATTCCCCGAGTTCCTTCTACACCGATCGACTCGGCTTCGATCCCGTCGGCGAGGGTGGCGTGTCGTTGTCGGAGGCGTGGGCGAAGGGGGCGTGGACCTTGCACGGCGTGTTCGCCCACGGGTTCCCGAACCTGTGCATGAACAGCCATATCCAGGGCGGGCAGCACATCAACATCGCCTACGCCGGGACCAAGAACGCCGAGCACACCGCCTGGGTCATCAAACGAGCCCTCGACGAGGGAGTGACCGTTCAGCCCTCCATCGACGCCGAGGAGGACTGGTTCCGGACCATCATGGCCACCATCGGTGCCTACGGCGCCTACTTCTCCACGTGCACGCCCGGCTACCTCAACAACGAGCTCCAGGCGCCTGGATCGCGCGACGCCCGGTCCGGGGCCTACATGCGCAGCGCGGTCGAGTTCAAGGACATCCTGGCGGCGTGGCGCGCCGAAGGCAGCATGGCCGGGCTGATTCGCACACCCCGCTCATGAGCGCCGAACTCCTCGCCGTCGACGCGCTCCCGACGGCCGCCCGGGCCCGCAGCATGCCGCGCGCTCGTCGAAGCCGAAGCGGCGCCCTCCGAGCAGCAACGCACGATGACGTCCGCCGTCGTCGACGAGATGTGGCGCTGCGGCCTGATGACGGCCATGAACCCGGCGCCGGCGGGAGGCATCGAGCCCACCTTCCGCGACATGATCGAGGCCTGGATCGAGATGGCCTCCCAAGACGGCTCGTTCGGCTGGATCGGCATCGCCAACCTCCCGTCGTCGGCCGCCACGGCCGCGTACCTACCGGACGAGGGATTCGCCGAAGTGTTCGGAACCGGGCGACCAGTGACCATCGGCGGTCAGTTCGCCCCGAACGGCGCCGGCCAGGCCGTCGACGCCGGGTACCGACTGAGCGGCGCCTGGAACTTCGGGTCGGGCACCGGCCACTCCGAGTACGTCGCCGCCGGGTTCATCCCGATCGTCGACGGCGAGATCGTCTGGCTGGAGGAGGGTCTGCCCGACCTCCGAGCCGCGATCCTCCCCCGCTCGGAGGTGACCTTCACAGACGGGTGGCACGTCCAGGGGCTCAAGGGCACCGGGTCGTACGACTACAACGTGCAGGACGTGTTCGTCCCCGCCTATCGGCAGTTCCCCCTGTTCTGCCGCGAGCCGTACCGAGGGTCGAGCCCGATCTTCCGCATGGGCCTCATGCCCATCACTGGGGCCGGCCATGCCGCGTGGGCCCTGGGGGTGGCCAAGAGCATTCTCGACGATGTCGAGGCTCTCGCCCACTCGAAGGTGCGCATGGGCGACATGTCGGCGCTGGTGAACCGCTCGTCGTTCCAGCGCGGGTTCGGCCACCACGAGTCGATGTGGCGTGCGGCTCGCCTCCTCGTCCTCGAATCGTTCGAGACCGCCGAAGCCGCCGTCGCCGCCGGCGATCCGCTGACCCCGCAGATGCGGGCCGACATGCGTATGGTCGCGGTGTACGCCACCGATGCGAGTCGAGCGGTGGCCGAGTGGGCCCACCTGACCGCGGGAACCTCCGCCATCCGGGAGGGCACGCGCCTGGAACGGGCGTTCCGAGACCTTTACACCGGGACCCAGCACGCGTTCATCAACGAGAAGGTGGCCATCGAGGCGGCCCAGGTCCGGCTGCACCTCGTCGATGACAAACGAGGTCTCTGATCCACGGCCTTCGGCTCAGAAGCTCACGCTCGGGCGTCGATCACCTCAACGTCATACGCCGCGAATCTCAGATCGGCCGTAGCGAGCACCAACGCCTCGAGCTGAGCCTGGGCGATCAGCATCCGATCGAACGGGTCACGATGATGAGCCGGAAGGGCCGGTGCACGCACCGCATGCTCGATCGAGATGGGAAGCGGCACGAAACCTCCGGATGAGAGCACCTCCGCCAGCCCCGTGGGCATCGTGAGCTTTCCCAGGGCACGCTTGATCCCGAGCTCCCACGGTGTCACCGACGAGAAGAAAACCTCGTCGGCCTGCTCGATCATGGAGCGGCAACGCCGCCCGAGCGAGACGCTGTCGTCGAGCCACCACAGCGCAACGTGGCTGTCCAGGAGGATCCTCAACTCATGTCCGCGTCGCCGGGTTCCTCGAACATCGCCAGGATCTCCGGGTCCGAACCCACCACGTCCTCGCCGTAGGAGATGATGCCGCGCCACACCCCAGGGACCCGGTCGATCCGAGCGGACTTCCACGGAACGATGCGGGCCACCGGACTCCCGTTGCGGGCCACGATGACGTCCACACCCTCCTCGGCTTCGCGAATCAGTTCTGACAAACGACTCTTCGCCTCGTGGGTGTTCACGACGTGGGTGGTCATGGTCCCAGCTTAGCTAACCAGATACCCATGAACGACGCCCAGGACGAAGTAGGATCGGCGCTGGTGTAAGCGCTTGCAGCACCGCCCCGATCGTTCGGAGGGTTCGACATGAAGATCGCGGTGCTCACTGGAGGCGGCGATGTCCCGGGCCTCAACGCCTGCATCAAGGCCGTGGTCAACCGGGCCCAGGCCCAGGTGCCTCCGTCGTCGGCATCCGCCGTGGCTGGGGCGGGCTCGTCCACACCAACCCGGACGACCCCGACTCGGTGGCGGAGAACACCCTCGAGCTCACGACGACCGTTGTGCGCACCATCGACCGCAGCGGTGGAACCTTCCTGCACTCGTCGCGGACCAACCCGAGTCGGGTGAAGGGCGCAGATGTCCCCGCGTTCCTCCGCGACCGATTCGCCGGCGACGGAACCCACGATCTCACGCCCCATGTCATCGACGTGCTCGCCGCTCTGGGCATCGACGCCCTGATCCCGATCGGCGGCGACGACACCTTGTCGTACGGGCTCCGCATGCACCAGGAGGGCGTGCCGGTCATCGCCATCCCGAAGACGATGGACAACGATGTCCACGGCACCGACTACTGCATCGGCTTCTCGACTGCGGTGAGCCGGGGGGTCGAGTTCATTCACAACCTGCGTACGAGCACCGGCTCGCACGAGCGCATCGCGGTCGTCGAGCTGTTCGGGCGGTACTCCGGGGAGACATCGCTCATCACCGCGTACCTGGCCGGCGTCGATCGGGCCCTCATCTCGGAGATCCCGTTCGACATCGACAAGCTCGCCGAACTCGTCCTCAAGGACAAGGCCGCCAACCCATCCCGCTACGCCATGATCACCGTCTCGGAGGGAGCCACGGTCAAGGGCGGTGAGGTGCATCTCTCCGGCGAGGCCGACGCCTACGGGCACCGCAAACTCGGCGGGATCGGCCAGACCACCGGCCAACTGCTCAAGGAGCGCACCGGGGAGGACATCATCCTCCAGGAGCTCGGCTACCTCGTCCGCTCGGGCGCCCCGACAGCCTCGATCTCATGGTGGCGACGAACTACGCGGTGATGGCTGCCGACCTCGCCCTCGAGGGCTCGATCGGACGCATGGTCGCCCTGCGCTCGGCGGCGTACACGAACGTGCCGGTGTCGGTGACGGGTGAGGGCGTCAAACGGGTCGATGTCGACGAGCTCTACGACATCGCCGAGTACCAGCCCAAGGTCCGCCATGTCGGCGGCAAACCCATGTTCTTGTACTGATCGGCGCCATGTCCCACGTCACGGCGGCCGCGGCCACCGACCCCACGGGCCGGCCTCGGTCGGGTGATCGGCGGGCGATCGTCGCCGTCGGGGTGCAGTTCTTCATGAACGGGGCCGTGTTCGCGTCCTTCGTGCCCCGCCTGCCGGAAATCCGCCTCCAGGTCGGGCTCAGCCTGGATGGGGTCGGGCTGGTGCTGTCGCTCGCCGCGACGATCGCCCTCATCGGGAGCGTCGCGGCCGGGCCGATGATCAGCCGGCTCGGCACCCGCCGAACGCTCATCGGCAACGGACTCGTCGTGGCCGGCGCGCTCGTCGTGATCGGACGAGCGAGCACCACCACGGTCTTGTTCGTCGGACTGGCCCTGGTGACCACCAGCGACGTCCTGGTCGATTCGGCGATGAACATCCAAGCGTCGTTCCTCAGCGCCCGGCGCAGCGTGTCGATCATGAACCGCTTCCACGGCCTGTGGAGCCTCGGAACCGTCGTCGGCGCCGTCATCTCGTCCCGGGTGGCCGACGCTGGCGTGTCGGTACGCACCCACCTGGTTGTGGCTGCTGTCGTCCAGGTGGGGGTCCTGGCTTTCGTCTCGTCGGGCCTGCTTCGAACCGACACCGGCGCAGGGCACCCTCCGGCGACCCCCGGGTCCGGCCTGCCCGACGCCCGGCCGCGGTATCGCCTCGACGGCCTGCCGACGCTCTACTTCGCCGCCGTGTTCGCCGTCGGCGTCGAGATGGTCACCATCGACTGGTCGTCGTTTCGGTTGCGGGAGGACTTCGACACCTCTTCGGGGACCGCGGCGCTGGCCTACGTCGCGGTGACCGGTGGCATGACGCTGGGACGCTTCCTGGGTGACTGGGCCCTCCTCCGACTCGGCCCCGAACGTCTGCTGCGCGGGGCGGTCGGCCTGACGGCCGTCGGCCTGGTCACCGCCACCCTGGTCCCGGATCGGACAACCACCATCGGCGCGTTCGCCCTCGTCGGACTCGGCATCGCCACCTGGCTGCCGCAGTTGTACGACCGTGCCGCCCAACGGGCCGGGCGGCCCGGCGCCGGATTGGGCGCCCTGACCGGAGGTATGCGATCCGCATCGCTGATCCTGCCCTGGGTGGTCGGTTCGTTGGCCGAGGCCTGGGGGTCGGTCGGCCAGGCGATGGCCGTGGTCGTCCTACCGTCCGTCGTAGGTTTCGGTGTCCTGACCCTCGTCGATCGCGCCCGGCTCCGGCGCCGCCCGGCGGACCGCTCTAGAGGCTGATGATCGACACACCGGCGGTGCCCGGCGCGCCGTAGAGCTGGGCGTACCCGACCTTCGGACTCCCGGGGACCTGGCGATCACCGGCTCGGCCCCGCAGCTGCAACACCAGCTCGTGCACCTGGCGCAGGCCCGAAGCGCCGATGGGCTCGCCGTTGGCGATCAGCCCGCCGTCGGTGTTGACCGGCAACGGCCCACCGATCTCCGTGGCACCGTCGGCGATCAGCCTCTCCTGGTCGCCATCGGCGCAGAAGCCGTTCTCCGCCATGTGGATCACCTCCGCGCCAGCGTCGGTGTCCTGGAGCTGGATGACGTCGACATCTTCGGGACCGATTCCGGCCATCTCGTAGGCGGCACGCGAGGCGAACACGGTCGGGGCCGGGTCGCGCTCCACCGCGGCCCACGAGGCGTGGACCTCGAACGCGCCGTACTGGCGGGTTCGGACCGCAGCCGCTCGCAGGTACACGGGCGACGACGTGTAGCGGTGCGCGATATCGGCACGGCACATCACGACCGCCGCCGCCCCCTCGTCGGGCGCACAGAACATGTACTGCGTCAGCGGGTAGTTCAACATCTTGGACTCCAAGATGTCGTCCTCGCTGATCGGCTTGCGGCGGAACGCATTCGGGTTCAGCACGCCGTTTCGGTACCCCTTGGCCGCTACGCGGGCCAGCGTGCGATGCGAGATGCCGTGATCGTGCATGTACCGGTTGATCTTCATGGCGAAGAACTTCGTGGTCAGGAAGTGGCCGATCTCTCCGTACCACGTCGGCGCCGCGTAGTAGACGGGGTCGGACGTGAATGCCCCCGGAAGGTGCTTGTCCATGCCGACGGCGACACCGATGTCGTACTGACCCGACCGGATCGACTCCGCGGTCAACGACAGTGCGGTCGCCGCCGTGGCACACCCGTTGTAGACATCCATGAACGGGATGCCGGTCAGGCCCACCCGGCTGGTGACGGCATCGGGGTTGTCGACCTCGAAGCTCCCCCCGAACGCGAACTGCACATCTCGCCACTGCACGCCGGCGTCCGCGAGCGCAGCCCGGATGGCATCGGCGCCCATGTCGATCGCCGACTTCGGCCCAAAGCGTCCGAACGGGTGCATGCCCACCCCGATGATGGCGACATCCATCTCAGCTCTCCTGATCCACGGGCGCGAACGCGAACGTCATGGTCTCGGTCCCATCGGGGTCCGACCGGAAGGGGATGACCACCAGCTCCATCTCCATCCCGATGCGGAGGTTCGCCGGATCGGCCTCAGTGAGCCGGCCCTCGACCTGGACGATGTCCTCCAGCTGGATCAATCCGACGCCGTAGGGTACGAACGTCTCGGGGGTCTCCCCACCGGCGTAGGGCTCCTTGGGGAGGAACTCCTGGGTCGTGAACGTCCAGAGAGTTCCCGGGTCGGCAGGAGGCGTTCGCCGATGGACACGGACCCGCACCGAGCGCAGCTGGTGGGGCGGGGGAAGGTCACCGATCCGCAATCGGCGCACTGCCCACCCACGAGCTGCGGATTCGGCGACGGCCAGGTGAAGACATCCGGCGCAAATGGGACTTGGGACATGGCCGAGAGGTTAGACGACCGCGCACACCTCTCATTTCTTCCTGGCCCCACGTCCCTCGTTCGGCCCTCACTTCCCTCGTTCTGGCAGGGAGATTGCACGCGGGAGCGTGCAATCTCCCTGCCAGAACGGAGTGGGGCCAGAACGAAGTGGGGCGCTCAGCGGGTGAGCAGGAAGCAGCCGGCGATGGGGCCTCCGCCGTTGGCGACGGCGGCCACCTCGGCGTTGGCGACCTGGCGCGGGCCGGCCTGACCGCGCAGCTGCAGCACCGCTTCGTGCAGGACCCAGTAGCCATGCATGCGGCCGGCCGACAGCTGACCTCCGTAGGTGTTGAGCGGCAGCTCCCCATCGAGAGCGATGCGGGTCGCGCCCTCGACGAAGGGTCCGGCACCACCGACCGGGCAGAAGCCCATCGCCTCGAGCCACGTGAAGGTGAGGTACGTGAAGCCGTCGTAGAGCTCGGCGACATCCACGTCGGCCGGCTTCAGATCGGTCCTCGACCACATCTCTGCGGCGGCCTCGACCGAGGCCATCCTCGGGTAGTCCACACGTTGGTCCCATCCGCCGGGGCCGTCGGTGCCGCCCATGGAGGCGATCCGCACCGGGTGGTCGCAGTCGCCGGCGTGGTCGGCGGCCGAGATGACGTAGGCGATCGAGCCGTCCACGGGGACATCGCAGTCGAGCAGGCAGATGGGATCCGACACCATGCGGGCCGCCATGTAGTCGTCGATGCTGAACGGGGTCTGATACGCGGCGTCGGGGTTGAGCGCGGCATTGCGGCGGCTGTTCACGGCGAGCCAGCCGAACTGTTCACGCGTCGTGCCGTAGAGGTGCATGTGGCGCCGGGCGTGCATGGCGACCCAGTTCGGGGCTGCGTACGCGTGCATGACCAACAGCCGGGACATGTCGAGCATGGGGTTGTTCTTGGCGACCGTCATGCGGGGCCCGTCCTCGGACGGAACGATCGATCCGCCGAACATGTTGACGGCGCGGTAGACGAGGACGTGGCGGGCCCGACCGGCGGCGATCGCGTCCATGGCGTTCACCACGGGGGTGAGCAGGCCGTAGTAGCCCATCTCGCCGCCGATCCACGCCGGGGAGATCCCGAGCAACCCGGCGGCGGCGTCCGGCAACGTCTCGCCCAGGCTGGCGATCCCGTCGATGTCGGCCAAGGTCAGACCGGCGTCGGCTATCGCCTTGGTCGAGGCTTCGACCGTCAGCTCGTCGACCGGGATGCCCGACCGCCGACCCATGCGCGACATGCCGAGGCCGGAGATGACCACTCCGTGCTCGATCCGGGACTCAGACGCGTGTGCCACGGGCGGGACGTTAGCGCCGCCGTCGTCGCGGGCGGGCATCGTCGCCGAAGCACGGCGGGGCTCCGAACCAGCGGCCGATCACCACAGTGCACGCAGCTGGGCCGCCGCGGCGCGGCCCCGAAGCGCGACCTCCCGCTCGGCCGGAGTCAGGACCGGCGTCGTGTGCGGGACCCGGCCGGCGATCGCCTCGATCGGCACGACGGCGACCGACGGTTTCGGCGCCTGATCGCAACCGGTGAACCGGCATTGGACAACGCCGGTCTCGTACCCGGTCGTGTCGAGCCAGTTCGCCAGGCCCGGATCGGTGGGAGACACCGCGACTCGGAGCACTCCGTCGGAATCGACGACACCCTGCCGCTGGTTCAAGCTGCTCTGGGCATGGGTCCAGTCGATGGTGCAGAAGAGGGGATCGGTGAGCGAGAGCGAGAACCGACTCGTGGGCGAGAGCGCGACCTCGATCAGGAGTGCCTCGTGATCGGCGAGATCGAAGACGCCCTCGAAGTACCACTGGTCGACGAGGCCGCCGCTGCCGGAATAGTCGACCTCGACCAGACGGTTCACGACACCGTCGGCCTGGAGGCGGTCGACCTTGGCGAGCCCATAGGACAGCGAACGGTCGACCATGGTGGCGAGCGCGGTGAGTCGCCCGGTCATCTCTCCGGGTCCGAGCCGCGCCCGGCCCGGGACGGTGTCGAGTCGCACGATCGCGAGCACCGGCTCGTCGTGCTCGCCCCAATCGGCCGAGATGCTGCGCAGCATGAGGCTGCGCACGTCGGGGTTGATACGCCACCAGTCGCCCTCGTGGCCAGGCGGTCGTTCGGCGCTCAGCAGCACGTCGAAACGACCATCTTCGTCGACATCGAGCTCGCCGAAGTCGAACGGCGGGAACGTGCGGATGCCCGTGGGAGTCGGGCCACCGAACGCCATGAGCGAGACGTCCGGCACCGTCCCGACCGATCCAGTGAGTCGATAGGTCCCGGCACCGTCGACGGCCGTGGTGCGGTAGAGGGTGTCGGGGTTCGGGGTGCCGATCTGGGTGTAGAAGCCGGCACCGGGCATGAACCGCGGATGGTCCACATCGGCCCAGATCAGGGTGAGGTAGGCGTACATCAGCGCGCCGAGCACCGCTCTCGACGCGTCGACCTCGCCCGCCGGGCGGCCCCGCTCGGTCAGCTCGGCGGCCAGCCGGTCACCGACATCCGCGATCCGATGCATGGCCTGCGAGAAGGCCGACGGGGTTCCTGGTTCGCTCACGACGAGGAGACGCCCGGGCGCGGCAGGTCATACCGGTCGATGTAGAACGCGTACTCCTCCGCCACCTCGTTGGCATCGAGGCCGTAGTCGTCGAGCGCATACTCGTGGACGCCGCGCTTGCCGGGCGGGTTCTCCCGTCGCCACGTGACGATCCGCTCACGCACGTCGGCGGTCATCTCGAGGTCGAGGGCATCGAACACCTCGGCCATGACCGTCTCGGGATCGGACACGACCCGCTCGTAGTCGACATGGACCAGACCGGCGGGGCCGGCGTGGGTCTCGTCGAAATCGACCAGCCGTTGGATGTACCGGCCGATCATGTACTTCATCTGCTGGCCGATCTCATGGGGGTCAGCCTCGGACGTGCCGGCTCGGAGGAGATGCGTGAGGCTGCAGTTCGACGCGAGCACCTGGACCGGGTCACGGTGGGTGACCACGAAACGGGCGTCGGGGTAGACCTCGGCGATCTCGTTCAGGGCCATGAGGTGGCACGGCCACTTCAGCACCCACCGGCGAGGCGGGGTCCGCCACTGGAGCAGCTCGAGCACGAGCTTGTGATGCCGATAGGCGGCCTCCAGATCGAGCGAATCGAAGACCCGGTCGAACCAGGTCGGGATGCGGAAGGTCCAGTACATGCCCGGATTCGCGAACGTCTGGTCGAGCATGGCCAGACACTCCTGGGGACCGTCGACGTCGGTCAGGTGGATCTTGGCGATCTCGGCACTGATGATGTTGTTGGCCAGCATGTGGGCCGTCAGTTCCGCCGCGGCGTCACGGCGGCGTACCGCGTCCTCGGGGTCGAAGCCCGGGGGTGGGCACGGCCGGCCACCCTCCCACGTGCGCAGCATCCGCATCGACGGATCGGAGTCGAAGAGGTACTGGAAGTAGGTGGTGCCTGACCGGGGCAGACCGGTGAGGATCAGGGGGTTCTCGATCGGCTCGGAGCGGATCTCGGGATGTTGGTTCGCCCAGTGGAGCACGTCGATCCGGTTCCGCCAGGCGTCCGCCAGCATGCCGGTCGCCTGGGCCACGCCGACCGGCCGCAACCTCGCCTCGTCGTTGATGGCATCCACGAGGACATCGAGGTTCGCCCGGAACCGCGTCGGATCGGGATCGGTCGTACCGGCGTGCGAGGCGGCCAACGCCACGATGGTGTCGGACTCGACCAGGCCCGTCATGCGAACACCACCAGGGCTCGCATCTCGACGCTCGCTCGGGGCGGCGCGTCCAGAGGACAGGATGGATCGTCGAACGCAGTGTGAGCCACCCGACGGGCCCGAGCCGGATCGCTGTCGTGTGTCTTGAAGACGATCACCTCGTCACGGGTCATGTTCGAGAAGTAGTGCCATCGGTGGGCGGGCGAGTACGTGTAGCTGGTGGTGTCGTGCCGAAGGTCGCCCATCTGGCGCGTCGTGGTCACCGCGGTCACCGTGACTTCGTCGGCGGGGGCCAACGTGCGCGCATCGCAGACCGCCAAGGGGATGTCCTGCGGAGGCGGGGTCACGCACCGCCAGATGTTGTAGAGCGCCCACCGCGAGAACTTCTTCACGTCGAGGTCGGGGAGGAACGCAGCGATCATCTCGGCTTGCTCGACGGAGGACTCGTCGGTGTTGTCCGCATGGGGATAGCGAGCCGGCTTCGCATTGGGCAGCGCGGCCAACTTGTCGGCGGCTCGTTCACCGAACCGCTTCTTGCCGGCCCCGAGCATCAGCACCTGCGAGCCACCGGTGAGCTGCTCGACCAGCGCGGCGATCTCGGCGTTGTACAGCTGATCGACATCTGGGTCCTCCTCGATGGCCTCGAAGTCGACCACGGCGCTGCGGTGCGGCACCAGCACGAAGCCTTCTCGATCGAGGTCGGTGGTCAACCCTCGGGCATCGTTGATCCAGACTTCCTGCCCCGGGAGGGTGACCATCGTGGAGTGGGCCTCGTCCTCGGTGACGAACTCGAGGACGTCTCCCCCATCGCCGGGCGCATTCCGGATGTAGTTCACCGTTGCCCGGACCTGATGCTCGGTCGCTGACCTCGTATCGCTCACATCGGCCCCCTTGGACTGGACGTGGACGAAGGTTGACAGTTTCGGGCGAGAATGTAAAGTGCGCCGATGACCATGAGCCTGGCCACCCCCGATCTCATCTTGTCGGCCGCGCAACGAACCATCCGCCAACGGGGCCCCGAGAAGCTCACGATGTCCGCAGTGGCCACGGCGGCGGCCGTGTCGCGTCCGACCCTCTACCGATGGTTCCCGACCAAGACACTGCTCCTCGCCTCGCTCGCCGCGTACGAGGTGGAGCAGTTCGACCTCGGCCTCGAGGAGCTGGCGGCCGCCCACGAGGATCCGACGGCCCGTCTCCATGCCGCCCTGCGATACCTGGTGACCTACCTGGACGACACGGTGGGCGCCGGCGCGATAGGGGCGGACCCGGCATTCGCTCTCCAATCACTGGCCGACTCACTCGATGCCCACAGCGAGTCGGTCGCCCGGGCCCTCGGTGATGCCCTCCACGTGCTACCGGGCGTCCAGACGGGACATCTCACGCCCCCCCAGGCCGCCGAGATGCTTCTGCGAGTGGCGTACTCGCACTATTTGATCCCGAGCCCCGATCCGGAGAAGCTGGTCTCGATGCTGCGGGTGCTGGTGGGCCTCGGAGCGCCCGATCCGCTCGACGGTCGGCGTTAGAACTTCTTCGTCTCGGGGGACATCATGGATCAGAAGGTCGCATTCGTCACGGGCGCCAGCCGCGGCATCGGCAAGGGGATCGCCCTGGAGCTCGCCGCCGTCGGCTACGACGTGGCGCTCACCGCCCGGACCGTGCACGAAGGCGATGCCCGCGAACACAGCTCGACCGTCGCCCGGTCCGACACGAGCCCGCTCCCCGGCTCGCTCGCCTCCACCGCTGACCTCGTCCGAGCGGCGGGCCGACGTTGCCTCACGGTCCCCGCCGACCTCCTCGATCATCCGTCGCTCGTCTCGGCCGCCGAGGGAGTGCTCCGGGAGTGGGGGCACATCGATGTCCTCGTCAACAACGGTCGCTACGTCGGACCGGGCCACATGGACGTCATCCTCGACACGCCCGTACGCATCCTGCGGGACCACCTCGAGGCCAACACCTTGGCGCCGGTCGTGCTCATCAAGACGATCGTCCCCCACATGATCGAACGAGGCGGCGGGACGGTCGTCAACATCACCTCCGGCGCCGGGTACCGCGATCCTCCTGCGGCCGCCGGCCAGGGCGGCTGGGGTTTGGGGTACGGGATCAGCAAGGGCGCCCTCCACCGCATCGCCGGGATCCTGGCGCTCGAGACCGCCGAGGCCGGTATCCGCGCCTTCAACGTCCAGCCCGGTTTCATCCTGACCGAACGCATGATCCAGGACATGGGTGCGTTCGGCTTCGACACCACTCAGGGCGCCCCACCGGCGCTGATCGGCAAGGTGTGCGCTTGGCTCCTCGAGTCGCCTGATGCCGACCGTCTGAACGGCCAGAACATCGAGGCCCAGGAGCTCTGCAGCGAACTCGGGCTCCTACCGGGGTGGTCTCTCCCCGGTGCCTGACGCCCAGGAGACGCCGTGACCGGAGTGATCGTCGTCGGCACCGGGTTCGGGTGCCGCATCCAGGTACCCGCCTTTCGCGCCGCCGGGTTCGAGGTCGTCGGGATCGTCGGCCAGGACCTCGCCCGAACCAAGCGTCGAGCGGCACGAGTCGGCGTCGAGCGAACGTGGGGCTCGCTGACCGAGGCGCTCCGCACCCCCGGCACCGATCTCGTGGCCATCGCCAGTCCTCCGGACACGCATGGTCCGCTGGCCCTCGAGGCGATCTCTGCCGGCCGACACGTCGTGTGCGAGAAGCCGTTCGCCACCGATGAGGCCGAGGCCCGGACGATGCTGGTCGCGGCCGAACGGGCCGGCGGCGTCCACCTGGTGGGTCACGAGTTCCGGTTCGCGACCCAGCAGGCGACCATGGCCAGGGTTCTCCATCGTGGCGCGATCGGTGAGGTGCGGTTCGCCACCGTCGTGTCGACATCGCCGATGGTGGGCTCCCCCATCGCCTTCCAATTCCCCGACTGGTGGTTCGACGTCCGCCGCGGCGGAGGCTGGCTCGGGGCCTCGGGGTCGCACTCGATCGACCGCCTTCGCACCTGGTTGGGCGAGATCGCCACCGTGAGCGGCACGACGTGCGTGGCCGGTGATCGCCCTGGCGCCGCGGACGATTCGTTCGTCGTCCACTTCACCTGTCAGAGCGGAGCGATCGGCAGCCTCTCCGAGAGCGGGGCATCCTGGCTGCCCGACGCAGTCGGTACCACGGTCATCGTCGGCTCGGCCGGTACCGCCGCGCTGATCCGGGACCAGGTGGTCGTCGGAGATCACTCCGGCCGACAGGTCATCGAACCCGAACCGGACCTGGCCGCCGCTGACGAGGCCGATGCCGAGCTCGACCTGCCCTGGCCGGTCGGGCTCGAGATCAGCGCCTATTCGCGCTTCACCCGGGCGGTTCGCCACGCCATCGACGGATCCGCGTCACCGGTCGACGTCGAACCGGCAACGTTCGCCGACGGCGTGGCCGAGATGATCGTGATCGATGCCGTGCGTCGCTCCGCCGCCGCCGGCGGCGCCGTCGAGACCATTGCGTCGCCCTCCTGATCAGCCCCACCCCCGAACCGGGAGACTCACCCGTCGCCCACGCGACGGTCTGGTCTCCCAGTTCGGGGTCGCCTGACGTCGTCCGGTTGGTCGTCGGGGCTCACCGCGTCGGTTGGTGTGCCGAGGTTCGGTACCGCGATGGCTCGTCGCATCACGTCGCTGTCGTGGTGGTCAGCGACCCAGGCGGACGGGTAACGCCTTCAGACCGTTGTTGAGGTTGGAGCGGATCCGCCGCGGTTCACCGGTGCGCTCGATGCTCGGAAACGCCGACAGGAGCTCGTCGAAGAAGACGCGGCCCTCGAGTCGGGCCAGGTGGACGCCCAGGCAGAAGTGCTGAGCAATCCCGAAGGACAGGTGGGGGTTCGGGCTTCGCCGGATGTCGAAGCGATGGGCGTCCGGAAAGATGTCCTCGTCTCGGTTGGCGGACGTGTACCACATGGCCACCTTGTCACCTTCGGCGATCGAAACGCCCCGGATCTCGGTGTCGGCGGTGGCGGTCCTGCGGAAATGGTGCAGCGGCGGAACGAACCGGAGGATCTCCTCGACCGCCCCGGGCAGCAGCGATCGATCGTGGCGCAGATCCAGGAGTTGGTCGGGATGATCGAGGAGCACGTTGAGCCCGGCGGCGAGCATGCCCTTGGTCGTGTCGTTTCCGGCCACCACCAGCTGGTTGAAGAACGAGCCGAACTCGACGTCGGTCATCGCGCTCCCTCCGAAGTTCCCCGCGAGGATCAGGCTCGTGAGGTCCTCACGCGGCTGCTCGGCGCGACGCGTCGCGGCGAGGTCCATCGCGTAGGTGACCAACTTGCCGACGGCGCTCGGGTCGTAGTCCTCCGGGACGAGCTCAGGGTCCTGAGAGCTCGTGGACTGCTCGGCCCAGACACGGATGTCGGCCCAGTCTTGCTCGGGGATGCCGAAGAGCTCGCCGATCACCTGGTTCGGCAACATGCCCGCGACGTCGTGCACGAACTCGACATCGCGGCGATCGGCGACGTCGCCGAGGATCACCCGGCAGATGTCGCGGACCCGCGTCTCCATCTGCCCGATGACCCGGGCCTTGAAGCTGTCCGCCAATGGCTTGCGGTATGCCGTGTGCTTCGGCGGATCCATCATCAACAACATGTCCCCGATCCGCGCCCGCTGAGGCGGCGGAGGGTCCTGGAGCATCACGCCGAGCTGCATTGCCGAGAACAGCTCGGGATGCCGGGCGACGTGCGTGACGTCGGTGTGTTTGAGGATGGCCCAGAAGCCGGGCTCACCGGGCATGTCCTGCCAGTGCACCGGGTCGGTGGTGCGCAGGTGGGTGAGCACGTCGTGATAGCTCTCGTCGACGTACAGATCGGGGTTGTACATGTCGATCACCGCAGGCACGAACGGCTCCTTTCCTCGCCGGTGATGCTGAACCGCCGACGGCTCAGAACAGGCCGACGCCGGCCGCCTCGTTGCGGGCCTTCCAGTCGCGGCGGGGCATGCGGGTCGTGTCGACATCGGTGGCGAGCGCTCGGAGCGCACCCACCGTGGCCTGGTCCCTGGCGATGTGCTTGAACGGGTCCCAGTCGAAAAAGCGACAAGCGTTCTGCCACGTGATCTTGTGGATCTCCTCGTCCGAGCACCCGCTCTCTTGGAGCTCGCCCCACGCCTGCTCGGGCGACTCGGGCCAGGTCGTGTCGGTGTGCGGGTAGTCGCACTCCCACGCGATGTTGTCGATTCCGATCCGATCCCGGAGCCTCAGCCCGGACGGGTCCGTGATGTAGCAGGCCAGGATGTGCTCCCGGAAGACCTCCGAAGGCTTCTTGCCGCCCCAGCTGTCGTGCTCGAGCCACTCCTGGTTCCACACGTGACGGTCGATGCGGTCCAGGTAGAACGGGATCCACCCGATGCCCCCCTCGGACAGCGCCACCTTCAGATCCGGGAACGCTCGCAGCGTGGGGCCGAACAGGAGGTCCTGGGCGGTGATCGCCGAGATCTGGCAGGCGAGGACCATCAGATGGTCGATCGGCGCCTCGGCGGGGCGCTGGATGACGTCGAACCCCGCCCCGATGTGCAGCGACAGCACCATGTTCGTATCGCACAACGCCTTGAACATCGGGTCCCAGTGACCGGACAGGAAGCTCGGGTACCCCTGAACGTGCGGTGTCTCGAGGAAGCTCACCGATCGACAGCCCTTCTTGGCCACCCGATGGATCTCCTCGACGATCAGGTCGATGTCCCACATCGGCACCAGGCAGAGCGGGATGAACCGACCCGGATAGGCGGCGCACCACTCGTCGAGGACCCAGTCGTTGTAACCCCGGAGCATGATGATGCCGAGGTCCTTGTCGTTGCCCTCCGCGAACGTGCGGGCGTTCCAACCGGCCATCGTCGGGAAATTCATCGACGCCAGGATCCCGTTGACGTTCATGTCCCGCACCCGCTCGTGCACGTCGAAGCAGCCCGGCCGCAGCTCCGAGTACGACCCCGGGTTGAATCCCCACTCGCTCTTCGGCCAGCCGACCGTGGCGGCCATGCCGAAGGGAGTCGAGGTCGACGTGCCCTGGAAGACCCACTCGTCGACCCCGGTCTCCACGTTGCGGACCACGCGTGGGACGGAGTCCTTCCACTTCGCCGGCACATGGTTCTCGAACATGTCGGGCGGCTCGATGAAGTGATCATCGATGCTGACCAGGATCATCTCGTCCATCTGCATTTTCGTGCACCTCCAGGGTCGGGGCCGATACTACGCTGGATCGGTCGCCGAAACGGAGCGAGCGTGAGTTCAGAAGTCGACGCCTACATCGAACGATCGGTGAAATGGCCCGCGGAGATGGACGCACTCCGTCGGGTGCTGCTCGCCTGTGGCCTGCACGAAACGATCAAGTGGGCCAAACCCTGCTACAGCCACGGCGGGAGCAACATCGCCATCCTTCAGGAGATGAAGGACTTCCTCGCGCTCATGTTCTTCAAGGGCGCCCTCATCGACGATGTCGACGGCGTCCTCGAGGAGCAGGGACCGAACTCACGGTCGGCTCGCCGCGTCTGCTTCCGGTCGATCGACGACGTGACCCGACTGACCGGCACGATCACGGCCTACGTCGGGGCGGCGATCGAGATCGAGGAGCAGGGCCTGGAGGTGGGCCCGGGACCGGATCTCGTCCTGGCCGCCGAGCTCGTGGCCCGACTCGGCCAGGATCCGGCCCTGAAGGCAGCGTTCGAATCGCTCACCCCCGGTCGGCAGCGCGAATACAACCTCTTCATCTCCGACGCCGCCCAGGCCACGACCCGAGCGGCGCGCGTCGAGAAGCACGTCGCGCGCATTCTCGCGGGAAAGGGTCTGCGGGATCGGTGACGGGCGGCGGCTGGTTTGCCGTGTCCGGCGTCAGTTCAGGCCGGCTGGCGCTGAACGAGGGCCTTGCCGTTGTCGTACATGATGAGCTGTTGCTCGTCCAGGGTGAACCCGGCCTCGGCGAGGTCCTTGGTGAACGACAGCGGGTCTCGCAGCCCCTCGGTGTGCGGCCAGTCCGAGCCGAGCAGGAGGTGGTCGGCCGGGACGACAGAGCGCAACTTGTCGAGGTCGTTCTCGTAGAACGGCGACACCCACACGTTTCGGGTGAACTGTTCGATCGGGTCGTGGCGAAACGGAGCCGGGTTCTGGCTGTAGATCTTCTTGAGTCGCTTGAGCAGCGGTGCGACCCAGTCGGCGCCGGTCTCCACTGTGGCGAAACGCAGTTTCGGGAACCGATCGAGCAACCCGTGCAGGATGATCGCCGCCAGCGTGTCGGACACCGCGTCAGGCGACAGAGCCGAGCGCAGGGGTTCGAAGCGATGGGCCTCCATGTCGGCGCTCTCGCCCCACATCGTGATGATGTTGCGGTAGGCGTTGTCGCCACCATGGAACGCGACGGCGACGCCGGCCTCCTGGACGCGCGCCCAGAACGGGTCGTAGCGCGGATCGGCCGGTGACTTGTAGCCCTCCGCCGTCATGACCGGACCGGTCGAGAGGAGCACCACGCGGGCGTCCCGATCGAGGACCCACTCCAGCTCGGCGACCGCGTTGTCGAGGTCGGAGAGCGTCAGGTATGGCACGGCGAAGATGCGCTCGTGGTAGGCGAAACCCCAGTCATCGTCCATCCACCGGTTGAAGGCACGGAACGCCGCTCGCGCCGCGGGGAGGTCGCCCGCCAACGCCTGCTCCATGCCGACCCCGAGCGTGGGGAAGAACAGTGCGCCCTCGATCCCGAGCTCGTCCATCACGGTCAACCGGATATCGCGGTCGCGGTACGCCGGATCGCAGGGCTCGAGCTCGCCGAAGAGGTCCTTGACGCTCGTGGCCTTGGGGTTGTTGCCGCGGAAGTACTCCTCCAGGGAGCCCGGCGCCGAGAGCCGATCGAAGGTCGGGTTCGGGATGAACCGATTGATCTTCCCGCCCACGAGGAGCATCTGGCGCCCCTTGACCTCGGCCCACTGCATGGCCCGTCGGGCGTACTCGGGCTCGATGTGGCGGGTGAACGCGTCGAGCGCCTCGTAGTAGTGATTGTCGGCGTCGAACGCCTTGTCGACCTTCAACCGTTCTGACATGCGTGGTCCCCTTGGGTCGAGGCGGGTGCGGCTGGTGGTGGCCCGAGGACACGCCAGCGCACCTCCAGCGTAGGCCGTTTCCGTTTGGCCATGGACTCAGCGAGCGGTGAACTCGAGGTGCAGCTCTTCGAGCCCTCTCAGCATGAAGATGGGCTCGTAGCGGTACCGGCGGTCTGAGGCCGGACCGTGGTGCACCTCGGAAACTCGTATGTCACCCAGGTGGTCGAGGATGCGCTCCAGGCTGGCTCGGCCTTCGGCCCGGGCCAGCGGGGCACCCACGCACATGTGGGTGCCCCATCCGAAACCCACGTGCTGGCGGCCGGCAGGACGGTCGAGACGAAGCTCGGCGGGATGGTCGTGCTTGCGGGGGTCGCGGTTGGCGGCACCCACCATCATGAACAGTGACGATCCGGCTGCGATTTCGACGCCGCCGAGCATCGTCCGGCGGCGCGCCATCCGGAACGAGCCCTGGATGGGGCTGTGCAGGCGCACGCACTCCTCCAGGAACGGCACGATCAACGACCGGTCGGCGCGGATCTGCTCCTGCAGCTCGGGCTGCTCCCCCAGGTACCGCAGCGCCGTACCCAGCATGCGGGCCGTGGTCTCGCCGCCGGCCGAGAAGAGGTTGCCAGCGATCAGCATGATGTCGTGCACGGGGGGCCGCGTGCCGTCGGGGAAGGTGGCCTCGGCCAGCTGGGTCATCACGTCGGCCCGGGGCTCACGGCGGCGGTCCTCGATGTACCCGGTGAACTTCTCGTAGAGGAATCCGAGCGGCTTGTGGGCCACCGTCTCCTGACCGTCGCCGCCGGGCCGGTGCTCCCCGTGCAGCTGGGCCAGGAACGTGGCGTGGTCCTCCTCGGGAACGCCGAGCAGATCGGCGATCACCAGCACCGTGAACGGCGCCGCGTAGTCGCGGATGAACTCGCACGACCCCCGGGCCAGGAACGACTCGATCTGACGGTCGGCCGCCGCCCACATGAACTCCTCGTTCTCTTTCATCCGCTTGGGCGTGATGAGGCGCATGAGCAGGCCGCGGTGAGCCGTGTGTTTCGGCGGGTCGAACGTGGGAAGCTGGTCGCTGAACGGGAGCACATCGCGATGGCGCTCGATGAGGTCGCTCACGTCGTCACCCTCGAACGGTTCCGGGAATCGCACGAACGGACCGCTGACCGCGTTGCAGTTCGAGAAAGTGTCGGTGTCGCTGAACACCGCCTGGGCCTCCTCGAACCCGGTCACCATCACCACACCGCGCTTCGGTTCCACCCACACCGGGCCGTGCGAGCGGAGCCACTCGTAGTACGGGAACGGATCCTGGTAGAGCTCCCCGGCCCGGAACAGGTCGACAGAGGCGAATTCGGTCGTCGGGGTGTCAGTCATGGCATCCTCTCGGCATGGGTGATCTCGACGGCAAGGTGGCGATCATCACGGGTGGCGCCAAGGGCATCGGCGCCGTGATCGTGGAGCGCTTCGTGGCCGAGGGGGCCTGCGTGGTGATCGCCGACATCGACACCGACGCCGGCGCCGCCCTGGCCGCCCAGCTCGGCGACGCCTCGTCCTTTGTGGTCTGCGACGTGGCCCGAGCCGACGACGTGCAGGGCGCGGTCGACCACGCCGTAGAGCGCTTCGGTGGCCTGCACGTGATGGTCAACAACGCCGGCACCGCGGGCGGTATGGCGCCGCTGCTCAAAGAGGATTTCGCCGACTTCGAACACGAGATCGGCGTGAACCTGCTCGGCGTGCTCCTGGGCATCCAGCGGGCCGGCCGGCACATGAAGGAGCACGGCGGCGGCGTGATCCTCAACACGGCGTCGATCGGCGGTATGAACGCAGGCACCGGCATGATCTCCTACCGGGCCACCAAGGCGGCGGTGTTGCACGCCAGCCGCTGCGCAGCCATCGAGCTGGCCCGCCACGGCATCCGGGTCAACTGCATCGCCCCCGCCCACATCCCCACCGACCTCAACGCCGCGTTCGACCAGTCGGCCATCATCCGCGAGATGCAGCCCCTGCAGCGTCAGGGCACGGCCACCGACGTGGCCGAGGCCATGCTGTACCTGGCCAGCGACCGGGCGGCCCAGATCACCGGCATCGTGCTCCCCGTCGACGGCGGTACCACCGCCGGTCCCCCGCCCCGCAACCTCAAACACCTGGTGGCCTCGCCGGCCGATCCCCCGGCCGTGCCCGCAAGCAGCTGAGCATCGCCGGCACCGAGCTGACGCGCTCACGAGCCCGGCTCCTCGGCGGCGAGCTGCTCGACCAGCAGGAACTTCTGGACCTTGCCCGACGCGGTGAGCGGGAGTTCGTCGACGAACCGCCACGCCTTGGGCACCTTGTGCGGGGCCAGGCGGGTGCGGGCGTGCTCCACGAGCGCCGCCTCATCGACCTGGGCGCCCGGCGCCAGGCGCACGAGCGCCACGACCTGCTCGCCCCACCGGTCGTGGGGCCGACCCACCACCGCGGCTGCCAGTACCTCTGGGTGCTCGGCCAGAGCCGCCTCGACCTCGGCGGGGTACACGTTGACGCCGCCCGAGATGATCACGTCCTTGAGGCGCCCCACCACACGCAGGTAGCCCCGCTCGTCCATGGTGGCCAGATCGCCGGTGCGCAACCAGCCGTCCGGACGGAGGGTGGCGGTGGTCTGGTCAGGATCGTCGAGGAAGCCGACCATGGTGCCCGGACCCCGGACCTCGAGCTCCCCCTCCTCGCTGAACACCACAACCTCCCCGGTGGCCGGGTCGACCACGCGGCCTTCCAGGTGCGGGAACAGCCGGCCGACGGTGACCGCTTTGTCCTCGGCGTCGTCGTCGAGGAACGTTTGGGAGATGTAGCCGCACGTCTCGGTCTGCCCGAAGATGATCGTGACGTCGACCCCGAGCGTCGCCTCGAGGTGGCGCACCATCTCGGCGGGCACCGGTGCTCCGCCGGTGCTCATGGCCCGCAGGCTCGACAGGTCGCGGGCACCGAACTCGGGGTGGGCGATCACGTCGTGGAACATCGTGGGCACGCCGGCGGTGTGGGTGCCGTACTCGGTGTCGACGAGGTCGAGCAGCAGACCGGCGTCGAACGCGGTGAGCAGCACGTCGGTGGCTGCGGCCTGCACCGCCATGAACGTGACCACCTGACCGCCGACGTGGAACAGCGGGATGGTCGACACATACACGTCGCCCGGTCGCACGTCGAAGCGCTCGCCGCTGAAGCGGGCGGCGTTGGTCATGCCCCGATGGGTGAGCATGGCGCCCTTGGGCGCGCCCGTGGTGCCGGAGGTGAACACGAGCTGGGCCACGTCGTCGGACTCCGGCGGGGGCAGGGTGAGGTGCGTCGCAGCCCGGCCGGCCTCGACCAGCAACGGCCAGTCGGCGAAGCGGACCACCTCGCCGAACGTGTCCACGGCGGCGCCGGCCGCGACCACGACGTCGTGGACGTCGGCGCCCAGGTACTCGTCGACGCTCAGGGCCAACACGGCGCCGGAGCGGCCGAGGATGTGTTCGATCTCGACCGGCCGCAAGGCCGGGTTCACGGGCACGAGGACGAGCCGGGCCATGGCCACGGCGAACGACAACAGGTACGACTCGGGGATCGACGGCGCCACCACCGCCACCCGCTGCCCAGGTTCGCACCGCCCCGCCAGCCACCGGGCCACCGCCTCGGACTCGGTCACCACCTCGGCGTAGGTGCGACGCACCCGGGCGGACGGGTCGGCCACGCCCGCCACCAGCGCAATGCGGTCGGGCGCCGAACGGGCGGCCTCGCGCAAGATGCCGGCGATCGTCGTGTCGGTGACGACACGGCTGGTGTCACGGGGCCAGAACGCCCGGCCGGCCGGAGCCGCGCCCACCGGGGCTGGGTCCGAGACCTGCGGCGACGGGGAGATCACGGACGGGACAGGTAGTCGTCGAGCGTGGCGTGGAAGTGCCGCACCCGGCTCTCCTGGTAACGCGACGTGATGATGGTGGGCTTGACCGAAGCCCGCAGGCCCCGCTGGATCCGCCCGAAGGTGGAACCGTCCTGGTTGAACACTCGGCCGAACGCGCCCAGCTCGGGCACGTCGGCCCACGTCTCGTCGGCCGTCAGGTGACGGGTGGGCGCCGCTTTGGGACGGGCGCCACCGGCGGGCAGGGGGTCGAGCTTCATGATGTCGATGACGCACGAGTCGGGGTCGTGGCCGTCGGGCCGGAACCGGTAGACGAACGCCGTGAGCAGCCCGCCCCACGGCATGAAGTTGGGGAACAGGAAGTACTCGATGCCGTCGAGCGCCTCTGCGTCGGACCGGGCGCTCACGTCGCCGCCGGTGCGCTTGGCCACCACGGCCCGGATGCGGTCGGCCAGCACAGCCCGGGCGCGGTCGCCCTCCTCCAGGGCGACCTCGGCTACCGGTCGGCCGGTCATCTCGGCCACGATCTCGGCCTCGGGAAGGTCACGGTCGCGGTGCTCGCTCTGGATGCCGACGGCGGTGATCATGCGGCTCACGTGCGGGCCGTACACGTCGTACTGGGTGAGAGTGTCGGCGGCGGTCGACAGCAGCTGAGGGTGCACCACGACGGTGTGGTAGGCCTCGATGAAGGCCTCCAGGGCCACCTTCCAGTTGCACGGCATCTTCCGCACCACGTGCACCGCGACGGTACGCTCCTCGAGTGGCCAGTCGGCGAAGTGCTCGGGCAGGACGCCGATGTAGTCCTCGAGCGGCGGGGCCGCGGGATCGAGGTTCACGAACACGAACCCGCCCCACGTTCCGACCCGGGCCTCCGGCAGCGACATCTGCTCGGGATCGACGTCGGGGAAGTCCCACACGCACGGGATCTCGCGCAGGCTGCCGTCGATGTTCCAGGTGAACCCGTGGAACGAGCAGCGCAGAACGTCGACCCGACCGGCCCGGCTACGAAGCTGGGTGCCCCGGTGCAGGCACGAGTTGTGGAACGCCTTGATCTCGTCCGCAGTCGTGCGGATCACGATGAGCGACGTGTCGCCGATGTCGTAGACCACGTGGTCGCCGGCCTCCGGGATCTGCTCCTCTCGGCACGCCATCTGCCACGTGCGTCTCCACACCCGCTCCATCTCCAGGCGATGGAACTCGGCGTCGAAGTAACGCGACGGAGCGATGTCCATCGGTTCGAGCGCGCCGGGTGAGCTCTTGCGCAGGCTCACCGGCACCTCGCGGCGAATCGGTGTCGAGGAGCTGCTGGTAGAAGGTCTGCCCTCGGGCGATGCTGTCCATCTCGTCGATCACGACGCCCCCTTCGGGTCGGCCTCTCGGCCGCCTGTGCTGGCCGAGGCGTCCGGCTGACGCCGGCCGCCTTTGCTGAGCCGGAAGTGGGGCGGCAGGGCCTCGTCGTTGGACTTCACGGCGGCCCCCAACCCGGTGGTGTAGGCCGAGCTCCCGAGCATGGGCTCGCCGTCGGGGGCCACGGTGCGGCCCATCGACTCCAGGAAGGTGGTGAGGATGCTGCCCATGTACTCGCCCTGGTGCTGCTTCATCACCTGGAAGAACGTCTTCTGCATCACCACGGCGTCGACCGGACGTGACCGCGAGCAGGCGTCGGCGTAGGTGGCCACCTCGTCCTCCAGTTCGGAACGGGTCACGACCTTGTTCACGAAGTTGCAGTCGTACATCTCCTCGGCCGTGAACGGCCGGCCCGTGAACACCATCTCCTGGAATCTTCGGATACCCATGGTCATCGCCCACGACCACATCCGCGGACCCCACCCCACGTAGCGGAACGCCGGATGGCCGAAGAGGGCATCGTCGGAGGCGATGACGAGGTCCGCGTCGGCGGCCTGGTAGAAGTGCCAGCCGTAGCAGTAGCCCTTGGCCTCGACGATGCTGATCTTCTTGAAGTCGGCCAGGGTGCGGCAGCCCGCCCGGGGGTCGGCGTACCAGTTGGGCAACGTGTAACGGGCCCGCCAGCTCGCCGGCGGCGGGAACGTGACGTCGTCCGGGTCGATGCCGAGCTCGGCGGCGAACGCCGCGTCCTCGGACTCGGCCTGGATGCCGGCCAGTTCGGGCAGGTCGGCGCCGGTGCCGAAGTTGTCGCCCGTGCTGCGCACCACGAGCACCTTGACGTCGTCGTCGACGTTGGCCCGGTGCAGCAGCTCGGCGTAGCGGAGGCGGGCGCCGATAGTGGTCGCGTGGTGCTGATCGGGGCGGTCGAACGTGATGGTGGCGATCTTGGTCGCCGGGTCCTTGTCGTAGAGGACGATCTCCTCGGGCGACGGAACATCGGGCATGTCCATCACTGGGCTCCCACGCCGAGGTAGTCGAACACGTTGGCGCCGACGATCCGGGCGGCGGTGTCGACGCCCACGGAGTCGACCACCGCCGCCACCGAGCGCTCCGAGTACCCGAACGTGCTCTCGTTGTGTGGGTAGTCGGTGGACCACATGACCTTGCCGGCCCCGAGGCGTTCGACGTGCTCCAAACCGAGAGGGTCGACCATGAACGCGGAGTACATGTGCGTGTCCCAGTAGTGGCGGACGTCGTGCCTCGGCTCCACGTCGAGCAGGTGCCGATAGGACACCACCATGTGCTCGGCGTCCTGGATGGCCGGCAGCACCCAGTTGATCCCGCCTTCGAACCAGCCGACGCGTAGCCCCGGGTAGCGGTCGAGCAGACCGCCGACGGTGTAACGGGCGAACATCTCGCGAAACGGCGCCGCCTGGTGGACCATGCTCACGGCCAGGCCGTTGGTGGCGCACGGCGCCGAGATCGGCCCCTCACCGATGTGGTGCGACACCGGCAGCCCCACCTCCTCGATGGCCTCCCAGACGGCGGCCATCCGGTGCCCGCTGACGTCGATCGGCTTGCCGTCCTCGTGGTTGCCGGGTTTGAGCGGCATCCAGAAGGTGCGGACGCCAAGCGCCTTCATCTCCTCCAGCGACCGGCGGGCCCCCTCCGCATCCCACCAGTTGACCAGCCCCACGCCGTAGAAGCGGCCGCCCGAGGCCTCCTGCAGCTCGGCGAGGTGCTCGTTGTAGATCCGGAAGCACAGATCACGGACCTCGAGGTCGGGGTGCCACATGAGACCGAGCATGGCGTTGGGGAAGGCCAGCTCATGGGTGACGCCGTCCGCCTCCAGCTCGGCCATCCGGGCCGCCATGTCGGCCGTGCTCGCGCCGGGCAGCGGGTCGTACTGCTGGAGCACGAGCGTGAACGCAGGGGGCAGGAACCCTTTGCCGCCGAAGCCGAGCGTCCAGGCACCGTCCTCGTACAACACTTCAGGTGCCTTCTCCCGGAGCGCCACGGGAAAGCGCTCCCGGAAGATGTCCTGGGCCAAGGAGATGTGGTTGTCGGCCGAGAAGATCGGCGTGCCCGGCGGCAGGCCCGCCGCCGGGCCCCCGGCTCGACCGTGGCGATCCTTCGGGGCACCCACGCCCTCGGATGGATACAGGACCGTAGCCATGCGCAACTCCCCCACGGGCGATCAGCCGTACCCCGTGAGCCGCACCCGGCGGGGCGGACGCTCGGGACCACCACGAAGATACTTCGATGTCGTAATGTTCGTCAAGGACGGGGATCGAAACGCCGGCGCTCAACGACCGAACAGCACCCGTCGCATGCGGCGGTTGACCACTTCGACGTAGTACCCCTCGCTGACCCGGTGGTAGGCGCACATCGGAGGGATGGTGTCATCGTCCATCCCCAACATGGCGGCCATGGGCAGGCCCTGTGCCTCGAGCGCGGCCGAGGCGGCGACGACCTCGTCGACCCACCAGCCGAGGTGGTGGGGCCGCCACGAGTCGCCCGCCGGACCTCCGGTGCCCGACGGCGGCTCCATGTAGAGCGTGTCGGGCCGGGCCTCGACGAGCTCGATGTGGTGCGGACCCTCGTTCGACAGCGCGTACGCCGTGGTGACGACCCGATGGCCCTCGGGCGTGGTGAGGCGCACCTCGCCGCCCCCCGCCCGCCACGTCACCCCGAGCTGCGGGCCGAGCTCGGCCATGGCGGAGGTCAGGTCGGCCACCACGAACCCGGAGTGGTAGAGATCGGCGGGCCGCAGGACGGATTCGTTCACGGGCACCCCCCTCGGGACTCGGATCGGTTGACGCTCTTACGATATCAAAGTAAACCCTACGCTTGTGACGTCCATCACGCTCCCGCTGGCGGGCCGGGTGGTCATCGACCTGTCGGTGGGCATCGCAGGCGCCTACGCCACCAAGCTGCTGGTCGACAGCGGCGCCCAGATCGTGAAGGTCGAGGATCCGAGCGGCGATCCGCTGCGCCGATGGACGGCGTCGGGCGCCGAGTTCCCGGCCGACGAGGATGGCGCCCTGTTCTGCTTCCTCGCCGGGGGCAAGGTCAGCGTGGTGGCCGACGCCGCCTTTCCCGCCGACGTGGCTGGCGTTCTCGACCTGGTGGCGTCGGCTGACGCCGTGATCTGGTCCCGGGGGTCGGCGCTGGCCGCCCACCCGTCGCTCTCGCCCGAGGCATTGCGGCGCTCGCACCCCGACGTCGTCGTCACCACCATCACGCCGTTCGGGCTGGAAGGGCCGTGGGCCGACCGCCCGGCCACCGATCTCACCCTTCAGGCGCTGAGCGGCGGCCTCATCGGTCTGGGTCGGGGCCGGCCCGACGGTCCCCTGGTTGCGGTGGGCGGGCAGATCAGCGAGTGGTTGAGCGGCGTGTACGCCGCCGTCGGCACGCTCGTGGCCATAGCCCATCCGGTGGGCGACTCTTCCGGAGACCTGGTCGACCTGTCGATGCTCGAGGTGGTGTGCAGCTGCCTGACGTACTGCCCGGTCACGTTCTTCGACATGGCCGGGCGGCCGTACCGCGAGGTGCGATCGGTGCCATCGCCCGGGGTCGAGCAGGCGAGCGACGGCCTGGTCGGGCTGGGCACCGGCACCGGCCAGCAGTGGCTCGACATGTGCGTGATGGTGGGCCACCCCGAGTGGGCCAGCGACGAGGAGCGCCGCCGCCAGCGCTGGCGGATCGCCCCCGAGGTGGCCGAATGGGCGGCGCAGCACACCGTGGCCGAGATCCTCGACCTGGCAACGGCGTTCCGCATCCCCCACGCCCCGATCGGCAACGGGGCCACCCTGCCGGTCACCGACCACTTCGTGGCCCGGGGCTCCTACGTGACCAATCCGAGAGGCGACTTCGTCCAGCCCGTGTCCCCGGTCCGTGGCGTCCCGTCGATGACCCGGGGCCCGGAGCTCGCTCCCCGCCTGGGGACCGACACGGGACTCACCACACGTGCAGCGCCCGAGCGGATCGGCCGCAGCGGCCGGAAGCTGCCGCTGGAAGGACTGCGGGTGCTCGACCTCACCGCGTTCTGGGCCGGACCGGCGTGCACGCAGATGATGGCCCTGCTCGGCGCCGAGGTGATCCACGTTGAGTCGCCCACCCGTCCGGACGGCACCCGCATGTTGACCGGCCTGCCCTTCACCGAGGACCAGTGGTGGGAGAAGAGCGGGATCTTCGCTGCCCTCAACGTGAACAAGCTGGGCATCACCCTCGACCTGGCCCTGGAGGCGGGGCGCGAGGCGCTGCGCCGGCTGCTGGCGACGTGCGACGTGCTCGTGGAGAATTACACCCCCCGCGTGCTCGAGCAGATCGGCCTCGGCTACGACACCGTGGGGGAGCTCTTCCCCGACCTGGTCATGGTGCGCATGCCCGGCTTCGGACTCGACGGGCCGTGGCGCGACAACCCGGCGTTCGCGTTCGTGGTGGAGGACGCATCCGGCCTCTCCTGGCTCACCGGCCACCCCGACGACACGCCGCTCTCGCCGTACTGCGTCGGCGACCCCGCCGCGGGCGTCCATGCCCTGTTCGGAGCCCTGGTCGCCCTGGAGCACCGCCGCCGCACGGGCCAGGGGGCGCTGGTCGAGGCGGCCATGATCGACACGGCCATCAACCTCTCGGCCGAGCAGGTGATCGAGCACTCGGCCTACGGCGCTCTCCTCGGGCGTGACGGCAACCGCAGCCCCGCCGCCGCACCCCAGAACTGTTACCGCACCGCCGACCCCGACGACGGCATGGGGTCGGGCTGGGTGGCGATTTCGGTGGCGACCGATGCGCAATGGCGCGCTCTGTGCGACATGCTCGGCTCACCCGAATGGGCCCTGGACCCGACCCTCGAGACCCGCGCCGGTCGCCAAACGAGGCACGACGAGATCGACGCCCACCTGGCGGCGTGGTGCGGCTTGCGGTCGGGCGAGCACATCATCGACACGCTCGTCGCGGCCGGCGTCCCGGTGGCGCGGGTGCGGCAGCCCCATCATCAGGCCGACCTGGAGCAGCTCACTCTCCGCGGCTATTTCAAGTCGTTCGACCATCCAGTCACAGGCTCGGCGAGGCTGTCCACGCTGCCATTCCATCTCGAGTTGGAGCCCGCCGCGGGCGGCCTGCGCCGCGCCCCGCTGTTCGGCGAGCACACCGACGACGTGCTCCTCGGCGCCGGCCACACGCCGGAGGACCTCGAAGCGCTCGCCGCCGCCCGCGTGATCGCTCGTTCTCCGCTCACCTGACCATGTTGCGCCGAGCACCGTCGCACTCCTTCCGTGACGGACGTGGCATCAGCAGGATGTCGGTTGCATGAGCAGCCGCCGCGCGCCGCAAGGTGTGGCGGCTTCGACACGAGCGGGATGCCGAGCAGGCCCTCGTAGAAGGCAACGGCCTCAGCCTCCCGCCCTGCCGGCATCGCCAATTGCACGTGATCGAGACGAGGGACTCGCATGAGCCGAGTCTGCCCTCCACGACCTCGGCTCGGCCAGCGCCCCACAGTGAGATGGACGGGGACGGGCGATGGCTCGACGGAGAGCGCCGGGCGCTCGAGGGCCGGCACTACCGTGAGCGCGGTGGAGCCCGTCCGATACGACATCATCGGCGATGGCTACGCCACGACGCGGCGGGAGGACCCCCGCCTACGGGACCACATCGTCCGTGCGCTCGACGCCAGCCGGACGGTCGTGAACGTCGGGGCCGGTGGCTGCGGGGTAGCGCGGCAGCGCTGCCTCTCCGGGATGACGGCGCCGACGCGACCATGGCCGTGCTCACCGTCCACCACTGGGACGACCAGGTCGAGGCCGGCGTGCGGGAGTTGCGCCGCGTCGCGCGTGGTCCGGTCGTGATCGTCACCTACGACATCGACGTCTGCACCGACATGTGGCTCTACCGGGACTACTTCCCCGAAGCCGCCGCGCTCGACGGGGCCACCTTCCCGACGATCGACCGGGTGGTGGGCTGGCTCGGCGGCACGGCCGAAGTCGAGACCGTCCTCACCCACCGCGACACACCCGACTGGAACCTGGCGTCGTTCTGGGCGCACCCCGAGCGCGTACTCGACGAGTCCGCCCGACGGGGGACGTCGGCGTTCGCCCGGGGCGATCCCGCCATCGTGGCCCGGGTCGTCGCCCACGTGGAGCGTGACCTGCGCGACGGCACCTGGGACCAGCGCAACGTTCACCTGCGTGAGCGCGAGGAGTTCGACGCCGGGATGCGGATCGTCGTGGCGCATCCCTGACCGACAACCGGGAACGGCTGATGTGTCGGTTCAGGCCGTGGCCGTCCGCGGCTGCTGTTGGGTTGCGCAGTGGATGCCACCGCCACCCGCGGCGAGGGCGTCGATGTCGAGCATGACGATCTCGCGGTCGGGGAACAGGCTTTGGAGCAACTCGCGTGCGGCGGCGTCGCCGGCGGGATCGCCGAACTGGGGTGCGATGACCGCCCCGTTGCACACGTAGTAGTTCATGTAGGTCGACAAGAAGTCGTCGCCGCCGCCGCCGCGGGTCTCCCTCGGCTGGATCACCTCGACAACGGTGTACGGCTCACCCCCGCTCGTCCGGGCCTCCTCGACCTGCTGCTTCGTGCGGGCCGCCACGGCGACCCACGGGTCCGACGGTTCGTCGAGGGCCGGCCGGTCGACGACGATGGTCGACGGGTTGGCGAAGCGGGCCAGCGTGTCGATGTGCCCGTCGGTGATGTCGGCCCCGGCGAGGCCGTCGACCCAGATCATCCGGTCGGCCCCGAGCATGCCGAGGATCGCCGTCTCGATGTCGTCACGGGTGCGACCCGGGTTCCGGTTGTCGTTGACCCAACAGCCCTCGGCAGCCAGGACCGTGCCGGTCCCCTCGATCTCGATCGCGCCGCCCTCGCCCACGAGTCCCGAGTCGAGTAGCTCGATGCCGAGGTGTTCGCAAACGATGCCGGCGAGCTGCGTGTCGCCGTCGTGAATCTGCTTGCCGCCCCATCCGTTGAAGGTGGCGTGGGCGCCTGCGAGCTCAGTTCCACCGCTGGCGGACGCTCGTATGACGAAGTTGGGCAGTGTGTCACGGGCCCATAGATCGTCGACCGGCGCGGCAACGAGCTCGATCGCATCGCCGAGCACCTCGGCGAGCGCCTCGTGCTCCTGCGGCCGGGCGAGCATCGTGACGGGCTCGAACTCGGCGATGGTCAAAGCAAGATCAGCGATCGTGTCCTGAACGGCGGCCAGGTCACCTCCCCACACCTCGTCGCTCGACGGCCAACACATCCAGGTGCGCTCGTGCGGATCCTCCTCGGCCGGCATCCGCCATCGTGCGCTCACGTTCGGCTGGCCGTCGGTGCCGGACGCCGTGACGCCGCCCTCGTCGGCCGTCTCGTCGTCGGAACACGACGTCAGCGCTCTCGCCGCGAGGCCGGCAGGCACCATCGCGAGCATCGTCCGGCGGGAGATGAACATGCGGCCTTCTTCGGGGGATCTCATCCGGCGATCTGGCACCGGAGCCGGGCGGCGGACGCTCACGTTACGTCGACCGTCGAGTCGGTCGCTCGCTCGACACCGCAGGTAGGTTCGACTCGTGATCGAACATCACGATGCCGACCTCACCGGGTCACGATTCCGCAACGTCGACTTGTCGGGTAGCGAGCTGCGTTCAGCCTTCCTGCGAGACGTCTCCATCAGTGATGCGTGGATCGAGGACCTCCGTATCGAGGGGCACGTGGTGTCGCTCGTCGTGAACGGCGTTGACGTGACGGCGTACGTCGAGGCCGAGTTGGATCGCCGTGATCCGGAGCGGCTCGACCTGCGCTCGGAGGACGCCGGAGTGCTTCTGCGGGCATGGTCGGCCGCCATCGCTCGCTCGGACAGGATCGTGGCGCGCGTTCGAGAAATGCCGCCGGGGGCGCTCGACGAACGGGTCAACGACGAGTTCTCCTTCATCCAGACGCTGCGCCACCTCGTGTTCGCTTCGGATCGATGGCTCTCCGGACCGGTGTTCGACGACCCCGAGCCGAGTCTTCACCCGCTCGGCCAGGCCCACGACGGCGCTGATGAGGGTCCCGAGCAGGGACTCCTGCCCGACGCGCGGCCGTCGCTCGACGAGGTGCTCGCCGTGCGCCGAGCACGTCAAGAGCGAGGTCGCGACTTCCTCCGCGACGCCACCGACGCCGACCTCCGCCGCACGGTCTCATCGCCGAACGGCGGCGAGACGACCGTGCTGCACTGCCTCCACGTCGTACTAAACGAGGAGTGGTGGCACCACCAGTACGCCGACCGCGACCTCGCCATCCTGGAGTCGCGAGACAGCTGACCAGCCGCTGGCCGAGCGTTGCTGGTCTTGGCTCGGCAGCTGGCCGAGCCTTGCTGGTCCGGACACTTGCTGGTCAGGGCCCGGCAGGCTCTGACGGGTCAGCGAGCATCCAGCCGGGTCACCAGCGCCTTGGGCGCGACCAGCCGGTACGCATCGCGAACGAGATCCGCCACCTCGTCCCACATGATCGGGTCATCGCTGGCCTCGTCCAGGAACATGCCCAACCAGTCGCCGAAGACTCCGTTCGCCGACGGGGCCGGGCGATAGAAGCGAGCTGGTCGGGCACGGGCGACGGACTCGGCGAGCCCGGGGGGCGCCGGGCACATCAGACTCGGACGGCCCCGGTCGTCATAATCGTGATCGTGGAAGTAGCACAGCGGGCGCCGGTCACGGATGAAGAAGCACGGGGCACCATGGCTCAGCCGCTCGTTGACCTCCGGGAGAGCAAGGGCAATGGGGCGCAGTCGGCCCAGCTCGAACTCGCTCACGCCCCCAGTGTCGCGCCGAGCGCGGCCCTTTGAGTGGTTTATCCACAGGAGACGTTCCCGCGGAAACGTGCGCCGATGGTCAGTCGCCCGACTTCGATACCATCGTCCGCGTGGCCATGACACTTCGCCTGACCGAGGATGAACGGGACGAGCTCAAGAAGCGCGCCGCGATCGAGGGGGTGTCACTTCACGAGGTCGCTCGCCGCGCCATTCGCGAGTACGTCGGCCTCGCCGATCACCGGGGTCGGGTGGAGGAATCGGCGACACGGGTCGCTGCGCGCCCATGCCGACGCCATCGAACGTCTCGGAAGGTGAGCGGAGCCGACCCGATCGAGTATCTGGAACTCGACGACCTCCTGATCCTCGCCACGGGATTGTTCGGAGACTCGCCGCCCGTGCGCGACCTCGGCCTCCTGGGTCGCAGCCGCGGCTCGACCACGGGCGTCGGCGTTCGGGGACGACGCCTACCCCGACATCGTCTCGAAGGCGGCCGCGCTGCTCCACTCGATCGTGAAGAACCACGCCCTCATCGACGGCAACAAGCGTCTCGGCTGGCTCGCATGCGCGGTATTCCTCGACCTCAACGGAATCGACCCGACAGGCGCATCGAACGACGATGTGGTCGACCTCGTCATGCACGTCGCGGCCGAACCCGTCGAGGTCCCGGACCTTGCCAAGCGCCTACGTTATGTCGTCGGCGCCTTCGACGGCCCGAACTGAGCACCCAATGGAGAACCGATGACCTACGCCTTCGACCCTGAGCTCGTCCCGATCCTCGATCTGCTCCCTACGAGGTCCGACGGTTTCGCAGACATGCCCTCAATCATGGCCGCCCGCAACGATCCCGCCATGGAGGCCATGTTCGCCTCCATGCCCGGCAACCCGGACGTGCGCTCAGAGGATCGCACCGTGCCCGGGCTCGACGGTGATCCCGACGTGCCGATCCGCATCTACATGCCGGTCGCCGAGCCCGACGGCCTGCGCCCCGCGCTGCTGTACATCCACGGTGGCGGGTTCATCATGGGTCGATCGCCATGACCGACGCCGGTTGCCAGCGGTACTGCGCCGACATCGACGCCGTGATCGTGTCGGTCGAGTACCGCCTGGCCCCCGAGCACCCGTACCCCGCCGGTCTGCACGACTGCTACGCCGGGCTGGTGTGGCTCGCAGCCCACGCCGCCGAGCTCGGTGTCGACCCCGCTCGCATCGGGGTGGGCGGGGGCTCCGCCGGCGGTGGCCTGTCGGCCGCCACCGCGCTGCTGGCGCGCGACAGCGGCGGCCCGGCCCTGTGCTTCCAGCTGCTCCAGATCCCCGAGCTCGACGACCGGCTGCAGACCCCGTCGATGACCCAGTTCACCGACACGCCCCTGTGGAACCGGCCGAACGCCGAGTGGAGCTGGAAGCACTACCTGGGCGATCTCCACGGACGCGACGATGTCCCGTACACGGCGGCGCCGTCGCGCTGCACCGACCTGAGCGGCCTGCCCCCGGCCTACGTCTCCACGATGGAGTTCGACCCGCTGCGCGACGAGGGCATCATCTACGCCCTCGACCTCATGCGCGAGGCGTCCAGGTGGAGCTCCACTCGTACCCCGGCACGTTCCACGGTTCGGCCCTGGTGCCGACCGCCGCCGGTCGCCGACGTGAAGCCGCCGAGTCGCTCGAGGCCCTCCGCCGCGGCCTGGCCGCCCGCTGAATGGTCGCCTCCTAGGATGTCGCCGATGTCCCGGCTCACGTACGACCCCGTCGAGGCTTCACGCCAGCACTGGAGGTCGAAGGGATGGGACGACTCAGCCGACGGCGTCGCTGCTGTGGTGTCGGCGATGCGGGGGTGGCAGATCATCCTGGCGCCGCGCCAACGACTTGCTGCGCCCACTCGGGCTCACCTTCGCCCGGTACCAGGTCCTGGGATTGCTCGACCGCGGCAATCCGTTGCCCCTCGGCGAGGTCGGGGCTCGACTGTGGATCACCCCCGGCACCGTGACCAGCTCGGTCGACCGGCTCGAGGCGGCCGGTCTCATCCGCCGGAATCCGCACCCCGAAGACGGTCGCACCGTGCTCGCCGCCATCACGCCCAAGGGGAGCCAGGTCTTCTCGAAGGCGGTCGACACGCTCAACACCAACCTGTTCTCCACGCTCCCCCTCACCCCCGGCGAGCTCCACGAGCTCGTCGCCCTGATGAACAAGATCCGGGCCGAAGCCGGCGACACCATCGCCGACCGAACCGATCACTGAAGCTCACACCTGCGAAGAAGGGACTCCCATGGACCACCAAGAGATCTCGGACCTGATCGAGCTCAACCAGCTCGGCGCCCGCTACATGATGTACTCGGCTCGCAAGGTCATGGATATCGAGACCTGGTACGACGTGTTCACCGAGGACGGCCAGTACAACGCCTTCGGCACGCCCTACGACCTCGATGCCTTTCCCATGTTGTTGAAGAGCGCGCCCCCGGCCAGTACGTCGGCAACGCGCCCGTGGTCGAGTTCGATGGCGACACCGCGACCGGATCGCAGCACTACGTGTTCATCGACCAGACAACCACAAGATGCGCCTCGCCTGGTACACCGACGAGTACGTCCGGACCGACAAGGGCTGGCGCATCCGCCGACGGGAGACGACCTTCATGCGTCGCGACGGCTAGTACGACCACGGCAACGCCCACGATCCCGCCCGCTTCGTGGGCGGCCAGGACATCGCCGAATCGTAGGTCTCGAGGTGTCCGGGCCGGTCAGGTACCGGCGCCTCGGGGCATCACCGTCGTGCTGCGCATGTGCGGGAACGACGCCATCGTGCCGCCGTCGACCACCAGGGTCTGCCCGGTCATGAAGCTCGACAGGTCCGACACCAGGAACACCAACGGGCCGGCGATCTCATCGGGGAGTCCGGCCCGCTGAAGGGGCACCCCGCCCTCGCGCGCATTGGCATCCATGTCCCCACCCGCCTCCGCCTGGGCGGCCCGCACCCGCGGCGTGGCGATCATGTCCGGAGCAACCGCGTTGACCCTGATGCCGTACGGGCCCCACTCCTGGGACATCGTGCGCACGAGATCGATCAGACCGGCCTTGGCGGCGCCGTACGCTGCGTGGTTGGGGGCACCGTACATGCCACTCACTGACGCCACGCACGCGACGGCACCAGGGCGACCGTCGTCGATCCAACGGCGCGCCGCCGCACGGGCCACATAGAGGTGGTGGTGAGGTTGCGTCGCAGGTCGAGCTCCCACAACTCGTCGGTGAGGCTCAGCAGATCCGCCCACACCGGGTGTGGATCATGACGGTCTGCATCGCGCTGTGGTCTGGAGCCACCGCTCTGTCGGGCATGGCGGCCCCGGTCGAGATCGGCGGCGTGGTGATTTCCGGCTTCGTGATGCTGCTGATCTGCCGCGTGCTGGTCGGCGTGGGCGAGGCGGGCTGCACGCCGCCGGCCAACTCGATCATCGCCGACTACTATCCGCCGAATCGCCGCTCAACGGCGCTGGGCTATTACGCGATGGGCGTCACGATGGGGACGCTGTCGGCGAACCTGATCGGCGGGCCGGTGGCGGACGCCTTTGGCTGGCGCACGGCGTTCATCGTGATCGGCCTTGCGGGCGTCGTCGTCGCCGTGGTCTTTCGCCTGACCGTGAAGGAACCGCCGCGCGGCTACACCGATCCGCCCGGCGTTGCGCGGCCCAAGCGCGCGACCTTCGTCGAGGCGCTGCAGGAACTGGGCTCCAAGAAATCCTTCTGGCTGATGGCGGCCGGCGCAACGCTGGCCTCGTTCTGCGGCTATGGAATTGTGACATTCCAGACCGACTTCCTGATGGGCACGCACGGCATATCGCTGACGGAGGCAGCCCTTCAGTTCAACGTGCCGTCGGCCTTTGCGGCGTCGGTGGGCGTGTTCATGACAGGATGGATCGCCGAGAAGGTCGTCAAGAAGCGCCCGAACGCGATCGCCTGGCTGCCGGCGGTGGGATTGATCGCCTGCGTGCCGTTCTACGTGGTGGGCTTCTCCTCGGACAACAAGTGGGTGGCGCTGGTCGGCATCTGCATGGGCGCGGGCATCAAGTATGGCTACCTCGCAGCGCAGTACACGATCGGGCAAGGCGTTGTCGGCGCCCGGACGCGCGCGACCGCGACAGCTATCCTGCTCTTCATCGTGAACCTGCTTGGCTATGGCCTCGGCCCGCCCTTCATCGGCTTTGTCGCAGATACCCTGTTTGCCATGCAGGCGAATGCCGAGGGTTTCGCTGAAATGACTGCAAGATCGTGCCGGGGCAGCGCCCTGCTCGCCTTGCCGGAGGCGGCGCAGGCTTTCTGCAAGGCGGCTGACCCGAAGTCGCTGCAGACGTCGCTGGTGATCACCTCGGTGCTCTATGCGACGCCGGCGATCTTCTTCCTGATGTGCATGAAGACGCTGCAGAAGGATCTGGTGGCGAAGTGAGCGACGCCAAGACAAAGCGAAACCGCCCCGGAGTTCGAGAACTCCGGGGCGGCGCCGTCGCGGGTAGAGCTTCGGATCGGTTAGCTCGGCGAGGCGCTGGATGTAGTCGAACTCGCGGGCGCGGCGTTCGCGCTTTTTGGCCGGCTGGAAGGCGACCTGGGCGTGTTCGGCGCAATAGGGGGAGCTCTCGGACTTGCCGTGGCCGCAGAAGGCGAATTTCGGGTCGGCGGGATCGCCGATCGGCCATTTGCACATCGAGTCGCGCACGGTGAGGACGGTGACCATGTCGCCATTGGAGCAGGGGCTGGGGCTCGACGTTGGCTTCGGCCCGGTGATTGCGCGAGGGCCGGGTCCGGGGCGGCGGCGCGGGCGCTGGCGCCGCGCGACGGCGGCGGCGCCGGTGCCATCCGCCGGAAGCGGTGGGCTTCGGCCGGGCGAGGCGCGGCGGGCGCTTGACCGGGCGGGACGGAGTGGCCCGGCCGGAGAGGCCGAGGCGGTGGACCTTGCCGATCACCGCATTGCGGGTCACCCCGCCCAGCTGCTTGGCGATCTGGCTGCACTGTGCCCTTCGGCCCAGAGTTTCTTGAGTTCCGAGACGCGTTCTTCGGTCCAGCCCATGAATTGTCTCTCCACAGCCTCCGGGAATCATGCAAGACACAACATATGGGCTGTGCCTGCGCGCCCCTGTTTCCCCAATGCCTAGGAATAGTAGCTGTCGGCTGAGTACCCGCAATATGCTGGGGGCCTTGCTAACAGCTTAATCAATATATTGGGGTTGTACACAGGCAGCATGAGTCACGGCGTCGCGGATGCGGATTGCAGGGCTTGTGGCGCCGCGGACTCAACTTTCGGGCGAGGTTCACGGGGTGGACTCGGTTTGGACTCAAGGCTCGCCTGTCAGGCGAGTGCCGTATCTGGAGGCATGCGGTCGCGATCCCGCAGGAGGCTGCGGGGTTGGGCGCGTTTGCGATGAAGTGCGGCTATCCCGGGTCATCGGGCGGCATTCCGCAGGCGCGGTTCGAGCGCGGCGAAGGCGGGCTTTGCGAGGATGCAGGCGTTGTAGAATTCGCGGCAGCCCTGGGCCCAGCGCACGGCGCGGTAGCGGCGGGGCCATGGCGCGCTGAAGTGCTCGCGCGGGATGGAGGCGATGCGGCGGGCGAGGCGGCGGATGGCGGGCCAGGGGTTGGCGATGACGCGCTGGAGCGCATCGATGCGGCGGGCGAGGTGGAGCAGCGGGCCGGTGAGGTCCCTGCCTTCAGTCTTCGTCGGGCGGATCGATGGTGATGCGCGGCTGCGTGTTGAATGTGTGAGGGTGAGGTCGTCGAGGATCGAGGCTGCGCGGCAGCTTTGATGGCGCGGTGCGCATCGCCGGGTCGTGGATCCAGTGGATGACGGTGAAGCGGCTGTTGAGGGCGGCTGGAGTCGAAATCGTCGAAGCGCTGGCGCTGGCAGCTCCAGCGCGGCGAGGCGTTTCTGTTCGGCCTCGCGTGCTTCGCGTTCCGCGACGCGCGGGTCGATGCGGGGGCGGTGGGCGGCGATGGTCATCATCGCGGCGGCGATGCGATCGGCTTCGGGATGCTGCTTGTGCGTGCCGACCTGCGGCGGCGGTTCGGGGATGGCGCAGGGCTTTGTCGTCTGGCGCAGCTTCAGGCCCTGCGGCGTCATCACAAGCAGGGTGATCGCTTCCATGATCATCAGCACACGGACGAGCTTCTCGACGGGTTCGAGATGGAGGATGAGGTCGCGGCGCTGCTGCAGTGTGTAGAAGCGGCGGCAGGCGAGGCGCATGGCGGAGCCGAAGCGGGTGGTGAGGGTCGCGAACATGGCTTTCGCCCGCTCCCACAGGGTGGGGGCGGCATGGGTGGTTGGCGGTCCAGGTGAAGGGCCGCATCATGTATTTTGTCTCGAAGGCCGAGGCCTGCGCGGGGGTTTTGAAGCGTCATCATGCGCGCAGTATACGTGCCGGGCGCGGGGGTGGGGGACGCGCTGGTGTGGAATCGGCCGGGTTTGGTGGCTGCAGGGTGTTGAGATTTGTTGGGGTCGGGGTGAAAGGGTGTGTCCAGAATCGGCTGGTTTGAGAGGGCGGTGAGCCCGGCCCCTCGTGGTTCGCCCTTCGAGACGCCGCCTGTCGGCGGCTCCTAGGTGAGGGGCGCTCCCGTTGGTCGCTGCTCACCATGAGGGGCCTTCTCCGTCGCCGGAGAGAGCCCTCATGGTGAGCAGCGACGGAGGGCGCGGTTAGATCAACCCCCACCTGTCCGCCCCCTTTCTGGGGGCGGGACCCCGTGGCGCCCGCCGCCCTTCGCTGATCGGGCAAGCACGCGCTGCGCGGTTCCGCCCCCAGAAAGGGGGCGGACAGGTGGGGGTCTCTCTCGGCGTGCAAGGCTGTGAAGAGGCGCGCACGCAACTTTTCCGTGGCGTGGAGAAACCAGAGGCGTAAGAAGCGGGCATGGACCAGACGCTGACAAAGCCGCCGCTGGATTCTGCCATTCCGCCGCTGGGGCCGCGGCAGTATGGGGCGGTGAACTGGCTGGGGCTGTGGACGCTGTGCCTGCGGGAGACGCGGCGGTTCTGGAAGGTGGGGATGCAGACGCTGTTTGCGCCTGTGGTCTCGAGCCTGCTGATGCTGTTCGTGTTCAAGCTCGCTTTCGGGCAGGGCAATGGCGGGATGGTGGGGGGCGTCGATTTCGCGACCTTCCTCGCGCCGGGCGTCGTGATGATGGCGATCCTCAACAATGCGTTCGCCAATACGTCGTCGTCCCTGATCATCGCGAAGGTGCAGGGCAATTCGGTCGACTTCCTGATGCCGCCGCTGTCGCCGATGGAACTGACGGTCGGCTTTCTGTCCGGCGCGGTGACGCGCGGGATCCTGGTGGGGCTCGTGACCTATGCGGCGGTGTGGATCATGCAGATCACGCCGTTCCAGGTCGCGAACCTGTTTGCGGTCCTGTACTTCGCGGTGATCGCCTCGCTGCTGATGGGGGCGGTGGGGCTGATCGGCGGGATCTGGGCCGACAAGTTCGATCACATGGCCGCGGTGCAGAATTTTGTGATCATGCCGCTGACCATGCTGTCGGGGACGTTCTATCCGATCGGCCGGCTGCCCGAGCCGTTCGTGACGATCAGCCACTACAACCCGTTCTTCCAGATCATCGACGGGTTCCGCTATGGCTTCACGGGACACGCCGAGAGCGACCTGTGGTTCGGCGGCGCGATGTGCGCGGCGATCACGCTGGCGCTGTGCGCGTGGTGCTGGGCGATGCTGAAGCGCGGGTACAAGCTGAAGGCGTAAGGGCCGCGGGGGAGCCATGGACCTGAAGGCGCCGTTGACTGCCGCGAACGTGCAGGCGTGGTATGATCAGGACTATGCGCCGTGGGTGAAGGCGCAGAGGCTTTGCGATGTCGAGGTGCGCGAGGGGTTCTTCGCGGCGCGCCTGCAGCAGGCGGCCGAGATGCAGATTTCCAGCGAGGCGATCTGCGGCCAGGCGCTGATGTCGGCGATCGACACGGTCGCGTCGATGGCGGCATGCACGGGCGACGGACGACCAAGGGCACGGTCTATCAGCACACGCATTTCGTGCGCCCGGCCAAGGGCGATGACCTGCGTGTCGAAGCGAACGTGCAGCGGTTCGGCAAGGCGGCGGCGCTGATCGACGCCCGGGTGACCTTTGTCGGCTCGGGCGAGCTGGTGGCGCAGGCGATGCTGGAGTTTGCGTTCTAGGCGCGGCCTATTTCACCAGCCCCAGCTGTTTCGCGATCGTCCTGTCGACCATGCGCTTTGGCATGTTGTTGCTCATCCAGTTCTGCAGCGGGTCGGGCGTGACGATGTAGCGGGTCTTCGGCTTCGCCGTGGTGAGGGCGGTGTGGACGGTCTCGCCGATCTTCTCGGGCGCGAGGCCCTTGCGGCCCATCTCGATCATGTAGCTTTTCACCTTCGACACGGAGGGGCCGTAGGGGGTCTTTTCGTAGGCGGAGATGTCGATGGCGTCGGCCTTGTCCCAGATCGGCGTGGCGATGGCGCCGGGGGCGATGACGATGACGTCGACGCCGTAGAGCATCAGCTCGCGGCGGAGGGATTCCGAGAGGCCTTCGAGCGCGAACTTGCTGGTGTTGTAGGGGCCGACGAACGGCATGCCGACCTTGCCGCCGACGGAGCTCATCATCGCGATGCGGCCGGGGGTCTTGGTGCGTGTCTCGGGCGAGGCGCCGAGGAGCGGGGCGAAGGCCTGGGTGACGATGAGCTGGCCGGTGACGTTCACTTCCAGCTGCTGGCGGAAGAAGTCGATGTCGATGTGGAGGAGCGGGCCGGGGTTGGCGATGCCGGCATTGTTGACGAGGCCGGCGAGCGTCTGGCCGCCGAGCTTGTCGCGCACGGTGCTGGCGGCGGAAGCGACGGCAGGCGCTCCGTGACGTCGAACAGGAGCGGCGTGAAGGCAGCGCCGAACTCGGCGGAGAGGCGGTCGGCGTCGGCCTGTTTGCGGACGCTGCCGAAGACGTGGAAGCCCTTGCGCGTGAGCACTTTCACGCAGCCCCAGCCGATCCCGGTGGAGGCGCCGGTGACGACAATGCTCTTCATTCTCGGGTCTCCCGCTGACGGAGGGTGTACGCTCCGCCGAGGGCGCAGATGGCGTTCGTGGCGCCGAAACCACACGCCGCCGCGGCGCGCAGTTCGGGCTGATCGGACCGGCTGAACCGGTTGCGCGATTCACTTAGGAGGTAGCTAGCTATTGCACAATCGCCTTTCTGGCGCGCCCGTCCTGGGCACAGTCACCGGTGGGATACATGGACCGAACAACAAGCCTCGACCTTCGCGGCATCGATGCGAGCGAGGATTCGAGCGTGCTCTTCCGGTTCAGCGCCGGGGGCAGGAATTACAGCTGGCGGTTCAACGCGGCGACGATCGACGAGCTGGTGGCGCTTGGCCTCAGCGGGCGGCTGGGCAAGGGCAAGGACGTGCACTTCGACGCGGCAAAGGTCTCCTTCAGACGGGGCGGGAAGGCAAGCCGGACACGGTGACGGTCGCCATCGGCCGCAAGGTGCGGATCGTGGCGCCGCTGGCGCGGGGACGGGCGAAAGCGGCGCGCCGGGCGGCGGCTGTCGGCGGACGCGTAGGCGCCTGGCGGCAGCCGGCCGACCGTCGGCTGAATCATTCGCTTCTGCTTGACTTTCGGGCGCTCCAGCGCCTAGAGACCCGCTCCCGCCTTGAGGACAGCTCTCGTGAGCCCTGCCGGCCCAACCGGTTTGAGCCGCGAAATCCCCAGCTGACCCGGCGAAAATTCAGCATTTACGCCGCATTCCGCGGCGAGTCCGCCGGGACGACCGGTTGGCCTGTAACGACGAACCCTTTTGGAGCCTTGATGCCTGCCGCCCAGATGAACCCCTCCACCGATGATTTTGCCGCACTGTTCGAAGAGAGCTTTTCCGGCTCCGCCATGATCGAAGGCCGGGTTGTCCCCGCCACGGTCACCGCGTCGGAGGCGGACTTCATCACCGTCGATGTCGGCCTGAAGACCGAAGGCCGCATCCCCTCCGGAATTCGCCGCCGACGAGACGCAGCCCGCGGTCGGCGCCATCGTCGAAGTCTACCTCGAGCGCATCGAGAACGCGCTCGGCGACGCTGTGCTGTCGCGCGACAAGGCCAAGCGTGAAGAAGCCTGGACCCGCCTCGAGCGCGTGCACGAGAAGAAAGAGACCGTCAAAGGCGCGATCGTCGGCCGCGTCAAAGGCGGCTTCACCGTCGACCTCGGCGGCGTCAACGCCTTCCTGCCGGGTATCCAAGTCGACATCCGTCCGATCCGCGACGTCGGCCCGCTCATGGGCCAGATGCAGCCGTTCGCCATCCTCAAGATGGACCGTCCGCGCGGCAACATCGTCGTCTCGCGCCGCGCCGTGCTCGAAGAGAGCCGTGCGGAACAGCGCGCCGAGATCGTCGGCAACATGGCCGAGGGCGAGCGTCGCAAGGGCGTCGTCAAGAACATCACCGATTACGGCGCGTTCGTGGACCTCGGCGGCATCGATGGCCTGCTGCACGTCACCGACATGAGCTGGAAGCGCGTCTCGCACCCGTCGCAGGTCGTGGAAGTCGGCCAGGAAGTCGAAGTCCAGATCATCAAGATCAACCCGGACACGCAGCGTATCTCGCTCGGCATGAAACAGCTGGCGACCGATCCGTGGGATGGCGTCGCCGCGAAATACCCGGTCGGCGCCAAGCTCACGGGCCGCGTGACCAACATCACGGACTACGGCGCGTTCGTTGAACTGGAAGATGGCGTCGAAGGCCTGATCCACGTCTCCGAAATGAGCTGGACCAAGAAGAACGTGCACCCCGGCAAGATCATCTCCTCTTCGCAGGAAGTGGACGTGATGGTGCTGGACGTCGACGCCGACAAGCGCCGCATCTCGCTCGGCCTCAAGCAGGTCATGAACAACCCGTGGGAAGCCTTCCATGGCCGAACACCCGATCGGCACGAACATCGAAGGCGAAGTGCGCGGCATCACCGAGTTCGGCCTGTTTGTCGGCCTCGGCCCGGATCTCGACGGCATGGTCCACATCAACGACATCGACTGGAACGTGCCGGGCGAGGAAGCCATCAAGAAGTACACCAAGGGCGACAGCGTCCAGGCGCGCGTGCTCGACATCGACATCGAGAAGGAGCGTATCTCGCTGGGCATCAAGCAGCTCAGCCAGGACCCGACCGAAACGATCGACCTGCGCAAGAACTCGATCGTCACCACGACGGTCGTGGAAGTCACCACCGGCGGCATCGAAGTCTCGATCGCTGACGGCGCGATGAAGTCCTTCATCCGCAAGGCCGACCTGTCGCGCGATCGCGCGGAACAGCGTCCGGAGCGTTTCGCTGTGGGCGACAAGGTCGACGCGCTCGTCACCGCGTTCGACAAGGCGGGCCGCAAGGTCTCGCTGTCGATCAAGGCGATGGAGATCAAGGACGAGAAGGAAGCCGTCGAACAGTACGGTTCGGCCGACTCGGGCGCCTCGCTGGGCGACATCCTCGGCGCGGCCCTCAAGGGCGCGAAGAAGGACGAAGATAGTCTTTCGCTCTGATCTGAGTTGTGGAACGCCCTTCCGGAAAGCGGGGGGCGTTCTGCTTTCTGGGGCAGGCGGTCTGCGGCCCGGGGCGAAATCCTCGCGGGATTCCTCGGATTTCGCGATGGGAGCGGCCTTCGAAGGGGATCCGGTACCGAACTGACTGGACCGATGATACCGAGCGGTGATGCCTGCGAAAAACTCTTGTCTTTCTCGACGCTTAGCGCGAATTTGGTCGCATGCTGCGCTCAGAACTCATCGCCAACTGGCTGAAGAGAACCCCACGCTGAAAGTGCGTGAGGTCGAGAGGATCGTCGATGTGATCTTCGACGAGATCGCCAGCGCGCTGGAGCGCGGCGACCGCGTGGAGTTGCGCGGCTTCGGCGCGTTCTCGGTGCGCAAGCGCGACGCGCGGACCGGGCGCAACCCGCGCACCGGCAATTCGGTTTCCGTCGACGCCAAGCACGTGCCCTTCTTCAAGGCCGGCAAGGAGCTGCGCTCGCGGCTCAACAACGGCCATGACCCGGAAGACCGGGACTAGAGTCCGGCCGCAGCGTCCGACCCGATTCGGGGACGGAATAGCCGCCCTTCCGGAATCGCGCTGGACGGCTGCGGACTGCGGTTGCGACACATGGACGCGGCGCGCACATCGGCGCCGTGACAGAACAAGGGGAGACAGCGTGTTCAAGGAATTTCGCGAATTCGCGATGCGAGGAAATGTCGTCGACCTCGCGGTCGGCGTCATCATCGGCGCGGCGTTCGGCGCGATCGTCACCTCGCTGGTGACCGACATCATCATGCCGATCATCGGCCTGATCACCGGCGGCATGGATTTCTCGGACCTGACCTATGAGCTGAAGGCCGGCAGCCACTGGGCGCGGACGGCAAGGAAATCCCGGCCGTCACGATCAACTATGGCAAGTTCATCAACCTCATCATCACCTTCCTGATCGTCGCCTTCACGCATGTTCATGGTGATCAAGGGCATGAACCAGCTGAAGCGGAAACAGGAGGCCGCGCCCGCTGCCGCCGCCGGAGCCGCCGGCCGAGGTGAAGCTCCTTGCCGAGATCAGGGACTTGCTTGCCAAGCGGCCTTAGGGTATCCGGGCCGCCTTAGTAGAGTTCGTAGCGTACGGAAGGGGCGGCCAGCGCGCCGCCCTTTCTGCGTTTCTGGGCCCCTGAATTCGCTGAAATTTCAGGGAGCCTGGCCGGGCGGCGGCACATGGTCAGCGTCAAGATCTGCGGCATCACCAACGAATCAGACCTCGCCATGGCGGTCGAGGCCGGCGCCGACATGGTCGGTTTCGTCGTCGTCGAGACCAGCCCGCGCTTCGTCGATTTCGACACGGCGCAGGCGCTGATCCGGCATGGCGGCCGAGCTGGGCGCCGAGCCCTGGGTGGTGGCGACGCTCGCCGTGCCCTGGCTCGACCGGCTGGTCGACGAGACGCCGGAGATCGGCGCGGTGCAGCTGCACGGCAAGGAGACGCCCGGGCAGGTGGCCGCGCTTCGCGCGCCGGCACCAGCTGGTTCCGGTGATCAAGGCGATGGGCATCGCGTCGCAAGCGCGACCTCGACGAGGCGCCGAAGCGTTCGAGGCGGCCGACGCCTTCCTGTTCGACGCCAAGCCGCCGGCAGGGCGCGACTCGCGAAGGCGGCCATGGCCGCATCGTTCGACTGGTCGATCCTCAAGGGCTTCCGCGTCAACGATCACGAGGACTGGACGCTGTCGGGCGGGCTGACGCCGGAGAATGTCGCCGAGGCGATCCGAAGAGCGGGCGCGGCGGCGGTGGATGTGTCGTCCGGGCGTCGAGGCGAGCCCCGGCGTGAAGGATCGCGGCGAAGGTGCGGGCGTTCATCGCGGCGGCGAAACAGGCGTGAGATTGCGTCTGCCGGCTGTGGTCGCGCGAACCAACTCAAGGAAGGAGCCGCCGAGAACCTTGTAGGCGGCGATCAGCGTGCGCAGGCGCTCGTTGATCTGGCGGTTCATGCGCTGCTGGCGCTGCTGGATGGTGAGCATCATCAGGACGCGGATACCGACGCCGATCAGCGCGAAGAGCGCGACCGCGAGGATCGTCGTGAGAATGCCCTGCCAGGAACTGAAGTCGAAGTAGCGCACGGTCTGTCCTGTGATGATCCCGGTCAGCCTAGCGGCAGGCGGTTGCACGTCCGATCCTTTCTTCCTGTCACATAGCGAGCTATCTCCAGGTGCGATATCCGCCGCGGTTCGCGTCGTCACCGATTCGCCAAGCCACAAGAGGAAGCCCCGTGTCCCTCACTCCTGAAACTGCGTCGCCGCTCGATCCGCCCTGATGCTCGCCATGCTCCATGCCGACCCGCTGCTCGCGGCGCCGGAGGACGAGGAGGAAGAGGGCGAGGAAGACGAAGACGAAGACGAAGACGAAGATGAGGACGAAGACGAGGAAGACGAGGAAGAGGACGACGAGGAAGACGACGAAGAAGAAGAAGAAGAATAGGCGGCCTGAGGGACCGGCGCAGCCGTTCTGCTGCTGGTCTCCGGGACGGCGCAAGGTCTCGCCAAGATCGAGATCAGCACAACAAAAAAGGGCGCCGTTGCCGGCGCCCTTTTCATGTTGCGTGATCGGCGATCAGCCGGATTGGCGACGTCGGGCGTCACTGACAGCGCTGCGAGCTGGGACGGCGAAGCGACGAAGAACTTCACATTGGCAGCCCTTGTCGCGATGGTCTCCGCCGCTGCCGGCCGCAAAGAAGGCTGCGACACGCGCCGACCAGAAGCGAGGCCGCCGTCATGAAGGCCGACAGGACGGTGAGTTTGCGGGCGACTTCGGCGCGGCGCTCGGTGAAGCTTTCATTGGCTGCTTCGCGGGTTGTCGATGCGTTCCTGGGTTGCGGCCTGGTCGAGTTCAGCATCGGCTGCGGTGGCGACGCTTTCGACGAGGCCGCCGCGATCTGCGCTTTCAGCGGCCGTTGTCGAGCCGCCGATGATCGAGTGTCGAGATGAGGCCCGCCGCAAGAACGCCGACGCCCCAGACGATGATGCCATGCAGGCCGTCGCGGACATCGACTTCGTGCTCGCTGAGCTCGGGCTGGCGCGGGCGCAGCCGGGCGCAGATGTATCCGCCGACCCAGAAGGCGAGCGACCTGGGTGAGCAGGAGCCAGACGCCTGCGCCGATGGCGAAGAGAGCCGGTGAGGAGCCTTCTCCCTCATAGGGCGAGTTGACGGCGAGGCCGAGGCCGAGTCCGAAGGTTGTGAGGATGACGCCGATTGCGGTTGCGACGACGGCGCCGGCGAAGATCGCGGCCCAGTCGACCCGCGTATCCCTGCTGATGATTTCGGACATGGGGTCAGCCGAGTCCGACGAAGGACAGGATGGCGAGAACAATGACGACGAGACCGACAAGATAGATGATGTTGCCCATGCGGGGTCGCTCCTCCCAAAAGGTGTTCGCACGACACGAATGCTCAGCGCGTAATGTGCTCGTGCGGCGCTTTGTTCCCCGTCGCGGCACAAGGGATTTCTGGCTTCCCTCGCGGCGCGCCGCACATGATGGGGCTTTTCGATGCGAGCGTATGTTGCAACTGTGGCCTCTTGCGCGGGGGTGCACATGGCGGAAGCGACACGGCTGGCCGAGGAAGAAGGGGAGGCTGTTGCCGCCTCACCGGCGGCGCGACGCGCGGGCAGGCTGAGGGATGCGGCCCTGATCGCGGAGGTGATCGGGGCAGCTGGCTGTTGTGGTGTCGCTGATCTTTGTCGGCGTGCAGATTGCGCAGGCGAACGATTTGGCGCGGGATGCGGCCGAGCAGAAGCAGATCGAATCGATTGGCGCGTCTCTCGCTTGTGGTTGTCGAGAATTCGCAACTGGCGGACTTGCTGGCGCGGGTGAACGCAGGCCTTGACGCTGACCCCGAGCGAGGAGCTCCAGGTGATGCAGCTATCTGATGTTCGCCGAGCGGACCCAGGAGGCCCTTTACTGGCAGTATCTGAACGGCCAGATCGATCCGGAACTGTGGGAAGCCCATCGCCTGCAGGCGCGGGCAGCAGCAATACAACTCCGTTGGTTCAAGCCATCTGGGAAGTCGCGCAAGGCACTTCTTCTCCGAAGCGCTATCGCGAGTTTCGCGACGGGGAAATGTCGAAGGCAGGCGGAGCCACGCTCAATTACGACATTTTTCCTGAGCGCTCGCGCGCCGGCGCAAGCCGTGTCTCCGCCGGATGTCGCCAAGGCTCCAGTCGGGCCCCATAAACCATGACGCACGAATGCTGCGCAGTCAGTCCTCGAACCCCACGAACACTGCCGCTTCCTCGATCGGCTTGCGCTCCGAGATGACGGCGTTGGCGGGGAAGCTGTGGTCGGGCCAGCCGAGGGCGATGCTCTTCATGATGACCTGATCGGCGGCGATGCCGGCATGTTCGCGCACGACGGGCGATTGCATGATGCCCTGGCTGTTGATCACCGTGCCGAGGCCGCGCGACCATGCTGCGTTGACCAGCGCATTGGCGACGCCGCCGCAATCGAAGGGCGTGTCGTCGCTGCCGTCGAGGTCGCGGTCGTAGGTGATGATGACGCATACGGGCGCATCGAACTGGCGGAAGCCGCGCATCACCCAGTCCTGGCGCGCATCCTTGTCGTCGCGGGCGATGCCCATCGCGCTGAACAGCTGCTTGGCGACGCCGATCTGGCGCTCGCGGTGCTTGCCGTCGAAGGCCTTGCCGATGCGGAACTCGCGCGAATGCGGCACGCCCGCCAGATTGCGCTCGGTGTTGCCGGCGCGGATGCGGTTCAGCGGCTCGCCGGTGATGACGTAGAAATGCCAGGGCTGGGTGTTCATCGAGGTGGGCGCGCGCATGGCGAGCGCGAGGACTTCCTCGATCACCTTCCTCGGCACGGGATCGGGCTTGTAGCCGCGAATGCTGCGGCGGCCGAAGCATGACTTCGTCGAACTGCATGGAAACCTCTGGCCTGTGGGGAAACAACTTCCCAGTTGACCCTTCCCTCGGGGGATTCGCAAGGCATCGCCGGAGCCGGGCAGGACGCTTTTGCGCTTGGTGTGATGCGGCATGCTTGGCGTCAGGCCTTGAGGGTGGTTGAACCGGGGATCGGGATATCGCGAGAGGGAGTGTCGGGATGCGTGCGAAGCTAGCGCGGGTTTCTGGCCGGGTGTGCGGGCTTGCTGCGATCGCCGCACTGGTCGGACTGGCGGCGCACGCGAATGACTCGACGGCTGAGCTACGCGCGGGCGGGCTTCACCTGACCCGCAGCGATGTCATCGACATGGTGTCGGAAGACCTGTTCCTGTCGACCAAGGAAGTCCGCGTGAAGTATGTCTATCGCAACACCTCGCGCTGTGGAGGTGACAACGCGCGTGGCCTTCCCGCTGCCCGACATTGGTTGGGAATTCGGCGAGGCGCCTGTCGGCGCTGCCCAGATCCGGCCTCACCCAACTTCGTCGATTTCCAGCACAAAGCGTGGATGGGCAAGGACATTCCGCTCGACGTCGAGATGCGCGCGGTGCTCGACAGCGGGCTCGATGTGACCGAGCGCGTGAAGGCAGCTGGCCTGCCTTTTCTCGTCACCGACTTCGAGGCCTGGGACGCAGCTGCAGGCCAACGATGCCGCTGGCGCTGGCGAAGGAGCTTCGCGATGAAGGCGTGGTCTGGCTCGATCTTGAGCCCGATACCGGCGCGATCAGCTATCTGCGGCCGCGCCTGGACGCTGAAGACCACCTTCCATCGCATGCAGACCTTCCCGGCGGGCAAGGACGTGGTCGTGGAGCATGTCTACAAGCCCGTGGTCGGCGGATCGGTCGGCGCGTCCTACGTCTATGCACAGCCGGAGGACGAAGGCACCGCGATACGGAAGCCGATTACTGCATCGATGACGCGTTCGACGGGCGCGCTGGACAGGATGAAAGCGGTCCGCCGGCAAGGACGAGCTGATCAGCGAGCGCACGATGGGCTATGTGCTCACCACCGGCGCCAATTGGGCCAAGCCCATCGGCACCTTCCGCCTCACGATCGAGAAGGATTTACCCGAGCAATCTCACCGTTTGCGCTGACGGTCTGACGAAGACTGGGCCGACGCGGTTCGAGTTCTCGCGCGCGACTTCTCGCCCGAGCAGGACATCCAGATCATGATGCTGCAGAACCGCTGACGGCGACGGCCTGACCTCTGGCGCGGCAGCGCCCACCGGCGTAAAGGGGCCTCGCAATCGAGGAAGTGGCAATGACGGCGCTCAAGAACACCTGGTCGCAATGGCCCGACGCCAATGGCCGGTTTGGCGAATTTGGCGGGCGGTATGTGGCCGAGACGCTGATGCCGCTCGTGCTCGATCTCGAGCAGGAATACGCGCGCGCCAAGGCGGACCCGAGCTTCCAGGCGGAGTTCGACTGGCTGCTGGAGCATTATGTCGGCCGGCCGTCGCCCGATGTATTACGCCGAGCGGCTGACCAAGCATTTCGGCGGCGCGAAAATCTACTTCAAGCGCGACGAGCTCAACCACACCGGCGCGCACAAGATCAACAACTGCATCGGGCAGGTTCTGCTTGCGCGGCGCATGGGCAAGACGCGCATCATCGCGGAGACGGGCGCGGGGCAGCACGGCGTTGCGACCGCCACCATCTGCGCGCGCTTCGGCCTGCCGTGCGTGGTGTTCATGGGCGAGACGGATGTCGAGCGGCAGAAGCCGAACGTGTTCCGCATGCGCCTGCTCGGCGCGGAGATCGTGCCGGTGTCGTCGGGCACGGGCACGCTGAAGGATGCGATGAACGAAGCGCTGCGCGACTGGGTGACGAATGTGCCGAACACGTTCTACGTCATCGGCACGGCGGCGGGGCCGCATCCCTATCCGATGCTGGTGCGCGATTTCCAGTGCGTCATCGGCGCGCGAGGCGCGCGAGCAGATCCTGAAGCGGGAAGGGCGTCTGCCGGATGTTCTGGTGGCGGCGATCGGCGGCGGCTCGAACGCGATCGGGCTGTTCCATCCCTTCCTCGAAGACGAGGGCGTGCAAGATGATCGGCGTCGAGGCGGGCGGGCATGGCGTCGATACGCCGATGCACGCGGCCTCGCTGTCGGGCGGGCATGCCGGGCATCCTGCATGGCAACCGCACCTACCTGCTGCAGAACGAGGACGGCCAGATCATCGACGCGCACTCGATCTCGGCGGGGCTCGACTATCCGGGCATCGGGCCCGAGCACGCCTTCCTGCACGAGACGGGACGCGCGACGTATCGCACCTGCACCGACAAGGAGGCGCTCGACGCGTTCCAGCTGTGCACGCGGCTTGAGGGCATCATCCCGGCGCTGGAGCCGGCGCATGCGCTGGCGCGCGTGGGCGACATCGCGAAGGAGCTCGGGCAAGGACGGGCTGATCGTGATGAACATGTGCGGGCGCGGCGACAAGGACATCTTCTCGGTCGCCGGCGCATCTGGGGATGGAGATCTAGAGGCGGCACTGAATTTGCATCAAGTGATGCGTATTTTGATGCTCGCAGGCGTAGGAGGCCGACGTGCGCACCACGGTGACCTTGGACGACGACCTGCTCGAACGCGCTAAGGAGCTTACCGGCATTGAGGAGGGTCCAGCCCTTCTGCGCGAGGCACTCAAGGCGCTGATAGCGAGGGAGGCCGAGGCTGCGTCTTATGCGTCTTGGCGGATACGATCCGAAGGCAACGGCGGCTGCGTAGACGACCCCGTGCGTAGGTCGAGACGTTCGCCTCCATGGTTCTGGCCGACTCGTCTGATCTGGCGTGACGTAGCTTTCGCAGCAAGAACGTCCACCTGCACGATTTGATCGGTGCGGGCCAGGTCATCGATGCACGGCCACGTCCTGGGAGAGATTGCGCTCGGTTCGCTGAAGGACCGCAAATCGACTCGTTCGTGATCTTGCCGTTCTCCGCTCGGCCTATGGCGAAGGACGACGAAGTGATGGCGTTCATGGATGCGCCGAAAACTGTTCGCGCGCGGAATTGGCTACACCGATGCGCATCGACTTGCTTCGACAGCGCTGGATGACGGGTTGTTGCTTTGGAGCGAGGATGCGGCTGGCGGACATCGCTGCGGAGCTTGGCATGGCCGATCGCAAACCGTGACGATCTGTACGGTGCGAAGTGGGCCATCGGCGGGCTGAACGTGCGTGAACATGTGCGGGCGCGGCGACAAGGACATCTTCTCGGTGGCCGCGCATCTGGGGATGACGATCTGATGCGCCTCGCGCTAGCCGCGCTTCTGCTTGCCGCATGCAGCGCGCCCGACACGCCGATCCTGCCGGGCAAGCTCGATCTGCCTGTCGCGGCGGGCGATCGCTGGAAGCTGTGCGCGGATGACGGGCTCGAGGACACGACGCCGGATGCGGACTGCGTGCTCGCGCCGCTTGATGAGCCGATGACGGGGTATGTCGCGGCGCTTGGCGAGCGCGACTGGGTGAAGGCCGAGACGAATGCGAACGGGAGAGACCTGGACGCTGGCGATGGCGCGGCGTGCGGAATTGTCAAGGTGTCGGGCGTGCGCGAGACATATGCGCGCAAGGATTATACGCTGCTGCGGTTCGAGGTGAGCTGCGTCGCGGGCTGAAAGGGCTGTGCTGTATGCCGCTGCAAGCAACGCCTCAGCAGCGGGCTTGACCTCGGCAGAGCGCGGCGCCAGTTTGTCATGCATGGCGCTAACGCGGTGAAGGCTGGGAGAGAGCCGCGATGAGGAAGCTGTCTGATCGTGACGGCCGTCGGGTATCTCGCTGGCCGCCGCAGCCTATGCGCAGACGGGTCCGTGATGACGCCCGAGCAGGCGATCGCAGCGGCTGCCGCGGATCCCGAAGGCGATGGCGTCAAGGGGAGGTTTGAATTCGTGGTGAAGGGTGTCGGCGAGGTTGAGACGCCGCAGGGCCGGATCGTCTATCCTCAATTCCGAACAGGACTATCGCGCCGGCGCGAATCTTTCCGCGCAGGTCCTGACCAGCACGGTGAAGGCGTTGGAGCAGCAGCTCGGCGGGCCGCTGACGCAGACTATCATTGGCAAGCGCGTGCAGGATCGACGGCACGGCGAAGCAGACGAAGATCGGCGTTGCCGAGCAGAAGGGCGAGAAGCCGTTCGGCTATTATTTCCAGACCCGCATCAGCGTGAAGGGCCCCGAACAGGTGAAGGTTCTGAGCTCGCCGCTTGCGCGCACTCTGACGCCTTTCCATGCGGGCGCGGGGAGGGCAGAACAGCGGCGCGGAACAGGAGCAGCGCGATGTCCACACATGCCGGATCGTGCCATTGCGGGCAGGTGGCGTTCGAGGTGACGGGCACGTTTGGCGGCGCGCTGGTGTGCAACTGTTCGTACTGCCGCCGGTCGGGCAACATGCTGGCCTTCACCACGCCGGAGAATTTCCGCCTGACGACGCCGCAGAAGGACGTCTCGACCTACCTGTTCGGCAAGCAGACGATCAGCCACTATCTCTGCGCCAATTGCGGGATCTCGACCCATGGCGCGGGCGTGGCGCCGGATGGCAAGCGGATGGTGGCGGTGAACCTGCGCTGCGTGCCCGACATCGATCTCGAGACGCTGGAGATCCAGGCTTCGACGGGGCGAAGCTGTAGTCGCCGCAAGGCGAGCGTTCCCGCTTTGTTGCAGTGCGGCATCAGGAAGCGATCAGGGGGGTAGGTGCGGGGGGCGGTTTTCCGGTATATACGCCGCCTTGCTTCGGGGCCTCGCCCCAGACCAGCGCTGAAACAGCCAGGCCAGACCCAAAGCACGTATCCCCCATATGACCGCCGACCGCATATCCGCGACGTTTGCCGCCTGCCGTGCGCAGGGCCGCGCGGCGTTTGTCGGCTATCTGATGGCCGGCGATCCGGACATCGAGACAAGCTTCAACAATATCAAGGCTCTGGCTGAGGCCGGCGCGGACATCATCGAGATCGGCGCGCCGTTCACCGATCCGATGGCCGATGGGGCGGCGATCCAGAAGGCGGCGCTGCGGTCACTGGCGGCCGGCACGACGCTTAAGGACACGTTAGACATCGCCCGACGCTTTCGGGCTCGAGAATACGACGACCCCTCTGATCGTCATGGGATATGCCAACCCCATTCATCGGATGGGCTATGCGGCGTTTGCCAAGGCAGCCGCCGAGGCCGGAGTCGACGGCGTGATCACCGTCGACCTGCCGCCGGAAGAGGATGGCCCGCTGCGCCGGGAGCTGGCGGCGCATGGCCTGGCGGTGATCCGCCTCGCCACGCCGACCACGACAGAAAAGCGCATGGACACAGTCGCTGATGGGTCTTCGGGCTTTGTCTATTACGTCTCGGTCGCCGGCGTGACCGGCGCGGGCGTGGGCGCGAGTCGGATATTTCGGCGGGGGTGGAACGGGCCCGGCGCATTTCCGAACCTGCCGGTGGCGGTTGGATTTGGCGTGCGTACGCCGGAGCAAGCTGCTGCTTTTGCACGAATTTCTGATGGGGTTGTGGTCGGTTCGGCGCTGGTCGAGCTGGTCCGCGAAGCGGTCGAGCAAGGCGATCCTGGCTCGTCTGTCAAGCGCATAAGTGTGGTTGCTAAGTCACTGTCAAACGCCATAGCCTCGGCGCGTATCGAGCGGAGCGTTCATTGAACTGGCTTACAAACCTTCCCCCCGGGCTGAAGTCGATCTTCGCCAAGCGGGACGACACGGAGGGTGACAACCTCTGGGTCAAATGCCCGAAGACGGGCGAGCTGGTCTACCGGCAGGAGCTTGAGAGCTCCTACTGGGTGACGCCGGCCGGCGCGCACCTGCGCATCTGCCCGGAGCAGCGCTTCGAATACATGTTCGATGGCGGGCTGTGGACCGAGATCCCGATGCCGCCGGTGCATGCAAGCGACCCGCTGAAGTTCAAGGACGACAAGCGCTATACCGACCGCCTGAAGGCGGCGAAGGCCAAGACCGGCCGCGAGGACTGCATGGTCGCAGCCCATGGCGAGATCAACGGGCGCAAGGCCGTGATCCTGGTGCAGGATTTCGCCTTCATGGGCGGCTCGCTGGGCATGGCGGCGGGCGAGGCCTTCATCAAGGCGGCCGAGACGGCTGTCGCGCGCAAGGCGGCGCTGATCGTCGTCACCGCTTCGGGCGGCGCGCGCATGCAGGAATCATCGTTCGCGCTGATGCAGATGCCGCGCACCGTGCTGGCCATCCAGGACGTGAAGCGCGCGAAGCTTCCCTACATCGTCGTGCTGTCGGATCCGACATCGGGCGGCGTGCTGGCGTCGTACGCGATGCTGGGCGACGTGCAGATCGCAGAGCCGGGCGCGCAGCTGGCCTTCACCGGCCCGCGCGTGATCGAGGCGACGATCCGCGAGAAACTGCCGGAAGGCTTCCAGCGTTCGGAATTCCTGCGCGAGCGCGGGATGGTGGACATCGTCTGCCACCGCAAGGAACTGACGCCGACGATCGGCGCCATCCTCGGCATGCTGATGCCGTCCTCGCGCCGGAAGCGCGCGAAGGTGGTTGAGGAGGTGTGCGGCGAAGTAGGTTCGCTACTGGATATCTGGAGTTTCGGAGTGCGGCGTCTCCGTAGAGGAGCACGCCGCATTTGCTTTCCTGGTTCACGGTACGCTTCGCGCTCACGCCGCCAGGTCGTTCTTCGCGGATCTCGAAGCGGCGCTCCTTGTAGGCGGGGCCGAGGTCGGTGGTGATCATCGGCGAGGCGCCAGGCAGGGCGAGGCTGGCGCGCAGCTGGGCGACGGTCAGGTGCTGGATGATCGCCCAGCCTTCGCGCGTGTCGAGGTCTCCGGGGCGGCAGCCATTCTGCGCGAGATCGAGCAGGGAGGCGGGCACGGGCAGGCCCATCTGCTTCACTGCGGAGATGAGATCATTGCCGCTCTGGATGGACAGGCAGCTATCGCTGAAAGCGTTGTGTCCCATGCGCGGGACGATCACCAGACGCTTGGGCGCGTTGAGCTTGTCGTAGGCGGCGACCAGCGATCGACCTTGATGCCGGAGTTGTTTTCGGCGGCGATGATCATGGTGGGCTTGGGCGTGTGCGCCCGGGCCCTGCGGCGGGACGGGGGCCCAGCCGATCGACGCTGTCGATGCGGGGATTGTCGATTGCGGCGAACATCGTGCCGCCGCCGGCGGAGTGGCCGACGGCGCGCGATGGATGTCATGTCGATCAGGCCGGCAGCGGGCCCTGCGGGTTTGAGCTGTGCCATCAGGTCGAGCGCGGCTTCGAGAGCGGCGGCGCTGGAGGTGCGGCGCGCGGCCATGTCGCGGCGCGGGCGAGGCGAAGGACGCGAAGCCGTATTCGGTGAAATCGACCGAGGCGACGACGAAGCCCCAGGAGGCGATGCCCGAGAGCAGATTGCCGTGGCCGCTGCGCCAGCCGCCTGCGCCGTGCGAGACAATCACCAGCGGGTAGGCCGTGCCCTTCGCTGCGGGCGCATCGCGGAAGGCGGGGATGGTGACCTTCAGATCGACGGTTTCCGGAATCTTCTTGAGCATGCCGGCGAGCATGGGCGGCACAGGCTCGGTCTGCAGGTAGACGTCGTTGGTCCTGCCTTGGGCGGCGCCGGCGGCGGCGGGGTAGTAGACCTCGACCTTGCGGTCGCTGAGGCTGAGGGTGAGGACGCCGACCTCGTGTGGTCCGCGCGTCGTGTAGAGGGCGGGGCGTTGCGGCGTTGGCGGGCTGGCGCATGCGCCGAGCACGAGCGCGGCGGCGATGGCTGCGACGGCCTGGCGCCAGCCTGTAGAAATGCCGCTCATGTCGACGTCCTCTTCGTTGGATACGGGTGTCCTGTGCGCCTGCTTTCCATGCCAGGCAACGGATCGCACGCGCGCGCTTGTGCCAGTGGGCGCCGCCGGGGAAGTACGCAAACGTTTAGGTGATCGTGCCAGGCGATGCGCATGTGAGGCAGGCTGGCGCGGTCGCTCAGCGCGTGGATATTGCGGCCAATAACTCTCCCTCACCGGGAAGTGGGTTTGCCTTCGGGCGAAGCATCCCTAGGTAGCGCCTCCGGGCTGGGTTGCGCGAAGAGGGTCTGACTTGGGCGACGCCGCCATTGTAACAGCCGAACTCGACCGGTTCCGTGGCAACGCGGCGGGGCGGGTGTCGCCGGCGTGGGGGACGGCGCATATCCGCAAGGCGCTGGTGGAGCTGGGCGATCCGCAGGACCGGATTGCCGCCGGCGATCCACATCACCGGCACCAATGGCAAGGGATCGACCGGCGCGTTCATCCGCGCGATGGCGGAGGCGGCCGGGCTGAAGGTGCATGTGTTCACCTCGCCGCACCTCAAGCGTGTCAACGAGCGCATCCGCGTGGCGGGCGGCTGGTCGAGGACGATGAGCTGGCCGACGTGCTGGCTGACATCTGGCGGCGCACGGAAGCGCTCACCTATTTCGAGGCGCTGACGGCGGCGGCGTTCTGCCTGTTCGCGCAGGAGCGGGCGGACCTTTCCATCATCGAAGTCGGCGCGGGCGGCGCGACGGACGCGACCAATGTGATGAGCCGGCCGGCGGCTTGCGTGGTGACGCCGATCAGCCGCGACCATGAGGCGCATGTTCGGCGTTTCCGGCGTGGCGGCGATTGCGCGGCTGAAGGCGGGGATTTTCCGCGAGGGCGTGCCGGCGATCATCGCCGACCAGCCGGCGATTGCGCTCGGCGTGCTGCGCGAGGAGGCGCGGACGGCGGCGGCGCCGATGCTGTGCGCGGGCGAGGACTGGCGCGCGGGCTGGGATGGCGATGCGTTTGTCTATGAGGGCGAGCGGCTGCAGGTGCGAGCGCCGTGGCTGGGCCTGCCGGGGCGGCATCAGGCGCAGAATGCGGGCGCGGCGTGCGCGGTGATCGAGGCGCTGGGTGACGCACGCATCACGCCGGCGGCGATGGCGGCAGGACTGCGCGAAGCGGCGTGGCCGGGGCGGCTGCAGCGGCTGAAGCCCGGGCCGCTGGCGGGCGATGGCAGCGGTGTGGATCGACGCGGCGCACAATCCGGGCGGGGCGGCGACGCTGGCGAAGGCGATCCGCGCGCAAGCCGTGGAGCGGACAAGCGTGTCGCGGTGGTGTTCGCGATCCAGGCGGTGAAGGATATCGAGGGCGTGCTGGGCGAGCTGATCGCCGTGGTCGACGTGTTCGTCGTCTGCCCGCTGCCCGACAGCGGCGGACAGGAGGGCGGGCCGGGCGCGGAGCCGCCATGTCGGCGGCGATCATCGCGACGCTGGGCGGCCGGGCGGAGGTTGCGGGCGATCTGGCGGAGGCGGTGGCTGCGGCGCGCAAGGCAGCGGACCGGGTCTATGTGTGCGGCTCGGTCTATCTGTGCGGCGCGGCGCTGGCGCTGAATGGCGAGCGGGTCGAGTAGGCGCAGACGTGACCGGCCTGATGTTGCGGCTTGCGCAAGCCAACGCAAACGGCCCGGCGCGAGGCCGGGCCGTGCTTTGATATCGGACGATCGCCTAGACCGTGACGGTGCCGAGCGCTTCTTCGAGTTCGGCGAAGGAGGGCTGGCCGTCGCTCGGGATCTGGCCGCGGCCGATCTCGACGGAGACCTGAGCGGCGTTGCCGTGCAGGTGGGCGACGAGCACGTCCTTGATGATCTTGTAGAACTGGCCTTCCTCGTCGATGACCTGGCCGAGGCGGGCGGCGAACGGGCCGACGAAGCCGTAGGCGAGGAACACGCCGAGGAAGGTGCCGACGAGCGCCGAGCCGATCAGCTTGCCGAGATATTCCGGCGGCTGCGAGATGGCGCCCATGGTCTTGATGATGCCGAGCACGGCCGCGACGATGCCGAGCGCGGGCAGGGCGTCGGCCATGTTCTGCAGCGCGTGAGCGGCCTTGTGGGCCTCGTGGTGGTGCTTCTCGATCTGCTTGTCGATGACGTCCTCGACCTGGTGCGGGTCTTCGAGGTTCATCGTCATCATGCGCAGCGTGTCGCAGATGAGGTCGGTGGCGAAGTGGTCCTTCAGGATCTTCGGATAGTTCTGGAAGATCGTGGAGTCCTTGGGGTTCTCGATGTGCTGTTCGATCGCCACCACGCCCTTGGTCTTCATTGTCTTCGTCAGTATGAACAATAGAGACAGCAGGTCGGTGTAATCCTTCGGCTTCCACTTGCAGCCGCCCATGATCTTGCCGAAGCCGCCGCCGGCGGCCATCACGGTCTTGAACGAGTTGCCGATCAGGAAGGCGCCGATCGCAGCGCCGCCGATCATCATCATCTCGAACGGCGCGGCCTTGATGATCACGTCGAAATGGCCGCCGGCGAGCAGGAAGCCGCCGAACACCATCGCGAAGACGACCACCACTCCCGATGATCTGGAACATGACGCGGACCCACCAACTTAGTCGAATTTCTGGTTGTGCCGTTTATGCACTGATCAAGCTTAACGCGCCGTGTGGGGACGGCCGCAGAAAAAGGTTGAGGCGGAGTTAAGCGCGCAGCGCTCGCGCCGTGCAGTTGCGACGGCAGGACGATTCGCGATCAGCGCGCGCGGACAGCGATGACGGCACGGCTCAGTTAATTGCGCCAGAGGCCAAATTTTGCTAATGCATATCGAGACACTGCGGACACTCTCAGGGGATAGGGCGACACCATGAAGGGCAAGGTTCTGGGCTTCGATCCGGCGACCGGCACGGGCGCCATCAATGGCGACGATGGCAAGCGCTACAAATTCACGGCGGCCGACAACAAGTCGCCCGCGCCGCTGAAGCCGAACGACACGGTCGACTTCGAGGCCGATGGCGACGCGGCGAAAGACATCTACGCGGTGAAGATCCGGCTTCAGCATGCCGAGCGGGTCTCGGCGCTGGCTCGCCGGCTGATGGCGCAGCGCCGATGGCGGGCGGCGAGTATCGTGCAGATGATCCTGGCGCAAGCCATATGTGCTCTGGGCCGCGGTGATCATTCTTGGCTCGCTGATCGCGGGCTATCTCGGAACGCTCGATGCGCTCGGCAAGATGAGCGGACCGTTCGGTTCGGGCCTTGGCATCAGCGCGCTGTTCGTCGCGCTGCTGTTCGCTGTTCCGGTCGTGGCGGGCGTGCTGATCTTCTTCGAGTTCACCAACAACAAGATGACGCGCGCAGTTCCGCTTGATCACGGCGGCGGTCGCGATCGGCGGTCCGATCCTGCTGCCGGTTCTGGCCGGACTGCTCGCGCCGCAGGGGCTGCGGGCATCCGCGAGATGGGCGCAGCGTTCGGCGGTGGCGGCCGACTGGGCATTCTCGAATTCATCGGCTTCGGCATTTCGCCCGGGATGGTCATCACCGTCGCTGGCGGCGTGCTGATCATGCTGACGCAGCTGGGCATCGTGAAGCTGAAAGGCTGCGGCTGACGCAGTTGCGACCGCAGCCCGCCGGGTTTCGGTCGCTGGCCCGCCGCAATCTGCATGGCCCCCTGATGTCGCGACGACATCAGGGGGTCTTCATGTCTGGCGCGATTGGATCGAGCGGCGTGTGTGCTGGCGGGGCTGGGCGGGACGCTGTCGTCTGCTGTCCGCGCCGTGGCGCAGACGCCGGCAGCGGCGGGCCGAGACCGAGCTGCCGTTCGCGATCGAGGTCGCTGCCGGCGCGGAGCTGCGGGCGCAGAAGCGCGAAGTCTACGATCCCGCCTATGTGAAGCTGGCCTATCCGGTGCGGCGACGTGCCGGATGATCGCGGCGTCTGCACCGACACGGTGATCCGCGCCTTCCGCCATGCCGGGCGTCGACCTGCAGGTGGAGGTGCACGAGGACATGGCGGCGAATTTCGGCGCCTATCCGAAGATGTGGGGGCTGACGAGGCCCGACCGCAATATCGATCATCGCCGCGTGCCCAATCTCGAGACGCTGTTTCAGGCGCAAGGGCGGGGCGCGGGCGATCAGCCAGAGCGCGGCCGACTACCTGCCGGGCGACATTGTGAGCTGGCGGCTGACCGGCGGAGGGCTGCCGCATATCGGCGTGGTGACGCGCAAGAAGCAGGGCGGCCAGCCGCTGGTCGCGCACAATATCGGCGCGGGCACGCAGGAAGAGGCGTGCCTGTTCAACTGGCCGATGCAGGGCTGGTTCAGGTTTTCCAGCTGGACCTGACGAAGCCGGGCCTGACGAATCTAGGTGCGCGTGCTAGCGATGCGCGCATGATGCGCTTTGCTCTTGTCTCTCTGCCTTTTCCTGATCGCTGTCGCAGGCGGCGCCGAGCGCGCAGAATGTGCCGCGCTCGGCCGTTTGCACGCCCGACAATGCGGACGGCGACAACGATCGCCGCGGTCGCGGCCGATCCGGCGGCATGGATGGGCAGTGCGTGGCCGTCGACGGGCTTTATGTGAATGAGCGCGTCTATGCGGATGTCGATGCGATCTATGGCGTGAACGGAATTTCGTCGGTGGGTTCATCGATGGGCATGCAGCCGCTGCCGGGTGCGTGGCGCGGATCTTTCGTCGGGCGCGTGACGGATTGCGCGGTGGCCGAAGAGACGCTGCTGAACGGCCAGCTGCGCGCGCCGGGGATCAACCTGCACGGGCGCACGCTGGGCTGCATCGGCCCGAGGGGCCGATGCTGATGTTCATGAGCGGAAGCAATCTCAAGCCGTCGGGATTGAAGCGGCGGCTGCCGGGCGCAAAGGGTGGCGATCTCGCCGCAGCGACGGACGGACTGGGCGCATTACGCGCCGATGACTGGAATAGCTTCGCAGCTTTGCGCGAGGCGATGCGGAGCGACAGTGATGCGGATCTTGGCGCGTCGCTGGGCAATGGCTATCGCGCGAGCAACTGCGGACGGCGACGACACGGCTTTCGCGCAGCTGAAGACGATCGGAGAACGTCTCAGCTGAAACTGTTCCGCGATCGCGATCGCGCTCGAAGGCGTGGTGGCGGGGGAGGCGTGCTGTGCCTGCAGGCGAATTGCGAGAAGCTGTGGCCGATCGCTGGGCGCGATGCGGACAACCAGCCGGGGCGGCCCTATGCGTGCCTGCGCATCGAGGGCGCTTCGACTGATGGCAAGTGGCGCTATCGGCTGGATGCGTCGCACGATGTAGCGGGGCTGGAGGAGCCGAAGTGATGGGCGCGGTGCGAGACCGGCGACCGGCCCCGCACCGCGGCTCCGAGCTCTAGAAGTGGTTGAAGACGAACATGCCGAGCACGCCGCCATCGCCGGAGTCGCCGCCGGACATGAACGCTGTACTCCATGCGGTAGTCGCAGCGCGCCGCCGCGCAAGCCGCCGCCGACGCCGAAGGCCGGCGCCGCTGAGGTCGAGGTCGCCGATAGTCCGACGCCGAGATATTCGCGCGAGACCTTGGCGCTGACATAGCCGGCCTTGCCCATGATGTAGGCGCTGCCCGCCGATCGGCATGGAGAGCACGACGATGCGCGCCGAGCGGCGTCTCGACGCCGATCTCGCCATCGGCTGCCGCCGCCCGAGGTCGTGAACTGCGAGCGCGCGCCGCCGATGCCGGCTTCGACTTCGACCGCGATGTTTTCGTTGAAGGCATAGCCGAGCCGGCCCATGAAGGCGCCCGGCGAAGGCTGGTCCTCGAAGATGATCGGCATGCCGTCCGCCGCGTAGTCACGATCGAGGAAGTAGAGGTTGATGCCGACGCCGGCATAGAAGCCGGACGACGACGGCTTGGCCGGCGCGCTCAGGCGCAGGCGGCGGCGGCGGGCCATCACCTTGCGCGAAGGCCGGCGCGGCGCATACGCCGCCTGATCGCCGTTGCGACGGCGAGCAATGATAGCAGTTTCATGTAGTCCCCTCCCGGAATGCGCCGATTCACCCGGCTGCTAGCGGAAATTGCTAGCAACAGTGACGTCGCGCAACAGGCAATCGGGGAATCAGAGACCGTAAGCCTTCGCCATCTCCGGGTCTTTCGCGGCGACCTGTTTCGCGAGATCAACGATGACCTTCGCCTGTTTCCAGGTGGCGTCGTCCTGCATCTTGCCGTCGATCATCGCGACGCCGGTGCCGTCGGGCATGGCTTCGAGAATGCGGAGCGCGAACTTCACTTCGTCGGCTTCAGGCGAGAAGACGCGCTTGGCGATGTCGATCTGGCCGGGGTGAAGCGACCAGGCGCCGGCGCAGCCCATGAGGATAGGCGTTCTTGAACTGCTGCTCGCAGGCGGCGAGGTCGGCGATGTCGCCGAACGGGCCGTAGAACGGCTTGATGCCGGCCTGCACGCAGGCGTCGACCATCTTGCCGAGCGTGTAGTGCCACGGGTCCTGCTGCGCCGACATGCGAGCGCGGCCTTCAACGGGGTCCTCGATCACTTTGTACATCGGATGGCCGCCGCCGACGCGCGTGGTCTTCATCGCGCGATTGGCGGCGAGGTCTGCCGGTCCGAGCGAGATGCCCTGCATGCGCGGGGAGGCCGAGGCAGATTTCCTCGACGAGGGCGACGCCCTGTCCGGTCTCGAGGATGGCGTGGAAGAGGATGGGGCGGGTGATCCCGGCCTTCGCCTCAAGCTGGGCGACCAGCTGGTCGGCATAGTGGATGTCCCACGGGCCTTCGACCTTGGGCAGCATGATGACGTCGTAGATGTTGCCGGCCTTGGTGACGATCTCGGTCACGTCGTCGAGAAACCAGGGCGAGTTGAGCGGGTTGACGCGCGTCCACAGGCCGGTGCCCGAGCTTCTTCCAGTCGACCATGTTCGCCATCTCGATGGCGCCGGCGCGGGCCTGGATCTTGGCGTCGGCGGGAATGGCGTCCTCGAGGTTCGCCAGAATGACGTCGACCTTTGCAGCCATGTCCGGCGTCTTGGAACGAACCTTCTCGTTATGGCCGGGCACGAAATGGATCATGCGCTCGAGCTTCACCGGCAGGTCGCGCATGGGCTCGGGCGCGCCGATGGCCAGCGGCTTGAAGAACTGGCGAGGCGTGTCGTGCTCATGGTGCGGGTCCGTCTCAGGCGTGTGCTGCAATGCAGAAACACCGGACGCGCGCGGAGGGCAAGACGCGTCTTTTTGGGAGCTTGTTTGTTCTGATGGCTAGCGGACTTGAGCGTCAGGAGTGCGGGGACCTTGTCATCGGGTGCTTCGTGGCCGGGTCATCAAAGGCGACGAATATCTGACTGTGTGTTGATCCTTCCGAGCGACGAATCAGTGTTGCGGCCCGGCAAGGCAACTGGATTCCCCGTGGCGTAGTCTGCGTGATCATCGTGGCCATCGTCATTAACTGAATGATCCCGGCTTCGATAACGAACTCCGCATCACGCGCATGCTCGTCAGCACGCGTATCGATCTGGAGCAGCATCTGTGATCCGGATTGCACGTGGTGCACGGCAATCTCGTCGGATTGTCGCCGCTTCGATCAGGCCGAGCTTGCGCCGCGAACACACCTCCAGCGCGACTTCCCCCTGAACGCTGCTGATCCGGCGTCGGCACGCTGCTCGACCAGACTTGGGCACCACGATCGGGATCGCGGCCACGACAGCTGGCAAGCAGAAGTCGGCGGCGCGCAGCGCAAGCTGATCAGAGCACCGAGAGCGAGGACCGAATGCAATGATGTCGCATGACGCGGGTTTTCCCAACGCTTCAAGTATCCGCTGTGACCAGCTGAACTTAGATAGGCCTTGCGCAGCTGAGGTCTGCGCAGCGCCGTTGATGTTGGCGCGGTATTGTTCTTGCAGTCGACTGCCCGCGCGCGGCTTGCCTCCGTCCGCTGCGTCCCTACGCAGATCACGGCGGCCGAAGGCTACGCGACTGACGGCGCGCTTTCCTTGAGCCACTCGACCATGCGGGTCTTGTTCATGGCGCCGAGGTGGGTGGCGGTGACCTTGCCGTCCTGGAAGATCATGAAGGTGGGCAGGCCGCGCACGCCAAAGCGGCCGGCAGTCATCGGGTTGTCGTCGATGTTGATCTTCACGACCTTGACCTTGTCGCCAAGTTCCTCGGCGAGGGCTTCGAAGTGCGCGGAGACCTGTTTGCACGGGCCGCACCATTCCGCCCAGAAATCCACGACCACCGGGGTCCGGCGGCGAGGACTTCCGTGTCGAAGCTGTCATCGGAGATGGAGGCGACGGCCATGGCGGCTTCCTTGGTTCTGTCGGCCTAGGTAGGGCCGGCCCGGGCGGTATCAAACAGAGCGCCGCTAAACGAACAGTTCACGCGCAGACACGCGGGCAGTGCGCGGTCGAGGTCGGCGGGCGGTATTTCCATGAGAAGGGGGCCATCTGTCCAGACCAGCAGGCACCGGATGGGACGATTCGGCCAGCGCTGTGACAACACGGCCCGGTAGGCGGCCATCTGGGCGACATAGGCCTCGCCGACGCCTTCGACCGTGGCGGGGGCGGGCGGTCGGTCTTGTAGTCGACGATCAGGATTTCGGTGTCGGTGATGACCAGACGGTCGATGCGGCCATTGATGGTGTCCGCGCCGAGCCGGCCGATCACGGGCGCTTCCGGGCGGCCGCCGGGGCCGAAGACCGCGGCGAAGCGCGGGTCTTCCAGCACGCCCATCGCCGCTTCGAGCATTTCCTGGCGCTGCTTCGGCGTGAGGTCCGGCTGGCGCTTGAGGAAGCTCTCGGCGGCGGAGCGGCGGGATGTTCTGGATGCTCTTGTCTTCCCTGATCCTGCTTTCGATTGCCGTCGGTTCCTGCGTAATCAGATCATGCCGATTGTCGAACTGGCGAAGGCCGCCCAGAGCTTTGGCATGGGGCGGGAGGTCGGGAATTCGGCCGCGCGGCGCCGACGAAGTGCGCGAGGCCGGCCATGCGTTCGTCGACATGAGCACCGCATTGCGCGCCATGTGGAGCAACGCACCGCCATGCTGGCGGGCGTTTCCCATGATCTGCGCACCATTCTCACCCGGTTCAAGCTGGACTGGCCTTGCTCGGGGATGGGCCGAAGACGAAGCCGCTGAAGGAGGACGTGGACGAAATGCAGCACATGCTGGAAGACTACATGGCCTTTGTGCGCGGGGATGGCGGCGAGAAGACCGAAGCGGTGACCCGGGGCAAGTTCAATCCGTGGCCACGGCCGTGGCGCGCGGAATCCCACGCGGCCTTGAAGTTCAGGATGTGGCGGACAACACTGAAGCCCATTTCCTTCCGCCGCCTGATTACCAACCTTGTGACCAATGCCATGCGCTACGGAAACATGTGAAGGTGAAGGGCGGGATCGAAGACCGCTGCTCACCATTTTTGTCGACGATGATGGGCCGGGCATTCCGGAGGAGAACCGCGATGATGCGTTCCGGCCCTTTGTGCGGCTGGATCATGCGCGCAATCTGGATGAAACGGGAACTGGTCTTGGGCTGGCCATTGCCCTTGATATCGCCCATGCCCATGGTGGCGAAATCAAGCCTTGAGGAAAGCCCGGTGGGTGGCCTTCGGGCAGTGGTGCGATACCGGTCTAGTACATCCGCCCGCCGTTTGGCACGGGGCGTTCGACGGCCACCAAAACCACGTCGCCCTCATGGTCGGGAAAACCAGGGTCAAGACTTCCGACATGAAGGGGCCGATCTGGCGCGGCGGAAAATTGACCACGGCGGCCACCTGACGGCCGATCAGGGTTTCCGGCGTGTAGTATTTCGTGACTTGGGCCGATGATTTTTTCATGCCGATCTCGGCCGCCGAAATCAATGCGCAGCTTGAAGGCAGGTTTGCGGGCCTCGGGGAAGGGCTCCACCGCCGATGATGGTGCCGACGCGGATATCAACCTTCTCATGAAATCATCGAAAGATAATTTGCGGCATCTAGCTTGCCAGTTCCCTGGAGCGGTCGGCTGGCGCGCCTTCACGGCTTTTTCAAACAGCGGCTCCAAGCCATCGTCCGCCATCAGAACCTGCAGGGCCGCATGGGTGGTGCCCTTGGGCGAGGTCACATTCTGCCGCAGGGTGGCGGCCTCGGTGCCGGTCACCCGCATCAATTCGCCGGAGCCCGCCACGGTGGCGCGGGCCAGTTGCATGGCGAGCGCCGGGGGCAGGCCGATTTTTTCCGCCGCCGCCGCCAGGCATTCGGTCATATAGAAGACATAAGCCGGGCCGGAGCCTGAAACCGCCGTCACACTATCAATCAGCTCTTCGCGGTCAACGGTCACCACCTCGCCGATGGCCGAAAGAAGTTCGGTGGCCAGCTGCATTTGTCTTGCCGAAACATTGGGATTGGCCGTCATCGCCGTAATGCCGCGGCCAATGGCGGCGGGGGTGTTGGGAATGGTGCGGATGATGGCGGCGACTTTCCGAAATGGCGCTCGAAGGAGGCAATGGTTTTTCCGGCGACCACGGACAGGATGAGCGGCTTCGAAGCGCCCAGGCCCACGACCGGGGGCAGAACCTCTTCCATCATTTGCGGCTTCACGGCGATCAGCACGACTTCCACATCTCTGATGCCGGCGATGGCCGGATTGAGCTGACACCTTGTGCCTGGCAAGCAGGGCCTTCATGTCATCGGAGACGAAGGGATCAAGCACCACAATCTTTTTGGGTCAGCACCGGATTTGAGCCAGCCCTCAAGCATGGCGCCGCCCATCTTGCCGGCGCCCACGAGCACCAGGGTTCCGCTGAGCGGAAGGCTCATGCCTCACCCATGGTTTCAAGCAGGCTGCTTTCCAGGGCTGCCTCAGCGGTTTTGCCCGCCCAGCAGACATATTGCATGGCCGGGTAATAGCGCTCGCAGGATTCGACGCCGAGGCGGATGAGGGTTTCGCATTGGGCATCATTGGCAACGGCTCCGCCGGCGAGAACCAGGTTGTTGCGGAACACGATGCTGCCATCGCCATGCCACATGTCGAAATGGCCATGGAACAATTGGCCGTTGATCAGGGTGAGCAGGCGGCCCACTTCATCCTTGCGGGCCTGCGGCACCTTCACGTCATAGGTGCAGGCCACCAGAAGCGATTCCAGATCGTCACGCCAGTTCAGCGAGACATGGAGATCGCTCCAGCCGCCGGTCACCACCATGGTCACTTCGCAATCATTGGTGCGGTCAAGCGACCAGTCGCGGCGCTCGGCCAGGCGCTCGATGAGATCAAGCGGGTTGGTGGTGTCATTCACGTATGATTGCAGTGCGCCCATGGGCCAGATCCTCAGGTGCCTGACGAATTAGGTCAGGCGGTGAGGGGAAATTGCCCGTGCGATTGAGTCGCCACAAGAGTCAGCGGATTGGACTGATTCCTCCACATGAAATTATGTGGATGGAGGCGCCCGGGCTGAGCTTGGCTTCCAGCTCGGCAAGGCGCTTGGCCAGCGCTTCATTCTCGTCGCGGGCCTTTTGCGCCATGTCGCGCACCACGTCCAATTCCTCGCGCTTCACCAGTTCGAGATTGTTCAAAACCCGCTCCACCTGGGCCTGGACCAAGGTGTCAACTTCCTTGCGCAGGCCCTGGGCGGCACCCGTGGCATTGGTCATCAGCTTGGCAAGCTCGTCAAAAAAGCGGGACGATGTGGTGGTCATGGCGGTTCCTCTTCGTGTCCTGTAGCTATGGATTCAGAAGTGTTTTTCAAGGGCCGTAGTGCCACGGGCCCGTTTTCCCTGCGCTGGCTGACGCGCATTCAAGGTGATTTCAGGGCAGCCTGCGTAAGAGCGAATAACGGGTGCGCGGGAACTGCGTGAAAATAAGCGCCTGTAGATTCCGCACCCTGAAGTGCCTGCCAAGAATTGAAACCGGACAGCAAAAGGAGAACGTCATGTTATTTTCACGAAACGCAAATCGAAAGTCTGGCTTGTTTGCCGCCGTTGGTGCAGCCCTGTTAATGCATATGCTGATCGGCTTCCATGAGTGCAAATCCAGCAACCAGCAGGCGGAAGCCGATCTCGCCATCCAAGGCCCAGAGCTCGCGCCGCAATCCTGGCAACACTGTGAAGATCTCTCGGCTGTGGCGGGGATTGCAAAATCAAAAAGCGGATGATCTCGCCAGAGCACCGGCAACAACCCCAGTGGCTGCAGGCAATCGCAAAACCCTGCCTCTACGCGAGCAAACTTACAAAGTTGACCCGCCTCGACACCCGATGACCGCTCCATCGCAATCTACGAGCACTGCTGGTTCATCACCGCGAAGGTTAGGCGTAATTCATGCGGTTTCCGCGTTAGCATTCAAGGTTAACTGGCATGGGGCTTGCCTTGTTAACGGCAAGCGGCCGCCATCGGGGACCGCGCTGTTTCACCTGTTCGAGGCCCAGACCCGTGCAAAATCCTTCCTATCTTGATGCGATGCCACAAACCGCCGTCATTCCGGCCAGCCGGGGCGGCGTTAACCCCGTTGCGCGGGCCGGGTTGAGGTTTTGACCCAATTCGGGAAGGCCGAAACCCTGTGGCGCGAAATGGTACAGCAAGGCGCCCTTTGCAGCCGCTACCAGCATTATTCCTGGATGTCGCACTGGTGGCAGCATGTCGGCAGCGTGCGGGGGCCTCGCCCCATGTCACGGTGCTGCAGCGATGAAACCGGCAAGCCCGTCCTGCTTTTGCCGCTGGTCCGCAAGCGGCTTGGGACCATCCACATCGGATTCTTCATGGGCGGAAAGCACACCAATTTCAACCTGCCGGTCTGGCGGCCCGACCTGCTGAAAGAGCCGCGGCAAGCCTCGCCGATTGCGCGAAGGCTTGCGGGGCACCGGGCCGGGCATCGATGTTCTCGTTCTTCTGAACCAGCCGGCCACCTGGCGGGATGCCGCCAACCCGATGCTGCTCTGGCCACACCTGGAAGCGCCCAGCCGGACCTACAGCGGCGACCTCATGGCTGATTTCGAACAACTGCTCAAGGAGCGGATGGGATCGGGCTCACGCAAGAAGCTTCGCCAGAAGGAACGCCAGCTTACGGCGCTGGGGCCCGTCTCCTATCTGCGGGCCCGCACACCGGGCGAAATTGACCGGGTGCTCGAGGCCTTCTTCCGGCAGAAGTCCGAGCGCATGCGCGAACTTGGCCTCAGCAATGCTTTCGAAGCGCCGGGGGTGAAGGAATTCACCACGGCCGCCGCCCACGATATTGATCCCGGTACAGGCGAACCCCTCATCGAACTCTACGCGGCCTTGCCGGGGACACGATCATCGCGACCTTCGGCGGCATCACGTCCCATGGCCGCCTCAGCGGCATGTTCAATTCCATCGCGGGGGCGGAGTTCAGGGACTACAGTCCGGGCGAACTGCTGCTCGCTAATGTTATCCGCATGGCTGCGAGCGTGGTTTAAGCAAATTCGATCTCGGCATCGGCGATGCGGCCTACAAGCAGGTTTACTGCAAGGATGCCGAAGCGCTCTACGACTCGGTCGTTCCCATCACCGCAGCCGGTCATCCCGTTGCCCCCTTCTGGCGCGCGGGCCTTGCGCTGAAGAGCAAGATCAAGCAATCGGATGCGCTGTTGCGCCGGGTCCGCTCGCTCCAGCTGTTTTCCAGAGAGGCCGCGGCATGAATGTGCTGAAAACTGATGTGGCCATTGTCGGCGCCGGGCTCGCAGGTGCCACTGCCGCCGCCATGCTGGGCCGAGCCGGGCATTCCGCCATTCTCATCGATCCGCATCCGGAACAGCGCCAGGAATTCCGCTGCGAGAAGCTTGATGATTCGCAACTGGCGCTGCTCCGCCTTACAGGCCTTGCCGATGCTGTGTTGCCGCACGCCTGTGTGGACGGGCAGGTGTGGGTGGCGCGCTATGGCCGCCTGATTGACCGCAAGCCAAGCGGACGGGCCGGCATCATGTACCATGATCTGGTGAACGCGGTCAGGCAGCAAATCCCGGCTTCGTCCAGCATCTCGCAACCAAGGTCACGGGGTTTCCACCGAAGGAGGCAAGCCGCGCGTCACACTTGCCACGGGCGACAAGATTCACCGGCTGGTGATCCTGGCCAATGGCCTCAATCCGGGCCTGCGCGAAAACCTCGGCATCACCCGCGAGACATTCAGCCCCTGCCATTCGATCAGCATCGGCTTCGACATGAAGCCCGAAGCGGGACACGGTTCGCCTTTCCAGCGCTTACCGTTTTCCCCGAAGGGCCGGGCCAGGCCATGGCCTATCTCACGATTTTCCCGGTGCGCGGCGGCATGCGCGCCAATCTCTTTGTCTATTGGAGCATGGAGGACGCCGGTGAGCTGTTGCCAAACACTTCATAATAACGGAGGACTCCTGTATCGAAGCCGTTGAAAAGTAAGGTGTCGGCGGTGCTTCCCGGGAAGTTTTCCAGGAGTGCAGCCGGTTCGAATTGCATGTAGACTGTCTTTGACATCGCTACCCCGCAAGAACTCTTCCCTGGGTGGGAGAACGCGCGCTCGCCGTGCTTTTGGCGATGAGAGCGGCAAGTGCTTCGGTCAGCATCACTACGTATGTATCGTCGCCGAAGCCGCTCTTTAGGACGGCGAAATCTCCAACCCCAGGAACTCCCAAGATTTGGCGACCGGGCCCTGAATGAGGAGCTTGTGTTGCAGCGAGCTCCGCCGAAGACCGCTTATGCTCAACTCAACGCCTTTTCTGTATACCGGTCAAGGACTAGCGGACACTCTCCCTAAGGACACTCGCACCCTTGTCCTGTGTCTAGAACCCTCCTGGGAAATCCTCCCATCCGGGTTCGGCGACGGTGGATCGACCTATGGCTCAGAGATTTTGGAGGAAAAATTCGCCCTCACCACCTCGCGCGGCTTCACGTCCTGGCTTGCGCGCTCGGGCGGCAGTCTTGCCTTCACCACCTATCAGGCAGGCAAGGTGTTTTTCCTCGGCCTGAAGGCCGACGGCAAGCAGTGCGTGCACGAGCGCACGTTTGCCCGCTGCATGGGGCTCGCGGTCAGCGCGGATGCCCGCACGCTGCTTCTGGCGACGCACTATCAGCTCTACCGCTTCGACAATCTGCTGCCGCCGGGGCAACACGCCGCCGACGGCTCGGACGCCGTCTATGTGCCGCGCGTCGCCTGGATCACCGGCGATCTCGACATCCACGATGTCGCCTTCGGTCCGCCGAGCGGGCAAGCCGGTGACGAGCCGGTGTTCGTCAACACGCTGTTCGGCTGCCTCGCGACGGCGAGCGACGGCTCGAGCTTCAAGCCGCTCTGGCGCCCGCCCTTCATCTCCAAGCTCGCGCCCGAGGACCGCTGCCACCTGAACGGCATGGCCATGGAGAGCGGCGTGCCGCGCTACGTGACCGCGGTGTCGGCGTCCGATGTCGCCGACGGCTGGCGCGACAAGCGCGCCGATGGCGGCATCGTCATCGACGTCGCGACGAACGAGATCGTGTGCGCGGGCCTCTCCATGCCGCATTCGCCGCGGCTGCACGACGGCAAGCTGTGGGTGCTCAACTCCGGCACCGGCGAATTCGGCTGGGTCGATACGGCGGCGCGCCGCTTCGTGCCGGTCGCCTTCTGCCCCGGCTATGCGCGCGGGCTGACCTTCGCCGGCGGCTGCGCCATCGTCGGCCTGTCGCTGCCGCGCGAGAACCGCACCTTCCAGGGCCTGCCGCTCGACGCGGCGCTCGCCGCCAAAGGGCGCCGAGCCGCGCTGCGGCCTTGTCATCGATCGATCTCGCCACCGGCGACACCGTCGCCTGGGTCCGCCTCGAAGGCGTCGTGCGCGAACTTTACGACGTCGCGTTCCTGCCCGGCATCCGCCAGCCCTCCGCCATCGGCTTCAAGACCGACGAGATCACGCGGCTGATCTCGATCGATGAGGGGTCGAGGGAGACATGGCGAGGATACGCGAGATGAAGTGTTGCTCCACGACACACCGAGCGTCCGCATCACCCCCAGAAAGCCGACGGCACTT